>NZ_CP174501.1:5445000-5638943 GCF_045830615.1 Pseudomonas helleri | reverse complement strand
GACGAAATTAAAGATCGCTTGCAAAAAGGGCGGGCATTTTAACAGGCTGAGCAGATATTGCTGCCACTCTGCGACAGTGTGACGTAGCCCTCTATCTAAATTTGCCGCTTTTGCTACTTTGCCGCAGGATACCTGACCGTTTAAGTCAGTCGTTCGATAAGCGTTTGCTGGGTGTATTTGATAACGGGTGTCATTTGCCATTACGTAATGGCACGTCATAATGCCCATCGCCTGAATTTATGCAGAGTCTAGGGAGCTAGCTTGTCTACGCCTGTCGAACCCTTGCGTTTGCTGCTACTGGCCAAAGAGCCGACTTGGGCAGCGTTATTGCGCGAGTGTCTGGCGCCCATGGGAAACGCGGCCCTGTTGATGTGTGCCCCGAACTGGGAGTCGGTCAGCTTCCTGTTCGAAAACACGCACAACGCGTTGTTGCTCACCACCCCAGCCCTGCAACCTGCGGCAGGTCGATGTCGTTTATCCACAGTTTTGTTGCTGGAAGCCGAGCCCGACACCCCGCCGCAGGGTGTCAGCGACTGGTGGGTCCGCCCAACGTTGACCACCGATGTGCTGCGTCGCAGCCTGCGCCACGTGCAGGAACGCGGCGTCCTCGAACAGACGCTGCACCGCCTGGCCAAAGAAGACCCTCTGACCGGTATCGCCAACCGCCAGGGCTTTCAAACGCTGCTCGCCGTGCGGCTGGCTGAAAATGATGGCCACGGCCTCGCGCTGGGGCATCTGGACCTCGATAACTTTCGCCATGCCAACGACGCCTTGGGGCATCAGGCCGGCGACCGCCTGATCTTGCAAGTGGTGGCGCGCCTTAAAAGCCGGCTCGAAGCATGCGATCAACTGGCTCGTTTGGGCAGCGACGAATTCGCCTTGCTGATCGACACCCGCCGCGCCCCTGAGCGCGCGGCCTGGATGGCTGAGCGCATTACCGAAGTGATGGCCGAGTCTTACTGGATCGACGGCGAAAGCCTGTTGATCGGCTGCAGCCTGGGCATCGCCCATGCCCGCGCCAACGCGGGTGCCGACCCGTTGATGTGGCACGCGCACATTGCCATGCAGCAGGCCAAAAGCACCCAGGGCTGCACGTATCACGTGTTCGATGAACGCATTAACCGCAACGCCCGCAGCCTCGCCGACCTCGAAAGCGAGTTGCGCCGCGCCTTGCGCCGTGACGAACTGGAATTGCACTACCAGCCGCGCCTGGACCTGAACACCGGCCACATAGTCGGGCTCGAAGCCTTGGTGCGCTGGCGCCATGGCGATCGCGGCCTGCTGGCGCCCAGCGAATTCGTGCCGTTGGCCGAACAGAGCGGGCTGATCGTGCCGCTGGGCTACTGGGTTATTTCGCGCGCACTGCGTGACATGCAAGTGCTGCGTGAAAACGGCTGGACGGCCTTGCACATGGCCATCAACTTGTCGTTTCGCCAATTCCAGGACAGCAAACTGCTGATCACCCTTAGCCGCTTGATCGCCGAGCACGGAATCGACGCCCGCTGGCTGGAGTTCGAACTGACCGAAACCGCCGTCATGCGCCGCAGCGACATGGTCAAGCAGACCATGGACGCCTTGGGGCGGCTGGGCGTGCGCTTCTCACTGGACGACTTCGGCACCGGCTTCTCATCGTTTGTGCATCTGAACAGCCTGCCGATTGCCCTGCTGAAGATCGACAAAAGCTTTGTCGGCGGCATGGAAGAGCGCGAAGAAAACCGCAAACTGGTCCACGCCATGCTCAACCTGGCGCAGAACCTCAACCTGCAAGTGGTCGCCGAAGGCGTAGAAACCCGCGCGCAATTGGCACTTTTGCGCGAATTTGGCTGCGATCAAGTGCAAGGCTTTCTGATCAGCAAACCGCTGCCGATGCCTGAACTGATCCCATTTTTGGCGGCGGCCCACACCGCCTCGGCGTCGAAGGCAGCCCTGTAGGAGCTTGCCACCCCGTCTTCGACGCCGCGCTGTCGCGTATCAAACAGGACAGCGAGTATCTTCAGCATCCCCCAATCGGTTCCCTCTCCTTCGGGAGAGGGCTAGGGTGAGGGGTGCTCTTGATTAGAGAGGCTTTTATGTACATATCCATTGCTGCGGCAACGGCCAATTAGGGTTCCGCCCTTACGCCGCGCTGCGCTTGAGCATGCGCCGCATCTTCCATTCGAAGGCCAAGGTCAGGCCCACCGAGGCAAACGCCAGGCCCATAGCCAAGCCCCACCACACGCCCGTCGGGCCCCAACCGAAGGTAAAGGCCATCAGCCAGGCGGTCGGGGCGCCGATCACCCAGTAGCAAAACAGGCCGACCAAGAAGGTGGTCTTGGCATCCTTGAGCCCACGGATCGCGCCCATGGCGATGGTTTGCGTGCCATCAAACAATTCAAACCAGGCCGCCACTGCCAGCAGGCTAACAGCCAGTTCAAAGACGGGCCGGAAGGCCGGGTCGCTGTGGTCCAGAAACAGGCCGATCAACTCGTTCGGCCAGAACCAGAACACCACCGAAAACCCCAACATCACCGCCGCACCAAAGCCAATGCCAACCCGGCCCGCCAGACGTGCACGCAGCAGATCCGCGGCGCCATAGTGCTGGCCGATGCGCATGGTGATCGCGTAGGACATCCCGGCCGGCACCATGAACGCCACCGAAACGATCTGCAAAGCGATCTGGTGAGCCGCCAATTGCGTACTGCCCATGGTGCCCATGCACAGCGCCGCGAAGGCAAACAGCCCGACCTCAACCGCATAGGTGCCGCCAATCGGCAGGCCGAGGCGCCACAGTTCGCGCAGGTAAGTCAGATTGATCCGCGACAAGCCTTGGCGAATCGGATACGCGTCGTAGGCCGGGTGACGGCTGATATGCCAGGCCAGGCCCAGCGCCATGCAGGTGGCGACAATTGCCGTGACCAGACCAATGCCCATCAAGCCCAGCTTGGGCAGGCCGAACATCCCGGTGATCAGCGCGTAATTGAGCAAGAAGTTGGCCACGGTGCCGATCAGGCTGATGACCATTACCGGCGTCGCCCGCCCCATGGCGCTGGTAAAGCCGCGCAAAGCCATGAAGGTCATGTAGCCGGGCAAGGCCAGCGGCAGCAGAAGCAAAAATTGCCCGGCGGCCTCAACGTTGGTCGGGGTCTGGCCGAACAGCAGCAACAGCGGCTTGATGTTCCACAACATCAGCGCACCGACCAGCGCCAGCGCCCAGGCCAGCCACAAGCCGGCTTGCGTGAGGCGGGTCGCGCCTTCGATGTCACCCGCACCCTGGCGAATCGACACCAGCGTACCAACGGCAGCAATTACGCCAATGCAGAAAATCGACACGAACGAATAGGTCGCTGCCCCGAGGCTGCCACCGGCCAAGGCTTCCGGACTCAGGCGCGCCATCATCAGGGTGTCGGTCAGCACCATCAGCATGTGCGCCAACTGCGAGGCAATCAGCGGCCCGGCCAGCCGCAAAATGGCCCAGAGTTCGATACGTACTGGATGCTGTTTGGTCATCGGTCAGATTTCTTTGTGTGCGTTGAAAGGCTTGATTCTCGGCGTGTTGAGTGTTTTAAGCAAAAGGATAAAAAAGATAAGTGGCATGATTAATACTCATGCTACTTAACGTATTTACAGTCTAGATATGTCGCGCAATAGGAATAATCCTCATGTCTCGTAGCCTTCCTCCGCTTTATGCCTTGCGTGCGTTTGAGGCAGCAGCCCGGCACAGTTCGTTTACCCGTGCGGGCGAAGAGCTGTCGATCACCCAAAGCGCCGTCAGCCGGCATATCAAAACCCTTGAGGCACATTTTGCCTGCCGACTGTTTCAGCGTAACGGTCGCACCCTGCAACTCACCGAAGCCGCCCGCCTGTTGCTGCCGGGGGTGCGGGAGGGTTTCGGGGCGCTGGAACGCGCGTGTATTACCTTGCGCGCCGAAGATGACATCTTGCGCATGAAGGCCCCCTCGACCCTGACCATGCGCTGGCTGCTGGCCCGCCTGAGCCGCTTTCGCCACTTGCAGGCGGGCAACGAGGTGCAACTGACCAGCGCCTGGATGGACATCGACCATGTGGACTTCAATCAGGAGCCTTTCGACTGCGCCGTGTTGCTGGGCAACGGGCACTTCCCGCCGGACTGGGAGGCCACGTTGTTGTTTGCCGAAATGCTGATCCCGGTGGGCGCCCCCAACCTGCTGGACGAACAGCCCTGGGACGCAAAGCGGCTTGCGGGCACCGAACTGCTGCACCCTACGCCAGACCGTCGGGACTGGCGGCGCTGGCTCGATTGCATGGGCCTCAGCGGCCAGGTTTCGCTCAAGGGCGGGCAAGTGTTCGACACCCTGGAACTGGGCATGATCGCCGCCGCACGCGGCTACGGCATTTCCATGGGCGACTTGCTGATGGTGGCCGAGGACGTTGCCCAAAACCGCTTGAGCCTGCCATTCCCCACGGCAGTGGCCAGTGGCGAAAACTACTATTTGGTCTGGCCCAAAACCCGGCCCGGCGGCGAGCGCTTGCGCCGCCTGAGTGACTTTTTACTGCATGAAGTGGCGGTGATGGAGCTACCGGCGGTGGAGCAACGGCAGTAAAACCGTAGCACTCAGCCGCTGGCTGGCCGGTACTGCAACGCCTCCGCCAGGTGCTTGCGTTCAATGGATTCAACCTGTTCCAGGTCCGCCAATGTGCGCGCCACTTTCAATAAACGGTGCGCGGCCCTGAGTGACAAGGTCATGCGTTCGCATGCGGTTTCCAGCCAGGTGTTGTCCACGTCAGTCAGGGTGCACTGGGCTCTAACGCCGGGCAGGTCGAGAAACGCATTGGTACAGCCTTGGCGTTGTAACTGGCGCTCGCGCGCCGCCGCGACGAGTCCAGCGGCGTTGGCGGTGGTGTCTGCCGAGGCGAGCGGGGGGTTGAGTGCGGTGGTTTCACGGGCCACGGTCAGGTGCAGGTCAATCCGGTCGAGCAGCGGCCCGGAGAGTTTGTTGCGGTAGCGCTGGACCTGTTCCGGGGTGCAGCGACAGCGCCCCGTCGGCTCCCCCAAATAACCACACGGGCAGGGATTCATGGCGGCGACCAGTTGAAAGCGCGCCGGAAAGCGCATGCGGTCCCGCGCACGGGCGATCACGATAAAACCAGATTCCATGGGTTCTCTGAGCACTTCGAGGACTTTACGGTCGAACTCGGGCAGTTCATCCAGAAACAACACCCCGTGGTGCGCCAGGGTGATTTCGCCAGGCTGCGGTTTTGAGCCGCCGCCCACCAGCGCCGGGCCGGAGGCCGAATGGTGCGGCTGACGAAACGGGCGCTGCGGCCAGCAGCTCAGCGGCACATGGCTGGCCACTGACTGGATGGCCGCCACTTCCAGCGCCTCTTGCTCGTTGAGCGGCGGCAGCAAACCGGGCAGGCGGCTGGCCAGCAAGGTTTTACCGGTGCCCGGCGGCCCGGTAAAAAGCAGATTGTGGCTGCCTGCGGCGGCGATCAACAGCGCCCGCTTGGCCGACAGTTGGCCCTGCACATCACTCAAATCGGGATACGGTTTGCTCACGTGCAGCAGGCCGCTGGCCACATAGGGTTCAATCACCGCGCGGCCAGCAAAATGCGCCACGGCTTGGAGCAAATGCTCGACCGCGATCACCGTCAGCCCCGAGGCCAGACATGCCTCCTCGGCGTTCGCCAGCGGCACCACCAAAACCCGGCCCGCCGCCCGCGCCGCCAATGCGGCAGGCAACACGCCCTGCACGGGCCGAATGGCCCCCGACAGCGCCAACTCACCCAAACACTCCACTTGCTCCAGCGCCTTGATGGGCAGTTGCCCGCTGGCGGCCAGAATGCCCAGCGCGATGGCCAAATCAAAACGCCCGCCGTCCTTGGGCAGGTCGGCGGGCGCCAGATTGAGGGTGATACGACGCGCGGGAAACTCCAGGCTGGAATTGATAATCGCGCTGCGGACCCGGTCTTTGCTTTCTTTGACCGCGGTTTCCGGCAGCCCGACCAAGGTCAGCGCGGGCAACCCATTGGCCAGATGCGCTTCGACCGTCACCACGGGCGCCTCGACGCCCACTTGGGCGCGGCTATACACAATCGCCAGAGACATGACTCATTCCTTGAGTTCGCAAAGCACGCATCCTGCGCGAATCATGAGCCAAGGGTGGCGGGGAATGGATACCGGATATGACAATTCCCCCCCTGTAGGAGCGAGCTCGCCTCGCGATCTTTTGATTTTTTAAAAAGATCGCGAGACAAGCTCGCTCCTACAGGCGCACTGAACGCTTACTGCGGGCCTTGCTTGTGAATCAACGCCGCCAGCGCTTCGTATTCTTCCGGCAACAAATCGGTCAGCGGGGCGCGCACCGGGCCTGCGCTATGGCCAGAAATGGTGGCCCCGGCCTTGACGATGCTCACGGCGTAGCCCGCTTTGCGGTTGCGGATGTCCAGGTACGGCAGGAAGAAGTCGTCGATGAGCTTGCCCACGGTGTCGTGATCTTCGCGGGCAATGGCGTGGTAGAACTCCATCGCGGTTTTCGGGATGAAGTTGAACACCGCCGACGAATACACCGGCACGCCCAAGGCTCTATACGCTGCGGCGTAGACTTCTGCAGTCGGCAAACCGCCGAGGTAGCTGAAGCGGTCGCCGAGGCGACGGCGGATCGAGACCATCAGTTCGATGTCGCCCAAGCCGTCCTTGTAGCCAATCAGATTCGGGCAGCGTTCTGCCAGGCGCTCCAGCAGCGGCGCGGTCAAACGGCAGACGTTACGGTTGTAGACCACCACACCGATATTCACCGACTTGCACACCGCCTCAACGTGGGCGGCCACGCCGTCCTGGCTGGCTTCGGTCAGGTAATGCGGCAACAACAGCAGCCCTTTGGCGCCCAGGCGCTCGGCTTCTTGCGCGTATTCGATGGCCTGACGGGTAGAGCCGCCGACACCGGCCAGAATCGGCACGCTGGTGGCGCAGGTATCGACCGCGGTTTTGATCACTTGCGAGTATTCACTGGCCGCCAGAGAGAAAAACTCACCGGTGCCGCCTGCCGCGAACAGGGCCGATGCGCCATACGGGGCCAGCCATTCCAGGCGCTTGATGTAGCCCTCACGGTGAAAATCACCCTGAGCATTGAAATCGGTGAGCGGAAAAGACAGCAGGCCAGACGAGAGGATGGACTTCAGTTCTTGTGGATTCATTATTCGAACACCCTGAGTAATACGCTTCAGAAAGACGTCAGCCCGTGCTGATGTCGTATGTCATCGTACAACATGAATTTGAAACGCTCAAGAACACGAATGCCGTCTCGCTTTTATCACCTGTTCAATCTCCCGCACTTACCTATACAGGTCCTGTTGTTTGCCCGTCCTTGAGGATCCCCTTCAGTTTTTAAGTCATTCAGACCGCACCTCAAATAAATCAGCAGACGCTCGTATTTTTCCTGATTTCAATGCAGATTGCCGATTGCGAAAACAGATCTCGTTGTCATACCATGTCGTACAACAATAGTAGGCGTAGAGTGACTCTCTACGAACCTCCACAACAGGCGGGTATTTTCATGAGTTTCGAAAGCCAGCGCGTCAAACAGATCTCTTCGTCCCCCAGCATGGTTATTTCCATGCGCGCCAAAGAATTGGCCAGCCAAGGCCGCGATATTGTCGACATGAGCCTGGGCGAACCTGACTTCGACACCCCTGCGCATATCATCGACGCGGCCTGCCAGGCCATGCGTGACGGCCATACCCGCTACACCGCCCCCCAAGGCACGCTCGCCCTGCGCCAGGCGATCTCGCGCAAACTGCAGCGCGAAAACGGCCTGACCTACAGCGTTGATGAGATCAGTGTCGGCAACGGCGCCAAGCAGGTCATTTTCAATACGTTCATGGCCACCCTCGAAGCCGGTGACGAGGTCATCATCCCGGCGCCGTACTGGGTGTCCTATTCCGATATTGTCACGCTCAATGGCGGCACCCCACGCGTGGTGCACTGCGGCATCGACGTCGGCTTCAAGCTCAGCCCGCAGGCATTGCGCGCCCAACTCAATGACAAATCGCGCTGGCTGATCCTCAACACACCGTCCAATCCGAGCGGCGCCATTTACACCGAAGCCGAGCTGCAAGCCCTGGGCAAAGTGCTGGAGGACTTCCCCAATGTATTGGTGATGTCTGACGAGATTTACGAGCACGTGTTGCTGGCTGACCAACCCTTTGTCTCCTTCGCCACCGCATGCCCGCAACTGCGCGAACGCACCTTGTTGATCAATGGCGTGGCCAAGGCGTATGCCATGACGGGCTGGCGCATCGGTTACGCCGCAGGGCCCAAAGCGCTGATCGCAGCAGTCAGCAAGATCCAGTCGCAAAGCACCTCAGGCGCAAGTGCCATTTCTCAAGAAGCGTCCCGCGCCGCGCTGGACGGCCCGCAAGACTTCGTCGCCAGCAGCGCCCGCGAGTACGCCGAGCGCGGCCGCTTGTTGGTCGAGGGGCTGCGTGAATGCGCCGGTTTGCGTATCGACGCGCCCGCCGGTGCATTTTATGCCTTCCCCGAATGCAGCCAGTTGCTGGGCCGCGTCAGCCCTCAAGGGCAAGTCATTGGCGATGATGTTGAACTGTCTGCGTATCTGCTCGATCACGCTGGAGTCGCTGTCGTACCGGGCTTGGCCTTTGGCCTGCCAGGGTACTTTCGGCTGTCGTTTGCGACCTCTCGCGACCACATAAAAAAAGCTGTCATCCGTATCAACGAAGCCCTTTCAGCCTTGCGCTAAAACCTTCGTCCTTTGCTGTGCAAAAGCTGCCATAAAAATAGTCGGAGATCCCCATGTTCGATCACAAGAAAAAGCTGCTTGCCCTTATTGTCGGTGCTTGTCTGTGCACCGCTGTTCAGGCTGAAGACCTCACCGGAACCTTAAAAAAAATCAAGGAATCAGGCACCGTTACCCTCGGGTACCGTGACGCCTCTTTGCCTTTTTCTTATCTGAACGATGACCAGCAACCCATCGGCTACAGCATCGAGCTGTGCCAAAAAATCGTGGACCAGATCAAGGTTAAAGTCGGCGAACCCAACCTCAAGACCCAGTACGTCTCGGTGGTTGCTGCCACCCGCACGCCTCTGCTGATCAACGGCACCATTGACCTGGAATGCGGCGTCACCACCAACACCGTTGAGCGTCAGAAACAAATCGGCTTCCTGTTCACCAGCTATGTCGCCAGCGCCAAATATGCGGTGAAGAAAGCCTCCGGGCTTACCAGTGTTGCCGACCTCAAAGGCAAGGCCGTGGTGGTCATTACCGGCGGCAGCGGCGAGTGGATCACCAAAAACCTCAACCGCGAAAAAGACCTGGGCCTGAAGATCCTCAACGCCAAGGACAGCGGCGAAGCCTTCTTGATGCTGGAGACCGGCCGCGCCGTCGCTTACATCAACGACGACGTGCAGTTGATGGCCACCATCGCGCAAAGCCGCAACCCGAATGCCTACACCTTGCTGCCCGAGCCTATGTCTGCCGAGCCGTATGCCATCGGTATTCGCAAGAACGACCCGCAGTTCAAAACCTTCGCCGACGGCGTCTTGAGCCAGCTGTACAGCTCTGGCGAGATCGATACGATTTATCCGAAATGGTTCCTCAAACCCATCCCGCCCAAAGACATCGTGATCAACCTGCCGATGAGTGATGCCTTGATAAAAGCCATCGCCCACCCGAACGACACCGGCGTCTGATTCCACCGTCTCAAGCGTTCTGATTCCAGCCAGTCAAAGACAAGGAGGCGCTTGGTTGGCCGGGAGCAGAGTGTGCAACGACCTCTATCTCCTTTCAAAGGTTGGTGCTTCATGGATTACAACTGGAACTGGAGTATTTTTTGGGAGCACGCTCCCGGAGAGTCTTCGTCGTATCTGCATTGGCTGATTACCGGCACCAGCTGGACGTTGGCCACCACACTGGCGGCGTTCATCCTGGCGTTTTTGATCGGTGGTTTGGTGGGCACCCTGCGCACCACCACGCTGCGCCCCGTGGTGTGGCTGTGCAACCTCTACACCGAAGTGTTTCGCAATATTCCGCTGCTGGTGCAGATGTTCATCTGCTTCTTCGTCCTGCCCGAGTTATTACCCGTTTCGGCCGGGGATTACCTCAAACAGGATTTGCCCTATCCGTCATTTTTCAGTGCGGTGGTGGCATTGACCCTGTTTACCTCGGCCAAGCTTTCGGAGCTGTTCAAGGCCGGCATTGAATCGGTGGCGCACGGGCAGCGCGGTGCGGCGTTGGCGTTGGGCCTGCGGCCCTACCAGATGTACCTTCAAGTGCTGTTGCCACAAGCGATCCGCGTGGTCTTCCCGCCACTGACTTCCGAGGCGTTGAACACCCTCAAGAACTCATCGGTGGCGCTGACCATCGGCTTGATGGAGCTGACCGCGCAAGCGCGCAACATCAGTGAATACTCGTTCAACACCTTCGAGGCATTCAGCGCGGCGACCCTGATTTATGTGGTCATTTCGCTGCTGGTGACCTTCGTCATGGGCCATATCGAACGTTCCCTGACCATTCGCGGCGCGACGAGGTAGTCATGTTTGATTTAGATCCGAGCGTTATTGTCCGGGCCATGCCCGCCCTGTGGAACGGCCTTAAATTCACCTTGTTGCTGACCTTTGTCGCCATGTCGGTGGGCATCATCACGGGCACCCTGCTGGCCATCATGCGCCTGTCGCACAACCGCGTACTGCGTGGCTTTGCCTTGGGTTACGTCACGGTCATGCGCAGCATCCCGCTGGTGCTGGTGATTTTCTGGTTCTACTTTTTGATGCCGCTGTTGCTGCAAATGACCTTCGGCACTGAACGCCCCGTGCAGATCGGCCCGGTGGTCACGGCCTTTGTGACGTTCTGCATGTTCGAGGCGGCGTACTACAGCGAAATCATTCGCGGCGGCATCCAGAGCATCAGCCCCGGCCAGAAGCAAGCGGCGGCGGCCCTTGGTCTGCGCCCGACGCAAGCGATGTTCTATGTGATCCTGCCGCAAGCCCTGCGGCGCATGGCGCCGCTGTTGCTGACCCAGACCATCATTCTGTTTCAAGACACCTCACTGGTGTACGTACTGTCCATCGCCGACTTCACCGGTGCCGCGAGCAAGTTCGCGCAGCGTGACGGGCGTCTGGTCGAGCTGTATCTATTCGTTGCCTTGGTCTATCTGGTGATCTGTTACCTGCTGTCCAGCCTGAGCAAACGCCTGAAAACAAACGTAGGGAAAACCGCATGATCCAGATGAACAACCTGAGCAAATGGTACGGCAACTTCCAGGTTTTGAAGAACTGCACCACTGAGCTTGCCCGCGGTGAAGTGGTGGTGGTGTGCGGCCCCTCCGGCTCAGGCAAGAGCACCCTGATCAAATGCGTCAACGGTCTGGAGCCCGTGCAAGAGGGCGATATCTTCATCGAGAACCAGCCGGTAACCGGCAAGGGCGTCGATTTGCCCACCTTGCGCGCCAAGGTCGGGATGGTCTTCCAGCATTTCGAACTGTTCCCGCACCTGAGCATCATCGACAACCTCAACCTGGCGCAAATCAAGGTCTTGGGCCGAGACCGCCACGCGGCAACCCAAAAAGGCATGGCGCTGCTTGAACGGGTAGGGCTCAAAAGCCACGCCCACAAGTACCCCATTCAGTTGTCGGGCGGTCAGCAGCAGCGCGTCGCCATTGCCCGGGCGCTGGCCATGGACCCCATCGCCATGCTCTTCGATGAACCAACCTCAGCGCTGGACCCGGAGATGGTCAACGAAGTCCTGGACGTCATGGTTGAACTGGCGGGCGAGGGCATGACCATGATGTGCGTCACCCACGAAATGGGCTTCGCCCGCAAAGTGGCGGATCGCGTGGTGTTTATGGACGGTGGCGAGATTATTGAAGACGTGAAATCAGAAGAGTTCTTCAGCGCGCCGCGCTCAGACCGCGCTCGCAGCTTTCTGTCCAAGATCTTGCAGCACTGATAAGCCCGCAATCGGCGCAATGGAAGCCGGATGCTTTGAACACATCCGGCTACCTCGTTTACTCACACTCCGATACCGCCTGCGTTGCCGCTTGTAGCGCATCGGCCAAATCACTGGCGTTGCGGCTGGAGTAAATGCTCCCGCCGGTGTTTTCAGCAATGCAGTTGGACAGCGAACTGTCGCCGATATTGACCACGTTGACGTGCAAGCGCGGCTGCTCAATGGCGATGTCCTGCGCCACTTTGCACACGTTTTGATCACAACCATCGTCGCCGTCGACGAACATCACAATCACCGCATCCCGGTCACGACCATCCACCTTGCGCGCGGCTTTTTTCAGGCTGGCCGCCAAAGGCGTGCCTTCGTTAGCGTGCAACCCTTGGATACCTGCAATCAGTTGTGGCCGCTGAGCCGCGGTGAACACGCCATGATCCGGCTGTTGAAAACACCCGGCGAAGGTCATCAGCCGCGTGTCGATGTCCGGGTGCAGGTTGTTGATCATCCGGGACAACGACGCCTTGGCCACATCAAGACGGGTGTTCGGGCTGAAGATTTTGACCGTACGCGGGTCGTCATCGTCCGGTGTCGGCCGTGTGCCGAAGTACCAGTCTTCATCGGCTTTGGTCGCGTTGATGTTGAGGTTCATGGAGCCCGACGTGTCCAGAATCACCACAAACTCAGGCGGCAACTCTTGATGGCTCGGCGCTTTGACGCGGCAGGCGTAGCTGCTTGAGTTCGACCACAGGTTCATCGGCGGCAATCGCCAATGCCACAGCGCCCACAGCAACAGGCCCAACAGCAACAGCCCGAGAAACAGCCACGGCCAACCGCGCCACAGCCGTCGCACTACCACAGGTCGCGGGCCAGCAGCGGGCGGTGTAACCGCAGCAGGCGCAGGCGGCTTGAGGCCCCAACGCACCACCACCGGATCACCGTTGATGCTGTACAGGTTGTTGAGGTCCGGCGGGCCAATCAGCCCGCGCAAACTGGCCGCTTGCTCGGCCTCACCGCGCGCAACCAGCTCATCGGCCAACAAGCCCAGGCTGGCTTGGCGCTGGTGATAACGCGCCAGCAAGGCCGCCTGCTGAGCCTCGCTCAAGTCATGAAAACGTGTGGGCTGGCCACCCAGCTCGCTCCACCACTCCAGCACTTGGCCGCTGCCGATCCGCGGGATCGCGTAAACGCTCGCCACCGACGGCGGGAAGTGCTTGAGGATCAGCGCGATTTTAGCTTCTAGCGCGCCTGGCCCCGTGGGGCTGGCGTGCTCATCCCGAGTAATGCGCTGCATCGTTTAGGTTCCTGAAAACAGTGTCGGCGGCACTGGGCCGCCGACGGTCTGGCCTGCACGGCTTACTCGTAACCGAGGCTGAATTGCAGCTGGTTAACTTTCTTATGCAGCGCATTAAGCTCCTGCTGCTTGGCTGCCATCTGCGCCGGGTCCGAGGTACTCACCGGTGCAGCCTGCGCGGCCTTGAGCTGTTGCTCCAGACCTGCGATCTGCTGCTGTACCTGGGCTTTGTTGCCGGTGCGCGCCTTGAGCGAGCCGAGCAATTTATTCAGCGACTGGTTCAGCGTCGCCTGGGCCTGTTGCTGCGCCTTCACGTTGGCCCGGGAGGCAGCTTGTTGCGCGGCAATGTCCTCGTAGACCTGATGGAACATCGCGTTTTCTTGCTGCGACTGGGCCAATGCGAGTTCGTTTTGCTGAATCTGCGCACGGTAGCCACCGCCCGCATCACAGTTCACCTTGGTGAACAGACCGGCGTCGCGATTACCGGCATCGCACTCACCCGGCTGGGTGGCGCAACCGGACAACGCCAACACCGTCCCCACCACACCTAACAATCGTACGTTCATGGCTTCAACCCAAGGTGATCGCGGAGCGCTGGCTGTACAAGCCATCGACTTCTTTTTGCAGGCTGGCGACTTTCTCGTTCATCTTGGCGATGTTGGCGTCGATTTGCTGGATCTCAGGGCCGGCGCCCTGGCTGCGCTCAACTTTCATGGCCTCGTTGTAGCCGGTGACTTTGCTCTGCATGTTTTTAACTTCAAGACGCAGTTGGTCGATGTTGCTGTCGATGCTCGCGATCTGCTTTTGCGCCTGGGCCTGGTCGATTTTCTTGCTCGCCAAATCGCGCTTGATCTGCTCAACCTGCGCTTTGTCATCGTTAATAACTTGCTGCGCAGTGGCGGTGCGCATCACGACTTTTTGCGTGTCCAACTGCACGTCGCTGTTGTACTTCTGCAAACGCTGATTGGTGTCGGCATATTCGCTGCGACGCTGATCCACGTAGTAGTTAGCCCCCATCGCCACGCCACAGGCGGCCACACCCGCCGCGATCATGCACACCGCCTTGTTGCCGGGGTTGCCCAGCACACAGGCCAGCACCGCAGCGCCCGCGCCCATCGCACACGCCTGATAGCCCGACTTGCTAAAGAACTGGGCATCCGTGCCTTGGGTCAAACGCGGGTCCGGCGCCGGAGCACCCATGCCCAGCGAGTTGCTGCCCGTGGACGCACAGCCGCTCAACAGCACGCCGGCTATGAGCATGAAAGACATCAGGTATCGAGAAGAGGCCAACAGGCTGCGAATCATCGTATTTCTCCTTGTTGAAGCATGTAGTGGGCTTAGGGGGTGACCGATTTGCAGCTCTTCAACCAGGCGTCAGTGTCGATCTTCTGCTTTTGCAGGTAGGTCTTTTGATTGGCCCAATGAGTGCGCAAATACGGTTTGAGTTCTTGCAGTTGTTTGTTCTGGCTGATGATTTCTTCCATCACCGGCACTTGCGCCTCCAGCAGCGGCTGGCCGTACAAGGACGCTGACTCCACCAGGCTGCTGGCGTAGTAGCGGCTGAGCTTGTGCAGGCGGTCTTTCTGCTCATCGAGCTTGCCCTTGCGCATGTCGCAGCTCGGGTCCTTGTCTTCGGACTCGCAGTTGAGGCTGTAATTTTTCTGCAGGAAGTCTAGGTACTGGCCGTCATCGAGCATCTTGGTACACAGGAACGCCCCCAGGTTGAGGCTCGCGCGGATCGCCTGATCGCGGGTTTCTTCCTGTTGCTGGTTGCTGGCGCGCAACTGGTTTTCCAGGGTTTGCAGCTTCTCTTTGAGGGCCTTGTCTTCAACCCCTTGGGCCAGCGTGTTGAGTTCCTGCACGGTGCCTTTTTCGCCTTCCTGGGGGCCGCTGCCGAGCTTTTTCCAGCTCTGCTCGATGCTGCCCACCCGCTCACGCGAGGTCAGGGTCGGGGACACCATCACCAGCCGCAGGCCGGTGGTTTTGTTTTTCACCTGGCCGTCAGCGTTGTAGTACGGCTCTTCCTTGCGCAACGACGTGCGCAAGTCGGCTTGCGGGGTCAGGTAGTTGCCGCCGCGCACCACATAGCCGCCTGCCTGGCCGTGCTGGCGGTCCAGTTTGTTCAGGCGAAAAGGCTCAAACATCATCTCGTCGGCGTTACCGAGCATGTCGTGCAGGCCCAGCGGATTGGGCTTTTGCAGGCCGCTCAGTTGCAATTTGCCGTTGGACGACTGGGCGCCACCGAACCACTCATAGGCGTTCAAGCCTTCTGGCATCGGGTAGCGCGAGTCACTGAATTCAGCCGCGCCCACTTCCAGCCCGCCACGGGCAGCGAATTCCCACTCGGTTTCAGTCGGCAGGCGCAAAAAGCCCAGCGCACCGTCTTCCTTGGGCAGTTTGGCGGCCGCGTTTTTGCGCAACCACAGGTTGTACTTGTCGCCCGCCTCGATGGCCTGCACCCAACTGATCGCCACCTGCGGCAAGCGCAGTTTGTTCGACGGCGTGGGGCAGGTTTCGTCAGTCAGCGCCTGGTACTGCAACTGGCTCATCTCGTACTTGGCCATGAGGTAGTAACGCGACTTGTCACCCTTGGCGCCTGTAAAGCTACCGGCGATAAAGGTCGGGCGCTTTTGCTCGACATAGCCCCACTCGGCGCTGTCCTGGCCGATGTTGATCGGGTAGTCATCCAGCGGCCCGGTGACCGGGATGAATACCTTGCGAAACACCATCGCGCCGTCGCACGGCATCGGCAGCACCACGTCATTGGCGTCAGGGGCCGGGTTGTAAAACTTCTCGTCCCAGCTCGCCGCCGACGCGTTGAGCCAAAAACCACAGCTCAGGGATGCGAGCAACAGCACACGTTTATAGCTCACGCAAACTCTCCGCAGGTTGGATGCTGATGGCCCGCACTGCGCCGATAACGGCGACCAGTGCGGCGACCAACAAGGCGATCAGCAGGGCCGCCAGCCCGTGCCAGACCGTGATGTGACAAACAAATGTGCCGGTGGCCTGGCTGCTGCCCAGCAGGTGGTCAAACAGCAGGCTGCCCACGCCATAAAACCCCAGCCCGCCGACATAGCCGACCAGACTCAGAAGCATGGCCTGGGCGATGACAAAACCGGCCACGGCCGGGCTGCTGAAGCCCAACAGGCGCAGCACCGCGAGGCTTTTGCGCTTGCGGTCGATGTTGGCCAGAAACGCACCGATCATCGACGCGATGCAGCCGATCAAGGCCGCCCCGGCAATCACGCCGAAAATCAGCCCCAGCACATGGTTGATGGCTTTAACGTTGTCGATCTCCGCCAGGCGGCTGGAGGTTTCGATGTTCTGCTGGTTCAGCCAGCGCTCCAGCGGCGCCACGCTGTCTATGTCGCGGGCATACACGCGGGCACGGGCATACAGCGGTTTGAGGTCGATCTGGGGTTTGCCGCTGTCCAGGCCAAACGCGGGCACCTGATAACCATCGCGAAAGCGCTCCAGCTCAAGCAACAACGGCGGTGCGACAAATCCGGCAGCGCGGCCAAAGCGGGCCGCATCAAGTACCGCCACCACCTCCAGATTCAACTCGCCACGCTCATTGATGCCGTCCAGACGACGCGGCGCGCGCAAGCGCACGCTGTCGCCGACCGTGGCCTGCAAGCGTTGCGCAGCACGGGCGCTGAGGATCACTTGGTTGCCACTCAAACGGCTTTGCGCCAGATTCAGCAGCGGATCGTGGGCATCCGTAGGGATGATTTCGGCGTTTTCGACAAAGCGTTGCAGCCCCATCAACAAGTCGGCCTGAGTGTTCAGCGAGCGGGTTTGCCCAATGGCAAAACCGACCTCGGGCTGCTGGCGCAAGCGCTCGATCCACGCGGTGTCGTAATTGCCGCTGCTGAGCATTTTCACTTCAAGGTTGCGCGGGTCGCTGAGCAGCTCGTTTTGCAACTGGCTGACTACACCGTGCTTGAGCCCGAACAGCAGCAACAGCGGAGCGATCACCGCCACCAGCGACGCGGCGATGCAAAACGACACCTTGCGGTCATGCCAGAGGTCTTCGACTGCCAGCGAGCCGAGCAGGCCGAGGCGGCTAATCCATGGCTTCAAAGCGAGTTTCTCCCTGACGACTGATCGCCCCCAGTCGCGGCAAACCAAAGTCACGCACCAGCGCCCAGTCGTGGGACACCACCAGTGCGCTCAAGCCCAATTCGTTGACCAGGCTCAACAGCAATTCAAACAAGCGCCGGGCGCTGTGCGGGTCGAGGGATGCCGTGGGCTCATCGGCCAGCAGCAATTGCGGTTCATGGGCGATGGCCCGCACGCAGGCCACGCGCTGGCGCTCGCCAATCGACAAAGCCTGCGGCAATTTACCGAGCAACCCCGTAAGGCGCAGCGCGTCAACGGCGCGGTCTACCTGCTCGCTGGCAGCGGGCATGCCGAGCAAGCGCCGGGGCAAACTGATGTTGTCGCGCACGCTCAAAAACGGCAGCAGGCCGCCACTTTGCAGAATGAAACCCAAGTGCCGCGAACGCACCTCTGAAAGGCCGGGCTGGTCGTTGCTGGTCAGTAACCTGGCAATGTCCAGCGGGGGGGCGTGGGGTTCGTGCCGGCTTGGGCCGAGGGTGAACTGACGCAATTCCACAGGTTGCAACAACAGACCGATGGCTTCGAGCAAGGTGCTTTTGCCACACCCGCTCTCGCCAGTAATGGCCAGGATCTCTCCCGCTTTCACCTGCAACGCGGGCAAACGCACGCTGTGCGCCTGAGCGCCGCTGCCACGGCGCACGAGCATGTCCTGGATATCGAGCATGGGCGTCTCGTTAAGGCATCATTTCCAGCGGCACCGGGTACACGTTGTCCCGCGCATCGCTGTCATTGGCCAAGGCCACCCAACGGTCCACGTCAGCGTTGTAACGCTGGTAGTGGCGCAGCTTGGTGCTCAGGTTACGAATGAATTTCTCTTGCGCCAGACCGTCCCAGCTTTTCCAGGTTTCTTCGTCCAGGTTGAGCACTTCGCTTTGGTACGGCAGGTCTTCGAGGTACTCACCGAGCACGCCCATTTGCGCCAGCTTGGCGTTGCCGTTCTGCTTCAACTGATTCGGATCGGCGCCCATCGTCGCGGCCACCGCACGCAGGCGATCAAACATTTCGGTCGGTGAGATCAGGCCTTCGTTGGCGGCATCCAGAATCTGCTTCATCACGTCACTCAAGTCGCTGAGTTGCGACTTGGTCAGCAACACCCGCACATCCGTGGTCGGGATGTTTTGCTTGATCAGGTCGCGGTCGGTGATCCAGGCTTGAAACACCGGTGGTGCCTGGCTGTTGGTTTTTTCGCCCAGGTAAGCCAGCTGCATGGCATGGCCGATCAAGGCGGCGTCATCGAGCATTTTCTGCTGGGCCGGGTCTTTGGGCGTTACGTCCTGCTTGGCGTTCAGCGCGCTGCCAATGGCGTCTTCACCCATGTAGGCGGCTTTGACCTGCGAAGTAATTGCGCTGGCCAGGGCGTCTACTTTTTGACCAAAGGCTTGCACGTCACCGGCGTTGACCGGGTAGTACAGCGAGGTATTGGTGCCCGGATAGGTCGACAGGTTCTGGTACTGGCTCTCAGCCTTGGCGTGGTCCTTGATGCCCGCCGGGGTCTTCAAGTGCAGGGTGTAAATCGCCACGCCAGGGTTGGCCGCCTCAAGCCGCACCTGGTCGGCGCTCATGCCGGTGGTGCTGAGTTTGTCATCACCGTCCAGCGCACTGGCGTCGGTGATCAGCACCACGTAACGGGCGCCAAATTGCGACCAGTCGACTTTGTCGATGCTGTGCATCACGCCCGCGTAGGCGTCTTCATCGAAACTCTTGCTCGACACTTTGGCCTGCTTGAGGTCCGCCACCTTGGCCAGGAAGTCTTCGCTGCCGGTGACCTTGTTCGGGTCGGCGTACATTTTGCTCACGTATTCCAGGCCCGGCACGGCCTTGGTGTTGGAGCGAAATGCGACCAGACCGAACTTGACCTGATTGCCCAGGTTCTCGTTTTCGATCTGTTTGTAGACCTTGCGAATCGCTTCGCGGGTGCGCTCGATGTACGGGTCCATGGAGATCGTGGAGTCGATCACGAACACCACCGCAGCGCTGAATTCCTTCAACTGACCAGCCTTGGCCGCACCCGCATCGGGTGTTGCGGCGGCGCCTGCTGGCTGGGCTTTGTCGTCTGCCTTGCTCACCGACGCGACATTGAGCAGGCGCGTGCGAAAGCCTTCTTCGGTCATCACTTCTTCACCGCTCAGCACCGGCAGCAGGTAGAACTGCTTGTGCAGGTCGACAAAGAATTCCGGCTCCTGGGCCAGCACGCCGGGCGCCAGCGTGCCTTGCTTGAGCTTGGCCCGCAGTGGCGCGACCTTGCTCACCGGGTCTGGCGCATCGAGGATGCCTTCCAGGGTGGCGCGGTCTTTGAAGAACATCAGCCGGTCGCGGTTCGCCGGGTTGGTGAAGGCCAGCGTGAGCTGCATTTTCCAGTCAGTGGTACACGCAGCGGGCAGCCAGCCCACCGTTTTACCAAAGCTGTCCGGGCCGACCTTGAGCCACTCGGCATTCGCCGCCTGGGCGCGCTCGTACACGTAAAAACGGCTGAACGTCGGCTGCGCGGCGCCCGGAGCACCGCCCGCGCTGCTGCTGAGTGTGCAACCCGGCGTGGTCAGCACGCGCTGAAACAGGGTTTTCTTGCCTTCCTGAATCAGCGGCTTGTCGTCCGCGAGGGCCAGCGAACTGCCCATGCACAACGTCAGCAAGGTGCTGGCAGCGAATGCAAAACGGCTCACGGTTTCAACTCCTCAAAACGCGCCTTGGCTTGCGCATTCTCAGGCTCGTGGCTGAGGATGGTTTCGTACCAGTACGCGGCCGTCGCCTTGTCAGGCTCAGCAAAGCATTGGCTGGCCTGATGGAATTTCGGATCGTACTCATGGGCGTAGGCGGTCGCGATTTGCATGTCCCCGGCTTGCGCACGGTTGGCGTACAGACGCTGGGCAATGCCGCAATGGTTATTGGCCTTGGCGACGTTGATGATTTCCAGCAACTCGGCGCTGCCCGGCGACTTTTTGATGCAGGTCTGAACAAAGGTCAGCTCAGGCAACGTGCTCATGCTTTCCAGCGTGCAGGCTTCGGCGCCCGTCGGCAGCGGGGCAGGCGTTGGGGCCGGGCTTGCGACGGTGTCGGTTGCCGGATTCTTGAGCCAGAAAAAGACCCCGGCGGCGATGATTGCCAGCAGGGCGATGATCAACGGGATCAGCCAGGCCTTCTTTTTGCCCGCTGCCGCAGGCTTTGGCGCAGCCGGGGCTGGCTCAACGCGCACGGGTTCAACCACCGCCGCCACCGGCTCGATCACCGGCTCCGGGGCAGGGGCAGGCTCTGGCGCGGGTTCAGCAACCACCACCGGCGGCGCTTCAACGGGCGCGGCCGGTGCAGGCACGCTGCCCACCACATCGGCCAGAATGATGCCTTTCCATACCGGCGGCGCAGCCTTTTCATCGCCAGCGGCTCTGGAGGTCACGTCGCGGCCGGGCAGCACCACGCCGTGATCCTTGGTCCCGGTCGCGGGCTCGTTGAGCACGAAACTGAACGTGGTGTCGACGCTGCCTTCCAGCAGCGTGTCAACGATTTGCGGGCCAACCAGCACTTCCAGGCTCTTGCCATCGGCGGCCAGCGGGAACTCCGGCACCTGAAACCAGAAGGGGTTGTTGCTCCACTTCTGGCCTTCGTGCAGGTAGTGGTCGTCGCTGTTGCGCTGGAGGGTGAACTCCAACTGCTGCTGCGACCCCTTCCACCCTTTGATCACCAGACGGGCGTAACCGTGGGCGTGTGGCTCTAACGCGAGCAAATTGACTCGAATCGGCATTGCTTAAATCGCCTTGTAGGCTTTGAGCACGTGGCCCAGCCGTTCATTTTGCTCAGGGGTTATTTCACTGCCCGCGCCATGCCCGGCATTCGCTTCGGTCATGGCCGCCAGGGCCGACATCCAGTCCGTCAGAAAGGTCATGGCGGGCATGCCCACCTGTTCGGGCAGTGTCGGCAGGTAGTGTTCAGGCTCAGACTCGTGCGATGCCTGCGCCGGGGCGGTGTTGACCGGCGCGTAGAAACCAAACACCGGGTTGCCATGGCGGGCGCGGCTGGCTGGGCGTTCCGTGGCGGGCTGGGTGAAATAGCCAAACCAGGACACAAAGTCGCGCAGCACGATCTGCACTTCGAGCACTTGGCGCTCGGCCAGCCGTTCGCGGCGCGCGTTGGTTTCTGAGCATTTGGCGACAGCCGCGCTCAGTTGCTCCAGTACCTGGGCGCGATAGGCCCCCACGATCACTTCTGCGACCACGGCATCCATGAGCTTTTTGTCGAAGCCCAGCAGCGCCAGCAAACCGGTGTTGTTGCTCAAGTGGCGCAAGTGCGCGATCCACATGTTGAACGCGGCACGGGCGAAGCGTTGGGCACTGTTTTGCGGGCCTTGGGGCTTGGCCAAAGGCGCATCGGCCTTCACGGCCTTGCCGCTGACCGGCTCATCGTCGTAGCCGTCGTCAAACGCCCAGCCACTGCTGACCGGCGCAACGGGCGCCGCGTCTGGCTCGACCTCGGCCGGGGCGACGAGCGCCTCGTTATCGTATTCACCGCTCAGGTACAACTCACGCACGGCGGCCACCGGCAGTTGCAGATGGCTGATGAAATCACCCAGCTTCTGGCCGCGCAGGCGCAGGCCCGAATAGATCATTTGCGCTTGGGCGCGCTTGGCTTCAATGGCGCCATCACCGTCGGGCATGTGCCATTCGGACACGCCCTGGGTGGTGAACGAGGTCAGCAATTCTTCGAGCCGCTCACGCTGACGCTGGAGTTTGAAGTCCAGGCTGGCAACCGCCCGGATGCCCGAGATGATGCGGGTCATGCCACCGTCGCCGCCCAGCACCGCTTGCCAGGCTTGGGCAGGTTGGCTGAAGTGTTGCTTGACCTGTGGCGCTTCTTCAAACGCGCCGCCGATGTCATCCAGCACCGGCTGATACTCCGGCAGGATGCCGGTTTCGAGGCGGTTGCTGTCGTAGCCCACACAGACGAAATCTTCGTGAGGCTTGCGCACCAGGTAGGTGTTGTTGAACGGCACGCCATCGGCCCAGTCATTGAGCCAGTCATGACGGCCAAAGCGCTCGGTCATCGCCGACTGGATCATCCCGCCCCAACTGTCGGGACGCAGCCCCGGTGCCATCTTGACCATGGCGTTGATCCGCAGGTCGAGCATGGTCATGGCCCAGATCAAACCGCTGCTGCGGGTGGCGCGTTCCTTGGGGGTCGCGCCTTGGGTGTTTTCAATCCAGCGGGTCAGGACCGGGCCGATTTCGTTGATTTCGATGCCTTTGTTCGAGTTGGTGCACAGCACCAGGGCGTTCATTTCCTGGTTGTCGGTGTAGCGCTCGAACAAGTACGCGACTTTACCGCGCAGGATCAACTGCGACACCGGGTTGTCGCCTTCGCTCAACGCCGGGTCACTGATCTTGGAAAAATCGGTGAGCGACATGCGCCCGCGATAGCCGGGGAAGTCGAGCAGGTCGACCTCATTCACAATCGGGTCTTTGGGGGTTTCAACCAGCCGGAAGGTCATCTCCGAGGTCAGCGCCGCCAAGTGCGACACCAGCACGCTGCGCGGTGTTTGCAACTGCCCGTTGAGCAGTGGGCGCACGTCGATCGGGTGGTCTTTGGCGGTGCCGAAGCGGGCTAGAATATCCACGCTCATGATGCTGTCGCTCTGCACTTCACGGCCCTTGTCATCCAGGCGGAACAACGCGTGCAGCGGTGCGAACACGGTCGCCGGCAGCCCCAACTGGTGCAGGCTGCCGGCCAGCGAGGAATAGACGTCTTTCAGGGCGGGCTCATTGCCCCACAACAGCGAAAACAGCTGCGTGCGCTCTGCCACCGTGAGGCGCGGCGCGAGCTTGAGCACGCGCGGCCAATAGGCGTGGTCGAGCAGGCTGACAGCGTTGGCAAAACTGGTTTTGAAGTAGTCCCACAGCGAGACCACATCGTCAGCGCTGATGCCCGGTAGCACAGGCCCGTTCTCACGCCCTTCGAAGGGTTTCAATGCGGCCTGGATCACCTCGTCGGTGATGCGAAAGGTGACCCGCGACTGATCAAAGTCCTTGAACCAGGAGTTACCCAGAATCTTGATCAGGTCGGCTTCGCCCAACAGCTTGAGTTCGACCGGGTACTGATCGTCATCCGAGGCCTTGGCGTGCCGACTGAAGCGCGTCACCAGGCCCGTTGCTTCCTTGCCCACACCGGCCGGGTTGACGTGCTTGAGGAAGTCGACACGGCGCCCGCCCATCATGGTTTCCAGGCGCTCGTTCTGGCCAGCGGCCAGCGACAGGATCAAGTACGACTTGCCCGCTTGCGAGATGCCAAAAAAGCCGAGGGTCATCGGCCGCGTGGCGGCACGCTCATGGTTCGCCGCCTCGTTGCGCACGCGGTGCAGGTCATAGCTCAGATCATCGGCCTGACCGTCCAGGCTCGGCGCTGTCGGGCGGGTTTGCTCAATCCAGTCCAGGGCGCTGGCTGCACCGGCATGAACGGCTGCCCAACGAGCAGACAGGGCTTTTTGTTCCGGGGTCAGTTCGTTCATGAGTGCTTCACTGTTCCGCTGTCGAGCCAATAGGTGTTGTCCCCCAGACTCGACACCAGCAGGGTGTTGAGCTGCAGGTGTACGTCATTTTTGTCCAGGCGCTCCGCCGTGTTGGAGGTCACGCTGCGCACCTCCAACTGGTCGCTGACCAGCCCGGCGTTGGCCGTTTCCGGGTTCTTCGCAACCTTGAAGCGCACGCTGGCGACGGCGCCGCTGCCATCCCGGGTGCCGGTGGCCATTTTGCGTTTGCCTTCATCGGTGAAGCTCAAGCTGTACAGCGGCGAGGCCGCCCAGCGCTCAACACTCAACTGGCGAAAGCCCAGGCGGATGGCCGAAGGCATGGCCAGGGCCGGTGTCACCGCCTGTTCTTCTTCGCTGTCCCCGGCCAGCTGGATGCAGCCGCGCTCGGTGCGGATATCGCGGAACAGCACGTCGCGGTCGCGGATGCTGTTCTCCAGGTCGATGACTCCGATGTGTTTGATGGTCGAGTACGGCACCAGCTTGTCAGCACGGAAGTAGAAGCCGTGAACACTGTGGTTGGCACACAACAGGCAGAGCATCGCGCCGACCGCTGCGGTACTTTTCGGGTCGTCGATCAAGCCGTTTTTGTGGAACGGGTACCAGCCGCCCGTGCGGTAGCTCTGCATCGGTACGATGCGCCCCGGCACCAACGGCAGGTTTTGCCGGATAAACGCCTGCACGCCGGGCAGGCGCGAAGGCCGACCGGTCAGCAGCAAGACGTCGCACGGGTAATGCGCGATCACCTCACACAGCGCGCTAAGCGGCTTGCCAATGTTCACGCCGTCATTGAGGAACATGTCGTGAATGGCGCGCAGGTTGAAGGTGATTTTGGTGTCCAGCAGGTCGAACACTTCGCCGCCGGTGTCACGGCGCACCGCACCACTGACGTAGTTCAGCACGCTGAGGTTGATGTCGCTTTCTGTCAGCAACTGGCGGTAGGTGTAGGTCTCGGGCGCCGCCGGTGCCAGCGGGTCGAATTGCTCGTAGGCCCTGAGCAGCGCCAGCCCCAGGGGGGTGAGCACTTGCAGGTTGAGCTGCTGGCGCAGCACCTCGTTTTGCGTGCTGATGGTTTCGCTGCCGCACAAGCGTGACAGCAACGAGTCCGGCGACTCGACCCTGGCCTCGCGAAAGCCTTGCTCCAGGCTCGGCAGCACGACGCGGTGAATCATGTCCAGGAGGATGTCATCGCCCGCGATTTTGAAGCTGTCGCGAAACAGTTGCTTGGGCACGATGTGTACGTTCATGCCGTGTACCGCACGGGCACCCGGATCGATTCGGTACTCGGTAATCACCAGGTCCGTGGTACCGCCACCAATATCAATGCTGGCCACGGTAATGCGATCGCGGTCGGCTTTGTCAGGGCGCGCCAGGGTGGCAAAAAACTCTTCCGGGTGACCGGCAAAGTTCTCGGCAATTTCGGTGTAGAGGTACACCAGTTGCCCGCACGAAGCCTCATCCCAATCAATGTTGATGAGCGGCAGCGGGGTGGTCGGGCGCGTCGTTTGATCGGTGTAGGGATCTTCGTCACTGTTGTGCCAGCCCATGCTTTTCCAGACCAGGCCAATGGCTTGCGACATACGCTTGCCCAGGATGCTGCGTTCAGCCTGTGGCATGCCGGGCGGCACGGTCAGGGTGATGCTGTTGAGCTGGCGCGGGATACCGGTTTTGCCCTGGCGCGCACGCTGGGCCGGGCTGTTGATCTGTGCCAGCGCCTGGGTCAAAACCTCGGCCAGCATGAACGTCATCAGCGAGCTGCGCGAATAGAGCGCCTTGAACACCGGCATCTGGTCGTCTTCGGGCAGGCTGTACAGCGCCTCACCTAGGTTGTTGATCAGGTGCGAAAACGGGGCGGCCGTCGCGGGTGGCTCGCTGTCATTTTTGATGTAGGAGTTGTTGAAGCGCCAGCCATGGTCGTAGGCGTTTTCATCCCACAGGTAGCGCTTGGGGCTGGACAGGCCGGTTGAGCCTTCGGTGCCACGACGCAGACTGGCCAGGCGCCCGGCTTCGTTGCCGACTCGGGCAATGGTCGGCCACTGGAACGCATCGTGGCGCCCGCTTTTGCTCGAAAAATGATCTTTGCCAAACGAAGTCTTGGAGAACTCGACGCGGCTTTCAAAGGGCTGGTTGTAGACATGCTCCGGGGCCAGCAGGTCGCGCAACTCCAACACGTAGTTATTTTTGAGGCCCATGCGGTCCACGCCCTGGTTCTCAATCAAGATCCCGCAGGTACGCGAGTTGCCGACGTCCAGAATCAGGTCCACCGGTATCGGTTTGGTCTGGCTCTTTGCACCGTTGGCGATCACCGTCAGCTCTGGCATCACAATCACCGGCTGCGCCGGGTTCGGCCCGATTTGCTCGACCCGCTCAAGCAGGCTCAGCAGGTTAAGGTAATGCGCTTGCGGGTGTTTTTCGTCTTCCTGGTCTTGCAGCAGGTCGCGGTCGACCCGGACGCTGGCGTCACGGAATGCTTCCAGCAACCACTCTTTAACCCACGGCAAATCCTGGAACCAGCGCATTTGCGCCAGTTTGGACGCTACGCGGAACGACACCCCGGAGCTGACGTCTTCGTCATTGGGCGCCAGGTAGGCCATACCGTCTTTTTTGCCAATTACACGCGTGTCGAGGGCCAGTGTGAGGCGGTGCGTGTTGCCATCAATGTCCGGCTCCGCCAGCTTGACGAAGCGCATGCGCGCCCAGTTGCTCGGGCCTTGATCAAATGTGTAGGGCGGCATGTAGCGGAAGAACGGCAAAGGCAACCAAAGCCCGTCCAGCAAAGCGAGGCTCTTGCTGATCGGCAGCCAAAAGTCCGGCTCGGCCTTTTGCCGTTTCTCGTGGTCAATGTCGTAAAAGTACGACTCGTCGGTGTGCACCTGCAAACGGCACAACACGTCGCCATCGATCAACGTAAAGGCGCCATTGGGGGACGTTATCTGGTCCTGACGGAAGGCGAAATCCATGAACTGGATGCCCGTATCACTGACCAGCTTTACGACGTCTTCAAACTGGGTAACTTCTGGCAACATGTCGAAATCTTCCCGTGCTTATTCGCCCATCTGCCGCATGGAGATGGGGAACTGCTTGTCTTCATAAATTCCGCTGCAGTCAGCAATGCTCTTGGCACCCTGACGGCAATCAACCTTTGGCATTTCGTAACGGCTACCGTCGCCGCAGGCCGCCTGGCCCAGGCTGTTGATCGACAGGTTGCCGCCGTGCATGGCCGCCGTGACCGGGCCTGTGCAACTGATGCCGTCGGGCTTGCGCACTACGACCTGGCCCTGGCCGTCTTTAAACTGGTACTCAAGGCGCAACGGCTTGCCAGTGGTTTTGTCCTGAATACCTGCCCCGGCGCGGAAACGGCCGTTGAGGAAGTTTGCCTGGCCGTCCGCGGCTTCAGGCGGAATGCTCAACGACTGGCCGGGCACCTCGGGTTTGTCTGAGCCGTTTTCTGGGATCGGCGGCGGGGCCGGAGTCGGCTCGGGCGCGGGCTCCGGGGCGGGCACGGGCTCAGGCACGGGCGGCTCAGGGGCGGGTGGCTCGGGCGTCGGGTTGGGTGCAGGTGGCGCTGGCGCGTCATCGTCCGGGTTGGGAACCGGTACTGGAGCCGTTCCCGGGCCTGTCTTGGGCAGCGATGCGCCGCCCGTGCCAGTACCCTGGCCTGACAGGCCATTGCCCAGGCCGAATTTGCCCAAGATCGGCTTGAGCACCTGCGGCACTTCAACCTTTGGCCATTGCCACGCGGAGCCCGACGTATCGGGCAACGACGCATTCGGCGTGCAAAAACGTAGCCCGAACAACAGCAAAAGCAGAAGCAACAGCAAGGGCAGCAGCCACCACAACCAGCGCCACCAAGAGCGTTTGACCACCACTGGAGTGCGCGGCGGCGTCACCACAGGCTCGGCAACTGGCGCCAACGGCGCTGCTGCGGGCACTTCTGTGCGCGGGTAGAGGCAATACAACGGGTCTAGAAAGCGATCGGCATTGGGGTGCACGAACCCCCAAAAGGTCAGTACCGGCGTACCGTTGACCAAGTACACAAAGCTTTCATCTGGGAAGGCAATGACACGCGTGAGCAGCTTGGCGAAAACCGCCTTGTCACTGAGGGGCGAACTGGCGCCTTCGCTCAGCAGCGTCGTGCTCTGTTCGGCCAAAAAGGCTTTGAAGGTTTCCAGCTGGGCGCGGGCAGGGGCGCGCTCTGCTTCAGTGGCGCTGCCCCACGGCACGACATCGCCCTGGACATCGCTGTACCAGTCAATGTTGTCGCCCAGTTCATCACTTTGCGGGACGGCCAAATGCAGGGCCATGGCAGGATTTTTGCGGCGAATCGCTTCGCGTAGTTGCAGTGCAGCCCGATAGACCGGCTGTCCAGTTTCACCCAGGGCCGTAAAAGCCCCACTTTTGCCACTGCGTAAAAGTGCGCCGCGCATCCTTGCTCCACTCATTGATTCGCGCGGTAAAACCCGGACAAATGCCCGCACCGCCTCCCTGAAAGGTGAGGACAGTAATGTTAAAGTGATATTGGCGTCAAATAGCCATTAGCTGAAAGCCGTCAAATTGTCGGCGTGGGGCAGGTTTTGGGCGCATACGAGAGTGGCCAGCGCCTATGAAACGGGGCAAGTCAGAGGTTTCAGATCATCAGCAATGCGCGGCAGGCCACCTGGGCCGCACGCGCGCACCGCATCCGGGCATTACTCGGTCGGCGGCAGCAACCTGGCTTCCAGCTCGGCCACTTTGGCCTCAAGGCTTTCAAGGCGCGCGCGAGTGCGGGCGAGGACGACCATCTGGCTGTCGAATTCTTCGCGGCTGACCAGGTCCAGTTTGCTAAAGCCACTTTGCAGCAAGGCTTTGAACTGGCTTTCGATTTCGTTGCGCGCCAGCGCGGTGTCACCACTGAACAAACGCGAGGCTTGGCCACTCAGGGCGTCGAGAAAATCTTTGGGCGCGAGCATGGGGTAGGTCCTTAAAACAGATGGCGGTGAGTGTATCACGCAGTGTCAGAGCGGCATTGCTTGCCCGGCCTCGCACATTTATTGGGCATCCCCCCTCCCACCTGCGCACCGTTTGCGTGCACAAAACCTCTGCGAAATCAGGCACAACGCCACTAACTGACAATAAGCACCTGAAATTATTGGCTTTTCCAGACATGGCAAGGTTTCTGCTTAGTTGCTCATGACTCATGTACTGATGCAGTTGCTGTGACGATGGTAGTGCGGCAGGTGGTTCAGGGAGTGCTTGCGTCACCAGCGACTGATGCACGTTGCGTGGCCTGAAGAAGGTCAACGAAGCGTTACAAAGCCAGACACTGCGCATAGACTTGAGCCGGGTTTGTTTTCCTGGGGCAAGTCCACCAATTCGGGAGAAGTTTCATGAAGCTAGTCACCGCCATTATCAAGCCGTTCAAATTAGACGACGTACGCGAGTCGCTGTCTGAAATCGGCGTGCAGGGCATTACCGTTACTGAGGTCAAAGGCTTCGGCCGGCAGAAAGGCCACACCGAGCTGTATCGCGGTGCGGAGTACGTGGTCGACTTTCTGCCAAAGGTGAAGATTGATGTCGCTATCGACGACAAAGATCTTGACCGGGTTATCGAGGCGATAACCAAGGCTGCCAACACCGGCAAGATTGGTGATGGCAAGATTTTTGTAGTCAATCTGGAACAGGCTATTCGCATCCGTACCGGCGAAACCGATACCGACGCAATCTAAGCCGCCAAACCCCAACGCCCCAGGAGAAAACACTATGACTCTGCGTAAAATCGCAGGGCTCGGAGCCCTGTTGTCCGCTGTATTGCCTGGCCTGGCCATGGCGGCGGATGAAGTGGCTGCTCCAGTCCTCAACTCCGGCGATACCGCCTGGATGCTGACTGCAACCGCTTTGGTGCTGTTTATGACCATTCCCGGCCTGGCGCTGTTTTACGGCGGCATGGTGCGCTCCAAAAACCTTCTTTCTGTTCTGATGCAGTGCTTCGCCATTACCGGTCTGATCAGCATCCTGTGGGTCATCTACGGCTACAGCATCACGTTCGACGCTACGGGCATGGAAGCAGGCGTCACTAACTTCAACTCGTTTATCGGCGGCTTCGGCAAGGTGTTCCTTGCGGGCATCACCCCCGAGAGCATCACAGGTCCTGCGGCGTTGTTCCCGGAAGCAGTGTTCGTCACCTTCCAAATGACCTTTGCCATCATCACCCCGGCCCTGATCGTCGGTGCGTTCGCAGAGCGCATGAAGTTCTCGGCCATGCTGATTTTCATGGGCGTGTGGTTCACCCTGGTGTATGCGCCAATCGCCCACATGGTCTGGGGCGGCCCGGGCAGCTTGCTGGGTGACTGGGGCGTGCTGGACTTCGCGGGCGGCACCGTGGTGCACATCAACGCCGGTATTGCAGGCTTGGTCGCGTGCATCGTGCTCGGCAAGCGTAAAGGCTACCCAACCACGCCAATGGCACCGCATAACCTGGGTTACACCCTGGTCGGCGCAGCCATGCTGTGGATCGGCTGGTTCGGCTTCAACGCAGGCTCGGCAGCGGCCGCCAACGGCACCGCCGGTATGGCGATGCTGGTCACGCAAATCGCTACCGCCACTGCCGCACTGGGCTGGATGTTCGCCGAGTGGATTACCCACGGCAAGCCAAGCGCACTGGGCATCGCCTCGGGTGTGGTGGCCGGTCTGGTTGCAATCACCCCGGCTGCAGGCACCGTCGGCCCAATGGGCTCGATCGTGATCGGTCTGGCGGCAGGCGTGATCTGCTTCTTCTGCGCCACCAGCCTCAAGCGCAAGCTGGGCTATGACGACTCGCTGGACGCATTCGGCGTACACGGTATCGGCGGTATCGTCGGCGCCATCCTCACCGGCGTGTTTGCAGCGCCAGCACTGGGTGGCTTCGGCACCGTGACAGACATCGGCACCCAAGTGTGGGTGCAGTTCAAAGGTGTCGCCTTCACTGTGGTCTACACCGCGGTGGTGACCTACGTCATCCTCAAAGTGCTGGATGCCGTGATGGGCCTGCGCGTGAGCGAAGAAGAAGAGGCTGTTGGCCTCGACCTGGCACAACACAACGAGCGTGGTTACAACCTGTAATCCGCCCTTTAAAAAAATACCCGGCATGCCGGGTATTTTTTTACCTGAAATCTGGCGCTATTCGCTGCGATGAAATGATTTTTCTGATCACTTTAGGCTCAGATCAGTTCTACGCTTGTTTGTAGGAAGAAGGCTTACGTGACAACTCGACTATTAGCCGCTTTGCTTTTTTATTCAGCACGCTAGAATGCGCGCCAAGGGGCGAAAAACAGCCCCTGGCAGGACGAAGGCGAGGATAAGCACCCGACGCTTTCAAGGCCCGCAGCTTGGGCTACGGGCAACGTGTTTACCTGAACGAGCAGCGCGAGATCGCGAAACTCGATAAGTTCTCGTCACCTTTAAGGATGAAGAGGCTTGAGCCTCGGTTTGCCCAAGGCTACTTTTTCACCAGCGGCAGTCGACACTGGGTGCAGCTGGTCTATAACTAATCTGCTTTACGCAAGTCATGGGGTAGAACATGAGCGACGATGATCTGGAAAATGATGACCTCGAAGTAGGTGACGATGACGAGGCCGAAGACGGTCTGGAAGCGGCAGCCGAAGACGTTGCAGACGACGACGGTGGCGATGATGCGCCGGCCCCTGCGGCCAAAGGCAAATCCAAGGCTGCGGTGTCGGTTGACGACCTGCCCAGCATTGAAGCCAAAAACAAAGAGCGTGATGCTCTGGCTCGCGCCATGGAGGAGTTCCTCTCCCGTGGTGGCAAAGTGCAGGAAGTCGAGGCGAACGTGGTGGCAGACCCACCCAAAAAGCCTGACAACAAGTACGGCAGCCGCCCTATCTAAGGTTAGCTCCCTTGCTTGAAGAAAAAACCCGCCGTCGCTGCGGGTTTTTTTGTGGGTAACGGCTGAGCGCCACAAGTTGCGATTGTTTGATCCGTAGTCGCTGACGAGGTACGAGGCTGCGATGCGGGCCGCAGGACCGCCGATTAGGGCCGCTGCGCAACCCATCGCAGCCTCATGCTTGGGCAGCGACTACAGGTTCACCGACTCTTGTAGTCGCTGACGAGGTACGAGGCTGCGATGCGGGCCGCAGGACCGCCGATTGGGGCCGCTGCGCACCCATCGCAGCCTCGTACCTCGGCAGCGACTACAGAGACTGCATACGCATCGTTTTAAGTACTGCTGGCAGTTCGCTCAAACAGCCCACTTCGGCATCCGGAGCTTTGTCGCCTTCCCAGTGTTTGCCGCCAGGGTTGAACCAGATGGCGCGCAAGCCCGCCTGCTGGGCGCCGGCAATGTCATCACCGGGGTGATCGCCCACGTGCACGGTCGCCGCAGGCGAAATACGGCCGCCGCGGCGCAATGCCTCGTGAAACAACCGGGCGTCCGGCTTGGCAATGCCAATGTCTTCGGCGCACAACACAAACTTGAAGTGATGCCCCAGCCCGATGCGGCGCACATCAGCATTGCCATTGGTCACGACGCCCAAGGCGTAGTCAGAGGCCAGCGCTATCAGCGTAGGCTCAGCTTGAGGAAACACCTCTAGCGCATGACGCGCCTCAATGAACACCTCAAACGCTTGCTCTGCCATCGCCGCAGCCTGCGCATAACCCGCGCCCTCCAAGGCGTGGAACAACACCCGCCGACGCAACGCGCTGATGCGATGCTTGAGCTGCGGCTCGTCGACCAAAACTCGCTGGCGCAACGCCTGATACCCCGCAACATCCAGCGCGCCCAATTTTGGTGCATTTTCGGCCAGCCAGGTTTGCAGCACAGTTTCGGCACTGGCAATCACCGGCGCGGTGTCCCACAGGGTGTCGTCGAGGTCGAAGGTAATCAGCTCAATGGTCATTCACTGCCCTTACTGCGTTTGGCCCGTGGGTGGGCGCTGTCGTAAACCGATGCCAGGTGCTGGAAATCCAGATGGGTATAGATCTGCGTGGTTTTAATGTCCGCATGCCCGAGCAATTCCTGCACCGCACGTAAATCCTGAGACGATTCCAGCAAATGGCTGGCAAATGAATGGCGCAGCATGTGCGGGTGCAGGTTCTGCCCCAGCTCGCGCTCGCCAGCGGCTTTAACCCGCAGCTGGATGGCCCGCGGGCCAAGCCGGGTGCCGCGCTGGCTGACGAACACCGCATCGTCTTGCGGGTTGGCCAGGCCGCGCAAAGGCAGCCACGCCTGCAACGCTTCCCGGGCCTTTTTGCCCACAGGCAGCACGCGCGTCTTGCTGCCCTTACCGAGCACTTCCACCAGGCCGTCCGCCAGGTCGAGCTGGTCCAGGTTAAGCCCGGTCAGCTCCGACAAGCGCAGCCCTGAGGAATAAAACAGCTCAAGAATGGCTTGGTCACGCAACGCCAAAAAATCATCCTCGACAGCGCCTTCGAGCAGTTGCAGGGCCCGGTCAGTGTCGAGGGTTTTCGGCAGGCGGCGCTCGCCCTTGGGCGGCGACAGGCCGTTCGCCGGGTCGTGATCACACAGCCCTTCGCGGTTGAGGTAGTGATACAGCCCGCGCACCGCCGACAGCAGCCGCGAGATGCTGCGCGAAGACTGGCCCTGCTGATGCAGACGCGCCACCAGCTGGCGCAAGCGCTGGATATCCAGGGCAGGCCAGTCAGGGATGGATTCTTTAACGCAAAAGGCCAGCACCTTGTTCAGGTCGCGGCGATAGGCTTCCAGCGTGTGGGGAGACACTTGGCGCTCACTGCGCAGGTGCGTGCAGTAAGCGTCCAGTTGGTGTTCCACCGCTAGCGGACCGAGCGCAGGGCGCTGGTGAAGCGCGGCAAAACTCGCCCCAGCACTTCGGCGATATGCCCCAGAAACAGCATGCCCACCGAGCTTTTATAGTGCTGCGGGTCGCGGCTGCCCACGGCCAATACGCCATGTAAGCCCAGATGATTGAGCGCAACCACCGCCGTCGAACCGATTTGCTTGCGCTGTTCTTCGCCGAACAAGAAGTCCAGCTCGTGCTCACGCAGGCTACCGCTGACCGCTTTACCCTCGGCCAGCAAACCGCCCAGGGCGCGCTGTGCATCGGCGCTGTTGACCCAGCGACCGACCGGCATCGGGTTGTCGCCAAACAGCACGAGGCTGACAAACGGCACCTGGAAATCCTGGCGCAGGCTGTCTTCGACGGCCATCACCAGTTCTTCAAGGCTGGTGGCGTCCATCAGGGCGAGGTTGAGGCGACGGGTTTTTTCGAACAAACGATCGTTGTCGCGGGCCACGTCCATCAGTTGCGATAAACGATGGCGCATCTCGATGTTGCGACCGCGCAACAGTTCCAACTGGCGCTCAACCAGCGAAATGGTGTCGCCGCGCTGGTGCGGGATCCGCAACGCCAGCAGCAACTCGTCGCGCTGATTGAAGAAGTCCGGATGAGCCTCCAGGTAGGCCGCAACCGTCGCAGCCTCCAGAGCGTCAGCAGGCAGTTCAAGGTCGGAAGGCTGTGGCTGGTCGGTCATCAGATGCGCTCGCTCATAAACGGACTTGTCCTTCGTACACACGCATCGCCGGGCCGGTCATGATCACGGACTGGCCTGGGCCACCCCATTCAATGGACAAGCGACCTCCGGGCAAATCGAGGGTCACCGGTGAATCCATCCAGCCCTGGCTGATTGCCGCCACCGCAGCCGCACAGGCGCCGGTACCGCAGGCCTGGGTTTCCCCGGCACCACGCTCCCACACCCGCAGTTGCCCGCGTTGACGATCAATCACGTGCAAAAAGCCCACGTTAACCCGCGCCGGAAAGCGCGGATGGTGTTCAATTTTTGGCCCCAGCTCATGCACCGGCGCGGCGTTGATGTCGTCAACGCGCAACACCGCATGGGGGTTGCCCATCGACACGGCGGCCAACTGCACCGGCTGCCCGTCGACATCCACTTCATAGCTCAACGCCTGGGCGTCGGCCACAAACGGGATCTCGTGCGGAACCAGGCGCGGCGGGCCCATGTCGACGCTGATCTGCCCATCGCTGCGCACGTTCAGTTCGATGATGCCGCTTTTGGTTTCGACCTTGATCTGACGCTTGGTGGTCAAACGCTTGTCGAGCACAAAACGGGCGAAACAACGGGCACCGTTGCCGCACTGTTCAACTTCAGAACCGTCGGAGTTGAAGATCCGGTAACGGAAATCCACCTCCGGGTTGCTCGGTGCCTCAACGATCAATAATTGATCAAAGCCGACACCCGTGTGCCGATCACCCCATTGTTTGGCGTGCTTGGGCAGAATGTGCGCGTGCTGGCTGACCAGGTCAAGAACCATGAAGTCATTGCCCAGGCCGTGCATTTTGGTAAAACGCAGCAACATGGGCTCACTCCGGCAGAAGGCTTTCGCCGGCATACAGCTCAGCAACGGTCTCGCGACGGCGCACTTCAAACGCTTGGTCGCCATCCACCAGAATTTCGGCGGCGCGGCCACGGGTGTTGTAGTTCGAGCTCATGACAAACCCGTAGGCACCTGCCGAATGCACGGCCAGCAAATCACCTTCGGCCAGCGCCAACTGGCGGTCTTTGGCCAGGAAGTCACCGGTTTCGCAGATCGGGCCAACGATGTCGTAAGGGCGGGCTTCAGTGTCACGCGGGCGTACCGCGGTCACGTCCATCCAGGCCTGGTACAACGCCGGACGAATCAGGTCGTTCATGGCCGCGTCGACAATGGCGAAGTCTTTGTGCTCGGTGTGCTTGAGGTACTCGACCTGGGTCAGCAGCACGCCCGCATTGGCCACGATAAAACGGCCCGGCTCGAACACCAGCGCCAGATCACGGCCTTCAATGCGCGAACGCACGGCTTTGATGTAGTCAGCAGCCAAGGGCGGCTCTTCATCGCGATAACGCACGCCCAAGCCACCACCGAGGTCGATGTGGCGCAGGTAAATGCCGCAATCGCCCAGACGGTCGATCAGCCCCAGCAGGCGATCAAGCGCATCGATAAACGGTTCGAGGGTGGTCAGTTGCGAGCCGATATGGCAATCGACGCCCACCACTTCGAGGTTAGGCAGTTGCGCAGCTCGGATGTACACGTCTTCGGCGTCGGCGATGGCGATGCCGAACTTGTTTTCTTTGAGGCCGGTGGAGATGTACGGGTGCGTGCCTGCGTCTACGTCCGGGTTGACCCGCAGCGAGATCGGCGCACGAACGCCCAGCTCGGCAGCCACCACTTGCAGGCGCTCCAGCTCGTCAGTGGACTCGACGTTAAAGCAGTGCACGCCAACTTCCAGAGCACGACGCATGTCGTCGCGGGTCTTGCCGACGCCCGAAAACACGATTTTGTCTGCCGAGCCGCCAGCGGCCAGCACACGCTCCAGTTCACCGCGCGACACAATGTCAAAACCAGCGCCCAAACGCGCCAGGACATTGAGTACACCCAGGTTGGAGTTGGCCTTGACTGCAAAGCACACCAGATGCGGCATTCCTTCCAGGGCATGGGCATACGCGTTGTATTGCGCCTCGATGTGCGCCCGGGAATAGACGTAGGTCGGGGTGCCGAAGCGTTCGGCGATGGCCGTCAGCGCAACACCTTCGGCGAACAGCTCGCCGTCCCGGTAATTAAAAGCGTCCATGGTGTTCCCTTATTGATGCTTGTGCGCTTGAGATTGCGACGATTTGGCTTGGTCATCCGGGTTTTTGCTGTCATCGGGCAGATACAGCGGTCCTTTTTGACCACAGGCAGAAACAAGGCAAGCAACCGCGACAAGCGCAGCAAACGAAGAGATCAGGCGCTTCATGGCGAAATCCTTTGAAAAGCATTAATTGCGACCGAGTATACCGACCACCCACCAGCTTGCCTATGCAGCAGACGGCTCGCGCGGGGGGCACCTGTCCGGATAATCAGGTGTGCTATTGCGGCGGGTTGTCTTAGGGTTTGCAATCGGTCTGGAGCGCCCGTATCTTGCGAACTCCGAGCATGACTAGACACTACGAGGTTCCACCATGAGTTTGACTGAAGCCCGTTTTCACGATCTGGTCGATGCAACCCAGGAAAACCTGGAAGACGTTTTCGACGACAGTGATCTGGATGTTGATATTGAGAACTCGGCCGGCGTTTTAACGGTCAAGTTTGATAATGGCACCCAACTGATTTTCAGCCGACAAGAGCCGCTTCGCCAGCTCTGGCTCGCCGCACGCAGCGGTGGTTTCCATTTCGAATACGACGAAGATAACTCGCGCTGGGTACACGACAGTACCGATGAGCTACTGAGTGAAATGGTGGCTCGCCTGACACTGGAACAAGCGGGCGCCGAGCTGGAATTTGAAGAGATCTGATTGTGACTGCGCCTGCTAAACCCGCAAAACCGCTCTACAGTAACGTCAGCCCGGCCGTGCCGTCCCCATGCATCAGCACGTGCCGGCTGGATGAACACAAGGTTTGCCTGGGGTGTTTTCGCCACGTCGAAGACATTCGCGAATGGCGCTCGGCAAGTGATGCACGCCGCCGGGTCATTTGCGAGCAGGCCCGCGAGCGCAGGGGCTGATCGACTGTTGCAGCAACGAGCTTGCCTCGCGATCTTTTAAAAGATCAAATCTCGCTCCTACAGGCAACCTTGTGTATTTATTTTGCTGTGGTAGTGTCCAAGTTCGCCTCGTCGACACGAGGCTGGTCAAAACCCCGCCATGTCCTGGCGGGGTTTTGCTTTTCCGTGCAGAAAAAAGGAGTCTGCCAGGTCATGAGTACTTCACCCGCCATCACCCTCACACGCCTGGACGTACAACGTCTGGAGAAGCTGATCGACAGTCTGGATGACACGTTACCCGGTGTTGTTGCGTTGCAGGCCGAGCTGGATCGTGCCGAAAATGTCGTCGGCCACGAAGAAGTGCCGGCCAACGTCGTGACCATGAACTCACGCGTGCATTGCCGTGAAGAAAGCAGCGGCAAGGATTACCACCTGACGCTGGTCTACCCAAAAGATGCCAACGCAGACGAAGGCAAAATTTCGATTCTGGCGCCGGTCGGCAGCGCGTTGCTGGGCTTGCAGACGGGCCAGCACATCAACTGGCCGGCACCCGGCGGCAAGACTCTCAAACTTGAATTGCTTGAAGTTAAATACCAGCCAGAAGCCGCAGGCGATTTCGAGCTTTAAACTGCCCCGATACACCAGATCCGCGGTAGCGCTCGGTTTTGCAGCGCTGCCCAAACGCCCTAGACCGTTATAACGGGCAACCTGATCGGGTGTTCATGCCAAGCCATCTGGCTCAAAAAACGGTAGCTGTCATTCAACTCACGCGACAGCGCCAGGCGCTCACGACTGTCCGGCCCGGTCTTCCATTTCGAACGGTTGTCCAACTGCGCTAACTGCTGCTCATCCCAGCCCCATTCATGGGTCAAGCGCTCAAGCAGAGCACGCTGCCAGGGGGCACCCTGCGCCGGGGCATGGCCGGAGAGCTTGTGATTGACCTTGAGGTACAGACTGCGGCGCACCAGTTCCAGGCGCTGAACATCGCCACGGGCCTGCAAGTAGCCCTCAATGCGCCGGTACACCATCACGTACGGATCCAGCTCATCGAGGTCCAGTTGATGGGCGTACACGGCGCGCTTGTAGCCCAGGCTCAGGCAACTTACCCGCGGGTGCTCGCTGGCATACACCTCAATCAACAGCAGTTTGAGCACCGATTTGTAGGGCGACTCGATGCCCTTGAACAACTGCTTCAACCCGGCCCCTAAAAACTCGGCCGCCGGGATGTGCGCCAAATGCCCGAGGTCGATCACCTCATCCGCCGGGATCAGGCGCTGGGCCTCAAGCGCCTGAATGAATTCGCCATAACGGGCTTCTTCATACGCGGGCACCCACCACCACAACGGCGTGCGCCCGCCGAGCCAGATCGCCGTGCGATAAAACTCGTCGAGCAACAACGAATGTTGCGCGTTCACAAAGTCATCCACGTCGCAATGCAGAGCACGCTCGCCCTGGGCGAAACGCTGGGCATCGATCAGAAAAAAGTGCGCCTCACTGCCCTGGCCCGCAGCCCATGTCTCCAGGCGGCGGCATTTTTTGCGCAAATTGGCCAACGCCTGGTCGTCCAGACCCGGCGCGTGACAGAGCCACACGTCCATATCGCTCTGATCGGTCTGCGCCAACGTGCCCAGGCTGCCCATTAGATACAGGCCGTGAATGGCCTGGGGCTGGCCGGGCTGTGGGCGATAGATAAAGTCAGCGGCTAACGCCTGCGCCGCCGCCAGGGTTGGCGCATCCGGGGCATAACCCGAGACACCGGCCGGCGTGCAGTCCGAGACATAGCCGGGCAGCAACGGGTCGTTCACATGAAACAACAGGGCCAACAGATTCAGGATCGTTTGCTGAGCGGGCAACAGGCCTTCCATTGCGCGCTGCAGACGTCCGTTGTTGACCGCCAGAAACCGCTCACGCACCTGATGGAGAACCTGTCGATCGATTCCCTCACTCAGAGCGGGTCTTACTTCCAGGGGGCGCGTCATTGCACACTCAGACCGGCTCGCCAAACGAGAAAGAGGAGGGGTGTTGAGTTTACAGCCAGCAGCACAAAAGACTTAGGGCGATTGTGTTTTTGACGTCAGATTTTTTACATATCTGAACATTAGACGGGAAACAGGGAATGCGCCCGCGGAATCAACAAAGGGGTAGATTCCGTGGGCAATGGGGGATGTCAGGCAATTTCTGCCAGTTTTTCGCCCAGCTTCGACTCTGAGGTAAGGATCAGCAGTAGCCCTTGGACATGCTCGGCAGCATCACGGCCCAGGCTGGTCAGGTAACCACCATCGGGTTGATTGATCAGGTCTTTGTCATACAAACGTTGTGCTGCCGCGATCCGTTGTGGATCGGCGGTCTGATGGATCTTCAGGCCCTCAAGCGTACTTTCCAGGTCAAACAGTGCAAGGACTTCCAGTTCGGCAACCAACTCAGGGGTAAACGACATAAAAACTCCAGACTATGCAGGAAAAGGCGACAACGGCTCTAAGGTGATCCCACTATCACCAACTGTCCAGTGACAGTTCCGACCTTATATAAGCAGCGTGTCGTGCCGGCCCCGCATTGATGCGCTTACGAGGCAATTGGAGTGTAGACCCTGCCCCCGATTACGCGCGCGAATAAAGCTTGCCCTCCGACTACCACGCTTTCAGTTATATAAACATTCTTAAATAGTATTTTTAAGAATAATCGCGCCTCACTACTATGACATCCACGCCAGCACCTCAGTCGGCAACCCATATTTCCAGGAGCACACCATGAGCGCATCTCTGCGTAGCGTTGACGGTCAGGACGAAGCCACCATTCTGCGGGAAATCCAGAGCGCGCTACGGGACCTGCGCTTTGGTGCCGTCGAAATCACCGTGCACAACGCACAAGTGGTTCAGATCGAACGCAAAGAAAAATTCCGGCTACAGAACCCGAGCCAGAAAAGTAATTGAGCCAAACGCACTCATTGGAGTGCGTTCATAACAACTAGAAACGCTTTGGAGCCTCACCTATGTCCCTACGCCGTTACGCTCTGGCCGCGCTGGCCAGTGCCATTTTTGCTGGCTCCGCTGTAGCCAAAGACTACGAATTGCTTAACGTTTCTTACGATCCAACCCGTGAGCTGTACCAGGATTACAACGCTGAGTTTGTTAATTTCTGGAAAGCCAGCCACCCGGGCGACAACGTCAAAATCCAGCAGTCTCACGGTGGTTCGGGCAAACAGGGCCGTGCCGTGGTTGATGGCTTGCGCGCCGACGTCGTGACCCTGGCATTGGCCGGCGACATCGATGAAATCTCTAAACTCAACAAAGGCTCGCTGCCAGCCGACTGGCAAACCCGCCTGCCGGACGCCAGCACCCCGTACACCTCTACCATCGTGTTCCTGGTACGCAAGGGCAATCCTAAAGGCATCAAAGACTGGGGCGACCTGGTCAAGAAAGACGTCTCGGTGATTACCCCGAACCCTAAAACCAGCGGCGGCGCGCGCTGGAACTTCCTCGCGGCCTACGCCTACGGCCTGAAAGCCAACGGCGGCGACGAAGCCAAAGCCAAAGCTTACGTACAAGAGTTGTTCAAGCACGTTCCGGTACTGGATACCGGCGCACGCGGCTCGACCATTACCTTCGTCAACAACGGTCAGGGTGACGTGTTGCTGGCCTGGGAAAACGAAGCGTTCCTGGCACTGAAAGAAGACGGCGGTACAGACAAGTTCGATATCGTCGTACCCTCGCTGTCAATTCTGGCCGAGCCACCGGTGGCTGTGGTCGACAAAAACGCCGAGAAAAAAGGCAATCTGGAGATCGCCAACGCATACCTCAAACACCTGTACAGCCCGGCTGGCCAAGAGATCGCAGCCAAGAACTTCTACCGTCCGCGTGACGAAAAAGTAGCGGCCAAATACGCCGAGCAATTTCCGAAACTGGAGCTTGTCACTATCGACAAAGACTTCGGCGGCTGGAAAACTGCGCAGCCGAAATTTTTTAATGACGGTGGCGTGTTCGACCAGATCTACCAGGCGCAATAACCTGTGGGGCGGGGCATTAAGCCACGCTGAAAGCTAGAACATAGAGCCCGCGACCCTGTTGCGGGCTTCGTGCGTTAACCAAGGACTCTTATGTCTCGTCGTATTTCCCCCGTCATACCCGGCTTCGGGCTGACGCTGGGCTACACCTTGGTGTACCTCAGCCTCATCGTGCTTATACCGTTGGCTGCCATGTTTGTGCATGCCGCGCAACTCACCTGGGAGCAGTTTTGGGCCATCATCACCGCGCCGCGGGTGTTGGCAGCGCTCAAGCTCAGTTTTGGCACCGCTTTTTTTGCCGCCTTGATCAACGGCGTCATCGGCACCGTTCTGGCCTGGGTGCTGGTGCGTTACACCTTCCCCGGGCGCAAGATCATCGATGCCATGATCGACCTGCCCTTTGCCCTGCCAACGGCGGTGGCCGGTATTGCACTGACCACGTTGTACGCGCCCCACGGCTGGATTGGTCAGTTCGCCTCGGACCTGGGCTTTAAAATCGCCTACACCCCGCTGGGTATTACCCTGGCCCTGACCTTTGTGACCCTGCCGTTTGTGGTGCGCACCGTGCAGCCGGTTCTGGCAGACATCCCGCGTGAAATCGAAGAAGCCGCCGCCTGCCTGGGCGCCAAGCCCCTGCAAGTGTTCCGCTACATCCTCATGCCGGCCCTGTTGCCCGCTTGGTTGACCGGTTTTGCGCTGGCCTTTGCCCGTGGCATCGGTGAGTACGGCTCGGTCATTTTCATCGCCGGTAACATGCCGATGAAAACCGAGATCCTGCCGCTGCTGATCATGGTCAAGCTCGACCAGTACGACTACACCGGCGCCACCGCCATCGGCGTGATGATGCTGGTGGTTTCCTTCGTGTTGCTGCTGCTGATCAACTTGATCCAGCGCCGCATCGAAACCCCATCCTGAAGGAGGCCAGCGTATGTCCAGTTCGTCTATAAACGCGGCCTCCGCCGCCAACGCTGCACGCCGTGGCAGCGCGCTTTCACGCCGGCTGCTGATCGCACTTGGCTGGTTGTTCTTTATCGGCTTCTTGCTGTTGCCACTGCTGATCGTAGTGTCCCAGGGCCTGAAGTTGGGCTTCGGTGCGTTCTTCGATGCGATCCTTGAGCCCGACGCCTTGTCGGCCCTCAAGCTGACCATCATCGCCGTCGTCATTTCGGTGCCGCTCAACGTGGTGTTTGGCGTGAGTGCGGCCTGGTGCGTGAGCAAATACAGCTTTCGCGGCAAAAGTATCCTGGTCACCCTGATCGACCTGCCGTTTTCGGTATCACCGGTGATCGCCGGTCTGGTCTACGTGCTGATGTTCGGCGCGCAGGGTTTCTTCGGCGAGTGGCTGCAAGACCACGACATTCAGATCATCTTTGCGTTACCGGGCATCGTGCTGGCAACCATCTTTGTGACGGTGCCCTTCGTGGCCCGTGAGCTGATCCCGCTGATGCAAGAGCAGGGCACTCAGGAAGAAGAAGCCGCACGCTTGCTGGGCGCCAATGGCTGGCAGATGTTCTGGCACGTCACCGTGCCCAACATCAAATGGGGCCTGATCTACGGCGTTGTACTGTGTACGGCGCGGGCGATGGGCGAATTTGGCGCGGTGTCGGTGGTTTCCGGGCACATTCGCGGGGTGACCAACACCCTGCCGCTGCACGTCGAGATCCTCTACAACGAATACAACCACGTCGCCGCCTTCGCTGTGGCCACCCTGTTGCTGATCCTGGCGCTCTTCATCCTGCTGCTCAAGCAGTGGAGCGAATCCCGTATTAACCGCCTGCGCGCCAGCGCCGCGGAGGAATAAACCATGTCGATCGAAGTCCGTAACGTCAGCAAGAACTTCAACGCTTTCAAAGCGCTGGACAGCATCAATCTGGACATCCACAGCGGCGAGCTGGTGGCATTGCTCGGCCCGTCGGGCTGCGGCAAAACCACCCTGTTGCGCATCATCGCGGGGCTTGAAACCCCGGACCAGGGCAGCATCGTCTTCCACGGCGAAGACGTCTCGGGCCATGACGTGCGTGATCGCAACGTCGGTTTCGTGTTCCAGCATTACGCGCTGTTCCGCCACATGACGGTATTCGACAACGTGGCCTTCGGCCTGCGCATGAAGCCCAAAGGCGAGCGCCCGAACGAAACCCGCATCGCCGAAAAAGTCCACGAGCTGCTGAACATGGTGCAGCTGGACTGGCTCTCTGACCGCTACCCGGAGCAACTGTCGGGTGGTCAGCGCCAGCGTATCGCCTTGGCCCGCGCCCTGGCGGTCGAACCTAAAGTGCTGCTGCTCGACGAACCGTTCGGCGCCCTCGACGCCAAGGTTCGTAAAGAACTGCGCCGCTGGCTTGCGCGCCTGCACGAAGACATCAACCTGACCTCGGTGTTCGTGACCCACGACCAGGAAGAAGCGATGGAAGTCGCGGACCGCATCGTGGTCATGAACAAAGGCGTGATCGAGCAAATCGGCTCACCGGGTGACGTCTACGAAAACCCGGCCAGCGACTTTGTTTATCACTTCCTGGGCGATTCCAACCGCCTGCATTTGGGCGAGGACAACCACGTCCTGTTCCGTCCGCACGAAGTGTCGTTGTCGCGCCACGAACTCGAAGACCACCACGCCGCCCAGGTACGCGACATCCGCCCGCTGGGTGCGACCACCCGGGTGACGTTGAAGGTTGAGGGGCAAAGCGAGCTGATCGAAGTGGAAGTGGTCAAAGACCATGACAGCCTGACCGAACTGGCCCGCGGCGAGACATTGTTCTTTAAGCCGAAGGTATGGCAGAAGGCTTAAAAACACCCTCACCCGCAGAGGGATGGGTATCAGCACATCTTTTGATGGCTGACAAAACCCTATAGGTAGGAGCGAGCTTGTCTCGCGATCTTTTGCTGTTAAAGATCAAAAGATCGCGAGGCAAGCTCGCTCCTACAAATATTAGGTGCACACAAAAAACCGCACCTGCGGCACCCCGACTTAGCAGTCATCGCGTTAAGACCTACAAAACTCTCGGCTTCATCCTTCGCAAGCTACCCATCTGCTCCGACATAAATATCGTTTTTACGCACCTAGAGTCCGACTTATCTCCCACGACAAGTTGCAAGGACTCGCATGACTGAAAACCGAAGGCCCATCAAGGCCCGCTCTGCGGGCTGGGCAACAGGCATCACTGATGCCCTGCTTAAAAAAGATATTTCCCCCAATCAGATCTCCATGGCCAGTGTGGTCTTTGCACTGTCAGGTGTCGCTGCGCTGATACTGGACAGCGGCGTCGTTGGATCGATCATATGTGCCCTCTCTATTCAATTGCGTCTGCTGTGCAATCTTTTGGACGGGATGGTGGCAATCGAGGGTGGGAAACAATCGCGCCTCGGAAGTCTCTACAACGAATTTCCGGACCGGATTGCCGATAGCGTGCTCATCGTCGGTGTTGGCTATGCCATCGGCTATTCGGACCTTGGCTGGTGTGGTGCATTGGCTGCTGCGCTCACCGCGTATGTCCGGGTTTTTGGCGGGTCGATTGGCCTCAAGCAGTGTTTTGCCGGGCCAATGGCCAAACAACACCGCATGGCCCTGATGACCGTAGCCCTCCTGATCAATGCCGCGGAAACAGCCGCTTTCGGCACACACAAGGCGCTATTGATCGCTCTGGTCGTCATTGTTATCGGCTCGCTGATCACCTGCGGGACGCGAACCCTCGCAATCGCCAGACAGCTAAAGGAAAACGACCATGTGGATCAGTAACGCACTGACGTCTGTTCTACGTGTCCTGATTGGTGTCACCGCCCGCTGGGAGAGCCCTCCAGACCTCACTCGCCAGCGCATCTACTTTGCCAATCACACCAGCCATATGGACACGCTGGCCATCATTGCCGCTTTACCCGCCGATGCTCGTGTAAACGTAAGGCCGGTGGCCGCCGCCGACTACTGGGGCAAAAATGCGTTTCTCTCGTACATCTCACAAAAAGGGCTGAATGCAGTTCTGATTGATCGAACATCCGGCGCGGATAAAAACCTTCTTGAACCCATCTTTGACGTGTTGAAAGCGGGGCACTCCATCATTTTTTTCCCGGAAGGGACTCGCTCCTGTCAGGCGCTGCCTGGCGAGTTCAAATCGGGCCTGTTCCGGTTGAGCGAAACCTTTCCTGATGTCGATCTGGTACCTGTCTATTTGGAAAATTTTCATCGCTCCATGCCCAAAGGCAAGCATTTCCCGCTGCCCATTATCTGCACAATCCGGATCGGCAATCCGCTGCAAAAAATGATTGGCGAAGAAAAACAGCTCTTCCTGGAGCGGGCGCGTGACGCCATTGTGAGGTTGTCGCAATGATGCTTGAAACGAAGTTTTTGTGGTTCTTTGCCGGGCTGGTCGGTCTATTGGCCAGCGCCTCGTTAATCGGTCATGTATTGGCCAGCAGAACCAAAACTGACAATGCCATGGCAACGATTGAAAACCTCAATCAGCGCGTCAATGCCTGGTGGGGCATGGTGATCGTCTTCTTTATGTCTTACCTGCTGGGCGGTAATGCGACGGTCATTCTCTTCGGTTTCATTTCACTGTTTGCTCTGCGTGAGTTCATTACCTTGGCGCCCACAAAACGGGGGGACCATAACGCACTGTTTATCGCTTTTTTTATCCTTATCCCACTGCAATATGCACTGATCGCTTGCCAGTGGTACTCGATGTTCACGCTGTTGGTTCCGGTCTATGCGTTTCTGCTGTTGCCAGCCATTGCCGTGTTGAGCCAGGACACTGAGTGCTTTTTGGAGCGCACGGCAAAGATTCAGTGGGGCGTGATGATTTGTATTTTCTGCATCAGCCACGCCCCCGCTCTGTTAATGCTGGATCTGGAAGGATTTAAAGGCCAGAACGCGCTGCTGCTGTTCTATCTGATGTTCGTGGTGCAGTTAAGTGATGTCCTGCAATACGTGTTTGGCAAACTCTTCGGCAAGCACAAAGTAGCACCGCTGATAAGTCCCTCAAAAACCGTGGAAGGTCTCGTGGGCGGAGGTTTGGCGGCGACGCTGATTGGCGGATGCATGTTTTGGATGACACCCTTCAGTTTCTGGCAATCACTGATGATGGCTTTTGTGATCGTAGTGATGGGTTTCGTGGGCGGGCTGGTGATGTCAGCCATCAAGCGAAGCTTAAGTGCCAAGGACTGGGGCACCATGATCAAAGGGCACGGCGGCATGCTCGACAGGATGGATTCAGTCTGCTTCGCAGCACCGATCTTCTTTCACCTGACACGCTACTTTTTCTCGGTATAACGCCAGCCCTGTGGCGGCAGGCATACGCTGCCAGCCGCCACAGGCTTCTTGCTACTAAGGCTTTTTCAGCTTCGGATTGGGAAAGAACTGCACCGCCTGAACGTTCGGGGTCGGTGGTTTTTTCAGTGCCGAGGTGTTGACCCGCGTGCCCAATTCCTTGGGCACCGACAGACCTTGTTCATTCAGCGTGTCGGAGTAGCCGCAGGCCACGCATTCGCGGTGCGGCACGTCGTTTTCGTTCCACATCATCAGCTTGTCAGGCTCGCTGCACGCCGGGCAGACAGCCCCGGCGATAAAGCGTTTTTTTGTCACGTTTACCGGTGCATCACTCATGCTGCCTTGTCCTCGGTCAGGCCGCTGTGGCGCAACAAGGCGTCAATCGACGGCTCACGGCCACGGAAGTCCTTGAACAGTTCCATTGGGGCCAGCGAGCCACCGCGCGCCAGAATGGCCTGACGGAATGCTTTGCCGGTGTGCGGGTTGAACACGCCTTCTTCTTCAAAGCGCGAGAACGCATCTGCCGACAGCACTTCAGCCCATTTGTAGCTGTAGTAACCCGCCGCGTAACCGCCTGCAAAGATGTGCGCGAAGCTGTTCGGGAAGCGGTTATACGCTGGTGGGCGCATGACCGAGACCTCATCACGGATGCCGTCCAGCACTTGGGCAACGCTGCGGCCATCGCCGTGGGTGGCGTGCAGTTCGAAGTCAAACAGCGAGAACTCCAGCTGACGGACCATCATCAGGCCGGACTGGAAGTTCTTGGCCGCGAGCATTTTATCCAGCAGGTCTTTTGGCAGCGCTTCGCCGGTTTCATAGTGGCCGGAGATCAGCGCCAGGCCTTCCGGTTCCCAGCACCAGTTTTCCATGAACTGGCTTGGCAGCTCGACCGCATCCCACGCCACGCCGTTGATACCGGACACGCCTGCGTGTTCGATCTCGGTCAGCATGTGGTGCAGGCCATGACCGAACTCGTGGAACAGGGTGGTCACTTCGTCGTGGGTCAGCAGTGCAGGCTTGCCCGCAACGGCCGGGGTGAAGTTGCACACAAGGTTAGCCACCGGGCTTTGCAGCTCGCCGGCTGCGGTGCGGCGACGGTCACGGGCGCCGTCCATCCAGGCACCACCGCGCTTGTTGGCGCGGGCGTACAGGTCAAAGAAGAAACGCCCGATGTGCTGGCCGTCTTCTTTGATTTCGAACAGGCGCACATCGGGATGCCAGGTGTCGAAGCCTTTGATTTCAGCAATGTCGATGCCGTACAGGCGATGTACGATGGCGAACAAGCCATCCAGCACTTTGTCGATCGGGAAGTAGGCGCGTAAGGCTTCTTGCGACACGCTGTACCGCTGCTCGCGCAGTTTTTCGCCGAAGAAACCGGTGTCCCAGCTTTTCAGCTCGCTGCAGCCTTGCTCGCTGGCATAGGCTTGCAGTTGCTCAAGGTCACGCGCCGCAAACGGCTTGGTGCGCTTGGCCAGGTCACGCAGGAAGGTCAGTACCTGATCCGGCGTTTCAGCCATTTTGGTGGCCAGGCTCAGGTCGGCAAAGCTGCCAAAACCCAGCAACTTGGCCAATTCCTGACGCAGGTCGAGGATCTGTTCCATCACCGGGCCGTTATCAAACTGACCGGCATTCGGGCCTTGGTCCGACGCACGGGTGCAGTAGGCGGCGTAGACTTCTTCGCGCAGGGCGCGGTCTTCGGCGTAGGTCATGATCGGGTAGTAGCTTGGGAATTCCAGCGAGATCAACCAGCCATCCAGACCTTTAGCCTGTGCAGCCGCGGCCATTTGCGCCTTGGCCGATTCGGTCAGGCCTGCCAGCGCAGCTTCGTCGGTGATGTGCTTGGTCCAGGCCTGGGTCGCGTCCAGCAGTTGGTTCGAGAACTTGCTGCCCAGCTCGGATAGCTTGCTCTGCACTTCGGCGTAGCGCTTCTGCTCGGCTTCTGGCAGATCAATACCCGACAGGCGGAAATCGCGCAGCGAGTGTTCAAGAATGGTCTTTTGTGCCTGATCAAAGCCGGATACATACGGGCTGTGGGCCAAGGCTTCGAAGGCCTGGAACAGCTCACGGTTCTGGCCCATCTCGGTGGAGTAGGCGCTCAATGCAGGCAAGCACGCCTCGTAAGCTTCACGCAGTTCAGTGCTGTTGCACACCGCGTTCAAGTGGCTGACCGGGCTCCAGGCGGCGCCCAGACGGTCGTTCAACTCATCCATCGCCAGCACCAGACCGGCCCACGTCGGGTTCTCGCCCTGATCGGCGAGGATCTTTTGAATGCCAGCACGGTTGTCCGCGAGGATCTGCTCGATGGCCGGCTGGACGTGCTCAGGACGGATCGCCGAAAACGGCGGCAGGTCGTAGGGCTGCAATAGAGGGTTTTTCTCGCTCACGTTTGGCACCTTGGCTAGAAGAAATTGAAGATCTGTTGAGGTTTCATTGCAAAAACTGAACCACTCACCTCGTTGTAATGAAACGTCAGCAGACCTTGGGCCATCTTAATTACAATCGACCGTTACCGCAGCCCTGTAACGCCCTATTACTGCTAAAGAAGGAAGCTATTTGTGTCCATCCGTCCGTTCCAGCAGCACACACCTACCGTGGGCGAGCGCGCCTTTGTCGACCGTTCGGCCGTGGTGATTGGCGACGTCGAGATCGGCGCCGACAGTTCGATCTGGCCATTGACCGTGATTCGCGGCGATATGCACCGCATCCGCATCGGTGCGCGCACCAGCGTGCAAGACGGCTGCGTGCTGCACATCACCCACGCCGGGCCGTTCAACCCTGAAGGTTTCCCGCTGCTGATCGGCGATGACGTGACCATCGCGCACAAGGTCATGCTGCATGGCTGCACCGTGGGCAGCCGGATTTTGATCGGCATGAGCAGCATCGTGATGGACGGGGCGGTGATTGAAGACGACGTGATCGTGGGCGCGGGTAGTCTGGTGCCTCCGGGCAAGCGCCTGCAAAGCGGCTTTTTGTATGTGGGCAGCCCGGTCAAACAAGTGCGTGAACTGACTGAAAAAGAGAAAGCCTTTTTTACCTACAGCGCTGGCAACTACGTAAAACTCAAAGACCAGCACTTGGCCGAAGGCTACGACCAGCCCGTTTAAGCCGCCTATTTTGGAGCCCTGCATGCAGTATCAAAACGTATTGTTCGACCTCGACGGCACCCTGACCGACCCACGCGAAGGCATCACCCGTTCGATCCAGTATGGATTGAGCAAAATGGGCATTGAGGAGCCAGACCTGCGCAAACTCGAACACTTTATCGGCCCGCCGTTGCTGCAAGCCTTTATCGAGTTTTACGGCTTCAGCGAAACCGAGGCATGGAAAGCCGTAGGCTTTTACCGTGAGCGTTTCTCGGTCAAAGGCCTGTACGAAAATCAGGTGTTTGAAGGCATTACGCCGCTGCTGGAAGAACTGGTGAACCAAGGCCGCCAGCTGTTCATCGCCACCTCGAAGCCGCAGATTTACGCCCGCGAAATCGCCCGGCACTTTGACTTCGCCAAGCACTTTAACGTGATTTACGGCAGCGAGCTGGACGGCACGCGCACCAACAAGGTCGAGCTGATTGCTCACCTGATGGCCGAAGAAAAGCTGGACCCGGCGCAGACCCTGATGATCGGCGACCGCAAGCACGACCTCATCGGCGCCAGCCACAACGGCCTGCACGCGGCGGCTGTGGGCTACGGCTTTGGCAGCTTCGAAGAGCTGAGCGCACACGCGCCCACCTACCACTTTGAGACGCTGGCACAGCTGCACCAGGCGTTTAGATAAACCGGTTGGAGCGGGCTTGATCGCGATCTTCTAAACGATCAAAAGATCGCGAGGCAAGCTCGCTCCTACACGATTCGTGCGTCGATTTCGCGCTGCAAATCCTGGCGCCAGCCCAGCAGAAAACCCAACTCCACCACCACAAACAACGGCCCGACTATCAGCCCGGTTACGTCATCGATAAACGCAGGTTTGCGCCCTTCGTAGTAATGCCCCACAAACTGGATCACCCAGCCGACCACAAACAGCCCAACCCCCCAGCTCAGCCACGCGCCCGTGCTCAGCGCCGCCAAGGTGTGCCCGAGCCAGACCGCCAGCCCCAGCAACACGGTCATCAATAACCCCAAGCGCAGTTCAAGGCGCAGGTAAAACACCGCACTGGCGATCATCACCAACACCGCAGGTGAAATGCCCGCCCATTGCGGTCGCGACAACAGCACCGCCACGGCAATCACAATCAACGGGATGCCCACAAAGTGGCTAACGATATTGCGTTTGTCACGGTGATAAGCGGCGTATTGGCTCAGATGATCAACCAGGCTTTTCATGGCGGTAGCTCGCGGGGTGGGCAACGCATTGAGTGTAATACGCCTGCGCGTTCTGAACGGCGATGGTTTTTTGGTTATTAACAAATAGCTTCTTATTCCTTAGCGAATCTAAAAACCGTCCCTATACTGACTCGGTAACACACATACCGCTGGAGGCGCACAGCCATGGGCAATGAATCGATTCGCTATTTGATAGTGCCGGGTTGGCAAGGTTCGTCTGACGATCATTGGCAAACCCACTGGCAAAACAGCTTGCCGAACAGTGCCCGGGTGGAACAGGCCGACTGGTTGACGCCACGCCGCGAAGACTGGATTGCCGCGCTGGCCGAGGCGATTGCCGCCGACAGCACGCCGGTCATTCTGATTGCCCACAGCCTGGGTTGCATCACCGTTGCGCATTGGGCCGAACGTGCGCCCGCCAGCTTGCTGAGCCAGGTGCGCGGTGCCTTGCTGGTCGCCCCGGCAGATGTCGAACGCCCCACCTGCGCCCCTGCGTTGCGTAACTTTGCCCCGATCCCGACGCAAACCCTGCCGTTCCCGAGCCAAGTCGTCGGCTCTGATAACGATGCTGCGGCCAGCGCACCTCGCGCCATGGAGTTTGCCCGCCAATGGGGCGCCGAGGTCGGCATTCTCAGCGGCGCCGGACATATCAACGTCAAGTCTGGCCACCAACGCTGGGAGCAAGGCTTCGCCTTTTTGTATCGCCTGCAAACCCGTATTGAGCACGGCGCCCTGCGCCGCGCCTGAATTTTTTGTAACGCCCGCGCCCACCCATCGGCGGCGGGCGGGAGCCCGCCATGAGTCTGCATGAAACCTTTGGTCAGCCCCTGCTGACCTTCCCCGATGCCGAAAAAAGCCCGCTGAGCATTCGCGCCAAAGCGCTGGTGTTTGTCGACCCGCGTTCGCGCCAATTGCGTGATGACCTGGAACTGCTGGCGCCGCGCGCGCTACCGGTCTTGATTCGCGGCGAAACCGGAACGGGTAAAGAGCTGTTGGCCCGGCACATCCACCGCGCCAGCGACCGTACCGGTTTGTTTGTGTCTGTTAATTGCGGCGCGATCAGCCCGACCTACGCCGATGCCGAGTTGTTCGGTTACGCTCCCGGCAGCCACAGCAGTTCGGCCAGCAGCCGCGCCGGCTGGTTCGGCTCCGCCAATGGCGGCACGCTGTACCTGGATGAAATCGGTGATTTGCCGCTGGGCATTCAGGTCAAATTGCTGGCCGCGCTGGAAACCCACGAAGTCACGCGGGTCGGCGCCCATCAGCCCAGCCCGGTGGATGTGCGCCTGGTGGCGGCCACCAGCATCGACCTGGCTCAGGCGGTACAGGCTGGCAAATTTCACGAGCGGCTGTATCACTACCTCAGCGAGGGGCAGTTGCCGTTGCCCGCTTTGCGCGAGCGGCCGGGGGATATTTTGTCGTTGGCCGAATACTTTTTAGGCATCTACAGCCAGCGCCTCAACCTGGCGGTGCCATTTATCAGTGACAACGCGCAACGGGTACTGGAGCGCCACACATGGCCCGGCAATACCCGTGAGCTGGAGAACGTCATCCACTTTGCGCTGCTGGTGAGCACCGGCGAAGAGATCCGCCCCGAGCATTTAAACCTGCCTGACAGCCTGGGGCAGATTGAGCACTTTATTAAAGGCGCAACGGCGCAGGAGCTGGCGGCGCTGAAACAGCTGCTGGCATAACCCCCATCTCGCGATCTTTTAGACGATCAAAAGATCGCGAGGCAAGCTCGCTCCTACAGGGAGAGATTTAAAGAACCAAACGATCTAAGTGAATGAACAAATATTATTGTTCTGGAATAAAGAAAGTCGGTATCTTTCGCTCCGACTCCAATAAAACCGTTACCAGAACGGTCACTCTTAAGGATATTGCATGAAAAAGGTTCTGTTGTTTACCGCATTGGCGGCTGCTTTGACGGCAGGCCTGGCACAGGCCAACGAAAAATTGGTGGTCGCTGCGACCCCGATTCCTCACGCTGAAATCCTTGAGTTGATCAAACCGACCCTCGCCAAAGAAGGCGTGGATCTGGACATTAAAGTCTTCACCGACTACGTGCAGCCGAACGTACAAGTCGCAGAGAAGCGTCTGGACGCCAACTACTTCCAGACCCTGCCGTACCTCGAAAGCTTTAACAAAGGCAAAGGCACCAACCTGGTGACCGTGGTCGGCGTACACGTTGAACCTTTTGGTGGTTACTCCAAAAAAGTTAAAGACATCAAAGACCTGAAAGACGGCGCAACCATCGCGATCCCTAACGAAGGCAGCAACAGCGGCCGTGCATTGATCCTGCTGCAAAAGGCCGGTCTAATCGAACTGAAAGACCCGACCAACGCGGTGGCCACCCCTAAAGACATCGCTAAAAACCCGCACAACTTCAAGTTCAAAGAGCTTGAGTCGGCACTGCTGCCCCGCGTGCTGGACCAGGTTGATCTGGACATGATCAACACCAACTACGCGCTGGAAGCGGGCCTGAACCCGGCCACCGACGCGCTGATCATTGAAGGCTCTGATTCGCCTTACGTGAACTTCCTGGTGGCTCGCCCGGACAACAAAGACAGCGACGCAATCCAAAAGCTGTCCAAAGCCCTGACCAGCCCTGAAGTCAAAGCGTTTATTGAACAGAAATACAAAGGTGCGGTAGTGCCTGCGTTCTAATTCAACACCCGCTCACACAAAACGCCGACGGCTCCTACAGCGTCGGCGTTTTTTAGTATTTGGCAAAAGTACCTAGCAGAGTTAACAGGTAGGCAAGGTCTGGCATTGGAGCAAAGCTGGGGGGACATTCAGCAAAGAGCCAACCCACATGCCTCTTAAACGCTATGCCTACGACCCTCTGGATCGCTTAACAACAACGACAATGGGCGCGCAGCCCTCGACGCAGCGTTTTTATCAGCGTGAGCGCTTGAGCACTGTACGCCAGGGTGAACACAGCCAAACAGTCTTTCAGCACCACGACCAGTTGCTGGCTGAAAAACACACAACCGCAACGCTGTTGCTGGGCACCGACCTGCAACGCAGCGTGTTGCGCTCACTCAGTGGCGCACACCAACACCCGCAGGCTTACACCCCGTATGGTTATCATCGTGGGCAACAGGGGCTGTTAGGGTTTAACGGGGAAGCGCCCGACCCGATGACCGGCCACTATCTGTTGGGTAACGGTCACCGCGCGTACAACCCCGTATTGATGCGCTTTAACAGCCCCGATACGTTAAGCCCGTTTGGTGCTGGCGGGTTGAACCCCTACTGCTATTGCCTGGGTGATCCGGTTAACCGGGTAGACCCCAATGGGCAGTTTTCCTTTGCCTTGATAGCCCCAGCCATCCTGGCCATCAGTGGTCTCGCCGGGACAATAAACGGAGCAATACCCTCCGTAAGCTTTTACGCATCTTTCAAAGCTGTAAAGGCGGGCACTTCCAAAACGGTGCATAAAATGAAGGTCGCAGGGGTGGTGCTAACAGCGGCCGGTGGTGTGATAGGCGCCACCCGATTGAGCATGGCAGTGGGCGGTGATAACTCCGGTGGCACTGGAATGACAGCCGCAGGCCTCACCTTGGCCCTTTTTGGTTTAGGCAGCACCGTCATGGCCACTAAGCTGGGCTGGAGAGGCATTAGAGCGGCGGCCAAAAAAAGCAAATTTGATAAAACATTCCCCGGTTTGTCTAAAAATACGACTCCCACAACTTCCCGACAAAACTCTATTTCCTCAACGTCGAGCCCAACCTCGCCACACATTGCTGAACAAATCACCGAAGTGGCCACCTCCGTACCGCCAATGCCCACGGTTTGGGGGCACAACCCCAATATCCCCCTGCATGGAGTTGAAACTTGGGGGCAACGGCTGCGATTGCTTTGATTTCCCTCTATCAATCCGCCCAATGCCAAGCCGGTTGATCCAGCATTCGCTGCCCCACGACCTCGGTCTGGCCGAGGTTTTTTTCCAACACGATGCAGTTGCACTCCGGGTCTTGCTGCAAGGCGGCAATCAGCCGCCGGGCGTGGGACACCACCCACACCTGGGAATGGTGCGAGGTGCGAATGATCAACCGCGCCAGCGCGGGCAGCAGGTCGGGGTGCAGGCTGGTTTCGGGCTCGTTGAGTACCATCAGAGTCGGCGGGCGCGGCGTGAGCAGGGCAGCCACCAGCAGCAGGTAACGCAAGGTGCCGTCCGACAACTCCGCCGCCGACAATGGCCGCAACAACCCTTCTTGATAGAACTCGACAGCAAAACGCCCACCGGGCATCGCATTGATCTCTAGCCGCGCGCCGGGGAAGGCGTCACTGATGGCGCTGTGCAGGACTTGCGGGTCGCCCATTTCGAGGATGGTTTGCAGGGCCGCAGCCAGGTCGCGGCCATCGTGGTGCAACACCGGTGTGCGCGTGCCCAACTGCGGCTGACGCACCGGCGCATCAGGGTCGGTGCGAAAGTGATCATAAAAGCGCCAACCGCGAATCGACTCCCGCAGCCGCAGCACTTCGGGCGAGGCCTGCAGGCTGCCGACTTGATCGAACAAGCTGTCGAACATCGGCGTGTGCTGCGCCAGCACCTGCCAACTGCGCTCAGTACGGGCACGGATCATCGGACCATTGCGCTCCACCAGCTCACTGGCCGGGCGGTAGCTGGGCCCCACCCAAATGCTTTCGTGTTTGATTTGCGGGTCGAGGGTAAACGCTGACAGCTCAGGCGGCGACACCCCCAAGGCGATGGCGTAGCTGAAATCGTCGGCCGCAAAGCCCATGCGCAAGCGCTTGACCTTGTTGCGCGGGCCGCCCTCGATGGCCACCTCGCCAGACTTCATGCGCCGCGATACCACCTCGGGCCCCGCCCAGAACGTCGACTCCAGCCCGCCTTCACGGGCCAATGCATTGACCACCCCGCCCTGAGCCGTCTCGGCCAGCAAACGCAGCGCACGGTACAGATTGGATTTACCGCTGCCATTGGGGCCGGTGATCAAATTGAGCCGCGCCAGCGGGACGATCAACTGGTTGATGGAGCGATAGTTGGCCACCGCCAAAGTGGTGAGCATAGGGTGACCTCAAAAGTGTGAGCAAGGCGTGCACAGAGTCCCACAAAGTCTGAACCCTGTTCTACGCTATGTGTCGTATTGTCTCGATCACTCAGCACCAAGCAAAGGAGTCTGCATGGCTGGTCCACGAATCAAGTGTGCTTGGGGCTTGAGCCTTTTGGCGCTGCTAACGGCTTGCGGTAAAGAAGGCCCCAAAGAGCCTTTATCACCAAGAGTTTATATACAAGAAGTTACCAGCCGCGACTATGCACCTCCCATTGCGCTCAGTGGCGACATTCAGGCCCGGGTCGAAACCCAGCTGTCCTTTCGGGTCGGCGGCAAGATCATCGAGCGCAAGGTCGATGTCGGTGATCACATTCAGGCCAATCAGGTGTTGGCGCGCCTAGATCCCAAAGATTTGAAAATCCAGGTCGAGACCGCCCAGGCCAGCGTGTATGCGCAACAAGCGCAAGTGGTACAAACCCGCGCCGCCTATGTGCGTCAGCAAAAGCTGCTGCCAAAGGGCTACACCAGCCAAAGCGAATACGATGCGGCCTATGCGGCCCAGCAGAGCGCACAAAGCGCCTTGGCGGCGGCGCAAGCGCAACTGGCCAACGCCCGCGAACAACTCAGCTACAGCAACTTGGTGGCGCAAGCGCCTGGCGTTATCACCGCACGCCAGGCCGAAGTCGGGCAAGTGGTGCAAGCCACCATGCCGATGTTCTCGCTGGCCCGTGATGGCGCCCGCGATGCCGTGTTCAACGTGTACGAATCGCTGTTCATCGAGCCGCCCAAAGACCCTACCGTGCAAGTCACGCTGTTGCAGGACCCGACGGTCAAGGCCAACGGTTTTATCCGCGAGATCACCCCCGCCGTGGCGGCGCAAAGCGGCACGCTGCAAATCAAGGTGCAACTGGACTCACTGCCCAAAGGCATGGACCTGGGCTCGATTGTCAGCGTCAACCTGAGCCCGGCGCCGCAGCGCAGCATTGAAATGCCATGGTCAGCCCTGACCAAAGATGTCAGCGACCCGGCGGTGTGGGTGGTCGACGGCGACAACAATGCGCGCCTGCAAAAAGTCACCGTGGGGCGCTACCTGACCGGCAGCGTGATCATCAGTGATGGCCTCAAGGACGGAGAAAAGGTCGTGGTCGCAGGCGGACAATTGTTACACCCCGGCATGAAGGTCGAGATAGCACCCACGCCAGAAGGGGGGATGGCGCTATGAACCGTCTATGGATAGCGCCTTTCGCGGCCCTGTTGTTGCTGGGCTGCTCTGAAAAAAAGCCGCCTGAGCCACCCGTCAGGCCCGTGCTCTACGTGGTGGCCAAGCCCGACCTGACCCAACACCTGGGGCGCTTTGCCGGCAACATCGAAGCCCGCTATGAAAGCACCTTGGGCTTTCGAGTGCCGGGCCGCATCGTGCGGCGCTATTACGACGTTGGCGCGTTGGTTAAAGAAGGCGATATTTTGGCCAGCCTCGACCCGACCGATCAGCAAAACAACGTGCGCGCCGCGCAAGGCGATCTGGACAAGTCCCGCGCGCAGTTGATCAACGCCCAGGCCAATGCCCGGCGCCAGCAAGAGCTGTTCAATCAGGGCGTGGGCGCGCAAGCCCAGCTGGACACGGCACAAGCCGACCTCAAAACCACGCAGGCCGCCGTGCAACAAGCGTCAGCGGCGCTCAATCAGGCCAAAGACCAGCTCAGCTACTGCAACCTGCGCGCAGACCATGACGCGGTGATCACCGATTGGGCGGTCGAAGCTGGCCAGGTGGTGAGTGTCGGTGAAGCCGTGGCCACCCTGGCGCGACCTGAGATCAAAGAAGCGGTGATCGACCTCCCGGCGCCGCTGGCCGAAGCCCTGCCCAAAGACGTGGTGTTCTTTGTTGCTGGCCAGCTCGACCCGAACGTCAACACCAAGGCCCATGTTCGAGAAATCGCGCCACAGGCCGACAGCGCCACGCGCACCCGTCGTGTGCGCTTGACCCTCGACCAGACCCCGCCGGCCTTCCGCCTCGGCAGTTCCATCAGCGTGACGGTCAGCAGCCCGATCACCCAGCACTTCCAGGTGCCGCAGACCGCCCTGCAAGAAACCGACGGCAAAACCCGTGTGTGGGTCGTCGACCCGCACACACTCACCGCCAACACGCGGGAGGTGACCGTGTGGCGCCGCGACGCCAATACCGTGTTGCTCTCGGGCGGTATTAGCAGCGGTGACACCGTGGTCAGTGCGGGCGCCTACAGCCTTAAACCCGGACAAAAAGTCAGACTCGACAAGGAAAGCTCGCAATGAATGGGAAATTCAACCTGTCCGAGTGGGCCCTCGAGCATCAGTCATTCGTGTGGTACCTGATGTTCGTCGCGGTGCTTGCCGGGTTCTTTTCGTACTTCAACCTGGGCCGCGCCGAAGACCCCAGCTTTACCATCAAAACCATGGTGATCCAGACCAAGTGGCCCGGCGCCACGGTGGACGACACCATGCTGCAAATCACCGACCGTATCGAGAAAAAGCTCGAAGAGCTGGACACCCTCGATTACGTCCAGAGCTACACCCGGCCGGGCGAGTCCACGGTGTTTGTGTTCTTGAAAGACACCACCAAGGCCGAGCTCATCCCGCATATCTGGTACGAGGTGCGCAAAAAAATCGGCGACATTCGCGGCGACTTCCCCCAAGGCATTCAAGGCCCGGGGTTCGACGATGAGTTCGGTGATGTGTACGGCACGATTTACGCCTTTACCGGCGACGGCATCAGCATGCGCCAGCTGCGCGACTACGTCGAAGAAGTGCGCCTGGGGATCCGCGACATCCCCAATCGCGGCAAGATGATGACCATCGGCGAGCAGGCCGAAACCTTCTACCTCGACTTCTCGACCCGCAAACTGGCCGCGCTGGGCCTTGATCAACAGCACATTCTGCAAAGCCTGCAAGAGCAAAACGCCGTGACCCCGGCGGGCGTCATTGAAGCCGGGCCAGAGCGCATGTCGGTGCGCGCCTCTGGCCAATTCCACAGCGTGGCCGACCTTGAGGCGGTCAACCTGCGGGTCAACAACCGTTTCTACCGGCTCGCTGACGTGGCCGACATCACCCGCGGCTATGTCGACCCGGCCGCGCCGATGTTCCATTACAACGGCCAGCCGGCCATTGGCCTGGCCGTGGCCATGAACACGGGCGGCAACATTCAGGAGTTCGGCGAGCAACTGCAGCAGCGCATCAACGAACTGACCGCGCAACTGCCGGTGGGCGTGGGCGTGCACATGGTCTCTGACCAGGCCGAAGTGGTGCAGGTGGCCGTACACGGCTTCACCAGCGCGCTGTTTGAGGCGGTGATCATCGTTCTGGCAGTGAGCTTTATCAGCCTGGGCCTGCGCGCAGGCATGGTGGTGGCGATCTCGATCCCGCTGGTGCTGGCGCTGGTCTTCGTGTTTATGGAGTTCACCGGCATCGCCATGCAACGTGTGTCGCTGGGCGCGTTGATCATCGCCCTGGGCCTGCTGGTGGACGACGCGATGATCACGGTAGAGATGATGATCTCGCGGCTGGAACTGGGCGAAACCAAACAGCAGGCCGCGACGTTTGCCTACCACTCCACGGCCTTCCCGATGCTTACCGGGACCTTGGTCACGGTGGCGGGTTTTGTCCCGATCGGCCTCAACAACAGCGCGGCGGGCGAGTACACCTTCACCCTGTTCGCGGTGATCGGCGTGGCCCTCATTGTGTCGTGGATGGTGGCGGTGCTGTTTGCCCCGGTGCTGGGCGTGCACGTGCTGCCGGCCAAGGTTAAACCCAAGTCCGAAAAACCGGGGCGGCTGGCCCAAGCGTTCAACACCGGCCTGCTGTGGTGCATGACCCATCGCTGGTGGACCATCGGCGGCACGGCGGCGATGTTCCTGGCCTCGGTGGTGGGCATGACCTTTGTGCAAAACCAGTTCTTCCCGGCCTCCGAACGCCCTGAAATTCTGGTGGATTTGAACCTGCCGCAAAACGCCTCGATCCAGGAAACCCTCAAAGTCACCCAACGCTTTGAAGCCTCGCTCAAGGACGACCCGGACATCGTGCGCTGGAGTACCTACGTGGGCGAGGGCGCGATCCGTTTCTATCTGCCTCTGGACCAGCAACTGCAAAACCCGTTCTTCGCCCAGTTGGTGATCGTCAGCACCGGGCTTGAGAGCCGCGATGCGTTGATGGAGCGCCTCAACAAACGCCTGCGTGAAGAGTTTGTCGGCGTTGGCAGTTATGTGCACACCCTGGAACTGGGCCCGCCCGTGGGCCAGCCGCTGCAATACCGGGTGAGCGGCCCGAACATCGACCTGGTGCGCAAACACGCCATTGACCTGGCCACCGTACTCGACGCCAACCCCAACGTGGGCGAAACCCTGTTCAACTGGAACGAGCCGGGCAAAGTGCTGCGGGTCGACATCGCGCAAGACAAGGCCCGCCAGTTTGGTTTGTCGTCCGAAGACGTCGCGCAAGTGATGAACAGCATCGTCACCGGCGCCACTGTCAGCCAGGTCAAAGACAGCATCTACCTGATCGACATCGTCGGCCGGGCCAATGGCAGCGAGCGCAACACGCCAGAAACCCTGCTCAACCTGCAAATCACCACACCGAGCGGCACCTCGATCCCGTTGCTGGCGTTTGCCTCGGTGCGCTACGAGCTGGAGCAGCCGCTGGTCTGGAGCCGTGACCGCATACCGACCTTGACCCTCAAGGCTGCGGTGCGCGGCGACATTCAGGCGGTTGACCTGGTGGACGACCTCAAACCGACCATCGATGAGTTCATCGCCAAACTGCCGCAAGGCTACAAAGTCGAAACCGGCGGCACCGTGGAGCAAAGCGCCAAGGCCCAAGGCCCGATCGCCAAAGTCATCCCGTTGATGCTGTTTTTGATGGCGACCTTTTTGATGATCCAGCTGCAAAGCGTGCAGAAAATGTTCATCGTGGTCAGCGTCGCGCCGCTGGGCCTGATTGGCGTGGTGTTGGCGCTGGTGCCCACCGGCACGCCGATGGGCTTTATCGCGATTCTGGGGATCCTGGCGCTGATCGGCATCATCATTCGTAACACGGTGATTCTGGTGACCCAGATCGACCAGTTCGAACGTGATGGCTTCGACCCGTGGCATGCGGTGGTCCAGGCCACGCATCACCGACGTCGGCCCATCCTGCTGACCGCCGCGGCGGCCAGCCTGGGCATGATCCCCATTGCACGGGACGTGTTCTGGGGCCCGATGGCCTACGCCATGATCGGCGGCATCTTCTCGGCCACCTTGTTGACCTTGCTGTTCTTGCCGGCCCTGTACGTGGCCTGGTACCGCATCAAAGAAAACAAAAACCCGCCCCCGGCCATTCACTGACCAGGCAGGAGCGAACTCGCACTGGCTCTGTAGCCGCTGACGAGGCACGAAGGCTGCGATGGGTTGCGCAGCGACCCAGACGGCGGTCCTGCGGCCCGCATCGCAGCCTTCGTGCCTCGTCAGCGACTACACGTTCAAAAGAGGTTGGCAGCTGTGCGCAGGCGCGGAGCCTACCAAGCGTTTTGAAAAGTTGAAATCCACTATTCAGGCTTGCATGCCCGAACGCTGATGATTCAGCGACGGAGCGAACTATAGGCAGCCCTCAAAAGGGTGAACACCCTAAATGTTGTAGGAGCTGGCTTGCCTGCGATCTTTTGATCTTCAACGTGAATAAATTGCGATCAAACACGCTATTTAGCGCTGCTTGGCGCGGTCGTATACAGCGCTGCGTTCGCGTTTCCCGACAGCAATCACCGCCACTACGACGCGCTCATCAATGACTTTGTACACCAACCGGTAGCCTGCCGATTTAAGCTTGATCTTGTAACAGTCGGGCATCCCGTGAAGGGCGTCAGCCCCTATACGTGGGCTTACCAATCGTTCGACCAACTTCTTTTTAAATTGCTGCTGAAGCGTATAGCCCAATTTTTCCCACTCTTTCAAAGCTGTGGGCAGGAACTCCAGCTTATAAGTCATCCAGATTTACCGGGACAGGCGTCTCTTGGCTGCGAGCCTTCACCAGTTCAGCAAGGTCCATGTCATCCAGACGCTCCATGATGGCTTCAAACACTTCAGCAGGCACCATGTAGCCCATGACACGGTTGTGGTTGAGCACCGCAACCGGAGCACCGTGGGCAGCATTCATGACTGCGGAGGGATTTTTCTTGAGTTCAGACACACTCACCGCTCGATCTGCCAAGACGCTTTGCATAATTTAGCCCTCTAAATAGGTCGTTATATTGGTCTATTTAGAGGGGCGCATCAACCTAAGATTCAGTGAGTTGCTACACCTCGCGCAACACCAACACCCCCAGCACATCGCAGCCTTCTTGCAACAACAACGACGTCGCCTCACACACCGCACTCAAATCATGCGGATCGCTGCTGTAGGCGTTCATGTGGGACAAACTGCGCAACAAATTCTTGGCCGCCTGAAAGCGCTGCTCAGCACAGGTGAGCAAGGCAGACACAGACGCCTGGGTATCAATCAAGAGAACGTTGGAATCAACAGGATTGTCGGTTTGCGGGAGGAAATCAGACATGGTGGAACTCCAATAAGGTGTGGAGCCACTTCAATCAGCTTGCACGCAGAAAGAGGGTGGCAGCTGTGCGCAGGTATGCAAGACCGGTTATTGGGACCCGGCAGACCCGAAGATCTCCCACGCACAACCGCCATAACGACGATTGCAGGCGCGGAGCCTACCAAAGCGATATGAAAAGTTGAAATCCAATAATCAGGCTTGCACGCCCGAACGCTGATGATTCAGCGACAGGGCGAACTATAGGCAGCCCGCAACGAGCACCACAATGGGCCAAAGCACGAGCAAGCCTCATCCCACACAAGTCAGGGAAAGGTCTGTAAATCATCTACGCCAAGCGCGCTTTAGTTAAGGACCGTTGGTCTGTACGCTCTGGAGGTGTCAATTTCATCGCCCTATGATTGCAACGATTTCATTGATTGCACGAGGTTATTTATGGCCAGCATCACCATTAGAAACCTGGATGATCAAATCAAGGAACGCCTGCGTATAGAAGCAGCCCTTAATGGCCATTCCATGGAAGAAGAGGCTCGGCTTATCTTGCGCAGAGCATTAAGAAAACCCGCCCAAAACCAAGGTTTAGCCAGCCGTATCCGCGCTCGCTTCGCTGAGACAGGCGGCATTGAATTAGAGTTACCCACTAGAGAAGAGCGTGTGCGCACCGTGGGCTTCGATGAATGATCATTCTCGATACCAACGTACTCTCTGAACTTATGCGCCCCCAACCCAGCCAAGCCGTGGTTGCGTGGGTAGACGCTCAGCCATCTGATGATTTGTTTATCAGCGCCATCACCATGGCCGAAATACTTCACGGCATCGAACGGCTTCCCGCTGGCAAACGTAAAGATCAGTTGCACGTCATTGCACAGGCTTTGTTCGATGAAGACTTTGCTGACAGAGTCTTACCTTTCGATGCACATACGGCACCCCGTTACGCAGTGTGGGTCGCAACCAGTCAGGCCTCAGGCAAGTCCGTCAGCTTGGCAGATGCGCAAATAGCCGCTACCTGCATTGCACATCAGGCAAGTCTCGCGACACGCAACGTTAAAGACTTCTCGCAAGGCACTTTGAATCTGATCAACCCATGGCTATTTGGCGAATCATGATGCCCACTCCCACAGGTGTTGCACAGGCCCTGTAGGAGCGAGCTTGCCTCGCGATCTCTTGATCTTGAACACCAAAAGATCGCAGCCCAGGTTCAACGCACCAAATGCAGGAACTGCATGTGGCGTTCGTACTGGTCGAGGATGTCGTTGATGATCTGGTCTTTGGTGTAGCCCATCAGGTCGTAGTCCTGGCTGCCTTCGCTCAGGTGCACTTCAGCCCGGTAGTAACGGCGGTTACGCAGTTCTTTGGGGCCCATGCCACCACGGGCAAACGACGGCGTGAAGTAGCCGCGCATTTGCACCTGGTAGACGAACGGATGTTGGTCACCATGGCCAATCTCAAGGCTGACGTTGTCATTGGCCGGGTCGGGCTGGGTGACAACGTTGAGGCCTTTTTCAAGGAACACCGCGCTGACTTCTTCAATTGCCGGGCGCACCGTGGTGTCCATGAAGCGGTACACCTCGTCCCGCGACGGGAAGTGCACGGCCTGGCTCAAGCGTTGACGCCAGCCACCACGGCCACGGCGCGACACGGCCACCGGGGCCAGCGAATGCATCTGCGCGATCTTCTTCTGCGACTCCAGGTAGAACGCCTTGTGCAGCCCCCACATCATCAGCAACAGGATCAGCGAGAACGGCAGCGAGGTCAGGACCACCGCCGACTTGAGCGCGTCAATGCTGCCCGAGAACAACAGCGCACTGGTCACCAGCGCGGTCATCCCGCCCCAGAACACCCGCAGCCATTTGGGGCCGTCTTCGTCAGCGCTATTGCCACGCGCCGAGAGGGTCGACAGCACCACGGTGCCGGAGTCGGCCGAGGTCACGAAGAACACAAAACTGATGAACACCGTCACGGCGATCACGGTTTTGCTCCACGGGTAGGTTTCCAGCAGCAGGTACAAGGCGCGCGACGGGTCGTCGATGGCGGCTTGGCCTAACGCCGTCAGGCCGTGGTTGAGCACTTGGTCGATAGCGCTGTTGCCGAAAATCGACATCCAGGCCAGGGTGAAACCCAGCGGAATCAGCAGCACGCCAAACACGAATTCGCGAATGGTCCGGCCACGGGAGATACGCGCAATAAACAGGCCTACAAACGGCGACCATGCGATCCACCAGGCCCAATAAAACACGGTCCAACCGCCCAGCCAGTCGCTCGGCTTGTTGTAGGCGTACACATCAAAACTCTTGGTCGGCAGCGCGCCCAAATAGTCACCGATGTTCTGGATCAAGGTGTTGAGCAGGTGCTGCGTCGGCCCTGCGAACAGCACGAACAGCAGCAGGGCACAGGCCAGCAGCATGTTGATGTCGGACATCACGCGCACGCCTTTGTCGACGCCCGCGATGGCCACCAAAATGGCCGCGCCCATCATCAGGGTGATCAACCCCACCTGAATCCATTGGGTGTGCGGCACGCCGAACAGGTAGTCGAGCCCGGAGTTGAGGTGCAACACCCCAAAACCCATGTCGGCGCCCAGACCAAACACCGTGGCGATGATGCCAAAGCCGTCCACTGCGTAGCCGATGGGGCCATTGATGCGTTTGCCGATCAGCGGGTACAGCGCCGAACGCAGCGCCAGCGGCAGGTTATGCCGGTAGGCAAAGTACGCCAGCGCCATGCCGACAAAGGCGAACACGCCCCAACCGTGCAAACCCCAGTGCAAAAACAGCAACTGCATGCCTTGGCGCGCCGCCTCGGCGTTACCGGCCGGGCCTTGTGGCGGGTTGAGCATGTGGGTGAGGGGTTCTGACACACAAAAGAAAAATAGCGTGATGCTGATCCCGGCGGCGAAGAGCATGCCCGCCCAGGACAGGTAACTGAACTCAGGTTCGTCGTGGTCGGCACCGAGCTTGATCTTGCCGTAGCCGGACAAGGCGGTGACGACCACGAAGATCAGATACAGGGTCATCGCTAGCATGTAGTACCAGCCGACCGTATTGGCCGCCCAGTTTTGTGCTGCCAGTAGCCATTCTCCGGCGGCTTCGGGCAATGAAATCACCACCAGCCCGAAGATCAAAATAAACCCGGCGGCAAAGTAGAAAACCGGCGGATTCATACGGATGAGAGACGTCTGCGACGTCGAAGGTGCACTCATGGCAAATACACCTCGCAGCAGTGATACAGGCGTAAAAAGAGCGAGTTCGGCAAAGGTTAGCCTCCTGTTGTGAGCGGGCAGCGGACCACCGGTTTAACTTGAACGAGCATTCAAGTTAAACATGGATGGCGCGTGAGGACTAATCGCTACCCTTGGCTACACGTGTCTTACGTTAGCTCATGGCAAGGTATGACACATGCCCGCGCACGAACGTTCAGCCGTTATGGCACGGGGCTATCCGGGATTTGCCGACGGTAGGTCTCGGACGGAATTTTAGGGGGTGAAAAAAAATTTTGAAAAAACGCAGCACTTGGCTTGCTGGTCAAAAAATAGACAAATTCAACGGTCTGATTTCACCCATCCAGATCGCATGATCGGTGTGATCCAGCAGGTCATTGCCCGTGTCGGGGTGCAGAAAGATCACCAGCCCGTGTCGGCTGATGGCCAGCCAGGGCAATACAATGCCGAGCAGTTCGGGGCCAAAGGCCAGTTGGCAGCTCCAGTCGGGGTGCGGGCCGACCGGGCGTTCGTGGACGCGGCCCATGCTGATGCCAAATCGGTGCGCCGCTTCTTCGCAGAGGGCGCGCGCCTGGTCGATGGTGCTGGCGTCGTAATAGACGTGGGCGTGATAGCCCTTGATTCGTTGCATAAGCGCCTCTTGATTGTGTGCTGCACGCATTATTAATGTGGGAGCGGGCTTGCTCGCGATGCAGACGGTGCGGTGTATGCGAACATCCGCGGCGAGGCCATCGCGAGCAAGCCCGCTCCCACAGAGGTAACCTTGCACGCGCACTCTAAACCCACACTCAGCGAGAGCGTTATGCCCCGGCTCAACCGCACTGCCATCCTGCCGTTTCTGAATTGGCTGCCCAAACAAACCCGCGCAAGCGTAGGCCGAGATGCGCTGGTGGGCTTGAGTGGTGCAATTCTGGCACTGCCGCAGTCCATCGCCTACGCCTTGATTGCAGGTTTACCGCCTGAATACGGGCTATATGCTGCCATTGTGCCAGTAATTATTGCGTGCTTGTGGGGCTCGTCGTGGCATTTGATCTGCGGTCCGACGGCTGCCATCTCGATTGTGCTGTTTGCCAGTGTCAGCCCGCTGGCGGTGCCCGGCACGCAGGATTACATCGGCCTGATCCTTCTGCTGACGTTTTTGGCGGGGATTTTCCAGTGGCTGCTGGGGATGCTGAAGTTCGGCGCACTGGCCAATTTTGTCTCTCATTCGGTGGTGGTGGGGTTCACCCTTGGCGCGGCGGTGGTGATTGCCTTGGGCCAGTTGCCCAATGTGCTGGGCGTTGATGTGCCGGGCAAAGCCACGGCGCTGGACAGCCTGCTGACGCTGTTGCGCCATGTGCGCGACTTCGACCCCGCGTCGTTGGGGCTCGGGGTAGGGACGGTGCTGGTGGGCGCCGCACTTAAGCTCTGGCTACCACGCTGGCCGACGCTGTTGCTGACCCTGGTGCTCGCCAGCCTGGCCGTGTGGCTGCTGCCGTCGGTGTTTGGCCATGTGCAGTTGGTGCAGGCATTTGTGGGACGTTTGCCGCCGTTTAGCCCGCTGCCGCTGGATATCGAAACGCTGTTGCGCCTGCTGCCCAGTGCCGTTGCGGTGGGCATGCTGGGGCTGGTGACCAGTTTGTCGATTGCCCGCTCGATAGCAGCACGTTCGCAGCAGATGCTCGACGCCAATCAGGAAATCCGCGCACAAGGGTTGTCCAACGTGTTCGGCGCCTTGTTCTCGGGGTATTTGTCCTCGGGCTCATTCACCCGGTCGGGGCTCAACTACGAAGCGGGTGCCCGCTCGCCATTGGCCGGGGTGTTTTCCGCGTTGTGGGTGGCGCTGTTTGCGATCACCGGTTCCGCGCTGATTGCACACATTCCGATCCCGGCCATGGCAGGCAGCATTTTGCTGATCAGTTGGGGGTTGGTGGACACCCGCGGCATTCGGGCGCTGTGGCGCGTGAGCCGGGCCGAGTTCGCGGTGATGGCACTGACCTGCGTCGCGACCTTGCTGCTGGAGCTGCAAACAGCGATTTATGCCGGGGTGCTGGCGTCGCTGTTTTTTTACCTCAAGCGCACTTCGCGCCCGCGTATTCAGCAATGGACAGAGGGCGATGAAGAAGTACTGCGGGTCGGCGGGTCGATTTTTTTCGGCGCCAGCCATTACCTGCAAGTGCGTTTACAACGCACCCAAGGGCAGCGGGTGGTGATCGAGGCGCAGCACATCAACTTTATCGACTATTCGGGGGTTGAGATGCTGCACCAGGAAGCCCGCCGCTTGCTGGGGCTAGGCCGCAGCCTGACCTTGCGCCGGGCACGGGCGCCGGTGGTGGAAGAATTGAAGAAACTGGAAGGCGCGGACAAGTGCCCGATTTTGTTTGAGGACTGACGTGTAGGAGCGAGCTTGCATCGCGATCTTTTTGAAGATCAAAAGATCGCGAGGCAAGCTCGCTCCTACAAGAGGTTTATTGCGCCAGCAGGCGGCGCAGTTCGGCCAACGCCGGGGCGGTGTCCGGGCGTACACCGCGCCACAGGTAGAAAGCTTCTGCGGCCTGTTCGGCCAGCATGCCCAGGCCGTCCATGACGTGGCCCGCGCCATGCTCGCTGGCCCAGAGGCAAAACGGCGTCGGCGCTTTGCCGTACATCATGTCGTAGCACAGGGTTTGGCCCGGCTCGATCAGGCTGCAGGCAATCGGCGGCACGTCACCGGCCAGGCTGGCCGACGTCGCGTTGATGATCAGGTCGACCGGCTCTTTTAACCAGTCAAAACCACTGGCCGCCACCGGCCCCAGGTCGCTGAACAGCTCCACCAGCACTTCGGCCTTTTCGACCGTGCGATTGGCGATGGTCACCGAGGCAGGGCCTTCGGCCAGAATCGGTTCCAGCGCGCCACGTACCGCGCCGCCCGCACCAAGAATAAGGATGCGTTTGCCCTTGAGGCTGAAGCCCGCGTTAACCGTCAGGTCGCGCACCAGCCCCGCGCCATCGGTGTTGTCACCCAGCAGCGTGCCGTCAGCCAGTTTGCTCAGGGTGTTCACCGCGCGCGCCCGTTGCGCACGGGCGGTCAGGCTGTTGGCCAGGCGATAGGCGTCTTCCTTGAACGGCACGGTCACGTTGGCCCCGCGACCTTGCTGGAAAAACGCCAACGCGCTGCCGCCAAAGTCATCCAGCGGCGCGAGCAACGTGTCGTACTGCATCGATTGCCCGGTTTGCTCGGCAAACAGGCGGTGCAGCACCGGCGATTTGCTGTGGGCGATCGGATTACCAAAAACGACGTAACGGTCCATCAGGCAAGTTCCTCGGGCAATGTCAGGCGTTGGCTAACCAGTCGCGGTCTTGCAGAAAGTACTCAGTTAGCCGCGCCTCTTCGGTACCGGGCGCCACTTTCCAGTCATAACCCCAGCGTACGTGGGGCGGCAGCGACATCAGGATCGACTCGGTGCGCCCGCCCGATTGCAGGCCGAACAGGGTGCCACGGTCGTGCACCAGGTTGAATTCAACGTAGCGGCCCCGGCGATATTCCTGGAACTCACGCTGCTGGGCCGTGTAGGCGTGCGCCTTGCGGCGCTGCACAATTGGCAGGTAGGCGTCGATAAAGGCATCGCCGATGGCGCGAACGAAGGCAAAGCTGGTGTCGAAATCCCATTCGTTCAGGTCATCGAAAAACAGGCCGCCAATACCACGCGGTTCGTTGCGGTGCTTGATGTGGAAGTAGCGGTCGCACCAGGCTTTGTAGCGCGGGTAAACGTCGGCGCCGAACGGTGCGCAGGCTTGCTCGGCCACGCGGTGCCAGTGCACGCAGTCTTCTTCAACGCCGTAGTAGGGCGTGAGGTCGAAGCCGCCACCAAACCACCAGACCGCCTCTTCGCCTTCTTTTTCGGCAATGAAAAACCGCACGTTGGCGTGGGACGTCGGCACATGCGGGTTGTGCGGGTGGATTACCAGCGACACGCCCAGGGCTTCAAAGCCACGGCCCGCCAGTTCAGGGCGATGGGCGCTGGCGGACGGCGGCAAGCCGCTGCCAAACACGTGGGAAAAGTTCACACCGCCTTTTTCGATGACCTGGCCATTTTCGATCACGCGGGTACGCCCGCCACCACCTGCCGGGCGCTCCCAGGCGTCTTCAATGAAGCGTGCGCCGCCATCTTCGGTTTCCAGCGCAGCGCAGATACGGTCTTGCAGGTCGAGCAAGTAGGCTTTAACGGCCTCGGTGCGAGTAGTCATGACATCACCTTAAATCGGGCAAAGCGACAGAGCAGGGCCGCCAGCGAAGGGCGGCTAGCATAACACCGCGCCCGGCTTCGTCGCAGTTGACGAAGATCACGCTAAAGCGTTGGATAGGGGCCTCGTCAATTCAGCAAGGACAGTGCAAATGGCTAAACGTATCCAGTTTCGGACCCTCGGCGGGCCCGAAGTGCTTGAGTATGTCGACTACCAACCTGCCGAGCCGGGCCCGCAACAGGTTCGCGTGCGTAACCAGGCCATCGGCCTGAATTTCATCGACACCTATTTCCGCAGCGGCCTGTACCCGCTGCCCGAGCTGCCATCGGGCCTGGGCAATGAAGGCGCGGGCATCGTGGATGCCGTGGGCAGTGACGTGCACACCGTCAAAGTAGGCGACCGCGTGGCTTACGGCACTGGCCCGCTGGGCGCAAACAGCGAGTACCACGTGTTGCCGGCGGCGAATGTGGTGAAACTGCCAGACGACATCAGCTTTGAGCAAGCCGCCGCCGTGATGCTCAAGGGCCTGACCGTGCAGTATTTGCTGCGTCAGACCTACGAGGTTAAAGCAGGCGATACCATTTTGTTCCACGCCGCTGCCGGTGGCGTTGGCTCGATTGCGTGCCAATGGGCCAAGGCGCTGGGCGCGAAGTTGATCGGTACCGCCAGTTCGGCTGAAAAGGCGGCGCACGCCAAAGCACTGGGTGCCTGGGAAACCATCGACTACAGCCATGAAGACGTGGCCCAGCGCGTGCTGGAACTGACCGACGGCAAGAAAGTCCCGGTGGTGTACGACGGCGTCGGCAAAGACACCTGGCTCACCTCGCTGGACAGTCTGGCGCTGCGCGGGCTGATGGTCAGCTTCGGTAACGCGTCTGGGGCGGTAACTGGCGTGAACCTGGGGATTTTGTCGCAGAAGGGTTCGCTGTACGTCACCCGGCCAACCTTGGCGGGCTACGCCAACACGCCCGAGAACCTGCAAAAAATGGCCGACGAGCTGTTTGAGATGATCCGCACCGGCAAGATCAAAGTTGAGATCAGCCAGCGCTATGCCTTGAAAGACACGGCCAAGGCCCACATCGAGCTGGCCTCGCGCCGCACCACTGGCTCGACGATTTTGTTGCCGTAACACACCTTGCCTCGCGATCTTTTAAACGCTCAAAAGATCGCGAGGCAAGCTCGCTCCTACAAATTTTGTGGGGTTAGGCGGGGCGCACGACCTTGCCGGTCGCCAAGTCGCGGATCAGACTGGGGTTTTTACGCCCGCCCAAATTGCCGCCCAAGACGTGATCGATCTGGCCACGAAAGTACTGCTCAACTTTTAACCGCGTACGCGCCGCCGGCAAGCCCGCCGGGTTGGCAGACGTGGAAACGATAGGCCCCACCAACGCACACAACTCACGCACCAGCGGGTGATCACTCACGCGCAACGCCACAGTGTCGTGCTGGCCGGTGATCCACTCGGGCAGCAGGCCTTGATGCGGCACCAGCCAGGTGTTCGGCCCAGGCCAGGTGCTGGCCATGCGGTCGATCCACTCTTGGGGGAAGTCTTCGAACAGGAAGTCGAACTGGTGAATGTTGTCGGCAACCAGAATCAGGCCTTTATCCACAGGTCGCGATTTGATCGCCAGCAAACGCTCGACCGCTTCTTCATCCCACGGGTCGCAACCCAGGCCCCAGACGGCTTCGGTGGGATAGGCGATCACGGCGCCCGCATGAATCGCGCGTGCGGCTTGTTGGACGCGCCAGGTGCTGATCATTGAGTGTCTCCAAATAGGTACTGGGCGCAGTGTACTTAGCTGGCGCGAGCAAACCAACGCCCGCCCTCAAGCACCACATGCCCGTCGAGTTCAAGTTCGGTCAACGCCGCCAGCAACCGGGGCAGGTCCCAACCGCTGGCGCAGGCCAGGGCTTCGCTGGTGTGGGGCGCTGCCTGCAACAATTGCACTAATGGATGACAGCTGTGTGTGAACAGGTCTGCTGTGGATAACGGCATCGAGCGCCAGCCGCGCAGGCCTTCGAGAATGTGCTCGACGGTTTCCACCAGGGTGGCGCCATCACGAATCAACTGATGGCAACCGCGCGCGCCGGGGTGGTGGATAGACCCCGGCAGGGCGTAGACCTCACGGCCTTGTTCCGCCGCCAGACGGGCGGTGATCAACGAACCGCTGGCCACGCTGGCTTCGACCACCAGCACGCCCAACGATAAACCGCTGATGATTCGGTTGCGCCGTGGGAAGTTGCCCGAGAGCGGCCCGGCGTCCAGCGGGAACTCCGACACCACGGCGCTGCCGTTGGCAATCATCGCGTCTGCCAGTGCGCGATGGCGCTGTGGATAAAGTTTTTGCAGGCCGGTGCCGAGCACCCCGATCGTCTGCCCGCCAATGTCCAGTGCGCCCTGGTGCGCGGCCCCGTCGATGCCCAGCGCCAGCCCGCTGGTAATGACAAAACCGGCGCCCGCCAGACACTTCGAAAACGCCGCGGCGGTGTCCAGTCCCGGCCGTGAGGCACGCCGACTGCCGACCATCGCCAGTTGCGGTTTTTCCAGGATGCCGGGGTCGCCCGCCACAAATAACACGGGCGGCGGGTCTTTGATTTCAGCCAACAAGGCCGGGTAATCGGGCTGATCGTGGAGCAACACATGCTGCTTGCAGCCCTCAAGCCAGCGCATTGCAGCGCTGGCACCGTCACGTACTTCGGGGTTGCGCCGGGCCTCGCTACTGGCGGGTGGCAAGCCCAAGGCCCGCCAGGCACTGGCCGGGGCGCTGAGCGCCGAACTGGCCGAGCCAAAGGCCCGAAACAAGGCGTGGTAGCGCTGTGGGCCGATCTCGGGCAAGCGGTGCAAACGCAAACGGGCTTCCAGCTCTGCTGGGGAAATATCAGACTGCGACATGGGATCATCCTTGATCTGTTTCATCAGCGTTACGCCAGGCACAACCTGTGGATAACTCTGTTAACAAGTTGTTGGGCACGTGTCAGTAAGCGCCGGCGTAAACGCTCAGTACGGCCTTGAAAAAACGCCGGCAAACCCAACCTTAGTAGAACGCTGCGCACAGACCGCGCCCATTGGTTTCAAACTGCGACGCGCGCGCCACCTGCAGCCGGGCAGCTAGTCGTTTCATCCGGGGTTGAATCCCTTTATTATGTGCGCTCGCGTGAAACGCCAGAGCCCGAGCGGGCTCTCTCTGAAGGAGACGTTTTGCACAGGTTGCCGAGTCTTCAAGACCCCCTGACAACCGTTTTTGAATCTTTCACACAGTGCCCCAATCAAACTTATGGCTATTTTAAACATCCTCGAATTCCCAGACTCGCGTCTGCGTACCATCGCCAAACCGGTGACGGTTGTGGACGACGAAGTCCGTCAGTTGATCGATGACATGTTTGAAACCATGTACGAAGCGCCTGGCATTGGTCTGGCGGCCACGCAGGTCAACGTGCACAAGCGCATCGTGGTCATGGACCTGAGCGAAGACCGCAGCGCGCCGATGGTGTTTATCAACCCTGAGTTCGAAACCCTGACCGACGAGATGGGCCAGTACCAGGAAGGCTGCCTGTCGGTGCCGGGTTACTACGAAAACGTAGACCGCCCGCAGTTGGTCAAAATCAAAGCGCTGGACCGTGACGGCAAGCCTTTTGAAATGACCGCCGAAGGCCTGCTGGCCGTGTGCATCCAGCACGAATGCGACCACCTGAACGGCAAGCTGTTCGTGGATTACTTGTCTACGCTCAAGCGTGACCGGATCAAGAAAAAGCTGGAAAAACTGCACCGCCAGAACGCTTGATCCTCGGTATAACCCTACGCTTGTCTCGGACTCACTGTAGGAGCGAGCTTGCCTCGCGATCTTTTCAACGATCAAAAGATCGCGAGGCAAGCTCGCTCCTACAGGGTTATTCCCGCCTTCCCCCATTCCAAGTGAGTACTCCATGACTGAGCCATTGCGCATCGTCTTTGCTGGCACCCCCGAATTTGCCGCTGAACACCTCAAGGCGCTGCTCGACAGCCCGTACGAGATCGTTGCGGTGTACACCCAACCGGATCGTCCGGCCGGGCGCGGGCAAAAGCTGATGCCAAGCCCGGTCAAGCAACTGGCGCTGGAACACAACATTGCGGTCATGCAGCCGCCGACCTTGCGTGCACCCGAGGCTCAAGCCGAACTCGCCGCGCTCAAGCCCGACTTGATGGTGGTGGTGGCGTACGGCCTGATCCTGCCGCAAGTGGTGCTGGATATTCCGCGTTTGGGCTGCATTAACAGCCACGCTTCGTTGCTGCCACGCTGGCGCGGCGCCGCGCCGATTCAGCGCGCGGTCGAGGCTGGCGATGCACAAAGCGGTGTGACGGTGATGCGCATGGAGGCGGGTCTGGATACCGGCCCGATGCTGCTCAAATCCATCACTCCCATCAGCAGCGAAGACACCGGCGGCACCCTGCACGACCGTTTGGCCGAGCTGGGCCCTCCGGCCGTGATCGAAGCCATTGCCGGCCTGGCTGACGGCACCTTGCAAGGCGAAGTGCAGGACGACAGCCTGGCGACTTACGCCCACAAGCTCAATAAAGACGAAGCGCGCATCGACTGGAACCGCCCGGCTGTGGAGCTGGAACGGCTGATTCGTGCCTTCAACCCGTGGCCGATTTGCCACAGCACGCTCAACGGCGAAGCCCTGAAAGTGCTGGCCGCCACCTTGGCAGACGCCAAGGGCGAACCGGGGCAGATCCTCGCGGCCAGCAAAGACGGCCTGATCGTGGGCTGCGGTGAAGGCGCGCTGTGCCTGACCCGTCTGCAATTGCCCGGCGGTAAAGCGCTGAACTTCAGCGATTTATTCAACAGCCGCCGTGAGAAGTTTGCTGTGGGCACTGTTCTGGGCGCCGCCCAATGAACCCGCGTCTGGCCGCCGCCAAGGCATTGACCGCTGTACTCAACGGCAAGGCATCGCTCAACAGTTCGTTGCCGTTGCAACTGGACAAGGTTGAAGCCCGCGACCGCGGCCTGACCCAGGACCTCGCGTTCGGCACCGCACGCTGGTATCCGCGCTTGTCGGCATTGGCCAACAAGCTGCTGCAAAAACCCTTCAAAGCCGCCGATGCCGACGTTGAAGCGCTGTTGCTGGTGGGCTTGTACCAACTGCTGTACACGCGGGTCCCTGCCCACGCGGCCATTGGCGAAACCGTGGGCTGCGCCGACAAACTGAAAAAGCCGTGGGCCAAAGGCCTGCTCAACGCCGTGTTGCGCAATGCCCAGCGCGATAGCGAAGCCTTGCTGGCCGAGCTGGAACACGACCCGGTGGTGCGTACCGCCCACCCGCGCTGGCTGCAAAAATCGCTGAAAGCGTTCTGGCCTGAGCAGTGGGAAGCCATCTGCGCTGCCAATAACGCGCATCCGCCGATGATTCTGCGGGTCAATCGCCGCCATAAAACCCGTGATCAGTACCTGCAATTGCTGGCTGAAAGCGACGTGCAGGCCCAACCGTGTGTGTACAGCCGCGACGGCATTGTGCTGGGCGAAGCTTGCGATGTGCGCAATCTGCCGGGCTTTGCCGAAGGTTGGATCAGCGTGCAGGACGAAGCCGCGCAGTTGGCCGCCGACCTGCTCGACCTGGCCCCCGGCCAGCGCGTGCTCGACGCCTGCTGCGCTCCTGGCGGCAAGACGTGCCACATTTTGGAAGCCGAGCCCCAGCTTGCGGGCGTGGTGGCGGTCGACCTGGAAGCCAAGCGCCTGGTGCGCGTGCGTGAAAACCTAGAACGTCTGGGCCTGAGCGCCGAGCTGATAGCCGCCGATGGCCGCGACACCGCGACCTGGTGGGACGGCAAGCCGTTCCAGCGCATCCTGCTCGATGCCCCATGTTCTGCGACGGGCGTGATCCGCCGCCATCCGGACATCAAGCTGACCCGCCAGCCGGACGACATCGCCGCCCTCGCCAGCCTGCAAGGCGAGTTGCTGGACGCCATGTGGCAGACCCTGGAAGTCGGCGGCATCCTGCTGTACGCCACCTGTTCGACCTTACCGACCGAAAACACCGAAGTGATTGAAGCCTTTTTGGCCCGCACGCCCGGTGCGCGCGAGCTGGACATCGCCGGGCAGTTCGGCATCAAGCAACCTCACGGGCGCCAATTGCTGGCGCAAGAGGGTGGGCATGACGGTTTCTATTACGCCAAACTGATCAAGATCGCTGCCGCACGCGGCTAACGACGGGAACAGGAAATCACGGCATGAAAATCATCATCCTCGGCGCAGGGCAGGTCGGCGGTACGCTGGCTGAGCATTTGGCCAGTGAAGCCAATGACATCACCGTGGTCGACACCGATGGCGATCGCCTCCGCGATTTGGGTGATCGTCTGGATATTCGTACCGTGCAGGGCCGTGCTTCGCTGCCCAATGTACTGCGCCAGGCGGGCGCTGACGATGCCGACATGCTGGTGGCGGTGACCAACAGCGACGAGACCAACATGGTCGCATGCCAGGTGGCCTACACGCTGTTTCACACCCCGACCAAAATCGCCCGAGTGCGCGAATCGGCCTACCTGACCCGCGGCGAAGAACTGTTTGATAACGACGCGATTCCGGTCGACGTTCTGATCAGCCCCGAGCAGGTCGTGACCAACTACATCAAGCGCCTGGTTGAACACCCCGGCGCCTTGCAGGTGATCGACTTTGCCGGCGGCAAGGCGCAGTTGGTGGCGGTCAAGGCGTACTACGGCGGCCCGTTGATTGGCCAGCAATTGCGCCAGTTGCGTGAGCACATGCCGAATGTGGACACCCGGGTTGCGGCGATTTTCCGACGTGACCGGCCGATTACGCCCCGTGGCGACACGGTGATTGAGGCCGACGATGAGGTGTTTTTCATCGCCGCCAAGGCCAACATTCGCGCCGTAATGAGCGAAATGCGTCGCCTCGACGAAAGCTATAAACGCATTGTGATCGCCGGGGGCGGGCAGATTGGCGAGCGCCTGGCCGAGGCCATCGAAAGCCGTTATCAGGTCAAGATCATTGAGATGAGCCCGGCCCGCTGTCGCTATTTGTCTGACACCCTGGACAGCACCGTGGTGTTGCAAGGCAGCGCGTCAGACCGCGACCTGATGCTCGAAGAGAACATCGCCGATGCCGACCTGTTTCTGGCCCTGACCAACGACGATGAGGCCAACATTATGTCCTCGTTGCTGGCTAAACGCCTGGGCGCGAAAAAGGTCATGAGCATCATCAACAACCCGGCCTATGTGGACTTGATCCAGGGTGGCGAAATCGACATCGCCATCAGCCCGCAGTTGGCCACTATTGGCACCTTGCTGGCCCACGTGCGCCGGGGCGACATTGTCAGTGTGCACTCGCTGCGCCGGGGTGCGGCGGAGGCCATCGAAGCGATTGCCCACGGTGATTCGAAGTCGAGCAAGGTGATTGGCAAGCGCATTGGTGAAATCAACCTGCCGCCGGGCACCACCATTGGCGCGATCATTCGCGACGACGAAGTGCTGATTGCCCACGACGCCACGGTAATCAATGCTGGCGACCACGTGATTTTGTTCCTTGTGGATAAAAAGCATATTCGCGACGTAGAGAAGCTGTTCCACGTGGGTTTGAGTTTTTTCTAAGGAGTCAGGGATGCTGGAGTCATTGGAAAAGATGTTGGCCAAGGGTGTGGATAACTCGCTGCTGCGCTTCGGGCTGGGCAAGGGTTATCTCGACCTTGGGGATAACCTCAAGGCGGCGGAACATTTGCAGCGCTGTGTTGAATTTGACCCCAAGTACTCAGCGGCCTGGAAGCTGCTGGGCAAGGCCCGATTGGCGGCAGGCGACCGTGCAGCGGCGCGTGAAGCGTGGGAGCAGGGGATCATCGCGGCACAAGGCCATGGCGACAAACAGGCCGAGAAAGAAATGACCGTGTTTTTGAAGAAGCTGGATAAACCCTGACAACGCTGAAAATCCCCTGTAGGAGCGAGCTTGCCTCGCGATCTTTTAAAAGATCAAAAGATCGCGAGGCAAGCTCGCTCCTACAAGGGTTATGTTGTGCCTCAGTACCAGCGCGCTTCGCCCGGCGGGCGTTTTTTGAAGCGTTTCATGCTCCACATGTATTGGCTCGGGTAAGCCCGCACGTACTTCTCCACCACTTGGCTCATGGCCGCGCAGGCGGTTTCGGTATCGGTGCTGTACATGGCTTCGGGCGCCGCTTCCAATATCACTTTGAATCCCGAACCGTCCGGCAAACGCACCGCGTGCAGGAATACACCCACCGCTTTGCCACCCGCCAGCATGTTGGGCACAAACTTGCTGGTCAGGGCCGTGGTGCCCAGGAACGGCACAAAAATACCCGCTGATTCTGCCGGCTCCGGGTCTGCCGGGATGCCGACCTGGCCGCCTTTGCGCACCTCTTTGATGACACTCAAGATGCCTTCTTTGGTCGACGCGGCCACGCGGTTGCCCAGCTGTACGCGCTGTTTGCGCAGCAGTTCGTCAACGGCCTTGAGCTTGGGCGGGCGATAAAAAATGATCGGTTTGCACTGGCTGCAATAGAAGTGGTTAAGCACTTCCCAGTTACCCAGGTGGCTGGTGATGCCGACCACGCCTTTGCCGGAAGCGAGGGCGTCTTTGAGCACGTCCAGGCCTTCGACTTCGCGCACCAGGTCAATGGAGCGCTGGGCGGGCCAGATCCACGCGCAGGCGCTCTCGGTCAGGCTTTTGCCGATGTCTTTGAGGCTTTGGCCGACCAATTGTTCACGGGCAACCGGGTCCATTTGGGGGAAGCACTTGGCCAGGTTGATCCGCACCACGTCGCGCGAGCGATTGGGCAGTTTCCACATCAGCCAGCCGATGGCCGAGCCCACGTGTTGCACCGCGCCCCAAGGGAGCATGGCAAACAACCGTAAAGCCCCGACCAGCAAGGCGCCTTTAAACTTTTCCACAGGCAAATCTCTCAGAAGTAACGATGTCTGTAGGAGCGAGCTTGCCTCGCGATTTTTTAAAAGATCGCGAGGCAAGCTCGCTCCTGCAGGTTTTGCGCAGGCGGCATTCTAACCGGCGTTGGACAGCTCAGCGTAGCGGTCGCAGGTGGTGCCGTGGTCCATGACCATGCCGCTGGCCTGCATGAAGGCGTAACAAATGGTCGGGCCGACGAAGGTAAAACCGGCTTTTTTCAAACCTTTGCTCATGGCTTCGGCTTCTGGCGTAACAGCCGGGAACTCATGCCGTTCGGTGAAGTGGTTGATCTTGGGCTGGCCGCCAACGAACGACCACAAAAACTCAACTGGGTCTTTGAGCGCCAGCCAGGCCTGGGCGTTGCGCCGCGCGCCGGTGACTTTCAAGCGGTTGCGCACAATGCCCGGATCGAGCAGCAAGGCCTCTATCTCGGCGTCTGTCATGACCGCCAGGCGCTGCACATCAAAGCCAAACATGACCTTGCGATAATGCTCACGTTTGCGCAAAACCGTGATCCACGATAAACCCGCCTGGAACCCTTCGAGCAATAACAACTCGAAGAGCGCATGCGCATCGCGCAACGGCACGCCCCACTCTTGATCGTGATAGGCCGCATACAACGGGTCGTCAGGGCACCAGAAACAACGTGGCATAGAGGCTCCAAGAGGTGGAGGCGCGACCGAATCGGGTATACTCCCGCTCTTTAAATCGCAGCCCAAGAAACAGGTGAATTTGTGAGCCAGCCTACGCCAGCAGTGCGTACCTTCCAAGACTTGATCCTCGCCCTCCAGCAATACTGGGCCGAGCAAGGTTGTGTGGTGCTTCAGCCCTACGATATGGAAGTGGGCGCCGGCACTTTCCATACCGCCACGTTTTTGCGCTCTCTGGGCCCAGAAACCTGGAACGCCGCTTATGTGCAGCCCAGTCGTCGTCCGACTGACGGCCGCTACGGCGAAAACCCTAACCGTCTGCAGCACTACTACCAGTTCCAGGTGGTATTGAAGCCAAACCCGCCTAACTTCCAGGAGCTGTACCTGGGCTCGCTGAAGCACATCGGCCTGGACCCGCTGGTTCACGATATCCGTTTTGTCGAAGACAACTGGGAATCGCCGACCCTGGGCGCCTGGGGTCTGGGCTGGGAAATCTGGCTCAACGGTATGGAAGTCACCCAATTCACTTACTTCCAGCAAGTAGGCGGCATTGAGTGCTACCCGGTGACCGGCGAAATCACTTACGGCCTTGAGCGTCTGGCGATGTACCTGCAAGGCGTGGACTCGGTCTACGACCTGGTCTGGACTGACGGCCCGTTCGGCAAAGTGACCTACGGCGACGTGTTCCATCAAAACGAAGTCGAGCAATCGACTTACAACTTCGAACACGCCAACGTCGACAAGCTGTTTGAGCTGTTCGATTTCTATGAAAGCGAAGCCAAGCGCCTGATCGAACTCGACCAGCCGCTGCCGCTGCCAAGCTACGAAATGGTGCTCAAGGCATCCCACACCTTCAACCTGCTGGACGCGCGCCGGGCCATCTCGGTGACCGCACGTCAGCAGTACATCCTGCGGGTGCGTACCCTGGCGCGTTCAGTGGCTCAGGCGTATCTCGAAGCGCGCGCCAAGCTGGGTTTCCCGATGGCTCCACCCGATTTGCGTGATGAAGTGTTGGCTAAGTTGGAGGCTGCACAATGAGTGCTCAAGATTTTCTGGTTGAACTGGGCACTGAAGAACTGCCGCCAAAAGCCCTCAGTACCTTGGCCGACGCGTTTCTGGCCGGTATCGAAAAAGGCCTGCAAAGCGCCGGTCTGAACTTCAAGGCAAAAAAAGTCTATGCCGCGCCGCGCCGTCTGGCCGTGCTGCTGACCCAGCTCGACACGCAACAGCCTGATCGCAGCATCAACATCGACGGCCCGCCTCGCCAGGCCGCGTTCGACGCTGAAGGCAACCCGACCCAGGCAGCCCTGGGTTTTGCCAAAAAATGCGGCGTTGAGCTGAGCGAAATCGATCAGAGCGGTCCAAAACTGCGTTTCAGCCAGGTGATCATCGGCAAGCCGACCGCCAGCCTGCTGCCGACCATCGTTGAAGACTCGCTGAACGATTTGCCGATCCCCAAGCGCATGCGCTGGGGTGCACGCAAAGAAGAATTCGTGCGTCCAACCCAATGGTTGGTGATGCTGCTGGGCGATGAGGTCATCGACTGCACCATCCTTGCGCAAAAGGCTGGCCGTGATTCCCGTGGCCACCGTTTCCACCACCCGGAAAACGTGCGCATCACCTCGCCTGCCAACTACCTCGAAGACCTGCGCAAGGCCTACGTGCTGGCAGACTTCAATGAGCGTCGCGAGCTGATTTCCAAGCGTGTGGCCGAACTGGCCACGATGCAGGAAGGCACCGCGATCGTGCCACCAAGCCTGCTCGATGAAGTGACCGCGCTGGTTGAATGGCCGGTGCCGCTGGTGTGCTCGTTCGAAGAGCGCTTCCTGGACGTGCCGCAAGAAGCCCTCATCACCACCATGCAGGACAACCAGAAGTATTTCTGCCTGCTGGACGTCGATGGCAAGCTGCTGCCGCGTTTCATCACCGTGGCCAACGTCGAGAGCAAAGATCCGAAGCAGATCATCTCGGGTAACGAGAAAGTGGTTCGCCCACGTCTGACCGATGCCGAGTTCTTCTTCAAGCAAGACAAAAAGCAGCCGCTGGAAAGCTTCAACCAGCGCCTGCAAAACGTGGTGTTCCAGGCGCAACTGGGCAGCGTTTACGACAAGGCCGAGCGCGTGTCCAAGCTGGCCGCGTTCATCGCCCCGCGCATTGGCGGCGACGCTCAGCGCGCAGCCCGTGCAGGCTTGCTGTCCAAGTGCGACCTGGCCACTGAAATGGTCGGCGAGTTCCCGGAAATGCAAGGCATCGCCGGTTACTACTACGCCCTCAATGATGGCGAGCCAGAAGATGTCGCCCTGGCGCTGAACGAGCAGTACATGCCGCGCGGTGCGGGCGCTGAACTGCCAGAAACCCTGACCGGTGCAGCGGTGGCCATCGCTGACAAGCTCGATACCCTGGTGGGTATTTTCGGCATCGGCATGCTCCCGACCGGTAGCAAAGACCCGTACGCACTGCGTCGCGCAGCGCTGGGGATCTTGCGGATTCTGATCGACAAAAAGCTCGACCTCGACCTGACCGAAGCCGTGAACTTCGCCGTGTCGGCGTTCGGTGCCAAGGTCAAGTCGGCCGGTCTGGCTGACCAGGTGCTGGAGTTCATCTTCGACCGTCTGCGTGCGCGTTATGAAGACGAAGGCGTGGACGTGGCGACGTACCTGTCGGTGCGTGCGTTGCAGCCGCGTTCGGCGCTGGACTTCGATCAGCGTGTGCAAGCCGTTCAGGCCTTCCGTCAGTTGCCGGAAGCCGAAGCTCTGGCCGCTGTGAACAAGCGTGTATCGAACCTGTTGAGCAAAGTGGAAGGCAAGATTTCGACGAATGTCGAAGCCAAGTTCTTCGACAACGCCAGCGAGTTCTCGCTGTACTCGGCCATTCAAAAGGCGGACGAAGCGGTACAACCGATGGCCGCTGCTCGTCAGTACAACGAAGCGCTGACCCGTCTGGCCTCGCTGCGCGAGCCGGTGGACGCGTTCTTTGAAGCGGTGATGATCAACGCCGATGACGCCAGCGTGCGGGCTAACCGCTACGCCTTGCTGGCCCGTCTGCGCAGCTTGTTCCTGGGCGTCGCTGATATTTCGTTGCTGAGCTGAGGGGCTGGTGTTGAAACTGCTGATTCTCGATCGGGACGGTGTCATCAACCAGGACTCCGACGCTTACATCAAGTCTGTCGAGGAGTGGATCCCGCTCCCCGGCGCGATTGAGGCGATTGCGCAGTTGAGCAAAGCGGGCTGGACGGTTGCCGTGGCAACCAACCAGTCCGGCATTGCCCGCGGCTATTACGACCTCGCCACGCTGGACGCCATGCACGCACGCCTGCGCGCGTTGGTGGCCGAACAGGGTGGCGAGCTTGGGCTGGTGGTGTATTGCCCTCACGGGCCCAATGAAGGCTGCGCATGCCGCAAGCCAAAGCCGGGCATGTTGCACACAATCGCCGAACATTACGGTGCAGATCTGACCGAATGCTGGTTTGTGGGTGACAGCTTGAGTGACTTACAGGCCGCAAAGGCCGTCGATTCACAGCCCGTATTGGTAAAAACCGGAAAAGGCCTACAAACTTTGGCCAAAGAATTACCGGACAGTACTCTAATATTTGACGATCTGGCGGCAGTTGCCGCCGAACTTATCCACAAATAGGGCAGGTTTGAACACGCGCCGGCATTCTGTGCACAGGCCTGTTCAGTCATGCCTTATCCGCAACGGTAAAAGCCGCTATGTCGATACTGCAGGCCATCAGAACTTTCTTCTTTTACCTGCTGCTGGGCACCAGTTCTCTGCTGTGGTGTTCACTGAGTTTTTTTGTCGCACCCTTTTTGTCGTTTCCTGCGCGTTATCGCTTTATCAACGTGTACTGGTGCCGCTGCGCGTTGTGGCTGACGCGGGTGTTTCTGGGCATCAACGTCAAGGTCACCGGGGCAGAACACATCCCTGAACGCCCGTGCGTGATTCTGGCCAACCACCAAAGTACCTGGGAGACGTTTTTTCTCTCGGCCTACTTTCAGCCGTTGAGCCAGGTGCTCAAGCGCGAACTGCTGTACGTGCCGTTTTTTGGCTGGGCGATGGCAATGCTGCGCCCGATTGCGATTGACCGGGACAACCCGAAAGCGGCGCTCAAAGACATCGCCAAAAAAGGTGATGAGCTGCTCAAGGACAACATCTGGGTGCTGATTTTTCCTGAGGGCACGCGTGTGCCTTACGGTCAGGTCGGCAAGTTCTCCCGCGGCGGTACCGCGCTGGCGGTGAATGCCGAGTTGCCGGTGCTGCCGATTGCCCACAACGCGGGCAAGTTCTGGCCTAAGACTGGTTGGGCCAAGCGCCCCGGCACTATTGAAGTGGTCATTGGTGAGCCGATGTACGCCAACGGCAGCGGCCCACGGGCGATTGCCGAGCTCAATGAGCGGGTACAAACATGGAATGAAGACGCTCAACGGGCCATGGGCTCCTTGCCACCGGTGGCGATGCAAACCGAAACAGCGGTGAACTGAGCGAAGTGTGGATAACGTGTGCACAAGTTTTGGATTTCTTTTGAAATACAGTCATAACTCGATGATTTATATGCTTATTTCTCGGTATGACTTTTGAACAGAAAACGTGCATAAGTTTTTCTAACGCCTAAAAAAACCGACCTTTTGGTCGGTTTTTTTTGCTTTCATTTCTGTAGGAGCGAGCTTGCCTCGCGATCTTTTGATCTTTTTAAAAGATCGCGAGGCAAGCTCGCTCCTACAGTTATTTCGTTAAACCTTATCGATATTCACGTGCCGGGTTTCTTTGAGGAACAGCATCCCCACCACGAAGCTGACGCCGGTGATGACGATCGGGTACCACAGCCCGTAGAAAATATCCCCGGTATACACCACCAGCGCAAACGACACGGTCGGCAGGAACCCGCCAAACCAGCCGTTACCTATGTGGTAGGGCAGGGACATCGAGGTGTAGCGGATCCGCGTCGGGAACAGCTCAACCATCACCGCCGCGAGCGGGCCGTAGGTCATGGTGGCGATGAGCGTCAGCACCACCATGATCAAGACCACCATCGGCTGGTTCACGGTGCTTGGGTCGGCCTTGGCCGGGTAGCCCGCGGCGGCCACGCTTTCGCGCAGGGCAGCTTCGTTAAAGCCGATGATCTTTTGCTCACCCACGGTCACCAGTACGTCGGCACCGGTCGGGGCAGACTGCGAGACGTAAGGCAGGCCTTGTTTGACCAGGAAGGTTTTGACCTTGTCGCACGGGCTGTCAAAACGTGCTTTACCCACAGGGTCAAACTGGAAGGTGCAGGTGGCCGGGTCAGCAGTGACCACAATCGGTGACTGGCGGCTGGCGGTGTCGATCTGCGGGTTGGCGTAATGGCTCAGAGCTTTGAACAGCGGGAAGTACAGCAGCGTGGCCAGCAACAGGCCGAGCATCAAAATCGGCTTGCGCCCGACTTTATCCGACAGCCAACCAAAGAAGATGAAGAACGGCGCGCCGATGACCACGCTGATAATCAGCAGCATGTTGGCCTGGGCCGGGTCCATCTTGAGCATTTGCGTGAGGAAGAACAGCACATAGAACTGCGCCGCATAGAAGGTCACCGCCTGGCCTGCGTTGATGCCGAACAGGGCGATGAGGACGATTTTCAGGTTTTCCCATTTGCCGAACGATTCACGGATCGGCGATTTACTGGTTTTACCTTCGGCCTTCATTTTTGCGAAGGCAGGCGACTCATGCATGCTCATGCGGATCCAGGTCGAGATGCCCAGCAGCACGATGGACAGCAGGAACGGCAAGCGCCAGCCCCACACTTCAAACTGATCGCCGGTCAGGTAGCGGCAACTCAGCACCACCAGCAGCGACAGCAGCAGGCCCAAGGTGGCGGTGGACTGAATCCAGCTGGTGTTGAAACCACGCTTGCCGGGAGCGGCGTGTTCGGCCACATAGGTCGCCGCACCGCCATATTCGCCGCCCAGCGCCAGGCCCTGGAGCATGCGCAACAGCACCAGCATGATCGGCGCTGCAATGCCGATGCTGGTGTAGGTGGGTAGCAGGCCGACCGCAAAGGTCGACAAGCCCATCAGAACGATGGTCATGAGGAAGGTGTACTTTCGCCCGATCATGTCGCCCAGGCGACCAAACACCAAGGCCCCGAACGGTCTCACCAAGAAGCCGGCGGCGAAGGCCATCAAGGCAAAAATAAACGCGGTGGTGTCGTTAACCCCTGAAAAGAACTGCTTGCTCAGGACGGTCGCCAGCGCGCCATACAAGAAAAAGTCATACCACTCGAACACCGTCCCGAGGGATGACGCGAAGATGATCTTTCGTTCTTCACGGCCAGTCGTCCCCTTGGCGGGGGCTGCTGCCGATTGTGCAATTGAGTCCGACATATTCAATGTCCTCGGCCCTATGGGCCACAGTGATTATTGTTGTTGTCCACTGTCGGTTTCGGATGACTGCGACCGAAACCACGATCGCTGTCAGGCGACCGGTACTGCTGCAGTACGGCTGATACCTGCGTCTATCTCCAGTGCGTTAGAGGGGGTTGCGAGAATCAATTGAGCGGCCTTTTCGCCAATCATCAGCGTAGGCGAACAGGTATTACCCGAGACAATGGTCGGCATGATGGACGCGTCTGCGACCCGCAAGCCGGCGATGCCATGCACCCGCAGTTCGGCATCGACCACGGCTTCAGCGTCTTGCCCCATGCGGCAGGTGCCGACCGGGTGAAAGATCGTCGTGCCGATTTTGGCGGCTGCTTCGTGCAGTTCCTGTTCGGTTTGCAGGGCGGCGCCGGGCAGGTACTCCTCGGGGCTGAACGTGTGCAGGGCGGAGCTGGCGACGATGCGCCGGGTGAGGCGGATCGCATCGGCGGCGACTTTCAGGTCGTCGGGATGGCTCAGGTAGTTGGGATCGATCAAGGGCGCGTCGTCCGGGTTGGCCGAGCGGATATCGACCCGGCCACGGCTTTTAGGCCGCAGGTTGCACACCGACGCGGTAAACGCCGGGAAGGTGTGCAGCGGCTCTCCAAAGCGCTCCAGCGACAGCGGCTGGACGTGGTACTGCAAATTCGCCGAGGGTTGATCCGGATCGGACTTAACGAAGGCGCCCAACTGGCTTGGGGCCATGGCCAGCGGACCACTGCGGTCGTAGGCATAACGCAGGCCCATGCCGACTTTGCCCCACAGGCTGTTGGCCACTTGGTTGAGGGTGCGGGCGTTGCTCAGTTTGAAAATCAGGCGCAGTTGCAGGTGGTCTTGCAGGTTGCCGCCGACACCCGGCAGCTCGTACTGCACGGTTATCCCCAGGCTCTCCAGCAATGGCCGCGGGCCGATGCCCGAGCGCTGCAAAATCCCCGGCGAGCCAATCGAGCCCGCGCTCAAGATGATTTCGCGGCGTGCGCTAAAAGTGTGATCCGCGCCTTGCCAGCGGGCCTTCACCTGCGTGGCGCGGTTGTTTTCCAGCAGCACTTTATCGACCTGCACGCCGGTCAGGACGGTCAGGTTGGGACGCTTGAGCACGGGGCGGATAAACGCTTTGGAGGCATTCCAGCGCACACCGGCGCGCTGGTTCACTTGAAAGTATCCACAGCCCTGATTGTCGCCGCCGTTGAAGTCATTGACGCTGGCGATGCCGTTTTGCGCAGCCGCGTCGCGGAAGGCATCCAGAATCGTCCAGGAATAACGCTGCTGCTCAACCCGCCACTCGCCCTCGGCGCCGTGCAGCGCGGAGTTCCCGGCATAGTGTTTTTCGCTGCGTTTGAACAGCGGCAGCACGTCTTGCCAGGCCCAGCCCTTATTGCCCATGGCTGCCCAGCGGTCGTAATCACCGGCCTGACCACGCATGTAGATCATGCCGTTAATCGAAGAGCTACCGCCCAACACCTTACCGCGCGGATAACTCAGGCTGCGGCCTTGCAAGCCGGGCTGGGCTTCGGTTTTAAAACACCAGTCGGTGCGCGGGTTACCAATGCAATAGAGGTAGCCCACAGGAATATGGATCCACGGGTAGTTGTCTTGCCCACCCGCTTCGAGCAGCAACACGTTGTGCTTGGGATCGGCAGACAGCCGATTCGCCAACACCGACCCCGCTGGCCCGGCGCCCACCACAATGTAGTCGTAGATCTGATTGGCTGATGGCATGTTGCACCTCGCCTGTTTATTTTTTGTTCTTGTCGTTCTCCATCCTATTGATTAATTTCGAGTTGAAAACGCGTGATTTCACCCATGGCTTGTGCGTTTTTGCACAGCTCAAATGACCGGGCACGAGGGACGACGATGTTCGACTGGAATGACATGCGCTACTTTCTGGAGCTTCAGCGCAGCGGGCGCCTGCTCACGGCTGCCAAGCGTCTCAATACCACCCACAGCACCGTGGCGCGGCACATTGAGCACATTGAGCAACACCTGGGCACGGCGCTGTTTGTGCAGCATGCCCAAGGCTACCAACTGACCCCGGCCGGGCAGGCGCTGCTCAAACACGCCGAAGCGATGGAAAACGTCGCCCTGCTGGCCCAGGAAGAAATCACCCAGGCCATCACCCCATTGGGCAAAATCCGCCTGGGCGTGACCGAAGGCATCGGCATCATGTTCCTCACCTCACGCTTGCGCGGGCTGTTCGAACGCTACCCAGGACTGGAAGTTGAACTGGTCGCCGTGCCGCGCTTTGTCAGCATCCTCAACCGCGAAGCGGAAATCAGCGTGCACCTCGACCGGCCCCACGCCGACCTGTTGATCACCCGCAAACTCACCGACTACCGCCTGGCGCTGTACGCCAGCCGCGACTACCTCGACAAAGCGCCAGCCCTGAACCACCGCGACGACCTGGCCAACCACTTCTGGATCGGCTACGTCGACGACCTGTTGTTCAGCGAAGAACTGCTGTTTATCAACCACTTCTGCCGCAACCCGACCGTGACCTTCCGCAGCACCAGCGTCATCGCCCAACAACAAGCCGCCCGCGCCGGGCTAGGCATCGCCGTACTGCCCAACTACATGGCCAGCCAAGACCCTGAATTGGTGCGCGTACTGCCCGAAGAGTCAGTGCAACGCAGCTACTGGATCAGCACCCGGCGCGAATTGCACAAATCAGTGAGGCTGCGGGTGGTGTGGGATTTTTTGCTGGAGCTGTGCAGGGAAGAGCAGGGGGTTTTGTTGGAGGATTAGGGGAGAGATAAATAGGTTGGGATTTTTAATTATTAGCTGGTTTTTCAGTGCTTGTTGAAACATCACTTGAGTGTAAAGCTCAGTCCAATCGCCTTACGAGGTGATGATATCTACTCGCTTCAAAATGGCTGAGTCCTTAGGGAATAAGTATTGAGGTGGGTGTCAGTTGCTACGGTAACGCGAAAGAGTGAGGAGACTTCATGATTAATGAGCAGCATCAGTCTTTTGAGGGGCTTAAGCAGTACTCAGAAGATAATGTTGAATACTGGTCTGCCCGTGACCTTGCTCCATTATTGGAATACCGTGATTGGCGCAATTTTGAAAATGTCATCAAAAAAGCGATGCATGCCTGTAAAGCCAGCCAACGCCATGTTGAAGACCATTTTGTTGAAGCCACCAAAATGGTCACGTTGGGCTCTGATTCCAAACGGAAACTGGATGATGTGCACCTCTCGCGTTACGCCTGCTATCTGGTAGTACAGAACGGTGATCCAACAAAAACCGTCATTGCTGCTGGCCAGACTTACTTTGCCATCCAAACTCGCCGTCAAGAACTGGCCGATGACGCCACATTTCAAAAGCTTAAGGACGATCAAAAGCGCTTATTGCTGCGCAATGAATTACGGGAGCACAACAAACAGCTAGTCGAAACTGCCCAACTGGCTGGAGTGGAAACTGGACTCGATTTTGCCATCTTCCAGAATCATGGATACCAAGGTCTTTATGGAGGGCTAGACCAGAAAGCCATCCACGAAAATAAACACCTGAAAAAGAGCCAGAAAATTCTGGACCACATGGGATCAACTGAACTGGCAGCCAATCTGTTCCGCGCTACACAGGCCGAAGAGAAACTGCGGCGTGATCGCGTTCAGGGAAAACTACAAGCTAACCAAGTTCATTTCGAGGTAGGTCGAAAGGTTCGGGAAACTATTGCCGATCTGGGAGGTACGATGCCTGAAGATCTCCCAGTTCCTGAGAACAGCATCAAACAAATCGAGTCAGCAGCCAAGAAATCGAATGATTAGCCCTCGAACAATAAAAAAAGGCCAACGCTAAAACGTTGGCCTTTTTTTGTATTGCGCGTTACACCATCAGAAGTCCAGGTTGGACACGGCCAGTGCGTTGCTCTCGATGAAGTCACGGCGGGGTTCTACCGCGTCGCCCATCAAGGTGTTGAAGATCTGATCGGCGCCAATCGCGTCTTCAATGGTGACTTTCAGCATGCGGCGCACGCTTGGGTCCATGGTGGTTTCCCAGAGTTGGTCCGGGTTCATTTCGCCCAGCCCTTTGTAGCGCTGGATGGTGTGGCGCTTGGTGCTTTCGGCCATCAGCCAGTCCAGAGCTTCTTTGAACTCGGTGACTTGTTTACGACGCTCGCCACGCTGGATGTAAGCACCGTCGTCGAGCAGGGTGCTCAACTGGGCGCCCAGGGTCACAACGGTTTTGTAGTCGTTGCTGCCGAAGAAGTCGCGGTTGAAGGTGATGAAGGTCGAGTGGCCGTGGGAGATCAGCTCGACTTCTGGCAACCAGACATTGCGCTCGCGGTCTTCACGCAGGCTGGCTTTGTACACCAGACCAGACTTCTCAACCAGACGCAGACGCTCTTCGAACTTGGCCATCCAGGCTTGCATGGCAGCATGGTCGCCCAACTGTTCAAGGGTGACGGCCGGCAGGTAGATGAAGTGCTCGGTCAGCTCCTGTGGGTACAGGCGCGACAGACGCTTGAGGGTCTTCATAACCATGCGGAAGTCGTACACCAGACGCTCCAGCGCTTCACCGGAGATGCCTGGGGCGTCTTCGTTGAGGTGCAGGCTGGCGTCTTCAAGGGCCGACTGGGTCATGTATTCTTCCATGGCGTCGTCGTCTTTAATGTACTGCTCTTGCTTGCCCTTTTTCACTTTGTACAACGGCGGCTGGGCGATGTAGATGTAGCCACGCTCGATCAGCTCCGGCAACTGACGGAAGAAGAAGGTCAGCAGCAGGGTACGGATGTGCGAACCGTCGACGTCAGCATCGGTCATGATGATGATGTTGTGATAGCGCAGTTTGTCGATGTTGTACTCTTCACGACCAATGCCGCAGCCCAGTGCGGTGATCAAGGTGCCGACTTCTTGCGAAGAGATCATCTTGTCGAAACGGGCTTTCTCAACGTTGAGGATTTTACCCTTCAACGGCAGGATGGCTTGGGTGCGGCGGTTACGTCCCTGCTTGGCGGAGCCGCCAGCAGAGTCACCTTCCACGAGGTACAGTTCGGACAGCGCCGGGTCTTTTTCCTGGCAGTCGGCCAGTTTGCCCGGCAAGCCTGCGATGTCCAGCGCGCCTTTACGGCGGGTCATCTCACGGGCTTTACGCGCCGCTTCACGGGCACGCGCTGCGTCGATCATTTTGCCGACGATCAGCTTGGCTTCGTTCGGGTTTTCCAACAGGAAGTCGGAGAAGAACTTGCCCATTTCCTGTTCGACCGCGGTCTTCACTTCAGAAGACACCAGCTTGTCTTTGGTCTGGGAGCTGAACTTGGGGTCCGGAACCTTCACCGAGATAATCGCGGTCAGGCCTTCACGGGCGTCGTCACCGGTGGTGGCGACCTTGTGCTTCTTGGCCAGGCCCTCAGCTTCGATGTAGGTGTTGAGGTTACGCGTCAGGGCAGAGCGGAAGCCCACTAGGTGCGTACCGCCATCGCGCTGCGGAATGTTGTTGGTGAAGCACAACAGGTTCTCGTTGAAGCTGTCGTTCCACTGCAAGGCGACCTCTACACCAATGCCATCTTCACGCTGCACATTGAAGTGGAAGACCTGGTTAACCGTGGTTTTGTTGGTGTTCAGGTAGTCAACAAACGCACGCAGACCGCCTTCGTACTTGAACAGCTCTTCTTTGCCGGAGCGCTCGTCCTTGAGGACGATACCCACGCCGGAGTTCAGGAAGGACAGTTCACGAATACGCTTGGCCAGGATGTCCCAGCTGAAGTGAATGTTCTTGAAGGTCTCGGCAGACGGTTTGAAGTGAATCTGAGTACCGGTGGTGTCGCTTTCGCCAACGATGGCCATAGGTGCCTGAGGCACGCCGTGGACGTAGGTCTGTTCCCAAATCTTGCCGCTGCGACGTACTGTCAGTACCAGCAATTCGGACAGGGCGTTTACTACCGACACACCTACACCGTGCAAGCCGCCGGATACTTTGTAGGAGTTGTCATCGAACTTACCGCCAGCGTGCAGCACGGTCATGATGACCTCGGCTGCTGATACGCCTTCTTCTTTGTGCACATCAACCGGGATGCCGCGGCCGTTATCGCGCACGGTAATGGATTCATCCGGGTGGATGGTAATGGTGATGTCGTCGCAATGGCCAGCCAGCGCTTCGTCGATGGAGTTGTCGACGACTTCGAACACCATGTGGTGCAGGCCGCTGCCATCGTCAGTATCACCAATGTACATACCGGGACGTTTGCGTACGGCATCCAGGCCTTTCAGCACTTTAATGCTCGTTGAGTCGTACGTATTTTCTTCGCTCAATGCCTTCACTCCCGATGGTCGTGGGTCTGGGTGATACAGCCCTGTTCCACGTGGAACAGGGCAACTGGCGTTTCCGTCTGCCAGCCTTCCCTCATAAATTCGTGGTCTACACAGGTGATAAAAACCTGGCAGCGTAAGTCTTCCAACAAGCGACACAGTGCGTTGCGATGCTGCTCATCCAGTTCGGACGGCAAGTCATCCACCAGATAAATACATTGGCCACGCCGGGCTTGGCTCACCAAATGCCCTTGGGCAATGCGCAATGCACAGACCACCAACTTCTGCTGACCACGTGACAGGATGTCTGCCGCGTTATTGGCACCTAGTTTGAGGCGCAAATCAGCTCGTTGTGGCCCGGCCTGGGTATGCCCCATTTGCTGGTCCCGGTGGACAGACGCAGCGAGTACAGCACTCAGCTCTCGGTCTTTGTCCCAGCCACGGTAATAACTCAGCGTTAAGCCTTCGAGTTCAAGCAACTCACTTAAGGTCTGCTCAAAGACAGGTTTTAAGGCCTTGATATAAGCGCGGCGGTATTCATCAATTTCAGCACTGGCCAGACACAGTTCCCGGTCCCAGGCCGCTTGTGAAACGGCGTCGAGTGTACCATGCCGCAGCCATGAGTTCCGCTGCCGCAGGGCCTTCTGTAGCCGCTGCCAGGTCGACATAAAGCGCGGCTCCACATGGAACACCCCCCAGTCGAGAAACTGCCTACGGATCTTTGGGGCGCCTTCCAGTAGACGGAAGCTGTCAGGGTTGATCAATTGCAGGGGCAGGATCTCGGCCAACTGCGCGGCACTGCGCGCATTTTGACCGTCGATCCGAATCTGGAACTCCCCATTCCGGTCCCGCGAAATACCCAATGCACTGTGCCCACCTTCGGCCAGTTCGACCTGGCCAAACACGGTACAGCTTTGCAGTTCATGCTGAATGACCGGCGTTAGCCGAACACTGCGAAACGAACGGGCAAGCCCCAGTAAATGGACCGCTTCCAGCACACTGGTTTTTCCGCTGCCGTTGGCGCCATACAGGATATTGATGCGGGGGGAGGGGGAGAAGGTCACCGGGTGCAGGTTACGCACACCGGTGACAGAGACGCGACTAAGGGACATCTAGCGTGGGCTGTGCATAAGTTACAGGCGCATCGGCATAACAACGTAGGCCGAGTCGTCGTTGTCCGACTCTTGCACCAAGGCGCTGCTGTTGGAGTCCGACAGGATCAAACGCACTTGTTCAGTGGTCATCACGCCTAGCACGTCCAGCAGGTAGCTCACGTTGAAACCGATTTCGAGCGAGCCGCCGTTGTAATCAACGCCCACTTCTTCTTCCGCTTCTTCCTGCTCCGGGTTGTTGGCCTGGATCTTCAATTGGCCATTAGCCAGTTGCAGACGAATACCGCGGTACTTCTCGTTGGACAGAATGGCGGTACGGCTGAACGCTTCACGCAGGGCCTGACGGTCACCGATCACCACCTTGTCACCGCCTTTAGGCAGTACACGCTCGTAATCCGGGAACTTGCCGTCTACCAGCTTGGAGGTGAAGGTGAACTCGCCGGTGGTCGCACGGATGTGGTGTGCGCCCAACACGATGCTGACTTCGCCGTCCGGTTCGGTCAGCAAACGCGCCATTTCGAGGATGCCTTTACGCGGCACGATCACTTGATGGCGATCTGGCTGGCCAATGTCGGCTTTCATCGAGCACATGGCCAGACGGTGACCGTCGGTAGCCACTGCGCGAATGATGCCGGCCGAAACTTCCAGCAACATGCCGTTGAGGTAGTAACGAACGTCCTGCTGGGCCATGGCAAAGCTGGTGCGCTCGATCAGACGGCGCAGCTTGCTTTGCTGCAGGCTGCAGGTCAGCGAGCCCGGACCTTCTTCAACGGTCGGGAAGTCATTGGCAGGCAAGGTGGACAGGGTAAAACGGCTACGGCCCGCTTTAACCACCAGCTTTTGATCGTCGAGCTTGATGTCGATCAGGGCGTCGTTGGGCAAGCTTTTGCAGATGTCCATCAGCTTGCGCGCAGGCACGGTGATCTCGCCGGGTTCAGCCGGCTCTTCGAGCTGAACGCGACCGACCAGTTCGACCTCAAGGTCGGTACCGGTCAGCGACAGTTGCTGGCCTTCGACAACCAACAGCACGTTGGACAATACCGGCAAGGTCTGGCGGCGTTCTACAACGCCCGCGACCAGTTGCAGGGGTTTCAACAAGGCTTCGCGTTGAATGGTGAAATGCATGGTCTAGTCCCTTGCCTTAATAAGCTGCGTTGGTGTCATCAGGTTGTCAGGGTTCGCAGCAGGTTCTTGTAGTCCTCGCGGATGTCCGCGTCGGATTCCTTGAGTTCGTTGATCTTGCGGCATGCGTGCAAGACCGTGGTGTGGTCGCGGCCACCAAACACATCGCCGATTTCCGGCAGGCTGTGGTTAGTCAGCTCTTTGGACAGTGCCATGGCCACTTGGCGAGGGCGGGCGACCGAGCGTGAACGACGCTTGGACAGCAAGTCCGAAATTTTGATCTTGTAGTACTCAGCCACAGTACGCTGAATGTTATCCACAGAGACCAGTTTGTCTTGCAGCGCCAGCAAGTCTTTAAGGGACTCGCGAATCAGCTCGATGGTGATGTCGCGGCCCATAAAGTGCGAGTGGGCAATAACCCGCTTGAGCGCGCCTTCGAGCTCACGCACGTTGGAACGAATGCGTTGGGCAATAAAGAAGGCGGCATCGTGGGGCAGGTCGACCTTGGCCTGGTCTGCCTTTTTCATCAGGATCGCAACGCGCGTTTCAAGCTCTGGCGGCTCAACGGCCACGGTCAAACCCCAGCCGAAGCGGGATTTGAGACGCTCTTCGAGCCCTTCGATCTCTTTAGGGTAGCGGTCACTGGTCAGAATTACTTGCTGACCGCCTTCAAGCAAGGCGTTGAAGGTGTGGAAGAACTCTTCCTGAGAACGCTCTTTGCGTGCAAAAAATTGAATGTCATCGATGAGCAGGGCGTCGACCGAACGGTAGAAGCGCTTGAACTCATTGATAGCGTTGAGCTGCAGGGCCTTGACCATGTCGGCTACAAAACGCTCGGAATGCAGGTACACCACCTTGGCATTCGGGTTCTTCTTCAGCAGGTGGTTGCCCACCGCGTGCATCAAGTGCGTTTTACCCAGACCAACGCCGCCATAAAGGAAGAGCGGGTTGTAGCCATGCTTGGGATTGTCGGCCACTTGCCACGCCGCCGCACGGGCCAGTTGGTTGGACTTGCCCTCGACGAAGTTCTCGAAGGTGAACGTGCGGTTCAGGTAGCTGGTGTGCTTGAGCGCGCCTTCAACCTGGACGGTGCGCTGTTCGGCACGGGCTGGCGCCTGTTGCGAACTGGCACCCGCCATCGGGTCGAAGCTGTCACGCGAAGGCTCTTCGCTCGCCTGGTCCGCCTGTTTAGGGGCGGGCGCCGGTGCGGGCGTGGCACTTGCCGGTGCGCTGGGTGCTGGCGCAGGCGCGGCTTGCTGTTGCGAAGCCGCTGCGGCCAATGGCGCATTCGGCGCAGCACGAGGTGCCGAGCTGCGTTTGCTGCCTATTAATAAGGACAGCGCAGGCGCCATGCCATTGCTGTGCTCGTTCAGCAGTTCAAGCAAACGGCTCAGGTACTTCTCGTTAACCCAGTCGAGCACAAAACGATTAGGCGCATACACGCGCAACTCGTCGCCTTCGGCTTCGACCTGTAGTGGACGGATCCAGGTGTTGAATTGCTGGGCAGGCAGCTCATCGCGCAAAAGCTCTACGCACTGCTGCCAAAGTTCCACTGACACGGATATCCCCTAAGTTGAAAGCCGGTGAGGCAAAAACAGGCGCCATTGTAGCGACCACTCGCCCACTTATCCACATGTAGGTTGCCTGCCTATAAGGAGAACGAGGTCTTTTTACTGTTAACAAAGCGACCAATGGTATGTGCATAAGGTCTGTGGATAAGCGGGTCTAAGCTCGTTGCACAAGTGGGGGTGAAACACTGTGCATAACTGGCCTGTGGATAAAGAGGCCTTTCGTACACAGCTTATCCGAGGTCGCAGCACAGGCAGAGCACGGCTTCTTGACAGTGTTGTCATTCTCTGTAGGCCATGATTTTTAAGGGCTGGATCGAGTTATCCACAGATAAGTGGCTCACTAAAGTTAATAAGTTCTTTAAAAAAGCTTTAAATACGCTGTCTTTTTATTTTTATGACTGGCTGAACAAATGCGTGTGCACAACCGTTGGTATCTATTTAGCCGTCAACGTTGGTTGGAAATTGACCTATGGGCCTGCATTCACTAGAATCGCCGGTCTCTTAAAACGGGGGCCATTCCGGCCCGTTGTGGACGAACCAGGTAGCACGACATGAAACGTACTTTCCAACCAAGCACTATCAAACGCGCCCGCACTCACGGTTTCCGTGCTCGCATGGCTACTAAAAACGGCCGTGCAGTCCTGTCGCGTCGCCGCGCCAAAGGCCGTGCGCGTCTGGCAGTTTGATAATCAGACAATGGTGGTGAGTCAGGACTTCAGTCGGGAAAAGCGGTTACTCACTCCCCGACACTTCAAGGCAGTCTTTGACTCCCCCACCGGCAAGGTTCCGGGGAAAAATCTCCTGCTCCTTGCGCGCAGCAACGATCTTGATCACCCCCGTTTGGGGTTAGTGATCGGGAAAAAGAGCGTAAAGCTCTCCGTTCAGCGCAATCGCCTTAAGCGTTTGATGCGTGAATCGTTTCGTCTCCACCAGGATCTACTGGTTGGTTGGGATATCGTTATCGTCGCGCGCAAAGGTTTGGGTGACGTAGAGAACCCCGAATTGATTCAGCATTTCGGCAAACTGTGGAAACGTCTGGCCCGTAACACGCCAGCTCCGTCTGTTAAAACCGAAACTGTAGGGGTAGGCAGTCCTGATGCGTAAACTGGCGCTCGTTCCGATCCAGTTTTACCGTTATGCCATTAGTCCTTTGATGGCAAATCACTGCCGTTTCTACCCCAGTTGTTCCTGCTACGCGTTGGAAGCCATCGAAACTCATGGCGTTCTTCGCGGCGGCTGGCTGACCTTTCGTCGTTTAGGTCGCTGTCACCCGTGGAATCCCGGTGGTTACGACCCGGTTCCACCTATCCCTACCTCCCGTTCTTCTTGATGGCCGAGTAATCATGGATATTAAACGCACGATCCTGATCGTCGCTCTCGCAGTCGTGTCCTACGTTATGGTTCTGAAATGGAACCAGGATTACGGCCAAGCTGCCCTGCCGACTCAGAATGTTGCCGCCAGCAGTAATACCGCGCAGGGTTTGCCTGACTCGGTGCCAGGTAACAACGCTTCGAACAGTGCCGATGTACCCAGTGCCAATGCCGATACCAGCACACCAACAGAAACTCCGGTGGCTGCAAGCAAAGACCTGATCCACGTCAAAACCGACGTACTGGATATTGCAATTGATCCACAGGGTGGTGACGTTGCCCAACTGCGTCTGCCGCTTTATCCACGTCGCCAGGACCACCCGGATGTGCCTTTCCAGCTGTTCGATAACGGCGGTGAGCGTACTTATCTGGCACAAAGTGGCCTGACTGGCGTTGACGGCCCGGATGCACGTGCCGCCGGTCGTCCGGTTTTCAGTGTGGATAAAAAGACCTATGAACTGGCTCCTGGCCAGGATCAATTGGTTGTTGACCTGAAATTCAGCGAAGACGGCGTTAACTACATCAAGCGTTTCACGTTCAAACGTGGCCTGTACGATGTTCAAGTCAGCTATTTGATTGATAACGAGAGTGGCAAGCCGTGGACCGGCAACCTGTTCGCGCAATTGAAACGCGACGCCAGCTCTGATCCTTCTTCCAGCACCGCCACCGGTACTGCCACTTACCTGGGCGCCGCCCTGTGGACAAGTGCAGAACCGTACAAAAAAGTGTCGATGAAAGATATCGACAAGGGTTCGCTGAAAGAAACCGTTCAAGGTGGCTGGGTTGCATGGCTGCAGCACTACTTTGTAACCGCGTGGATCCCGCAGAAAGGCGATAACAACGTCGTTCAGACCCGCAAAGACAATCAAGGCAACTACATCATCGGTTTCACTGGCCCTACCTTGACGGTTGAGCCGGGCAAAACAGGTGAAACCAGCGCTACCTTGTACGCAGGTCCAAAGAGCCAGGGTGTACTCAAAGAGTTGTCCCCAGGCCTGGAGCTGACGGTCGACTACGGCATTCTGTGGTTCATTGCCCAGCCAATCTTCTGGTTGCTGCAACATATCCACAGCCTGGTGGGTAACTGGGGTTGGTCGATTATCTTCCTGACCATGCTGATCAAAGGGATCTTCTTCCCGCTGTCGGCCGCCAGCTACAAATCGATGGCTCGCATGCGCGCTGTGGCACCAAAACTGGCCGCTCTGAAAGAGCAGTTCGGTGATGATCGCCAGAAAATGTCGCAAGCGATGATGGAGCTGTACAAGAAAGAGAAGATCAATCCACTGGGCGGCTGCTTGCCGATCCTGGTGCAGATGCCGGTGTTCCTGTCCTTGTACTGGGTACTTCTGGAAAGTGTTGAAATGCGTCAGGCGCCTTTCATGCTCTGGATTACCGACTTGTCGATTAAAGACCCGTTCTTCATTCTGCCGATCATCATGGGCGCAACCATGTTCATCCAGCAGCGTCTGAACCCGACACCTCCGGATCCGATGCAGGCCAAGGTGATGAAGCTGATGCCAATCATCTTCACCTTCTTCTTCCTGTGGTTCCCGGCTGGTCTGGTGCTGTACTGGGTTGTGAACAACTGCCTGTCCATCGCTCAACAGTGGTACATCACACGTAAGATCGAAGCCGCTACCAAAAAAGCAGCTGCTTAACTTACTCTGTTGATCACCACTCAAAACGCCCCCTAGTGGGGCGTTTTGCTATCTGTCACTTTTGTTTTTGAGGCCTGTTTTTATGAGTGTTCCGGCACAAACCATTGCTGCTGTGGCAACCGCCCAAGGCCGAGGTGGTGTGGGGATCGTGCGTGTTTCCGGGCCACTCGCCCGGGCGGCGGCGCAAGCGTTCACTGAGCGCGAACTGAAACCGCGCTACGCCCATTACGGACCGTTTTACGGTGAAAACGGTGAAGTTTTGGATGAAGGCATTGCGCTGTATTTCCCGGGCCCGAACTCGTTCACCGGCGAAGATGTGCTGGAGTTGCAAGGTCACGGCGGGCCGATCGTGCTCGATATGCTGCTGCAACGCTGCATCGAACTGGGTTGCCGTCTGGCACGACCAGGCGAATTCAGTGAGCGCGCGTTTTTAAACGACAAGCTCGATCTGGCTCAGGCCGAGGCCATTGCCGACCTCATTGAAGCCAGTTCTGCACAGGCTGCGCGCAACGCATTACGGTCTTTGCAGGGTGCTTTCTCACACCGTGTGCATAACTTGACTGAGCAGCTCATCAGTTTGCGCATCTACGTCGAGGCTGCGATTGACTTCCCGGAGGAAGAAATCGACTTTCTGGCCGATGGCCACGTATTGCGCATGCTCGATAAAGTCCGCGAAGAGTTATCCACCGTTAAGCGCGAAGCCGGCCAGGGCGCCTTGCTGCGCGATGGCATGACGGTGGTGATTGCCGGTCGACCCAATGCGGGCAAGTCCAGTTTGCTCAACGCGCTGGCCGGCCGTGAAGCAGCCATTGTGACGGAGATCGCCGGTACGACCCGCGACGTGCTGCGTGAACATATCCACATCGACGGCATGCCCCTGCATGTGGTGGATACAGCAGGACTGCGGGATACCGAAGATCAGGTCGAGAAAATCGGCGTGCAGCGAGCCCTCAAAGCCATTGGTGAGGCGGATCGCGTGTTGCTGGTGGTGGATGCGACGGCACCGGAAGCGGATGACCCCTTCGCGTTGTGGCCCGAGTTTTTGGAGCAGCGCCCGGACCCGGCCAAAGTCACCTTGATTCGTAACAAGGCGGACCTCAGCGGTGAAGCGGTGAGCCTTGAAGTGAGCGCCGATGGCCATGTCACGATCAGCCTCAGCGCCCGATCGACGGACGGTCTGGATTTGCTGCGTGAGCACCTCAAGGCCTGCATGGGCTACGAGCAAACCTCTGAAAGCAGCTTCAGCGCACGTCGTCGTCACCTGGAGGCGTTGCAGCACGCCAGCGATGCCCTTGAGCATGGCCGGGCACAGCTGACGCTGGCGGGCGCCGGTGAATTGCTGGCCGAAGATTTGCGCATGGCGCAGCAATCGCTGGGCGAAATTACCGGGGCATTCAGCTCGGATGATCTGCTGGGGCGGATCTTCTCCAGCTTCTGTATCGGTAAATAATGCCCGGCAACCCGTAGGAGCGAGCTTGCCTGGCGATCTTTTGATCTGTTAAAAGGTCACGAGACAAGTTCGTCTCCTACAGGTATTAGTCCAATGCGCCATTGATGCCGCCGCGAATAGTGCGGCCAGTTCTTGATTCCCCTGCAACAGGGGGTAGATCTGTGCATCTCTGGAGTGCGTATGACCCACGCGACCTGTGTAACGCTGGAAGGCGTTTCTTATCAGCTGCCCGATGGCAGCCCGCTGTTTTCTGACCTCAACCTGCATCTCGATCAACGCCACACCGGCCTGGTGGGGCGTAATGGTGTGGGTAAAAGTGTATTGGCCCGTCTGATTGCCGGGGATATTGTTCCTACCGCTGGGCGCTGCCTGCGCACCGGGAAGGTGTATTACCTGGCGCAGCACATCACCCATGCCCCCGGTCAGACGGTCGCTGATCTGGCCGGTGTGCAATCCATCATCAACGCGCTGGAACGCATCGAACAGGGCAGTACCGCACCAGCCGACTTTGACGCGGTGGGCGAGCAGTGGAACATTCGCCAGCAGTTACTCGACCAACTGGCCCACAACAACCTCGGGCACCTCACGCCTTCAACCCCGACCTCACGGCTCAGTGGCGGCGAAGCCATGCGTGTCGCGCTGATGGGGGCGTTTATGTCAGATGCCGAGCTGCTGATTCTGGATGAGCCGACCAATCATCTGGACCGTGAGCAGCGATTGGCACTGCAGGCGCAACTCAGCCATTGGCCCAAGGCGTTGCTGGTGATCAGCCATGACCGCGAGTTGCTGGAGACGATGACGCGCATCCTCGAACTCTCAGCCTTGGGGCTGGCCAGCTACGGCAGTGGTTATTCGTTTTATGCACAGGCCAAAGCCCAGCAGCAATCGGCCGCTGAACAGCAACTGGCCCACGCCAAACTGGAACGAAACAGACAAGAACAACGGTTGCGCGAGCAGGCTGAACAGCTTGAACGCAGGCTGGCACGCGGTAACAAGTCTGCCAGTAGCCGTAATCAAGCGAAGATTTTGCTGGGCCGCCAAAAGGAGCGCAGCCAAAACAGCAGCGGCAAATTCCAGCAACATCAGCAAGCCGCGCGCGAGGCGTTGTCGGTGCGCGTCAGGCAAGCTGCCAGCCTGGTTGAAAGGCAGCAGGCTGTGTTTGTCTATGCCCCCACAACGAGCCAGCACAGCGCTGCCCACATCGCCGAGCTGGTTGAGGCACGCTTGCCGTATGGCTTCGAACCGTTGCGCACACTCAGCCTTATGCTCAGTCGGGGCCAACAAGTGGCCTTGCTCGGCCCCAATGGCTGCGGTAAATCAACGGTACTCAAGGTGTTGGCTGGACAAGTACCGATCCTGGCTGGGCAGGCGGATGTCCATGTGAAAACAGCTTATCTTGATCAACACTTGGCGTTGCTTAACCTCGAATGTTCGGTGCTGGAGCAATTGCAGGCACTCAATCGGCAACTCAGCGAGAGTGAATTGCGTACCCGGCTGGCGCAATTAGGGCTCGGCGCCGAGCAGGTGAATCGCCCCTGTGCACAACTCAGTGGGGGTGAACGGCTGAAGGCGGCAATGGCCTGTGTGTTCTATGCCGAGCAACCTGCGCAGTTGTTATTGCTCGATGAGCCCGCCAATCACCTCGATCTGGTGTCCTTGCTGGCGCTGGAAAACAGGCTCAATCAGTACACCGGCACGTTGGTTGTGACCTCACACGACGAGAGGTTTCTCGACGCTATTGGAATAACCCACAGGCTCATCGCGAGTGCCAACGGCTGGTTGATCGCCGCTGTTTGAGCGCTGCATAAGCTGCCGTTCATCACCTTTATCCCTGTTGAAGCTGCTGGCCGCTGGATGACGTGCTCATCCAGGCGGCTTTCGGCCGCCTTTTTGTTGGCCTGATAGGGGGAATTTCGTCGGATAAGCTCTGTGCATAACTGGCCTTTAGCTCAGTGGGTAAGTGGGCTTGAAAACTGAAGATAAACCCCTCTGTGGATAACGTTACCATTTACCCACAGGCTTAACGCACTTATTCACGCCCCTCATGGCCACATGACCACAGACTTTTGAATCTCTGTACAGTACGTAAAATAAGGCTCTTAGCAATCTATCCACAGAAAGGTACCGCTATAGAAATAAACATAAAAACAAAGCTTTAATAAATTTCTTCTTTATTTATTTTTCTATCTTGCCTTATCCACAAGCTGGTTAAATTTTGTGCAAAGGGTTCTTTAAGGAAGGCGAAGTCCCTATACTTCGCGGTCTATCCAAAAAACCCCTAGTAACAGGCACGAGGTGCGTGGTGAATTTCCCTTCCCGTTTTGCAGTGATCGTCATCGGTGGCGGTCACGCCGGAACCGAGGCTGCACTTGCTTCAGCACGCATGGGTGTAAAAACCCTGCTGTTGACCCACAACGTGGAAACCCTCGGGCATATGAGCTGCAACCCTGCGATCGGCGGGATTGGTAAAAGCCATCTGGTTAAAGAAATCGATGCCCTCGGCGGCGCGATGGCAACAGCAACGGATAAAAGCGGTATCCAGTTCCGCGTACTCAATGGCCGTAAAGGCCCGGCCGTGCGGGCGACTCGTGCACAGGCCGACCGCGCTATTTACAAGTCGGTCGTACGCGAAATTCTGGAAAACCAACCGAACCTGTGGATATTTCAACAAGCAGCGGATGACCTGATTGTTGAAAACGATCAAGTACGCGGTGTTGTGACCCAGATGGGCCTGCGTTTTCTGGCTGACTCGGTGGTTTTGACCACCGGTACGTTCCTGGGTGGACTTATCCACATCGGTTTGCAGAATTACTCGGGCGGACGCGCCGGTGATCCACCTTCGATTGCCCTGGCACACCGTCTGCGTGAACTGCCTTTGCGTGTCGGTCGCCTGAAAACCGGCACTCCGCCACGCATTGATGGCCGTTCGGTTGATTTCTCGGTGATGACTGAACAACCGGGTGATACGCCGATCCCGGTCATGTCGTTCATGGGCAACAAAGAACAGCACCCGACTCAAGTCAGCTGCTGGATCACCCATACCAATGCGCGCACCCATGAAATCATTGCGTCCAACCTCGATCGTTCGCCGATGTACTCAGGTGTGATTGAAGGGATTGGCCCGCGCTACTGCCCGTCGATTGAAGACAAGATTCATCGTTTTGCTGACAAGGAAAGCCATCAGGTGTTTATCGAACCGGAAGGTTTGAACACCCATGAGCTGTATCCGAACGGCATTTCGACCTCGTTGCCTTTTGATGTTCAGTTGCAACTCGTACAGTCGATTCGCGGCATGGAAAATGCCCACATCGTGCGACCTGGCTATGCCATCGAATACGATTATTTCGACCCGCGCGACCTGAAATACAGCCTCGAAACCAAGGTGATCGGCGGTTTGTTCTTTGCCGGGCAAATCAACGGCACCACCGGTTACGAAGAAGCGGGGGCACAAGGTTTGCTCGCCGGAACCAACGCAGCCTTGCTCGCACAGGGCAAAGAGACCTGGTGCCCGCGTCGCGATGAAGCCTACATCGGTGTATTGGTTGATGACCTGATTACCCTGGGGACTCAAGAACCGTACCGGATGTTTACTTCCCGCGCCGAATACCGCCTCATCCTGCGTGAAGACAACGCTGATATGCGCCTGACCGAAAAAGGTCGCGAGCTCGGTTTGGTCGATGACGCCCGTTGGGCGGCGTTCTGCACCAAGCGCGAAAGCATTGCCCTGGAAGAACAACGACTGAAAAGCACCTGGGTACGCCCGGGGACTGAGCAAGGTGAAGCGATTGCGGCCAAATTTGGCACACCGTTGACCCATGAATACAATTTGCTCAGTTTGCTGACTCGTCCGGAAATCGACTACGCCGGTCTGGTCGAAGTGACCGGTGAAGGGGCAAGCGACCCGCTGGTCGCTGAACAGGTTGAGATCAAAACCAAATACGCGGGCTACATCGACCGTCAACAGGACGAGATTGCGCGTCTTCGCGCCAGTGAAACTATCAAACTGCCTGTGGATATCGATTACACGACCATTTCCGGGTTGTCCAAAGAGATCCAAAGCAAGCTCGGTGCAACACGCCCCGAGACGCTGGGCCAGGCATCGCGGGTACCCGGTGTGACGCCGGCGGCGATTTCCCTGTTGATGATTCACCTGAAAAAACGCGGCGCTGGCCGCAAGTTGGAGCAAAACGCTTGAGTTCGCTGGTGACCGCACAACACGCTGAAGAGTTATCAACAGGTGCACGCCAACTGGGCGTCGCTTTGACCCAAACCCAGCACGAGCTACTGCTGGGCTATCTGGCCCTGTTGATAAAATGGAACAAGGCCTACAACCTCACGGCTGTGCGTAACCCGGACGAGATGGTTTCGCGTCATTTGCTCGACAGCCTGAGCGTGATGCCGTTTATCGAAAACGGTCGCTGGCTGGACGTGGGCAGCGGCGGCGGGATGCCGGGTATCCCGTTGGCGATCCTGTTTCCTGAGTCGCAAGTGACTTGCCTGGACAGCAACGGCAAGAAAACCCGCTTTCTGACCCAGGTCAAACTGGAGCTCAAGCTGGACAACCTGCAAGTTATCCACAGCCGTGTTGAAGAGTTCAAGCCTGAGCAGGCGTTCAACGGAATTGTTTCCAGGGCTTTCAGCAGCATGGAGAACTTCACCAACTGGACGCGGCACCTGGGCAACAGCGAAACACGCTGGTTGGCAATGAAGGGCGTTCATCCGGCCGATGAGCTGGTAGCATTGCCGTCTGATTTTCGTCTAGATAGCGAACACGCCTTGACCGTACCGGGTTGCCAAGGCCAACGCCATCTGCTGATACTGCGCCGAACGGCATGATTGGGAACGCAAGCAAGAATGGCTAAGGTATTCGCAATAGCGAACCAAAAAGGTGGTGTGGGTAAAACCACCACCTGTATCAACCTCGCAGCATCGCTGGTCGCGACCAAGCGGCGCGTCCTGTTGATCGATCTAGATCCACAAGGCAACGCCACCATGGGCAGCGGTGTGGATAAACATGGTCTTGAGAATTCGGTCTACGACCTGTTGATCGGTGAATGCGACCTGGCCCAGGCCATGCACATCTCCGAACACGGTGGTTACCAGCTGTTGCCGGCCAACCGTGACCTGACGGCAGCCGAAGTCGTACTGCTCGAAATGCAGATGAAAGAAAGCCGTCTACGTACAGCGCTGGCGCCGGTGCGTGAAAGCTACGATTACATCCTGATCGACTGCCCGCCGTCGTTGTCGATGCTGACCTTGAACGCCCTGGTGGCTGCCGATGGGGTAATTATCCCCATGCAGTGCGAGTACTTCGCCCTCGAAGGCTTGAGCGACCTTGTGGATAACATCAAGCGTATCGCCGAGTTGCTCAACCCGAACCTGAAAATCGAAGGCCTGCTGCGGACCATGTACGACCCGCGCCTGAGCCTGATGAACGATGTGTCGGCCCAGCTCAAGGAACACTTTGGCGAGCAGCTGTACGACACGGTGATTCCGCGAAACATTCGTCTTGCCGAGGCGCCGAGTTACGGCATGCCTGCACTGGCCTATGATAAAAATTCCCGTGGCGCGATTGCTTACCTTGCCTTGGCCGGCGAGCTGGTTCGTCGTCAACGTCGCACCTCCCGCACTGCTCAGCCAACTTAAGGATATTCCATGGCCGTCAAGAAACGAGGTCTAGGACGTGGACTGGATGCACTCCTGAGTGGTCCTACGGTCAGCTCGCTGGAAGAGCAGGCCGTCAAGGTCGATCAAAGCGAACTGCAGCATTTGCCCCTGGACCTGATCCAGCGCGGCAAATATCAGCCTCGTCGCGACATGGACCCGCAAGCGCTCGAAGAACTGGCGAACTCCATCAAGACCCAGGGCGTGATGCAGCCGATCGTGGTGCGTCCGATTGCCGGCGACCGTTTTGAGATCATTGCCGGTGAACGTCGCTGGCGCGCCAGCCAACAGGCCGGTAAAGACACCATTCCGGCGATGGTGCGTGATGTGCCGGATGAAACCGCTATCGCGATGGCGCTGATTGAAAACATTCAGCGTGAAGACCTCAATCCGATCGAAGAAGCGATTGCCTTGCAACGCTTGCAGCAAGAGTTTCAGCTGACTCAACAACAAGTGGCCGACGCTGTGGGTAAGTCCCGGGTGTCTGTGGCTAACTTGTTGCGGTTGATTTCATTGCCCGAAGTGATCAAAACCATGCTGTCCCACGGCGACCTCGAAATGGGCCATGCACGGGCCTTGCTCGGTTTGCCGGACAACAAGCAGGTTGAGGGGGCGCGACACGTTGTCGCACGTGGTCTGACCGTACGCCAGACCGAAGCCTTGGTTCGTCAGTGGTTGAGCGGTAAACAAGAGCCTGCTGAACCGGTTAAAGCCGATCCAGATATCACTCGCCTTGAGCAGCGTCTGGCCGAGCGCCTAGGCTCTGCGGTGCAGATCCGCCACGGAAAGAAGGGAAAAGGCCAATTAGTGATTGGTTACAACTCCCTTGATGAGCTTCAAGGAGTGCTTGCTCACATCCGCTGAAACATTTCCTTTGTAGCGCGCAGTCGGAAATCACTACCTGACAGTTGAATAGGGGCTTCAGCGCCCCTATACTCTGCGCGCATTTTGTCGGCACAAATTATGCCAAGTTTTAGCTTTTGGCAGCCGACCATTGAGGAGCAGTTGTGATGGAGACACGCACGCCAAACCGCTTGCCATTCCATCGCTTGGCGGTTTTTCCGGTTTTGCTGGCTCAATTTGTCGTTTTATTGCTGGCTGCTCTGGGGCTCTGGCAATGGCATGGAGTTGTAGCCGGATACTCAGGACTCTGCGGAGGCCTGATCGCTTTGCTACCCAATGTGTACTTTGCTCACAGAGCTTTCCGGTTTACCGGCGCTCGAGCAGCGCAAGCCATCGTCCGGTCGTTTTACGCTGGCGAGGCGGGCAAATTAATTTTGACGGCAGTGCTGTTCGCGCTGACGTTTGCAGGTGTGAAGCCATTGGCGCCGCTAGCTGTATTCGGCGTCTTCGTGTTGACCCAATTGGTCAGCTGGTTCGCTCCCCTGCTAATGAGAACAACACTTTCGAGACCTTAGGGCGTTTGAGGCAACCATGGCAGAAACAACCGCTTCGGGCTATATCCAGCACCACTTACAGAACCTGACCTTCGGGCAGCTACCTGATGGCGGCTGGGGCTTTGCTCACACCGTTGCAGAAGCTAAAGCAATGGGCTTTTGGTCATTCCACGTCGATACCCTCGGCTGGTCTGTATTCGTAGGCTTGCTGTTTATCTTCATTTTCCGCATGGCGGCCAAGAAGGCAACTTCCGGTCAACCAGGCGCACTGCAGAACTTCGTTGAAGTACTGGTGGAATTCGTTGATGGCAGCGTAAAAGACAGCTTCCATGGCCGTAGCGCCGTGATTGCTCCGTTGGCGCTGACAATTTTCGTCTGGGTATTCCTGATGAACGTCATCGACCTGATCCCGGTTGACTGGATTCCTCAGTTGGCCATCCTGATCACTGGCGATGAGCACTTCCCGTTCCGTGCCGTACCGACGACCGATCCTAACGCTACCCTGGGCATGGCCCTGTCGGTATTCGCGTTGATCATCTTCTACAGCATCAAAATCAAGGGCATCGGCGGTTTTATCGGCGAACTGACCCTGCACCCGTTCGGCAGCAAGAACATCCTGGTTCAAGCGCTGCTGATTCCGGTGAACTTCCTGCTCGAATTCGTGACGCTGGTTGCCAAGCCAATCTCGCTGGCACTGCGTCTGTTCGGCAACATGTACGCTGGCGAACTGGTATTTATCCTGATCGCCGTAATGTTCGGCAGCGGCCTGCTTTGGCTTAGCGGTCTGGGCGTGGTGCTGCAATGGGCGTGGGCTGTATTCCACATCCTGATCATCACCTTGCAAGCGTTCATCTTCATGATGTTGACCATCGTTTACTTGTCGATGGCGCACGAAGAGAACCACTAAGACCCGTTTCGGCGAGTCTGGTGCCCCTCCCGTTCCGGCGGGAGGGTGTAGCAAATTGATTTTGTTTTACCGCTTTAATCTAAAAACCTAAACCATACGACGTAAAAGTCGGGAGGAAAGATGGAAACTGTAGTTGGTCTAACCGCTATCGCTGTTGCACTGTTGATCGGCCTGGGTGCACTGGGTACCGCAATTGGTTTCGGCCTGTTGGGCGGCAAGTTCCTGGAAGGCGCTGCGCGTCAACCAGAAATGGTTCCAATGCTGCAAGTTAAAATGTTCATCGTTGCCGGTCTGCTCGACGCCGTAACCATGATCGGTGTTGGTATCGCACTGTTCTTCACTTTCGCGAACCCTTTCGTTGGTCAACTCGCTGGCTAATCACTCGAATTTTCGAGTTGATTAGAGTGATGGACAACGAACGAGCGAGGTGTTGGCGTGAACATTAATGCAACCCTGATTGGCCAGTCCGTTGCGTTCTTCATTTTTGTACTGTTTTGCATGAAGTTCGTGTGGCCTCCGGTCATCGCGGCATTGCAAGAACGTCAGAAGAAGATTGCGGCTGGACTGGACGCTGCTAACCGAGCAGCTCGTGACCTGGAGTTGGCCCAAGATAAAGCGGGTCAACAACTGCGCGAAGCTAAGGCTCAAGCAGCTGAAATCATTGAGCAAGCCAAGAAACGCGGTACTCAGATCGTAGACGAAGCCCGTGAACAGGCTCGCGTTGAAGCTGACCGTGTGAAGGCTCAGGCTCAGGCCGAGATCGAACAGGAACTGAACAGCGTCAAAGACGCCCTGCGCGCCCAATTGGGTGGCTTGGCTGTTGAAGGCGCAGAGAAGATCCTGGGTGCCACAATCGATCAAAACGCGCACGCGGAGCTGGTTAATAAACTGGCTGCTGAAATTTAAGCGAGGGCGATCATGGCAGAATTGACCACGTTGGCCCGACCTTACGCTAAGGCAGCCTTCGAGCACGCCCAGGCCCACCAGCAACTGGCCTCTTGGTCAGCCATGCTCGGCCTGGCTGCAGCGGTGTCGCAAGACGACACGATGCAGCGCGTGCTCAAGGCCCCGCGACTGACGAGCGCAGAAAAGGCCGCCACGTTTATTGACGTGTGCGGCGACAAGTTTGATGTGAAAGTGCAGAACTTCATCCACGTCGTTGCAGAAAACGACCGTCTCCTGCTTTTGCCGGAGATCGCCGCTCTGTTTGACCTGTACAAGGCCGAGCAAGAGAAGTCGGTAGATGTTGAAGTGACCAGTGCTTTCGCATTGAACCAAGAACAGCAAGACAAACTCGCCAAGGTTCTCAGTGCACGACTCGACCGGGAAGTGCGCCTGCAAGTTGCGGAAGACAAGTCCCTCATTGGGGGCATTGTCATTCGCGCCGGCGACCTGGTTATCGATGGCTCGATTCGCGGCAAACTCGCGAATCTTGCCGAAGCATTGAAATCTTGAGTTTGAAGGGGCAGCAGAGCAATGCAGCAACTCAATCCTTCCGAAATAAGTGAAATTATCAAGGGCCGCATCGACAAGCTCGATGTGACCTCCCAAGCCCGTAACGAAGGCACTGTCGTCAGCGTATCTGACGGTATCGTGCGGATTCACGGTCTGGCCGACGTAATGTCCGGCGAGATGATCGAGTTTCCGGGCGGCGTCTTCGGTATGGCCCTCAACCTGGAGCAAGACTCCGTAGGTGCCGTAATTTTGGGCGCTTACCAGTCTCTGGCTGAAGGCATGAGCGCCAAGTGCACCGGCCGCATCCTGGAAGTTCCTGTTGGTAAGGAACTGCTGGGTCGCGTAGTCGACGCACTGGGTAACCCAGTTGACGGCAAAGGTCCTCTGGGCAACACCGAGACCGACGCGGTCGAGAAAGTTGCTCCAGGCGTGATCTGGCGTAAGTCGGTAGACCAGCCTGTACAGACTGGCTACAAGGCTGTCGATGCCATGATCCCTGTCGGCCGTGGCCAGCGTGAGCTGATCATCGGTGACCGTCAGATCGGTAAAACCGCTCTGGCGATCGACGCGATCATCAACCAGAAAGACAGCGGCATTTTCTGCGTCTACGTAGCTATCGGTCAGAAGCAATCGACCATCGCTAACGTGGTTCGCAAGCTGGAAGAAAACGGCGCACTGAAAAACACGATCATCGTGGCTGCCAGTGCTTCTGAATCGCCTGCGCTGCAATACCTGGCTCCTTACGCCGGTTGCACCATGGGTGAGTTCTTCCGCGACCGCGGTGAAGACGCGCTGATCGTTTATGACGATCTGTCCAAGCAAGCAGTGGCTTACCGCCAGATTTCCCTGCTGCTGCGCCGTCCACCAGGCCGTGAAGCTTATCCAGGCGACGTGTTCTATCTCCACTCCCGTCTGCTGGAGCGCGCATCCCGCGTTTCGGAAGATTACGTAGAGAAGTTCACCAATGGCGCAGTGACCGGCAAAACCGGTTCCCTGACCGCATTGCCGATCATCGAAACTCAAGCTGGCGACGTTTCCGCGTTCGTTCCGACCAACGTGATTTCCATCACCGACGGTCAGATCTTCCTGGAATCGGCCATGTTCAACTCGGGCATCCGCCCTGCAGTGAACGCCGGTGTTTCGGTATCCCGTGTGGGTGGTGCCGCTCAGACCAAGATCATCAAGAAGCTCTCCGGTGGTATCCGTACCGCTCTGGCTCAGTACCGTGAACTGGCAGCATTCGCCCAGTTCGCTTCTGACCTGGACGAAGCGACCCGTAAGCAACTTGAGCATGGTCAGCGCGTTACCGAGCTGATGAAGCAGAAGCAATACGCCCCAATGTCGATCGCTGACATGGCGTTGTCGCTGTATGCCGCTGAGCGTGGGTTCCTGACTGACGTCGAAATCGCCAAGGTCGGCAGCTTTGAACAAGCGCTGATTGCTTACTTCAACCGCGATCACGCCGACTTGTTGGCCAAGATCAACGTGAAGGGTGACTTCAATGACGAAATCGACGCTGGCCTGAAAGCCGGTATCGAGAAGTTCAAGGCCACCCAAACCTGGTAAGCCGCAGCGGGAGCCGCAAGGCTCCCGCTTGCTAACCTGATAGGTGTTACATGGCAGGCGCAAAAGAGATTCGCAGTAAGATTGCGAGCATCAAAAGCACGCAAAAAATTACCAGCGCCATGGAAAAAGTGGCGGTCAGCAAAATGCGCAAGGCACAAATGCGCATGGCTGCTAGCCGTCCTTATGCGGAGCGCATCCGCCAGGTTATTGGGCATTTGGCCAACGCCAACCCGGAATACCGCCACCCGTTCATGATCGACCGCGCAGTTAAGCGTGTGGGTTATGTGGTTGTGAGCAGTGACCGTGGTTTGTGCGGTGGTTTGAATACCAACCTGTTCAAGGCCCTGGTCAAGGACATGGCGGTAAACCGCGATAACGGCGTCGAGATTGATCTGTGTGTTGTTGGTAGCAAGGGTGCGGCCTTTTTCCGTAACTTCGGCGGTAACGTCGTTGCAGCTATCAGCCACCTGGGTGAAGAGCCGTCGATCAATGATCTGATCGGCAGTGTGAAGGTGATGCTGGATGCGTACCTGGAAGGCCGGATTGACCGCCTGTCCGTGGTATCCAACAAGTTCATCAACACCATGACCCAGCAGCCAACCGTGGAGCAATTGATTCCACTGGTGGCGACCCCGGATCAGGAACTCAAGCACCACTGGGACTACCTCTACGAACCAGACGCCAAAGAGCTGCTTGACGGCTTGATGGTGCGTTACGTGGAGTCGCAGGTGTACCAGGCGGTGGTCGAGAACAACGCAGCTGAACAAGCGGCGCGGATGATCGCGATGAAAAACGCTACCGATAACGCCGGTGATCTGATCAGCGATTTGCAGCTGGTCTACAACAAGGCGCGTCAGGCTGCGATCACCCAAGAGATCTCGGAAATCGTCGGCGGCGCTGCCGCGGTTTAACGGTTCAAATATTCAGAGGATCCAGCTATGAGTAGCGGACGTATCGTTCAAATCATCGGCGCCGTTATCGACGTGGAATTTCCACGCGACAGCGTACCGAGCATCTACAACGCGCTGAAAGTACAAGGCGCGGAAACTACTCTGGAAGTTCAGCAGCAGCTGGGCGACGGCGTAGTTCGTACCATTGCGATGGGTTCCACCGAAGGCTTGAAGCGCGGTCTGGACGTAGTCGACACTGGCGCAGCCATCTCCGTACCGGTCGGTAAAGCGACCCTGGGCCGGATCATGGACGTACTGGGTAACCCGATTGACGAAGCTGGCCCGATCGACACCGAAGAGCGTTGGGGCATTCACCGTCCAGCACCTTCGTTCGCCGAACAAGCTGGCGGCAACGATCTGCTGGAAACAGGCATCAAGGTTATCGACCTGGTTTGCCCGTTCGCCAAAGGCGGTAAAGTAGGTCTGTTCGGTGGTGCCGGTGTAGGCAAAACCGTAAACATGATGGAACTGATCCGTAACATCGCCATCGAGCACAGCGGTTATTCCGTGTTCGCCGGTGTGGGTGAGCGTACTCGTGAGGGTAACGACTTCTACCACGAGATGAAGGATTCCAACGTACTGGACAAAGTAGCGCTGGTTTACGGTCAGATGAACGAGCCGCCGGGTAACCGTCTGCGCGTAGCACTGACTGGCCTGACCATGGCTGAGAAGTTCCGTGACGAAGGTAACGACGTTCTGTTGTTCGTCGACAACATCTACCGTTACACACTGGCCGGTACTGAAGTATCCGCACTGCTGGGCCGTATGCCTTCGGCAGTAGGTTACCAGCCGACCCTGGCTGAAGAGATGGGCGTTCTGCAAGAACGTATCACTTCGACCAAGGAAGGTTCGATCACTTCGATCCAAGCGGTATACGTACCTGCGGATGACTTGACCGACCCGTCGCCAGCGACCACCTTCGCCCACTTGGACGCCACCGTCGTACTGTCCCGTGACATCGCTTCCCTGGGTATCTACCCAGCGGTCGATCCACTCGACTCGACTTCGCGCCAGCTGGACCCGAACGTGATCGGCCAGGAGCACTACGACACCGCTCGCGGCGTTCAGTACGTGCTGCAGCGTTACAAAGAACTGAAGGACATCATTGCGATCCTGGGTATGGACGAGCTGTCGGAAGCCGACAAGCAGTTGGTAAACCGTGCTCGTAAGATCCAGCGCTTCTTGTCGCAGCCGTTCTTCGTGGCTGAAGTCTTCACCGGTGCTTCGGGTAAATACGTTTCCCTGAAAGACACCATTGCTGGCTTCAAAGGCATCCTCAACGGTGACTACGACCACCTGCCAGAACAAGCGTTCTACATGGTTGGCGGCATCGAAGAAGCGATCGAGAAAGCCAAGAAACTGTAATTCGGGCGCCCGGAAACGGGCGCTAATCAGGTTGAGGCAATCAGATGGCTAATATGACAGTCCATTGCGATATCGTCAGCGCGGAAGGAGAAATCTTTTCCGGTCTGGTTGAGATGGTGATTGCGCACGGTGCACTGGGTGATCTTGGTATCGCTCTGGGTCACGCTCCGCTGATCACCAGTCTGAACCCAGGTCCGATCCGCCTGATCAAACAGGGTGGCGAAGCCGAGGTGTTTTACATCTCTGGTGGTTTCCTCGAGGTTCAGCCGAACATGGTCAAGGTGCTTGCCGACACCGTGCAACGTGCTGCCGACCTGGATGAAGCCTCTGCTCAGGAAGCCGTTAAGGCTGCCGAGAAGGCCCTGAACGAAAAAGGCGCAGATTTCGATTACGGATCTGCTGCCGCACGTCTGGCCGAGGCTGCAGCTCAGCTGCGCACCGTCCAGCAAATCCGCAAGAAGTTCGGCAATTAAGCCGTTACTGATTGTGTGATTGATTAAAAAGGGTAGCCTCGGCTACCCTTTTTTCATTTCCGCGAACTACTTTTGGTCGCATTCGCTGACCACCCAGGATTGGTAGCCAGTCATGTCTCTCGATATCGTTATTCTCGCCGCAGGCCAGGGCACCCGCATGCGTTCCTCCCTGCCCAAGGTCCTTCACCCGGTGGCCGGCAACTCCATGCTTGGGCATGTTATCCACAGCGCCCGCCAACTTAAGCCGACCGGTATTCACGTGGTTATCGGCCATGGTGCCGAATTGGTCCGCGAGCGTCTGGCTGCTGATGACCTGAACTTTGTGCTGCAAGACAAGCAACTGGGTACCGGCCACGCCGTGGCGCAAGCCTTGCCATTTTTGACCGCCGAAAATGTGCTGGTGCTGTACGGCGATGTACCGTTGATTGAAGTCGACACCTTGCAACGCCTGCTCAAGCAAGTGAGCCCCGAGCAACTGGGCCTGCTGACCGTGAACCTGGCGGACCCGACTGGCTATGGCCGTATCGTGCGTGATGCCACCGGCAAGGTCAGCGCCATCGTTGAGCATAAAGATGCCACCGATGAGCAACGTGCCATCACCGAAGGCAACACGGGGATTCTGGCTTTGCCGACCGCACGCCTGGCTGACTGGATGAGCCGTTTGTCTAACAACAATGCCCAGGGCGAGTATTACCTGACTGACGTGATCGCCATGGCGGTTAACGATGGTTTGGTAGTGGCCACTGAGCACGCCCATGACCCGATGGAAGTGCAGGGCGCCAATGACCGTAAACAGCTCAGCGAGCTGGAACGTCATTACCAGTTGCGTGAAGGCCGTCGACTGATGGCACTGGGCGTAACCCTGCGTGACCCGGCCCGTTTTGATGTGCGCGGTGAAGTGACCGTCGGTCGCGACGTGCTGATCGACATTAACGTGATTCTTGAAGGTCGCGTGGTGATCGAAGATGACGTGGTGATTGGTCCGAACTGCGTGATCAAAGACAGCACCTTGCGCAAAGGTGCGGTGGTCAAAGCCAACAGCCACCTTGATGGTGCGGTACTGGGCGAGGGCAGCGATGCCGGTCCTTTCGCACGTTTGCGTCCGGGCAGCGTGCTCGATGCCCGCGCCCATGTGGGTAACTTTGTAGAGTTGAAAAACACCCACCTGGGTGAAGACGCCAAGTGCGGTCACCTGACTTATTTGGGCGATGCTGAAGTGGGCCCGCGCACCAACATCGGTGCGGGCACCATCACCTGCAACTACGACGGTGCCAACAAGTGGAAAACCGTGTTGGGTGCGGATGTGTTCATCGGTTCCAACAACTCGCTGGTAGCACCTGTGGATATCTCTGATGGCGCCACCACTGCGGCCGGTTCGACCATCAACCAAAACGTTGAAGCCGAGCAATTGGCTGTGGGCCGTGCCCGCCAGCGCAACATCGATGGCTGGAAACGCCCGGTGAAACAACCGAAGCCGTAAGTTAACTCCCCACTGTAGGAGCGAGCTTGCCTCGCGATCTTTTGACCCATCGAAAGATCACAGCCTTCGGTTCCTCCTACAGAACAGTTATCCACAGCTCGGATTGGTTGTTTTGTTACACATTTAAGTCATCGTATAACTGTTTTAAATCAATGACTTACACAAATCCTTATCCATCACCTGTGGATAAGGCTTTGTTTTATCTGCCATTTATCGCCCGCCAAACCCCCGCCTGGTAGGGGCGAAAGTGAGTTATTCACAAAATAATCTGCAACAAATTCTTGACGTGAATTTCGAGATCGGGTTTCATTGCTTTCGTTATCTTTCGAACCGAAACTTAGAGCCCACATGTCCAAGCGCAACACGCCCCAACGCAGACACAACATCATGGCCTTGCTCACCGAGCAGGGCGAAGTCAGTGTGGATGAATTGGCCAAGCGCTTCGAAACCTCCGAGGTCACGATTCGCAAGGATCTGGCGGCACTCGAAAGTAATGGCTTGTTACTGCGTCGTTATGGCGGCGCCATCACCATGCCGCAAGAACTGGTGAATGACGTCCCTCAGCCTGTCTCCCTCTATAAGCAAGCCATCGCTCGTGTGGCCGTCGGCCTGATTAAAGAACACGCGCGGATCATCATCGACAGCGGCAGCACCACGGCGTCGATGATTCCGCAACTGGGCCTGCAACCGGGCCTGGTGGTGATGACCAACTCCTTGCACGTGGCCAACGCGCTCAGTGAACTTGAGCACGAACCTGTGCTGTTGATGACCGGCGGCACGTGGGATCCGCACTCCGAGTCCTTTCAGGGACAGGTGGCGGAGCAAGTGTTGCGCTCTTACGACTTCGACCAATTGTTTATCGGTGCTGACGGGATCGACCTGCAGCGTGGCACAACAACTTTTAACGAGTTGTTGGGTCTGAGCCGGGTCATGGCCGATGTCGCGCGTGAAGTGATTGTGATGGTCGAGTCCGACAAGATCGGCCGCAAAATACCCAACCTGGAACTGCCTTGGGGCAGCGTCCATACCCTTATTACAGATGATCGCTTGCCCAAAGAGGCGCGCGAACAGATTCAGGCCCGGGGCATAACGCTGTTATGCGCCGCCCTCGATTAGGAGAAATTTATGTGTGGAATCGTTGGCGCAGTCGCCGAACGTAATATCACGGCCATTCTGCTCGAAGGCCTGAAACGTCTTGAGTACCGTGGCTATGACAGCGCCGGTGTTGCCGTGTTTACCAACAACGGTACGCTGGAGCGCATGCGCCGTAACGGCAAGGTGTCTGAACTGGAACAAGCCCTGGCCGGTGAACCGCTGGTGGGCCGTCTGGGCATCGCCCACACACGTTGGGCCACCCACGGTGCGCCGTGCGAGCGCAATGCGCACCCGCATTTTTCGGGTTCGGATCTGGCCGTTGTGCACAACGGCATTATCGAAAACCACGAAGCCCTGCGCGAACAGCTCAAAGGCCTGGGTTATGTGTTCACCTCGGACACCGACACCGAAGTCATCGCCCACCTGCTGCAACACAAACTCAAAGAACAAACCGACCTGACCGAAGCCCTGAAGGCCACGGTTAAAGAGCTGCACGGTGCATACGGCCTGGCCGTGATCAGCGCCAAACAACCTGATCGCCTGGTTGCTGCCCGCAGTGGTAGCCCGCTGGTGATTGGTCTGGGCCTGGGCGAAAACTTCCTTGCGTCCGACCAATTGGCCCTGCGCCAAGTGACTGACCGCTTCATGTACCTGGAAGAAGGCGATATCGCTGAAATCCGTCGTGACAGCGTGCAAATCTGGGATGTGGACGGCCAGACCGTTCAGCGCGAAACCGTGCAATACCGCGACGGTGCCGAAGCGGCCGATAAGGGCGAGTTCCGTCACTACATGCTCAAGGAAATTCACGAGCAGCCAAGCGTTGTCCAGCGCACCCTGGAAAATCGTCTGGGTCAGGACCACGTTCTGGTTCAGGCCTTTGGCCAAAACGCCAAAGAACTGTTCGTCAAAGTGCGCAACGTCCAGATCGTGGCCTGCGGTACCAGCTACCACGCCGGTATGGTTGCCCGTTACTGGCTGGAAAGTCTGGCGGGCATCCCGTGCCAGGTCGAAGTGGCGAGCGAGTTCCGCTACCGCAAAGTTGTGGTACAGCCAGACACCCTGTTCGTGTCGATCTCACAATCGGGCGAAACCGCTGACACCCTGGCAGCACTGCGCAACGCCAAAGAGCTGGGTTTCCTCGGCAGCCTGGCGATTTGCAACGTCGGCATCAGCTCGCTGGTTCGTGAGTCTGACCTGACCCTGCTGACCCAAGCCGGTCGTGAAATTGGCGTGGCCTCGACCAAAGCCTTCACCACTCAATTGGTCGGCCTGCTGCTGCTCACCTTGTCCCTGGGCCAAGTACGCGGCACCCTCGAAGCCGGTGTTGAAGCGCAACTGGTTGAAGAACTGCGCCGCCTGCCGACCCGTCTGGGTGAAGCCCTGGCGATGGACGCTACCGTTGAGAAAGTCGCTGAACTGTTCGCCGACAAACACCACACCCTGTTCCTGGGCCGTGGTGCGCAGTACCCGGTGGCGATGGAAGGCGCGCTCAAGCTCAAAGAAATTTCGTACATCCACGCTGAAGCCTACCCGGCGGGCGAACTGAAACATGGCCCGTTGGCACTGGTGGACAACGACATGCCGGTGGTCACCGTTGCGCCGAACAACGAACTGTTGGAAAAATTGAAATCCAACCTGCAAGAAGTTCGCGCCCGTGGTGGTGAGTTGGTGGTGTTTGCTGACGAACAAGCCGCCATGAGCAACGGCGAAGGCACCCATGTGATCAACATGCCGCACATCCACGACGTGCTGGCGCCGATCCTCTACACCATCCCGCTGCAACTGCTGTCTTACTACGTGGCCGTGCTCAAAGGCACCGACGTAGACCAGCCGCGCAACTTGGCTAAATCGGTGACTGTGGAATAAGTATTTCCACGGCATTGGGTGAACACATTCAACCCGCACCCAGCGGGTTGAATGTTGAGCATTGAAACTTCCATAAACCAGCCAGGCACGACGCGTGCGAAAACCTTCGCGCCTGATGGATCAACACGCAGTAAAAGCCCCAATTAAAGGTGGAAGTGGCCCGCAGCCTCCGGCTGGTAAAGCACTTTCCTGATTTCTATTCGGCGGGTCCTGTCAGATATTCGCCAGTCAATGGCGTCCCCTTCCTGATAACCCAGGATGGCGGCACCGATGTCGGAATAAACAGAATGTTTTCCGCTGTTGCTGTCGGCGTCTTCGGGGTAGACCAAGGCCACTTCGATCTCTTCGTCGTCCAACTGCAGCAAGGCTCTGGAGTTCATCGTGACGACATTGGATGCCACCTGCTGCGGCTTGACGACAATGGCACGCTCAAGCTCATGTTCGAGCTCAACGACGGCGGGGCCTGTTTCGAGCGCGATCAGTTGTTCGAGCCTGGCCTTGTCGATTTCAGTAATGAAGATCTTGGTGGCGTTACTCACGGCACCTTCGCGCAAGAGCTGGAGATAGCGTCCCGCCGCCATGGAAAATGACTTCAATGTCGGCGTTTCGCTCTCAAGCACAAAACCGCTGCGCACAAAGGCTTTGAGCGAGCGCGTGTTGTCCGGATGGATCTTGGCGATGAGCTTCTTGGCCCGCATGTCGAGGAAGGCCAGTTTCATGCCTTCCTGGATCGTGCGGGCGCCAAGGTTGCGGCCCCATTTGTCGCTGTCTCCGATGACCAGGACTATCTCGCAATCCGGGCCGGTTTTGATCAGACGGACAAAGCCGACCGGAGCGTCATGCCTGTCAAAGGCCATGAAGAACCGGCCGCCCTGGTTGAATAGATGAGTCAGGATCGGCAGTTGTGTCCGATCAATGGCGTGCCCAATAGAGCGCGAAACATGACGAGAATCGCTCAGGTAGCAGGTGACACGTTCATCCTCCAACCAATCCATCAACGTCAGCGCGTGCGCCCGAGTAATTTCAGGGCACAGCGAAATGAAAGGCTTGTTCATCTTGACCACACTTATTTGTTAAGGATGGAAGCCCTTCATGGCCAGAGTCATGACGGTTCTTCGGCAACCGGCCATTTTATGGCATGACGCCTGTAAAGCCGAATCCAAAGCCGCTTTTGGGGGGATGGCTACGGTTTTTTGGTTGTTTTACACAATTCTCAAGTTCAAACCCTTCGACCCACTTTATGCAGACCGCAGGCAATCAGGAGCTCGAAAATCGATGGACAGCACCTTTAAAAACATCAGCCAACGCATGAACAATCGCCGGTTCGCCGTGGCGAGTAACGCCAGCGGGTTATCCGACGCCAGCACGGTGTTTCATTACCACGTCGATGGCAATGCGATCACCGGGACTTACCAGGGCGGGCATATCCGCACGGGGCATTTGGTCGGTCGCGCCACCGGCCCCGACACCCTCGAGTTGCTGTACCACTGCCTGACCGCTGAGGGCGAGTTGCTGGCCGGTTGGTCGCGGGGCACGGTCGGTGTGGATCACGCCGGGCGCACCACACTGGAATTTGTCTGGGGCTGGTTATCGGGTGCAACCGGGGGCGGGGAGTCGAGTTACGTTGAGTTTTATCCTGAAGAACACCACTGAGGAATGCACATGTTGCACACCAACGCATTGAGGCAGTTGGACATGCAGGACATTTCGATTGTCCTGTTGCTGATCGAAAACCGCAGCGCTAAACGTGTCTCAGAAATCCTCAATCTCAGTCAGTCGAGCATCAGTTACAGCCTGGAAGCCATTAACCTCTGACTTCAGTCAGTAAAAAAACACGCACGGGTATACAAGCTAACCTCTCATACCGCAGGGTAGTGCGCGGCTATGGGTTGGTAATGGAACAATCAACTCAGCGCTTGGCCGGGTCTCGTTCCTTTATTGAGGCGTTTGTATGCTTAAGCATTTGTTCAAACCCGCACGCACAAGCGTGGTGTTCTTGCTGTCTTGCCTGGCAGCGTCCATTGCCTGTGCTGGCGATAAAACAACTTACCCCGATGCCGCCGCCAGTGACCCCAAGACCCTGGGCTGGATGGTCGGTGCGCCTCCGCCGCCTGACCGGATTGTGCGGTTTGCCGATGGCAGTTATTTCAAGTTTCCGGCCATGCGCTGGAGCGTTTCCAACTTCCGCCAACTGATGCCCACCACCAATGTGTCCCGTGGCTTGGGCGCGCCCGTGCCGTTGTCGCAGGCGTTGCGCAGCGATATCGACGCCCTGACGTTTACGCCCCTCGGTGGGCAAAAAACGATGACCTGGGAGCAGTCGCTGGCGGCCAATTACACCGACGGCATTGTGGTGCTGCACCGCGGCAAAATTGTCTATGAGCGGTATTTCGGCGTGCTGAGCCCCCTAGGCCAGCATGCCGCCATGTCCATGACCAAATCGGTGGTGGGCACAATGGGCGCCATGCTGGTGGCCGATGGCACCCTGGATGCCAATAAAAAAGTAGCGGATTACGTCCCCGAGTTGGCCAAGTCAGCCTTTGGCAGCGCGACGTTGCGCCAGGTGCTGGACATGACCACCGGGCTTAAATTCAGCGAAGACTATGCCGATCCCAACGCTGAGGTCTGGAAGCACGCACAGGCGGGTAACCCGCTGCCCAAGCCCAAGGATTACACCGGCCCGCAAACGTATATGGAGTACTTGCAGACCGTGCAACCCGAGGGTGAACACGGTAAAGCCTTCGCCTATAAAACGGTGAATACCGATGTGCTGGGCTGGGTGATTGCCCGTGTCACCGGGAAAAACGTGGCACAACTGTTGTCAGAAAAAATCTGGCAGCGCCTGGGCGCCGAACAGGATGCGTACTTCTCTGTGGACTCCATCGGTACGCCGTTTGCCGGTGGCGGGTTGAACACCGGGCTGCGGGACATGGCGCGGTTTGGCGAGATGATCCGCAATAACGGCCAGTACCTGGGCGAGCAAATCGTGCCCAAGGCCGTGGTGGATGATATTCGCTCCGGTGGCGATAAAGACGCGTTTGCCAAGGCCGGTTATGACCTGCTCAAAGGTGGCAGTTATCGCGACATGTGGTGGGTGACCCACAACGCCGATGGCGCCTTCATGGCGCGGGGTGTGTATGGGCAGCGCACCTACATCGACCCTAAAGCCGAAATGGTGATCGTGCGCTATGCGTCCAATCCGATTGCCGGCAACGCGGCAAACGACCCGGTGACCATCCCGGCATTCGAGGCGCTGGCCAAGCACTTGATCGCCCACCCGCAGTAAGCGCTTACGAGGTCTTTGTCCAAAGATGAAGATCGCTGGCCGCCCGCAGAAGTTTCACACTGTTTGTTATATCGTAACTATATTCATCAAACAGTGGAGCTTCCATGCGTGTCGATTTAGATGCCGAGGAGGGTGGCCTTGAGTCTTTGTCTCGTTTTCAAAGTGCCACCGTTCAGGCGCGTCAACTTTTTCAGTTAGGCGTTGGACTGGCCGCCCTGGCAATCATGCTCTGGACGGTCGGTTTTTTTATTGGTCTGTTTGCCCCGAGTTCGTTGTGGCCTGCACTGCTCAATAACAACGTTGCCGCGTTGTTAGTGGTGGCGGCAGGGGCGCAATCGGCGTTTTGGGTGGCGGACTGGCGCAAGGCAGCGCTCAATCCTGCACCTGAATTGATCGAAGAACAGCCCGCCGAGCCACTCAGTGCCTACGAGCGTTTTTGCCAACGGTTGAGTCGCGGGTCGCATCGGTTTTTGGCCTCGATCGGGGCGCCGGTCTTTTGGCTGGCGGGCGTTGGTGGCCTGGCCGTGTGGTGTGTGCAGCACAGTTGGGATGTGTCGCTGGCCGGTGCCGATTTAGGCACGGCCGGGCGAGTGGCTGCTGGGGTGGCGGTGTTGCTGGCGTTTGCATTGCTGGTGTTCGAACGCTACCTGGCGCAGCAACCCGAAGCACGCTGGCCGGAAGCCCGCTTACTGGCGCCGCTGGTGCGTGTGCCGATCCTCACTTTTTTGCTCAGTGCGTTATGTCTGCTGTTCAGCAGCGCCGAGGCCGAATGGCCCGCTCGCCTTGCGGTATTGCTGGGCGTGCTGCCCGCGGCGGTGGCGATTGAGTTAATCCTTCGGGCCGTGGCGGCGATTTTCAGCCCACGCCGCGACCGGCTCGAACCGCGCATGATTGCGCAGAGTTTTATTGCCGGGATGCTGCGCTGGCCACCGCAACCGCTGCTGGCGTTGCAGCACGAATTGCATAACCGGTTTGGCATCGATCTGCGGCAAATCTGGGCGTTCAGCTACATGCGCAAAGCGTTCCTGCCGGTGCTGGCGGTGATCGTCGCGGTGGGCTGGATACTCAGCGGTGTGAATGAAGTCCCGCTGCAAGGGCGCGGCATTTATGAACGTTTTGGCAAGCCGGTTGAAGTATTCGGGCCGGGTTTGCACGCAGGGCTGCCTTGGCCGTTGGGCCGGGTGCTGATGGTCGAAAACGGGGTGGTGCATGAGCTGGCGACCAGCACCGAGTCGGCGGCGGACCCTGTGCTGGCGTCGGCTGACGGCCTGCCACCGTTGACTGCCAACCGCTTGTGGGACGCGACGCATGTGAACGACAAATCCCAGGTCATTGCCAGTGGTGGCGGTGACAAGCAGGGTTTTCAGATCGTGAACATGGACGTGCGTTTTGTGTACCGCATCGGCTTGAGCGATCAAGCCGCGATTGCCGCGACGTACCACAGTGCCGATGTGCCGACGCTGATTCGCAGTACCGCGAGCCGCATTCTCGTGCACGACTTTGCCTCGCGCACCCTCGATGATTTGCTCGGTGAGCAACGTACCGAGTTGGCCAGTGACATTGGTCGTGCCGTGCAGGCCGATCTGGATTCGCTGGGCAGCGGCGTCGAGATTCTGGCCACGGTGGTTGAGGCTATCCATCCGCCTGCCGGGGCGGCCAACGCGTATCACGCTGTTCAGGCTGCACAAATCAGCGCCCAGGCCTTGATTGCCCGCGAGCGTGGCGCGGCCAGCGAGCAAGCCAACGTCGCGCAATTGCAGGCCAGCATGGCGCTGGACCAGGCCAATGCCTCGGCGCGTGAAGTGAACGCGACGGCGCAGACCTCGGACCTGCGTTTTGGCGCCGAACAAAAAGCCTACCGCGAGGCCGGTCACGCCTTTGTTCTTGAGCAGTATTTGAGCCAGCTCAGCCAAGGCATGAACAACGCCAAACTTTTGATTCTCGACCACCGCCTTGGGGGCAACGGCAACGCGCCGACCCTCGATCTGCGTTCTTTCACGCTGCCGGCCGATCCTGTCGCGCCGCGTAAAGCTGTTCAGTAAGGAGCTTTGTTTTGAGCCACTCACACGATCATCACGCGCACGGCGGCCACCACCACGGCCACGCGCATCACGGCCATCATCACCACCATCATGGTGACGAACATGAGCCGAGCCCGTTCCCATGGCGGCGCATGGGCTGGGCCGCTTTGCTGGTTTTATTTGCCGTGGCAGCCGCCAGCCTGGTGCAGGTGCGTTCCGGCGAAGCCACTGTTATCACCCGTTTCGGTAACCCGGCGCGGGTGCTGCTGGAGCCTGGGTTGAGCTGGCGCTGGCCCGCACCGTTTGAAGTCAGCGTGCCGGTAGACCTGCGTTTGCGCACCACTTCCAGCGGTCTGCAAGACGTCGGCACCCGCGACGGCCTGCGCATTATCGTGCAGGCCTACGTGGCATGGCAGGTGCAGGGCGATGCCGAGAACGTGCAGCGTTTTATGCGTGCGGTACAAAACCAGCCCGATGAAGCCGCCCGGCAAATTCGGACCTTTGTCGGCTCGGCGCTGGAAACCACAGCCGCCAGTTTTGACCTGTCCAGTTTGGTCAACACCGATGCCAGCCAAGTCAAAATTGCCGACTTCGAAGCGCAACTGCGCCAGCAAATCGAACAGCAATTGCTCAGCACCTATGGCGTGCGTGTGTTGCAAGTGGGGGTTGAGCGGCTGACGTTGCCGTCGGTCACGCTCACCGCCACGGTCGATCGCATGCGCGCCGAGCGTGAAACCATCGCCACTGAACGCACTGCGGTGGGCAAACGCGAAGCGGCGCAAATCCGTTCGGCGGCCGAGCGCGATGCGCGCATTCTGCAAGCCGATGCCAGTGTGAAAGCGGCGGACATCGAAGCGCAGTCGCGGGTCGAGGCGGCGAAAATTTATGGTCAGGCGTACGCCAGTTCGCCAGAGCTGTACAACATGCTGCGCTCTCTCGACACGCTGGGGACCATGGTTAACCCCGGCACCAAAGTGATTTTGCGCACCGATGCGGCGCCGTTCCGGGTGTTGGTCGATGGTCCGCCGTCCATGGATAACAAGGCTGGGTCGCACCCATGAGTGGCTCATCTGAAGACACGCCACGTGTCAGCAGCCCGTGGCAACAAGCGGGGCGTTTAGCGTTTTTGGGCTTGTATGCCGTGACGGTGTTCGCCGCCGTGGCGTGGGGTGTGTCGAATGTGCGGCAGATCGATCCGCAGAACCGCGCAGTGGTGTTGCGCTTTGGTGCGCTGGACCGCATCCAGAATGCCGGCTTGCTGTTGGCCTGGCCGCGGCCTTTTGAACAAGTGGTGATTGTGCCCGCCGCCGACCGCGTGAGTGAGCGCCGGATCGAAAACCTGCTGCGCTCGGACAGCGCCCTGCAGGCGGATCGCGTGGCCACTTTTGCCACGCCCATCAACGATGCACTGGCCGGTTCCGGGTATTTGCTGACCGGTGATGCGGGTGTTGTGCAACTGGATGTGCGGGTGTTTTACAACGTCATCGACCCTTATGCCTACGTGCTGCAAGCAGAGCATGTGTTGCCTGCGCTGGATCGTGTGGTCACCCGCAGCGCGGTGGCGCTGACCGCCGCGCGGGATCTGGACACCATTTTAGTGGCGCGCCCGGAGCTGCTCGGCAGCGATAAACAGTCGGCTGAACGCCGTGAGCGTTTGCGCGGTGATTTGGTGCAAGGCATCAATCAGCAACTGGCGGCGCTGACGGCAACGGGGCAGGGCATTGGTCTTGAGGTGGTGCGGGTCGATGTGCAATCGAGTTTGCCGGGCCCGGCCGTTAACGCGTTTAACGCGGTACTGACGGCCAGCCAGCAAGCCGATAAAGCCGTGGCCAACGCGCGCAACGATGCCGCTAAAACGACCCAAAACGCCACCCAGGAAGCCGACCGCACGGTTGAGCAAGCTCACGCCCAAGCCAGCGAACGATTGGCCTTGGCGCAATCGGACACGACGGCCATCGTCAATTTGGCCAAGGTACAACAGGCCGGTAATGACCCTGGTTTGCTGCTGCGTTTATATCGCGAGCGGGTGCCAAAAATTCTCGGGCAGGCGGGCTCTGTGACCACCGTTGATCCTAAAGATGATTCCCGTCTGATTATTCAGGGAGCCGAACAATGAGTACGTCTGCAACGCAACCCGTGGTCAGCATGCTGAGCAGCGCCGAGCAACGCAGCGCTGCGCGGCAACTGACGCTGGCGATGCTGGCGCTGGGATTGCTGGCCTTGGGGCTGGTGTGGCGCTGGTTCATGCCTCTGCAAGTGGGCACCAGCCAATTGTTATTGGGGTTTGCCTCGTTGTTGGTGGCGGTGCCGGTGATGCGTTCGGCGTGGTACAGCCTGCGTTATCCGAGCCTGCACGGCATCACCGATCAACTGATTGCCCTGGCGATGCTAGGCGCGTGGGCCACCGGCGATTTGCTGACCGCAGCACTGTTGCCGATCATCATGATTTTTGGCCACGTGCTGGAAGAGCGCAGTGTGATCGGTTCGCAAGAAGCCATTCATGCGCTGGGCAAACTGACCCGCAGCCAGGCGCGGTTATTTCAGGCCGACGGCCGTTTGCTGGAGGTCGACAACAGCACCCTCAAGACCGGGGATCAGGTTGAAGTCCGCGCCGGGGATCGTGTGCCGGCCGATGGTGTGGTGTTGACAGGCCAGGCCAGCCTCGACACGGCGTCGATCACCGGGGAATCGGTGCCGCTGGAAGTCAGCGTGGGCATGCCCATTTACGGTGGCGCGATCAACCTGGACGGCTTGCTGCGCGTTGAGGTAACACGCACCGGTGAAGAGTCCACGCTGGGCAAAGTCATTGCCCTGATGCAAAACGCCGAACGCGCCAAGCCACCGATCACCCGTTTGCTCGAGCGCTATGCGGGCGGCTACATGGTGCTGGTGTTGATGATCGCCGCCGTGACCTGGTTTATCACCAACGATGCCCAAGCCATGCTCGCGGTGTTGGTGGCGGCGTGCCCATGCGCGTTGGTGCTGTCGGCACCGGCCACCGCGATTGCCGGGATCGCCGTGGCGGCGCGTCACGGGATCTTGATTCGCAGCTCGGCGTTCCTTGAAGAACTGGCGGATTTGACCTCCTTGGTGGTGGATAAAACCGGCACCCTGACCTACGGCACGTTGCGCCTGCAAGCCATCGAAACACCGCTCACGGAGCATCAGCCGTTGCTGCAACTGGCCGCCAGTTTGGGCGCTGCCAGCAGCCATCCGGTGAGCCGGGCGTTGGCCGGTCTGGTCAGCCATGACCAATTGCTGACCCTGGAGGATGTGCGCGAGCGCCAGGGTTTGGGCGTCGTGGCCAGAACCGCGCAGGGCGAAGCGGCGTTGGGGCGGCCGGAGTTATTCGACCAATTGACTATTACCACAACCCCGGTGCCGGACCATGATGGCCCTATTGCAGGTCTTTCATTGGACACACAGTTTCTTGGCTGGTTATTGTTGGCAGACAGCGTTAAGCCCGAAGCCCAACAGGCGTTGCGCGAATTGCGCGAGCTGGGGCTGGGGCGTCAGGTCTTGCTGACGGGTGACCGGCAAAGTGTGGCGGACCATTTGGCGCAGGCGGTGGGCATCAGTGAGGTACAAGCCCAAGCCTTGCCCGAAGATAAATTGAAGCGTGTACTGGGCGAAATCGACAGTGGCTTCAGGCCTATGGTGGTCGGTGACGGGATCAACGATTCGCTGGCACTTAAAGCCGGCGTGGTGGGTGTTGCGATGGGGGCGGGCGGTGCGGACATTGCCCTGGCGTCATCCGACATCGTGTTGATCGGCAGTGACTTGCGGCGTTTGGGAACGTGTGTGCGACTGAGCCGTGAATGCCGGCACACCCTGCAGGTCAATGTGGTCATCGGGCTGGGCTGGACACTGGCGATTGTTGCCGCCGCTGCATTTGGTTGGTTAGGGGCGGCTGGCGCCATGATTGCCGCGCTGCTGCACAACTTGAGTACGTTATTGGTGTTGGGGAATGCTGGACGTTTGCTTCGTTTTCATGAGCCGTTGGTGGCGTCAGAAACGCCGCAGTAAGGGTCTGAAAACGCATCACGCACGCTCTGGCTTCTGGCTGTCAGCTCACTGAGCTGACAGTTTCGGTTAATCGACTACCCTATAGTTTCGATGTCTGAATTGAAGGAGGACTTACTGATGCTCGCGCAACTGCCACCGGCTTTACAGAAACTTCATCTTCCATTACGCCTTAAACTTTGGGATGGAAACCAATTCGATCTAGGGCCAAAGCCTAGTGTCACGATTGTGGTCAAAGACCCGCAATTGGTTGCCGAGTTTACCCACCCCAGCCTTGATCTGTTGGGCACCGCTTTTGTTGAGGGGAAGCTTGAGCTGGAAGGCTCCGTCAAAGAAGTGATTCGTGTGTGTGATGAGTTGAGCCAGGCGCTGGTGGAGGAAGAGGACACTCGACCTACGCGTATTCACCACGACAAAGAAATCGACGCCGCTTCCATCTCTTACCACTACGACCTGTCCAATGAGTTTTATCAGCTGTGGCTTGATAAGGACATGGCCTATTCATGTGGCTATTTTGAGACCGGCGAAGAGACCCTTGATGAAGCTCAGATAGCCAAGTTTCGCCTGCTGTGCCGCAAGTTGCGCCTGAAGCCGGGTGAGTATTTGCTCGACGTTGGTTGTGGCTGGGGCGGGTTGGCGCGTTTTGCCGCACGCGAGTACGGCGTCAAAGTTTTCGGCATTACTCTGAGCAAAGAGCAACTGGCGTTGGGCCGTGAACGCGTTAAGGCCGAGGGCCTGCAAGACAAGGTCGACCTGCAATTGCTCGACTACCGCGATCTGCCGCAAGACGGCCGCTTCGACAAAATTGTCAGCGTGGGCATGTTTGAGCACGTAGGGCACGCCAACCTCAATGAGTACTGCAACATCCTGTTCAACGCGGTGCGTGAAGGCGGCCTGGTGATGAACCACGGTATTACCGCCAAGCACACTGATGGCCGCCCGGTAGGCCGTGGGGCCGGTGATTTTATCGACCGCTACGTGTTCCCGAACGGTGAGTTGCCGCACCTGTCGATGATCACCGCCGAGATCAGCGAAGCAGGGTTGGAAGTAGTCGACGTCGAAAGCTTGCGTCTGCATTACGCGCGCACGCTGGATCACTGGAGTCAGCGCCTGGAAAACAACCTGGAGGCCGCTGCGAAAATGGTCCCGGAAAAAACCCTGCGTATCTGGCGCCTGTATTTGGCGGGTTGTGCCTACGCGTTTGCCCATGGCTGGATAAACATCGATCAAATCCTGGCGACCAAACCGCATGCCGATGGCTCCATTGAATTGCCACCGACACGCGCGGATATTTATCGCTGACCGTGTGAATCCCACGTAATCGCAACGGGGCTTACTTCAGGGTTAATTTCCTGGAGGTAAAGCCCATGTTGCAGTGGGATGTTTTGATCCACTTGTGCCACGGCTTTCTGTTCGAAGGTCAGCCCCTTCTTTTTAAACACAAGATCATGACGCGCTACGTTTCCTCCCCAGTCAGCTGAGGGCAAGGAGATGTAGCTGATCTTGTATTCCTCATCGGTAAACGCCCCTTCAACCACATAGGCGCCGTAGTGGTTTTCGCCTGGGGAAATGATCTTGTACAAGCCATTGTCGTAGTAGTACAGGATGGCTTCTTCAAACGGTTTTTCGCTGTACATCTTCTTGTAGTGCAATCGATGAATGTACGTTGGCTTGCCGAACTCGACGGTAATGGCGGGGACGACGGGCGGCGGGGTGGTTTCAGCCTGGGCCAGGGAAGTGATGCTGAACAGCAAACCCATCAGCGAAAATTTCATGAGTGTTGATCCTTATAGTAAGTAGCTCGGCCTTGCACCGAGCTACGCAGCTTAAGGAGCGGCTAAGAGACTGTCTCAACGCGGGAGGCTTTTCAGACATGCCCGATCGTAGGTTCAGACATGTCTTACGTTCCCTTATAAAACCGGTGAAACCAGACGCGCCACACGCATGCCCAGTTGCTGCAGGCGGTGAGTCGACTTGATGTCTTCACTGGTGATTTCGCGGCTCAACGCGAAGTCGTCCATGAGCATGTGTTCCACATCGGCGGCGAACGCTTGGTCTACCGTCAGCAGCATCACTTCGAAGTTAAGACGGAACGAGCGGTTATCCATGTTGGCGCTGCCAATTGCGCTGATCTCGTTGTCTACCAATACGGCCTTCTGGTGGATAAAACCGGGCTGATAACGGAACACCCGTACGCCTGCGCGAACCGCTTCGAAGGCATACAGGCTGGACGCGGCGAAGACGATTTTATGGTCGGGGCGCGACGGTATCAGGATGCGCACATCCACGCCGCGCAACACGGCGAGGCGCAAGGCGGAGAACACCGCTTCGTCTGGCACAAAGTAGGGGCTGGTGATCCACACCCGTTCATTGGCGGCATGAATGGCTTCGACGAAAAACAGCGAGCAGGTTTCGTAAGGATCGGCCGGGCCGCTGGCCATGAATTGGCAGAGCACGCCCGTCTCGGGGTAACTCTTGGGCAGGATCAACGGCGGCAATTGCCGCGATGCCCAGAACCAGTCTTCAGCAAACGATTCCTGCAAGCAGGCCACCACCGGGCCGCTAACTTCGACGTGGGTGTCTCGCCATGGCGAGAGCGGAGGCTTGGCGCCGAGGTATTCATCGCCCACGTTATGCCCGCCAACAAAACCCAGCAGGCCGTCTACGACCACCACTTTACGGTGGTTGCGGAAGTTGATCTGGAAGCGGCTGATCCAGCTGCCGCGTGTGGCAAAGGCGTAGGTTTGCACGCCACCGGCACGCAGTGTTTCGCCGTAACTTTTGGGCAAGGCGTGGCTGCCGATGCTGTCGTACAGCACATACACCGCGACGCCTTCGGCGGCTTTTTCCAGCAAGAGCGCCTGGAGCTTTTTGCCAAGGTCGTCGTCGTGAATGATGAAGAACTGCACCAGCACGACTTTTTCAGCAGCGCGAATGGCTTTGAAGATCGCGTCAAAGGTGGCGGTGCCATTGATCAACAAACGCACGCTGTTATTCGCCAGGCACGGCATTCGCCCCAATCGAGGCATGGCGCGCAACGAGCCGTATGCTTTGGAGTTCCGAGCGGTGAGAGCTTCTTCCACCCAGGGGCGCCAGTTCAAGTCACTGATGGCCTCACGCATTTCCTGATTGGCTTCGCGGCGCGCTTTGATGTAATCGTCAAAGGTGCTGCGGCCAAAGATCAGATACGGGATGAGCGTCACGTAGGGAATAAAGAACAATGACATGGCCCAGGCAATGGCGCCTTGTGCTGTTCTGACGGTTAACACTGCATGCACGGCGGCAATCAAGCCTAAACTGTGGAGCAGTAATATCAGGTATCCAATGACGTGCGGGCCTAAAAAATCCATGCGTATCCTTACTCCTCAATGTCCAACGCTAAGTACAACAGACCGTGTTCTGATGCGAATGTGCTATTCAGCTTCGAGTGCAACACTCGCGATCATTCGGCGTCTAACGCTGACAATTCCATAGGAGTGACTTAATGAATGTTCATCTGCTAGGGGTGTTTCTAGCGTGTGGTTTTTCGATCCCTGTGGCCCAAGCGCAAATGCTGCAACCGGGTCTGTGGGAAGTGACCTCGAGCAATATGCAGGTAGACGGCCAACAGTTGCCAGACCTGCAGGTAATGTTAGGACAGTTTCAGAACATGATGACCCCGGAGATGAAAGCTCAGCTGGAAAGCCAAGGCGTCACCCTGGGCGGTAAAGGTATCCGTGTATGCCTGACACCCGAACAGGTGCAGTCGGATGATATTCCGCTGGCTGATCCCAAGTCCGGGTGCAATCAGCAGATCACTGAGCGTAGTGGAAATCAGTGGAAGTTTCGCTTTAGTTGCCCAAATGCTCAGGGGGCTGGAGTCGCCACATTTGCCAGTGACCGTGAGTTCACCACGGCGGTGATCGGCTCATTCAATGCAACGGGCGTTGCGCAAAAAGGCAGCATGGACACGCGTGCTGTGTGGCTGGGGCAAAACTGCGGCGCCGTTAAACCCCGCACGTAATTCAGAGGGGTCGCGCAACGTGTTCCACGCGGCGCGCCCCCTCCATTGGTTTAATGCGCTTTCCAGTTCCAGCGACTCTCTGCCACAGCGTCATGGCTGTGCAGACTTTCAGCGTGAACCACCTTCAGATTAAAACCCTGCACCCCAGGCACTGCCTTAAGCGCCACATTCAATCGCCGCGCCGCGTCCTCACAAAACATCAAATTCTGCCCATTGGCCAAGGCGAAGGCTTGTTCGTCAGCACGTTTCACAGCGGTCTGTACGGCGGTGCCCAGCGCCGCTTCGGCCTCATCAATGATCACTTCGATCGGTAGGGCTCGCTGATCGTTGCTGAGCTGGGTTTGCAGAATCGCTGTGCTTCTTTGGCTGTGAGGCGTCGCCACAATGCCCTGCGAACTGCCTAGCCAGGCTAAAACATCGGCGTGTTCTAACGACTTGTTGGCGAAGTCATTCGCGAATTGCTGCTGAATAAGTTGGCGAGCCAAGGCCGCCGAGCAGGGGCAAGTCGATGAGTAGTTCACTTCAATTTTTAGTTCCACGTGGAACATTCCGTTTTTCAGAGACGCATCGATGCTCACCGGATAGGTCTTCCAACCACTTAGAGGGCTGACCAACGCCGGACGTTTTAACAGCATCTGGGTGTGGATTCGCAGGTAGGCACAGATCGATAAATCATCGTGACTGTCGAGAAATTGCTGCAAAATTTTTTTCAAAAGTAGCGGGTTCAGGTCCTGCGACTCGAGCATTTCGAGCGCTAAATAAAGTCGTGACATATGAATGCCACGCGCTTCGCCGTCGTCCAGACTCACGCCGGCGTCGGCTGTTGCCGTGAGCCGCTGACCTTCAATAACAATCGGCAAGGCAATGCCACACATCCCGACCCAATCCAGTGGAACAATTTGTCGGGCGTTTTGTGAAGCAATGTCGGGAAGGGTTAAAGCATTCATAAAGGTCTTCCATCGGGAGGTTGGGCTTAATGTTACAAGATAACAATTCTGATGCTTTGTATTGTTATAATGTATCATTATCGGCATACCCGAATAGGGTCAGTCTTCAAGCGGGCGCTTTGACCTGCCAACCCTGATGAGGAAGTCCCATGCGTAAACGTCTACCAGTGACCGTGTTGTCTGGTTTTCTCGGTGCAGGAAAAAGCACCCTGTTGAATTACATTTTGCGAAACCGCGAGGATTTGCGCGTGGCGGTCATCGTCAATGACATGAGTGAAATCAACATTGATGGTGGCGAGGTTCAGCGAGACGTCAGCCTGAACCGAGCTGAAGAAAAATTGGTCGAAATGAGCAACGGCTGCATCTGCTGTACCTTGCGTGAGGACCTGCTGGAAGAGGTCAGCAAGTTGGCCAATGACGGCCGCTTTGATTATTTATTGATCGAATCCACGGGCATTTCAGAGCCGTTGCCAGTGGCTGAAACCTTTACCTTTCGCGATGAGTCGGGCCAAAGCCTGGCCGATATCGCCCGCCTGGATACGATGGTGACGGTGGTCGATGGCCTGAATTTTCTGCATGACTATCAAGCCGCAGAAAGCCTGGCGTCCCGTGGCGAGACCTTGGGCGAAGATGATGAGCGCTCAATCACTGACCTGCTAATTGAGCAAATCGAATTCGCTGATGTGATTTTGATCAGCAAAATTGACCTGATCAGCAGTGTCGAGCGCCAGGAATTAATCGCCATTCTTGAGCGTTTGAATGCACACGCCGAAATCATCCCGATGGTGATGGGTGAAATTCCGCTGAAAAAGATCCTTGATACCGGCCGTTTTGACTTTGAACGCGCAGCTCAAGCACCGGGTTGGCTGCAAGAATTGCGCGGTGAACATGTGCCTGAAACCGAGGAATACGGCATTGCTTCTACGGCCTATCGCGCGCGGCGTCCGTTTCATCCCGAGCGTTTTTTTAACTTTATTGACCGCCCCTGGACCAACGGCAAATTGCTGCGTTCCAAGGGCTTTTTCTGGCTGGCCAGCAAGTACCAGGAAGCGGGCAGCTGGTCACAGGCCGGTGGTCTGATGCGCTACGGATTTGCCGGGCGCTGGTGGCGTTTTGTGCCCCGTGAGCAATGGCCGCAAGACGCAGAAACCAAGGCCGAAATTCTTAAAAAATGGCTGCCGGAGACTGCAGATTGCCGTCAGGAACTGGTGTTTATCGGTCAGCACATCGACTTTGCCCTGCTTTCGGCCGAGCTGGATGCCTGCCTGCTCACGGACCAGGAAATGGCCCTCGGCGTAGAGGGCTGGCAGCAACTGAATGATCCGTTCGGCGACTGGTATGACGAGGTGGCGGCATGAGTAACGTTGTACGACTTATCCGGCCGTTGGTCGGACATGTCAGTGGGCAAACGCCCGAAACCATGACGCGGATCCTCGACGATGAGGTCAATCTGGCTATTTGGCAGCGCCAATTACCAGTGCACATCAGCCATTTTGCAGAGCTGTTGCTCTCGCTCGGTGAACCGCTGGCGGATGCCTTGGTGCTTGAAATGGGCGATGAAAATGCCCAGCCCAACCTCAAGGGCTTGGCCTCCCGATTTAACGATCTGGACGGCTATGAGGGCTTCATTGCTGATATTTCCTGGCTGGTCAGTGCCTACGCCTGTTTATTAGGCGCAAAACGCGTGGGCCTGCGTCTCAGGGCCCTGGATAAGGCCATGTGCCCACGGTTTCACGTCGACCATGTGCCTGTCAGGCTTATTACCACGTACGCAGGGCTTGGGAGCCAGTGGTTGCAGGAAGGCGTGATGAACCGGCGTCATCTCGGTCAGGCCCAGGCCGAACCCGCCGAGCCATCGCGTATTGAGCAGGTGAACACCGGTGATGTGGCGTTGCTCAAAGGCGAGAAATGGCAAGGCAACGAGGGCGCGGGGTTGATTCATCGCTCTCCGGCCCTGGCAGACGGTGAGCGGCGACTGATTTTGACCCTGGATTGGTTGGCCTGAGGCATATTGCTGCTTTCGATCAAAACAGAAGCTGGCGATGATGTTGCAGAACATTCCTACCCACGTAATTGCCGGGCCTTTGGGTGCCGGCAAAACCAGCCTGATTCAGCACCTGATGACGCAAAAGCCCGCCGACGAACGCTGGGCTGTACTGGTCAATGAGTTCGGCCAAATTGGTCTGGATGCGGCCCTGATGGGCGCTGGAAGCGACGCCATAGCCATTGCTGAAGTGGCCGGTGGTTGTGTGTGTTGCGTCAACGGTGCGCCATTTCAAATCGGTTTGAGCCGTCTCTTGCGCAAGGCCCGCCCTGATCGGTTGTTTATCGAGCCGTCGGGGTTGGGGCATCCCGCGCAAATTTTAAAACAGCTCAGTGAAGCGCCCTGGTTGGGGGTTTTGGCGTTGCAGCCGTGCGTGATGGTGCTCGATGCACAGGCGATGGCTCAGGGAAAAACGCTCCCGGAAACCCAGCAAACGGCCCTGAAAAGTGCCGGTTTATTGGTCATGAATAAATCTCATAGTGTGCAAAAAGAACAACGTGAGCAGATTGCATACGGCCTGCCAAGGTGCCCGATTTTGTGGGTCGAGAATGGCCGAATCCCTTTAAAATCGCTGCCTGTAGCCGACATGAAAGATATTCATCCTGTGGATAAGTCATTGATTTATAAGGATATTATTCAGGTTTGCAGCATTTTTACTGACCCCGGAATCCCTATACAGCAGGCTCAGCTTCAACCTGAAGGCTGGAGTGTGGGGTGGCGCTGGCATGCCTCGCGGCAATTTGATGTGAGTCGCTTGCAGGAGTGGCTGAAAAGCCTCGATTGGCGGCGCGCCAAGCTGGTTGTCAGGGCGTCAGAGGGCTGGTTTTCGAGTAATTCTGTGGATAACTCGCTGCAATCCTGGAAACCCAGCGAGTGGCGTCAGGATTCACGCCTGGAATTGATCTTTGAGCAGCCGCAAGACCTGGATGTGCTCCGCGCCGGGCTGGAAAGTTGCCTGATAAAGGCAGAAGGCTGAGCCAAGAAGGGCCTGAAACCCAGTGTTTACGGGGATTTTGTGCTGGTAAAATTGTCTTACAATTTAAACTGTGTGCAGCAGATTTATCGCTTAAAAATCTGCGCGAGGCGTCTAAATCAAGGGTTTCAGCGGAGTTATCCACAGGCGCTCACAACTCGCGACTCTCTGGACAACCAGAAGATCGCGAGGCAAGCGCAGACAGGCGTGGGCGTTATGGAGGCGGCTCAGTGGCGGGTCTTGCTGTGTTCCTGACGCCATTGGCTGAGTTCAATCACCTGAGCGCTGTGCACGACCGCTGGCTCAGGTTCTTCCTCGGCCCTGACCGGGTAGGGCGGCAGGTCAATTTTGGCGCTGTGGGCGCCGAACTGAGTGATAGTCCCGGTATGGCGCTGATCGCCAGTGACCGTAAATTCGAAGTTATACACACGGGCCAAGCGCTTTTGCCCATTGGCATCAGCGATAAAGCCAATTTTTTTCAGCGCCACGTTGTCATCGAGCAACTCGATATCGAGTTTTCGACAATGCTGTTTGACCCGTTCGAGCGCACGCTCACGCAGGCCGTGGTTGTGCCACAGCCAGGCAGCGCCCGTTGCCAGCAGCATCAGCACAAACATATTTCCCAGGGTCAGCATTCAATGCGCTCCAACAGATTGGGTTCAGCTTAACTGTGTCTTCAGCCTGTCGTACAGGTCATGTTTAGTCGCATACTGCGTGGCTTGAATCCACCCGCAGTATGGAATCCGGCATGAAACGTACACCTCACTTACTCGCCATCCAATCCCACGTGGTTTTCGGCCATGCCGGCAACAGCGCAGCTGTGTTTCCTATGCAGCGTGTTGGCGTGAATGTCTGGCCTCTGAACACGGTGCAGTTCTCTAACCACACTCAGTATGGTCAGTGGGCGGGCGAAGTGTTGGCCCCAGAACAAATTCCTGCACTGGTTGATGGCATTGCCGCGATTGGCGAGCTTGGCAACTGTGATGCCGTGCTGTCGGGCTACTTGGGCAGCGCCGCGCAAGGGCGGGCGATTCTGCGCGGCGTGGCCCGTATCAAGGCCACCAACCCGCATGCGCTGTATCTGTGTGACCCGGTGATGGGGCACCCGGAGAAGGGCTGCATCGTGCCGCAGGAGGTAAGTGATTTTCTGCTCGACGAAGCGGCCGCCGTCGCTGACTTCTTGTGCCCTAATCAGTTGGAGCTGGACAGCTTTTGTGGCCGTGCGCCGCAATCACTTTTCGATTGCCTTGCGATGGCGCGCAGCCTGTTGGCGCGGGGGCCAAAAGCGGTGTTGGTGAAGCATTTGTCGTATCCCGGCAAGCCTTCAGAAAGCTTTGAGATGCTGCTGGTGACTGCCGAGGGCAGTTGGCACCTGCGCCGCCCGCTGCTGGCCTTTCCGCGCCAGCCAGTGGGCGTGGGCGATCTGACGTCCGGGTTATTCCTGGCGCGCGTGTTGCTGGGTGACAGCCTGGTGGCGGCCTTTGAATTCGCAGCGGCAGCGGTGCATGAAGTGCTGCTCGAAACCCAGGCCTGCAGCAGCTATGAGTTGCAACTGGTGCGCGCGCAAGACCGCATTGCCCACCCGCGTGTGCGGTTTGAGGCGGTGCCGATCAGTTTGTAAGCTGCCACTTTAGCCAATACCGTGTAGGAGCGAGCTTGTCTCGCGATCTTTTTAATCGTTTAAAAGATCGCGAGGCAAGCTCGCTCCTACAGAGGTTGGACGGTGTGGCTTACAGCGTTTCGTCTTTCAATTCGCGATAGCGTTGTTCCAGTTCCTGACGGATCTGGCGACGTTGCTTGCCCTGGATAAAGCGGCGTTTATCTTCGCTGTTCAATGGTTGCAAAGGCGGTACAGCCGCCGGTTTGCGGTCGTCATCAACCGCCACCATGGTGAAGAAGCAGCTGTTGGTGTGGCGCACTGAACGTTCACGAATATTTTCGGTGACCACTTTGATCCCGACTTCCATCGAGGTGTTGCCGGTGTAGTTGACCGACGCCAGGAAGGTCACCAGTTCGCCGACATGAATCGGCTCACGGAAAATAACCTGGTCCACCGACAAGGTGACCACATAACGTCCTGCGTAGCGGCTCGCGCAGGCGTAAGCGACCTCGTCGAGGTACTTGAGCAGGGTTCCGCCGTGAACATTGCCAGAGAAGTTGGCCATGTCCGGGGTCATCAAGACCGTCATCGACAATTGGGAGTTTCCGGGTTCCATAGCAGCAGGCTCGCGGTTGTGTTGCAGCAGTGAAGTGGGCATCTCTGCGGACGCTTTGTGATTTTTTGAAACAGTTAATAACGGGACGCTGTCGCTTTGGCTGTCGTCACGCTCTGTTGTATCTGTTTCCATATATTGCACCGCCTTTCAGCCAGAAGTCGCGGTGTTAGCGTGCAAATGTCCTTCGTTCGGACAATTCCTACACTTAAAACAATCGAGATGCGCAGCGTATCAAGCTGTGTCTGTCGTTTTGTTGCCGGGCAAAAATTATAAAGGAGCGTCACGCCATGCATGCCATCAGCTTTATCCAGGATTTGGCAGTCATCATGCTGGTCGCAGGCGTGGTGACTATTCTGTTCCACCGGTTCAAGCAGCCGGTGGTGCTGGGTTACATCGTGGCAGGTTTTATTATCGGCCCGCACACCCCGCCTTTTGGCCTGATTCACGATGAAGAAACCATCAAGACCCTGGCCGAACTCGGGGTGATCTTTTTGATGTTTTGCCTGGGTCTGGAATTTAGCCTGCGCAAACTGTTCAAGGTCGGGGCCACCGCGTTTATCGCAGCGTTTATGGAAATTACGCTGATGATCTGGATCGGCTACGAAATTGGCCGCTGGTTCGACTGGAACACTATGGATTCGCTGTTCCTGGGCGCGATCCTGGCGATTTCTTCGACCACCATCATCGTTAAAGCGCTGAACGACCTGAAGATGAAAAACGAGCGCTTCGCGCAGCTGATTTTTGGCGTGCTGATCGTGGAAGACATCTTGGGCATCGGGATCATTGCCTTGCTTTCGAGCATCGCCGTGAGCGGCAGTGTGAGCCCGGAAGAAGTTTTTTCGACGGTCGGCAAGTTGTCACTGTTCATGATCGTCGCGCTGGTCATCGGCATCTTGCTGGTGCCGCGCGTGCTGGCCTATGTGGCCCGCTTTGAAAGCAACGAAATGCTCCTGATCACCGTGCTGGGCCTGTGTTTTGGCTTCTGCCTGTTGGTGGTCCGGCTGGAATACAGCATGGTGCTGGGCGCCTTCCTGATCGGCGCGATCATGGCTGAATCCCGTCAGTTGCTGAAAATCGAACGCTTGATCGAGCCAGTACGTGACCTGTTCAGCGCGATCTTTTTTGTCGCCATCGGGCTGATGCTCGACCCGGCCATTTTGATGGAGTACGCCCTGCCGATCGTGGTGATCACCGTCGCGGTGGTACTGGGCAAGATGCTTTCGTGCGGGCTGGGCGCCTTTATCGCCGGCAATGATGGACGCACCTCGCTGCGTGTCGGGATGGGCCTTTCACAGATTGGCGAATTCTCTTTCATCATTGCGGCGCTGGGCATGACCTTGCAGGTCACCAGCAGCTTCCTGTACCCCGTAGCGGTCGCGGTATCGGTACTGACTACCTTGATGACGCCTTACCTGATTCGCGCCGCAGATCCGCTCTCGCTCAAGCTGTCGCACGTGGTGCCGGGGCGTGTGTCACGGGTGTTTGGGTTGTATGGGGAATGGCTGCGCAGCATTCAGCCGCAAGGCGAGGGGGCTTTGCTCGCGGCGATGATCCGCAAGATCTTGCTGCAGGTGGGCGTCAATTTGGCCCTGGTGATCGCTATTTTCTTTACCGGCGGCTTTTTCGCCCCGCGAATCGCGCGTTACCTACAGGGCTGGATCCTGGAGCCGAGCTGGCAGAAAGGCATGATCTGGGGCCTCGCCTTGCTCCTGTCGCTGCCGTTTTTGATTGCGGCGTATCGCAAGCTCAAAGCGTTGTCGATGTTGCTGGCCGAGATGGGCGTTAAACCGGAAATGGCCGGGCGGCACACACAGCGTGTGCGTCGGGTGATCGCTGAAGTGATCCCGATTCTGTCGTTGCTGGTGATTTTTCTGCTGCTGTCAGCCTTGTCGGCGAGCATCTTGCCGACCAACGAACTGCTGATCGTGATTGCCGTGGTGGCAGCGGGCGTTGCGGCGGTGTTGTGGCGCTGGTTTGTGCGTATTCACACGCGTATGCAGGTGGCGCTGCTGGAGACGCTGGATAACCACAAAGAAGGCAGCCACTGAAAACTGTGCAGGAACGAGCTAGTCTCGCGATCTTTTGATCGTTTAAAAGATCGCGAGGCAAGCTCGCTCCTACAGGGCGTTTATCAGCTTTCCAGCCAGACGTCGCGCGCCCAGTGCCAAACCGACTCCCAGGTTTCTTCGGTGACCAGCTCTTCTTCAGCGGACCACAGCACCACGGTGCCGTCTTCTTCGACGCAGTAGAAGTCGTCACCGTCCTGGCAGATGGGGATCAGGCTGCGATCAACGCCGGCATCCCAGGCGTTCGCCGCCACATCCGGCAAGTAGGTGTGGGACTGAGGGTCGGTCACGGTGACCGGCTCCAGGCTGCCATAGACAATGTCGCTGACGGTCAGCAAAAACTCCCGGAAGACAAAAGGAATATCGATGAACAATTGTTCTTCGATTTCGACCAGCAGGTCCTCGTCAGGCAGTTCCAGAGGAACAGGTACCGGTTCGTTGGCTTCACGTAATTGTTCGATAATTTCTTCCACGACCTCAATCCTCATGCTCTGTATGGCGCGGTTTATATGACGGGCTTTATACAGTAGCTCGTTATAAGTGCAATCGTGAAATGCAAAGCCCCGGACAAGTCCGGGGCTTTGGTTACAGCATGTAATGCCTGAGGGATCAGCTGTTCTGGCGGATACCGGCAACCAGCCAAGGCTGGTTCTCGCCTTGTGGGCGTTCCATGTTCCAGCTTTCGCTGAAAGCTTCGCCTTGGTCGAAACGCGAGTTTTTCGAGATGCCGCTGAAGGTCAGGGTGGCGATCGTCTTGTCGGCGCGATCATCTACACCTTCAAGTTGAACTTGCAGATCGTCGATGTAGGTCGACTGGAAGCCGTCACCCAGCTCAGCACGCTCGCGCTTGAGGAACTCAAGCATTTGCGGGGTCACGAACTCGGCGATTTTGTCCATTTCGTTGGCATCCCAGTGCTGTTGCAGGGATTGGAAATGGTTACGCGCAGCTTCCAGGAAGCTCTGTTCGTTGAACCAGGCCGGTGCGTTGATCACCGGACGGGCTGCGGCAGGAGCAGCCGAACCGCCGAAGATCGAGTTCAAGGCTGGCTTTTGCTCGAACACTTCGCGTTGCATCGGCGCATGGCCAGCAGGGGCCATGTCAGCTTGTTGCTTGCGTCGACGCGCGGCAATGAAGCGGAAGATCACAAAGGCGATGACCGCCATGATCAGGATGTCGAAGAACTGCATGCCCTGGAAGCCGCCACCCATGAACATGGAGGCCAGCAGGCCGCCAGCCGCGAGGCCAGCCAGAGGGCCGAGCCAGCGCGAAGCACCGCCGGCTTTGGCAGCGGCGCCCGCAGCGCCTGCGGCAGCAGGTGCTGCTGCGGCTGGAGCCGCTTGGCGAGTTTGATGGCTTGGCGCTGAACCGGCGCTTTTGCCGCCGCCGAAGCGTTTGGCGTTCGCGTCGAGGCTCATCGTTAAACCGATGCACAACGCCATGGCGATGCTAAGAAAACGTTTCATAAAGGGAATTCCCATTTGTGGATGACACGCGCGCCATGTTGCACAGGTGAGGTGTGACTGGCTAGCAGTGAAATGTTTCGGGCTTTTGCCTGATTGGGTGTAGGACGGATCCTGAAGTCACGTAATACATGTAGGAACCAGATTGCCTCGCGATCTTTTTGACGCTCAAAAGATCGCGGGGCAGCTCGCCCTACAGGCTATTAACGTGTCAGACGGCCTCTAGCTTGGCGTAGCCCATCATCAGCCACTTGCTGCCGTCGGGGAAGTTCACCTGCACCCGGGCCTGTGCGCCAGCGCCTTCAAAATTAAGGATCACGCCTTCACCAAACATGGCATGCCTAACCAGCTGGCCCAGCTTGAATTCGGTTTCGGGAATTTCCGAACCGCCGAACAGCGTGCTGGCGCTTTGTTTCTGGCCGCCGAAAGGGCGACTGACACTGTTGGACAGACGAACTTCCTGGATCAGACCTTTAGGTACTTCACGCACGAAGCGCGAAACCTTGTTGTAGGTCTCAGCACCATAGAGGCGTCGGGTTTCTGCATAGGTCATGACCAGGTTGTGCATCGCCCGGGTGATGCCCACGTAGGCCAGGCGACGCTCCTCTTCAAGGCGGCCGGGCTCTTCCAGGCTCATCTTGTGCGGGAACAGCCCTTCTTCCATGCCCACCAGAAACACGTACGGGAACTCCAGGCCTTTGGCGCTGTGCAGCGTCATCAGCTGGATACCGTCTTCGTGCTCTTCGGCCTGGGTATCACCGGCTTCCAGCGAGGCATGACCGAGGAAGGCGGCCAGAGGCGACAGCTCTTCGTCTTCTTCATTGCTTTCAAAGTTGCGCGCCGCGCTCACCAGTTCCTCAAGGTTTTCTACCCGGGCCTGGCCTTTTTCACCTTTTTCCGCCTCGTGGTAGGCAATCAGCCCACTTTGCTCGATCACGGTCTGGGTCATCAGGTGCAGCGGCATGTCCATGACTTTGGCGGCGAGGTTCTCGATCAGCTCGATAAAGCCTGCGATGGCGCCAGAGGCACGGCCCGGCAAGGCTTTATTGGCGATCAGCTGGCGCATGGCTTCCCACATCGACACATCGCTGTGACGGGCGTGCTCGCGGATGGCCTCGACGGTTTTTTCACCGATGCCCCGCGCCGGAACGTTGATCACCCGCTCCAGTGCTGCATCGTTGCCGCGGCCTTCGAGCAAGCGCATATAGGCCATGGCGTTTTTGATTTCAGCGCGTTCAAAGAAGCGCTGGCCACCATAAATACGGTACGGGATACGTTCGCGCAGCAAGGCTTCTTCCAGCACCCGCGACTGGGCGTTGGAGCGGTACAAAATAGCGATGTCGTTGCGGGCCAGGCCGGTGTTCAACGCGCTCTGGATGGTTTCGACCACATAACGCGCTTCATCATGCTCGTTGAAGGCCGCGTACAAATTGATCGCTTCGCCATCACCGCCGTCGGTCCACAGCTCTTTGCCCATTCGCCCGCTGTTGTTGGCAATCAGGGCGTTGGCGGCTTTGAGGATGCCGGCCGTGGAGCGATAGTTTTGCTCCAGACGAATGGTCTCGGCGTCCGGGAAGTCGGTCGAGTACTGGTAGATGTTTTCGATCTTGGCGCCGCGCCAGCCGTAAATCGACTGATCGTCATCGCCTACCACCATCAAGCTGTCGCCACCTTTGGCCAGCAAACGCAGCCAGGCGTATTGCACGGCGTTGGTGTCCTGGAACTCGTCGACCAGGATGTGCCGGAAGCGTTTTTGGTAATGTTCCAGCAAGCCCGGGTGGTCCCGCCACAGATCGAGGGCGCGCAACAGCAGCTCAGAGAAGTCGATCACGCCTGCACGCTGGCAGGCGGCCTCGTAGGCTTCATAAATGCTGCGCATGGTGCCCAGGAACAAATCGCCGCTGGCTTGAATGTGCTGCGGGCGCAGGCCTTCGTCTTTCTGGCCGTTGATAAACCATTGGGCCTGACGCACCGGCCAGCGCTGCTCATCGAGCCCCAGATCACGAATCACCCGCTTGACCAGGCGTTGCTGGTCATCGCTGTCGAGAATCTGAAACGTCTGGCTCAAACCGGCTTCTTGCCAGTGAGCCCGCAGCAGGCGGTGTGCCAGCCCGTGGAAGGTGCCCACCCACATACCGGCCGGGTTGATCCCCATAAGCTGCTCGATACGATGACGCATCTCGGCAGCGGCCTTGTTGGTGAAGGTCACCGACAGCACGGAGTGCGGGGACGCGTTTTCGACCTGGATCAACCAGGCGATACGGTGCACCAGCACACGGGTTTTGCCGGAACCTGCGCCGGCCAGGACCAACTGACGCCCAATACTGGCCGTGACGGCCTGACGTTGGGCATCGTTGAGGGAATTTAACAAGAGAGAGAGATCTTCGCGCATCGACGCATTCTAGGGTGCCGGGGCAAACCGGGCAAACACCAATCCAGTTCTGTTGGGCCGTCTGTCGTGGCGTTGTGCCAAACGCCAAAAAAGAGTGTCTACAAGCTGTTACGTCATTGGTTTGGTTAACTGCAATAATATCGTCTATTTTTTGACGTTTCATCGTTTGGTCGTGGGCGCTGCTTGTGTATGCTCGGGCGACTTTTTTGGCTCATCTCCCTTGAATAAGAACGTTGCCGATGAATCAGAGTTTTACCTCCCTGGGGATATATTCCGGCTTAGGATTCGGGCTTTTTCTGGCTCTGCTGGGTGCATTCGTCTGGCGAATCGATCTGATTAATCAGCGTCGTAAAGTGCGTAATAAAAAATTCAAAAGCGTGTTCGAGGAACTGCAGGACGCCAATTTTCGCAGTGAGCAGCTCAACGCTGAACTTGCCCGCGAGGTCGAGCAGCGTCGGCTGGCGTCGACGGTGTTCGAGGCCGCCAGCGAAGGCATCGTGATTCTTGACCCCACCTATAAGATGCTCACGGTTAACCAGGCGTTCAGCCGGATCAGCGGGTATGCCGTGGCAGAGCTGGTGGGCCGCCGTGTTGATGAGCTGGCCTGCAGCCGTGATGCGCGGCGGCATTTTCCGATCATTCAGGCCTCGCTGGCAGAGCACGACAGTTGGCTGGGTGAACTGGTAGAAACCCGCAAGAACGGCGAACTCTACCCGCAATGGTTGCAACTCAAGGTGGTGCGTGACGACGCCGCGCAGGTCAGCCATATCGTGGCCTTTATTACCGACCTGTCGGCGCGGCGTATCGTTGAGGCGCGGGTACGCCACCTGACGCATTTTGATGAGCTGACGGGGCTGGCCAATCGGCTGCTGTTCAAAGAGCGTCTGGAAGAGGCCAATCAGCGCGTCCGCCAAGGCACGTCTAGAAACCTGGCATTGCTGCACATCGACCTGGATCGCTTTAAATTGCTCAATGACAGCCTCGGGCCGGAGCTGGCGGACCAAGTGCTGCAAAAAATTGCAGAGCGCCTGACCAAGGCATTGCCCGAAGCCGACACCATTTCGCGCCTCTCCAGCGATGAGTTCGCCGTGCTGTTCGATGCCTACGGCAGCCTGACCAGCCTGGCGCGGGTTGCCACCCGGCTGATGGGCAAGCTGAGCCGGCCGATAGTGGTCGATGGCCACGAGTTGGTGGTGAGCGCATCAATGGGGATCAGCTTGTTGCCCGATGGTGCCCGAGATATCGCCCAGTTGGTCAGCCAGGCCAACAAAGCCATGCAACAGGCCAAACACATGGGTGGCGGGACGTTTCAGTTTTTCAGCCACAGCTTGCAACACAGCACCCTTGAGCGTTTGCAGTTGGAAAATCAACTGCGCAAAGCCATTCGCGAACGCAAGCTCAGCGTTTTTTACCAGCCTAAGCTTTGCCTGAAAACCGGTCGTCTGGATGCCGCCGAAGCCTTGGTGCGCTGGGATCACCCGGAGCTGGGCAGCGTGTCGCCGAGCGACTTTATCGCGCTGGCTGAAGAAACCGGCCTTATCGTGCTGATCGGTGAGTTTGTGCTGCGCGAGGCTTGCCGTCAGGCCGCGCAATGGCAACAGTCGGGGCTGGCGCCGATACGGGTGTCGGTGAACCTGTCGGGCCATCAATTGCGCCAGGGCAACCTGGTCAGTCTGGTGCGCCAGGTGCTGGAAGATACCGGGCTGGCGCCGCACTGCCTGGAGCTAGAGATCACCGAAAGCCAGTTGCTTGAAAATGTCGACTACGTGATCGCCACCTTCCAGCAATTGCATGAATTGGGCGTGAAACTGGCCATTGATGACTTCGGCACCGGCTACTCATCGCTCAGCTACCTCAAGCGCTTTGCCGTGGACTACGTAAAAATTGACCAGACGTTTATCCGTGGCGTGGGCACCTGCGTTGAGGACGATGCCATCACCAAGGCGATCATTGCCATGGCCCACAGCCTGGAGTTGAAAGTGGTGGCCGAGGGCGTTGAAAACGAAGTGCAACTGGCGTTTCTCAAGGAGCATCAGTGCGACGAAGTGCAGGGTTACTTGATCAGCAGTCCGACCAACGCTCAGGCCATGGCTGATTTATTGCGGGCCGGTGTCGCCATTTGGTAGTGGTGAGAAAGGCTACATGCCCTGAAAACACGGCATTTTGCCGATAAGACTTGCGAGACTACGACGTATTGGTTGGGCAAAAAACGAATTCTTGTAGTATAACTACAAGATTGCTACATCCCCGGCGCCCGCCGCTTCCAGACCGAGTCCTGCCTTTTGAACCTGCTGCAACATATCGCCCAGTCACGCCACTTGTTACGTAAATCGGAACTCAAGGTCGCCGATCACGTGCTGCTTGATCCTGCGGCTGTAATGCACAGTTCCATGGCCGACCTTGCTCACAGCGTGGGTATCAGCGAACCCACCATCGTGCGCTTTTGCCGGGCGATCGGCTGTTCGGGGTTTCAGGACCTAAAACTCAAGCTGGCGCAAAGCCTGGCAGCGGGTGCCAGTTTTGGTCAGTTTGCGATTCATGAAGACGATTCGGTTGCCGATTACAGCCTGAAAATCTTCGACACCACGCTGCACACCTTGATGGATGTGCGCGAAAAACTCGACCCGGTGGCGTTGCAGCAGGCCGTGACCGCCATGTCGCAAGCGCAGCGCGTGGAGTTTTATGGCTTTGGTGCATCGGGCGCTGTGGCGGCGGATGCGCAACATAAGTTTTTCCGGTTGTTGCTGACGGCGGCGGCGTATTCCGACCCGCACATGCAGGCGATGTCGGCGGTGACCTTAAAGCCGACAGACGTGGCCATTTGCATCTCGCAGTCCGGGCGTTCCAAAGACTTGCTGATCACCGCCAACCTGGTGCGTGAAAGTGGCGCGACGCTGATTACCTTGTGCCCAAGCCAAACGCCTTTGGCTGAACTGGCAACGGTAAACCTGGCGATCGACGTGCACGAAGACACCGAAATCTATACCCCGCTGACCTCGCGTATCGCCCACCTGGTGGTGATTGACGTGTTGGCGATGGGCGTTGCCATGGCCCGCGGCCCGAGCCTGGTCAACCACCTTAAAAGCGTTAAACGCAGCCTTCGCAGCCTGCGTCTGTCGCCAAAATCGCTGAAAAGCCACGAAGATTAACCCCCCCCATTTCGCTGTAGGAGCGAGCTTGCCTCGCGATCTTTTGATCGTTTAAAAGCTCGCGAGACAAGCTCGCTCCTACAGGTCGTCACCGTTCATCCCCCTGTCACTGCACGTTCGCAAAGTCGTCACAAACAAAGTCCATCGTGAAACTCCCGTACACGCCTTGGGAGACTCGAAATGGCCCAGCCTTACGAAGAACGCAACAGCGCCGTCAAAACCCGCCGTCAGCAAGAAGACCAGCGTCGCATGGCCTTTCGTCGTGCGATTGAAGACCTTACGGACCAGCGTCAGCTGCGCCTGGAAACAGCCGATTACCCTGATATCGCTGCACTCAATTACTGGCAGACCCCGTCGGCAAATGGCCGTCGAACCGCTCAACCAGCGCGCTGATTTGTTGGCGTTCACTGCGAATAAATTCCAGGAACGCATGCGCCACCGGTGACAGGCGTTTGGCTTTAGCCTGCACCAGGCACCAACTGCGATACAGCGGCAATTCTTCGACCGGCAGCTCCTGCAGCAAGCCGGTCGCCAGCTCCAGGCTGACGGCGTGGCGCGTTAACAGCGCCACGCCTAACCCGGCCACTGCGCACTCACGTTGCGACTCGTTCGATGACACTTCCAGGGTTTGATTGAAGTGCACGCGTTTTTCCTTGAAATATTCCTCACAGGCCATGCGCGTGCCCGAACCTTGCTCGCGCATCAGCAAGGTATGCGGTTCAAGGTCTTGCAAGCGCAGCGGGCCACGCTCGCACAGCGGATGCCCGGCCGGGGCGACGGCAACGATGGGGTTATTCAAGAACGGTAGAAACTCCAGGCCCATGTCCAGCGGCACCATCGACATGATCACCAGGTCATCGCGGTTGTCCGACAGCCTGCGCACGGCCTGCGCCCGATTGACCACCGTGAGCTGCAAATTGACCTCTGGGTGCTGGCGCTTGAAGGCGGCAAATAAATGCGGCACGAAATATTTTGCGCTCGATTCGATGGCCAGTTTCAGTTGGCCTTGCAGCGAGCCCAGCATGTCTGACAGCTGCATATCGAGGTTTTCGAGGCGTCCGAAAATATCCCGGCTGGCCAGCTTAAGCGCTTCAGCAGCCTCGGTGAGGTAGAGCTTTTTGCCCACATAATCGAACAAAGGCTGACCAATCAGCTCTTCCAGCTGACGAATTTGTAGACTTACGGCGGGTTGCGTCAGCGACATTTCTTCTGCTGCGCGGCTGTAAGAGCGCAAATCGCACACCTCATTGAACACCTGAAGCTGGCGAAAAGTTATACGCATCAATGACTTACGCATTTTATTGATTTTTCTTAAGGCAAGTGAGTTGCCTGACTATAAGTCTTTGCTAATGGCAGGCCCAAGAATTATTGATTTTTGTTTATTCATGCGTAGGACTAGTGTGACAACGCAACGGTTCAGACACATTTGGACACGTGCGGACCTGGTCTAGCAGGTCGTTTGTTCCATGGGCTTTAGGGAAAAATCCAAGTGATAAAAAAGATCCTGATCGCCAACCGCGGAGAAATTGCAGTCCGTATCGTGCGTGCCTGCGCAGAGATGGGTATTCGCTCCGTAGCGGTTTATTCCGAGGCTGATCGCCACGCTTTGCACGTCAAGCGTGCGGACGAAGCACACAGCATTGGCGAAGACCCGCTGGCCGGTTACTTGAACCCGCGCAAGCTGGTGAACCTGGCCGTTGAAACCGGCTGCGATGCGTTGCACCCCGGCTACGGTTTCTTGTCAGAAAACGCCGAGCTGGCGGATATTTGTGCCGAACGCGGCATCAAGTTCATCGGCCCGGCCGCTGAAGTCATTCGCCGTATGGGCGACAAGACCGAAGCCCGCCGCAGCATGATCAAGGCCGGTGTGCCGGTAACGCCGGGCACCGAAGGCAACGTTGCCGACATCCACGAAGCGTTGATCGAAGGCGACCGTATCGGTTACCCGGTCATGCTCAAAGCCACCTCAGGCGGTGGCGGTCGTGGTATTCGTCGTTGCAACAGCCGCGAAGAGCTGGAACAAGCGTTCCCGCGTGTGATCTCCGAAGCCACCAAAGCGTTTGGCTCGGCTGAAGTCTTCCTCGAAAAATGCATCGTTAACCCCAAGCACATTGAGGCGCAGATCCTCGGTGACAGCTTCGGCAACGTTGTGCACTTGTTTGAGCGCGACTGCTCGATCCAGCGTCGCAACCAAAAGCTCATCGAAATTGCCCCAAGCCCGCAACTGACCCCGGAACAGCGCGCCTACATCGGCGACCTGTCTGTGCGCGCAGCCAAGGCCGTGGGCTACGAAAACGCCGGTACTGTGGAGTTCCTGCTCGCCGAGGGCGAGGTGTACTTCATGGAGATGAACACCCGGGTGCAGGTGGAGCACACCATCACCGAAGAAATCACCGGCATCGACATTGTTCGTGAGCAAATCCGCATCGCCTCTGGCCTGCCGCTGTCGATCAAGCAAGAAGACATTCAGCACCGTGGCTATGCCCTGCAATTTCGGATCAATGCAGAAGACCCGAAAAACAACTTCCTGCCCAGCTTCGGCAAGATCACCCGTTACTACGCGCCCGGCGGGCCTGGCGTGCGGACCGACACGGCGATCTACACCGGCTACACCATTCCACCGTATTACGACTCCATGTGTCTGAAACTGGTGGTGTGGGCACTGACATGGGAAGAAGCGATGGACCGTGGTTTGCGCGCCCTCGACGACATGCGTCTGCAAGGGGTCAAAACCACCGCCGCGTATTACCAGGAAATCCTGCGTAACCCGGAATTCCGTAGCGGCCAGTTCAACACCAGCTTCGTAGAAAGCCATCCAGAACTGACCAACTACTCGATCAAGCGCAAACCCGAAGAGCTGGCCCTGGCCATCGCCGCCGCCATCGCCGCCCACGCGGGCCTGTGAGGAATAAAACAATGTCCAAGAAAATTTTCGTAACCGACACCATCCTGCGTGACGCTCACCAGTCCTTGCTGGCCACCCGCATGCGCACCGAAGACATGCTGCCGATCTGCGACAAGCTCGACAAAGTCGGCTACTGGTCGCTGGAAGTGTGGGGCGGCGCGACGTTTGACGCCTGTGTGCGCTTCCTCAAAGAAGACCCGTGGGAGCGCCTGCGCCAACTGCGTGCGGCATTGCCTAACACCCGCCTGCAAATGCTCCTGCGCGGCCAGAACCTGCTGGGCTATCGCCACTACAGCGACGACGTGGTTAAAGCCTTCGTCGCCAAGGCGGCGGTTAACGGTATCGACGTGTTCCGTATCTTCGACGCCATGAACGACGTGCGTAACCTGCGCGTGGCCATCGAAGCGGTAAAAGCCGCTGGCAAGCACGCACAAGGCACCATCGCCTACACCACAAGCCCGGTGCACACCATCGAGGCGTTCGTGGCGCAGGCCAAGCAGATGGAAGCCATGGGCTGCGACTCGATCGCAATCAAAGACATGGCTGGCCTGCTGACACCGTTCGCCACTGGCGACCTGGTCAAAGCGCTGAAGGCTGAAATCGGCCTGCCGATCTTTATCCACTCCCATGACACTGCCGGCCTGGCTGCAATGTGCCAGCTCAAAGCGGTTGAAAACGGCGCCGAGCACATCGACACCGCGATCTCCAGCTTCGCTTGGGGCACCAGCCACCCGGGCACTGAGTCGATGGTCGCGGCCCTTAAAGGCAGCGAATACGACACCGGCCTCGACCTGGCGCTGTTGCAGGAAATCGGCCTGTACTTCTACGCCGTGCGTAAGAAGTATCACCAGTTCGAAAGCGAATTCACTGCCGTCGACACCCGTGTACAAGTTAACCAAGTGCCGGGCGGGATGATCTCCAACCTCGCCAACCAGCTCAAAGAGCAGGGCGCGCTGAACCGCATGAGCGAAGTGCTGGCCGAGATCCCGCGTGTGCGTGAAGACCTGGGCTTCCCGCCGCTGGTGACCCCGACCTCGCAAATCGTGGGCACCCAGGCGTTCTTCAACGTCCTGGCAGGCGAGCGTTACAAGACCATCACCAACGAAGTGAAGCTCTACCTGCAAGGTGGCTACGGCAAAGCGCCGGGCGTGGTGAACGAAAAACTGCGTCGTCAGGCCATTGGCAACGAAGAACTGATCGACGTGCGTCCGGCTGACCTGCTCAAGCCAGAAATGGCCAAATTGCGTGGCGAAATTGGCGCGCTGGCCAAGTCCGAAGAAGACGTGCTGACCTTCGCCATGTTCCCGGACATCGGCCGTAAATTCCTCGAAGAGCGTGCTGCGGGTACCCTGGCTCCAGAAGTGCTGCTGCCGATCCCTGAAGCGGGTGGCGTGAGCAAGGCGGGCGGCGAAGGCGTGCCGACCGAATTCGTGATCGATGTCCACGGCGAAAGCTACCGCGTCGACATCACCGGTGTGGGCGTCAAGGCCGAAGGCAAGCGCCACTTCTACCTGTCCATCGACGGCATGCCGGAAGAAGTGGTGTTCGAACCGCTCAACGAATTCGTTGGCGGCGCCTCCAGCAAGCGCAAACAAGCCAGCGAGCCGGGCCACGTCAGCACCGCCATGCCGGGCAACATCGTCGACGTGCTGGTCAGCGTGGGCGACACCGTCAAGGCGGGCCAATCGGTACTCATCACCGAAGCCATGAAAATGGAGACCGAAGTGCAGGCCTCCATCGCCGGCAAAATCGTCACCATCCACGTCATCAAAGGCGACCGCGTCAACCCGGGCGAAATCCTGATCGAAATCGAAGCCTGATACGCCATTGATTCAAACGCTTTAAACCTCGGGGGAGCATGTGCTCCCCTTTTTTTTACCCGAGATTTGACCCGGCCCGTAGGAGCGAGCTTGTCTCGCGATCTTTTAAAGATCAAAAGATCGCGAGACAAGCTCGCTCCTACGCGGGGGTGAAATCAGGCATTTCGTACGACGTTTCCCTTTCAATCCGCAGGAATTTCCGAGAAAAACCGCATCGCTTGCGCCAGCCAAAATCGGGGTCTAGTCTCGCCCCGTCGCGGCTAATCACCGATTGGGTTTGGTAGCCTGGTTCTCACCAGGGGGCAATGCTCCACCTCTGCGAGGCGCCTTTTTTCGGCCTCAGCTTTATGGTGGCCGTGCGCAGGGCGCCCTTGTGGCGCGCCGGGTCTCCTAGTGTGCCGGTCTACTAACCTGCGTGCGGCTGCCACCCCATCGTTTAGTAGCGATCAGTGACAGCTCCTTAAACCCACTAGGAGTCATCGTCATGAAAAAAATAGTTCCCGACCCGCCTGCAACTCCTCTCGAGGCGGGGCTGAGTACAGACCCGTTATTGGATCAAGCCGCCGCTGATCGCGCCTTAAATCACTACCTGCTCAAACCACCTGTGCCTCAACTCAGCAAAACTTCAAGTTTGTCATCTGTGACAGCGTTAGCTTGGAATCGGCTTTGGTCGAAACTTCAGGATTGTTGCGCTGCGCGAGTGCTTCGGCAGGCGCGTTTAAATCGTTTGATCGGCGGCAGACTCGATCAGGCCAAGGTGCAGCCCTTGGGTAATTATGTTTATGCAGTGCTGATTATTAATATTCAAGATTCTTAATAGTTAAAGTCGAAAGTTACCGTCTAGTTGTAGGAGATTATCCATGTAGGACATTGATATGTACTACATGTCGAAGATGTAGCGCCGGTTGATGTAACGTTTTAAACAAGGCGTGGTCCGGATACATACACTTCGTGGTATACCGTAATTCCACAGGCGGTACTATTGAGGGCCGCTGGAGCAGCGCAGATTAAGGCGGGCATAGATTATGCAAAATCAAAGGGCTATTAAGTGGGCGTTCTGGGGGCTTTTGGTTATTTGCCTGTTACAGGCACTCTATATCTTTATATCTTCTCCATTCAGGCCAGACCCTAGCAAAGTGGTATCAGCCACTAACGTTAGCGGAGGTGGAGCTGTTTATGAATTGCTGTACGACACTGGAGGCGCCACTGTGGCGGACACTTACAGGTATTTCCTCATGGAGGTTCAGTCTAGTGACGAAGCGGTCCTTGAAAAATCTAAAAAGATGGAGCCATTCCTCGTTACCAAGAGTGGCAATGCTGTTCGTGAGGTTACAGGAGATAAGGTGAAATTAAAAACTAATAATACGATTTATAAGTTTGTTAACATCTCAATATTTAAATTAAATGGAGAGATTCAGATCGTAAGGTTTGAACTTGATGCAACTGTCCCTTAGAAGTGGCTGCTGCCGGTCTATGAAGCGATCACGCCAATCCGGGCGAAATCCTGATCGAAATCGAAGCCTGGTACGCCATTGATCCTTTTTTTTGCCCGAGATTTGATCCCGACCTGTAGGAGCGAGCTTGCCTCGCGATCTTTTCAAGATTAAAAGATCGCGAGGCAAGCTCGCTCCTACGCGGGGGGGGGGGGCCGGGCATTTGGTCCGACGTTTCCCTTCAATTCTGTGGAAGTTTGATCGGCAGCAGACTCGATCAGGCCAAGGTACAGCCCTTGGGCGATTAATTTCTCAACGGGGATATTGATCCAGGTGCTAACGCCCTCTTTATCAATCACCGCAGTCAGCACCGCATCTCCAGAGCTCTTTAGGTTCGAGTAAGCGGGAAAGTCCATCTTGTCGATGCCTTGGCGATCCAGCACTGACTGTGCGTGTGCATGCAGCTCATGGGCTGGCATCCAACCACGCCATGTCCGTTCACCCTCGCTCATTCCAGATGCCATCTGTGCATCCCTCAGGTAGCTGGCCAGAGTGTTCCAGGGCGCTTTGAAGTCGTTGCCGTTTAGCGGGTCAGGTAGATCAAATGTCTGGTTGCGAAAATCAATATCGCGCGCTGTCAAATCCAGAAACGCGACCTGACGTTCGATCGAGGTAAATGACCCTGAAGCATCATAGGCAATATGTTAAAGTGAAAGCCTGTCCAGTGCCCTGAATGGGTTGTTAGAGGCGACGGTGTCGTGCAGCTTTTCGCCGCCGTAGAGCGATGTCAGAAGATAGTTGCTCGCCTGCAGAGACAGAGCGATACGTTGCTGCGTCTGCCCCTTAGGCAACTCCTGTAGCGCCTGCGCCTCTTTGCCGTGCTGGTGAAGGTCTTCCATCAAAGGGTCAAAGCCCTCCGCCGCCGAAGCATTACTGGTTGCAGTGCGGCGTAACAAGGCTGTTATCTCCAGGGCGGCAGCAGACAAAGACACATTGACGCTTGCACCGGCTGGCATTGCTTTAGCTGCTGTAGCGTGTGGGCTCATGGCGGTTGAGTTATCAACCCACTTAATCGTCACGCCTGGGGCAATAGCCCGATTGTTCATCAGAAAATCTGCTCGAATTTCGGTCATAACAATTCCTCTGAATCGGCAAGCCTCGGCAACTCAGGTCTGCAGATCTGGTTTCTTTAGAAGTCATTAAATGCCTGTGTCGAGCAGTACATCGACAGTCTGTTGAGATAACTTTAATAATTAATCTGCAACTGGCTGGTTGCGTTTATTTATTCAGGAAATTCTGATTGTTGATGCCCTGAAGTGTTAGTAGTAAAAGGCGAAAGTTGCAGTGTAGTTGTAGGGGATTCTCCATGTAGGGGATTGAAATGTAAGACATGTCGCAGATGTAGCGCCGGTTGATACAGCGTTTTTAGCAAAGCGTGGGCGGGAAACATACACTACGTGGGAAGCCGAAAACCTACAGGTAGTCCCAGTCCCTACACGCTTGTAGGTAGCGCTCATCTCTGAAGAGGTTCCCCCAAAATCATATGAGACTGGGAGCGACTGTCCTGGTCCAACAGTGGCTGGAAAAACTCCGGAAGGGGAACTAGATACAAGCTGCAAAACTTCAGGGGTTGAGTTTTGAACGTTTAGGCTGACAGAGTTTGCCTGCACGACACTTGTGCTTAAAACACATCCATTGAAAAGCGTAAAAAGTAGAGTTTTTTAAGACGTTGATTTCTCATTTGTGTAGTCCTTAAAGGCGAAGTGACTATTTCATGTGAAACCAGAAAGTAACGTGTGTGATCCTTGATAAAGAGCATTTGTTTAGCGTAAGCGCATTAAACACTCGATATTCAGCGCAGAGGCAAGCATTACACAGTAGGTCGGCTTTGCTGGTTGAACACGACGAGGGCAATCCCACGCTCAAATCCTTGAATGCAGTCTTCAAACCGTTCGGTCTGCAAATGGGTGTGGTGCGTCGGCCAAGAAAATTTTAAGTCCCTTCTGAACCCAAAAACGCCCAACAGGCCTTGTTGGGCGCATTGATCAAAAATTAATCAGTTAATGCTCTGCATTCTTCAAGCGTCTTGATTTGACCGCTTTTTGGTTGGTTATCCAGTGCCAGCCATTTTTCAAAGCCTGTCTCTATAGCTGGCCATTCCGTACTAGTAATGCTGTACCACGTGGTATCACGGTTCTTGCCTTTTGCTACCATATGTTGGCGAAATACGCCTTCGTATGTGTACCCTAATCGTACCGCAGTACGATTGGAACGGGCGTTTTCGCTGTTGCACTTCCATTCCAGGCGGCGGTTGCCCAGGGCGAAGGATTCCTTGGCCAGCAGGTAAGCGGCTTCGGTACTTTTCGGCGAACGCTGCATCGGTGCGCCGAAGGTGACGTGGCCGATTTCGATACGCCCGTGCTCGGGCACGATGGACATTAGGCTGAGCATGCCCTGCGCCTGTCCTGAGGCCTGGTCGATGACGGTGTAGTAGTACGGGTCTTGGCTGGCGGCATTGCTGTTGAGCCACTGGTCAAAGGCCGCACGCTCCTTGAAAGGGCCGTAGGCCATGTAGTCCCAGAGTTTGGGGTCGCCTGCGGGCCCTTCCAAGGCTAGCCATAAATCATCGCCATGGCGCTGTGGATCGAGCTTTTCCAGACGAATGTAACGCCCCTGGATGACGGGGTTGTGTGGGCGCTTGGCGGGTTGCCAGTGTTCTAGAGATTGAGGCATCGCGGGTTCCTTATTTATGACAAGGCTTTGCGAAACTGGATAAAGCCAGGGCGCTCGGCAATCCGTTCGTAAAGTTGGATCGCCGTGGCGTTGGTTTGGTGGGTCAGCCAATGGACTTTGGCGCAATGGTTGTCGCGGGCGGTGGCGTAGACGTGTTCGATCAGCAGACGACCGGCACCGGTGCCACGGATTTCGGGACTGACAAACAGGTCTTGCAGGTAGCAGGAGTTACCGATGCTCCAGTTGGAGCGGTGGTAAATGAACTGCACGATGCCCACCGCTTTGTCGCCTTGCCAGGCAATGGCCAGTTGGGTCGGTTCAGCCGGGTCGAGAAAACGCTGCCAGGTCGACTCGCTGACTTCGGCAGGCAACTCGGTGTTGTAGAAGGTCAAGTACGCCTGCCAGAGCGGCAACCACTGGTCGTGATCGGCGGCGGTGGCGGGTTTGATCTGCACGTGCTGGGTCATGTTGCTATTCCTTGGCCATTAAGTGAGCGAGGGCGTGGTCGTGTGAATTGGGGTTTGCCAATAGCCCGTCGCGCACACCGAGTTGGTCAGCACTGCTGCGGTTTTGGCTGAGTTTGCGTTTGCCGATCAGTCGGGAGATGGGCACGCTGAATCCGACGATGGCCTTTAGCATGCTGTCGATGTATTCGCTGGGGGCGTCGCTGACCGCCCACGGCTCGGGTCGATTGGCTTCATGTTTGCTGCTCAGCCGGCTGACCAATGCCAGCAAGCGGTCGTGATCGTCGAACACGTCGGGTTGGCCATAGGCATGCACGGCCAGATAGTTCCAGGTCGGCACCGCTTTACCGTGTTCGGCTTTGCTGGGGTAAAAGGACGGGCTGATGTAGGCCTGTTCGCCAGCAAAAATCACCAGCGCTTCGCCGCCTTCAGCCAGTGCCTGCCAGTGCGGGTTGGCCCGTGCCAGATGGCCATACAACGTACCGTAAGGGCCTTCGTCGGGAGCGAGCAGTAGCGGAACATGGCTGGCGATCAGGCCTTGGCTGCCTTGGGTGATCAGCACGGGCAAGGGTGAGGCTTGCATCTGAAGGTGCAAGGCAGCGGTGTCGTTTTCGGCGAAGGCGCGGGGTACGTACATAGAAATATTCCTTGGCGAATGACTGCATCCTAGGCAGGCTAATGGTTCGTTGTAAGAGCCATTAATGGTCATTTTTATAGGTCCAATCCATGCCTGATTCAGCGTTATCCATCGCGTTCAATGCGACCGGGATCGAGCTTGATCCCAAGAAGGGCCTGAGCGCCCAGCTGTATCAGGCGTTACGCCAGCGGGTGCTGGACGGGCGGCTCAACAGTGGTTCGCGGTTGCCGGCCAGTCGCGACTTGGCGGCGGCGCTTGGGGTTTCGCGCAACAGCGTGGTGCGGGCCTACGATCAGCTCTATGCCGAGGGGTTTATTGAAGGGCGGGTCGGTGACGGTACTTATGTGGCGCAATTGCCCGAAAAAGCCTTACCGCTGAAAAAGTTGTCCACCAAGTTACCCACAGGCTTTTCAACAGGGTTATCCACAGGTTTATCCACAAAATCGGTCGATTTACCTGTAATTACATCCAGTAAACTTATCCACAGCACGGCCTTGGGGAGGGTTATTCAACACCCTTTACCGCTTCCGGCGAAGGGGGCGCCACGGGCTTTTCGGGTGGGGGTACCGGCCTATGATTTGTTCCCGTTCGAGGTCTGGAGCAAGCTCCAGGCGGCTTTTTGGCGCAAGCCGGACATGCAGCATTTGTGTTACGGCGATCCAGCCGGAGAACAGCGCTTGCGAGAGCTGATTGCTGTCTATTTGCGCACTTCGAGGGGTTTATCCTGCACGTCTGAGCAAATTTTGATCACCAGTGGTGCACAGCAAGGAATTAGCCTTTGTGCACAGCTGTTGGTGGAGCCCGGCTGTGGGGTGGCTGTGGAAAATCCCGGGTATCGCGCGGCGGCGCAGGCTTTTGCGATTGCCGGGGCCCGGGTGCAGGGTGTTGCGGTCGATCACGAAGGCATGGACTGCGCGGCGCTGGCGGGTTTGAACGATTGCACGCTGGCTTACGTGACCCCGTCGCATCAGTACCCCACCGGCGTCACCATGAGCCTGGCCCGGCGTCTGGAGTTGCTGGCGTGGGCCGAGCGCACGCAGGGCTGGATTATCGAAGACGACTACGACGGCGAATACCGCTATAGCGGCGCGCCCTTGGCCCCGCTGGCGGCACTGGATCGTCAGGGGCGGGTGATCTATGTGGGCACGTTCGGCAAGGTGGCGTTCCCGGCGCTGCGTCTGGGGTATGTGGTATTACCGCCTGCGCTGGTTGAGCCCTTTGCCCAGCGGCGGGCGCTGGACATGCGTCATTCAGAGGTCAGCACGCAAGTAGTGATGGCGGAGTTCATGGCCGCCGGGCATTTCCAGCGCCATATCAGGCGCATGCGCCGGGCAGCGCTGGCGCGGCGCAATGCCTTGCTGGCAGATTGGCCGACTGATGTTCGTGGATTGGGCGCGGCACCGTGCGTAGTGGCGGGCTTGCACTTGACTGTGCCGGTCACAAGCGTTGAGCGCGAGCAGGCCTTGCTGGCACAGGCTGAACAGGTTGGGGTTGAGATCAACGGTTTAAGTCGTTATTGGCTGGACGATTCGGTCGAGCCTGTGGATAAACGTGCGGGGCTGGTGCTGGGCTTTGCGGCGGTGCCGGAGGCGGATATCAAAGCGGCGCTGGGGCGGTTGAAAAGGGCGTGGAAGAAACCCCCGTAGTCGCTGCCGAGGCACGAGGCTGCGATGCGGCCCGCAGGACCGCCACATGGGGGTCGCTGCGCAACCCATCGCAGCCTCGTGCCTCGGCAGCGACTACAGGCTTTTTTAGCCTTTAGATACTCTCAGAAAACCTTCCAGCACGTTGACCGCGTTCACGCCGATTTCTTCTACCGCGTAACCGCCTTCCATCACGAACAAGGTCGGTTTGCCCAAGCGGGCAATGCGTTCGCCCATGAGCAGGTAGTCCGGGCTGTCGAGTTTGAACTGAGAAATCGGGTCGCTTTTAAACGTGTCCACACCGAGCGATACCACCACCACATCGGCTTCGTAGTGCTCGATCTCGCTGCAGGCTTGTTCCAGTGCAGTGCTCCAGCGATCCCAGCCTGAGCCGGCTGCCAGCGGGTAGTTGAAGTTGAAGCCTTCACCCGCGCCTTCACCCAGTTCATCGGCATAGCCCAGAAAGAACGGGAACTCGGCTTCAGGGTGCCCATGAATCGAGGTGAACAGCACGTCATCGCGTTCATAAAAGATCGACTGGGTGCCGTTGCCGTGGTGGTAGTCCACGTCGAGGATGGCGACTTTGCTGCGGCCCTGGTCGAGGAAGGCCTGGGCGGCAATGGCGGCGTTGTTGAGGTAGCAATAACCGCCCATCAAGTCGCTGGCGGCGTGGTGCCCAGGCGGACGGCACAGGGCGAATGCGCTGTGGGCGCCGTTCTGGATGGCCGCTTGCGCCGTCAGTGCAACTTGCGCTGCGCTGTAGGCCGCCTGCCAAGTGCCCGCGGTAATCGGCGCGCCACCGTCAAAGCTGTAATAACCCAGTTGGCCATGCAGACTGGTGGGGACTACGGCGCGCAGGGTGCGGGCTGGCCATGTGTACGGGAGTAAGTCGCCGTCTTTGCCGTGTTCGAGCCAGCGGTCCCAGGCACCCTGGAAAAAGTCCAGGTAGGCTTCGCTGTGAATACGCTGGATCGGGTCGCGGCCAAAGTCGTGGGGGCCTTGCACCGGGCCCAGCTCACGGTTTTTGACTCGTTGCAGAATGTGGTCCGCGCGCGAGGGCATTTCGAAGCAAGGCAGCAATTGCCCGTCTATCAACTCGCAGCGGCCATGGTGCAGATGGTGGTCGTCTGAATAGATAGTCAGCATTTTTCTTGTTCTCCGTAGGCTAGATCGGTGACCTACAGTTTTGCGGCGCTGGCGATTTCAGAGAACGACAGGAGCGGCCAAAAGGAGATCAATATGGCCGAAATAACTGTCCGAAATTCGCCCCTTTTCAGGGCGCACTGCTCCCTGTTGGCTCATGCGCGATACTGGCTGGGCGACACGCCACTCCAGCGAACAAAGGCATGGCGAAAGCTCGCCGTTTCGCTAAAGCCCAAGGTGTCGGCAATGCGGTAGATCGGCCATTCGGTCTCGTGGAGTAACAACTTGGCGCGCTCAAAGCGCAGTTCGTCGAGTAACTCCTGATAGCTGCAGCCCGCGTCATGCAGGTGGCGGCGCAAGGTGCGTGGCGAGCAATTCATTTGCTCGGCCAGCCCTTCCAGTCCCGGTGCGGCATTCAGTTGGGCGGCGAGCAACTGGCGGATCCGCGACAGCCACGTTTGGCGCCCGGTGAACTCCAGGTTCTGTTTGCGGCAGCGCTCCGCCATGGCCTGGTGGGTGATGGTATTGGCCAGCGGCAGCGGGTATTCCAGCCAGTGCCTGGCAAAGGCGAACGCGTTGTCCGGTGCATCAAACAGGCGCGGGCAATTGAAGGTGTGCTGGTAGCGGGCGTGGTAATCCGGCTTGCTGTGGGCAAAGCGCGCAGCGAGCAAAGGCAGTGGCTGGCCGATCAAGTCTTCGCAAATGACCTTGAGTGAGACAAGGCACAGCTGCGCGTTGAACACGGCCAGTTGCGGGTCTTCATGGTAGTGATCGGCACAGAACCAGACCTGATCGTCTTCGACCTTAAGGCTTAGCTCAAAGAGTGTTCCCAGCAGTGCCGGGTAGCGTAAAGCCAAGCGCAAAGCGTCACCTAAGGTGGCACTGGTGAGTAGGGCGTAACCCAGCATGCCGTAGGACGACACATGCATGCGGCGTCCCAGTTCCAGGCCGATTTCACGGCGCAAGGCCACGGCGTTGGCGCAGACGCGCATCTCTTGATTGGTGGTGATACGAATGTCGGCGCGGTTTAAATCCGCGGCCCGTATGCCGCTACCGGCCAACAAGGCCTCGCTGGGCAAGCCTTCGGCCTCGAAGGTGCTGAGCACCAGCGATACCGCATTTAGCGTGGTGAGATGTGAGTGCAGCATGTTCGCTTCCTGCGTGGGGACACAGGAAGCGAGCAAGTTGTGTGCCGGGGGGCGTTAACTCACAGGATGCTTACTTGAGGGAGAATTCGTGACCGCCGGTACCATATGTTGCAAGTTGAGGGTCGTGGGGAGCGAAATCCACGCCCACTGTGCACTTGCAGGTCACTATGGATGCCCAGCTCGGGTTCGAGTAGGCCTCGGCGGGTATGCGGAAAATATAAGGTTGACCGGCTGTGGGTAGGCTTGTCTGGCGTAGGTTGTAGATTGGTGTGGCGCCGCCGTTCTCGGTGTAAATAGTGACGTCCCACTCGCAGTAAACAATGCTTGGCGCTTCCAGATTACCTATAAGGCCGCCATCTACATTCAGGCCGTCAGGATAGTCGGCCGCCTTGAGTACTCCATTTTTCAAACCTTCGACAATAGGGGCTGAATAGGTCAATGGTGCGGTGACGCGAAGATTAAGGCGGCCCGAGTTCACCGGGTTCTTGCCAGGCTCTGTAATAGCGTATTGGATTACGACCTTTTTATCGACAAAACGCCTGAGCTCGGCTTGCGGGATTGTGAAAACCAGTGCCTCAGACGGATTGATGTCTAACGGTGGAGAGTTGTATTTCATTGTCCCTGAAGCGGCTAGAACGCTGACGACGATTTTGCTGGTGGCTCTCAACCCGTCCGTAGGGACATGCACATTGGTAGGGATGTGGGAGTCGGCCATCTCAATGGGTAGCACGATCCCGTAAGTGGGGTGTGCAATATAAGGTGTGTCCCGGTGATAGAGCGTAGGAGCGGGCGGTACGAACGTTGAAGTGGTCTGCAGTTCGTCAGTGAAGCCTACAAAAAGCGATTGTTTGGCAGTTGTTTTTTTAGCGGTAGCCATCTAGAACCTCGCAGAGATTGAAGTGAATGTGAGCGCTGAAACTTCACAACTTCTTACCAGGTTGACGATAAGCCAGCAGATGCTCCGCCCGATACTGGCAGAAATGACAGGTGGCCTCGTCTGCAAAGAGGTGTCTTTTTGGCAAGAAGCCTGCGCTAAGGCAGGCTACCCAGCCAAAGAGTCAGGCCAATTCGCCACACAGGTCCCGTTCAACCAGGCGGCGTACGTCGGCGGTGGGCAAATCCGAGCCCAGCAACGCATGCAGCTTGCCGAATGCGGCTTCACGGGTCATGCCGCCGCCCGACAGTACGCCAGCCCCACGCAAGCGGCTACCGGCTTCGTACACGTCCAGCTCCACACCGCCTTCGTGGCATTGGGTGATGGCGACCACGACGATGCCGTTTTCGTACGCCTGTTGCAGGCTTGCGAGAAACGCCGGGTTGTCGCTGGGGCCGGTGCCGCTGCCGAAACATTCCAGCACCAGGGCTTCAAGCCCGCTGTTGAGCACGGCATCCAGTTGGGCGGCGCCGATGCCGGGGACTAGCGGCAATACGCCGACACGGGCTTCTTGCTTGGGCTGTTGATAACTCAGCGCTGCTGGCAATGATTCGACCTTGGTGCCGCCGCCGTTGCGCTTGAGCGCCACGAACGGGTTGCGGCCAAAGCTGCGCACTTTGGCGCAGTGGGTCGGGTCCAGCAGTTCGTCGTGGAAGTACAGCTGCACGCCGTAGGGCTGACCTTGGGCAAGTGCGCTCAAGGCACCGCTGACGTTTGGCCAGGCATCGCTGTCGGGCACGCCCGCAGGCAGCATCGAGCCGGTGAACAGCACCGGGGCCTGCAAGCCCAGCAGTTGAAAGCACATGGCCGCAGCGCTGTAGGCCAGGGTATCGGTGCCATGCAGGACAAGCACCGAGTCGCAGCCATCCTGTTCGACAGCGTCAATGATTGCGCTGCGCAAGCGCAGCCAGTAGGCGGGTGTCATGTTGGCGCTGTCGATCAGCGGGCTCATTTCACGAAAGCGCCATTGCGGTATCTGCACATGCGGTTGGCTGGCAAGGAAGTCGCGCATGCGCGCCTCAAAGCCGGATGCAGGCGCCAGGCCGCTGGCGCTGGCTTGCATGCCGATGGTGCCGCCGGTGTAGAGCACCATGACGCGCTGGGCAGGATGAAGAGTGGCTGCAGTCATTCAGGAGTTCCCATAAGCAAAAACGCGGCGGTTCTGTCAGAACCGCCGCGTTGATATTAGCGTTTTGTTTCTTCGGTCTTGGCGGGCGGCAGAGGCGGCCAAGCCTTCAGGTCCAGATCCAGGTCCGGGAATTTGCTGGAATCGAAGACGGGAACCTTGATACCCGCGTTACGTTGGTCATCGTAGTCCTTGAGCACGCGCATGCATATCTTGAACAGCATCGCCAAGGCGATCAGGTTCACGAAGGCCAGCAAGGTCATGGTGATGTCCGCGAAGGCGAAGACGGTTTCCAGGTTCTCGATCGAGCCCCACACAATCAACACCAGCACCAGAGCGCGATAACCCATCAACGCCTTGCGGCTTTCACCGACCAGAAAGCGCAGGTTGTTTTCGCCCAGGTAGTAGTTGTAGAGCATCGAGGTGAACACGAACAACGCCAGTGCCACGCTGATGAACACGCGACCCCATTCGCCCACCACAGCAGCCAGCGAGTTTTGCGTCAGGGCAATGCCGTCGCCTTCAAAGCCCGGGGTGTAGAAGCCGGACAGCAGAATCAGCAGCGCGGTGCAGGTGCAGATCACGAAGGTGTCGAGGAACACGCTGAACGCCTGAACCACGCCTTGGGCGATCGGGTGTTCCACGTCTGCCACGGCGGCCACGTTCGGGGCGCTGCCCAAACCGGCTTCGTTGGCGAATACGCCACGTTTTACGCCCATCACGATGGCGCTGCCGATCATGCCGCCAAACACCGGGTCCATGCCGAAGGCACTTTTCACGATGTGGCCGAGCATGGCGGGGACTTGGTCGAATTGCAGCACGATCACGTAAACGGTGACGGCGATGTACGCCAGGGTTTTGACCGGAACCAGCAGGTCGGCAACCGAAGCAATACGTTTGATGCCGCCGATAAACACCAGACCCAGCAGCACGGCAATGGCCACGCCGGTGTAGTTGACGTCAAAACCGAAGGCGTTTTGCAGCGAGTGGGTAACGGCGTGCGCCTGCAGGCCCATAAAGGCAAAGCCGAAGGTGATCAGCAGCAGGACCGCCATCAACTTGCCCATCCAGATTTTGCCCAGGCCGTACTTCATATAAAAGGACGGGCCGCCGCGCAGTTGGCCTTCCGCGTCGCGACGCTTGTACAGCTGGCCTAACGAACATTCGATCAGGCTGCTGGACATGCCGACCAGTGCGGTCACCCACATCCAGAACACGGCACCGGGGCCACCCAGGGTCACGGCAATGCCGACACCGGCAATGTTGCCCGCGCCCACACGACCCGCCAGGCTCAGCATCAGCGCTTGAAACGAGCTGAGTTGGCCGGCGCTGCTGCGCAAGCTGTCTTTAAACACTGCAAACATGTGCAGGAAGTAACGGAGCTGAACGAAACGCGAGCGGATCGTGAAGTAGCCACCGAGCCCAACCATGAGCACGATTAGTACTTTCCCTGAGAGGAAGTCATTGATGACTTCTAGCATGGATTATTCCTCGCTGTTTTTATCTGATGGCAAAACGGCCGGATCAGGGTTACCCATTACGCCCGTCAAGTCAGGGCATAAAGCTAGGTAATCAAGGGGATCCTGGCCATGTTGCTGCTTGGTTTACGATGCTGTTTCCGCACTGCCGATGGCCGCTGTTGCAGGGCCCATGCACGGGAAGAGGGGCGGCACTATACCTAGGAGTGTAGGAAGCGTCTCTATAAGTGACTGATTTTTCATGTGTGTCTCGTCTGAAAAGCCCTCGTTTTTGGCCGAAACAGACTGTAGACCAGATCAAAAGATCGCAGCCTTCGGCAGCTCCTACGGCACGGTGAAGTCTTGAATCCCAGGCAAAAAAAAGGGCCTGCAGATGTGTCTGCAAGCCCTCAAAAGGTGAGAGGTGTCTAGTCCCTCGACCTGGTGAGCTTCAGTTCTGGCGCAAAGTGCCTGCGCTTCTTTGCTCGGCGACTTTGAACTCAGAACTGATGGATGGCGTTAGTCCTTCAAAGGCACCAAACGCGGGGCAATCATGTTTTCCGGGCGCAGGATGTCGTCGAGCATGGCGTCGTCGAGCAAGCCTTCTTCGCGCACCAGTTCCAGTACGCCACGGCCGCTTTCAAGGGCGATACGGGCGATACGGGTGGCGTTTTTGTAGCCGATGTACGGGTTCAGTGCGGTAACCAGACCGATCGAGTGTTCGACCAGTTCACGGCAGCGCGCTTCGTTGGCGGTGATGCCGACGATGCAGTGCTCGCGCAGCATGTCCATGGCGCGTTGCAGCAGGCGGATCGAGTCGAGCACCTTGAAGGCGATCAGCGGCTCCATCACGTTCAGTTGCAGTTGGCCGCCTTCGGCTGCCATGGTCAGCGCCAAGTCGTTACCGATGACCTGGAACGCCACCTGGTTAACAGCTTCCGGAATAACCGGGTTGACCTTGCCGGGCATGATCGAGCTGCCTGGCTGACGCGCTGGCAGGTTGATTTCGTTGATGCCTGTGCGTGGGCCGCTGGACAGCAGACGCAGGTCGTTGCAGATCTTCGACAGCTTGACCGCGGTGCGCTTGAGCATGCCGGAGAACAGCACGAAGGCGCCCATGTCGGAGGTGGCTTCGATCAGGTCGGCGGCCGGTACCAGCGGCTGACCGCTGATCAGCGCCAGGCGCTGTACGGCCAGCGCTTGGTAGCGCGGGTCGGCGTTGATGCCGGTACCGATCGCGGTGCCGCCCAAGTTCACTTCAGTCAGCAGTTCCGGAGCCAGCGTCTTCAGACGGGCCAGGTCTTCGCCCATGGTGGTGGCGAAGGCACGGAATTCTTGACCCAAGGTCATCGGTACAGCGTCTTGCAGTTGGGTACGACCCATCTTCAGGACGTGGTTGAATTCAACACCCTTGGCAGCGAAGGCCTGAATCAGGCTGTCGAGGCTGGCCAGCAGGGCGTCGTGGCCCAGCAGCAGACCCAGACGGATCGCGGTCGGGTAGGCATCGTTGGTCGACTGCGCCATGTTGACGTCGTCGTTCGGGTGCAGGTACTGGTACTCGCCTTTCTGGTGACCCATTGCTTCGAGAGCAATGTTGGCGATCACTTCGTTGGCGTTCATGTTGGTGGAGGTACCGGCGCCACCTTGAATCATGTCGACCACGAATTCTTCGTGGAAATCACCGCGGATCAGTCGTGCACAGGCTTCGCTGATGGCGGCGTGCTTGGCAGCGCTCAGATGCCCCAGTTCACGGTTGGCGTCTGCAGCGGCCTGTTTGACCATAGCCAGACCGACAACCAGTTTTGGGTAATGCGAAATCGGAACGCCCGAGAGGCGGAAGTTATTCACCGCTCGCAGGGTCTGGATGCCGTAATACGCTTGAGCCGGTACTTCGAGGGCGCCAAGCAGGTCGTTTTCTGTGCGGAATGATGCAGCGGAGGACATGATAGAAATCATCTCGATATGGACCCGGTCTGGGCCGGAACGCTGCGAATCCTAGGCTTGCAGACTATTTTGGGCCAATGCCTTTAAACACTATCCTATGCAGAAACGGCATAATGGCGACGTGACGCGACCGCCGCGTCGAACGTGTGACCCAATTTGGTGCGCGTCCGGGAGGACTCGATGAATCTCGAAAGTAAATGGCTGGAGGACTTCAGTGCCCTGGCCGCCACTCGCAGTTTTTCTCAGGCGGCAGAGCGCCGCTTTGTGACTCAGCCAGCCTTCAGCCGACGTATTCGCAGCCTCGAAGCGGCCCTGGGGCTAACCTTGGTGAATCGTTCCCGCACCCCGGTGGAGTTGACTGCGGCCGGTCAGCTGTTTTTGGTCACGGCGCGTACGGTGGTCGAGCAGCTTGGCGAGGTGTTGCGTCACTTGCATCACCTTGAAGGCGGGCAGGGCGAGGTCATGCAAGTGGCGGCTGCGCACTCTCTGGCGCTGGGGTTTTTCCCGCGGTGGATCGCTCAATTACGCAACGAAGGGTTGAACATCGCCACGCGGCTGGTTGCGACTAACGTCGGAGACGCGGTGCACGCTTTGCGCGAAGGCGGCTGCGATTTGATGCTGGCTTTTTACGATCCGGACGCTGCGTTGCAGATGGATCCGGAGATTTTTCCGTCGCTGCACTTGGGCAACACCGAAATGCTGCCCGTGTGCGCTGCCGATGCTGACGGCAAGCCGCTGTTTGATCTGGAAGGTGAAGGCAGCGTGCCGTTGCTGGCGTACAGCGCCGGGGCGTTTCTTGGGCGCTCGGTCAACTTGCTGCTGCGCCAGCGTGCCCTGCGGTTTACCACTATTTATGAAACCGCGATGGCGGACAGCCTCAAGAGCATGGCGCTGGAAGGTCTGGGCATCGCCTGGGTTCCGCGTTTAAGTGTGCGGGCAGAGCTTGAGCGGGGCGAACTGGTGATCTGTGGCGGCCCGCAATGGCACGTGCCGCTAGAGATTCGCCTGTATCGCTGCGCGTTGGTGCGCAAGGCGAACGTGCGATTGTTGTGGCGCAAGCTGGAAGGCGGCGGAGCTTCAACAATTTGAATGAAGGCCGGGTGTGACGGCCTTCACTCAACGGTTTTCAGCAACTGTTGTCAGTCGAACTGGCTGACATAGTTGCGGATATTTCCACGGTTCTCATCGCTGTAGCGAAAGCGTGCGCAGGTACCCTCTTTACGCTCCGTTGCCATGAATGTTGCACACCCGTGGGCGCTAAATTGTTCGGGGTCAACATAGTAAGAGGTCGCCGCGTGGGTTGCGCCGAAACAGTGGCCTATTTCATGAGCCACGACAGTGCGGCCCAAGGTAGTGGCGAAAGCGATGTTGGATTCCTGCAAGGCCAAGCCTTCGACCCCCTGTGCAGGGGATAAGTAGCCATCAATCAGTATCAGGTATATATCAGTGGCTTTGGCTGTTCGTTGCTGCGCAGCCCTGTACGCATCAACGGCGTGATTGATGTCCGCTGAAATCAATCCTATATAGTCGTCTAAATTTGGGTATCGGGTTGCATATGACAGGTAGTCAAAGTCTGTCATGCCTGGCGTGTCGTAGATAAATTCAACGTTGACTGGGCGCTTTGTTATGTCAGAAAGTTCAGGCGTGAAGTGAGTGAAAAACATGCCTTTTAGGTGTTCTTCATTTTTTAACATGACAGTGTCATGGACAAAGGTATAAATATTAATCGGGAGCATGGCTGATTACACCGTTCAGTAAAGATCAGAGACTTATTAGTTAAGGGGCATCGCTCAGGAAGGCTTTGATGCGCTCTCTGTTTTTTGGCGTATAGCGATAACAGTTGCCTCGCAAGCTGGATACTTCGTGATACATGTAAGTTTCACATTCGCCGCCCCACGCATTCCAGCCCAGTTCGCCATCTTCATGGGTTGCGTTGAAGCTGTGGCCGATTTCATGGGCAATCGCTTGATAGAAATGGGTGCTGGCAATAACGGCAGGTTTGCCGGGGAAGGCGCCCCCATGGACGGTATCGTTGATCGAGTCTTTGGTGATCAAGATATAACGCTCGGTTTTGCCCCACTCCAGACCCTTGTCGTTTTTGTATCCGATGGCTGCTGCATGCCAGCTCCATAAGACATCATTCAGGTTTTGGCCTTTATAGTTGTGGTCTGTCAGACCCTTTACATGACGCACTTCATTAAAGACAAAGGGCCTGCCGGTAATAAAAGATATTTCATCCGTAAACTCCTTGAAATAACTCCGGCCCAGCGTGCTGACGATGCTGCTGGGGACATCATCGTGAACAAAGATATAAAGCGTAATCGGTTTCATGTTAATCATCCTTAATGATGGCGCTGACACGTTATTGAGAGTTGTGAGCGCCGCCTGCAGTCCTTGCAGGTGGTTGGTTATTTGGGTGCTGCATAAAGAGTTAAGCGGTAATTACGTGAGTATGTGAGGCGTCGAATTCGATGCGGCAAGTAGTCAATATCACCTCAGATCGTAAGTTTGACAGCAGGAGGCAACATGCCTCCAATGCTGTCAATTATTGACCTGCCGGTCAGTAAAACCAGTCGTTTCGGGGTTTGATTTGCCTGCAGACAGATGGTCGCCAAAGGTGCTTTCAAATGGCCTCTTTGGGGTATACTGCGCGGCCTTCGGCTGGCATGACCGGCCTTAATTTCTATAACAAGCCACGTCGGATCCTCCACGTGGCTTGTTGTTTTTTGACGCGCCTGCGGGCGCCCAAGAGAAGAGGCGCGACGATGAGTGCACTGGTAGGCGTGATCATGGGCTCCAAGTCCGATTGGTCCACCCTCAGCCACACCGCCGATATGCTGGAAAAACTCGGCATCCCTTACGAAGTTAAAGTGGTCTCTGCCCACCGGACTCCGGATTTGCTGTTCCAGTATGCCGAAGAGGCCGAAGGCCGCGGGATCGAGGTCATTATTGCCGGAGCCGGTGGCGCCGCCCACCTGCCAGGCATGTGTGCCGCTAAAACCCATTTGCCTGTACTGGGTGTGCCGGTGCAGTCGTCGATGCTGTCGGGTGTCGACTCGCTGCTGTCGATCGTGCAAATGCCGGCTGGCATTCCGGTCGCTACTCTGGCCATCGGCAAGGCTGGCGCGATCAACGCTGCACTGTTGTCGGCGAGCATTCTGGGCGCCAAGCACCCGCAGTTCCATACCGTATTGAAAGCATTCCGTGCAGAGCAGACTGACAGCGTGCTGGACAATCCAGACCCGCGCCTGGCCTGAGGTTTTTGACGATGAAAATCGGTGTAATCGGTGGCGGCCAACTCGGTCGCATGCTGGCCCTGGCGGGGACTCCGCTGGGCATGAACTTCGCCTTCCTGGACCCGGCACCTGATGCCTGTGCTGCTGCCTTGGGCGAGCACATTCGTGCGGACTACGGCGATCAGGATCATCTGCGCCAGTTGGCTGAGCAGGTTGATCTGGTGACGTTTGAGTTTGAAAGCGTCCCGGCTGAAACCGTGGCATTCCTGTCGCAATTCGTTCCGGTTTACCCGAGTGCCGATGCCCTGCGCATTGCCCGTGACCGCTGGTTCGAAAAGAGCATGTTCAAGGACCTGGGCATTCCGACGCCTGCGTTCGCTGACATCCAGTCCCAGGCGGATCTGGATGCGGCGGTGGCCAGCATCGGTCTGCCTGCGGTGCTCAAAACCCGCACCCTGGGGTATGACGGTAAGGGTCAGAAAGTGCTGCGCACGGCGGCTGATGTTGAAGGGACGTTTGCTGAGCTGGGCAGTGTTGCCTGCCTGCTGGAAGGCTTTGTGCCGTTTACCGGCGAAGTGTCGCTGATCGCCGTGCGCGGTCGTGATGGCGAAACCCGGTTTTACCCGTTGGTGCACAACACCCACGACAGCGGCATTCTCAAGTTGTCGGTAGCGAGCACGGATCATCCGCTGCAAGCCTTGGCCGAAGACTACTCCAGCCGTGTGCTCAAGCACCTGGATTACGTGGGCGTGATGGCTTTCGAGTTCTTTGAAGTCGACGGTGGCCTCAAGGCCAACGAAATTGCTCCGCGTGTGCACAACTCCGGCCACTGGACCACCGAAGGCGCCGAGTGCAGCCAGTTCGAAAACCACCTGCGGGCCATCGCTGGCCTGCCGCTGGGTTCGACGGCCAAGGTGGGCGAGAGCGCCATGCTCAACTTCATCGGCCGCGTGCCGCCGGTTGAGAAGGTGATCGCGATTGCCGACTGCCATTTGCATCACTACGGCAAAGCCTTCAAGGCCGGCCGCAAAGTGGGCCATGCCAACCTGCGCTGCGCCGACATGGCCACCCTGAACGCGCAAATCCAGCGCGTTGAGGCGTTGATCGACGAGGCATAAGTCTGCAGTCGACGGAACCATTGAGGTGCCGTTGCTCTCTGATGGCGTGAAACCAAAGTGCTGACTAGGCTTTGGTTAACGCCATCTAATGAGAGGACGCGTGCATGGGCATCATCGGAACCATTTTTATCGGCTTGATCGTTGGCCTGCTGGCTCGTTTCCTGAAACCGGGTGACGACAGCATGGGCTGGATCATGACCATCATTCTGGGTATCGCGGGTTCTTTGGCGGCCACCTATGGTGGCCAGGCGTTGGGTATCTACCATGCTGGCGAAGGTGCCGGCTTTATTGGTGCGGTCATCGGCGCCATTATCCTGCTGGTCATTTACGGCATGGTGAAGAAAAAGAGCTGATCGCGTGCAGCCCTCTCTGCGCTGATCGCAGAGAGGGCTAGAATGCGCGACGTATTCACTTCTCTTTGATTGAGCTCTTCATGCGCCGCCTTCTACTGACCTTTCTTTTGCTGGGCTGCGGCCTGGTACACGCGGCAGAACTGCCCGAAACCGACTGGCTGGACTTGATGCCCAAGTCGGATCAAAAAGCCCTCGAAGCCATGCCTGAAATCGATCACAACTCGCCTGAAGCTCAGGGGACGTTTACCGATAAGGGTGGCTTGAAACAAAGCAAAGGCCTGCCGGCCGTGATGTATTCCAACAAAACGGTCGCCAGCATGAACGGCAAAAATATCCGTTTGGGCGGTTACCCCGTGCCGTTGGAAACCGACGCCAAAGGCCGCAGCACGCTGTTTTTCCTGGTGCCTTACCCGGGGGCTTGCATCCATGTGCCGCCGCCGCCGCCCAACCAATTGGTGCTGGTGCGCTATCCAAAAGGCTTGAAGCTGGACGACATCTACACGCCGCTGTGGGTGACGGGCACGCTGAAAGTCGAGAAGGTCAGCAATGACCTGGCAGATGCGGCTTATGCGCTGGATGCCAGCAAGGTGCGGGTGGTGGTTGAAGCGGATTTGTAAACGCTGACTCGTAGGAGCGAGCTTGCCTCGCGATCTTTTAAACGATCAAAAGATCGCGAGGCAAGCTCGCTCCTACGGTTCAGGCCAGTTTTTGGCTGCTGATGCTCACACCCAAGGTGTGGCTTGCGCCTGGCGCCAGGGTGATGATGTCGTCCATGACGTTGGCGGTTTCGATGCACAGCATGCGTTGCCAGCCATCTAACGCCATGTCGCCGAGGGTGGCGGTTTTGTCGATCCACGGGTTCCAGATCACGGCAGAGCGCGAGCCTTGGCTGGTGAGCTGAATGCGGCGGTGCCAGCCTGCATCGACAATGCTCAACTGTGGCGGTGTGTCCAGGTAGATACGGTCGGTCTCGCCGGCAAAGGTCAAGTTGCCGATTTGTTGCACGCGCTTCCAGTCATCGAGGGTTTCGATGTAAGTCAGACCCTCAACGCCTTCGACATGAACGTTGCGTACGTCACTGACCGCGAAGTAGCTGTGCAGCGCCTGGCTGATGCTCACCGGTGCGTCGCTGCGGTTGTGGCTGGTGAGGCTGACATGCAACTGGGTATCGAGACGGATGTTCAGGGTCAGTGCCACGTCATGGGGCCAACCGGGCAGGCCGCCTTCGATGTGGGGCAGGCCCAACTCAATGTGCAGGGCTTCACCTGCATCGTCGATTTCCAGCACTTCCCATTCACGGGTGCGCACCAGGCCGTGGGCGGTGGCGGGCTCAGTACTGTCGCGCATGGCCTGCACGCTGTCCGGGTTGCGCGCCAGGTTGCCAAACCACGGCCAGCACACCGGCATGCCGGTGCGGATGCCATGACCTTTTTTGAATTGGGCTTTTTCATTGAGCCAGATAATGGGCGGCTCATCGCCCACCTGGTAGCTGAGCACCTGTGCGCCCTGTTTGGCGATCAGTAGCTGGGCCTGGCCATGCTGAATGTGCCAGCACTCCAGTTCGTCCAGGGTGACAGACTCAATGTGGTACATGGCAGGCTCTCTATACAGGGGCGGGTTAGCGGCGTGGCGGAACGGAACGTGTGCGGCCGCTGCCATCAATGGCAACGAAGACAAACACGGCTTCGGTGACTTTGCGCCATTCGCTGGACAGCGGGTCGTCGCTCCAGACTTCAACCATCATCTGGATCGAGCTGCGGCCGATTTCCAGTGCCTGGGTATAGAACGACAACTGCGCGCCGACGGCCACAGGCACCAGAAACGCCATGCGATCAATCGCGACGGTGGCTACTCGGCCACCCGCAACCTTGCTGGCCATTGCGGTACCGGCCAGGTCCATTTGCGAGACCAGCCAGCCACCAAAAATATCGCCGAAACCATTGGTTTCGCGTGGCAATGCGGTGATTTGCAAAGCGAGGTCGCCTTGCGGGATTGGATCTTCTTGTTCGAGCTCTATCATGCCGAAGGGCCTCTGACCCGTGATTCATCATGTGTATTGCGGGTGAATAAGCGTCTAAAGAAAAACGATTCAGCCCGAACATACTACGTTCGTCACGTTCTTCATAAGCCGCGCCAAGGGAAACTCTGCGAAATCGGCTGGGGAGGGCCCAGCGGGCGCTTTCGCACAGCAACCCTGGTAGTTTCCGAATGTTTCATTCGGGCACGAGTATATCGGGCGATCGCTCGCCCGACGACCTTCCGGTTCTGCTTTTTCAAGCCGCTGTGCGTCTAGCTCTATGCTTTTGCAAACAATTTGTTATCTTTCAAGGCCTACCAAGCCTTGCCGGCATCGATGCAGCTTTCGCCGAACCTAATAAGAGAAGCCATACCTCATGATCACTGAGCCTTCCAGTGCCGCACCCCCCTCGCGACCGTTGTCGCGTAATGACCTCAAAACCTTGTCGTTGTCCGCTCTGGGCGGTGCGCTGGAGTTTTACGATTTCATCATCTTTGTGTTCTTCGCGACGGTCGTCGGGAAGCTGTTTTTCCCGGCTGACATGCCCGAGTGGCTACGCCTGATGCAGACCTTTGGCATTTTTGCCGCGGGTTACCTGGCACGGCCTTTGGGTGGCATCGTCATGGCGCACTTCGGCGACCTGCTGGGGCGCAAAAAGATGTTCACCTTGAGCATTTTCATGATGGCTGTGCCGACCCTGATCATGGGGTTGCTGCCGACGTATGAGCAGATCGGCATGCTGGCGCCGATCCTGTTGCTGCTGATGCGGGTGATCCAGGGCGCGGCCATTGGTGGCGAAGTACCGGGGGCGTGGGTTTTTGTTTCGGAACACGTACCGGCGCGTCACGTCGGCTACGCCTGCGGCACCCTGACCTGCGGCTTGACGGCCGGTATTCTGCTGGGCTCGCTGGTGGCGACCGCCATCAACTCGATCTACACCCCGGCTGAAGTCTCGGACTTCGCCTGGCGTATTCCATTCCTGTTGGGCGGTGTGTTCGGCTTGTTCGCAGTGTACCTGCGCCGCTGGCTGCACGAGACCCCGGTGTTTGCCGAGCTGCAACTGCGCAAGGCGCTGGCCGAAGAAGTACCGCTTAAAACGGTATTGCGTGATCACCGTGGCGCCATTGTGATCTCGATGCTGCTGACCTGGCTGCTGTCTGCCGGGATCATCGTGATCATCTTGATGACCCCCACTGTGTTGCAAACCGTGTATGGCTTCCCGGCCACCACTTCATTGCAAGCCAACAGCCTGGCCATTGTGTTCCTGAGCCTGGGGTGTATCGCTTCGGGTGCCCTGGCTGACCGCTTTGGCGCGGGCAAAGTTTTTGTGGTGGGTTGCGCTGCGCTGTTGATCACATCGTGGACCTTCTATCACAGCCTGTTGCAGCACCCGGATTGGCTGTTCCCGCTGTATGCCTTGAGCGGTTTGTTTGTAGGCACCATCGGCGCGGTGCCGTATGTGATGGTTAAAGCCTTCCCGCCTGTGATCCGTTTCAGCGGTTTGTCGTTCTCGTACAACTTGGCCTACGCGATCTTCGGCGGCCTGACGCCCATGGCCGTGACCTTGTTGCTCAAGGAAAGCCCGATGGGCCCGGCGTATTACGTGGCGATTATTTCTCTGATGGGCCTGTGTGTGGGCGCTTATCTGTGGAAAAAGGGGCGCTGATCACGCGGCTTAAGCTCCACGCCTTTTAGCAGTCTCGATGAGTGCCATCATTTATGGCTCAATGATGGCATTTCATCTAATTGTCACAATCGGTTCATAGAGTGGTCATCAGGCCTGCTGATACTGGCCCCCGATTCATCTAACCCGGTTTGCTAGGAGTAAGGCATGAAACTGAAGCGTGTGATGGCGGCCCTGACTTTTGTCGCCGCGGGTGTTGCGGCTGCTAACGCAGTTGCGACGGGTGTAGATCCGACTATCCCGGCTTACACCAAGACCACCGGTGTGTCTGGCAACCTGTCCAGCGTTGGTTCCGATACCCTGGCGAACCTGATGACATTGTGGGCTGAGGCTTACAAGAAAGAATATCCAAACGTAAACATCCAGATTCAGGCCGCTGGCTCTGCCACCGCGCCACCTGCGCTGACTGAAGGCACCTCTAACCTGGGCCCGATGAGCCGCAAAATGAAGGACACCGAACTGGCTGCTTTCGAGCAGAAGTACGGCTACAAGCCAACCGCCGTGCCGGTGGCTGTGGATGCCCTGGCGGTGTTCGTGCACAAGGACAACCCGATCCAGCACCTGACCATGGAACAAGTGGACGCGATTTTCTCGTCGACCCGTCTGTGCGGCGCTAAAGATGACGTGAAAACCTGGGGCGACCTGGGCGTCAAAGGCGACCTGGCCAACAAGCCAGTTCAGCTGTTTGGCCGTAACTCGGTATCCGGCACGTATGGCTACTTCAAAGAAGAAGCCCTGTGCAAAGGTGACTACAAGCCTAACGTGAACGAGCAACCTGGTTCGGCGTCGGTTGTGCAGTCCATCAGCTCCTCGCTGAACGGCATCGGTTACTCGGGCATCGGTTACAAAACCGCTAGCGTGAAGACCGTCGCACTGGCCAAAAAAGGCAGCACTGACTTCATCGAAGACACCGAAGAAAACGCACTGAACGGCAAATACCCGCTGTCGCGTTTCCTTTACGTGTACGTGAACAAGGCGCCTAACAAGCCGCTGAACCCGCTGGAAGCCGAGTTCATCAAGCTGGTCCTGTCCAAGCAAGGTCAGGAAGTGGTCGTGAAAGACGGCTACATCCCGCTGCCGGCTAAAGTGGCTGCAAAAGCCTTGGCTGACCTGGGTCTGAAAGAAGGCAACTAAGCCTTCTGCTATGCAGCAGGCTGCGATGAGGTTACGGTGCTAGCCGTTGCCTTGAGGTCTTGAGAGACTCATCGTAGCCTGCGGTAGTGACTACCGGTTGCTGCATTTTCGTTCCGCTACCAGGTCCGCTGGTCAGCGGTTTTTTGCGTCACTGATTTGTCATCTTTTTGTCATACAGGCCCGTTAGGGTGTGCGCATGAATGATCTGGCCAATTCCCGAATGACTTCGACCTCCGCTCCCAAGCGCATTGATTTCAATACGCCTGAACTCAAACGCAAGCGTCGCATCCGTGCGCTCAAAGATCATCTGACCCGTTGGTATGTCTTTATTGGCGGCCTTGCCGTGCTGGGCGCCATCACGTTGATTTTCTTCTTCCTGGGCTATGTGGTGTACCCGCTGTTCCAGGGCGCTGACCTGACCGCCAAAACGGCGATAACGCCGGTGTGGATGCAAGACGCTGGCAAGCCCCTGATGCTCTCGGTTGAAGAGCAGAATCAGGTCGGCATGCGCGTGTCGGACAAGGGCATGGTGTTGTTCTTTAGCGTCAAGGATGGCAGCGAACTGTCGCGGGTTAACCTGCCACTGCCGGCCGATAGCCGCGTGACCTCGCTCGGTGAAGACCAGCCGGGCAGTCCGGTTGTGGTCTTGGGCCTGTCCAACGGTCAGGCGCTGGTGTTCCGGCACACCTATAAAGTCAGTTACCCGGATGGCAAAAAGACCATCACCCCGGCCATTGAATACCCGTATGGCGATGCGCCGATCACCCTTGACCCGCGCGGCCTCGCGCTGGATCACGTGAACCTCAACGTGAACGACTCCACCGTCGTGCTGGCGGGGTCTACAGGCTCGCAACTGAACGTCGTCACGCTGACCAGCGAAGAGAACATGATGACCGGCGAGGTCACCAAGTCCGAAAGCCGCATCGACCTCCCGCAGATGACCGAGAAGGTCAAGGCGCTGTATATCGACCCGCGTCAGCAATGGTTGTATGTGGTCAACGGGCGGGCCCAGGCGGACGTGTTCAGCTTGCGCGACAAGAGCCTTAATGGCCGTTACAAACTGCTGGAAGACGCCAACACCGAAATCACCGCCAGCACGCAATTGGTCGGCGGGATCTCGCTGATTTTTGGTGATTCGAAAGGCGGATTGAGCCAGTGGTTTATGGCCCGTGATTCGGACGGTGAGCTGCGTTTCAAGCACATCCGCAGCTTCCAGATGGGCACGTCGCCGATTGTTGAGATTACCGCCGAGCAGCGCCGCAAAGGCTTCCTGGCCCTGGACGCGGCCGGTGAGATTGGCGTGTTCCACAGCACCGCGCATCGCACTTTATTAGTAGAAAAGGTCGCTGAAGGCCCTGGCATCATGGCGCTGTCGCCACGTGCCAACCGCATCATCGTGGAAGAGGGCGGCAAGTTGCTCCCGCTGTTCTTGAAGAACCCGCACCCGGAAGTGTCCTGGAGCGCGCTGTGGAGCAAGGTCTGGTACGAGAACTACGACGCACCTAAATACGTGTGGCAATCCACCGCTGCCAACACCGACTTCGAACCGAAGATGAGCCTGGCGCCGTTGACCTTCGGGACCTTGAAGGCGGCGTTCTACGCCATGCTGCTGGCCGCACCGCTGGCCGTTGCCGCAGCGATCTATACCGCTTACTTCATGGCCCCAAGCCTGCGCCGCAAGGTCAAGCCGGTGATCGAACTGATGGAAGCCATGCCGACGGTGATTCTGGGCTTCTTCGCCGGCCTGTTCCTGGCGCCGTATGTCGAAGGTCACTTGCCGGGTATTTTCAGCCTGCTGGTGCTGATGCCGGTGGGCATTCTGCTGGCGGGCTTTGGCTGGAGCCGCCTGCCGGAGTCCATTCGTTTGCGGATCCCGGAAGGCTGGGAAACGATCATTCTGATTCCTGTGGTGCTGCTGGTGTGCGGGTTGTCGCTGTACATGAGCCCGTACATGGAAGCCTGGTTCTTTGGCGGCGATATGCGCCTGTGGATCTCCCACGACCTGGGCATCACCTACGACCAGCGAAACGCATTGGTGGTGGGCTTGGCGATGGGCTTTGCGGTGATCCCGAACATCTACTCGATTGCTGAAGACGCCGTGTTCAGCGTGCCGCGCGGCCTGACGCTGGGCTCGCTGGCGCTGGGCGCTACGCCGTGGCAAACCATGACCCGGGTGGTCATCCTGACGGCCAGCCCGGGGATCTTCTCGGCCTTGATGATCGGCATGGGCCGTGCGGTTGGCGAGACCATGATTGTGTTGATGGCCACGGGTAACACCCCGGTCATGGAACTGAACCTGTTCGAAGGCTTACGCACCTTGGCGGCGAACGTAGCGGTAGAGATGCCGGAGTCGGAGGTGGGCGGCAGTCATTACCGCGTGCTGTTCCTCTCGGCGCTGGTGCTGCTGTTGTTCACCTTTGTCATGAACACTCTTGCCGAGCTGATCCGTCAGCGTCTGCGCAAGAAATATTCGTCGCTTTAAGGAAGGTAGAAGTCTGTGAAGCAGAACTCCCTCAAAAGCTGGTTCAAGAGCGGCGCCCCCGGCGTCTGGATCAGCGGTGGTGCGGTGACCATCGCGGTCATCATGACCATCGGTTTGCTGTCGGTCATTGCCGTGCGCGGTCTGGGTCATTTTTGGCCGGCCGACCTGATACATGCGCAATACAACGTGCCAGGCAGCGCTGATCACCTGGTGATCGGCGAAGTGGTGCAAAAAGAAGAAGTGCCCCGTGAGCGCCTGAAAAGTGCGGGCTTGCCTGTGCCTGAGCAAGGCCCGGAGTTCATGACGCGTGAGCTGATCAAGGTGGGTAACCGCGACCTCAACGGCAACGACTTTACCTGGGTGGTGGGTGAGTGGTTGACCGGCGAAAGCACGCCGCCAGAGCTGATGGCGATTGAGCGTCGCGAGTGGGGCAACTTCTACGGCTATCTGGTTAACGTGAAAGAAAACGGTCAGGTGGTGGCCGAAGGTGCTGCGGCCTGGCCCGAGCTGAAGGCGCGGGTCAAACGCGTTAATGCGCTGGCAGCGCAACTCAGCCAACTGGAAAAGAAAGACATTGGCGCCATCAACGCCGGGCTGGAGCGTATTCGTTTGCACGGCCGCAAACTGGAGCTGGCAGGCAAGCTGGATGCTACCGCACAAGCAGACATGGACGCCGAGCGTGCCGAGCTGAACGCACGCTATAAAGCGGTTGAAGACCGCTTGGCCGATTTACACGCACAGTTCAACCGCGACAGCCTCACGGCCCGTGATGCCAACGGCAAAGAGCTGGAGATCAACATCGGTAAAGTGGTCAAGGTTTACCAGCCGAACAACATGAACAGCTGGCAGAAGCTGGCCATGTATTTCAGCAATATCTGGGAGTTTTTGAGCCAGGACCCACGCGAAGCCAACACCGAAGGCGGGATCTTCCCGGCGATTTTCGGCACCGTGATGATGACCTTGATCATGGCCGTGATCGTGACCCCGTTCGGCGTTCTTGCTGCGGTGTACCTGCGTGAATACGCCAAGCAAAACACCCTGACCCGGGTCATCCGTATCGCGGTCAACAACCTCGCAGGCGTACCGGCCATTGTGTACGGGGTGTTTGGCCTGGGCTTCTTTGTGTACGTGTTGGGCGGCTCGGTTGACCGGCTGTTCTTTGCCGAAGCCTTGCCGGCGCCGACGTTCGGTACACCGGGGCTGTTGTGGGCGTCGTTGACCCTGGCGCTGCTGGCGGTGCCGGTGGTGATTGTGGCCACTGAAGAAGGGCTGGCGCGTATCCCGCGTACCGTCCGTGAAGGTTCGTTGGCCCTGGGTGCGACCAAGGCCGAGACCTTGTGGAAGATCGTGCTGCCGATGGCCAGCCCGGCCATGATGACCGGCCTGATCCTGGCCGTGGCCCGCGCCGCGGGTGAGGTGGCGCCGCTGATGCTGGTGGGCGTGGTCAAACTGGCGCCGTCGTTGCCGCTGGATGGCAACTACCCTTACTTGCACCTTGACCAGAAGATCATGCACTTGGGCTTCCACATTTATGACGTGGGCTTTCAGAGCCCCAACGTTGAAGCCGCCCGCCCGCTGGTGTACGCCACCGCGCTGCTGCTGGTGCTGGTGATCGCGACCCTGAACCTGTCGGCAGTGTGGATTCGTAACCACCTGCGCGAGAAGTACAAGGCGCTGGATAGCTGATTGATTCACAACCTGTCGGGGCTTGCTCGCGATCATTTAAACGATCAAAAGATCGCGAGGCGAGCTCGCTCCTACAGATGAAACCTCGGTCATCGTGATCGAAACGAATGTTTAGCGTATGGAGCAACCCATGCAGCATGATTCCTCAACCCACGGCGTTAACATGTCAGCCTTGGGTCGCAGCAAACAGAGCCTGAGCCTGGCTGACGAAACCGTCGCCATTGAAGTGCCGGGCCTGAACCTGTACTACGGCGAAAAACAAGCACTGTACGATGTCAGCCTGAACATTCCGAAACAGCGGGTTACCGCGTTTATCGGCCCGTCGGGCTGCGGCAAGTCCACCTTGCTGCGTACCTTTAACCGCATGAACGATCTGGTTGACGGTTGCCGTGTTGAAGGCGAAATCAACCTGTATGGCCACAACATCTACCGCAAGGGCGAAGACGTGGCCGAGCTGCGCCGTCGTGTGGGCATGGTGTTCCAGAAGCCGAACCCGTTCCCCAAGACCATCTACGAAAACGTGGTGTACGGCCTGCGCATCCAGGGCATCAACAAGAAGCGCGTGCTCGACGAAGCGGTGGAGTGGGCACTTAAAGGCGCGGCTTTGTGGGACGAAGTGAAGGACCGTTTGCACGAGTCGGCACTGGGCTTATCCGGTGGTCAGCAGCAGCGTCTGGTGATTGCCCGTACCATCGCCGTTGAACCTGAAGTGTTGCTGCTCGATGAGCCGTGCTCGGCGCTCGACCCGATTTCGACGCTGAAAGTCGAAGAACTGATCTACGAGCTCAAGTCAAAATTCACCATCGTCATCGTGACCCACAACATGCAACAGGCGGCCCGGGTTTCGGACTACACCGCGTTCATGTACATGGGCAAAATGGTTGAATACGGCGACACCGATACCCTGTTCACCAACCCGGCCAAAAAACAGACCGAAGACTACATAACCGGGCGCTATGGTTAGTAGCAGCGGCAAGCTTTTAGCTTCAAGCGGCAAGTTAAAGCAGCTTGGTGGAATGATAGAGATAGCTTGCGGCTTATGGCTTGCAGCTCACAGCTTTTGCGGAGCAAACCCATGATTTCAAAGGATGGCCTCACCCATCACATTTCCGCGCAATTCAACGCGGAGCTCGAAGAAGTACGCAGCCACTTGTTGGCCATGGGCGGGCTGGTCGAGAAACAGGTTAATGACGCGGTCACGGCGTTGATTGAGGCCGACTCCGGGTTGGCTCAGCAAGTGCGTGAGATCGACGAACAGATCAATCAGATGGAGCGCAACATCGACGAGGAATGCCTGCGCATTCTGGCCCGTCGCCAGCCTGCGGCCTCTGACTTGCGGCTGATTATCAGCATCTCCAAATCGGTGATCGACCTGGAGCGCATCGGTGACGAAGCGACCAAAATCGCGCGCCGGGCCATTCAGTTGTGCGAAGAAGGTGAGGCGCCACGCGGCTATGTTGAGGTGCGCCACATTGGCGACCAGGTGCGCAACATGGTGCGCGATGCCTTGGACGCGTTTGCGCGTTTTGACGCCGACCTGGCGTTGTCGGTGGCGCAGTACGACAAGATCATCGACCGCGAATACAAAACCGCACTGCGCGAGCTGGCCACTTACATGATGGAAGACCCGCGTTCCATTACGCGTGTGTTGAGCATCATTTGGGTGCTGCGTTCGCTGGAGCGTATCGGCGACCACGCACGCAATATCTCGGAATTGGTCATTTACCTGGTACGCGGTACAGACGTGCGCCACATGGGCCTCAAGCGCATGCGTGAAGAAGTTGAAGGCACCAAGGCTAATGTTGAGTCGCAAGCGGACGATAACTAAGACTGCCCGCGACATAAAACGCCCGGCTCATTGCCGGGCGTTTTCGTTTGTGGCGTTTATAGTTAAGGCGCTTGGCAAACTGTAAAAAGGGGCGAGGCGCTGATCGGTCTTGGCAAATGGCCATCATTTGGCGCAGGGTTGTCAGGATTCTAAAGGAGCAGTCGATGAGCAAGGTCAGTGTGTTGGTGGTGGATGACGCGTCGTTTATCCGCGATCTGGTTAAAAACTGCCTGCGTAACTATTTTCCCGGTATCCGCATCGAAGACGCGGTCAACGGCCGCAAAGCTCAGGCGCTGCTGACCCGCGAGCCGTTTGACCTCGTGTTGTGTGACTGGGAAATGCCGGAGATGTCCGGCCTTGAGCTGCTGACGTGGTGCCGTGAGCAGGACCGCCTTAAAGCGCTGCCGTTCATCATGGTCACCAGCCGTGGTGATAAAGAGAACGTGATACAGGCGATTCAGGCCGGGGTTTCGGACTTTGTCAGCAAGCCGTTCACCAATGAGCAATTGCTGACCAAAGTGAAAAAGGCCTTCACCAAGGCCGGCTTGCTGAATGCCGTAATGGCCAGCGCCCCGGTGCGGACCAGCACCGGCCTGGCCAACGACTCTTTGAGCGCCTTGACCGGTGGCAAAGCGCAGGTGGTGACGCCGGCCGCGCCGAGCCGACCGGCTGCGCCAGCGGCTCCTGTGGCCCGCCCGGCCAGCCAGACACCCACGGGGCGCGGCCAAGGGCAGTTGCGTTTGCCTACAGGGATTCAGCCCTGCGTGATCAAAGCGCTCAGCCTCAAGGAGGCGCTGCTGGTGGTGCGCCGTGGCGATGAGCTGCCGCAGATCCTGGCCAGTGCGGTGTTGGACCTTGAGCAAGGCGAGCGGGCCGAGGTGGCGCGCTTGAATGGCTACTTGCATGCCATCGTCGCGTACGAACCCAAGCCGGACAGCGACTGGTTGCAACTGACCTTCCGCTTTGTGGATCAGGATGCCGAGAAAATGAACTACTTGTCGCGGCTGATCGCCCACGGCACGGCGCAGAAGCAGTTTGTGCCGGGGGCGTAAGAAAGAGCGGGCGGCGTGACTTAGTGATCCCGTAGGAGCTGCCGAGGCACGAAGGCTGCGATCTTTTGATCTTGATCTAAGAGTCCCCTCACCCTGGCCCTCTCCCGAAGGAGAGGGAACCGATTGGGGGATGCTGAAGATATTCGGTGGCCTGTTTGCTGCGCGACAGCGCGGCGTCGAAGACGGGGCGGCAGCGCCTACGGGAGTTGCAGGCCGCCTGCGGCTTTGTGAATGGCGCGCAGGTGTTCGCCGATCTGTTTGACGTTGGCTTCAGTGGCGGCGATTTCTGCTGCGCGGGCCGGCTCAAGGAGGCTGCGCACTTCTTTGTCCAGATCGCTGGTCAGGCGTAGCAACTGTTGCTGGCGCTGGCTGCTTTCGGACTCGAGCATTTGCCACTCTTTGGCCTGGGGCAGGCCATAACCGCTGCTGCCGAGCAATTCGGCCGGGCGGCTAAGGAAGCCACTGCTGGCAAGAATCTCTTGCAGGGTTTTGTTGGCCTTGTCCATGCCGCCATCTTTGAGCCCGCGTGCGCCCAGGTACTTTTGCTTGACCTCGTCTTGAGCGAGCAGCAACTGGCGGCGGAAGCTGGCCTGTTCGAGCAGCAACAACGCCGCGCTGGCGCGCAGGTCGGCTTTTTCAAACCATGGGCGGCGTTGCTCGGCGTCCAGGGCCATCCAGTCTTCAACAGTGGTCTGCTTGATTGGCAGGCGGGTCTTCAACACGTCGAACATGGCTTGATAGCGGTCACGGTAGGAGTCAAACCGATAGCCCAGACGCAGCGCCTCGCGCGGGTCGTCCAGCACGCTGGTGTCTGCCAGGCCACGGGCTTTGAGCACTTCCAGCAGGCCATTGGGCACGATGCTGTCCAGGCCTTTGAGTTGCGCGTTGTCGCTGCCGCTGCGCAGCAGTTTCAAGGTCTCGACTGCGCAGTTGTTGGACACAAAGTAATAGCTGCCGTCGTAGCTCCAATGCATCTCGGCAGCGTGCTCAACCACTTCTTCGATTTCCGGGCGGCTTAAGTTCAGCGGTACAGAGGCGAGACTGCGCAGTTCGGTTTTGGTGTATTCATCGATGACCTGGGCCAGCGGCAGTACAAACAGGCGCGACGGGTAGGCGCCGGTCAGGCCGTCCCAGCTTGAAAGCTGTACGTCGTTCACAAACGCCCGGTAGGACAACACCAAGTGTTCTTGCAGGTCGAGTCGGCAATCCGGACCGCGTGGACGGCCGGGGGCGCAAATCACCAGGCGCAGCATGCTGTGGCCCCAGCGGCTGGCCCATTCCTGGTTGGCCTCGGCCAGCAGGTAGTCGACGGCGTATACACGCTCCGGGTCAACGGTGCCGAGGGGCTGTTTGGCAAAGTCGTTGCCGGCGTTCAAAAAGGGGAAGCTCTTGGGGCAGTCGTCTTTGGCGGCGGGTGCCCAGCCGAAATGATCTTTGTAGTAGCGGTACAGCGCCGGGCGCCGGCACGCGTAGGCCGGGTCGAGGAGGAAGTACTCCATGTTGACCGCGACGAATTCTTTGGGGTTGGTGACTTCGTACAGGTCCGGGCTGCGCACGACCTGGTGGTTGTCTTGCTCGCGCTCACCACGGCGGCCCACGTATTGCTGCCAACCGGCGAGGTCGAGCAGGCGCGGGTCATCGCTGAGGGTAAAGCGGCGGTCGGTCTGGCCACGGCATTGGTCGGGCAGGCCGATGAGCCCCGTGCTGCTGCTTTGCCGTGCGCAGCGCTGGATGAGCGTGCGGTCTGCGGCAGGCCAGAGGCGGGCGCGATCATAGAGATGGGTCAGCTCGTGCAGAACGGTGGCGAGCATTTCCTGGCGTACGGTGCCATGGGGGCGATTGGTCTTTTGAGTCGCGGCCGAGCCATCGGTGAGGCTGGCCAGCAGGTTGCGATTCAAGTCCAGCTCAGACACCAACGAGGCTTGCCCGTAAGCATTGCTGGGCATGTCATCGCTCCAGCCGACCACAATCTGACGATCCAGTTGCTCGATGAAGCGCGGGGGCAGCTTTTGCATGGCTTCATCGAGCAGCGCTTGGCTGGCGTGCTGCTGGGCGGGTGTCAGGCCCTCTGTTTTGAGCTGCAGATGGAGCGCTGCGTGGGCATTACTGCCGATAAGCAGCAGGGCACACGCTGCGAGCCAGCCCGTCAGTGGTTTCACAGCGCGAGGATAGCTTCGGCGAGGTCATGGTCGCTGGCGTTACGCGCTTCAGGCAGGCGGTCGCGCAGGGTATTGAAGGCAGACTCCAGTTGCACGCCACGAATGGAGCCTTCGCTGGCGACGAAAGTGGCGGCGTCATCGTGGGCTTCACGGACTACTTTAGAGTCACGAATGGACGTGGTGGTGTCGGAGGTGAAGTCGATGGAGCGGCCAAACGCGCGCACGATGATGTTACTGGTCTGCACAACGGTCTGTGCTTGCGCCACATCGGCGAGCAGCAACAGGCCAAGGGTGGCGACAATTAAAGGGCTACGCATGAAACATCTCCAGAAAACGCGGGTATTTATTGGACGAGAATTACTTGTGCCAGTTCAAGGTCGGAGGCATTCAATTCAGGCTGGGTCTGGCGCAGATAGCGCAAGGCAGACTCCAGCTGCGCGCCTCGCTGTTGACCGTCACTGGCAATAAAGACGGCAGCGTCATCCTGGGCGGCACATAGCAGTTTGTGATCGAAGGGCGCGGACGTCACTTTACTGGTGACGTAGCCGGTGAGCACGGTATTTTGCGTGGTTGTGTCGAAGGCGTGGGCTGATTGAGTCCAGCAGAGGGCAAGCAGGGCTAGTAAAGAAAAGCGCATGGGTCTCGTTCTGTGTGATCGAGGCCCAAGGCTAGCGTAATGGTCGGGTCAGAACCAGTACGTGGCGGGATCTTCATGAAGCGTTAAGGAGGCTAGCGGGCGTTGGGCAACTAGGCGGAGTTGCCGTGGCTGCGATCTTTTAATCGTTAAAAGATCGCAGCCTGCGGCAGCTCCACAGGCTCTGAGCATCAGATCGCGAGGATTGCCTGCGCCAGTTGGGCATCGCTGGCTTGCAGTTGAGGCGCTTGCTGGCGAATGGCGTCGAAGGCGCTTTCCAGTTTCACACCACGGATTGCCCCTTCGCTGGCCACAAAGCTGGCGGCGTCGTCACGGGCTTCGCGCACGATTTTGTTGTTGCGCAGCGAGCCGGTCGCGTCGGAGGTCAGGTCAGAGGTCGCTTTCAGGGCGCCCACGATGGCATCGGTTGTCACGAGAAAGCTGGAGGCGCTGGCGCTGGCAGCGAGTGTCAGCAAGGCGGCAGCGCTGAGCAGGCGAAGAGTGGGCATGGTGATACTCCAGAAGAGGGTCGTATAAAAATAGTCGGTTATAGGCGAATAGTAGGCGCAGGGCGGCGTGTCGCAAAGGATGTTTTGCCTTGCGGTGCAGGCAGGATGCTCTGGATCAGGCTTTTTCGTGATTGTACTGGTCTGTTCGTATTTTTATAAAACTGTACTTGTCATGCTCTGGCGCTCAAAAATAGCCGCCCAAAACGACAAAACCCGTCGGCGGTTACCCGCGACGGGTTTTGTTTTTTCAATTCTGGGTGCTGGCGGTGGACCGATGGTCAGGGCCAGCGAGCGCTCGTTAGCGCCAGAACGGCTTGCTCAGCTCTTCGTAACGCTGTGCTTCGCTAATACCGGCATCAGCCAGAAGACGCGAGTCCAGGCGAGCCAATTGATGGCGGCTGGAGATACGGCGCTGCCACAACATCAGGTTGGCAAGTACGCGCAAAGGCATGGAAGCCTGGGTGTTTACAGCATTGCTTTCGGTGAACAGATCGGAACTGAGTGTACGTTCCATGATGGCATCCTTCCGCTTGTGGCGGCATTGGCTAGTGGTTTAACTGATGCCAATGATCCTCCTCTACGTCCAGACTCTGTAGATACAGTTCACCTGTATTGCGATGGGCCAGTTAACTGTTTATAGACGCTGTACGGCCATAAACGAGCACAACTGTACCTGTCGGCACTAAGTTGGTGCGTTTCTAGTCATTTTTGTGGGAAGTGACCCTGATAAGGGTAAGAAATTACCAGTACAGCAGTACAGTTTTTGTCAGGAAGGCATAAAAAAGCCGCCGCAGAAAACAGTGTTTTCGACGGCGGCTGTCTAGCTCGCGTGTTACGGCAGCATTTTCCCGGTTTCTTCCAGGTTAATGTGCCAGCTCAACGCCTCGCGCAGGATGTGCGGGGTGTGGCCGCCAATGGCGCAGGCCTTGGTGAAGTAATCATTCAGCGCTTCACGGAAGTCTGGGTGCACACAGTTGTCGATGATCACGCGGGCGCGCTCACGCGGCGCCAGGCCACGCAAGTCAGCCAGGCCTTGTTCGGTGACCAGGATGTCGACATCGTGCTCGGTGTGGTCAACGTGGCTGACCATTGGCACCACGCTGGAGATCGCACCAGCTTTGGCGATCGACTTGGTCACGAAGATGGCCAAGTGCGCGTTACGGGCGAAGTCGCCCGAGCCGCCGATGCCGTTCATCATCCGCGTGCCGCAGACGTGGGTGGAGTTGACGTTGCCGTAGATGTCGAACTCCAGCGCGGTGTTGATCCCGATGATGCCCAGGCGGCGAACGACTTCCGGGTGGTTGGAGATCTCTTGCGGGCGCAACACGAGTTTGTCTTTGTAGCGCTCAAGGTTGCCGAACACGTCGGAGTTGCGACGCTCGGACAAGGTGATCGAGCTGCCCGAGGCGAAGCGCATTTTGCCCGCGTCGATCAGGTCGAAGGTCGAGTCCTGTAGTACTTCGGAGTACATGGTCAGGTCTTCGAACGGCGAGTCGATCAGGCCACACATCACCGCGTTGGCGATGTTGCCGATACCGGCTTGCAGCGGGCCGAGCTTGTTGGTCATGCGGCCTTCATCCACTTCTTTTTTGAGGAAGTTGATCAGGTGGAAGGCGATGCCGGCGGTTTCGCTGTCAGGCTCGCTCACTGTCGACGGCGAGTCGGCCTTGTTGGTGATCACGATCGCGACGATTTTTTCGGCCGGGATCGGGATGGCGGTGCTACCGATACGGTCATCGACTTTCACCAACGGGATTGGTGTACGGGTCGGACGGTAGGTCGGGATATAGATGTCGTGCAGACCTTCCAGGTTCGGGTTGTGCGCCAGGTTGATCTCGACGATCACTTGTTTGGCGAAAATCGCGAAGCTGGCGGAGTTGCCCACCGACGTGGTTGGAACGATGTGGCCTTGCTCGGTAATCGCAACGGCTTCGATGACCGCGATGTCCGGCAGGGTGAGTTGCTTGTTGCGCAGTTGCTCGACAGTTTCGGACAAGTGCTGGTCGATGAACATGACTTTGCCGGCGTTGATCGCCTTGCGCAGTGTGTTGTCCACCTGGAACGGCATGCGACGTGCGAGTACGCCGGCTTCGGTCAATTGCTTGTCGAGGTCGTTGCCCAGGCTGGCGCCGGTCATCAGGGTGATTTTCAGCGGCGAGTGCTTGGCGCGCTCGGCCAAGGCTTGTGGCACGGCTTTGGCTTCACCGGCACGGGTGAAACCGCTCATGCCGACGGTCATGCCGTCTTTAATAAGGGCGGCGGCTTCTTCGGCGCTCATAACCTTATCGTGCAGGGAGTTCAGACGAATACGTTCACGGTACATGGATTGTTATCTCGGGCAACGGAAGCAAGATGCGCAGTCTATTCATTTTCAAAGCGCGGCGTCCCGCTACCATGGTCGAATGCCGCAGGCCGATTTAGAGCCTTTGGTCGGGATCAGTCAGAAATAAAAAACCCCAGCGAATTAAGTGCCGGGGTTCTCGGTGTTACCAGGCCGCGATGTTACTCGACGGCTTTGACCATATCTTCAATAACTTTCTTGGCGTCACCGAAGACCATCATGGTTTTATCCAGATAAAACAGTTCGTTATCCAGGCCCGCATAGCCGCTGGCCATGGAGCGTTTGTTCACGATGACGGTTTTGGCTTTATAGGCTTCGAGGATCGGCATGCCCGCGATAGGCGATTTCGGATCGTTCTTGGCCGCCGGGTTAACCACGTCGTTGGCGCCGAGCACCAACACGACGTCGGCCTGACCAAATTCGGAGTTGATGTCTTCCATTTCGAACACTTGGTCGTAAGGCACTTCTGCCTCGGCCAGCAGTACGTTCATGTGGCCGGGCATACGACCCGCGACCGGGTGAATCGCATACTTGACCGTCACGCCGCGGTGGGTCAGTTTTTCGGTCAGCTCTTTGAGTGCATGCTGCGCCCGTGCCACGGCCAGGCCGTAACCCGGAACGATGATCACGGTGTCGGCGTTGGTCAGCAAGAAGGTCGCGTCGTCAGCCGAGCCGGATTTAACCGGGCGTGCTTCTTGTGTGCCGGCAGGGCCGCCAGCGTCCGCTGCGCCACCAAAGCCACCGAGGATCACGTTGAAGAACGAGCGGTTCATCGCTTTGCACATGATGTACGAGAGGATGGCGCCCGACGATCCGACCAGCGAACCGGCGATGATCAGCATCGAGTTGTTCAGCGAGAAGCCGATACCAGCCGCCGCCCAGCCCGAGTAGCTATTGAGCATCGAAACCACGACCGGCATGTCGGCGCCGCCAATCGGGATGATGATCAGCACGCCCAGTACGAACGCCAGGGCCAGCATCAGCGCGAAGGCGTTGAGGTTGCCGGTGAGCATAAAGGTCACGCCCAGGGCCAGTGTCGCCAGACCCAGCACAAGGTTGAGCTTGTGTTGGCCGCTGAACTGTACGGGTGCGCCCTGGAACAGGCGGAACTTGTATTTGCCCGACAGCTTGCCGAACGCGATGACCGAACCCGAGAAGGTGATTGCACCAATGGCAGCGCCCAGGAACAGTTCGAGGCGGTTACCGGCCGGGATGGCGTCGCCCAAGTGTTTGACGATGCCCAACGATTGCGGCTCTACCACGGCGGCAATGGCGATAAACACCGCTGCCAGGCCGATCATGCTGTGCATGAAGGCGACGAGCTCTGGCATTTTGGTCATTTCGACGCGCTTGGCCATGATCGAGCCTGCGGTGCCGCCGATGAGCAGGCCCACAATCACATAGCCGATGCCGGTGGTCGCGATTTCAGCGCCCAGTTTGTACACCAGCCCAATGGTGGTCAGCACGGCCAGGGCCATGCCGAGCATGCCGAACAGGTTGCCGCGACGCGAGGTGGTGGGGTGCGACAGGCCTTTAAGGGCCTGGATGAAACAGATCGATGCAACCAGGTAGAGAACAGTGACCAGGTTCATGCTCATGGCTTGCGCACCTCTTCTTTAGCTTTAGGTGCTTTCTTCTTGAACATTTCCAGCATGCGCCGGGTGACCAAAAATCCACCGAATACGTTAACGGCTGCCAAGGCGACGGCCAGGGTGCCCATGGTTTTGCCCAGTGGGGTGACAGTGAGCGCGGCAGCGAGCATGGCGCCGACGATCACAATCGCGGAAATGGCGTTGGTCACGGCCATGAGCGGGGTGTGCAGTGCAGGGGTAACGTTCCAGACCACGTGGTAGCCGACATAAATAGCCAGCACAAAGATGATCAGGTTGTAGATACCGGGGGAGATGAGCTCTTCCATTGTTTTTATCCTCAGCCGTTTTTGCGCACAACTTGACCGTCGCGGCACATCAGGCACGCGGCGACGATGTCGTCTTCAAGGTTGATCTGGAACTGCCCTTCAGTGGTGAAGACCAGCTTGAGGAAGTCCAGCAGGTTGCGGGCGTACAGCGCTGATGCGTCCGCGGCAACTTCTCCGGCCAGATTGGTCGGGCCGACAATGATCACGCCGTTTTCGACGACTACTTGATCGGCCACGGTCAGCGGGCAGTTGCCCCCTTGTGCAGCGGCGAGGTCGATGACGACGGAGCCAGGCTTCATCTGCGCCACGGTTTCAGCGCTCAGCAGCACCGGTGCCTTGCGACCTGGGATAAGTGCGGTGGTGATGACGATATCGGCTTGCTTGGCGCGCTCGTGCACGGCCTGGGCCTGGCGCTGCATCCAGCTGGCAGGCATCGGGCGTGCGTAGCCACCCACGCCGACTGCGCATTCGCGCTCTTCGTCGGTCTCGTAAGGGACGTCGACGAACTTGGCGCCCAGCGATTCGATTTGCTCTTTTACCGCAGGCCGCACATCTGAGGCCTCAATGACCGCGCCCAGTCGCTTGGCTGTCGCAATGGCCTGCAGGCCGGCAACGCCTGCGCCGAGAATCAGCACACGGGCGGCTTTTACCGTACCGGCGGCGGTCATCAACATGGGCATGAAGCGCGGGTAATGGTGGGCGGCCAGCAGTACGGCTTTATAGCCGGCGATGTTGGCTTGGGATGACAGCACATCAAGACTTTGCGCACGCGAGGTGCGCGGGGCAGCTTCTAGCGAGAAGGCAGTGATCCCACGCTCGGTCAGTTTGGCAATGGTTTCATTGCTGAACGGGTTGAGCATGCCAATTAGCACGGAGGTGCTGTTGATCAGGGCCAGTTCGCTGTCGTTGGGGGCAACTACTTTAAGGATCAGCTCGGCGCCAAAGGCGTCTGTGGCGCTGCCAATAGTTGCGCCTGCGGCTTCATAGGCGCTGTCAGTCACGCTGGCATTAATACCTGCGCCGCTTTGAACAGTCACCTTATGGCCTTGGCCGATCAGCTTCTTGATGGTTTCCGGGGTTGCAGCAACCCGCGTTTCACCCGTTTGGGTTTCGAGAGGAACACCAATGTGCACGTCATATCTCCTGCGTGATCTTTTATAAGAAAGCCAGCGCACTACGGATGGTGCGACTGGGGCGGCCGATCAGCACGATCCCACCAAATATTGGGTGGGGCGCGGCATTCTGCTGGCGATTTTTGGGGCTTTCAAGAACTTATGAAGGGTGACGGATTTTTTACTACAAGTCATGCAGTGACCGAATGTCGCAACGCTCGGCTGTAGGCCTTTATTTATAAGGCTTAGAGAGATTTAAGGCTGTTTTCTAGTTTTTTTCACATTTCTTTTGGTTATCGCTGCATAACTTTCAGAAATACCCTGTAAGCCGCGTGGTTACTGGCTTTCAGGTTTGTCCAGTTAGACTTAAGTCAAGCGTGCAAAATAGCGACATTTGCGTACATCTGTAGTTGTTTTTTAAGTATCACTACATTGTTTTTTGAGGATTCGAATTTTCTCAAATCAAGCTGTAGGCCGCGGCTTGCTTGATCAGCCAGTCTCGAAAGGCGTGTAGCGACGCGGACTCAATTTTGCGTTCCGGGATCATTAGGTAGTAAGCCTTGTTGCTGGGCAGTGTGTGCGGGTTGGCGATAACCAGGCGTTTCTCGGCCAGTTCGCGCTGAATCAGGAAGGGCGGTATCAGCGCGACGCCCATTTCGTGTATGGCGGCTTGGGCCAGCATCGAGAACAGTTCATAGCGCGGCCCGGTCATATCGCGCGGCACGTTCATGTCTTGGGCGTTGAACCATTGGCGCCAGGCGTAGGGGCGGGTGGTTTGCTGGAGCAGGGGGAGTTCGGCCAATGCCTGGGCGCTGAGGCTTTGCCAGCCGCCCAGCAGTGAAGGGCTGCACACGGGGAGCGGGTTCTCGCCCATCAGTCGGTGGGACGATGTACCGGACCAGTCGGCATCGCCAAAGTAGATGGCTGCATCGAAGTCAGTGTCGGCAAACAGGAAGGGGCGCGTACGGTTTGTCAGGTTGACGGTAACGTCGGGGTGCTGTTGCTGGAAATCCTTGAGGCGGGGCAATAGCCATTGCGTGCCGAAGGTGGGGACAACGGCCAGCTCAATGGTGTTGGCGCCTTGTTGCCCCATCACGGACAGCGTGTCGCGTTCGACGGCATCCAGTTGCGTCGCAACCCGTCGGCTGTAGGAAAGGCCTGCTTCTGTCAGTTTTACGCCCCGCTTGGAGCGTCTGAAGAGTTCTACGCTGAGGAATTCTTCAAGGCTGGCGATCTGTCGGCAAATAGCGCCTTGGGTGAGGGACAGTTCGTGTGCGGCCTTGGTGAAGCTCTCATGACGTGCGGCCGCTTCAAAGCTGATCAGGGCAGTTGTGCTGGGGATCTTGCGGCGCATGTACGGCTTCCTCACTAAAGGTGATCAGAAATGGCCTTTCAGGCAGTCACGGAGTGAGAAATTATCACAACGGCGTGCTGAATCCTCGTTTGTACTCTTTATAAGAGGCGGCCTAGGATCGGCGTACGACATTTGATCTATTTCGCGAGGGTTCTTTCATGGCGGGTAAAGCAAGCTTCAACTGGATTGATCCACTGTTGCTGGATCAGCAGCTCACTGAAGAAGAGCGCATGGTGCGTGACAGCGCTGAGCAGTTTGCTCAAGACAAGCTGGCGCCACGTGTTCTGGAAGCTTTCCGTCATGAACAGACTGACCCGGCGATTTTTCGCGAGATGGGTGAGACGGGCTTGCTGGGGGCGATGATCCCGGAGCAGTACGGTGGCAGTGGCTTGAACTATGTCAGCTACGGCTTGATTGCTCGTGAGGTTGAGCGGGTTGACTCGGGTTACCGCTCGATGATGAGTGTGCAGTCTTCCTTGGTCATGGTGCCTATCAATGAGTTCGGTACTGAGGCGCAAAAGCAAAAGTATCTGCCGAAGCTGGCGTCGGGTGAGTGGATTGGCTGTTTTGGTCTGACGGAGCCTAACCATGGTTCTGACCCTGGCGCGATGATCACTCGTGCGCGCTCGGTGGATGGCGGCTACAGCCTGACGGGCAGCAAAATGTGGATCACCAACAGTCCTATCGCAGATGTGTTTGTGGTCTGGGCGAAGGACGACGAGGGTGACATTCGTGGCTTCGTTCTGGAGAAGGGCTGGAAGGGCCTGAGCGCTCCGGCGATTCACGGCAAGGTTGGCTTG
>NZ_CP174501.1:3717500-5440000 GCF_045830615.1 Pseudomonas helleri | reverse complement strand
TTTAGGTAGCGCCTCATGTATCACTGTAGGGGGTAGAGCACTGTTTCGGCTAGGGGGTCATCCCGACTTACCAAACCGATGCAAACTCCGAATACCTACAAGTGCCGAGCATGGGAGACACACGGCGGGTGCTAACGTCCGTCGTGAAAAGGGAAACAACCCAGACCGTCAGCTAAGGTCCCAAAGTTATGGTTAAGTGGGAAACGATGTGGGAAGGCTTAGACAGCTAGGAGGTTGGCTTAGAAGCAGCCACCCTTTAAAGAAAGCGTAATAGCTCACTAGTCGAGTCGGCCTGCGCGGAAGATTTAACGGGGCTCAAACCATACACCGAAGCTACGGGTATCACTTAGGTGATGCGGTAGAGGAGCGTTCTGTAAGCCTGTGAAGGTGAGTTGAGAAGCTTGCTGGAGGTATCAGAAGTGCGAATGCTGACATGAGTAACGACAATGGGTGTGAAAAACACCCACGCCGAAAGACCAAGGTTTCCTGCGCAACGTTAATCGACGCAGGGTTAGTCGGTCCCTAAGGCGAGGCTGAAAAGCGTAGTCGATGGAAAACAGGTTAATATTCCTGTACTTCTGGTTATTGCGATGGAGGGACGGAGAAGGCTAGGCCAGCTTGGCGTTGGTTGTCCAAGTTTAAGGTGGTAGGCTGGAATCTTAGGTAAATCCGGGATTCTAAGGCCGAGAGCTGATGACGAGTTGTCTTTTAGACAACGAAGTGGTTGATGCCATGCTTCCAAGAAAAGCTTCTAAGCTTCAGATAACCAGGAACCGTACCCCAAACCGACACAGGTGGTTGGGTAGAGAATACCAAGGCGCTTGAGAGAACTCGGGTGAAGGAACTAGGCAAAATGGCACCGTAACTTCGGGAGAAGGTGCGCCGATGAGGGTGAAGCATTTACTGCGTAAGCTCACGTCGGTCGAAGATACCAGGCCGCTGCGACTGTTTATTAAAAACACAGCACTCTGCAAACACGAAAGTGGACGTATAGGGTGTGACGCCTGCCCGGTGCCGGAAGGTTAATTGATGGGGTTAGCTAACGCGAAGCTCTTGATCGAAGCCCCGGTAAACGGCGGCCGTAACTATAACGGTCCTAAGGTAGCGAAATTCCTTGTCGGGTAAGTTCCGACCTGCACGAATGGCGTAACGATGGCGGCGCTGTCTCCACCCGAGACTCAGTGAAATTGAAATCGCTGTGAAGATGCAGTGTATCCGCGGCTAGACGGAAAGACCCCGTGAACCTTTACTATAGCTTTGCACTGGACTTTGAATTTGCTTGTGTAGGATAGGTGGGAGGCTTTGAAGCGTGAACGCCAGTTTGCGTGGAGCCATCCTTGAAATACCACCCTGGCAACTTTGAGGTTCTAACTCAGGTCCGTTATCCGGATCGAGGACAGTGTATGGTGGGTAGTTTGACTGGGGCGGTCTCCTCCTAAAGAGTAACGGAGGAGTACGAAGGTGCGCTCAGACCGGTCGGAAATCGGTCGTAGAGTATAAAGGCAAAAGCGCGCTTGACTGCGAGACAGACACGTCGAGCAGGTACGAAAGTAGGTCTTAGTGATCCGGTGGTTCTGTATGGAAGGGCCATCGCTCAACGGATAAAAGGTACTCCGGGGATAACAGGCTGATACCGCCCAAGAGTTCATATCGACGGCGGTGTTTGGCACCTCGATGTCGGCTCATCACATCCTGGGGCTGAAGCCGGTCCCAAGGGTATGGCTGTTCGCCATTTAAAGTGGTACGCGAGCTGGGTTTAGAACGTCGTGAGACAGTTCGGTCCCTATCTGCCGTGGACGTTTGAGATTTGAGAGGGGCTGCTCCTAGTACGAGAGGACCGGAGTGGACGAACCTCTGGTGTTCCGGTTGTCACGCCAGTGGCATTGCCGGGTAGCTATGTTCGGGAAAGATAACCGCTGAAAGCATCTAAGCGGGAAACTTGCCTCAAGATGAGATCTCACTGGAACCTTGAGTTCCCTAAAGGGCCGTCGAAGACTACGACGTTGATAGGTTGGGTGTGTAAGCGCTGTGAGGCGTTGAGCTAACCAATACTAATTGCCCGTGAGGCTTGACCATATAACACCCAAGCAATTTGAGTAGGCTTTGTAAGCAAAGCGACCAGATTGCGGTGTGTGAAGACGATACAAACCGAAAGTTTGCAACTCACAAAACACCGACTCTATTACATACCCATTCGCTGGAGCGTTACGTAAGTAACGACCTGGCTACCGAATTTCTTGACGACCATAGAGCATTGGAACCACCTGATCCCATCCCGAACTCAGTAGTGAAACGATGCATCGCCGATGGTAGTGTGGGGTTTCCCCATGTGAGAGTAGGTCATCGTCAAGATTAAATTCCAAAATCCCTGTCTGCTCGCGCAGACGGGGATTTTGTTTTTGTATAAGTACAAGCTTTGTAAAAAGCTGTACTGCTAGTTAGGTCAATGACCTGGTTAGCAAGTCGATTGAAAGTAGCAGGAAATGAGGTGTTGACAGCAGCGTGTAACGCTGTAGAATTCGCCTCCCGCTAACGAGAGATCGAAAGCGCAAGTGGTTGATGTTACAGAGGAAACTTTGAAAACATCTCAAAATAACCGCTTGACAGCAACAGAGGCTGCTGTAGAATGCGCGCCTCGGTTGAGCGAAAGCTTAACCAACCGCTCTTTAACAACTGAATCAAGCAATTCGTGTGGGTGCTTGTGGAGTCAGACTGATAGTCAAAAAGATTATCAGCATCACAAGTTGCTCCGCGAGAAATCAAAGATGTAACCAACGATTGCTGAGCCAAGTTTAGGGTTTCTTAAAAACCCAAAGATGTTTGAACTGAAGAGTTTGATCATGGCTCAGATTGAACGCTGGCGGCAGGCCTAACACATGCAAGTCGAGCGGTAGAGAGAAGCTTGCTTCTCTTGAGAGCGGCGGACGGGTGAGTAATACCTAGGAATCTGCCTGGTAGTGGGGGATAACGTTCGGAAACGGACGCTAATACCGCATACGTCCTACGGGAGAAAGCAGGGGACCTTCGGGCCTTGCGCTATCAGATGAGCCTAGGTCGGATTAGCTAGTTGGTGAGGTAATGGCTCACCAAGGCTACGATCCGTAACTGGTCTGAGAGGATGATCAGTCACACTGGAACTGAGACACGGTCCAGACTCCTACGGGAGGCAGCAGTGGGGAATATTGGACAATGGGCGAAAGCCTGATCCAGCCATGCCGCGTGTGTGAAGAAGGTCTTCGGATTGTAAAGCACTTTAAGTTGGGAGGAAGGGCAGTAAATTAATACTTTGCTGTTTTGACGTTACCGACAGAATAAGCACCGGCTAACTCTGTGCCAGCAGCCGCGGTAATACAGAGGGTGCAAGCGTTAATCGGAATTACTGGGCGTAAAGCGCGCGTAGGTGGTTTGTTAAGTTGAATGTGAAATCCCCGGGCTCAACCTGGGAACTGCATCCAAAACTGGCAAGCTAGAGTATGGTAGAGGGTAGTGGAATTTCCTGTGTAGCGGTGAAATGCGTAGATATAGGAAGGAACACCAGTGGCGAAGGCGACTACCTGGACTGATACTGACACTGAGGTGCGAAAGCGTGGGGAGCAAACAGGATTAGATACCCTGGTAGTCCACGCCGTAAACGATGTCAACTAGCCGTTGGGAGTCTTGAACTCTTAGTGGCGCAGCTAACGCATTAAGTTGACCGCCTGGGGAGTACGGCCGCAAGGTTAAAACTCAAATGAATTGACGGGGGCCCGCACAAGCGGTGGAGCATGTGGTTTAATTCGAAGCAACGCGAAGAACCTTACCAGGCCTTGACATCCAATGAACTTTCTAGAGATAGATTGGTGCCTTCGGGAACATTGAGACAGGTGCTGCATGGCTGTCGTCAGCTCGTGTCGTGAGATGTTGGGTTAAGTCCCGTAACGAGCGCAACCCTTGTCCTTAGTTACCAGCACGTAATGGTGGGCACTCTAAGGAGACTGCCGGTGACAAACCGGAGGAAGGTGGGGATGACGTCAAGTCATCATGGCCCTTACGGCCTGGGCTACACACGTGCTACAATGGTCGGTACAAAGGGTTGCCAAGCCGCGAGGTGGAGCTAATCCCATAAAACCGATCGTAGTCCGGATCGCAGTCTGCAACTCGACTGCGTGAAGTCGGAATCGCTAGTAATCGTGAATCAGAATGTCACGGTGAATACGTTCCCGGGCCTTGTACACACCGCCCGTCACACCATGGGAGTGGGTTGCACCAGAAGTAGCTAGTCTAACCTTCGGGAGGACGGTTACCACGGTGTGATTCATGACTGGGGTGAAGTCGTAACAAGGTAGCCGTAGGGGAACCTGCGGCTGGATCACCTCCTTAATCGACGACATCAGCTGCTCCATAAGTTCCCACACGAATTGCTTGATTCATTGAAGAAGACGATAGAAGCAGCTTTAAGCTACAAGCTGATAGCTCACGCTAACAGTTGCAAGCTCGAAATTGGGTCTGTAGCTCAGTTGGTTAGAGCGCACCCCTGATAAGGGTGAGGTCGGCAGTTCGAATCTGCCCAGACCCACCAATTTTGTGTGGAAAGTACCTGTAGAAATATGGGGCCATAGCTCAGCTGGGAGAGCGCCTGCCTTGCACGCAGGAGGTCAACGGTTCGATCCCGTTTGGCTCCACCATAAACTGCTTCTGTATCGTAAAGCTTAGAAATGAGCATTCCATCAAGCGATGGTGAATGTTGATTTCTGATCTTTTGATTAGATCGTTCTTTAAAAATTTGGGTATGTGATAGAAAGATAGACTGAATGACACTTTCACTGGTGTTTATTCAGGCTAAGGTAAAATTTGTGATTCTCTTAATTGAGTGTGCGAATTTTCGGCGAATGTTGTCTTCATAGTATAACCAGATTGCTTGGGGTTATATGGTCAAGTGAAGAAGCGCATACGGTGGATGCCTTGGCAGTCAGAGGCGATGAAAGACGTGGTAGCCTGCGAAAAGCTTCGGGGAGTCGGCAAACAGACTTTGATCCGGAGATGTCTGAATGGGGGAACCCACCTAACATAAGTTAGGTATCTTAAGCTGAATACATAGGCTTAAGAAGCGAACCAGGGGAACTGAAACATCTAAGTACCCTGAGGAAAAGAAATCAACCGAGATTCCCTTAGTAGTGGCGAGCGAACGGGGACCAGCCCTTAAGCTGTATTGATGTTAGCGGAACGCTCTGGAAAGTGCGGCCATAGTGGGTGATAGCCCTGTACGCGAAAACATCTTTGCAGTGAAATCGAGTAGGACGGAGCACGAGAAACTTTGTCTGAATATGGGGGGACCATCCTCCAAGGCTAAATACTACTGACTGACCGATAGTGAACTAGTACCGTGAGGGAAAGGCGAAAAGAACCCCGGAGAGGGGAGTGAAATAGATCCTGAAACCGTATGCGTACAAGCAGTGGGAGCCTACTTTGTTAGGTGACTGCGTACCTTTTGTATAATGGGTCAGCGACTTATTTTCAGTGGCAAGCTTAACCGAATAGGGGAGGCGTAGCGAAAGCGAGTCTTAATAGGGCGTCTAGTCGCTGGGAATAGACCCGAAACCGGGCGATCTATCCATGGGCAGGTTGAAGGTTGGGTAACACTAACTGGAGGACCGAACCGACTACCGTTGAAAAGTTAGCGGATGACCTGTGGATCGGAGTGAAAGGCTAATCAAGCTCGGAGATAGCTGGTTCTCCTCGAAAGCTATTTAGGTAGCGCCTCATGTATCACTGTAGGGGGTAGAGCACTGTTTCGGCTAGGGGGTCATCCCGACTTACCAAACCGATGCAAACTCCGAATACCTACAAGTGCCGAGCATGGGAGACACACGGCGGGTGCTAACGTCCGTCGTGAAAAGGGAAACAACCCAGACCGTCAGCTAAGGTCCCAAAGTTATGGTTAAGTGGGAAACGATGTGGGAAGGCTTAGACAGCTAGGAGGTTGGCTTAGAAGCAGCCACCCTTTAAAGAAAGCGTAATAGCTCACTAGTCGAGTCGGCCTGCGCGGAAGATTTAACGGGGCTCAAACCATACACCGAAGCTACGGGTATCACTTAGGTGATGCGGTAGAGGAGCGTTCTGTAAGCCTGTGAAGGTGAGTTGAGAAGCTTGCTGGAGGTATCAGAAGTGCGAATGCTGACATGAGTAACGACAATGGGTGTGAAAAACACCCACGCCGAAAGACCAAGGTTTCCTGCGCAACGTTAATCGACGCAGGGTTAGTCGGTCCCTAAGGCGAGGCTGAAAAGCGTAGTCGATGGAAAACAGGTTAATATTCCTGTACTTCTGGTTATTGCGATGGAGGGACGGAGAAGGCTAGGCCAGCTTGGCGTTGGTTGTCCAAGTTTAAGGTGGTAGGCTGGAATCTTAGGTAAATCCGGGATTCTAAGGCCGAGAGCTGATGACGAGTTGTCTTTTAGACAACGAAGTGGTTGATGCCATGCTTCCAAGAAAAGCTTCTAAGCTTCAGATAACCAGGAACCGTACCCCAAACCGACACAGGTGGTTGGGTAGAGAATACCAAGGCGCTTGAGAGAACTCGGGTGAAGGAACTAGGCAAAATGGCACCGTAACTTCGGGAGAAGGTGCGCCGATGAGGGTGAAGCATTTACTGCGTAAGCTCACGTCGGTCGAAGATACCAGGCCGCTGCGACTGTTTATTAAAAACACAGCACTCTGCAAACACGAAAGTGGACGTATAGGGTGTGACGCCTGCCCGGTGCCGGAAGGTTAATTGATGGGGTTAGCTAACGCGAAGCTCTTGATCGAAGCCCCGGTAAACGGCGGCCGTAACTATAACGGTCCTAAGGTAGCGAAATTCCTTGTCGGGTAAGTTCCGACCTGCACGAATGGCGTAACGATGGCGGCGCTGTCTCCACCCGAGACTCAGTGAAATTGAAATCGCTGTGAAGATGCAGTGTATCCGCGGCTAGACGGAAAGACCCCGTGAACCTTTACTATAGCTTTGCACTGGACTTTGAATTTGCTTGTGTAGGATAGGTGGGAGGCTTTGAAGCGTGAACGCCAGTTTGCGTGGAGCCATCCTTGAAATACCACCCTGGCAACTTTGAGGTTCTAACTCAGGTCCGTTATCCGGATCGAGGACAGTGTATGGTGGGTAGTTTGACTGGGGCGGTCTCCTCCTAAAGAGTAACGGAGGAGTACGAAGGTGCGCTCAGACCGGTCGGAAATCGGTCGTAGAGTATAAAGGCAAAAGCGCGCTTGACTGCGAGACAGACACGTCGAGCAGGTACGAAAGTAGGTCTTAGTGATCCGGTGGTTCTGTATGGAAGGGCCATCGCTCAACGGATAAAAGGTACTCCGGGGATAACAGGCTGATACCGCCCAAGAGTTCATATCGACGGCGGTGTTTGGCACCTCGATGTCGGCTCATCACATCCTGGGGCTGAAGCCGGTCCCAAGGGTATGGCTGTTCGCCATTTAAAGTGGTACGCGAGCTGGGTTTAGAACGTCGTGAGACAGTTCGGTCCCTATCTGCCGTGGACGTTTGAGATTTGAGAGGGGCTGCTCCTAGTACGAGAGGACCGGAGTGGACGAACCTCTGGTGTTCCGGTTGTCACGCCAGTGGCATTGCCGGGTAGCTATGTTCGGGAAAGATAACCGCTGAAAGCATCTAAGCGGGAAACTTGCCTCAAGATGAGATCTCACTGGAACCTTGAGTTCCCTAAAGGGCCGTCGAAGACTACGACGTTGATAGGTTGGGTGTGTAAGCGCTGTGAGGCGTTGAGCTAACCAATACTAATTGCCCGTGAGGCTTGACCATATAACACCCAAGCAATTTGAGTAGGCTTTGTAAGCAAAGCGACCAGATTGCGGTGTGTGAAGACGATACAAACCGAAAGTTTGCAACTCACAAAACACCGACTCTATTACATACCCATTCGCTGGAGCGTTACGCACGTAACGACCTGGCTACCGAATTTCTTGACGACCATAGAGCATTGGAACCACCTGATCCCATCCCGAACTCAGTAGTGAAACGATGCATCGCCGATGGTAGTGTGGGGTTTCCCCATGTGAGAGTAGGTCATCGTCAAGATTAAATTCCAAAATCCCTGTCTGCTCACGCAGACGGGGATTTTGTTTTTATAGAAGTACCAAGTTTTCGCAGACACGTTAGTTCTAACGGCTCTGTCACAGAATTTCTTGACGACCATAGAGCATTGGAACCACCTGATCCCATCCCGAACTCAGCAGTGAAACGATGCATCGCCGATGGTAGTGTGGGGTTTCCCCATGTGAGAGTAGGTCATCGTCAAGATTGAATTCCGAAACCCCTGTCTGCTCACGCAGATAGGGGTTTTGTTTTTGCGCGACGTAAATTCCCAAACGTCCCAATAATTCCTCAGACCATTCCCACATCTACGACGGCGCGTTCGTCGGATCACACAAATAGCTTCCACAAACAGCTAATTTTTCAGCCGCTGATGCCGACAGCCTGTTGAGCAAGTCGGTTGGGCCTGATCGGCTGCCTGATTCCCCAAGCATGCTTCAACCGGCATCCATCCTTTCGGCATAAGAAGTCCCATGCTATGAATCTTAAGTTCAGTCATAAAATTCTTCTGGCCGCTTCAGGCGTCGTCGTTTTAGCGTTTGCGTTGTTTGCCTTGTACAACGACTATCTGCAGCGCAACACCATCAGGCAGGACATCGACTCCTCAGTGGCGCAAGCCGGCAACCTGACCGCGAGCAGCATTCAGAACTGGTTGAGCGGTCGCATCCTGGTATTAGAGAGCCTTGCCCAAAACATTGCCCACCAAGGCGATCAAGCCGACCTCGCCGGGCTCATCGATCAGCCTGCACTGACTTCCAATTTCCAGTTCACTTATATCGGTCAGGCCAATGGCGTATTTACACAGCGCCCTGACGCCAAGATGCCAGACGGCTATGACCCACGTGAACGGCCTTGGTACAAGCAAGGCGTCCTGGCAGACAAGACAATGCTTACGCCGCCCTACATGGCAGCTGTAGGCGGTCTAATCGTCACCATCGCCATGCCGGTCAAAAAGAACGGTGAGTTGTTGGGCGTGGTCGGTGGCGATTTAAGTCTGGACAGCTTGGTCAACATCATCAACTCCGTAGACTCCGGCGGCCTGGGTTACGCCTTCTTGGTGAGCGGAGATGGCCAGGTCATCGTCAGCCCCGAAAAGGACCAAGTGATGAAGAACCTGCGGGATATTTATCCCAGCAGTTCGCTAAAGATTGAGAAAGGCATTCAAGACGTGATGCTCAATGGCCAGGAGCGGATCATCTCGTTTACCCCGGTCACAGGTTTGCCTTCTGCAGACTGGTACATCGGTCAGTCACTGGATAAAGATAAAGCCTACGCGTCGCTCACCAAATTTCGGACTTCGGCACTCATCGCAACGGTGATTGCTGTGGCAGTGATTGCGCTCCTGTTGAGTCTGCTGATTCGTGTACTGATGCGTCCGCTGACGACCATGGGCCGCGCCATGCAAGACATCGCGCAAGGTGAAGGCGACCTGACGCGTCGTTTGGCGATTGAAAACAAAGACGAGTTTGGCGAACTGGCCGGCTCCTTCAACCAATTCGTTGAGCGTATTCATGCGTCCATCTCTGAAGTGTCCTCGGTCACTCGCCAGGTCCATGATTTGTCCGAGCGTGTGATGAGCTCGTCCAACGCCTCCATCGTCGGTTCAGACGAGCAAAGCGCACGCACCAACAGCGTTGCCGCTGCCATCAATGAACTGGGCGCTGCAACCCAGGAGATCGCACGCAATGCCGCCGATGCCTCGCAGCATGCCAGCGGTGCGAGTGAGCAAGCGGATGATGGCCGCAAAGTGGTCGAGCAGACCATCCAGGCCATGACCGAACTCTCGCAAAAGATCAGCGTGTCCTGCGCGCAGATCGAAACTCTCAACGCCAGCACCGACAACATTGGTCACATACTCGATGTGATCAAAGGGATCTCCCAACAAACCAACTTGCTGGCCCTCAACGCGGCCATTGAGGCTGCGCGTGCGGGGGAGGCGGGTCGTGGGTTTGCCGTCGTGGCGGATGAGGTGCGCAACCTCGCTCATCGCACTCAGGAGTCGGCAGAAGAGATCCATAAAATGATCACCTCACTGCAAATCGGCTCTCGCGAGGCGGTAAGCACCATGAATGCCAGCCAGATTTCCAGCGAAGACAGCGTAGAAGTGGCCAACCAGGCCGGTGCCCGTTTGATCAGCGTGACTCAGCGCATCGAAGAAATTGACGGGATGAACCAGTCGGTTGCCGCCGCCACGGAAGAGCAGACCTCCGTGGTCGAAAGCCTCAACCTGGATATCACCCACATCAACCTGCTCAATCAGCAGGGGGTGGCGAACCTTAACGAAACCCTCAAAGATTGCGATACGCTCTCGCAGCAAGCCAGCCGCCTCAAGCAACTGGTCGACAGCTTCAAAATCTGAGCCCCACCGCCATCAATAAGTTATCCACAGCCCTGGCATTCAATGTGTCAGGGCTGTTTCGATTTCTGGTCCTGGAGATAGCGAATAATCGCATTAACCCCACGCTGCAAATGCTGCTCCAGTTCATTCACACACGCCTCTACATCCCTCGCCCGGGCATGATGCAGCAACGCCCGATGATCGTCCTGAGGCAATCTGCCCAAGCCCATCTGCTCGAGGTTAAAGCGCAAAAAGCGCTCCTCTTCCACAAGCCCCGTTTCGATCAGTGCCAACAGCTTCTTATTAGGCGCTTTAGCGTAAAGCGCTTGGTGAAAAAGCCGATTGAGCGTGCCGATTTTTCCGAAATCCGTTTCGACCTCAAGCGCATCTATACAAGCCGACGCGGCCTTAAAATCCTCTTCGTCAAGCAGCGGCAATGACAAGCGCAAAGCCTGCGCTTCCAGTAAAAACCGCAGCGCATAGGTTTCCAGCGAATCATCCTGAATCAAAGGCGCAACCACCGCGCCTTTGTATTGGACGACCTGCAGCAATCCCTGGGCTTCAAGTTGGCGCAGGGCTTCACGAACCGGCATGCGGCTCACACCAAACAAGGCGGCCAGGGCCTGCTGACGAATAGCCGTCCCGCAGGGCAAGCGGCCATCAAGAATAGCGTTGCGCAGCGACTCTTCAATCACTGATCGCGCCAGATGCGCTGGAATCGCTCCGTGTACTTCAATACTGCTTAATAAGTTCTTTTTGACGGTCACGTTGACGCTACCCGCTGTGGACATTCAGCACGTTGATTTGGATCCAAATTACGTTAGGCACTGACTCTATTTCTGTCAAACCTTGTAACGAATAGGCTTTGATGACGATGTGCCCACCGTAAGCGCGCTAGTCTAACGCGGCGCTAAGCCAAGAGATTACAAAGGATTCCACTGTTTTTTCTTGCGCTGTTCCGTGTGGGCGGTTCCCCTTTTCCTGTGGTTTGTGCCCTACAATCGCGACAGTTAATACGGCTCCAGTCGTAGTCTTAATGCACATCAGGTGAAACATGGGCGTACTCAGTAATAGCGATGTCGACGAGCAACTGTTTCAACGCCCTGAACCGTCCCGCAACGCACTGACTCGACTGTTTCTGCAGCCGTGGCTGTGGTGCATTTTGCTGGTGGCCACGGCCGTACGATTTTACGGCTCAACCAGCTCGTCCATCTGGTGTGACGAAGGCTCTAGCTTGATGCTGAGCAACTACTCGCTCAGCGGCATCTGGTTTCATGCCGCACACGATGTTCATCCACCGCTGTATTTCATGCTTCTGCATGGCTGGATGGGCGTGTTCGGTGACAGCCTGGCCTCGATCCGTGCCCTGAGCGTTTTACCCGGGATCGCCACGGTGTTTCTCGGGATGTGGCTGGTGCGACTGGTCGCGACCCAAAGGGCTGCGTTGCTGGCAGGTATCCTGTTGGCGTTGTTGCCGACAGCCGTGCGCTACAGCCAGGAAGTGCGTATGTATTCGCTGCTGGGCATGTGGCTGATCGGTGCAACCATTGCCTTGGTCTACTGGGTCAAAAACCCCGATAAAACGCGCTATCTGGCCGTCTACGCGGCGCTGATGACCGCAGCGTTCTACACCCATTACTTCGCTGCTTTTTGCGTCATGGCGCACTGGCTGTACCTGCTGCTACTGAGCACTCGTCACAGTGCAGCGGGCAACGTGATCAAGCGGCCGACCTGGTGGCTGGCCAACACCGGCATCGTCATCTTGTTCCTGCCCTGGCTGCCGGGCCTGGTAGATCTGCTGCAACACATGCACGAGCTAAAAGCCGGTGGCGATGTGGGCTGGGAGCCTCCTGTCGATGCGCGCTCTTTACCGGCCATGGTCTGGCAGCTTCTGACACAAGACGAAGGCGATACCCTGCCTTGGCCGGTATTTTGGCTGGCCCCCCTGGCGCTATTTGCAAGCGTGATCTGGATCGCTGTGCGCGATGCATCCCCTTATAAATTTCACGCGCTCATTGCGATCTACACCTTGCTGCCGATCCTGGCGATTTACGCTCTGTCGTTTATCTCGCCCATGTTCATCGAGCGCTACGTGAGTTTTGCCGCGCTGGGCTTGCCGTTGCTCGTCGCCATCGCGGTCGACCGCCTGCTTGTGCACAAACGCGTTATAGCGATTGCAGTGCTTGTGCTGTTCATGGGCGTTGAAAGTGTGGGCCTGCGCAGCAACTTCAGCAGCGACGCCGACCACTTTGACCAACTGGTTGAGCACGTGAATCAGCAGTTCCTGCCCGGTGACCGAATCATCGTCAGCGATCTGTTCTGGTACTTCAGTTACGTTTACTACAACAAAACCCCAGCCCAACCCATGCTCTACACACCGCCCACGCCAGACGGTGTGTCCGGGCGGCCGACGGCCTATGGTTTCGGGACGCTGGTGAACGAGGACGGCGCCAAGATCTACGTCGATCATCTGGCCGACCTGCCCGCCACCTCAGGGCGCATCTGGCTGATCAGCAGCAGCGTGCAGCCGGACGACTTCGCGGCCATTCCGTCCGGGTGGCACAAAACCCAGGATCTGACCATCGATGACACCCAGGTTCGACTATATTTGAGTTGCGGCGCGGCTGATTGCGGCGCTGATCTGCTCACAAAACAGACAACAGGTCAGCAGAATTAATTCGTAACACTTGACTGTGATCATCTGGCCGAGCAGTATTAATAGTTAGCAAACTAACATTATGTGATGTCTCTTGCCTGACTCTCTAGATCAACTCCAAATGAGCATCAGCACCGGTATGGTGGTTGCGACCCGTCATTGGCGTCGCGTCTGCCAGACCACGCTGGTCAACTTCGGCATCTCCGAAGCCTGCGCCATGCCGCTGCTGATAATCGGCCGCTTGGGCGAGGGCGTGCGGCAAGTGACCGTGGCCCAGGCGGCTGGCATGGAAAGCCCGTCGCTGGTGCGCCTGCTCGATCAGATGTGCAAGGCCGGTTACGTGGTGCGCAACGAAGACGCCAGCGATCGCCGCGCCAAAACCCTGAGCCTTACGCCCGTCGGTCGAACCTTGGTGCAGTCCATTGAAGCCCAGTTGGTGCAACTGCGGCGTGCAGCATTGGCCGATATTTCAGTCGCCGATCAAGAAGCTGCCTTGAGAGTCATCAAAGCCTTTGAAGCCGCTGGCCAACTGCCTGACGGAGCGGCGTCTTGAACGGCTTTTTCAGCAGCATGCCGCCCGCCCGTGACTGGTTCTACGGCGTGCGGACGTTTGCCGCCTCCATGATCGCGCTGTACATCGCCCTGCTCATGGAAATGCCCCGTCCTTACTGGGCGATGGCCACGGTCTACATCGTCTCCAGCCCCTTTGTCGGCCCCACCAGCTCCAAGGCGATCTACCGCGCCATTGGTACGCTGCTGGGGGCTTCGGCAGCGGTGTTCTTTGTCCCGCTGTTTGTTCAGACACCGTTTCTGCTGGTGCTGGTGATTGCGCTGTGGACGGGCATCCTGCTGTTCTTGTCATTGCACCTGCGCACCGCCAACAGCTACGTCTTCATGCTGGCGGGTTACACCATGCCGATGATCGCCTTGCCGATTGTGGATAACCCGCTCAACGTCTTTGACATCGCCGTCTCGCGTACCGAAGAGATCATGCTCGGCATCGTTTGTGCGGCCGTGGTGGGCAGCATGTTCTGGCCTCGACGCCTCACACCGGTGTTCATCGACTCATCGGCCAAGTGGTTCACCGATGCCGCCAATTACAGTCAGTACTTTTTGTCCCGCGAGGTCGACCCCGGTAAAGCCAGTGGCCTGCGCGCCTCAATGGTCTCGACCTTCAACACCCTGGAGCTGATGATCGGTCAGTTACCCCACGAAGGCGCGCACCCACAAACCGTGCGCAACACTAAAGAACTGCGCGGGCGCATGATCCACCTGCTGCCCGTGGTGGATGCCCTCGACGACGCCCTTTATGCCCTTGAGCGCCGAACCCCGGAGCTGGTCGATAAAGTCACGCCGGTGTTGCAACACGCGCGCACCTGGCTTGAAACCACCAGCGAAGGCGCCCCCGTCGAACAATGGCAAGCGCTGCGCAACGAGCTGCAACACCTGCAACCCAGCGCCGAAGCCCTGGATGATCGCCGCCAGCTATTGCTCTCCAACGTGCTCTACCGCCTGGGGGAGTGGATCGACTTGTGGCAAGACTGCCGCAGCCTGCAACTGGCCATTTCCACCGGTGATCAAACCGTCTGGCGAGCGGTTTACCGGCACTGGCGGCTGGGTCGGCTGACACCGTTTCTGGACCGCGGCCTCATGCTCTATTCCGCGTTATCCACCGTCACGGCGATCGTCGTCGCCTGCGTGCTGTGGATTCTGCTCGGTTGGACAGACGGCGCCAGCGCAGTCATTTTGGCGGCCGTCGCCTGCAGCTTTTTCGCCGCCATGGACGACCCGGCCCCGCAGATTTACCGGTTCTTTTTCTGGACCTCGCTCTCAGTGCTGTTCGCCAGCCTGTACCTGTTCGTGATCCTGCCCAACCTGCATGACTTCCCCATGCTGGTGCTCGCGTTTGCCGTGCCGTTTATTTGCGTCGGCACCCTGACCGTCCAGCCGCGCTTTTACCTGGGCACTTTGCTGACCATCGTCAACACCGCATCCTTCATCAGCATTCAGGGTGCCTACGACGCTGACTTTCAGGTCTTCATGAACGCCAACCTGGCCGGCCCCATCGGGCTGCTGTTTGCCTTCATCTGGACCTTGATTGCGCGCCCCTTCGGCGCAGAGCTGGCGGCTAAACGGCTGACCCGGTTCAGTTGGCGCGACATCGTGCGGTTGACCAAACCCGCAACCTTGGCCGAGCACCGGCAAATGGGCGCGCAAATGCTCGACCGCTTGATGCAGCACCTGCCGCGTCTGGCCATGACCGGGCAAGACACCGGCATTGCGCTGCGTGAACTGCGTGTGGCGCTGAACCTCCTCGACCTGCTGGCCTACGCCCCGCGCGTCACCGGCGGGCCGCAATTGCTGTTGCGCCAAGTGGTCAGCGACGTGGGGGATTATTTCCGCACCTGCCTGATGGCCGGTGAGCGTTTACCTATCCCCAGCGGTCTGCAAATGACCATGGACCGAACCCGGCGCGCGCTCAACGCCAATGCCCTGCAAGACGAAAGCGATGCACGCGTTCACCTGCTGCATGCACTCAGCGGCTTGCGTCTGGCCCTGCTGCCGGGTGTGGAATTCATTGTGGATAACGACGACCTGCAGCACCCACACGTGCAAGGCATTGATGGAGCGCCGCTATGATCGGAGATATCGATATCAGCGGGGTTTTCCTGCCTACGCTCCTGGTATTGATGGGCATCACCTACCTGCTGTTTTTAGCGGTTCACGCGGTTCTTACGCGTCTGCACTTTTACCGCCTGGTCTGGCACCGGGCTTTGTTCAACGTCGGTCTCTACGCTCTGCTACTCGGCGTTGTGGATTCGTTTAGTCGATATTTGATGACATGAAAAAACCTTTATTGACCTTGGGCCGCGTTGTTCTCACTTTGTTGGTGGTGGCGTTTGCCTGCGTCGTGGTCTGGCGCATGACCATGTACTACATGTTTGCTCCCTGGACGCGCGATGGCCACATCCGCGCAGACGTGGTGCAAATCTCCCCTGACGTGTCGGGCCTCATCAAGCAAGTCGATGTGCGCGACAACCAGCCCGTGACGCGCGACCAAGTGTTGTTCGTCATCGACCAGGACCGCTTCAAACTGGCCCTGCGCCAAGCGCAGGCGACCGTGGCTGACCGTAAAGAAACCCTGGCCCAGGCCCAGCGTGAAAACCGCCGTAATCGGGGGTTGGGCAACCTCGTTGCGCGTGAGCAACTGGAAGAAAGCCAGTCGCGAGAAATGCGCGCCCAAGCCGCGCTCACCGAGGCCGAAGTGGCCGTCGACAGCGCCCAGCTCAACCTCGACCGCACCGTGGTGCGCAGCCCGGTTGATGGCTACGTCAACGATCGCGCCCCTCGGGTTAACGAATTCGTAACCGCCGGGCGGCCCGTGTTGTCGATTGTCGACAGCAGCTCCTTCCACATCGACGGCTATTTCGAAGAAACCAAACTCGATGGCATTCACGTGGGCCAAAGCGTTGATATCCGCGTGATCGGCGACGACGCCCGCTTGCGTGGCCATGTCGAAAGCATCGTGGCCGGCATCGAAGACCGCGACCGCACCAGCGGCCAGAACCTGTTGCCCAACGTGAACCCGGCCTTCAGCTGGGTGCGGCTGGCGCAACGGATTCCGGTGCGCATCGTCTTTGATGATGTGCCTGAAGACTTCCGCATGATCGCGGGCCGCACGGCGACCGTTTCCATCATCCCGGACTCGCCCAAAGCCAAGCCGGCACAGGAGAAGGCGCAATGAAAGCGGTTCGCCTGGCAGCCCTAGGGCTGGGGTTGCTGCTGGCCGGCTGCCAGATGGTCGGGCCGGATTATCACCTGCCCAAAGACGCGGCCCAGCAGCGTCCAGACCTGCAAGGCACGTTGGCGGGCGAGGGCGACAACGTCGTCTCGGCGCCGGTGCCCACGGATTGGTGGAAGCTCTACCAAGACCCGACGCTGAATGAATTGGTGCGTCAGGCCATGGCCTCCAACACCAACCTGCGCGTAGCGGCGGCGAACCTAGCGCGGGCGCGTGCCCAGGTGGAACAGGCCGAGTCGGCGGGCGGCTGGAGTGGCTCGGTCAAAGCCGGCGCCCAGCGCCTGCAAGAGTCGGGTGAAGCCTTTTTGCTGGCGGATAAAGTCCCGGTGGCCAACGTCGGTGACCTGGGCATCAGCACCTCGTACCAGTTCGATTTGTGGGGCACGTTAAAGCGCGGCATTGAGGCGGCACAGGCCAACGCCGATGCCACCCAAGCCGCCGCCGACACCGCGCGTATCACCGTGGTCGCTGACGTGGTGCGTGCTTACGTGCAGGTCTGCGCCGCCAACGAAGAACTGGGCATCGCCAAAGAGTCGTTAAAACTGCAAGCGCAAACCACCGCGCTCACCCAGCGCCTGCGCGATGCCGGGCGCGGTGATGAAACCCAGGTCACGCGTTCTGAAACCCAAGTCAAATCGTTGCGCGCTGAACTGCCGCGCTATGAGGCTCAACGTCAGGCCGGGCTGTTCCGTTTGTCGATGCTGCTGGCCAAACCGCTGGACCAACTGCCTGCCCATCTCGCCACCTGTGATGAGCTGCCGCACATTGCGCAACTACTCCCGGTGGGTGACGGTGCAGCGCTGCTCAAGCGTCGCCCGGACGTGCGCCAGGCTGAGCGCCACTTGGCCGCCGCAACCGCCGAAATTGGCGTAGCCACCGGCTCGTTGTATCCGGACATCAGCATCGGCGCCTCCATCGGCACGGTCGGGATCGTCGACAACCTCGGCACCGCGCCCACCAACCGCTGGGGCTTTGGCCCGCTGCTGAGCTGGACCATCCCCACCAATGGCTCACGGGCGCGAATCCGCGAAGCCGAAGCCGCCACCCAAGGCGCCTTGGCAAGCTTTGATGGCGTGGTGCTGAACGCGGTCCGCGAAACCCAGACCAGCCTTGTGCAATACACCGCTGCACTGCAACGCCGCGATGCCTTGGCCGAAGCGGATGCCTCAGCCAAAACAGCGGCCGACCAGACCCATCAGTTCTTTGCCGCCGGGCGTGAATCGTTCCTCGCAGACCTGCAAGCCACACGCACCTACACCGATGTGCGGGCTCAGTTAGCGGCGGCCAACACCCAAGTCGCGATGAGCCAGATCGATCTGTTCCTGGCCCTGGGTGGCGGCTGGGAAAGCAGCCGTGCCCAAGCCCCGGCCGCGGCTAAACCCTGACAACACTGTCACGCAGTGGAGAGCGGCTGAGGATTATCATGTTGGCTTTAGGATGGTGCTTTTAATTGCGTAGGAGAATTCTGCGCAGTCATCGGCCAAGCCAGCACGATTGTCCTCGGGGCCGCTTATTTCAGGCGCTACGCTCGCAAGCTTTGCGCAATAGCGTCTACGCTGTGCGCTTATTCGCAGCGACCGAAACGCAGCGTCGACTCGCCGTGAGTGATAACCTGCTGCCACTTTTCGGCCCATGAAGGGCTCAGTAAAGACCGCATATCTTCAACACAACGGACATTGAACGGGTCAACTTGATGAACAAACCATTAGGCGTACTGGTCGGCATTGTTGTAATCGCAGGGGTTTTGAACACGGCTGGCGCCTGGTACACCGGCACCAAGATCGAAGGCGAACTCAAGACCTCGATCGAAGAAGCCAACAAAGAAATGGCCGCTCAACTGGCCGGCTCCGCGACTCACGGCAGCATCGAACTGGTGTCCATTGAGACCCACCTCTACAGCAGCACCGCGCACTATCGCTTGACCCTTCAGGATGATGCCGAAGGTTCTGATCCACAGCCGGTTGAGCTGTTGTTTGTCGATCACATCGAGCACGGCCCGTTGCCGTGGTCGCGCATCAAGACCTTCAAGTGGGCGCCGGTCATGGCGGTCAGCAACTACGCCCTTGAGAAAACCCCCTTCACCGAAAAATGGTTCGCAGCCACCAAGGACCAGGCGCCTCTTATCGGCCAGGTCACTTTGGGTTACGGTCGTTCGGTGGACGGGCAACTGGAGTTGCTGCCCTTCGACCTCACGCTGGACGACAACACCCGCATCAGTTTCTCGGGCCTGAACCTCAGCGCCCAAACCGATGAAGGCGCCCAGCACCTCAAAGCCAAAGGCTACATGGACTACCTCAAGCTCCTGGCCACGCCTTCCGATACTCCACCGGTATCGATCGAGCTGAGCGGGCTGACCCTGGCCAGCGACCTGAACAAAAGCACCTACGGTATCTACCTGGGTCAGAACGTGCTGGAGCTGAGCGAGGCGCAACTGACCTCCGGCGCGGCCCAGTCTGTGCTCAAGGTCAAAAACTTTGAATACACCGGTTCCGCCTCGGCCAAAGACCGCCTGATGTCCGGGCGCCTGACCTACAGCCTGGGTGACGTCACGTTCAACGACAAGCCCGTGGGCAGCGCAGAAATGGTCATGTCTGCCAGCAACCTGGACATTCCAGCGATGCAGTCGCTGTTGCAGATCTACCAGAACAAGTTCCAGCCACAAGCCGACGGCACCCTGCCCAAGGTGCAACTGACCCCGGCCGAAGACACCCAAGTGCAAGCCGATGTCAGCACGCTGCTGGCGGCCAAGCCGAATCTGGCGCTGGAAAAACTCAACATCAAAACCACCAATGGCGAGAGCCAGCTGAGCATCGCGACCAGCCTGGCGCAGCCCGCTTCGTTCGAGTTACCGCCGCTCGATGTGGTCAAGCAAATGCTGACCTCGCTGGACGCCAAACTGCAGCTGTCCAAGCCGATGATTGCTGATCTGGCGAGCGTTCAGGCGCAATTGGCCGGCCAGACTGACCCGAAACAAATCGCCCAGGTCGCCAACATGACCAGCGAACTGGCGGGCGTCATGGCGGTGCAAACCGGGCTGGCGAACGTTGAGGGCAACAACATCCTGGCGTCGCTCAACTATGCCGCCGGCGTGGTGAATTTCAACGGGGAGAAAATGAGCCTCGAAGACTTCGTCACCCTCATGGGCACCCGCTTTGGCGGTGTAGCGCCTCAGTAAACGCAGTCGCTGCCACAGGCTGCGAAGGGCTTGGCCCTTTCGCAGCCTGTTTGCACTCAGTACGCCATCGACCAGGTCAAGGTGTACGTCCGGCCCCGCCCTTGGTAGTCATACAGGTACTCCGGGCCGTAAGTCGGTGAGTAGAACAACGCGGCACGCTGGCCCCAGACCGTGCTGTATTCCTTGTCCAGCAGGTTCTGGATACCGGCGCTGAAAGTGCCGAATGCTGTCTCTTGGCTGCCCATCAAATCGAACGTGGTGTAACCGCTGATTTTGTGATCAGAATCGTCCTTGAGCGTGAAGGCGTGGTTGCCCTGCAAGCGAACATTACGACCGTCCCCATGCCAGCCCACGAACGCCGTTGATTTGGACAACGATGCGTAACGGGCATCGCGCTTCATCCAGTCGCCATCGGCGTCTTCCTCTTCGGAACGCACCAGATGCAATGTGCCGCCCGCATCCCAGCCGTTGTTGAAGTGACGGGTCAGCGCACCTTCGAAACCAAAGTCGCGGCTCTTTTTATCGGCCACATCAATGGTCAGTGTCGCGCTGTCGGTGGTAATGACTTTGTCAGACCAGATGTAATACACCGCTGCCTGCGCGTCCCAGTCCACATCGGCAAAACGCCAGCCGGTTTCGACCTGACGGCTCTTGATCCCGGCCAGCGGATTGTCTTTAACGCTCAGGCCCGCCTTGCCGTAATACTTGGCCGGGTCCGGCAGGTCAAAGCCTTCGCTGTAGTTGATCCAGGTCTGGTGGCCGTTCTTGAAGTCATAAATGGCGCCCAAGTTAAACAGGTTGACCGCGTAATTGTTGCTGCCACCGGGGATGCCTTTGAACACCCCCACGTCCACATCCATTTGCTGGCGGCGTGCGCCACCGGACAAGGTCAGGGCGTCGGTGAGCTTCCAGTCCGCCTGGGCATACACCGAGTGGCCGTCGACGCGGTAGCTCGGGTAACGCGGGGCTTTGCTTTGGGTGTCCAGATCCAGCCCGCCGCTCTCGGAAGAAATGGCCGAATTGAACACGCTTTGCGTGGCGTTAAAGCGCTCACGGTCCAGGTCCACGCCATAGGTCAGCTTCACGCTGTCCCATTGTTTGGCGAACAGCGCCTTGAGGCTGGTGACTTCAAAATTCTGTTGCGACGCGGCGAAGTAAACGCCGTTGACGCCTTGGGGTTTGCCCGCGTTGTAATACGGGAACGGGAAGAAATTGTTGTCTTCCTTGCGGTATGAGCCCTGCAAGTAGAAGTCTTGGCCCAGCAGGTCACTGTGGTGATAGTTGGCGTTGAACAGCAGGCGCTTGGAGCGTGGCTCAAGGTCGGTGTGGTAGCCGCTGCGGATCTCGGCATCTTCCAGATTGGACGGAGCCTTGTCGTGCAGGTTGGGGAAGTAAAGCCCGGTGTTGCCGTTGTTGCCCGAGTCGTAATACTGCGCCAGCAGGTCGAGATCTTGCACGTCATCGAGCTTGATCGCCAGGCTGCCCATCAGGTCCAGCGTGCGGTTGTACTGCAAGTCAGTCTGGGTGTTGTCGATAAAGATCTGGTCGCCTTTACCGTCGTAAAACGCTTTGTTCTGCTCGCCGGAAATCCCCAGGCGGCCGTGCACCCGATCGGTCCCGCCGCTCACCGATTGCGAAATGCGGCTCGACAGGTCATCGCTCTTGTTAAAACCGCTGGTGCCCGACACTTCGGTTTCAAACTGGGCCGGGCCGGGGGCGCCTTTTTTGGTCACGATATTGATGATCCCGCCCGTGGCGCCGCCGCCGTATAACGCGCTGGCGCCCGACAACACTTCAACCCGCTCCACGTTAAACGGCGAGATGCTGTCGAACTGCCGCGACAGGCCGCGCGAGCTGTTCTGGCTAACACCGTCGATCATCACCAAAACGTTGCGCCCGCGCATGTTCTGGCCATAATTGCTGCGGCCTTCGGGGGCCAGATCCAGGCCCGGCACCAACTTGCCAATGGCTTCTTTGAGGGTGACGCCGGTGTCCAGTTGCTCTTGCAGTTGCACCTGATCCACCACCCAGACCGTACCGGGAATTTCACTGATGGCGGTGCTGGTGCGCGCGCCCACACTGACTTCCAGCGCCTTGAGTTGCAGCCCTTTTGCCGCCGTGTCCGGCTTGCGCACAATCACCGTGCGCGCGTCGCTGAACTGCCAGTTCAGGCCGCTGCCCGCCAACAGGGTTTGCAGCGCCTGTTCAATGCTCATCTGGCCGTCCAGCGCAGGGCTGTGCAGCCCGGGCACTTCGGCAGAGGTGAACAACAGGTGCAAGTCAGCCTGATCAGCAAACTGCGTCAGCGCCTGGTCGAGGTCTTGGGCCGGGACGGCAACGTTGACCTGGCAGGTGCTCACCGAGGCGTTGGGCGCTGCTGCCGGAGCCGCGTGCGCAGTGGCGTGGAACGTGCCCGCCAGGCTTGCCAGCAACGTGGTGGCCATCAGCGTTTGACGCAGTCGTTGTTCGGTGGGGCGTGCGCCGCGCGGCTGTTTGATGGGCTGGACCATTGCGGTGTTAATCCTTGTCTGGGTTTTTATATCGCTAATGAGAACGGATTCGCTCTTGGTCTTAGTACGACGATATGCCCGACAGGATCTTGCAGTGCCCACGTGAAATTATTTTCAGTGTACCCACGCCACAAACGGCAAATAGGTGATGTTGAGGCCGTAACGCTGCTCAAGGGTGTGCAGCAGATTGTGCGGATCATTGAGGTCAAACACCCCGCTGATCTGCATCGCCCCCAAGTCAGTGTCCGGCAGCACAATGCGCCCGTACTGGTAACGCTCCAGCTCGCTGAGCACTTCCTGCAGTGGCTTGCGGTTGAAAATCAGCTTGCCGCGATGCCACGCCGTCAGCGCATTGGCATCCACCTGCTGGCGCTCGGCAACGGGCTGGCCAGCGCGATACAGCGCTTGCTGATTGGGGCGCAGCTCCAGAGTCTGGGCCTGATGCTCAACCTGCGCCGCGCCGGTGGCCACCAGCACGCGGGTCTGGTCGGCGTCACGGCGCACGCTGAACGTCGCATCCTTGGCCTGCACCCGGTCCTGACCGGCCTCAACCACAAAAGGCCGGGCCGGATCATTCGCCAGTTCAAACAGCGCTTCACCTTTGCGCAGCGTGATGGTGCGCTGGCTGGCGGTGAAATCCACGGACAACGCCGTGGCGCTGTTCAGCGTCACCCGCGTGCCGTCGCTCAACAGCCATTGCTGGCGCTGACCGACCCCGGTGTGATGAGTGTCAGACCAACGCGGCACGTACTCCAGGCCGCCGTAGCCCAACACGGCCATGACCAAGCCCGCTGCCAGCCCGCTGGCCCAGCGAAACGCGCGGCGATGCGGGCGCGTACGGTGTTGCTCGGCAGTGGCGGTCAGGCCGATATCGGCCCACAGCGCTTCGGCCTCGCGGGCGGCGGTCTGGTGGGCAGGGCTGAGGTGTTGCCAGCGTTGGTAGGCCAGGCGTTGACCAGCGCTGGCGTCGCCGGAATGCAGCAGCGTTTGCCACTCAATGGCTTGATCGTCGAGGTCGTCAGAGGAGGGCGTAGAAGGCATTGCGGCGGGCTCAGGCATGGTTGTGTTTGAGCCAGTCACGGCAATGGCGCAACGCCTGGCCGATGTATTTTGCCACCATACTCGGCGACACGCCCAGTTCTGCCGCGATCTGCGCTTGGGTCATGCCATCGATACGGCTCAGCAACAACGCTTTGCGGGCATTGGGTGAGAGCTGTTGCAGGGCCTCATCCAAAATGCCGATGCGCTCTTTGGCCAGCAATAAACCTTCTGGCGGCAACCCCGGGTCGGCGATGTCGATGGACGGCGGCTCGGCGCTCAGATTGCGGGTCTGGCGCTGATCAACCCGCAGCGCATCAATGGCCAAATTACCCGCCACCTTGAAAATAAAGTGCCGATCGTTCAGCACCGTGACCGTATCAGGGTCGATCTTCGCCAGTTTGATCCAGGTTTCCTGTGCGACATCCGCCGCCCGATGCCGATCACGCAGGCGCCGTGTCAGGAACGACAACAGCTCGTCGTAATGCTCCTGAAAGCTGGCCAGCAACGTTGAAGGGGAGGGCGAAGGCATGAACGGAAAGCCCGGACGAGAAAGGGTCATAAATGAGAAGCCGTATCATTCATGATTGCGTCCGCCAACGCAACGCCCAACCCACCGGCCGCTCCTGTAGGAGCGAGCTTGCCTCGCGATCTCTTGATCTGGCTTTTGCCCCAAGAGCCTCCTCACCCGTAATAGCCTCTTGCCTCCAACTGCGCAAATGATAAAGAATATCAACCTCATTTAAATCGAGCAGCGCAGGCGCCATGGCCTCTGACACCGAACTGGAGCGATGGTATGCCGAGTGCGCGCCGCGTCTGCGGCGTTTTCTGCTATTAAAAACACGCCAGCCCGAACTGGCGGACGACCTCACCCAAGAGTGTTTTGCCCGCCTGGCCATGCGCGAGAGTGAAGAGCGCCTGCAAGAACCCATGGCGTTCCTGTTTACCATGGCCAGCCGTCTGGTCATTGACCATCGGCGCAGCCATCAACAGACCCGCACCGACAGCGTCCCCCTAGAAACCCTTCACGACGTCGTCGACCCGATGCCCGGCCCGGACATGCGCGCCCAGGCCCAGCAAGACATGCAACGCCTGTTGCAGGCGATGGCCGCGCTGCCCCTGCGCACGCGTCAGGTGTTCCAGTTGTGTCGGTTCGAAGGCATGAGTTATCAACAGGCCGCCGAACATTTGGCGATTTCCACCAGCTCCGTGCAGAAGCATCTGGCCATGGCCGTCAGCTTCGTCGCGCAAAAAATGGAGCCTCGCGGATGAAAACCCTGCACCGTATGCGTGTTTATTTACCGGATGTGGCCGCCTTGCCCGTCATATTCCCTATACGCCCACAAAAGAGAACATCCTGTGATGACGCCTGACGCCACTGCTGAGCGAATCCGCCAGCAGGCCGCTGACTGGGCCGTACGCCAACGCATGGAGCGGCTGGATGCGAAACAAATGGACGCGCTGGAGCGTTGGCTGGACGCCGACCCGGCCCATGCCGATGCTCTGGCCGACGCTGAAATGCTCTGGGAAATGGCTGAAACCCTGCGCGCCAATCCGCTGTTTGCCACCCCCGTACCCGTGGCGCGGGCCACCCGTGTGCGGCGTTTTCTGCGCGGTTTGTTCACGTGGGAGCCGCGCATGCCCGTGCGCTGGGCGGGCGTTGCTGGCGTGCTGCTGGTGGTGATGCTGGCGGTGAACAGCCGCGACACCCTGGCCCCATTGATGGCCGATTACCGCACCGGCACCGGCGAAGTTCGCACTTTGACCCTCGCAGATGGCAGCCAAGTGTTGCTCAGTTCGCGCAGCGCCCTGGACGTCGATTACGACGGCCATGAGCGCCGCGTGCGGCTGATCCAGGGCGAGGCATTGTTCAGCCCGGCGCCGCGTCAAGGCGAAGAAAAACGTGCGTTCGTCGTCGAAGCTTCCGGCGGCCGAACCCAAGCAGTGGGCACGCGCTTTCTGGTGCAACGACAAGACAGCGACAACGCCTGGGTCGGCGTGCTGCAACACAGCGTCAACGTCAGCCTGCAACAGCCCCAGAGCGAGCTGGCGCTGAGTGAAGGCCAGGCCGCCCGCTACCAACGTGGCCAGGGCATCGTCGCCCTCAACGACGACCCGACACAGCGCGCCGACTGGGCTCAGGGCGTGCTGATTTTTCGCAATGTGCCCCTCGATCAGGTGCTGCAACGCTTCTCGGACTTCCGCCCCGGCCTGCTCAAACTGGTCGCCAGCGAGCAGGCGCACACCCCGGTCAGCGGCTTGTTCCACCTCGACAACCTCGATGCCGCCATCCGTACCCTGGCAGCCGAACGCCAGCTTCAGGTCGCCCAACTGGCAGGCGTGACCGTGCTGTATTAAGCCCCGACCACGGGCTGGAAATTATTTTTACCTAGGGTGTGCGACCATCCGTCAATGCTAATGCAGATGCAATTCATTAGCATTCAAGGAGTGGTTAAGGATGAACGTAGAACGACCGATCCCCAGTCGTCTGGGACGGGCTATAGGCATGGCCATCATGCTGCTTGGCGCGGTATCGACAGGCCAGGTGGCCGCTCAGCAAAGCACGGCAACGGGGGCGCCGGGCAAGGTGGCCACGCTCGACAGCGTTCGTCCGTTCAACGTGCCCGCTCAGCCACTGGACACCGCCATCTACGCCTTGGCCGCTCAAGCCGGGATCGATCTGCTGGTCGGCGACGCACAGCTGCAAGGCCGCACGGGCCACGCCGTGCAGGGCAACTACAGCATCGCCGCGGCCCTGAGCCAGTTGCTCGACGGCAGCGGCATCCGCTTCGAACACAACCAGGCCCAAGGCAGCAAACGCCCGTCCGTGCAGTTGTTCCAATTGCCGGTGCACGAAGGCAATGTGCTGAGCTTGTCGGCCACCCAAGTCAACGCCGCGCACCCCGGGGACTGGGTCTACCAGGCGCCGCGTTCGGTCAACGTGGTCAGCCGCGAACAACTGGACCGCAACCCGCCACGCCACGCCGCCGACATGCTCGAAGAAACCACCGGCGTGTACTCGGCGGTCAGTCAGCAAGACCCCGGTTTGTCCGTCAACATTCGCGGCATTCAGGACTATGGCCGGGTCAACATGTCGGTCGACGGCATGCGCCAGAACTATCAACAAAGCGGCCACCAGCAACGTAACGGCACGCTGTATGTCGACCCCGATTTGCTCTCCGAGGTCGTGATTGAAAAGGGCGCCACGTCCACCATGGGCGGCGCGGGCGTAATTGGCGGTATTGCCAACTTCCGCACCCTCGACGCGTCGGACCTGCTTACCGATGGCAAAGAAATCGGCGGCCGTATCCGCGCTACCACAGGCCTGGGCGGGCTGGGCAATGGCACCCACTTTATTGGCAGCTCGGCCTTTGCCATCGGCGGCGAAGTCTGGGACATGCTGGTGGCCGCAAGCGAGCGCCATCTGGGCGACTATGACCCCGGCACCAAAAGCTCCATCGGCGAACTGCGCACAGGCTCTGCCACCCACCCGGAAAACGCCACCCGGCTCAAAAACTCCCCGGTGGAATACTCAGGCTCGGTGATGCGCTCACGGCTGATCAAACTCGGCCTCAACCTGCCACAAGACCAGCGCTTGCAACTCAGCTACCTGGTGACCAACGTCAACTACACCGACGCCAACATGATGAACGTCGAGAAGGCCGACCTCTGGGACAAACTCGGCAGCAACAGCGTCAGGGCGCAGAACCTGGCGCTGGACTACAGCTACACGCCGGAAAACCCGCTGATCGACTTCAAGGCCAAGGTCTACCACGTCGACAACCGCAACCAACAGAGCACCCTGGCGCGCGGCATCAGCCCGGCTTACAAGGTCACCTACCAGACCGACACCTACGGCCTGCAAGCGCAGAACACCTCGCTGTTTGCACTGGGTGAACGCTCCATCATCAAAGCCAACTACGGGCTGGAGTTCTTCTACGACAAAGTGCGCCCCAACTCGACCCAAGCCGTGGCTGAAGGCGCCGTGCTCGATACCCCGGACTCAGAAAACATGACACCCAAGGGCGATCGTGGCGTGGCCAGCCTGTTCACGCGTCTGGATTACGACTACGACGACTGGTTCAACGTGAACGCGGGCTTGCGCTACGACCGTTACCGGCTGCGCGGCAAAACCGGCCTTGAAACCCGCACGTTCGTGATTGGCACCACCAAGCAGATCGGCGAGTCGGTGCACTACGATGTTGACGAAGAGCAAGGCCGCTTCTCGCCCACCTTCGGCCTATCGGTCAAGCCGGGCCTGGACTGGATGCAACTGTTCGCCACTTACGGTAAGGGCTGGCGCCCACCGGCCGTGACCGAAACCCTGATCAGCGGGCGGCCCCATGGCGGGGGTGCAGAATTCACCTACCCCAACCCGTTCCTCAAGCCAGAGACCTCGACCACCTGGGAAGTGGGCGTCAACGTATTCAAAGACAGCCTGTTCCTGGACGGCGACCGTATAGGCGCCAAAGTGTCGTACTTTGACACCCGGGTCGACGACTTCATCTTCATGAACATGGCCTTGCAAAAGCCGGGTTATGGCATGGCCAGCCTGGGTAACAGCGCCTACGTCAACAACCTCAAAGAAACCCGCTTCAAGGGCATTGAGTACCAGTTGGACTACGACGCGGGCCGCGCCTATGGCCAGTTCAACTACACCCACATGATCGGCACCAACGACTACTGCAGCAAAACCGCCTGGCTGGGCGGCGTCACCAAAATCGTCAAAAAACCCGGCAGCCGTCAGCCAGTAGATGCAATGGTCCCTGATGACATCGCCAACGGCTCCTCGCATTGCGGCGCCATCCTCGGTTCCGCCGAACACATGCCGATGGACCGCGGCACCCTCACCCTGGGCGCGCGCTTCTTCGAGCGCAAACTGGATATCGGCGCCCGCGCCCGCTACAGCGGCGGCTACTCCATCGCCGGCGGCCCGGACGTGACCGTCTCCCAGGGCGGCGTCTACCCGGCAGACTGGAAGCCCTACACCGTCTACGACCTGTACGGCAGCTACCGGGTCAACGACCAGTTAAACCTGCGTGTCGCCATGGAAAACGTCACCGACCGCGCCTACCTCGTCCCGCTGGGCGACGTACTGGCCTTCACCCTGGGCCGTGGGCGAACCCTGCAAGGCAGCGTCGAATACCAGTTCTAATCTTCATCCCCGTCTTCGATGCCGCGCTGTCGCGCATCAAGCAGGCCGCCGATAATCGACAGCATCCCCCCAATCAGTTCCCTCTCCTTCGGGAGAGGGTTAGGGTGAGGGGGGCTCCTAAATCAACCACCGCATCAGCGCCGCGCCGATATCTGCTGCGGGGCCAAAAAGGCGTCGTGGAAGTACGTACGAAACGCCTGCATCGCCGGGCTCAAGTCGCGCTCGCGATGCCACGCCAACCCCACGCTCATGGGCGTCACGGCGTCGGTGACGGTCACGGTTTCAATGCGTTTGCCTTCCAGTGACCATGGCCGGTGCACCAGGTCCGACAGGATCGCCACGCCGCTGCCATTGGCAACCATGCTGCGCACCGCTTCAACAGAACTGGTGCGCACCCGCACGTTGGGCTGTTGGTGGCTCTGTTCCCAATAGCGCATCGCACTCTGTTCTGCTTCATCCACGGTGAGCAAAATGTAGGGCTCTTTGGCGACGTCGGCCAAGCTCACGGCCGAGCGCTCGCACAGCGGGTGATGGCTGGGCAGCCACAACCGGCGCTCAGAGTTGAAGAGTGTTTCGGAGATTATGTCCGGGTGCGTCAGGTTCGCCGTCAGCACCACCGCCATGTCGAAACGGCCTTCCAGCAACCCTTGCTCGATCGCCGTGCGTTCTTGTTCATGGACCTCGATGGTGACGTCCGGGTGCCAGTGTTCAAGGCGCTGCAAATGGTGCGGCAAAAAATAACCAATCACCGTGTAGCTCGCCGCCAAGCGCAACACGCCGCTGGCGCGGATGTCCGGCAGTGGGCTGTTCAAGGCGTCATCCACACTGCGCAAAATCACGTAGGCGCGGTTCAGAAAATGCCGCCCGGCCTCGGTCAAGGTCATGCCCTGAACCGAGCGCTGGAATAACAGCGTGCCGACAGTGCTTTCCAGCTCCTTGATCGCTGTGGTCACCGCCGACTGGGAAATATTCAAATAAATCGCCGCCTGAGAGATTTGCCCAATCTCGGCGGTGGCGACGAAATAGCGGACTTGGCGCAGGGTCAGTGACATGGGCTCTCCATAGGACATCTATCTGTTTTTCAGAAGGCATCCTATCTATTAATAGATCTTTCCACGGGGTTGGCAGCACTCTAACGTAGTTTGCATGCAGTCATCAGCACCAGGAGCAGCACCCATGCACACCGTAGATTTCAACTCCGACATGGGCGAGGGCTTCGGCCCGTGGACCATCGGCGATGGCGTCGACACCGAACTGATGGCCTTCATCAGCTCGGCCAATATCGCCACCGGTTTTCATGCCGGTGACCCGAGCACCATGCGCCGCACCATCGAACAAGCCAAGCGACTGGGCGTGGCCATTGGCGCACACCCGGGCTTTCGCGACCTGGTCGGTTTTGGCCGTCGCCACATCAATGCCCCGGCCCAGGAACTGGTCGACGACATCCTTTACCAACTCGGCGCCCTGCGTGAGCTGGCGCGTGTTCAAGGCGTTGCGCTGCAACACATCAAGCCCCACGGCGCGCTCTACATGCACTTGGCCCGCGACGAAGAAGCGGCGCGCTTGCTGGTCGAGAACCTGCAACGTCTGGAGCCAGAACTGCTGCTGTTTTGCATGCCGGGTTCGGTGATCTGCCGCATCGCGCAAGCGCTGGGCCAGCCGGTGGTTCGCGAGTTTTATGCCGACCGCGAGTACGACCTCAGCGGCTCCATCGTGTTTACCCGCAATGTGCGCGCTTACGACCCGGCCCACGTTGCCGAGCGTGCGTTGCGTGCCTGTCAGGAGGGCGTGGTGCGCACCGTCGAAGGCGAAGACCTGGCCATCGAGTTCGACTCCATCTGCTTGCACAGCGACACGCCGGGCGCACTCGCTTTGGCCCAAGCGGTGCGCGGCGCACTGGACGGTGCCGGGCTCAAGGTGCGCGCGCCACGTTAATCCCTGAACACCTGGCGCCAGAAACCAGGGTTTACGCATCGATTCATTTTTTGCCTGCCTTTCTACAACTATTCCAAGAGGAACAGACATGGCCGAACACACCGTCATCACCCCATTGCCGGGCACGTTCTACCGCAAAGCTTCACCGGACTCGGACAACTTTGTTGAAGTGGGCGCGCAGGTCACTGCCGACACGGTCATTGGCTTGATTGAAGTCATGAAGCAGTTTTCTGAATTGACCGCCGGGGCAGCCGGTCGGGTCAGCGCCTTCCTGGTTGAAGACGGCGACCCGATCGAGCCGGGCCAGGTCATTGCAACGCTCGACCACGAGTAAGGGCGTGACCATGACCCAAGGCATTCATAAATTACTGATCGCCAACCGTGGCGAGATCGCCGTGCGGATTATTCGCGCCGCCCAGGCGTTGGGGATTCCCACCGTGGCCGCGTGCAGCGAAGCCGACGTCGACTCCCAAGCTGCGCGCATGGCCGATGAAGTCCACATCCTCGGCCCGGCCCGCGCCGATAAAAGCTACCTGAACATCGAGGCCTTGATCGGCGCGCTGACAGCCACCGGCGCCAACGCGGTGCATCCGGGTTATGGCTTCTTGTCCGAGAACGCCGACTTCGCCGAAGCCGTGCTCGCCGCCGGGGCGATTTTTGTCGGCCCGAGCCCCGACACCATTCGCCGTATGGGTGACAAAGCCGAGGCCCGCCGCACCGCGCAGGCCGCAGGCGTGCCCGTGGTGCCGGGCTCTGCGGATGAGCTGTTCGACGTCGAGTCCGCGCTCAAGGCCGCTGAGTCTGTGGGCTATCCCTTGCTGATCAAAGCATCGGCCGGTGGCGGCGGGCGCGGGATTCGCCTGGCACAAAGCGCCCAGCAACTGAGCGAAGAATTCCCGCGCGCCCAGCGTGAAGCGCAGACCGCGTTCGGCAATGGCGCGGTGTATCTGGAGCGTTTTATCGGCAAGGCGCGGCACATCGAAGTCCAGATACTGGGCGACGGTCAGCGCGCCGTGCATTTGTTTGAACGCGAGTGCTCGTTGCAGCGTCGTCGGCAAAAAGTTTTTGAAGAGGCGCCGTCGCCGGTCCTCACTCAGCAACAGCGCGAAACCCTTTGCGAGAGCGCCGTACGCTTGGCCGAGTCGCTGGGCTACAAGGGCGCTGGCACGCTGGAATACCTGTACGACGATGAGACAGGTGAGTTCTTCTTTATCGAGATGAACACGCGGATTCAGGTCGAACACCCGGTCAGTGAATTGATCACTGGCATCGACCTGGTCCAGGCCATGTTGCGCATTGCTGCTGGCGAGCCGTTGGGCTTGCAGCAAAGCGATATCCGCCTCAATGGCGCCGCCGTGCAAATGCGCCTGAATGCCGAAGACCCGGCGCGCAATTTCTTCCCCAGCCCCGGCGTGGTCGAGGCGTTGGTCTGGCCGCAGGGTGAGGGCGTTCGCGTCGACACGCACCTGTATCAAGGCTACCGTGTGCCGCCGTACTACGACTCGTTGCTGGCCAAATTGATTGTGCACGGCGCTGACCGTTCGCAAGCCTTGGCCCGGGCATCAAGCGCGGTAGCGCAGACTCAATTGACCGGCATGGCCAGCACCTTGTCGTTGCATGGCCAGTTGTTGAAACAGCCGTGGCTGCACAGCGCGGACTTCAACACCGGCACCTTGGAAACCTGGTTGGCTGAGCACTCTGGTGGAGGTGACGCATGAATACCCCAATCCGCTACAGCTTCGGCGCGGACGAGCATTTGTTTGCCGAAGTCAGCGACAGCATGTCCTTGGAGGCCTTCTTCAAAGGCATGGCCGTCACCCGCGCCGTGGAGCACATGGCCCTCGATGGCGTGCTTGATGTGTGCCTGGCCAACGCTTCATTCCAGATCCGTTTTGACCCGGACCGCATCGCTCCTCAAACGCTTCTCGACGCCGTAAAAAGCGCCGAAGCAGGGGCCGTCGCCGAGCGCTCGTTGCACACCCGCATCATCGAAATCCCGGTGCTTTACAACGACCCGTGGACCCACGAAACCCTGATGCGTTTTCGCGATCGTCACCAAGACCCGAGCGCCACGGACCTGGAATACGCCGCCCGCATCAATGGACTGGCCGATGTCGAGGCCTTCATCGAAGCCCACAGCGGTGCGCCTTGGTTTGTCTCCATGGTCGGCTTTGTTGCCGGGCTGCCGTTCATGTTCCAGATGGTGGAGCGCGAGCGGCAATTGCAGGTGCCAAAATACCTGCGGCCGCGCACCGACACGCCCAAATTGACCCTCGGCCACGGCGGTTGTTTTGGCTGCATTTACTCGGTACGCGGCGCGGGCGGCTACCAAATGTTTGGCGTCACCCCGGCGCCGATCTACGACCCGCAGCAGAACCTCGCCTACCTCAAGGAACACATGGTGTTCTTCCGCCCCGGTGACATCGTGCAATTCAAACCGATGAGCCGCGAAGACTACGACCACGCCGTGGCCGAGGTCGACGCCGGGCGTTTCGATTTGCGGATCCGGCCGGTGGAGTTCTCGCTGGACGCGTTTCTGGCCGACCCGGTTGGCTATCCACAGTCTTTGTCGCAGGTGCTGGCATGATCAAAGTACTCAAACCCGGACTCGCCACCTCGGTTCAAGACTTGGGCCGCGAAGGCTACTACCACTTGGGCATCCCGCCATCCGGCGCGCTCGACCAATACGCCTTGAGCGCCGCCAACCAGTTAGTGGGCAACCCGGCCGGTGCAGCGGCGCTGGAATGCACGCTGCTGGGGCCGGAACTCGAGTTCCAGCAAGACGCGCTGGTCGCGGTCAGCGGCGCCCACATGACCCCCCGGCTCGACGGTGTAGAAATGCACCCCGACACCGCGTTCTCGGTGAAGGCCGGGCAAGTGCTGCGCTTTGACTTTCCGAAGGCGGGCGCCCGCATGTACCTGGCGGTGGCGGGTGGTATCGACGTGCCGGTTGTGCTCGGCAGCCGCTCCACCTATGCCCTTGGCGGGTTGGGCGGCTTCAACGGTCGGCGGTTGGTGGCGGGCGACGAACTGCCTGTGGGCATTGCCAGCGGCAAAGGCCGCGCGGGTGCCAGCTTGCCCATGGCTTTGCGCCAGGCCATTGGTGGCGAAATCACCCTGCGGGTCGTCCCGGGCCTGTACTACGAGCGCCTCAGCGAAGCGGCCGCGCACAGCTTCTTCGCCGAACCCTGGACCGTCGGCTCCGAGGCCGACCGCATTGGCTACCGCTTCAAGGGTGGCAGCGCCTTGAGCTTCCAGCCACGCGAGCAACCGTTTGGCGCCGGTTCCGACCCGTCCAACATTGTCGACAGCTGCTACCCGATTGGCTCGATCCAGGTCCCTGCCGGGCTTGAACCCATCGTTTTGCACCGCGACGCCGTCTCGGGTGGCGGCTACGCCATGATCGGCACCGTCATCAGCGCCGACCTCGACCTGATCGGCCAAATGCAACCCAACCAAAAGGCCCGCTTCGTCAGCGTCACCCTCGACCAAGCCCTCGAAGCCCGTCGTTCCTACAAGAAAAAACTCACCTGCCTGAGCAAACTATTCACCTAACCCCTCACCGCGTAGGAGCTGCCGAAGGCTGCGATCTTTTGACCTTCAAAAGATCGCGAGCAAGCTCGCTCCTACAGTTTTTACGCTGAGCAAGACAACTGATAGAGGCCGTTCGGGGTTTCCAGTGTGCTCTCTACCCATGTTTGGATAGTCCGCACTTGCGCTGGGGTGAGGTCGTACTCATAGATTGCTTCTTCATCCGAAGCCCATCCCATGAGCGCTTTGAGCTGTTCAGCATGCTCGCCAGGGATAGGCACTTCGTTTATTAGCTCTTCTGTGGTCTTGTCGAAAATCAAAACAGAATGGTTCATGGTTCTACTTTCCTGGTGGGTTTGGCGGGTTTCGTTTGTTCACCGGTGTTTGCATTGAACTCCCCCAAGTGATTGCCGCGTTTGTCGTACATTTCTACCGCGCCGTGCTGGTAATCCCATTCAAGTATTCTGCCGTCTGAAACTTTCCAGCGTTTACGCTTCATGCCGCCGCTTTTAAAAGTCTTGGCCGGTGCAACTTTGGCATCTGGATAAGCGGGCAAAGCATTGGGCGCTGGGTGATACCCATGCCCCGGCACATTCAACACAACATAAAGCGGCGCCACACCCGAGTCAGCCGGGAATACCAAAATGAAGTCTTTGTAGTCCGGTGGATAAATCGGATTAACGATCAGCGCGTCAGCGGCTTTTGTCGGCGGGTAGATCCATATCTGCGGCGTGTGCGGCGCACCTTTCAACGGTGGAATCCCGAGTGTGTCCTGAGGGTTTATCGCGGGCGTCCAGATCAACTCCACACCATCACCAAAGTCCGCCACCTGCTGCGAGCCGCGCGGGGTGAACTGGATGACGTCGATCATTTCCCATTCGGGTGTTGAGCCGGTGTAAAAGCCATAGCCCTTGAGCGATCCATCAGCCTGCTGCTCAACCTGCAGGCGCATGCGGGTGCGGGCCTGCTTGAGTGAGCGCAGTTGGTCTTCGGTGTACAGGGCGCTGTCAGCCAGTGAAGACGGCCATAAAAAGGCGAGCACGCCCAGCAACGTGCTGGCAATCATCGTTCCGCCAACGGCGGCAACGCCTCCAGTGGCGGTGCCGCCCAAGGCCAAACCACCGATACCCGCTGGTACCGCGCCACTGATTAAGGCCAGTGGCACTAACCCGGAACTGTCGGTCTGAGACCCACCCAAAATCGCAAAATTGCCGTAGTCACTCAGGCTATCAACCGGCACGAAACCCGCCGGGTCTGAGTAGTTGATAACGGCATCGGGCAGCTTGCTGCACTTGGCGAACACACAGCCCCGCCGCTCAGGTTTCTGTTGGCTTTGCTGAGCGGCCGCTTCAGTTTGGCGGCGCGCCATGTAGGCCTCTTGCCGGGCCTGAATGGCCTCGTAGGCCTTGATCCCGGCGTCACGCTCTTTGAGTTCGGCCGGGGTCATGTCATCAAAATACGAAGCCCCTTGGCCGCCATCGCCACCCACACGCCTTAGTGTTTGCGTCACACCTTGCTTGCTGCTCATAGGGCGCCTTCCAGTAGGAGAGCGGCGCACGGTATCGGCATCAAAATGCAGCCGAAATCAGCTTGGTCGGCAATGTGTGTAGGTCGAGAGACTTAGGCTTGAAGGATTTTTACAGTGCGCAGTTTGAGAGGCGGGCACAGAAAAGCGCACGCTCCTACGTGAAGTGCAGCAATGGATGGCTTCTTGACGTTGAAGGCAGAGGTACTGTGCACCGTCACTGAAATAAACAGTGGTCGGGCCTGGAAACCCGGGTAACAATTACGCGCTTGAGCGCCACTCACCCTTTAGGGAGTTGGCGGCTTTGTGCGTCAGTCTTCATGTTATGACGGCTGTGCGCGGGAGGTCTTCGGACCTGCCGGGTTTCCTAATTGTCCCGGTTTTCCAGCCTGCGTACGGCTGTCGCCTTTTGCCTGGAAACAAAAGAGACAGTCATCAACCCAATTAGGAACTTATCCAATGACCACCTCTTCCCCGATCAAAACCCTTGGCGTCGTGACCTTCGGCCCTTGCGGCGCAGACGACCATCAGCTCTTTCGTGTAAACCCGGATATCCCGCTGCGCCAAGCGTTGGAACAAGTCTCAGCCTTACTGTTCTGCGCCAAAAAACTGGCCCTTGATGCTGCCCTGGAACACGACGGCGAACGCCATGCCTGGGCCTCGCACTACCTGTGCGACATGGGCAAAGCCGTCATCGACGACCTGTGCCTGCACGACCTCTAACCCACCCCACCAATCTGTAGGAGCGAGCTTGCCTCGCGATCTTTTAAACGATCAAAAGATCGCGAGACAAGCTCGCTCCTACAGATGAACAGCACTAAATCGACTATCCTCGCAGCCTCAGCAAGCGCGCAGCGGTATTAAGGAAGTCCCCATGGCATTTGATTTGAGCAACACCTTGGTCGTCGGTATTTCCGCTACCGCGCTGTTCGACATGAGCGAGTCTGACCAAATGTTCAAGGAAGGCCTCGAAACCGACCCTGAGAGCGCGATCCCCAACTACCGCCGCTACATGCAAGAGCGTGAAAACGAACTGCTGAAGCCCGGTACGGGGTACTACCTGGTCAAAGCCCTGCTGGACCTGAACCAGCATCGCAAAAGCGACGACCAAGCCCCGCTGGTCGAAGTGGTGGTCATGTCCCGTAACAGCCCGGACACCGGCATCCGCGTGCTCAAAACCATTCGTCACGACCAACTGGCAATCACCCGCTCGGCCTTCACCGGCGGCGAGTCAGTGGCTGATTACATCGACGCCTTCGATGTGGACCTGTTTTTGACCACCAACGTCGAAGATGCGCAAAAGGTCATCGACTCCAGACAATGCGCCGCAGCGATCCTCACCGCACCCCCGGCCAACGCCCCGCAAATCCCCGAAGGCCAAGTGCGCATCGCCTTCGACGGCGACGCCGTCCTGTTCTCCGACGCCAGCGAACTGGTCTACAAAACCAAAGGTTTGGTCGCCTTCCAGGCGCAAGAAGATGCGCTGCAACACACCCCCATGGAAGAAGGGCCCTACGCCAGCCTGTTAAAAAAACTGGCCAGCCTGCAAGAACGCCTGCCCACAGGCAGCAAAGACTCCCCCATCCGAATCGCCATCGTGACTGCGCGCAATTCCCCCTCAGAAATGCGCGTCATCAACACCCTGCGCGCTTGGGGCGTCTACGTCGACGAAGCCTTCTTCCTCGGCGGCGTCGGCAAAGCCAAAGTACTCACCGCCTTCAACCCGCACATCTTCTTCGACGATCAAGACATCCACCTGGAAGCCGCCGCCACCCTGGTGCCTTCCGGCAAAGTACCGTACCTGACGCGCACAAACGTACTGGAGCTACCGGCTCCGGCTGACAAGGAAGGGGGTGTGTTGGAAGCGGCCGATTCGGGGGTTGAGTCGGCTGAGCCGTAGCTCAAAAGATCGCAGCCTGCGGCGGCTCCGCAGGTTTTCTAACAAGTACTAAGGATGCGGAGATATCCAGGCATGGCATGCCTCATTCGTACCCCATCCCTAACGCCTGGGCTTGGGCGGCCAGTTCATCCATGGCATCACGGCTGGCACGGTCACGCTGTTCTTTGTAGGCCATCAGATCTGTGAACTTGATTCTGCGATGCCTTCCGGTTTTGGTGTGGGGTAATACGCCGTTATCCAACAGTTTTACCAAATGAGGACGTGAAACGTTGAGCATGTCTGCGCCTTCTTGGGTTGTCAGTTCTGCATGAATCGGCACGACCTTCACGGCGTTACCCAGTGCGAGTTCGCTTAAAATTTCACCCAGCAAGCGAAGGGCGAATGTGGGCAATTCTACGACTTCGCGCTGCTGCGATTCGTCAACTAACTCAATACGTTGTGTTTCAAGTTTTGAGGTGAGGAAGGCGGCTAACTGGCGGCTAGACGCCGCGGCCGCGGCAATTTCCTTCTCATCAGGGAGAAGGGTGCGAGTGAGGTCGACGGTGGTCATGGTTAACTCCAAAAGTGTTCATTGAGCTGCTTTTATGGCTGCAGATGAGCAGTCAATAAAAACTGTATATTCGAAATAAACGAAAATCGCAATAAACGAAACGACGACCCGGTTGGGCAGGCTGTTTGGGAAGGGTTATTCACGTGCTCCAACAGAGGTAGATATCGCTAAAGTGATCAGATTGCGCTCAGAGCGTGCTTTTTGAAGTGATTCGTAGACTGTCTGAGATAGATCTAGATTGCTATTGGGTAACAGGCGGGGCTAGAACCAACGACCCCTGCCTTTGGAGGGCAATGCGGCATAGGCATTTTGATCGTTGCTGAGTGCCTCTAAATGCAAGCACGCACCGTAACCAAGTCCAGAAAGAGACGGGAAACCCTTTGCTTTATCTCTACCGCCCAAAGCGCGGCTGCATTGGTTAAGATGCGTTCCTTGACTCGTAAACAATCGCTCAGTTATCGACCAGGTCCTGGTGCTGGGCGTGGTGGTGGCGGTGCTCCGGACAGGGAGGTGGCGTGATGGATGCCCAGCAGCAACTGCAGCGTTTGCTTGAGGGCAACGGTGAAAGTGAGGTGGTGGAGTTTAAGGAGGCCAAGAACAGCTATGACTTCGCCAAGCTCGGTAAATACTTCTGCGCCCTGAGTAACGAGGCCAACCTGAAGGGCGTGCAGAGTGCCTGGCTGGTGCTTGGTGTAAAGGATAATCAGCGTGTAGTGGGCACACAGTTTCGCTTGGCGTTCAAGGACCTGCAGTCGCTAAAGAAGGAAGTGGCCGACAAGGTCAGCCAGCGGCTCACCTTTATCGACATTTACACCGTTCAACATGCAGATGGCCGCGTGTTGTTGCTCGAGATTCCTGCTGCCCCTCAAGGTCTGCCGGTGACGTGGGAAGGGCATTACTACGGCCGCGACGGCGAATCCCTCGGGCCGCTGTCGCTTGATGAGATAGAACGCATCCGTGGTCAGAATCGTCTGCAAGACTGGAGTGCGGGCATTTGTCCCGGCGCAAGTCTGGATGATTTGAGTGCCGAGGCTATCGCTTTGGCTCGCCGCGAATACGCCACCAAGCACCCCAAGAGAGCGGCTGAACTGCCAACTTGGAGTGACGAGGCATTTCTCAATAAGGCCAAGCTGACCATTCAGGGGAGCATTACCCGTACCGCTATTCTGCTGCTGGGTAAGCCGGAGGCGGCGCACAGAGTTAATCCTGCGTCGCCCACTCTGAGCTGGATTCTCAAGGACCGCGACGGCCTGGAGCGCGACTACCAGCACTTTTCCTGCCCGCTGCTGGTCAGCGCCAATGAGCTTTACCGCAAGATCCGCAACCTGAAATACCGCTATATGTCGGAAGGCTCGCTGTTCCCCGAGGAGGTCGACCAGTACGACCCTTTTATCATTCGCGAAGCCCTGAATAATGCTATTGCCCATCAAGACTACGAGCTGGGTGGCAAGGTCTCGGTGGTGGAGTTCGAAGACGGCCGGCTTTGCTTTAACAATCCCGGAGCTTTTATTCCCGGATCGGTCGAGCAGGTAATCCAGGCCGACGCGCCGGAAAGTCGCTACCGCAACCGTTTCCTTACCGATGCCATGGTCAACTTGAACATGATCGATACCATCGGCAGCGGCATCCGCAAGATGTTTATGATTCAGAAGAACCGTTTCTTCCCACTGCCGGAATACCAACTGGAGCAAAACCGCGTGCAGGTGACAATCACTGGGCGTGTTTTGAATATCAGTTATGCGCGCAAGCTGGCCGAGCTGCCTAATCTTGCGCTGGACGACATCATCCTGCTGGACCGCGTGCAGAAACAGAAATCACTGAGCGATGCGCAAGTTCGTCACCTCAAGGCGCAGGGGCTGATCGAGGGGCGAAAACCTAATTTCCATATCTCCGCCCAAGTTGCGCGGCATAGCGATGACAAGGCGCAGTACATCCTCAATCGTGGCTTCGATGATGAGCATTACAAACGCTTGATCAGTCAGTTGATCGAGAAATTCGGCACGGCCAAACGCGCTGATATCGATAAGCTGCTCGTAGACAAACTGCCGGATGTTTTAAACAGTCAGCAGAAAGCTCATAAGATCAAGAACCTGCTGCAAGCCTTGAAGAAACAAGGGGTTATCGAACCCAAGGGTAAGCTTTGGCAAATGTCTAAAGTCTGATGGGTAGACATTTTCCGAGCCTAGGGCGAGTTTTTGGCGCAGGCAAAGAATGTCCGGTGGTATGGCGAAAACTCATTTGATTGAAAAGATAGATTTAGACGAATAAGCCGTGCTCTTAGACATTCAGCAGGTTCTCAGTCAGCCTGGAGAATGGTTTTTAGTCTTTATAAATCAATGGCTTAGTGGTGTTTTAAATGGATGACGGAAAATGTCTAACACTCATTAGCTAGACATTTCTAGACATTCGCACTGCGTGCTGAGCCCGTCTGGCAGCGATAAGACGGGCATGTGCAAGGAAGCTGGGCAGAAACGAGTTTTTCAGGCAGCACTCATCGGCCACTTCAAGTGCAGGTGATTGAGGTTTTGGGGTACGCAGGATTTGAAGCGGATTGAAGAATCGTTTTCTTAAAAAACGATCAATCAAAGAAAAGATGGCGCACCAGGCGGGATTCGAACCCACGACCCCTGCCTTCGAAGTCCTAAAAGTCGACGTTTAGAACCAATACGTTAGCTGGGGTTAGCGGGTTTTCGCCACGGTTAGCGGGGTGAGTGTGGCAAATTTGTGGAATTTCCTACCGTTCGTATAGGACCTTAAACAGCTATTATTGGCCAGTGCCGGGGCGTGACCTAATGGCCACTAGATAACTCTTAATAACACAAAAGCCATAAAATCAATGGTTGCGCTGACCTTTTAAAGCATACATAGTGATTTGTTACGAGCTCAACTATGCAAAGTTTTGGTAAGATCCGCAAGCGATGCTAACTAATGATTATTCACCGTTAACCTGAAGCTGTGAATAATTAAGGGTGCACTACGCTGGCTGTAGTGTGTAGACACCTTGCGGTGGGCTAACTCTGATAAATCCAAAGTAGCGTTCTTTTCATGGCGTGTGTAACCGCTTGAAAATGTAGCCAGCGAGCGCGTCGTTATTGTGCTTCATCAATAAACCTGCTGCAATTCTTTTTTCTCAAGCAGGCTCATCATCGCAGCTTGATCCCATGATGAACAGAATCGTAGCCGTTCAAGATCTTCCGTGACTAAAAAGGTGTCATATCCTATTGTTAGATGGCTAGCTAGTCCTGTGCTTTCCAACGCTCGCTTCACTAGCTCGACTCTGTAGGATTTTTCAATATAGGGGCAGGTAGTGGCTTCAAAGAAAAGGTAAGCTTTTTTTGTCGAGGATTTAATATCTTGCAAGTCATTAAGGATTTTATTTATTGATGTTATAACCTGGGCGCGGATTGTGGAGTATATTTCTTTGTCTTTAATATAGTAAAGTATTACAATTATCTCGAAGTAGCTTAGTGTTCTCCCAGAGTTAAAATTAATTATAGAGTTTAGATCTTTTGTTGATAATAGGTAGTCTTCTCCCAAGCAGCTAGAAACTATGAGCATATTAAGGGTTTCAAGTAAGGTTTCTTGTGAATGTTGTATAGAGATTTTGGAGAACTCACTGCTTTTGAAAAAGTCTAGACATCTACTGAATATTTGACTTTTTATCAGTGGGGACTCGTCAGGAATTAAACTGTCACAAAATTTAGATGAGATGGTTGTCATCTTGCAAAGTTGTATTGCGCCCGAGTGACTAGGGTTTACAGTGAAGAAGTGAAATAGAAGATCTATAATGACAATAAAGAAATCGGAGAATAAGGCCATATCCTTCGCGACTATTTCTCTTTTGGTGTTCTTTTTGCAAAATTTAATTACTATATTGGTTAATGCTTTTATTAAAAAGTTGCAAGCCATGGTATACGACGAAGCGTCATCTAAGCAGAGTGACTTTATCTCATTGGCAAATGAAATCACAATGTGCTTTTTCTTCATAAGGCGCTTAGGGTAAAGCCTTATCTTTTCGTCATTTTTTTCTACTAATTTCTCTTCTAGAAATTTTAATCTAGCTTTAATTTCTAGCATTGTTTGTGTTTTCTTTGTTACAAAGGGTCTTCTGACCTTTACAGTCTTAGATTTGTTTAAGCTTAGTTTGTATTTTTTGATGTTTGTGTCGATTGCCTCATGGACTGCCATGGAGTGCTGATCGCTCATCGAGAATACATATATATCATCCACATACCGTCTTATTTCATACTGATCGCCAGATTCGAGTTTTTTTTCTCTGAGCGTATTTTTGATATCGCTATCAATTTTTTGGAAAATTATTTCTGAAAAAATCCTACTTACTTCTGGGCCAATCAATATGCCAGAAGAGTCGTTATGGTTTGATGTTTTCATTAGTCTGTTGAAAACAGATCCAAATGTGTTCTTAACATCGGAGTTGCTTTTAGAAAACTCTTTCTCCTGGTTCGACCAATTTATAGATTCCGTGTAAATACTGTCGAAACATTTGCTAACATCTAAAGACCAAAAATTGGAATATTTTCTTTCTAGTCGCATGAATTCGTAAGAGTCAAAAAAATTATATAGCCTGCGATATCCGTGATATGAGAAATAAGATGTGAGATGTTTGTAAGTCATCTCATTTTCAGTATCTACCATTTTGTCGCTTTTATATTCGTTAACCCACTCCATGTTGTTTTTCTTATAGTACTTGCTAGCGATTTTTTTTGGCGCTCTAATGCTGAAGTCACTGAGGCAGCATAAATTTATTATTTTGTATTGAAATTCTTTGTAAAAGCTGACTATTTCATTTTGCGACGCTGGATGTAACAGCGAAAGTTCCCTAAATGACTCGCTGTCTTTTCTGATCTTATATGGCATAGGGATTGTATAGGCAGACTGATCTTTTGTTATTATTTTATCAATTAAGAATTTTGTTTTGTCATGTTCGACCGCTATTTTTCCAGCGGAGATCTTCAGTAGATTATATATTCCGATGTTCTCAAATATGATAGGTACTTCATAGGGGCAGGTTTCAGTTAGCACTACTCGGTCGTAATCAGTTTTTCGTACACGCATTACCTTGCTGTTCATAGTCAATTGTTCCAATGCTTGCGTATTTCAGAAAGTTCTTTATAAGAAAATGAATAGTAAGTTATTTTTCGAAATCCTGTTACAAAGCTAAATTTAGATATTTCACGTTTTTCTTGAATACTAAACGATTTGGAAATTCTGCTAAATAGAGGATGACTTTGTGAAAATAATGACCGCTGAAATGTTCGGTCTAGCTCCGAGAGGCGACAGTTTTCTCTCGGGGTCCGGTGGTGATAGTTGAAATAGATACCGGTTTTTATTTTTTTGTTCGTGCCGGAGGAATGTATTTCATAATTTCCAGTCAGTGTTTTCAGTCTCTTTAATAGAAGTCTATAGTCAACACTCATTTTGCTAGACGAGTGGTAAGATAAGAGTGAGCTGAAAAGTCGCGATTTTATCTTTTTGATCTTGTTCTTTGATATTTCTACTTCTACTTTACGTTTGACTCTGAAATCGGAGCTTGAAAGATACGTGTTGAATATATTGAATTCATAACCTAAGTAATTGAATGTCTCAAATTTCCCCGAGCGTATACTTTCTCGCGTGTCAGTCTCCGATTTTTCAATGTAAATGTCCGCTCTTTTTCCATCATCATGAAGGGTTAAATCGTCGCTGAGATACTCTTTGACATGGTTGGTAGTCTCATCGGCCTGATCATTAGATGTCAAAACAATTATATCGTCCACGAAGCGGGCATAGAAATTTACATGCTCTAGCCTTCTCAGCTTCGTATCAAATTTTTGCAGATATATTTCCGAGAGGTATGCACTTATGTTCAGGCCTCGAGGGAGGCCTTTAATACCATCTTTTTCAAAGGTTTGAAACAGCGATCGTATGAGCTTCAAGGTCTTAAGTGAGCAAAGACCTTCATCTTCCAAGATGGTTATCACTGCTGAGCGATTTATGCTTTCATAAAAATTTTTAATGTCGTATCTATGTATTCTGTAAGGTGTTCCATCTTGTAAAGATGATATAAGTGCTGAAACTATTTCATTTCTATTTGGTTGTTTTATGCGCGCGTTAATTTCTAAGTTGCGAACAATTAGGCTCGATGCGACTGTAGCGTCTTCGGTGGTGTAGCTTAAAACAGTTTTGTTGTTGATTAAAAAATTTTCAGTTGCTTCGTGAAATACAGTTCCTGACTCGATTTTCTCCAATATTTTTCTTGCGGCCAGATCGTACTCTGCTTTAAGATCCTTTGAGTCATCCTTGCGGTGTCTTGCAACAATGCGAGAAATATTTCGTACAGTGAACGGTGACTCAATCACTTAAACCACTCCTGTAGTCACAAATAGAGAAAGCCATGTCTTCGAAAGATACCAATTGTGATGCGTTGAGGCAAATGATTTCTAAGACTGTTGCTGCTCGATTTCAAGCCAGTAGGCGCTTAGATTTTCATAATAGAATGTCGTTGTTTAGTATTTCGTTGTTTTCCATCGTCTTGATTTTAGTTTCGCTGTTTCAGTTGGCTGGGTTTAAGTTTGTTTTCAGTGATCAAGTGATTAATATAGGGCAGGTTTTTCTAACTATAGTCATTCTTTGTTTTTCTATCGCTATAAGCATGAGTGACTTCAGTCTTAGGTCATCCAGATTTCATGAATGTGGAATTCAACTAAATGAATTGGTCTATAGATTGATGAACAAGTGGGGTGTGGTTCTTAGTGATCAGGATTACGACCTCCGGCTATCTGAGTACTTCGATATCCTAAAAAAATATGAAAACCATACTGATGCTGATAATGATAGAGTGAACAAAGAGTTTTGTCATCTTGGCGTTAGTGGTTTTAAATATTATTCAAGGTTCTTTATTTATTTTCTCTTAATTGCTATGGCTGTTTTTTGGTTTTTTATCATCGTGGGTAGAGCTGATTTTACTTAGCTATATTTGAGTTCGCCGCTGCCCATGCACGTATATTTTCCGACATGAATTCTTCATCCCGGCGCATTGTCAGGACTGAGAGCTTGCTCAAAAGTTTTAGTAAAGCTGATAAGGTCTCCGCCCAATACATGACATAAATCACGAAGCTGAACCGTATCCAGCCGCCGTACCCCTCTTTCCACATCACTCATGAACGATTGCGGCCTTCCCAGCGCGGCAGAGCACTGGGCTTGGGTCATGCCTGATTCAACCCTCATGCGCTTTAACACCTGCAAAAAGATCACGTGCTCGCGTCGATAAATAGCCTTGGTCATAGCCGTGTCCTAGCAAGGTTCGGCTGATGTCGGATGAACAGCGTCGACAGCGCCTTGTTCTCGATGCCGGGTGCACAGCGAAGCAGATCGGATGGCCAGTATGTTTAAAGCTATCGACAATTCGTCCGATAGTCTCAAGGCACGACCACTGTCTATGTTGCCGAGTCGCCCTTGGGCATCAGCGTTTCGTGGGCTTTTCATTTGCGAGTAAAGGATTACGCATGCGTACCCTGTTCAAAATTTGGCTGTCCGTGTTCCTCTTTGGGATGATCTTTTATCTCCCTATGTATATTTTTTCGAACAATGCACTAAGCGCTGTCGAAGAGCTTACCCCTAAAGATCTGATTCCCCTGACTGGCATTCGCGGCCAAGATCCGGAACGTAAGGAAAGACTTTTGGCTAGTATCGGCGTGGACACAGGCATGGAGCTTGGGGATGCGCTTGAGGAGAATAAATCGCTTACTCACGTAGATATTCACTATGTAGAGTCCGCGGATGCCAATAGGATTTTTGCCGCTACAGGCATGAAGGTTGTGGAGGCCAGCGCAGAAATGGGAGGTGGAAAGCGCCTAGCTATGCTGTTTTCTGTAGTTCCCAAACGTTTCTTACGTGATTGGGCTGCAGTCACAGGAATACTCGGTGTACAGGTGTCGGACGGGAAACACACTATCAACATGGTCGACGACCCGTCTGATGAAACCTATATCTGGGCTCTATTCGAAAAGTCAGGGAAAGGTGGGAGTGAGTCGGTACAGCGTCTCACTAATCGTTTCGACTTGGCCGTAGCAGGTATCAAGGAGCGTGAGCGCAGTAAAAACCTTGAATCGGCGGCTGCCCGACCTCTCTCACCTGCAGCATCGACATCAGGGAAATTTGAAAGCAACACTGTCGCGGGTAATCCAAGCAAGGAGAAAATCGTGATTTTTCAATTCGATGGTCAGCCTGCCTATTGTGCTGATGAAGGGGCGGATGGCCCTAACTGTCGTGGTGACGGATCATCATTTATCGGTCAGGGAACTTACAAAGACTATATGGATGAAAATAGCGCGTTATGCATCGCTGGTGAGGTCGGTTGCACGCTACCTCAGTACTTCCCTGCGGACCTGCGCGGCTAATAAATCGGTCTGTTAAGCAGCCAGACCTATAAAAAATCTGGCTGCTTAGGCGGTTGTCGCGCTGCTTGCAGACGCTCCCATCAGGTTGATCGCGCACTGGTGTCACCTTATAACGTCCAATCCTTATGCCAGCTTGGCCGCCAGCTCTTCAGCAGTAATGTTGTAATACCGCTTGAGCATGTTCACCTCCCGATGCCCCGTCACGCTGGCCAGATCGATTAGATTCGGCAGCTTGGTCGCAAGCCGACAGGTCGCTTCATGCCGAAGGTCATGAAAGCGCAGATTGATCAGAAAGTCTTCCTGAGGCCTGACCTGCGCTACGTCGCAATCTCCCAAGTATTTCAGCCTTGCACGCTCCAGACCTCGGACAAAGGCTTTCTTGAGTGCATCGGCAGTGGTGGTGAAAACTCGCCCGCACAGTGAGCGCGGCAAGTCCTTCAAAAGTTGAATAGCCTTCGGCGAAAGCGGTACAGTTCTGGACAAGCCGTTTTTGGTTGCGGGCAGGTGCGCGGTTCTACGATCCAGGTTCACATGCTTCCAGCGCAGCTCAAAATTTCGCCTCGGCGCATGGCGGTTTCAATCGCCAACTGGACGATGGGCCGTATCCATGGATTGTGTGATGCATCGGCGTAGGTCCCATCAGCACAGCGCTCACGTAGTTCTAGGGCACCGAGCATGTATTGCTCTTCAATTGGGTCAAGCCGTCTCGAGCGCTCGTCATTGTAGCTGGGACGGCTGACCATCCTGACTGGATTTTCCGCAAGGTGAATTCCCCATTCGCGGCGGGCGACCTCGATCACACACTGAAACAACGCAAGCTCACGCTTCACCGTGTTGCCTTTGCGAATCTTCAGGCGCTCGTCACGGTAGCGGGCAAAGTCTGAAGAGGTGAGGGTGGCAACGATGCGCGTCGCGAGCGGATTACGCTTGAGTGCTTCCAGGCGTTTAATTTCGGAATACGCGTCCTTGTGCTTCGGAGCAATCTCGGAGATGTAGCGATCAATGAGTTGATGAAAGGCGGTGCGTTCAGCCTCGACACGAGAGACAAAGATGCCTCGGTCGATTTCGCTTTCGATCATGCGCGCCCAGGCTTGGGCATCGGCTTTGGTTTCGAAGGTTTTTCTTTGGGCTGGATAGCCCTTACGGCGAATTTGCACTTCCCACTGATACTCGCCGCGATTCCTGATTGTTGCCATTTCGACCATTCCCGCCACATTAAGTGTGGCAAATTTGTGGCAAATTTGTGGCAAAAACGACTTTCAGGACTAGGACAGGTTTCTGTCAGGAGCGCTATCCCTTTGTAATACAAGGGAAAGAAGATGGCGCACCAGGCGGGATTCGAACCCACGACCCCTGCCTTCGGAGGGCAGTACTCTATCCAGCTGAGCTACTGGTGCAACGCGGGCGCCATGATACTCATCTGCGTGTCGCCCGTCCATGCCGCTGATTCGTCGGGTGTTTCTTTGTGCGTTATGGGGTATTAATGAGGACTAGGTGAGAAAAGGATGAAATCAGGCCGTTTGTTCTTTTTTTCGAACAGCCTATTGTCCTTTACCCCTGTTGACCCTAGGATTCGTTTGAGATTTCAAACGCTCTTGTCTGAGTGCTGAATCGCACGGCTTATTCTTTGTGCGGCCTTTAAGTACTTTGGCAGTGAATGACTTCCTGACGGCAGCCTTCTATGGCGCCTTTCTTCTATCAATAATTCGCCCCGCCTCTGTGCGGTGCTGTTAAGGAAAGCCAACATGCAGCTCAAAGACGCACAACTGTTCCGCCAACAAGCCTATATCGATGGTGCTTGGGTCGATGCGGACGGTGGTCAGACGATCAAGGTTAACAACCCGGCCACGGGCGAAATCATCGGTTCCGTGCCAAAAATGGGCGCGGCTGAAACCCGTCGTGCGATTGAAGCCGCAGACAAGGCGTTGCCAGCCTGGCGTGCACTGACCGCCAAAGAGCGTGCAGGCAAACTACGTCGCTGGTTTGAGCTGTTGATTGAAAACCAGGACGACCTGGGCCGTCTCATGACCCTGGAGCAAGGCAAGCCACTGGCCGAAGCCAAGGGTGAAATCGCTTACGCCGCTTCGTTCATCGAGTGGTTCGCTGAAGAAGCCAAGCGCGTCTATGGCGACGTGATTCCAGGCCACCAGCCTGACAAGCGCCTGATCGTGATCAAACAACCGATCGGTGTGACCGCTGCCATTACGCCGTGGAACTTCCCGGCCGCCATGATCACCCGTAAAGCAGGCCCGGCACTGGCCGCAGGTTGCACCATGGTGATCAAGCCCGCTTCGCAAACCCCGTTCTCCGCGTTGGCATTGGTTGAGCTGGCGCACCGTGCCGGCATTCCAAAAGGCGTGTTGAGCGTTGTGACAGGCAGCGCTGGCGACATCGGCGGCGAGCTGACCAGCAACCCGATCGTGCGCAAGCTGTCCTTCACCGGTTCGACCGAAATCGGTCGTCAACTGATGGCCGAATGCGCCAAGGACATTAAAAAAGTTTCTCTGGAACTGGGCGGCAACGCGCCGTTCATCGTGTTTGACGACGCTGACCTGGATAAGGCCGTCGAAGGCGCGATCATCTCCAAGTACCGCAACAACGGCCAGACCTGCGTGTGCGCCAACCGCCTGTACATTCAGGACGGCGTGTACGACGCGTTCGCTGAAAAACTCAAAGCGGCTGTGGCCAAGCTCAAAATCGGTAACGGTCTGGAAGAAGGCACCACCACCGGCCCGCTGATCGATGACAAGGCGGTGGCCAAAGTCAAAGAACACATCGCGGATGCACTGAGCAAGGGCGCAACCCTGCTGGCAGGCGGCAACAGCCTGGAAGGCAGCTTCTTCGAGCCGACCATTCTGGTGAACGTGCCGAAAAACGCTGCCGTGGCCAAAGAAGAAACCTTCGGCCCGCTGGCACCGCTGTTCCGTTTCAAAGACGAAGCCGAAGTGATCGAGATGGCCAACGACACCGAGTTCGGTCTGGCGTCGTACTTCTATGCGCGTGACATGAGCCGCGTTTTCCGTGTTGCAGAAGCACTGGAATACGGCATGGTCGGCGTTAACACCGGTCTCATTTCCAACGAAGTCGCGCCATTTGGCGGCATCAAGGCGTCGGGCCTGGGCCGCGAAGGCTCCAAGTACGGCATCGAAGACTACCTGGAAATCAAATATCTCTGCCTGAGTATTTAACTCGGCGGGTGGTTCAGCAGAAGGGGCACGAGAGCGATGCTCCCTCTGTGTTTCAAACTGTTAATTTTTGTGGCCGGGCGCGCCATGCCAGTCGATCATCGCATGCTGGCATCGGTGCTACCCAGGCGCGTCAGCCTTGAACCACGCCGTTAGATAAACGGCGAATGAGGAACACCATGAGCAACAAGACCAACGCATCTTTGATGAAACGCCGTGAAGCCGCTGTCCCTCGCGGCGTTGGCCAGATCCACCCGATTTTTGCCGAGTCGGCAAAAAACGCGACCGTAACCGACGTTGAAGGTCGTGAATTCATCGACTTCGCGGGCGGTATCGCGGTACTGAACACCGGTCACCTGCACCCGAAAATCATTGCCGCCGTGCAAGAGCAACTGACCAAGCTGACCCACACTTGCTTCCAGGTACTGGCTTACGAGCCGTACGTAGAGCTGTGCGAAAAAATCAACGCCAAGGTCCCAGGCAACTTCGACAAGAAGACCCTGCTGGTGACCACCGGTTCGGAAGCCGTTGAAAACGCCATCAAGGTTGCCCGCGCAGCCACTGGCCGTGCTGGCGTGATCGCGTTCACCGGCGCTTACCACGGCCGTACCATGATGACCCTGGGCCTGACCGGTAAAGTCGTGCCTTACTCGGCTGGCATGGGCCTGATGCCAGGCGGTATCTTCCGCGCTCTGTACCCATGCGAGCTGCATGGCATCAGCGTTGACGACTCCATCGCCAGCATCGAACGCATCTTCAAAAACGATGCCGAGCCTAAAGACATCGCCGCTATCATCATCGAGCCAGTTCAGGGCGAAGGTGGTTTCTATGTGGCGCCGAAAGCGTTCATGGCTCGCCTGCGTGAACTGTGCGACAAGCACGGCATCCTGCTGATCGCTGACGAAGTACAAACAGGCGCGGGTCGTACCGGCACCTTCTTCGCCATGGAACAAATGGGTGTTGCAGCTGACCTGACCACCTTCGCTAAATCCATCGCTGGCGGCTTCCCGCTGGCGGGCGTGTGCGGCAAGGCCGAGCTGATGGACGCCATCGCTCCAGGCGGCCTGGGCGGCACCTACGCCGGTAGCCCGATCGCATGTGCGGCGGCACTGGCTGTGCTGGAGGTGTTCGAAGAAGAGCACCTGCTGGACCGCTCCAAGGCAGTGGGCGAGCACCTGGTGTCTGGCCTCAAGGCTATCCAGGCCAAGTACCCGGTGATCGGCGACGTTCGTGCGCTGGGCGCCATGATCGCAGTCGAGCTGTTCGAAGGCGGCGACGCACACAAGCCAAACGCAGCAGCCGTGGCTCAAGTCGTTGCTAAAGCGCGTGAGAAAGGTCTGATCCTGCTGTCGTGCGGCCCGTACGGTAACGTTCTGCGTGTTCTGGTGCCGTTGACCGCTCCAGACGAACTGCTGGACAAAGGCCTGGCCATTATCGAAGAGTGCTTTGCTGAGCTGGCGTAAGCCCGCCGTGAAGGTGTGACTCGATAGACAAAAAAAACCGCTTCGGCGGTTTTTTTTGCTTTAAGCGATTCAGATATGTGATTTTTCTGTATCCATGCGTTGCCATTGTCTAAGGTGCAGGCATTGCGCTGGGAGCAGATTGAATGGCCGTTGTAGATTTATCCGTTATACCGAGTGTATTGATTGCCGAGGCCGATCCGTGGTCCCGGGATCTACTCAAGCAAGTGGTGCTGAGTGTTCGGTGTGACGCGCAGTTGGATGTGTGCGGTGAAGGGCAGCAGGCACTCTTGCTGCTGAGCCAAAAAAGTTATGACCTGGTGATTTCAGACCGCGACCTGCCCGGTGTCAGCGGGCTGGATGTGTTGCGCAGTGTTCGCCAGCGTCGCCGCAGCCCGGCCTTGCCGTTTATTTTAGTCAGCAGCCGCAATGACAGCGCCAGCGTGCGCGAAGCCTTGCCGTTGGCGCCCACCGCCTACTTGACTAAACCACTGGACCTGAGCGGTCTGACCAAGCGTCTGCAGGGGCTGCTACTGAGCGCGGGGCAAGAGGTGCTGTGTGACGTGCCGTCACTGGCGCCCGGCATGACCCTTAAACGTTTTCTGACACAGCGCCGGGCGTCTTCGGACGGCGCGCCGCTGTGGATCGACGCACGGGCAGCGGTCAAGCGCAGCCTCAGCCCTGAAGGTCTCAACCTTGCGGCGCTGGAAGATGAAGTGTGCAAAGACCCGCAAATTACCGCCGTGCTGATTGCCGCGGCCAATAGCGCTGCGCAGCACCTTGCGCGGCCCGCCCAGACGCTGACCCACGCCTTGCAGCGGCTGGGCCCGGCGCAAAGCATGAACCTGGTGCAAGGGCTGACGCTCAAGCACAGCGCGCAACTGAACGACCCGCGTCTGGCCGATTACGCCGAGCACCAGTGGGCGGTGTCGTTGCGCGCGGCAGAGTACGGTCGCACCTTGGCAGGCATGCTCAACCTCGATCAGCAGCGCTGCTACTGCGCGGGTTTGCTGTACCGCCTGGGTGATCTGGCGGTGCTGCGCTGTTTGCAAGAATGGCAGCAGGCGGGTGGCGAGTTGGACACGCAGGTGATTGACGAGTCCCTGGCCGAGTTCGGGGCCGCCTACGGCTCTGCGTTGCGCACACGCTGGCGCTTGCCGCTGGAGCTGCGCGAGTTGATCGCGGCGGTGTATCACTTGGGAGGCGGGGTGTACTCACGAGAGGCGCTGGTCATGAACCTGGCCGGGCAGCTGGCGGTGCTGGAATCAGAAGAAGGCCTGGATGCGCTGGCCAGCAGCAAGACCGCGCGTTTGCTGCGGGTAGGCACGGCAGAACTGTCGCGCCTGATGGGCAAGGTGCAAAGCACCGTCTAACCCTTGCAACTCTGTAGGCGCTGACGAGGCACGAAGGCTGCGATGCGGGCCGCAGGACCGCTGTTTTGGGTCGCTTCGCAACCCATCGCAGCCTCATGCTTCGTCAGCGACTACCGTGGTAGTCGCTGCCCGCAACCGCTCTTAAACCGCCGCAGGGCGCAGTGAGTAGGTTTTCAGCTGTTTGGCAAATTCACGCAACGAATGAATCCCGCTGGCTTCCGCCTCATGGACCCACTCCTTGATCGCCGCCAGCATGTCGTGACCATTGGTGCTGGTCTTGATCCAGATCTGTTGCAGCGCCAGACGCTTTTCATAGATCACTTTGAGCGATTGGCTGTGCTCCAGCAGGGTTTCGATACGCTGGTGATGGCGCTCTTCCAGCAGGCTGGTTTCACGCGACAGCAGGCGCTTGGCCCGGCGGAACTGGTGGCGAACCGAGTGATCGACCTTGGCCAGCTCTTGCTGCACCAGCGGTGCGATCACCAGCTTGCGGTACTGCGCCATGATCTGGAACCGGTTATTGAGGATCGCCATCGCGGTGTCCATGTCCAGGCTGCCTTTGCCTTCGACCCGGTGGGCGATAGGCGCAACCCGCTGAACCTTGGCCAGACGCAAAAAGCTGAACACTTTGATCCACGCCCACCCCAGGTCGAACTCCCACTTCTTGACCGACAGCTTGGCCGAGTTGGGGTAGGTGTGGTGGTTGTTGTGCAGCTCTTCGCCACCAATGAGGATGCCCCACGGCACCAGATTGGTCGCAGCATCGCGGCACTCAAAGTTGCGATAACCGACCGCATGGCCCAGGCCGTTGACCACGCCCGCAGCCCACACCGGGATCCACATCATCTGCACGGCCCAGATGGTCAGGCCGATGGCGCCGAACAGCAGCAAATCAATGACCAGCATCAAGGCCACGCCCAGCAGCTTGTATCGCGAATAAAGATTGCGCTCGATCCAGTCTTCAGGGCAGTTTTTGCCGTAAATACGCAGCGTTTCAGGATTCTGTGCTTCTTCGCGATACAGCTCTGCACCTTTTCGCAAAACGGTCGATAACCCTTTGACGACCGGGCTGTGCGGGTCATCGGCGGTTTCACATTTCGCGTGGTGTTTGCGGTGAATGGCCGTCCACTCGCGGGTGTTCTGCGCGGTGGTCAGCCACAGCCAGAAGCGGAAGAAGTGTTTCAGGCCACCGTTCAGTTCAAGTGAGCGGTGAGCTGAGTAGCGGTGAAGATAAACCGTGACACCGATAATGGTCACGTGGGTCATCAACAGGGTGACTGCAACCAGTTGCCAGGCTGACAAGTCAAGAAAACCGTTGTACCACATAGGCTGTTTGGCCCTCGGGAAGATGAAATAAATTGCAACACGCATTATCACCATGCAGCCATTTAAAACCAGTCGCCCTTTGAGATAAGAGTGGCTGGATGTTTCTTACTCTATAATTCCCATTTTTTTGTAGGCGTTATAACTTTCTCATGTCGGTTTCTTCTCGCAATGCCTTGCGTGCAGCCCTGCTTTACGGGTTGTTATCGGTAGTCTGGCTGCAAATAACTGATCATTTTTTGAGCAGTTTTTTTGACGATTCGGCGCAGTTGGCGCACTGGCAGCTCATCAATGGCTATGTGTGGGTGTTTGTCAGCGCCGTTTTGATCTTTGTCGCCCGCTCCCAACTGTTGAGTTTTCTCGGCGGGAGCGCCAGCTTGAAGCGCCAACGCGAGGATCGCGAGCGTCTGCGCCAAGCGGCAGCGGTGTTTGACTGCACCCGTGAAGGGGTGCTGGTCACTGACCGTACGGGTGCAATTGTGCATGTGAATCGGGCGCTGGTTGAAATCACCGGATATACGGTCGAAGAAGTGCTGGGTAAACGGCCCAACATGTTCAAGTCCGGTCACCATGACCTTGAGTTTTACCAGGGTGTTTTCAAGTCCTTGCAAGAAACCGGCGACTGGCACGGCGAGATCTGGAACCGGCGCAAAAACGGTGAAATCTACCCGCAGTGGCAAACCGTGCGGGCCATCACCGACGAAAAAGGCCAGCTCACCCACTATGTCGCGGTGTTCACCGACATTTCGGCGATTAAAAAATCTCAAACAGACCTGGCGCGGCTGGTCCACCATGACCCGCTCACGGACCTGCCCAATCGCCTGCTGTTCACCGACCGTACCGAGCAAGCCTTGACCTCTGCGCAGCGCCACAACACAGGCTGCGCGCTGCTGATGATCGACCTTGATCATTTCAAAATTATTAACGACAGCCTTGGGCATAACGTCGGCGACCTGTTGCTCAAGGCGGTCAGCGGGCGTTTACAGCGCGTGTTCGGCAAAGGCTATACGGTGGCCAGACTGGGCGGCGACGAGTTCGCCGTGCTGATCGAAAATTGCTCCAATGCGAGCCGCGCCGAGGTGCTGGCGCAGCAAGTGCTGGAGGCCATGAAAGCAGCGTTTGAGGTCACCAGCCATCAACTGTTTGTGAGCGCCAGCGTGGGCATCAGTGTGTTCCCCGGCGATGCGCTGAACGCCGAGCAACTGCTGCGCAATGCCGACTCGGCGCTGTTCAAGGCCAAAAGTGCGGGCCGCGAAGGCTACGCGCTGTACACCGAAGAGCTGACTGTGCACGCCCTTAACCGGATCGAGGTGGCCAGCGACTTGCGCCGGGCGCTCGAGCAGCAAGAGTTGCGGGTGTATTACCAGCCGGTGCATGACCTGAAAACCAGCCGCCTGATCGGGGTTGAAGCTTTGGTGCGCTGGGAGCACCCGCTGCGGGGGCTGGTGCCTCCGGGGGAGTTTATCCCTATCGCTGAACGCACCGGCCTGATAGCCGAAATTGACGCTTGGGTGCTGGAGCAAGCCTGTTGGCAGATGTGCCAGTGGCAATCGGCAGGCGTGCATTTGTCGTTCGTGGCGGTGAATATCTCCAGCCGTCTGTTCGCCCGCCCGGAGCTCTACACGCTGGTGTCCACCGTGTTGACCGACAGCGGCCTGGACCCGGCCTTGCTGGAGCTGGAAGTCACTGAAAGCGCGGTGATGGAAGATTCACAAGGGGCGCTGGAGCAGATGCACCGTCTGCGTGCGCTGGGGTTGCGCCTGGCCATTGATGACTTTGGCACCGGCTTTTCATCGCTGCTGCGCCTCAAGCAATTGCCTGTGCAAAAACTCAAAATTGATCAGGGTTTTGTCGCAGGCTTGCCGGAAGACAATGACGACGTGGCGATTGTGCGCGCGGTCATTGCTCTGTCCCAAAGCATGGGCTTACAGGTGCACGCCGAAGGCATCGAGCACATCGAGCAGGCGCAGTTCCTGCTCGACTTCAAGTGCGATCTGGGCCAGGGCTACTGGTTTGGCCGCCCGGTGCCTGCCAGCGAACTGGATTGGCAGCGGGCGCCCGCCATTCGCACCTGAGCGCTGCCTCAGGCTTTCTCGGGTGGCAGCTCAGGCAGTGCGCGAAGGGCTGTCTCGTACCACTCGGTGTTGAAGGCGCGGTCCTCGTCGAGCATCGCGTCGATCTCGATGGCCAGTACGTGGGCCATCAAGTTCAAAATCTCTTCGCGCTCGTAACCAACCAAGGTCAGCTTATTGAAGGTGGCCTTGGCCGCGGGCGGATTGTCGCTTTCGATCTGGTTTTCAATCGCCTGGGTCAGGGTGGATTCGGCGAATTCTTCTTCGTCGTTGTCGATATCAGTTGGCTCGCTCATGGGCAGGCTCCTTAAGGTAAGGCCGGCAGTTTAGCGGTATTCAGCGCAATGATGCTGCTGGTCAGCTTAGCGGCGAAGCTCTATAACAGCTGCTGCCAACCCCAACATGGCCTGGAGGCTTTGCGATGCTCAAGCTTTATGGATTCGCTGTCAGTAACTACTACAACATGGTCAAGCTGGCGCTGCTGGAAAAGGGCCTGCCGTTTGAAGAGGTCGCTTTTTTTGCTGGCAAAACCCCAGAGGCGCTGGTGGTCAGCCCTTGCGGCAAAGTGCCGGTCTTGGGCGTCGAGCAGGGCTACGTCAACGAAACCAGCGTGATCCTCGACTACATCGAACAGACCCAGCCGGGCCCCAAACTGCTGCCGACCGATCCCTTCGAGCGTGCCCAAGTATTGGCCATCGCCAAAGAAATCGAGTTGTACATCGAGTTGCCCGCCCGTGCGTGCTACGCCGAAGCGTTCTTCGGCACGCAAGTCCCTGAGGCGATCAAGACCAAAGCCAAGGCCGAGTTGCTGCACGGCATTGCGTCGCTGGCGCGTCACGCAACATTCGCACCCTATGTTGCAGGCGACACCCTGAGCGTGGCAGACATTTACTTCCTGTACAGCGTCACCCTGGCCTGTGGCGTGGGCAAGAAAGTCTTCGGCCTGGACCTGCTGGCCGAGTTGCCAGGCGCCAAGGCGCTGCTGGAGCACCTTGAGCAAAACCCGCACGTTAAACGCATCGCGGCAGACAAAGACGCAGCCATGCCGCAGTTTTTGGCGTGGATTAGCAGCAAAAAATAAGCCTGTAGGAGCGAGCTTGCCTCGCGATCTTTTGACCTTAAAAAGATCGCGAGGCAAGCTCGCTCCTACAAGCGCTGTGTTTAACGGCTGGCCAGCAAGGCCTTGCCGCGAACCACTGCCGCTTTCACCTGGGCCGGCGCTGTGCCGCCGATGTGATTACGGGCGTTGACCGAACCTTCCAGGGTCAGCACGGCAAACACGTCGTCTTCAATCTGATCGCTGAACTGGCGCAGTTCTTCCAGGCTCATTTCGGCCAGGTCTTTGCCCGTTTCCACGCCGTATTTCACGGCATGGCCAACGATTTCGTGGCAGTCACGGAACGGCAGGCCACGGCGCACCAGGTAGTCGGCCAGGTCGGTTGCCGTCGAGAAGCCGCGCAGCGCCGCTTCACGCATGATCGCGTGCTTGGGCTTGATCGCCGGGATCATGTCGGCAAACGCACGCAACGAGTCACGCAGGGTGTCGGCGGCATCGAACAGCGGCTCTTTGTCTTCCTGGTTGTCCTTGTTGTAGGCCAATGGCTGGCCTTTCATCAGGGTCAGCAGGCCCATCAGGGCGCCGAACACGCGGCCGCTTTTGCCACGGACCAGCTCTGGCACGTCGGGGTTTTTCTTTTGCGGCATGATCGAGCTGCCGGTGCAGAAACGGTCAGGCAGATCAATGAACTGAAACTGCGCGCTGGTCCACAGTACCAGCTCTTCGGAGAAGCGCGACAGGTGCATCATCGCAATGCTCGCGGCGGCGCAGAATTCGATGGCGAAATCGCGATCCGAGACGTTGTCCAGCGAGTTGCCGCCCACGGCGTCAAAGCCCAGCAGTTGCGCGGTCAGCTCACGGTCGATCGGGTAGGTGGTGCCCGCCAGTGCGGCGCTGCCCAGCGGCATGCGGTTGGTGCGTTTACGGCAGTCGACCAGGCGCTCGTAGTCGCGGCTGAGCATTTCGAACCAGGCCAGCATGTGATGCCCGAAGGTCACCGGCTGAGCGGTTTGCAGGTGCGTAAAGCCCGGCATGATGGTCTCGGCTTCGCGCTCGGCTTGCTCCAGCAGGCCTTTTTGCAGGCGTGTGATTTCAGCCAGGATGAGGTCGATTTCATCACGCAGCCACAGGCGAATATCGGTGGCGACCTGGTCGTTACGGCTGCGCCCGGTGTGCAGCTTTTTACCGGTCACGCCGATGCGGTCTGTCAGGCGCGCTTCGATGTTCATGTGCACGTCTTCCAGATCGACGCGCCAGTCAAAAGTGCCGGCCTCGATTTCGCTCTGGATGGTTTTCAAACCGTCGATGATGCTGTCGCGCTCTGCATCGGTCAGCACACCGACATTGGCCAGCATGGTGGCGTGGGCCACGGAGCCCATGATGTCGTGGCGATAAAGGCGCTGGTCGAAAGTGACCGAGGCAGTGAAGCGCGCAACGAAGGCGTCGACGGGTTCACTGAAGCGGCCGCCCCAGGACTGATTGGTCTTGTCGGTGCTCATGGATTCGCTCGTAATCGGCTGAGGGGGAGTACATAAAAAGTTACTGCGGATCATAACAGGGTTGCCATTCAAGGCGTTGACGCAGGTCGGCAGGTTTTAACGGATTTGAGGTATAAACAAAATACCGAAACGAATTGTATAGATTGGCCCCATTCGTCTTGGCAACCGTCTACAGTTGGTCGTATGGAGCAGTCTTTGCAGGTCTTTGTAGCTTGTTGGACGCATCCGGTATTAAATCGAGCAACAGACACAGGTGAATTTTGCTGTGCGACTTGCGGCACTTTTTGGCCTTCACGCTAGTCTTAGCGTGGATCGCTGTGACAGCCGTCACTTCACCTGTCTACGCTATCCTTGTGCGAGACTCACGCAGGAATACAGCGCTATATGAATGTCCTGATCGTTGATGACGAAACCTTGGCCCGAGAGCACTTGAGCCGTTTGCTCAATGCTGTTGGGGGTTATACGCCGCTGGAGCCCGCCGCTACTCATGGCGAAGAGGCTCTGAGCCTGATCGAAAGCCTGAAGCCCGATGTCGTACTTCTCGACATCCACATGCCGGGCCTCGACGGTTTGCAGGTCGCTGCCAAATTATGCGAGCGCGAATTGCCACCCGCCGTGGTGTTTTGCGTAGCGCCTGACGAGTTCTCTGTTCAGGCCCTGCAAGACAGCGGTGTGAGCTACGTGCTCAAGCCGGTCAGCGCCGAGGCCCTTACTGCGGCCTTAAAAGACGCGCACCGGCCTAACCGTGTGCAACTGGCGGCCCTGACTCGGCCAGCCGCGCAAACGGGCAGCGGGCCGCGCAGCCACATCAGTGCCAGAACCCGAAAAGGCATTGAACTCATCCCTATCGACAAAGTTATTTATTTCATCGCTGACCATAAATACGTGACCTTGCGTCACGAGGGCGGCGAAGTGTTGCTCGATGAGCCGCTCAAAGCCCTTGAAGACGAATTCGGTGAACGCTTTGTGCGTATCCACCGCAACGCGCTGGTAGCGCGTGACCGTATCGAACGCCTGCAACGTACCCCGCTGGGGCACTTTCAGCTGTTCCTCAAGGGGCTTAATGGCGATGCGCTGATTGTGAGCCGCCGCCACGTGGCGGGCGTGCGCAAAATGATGCAGCAGCTCTAAACCCGGGCGCCCTTCTGTAGGAGCTGCCGCAGGCTGCGATCTTTTAAAGGTCGCGGCCTGCTCTTGGCTTAATCGGCCACGTACTTTCTGATACAAGTCAAAGCTGTTTTGGCTGAGCTGTTATTATCAGCCGTATCTTTTCAGTACGGATTGATCCATGTCCTCTCGCGAAATCCGCATCGCTACCCGTAAAAGCGCCCTGGCTCTGTGGCAGGCCGAATACGTCAAAGCCCGTTTAGAGCAGGCTCACCCAGGTCTTGTGGTGACGCTAGTGCCGATGGTCAGCCGTGGCGACAAGCTGCTGGACTCGCCGCTGTCGAAAATCGGCGGCAAGGGTTTGTTCGTCAAAGAGCTGGAAACTGCCCTGCTCGAAAACGAAGCTGACATCGCCGTGCACTCCATGAAGGATGTGCCGATGGACTTCCCTGAAGGCCTCGGTCTGTTCTGCATTTGCGAGCGCGAAGACCCGCGTGACGCTTTTGTCTCCAATACCTTTGCCAGCCTCGAAGCCTTGCCGGCCGGCAGTGTGGTCGGCACGTCGAGCCTGCGCCGTCAGGCTCAGTTGCTGACCCGTCGGCCAGACCTCGAAATCCGCTTTCTGCGCGGCAACGTCAACACGCGTCTGGCCAAGCTCGACGCCGGTGAATACGACGCCATCATCCTCGCTGCTGCGGGCCTGATCCGCTTGGGCTTTGAAGACCGCGTCACCTCGGCGATCAGTGTCGAAGACAGCCTGCCAGCCGGTGGCCAGGGCGCCGTGGGCATTGAATGCCGCAGCGCTGACCACGAAATTCACGCGTTGCTGGCGCCGCTGCACCATGCCGACACAGCAGTGCGCGTGACCGCAGAGCGCGCGCTCAACAAACACCTTAATGGCGGCTGCCAAGTACCCATCGCCTGCTATGCCGTGCTGGAAGGCGAGCAGATCTGGCTGCGCGGCCTGGTCGGTGAGCCCGCCGGTGGCACATTGCTGAGCGCCGAAGCACGTGCCCCGCACAGCGACGCGACAGCGTTGGGTGTGCAGGTCGCCGAAGACCTGCTGGCCCAAGGCGCCGGTGAGATCCTTAAAGCGGTCTACGGCGAGGCGGGTCACGAGTGACAGGCTGGCGCCTGCTGCTGACCCGACCCGCTGAGGAGTCGGCAGCACTTGCGAACGAGCTGGCCACTGTCGGTGTGTTCAGCAGCAGCTTGCCGCTGCTGGCCATCGAGCCGCTGGCATTGAGCGAAAGCCAGCGCGAGGTTATCGCTCACCTGGACCGCTATTGCGCGGTCATCGTGGTCAGCAAGCCCGCTGCGCGCCTTGGCGTGCAGTGGGTCAGCCAGTATTGGCCGCAAGCGCCTGAGCAGGCGTGGTTCAGTGTGGGTGCCGCCACTGCGCAGATTCTCGCCGAGCATGGCCTGGATGTTAGCTACCCTTTATCCGCAGATGACAGCGAGGCCTTGCTGGCGTTGCCCGCGTTTACCCAAGCGGTGACGTGCAGCGAGCCCAAGGTGCTGATCGTGCGCGGCGAGGGCGGGCGCGAAATGCTCGCCGAGCGTCTGCGCCAGCTGGGGGCGCAGGTCGATTACCTCGAGCTGTATCGCCGAACGCTGCCGTCTTACCCGGCTCACACACTGCTTGAACGCACAAAAGCGGAACGCCTGAACGCGCTAGTGGTCAGCAGTGGACAGGGATTTGAACATTTGCAGCAGTTGGCAGGTGATGCCTGGCCCCAACTGAGCGGTATGACATTGTTTGTTCCAAGCCCTCGCGTTGCGCAGATTGCGCGCGATGCCGGGGCCAAAAACGTTGTGGATTGCCGTGGCGCGAGCGCTGCGGCTTTGCTGGCGGCGTTACGGGCACATCCCGTACCTGCTTTCTAACGCAAAGGATGGATACGTGAGCGAAACAGTCTTGCCAAAAGAACACGTGCAGCCCGCGCCAGAAGCGCCGGTTGAAAAACCTGTCATCAAGCCCGAGCGTCGGGGCAATGGTCTGGCCGCCTTCGCACTGTTGCTCGGCGCTGCCGGCATCGCGGTCGGCGGTTGGGCGGTGTGGCAGATGCGCCATCTGGAAGCCAGCACTGCCGAGCAATTGGCAGAGGTGCAGGCGCTGGGCGCACAAACACTGTCGATCAAACAGAGCGAGCAACAACTGCTGACGCGGCTCAACCAGTTGCCTTCGGCCAACGACCTGGATAACCAGCGTCAGTTGGTGGTGCAACTGCAAGGCGATCAGCAACGCTTGAATCAACGCCTTGAGACCGTGCTGGGGGCTAGCCGCAAAGACTGGCGCCTGGCCGAGGCCGAGCACTTGTTGCGTCTGGCCAGCCTGCGCTTGTCAGCGCTGCAAGACATCAGCAGCGCCCAGGCGCTGGTGCAGGGCGCCGATGACATTTTGCGCGAGCAGAATGATCCGGGTTCGTTCGCTGCCCGCGAGCAACTGGCCAAGAGCCTCGCTGCCTTGCGCAGCGTCGAACAGCCAGACCGCACGGGTGTGTTCCTGCAGTTGGCAGCCTTGCGTGATCAAGTGTCACAACTCACCGCGCTGGCGCCCGAGTTCAAGGACTCGGGTGATTCACTGCTGGGCCTGACCGCCGATGGCGACGGCACAAGCCGTTGGGAGCAATGGTGGGATGAAATCTCCCATTACATCCGTATCGACTTCAATGCCGACAAAAACGTGCGTCCGTTGCTGGCAGGGCAAAGCCTGACCCAAGTCCGTCTGGCCTTGAGCCTGGCGCTGGAGCAAGCGCAGTGGGCTGCGCTTAACGGTCAGGCCTCGGTCTACACCCAGGCCTTGGCGCAGGCGCAAGAGGTGCTCAAAGGCAACTTCAACCAGGACAACGCGCAAAGCCAAAAAATGCTGGAGCAAGTGGTTGAGCTGAGCAAGCAGCCGGTCACGGTCAAGACGCCGGACCTGGCGGGCACCCTGAGTGCGATGCAGGCCTACCTTGAGCGTCGGCATGTTGAGGCTGACGAACCGGGTCGTGCGGCTGCCAAACCGGCCGAGGAGGCCCGCCCATGAAGCGTCTGTATGTGATTGTGTTCTTGTTGATTGCGGCCGCTGCGTGCGTCGGCCTGGCAATCTCCGAGGACGCAGGCTACGTGCTGGTGGCTTACAAAAACTTCCGCTACGAATCCAGCCTGTGGGCCTCACTGGCCGTGCTGGTGATCCTGTGGCTGGTGATCTGGGGCATCAAGCTGTTGGTTGAGCTGTTCAGCGTCTCGACTGGCCTGGTCAACCCGTGGTCACGGCGTAACCGCAGCCGTCGCATTCAACTGGCGATTGAACAAGGCCAGATGGACTTGGCCGAGGGCCGCTGGGCCAGCGCGCAAAAACACCTGACCCGCGCTGCAGAAGCCGAGCGCCAACCGCTGCTGTTCTACCTCGGTGCCGCGCGTGCGGCCAACGAGCTGGGCCGTTACGAAGAGAGCGACAGCCTGCTTGAGCGCGCCCTTGAACGTCAGCCCCAGGCCGAACTGGCGATTGCCCTCAACCATGCGCAATTGCAAGTTGATCGCGCCGATACCGAAGGCGCCCTCAACACCTTGCAAGCTATGCACGAACGCCATCCGCATAACGTGCAGGTGCTGCGCCAGCTTCAGCGTCTGCACCAGCAGCGCGGCGACTGGTCGGCCCTGATCCGCCTGCTGCCTGAGTTGCGTAAAGACAAAGTCTTGCCTGCCCAGGAACTGGCTGAACTTGAACGCCGCGCCTGGGGGCAAAACCTTGGCCTGGCGGCGCAACGCGACACGGGGGGCGAGGCGGGGCTGCAGTCGTTGACCCTGGCCTGGCAGCAACTGACCTCGGCACAGCGTCAGGAGCCCACCCTGGTACTGGCTTATGCCGAGCAATTGCGCCGCCTGGGGGCACAGTCAGAGGCCGAAGAAGTGGTGCGCGGTGCGCTCAAGCGCACGTACGACAGCCACTTGGTGCGCCTGTATGGCTTGCTGCGGGGCAGCGACCCGGTCAAGCAATTGCAGACCGCAGAAGGGTGGCTCAAGGCGCACCCGGCGGATGCCAGCTTGCTGCTGACCCTGGGCCGCCTGTGCTTGCAGAACAGCCTGTGGGGCAAGGCGCGGGACTACTTCGAAAGCAGTCTCAAGCTTGAGCGCAACCCAGAAACTTGCGCAGAGCTTGCACGGCTCCTTGCCCAATTGGGTGACACGGCGCGCAGCAATCAGTTGTTTCAGGAAGGCCTGAACTTGCTGGATGAACGTTTGCTGGCGCTGCCTTTACCGCAATAGAGCGTTTTGTAAACACCCCCTGTGGAAACTGTCATCGGCCGTTATCACAGGGGGGAACCGCTTTTTAGGCGCGACAAGAAATTTCGTACGCTATCTGCACTAAAGCCTTTCAGCAGTTGTTGGTGATTCCCTACAAGCTTACGGAAGTATCCGTATTGGCTGGCCTTGAAAGGGCTATTGGCTTTCCTCTACCGTACCCGCCTGTCTATTTTGTTACGGAAAAGCCATGTTGTTGGCCTGCTCACGTTTCATATTCCTTTTGGCGTTGGTTGCCAGTGCTGCGGTGCTGGGCGCCTCTTTGTATCTGGAGTACGGGCCCGGGCTGAGCCCCTGTTTGCTCTGCCTGGTGCAACGCTATCTGTTACTGGCTTTTGGTGCGGTCAACCTGATCGCCTTTGTCCATGCGCCGCGTGCCATCGGCGTACTGGTTTACTCAATGGTGTCCATGCTGCTGGCTCTGGCGGGGTTGGCCAGTGCCACCTGCCAAGTGCTTTATCAGCGTTTGCCGGCCCAGCAGTTGATGATTTGTCAGCCCGATTTGGCGCAACTGTGGAACAACCTGTCACTGGGCGATCTGTTTACGTCGGTCTACCGCGGGACCGAAGCCTGCGCGCACATCCAGTGGACACTCTTTGACCTGAGCATCCCCGAGCTGAGCATGCTGGCGTTTGCAGGTTTGGCGGCGCTGAGTTTGTTCCAGTGGGTGCGCTATTTTTTACCGGTTAAAAAGCCCCGTCCTGCGACCAGAAGTAGCACTTCGTATTAAACGCTTGTATGAACTTTCTCTCGTGCGTACCTTGAAGCAGTTGCTTGGCGGGCATAATCTGGCCCGCACGCATTGTTGGAGTTATGTCGCCCATTGCCGGTGTATCTGCACAGGTTTTGGTCCACACAGGCCCGGCTCGGTCGGGTGGCATGGGCCCACTAGGGAAGAGAGATCATCATGCTCGAAAGATGTAAGAGTGCTCAGGAACGCTTCAATGGTGTTCACCAGTTGGTAGACCGCTGGTTGCAAGAGCGCAGCAGGCTTGTGAGCGCTTATGCGGCTGTCATTGATCAGCAGCGCAACCCCAAGCGCGGGCCTCAAAAAGTCTTCTGCCAAGTGCTGGTTGATTACGTTTCTGCGGGCCACTTCGAAATTTATGAGCAGCTCAACGCCGAGGCGAAAGCGTTCAATGATGAGCGCGGGCTCGCCTTGGCTGAGACCATCTACCCCCGAATCAACGTCATTACCGAAGCCGCTTTGGCCTTTAACGACCACTGCGTCGGCAAGGCGCATCGCCCGCATTGTAAAAAACTCGCCCGCGAATTCAAAACACTCGGCGCCTTGCTCGACGAGCGTTTTGAGCTTGAAGACTGCTTGATCGAAGTGCTGCACAGCGCGCACAAACAGAAAGAAGCCGCCCAGGCTTGATACCCCATTCGGTAGGAGCGAGCTTGCCTCGCGATCTTTTGATCTTTTAAAAGATCGCGAGGCAAGCTCGCTCCTACAGAAATTCGTCTTACTGCACCTTCAGCAACTCGATTTCAAACACCAGCGGCGTGTAAGGCGCGATCAAATCCCCTGCGCCTTCAGCCCCGTACGCCTGATTGGACGGTATCACCAGCCGCCATGTCGAACCGGTTGGCATCTGCGCCAGCGCCAAGCGCCACCCATTGATCACGCTGTCCAGGCGCAACCATTGTGGCTGCGTGCTCTGATCGAAAACCGTACCGTCCGGCAAACGCCCCACATAGTTCACGTACACCGAACTCTGAGCATCAGGTTTTGCCCCGGTGCCTGCCTTGAGTTCAGTCGCCAAAATGCCGTTACCCAACTCGCGGACGCCTGCTTTTTGTTTTTCTTTTAATAAAAAATCACGCTCGGCATTCAGTGCAACTTCGCTCTGCGGTTGCGCGGGCTCGGCATCGATTTGCGCCTGGTGCGCCGTCAATATTTGCTCGATTCGTTCATCACTCAGCGCTAGCGGCTTGCCTTCATAAGCGCTGCGCAAACCGTCGATCAAGGCCTGGATCTGTAGCTGCGGCACGTCTTCGCGCAAACGCTCGCCAAGGCTCGCACCCAAGCTGTAGGCCAGGTCGTGCGCGGCTTGCGGGCTTTGCGCCGGGGCCGCATGGGCCGAACAGGCAACGCACAAGAGGGTCAATAAAAGGGCACGCGACATGGGCAGTCTCCGGTCTTCAGTGCGAGCGATTATGCCTGTGCGAGCACGATTGTTTGGGGGAAATATCGAGGGCTTAAATAAACGCAGAAGTGGCCAATAAATTTATCTGAACAGGCCGCTAAAAAGTGATCTGGCACAAGTTTTCCGGCGCTATGCAACCCGCTGCTATGGTTAGTGTCAACATGATCTAGCGGCGGTTCTTACAGAGGTCTAGTATGAGCCGCACTCACTTCAGCCAGGAGGTAAACCATGTCGGCCAACAAGAAGACTGTTAATACGCCGTTGCACTTGCTCCAACAACTCTCAGGCAGCCTGCTTGAGCATTTGGAAAGCGCCTGTTCCCAAGCGCTGGCTGATGCTGAGAAGTTGCTCGCCAAGCTTGAAAAACAACGTGGCAAAGCTCAGGAAAAACTGCACAAGGCGCGTGAAAAACTGCAAGAAGCCGCTCACGCTGGCAAGTCCAAGGCACAAGCCAAAGCCAAGTCTTCCGTGAAAGAACTTGAGCAACTGCTGGACTCGCTCAAAGACCGTCAAACCGAAACGCGCGCTTATATCCAGCAACTCAAGCGTGATGCTCAAGAAAGCCTCAAGTTGGCCCAAGGCATTGGCCGGGTTAAAGAGGCCGTTGGCAAGGCCCTGACGGCTCGCACCGCCAAACCTGCTGCCAACGCTAAAAAGCCTGCGGCCAAAGCACCGGTTGCCGCCAAGGCGCCTGCTAAACCTGCTGCTAAAGCACCGGCCAAAGCGCCAGCAGCGGCCAAGCCTGCGGCTAAAACCGCTTCGGCAAAACCTGCTGCCAAAGCCCCTGCCGCCAAACCGGCCGCTGCTAAAGCGCCAGCCGCCAAGCCGGCGACAACCCGTACCGCTGCTGCAAAACCTGCCGCCAAGCCAGCCGCCGCTAAACCTGCTGCTGCCAAAGCCCCTGCATCCGCAGCCGCCAAACCAGCGGCCAGAACCCCGGCGGCCAAGCCCGCAGCAAAACCTGCTGCTGCTAAACCAGCGGCTAAACCTGCAGCGGCCAAACCGGCTTCCACAGCGGCCAAGGCACCTGCCAAGCCAGCGGTTAAACCTGCGGCCAAACCCGCTGCCAAGCCAGCCGTGAGAAAGCCAGCTGCCGCCAAGCCAGCCGCCAAGCCTGCGGCAAAACCTGCGACTGCGCCTGCAACCACCGCAGCCACCGCAACCGCAGCGCCAACACCGGCTGCTGCACCCGCTGCGGCGACACCCGCAACGCCGGCGACAACCCCTACCAGCGCTTCTTAAGCGTGGTTGATTGCGGCGCGCAGCGTTTGCAGCGCGCCGTGATCAGGGTGTTCAACCCCGCTGACCAGTCTTTGCAGCCAGTCGCAGTTGTCTTGCGATTGCGCAGGCAACCAGCCCAAGGTTGCCGTCTCCAGACGTCGCAATAACGTCCGTTCTGCCTCCAGCTCCAGGCCTTTGATCAGCCCGCGTAACGCAGACAGTTCGTCATCGTGCGTGGCCGCTTCGCGCCATTGCGTGCGTAATTGGCGCAAGGGCTGCACGACGTCGCGTTGCCAAGGCTCGGCGCAGGCCCGCAAGCACTCAAAACGCGCCTCATCACAGGCGATACGCCGGTGTTCCAGCCAGGCTGCGCACAGCAGCAGGCACACATCCAGGCCCTGACGTTGCAGGCTTAAACAGGCGTGTTCAATGCCGGGCAGGGCATAGACCTTCAAACAGTAATTCCACAGATCGGTCTGCATAGTGCAATTCGCGCCAGTTGAGAGGGAAGCTGGTAGACTCCGCGGCCATTATGATCCGACTTCAGAACCTGACTTTACAGCGTGGCCCTCAGCGTCTGCTAGAAGACGCCGAGCTGACCCTGCACGCCGGCCACAAAGCCGGTTTGGTCGGCGCCAATGGCGCCGGTAAATCCACTTTGTTCGCCTTGCTGCTGGGTGAGTTGACGCCTGATTCCGGGGATTGTCTGCTACCGGCCGACTGGCGGATTGCCCACATGCGGCAAGAAATCGACACTCTCGATCGCATTGCGATCGACTACGTGCTCGATGGCGACCAGCGCTTGCGCGAGGTTCAAGCCAATCTTTCCCAGGCTGAGGCCGCTCAGGACGGTGCCGCGCAGGCGCGCTGGCATGCCGAACTGGACAGCGCCGACGGTTACACCGCTGATGCCAGGGCGCGCAAAATGCTCGCCGGGCTGGGGTTTACCAACGAACAAATGGACCGCCCGGTCGCCGACTTCTCCGGCGGCTGGCGGATGCGCCTTAACCTGGCCCAGGCCCTGATGTGCCCGTCCGATCTGTTGTTGCTCGACGAACCGACCAACCACTTGGACCTCGACGCCATTCTGTGGCTCGAAGACTTCCTCAAAAGCTACCCCGGCACTATGTTGTTGATCTCCCACGACCGGGACTTCCTCGACGCCGTGGTCGATAACATCGCTCACGTCGAACAGCGCAAAATCACCCTCTATCGCGGGGGTTACAGCGCCTTTGAACGTGCCCGCGCCGAGCGTCTGGCCCAGCAACAACAGGCCTACGAGAAGCAGCAGGCGCAACGTGCGCACATGGAAAGCTACATCGCCCGCTTCAAGGCCCAGGCCACCAAGGCCCGTCAGGCGCAGAGCCGGATCAAGGCCCTTGAACGCATGGAAGAACTGAGCGCGGCCCACGTCGACTCACCGTTCAACTTCGTGTTCCGTGAAGCGGTCAAACTCTCCAGCCCGTTGCTCGACTTGTCGGACGCGCGTTTGGGGTATGGCGACAAAACCATCCTTGAGAAGGTCAAGCTGCAACTGGTGCCGGGTGCCCGCATCGGCCTGCTCGGCCCGAACGGTGCCGGTAAGTCGACCCTGATCAAAAACCTGGCGGGTGAGCTGGTTCCGCTGGCGGGGCGTCTGGCCCGTGGCGAAAACCTGTCGGTCGGTTACTTTGCCCAGCATCAACTCGACTCACTGGACTCCAAGGCCAGCCCGTTGCTGCACTTGCAGCGTCTGGCGCCGACCGAGCGTGAGCAAGTGTTGCGTGACTTCCTCGGCGGGTTCGACTTCCGCGGGGCGCGCATCGACGAGCCGGTGCTGAACTTTTCGGGCGGTGAAAAAGCCCGTCTGGCCCTCGCGTTGATCGCGTGGGAACGCCCGAATCTGTTGCTGCTCGACGAACCGACCAACCACCTTGACCTGGAAATGCGCCTGGCACTGACCATGGCCTTGCAAGAGTTCAGTGGTGCGGTGCTGGTGGTGTCTCACGATCGTCACTTGCTCAAAAGCACCACCGACGAGTTCTTGCTGGTGGCCGATGGCAAAGTCCAGGAGTTCGACGGCGACCTCGACGACTACGCCCGCTGGCTGGCTGATTACCGCCTGCGCAATGCGCCGGTGAGCAACACCGTAATCAACCCGGACAAGACCGATAAAAAGGCTCAACGTCAGGCGGCGGCTGCGTTGCGTCAGCAACTGGCACCGCACAAGCGTGAAGCCGACAAGCTCGAAAGCGAGTTGGGCAAAGTCACTGAAAAGCTCGCCCGGATCGAGACCAGCCTCGGTGACAGCGGCGTCTACGAGGCGGCGCGCAAAGACGAACTGCGTGAGTTGCTGGTCGATCAGGCCAAGCTCAAGGTGCTTGAAGGCCAGCTCGAAGAACGCTGGATGGAAGCCCTGGAAGTGCTTGAGACCTTGCAAGCCGAACTGGAAGCCCTGTCCTGATGGAGTCGCTCAACTTACCCGTACCGGCCGAGTTGATCGCGCCCCTATGGATCGGCGTGCAGATCTTGCTGATCCTGCTGGCGGGGTACTTCCTGCAACGCGTAGTTGCGCGTTTTCTGACCCGTCTGGGCGAGCGTTACCCTTTGCCGTCGCAGTTGCTGTTGCCGCTGCGAGGCGGGTTGCGCTGGTTCATCATGGGCAGCGCGGTGATCTTCGTTCTCGAACGCCTGGGCGTTTCGGCCACGGTGTTGTGGACGGCGCTGTCAGGCTTTGTGGCGGTGGCGGCGATTGCCTTCTTCGCCATGTGGAGCGTGCTGTCCAACCTGCTGTGCGCGGTGTTGATCTTCACCGTGGGGCCGTTTCGCATTGGCGACGTGGTGGAGTTGCTCGACACCCTCGACAAGCCGGGGGTCAAAGGTCGTGTCGTGGCCATCAACCTGCTGTACACCACCCTGGTTGAGCCTGCCGAAGCCGGCAGTGGCAGCAGCATGGTGCAAGTCCCCAACAGCCTGTTTTTCCAGCGCTCCGTGCGCCGCTGGCGCGAAGGCGATCTGTAAACACCCTTCCCTCTGTAGGAGCGAGCTTGCCTCGCGATCTTTTGATCTTAAAAAAGATCGCGAGACAAGCTCGCTCCTACACGCACTATCCGCAAAAACATCTGGTTAATTTTCAGCCCGCGCATTAGCTTAAGGCCTTGTTACAGTTTTTGTCCGAGGTGTGCGATGTCGCTGGAAACGTGGTTGGCCTTTTTCGCTGCTTGCTGGGTCATCAGCCTGTCGCCTGGCGCAGGCGCCATTGCGTCGATGTCGTGCGGCCTGCAATACGGCTTCTGGCGCGGCTATTGGAATGCGCTGGGCCTGCAATTGGGTCTGGCCCTGCAAATCTTCATTGTCGCCGCCGGTGTCGGTGCCATCCTCGCCGCATCGTCCACCGCCTTCTACGCGATCAAATGGTTTGGCGTGGCCTACCTCGTTTACCTCGCCGTAAAACAATGGCGTGCCTTGCCGTCCGACCTCAGCGACGACTCGGCCATCCGCCCCATCGGCAAACCACTGGCGCTGGTGTTTCGTGGCTTTCTGGTGAATGTCAGCAACCCCAAAGCGCTGGTGTTCATGCTCGCGGTGCTGCCGCAGTTTGTGAACCCGAACGAACCCTTGGTGAGCCAGTACCTGACCTTGGGCGTGACCATGATTGCTGTCGATTTGATCGTCATGGCCGGTTACACCGGCTTGGCATCCAAGGTCTTGCGCCTGCTGCGCACGCCCAAACAGCAGCGCCGCCTGAACCGCACCTTTGCCGGTTTGTTCGTGGGTGCCGCAGGGTTTCTGGCGACGTTGCACCGCGCCACCACCTAAAAATCTTGAGTCGCGGTCATTGGAAGTGAACAATGTGTTACTTCTCATTTCCACCCGGATCTTTCAATGACCGCCCGATCGCGCTGTTTGGCCTGGCTGATGGTGCCAGTGCTCGCGTTGTGCAGCCTCGCTGTTTCAGCCAATTCCCCAGAAGGTGCTTCCCAAGCGTTGCACCTTATTGACTACATCGGTGCGGACTATCCGCCTACGGTCGAAGACGGCAAAGTCATCGACGAAACCGAGTATCACGAACAGTTAGAATTCCTCACCGTCCTCAAGGGTCTGATTGCCGACTTGCCTGAGCGCCCTGAGCGCCCTGAGCGTGCGGAGCTGGCACAAGGTGTTGAGGCCCTGCAATCGGCCATTGAACAGCGCGAAGACGGCGCCAAGGTCGCCCGTGAGGCGCGCCAGTTGGGAGCCAAGCTGGCCGTCGCTTACGAAGTCAGCCAAGCGCCGGTGATTACCCCGGATCCTGCACGCGGTGAGCCGCTGTACGCCCTGCATTGCTCGGTGTGCCATGGTGCCACCGGCGCCGGGGACGGCCCGGCCAGCATGGGCATGACCCCGCCACCGGCCAACCTGCGCGATGCTGCGCGTCTTGACCGCCTGAGCCTCTACGCGATTTTCAACACCCTGGCGCTGGGCGTTGAAGGCACCGACATGCCTGCTTTTGCCGACCAACTGGACGACCGTCAGCGCTGGGACCTGGCCACCTATGTGGCGGGCCTGAGTGCAGACCCAGCGGCGGCTAAAGCAGACAAAACCTACGACCTCGCTGAATTGGCCCGTCAGACCCCCGGCGAAGTGCTGGCCGCAGAAGGCCCGCAAGCCGCCGCGACGTTCCGCGCACAGCGGGCACAGCCGCCGCAGGTCAAGCGCGGCCCGGCGCAGTTGCTCGACTACACCAGCCAAACCCTGGACAAAAGCCTGGCGGCCTATCGCGAGGGGGATCGTGAGCAAGCCTACGACCTGTCTGTAGCGGCCTACCTGGAAGGCTTTGAGCTGGTAGAAAGCTCGCTGGACAACGTCGACAGCAGCGTGCGTAAAACCACCGAAAAAGCCCTGATGGCGTATCGGCAATCGCTGCAGGACGGCTTGCCCATCGAACAGGTCGAGCAGCGTCTGGACGCGGCCAAAGCCTTGCTCAAAGAGTCGGCCGGGCTGCTGGGCAGCGATGGCTTGAGCTGGTCCCTGAGCTACATTTCGGGTTTGTTGATTCTGCTGCGTGAAGGCCTGGAAGCGATTCTGGTGCTGGCGGCGATCCTCGCCTTCTTGCGCAACACCGGCCAGCAATCGGCGGTACGCAGCGTCAACATCGGCTGGGGCCTGGCTTTGGTCGCGGGCTTGGCCACCTGGGCGCTGGCCGCCTACGTGATTGACGTCAGCGGCGCCCAGCGCGAACTGCTCGAAGGCTGCACCGCGTTGTTTGCCAGCGTCATGGTGCTGTGGCTGGGCGTGTGGATGCACGACCGCCGCCATGCCGATGCCTGGCAGGACTACATCAAAAGCAGCCTGGTCAGCGGCGGCGGGCGGTTTGGCTTTGCGGTGCTGGCGTTCTTCTCGGTGTACCGCGAACTGTTCGAAGTGATCCTGTTCTACGAAACCCTGTGGCTGCAAGCGGGCCCGGCCGGGCATGACGCCGTACTGGCAGGCGGCGCCACGGCGCTGGTGCTGCTGATCGGCCTGGCGTGGATCATCCTGCGCGGCTCAGCCAAATTGCCACTGGGCGTATTCTTCGGCATCAACGCCGCGTTGTTGTGCGCCTTGTCCGTCGTCTTCGCCGGCCATGGCGTCAAAGCCCTGCAGGAAGCCGGAATCTTTGGCACACGACCTGTGCCGTTCTTCGAGTTCGACTGGCTCGGCATCCACGCAGACGCCTACTCGCTCAGCGCACAAGCCATCGCCATCCTGGCGATCATCGTGCTCTACACCCGCAGCAGACTGGCTGAAAAGCGTCGGGAACAGGCTTCTTAATCTCCGTTCCCCCCTGTAGCCGCAGGCAGCGGCTACAGGGGTGGCGCAGGGCTGAACACCGCACCCGGGCATAAAAAATCAATGTGATAGCCCGACGATCCATCGCCCAGAGCAACATGTATTCCGCTAATCCCCTCGTTCATTTGGGAATTAACGGAGTAATCAATAAACGGGGCGATGGCATCATTAACCCCGACTGCAAATTCTGTGAGTTTCAACCCTCTAGAGCCTGCCGCACGCTCAAGCAAAGTGATGTGCTCAATATTATTAACTTTAAATGAAGTAATTGTATTGTGTTCGACAATCAAGAGTGCCGTATGTTGTGCCACGGCCGAGGTTAATTGCTCCAGTGCCAGCTTTAGTTCGTTGTCGGGTAAGGGCGTGTGCTTTCTAAGAACAGTAAGAATGCCAAAGATGGTTAAGTAGCCGCTAAACTGAAAAGGACAGGCAGTTTGTGCATTCATATGAGCGTAATGAACTTCGAAAAACTCAGCGGCTGAATAAATGAAATTGCTGCTGATATCTTCTTCGATCATGGCGTAGGGCGTGGCGTCTTCTAAAATGATGACGCTGGCGTCTGCGTGCTGGCCCTTTACGTCGAACTGTGTGTGAGCATCCAGCAATGCCAAAATGAGTTTTTGCTTGCGGAGCGCAGCATAAAAATCGCTCTTTATGATGAGCGATAAACCGTACAGTGCACTTTTGACTGAGGGTTCAAAAACATGTGTTGCGCAAAAAACACTTTGTTTGCTTGAGGCATGCTTCGCTATGTCGAATGTTTTGCGCGCTGCATCATTACAAAATGAGAACACAACACTGCAAGCCGGGAGGTGCTCGATTTGGCTGAGTGATTGTGTGTTAAAGCCAACAGCAGTGCACTCTCGAAGAAAATCGTCGTTGTCAGAAATAACCCAAGAGTCCTTAAAGTCTAGAGGTGCAATTTTTGTGGGCACACGCATATCCTCTGAAAAAGTGAGTGCCCGCTGATGGGGTTACAGGCACTCACATAGGCATTGGTTTATCGGTGATTAGTCAGGCTGGTAAGCCCATACAAGGGGTGCCCAGCCAAAATTATCCGGACCAGAAGTCATGCGGTTGAATTTTGGTTTTGGAACAGTCAGGTCAGTCATCTTTATTATCCTTATTGATAGGGCTCCTGTTTTTCAGGAGGTAGATAAGTTATAGGGCGATATTTTTAAAAAGGGTAGTTCTATTTTTGTCTGGTTATATCGTTTCGGTGTTTGGAATTCCACTTGTGGTTTATTCGGTTATTTGTGTAGGAAGCGTATGTAGTCCATGTCTGATGTTAGATGTTGTTCAGGTATTTTTATTAATTTTCGTTGTGAGAAGGTGCGTATTTGATCTAGATTCGGACCCTTATAAAGTATTCACGGGAATTTACCGTGGCTCGAATGAGGGATGGTTATGCATTCATCTAAAGCTTATTTGTGTGCCCGCTTGGTCAATGAGGCTCTTGAACTTAATGACCTCACAGAGTTGAAGCACCCTGCTCATGCTATTGGCCTTTTATTAGATGAAGTGCTTGAAGGGTTGAAAGCGCGAGGCTGGCCTGATGCACAGGTTTTAAGAGGGCCCCGAATAGTGTCTGCGCAAGAAAACTATGGATTGCTTGGCTATGATCCTGCTGAAGTCACCTTGGGCAGTGAACACACGCGTTGGGTGGATGAGCATTCGCTCCTGCGCACTCAAACCACCAGTCAGATTCCAAAGGCATTGCAGCAGGCGGCGCAGAATCGTAAAGCCGGGGAGCTTATTTTATTGGCGGCGCCCGGGATCACCTTCAGACGTGACAGCCGCGACAGGTGGCATTGCGCAGAACCTCATCAGATGGATATTTGGGTCTTGGGCGATCCGCAACTTTCAACGCGTGAGCATTTGCTCAGGCTGGTCGCAGATATCCTTGAATGTTCAGTGCCCGGCATGTCGTGGATTTATCAGAGCAGCCCGCATCACTACACAGAGGGTGGCATTGAAGTAAACCTGCTCCTGGATAAGCAGCCCATTGAAGTGCTTGAGTGTGGCTGTATTGCCCGCTCACTGTTGCAAAGACTGGGTGTGGACCCTGCCAAGCATGGTGGACTGGCGTTGGGCATGGGTCTGGATCGCCTGACCATGCTGCGCAAAGGTATCCCGGATATTCGTCTGCTGCGTGACCCCAATGAGCGCGTTCAGGCGCAACTGCATGATCTGCTCCCCTGGAAGGCGGTTTCGCGTTTGCCTTCCATCTCACGGGATATTTCGCTGGCCGTGACACCGGGCTTGAGTGAAGAGGTGCTGACCGAAAAGATGTTGCTGGCAGCCGGGGATAACGCGGCCTGGATTGAAGAAATGCACATTAAAGGCCGATGGGCCATGGCGGATCTGCCCGTGCAGGCGATTGAGCGGCTGGGCCTTTTGCCGGGTCAGGAAAACGTTTTGCTGAGGGTGGTGCTTCGCGATTGTTCGCGTTCCATCACCACGTCAGAAGCCAATGCGCTGTATGAACGTATTCAGTCGGCGTTGCATGAAGGTGCAGAAGGGGGCGGATACAAAATCAATGGCTAAGTCTATGGGCTGCTAGGGGGTGGTCGGAAAATGCTAGCCTTCACCTTATTACTTAATGTGGAGCTACCCCCATGCGTGTCTGGATCGACGCAGACGCTTGCCCCAAGGCTGCGAAGGATCAGGTCATAAAATTCGCGCTCAAGCGTCAGTTTGAGGTGGTGCTGGTGGCCGGGCAGAGTCAGGTCAAGCCGACGTATACGTTGGTGAAGCTGATTGTGGTGCCCAGTGGCCCGGATGCGGCGGATGACTATTTGGTCGAGCATGCCGTGCCCGGCGAGTTGGTGATTTGCAGCGATGTGCCGCTGGCCGACCGGCTGGTGAAGAAGGGCGTGGCAGCGCTGGACCCGCGCGGTAAAGAGTTTGACGCGCAGAACATGGGCGAGCGGCTGGCGGTGCGCAATCTGTTTACCGATTTGCGTGAGCAAGGCCAGGTCGGTGGCGGACAGGGTGCTTATGGCGAACGCGACAAGCAGGCGTTCGCCAATGCACTGGACCGGATTCTGACCCGGCTCGCGCGGGGCTGATTACGCGTGCTGGGTCAGCTCCAGGACGCGGTCGACCATTTTGTTGATGCCAGAAGCCGCTTCGCTGATGGACTGGGCCAGCATGTAGGCCGGGGTGCTGACCAGTTTGCGGGCTTTGTCTTCGACGATGTCCGAGACTTCACATTCCTGGTGAGTGCCGCCCATTTTTTCTACCGCAGCGGCGGTGTCTGCGTCTTTGCCGATGGTACAGATCACGCCAGGGCCGTAGATTTTGGCGGCAATGGCCGGTGAGATGCACATCAAACCGATCGGCTTGCCCGCCTCGGCAAAGGCTTCAGCCAGGGCCAGAACATCGGGTTGAACGCTGCAGGCAGCGCCTTCAGTGGCGAAGCTAGAAAGGTTTTTGGCGGCGCCAAACCCGCCGGGTACGATCAGTGCGTCAAAGTCGTCCACCTTGGCTTCACGAATGTCCTTGATCTCGCCACGGGCGATACGCGCCGACTCGACCAGCACATTGCGCGACTCGGGCATTTCTTCGCCGGTCAGGTGGTTGATGACGTGCAGTTGCGCAATGTTCGGCGCGAAGCATTGCACGTGGGCGCCACGCTGACTGAGGCGCAGCAGGGTGATCACGCTTTCGTGGATTTCGGTGCCGTCATAGACGCCACAGCCGGAAAGAACAACGGCAATATTTTTGGTGGTCATGGTGGGTCTCCTTGTTCGTGGCGTTACTGTCTCTTTATTTGGCAACTGATGCCAGTGGGAGGTTCCGCGATCACGCAGGCGCTGCGGTGCAGCGCCCAGGGAGAGGGTGTGTGCGAGCGCACACACCGGCTCATTCCGCTGGTGGGGTGTTAACTTCAGCGGCTTTGTTTTTTTCTTCCAGCGCGGTCTGTTTGGCCAGGCGTGCGTTTTTGAAGCGCCGGCGCAGCCACAGGCAGCCGCCCAGCACCAGCAAGGCGCCCAGTACCCACAGCTCGTACTTTTTGACGCTGCCCAGCAGGCCTTCCAGCACGGCGCCAAAGTGGTAGGCGGCGGTGGCCAGGGCAACGGCCCAAATGGCGGCACCAATCCCGTTGAGCAGCAGGTAGCGGCCCGGTGGGTAGCCTGAAAGGCCAATGGCCACGGGCATGACGGTGCGCAGACCGTACACAAAACGGAAGCTCAAGACCCAGATGTCCGGGTGCTTGCGGATATGCTCCAGCGCCTTGTCGCCCATGAGTTGCCAGCGCGGTTTGCGCGCCAACAATTTGCGGCCGTGTTTGCGCCCCAGGAAGTACCACAGCTGGTCGCCGGCATAACTGCCGAGGAACGCCACGATCATGACCAGTTTAAGGTCCATGTATCCGCGGAACGCCAAGAAGCCTGCGAGAACCAGGATGGTCTCACCTTCAAAGAACGTCCCTAGAAACAGGGCGAAGTAACCGAATTCTTGAAGAAATTGTTGGAGCATTGTCTGGATGCTGGAGAAATGAACGCGCAGCCTACGCCTTAAGGGACGTTCAGGAAAGTATCGAACTGTGTCTTCTCATGAACAATTCCTACAAATCGTAAGTATTTGACCTACATCATAAGGGTTGTCATCTAGGATTCATGACACGTTGCTATAACGGTCGCGCGCGACGCATTTAAAAATCTGTAGCCGCTGCCGCAGGCTGCGATGGGTTGCGCAGCAGCCCTGTTTTAAAAGCCAAGGCCCTGCGGTCCTTATCGCAGCCTGCGGCAGCGACTACTTGTACGGCAGTTGCAGAACAAAATTGACAAAAAGCCCTCTAATCGGCTCCAGCCCGCATAAAGCGCCTATGAGCGGTTTAAACCCATTGGCGTTGGTGGCATTCTGGCAGCTTGATTGCACGCGCCGCTAAACGGTCACGAGAGTCAAACCCGCTCTTACAGGAACATTCAATGAATACCGAAGGACAGACAGAACTCGTTGCTACTGAGGCTGAGCCCATTGTGGAGCAGGCCACTGAGACACCGCCCGTGCCGGAAGCTCACGCACCTGCTGCGCCTGAAGCGCCAGCGGCGGCGCAACCAGCCATTGCCATTCCGGGTCTGGATGACAGCAGCCTGTATATCCACCGTGAACTCTCGCAGTTGCAATTCAACATCCGGGTGCTTGAGCAGGCGCTGGATGAGTCCTACCCGCTGCTTGAGCGGTTGAAGTTCCTGTTGATTTTCTCCAGCAACCTGGACGAATTCTTCGAAATTCGTGTGGCCGGCCTGAAGAAACAAATTACCTTCGCCCGCGAACAAGCGGGCGCCGATGGCTTGCAGCCGCACCAGGCGCTGGCCCGGATCAGCGAGCTGGTACACGGCCACGTTGATCGCCAATACGCGATCCTCAACGACATTCTGCTGCCTGAGCTTGAAAAGCATCAGGTGCGCTTTATTCGTCGCCGTTACTGGAACACCAAGATCAAAGTCTGGGTGCGCAAGTTCTTCCGCGACGAAATCGCGCCGATCATTACCCCGATCGGTCTCGACCCGACGCACCCGTTCCCGCTGCTGGTGAACAAGAGCCTCAACTTTATCGTTGAGCTTGAAGGCATCGACGCCTTTGGCCGCGATTCCGGCCTGGCGATCATCCCGGCGCCGCGCTTGTTGCCACGTGTGATCAAAGTGCCTGAAGAGGTCGGTGGCCCAGGCGACAACTACGTGTTCCTGTCGTCGATGATTCACGCCCACGCCGATGACCTGTTCCAGGGCATGAAGGTGAAGGGGTGCTACCAGTTCCGTCTGACCCGTAACGCCGACCTGGCTGTGGACACCGAAGATGTAGAAGACTTGGCCCGTGCCCTGCGCGGCGAGCTGTTCTCGCGTCGCTACGGCGATGCGGTGCGTCTGGAAGTGGCCGATACCTGCCCGAAACACCTGTCGGATTACCTGCTCAAGCAGTTCAACCTGCAAGAGACCGAGCTGTACCAGGTCAACGGCCCGGTGAACCTCACGCGGCTGTTCAGCATCACCGGCCTGGACAGCCATCCGGAGCTGCAATACACGCCGTTCACCCCGGCGATTCCGAAGTTGTTGCAGAACAGCGAGAACATTTTCAGCGTGGTCAGCAAGCAGGACATCTTGCTGCTGCACCCGTTTGAGTCCTTCACCCCGGTGGTCGATTTGCTGCGTCAGGCGGCCAAAGACCCGCACGTACTGGCTGTGCGCCAGACCCTGTACCGCAGCGGTGCCAACTCTGAAATCGTCGATGCGCTGGTGGATGCCGCGCGTAACGGTAAAGAAGTGACCGCGGTGATCGAATTGCGGGCGCGGTTTGACGAAGAGTCCAACCTGCAACTGGCCAGCCGTCTGCAAGCCGCCGGTGCAGTGGTGATCTACGGGGTGGTGGGCTTCAAGACCCACGCCAAGATGATGCTGATTCTGCGCCGTGAAGCGGGCGAGATCGTGCGTTACGCGCACTTGGGTACGGGCAACTACCACGCCGGTAACGCGCGCCTGTACACCGACTACAGCTTGCTGACATCGGATGATGCGCTGTGCGAAGACGTCGGCAAGTTGTTCAGCCAACTCATCGGCATGGGTAAGACCCTGCGCATGAAAAAGCTCCTGCATGCGCCGTTTACCCTGAAAAAAGGCATGCTCGACATGATTGCCCGCGAAACGCAGTTTGCGTTAGAGGGCAAGCCTGCGCACATCATCGCCAAGTTCAACTCGCTGACCGACCCGAAAATCATCCGCGCGCTGTACAAGGCCAGCCAGTCCGGCGTGCGCATTGATCTGGTGGTGCGTGGCATGTGCTGCTTGCGTCCGGGCATTCCGGGCGTCTCGCACAACATTCACGTGCGCTCGATCATTGGCCGCTTCCTGGAACACACACGGGTGTTCTACTTCCTCAATGGCGGCGAAGAGCAGATGTTCCTGTCGAGTGCTGACTGGATGGAGCGCAACCTCGATAAACGTGTCGAGACGTGCTTCCCGGTAGAGGGCAAAAAGCTGATTCTGCGGGTCAAGAAGGAGCTGGAATGCTACCTGACGGACAACACCCACAGCTGGAGCCTGCAGTCTGACGGCCGTTACGTGCGCAACACGCCGACCGGCAACCAGAACCCGCGCAGCGCCCAAGCGACCCTGCTGGAGCGCCTGAGCCTGCCGGTACTGACCGTCAGCACCGGCCCGTCGGTGTAAGTGAGCGAGCTCGCTTTCACCCACTTGTAGTCGCTGACGAAGAATGAGGCTGCGATGGGTTGCGCAGCGACCCCGCATAGAGGTCCTGCGGCCCGAATCGCAGCCTCGTTCCTCGTCAGCGACTACAGGTTTTTGCAAAGGCCCTTACGAAATAGTCAGCACTATCCCGACGCGCGTTAGCCATTGGGCTTCTTGTTCGAAGTCGGCCTTGGTCAGCGGGTTCTGTTCCAGCCAGCCTTCAGCGAAGATCACTTCCAGGTGATCGCCATCGGCGCGCAGCTTCACTTGCGACGCTTCCTGGTTGCCACGGATGTGGTAGAACAAAATCGCAAAACGCAGCAGCACGCACAGGCGAATCAGTTTGATGCCTTCGGCGCCAAACTCGGCGAACTTGTCTTTTGGAATGTTACGGCGATGACCGCGCACCAGCAGCGCGAGCATTTGCTGGTCTTCACGTGAGAAACCGGCAAGGTCGGAGTGCTCGATCAGGTAAGCACCGTGCTTGTGGTAGTGGTAGTGGGCAATGTCCAGGCCGACTTCATGGACCTTGGCCGCCCAGCTCAGCAGCTCGCGCCAGACCCCGTCTTCGAGTTCCCATGACTTGGCCACCTGGTCAAACGCGCGCAGGGCTTTACGTTCAACCCGTGCGGCTTGTTCCAGATCAACGTGGTAGCGCTCCATCAGCGAACTCAGGGTGCGCTCGCGCACGTCTTCGTGGTGATGACGACCTAACAGGTCGTAGAGCACGCCTTCACGCAGGGCGCCGTCGCAGTGGTCCATGCGTTGCAATTCAAGGGCGTCAAAAATCGCCTCAAGAATCGCCAGCCCGGCCGGGAAAATCGCCCGACGGTCTGGCTTGATGCCTTCGAAGTCGATTTTGTCCACTTCACCCAGCTTGAACAGCTTGCGCTTGAGCCAGGCCAGGCCCTCGGCATTCACTTCGCCTGCACCGTGGCCGCCGGCTTTGAGGGCAAGGCCAATGGCGCGGATGGTGCCGGAGGAGCCGATGGCTTCATCCCACGTCAGGCGGTGCAGCGCGTGCTCAATGCTCATGAGCTCAAGGCGCGCCGCGGTGTATGCCTGGGCATAACGTGCCGGAGTGATCTTGCCGTCGCGGAAATAACGCTGGGTAAAGCTCACGCAGCCCATCTGCAGGCTTTCACGCAGCAGGGGCTCAAAACGTTGGCCGATGATGAATTCGGTACTGCCACCGCCGATGTCGGCCACCAGGCGCTTGCCCGGTGTGTCGGCGAGGGTGTGCGAAACGCCCAGATAAATCAGGCGCGCTTCTTCACGTCCAGAAATGACTTCTACGGTGTGGCCCAGGATTTGTTCTGCGCGCACGATAAATTCATTGCGGTTGCGGGCTTCTCGCAAGGCGTTGGTGCCCACGATGCGCACGGCGCCCAAGGGCATGCCTTTGATCAATTGCGCAAAACGCTTCAAGCAATCGAGGCCACGCTGCATGGACTCTTCGTTGAGGTGGCGTTCTTCGTCGATACCGGCAGCCAGCTGCACCTTATCGCCAAGACGTTCAAGAATGCGGATTTCGCCGTTCTGAGCCTTGGCCACCACCATGTGAAAGCTGTTAGAACCCAAGTCTATAGCGGCGATCAGGGACGGATTCTTGCTTTTGGATTGGGGCATGTTTGAGGAGTCTCGGTCGATAACTTCGCCATCGTGCCACGATCAAACGCTCGCGCCAACGCGTGATGTGCGATGCATTGATATGGAGCACGTAAGAGATGACGTTAGCTTGTTCCTGACAACTCGTATTTTTTAAACGATCTAATTTTTGTCACACATCCCCTGTAAAAGCCCCCCGCTAACGGTAGGAGCGAGCTTGCCTCGCGATCTTTTACGGGTTGAAAAGATCGCGAGACAAGCTCGCTCCTACAGGGTTTAAACCTCAACCGAACCGATAAAATTCGCCAGCTCAGGGGTTTTCGGGTTGGCGAACAGCATTTTGGGGTCGCCCACCTCATGCACCTTGCCCTGGTGCATAAACACCAGTTTGTCGCCGACTTCGCGAGCGAAGCGCATTTCGTGGGTCACCATAATCAGCGTCATGCCTTCGCGGGCCAATTGGCGCACCACGTTGAGCACCTCGTTGACCAGTTCGGGGTCGAGCGCCGAGGTGATTTCGTCACACAGCAGCACTTTGGGCGACATGGCCAGCGCCCGGGCAATGGCCACGCGCTGTTGCTGCCCGCCCGACAGGCGTTCGGGGAAGGCATCGAACTTGTCGCCCAGGCCCACACGCTCCAGCATCTCGCGGGCCAGTTGCGCGGCCTTGGCCTTGGGCACTTTTTGCACCACTTGCGGGGCCAGCATGACGTTTTCGCCGACGCTCAAGTGCGGGAACAAATTGAACTGCTGAAACACCATGCCGACTTTCTGGCGCAGGCTGCGCAAGTCAGCGCGGGCGGCGTCCATGTATTCGTCATCGACTTCAATGACCCCGTCGTTGATCGACTCCAGGCCGTTCAAGGTTCTCAGCAGCGTACTTTTGCCCGAGCCGCTGCGGCCAATGATCGCGACCACCTGGCCTTGTTCAACGCTCAGGTCGATGCCTTTAAGCACGTGATGGTCGCCGTAGTATTTATGCAGGGCGGTAACTCTAAGCAGAGGCATGCAGTCTCCTTTCCAGATAGCGCGCACTGAGCGACAAGGGGTAGCACAAGAGGAAGTAACCGAGCGCCACCAAGCCGTAGACCATAAAAGGCTCAAAAGTGGCGTTGGCCAGCATGCTGCCGGTCTTGGTCAGCTCGGTGAAACCAATGATCGAGGTGACGGCGGTGCCTTTAATCACCTGCACCGAAAACCCTACAGTGGGCGCGATGGCCACCCGTAAGGCTTGCGGCAAAATCACGTAACGCAGTTGTTCCAGCGGGCTTAGCGCCAGGCTGGCCGAGGCTTCCCACTGGCCATTGGCGATGGATTCGACGCTGCCGCGCCAGATCTCTGCCAGGTAAGCGCTGGTAAACAGCGTCAGCGCCAGGGCGGCGGCCATCCACGGCGAAATGTCGATGCCGAGCAAGGCGATGCCAAAAAAGATCAGAAACAGTTGCATCAACAAAGGCGTGCCCTGAAACAGCTCTATATAGCCGCGTGCCAGCGTGCGGGCGAAGCGGCTCCTGGAGATGCGCATCAGCAGCACCAGCAGGCCGATCAGGCCGCCACCGATAAAGGCCACGACGGACAGCGCGACGGTCCATTGCAGGCCCGCCAGCAAATTGCGCACGATGTCCCAGAAGGTAAAGTCCATCAGCGACTCCTGCTCAGGTAGCGGCGGCCGAAGGCATTCAGTAACTGGCGAATCAACAGCGCCATGCACAAGTAGATCAGGGTGGTCAGGGCGTAGGTTTCAAAGGCCCGGAAGTTGCGCGACTGAATGAAGTTGGCGAAAAAGCTCAGCTCTTCGGTGGCAATTTGCGAACACACCGCCGAGCCGAGCATCACGATGATGATTTGGCTGCTCAGTGCCGGCCACACTTTGGCCAGCGCGGGCTGCAAGACCACATAGCGAAACGCCTCAAAGCGCGACATAGCCAGCGCCGCGGCGGCTTCCAGTTGGCCTTTGGGGATGGCCTGAATGCCGGCGCGAATAATCTCGGTGGAGTAAGCACCGAGGTTAATCACCATGGCCAGTGCCGAGGCTTGCCATTCGCTGATGTGCACGCCAAGGCCCGGTAAGCCGAAGAAGATAAAAAACAACTGCACCAAAAACGGTGTGTTGCGAATCACTTCAACGTACAGACCAAACAGGGCGGCGAAAGGGCGGATGTTCCAGGCCCGGACCACCGCCCCGACAATCCCCAGGCTGACGCCAAACAGCGTGCCGATGGCGGTCAGTTCCAGGGTGAACAAGGCGCCGCGCAGCAACAGGTCAGTGTTTTGCAGGACCGGTAAAAAGTCGAACTGATAAGCCATGATGACCTCGTTGCGGGTGATCAGAGGTCGGCTGGCAGCGGCTCTTTAAGCCATTGCAGCGCATTCTTTTCCAGGCTGCCGTCGGCTTTGGCGGCGCTCAGAATCTGGTTCACCTTGTCCAGCAGCTCAGGCTGGCCCTTGTTGACCCCGACATACACCGGCGAGTCCTTGAGCTTTAGCTTCATGGCCGGGATGCGCTTGGGGTTACGCTCGCTGATGGTCACCATCACCACGTTGCCGCTGGCGATCAGGTCTACTTGCCCGGCCAGGTAGGCGGCGATGGTCGAGTTGTTGTCTTCAAAGCGTTTGATCGTGACACCGGCAGGCGCCACGTTGGTCAGCTCGATGTCTTCAATGGCGCCACGGGTGACGCTGATGGTTTTACCTTTGAGGTCATCCAGCGTCTTGATTTCTGCGTCTGGCGGACCAAACACGCCGAGGTAGAAGGGCGCGTAGGCGTGGGAGAAGTCGATGACTTTCTCGCGATCCGGGTTTTTACCCAGGCTGGAAATCACCAGGTCGACTTTACCCGTGGTCAGATACGGCACGCGGTTGGTGCTGTTGACCGGCGTGAGTTCCAGTTTGACCTTGAGCTGGTCGGCCAACAGTTTTGCCGTATCAATGTCCAGGCCGCGCGGTTTCATGTCAGGGCCTACCGAGCCAAACGGCGGGAAATCTTGCGGGACGGCAACCTTCAAGGTGCCGCGAGCCATCACGTCATCAAGTTGATTGGCGCGGGCCGGTGTCTGAAACAACACCAGGCTGGCGAACAAGGCACATATCAGGGCGCTGTAGCGCTGGGTCATGGCAACTCTCCAAATCGGGTGGACGGTGATGTCTGCTATTGGACAGAGCACAGGCCATGCCAACAGCGGTTTCAGGGCTGGGAGGCAGGGTTCAGAAGGCTTGCGGCGGTCGGACTGGTCTGAACAGTTGTCGGGCTTTTTGCACCTCAATCGGGCATTGCGTACACAGCTTGAACCGCCGTGGGGCGTGACTTGCCGAGCGCCGGCAATAGCTTTACAACTACGTTCCAACCTCAGCCGATCAAGTCGATTTGTGATGAATTCAAGCGCACGCGCGGTACCCGAAGTGGCGCTGTTGGCCATTCGTAAACTGATCGATGAGCACGGCTTTGCGCCGGGTGATGCATTGCCTTCGCAGCGCGATCTGGCGGTGCAGTTGGGGGTCAGCCGGGCGTCATTGCGTGAGGCGCTGTCGTCATTGAGTGCGTTGGGTGTGGTCAGCGTCCAGCCCGGCAAAGGCGTTTACGTGCAAACGGTGGGCGAGCCCGCAGCGATCGCCACTGCGTCTGACTGGCCTTTTGCGGCGCAGGCCTGCCCTGAGGACATCTTTCAATTGCGTTACGCGCTTGAGGGGTTGGCGGCAGGGTTGGCCGCCGTGAGGCTGACCCGTGATGAACTCGACGTGCTGCAAGACAATGTCGAGGCCATGCGCCTGGAGTTGCGCGCCGAGGACTTTACCCTGGCGGCGCAACTGGACTTTGAGTTCCATCAGATTATTTTGCGCGCCAGTGGCAACCAGACCATGGCGAATATTCTGATAACCCGGGCCGATATCTTTCTTGAAAGCCAGAAATTGCCCTTTATTCGCCCTGAGCGGGCGATGGAAACCTGGCAAGAACACCGCAAAATCCTTCGCGCATTGGCGCGCCACGCCAGCGGGCCAGCGCACAAAGCCATGAGCGAGCATATACGCCAGGCGGCTTCGCGCACCGGGATCGCTTTTGTCACCTCCGGCGTGTTTTGAAAGGGCTCATACTCAGGCTCATGTGCGGCCATAGTAATAGACAATCATCCGTCAGCTTCCTGAACGCGGTGATGACGGCTATGATGTGCTACGTTTTTGCTTACAACCACGGAGACTTCCATGAGCAGCGATCTTATTAAACACGTTAGCGACGCTAGCTTTGAGGCCGATGTTCTCAAGGCTGAAGGCGCTGTATTGGTCGATTACTGGGCTGAATGGTGTGGCCCTTGCAAAATGATCGCGCCAGTTCTGGATGAGATCGCCGAGACTTACAAAGGCAAGCTGACTGTTGCCAAGCTGAACATTGACGAAAATCAGGAAACCCCTGCCAAGCACGGCGTTCGTGGTATTCCAACGTTGATGCTGTTCAAGAACGGCAACGTTGAAGCCACCAAGGTCGGTGCGCTGTCGAAGTCGCAGCTGGCTGCATTCCTCGACGCTAATATCTAAGCGTTGTTAAAAGCCCCGCAAATTGCGGGGCTTTTTCATGGCTCAAGGACTAGACGCTATGAAACTCAAGTGGTACATTCGGCCCCGCACTGGTTTCTCCACTGCCCCCTGCAAGCCGTCGCCGACGCACTCCTTATCGAATTAGTACGCGATCCTGTCGCCTTCTCTGCGGCGCGGCCTCATTAAGCCAAAAGCTTAATTTCCCCCTCCATAAATGATTACGTCATTCCTATATGAACCTGACTGAACTCAAGCAAAAGCCGATTACCGAACTGCTCGAATTGGCCGAACAGATGGGCATAGAAAATATGGCCCGTTCGCGCAAGCAGGACGTGATTTTCTCCCTGCTGAAAAAGCACGCGAAAAGCGGCGAGGAAATCTCCGGTGATGGCGTGCTGGAGATCCTCCAGGACGGCTTCGGCTTCCTCCGCTCTGCTGACGCCTCTTACCTGGCCGGCCCGGACGATATCTACGTCTCGCCTAGCCAGATTCGACGTTTCAACCTGCGCACCGGCGACACCATCGTCGGTAAAATTCGCCCGCCAAAAGAAGGCGAGCGTTATTTCGCACTGTTGAAAGTCGACACGATCAACTTCGATCGTCCAGAGAACGCGAAAAACAAGATTCTCTTCGAGAACTTGACCCCGCTGTTCCCGAACGTGCGCATGAAGATGGAAATCGGTAACGGTTCCACCGAAGATTTGACCGGTCGTGTAATCGACCTCTGCGCCCCGATCGGTAAAGGTCAGCGCGGTCTGATCGTTGCTCCGCCAAAAGCGGGCAAAACCATCATGCTGCAGAACATTGCGTCGAACATTTCGCGTAACAACCCGGAAGTGCACTTGATCGTTCTGTTGATCGACGAGCGTCCGGAAGAAGTAACCGAAATGCAGCGTACCGTGCGCGGCGAAGTGGTTGCCTCCACCTTCGACGAGCCGCCAACCCGCCACGTGCAGGTTGCCGAAATGGTGATCGAGAAGGCCAAGCGCCTGGTCGAACACAAAAAAGACGTGGTGATCCTGCTCGACTCCATCACCCGTCTGGCCCGTGCCTACAACACCGTGATCCCGAGCTCCGGCAAGGTATTGACCGGTGGTGTTGATGCCCACGCCCTAGAGAAACCAAAGCGTTTCTTCGGTGCTGCGCGAAACATCGAAGAAGGCGGCTCGCTGACCATTATCGCCACCGCACTGGTTGAAACCGGGTCGAAGATGGATGAAGTGATCTACGAAGAGTTCAAAGGCACCGGCAACATGGAACTGCCTCTGGACCGCAAAATCGCTGAAAAACGCGTCTTCCCGGCGATCAACATCAACCGTTCCGGCACCCGCCGTGAAGAGTTGCTGACCGCTGACGACGAGTTGCAACGCATGTGGATCCTGCGCAAGCTGTTGCACCCGATGGACGAAGTGGCAGCCATCGAGTTCTTGATCGACAAGCTGAAGCAGACCAAGACCAACGATGAGTTCTTCCTGTCGATGAAGCGCAAGTAAATCGCCGGAAGTTAAGCAAGAGCCGGGGAAACCCGGCTTTTTGCTGTCTAACCTTTCTTGATTTTGGGCAGCTCTCCCTTCAGATCACGCGGCTTGGGCGCTACACTCGGTGCCCCAACGCCACGGCCAACATGAGGCTCAAGCATGCAGTACCGCGACTTACGTGACTTTATCAGCGGCCTGGAACAGCGCGGTGAACTCAAGCGCATCCAGGTTCCGGTGTCACCCAAACTGGAAATGACCGAAATCTGCGATCGCACATTGCGCGCCAAAGGTCCGGCCTTACTGTTTGAAAACCCGGTGGGTCACGATATCCCTGTGCTCGGCAACCTGTTCGGCACGCCTGAGCGCGTGGCTTTGGGCATGGGCGCTGACTCGGTGAGCGAGCTGCGTGAAATCGGCAAGCTGCTGGCGTTTCTGAAGGAGCCCGAGCCGCCTAAAGGTCTGAAAGACGCGTGGTCCAAGTTGCCGATCTTTCGCAAGATCATTTCCATGGCGCCGAAAGTCGTCAAAGACGCGGTGTGCCAGGAAGTGGTCATTGAGGGCGACGATGTCGACCTCGGCCTGTTGCCGGTTCAGCATTGCTGGCCGGGAGACGTGGCGCCGCTGATTACCTGGGGCCTGACCGTCACCAAAGGTCCGAACAAGGACCGCCAGAACCTGGGCATTTATCGCCAGCAGGTGATTGGCCGCAACAAAGTCATCATGCGCTGGTTGAGCCACCGTGGCGGTGCGCTGGACTACCGTGAATGGTGCGAAAAACACCCCGGTACGCCGTTCCCGGTGTCTGTGGCGCTGGGTGCTGACCCGGCCACCATTTTGGGCGCCGTCACCCCCGTGCCAGACAGCTTGTCCGAATATGCCTTCGCCGGGCTGCTGCGCGGCAACCGCACCGAGCTGGTGAAGTGCCGTGGCAACGACCTGCAAGTGCCGGCCACCGCTGAGATCATCCTCGAAGGCGTGATCCACCCCGGCGAAATGGCCCCGGAAGGCCCATACGGCGACCACACCGGTTACTACAACGAGGTCGACAGCTTCCCGGTGTTCACCGTTGAGCGCATCACCCACCGGATCAAACCGATTTACCACAGCACCTACACCGGCCGTCCACCAGATGAGCCGGCGATTCTGGGCGTGGCACTCAACGAAGTGTTCGTGCCGATTCTGCAAAAGCAGTTCCCGGAAATCACTGACTTTTACCTGCCGCCTGAAGGCTGCTCGTACCGCATGGCCATCGTGACCATGAAAAAGCAGTACCCGGGGCACGCCAAGCGCGTAATGCTCGGTGTGTGGTCGTTTTTGCGCCAGTTCATGTACACCAAGTTCGTTATTGTCACCGACGACGACATCAACGCGCGCGACTGGAACGACGTGATCTGGGCCATCACCACCCGCATGGACCCCAAGCGCGACACGGTGATGATCGATAACACGCCTATCGACTACCTCGACTTTGCATCGCCGATTTCGGGCCTGGGGTCGAAGATGGGGCTGGATGCAACCAACAAATGGCCAGGCGAAACCTCCCGCGAATGGGGTCGGGTCATCGTCAAGGATGAGGCCGTGACTCGCCGGATCGATGACATCTGGAATCAATTAGGAATAGATTGATGCGTGTAACCTTGCAGCCTTCAGGCGCCGTATTGGACACCTTGCCTGGCGAGCGGATTCTGGATGCGGCGCAGCGCCTGGGCTATGAATGCCCGCAAAGCTGCCGCAATGGTAATTGCCACGTGTGCGCAGCCTTGCTGGTTGAAGGGCAGGTGGAGCAGGCGGGTGAAGTCCGTGACCATGGCGAGGTTTACACCTGCCTGGCGGCGCCGCTGGAAGACTGCGTGGTGTTGTGGGATGGCGTCCTTGCGTTGGGAGAATTACCGGTGCGTAGCTTGGCCTGTCAGTTGACCGAATGTGTCGAATTGGGTGGTGATGTGTGGCGGGTGCGCTTGCGTGCACCGGCGGGCAAACTGCCGCGTTATCACGCCGGGCAATACGTGATGCTGGAGCGTGAAAACGGCGAGAAGTCGGCGTTTTCACTGGCCAGCGCACCGCACTCGGGGCGCGACCTTGAGCTGCACGTGCTGGTGCGCGAAGACAGCGCCCGCAGCCTGATCGAGCAGTTGCAACGCAACAACATGATCCGTCTGGAGCTGCCGTTTGGCGACACACACTTGTCTGAATTGCCGGACGGGCCGCTGGTGCTGATCGCCGCGGGCACCGGCATGGCGCAAATGCACAGCCTGATCGAGCATTGCCGCGCCAAAGGGTTCAAGCATCCGGTGCATTTGTACTGGGGCGTGCGTCGTCCTGAAGACTTTTACGCGTTGGAAGAGTGGGACGCCTGGCAGCAGATCCCCAACCTGTTCTTGCACAAGGTCGTCAGTGATTTGTGCGGCTGGGAAGGGCGTTGCGGGTTGTTGCACGAAGCGGTGTGTGAAGACATCAGCGACCTTAGCGCTGTCTCGGTGTATGCCAGCGGCTCGCCTGCCATGATCTACGGCACCCTCGACGCGCTGGTTGAAGCGGGCATGGACGCGCACCAAATGCGCGCCGACGTGTTCGCCTACGCGCCCCGTCCTTGACGTAACCCCGTCTTCGACGCCGCTCTGTCACGCAGCAAACAGGCCACCGATAATCGTCAGCATCCCCCAATCAGTTCCTTCTCCCTCCGGGAGAGGCGTGGTGAGGGGCTCTTGATTTGCGTCAAATCAGATTACTGGCCGCCATACGTCTTGCCGCGCGGGTTATTTCATTTTTACTGCTATAAGATTCATAACGTTATTTTCTAGTACGCCGCATGCAATGCCTGTAGGACTCCATGCCTTCTGTGATAACTGTTTCTGAATCAGCGTGTACAAACGTGATTTACCCTCCGCGACTCGATCTTGGGGCGCCCCTGACCCCAGAACAACTTCAGCAATCCTTGCAGGCCACCATGGCGTGCCATCAAGGCGGTCCGGTCTGGCTGTTCGCCTACGGCTCGCTTATCTGGCGCCCTGAATGCACAGCCGTCGAGCGTGTGCGGGGCCGGGTGCATGGCTACCATCGCGGCTTGTATTTGTGGTCCCACGAGCATCGTGGCACGCCGCAACTGCCCGGCCTGGTCTTTGGCCTGGACCGTGGCGGCTCGTGCAGTGGCTTTGCCTATCGCCTGCCTGAAGACAACCTTGAAGCGGCGCTCAACGCCTTGTGGCGGCGTGAAATGCCCGTGCCTTCCTACCGGCCGCACTGGCTGAACTGCCGGCTTGAAGACGGTAACCAGGTCCAGGCGTTGGGGTTTGTGCTGGAGCGGCATTTGCCCAGCTACGCGGGCAACCTCCCGGACGGCGTACTCAGCCAGGTGCTGGCCAACGCCAGCGGGCGCTACGGCACCACCCGCGACTACGTCGAACAGACCATCAGCGCCTTGCGCAGCCACGCCATGCCAGACCGCAACCTGGAAGCGCGCCTCAAGCGCTGTGTGTTGGCCAAGCCGTAAGGGTTAGTTTGAGGGTTCTGTCCATTTAATCGGAGCCATCCCACAACAGGATCAGAGCCCATGGGCTGAGAAACCTGGCGACACACTCCTATCATGCTTTCCCTCTGTGCTCATGTGAGCGCAGCGTCCGGGGGGGAAGGTGATGAAAAGCTTAGTCGGGTTTGTGGTGATGTTCATGACACTGAGTGCGTGGGCAGAGACGTGGCTCCCCGACGTCAAATACCTGATCAAGCCTGACTTCCCCGATGAGCTTCGATACGCAGGCTCGGATGGAGAGGTGCGGTTGAAAGTTATGGTCAAGGCTGATGGGTCGGTGGTTGATCCGAAAATCGTTTACAGCTCTCATCCCTTGTTTGCCGGGGCTGCCCTCAAGGTCATTGGCGAGTGGCGGTTCTCAAGCCGGCCGCTGACAGGGGATAACCCGCAGGAGCTAGAGATCTTCGTGCCCATGGTTTTTGAGTATGAGCCTGTGAAGAAAGGTAAACAAAGCGACCAGCCGCTCGATTTGGTGACCGCAACCTGCCTGCAGCTCAATCGGGAGATCGATAGGTATGTTCGCAGTGATACGAAAATTCCGCTCGCGAACGTCACATTATTCCGGCTAACCCAAAAGCATTTGATTGCAGGGTTGGTTGACGGCAAGTACGACAATGAGTCGCTAACGCTGGGCTTGTTCGACCTTTCCCAAAGCATGCTCAACGTGACGAATATCTGTCAGCGCAGAATCAGCCGCACATTTGTCGACCTGCTACCGCCCAGCGTCAAAGCCTTGTTGGAGTCCGGGGGCATGGTGATTAAACGCGAGTAAACCTACGGCTTTTGCAGCGCTGGCCGATAACGGTAGACAGGCTTGTAAGCTGCCCCGGTATGCTTACCGCCATCTCGAACAAAGGAGCGAATTGTGAAAGCGTGGATTGTATTGCTGCTGGCTCTGACCTTGCCGATAACGGCGCTTGCCGAAGAAGCTGCAGAAGGCGCCGCGAAGGTTAGCTACATCACCATGAGCCCACCGTTTGTGGGCAATTACGGGCTGGACGGCAGCGCGAAGCTCAAGGTGTACAAGGCCGATATCTCGCTGCGCGTGTCGAGTGACGAAGCGGCGAAGGCGGTCAAGGCCAACGACGCGTTGATCCGTAACCAGTTGGTGGGCTTGTTTACCCAGCAAACCAGCGAGAGTTTGGGCAGTGTCGAAGCCAAAGAAAAAGTGCGCCAGGAAGCACTGAAACAAGTGCAGCAAGTCATGACGGACGAGACCGGCAAGCCAATGGTGGAAGACCTGCTGTTCAATAATTTGATTGTTCAGTAAACGATTCGCGCTGCATTACAAACTGTAGGAGCGAGCTTGCCTCGCGATCTTTTTTTAAAAGCTCAAAAGATCGCGAGACAAGCTCGCTCCTACAAGAGTTAAGGCCTTACGACGCCAAACTCTTGCGGAACCGCGCCAGCGCGACGGCAAAGAACACCAGGCCAATCGCTGTCAGGGCCAGCAGGTCGGGCCACACCACATCAACCCCCGCCCCCCGGAACAAGATAGCCGCGCTCAGGCTCACAAAGTGGGTGGAGGGCGAGCATTGCATGACCCATTGCAGCCATTCGGGCATGCTGTCCAGCGGTGTGCTGCCGCCCGAGAGCAGCAGCATGGGGATGATCACCGGTATCGCCAACAGACCAAACTGCGGTGTTGAGCGGGCCAATGTGGCAAGGAAGATCCCCAGCGCGGTACTGGCAAACAGGTACAGCGCGGTGACCATCAAAAACAACGCCAGCGAACCCGACAGCGGCACGCCCAGCGCCCATTTAACGATGATCTCCAGTGACAGCCAGGTGCACACCACCACGACCAGCATGTTGCTCCAGATCTTGGCGAGCATGATTTCCAGTGCAGTCAGCGGCAACACCAGCAAGTGGTCCAGGGTGCCGTGTTCACGCTCACGCAGCAGCGCGGTCCCGGTCAGCACGATGGCCAAAATGGTGATGTTGTTGACGATTTGAATCACCGCCAAAAACCAGCCGCCTTCCAGGTTCGGGTTGAACAATGGGCGGCTGCTGATCAGTGCCGGGGCTTTCGCGCCCGCGTTGGCTTGCCCGGCGTAATCGAGCAACTCGCGCTGGAAGATCTGCCCGATATACCCCGCGCCCATAAACGCCTGGCTCATGGCGGTGGCATCCACGTTGAGCTGTACAGCGGGCTCGCGGCCGGCCAGTAAATCGGCCTGGAAGTTAGCGGGTACGTTAATCACGAAGGTGTATTCGCCTTTGTCCAACGCCTCATCGAGTTGGTCATAGGGCAGGGCTTGCGGGGTTTTGAATTCCGGGGGCAACAGCGACTCACTGAGTTTGCGTGACAGCGCGCTGTGGTCTTCGTCGATGATCGCCACGCTGGCGTTGTGCACACCAATGATGGAGCCCGCCGCTGGCATGTAAATCGCCACCGTAAAGGCGTACAGCAAGAACAGCAGCAACACGCTGTCGTGACGCAAGCTGGTGAGTTCTTTGAGGCCAAGGCGCAGGATGTGCGAGAGCTTATGCATCAGACCTCCTGCTTCTTGAGCATGATCAGGCTCAGGCCGGTAAAGGCGACGAAGAACCCGAACAGCGCCAGGCATTGCGGCCATAGCTGGCGAAGGTCCAGCGCTTTGGTGAAGGTGCCCACGGCAATATCAAGGAAGTGCCCGGCCGGGAACAGCATGCCCATCAGCGCCGCTGAACCGTCGAGCGAAGAGCGCGGCACGATCAGCCCGGAGAACTGAATGGTCGGCAGGCTGGTGATGATCATGGTGCCCAGGATGGCGGCAATCTGGGTGCGGGTGAACGCCGAAATCAGCAGCCCCATGCTGGTGGTCGACAGCACATACAGCACGCCGCCCAACGCCAGGGTGAGGCCGCTGCCTTTAAACGGAACGCCAAACAGCCAGCGGTTCATGGCCACCAGCAACGCCAGGTTGACCAGACTGACCGCCAGATACGGCGCCTGTTTGCCCAGCAAAAACTCCAGGCGGGTCAACGGCGTGGCGTAAAAGTTGGTGATGGAGCCCAGCTCCTTTTCACGCACGATCCCAAGCGCGGTGAGCATGGCCGGGATAAACGCGAGAATCAGCGCCATGACGCCTGGGCCGATGGCGTTCACGCTGATAACGTCCTGGTTGTAGCGAAAACGCACTTCGAGCTTGGCCGCAGACTGTTTGTTTTGCGCCAGGCTGCTCAGGGCGCTCAACTGTTCGAGGTTGCCCTGGTGCACCGCCTGGACGTAGCTGCGGCTGGTTTCTGCACGAAACGGCATGCCGCCATCAATCCAGGCCGCCACCGTGGGCTGGCGCCCGGCATACAGGTCGCGGCCAAAGCCCGGCGGTATCTCCAGGGCGATTTTGATCTCGGAGCGTTGCAAGCGTTTGTGCAGTTCTTCGGGGCTCTGGATGGGTGCGTGCTCTTCGAAATACCGTGAACTGCGGAATGCCTCAAGGTAGGCCCGGCTTTGGGGTGTCTGGTCCTGGTCGTAGACGGCGAACGCGAGGTTTTCCACGTCCAGCGAAATGCCATAGCCAAAGATCACCATCATGAACACGGCGCCCAGCAAGGCGAAGGCCATGCGCACCTTGTCGCGCAACAGTTCTTTGGATTCACGGCTGGCCACGGCAATCAACCGCGTCAGGCTGAACCCGCTCTTGCTCGGCGGGGGCGGCGCATGGGCGGCTGGCGCGGCGATGGCCTCGGTGTCGGGCGGCGGGGTGGCGGCGCCCTGATCGTTTTGCGCCTGCTCCAGGCACGTCACAAACGCGGCTTCCAGGGTTTCACCCTTGAACTGCTGTTGCAGCGCATCAGGCGTATCGCAGGCCAGTACCTTACCCGCGTGCATCAACGAGATGCGGTCGCAGCGCTGGGCTTCGTTCATGAAGTGGGTCGACAAAAAGATCGTCACCCCCTGGTCCCGCGACAGTTCGATCAACAATCGCCAAAAGTCATCGCGAGCGGCGGGGTCAACGCCGGAGGTCGGTTCGTCGAGGATCAGCACTTCGGGGCGGTGCAGCACGGCAACCGCCAAAGACAAACGCTGACGCAGGCCCAGCGGCAATTCGCCGGACTGTTGATCGGCGACGTCGCCCAGGTCGAACCGCTCGATAAGCTCTTCGATGCGTGCCTGGCTTTCGTCTTTGGGCAGGTCGAATAACTGCGCGTGCAGCACCAGGTTCTGGCGCACGCTCAGCTCGCCGTACAGCGAGAAGCTTTGCGACATAAAGCCGACGCGCTTGCGGGTGTCCAGGTCTTTGGCGTTCACCGGATTGCCCAGCAGTTTGGCGCTGCCTTCGGTGGCCGGCATCAAGCCGGTCAGCACTTTCATGGTGGTGGTTTTGCCGCAGCCGTTGGAGCCCAAAAATCCGAAAATTTCCCCTCGGCCAATGGCGAAGCTGACTTTGTTTACCGCGGTGAAATCACCGAACTTAAGCGTCAGGTCGTGGGCTTCAATGGCGATATCGCTGTTGTCGCCGACCCGGGGCGGAATCACCAGCGGCTCATTGCTGTGACCACTGTCGCCCTGGTAGTGGGTAAAAGCTTCATCCAGCTTGCCGTTGGGCGATGCGGCGGCCAATTCTTCGCTCAAGCCTGCGGCAATCAGCTTGCCCCGGTCGAGCATCAGGCAGTGCTCAAATTGCTCGGCCTCTTCCATGTAGGCCGTGGCCACCAGCAGCGTCAGTTGCGGGCGCTGGCTGCGTACGTCTTCGACCAACTCCCAAAAGCGCCGCCGCGACAGCGGGTCAACGCCGGTGGTGGGTTCATCGAGAATCAGCAAATCAGGTTCGTGGATCAGTGCGCAGCACAGCCCGAGCTTTTGTTTCATGCCGCCCGAGAGCTTGCCCGCCGGGCGATCGGCGAAGCGTTCCAGGTCAGTCGCCTTGAGCAACTGCTCCATGCGCTCTTCGCATTCTTTTTTAGACAGGCCGAACAGCGTGCCGAAAAAGCGGATGTTTTCACTGATGGACAATTCGGGGTAAAGGTTGCCGCCCAGCCCTTGGGGCATAAAGGCAATCAGCGGGTACAGCGTGTTGCGGTGATGGCGGTCATCAATCGGGCCGCCCAGTACCTCAAGGGTGCCTTGCTGGAGTTTTTTGACCCCGGCAATCAGCCCGAGCAGGCTCGATTTACCCGCGCCATCCGGGCCAATCAGGCCGCAGCGTGTGCCTTTGGGCAGGCTGAACGCAACGTCGATCAGCGCCTGTTGTTTGCCATACCAGTGGTTGATGCCACTGGCGTTGAGCGCCAGGTCGCTCATTGCAGATTAGCCGGCCAGTCCACATCGGCGGTTCGCACATAGCCTGCGCCCGGCATGCCTGGCTTGGCCTGGGGCACGGCTTCAGGATCGGTCAGGCGCAATTTGACGCGGAACACCAGTTTTTGGCGCTCATCGCGGGTTTCAACTTCTTTGGGGGTGAACTGCGACTTGGCCGCGACAAAGGAAATCTTGGCGGGCAACGCCTGATCGGGCAGGGCATCGAGCACGATACGCGCCTCGGCGCCCACAGTCAGTTTGCCGACCACGGCGGCGGGCAGGTACAGGTTCATGTACTGGTCGCTCGGGTCGATCATCATGAACACCCGGCCACCCGAACCCAGTACTTCACCGGGCTCGGCCAGACGCAATTGGATCACGCCGTTGATGGGCGCGCGCAGGCTGCTGTCTTCGATTTCGCTGGTGAGTTGCGCCACTTGGGCTTCGCTGGACGCGATGGCCGCTTTGGCTGCGGCGACCTGGGCCTGGGCGGCGGTCACGGCGGCGTTGCTGGTGTCGAATTGGGCTTGCTGCTGGTCGACTTGCTGGCCGCTGGCAAAGCCGCGTTGCGACAGTTGGCGGGTGCGCTTGAGTTCCTGGCTGGCCAGCAGTTTTTCGCTCTGGCGCAATTGCACGTTGGCCTCGTTGGCGGCCATGGCTTGGCGGGCGCGTTGCACTTCAGCCTGGGCCTGGACGCGGCTGGCTTCCAGCGTGCGGGTGTCCATGCGGGCCAGTAATTGGCCCTTGGTGACACGGTCACCTTCATCGACCAGCACCTCGGCCAGGCGGCCGGGGATCTTGGCGGCGATCTGGACTTCTGTGGACTCAAGTCGACCATTGCCCATGCTGATGCCTTCGGGGAGCCGGTCATGCTGGGATTTCCAGTAACCAAACCCGCCTGCTGCCACCAGCAGAATCGCCAAAGGGATAACGAAATAATGGGAAATGCGATGGTTCTTCGACATGCCGACATCCTGGTCACAGAGCGCTCTAGTTTGACGGTTTCAAGGCGCAGGGCACTTGATGCCAGTCAAAGGAAGTCAGTAGCGTAGACGCTAAAAGCGAATGTTGCCTGTAGTCGCTGCCGAAGGCTGCGAAGGGTTGCGGAGCAACCCGTTTTCTCAACATCGCTGCGCCCCAAATCGCAGCCTGCGGCAGCGACTACGGGTGGAGTTGCAGGTGGAGTTGCAGGTGGGGCTACAGCAACCCCATCACCACCGCCCACTCCTCGGCCGTCACCGGCATCACCGACAAGCGACTGCCTTTTTGTACCAGCGGCATTTCAGCCAGTGCACTTTGCTGTTTGAGGTAGTCGAGTTTGATCACCCTGGGGAAGGTTTGCACGTGGGCGACTTGCAGTGCGCTCCACGGGTTTTTCTCGGGGCTGGCCTTGGGGTCGAAATAATGGCTTTCGGGATCGAGGGCGGTCGGATCCGGGTAAGCGGCCTGGGCGATTCGGCCGACTCCGGCAATACCCGGCTGCGGGCAGCTTGAGTGATAAAAGAAAAACTCGTCGCCCACGGCCATGGCACGCATGAAATTACGCGCCTGATAGTTGCGCACACCGTCCCAGCGAGCTTCGCCGATCTTCTGCAAGTCCTTGATTGAAAACTCGTCAGGCTCGGATTTCATCAACCAATAGGCCATTCTTTGGGCTCCTGAAACATGGCGTAGTTATTTTGCCGGGCAACATTTGGATAAACCGACAATCGGTTGACACCAGCGTTTGCGTGTCTGTTCGTGTTGCCTCAGAATGCCGCCATTTTAAGCTTGACGTTGCTGCACGGCCTATAACAAAAACCGTTGCTGTCATCGTGTTGATGTGCCTGAAGGGGGGCAATCGATGAAACGCAAACCGGATTTACTGTGGGTGCTGGTTATTTTGTTCGGTCTGGGCGTGGTGACAACCGGTTATGCGCAAAGCCTCTGGTCAACTTCAAACGATTCACCGATTGAACTGGCGCAACAGCAAGTACAACCTTTCAAACGCTAACCACTCATGAACGAAGGCATCGCTGCAACGTGATGCCTTGAGGGTCAGTGCGCGACGTACCACTGCGTGTCCGAGACCGTGCCGTGTAACGGTACATCCCAGCTGGCTTGAGCCAGACTCCCGACTTTTTGACATTCATGGGCCAGGCCCAGCAGCGTCGGTTTACGCCAGCTTTGGCGGCGCGCCAGGTACGCGAGGCTGCGGTCATAAAAACCGCCGCCCATACCCAGTCGGCCACCCTTCGCATCAAACCCCACCAACGGCAACAACACCAGGTCCAGGGCCCAGACTTTGCGTTGGCGTGCGCGATTGATCCGCGGCTCCAGGATCCGGAAGCGATTGGGGATCAGCTTTTCGCCCGGCGCATAACGCTGGAACACCATCTTGGTTCTGGGCCAGGCGCTGAGCACCGGCAAGTAGGTGATCTTGCCCCGGCGCTGTGCTTCACGCAGCAGCAGGCGCGGGTCGATTTCACCGTCGGTGGGCAGGTACAGCGAGATGTGTTTGGCGCGGCGAAACAGCGGATGCTGCGCCAGCTGTCGATACAGACCACGGGCTGCCTGACGTTGCTCGCAGGGCGACAATTCGCGGCGGGCTTTACGCAGCAGTCGGCGAAGTTGCGGGCGGGAGGGCGTCGCAGGTTCGGTCATGATGGCGTGCTGTTTGAGATCGAGCCCACCGGGCGGTTGGCTCGTAGTCAGCCAATGCCAGCAGCAGGCTGGCATTGCACTTGGAAATCAGGCTCCCCGACGTACCGCTGTCGGCTTGGCCCTTGAACCCGAAAGTTCAAGGTGGAAGTTGCAGTAGACCTTAAGGCTTTCCGTCTAGCGGACATGCACACCGGCCCAACGTGCAAGCTCCAGGGTATTGCGAATCGGCTCAGGGACATCGCTAACTGGCGAATACTCCAGGGAGTGGCGAGAGTATACCCCAAAGAAACGTTTTGAATCAGCTCTGACGTTCGTTCGGATCAGTGGCCAACACCAGATCGACGCGATCGAGCAGGTCGCGGACGTGTTCACGCGTTGCGCTGCTGGTCTGTACTTCGGGTGTTTCCTGCTTGTGCAGCAGGTCGTGGGTGATGTTCAGTGCGGCCATCACGGCGATACGGTCAGCCCCGATGACTTTGCCGCTGCTGCGGATTTCGCGCATTTTGCCGTCCAGGTAACGTGCAGCACTCACCAGATTGGCGCGCTCTTCCTGGGGGCACATGATCGAATACTCTTTATCGAGGATGTGTACGGTGACGCTACTGCTTGTACTCATGAGTCTTGCTCCAGGGCTTTGAGACGCGAAATCATCGATTCCACCTTGTTCCGGGCGATTTCGTTTTTTTCAATGAGGTGCGCGCGTTCTTCGCGCCAAGTCTTTTCCTGAGCTACTAAGAGTCCGTTTTGGCGTTTAAGTTGCTCGACTCGTGTAATCAGCAACTCGAGTCTAGCCATCAGTGCATGCAGGTCGCTGTCTTCCATTGTGTCCTACTGTGTATTTTCTGATGGAGGGGGACTGCCAAGCCAGTTGACGCCTCGATGGTCTAGCCCGTCTGCCGATGCTAGGATACAAGGCCTCCATTCTAGACATAGCGCCGCTTGGCGCCTAGCTGACCATGCCTATTCAGAACTCCCCGTATCACGCCTTTGCCAACCTGCTGTCTACCAGCGGCCACACTGTTTCGCCTGCAGAACTGCACGGCCTGTTGCTGGGTCGCAGCGCGGCTGGCGCCGGCTTCGATCACGACGGCTGGCTGGCTGACGCGACCGAACTGTTCCAAAGCGAACATGAAATCAGTGACAACGTACGCAATGCCTTGATCGGTTTGCAAGAGATGGTCAAGGGCGAACTGACCGGTGACGACATCACCGTCGTGCTGCTGTTGCCGTCCGATGACGTGCCACTGGCCGAGCGCGCGGCTGCGCTGGGCGAATGGTGCCAGGGTTTCCTGGCCGGTTTTGGCCTGAACTACCGTGAAAATGCCTTGAGTGATGAAGCCAAGGAAGTGCTGCAGGATCTGGCCGCCATTGCCCAGGTGCAAGACGCCCTGGAAGAGTCGGAAGACGGCGAAAGCGACTACATGGAAGTCATGGAATACCTGCGCGTCGCGCCGTTGCTGCTGTTCACCGAGACCAAAAAGCCTGAAGAGGCTGCTGCTGCGAAACCTTCGCTGCACTGATTGATCTTCAAGAAGGAATCCGTCTGCCCATGATCCATATCCCGAAATCGGAATACACCCGCCGCCGCAAGGCGCTCATGGCGCAGATGGAGCCCAACAGCATTGCGATCCTGCCCGCTGCCGCAGTGGCGGTGCGCAATCGCGACGTTGAATATGTGTACCGCCAGGACAGCAACTTCCAGTACCTGAGCGGTTTCCCCGAGCCGCAGGCGGTGATCGTCCTGATCCCTGGTCGTGCCCACGGTGAGTACGTGCTTTTTTGCCGCGAACGCAATGCTGAACGCGAATTGTGGGACGGTTTGCGCGCCGGGCAAGAAGGCGCCATGCGTGACTATGGCGCAGACGATGCCTTCCCGATCACCGACATTGACGACATTTTGCCGGGGCTGATTGAAGGCCGCGACCGGGTGTATTCGGCGATGGGCAGCAACCCCGAGTTCGACCGCCACCTCATGGAGTGGATCAACACCATTCGCTCCAAGGCCAGCCTCGGCGCCCAGCCGCCCAACGAATTCGTTGCGCTGGATCATCTGCTGCATGACATGCGCCTGTATAAATCGGCGGCAGAGATCAAGGTCATGCGCCACGCGGCGCAAATATCGGCCCGCGCGCACATCCGTGCGATGCAGGCCAGCCGCGCCGGGCTGCACGAATACAGCCTGGAGGCCGAACTGGATTACGAATTTCGTAAAAGTGGCGCGAAAATGCCGGCTTATGGCTCGATCGTCGCGTCGGGTGATAACAGCTGCATCCTGCACTACCAGGAAAACGACGCCCTGCTCAAGGATGGCGACCTGGTGCTGATCGATGCGGGCTGCGAGATCGACTGCTACGCCAGTGACATCAGCCGTACGTTCCCCGTGAGCGGTCATTTCTCCCCCGAGCAAAAAGCCATCTATGAGCTGGTGCTGGCCGCGCAAGAAGCTGCGTTCAGCGAAATCGCGCCGAACAAACACTGGAACCAGGCCCACGAAATAACCGTTCAGGTGATCACCGCCGGGCTGGTTGAACTGGGCCTGTTGCAAGGCGACGTTGACGAGCTGATTGCCAGCGAAGCCTACAAAGCGTTTTACATGCACCGGGCTGGCCACTGGCTGGGGCTCGATGTGCATGACGTTGGCGAATACAAAGTGGGCGGTGAGTGGCGCGTGCTGGAACCCGGCATGACCCTGACCGTTGAACCCGGCATCTACATCAGCCCGAACAACCTGCACGTCGCCAAAAAATGGCGCGGGATTGGCGTGCGCATCGAGGATGACGTTGTGGTCACCAAAAATGGCTGTGAAATCCTGACCGCTGACGTGCCCAAAACCGTCGCCGAGATTGAAGCCTTGATGGCGGCCGCACGAGCGAACGCGGCATGAGTCGCGTCCATCTGGCAATTATTGGCGGCGGCTTGGTCGGCGCCAGCCTGGCCCTGGCGTTGCAAGCGGGTGCCAAGGCGCGCGGCTGGAAGATCGTGCTGATCGAACCCTTCGCCCCCGGCAACACCTACCAGCCGAGCTACGACGCCCGTTCATCGGCGCTGAGCTATGGCGCCCGGCTTATTTATGAGCGCTTGGGCGTGTGGGAATCGATTGTTGAGCGGGGCGAGCCGATCAAAGACATTCACGTGTCCGATCGCGGGCGTTTCTCTACCGCGCGCTTGTCGGCCAGCGATGAAGGCGTGCCCGCACTCGGGTACGTGGTCGAAAACGCCTGGCTCGGCCAATGCCTGTGGAAAAGTCTGGACCCGGACGTCATCAGTTGGCGATGCCCGGCTGAAGTTATCCACATGCAGCCGCTTGAGGATGGCTATCGCCTGACCCTCAATGACGAAACCACCCTCGATTGCGACTTGGCGGTACTGGCCGATGGCGGGCGTTCCGGCCTGCGTGAGCAGTTGGGCATTCATGTGCGCAAACGGCCTTATGACCAGAGCGCGCTCATCGCCAACATCACCACCAGCCAGCCCCATGACGGCATGGCGTTTGAGCGTTTTACCGACGAAGGGCCGATGGCCTTGCTGCCGTTGCCAGACAACCGCTGCGCGCTGGTCTGGACCCGCCTGGGCATGGACGCTCAGCGTCTGGCGGCACTTGATGAGCGCAGTTTCCTCAGGGAGTTGCAGGCCGTTTTTGGCTATCGCCTGGGCACCCTTGAACAAGTCGGCGCCCGCCACTTGTACCCGCTGGTGCTGGTTGAGGCCGAAGAGCAGGTACGCCCGCACCTGGTGGTGTTGGGCAACGCGGCGCACAGCCTGCACCCGATTGCCGGTCAGGGCTTCAACCTGTCGTTGCGTGACGCCCAGGCGTTGGCTGATGCCTTGCTGACCAGCGAGCAAAAGCCCGGCGAGCTGGCCACCTTGCTGAGTTATCAACAGCGCCAGCAACTGGACCAGCAGTTGACCATTGGCTTCTCCGATCAAGTGACGCGGCTTTTTGGCAGTGACCAGACGCTGATTTCGTTTGGCCGCAATCTGGGGTTGCTGGGCCTCGATGTACTGCCGCCTGCCAAGCGCTGGTTTGCCCGTCAGGCCATGGGCCTGGGCACGCGGGCAGACAGCTGATAGCGGCCGGGGCGTTTACTGTGCCCCGTGTCGACCCTTTTTAGATGCGGCGCAAGCCGCTAGCGAGACAGGCTTAAAGCATGGAAATGCGCGCAGATGTGCTGATTGTCGGGGCCGGAATGGTCGGAAGCGCTTTGGCGCTGGCGCTCAAAGACAGCGGGCTGAACGTGGTGCTGCTCGACGGCAGCCCGCTCAGCGTCAAACCCTTCACCGCTCAAGACACCTTTGAACCCCGGGTCAGCGCCTTGTCGGCCGCCAGCCAGCGCATCCTGCAACGCCTTGGCGCCTGGGACGGTATTCGCGCACGGCGCACCAGCCCGTACTCGCACATGCACGTGTGGGACGGCAGCGGCACCGGGCACATCCACTTTTCGGCGGCCAGTGTGCACGCCGACGTGCTGGGCCATATCGTTGAAAACCGTGTGGTGCAGGACGCGTTGCTGGAGCGTCTGCAAGACTCCGGCATCCAGATGCTGGCCAATGCACGCCTTGAACAAATGCGCCGTTCGGCTGATGACTGGCTGCTGACCCTGGCCGATGGCCGCACCTTGCGCGCGCCGCTGGTGATCGCCGCCGATGGCGCCAACTCGGCTGTGCGGCGTCTGACCGGCTGTGAGACCCGCGAGTGGGATTACCAGCATCACGCCATCGTCACCAGCGTGCGTTGCGCCCAGGCGCATCAGCAGACCGCCTGGCAGCGCTTCACCGACCATGGCCCGCTGGCGTTTTTGCCGCTGGAGCGCGAAGGGCAGCAAGACTGGTGTTCAATCGTCTGGTCGACCACCCCTGAACAAGCGCAGGCGTTGATGGCGCTGGACGACGAGGGGTTTTGCCGCGAACTGGAATTTGCCTTTGAAGGCCGCTTGGGCACGGTGCTCAGTGCCGACCCGCGAGTGTGCGTGCCGCTGCGCCAACGCCATGCCAAACGCTACGTAGCCGAAGGCCTGGCCCTGATCGGTGATGCGGCGCACACCATTCACCCGCTGGCCGGGCAGGGCGTGAATTTGGGCTTTCTGGATGCCGCCGTGCTGGCCGATGTGTTGCTGCACGCGGCGGACCGTGGTGAGCGCCTGGCCGATGTGCGGGTACTGAGCCGCTACGAGCGGCGTCGCATGCCCCACAACCTGGCGCTGATGGCGGCCATGGAAGGCTTTGAACGCTTGTTCCAGTCGGACTCGCTGACGGCACGGCTGGTGCGCAACACCGGCTTGAAATGGGTCAACCAAATGCCCGAAGCCAAAGCCCTGTTCGTGCGCCAGGCGCTGGGCCTCACCGGCGACCTGCCGCCGCTGGCCAAATCGTTGTAAATAACCCTTTGCGCGAACGCGGACCCTGTAGGAGCGAGCTTGCTCGCGATCTTTTGATCTAGATCTTGCTTTTGATCTTGATCTAAAAGGCCCCATTAAACCACGCTGGCCGAACGCAGGTTTTGCGCAGTGGGTAACCCGGCAGGACGCCGGGTTAGCCGCGACACGGCCATGGATGGCCGATCGCGGCGGGCCTACGGAGCAAGGCCTGTGGTGAGGGCATGCCGAGCCAAAGCGAGGCACCGAGGGGTAGGGGCAAAAGCGTTTTGGTTACTTTGCCGCTTTTTGTAGAGACCGGACACATGGTTGACGGGTGTACGGGGACATGGTGGACACTTTTCGGTGAGCTAATTTCGCCGGAGAACCATCATGCCTTGGAATACGAGAGACGCCATGAGCCTGAAAGAAGAGTTCGTTGCTTTAGCACGGCAACCCGGCAGCAATAAACGCGAGCTGTGCCGACGATTCGGTATCAGCCCGCAAACAGCTTATAAGTGGCTAGAACGCTACAAAGCCCAAGGTAAACCGGGCTTAGAGGAGAAGTCCCGCAGGCCTAATATGAGTCCGAAACTGACTCAGGCCGGTTTGGAGTCTGAGGTCTTGGCGATTAGACAAGACAACCCTGCATGGGGCGGACGCACAATCAGCAGCCTGTTGAAAAATCGTATCGCCCCCAGCACCGTCACTAACATTCTGCATCGGCACGGCCTGATTCAGCCTTCTGACAAGGGGCCACCGGCCAAGCTGAGGTTTGAACATGCTGCGCCTAACGACCTTTGGCAGATGGATTTCAAAGGACACTTTGCGATGCAACAAGGCCGATGCCATCCCCTAACGCTGCTGGACGACCATTCCCGATTCAACTTGGCTATACAAGCTTGTGATAACGAGCGTGGGGACACGGTGCAGAAGAAGATGATCGAGGTTTTCCGAACTTACGGCTTGCCAGCCCGCATCAACGTCGATAATGGCCCGCCTTGGGGCTCACCGCGTAATCCCGGCGAGATCACGGAGTTGAGTATCTGGCTAATCCGCCTAGGCATCCGGATAAGTTTCAGCCGCCCTTATCACCCGCAAACCAATGGGAAAATTGAGCGTTTCCATCGTTCACTGAAAGCCGAAGTGCTCAATGGTCGGCATTTTTCTACGTTGACTGACGCTCAAACGGCTTTCGACCGGTGGCGTGAAATTTACAACCTACAGCGCCCCCATCAAGGGTTGGACTACCAGGTGCCAATGGACCGGTACCGGTCTAGTCCCTGGGCATATCCGCAGCAGCTATCGGAGTTTGAATACGGATCGGATGACGTATTGGCCAAGGTTTACCACAGTCGGTTTCGCTTCCAGAAACGTTATTTCAGCATCGCCAAGGGTTTGGTTGGGCAGCATATTGCTATACGCCCAAACCCAGAAAGCGATCAACTGTTTGACGTCTACTTCTGCCATCACTTTTTGCGAACTATCGACGTGAACAAACCGGACTACGGTTCATAATGTGTCCACTATGTCCCCGCACATGTGTCAACCATGTGTCCGGTCTCTACACGCTTTTGCAAAGTGACGCGGCGTAAGGCCGGAACCCTAAGTGGCCGTTGCCGCAGCAACGGATATGTACTCAAGTCAAGAGCCCCCTCACCACGCCTCTCCCGAAGGAGAGGGAACCGATTGGGGGATGCTGAAGATACTCGGCGGCCTGTTTGCTGCGCGACAGCGCGGCGTCGAAGACGGGGCGGCCCCTCCTACAGGGGGATTTTGCTTATCTGTAACATCTGGTAACTCCTCGGGGGCGAGTTCGGTTGAGCTGGCAAATGTGATTCACTACCATTTACGCCCGATTCGCATTAGAGAGACCGCCCTCCATGCTGGCACCCAAGCGTCTACTGACTGCCCTGGCCCTTACCGTGTTCGGGAGCAGCGTTTTTGCTGCCGATGAAGTGGTGGTTTATTCCTCGCGCATCGACGAGCTGATCAAGCCGGTATTTGACGCCTACACCGCGAAAACCGGGGTCAAGGTCAAGTTCATTACCGACAAAGAAGCGCCGCTCATGCAGCGCATCAAGGCTGAAGGCCAAAACGCCACGGCTGACCTGTTGCTCACCGTAGACGCCGGTAACCTGTGGCAAGCCGAGCAAATGGGCATCTTGCAGCCGATCAAGTCCGAGATCATCGATAAAAACATCCCGCCTCAATACCGCTCCTCGAGCCACGAGTGGACGGGCTTGAGCCTGCGCGCGCGGACCATCGCTTACGCCTCCGACCGGGTCAAGCCAGAAGAGCTGTCGACCTACGAAGCGCTGGCAGACAAGAAGTGGGAAGGGCGCCTGTGCCTGCGCACCGCGAAGAAGGTCTACAACCAGTCACTGACCGCGACCATGATCGAAGTGAATGGCCCGCAAAAAACCGAAGAGATCCTCAAGGGCTGGGTCAACAACCTGTCCACCGACGTGTTCTCCGATGACATCGCGGTGCTGGAAGCGATCAACGCCGGGCAATGCGACGTCGGCATCGTCAACACCTACTACTACGGCCGCCTGCACAAGCAAAAGCCTGACCTGGCGGTAAAACTGTTCTGGCCGAACCAGGCCGACCGCGGGGTTCACGTCAACCTGTCGGGTATTGGCCTGACCAAGTACGCGCCGCACCCTGAAGCCGCCAAAGCGCTGGTGGAGTGGATGACCACCCCTGAAGCCCAAACGATTTTTGCCGACACCAACCAGGAATTCCCGGCCAACCCGAGCGTTGAGCCCTCGGCCGAAGTGGCCAGTTGGGGCAAGTTCAAGGCTGACGAACTGCCGGTTGAAGTCGCGGGCAAGCGCCAGGCTGAAGCGATCCGCATGATGGACCGCGCTGGCTGGAATTGAGTTAGTTTTAGCGCATAAACCTGTGGGAGCGGGCTTGCTCGCGATAGCATCACCGTGGTTTCTGATGAGACCGAGGTGCCTGCATCGCGAGCAAGCCCGCTCCCACATTGTTTTCTGATACTTCCACACCCTTCCGAGAGTTTTTCGTGGCCCATCCTGCCCAACGTCGCTGGTATCCGCTGGTCTTTGCCATTGCCGCTCTGGTGTTGCTGCCGCTGAGCGTTTTGCTGTTGTCCTGGCAAAACATTGACGGCCAGATCTGGAGCCATTTGTGGGACACACAGATGCCGCGCCTGCTGGGCAACACGCTGACGCTGATTGTTGGCGTAGGCATTGGGGTGACCTTGCTCGGCGTCAGCCTGGCGTGGCTGACCAGCCTCTGCGAGTTCCCCGGCAGGCGCTGGCTGGACTGGGCGCTGATGCTGCCGTTTGCGATTCCGGCCTATGTACTGGCGTTTGTCTTTGTTGGTCTGCTGGACTTCGCCGGGCCGGTGCAAACCCTGTTGCGAGAATGGTTTGGCATGGGCCTGAGGCTGCCTCGGGTGCGCTCCACCGGCGGCGTGATCATCGTGTTGATTCTGGTGTTCTACCCCTACGTGTACCTGCTGGCGCGCACCGCCTTTTTGGCCCAGGGCAAAGGCCTGATGGAAGCCGCCCGCATTCTGGGGCAAAGCCCGTGGCAGGCGTTTTGGCGGGTCGCCTTGCCCATGGCGCGCCCGGCCATTGGCGCCGGTGTGGCGTTGGCGTTGATGGAAACCCTGGCCGATTTTGGCGCCGTCTCGGTGTTCAACTTCGACACCTTTACCACCGCGATCTACAAAACCTGGTACGGCTTTTTTAGCCTGTCGACCGCCGCCCAATTGGCCAGCCTGTTGCTGCTGGTGGTGATGGTCGTGCTTTACGGTGAACGCCGGGCGCGGGGTGCCAGCCGGGCCAGCAACGAACGGCCACGGGTCAAGGCCTTGTATCACTTGCGCGGCCCTAAAGCCTGGCTGGCCAGCGGCTGGTGCCTGTTGGTGTTTGCCTGCGCCTTCGTCATCCCGCTGCTGCAATTGGTGGTGTGGTTCTGGCAGCGCGGACGTTTTGATCTGGATGAACGCTACACCGGGCTGATCCTGCACACCCTGTATCTGGGCAGCATGGCCGCGCTGATTACCGTCTGCGTGGCGCTGGTGCTGGCGTTTGCCCGGCGTCAGGCGCCGACCCCGGCGATTCGCGCCGGGGTCAGTCTGGCCAATCTCGGGTATGCCTTGCCGGGCTCGGTGTTGGCGGTGTCGATCATGTTGGCCTTCAGCTACCTGGACCGCGAGCTGGTGGTGCCGGTGTCGGGCTGGTTAGGCGGGGCGGGCAAGCCGCTGTTGCTGGGCAGCTTGTCGGCGTTGCTGCTGGCGTATCTGGTGCGCTTTATCGCGGTAGCCTATGGCCCGCTGGAAAACAGCCTGGCGCGGATTCGACCGTCTTTGCCCGAGGCGGCCCGCAGCCTGGGTGTGAGTGGCCCGCGACTGTTTTTCAAAGTGTATCTGCCGTTACTCCTGCCGGGCACTCTGAGCGCAGCGCTGCTGGTGTTTGTCGATGTACTCAAAGAGATGCCTGCCACCTTGCTGATGCGCCCATTCGGCTGGGACACGCTGGCGGTACGGATCTTTGAGATGACCAGTGAGGGCGAGTGGGCGCGGGCGTCCCTGCCAGCATTGACCTTGGTGCTGGTGGGTTTGCTACCGGTGATCGGCCTGATTCGCCGCTCGGCCTATCACAACGGTTAGGTGCCAGTCCTCCTGCATACGGCTACAATGCGCGGCATTCGGTGCGGTCTGTCTGTCAGGCCAGGTCGTTTGTTAAACGCGCAAAGGCCTGTTTCAACAGCCTCAAACGTTCTACAAGCCTGTCCGCACCTTCGCCAAGCCCGGAAGGAGAAACCCATGGGACAGCGTACGCCTCTGTATGACCTGCATCTCGCCTTAGGCGCGAAAATGGTCGATTTTGGCGGTTGGGATATGCCCTTGCATTACGGCTCGCAAGTTGAGGAACACCATGAGGTGCGCCGCGACTGTGGGGTTTTTGATGTCTCGCATATGACCGTGATTGACGTCACCGGGGATCAGGCCAAGGAATGGCTACAGCATTTGTTGGCAAACGATGTCGAACGTCTGAACACACCCGGCCGCGCACTGTATAGCGCCATGCTCAACGAAAACGGCGGGGTGGTGGACGACATGATCGTCTACCTGATGCCAACGGGTTATCGGCTTATCGTTAACGCCGCCACCCGCGATCAGGACCTGGCCTGGATGAACAGCCACCTGGGCGGCTACGCCGTGCAGTTGCATGAGCGCCCCGAGTTGGCGCTGCTGGCCATTCAAGGCCCACAGGCCCGGCACAAAGTGGCCGAGCTGGTGAGCCAGTCTCGTAGCCAGCTTATTCAGCAGCTCAAGCCCTTTGAAGGGCAGGTCAGCGGCGATTGGTTTATCGCCCGCACCGGCTATACCGGTGAAGACGGCCTGGAAATTGTGCTCCCGGCCGATCAAGCGCCCTCGTTCTTTAACGATCTGGTCGGCGCCGGCATTTCTCCGATAGGCTTGGGCGCGCGCGATACCTTGCGCCTTGAGGCTGGCATGAACCTGTATGGGCAGGATATTCACCTGTCTGTCTCGCCCCTTTCAGCCAATATGGCGTGGACTGTCGCCTGGGAACCCGCCTCGCGTAACTTCATCGGGCGCGAAGCGCTGGAGGCAGAAAAGGCCAGCGGCTCACGGCTCAAGCTGGTGGGTTTGGTGCTGGAAGAGCGCGGTGTCCTACGTGCACATCAGGTCGTTCGCATCGCAGATGTTGGCGAAGGAGAGATCACCAGTGGTAGCTTCTCTCCTACGCTAAGCAAATCGATTGCATTGGCGCGAGTTCCGATGGCAACGGCCGACCGTGCCGAGGTTGAAATTCGTGGCAAGTGGTACCCGGTTCGCGTGGTTAAACCGACTTTTGTACGTCTTGGCAAAGCCTTGATCTAACGTTTACTGGCAGGCTTGCCTACCGTGTGAGCCGCTGACATTTCTTCTTGAGGACACTGAATATGAGCAATATCCCTGCGGACCTGCGCTTTGCTGAAAGTCACGAGTGGGCACGTCTGGAAGCTGATGGCTCGATTACCGTCGGTATCAGCGACCACGCTCAAGAAGCGCTGGGGGATGTGGTGTTTGTTGAGCTGCCGGAAGTGGGCACAGTGTTCAAGGCAGCTGATACAGCGGGCGTGGTTGAGTCGGTAAAAGCCGCTTCGGACATTTACTCGCCAGTGTCGGGCGAAGTGATTGCAGTCAATGAAGGTCTGGCGGATGCCCCTGAAGGGCTGAACGACGATTCGTACGCCAACTGGATCTTCAAGCTCAAGCCATCCGACACCGCTGAGCTGGAAAAACTGCTGGATGCTGCTGGCTACAAAGCCGCTATCGGCGAGTAAACCACCCCCTCTGTAGGAGCGAGCTCGCCTCGCGATCTTTTGATCTTTTAAAAGATCGCGAGGCGAGCTCGCTCCTACAGAGTTATAGGTGTTAAGCGTCTTTGAGTACGGCTTTAACCGCCGCTACTGAACGCTCGACATCGGCCTTGGTCATGGCGGTAAACATCGGCAGGGACACGATTAAACGTCCTACACGTTCGGCCACCGGCAACATCCCTTCCTTGAACCCGCGCTCGCGGTACAAGCTCAGCAAGTGAATCGGCGGGTAGTGGTAGCCGATGCCGACGCCCAACGCCTGCATTTCTTTCATAAAGGTCGCACGTGCCGGCTGGCCGTCTTTGCGCTCGGGCAAGACCAGTTGGAACAGGTGCCAGTTGGTGTTGGTGAAGTCAGCCACCGGCAGTTGCGCGCCGTACTCGGCTTCAAAATCCGCGCCGAAGCAGTCGAAGTAATGCTTGGCCAGCTCACGGCGATGCGCCGTGATGGCTTCGATGTGGGCAAATTGGCCCAGGCCGATCGCCGCAGCGATGTCGGTCATGTTGAACTTGCCACCCAGCACGTCCACATCCAGGCCGTCGAAACCGGTGCGGGTCACGCCTTGCAGGCGGTACTTCTCGGCCAGACGGGCTTCTTCCTCGTTATTCAGAACCAGGCAACCGCCCTCGGACGAGGTGATGTTCTTGTTGGCCTGGAAGCTGAACGACACGAAATCACCGCGAGCGCCAATGCGCTGCCCCTGCCAGCTCGAACCCAGGGCTTGAGCGGCGTCTTCGACAACGCGTAGGTTGTGTTTTTTCGCCAGCGCGTAGAGCGCATCCATGTCGACAGGCAAGCCCGACAGGTACACCGGAATAATGGCTTTGGTGCGTGGCGTGATGGCCGCTTCAACCTTGGCCAGGTCGATGTTGCGGGTCACCGGATCGATGTCTGCAAACACCGGGGTGGCGCCGACTTCGATGATCACGTTAGCGGTGGCTACCCACGAAATAGGCGTGGTGATCACCTCGTCGCCCGCACCGATACCGGCGATGCGCAGGGCGATTTCCATGGTGCACGTGCCGGAGTTGAACGTGCGCACCGGGCGCCCGCCAAAGTACTCGGACAACTGCGCCTCGAACGCCTGAACCTTTGGCCCGCTGGTGATCCAGCCCGAGCGCAACACGTCGCCGACGGCAGCAATAGTGGCTTCATCAATGGTGGGTTTGGAAAACGGCAGGAAAGGCAGGGAACTCATAGAGGCTAGACGTCCGATGTGAATTTGGGTGAGTAAAGCATACCCAGCGCGTTGTTCACAGCCGGTGAAAATTCTGTATGAAAGCTGAATGAGCGTGTAGGTCTAACGGTCCCGTAGCAGTTGCCGAGCCTGCGAGGCTACGTCCGATTGCGCAGCGATCGTAAACCCTAAACGCACGTAGCCTCGCAGGCTCGGCAACTGCTACAGGTTCAGGGGTTACTCTGATGTGGCGTTCTTGACCAGAATCGCGTTAGCCAGATCCATGTCGCTGACTTTCATGTTCGGGTTGTCAGAGCGCACTTGCTGCATCGCCGACTCCAGATAAGGCCCACGGATTTCGCCGTTGCTGGCGACAAAGCTGCCTGCGTCGTCTTGAGCGGCAATCACTTTGCGGTCTTTTTTGAAGGTCAGGTACGTCGAACCGGTCGTCGCCCCCGAAGACAAGACGTCACGCCAAAAGCCGTCGGCCATGGCTGAAACAGGAAAGGACAACAGTGCAGCGGCAGCGACAGCATATTTGAGGCGCATGAGAGGTACTCCAAAAAGGTTAACTGAGACGTTTGATTGCGCTTGTATCAGTCTAGTTCCGATGGACGCCGGGTTTGACGCAACATTTAGGCATATCGCCAGGCCGGGTTATCCCGTTTAGAGGTCAGGCGTCACTCGCAAGGCTTCTTCCAGCGTGGTCATGCCGCTGGTCACCTTTTGTGCAGCTGCGATTCGCAATGGCCGCATTCCTTCAGTGCAGGCGTCACGGCGCAGGGCGTTGATGTCGGTTTGCGGGTTGATCAGCGCGCTCAGGCGGTCGTTCATCAGCATGATTTCGTACACCCCGGAGCGCCCGCAATAGCCCGTGTCCCGGCACGCCATGCAGCCATTGGCCTTGTAGGTATGAGCGGGAGGCGGGTGGCCCCAGCCGGGGGCGAAGTGCTGCCAGTCGTGCGCCTGCACGGGCTGCTCGGTCTTGCACTCGGGGCACAGGGTGCGCACCAGCCGTTGGGCCATCACGCCCAGCAGCGTGGCTTTGATCAAGTAAGGCGCAACGCCCAGTTCTTGCAGGCGGCTGATGGCGCTGGGCGCGTCGTTGGTGTGCAGGGTCGACAGCACCAAGTGGCCGGTCAGCGCTGCCTGAATGGCCACTTCGGCGGTTTCGAGGTCGCGTATTTCGCCGAGCATGATGATGTCCGGGTCCTGGCGCATCAGGGCGCGCACGCCGTTGGCAAAGGTCAGGTCGATATTGGCTTGCACCTGCATCTGGTTGAACGCGGGCTCAATCATTTCGATCGGGTCTTCGAGGGTACACAGGTTGATTTGCGGGGTGGCCAATTGCTTGAGGGTGGCGTACAGGGTGCTGGTTTTACCTGAACCGGTGGGGCCGGTGATCAGGATGATGCCGTTGGGCTGGCGGATCATGTGTTCCCAACGCTGCAGGTCTTCGCCGTCAAAGCCCAGTTGGTCGAAGCTTTTGAGCAAGACCTGCGGGTCGAAAATCCGCATGACCATCTTTTCGCCAAAAGCCGTCGGCAAGGTGGCCAGACGCAGCTCGACTTCAGCCCCGGCCGGGGTTTTGGTTTTTAGGCGACCGTCCTGGGGTTTGCGCTTTTCGGCAACGTTCATCCGGCCCAAGCTCTTGAGGCGGCTGACAATGGCCATGGTGACGTGCGGCGGGAATTGGTAAACGGTGTGCAGCACGCCGTCGATACGAAAACGCACGCCACCCTGTTCGCGGCGCGGCTCGATATGGATATCGCTGGCCCGCTGTTCAAAGGCGTACTGAAACAGCCAGTCGACGATATTCACAATGTGCGCGTCGTTGGCGTCGGGCTCCTGGCTGGCGCTGCCCAGCGTTAACAGTTGCTCAAGGTTGGCCGTATTGCTGGTTTTTTGATCATTCAGCACCGCCCCCGTCACCGACTTGGCCACGTTGAAAAACTCCACACTCAGGCGCTGGATCTCCTGGGGGTTGGCAATCACCCGCCGGATGGGGCGCTTGAGCACCTGTTTGAGGTCGGCCTCCCAACTGCTGACCCAAGGCTGGGCGCTGGCAATAGTGATGGTGTGTTCATCGGCGGCCACGGCGAGGATTTGATGGCGCTGGGCGAAGGCAAATGACATGAGCCCGGTGACCGTCGCCACGTCGATCTTGAGCGGGTCGAGGCGCAGGTAGGGTTGGGCGAATTCATCAGCGAGCCACGCGGTCAGGGTTTCGAGGTCCAGGTGTTTGCCGGGGCGGGTGGGGTCTGCAAGCTGTTGATTGGCCAGAAACACCAGCGGATGCAACGGGGCATTGAGTGGCTCGCGGCTGCTGATCAAGGCGTGTTCGGCGCAGCTTTGCTTCAGGCGACCTTGAGCGAGCAATACGGGCAGCAGCTGTTTGAGGGTAAGCCATTGGTCATGAGGCGGGGCATTGCGCATAAACAGCTCCTGGGCGACTTCAAACACTGCGCAGACGGATCCTTGTCTGCGTGTTTGAAGCCTAGCCACCTGGAGCGGATGAAGGCTTGCGCAATGGTTGCCAGCTATTACCCGGTCAATGCTGACCTGGCAGGCTGGGCGAGTTCGAGCGTCATGTCAAAGACGCTGACCAGATTGCGCAATTTTTCGCCAATCACCTGGGCGCGGTGCCAGCTTTGCTCGTCACTGAGGATGTTGATGCTGAAACTGTCGTCATCGCGCAGCACCTCAACGTGCCGGGGCACGAGCTGCTGCAAGGCGAACAGGTTAAGTACCCGGCACAACACATCCGCTTCGGCCTCTGCCTGAATACAAAACCGCACCGCACACGGCGCTGCATGGCTGGCCCAGACATCGGGGCGGGTTGAGGGGTAGACGGCTTCCAGCGGCGGCATGGGATGACTCCTGATTAGGCTGGAGAAATATTTACACGTCGGGCGCGGTTTTTTTTATCTAAGATGCATCGATTACGCGTCAGAAAGACTTATTCAGGTCGTCAATAACTTATCCACAGGTATTTTTATGCAAGGCGAACTCGACGCTTACGACCGGCGCATCCTCGCGCTGCTGCAACAAGACGCTTCGCTGTCCAGCGCACAGATCGCCGAACAGGTGGGGTTGTCGCAATCACCGTGCTGGCGGCGCATTCAGCGGATGAAAGACGAGGGCATTATTCGCGGGCAAGTGACCTTGCTGGACCGCAAGAAAATCGGCCTCAACACGCAGATTTTTGCCGAGATCAAACTCAATGCGCACGGGCGCTCCAACTTCACCGAATTCACCGACGCCATTCGCGGGTTTCCTGAGGTGCTGGAGTGTTATGTGCTGATGGGGGCGGTGGACTTTTTGTTGCGTATCGTCACGGCTGACATTGAGGCGTATGAGCGCTTCTTTTTCGAGAAGCTGTCGATGGTGCCGGGTATCCAGGAGGTGAACTCAATCGTTGCGCTGTCTGAGATCAAATCCACCACGTGCCTGCCGGTTTAAATCAAAGCAAAAAAATGGCCTTCGCGAGGAAGGCCATTGTTCAGGCTGTCAGTGAACAAACAGCGCAATCAGGATGATGATCGGGATTGGGATGCCGAGAAAAAACAACAGAATCGAGCGCATTTTTATTCTCCAGAGTTAACGATCAGTGGGGGTGAGGTAGGTCACGGCATCGCGACGGCGACCACCAAAAGTTGCACACAGGCTGGCAAAGAACGCGCCGAGCAGCAGTGTGATGAAGGCCCACAAGGTGCTCCAGGCAGCTGCTTTGGCAGCCATGTCAGCAGCTTCTTTGGCTTTGACCTTGGCGTCTTCAATGGCCTGATGGGCTTTGGCGTAGACCTGGTCAACCCGTTGCTCGGCCTCTGGCTGAGTCAGGTTGGTACGCTGGGCGACGATCTGCGCCAGGTAGCTGCGGTCCTCGGCGTTCAGCTCGCCGTCATGCAGGCCGCGCACCAGAATGCGGCTTACGACGCTGCGCACATCTTGCTCGCTGAGGGCTGTGCCCTGGTCATTGCGAAACAGGCTGTCGATGAAATATTCCGGGCCTTTATCGCCGCCGCCTTTGCGCATGTGCTCACCGGCTGCACTGGTAACAGCTGAGGCCGCACCGGAAGCCACGTTAGCCGTCGCCTGAACGCCGCTGCCGACAACGCTGCTCAGGGAGCTGGCGATCAGTACCGCAGACACCAGCGTGGCCACTGCCCACGACAAGAAGCCGTGTGCGGTGTCGCGAAAGTACACTTCATCGCCGTGCATGCTGGACCATTTGACCCGCAGACGACCGGCCAGGTAACCGCCCATGCCTGAGGCAATGATTTGCGTTAAGGCAAGCCAGATAATCGCAGTAAAGCCCAGCGCTTTGGCGCCGACGCCTTCATCGGCCCACGGCGAAACGGCCGAAAAACCCAATCCGGCACCCAGCAAAATCAGCAGCAAAGAAAGTGAAGCCGCGGCAGCAGCCCCCGCAAAAATTGCGGCCCAGGACACGCCTGACTGGTTGGAGGAATCCTGCGGGGCAGGAGGATAGTGCTCTGTCGTCCCGATCATTATTGTTGTGCTCCTGAAATGAAATGAGGTGCAGCCTTCATTCAGGGAATTGCAGGGGCCATGCCAAGCCGGGTTTTGTGGATAACTTGAGGTTTATCAACAAGATAGGTTTTTGAGTAAAACGGACAATCATGCAGCCTGCATGATTCGGGCAAATAAAGACGGGCGTAATGCATTGAAACAATTAGCCGGGGTACGCGGTGAGCCAAACAAAACGGGAGGCCTTGGCCTCCCGTTTGTGGGGTATCAATGATGACGGTGCTTTCTTTTCTTGTGATGACCGTAGGCATGGCCACGGCTCCGGTGGTCATCGCGGTAGTAGCGACGGTCGTCGCGGTCACGGGCGCGGCGATCATCGGCATCGCTTTTATTGCCCATGTAATTGCCCAGTGCGCCGCCAGCACCGCCGCCTGCGGCAGAACCGACCAGAGCGCCCGTGCTGCCGCCCACTCCACGGCCCAACACGTTACCGCCGGCGGCGCCCAAAGCACCGCCAATGGCTGCTTCGCCACGGCTGCGCTTGTCTGCACCCACTGCGCTGCCTGCTGCGCCGCCCACGCCAGCACCAATGGTTGAGCCGGTAGAACCGCCCAGTTGTTGGCCAACCACGGCGCCCAGCACCCCGCCCAATGCGCCGCCTACACCGGCTTCGGTGGTGCCACCGGCCGAGGCGACGCCACTGACCAGGCCGAGGGACAACAAGAGAATGGAGGTGAGCTTCATGGGTGAGCCTCAAAAGAATGACGGGGCGATCCTGAGGCTCAAAAGGGTTGGTTACAATCGGAATCCGACCAGTAACACGAGTTGTACACAATTACCTAACTTATTGTTTTTGTTGGGGAACTTAATAACTTTTTGAGAGTCTATCTCTCGTTCAGACAGGCTGCTTTTAACCAAAGCAGCCTTTTTTGTGCCTGAAAAAAATAGTTTGAAAACCCTGTAGCCGCTTAGCTCGCCTTCGCCATGATCAATCTCGACGGGCTGGCTGCTTCCAGGCAGATCGCGACGAATTTTGACGTTGGCGTATGGCTGCCATCACCGGTGCTTTCTAGCGGCACCAGCGGGTTGACCTCCGGGTAGTAAGCCGCGGCTTGCCCGGCCGGAATATCAAACGCCAGCAAGGTGAAGTTCTTCACCCGACGTTCATGCTGGTCATCCCAAATCGAAACGATGTCGACCTTCTGCCCCGGCTTGAAGCCCAGGCGGATGATGTCGGCTTCGTTGACGAACAGCACGTCGCGCTGGCCTTTGACCCCGCGATAACGGTCATCGAGGCCGTAGATGGTGGTGTTGTACTGATCGTGGGAGCGCATGGATTGCAGGATCAGGTCCGGCAGCTTGCCCGTGGCGCGGGTGCGGGCGTCGATCAGGTCTTGCGGCAACGCATTGATGCGGAAGTTGGCACGCTGGGTCGGCGTGTTCCACTGGCGCGCCCCGGCCGAGTTGCCGAGGTAGAAACCGCCAGGGTTCTGGATGCGCGTGTTGAAGTCTTTGAACCCTGGAATGGTGTCGGCAATCAGCTCGCGAATGCGGCCGTAGTCGGCCATGATCCAGTTCCAGTCGATGGGGTGCGTGCCCAGTGTGGCAGCGGCAATCCCGGCGATGATGGCAGGCTCCGAACGCATTTGATTCGACAGTGCCTTGAGCTGGCCATTGGAGGCGTGGACCATGCTGAACGAGTCTTCAACAGTGACCGCTTGCGGGCCTTCGGCCTGATGGTCGATGTCGGTACGGCCCAGGCACGGCAAAATCAGCGCCTCTTTGCCATGCATTAAATGGCTGCGGTTGAGCTTGGTGCTGATCTGTACCGTGAGGTCGCAATTGCGCAGCGCTTCGGCCGTGCGCGGGCTGTCGGGCGTGGCTTGAGCAAAGTTGCCGCCCAGGCCGATAAACACCTTGGCCCGGCCTTCGAGCATGGCGTGAATGGCTTCGACCACGTTGTGGCCGTTTTCACGCGGTACTTTGAAATTGAAGCGGCGCTCCAGCGCATCAAGGAAGGCCACCGGTGGGCGTTCGTTGATGCCCATGGTGCGGTCGCCCTGCACGTTACTGTGGCCACGCACCGGGCACAGGCCCGCGCCGGGGCGGCCGATGTTGCCGCGCAGGAGCATCAGGTTGGCGATTTCCTGAATGGTCTGGACCGAATGGCGGTGCTGGGTGATGCCCATCGCCCAGCACATGATTACGTTCTTGCCCTTGAGGTACATGCGCGCGGCGCGCTCAATGTCCACCAGGGTCAGGCCCGATTGCTCGACGATGTGCTCCCACGACGTGTCGTCCAGGCTGGAGATGTAATCGAGGATGCCCGAGGTGTGTTCATTCAAAAACGCGTGATCGAACACCGCCGGTTCGCCCGCCGCCTGTGCATCGCGCTCCCATTGCAACAGGAACTTGGCCATGCCGCGCAGCAAGGCCATGTCGCCGCCCAGCGCCGGGCGCAGGTAGGCGGTGTTGGTCGGGCGGTCGCCGTTGGTGAGCATTTCCAGTGGATGTTGCGGATGCTGGAAGCGTTCCAGGCCGCGCTCTTTCAGCGGGTTGACGCACACCACTTGAGCGCCGCGTTTAACCGCCTCACGCAGCGGTTCAAGCATGCGCGGGTGGTTGGTGCCGGGGTTCTGGCCCAGCACGAAAATCGCGTCGGCGTGTTCAAAGTCGTCGAACGTCACGGTGCCTTTGCCGACCCCGATGCTTTGCGCCAGGGCCACGCCGCTGGCCTCGTGGCACATGTTGGAGCAGTCCGGGAAGTTGTTGGTGCCGAACGCCCGCACAAACAGCTGATACAGATAAGCCGCTTCGTTGCTGGCGCGGCCCGAGGTGTAAAACTCGGCCTCGTTGGGGCTCGACAGGTTCAGCAGATGACGGGCGATCACGCTGTTGGCCGCGTCCCAACTGATGGGCTCGTAATGATCGGTTTCGGCGTTGTAGCGCATTGGCTCGGTCAGGCGGCCCTGATATTCCAGCCAGTAGTCACTTTGCTCCAGCAACGCGCTGACGCTGTATTTAGCGAAGAAGGCCGCATCCACCCGGCGCTTGGTCGCTTCCCAGTTCACCGCCTTGGCGCCGTTCTCGCAGAACTTGACCATGCCGCTTTCCGGCGAGTCGCCCCAGGCGCAGCCCGGGCAGTCGAAACCGCCGTTCTGGTTGGTCTTGAGCATCATGCGCAGGTTTTTCAGTGCGTTGTCGCTGGTCAACCAGGCCTGCGCCACACTGATCAGTGCGCCCCAGCCGCCGGCCGGGCCTTTATAAGGCTTGTAGCGCGGAGTCGGGGTTTGGTCGGCTTGATGATGAAGGCTCACGATTGAATCTCCTGCGCAGGGCTGTACACCCGTGGCGCGCTTTTTTGTGGCAGATGAATAAGGTTGAGGTTGTGACGCCGGGCCCATTGCAGCGCCAGGCCCGTGGGCGAGGACAGGCTGATCAGGGTTTGAATCCCGGCGCGCAACACTTTTTGAATCAGCTCAAGGCTGCAACGGCTGGTGACAATCGCTGCGCCGCCGCTCAGGTCGATGTGTTGGCGCACCAGCGCACCGATCAGTTTGTCCAGGGCGTTGTGCCTGCCGATGTCTTCGCGGCCCATCAGCAGTTCGCCCTTGGCGTCCATATACACCGCCGCATGCACCGCGCCGCAGTGCTGGCCCAAGGGCTGGAATTCGCTGATGCGCTGGCGCAAACCGTCGAGCCATTGAGCGGGCGGTAATGGCGCACCGGGCAGCACCTTGAGGTCCGGCAACGCTTGCTCCACCGCTTCGACGCCACACAACCCGCAGCCGCTGGTGCCGGCCAGTTGGCGGCGTTGCTGCTTGAGGTTCCAGAACGCCCGGCTGGCGATCTCGACCTGCGCGTACTGCGCCGAGCCTGAGCCGCTGAGCTTGAGGTCGTAGATTTCACTGGCGTCATGGATGATGCCGCTGCCCAGGCTAAAGCCGACGATAAAGTCTTCAAGGTCGGTCGGCGTCACCAGCATCACGGCCTGGCTGATGCCGTTGTAGGCAATCGCCAGGGCCACTTCTTCAGCCAGCGCCGTTTCTGCGCCACTGCTGTGGTCGAGCGTGACGTACTGATAAGTCTGGCTGGCAGCAGGCGCGGGCGTACTGAGAGCGGGCGCCGCGCACAAAGGGCGCTTGGCGTTCATAGGGCTTTACCAACGTGGTCTATGACCCTAAGCGTAGGCGCGACACTAAGTCGCGTCTAATCGCTAGCGTTGATCTGCTGATAGATGGCGTCGATCATGACGGGCTCAGTGATTTCTGAAACAGCGCAAAACAGGCTTCTGCCAACGCCGAACGCGGCGCCTCCCGGCGCATGATCAACCCCAGCTGCGCCAAGGTTTGGGCGTCTTCAATGGGGTGCAGGCGCAAGGTGTCCGTCAGCGCTTCAAGCCCGCCTTCCAGCGGCATGACCGCGCAGCAGAGCCCTGCGTGGACCGCTTGCAGCAACTGATGCACGGCATCAGTTTGTAACAAAGGGCGGGGCGTGAGGCCACGGCTGTGGAAGTTGTGATCAATGGATTGGCGAAAGTGCATGCCGCCGCTGAGCAGCCCCAGTGGTAACTCAATCAGCGCCTCCCAGCTCAGGGGCTGTTCGCCAAAGTTGAAATGCCGTTGGTCGTAAAGTAAGCCCATCCGGGTGATGCCCAGGGCCAGTGAGTCAAAGCGCTCGTGGTCGAGGCGGTCCAGATACGACACACCAATGTCGAGCTGGTTGCTGGCCAGTTGCTCAAGGATATGTTCCGAACTCAGGGCCGACAGCTCAAAGCGCAGCTCGGGGTGTTGCTGGTGCAGGCGCTGCAATAAAGGCAGCGGGTCGAAGCTTGAAAGCGGCACTACGCCCAGGCGCAACGTACCGATCAAATTGCCGCGACAGGCCGCCGCTTCGGCCTGCAAGCCGTCGTAGGCCGCCAGCACCGTACGCGCCCAAGCGAGCACGCGTTCACCCGGTGCGGTAAAACTTTCGAAACGCTGGCCACGGTTGACCAGTTGCAGGTCAAGCTCTTGCTCAAGGCTGCGCAGGCGCATCGACAGCGTGGGCTGGGTGATGTGGCAACGGGCAGCGGCCTGGCCGAAATGCCGGGTTTCATCCAGGGCAATGAGGAATTTCAGCTGTTTGATGTCCATCGTTGCTCCAGCAATGATGGTCTACGCTTAGGTCTCTGGATATTTCAACCTTTAGGAGCGTGACCGATGAGCCTTTTAAGCTTTGTGAAAGAAGCAGGTGAAAAGCTAGCCCACCTGTTTACACCGGGTAATGCCAATGCCTCAGACGAACTCAAAAAGCACGTAGCGGACGTGGGCTTGGGCAATCCTAATATCAAAGCCGAGGTAGAGGGCGACAAGATAACCCTCACCGGCGAAGTCGCGTCGCAAGAAGAGAAAGAAAAAATCGTCTTGGCCGCTGGCAACATTGAAGGCGTCGCCAGTGTTGACGACCAGATCACCGTGACCGGGCCGACCGTTGTGGCTTCGCGTTTTGTCGTGGTGAAAAAAGGCGACACCCTGAGCGCGATTTCGCTGGCGGTGTATGGCGATGCCAACCAGTACAACAAAATCTTTGAAGCCAACAAACCGCTGCTCAAAGACGTGAACAAAATCTACCCAGGCCAGACACTGCGTATTCCTGAGTAAATTGATCTGTGTAGGAGCGAGCTTGCCTCGCGATCTTTTGATCGTTTAAAAGATCGCGAGGTAAGCTCGCTCCTACACGTTTATGCGTGAATCAAAGCCCTTCCAGCAACTCGCGATAATCCCCCAGTGCTGCGAACTCTTCGGTGTCTTTCGGGCCTTTTTTGCTGTCTGGCTGTTTGACCGCCAGCAAGTGGCCGATGCCGAATGCACGGGCGCTGCGCAAAATTGGCAAGGTGTCGTCGATAAACAGGCTGCGGCTTGGGTCAAAGCCGATATCGGCTTGCAAGGCATCCCAAAACGCCGGGCTTTCCTTGGGGAAGCCGTAATCGTGGGAGCTGATCAGGCGCTCGAAATACGGCGCCAGCTCGATGCGCTCCAGCTTCAAAGACAACGAATCGCGGTGCGCGTTGGTGATCAGAATCACCCGCTTGCCAGCCTGTTTGATCGCCGCTAAAAAGGTGTCTGCATCCGGGCGCAGGGCAATCAGGTGCGCGGTTTCGAGCTTGAGCTCACGCACCGGGATCTTCAGCTCGCGGCTCCAGAAATCCAGGCAGTACCACTTCAACTGGCCTGCGTTGTTTTCAAACAGCGGCGTGAGCTCAAGGTCGGCCATGGCGCGGCTGATGCCATGCAGCTCGGCATAGCGCTGCGGCAGGTGTTCGAGCCAAAAGTGGTTGTCGTAGTGCAGGTCGAGCAGTGTGCCGTCCATGTCCAGCAGAACGGTATCAATGTCGCGCCAGGGTAACGCTGTCATGCAAAACTTCTCCCACAGTAGAAAAACATCCGACACAGACAATCGGAAAAGCCGGGGTATAGTAACCCGTTCATATTGAGGAGCCGCTATGCGCCAAAAACCCACCGTACTTGCCCGTGAAATTGTTGCCAGTAGCCGATTGTTTCGGGTCGAAGAAGTGCAACTGCGCTTTTCCAATGGCGTTGAGCGCACTTACGAGCGGCTGGTGGGGCGCGGTAACGGCTATGGCGCGGTCATGATCGTGGCAATGATTGATGCCGAACACGCCATCCTGGTCGAAGAATATTGTGGCGGCACCGACGAATATGAAGTCTCGTTGCCCAAAGGCTTGATCGAGCCGGGCGAAGACGTGCTGGCAGCCGCTGAGCGTGAATTGAAAGAAGAAGCAGGCTTTGGCGCCCGCCAGCTTGAGCATTTGACTGAGCTGTCGTTGTCGCCGGGGTACATGAGCCAGAAAATTCAGGTGGTGCTGGCTTCTGATCTGTACGAAGCCCACCTCGAAGGCGACGAGCCGGAGCCGATGCGGGTTGACCGCGTCAACTTGCGTGAGCTGTCGACGCTGGTGCAAAACCCGCAGTTCAGCGAAGGCCGTGCCTTGGCCGCGCTGTACCTGGCGCGTGATCTGTTGACCCAGCGCGGAGTGTTTAAACCGTGAGCCTGGCGCATCCTTTGTTAGCCCCGGTGATTGAACTCGCGCACTGTGCAGGCGAGGCCATTTTGCCGTTTTGGCGTGCGGATGTTGCTGTCACCGCCAAAGACGATAACTCTCCGGTCACCGCAGCTGACCTCGCGGCGCACCACATTTTGTTCGATGGCCTGACCGCGTTGGACCCGAGCATCCCGGTGTTGTCGGAAGAAGACGCCAACATCGCGCAGAGCGTGCGCGCTGGCTGGACACGCTGGTGGCTGGTTGACCCGTTGGACGGCACCAAGGAGTTCATCTCCGGCAGCGAAGAATTCACCGTCAACATTGCTCTGGTCGAGAACGGTCGCGTGGTGTTCGGCGTGGTTTCAATGCCCACCAGTGGTCGTTGCTACTACGGTGGCGCGGGCCTGGGCGCCTGGCGGGCGGACGCGGACGTGATCGTACCGATCAATGTGCGCGACGTGCCGCCCGCCGGTGAGCCGCTGATCGTAGTGGCCAGCCGTCGGCATTCAAGCCCCGAGCAAGAGCGCTTGCTGGCCGGGCTGGAGACGGCTGTCGGGAAGTTGGAAACCGCCAACATTGGCAGCTCATTGAAGTTCTGTTTGCTGGCTGAAGGCGCGGCAGATTGTTACCCGCGTCTGGCGCCGACTTCGCAATGGGACACAGCCGCCGCACAAGGCGTGCTTGAAGGGGCGGGCGGGGTGGTGTTGCAGCTCGATGGCCAGCCGTTCACGTATCCGGCGCGGGAATCGCTGCTCAATGGCTATTTTTTGGCGTTGCCCGCGAAGGCGCCATGGCGTGAGCAGTTGTTGGCGTTGGCGCAAGGTTAAAAGCCACCCCTCTGTAGGAGCGAGCTTGCCTCGCGATCTTTTGATCTTTAAAAGATCGCGAGACAAGGTTTTGGCGAACAGCAGACTACCGATGCAACACATACTGCCCGCTGAACCGCACCGCATCGTCCCCGCCGTCGGCATTGATCATCCGCGTCTCAAGGGTTAAACGAGCGCGGCCGTGGCGCTTGTACATGGCCAGGAACTTGTTCCACGCGGCCTCTGATGGCGCATCGCACAGCGCGATGGCGTCTTGGGTCACGGGCAGCGGGTAGCTGATGTGGCCTTCTTGAATCACGATGTGCCCGTCTTCGATCCCGGCCTCACGCAGGCTCAGATGCAACCAGCCCCAACCGGCCAGCACCGCGCCGCAGTACAGGCTGCCGCCAAACATGGTGCTTTTGTGGTTGATGTTGGCGTCCAGCGGCAGGTGCAAACGCAATTGCCGATCCTGCCAGCCAACCACTTTGAGGCCCATTTCACGGGTCAGCGGAATGTCGTGATGAAGGATGGATTCCAGATAACGACTGTCGCGGTTCATGCGCGGATCCTGTTCAGGTCAATCAAGTTCATCGGTGTGAGGGTGGCTGCCGCTCTCGAAGTGCAGGCCGTGTTTGCGCAATTTGTCGTGCAGGGTTTTGCGCGGCACGCCCAGGGCTTCAGCGAGGCTGCGCATCGAGCTGTGTGAACGCTCAAGCTCGGCAGCAATCAGGCTCTTTTCGAAGTGTTCGACCTGCTCGCTCAAGTTGCCAGACACCTCAAGGTCTGACGCCGTTGTGCCGTCGCTAGCGCCTTCGTCCAGGGCCAATTCCAGACCCAGGGCAAAGCGCTCAGCGACGTTTTGCAGTTCACGCACATTACCCGGCCAGGTGTGGCGCAATAATTGCGCCCGCTGGCCCGGTTGCAACACGTTGAGCGCCAGGCCGTGGCGTGCGCTGGCCTCGTCGGCAAAATGCTGGAACAGCACCAGCACGTCTTCACCGCGCTCGCGCAATGGCGAAATACGCAGCGGCGCGACGTTGAGCCGGTAGTACAAGTCGGCACGAAAACGCCCTTGGTCGGCGGCCTGACGCAGGTCTTCCTTGGTGGCGGCGATCACCCGGATATCCAGCGGGATCAGCTGGTTGCCGCCCAAACGCTCAACCACGCGCTCTTGCAGCAAACGCAGGAGTTTGACCTGCACGTCCAGGCTCATGCTTTCGATTTCGTCGAGGAACAATGTCCCGCCATTGGCGAATTCGAATTTGCCGATACGGCGTTTTTGCGCGCCGGTGAAGGCACCGGGCTCATGGCCGAACAGTTCGCTTTCGACCACCGACTCGGCCAGCGCCCCGGCGTTGATCGCCACGAACGGGCCGTTGCGGCGGCTCGAGAGGTCGTGCAGCGCCCGTGCGACGACTTCTTTGCCGGAGCCGGTTTCGCCCAGAATCAACACGTCTGCCTTGGTCCCGGCAAGGGCGCCAATTTGCTCGCGCAGGCGCAGCATGGCCGGGGATAGCCCCACCAGCCGTGCGCTCAGTTGCTGGCGATCGCTGAGTGCCAGGCGCAGGCTGCGGTTGTCCAGCACCAGTGCGCGCAGGGCCAGGGCACGGCGCACGCTGTCGAGCAGGGCGTCGCTGGCAAAGGGTTTTTCCAGAAAGTCGTAAGCGCCCGTGCGCATGGCCTGCACCGCCAAGGGCACATCACCATGGCCGGTGATCAACAACACCGGCAGCTCAGGGTCTTGCGCGTGCAGATGTGTGAGCAGCTCCAGCCCGTCCATGCCCGGCATGCGGATGTCACTGACCACCACGCCGGCCCAGTCTCGTGAGATGCGCTCGGCCAGGCCGTTGGCTTCGGCCAGCGGCAACACCTTAAGCCCGGCCAGGTCCAGGGTTTGGCAGAGCGCCTGGCGCAGGTGCGGATCATCATCGATCAAGATGACCTGTACGCGCGGATCAATGGGTTGGCTCATGACCTGGAGTCCTCTGAAGCTTGCAAGCTCACGCCCGGTGCACCGGCGCGCAGTCGTAGGGTAATTAAGGCGCCGCCTTCTTTGTGGTTGGCGAACAACAATTCGCCGCCAAACGCACGGATTAATGTGTCGCAGATGGCCAGCCCCAGGCCCAACCCTTGGGTGCGGGTTTTGGTGGTGTAAAACGGCTCACCGGCGCGGCCCAACGCTTCCATGCAAAAGCCCGGGCCGTTGTCGCGAATGTACACAGTGACGCCCTCGGGCGTTGATTGGGCACTTAGCCACAATCGCCGGGGCGGGCCTTTTTCGGTAAGTGCATCGAGAGCGTTGGCCAGCAGGTTGCCCAGCACCTGACGCAAACGGGTTTCTCCGGCTTCGACCCACAGCGTGGCCGCAGGCAAGTCGCGGATCAGTTCGACCTCCATGCTGCGCCGACGTTTGGCCAGCAAGGCCAGGGCATCGTCCAGCGCCGGTTGCAGCGCCACGCTTTCAGGCGCATGGCGATCGCGCCGGGCGAACGCGCGCAGGTGCGCAATGATCGAAGACATGCGCCCGGTCAGTTCGTTGATCAGCTTGAGGTTGCTGCGCGCGTCTTCAGTGCGTTGATGGTCGAGCAACACTTCGGCGTTTTCGGCATAGCTGCGGATGGCTGCCAACGGCTGGTTGAGTTCGTGGCTGATGCTGGCCGACATGGTGCCGAGGGCTGACAGCTTGCCCGCCTGCACCAGGTCATCCTGGGCGCGCACCAGTTCTTGCTGCGCATGCTCGCGCTCCAGCACTTCTTTACGCAGGCGCTGGTTGAGGCCTTCAAGGTCGCTGGTACGCTCGGCCACCCGGCCTTCGAGTTCACGCCGGGCCTTGGCTTCGAAGGCGATGCGCTCCAGGTAATGGCGGCGACGTTGCATCATCAAGCCGATCAGCAGCATGACCACCAGCAAGGTGGCCGCGCCAATGGCCAGCACAGTCCGCACCGGGCGATCGATCAAGGTACGCGGCGCGAGAATGTTCACGCTCCAGCCGGTCTCGTCGATTTTTTGCGTTTGTACCACCCACGAATCCGGGTTGATGTTCAGCGGCTGCAGGTTGCGCGTCGGGTAAGGCAGGATGGCGAAAATGTCCTGTTGCTCTTGAGGCGACAGCTTGCGCGTGGCCTTGAAGCGCCAATCCGGGCGGGACGTGAGAATCACCACGCCGTTGTCGTCGGTTGTCAGCAGTTGCTCCGGGGTGTTGCCCCACAAACGCTCGGTGTGATCCAGGTCTACCTTGACCACCAGCACGCCGAGCTTTTTATCGCCTTCGGTCACCGGGGCGGCAAAGTAATAGCCGCGTTTGCCGGACGTAGTGCCCAAGCCGAAAAAGCGCCCCAACTTGCCATCCATTGCTTCGCTGAAGTACGGACGAAAAGCAAAGTTACGTCGGATAAAGCTGTCGGGCTTGTCCCAGTTTGACGTCGCCACTGTGTTGCCATCGGCATCAATCAGGTACATGACCTCAGCGCCGGTCTGGCTGTTGATCTCAGCGAGCAACTTATTGGCCGTGCTCAGGGTTTGCGGGTCTTCCGGGTCGGCCAGGGAATTACGCAGCGCGGGCAGCTCGCCCAGAATTTGTGGCAGCACCTCATAGCGGTGCAGCGTGCCCAGCAAGTTGGCCACGTACAGGTCGAGGGTCTGGCGGTTCTGCCCGGCCAGTTCGCTGCGGTAATAGCGCTCGGCCAAGTGTTGCAGCGGCCACAACAAAGGCGCCAGGCACAGCGCCAGTAAGGCCAGGCTGCGCCAGCGGGGGCGGCGAGGGGTTGTAGGAGTCGAGTTCATAGGGCGCAGTATACCTACGCTTAAACCCCGTAGGAGTGAGGCTACCAGCGCTATTTTTAATCTCGATTTATATCTGTATTAAAAATGCTTTTGTCTGGGTTAAATCCGATAAATGGTTTTTATTGTGGATATTTATCGGCTATAAAGGGGGCCTTTCTTGACGAAATGCAGGCGGGCGTCCACTGTTTCCGGCCAGCCTGATTGATGCGCCCATCCCCCTCTTTTTTGGTTCCTTGGAGTCCTGACGGTTATGACTACTTTGCACAGCACGCCCCGCGCTGACGGCTTTCACATGCCGGCCGAATGGGCTCCTCAAACTCAAGTCTGGATGATCTGGCCTGAGCGCCCGGACAACTGGCGCTTGGGCGGCAAGCCTGCGCAAGCCGCGCACGCCGCTGTGGCCAAGGCCATTGCCCGTTTCGAGCCGGTGACCGTCGGGGTGTCGGCCGCACAGTACGAAAACGCTCGCGCTCAGCTCGATGTGCCGAACATCCGCGTGGTCGAGCTTTCCAACGATGACGCCTGGGTGCGCGACAGCGGGCCGACGTTCGTGATCAACGACACCGGCGAAGTACGCGGCGTGAACTGGGACTTCAACGCCTGGGGCGGGTTTGACGGCGGGCTGTACTTCCCGTGGAACCGCGATCAGCAAGTGGGCAGCAAGATCCTCGAAATCGAGCGCTCGGCGCGCTACTACACCGAAGGTTTTGTGCTGGAAGGCGGTTCGATTCATGTTGATGGCGAAGGCACATTGATCACCACCGGTGAATGCCTGCTGAACCGCAACCGTAACCCGCACCTGTCCCGTGAAGAGATTGAAAGCGTGCTGCGCGCGCAACTGGCTGTGGATAAGATCATCTGGCTGCCCGATGGCCTGTACAACGATGAAACCGACGGCCATGTGGATAACTTCTGCTGCTACGTGGCGCCGGGTGAAGTGCTGCTGGCCTGGACCGACGACGAGCGCGACCCCAACTACGTGCGTTGCCACGAAGCGATGAAAGTGTTGGCCACCAGCACCGATGCCCAGGGCCGTTCTTTTGTTGTGCACAAAATGCCGATTCCGGGGCCGATGTACGCCACCCAGGAAGAGTGCGACGGTGTGGATAAAGTCGCTGGCAGCCAGGATCGCAATCCGTCGGAGCGTTTGGCCGGGTCTTACGTGAACTTCCTGATCGTCAACGGCGGCATCATCGCCCCAAGCTTTGACGACCCGATGGACGCAGAGGCCAAAGACATCCTGCAAAACCTGTTTCCGCAGCACGAAGTGGTGATGGTGCCGGGCCGTGAATTGCTGCTGGGCGGTGGCAACATCCACTGCCTGACCCAGCAACAACCCGCCCCACGCAAAGCCTGACCCACCCAAAACTGTAGGAGCGAGCTCGCCTCGCGATCTTTTGATCTTCTAAAAGCTCGCAGCCTGCGGCAGCTCCTACAGGCCCTTTATTTGCCCGGTTCACGCAACACACTAAAAGCGCTGGCAGCGTTTTTCTGTTCTCGCCTTACCGCTAGTCTGACGCTCTGATTGATTGAACCTTCGGAGCGCTTCATGACCACCCCCGTTCTGCACTACATCTATGACCCGTTGTGCGGTTGGTGCTATGGCGCCAAGCCGCTGATCGACGCTGCCCGCGGCCTTGTGCCGGTGGTGGCCCATGGCGGCGGGATGATGACCGGCGCCATGAGCCGCCCCGTGTCTGCGCAACTGCGTGACTACGTCATGCCCCATGACCAGCGAATTGCCGAATACACCGGCCAGCCGTTTGGCGAGGCTTACTTTGAAGGGCTGCTGCGCGACACCACGGCGGTCTTTGATTCGGCGCCACCCATCACTGCCGTGTTGGCAGCCGAGCAACTGGCCGGGCGTGGCCTTGAACTGCTGGGGCGTTTACAGACGGCGCACTATGTCGAAGGGCGGCGGATTAGCGACAAGGACGTGCTGGTGGAACTGGCCACTGAAATCGGCCTGCCCACCGAGGCCTTTGTTGCGGCCTACCAGGCGGCCCGTGGCGAACCGACCCACACTCATATAAAAGACAGCCGCAAACTGCTCGGGCAGGTGGGTGGCCAAGGCTTTCCTACCCTGGTTCTGGAACTCGACGGGCGCTACCAAGTGGTCGACTTTGGGGCGTTTATCGGTAAGCCAGACGCCTTTGCGCAATGGTTGCGAGCACCCGCCCAAAGTCCAAACGATTCAGCGCCCGCCTGCGGCCTGAATGGCTGCGACGAGTAAAAGGTTAAGGGGCGATCAACGGTCTTTGAATTGCTGGCAATTAACAAATTTTTCACGAAATTGACACTTTGCCTTAACGACGGATAGGATCCCTGCCTACGCCTGTGGCGATAAGCCATGCACCAACTTTCTAAATGACCCGCGCGGCGTCTCGTGTGGGTCTTTTTTTGTTTATGTGAAGCAACCACCACTCAATGTTTCAGCTTGAAACCCACAGCGCGTCTCTATTCTGAAATAAGGAAAATAAAATGTTAAAAACACGGATAGGTCTACTCGCTCTGGGCGTACTCGGTGCTACCCAGGCCATGGCTAACGATCAAGCTGACGCAAAAGGTTTTGTAGAAGACAGCCACCTGAACGTATTGGCGCGCAACGCCTACATCAGCCGCGACTACAAAAACCACCAACAAGATAAAGCTGAATGGGGCCAAGGCTTCCTCGGCACATTCACCTCCGGCTTCACCCAAGGCACCGTGGGCGTGGGTGTGGATGCTTTCGGCATCTACGCACTGCGTCTGGACGGCGGCAAGGGCAGCAGCGGCGCAGGCGGCATCGACTTCTTCAAGCAAGACCATAACGGCAAAGCCGCTCACGACATCGCCAAGGCTGGCGCTGCCGTGAAATTCCGCATTTCGAACACCGTGCTGAAATACGGTGATCAAATGCCTGCTCTGCCGGTACTGATGTACGACAACTCCCGTCTGATGCCGGAAAGCTTCACCGGTACCCTGTTGACCTCCAAAGAGATCGACGGCCTGGAACTGAACGTGGGTCGTTTCACCGAAGAGTCGCGTAAAAGTGCTGAAGCGCGTAACAGCGGCGGCCTGAAGAGCATCAACGTGTTCGGCGGTAGCTACAAGTTCACCGAGCGCTTCTCGGCCTCGTTGTACGGCTCCGAGATGAAAGACGAGCTGCGCAAGCAATACCTGGGCATGACCTACGCCCTGCCACTGGATGACAAACAGTCCCTGACGTTTGACTTCAACGGCTACCGCACCCACGTAGACTCGGGCTACGCGCGTGACGTGCTGAAGGTTGACGGCACCGACAACAAGATCTGGAGCCTGGCAACCACCTACGCGTTCGGCGCGCACTCGCTGGTTCTGGCTTACCAGAGCAGCACCGGTGAAATCGGCTACCCATACGGCGGCTACCGCAATGCGGGCGGCGTGGGCGACGGCGGCAACACCATCTTGCTGGCCAACTCCTACTGGTCTGACTTCAACGCCAAAGATGAGCGTTCGTGGCAGCTGGGCTACGGCTTCGACTTCGGCGCCGTTGGCATTCCAGGCCTGACCTACAACATCGCCTACGTACGCGGCACCAACATCGACGACGGTTCAGGCCGTGGTCGTGGTACCGAGCGCGAAATCTACAATCAGGCCAAGTACGTTGTACAAAGCGGTCCGGTTAAAGACCTGAGCGTGCGTCTGCGCGGTTCGTGGTTGCGCGTTTCCAACAACGCCAGCGACTACAACGTCGGCGGTAACGAAGTCCGTGTATTTGTTGATTACCCAATCAGCATTTTCTGATGCCACGGGCCTGCCAGTCAGGTCTGACATCTGAATAAAAAACGCCCCGAACCGTTTGGTTCGGGGCGTTTTTTTTTATGCGGACTTTTGTGGATACCTACCGCCTTAAAAATCCCAGCGAGTGGTCACCATCACGTTGCGCGGGTCGCCGTAGTAGGCGGAGGTGTAGAAGCCGATGTTGGTGTAGTACACCTTGTCGAACAGGTTGTTGACGTTGAAGGTTGCCGACAGGTTTTCAGTGATTTGATAGCGGGCCATCAAGTCGACCAGCCAGTACGGGTCTTGGGTGAATTTTTCTGAGCTTCTTTTGCCGCTGTTGTACAGCGTCTGCCAGCCAGCACTCTGCCAGCGCGCGCCGCCGCCGACGGTGAGTTTGTCCAGGTTGCCCTTGAGTTTGTAGCTGCTGTAGAAGCTCAGTTGGTCTTGCGGCTCCCAAGTCGAGACTTTTTCGTCGGTGTCGTTCTCGCGGGCGATTTTGTGGGTGTAGCCTGCCTGTAACTGCCAGCCAGGGCTGAGTTCGCCGGAAATTTCGGCTTCGTAACCTTTGGTTTTGGTCTTGGCAGCCATGTACGCAATGTCGTTGCCCGGGATGGCGTTGAACAGCGTGTCTTGTATCGGCCGGTTGTTTTCATGCACTTCGAAATAGGCAAGGCTGGTGTTCAGGCGGCCACCGTAAAACTCGCCTTTGATGCCCAGCTCGTAGTTCTTGCCCTCGTTGGGCTCCAGCATTTTGCGGTTACGGTCCAGGTATTCGGTGTGCGGCTGGAAAATTTCGGTGTAGCTGGCGTAAGCCGAGAAGTTGTCGTTGAGGTCGTACACCGCGCCGGCATAAGGCAGCACTTTGCCGCTGGCCCGGCTGTCACGGGTGCCGGTGACCTGGTAGTTGGCGACGCGGGTGCCGAGCAACAGGTGCAGGTCATCCATGAGGCTGAAGCGTCCGGCGAGGTAAGTCCCCGTCTGGCGCGTCGTCACGTCGTTGATACGGGTGGGCTGGTTCCACTCGGGTTCGATGGCTTGACCATGCCATTGGTAAAAATCGTACGAGTTGTCGAAATAGGTGGCTCTGCCGTAGTCCTTGCCTTTCCAGTGGGCATTGGAGAAGGACTGGCCCACCACCAGTTGGTGTTCCCGACCAAGTAATTCGAACGGCCCCGAGGCGTACACATCCAGGCTGTCACTGGTGGTTTTGCCGGTGTATTTTTGCGCCCAGATGGAGCTTTCGGTGGCTGAGTCCTGAGAGATGTAACCCAAAGGCGCGTCGTAGCCGTTGATCTGATGGTTGTACTGCGCTTTGGTCACCCAGCCATTGGCAAAACTATGTTCGAGGGTCGCGAACACCGTTCGGCTGTACTGCGCCCATGAACTCCACTTGGGGCCGTTGTTGAACGAGCGGGGCACATCGAGGCGGTTGCCCACGGCGTCGAACACGGTGCGCGAGCCTGTCCAGCTTGAGCCTTTTGGATCGCTGTCTAGGTAGTCCGCACCCAAGGTCAGCAGGGTGTCTTCATCCAGATCGACTTCCAGAATGCCGTAGTACACACCGGTCTTGCGTGAGTAGTGGTCGAGGAACGATTGCTTGTCCTGATAGGCCGCCACTGCCCGGCCACGCACATTGCCGGTATCGGTCAAAGGGCCACTGACATCAACTTGACTGCGGTAGTTGTCCCATGAACCTGCCCCCAGTTCGATGTTGCCCTGGAAGTCGGCCGTAGGCTTTTTACGAATCAGGTTGATGGTGCCGCCTGCGCCACCCGCACCGGTGAGCAGCCCGGTCGCGCCCTTGAGCACTTCGACCCGATCATAAATGGCCATGTCGCTCAGGGTCTGACCCGCTGAATATTGGGTGTCGCGCAGGGTGGGAATGCCATCGTATTGAAAGTTGACGATGGAAAAGCCGCGCGAGTAGTAGTTGGTGCGCTCGGAGTCGTAAGTCGATACGGTGATGCCCGGCGTATGGCGCATCACGTCATCAATGGAGTTAAGCCCGAAATCGTCCATGACCTGGCGGGTCACCACCGAAATCGACTGCGGCGTTTCTCGCGGGGTCAACACCAGGCGCGTGGCTGTGGCGATGGTGCCCGGCGTGTAGGAACCCGTGCCCTCGGTAACAGACCCCAGCTGGTTGGTGGTGACCTGAGTGGCGCCCAGCTCCAGCGCCGATTGCGCGTTGCGTGCGACCAGTACATAGCCCCCATTGCTCTGGCGCTCGGCTTGCAAGCCGCTGTTGGCGAGCAAGCGCTCCAGGCCTTCTTCAACACTGTATGAGCCTTGCAGCCCGCTGGTGTGGAGGTGGCGAGCCTGTTCCGTATCGAACGAAATGGTCACCCCCGCCTGCACGCCAAACTGGGCCAGGGCGTTGCCCAACGGGCCTGGGGCAATCTCATACACCGTTTGGCTTTGCGCACACGCCTGGGTGGGCATCAGCGCCAGGGCGGGCAGGCTGGCCAGCGACGCGCCGAACACCGCCATGCGCACAGCGCGCGTTATCTGGGTACTGGCATTGAGGGGGAGCGGGGGCATTCGGTGATCCTTCCGTTAGTCTGGCAGATAGCCGCTGTGATCGCGGTTTGTGTCAAAGACGGATGAGAATCAAAATCAGCAAGGCCGCGCGCCGGGATTTTCTAAATAAACTCAGACCGGCTCGATGTTGGCCCAATAACGCGTCACATAACGCACCTTGACCGGTAAGGTCTTGCTCAGGTTTTCCAGCACGGTGTCGGTGTCATCGATACGAAACGCCCCCGAAATGCTCAACCCTTGAACCGCCGGGTCGCACCGCAGTACGCCGGGGCGATAACGGCCCAACGCTTCGATAAAGTCGCCCAAGGGCCAGTCATTCACGCTCAACATGCCCTGCACCCAGGCGGCCGATTCAGCCGGTAAAAGCCCAACCGCGCTCACTGCATCGCGATCGAACGTGGCTTGCTGCCCGGCCTCCAGCCGCAGCGGCTGATCGGCATGGCGAAGCGGGCGGACCTCAACCGCAGCCTGTAGCACGCCGACGCGGGTGTAAGCGGGCAGTTGGCGAACACTGAAGCGGGTGCCGAGCGCCCGCACGCTGCCGTCAATCGTCTGCACGATCAAAGGCCGCGGGTCGGCGGGCTGGGCGGTTTGCAGCAGGATTTCGCCGCGATACAACTGGATTTGCCGCTGCGTTGCATCGAAGCGAATATCCAGCGCAGTGCCGGCGTTCATCTCCAATTGCGAGCCGTCCTCCAGCCGCAGCGAGCGGCGTTCACGGCTGCCGGTGCTCAGTTCTGCCAGCATCGAGCGATAGGGCACCTGCTCAACGGCCAGCCACGAACACCCGCCCACGGCCACCAGCATGCTGAGGATTTTCAGCACATCACGGCGCTGGGCTTTGGCTGCCCCCAAACTGGACAACGCCGCTTGCCGGGGCATTTTGGACCACTGCTGCTGGAGGATTTCGACCCGTGCCCAGGCTGCCGCATGCTGCGGGCTGGCGTGCAGCCAGGTGTGCCAGGCCCGTTGCCGCGCCTCATTGACCGTGCCGTCATTGAGTTGCACATACCAGGTGGCGGCGGCTTCGAGGGTTTTGATGTCCATGTCCGGTGGCCTCACGCGTCAACCAGCAAAAGGCAGCGGGTCATGGCGCGAATCAGGTGATTTTTAACCGTGGTCACCGACACCCCAAAGCGTTCTGCAGCGGCCACGTAGGTCAGCCCTTCCAACTGCACGGCGAGGAAAATCTCCCGGGTTCTGGGGCCCAGTTCGTCGAGCAGGGTATCGATTGAGATCAGCATCTCGATGATCGACAACCGCACCTCTGGCGACACCTCCACCGGCTCTGGCCGCTGCGCCAAAGCAAACAGATACGCTTGCTCAATGGTGCGCCGACGGGACTTGTCGATCAGCAGCGAGCGGGCAATAGCACTGAGATAGCCCCGAGGCTCACGAATGGGCACGTCATGGCGGGCCGTCATCACCCGCACAAACGTGTCTTGAGCCAAATCCGAAGCATCGGCCGCATTACCGAGGCGCACGCGCAACCAGCCTTTCAGCCAACTGTTGTGTTCGCTGTACAGCTGATGAAGCGCTGAATGATCGAGCGACGACATGAGAGAGTCACCAAAAGCGTAAATGGTAATCGATCTCATTGTCGTGATGGCACGGCAGTAATGCAAGGGGGGAATGGCAACTACCTTGCGGGCTGTTCACACACCCCTCGTAGCAGTTGACGAGCTTTGCGAGGCGACGTCCGATCGCGCAGAGATCGTAAATCCTCAACCCACGGTTTAACTGAAAGACCGCAACAGTCGGACGTAGCCTCGCAGGCTCGGCAACCGCTACGGGCTGCAAACGCCTAAAACCGTCCGCTAATCCCCAACAACGGGCCTTTTTGCACGATGTCGTACACAAACCCGTCGTTGCGATAGTTCACGCCCATGGCCCGGTAGCCAGCCACCGCCGAAAATCCGGGGGTGAACTCCCAGCCGGCCAGCGCTGCCAGGTCCCAGTCTTCACGGGATTGCCCGGCACCCACCATGCCCCAGGAGGACAACCAGAACCGCTCACTCACGGCATAGCGCCCCCGCAGCCCGACCATGGCGTCTGCCCACGTGGCGTTGTCAGAGCCGGAGTGCCCCGAAGCCTGCCCACCATGCAGGGTCAGGGTAGTGCTGCTGTACCAGACGCGCACGCCGCCCGCGACGTCGACCCGATAATCGTCATCGCCGAGCACCGTATAGCCGCCGCCCAAAAAGCCTGACGCCGTCTTGCCTTCTACTTCCAGCTTGGACCCGGTTGGCAGGCGGCTGCGGGTGTCGGTGTCGATGTACATCAGGTCGGCAAGCACGCTGTAAGGCCCGCGCCGCGCTTCGCCCATGAACATCAACGACATGTCGACGGTGCGTGCTATGTCCGAAAAGTCGGACTTCACAAACGTAGTCCCGGTGCTTTTGTGGCCGATGTGCCCACGAATACCGGCGCCCCACAGGTATGGCCCACCGTTGAACTGCCACTCATCGCTGTCTGCCGCGTTGGCGACCGTCGGCAGGCCGCTTGCTGCGCTCGCCAAGGCCCCGAACAACAGGGCCAGACGCACGTGTTTACGCCGCAACGAAGTGTTACTGAGCCTCATGGCGCGTCCCCGTTCAGTGCTGCGTCAACGAGAGCGCGACGCCCTCGGCGGCGCAGTTTTCTGTCGGCGTGTTGCCTGCTTTTTGCGCCGCCTGGATTTCTTCCTTCGCCGCTGCCAGATCCTTCAGGAACGCCGGATTGCTGTGCAGACTGGCCACGGTGGCAGCGCCCATGATGCGCCCGGCGTCTACGTCGCTTTGCCAGTGGGCGTTGCAGATGACGCGGCTTTGGCCGTACGCCAGGCCGCGAGTCATCAGTTCAGTGGCGCGTGCCGGGTTCACTTCTGCGAGGATCAAGCCCCAGGCCCAGCCCGCCGCCGAGTGCCCGGAAGGCCAGGAACCGTCGGTGCGCAGCAGCGGTTCCATGTCTTTGCGGCAGGTGCCTTCGTCATGCACCACAAACGGACGGGTGCGGTTGTAGGCGTTTTTCCCGGCATACGTGGAGCCACCGGCATCCGTCAGGGTGCGCTGCATCAAGGTGTACAGATGCGGGGTGGTCTTCTCGCTGATCTGCGTCCCCATCGCGCACGAGAATGTGTTCGCCGGGCCCGGGAACGACAACTCTGCATCCGTTGCGGCGAGTGCCTCCCGGGCCGTGCCACGCAGTGCCAGCGCTGCCCGCCGGGCTTCTTCATCCCGCGCCAGCGCCGCAGAGTCGGGCTTGGGCGGCGCGCCGAGCAACGCCAGGCGCAGCGGCAAGTCGGCCGGGTTGAGGTAGCTCGGAGCGAGCTTGAAATGAGGGTCCGTGATCTTGGTGGCCGCCTCTTCGGCCAGCACCAGCCCCGACCACAGCAGGCCAGTCAGGGACACGGTCAGCCCCAACTGCTTATGTCGTTGTTTCATCGCGTGTTCCCTTGTTTGTTCTGTGGCGGATGGCAGCGGTGTGAGCGGTTAATCAAAACGAGTACAGCGCGTTCAGATAAGCGCCAGCGCCGACCTTTTCACCCGTGAGCGGGCTGTTGCGGGCATCGGAGACCAAGGCGTAGGTTTTGACCCCGCCTTCAAGGGCGATTTGTGGCTGCCACTGCCAGGTGAGGCCCAGCTTCAAGGTCACGTCACGCATCCCGCCGCCTGGGTGGTACTCCTCGAACTGGGTGCGGGCCGCTTGCTGAGCCGTGACGCCGAAACGCGCCATCATGTCGTTCTCATTGCTCCAGGTGCCGTACAGCGTCGAGTCCAGGGTCAATGTCGACGACAGCGCGTAAGCCGTGGCAAAACCGGCTTCAAGGTAGGCGGTTTTGCCCAGGCGTTCGCCGCCGTAATTGCGGTTGTCGCTCGAGCGCAGGCCACGCACAAACAGGCGACCGGCCGGCAGCGTCCAGTACGCTTCAGCCCCCACCAGCGCGGTGCTGTCCAGGTTGCCCATGCCCCGCAGATAGTCATCGCGGCCGTCCAGGGTGTGGATTCGTTCTTTGCGGCCCTGGTCATAACCGATCAGCAGCGCAAAGCCGAAAGGCGACAAGCCCGGCAAGTCCCAACGCAGGCCCTCCGGGAACGCCGCGCTGAACGTGCCCCACTCTTGGGTCGGCAACACAGTCTTCAATTTCAGCGACGGGAAGGCCGCGTAGTGCGAAGAACCTTCGTACAACGGGCCCACACCAAGGCCGCCACCCACCGTTACGGATGGCTCATTTGCGTTGTCTGCGTGTGCCGGCAGCGCCATCGCCAATGCGAGCGTCGCACCTGTCATGAGGGCCACGGGATGCTTGAGAAAGTTTGAACCGCCGATGGTTGTCATTGTTTGTTTCCTTGGTTGTAAAACCAAACGTATGAGCGTGTATGCCGGGTTATAGACGTCGGGTGGTATGGATTAGCGGGCGACAAGCTCTGGCTTCGGGAAGCTCCATTGGCCATTGAGTAGTTGTTCGCTCGGCTGATAAAGCCTGACCGTGTAGTTCCAGCCGGGCGTGGTAGGCAGGCAATTGGCGATCGTCGCGTCGCAACCGCCGAACTGAATGACAATCGAGCCATCCTCATTTTTCTTGGCGGTGAGGTTGTTCAATGAATAGGCGTCTTGCGGGTTCTTCTGGAAGTAACCGTCGGCGTTATAAACACTGACCGACCAAAAACCTTTGACCGGGACTTCGCCTACTTTCAGGCGGTAAACGGCGTGCCCATCGTTCTGCGGCATCACGCCACCCAGGTAGATGGCGTCCTTGGCCGGGTTGCCGCCCCAGCCCGTGGCAGTGCCGATCAAGTGATGGATCGGGTTGACCGCGCCCTTAGGGCCAAAGGACTGGTTGTAGTCAGGGATCGTCGACCCCAACACCTCCAGCGCCGCACGCACTTTTGCCTGGCTGGCCGGGTCCCACTTAGGCACCACAAACTCGCCACCCTTGGCCTGGCTAACCGTCATTGCATCCTGCAGTGCATGGACCTTCTCGAGGTCTTTGCGACCAGCGGGATCGAAGAAGGTGCGCACCGCCACAAAGACATAGCGGGTGCCGACGGACTCTTTGGTCAGTGTCTGGCGGCCGGCGCCGTAAGTGACGAGGGGCACGTAATGATCTTCATTGATCACCGCCATCGACATGAAACGCCCACCGGACTCAGGCAAGGTGATGGTGACGGGGCCTGCATCAAGATCGAATACCGCTGACGAATAGAGCGTGTCCCGGTTCATTCGCACCACATTTTGGGCGTCGATGGGCACGGCCTCGCGGCTATGAACAAAGCGGCCCAAACTGCCCGTCGCTACCATCTTGCCCAAGTAAAGGTCGGACTCGGCACGGACAAAGTTATCCACACCCACCGGTATCGCCGCCTCTGGGGAGGATTGAGCGTTCGCACTTCCAACAACTGCCAGCGCCATGGCAAGGATGCAGATCGCATGTAAAGGGGGCATTTAAACCTCTGGGTTTATTGATTGGCGTTAGTTTTTTGACTGTATAAGAACGCCCTGGCGCAAACTTGCCATTTGGTGCCAAAAGCAATGCGAGCGCGCACGCTAAGGCCGCTCCGTAAAGGGGCCGCGCGCAGTGGCGGAGGGTTAGGCGGGGGGATTAACGGTCTTGTTTCAAGAGGCTGCGATAGTGCGACGGCGGGCTGCCCGTCCAGCGTTTGAAGGCGCGGGTAAAGTGCGCGGGGTCGCTGTAGCCGACCATGTAGGCAATTTCGGTGGCGCTGTATCTGGCGCTGGCAATCAACTGCATGGCTTCACTGCGACGAGTCTCATCACGCAATGCATCGAAGTCGATACCGCAATGTTCCAGGCGCCGTTGGAGCGTGCGGGCAGACAGCCCGATCTTTCGTGAAACAGTAACAAGTTTGGACAACTCCTGATCCGCGATCTGCTGCACGAGCGCGTCCGCGGCGTCGGAGGTCGACTTCAAAGCCAGGGTGGTTTTCCAGGCACTGTCCCGAACAGGCTGCAAAGGTGTTTCGAGCAAGTCACGATCAAACTCGATCATGTTGTGCTCAGCATTCATCACCAGATTCGGCCCCAGATACTCCTCAAGCGCCTCATCGCCGCGCTCTCGCGGGTTTTTCAGATGCACACGAATAGCGCCGGGCTCGCCGGACATCAGCGGGATCTTTCTCAGCAGCGCCAACGTGCCCAAAATCACCTGCTTGGGGTCGGCCCCGTGGTGCCCGTTAAAATGATGAACCAGCTTCGTCATCCGGCCTTCGGTGATGATCTTCACGTCACTGCCTTGATGCAGCAAATCCGTGTGCACCGCCGCCAGTGCACACGCCTGAGCCAGATTGGTCGAGCCCAGCACCCATTCGCCCCACACGCCAAGCGAACGCACCTCAATCAAATGCCCCACCGACGCCCCGGCAAACGGGTCCTGAGCAACTGCCGCCATCTCATTGGCAATATGAAAACACGCCGCCCGTGGAATCCACGCCTCAGGGTTCTGAAACACCTGCGGCGAAATCCCATAACGCCGAAAAAACTCCAGCGGCGACACCCCGCGCATCCCCAGATAAGGAGCAATTTGCCGAAGCGTACTGAGCTTTATCGAGGGCGCAGCATTCGTCATCGCGTTCATACCTGATCAAAAGGCAAAAAATCGGCAGGGAGCAGCGGGAATAGGGTGTTGGCGCCTGTAGGCGCGGGTGATGGCACAGTTAACACGATGTTTGTTTCAGGGACAAGGCGGTGGGGTGAGGAGCGTTTGGTGTTGGGCAGAAGCCGGGAAAATGGTGAAACACCTTTCGACGACTTGCATCTTCGAGTGCAACGATGAAGGTGTAAGATGCCCAACAACCGCTCACCATCGAGGTTGTCATGACCGGAATCTCATTGAACCTGCCAGAAGACCTTTCCAACTCTCTAGCCGACTTGGCCAAGACGAGCGGCCAAACCGCCAGCTATTTGGCTGTGGATGTTCTTCGCGATTACATCGAGCACGAGAAGGCACTGACGTCGCAGATCGAGCAGGCTGTAGAAGAGGCTGACCAAGGTAAATTCGCCACTGACGAGCAAGTCGCAGCAACGCGCGCCCGTCGCTGGAATTCGAATGCGGGTTGAGTGGCTTGAAAAGGCCCTCAAGCACCTAGAAGACGAAGCCAGCTATATCGCCCTTGAAAATCCCAAGGCCGCCGACGATTTTTCTGATGCAATCTTTGCAAGTGTCGACAGACTGGCCCAATTTCCAGCCATGGGCCGTGAAGGTCGCGTTAAAAACACACGTGAATGGGCCGTTCCCAATTGGTCCTACCTAATCCCCTATCGAGTACGCGGTGACCGCCTTCAAATCCTCGGGGTTTTCCACACGCGGCAACGGCCTCGTACTAAGTGGTGAGGCCGAAATTCCTTATGCGCACGTGATATGGATTTAGATCGAGTTGCGGAATAACTCGGACTTGCCGGCGCTTCGTATGGCCGGGTGCTAAGGTCAGATTCTTGGCGTGTGATGTCGTCAGAAGTGATATGTGGGATTGCGCAGGGTGCGGCGTCAGGAGTCGACACCAGAAACAAAAAAGGCCCACCTTGCGGTGAGCCTTTTTCGGTATTGCGTATGGTGCCGGCACCAAGAGTCGAACTCGGGACCTACTGATTACAAGTCAGTTGCTCTACCAACTGAGCTATACCGGCGTTATGGGCGAGGAGTATACGCGGATGGCGTGGCTTGTAAACCCCTGATTACAGACTATTTTCACGATTCTTTTTGCCGCTGGGGTGTGGCGGGGTGGCGTTCGCTGAAGTACTGGCGCAGAAACTCGACGGTGACGCGGATTTTGGCGGAGTTGGCGAGGGGGGCGGTGTAGACGGCCCAGATGTTGGCTTGCTGTCGGTAGTCCTGGAGGATGTGGACCAATTTGCCGCTTTCAAGGCTCTCGCGCACGTCCCAGTGGGAGCGCAGCAGGATGCCTCGCCCATCTATCGCCCATTGGTGGACGACTTCGCCGTGGTTGGCGGACAAGGCGCCGGTGACTTTGACGCTTTCTTCGCCTTCCGGGCCTTGCAGGCGCCACAGGCCGAACGGGTGGTCGCGCTCTTTGATCACCAAACATTCATGGCCCGCCAGTTCGGCCAGGGTGCGCGGTTCGCCGTGGCGTTGCAGGTACTCGGGGCTGGCGCATAAAACGCGGGCGTTGTTGGCCAGCAGTTTGGCGATGAGGTTGGGGGCGATGTTGTCGCCAATGCGGATGTCGAGGTCGAAGCCTTCTTCGATCAGGTCTACCAGGCGGTCGAACATGTCAAAGCGGATGTCCAGGGCCGGGTAGCGCTGGGACAGTTCGGAGAGCGCGGGGCCGACGTGGCGGCGGCCCAGGCCGAAGCTGCTGATGATTTGCAGTTGGCCGCGTGGCTCTTGGTGCAGGGCCGAGACTTCGTCGCTCATCTGCTCGACGGCATCAAATATATGCAGCGCCCAGCGGTAGACGCGCTCGCCGTCATCGGTCACGGCCACGCGCCGGGTGGTGCGGTGCAGCAGGCGCACGCCGATGTTGTGCTCCAGCAACTGGATGCGCTTGCTGACATACGCTGGCGACACGCCCAGTTCGCTGGCGGCGGCGGCAAAGCTGGAGCGGCGGGCCACGATCACGAACACGCGCAGGTCTTCGAGATTGGGCAGATTATTCACGAACCGTGTCTTATCCATCTTCACTTCGCCTGATTATCTTTCTTTTGGCGCTTTATACCATGGGCCCACTGTCCATTTTCAAGAGTGCCCCCCATGAGCAAGACATTCAAAATTGCCGCCATCGCCGGTGACGGTATTGGTAACGAAGTACTGCCAGAAGGCCTGCGCGTTGTGGAGGCGGCGGCTAAAAAGTGGAACCTTGATCTGTCGATCGAGATCATCGAGTGGGCCAGTTGCGACTACTACGAGCGCCACGGGCAGATGATGCCGGACGACTGGTTTGAAACGCTCAAGGGCTTTGACGCGATCTACTTCGGCGCCGTGGGCTGGCCGGACAAGGTGCCGGATCACATCTCGCTGTGGGGTTCGCTGCTCAAGTTCCGCCGCGACTTTGACCAGTACGTGAACATCCGCCCTGTGCGTCTGTTCCCGGGTGTGCCGTGCCCGTTGGCAGGCCGTGAGCCGGGCGATATCGACTTTGTGGTGATCCGCGAAAACACCGAAGGTGAATATTCCTCGGTGGGCGGGCGCATGTTTGAAGGCACCGAAAACGAATTTGTCCTGCAAGAGTCGGTATTCACCCGACGCGGTGTGGACCGCATTCTGAAGTACGCCTTCGAGGTGGCCAAAGAGCGTCCGCGTAAGCACGTGACCTCGGCGACCAAGTCCAACGGCATCTCCATCAGCATGCCGTACTGGGACGAGCGCACCGAAGCCATGGCGGCCAACTACCCGCAAGTGACGTGGGACAAACAACACATCGACATTCTGTGCGCGCGCTTCGTGCTGCAACCCAACCGTTTTGACGTGGTGGTGGCGTCCAACCTGTTTGGCGACATTCTGTCGGACCTCGGGCCAGCGTGCGCCGGCACCATCGGCATTGCGCCATCGGCCAACCTCAACCCCGAGCGTAATTTCCCGTCGCTGTTTGAGCCGGTTCACGGCTCGGCACCGGATATCTACGGGCAAAACATTTCCAACCCGATTGCGATGATCTGGTCGGGCGCGCTGATGCTGGAATTTTTGGGCAAAGGCGATGAGCGTTATCAGGCGGCACACGATGGCATTTTGCGCGCCATCGAGGACGTGATTGCCAGTGGTCCGAAAACCCCGGATCTGGGTGGCAAGGCCTCGACTCAAGAAGTCGGTGCAGCCATCGCCGCCGCCCTGGCGTGAGTTGACTAAACGGCGTTGATCAGCGCCGCGAAATAGACGCTTCACAAGCCTGCGAAATGCCCGGAATACGGGGACTTTCGCGGGCTCTTTGGCGTGTTGAAACAGCCGTTTTAGACGTGTGAAATTTCAACAATTCCAGTTGCAAAAGCTTAAATCTCGGGGCATATTGTTAACCTAAAGGTATGTGTTAACTAATGGTTAACGCTCAGGGTTCAACGATATGGAAGGAGTCCCTCACAGCTGTAAACGCTGATCTAGAGCCACGCAGTAAGAGAAAAACTCTCTATCTGGAGACTTAAATGTCCAATAACAATAAAAAAGATGTCTTTTTGATATCAACTAGCCTGATTGCTGTACTGATTACCGTTGTAGGTCTTGCCGTTTATCCGCAACAAGCCGAAGTCACCGCCAATATGCTGTTTGAGCTGTCGTCTCGGACGTTTGGCACCTCGGTGCAAGTGTTTGTGTTCTGCTGCGCCCTGGTGGTGCTGTACATCGCGTTCAGCAAGTACGGCAACATTCGCCTGGGCAATGGTAAAGCTGAATACCCGACCGTGACGTGGGTGTTCATGTTCATCTGCGCCGGTATGGGCTCGTCGACGCTTTACTGGGGCGTGATGGAGTGGGCGTATTACTACCAGACGCCCGGTCTGAACATTGCCGCAGGCTCGCGTGAAGCGCTGGATTACAGCGTCAGCTACTCGTTCTTCCATTGGGGTATCAGCGCCTGGTCGCTGTATGCCTTGTCGTCGTTGGCGATGGCTTATCACTTCCACGTGCGTAAGAAGAGCGGCCTGAGCCTGTCTTCGATCGTCGAGGCAGTGACCGGCTTCAAAGCGCACGGCCCAGTGGGTCGGCTCGTCGACCTGGTGTTCCTGCTTACCATGTTCGGCGCCTTGACCGTATCGCTGGTGCTCACCGCGTCCACCTTGACCCGTGGCCTGTCGGCACTCACCGGCATGCCGGACACCTTCGTCACGCAGTTGTCAGTTATTGGTGTGGTGGCGGTGGTGTTCTCGCTCAGCTCCTACATCGGTATTGCCAGTGGCATGCAGCGTCTGTCGAAGATGGTGTGCATTGGTGCGCTGGTGTTTGCGGCCGTGGTACTGGTCGTGGGCCCAACGCAGTTCATCATCAACAACACGGCCAACTCCATTGGCCTGATGATGCAGAACTACGTGCACATGAGCCTGTTTACCGACCCGCAAGGTGACGGTGCCTTCACCCGCAACTGGACGGTTTTCTACTGGTTGTGGTGGGTGTCCTACGCGCCGGGTGTCGCGATGTTTGTGACCCGTGTGTCCAAGGGCCGCAAGATGAAAGAAGTGGTCGCGGCGATGTTGATGGGTGGCAGTTTTGGCTGCTGGTTCTTCTTCGGCACGCTCGAAAGCTACAGCATGCATCAGTTCATCACCGGCGCTATCGACGTGCCGCGCATCCTCACGGAGCAGGGCGGTGAAACCGCCGTCGAGATGTTGCTGAACGCCTTGCCGTTCGGTCAGATCTTCCTAGGGGTTTACCTGTTCATCATGGCGGTGTTCTGTGCCTCGCACATGGACGCAGCGGCCTACGCCGTGGCGGCCACCAGCACCCGCAACATGCAGGAAGGCCAGGACCCATCGCCGACGCACCGTCTGTTCTGGTGCATCGCCTTGACCCTGATCCCGCTGGCGATGTTGTTTGCCAAGGTGTCGCTGTCGACCATGAAAACCGCGGTGGTGCTGACGGCGATCCCGTTCCTGGTGATCCTGATGACCAAGATCTACGGCTTCCTTACCTGGATGTTCAAGGACTACGGCTCCATGCCGGCTTACTTGATCGAGGAAGAGTCGGTGGAGCGCGAGCAGAACCTGGATTACGTCGCCCCGTTTGAAAACGTGACGCCCGCACCGGGTGCTGCAACCAAAGCCAAGGCGGTACCCGCAGCCCTGAGTTAAGTATTGCTGACTGAACCACGCGCAGGCTCCGGCACCACGGTGCCGGGACCTGAGCGATTTTTTTTGCGTGTCGTGTTAACCATGAGTTTCTTGTTATTCATGAGTTACACAAAAACAACCCGAAACAGGGTGTCGAGCACAACCCTCTTAAGCGCTTGAGAGAGAAAAAGAATGAACACAATCGTGAAATTGCCTGCTGACTTCTGCACCAATGCTGACGTAGCACACACCATTCCGGCGTCGTACTACACCAACCAGGACGTGTTCGAGGTCGAAAAAGAGAAGATTTTCGCCAACACCTGGATCTGTGTCGGCCACCGCAGCGAAGTGGCCAACAGCAACGACTACATCACCCGCGAAGTCATCGGCGAAAGCATCATCGTCGTTCGTGGTCGTGACAACGTGCTGCGTGCGTTCTACAACGTCTGCCCGCACCGTGGCCACCAATTGCTCAGCGGCAGCGGCAAGGCCAAAAACGTGATCACCTGCCCGTACCACGCCTGGACCTTCAAGCTCGACGGCGAACTGGCACACGCGCGCAACTGCGACAACGTGGTCAACTTCGACAAAGAAAACTCCAGCCTGGTGTCGCTGCGCGTCGAGGAATACGCCGGTTTCATCTACATCAACATGAACAACGAAGCGGGCACCGTTGAAGAACAACTGCCGGGCCTTCAAGCGCGCCTGCGCGAAGCCTGCCCGGTGGTCGATGACCTGCACCTGGCGGCGCGTTTTGTCAGCGACACCCCGGCCAACTGGAAGTCCATCGTCGACAACTACCTGGAGTGCTACCACTGCGCCCCGGCTCACCCGGGCTTCGCCGATTCGGTGAGCGTGGACGAGTACTGGCACACCTTGCACGGCAACTGGTCGTTGCAGTTTGGCCACGCCAAGTCGTCAGAGAAGTCCTTCAAGTTCGACGAGTCGCTCAAAGACCCGTCCTTCAGCGGCTTCTGGGCCTGGCCGTGCACCATGTTCAACGCGCCACCCGGTGGCAACTTCATGACCGTGATCTACGAGTTCCCGGTCAGCGCGGGCGTGACCATGCAGCACTACGACATCTACTTCCTCAACAAAGAGATCACCCCCGAGCAGCAATCGCTGATCGAGTGGTACCGCGACGTGTTCCGTCCAGAAGACCTGCGTCTGGTCGAAAGCGTGCAACGCGGCCTGCAATCGCGCGGCTATCGCGGCCAAGGCCGGATCATGGCTGACCGTCAGCGCAGCGGCATGAGCGAACACGGCATCGCGCACTTCCACAACCTGATCGCCGTGGCCCACCTGGACGACTGATCTGCCGGGTGCCGCAGCCACGCTGCGGCGCCCTGGCCCTATTTAGAGGAGTGTCCTGCGTGCAGCTCAAAGACCCCCAATTGTTTCGTCAACAGGCGTTTATAGATGGCGCCTGGGCAGATGCCGACAGCCGTCAAACGGTCGACGTGACCAACCCGGCCCAAGGCCAACTGCTGGGCAATGTGCCGTTGATGGGCGGCGCCGAAGCGATCCGCGCCATTCAGGCCGCCGACGCAGCCTTGCCAGCCTGGCGTGAACGCACGGCCAAAGACCGCGCGCAGATCCTGCGTCGCTGGTTTGAACTGATCCTGCAACACGAAGACGATCTGGCCCGGATCATGACCCTGGAACAGGGCAAACCACTGCACGAAGCGGTGGGTGAAATCCGTTACGCGGCCTCGTTTATCGAGTGGTTTGCCGAGGAAGGCAAACGCGTTTATGGCGACGTGATCCCTTCGCCGTCCGGCGACAAACGCCTGATTGTGGTCAAGCAAGGCATCGGCGTGTGCGCCGCGATCACGCCGTGGAACTTCCCCGCCGCAATGATCACCCGCAAGGTCGCGCCTGCGCTGGCGGCCGGGTGCACCATCGTGGTCAAACCGGCCAACGAAACGCCGTTTTCGGCGCTGGCCCTGGCGGAACTGGCGCAGCGTGCAGGCATCCCGGCAGGCGTGTTGAACATCGTCACCGGCGACGCTCCGGCCATTGGCGCGCAACTCACCGGCCACCCGCTGGTGCGCAAATTCAGCTTCACCGGCTCGACCCCGATCGGCCGTTTGCTGATGAGCCAGTGCGCCGAAACCATCAAAAAAGTCTCGCTGGAACTGGGCGGCAACGCGCCGTTTATTGTGTTTGCCGACGCCGACATTGATGCCGCCGTCGAAGGCGCCATCGCGGCCAAATACCGCAACGCGGGCCAGACCTGTGTCTGCGTAAACCGCTTCTATGTGCACGACGCGGTGTATGACCAGTTCGCCAGCCAGTTCGCCGCCAAAGTGGCCGAACTGAAGGTCGGCCATGGCAACGCGGCAGACACCCAGATCGGCCCGCTGATCACCGTTAAAGCGGTGGACAAAGTCCGCGCCCTGATCGACGACGCCGTCAGCAAAGGCGCGACCTTGCTGCTGGGCGGCCAGGTGCATGCGCTGGGTGAGCAGTTCTTCGAGCCGACTGTGCTGGGTGACATCAAGCAAGGCATGTTGCTGCTGGACGAAGAAATCTTCGGCCCGGTTGCGCCGCTGGTGCGCTTCCACTCCGACGCCGAAGTGCTGGCCCTGGCCAACGACACGTTGTACGGCCTTGCGGCGTACTTCTACAGCCGCGACATCGGCCACGTGTGGCACATCGCCGAGCAACTGGAATACGGCATGGTCGGTATCAACACCGGGCTGATCTCCAACGAAGTGGCGCCGTTTGGCGGGGTCAAACAATCCGGTCTGGGGCGCGAAGGTTCCAAGTACGGGATCGATGATTACCTGCAACTGAAATACCTGTGCCTGGCGGTCTGAGCCCTCAGCACCGGGTTTTAAATCAGGCGGCACGCGAGTGCCGCCCTTTACCGCAGTAGAGGTTTTGCGATGGCCAACTCTTATCAAATGCTTGCCGCCCGTGTGATCGGTGTAGAGCAGGTAACGCCGCTGATCAAACGTTTTACCCTGGTACGCCAGGACGGCCAGCCGCTGCCCGACTTCACCGGCGGTAGCCACATCATCGTGCAGATGAAAGACGCCGACGGCCGTCAGCACAGCAACGCCTATTCGTTGATGAGCGACCCGCGCCAGACCGCCAGCTATCAGATTGGCGTGCGCCTGGAAGAGCAATCCAAAGGCGGCTCGGCATTTATGCACCAACAGGTCGAGGTCGGCACCGAGCTGATGATTTCGACCCCCAACAACCTGTTCGCCATCGACCCGAAGGCGGGCAAACACATCCTCATCGCGGGCGGGATCGGCATCACCCCGTTCCTCTCGCAAGTGCACGAACTGCGTGACGCGGGCGCCGATTACCAACTGCACTACGCCTTCCGCAGCCCGGAACACGGCGCGTTTCACGACGAACTCAGCGTAGGCCCGCATGCCGAGCGCACGCGCACCTACGCCGACAGCCTGGGCCAATCACTGAATCTGGCCGAGCTGATGGGCAACCTGGACAGCGACGCGCACGTGTATGTGTGCGGCCCTAAACCGCTGATCGATGCGGTGATCGCCACCGGCAAACAACTGGGCCTGGCTGACGAACGCGTGCATTGGGAGCAGTTCGCCGCTGCGCCGATCACCGGCGGTGCGTTCACCCTGGTGCTGGCCAAATCCGGTCAGGAACTGCGCGTCGAAGAGGGCATGAGCATCCTCAAGGCCATTGAAAAAGCCAATGTCGACGTCGAATGCCTGTGCCGCGAAGGCGTGTGCGGCACCTGCGAGACGCGCATCCTTGAGGGGCAAGCCGAGCACAACGACCAATACCTGAGCGACGACGAAAAAGCCGCCCAGCAAACCATGATGATTTGCGTGTCGCGGGCCCGTGGCGAACGCCTGGTACTGGACTTATAAGCCTCACTTCCGTGATCGGGTCGAGGGCCGCAGGCGTGTGTGTATAATCGCAGCGCCCTGCGCCTCACGTGATCACGGATATGTCATGACCGAAGATAGCTTTGCCTTTCGTCTGAAGGAGCTGCTCGAACACCACAAAATGACCCTGCAAGCGGTCGGTACGGCCTTGGGTATTTCCCGCACGGCGGTGCACAAGTGGACCCGTGGTGGCGAAATCGACTACAGCAATTTGCGCAAACTGGCGGACCTGCTCAAGGTCAACTGGGTGTGGCTGCGCTATGGCGAACAAGCGGTGCAAGACCTTCAGGGCACCACATCGGTCGAGCTGCCGATGACCGATGTACGGCGCAAGTACATCGCCGACATCATGGAAAGCGAAGCGCGCATGACCCTGGCCCAGGAAAACGCCGGGATCGTGACCTGGGAGTGGAACCTCATCACCGACGAGGTGTTCTATTCGGCCAACGTCGAGCGGGTCTACGGCTGGCAGGTCAACCGCAACGAAGACTTCTGGCCGCACGTACTGCCCGAAGACGAAGTGGTGATGAACGAGCTGTACCGCGAATGCTTCGCCAACAACACCCCTTACGAATACGACTTCCGCATTTTCCGCCCGGATGGCGAGATGCGCTGGATCTCATCGCGCGCCATGCCACTGAACGACAGCGCCGGGCGCCCGGTAAAAATGATCGGCATCAGCATGGACAACACCGCCCGCAAAACCGCCGAGCAATCGCTGCGCAAAAGTGAAGAAGCCTTTCGGGCGTTGTTTGAACTGGCGTGCGGCGCCATGGCTTACGTCGACCTTGATGGCCGCTGGCGGCGGGTTAACGACAGCTTGTGCCAGCTGTTGGGTTACAGCGAACAAGAGCTGCGGGCGCTGACCTTTCAGGCCATCACCCACCCCGACGACCTGCAAATCAATCTTGAGCAGTTGCAGCGCCTGCTGGATGGCGAAATCAGCAACTACGACCTGGAAAAACGCCTGCTGTGCAAAGACGGCCATTACATCTGGGCCCACGTGCGCACCTCATTGCAGCGCAACTCCCAAGACGACAGCCCCGAGCACTTGATCAGCGTGATCGACGACATCACCCAGGAACGCGCCGAACGCCAAGCGCTGCTGGACCGCATTGCTGAGCTTGAAGGCCAGCTCTAACCCTCAAACGCTGCACACACCCACTGTAGGAGCGAGCTTGCCTCGCGATCTTTTAAACGATCAAAAGATCGCGAGGCAAGCTCGCTCCTACAACAGGCCGTTTTCGATTAACTATCTGTGGTGAAACCCCAGCTCAAACAGCGTCCCGCTGTCGTCGCTTTGCACGCGCACTTCGCCGCCATGCAGTTGCATGATCGACCCCACAATCGCCAAGCCCAGCCCGCCTGAATCCCCAGGCTGTGAGCGCGAAGGGTCGACCCGGTAAAAACGATCGAACACTTTGCCCACATGCTGCGGCTCGATGGCGGGGCCGATGTTGTGCACGCCGATCCAGCAATACTCGGCGTCTTCACGCTGCACCAGCCTGATCACCGAATCGGGCTCGGCATGCCGCACGGCATTGGCCAGCAGGTTGCTCAAGGCCCGCTGCAACAGATGCAGGTCTGCGGTCAGCGTGCCGCTGAGCGAATTGCCCAAGCGCACGCCACGGTCTTCAGCCAGCGCGTCAAAGTAATCACACAGCTCGTCGCCCACCTCGCGCAGGTCCACGTTTTGCAGGTGCAACGGCCGTTGCCCGTGCTCGGCGCGTGCCAGGAACATCAGGTTCTCGGCCATGCGGTTCAGGCGTTCGTATTCTTCAATGTTGGACGCCAGCACGTCCTGATACTCCGCCGGGCTGCGCGTCTGATTCAGGGCCAGGCTGTTGCTGCCCAGCAGGTTGTGCAGCGGCGTGCGGATCTCATGGGCCAGATCCGCCGAGAACTGCGACAGCCGCGCAAAGTTGTCCTCAAGGCGCGCGAGCATGGCGTTGAGCGCCAGCACTGGCTCTTTCAATTCCGTGGGGACGTGGTCGACCGGCATGCGTTGGTCAAGGCTGCGCGGGTTAATGCCGCGCATGGCCTGGGCCAGTTCGCGCAGCGGTTTCAGGCCACGGCGCAACAGCAGCAAGCCCAGGCCAAACGCGAGCAGGGCGCCCAGCCCGACCGCCATGTACAGGCGCAGCCGGTAACTGGCGAGCATCTGCTCACGCTCTTGCAGATGCATGCCCACGGTCACGTTCAAGCGCTCGTCCGCCGGGCCGTCGGCCACGCCGCTCAATAAGACGAGGTTGTCCACTGTCTGGATATCGCTGCGCTGTGGCATGCGGTCCTGAGGGAGGGGCTGCACAGGCGGCAGCGCTTGCTGATGCGGGTTGATCGTGATCACAGGGCGGCCGTCGCTGTGGGTCACCAGCAGCAGGCTGTCACGATTGCCCAGCATGTTTTGATACAGCCGGGGGCGCTCTTGCAGGGCTTCGAGGCTGTCGCTGTCGTGTAGCAGGGCGCGCATGCGCTCAAGGCGACCGAGCAGCGCCATGTCATCGCGAAAGCTCAGCTCCGAGGCCAGTGAGCGATACAGGAACACACCGATCACGCTGAGCACCAGCGCGCAGGTCAAGGCAATGGCCAGGGCCAGTCGCCAGGCGATGGATCTATTCATCGGGCGCTTCCAACTGATAGCCGACGCCGCGCACGGTGTGGATAAGTTTGGGCATGTAAGGGTCGTCGACCTTGGCGCGCAACCGGCGCACGGCGACCTCGACCATGTTGGTGTCGCTATCGAAGTTCAGGTTCCACACCTGCGAGGCAATCAAGGTGCGTGACAACACTTCGCCCTGCCGGCTGGCCAGCAGCTGCAACAGTGCGAACTCCTTGTTGGTCAGGCTGATGCGCTGACCGCCCCGGCTGACCCGGCGACGCAGCACGTCGATCTCAAGGTCGGCAATGCTGTACGACTCGGCCTCACGCATCGGGCCACGACGCAGCAGCGTGCGCACCCGGGCCAGCAGTTCGGCAAAGGCAAACGGCTTGAGCAGGTAGTCGTCTGCGCCCAGTTCAAGGCCGCGCACGCGGTCTTCGATGGCGTCTTTGGCGGTTAAAAACAGCACCGGCGTGGCGCCGCGCTGGCGAATCAACTGCAACAGTTGCCAGCCATTAAGCCCTGGCAGCATCACGTCAAGAATGATCAGGTCGTATTCCTGCTGCTCAATCAGGTAGCGCCCGTCCAGCCCGTTCAAGGCCACATCCACGACAAAACCTGACTCCTTAAGGCCCTTGGCCAGGAACTCAGCCGTCTTGGCTTCGTCTTCCACCACTAACAAGCGCATCGCACACCTCGATCAATCGTCTGAACAGGCTAGGCGTGTTCGCCGGTATTGCCTATTACAAACTTGTAATCCAACTGACGGGGTTCTGACGGGGGGCGTTGGTTAAGGTGGCGCCATTCGAACAGGAGCTTGCCGATGAAGCTGAAAAATGTGCTGTTGTGGGCTGCCTTAAGCACCGCTGGCGCCGCCCAGGCCGCGCCGGATTTGCCGCGCCATGCCGACCTCGATCTGGCCACGGCCCAGCAACTGGCCGCTGCTGTGCTCAAACACTGCAACGGGGCGCTGAACGTGCTGGACCGCGGTGGCAACGTGCTGCTGGCGCTACGCCCGGAGAACGTAGGGCCGCATAACCTGCTGGCCAGCCAGCGCAAAGCCTACACCGCGCTGTCGACCAAAACGCCAACCCGGCTGTTTGCTGAACGTGCACGCAAAAACCCGGAGGCCGCCAACCTCAACTCCATCCCTGAACTGCTGCTGTTAGGCGGTGGCGTGCCGCTGTTTGCCGGCACTGAACTGGTCGGCGCCATGGGCGTGGCCGGAGCGGGCGGCGCCGAGCAGGACGAAGCCTGCGCGGTGAGCGCTGCCCAACAGATCGGCTTGACCACACAACGCAATTAACCCGGAGGATCACACATGAAACGGTTGAAAATCACCTTGGCGGCCTTGGGCCTGAGCGCTGTTTCGAGCGTCGCATGGGCGGCGGGTAACCCGCTGAGCGTGCACGTGCTGAACCTGGAGAACGGCTTACCGTCCCCGGGCGTTAACGTCACCCTGGAGCAGCACGTGGGTCAGAACTGGCAGATGCTGAGCCAGGGTGTGACTAACGAACAAGGTCGCATTGGCGAACTGTTCCCGGCCCAGCAGACGCTTAAAGCGGGCGAATACCGCGTGGTGTTCAAAACCGGCGAATACTTCAAAAAGGCCGGGCGTGACACCTTCTTCCCGGAGATCCCGGTGATCTTCGAAGTGAAAAACGCCGACCAGCATTACCACATCCCGCTGCTGCTCAGCCCTTACGGCTTCTCGACGTATCGCGGGTCGTAGGTTCACTGACTAACCCTGTAGGAGCGAGCTTGTCTCGCGATCTTTTGATCTTTTTAAAGATCGCGAGGCAAGCTCGCTCCTACAGAGGCTGTGTGCGTTGCGCAATCACCATCACATTGCGCGGCGTCAGGCTGCTGTCGCAAAACTCGCCTACGTGCACGTCATAACCGTGCTCTTGCAGGTACAACGCCCGGTCCAGCACCAGCCACAGTTCCAGCGGGCGGCGGAACAGGCCGCGTACCAACTCCAGATTGCGCACGTGCGCCAACCGCTCCCAGCCCGCCGCTTCAAGCGCTGCCCAGTCTTCTGTCCCGGTTGTGGATAAGTTCTTCAACGCCGCCAAGTCTTCGCAGTATTGGGCAAACGGCTTGTTCAACCAGGCGCTGGGTAGCGAGGGTGTGGATAAGTATTCATCGCACTGACGCAATTGGCGTTGCAGCCCATCAAACCCCAAACGCCGTGCCATCGACTCATCGCGCTGGCGCCGCACGCGGCTGCCGGCGGTCACGGTTTCGCTCATCGGCAAGCTCAGGTCTTCCAGCGATAATTGCAAAGCCGAGGCCTTGGCGGCTGTGGATAACGCCGCGTAGTGCGGCGCGCTGATGCGGTTGTAACAGCACGGCGATAGGGCAAGTTGTGCACAGCTTGCCGCGCTGGCCAGTTGCAGCAGGCGCACGTGCAAATCGCCGCAGGCATGCAGGGCCACGGGGGTCATGCCGGGTTGCAACTCCAGCGCCGCCATCACGTCCTGTTGCACATGCCGGGCATTGAGCCGATGCCGCTGGCTGAGCGCCAAACCGGCTTCGACCAGCGCCGGGTCGTATTCCAGGCACGTCAGTTGCTGTTCGGCGCTTAATAAGCGGCGGCCCAAATGGCCTTTGCCAGAGCACCAGTCCAGCCAGTGCGTGGGGGGCCGCTTAAACGTCAGGCTTTGTGCGAAGGCTTCGATTTGCTGCCATTTGCGCCCCGGTACATCCACCTGCAAGCGCGGCGCGGCTGGCGCCAGGGCCTGAACGGGTAAACGCTCAAGGCGGCTCAGTGCAAGGGCGGTGGCTGCCAGTGTCGCGAACGGGGCGGGGGCGCCTAGCTGATGTGGCTGGTTATGGCTGGCTTCAGCGTCGTGCAACGAGCGCTGGCGCAACCATTGGGACAGTTCAGGATGGTGGGCTTCCCACGGCATATTCAGCTGCGTGAATGGCCGTGGGCGCCACAGCGACTGGTGCTCACGTAAAAACGCGTCCAGTGCCTCAAAGCGGGCGAGCAGTTGCTCGCCCTCAAGGTTAACGGCCTTGGCAGGCATCGACGCGCAACCAGCGCTCCAGCAGTTTGAACCCCTGGATCAGCACAAACGACATGACCAGGTAGATCACCCCGGCGATCAGGAACATGTCCACCGTCTGGTAGTTGCGGGCGATGATGGTGCGGGTCATGCCGGTCAGTTCCAGCAAGGTCACGGTACTCGCCAGCGAGCTGGCCTTGAGCATCAGGATCACCTCGTTGCTGTACGCCGGCAGGCCGATGCGTGCAGCACGCGGCAGCACGATGTGCAGCAAGGTTTTACCGCGTGACATGCCCAGGGCACGGGCCGCTTCGATTTCACCCGGCGGGATGGCCTGGATCGCACCGCGCAGGATCTCGGCGATGTAGGCGGCCGTGTGCAGGGTCATGGTGAGTACCGCACACCAGAACGGGTCGCGCAGGTATGGCCACAACACGCTTTCACGCACCGCTTCAAATTGCCCCAGCCCGTAATACACCAGAAACAGCTGGATCAGCAGCGGTGTGCCGCGAAAGAAAAAGATATAGCCGTAAGGCAGCGAGCGCACGTACCACAGCTTGGAGGAGCGGGCGATGCCCAGCGGAATGGCCACGATCAAACCGGCGATGACCGACAGTGCCGTCAGCTCCAGTGTCAGGGTCGCGCCCTGAATCAGCTTGGGCAGCCACTTGATGAAGAGTTCCCACACCAGCATTACGTTCTCCTCACGAAGCCGCGTGCGGCGCGTTTCTCAAGCACGTGCAGGGTGCCCATGGCCAAGATGGTCAGGCCCAGGTACATCACGGCAGCCACCATGTAGAAGGTGAAGGGGTGTTTGGCGAAGGTCACGGCGTTTTGCGCCTGACGCATGATTTCTTCCAGGCCGATGACCGAGACCAGCGCGGTGTCTTTCATCAGGATCATGAACAGGTTGCCCAGACCGGGCAGGGCGATACGCCACATTTGTGGCAGCACCAGCTTGGTGAAAATGCGCGGCTTGGACAGACCCAATGCCATGCCCGCTTCGCGGTGGCCTTTGGGGATGGCCAAAATGGCGCCACGAAACACTTCGGTCGCATACGCGCCAAAGCACAGGCCCAGCGCGATAACACCGGCAGCGAAGGCGCTGAGGGTGAGGTCGGGCATGCCGATCAGTTCGCCGAGGCCGCGTACCGCATTGACGCTGCCGAAGTAAATCAGCAACACCCAGAGCAGTTCCGGCACGCCGCGAACCAGCGTTGAATAAGTGCCACCGAGCCATTTAAGCGGCTTGTACGGCGAAGTTTTGGCCAATGCACCGAGCAGGCCGAGCACCAGGCCCAGACACAGCGCAGTGAGTGCCAGTTTGACGGTCATCAGTGCGCCAGCGGCAAGCGCCGGGCCGAATCCGTATAAATCGATAGTCATGGGTTAGGCAGGCTTTGCTAGGGACCGGTGCTGCGCAGGCAGCACCGGTCAGGCAGGTCAGTAGATGCTGAACGGGAAGTACTTGTCGTTGATCTTCTTGTAGGTGCCGTCTTCAACGATTTCCTTGAGGGCGAGGTTCAGCTTGGCGCGCAGTTCGTTGTCGCCTTTGCGCAGAGCAATGCCGACCTTGTCGTCTTCGTTGACCGGCTCACCCTTGAACTCATAAGCCTGGCCTGCCTCGCTTTTGAGCCAGTCGTAGTTGGCGTATTTGTCAGCCAGCAATGCATCGACACGGCCCGAAATCAGGTCAAGGTAGGCGTTTTCCTGGGTGTCATACAAAGAAATTTTGCCGCCCACGTTGTCTTCAAGCCAGGTTGCGGCCTGGGTAGAACGCTGGGTGCCTAGTGCTTTGCCCTTGAGTGAAGCGATGTCGGTTTTGAAGTCGACTTTTTTTGGAGCAATGAACTGCTGTTTATTGGAGTAGTACGGGTCGGTGAAATCGACTGCTTGCTTGCGCTCGTCAGTGATCGACAGTGACGACACGATGAAATCGAACTTTTTGCCATTCAGCGCCGGGATGATGCCGTCCCAATCGGAGGTGACGATCTCGCACTCGGCTTTCATCTTCGCGCACAGGGCCATGGCAATATCCGGGTCAAAACCGACTACCTCGCCACTGGCGTTCTTGTTATTGAACGGAGGGTAAGCGCCCTCAATACCGACTTTGTACTTATCAACAGCCAAGGCATTAGCACTGAACACCAAAGTGGCGGCAGCAGCCAGGAGAAGTTTTTTATAGTTCTGCATTCGTATTGCTCCGTTAGCGATTGCTGGACATGAATTGTTTGCAGCGCGCTGAGACCGGGTTATCAAACACCTGGTCAGGCGATCCTTGCTCTTCGATCAGGCCTTGGTGCAAAAACACGACTTCGCTGGACACCTGACGGGCAAAGCCCATTTCGTGGGTGACCATGAGCATAGTGCGACCTTCTTCGGCGAGCGCGCGGATCACACTAAGTACTTCCTGGACCATTTCCGGGTCAAGGGCTGATGTGGGCTCATCGAACAGGATCACTTTAGGTTGCATGGCCAGCGTACGGGCGATGGCGGCACGTTGCTGCTGGCCACCGGACAGTTCCGACGGGTAGGCATGGCGTTTATCAGCGATGCCTACCTTGGCTAGCAGCGCTTCGGCCACTTCGATGGCCTCGGCCTTGCTCTGGCCCAGCACGCGGCGTGGCGCCTCGATGATGTTGTCGAGGATGGTCATGTGTGGCCACAGGTTAAAGTTTTGAAACACAAAACCCAGTTCGCTGCGCATGCGGTTGATTTGTTTGCCATCGGCGGCAACCAGTTCACCCGATTTGGCTTTTTTGAGTTTGAGCTCTTCACCGGCTACGAGGATCTGGCCCTCGTGCGGGTTTTCCAACAGGTTGATACAGCGCAGCAGAGTGGACTTGCCGGAACCGGAAGAACCCAGGATCGAGATCACGTCGCCGTCGCGTGCGGTCAGCGAGATACCTTTAAGCACCTCAAGCTCGCCGTAGCGTTTATGCAAATTGCGGATTTCAAGCGCGGGCGTGGCCAAAGCCATGTGCGGTCCTCATTGTGTTCGGGTGCGATCCTGCTATTGGGCGGCCTTCCTGGCGAGGGCCAAGCTAGCATAGGGTCGCCAAGGCAACCAGCCGCACCACCAGCCCAAAAGGCACGAGTGTGGTCGTTTGTCGCATCGCGATAGAAGACTGTCGCGCCGACAACAACCAAGCCCCGTATTTTGCCGTTCGGCCAGAGAGGTGTCGCGTAAAAAAGGTCGCGATGTTGCCAGTTTTGGCCCTGTGTTGGAAGCACGAACCTACTAAAGGTCAAAGATGCGCACCGGTTTAGGGCCAGATGGGTAGATTTGCTTTTTTTTGGTGCGCGAGTTTCCCTGTAACTGAGTGTTACGGTAACAAATAGGCAAAAAGCCATTACGCTCAACAGGTTACAAACACATCGCAAATGCCTTACAGGCCGCACAAACCGTGCACCTGTCACATTTTGGCTCATTTATTGCGTAAATAATTCTAAACGCCCCGTTGGTTACTTTTTACGAGAAGGTAATCAAGCGCGGCGCTCGGAATGGCTTTCACTGCAAAGGTAGTCCCAATGAGCAATACACAAACCTCTAACGGCCTGGAGCAAGGGCTCAAGCCACGGCATGTGACCATGCTGTCTATCGCGGGGGTCATCGGTGCCGGCTTGTTCGTCGGCTCCGGACACGCGATTGCCCAGGCGGGCCCTGCCGTGCTGCTGGCCTACGCCGCAGCAGGCACGTTAGTGGTGTTGGTGATGCGCATGCTGGCCGAAATGGCCGTCGCTTCGCCGGACACCGGTTCATTCTCCACCTACGCCGACCGTGCCATCGGGCACTGGGCCGGTTTCACCATCGGCTGGCTGTACTGGTGGTTCTGGGTGTTGGTTATCCCGCTGGAAGCGGTGGCGGCCGGCACCATCCTGCATGCCTGGTTCCCGGGCGTGGAGATCTGGGTGTTTACCCTGGTCATCACCTTGTTGCTGACCATCACCAATCTGTTCAGCGTCAAGAACTACGGCGAGTTCGAGTTCTGGTTTGCGCTGGTCAAAGTGCTGGCGATCGTGGGCTTCATTGGCTTGGGCCTTGCGGCCATCTTCGGCCTGCTGCCCACCAGCGGCGTCAGCGGTGTGTCGCACCTGGTCGACACCATCGGCTTTATGCCTAACGGCATGGGCGCTGTACTGGCCGCCATGCTGACCACCATGTTCTCGTTCATGGGTACCGAAATCGTCACGATTGCGGCGGCGGAATCCAAAGACCCGAGCAAGCAAATCACCAAGGCCACCAACTCGGTGATCTGGCGGATTGGCTTGTTCTACCTGGTGTCGATCTTCATCGTTGTGGCCCTGGTGCCATGGAACGACCCAAGCCTGGCCAGCGTTGGCTCTTATCAGACTGCGCTGGTCAGCATGGGCATCCCGAATGCCAAGCTGATCGTTGATATCGTGGTTCTGATCGCGGTCACCAGTTGCCTGAACTCGGCGCTCTACACCGCTTCGCGCATGCTCTTCTCCCTGAGCAAACGCGGTGACGCACCGGCCGCGGCCAAGCGCACCAACGCCAGCGGCACGCCTTACTGGGCCGTCATGATGTCCACCGGCGCAGCCTTCGTGGCCGTGTTTGCCAACTACGTGGCGCCTGCTGCGGTGTTTGAATTCCTGCTCGCCAGCTCCGGCGCCATCGCGCTGCTGGTGTACCTGGTGATCGCGGTATCGCAACTGCGCATGCGCAAAAAGCGCACCGAAAAGGGCGAGAAAATCGAGTTCAAAATGTGGCTGTTCCCGGGCCTGACCTGGGCGGTGATCGTGTTTATCGTGGCCATTTTGACCATCATGCTGTTCCAGCCAGAGCATCAGGCTGAAATCATGGCCACCGGCCTGTTGAGCATTTTGGTGGTGGCGGCGGGCCTGTTGGTCACACGTCGTCGCAGTGCAGAGAAAGCGGGGGCATCGGTACTTAACTGAGGCCAGGACGGCCCTCAACGTTGAGTCCAGAAAAAGGCCGCCATCGTTCGCGATGGCGGCCTTTTTTGTGGGCGTTACAACCGTGTGCGGTCAGCTGATTTTAGGCACCGTAAAGCGGAACTCGCTGCCTTCGCCCGGCGTACTCTCGGCCAGCAACTGGCCACCGTGGGCCTTGATGATGCCCTGTGAGATGTACAGCCCAAGGCCAGTGCCCGAAGCGTTGCCTTCTTTGGCCGTCCAGTAACGGTCGAAGATATGCGGCAGTTGTTCGGCGGGGATGCCTTTGCCGGAGTCACGCACGCTGAACACGATGTCATCGCCGTTGGACATGGCCGCCACCACGATTTTGCCGTCGGCCGGGGTGAACTTGATCGCGTTGCTGATCAGGTTGGACAGCACCTGGAACAAGCGCTCAGGGTCGGCGTGGATCTGCAGGTCGGGCTCGGCGTGAAAGGTCAGCTCTACCTGCTTTTCGCTCGCCAGCGGCATCAGCAGCGACAGGGCCTCTTCAAAAATCTGCGTCACGTCCAGAGACTGCGCCGAGATCGTGTAGCGGCCCGCCTCGATCTTGGAGGTGTCGAGCAAGTCTTCCAGCAGGATGTTCATGCGGCTGCTGGCCTGCTGCATGGTGTCGATGGCCGTGGTGATGCGCCTGGACGCGTGCGAGCCGTCGCTGCTGAAGGTCTTTTGCATCATCCCGCAGAGCATCGAAATGATCGTCATGGGGTTGCGCAAGTCGTGGGACACCACGGCCACCAGCTCGTCCCGTGCCCGCACCGCCTGTTGCTCGCGACGCACCTGGCGGGCCAGGTCATTTTCCAGCGCCGAGCGCCTCAGGTCATTGGCAGCGAACAGGTCACCATGGCTCCATTTGGTCGAAATACCGTCCATTTCGACTTTCCACAGCTCGAACGAAGTCCGCGGGCTCAGGCGCAAACCGGTCTCGCTCGACTCCAGATTGAGCGGCTTTCTCGGGTCGCCGCTCCAGGGAATGCTCTCTTTGACCTCGGTGCGAAACCACAGCACGCCATTGTCCACGGGCTTGGGCAGGCTCATGGCCAACAGGCCGCTGGCAATGTCCTTGTAGTCTGCTGCCGGGGCGAACAGCGTGGACAGGTTATGGGTGGAGAACACGGGCGCATCGTTCTGTTTGAACCATTGGTACAGCTCACGAATCTGCTCGGGCTTGGGGCACTGGCCATAACGGTGCAGCACGTTGTCTTCAAGAATGGCCACGCCGCTGGCCTGGGTCAGGTCCATGAGCAAGGCGTGTTCTTGCGCCAGGCCGTCGAAGACGTTTTCCGGGCCTTGCACCATCGCGCTGTTGAGGCGCACCAAGGCGTCCATTTTGGCTTCACGCTGGCGGCTGATCTCCAGGGTTTGCAAGGCGCTGATTTGCAGCGACAGCACCTGGCCGATGGTCTGGCAGGCCATGCGTAGCTCGTGCGGCACGTGCAGCGGCGTGCGGTGGCCGCAACTGATCAGGCCCCACAAGCGGTCGCCATCCATGAGTGAGATGCTCATGGACGACAGCACGCCCATGTTCTTCATGTACTGGCAGTGAATCGGCGACACACTGCGCAACGTCGCCCCGCTGAGGTCCAGCGGTTGCTGCGTGTCGGGGCGCAATCGGGGCACCAGCTCAACCGGTGTGTAGTCAGCATTCGGGATAATGCGCAACCAATGCGTGCGGTACAGCTCGCGGGCCTGCTCCGGAATGTCCGAGGCCGGAAAGAACATGCCCTTGAACAGCTCCATCGACGGCGACGAGGCCTCGGCGATCACCTGGCCGTGGCCCTCTTCCTGGAAGCGATAAATCAGCACCCGGTCATACCCGGTCAGTGCCTGGATCTCCTTGACGCAAATGTCGTACAGCGCAGGCAGCGTCTTGGCGGCTTGCAGGCTTTGCAGCACGCGGCTCAGGTTGCGGATCTTGGCCATGGTGCCCACCAGCGCAGCCTGATCGGGCTTAAGTTCAAGCTCCAGAATCAGCAGGCCGTTATCTCTGTGTAGCAGACCTTCGTAGGCAATGCCTTGCAGAGTCAGCTCCAGGGGCGGCACATCGACCTGCCCGGCGAACTGCGCCGCTTGCTCAACGATGACCGACGCCTGCGGGCCGGTCAGGGTCGCCAGCGGCTGATCCAACAGCGCAGCCGGTGCCAGGCCGAACAAGTTTTCGACGTTGGCGCTGATCTGCTGGATGTGCAGGTCCGGCTCGGACAAGGTCAGCAGCAGGCCGTGGGGCTGAATGGCACCCGGAAAGCGAATCGGCTCGTCGGCGCAATTGGCCAACAGGGTTTCAAAGGTTTGCGTATCTAATGGGGTCATAACAACACCTCCTGGCGTTCGAGCCAGCGCTCGAAACAGCTAAAAGTGGAACAGGCAGCGTTGACGGCTTCATCGCATCCTTGGGCGTCCAGTTGAACGTCGCTCAGAAATTCCAGAAAAGACTTCCACTGGCGGCCAGTGGCTTCGCCATACACGTAAAGAAAAGCGCACCCGTTGTGGGCGTCCAGGCCCAGGTGTTCAGCGATTCGTTTACGCAACACATTGCCGCCCAAGGTTGCCCCTTCAAGCACATACAACACCCCGAGTACGCTGCCCTGGCTGTTCATGGCCGGCAGGGTAGGGCACTGTGCCAAGGTGCCAGGGTTGATGTTCAAAGCCTGGAGGTCTTGCTCCAGAGCGGGGGTCTTGAGCCTGGCGTGCAGATCAAAGCCCGGCGGGATCCATGCACTGTGTGAGAGTGCGTCTTCTATCGCCTGATAAAACCCGTAATAGGCTGCCAGTAAACGTGTGTAGAGCCCCGTATCAAGGCTGTCCGAGAAAAACGGCAAGCGCTTCTCCAGGGCGACATGCAGGGTGTGAGTACCAGAACGTAACTCGGCCAAAACCGAAGGCAGTGATGGGGTAAGCGTGTCATGTGGCATGCGGTGTTACGGGGCTCTCTGTGTGCGCTTATGAAAAGGCGCTCATGTCTGTTTGAATGCACCGTGTGTAAAAAGTGCAATTATTTTGCTAGCAGGTTAGCAGTTGGTTTTTTGTAGGAAGCGTCTTAACTGCACACAGGAACGTTTTTTTTGTCGACAGAGAGGTACTCATGCTGGAACTACGCCCCAGTTGCGAATGTTGTGATTTGGACCTGCCGCCAGACTCTGCTCAAGCACGGATTTGCTCGTTCGAATGCACGTTTTGTGCGGCGTGCGTTGAACAGAAACTGGGCGGCATCTGCCCTAACTGTGAAGGCGAGCTGTTGCCGCGCCCACGCCGCCCCGCGAGCAAACTAGCAAACAACCCGCCGTCGACAGCGCGGGTGTACAAGCCCGACGGGTGTTTTGCCCGGTGAGGTTTAAGTAAGGCTATTCACTGTGTAGGAGCGAGCTTGTCTCGCGATCTTTAAAGTGCTCAAAAGATCGCGAGACAAGCTCGCTCCTACAGATAGTCCTTCGATCCGGACCCCGTGTAGTAGGGCGTGGGCCTGCTCAATTCGTGACGCAGTGCGTCAAACTTTGAAAAGGCCTGATAGAAAAGCCATATACAGCGAAGGTTGGATTCCCCCCCTTTTCTAAATTCGTTTGCTCGCAGCGGGTGTTTACGCGTCGTGTATCAGCGAGTCGACCGTCGCTTTGGCCGCGCGCAGGGCGTGGCACAGCAGGAAAGCTTGATGGGCGTCGATCAGGGCAGTGCCGGTGGCTACGGCGTCCAGTGAGTGAGCGGCGGCAGACAGCAGTTCCGAGGCGCTGTGCAATGCATCGGCAGCGGGGATGTCGGGCGTGACGCTGAACAGCAAATGGTCGCGACCGGTTTCATGGAAAGCGAGGGCGGTGGTGTGGGATTGGGTCATGCATTTCTCCAACTTTTTGAGTAAGAGCTGACACGATCCTTCCTACGGGATTGGGTGGCAGCCATGTGCGGGGTAGGAATACCGGGAAAGTTGGCACCCGGCCAGACCGAAGTCTGCCCGCACACAGCTGCCATAGAGCGTTATCTCAGGCATAAAAAAACGCCGGAGATACAGTCTTGGGCGCTACGCGCCAACTTTTATCGGGTTCCTACACCCGGCCACGGGATTGACCGCGACGCAGCGGACTCTAACGTTCACACCCGCTATTGGCAATAGGCCCAAAAGCCCCTCACCCCAACCCTCTCCCGGAGGGCCGAGGGAGCTTTATCGGGGTGTTCTCAGGTTCAGTGCAAGAGCTTCAGATTGCCAACGTCCTTCAGCATCCCCCCAATCAGTCCCCTCTCCCTCCGGGAGTGTATGGACCGGGGACATAGCGAACACTTTGTTCGGAGACATAGCGAACAGTTAACGAAGCTTTTTCCCTGATATTACAACCCCGGTCACTCTGTCAATTTGCGCAATACGATGGCTTCCCCAGAAGACATCGTATTGCCCATCTTCAATACCCTCTTGTACACCTACACGCTCGCCTTTAAAGCCTTTACCGAGCCTCCAGGGCTGACCCTGCCAGTAGATCTCACCTTTAGCCTGCACCTTTCGCACATGAAGCTCAGCACCGTACTCGATGGCAGGTAGCACCTCCTGATACTCCCGTGCGCTGGGCGTATAGCGAGACGCTGGTACCTGCATGCCTATGCCACCGTGCGGGCGCTCGTAGTTGTAGATCTTGCGCCATTCATCCAGCGTGAACTGCGCGCTGGGCAGGTCAATCAGACACAAGCCCTTAAAAACCTCCCTGATCATGCTGCGATGCTGTCTTTCCAGCTTGCCCTGCGTTTGAGGGTGGTAGGGGCGTGAGTGGCTCACCCTTACGCCCTGACGCATGATCCAGATTTCCAGCCCTGTATACGCATCAGGCTCGTCGCCCCACGGCGCCCCGTTGTCCATCGTCATGCGCTCAGGTAGCCCGTAATGGCGAAACGCATTGATCAAATGGGCCTGTACGGTACTGCGCTGCTCGTTGCCACAGGCGGCGATAGTTAAAAAGAAACGCGAGTGGTCATCCAGAAGTGTCAATGGATGGCAGCGACCCGTACGCATGGGCACATGGCCTTTAAAGTCCATTTGCCACAGATCATTGGGCTGCTCGTGTTCAAATCTGATGAATGGTTTGACTAGACCTGCATGAGGGTCGATGCGCTCATTACGCTTGAGAATGGCATGAACCGTACTGGCTGCAGGCATGTTGTTGCCGCGCCGCTCAAGGCATCCCTTGATCTTGCGCGCCCCCCAGCCGGTGTGCTCGATATTAAGCGCCAGTATCTGCTTCTCAGACTCGTGAGCAGTTCGATTAGGCGAACTGTGGGGTCGACGGGACCGATTTATCAGCCCGTCTTTACCCTCACATTGGAAACGCTTGAGCCATTTATAAGCAGTGGTGCGGCCGATATTGAAGTGCTCGCACAATGCTTTGATGTTAGCGCCCTCAGCCAAAGCCAAGGCGACGAATTCGAGACGAAGATCCACTGCGGACACCTCTTTCCAGGACACATCACACCTCCTAAGGGGTCAATGTGTCCTATTAAAAGTGTTCGCGATGTCTCCGAACATTGTGTTCGCTATGTCCCCGGTCCATACAGGGAGAGGGCTAGGGTGAGGGCGCTTTAAAGGAACACACCCGCCCCGGCATCCCCGCCGCCAATTCCCCTTGTCGCAACCATTGCAACGCAATCGGCCACAACGTGGACTGAAAACGGCTATGAAAAAACGCGAAATGCCCAATGGCCGCTTCGCCGATTTCTTGTGGGTCTATGCGCAAGTGCGTACGCGGGCTGGCGCTGAAATGGCTCAGCAAGCGCTCAGTGGCTGCCACTGTGCCAAAGGGGTCGTCGCTAAGGCTGATGGCGAGGGTGTTGGCCGTCACCGATGAAAAGGGCAGGGTAGCCCGTTTGCGTGCGCTGGGCAGCTGCTCGTAGCGCGTGCCCAGGCCGCACCAGTCGCCAACCACGCCTGCCGGGGTGTCTTCGAGCCAGCCCAGGCGTTTGCCCGGGAAGTAGCCGCACACCCGCGTCAGCAGCGGCATCACCCCATGCCATTTGGCGAGCATGGACCAGCGCTGTTCAGCCGCATAGTCGCGCCAGTGGGCAAACTGCGCGCCCACCGTCACCAGATTGCGGATCACCGCCCCGGACGCCCCCAGGCCCGCTGCACAGCCGCCAAAGCTGTGACCGACCACATCGACAGGTTGGCCGGGGTAGTCGCGCTGTGCGCGCTGGAGCAAGGCTTCAAAGTCGAGCGCGCCCCAATCCGACCATGAGGCTTGAAACCCGCGCAGCGATCCGGCACGAGAAACCCCGATGCCCCGGTAATCAAACAGCATCACGTCCAGCCCATGGCTAAACAGGTACTCAGCAAAGCGCGAGTAATACGTGCAGCGCACCGACGTCGCGGCGTTGAGGATCACCACTGCCCGCGTCGGGTCGCCAGCGCCATGGCGCCACTCAACACCGCCCAGCACATAACCGTCAGCGGCGGGCTCGGTAAACGCCCGGCTGACAGGTGGGGTCAGCGCTGCGGTCAGTGCGCGCTCCGGGTGTTGCGCTCTTGCAGCAAGCGCGAGGCCTCGACATAGGCTTTCTGGAAGGCCGGTGTTTCGATCCAGGCCACGGCGCTGTCTTCGTCATCGCCGTGAATGGCAATGCGGTACTCGATCAACAAGCCCATCAGGAAGTCCGTGGCGCTGTCTTCTTCCTCTTCGGAAATCACCAGCTCCAGCACCGGGTACTGCAGGAACACCGTGCACATCGCTTGCAGGTTAATGGCCTCGGCGGCCTTCATGACCTGGAACAGATCATCGTAATCGGCCGGGTCAAAACCGTTGTCGAGGATGTCCTGGAAGTTAAACGTGCTCAGATCGATTTTGACGTCATCGAACGGATGATCCATCAAGCTGCTGGCCGACGTTTTGGCCGGCTTGCCGATGCGGTTCTGCTTGGCCTTGGATTTGGCCCGCTGCGCATTCTTTTGCTGTTTTTTAGGCGATGACATTAAAAGGGTGTGTCCTTGCAGGCTGAAGAGAGGATTGAACCTCATCTCTTTGCAATCGCCAAGAGAGGTGGCGCTTACGGATAAAAATCGCGCGCAACAAAAAACCCGCACTAGGCGGGTTTTTTGTGTGCTTTGGCGTGGCGTGAACACCACATCAAAGCTGAATGTGGTGCCCAGAGACGGAATCGAACCGCCGACACGGGGATTTTCAATCCCCTGCTCTACCGACTGAGCTATCTGGGCAACGGGGCGCATTAGAAGCTTTTTCCGAGGATCCGTCAAACACTTTTTTCAAAAAATTTTAATTATTACCGTCGCTTACGGACCAAACCCTTTAAAACCGGGGTTTACTCGCTCGGCGGAACGTAGCCTTCTGCTTTGGCATATTCTTCACCGCTGAAGAACTTATCCATCTCGCCCTGCAAATATTTTCGATCTTCGGCGTTCATCATGTTCAAACGCTTCTCGTTGATCAGCAAGGTTTGGTGTTTTTGCCAGTCAGCCCAGGCTTTGGCCGAGACGTGGTCGAAAATGTCCTGACCTTTGGCGCCCGGGAATGGGGCGCGCTCGAGGGCGGGCAGTTCTTCTTTGTATTTGCGGCACATGAGGGTGCGGGTCATGAGGTCTCTCCTGCGTGGATTAGGTCGGCTGCGCGTTTGAGCAGCTTCTTCACCGGGGCAGCAAGGCCCAGGCGCGGCGGGGTGGCGAGGTTATACCAGAGCCAGTCAGCCTCGGCCACGTGATGGCCAGCTTCCTGAACCTGGATCAACCAGGGCTCAATGGCCAGTTGGAAGTGGCTGAAGGTGTGGGTCAGGCCGGGCAGTTCGTGATGTTCGCCCAGGGCCAGCGCGTGTTGCTGGGCCAGCGACTCGATGTCATTGAAGTCGTCCAGCTCGGGCAGGCTCCACAGGCCGCCCCACAAACCGGTCGACGGGCGGCGGTAAAGCAGAATCTCGCCGTCGGCGTTGGCCAGCATCGGCATCAGCGTGCGCTTTTGCGGGATGGTTTTGCGCGGCTTGGGGATCGGGTAGCGCGTTTCGAGGCCGAGCATGTGCGCTTCGCAGTGCGTTTCCAGCGGGCACAGCAGGCAGCTGGGCTTGCTGCGGGTACACAGCGTGGCGCCCATGTCCATCATCGCCTGGGTGTAGGCGTTGACCCGGTCATAGGGCGTGAAGCGCTCGGCGGTGGCCCACAGCTGTTTGGCGACCTTGGGCTCGCCCGGGTAGCCTTCTTGCGCGGTAAAGCGGGCCAGCACCCGTTTGACGTTGCCGTCGAGGATCGGCGCGCGCAGGCCCATGCTCAGGCTGGCAATCGCCCCGGCGGTAGACAGGCCAATGCCGGGCAGTTCGACCAGTTTTTCAACGTCACGCGGGAATTCGCCGCCGTATTGCTCGACGACGATCTTTGCGGTCTTTTGCAAATTGCGGGCGCGGGTGTAGTAGCCCAGGCCGGTCCACAGGTGCAGCACTTCGTCTTCGGGGGCTGCGGCCAAGGCTTCGACCGTTGGCAGTGAGGCCATAAAGCGGTCGAAGTAGTTGAGCACGGTGCTGACTTGAGTCTGCTGCAACATGATTTCCGAGACCCACACCCGGTAAGGGGTGATGCCCTGTTGCCAGGGCAAGTCGTGGCGGCCGTGGCGGTCATACCAATCGAGCACGGCACTTGCGAACTGCTCATCCCTCATCGTTTGAACAGCCCTTTGAGCGCGTCTTTGAGTTCGGGGCTGACTTTGTCTCCGAGTTTTTCTTCAAGTTTCTCGCTCAGTTTGTTGCCGGCGGCTTTAACGGCGACTTTGCCTAGGCCTTCTTTGTCCAGGCGGCAGGCCTTGGCGCCCAGTTCCAGCGGGCCACGGCAGCGCAAAGGCAGCTCGATGCCGACGAAGTTTTTGCCCACCTGGCACGCCGGGTCGGGCATGGGGCGGGTGTCGCCTTCGATGATGATGCCAATGCGGTAGTCCATGCCCAATACGCGCAGGTCGATGTCGCCATCGCCTTTGACGCTCAGGCCGGGAATGCGCACCACCAGGTCCTGGTTGCTGGCTACGCCGTTACGGAATACCAGGCTGCCCTTGAGTTCGTTGAAGGGCGTGTCTTTGCCCGGCGGGGCGCCGCTCAGGGTTTTGCGGTTGAGCGTGGAGATGGCTTTGCACAGTTGCTGTTCAATGTTGGCATTGAGCAGCACACCGTTGTTGAGGGCGAAGCTGGCGGTGCCGTTGAGGCTCTGGATCAGCGCGCTCTGGCTGTTGCCGCTGCCGGTCACGTTGCTGTTGAGGGTCAACAAACCGGTGACGGGTGATGTTTGCCCCTGGCTCTGGAGGATCTTCTCAACCGGCACATTGGTGATGCGGGTTTGCAGTTTGACCACCGGCAGCACCGGCTGCACATTCAGGCTGCCGTTGGCGGCAAACGTGCCTTTGTAGAGGCTGCCGCTGAGGTTTTCGAGGGTCAGCACACCGTCTTTGCTGTTGGCTTTGAGCGCCGCATTCTGAATGGGCAATTTGCTCAGGGTCAGTTGGCCAAAGCTGATGTCGGCGTTCAGGTCCAGGGTTTTCAGGCGCTCGACGGGGATGATTTTGGTGGTGCTCCAGCCGCTCTTGGTCGGTGCATCCGGCAGCGGGCTGTCACCCGAGGCGGTCAGCGCGCTGGCTTCGCTGCCTTGCACTTCGGCCTGACGCGCAGCCTTGGCGCCATTGGCTTCGGCTGATTTAGGCGGCAGGTAGCGATCAGCGTCGAACGTGTCGGCTTTGAGCTGAATACGCAGGGCTTGCTTGGCGAAGTCTTCGACGGCAATGCGGCCATTGAAGGTGCTGTCATCGAGGTTCAGCTTGAGGTCATCAAAGCTCACGCTAGTCGGCGTAGCGGAGAGCTGGGTGACCAGTTCGAACTTGCTCAGGCTGCCCGGCGCCATGGCAGGCAGGGTTTGGCCGATGCTGTCGAGGAACTTGGCCAGGTCGAGCTGGGCAATCGACAGGCCGCCGCTGATTTGCGGGGTTTTGTCGAGGCTGTTGGCCTTGAGTTCACCGAGGGCGCGCAGCTGGTTGGCAGAAATCTTCAAGCTGCTCCATTCGGCGACGTTCGCTGCCATATCAACCAAAAGCTGGCCTGAAGCGGAGAAGTTCATGGTTTTGCCTTGCAGCGGCTCGCCCGAGGCTTCGCCCACGATCTTCATGTCTTCAAGCTGATAGCGCTTGAGCACGCGGTCAAAGCGCAGCTTGCCGTCGAGTTCAGTCTTGACCCGCATCACTGGCTGGTTGGTGCCCAAAAAGGCGGTCAACTTGACCGGGATGCTGGTGGCCTCGTGAACCGGCCCGGTGCTCAGCTGGATGCTCTCGGCGCTGAACTGCTTGCCGGTCAGCTCGTCGCTGTATTCAACGCGGGCGTTGTTCACGGTCAGGCTGTCGATGTCGAGCTTGATCGGCTGGCTGGCGGTGTCTGCGGCAGCAGGCTTGGTGCTGTCGGTGGCGGCTGTTTCAGTGCCGGGCGCAGCGGGTGCAGGCTTGCCAATGTCTTCCCAGTTGCCGCGACCGTCTTTGTCGCGGGTCAGGTGCAGGTTCAGGCCTTCGACCCGAACGTCGCTCATTTGCACTTCTTTGCGCAGCAGCGGCAGCACGCGCACTGACAGGCCGAGCATTTGCAGGTCGGCAAAAGGCTGGTCGGGGGCTGTCAGGGTCGCCACGCTGGCGTCGTGCAGTTCCAGGCCAAGCCACGGGAAGAGGCTCCAACCGATGTCGCCATTGAGGGTTAGCTCAATGTGGGCTTTGTCACGGGCTATCTGGCGGATCTCGTCTTTGTAATCGTTGGGATCGAACAGGTGGCTGAGGGCAAAGCCCAGCGCCACGATGATCAGCAACAACCCGAGAAGCACCAGACCCAGGATTTTGCCGAACGCTTTCATGGGCGAGTCCTTGTAAGTCTGTTGTTAGGTGAGTTTCAAATTTAGCCGCTGAGTATAGCGCCACGCGATGACGGACTGGGGCGCGGATAGTGTCAGAACAGTTTGCGCATTAAAGACCGCATCAGCGAAGGCTTTGGCCTACGCTGAAGTGGTAATCTCCGTCCGTTTTCCAGGCCTTCCAGGGCGTAGTGTCTCGCCTTGATCTCAATCCTACAAAACGGCAGTGCGCTATACAGGCGCCAAAGTCGGGGATTGAGCGTACTTGGGGAACATTCCATCCATGGGGGAGATAACAATGACAACCAGTACTGTCGCGGGCAGCCCTGCCTCGCCACCTGCGTTTTTGTCCAAAGAACGCATCATCGCAAAACCCGGCTTCAACCGCTGGCTGGTTCCGCCCGCCGCGTTGGCCATTCACTTGTGCATCGGCATGGCCTACGGTTTTTCCGTGTTTTGGCTGCCATTGTCCAAAGCGGTCGGCATCACCCAAGCGGTTGCTTGCGCGCCGGACATGAGTTTTATCGCGCAGGTGTTCTCATCGCAATGCGACTGGCCGATCTCGATGCTCGGCTGGATCTACACCTTGTTCTTCATCTTTCTGGGCTGCTCGGCAGCGGTGTGGGGCGGTTGGCTGGAACATGCCGGGCCACGCAAGGCGGGTGTTGTATCGGCATTGTGCTGGTGCGGCGGCTTGCTGATTTCGGCGCTGGGCATTTATACCCACCAGATCTGGCTGATGTGGCTGGGTTCGGGGGTGATCGGCGGTATCGGCCTGGGCCTGGGGTACATCTCGCCCGTGTCGACGCTGATCAAGTGGTTCCCGGACAAACGCGGCATGGCCACCGGCATGGCGATCATGGGCTTCGGCGGCGGGGCCATGGTAGGTGCGCCGTTGGCGACAGCGCTGATGGGGCATTTTGCCGGTCCGGATGGCGTGGGCGTGTGGCAGAGCTTTGTGGCGATGGCGGCGATTTACTTCGTGTTCATGATCGGTGGTGCCTTGTCGTACCGCGTGCCGCCGACCGGCTGGAAGCCCGCAGGCTGGACGGCTTCGCCTAACAAGGTGGCCAACTCGATGATTACCAAGCGCCATGTGCACGTGAGCGTGGCCTGGAAAACACCGCAGTTTGCTTTGGTGTGGCTGGTGTTGTGCCTGAACGTGTCGGCCGGTATCGGCATTCTGGGCATGGCCTCGCCGTTGTTGCAGGAGGTGTTCGCCGGCAAGTTGCTGGGCAATGACCTGTCGTTCAGCCAGCTGGACGCTGCGCAACTGGGCCAGATCGCGGCCATCGCGGCCGGGTTCACCGGCTTGTTGAGCTTGTTCAACATTGGCGGGCGATTCTTTTGGGCGTCGTTCTCGGACTACCTGGGGCGTAAAAACACCTACTTTGTGTTCTTCGCGCTGGGCTTTGCGCTGTACGCGATGGTTCCCAACCTGGGGCATCTGGGCAACGTGTCGCTGTTTGTGGCGGCGTTCTGCATCATCTTGTCGATGTACGGCGGTGGTTTTGCCACGGTGCCGGCTTACTTGGCGGACTTGTTCGGCACGCAAATGGTCGGGGCCATTCACGGTCGCTTGCTGACCGCCTGGGCAGCGGCGGGCGTGCTGGGGCCGGTGTTGGTCAACTACCTGCGCGAGTACCAGTTGAGCATCGGGGTGCCGCGCGCGGCGGCCTATGACATCACCTTGTACATCCTTGCGGGCCTGCTGGTGCTGGGCTTTATCTGCAACCTGCTGGTGCGCCCGGTGGCCGACAAGTACTTCATGACCGACGCGCAACTGGCGGCTGAGCAAGCGCTGGGGCATGACAAAGGCGCCGATACGACGACCTCGCTGGAATGGAAAGCCGCGCCGGGCAGCCGTCCCTTGACCATTGCCGCGTGGTTGGCGGTGGGCATTCCCCTGTTGTGGGGTGTGTGGGTCACGGTGCAGAAAACAGCGGTGCTGTTTCACTAAAATCCGTGGTTAATCTGTAGGAGCGAGCTTGCCTCGCGATCTTTAAAGATCAAAAGATCGCGAGGCGAGCTCGCTCCTACAGTGTTTTGCGTACGCTCATCCCCTTCCATGTTTCTGTTTGCCTGACCCGTGCCTATAATGGCCACCTTTTTCGCCCAATGATTTTGCGGAGCTGGTGATGGCCGAACGTAAGGCGTCAGTCGAGCGCGATACTCTGGAAACCCAGATCAAAGCCTCGATCAACTTGGATGGTACCGGTAAGGCCCGATTCGATATCGGTGTGCCTTTTCTTGAGCACATGCTCGACCAGATCGCCCGGCATGGGCTGATCGACCTGGACATCGAGTGCAAAGGCGACCTGCATATCGACGATCACCATACCGTCGAGGACGTTGGCATTACCTTGGGTAAAGCCTTCAACCAAGCGGTCGGTGACAAAAAAGGCATGACCCGCTACGGTCACGCTTATGTCCCGCTGGATGAAGCGCTGTCGCGCGTGGTCATCGACTTTTCGGGCCGTCCTGGCCTGCAAATGCATGTTCCGTACACCCGTGCCACCGTCGGCGGTTTCGACGTTGACCTGTTTCAAGAGTTCTTCCAGGGCTTTGTGAACCACGCCAACGTGACACTGCACATCGACAACCTGCGCGGCACCAACACCCACCACCAGATCGAAACCGTGTTTAAGGCTTTCGGCCGCGCACTGCGCATGGCGATCACGCTCGATGAGCGTATGGCCGGGCAAATGCCCTCGACCAAGGGCGTACTCTGATGCAGACAGTGGCGGTTATCGATTACGGCATGGGTAACTTGCACTCGGTGGCCAAGGCGCTGGAGCACGTGGGCGCTGGCCGGGTGTTGATCACCAGCGATGCCAACGTGATTCGCGAAGCCGACCGCGTGGTGTTTCCGGGGGTAGGCGCGATTCGCGACTGCATGGCTGAGATCCGCCGTTTGGGTTTCGACTCGCTGGTGCGTGAAGTCAGCCAGGACCGTCCTTTTCTCGGTATTTGCGTGGGCATGCAAGCCCTGCTCGACAGCAGCGAAGAGAACGGCGGCGTCGACTGCATCGGCCTGTTCCCGGGCCAGGTGAAGTTCTTCGGCAAAGACCTGCATGAAGAGGGCGAGCACCTCAAGGTGCCGCATATGGGCTGGAACGAAGTGCAGCAGAAGGTCGATCACCCGCTGTGGCACAGCATCCCGGACCTGGCGCGCTTCTACTTTGTGCACAGCTACTACATCGCGGCGGGCAACCCTCGCCAAGTGGTGGGTGGCGGGCATTACGGCGTCGACTTCGCGGCTGCACTGGCCGAAGGCTCGCGTTTCGCGGTGCAGTTCCACCCCGAGAAGAGCCACACCCACGGCTTGCAGTTGCTGCAAAACTTCGCGGCCTGGGACGGCCGCTGGTAATGGCGCCGCGCAAGCCGAAGCTGCCGATTCTCACGCTCACCCCAGAGCAAGAGAGCGAAGCCACCAGCAAAATTAAACGCTTTATGGAAGACCGCTTCGAACTGGACCTGGGTTCGTTTGAAGCGGCCGAAATCCTTGAGCTGTTCACTCGCGAAATCGCGCCGCATTACTACAATCGCGCGATTTTCGATGTGCAGACGCACCTCAAAGAGAGGTTCGAGAGCATCGAAAGCGACCTGTGGGCACTTGAAAAGAATTGATTTTCGAGTCACTGACTCCCGAATTTGAAGGTTTGCCAGATGCTGATTATCCCCGCTATCGATCTTAAAGACGGTGCCTGTGTACGTCTGCGCCAAGGCCGTATGGAAGATTCCACGGTGTTCTCCGATGACCCGGTGAGCATGGCCGCCAAATGGGTAGAGGGCGGTTGCCGTCGTCTGCATCTGGTTGACCTGAACGGCGCCTTTGAAGGCCAGCCGGTCAACGGTGAGGTGGTGACTGCCATCGCCAAGCGTTACCCGCACCTGCCGATCCAGATTGGCGGCGGCATTCGCTCGCTGGAAACCATCGAGCACTACGTCAAGGCGGGCGTGAGCTACGTGATTCTGGGCACCAAGGCGGTCAAGGAACCGGAGTTCGTGGCTGAAGCCTGCCGTGCCTTCCCGGGCAAGATCATTGTCGGCATGGATGCACAAGACGGCTTCGTGGCCACTGATGGCTGGGCTGAAGTCAGCACCGTGCAGGTCATCGACCTGGCCAAGCGCTTTGAAGCGGACGGCGTGTCGGCCATCGTTTATACCGACATCGCCAAAGACGGCATGATGCAGGGCTGCAACGTGGAATTCACCGCAGCCTTGGCCGCGGCCACCCGCATCCCGGTGATCGCGTCGGGCGGTATCCACAACCTGGGCGACATCAAAGCTCTGCTGGATGCCAAGGCACCGGGCATCGTGGGCGCCATCACTGGCCGCGCCATCTATGAAGGCACGCTGGATGTTGCCGAAGCGCAAGCCTTCTGCGACAGCTACAAGGGCTGAGGAGAACCGCATGGCGCTGGCCAAACGCATCATCCCTTGCCTGGACGTGGATAACGGCCGGGTTGTGAAGGGCGTTAAATTTGAGAACATCCGCGATGCGGGTGACCCGGTCGAGATTGCCCGCCGCTATGACGAGCAAGGGGCTGACGAGATTACCTTTCTCGACATCACCGCCAGCGTCGATGGTCGCGACACCACGCTGCATACCGTCGAGCGCATGGCCAGCCAGGTGTTTATCCCGCTGACCGTGGGCGGCGGCGTGCGCTGCATTCAAGACATTCGCAACCTGCTCAATGCCGGTGCCGACAAGGTGTCGATCAACACGGCGGCGGTGTTCAACCCGGAGTTTGTGGGCGAAGCTGCGCAGCATTTCGGCTCGCAGTGCATCGTGGTCGCCATTGATGCGAAAAAGGTTTCACAGCCGGGTGAAACCCCGCGTTGGGAAATCTTCACCCACGGCGGGCGCAAGCCGACCGGGCTCGACGCAGTCGAGTGGGCGATGAAGATGGAAGGCTTGGGCGCCGGTGAGATCCTGCTGACCAGCATGGATCAGGACGGCATGAAAAGCGGTTTTGACCTGGGCGTGACCCGTGCCATCAGCGACGCGCTGGGCATTCCGGTCATCGCCTCCGGGGGCGTCGGCAACCTGCAGCATTTGGCCAATGGCATCCTTGAAGGCCACGCCAGTGCAGTGCTGGCCGCGAGCATTTTCCACTTCGGCGAATACACCGTGCCAGAAGCCAAGGCCTATATGGCTGAGCGCGGGATTGTAGTGCGCTAATAGCCTGGCCCTTCAGCGCCCGCAATGGGCGCTGATATTTCATCGTTTGACCCAATCCGGCCACACGTCCAAAGGCTACTGGACAGCATGGCAAGCCCACGGCACTCTTTGCACACCATGGATTTGGGTAAACGTTATGTTTAAGCGTCTTTGTCTCTTGCTTGCCAGTGGCACGATGTTGCTGGTGAGTAGCGTGTTTGCGGCCCCGGCCGAGCGGCCATCGCTGGTGCTGCTGACTGAAAATTTCCCGCCTTACAACATGGCCAAAAACGGCAAGAACTTTGCGCAAAACCAGAACCTTGAAGGCATTGCCGTCGATATTCTGCGTGAAACGTTCGAGCGTGCAGGCGTCGACTACAGCATGACCTTGCGCTTCCCTTGGCAGCGTATCTACAACCTGGCGATGGATAACCCCAATTACGGAGTGTTTGTGACGGCGCGGGTGCCTGAGCGTGAACACCTGTTCAAGTGGGTCGGCCCGCTTGGCCCGGACGACTGGGTGCTGCTGGCGCGGGCCAATAGCCCCATTCAACTGACCACGCTTGAACAAGCGCGGGCCTATCGAATAGGCGCTTATAAAGACGATGTGATCGCCATGTTCCTGGAGAAGCAGGGCTACGCGCCGGTGATTGTGTTACGCGACCAGGACAACGCCAGAAAGCTGCAGGCCGGTCACATCGACCTGTGGGCCACGGGTGATCCGGCGGGGCAGTTTTTGGCCCGGCAAGTGGGTATTTCAGGGTTCAAGACGGTGCTGCGGTTTAACCAGGCTGAGCTGTTTCTGGCGTTGAACAAACAAGTGCCCGATGCCGTGGTCAGCAAATTGCAGGCCGCGCTGGATCAGCTCAAGGCCGAAGGCGAACTGGACAAAATCCGCGCCCGCTACCTCTGACCCAACCCTTGCCTCGTGATCTTTTGATTGTTTAAAAGATCGCGAGGCAAGCTCGCTCCTACAGAGGTGTTTTAGCGATAAACCCCATTCTTGCCATGCGCGTCCATCGCCTGGTTGCTGCGCACGCCGATCATTTGTTTGATGTCGATCCAGTCGATGCCCTGGGCTTTGAGCGTGGGCAGTTCGCGTTCGAGCACGGCGAGGGTTTGCGGGTAGGGGTGGCCGATCATGACCACGGAGCCGTGGCTGCGTGCGTGTTTGATCGCGGTATTGAGCTGCTGGGTGATGGCGTCTTCGGTGCGTACGTTGTCCAGGAACACGTCCCGCGACACGCTGGCCAGGCCGATTTTTTGCGCCTCGGCCGCGGCAACCGTTTTGGCGCTGGTGCGGCTGTCGACGAAGAATTTGTGCCGCTGTTGCAGCTCGCCCATCAACCAGGCCATCGCCTGCGGCTGAGCGGTCATGCGGCTGCCTTCATGGTTGTTGATGCCGCTGGTGTAGGGCACGGCCTTGAATGCTGCATCGAGGCGTTTGGCCAGTTCCTCCAGAGGCAGGTCAGGGTGCCAGGCAAACGGCCCCGTGGCCGGGTCCATTGGCATGTGCAAAATGACGATTTTGCCGGCCTCGTGCGCCTCGCGGGCAAATTCAGCCGCGTGCGGGGTGTCGGGCATGATCGCCGTGGTCACCGGCCCCGCTAAGGCCAGAACCCGCCGATCACGGGGCAGGTTTTGCCCCAGGTCGTCGATGATCAGGGTCAGGTAAGCCTTGCGCGGTGCCTCGGGGGCGTTGGCAGGCGCCGCGTGGGCGGCGCCGCTCAGGAAGCAGAGCAGGGCGATGACAGACCAGAAGCGCACCGTTAATTGCCGCGCGTGATGCTCAAGCCTTTGAGCAGGCTCAAGGCCTGGCTCAATTGGTAGTCATCGTCTTGCGGCATGGGTTTGGCTTTGGTGCCGGAGCCGGTCGGTTTGTCTGCACCGCCATTGCCGTTGCCGAGGTGACCTTGCAGGTCGGCCTCTTTGTAGTACTCGTTGTCTTGCTCGCGGGTGATCTTGGCGCGGTTGACTTCGATGTCCGGCACGATGCCCTGGGCCTGAATCGAGCGCCCGTTCGGGGTGTAGTACAGCGCGGTAGTAATTTTCAGTGCGCGGTCGTTGTTCAGCGGCAAGACGGTCTGCACCGAGCCTTTGCCGAAGCTTGGCGTGCCCATGACCACACCACGTTTTTGATCCTGCAGGGCGCCGGCGACGATTTCGGATGCCGAGGCGCTGCCGCCGTTGATCAGCACCACCAGCGGCACGGCTTCGCTCAAGTCTTTGCCGGTGGCCGAGAAGCGCAGTTCGGAGTTTGGCAGGCGGCCTTTGGTGTACACGATCAAGCCTTTTTTGATGAAGTGGTCGACCACTTCAACGGCTGATTGCAGCACGCCGCCGGGGTTGTTACGCAGGTCAAGGATGATGCCCTTGAGCTTCTTGTTGCCGTTTTCTTTGCGCAGTTTGGCCAGCGCCGCGGCGACTTCTTCGCCGGTCTTGACCTGGAACTGAGTAATGCGGATGTAGCCGTAACCGTCTTCGAGCAATTGCGCTTTGACGCTCTTGACCTGGATATTGGCGCGGGTCAGCGTCACGTCGAACGGCGCACCGCCACCGCGAACCAGGGTCAGGGTGATTTTCTGGCCGACTTTGCCGCGCATTTTGTCCACGGCTTCGGTCATGGTCAGGCCGTTGGTAGGCTGGCCATTGATCTTGACGATAAAGTCGCCCGCCTGGATGCCGGCCTTGCTGGCAGGGGTGTCATCGATCGGCGAAACGATTTTGATATTGCCGTCTTCCGAGCCGACTTCGATGCCCAGGCCGCCGAACTCGCCGCTGGTGCTTTCTTGCAGCTCGGCGAAGTCTTCGGGGCCCAGATACGCAGAGTGCGGGTCAAGGTTGCTGAGCATGCCCTTGATGGCGTTCTCCAGCAGGGTCTTGTCGTCTACCGGTTCAACATACGCGGCCTTGATGCGGTCCATGACCTCGGCAAATGTACGCAGCTCTTCCAGCGGCAGCGGTGCCTTGGCGCTGGCAGCGGCCGCAGGCTGAGCGACTGGCTGAGCAGCAAACACCAGGGGTGATCCAATCACCAGAGCGATCGTCAGGGCCAGCGAGTTGAGGCGGGACAAGTGCGGCATGTTGAACGAACTCCTACGTATTAAAGGTGATGGCACTCATCCTTGAGTGCGGCACCATTGTGCAGGGTCGCTGGGGCGGCCCTGCTGACGAATAGCAAAGTACAGCGCTGGTGTGGCTTGCCCACCGCTGTTGCCCACGGTGGAGATCACATCGCCAGCTTTTACAATGTCTCCAGCAGACTTAAGCAGGGTCTGATTGTGGCCATACAAGCTTAAGTAACCGTTACCGTGGTCCAGAATGACCAGTTGCCCGGCGCCGCGCAGCCAGTCGGCAAACACCACTCGACCGCCGTGCACCGCGTGCACCTGGGTGCCCGCATTGGCGCTGATCATCACCCCGTCCCACTTGGCACGGGCGTCATCGCCACGGCTTTCACCGAAGCGGGCAAGCAATCGACCATCAACCGGCCAAGGAAGTTTGCCCCGTGCCTGAGAAAAAGGTCCGCCATAAGAGACGCCCGCACTTGAAACCAAGGCACCAGGGGTCGACTTGACCACTTTGCGCGGGGCGTCGGTAGCCACCGATTCAGCCTCACGCTGGCGTTTCTTTTCAGCTTCTTGCTGCGCGATCAGGGCTTTTTGCCGCGCCTCTTCGGCTTCGCGGGCCTGACGGGCGAGGGTTTCTTCAATGGTCTTGAGGACTTTAGCCAGATCTGCCTGATCCTGCTCGCGAGCTTGTAACTTTTGATCGCGGTTTTTGACGTCGGCGTTGATCTTGGCCAGCACTTGCTGGCGGTCAGCGCGGACTTTGTCGAGTTCGGCGCGCTGGCTGTCCAGGCTGCTTTTTTGTGTCAGCAGTTGTGCCTGTTGCGTGTTGATGTCGGATTCGACATTGGCCAACTGGCGCAGGGTTTCGTTAAACCCTTTGAGCTGGGCCAGACGGGCCTGGCTCAGGTAATCGTAATAGGTGAGGGTTCGGGCGAACTTCTCGGGGTTCTGCTGGTTAAGCAGCAGTTTGAGGTATTCCTGACGGCCACCTTGATACGCGGCCCGGGCTTGAATGGCGATCAGACGTTGCTGTTCAACTTTTGCGCTGTTGAGTTTTTTCTTCTCACTATCAAGGCGCAGCAACTCGCCTTCACTCTTTTTTAGTTCTTGTTGCAGGGCCTCCACCTGCTTTTCCAGCTTGCCGATTTCAGTTTCGGTGCTGCGCAGGTCTTTTTGCGCTCCGGATTTTTCTTCCTGGAGCTTGCCGAGGAGCTTTTTCAGCTCGCCGATGTCCTGACGCGTGGCTTCCAGCTGCTGTTGAGTTTGCGCGCGCTCGTCGGCAAACGCCGGTTGGAGCAAGCATGTGAGGGTCAGAGCTATAAGGGCGCGAAGCATGGGGCGGGCGACACCTGGAGGAACGGGACGGCCTAGTATGCCCGCCAACGTTGTCTATAAGGAATGGATGAAGGTGAAATTGTGGCCTGTAAGAGCGAGCTTGCCTCGCGATCTTTTAAACGGTCAAAAGATCGCGAGACGAGCTCGCTCCTACAGAGCGCCGGTGCTTAGGCGTCGACCAGGATGCTGGTGCCGGTCATTTCTTTGGGCTGTGGCAGCCCCAGCAGCTTGAGCATGGTCGGTGCGACGTCAGCCAATACACCGCCTTCGCGGACTTTTAGCGCACGCTTGCCAACATAGATGAACGGTACGGGTTCGCAGGTGTGGGCGGTGTGTGCCTGACCGGTGGACTCGTCTTCCATCTGTTCAACGTTGCCGTGGTCGGCGGTGATCAGCGCTTCGCCGCCCACCTTGTCCAGCGCTTCAACGATACGGCCCACGCAGGCATCCAGGCATTCAACGGCTTTGACGGCGGCGTCGAACACACCGCTGTGGCCGACCATGTCGCCGTTGGCGTAGTTGACCACGATCACGTCGTAGCGCTGGTGCTCGATGGCATCAACGATTTTGTCGGTGACTTCAGGCGCGCTCATTTCTGGCTGCAGGTCATAGGTCGCGACTTTCGGCGACGGCACCAAAATGCGCTCTTCACCCGGGAACGGCTCTTCGCGGCCACCCGAGAAGAAGAACGTCACGTGGGCGTATTTTTCGGTTTCGGCAATGCGCAGCTGGGTTTTGCCGTTTTTTGCCAGGTAATCGCCAAGCACGTTTTCCAGGCTGCCCGGTGCGAAAGCGCTCGGGGCCGGGATGCTGGCCGCGTATTGGGTCAGCATGACGAAGCCGGCCAGTTTCGGCTGGCGTGCACGTTCGAATTCCTTGAAGCCGTCTTCCACAAACACGCGGGTCAGCTCACGGGCGCGGTCGGCACGGAAGTTCATGAAGACCACGGCATCGCCGTCTTCAACGGTCACTGGCTCACCAATGGTGGTGGCTTTGACGAACTCATCGCTTTCGCCGCGGGCATACGCGGCTTCAAGGCCTTCTTGTGCAGTGGCAGCGTTGAACTCACCTTTGCCGTCGACGATCAGGTTGTAGGCTTGCGCCACACGGTCCCAACGGTTGTCGCGGTCCATAGCGAAGTAACGGCCAATCAGGCTGGCGATACGGCCTTTGCCGAGGGTTTTGAAGGCCTCGTCCAGCAGCTCGATCGACGATGCAGCGCTTTTAGGCGGCGTGTCGCGGCCATCCAGGAAGGCGTGCAGGTAGATTTTTTCAGCGCCGCGTTTAACGGCCAGCTCGGCCATCGCGACCAAGTGGTCCTGATGGCTGTGAACACCGCCATCCGACAGCAGGCCCATGATGTGCACGGCTTTGCCCGCGCCAACGGCTTTGTCCACGGCTGCGCAAATGGTCGGGTTCCCGAAGAACTCGCCGTCGCGGATCGACTTGGTGACGCGGGTGAAATCCTGATAAACCACGCGCCCGGCGCCGAGGTTCATGTGGCCGACCTCGGAGTTACCCATTTGGCCGTCCGGCAGCCCCACATCCATGCCCGAACCTGAGATCAGGCCGTTTGGCATGCTGGCGGTAAGGCGATCAAGCACAGGTTTTTTGGCTGAATAGACGGCGTTGTAATCGTGACTTTCACTGTGACCGAAGCCATCCAGGATGATCAGGATCAGAGGTTTAGGCGTGGTAGTCATAGATCCCACTCGTGGCGTGGTTAATAGAAGTATCAAGAAGATGCGCAGTTTAAAGCGAAGTTCATGTGGCGTCACCGCCGGGCGGGGTTTGGCGGGCCATGGTGCCTGTGTATACTGGCCCACATTTTCACGCCCTGGAACCTTCTGATGGTTGATCACCTGATTGCATTTGCCACTTCTCACTACCTGCTTGTAGGCGCGTTTGTCATCTTGTTGGCGTTGTTGATCGCCCATGAGGTGAGCCGCGGCGGCCGCAGCGTCAGCACCGGCGAACTGACCGGCCTGGTCAATCGCGACGAAGGCGTGGTGATTGATATTCGCCCGGCCAAAGACTTTGCTGCCGGCCACATTGTGGGTGCGCTGAACATTCCGCAAGACAAACTGATGGCGCGCATTGCCGAACTGGACAAGCACAAAGGCAAGACCCTGATCCTGGTGGATGCGGCTGGCCAACACTCCGGCACGCACGCACGCGAACTGCTCAAGGCCGGCTACAACGCCGCCAAGCTGTCCGGTGGTATTGCGACCTGGCGTGCAGATAACCTCCCAGTGGTGAAGTAACTATGTCCAAGGTCATCGTATATTCCAGCGACTATTGCCCTTACTGCATGCGAGCCAAGGCTTTGCTGGAGAAAAAGGGTATTGCCTTCGAAGAAATCAAAGTCGACGGCAAGCCTCAAGTTCGTGCAGAAATGACCCAAAAGGCAGGTCGTACCTCGGTTCCGCAAATCTGGATCGGCGACCGGCATGTGGGTGGATGCGATGACCTGTTTGCGCTCGAACGCGCAGGTAAATTGGATGCGCTGCTGAACGTCTGACTCTCATTCTCTAAAGCCCCAAGATGATCAAGGATCTGTGATGACTGACCAACAGAACACCGCTGCTGTTAGCGACGAAGACACTGCTCCACAATTCTCCCTGCAGCGTATTTACGTACGTGACCTGTCGTTTGAAGCGCCGAAAAGCCCGGCCATCTTCCGTCAGCAGTGGGAGCCGAGCGTTGCTTTGGACCTCAACACCCGCCAAAAGCCACTGGAAGGCGACTTCTTTGAAGTGGTTCTGACCTTGTCGGTCACCGTGAAAAACGCTGAAGAAGTGGCGTTTATTGCTGAAGTTCAGCAGGCTGGCATCTTCCTGATCAAAAACCTTGATCAAGCTTCGATGAGCCACACCCTGGGCGCGTTCTGCCCGAACCTGCTGTTCCCGTATGCCCGCGAAACTCTGGACAGCCTGGTGGTTCGTGGTTCGTTCCCGGCGTTGATGCTGGCTCCGGTGAACTTCGATGCTCTGTACGCTCAAGAGCTGCAGCGCATGCAAGAAGAAGGCAGCGCGACTGTTCAGTAAACAGCGCCCCGCCGATAAAAAAAGCGCCTGAATGGCGCTTTTTTTATGGGTAACGTTGTATCCGCGGTTACTTAAACCCCAACTGGCGCCAGGCTTCGTAAACGGCCACAGCCACGGTGTTGGACAGGTTCAAGCTGCGGCAGCCTTCGCGCATGGGCAGGCGCAGGCGGTGATCGCTGTCTTGCGCGTCGAGCACCTCAGGCGGCAGGCCACGGCTTTCAGGGCCGAAGATAAAGGCATCGCCTTCGGCAAACTGCACATCGTGGAACGGCCGCGAGCCTTTGGTGGTAAAAGCGAACAGGCGCGGGTGGCCCAGGCTTTCCAGGCAACTGGCCAGGTCGGCATGGCGCTTGAGCGGCGCGTATTCGTGATAATCCAGGCCTGCCCGGCGCAAGCGCTTGTCGTCCAGCTCAAAACCGATAGGCTCGATCAAGTGCAGGTGGCAGCCGCTGTTGGCGCAGAGCCTGATAATGTTGCCGGTATTCGGCGGAATTTCTGGTTGAAAAAGGATGACGTGAAACATGCACGGCTCCGAATATAAAGATGGGCAGCATTCTACGCCTGAAGAGGACCCAAGGCCGAAACTATGGCCACGGGTTTTAGGTTCTTTAGCGATAGTCGGTGTGATGGTCGGGATGATGATCGGCCGTTTGACGATGCCTGAGCCGACTGAGCTGCAGCAGATAGAGGTTCAGCCGCAGGGGTTGGTGGTGTGGTTTAACCACGAGCCCAAGCTGCACGGTGAATGGGTGGATGGCACCCTCGGGCTGTTATTCGCGGCCAAGGGCCAGCCGCAAAACGGCCAGCTTAAGGTGAACGGTAGGGATGTGAACTGGCGGGTGAGTCGCACCGATGCGGGTGTGATGCTGACCCTGGTGGCGGCCCGCGCCTTGAAGGGCGACTGGGCCGGTGCGCCGCAGGATGGTCGCTGGCGGCTGCAGGTGAACCTGCAAGAGTAATAAAAGAGGGAGTCCCGGCCTGCCTGTACCAGGCTCCCCAAAAGCGTTGAACGCGTTGATGCGGTGGCATCAAGGCTGTGGTGTAAAAGAAGGGAGTCCCGGCCTGCCTGTACCGGGTTCCCTAAAAGTGTTGTGCGCGTTGATGCAGATGGCATCAAGGCTGCGGTGTAAAAGTGGGGAGTCCTGGCCTGCCTGTACCAAGGTCCCCTAAACCGGTGTTGCTTAGGTAATAGGGTTATTGCAGGGCGCGTGCCAGTTTTGTTTTTTGGCTGTTATTTTCTTTGCATACACGCAAAAGCCCCGGAATCCGGGGCTTTTGCGTGTAGGGCGGGTGTGATGTGTGCAGCAGGCCAGAGGCGTTGGGGTATGCAGTGCACAGAAGTGGGGCGAGATGCATACGAGTGGTGCGGTGTTCACAAAACTGTAGGAGCGAGCTTGCCTCGCGATCTTTTAAAAGATCAAAAGATCGCGAGACAAGCTCGCTCCTACATTAAACGGCGTTTAAGCGTCGTCGCCGTCATCCTCGTCGCCGTCGATTTTCATGCCCAGCTCTTTGATCTTGCGGGTCAGGGTGTTGCGCCCCCAGCCCAGCAACACGGCGGCATCGCGGCGGCGGCCAGCGGTGTGTTTGAGGGCTGTCTCGATCATGATGCGCTCAAAGGTCGGCACCGCACTGTCGAGCAGGCTCGACTGACCACGGCCCAGCGCCTGATCGGCCCATTGACGCAACGCTTGCTCCCAGTTGGTCACCGGCGACGCGTCTTGATGCAGGTTCAGCAACTCGGGGGGCAAGTCGCTGATGTGCACTTCGCGGCCCGAAGCCATTACCGTGATCCAGCGGCAGGTGTTTTCGAGCTGGCGCACGTTGCCTGGCCACGGCAGGTTTCGCAGGTATTGCTCGGTTTCGGCTTTCAGCAGTTTTGGCTCGACCGACAGCTCTTGCGCCGCGCTGCTGAGAAAGTGCCGCGCCAGCGTCGGGATGTCTTCGCGACGATCTGACAAACGCGGAATATGGATGCGGATGACGTTCAGGCGGTGGAACAAGTCTTCACGGAACTTGCCGGCCTGCACCAGGGTTTCGAGGTTCTGGTGGGTCGCCGCAATGATGCGCACGTCGACCTTGACCGGAATATGCCCGCCCACCCGGTAGAACTCGCCATCGGCCAGCACGCGCAGCAGGCGCGTCTGGGTGTCGGCTGGCATGTCGCCGATTTCGTCGAGGAACAACGTGCCGCCGTCGGCTTGTTCAAAGCGCCCGCGACGCAGGTTGGCCGCACCAGTAAAGGCGCCTTTTTCGTGGCCGAACAGCTCGGACTCCATCAGGTCCTTGGGGATCGCCGCCATGTTCAACGCAATAAAGGGCGAAGCCGCCCGCGGGCTGTGGCGATGCAGGGCGTGGGCCACCAGCTCTTTACCGGTGCCGGACTCGCCGTTGATCAGCACGGTGATGTTGGAGTGGCTGAGGCGACCAATGGCGCGAAACACCTCCTGCATCGCCGGCGCTTCGCCAATGATCTCGGGGGTGGGGGCCGCTGCGGGTGCCACGGCCAGGCCTTGTTGCTCCTGGGCGTGCTGGTTGGCACGCTTGACCAGCGACACGGCCTCGTCAACGTCAAACGGCTTGGGCAGGTATTCAAACGCGCCGCCCTGATAAGAGGCGACAGCGCTGTCCAGGTCGGAATGAGCGGTCATGATGATCACGGGCAGGCGCGGGTGCTGTGCGCGGATCTTGGCCAGCAGGTCGAGGCCGCTGGCGCCCGGCATGCGGATGTCAGAAATGATCACGTCCGGCTGCTGGCGAGCCAGACGGCTCATTACCCCATCGGCGCTGTCGAAGCTCTGCGTGGTCATGCCTTCCTGTTGCAAGGCTTTTTCCAGGACCCAACGGATTGAACGGTCGTCGTCGACGATCCACACGGTTTCACTTCGGCTCATGTCGATGCGGCTCCTTGTTCCAGTGGTAGAAAGATCGAGAAGAGTGTGTGGCCGGGCTGGCTTTCACACTCGATCAATCCCTGGTGCTGACTAATGATGTTCTGGGTGATGGCAAGACCCAGCCCGGTGCCATCCGGGCGTCCGCTGACCATCGGAAAGAAGAGGGTGTCTTGCAGCTCAGGCGGGATGCCCGGACCGTTGTCGATGATTTCAATTTTGGTCACCAGCCGGTGGCGCACATGGCCGATGGTGAACTGGCGCATGGCCCGGGTACGCAAGGTGATGCGGCCCAAACGCAGCTCGTTTTGAGCGCTGATAGCCTGCATCGCGTTGCGCACAATATTGAGCACGGCCTGGATCATTTGTTCACGGTCGATCAACAGGTCAGGCAGGCTCGGGTCGTAATCGCGCACCAGGGTGATGTCGCCCTGGGTCTCGGCTTCGACCAGATTGCACACGCGTTCGAGCACTTCGTGCACGTTGGTCATGGCCAGCGACGGCAGCTTGTTGGAGCCCAGCATGCGGTCCACCAGATTACGCAAGCGGTCGGCTTCTTCGATGATGACGTTGGTGTAGTCGCGCAGGTTTTCATCGGGCAACTGGCGCGCCAACAACTGTGCCGCGCCGCGAATGCCGCCCAGCGGGTTTTTGATTTCGTGAGCCAGACCGCGCACCAGCATCTTGCTGGTTTCTTGCTTGGACAACTGCGCTTCCTCTTTGGTGATGCGCAGCAGCCGGTCCCTTGGGTGCACTTCGAGCAGCAGCATGGTGCCTGCGGTGCTCAAGATTGGCGTGACCGCGTAATCGACGGTCAGGGTCTGGCCGGTGGCAGAGGTCAGCAGCGCTTCTCGTTTGGTAAACGGGTGCGCTTGCTCAACCGCCAGACGCAGCGATTGCAGGGCCTCGGTGGTCTCGGTGAACAGTTCGCTGATGAATTGCCCATGGCTGCGCTGCCCGCTGATGGCCAGCAGCATTTCCGCCGCCGGGTTCATGTACTCAAGACGCAGAGCGTCATTGAGCAACAACGTGGCGGTGGTCAGGTTGTCGAGTAACAGTCGGTGCAGGGCATCACTGATGGTCATGGGCCGATCCCGGATTGCGTGCGCGGGTGAGGCGCTGGTGCAAGGAAAATGCAAAAAACAAACCAAGGCTCCGAAAAGAAGCGCTAATTGCCTGAAATAAGGACTTGGAGGCCGTCTGGATCGCGTACCGGCTCGGTCAATGAGGCTTTTTGAACCAAAGTGGGCTGGTAACGGCGTCATCGTGCAGCTCTTGCACCAATATAGTGCAACTTGGCTGAATAGATTCAGTTTCTCTCAAAAGCGCCGATGTTCGGGTTTGCGGGGGGAGGCGGCGGGGGTGTGGCAGTTGGAAAACGATGGGCGGGTTCTTGCTCGGGCAGCAGGTGTTGTGGGTTGTCGACGGGGATAATCGCTACGGCAGGTTGGCGGTTAAGGGGTGCCAGTGTCATCGGTGTGTTGTTGGACGGCTCATGAGGTGTGTTGCTGAAGTGAGTCGTGCCGTGATCGTCGAGGTGTTTGTACACCTGCGCGCTCGCGGGCAGCGCGAGCACGCAGAGGCTTATAAAAAAGTAGCGCACCAATCGATTACTGTGACAGAGGCATGCCCTTACCGCCCGCATAGAACACGATCAGCTCAACGGGCTGGTTACCGCTGGTTCCACGATGTTCTGTTTGCACCACTTCGGGCAACACCTGGCCGGGCTTGAGCAACAGTTTGTGTTTGCCGTCCCGGGTTTCTACAAATAGTTCGCCCGACAGCACGTAAGCCACGTTGGGCATGGGGTGCGTGTGCCAACCGAGTGCAGTGTTGGCCGGGATGATGATTTTGAGAACGGTGATTTCAGGTGGGCCAAGAGGATAGGGGGCGTAAGGTGCACCATCCCAGGATTCACTGGTTTTGATCAATTGCTCGACTGTGACGCCAGGGGTTTTGCTGGTGCATCCCAATAACGTCAGGCAGGCCAGTGATAGCAGCAGGGCTTTTATTTTAAGAGTGAGCGTCATGTCGGCGTCCGTAGGGTGAGTTGCCTCAAACTACAGATCGCGCTCTAAAGTGGCTGTCAGGCGCAGGAGATATGTTCTGCGAGTTTGCGCGTATTACCGTAAGACGTTTCGCATAAAAAAGGCCTCCCGAAGGAGGCCTTTCACATCACGCCGCTAGCGCGGGTGAGTCTGGATTAGCAGCTGTAGTACAGCTCGTATTCCAGTGGGTGTACGAAGGTACGTACTTTGATTTCTTCTTCGCTTTTCAGGGCGATGTAAGCGTCGATGAAGTCGTCGCTGAAAACGCCGCCTTTGGTCAGGAACGCACGACCTTTGTCCAGCTCTTCCAGGGCTTCTTTCAGGCTGCCGCACACTTGTGGGATCTGCTTGGCTTCTTCTGGCGGCAGGTCATACAGGTTTTTGTCAGCGGCATCGCCAGGGTGGATCTTGTTCTGGATGCCGTCCAGGCCAGCCATCAGCAGTGCGGCGAAGCACAGGTACGGGTTGGCAGCCGGGTCCGGGAAACGTGCTTCGATACGGCGAGCCTTAGGGCTGGACACGTAAGGAATACGGATCGAAGCGGAGCGGTTACGCGCCGAGTAAGCCAGCATTACTGGGGCTTCGAAGCCTGGAACCAGACGCTTGTAAGAGTTGGTTGCCGGGTTGGTGAAGCCGTTCAGGGCCTTACCGTGCTTGATGATGCCGCCGATGAAGTACAGAGCGGTGTCGGACAGGCCGGCATAGCCTTCGCCTGCGAAGGTGTTCTTGCCATCTTTCCAGATGGACATGTGAACGTGCATGCCCGAACCGTTATCGCCATACAGAGGCTTAGGCATGAAGGTCGCGGTGCGGCCGTATGCATCGGCAACGTTGTGCACGACGTATTTCAGGGTCTGGGTTTCGTCGGCTTTCTTCACCAGGGTGTTGAACTTGACGCCGATTTCGTTCTGGCCGGCAGTCGCCACTTCGTGGTGGTGAACTTCAACGGTCAGGCCCATTTCTTCCAGTGCGCTGCACATGGAGGTACGGATTTCGTGGTCGTGGTCGAACGGTGGCACCGGGAAGTAGCCGCCTTTAACGCCTGGACGGTGACCTTTGTTGCCGCCTTCGACGTCCTGGTCGGACATCCACGAACCTTGCTCGGAGTAGATTTTGAACATCGAGCCGGAAATGTCCGACTTGAATTTAACCGAGTCAAAGATGAAGAACTCTGGCTCCGGGCCAGCGAATACGGTGTCGCCGATGCCGGTCGCTTTCAGGTGCTCTTCAGCGCGTTTGGCGATTGCACGCGGGTCACGGTCGTAACCCTGCATGCTCGAAGGTTCGATGATGTCGCACACCAGGATCAGCGTAGGTTGCTCGGTGAACGGGTCCAGAACAGCCGTGCTGTCGTCTGGCAGCAGGATCATGTCGGACGCTTCGATGCCTTTCCAGCCAGCAATGGAGGAACCGTCGAACATTTTGCCGTCGGTGAAGAAGTCTTCGTCCAACGCATCACGGGCCGGCATGGTCACGTGATGTTGTGTGCCCTTGGTGTCAGTGAAGCGCAGATCAATCCATTTAACGTCATGATCTTTGATGAGTTGAACCGACTTCGACATAGTGTCCTCCGGGGTGGCTTAGGGCTGGTAGTGGAGTAGCCCTTTAAATGTGGTTGATGCCGGCGCGAATACTCGGCCAAGGCAACCTGCCTCACAAGGGAGCAAATTGCATGCCAGTGCCCCGACTTGCCCCAATCTCAAGCAGGGCAGCCCACAAGACTACGGATTCACGGCCCTAATCGCACTCAAATGAAGCGAAATAAGTGCTTTATGAACCATTTTGGTGCGATGAAAACCGTTTGTACGATAACTGGTTAAACCTTGAGCAATTTCCGCTATAATCCGCGCCCCCCTTTTTTGGCAGGCTGCTCGCGCGCTGTTTTCATGAAACTAATTGTTAAAGTCTTCCCCGAGATCACTATCAAGAGCCGCCCGGTTCGGATGCGTTTCGTCCGTCAATTGGCTAAAAACATCCGTGCTGTGCTCCGCGATCTGGACCCGGCCGTGGTAGTGACAGGCGTGTGGGACAACATTGAGTTGCAAACCCGTGTGAGCGACCCCAAAGCCTTGAAGGAGATGACCGAGCGCCTGAGCTGCATGCCGGGCATCGCGCACTTCCTGCAAGTCGACGAGTACCCGCTGGGCGACTTCGATGACATCGTTGAGAAGTGCAAACTGCACTACGGCGATGTACTGGCCGGCAAAATCTTTTCAGTGCGTTGCAAACGCGGCGGCAAGCACCCATTTACCTCGATGGAAGTCGAGAAATACGTCGGCAGCAAGCTGCGACGTGAATGCGGCGCGGCCGGTATTGACCTGAAAAAGCCGGAAATCGAAGTCCGTTTCGAAATTCGCGACCAACGGTTGTTTGTGATTCACAGCCAGCACGACAGCATTGGCGGTTTCCCGCTGGGCTCGCTGGAGCAGACCCTGGTGTTGATGTCCGGTGGTTTCGACTCCACCGTGGCGGCTTACCAGATCATGCGTCGCGGCCTGATGAGCCACTTCTGCTTCTTCAACCTCGGCGGGCGTGCCCACGAATTGGGCGTGATGGAAGTCGCGCACTACATTTGGAAGAAGTACGGCAGCTCGCAGCGCGTGCTGTTTGTGAGCGTTCCGTTTGAAGAAGTGCTGGGTGAAATTCTCGGCAAAGTCGACAACAGTCATATGGGCGTCATTTTGAAGCGTATGATGTTGCGCGCTGCGTCCCGTATTGCGGACCGCCTCGAAATTGATGCACTGGTCACCGGTGAAGCGATTTCCCAGGTGTCCAGCCAGACCTTGCCTAACCTGTCGGTGATCGACTGCGTGACCGACAAGCTGGTTTTGCGCCCGCTGATCGCCAGCCACAAGCAAGACATCATTGATCAGGCGAACGAGATCGGCACTGCCGATTTTGCCAAGCACATGCCTGAATATTGCGGGGTGATTTCGGTCAACCCCAAGACCCACGCCAAGCGTCCGCGTGTGGAGTACGAAGAACAACAGTTTGATATGGCCGTGCTTGAGCGTGCGCTTGAGCGGGCCAAACTGGTGCCGATCGATCGGGTGATCGACGAATTGGGCCAGGACTTGCAAGTCGAAGAGGTCAGCGAAGTGCTGGCGGGCCAGATCGTCATCGACATCCGTCACCCGGATGCCCAAGAGGATCAACCGCTGGAACTGGCTGGCATCGAAGTACAAGCGTTGCCGTTCTATGCATTGAACAGCCGCTTCAAGGAACTGGATGAAACACGTCAGTACCTGTTGTATTGCGACAAAGGCGTGATGAGTCGCCTGCATGCTCACCATTTGCTCAGTGAGGGACATGCCAATGTGCGCGTTTATCGACCGAGCTAAGAGCCCGGGGCTGTTTGCCTGTGGCCTGCGTCACCGGCCCCCCGACGCCACCGTCAAGTTGTAACGGCAAGGCCTGACTCTACTGTTAATCGCTGCCACGACCTGTCAGCACACCGAATCCTCTGATCGAGATACACAAGTGATCGAAAATCTACGTAACATCGCCATCATCGCCCACGTTGACCATGGTAAAACCACCTTGGTAGACAAACTCTTGCGCCAATCCGGCACTCTGGAGCGCGGCGAGCTCAACGACGAGCGCGTGATGGACTCCAACGACCAGGAGAAAGAGCGCGGTATTACCATTCTGGCGAAAAACACCGCCATCAACTGGAACGGCTACCACATCAACATCGTGGACACCCCGGGCCACGCCGACTTCGGCGGTGAAGTAGAACGCGTAATGTCGATGGTTGACTCCGTTCTGCTGCTGGTTGACGCTCAAGACGGCCCTATGCCGCAAACCCGTTTCGTGACCAAAAAGGCCTTCGAAGCCGGCCTGCGTCCAATCGTGGTTATCAACAAGGTTGACCGTCCGGGCGCGCGTCCTGATTGGGTTCTGGACCAGATCTTCGATCTGTTCGACAACCTGGGTGCTACCGAAGAACAGCTGGACTTCAAAGTGGTTTACGCCTCTGCCCTGAACGGTATTGCTGGTCTTGACCACACCGACATGGCTGAAGACATGACCCCGCTGTACCAGTCGATCGTCGACAACGTACCTGCGCCAGCTGTAGACCGTGACGGTCCGTTCCAGATGCAAATCTCGGCACTGGACTACAACAGCTTCCTGGGCATTATCGGTGTTGGCCGTATCGCTCGTGGTCGCGTCAAGCCGAACACTCCGGTTGTAGCGATCGACGCTGACGGCAAGCGCCGCAACGGTCGTATCCTGAAGCTGATGGGTCACCACGGTCTGCACCGTGTAGACGTTGAAGAAGCTGCAGCAGGCGACATCGTTTGCATCAGCGGTATGGACTCGCTGTTCATCTCCGACACCTTGTGCGACCCGCTGAACGTTGAAGCGATGAAGCCGTTGACCGTTGACGAGCCAACCGTTTCCATGACCTTCCAGGTAAACGACTCGCCATTCTGCGGTAAAGAAGGCAAGTTCGTGACTTCCCGTAACATCAAGGAACGTCTGGACAAAGAGCTGCTGTACAACGTTGCTCTGCGCGTTGAAGAAGGCGACTCGGCTGACAAGTTCAAGGTTTCTGGCCGTGGTGAGCTGCACCTGTCGGTACTGATCGAAACCATGCGTCGTGAAGGCTTCGAAATGGGCGTTGGTCGTCCAGAAGTGATCATCCGTCTGGTTGACGGCGTGAAGCACGAACCGTTCGAAAACGTCACCATCGACCTGCCAGAAGAATCTCAGGGCAAGGTGATGGAAGAGATGGGTCTGCGTAAAGGCGACCTGACCAACATGGTGCCGGATGGTAAAGGCCGTGTTCGTCTGGAATACAACATCCCTGCTCGTGGTCTGATCGGTTTCCGTAACCAGTTCCTGACCCTGACCAACGGTGCTGGCATCCTGACCTCGATCTTCGACCGTTACGACGTGATGAAGTCGGGCCAAATGTCTGGCCGTCAGAACGGCGTTCTGGTTTCGGTTGAAACTGGCAAGGCACTGACCTACTCCCTGGAAACTCTGCAAGCACGCGGCAAGCTGTTTGTTGAGCACGGTCAAGAGATCTACAACGGTCAAATCGTTGGTCTGAACAGCCGTGACACCGACATGGGCGTTAACCCTACCAAGGGTAAGAAGCTCGACAACATGCGTGCTTCGGGTAAAGACGAAACCATCGCTCTGGTTCCGCCTGTTCGCTTCACTCTGGAACAAGCACTGGAATTCATCCAGGACGACGAGCTGTGTGAAGTGACTCCTAAGTCCATCCGTCTTCGTAAGAAGATCCTGGACGAAGGCGAGCGTACCCGCGCTGCTAAAAAGGCCAAAAACTAAGTTAATTAGTTAGCGGTTACAAAAACGCCCCCGACCTTGTGGTTGGGGGCGTTTTTTTATGTCCGGGTTTTGTGTAACGGCTGGCCCCTCACCCCAGCCCTCTCCCGAGGGAGAGGGGGCCGATTTTCGGCGTTCAGGCAATCAGCGATCTTGCAGGGAGCTCGGTCAAGCTTCCTCTCACTCCGGGAGTATGTCTTCTGGGGAAGCCATCGTAGTGCGCAAATTGACAGAGCGACCGGGGTTGTAATTTCGGGGAAAAAGCTTCGTTAACTGTTCGCTATGTCTGCGAACATTGTGTTCGCTATGTCCCCGGCCCATACACTCCCGAGGGAGAGGGGGCCGATTTGCGGTGTTCAGGCAATCGGCGATCTTGCAGGCGACTCGGTCAAGCTCCCTCTCCCTCCGGGAGAGGGTTGGGGTGAGGGCTGCTTTAAAAATTCATCAGCCGTTCGCTGCTGTTTTTACGCTCTACGGCTTTGGGCACGTACGCGCAATAGCCTGGGCGCGGGCCTACACGCGGGTGGTTGCGGCAGGTGTCGGGGCGTTTGTCGTAAATGGTGCACATGCGCGACTTGCGATCCAGGTACAGGCAATCGTTATTGCTCATGCGCTGCAGGGTGAAAATCCCTGACTTCTGGTTGAAACGCTCAACGATCCCTTCTTTTTGCAGGCGCTTGGCGATGTTCTTCGGCGGGTCGCCCAGCTCGAATTCGTCCACCAGGCCAATGCGGATCAAGTCTTTGACCTTGACCTCAACCGGCAGGGTGCAGCAGCTGGAAATGCAGGAGCCGCACATGGGTGCGGAGTATTTGGCCCAGGTATCGAGACGGTCGATTTCCGCGGCAGCAATCAGGTTGGACTTCATCAGGGGTGTATTCCAGCGTGCATCAGGGCGCGCGATCATACCGGGGTTGATCGCAGAGTGAATCACCATTTGCCGGTTTTTTGTACAAAGTGTGCGTTGAAGCGTTTAGCAGGCGGGGTGCATCGTTTTGGGGCGCTGTTCATTTCGTCTGTTTTTAATAAAAAAAAGCCCGAATCAACGCGCGTTGTTCCTGTCGAACGGTCTAGGCTGACACCACTCGTCCTTCTAATCGCTCCATCCCGCCAGAGGTTGTATCGATGCCCCAGGAACCGCTTGTTCGTGACGCGCAGGTAACGGCTTTTCGTGACGCTGTACTGGCCAAACTGACTTACGCGGTGGGTAAAGACCCGGATCACGCGTTTGACCATGACTGGTTTGAAGCCATTGCTCTGGCCGCCCGCGACCATATGGTCGAGCACTGGATGGACCATACCCGGCAGATTTACCGCAAAGACCAGAAGCGGGTGTATTACCTGTCGCTGGAGTTTTTGATCGGCCGTTTGCTCTACGACAGCCTGAGCAATCTGGGCCTGCTCGACGTCGCACGTGAGGCGCTGACCGAGCTGGGCGTGGACCTGGAGCGCATCCGCCTGCTGGAGCCCGATGCGGCTCTGGGCAACGGCGGCCTGGGCCGACTGGCCGCGTGCTTTATGGAAAGCATGTCGACCTTGGGCGTCGCCGCGCACGGTTATGGCATTCGCTACGAGCACGGGTTGTTCCGCCAGAGCATCGTCGACGGCTGGCAGCAAGAGCAAACCGAAAACTGGCTCGACTTCGGTAACCCCTGGGAGTTTGAGCGCGCCGAGGTGCTGTACTCAGTGGGCTTTGGCGGCTCGGTTGAAACCAAACAGGACGAGCAAGGCCTGTCACGGCAAATCTGGTGGCCCAGCGAAACCGTGCGCGCCATCGCCTACGACACGCCGGTGGTCGGCTGGCGCGGGGCTAGCGTCAATACCTTGCGGTTGTGGCGTGCGAGGGCGCTGCATGACTTGAACCTGGGGCGCTTTAACGCCGGTGATCACTTGGGCGCGGTGGCCGAAGTGGTACGGGCCGAGAGCATCTCGCGCGTGCTGTACCCGGCTGACAGCAACGAGGCTGGCCAAGAGCTGCGTTTACGTCAGGAATTCTTCTTTGTTTCGGCCTCGCTGCAAGACTTGCTGCGTCGCCACCTGAACGTCCATGACACCTTGCTCAACCTGGCCGAGCATGTCTCGATCCAGCTCAACGACACGCACCCTTCCATCGCTGTCGCCGAGTTGATGCGCATTCTGGTCGATGAGCACGGCATCGAGTGGCACACCGCCTGGCAGGTCACCGTCGACACGCTGTCGTACACCAACCACACCTTGCTGCCCGAGGCGCTGGAGACCTGGCCGGTGGGCTTGATGGAGCGCCTGCTGCCGCGCCACATGCAGATCATCTACCTGATCAACGGCTACCACATCGACCAACTGCGTGAAAAAGGCATTCACGACTTTGGCGTGCTGCGGGCCGTGTCGCTGATCGAAGAAGACAACGGCCGCCGGGTGCGCATGGGCAATCTGGCGTTTCTCGGCTCGCACAGCGTTAACGGCGTGTCGGGCTTGCACACCCAACTGATGCGCAGCACGGTGTTTGCCGATCTGCACAAGCTGTACCCCGACCGTATCAACAACAAAACCAACGGCGTGACCTTCCGCCGCTGGCTGTTCCAGGCCAACCCGCCGTTGACCGCGATGCTCAAAAATGCGCTGGGCGAAGATGTGCTGGATGAAACTGAACATAAATTGATCAAGCTCGAACCGTTTGCCGAGCGCGCTGATTTCCGCAAACAGTTTGCCGAACAGCGCCTGCAGAGCAAATGCACCCTGGCGGCGCTGATCTACGAGCGGCTGGGAGTTGTGGTCAGCCCTGAAGCGATGTTCGACGTGCAGATCAAACGGATCCATGAGTACAAGCGCCAGTTGCTTAACCTGCTGCACACCGTGGCGCTGTATCAGGCCATTCGAGCAGAGCCGAGCAACAACTGGGTGCCACGGGTGAAGATCTTCGCGGGCAAGGCGGCGGCCAGTTATACACAGGCCAAGCTGATTATTAAGCTGGCCAACGATATCGCCCGCACCGTCAACAGCGACCCCACGGTGCGCGGCCTGCTCAAAGTGGTGTTTATCCCCAATTACAACGTCAGCCTGGCCGAGAACATCATTCCGGCAGCGGACTTGTCCGAGCAAATCTCTACTGCCGGCTACGAGGCGTCGGGCACCAGCAACATGAAGTTCGCCCTAAACGGTGCGTTGACCATCGGCACCATGGACGGTGCCAACGTGGAGATGAGTGAGCGCATCGGCGCTGAAAACATGTTTATTTTTGGCCTGACCTCCGAGCAGGTCGAAGCCCGCAAGCTCAATGGCGAGTTCCACGCCTCGGCGGACGTTGCGGCGTCGCATCGGCTCAATGATGTGCTGCAAGCCATACGCGGCGGGGTGTTTTCCCACGACGATCCGGCGCGTTACACCGGTTTTGTCGATTCTCTGATCGAGTACGACCGCTTTTTGGTGTGTGCCGACTTTGATGCTTATTGGGATGCGCAGATGCGCGTTGAACACCTGTGGCACAACCCGGACGAATGGTGGCGCCAAGCCGTGTTGAACACCGCACGTGCGGGCTGGTTCTCATCGGACAGGACCATTCGTGAATACGCGACCGACATCTGGAAGGCGTTGTAATACCCCTGTAGTCGCTGCCGAAGGCTGCGATCGAGTCCGCAGGGCTCGCGTTTTTAACAACGAAGCCCTTTCGGGCCTTATCGCAGCCTGCGGCAGTGGCTACTGTTTTAAGTTGATTTAAGGGTTCAGCACCGGCCTCTCCGTCGGTTGTGAGTCTGTTTAGAAGATTTGCACGGCAACACGCGTTAAACTGCGCGGGTTTTTTCGCCCCCTCCCCATTGTTCGGAGCCTTACATGTCCCGCGTTACCCTGAGTCGCTATTTGATCGAGCAGACCCGTAGCAACAACACCCCTGCTGATTTGCGTTTCCTCATCGAAGTGGTGGCGCGTGCTTGCAAAGAGATCAGCCACGCCGTGTCCAAAGGCGCCCTGGGTGGTGTTCTGGGCAGCATGGGCACTGAAAACGTGCAAGGTGAAGTGCAGAAGAAGCTCGACGTGATTTCCAACGAAATCCTGCTCGAAGCCAATGAATGGGGCGGTCACCTGGCCGGCATGGCGTCCGAAGAAATGGACAATGCCTACCAGATCCCGGGCAAATACCCGAAAGGCGCCTACCTGCTGGTATTCGACCCGCTAGACGGTTCGTCGAACATCGACATCAACGCTCCAGTCGGCACGATCTTCTCGGTACTGCGTTGCCCGAACGAATACCTGAGCCAGAACGAGCCGTTGAATGAGAAGGCCTTCTTGCAGCCAGGCACCCAGCAAGTTGCTGCCGGTTATGCCATCTACGGTCCACAGACCATGCTGGTTCTGACCCTGGGCGACGGCGTAAAAGGCTTCACCCTGGACCGCGAAATGGGCAGCTTCGTGCTGACCCACGAAAACATCAGCATTCCGGAAACTACCCAGGAATTCGCCATCAACATGTCCAACCAGCGTCACTGGGAAGCCCCGGTACAGCGCTACGTTGACGAATTGCTGGCTGGCGAAGAAGGCCCGCTGAACAAGAACTACAACATGCGTTGGGTGGCCGCGATGGTCGCTGACGTGCACCGCATCCTGACCCGCGGTGGTCTGTTCATGTACCCGCGCGACAGCCGCGAGCCGTCCAAGCCGGGCAAACTGCGCCTGATGTACGAAGCCAACCCGATGTCGTTCCTGGTTGAGCAGGCTGGCGGCGCGTCGACTGACGGCCATCAGCGCATCCTCGACATCCAGCCAGAAGGCCTGCACCAGCGCGTAGCGGTGTTCCTGGGCTCGAAAGAAGAAGTGGCGCGCGTGACCTCGTACCACAAAGCGTAAATACATCGCCGCACCCTCTGTAGGAGCGAGCTTGTCTCGCGATCTTTTGACTGTTTAAAAGATCGCGAGGCGAGCTCGCTCCTACAGTCGTTTCTGGGTCAGGGAACCCGCCCGCGCTTTTCTCTTCTAAGCTTGCAGCAGGCAGCGATGCCGATTCTTTTATTCAGGAGCTTTTCCATGAAGTTGCGTTCATTGGCGTTGTTGTCGTTCTGTGTGTTGCTGGCGGCTTGCAGCAAAGTCAATCAAGAAAACTACTCCAAACTGTCGGCGGGCATGACCAAGGCCGAGGTGGAGCAACTGCTGGGCAGCCCAACCGATTGCTCGGGTGCGCTGGGAATGTCGAGTTGCACTTGGGGCGATAAGAGCAGCTTTATCAGCGTGCAATACGCCGGTGACAAAGTGCTGATGTTCTCGGGGCAGGGCCTTAAATAAAGCGCAGGAGCGTTTGCGATGAAACGTCTTTTAGTTTGCCTCGGGGCTGCCTGGTTATTGGCCGGGTGCTCGACATCCAACAACGACGCGCTGGCACCGAACACGGTGGGTAGCGTCGACTTACAGCGCTATCAGGGCACGTGGTATGAGCAGGCGCGGTTGCCGATGTTCTTCCAGCGTAACTGCGCGCAATCCGAGGCTCAGTACACGCTCAAATCTGACGGCAATGTCGCGGTGTTGAACCGTTGCCGAACGGCAGAAGGCAAGTGGGAAGAGGCCAAGGGCACCGCCAGCCCGCAAGTACCGGGCAAAACCGACAAGCTGTGGGTCGAGTTCGATAACTGGGTGTCCAGGCTGTTGCCGGGCGCGACCAAGGGCGATTACTGGGTGTTGTATCTGGGGGATGGCTACAGCACCGCGCTGGTCGGCAACCCGGACCGGCGCTACCTGTGGCTGCTGTCGCGCAAGCCGCAGATCGACCAGCAAACCCGCGACGAACTGCTCAGCAAGGCTCAGCAGCAGGGTTATGACACCACCCGCCTGATCTGGCGAACGCCCGACGCGGACATGCCCAAAGAGTAAATCCCTGTGTAGGAGCGAGCTCGTCTCGCGATCTTTTGATCTTCTAAAAGATCGCGAGCAAGCTCGCTCCTACAGGGGTTGAGGCTTAGGCGCGCAGCAGGGTTTTCCAGGCGCGGTTCTGGTACACGGCAATGGCTTGTTGCTTGCGCGCGTTGAGCAGCAGGTCATTGCTCTCGGCGTCGTCAGTGATTGGCAAGTTCGCCAATTCTTGCAACTTGTTCATCTCGCCGTACAAGCGATCCACTTCCGGGATCTCCAGCACGCCGCGCGCCAGGCGCAACCAGGCCTGAATGCGCTCAATGCGTGGCAGTTGCTCGGCCAAGTCTTCTGGCTGCTGCTGGTAGCGGTTCAGACGCAACGCAATGGCTTCGTCCGACAGCAGGCGTGGCAGCCAACTGGCCAATTGTGCAGCGCCCTGACGGTTGCCACGGGTGGTGCCACGGTCGATAGTCCAGCTGCGGGCCAGCAGCCAGCGCGAGGTGTTCAGCGAGAACTGGCCCCAGCGCGGGTCTTGCAGCTCTTCAAGGAACTGCTCAGGGGCGGCTTTACGCACGTCCTCATCGTCCTGGCCGATTTGCACAATCGGGCGCCAGTCTTCAAGCAGGGCATCCAGCTCGGCCCGCAGGGTGTGGGTCGACTGGCGCGGGGCGGCCTGGCCGAGGCTGCTGACCAGTGCACGCAGGTCAATCAACTGGTGCAGCCAGTCTTGCAGCAAGCGCCAGTGACCATTGAAGCGGTATTGCTCAGCCAAGCGCTGGCTGTTGCCCAACAGGTGCCAGGCCAACGCGGCAAAGGCGTCGTCCAGCGGCGTTTCCGGGGTCAACTCAGGGGCAGGCAGGGTGACGGTGTAGCTGTTGGCATCGAACAGGCGGTAGCCGCGCTCAGCCTTGCTGATGTCGCATGGCATCAGCGGCAATTTTTCAGCCAGTTCGGCGGCCAGTTCCAGCAGGGCGGCAGGTTCGCCTTCGCGCAGTTCGAGTTCCAGCTCGCAGATTTCTTCTTTCTGCTTGCCGGCAATCACGTGGCCCAGGTCCAGCGCGGCTTCGATCACTACTTTGGCTTTGCCACGGCCCCACGAGATTTCAGCGCGCTCGCGAACGAAATCAGTGGTGAAGATCGGCTTCAGGGTTTTTTTGTCCAGCTCGGCCAGTTCGTCAGGCCAGCATTCGCCTTCGAGCTTTTTGATGTCGAGCTTGGCCTTGGGCAAGTGCCAGTCGTATTCGTTGCGCTCCGACAGCCCGGCAATGCTTTGGCCGCGGGTCTTGAGGGTTTGAATCACCTCTTCGCCATCGCGGCGCAAGCGCAGGGCAACCTTGGCCTTGGCCAGATCGCGCTCAGGCGTGTCGAAGTACTGGTTTAACAACTCACGGCTTTCCCAGCCACTTTTGTTGCGTTTTTTCAGCAAAGGGTGCTCGCGCAAGGCGGCGAGGGTTTCTCGGCTGACGCGGAGCTTGATTTCGGTTTCTTTTTGCATGGCCGGAAAATCCAGGAACGGTGCGCAGCCGGGGAAAGTGTGGCTGCCAAGGCCGTGCAGTGTACAGGACTCACCGCCCCGGCGCGTCGCGCGGGTTTATTCTGTGGCGCAGATGGCTCTATGATGGGCCTCGCCCAGCCAACAGGAAGCCAGCGCATGCCCTTACCGTCCCTCAAAGAGCAATTCGCTGCGTTGATCGGCACGCCGTCGGTCAGTTGTACTCAGCCCCATCTGGATCAGTCCAACCGCGCCGTGATCGATTTGCTGGCCACGTGGCTGGGTGAGTTGGGCTTCAGTTGCGATATCCAGCAGGTCAGCCCCGGCAAGTTCAACTTGCTCGCCAGTTTCGGCAGCGGCCCCGGCGGTCTGGTACTGGCCGGCCACAGCGACACGGTGCCGTATGACGAAGCTCTGTGGCAGACCGATCCGCTCAAGTTGACCGAAGTGGACAATCGCTGGGTAGGCCTGGGCAGTTGCGACATGAAGGGCTTTTTCGCCTTGATCATCGAAGCCGTGCGCCCGCTGCTGGACCAACCGTTCAAGCAGCCGCTGCTGATTCTGGCCACCTGCGACGAAGAAACCTCCATGGCCGGTGCGCGTGCGCTGGTCGAGGCCGGGCGGCCGCTGGGGCGTGCCGCGGTGATTGGCGAACCGACCGGGCTCAAACCCATCCGCATGCACAAAGGCGTGATGATGGAGCGCATCGACATTCTGGGGCGCAGCGGCCATTCATCGGACCCAAGCCTGGGCCACAGCGCGCTGGACGCCATGCACGACGCAATCACCGAGCTTAAAGGGCTGCGCCAGCAATGGCTGAACGAGTACCGCAACCCGCAGTTCAGCGTGCCGCAACCGACCCTCAACTTTGGCTGCATCCATGGTGGCGACAACCCGAACCGGATTTGTGGCCAATGCTCGCTGGAATTCGACCTGCGGCCTTTGCCAGGCATGGACCCGGCGCTGTTGCGTTCAATCATTCGCAGCAAACTCGATCCGTTGGCCGAGCGCCATCAGGTCAAAATCGACTTTGCCCCGATCGCGGCGGGTGTCGCGCCGTTCGAGCAGGCGGCTGACAGCGAACTGGTGCGCGTGGCCGAGCGGCTCACCGGGCATCGCGCCGAAGCAGTAGCGTTTGGCACCGAAGCACCTTATCTTCAGCAGCTTGGCTGCGAGACCATCGTGTTGGGCCCGGGTGACATCACCTGCGCGCATCAGCCCGGTGAACACCTCGAAATGTCACGTTTGCAGCCGACAGTGCGTCTACTAAGCCAACTGATCGAACATTATTGCCTCACCCCGGCCCAGTAAATGGCCGCAGGCCCGACCCGTATACACAAGGAGAGCACGCGTGTTGCCAAGTTTGTTTCGACGATAACTACCAGCCTGCTGTGCGTTTGCTGTTTTTGCCCTTTTTAGGCGGCTCATTTTTTACAGGCTTTGGTTATGCACGATTACGTTAACTGGCTGCGTCATGCTTCCCCTTACATCAATGCTCACCGCGACTGCACCTTTGTCGTCATGCTCCCCGGCGACGGTGTAGCGCACCCCAACTTTGGCAACATCGTCCACGACCTGGTGCTGCTGCACAGCTTGGGCGTGCGGCTGGTGCTGGTTCATGGCTCGCGCCCGCAAATCGAAAGCCGCCTTGAAGCCCGTGGTCTGCAACCGCATTACCACAAAGGCATGCGCATCACCGATGCTGCGACGCTGGAGTGCGTGATGGACGCCGTGGGCCAATTGCGCATTGCGATTGAAGCGCGCTTGTCCATGGACATGGCCTCATCGCCCATGCAGGGCTCGCGTTTGCGCGTGGCCAGCGGCAACTTGGTGACCGCACGGCCGATTGGCGTGCTCGATGGCGTGGACTACCACCACACCGGCGAAGTGCGTCGGGTCGACCGCAAGGGCATCAACCGCCTGCTGGACGAGCGCTCCATCGTGCTGCTGTCGCCCTTGGGCTACTCGCCCACCGGCGAAACCTTCAACCTGGCCTGCGAAGACGTCGCCACCCGCGCCGCTATCGACCTAGGGGCTGACAAACTGCTGCTGTTTGGCGCTGAGTCCGGGTTACTGGATGAACAAGGGCGGCTGGTGCGTGAGTTGCGGCCACAGCAAATCCCGGCGCACATGAAGCGTCTGGGCAGTGATTACCAGGCTGAATTGCTTGAAGCGGCTGCCGAGGCGTGCAGCGGGGGCGTGGCCCGCAGCCACATCGTCAGCTACGCCGAAGACGGTGCGCTGCTGACCGAACTGTTTACCCGCCACGGCGGCGGCACCCTGGTTGCCCAGGAACAATTTGAAGTCACCCGCGAAGCGGCGATTGAAGACGTGGGCGGTTTGCTGGACCTGATCAGCCCGCTGGAAGAGCAGGGCATCTTGGTGCGCCGTTCACGGGAAGTGCTGGAGCGTGAAATAGAGCAATTCAGCGTGGTTGAGCGCGAAGGCATGATCATCGCCTGCGCGGCGCTGTATCAGATTGCGGATTCGGATGCCGGTGAACTGGCGTGCCTGGCGGTCAACCCGGAGTACCGTCATGGCCGTCGGGGTGATGAATTGCTCGAGCGCATCGAAAGCCGTGCGCGGGCGCAGGGGCTGAAAACCCTGTTCGTCCTCACGACACGCACGGCTCACTGGTTCCGTGAACGCGGCTTTGAGCCTAGCAGCGTCGAACGCCTGCCAGCAGCGCGGGCGTCGCTGTACAACTTTCAGCGCAACTCCAAGATCTTTGAAAAGGCGCTGTAAAACATACAAGGCCTGTAGTCGCTGACGAGGCACGAAGGCTGCGATGGGTTGCGAAGCGACCCCGGACGGCGGTCCTGCGGCCCGCATCGCAGCCTTCGTGCCTCGACAGCGACTACAGAGTCGCTGTGTCGCCTTAGTTACTGATCGCCAAAATACTCGCCTGGTACGAGGCCACGAACAGGTCGAAATCACCTTCTTCGATTTTCTCGGTCTCGGCTTGTTCGAGTAGCGATTGCTTGGCTTTGGCTTCGAATGCGGCCTGGTCTTCCGGGCTCAGCGGGGTGTCGCGGAAGTACTCCGCGTGGGCCTGGCTCTGGCGCATCGAAAACTGGGCGAAGCTTTCTTTGTGTTCAGTCATGTTGGCCAACACTTTGGCCGACGGGGTCAGGGACACGTCCTTAACCTTGGCAAACTGATCGTCCAGTGCCTTGCTGTGGGCGTCGCTGCCATGCACTTGGTCCAGCAATGCCGCCACCGGGGCGATTTTTTCCAGCAGTTCTGCCGCCCACTCTTTCAGCTCGACCGTTTGGCCCTGACGCTGCAATTGCAGGCCCGGGCGGCGGCCTTCTTTGACCACGCTCAAGAAGTTGGAGGTGCAGTTGCCGCATTCGCTGCTCTCGAATTGCGGGCTCTCTTGCAGCGCGCAATACAGCAGGAAGGCGTCCAGGAAGCGTGCTTGCGGCAGGTCGATGCCCACCGGCAGGAACGGGTTGATGTCCAGCAGGCGCACTTCAACGTACTGCACGCCACGGGCCACCAGGGCCTGGATCGGGCGTTCGCCGGTGTAGGTCACGCGCTTGGGGCGAATGTTGGAGTAGTACTCGTTTTCGATTTGCAGAATGTTGGTGTTCAGTTGCACCCATTCGCCATCTTTGTGCGTACCGATCTCGACATACGGCGGGTACGGCGTCGCCACGGCCTTGCGCAGGCTGTCGGTGTAGCTGTCGAGGTTGTTGTAGCAAGGCGTGAGGCCCGCCTGGGCGTTGCTCTGGTAACCCAGGTCGCTCATGCGCAGGCTGGTGGCGAACGGCAGGTACAGCGTGTCGGCATCCAGTTGCTCCAACTGGTGCGAACGGCCGCGCAAGAAGCCGGCATCCAGCGCAGGTGAGGCGCCAAACAAGTACATCAGCAACCAGCTGTAACGGCGGAAGTTACGAATCAGCGCGATGTAGGCGTCTGACTGGTAATCACGATCGGTACCGACAAAGCCCTCTGCTTGCTTGAGCACCGGCCACAGGGCTTCAGGCAGGCTGAAGTTGTAGTGGATCCCGGCGATGCACTGCATGGTCTTGCCGTAACGCAGGGCCAGGCCCTTGCGGTACACGTACTTGAGCTGACCGATGTTGGACGTGCCGTAGTAAGCAATCGGAATGTCTTCTTCGGCCGGCAACGGGCACGGCATCGAAGGGCTCCACAGGAACTCGTTACCAAGTTTGCTGTAGGCAAAACGGTGAATCTTGTCGAGGCTGGCCAGCGTGTCCGCAGGGTCGGGCAGGGCCGGGGTAATAAACTCCAGCAGCGACTCGGAATAGTCAGTGGTGATTTGGTCGTTGGTCAGCGCCGACCCCAGTTCTTCAGGATGCGGGGTCTGCGCCAGTCGTGCATCGGCCGTTACGCGCAGGCATTCGCGCTCGATACCATGCAGGCACTGCTCGAGCAAAGAGAGGTGTGTGCGCTCGCCAAGTAAGTTCAGGCGGCGGTTGAGAAGTTCGCTCAAGTTAGATTCCTTCACGCGTCAGTCGCCCCAATATGGGGGTGGTCAGGACGGTCTACAAGGGTGAAGTTATACCGGCGTGGTCGCCTGGCTTTGTAGGGGTGATGCTCAGCCCCGTCCCTGTTTCGGTATTACGGCGCTCCGAGCGCATTTCGGCACTGCTTTCACAGTGCCGAAATTAACTCAAATGACCTGATGACCGCTACAGGACAGCGAACGTGCCTTGTGCTTTAGCGACCAGTTTGTCGCCTTGCATGACGTCCGCTTCGACGACAAACGTCCGTCGGCCGGGGTGGATGACCTTGGCGATGCACAGCACATCGCCGTCTGACACGGAGCGCAAGTAGTTGATCTTGCACTCGATCGTCACGCTTTGGCGGTCAAAACCATGGGCGCCGGAACAGGCCAGCCCCATGGTGATATCGACCAGGCTAAAAATCACCCCGCCGTGCATTTTGCCGCCGCGGTTGCGCAACTGCGGCTCAAGGCTAAGCGCGACGTGCGCAATGCCGTCTTCCACCGACTCGACGCGACAACCGATCAACTCGCTGAACGCGCTTTGGGTCAAACCCTCAGGCAGCGTCATTAGCGTTTCTTCAGCTGTTTGGCATTGGCGAACAGCGAAGCCATTGCGTTGTTGGCCGGGGCAGCGGCGACCGTTTCCTTGCGTGGGGCCGAGTGTTGCTGACGCGGCGCAGAACCTGGGCGGGCACCGCGTGCGCCGTCGATTTTCTCACCGGGGGTATCGCTCATGCGCATCGACAGGCCAACGCGTTTGCGCGGGATGTCGACTTCCATGACCTTGACCTTGACCACGTCACCGGCTTTAACGGCTTCACGCGGGTCTTTGATGAACTTCTCGGACAAAGCCGAGATGTGCACCAAACCGTCCTGATGCACGCCGATATCGACGAACGCACCGAAGTTGGTCACGTTGGTGACTACGCCTTCGAGGATCATCCCCAGCTCCAGGTCTTTAAGGTCTTCAACCCCTTCCTGGAACTCTGCCGTCTTGAACTCGGGACGCGGGTCGCGGCCGGGTTTTTCCAGCTCTTGCAGGATGTCGGTGACGGTCGGCAGGCCGAAGGTTTCGTCGGTGAATTTCTTCGGGTCCAGACGCTTGAGGAAGCCGGCGTCGCCGATCAGCGAGCGAATGTCACGCTCGGTGTCCGAGGCGATGCGCTTCACCAGTGGGTAGGCTTCCGGGTGAACGGCCGAGGCGTCGAGCGGGTTGTCACCGTTCATGACGCGCAAGAAACCGGCGGCTTGTTCGAAGGTTTTCTCGCCCAGACGGCTGACTTTTTTCAGCGCCGCACGGGTTTTGAAGGCGCCGTTTTCATCGCGGTGGGCCACGATGTTTTGCGCCAAGGTGGCGTTAAGGCCGGAAATACGCGCCAGCAGCGCGACCGAGGCGGTGTTCACGTCCACGCCCACGGCGTTTACGCAGTCCTCGACCACGGCGTCCAGGCCGCGTGCCAGTTTGAGCTGGGACACGTCGTGCTGGTATTGGCCGACACCAATGGATTTCGGGTCGATTTTTACCAGCTCGGCCAGCGGATCTTGCAGGCGGCGGGCGATCGACACGGCGCCACGGATCGACACGTCGAGGTCCGGGAATTCCTTGGCGGCCAGTTCAGAGGCCGAGTACACCGATGCACCGGCTTCGGACACCATCACTTTGGTGACTTTCAGGGCCGGGTATTTTTTGATCAGCTCAAGGGCCAATTTGTCGCTTTCGCGGCTGGCGGTACCGTTGCCGATGGCGATCAGCTCAACCGAATGCTTGGCGCACAGGGCGGCCATGATGGCGATGGTCTGATCCCACTTGTTGTGCGGCACGTGCGGGTACACCGTGGCGTGCTCAAGCAGTTTGCCGGTGGCATCGACCACGGCGATCTTGCAGCCGGTGCGCAGGCCCGGGTCCAGGCCCAGCGTGGCACGCGGGCCAGCAGGGGCGGCCAGCAACAGGTCGTGCAGGTTGTGGGCAAACACGTTGATCGCTTCGGTTTCTGCGGCGTCGCGCAGTTCACCCAGCAGGTCGGTTTCGAGGTGGGTGTAAAGCTTGACCTTCCAGGTCCAGCGCACCACTTCGCTCAGCCATTTGTCTGCCGGGCGGTTTTGGTTTTCCAGGCCGAAGCGCTGGGCAATCATCATTTCGCCAGGGTGCATCGTGCCGGGCAGTTCTTCACCGACCTTGAGCGACGAGCTGAGGATGCCTTCGTTGCGGCCCCGGAAAATCGCCAGCGCACGGTGCGACGGCATACTTTTGAGCGGTTCGTCGTGTTCGAAGTAATCGCGGAACTTGGCGCCTTCTTCCTCTTTGCCAGCGATAACGCGGGCGCTGAGGGTGGCTTCCTGCTTCAAGAAGCTGCGCAGTTTATCCAGCAGGCTGGCGTCTTCGGCGAAGCGCTCCATGAGGATGTACTTGGCGCCATCGAGTGCGGCCTTGACGTCTGCCACGCCTTTTTCAGCGTCAACAAAACGTGCGGCTTCGGTGTCCGGGCTGAGGTTGGGGTCGTTGAACAGGCCGTCAGCCAGTTCGCCGAGGCCGGCTTCCAGGGCGATCTGGCCCTTGGTGCGGCGCTTTTGCTTGTAAGGCAGATACAAGTCTTCGAGGCGGGTCTTGGTGTCGGCCAGCTTGATGTCGCGGGCCAGTTCAGGCGTCAATTTGCCTTGTTCTTCGATGCTGGCGAGGATGCTGATACGCCGTTCGTCGAGTTCACGCAGGTAGCGCAAGCGTTCTTCCAGATGACGTAACTGGGTGTCATCCAGGCTGCCTGTCACTTCCTTACGGTAGCGAGAGATGAAGGGTACGGTGGAGCCTTCATCCAGAAGAGCGACGGCCGCTTCGACCTGCTGCGGGCGCACGCCAAGTTCTTCGGCGATGCGGCTGTTGATGCTGTCCATAAAACCACCTGACAAATTGTGATGCAGGCTCGCAGGCCCGGGCTGTAAGGCTTGCGAGACTGGTTGAGCGGCCCGAAGGGCGCCGCTACCTGGGCCAAAAGGGCAGCCTGTTGACCCGTGAAATCAGCAAATTACGGCAGGCATTGAAAAAATAAATCCTGGCGCAATGTTTGAAAAACCGAGATTGCCTGACACAAAAGGCGGCGCATTATAACCAGCGTTCCCGGATTCAGGGGATTGCGCACTTCACCCGCTATACTCGGCGCACTGGCCGTGAAGGAAAAATCTGCTAACAATGCACACGATGCGTATAACAGCAGCTAAGCCATAATGCGCGCCGAGATCACAGGAGCATCTAATGAGCAGCATTGCACAACCGGCTGAAGGCGAAAAAATTCTTATCGTTGATGACGATCCAGGGCTGAGCAGCCTGCTGGAGCGTTTCTTCGTCAGCAAGGGCTACCGCGCCCGCGCTGTGCCGAACGTCGAGCAAATGGACCGTTTGCTGGCTCGTGAGGTATTTAACCTTGTGGTATTGGACCTGATGCTGCCCGGCGAAGACGGGCTGTCTGCGTGCCGCCGCTTGCGTGCAGGCAACAACCAGATACCGATCATCATGCTGACGGCCAAAGGCGACGAACTGAGCCGTATCAAAGGGCTTGAACTGGGGGCCGACGATTATCTGTCCAAACCCTTCAACCCTGACGAACTGATGGCTCGGGTAAAGGCAGTTCTGCGCCGCCAGGCATCGCCTGTACCGGGGGCTCCGGGTAGCGAAGACGAAAGCGTCACCTTTGGTGATTACGAGTTGTCCCTGGCCACGCGCGAACTCAAGCGTGGCGATGAAGTACACATGCTCACCACCGGTGAGTTTGCCGTACTCAAGGCGTTGGTCATGCATGCGCGCGAGCCGTTGACCCGCGACAAGCTGATGAACCTGGCCCGTGGCCGTGAGTGGGATGCCCTGGAGCGTTCAATCGACGTTCAAATCTCCCGCCTGCGCCGCATGATCGAGCCGGACCCTTCCAAACCGCGCTACATCCAGACGGTCTGGGGTGTCGGTTATGTGTTCGTGCCGGATGGCAACGCAACCAAGTGATGTCGCCTGTGCAGGCGCGAGTCACCCAGTGGCCTTAGGGCGCCGGGTGGCTCGCACTTCATTCTATTGCGGGTCTTGGTACTCGTCCCTGCAACGTGTAAAGCGCCATCTATGAAAACCCCTCTGTGGTTCCCCCAAAGTTTTTTCTCCCGCACCCTCTGGCTGGTGCTCATCGTCGTCCTGTTCTCCAAGGCATTGACCCTGGTTTATCTGTTGATGAACGAAGATATGTTGGTCGACCGCCAATACAGCCACGGCGTGGGCCTGGTGCTGCGCGCCTATTGGGCAGCTGATGAAGAGAACCGCGCCAAGATCGCCGATGCCGCAACGCTGACGCGTGTGGTGGGCGGCGGGGTGCCCGAAGGCGAGCAACACTGGCCTTACAGCGAGATTTACGAGCGTCAGATGCAGGCCGAACTGGGCGCTGACACCGAAGTGCGTTTGCGCATGCACTCGCCTCCGGCGCTGTGGGTACGAGCGCCGAGCCTGGGCGATGGCTGGCTAAAGGTACCGTTGTATCCGCACCCGCTGCGTGGTCAAAAAATCTGGAGCGTACTGGGCTGGTTCCTGGCCATCGGGTTGTTATCCACTGCTTCGGCGTGGATTTTCGTCAGCCAGCTCAATCAGCCACTTAAACGGCTGGTTTATGCGGCCAGGCAGTTGGGGCAGGGCCGCAGTGTGCGCCTGCCGATCAGTGATACACCGAGCGAAATGACCGAGGTGTACAGCGCCTTCAACCAGATGGCTGAAGATGTGGAACAGGCAGGCCGCGAGCGCGAACTGATGCTGGCGGGTGTGTCCCATGACTTGCGCACGCCGTTGACGCGTTTGCGTTTGTCGCTGGAGTTGATGGGCAGCCACAACGACCTGACCGACGACATGGTGCGCGACATTGAAGACATGGACGCCATTCTGGATCAGTTTTTGGCGTTTATCCGCGACGGTCGCGATGAGCCGGTTGAAGAAGTTGACCTGTGCGAACTGATCCGCGAAGTCGTTGCGCCGTATAACCAGAATGACGAACAGGTGCGCTTGCGCTTGCAGCCCATTCAGCCGTTTGCGTTGCGCCGGGTATCGATGAAGCGTCTGCTCAACAACTTGATCGGCAACGCCTTGCACCATGCGGGGGATGACGTTGAAGTGGCCGCCTATGTGTCAGGCGATACCAGCGCGCCTTACGTGGTGCTGAGTGTGATGGACCGCGGTGCAGGCATTGACCCGTCGGAGCTTGAAGACATCTTCAACCCGTTTATTCGCGGTGACCGTGCCCGAGGCGGCAAAGGCACTGGTCTGGGCCTGGCGATTGTTAAACGCATCGCCTCCATGCACGGGGGCAACGTTGAGTTGCGTAACCGTGCTGGCGGTGGCCTGGAAGCCAGAGTTCGGCTGCCGCTGGGCTTGATGTTGCCGCGCGGCGCCGTTTAAACACACACCCTGTAGGAGCGAGCTCGTCTCGCGATCTTTTGATCTGTTAAAAGATCGCGAGGCAAGCTCGCTCCTACACGTTTGGGGTGCGTTAACCTTTGCCTTTAGTCCGCGTCATGTTCGGGCCGCTGTTTTTTTCCAGATGCTCAATGATGATCCCCGCCACATTTTTGCCCGTGGTGGTTTCGATCCCTTCAAGCCCCGGCGATGAGTTGACCTCCAGCACCAGCGGGCCGTGGTTGGAGCGCAGAATATCGACACCCGCCACGCTCAACCCCATGACTTTGGCTGCACGAATGGCCGTCATGCGTTCTTCGGGGGTGATTTTGATCAGGCTGGCGCTGCCGCCACGGTGCAGGTTGGAGCGGAACTCGCCCGGCTTGGCCTGGCGCTTCATGGCGGCAATCACCTTGTCGCCCACCACGAAGCAACGGATATCGGCACCGCCCGCTTCCTTGATGTATTCCTGCACCATGATGTTTTGCTTGAGGCCCATAAAGGCTTCGATCACCGACTCGGCCGCCGTCGCGGTTTCACACAGCACCACGCCAATGCCTTGTGTGCCTTCCAGCACCTTGATCACCAGCGGTGCGCCGTTAACCATCTCGATCAAGTCCGGAATGTCATCCGGCGAGTGGGCAAAACCGGTCACCGGCAAGCCCAGGCCACGACGCGAGAGCAATTGCAGCGAGCGCAATTTGTCACGTGAACGGGCAATGGCCACCGACTCATTGAGCGGGAACACGCCCATCATTTCGAACTGGCGCAACACCGCACAGCCGTAAAACGTCACGGATGCACCAATGCGCGGGATTACTGCATCAAAGCCTTCCAGTGGCTTGCCACGGTAATGGATCTGCGGCTTATGACTGGCAATGTTCATATAGGCGCGCAAGGTATCGATCACCACCATCTGATGGCCTCGTTCGGTCCCGGCCTCAACCAGGCGACGAGTGGAATACAGACGCGGGTTGCGCGACAGCACAGCGATCTTCATGCAGCACCTTTGGAGGAGGTAGTAGTCACCGGAAACACCGGCTTGTCTTGAACGTATTTTTGCCCCGGGTTAACGACCAACTGGCCGTCGACCAGCGCTTTTGAGCCCAGCAACAGGCGGTAGCGCATCGATTTGCGGCAAGCGAGGGTGAATTCGACTTGCCACACATGATCACCCAAGGCCAGGTCGGTGCGTATGACATAGCGCACCTGTGTGTGACCGTTTGAGCTCTTAATGGTTTTAATCGCCACTAACGGCGCTTCGCAGCGACGGTGGCGCAGTTGTACCAACGTGCCCAAATGGGCATTGAAACGTACCCATTCGACACCGTCGCGCTCAAAAGGCTCGATCTCGGTGGCGTGCAAGCTGGAGGTACTGGCGCCGGTGTCGATTTTCGCGCGCAAGCCGGCGACGCCCAAATCGGGCAGCGCCACCCACTCGCGCAGACCGACAACGGTCAAATGATCAAATGTCTTCAATATAAGTAACCAGCGATTAACGTATTCAGGTTGCAGGAAAGGCCCTGCAGGTCACACATGAAAGCCAACAGGCGGTATTCACGCAGAATAGCTGGCAAATGGCGACAGTTTTCCTACGGGGGGATGCAATGCAGTGATTGAGCTGCAGTGTTGGCCGATGAGCATTCTATCGGGCGTATTCCTTCCTTGGTTCATCAAAAGTAGTAGTACAGTTCTGTGAATTTAAATGAAGGGGCTTCCAATGGCGCAGAAACAGGAAGAGGACGACAAAGTCCGGTTGGACAAATGGCTGTGGGCCGCACGCTTCTATAAAACCCGGGCGTTGGCCAAGGCGGCCATTGAAAGTGGCAAGGTTCACTGCCGTGGCGAGCGTTGCAAGCCCAGCAAAGAGCCGCGTGTGGGTGATGAGTTGCAGATCCGGGTAGGGCTTGAAGAGCGCACCGTCGAAGTCAAAGCCTTGTCAGTCGTACGTCGTGGCGCCCCGGAGGCGCAAACGCTGTATGCCGAAACCGAGCAAAGCATCGCCAAGCGCGAAAACGCGGCTGCGCTGCGCAAGGCCGGGGCGATGGGGATCACTACCGACGGTAAGCCGACCAAAAAACAACGTCGCCAACTGCACCAGTTGCATGACGTGAGCGATTTGTAACAACGGCAACGACGGGTACGTTGTGGGCTGCCATTGCTTTGCCGTGCGTCGTGTCTGTGCAGACATGACTTGTAACTGCGCAGGTGAAACGCCATATAGGGTTATTAGCCAGCGGCCTGTTAAAGCCCCATCTACATTAAGTAACCCATTCAGAACTCTATTCTTATGTCCGATCTACTTAAAAACGACCTCCCAAAAGACGCCACCCAACGCTTTATGTTTGACACCTGCGATGCCCGTGGCGAGCTGGTTTCGCTGGAGCACAGCTACGCAGAAGTGTTGGCCAAACATAACTACCCAGAACCGGTCCAGCAATTGCTGGGCGAGTTGATGGCGGCAGCGGCGTTGCTGGTGGGCAACCAGAAAAACGACGGTTTGCTGAGCCTGCAAGCACGTTCCGAAGGCCCGGTGCCATTGTTGACCATCGAGTGCACCAGCGAGCGCGAAATCCGTGGCCTGGCCCGTTTTGATCCTGAGCAGATTGCCCCGGATGCCACCTTGGCCGACCTGCTGCCAGACGGCCTGCTGGCCATTACCGTTGTGCCCAAAGTGGGCGAACGTTCCCAGGGTTTTGTGGACCTGGATGGCGACACGCTGGCTGACTGCTTCACCAATTACTTCGTCATGTCTCAGCAAGTGCCTACGCGTTTCTGGCTGAAAGCAGACGGCCTGCGTGCACGTGGCATGTTCTTGCAGCAACTGCCGGTCGACGTGATCGATGACGAAGACGAGCGTGCCGATAAGTGGAAAGAACTGCTGATGCTGGGCGATACGCTCAAGGCTGAAGAACTGATGGGGCTGGACAACGAAACCATCCTGCACCGTCTGTACCACGAAGAAACCGTGCGTGTGTTCGACTCAGAAGCACTTGAGTTCAAATGCAGTTGCTCGCGTGAGCGTTCAGGCAATGCATTGACCAGCCTGGGCCATGAAGATGCGCTCAATCTGGTGGCCGAACACGGTGGTCATATCGAGATCGATTGCCAGTTTTGTAACGCTCAATACCTGTTCGATGCGGCCGATGTGGATCAATTATTCTCCGGCGCGGGTGTTCAGTCGCCTTCCAATACTCATCACTAAAACGTTTCAGCGCAGGTGAAACACCTGTCAATTGCCGTTCTTGCGCGGTTCTGACAGGTGGGCCCTACTCTTTTTGGCCATTTCTGGCATAATCCGGCCCACTTTTTTCGCGGTAGTAGTGCAACTATTTCTACTACAAAACGTTTGGCGCACTCGGCCAATGGCCGACGGGGAACCTCATGACGCAAGCTAATAACGCCGTGCACATCGATCTGAGCATCGACGATCTGGTAAAAGAAGCCCTGAGCCGTGGTGAAGGCGAGCTTGCCGACAGCGGTGCACTGGTTGTTCGTACCGGCCATCGCACGGGTCGTTCACCTGCTGACCGCTTCATTGTTGAAGAGCCGACTACTCAGGACGCAATCGCCTGGGGCCCGATCAACCGCAAGTTCCCGGCCGACAAGTTCGACGCTCTGTGGGACCGTGTTTCGGCTTACGTGGCTGAGCGTGAGCGTTTCGTTTCTCACGTTCATGTAGGCTCTGATCCGGCGCACTACCTGCCCGTCAAAATGACCACCGAAACCGCGTGGCACAACCTGTTTGGCCGTTGCCTGTTCATCAACCCGGAACAGTACAACCCTGCGGGCAAAGACGAGTGGCAAATCATCAACGCACCGAACTTCGTGTGCGAGCCAGAGCGTGATGGCACCAACTCCGACGGTTGCGTGATCATCAACTTTGCAGCCAAAAAAGTACTGATCGCAGGTATGCGTTACGCCGGCGAAATGAAAAAAGCCCTGTTCTCGGTTCAGAACTTCCTGCTGCCAGCGGTTGACGTTCTGCCGATGCACTGTGCGGCCAACATGGGCGAAGAGGGCGACGTGACCCTGTTCTTCGGCCTGTCGGGCACCGGTAAAACCACCCTGTCGGCTGACGAAAGCCGTTACCTGATCGGTGACGACGAACACGGCTGGGGCGTGGGCGTGGTGTTCAACATCGAAGGCGGTTGCTATGCCAAGTGCATCGACCTGTCCGAGAAAAACGAGCCGGTAATCTGGAAAGCCATCCAGCACGGCGCGGTACTGGAAAACGTTGTTATTGATCCAGTCACCAAAAAAGCGGACTACGCAGACGACAGCCTGACGCAAAACAGCCGTGCTGCTTACCCGCGTGAACTGATCGAAAAACGCGCACCTAAAAACCTCGGTGGCGAGCCAAACGCTGTGATCTTCCTGACCTGCGACCTGACCGGCGTTCTGCCACCGGTGTCGATCCTCAGCGAAGAACAAGCGGCTTACCACTTCCTGTCGGGTTACACCGCACTGGTGGGTTCGACTGAAATGGGTTCGGGCAGCGGCATCAAGTCGACCTTCTCGACCTGCTTCGGCGCGCCATTCTTCCCACGTCCTGCTGGCGAATACGCAGAGCTGCTGATCAAGCGCATCCGCGGTTTTGGCTCCAAGGTTTACCTGGTTAACACCGGTTGGACTGGCGGCGGCTACGGCGTTGGCAAGCGCTTCAACATCCCGACCACCCGTGGCGTGATTGCAGCGATCCAGAGCGGTGCTCTGATCGGCGCAGAAACCGAGCACCTGGACACCATCAACCTCGACGTGCCATTGGCCGTACCGGGTGTTGACACTGCCCTGCTGAACCCACGTAACACCTGGGCTGACAAAGCGGCCTACGACGAAGCGGCCAAAGCCCTGGCTGGCTTGTTCGTTGAGAACTTCAAGAAGTTCGACGTCAGCGACGCGATCAAAGCTGCTGGCCCGAAGCTGTAAGCATCGGTTAGCGCATTGATCTACAAAAAAACCGCCTGAAAGGGCGGTTTTTTGTGCCTGAAAATTAAAAGCTCGCAGCCTTCGGCAGCTCCTGCATCGGTGTATATCCAATAACCGAGCTTGTCTGAAGTGATACGTGGGCTTTTGATTCTTTTAAAGCCCTTTTAAAAGTGCTTTTGATAAAATCTTTAAGCGTGCTATTTTCGGCCCTTATCATGCGATCAACGGCCAGTCGCTTAAGTGTTTCGATTTGGCTTATCGCGCAGACTAAAGATGAATTTTGGCTCTGATGACTTACAGCGATAACGGATAAGTCATCCCTTATTCAAAGACATGAGGCCGTATATGACGTTCACCGTACTCGCTAAAGTTGCAGCTTCTGTAACCGATTTGAAAAAGGACCCTATGGGCACCTTTCGCGAAAGCGGCGGCGACCCGATGGTTATTCTCAATCGTAATGAACCCGCTTTTTACATCCTCTCGCCAGAGCGCTATGAGCTGCTGCTCGAGATGATTGACGACGCTGAGCTGGAAAAGCTGGTCAATGAGCGGCGGGGCAATCCTGCTATCAAGGTCGATATTGATGAGCTCATCGCCACTGCCGAAAAGAACTGAACCTCAGGCAGATGTGATCAAGCGCTATACCCTTGAATTTGTAATGGAAGCCAAAAAGGAACTGTCAAAGCTGGATCCAGTTCTTCAGGTCCAACTGTTGAAAAAGCTCAAATCACGCCTGTTAGCACCCAGGGTGCCGGCAGCAAAACTCAGCAATATGGCTGATTGCTACAAAATCAAACTGCGCGCCAGCGGTGTAAGGCTGGTGTATGAAGTCATTGATAACCGCTTGGTGGTGTTAGTGCTGGGGGTTGGCAGGCGCGATGATAACGCGGCTTACATAGCCGCTAAAAAGCGCCTTCACTGATTTGCTGAGAGCGATCGTTTTAGCCTTTGAAAGATCGCGAGACAAGCTCGCTCCTACAGGTCCCGTTCAGGCTTCCAGGGCTTGTGTGTCCCAATGCCCGAGTGTGATGGCTTCATACAGCATGCCAATGGTCAGCGGCACCTTGTTGCCCCGGCCTTTGGCGTTACGCTTGAAATGCGGGTCGTTGCCCGCTGGGTGGAAATAGCGATACGCATCGTAATCGGCCAGTTCCAGCCCGAAGCGCTCTTCCAAGCTTTCCATCAAATGCTGGGCATCGCTGCCATTACAACCCAGGTCGAGGTTGATCGAGGTCTTGAGGCTGATGGTCTTGTGCTCGGGCAGGCCGATTTCTTCATGCAGCAACTGCATCAGCTCGCGCAGGGCCGGGGTGTCGGGGAGGGTGCTGGCGAGTTTCATGATGGATAGTCCGTAAATTGGCTCAAGACAGCTCTTCAGGCGAGTGGTTTTTTAGCCAGTCCGCCAATGCTGCATTCATCCGCGTTTGCCAGCCGGGCCCGGAAGCCTTGAATTTATCCACTACCTCTGGCGCAAGCCGAATAGTGATGCGCGTAAGTACTTTTTCAGCTTTGGGTCTTCCGCGTTTGACTAGCTGCGGGCCTTTAAACTCATCGGCAATTTCAAAAAACTCGTCCATCAGTTCAGGCGCATCATCGGGATCAACCCAGTCGATGTGCGTAGAGTGCTTGTTCGCGCTCATTGGCTTTCCTCATGGAAATAATACGGCGGTCCGCGCCGCGCGGTGTCCAGACCAAAACAACTATGCGGTGTTGTAACAAGCCGACGCTGATAAATCTGACTTCTCCGTAGTTTTGTCGTAGGTCCTCAGCCGTTAAGTGGCAACCCGCAAAAACGGTTGCTGCATCGGCGAAATCGTGTCCCCGCTCAATCAACGTTTTGTTGCGCTTAGCGATGTCGTAGGTTATTTGCATGGATTTATCGTATGCACAATAAAGCATACTTGCAAAATTCAGGTGTTGCCAAATTTTGCCCTCGCTTCAGACGGAGGGTATTCAAAGCTGCTTGCCACTACCCTGTATCATCCCCTCTCAATTTGCCTCCGACCTTTTCTCGATTCGCCGCAAACCCTGCGCTACGGTTCAGGACTCTGCGGCGGTCAATGGAGTGACAGCGATGTACAACACCCTGGAACAGGTTTTCGGTTATCCACAGTTTCGCGCAGGCCAAGAGGCGGCGATCAGTGCGGTGCTGGCCGGGCGTTCGGCGGCGGCGATTTTTCCGACGGGGTCGGGCAAGTCGTTGTGTTATCAGTTGCCTGCATTGTTGCTGCCGCACCTGACGCTGGTGGTGTCGCCGCTGCTGGCGCTGATGCAGGATCAACTGGCGTTTTTGCAGCGTCATGGCATTGCTGCCGCCAGTATCGATTCGGTGCAAAGCCGCGATGAGGCCAGCGCTGTCATGGCGCGGGCCAAGGCGGGGGAGTTGAAGATTCTGATGGTGTCGGTTGAGCGCCTGAAGAACGAGCGCTTTCGCCACTTTTTGCAGCAGGTACCTATTTCATTACTGGTGGTGGACGAGGCGCACTGTATTTCTGAGTGGGGGCATAACTTTCGCCCTGATTACTTGAAGCTGCCGGACTACCAGCACCAGTTCAATATCCCGCAAGCCTTGCTGCTGACGGCCACGGCTACGCCTGCGGTGATCGCTGACATGCAGCGCAAATTTGCGATTGCCGAGTCAGACGTCATTACCACCGGTTTCTATCGCGCCAACCTGGATTTGTGGGTCGAGCCCGTCACCGGCGCGGCCAAGCGTCAGCGCTTGGTGCAGTGGATGGGCGAGCGTCTCGGCCAGCCGAGCATTGTGTACGTCACCTTGCAAAAAACTGCCGAACAGATCGCCCAACACCTGAGCCAACACGGGATCAGCGCCAACGCTTACCACGCCGGCTTGCCCCACGAGCAACGGGAAAGCATCCAGCGCCAGTTCATGGCGGGCCAGCTCAATTGCATCGTTGCGACCATCGCCTTCGGCATGGGCATCGACAAAAGCGACATCCGCAACGTGGTGCATTTTGACCTGCCCAAGTCGATTGAAAACTACAGCCAGGAAATCGGCCGCGCCGGTCGCGATGGCGAAACGTCCGAGTGTCTGGTCCTGGCCAATCGCGACAGCCTCAATGTCCTGGAGAACTTTGTGTATGGCGATACGCCAGAGCTGCAAGGCATTTGCTGTGTGCTGGAAGAACTGAGTGCAGCGATTGCCGAAGGGCAGTGGGAGTTCATGCTGACGCCGCTGTCGGACCAGAGCAACATCCGCCAGTTACCCCTCAAAACCCTCTTGGTGCAGCTGGAATTGCGCGGCCTGATCGCCCCGCGTTATGCCTATTTTGCCGAGTACCGTTTCAAGTTCTTGATTGAACCCGACACCTTGCTGGCCAAGTTTGAAGGCGAGCGCCAACAGTTTGTAGCGGCGATTATCCAGACCTCCAGCCGTGCCCGGACCTGGGCCACGGTGAACTTTGACACCCTGTACGAACAGCATCAGGCGGACCGCAATCGAGTGGTCAAGGCGCTGGACTACTTTCAGGAGAAGGGCTGGATCGAGCTTGAAAGCAAGCAGATGACCGAGGTCTATAACGTGCTGGTGACGGAGGTGGATACACAGGCGTTGAGCCTTGAGTTGCATCAGTACTTCACCGCCCATGAGCGCAGCGAAATTGCGCGTATCCACGCAATGTTGGCGCTGTTCTCCAGTGACACCTGCCTGAGTTATCGGCTGGCGCAGTACTTTGGCGATGAGCAGGCGCCGCAGCAGTGCGGGCATTGTTCTGTGTGTGCGGGGCAGATTGCGCGCTTGCCCGACCCGCCTGCGCTGGCGCCGCTTGTGGATAAAAACTTTGACGCGCTGTGCGGTGCTTTTATCCACAGGCATCAGGAATACACAGGCAGTTATCCACCGGCGGAACGCGTGACCCGGTTTTTGTGCGGCATTAGCGTGCCGTTATTCACCAAGATCAAAGCGCGTTCGATTGCAGGTTTTGCCGCCCTGGAAAACTACCCCTACGCCGACGTACGCCACTGGGCCGAACACCACCTCCCCATGTAGGAGCGAGCTTGCCTCGCGATCTTTTGATCTTTTAAAAGATCGCGAGGCGAGCTCGCTCCTACAGAAAATTGGTGCTTAGCCCAATAACTCACGCAACACGCGAGTGAAGTCCCGGCTGCTCACGTCTTCATCTGCATGGTGCCCGTCACGCACCACCCATTGGCCGTTCACCACCACGTCACGGACCTGCCGATCGCCACCGGCAAACAACCAGCGGTTAAGAATTCCGTCTTCCTGGGCCGTCGCCAGGTACGGGTCGTTGCCGTCGAGTACCAGCCAGTCAGCCCGCTGGCCCACGGCCAATCCGGCCACTGGCTGGCCCATCGCTTGTGCACCGCCCGCCACGGCGGCGTCGTACAGGGTGCGCCCGACCATCGGCTGGTCACTGCGGTACAGGCGGTTGCGCCGTTGGTCGCGTAAACGCTGGCCGTATTCCAGCCAGCGCAACTCTTCAACCACGCTCAACGACACATGGCTGTCTGAACCAATGCCCATGCGGCCGTTTTGTGCGAGGTAGTCCACCGCCGGGAAAATTCCGTCGCCCAGGTTGGCTTCTGTGGTCAGGCACAGCCCGGCCACGGCCTGGCTGTGCGCCATAAGGCGCACTTCATTGGGGGTCGCGTGGGTGGCATGCACCAGGCACCAGCGCGCGTCGACTTCAACGTTGTCATAGAGCCATTGGATCGGGCGTTTGCCGCTCCAGCTCATGCAGTCATCGACTTCCTTTTGCTGCTCGGCGATGTGGATATGCACCGGGCACGCCGTGTCGCTGGCGCGCAGCACGTCGTTTAGTTGTTCGGGGGTGACCGCCCGCAGCGAGTGGAAACACAGGCCCATTTGTTGCGCCGGTTGTTGCGCCAGCAGGGGCTTTAACTGCTGCTGCAAGGTCAGGTACTGCTCGGTGCTGTTGATAAAACGGCGCTGACCCTCGTTAGGCGCCTGGCCGCCAAAACCGGAATGGCTGTACAGCACCGGCAGCAACGTCAGGCCTATGCCGGTGGAGCGCGCCGCTTCACTGATGCGCAGCGCCAGCTCGGCCGGGTTGGCGTAAGGCTGGCCCGACAGGTCGTGGTGCACGTAATGGAATTCCGCCACCGAGGTGTACCCGGCCTTGAGCATTTCGATGTACAACTGGCGGGCGATGACGCCCAATTGCTCAGGGCTGATTTTTCCGACCAGCCGGTACATCAGGTCCCGCCAGGTCCAGAAGCTGTCGTTGGGGTTGCCCGCCACTTCGGCCAAACCGGCCATGGCCCGCTGAAACGCATGGGAGTGCAGATTCGGCATGCCCGGTAACACCGGGCCGTTCAAGCGTTGTGCGCCTTGGGCATCGGCATTGGCTTGAATGCGGGTCAGAAAGCCGTCGGCCCCGACCTCGATGCGGACATGAGTAGCCCAGCCTGTGGGTAACAGCGCACGTTCAGCGAAGAAGACGGACATCGGTTCGGCACCCCATCGTGGAAATTTGTATATACATATACAGACGTTTGCCTGCCCGGTAAACTCCGGCAAGCTACGCCCCTTAACTCATGAACAAGGATTGCCTGTGTCGACTCCGCCTGTCGTGCCCCCGCTGGCCGCCCACATGGGCGACAGTCCAGCCCCGCTTTACGCTCGCGTAAAACAGATGATCACTCAGCAAATCGAGAGCGGTAACTGGCCGCCGCATTACCGCGTGCCGTCTGAAAGCGAGCTGGTCAGCCAACTGGGTTTCAGCCGCATGACCATTAATCGGGCGCTGCGCGAAATGACCGCAGACGGCCTGCTGGTGCGCATGCAGGGTGTTGGCACCTTCGTGGCCGAGCCAAAAACGCAATCCGCGTTGTTTGAGGTCAACAACATTGCCGACGAAATCGCCGCCCGTGGCCATAAGCACACCTGCAAAGTGATCAGCCTGGCCGAAGAACTGGCCGGTTCCGAACGCGCCGCCGTCCTCGACATGCGTGAAGGGCAGAAAGTGTTTCATTCGTTGATCGTGCACCACGAAAACGGTATTCCGGTGCAAATTGAGGACCGTTTCGTCAACGCGCTCGTCGCCCCTGACTACCTCAAGCAAGACTTCACTCGGCAAACGCCTTACGCCTATCTGTCGCAGGTCGCACCGCTGACCGAAGGTGAGCACGTGGTCGAAGCGATTTTGGCTGACCCCAAAGAGTGCAAGCTGCTGCAAATTGAAGCCAGCGAGCCGTGCCTGCTGATCCGCCGCCGCACGTGGTCGGGCCGCCAGCCAGTGACTGCCGCTCGTCTGATTCACCCCGGTTCCCGTCATCGCCTGGAAGGACGTTTCAGCAAATGAGCGAACTCACCGTTTTACGCGCCGCCGATTACCCGCGCATGCCGTGGAAAAACGGCGGCGGCAGCACAGAAGAAATCACCCGCGATGCCGGTGAAGGTCTTGATGGCTTCGGCTGGCGCTTGTCGATTGCCGACATTGGCGAGTCGGGCGGTTTTTCGCGTTTCGACGGCTACCAGCGAGTCATCACCGTGCTGCAAGGCGCGGGTATGCACCTGCAGGTGGACGGCGAGCAGAGCCGGGCGTTGTTACCGTTCGATGCCTTTGCTTTCAAGGGTGACTGCGAGGTCAGTTGCCGCTTGATCGACGGGCCGATCCGCGACTTCAACCTGATCTACGCCCCGCAGCGTTACAGCGTCCGCTTGCAATGGCTGCAAGCCGGTGGCCGCCTGTTCACCCCGGCGCAGACCGTGCTGGTGTTTGCTGCCGATGAGCACGTTGACGTACGCGTGGGTAACACGCGGCACGAACAACTGGGCCGCTACGATTGCCTGCAACTGAACGGCAATCGCGAGCTGCTTGAGATCGCCATCACCGGCCGTAGCTGCGTGATTGAGTTGAGCGCCAATCTGTAGGAGCGAGCTCGTCTCGCGATCTTTTAAATGACCAAAAGATCGCGAGGCAAGCTCGCTCCTACACGCAAATCAACGCCCCATCTTGTTACCTAACGCCCCAAAAAGACGCAAAACGCCCTTCAAGTAACATCTCCTTACTCTCCCTCCTGCATGTTTATGCAAACCTTGTGCGTGCCTCAACGCCTTTGTTTTCGGGCCTTTACACCCATGTCGCGATGTTTTAATTGACAGCAAAGTCACGTTGGCCGCTTACTTGCATATGCTTGTATGTACAAGTACATAAGTGTTCACCTGCCCAGCACTGAGGAGTTACCCGTGACTTCAACTACCCCTAAATCGCCTGTCGCGTCCAACCGTCACCGCGAAGGTGAGATCCGCGCCGCCCGTGGCACTCAGCTCACGGCTAAAAGCTGGATGACTGAAGCACCCCTGCGGATGCTGATGAACAACCTTGATCCACAGGTGGCAGAAAACCCGACTGAGCTGGTGGTGTATGGCGGTATTGGTCGTGCGGCGCGTAACTGGGAGTGCTACGACAAAATCGTCGAAAGCCTGACCAACCTCAACGACGACGAAACCCTGCTGGTGCAATCGGGCAAGCCGGTCGGCGTGTTCAAAACCCACAGCAACGCACCACGGGTACTGATCGCCAACTCCAACCTGGTGCCGCATTGGGCTACGTGGGAACACTTCAACGAACTCGACGCCAAAGGCCTGGCCATGTACGGCCAGATGACCGCCGGCAGCTGGATCTACATCGGCAGCCAGGGCATCGTTCAGGGCACTTACGAAACCTTTGTTGAGGCCGGTCGCCAGCATTACAACGGCAGCCTGGTCGGCAAATGGGTACTCACCGCAGGTTTAGGCGGCATGGGCGGCGCACAACCGCTGGCCGCGACCCTGGCGGGCGCATGCTCACTGAACATCGAATGCCAACAAAGCCGTATCGACTTCCGCCTGGCCACGCGCTACGTCGACGAGCAAGCCGCCGACCTGGATGACGCCCTGGCCCGCATCGCCAAATACACCGCCGAAGGCAAGGCGATTTCCATCGCACTGTGCGGTAACGCCGCTGAACTGCTGCCAGAAATGGTGCGCCGTGGCATTCGCCCGGACATGGTCACCGACCAGACCAGCGCCCACGACCCGCTCAATGGCTACCTGCCAAAAGGCTGGACCTGGGAGCAGTACCGCGACCGCGCCGTGACCGATCCGGCGGGCGTGGTCAAAGCCGCCAAAGCCTCGATGGGCGAACACGTAGAAGCCATGCTGGCGTTCCAGAAAGCTGGCATTCCGACCTTCGACTACGGCAACAACATCCGCCAGATGGCCAAAGAAGTGGGAGTTGAAGCTGCGTTCGACTTCCCGGGCTTTGTTCCGGCGTACATCCGCCCACTGTTCTGCCGTGGCATTGGCCCGTTCCGTTGGGTTGCACTGTCGGGCGATGCACAAGACATCTACAAAACCGACGCCAAGGTCAAAGAACTGATCCCTGACGACGACCACCTGCACAACTGGCTGGACATGGCCCGCGAGCGCATCAGCTTCCAGGGTTTGCCAGCGCGTATTTGCTGGGTTGGCCTGGGCCAGCGCGCCAAGTTGGGCCTGGCGTTCAACGAAATGGTGCGCAGCGGTGAGCTGAAAGCGCCGATCGTGATTGGCCGCGACCACCTGGACTCAGGTTCGGTGTCCAGCCCGAACCGTGAAACCGAATCGATGCAAGACGGTTCGGATGCCGTCTCTGACTGGCCGCTGCTCAACGCCTTGCTCAACACCGCGAGCGGCGCGACCTGGGTATCGCTGCACCACGGTGGCGGCGTTGGCATGGGCTTCTCGCAGCATTCGGGCATGGTGATTGTGTGTGACGGTACCGACGAAGCGGCTGAGCGCATTGCCCGTGTGCTGCACAACGATCCGGCGACCGGTGTGATGCGCCATGCGGATGCGGGTTACCAGATCGCCATCGACTGCGCCAACGAACAGGGCCTGAATCTGCCGATGGTCAACGGCTAAGCCCAGAGGTAAAACCTGTAGGAGCTGCCGAGGAACGAAGGCTGCGATCTTTTAACCGATCAAAAGATCGCAGCCAGCTTCTGCGAGGTGGAGCGATTAACGGCCCGGCCCCTTTTCCAAGGAGCATCAATGTGAACCGTTTAAACCTGATCCCCGGCCAACTGAGCCTTGCCCAACTGCGTGACATTTATCAGCAGCCGGTAAGCCTCAGCCTGGACGACAGCGCTAGTGCGCAGATTGATGCCAGCGTGGCGTGTGTGGAGCAGATCCTTGCCGAGCACCGCACCATTTACGGCATCAACACCGGTTTTGGTTTGCTGGCGTCGACAAAAATTGCCAGCGAAGACCTGGAAAACCTCCAGCGTTCCCTGGTGCTGTCCCATGCTGCGGGTGTCGGTGAGCCGCTCAGCGATGACCTGGTGCGCCTGATCATGGTGCTCAAGGTCAACAGCCTGAGCCGTGGCTTTTCGGGGATCCGCCGGGTGGTGATCGATGCCCTGATCGCGCTGATCAATGCCCAGGTGTACCCGCATATTCCGCTCAAGGGCTCGGTCGGCGCTTCTGGCGATTTGGCGCCGTTGGCGCACATGTCGCTGGTGCTATTGGGGGAGGGCAAGGCGCGTTACAACGGTGAATGGCTGGAGGCTGGCGCCGCGCTGAAACAGGCGGGTCTTACGCCGCTGACGCTGGCGGCCAAAGAAGGCCTGGCCTTGCTCAATGGTACGCAGGTGTCGACCGCCTTTGCCCTGCGCGGGCTGTTTGAAGGCGAGGACCTGTTTGCCGCCGCCATTGCCTGCGGCAGCCTCACGGTTGAAGCGGTGCTGGGCTCGCGCTCACCTTTTGATGCGCGCATCCATGCCGCGCGCGGCCAGCGGGGGCAAATCGATGCCGCCGCGCTGTACCGCGACCTGCTGGGGACGAGCAGCGAAGTGTCCGAATCACACAAAAATTGCGACAAGGTTCAAGACCCGTATTCCCTGCGTTGCCAGCCACAAGTAATGGGCGCCTGCCTGACTCAGTTGCGTCAGGCGGCCGAGGTGCTGGGCATTGAAGCCAACGCCGTGTCGGATAACCCGCTGGTGTTTGCCGAACAGGGCGATGTGATCTCTGGCGGCAACTTCCACGCCGAGCCGGTCGCCATGGCCGCCGACAACATGGCCTTGGCCATTGCTGAAATCGGTGCCCTGAGCGAGCGGCGCATCTCGTTGATGATGGACAAACACATGTCGCAGTTGCCACCGTTTCTGGTGGCCAACGGCGGCGTCAATTCGGGCTTCATGATTGCTCAAGTGACCGCGGCCGCATTGGCCAGCGAAAACAAGGCGCTGGCGCATCCGCACAGCGTCGACAGCATTCCCACCTCGGCCAACCAGGAAGACCACGTATCAATGGCCCCGGCGGCCGGCAAGCGCTTGTGGGACATGGCCGAAAACGTTCGCGGCGTGCTCGCCGTGGAATGGCTGGCCGCCTGCCAGGGCCTGGACCTGCGCACTGGCCTCAAAACCTCCCCCAAACTCGAAATCGCCCGCACCACCCTGCGCAGCAAAGTGGCGTTTTATGAAAAAGACCGCTTCTTCGCGCCCGACATCGACGCCGCCCAGCAATTACTGGCGTCGCGGTGCCTCAATGAACTGATCGTGCGCCAGACCCTGCCCAGCTTGTAGGCGTCGATTAGCCCATTGGCCATTAATGATTAGGAGTGTCACACAATGAAAATCTACAAGACTCTGCTGACTCCATTACTTTCCCTCAGCGTGTTGGTTGCTGCAGGCACCGCCCAGGCGGCCACCTGGTGTGAATCCGGTAAACCGGTGAAATTTGCCGGGCTCAACTGGGAGAGCGGCATGCTCTTCACCGACCTGATGCAGTTCGTGCTGGAAAAAGGCTACGGCTGTAAAACCGACAGCTTGCCGGGCAACTCCATCGCCATGGAAAACGCCCTGAGCAGCAACGACATTCAAGTGTTTGCCGAAGAGTGGGTGGGCCGCAGCAACGTCTGGGTCAAGGCCGAGAAGGCCGGCAAAGTGGTGGGCGTCGGCGCTCCGGTGGTGGGCGCCGTTGAAGGCTGGTACGTGCCGCGTTATGTGATCGAAGGCGATGAGAGCCGCAAGATCAAAGCCAGCGCGCCGAACTTGAAGTCGATCGCCGATTTGGCGCAGTACGCCTCGGTGTTCAAAGACCAGGAAGAACCGGCCAAGGGCCGCTTCTACAACTGCCCGGCGGGCTGGACCTGTGAGCTGGACAACAGCGCCATGCTCAAGGATTACGGCCTGGAAAACAGCTACACCAACTTCCGCCCGGGCACCGGCCCGGCCCTCGATGCGGCCGTGCTGTCGAGCTACCGCCGTGGCGAGCCGATCCTGTTTTACTACTGGTCACCAACCCCGCTGTTGGGCAGCGTTGACCTGGTCAAGCTGGACGAGAAACCCGGTGTCGACAAGCACGTAGACATCAAGGTGGGCGTTTCCAAAACCTTCAGCGAGCAAGCGCCTGAACTGATCGCGGTGCTGGAAAAGGTCAACCTGCCGATTGATCTGCTCAACCAGAACCTGGCCCGCATGAGCAAAGAACGCATCGACTCGGCAAAACTGGCCAAGCTGTTCCTCAAGGAACACCCGGAAGTCTGGCATGCCTGGGTCGATGAAGACGCTGCCAAAAAAATCGAAGCGGCGCTATGAGAGCGGACGCTGTAGCTGTGGATAACGTCCCTTTCATTTGATCGAGAGTTTTTATGTTTCCCGAACGTTTTACATTCTCTGTAGCGGACTGGGTCAACGGCTGGGTTGACGCGCTGGTGGCCAACTATGGCGATGTGTTCCGGCATATTTCCGACACCTTGCTGTGGGCCATCGTCAACCTCGAAACCGTGCTGCGCATGGCGCCGTGGTGGCTGGTGCTGGCCATCGTTGCGGGCATTACCTGGCACGCAACGCGCAAGGCAACCACCACGGCGGTGATTGTCGGCTTGCTGTTTTTGGTGGGTGCCGTGGGCTTGTGGGACAAGCTGATGCAAACCCTGGCATTGATGCTGGTGGCCACGTTGATTTCGGTGCTCATCGGCATCCCGCTGGGCATTCTGGCGGCGCGCAGCAATCGCTTGCGCGCAGTGCTGATGCCGGTGCTCGACATCATGCAGACCATGCCGAGCTTCGTGTATTTGATCCCGGTGCTGATGCTGTTTGGTCTGGGCAAGGTGCCGGCGATTTTCGCCACCGTGATCTACGCCGCGCCGCCGCTGATTCGCCTGACCGACCTGGGCATTCGCCAGGTCGACGGTGAAGTCATGGAAGCCATCAACGCCTTTGGCGCCAACCGCTGGCAGCAACTGTTCGGCGTGCAACTGCCGCTGGCCATGCCGAGCATCATGGCCGGTATCAACCAGACCACGATGATGGCGTTGTCGATGGTGGTGATCGCGTCGATGATTGGCGCCCGTGGCCTGGGCGAGGACGTGCTGGTGGGCATTCAAACGCTCAACGTCGGCAAAGGGCTGGAGGCCGGGCTGGCAATCGTGATTCTGGCGGTGGTGATCGACCGCATTACCCAGGCGTATGGCCGCCCACGGCATGAGATGAGCAAATGAACATGACCACGCCTTCGAAAATTGAAGTCAAAAACGTGTTCAAGATTTTTGGCAGCCGCTCCAAAGAAGCGCTGGCCTTGATCCAGCAGCACAAAACCAAAGACCAGGTACTGGCCCAGACCGGCTGCGTGGTGGGGGTCAATGACCTGTCGCTGAGCATCGGCACCGGCGAGATTTTCGTCATCATGGGCCTCTCGGGCTCGGGCAAATCGACCTTGGTGCGCCACTTCAACCGCCTGATCGACCCCACCAGCGGGGCAATCCTGGTGGATGGCCAAGACATCCTGCAATACGATATGGAAGCCTTGCGCCAATTTCGCCGCCACAAAATCAGCATGGTGTTCCAGAGCTTCGGTTTGTTGCCGCACAAGAGCGTGCTCGACAACGTGGCCTACGGCCTCAAAGTGCGCGGCGAAAGTAAAGCCCTGTGCGCCGAGCGCGCCTTGCACTGGATCAACACCGTGGGCCTCAAGGGCTACGAAAGTAAATACCCGCACCAACTGTCGGGCGGCATGCGCCAGCGTGTGGGGCTGGCCCGGGCCTTGGCCGCCGACACCGACATCATCTTGATGGACGAGGCGTTCAGTGCCCTCGACCCGTTGATCCGCGCCGAAATGCAGGACCAACTGCTGGAGCTGCAAAAGACCCTGCACAAAACCATCGTGTTCATCACCCATGACCTCGATGAAGCGGTGCGTATCGGCAACCGGATTGCGATTCTCAAGGACGGGCGGCTGATTCAGGTGGGCACGCCCAAGGACATTCTTCATTCCCCGGCCGATGATTATGTGGACCGTTTTGTTCAACGCCGTGCCGTGGCCGTTTAGCGTTAGAAAGGTGAGCGATGAGTAACGTACAGAATGAAGCACCCGTGATCGCTGCCGTGATCATCGACAATGCCCGCCTGCGCTGGCAAGACGTGGTCGCGGTTGCCCGGCATGGCGCGCGGCTGGAGCTGTCGGCGCAGGCCTGGGCGCGCATCGACAACGCGCAGGCCATCGTGCAGCGCATTGTCCAGAGCGGCGAACGTGCTTACGGCATCAACACCGGCCTGGGCGGTTTGAGCAACGTTTCGTTGCAGCACGAGCAACTCAGCGCCCTGTCGCGCAACACCTTGCTCAGCCATGCCTGCGGCGTCGGCCCGGCGCTGAGCAATGAACAGACCCGCGCGATCATTTGCGCGGCGGTCATTCAATACAGCCAGGGCAAATCCGGCCTGCACCGTCAGGTGGTCGAAGCGCTGCTGGCGCTGCTCAACCACCAGATCACCCCGCAGGTGCCGTCCCAGGGTTCGGTCGGCTATTTGACCCACATGGCGCACATCGGCGTCGGCCTGCTGGGCGTGGGCGATGTGAGCTACCGTGGGCAGATCGTCCCCGCGCAGCAAGCGTTGGCCGCCGAAGGCTTGAGCCCGGTGCAACTGGGCGCCAAAGACGGCCTGTGCCTGGTCAATGGCACGCCGTGCATGACCGGCCTGAGCTGCCTGGCGCTGGCCGATGCCGCGCAGGTGTTGCAGTGGGCTGATGTGACCGGCGCCATGAGTTTTGAAGCGCTGCGCGGCCAGATCGACGCCTTCGACCCTGAGATCCTCGCACTCAAGCCCCACGCGGGCATGCAGCAGGTTGGCCGCCACTTGCGCCGCTTGCTGGCCGACAGCGAGGTCATCGCCAGCAGCAAAGGCGTGCGCACCCAGGACGCCCTGAGCTTGCGCTCCATCCCGCAGGTGCATGGCGCCGCACGGGACCAGTTCAATCACTCGGTGGTGCAGATCGAGACCGAGCTCAACTCGGTCAATGACAACCCGATGGTGCTGGGCACGCCCGATGCCTACCGGGTGGTCAGCCAGGCCAACCCGCACGGGCAGTCCGTTGCGCTGGCCGCCGACGGGCTGGCCATCGCCATGGCCGAAATCGGCTCGATTGCCGAGCGCCGGCTCGACCGTCTGATCAACCCGCATGTCAGCGACTTGCCGGCGTTTTTGGTCAGCCAGCCGGGCGTCAACTCGGGAATGATGATCACCCAGTACGTCGCCGCCTCGCTGTGCGCGCAAAACCGCCAGTTGGCGCAACCCGCCGTGCTCGACAACTACGTGACCTCGGCCCTGCAGGAAGACCACTTGAGCCTGGGCACCAATGCCGCGCTCAAGCTGTTGCAAGTGCTGGAGAACGCTACCCAGGTGCTGGCCATCGAGTACTTGCTGGCTGCGCAAGCGTTTGAGTTCCATCAGCCCAAGCACTTCGGTGCCGGTACCCAAGTGGCCTGGCGGTTACTGCGTGAACACGTTGCGCCTTACGATCAAGACCGCTGGCTGGCCCCTGAGATTGCCAAGAGCGCGGCGATCCTCAAAGACCCGCACGCGTTGCAGCCACTGGCCGCATACCTGGCGTGAGTCATCAAGGGAGTGATGCAATGAAAACGCTTTGGCAACACTGCAATGCCGCGACCATGGCCAATGGCACGTATTCGATCATTGAAGACGCTGCCATCGTGACCCGCGAGGGCTTCATTGAGTGGATCGGCCCGCGCCAGCAGGTCCCCGCCGGTGAATACGGCCACACCATCGGCCTGGACGGCGCGTGGGTCACGCCGGGGCTCATCGACTGCCACACCCACACGGTGTTTGGCGGCAACCGCAGTGGCGAGTTTGAGCAGCGTCTGCAAGGTGTGAGCTATGCCGAAATCGCCGCTGCCGGCGGCGGCATTGCCAGCACCGTGCGTGCGACCCGTGCCGCCAGCGAAGACGAATTGTTCGCCAGCGCGCGTCAGCGTTTGCTGAATTTGCTGCGCGACGGCGTGACCACGGTCGAGATCAAGTCCGGTTATGGCCTGAGCCTGGAGAGCGAGCGCAAAATTTTGCGGGTGATTCGCCGTTTGGGCCAAGAGCTGCCAGTGACGGTGCGCAGCACCTGTTTGGCGGCGCACGCCTTGCCGCCCGAGTACAAAGATCGGGCAGACGATTACATCGAGCACATCTGCACGCACATGCTCCCGGCACTGGCCGCCGAAGGGCTGGTGGACGCGGTGGATGCGTTCTGCGAGTACCTGGCGTTCTCGCCAGAGCAAGTCGAGCGGGTGTTCAAGGTGGCGCAGCAACTGGGCTTGCCGGTCAAACTGCATGCCGAGCAACTGTCGTCGCTGCATGGCTCAAGCCTGGCGGCGCGGTATCAGGCGTTGTCGGCGGACCATCTGGAGTTCATGACCGAAGAAGACGCTGTTGCCATGGCTCAATCCGGGACTGTCGCCGTGCTGTTGCCGGGGGCGTTCTACTTTTTGCGCGAAACCCAGTTGCCACCCATGGAGGCCCTGCGCAAACACGGGGTGAAAATCGCCATTGCTAGCGACCTCAACCCCGGTACGTCGCCGGGTTTGTCGTTGCGCTTGATGCTGAACATGGCCTGCACCCTGTTTCGCATGACCCCCGAAGAGGCGCTGGCAGGCGTGACTCAGCATGCCGCCACGGCCTTGGGCCTGGGCGACAGCCACGGCTCGCTGGAGCCCGGCAAAGTGGCCGACTTCGTCGCCTGGAACATTGATCGCCCGGCAGACCTTGCGTACTGGTTGGGCGGGGAGCTGGACAAACGCGTCGTGCGCAACGGCGTCGAGCTTTAGGAGAACAGGCTGTGGATAAGGTTCTGACATTCAAACAAGGCCGCGTGCCGTTGCTGATCAGCATGCCCCACGCGGGCATAAAACTGACCCCGGCGGTGCAGGCGGGCTTGATCCCCGAAGCGCAAAGCCTGCCGGACACGGACTGGCACATCCCCAAGTTGTACGAATTTGCCGCAGAACTGGGGGCCAGCACCTTGGCGGCCGAGTATTCGCGGTTTGTGATCGACCTCAACCGCCCCGAAGATGACGCGCCGATGTACGTGGGCGCGACCACCGGGTTGTTCCCGGCCACGCTGTTTGATGGCGTGCCGCTGTTTCGCGAAGGGCAAGCGCCATCCAGGCAAGAGCGCGCGACTTACCTGGAGCGTATCTGGCAGCCGTATCACCAGACCTTGCAGCAAGAGCTCAAGCGCCTCAAAGAGCAGTTTGGCTATGCGTTGCTGTTTGACGCGCACTCCATCCGCTCGCATATCCCGCATTTGTTTGAGGGGCGCTTGCCGGATTTCAACCTGGGGACGTTCAATGGCGCCAGCTGTGCGCCGCAACTTGCGGGTGATCTTGAAGCGATCTGCGCCGAACACCCGGCTTATCGTCATGTGCTCAACGGGCGCTTCAAGGGTGGCCACATCACCCGGCATTACGGCAGCCCGGCGGACAACATCCATGCCGTGCAACTGGAATTGGCCCAAAGCACCTACATGGAAGAGTTCGAACCCTTCAACTACCGCGAAGACCTGGCGGCGCCGACGCAGGTAGTGCTCAAGCAATTGCTGACACGGATGATCGAGTGGGGCCAGGAGCGCTACGTCTGACTGTAGGAGCGAGCTCGCCTCGCGATCTTTTGATCTTGGCTCTTTTTACGGCCGCTGCGCGCCCGGACGTAGCCTCGCAAGGCTCGTCAACTGCTACGGGGGGTGTTTGTTCGCAGCCTTCGTGCCTCGTCAGCGACTACAGGTTGTACGCGATACAACTGTAGGAGCTCGCCTCGCGATCTTTTAACGATTCAAAAGATCGCGAGACAAGCTCGCTCCTACAGGATTTTTATAACCCCATGCTCATTCCGCCAATCGGGTTTATGATGCCAAACGGCACTTTTTTTTGATGTCCCCACCAGGGATGACCTCAACCCTCCCGCGGAGTGTGTAATGCAGACCTTGTTCCCGCAGATCAAACCCTACGCCCGGCACGATCTTGCTGTTGATGGGCCGCATGTCTTGTATGTCGACGAAAGCGGTACGCCCGACGGCCTGCCGGTGGTCTTTGTGCACGGCGGGCCGGGGTCGGGGTGTGACGCCAACAGCCGCTGTTATTTCGATCCGGGCGTGTACCGCATCATTACCTTCGATCAGCGCGGCTGCGGCCGCTCGACTCCACATGCCAGCCTGGACAACAACACCACGTGGGATCTGGTCGCGGACATGGAACGGATTCGTCTGTTTCTGGGCATCGACAAATGGGTGCTGTTTGGCGGCTCCTGGGGCTCGACCCTGTCGCTGGCCTACGCGCAAAGCCATCCGGATCGGGTCCATGGGCTGATCCTGCGCGGTATCTTTTTGGCCCGCCCGCAAGAAATTGAATGGTTCTACCAGGCCGGTGCCAGCCGTCTGTTCCCGGATTACTGGCAGGACTACATCGCGCCGATCCCGCCGGAGGAGCGCGACGACTTGCTCGGTGCTTTCCACAAGCGCCTGACAGGCAATGACCAGATCGCGCAAATGCACGCAGCCAAGGCCTGGTCGACCTGGGAGGGCCGCACCGCGACGCTGCGCCCCAACCCGCAAGTGGTTGAGCGCTTCTGCGACCCGCACCGGGCGCTGTCGATTGCCCGCATCGAATGCCATTACTTCACCAACAGCGCGTTCCTTGAGCCGGATCAACTGATCCGCGACATGCACAAAATCGCCCATCTGCCGGGCGTGATTGTGCATGGCCGCTACGACGTGATTTGCCCGCTGGACAACGCCTGGGAGCTTCACCAGAACTGGCCGGGCAGCGAGCTGCAAGTGATCCGCGAAGCCGGCCACGCAGCGTCTGAGCCCGGTATTACCGATGCCTTGGTGCGGGCTGCCGAGCAAATGGCTCGCAGCCTGCTCAACTTGCAGCCGGACGAAGCATGAAGGGTCTGCTGCAACGCGTAAAAGGCGCGCGGGTAGAGGTGGGCGGGGAGATTGTCGGTTCGATTGATCAGGGTTTGCTGGTGCTGTTGGCCGTCGAACCTGACGACACCCAGGCCCATGCGGCCAAAATGCTGCACAAGCTGCTCAATTACCGGGTGTTCAGCGATGCCGAGGGCAAAATGAACCTGTCGCTGAAGGATATCGACGGCGGTTTGCTGCTGGTGTCGCAATTTACCCTGGCCGCCGACACCAAAAGCGGCTTGCGCCCCAGCTTCTCCACCGCGGCCCCACCCGCAATGGCCGAGGCGATGTTTGAGCACGTCCTGGCCGAAGCCAAACGCCTGCATCCGATGGTCGAATCAGGCCGTTTTGGCGCCGATATGCAGGTGCATTTGGTCAATGATGGCCCTGTGACATTTCTGTTACAGATCTAAAACCTTGAAAATCTGTGTTTTCGTCAGAAAACATTAAGTTTTAGTTAGAAATACTTGGCGACAATAGATGCGTTGTAACGCGGGCTACTAGATAATCCCCGACTACCATAGAGACTAATCCGATACGTCAGGGGAATCATTTTTCCCTTTGACGGTCGGAACAGTGCTCGCCAACCCGGCATTTAGATCGCTGGCCGTTGGTTTCATCATCTGTTTTCGGCGAGGTTGCTCGTGATTGTTAGTCCATTAAATGCACCAAAAAGGTCTGCCAAGCGGTTACGCAACGCACTGGTGACGGGCTCTGCGCTCTTTTGCTTGCTCGGTGCGGGTCAACTGTGGGCCTTCAGTCTGGATGACGTAGCGGTTCAGGCTAAAGCCCTGGCCGAACAGAAATACCAAGCGCCGCGCAGCAATCTGCCAAACGAATTCCGTGACATGAAATTCGCGGACTATCAAAAGATTCAGTTCAAGCGCGAGAAGTCCCAGTGGGCGGGCGACAAGACCCCGTTCAAGCTGTCCTTCTATCACCAGGGCATGCATTTCGACACGCCGGTGAAAATCAACGAAGTGACCGCCGACAAGGTTGAAGAGATCAAGTACGATCCGAGTCGTTTTGATTTCGGCGACGTCAAATTCGACCCTAAAGCCACCGAGAACCTCGGCTGGGCCGGTTTCCGCGTGTTGTACCCGATCAACAAGGCCGACAAACAAGACGAAATCATGACCATGCTGGGCGCGAGCTACTTCCGCGTGATCGGCAAAGGCCAGACTTACGGCTTGTCGGCACGTGGCATGGCGATTGATACCGCGTTGCCATCGGGCGAAGAGTTCCCGCGCTTCACCGAGTTCTGGGTTGAACGCCCAAAACCCAACGACAAACACCTGGTGATCTTCGCCTTGCTGGATTCGCCACGGGCGACCGGTGCCTACCGCTTCATCCTGCGCCCTGGCGTAGACACGGTGGTGGACGTGAAGGCGCAAATGTATCTGCGTGACAAAGTGGGCAAGCTGGGCATCGCTCCGCTGACCAGCATGTACCTGTTTGGTGCGAACCAGCCGTCCAAAGTCCTCAACTACCGCCACGAGCTGCACGACTCGTCGGGCCTGGCGATCCATGCCGGCAACGGTGAGTGGATCTGGCGTCCGCTGAACAACCCGAAACACCTGTCGGTGAGCAACTTCGCCGTTGAGAACCCGCGCGGCTTTGGTTTGCTGCAACGTGGCCGTGACTTCAGCCAGTTTGAAGACCTCGACGACCGCTACGACAAGCGTCCAAGCGCCTGGATCGAGCCACAAGGTGACTGGGGCAAGGGCTCCGTTGACCTGGTAGAAATCCCGACAGCTGACGAAACCAACGACAACATCGTTGCGTTCTGGAGCCCGGGTACTCTGCCAGAGCCTGGCAAGCCATTTGATTACGCTTACCGCCTGCACTGGACCCTGGACGAAGCAGCTCTGCACCCGGCTGACAGCGCCTGGGTTAAACAAACCATGCGTTCGACCGGTGACGTCAAGCAATCCAACCTGATCCGTCAGCCTGACGGCAGCGTGGCTTACCTGGTGGACTTCGAAGGCCCGGCGCTGGCCAAACTGCCTGCTGATGCGCCTGTGCGCAGCCAGGTGAGTGTGGGTGACAACGCCGATCTGGTTGAAAACAACCTGCGTTACAACCCGGAAACCAAAGGCTGGCGCTTGACCCTGCGCTTGAAAGTCAAAGACCCGAGCAAGTCCACGGAACTGCGTGCGGCACTGGTCCAGGACGTTGAGCAAGCTCCGGCAACCGTGGCCAAGGCTGAGAAAGTGGCGGCCAAGGTGCACGAGAAGAAAGAGCCAAAAGAAGCAAAAGCCAAGGACGCCAAGGATGCCAAGGGCACCCCGGCGCCTGCCGCCGAAGCTGCCCCTGCCACCCCAGAGCCGGTGAAGACTGAAAAAGTACTGACCGAGACCTGGAGCTATCAGTTGCCAGCCGATGAGTAATGCTCACTCTCAGCCAGTCTCGCTTGGCGAGTATCTGGCCCATCTGCCACTGAACGATGAGCAGCGCGCCGACCTGGCGAGCTGCACCTCGTTCGCCGAGTTGCATGAACGCCTGTCGGCGCGCCCGGACATCGACACCGCCGAGGCCGCCCAGGCTTCGGTGGCTTCGCGTCTGAACCTGAGCACGGCCCAAGAGCTTGAGGACGCAGAAATGCTCGCCCTCGATGCCAGTGGCCGGGTGATGCTCAAGGCTACGCCGCCGATTCGCCGTACCAAGGTGGTCCCGGAGCCATGGCGCACCAATATTCTGGTGCGTGGCTGGCGCCGCATGACCGGGCGCAGCAACCCTGCGTTGCCGAAAAAAGACGAAAATGTGCTGCCCAAGGCCCGCTGGCGTACGGTGGGTTCGATCCGCCGTTACATCCTGCTGGTACTGATGCTGGGTCAAACCATCGTCGCGGGCTGGTACATGAAAGGCATCATGCCGTACCAGGGCTGGTCATTTGTTGACCTGGAAGAAGTACTCCACCAGCCGTTGCTGCAAACCGCACAACAAGTGCTGCCGTACGCCTTGCAGACCAGCATCCTGATCCTCTTCGGGATTTTGTTTTGCTGGGTGTCTGCGGGCTTCTGGACCGCCTTGATGGGCTTCCTTGAACTGCTGACCGGGCATGACAAGTACCGTATTTCCGGCGCCAGCGCTGGAGATGAGCCGATCCCTGAGCAAGCGCGTACAGCGCTGGTGATGCCGATTTGTAACGAAGACGTCACCCGTGTGTTTGCGGGCTTGCGTGCAACGTTTGAATCGGTGGCTGCCACAGGTGATCTGGACCGCTTTGACTTCTTTGTCCTGAGCGACAGTAACGACCCCGATATTTGTGTCGCAGAACAACAGGCCTGGCTGGATGTGTGCCGCGAGACAGAAGGCTTCGGGCGGATTTTCTATCGCCGTCGTCGCCGTCGTGTGAAGCGTAAAAGCGGCAACCTCGACGACTTCTGCCGTCGTTGGGGCGGTGATTACAAGTACATGGTGGTGCTCGACGCCGACAGCGTCATGAGCGGCGAATGCCTGACCAGCCTGGTGCGCCTGATGGAAGCCACACCAGACGCGGGCATTATCCAGACCGCGCCACGGGCGTCGGGCATGGACACTCTGTATGCACGCATGCAGCAGTTTGCGACGCGCGTATACGGCCCGCTGTTCACCGCCGGTTTGCACTTCTGGCAGTTGGGTGAATCCCACTACTGGGGCCACAACGCGATCATCCGCATGAAGCCGTTTATCGAGCACTGTGCCCTGGCGCCGTTGCCGGGCAAGGGCGCGTTTGCGGGGGCGATTTTGTCCCACGACTTTGTTGAAGCCGCGCTGATGCGCCGTGCCGGTTGGGGCGTGTGGATCGCTTATGACTTGCCGGGCAGCTACGAAGAACTGCCGCCTAACTTGCTGGACGAACTCAAGCGTGACCGCCGCTGGTGCCACGGTAACTTGATGAACTTCCGCCTGTTCCTGGTTAAAGGCATGCACCCGGTGCACCGTGCGGTGTTCCTGACCGGCGTGATGTCCTACTTGTCGGCGCCGTTGTGGTTCTTCTTCCTGCTGCTGTCGACGGCCTTGCTGGCGGTCAACACGCTGATGGAACCGCAGTACTTTATGGAGCCGCGTCAGCTGTATCCGTTGTGGCCACAATGGCACCCGGAAAAGGCAGTCGCGCTGTTCTCGACCACCATCGTGCTGCTGTTCCTGCCTAAACTGCTGAGCATCATCCTGATCTGGGCCAAGGGCGCCAAAGAGTTCGGCGGCAAGTTCAAGGTCACCGTGTCGATGCTGCTCGAAATGCTCTTTTCGATGCTGCTGGCGCCGGTGCGCATGATCTTCCACACCCGTTTCGTTCTGGCTGCCTTCCTGGGCTGGGCCGCGACCTGGAACTCGCCACAACGTGACGACGATTCCACGCCGTGGAGCGAAGCGGTACGCCGTCATGGTCCGCAAACCCTGTTGGGTGCTGCGTGGGCCTGCCTGGTGCTGTGGTTGAACCCGAGCTTCCTGTGGTGGCTGGTGCCGATTGTGGGTTCGCTGATGCTGTCGATTCCGGTGTCGGTGCTTTCCAGCCGGGTGAAGCCGGGCCTCAAGTCGCGTGACGAAAAGCTGTTCCTGATCCCTGAGGAATACGCACCGCCCCGTGAGTTGTCGGCCACTGAGGAGTACACCCACGAGAACCGCTACCACGCGCTTCACGATGGCTTTGTACGGGCCGTGGTGGACCCGCAGCAAAATGCCCTGGCGTGCGCCTTGGCGACCTCGCGTCACCGTGAAGCCGAGCCGATCGAATGGCTGCGCGCCGAGCGCGTGCGTCATGCGATCAAGGTCGGCCCGAGCGGTCTGAACAACAACGAGCGTATGGCGTTGTTGAGCGACCCGGTGGCGTTGGCCCGTCTGCACGCGTTGGTGTGGACCGACGGTCTCGAAGACTGGCTTAAAGCCTGGCGTGATTCGGTGGCCGCCGATAACCACGCACCGTTGCTGGCGTTGCAGCCAGCGGCGTGATCCAAATCTCGCTCGCACCTCTACAGGAGGGCGAGCGAGACACGGTTTTTCGTAGCAGTTGCCGAAGGCTACGTCCGGCGGCAAAGCCGTCGTAAAACCCTACATTGCGCAGAACCTGACAAACCCCCGCACTTAGCTTTTACGATCGCTTCGCAATCGAACGCAGCCTCGCAAAGCTCGGCAGCTGCTACGAAATAAGCTTCTGCATTCCCCCGCCTGTCGTGCTTTTAGCGCGCAAAACTCGTCTCAAAACCTTCTGTGAGTTAGCATCCGTCCCCGAATGGGTGAGTGCCCGGCTTTGTTGGCTTTATCAAGCAAACCCGCCGCAGGCCAACACCTTTATTGAGTCGGTTGAGGGGAGGTTGATGATGAAGAAGTTTCTGACGAAGCTGCTGTGCGGCGCCACTGCATTACTGGCAGTCAGCGCAGCCCATGCAGGCGCCATTGACGACGCGGTCAAGCGCGGCACGCTGAAAGTCGGTATGGACCCAACGTACATGCCGTTTGAAATGACCAACAAGCGCGGTCAGATCATTGGTTTTGAAGTTGACCTGCTCAAAGCCATGGCCAAGTCCATGGGCGTCAAGCTGGAACTGGTGTCCACGGCCTACGACGGTATCATCCCGGCCCTCATGACCAACAAGTTCGACATGATCGGCAGCGGCATGACCCTGACCCAAGAGCGCAACCTGCGCCTGAACTTCAGCGAACCCTTCATTGTTGTGGGCCAAACTCTGCTGATCCGCAAGGAACTGGCAGACAAGGTCAAGTCCTACAAAGACCTCAACGATCCACAGTACCGCCTGACCTCCAAAATCGGCACCACGGGTGAAATCGTCGCGCGCAAGCTGATGTCCAAAGCCCAGTACCACGGCTACGACAACGAGCCAGAAGCGGTGCTGGACGTGGTTAACGGCAAGGCAGACGCGTTTATCTACGACGCGCCTTACAACGTTGTAGCGGTCAACAAGTTCGGCAACGGCAAGCTGGAGTTCCTCGACAAGCCGTTCACCTACGAACCGTTGGCGTTTGGTCTGAAGAAAGGCGACTACGACAGCATCAACTACATCAATAACTTCCTGCACCAGATCCACGAAGACGGCACCTACGATCGCATCCATGACAAGTGGTTCAAAGACACCGCCTGGCTCAAAGACATGGAATAAGGCTGTTAAACCATTCGTCAACTTGCTCGCGCCTGCACACCACCTGTAGGCGCGGGCTTGCTCGCGATGGCGGCCTCCCTAGCGACACAAAACGTGGAACCTGAAAGTGATCAAACAAAAGAAAGCCCAGTGGCCCTGGCACGTCTTGACCGTGCTAATCCTCATCGGTCTGGCGGGGGCGCTGTATTACGCCACCTCGCTGATGTCCTACGAGTGGCGCTGGAACCGAGTCCCGCAGTACTTCGCCTATCAGGCCGAAGAAGCTCAGCGGGCCGCTGAAACCTCCACCGTGATCGAAGTCATACACAACGGCGGCAAAGCCGAAGTCGTGCTGCGCGGCGACGATGGCGCTGAACAGCGTCTGACCGTTGCTGACAACAGCCTGCAATTGGCTGAGGGCGACGATGTCGCTGAAGGCGATGTGATTGGTGTGAACCGACATTGGGCTGCCGGGCCGCTGCTGCTGGGCCTGTGGACCACTGTCTGGCTGTCGCTGGTGTCTGGCGTGCTGGGTTTGCTGATCGGGCTGGCCACGGGCCTGTGCCGGCTGTCAAACAACCCGACCCTGCGCGACCTGTCGACGTTGTACGTCGAGCTGGTACGCGGTACGCCGTTGCTGGTGCAGATTTTTATCTTCTACTTCTTTATTGGCACCGTGCTGAATCTGTCCCGCGAATTTGCCGGCATTGCCGCGCTGTCGCTGTTCACGGGCGCGTACGTGGCCGAAATCATCCGCGCGGGCGTCCAGTCCATCGCCCGTGGGCAAAACGAAGCGGCACGCTCGCTGGGCCTCAACGCCAGCCAGTCGATGCGCTACGTGGTCCTGCCGCAAGCGTTCAAACGGGTGCTGCCGCCGCTGGCCGGGCAATTTATCAGCCTGGTCAAAGACACCTCGCTGGTGTCGGTGATTGCGATTACCGAGCTGCTTAAAAGCGGTCGTGAAGTCATCACCACCTCGTTCTCGCCGTTTGAAATCCTGTTCTGTGTGGCGGGCCTGTACTTGTTGATCAACCTGCCGCTGTCGCACTTCGCCAGCCGGCTTGAGCGGAGGCTCGCGCAAAGTGATTGAAGTTCGCGAACTGGTAAAAGTCTTCGACACCCGCGGGCACATCGTACGCGCGGTCGACAACGTCACCACCAAGGTCGACAAGGGCGAAGTGCTGGTGGTGATCGGCCCGTCCGGCTCCGGCAAATCGACCTTTCTGCGCTGCCTCAATGGCCTGGAAGAGTTCGACTCGGGCTCCGTCAGCATTGATGGCGTTGATTTGGCCGACCCGAAAACCGACGTCAACGCCTACCGGCGTGAAGTCGGCATGGTGTTCCAGCATTTCAACCTGTTCCCGCACATGACCGTGCTCGAAAACCTCTGCCTGGCGCAGAAAGTCGTGCGCAAGCGCGGCAAGGCCGAGCGTGAAGCCAAGGCCCGTGCGCTGCTGGAGAAAGTCGGGATCGGGCAGAAGGCCAATGAGTTCCCGTCGCGCCTGTCGGGCGGCCAGCAACAGCGTGTGGCCATTGCCCGTGCGCTGGCGATGGAACCCAAGGTCATGTTGTTTGACGAACCCACCTCGGCACTCGACCCGGAGATGGTCGGCGAAGTGCTCGACGTGATGAAGACCTTGGCCCTGGAAGGCATGACCATGGTCTGCGTGACCCACGAAATGGGCTTTGCCCGTGAAGTGGCGAACCGCGTGTTGTTCTTCGATCACGGCAAACTGCTGGAAGACTCCGCCCCGGAAGACTTCTTCAACTCGCCAAAAGACCTGCGCGCCCAAGCGTTCTTGCGCCAAGTCCTTTAACACCCAAAACCCGTAGGAGCGAGCTTGCCTCGCGATCTTTTAAACAATCAAAAGATCGCGAGACAATCTCGCTCCGACCGGTTCAGACCTTAAATCGCCCCACCAACGTCTGTAGATGCGTGCCCAAACGCGCCAGCTCAATGCTCGACGCGGCGGTTTCTTCGCTGGCGGCGGCTGTTTGATCCGACACATCACGCACATTCAGCACGCTGCGGTTGATCTCTTCTGCCACGGCACTCTGCTGCTCGGCGGCAGCCGCAATTTGCTGGTTCATGCCCTGAATGGCCGACACGGTACGGGTGATGTTGCCCAGCGACTGGCCTGCACTGCGGGTCAGTTCGACGCTGCTGTCGGTGAGGGTGCGGCTGCTGTCCAGGCGACTTGAGACCTGCTGTGTGCTGCTTTGCAGGCCGGCAATCAGTTCTTCGATTTCCTCGGTTGATTGCTGCGTGCGTTGCGCCAGGCTGCGCACCTCGTCGGCCACCACCGCAAAACCGCGCCCGGCTTCACCGGCCCGTGCCGCCTCAATGGCCGCGTTCAGGGCCAGCAGGTTGGTTTGCTGGGCCACCGACTTGATCACGTCCAGCACACTGCCAATCTTGTCGCTTTCGCGCTTGAGGTGATCCATGGCCTCGGTGGAGTGCGCAACCTCGACGGCGAGCTTCTCGATCTGGGCAATGGCTTGTGCGACCACCGTGTCGCCTTCGTGGGCCTGCTGGTCGGCAGCACCGGCGGCTTCGCTGGCTTCTTCGGCATTACGGGCCACTTCTTGCACCGTCGCGGCCATTTCGTTCATGGCGGTAGCCACCTGGTCGGTTTCGACCTTCTGGCTGTTAACCCCGGCGCTGGTTTGCTCGGTGACCGCGGACAGCTCTTCCGCAGCGCTGGCAATCTGGGTGACGCCATCGCGAATTCCGCCAATCAGCTCACGCAGGCCTTCGGTCATGTTCTGGATGGACTTCTGCAACTGCCCCAGCTCATCGCGGCGCTCAGTTTTAGAGTCATGGGACAGGTCGCCGGCGGCGATGTACTCAACGGACTTGAGCGTGCGTTGTAGTGGCACCACGATCTGACGGGTGATGATCCAGGCCGCAATGATCCCGATCACCAGCGCCAGCGCGGCACAACTGACCAGCAGCGTTCTGGCCTGCTGGCTGTCTCTATCGCGCTTGGCGGTTTGCAGTGCCGAGAGCTTTTGGCTCAGGTCGATCAGGTGATTGCCTTGCAGGTGCATGCGCTCCAAGGCCTGATCGGTATTTTTACCTTGCACCAGGTCATCGAAGGCACGTTTGTACTCGACGGCTGCATTGATCTGCTGGTCTACCAGTGTCAGATCCTCAGGCATGTTCAGTTGCTTGCGCGACGTGACCAGAATGGCGTCCAGCTCGCGCAAACGCTCATACACGTGCTGCTGAGTGTCGGGCTGAGGGGTGAGTTGATAGTCGAGCCGGGCAATGCGCAGGTCTTTGCTGAGTGCGATGATCCTGGAAATATTGGCCAGCTTGTCGCCCCGCTCAATCACCGAGGCCAGGCCGTTCCAGCCGGCTGCGGTAATCAGCACCGTCAGAACCATCACCAGGCCGAAACCCAGGCTGAGTTTACGATTGACGCTCATATTGCCGAGTAGGTGGGCTAATCGACGGTACATGGTGCTGCTCCTTTATGGACCTGGATCGAGAGACGCAAAGTTGTCCGTTGCTTTGCGGTGCTCGTGACTTCACAGCGCATCGGCGTCCCGGCAGATAACTGTAGAACGGCTGTCGAATATGTGACCCAGGTCGCAAGAAGTGGCTTATTGCCATGAGTGAGAGAACGTGCTCGCGGTCTTTTAAGATCAAAAGATCGCGAGACAAGCTCGCTCCTACAGGATGGCGGTGGGCTTAGAACAACCGGGCGAGGAGGGCGGTGACGGCGGTTTCGACCCGCAGGATGCGGGCGCCGAGTTGTACCGGTTGCAGTCCGGCGTTGACCAGCAGGTCGATCTCGTAAGGGATCCAGCCACCTTCCGGGCCGATGGCCAGGGTGACGGCTTCGTTCAGGCCGCGTGGGCAGTCGGGGTAGTTGCCGGGGTGGCCGATCAGGCCCAAGGTGCCGTCGGCCATGGCCGGCAGGCGGTCTTCGACAAACGGTTTGAAGCGTTTTTCGATGATGACTTCAGGCAGCACGCTGTCGCGGGACTGTTCAAGGCCCAGGATCAATTGCTCGCGTATGGCCTCGGGCTCCAGAAACGGGGTTTGCCAGAAGCTCTTTTCAACCCGGTAACTGTTGACCAGCACGACCTTGGGCACGCCCAAGGACGCCACCGTCTGAAGCACCCGACGCAACATTTTCGGCCGGGGCAGGGCCAGCAGCAGGGTCAGCGGGAGCTTTGGCGGCGGGGGCTGGTCGAGGCTGAGGATCACCAGCTCGGCCTCTTTGGCTTCAAGGCGCACCAGCTCGGCGCTGCCCATCAAACCGCTAATCCGGCCCACGCGCAGGGTGTCGCCCACCGCTGCCCGGTGCACGTCCTGCATGTGGGTCAGGCGCCGGTCGCGCAGGATCACGCGGTCGGCGGCAATGAAGTCAGCCTCTTCGAGGAGCAGCAGGTTCACGGCTGCGGTGCTGGCGGTTGGGCGTTGCTGTCGCTGTCAGCCGGTTCTTCTTCGTCGCCGCGCTTGTTTTTGCTGATCAGGCTGCCAAACAGAATGCCGATCTCAAACAGCATCCACATCGGCACGGCCAGCAGCGTCTGCGAAAAGATGTCTGGCGGGGTCAGGATCATGCCGACCACGAAGCAGCCGATGATCACGTACGGGCGGATCTTGCGCAGGTATTTGACGTCGACGATGCCGATCCAGACCAGCAGCACCACGGCCACCGGAATTTCAAAGGCCACGCCAAAGGCAAAAAACAGGGTCATGACGAAATCAAGGTAGCTGCTGATGTCGGTCATCATGGCCACGCCTTCCGGGGTCGCGGCGGCGAAGAACTTGAACACCAGCGGGAAGACCAGGAAGTAGGCAAACGCCATACCGGCATAGAACAAAAAGATGCTGGAGATCAGCAGCGGTACGGCAATGCGTTTTTCATGCTTGTACAGGCCCGGCGCAATGAAGCCCCAGATCTGGTGCAGGATCACCGGAATAGCAATAAACAGCGAGACCATCATGGTCAGCTTGAGCGGCGTGAGGAACGGCGAGGCCACGTCGGTGGCGATCATCGTGGCGCCCACCGGCAGGTATTCACGCAGCGGCGTGGAGACCAGGGTGTAGATCTGCTGCGTAAAGGCAAACAAGGCGATAAAGATCAGAAAGACCGCCGCAATACAGCGCAACAAACGGGTACGCAGCTCGGTCAGGTGCGAGACCAGCGGCATTGGCTGGTCGTGTTCGGGCTGCTCGTTTTTGGAGGAGTCGCTCATGCGCTTAGGGGGCTCGCGGTGGCAGGGTTGGGTCGTGTGGCGCAGGCGCGTGAGGCGCTGGCCCGGCCTCGGTCTCGCTCAGGCTGGCCGGTGCCGGGCTGGCAGGCTCCGGGTGAGCCAGTGGGGCCACAGGCGCGGCTGCGGGGGCTGGCACGGGCTCTGTCGGCACCACGGGCGGCACCGTCGGCTGGAGCGGGGCCAGGATCTTCTTGGCTTCCTCTTCCATCGACAAGATGTGTTCGTTGTGCAACTGGCGACGGATCTCGTCAGCGCCGATTTCACGTTCAACTTCCTGTTTGATCGCATTGAAACTGCGTTTCAAGCGTCCGATCCACAGGCCGGCGGTGCGTGCAGCACCCGGCAGGCGCTCGGGGCCCAGCACCACGAGGGCAACCAGGCCGACGAGCAGCAGTTCACTGAAGCTGATACCGAACATGGGTTTTGGCTCACACGTCTTTGCGGGTCGGCTCTTCGACTTTTTGTGCCTGCACGTCGATGGTGTGCGGCTCATTCAGGGTCGAAGTGGTGTGCGGTGTCGGTGCGCCAGTTGGCTGCGCAGGAGGAACCACGGGTTCGGCAGGCTTTTCGTCGTCGTTCATGGCTTTGCGAAAGCCTTTGATTGACTCGCCCACGTCGGTGCCCAGATTTTTCAGTTTTTTGGTGCCGAAGACCAGGACCACGACTACCAGAATGACGATCCAGTGTTTCCAGTCAAAAATGCCCATGCTGTGCTCCTTGAAAAAAGGGTTTAGGCGGAAGGCCGGGAGGCTTTTTCCACGTGTCCGGAAGTGCCGATGCGGCGCTCCAGTTCATCCAGTACCGCCTGAGGATGCTGGCCCAACTGGGCGAGCATGATCATGCTGTGGAACCATAAATCAGCCGTTTCGTAGATGACATCGCTGCAGTCACCGCTGATGGCAGCATCTTTGGCGGCAATGATGGTTTCGACCGACTCTTCGCCGACTTTTTCCAGGATCTTGTTCAAGCCCTTGTGGTACAGGCTGGCGACATAGGAGCTGTCTGGCGTGGCGCCTTTGCGTGCTTCGAGCACTTGGGCGACGCGGTTCAGGGTGTCAGTCATGGGAGTGGCCTGCGTGATAAATGGCGTTCGGGTCTTTAAGCACCGGATCAACGGTCTTCCATTCGGCGTTTTCGTAAACGCGGTAGAAGCAGCTTTGACGGCCGGTATGGCAGGCGATGTCGCCGATTTGCTCAACCATCAGGATGATCACATCCGCGTCGCAGTCGAGGCGCATTTCATGCAGCTTTTGCACATGGCCTGATTCTTCGCCTTTGCGCCACAGTTTGCCACGCGAGCGTGACCAGTAGATGGCACGGTTTTCTGCCGCGGTCAGGCTCAGGGCCTCGCGGTTCATCCAGGCCATCATCAGCACACGTCCGGTTTTATGGTCTTGGGCAATTGCAGGCACCAGGCCATCGTTGTCCCATTTGATCTCGTCCAGCCAGTCTTTCATGTTTGACTCCGCACTCGCGATGCCCACAGTTTGCCAGCCTCTCTCAAGAGTGACCAGAATTCCTACGATCGGCGCACGATCAGGTAAAGGCCCACCACCAGCAGGATACCCGCCGGCCAGTAACCGATGCTGCCCAAAGGTCCGACAGTTGCCAGTAAGGCGCCTGCGACCACATGCCCGGCGCCCAGCAGGCGCAAGAACCAGCCGTCCCGGGGCTCACGCACCGCTAGCGGCTGGTTCTTGGCGTGAGGTTGCGACATACGTTCCAGCAGGTCGCGGGTCATGCCCGCCAGATGCGGGATCTGCTCGACCTGGCTGTGCAGGTTGCGCAGCAGGGTTTTGGGGCTGACGCGCTCGCGCATCCAGCGTTCAAGGAACGGCTGCGCGGTGCTCCACAGGTCAAGGTCGGGGTACAGCTGGCGGCCCAGGCCTTCGATGTTGAGCAGGGTTTTTTGTAACAAAACCAACTGCGGCTGGACTTCCATGTTGAAGCGCCGAGCGGTCTGGAACAGGCGCATCAGCACCTGACCAAAGGAAATCTCTTTGAGCGGCTTCTCGAAAATCGGCTCGCACACGGTGCGGATCGCCGCCTCAAACTCGTTGAGCTTGGTGTTCGCAGGCACCCAGCCCGAGTCGATGTGCAGTTGGGCCACACGCCGGTAATCACGCTTGAAGAAGGCAAACAGGTTGCGCGCCAGGTAGTCCTGGTCTTCGGGGGTCAGGCTGCCGACGATGCCGCAGTCGATAGCGATGTATTGCGGGCTCCACGGGCTGACCGTGCTGACGAAGATGTTGCCGGGGTGCATGTCGGCATGGAAAAAACTGTCACGAAACACTTGGGTGAAGAAGATCTCGACCCCGCGTTCGGCCAGCAGCTTCATGTCGGTGCGCTGGTCGGCCAAGGCCGCCAGATCGGTGACTTGCAGCCCGTAGATGCGCTCCATGACCAGCACCTTGGGGCGGCACCAGTCCCAGTAAATCTGCGGCACGTAGAGCAGCGGCGAACCTTCGAAGTTGCGCTTGAGCTGGCTGGCGTTGGCCGCCTCGCGCAGGAGGTCGAGTTCGTCGTAAATGGTTTTTTCGTAATCGCTGACCACGTCTACCGGGTGCAGCAGGCGCGCATCCGCGCTCAGGCGCTCGGCGGTCTTGGCCAGAATAAACAGCCAGGCCAGGTCAGAACCGATGATCGGCTTGAGGCCCGGGCGGACGACTTTGACCACGACCTCTTCGCCGGTCTTGAGCTTGGCGGCGTGCACCTGGGCCACCGAGGCTGAGGCCAGCGGATCAATGTCAAAACGGCTAAAGACTTCGCTGATTTTGGCGCCGAGCTGTTCTTCGATCAGCTTGACCGCCAGCTCCGGGTCGAACGGCGGAACGCGGTCTTGCAACAGCATCAACTCATCGGCGATGTCCGGTGGGAGCAAGTCGCGACGGGTCGACAGAATTTGCCCGAACTTGATGAAGATCGGTCCTAAGTCCTGCAAGGCCAGGCGCAGGGCTGCGCCCCGGCTCAGCTCCAGCTTTTTACGCGGGAACCAGCGCCACGGCAGGGCATAGCGCAGCGACAACAGCCACCACGGCAAGGGCAGGGCGAACAGCAGGTCATCCAGGCGGTAGCGAATGACGACGCGCTGGATGCGAAACAAACGGCGTATGGCAAGCAGCTTCATGCGTGATCGCTGGGCTTGAGGGATCGGCTGAGGCGCTCAAAGCGTGCCTCCAGGCGGTCCAGGTCGAGTTTAAGTCGGTCGATTTGCTCAAAGCGCGCTTGCGCTTCACGTTCGCCGACCAAGGTGCGGGCTTCTTCGCTCAGGTATTCGGCCAAATTCTGATTGAGGCTGGCGAAACCTTGCTGGTACCAGTTGGCGCGGCTGCGCAGGTGGCCGCCGATCAACGCCGTAGGCACAGGACCGATCCAGCGTGAGAGTTCGTACTCCCAATCCAGTTCAAGGTCTTGCAGCACGGCGGCCAGCGCCATCAATGCGGCGCTGTCACCTTCGAGGTCGACCTGCGGGCCGTGCAACACCGCGCTTTTGTCTTTGCTCAAGGCCAGGCGCAGCAGGGTCGACGTCGGGGCACGCAAGGTGCAGTCGGCTTCGGCGGCCCACTCAGCGGCCAGCATCAGGCCTTCATCGCTGGGCAGGATAAACAGCTGAACCGTCGGGCTGCTGCCGCGCACCGCAATGACCTTGCCGGTCAACGGGCGCAAGCGTGCCAAGGCCGTGCTGTCCAGGCGCAATACCCGGTTAACGGCGGTTTCGACGCTGGCGAGAAGGCCGCGCAGCAACATCAGGGCTTGATGCCGCGGTGCAGTGCGACGATACCTGAGGTCATGTTGTGATAGGTCACGCGGTCAAAACCGGCCTCGACCATCATCGACTTCAGCGTCTCCTGGTTCGGGTGCATGCGGATCGACTCAGCCAGGTAGCGGTAGCTGTCGGCATCGTTGAGCACCAGCTTGCCGACCATGGGCATAAAGGCGAACGAGTAGGCGTCGTAAACCTTGGACATCAGCGCATTGGTCGGCTTGGAGAACTCCAGCACCAACAGGCGGCCGCCCGGCTTGAGCACACGCAGCATGGAGCGCAGCGCGTCTTCTTTGTGGGTCACGTTACGCAGGCCAAAGGCGATGGTCACGCAGTCGAAGTGGTTGTCCGGGAACGGCAGCTTTTCGGCGTCGGCCTGAACGAACTCGATATTGCCGGCCACGCCTTTGTCCAGCAGGCGATCACGGCCTACCTTGAGCATCGAGGCGTTGATGTCGGCCAGTACCACGTGGCCGGTCGGGCCGACCAGTTGCGAGAACTTGCGCGCCAGATCGCCTGTACCGCCGGCGATGTCCAGCACCTTGTTGCCTGGGCGTACACCCGACAGCTCGATGGTGAAACGCTTCCACAGGCGGTGCATGCCGCCCGACAGAACGTCGTTCATCAGGTCATATTTACCGGCCACGGAGTGGAAAACCTCGGCGACTTTGTCGGCCTTTTGGCTTTCCGGCACGTTCTTGAAGCCGAAGTGAGTGGTGGGTTCGGCATCGCTGCCTTTGCGCTGATCAGTCATATCGCTGTCACCAGAAGAGAATGCTGGCCATTCTAATCCCGGTAGCCGGCTTTGTCTTGGCGAGGGTCAATGTAAGTATAGTGATCGACTTTTTTACGAGGAACGCAGCAATGGCAAACATCAGTGTTGAGCGCATCCACAACCTGGGTCTTGAGCAGGCACGGGTCAAGGCCCGGGAAGTGGTGGGTAAGCTGCAATCTCAGTACGGGCTGAGCCCTGAGTGGTCGGGCGACAAGGTGACCCTGAAACGTTCCGGGGTCGAGGCCCAACTGGAAGTCGATGAGCGCCGGGTCAAAGTGGACGTGAAACTGGGCATGTTGATGTCGGCGATGAGCGGCATGATCCAGTCAGAAATTGAACGCTCGCTGGACAAAGCGCTGGCATAAACCTGTTTTAAACCTGCCTTGAAACTAGGCGGATTAAGGTCTAAACCTGTTACAGGTGAACATGTTGTTCACCTTGATGACGCGGCGCTTTGACTCAAAGACGTCGCGACTGAACATTGAGGGGAACACAATGGCTGCAAAGAAACCGGCTGCACCTGCAAAAGAAAGTCACTCATGGACCGGCAAGATAGAAGAGTACTCGCGCAAGATCTGGTTGGCAGGCCTTGGGGTGTACTCAAAGATTGATGCCGATGGCAGCAAGCTGTTTGACAGTTTGGTCAAAGACGGCGAAAAAGCTGAAAAGCTGGCCAAGAGTGCAGGCAACAAGTTTGTCGATGAAGCCAAGGCAACCACCTCATCCGCGCGTTCACGGGTTGAAGACGTGAAAGACCTGGCGCTGGAGAAGTGGAGCGAATTCGAAGAGGCTTTCGATAAACGCCTGACCAGCGCGATCTCCCGCTTGGGCGTGCCGAGCCGCGAAGAAGTCAAAACCTTGCATGCGCAAGTCGACGTACTGACCAAGCACATCGAAAAACTCACCGCAGCCGCAGCAAAAGTCGCCGCCACCAAAGCCACGCCTGCAAGCAAGCCCGCACCAGCCAAAGCGACGACCGCCAAGCCTGCCGTTAAGCCTGCTGCTGCCAAGCCCGCGGCCGCTAAACCAGCCGCCAAGCCTGCAACGGCTAAACCGGCAGCCAGCGCTGCTGCCAAGCCTGCGGCAAAACCAGCCGCTAAACCTGTCACCAAAGCCCCTGCCAAGCCAGCCGCAAAACCAGCCGCAAAACCGGCAGCCAAGGCAGCGGCCAAACCCGCCGCTAAAAAACCGGCAGCGGCCAAAAAACCAGCCGAAGTGAAGGCCCCGGAGCCAACCACCTCATCCTGAGTTGCCCACATCTGGACTGTAGGAGCGAGCTTGCCTCGCGATCTTTTGATCTTTAAAAAGCTCGCGAGACAAGCTCGCTCCTACAGTTGGGCTGAGTGCTACAACATCAGCTTTACAACTGACACCGAAGGGTCGCGCGACTTGCCGGCGGCTTTGAGTTCGGCCAGGTAGTCCTGCCACAACTCATCTTTGCGTACCCCCAACTGATACAGGTACTCCCAGGTGAACAGCCCGCTGTCATGGCCGTCATCGAAGGTCAGCTTCAGGGCGTAATTGCCTGCGGTTTCGATCTTGAGCAAACCGACATTGATTTTGCCGAATTGCAGAATGGGCTTGCCGTGGCCCTGCACCTCTGCGGACGGCGAATGCACGCGCAGCAGTTCGGCCGACAGGTGGTGCTCCTCGCCAGACGGGTATTTGAGGGTCAGGGTTTTTGAGGCTTTGTGCAGGGTGATGGCGCTGGGGATCATGGTCATAACCTTTTGGTCTTCACACAAACACGAAGCCGCTGTCGCAGGCTGCGACAGCGGCTACAGGTGCCCGGCTTACAAGATGTAGCGCGAGAGGTCTTCGTTCTTGGCCAGTTCGCCCAAGTGGCTGTTCACGTACTCGGCGTCAATACGAATAGGCTCTTCGTTCTGCGCGCTGGCGATGTCACCGGCACTGAACGATACCTCTTCGAGCAGGCGCTCCAGCAGCGTGTGCAGACGACGAGCACCGATGTTTTCGGTTTTCTCGTTAACCTGCCAGGCAATTTCCGCCAGACGCTTGATGCCTTCAGGCTGGAACTCAATGTTCAGGCCTTCAGTTTTCAGCAGTTCGCGGTATTGCTCGGTCAGCGAAGCGTGCGGCTCGCTGAGGATGCGTTCGAAGTCTTCCGGGGTCAGCGCCTTGAGTTCGACACGGATCGGCAGACGGCCTTGCAGCTCAGGCACCAGATCGCTTGGTTTGCTCAGGTGGAAAGCACCGGAGGCGATAAACAGGATGTGGTCAGTTTTAACCATGCCCAGCTTGGTGTTGACGGTGCAGCCTTCGATCAGCGGCAGCAGGTCGCGCTGTACGCCTTCACGGGACACATCGGCGCCGCCGACATTGCCGCGCTTGGCCACTTTGTCGATTTCGTCGATGAACACAATACCGTGCTGTTCAACGGCTTCCAGGGCTTTGGCCTTGAGTTCTTCGTCGTTGACCAGGCGGCTGGCTTCTTCGTCACGCACCATTTTCAGGGCTTCTTTGACTTTCAGCTTGCGGCTCTTGCGCTTGCCTTTGCCCATGTTGGCAAACAGGCTTTGCAGCTGGTTGGTCATTTCTTCCATGCCTGGCGGCGCGGAAATATCGACACCGGCCACGTCGGCCACTTCGATTTCAATTTCCTTGTCGTCCAGCTGGCCTTCACGCAGGCGCTTGCGGAACAGCTGACGGGTGTTGGAGTCCTGCGGTGCAGCCGCCTCTTCGCCAAACGTGCGGGCAGGTGGCAGCAGGGCGTCGAGAATGCGCTCTTCAGCGGCATCTTCAGCGCGGTGACGGACTTTAACGATTTCTTGCTCGCGCAGCAGCTTGATCGCCGCGTCAGCCAGATCACGGATGATCGACTCTACGTCGCGGCCCACATAGCCCACTTCGGTGAATTTGGTGGCTTCAACCTTGATGAACGGTGCGTTGGCCAGCTTGGCCAGACGGCGCGCGATCTCGGTTTTACCGACACCGGTCGGGCCGATCATCAGGATGTTTTTCGGGGTGACTTCAACGCGCAGCTCTTCAGGGAGCTGCATGCGGCGCCAGCGGTTACGCAAGGCGATTGCAACGGCGCGTTTGGCGTCGTCCTGGCCGATGATATGGCGGTTGAGTTCGTGGACGATTTCGCGGGGAGTCATGGACATAATAATTGGCGTTCCTCTAGCTGAAGTCAGGTGCATACACGGGCCAGCGAACTGGCCCGGCAGGGGGCTTACTCAGCGAGGTCCTGCTCCTCAATAGTGATGTTGTGGTTGGTGAACACGCAGATGTCGCCAGCAATGCCGAGTGCGGTCTCGGCGATTTCGCGGGCCGGCAGGTCGGTTTTCATCAGCAGGGCGCGGGCTGCCGCTTGGGCAAAAGCACCGCCAGAACCCATGGCGATCAAGCCGTCTTCGGGCTCAACCACGTCGCCGTTACCGGTGATGATCAAGGATGCGTCTTTGTTGGCGACGGCCAACATGGCTTCCAGGCGGCTCAGCGAGCGGTCGGTACGCCATTCTTTGGCCAACTCGACAGCGGCGCGAACCAGATGGCCCTGATGTTTCTCAAGCTGGCCTTCAAAGCGTTCGAACAGGGTGAAAGCATCGGCAGTTGCACCGGCGAAACCGGCGATTACCTGGCCGTGGTACAGGCGACGGACTTTTTTCGCGTTGCCTTTCATCACGGTGTTGCCAAGAGAAACCTGGCCGTCGCCAGCCATAACGACTTTGCCGTGGCGGCGAACTGAAACGATGGTGGTCAAGGGAGAGTCTCCACGCAGCGGGGCGAAAATGCCTGATGGAGATACATATGGGGGTTGTAGCGCGTATTTCAACAGCGGGAGGGGAATGCGGATGAATGGAGTGAAGGAAGCGTCTGTAGGCGCTGGCGCAGGCTGCGATCTTTTCGAATGTTAAAAGATCGCAGCCTACGGCCTGGATTAGCGGCGCTGCTGCAACAACAGGTTGTTGAAGCCGCCACCGGCCAATTGCTTCTGGGCCACGGTCAGTTGTTCGCGGTTGCTGAACGGGCCGACCAGTACCCGGTACCAGGTTTCGTCTTTCACCGTGCCCGACTCAACCGAAGCGGTTTGGCCGAGCAGAATGATTTGGGCGCGCACTTTGTCCGCATCGGCCTGTTTGCGGAACGAGCCCGCCTGCAGGAAGAACTTGGTCGTCGACGGCGCTTCCTTGACCACCGGTGGTGCCGGCGGTGGCGTCAGGCCGTTCAGGGCGGCTTGAGCCCGCACGGTGTCGATTTTTGCCGCTTCAGCCGGTGTCACCGGCGCCAGAGGGGCCGTTGGCTGCGCAGGTGGGGTCTTCTCCGGCACGGCTTCTGGCGGCACGATCACTTCTGACTCGGGCAACAAGGTATAGAAGTCGTACTTAGGCTTGACCGGCTGAGTCGGGCTCGGCGGCGTCTTGTTGGCTTCAGCCTGTTGCGAGGTTTTTTGCGCCTCTTGCTTGACCCGTTTGACGTCGTCGCCCTTGCCCGGCTCGAGCTTCATCAAAAACACGATAAACGCGCCGACGGTGAGGCCGATGGCCAGCCACAACCAGCCCGGAATCGGCTTTTTGGCTGGCGCCTGATACCGGCTGGCGCCTCGCTTGGGTGCAGGTTTTTTCTTGGCGGCCAACTTACATGCGCTCCAGAGTTTCCAGGCCCAGCAATTCCAGGCCTTGCTTGAGGGTCAGGCCGGCCAGGGCTGCCAGGCGCAGACGGCTTTGTTTTTGGGCCTCGTCTTCGGCGTTCAGGATCGGGCAGTTCTCGTAGAAGCTGGAGAACAGACCGGCCACTTCGTACAGGTAGGTGCACAGTGTGTGTGGCGTGCCTTTTTCAGCAACGTTGTTCAGCACTTCACCGAATTGCGCCAGTTTTGCGGCCAATTCCTGCTCTTGTGGCGCCGCCAGGACGATGTGTCCCGGTACTTCGTCGAAACGCTTGCCCAGTTTGCGGAACACGCCCGCCACACGGGTGTAGGCATACAGCAGGTAAGGTGCGGTATTGCCTTCAAAGTTCAACATCAGGTCAAAGTTGAAGCTGTAATCGCTGGCGCGGTGCTTGGACAGGTCCGCGTATTTCACCGCGTCGATGCCGACCACCTTGGCGATGGCGCGCAGTTCTTCTTCGGCCAGCTCAGGGTTCTTCTCTTTGACCAGGGTGTAGGCACGTTCCTGGGCTTCGGTGAGCAGGTCGATCAGTTTTACCGTGCCACCGTCGCGGGTCTTGAAAGGGCGGCCATCAGCGCCGTTCATGGTGCCGAAGCCCATGTGTTCCATTTCCATCGGGTGGGTCACAAAGCCTGCTTTGCGCGCCACGGCAAACACTTGCTGGAAGTGCAGGGCCTGACGCTGGTCGACGAAGTACAGGGCGCGGTCGGCCTTCAGTACACCGCTGCGGTAGCGGATGGCTGCCAGGTCGGTGGTGGCGTACAGGTAGCCGCCGTCTGCCTTGACGATAATCACCGGCAACGGCTCGCCTTCGGCGTTTTTGAACTCGTCGAGGAACACGCACTGCGCGCCGTTACTCTCCACCAGCATGCCCTTGGCTTTGAGGTCGTTGACCACGTTGATCAGGTCGTCGTTGTAGGCGCTTTCGCCCATCACGTCGTCCATGGTCAATTTAACGTTGAGCAGTTCGTAAATTTTCTGGCAGTGCGACAGCGAGATGTCTTTGAACTTGCTCCACAGCGCCAGGCAGTCCGGGTCACCGGCTTGCAGCTTGACCACCAGGCTACGGGCGCGGTCGGCAAACTCAGGGGACTCATCGAAGCGCTTTTTGGCGGCGCGGTAGAAGTTTTCGAGGTCAGACAGCTCGTCGCTGGTGATCGGATTTTCTTCGAGATAGGCCATCAGCATGCCGAACTGGGTGCCCCAGTCGCCCACGTGGTTCTGACGGATCACTTCGTCGCCCAAAAACTCCAGCACCCGTGCTACGCCGTCACCGATGATGGTGGAGCGCAGGTGGCCTACGTGCATTTCCTTGGCCAGGTTAGGCGCGGACATGTCGACAGCGGTGCGCTGGTGCGGGCCGGATTTGCGCACGCCGAGCTTTGGGTCGGCCAGTGCGGCGTCCAGGCGCGAGGCCAGGGCTTGAGTGTTCTGGAAGAAGTTGAGGAAACCGGGGCCTGCGATTTCGACCTTGCTGATTTGCTCATCGGCCGGCAGCGCGGCAATGATTTTTTCAGCCAGATCGCGTGGCTTAAGGCCGGCAGGTTTGGCCAGCATCATGGCGATGTTGCTGGCGAAGTCGCCGTGGGTTTTGTCACGGGCGTTTTCCACCTGAATCGCTGGCGTCAGGCCTTCAGGCAACACACCTTCTGTGACGAGTTGAGCAAGGGCTTGTTGAATCAGCTGGCGAATGGTGTCTTTCATGGTCTTCTCTTTCGACCGCAAGCGCGGTAGCGCTTCAGTGCGCAGGTGGAAAAACTGGGTATTGTCCGCTAACGGAGCGGCGAGCTGCAAGCCTGTAGGAGCGAGCTTGGATCAATACAAATCAACCGGGTCGACATCCAGCGACCAGCGGACTTGTCTGCCACTGGGCATTTGTTCAAGGATCAGCAGCCAGTGGCTCAGCAGCCGATGCAGCGGCGCTCGGGCGTTGGCTTGTAAGAGTAGTTGAGCGCGGTAGCGTCCGGCCCTGCGTTCCATTGGCGCAGGCACGGGGCCCAGCAGTTCGATGCCGTGCAGGTTGAGCTCGCCCAGCAAACGCTCGGCCTCGCTGCAGGCTTCATCCAGGAACCCTTCGGCTTGCCCCGGTTTGTGCGCTTCGGCGCGCAACAGCGCCAGGTGCGCAAAGGGCGGCAAGCCCGCAGCCCGGCGCTCGCTCAAGGCCTGTTCGGCGAAGGCAAAGTAGCCTTGCTCGGTCAATTGAATCAGTAGCGGGTGATCGGCCAGGTGGGTCTGGATAATCACCCGGCCCGGTTCTTCCGCCCGGCCCGCACGGCCTGCGACCTGCACGATCAATTGCGCCATGCGTTCGCTGGCGCGGAAGTCGCCCGAGAACAGCCCGCCGTCAGCATCCAGAATCGACACCAGCGTTACCCGTGGAAAGTGGTGGCCCTTTGCGAGCATTTGCGTGCCCACCAAAATGCACGGCTGGCCTTTCTGGATGGTTGCAAACAGCTGGTTCATCGCGTCTTTGCGTGACGTGCTGTCGCGGTCGACCCGCAGCACCGGGTAATCCGGGAACAAAATCGCCAGCCGCTCTTCGGCCCGCTCGGTACCAGCCCCTACAGGGCGCAAATCAACCTTGGCGCATTGCGGGCAATTGCGTGGCACGCGCTCGACGTAACCGCAGTGATGGCAGCGCAATTCGCCTGAGCGCTGATGAACGGTCATGCGCGCGTCGCAGCGCTTGCACTCCGACATCCAGCCGCAGTCATGGCACAGCAGGGTCGGCGCAAAGCCGCGACGGTTGAGAAACACCAGCACTTGCTGGCCCGCCGCCAGTGTCTGGCCGATGGCTTGTTGCATCGGCCCGGAAATACCGCTGTCCAGTGGCCGACTTTTTACATCCAGGCGTAGGAATCGCGGCTGTTTAGCTCCGCCTGCACGTTCATTCAAGCGCAGCAAACCATAGCGGCCGGTGTAGGCGTTATGCAGGCTCTCCAGCGAAGGAGTGGCTGAGCCGAGCACGATCGGGATGTTTTCTTGCCGTGCCCGCACCAGCGCCAAGTCGCGGGCGTGGTAGCGCAGGCCTTCCTGCTGTTTATAAGAGCCGTCGTGTTCTTCGTCGATGATGATCAGCCCGGGGTTTTTCATCGGGGTGAACAGCGCCGAGCGCGTACCAATAATAATGTCGGCCTCGCCGTCGCGGGCCGCGAGCCAGCTTTCGAGGCGCTCGCGATCATTAACCGCCGAATGCACCAGCGCGATGCGGGCGTTGAAGCGCTGCTCGAAGCGGGCCAGGGTTTGTGGCCCCAGGTTGATTTCCGGGATCAACACCAAGGCCTGTTTACCGGCTTCGAGGGTTTCGCGGATCAGCTGCAAATACACTTCGGTCTTGCCGCTGCCGGTCACGCCCGCCAATAAAAAGGCATGGAAGCTGTCGAACCCGGCGCGAATCGCCTCGCAGGCAGCGCGTTGCTCATCGTTGAGCGGCAGCTCGGGCTGGGCCAGCCAGCGTTCATGGCGTGCACTGGGCGCGTGGCGGCGAATTTCGACCGTCACCAGCTCTTTGGCCAGCAACAGGTCGAGGCTGTCCTTGTTCAGCTTTAACTTGCTCAACAGCTGATGGGCCACGCCGTGCGGGTGCTGGGCGAGAGTGGCCAGGGCCTCGCGCTGGCGCGGGGCGCGGGCGATGCGCGGGTCATCCAGCTTGGCGCCGGGGGCGATCTGCCAGAAACGCTCCTGGCGCGCTTCGGCCAGTTCGCCCTGGCGCAGCAGTACGGGCAGCGCCCAGCTCAGTGTGTCGCCCAAGCTGTGCTGGTAATACTGCGACGTCCACAGGCACAGCTTGAACAGCGACGCGGGCAGCGGTGGCGTGGTGTCGAGCAGGGCGATGGCCGGTTTGAGCTTGTCGGCCGGGACTTCGCTGTGATCGACTACTTCCACCAGAATGCCGATCATTTCCCGTCGCCCGAACGGCACCCGCAAGCGCATGCCAGGCTGTAATTGACTGCGCAGCACGCCCGCAGGCGCCCGGTAGTCAAACAGGCGGCGCAAAGGGGAAGGCAGGGCAAGGCGCAAAATGGCGTCGGGCACGCGGGGCTCTCAAGTGGTCGGCGTTCAATATGGCCGGGAGCCTAGCAGACAACGCGCCCGGAAGCAGGTTCGGGGTGGCTGAAAACCCGTAGATGAAGATCAAGAAACAGCCGACCCCCGGTGCTTGCGTCTGTTTAAAGGTCTGGTATCATTCCCGCCCTAAATTTACGTGCGGTATTCAACAATGGTGTTGAGTGGCGGCACGCTAGCCTGAGGAATACCCCATGAAAGCCGATATCCATCCAGCGTACGAAGTGATCGAAGTAACTTGCAGCTGCGGCAACAAGTTCGAAACTCGTTCTAACCTGTGCAAGCCACTGGGTACTGACGTATGCAACGAGTGCCACCCGTTCTACACCGGTAAGCAAAAAACTCTGGACGTTGGCGGTCGTGTTGATCGCTTCAAGACTCGTTTTGGTGCTTTCGGCGCTAAAAAAGTCGCCGAGTAAGGCACATGACCTTGGCCAGGCTTTTGGGTCTGACCGGGTTAATGAAAAAGGCGTCCCTTGTGGGCGCCTTTTTTGTGCCCGCGATTTGGTATTCCGTCGCTCAGGCGCAGGTGCTGTGCCCGGCGCCGCGCGCGCTCACCTACGCGCAGGTGGAGCGCGTGGTCGATGGCGACTCGCTGCGGCTTAAAGATGGCCGCAGCGTGCGCCTGATTGGCCTCAATGCCCCGGAAACCGGTAAAAAGGGCCGCCCTGACGAGCCGTTTGCCGATGCCGCACGCAAACGCCTGCAAGCGCTGGTCACGCAAAGTGACGGGCGTGTCGGCTTGCTACCGGGGTTGCAGCCGCAAGATCGCTATGGGCGTACTCTGGCCCATGTTTTCGGCGCCAATGGCAGCAATTTCGAAGCACAGTTGCTGGCCGATGGTTTGGGTTTTCAAGTCGCCCTGGCGCCTAACGTTGAACTGCTCGAGTGCCAGCAGGCTGCCGAGCAGCGTGCCCGTGCAGCCGCACTCGGGTTGTGGCGACAATCACCGGTGCTGGCCCCGCAGCAGATCAGCCGTTCGGGTTTCGCGCTGGTCAGTGCCAACGTCACCCGGGTGCAGCGAAACCGTGGTGGCCTGTGGATTGATCTGCAAGGCGGGGCGGTGGTGCGCATTGCCCCTGAGTACTTGAGCAACTTCGATCAGGCAGCGCTCAACCGCTTGCAGGGCAAGCAAATCGAAGTGCGCGGCTGGGTGCTGGATCGTGCCCGGCGCGGTGGTTTGAAATCAGGGCAGGCGCGCTGGATGCTCTCACTGACCCATCCGGGCATGATAAAAACCATTTCGAATGTAAAGTTGTAGACAATTTTATATTTAAATTGTGGACATTCAGCCCTTCTAGGTCGCGGCTCTTGGCCCAAAGTCGTAGGGTAAAGCCCTTGACACTGCTGACTGGTCAGTCTTGTCGGGACTTTACGACACGCGTATGCTCGGCGGTCCGTCGTCCAACAGAAAAAAAGCGGAATGCCTATATGTCTGATTTGAAAACCGCCGCTCTCGAATATCATGCCCAGCCCCGCCCGGGGAAACTGAGCGTCGAGCTCACCAAGCCTACTGCGACTGCCCGCGATCTAGCGCTGGCATACAGCCCGGGTGTAGCCGAGCCAGTACGCGAAATCGCCCGCGATCCTGAGCTGGCCTACAAGTACACCGGCAAGGGCAACCTGGTCGCCGTAATTTCTGATGGCACCGCAATTCTGGGCTTGGGCAACCTCGGCCCGTTGGCGTCCAAGCCGGTTATGGAAGGCAAAGGCGTGCTGTTCAAGCGCTTTGCCGGTGTGGATGTGTTCGACATCGAAGTCGACGCCGAAAGCCCACAAGCTTTCATCGATACCGTTAAGCGTATTTCCATCACCTTCGGCGGCATCAACCTCGAAGACATCAAGGCACCTGAGTGCTTTGAGATTGAGCGTGCTCTGATCGAGCAGTGCGACATTCCGGTTTTCCACGATGACCAGCACGGCACCGCGATCGTGACCGCGGCCGGCATGATCAACGCCCTGGAAATCGCTGGCAAAACCCTGCCAGAAGCCAAGATCGTGTGCCTGGGCGCAGGCGCAGCGGCCATCTCCTGCATGAAGTTGCTGGTGAGCATGGGCGCCAAAATCGAAAACATCTACATGATCGACCGTACTGGCGTGATCCACTCCGGCCGTGACGACCTGAACCAGTACAAAGCGGTGTTCGCTCACGCGACCGAAAAACGCACCCTGGATGACGCCTTGCAAGGCGCTGACGTGTTCGTAGGCCTGTCCGGCCCGAACCTGCTGAGCGCTGAAGGCCTGAAGTCCATGGCGGCCAACCCGATCGTGTTTGCATGCTCCAACCCGGATCCAGAAATCTCTCCGGAACTGGCTCACGCCACCCGTAGCGACGTGATCATGGCCACTGGCCGTTCGGACTACCCGAACCAGGTCAACAACGTACTGGGCTTCCCGTTCATCTTCCGTGGTGCTCTGGACGTTCGCGCCAAGCGCATCAACGAAGAAATGAAAATCGCAGCGGCCAACGCACTGCGTGAACTGGCCAAACTGCCAGTGCCACAAGAAGTGTGCGACGCCTACGGTGGCATCAAACTGGAATTCGGTCGTGAGTACATCATCCCGAAACCAATGGATAAGCGCCTGATCACCCTGATCTCCGATGCCGTGGCTAAAGCCGCTATCGAGACCGGTGTGGCCACCCTGCCGTACCCGAAACACTACCCGCTGAAAAGCGTGGATGACGTCTTCAACGGCTAAGCCCGCGTAGCGTCAAACTAAAAGCCCCGGCTCGCAAGAGTCGGGGCTTTTTGCGTTAAGGGGGCTGAAAGCGACTGTTCGTCTCTCAAGTATTTCTTGTGTATTTCAAGAATTTTCCTACATCCATCCCCGGCACTATCCGTTAGCGTCTGCTCTCCTTTTTTGACTCCAGCCCATGACGCCCGCTGATATGCAGACACCAGTGCCTGATCTCCTGAATACCTGTCTTCAATTGGCCGATGAACAGGGCCAGCGTCACCACGATGGCCTGGACGCTACTGGGCGCGGAGAAATCAACGGAGTATTGCGTGCTCAAAGCCTCATGTTGTCGGGCGCAGGCCAGCAATGTGCCCTGAACCGCTACCAAATGGCCTTGGTGGCCGCGCACGGTGGCGGCATCCTGGAGCCTGCTGCGCAGGAGCATCAAGATTATCGTCCGCTGTACCAGGACGTAGCGTATTCACAGCGTTTTCAGTCGGTGCCGGGGGCCTGCGATCAGCTGTTTATGGCCCATAACCCTGAACTGTTGCTGATCGCCGTGCGCGAGCCGCGCCCGGCGACGGCCTTTTTGGGGGAGGGCGACCTTGAGCCAGTGCCCTTTGATGAGGGGGCAGGCCGCGTGCATCGGGGCTTTTACCACGCCGCCAAGTGCCTTTATGAGCGCGTAAGTGCTTGTCTGAATAACGGCTTCGGCGGGCATAAAGTGCTGATGTGCGGGCACGGTGTGAGTGGTGCCATTGCGCTGATCCTCGGCCAGATGCTGCGCCATCGTGACGTGCAGCTTTATACCTACGGCGCTCCCCGTGCGGGCGACGCTGCCTTTGTTGGGGCGGCGCAATCGCTGGCGCATTATCGGATGGTCCACCATCACGACCTGTTGCCCAGCCTGCCAGGCAGCTGGATGAACACCCGGCTGTCGACGTATCACGGGCACGCCGCGCAGAGCTTTAACCATGCGCCGCCTGAGCTGGGTGTGTTTGTGGCTGGCCTTGGCGCGTTGACCGGCGAGCTGTATCAGCATCACGGAGCCTTGTGCCACTTCATGCCGCTGGCGTCCGGGCAGGAGAGTGCGCACCTGATGTGGGCACCCACGAGCGATATCGTGACCCAGCATGCGCTGAGTCGTTTGGTGTTTGAGAAGGTGCGTGACAGGCCCGAGTGCGACGGGGTGGTTGGGATCGGCCTTGGGGAGTCGTTGGGTGTAGACAGCTATGTGGCGAGCAGTTGGGCTGCATTGCAGCGTTCACAGGCCGCATTGGAGGCTCGTGAACCCGAAGTGACAGAAGCTGTAATAAAGGCGGTTGATCTGGCGTTTGAGCATATTGGCCAGCAACTGCGTAGCCGTTATCAGGCCGTGGTGAGCGAGGTGTATGCGCACTCGCATGAGCAAGAACGCATGATCAACCTGTTGATGCGTGAGCTGAGCCGGCTCCACATCACCCGCCAGCGCTTGTACGACATGAGGTTCAAGGTGCCAGGCGTGGCTGAGGTGTATGGCGACTGTGTTCAGCAGCCCTAAACAAAAGGGGGTTAGCTGCAAGCGGCTTCAAACTTGCCGCTTGCAGCTAACCCCCTTGGCGCTCTCTTCGTCAGAAGAGATCTATTGGCGCCCCGTCTTCTGCTGGCAGCGGGCTGCCCGGTGCCGGGGTGCTGCCCAGTTCGCTGTTGGTCGGCGGTGTGTCTTCGCTTTTAAACAGTTCAAAGTAGGCGCCCGGTGTGCCCGGTGAAGCAATGCGGCCGCTGGCCGGGTCGATGCGCAGGCTGAGGATGCCTTCCGGCTCGGCCTGGGTGTGCGCAGGTTTGCCTTTGAGCGCGCCGCCCATGTAGCTCATCCAGATCGGCAGGGCCACGGTGCCGCCGTACTCGCGACGGCCAAGGCTCACGGGTTGGTCGAAACCGGTCCATACGGTGGTCACGTAATCGGCGTTGTAGCCCGAGAACCACGCATCTTTGGACTCGTTGGTGGTACCGGTTTTGCCTGCCAGATCGGTACGGCCCAGCGCTAAAGCGCGGCGGCCGGTACCGCGTTTGATCACGTCCTGCAGCATGCTGGTGAGGATGTAAGTGGTGCGCCCGTCAACGATACGCTCAGCCACGGCCTGGGTTTCTGCGGTGGGCAGGCCAGGGGCGGCGTTGATGGTGTCAATGGTCAGCGCGGCGGCCTCAGCAGGTACGTCTTTGCTGGCGTTTTTCGGAACGCTTGGCGGGTTGGCCACGAACAGGGTTTCGCCGTTGCGGCTTTCAATCTTGTCGATCAGGTACGGCGTGATTTTGTAACCGCCGTTGGCAAAGGTGCTCCAGCCGGTGGCGATTTCCATCGGCGTCAGGGTGGCAGTGCCCAGGGCCAGCGACAGGTTGCGCGGCAGGTCCTGCTTGTTGAAGCCAAACTTGCTGATGTAGTCGATGGTGCGGTCGACACCCAGGCTTTGCAGGGTGCGGATCGACACAAGGTTGCGCGACTTGTACAGCGCTTCACGCAGCGGGATCGGGCCAAGGAAGGTGTTGGTGTCGTTCTTCGGACGCCAGACCTTGTCCAGGTACTCATCGACAAACACGATCGGTGCGTCGTTTACCAGGGTGGCGGCGGTGTAGCCGTTATCCAGGGCGGCGCTGTAAATGAATGGTTTGAAGCTGGAGCCCGGTTGGCGTTTGGCCTGAGTGGCACGGTTGTAGTTGCTTTGCTCGAAGGCAAAACCACCCACCAGTGCACGAATGGCGCCGTTGTCCGGGTCAAGGGACACCAGTGCGCCTTGCACGTCAGGGACCTGGCTGAATTTGTAGGTGCCGTTGGCTTGCGGTTGCAGGCGAATCAAATCGCCAACTTGCGCTACATCCGAAGGCTGCTTGGGCATGGGGCCCATGCTGTTGGTGTTAATGAACTTGCGCGCCCATTTCATGCTGTCCCACGGGACGTGAGCCTCGCCGTTACGGGTCAATACTTGCAGGCCGTCTTTGTCGACCTGGGTCACGATGGCCGGCTCAAGCCCGCTGATGGTGCGCTGTTTGGTCAGCTCCTGAGCCCAGGCCGACGGAGATTTGCCGGCAAAGCGTGATTCAGGGCCGCGATAGCCGTGGCGCTGGTCGTAGACCATCAAGCCGTCTTCAACCGACTTGTTGGCCAGCTCTTGCAGGTCGCTCGGGACGGTCGTGGTGACGCGATAACCTTCGGTGTAGGCCTCGCTGCCATAGCGGCCGACCATTTCGGCACGGGCCATTTCAGCAATGTAAGGCGCGTTCACTTCTGGCGTCGGCACGTGGTAGCTGGCGTTAACCGGCTCGGCAATCGCGGCTTCATAACTGGCCTGGTCGATTTTGCCCAGCTTGTACATGCGGCCCAAAATCCAGTCGCGGCGTTCTTTACTGCGCACCGGGTTGGCCAGCGGGTTGAAGCGCGAAGGGGCTTTTGGCAGACCGGCAATCATGGCCATCTGCGCCAGGCTCAGGTCGCGGATCGACTTGCCGTAGTAAACCTGCGCAGCAGACTCGATGCCGTAAGCGCGGTTACCCAGGTAAATCTTGTTCACGTACAGCTCAAGGATCTCGTCCTTGGTCAGTTCGCGTTCGATTTCCAGGGCCAGCAGGATTTCGTTGGTTTTGCGTGAAAAGCTCCGCTCACTGGTGAGGAAATAGTTCTTCGCCACCTGCATCGTGATGGTGCTGCCACCCGATTGTATGTGTCCGCTTTTTACCAACTGGCTGGCGGCACGCATCAGGCTGCTCGGGTCGACCCCGTAATGATTGGCGAAGTTGTCATCTTCTGCCGAGAGCAATGCATTGATGAAATTGGGCGGAATGTCGGCGAACTTGATTGGAGAACGGCGCATTTCGCCAAACTCTGCAATCAATTTCCCGTCGCTGGTGTAGACCCGCAAAGGAATCTGCAACTGGATGCTTCTCAACGACTCTACGGACGGCAAGCCAGGACTAAGATAGAGAAACGCGCCGCTGAGCACGAGCAAAAGCCCGCAGACCACGGCAACGAAAGACCACCCGAAAAACTTCAGCAGACGAATCAAGGCTTTTGGATTTCCAGATTAAGAAATGGGTTTGCACGTCAGGGTAGTGCGCATGCTGCGCCGGGTCGACGATGCGGAAAAAAACGCCCGGCATTATAAGCATTTTTCGGCTGCCAGCGTCATGGGCCGCATGTCAGAACGGGTTATGAACGGATCTCATTTTTTACCCTCCGTAAGTCACGCAATGCATTAGGGAAAATCACAGTGCCCGGATACTTTTGTAAAACCCGCCAGCGGTTTGTGGGTGTCGACATTGGCTCGCACACGATAAAAATTGTCGAATTGAGCCGTTCAAACGGCCCCTTCCAGCTGGAGGCCTATGCGGTTGAACCGCTGCCCGCCACGCTCATGGACGATCAGACCAGCGCCGAGCCGAAAAGTGTCGCCCAGGTGCTGCTCAAGGCGTTGGGTGCCGCTTCGGTGTCGGCGCACGAGGCGGTGGTGGCGCTGCCGGACACGCACGTCATCTGTAAACAGCTTGAGGTGGACGCCGGGCTCAGCGATGACGATCTGGAGCTTTATGTGCGGCTTGAGGCCGAGCAATACATTCCGTATGCCCTGGACGAAGCCGCCCTGGATTTCGACGTGCTGGGGCCTTCACCGAACAACTCCGAACAGCTGCACGTGCTGCTGGTGACGTGCCGCCAGCAAACCTTGGCGTGGTACGAGGCGGTGCTGAGCCAGGCCGGGCTCAAGGCGCGAGTGGTCGCGGTTCAGGCCCATGCGCTGGCGCGTGCGATTGAAGGCGCAACACCGTTGGTCGCTGAGGCGCAGTTGCCGGCCACCGTGGCCGTCATCGACGTTGCGGGCCACACCACGCTGCTCAGCGTCGTGCACCAAGGGCAGGTGCTTTATGCCCGTGAGCTGTTGTTTGGCGCCGACACACGTGAAGAGGGCGCCTTTAACCCGGGCGCGCTGGAGCAGGTGAAGCGTGGGCTTGAGCAATACGCCGAATCAGTTGTAGCGCCCGCCGTGCAATCGCTTTGGTTGGCGGGGGCAATCGGCGCCCGCAGCGGCCTCAGCGCCTGGTTTGAGGCCCGCCTCGGGCTGCCCGTGCACGTTGCCAACCCGTTTTCGCAAATGACCATTAGCCCTTTGGTTACACCTCAAGCCTTGCGTTGCGATGCCCCGATGTTGTTGACTGCCTGCGGCCTGGCCTTGAGGGGTTTTGATTAATGGCGAGCATCAACTTACTGCCGTGGCGCACCCTGTTGCGAGAAAAACGACGTAAGCGTTTTGTAGTCGTACTGATCGCGCTGTCAGCGGTGGCGGTAGGCGGGTTGTTTGTGATCGACCACTTTATTGATCGGGCCGTTGAACGGCAGCTGGCGCGCAATGACTTGATCAGAAGCTCGATGGTGCAACTGGATGGTCGTGCCGAGCAGATCGACCAGTTGAAAGTGCGCCGCGAGCAATTGCTTGAGCGCATGCAGACCATCGAAACGCTACAGGGCAACCGGTCTGACAGCGGGATCATTTTGGAGCAGTTGGCGCGCAGCTTGCCCAAGGGCGTGTTTTTTACCGACGTAAAAATGTCTGACCAGACCCTTGTGATCACCGGGGTGGCGCAGTCCAACAGCCTCGTTGCCGAGCTGATGCGCAATCTGGACGCCTCGCATTGGCTTGAAGCGCCGGTGCTGATCGACGTGCAGGCAGGCCCCAGCCCAAGCGAAGGGCCGCAGCGCTTGTTCCAGATGAGCGTGCGCCAAACGCGGCATGCCCATACCGGCGCCCAGTTCTGATGGTTGCTCAGTGGCTGGCGCGCTTGAGCCATTTTGATTTGCGAGACCTGAGCGTTGAGCGTGTCAGTAATGGTCCGCTAAAGCTCAAGGCCTTGGTTGCACTGTTGTTAGTGAGTGCAGTGCTGGTGATGGGCTACGGACTGATGCTGCGGGCGCCGATTAACCAGCTTGCCCAGCAGCGTGACGCCGAAGTGATGCTGCATGGCGAATTTGTTGCCAAGGCCGCTCAGGTCGCGAGCCTGGAAGCCCAGTTGCTGTCTATGCATGAGCTGGAAGCGGCGTTCAGCGACGTCTTGAAGCAACTGCCCGGTCAGGCCCAAGTGCCCGGCCTGCTGGTCGACATGTCTCGTCTCGGCCAGACCAGCGGCTTGCAGATCGAACACATTCAGTGGTCGCCCGAGGTGTTGCAACCGTTCTACGCCGAACTGCCGTTAAAGCTGGTGCTGATTGGCGGCTATCACGACCTGGGGCATTTCGTCAGCCAGTTGGCGGGCCTGCCGCGCATTGTCACCCTGCATGACTTCACCCTCACCCCACTCAATGAGTCAAACGACGGCCAATTGCGCATGACGCTGCTGGCCAAGACCTACCGCACCTACGATCAAGGATAGATCCCATGAGTGTTGGCTTTCGGCTGCTCGGTGCCTGCTGTCTGGCGGGCCTGACGGGCTGCGATCACGCGCACAACCTTGCGCAACTGCAAGCCTCTTTACAGGCAGTGCCGGCGGGCCCGGTCGCCGTTATGGCGGCTGTACCGCGTGTCGAGCCTCTCGCTGTGGTGGCGTATGCAGCGTCGGGGTTGCGCAGCCCTTTTCAGGCGCAACTTGACGGCGGAACAGGGCGTTGGCAGCCCAGCTTGCTGGTGGCCGAAGACCTGGACAACGACCGCCCCCGGCATTTTCTGGAGGGGCTGGCCCTTGAGCACTTCGAGATGGTCGGCACGTTTTCCAATGAGCACGGGGCCAACGCCCTGCTGCGCGCTAATGGGCTGGTGCACCGTTTGAAGGTCGGTGACTACCTGGGGCGCAATAACGGGCAGGTTGCCTCGATCAATCGCGCGCACGTTGAAGTGTTTGAAGTGATTTCAGATGGTCAGGGCGGTTGGCTGGAAAGGTCCCTGAGCATCCCTTTAAAGCAGCAGTCTTAACGGATAAACACCATGAAAAGGATTTTCCCGGTCTGTGCACTGGCGCTATGGAGTGCGCTGAATTCGCAGACAGCGCTGGCCATCGCCCAGCATCAACCCCCGTTGTCAGTAAAACCCCCTGTAGTGGCGCCGCCCCCGGTGTATGTCGGGGAAAAGGTCTCGCTGAATTTTCAGGCCATTGAAGTGCGCACGGTGTTGCAGTTATTGGCCGAATTTACCCGGTTCAATCTGGTGGTCAGTGATGCGGTGCAAGGCAGCATTACCCTCAATTTGCAGGAGGTGCCGTGGGATCAGGCGCTGGACCTGGTGCTGGCCAGCAAAGACCTCGGTAAGCGTCTCGAAGGCAACGTGCTGTTGATTGCCCCCGCAGAAGAAATCGCCGCCCGTGAGCGCCACGAGTTGGAGGCGCACAACCAGCGGGCTGAGCTGGCGCCGTTGCGACGCGAATTGGTGCAGGTCAATTACGCCAAGGCCAGTGACATCGCCAAGCTGTTCCAGTCCGTTACCCATGGCCAGGACGGCATGGGCCTTCGCGGGTCTATCACCGTGGATGAGCGCACCAATAACATCATCGCGCTGCAGTCGGACGAGCAGTTGGCCGAACTGCGGCGCATCGTGGCGCAACTGGACGTGCCGGTTCGTCAGGTCATGATCGAAGCGCGCATTGTTGAGGCCGGGGTGGATTTTGAACGCCATTTGGGGGTGCGCTGGGGTGGCACCTTGAATGCGGGTGGCAACTGGAGTGTCGGCGGCACGGGCGCCGGGGCGGGCGAGATGAGTGCGCCCTTTGTCGACATGGGTGTCAGGGGCAATACCTCGGGCTTGGGCATCGCCTTTATCAGCAACAACGTCTTGCTGGACCTTGAGTTGAGCGCCATGGAAAAAACCGGCAATGGCGAAATCATCTCTCAGCCCAAAGTGGTCACGTCCGACAAGGAGACCGCCAAAATCCTTAAAGGCACTGAAATTCCTTACCAGGAGTCCAGTGCCAGCGGCGCCACCTCCGTGTCATTCAAAGAGGCCTCCCTGTCGCTGGAGGTGACCCCGCAAATCACCCCGGACAACAGCGTCATCATGGACGTGGTGGTGACCAAGGACGAGCCGGACTACATGAACATGGTCAATGATGTGCCGCCGATCAAAAAGAACGAGGTCAACGCCAAGGTGCTGGTCAAAAATGGCGAAACCATCGTAATCGGCGGTGTTTTCTCAAATACTCAAAGCAATGTGGTAGATAAAGTGCCATTTTTGGGCGATCTGCCGTATGTTGGCCGACTTTTCCGTAAAGACGTTGTGCTGGAAAAAAAATCCGAGCTGCTGGTGTTCCTTACTCCGCGTATTATGAGCAACCAGGCGATTGCTGTGAGTCATTGATTCTGTGCGAAATTTGATTCTTGTTGGGCCCATGGGGGCTGGTAAAAGCACCATCGGACGTTTGCTGGCCAAAGAGCTGCACCTGCCATTTAAAGATTCCGATAAGGAAATTGAAGTGCGCACCGGTGCCAATATCCCGTGGATCTTCGATAAAGAAGGCGAGCCAGGCTTTCGTGATCGCGAGTCGGCCATGATCGCCGAGCTGTGCGAGGCCGATGGCGTGGTGTTGGCGACGGGCGGCGGCGCCGTGATGCGCCCCGAAAACCGCAAGGCGTTGTGGGCGGGCGGGCGCGTGGTGTATTTGCATGCATCGGTTGAACAGCAGGTTGCCCGCACCGCGCGCGATCGCAATCGGCCCTTGCTGCGCACTGCCAACCCCGAGAAAACCCTGCGCGATTTGCTGGCCATGCGTGACCCGCTTTATCGAGAAATCGCCGACCTGGTGGTAGAAACCGATGAGCGGCCGCCACGAATGGTGGTTCTGGATATTCTCGAGCGGCTGGGGCAGCTGCCTCCCCGTTAAAGTGCGCCACGAAATGCGTTATCCTCGGCGCCGACCATGACCGCGCAGCGGCATGCCATCACTTGATAATTGCGAAACAAGGCACGGGGTTTCATGCAGACACTGAAGGTTGATCTAGGCGAGCGTAGTTACCCAATTCACATTGGCGAAGGTTTGTTGGATCAGCCCGAGTTGCTGGCCGAGCACATCGCTGGCCGCCAAGTGGCGATTGTGACCAATGAAACCGTTGCGCCACTCTACCTCGAGCGTCTGACGCGCAGCCTCGCGCAGTATTCTGTGATGCCGATCATCCTGCCGGATGGCGAAGCGCACAAAAACTGGGAAACCCTGCAACTGATCTTTGATGGCCTGCTGACCGCCCGTCATGACCGTCGCACCACCGTGGTCGCTCTGGGCGGCGGCGTGGTGGGGGACATGGCCGGTTTTGCGGCGGCGTGCTACCAGCGCGGCGTTGATTTTATTCAGGTGCCGACCACCTTACTGTCCCAGGTCGACTCGTCGGTCGGCGGCAAAACCGGCATCAACCACCCGCGGGGCAAAAACATGGTGGGCGCGTTCTACCAGCCCAACCTGGTGCTGATCGATACCCAAACCCTCAACACCTTGCCCGAGCGCGAGCTGTCGGCAGGCCTGGCTGAAGTCATCAAGTACGGGCTGATCTGCGACGAGCCGTTCCTGACCTGGCTTGAAGACAACATGGATGCCCTGCGCGGCCTTGACCAACAGGCCCTGACCGCCGCGATTTACCGTTCATGCAAGGCCAAGGCCATCGTTGTGGGCGCTGATGAACGCGAGTCGGGTGTACGCGCTACGCTTAACCTGGGCCATACATTTGGCCACGCGATCGAAACCCACATGGGCTATGGCGTGTGGTTGCACGGCGAAGCGGTAGCAACTGGCACCGTGATGGCGCTGGAAATGTCCGCACGTCTGGGCTGGATCACTGACGCCGAGCGTGACCGCGGGATTCGCCTGTTCGAGCGCGCCGGCTTGCCGGTGGTGCCGCCTGCTGAAATGAGCCCCGCTGATTTCATGCAGCACATGGCAGTTGATAAAAAAGTGATCGACGGTCGTATGCGCCTGGTGCTGTTGCGTCGCATCGGTGAAGCGACAGTGACCGACGATTATCCACAAGAGGTTCTACAAGCCACGCTGGGTGCGGATTACCGCGCGCTGGCTCAGCTTAAAGGTTAATAAGATCCCGATGACTAGTTTGCATGCCGACGAGGCGTTCCTCGGTCACTTCCAGCTGACCCATGACCCGTTCGCCCCTCGGGTGCCGGGTTTCAAGTTTTTCCCTGCACAGCGCAAGCCCGTGCTGGGGCAATTGCACCACCTCGCCCGTTACAGCCAGTTACTGCTGGTGGTGACCGGCCCTGAAGGCAGCGGCAAGACCTTGCTGCGCCAGGCACTGGTGGCCAGCACCAACAAACAGTCGGTACAGAGCGTGGTGGTGTCGGCGCGCGGTGCAGGTGATGCGGCGGGTATTTTGCGCCAGGTGGCACAAACCCTGAATGTGGCCCGGCCTGAAGTCGACGCGATCCTCAAGCAAGTGGTGCAATTGGCCCTCACCGGTCAAGAAGTCTATTTGCTGGTCGATGATGCCGAGCAGCTCGACGACTCAGCCCAGGAAGCCTTGCTGGGCCTGGCCGCCGGTACGCCTGAAGGCCGTCCGCATGTGTTCCTGTTCGGCGAGCCGTCGATGATTGCCGGGCTTGAGCAGCTCAGCGGTGATGAAGAGCGCTTCCACGTCATCGAATTGCAGCCGTACACCGAAGAAGAAACCCGCGAGTATCTGGCTCAGCGCCTTGAAGGTGCAGGGCGCGGAATCGAACTCTTTAGCGCTCAGCAGATCTCAGATATACATGAGAGCTCTGGAGGCTGGCCTGGCATCATCAATCAGGTCGCCCGCGATGCAATGATCGAAGCCATGATTGCCAGCCGTTCAGCGGTCAAGCGTCCAAGTATGGGGTTCAAAATGCCGAAGAAGCACGTATTGGCCATTGGTGCCGTTGTGGTCGTGGCGGTTGCCGCAGCTGTGTTGATTCCTGGCCGGGGCAAAACGCCGACCGCGCCAAACGCTGAACAGGGGCAATTGCCGCTGGGTCAGGCCACGCCGAAAAATGGCGCCAACCCGTCGATTGATTTCGCCGGTTCTTCCCAGCCGATGCCGTTGCCGCTGGTTGGGCAATCGCAACCGGTCATGCGTGGCCCGCTAGCGGAAGCCGCCGGTGGCATTAGCGAAGGTGACGACGGCGGTGCGCCTGCGGTCGACGGCGGTGTGGCCAACCCGCCAACTGTAACCACCACCGCGCCACCTGCGGGTGTGCCGTCTGGCCCGGCGCCTGCTCCTGCGCCGCGTCCAACACCGGCTCCAGCGGTGGCAGCGAGCAAACCTGCACCTGCGCCAGCCGCCAAGCCCGCTCCGGCCCCGGCTCCCAAGCCTGCCGCCAAACCTGCTGAGAAGCCGGTGACTGTGGCCAAGGCTGCACCGGGCGGTAGCTGGTACGCCAGCCAACCGGCCAGCAACTACGTCGTGCAGATCGTGGGCACCAGCTCTGAAGCGTCAGCGCAAAATGTCGCAAAAGAGTTGGGTGGCGAAGCTCGTTATTTCAAGAAATCCTTGAACGGCAAGCCGCTGTACGTCGTGACTTACGGTAATTTCCCAAGCCATGCCGCCGCCACTGCGGCAATCAAGAACTTGCCAGCGAAGACGCAGGCTGGTAAACCTTGGCCTCGCACTGTCGCCAGCGTCCAACAAGAACTGGCAGCAGCTCGCTGATGAGGCGGCGGCCTTACCCAGGTCGCCGTTCTAAACCATCAAAATATTCGCCCAGCATGCGACTTAATCGAGCCGCATGCGTTGTGGTGTCTGCGCCGTGCGGCGGTCAACATCAAAAATGTTTTGACTAGCACGAGCAATCGCTTTAAACCTTCATCAATGCGACATAAATTTACGGTTAATCGCCGCTTAATTTGTGGGTCTTTGCGACGGTGTGTAAAATGGCCACCCTTTTGCTACCGCTAAGCTGGCGTACGTTCAGCGCGGAAAGCAGGTGGTTGAATTAAAAAGAAATTTGCCCCTTTTTGGGGCAGCCTGGTGAGAAAGTGTCTATGAAAGCAGGTCTGTACCACCCCGATGAATTCAAGGATAACTGTGGTTTCGGCCTGATAGCCCATATGCAGGGCGAACCCAGTCATACCCTATTGCAAACCGCCATTGAGGCCCTGACCTGCATGACCCACCGCGGTGGGATCAACGCAGACGGCAAGACCGGTGACGGTTGTGGCCTGCTGATTCAAAAGCCCGATCAGTTCTTGCGTGCAGTCGCCAAAGAACAGTTCGGCACTGATTTGCCCAAGCAATATGCGGTTGGCATGGTGTTTTTTAACCAGGACCCTATCAAGGCCGAAGCGGCCCGCGCCCACATGAACCGCGAAATCCTCGCGGCGGGCCTGCAATTGGTGGGCTGGCGCAAAGTCCCGATTGATACCAGCGTGCTGGGTCGTCTGGCGCTGGAGCGTCTGCCACAAATCGAGCAAGTGTTCATCGCAGGCGACGGCCTCAGCGATCAGGACATGGCGATCAAGCTGTTCAGCGCCCGTCGCCGTTCCTCGGTGGCCAACGCAGCGGACACCGATCACTACATCTGCAGCTTTTCTCACAAGACCATTATCTATAAAGGCCTGATGATGCCGGCGGACTTGACCGCCTTCTATCCAGACCTGAGTGACGAGCGCCTGCAAACCGCCATCTGCGTGTTCCACCAGCGCTTCTCCACCAACACATTGCCGAAATGGCCGCTGGCTCAGCCATTCCGCTTTCTCGCCCACAACGGCGAGATCAACACCATTACTGGCAACCGCAACTGGGCGCAGGCCCGTCGCACCAAGTTTGCCAATGACCTGATCGGCGACCTCGACGAGCTCGGCCCGCTGGTTAACCGCGTGGGTTCTGACTCCTCCAGCATGGACAACATGCTTGAGTTGATGGTCACCGGCGGCATTGACCTGTTCCGTGGCGTGCGCATGTTGATTCCACCGGCATGGCAGAACGTTGAAACCATGGACCCCGACCTGCGGGCGTTCTATGAGTACAACTCCATGCACATGGAACCGTGGGACGGCCCGGCGGGCGTGGTAATGACCGACGGTCGTTACGCGGTCTGCCTGCTCGACCGTAACGGCCTGCGCCCGGCGCGCTGGGTCACGACCACCAACGGCTACATCACCATCGCCTCCGAAATCGGCGTGTGGGACTACAAGCCTGAAGACGTGATCGCCAAAGGCCGCGTTGGCCCAGGGCAAATCCTTGCGGTCGATACCGAGACCGGCCAGGTGCTGGACACCGACTCCATCGACAACCGCTTGAAGTCGCGCCACCCCTACAAACAGTGGCTGCGCAAGAATGCCCTGCGCATTCAGGCCACCATTGAAGACAACGACCACGGTTCTGCGTTTTACGACGTCGATCAGCTCAAGCAATACATGAAGATGTATCAGGTCACGTTCGAAGAGCGCGATCAGGTGCTGCGCCCACTGGGCGAACAAGGCTACGAAGCCGTGGGCTCGATGGGTGACGACACGCCAATGGCCGTGCTGTCCCAGCGTGTGCGCACGCCATACGACTACTTCCGCCAGCAGTTCGCGCAGGTTACCAACCCGCCGATCGACCCGCTGCGTGAAGCCATCGTCATGTCGCTGGAAATTTGCCTCGGTGCCGAGCGCAACATCTTCCAGGAATCGCCAGAGCACGCCTCGCGCGTCATCCTCAGTTCGCCTGTGATCTCGCCAGCCAAATGGCGTTCGCTGATGAATCTCGACCTGCCGGGCTTTGAGCGTCAGATCATCGACCTCAACTACGACCAGTCGATTGGCCTTGAAGCTGCCGTGCGCAACATCGCCGACCAGGCCGAAGAAGCCGCGCGTGCGGGCCATAGCCAGATCGTCTTGACCGACCGTCATATCGCGCCGGGCAAGCTGCCGGTCCACGCCTCGCTGGCCGTGGGCGCTGTGCACCACCGCTTGACCGAAAAAGGCCTGCGTTGCGACAGCAACATCCTGGTCGAAACCGCGACCGCTCGTGACCCGCATCACTTTGCCGTGCTGATCGGCTTCGGCGCCTCGGCGGTGTACCCGTTCCTGGCCTACGAAGTGCTGGGCGACTTGATCCGTACTGGCGAAGTGCTGGGCGACCTTTACGAAGTATTCAAAAACTACCGTAAAGGCATCACCAAAGGCCTGCTCAAGATCCTCTCGAAAATGGGCATCTCGACTATCGCGTCCTACCGCGGTGCACAACTGTTCGAAGCCATTGGCCTGTCCGAAGAAGTCTGCAACCTGAGCTTCCGTGGTGTGCCAAGCCGCATCAAGGGCGCGCGTTTTGTCGACCTTGAAGCCGAGCAAAAACTGCTCGCCGCTGAAGCCTGGAGCCCGCGCAAAGCCATCCAGCAAGGCGGTCTGCTCAAGTACGTACACGGTGGCGAGTACCACGCCTACAACCCGGACGTGGTCGCCACCCTGCAAGCGGCTGTGCAACAGGGCGATTACAGCAAGTTCAAGGAATACACCGCACTGGTCGACAAACGCCCGGTGTCGATGATCCGCGACCTGTTCCAGGTCAAAACCCTCGACACGCCATTGGCCATCGACGAGATCGAACCGCTGGACTCGATCCTCAAGCGCTTCGACTCGGCCGGTATCTCGCTCGGCGCCCTGTCGCCAGAAGCGCATGAAGCCCTGGCTGAAGCCATGAACCGCTTGGGCGCCCGCTCCAACTCCGGTGAAGGCGGCGAAGACCCGGCGCGTTACGGCACCATCAAAAGCTCGAAAATCAAACAAGTGGCCACCGGCCGTTTCGGCGTCACGCCGGAATACCTGGTGAACGCTGAAGTGCTGCAAATCAAGGTTGCCCAAGGCGCCAAACCGGGTGAGGGCGGGCAACTGCCAGGCGGCAAGGTCAACGGCCTGATCGCCAAGCTGCGCTATGCCGTGCCCGGCGTAACCCTGATTTCGCCACCGCCGCACCACGACATCTACTCCATTGAAGACTTGTCGCAGCTGATCTTTGACCTCAAACAGGTCAACCCTAAAGCGCTGGTCTCGGTCAAATTGGTGGCCGAAGCGGGCGTAGGCACCATCGCCGCTGGCGTGGCCAAGGCGTATGCCGACCTGATCACCATCTCCGGCTACGACGGCGGTACCGGTGCATCGCCGCTGACCTCCATCAAGTACGCGGGCGCGCCGTGGGAACTGGGCCTGGCGGAAACCCACCAGACCCTGCGCGGCAACGACCTGCGCGGCAAAGTGCGGGTGCAGACCGACGGCGGCCTGAAAACCGGCCTCGACGTGATCAAGGCGGCGATTCTGGGCGCTGAAAGCTTCGGCTTCGGCACCGCGCCAATGATCGCGCTGGGCTGCAAATACCTGCGTATTTGCCACCTCAACAACTGCGCGACCGGTGTGGCCACACAGAACGAATCGCTGCGTAAAAACCACTACATCGGCACCGTCGACATGGTGGTCAACTTCTTCACCTACGTGGCTGAAGAAACCCGCGAGTGGCTGGCCAAGCTGGGCGTGCGCAGCCTTGAAGAGCTGATCGGGCGTACCGACCTGCTGGACATCCTGCCGGGCGAAACCGCCAAGCAGCACAACCTCGACCTCACACCGTTGCTGGGCAGCGACCACATCCCGGCTGACAAGCCGCAGTTCTGCCAGGTTGATCGCAACCCGCCGTTCGACCAAGGCCTGCTGGCTGAGCAAATGCTCGACATGGCACGCTCGGCGATCAACGACCTGAGCGGTGCCGAGTTCGACCTCGACATCTGCAACTGCGACCGTTCGATTGGTGCACGGATCTCGGGTGAAATCGCCCGTACCCACGGCAACCAGGGCATGGCCAAGGCGCCGATCACGTTCCGCTTCAAAGGCACTGCCGGTCAGAGCTTTGGTGTGTGGAACGCCGGTGGCTTGAACCTGTACCTGCAAGGCGACGCCAACGACTACGTGGGCAAAGGCATGACCGGCGGCAAGCTGGTGATCGTGCCGCCTGCGGGCAGCGTCTACAAAACCCAGGACAGCGCCATTGTCGGCAACACCTGCCTGTACGGCGCCACTGGCGGCAAGCTGTTTGCCGCAGGCACCGCAGGCGAGCGTTTCGCGGTGCGTAACTCCGGTGCCCACACCGTGGTGGAAGGCACAGGCGACCACTGCTGCGAATACATGACGGGCGGCTTTGTCTGCGTATTGGGCAAAACCGGTTACAACTTCGGCTCAGGCATGACCGGCGGTTTCGCCTATGTGCTGGATCAGGACAACACGTTTGTCGACAAGGTGAACCACGAGTTGGTGGAGATCCAGCGTATCAGCGGCGAAGCGATGGAAGCCTATCGCAACCACCTGCAACACGTGCTGGACGAATACGTTGAGGAAACCAACAGCGAGTGGGGTCGTAATCTCGCGGAAAACCTCGATGATTACCTGCGTCGTTTCTGGATGGTCAAGCCTAAGGCTGCCAGCTTGAAAACGTTGCTTTCCAGCATCCGTGCCAACCCGCAGTGATATGCGCCTGAAGAGTTTGATGAGGTTTTAACAATGGCTGAACGTCTGAGTAACGACTTCCAGTTCATCGATGTCGGGCGCAAAGATCCGAAGAAGAAACTGTTACGTCAACGCAAAAAAGAGTTCGTGGAAATCTACGAACCTTTCAAACCCCAGCAGTCGGCCGACCAGGCCCACCGCTGCCTGGGGTGCGGTAACCCGTACTGTGAATGGAAATGCCCTGTGCATAACTTCATTCCCAACTGGCTCAAACTGGTGGCCGAGGGCAACATCCTCGCCGCCGCTGAACTGTCGCACCAAACCAACACCCTGCCCGAAGTGTGCGGCCGGGTGTGCCCGCAAGATCGTCTGTGCGAGGGTGCTTGCACCCTCAACGACGGTTTTGGCGCGGTGACCATCGGTTCGGTCGAGAAGTACATCACCGACACCGCCTTCGCCATGGGCTGGCGCCCGGACATGTCCAAAGTGGTGCCGACCGGCAAGCGTGTGGCAATCATCGGCGCCGGGCCTGCGGGTCTGGGCTGCGCTGACGTGCTGGTGCGTGGCGGAGTGACCCCGGTGGTCTTCGACAAGAACCCGGAAATCGGCGGTCTGCTGACCTTCGGCATCCCGGAGTTCAAGCTGGAGAAAACCGTACTGAGCAATCGCCGCGAAGTCTTCACCGGCATGGGTATTGAGTTCCGCCTCAATACCGAAATCGGTAAAGACATCAGCATGGAAGAACTGCTGGCCGAGTACGACGCGGTCTTCATGGGCATGGGCACCTACACCTACATGAAAGGTGGTTTTGCCGGTGAAGACTTGCCGGGCGTGCACGACGCGCTGGATTTCTTGATTGCCAACGTCAATCGCAACCTGGGCTTTGAAAAATCGCCGGAAGATTTCGTCGACATGAAAGGCAAAAAGGTCGTGGTGCTGGGCGGTGGTGACACCGCCATGGACTGCAACCGGACCTCGATCCGCCAGGGCGCCAAGTCGGTGACCTGTGCGTACCGTCGTGACGAAGCCAACATGCCCGGTTCGCGCAAAGAGGTTAAAAACGCCAAAGAAGAAGGCGTGAAATTCCTCTACAACCGTCAACCGATTGCGATTGTCGGTGACGGCAAGGTTGAAGGCGTGAAAGTGGTCGAGACCCGTCTCGGCGAGCCGGACGCCCGTGGCCGTCGCAGCCCTGAGCCGATTCCGGGTTCCGAAGAGATCATCCCGGCAGACGCCGTGATCATCGCGTTCGGCTTCCGCCCGAGCCCGGCGCCGTGGTTTGAGCAGTTCGACATCGCCACCGACAGCCAGGGCCGCGTAATTGCGCCTGAGCAGTCGCAGTTCAAGCACCAGACCAGCCACCCGAAGATCTTTGCCGGTGGCGACATGGTGCGCGGCTCTGACCTGGTGGTGACCGCGATCTTCGAAGGCCGCACCGCGGCAGAGGGGATCATGGACTACCTGGGCGTCTAACCAAAATCCTGTAGGAGCGAGCTTGCCTCGCGATCTTTTGATCTTTAAAAAGATCGCGAGGCAAGCTCGCTCCTACAGAAAACAGTGCGTCACCCCCGCGTCAAATCGCCCCGATAGATAAAAGGCACGGCTCTTGCCGTGCCTTTTGCGTCTGTCTCTGAGAAAATGCCCCCACTTTTTTTCCGGATGCAGACATGACTGATCTCAAGAATGACCGTTTCCTTCGCGCTTTGCTCAAGCAACCCGTAGACGTAACGCCTGTCTGGATGATGCGTCAGGCCGGCCGCTACTTGCCGGAATACCGTGCCAGCCGCGCCAAGGCCGGTGACTTCATGAGCCTGTGCAAGAATGCTGAATTCGCCTGTGAAGTCACGCTGCAGCCTCTGGACCGCTTCCCTCAGCTGGACGCGGCCATCCTGTTTTCCGACATCCTGACCATTCCTGATGCCATGGGCCAAGGCCTGTATTTTGAAACCGGCGAAGGTCCGCGCTTCAAAAAGGTCGTCAGCACCCTGGCCGATATCGAAGCCTTGCCGATCCCGGATCCGCAAAAAGACCTCGGCTACGTGATGAACGCGGTCAGCACCATCCGCCGCGAACTCAACGGCCGTGTGCCGTTGATCGGTTTCTCGGGCAGCCCGTGGACGCTGGCCACTTACATGGTCGAAGGCGGTTCATCCAAAGACTTCCGCAAAACCAAAGCCATGCTCTACGACACGCCGCAGGCCATGCACTTGCTGCTCGACAAGTTGGCGCAGTCGGTCACCTCGTACCTCAACGGGCAAATTCTCGCGGGCGCGCAAGCGGTGCAGATTTTCGACACCTGGGGCGGCAACCTGTCGTCTGCGGCGTATCAAGAGTTCTCCCTGGCCTACATGCGCAAAATCGTCAGCGGCCTGATCCGCGAGCACGAAGGTCGCAAAGTGCCGGTGATCCTGTTCACCAAAAATGGCGGCCTGTGGCTGGAAAGCATTGCTGATGCCGGCGCCGATGCGTTGGGCCTGGACTGGACCTGCGATCTGGGCGAAGCCCGCCGCCGCGTGGGCAACAAAGTGGCCCTGCAAGGCAACATGGACCCGACCGTGCTGTACGCGAACCCCGAGGCCATTCGCACCGAGGTTAAACGCATTCTCGCCAGTTACGGCAAAGGTTCGGGCCATGTGTTTAACCTGGGCCACGGCATTACCCCGGAAGTTAAACCTGAACACGCCGGTGCGTTTATCAGCGCTGTGCATGAGTTCTCGGGGCAATATCACGAATAAGTGCAGTTGTTGGAAGTGACCCTCGCTAAAACGCCCGGTTAATGCCGGGCGTTTTTTTATGCGTGCAAATAAAATAATTCAGACTTCCCTTATATATATTTAGGAAGAGTCCTACATATTTAAATATCAGAATAAGTAAAATTTCCCACCCTGATTTCGGGCGGCCATGAATTATTTAAAACTTTCAGGCTGTCACGTAGGAAGTTTCTTAGTTTGTTGTAGTTGCCCGTGGTAGGGCTCTCTCTGTCATATCGCGTTGTTTATATCGTTGTGCGTTTAACAGAGAGCGCAATTTTTATCATTTATATAAAAAATAGAATGAGGCTTATATGGCTATTGCACTGTCAAAGTCCCGCAATTTGATGCTGTGCGCATCATCCTTAACGCTGATGGCTACCCTGTTTACGGCTCAACAGGCAGTTGCTCACGGTTACATGAACTCCCCGCCATCGCGGGCTTATGCATGTCAGCAAGGGCTGAACATTGACTGCGGTGCAGCTCAGTATGAACCGCAGACCGTTGGCGAAGCCCCTAAGGGTTTCCCTGAGTTCGGCCCGGCCGACGGCAAGATCGCAAGCGGTGGCCATGCCAGCTTCGCGGCATTGGACGCCCAGTCGGCCAACCGCTGGCACCTGACTGAAATCAAGGACCACACCATCGACTTCAGCTGGTTCTATACCGCTGCCCATAAAAGTACACGCTGGCAGTACTTCATCACCAAAGGTGGCTGGAACCCCAACCTGCCGATCTCCCGCGACAGCTTTGAACTGACACCGTTCTGCCAGGTTGAAGGTGGCGGCGGCGTGCCTATCGACGGCGCTGCGGGCGGTACAGGCCCGGCCAAAGAGAAACACAGCTGCTCGATCCCGACAGACCGCAGCGGTCACCACATTATTCTGGGTGTCTGGACGGTTGATGACACCGCCGCTTCGTTCTATGACGTTGTGGATGTCAACATCACCGCGCAGAGCGCAGACCCGGATGGCTGGAAAAACGTCGGTTCGATCTCGCAAACCCAGGCATTGCAGCCAGGCGATTCGGTCAAGGCACGTGCCTTTACCGGCAGCTCCGAAAGCGCTGAATACAGCTTCGGCGTCACCATTGAAAAACCAGAAGAAGGCCAGCCGGCCAACTGGTCCTACAAATTGGCAGAAACCGTGAACGCGGCGAACAAGCCTTTGGTACGTGCAGGCGTACGCAATGAAAACGGTGACATTGAGCCGATCAAAGGCGCAAACACCCTGTACGTGAAGGCCGAGAGCGGCGTTACCCGCTACGAAATGCAGACCGTGATGGTGCCAGACCCGGGTGCTTACCTGCACCTGCATGATGTGGCGCCGGAGTACGTGCTGGTCAAAGGCAAGGGCACTGTTGGCTTCACGGTGATGACCAACAAAAATGTCACGCTGGAAGCCACGGTGTTCAACGCCACCCACAAACAAGTGGGCTACACCAAGCAAACCGTCAGCGCTACCACGTCGCCGGTCAGCATTGCGGTGACCAGCGCACCGGGCGAGCACTCCTTGAAACTGATTGCGATCAGCCAGGATGGTCGTGAGAACTTCCAGGACCTCAAGTCGATCAACCTGACCGGCGAAGGCGGTGCTCAGGAATATGACTTCGTGTTCCCTGAAGGCATTGCCGGTTACAAGGCGGGCACGTTGGTGCTTCAACCTAAAAACGACAAAGTCTATGAGTGCCAGCCGTTCCCGAATTCGGGCTACTGCATTCAATACAACCCAAATGCCAATGGTTTTGAACCGGGCGTTGGTGCGAGCTGGAACATGGCGTGGACTGAGAAGTAACTCCACGTGATCAAGTCTGGATAACGTTTTTAATTTAATCGTTATCCACCGACAACTGTAGGAGCGAGCTTGTCTCGCGATCTTTTAAAACAATCAAAAGATCGCGAGGCAAGCTCGCTCCTACACGGTTCGTTTTAACAGTGAGTGATTTTTTATTTATTAATGGCTTGCAGATGAAAAGGTTTTGAATAATTTTTCGGGTGCCATAACTCGCCACTTACCGCTCATCTTGAAAGTGCTGCTGTGGGGGGCGTGTTTTGGATATGGCGGGCACTTAGCCTGGCAAGAGAGGTTATACCGCCAGGCACTGGCCGCGCCGGTTATTGCCCCGGCTCGCCCGGCGCCCGCGCCTGCGCTTGAGCCTTTTCAGCCAGAGGCCATCGCCAGCGTGCTGGGCCTTGCGCCTGAAGGCGCATTGGCACACAGCGCCGAGCCGCTGGAGCTGCGCGCCAGTCTTGTGTCCAGCCATGGCGCGTCGCAGGCGTTGCTGGCGGGCAGCCAGCAAGCGCGCTTTTACCGCGTCGGTGAACGGCTACCAGGGGGCAGCGTGTTGCGGCGGGTTGAGGTGTCGCACGTGGTGCTGTGGCGCAACAACCGCGAAGAGCGCCTGCTGCTCAAGCCGCCCGGTCGTCATGTGTTACCTGCCAGCCAAACGCCCGCCACACCGGCCCAGGCCACCTCCCTTTATTTGCGGCCCCTTGCCGAACAACCTTAGAGAAGCATCATGACCAGGCCCAACGTGTTCGGCATCGGCCGTCTTTTACTGTGTAGCCTTGTGCTCAGCACCGCGCTAGTGCAAAGCGATGTGCTGGCCGATGAGCCGTATTGGCAGTTGGCAATGAAAGACGCCGAACTGCGCGATATCGTGCAGGAAATGTCATCGGTGCTGGGCGCCACCATTGTGCTCGACCCTCGGGTGCAGGGCCGTATCACCGTCATGTCTGAAGCGCCGCTGGACCGTGCCGGGGTGCGCGAGCTGTTTTACGCGGTACTGGATGCCCACGGTTTTGCCGTGGTCGACCAAGGTGATCGTTTATTGATCATTCCCGCTGCCGAGGCCAAAGCCCGCGCGGGCAACCCGGATGGCTCCGAGCAGGCCTTTGTCACCCAGGTCATCGAGCTTAATGCCAGCGTCGCGGCTGACGTGGCGGGCCTGCTGCGGCCCTTGGTATCGACCAACGGGTACGTCGGGCCTTCGGCGTCGGCCAATGCGTTGATCATTACCGACACGGCCTCCAATGCCCGGCGTATTGCCGAGCTGGTGCGCCAACTGGATGGCGGCACGCGCCATGACTATTCGGTGGTCGAGTTGCGCCATGCGCAGGCCAGTGATGTGGCCAAGGTCATGCAGCAGTCGCTGGGTAAAAAAGCGGAAGGGCCGAGCAGCCAGGTCATTGCCGATGCGTCGGCCAACCGGCTGGTGATTCTGGGCAACAAGGCGGTGCGTGAGCGCTTGAGCAAACTGGCGCATTCGCTGGACACACAGCCGACCCGGCAGTCCGAAAACTCGCGGGTCATTCGTCTTCGTCACAGTGATGCCAAGCAATTGGCCGAGGTGCTCGATACCGTTGCCCAGGGCATGCAACAAGACACCGCGCTGGCTGGCGTTGCACAAAAGACCTCCGCCAGCGAGGTCATGGTGGCCGCCGATGAAAGCCAAAATGCGTTGGTGATCATGGCTGATCCGGCGAAAGTGCGAAGCCTGGAAAGCATCGTGCGCCAACTCGATCAGCCGCGCTCGCAAGTGTTGATCCATGCCGCCATCGTCGAAATCTCCGGCGACATTGTGAACACCCTGGGCGTGCAATGGGGGGTGAACAGTGGCAGCGCCCAGGGCGGCATCACCTTTCCGGGCACCAATATCCAGGTCGGCGCGCTCTCGGGGCCCGCTCCTGCGCTGCCCGAAGGGGCCGTGCTGCAATTGGGCGGTGACCGCTTCAATGCGTTGATCTCGGCGCTGGCCAGTGACACCAATAACAACGTGCTGTCCACGCCCAGCTTGCTGACGCTGGACAATCAGGAAGCCGAGATTCTGGTGGGGCAAAACGTGCCCTTCAAGACAGGTTCCTACACGGGTACGGGCGATGGCTCGCAAAACCCGTTCACCACGGTGACCCGCCAAGACATCGGCATCAGCCTCAAAATCAAGCCGCACATCAATGACGGCAGCTCGTTGCGCTTAGAGGTTGCACAAGAGAACTCCGAACTGGCCCCTTCACTGCAAGGGGTGGATTCATCCGACCTGATCACCAACAAGCGCGCCCTCAAAAGCACCATCCTCGCCGAAGATGGCGAAATCATCGTCATCGGCGGCTTGATCAAAGACAGCGTGCGCACCCAGGTCAGCGGCGTGCCGTTGCTGCGCGACATTCCTTATTTGGGGGCGTTGTTTCGCTGGAACAAAGACACCCACACCAAAACCAACCTGATGGTGTTTTTGCGCCCGACTATCGTGCGCAGCAAACATGATATTCGCGAGATTAGCGAAGACCGCTACAACGCGTTGCGAAACCTCAGCCAGCCATCGTCCAAAGACACTAACTCGTTGCTGCTGCCCAGCGACCCGCACCAGATGTTTGACGGCAACCTGCAAGACCCGGACGCCGTCGACCTGCGCCGTCCCAAGGCTGCCCGCCCATGAACCAGCCGCCGGTGCGCTTGCCTTACAGCTTTGCCCGGCGTTTCGGGGTGCTGCTGGACACCTCGACCCAGCCTGCAAGCCTGCTGATACGCAGCGACACGCCGCTGACCGTGCTGGCCGAAGTGCAGCGCCGGGCGGGCGTAGAGGTGCACGTGCAACGGGTACCGGATGCACACTTCAACGAGCGTCTTACCCACAGCTACAGCGCCGGGCAAAGCGCGGCCGAGCAAGTGGCGCAAGGGCTCGACAGCGAACTCGATCTGATGAGCGTGGCCGAGCAAGTGCCGCAAACCGCCGACCTGCTGGAGCAGGAGGGCGATGCACCGATCATTCGCTTGATCAACGCGCTGCTGCGTGAAGCCATGCGCGAAAAAGCCTCGGATGTGCACCTGGAAACCTTCGAGCATTACCTGTCGGTGCGCATGCGCATCGATGGCCAACTGCGCGAAGTGTTGCGGCCCAAACGTGAGCTGGCGAACTTGCTGGTGTCGCGGATCAAAGTCATGGCGCGCCTCGACATCGCTGAAAAACGCGTGCCGCAAGACGGCCGCATCAGCCTGCGATTGGCCGGGCATGAAGTCGATGTACGCGTCTCGACCCTGCCTTCGGCCCATGGCGAGCGCGTGGTGATGCGCCTGCTCGACAAACAGGCCGGGCGCCTCGACCTGCAATGCCTGGGCATGCCCGCAGCCACCCTGAGCCGCTTTGAACACATCCTGGCCCGGCCCCACGGGATTTTTCTGGTCACCGGGCCCACCGGCTCGGGCAAAACCACCAGCCTGTATGCCGCGCTCAGCCACCTCAATGCGCCGACCCGCAACATCCTGACCGTCGAAGACCCGGTGGAATACCACCTGCCGGGCATCGGTCAGACGCCGGTCAACAGCAAGGCCAACATGACTTTCGCCCGTGGGTTGCGGGCGATTTTGCGCCAGGACCCGGACGTGGTCATGGTCGGTGAAATCCGTGACCACGAAACCGCAGACATCGCCGTACAAGCCTCGCTCACCGGGCACCTGGTGCTGTCGACCCTGCACACCAACAGCGCAGTGGGCGCGGTCACCCGCCTGGTCGACATGGGCGTCGATGCCTACTTGCTGGCGTCTTCGCTGGTTGGCGTGTTGGCCCAGCGCTTGTTGCGCACTCTGTGTGCCGATTGCAAAACCCCGTATCGCGCCGACCCGCAGCAATGCCAGCGCCTGGGGCTCGATCCACAGGCTGGCATCACCTTGTACCAGCCGCAGGGTTGCCGCCAGTGCCAGCAGGGTTATCGCGGGCGCACCGGGATTTACGAACTGGTCGGCATCACCCCGGCACTGGCCGAGCTGATTCATCAGGGGGCCAGCGAGCCGGACCTCATACGCGTGGCGCGCGAGCACGCCCCCAGTTTGTTTCAGGACGGCCAGCGTTTGGTGATCCAGGGCCTGACCAGCTTTGACGAACTGCTGCGCGTGACCCTGGAGGACTGAGCATGCCGACCTTTGACTACCGGGCGCAGGACGCCAACGGGCGCAACTGCCGAGGCCAGCAAGAGGCCGACAATGCCCGGCATGCGCGGCAGTTATTGCGCGAGCGCGGTTTGCGCCCGAGCCAGTTGAGCGAAGTCCGAACACACCGTGCGACGCATTCGCGGTGGCGGCTGGGCGTTACTGATCTGGCCCTTGTCACGCGGCAACTGTCGACCTTGATCCATGCCGGTTTACCCCTCGAAGAAGCCCTGGGCGCGGTGGCGGCGCAGAGTGCCAAGCGCCATGTCAGCAGCGTATTACTCGCTGTGCGTAACCGCGTCACCGAAGGCCATGCCTTGGCGACGGCGCTGTCAGCGTTCCCTCGGGCCTTCCCGGAATTATTTCGCGCCACCGTGGCGGCGGGCGAGCGCAGCGGCCATTTGGGCCATGTGCTCGAACAGCTCGCCGACTACACCGAAGCCCGTCATGCCTCGCGTCAGAAGATCCAGCTGGCGCTGGTGTACCCGCTGATTTTGTTGATTGCCTCATTCGCCATCGTCGGTTTTCTGCTGGGCTATGTAGTGCCGGATGTGGTCAAGATTTTCGTCAACAGTGGCCAGCCGCTGCCTGTGCTGACCCGGGCGATGATCGCCCTGAGTACAGGGTTGCGTGACTACGGCTGGCTGTTGTTGCTGCTGGTGCTCGCCGCCTTTGGTGCGGCGCGTTGGGCGTTGCTGCAACCAGCCTTGAAGCTGCGCTGGCATGCGCTGCTGCTCAATGTGCCCATGGTCGGCGGGGTGCTGCGCGCCATGGAGGCGGCGCGTTTTGCCAGCACCTTGTCGATTCTGGGCAAAAGCGCTGTGCCGTTGGTGGATGCCCTGGAAATCTCGGCCACGGTAATCGCCAACCTCGCCATTCGCCACCGCATGCTCGATGTCGCCCGCACCGTACGCGAAGGCGCAACGCTGGCCAGCGGTCTGGAACGCAGCGGCGACATCCCTCCGATGATGCTGCACCTGATTGCCAGCGGCGAACGTGCCGGCGAGCTGGACAGCATGCTGGCGCGGGCCGCCGAACAGCAGGAAAAAACCCTCGCGGCGCGCATCGCGCTGGTGGTGAGTTTGTTTGAACCGATCATGTTGGTGCTGATGGGCGGCGTGGTTTTGCTGATCGTCATGGCCATCTTGTTGCCGATCCTTAGCCTCAATCAACTGGTGAATTGACCGATGAAAACCCTTCGTGCATCAACTCAACGTGGCTTTACCCTGATTGAAATCATGGTGGTGGTGGTCATCATCGGCGTGCTCGGCGCCATTGTCGTGCCGCAGTTCATGAGCCGCCCTGACCAGGCCAAAGTCACCGCGGCGCACACCGACATCCAGGCCATCAGCACCGCCCTGGAAATGTACCGCCTCGACACCTTCAACTACCCCTCGACCCAGCAAGGCCTTGAGGCCTTGGTGACACGCCCGACGGGCACGCCGCTGGCGAAAAACTGGAACCCCCAGGGTTACCTCAAAAGCCTGCCGGTCGACCCTTGGGGCACGCCGTACCAATACCTCAACCCCGGCACCCATTCGGCCGGGTATGACCTGTTTTCCTTTGGCGCAGACGGTGTGCAGGGCGGCGAAGGCTTTGCCACGGACATTGGCAACTGGAGCAACTGAGGCATGCGCGATTCATCGCTGGGCTTCACCCTGATCGAACTGATGGTGGTGATCGTGATGATTGGCGTGCTGGTCTCAATGGTGCACATCAGCCAGGGCGACAAACGCGCCCGCGACGCGCGGCAAGAAGCGCAGGTCATGCTCGCCCTGATGCAGGGCCTGCGCGAAAAGGCCGTGCTGGAAGGGCAGGAATACGGCCTGCGACTGGAGCCCGAAGCCTACCAACAGATGCGCTTGCAAGGTGCGATCTGGCAGGCCGTCGAAGCACCGGTGAAATTGCCCGCCGGTGTGCAATTGACCCTGGTGCTGGAGGGGCGTGTACACCGCCTTGGCGCCGGTGAACACACCCCGCAACTGCTGTGGCTCAGCAGTGATGAAAACACCCCCTTTATCCTGCACTTTGAGAGCCCGCCGCTGCGCTGGCAGAGCCTCTACAGCGATGGCCTTGGCAACCCGTTGCTCGAAGCGTCCGAGGTCACGGATGCGCACTGAGAAAGGCTTTACCTTGCTGGAAGTGATGATCGCCCTGGCCATTTTCGCGACCCTGGCGGCGGCGGTCATGTCGGCCAGCCAATACGTCTTGGGGCAAAGCGCCCGGGTCCAAACCCGGCTGTTGGCGGGCTGGTTGGCCGACAATCATCTGAGCGAGCTGCACCTGCAAAGCGCGACCCTGGCCATGGGTTCAAAAACCCTCAACCAGCGTTTTGCCCAACGCGAGTGGCGCCTGTTTCAACACATCGCCAGCGAACCCGATACGGGTCTGTTACGGGTGGAACTGAGCGTCAGCCCGGAGGGCAGTGATCAGGCATTGCTCAGCGTGACGCACTGGCTGGCGCGCAACCATGACTAAACCGCAAGCGGGCTTCACCTTGCTCGAACTGGTGATCGCCATCGCCATTTTTGCCTTGCTGGGCGTGGCCTGCTGGCGTCTGTTTGACGGCGTGCTGCGCGCCGAACGCAGCAGCAGCGCCCACGAGCAAACCCTGCGTGGCTTGCAGCGCGCGGTGGCGCTGATCGAGCGCGATGTGTTGCACCTGCACACCTCGGCCACGTCGCCGGGGCTGGCGCTGTATCCCAGCCAGCTCAACCTGCGCCGCGCCAACTGGCGCAATCCGCTGGGCCAGCCGCGCAGCGAACTGCAAGACGTCAGCTACACATTGGAAAACGGCGAGCTTTGGCGCTACAGCCAGGGGCTGGAAGGCGGCGAACTGCAAAAGCAAAAACTGCTCACCGACGTGCGCGATCTGCGTTGGCGGCTGTACGACCCCGCGCTGGGTTGGCGCACCGATTGGCCCACCGCCAAAGCGGCCCCCAAGGGAACACCGCGAGCCCTTGAATTGCAGTTCTCAGCCGGGCGATTTGAACAGCTTCGTCGCGTGATGCTACTGCCGGAGGGCCAATGATGCGCAAGGGTCAGCAAGGCATTGCACTGCTCACCGTGCTGCTGGTGATGAGCCTTGCGCTGCTGGTGACTGCCGGCATGTTGCGCAGCCACCGCCTGGCCCTGCACAGCAGCGCCCAGCAACTCCATCAACTGCAATTGCGCCAGTCGGCGTTTGCTGGGGAGGCCTGGGGGCGAGAGCGTTTGTACACGCTGCTGGCAGACCCCAAGTTGCCCGTTGCAGCAGGCCAAACCTGGGCCAAAAGTCGGCCCGAATGGCTGATCGACAACGGCCACATTGAGGTCGACATCGAAGACCTGGCCGCCCGTTTCAACGTCAGTGCCTTGCTCACTCAAGGTGCTGTCGACGAGGTGCTGAAACAGCGTTGGTTGCGCCTGCAAACTGAGCTTGGCTTGCCGCCCGTCGACGCCAGCGCACTGCACGGCCTGAACCTGAGCGACATCAGCCAATTGCGCAGCGTGCCGGGTGTCGATGCCCGCTGGTACACGCGCATGCAGCCCTGGATCGCCCTGCTGGGCAAAGACGCGACACTCAACATCAACACCGCCTCCGTCACGTTGCTCGCTACCCTCGAAGGCGTGACACCGGACATGGCCCGCCGCTTGGTGAGCGAGCGCCCGTTGCAGGGGTATGCCAGTGTTGAGGACTTCACCTTCACCCCGGCGCTGATCGGCCTGGGGGTTCAGGCAGCAGGGCTGGGCACCGCCAGCCGCTGGTTTCGCATCACCACCCACGTGCGCGTGGGGCAAAGCCGTTTGCGCCTTGAAAGCGATATGGCCCGCGACCCCAAAACCGGCCGCTGGCACCTTCTCCAGCGGCGCTTTTTAGCCCCTGAACACAGCGAACCTTCTTGATGAACAGCCGGCTTTATCTCTCCGCGCACAGCGATACGCGGGTCTACCTGTGGCACGGCGAAATAATCGCCCACGAAACCTCACTGAACGAGGCCGCCGAGCGACTGGGCGGGCACGATGTGCAGCTGATTCTGCCGATGGAAATGTGCAGTTGGCTGCTGACCGAGCCCTGGCCGGGCAGGCGCCGCCCCAGCGTTCAGGCCTTGGCCTTTGCGGTGGAAGACCAACTGGCGGATGACCTTGATGAACTGCACATTGCCGTCGGCCCCCTGGATGCGCAGCGGCGTTATCCGTTGCTGGTGATTGAGCGTCAGCGCTTCAAACACCTCTTGGCGCAGTTTCAGGCGCGCGGGTTGAACATCGTCAGCGTGTACGTGGATGCCGACCTCTTGCCTCGCGAGCAACCGGGCATCGCGTGGTGGGACGGGCGCTGGCTGGCGGGCGGCGCGCTGGACTTGCGCCTTGCGTTAACCCCTCAGGCGCTGGAGGCCCTGAAAGACGGGCCCCTCGATACGGCGGTTGAACACACGTTTGATCCTGCTAGCGCACCGCCTGGCGCCATCAACCTGCTGCAAGGCGAATACCGGCGCACGTCGCAGCGGCTGCCGTGGCGGGGTGTCAGTGTGGCCGCCTTGCTGATTGTTGCCATGGCTGTGGGGGCGAGCCACCTGCGCAGCAGCTTCCTTGAGAGTGAAGCGGCGAGCCTCTACGCCCAGAGTGAACAGCGCTTTAAAGCGCTGTACCCGGAGCACACCCGTATCGTCGATTTGTCTGCGCAACTCAACGCCCTGCAACAACAAGGCGCGGCCCGGCAAAACGGGCATATGGCGCGCTTGCTTCAGCTAACCCAGCACGTGATCGGTGCCAGCAGCGTGGACGTGCAACGCATGGAATGGCGCGCCACGGTCGGCTGGACCTTAACCATCACCGCCAACAGCTTTGCCGAGCTTGAACACCTGCGCGAGCGCGGCCTGCAAAGTGCACTGCCGATCACCTTGGGCAACGCCAGCCAACAGGGTAACCGGGTGCAAGCTTTACTCACCCTGGAGGACGTTTTATGAAGGCCCGTGTGCGTGAGCGCTGGCGGCAACTGCCACGCCGTGACCGCCAATTGTGCGGTGTACTCGCGGTGTTCTTGTCGATGGTGTTTGGTTTTTATGGGCTTTGGCAGCCCGCGCAACAACGGCTGGCGGCGGCGCAAACGCTGTATGTCCAGCGCGTTGCTCAGGCGGGGGAGGTGCAGCGAGCGCAGCCCACGCGCGCGATCCGGGTATACACGCAACCGTTGAGCAGCCGCCTCAGCGAAAGCGCCGCGAGTGCGGGGCTTCAGGTGCAGCAGTTTGATGTGGACACCCAACGGTTACGCATCAGCCTGAGCGGCAATGCCATGGCGGTGCTGGCGTGGCTTAACCGTATCGAACAAGAAGGCGCCGAGTTCGAGAGCCTGAGCCTGGAAAAAAGCGCTCAGGTGCTGCAGGTGCAGCTACAGATCAGCAACCCATAAACCACTCTCACAATGACAGCCTGCGCATTCACGCGTTGTGGGTATTACCCGGCAACGCGGGCAGCTTGGCCAGACGCAACGCCACCAGCAGGGCAATCACCAGCAAAGCGCCGATAAACGCACCGATGCCGTTCCAGCCCGCGTAGTGCCAGAAAAAGCCCCCGGCGGTCCCGGCCACACTCGACCCGGCGTAGTAGCAAAACAGGTACAACGACGAGGCCTGGCCTTTGGCTTTGGTTGCACGGCGGCCGATCCAGCTGCTGGCCACCGAGTGCGCGCCAAAGAAGCCGAAGGTGAACAGCAGCATGCCGATAATCACCAGCGCGATGGGTTCGAACAGCGTCAGCGCGATGCCCGCCAGCATCAGCACAATCACCGCCCACAGCACCTTGCGACGGCCCAGCTTGTCCGCCAGCGCGCCAATCTGCGCCGAACTGTAAATGCCCGACAAGTACACCACCGAGAGCAAGCCCACCACGGCCTGGTTCATGTTGTACGGGTCAGCCAGCAAGCGATAACCGATGTAGTTGAACAGCGTCACAAAGCTGCCCATCAGCAAAAATGCTTCGAGAAACAGCCACGGCAAACCGGCGTCACGAAAGTGCATGGTGAAGCCGTTCAACAGGCTGCGCGGGTTCATGGTTTGCGGGCGGAAGTTACGCGATTCCGGCAAGATCTTCACAAACACCATGGCCAGCACCAACGCCAGGCCGCCAATCACCAGCATCGCCGTGTGCCAGCTGACAAAGTCGATCAACACGCCGGTGATCAAACGCCCGCTCATCCCGCCAATCGCATTGCCGCCGATGTACAACCCCATCGCCAGGCCAATGTGCTGCGGGTGGATTTCCTCGCTCAAGTAGGTCATAGCAACGGCGGCCAGCCCGCTCAGCGACAAGCCCACCAGTGCGCGGGTAATCAGTACGCCTTCCCAGCTCGGCATCCACGCACTGAGCACAGTGAACACCGCCGCGCTGAACAGTGCCGAGACCATCACCGGCTTACGCCCGATGGCATCAGAAATAGGCCCCGTCACCAACAGGCCGATAGCCAGCATCCCGGTGGCCACCGACAAAATCAGACTGCTTTGCGCGGCGTTGATCCCGTATTCATGGGACAGCATCGGCATCATCGGCTGCACGCAATACAGCAAAGCAAACGTCGCAAAGCCCCCCGAGAACAGCGCCAGCACCGTGCGCATAAACATCGGCGTGCCTTTCTCGATAAAAACGTCATTGAGTTGAGCGACAACATCATCCAGCGCCGTGGGCGGGATTTCATGAGCGAGCGGGGCGACAGCAGTTTTCACGGGGACCTCATAACGCGTATAGCCAAACGGCAATGGCAAAAGAATATAGCCAGCTAACGATTCTTTCCAATATATTATTCGACCTGTTTGATAGGTTTAACGACTCAATGGAGCTTGCATGGAACTGCGCCATTTACGCTATTTCATCGCCGTCGCCGAAGAACTGCACTTTGGCCGGGCCGCCCAGGTGCTGGGCATCTCTCAACCGCCGCTGAGCCAGCAAATACAGGCGCTGGAAGAAGAACTGGGGGCGCGGCTGTTTGAACGTACCAACCGTCGGGTTGCCCTCAGCGAAGCCGGGCGATTGTTTCTCGACGAAGCGCGCCAAGTGCTGGCGCAGGTGGATAAAGCCGCCGACGTCGCTCGCCGTGCGCAACTGGGCGAACTGGGGGAAATGAAAATTGGCTTCACCTCTTCAGCGCCGTTTAATTCAAGTATCCCGCAGGCCATTTTTGCCTTTCGTCAGGCCTTCCCGGCGGTGCACTTAAACCTCCTGGAAATGAGCAGCCGCGACGTGGCTGAGGCATTGGTAGAAGAGTCGATAGAAATCGGCGTCATGCGCCCGTTTCCCCTGGCGGACTCGCTGGTGGCCGTGGAACTGTTCCGCGAGCCATTGGTGGCGGTCATCCAGGCCGAACACCCGCTGGCCGAAGGCAGCGAAAGCGGCCTCTACATCGGGGCATTGGCTGACGAACCGTTCGTCTTCTTCCCGCGCAGTTATGGCAGCGGGCTATATGCACAACTGCTGAGCCTGGCGCGCCAGGCCGGATTCAGCCCGCACATCGCCCAAGAAGCGGGCGAAGCCATGACCATCATTGGCTTGGTCTCTGCGGGGTTGGGCGTGTCCGTACTGCCCGCATCGTTCCAGCACATGCGCATCAAAGGCGTGGTCTACCGTCCTCTGCTCGACGCCGACTCCAGCACCGCCGTGTGGCTGGTGCAACGCAAAGGCAACCCCTCGCCAATGGCCAAAGCGTTTGCTGAACTAGTGACACGCAAGATGGTGAAGCCCTAAGAATGAACGGATATCGCTGACATAACAAAAAGGCCTTCCTGACGAGAGGGAGTGTTAGGGGCTGATTCTTTGGGTGGGTTTTTTGGGTTAAACAAACAAGCGCGACTGATAGCCAAAGACTGGAAGGAGTACACCCTTTGACCGAAAAATTCACCCGCTGGGACAGCGCCGAATTCCTCAAAACTGAAGAGGATATAGGTTATTACCTTGAAGCTTGCATGGAGGAGGCTGGCGATGACCCTGCTTTTATTGCCAAAGCCCTTGGCACCATTGCGAGAGCGCGTGGCATGAGCCAAGTAGCGCGTGATGCAGGTCTTTCAAGAGAAAGCTTGTACCGAGCGCTGTCCGGGGAGGGCAACCCGGAATTTGGAACCATTCTCAAAGTAGCCAAGGCGCTGGGGCTAAAACTACACATCTCCAAGTGAACGGATGGGGCCTTCCTGATTCGGTTAGCGCCATATCACGGTTCATGCCGACGTCTGCGATCGGCAGCGCAGCGGCCAAGATCAAAAGATCGCGAGCAAGCTCGCTCCTACAGGGTGGTGTGGCGCACACAAATCTTGTAGGAGCTGACGAGGTACGAAGGCTGCGATCGGCTGCGCAGCGGCCGTAAAGCCATTCACAACGGCCACGATCAAAAGACCGCAGCCTGTGAACGTTTTTTACCCGGCCAATAACTTATCCACAGACGCTTTGACCTGATGGATCAAGTGCACCACCGCCAACGCCACGTCGCGGTTCAGGCCTTGCAGGTTATCGGCCGACGCATACGCCGTCGCAAGCGCGCACCGCAACAGTTCGTCAGTGTGTTCGAGGTTTTGTTCGTATTCGGGGGTGTGAGTCATGGTTTTACTCCGCTAAAAAGTTTGGGAGCTTTCACCATTTGCTTGCACACAAAGAGGGTGGCAGCTGTACGCGGGTGTGCAAGACCGGTCGATATAGAGCGGAGTTCCGGCAGGCCCGAAGACCTCCCACGTACAGCCACCATGAAACTGATTTTTCTGGCAGTCATTGTCTGGCTCTAACTTCGATTCGAACTTGCACGTCCGGCCATCCATGAGGGATGACGAACCGCAGGCTAGCGATCGAAACAGGCAGGCGCAAGGCCAAGGGATTCTCTAGGAATAGTCCTGTAAAGGAAAGAGACGAGACCTGCGAGTGACTGGGTGAGGCTGGAGATTGAGACATGCGCGGTCATAAAACTCGCCTGGTCCCTTAAAGGCAAAGTTGCTCAGAATCGTTTCTTTTACTTCGGGTTCAACCAATGCCCCTCCTTTATCAGCCAAAAGAAGGCAGCGTACTTATTTGTGACTTCAGGGGCCATGAAGTACCTGAAATGGTCAAAATCAGGCCTGTTGTGGTTATTCGTAAACACCGCACCAATAAACAGTTGGTGACGGTTATTCCTCTTAGCACAACTGAGCCCCAATCCATGCTGGGGCATCACCTTGAGTTGCAGAGTCATTTGCAGGGAGCGAACCCTATGTGCTGGGCAAAATGCGACATGCTGTCGACCGTTAGCCTCGCTCGACTGGATCGAATAAAAACGCGAGACCGTCAGGGCCGTCGTTGTTATGTGGTTTCACAACTTGAAACAGATGAGTTTATTGCAATCAAAGCCGCAGTCCGCTGCGCTCTCGGCTTGTGACGCGCGTTTGATTCGACCGACGGAACGTACTCAAGGTTGCCTTTAGCCTCCTTCAGCGCAATACTCGCCACGTTCCCGAAAGGGGCTTGTGAGACTCGGAGGATCCTGGGCAACCAGCCATCACCGAGCCGGACAGACACAGCGCGATGACAAGCCAGTCTGTTTGTGAATAAGGCGCCGCGAGGCGCCTTTGTCGTTTCTGGGGCCAGCCCCCAGACGCTCAATTCACCTTCGACAAATCGCCTTTCAGCGCCACGCCCGCAATGATCGCGCCTGCGTGGCATTCGTAGGTTTTCGGGTCTTTGCGTTCGTTGCGTTTGTAGTAGCTGGTGATGTCGGTCACGGCGTTGGCACCGGCTTTTTTGGCCGCGTCATGCAGGGTGATCAACGCCGATTGCAGCGCCCAGGAACACGCCTGGTAGTCAGTTTTGTTGAAGGCGTTGGTCTTTTTGTTGGTCACAGCGCCGGGGCTGAGTACGCTGACTTTGCCGCTCGGCGTGTTGCCCGCGAGGTAAAACTTGACGCTGCCGTCGATTTTGCCGGTGCTGATGGCTTCGGTGACCACCTGATCAAACGGCAAGTACAAGGTGGTGTCGCGGGCCTGGCTCACGGCAGGCAGGGCGGACAGCAGAAGGGTGGCAGCTGCCAACGTTTTGATGTGCATAGGGGGTCTCCTTGACCTCATGACCAGCGGCGAAAAATCAATGAGGTGTTGACGCCGCCGAAGGCAAAATTGTTGTTCATCACATAGTCGTTGTGCATCACGCGACTTTCGCCGCGCAGGTAGTCCAGTTCAGCGCAGCGTGGGTCTACGTTGTGCAGGTTCAGCGTGGGCACGTAGCGGTCGCGGTTCATCATCTCGATGCTGAACCACGACTCCAGCGCGCCACAGGCCCCCAAAGTGTGGCCCAAAAAACTCTTTTGCGAGCTGATGGGCATGTGTTTGCCAAACACGTCATGGGTGGCCTGGGTTTCGGCGATGTCGCCTTGATCGGTGGCGGTGCCGTGACCGTTCACATAGCCGATGGCCTGAGCGGCAAGTCCCGCGTCTTCCAGCGCCAGTTCCATGGCCCGGCGCATGGTGCTGACCTCGGGGCGGGTGGTGTGCTGGCCGTCTGCGTTGCTGCCAAAACCGACGATTTCAGCATGGATGTGCGCACCGCGGGCCAGCGCATGTTCCAGCTCTTCGAGCACCAGCATGCCGCCCCCTTCGCCGATCACCAGACCATCGCGGCCACTGTCATAGGGGCTTGGGCTGGTGTGCGGGGCGTCGTTTTTAAGGCTGGTGGCGTACAGCGCGTCAAACACCATGGCTTCGGTGGGGCACAACTCTTCTGCGCCGCCTGCGAGCATCAACGGCAGGCGGCCGAACTTGATGGCTTCGTAGGCATAACCAATGCCCTGGCTGCCGCTGGTGCAGGCGCTGGAGGTCGGGATTAACCGCCCGGTAAGGCCAAAGAAAATGCTGATATTCGCTGCCGTGGTGTGCGGCATCATGCGCACGTAGCTGTTGGCGTTAAGACCTTCGGCCACTGAGTTGAGCAACATGTTGCCGAAGGCTTTGATTTCGTCCGTGCTGCCGGTGGACGAACCACACGCCACGCCCATGCGCCCGTCCTGAATGATCGGGTTGCCCAGCAAGCCCGCGTCTTGCAAGGCCTGCTCCGCTGCCCCCACCGCCAGGCGCGAGACGCGGCCCATGCTGCGCAGTTGTTTGCGGGTCCAGTGTGGGGGCACGGAAAAGTCATCAATGGGCCCGGCCAAACGGGTGTTGAGTTCGGTAAAGCGGTCCCATTCGTCCATGCGCCGAATGCCGCTGCGCCCCGCCTCAAAATGGGCTGCGATGCTGGCCCAGTCACTGCCCAACGAGGTAATGCCGGCCATGCCGGTAACGACGACGCGCTTCATCAGCACAAGCCTCCGTTGACGGCCAGCACCTGGCGGGTGATATAGCCCGCTTCGGCCGACATCAAAAAGTTGACCGCCCCGGCGACTTCTTCCGGAGTGCCCATGCGTTGGGCAGGGATCATTTTCATCAGTTCTTCAACGGGTACATTCTCGTCCAGCATGGCGGTGTCGATCAGGCCCGGCGCCACACAGTTAACCGTGATTTTGCGCTTGCCCAGTTCAATGGCAAGGGCTTTGGCGGCGCCGATCAGCCCGGCTTTGGAGGCGCTGTAATTGACCTGGCCGCGATTGCCGATCAGGCCCGACACCGAGGTGATGCACACAATGCGCCCGGCCTGACGACGGCGGATCATGGGCATCATGACCGGGTGCAGGACGTTGTAAAAGCCGTCGAGGTTGGTGCGCATCACCACGTCCCAATCGTCTTCGCTGAGGGCCGGAAACGCGCCGTCACGGGTCAGCCCGGCATTGAGCACCACGCCGTAATAAGCACCGTGGGCGTCGACATCGGCTTCCAGTATTGCCCGGCACTGGGCGCGGTCCGACACGTCGAACTGCAACACGCGGGCGTTGCGGCCCAGCGCTTGCACGTGTGCCATGACGCTGTCGGCTTCGCTGCGCCCACTGCGACAATGCAGCACCAGATCGAAACCGGCCTGAGCCAGACGCAACGCGATGGCACGGCCAATGCCACGGCTAGAGCCAGTGACCAAAATGGACTCAGTCATGGCGAGCCTCCTGAGATGCTTGAGCAAGGTAGTTTTCAGCCTGAGGCGGACGGAACACGTTCAGGCGGGCGGTGGCGTGGATCTGTGGGCCGGTCAGGTGGCACTCAAACACGCCCATGCCGTTGTCGTCTTCGAGCGAGCGCACGGCGTGGATCTGTAACTCGGCGCCGAGCGGGAAGTGCTCCACGTTGCATTCAAACTTGCGGGTGCCGAGCAAAAAGCCCAGCGCCACGGGGTTGCCTGCCTGACGCGCGCGGCAACCGGCATAGGCGGCCACGCTTTGCGCCATCAACTCGACGCCGACCCAGGCCGGCAGGCTGCCGTCTGCGCGGTTAAACAGGCCGCCAGAGCGGACAGTTACCCGGGTGTGGATGGTTTCTTCATCAAATGCCAGCACGTGATCGATCAAGATCATGTCGCCAGCGTGGGGCAGCAATTCGGCGAGCGGCCAATCAATCATGGAGCGTCTCCGATAATCAGGCTGACGTTATTACCGCCGAAGGCAAACGAGTTGCTCATCAGGCAGCGTGGGTGTTCGGGGGCCAGGGTAAGGCCTGGGGTGACCCAGTTCAGCGCGGGCAACTGCGGGTCGGGCTGGCCATCCCAGAGGTGCGGGGGCAAGGCGTTACCGTGGCTCAGGCTCAACCAGCAAAACGCGGCCTCCAGCGCCCCGGCTGCACCCAGTGTGTGGCCGGTCATAGGTTTGGTTGACGAGCACGGTACACCGTGTGGGAACACCTGGGCCACGGCCTGGCTTTCCATGGCGTCGTTGTGCTGGGTTGCCGTGCCATGCAGGTTCAAGTAGCCGATCTGGATGGCCTGCAACCCTGCACGCTGCAAGGCCTGGCGCATGGCGTTGACCGCGCCCCGGCCGCTGGGCTCTGGGGCAGAAATATGGTGCGCATCCGAGCTGGCGCCTGCGCCCAGCAAGGCGATCGGTTGCACGCCGCTGGCCTGTTTGCTCATTAAAAACAGGGCCGCGCCTTCGCCAATATTGATGCCGCGACGGTTGACCGAAAACGGGTTGCAACGCTCATCGGCCACGGCTTCAAGGGCTGCAAAGCCATTGAGGGTCAGCGTGCATAAACTGTCGACGCCGCCGCACAGCACCACGTCGCACAGGTTCATGCGCAGCAGGCGCTGGGCGCTCATCAGGGCGCGGGCGCTGGAGGTGCAAGCCGTCGAAATGACGTAGGTCGGCCCGCTGATGTTCAGCCACGCGGCCAGAAACTCAGCCGGTGCGCTTAGCTCTTGCTGGCGGTAGTCGTAAACGCTGGGGAAATGCTGGTGCTGCGCGTAGTGGGCAATGCCATGGCAGGCTTCGTCGATGCCCGAGGTGCTGGTGCCCAGCACGACAGCGATGCGGTCACGGCCATAGGTCTGGATCGCCTGCTCGATGTCATCGCCAATCTGCAATGCCGCCTCAAGCAATAGCTGATTATTGCGGCTGTTGTGGCGGGCAAGGTGTGCCGGGATCGCTGGTAACTCGCCTTGCACCTGCGCCACCGTGACCGGGCGCTCAGGGATCCAGCCGGCTGTTTGCTGCATGCCCGAGCAGTCACCGGCAAACAGGTGCTGCGCGACGTCCTTGGGCCCGCGGCCCAGTGAACAAACGATGCCCAGTGCATTCAGGTACGCAGTCATGGGGCCGTCTCGGTGTTGAGTGGGCTGAGGGTGTAGTGCACGCCATTGTCCAGATCGATGCTAAACACCTGCGGTTGTACATAGTGCACCTGCCAGCGGCGGTCGAGCGTACGGCGATCAGCGCTGGAGGTTGCCTGCGGGTAAGTGTCGGCCAATTGGTCGGCAGGCGTGAGTGCAAACAGCAGCGCGGCGAACAGCTCCCGGGCCTCGGGGTTGGGCGGCAGCAAACCGTCTGCTTGCCAGTGCTGGTTGTGCAGTAATTGCCGTGCCAGCGGGATCCCCAGCGGGTCCATCAATGACCAGCGTAGCCCGGCGTCCTCTTGCTGAATCACCAGCAGCCAGTCCTGGCGCTGTTCGGCCTGCTGACGCTGGACATGCAACTGCATCGGCAGCGCCAGGCTGGGTGTGTGTTTGGGCAAGGGCAGGCTGGTGCAGCCACTTAACAGCAGGAGCATGAAGATGCCAAGGGCTGCGAACAGGCTATAACGGCGTGTCATTGAGCTTTGCCTTGCAACGGTTTGCGGGCCACCACGTTGACCAGGGTTTCTTCCCGCTGGCCCACCGGCTTGGCAGAACGCAGGCCAAAGCGTTCCAACAGCCCGAAATCGGTCGCACGACTCCACCACAGGTAGGGGTAAGAGACGTTCTGCGCGTCAAATTCAAAGCCCTGGTCGCGGATCATTTCCAGGTATTGCGCCGCGCTTTTCTGCACGTGCATGGGGTGGCGGAACAGCCAGCGAATCACCCAGGTGTCGATGTAGGCTTCGGTGGACTCGGCGAACAGCAAATAGCCGCCCGGCTTGAGCACGCGATAGAACTCGGCCAGCGCCCGGTCTTGTTGCACCAGGTGGTGGAAGGTCTGGTGACAGAACAGCAGGTCGACGCTGGCATCGGGCACGTTCAGTTCAGCGCAGTCGCTGCCGATCAGCTCAACGTCGAACCCTTGGCGGCGGGCCTCTTCGCGGCTCAGCTCAAGGCTCAGCGGATCGGCATCGAGCCCGATCAAACGCTTGGGGGCGAAGGTTGCCTGCAGGTACTGGAACGACTTGCCCTGCCCGCAACCGGCATCCAGGATGACCGGCGCAGACGGCGGCGGCTCGCTGAACAAGCCGCGCAAGTCATTGATCGCCACCCGCAGTACATGGTGCTGCCAGGTGTGGCTGCGCAAAAACCAAAACCCGAACCGGGTTTCTTCTACGTAGGTATCGCTAAGGGGTTTCATGAGGCCTCCGTGGCAATGAAGAATAACGCGGGGTGTGCGGCGTTTGCTGACCGGCCCACGGCGCGAGCATAAAGCTGAAGGCCAGGCCAAGGCTCACCGACAGCCCGAAGTTGCTGACCGCTGGCGTGCTGGACACCGCCAGCAAACCGAACGACAGCCAGGTAGTCAGCGCGGCGAGCAAGGTGCCGAGCAGGCTGACGGCAGCCCCGCCGATGTGTTCACGCATCAAAATCGCGTAGTCGACGCTGATCGCCGTCACCAGCAATAACCCGAACAGGCTGAACAGGGTCAGTGGCTGCCCCAACCAGCCGAGGCTGGCCACGCTGCACAACGCGGCTAACAGCGGCAGTGCAACAATGCGCAGCGCGCCGCTTAAGCCAAAGGGCGCGATCAACAGCAAGACGATCAGCACGCACGACAACAGCTTCAGTTCTGCCGCGCTGATCTGGGTGGCCGCGAACACGCCATTCAAGTCGCCCAAGCGGTCCACCCACTGCACGCCGGGCAGGCCCTGGGCCTGTTCGCGCAACAGGTCGGGGTTGTTCAAGCCTTGCAGGCTGACCATGGCGGCCACGCCGTTGCCCTGTTTGCCCAGCCACAACGCGCGCCACGGTTCGGCCAATGGCCCGGTGAGCGCGGCGTCGATAGTTTGCTCGGGCAACGCTTCTAACTGTGCGAGTTCATGTTGCAGCGCGGCCTCGGGCACGCCCAGTTCCAGCAGCGGTTGCCAGTGCTGTGGCAGTTGCTTCAAGGCCGTGCGCAGGTGTTGTTGCTCGCTCGGCAGGCTGACCAATTGGCCCAGGGCCAAATAGCCTTGCAGCTGGCCGGTGCTGACCAGTTGATCCAGCCTCTCGCGCAGCACGGTTTGGCGCTCAAGCAGTTGCTGCTCATTGTCGGCCCGCACCAAAAAGAACTGGCTGGTCGGTTGGTAGCCGGTAATGCGCGCAATGGCCTGGGCGTGTGCCGTTAGTTGAGGCGGTGCACCGACCCATTGGCGAATATCGTTTTTGCTGGTCAGCTGCCACACGCCCGCTGCGCAAAAGGCCAGCAACAAGGCCAATAGCGCGGGCGTGGGGACTTTTTTCAACAGCGCTGCCCGTGTATCCAGCAGGCGTTGCGCGAGGCGTAACGGCCATTGCGCGGGCTGTAACGTCATACCGTTGAGCAGCGCGGGTAGCAGGCACACGGCGCTCAGATACGCCCCGACCAAGCCTGCGGCCGAGAAGATCGCGATTTGGGTCAACGCGGGAAACGGGGTAAACGCCAAGGCCAGATAACCGATGCAACTGGTGGCCAGGCTCAGGCTCAAGCCGGGCAATGTCAGGCGCACGGCAGGCCAACTGCGCCACGGTTTCAGGCTCCAGCTTTTAGACAGGTAATGCAGCGGGTAATCGACGGCCACGCCGATCAGGCTGGAGCCCAGCACTAACGTCATCACGTGCAGGCTGCCAAACAAACCGACGCAGGCCACGGCGCCAAACAGCATGCCCACCAGCACCGGAACAAAGGCCAGCAGCACGCGCCAGCGGCGGAATGCGAGCAGCAACAGGAGCAAAATTCCGAAGGTGGCCCCGCCGCCCACCCAAGTGATCTCACGGGTGGCCTGTTGTTGGCCGCTGGCGGCGTAGAGCAGGCCACTGGCGGCGAGTAGCTGCACGTTCTGGCTGGCGGCCTGTTCGCGGCTGTGCTCAACCAGTGCGGCTACTTGCAGGGGCAGTTTCATGTCAAAGGCATCGCCCTGCGTGCGGGCGCGCAGCAATACCCAGCTGTTGCCGTCGGCGTCAGCGATCAAGGCGCCGCTGCCGATGTCCAGTTGCACCGCGCCGCGTTGCGGCTGGCTGTTCTGGATGCGCCCGGTCAGGCCCAGCCAATCGTCCTGGCTGGGCACCAGGCTAAAGCCGCTGAACGGGTCGAACAGCGCTTGCACCCGTTGCTGGATAAAGGCGTCAGGGTGTTCGATCAGTTGTGTGCGGTCAGCTTGCGCGAGCATTGCCAGGCGACCGCGCAGCAGTTGCTCGCGCAGGGCGGGCAAGTCGGCTTGCAGGTTCCACTGGACTTTTTCAAACAGCCCGCTGGCCTGCCACTGCTCGCCCAACTGGCGAGCGGTGTTAATGGCTTGCTGGCGATCGGCGCTGCCCACCAGCAGCAGCACCTCTCGGTTAAGGGGTTCTTGCATGCGCTGCTCGGCGCTCTGAAGCAGTGCGTCCGGAGTGTGGCCGGGCACCAGTTCCATCAGGTTGGCCGACAGCGGCGGGCCATGCCGCCATTGCCAGCCGGCCAGGGCGAGCACGGCCAGCAGCAGGATCAAAAAGCCCCGGGGCAACCAGCGTTCACTGCGCAAAGTCGTGCAGCTCCGCGTCGCTCAAGGGTAAGTGGCTGATGCTGTTTTGCAGCTTCAGCACGGTGCTGTCGCCTTGGGTTTCCTGTAACTCGATGCGTTGCACCCGCTCGCCGCCGTCGATGTTGATCTGTGTGAACACCTGCTTGAGCAACAGCGAGCGCGGGGTCAGGGTGAGCGTCCACTGCGTCGGTTGGCCTTGCAGGCGCAGCTCGAAATCACGCGCAAGCCCGCTGCTGTCGCCTTGCAGCACGGCCAGGAACAGGCGGTTCTGCTCGGCGCCTGCGCTCTTGCCGGGGAGCATTTGCCACTCGCTGCCATTGCGTCGGGCAATGCCGAGGGCGGTGATGCGGTAGTCCTGCTTCAGCGGGGAGTTGAGTTGCCACAACAGGCCGTGATCTTTGGCCAGCACAAAGGTGCCGGTGCTGGTCAACGGCTTGGGTAGCGCGCGCAGGTGTTTTTCCTGGATGAAATCACCGTGGATCACCTGCGGCCTGGCCAGTTGATCGCTCAGTTGTTGCAGGTCGAAGGCGTGGGCCAATGGTGATAATCCGAGCAGCAGCGCCGTGCACAAAGCGCGAACGAACGTGCGGTCAGTTCCCTCTCCCTCCGGGAGAGGGCTAGGGTGAGGGGTTTTTGATCGCCAAAAAAAGATCATGCCAGCACCTTCGCAATCGCATCGATCAAGCATTTGGGCGACGCCAGTTGCATCTCCCGGTCGGCAATCCTGACCGCGACCTGCACCGTGCAGGCGCGGGTCAGGCGTTCGCCGGTGGCCGCATCGGTAATCAGGTAGTTGATCTTCAGACGGTTCTCCCACTCCACCAGGCTGGCGCGCACGTTGATCCGTTGGCCGAAAGTGGCACCGCGCACATAGCGCAGTTGCAGGTCGATCACCGGCCACGCGTAGCCCGCGTCGAGCATCTGCGTGTAGTTGTGCCCGATGTGATCGAGCAAGGCGCAGCGGGCGACTTCGAGGTATTTGACGTAATGCCCGTGCCACACCACGTGCATGGTGTCGATGTCGAAAAACGGCACCAGGACTTCGGTGTCGACGTGCAAAACGCCTTTGCTACGCATGCAGCCTCCAGTGTTGTTGGGCAATACGGGCCAGGCACAGGCGCAGTTCGGTTTCCAGTGCGCGGTCTTCAATGACGGGGGCGAAATCCTTGGCCAGTTCAGCGTGCATGTCGGCCAGTGCGGAGGGTAGCGGGCGGGCGTCTGCGTCGCGGCTGCGCAGCCACACACCCTGGTGGGCAGCCAGCAAGGTCGCGGCGGCCACTTGCTCGGTCAGCTCCAGTACACGAATGGCGTCACGGGCGGCGATGGTGCCCATGCTCACTTTGTCCTGGTTGTGGCATTCGGTTGAGCGCGAGAAGACGCTGGCCGGCATCGTGTTTTTCAGGGCTTCGGCGGTCCAGGCGCTGGCGCCGATCTGCACCGCTTTAAAGCCGTGGTTGAGCATCGCCCGTTCGGCGCTGGCGCCCGAGAGGTTGCTTGGCAAGCCGTGGTTGTAACGTACGTCTACCAACAGCGCGAGTTGGCGATCAAGCAGGTCGGCCACGTTGGCCACCAGGGTTTTGAGGCTGTCCATGGCGAAGGCAATGTGCCCGCCATAGAAGTGCCCGCCGTGCAGCACGCGTTCTTCTTCGGCGTCGATGATCGGGTTGTCGTTGGCGCTGTTGAGTTCGACTTCGATAAACCCGCGCAGCCAGTTCAGGCTGTCGGCCAGCACGCCCAGCACATGGGGCGCGCAGCGCAGCGAGTAACGGTCTTGCAGGCGATGCAGCGGCGCGGTCGGGGCGTCGATGGCGAGGTCCTGGCGCAACCATGCGGCCACTTGCATTTGCCCTGGATGCGGCTTGGCGGCGAACAGACGCTCATCGAAGTGTTCAGGGTTACCTTGCAACGCCACCACATTGAGTGCAGTGATGCGGGTTGCCAACTTGAGCAGGTAATCGGCGCGGGCGTACGCCAGGCACGCCAGGCCGGTCATCACGGCCGTGCCGTTCATCAGCGCCAGCGCTTCCTTGGGTCGCAGCACCAGCGGCGTCCAGCCCAGTTCGCGGTGCACGTCAGCCGCCAGGCGGCGCTCGCCGTTGAACATGACCTCGCGCTCGCCCGACAAGGTGGCCGCCACATAAGACAACGGCGTAAGGTCACCGCTGGCGCCTACCGAGCCCTCTTCGGGGATGAGCGGCAAAATGTCGTGGGCGATAAACCCTTGCAGGCGCTCCAGCAGTTCAACGCGTACCCCGGACACCCCGTGGCACAGCGACTGCAAGCGGGCGGCCAGCACGGCGCGGGTCGCCTGGGCATCAAGCATTTTGCCCAGGCCACAGCCGTGGAAGGTGTAGAGGTGACGTGGCAGCGCTTCGACATGCTCCAGCGGCACCGCCACCACGCACGAGTCGCCGTAGCCGGTGGTCACGCCGTAAATCACGCCCTCTTTGTCGAGCAATGAATCGAGAAAGCGCGCGCCTTTGGCGATGCGCTCGCGGTATTCGGCGTCGTCTTGCAAACGGGTCGGCACCTGACGATTGGCCAGTGCCAGCACGTCTTCAATGCGCAATGGGGTTTGGCCGAAGGTTACTGGCTTATGCTGATGCGTCGTCATCGGTTTTCCAGAAAGGGTAAAAGTTAAACCATTGTTGCGGCGCTTCAAGGCAGTAATGCCCCAGCCGTTCGGCATAGCGCGCCGCCCACTCGGCGATCACCTGTTCGCGGTCGCTGCGCCGCCACTCAATGGCCTCGGCGAAGGGTTCGATAACCACTCGATAGCGGCCTTGGTGTTTCAGGCAAAACAATAAAGTGACCGGGCACTTGAGCAACCCGGCCAGCAACCACGGGCCTTGCGGGAAGGGCGCCGGGTGGCCGAGAAAGTTGACCTGCGCGGTGCGTGCGCCATGCAGCGGCACGCGGTCACCGGCAATGGCCAGCCACTCGCCGTTTTCCAGGCGTTGGCTCAATTGCAGCATGACGCCGGGGTTGAGCTCGCTGACTTGAATCAGCCGCACATGCGTGGCCCCGGCCTCGCCCAGCAAACGGTTGAAGTGCTCGGCATGGCGGGTGTGCACCAGCACGTTCAGGGTGATTTTCTCGCCCAGTTCAGCGAGGGCCCGGCACACCTCAAGGTTGCCCAAATGAGCGCCCACCAGCATTTGCCCGCGCTCACTGCGCATTTGCTCGCGCAGCCGGGCAGGGTCGATGATCTCGATGTCTTGGGTCTTGAGGCGGCCGTTCCACACGTCGAGCTTGTCGAGCAGCGCGTCGGCAAACGCCATGAACTGGCCGAACACCCGCCACGGCGTGGGGCGCAAGGCGGGCTGCCCGCTCCAGTCGGCCAGGTGCTGCTGGTAGTGCCAGATGCTGCGTCGGGCTTTGCGGCCGAAGACAAAAAAGTACAGCACGATGGCGTACAACACGGGGGCCAGCAGGCGGCGACCGAGTACTTTGACCCCGAAGGCCGTGAGCTTCATCAGCCAAAAATTGCCCCGCTCTTTATGCTCGGCCCAATGCTGTGGTGTCTCGCTCATGCCCGCCAGCGCCTCCATAGAATGCTCGGCAAACGCACTAACATGCCGAAGAACAGCTTGGTGTGCATGGCTGAGATCAGGGCGTTGTCATGGAACAGGCGAAAGTGCGACAGGCCGTCTTGCGGGTAATGCACCTTGGTCGCCAGCCACTGCATCGGCTGGTTGCGCCACGCCAGACGCACGAGGATCTCGGGGTCGAAGTCCATGCGTTTGCCCAGCTTGACCGAGTCCAGCAGCGCCAGTGTCGGCGCCAGCGGGTACACCCGAAAGCCGCACATCGAGTCGGGAATACGCAGTGACAGGCTGTTGATCCACACCCACACATGGGTCAGGTAGCGTGCATATAAACGGCCTTTGGGCACACTTGCGTCGTATTGCGGGTAACCGCAGATCAGCGCCTCGGGGTTGTGCTGTGAGGCCTGGATAAAGGTCGAGACATCACTGAGGTCGTGCTGGCCGTCGGCATCGACTTGCAGCGCATGGGTAAAGCCCAGGCGCGAGGCCTCGCGCAAACCGGCCATGACGGCGCCGCCTTTGCCTTGGTTGACGGCCAGGCGCACCAAGTAGATGTGCTCGTGCCGGGCCAGCTCGGTGAGCACGGCGCTGCACGCGGGGCTGCTGGCGTCGTCGACCAGCACACAGGGCAAACCTGCGGCCTGCAACGCCTCGACCACGGCGGGCACAGCGGTTTCATGGTTATACACCGGGATCACGGCGCAGGGGTTATGCACAGGCGGCCTCCAAAACAATACGGCCACTGGAGCAGGCGGCGTTGGCGTTGCGGTAGGCAAAGTGCAATTTGCTGCGTTCGCGATCAAAGCGCAGGGTCAACTCGATTTCATCGCCGGGGCGCACCAGTTGCTGAAACTTGAGCACTTCCATCCCGGCAAAGCGGGGCGGCAGGTCGAGCAGTTGCTGGCCCAGGTTGATGGCCCAGTCCACTTGCACCACGCCGGGTAGCACCGGGGTTTTGGGGAAGTGCCCGCTAAAATACGCAAGGTCAGGCGGGATCGACAGGTTGAGTGTCCAGCCGTCATCGCCGAGGTGTTGGCTGAGTACTTCAGGCAGCGTTGGCCGTGGCGCCAGCAGCAACGCATCGACCTGCGCTTGCGGCAGTTTGCCTTGGCTGGTGAGCGGCATTTGCCGCAGCAACCGCCAGCGGCGCGGCAATGCCAGCGCTTCACAATAGGGCCCAAGGTGCTGGCGCAGGGCTTGGGTCAGGGCTCGGCGGCCGTGTTCACGCAGGGCAAACAGCCCGCTGTGGCTGAGCACCAGCAAGGCACCCAGCGAGGCGCGGTTTTCATTGACCACGCCCAAGCGTGCTTCCGCAACCCATGGATGGGTGCTCAAGGCGTGTTCCAGCAGGGGCAGCGAGATGCGTTTTTCTTCGAGTTTGACGATGCGGTCCAGACGCCCCAGCAGTTCAAAGCGCCCGTCGGCTTCAATGCGCGCCGCATCGGCCGTTTGCTCGACATGGCCTGCCATCAGGTACGGCGAGGCGATGCGCAGCGCGCCGTCCTCACTCTGGCTTAGATGGACCCCGGCAAACGGCTGCCACAAGGTTGGACCCTGGCGCCATGCAATGCCGCCGGTTTCTGAGCTGCCAAAAATCTCGGTTGGCCATTGACCCAAGCGCTGCTCCAGCGCATGAGCCGCCTCGGCAGGTAATGCGCCGCCCGAAGAGAACACCCGGCGCACCTGGCTCAAGGCCGGCCAGTCGAGGTTGTCGGCCATGCGCTTGAGCAGGGCGGGGCTGGCCACCCAGGCAAATGCCGCGTGTTCGCGGCTGGCGCGCTGCATGTCTTCGGGGAACGCCAGTTGCTGACGAGTAAAGACCCGGCCCGCACACAGCGGCCACAACACGCGGAACAACAGCCCATAAATATGCTGCGCGGCCACGCTGGCGATGATGCACGCATCGCCCAGTTCATGGCCCCACAATTGCTCGAGGGTTTCTACCTCATTGGCCATTTGCCGCAGGCTTTTGTCGATACGCTTGGGCTCGCCGCTGGAGCCTGACGTGCACAGGCTTAGCTGGCACGCGTCCAGATCCAGCTCGGCTGGGGCCAATGGTGCGCCATACAAGGTGTGCAGCTCGGTGCTGGCGGTCAACCATAGATCGACGTGGCTGGCCCAGCGCTCACGGGTGTGGGCTTGCAGGTCTGCGGGCAATAACACGCTGACCCCGGCGCGCCAGGCGCCCAGCAGCGCAATGGCCAATTCACCCGCGTCGTCCAGGTGCACGGCCATGCGTTGCACGCCGCGTTGCCGCAACCCGCCCGCCAGGCTCAGGGCCTGCGCGCAGAGGGTGTGATGGGTGAACGTCGGTTCAACGCTGACGGTGCGATGGGCATCGCCCTCAAGCAACAGTTGCTCAAGTTTTATCCACTTCATGCCTGGCCTCTTACCTTTTGTCGTATCAGCCATTCAATGGCAAACAGCAGCCCCATCAGCCCGTAGGCGATCAAGCCGTTGTACAACGTCCACCAGCTTAGCGGCGCCCACAGTGTGAGGCTGGCCGCGATCAGGCCGTTGAGCATAAAAAACAGGCACCAGACCTGGGTGACCTGGCGCGTATAACGAATTGCGCTGTCGGGGAGTACCGGCTCACGCAGCCGGGCCAGACGCTCGACCATCGGCGGGCCGAATTTGAGGCTCATGCCAAACAGGCTGAGCATCAGGCTGCTGATGAGTACGGGGTACCAGCGCAGCAGAGCCGGGCTGTTAAACAGCGCCAGCAGCGCACAAAACACCAGCGCGACCCCGGCGATCCACAGGCTGCCGGGGCGTCGTTCACCGGTCAGTACCCGTGCCAGCCACAGGCCGCCAAGCAGCAGCGCAAACTGCCACGGAGCAAAGTGGGCCATGCCGAAATGCACCGCAAAGGGGTACAGCAGGCCCGCCAGCAGCAGGCCCAGGCCGATCAATCGGCTCATGCGTGCGGTTGCACCAAGTGGTAAACCGCTTCAACCACATCGTTGACGGTGCGCACCGATTTAAAGGCTTCGGCGGCAATTTTTTTGCCGGTTTTGCGCTTGATGTGATCGATCAGGTCGACCGCGTCGATGCTGTCGATTTCCAGGTCCTGATACAAATTGGCCTCCAGCGTGACGCGTTCGGGCTCCAGTTCGAAGAGTTCGACCAGGGCGTCGCGCAGGATGTTGAAAATGTCTTCACGGGTTTGCATGGTTCGGTCTCAGGCAGCCTGTTTGGCTGTGACAAAAGCCGCAAGGCTGGTCACGTTGGAAAAGTGGTCACGGGTGTCTTTGGCGTCGGCATCTATTTTGATGCCATAGGTTTTTTGGATCGCCAGGCCCAGCTCCAGGGCGTCGACCGAGTCCAGCCCCAGGCCTTCGCCAAACAGGGTTTGCTCATCGCCAATGTCGCTGATGCTGATGTCTTCAAGGCCCAGGGCGTCGATGATCAGCTGTTTGATTTCATTGTGTAGATCGCTCATCTGTGGCGAGCTCCTTAATAAAGTAGTCATGCACGAAGTCGTTAAGCAGGCGCGAAGCCTTGGGCGGCGGGCCTGCTGCTGCAAAGGCATTTGGATCTATATCGGCCCCGACACAAAAACTGAAGTGCACGCGGCGTTTGGGGATGCGGTACCACGGCTCGGCTTTGGTCAGCGTGGTGGGGCTGACCTTGATTACCACCGGCGTGAGGATTTTCGCACCGCGCAAGGCGATGGCGGCGGCCCCCCGATGAAAGGCCGGCATCTGGCCTGGCGGGGTGCGGGTGCCCTCCGGGAAGATAATCAGCGTCTGGCCTTGTTGCAGGGCCTCTGCGGCCTTGTCGAGCATGTCGATGCTGCCGTCATTGCTGATGTATTGCGTGGCGCGTACGGGGCTGCGGGTGAACGGATTCTGCCAAAGGCTTTGCTTGACCACGCAATTGGCGTTACGCACCAGCCCGATCAGAAACACCACATCAATCAGCGAGGGATGGTTGGCAATGATCATTTGGCCGGGGCGCCCGAGGCGCTCGGCACCTTGCACGTCATAGGTCAGTACGCCCAGGCGGGCCATAAAGCGGATAAACAGCCAGAACAGTCGGCTGACGGTGTAACGCGCGCGCTCGCGCTGGCGCAGGGCGTCGCCTGGCAAGCAACTGAGCAGCGGGAAAATGACCAGTCGCAGGCACAGGCACCCAAACCCGAACAGCACGAAGCTGATGGCGGTGGCCAGCAGGCGCCAGTAGTAAGCATTAGCGGTTTTCACGACGTACGTTGCCACTGCCAGAGCCGGTTTTCCCAGGCGTGTTGAAACGACGTCTGGCCGCTGAGCAGGTGCTGTAACAATTGCAATGCATGGGGCCACGGGGCTTGGGCGACATCAGCAGGCCGGGTGGACAACGACAGGTGCCACTGCTCACCGGGTGTCAGCAGCAGGCCTGCGGCATAGGCAAAGGGCACGTCGTCAACCCAGGGCCGGTAAGCCTCGGGTGGTAGTTCTTCAGTGATCACCAGCAGCACGGCGGGCGCGCCGTCATTAAGCAGCGCACAGGCTTCGATCAGGCCATGTTCTAGGCCATCACCGGCGGCCGCGAGGGCAGTCATTTCGCTGGTTTCGCCGCGCATGATCGACCACAGGCCAATGACCGCATTGTGTACCGAGAGGCTGAACTGGGTGGGTGACAAGGGCTGACTGGCTGCGAGCTCGTTCAGCATGTCGAAGGTGCGCGGGGTTTCGCCGTGGCGCGAAACAAACACCAGTGGCAGCGCCTCATGACCCTCTGCCAAGGGCCAGCCGACACTGAATGCCATGCGTGCCAGGCGACTGAGGCGGCGGCGTTGCATGGCCGGTAAAAACGACACGTCGGGGCTGGCATCGCTGGCGGCGATCGCGTGGGGGTGCTGGCTCCAGGCCTGCCAATCGGCCACGCTGTCGAGGCCCGGAGCCCAGGCTCGCCAAGCGGCAATATTGAAGTTAATCACTGGAGATTTATCCCGCCCTTGCGGGCTTCCTTGATGCGAAGGTAGGCAGCGGTCAATGCGGCACTAGTAACAAAGTGGCGGCATTATCCCGGTGCTGTTGGTTCGTAGCAAATATCGCTTACATTTTTGTGCCGGTTTTTTGGCTTATCGGACGAAATAGCTATCTTTTTGTAATCGCTAAACTATGGGCGCCTGTATGACTTTGAAAAAAGAGGTCTGTTCCGGCGTATATAGGGATAAATCTGCCTTGGTTGTAGCTCTTTTCTCTGCGAGGTAGCGAAGTTGTTCTCAGGGCATCTACACTCGGGCACTTATTGATACACGGAGGTTTTGAAATGCGTCGCGTGGTGTTCAACCAAAAAGGTGGTGTGGGCAAATCCAGCATCGCTTGTAACCTGGCGGCCGTCAGTGCCAGCGAGGGGTATCGCACTCTGTTGGTCGATCTGGATGCTCAGGCCAACTCCACTCAATACCTCACCGGGCTAACAGGTGATGACATCCCGATGGGTATCGCCGAGTTCTTCAAGCAAAGCCTGTCTGCGGGCGTTGGGTCGAAGAAGAATCGGGTCGATATTTACGAAACACCGTTCGACAACCTGCACATCATTACCGCCACGCCCGAACTGGCAGACTTGCAGCCCAAGCTTGAGGCCAAGCACAAGATCAACAAGCTCAAAAAGCTGCTTGATGACTTGGCTGAAGACTACGACCGCATTTACATCGACACACCGCCCGCGCTGAATTTTTATGCGGTATCGGCATTGATTGCCTGCGATCGTGTATTGATCCCCTTTGACTGCGACAGCTTTTCGCGTCAGGCGTTGTACGGCCTGCTGAGCGAAATTGAAGAGCTGAAAGAGGACCACAACGAAGACCTGCTGGTTGAAGGCATTGTGGTCAACCAGTTCCAGGCCCGCGCCAGCCTGCCGCAGCAAATGCTCGATGAGTTGATTGCCGAAGGCCTGCCCGTGCTGCCGGTGTACCTCAGCAGCTCAGTCAAAATGCGCGAGTCGCATCAGGCCAGCCAGCCGCTGGTGTATTTCGAACCACGGCACAAGCTGACCCTGCAATTTGTTGAGCTACACGATCACCTGGACCAAAACGCTTAAGCCCGCACGCCGTGGCTTTGCAGCCAGGCCTTGAGCTGTTGCAACGGGAAGGCGCCGCTTTGACGGGCGACTTCCTGGCTGTTTTTGTACAGGATCAGGCTCGGAATCGAGCGAATGCCTAGTTGCGCTGACAGTTGCGGGTTAGCCTCGCTGTCGAGCTTGGCCAACCGGCACACACCCACCAATTGGCTGGCCGCCTGTTCAAACACCGGCGCAAAGGCCTTGCACGGCCCACACCAGTCCGCCCACACATCCACCAGCAGCGGCAGGTCGCCTTTGATCTGGCTGGCATAATCGGTTTCTTTCAGATCGAAAGGCTTGGCGATCAACACCTCATTCTTACAGCGCCCACACTTGGGGTGCTCGCCCACGCGTGCGGCGGGGATACGGTTAAGGCCGTTGCAGTGAGGGCAGGGGATAAGCAGCGGGTCGGTCATTTCAAATACTCCGGAAATTGCTGTGGCACGCTCCTGCAAAAATGAGCACGTCGCGTAGAGGTGCAGTTCAGCAGATGTTGCCCCCGCCCGCCACTGGCTGTGACGTATCTGCTCACAATGTGCCTGCGCCGCCTTGAGCCCTTGAATCTAGGCTGTTGAAACCCGCCTGATGAGACACCGTCGGTCAGATGCTGAATATCGCGCTTTGCGATATAGCGAAAGCGGGCTTACCCTTCATAGCAAGATGCGATAGGGACATTGCATGCGAGTGATTACTGCGAAACGTATTTGGGAGGCCAAGGAACAATGGCCACATTCCGCCAGTGCTCTGGATGAGTGGTATCGCAAGATCAAGGTCCTCAACCCTGAAGATTTCGCTGCGTTGAGGTCGTTTTTCCCTGCGACTGACAAAGTCGGTTCTTTGCATGTATTTAATATTGGCGGCAATAAATTGCGTCTGATTGCGGTAGTGCGGTATCGGGTGCAGCGCCTCTACATTCGTCATGTGCTGGATCATCGTGAATATGACAAAGGTAAATGGAAGGAGTAACCCAATGAATGCACTGATCGAACAGGCCGCCCAGCATTGGCAGTTCGTTTCGCCACTGTTGCGAAAACCTGAAAATGAAGCGGATTACGACCAGTTGGTTGAAGCCCTTGATGAACTGACCGACCGCATTGGCGACGATGAAAGCCACCCGCTCATGAGCCTGGTAGACATCATCGGTGATTGGGTCGAAGCCTATGACCTTGAGCATCGGCCGATGCCCAAGGTCAGTGGTGTTGATGTGCTGCGCTCAGTGATGCAAGAGCATGGGCTGAACCAGAGTGATCTGCCGGGCGTGGGCACGCAGTCGGTGGTATCCGAAATCCTCAGCGGCAAGCGTCAGCTTAACGTGCGCCAAATTCGCTGGCTGGCAGATCACTTTAAAGTGCCGGTAGAGATGTTTATTTGAGGGTGTCGGCCTGCAATACGCTGTCTAGCGTTGCATCCACCAGGCCTTTGCTCATTTCCACCAGTTGCAAGCTGGCAAACGTCAGGCTGTGGCTGGTTTGAGGGCTGGCGACCTGGCTTTCGGCGCACAGAGCCGTGGCGCTGCTGAGTAACTGGGCTGCCAGTTCCAGCGCGAGTTTGATGGGGATACCGGCGTTAACGCTGAACAGGCAATCGCCGGTCAGGCTGTGGCCGAAAGGGGTTTGATGAGTGATCAGGGGCATGGGTTAACTCCACTATGAGATTGGAGTTGCCACATATCGCCGTCAAACGAAGGGTGGCAACTGTGTGCAGGTTGACGGACCGGTCATAGTGGAACCCGGCGCACCCGAAGATGCCCCACACACAGTCGCCATAACAATCATTCGGGCACGAAAGTGCGCGAACGAATTTCTAGACTATGCGTTCCACTATGAAGAGCCCGACCGTCAAACCGGATCACGAATGTGTCGTGACGTCGGCGAGGATAGGGGCTGGCGCACAGAGGGTCAATCGGCTGGAAGGTAGTCCGCTTCCCTGACTTCAGACGAATACGTCTGTTATAGCGGGTGCCCTTCACTGCTATGGGATGTAGGTGCGCCACAGGTCTCGCGACTTTTTAAGATCAAAAGATCGCGAGACAAGCTCGCTCCTACAGGGGTGGTGGAGGCTTTGAGACTAAATGCTTGCCAGTCGTTTGGCGTAGCGTTGCAGGCCCGTTAGCACGCCTCATATCTGTAAGCGAGCTTGCTCGCGATCTTTTGATCTTGGCCGTTGCCGCGCGGGATGGTTTTGCGGCCGCTGCGCTGCCGATCGCAGCCTTCGTACCTCGTCAGCGACTACAGGTTTTGGGTGCGCCACACCACCCTGTAGGAGCGAGCTTGCTCGCGATCTTTTGATCTTGGCCGTTGCCGCGCAGGATGGTTTTGCGGCCGCTGCGCTGCCGATCGCAGCCTTCGTACCTCGTCAGCTCCTACAAGATTTGCGTGCGCCACACCACCCTGTTGGAGCTTGCTCGCGATCTTTTTAAGAGGAGCAACTGATTTCTAGGTGCTTGCCCCACTCGGGTGGGCGTTCGGCGTAGGGTTGCATGCCCGGCTGTTCGGTGAACGGTTGGGTCAGGACGCTGTGCAAGCGCCGTACTTCGCTGTAATCCCCGGCTTCGGCGGCGTCGATGGCTTTTTGTGCCAGGTAGTTGCGCAGGATGTACAGCGGGTTGACCGCGTGCATGCGTTCACGGCGCTGCTGTTGGTCTGGCTCGCCGTCGCGGGCCACGCGGGCGAGGTATTGCGCGGCCCATTCGTCAAAGCCCTTGAGGTCGATAAAGTCGTCGCGCAAGCGGGCAACCGCGTGTTCTGCCGGTTCGTCGCCCAAGCGGCGCAAGAACAGGGTGTAGTCGATGGCACTGCCTTGCATGCGTTGCAGCAGGTCTTCGATCAGTTTTTGATCACCGTCTTCGGCGGTGGTCAGGCCCAGGCGGCGGCGCATCAGGTCGAGGTAGTGCGCCTGGTACAGCGGCAAGAACAAGCCCAATGTTTCACGCAGGGCGTCAACGCTGATAAACGGTGTCAGTGCCTGGGCCAGGGCGCTGAGGTTCCACTGGCCAATGGGCACCTGGTTGCTGAAGGAGTAGCGCCCCTGGTGGTCGGAGTGGTTGCAGATGAACTGCGCGTCGAAGTCGTCAAGAAAGGCGAACGGGCCGAAGTCGAAGGTAATGCCCAGAATCGACATGTTGTCGGTGTTCATCACACCGTGACAAAACCCGTAGGCCTGCCATTTGGCGATCAGTTCAGCGTTGCGCTCGACGATTTCGCGGAACATCGCCAGATGGGGCTCCGGCTGCTCCAGGCATTCAGGGTAGTGCAGGGCCAGCACGTGGTCGGCCAGTTGCTTTAGCTGTTCCGGGCGTTTGGTGTAGTAAAAGTATTCAAAGTGCCCGAAGCGGATATGGCTGTGCGCCAGGCGCAGCACCATGGCGCCGCGTTCTTGTTTTTCACGCCACACCGGGGTGTCGGAGCCGATCACGCACAGGGCGCGACTGGTGGGAATACCCAGCGCGTGCAGGGCTTCGCTGGCGAGAAACTCGCGGATCGATGAGCGCAGCACCGCACGGCCATCGCCCATGCGCGAGTAGGGCGTCATGCCGGCGCCTTTGAGGTGCAGGTCCCAATGCTCGCCCGCCTGGTTGTAGACCTCGCCCAGCAACAGCCCGCGGCCATCGCCCAGTTGCGGGTTGTACGAGCCGAACTGGTGGCCGGAATAGATCATCGCCCGTGGCTCGGCATCGGCCCATAAGGTATGGCCGCCAAACAGTTGGGCAAACACCGGGTCGTGGGCCACGGCCGGGTCCAGGTCGAGCAAGGCCATTGCCGCATCGCTGGCGACCACCAGCCGTGGTGCGTCGAGAGGGTCGGGCAGCACGTGGGTTGAAAACGCGTCACCCAGGCGGGCGAAACGGTTGTCAAAGGTCAGTTCGTCGAGGGCTTTCAATGGCCGTCTCCAGCAAAATGCATGTTAGTCGGGCTTACCCGGCAGGGGCTTTTGTTCCGGCGTTGGCAGGTCCATGGGCACCAGTTTGTATTCCTGGTTGCTGGTGTTCTTGAGGTACACCTCCATCTGCTGGAACGAGATGTTGATGTTGTGTGCCTTGAACTCGCGGTTGATAAAGCGGTTCACTTCGTCGATCACCGGGTTGCGGTCGCCCAGGTCACGCACGTGCATGCGCAGTTCGTGGTCCAGCGTGCTTTGCCCGAAGCTTAAGAAGTACACATGCGGCTCGGGCTCTTTGAGCACGCGGGGGTTTTCTTGCGCGGCCTTGAGCAGCAGGCTTTTGACCAGGTCCAGGTCGGAGCCGTAATCAACGCCCAGCTTGAGGGTCACGCGGGTGATGGTGTCGGTCAGCGACCAGTTGATCAGTTGCCCGGTGATAAAGGTCTTGTTCGGGACAATGATGTCTTTGCGGTCGAAGTCGGTGATGGTGGTCGCGCGGATGCGGATCTTGCTCACGGTACCCGACAGGTTGCCGATGGTGATGGTGTCGCCAATGCGCACCGGGCGCTCGAAGAGGATCATGATGCCGGAGATAAAGTTGGCGAAGATCTCCTGCATCCCGAAGCCCAGGCCCACCGAGAGGGCCGCCACCAGCCATTGCAGCTTGTCCCAGCTCACGCCCAGGGTTGAGAGCGTGGCGACAAAGCCGACGCCGATGATCACGTACGTCAGCAGCGTGGTGGTGGCGTAGGCGCTGCCTTGCGCCAGGTCTAGCCGTGACAGCACCAGCACTTCAAGCAAACCGGGCAGGTTGCGCGCCAGGGCAATGCTGATGCCGACGATGATCAACGCGCCCAGCACGTCACCAATGCTGATGGGCACCATGCTCATGTTGGCGCCGGTACCGCTGGTGTATTCGTACAGGGTGATGTTGTCGAGGTAGGAAAAGACCGAAATCAAGTCGGCCCAGACCCAATACAGCACCCCGATAAACGCCGCGAGCAAGGCCAGACGAATCAGGCGCAGCGATTGCTGGTTGACCTGTTCGATGTCCAGTGTCGGCTCTTCAACGATGGCGTCGTTGCCTTCACCGGCTTCCTTGGCCGCCTGGCGCTTGGCCAAAGCCCGCTGGTAGGCCAGCCGCCGCGCCGCGACCGAGAGGCCGCGCACAAAGGTGGCTTCAACCACCAGCCAGAGCATCAGCAGGTACAGGGTGTTAATAAGTCGGTCGCTGAGTTTGAGCGCGGTGTAGTAGTAGCCAAAACACACTGCCACAAACAGTGCGAGGGGCAGCAGGGCGAAGGCGAAACCGAGCAGCTTGCGCACGCGGTAGGCTTTTTTCTCGGTCTGGTCGTTGAGGATCAGGCGGCACAGCAGCCACGCCATGGTGGCGTAGCACGTCAACACCACCAGGATGCCCAGCACGTCGTCGGCCAGCGCCGCCGGTTGCTGTTCGGCAAAGGCGACCACGGCCACCAGTGCCAGCACCACCAGGCCGAGTCTGCGGATCCAGTTTTGCAGGAAGGCAACCAGCGGTTTCTCCCAGCGAAAATGCAATTCGGCCACGCCGCCCGGCGCCAGAATCCGGTAGGCGGTGTAGAACACCAGCCAGGCTTCGGCCATTTGCATCAAGGCCGCACCAGTGTTGGCGTTCATGCCGCGGGCATCGGTTTGCAAGGCGTACCCGCACAGGGCCAGGGCCAGTGAAACCGGCATCGCCAGCAAGATGTTGATGAGGATCGCCAGCGGCGTGTGCCACTGGCTGTCGCGCTTGAAGTGGCCAATGTCCTTATGGATATCGTTGAGCTTGTTGTACAGGTAGCGGCGCTTCCACAGCAGGGCGATCATCACCAGCACAAAAGGCAAAAACAGCAGCGGCCGCTGGATCAGGCCTTCAGCCAGTTCGGTGACGCTGGAACCCCACGGCAGGGTGACAAGTTGTTGCTTGAGGTGGCGCGGGGCCGATTCCAGCCAATCCAGATCCAGCGGCTTGTTGCTGGGGATCCAGAACATCTGCTCATCCAGCGTCGCCCGCAGGCCCTGCGCGGTGCTGAGCAGTTGCTTCTGGTTCAGTTGCAGGTTGATCGACTCGCTGAGCAGCGAGCTGAGTTCGCGGTTCAAGCGGTCCAGCAGGTCGCTGCGGGTGTTGACCAGTTCGAGCAGGGTTTTGCGCAGTTGCGGCGTCACCTGGTCGGCGGGCTGGGTCGACAGCAGGTTATCCACATAGGTAATCGGGTTGCTGATCAGCTCGCGCTGTTGGTTGATCTCAAATTGGTACAAGCGGATATCGGCGATTTCATCGGCCAGATTCTTGTCCATCTTTTGCAGGCGCGGCAGGGCTTGTTTCTGCTGATAGAGGATTTTGGACAGCAGCAAACTGCCCCGCAGGACGTTGATTTGCTCATCCAGGGCCTGGTCACTTTGGGTGACGTTGTCCAACTGCTGCTTGGTTTCAAGGTTCTGCTGGGTGACCACGTTGAGCCGGTCGGTGCTGCGTAACAGGTAATCGGAGAGCCTGAGGTTGGTCGCGCTTTCGGTGGCCAGCAAGCTGCTGCTGCCAGACTTTTGCGCCTCAATCGATTGCTCGGTCACGGTCTGTTGCGACTGGGCCAGACGCTTCTTGTTGATCAGGGTCTGCAGGTCCTGGATTTCCTGGTCCTGGCGCGTGGTTTTTTCCAGCAGCAAGTCGTGCTGGCTGCCGCTCAAGTCTTGCAGTTGGCTGTTGCCGGCCAGCTCCTGACGGCGCAGTGCGATCAACGCGGTGAGCGCTGCCGATTCGGCACTGAGCTGATTGCGTTGATCGCCAGTGAGCAATTTGCCGTTGTCGCGGCCGACTTTGAGGATGTTGCCGATCTGCTGAATGCGGGTCTGGCTGTTGCTGATCTCGGCCTGGGCGCGCTCGGGGCGGGTCTGGGCGGCGATGCTCTGGGTGTTGGCGCTGGCCAGGGCTTTTTGCAGCTCACCTTGCTCGGTGGTGCGGTCGGCGAGCATTTGCTCCAGTTGCTGCACCGACAGCGTGGCGTAGCGCTGCTCGATGGGCACCACTTTGCTGGCCTTGAGGCGGGCCAGTTCGCGCTGGTTATCGATGGTTTGGCGCGGGGCACTGTGGAGCTGGTCTTTGACCTCGATCAGGCGCTGTTCGTAGTCGCTTTTGTTGGCCAGAAAGCTCAAGGTCTGCTCGAGCACGGTCTGCAAGGCTTTCTGGTCGGCGTCGGGCAGTTTGCGGTCGGCTATTTTGTCCAGGCTGAGCTGCACGGCCTCGGCCGAAGGCGGGTCGCCCGCGTAAACCGGGCCAACGGAAAGGCTCAGGCCGAGCAGGACTGTTGCGAAGAACGTGCGCAGAGTTGGCATAGAATCCGGTCAAGCAAGCGTAGGAAATTTGGAGTTTAGAGGAACAACCCCGGTCCCGGGGCACTTCCTTCGGGGAATCTGACGCCCACTTTGCCTATCTTGTTCCCGTCCATGACCGCGACGGTCCAGATGGTGTTGTTCCACTCGACCTGGTCGCCGACAACCGGCGCGCCGCCGACTTTTTGCGCAATAAAGCTGCTGAGCGGAGTGTCCGGGCTGATGCCATCGAGCTTCAGGCCGTAAAGTGCCGAGACGTCGCCCAGCTGGGCATCGCCTTCGAGTACAAAGTCGCCGAAAAAGCGCAGGTCCAGCCCGCGAGTTGGCGGCTGGCTGAACAGTTTGCCCAGGGCTGGCAAGTTGTGTTCATGGCCGATCACACAGAGCAAATCGCCGATTTCCAGCGTGGTGCTACCCGACGGGTGGAGCAACGTCTGGTCGCGGAACAAGGCGGCGATACGCGTGCCTTCGGGCATTTTCAGTTCGCGCAGGGCCGCGCCGATGCACCAGTTTTGTGCGTCCAGCCGATAAACGAACAGCTCCCACTCGCTGGTCACGTGTACTTCCAGGGCGGAGCGGGAGATAGGCGCGAGGTCTGGCGGTACGGTGACCTTGAGCAGCTTGGCGACCCACGGCAGGCTTGTGCCCTGCACCAAAAGGGATACCAGCACGATAAAGAAGGCGAGGTTGAAATACAGCTGTGCGTTCGGCAATCCCGCCATCAGCGGGAACACCGCCAGAATGATCGGCACCGCGCCGCGCAGGCCGACCCACGAAATAAAGGCTTTTTCGCGCCCGTGGAAGGCCTTGAAGGGCAGCAGGCCGACGAATACCGACAGCGGGCGGGCGAACAGGATCATCCACAGGGCCAGAAGCAGCGCGGGTACCGCAATAGGCAGCAGGTCGTGTGGCGTGACCAGCAGGCCCAGCACCAGGAACATGCCGATCTGCGCCAGCCAGGCCATGCCGTCAAGCATGTGCAAAATGCCGTGGCGGCTGCGGATCGGGCTGTTGCCCAGCACCAGACCGCACAGGTAAACCGCCAAAAAGCCGCTGCCGTGCAGGGCGTTGGTCAAGGCAAACACCACCAGCCCGCCAGCGATCACCAGAATCGGGTACAGGCCGTTGGCCAAGTGGATACGATTAACCATTTGCAGCATCAGCCAGCCGCCGGCCAGGCCGACAATCGCGCCGATGCCGAACTCGCGCAGCAAATCCAGGAGCAGGCTGGCATGCAGCGTCGTTTCGCCGCTGGCAAGCATGTCGATCAGGGTGACGGTGAGGAACACCGCCATCGGGTCGTTGCTCCCGGATTCGATCTCAAGGCTGGCCGAGACCCGTTCGTTCAAGCCCTTGCCGCCCAGCAGCGAGAACACCGCCGCGGCATCGGTGGAGCCGACAATCGCGCCGATCAACAGGCCCTGAATCAAATTGAGGTTAAACAACCAGGCCGCCACCAGGCCGGTCAGCCCGGTGGTGATCATCACCCCCACGGTGGCCAGCGAGAGGGCAGGCCATAACGCCACGCGGAAACTGGAGACCCGCGTGCGCAACCCGCCGTCGAGCAAAATCACCGCCAGGGCGAGGTTGCCCACCAGATAGGCGGTAGGGTAGTTGTCAAAAATGATACCGCCGCCATCGACACCGGCGGCCATGCCCACGGCCAGGATAATCACCAGAATCGGGATGCCCAGGCGTGAAGACAAAGAACTGACCAGAATACTTGCGCCTACCAGCAACGCGCCGATCAAGAACAGGCTGTTGATGGTCGTCGCATTCAAAGGCAGTACTCCATAAAAAACAGAAAAGACAGGGCGTACCCATGCAGGCTACGTGCCAGCGATTCTAACCTGCGTTATTGGCGCGCTGTCAAAAAGCTTTTCAGGGTTGCTTGGCCGTGGATGAAACACGTGCTGCGAAGTGTTCTGTAGTCCATTGCCGCCTTGTCTCTGTTGAGTGACGGAGGAAATGGCTTTTTCTTACAAGAGAAATGGAGCCGGCCTGTATTTTAATGTTAGGCAAATTGTGTCTACTCACGGCTCTGTTTAGCCATGGACACGTCATGAAGCCCACAATTGCGACTGATGACAGGCCCGGTGCGTTGTACACCGTGGCAATTCCGCACTTCCTGCTGCTGTATGTACTGACATGCGGTTGTTACTTGTTCTATTGGTCTTACCGCAACTGGGCCTTTTACAAAGCCCACTCCGGTGCTGCGATTACACCGGTGATACGCGGCCTGCTCTGGCCTTTTTTTGTCCTCGAGCTGTTCGACAAAGTCCAAAACGCTCTGGACAGAGCGCAGCAACCTCATCGCTGGTACCCCGAAAGCCGGGCGTTATTGATCATGCTGCTGGTGATGCTCTCGGTGCTGCTGTTCACCTTCCCTGATCGACCATTGGGCATGGTGTGCGTCTATGTGGCCGAGGCTGTTTTGATTGCCATTAGCGGCTATCTGTTTATGGGGGCTCAGCGGGCGATCAATTTGTTGAGTGGCGATACGCAGTAGTTGTTTGGTTCAGCTTCAACACGTGACGTCGGCGTTTTTGGCGCACAAAAAAACCGGGCACCCTCACAGGTGCCCGGTTTTTGTCAGTTAAGCCGGTTAATGTTTAGTGTTTGAGGCAATGGGTCCACTGTATCTACCAGTTTTTCGACTTCTTGTTGGAATGCTTTGCCGCCATCCACTGCCAGATACCGGACATGCACAATGATGTCGGTGAGTGAATCGAACATCGTTACCTGGTGCTCAGTCTGGAAGCGAGGGAAGTGCAGCGTCCAGGTGGAGATCGCACCAGTGCCCTCAAAGGGGTAATAACGTTCATCACCAAAATCCATCATGAACATCCCGCGATCATCGACCCCAGTGGAGAGGCCAATCTGCTGATAAGCACGAGGGTTGGACATGATGTTTGTATTGTCAGCTATTTGATCTTCTTCAGATTCAAGCGTGTAGAGATACCTCACACCCTTCATATCGGGTGCCATGAGGGTGTCACTGCTCTGTTGGGTGAGGGTGGCGCGAATGTTTTGATAAGGGCCGAGTACGGCCGGTATCGATAGCGACACATTGATCAACTGGCGCAGGTAATGGCCGGGGTAATCTTTGTCAAAGGTCGATGCCTTCAGCGCGAAGGTGAGTTCACCTTGAGCATCGCCTTTTAACGCCGTAATGATCTGCTCCCATGACCTGCCTTGCGGATACTCATTTGAATGTTCTCCAAGCAGTTGCCGAAGCGAGATGGTTTTAGTCAGCTCAAGGCGCCGCTCATGGCGATTGAGGAAGGCAGACTCCATGCGCAAGAGGCCCAGCTTCAAGGTTTCGCCAGCGGTCAGCCCGTAGTAGTTGTCTGCCCAGGCGGTAGACGGAATGAAGTGAGTGTCGCGGTCGCCGATTTCATACTGCCAGCACGCCTCGGTGCTCAGGCACAGCGACAGCACCACATCGTAGGCCTGAAAGTACAAGGTCGACATCTGGCTCAACAGCCACTGGTACAGTGCTGCTCCTGTGGCACGGTTTTTCAGGAAGGTATAGTACTCCTGGGCTTGAGCCTGGGCTTTTTGAGCTTGGGCCAAGCTGATTTTTGCAGCGGTAGTGGCAATTTTTTGAGTCTCGATCTGTAACTCGATTTCCTCCCGTTCGGCTTTGGATTGCGCCAAAAGAAACTCCCACTCGACACGGCGGCGACGGAACTGCTCGTTCAGTGTCAGTTCCTCCATGTTCATCAACAGACCTTGGGCGCTCGCTTGTAGCGCTGATGCGGCGGCGAAGGCAGGGCCAGCATATGACCCACCCCCTGATGATGTGCCGAATATATTGGGCGCCAGCGACGTGAGGTGCCCGGCTGCCGTGACGGCAGTGGCTGCGATATTGAGACTGTTTGCAGCACTGTGGGCCGTTATTTGTTTTTTCTCGGCGGTACTAACATCTTCTTGTATCAGAGCGGTGTAGTAGTTGACGCGGTCTTGTATTTTGTTGCTGCTGCTTTGCAGCATCTCGACAGTTTTTTCCGATTGTGCGATGGCTTCCACCTGAAGCGCCTGAGTGAAGCCCGACAGGTCCAGGACATGGGACTGTTGCATTTCTTCCTGGTGGGCACGGTCACGTTGCTCCATATAACCGCGCACTTGGTCGCCAAAGCGAATCAGTGTTTCGACGGCATTTTGCACCCGTGGCAACATCGCCCTGAAGCGGTACGGCGGGATGATCGCCAGTGAGCCTAAACGCCGTTGCGCGCTGCTGCGACCTGCCAGTTGCGCACGCAGTAAATCCAGAGGGTTGGCTGCAGGCTCATACAGGGACAGCTGCAGCGGTTTGCCATCCAGGGTCAAATTGTGACGCAGGTTACTAAGGCGCAGATCAACTCGGCCCCATATGTCCAGCAACGCCGAGTTCACCGGTAACCGAAATGAAGGTGCATTGAGCAAGCGTAACCACGGCTCACCGTTGACTTTGTGTGGCAGGTTGACGGAGCGGGTCGCCAATATGCTGTTCTCAAAAGTGTTGAAAACCTCAGGGTCAACTTGTGCAGCCACTTCTAGCGTCTTGGGTGTCCATTGACTGATGCTACGTCCATGGGCAAGCGCCCCGAGTAACGACAGCGCCCTCACATAATGCAGTTTGGCTTCGTTGAGGGTGTCACGGGTCAATTGCCGGTAGAGCATGTCGCCGCGGGCAATTAAATTGTTCACATAAAAGATGAAAATATTTTTCCGGTAATGCAAAGGTTCGCTGTAGGCAATAGCGTCCGGGTCGCCCAGATTGTCCAGCTCATAACTGGCTATACCCGGCTCTGCCAAGGGGCGGCAGGCCCAGTAGCGATATTCTTCCTGCGGTGGGGGATTGAGCGCTTGAACCCGTACCTGTGGGTTGAAAATGTTGTGCAGCCAGTTTTCAGCGCCGATGTAATCGAACTCCGAATGCAGGCGATGGGCAATCAGATGAGGGACATGGAAGAAAATTTCCCAAAAATACCGAGCATTGGCACTGTTAAAGTCCAAGGGTTGCGCAACGTTTGCGGCATCTGGATAGGGAGGCTCTAGAGTATGTTGGCTTTCCCAGTTCAAAACACTCTCAAGTGAAAACTGTGCTTTGCGCGAGAATTCCTTGGCAAACAAGCTGTTTAAACGGACATACCGAAAGCCAACGCCCACTACGTTCAGGTCCAGAAAAAGCGCGCCTTGGTGTTCAAGTAAAGTAGGGGCCGGACGAGGTTTAGGTGCAAAGATTAATTTGAAGTGGTTCCAGCCGAGGTCGTGCGCATGGCCTCGCTCGACGCCAAATGCGATTGTGAGTATTGAATTGTCGATGGAGATTTTATCGGCTTCAGTCAGTTCATATCGACAAATGGGTGTTTTAGCCGCGCCATTTAGAGTGAGGTTTCCTTTCCAAATGTCCTTGTAAACCGAGCCCTTGCTGGTGAAATGCCATAGTTCGAACTCAATGCGGATGGGTTTCCAAACTTCTCGAATTGAGTTTGAGTTGTTGGCTAATGAAATTTCCGTTATCCCTTGGTCTATGTGAAACACGTCTGCCCTGAAACCAGCGCCCTGCTGAAGCTCTTCGGCAGAATACTTCCGGAGGGTTTGAAGTGTTACGTCAATTCTTGTTTTGGCTACATATAAGTAGGGCGCGCTGCTGCCCATGATTTTAAAATCACTTTTTTGGGTTTTTCCAACCTCGACAAATTGGTGGTAAAGGGTAACGCTTTCAATAGACGTGGTTCGGGAATTACTATAGAAAGTGGTGGTTGCGAATAATGTTCCGTTTTCGTTAATGATGTCTACGGTGTAGGGGTTGTAGGTTTTGAAGCCGGGTTTATTTATGTAAGTTGAGGGTGTTTTAATATAAAAATGTAAATAGTCATATTCGAGCCTTGGTTCGTCACACAGGCCCTGTATTTCAAGGAAGGCGGAATTTTCATTTTTGTGCAGGGTGGCGGTGAGTTCTAGCGATTGATTAAGCCCACCGGTAACGATGTGGTTATAGGCAGACGCTTCGTCCCAGACGACAGAGCTTAATGTCCAGGGCTCGTCATCTGATCCAGTGTCTAATCCGGTAAAAGGATATTGCAAACGGGCAGGGTCGTTGCCGTACATCATGTGTGCGATAACATTCAGTTCAGAGTCAATCTTAGACTCATCGAGGGACATCAATGGGTTAAAGTACTTGTCATATGACTGTAAGAAAAATTCCCCTTCTTGGTTTTTGTTTTCAGTATCTCTCCATTGGAAACTAATTGCCAAATGAGGGTCAGATTGATCGCGAATATCCATCGTGGCGGTGAGTACAAATCGGCCATCCTTTTCCAGGCTAAGATCTTCTTTTTGGGTGGTGCCAGTATGCAGGGTTGTTGCCGGTGACCAACTATCATTCAGTTGTTTAAACGCCATTTTTATGTGGTAAAAAAAGAGGCCGGTTTTTTTACCTTCATCATCATACTCAGGCACACCGTGTTCGACCCAAATCAGATGCAGACGCCCATCAATGACGACGCCTCTGGCATGCGAGACGTTGGCGCTGAGGGCTGCGTCAATTTTTTTCCATTCGCTCCAAGCCGTGGGCGCGAGTTCTGTAGGCGGTTCTTCTGCAGCCGGGGCGCCAGTCAGTGGGTCAGGAGTGTAGGCCTTGCCAAAAAAAATCGCGGCTTTACGCCAGTAATATGAGAAAGGCTCTATAGTCTGACGACCAATAAAATAGTAGTCGGCGTTAGCAAAATCAGTGCCGTCTATATAGCCAGAGACCACTTTCAAGTTGCTGACCACTTCGAAAGCGCTTAGGTAGTTTTTGAGCGCAGTCTGTACGCTATCGTGAGTAATACGGCTTTGCGCCAGCTCCATTTCAAAGGCTTGGAACTGGCTGCTTTTATGTTGACGTAACGTTGGGTCAATATAGTTTTCCGGGTAGTCTTCAATCATCTGATAACCGGCCCACGTACTGTACTCACTCATGCCATCGTGCCAGCGGTTCAGTTGCTCTTGCGTGAAATCATACGGATAGCCCGGTTCCATGCGGTTATAAATGGCATGGATATATTGCTGGAGGCTGGCAATGGCCTGCGCAACACGGCTGGTTTCTACTTGGGCGCTGACCTGGTTATCGATCAGCAAGTATTCGTACAGATCTTCCGGCGTGGTGATGCGTATGGGCGCGGCGGAGGGTGATGACGTAACCATCTGGCCCAAGTAATAAGCGACCAATGCATCACGGCGTTGTTCTTCGAGCTCGGGGATGATGGAGGTGTTCATTGTTCTTCACCGTGTGTGTTGGTTGCTGCCAGGCCTGTAACAGTTCCTTCCATTGTCCAAATAAATTCATCAGGTCCGACGGCGCCGCTTACATGGACTTCCATTTCGGGAGTCCACTCTCCATTTGGCTTGTACCTATAACCATTCACCCATTCATTTGTAGACCCTGTGGCGCTCACCATTAAATTGCAAACGCTGGATTCGTTGAGTTTTGGTATTGTTGCAGTTATGTTGAGGGGCACTTTTGATCTGTAGTACGGAAGTAGGTGGTAAACCGAATCCTTGTAGCCAATTCTGTATATGATATTGAAATTTAACTCCTCTATATGCGCCTTGTGAGGGATTAATATGAAGGGTATGGAAATTCTGCTTTCCCATTTCACTGGGTTTTTCGTATTGGTTTCAATTTCAAGAATAAGGTCTTTAATTACAAGCGACTCTTTCATGGGTTCGCCTATGTCTACGGTGATATCAGTTCCTGATTTTAAAGAAGTAAAGGTGGTGCCGGTATGGCTTATTTTTATTCTATTTTCAGCTAAGCTTGCTGACATGCCGCCCACTACGCCTTTGGCGCTTAATGTGCACGGAACGCCTTCAACGGGTGCACCATTTTTGTCTACAGCTTTGATGTTTATGATGTGGGTTGCGTTTTTCGGTAATAGCTCAGGTCGCCCTGGAATAGGGCCTGGAGGTATAGAGAATACAATTTCATGGAACTCAGGCGTGCAGACGACTGTGAAGTCGCGACTGCTTGCACTTCCAGTGACGGTTGCTTTAATTGTTGATGAGCCAAGCGGAAAGCTTTTAGAGCTAAAAGATGCCATCCCGTTTTTATCCGACTCAGTACTGTAACTAAATACATCGTTGATGCTCCATGAAACGGCTGTGCGAGACGCAGCATTGCCGTCGCTCTCCAGCCAAACGAAAAACTCTACGGGGGCAGGGCTGCCCGTTACATAAGAATCAGAGGACGCCTCTGATCGTGCTATTTGTACCTGTGGATGAATATTTGTGGCAGCTGAGTTTTTATCCTGTATCGCGCCGCCCGCGCTCGCGGTAATAATAACCGTCCCGGTTGCATTGGATTTGAATCGAGATTTTGCGATGCCATTGATATCTGTTTTGCTGGACGTGACAAGTAGTGTTCCAGTGTCAGCGCTCCAGGCAATAGTCTGTGGCTCGGAGACAGGGTCTCCATTGAGTTCCACCACACGGCAACTTAGTTCTACTTCAACGCCAATGACAGCGGGGTTGTCAAAGCGCACGTATTCAAAATAGGGCGTGCTGGTGAATGTGACGGGATCAAAAACGAGCGGTGATGCTTTGTTGTATTGAGCGATGACAGTACTTGATCCCGCAGCATCGCTCCGTAAGCTAGCCTTACTTTTGCCTGACGCATTGGTACGTGTGGTATGCCGGTGAAACTGACCTAAGTTAGTGCCCCATTCAATGGCGCGGTCAGCTCCATAGTTACCGAATAGGTCTTTGAGCGAGACAGTGAATTCGATAGCTTCCAGATTGTTAGAGAGTGCGCTGGACGGCGTAAATGAGGGGTTAAAAAAATCAAGCGAGTCTTCATCACAGCCGATAGTCACCTCTGGAGCAAGAATTGTGTCATTAAGCCCAAACTTGGCTACGACATGGGCGAGCCCCATTTCTGCTCCGCTTTTCAGTGTGACCGACGCTTGTCCAAGTCGATCAGTTAGACTTAACTCCGGTTCTAGAACGCCAATATCCGTGCTCCACCTGATGGTTATGTCCTCACGTGGTTGATCCTTAAAGTCTTGCAGAGTAAGGGTCAGCGTGGCTCCTTGGTCAGAGGGGTTGTTAGCGATCAGATAGCTATTGATGACAGTAATCACACCCTTCTGGCTTTGGCCGACTTCCCCGCCTGGCTTGTTGGGCAAGCCATCTGTCAGGCAGCTCAGTGCTTGTTCTGAGGCGCCACGATACTCTTCAAGAGGGCTCGTAGGCGTGAGGTTGCCGAGGGCTAGCAGCGCTTTGGCGTCCAGACCGGTTTGTTGACACAATTGGCATACCCTCACCATCAGGTCCATATCTGGCAGTGTGCGTACCACACCTTCATCAGGGTTAAGATGAAAGGCCACTGTCAGTACTTCACGCACTCCCCATTGAAGGAAGATGGCTAACTTGTTCGCGGCACTGTCTCGGATTAATACCTTGTCGCTTTCTGTTGCTTCAGTCCAAGCGTTATTGATTAGCCGGAAATAGTTCAGCAGTTGATCTTCACTCTGTTCGCTCACACTCAGGATTTGGGTGTACTGGGTGAGAATATAGACGCAACGAAGTGAGAGGCGCGTATCGCTCAAGCCGAACCATAGAGGTCGTTCGCATAGTTGGGTGATGAGTGTTGGGCTTAGACTCAGGTGGTTGGTCACGCCCGCAAGTTTGGCCAACGTGCTCAGCATGCTTAGTACGTCGTCGCCAATAGGTACATCCGGCCTTTCAATGATATTGGCTGAAACCCGGCACACTTCTTTGAGCATGTCGTAGCGGTTGCCACCCGCCCAAATCAGTAAGGTTTTAGTGAGGTCGGTTGACACTGTCAGATAATCAGCAAGGCCTTCAAGCAGTAATGCTTCCTGCACCCCTCGTGCTCGCATGATCATATTGACCAATCTGGAATGTAGCTCATCAGGCAGATTAAACGTGTCGATTATCGATGTTACGGTGTCGCTCAGTTGCACCTCAAAGCTTTCTTCGTCTTCACCATGATAAATAACGAGGCCTTTACTGTTTGAGGCGGGATTACTGTTGTCCCCTGCGTCAATGTATTCATAGAGCAGTCCGAACCAGTCGATTGTTTCGTTTTCGTAAAGTTGCTGGCCGTTTTCGCCTTGTTTGATAAGCAGTACTGAAGTAGGTGCATTCGCTTCGGCGAAGCTGCTGTCGGTAATGAGCGCTGATTGAAGGCGCAGGCTCATCGAGTGTAATAGGTTGTATTCAGAATCAGTGGCCACCGGGCTGGTCAGAGCGGGTAGCACTGCTCGGCATAGCATGGAGACTGTCCACTTATATTCACTGAGCCAGGTTGTGCAATCAGCCAGTGCGTGGATTGTGCTCAGGGTGTCGCTGTTTGCCGAGGTTTGGTACGTGATGATGTGGGTACGGCCAGCCAGTTTGGAGACCAGTTTGCTGCCGCCGTTATCCAGAAGTTCGAGTAGCGCCAGCGCCTCGATGGTACTCAGCCCCAGGTAGCGTGGCAGCCGAGTCAGTCGGTAAAAGGCTGAAACCACCGTAGTAGACCAACGCAGCAGCTCAGCATTCTGAGCTTGCTGAACGAGCTTGGCAGTGAAGCGATAGGTTTCGTAGGTCATGCCCAATGCCGCGCACAAATGATCGACTTTTTGGCGCTCGGCATCGGTGCTCGGCGTGATGCTGAGCTCACTGTTGTCGAGTATCAAAGGCTGTGGAAACAATGCCTGGCTATTGAATACACGGTCGAACTGTGACAATTCCTTGCCTCTGCCCTGAGTGGCAAGACCATTGAGCAAGGTGGCAAAGTCATCGACGGTGATTTTATGGGTCGCCCGCAAACGCTGGAACACACCGAGTGAGCGAAGCGTGTCGGCGGTAATCAGCAAGGGGGGGCTTTTTTGTTCTGCGGCAATAGACGCTGTCAGCAGTCTGTCGACTTGGTCAAACGGCAAGTCCAGCCAGCGGGCCAGTCGAATCATGCGGTTCATTCGGTCGAATTGATCGTAAGAGCAATTGATCAGTTTGTGGCTGAGCGTGTTGCCCTGATCATCGAGCTGGGCCTCAATGGCGATGGCTCGGCTTTGTCCGCCATTCACGTACACCGAGCCAAACACTGCGCCGTCGATAGGTTCACGTTGTGAGCCGGTATTCGGTGATTGAGTCGGGGCATAGGGGCCTACCGATAGCAGTGAGTCGAGTTCATCGCTGCTCAGCCCGGTTTGTAAACAAAAGGTTTTGCTGTCCAGCAGTTTCTCGGGATCTTCCAGGCCGTAGTTGGTTTTAAAAAAGTCTAGTGAGAACGTGCTCTCATCTTCGATCAACCGGGATCGCGGGTTGATCCGATACGTTGGGCGCGGTGCATTGCGTACGGCGGGGGAGCCAGTGTCGGGGTAGTACGGAGCTTCGAGTAGCAAGCTTTGTTGCTCCGGCCCAAAGCCGGTGTCTTGTTGCAGGGCTTCATCGGAGTGCAACGAGTGGGCGCCGGGTTCTTTAAAGTAGGGATAAGCAGGGTCGATGCAACGAATGACATCGCCCAGCGAGCGCTGTTTTCTACCCAGCACATAGTTGATTTGCTGCAGATAGCGTTCATAGGGCAGCGTCTGTGGGTAACGGGCTTGCAACAGCACGTCGTCAACTAATGTTTCTTCCCTGCTATGTTCATCCAGATACGTGCGGATTGAAGTTTCCAGAATGTCGTTAACCAGCACCAGTGTCGGCTCGATCTGGTTTAGCGCCGTGTGGTCGAGTATCAGTTCGGCCAGGTCGGGGCGTCGTTGCGCCAGGGTGATATTCCCCAGCGCCATAGAATTACCTTCAATCGTCAGCGCCTCGCGGTACAAATCAGCCAGATAGGCGATGGGTGAGGTGGTCGCTTCGATGGCGTCCGGGGGGCAATGGGCTGCCCAGTCAGGGTCGAACATGCCCGTGTAAGTGGGGCCGTCTATCAGGCCTTTTACCCCGGTTTCTGACGGGTAGGCATTGCGGATGCTGGTGGTCAGGCGCTGCTCGCGAAATTGTCGGGCGCTGTGAGCTGCAAGCACCTTGGCCTGTTGCAACAAAGGGCGGGCCTCGGAAATATGCATCTTTGGGTCAGTCGCTAGCAGGCGGGCCAGAGGTTGCGCGGCGATGTCGAAAACGGAGTCAAACGTTTCGCTCAATAATTGCTGGCGTGATGCTGAAACGCCTAATTGACTCATTGGAGAGTTTTTTTTCTCACTCATGCTCATTTTCGCCTCTCAACAGTGTGATGTAGGCTTTCCCGTTAGATATGCACGCGTGGGCCTGTGGTTTTTTCTATCCACATATTTAGGTTGGCGTGTAGGAAATGTCTGCTGTCAGAAATGACAGGTCTGCAGGGTGGGCTGCTAATAAATTGAGCTGAAAGCCCCGACCTAGACACATCGGAAGGCTTTGACCACTTGTCGGGTATATAGAACGCTTTGGAGGCGAAGACGTTTTTGGCGCACAAAAAAACCGGGCACCCTCACAGGTGCCCGGTTTTTTGTAGCTCGGCGTTTAACCGATGGTCATCAAGCTCGCGTTACCACCCGCAGCAGCGGTGTTGACGCTCAGTGCGCGTTCGATCACCAGGCGTTCCAGGGCGATGTTGGTTTCGCCTTGAGACAACCCTTGCACCCCGACAATGGCGCCTGCACGTTTGGCCACGTGCTGGCATACCTCGCGCAGTTGGTCGCTGTCGCCGTGGTGCAGGACCGCGTCGAAAACAACGTCGTCCTTGGTCCAGTCCTCTACGCGCTTGATGCGCGCTTGCACCTCTTTTGGCAGACGGGCAAACAGGGCTTTGCCCAGATCGCTGTCCGGCAGTACCGCCGAGCTGCCCACGGCCAGTACGCCAGCCAGTTGGGTCAGCAGGTCGCTTTCAGTGTCGGCCAGGCACAGCACGTGTTCGCGCGGCAGGATGGCGTAACTGTTGCGCTCGCCGGTCGGGCCGTTGAGCAGGCGGGTGATGCCGCTTTGCGAGTGGGCGGCGAATTCGCTGCACAGTTCGGCCAGCGCCGCTTGTTGATTGCTTTGTGCCCAGGTTTGCAGGGCGTTGAGCGGCTTGCTCAGCGCTTCGCGGGCCTGGGTGTCTGGCGCGCTGATGGCGTCGACTTTGGCGAACGATTGCTCGATGGCATCGCTTGGGCGAGTCGACAGCAGGCGGAACAGGTACAGCGGACCGCCGGCTTTCGGGCCGGTACCCGACAAACCTTCGCCACCGAACGGCTGTACGCCGACCACGGCACCGACGATGTTGCGGTTGACATACACGTTACCGGCGTTGACGTTGTTGACCACTTTGGCAATGGTTTCGTCGATGCGGGTATGCACGCCCAGGGTCAGGCCGTAGCCCGATGCGTTGATCTGGGCGATCAACTGGTCGATGTCTTTACGCTTGTAGCGCACCACGTGCAGAACCGGGCCGAAGATTTCGCGCTCCAGTTCGTCGAAGCTTTCCAGCTCGATCAGGGTCGGCATCACGAAGGTGCCGCGCTTGGATTCTTCGATGTCGGCAATGGCCATCTGGAAAACGTTGCGGCCTTTGTCGCGCATGCCCTGGATGTGTTTCTCGATCCCGGCCTTGGCTTCGGCATCGATCACCGGGCCAATGTCCACGCTCAAGCGCTCCGGGTTGCCCATGCGCGATTCGGCCATGGCACCTTTGAGCATTTCGATGACGCGGTCTGCCGAATCTTCCTGTAAGCACAGCACGCGCAGTGCCGAGCAGCGCTGACCGGCGCTGTCGAACGCCGAGGACACCACGTCGATGACCACTTGTTCGGTCAGGGCCGAGGAGTCGACGATCATGGCGTTCTGGCCGCCGGTTTCAGCGATCAGCGGGATCGGGCGGCCTTGAGCGTCCAGACGGCCGGCGATGTTGCGTTGCAGCAGGCGAGCGACTTCGGTTGAGCCGGTGAACATCACGCCTTTGACCCGATCGTCACCGACCAGACGTGCGCCCACGGTTTCGCCACGGCCCGGCAGCAGTTGCAGCACGCCTTCTGGAATACCCGCTTCCAGCAGGATGCGCACGGCCTGAGCGGCCACCAGCGGTGTTTGTTCGGCAGGTTTGGCCAGTACCGGGTTACCGGCGGCCAGCGCTGCGGCCACTTGGCCGCTGAAAATCGCCAGCGGGAAGTTCCACGGGCTGATGCACACCACAGGGCCCAGCGGGCGGTGGGCGTCGTTGGTCAGGTCATTGCGCGCCTGCACGGCGTAGTAGCGCAGGAAGTCGACCGCTTCGCGGACTTCAGCAATGGCGTTGGCGTAGGTCTTGCCAGCTTCGCGGGCCAGCAGGCCCATCAGCGGCTGGATCTCTGCTTCCATCTGGTCGGCGGCGCGTTCCAGGATGGCGGCACGTTCGGTCGGCGGGGTGGCCTGCCAGATCGGCGCGACGTTCAGCGCGCACTGGATCGCGTTGTCTGCGTCTTCAACCGTGGCTTCTTGCACATAGCCGACCACATCGCGCAGGTCGGCCGGGTTGAGTACCGCGGCCGGGACTTGGGTGCTGGAGGTGCAACCGAGCATCGGCGCGGCTTTCCAGTCGTTGTGAGCCGTGGCCAGCAGGGCACAGGACAACGATGCCAGACGATGTTCGTTGGCCATGTCGATGCCGCTGGAGTTGGCGCGTTCGCTGCCATACAGGTCACGCGGCAAAGGAATGCGCGGGTGCGGCAAGCCGAAGCTGCCTTCGGCCGTGGCCATTTGCTCGATCTGGCTGACAGGGTCGGCCACCAACTGGTGAATCGAGATCGAGTGGTCGGCAATGCGGTTAACAAACGAGGTGTTCGCGCCGTTTTCCAGCAGGCGACGCACCAGGTAAGCGAGCAAGGTTTCGTGGGTGCCGACCGGAGCGTACACACGGCACGGACGGTTCAGCTTGCCTTCGGAAATCTTGCCTACAACTTGTTCGTACAGCGGTTCACCCATGCCGTGCAGGCATTGGAACTCGTACTGGCCCGGGTAGTAGTTCTGACCGGCGATGTGGTAAATGGCCGACAAAGTGTGGGCGTTGTGCGTGGCGAACTGCGGGTAGATCGCTTCGGGGACGGCCAGCAGTTTTTTCGCGCAGGCAACGTAGGACACGTCGGTGTACACCTTGCGGGTGTACACCGGATAACCTTCCAGGCCTTCGACTTGGGCGCGCTTGATTTCGCTGTCCCAGTAGGCGCCTTTCACCAGGCGGATCATCAGGCGGTGACGGCTGCGGCGGGCCAGATCGATCACGTAGTCGATCACGTACGGGCAGCGCTTCTGGTAAGCCTGGATGACGAAGCCGATGCCGTTCCAGCCGCTCAGCTCTGGCTCAAAGCACAGGCGTTCGAGCAGGTCGAGGGACAGTTCCAGGCGGTCAGCTTCTTCGGCGTCGATGTTGAGGCCGATATCATATTTCTTGGCCAGCAGGGTCAGCGACAGCAGGCGCGGGTACAGCTCGTCCATCACGCGCTCGTATTGGGCGCGGCTGTAACGCGGGTGCAGGGCCGACAACTTGATCGAAATGCCCGGGCCTTCATAAATGCCACGACCGTTGGAGGCTTTGCCGATCGAGTGGATGGCTTGTTCGTACGAGGCGAGGTACTTCTGCGCGTCATGTTCGGTCAGTGCGGCTTCACCGAGCATGTCGTAGGAATAACGGAAGCCCTTGGCTTCAAAGCGCGTGGCGTTGGCCAGTGCTTCGGCGATGGTTTCGCCGGTCACAAACTGCTCGCCCATCAGGCGCATGGCCATGTCGACGCCCTTGCGGATCATCGGCTCGCCGCTCTTGCCGATGATGCGGCTCAGGGAGGAGGTCAGGCCTGCTTCGTTGTGCGTCGACACCAGTTTGCCGGTCAGCAACAGGCCCCAAGTGGCAGCGTTGACGAACAGCGACGGGCTGTTGCCCAGGTGCGGGTGCCAGTTGCCGGTGCTGATCTTGTCGCGGATCAGGGCGTCACGGGTGCCTTTGTCCGGGATGCGCAGCAGCGCTTCGGCCAGGCACATCAGGGCCACGCCTTCCTGGGACGACAGCGAGAACTCTTGCAGCAGGCCTTGCACGATACCGGCACGGCCACCGGCGCTCTTTTGATTGCGCAGTTTTTCGGCAATAGAGGCGGCCAGGGTCTGGGTGGCTTCGGCCATCGGCGCAGACAGGCGCGCCTGCTCCAGCAGCATCGGCACCACTTCGGGTTCCGGGCGGCGGTAAGCCGAAGTAATGGCTGCACGCAGGACTGACTGCGGCAAGATGCTTTCGGCAAATTCCAGGAAGCACTGGTGGGTGTGATCGGTGTTGGTGTCATCAGCGTCATCGCTGGTGCCTGCTGGCACACCGTTCAACTCCGCCAGGGTTGCACCACCCTCGAGTTTTTCCAGGTAATTGAAAATTGCCTGTTTGATCAGCCAGTGTGGCGTGCGATCAATCGAGGCCGCGGCAGCCTTCAGGCGCTCGCGGGTTGGGTCATCGAGTTTGACCCCAAGGGTGGTGGTAGCCATTTTTTTATCCTCATGGGTGCCACATGGGCGCGGCAGCAGCTGGCGGCAAGATTAGCGCTGCGCTGAATTGGGTGCAACTAGGTGCAACCCGGTTTCATCAGAATTTTTTTCCTAGCCTGTCGGGGCGAGCTTGCCTCGCGATTGGGTGATCTTTTAAAAGATCGCGAGGCAAGCTCGCTCCTACAGGGAATGTGGGGTTTTCGATTGATACGGGGCGCTTTTGCGTCGAAAAAGAAGCGAAAGGCGCGACAAGGTGCAACTGACAAGACAGAAATTGGTTGCACCTGATTTGCGTTGTTGCATAGCATTCGCGACTTAGGTGTGACCCTTTGAACCCACAAGGTTCTACGGCTGACGCTTTTCCTGGAGAAGCGTCCGTCATAAATGCGCAGCCTGGTTAACCGTCTCAGACAAAACGTTTGTGAATGTGCGGCCAGGCGGCCGTCAACGATAAAAACAATGCCAGGGCTTAATGCAATGAGTGTAAGTAACCCAACCCTGATCACGTTCGTGATCTATATCGCGGCAATGGTGCTGATTGGCTTTATGGCTTATCGCTCCACCAATAACCTGTCGGACTACATTCTCGGCGGTCGCAGCCTGGGCAGCGTGGTCACCGCGTTGTCCGCTGGCGCCTCTGACATGAGCGGCTGGCTGCTGATGGGCTTGCCGGGTGCCATTTACATGTCCGGCCTGTCCGAAAGCTGGATTGCCATCGGCCTGGTGGTCGGTGCGTATTTGAACTGGCTGTTTGTGGCCGGGCGCCTGCGGGTGCAGACCGAGCACAACGGTGATGCGCTGACGTTGCCGGACTACTTTGCCAGCCGTTTCGAAGACAAAAGCGGGCTGCTGCGGATTATCTCGGCGGTAGTGATTCTGGTGTTCTTCACCATTTACTGCGCCTCGGGCGTGGTGGCCGGTGCCCGTCTGTTTGAAAGCACCTTTGGCATGTCGTACGAAACAGCCCTGTGGGCCGGTGCTGCGGCAACTATTGCCTACACCTTCGTCGGCGGCTTTTTGGCGGTGAGCTGGACAGACACCGTGCAAGCCACCCTGATGATTTTTGCGCTGATCCTGACGCCGATCATCGTATTGCTGGCAACCGGTGGCGTTGATACCACGTTCCTTGCGATCGAAGCCAAGGACCCGGCCAACTTTGACATGCTCAAAGGCACTTCCTTTATCGGCATCATCTCGCTGATGGGCTGGGGCCTGGGCTACTTTGGCCAGCCGCACATTCTGGCGCGCTTCATGGCCGCAGACTCGGTGAAGTCGATCGCCAACGCACGTCGCATCTCCATGACCTGGATGATCTTGTGCCTGGTCGGCACCGTTGCCGTCGGCTTCTTCGGTATTGCTTACTTCTCGGCGCACCCGGAAGTGGCGGGCCCGGTTAATGAAAACCCTGAGCGGGTGTTTATCGAGCTGGCCAAGCTGCTGTTCAACCCGTGGATTGCCGGTGTCTTGCTGTCGGCCATTCTGGCGGCGGTGATGAGTACCCTGAGCTGCCAGTTGCTGGTGTGCTCCAGCGCCCTGACAGAAGACTTCTACAAATCTTTCCTGCGTAAAAATGCCTCCCAGACCGAGCTGGTGTGGGTCGGTCGCGCCATGGTGCTGCTGGTGGCCGTGGTTGCCATCATGCTGGCGTCTAACCCGGACAACCGCGTGCTGGGCCTGGTGAGCTATGCGTGGGCAGGCTTCGGTGCTGCGTTTGGCCCGGTGGTGCTGATCTCGGTACTGTGGAAAGGCATGACCCGCAATGGCGCGCTGTCCGGTATTTTGGTCGGGGCCATCACGGTGATCGTCTGGAAACACTTCAGTTTGCTGGGGCTGTACGAAATCATCCCGGGCTTCATCTTCGCCAGCATCGCCATTTTGGTGGTCAGCGCCATGGGCCAAGGCCCAAGCAAGAAGATGGTCGAGCGCTTCGAAGCGGCTGAGAATGACTTCAAACTGCACCACTGAGTTCAGTGAGTTGCGGCCCACCTAGTGGGTAACAGACAACGGCCCGTTTCCCATGGAACGGGCCGTTTTTATTGGGGCTCGCTTAAGGCATGGCATTGCGCGTGGGAATAGCAGCGTGTCCTGCCCGGAGGTTTCTCATTTGTGAAGCGGGTTCTTCTGAAGCGTAAATGCCCTGCTCCAGACGTATTAACCTTGGTTAAGCGCTCACTGATGAGTGCCTCAATCAAGGATGACAACCATGCGTAAAAAGATTTTCCTCGGGCACATCTCCGCTCGGGACTTGCCCTTCTCATTTCAAAGCCACTATCACTGGATTATTTCGGTGTACGCCCGCAAACCGGGTGGTGTAGAGCGCCTGCTGCTCGAAACGCACGGCTATTACGCCATTCCGGCACCCTGGACGTTCGCCTTTCACGTCGATGACGATGAGTCGCCGGAGCCCGTTGAAGCCCATCAAATCCGCGTGCAAGTGCTGGACAAGGACGTACTGATTGCCGATGCCAGCGAGCAGTTCGCGATTGACTGGGTGGCGAGTGAGGTCAGCGTGCATAACCTGGTATTGGTGCCGCGAGCGATTTGAGCAAGGCGCCGTCTGGCGTGGAGCGAGGCTTAACCCCTGACGTTATTCGCTGCACAGGGTAAACTTCGCTCCCTGCGCAGGAGCAACCATGAACTATCGTCACGCCTTCCACGCCGGTAACCACGCCGACGTTCTTAAACATATCGTCTTGACCCGCCTCATCGCGTTGATGTCGCGCAAAGAGCAGCCTTTTGCTTACCTCGATACCCACGCCGGGCTGGGTTTGTATGACCTTCAAGGCGATCAGGCCACGCGCACGGGCGAATACCTGGAAGGCGTCGCACGCTTGTGGGGCAGAAAAGACCTGCCCGCGATGACTGCGGACTACATGCAGGTGCTGCACAAGATGAACCCGGACGGGCAATTGCGTTACTACCCGGGTTCGCCTGAACTGGCACGTCGCACCACTCGTGCGCACGACCGCGTGTTGCTCAACGAAAAACACCCTGAAGACGGTGTGATGCTCAAGGCCAACATGAAGGGCGACCGTCGTGTGGCGGTGCACTTGGGCGAAGGCTGGCACGTACCGCGTGCGTTGCTGCCCGTGGCCGAAAAGCGTGCGGTGATGCTGATTGACCCGCCGTTTGAAAAGCTCGACGAAATGCAGCGTTGCGTGGAGTCGTTAAAAGACGCCATCAGCCGCATGCGTCAGACCGTTGTAGCGATCTGGTACCCGATCAAGGACAAGCGCCAACTGCGCCGTTTTTATCAGGATCTGGCCGCCTCCGGCGCTCCGAAGTTGTTGCAGGTCGAGTTGTTTGTGCACCCGCTGGACACCCCCAACAGCCTGAACGGCTCGGGCCTGGCAATCGCCAACCCGCCATGGGGTCTGGAAGAAGAACTGCGCGAACTGCTGCCATGGCTGGCCAAAACACTGGGCCAAACCCAGGGTGGCTGGCAGATGGAATGGATAATCGCTGAATAACGATCACCTCACCTTGTAGGAGCGAGCTTGCCTCGCGATCTTTTAAAGATCAAAAGATCGCGAGACAAGCTCGCTCCTACAGGGGGTGTGGTGTCAGATCGGGCAGGTCACGCCTGTGCCGCCGATGCCGCAGTAGCCTTGCGGGTTTTTCGCCAGGTATTGCTGGTGGTACGCCTCGGCGAAGTAGACCGTTGGCGCCTGGTCGATTTCGGTGGTGATAGTGCCCAGGCCAGCCTTGGTCAATTCAGCCTGGTAGGCCGCTTTGCTGGCCTCGGCCGCTGCCAGTTGTTCTGGCGTGGTGCAGTAGATCACCGAGCGGTATTGGGTGCCGATGTCGTTGCCCTGGCGCATGCCCTGGGTCGGGTTGTGCAGTTCCCAGAACATTTTCAGCAGGTCTTCGTATTTCACTTTTGCCTGGTCATACACCACCAGCACCACCTCGGTGTGGCCGGTCAGGCCCGAGCAGACTTCTTCATAGGTCGGGTTGGGGGTAAAGCCTCCGGCGTAACCCACCACCGTGCTGACCACGCCGGGTACTTGCCAGAACTTGCGTTCTGCGCCCCAGAAGCAACCCAAACCCAAGATCGCAAAACCGACGTCGTCCAGAAACGGGCCCAGCAGCGGGTTGCCGTTGACGAAGTGGGTTTCGGGCAGTTGCATCGGTGTTTCGCGGCCCGGCAGGGCTTGTTCTTGAGTGGGTAGCACGTTTTTATTCACCAGGATTTCCGAGCGCAAGACCATGTTTCAAGTCCTCTCAGTCAGATTGCAGGAAGTTAGAACAGCAGTGTGCCCGAGTGCTGCGTCGCTGTCAGGTCAGCGGTCCGCGCGGGTAGCGTTTGAGTGCACGTTCCAGTTCGGCACCGGGGATCGGCCGGTCGAACAGGTAGCCCTGGCCCACGTCGCAGCGATGGCGGCGCAAGAAGGCCAGTTGGGCGGCGGTCTCGATGCCTTCGGCCACCACTTTAAGCTTAAGGTTATGGGCCATGGCAATCACCGCTGAGGTGATTTCCATGTCGTTCTGGTTGTCGGGGATGTCTTTGATAAAGCTGCGGTCGATTTTGATGATGTCGATCGGGAATTTCTTCAGGTAGCTGAGCGAGGAGTACCCGGTACCAAAGTCGTCCATGGCCAGGGTCAGGCCCAGCTCTTTGAGCTGATCCAGTTGCAGGCGGGTGTCGTCGGTGGCTTCCAGCAGCAGGCCTTCGGTCAGTTCCAGCTCCAGCAATGCCGGGGGCAGCTGTTCTTCCTTGAGGATGCTGGCAATCGAGGCGACCAGATCCGGGTCGGAAAACTGCTTGGGCGACAGGTTGATCGCCACCTGCAAGTTGCCAAACCCGGCCGCACTCAGTTGCTTGCTCATACGGCAGGCCTGGCGCGCGACCCACTTGCCAATGGGGATGATCAGCCCGGTTTCTTCCGCGACGCTGATGAACTGGTCGGGGCGGATCATGCCTTTTTCCGGGTGGTCCCAACGCAGCAGGGCTTCCATGCCCAACAGCCGCCCTGTGCGTAAACACAGCTTGGGTTGGTAGAACACATCCAGCTCGTTTTGGGTCAGGGCGCGGCGCAGGTTGTTTTCGACGAACAGCTTATAGCTGGCCTCGGCGTTCAAGGTTTCGGTGAACACCTGCACCTGATGCTTGCCGTTGGCTTTGGCCTTGTGCAGCGCCAGCCCGGCGTTACGCATCAAGGTCTGTGGGTCGAGCCCGTGCAGGGGCGCGCAGGCCACGCCGACAGAGCCGGTGACGCTGATCAGCTGGTTATCGACGAACATCGGCTTGTCGAGGGTCATCAGCAACTGGCTGGCGGTTTGCTGGCCGATTTCGAGGGTGGCGTTGTCCAGCAGTACGGCAAATTCGTTACTGGCAAAGCGGGCCAGATTATCTTCGGGGTTCAGGCTGTTGCGCAGGCGGCGCGCCAGGCTGATCAAGAGCTTGTCGCCGGTCTGGTGGCCGAGGCTGTCGTTGATCCGCTTGAAGTTGTCGATGTCCACCAGCAACAGGCACACCTTGGTAGCGCTGTCATGGGTGAACCGCTCATCGAGGTTGCGGATAAACGCCGGGCGGTTGCCAAGGCCGGTCAGGTTGTCGGTGTAGGCCAGGCGTTCGATCCGTTGTTGCGCCAGCTTGGCCTCGGTGATGTCTTCGTAAATACCGATGTAATGGGTCAGTTCGCGGTTGTCGCCATACACCTTCGAGATCGACATCTGACCCCAGTAGGGCTCCAGGTTTTTACGCCGGCTCTTGAACTCACCTTGCCAGCTATTGCCCTTGCTCAAGCTTGAGTGCGCATCGAACAGCAGGTCGCTGAGGTTCTCCAGCGCCAGCAGTTCAGACAGCTTGTGGCCCTGGACTTCTTCGGCACTGTATTGGGTGATGGCGGTGAAGCTCGGGTTGACGTACTCGACCACGCCGTCGCAATTGACCAGCAAAAAGGCATTGGCACTTTGCTCGACGGCCCGCTGAAACAGGTGCAGGGCGTTAGTGGCTGCGCGCCGGTTGTGGTTGTTGATGACTTGCGCGAACTGGTCGGCCAACTCGCCGGCAAAGGCGATTTCATCGGCTTGCCAGGCCCGCGTCTTGCCGGTTTGCTCAAGGCACAGCACGCCAATCACCTGGCCGTCGATGCGAATGCTGGCATCGAGCATGGCGTTGGTGTCGTGGCGGTTCAGGCAGGCCGCCAGTTCCCGGGTGCGCGGGTCGCGGTTGGCGTTTTGCGCGTCGATGGAGCGGCTGGTGTGCAGGGCGTCGAGGTAGTCCGGGAACAGGCTGATGTCGATGGCGTCTTGGGCTACATACGCCTGGCTTTCGCGCTGAAACGCCGAAATCGGCAGCATGCGGTGGCCGTCGAGGGTCCACAGGCTGGCAGCGTCCAGCTGGTAAATGTCGCAAGCGCTGCGGGTGATCAGTTCGGCGGCTTCTTGCAGCGAGTTGTGCTGGCTGTAGCGGTGGCGGGCCAGGCGCAGGATCAAGTCCTGTTGGGCGCGCACACGTTCAAGGTGCTGCAGTTGTTCTTGCTGGGCGCGCTGGTTGAGTTCCAGGGCGATGTGCAACCGGCTGTTTTGTGTTTCCAGCTCTGTGACCGGGGCCAGCGCGGTGCTGCTGACCGAGCCCTCTACTACCAGCACATAACCGCGCAACAGTTGGCGGTTGTGTTGCTTGTAGGCTTCGCCCACTTCCATCAGATTCAGCGCCCCCAGGGGCGTGTGCAGGGTGTAATGCACCACATAGTGGGGGCTGGCGCGCAGTTGCAGCGCAATCGCGTCATGCAAGCGATAGCGCGCTTTGGGCTCCATCAGGCTGGCGTAGGGCGAGCCGACCAGTGCACACAGCTCAGTGGCGGGCAACCCGACGTAGCGCTCGCAGCCTGGGTCGAGGTAAAGCAAGGCCCAACTGGCTTCATTAAGCCGCTCGAAACGCAGCATCCCGAGCCGCGAGGGCACGGGTAACTGCGTCACGACCTCGGCTGCCGTTCGCAGGGCAGCATCGGATTGGCTTTTCATTGGGGTACTCGCTTCACACTTGCGGATGGCATCAGGGCTCAAGCCCTGTTCCTGCTGTCTGCGGCAAGGTTGCATCATGCGTACTGAGCTGACAAGTGAACATGATTGACATCACCCACTTGAAGGTTAGCGCCGCAACGTCAGGATGCAACAGGCTGGCGATCGCTGGTTTCAGTTTTATGACTGTTATTTCAATGCAATCGTCACCGACTCAAGCACCCGACCCTTAGGGTTATAAAAATCGACCTGCAAGTGCTGCCCGGTGAGGGTCAGGCAGGCGAAGTTATCTTCGCTGACCATGGCGCTGGTCAATGCGGGGGAATAATGGCCTTGCCCATGACTGGCCAGCGGAGCATTGAGCAGCAGATTACTGGTCTTCGCGTACGGTAACAGCCTGCTGTTGCACAGCGGTGACGAGACGATGCCGTGCACCACAAAGTCAGGGTCTTCGCTGTGGGTGAGCGAGCAGGTCAGAGAACCGTGGATGTCGCCGCTGACAAACATCACGTTTTTAACGGCGTTGGCGCGGATGACTTCCAGCAGGCGCAAGCGTTGTGCGGCAAATGACTTCCAGCCGTCATCGCCATGGCTTTTCTGATCGGGCATGAACATCACGCTGCTGACGATGAACTTCACTTTGGCGGTGCTGTTTTTCACCCATTTGTGCAGGGCGTTTTCTTGCTCGACGCCGATCATTCTGCGGTCAGTGCCGGTTAACACGCGTTCGGTGCGACAGTCCATGACAAACCAGTCGGTGTCGCCATCGGCAAAGGTGTACCAGTATTTCTCTACGCTGCGGTTGATGCACCCGTCTGTGAGCAGGTCGTGGGCGGGGCCGTGGCTGCACTGGAAGGTTTCGTAGGCGCGAATGGCATTGCTGTAGAGCTCGTCGTCCTGGTGGCTGCGACTTGCAGGCCAGTTATCTTCGATCTCATGGTCGTCGAGGATCATATAGGTCGGGGTGCTGGCCATGAGCTGGCGGATGTGCGGCTGTGAGAAGGCTGCCCGGTATTTGCGCGAGATGTCTGCGTACTTCCGGTCGGGTGCGAAGATGTTCATGTCATCGACGTACACCTGATCCCCGATCATTAACATGCCATCAAGCGGGGTGCTGGCGTTCAGGTCGCTGATGGCCTTGAAGATCTTGTCGCCCAGTTCTGGCTTGGAAGGGGTATTCAGCGTGAGCCGCAGGTAGCGGCATGAGCCTACAACGTAGCGATGCGTGCGGTTGCGTTTGGGGGAGGCAGATTTAAACCGGTAGATCGTTGAGGGCCATTCCAGCGCTATGTGTTTTACGGTGTCCGGAGTGTGGTCCAGGTAAGTGGTTCTGAACCAGCCCGCCTGGTATTCGTAGGGGGTGTCTGCGCTCAGGCCGCGCAGGACCAGGGTGTCAGACATGTCGTAAATGTTGCTGAGCTTCGAATAGAGGCCAGCAGACCATTGCTGCGTGCCTGCTTTGCGGTAGCGAACAGCGGCAAAAACGGCATTTTCAGCATCGGCAGCGCCCCGGATAAAAATGCGCGCTTGCTCTGAGGTGGTGTAGCCCACTATGGGGCCAACGGTGGGTGTGTCCATGTCGAAATCCTTTTTGATAAGTGGCGATCCCTGTCGCCGCGGTTAAGTCCTTTCATTAACCGTAGAGGGGGGCAGAGGTAACTTCGCCTCTCAACATCAGCGGGCTTCGTAGTGCCGGGGTGTTGTGTGGTGAGTGAATTTTCTGGTTACAGAATCAAGAGCCCCTCTCCCTAGCCCTCTCCCGGAGGGAGAGGGAACTGACCGCACGCGGGTTCAAGAACACCTCTATTCAGCTCCTTCTCCCTCCGGGAGAGGGTTGGGGTGAGGGGGGATTTCAGGCAAAAAAAAGCCCCGCTTATTGGGCGGGGTTGAGGTACGAGCGTGGCGCTCGGAAAACAGTGCGCTATCCCGGCCTTCGGTGAGGAAGGCCGGGACGTGGCTTACAGCAAGATGGTGCGGATGTCGCCCAGCAACTGGCTCAGACGCTGGGTGAAGCGTGCAGCTGCAGCGCCGTTGATCACGCGGTGATCGTAGGACAGCGACAGTGGCAGCATCAGCTTCGGCTGGAAGGCTTTGCCGTCCCAGACTGGCTGCATGGTTGCCTTGGACACGCCCAAGATCGCCACTTCCGGTGCGTTGACGATCGGCGTGAAGCCGGTGCCGCCAATGTGACCCAAGCTGGAAATGGTGAAGCAAGCGCCCTGCATGTCGTCAGCGGTGAGCTTCTTGTCACGGGCTTTGGCAGCCAGTGCAGCCGCTTCACCTGCCAGTTGCAGCAGGCTCTTCTGATCAACGTTCTTGATCACCGGCACCAGCAAGCCGTCCGGGGTGTCTACGGCGAAGCCGATGTGCACGTATTTCTTGCGGATGATCGCTTTGCCGCTTGGCGCCAGCGAGCTGTTGAAGTCTGGCAGTTCCTTGAGCAGGTGTGCGCAGGCCTTGAGCAGCAGCGGCAGGACGGTCAGTTTCACACCGGCTTTTTCTGCGACGGCTTTTTGCGCAACGCGGAAAGCTTCCAGCTCGGTGATGTCAGCCTGGTCGAACTGAGTCACGTGCGGGATGTTCAGCCAGCTGCGGTGCAGGCTCGACGCGCCGATTTGCATCAGGCGGGTCATGGCCACTTCTTCAACTTCACCGAAACGGCTGAAGTCGACTGTCGGGATCGGCGGAATGCCTGCGCCGCCAGTTGCAGCGCCGGCAGCCGGAGCTTCCTTGGCTTTCTGCAGAGCGGTTTTGACGTAAGCCTGTACGTCTTCTTTCAAGACGCGACCGTGAGGGCCACTTGGGCTCACCGCGCTCAGCTCAACGCCGAACTCACGGGCCAGTTGACGCACGGCAGGGCCGGCGTGAACTTTGGCACCGCTTGGCGCAGGGGCAGCCGCCGGTGCCGGAGCAGGGGCCGCTTCAGCCTTGGCAGCCGGCGCAGGAGCCGCCGGTGCTTCAGCTTTGGCCGCCGGAGCTGGCGCCGCTTGTGCAGGAGCGGCTGGCGCAGCTGCGCCAGCCACTTTCAGCTTGAGGATGAAGTCGCCAGTGCCGACTTCGTCGTCCAGCTTGACGGCAATGCTTTCCACCACGCCTGCGGCAGGCGACGGGATTTCCATGCTGGCCTTGTCGGATTCAAGGGTGATCAGCGATTGATCAGCCTCAACGGTGTCGCCAGCCTTGACCAGAATCTCGATGATTTTGGCTTTGCCCGACGAGCCGATGTCCGGCACGTGGATGTCTTGAACCGACTCGCTTGCCGGTGCTGCAGCCGGGGCCGCAGGGGCCTCGGCAGCAGGAGCAGCCGCTGGCTTTTCAGCCGCCGCAGCCTTGGCCGGTGCGGCCGCTTCAGGGGCTGGCGCAGCGCCGCCCTCAGCTTCCAGCTCAAGCAGTTCGTCGCCTTCTTTCAAGCGGTCGCCCAGCTTTACTTTCAGGCTTTTGACGATACCGGCTTTAGGCGCAGGGATTTCCATGCTCGCCTTGTCCGATTCCAGCGTCAGAATGCTCTGATCAGCTTCGACACGGTCACCGACCTTTACAAACAGTTCGATGACTTCACCGTCACCGCTGCCGATGTCAGGTACTCGAATGAGTTCGCTCACAAAAATTCTCCTCAGCAGTCCAGTGGGTTGCGTTTTTCCGGGTTGATACCGAACTTGACGATAGCGTCTGCAATCACCTTAGGTTCGATTTCACCACGGTCAGCCAGGGCTTCCAGGGCTGCCAACACCACGAAGTGACGGTCTACTTCAAAGAAGTGACGCAGTTTTTTGCGGCTGTCGCTGCGGCCGAAACCGTCAGTGCCCAGCACTTTGAATTCCTTGACCGGTACCCACTGACGAATCTGCTCAGCGAACAGCTTCATGTAGTCGGTAGAAGCAATGACCGGACCTTTACGGCCAGTCAGGCACTCTTCAACGAAGGTGCGCTGTGGCTTCTGGCCAGGGTGCAGACGGTTGTGACGCTCAACGGCCAGGCCGTCGCGACGCAGTTCGTTGAAGCTGGTAACGCTCCACACGTCAGCGCCGACGTTGAACTCTTCACGCAGGATTTTCGCCGCTTCACGCACTTCACGCAGGATGGTGCCGGAGCCCATCAGTTGTACGTGGTGAGCCGCTTCCTTGGTGTCTTCTTCCAGCAGGTACATCCCTTTGACGATGCCTTCTTCAACACCGGCCGGCATGGCAGGTTGCTGGTAAGACTCGTTCATCACGGTGATGTAGTAGAAGACGTCCTGTTGCTCTTCGGTCATCTTCTTCATGCCGTCCTGAATGATCACCGCCAGCTCATAGCCGTAGGTTGGGTCATAGGTGCGGCAGTTCGGGATGGTCGCGGCCAGGATGTGGCTGTGACCGTCTTCGTGTTGCAGGCCTTCACCGTTGAGCGTGGTACGCCCGGCGGTGCCGCCGATCAGGAAGCCACGGGTGCGGCTGTCGCCAGCGGCCCAGGCCAGGTCGCCAATACGCTGGAAGCCGAACATCGAGTAGAAGATGTAGAACGGCAGCATTGGCTGGTTGTGGTTCGAGTACGAAGTACCGGCCGCGATGAAGGAGCTCATGGCGCCTGCTTCGTTGATGCCTTCTTCGAGGATCTGGCCCTTTTTGTCTTCCTTGTAGAACATCACCTGGTCTTTATCGACTGGCTCGTAGAGCTGGCCGACGGAGGAGTAGATGCCCAACTGACGGAACATGCCTTCCATACCGAAGGTACGGGCTTCGTCCGGGATGATCGGGACGATGCGCTGGCCGATGTCCTTGTCCTTCACCAGCTGTGCCAGGATGCGCACGAACGCCATGGTGGTGGAAATTTCACGGTCGCCGGAACCGTCAAGGATGGCCTTGAGGGTGTCCAGTGGCGGGGTCGGAATGCTCAGGCTCTTGGCGCGACGCTGAGGCACGAAACCGCCCAGTGCCGTGCGGCGCTCGCTCAGGTAGCGGGCTTCGGCGCTGCCTTCTTCCGGTTTGAAGAATGGCAGGGACTCGATGTCTTCGTCTTTGACCGGGATGTCGAAACGGTCACGGAACAACTTCAGGCTGTCGACATCGACTTTCTTGGTGTTGTGCGCCGTGTTTTTCGCTTCGCCAGCGCCAGTGCCGTAACCCTTGATGGTTTTGGCCAGGATAACGGTTGGCTGGTCTTTGTGGTTGACCGCTTCGTGGTACGCCGCGTAGACCTTGTACGGGTCGTGGCCGCCACGGTTGAGTTTCCAGATCTCGTCGTCGGACAAGTCAGCAACCATCGCCTTGAGTTCAGGCGTGTTGAAGAAGTGTTCACGTACGAACGCGCCGTCTTTGGCTTTGTAGTTCTGGTACTCGCCGTCGATGACTTCGTCCATGCGACGTTGCAGGATGCCGTCGACGTCTTTGGCCAGCAGCGGGTCCCAGAAACGGCCCCAGATGACTTTGGTCACGTTCCACTGAGCACCGCGGAACACGCCTTCGAGTTCCTGGATGATCTTGCCGTTGCCGCGAACCGGGCCGTCGAGGCGCTGCAGGTTGCAGTTGATGACGAAGATCAGGTTGTCGAGGTTTTCGCGGCCAGCCAGAGAGATGGCGCCCAGGGATTCCGGCTCGTCACACTCGCCGTCGCCCAGGAAACACCAGACTTTTTGCTTGCCAGCAGGGATGTAGCCACGCGATTCCAGGTACTTCATGAAACGCGCCTGGTAGATCGCCTGGATCGGGCCAAGGCCCATGGATACCGTCGGGAACTGCCAGAAATCAGGCATCAGCCAAGGGTGCGGATAGGACGACAGGCCCTGACCGTCGACTTCCTGGCGGAAGTTGTTCATTTGATCTTCGCTGATGCGACCTTCCATGAACGCACGGGCGTAAACGCCTGGCGAGGTGTGACCCTGGAAGTAGATCAGGTCGCCGCCGTGTTCTTCGGTCGGGGCCTGGAAGAAGTAGTTGAAGCCGATGTCATACAGGGTTGCGCTGGAAGCGAAGCTGGAGATATGACCGCCCAGGTCAGAATCTTTCAAGTTCGTGCGCATAACCATAGCCATGGCGTTCCAGCGTACCAGCGAGCGAATGCGGCGTTCCATGAACAGGTCGCCAGGCATGCGTGCTTCGTGGGTAACAGGAATCGTGTTGCGGTATGGAGTCGTGATGGCGTACGGGAGTTGCGAACCGGTGCGAGTAGCGAGCTCACCCATACGGGTCATCAGATAGTGAGCACGGTCTTCGCCTTCTTTGTCGAGAACCGATTCCAGGGCGTCCAGCCATTCCTGGGTTTCGACGGGATCGAGGTCTTGCATGGCTTGCTCCAGGGCGGAAAGGCTTCCAGAATCGGTTGCCTGAGTTTGCGACTGGCCTTGTGGGCAGACGACATAAATTCTTGGATGACCGGAAGGTTGATTCCGGCGTCGTGTAGTTTTACTACAAATCGTTGCTCATTTCAGCCTTTCGAGTGTTTGACTCAGTAGTAAAACTACAGGGAAGCCTTCGAAGGTCACCTGTTGGGTTGTGCGATAAATCGATATTGTTGGTTCTGTGTTTGGTATTTGGCCGTTGTGACAATGTTTTTTTGCTAAAGAATCACGTTTTTAAGCTATTTATAACCTTTGTTCGACAGTCGGGTTTAACCGCTGTTTCTTCCAGTCACCGTACTCGGCAATACCATCGCCGATCAAGGATAGACCATGAGCCTTCCCTCGCTTGCCGCAATCCCCTCCCTTTTATTGCCCCTTGCCAGCCGCGCCGAGCAGTCCTGGCGCAGTGCCGTGGCCGGTCTGGAAGGCGAACAGGGACTCGACGAATGGTCGTCTGAACGCTGGTCAGACTTTGCCCGGGTGAGTGCGGCGAGCGACTTCTTTATTGAACAGGTGTTACGTGACCCTTTGATGTTGCTGGAACTGGTGAGCTGGGGTGAACTGGACCGCAGCTTTGCCCCCGGCGAGTTGTGCGGGCAGATTGCCGAAGCCGCCCAGCAGGCGCAAACCGACGAAGAGCTGGGTCGCGCCCTGCGCCGCCAGCGCACGCGCCAGCAAGTGCGGATTATCTGGCGTGATTTGACCCGCCAGGCCGACCTCATAGAAACCTGTCGCGATTTGTCGGACATGGCCGATGCGAGCATCGATCAAGCCTACCGCTGGCTGTATGAGCGCCATTGCCAGCAGTTCGGTACGCCCATCGGGCACCGCAGCGGCGAGCCGCAACCGATGGTGATTTTGGGCATGGGCAAGCTTGGCGCCGTGGAGCTTAACCTGTCATCGGACATCGACCTGATTTTCGCCTACCCCGAGGGCGGCGAAACTGTTGGCGCCAAGCGCCCGCTGGACAACCAGGAGTTCTTTATTCGCCTGGGTCAGCGCTTGATCAAGGCGCTGGACCCGATGACCGTCGACGGGTTTGTGTTCCGCGTTGACATGCGCCTGCGCCCGTACGGCTCGTCGGGCGCGCTGGTGCTGAGCTTTAACGCGCTGGAGCAGTATTACCAGGACCAGGGCCGCGACTGGGAACGTTACGCGATGATCAAGGCGCGGGTGGTGGCCGGTGACCAAGTGGCTGGCGCGCAGTTGCTGGAGATGCTGCGCCCATTTGTCTATCGGCGTTACTTGGACTTCTCGGCCATCGAAGCGCTGCGCACCATGAAGCAGTTGATCCAGCAAGAAGTACGGCGCAAAGGCATGGCCGACAACATCAAGCTGGGCGCGGGCGGCATTCGTGAAGTCGAGTTTATTGCCCAGGCGTTCCAGTTGATCCACGGCGGGCGCGACCTCAGCCTGCAACAGCGGCCGCTGCTTAAAGTGCTGAGCATCCTTGAGGGGCAAGGCTACTTGCCGGCTGCGGTGGTCAATGAGTTGCGCGAAGGTTATGAATTTTTGCGTTACACCGAGCACGCGATCCAGGCCATTGCTGACCGCCAGACGCAAATGCTCCCGGACGGCGAACAGGATCAGGCGCGCATCGCCTTTATGATGGGCTTTGACACCTGGGCGCAGTTCCATGAACAACTGATGGCGTGGCGCGGGCGTATCGACTGGCATTTCCGTCAGGTGATTGCCGACCCGGACGAGGAAGAAGACCTCGACGAAGGCGAACTGATCGTCGGCGGCGAGTGGTTGCCGTTGTGGGAAGAAGTCCAGGATGACGCAGCAGCCTGTGCTCAACTAGAAGAAGCCGGGTTTGTCGATGCGCCCAAAGCCTTGAAACAACTGGCCAACCTGCGCTCCAGCCCGCAGTTGCGCGCCATGCAGCGTTTGGGGCGTGAGCGTCTGGATGCGTTTATCCCGCGTTTGCTGGCGCAGGCGGTGGAGCATGCCAACCCGGACCTGGTGCTGGAGCGTGTGTTGCCACTGGTTGAGGCTGTGGCCCGCCGTTCGGCGTATCTGGTGTTGCTGACCGAAAACCCGGACGCGCTGCGCCGCCTGCTGACCTTGTGCGCGGCCAGCCCGTGGATTGCCGAGCAAATCACCCGCTTCCCGCTGTTGCTTGATGAGTTGCTCAACGAAGGGCGCCTGTTCAAGCCACCGTTGGCACCCGAGTTGGCCGCCGAGTTGCGCGAGCGACTCACGCGCATCCCCGAGGACGACCTTGAACAGCAGATGGAAGCGCTGCGTAACTTCAAACTGGCGCACCGCCTGCGGGTGGCGGCCTCAGAAATCGCCGGCAGCTTGCCGCTGATGAAGGTCAGCGATTACCTGACCTGGCTGGCCGAGGCGATTCTGGAACAAGTGCTGGCCCTGGCCTGGCGCCAAACGGTGGCCAAGTACGGCACGCCGCAGCGGGCGGACGGCAGCCTGTGCGACCCCGGCTTTATTATTGTGGGCTACGGCAAAGTTGGCGGTATCGAGCTTGGCCACGGCTCGGACCTGGACCTGGTGTTTATCCATGACGGCGACCCCAACGCCGAAACCGACGGTGCCAAGCCCATCGACAGCGCGCAATTCTTCACCCGGCTGGGCCAGCGGATCATCCATTTGCTCACCGCGCAAACCAACTCCGGCCAGCTCTATGAAGTCGATATGCGCCTGCGTCCGTCAGGCGCTTCCGGGTTGTTGGTCAGCTCGCTCGGAGCGTTTGAGCGCTATCAACAGAACGAAGCCTGGACCTGGGAGCATCAGGCGCTGGTGCGGGCGCGGGTGCTGGTGGGCTGCAAGCAGGTCGGCGCGGCCTTTGAAGCCGTGCGCGCGCAAGTGTTGGGCCGCGAGCGTGACTTGCCGAAGCTGCGTCAGGAGGTCAGCGAGATGCGCGCCAAAATGCGCGACAACCTGGGCACCCGGCTGACCGCTGCCGGGACGGGGGAGAATGCCTTCGAGGCCACGGTGCCGTTCGACCTCAAGCAGGACGCCGGAGGTATCGTCGATATTGAATTTATGGTGCAATACGCGGCCCTGGCGTGGTCCAGGGAACACCCGGAACTGCTGCGCTATACCGATAACATCCGCATTCTTGAAGGGCTGGAACAGGCCGGGCTGATGCCCGCCAGCGATGCCAGCCTGTTGCGTGAGGCGTACAAAGCCTTCCGCGCCGTTGCTCACCGCCAGGCCTTGCAAAAGGAAGCCGGGGTGGTCAGTGGCGACCAATTGGTGGAAGCGCGACGAGATGTTCGGCGTATATGGGCGCAACTGGGCTTGAGCTAAGCTACGGCTAGCAATTACAGCGGGGAGGCAAGCGTCTGAAGCCGTCAGTAACGTGAACGCGGTCTTTGTAGGAGCGAGCTTGCCTCGCGATCTTTTGATCTTTAAAAGATCGCGAGGCAAGCTCGCTCCTACAGTTGAGTGTTCTGGCTGACGAGCATCAGGCCACTGCCTCCCTTGCTTGTTTATGGAAACTTATGAATATTTTGATCGTTGGGCCCAGCTGGGTCGGTGACATGGTGATGGCGCAGACACTGTTCCAGTGCCTGAAAAAGCGCCACCCACAGTGCGAAATCGATGTGCTGGCCCCTGAGTGGAGCCGGCCCATCCTTGAGCGCATGCCTGAAGTTCGCAAGGCCTTGAGCTTTCCGCTCGGCCATGGCGCGCTGGAACTGGCCACGCGACGCAAGATCGGCAAGTCCCTCAAGGGCCAATACGATCAGGCCATTTTGCTGCCTAACTCGTTGAAGTCGGCGCTGGTGCCGTTTTTCGCCGGTATTGCCAAGCGCACCGGCTGGCGCGGCGAATTCCGTTACGGGCTGCTCAATGATGTGCGCACGCTGGACAAAGAACGCTACCCGTTAATGATCGAGCGCTTTATGGCGCTGGCCTATGAACCGGGCGCCGACCTGCCCAAGCCGTACCCGCGCCCAGATCTGCAAATCGAGCCGCAAAGCCGCGAGGCCGCCCTGAGCAAGTTCGGTCTGGAACTGGACCGTCCGGTGCTGGCGCTGTGCCCCGGCGCCGAGTTTGGCGAGTCCAAGCGTTGGCCGTCCGAGCATTACGCCAAAGTGGCCGAGCAAAAGATCCGCGAAGGCTGGCAAGTGTGGCTGTTTGGCTCGAAAAACGATCACAGCGTCGGTGAAGACATCCGCGCCCGGTTGATTCCGGGCCTTCGCGAAGAGTCCGTCAACCTCAGCGGTGAAACCTCACTGGCCGAAGCCATTGACCTGCTGTCGTGCGCAGACGCCGTGGTGTCCAATGATTCCGGGCTGATGCACGTGGCCGCGGCGCTCAATCGCCCGCTGGTGGCGGTGTACGGTTCGACCTCGCCGGGCTTTACCCCGCCGTTGGCCGACCAGGTTGAAGTGGTGCGCCTGGGCCTGGAATGCAGCCCGTGCTTTGAGCGCACATGCCGTTTCGGCCACTACAACTGCTTGCGCGAACTGATGCCGGCGCCGGTGATTGAAGCCTTGCAACGCCTGCAGGTCACCCCGGTCGAGGTCAACTAGGTGCGTGTTCTGTTGGTGAAAACCTCATCCCTTGGGGATGTGATTCATGCCTTGCCGGCGCTGACCGATGCGGCCCGTGCCATTCCGGGCATCACCTTTGACTGGGTGGTGGAAGAAGGCTTTGCCGAAATCCCGACTTGGCACCCGGCCGTGGGCAAAGTGATTCCGGTGGCGATCCGCCGCTGGCGCAAAAATATCTGGGAAACCCTCAAGAGCGGCGAGTGGAAGCGCTTCAAGCACGCCCTGCGCGCCGAAAAATATGATCTGGTGATCGACGCCCAAGGGCTGGTCAAAAGTGCTTTTTTGACCCGCTACGTCAAGGCGCCGGTGGCCGGGCTGGACAAACACTCCGCCCGTGAGCCGCTGGCCAGCCATTTTTATCAGCGCCGCCTGGCCGTGGCCCGTGGGCAGCATGCGGTCGAGCGTTTGCGCCAATTGTTTGCCGTCGCGCTGGGCTATGACCTGCCCAAAGGGCTGGGCGATTACGGCCTCGATGTTGAGCGCCTGGTTGAATTACCGCGCAGCAAACCTTATGCAGTGTTCTTGCATGGCACCACGTGGGACACCAAACACTGGCCCGAAACCTACTGGCGCGATTTGACGATGCGCATGGGCCATTTGGGCCTCGAAGTGCGCTTGCCGTGGGGTAATCCCGCTGAAAAGGCCCGTGCTGAACGCATTGCCAGCGGTCTTAAAAACGCCGTGGTCCTGCCCAAGCTGAACCTCGCAGGCGTGGCCAAAGTGCTGGCTAACGCCAGCGCATGCGTGGCGGTGGACACCGGGCTGGGGCATTTGGCGGCGGCACTGGATGTGCCGACCATTTCCCTGTTTGGCCCCACCAACCCCGGGCTCACGGGCGCGTACGGCAAGGTGCAGATCCACCTGGCCAGCGATTTCCCGTGTGCGCCGTGCCTGCAGAAAAAATGCACTTACCAGCCGACTGCACAGGACCAGCAGCGGTTTGATCTGAAAAACGAGTGGCCGTTGTGCTTCACTCGTCTGAACCCTGAGCGTGTCGCAAGTCGATTAAGCACGTTGTTACTGGCTGAGGAACTGCGCTGATGCAACTGGCTTTTGTGCTGTACAAATACTTCCCGTTTGGCGGGCTGCAACGCGATTTCATGCGCATTGCGCTGGAGTGCCAGAAGCGTGGGCACCAGATCCGTGTGTACACGATGATCTGGGAAGGCGATATCCCGCCCGGCTTCGAAGTGCTGGTGGCGCCGGTCAAGGCGTTCCACAACCACACCCGTAACGAAAAAATGCTCGCCTGGATGCAGGCCGATCTGGCCAAACGCCCGGTCGACCGCCTGATTGGCTTCAATAAAATGCCCGGCCTGGACGTGTACTACGCCGCCGACGGCTGCTTTGAAGACAAGGCGCAAAACCTGCGCCACTCGTTCTACCGCTTCTTCAAGCGCTACAAGCACTTTGCTGAATACGAGCGTGCGGTGTTCGACAAGAACGCCAAGACTGAAATCCTGATGATTTCTGAAGTCCAGCAGCCGCTGTTCATTAAACACTACGACACCCCGTTGCAGCGTTTTCATTTGCTGCCGCCGGGCATTGCGCTGGACCGTCGTGCGCCGCCGAATGCGGCTGAGATTCGCGCCGAGTTCCGCCGCGAATTCAACCTGGCCGACGACGACCTGTTGCTGGTGCAAATCGGCTCGGGGTTCAAGACCAAAGGCGTCGACCGCAGCCTCAAAGCCCTCGCGGCGTTGCCGTCCGAGCTTAAAAAGCGCACCAAACTGTTGGTGATCGGTCAGGACGACCCCAAGGTCTTTCAATTGCAAAGCGCCACGTTGGGGCTGGGCGAGCACGTGCAGTTTCTCAAGGGGCGCAGCGACATCCCGCGCTTTCTGCTGGGCGCTGACGTGCTGATTCACCCGGCCTACAACGAAAACACCGGCACCGTTCTGCTTGAAGCCTTGGTGGCGGGTTTGCCGGTATTGGTCAGCGCGGTGTGTGGCTATGCCCATTACATCAGCGACGCCGATGCGGGCCTGGTGCTGGACGAACCGTTCGAACAGACGCAACTCAATGATTATCTGACCCACATGTTGTCCGACGATGCTGCGCGCGCGGCCTGGAGCCAAAATGGCCTGGCCTACGCGCAGACGGCCGACCTCTATAGCATGCCGCAGCATGCTGCGGATGTGATTCTGGCGGAGCAACACTGATGAAACTGATACTTGCCGAACCTTTCAAACGCTTGTGGGATGGGCGCGATGCGTTCACCGAAGTCGAGCAGTTGAGCGGTGAGGTTTACCGCGAACTGGACGGCCGCCGTACCTTGCGTACGGAAGTCGACGGGCGCGGTTACTTTGTGAAGATCCACCGTGGCATTGGTTGGGGTGAAGTGTTCAAAAACCTGCTCACCGCCAAACTGCCGGTGCTCGGTGCCGGCCAGGAATGGCGGGCGATCAAGCGTTTGCACGAAGTCGGTGTGCCGACCATGACCGCTGTGGCCTATGGCGAAAAGGGCAGTAACCCGGCCCAGCAGCACTCGTTCATCATCACCGAAGAGCTGGCGCCGACCGTCAGCCTTGAAGACTTCAGCCTTAATTGGCTCAAGCAGCCGCCGCAGCCCAAGCTTAAACGTGCGCTGATCGCCGAAGTGGCGCGCATGACCGGCATGATGCACCGTGCGGGCGTTAACCACCGCGATTGCTACATCTGCCACTTCTTGCTGCACACCGACACACCGGTGACTGCCGACAACCTGCGCCTGTCGCTCATCGACCTGCACCGTGCCCAGACCCGCGCCGTGATCAGCCGTCGCTGGCGCAACAAAGACCTGGCCGCGCTGTACTTTTCGGCGCTGGACATTGGCCTGACCCAACGCGACAAGCTGCGCTTTTTGCGCGGTTACTTCCAGATGCCGCTGCGCCAGATCCTGCGCGAAGAAGCGCGTTTGCTGGCCTGGCTCGAAGGCAAGGCGCAAAAACTCTACGAGCGCAAAGTGCGCTATGGAGATGCACTGTAATGGCGGGTTGGACTCTGGAACCCGCTTACCGCGCGTTGGCACATGATTTTGGCAGTCTCGATGCCGTGTTTGCCCTGCAAGGCGAGCACCTGACCCGCGATCCGTTGTCGCAAGTGATCCGCGTCGAGCGTGATGGCGTCAATTACTACGTCAAGCGCTACACCGGCGCGGGCAAAGGGTTGCGTCGCTATCTGGGCCGCCCGCGAGTGAAGTCCGAATGGCAGAACCTCAAGCGTTTTGCCAAGTGGGGCATCCCGACCGCCGAGGTGGTGGCTTGGGGTCTGGAACGCAAAGGCTTTGCCTACGCCCGTGGCGCGATGATTACCCGCGAACTGCCCAACACCCGCGATTTGTCGGAGCTGGCGGACAACAACGACCCGCTGCTCAAGGACCGTGCCTGGGTCGACGGCGTCAGCCGCCAACTGGCGCGCTACACCAAAACCATGCACGACCATCGCTTTACCCATAACGATTTGAAGTGGCGCAACCTGCTGATCGACGATCAGGCGCGCCTGTACTTGATCGACTGCCCCAACGGCGACTTCTGGCGCGGTTTCTGGCTCAAGTACCGGATCACCAAAGACCTGGCGTGCCTCGACAAAGTGGCCAAGTACCACCTGACAGCCACTCAGCGTTTGCGCTTTTATTTCCAATACACCGGGCGCACCACACTCAACGCGGCGGACAAAGAGCGGGTCCGCCATATCGTGCGTTTTTTTGAGGGCCGGGAATGACTGATTTTTTGGCAGGAGCCGAACGGGGTTTGCTGGAACGCAATGGATTGGCAGATTTCGATGCCCTGTGGAACCTGCAACTGGACGCGGTCGATGAGCCCAATACCAGCCGTGGCGGCTGGAGCACGGTGTTTCGCATGGACCTCGAAGGCCAGGGCTTTTACCTCAAGCGCCAGAGCAATTACCTGACCCGTACCTTGCACAGCCCGTTGGGCGAGCCGAGCTTTGCCCGCGAATTTCGCAATATTCAGCGTTACCAGCAGTTGGGCATTCCGGCGCTAGAAGCGGTGTTTTTTGGTGAGCGTAAAGTCGCTGGCGAGCGTCGGGCCATTCTGATGACCCGCGCGCTGGACGGCTGGAACGACCTCGATTACCTGCTCGAACACTGGCCGCAACTGACCCACGGGCAGCAGCAAGCTATCTTGCGCACCTGCGGTCAGTTGGCGCGTCAACTGCACGCTGCGCGTCAGGTGCATGGCTGTTTCTACCCTAAACACATTTTTTTGCAGGCAGACGGCGAGGGCTATCGCGCCCAGTTGATCGACCTGGAAAAGACCCGGCCCTTGCTGCTGGGTCAGCGTGACCGGGTCAAAGACATCGAACCGTTGTTGCGCCGGGCTCAGGTCTGGAACGCCGATGACGTGCGCACGCTGCTTGCGGCGTACCTTGAGCAGCCGGTCGAGAGCGGTTTGGTCGATGCCTGGTTTGAGCGTTTGAATGTTCGTCGCAGCCACAAGGAGAGCCGCTGATGCGCTTGTCCGAATTGCAAAAGGCCGGGCGCACGCCGTCGTTGCCGCTGAGCATTGAACTGGCTGACGCCGCCGGGCCTGCGCAATTGCAGCTGCTGAGCCTGCTGCGGGTGTTGCCGGGGCAGCGCTACGTGGGTGCCGGGGTGTGGCGCGGGCGTACCGTACTGGCCAAATTAATGGTCGGCAGCAAGGCGGCGCGTAACTTTCAGCGTGAGCTGACTGGCGTGCGCCTCTTGGCAGAGCAAGGCCTGACCACGCCGCAACTGCTGGCCGACGGTCTGCAAGAAGGCGAGGGCGGCTGGCTGCTGTTTGAGTTTCTTGAGGGTGCGCAAAGCCTGGGCGATGCCTGGAATGCAGTTGCGGCGTTGCCGGTGTTGGCCGACGAGCAACAGGCGGTGCTGGCCGAGGCGCTGGAAGCGATCGGGCAGATGCACCTCAAGGGCCTGTGGCAAGAAGACCTGCACCTGGACAACCTGCTGCGCTGCAACGGCAAACTGTATTTGATCGACGGCGCGGGTATTTGCGTCGAAGAGGCGGGCAAGCCGCTGTCACGGCAAAAAGTGCTGGAAAACCTTGGGGTGTTCTTCGCTCAACTGCCGAAAAGCCTTGAGCCGTTTATTGAAGAACTGCTGGTGCATTACCTGCTGAGCAACGGCGAACACGCCTTGCCACTGGAGGCGCTGCTCAAGCAGGTCGAAAAAGTCCGCGCCTGGCGCCTCAACGACTTCATGAACAAAGTGGGCCGCGACTGCACCTTGTTCAGCGTGCAGAGCGGGGCGTTTGCCTTGCGCGCATTTGCCCGCGAAGAAGAAGCGGCGATGTTGCCCGTAGTGGCCAAGGCCGATGCGCTGCTCGACCAGGGCCACCTATACAAAACCGGCGGCGCGGCCAGCGTGGGCAAGGTTGAGGTGGCGGGCCGCAGCCTGGTGGTCAAGCGCTACAACATCAAAGGCTTTGCCCACTGGCTTAAACGCTTCTGGCGCCCGAGCCGGGCATGGCATTCATGGCAGGAAGGCAATCGGCTGCTGTTTCTCGGCATTGCCACGCCCAAGCCGCTGGCGCTGCTGGAAACCCGCTTTTTGTGGTTGCGTGGCAAGGCGTATCTGGTCACCGAGTACCTGTCCGGCCCGGACATCATCGAGCGTTTTGCGCCCTATCAAGACAGCGGCGACGCCCCTGAAGCTGAATTGCAGGCGCTGGACCAGTTGTTTGCCGACCTGATTCGCGAGCGCATCAGCCACGGCGACCTTAAAGGCCATAACGTGTTCTGGGCAGACGGGCGCTGGGCCTTGATTGACCTGGACTCCATGTGCCAGCACTCATCGCCAGGCAGCTTCGCCACGGCCTACGCCCGCGACCGCGCGCGCTTTATGCGTAACTGGCCGGCGAGCAGCGCGTTGCATCACGTGATTGATGAGCGCTTGCCCAAAGTGGTGTAACCCAACTCTGTGGGCGCTGCTGTCCCGTCTTCGACGCCGCGCTGTCGCGCAGCAAACAGGCCACCGATAATCGACAGCATCCCCCAATCGGTTCCCTCTCCTTCGGGAGAGGGCTAGGGTGAGGGGGCTCTTAGATCAAGATCAAAAGATCGCGAGGCAAGCTCGCTCCTACAAGGTGTTTGGTGCGACTTAGAAGCTGTATTGCGCCCCGGCGCCGGCGTACCACGAGCGGCCCGGTGCGGCTTCGTAGAAGCGGTTGTTGCCGTCGGCAACGATCACTGAGCCCACGTATTGGCGGTCCAGCAGGTTGTCCAGACGCAAGGTCTGGTGGAAGGTCCAGTGATCAACCTTTTGCTCAAACTTCGCGCGCCAGTTGAACACGCTGTAGGCCGGTGCGGCTTTTTGCGTGTTGGTGTCTTCGACGTAGACCTTGCTGCGGTACATGCCTTCGATGGCGGTGCTGACCCAGTCGGCGGGTTTCCAGTTCACTTCGGCAAACAAAGTGGTCTGCGGCACGCCCGGCAGGTCGTTGCCTTTATCAATGAGGCCTTTGGGGCTGGTGAAGTCGCGGTCATAGGTGGCTTGCAGCCGCGTGTAGGCCAGGGTGGTGGTCCAGTCGTCGGCAAGCTGGCTTTCGACCCCCAGCTCGAAGCCGCGACGCAGGGTACGGCCCGCGTTCTGGTAGGTGGTGCGCCCGCCGGTATTGCTCAGCACCACCAGTTCGTCGGAGGTGGTGATCTGGAAGATGGCGGCATTGATGCGCGTGTTGGCGAGTTGAGCTTTCAAGCCCATTTCGTACTGCGTGCTTTCAGACGGTTTGAGGCCAAAGTTGAAGCCATTGCCGCTTGGGGAGTAGGCCAATTCCGCCTGAGTCGGTGTCTCGAAGCCTTTGCCCGCGCTGACATAACCATGCAGCTCCGGGGTAAAGGCGTACATCACACTCATCGAGGGCGTGGCTTTTTCGTAGCGCTTGGTGCCGCTGTCGTCGCCGTTGCTCAAAAATTGATCATGCACGTCCAGTTCCATGGTGCTGTAGCGCAGCCCGGCCTGGACGGTCCAGTTGTCGATGGCCCAGTTGGCCTGCACGTACGGGTCGAGGCTGCGGGCGGTGTCGATTTCGTCGCGCACCAGCGCGCCTTTCACGCCCAGTTGGTCGCCCACAAAGTTTTGGTAGCCGTGGCGGCTGTCCCGGCTCTGGTCGTAGTCCAGCCCGCCAATCAGGGTCAGGTCGCCGGGCACGCTGTGCACCGGTTGCAGCCAGCGCAGGCTGCCGCCATAGAACTTGCGGTCGAATTGCACCACGCCGCCGCCCTGGCTGTTGCCGGGCGTGCCTTTGGGAATCGCCAGGTACTGGATCACGCTGCGGGTGCCGTTGTAGGCATTGACCTGCAAGGTGGCATCGCCGAAGTAGCGCTCGTAGTTCAGGCCCACTTGTTGGTGGTCGATGCTTTTACGGGTGTTGTAGGTCAGTGCCGCCGGTGTCACCGAGCGTGGGTCGGCTTTGTAGGCTGCCCAGGTTTGGCCCAGCGGGTCTTGGGTGCCGTTTTGCTCAAGGCTGCTGTAAATCAGCGCCAGTTTGCTGTCTTCGTCAGGTTTTAAGTTGAGCTTGGCAAAGGTCTGGTCGCGGCGGGCGGCGCTGTGGTCGCGGTAGCCGTCGGTGTCCATGCGCGATGCGTCGAGCACAAAGCCTACGTCGTCTGTCGCGCCTTCGGCCGTGAGGTGGTTTTTGCTCATGCCGTCGCTGCCCACCAGGGTTTCGGCGCCGATGCGCGGCGGCCCTTCGCCATCGCGGGAGAACATTTGAATCACCCCGCCCGCATTGCTGCCGTACAGCGTGGCCGCCGGGCCGCGCAACACTTCGATGCGCTCGGCGGTGTCGAGGTTAAACGTCGCGGCCTGGCCCTGACCGTCCGGGGTGCTGGCCGGGATGCCGTCGGCTATCAGCTTGATGCCGCGCACGCCAAACGCCGAGCGTGCACCAAACCCACGGGACGAGATTTGCAGGTCCTGCGCGTAATTCTGCCGGTTTTGCACCACCAGCCCCGGCACGCGGGACAGCACTTCTGAGGCATTGATGTCCAATTGACCCTCGCTGATCTGCTGCTGGTTGATGCTGTCGACCGAGTAGGGCAGGTCAAAACTGGGGCTGGCACTGCGCGAACCGGTAATGACGCTGGGGTCCAATTCCAGGGTTTCGGCGAAGCTGGCGGGGGCGAGGCAAAGCCCCGGGAGCAACAGGGCAAAGCGGGCAGGAGCAAAAAAATTCATGGGCGGTATCGGGGTTCCGTGTGACGCGACCCGTCTGGGCGACGGGTATCAGGCTAGCAGAGGGCGGGTAGTTTAGCGGTGTAAGAGGCTTCATACGAAAACTTAGGAAGCCATCACCTGCGATTAGCCGCAGCCGGGTGCTAGGTTGCGAGGCCATTCTTCAGGAGCCAATGCGATGGCCTGCAAATTCGTGCTGCTGTGTGTCGTGCCTTGCCTTTTGTTGGGGTGTGGGTCCGTCAAGACCTTGCTCGGCAGTGATGAGAGCATCCGTCGGGACCTTAAAAAGCAGCGCAGTTACTGTGACTCGGTGACCCGTGTCTACAGTGGCGTAGCTTTTGATTTGTGCGTACTGAATGCGCCGCCCAACACCACCAGCGGTGTGCCCAGCGGGTTTGTGCCGATTTTCTTTTTTGATGTGCTGGCCTGTGCGGTGGTCGACACGGTTGCGTTGCCCTATACGATTTTTCAGCAAAGCCGCGAGGGCAGTCTCTTGTTGAGGTAGGCAGGCGGGCGCCAGGGCGTGGCAAATAGCGCTGGGTCATTCCCGTGCGCTTTACGCTATAATCCCGCCCTTTAGTTGTTTCTGCGCGTTGCGCGCAGTACACCCCTTTTTTCAGGCGCCCGCCGCCTGCCTGCATTTTTAAGAGGCTAATCCAGTGGCATTGACGATCCTTGGCCTGTCCGGCGCCCTTAGCCATGATCCCTCCGCAGCCCTCTATATTGACGGCAAGCTGGTTGCAGCGGCTGAGGAAGAACGCTTTGTACGCGACAAGCATGCAAAGAACCGCATGCCTTACGAGTCGGCAAAATTCTGCCTTGAGCAAGCGGGTATCAAACCTTCCGACGTTGATGTGGTGGCGATCCCGTTCGCACCTGTCAGCTTGTTCGGCAAGGCCCGCTGGCACTACGCCAAGCGCTACTGGTACGCCCCGGACCGCGCTCTGGATGCGATCCTGATGGGCAACCGTCGCTACAAGCGCTATCGCAACAAGATTGTGTTCTGCCTGCAGCAACTGGGTTTTGATCCGAAAAAAATCAAGATCGAACCGGTTGAGCACCACTTGGCTCACGCTTCCAGCGCCTACCATTGCTCGGGTTTCAAAGAGAAAACCGCGATTCTGGGTATCGATGGTAAAGGCGAGTACGCCACGACCTTCTTTGGTTATGGCGAAAACGGCAAGATCACCAAGATCAAAGAATTCTTCGACCCGGACTCCCTGGGCGGCCTGTACGGCGCGATCACCGAGTTCCTCGGTTTCGAGATGCTCGACGGTGAGTTCAAGGTCATGGGCATGGCGCCGTACGGCGACGCCAGCAAATACGACTTCTCGCGCCTGGCCTCGTTTGAAAACGGCGAGCTGGTGGTCAACACCGAATACGCCAACGTTATCGGCCTGCGCCGCTACAAAGAGAAGGGCAAAGGCTTCTACTTCTCGCCAAAACTGATTGAGTGGCTGGGGCCCAAGCGCGAAGGCGACATCGCCGACGAGCCTTACATCCACTACGCCGCCAGCATGCAAGCGCTGTTTGAAAAACTGGCGCTGCAGATGATCGACTACTACCTGGGCGACATTCTCAAAGAGACCGGCAAAATTGCTTTTGCGGGCGGCTGCGCGTTGAACGTGAAGCTGAACCAAAAGATCATTGCCCGCCCGGAAGTCAAAGAGCTGTTCGTCCAGCCTGCGTCCGGTGATGCCGGTACGGCGGTGGGTGCTGCGGCCTATGTGTCTCACGCGCGCGGCGTGCCGGTCGAGAAGATGGAACACGTCTACCTCGGCCCTGCGTACAGCAACGAAGACGTGATCGCGGCGTGTGCCCGTCACCCGGGCAAGCCAGCCTGGCGCAAAATCGAAGGCACACCTGAGAAAATCGCCAAGATCATGGTCGATGGCAACCCGGTGGCCTGGTTCCAGGGCCGCATGGAGTTTGGCCCGCGTGCCTTGGGCGGTCGTTCGATCATCGGTTGCCCGAGCAGCGAAGGCGTGGCTGACCGCATCAACGAACAGATCAAGTTCCGTGAGCGCTGGAGGCCTTTCTGCCCGTCGATGCTCGACACCGTGGGCCCGCAGATGATCAAGGTCGATCACCCGGCACCGTTCATGACCTTCACTTTTGAAGTGGCTGAAGAGTGGAAGACCCGTGTGCCAGAGGTTGTCCATGAAGACGGCACTTCTCGCGCCCAGGTGCTCAAGCGCGAATACAACCCGCGCTACTACGACATGATGAAGGCCCTTGAAGTACTGACCGGCAACGGCGTGTCGCTGAACACCTCGCTCAACCGCCGTGGTGAGCCGATGGTGTGCTCGCCGACCGACGCCCTGAACATGTTCTTCGGCTCGGACCTGCAGTACCTGATCATGGAAGACATCTTGGTGGTTAAAGAAGGCGCAGAGCGTTATGAATCGCTCGACTGAGCGGCATGTGCTGCAGTTTTGCCACGGCTATGACGGGCCGTTTCTGGACTGCGCGCGCCAGTACGCCAGCCTGTTTGCCGGCAGCGGGTACAAGGTCACCACGGTCTTTTTGACCGGGGCGGCCGACCCCGAAGTCGCCGCAGGCTGCGCGTCGGATGAAGTCTTGTTTATGGAGTTCAGCTCCAAGGCCATTCGTGGCCTTAAGCTGGGCGCCATCGCCAAGCTGCGTAAAATCGCCGCCTCGCGGGCATTCAGCTTTTGCATCGCCCACCGCTTCAAGCCGATTTATATCGCCTTGTTGGCCACCGGTTTGCCGGTGATCGGCGTGCACCATGCGTTTGGCGACTACCAGCGCGGCAGCCGCAAACTGTTCGCTAACCTGTTTCGTAAACGCCTGAGCCTGCTCGGGGTGTCTGATGCGGTGCGTGACGACATGCGCCAATGCCTGCCCAAGTGGCCGACCGGGCGTATCAGTACGCTGTACAACCGCATCGATATCGACGCCGTACAAGCCAGCCAACTGCCCGGCACCCAGGCGCGTGAAGCGCTGGGGTTGTCGGTCGATGGCTTTATTGTCGGCAACGTCGGGCGTCTGCACCCGGACAAAGACCAGGCCACGCTGATCAAGGGTTTCGCCCAGGCACGGGCAGACCTGCCAGCAGATAGCCAACTGGTGATTCTGGGTAAAGGCCGTCTGGAGCAAGACCTCAAAGAGCTGGCCCGTGAACTCGGTGTTGCCGAGCAGGTGAAGTTTTTGGGCCAGGTGCCCGATGCGCGGCGTTATTTCCGTGCGTTTGATGTATTTGCCCTCAGTTCCGATCACGAACCGTTTGGCATGGTCTTGCTGGAGGCCATGGCCGCTGGCGTGCCGTTGCTGGCCACGGCCTGTGGCGGCGCCAAGGAAGTGGTGGAAGGCGTAGGGATTCTGTTCCCGCTGGGCGATGTCGAGCATCTGGCTCAGGGCATCAAGCATCTGTCGGTGCTCACCGATGAGCAGCGCTATGCCTGTGCTGACCTGATGCTGGCGCGCCTGCATGAGCGCTTCAGCGATCAGGCCGTTCATGACCGGTTCTGGCAGTTGCCGCAAGTCACCGACCTGACTGCGGGGGCCTGATGCTCAATTATTTCCAGGGCTGGCGTGAGCGCGGCTGGAGCGTTGTTGACGCGTCTGTTTACGCAGACGCCTGGCAACGCTTTGGTGGCAGCGTGGCCACGCACCCGATGGTGGTTGAGCGTTTGGCTCAGTTGGCGGGTATCCCGGTGCGCTACCTGGCCTGGGAGCAAAACGGTGAAGTGAAAGCTGCGATCCCGACCTGGGGCCGCGACCTGGCTTTGTCCAAGGATGTGCTCAAGCGCCACGGTAAAAAAGGCCTGTTTGACCTCGGTAATGCCGAGATCATTCTGCCGGCTGCCGACGGGGCCAACGTGCCCTTACGTCACCGTGGGCGCTACCTGTCGCAGCTCAATGAAGGCCGTTTCAGTACGCTGATCCAGCAAACCGAACAGCTGGCGATGGCCCGCACGCCTGAAGAACTCTCCAAAAAATTCCGTTACAACCAACGCCGCGAACTGCGTTTGCTGGAAGAGGCGGGCGGTGTGGTGCGCCCGGTGACGGACTTTTCCAGCACTGAACTGGCGGCCATTTACTGCGATCTGTTCCTGCGCCGCTGGGGTTTTGTGGCCACGGGCGCCGAGCGCATGGCCGATGTGGTCGAGCTGTTGCGTGAGCTGTTGATCGGTTCGGTCATATTCCTTAACGACGCGCCTATTGCCATCCAGTTGGTGTACCGGGTTGAATCCCCGCAATGGATCAGCGTTGAGTACGTCAACGGCGGCGTTGACCCGCAAACCCGAGATTTCAGCCCCGGTAGCGTATTGAGCTTTCTCAATACCCAATCGGCCTGGGAGCAGGCGCGCAGCGTCAACAAGCCTTTGCGTTTCTCGTTCGGCCGCGCCGACCGCGAATACAAAGAGCGTTGGTGCAACCCGGTGCCGGTGTTTAAGGTCTAGTGCACACCTTGTAGGAGCTGCCGCAGGCTGCGATCTTTTGATCTTTAAACGATCGCAGCCTTCGCCAGCTCCTACAGAGCATCAAACATAAGAGTTGAGCCATGAGCCGCAAACAGCAACTCCTCAAGCGCCATCGGCGCAATAAACGAATTGGCTTGCTGATTGGCTTGCTGGTGCTGATTGTCAGCGGTGTCTGGCTGGCCTGGTGGCTGCCGCCGGTATTGGCGGTGCTGGGCTGGGTGGCCCATGAGGCCTGGTTTGCGGACCATCTGTTCTATTCCCCCCAAGACGACTACCAGTACGCCTTCGACCCGGACGGCGAGTGTCTTGACGTGCGCCTTGAGGGCGAACGCCTGGTGCTCGATCAGCCGTTGAGCGTGACCGGCAATCAAACCCTGATTTTGGCCATTAAGGTCAGCAGCCGCGGGCTTGGGCGTTTTATTGATCCGAGCATTCAATTGCTGGGTGGCGAACAGCCCGATCAGCAAACCTTCGAACGCGGGGTCAACGGGCTGCGCTATTTGAACCTGAGTGAGCACGCTGGCGCATTGGCCCGTGGCGAGTTACGCCTCAAAGGCCGGCACTGCCGCGTGTCTGGCCAGCCCCGGTTGTGGCTGTTCCGCCAAGCCGATTACCGCGAGCAGCGGGTCATGGTCATTGCGCCCCATGCCGACGATGCGGAGCTTGCGGCGTTTGGTCTGTACAGCCAGGCCAAAGAGGCGTGGATCGTCACCCTGACGGCCGGTGAAATTGAAGCCGGGCATTATCAGCAGATGGGCCTTGAGCGCGCCGAAGCCGCGCGCCTCAAGGGTCGCTTGCGGGCATGGGACAGCCTGGCCGTGCCGCGCTGGGCCGGTGTGCCTGAGGCGCATTGCGCACAGTTGGGCTACTTCTGCCTGCAACTGCCGGCCATGCAGGCCGCGCCGGATCAGCCGATGCCGTCCCGCGAGGCTGACATAAGTGACATCCGGCTATTTCGTCAGCTCAATCCGTTTCCGATGCCCGGCGATGGCGATGGCGAACCGACCTGGAATAACCTGCTGGCGGATTTACGTGCCTTGATCCTGCGCGCGCGTCCTGAAGTGATTGTGTTGCCGCATCCCTCGCTCGACCCGCACCCCGACCACATCTGCGCGCAAGCGGCGGTGTTCGAGGCGCTGCAAGGGCTGGAGTGGCAACCGACGACGATTTTGGGCTACGCCAACCATTTGCATGACAATGACCGCTGGCCCATGGGCAACAGCGGTGATGGGGTGGCTCTGCCGCCGGTGTTCGATACGTCGCTCAGCTTGCACCCGTGCAGCCTGCCGCTGACGCTGGCCCAGCAACGCGACAAGGCTATGGCGCTGGGCATGATGCACGACCTGCAACCGCGCGCTGCGCTCAAGCGCCGCGTGCGCCGGTCAATCCAGGCGCTGCTGGCGGGCAGACGGCCATCGCCTTATGGCGAGAATGAATATTTTCGTAAAGCAGTTCGACGGCATGAGCTGTTCTGGCGCCTCAAGGCGTCGCAAGGAAACCCATGAGAGTTCTATTTCTAGTACAGAAAGAGCAGCGGGCCATTCTGGATCGCTTGTATGACGGCATTGCAGCCAATTGCGAGTGCGATACGCGCTGGCTGAGCAGTGACGAGCAGCGCAACTTGCGCAGCTACTTCCGCCGCGAAGTAGACGTGTCGCGTTATGACCGCATTGTGTTTTTCTTGCGTTTTAAACAAGAAATCCGCCAGGTAGGCTTTATCCGTACCGTGCCCAACCTGGTGATCCTTGAGCACGATGCGTATCAGAATTACATCGAGTGCAAATACACCGGTAAATTCAGCGCCCATTACCGCCAACTGCCGTGGGCCCGGGTGATCACCTCGGGTTTTATGGTCACCGAGCGCTTGCGCGAAGAGGGCTTTGACGCCGTATTTGTGCCCAAGGGTTACGATCAGACGCTGTTGCATGACCTGGGCCGTGAGCGCGACATCGAGCTGGCGTTTGTTGGCAGCACCAACAGCGTGGCTTACAGTGGCCGCAAAGCGTTGCTCGACGAGCTGGCCAGCGTCGAGCCGCTGGTGGTGACGCGCACCAAGTCTGGTGATGACTACCGCGACACCCTTAACCGCATCCGCTTTTTTGTCAGCGCGGACGTGGGCATGGGCGAATACATGATCAAAAACTTTGAGGCCATGGCCTGCGGTTGTGTGCTGCTGGCGTTTGATCAGGGTGAAGCCGAAAACCGTGCGTTGGGCTTTGTCGACATGCACAACATTGTTTTTTATCGCGACATTCCAGAGCTGCAAAAAAAACTGCAACAGCTGCGTAATGATCCGCAACTGGCAGCCGATATCGCTCTTCGTGGTCGTGATCTTGCGGTGTCGCAGTACAGCTTCGGTCGAATTGGCCAGCGCATTGTTGAAAAGCTGCAACCGGCACTACGTCCGCATCCACCCTTGTCCTGGGTCGATCGGGTGCGATTGAAACTGGGGATTTGAGACATCCCCCGGTGCCATCGTGGTGATACCCAAGGGACTGAAACTATTTAATGAGAGGAGGCGAACCGTGCGGTTCTGCCAAGAAAGTGACATCACCCTGGTTGTGACAAGCTGCGGCCGTCTTGACTTGCTCAAGCTGACGCTCGAAAGCTTTGACCGGTTCAATACCGCGCCCATTCGTGAAGTCTTTATTACCGAAGACTCCGGTGATGAGGCTGTGCGCGAGGCTATTCCGCCCAATTGGCGTGAGCACTGCACTGTTTTCGTCAACAAACCGAAACTTGGGCAGTTGGCTTCCATCGATCTGGCCTACTCTAAGGTCAGCACACCGTACATTTTTCATTGTGAAGACGATTGGGAGTTTTATCGCCCGGGCTTTGTCGAAGACTCAAGAGCGATTCTGGAGAACAAGCCAGAGATCTTGCAGGTCTGGTTGCGCAGCTACGCACACGACTTGCGGATTCACAGCCCTTACCTGCATTACGGTGAGCGCGAGGTGATTGCAGGCGTCGCGTGTTACCCGGTGCTGTCGGATAAACCCGAATGGCAGAGCTTTTCGCTGAATCCTGGATTACGCCGTTACAAAGAATATTTGTTGTGTGCGCCTTATAGCGGTCATGGTGGCGAAAAAGCGCTGTCCAAGCGCTATGCCGAGCTTAATCTGCAAGCGGTGGCCCTTGAAGCTGACGCGGTGTTGCACACAGGCTTTGGCAACCATGTCGAGGTGCCTGAAGAGCGTCAGCGCAAGCTGCGACGCGGCCGTCGGGAGCGGATCAAGTTGTTCGTTACGTTGTTGGTGGGCGTGCTAATAGGCGTCCTTATCAGTTAGCAGGTACAGGTTTGAATGGTGATGATTGAACGGCGAGGAAGCGTGTGATGAGCATCATTAATGTGATGTGGTCAGGCGGTTCTCCTTATGCGTCTGTACACAAGGTTCACCAGCAAATCCTCTCTCAGGCGGCACCGGGTACATCGGTTAAAACCTGGCTTTTACAGCACTCTGCCCCGGCTTGCCTGCGCGAGCTTGGGCAGGTTGAGGCTTTGAAGTTGTCGTCGCGCTTTTTAAAAGGGCGGGGCATCTGGGCGTTATCGCGCCCTTGGCGTAATTGTTTTTTTCGCAAGGCCCTGCTCAAAAATGACGCCCGGCAGGTGCTGATTGATGGGCTGGGCGTGGCTCGGGTGTTGTTGCCTGCCTTGCGCAAACTGCCGCACGTACGGGCGGTGGTGATGTTTCACGGCTCAACCCGACTGCAATGCAAAGATGTCAGGCTGCTTCGCCAGTTCTCGGGTGAGCAACTGACACTCTGTGCTGTCTCGCAAACCCTCGCAGACTCCATTTCGGCCGATCTCAAGTTGCCGGTGGTCACCCTGAGCAGCATGCTCAACCCGCACACATTCGAGCAGCAATTGTTACCGCGTGACCAGGCGCGCCAGCAACTGGGCATTCCTGCGGGTACTCATCAAGTGTTCGGTGCTGTAGGTCGGCTGGTGGACTCCAAGGGCTTTGACACCCTGCTCAGCGCCTTTGCCAAAACCCTCGTTACCCACCCGGATCGACTGCTGATCATCATCGGCGAAGGCGCCATGCGCACCGAGCTGGAGGCGCAGGTCAAGGCGCTCGGGCTGCAAGGCAAGGTCTTGCTGCCGGGCTACGTTGACAACGTGGCCAGCCTGTATCGGGCATTTGACTGGGTGCTGATACCGTCGCGGGCAGAAGGCCTGGGGCTGGTCGTCCAGGAAGCGGTCATTGCTGGTGTGCCGATACTGGCCAGTGACCTGCCCGTGTTTTACGAGCAATTGGGCGAGGCGGGGAACTACGTGACGGTAGGTGATGAGTCGGCATGGGCACGGGCGATTGAAGCCAGCGACGCGCTGTCGACAACAGAAGTAGCTGCGCGCCAGCACGCAAGCCTTGACCCGGAACATGCCTGGCTGCGCTTCAGGCAGGCATGCACCACGGTGTTGTCAGGCCTTTAAGAAGGCGTCTTTGAGGGCTTGGGCGGGGAATTTATCGCTCAGGCTCTCGCGCTCGATGTAGCGCAAAAAGTGTTGCAGGTTGCGCTGAACCAGCTTTTTGGACAGTGGCGCCCTCACAAAACTCATGTCGGCGACATCAATCAAACCCCACGCGTTGTCGGGGGTCACCACAATGTTGCCCAAATGCAGAGAGCGGAAGTAAATACCGGCCGCGTGCAATCTGCGAATCAGCTCGATAAGCTTCGGCAGATTTTCTGTCCAGTCAAAACCGTTTTTTTCAGCGATCTGACGCAGGGTTTCACCGGGCAGCGGGCGATACAGCACCGCGGTCATGCCGGGTTTATCCAGGCGGTAAAACGCCAGCACCTTGAGCGTGGGGATACCCAGCTTCTCGAGTTGGGCCGCGTTATCGATAAAACGTTTGGAATAGGGACGTAGCAAGGCGGACGACAGAAGACGCTTGCGACGAAACAGTTTCACTATGTTCCCGTCTTGCAGCAGGTAGACTTTTGCACCATAACTGTCCGCCTCAAGAATTTTGGCGCCTTCAATCATTTGATTTAAAGCGGCTTGTGGAAGCCGTGAACATTGCATCGTAGAACCCTTGCGAGCAGTCAGACACGCAATGATGCCGAAAAAGTGGCGCTTTAACCATGCCAGGTTGGCCGGGTAGATGATTTAGGAGCGGGAAGATGTACGAAAGTCGTTGGGCTCAGACCCTCATGACCTGCGGCGTGCTGTGGTTCATGTTGGCCATTGCATTTGCCCCCACGAACAAAATCTATCAACAGGGCCTGGTGGTGTTTGTCTGGCTGCCGACACTGCTGGTGGCCTGGTCTGCACGCCCGGTGTTGGCGCAGGTCTGGCACGCGCAAAGAGCGCTGTGCCTGGCACTGATCGGTTTGGCCGCCTGGGCCACGCTCAGCTTGAGCTGGAGTGGCCAGCCCCTGAGCCAGGCCAAGCAATTGCTCTACATCGCCTTGTTTGTGATGTCATGGCCGATTCTGGCCAATGGCCGCCCTGAACGTGTTGTACGCCTGCTGCAATGGGGCGGGCTGGGGCTGGCAGTCATGGCAGCAGCGGCCATGGTGCGTTTCTATTTTATTGACGCTCGGCCCTTGATGGACCGCCTGGAAGGTCTGGGCGAGCTGGCTCACCCTATTTTGGGCGCTTATGCAGTGGGGATCGCCGGTGTCTGGATGTTGCACTGGATGCCGCGCGAGCGTGGGATGCAAGCCCTGTGGTGGGTCGCACTGGCGTTGTTGGGCGCCTTTGTGGTGTTTACCCAGAGCCGCGGCGCGGCAGTGGCGCTATTGGTTACGGTGCTGGCCATGCCGATCTGGCGGTGCAACCGTCAGACCGTGGTCATCTCGGTGGCCGGGCTGATTGGCGCCGGGATCGTGTTTTGGTGCATGCAGGCGCAGATGATGTCGCGTGGCTCGTCCTATCGGCCCGAGCTGTTTATGTCCAGCGTGCAGATGATCAAGGCGCACCCATGGCTCGGCCTTGGCCTTGAGGCGCCGTTTGGTGTGCCGGCGCTGGGAATCATGTTTGATCATTCGCACAACCTGTTCACCAGTGTGGCGATCAGTTTGGGCTTGCCGGGTTTGCTGCTGTGGAGCATCGCCTGGTTTTCGGTAGTGGTATATGGCTGGCGCGCTCGCGCGACTTTGCTGGGCCAGGGATTGGTGGGCATGTGGGTGTTTTCGACAATGGCCATGCAGTTTGACGCGGCCAGTTTGCTTGATACCCCGCGTGCCGAATGGTTTATCACCTGGCTGCCCATTGCCGTGGCGACTCTTTTGTCGTTCAAGACGGCGCAGGGTGAAGCCTGTGATAAAATTTCGCGTTTTCCTTAATCAGTGAGCTCTACGATGAGTGATTCACCGTCCGAAGAAGGACAGAGTTCAAGCCTGAAAATCTACTTCCGGCTCTTGAGTTATGTGAAGCCCTACATCGGCCTTTTCCTGCTGAGTATCGTTGGCTTCCTTATCTTCGCTTCGACTCAACCCATGCTGGGTTACATCCTCAAGTATTTCGTTGACGGCTTGTCCAACCCGGATGCCGTGCTGTTTCCGAACGTGCCTTACCTGCGTGATATGCGCCTGCTGCAGACCGTGCCGCTGTTGATCGTATTGATCGCGGCCTGGCAAGGGCTGGGGTCTTTCCTGGGTAACTACTTCCTGGCCAAGGTTTCGCTGGGCTTGGTTCACGACCTGCGGGTGCAGCTGTTCAACAACCTGCTGGTGCTGCCTAACCGCTATTTCGACAAGCACAACTCGGGGCATTTGATCTCGCGCATCACCTTCAACGTCACCATGGTCACCGGTGCTGCCACCGATGCAATCAAGGTGGTGATTCGTGAAGGCATGACCGTGGTGTTCCTGTTTGCGTCGTTGCTGTGGATGAACTGGCGCCTGACGCTGGTGATGGTGGCGATCCTGCCGCTGATTGCGGTCATGGTGAGTTCGGCCAGCAAAAAATTCCGCAAGCAAAGCAAGAAAATCCAGGTGGCGATGGGCGACGTGACCCACGTGGCGTCCGAAACCATCCAGGGCTACCGTGTGGTTCGCAGCTTTGGCGGCGAAAAATACGAGCGCGAGCGTTTCCTCAAGGCCAGCCAGAGCAACACCGACAAACAACTGCGCATGACCCGCACCGGGGCGATCTACACCCCGATGCTGCAATTGGTCATCTACATCGCCATGGGCATTTTGATGTTCCTGGTGCTGTACATGCGCGGCGATGCCTCGGCGGGCGACATGATCGCTTACATCACCCTGGCCGGCCTGCTGCCCAAGCCGATCCGTCAGTTGTCTGAAGTCAGCTCGACCATCCAGAAGGGTGTTGCCGGTGCTGAAAGCATCTTTGAGCAACTGGACGAAAAACCGGAAGTCGACACCGGCACCGTTGAGCTGGACCACGTGAGTGGCCGTCTTGAGGTGCGCAACCTCAACTTCACCTACCCCGACACTGAGCGCCAGGTGCTTAAAGACGTGTCGTTCACGGCTGAGCCGGGGCAGATGGTGGCACTGGTCGGGCGTTCGGGCAGCGGCAAGTCAACGCTGGCCAACCTGATCCCGCGTTTCTATCACCACACCTCGGGCGAGATCCTGCTCGATGGCGTTGAGGTCGAAGACTATCGCTTGCTCAACCTGCGCCGTCATATCGCGCAAGTGACCCAGAACGTGACCCTGTTCAGCGATACCGTGGCCAATAACATTGCCTACGGCGACCTGGCCGGTGCGCCACGGGCCGACATCGAGAAGGCCGCGCGTGATGCCTACGCGATGGACTTTATCGAGCAGTTGCCCAAAGGTCTGGACACGCCGGTGGGTGAGAACGGCGTGCTGTTGTCGGGTGGTCAGCGTCAGCGTCTGGCAATTGCCCGCGCCTTGCTCAAAAATTCGCCATTGTTGATCCTCGATGAGGCCACCTCAGCACTTGATACCGAGTCTGAGCGCCACATTCAGGCGGCACTGGACCACGTGATGCAAGGGCGTACCACGCTGGTGATTGCGCACCGTCTTTCGACCATCGAAAAAGCTGACCTGATCCTGGTGATGGATCAGGGCCAGATCGTCGAGCGCGGTACTCACGGCGAGTTGTTGGCGCAGAACGGCTATTACGCCCGTCTGCACTCGATGGGCCTGGATGCGCCGCTGGCGTCTGGCGACATCACCTGAACACCGACGGGGGCAGGTACGCCTGCTCCCGTCGGCGCAGTTTTCCCTGCGATTAACACCGTGAACTGACCTGCGTTCACCCTGTGTTAATATCGCGCCCCTGTTCATTTTGTATGTGGGTCCTCCATGAAGTTGTCCATGCCGCGATTCGATCAAGCCCCTGTCTTGGTGGTAGGCGATGTCATGCTCGACCGTTACTGGCATGGCGGAACCTCACGGATTTCCCCTGAGGCGCCCGTGCCGGTGGTCAAGGTCGAGCAAATTGAAGACCGTCCGGGTGGTGCTGCCAACGTTGCCTTGAACATTGCTGCCTTGGGCGCACCGGCCTCGCTGGTCGGCGTGACCGGCAACGATGAAGCTGCCGACAGCCTGGCCAACAGCCTTGAAGGCGCAGGCGTTCGCGCCTTGTTCCAGCGCATTGAGCACCAGCCGACCATCGTTAAATTGCGGGTCATGAGCCGTCACCAGCAACTGCTGCGTATCGACTTTGAAGAACCGTTTGCGACTGACGCCCTGGCGTTGGGCGCTGAAGTCGAGCGCCTGCTCGACGGTATTAAAGTGCTGGTGCTGTCTGACTACGGCAAAGGCGCATTGAAAAACCACCAGGTACTCATCCAGGCCGCCCGTGCCCGTGGCATTCCGGTGCTGGCTGATCCTAAAGGCAAAGACTTCTCGATTTATCGGGGGGCGAGCCTGATCACGCCGAACCTCAGCGAGTTCGAAACCATCGTCGGTGGTTGCATCGACGAGGCCGATCTGGTGGCCAAAGGCGCCAAGCTGATGGCCGATCTGGAGCTGGGTGCCTTGCTGGTCACCCGTGGCGAGCACGGCATGACCTTGTTGCGTCCGGGCTTTGCCGCCATGCACTTGCCGGCACGCGCCCGTGAAGTGTTTGACGTGACCGGTGCCGGTGACACGGTTATCTCGACCCTGGCGGCTGCCATTGCTGCTGGTGAAGAGCTGCCCCACGCCGTGGCCCTGGCCAATCTGGCGGCGGGTATTGTGGTGGGCAAGCTGGGTACGGCGGCCATCAGCGCCCCGGAACTGCGTCGCGCCATCCAGCGTTCGGAAGGCTCCGAGCGTGGCGTGCTGAGCCTCGAGCAACTGCTGCTGGCCATCGACGATGCGCGGGCGCACAACGAGAAAATCGTTTTCACCAATGGGTGCTTCGACATCCTGCACGCCGGGCATGTGACCTATCTGGAGCAGGCGCGGGCGCAAGGTGATCGTTTGATCGTTGCCGTAAACGACGACGCCTCCGTGAGCCGCCTCAAAGGCCCGGGTCGCCCGATCAACAGCGTTGACCGGCGCATGGCGGTACTGGCGGGTCTGGGCGCGGTGGACTGGGTGATCAGCTTCCCTGAAGGCACCCCGGAAAACCTGCTGGCCCAGGTCAAGCCGGATGTACTGGTTAAAGGCGGCGATTACGGGATCGACCAAGTGGTCGGTGCTGACATCGTGAGCGCGTACGGCGGGACAGTGAAAGTGCTGGGGCTGGTAGAAAACAGCTCGACCACGGCCATCGTCGAGAAAATTCGCGGCCAGTAAAGGCATTGCCCTCACCCCAACCCTCTCCCGGAGGGAGAGGGAGCTCTATCGAGGTGTTTTCAGTTTCAGCGTTTCACTGACAGGGCGCAGCATTTCTTAAGCATCCCCCAATCGGTTCCCTCTCCCTCCGGGAGAGGGCTAGGGTGAGGGTGCTTTTGATTCAGGCTTTTTTTACGACCTTCCTGAACATCTGCCGCGCCTTGCCCGTCAGGCGTTTGAGCCGCGACTCTTTGTCAGGTGCGCTCAAACCTTGCTGCTTGAGCCAGTCTTTCCAGCGAATGCGTTCTTCGCTCACCACCCAGCCCTCTTGCGGCGCAAAACTCTCCGCCAGGTACACGCCTCGGGTGCTGGCCGGTTTCAGTTGATCCTTGTGCAAGGTGTACAGCTCGGCGCACGGCTGGCCGTCGGTCAGCGGCATCAGGTACAGGTCCGGGCGCTTGCGGTTGAGGCGGGCGACCAGTTGGTCCCCCTCCAGGCGCTCATCAACATGAAACAGGCTCAGTGACTTGGCTTCTTTGGGCACTTCAAGGCGCAGGTCGTAAATCAGTTGCAAGGAGGCGGTGGGCAGGTGCACATAGGCCCGCGGGCGCTCAAGCAACGGCTGGTTGGCGCAGCGCACCGGGCGCGCCGCACCAGAAAACGGCGCCAGGCGAAACGACAGCGCTTCACGGTAATGCAGCGCGCTGGCGTAGGGCGCTGGCAGCCAGATGTCGTTGAAACGCCCGCTGAGCCAGCCTTCTGGGGTCTCCAGCAGGCACTCTTCGGCCACTTCCTGAACCGCCGTGTGCAAGGGCAAGTTGACCTCGTGGGCCGGTACGTAGCCGGAGATCAGCTTGAGCACCACGTCACCCCGGTCCTGACGGCGCTGGCGCACCAGCACCCAGTAATCGCGGCCCTGCCAATGCAGCGTCAAACGCACTGATACGCCGAGGTTGGCCAGCTCCAGCGCGAAGCGCTCGGTGTCGGCAACGCTGACCGGGCGGCGCTTGCTCAGGGTTTGCGCGAAGTTAAGCGGCATGCCGACACTTTGGTAACTCAAGCCCTCTGCCGTGGCTTCGACAAGCAACGGCAGGGTTTTGAAGTCGCTGGGGTTCTTGCGGATGAGCATTCGCGGCATGTCGGCTCCTTCTTGCGTCGGGGTCGGCCGAATCGGCGGCTTTAGGCGTTACGCAGAACCTGCGCAACCATTGCCACGTTATGGGCCAAGTGCAGCGGATTGATAGTGCCGACAATAGCACTGGCAACCCCGTGATGGCCAAACACCAGTTCGAAGCTGGCGCGCACCGGGTCGATGCCGGGTTTGAGGCACACATGGCCGCTGGCCAGGGCCTTTTTCACCAGAATGGCTTTGCCATGGGCAGCGGCGTAGTCGATTACCGGCTTCTCGGCTTGCTCATTGAGGTTGTAGGTGACCATGGCGCAGTCGCCGTTTTCCAGGGCCTTGAGGCCGCCTTTGACCGTTTTGCCAGAAAAGCCGAAACCACGAATCTTGCCCTCTTGCTTCAGCTCGGCGAGGGTGGCGTACACCTTGCTGTCGTTGAGGATCGCGAGGTCGTTGCCGTCCGAGTGCACCAGCACCAGGTCGATAAAATCCGTTTTCAGACGTTGCAGGCTACGTTCTACCGAGCGGCGGGTGTGTTTGGCGCTGAAGTCGTGGCGCGACTCACCGTTGTCGAACTCTTCGCCGACCTTGCTGACAATCACCCAGTCCTGGCGCTGGCCGCGCAGCAGCGGGCCCAAGCGTTCTTCACTGCGCCCATAGGCGGGCGCGGTGTCGATCAGGTTGATACCCAGGTCGCGGCTCAGCTTGAGCAGCATCTTGGCTTCATGGTCATCCGGGATCTGAAAACCGTTGGGGTACTTCACCCCTTGGTCGCGGCCCAGCTTGACGGTGCCCAGGCCCAGCGGCGACACGTGCAGGCCGGTGCTGCCCAGCGGGCGCAGAAAATCGTGCAGGGTCGCCTGGCTCATGGCAGCAGTTGCTCCCAAGCGGTTTTGCCCAGTGGCGGGCGAGGGAAGTCCGGCAGCGCAGGCACATTGCCGGGTTTGATCCCGTCTTGCTCAAGCGCGTGGATGACCCGGTCCGAGAAGTCCGGCGCCAGCGCCAGCTTGGTCGGCCAGCCCACCAGCAAACGGCCCGTATCGGCGAGGAAGGCGTTATCCGGGCGTACCAGACCGGACTGCGCCGGTTCAGCGCGGTCGACCCGCAGGGTGGCCCATTGCGCCTGGCTCAGATCGACCCATGGCAGCAGGCTTGTCAGCTCTTTTTTGGCGGCGGCGATTTGTTCGTCCGGGGTGCGGGCCACGCCCTCGGCCTCGGCAATGTCACCGCCCACATACCAGACCCATTCGCCGTTGGCGGCCGGGTGAGTGGTCACGGTGATGCGCGGCTTGGGGCCACCGCCCAGGCAATGGGCATACAGCGGTTTAAGGCTCGGGCCTTTGACCATCACCATGTGCAGGGGACGCAGTTGCTGGGCAGGGACGTTGATTTCAAGGCTGGCCAGTAGCTCGGCATTGCCTTGCCCGGCGCTGAGCACGATGCGTTGTGCGAGGATATCCAGGCCGTCGACCCGCAGGCCGATCAGGCGCTCATTCTCAAACAGCGGCTCGACCTTTTGCCCTGCCAGCAGGCTGTCACCGGCCAGTTCGGCCAGGCGCTCGACCAGGCTGGGCACATCCACCACCAACTCGGCCAAGCGGTACACCTTGCCCTTGAAGCGCGGGTTTTGCAGGGCAGGCGGCAATTGATCGCCCTTGACCTGATCGACCCGGCCGCGCACGGCCTTGCTCGCAAAAAAGCTGGTCAGGTTGCCTGCCAGCGTGCCGGGGGACCACAGGTAATGGGCTTCGGAGAGCAGGCGCACGCCGCTAAAGTCCAGCTCGCCGTCACCGGCAAGGGCCTCGCGCCAGCGGCGCGGCATATCGGCAATGGCTTCGGAAGCGCCGGTCAGCGCGCCGTGCAGCGCATATTTGGCGCCGCCGTGAATAATGCCCTGAGACTTCAGGGTCTGTGCGCCACCCAGCGAATGGTTTTCAACCAGCACCGTGGAAAAACCCTGACGACGCAGGCGGGCATTGAGCCAGAGGCCAGCGACGCCAGCGCCGACAATCAGCACGTCGGTGGAAATTACAGATGCCATGGGCGACCTCAGCGTTGAAAGACAAGGCTGGGAGTATACAGCCTGATCCCGACTCTGCCTTTGAGGTGCCCAGAAAAGAGGGGCTACAGTGGCAAAGCTTTAATGCCCTGCCGTTTTGGAAAACAGTTGAATCACCACCACGCCCAGCACAATCAGGCCCATGCCGAGCATGGCCGGCAGGTCGAGTTTTTGCCCGTAGATAAACAAGGCGGCAACGCTCACCATCACAATGCCCATGCCCGCCCACACGGCATAAGCAACGCCCACGGGGATGGTGCGCACCACCAGGGTCAACATCCAGAACGCGGTGGCGTAGCCCACAATCACCAAAATGAGTGGCAATGGCGTACTGAACCCTTTGACCGCTTTCATCGAAACAGTGGCAATGACTTCAGCGCAGATAGCGATAGCCAGGTAGTAGTAAGCGGTCATGGTGCAATCCTGAGTGTGTGGCGAAGCAATTTAACAGCACGGCATTCTAGTGGTTGTAAAAGTGTGTAGGGGGCTTTTTGTCGCGCCTTGAAATGGGCGTGTTCGGTGCCATCATCGTGGAGGTCGTTTTCAAGTAAACTCCGGGCCCATGAATAGAACTCTCTACACCTTGCTGTTTCATCTGGGGCTGCCGCTGGTGGCGATTCGCTTATGGCTGCGGGCACGCAAGGCCCCGGCGTATGCCAAGCGCATTGGCGAGCGTTTCGCGCTGAATATGCCCGCCATGCAGCCGGGCGGGATCTGGGTACACGCCGTGTCCGTGGGCGAGAGTATTGCCGCCGCCCCGATGATCCGGGCGTTGCTGCAACGTTATCCACAGTTGCCGATTACCGTGACCTGCATGACCCCGACCGGATCGGAGCGCATTCAAGCCCTGTTCGCCGACGAACCGCGCATCCAGCACTGTTATTTGCCTTACGACCTGCCATGGGCCGCCGCACGTTTTCTGGATCGGGTGCAGCCCACACTGGCGGTGATCATGGAAACCGAGCTGTGGCCTAACCATATCCACCAATGCGCCAAGCGCGGCATCCCGGTGGCGCTGGCCAATGCGCGCCTCTCGGCCCGTTCGGCCAAAGGCTATGCGCGGTTTGCCAAGCTCACCCGGCCAATGCTCGAAGAGATGAGCCTGATTGCCGCGCAGACCGAAACCGAAGCCGAGCGTTTCCGCCAGTTGGGCGCCCGCCCCGAGTGCGTGCAAGTGACCGGCTCGATCAAATTCGACCTGACGATTGACCCCCAGTTGCTGATCAAGGCCCGTGAGCTGCGCGAGCAATGGCAGGCGTTGGAGCGCCCGGTGTGGATCGCCGCCAGCACCCATGAAGGTGAAGACGCCATCGTGTTGGCGGCGCATCGGCAGTTGCTCGCCAGCTACCCGAACGCCTTGTTGATCCTGGTGCCGCGCCACCCGGAGCGCTTTAACTCGGTGTTCGCGTTGTGCCAAAGCGAAGGGTTCGACACGGTACGGCGCTCGGCCGCAACGCCGGTTAGCGCGCAAACACAGGTGCTGTTGGGCGACACCATGGGCGAGCTGCTGTTTTTGTACGCCCTGGCCGACAGCGCGTTTGTGGGCGGCAGCCTGGTGGCTAATGGCGGGCACAACCTGCTGGAGCCAGCGGCGCTGTCCAAGCCGGTGCTGAGCGGGCCGCACCTGTTCAACTTCCTCGAAATCGCCGCGCTGTTGCGTGACGCCGGGGCGCTGGAAGAAGTGGACGATGCGCAAGCCTTGGCAGTGGCGGTACGGCGCTTGTTTGAACTGCCGCAAGACGCCCGGCACATGGGCCAGGCCGGTTTGAACGTGATGCTCGCCAACCAGGGCGCCTTGCAGCGCTTGCTGGACGGGTTGGGTCGATTACTAAGTCGATGACGCCCTGTAGGAGCGAGCTTGTCTCGCGATCTTTTGATCTTTAAAAGATCGCGAGACAAGCTCGCTCCTACAGAGGGTTACTGACCGGCGTTACGAATGTTGGCAGCCGCTTCCTGGGCCAGGTCTGGCGGCAGGAAGTCTTTGTCCGGGTTGTAATCGGCTTTCAGGTAACGCGACAATGCATCCAGATCGCCCGGGTTCAGCGTGCCCGCCGCCTGTTTAAGGCGCAGGTTGTCGAGGATGTAGTCGTAGCGGCTGTTGTTGTAGTCGCGCACCGAGTTGTACAGCTGGCGCTGGGCGTCGAGCACGTCAACGATGTTGCGTGTACCCACCTGATAACCGATTTCCGTGGCTTCCAGGGCGCTTTGGTTCGAGATGATCGACTGTTTGCGCGCTTTTACCTGCTCGACATCGGTATTCACCGCGCGGTGCAGGTTGCGGGTGTTTTCCACCACCTGGCGGCGCAGTTGCTCACGCTGCTGCTCGGTCTGGTCCAGGCGAGAGTACGACTCGCGCACTTGCGAGCTGGTCAGGCCGCCGCTGTAAATCGGGATGTTCAACTGAATGCCGATGCTGGTCTGGTTGACCGGGCCGCCATAGCGCTGGCTCAGGCTGTTGGGGTTGGTCAGGCCGAACGCATCGTTATCACCGGTCTTGTATTGCGCCACGGCGTCCACGGTCGGCGCGTGGCCAGCCTTGCGCTGCTTAAGGGTGTCTTGCGCGGCGTCTACCGCGTAGTTACTGGCCAGCAAGTTGAGGTTCTGCTGCGCGGCGGTGTCTACCCAGGCTTTGGCGTCGTTTGGCGTGGGCGGCAAAATCGGCAGGCTGTGGCGCATGCCTTCAATGGCGTTGTACTGGCGGTTGGTCAGCGTGACCAGCGCTTCAAAGGCGTCTTCGACCTGGCGCTTGGCGAGCATGCGATTAGCACGGGCGGTGTCGTAGCTGGCCTGGGATTGCAGCACGTCGGTCTTGTCTGACAGGCCCACATCAAAACGCTCGCGGGACTGGTCTAATTGACGCTTGAACGCGGCTTCTTCGGCCTTGGTCGCGGCCAGAGTGTCTTGGGCACGCAACACCGAGAAGTAAGCATTGGCGCTTTGCAGAATCAGGTTTTGCTCAGTGGCCGAGAGTTGCAGCGCGGCCTGTTCATTGATCGACTCAGCGGCCTTGAGCTGGAACCAGCGGTCAATGCGAAACAGCGGCTGGGCCAGTGTGGCCTGGTAAACCATCAAGCTGCGGTTGGTGGTCATCGACGGCCTGTCGATGGAGGTGCGCACGCTGCTCGACTCGGCGCCGCCCGATAAATTAGGCAGCAAACCGGCGCGGGCCTGGGGGACGACTTCCTTTTGTGCCGAGTAGCTGGCGCGAGCTGCCGCGAGATCGGCGTTATTGTCGACAGCTTCCTGGTAAACGCTGACCAGACCGTTTTGGTTGGACACAGGCGCGGGTGAATCCACAGCCATAGCGTTGGTCGCCCAAGACACGGCGATAGCCAGCGAGAGTTTGCGCAGCATGAGCGATCCCTAGTTCAATAATGCGAGATTGATTATCGAGGCCGTGTTTTGGCACTCGGAGTTTCAAGACGTAGCGAGTGTAGTAGCCGTGACACCTTGCAACAATGCCGTTGTTGTCTCTTTCGTCATGCTGTTTATTTCAGGGTTGGCGTTCTGCCACACACTTCTTTATATTGGCCGTGTTCTTGTCGGGGTGCCTTGCTATGAGGCTGAGATCGAATAATTTCGGATCCCGTTGAACCTGATCAGGTTAGCGCCTGCGTAGGGAACAAGATTTCTCGTCTCCCGGCGAGTCCTCTTGAGTGCCGTCCGGGATCGATTGTTCAAAAAATGATCAATCGTTCGAGGTCGTCACTCAGCACCCGGTCCTTGGGTGCGTCCGTGCTTTTTTCAGGTTCTCCCTCCGACAATCCACCTGGATGCAGTCTGGAGAGCCGTGATGAGTACAACACTAAAAAACGCGATCAATCTCAGTGATTCGGCCAAGGTCGATGAGCAGTCGGTCAAGCCGTTTACCCGCTCGCAAAAAGTTTACGTACAGGGTTCGCGCCCGGACATTCTGGTGCCGATGCGTGAAGTCAGCCTTGATGTCACGCCGACCGATTTTGGCGGTGAAATCAATGCGCCGGTATTGATCTACGACACTTCAGGCCCGTACACCGACCCTTCTGTACAGATTGACGTGCGCAAAGGCTTGGGCGACGTGCGTTCAGCCTGGATCAACGACCGCGATGACACCGAACGCCTGCCGGGCCTGAGCTCGAACTTCGGGCAAATGCGCCTCGAAGACGCCGAACTGACCAAACTGCGTTTCGCCCACGTGAAAAACCCGCGCCGGGCCAAGGCCGGGGCCAACGTCACCCAGATGCACTACGCGCGTCAGGGCATCATCACCGCCGAGATGGAATACGTCGCCATCCGCGAAAACATGAAGCTGCAAGAAGCCCGTGCGGCGGGCCTGCTGGACCAGCAGCACGCCGGTCACAGCTTCGGCGCCAACATCCCGAAAGAAATCACCCCTGAGTTCGTACGCGACGAAATCGCCCGCGGCCGTGCCATCATCCCGGCCAACATCAACCACGTTGAGCTGGAGCCGATGATCATTGGCCGTAACTTCCTGGTGAAGATCAACGGCAACATCGGCAACAGCGCGCTGGGCTCCTCCATCGAAGAAGAAGTGGCCAAGCTGACCTGGGGCATTCGCTGGGGCTCGGACACGGTCATGGACTTGTCCACCGGCAAGCACATTCACGAAACCCGCGAGTGGATCATCCGCAACTCGCCGGTGCCGATCGGTACGGTGCCGATTTACCAGGCGCTGGAAAAGGTCAACGGCGTGGCCGAAGACCTGACCTGGGAGCTGTTCCGCGACACCCTGATCGAGCAGGCAGAGCAGGGCGTGGACTACTTCACCATCCACGCCGGGGTGTTGCTGCGCTACGTGCCGCTGACCGCCAAACGCGTGACCGGCATTGTGTCGCGGGGCGGTTCGATCATGGCCAAATGGTGCTTGGCGCACCACAAAGAGAACTTCCTCTACACCCATTTCGACGAAATCTGCGAAATCATGAAGGCCTACGACGTCAGCTTCTCGCTGGGCGACGGCCTGCGTCCGGGCTCGATTGCTGACGCCAACGACGCCGCGCAGTTCGGTGAGCTGGAAACCCTCGGCGAGCTGACCAAAATTGCCTGGAAGCACGACGTGCAGTGCATGATCGAAGGCCCGGGCCACGTGCCGATGCAGTTGATCAAAGAGAACATGGACAAGCAGCTGGAGTGCTGCGACGAGGCGCCGTTCTACACCCTTGGCCCGCTGACCACCGACATCGCGCCGGGTTACGACCACATCACCTCGGGCATTGGCGCGGCGATGATCGGCTGGTTCGGGTGCGCCATGCTCTGTTACGTCACGCCCAAAGAGCACTTGGGCTTGCCGAACAAGGATGACGTGAAGACCGGCATCATCACCTACAAAATCGCCGCCCACGCCGCGGACTTGGCCAAGGGCCACCCCGGTGCGCAAATCCGCGACAACGCGCTGAGCAAGGCACGTTTTGAGTTTCGTTGGGAAGACCAGTTCAACCTTGGCCTGGACCCGGACACGGCGCGTTCGTACCACGACGAAACCCTGCCGAAAGACTCGGCCAAGGTCGCGCATTTCTGCTCCATGTGCGGGCCGAAATTCTGCTCGATGAAAATCACCCAGGAAGTGCGCATCTACGCCGCCAACCAACGCATTGAAGCGGTCGACGTCGACGTGGCCAAAGGCCTGGCGGAACAGGCCGAGCGCTTCAAGCAGGAAGGCAGCCAGTTGTACAAGAAGGTGTGATGTAAACGCGCCAGCCGCCGCTGGCGCCCATTTGTAGTCGCTGCCGAGGGACGAGGCTGCGATGGGTTGCGCAGCGACCCTATTGTTGAAGGTCCTGCGGCCCTTATCGCAGCCTCGTGCCTCGACAGCGACTACGGGTTTGGTCCTTTTCGAGAATGATGTTTTGAACACACCCAGCACTTACTCAACGGATACCGCCGTCCCGTTGGACAAGCGCGTCTTCGGCGCTCGCGATCTGTTTTCCTTGTGGTTCTCCCTCGGCGTCGGGCTGATGGTGTTGCAGACCGGGGCCTTGTTGGCGCCGGGGCTGGGCCTGTCGGGTTCGCTGCTGGCAATTTTTCTCGGCACGCTGGTGGGCGTGGCGTTATTGGCGTCGGTGGGTGTGATCGGTAGCGACACGGGGCTGTCCTCCATGGCCGCGCTAAAACTCAGCCTGGGCAGCCGCGGTGCCATGCTCCCTGCCGTGTTGAACGTTCTGCAACTGATTGGCTGGGGTTCGTTTGAAATCATTGTGATGCGCGATGCCGCCAGCCTGCTTGGCGCGCGGGCCTTCAGTGAGGGCAGTTGGCTGAGCAATCCGCTGCTCTGGACATTATTCTTCGGCGCCCTGGCCACGCTGCTCGCGGTCAGCGGGCCGTTGGCGTTTGTGCGCAAGATCTTGCGCAAATGGGGCATCTGGCTGTTGCTGGCCGCGTGCCTGTGGCTCACCTGGAACCTCTTCGCCAAGGCCGATCTGGCTGCATTATGGGTGCAGAAGGGCGACGGTTCGATGCCGTTCGCGGTGGGTTTCGACATTGCGATTGCCATGCCACTGTCGTGGCTACCGCTGATCGCCGACTATTCGCGCTTCGGCAAACGCGCCAAAAGCGTGTTTGGCGGCACCGCGCTGGGCTTTTTGATCGGCAACTTCTGGCTGATGAGTCTGGGTGTGGCCTACACCCTGGCGTTCGCGCCGAGCGGTGAAGTCAATGCGCTGCTGTTGGCGCTGGCGGGGGCTGGCCTGGGGATTCCGTTGCTGCTGATTTTGCTCGATGAATCTGAAAACGCCTTCGCCGACATTCACTCGGCGGCCGTCTCCAGCGGGTTCTTGCTGCGCTTGAAAGTTGAGCACCTGGCGTTGGCCATTGGCGTTATCTGCACCTTGATCGCCCTGCTGGCGCCGCTGGCGCAGTACCAGAACTTCTTGCTGCTGATTGGCTCGGTGTTTGCGCCGTTGTTTGGCGTGGTGCTGGTGGACCACTTCATTGTGCGTAAACGCAGCGTCGACGTGACACCGGGTCTGCTGCGCTGGCCGACATTGCTGGCCTGGTCGGGCGGGGTGCTGACCTACCACCTGCTGGCCAACTTCTACCCGGATGTCGGTGCAACCTTGCCGGCGTTGCTGCTGGCCGGGCTGCTGATGTGGGTGCTGGGCCGCAAACACTAACCCAAAACCCAAAACCCAAAACCCAAAACCCACTGTAGGAGCGAGCTTGCCTCGCGATCTTTTAAAAAGATCAAAAGATCGCGAGGCAAGCTCGCTCCTACAGACGTTTTGGGCGTTTTGGGTTAGCCGCGACCCGGCAACCACTCCGGCTTGATAATCCCGTTCAAACGCGAATACGGAATGCTCAGCTCAACGTTGCCATCGGAGTACGGGGCAATGCTGTACACGTCGTACTTGAGCAAGACGCTGTCTTTAAGCAGCGCCACGTTCGGGGTTTGCTGGAACGGCCAGGTTTTGACGAACTCCGCATCGTTGCTGCGGTGCGAGTTGATCAGCCAGTTGTTGTGCGCCACTTTGGCCGCGCCCCAGAAGGCTCTTTCCTGACCCGGCAGGAGCATGTCCTGCAAGGTCACTTCTTTATGGTCTTTACGCGACCAGTTGATAAAGCCACGGCCCGGCATGCCATGCGCGCCGCCGGTGTCCAGGTAGCTGATCAGCTCGATTATCACCAAGTCGTCATGCTGCTCACGTACCTTGGCCTGCAAATACATGCTGTTGCGGGTGTCGGCAGTGCGCAGGAACTGTTCGCGGTAAGCGTTCAGCGACGGCGCCAATTTGTCGTCCGGCGAGTTGACGGTCATTTTCAGCAGGCGCTGTTCGATCAGGGCGTCCAGCTTCGGGTCGGCTGCAAAGTGCACGGTCTCAATGTTGACCAGCGGGCAGTCATCGCCCTTGCAGCCCGCTTTGACCTGCTCGGAAGCATCGGGGGTGAACGCCAGCGGTTTGGGTTGAAAAGCACTCTGGCAAGCACCCAGCGCGAGGGCGATGCAAGTCAGGGAAGCCAGTTTTAAAAGTGACATGGTCGTCCTTCATCAACGAAAGAAAGGTGAACGCAGGCTCGTTCGACTGCCAACAAGGGCGTCAGTTCGCCGCTAAGCTTGAAGGTGTCAATTAGAGTTGGTTTGCAGGCAATCCGTCTATCCCCACGTTATAAAAGGGGCTGCATCCAGAAGCACAGGCGCGTTAGGATGCGCGATGCCGTGGGGTCACCCCCGGTGTGAATTTGCCAGCAAGAGGTTTTCCATGACTGACATCACCAAGGCCAAGCCCAGCGCCGTCGAGATCGTAAAACGCGAAAACGGCTACCAGGGGTTTTACCAACTGGACCGGGTTTTCCTGCGCCATGAGCTGTTTGCCGGTGGCATGAGCCGTGAGATCAGTCGTGAGGTGTTTGTGCGTCATGACGCGGTGTGTGTGCTGCCTTATGACCCGGTGCGCGACGAAGTGGTGTTGATCGAGCAGTTTCGCGTTGGCGCCCTGGGCAAAATCGACAACCCGTGGCTGATCGAGCTGGTGGCCGGCCTGATCGACAAAGAGGGTGAAAACGACCCCGAAGACATCGCCCACCGCGAAGGCGAAGAGGAAGCGGGGCTGACGTTCTCGGCGTTATGGCCCATTACCCGTTATTTCCCTTCACCGGGCGGCAGCACTGAATTTGTGCACGTTTTTCTGGGGCGTTGCGACAGCTCCAATGCGGGCGGCCTGCATGGTCTGGACGAAGAAGCCGAAGACATTCGCGTGACTAAATGGGCGTATGAAGATGCGCTGCAAGCGGTGCGTGATGGACGTATTTCTAACGCGGCGAGCATTATTGCCCTGCAGTGGCTGGCGCTTAACCGCGCTGAAGTGAGGGGGTTATGGCAGTAAATGGCGTCCGTGATCGCTACCGGGTTGATTTGATTGGTTTGCAGGCTGCCTGCGAAGCCAACTATGCGCGGCTGATGCGTTTATTGCCTGACATGCGCGAGCAACCGAGCGCGCGACAGATCGCGGTCACTCAGGGTGAGCAGATGCTCGGCGTGCTGACCCTTGAAGTGATGCTTGACTGCCCGTACACCAGCACCTTGCGCGTGCGCCAGGAACACAGCCTGCCGTGGCTGCCGGTGCCGGAACTGCAAGTGCAGGTGTACCACGATGCGCGCATGGCCGAAGTGATTGGCGCAGAACATGCGCGGCGCTTTCGCAGCATCTATCCTTACCCCAATGATGCGATGCACCAGCCCGACGAAAAGGCCCAGCTCAATGTGTTTTTGGGTGAGTGGCTGAGCCATTGCCTGGCCTGCGGGCACGAGTACGCCGAAGTCCGCTAGGCTTTCCTGCTGTAGGAGCGAGCTTGCCTCGCGATCTTTTAACGATCAAAAGATCGCGAGACAAGCTCGCTCCTACAGAGGGTTCTGGAGTGGCATAATCGCGCCATTTATCTACCCACCGGGAGAACGCCTTGCCCAACGCTTCCACGTCGACCACCGAACACTCGGTGCTGCTGGTGCAACTGACCGATAGCCATTTGTTTGCTGACGCAGACGGCTCTCTGCTGGGGCTGAACACGGCGCAGAGCCTGCAACAGGTGGTCGACAAGGCGCGGGCCGAGCAGGGGCAGGTCGATCTGCTGCTAGGCACCGGCGATTTGGCTCAGGACGGCAGCGTTGCGGCGTATCAGCGGTTTCGGCAAGTGAGCGAGCCGTTGTGCGCCAATGCCCGCTGGCTGCCCGGCAATCACGACCGATTGGCGCAGATGCGCGAAGCCACCGTGCAGACCCGTCTGCTCGATCCGGTTGTGGATATCGGTAACTGGCGCATCATTTTGCTCAACTCGCAGGTGCCGGGCGCCACGCCGGGCTATCTGGAGGAGGAGCAATTACAGTTGCTCGCCCGGGCTGTGAGCGAAGCGCCGCAGCGTCATCATCTGGTTTGCCTGCACCACCACCCGGTGCCGGTGGGCAGTGAATGGATCGAGCCGATCGGTCTGCGCAACGCTAAAGAGTTCTGGGCCGTGCTGGATCGCTTCCCGCAGGTACGCGCCGTGCTCTGGGGGCATATCCACCAGCCCTTCGACCATGTGCGCAACGGTGTGCGCTTGCTGGCAACGCCTTCTACCTGCGTGCAGTTCACGCCGGGCAGCACAGATTTTGATGTCAGCGGCGAGGCCCCCGGCTATCGCTGGCTCCGCCTGCACCCCGATGGCGCGCTGGACACCGGCGTGTCGCGGCTGGATAACTTTGTGTTCACGCCCGATTACAGCGCGAACAATTACTGAGTGGGCGGGCCTGAATTATCTTGAAACGGCCATGGCCCCTTGAGTCAGGCTAAACTGCGCGTCTTTCTTGAAACAGCGTTCGGCTAAATCTGTACTCGGGAGTTAGTGCATGTCGGGTTCCATCTTGTATATCCATGGGTTCAACAGCGCCCCCGAGTCGAAAAAGGCCGTCCAGCTGGCCACCGTGATGCAGCGCATCGGGCTGAGTGAGCACCTGCGCGTTCCGGCCTTACATCACCATCCGCGTGAAGCGATGGCGCAATTGCAGGCGGCAATCAGCGAACTGGGCCGTCCTTTGCTGGTCGGAAGCTCGCTCGGCGGCTACTATGCGACGTATCTGGCCGAACAGCATGGGCTCAACGCCTTGCTGGTCAACCCGGCCGTCAGCCCGCATCGTCACTTCGACGGCTACCTGGGCACGCAAACCAACTTTTACAGCGGCGAAACCTGGGAGCTGACCCACGATCACGTGCTGGCCCTGGCAGCGCTGGAAGTTCCGGCCCCGCAAGACCCGCAGCGTTATCAGGTGTGGTTGCAAACCGGCGACGAAACCCTGGATTACCGCCATGCCGAACAGTACTACGCCGCGTGCGCGTTACGGATTCAGGGCGGCGGCGATCACAGTTACCAAGGGTTTGCCGAGCAACTGCCGGGCCTGTTGAGTTTCGCCGGGATAGCGGCACCTCAGTATCAAGCCATCGACTTCGCGGCGCTTTAAGCGCGAGTCTAATGGCCCTTATTTTTCACTTACGACTAACGACGAGACCCTATGGCCACTCCCAGCGCTAGCTCTTATAACGCAGACGCCATCGAAGTCCTCTCGGGCCTCGACCCGGTGCGCAAACGCCCCGGCATGTACACCGACACCAGTCGGCCAAACCACCTGGCCCAGGAAGTCATCGACAACAGCGTCGACGAAGCCCTGGCCGGTCACGCCAAATCGGTGCAAGTCATCCTGCACGCCGACCACTCGCTGGAAGTCAGCGACGACGGGCGCGGCATGCCGGTCGACATTCACCCGGAAGAGGGCGTCTCAGGCGTCGAACTGATCCTGACCAAGCTCCACGCGGGCGGCAAGTTCTCGAACAAGAACTACCAGTTCTCCGGCGGCCTGCACGGCGTGGGGATTTCGGTGGTGAACGCCTTGTCGACCCAAGTGCGGGTCAAGGTCAAGCGTGACGGCAACGAATACCAGATGACCTTCGCCGATGGCTTCAAGGCCACCGACCTCGAAGTCGTCGGTACGGTCGGCAAGCGCAACACCGGGACCAGCGTGTACTTCGCCCCGGACCCTAAATACTTCGATTCGCCCAAGTTCTCGGTCAGCCGCCTCAAGCACGTGCTCAAGGCCAAGGCCGTGTTGTGCCCGGGCCTGTTGGTCAGCTTTGAAGACAAAGGCACCGGCGAGAAGGTCGAGTGGCACTACGAAGACGGCCTGCGCTCGTACCTGGTCGATGCGGTCAGCGAATTCGAACGCCTGCCAGACGAGCCGTTCTGCGGCAGCCTGGCGGGTAATAAAGAAGCCGTCGACTGGGCGCTGCTGTGGCTGCCCGAGGGCGGCGACAGCGTGCAGGAAAGCTACGTCAACTTGATCCCGACCGCCCAGGGCGGCACGCACGTCAACGGCTTGCGCCAGGGCTTGCTCGACGCCATGCGTGAGTTTTGCGAGTTCCGCAGCCTGCTGCCACGTGGTGTGAAGCTGGCGCCCGAAGACGTCTGGGAGCGCATTGCTTTCGTCTTGTCGATGAAAATGCAGGAGCCGCAGTTCTCCGGCCAGACCAAAGAGCGTCTGTCGTCCCGTGAAGCGGCGGCGTTTGTCTCGGGGGTGGTCAAGGACGCGTTCAGCCTGTGGCTCAACGCCAACCCTGAACTGGGCATGCAACTGGCAGAGCTGGCGATCAACAACGCCGGTCGTCGCCTCAAGGCCAGCAAAAAGGTCGAACGCAAACGCATCACCCAAGGCCCGGCCTTGCCCGGCAAACTGGCTGATTGCGCCGGGCAGGACCCGATGCGCTCCGAGCTGTTTCTGGTAGAGGGTGATTCCGCAGGCGGTTCTGCCAAGCAAGCGCGGGACAAAGAATTCCAGGCCATCCTGCCGTTGCGCGGCAAGATCCTCAACACCTGGGAAGTCGACGGCAGCGAAGTCCTCGCCAGCCAGGAAGTGCACAACATCGCCGTGGCCATTGGCGTTGATCCGGGCGCGGCGGACATGAGCCAGCTGCGCTACGGCAAAATCTGCATCCTGGCCGACGCCGACTCCGACGGTCTGCACATTGCCACCTTGCTCTGCGCGTTGTTCGTGCAGCATTTTCGTCCGCTGGTCGACGCCGGTCACGTGTACGTGGCCATGCCGCCGCTGTACCGGATCGACTTGGGCAAAGAGATTTTCTACGCCCTCGACGAAGCCGAGCGCGACGGTATCCTCGACCGTCTGGTGGCCGAGAAAAAACGCGGCAAGCCGCAGGTCACGCGATTCAAAGGCCTGGGCGAAATGAACCCGCCGCAACTGCGTGAAACCACCATGGACCCGAACACCCGGCGTCTGGTGCAACTCACCCTCGAAGACTACGCCGCGACGTCAGAAATGATGGACATGCTGCTGGCGAAAAAACGCGCCGGTGACCGCAAGTCCTGGCTTGAATCCAAAGGCGATCTGCAGGTGCTGGCCTGATGCGCAGTGCCTTGCTGGCGCTGCTGTGTGTGAGTGCGGCCCCGGCTCTGGCGGATACCTGGCCAGAGCTGGCGCTGCAGTCCGAGCATCCGGTGGCAGGCATTCGCGGGGGTAACTTGTCCGGCCTGGCAATGTGCCAGGGCGAGATGTGGGCCGTGTCTGATCGCGATGATGATCAGCTGTACCGTCTGGATACCCGCGACCCGCTATGGCAGGCCGAGGCGGTGGCCATTGAGGTGCCGCCTGCGCCCGAAAGCGGCTTGCCGTGGGGCGTGCGCATGATGGGTAAAGCCATCAGCCCGCTGCGCGGCGGCGATCTGGATTTCGAAGGCATCACCTGCGACGACGCCGGTAACCGTTACGTGGTCAGTGAAGCCCATGCTGCCGTGCTGCGGGTGCCGCCGATTGGCGCCCCGGCCTGGCTCAAAATCGACCCGGCGCTGGTGCGTCAGGCCCGCGCCAGCGGCATGTTGCTGCACTTTAATGCGCTGTTTGAAGGCATTGTGGTCAACCCGCAGGGCACGCAGCTCTGGTTGGCGGCCGAGCGCGAGCGCCGGGGTTTGCTGACCATCCGCAAAAAGCAGAGCGTGTGGGACTGTGAAAACGGTTGCGTGTTGATGAGCGAAGGCGGCCTTGAACAGCCACCGCCGCAACTCAAGGGCAAGCCCCAGCAGAAGGACTTTTCTGATCTGGCGCTGTTCGAGGGCAAGCTGTTTACCCTTGAGCGCATGGCCTACCGCGTGTGCCGTCGCACTCTGGACACCGGTGAAGTCGAGCGTTGCTGGTCATTTGCCAACGACGCCTTGACCAAAGAGCGCTTGTACAAAAGCCCGTACGGCAACGCCGAAGCGCTGGTCATCGACGCCAAAGGCGCGTGGATCGGGGTGGATAACGGCAGCCACGTGCGCGCCGATGGCGAGAAACGCCCGATTGTCTGGCGCTTTGCTGCCCCGCAAGGTGGCTGGAGCGCCAAGTCATGAGCCAGCAGGCGCCGGGTAAAGGGATGGGGCGCATCTTCATGATCGTGGCCTGGTGCGCCGGTTTGTACCTGGCCACGCAGTTTTTCGGGCGTGTAGAGCAGCGTCAGCAAAACCCCAATACCGAGGTAGCCTCGCAGCAAGGCAAGGGCTATATCGAAGTGACCCTGCGCGGCAACGTGCAGGGCCACTTTGTCGCCAGCGGCCGGATCAACAACGTGCCGGTGGAATTTTTACTCGATACCGGGGCCACCGATGTGGCGGTCCCGCAGGAACTCGCCAGGCAACTGGCATTGCCCAGGGGCGCCGCCGTGACCCTGAACACCGCCAATGGCCGGGTTCAGGGCTACCGCACGCAAATCGACCGCCTGCAACTGGGCGCCATCGTGTTGCGCGACGTGCGTGCAGTGGCGGTGCCGGGGCTTGAAGGCGAACAAGTGCTGCTGGGCATGAGCGCTTTGAACAAACTTGAATTTACCCAGCGCGACGGCACCATGCTGTTGCGCCAGACAACGAACTGAATGAGGTCCGCATGAGCGACTCCCTTGATCTCAGCCTGGACGGCGTAGAACGCCGGTCACTGGCCGACTTCACAGAACAGGCCTACCTCAACTACTCCATGTACGTGATCATGGACCGGGCCTTGCCGCACATCGGCGACGGCCTCAAGCCGGTACAGCGGCGTATCGTGTACGCCATGAGCGAGCTGGGGCTGGACGCTGACGCCAAGCACAAGAAATCGGCGCGTACCGTCGGTGACGTGCTCGGCAAGTTCCACCCGCACGGCGACTCGGCCTGCTACGAAGCCATGGTGCTGATGGCTCAGCCCTTCAGCTACCGCTACACACTGGTTGACGGCCAGGGTAACTGGGGTGCGCCGGATGATCCCAAATCCTTCGCGGCCATGCGTTACACCGAAGCGCGCCTGTCGCGGTACTCCGAAGTGCTGCTCAGCGAGCTGGGCCAGGGCACGGCAGACTGGGTGCCAAACTTTGACGGCACCCTCGATGAACCTGCGGTGTTGCCGGCACGTTTGCCGAACATCCTGCTCAATGGCACCACCGGTATCGCCGTGGGCATGGCCACCGACGTACCGCCGCACAACCTGCGCGAAGTCGCCAGCGCCTGTGTGCGTTTGCTCGATGAGCCGAAGGCCACCGTCGAGCAACTGTGCGAGCACATTCAGGGCCCGGACTACCCGACCGAAGCTGAAATCATCACCCCGCGCGCCGACCTGCTGAAGATCTACCAGACCGGCCGTGGCTCGGTGCGCATGCGTGCGGTGTATCACGTAGAAGACGGCGACATCGTGGTCACGGCGTTGCCGCACCAGGTGTCGGGCGCCAAGGTGCTGGAGCAGATCGCTGCGCTGATGCAGGCCAAGCCGACCAAGCTTGCGATGGTCACCGACCTGCGTGACGAGTCCGACCACGAAAACCCGTGCCGTATCGTGATCATCCCGCGCAACAACAAGGTCGATCTCGACGAGCTGATGCAGCACTTGTTCGCCGTGACTGAGCTGGAGTCGACCTTCCGGGTCAACATCAACATCATCGGTCTGGATGGCAAGCCGCAACTGAAAAACCTGCGTGCCTTGCTGGTGGAGTGGCTGGAATTCCGCGTACAAACCGTGCGCCGCCGCTTGCAGTTCCGTCTGGATAAAGTCGAGCGCCGCCTGCACCTGTTGGACGGTTTGCTCACCGCGTACCTGAACCTCGACGAAGTGATCCACATCATTCGGACCGAGGAGCACCCAAAGGCTGAATTGATCGCCCGTTTTGCCCTGACTGAAACCCAGGCCGACTACATCCTCGACACGCGCTTGCGCCAATTGGCCCGCCTTGAAGAGATGAAGCTGCGCGACGAACAAGACGCTCTGCGTAAAGAACAAGCCAAGCTGCAAACCTTGCTGGGCAGCGAAGCCAAGCTGAAAAAATTGGTGCGCAGCGAGTTGCTGGCCGACGCCGAAACCTACGGCGACGACCGTCGTTCCCCGATCGTGGCCCGTGCAGAAGCCAAGGCCCTGTCGGAAAACGAGCTGATCCCGACTGAAGCCGTCACTGTGGTGCTGTCTGAAAAAGGTTGGGTACGTTGCGGTAAAGGCCACGACCTGGACGCCACCGGGTTGTCCTATAAAGCTGGCGACGGTTATAAAACCGCGGCGGCCGGGCGCTCCAACCAATTTGCCGTGTTTATTGATTCCACCGGGCGCAGCTACTCGGTGGCGGCGCACACCTTGCCGTCGGCCCGTGGCCAGGGCGAGCCGCTGACCGGGCGTTTGGCCCCGCCACCGGGCGCCACCTTTGAATGCGTGCTGCTGCCTGACGACGACGCGTTGTACGTGATCGCCTCGGACGCCGGTTACGGGTTTGTGGTGAAAGGTGAAGACCTGCAAGCCAAGAACAAAGCCGGTAAAGCCTTGCTGACCCTGCCAAAAGGCGCGCAAGTGATGGTTCCGCGCCCTGTGGCAGATCGCGAAAACAACTGGCTGGCGGCGGTAACCACCGAAGGCCGACTGTTGATTTTCAAAGTCAGTGACCTGCCGCAACTGGGCAAGGGCAAAGGCAACAAGATCATCGGCATTCCGGGCGAGCGCGTAGCCAGTCGCGAAGAGTACGTGACCGACCTCGCCGTGCTGCCCGACAACGCCACGCTGGTGTTGCAGGCGGGCAAGCGCACCTTGTCGCTCAAGGCCGATGACCTTGAACACTACAAAGGTGAGCGCGGGCGCCGCGGCAACAAGCTGCCGCGTGGCTTCCAGCGCGTAGACGCCCTCTTGGTAGAGACGCCTAACTAAGCGCGGTGCGCCGATCTGGGTTTTTTCGCGCAGATCGGCGTTGCGGCGCTGGAGTAAGGCCGCATATTCACGGATGATATGGCGCTCTTTCGCACAGCTGATAGCGATGTGCCCGATATTTTCTGAGAATGACACTGTGGCGTGCCGTGTGGCGGCCACCTGGATGGAATGATGAACGTTCTGCGCCTTCCTTTAATTGCGTTGCTGGCCGGTGTGCTTGGCCTGGCGGGGTGCAGCGTGCACCAGCCAGCGTCCTTGTACCAACTGGACAGCGGCAACCCCGGCCAGCCCAAGCAAAGCGCTGGCATGGCCGTACTTCTTGGCCCGGTGACCGTGGCTGATTACCTGCAACGTGAAACCCTGTTGCAGCGCCAAACCGATGGCAGCCTGAGCGCGGCGACCGATGGTCGTTGGGCGGGCAGTTTGTCGTCTGACATTGACCAGTTGCTGGTGCGCCAGTTGGCCTGGCGTCTGGACAGCCAGCGCGTGGTACTGGCCCCGGCCACTGCGGGGTTTGCTCCGGACGTGCAAGTGCTGCTGTCGATCACCCGGTTGGACTCGGGTAAAAACCAGCCAGCGATCCTTGATGCCCAATGGCGTTTGCTCGACCGTCGCGGTCAGGTGCGTGACAGCCGCATGGTGCACCTTGAGCAGAAGCATGATGGCAGCACGGCCGATCAGGTCCGCGCCCAAGGTGAGTTGTTGCAGCAACTGAGCGAACAACTGACCGTGGCGCTCAAGCCATTGGCCAACCAGCCGCCCTTGATCGAACCGCACAAGCCCGAGCCCAAGCCTGCGCCCAAGCAGGAAGTGAACAGGCCCAAGATCCCGACCGCCTCACCGATTCGCACCGATATGGAAGTGTTCCGCTTCTGAGGTGATGGCCAGAAACAAAAAATCCCGCACGTGTGCGGGATTTTTTTTGTAGTCGCTGACGAGGTACGAGGCTGCGATGCGGGCCGAAGGACCGCTGCCCGGGGTCGCTTCGCAACCCATCGCAGCCTCATCCTTCGGCAGCGACTACAGGGTTCGCAGTCAGGCCCTACCCGCGGTTCTCGTGCATCCGCGCCAGTTGGCGTTCGAGCATGGACGGGTAGGGTTCCATCAAGCGCTCAACACAGCAGGCGCCTTCGGGGCTGGCAATCGGGCGGATGCGCGCGCGTTGACGGATCAGTGCGTCGTCGCTGATCTTGCGCTCTACCAGCAGCAGGTTGCGGCTGTGTTGCGACAAGGCCAGGGCGTCCTGGGCGGTTTCGGTTAGCAGCAGGTCGATCTGGCTCATTCCGCTCAGACCTTCGCCCAACACCAGGCCCAATTGCAGTTGCAAGGTGATGCCGCTGTCTGCGACTTCGATCTGCAAGGCATGGCCCAGCGCACGCAGTAGTTCACCGCAGCAAATGGCGTTGGTCAGGTAGTCTTCGCCGCTGTCGTCGCTGTGGAACAGCATCAGCGTGCTGCCATCGTTCAGCGTGTGCAGCTCGCTCTGGTACAACGACGCCGCTTGGTTGAGACAGTCGCGATAACGCTCCAGCAGTTCCATCAAGCGGGCGCGTGGCAGGCGACGCAGTTGCTCCTGGGCGCCCAGTTGTACGGCCAGTACAGCACTCGGTTGCGGGGCGGCAGGCTTGGCCGGTTGGGCCTTGACCACCGGCGCTGGCGCCTCGGACGCCGTGTCGCGCAGGTCGGCAAACGGGTCTTCGTCGTCGTTTTCGTCTTCTTCGGCACTGATGACCTGGCGCGGCGCAGCTTTTGGCGCCGGTGCAGGCGGGGTTTCATCAAAGCCCGGATCACGCAGGTTACGCACTTCGAACGCCGGCTCGTCTTCTTCGGTTTCTTCGTCGTCGTATTCCGGTTCAGGCTCGGGTTCCGGCTCCGGCGCTGGTGGGGCCAAGCGGGTGTGCAACTGGCGGGCGAGGTCGCCGATTTCATCCTGGCGGTTGATGGCCGGGGTGTAAGGGTCCGGCTCACGCAGCCAGACACGCAGTTGCAACAAAGGTGTCGTAATGTTCCTGCCCAAACGCAAGCTCAAGGCCAAGGCCAGCGCCAGCAAAATGGCACTCAGGATGCCCATGCTCTGCAAGCTGATGGTCATCGGCTGTTCGAACTGGTTCATGTCCAGGCTGATGCGCAAATGCCCGGCGGTTACATCCTGAAAGGTGATCTTGGTTTGATACACGCCTTCGGTTTCGCCCAGCAGGCCGCTTTTCGGGCGTTGCCCGGCTTCGGCGAGGATGCGGTTATCGACGCTATAAATAGCGGCGTGGGCCACCAGCGGGTTTTTCGTCAGGTTATTGAGCAGCACGTTGAGGCTGAGGATGTCGTTGGACACCAGCAACTCGGTGGCCGACGTGGCTGTTTGTGTGGTCAGGCTCTGACCCAGCGCATCGGCTTGCTCGTGCATGGCCTGTTTGAACTGCAAACCCATGACGACTGCATAAATGACCAACGCCAACGCGACCAGAATCACGTTGTGGCTGGCAATACGCAGAGCTATCGGAACGCGTCTATCGCGAAGGGCCCGGAAGATCAGCAGGAAGAAGTTATCGGTTTTGACAGGCGATGGCCGGTTCACTGAGCGCGGCTCTTAGTCCGTTAAGTTGGTGCGCAGTATAGCGAGCAGCCCTGAGGCGGCAAAGCCTTGGCGATGCCCGATGGTCACTGAAAGTGGGTAGAATGCGTTTTTTTTAGCGAATGGGGGTGTGCCTTGCGCGAAATCGTCCTGATAAACATCACCGGTGAAGACCGTCCGGGTCTCACTGCGGCCATTACCGGCGTGTTGGCCAGCAATGGGGTGAATATTCTCGACATCGGTCAGGCCGTCATCCATGGCGTTTTGTCGTTGGGTTTTCTGGTGAATATTCCCGAAGCCGAGCAAGTCTCCGCGGTGCTTAAAGACCTCCAGCCCTTGATTGCCAATGAGGGCCTGCAACTGCGTTTTGACCCGATCACTGAAGATCACTACCAGCGCTGGGTCAGCGAGCAAAGCCAAAAACGCCATGTGGTTACACTGATGAGCCGCCAAGTAACGGCCCATGAGTTACAACGTGTGACGTCGGTGATCAGCCAGCACGGGCTGAACATTGAACAGACCGATCGTTTGTCGGGCCGTGTCCCGCTGGACGCCCCCACCGAACTGAGCAAAAGCTGCATCGAACTGCGCGTGGTCGGCGAGCTGGCTGACATCGACGCCTTGCGCGCCGCCTTCTTTAACCTGGCGCAAGAACTCCAGGTTGATATCGCTTTGCAGGAAGACACCCTGTTCCGTCGCAATCGCCGCCTGGCGGTATTCGACATGGACTCCACGCTGATCGAAGCCGAAGTGATCGACGAGTTGGCCAAGGCCGCAGGCGTGGGCGACAAAGTGTCGGCCATCACCGAGCGTTCCATGGCCGGTGAGCTGGACTTCAAGGCCAGCTTTAAAGAGCGCTTGGCGCTGCTGCAAGGGCTGGACGTGAGCGTGCTGGACTCGATCGGCGCGTCGCTGCGACTAACCGAAGGGGCTGAGGTGCTGTTTGCCGAGCTCAAGCGTCTGGGCTACAAAACCGCCATTTTGTCGGGCGGCTTTACCTACTTCGCCAAGCAATTGCAGGCCAAGCTGGGCATCGACTATGTGTTCGCCAACGAGCTGGAAGTGGTGGATGGCAAAGTGACTGGCGTGGCAGTCGAGCCGATTGTGGACGCACAGCGCAAAGCCGATTTGCTGACAGAGCTGGCGCGCAAGGAAGGCTTGAGCCTGGAACAGACCATTGCGGTCGGTGACGGCGCCAATGACTTGCCGATGCTGGCTATTGCCGGGTTGGGTGTGGCGTTCCGCGCCAAGCCGCTGGTTAAAAAATCGGCTAAATACGCGATCACGACCCTGGGTCTGGATGGTGTGCTGTACCTGCTGGGCCAGCGTGACCGTAACGGCCAGGGCTAACGCCTTGACGCATCCCCTGTAGGAGCGAGCTCGTCTCGCGATCTTTTGAGGGTTTAAAAGATCGCGAGGCAAGCTCGCTCCTACAGAGGTAAAGGTGTTATTCGCCGATCTTCTCGCCCATCATCACCGGCGTACCGGCCGCCAGGGTTTCAGCCCACTTCACTTGCTCCGGGCCAAACAACACGATGGCCGTCGAGCCCAGTTTGAAACGACCCAGCTCTGCACCTTTTTCCAGGTGGATCGGCGCACGGGCCGCTTCGTCGTAACGGAAGGTTTTCAGCTCGCGTTTAGGCGGCGTCACCAGACCGGCAAATACCGTTTCAATCGAGGCCACGATCATGGCGCCCACCAATACCACCGCCATCGGGCCGCGTTCGGTATCAAAAATGCACACCGCACGTTCGTTGCGGGCAAACAGCTCCGGCACGTTTTCAGCAGTGGTCTGGTTCACCGAGAACAGACGGCCCGGCACGTAAATCATCTCGCGCAGAGTGCCCGCCAGTGGCATGTGCACGCGGTGGTAGTCTTTTGGCGACAGATAAATAGTGGCGAATTCACCGCCCATAAACTGTGCTGCCACAGCAGCATCGCCGCCCACCAGTTCTTGCACGCTGTAGCTGTGGCCTTTGGCCTGGAACACGCGACCGTGTTCAATCGGGCCGAGCTGGCTGATTGCGCCGTCTGCCGGGCTGAGGATGGCGCCGGGCGTTGGGTCCAGCGGGCGGGCGCCGTCTTTCAGGGCACGGGTGAAGAAGGCGTTGAAGTGCTCGTAGGCGGTGACGTCTTCAATCAACGCCTGGGACATGTCCACTTGGTAGCGCTTGGCGAACCAGGTGGTGAACGCATTTTTAAACCAGCGCACACGGCATTCGGCAATACAGCCCGCCAGGCGCGACAACAGATGGTGCGGCAACAGGTACTGACTCAGAAGGAACAAACGCTTTTTCATGCAAAATCCTTAGTGTTTTACAGGCGGCTCGACGGGCGTGTCAGGGTGGTTGCCCCATTCGCCCCAAGAACCGGCATAGGCTTTGACGCGCGGATAACCGAGCGCTTTGGCGACCAGATAAGTAAAGCCAGAGCGGTGGTGGGTCTGGCAGTGGGTAATCACTTCTTTGTCCGGCGTGATCCCGAGGTCCTTGAGAATCTCGGGCATGTCGGTGCGGATACGCAGGCTGCGTTCTTTGTCCATGCCTGCGGTCCATTCAAAATTCGCGGCGCCCGGGATGTGCCCGCCCTTGGCTGCCAGCACTTTCTCACCACGGTATTCGGCGGCGCTGCGGGCGTCCCAAATGGCCAGGTCTGCAGCGCCCAGGCGGCTTTGCAGGTACTCGCGGGTGGCAGTGGGTTCGTCGTGCAAGGTCAAGGCAACCGGGCCGCCGACCGCTGGCGGTACGTCTTGGGCAACGTCGTAGCCTTCAGCAATCCAGGCGTGGATGCCACCGTCCAGATAGTGATAAGCCCGGTGCCCGATAACATCCAGTAACCAAATAAAACGCCCGGCCCAGCCGCCGCCTTCGTCGTCATAGACCACGTACACCGCGTCTGGGGCGTGCCCCAGTTCTCCAAACAGCGCTTCGAGCGCGGCCTGGGTCGGCAGCAGGCCCGGTGCCGGTGGCAAACCCAGTTGCGTGCGTTTGGGCTCGACAAAGCGGGCGCCCGGGATATGCCCGGCTTCGTAGCGTGCAGCGCTGCTCAGATCGACCACGATCACATGGGGCGCATCGAGCCGGGCTTTGAGGTCGCGGGGTTCAATGACTAACGGCAAGCCAGAGAAGTCAGGCATGTGTTCTCCAGAGCAAAAAAGGGGTGAATTGTAGCGCAAGCGTTAGCGCCCGCGAGCAGTAAAGGTGTGCAGCGCTTTCTCGATACATTGCGCGGTTTTACCAAACGCTTGCACGCTGGTTTCCGAAAACGGCCCGCCGTCCTGGTCGGCCAGTATCAGCATGACCACGCGCCCGTTATTGCTGAGCGAGCGTAACAGCAGATGCTCGCCGGGGAACAGACTGCGCAGGTTAGCGGGCATGGCTGCCGAAATCACCGCGTTGTTTTCGGGCGTGAGGCGCACTTGCGCCGGTTGCGCCATCAAGCGTTGCAGGGCAGGGCTGTCGTTGACATTCAAGGTCATGTCGAACGCAGTTTTGGGCAGCCCGAGCACTTGAAACGCGCGCAACAGGCTCGAGGTTTTATCGGCCATCAGCAGGATGATCCGGCGCATGCCGCACGCTTGCAGGGCTTCACGCGCGCACAAGGTCAGGTGCATCGGGTTGGCGAAGGCCGTCGGTTCTTCCAGCAGTTGCCCGCAGTATTTGCGCCAGGCCTGCAAGGCTTGCGCGGACGGTGGCGGGGCCGGTTGCCCGTGGGTGTTTACGCGGCGCGCCTCCCACGGCATGAGCAAGGCCAGCGCCGGGTGCCAGAGGTCCGGGGTTGAGTGATAGCGGGCGCTGCTCGCGGCGTTCTGGTGCACTTGCTGCTGCACTTCATGCAGCGGCAGTTGCAAGTACAGGCTGGTCAGGTACTGCCAGCGCAGGTTGTGTGGCGAGTCCCAGCCCTGTTGCGCGGACAGCGCCAAACCGTTGGCCAGCAACAGGCTGTTGGCGGGATGGCTCAGCCAGCGGCGCAGGGCCGGGTCGGCATCCAGTTGTTGCTGCTGGTGCAGCGGGCGATGGGTGTCGCGGGCAATATGCAGCACGCGGATCAACGTGCGTTTATCGTCGGTGATCACCGCGTAGCCCTGCATGATCCATTCGGGCAGCCGCCACAGTTGGGCCAATGCCCGGCAGATCTCGAACAGGCGCACGCCGAACAGTGCCCGTTCAACCTTGTCGGCACATTCGCCTTTTTGAATCACCCGCGCTTCCCATTCTTCCAGCTGTTTGGGGTGCGTCATCGCCATGGCCCACAACGGCGAGAAGAACAGCAAACTGCCCCAGTACACTTCTTGCCACAATCTGGCCAGGCGGTTGCCGAACAGACCGATCCCTTGCTGGGCCGCGTGCTGGCTGATGAGCAGCACTTGGCGCAGGGCAACGGGGATGTCTTCGGCTGGCAGCACCGGCATGCTTTCGAGCAACTCTTGTGTGCGTTTTAGCCCCAGCCGATTGAGCGCCACTTCAAGGCTTTCGGCGGGCTCGGTCAGGCTGCTTTGCGCATGTTGATTGGCTTCGCGGATCAGGCTCAGCGCCAGCGCCGGGCTGTCTTGCATGACTTCGGCGATCTCGCGCAATGAGCGCCGACTGTCGCTGAGGGTCTTGCCGACTAACACATGGCTGCGCTGCGGGATCGGCAAACGCACCGCGTCGAGGTGGCTGACCCACGCGTCCAGAGAAGCAGGTATGACTGTCGATGGAACGGTTTCATTCGCCATGATGGTCGCGCGGTCATCATCTATTGTTTAAAGGCCCTATAGGGCCAAATGGCTTTTCGGCTTGAACGACTATAGTCTGGCGCAGATTAGCCGATAAGGATAAGAAGAGTTTTAGCGACGCTGGAATATGACCTTGAACCGGACTCAAAAAGTACCTTAATGACCTATGGCTAAAATTATCGGCATCATCGTCGTGTTTGCGAGCGTGCTCGGCGGCTACGTACTCTCTCACGGCAAGATCGGAGCGCTGATTCAGCCTTTCGAAGTCATGATCATCGGCGGGGCTGCCTTTGGTGCATTCCTGCAGGCCAACCCCGGCTACATGACCATGCACGTGATCAAAAAATCACTCAGCATGTTCGGCACACGCTTTACCCACACCTTCTATTTGGAAGTGCTGGGCCTGGTGTACGAGATCCTCAATAAAAGCCGCCGCGAAGGCATGATGGCCATTGAGGCTGATGTTGAAGACCCTGCGGCCAGCCCGATTTTTGCCAAGTACCCGACCGTATTGAAAGACGAGCGCATGACCGCGTTTATCTGCGATTACCTGCGCATCATGTCGTCGGGCAACATGGCGCCCCACGAGCTGGAAGGGCTGTTCGACATGGAACTGTTCAACCTTAAGGAAGAGCTCGAGCACCCGTCCCACGCCATCACCGGCATCGCCGACGGGATGCCGGGCTTCGGCATTGTGGCCGCAGTACTTGGCATTGTTGTGACAATGGCATCGTTGGGTGAGGGCGATCAGGCGGCCATCGGCATGCACGTGGGTGCGGCGTTGGTGGGGACGTTCTTCGGTATCCTCGCGGCCTATGGCTTCTTTGGCCCGCTGGCGACGTCGCTGGCCCATGACGCCAAAGAAGAGATCAATGTTTACGAGTCGATCAAAGCCTCGCTGGTGGCCTCGGCCTCGGGCATGCCGCCTTCGCTGGCCGTCGAATTTGGCCGCAAAGTGCTGTACCCCAAGCACCGGCCGAGCTTTTCCGAGCTGGAACAAGTGGTTCGCGGTCGCTGAGTTATGGAAAACAATCAGCCGATTATCATCAAGCGCGTCAAGCGCTATGGCGCAGGCCACCACGGCGGCGCCTGGAAGATCGCCTTTGCGGACTTTGCCACCGCGATGATGGCGTTCTTTCTGGTGCTGTGGCTCATGACCGCCGCCACGCCAGAGCAGAAAATCGCCATTGGTGGCTACTTTAAAGACCCGATCGGTTTCTCTGAAAGCGGCACGCCGTACACCATCGACCTGGGCGGCACCCCCGCACTGGCGCCGGAAAACACTCTCAACCCGGAAGAGAAAAAGGAGCCGGTGCCGGACAAGATCAAAATCGATGCAGACCAGATCCAGGGCATGGCCGAGCAGGTTGAGAAGGAGCGCCTTGAGTTGCTGCTTCAGGAGTTGCAAAACAAGGTCGAAGAAAACCCGCAACTGAAGAAATTCAAAGACCAGCTGTTGTTCGAAATCACCCCGGACGGCTTGCGTATCCAGGTGATGGACGCTGAAAACCGCCCGATGTTTGACGTGGGCAGTGCGCGTCTCAAGTCGTATTTCGAAGACATTTTGCTGGCCATGGCCGACACCATCGCGGCGGTGCCGAACAAGATCAGCATCAGCGGTCACACCGACGCCATGCCCTATGCGGGCACGGGCGATTACGGCAACTGGGAGTTGTCTGCCAACCGCGCTAACGCGGCGCGGCGCACACTGGTGGCGGGAAGCTACCCCGACAGTCAGGTGGCGCGGGTGGTGGGGTACGCCTCGTCAGTGCTGTTCGACAAGGCCCACCCGAACAACCCGGTCAACCGCCGGATCGACATCGTGGTGCTGACCAAAAAGGCCCAACAAGCGATTGAGGGTGAACAAGGGCCGGACCCAGTCAAGGCTGAGCAGTTGCCCAAAGCCCTGGATGACCCGATCACCTTACCGCCCGACCAGCAGCCAAAGCCGATGCATGAAGAGCGCCAGAAGCTGAACTTGTTTGATGACAAGCCCCCGGCAAACCCCTAAACCTGTGTAGGAGCGAGCTTGCCTCGCGATCTTTTAAACGATCGTGAGACAAGCCCGGCCTCAGTAACTGCTTTCCGGCAAGCTCGCAATAATCGAGCGATAGCTGTTCATGCGCTGTTGCTGCACACGGCCGTCTTCCAGGGCCATCAACAACGCGCAGCCCGGCTCGCGGTCGTGCTTGCAGTCGCGGAAGCGGCAGCGGCCGATCAAGTCGTGGAACTCGATAAAGCCCGCCTCGACATCGGCACGGCTGACGTGGCCCAGGCCAAATTCACGAATACCCGGTGAGTCGATCAACTGACCGCCGCCCGGGAAGTGGAACAACCGCGCGGTGGTGGTGGTGTGCGTGCCCTGACCGGACAGCTCCGACAGCGGCCCGACCCGCAGGTTGACCTCCGGCAGCAAGCTGTTGACCAGCGAAGATTTACCCACGCCCGATTGCCCCACAAACACGCTGATACGGCCGTTGAGTTGCTCTTGCAACTGCTGCATGCCGTCACCGTGGTGCGCAGACACTTCCAGCACCGGGTAGCCCAACTGGCGATAAACCCCCAGCAGTGCGTTCAGAGCGGGTGCGTTTTGATCGTCGATCAAATCTGCCTTGTTCAGCAGCAGGAACGGGCGGATCCCGGCGTGCTCGGCGGCTACCAAGTAACGGTCGATCAGGTTGGCGTGAGGCTCGGGCATTGGCGCGAAGACGATCACGATCATGTCGACGTTGGCCGCGACCGGCTTGAGCTGGCCACGGTTGTCGGGGCGGCACAATTCGGTTTTGCGCGGCAACTGGGCAACGATCACGCCGATGCCCTGATTGCCTGCGCGCCACACCACGGTGTCACCGGTGACCAATGCGGGCAGGTTGGCGCGCAAGTGGCAACGGAACGTCTGGCCTTTCAGCTCGCCTTCTTGAGCCTCGACCTCGACCTGCACACCGAAGTGCGCGATCACCAGGCCGAGTTGCTCGGGGCCTAAGTCGCCGCCCTCAAGCGCTTCAAGGGCGCTGGATTCGCGTTTGGCGGCGCGGGCAGCGCGCTCGCCCTGGATCTTTTCGATGCGCCAGTTTTGGCGACGATTGAGCTGGCGTTTGGCCATGGGTGTTCCGTGTTGATAACGATAAGAAGGGTAAAACGCTGGCGAGTTTAGCACGTGGGCCAGGCGCCTAAGCTAAACTGCGCGACTAAGCACTGGAGGCCTTTATGAACAACGCGCAGAACCTGATCTGGATCGACCTGGAAATGACCGGCCTTGATCCGGACAACGACGTCATTATCGAAATGGCCACCATCGTCACCGACAGCAACCTCAACACCTTGGCTGAAGGCCCGGTGATTGCCATCCACCACAGCGACGAAGTGCTCGCCCGCATGGACGAATGGAACACCCGCACCCACGGCGCCAGCGGCCTGACCCAGCGGGTCAAGGACAGCACCGTGAGCATGGCCGAAGCCGAAGCGCAGACCCTGGCCTTCCTTGAACAGTGGGTGCCTAAAGGCAAATCGCCGATCTGCGGCAACAGCATCTGCCAGGACCGACGTTTTCTGTACACCCACATGAAGGCCCTCGAAAGCTACTTCCATTACCGCAACCTGGACGTCTCGACCCTCAAGGAACTGGTCGCCCGTTGGGCGCCGGAAGTGCGCGATACCCTGGTGAAAAAAGGCACGCACCTGGCGCTGGACGACATCCGCGAGTCGATTGCCGAGCTGCAGCATTACCGCAAGCACTTCATCAAGTTCTAAAGACGCCTGTTTGCTTTAAAGATCAAAAGATCGCGAGGCAAGCTCGCTCCTGCAGGGGGTGTGTTTTTTGCCCCCTTTTGGTGCTCTCAGCAACTGAGTAGACTGCGCGCCTCATTGCAAGGATCGCCGCCATGTTGCTGATGCTCTATTTAGTCGCCATTACTGCTGAAGCCATGACCGGCGCGCTGTCTGCCGGGCGTCGGGGCATGGACTGGTTTGGTGTGGTGCTGATTGCCTGCGTCACCGCGCTGGGCGGTGGTTCGGTCCGTGATGTGCTGTTGGGGCATTACCCGCTGACGTGGGTCAAACACCCGGAATACCTGGTGCTCACCACCTTTGCCGCGTTGGTGACGATTTTTATCGCACCGCTGATGCGCCATTTGCGTTCACTGTTTTTAGTGCTCGATGCGCTGGGGCTGGTGGCGTTTACCCTGATCGGCTGCATGACCGCCCTGGAAATGGGCCAGGGCATGCTGGTGGCGTCGGTGAGCGGGGTGATTACCGGCGTGTTTGGCGGCATTCTGCGTGACATCTTCTGCAACGACATCCCGTTGATCTTCCGTCGCGAACTCTACGCCAGCGTGTCCTTCGCGGCCGCGTGGTGCTTTTTGCTGTGCATCTACCTGAACATGCCCAACGAACAGGCGATCTTCGTCACCTTGTTCGGCGGGCTCTTGCTGCGCTTGTTGGCGATTCGCTTTAACTGGGAAATGCCCAAGTTCGTGTACAACGACGAGCATTAATCGGGTGGGAAAACGCCCCCTCACCCTAGCCCTCTCCCGGAGGGAGAGGGGACTGATTGGGGGATGCTGAAGGACTGCGCCGAACCTGAGAGCACCTCGGTAAAGCTCCCTCTCCCTCCGGGAGAGGGTTGGGGTGAGGGCCAGCGATTTACACAGAAACCCGCTCAGCATGCTGCTTTAGCGCCCATTCCACATGCTCTTGCACCAGCTGCGACGGGTACTCACGCCGCGCTTTCAGCGCTTCCAGCACCGGAATGGTCGATGGCGCGTTGCCCAGCCCCACCGCCAAGTTGCGCAGCCAGCGCTCGTAACCGGCCCGGCGCAGGGGCGAACCTTCGGTGCTGCTCAAAAATTTGTCTTCGTCCCACATGAACAATTCGGCCAGTTCGGCGTTGTCCAGGTTGTGCCGGGGCTTGAAGTCGCCCTCAAGGGTGCTGCGGGCGAAGCGGTTCCAGGGGCAGACGATCTGGCAGTCGTCGCAGCCAAACACCCGGTTGCCCATCATTGAGCGCAGTTCTTCCGGGATCGCGGTTTTAAGCTCGATGGTCAGGTACGAAATGCACCGCCGCGCATCCAGCACATACGGCCCCACAAACGCCTTGGTCGGGCAAATGTCCAGGCATGCGCTGCAGCGCCCGCAGTGCTCGGTGGTGTGGGGTTCGTCCTCGGGCAGCGGTATGTCGACAAACAGTTCACTTAAAAAGAAGTAACTGCCCGCCTTGCGGTTGAGCACCAGGGTGTTTTTGCCGATCCAGCCCAGCCCGGCTTTTTGCGCGATGGCTTTTTCCAGCACCGGGGCGCTGTCAACGAAGGCGCGAAAGCCGAACGGGCCTATTTCGGCCTGAATGCGATCGGCCAACTGTTGCACGCGTTTGCGGATCAGCTTGTGGTAGTCGCGGCCCAGGGCGTAGCGCGACACGTAGGCTTTTTCGGGTTGGGCCAGCAATTGCGCCATGTGCGTGTCGCCGGGCAGGTAGTCCATGCGCAACGACACCACGCGCAAGGTGCCGGGCACCAGCTCTTCGGGGTGCGAACGTTTGCTGCCGTGGGCGCCCATGTATTCCATGTCGCCGTGGTAGCCAGCGGCCAGCCAGCGTTCAAGGTGTTGCTCGTGTTCCCCCAGATCAAGGCCGGCAATGGCGACTTGTTGAAAGCCCAACTCACGGCCCCATTCCTTGATGGACTGGGCGAGAGCGGGGAGGTCGGCAGTAATAGCAGGCATGAGGCAAGAGAAACCAGAGCTGAGATGCGTATAATTCTGCCAGACATCGGAGCCCGACACGCATGCCGCAGACCAAACACCTCTTTGCTGACCCCCAACCGCTGCTGGCAGACACCCTGCCACGGCTGCCTGCACGTGCGCCCGACGCCCACAAAGGCCAGTTCGGCCATGTGCTGCTGATTGGCGGTGACCGGGGTTTTGGCGGCTCCATTACCCTCAGCGCCCAGAGCGCCTTGCGCTGTGGTGCCGGGCTGGTGTCACTGGCCACCCGCCCGGAGCATGTGCCCGCGGCCTTGACCCGCTTGCCCGAGGTGATGACCCTCGGCGTGTCGTCGGCCAACCAGTTAATGGGCGTGTTGGCGCAAGCCCGCGTGGTTGTGGTGGGGCCGGGGTTGGGGCAGGCCGCGTGGGGGCGCAGCTTGCTGTCGGCGGCGGCTCAGGCAAAAAAGCCACAAGTCTGGGATGCCGATGCGCTCAATCTGTTGTCCAACGCTGACTGTGCGCTGCCAGCAGGCTGCGTGCTCACCCCGCACCCCGGCGAAGCCGCGCGTTTGCTGGGCTTGAGCACCGAGCAGGTGCAGGCGGATCGCCCGGCGGCGGCCCGTGCGCTGGTTAAAAAATACTCAGCAGTGTGCGTCCTTAAGGGGGCGGGCACGTTGATTGCCGGGCTGGAAGGTCAATTGGCGCTGTGCACGCATGGGCATCCGGCCATGGCCACGGCGGGTTTGGGCGACGTGTTGGCCGGTGTGGTCGGTGCGTTGCTGGCGCAGGGCATGAGCGCCTTTGATGCCGCGTGCCTCGCGGTGTGGCTGCATGCCCGTGCCGGTGAACAACAAGGACAAATGGGCCGTGGGCTGGCGGCCAGTGATTTGATACCAGCCATTCGTCAGTTGTTGGAGGAGCAAACACCGTGTCTGAATTAACACTGCATCTGGCGGATGAAGAGGCCATGGTCGCCTTTGGCGAGCAGTTGGCCCGCATCACCCAGGGGCATGGGCTGATTTTTCTGGAAGGGGACTTGGGGGCGGGTAAAACCACCCTGTCACGCGGCATTATTCGCGGCCTGGGCCACACCGGCGCGGTTAAAAGCCCGACGTTTACCCTGGTTGAACCCTACGAAATTGGCGACATCCGCGCTTTTCACTTCGACCTGTATCGCCTGGTTGACCCGGAAGAGCTGGAATATATGGGGATTCGCGACTATTTCGACGAAGACGCCCTATGCTTGATTGAGTGGCCCCAACAAGGTGCAGGCTTTTTGCCAAAGCCTGACCTGACCATTACCATTAGGCCGCATAACACCGGGCGGGCGCTGACGCTGTCGCCCCAAGGCTCGCGTGGCGAGGCTTGGTGTGCCGCAGTGGCGCTGGAACACAAATAATGATGGGGTTTGGTATGCGCTTTCGCGCGTTAGTGAGTGTCGTGGGTCTGTTGCTGAGTGTCATGGCGGTTAATGCCATAGCAGCGACACAAGTGAAAAGCGTGCGTTTGTGGCGTGCCCCGGACAACACGCGGCTGGTGTTTGACCTGACCGGTCCGGTGCAGCACAGCGTGTTTACGCTGACGGCGCCAGACCGTCTGGTGATTGATATCAACGGTGCCACCCTGGCCGGACCGTTGAATGTGGCCACGGCCAATACGCCGATCACCAGCATGCGCTCGGCGCAGCGCACGCCGACCGACCTGCGGGTGGTCATCGACCTGAAAAAACCGGTCACCCCCAAAAGCTTTGTGCTGGCCCCTAACGCCCAGTACGGCAACCGCCTGGTGGTCGATTTGTTCGATCAGGGCGCAGACCTGACCCCAAGCCTGCCCGCGACGACAGTGGCCAAGGTGCCTGTGGTGCCGGTACCGGTCCCTGTTCCGGTCACGCCTGCCCAGCCTGATATCAAGCTGCCGCCGGTGCCGAGCGGCAAGCGCGAAATTGTTGTGGTGATCGACCCCGGCCACGGCGGTGAAGACCCGGGTGCTTCCGGTTCTGCGGGCCAACACGAAAAGAACGTGGTGCTGGCGATTGCCAAAGAGTTGCAGCGCCAGATCAACGGCATGCGCGGCTTCCGGGCTGAGCTGACCCGTACCGGCGACTATTTCATCCCGTTGCGTGGCCGTACCGAAATCGCCCGTAAAAAGGGTGCCGACCTGTTTGTATCGATTCACGCTGACGCTGCGCCGTCCAAGGCGGCGTTTGGTGCATCGGTGTTTGCCTTGTCTGAACGCGGCGCCACGTCCGAGACGGCGCGCTGGCTGGCTGACAGCGAAAACCGTTCTGACTTGATCGGCGGCGCGGGCAACGTGAGCCTCGACGACAAAGACAAAATGCTCGCAGGCGTACTGCTCGACCTGTCGATGACCGCCTCGCTGACCTCCAGCCTTAACGTCGGCCAGAAGGTTCTGAGCAACATCGGCCGGGTCACGCCGTTGCACAAGCAGCGCGTGGAGCAAGCCGGGTTTATGGTGCTCAAGTCGCCGGATATCCCGTCGATCCTCGTGGAAACCGGGTTTATCTCGAACGCCAACGAAGCCTCGAAACTGTCCTCGACCAGCCATCAGCAAGCGCTGGCGCGTTCGATCAGCAGTGGCGTGCGCCAGTTCTTCCAGCAAAACCCGCCGCCGGGCACGTACATCGCCTGGCTGCGTGATACCGGCAAAATCGCCCAAGGGGCCCGTGAACACACGGTTCGCCCAGGCGAAACCCTGGCGATGATTGCGGTGCGTTACCAAGTGGGCGTGGCGACGCTGCGCTCCACCAACGGCTTGAAAAGCGATGAACTGAAAATCGGTCAAAACTTGAGCATTCCGGCCACCGAGCTGGTGACCAAGCAATGAGTGATGAGGTGATGAACAGCGCCCGCATTGAACTGCTTAGCCCGCGGCTGGCTAACCAGATTGCGGCGGGTGAAGTGGTTGAACGCCCGGCCTCGGTGATTAAAGAGTTGCTGGAAAACAGCCTCGACTCGGGTGCCAAGCGCATAGATGTTGACGTCGAGCAGGCCGGGATTAAGCTGCTGCGGGTGCGTGACGACGGCAGCGGTATTTCCAGTGACGACTTGCCGCTGGCGCTGGCGCGACACGCCACCAGCAAGATCCGCGACCTTGAAGACCTTGAGCGGGTGATGAGCCTGGGCTTTCGGGGCGAGGCGCTGGCATCGATCAGTTCGGTGGCCCGCCTGACCCTGACCTCGCGCACCCGTGGCGCCGAGCAGGCGTGGCAGGTCGAAACCGAAGGCCGCGACATGGCTCCGCGGGTTCAGCCAGCGGCGCACCCGGTGGGCACGTCGGTTGAAGTGCGCGACCTGTTTTTCAACACCCCGGCGCGGCGTAAATTCCTCAAGACCGAAAAAACCGAATTCGATCACCTGCAAGAAGTGATCAAACGTCTGGCTTTGGCGCGTTTTGATGTGGCGTTCAACTTGCGCCACAACGGCAAAAGCATCCTCAATCTGCACGAAGCCCGCGATGCCACGGCCCGCGCCCGGCGGGTGGCGGCGGTGTGTGGCCCGGCGTTCCTGGAGCAGGCGCTGCCCATCGAGGTCGAGCGTAACGGCCTGCATTTGTGGGGCTGGGTGGGCTTGCCGACGTTTTCTCGCAGCCAGGCCGACTTGCAGTACTTCTATGTGAATGGCCGTGCGGTGCGCGACAAGCTGGTGGCGCACGCGGTGCGTCAGGCGTACCGCGATGTGCTGTTCAATGGTCGGCACCCGACCTTTGTGCTGTTTTTTGAAGTCGACCCGTCGGTGGTCGACGTCAACGTGCACCCGACCAAACACGAAGTGCGTTTCCGTGACGGGCGCATGGTGCACGACTTTTTGTACGGCACGCTGCACCGCGCGCTGGGCGACGTACGCCCCGAAGACCAACTGGCCGCGCCTGCGCCGGTGCCGGGGGCTGAACGCCCGACCGGGATCGACGCCGGTGAGTTCGGCCCGCAAGGCGAGATGCGCCTGGCCGCGCACCTGCTGGAGCAGCCTCAGGCGGCACCGGCCGCGCATGTGCCGAGCTCCGGCGCGGGGGCGGGTTATCAGTCTTACTACCGGCCGCCGACTTCCGGGCCGTCCATGGCGACCGCCGAAGCCAAAAATGCCTACCGCGAGTTTTTCGCGCCATTGCCCGAGGCCACGGCGGCGCCGATGCCCGAGGGGCAGGGTGATATTCCGCCATTGGGCTTTGCCCTGGCGCAGCTCAAGGGTATCTATATCCTCGCGGAAAACGCCCACGGCCTGGTGCTGGTGGACATGCACGCGGCCCACGAGCGGATCATGTACGAGCGCCTCAAAATCGCCATGGCCAGCGAAGGCCTGAGCGGTCAGCCGCTGCTGGTGCCTGAGTCCATTGCAGTGAGCCAGCGTGAAGCCGATTGCGCCGAAGAGCACGGCGAGTGGTTCCGCCGCCTGGGCTTCGAGTTGCAGCGCTTGGGCCCGGAGACTCTGGCCATTCGCCAGATCCCGGCCTTGCTCAAGCAGGCCGAGGCGCAGCGCCTGGTGCATGACGTGCTGGCCGACTTGATGGAATACGGCACCAGTGACCGGATCCAGGCGCACCTCAACGAATTGCTCGGCACCATGGCGTGCCACGGCGCGATCCGCGCCAATCGGCGCTTGGCCATCCCGGAAATGAACGGCTTGTTGCGTGACATGGAAAACACCGAGCGCAGCGGTCAGTGCAATCATGGTCGTCCCACCTGGACCCAAATGGGCCTGGACGACTTGGACAAACTCTTTTTGCGCGGTCGCTGATGACAGGTTCCAAAGCTTTACCCCCGGCCATCTTTTTGATGGGCCCCACCGCCGCAGGCAAAACGGATCTGGCGATCGAGCTGAGCAAGGTGCTGCCCTGTGAGCTGGTCAGCGTGGATTCGGCGCTGGTGTATCGCGGCATGGACATCGGCACGGCCAAGCCGTCCAAAGAGATTCTGGCGGCGCACCCGCACCGGTTGATCGACATCATTGACCCGGCCGAGAGCTATTCGGCGGCTGATTTTCGCCGCGATGCGTTGCAATCCATGGCCGAGATCACCGCACGGGGCAATATCCCGCTGCTGGTGGGCGGCACAATGTTGTATTACAAAGCGTTGCTTGAAGGCCTGGCCGACATGCCGGCCGCCGACCCGCAGGTGCGTGCACAACTTGAAGAAGAAGCCCAACGCCTTGGCTGGCAGGCGCTGCATGATCAGTTGGCAGCGGTCGACCCGGAGTCGGCGGCGCGCATTCACCCCAATGACCCGCAGCGTCTGACCCGGGCGTTAGAGGTGTATCGGGTGAGCGGCCTGAGCATGACGGCCCACCGGCACAAACAATCTGAAGAATCTACCAAAGCAGCAGCTTCTGGCGGCGGCCAATTGCCCTATACTGTCGCCCAACTGGCCATCGCTCCGGCGAACCGGCAGGTGCTGCATGAAAGAATCGCGCAAAGATTCATGCAAATGCTGGAACAGGGATTCATCGACGAGGTCTTAGCCCTGCGAGATAGAAGTGACCTGCACGCCGGGTTGCCGTCTATACGTGCAGTGGGCTACCGCCAAGTCTGGGATTATCTGGACGGCAAGCTGACAGCGACCGAGATGCAGGAGCGCGGCATCATTGCTACGCGCCAATTGGCCAAACGTCAGTTCACCTGGTTGCGCGGTTGGGATGATCTACATTGGCTGGACAGCCTGGACTGCGACAATCTGCCGCGCGCCTTGAAATACTTGGGATCGGTCTCCATATTGAGCTGAGTCCCGGAAATTGCCGTCTATCCTATGGGTATGGCGACATCGCCATCTAATTTTTGTATCTATTTTTTTATCCTTACAGGAGTGCGGCACATGTCAAAAGGGCATTCGCTACAAGACCCTTACTTGAATACATTGCGTAAAGAGAAGGTTGGCGTTTCCATCTACCTGGTCAACGGTATCAAGCTGCAGGGGACTATCGAGTCGTTCGACCAGTTCGTGATCCTGCTGAAAAACACCGTGAGCCAAATGGTTTACAAACACGCTATCTCGACAGTCGTCCCAGTACGTCCGATCCGTCTGCCTAGCGCGAGCGAATCTGATCTGGCAGACGCTGAGCCAGGTAACGCTTGATAGGAGTCTCCTTTGTTCTTTGAGCGCCACGGTGGTGGTGAGCGGGCGATCCTCGTTCACTTGGAAGTTCAGGACCCTGAGGCGCACGAAGATCCGCAGGAGTTCCAGGAGTTAGCAGTATCGGCTGGCGCCGAGACCGTCGCGTTTTTCAACGTGCCGCGTCATCGGCCTTCGGCCAAGCACCTGATTGGCAGTGGCAAGGTCGAGGAGTTGCGCGACCTGGTCAAGGCCGAGAAGGTCGACATTGTGATTTTCAATCACGTCCTCACGCCCAGTCAGGAGCGTAACCTCGAACGCGTGTTCGAGTGTCGCGTGCTTGACCGCACCGGGCTGATTCTCGACATCTTCGCTCAACGCGCCCGTACCCATGAAGGCAAGCTGCAGGTCGAACTGGCCCAGCTTGATCACATGAGCACGCGTCTTGTGCGCGGCTGGACCCACCTTGAGCGTCAAGGTGGCGGCATTGGTATGCGCGGGCCGGGTGAAACCCAGCTCGAAACCGACCGCCGTCTGTTGCGTATCCGCATCAGCCAGATCAAGTCGCGTCTGAAAAAAGTCCGCAGCCAACGTGAACAGTCCCGTAGAGGGCGCCAACGCGCCGATATTCCTACGGTGTCGCTGGTGGGGTATACCAACGCCGGTAAGTCCACGTTGTTCAATGCGGTCACGCAGTCAGACGTATTTGCCGCAGACCAATTGTTCGCCACGCTCGACCCGACCTTGCGCCGCGTTGACCTGGACGACCTGGGGCCGATCGTACTGGCCGATACCGTGGGCTTTATTCGTCACTTGCCGCACAAGCTTGTTGAAGCATTCCGGTCTACGCTCGAAGAGTCGAGCAATTCGGATTTGCTGCTGCACGTGATCGACGCGCATGAGCCTGAGCGCATGCAGCAGATCGAACAGGTGATGATCGTCCTCAACGAGATTGGCGCGCAGGACTTGCCGATCCTTGAGGTCTACAACAAAATCGATTTGCTTGAAGGTGTAGAGCCGCAGATCCAGCGTGATGCCGATGGCAAACCGCAGCGGGTCTGGTTGTCGGCCCGTGAAAACCAAGGTCTGGAGCTGCTTGAACAGGCCATTGCCGAGTTGTTGGGCAGTGATTTGTTCGTTGGCACCTTGCGCTTGCCGCAACGTTTTGCTCGACTGCGTGCACAGTTCTTCGAACTGGGGGTTGTGCAAAAAGAAGCGCATGACGATGAGGGCTCCAGTTTGTTGGACGTACGCCTGCCGCGTTCCGAGCTCAATCGCTTGGTCAGCCGTGAAGGGATGCAACCGCTGGAATTCATCGAAGAACACACTTTGCAATAAAAGCCTCCTAAAGCGGCCGTGCCGCTGTGGTAGGCATTCTGTAGCATTGGTCGGCGCGCCGTGGGCGCGTCTTTGCTTTATCAGATGGAGAGCGCTATGGCTTGGAATGAGCCGGGTGGCAACTCGAACAATCAAGATCCCTGGGGTAGCAAACGCCCTAAAAATGGCGACCGCAAGGGACCACCGGATCTCGACGAGGCCTTCCGAAAGCTGCAGGAAAGCCTGAATGGGTTGTTCGGTGGTGGAAAAAAACGTACCGGTGGCGGTGGCAACGAAGGTGGCTCAGGCGGTAAGAGCGCCGGCTTCGGTGTGCTCGGCCTGGTACTGGTCGTTATGGCAGCCGTCTGGCTGTACAGCGCGGTTTATGTGGTCGACGAGCAGGAGCAAGCCGTCGTGCTGCGCCTGGGCAAGTACTACGACACGGTAGGTCCGGGTCTGAACATCTACTTGCCGCCGTTCGATAAAAAGTACATGGAAAACGTAACGCGTGAGCGTGCGTACACCAAGCAGGGCCAGATGCTCACTGAAGACGAAAACATCGTCGAAGTGCCGCTGACCGTGCAGTACAAGATCAGCAACCTGCGCGACTACGTGCTGAACGTTGATCAACCGGAAGTCAGCCTGCAGCAAGCCACAGACAGTGCCTTGCGTCACGTCGTGGGTTCCACGTCGATGGACCAGGTGTTGACCGATGGCCGTGAACAAATGGCCGTAGAGATCAAGGACCGCCTGCAGCGTTTCCTCGATACCTACAAAACCGGTATTACGGTGACTCAGGTCAACGTACAAAACGCTGCTGCACCGCGTGAAGTACAAGAAGCCTTTGACGACGTGATCCGTGCCCGTGAAGACGAGCAGCGTGCCCGCAACCAGGCCGAAAGCTACGCCAATGGCGTGGTTCCGGAAGCCCGTGGTCAGGCACAGCGCATCATCGAAGATGCCAACGGTTACCGCGATGAAGTGGTGTCTCGCGCCAAGGGTGAAGCTGACCGCTTTACCAAGCTGGTGGCCGAGTACCGCAAAAATCCTGACGTGACCCGTGACCGTCTGTACCTGGACACCATGCAGGATGTCTTCAGCAACACCAGCAAAGTACTCGTGACCGGCAACAAAAACGGCCAGAGCAACCTGCTGTACTTGCCGTTGGACAAAATGATTGAAGGCCGTACTGGCGGCAGCAACTCGGTAACGGGTTCGGCAGCTGCGGCGAGCAGTTCTGATGCTGGCACGCACATCAACACGGATCTGCCGACACCACCGCGTACCAGGGAGAGTCGCTGATGAGCAATAAATCGCTGGTCGCCCTTATTGTTGCCGTTGTTGTGGCGATCGTTGCCTGGAACAGCTTCTACATCGTCTCGCAAACCGAACGTGCCGTGCTGTTGCGCTTCGGCCGTGTGGTTCAGGCCGATGTTCAGCCAGGCCTGCACGTGAAGATCCCTTACGTTAACCAGGTGCGCAAGTTTGACGCCCGCCTGATGACGCTGGATGCACCGACGCAGCGTTTCCTGACGCTGGAAAAGAAAGCGGTCATGGTCGATGCTTTCGCCAAGTGGCGTGTGAAAGATGCCGAGCGCTTCTACACCGCGACCTCGGGCATGAAGCAGATTGCTGACGAGCGCCTGTCGCGTCGTCTGGAATCGGGCCTGCGTGACCAGTTCGGTAAGCGCACCCTGCACGAAGTGGTGTCGGGTGAGCGTGATGCATTGATGGCTGACATCACTGCATCGCTGAACAAAATGGCTGAGAAAGAGCTGGGTATTGAAGTGGTCGACGTTCGCGTCAAGGCCATTGACCTGCCCAAAGAAGTAAACCGCAGCGTTTTCGAACGTATGAGCACCGAGCGTGAGCGTGAAGCACGTGAGCATCGGGCCAAGGGTAACGAGCTGGCAGAAGGCATTCGTGCTGACGCCGACCGTCAACGTCGTGTTCTGCTGGCCGAGGCTTATCGCCAGTCCGAAGAAGCACGCGGTGATGGCGATGCTCAGGCTGCTGCGATTTACTCCAAGGCTTACGGTCAGGACCAGGAGTTCTACAAGTTCTATCGCAGCCTGCGCGCTTATCGCGAAAGCTTTGCGAACAAGAGCGACGTATTGGTTCTGGACCCAAGCAGCGAGTTCTTCCGCTACCTGGACAAGTCCAAGCCGCAGTAAACCTGTAGGAGCGAGCTTGCCTCGCGATCTTTTGATCTCCAAAAGCTCGCTCCTGCAGCAAAAAAGCATCCTGTACACGCACTCCGCCGGGCGGGCAAATTGCCTCGCGGGGTGATCCTTTTAGAAAACGTGTGTATGATGCGGCAGCCGGGAAATTCCCGGCTTTTTTGCGTCTGCATGTTTGATTGACCGGATGGCTGTGACAGCATCGGTAGATTTTTCGAGGAATGTGCTGAGCCTGTCATTCAGGCTTTTTTGCTGTGCGCGCTAAAGACGCAGCCACGTTCTGCTTTACTCAAGGCTTGCCTGCTGGCTGGCCACCCGGATCATAGGGGAATGGCGTAATGGCAACGGTAGACCGCTGGCTTCTGCCAGATGGCATCGAAGAAGTACTTCCACCAGAGGCTGCGCGCATTGAAGTCGCGCGGCGTCAGGTGTTGGATCTGTTCCAGAGCTGGGGCTATGAGTTCGTCGTCACCCCGCATATTGAATACCTGGAATCCCTGCTGACAGGGGCTGGCCAGGATCTCGATCTGCGGACCTTTAAGGTTATTGACCCCAAGACGGGTCGCCAGATGGGTTTTCGTGCCGACATCACGCCGCAAGTGGCGCGCATTGATGCGCATACCTTGCGTCATGAAGGCCCGAGCCGTCTGTGCTACGCCGGCAGCGTCCTGCATGCTCAACCGCGTGCATTGTCGTCCTCGCGCAGCCCGATCCAGTTGGGCGCCGAGTTGTATGGCGATGCCAGCCCGAGCAGCGACGTAGAAGTCATCAGCTTGATGCTGGCCATGCTGCAACTGGCCGATGTGCCGGATGTGCACATGGACCTGGGGCATGTCGGCATTTACCGTGGGCTGGCCCGTGCGGCCAACCTGTCGGTTGAAGTGGAACAACAATTGTTCGACGCCCTGCAACGCAAGGCGATCGACGAAGTAACAGCCTTGACCGAAGGTTTGCCGGCCGATCTGGCCGACATGCTTCAGGCATTGGTGGGTTTGTGTGGCGGCCGTGAAGTGCTGGTTGCTGCGCGTGAGCGTCTGGCCAAGGCTCCGGCCGAGGTGATGGCTGCTCTGGACGACTTGCAGGCAATTGCCGAGCGGTTGTCGGTGCGTTTCCCGCAGTTGCCGCTGTATTTTGACCTGGGTGAGTTGCGTGGGTATCACTACCACACAGGTGTGGTGTTTGCGGTGTTTGTTCCGGGCGTTGGGGATTCCATCGCCCAGGGCGGTCGTTATGACGATATCGGTGCTGTGTTTGGGCGTGCCCGTCCGGCGACCGGTTTTTCGACCGATTTGAAAACCCTGGTAACCCTGGGGCGTGCTGAGGTTCAGCTACCGTCTGGCGGTATCTGGATGCCTGACAGCACAGATGCGGCACTCTGGCAGCAGGTTTGCCAGCTTCGCAGTGAAGGTCAGCGTGTGGTTCAGGCATTGCCTGGCCAGCCACAGACCGCCGCCCGTGATGCGGACTGCGACCGCCAATTGATTCAGCAGAACGGCTTGTGGCACGTCGTGCCGCTGGCTTCTTGAGTTTTCCTGCCGGCGGTTGCCGGCACCAAGTTTGCGCGAATGAGGACAAGTGTTATGGGTAAGAATGTCGTAGTCCTGGGCACCCAGTGGGGTGATGAGGGCAAAGGCAAGATCGTTGATCTGCTGACCGAACATGCTGCCGCTGTAGTGCGCTACCAAGGTGGCCACAACGCTGGCCACACCTTGGTGATCGACGGCGAAAAAACCGTTCTGCACCTGATTCCGTCGGGCGTATTGCGCGAAGGCGTGCAGTGCCTGATCGGCAACGGTGTGGTGGTTGCTCCAGACGCTCTGTTGCGTGAAATCATCAAGCTGGAAGAGAAAGGCGTACCGGTGCGTGAGCGCCTGCGTATCAGCCCGTCCTGCCCGCTGATCCTGTCGTTCCACGTTGCACTGGACCAGGCCCGTGAAAAAGCCCGTGGCGAGCTGAAGATCGGTACAACCGGTCGCGGCATTGGCCCGGCATACGAAGACAAGGTTGCACGTCGCGGTCTGCGTGTTGGCGATCTGCTGAACATGCCGCGTTTTGAAGCCAAACTGCGTGAACTGGTGGATTACCACAACTTCATGCTGGTGGGTTACTACAAAGACACCGCCATCGACTTCGACAAGACCCTGGCCGAGTGCAAAGAATACGCTGAGCTGCTCAAGCCGCTGATGCTGGACGTGACCGCTGAGCTGCACGACCTGCGTCGCGCTGGCAAAGACATCATGTTCGAAGGCGCTCAAGGTTCGCTGCTGGACATCGACCACGGTACCTACCCGTACGTGACCAGCTCCAACACCACCGCCGGTGGCGTTGCGACCGGTTCGGGCGTTGGCCCGATGTTCCTGGACTACATCCTGGGCATCACCAAGGCTTACACCACTCGCGTGGGTTCGGGCCCGTTCCCGACTGAGCTGTTCGACGACGTCGGCGCGCACCTGGCCAAACAAGGTCACGAGTTCGGTGCAACCACCGGCCGTGCCCGTCGTTGCGGCTGGTTCGACGCCGTTATCCTGCGTCGCGCTATCGATGTGAACAGCATCTCGGGCATCTGCCTGACCAAGCTGGACGTACTCGACGGTCTGGAAACCATCAACATCTGCGTTGGCTACAAAGATGCAGACGGCAACGAAGTGGCGCCAACCGACGCTGACAGCTACGTAGGCCTGCAGCCTGTGTACGAAGAAGTACCGGGCTGGACTGAATCGACCGTGGGTGCCAAAACCCTAGAAGAGCTGCCAGAAAACGCCCGTGCTTACATCAAGCGCGTAGAAGCACTGATCGGCGCGCCGATCGACATCGTCTCGACAGGTCCGGACCGCAACGAAACCATCGTTCTGCGTCACCCGTTCGCGTAACACGTCGCGATGCAAAACAAAGGGCCCTTCGGGGCCCTTTGTTGTTTTAGCCAGATCCACGGCATGACCCTTGCTTCAAAAACCTCATAAGCGTGCCATCAAAATAATGGCACCGTTGTGGAGGGGTTTTCTGTGTCTGCCGTACTCTCATTGTTACAAAGCCGTTTGTTGCGGCCGGTATTCGTTACCCTCGGTATCGCTCTTTTGGTGCAAGTGCTGGTGGCTGTCGCACTGACGCGGAGCACGGTCACGGCCCTGGAGTCCGATCTGGATGCGGGGCTGAGTGCAGACAGCAAGCACTTGGCCGCCGAACTGGAGTTGGCCGGGCGTGAGGTCAAGAGCAACCTGGACGGGTTGTCGGTCAGCACCCGCCAGCGCCTGACCGCAGGCCTGGAGCCGCGCCTTAAAGACGAACAGATGCAGCTCTGGGAAATGCTTGAGCAGAGCCTTAAAGACTCCGCGAACGACATGGCGCAGTTGCTGGCGGCCGTTTCGTCCCGGGCCATTTGGGACAACGATGTGCCAACCCTGTCGGACTTCGCTCGGCGTGCCCAGCGCAATCCCAATGTGCTGTTCGTGGTGTATGACGATGCCTCGGGGCAGCATCTGACGCGCTACCTCAACCGTGATAACCCGATCAACAAAGCCCTGCTGGAAAAGGGCAAGGGCGAGCGCGCGCTGGATAAAGTCCTCGATGCTGCGCGCAACGATCCGGCGGTGTATTACCTCGAAGCGCCCATCAGCCCCAACGGCGTTGTGATCGGCAAAGTGTTGATGGGCGTTTCTACTGCGTCGATCGAACAGTCTCTGGCGGCGCTGGATCAGCGTTTTGCGTCGTTGATCGTAAGCAGTGATCAGTTGGTCGACGACAGCCTGCAAGGCGCGGCCAGCGAAAGCTCCAAGGCCCTGGGCGCGCGTTTGCAGTCGGCGCAGGCGGCGGCCGCACAAATGCAGGTCAATACCGCGCACACCGTACGCGAGGCGGCAGAAGCGCTGCGCTGGCGCATCGGCTTGAGCCTGGCGCTGGTGGGGCTTGGCGTGTTGCTGGTACTGGCGGTGGTGTTGGGGCGGCGCGTGGTGAGCAAGTTACTGCTGCTTAACGCCGCCTTGAATGACCTGGCGGCAGGCGAGGGTGACCTGACCAAGCGCGTGGGCCTGAACAGCAAAGACGAGATTGGCGACATGGCGGCAGCGGTTGACCGTTTTGTCGACAAGTTGCAGCCCATCGTGCGTGAAGCGGGGGATGTGGCCCAGCGCACAGGGGTCGAGATTGGCGTGATGACGATGCGCAATGCCGGGGCGGATGCGGCGGCGCAGTTGCAGCGCGATGAAGTGGCGCAAAGCCTTGAGGCGCTGTCGACCATGGCCGATGCGGCGCAGTCTGAAAGCCAGGCGATGCAGGCGGCGCTGCGCCAAGTGGTGGACATTCGTCAGGCGACTGACGAAAACACCCGCACCTCGGCGCAAGTGGGCGGCTTGATTGAAGCGCTCGCCGGGCAAGTGGGCGAGGGCGCCAAGGTGATTGAGCGGCTGGCGCAGCAAAGCGAGCAGATCGAAGTGGTGCTGACGGTGATCCATGGCATTGCCGAGCAGACCAACCTGCTGGCGTTGAACGCCGCCATTGAAGCAGCGCGGGCAGGCGAGACGGGGCGCGGCTTTGCGGTAGTGGCCGATGAAGTCCGTGCGTTGGCGAGCAAAACACAAAGCTCTACCGGCGATATTCAGGCGCACATCGTGGCCTTGCAGCAGGGCGCCAAAGAAGCGGTCGCGGCGATTGCGCAGGCCGGGCGTCAGGCGGACGAAGGCCTGGCGGTGCTGCGCGGCAGTGTGAAATTGCAGAAGACCGTGCAGGCCTCGGTTGAGCAAGTGCACACAGCCATAGACGATGCGACCAAAGCCGCAGCGCATCAGGCTCAGGGCGCCCATGCAGTGCGTGGGCGGGTCGAAGTGATCCATGCCCAGGCCGAACGCGCGGCCGAGGCCGTCACGCAGACCACGGCCAGCGGCAAAGTGCTGGACAGCCTGGCAGAGCAGTTGAAGGCCAGTTTGGGGCAGTTCAGGGCTTAAAATCAAAAGCCCCTCTCCACGCCTCTCCCGGAGGGAGAGGGGACTGATTGGGGGATCTTGGTGATGGTGTGCGCTCTGCAAGCAATGGCGTTGAATCCGAAACCACCTCGGTAAAGCTCCCTCTCCCCCGGGAGAGGGTTGGGGTGAGGGCTGGCGGGTTACGCACAAGCGCATTCATGGCGAGCATTAATCAGTAAGTAGCGAGTCCACCAGCGCACGGGCCATCTCCATGCTGTGGATAACATTCCACAGCTGCTCGGCTTCAAGGCCTGAAAGGTGGGCGCTGACGTCGTCGGCGTTTAACTCTGCGCCTTTAAGCAGCAGCGAAACGTGTTCAAGCGCGTCTCGTGCGGGAATGCCAGGGTGAGTGGCGAACAGCAGCGTGCCGCGATGGGCGCTGGTGTGGAAGGCATCGAGGGGTGGGTCTGGGACGATTTTATTCATGTGCGCATACCTTGAGCAGTCTGAAAGAGGCTGCCACTGCCCGCTGTCATACGGAAAGGGTGGCAACTGCATGCGGGTGACAGACCGGGAAGGTATGCAAGCCCGGTGCACTCGAAAGTGCCCCGCACACAGCCGCCATAACGCGTGCTGGCATTACCTTGTTCGCAGTCTGTCAAAACCGGCCACTGAAATCAGTGACCCGTCGAGACTATCCGCGCAGTTCCAGCGCCACAAGGCGGTGAGGATTCTCTAGGAAAGGTCCTGCGAATGAAAGGGACGAAGCCGGTGCAGGCGTTGCGAATTGTGTGGGAAAAGACCCTCACCCTAGCCCTCTCCCGGAGGGAGAGGGGACTGATTGGGGGATCTTGGTGATGGTGTGCGGTCTGCAAGCAATGGCGTTGAATCCGAAACCACCTCGGTAAAGCTCCTTCTCCCTCCGGGAGAGGGTTGGGGTGAGGGCTGGCGGGTTACGCACAAGCGCATTCATGGCGAGCATTAATCAGTCAGCAGCGAGTCCACCAGCGCACGGGCCATCTCCATGCTGTGGATAACATTCCACAGCTGCTCGGCTTCAAGGCCTGAAAGGTGGGCGCTGATGTCATCGGCGTTTAACTCTGCGCCTTTAAGCAGCAGCGAAACGTGTTCAAGCGCGTCTCGTGCGGGAATACCGGGGTGGGTGGCGAACAGCAGCGTGCCGCGATGGGTGCTGGTGTGGAAGGTGTCGAGGGGTGGGTCTGGGACGATTTTATCCATACGAGAAACTCCAAACGTTGGAGCTGTCGTCAATCCGCTGTCAATCGCAAGGGTGGCAGCTATGTGCGGGTTGACAGACCGAGGAGTCTCGCGAACTCGGCGCACCCGAAGATGCCCCGCACATGGCCGCCATAACACAGTAGTGGTCATGCGAGATCAGTCGGTCTGTCAAAACCGGCCACTGAAATCAGTGACCCGTCGAGACTATCCGCGCAGTTCCAGCGCCACAAGGCGGTGAGGATTCTCTAGGAAAGGTCCTGCGAATGAAAGGGACGAAGCCGGTGCAGGCGTTGCGAATTGTGTGGGAAAAAGCCCCTCACCCTAGCCCTCTCCCAGAGGGAGAGGGGACTGATTGGGGGATCTTGAAGATCATTTGCGGTCTGCAAGCAATGGCGTTGAATCCGAAACCACCTCGGTAAAGCTCCCTCTCCCTCCGGGAGAGGGTTGGGGTGAGGGCGGCTTCAGCGGCTCAAATACATCCGCGTGGTCAGCAAATACACCGGCAAGCCCGACACCACGATCAACAGCGCGGCATAAGGCGCCGCGGCCGCAAACTCGACATTTGAGGTGTGCGCCCACACTTGGGTGGCCAAAGTGTTAAGCCCTGTCGGGCTCAGCAGCAAGGTGGCGGTCAGTTCTTTCATGGCGTCGAGAAACACCAGTGCAAACGCCGCGCCCAGCGCCGGGAAGATAATCGGCAAGGTCACCCGGCAAAACGCCGAGAACGACGAAGCGCCCAAGGTGCGGGCGGCTTCTTCCAGTTGCGGGGCGGCCTTGTTCAGCGCGGTGCGGATCGGTGCTTGCGCCAAGGGCAAAAACAGCAGCGCATACGCCACCAGCAGCAACGCCGAGGTCTGATACAGCACCGGCACGTAATGCAGCGAGAAGTACACCAGCGCCAGGGCAATGACCAGGCCCGGCAGGGCGTGCAGCAGGTACGGCAGGCGTTCGGCCCAGATCGCCAGTTGGCCTTTGTAACGCACCACCAGCAACCCCACCGGCACCGCCAGCACCAGACACAAGGCTGCACCGCCCAACGATAAGGCCAGCGACGAGAACAGCGCCTCGCCAATCGCCGCCATCGGGAAGGCCGCCGAGCTGCCCTTGATCAGCCAGTACGCCAGCATACCCAGCGGGATGCCGCTACCAATCACCGCCAGCAGCAGGCAATACACTTGCCCCACCAGCGACCACTTGCCCAACCGCACCTGCTCGGCGCGCCGTGCTGCGCCCTGGCCGATGCGAATGTGGCGGCCTTTGCCGCGCACTTTCAGCTCCAGCCACAACAGGCTCAGGCACATCACCAGCAGCACCGCCGACAGCATCGCCGCATTGGCGTTGCTGAATTCCAGTTCAAATTGCTGGTAGATCGCGGTGGTGAAGGTTTGCAGACCGATGATCGACAGCGCGCCAAATTCCACCAGCATGTGCAAGGCAATCAGCAGCGAGCCGGCCAGGAGCGAAGGCCAGAGCAGCGGCAGGGTGATCTTGAAAAACACTCCCCAACGGTTCTGCCCCAGGGTACGCGCTGATTCTTCCAGGGCCGGGTCAAGGTTGCGCAGGGTCGCAGCGACCGGCAGAAAGATCAGCGGGTATTTGGACAGGCTCATCACCAGAATGGCCCCGCCCAGGCCTTCAAAGCTGGCGCTGAGGGATACCCAGGTGAAGCTGCTGACGAACGCCGGGACGGCAAACGGCAAGCACAGGATCACGCCCCACAGGCGCCGCCCCGGCAAGTTGCTGCGTTCCAGCAACCAGGCCAGCGACAGGCCGACCACGGCGCATGTCACGGTCACACCCACCATCAGCAGCAGCGTGTTGCGCATCAGGCCGAATACATACGGCCGCCACAACAGGCTCAATGCCTGCGTCCAGCCGGCTTGCCAGGCTTTGGTGGCGACATACAGCAGCGGCAGCAGGCTGAGCCCGACCAGCAGCAGGACGGGCAGCAGCAGCCAGATCGACGGCCTTTTGCGCTTCAGGGTGTGGCGCACAGGGTGGGCAGTGGCGAGCATCAGAGCAGGCCGGTTTCGCGTTCGAGGTCCAGCGCTTCTTCGGCGTTGCCCAGGTCAGCCGGGGTGATTTTCGGCGCTTGCAGCTCTTCGAATGGCTTAAGACCACGGTCCGACACCATGCCTTTGCGCATCGGGTATTCGGCGGTGGTGTTGGTAATCACCCGCTGGCCCTCTTCGCTGGCCATATAGGCGAGCAATTGCTGGGCTTCTTTGGGGTGCTTGCTGGCTTTGATCACGCCTGCGCTGGACACGGTGATCAAGCCGCCCGCATCACCGTCGGTGAAGTAGTGCAGTTTGGAGTCCAGTTTGCCTTTCTCTTTTTCCAGGGCGAACCAGTAGTAGTTGTTCACCAGCACGGTGGCGACTTCGCCGTTTTCCACCGCTTTAAGTGCAACCATGTTGTTGGTGTAGGTTTTGCCGAAGGCGCGCAGGCCGGTCAGCCATTCTTCTGCGGCGTCGCGGCCGTGCAGTTTAATGATGGCCACGGCCTGTTCCTGGAAGGCGCCGCTGGTGGGGACGAAGCCGACTTTGCCTTGCCATTCAGGGTTGGCGAAATCGAGTACCGATTTGGGTAGCTCTTCTTCCTTGATCAACTTGGGGTTGAACGCCACGACGCGGGTGCGGGCGGTCACGCCGATCCAGGTGCCATTGGCGGCCACGTATTCTTTGGGCAGCGCTTGCAGGGTGCTGTCGTCGGCCTTGGCCAGAAAGCCTTGCTCGCCCAGGTTGTTCAGGGGCGGCGATTCTTCGGCGTAAAACACGTCAGCCGGGGAGCGGTCGCCTTCTTCCATGATCTGGCTGGCCAGTTGGTTGCTGCTGCCCTTGCGCACGTTGACGTGAATGCCGGTTTTGGCTTCAAAGGCGGCGGCCAGGTTATCGCCCACTTCTTTGTGCTGGCCGTTGTACAGCGTCAAGGTGACGGGGTCGGCTGCGTAGGCGGGGGAGGTCAGTGCAAGACCGAGGATGGAGAGCGTCAGGCCGCGCAGTAGAGATGTCGCAAGCCGGGTATTTCGGAGCATCATTCGCTGGGTTCCTCACTTTGGTACTACAAAACTTGTAACAATAATAAACGATATTGTTTCTCAAGTGCGGATCGGGCGAGGAGAGGTAGGCAGGAGGAGTGCAAAGGAAGGGAAATGCAGTCAGGGGCTGCATCTCATGCTGGCTTAGAACGCGACCCGTGCTTCCACGAAAAGGTTTTGGTCGCTGAGCTTGCCTTTTAGTTGTTCATCTCTGGCGTTGATGCGGTTGGCAAAGGAGTTGCGGCCTGTTTCAACTTTGCCCATATCGACATAGCGATAGCCTAAGCCCAGGCTCGTTGTTTCAGTCAGCTTGGCGGTCGCGCCAAGTCCTGCGCTGTAGGCAAAGTTATTCTGGCGTTTGTTCTCGAAGCGTCGGCTTTTATTGCCCTGATACCCCTCGGCATCTATCTGAGCTACACCGGCGCCGACCGTGCCGTAGAACGACAGCCAATCATTTACTGCAAAGTCTTTGTAAGCATTGAGCATCAGGCGTTGGCTATCAATCTTGAGCCGGTTCACGTTGGCTTCGAAAGGAGCCCAGTGGGAATCAAAGTTGGCATGGGTGCGCGAGGTGTATTCACCTTCAAGGCGCCAGCCGCCCGAAAACGCATGGCCCAATGCCAATGATCCAGAAATGCGTTTATTGCTGTCGGGGTTGGACACGCGGTCGGTGACGCGAGGGCTGGTTAACAGTGCGTCAGAGAGTTTTTGATGGGCGCTGTTGAGCTTGGCCGAGCCATACCACTCCCCAGCTTGTGCTGCAGGAATGCAAAATGCCGTAAGTATTAGTGCTAGGCAGGTATTGTTCATGGTGCTGACTCATCTTATTGGAATAGAAGAGTCGCATTCTTATTGAGGTGTCTTGCCGAAATGGATAAGACGAATCTGATTGTTCTGTGAGACAGGTTTTTTTTGGGCAGTATTTGAGGATTCGATGGAGCGCAGTTGCAGAGGATGTGCTTTAGAATGCCGGAAACTAAAAAGCCCGCTTTCGCGGGCTTTTTGAGTGGTTTCACAACCGTAGGCTGTAAACCTGAATTGGTGCCCAGAAGAAGACTCGAACTTCCACGGCCTTGCGGCCACCAGCACCTGAAGCTGGCGTGTCTACCAATTTCACCATCTGGGCAGTATCAGCAACGTTGCCGCTGTTGATGTGGCGCACTATACGGAGAGCTATTTGATCTGTAAACCCCTGTTTTGGTTTATAAATCAAAATTCTTTATGAAACCCCCAAATGCAAAAAACCCGCTTTCGCGGGTTTTGTGTGAGATGCAAGATTGTACTAATCTCACTCTCTAAATTGGTGCCCAGAAGAAGACTCGAACTTCCACGGCCTTGCGGCCACCAGCACCTGAAGCTGGCGTGTCTACCAATTTCACCATCTGGGCAGTATCTGCAACGTCGCCGTTGTCGATGGCGCGCACTATACGGATGCCCCTTTGACCTGTAAAGCGTTGTGATTAAAAATATTCAAAATATTTCGCGGGCGGTGTGTTTGAGCCCGCCAGGCGCGTCAGAACCGGCTAATAAGGCACTGCTAGAGTCCGAAATTTCCCGTTTCAATACGCGTATGCCAAACTAACCGCATATAGACAAGGTGAAAACTATCTAATGGCCGATTGGCAGACCCTCGATCCCGAGGCCGCACGTGAAGCGGAAAAATACGAAAACCCTATCCCAAGTCGCGAACTGATCCTTCAGCATCTGGCTGAACGCGGTTCGCCTGCTGCTCGTGAGCAGTTGGTCGCAGAGTTTGGGCTCACGACCGAAGACCAAATTGAAGCCCTGCGTCGCCGCCTGCGTGCGATGGAGCGCGATGCGCAACTGATTTACACCCGCCGTGGCACGTACGCACCGGTAGACAAACTCGACCTGATCCTGGGTCGCATCAGCGGTCACCGTGATGGCTTCGGCTTTTTGGTGCCGGACGATGGCAGCGACGACCTGTTCCTGAGCCCGGCGCAAATGCGTCTGGTGTTCGATGGCGACCGTGCGCTGGCCCGTGTTTCGGGTCTGGACCGCCGTGGCCGTCGTGAAGGCGTGATCGTTGAAGTGGTCTCGCGTGCTCACGAAACCATCGTGGGCCGTTACTTCGAAGAAGGCGGCATCGGCTTTGTAGTGGCCGATAACCCGAAAATCCAGCAGGAAGTGCTGGTGACTCCGGGCCGCAATGCGGGCGCGAAGATCGGGCAGTTCGTTGAAGTGAAGATCACTCATTGGCCGACCCCGCGCTTCCAGCCGCAGGGTGATGTGCTTGAAGTGGTGGGCAACTACATGGCGCCCGGCATGGAAATCGACATCGCGCTGCGCACCTACGACATTCCTCACGTCTGGCCGGAGGCTGTGCTTAAAGAAGCCGCCAAGCTCAAGCCAGAAGTTGAAGAGAAAGACAAAGAGAAGCGCATCGACCTGCGTCATCTGCCGTTCGTCACCATTGACGGCGAAGATGCCCGCGACTTCGATGACGCCGTGTATTGCGAAGCCAAGTCCGGCAAGCTGCGCTTGTTCGGCGGCGGCTGGAAGCTCTACGTGGCCATTGCCGACGTATCCAGCTACGTGAAAATTGGTTCGGCGCTGGACGCTGAAGCCCAAGTGCGTGGCAACTCGGTGTACTTCCCGGAGCGCGTGATTCCCATGCTGCCCGAGGAGTTGTCCAACGGCCTGTGCTCCCTGAACCCGAAAGTCGACCGTTTGGCCATGGTGTGCGAGATGACCATCTCCAAAACCGGCGAAATGACCGACTATCAGTTCTACGAGGCGGTGATTCACTCACAGGCGCGTCTGACCTACAACAAGGTCAGCACCATCCTTGAGCACCCGAAAACCAACGACGCCAAGCAACTGCGCAGCGAATACGCTGATGTGGTGCCGCACCTCAAGCAACTGTACGCACTGTACAAAGTGCTGCTGGGCGCTCGTCATACCCGTGGCGCGATTGACTTTGAAACGCAGGAAACCCGGATCATCTTCGGTTCCGAGCGCAAAATCGCTGAAATTCGCCCAACCACGCGTAACGACGCGCACAAGCTGATCGAAGAATGCATGCTGGCGGCCAACGTTGCCACCGCTGAGTTCCTCAAGAAGCACGAAATTCCGGCCCTGTACCGTGTGCACGACGGCCCGCCACCTGAGCGTCTGGAAAAACTCCGCGCGTTCCTCGGTGAGTTGGGTCTGAGCCTGCACAAAGGTAAGGATGGCCCTTCGCCGAAGGACTATCAGGCGTTGCTTGAGCACATCAAGGACCGCCCCGATTACCACCTGATCCAGACCGTGATGCTGCGCTCGTTGAGCCAGGCGGTGTACAGCGCTGATAACCAGGGCCACTTCGGCCTGAACTACGAAGCCTATACCCACTTCACTTCGCCGATCCGTCGTTACCCGGACTTGCTCACGCATCGGGCGATTCGCAGCGTTATCCATTCCAAGCAGGATACCCCGCACGTTCTGCGTGCTGGCGCGATGACCATCCCGAAAGCGCGCATTTACCCGTACGACGAAGCGATTCTGGAGCAGCTCGGCGAGCAATGCTCGATGAGCGAGCGCCGTGCCGATGAAGCCACGCGTGACGTGACCAACTGGCTCAAGTGCGAGTTCATGAAGGACCGCGTAGGCGAGACGTTCCCGGGTGTGGTGACGGCAGTTACCGGTTTTGGCCTGTTCGTTGAACTGACCGACATTTATGTTGAAGGTCTGGTCCACGTGACTGCCTTGCCGGGCGACTACTACCACTTTGACCCTGTGCATCACCGCCTGGCGGGCGAGCGCACCGGTCGCAGCTTCCGCTTGGGTGACACGGTTGAAGTGCGCGTCATGCGGGTTGATCTGGACGAGCGCAAAATCGACTTCGAAATGGCTGAGAAAACCCTCAGCGCGCCGATTGGTCGTAAAAATCGCACCGACGAAAAGCCTGTGCGTAAAAACGCAGGTAAATCCGGGACCAAGCCGACTGAGCCGCCACCGGTTGAAGCGGCTAAACCCGCTCGCCGCAGCGCGCCAGCCAAAACCGTGAAAGCTTCTGACGGTGCTTATCGCTCCAGCGACGCGGCGGCCAATAACGCCGAAGTGCGTAAAAGCCGCGAAGTGAAAAAGGCGCTGTTGGCTGATGCGAAAAGCGGCGGTCGAGCATCGGAGTCGGGAAAGTCGGGGAGGGCAGCACCCGCTAAAGACGCGGGCAAGCCTTCCAAACCCAGCAAACATCGTAAAGGCCCGCCAAAATCGGGCGCTGCGCCTGCCAGCAAAAGCGGCGGGTCGCGCAAACCTAAGGCCAAGTCATGAGTCAGTTGGAAAAAATCTACGGCATTCACGCTGTAGAAGCGTTGCTTCGTCACCACCCAAAACGCGTCAAGCACATCTGGTTGGCTGAAAGCCGCAACGATCCTCGCGTCCAGACCCTGGTCGCGCTGGCTGCTGAAAACCGCATCGACGTCGGTCAGGCCGAGCGCCGTGAAATGGACGCCTGGGTTGAAGGCGTGCACCAGGGCGTTGTGGCGGATGTGAGCCCGAGCCAGGTGTGGGGCGAGGCCATGCTCAACGAATTGCTGGATCGCACCGAAGGTGCTCCGCTGATTCTGGTACTGGATGGCGTGACAGACCCGCACAACCTGGGTGCTTGCCTGCGTACCGCCGATGCGGCCGGTGCACTGGCGGTTATCGTGCCCAAAGACAAGTCGGCAACGCTGACCCCAACGGTACGAAAAGTAGCCTGCGGCGCGGCGGAAGTGATTCCGTTGGTGGCCGTGACCAACCTGGCCGCGACGCTTAAAAAGCTGCAACAACGTGGCTTGTGGATCGTCGGTACGGCGGGCGAAGCCGAGCAGGAGCTGTACGAGCAAGACCTGACCGGCCCGACCATCATGATCATGGGTGCAGAAGGCAAAGGCATGCGCCGCCTGACTCGCGAGCATTGCGACTACCTGGTGCGCCTGCCGATGGCGGGCAGCGTCAGCAGCCTGAACGTCTCGGTAGCGACCGGCGTTTGCCTGTTTGAAGCCCTGCGTCAGCGCAGCGTCAAAGCCAAGGCTCCTGCCAAAAAGAAATAACCCACACCGCCCTCAACGGTAGGAGCGAGCTTGCCTCGCGATCTTGTAAAGATTAAAAGATCGCGAGGCAAGCTCGCTCCTACGGTTATAGGGGGCGTTTGTATTGTTCAAATAATCACCAATCACCTTGCGTCGCTCTTGTCCCTTCTCTACAATTGCGCCCCTTGCCATCATGGCGGGCGCATATGTGCCTCTCTAGGCAAGACACACAAGTGTCATTCACTCCTTGTCTGACCGCTTTAAGTTAGCGGCAGGCTACAACCCGTAAGGAGCATTCATGCGTCATTACGAAATCATCTTTTTGGTCCACCCGGATCAAAGCGAACAAGTCGGCGGCATGGTAGAGCGTTACACCAAGCTGATCGAAGAAGACGGCGGCAAAATCCACCGTCTGGAAGATTGGGGCCGTCGTCAACTGGCCTACGCAATCAACAATGTTCACAAGGCTCACTACGTGATGCTGAACGTTGAGTGCACTGGCAAAGCCCTGGCTGAGCTGGAAGACAACTTCCGTTACAACGATGCTGTGATCCGTAACCTGGTCATCCGTCGCGACGAAGCCGTAACTGGCCAGTCCGAGATGCTCAAGGCTGAAGAGAACCGCAGTGAGCGCCGTGAGCGTCGTGACCGTCCTGAGCATTCTGACAGCGCCGATGGCGATGACAGCGATAACAGCGACGCCAGCGATAACGCTGACGAGTAATCCACGGACCTTTTGAGGAGCCAATTACATGGCACGTTTCTTCCGTCGTCGTAAATTCTGCCGCTTCACCGCAGAAGAAGTGAAAGAGATCGATTACAAAGATCTCAACACTCTGAAAGCTTACGTATCCGAGACCGGCAAAATTGTTCCAAGCCGCATCACCGGTACTAAAGCTCGTTATCAGCGTCAGCTGGCCACCGCTATCAAGCGCGCCCGCTTCCTGGCCCTGCTGGCCTACACCGACAGCCACGGCCGCTGAGACCGGGCAGTCGACAGGTAGTAAAGGATTGAATGCATGCGTGCCCTAGCTGAGTTCATCATGCGAGGCCGTGTGCAGGCCACGTTAATCGTGGCCGGATGTGCGGCATTGCCGTTTTTGTTCTGGTTGAGTGCTGCTGCAGGTTGCCTTGTGCTCCTGCGGCGCGGTCCGAGAGATGCCTTGAGCATCCTCTCATGGGCTTTACTGCCGGCCTTGGCCTGGTGGTTTATGGGCGAACCCCGCACCTTGATGGTGCTGTTGGGAACCCTGGGATTGGCGATGCTCTTGCGCGCCGGTCAGCCCTGGTACCGCGTGCTGCTGGTCAGCGTAGCGTTGGGTGTGGTGTATGGCGTGGTTCTGGGCACGGTTTTCCGCGAACCCATTGGTGCGATGGCGCAGGAGTTGGAAAAACTTCTGCCGCAGATCCTCAGTGGTCTCTACGACAAGTTATCTGACGTAGAGCGAGCGCGCCTAGGAGCACTGATTGCACCCGTCCTCACCGGTTTGATTGCAGCTTTGATGCAGGTCGTCAGCGTGCTGAGCCTGATTCTTGGGCGTTACTGGCAAGCGCTGTTGTATAACCCGGGCGGTTTTGCCAGCGAATTTCGCAGCATCCGCCTACCGCTGGGACCAGCGCTATTGTTGCTGGCGTGCATGCTTGTAGGGCCGAACTTCGGTCCGCAAATGGCCATGTTGACGCCGTTGTGCAGCGTAGCGTTGTTCTTCGCCGGCCTGGCCCTGATACACGGGCTGGTAGCGAAAAAGCGACTGGCCAAGTTTTGGCTGGTGGGGTTGTACGTCACGCTGCTGCTGTTCATGCAGCTGATCTATCCGTTGCTCGTGGTCTTGGCCATTGTCGACAGCCTGATTGATTTTCGCGGACGTCTGGCGCCGAAAGACGCTGATAAAGGCTCTGCGGACGGTGAAGGTTAAAAGTTAAGAGGATTTTCACATGCAACTGATCCTTCTGGAAAAAGTCGCAAACCTGGGCAACCTGGGCGACAAAGTAAATGTTAAGGCCGGCTACGGTCGTAACTACCTGCTGCCGTACGGCAAAGCTACCGCTGCAACCGCTGCCAACCTGGCTGCGTTTGAAGAGCGTCGCGCTGAGCTGGAAAAAGCAGCAGCTGACAAGAAAGCTTCGGCCGAAACTCGTGCTGCTCAACTGGGCGAGCTGGAAGTGACTATCACTGCCACCGCCGGTGACGAAGGCAAGCTGTTCGGTTCGATCGGTACTCACGACATCGCTGATGCACTGACCGCCTCTGGCGTTGAAGTTGCAAAAAGCGAAGTTCGTCTGCCGAACGGCACTATCCGCAACGTTGGCGAATTCGACGTGGCTGTGCACCTGCACGCCGAAGTTGAAGCAACCGTACGCGTTGTTGTGGTAGCTGCTTAAGCAGTCTTAACTGACTGGCACCCTGTGTGCTGGACGGTTAACATCGGGCACGATCCTGTTTACAGGTCGTGCCCTTTGTCTTTCTGCTGATCCTGATTTTCACCCCAAACTGACACGTGGCCATGAACGATATTTCCGCTCCTGAGCAATACGACCTGCAAACCGCAGCCCTGAAGGTGCCGCCGCACTCCATCGAGGCCGAACAGGCTGTACTCGGTGGTCTGATGCTGGACAACAACGCCTGGGAACGCGTGTTGGATCAGGTCTCGGACGGCGATTTTTATCGGCATGACCATCGCCTGATTTTCCGCGCCATCGCCAAACTGGCCGACCAGAACTCACCCATTGACGTCGTGACCCTTGCCGAGCAATTGGACAAGGAAGGTCAGACCTCGCAAGTCGGTGGTCTGGGCTACCTGGGCGAACTGGCGAAGAACACCCCGTCGGTGGCGAACATCAAGGCCTACGCCCAGATCGTTCGTCAGCGTGCGACGTTGCGCCAACTGATCGGCATCAGCACTGAAATTGCCGACAGCGCCTTCAACCCGGAAGGCCGCACCGCAGAAGAGATCCTCGACGAAGCTGAGCGGCAGATCTTTGCGATTGCCGAGGCCCGGCCTAAAACCGGCGGCCCGGTGAGCGTCAACGACCTGTTGACCAAAGCCATCGACCGTATCGACACCCTGTTTAATACCGACGAAGCCATTACCGGCTTGTCCACCGGCTACACCGACCTCGACAACATGACCAGCGGCTTGCAGCCAGCCGACTTGATCATCGTTGCGGGCCGTCCATCGATGGGTAAAACCACCTTCGCCATGAACCTGGTTGAGAACGCCGTGTTGCGCAGCGACAAGGCGGTACTGGTTTACTCGCTTGAGATGCCAGGTGAATCGCTGATCATGCGTATGCTCTCGTCGCTTGGGCGTATCGATCAGAGCAAGGTGCGTGCGGGTCGCCTCGAAGATGACGACTGGCCACGCCTGACCTCGGCGGTCAACCTGCTCAACGATCGCAAGCTGTTCATTGATGACACGGCGGGTATCAGCCCGTCCGAGATGCGTGCCCGTACCCGGCGCCTGGTGCGTGAGCACGGCGAGATTGGCATGATCATGATCGACTACCTGCAGTTGATGCAGATCCCGGGTTCGGGCGGCGATAACCGGACCAACGAGATTTCTGAAATTTCGCGGTCCCTGAAAGCGCTGGCCAAGGAATTCAACTGCCCGGTGATTGCCCTGTCGCAGCTCAACCGTTCCCTGGAACAACGGCCCAACAAACGCCCGATCAACTCCGACTTGCGTGAATCCGGAGCCATCGAGCAGGACGCCGACGTCATCATGTTCGTGTACCGGGACGAGGTGTATCACCCCGAAACCGAGCACAAGGGCGTTGCTGAAATCATCATCGGCAAGCAGCGTAACGGCCCTATCGGCACGGCGCGATTGGCGTTTATCGGCAAATACACACGCTTCGAAAACCTCGCGCCGGGCAGTTACAACTTCGACGACGAGTAACCAGTAGCCCGCTGTCAGCAATGCCCGCCATTGGCTCCTGCTACAGCTGGCCTTACACTTGCCAATTCCGACCGCCGCCGTCGGAATTGGTCATTTTTTGTGCTATATTCCGCGCCCGCGAATTTCTCAGTAAATGTCGCGCCCTTTTTTTGCACTCAACACCGGTCATCGACATGCAAGCAGCGAAGCCAATTTTTGACTATCCGAAGTACTGGGCCGAATGTTTCGGGCCAGCGCCATTCCTGCCCATGAGCAGGGAGGAGATGGATCAGCTTGGCTGGGATTCATGCGACATCATCATCGTGACCGGTGATGCGTATGTCGATCACCCGTCGTTTGGCATGGCCATCATCGGCCGCTTGCTGGAGTCCCAGGGTTTTCGTGTGGGCATCATTGCCCAGCCGAACTGGCAGTCCAAAGACGATTTCATGAAGCTGGGCGAGCCGAACCTGTTCTTCGGCGTCGCGGCCGGCAACATGGACTCGATGATCAACCGCTACACCGCTGACAAAAAAGTCCGCTCCGATGACGCCTACACCCCCGGAGGCATGGCTGGCAAACGTCCGGACCGCGCGAGCCTGGTGTACAGCCAGCGCTGTAAAGAAGCCTACAAAAATGTCCCGATTGTGCTCGGTGGCATCGAGGCCTCCCTGCGCCGCATTGCCCATTACGACTACTGGCAAGACCGCGTACGCAACTCGATCCTGATCGACGCCTGCGCCGACATCCTGCTGTACGGCAACGCCGAGCGGGCCATTGTCGAAGTCGCCCAGCGCCTGTCCTATGGCCACAAGATCGAAGACATCACCGATGTGCGCGGTACTGCATTCATTCGCCGTGACACGCCTAAAGACTGGTACGAAGTGGACTCCACGCGTATCGACCGTCCGGGCAAGATCGACAAGATCATCAACCCGTACGTGAACACCCAGGACACTCAGGCCTGCGCCATCGAGCAAGAAAAAGGCCCGGTTGAAGACCCGAACGAAGCCAAGGTCGTGCAGATCCTGGCCAGCCCGCGCATGACCCGTGACAAGACGGTGATTCGCTTGCCGTCTGTTGAAAAGGTCCGTGCTGACGCGGTGCTGTACGCTCACGCCAACCGCGTGCTTCACCTCGAAACCAACCCGGGCAACGCCCGTGCGCTGGTGCAGAAGCATGGCGAAGTGGACGTGTGGTTCAACCCGCCTCCGATTCCGATGACCACCGAAGAGATGGACTACGTGTTCGGCATGCCTTACGCACGTATTCCGCACCCGGCCTACGGCAAGGAAAAAATCCCGGCCTACGATATGATCCGTTTCTCGGTGAACATCATGCGTGGCTGCTTTGGTGGCTGCACCTTCTGCTCGATTACCGAGCACGAAGGCCGGATCATTCAGAACCGTTCCGAAGAGTCGATCATTCGCGAAATCGAAGAGATCCGCGACAAGGTGCCGGGTTTCACCGGCGTCATTTCCGACCTCGGCGGCCCGACCGCGAACATGTACCGCATCGCCTGCAAGAGCCCGGAAATCGAATCCGCGTGCCGCAAGCCGTCATGCGTGTTCCCGGGCATCTGCCCGAACCTGAACACCGACCACTCGTCGCTGATCCAGCTGTATCGCAGCGCCCGTGCCCTGCCGGGTGTGAAGAAGATCCTGATTGCTTCCGGCCTGCGTTATGACCTTGCGGTCGAGTCGCCGGAATACGTTAAAGAGCTGGTGACCCACCACGTGGGCGGTTACCTGAAGATCGCCCCGGAACACACCGAGGAAGGTCCGCTCAACCAGATGATGAAGCCGGGCATTGGCACCTATGACCGCTTCAAGCGCATGTTCGAGAAGTACACCAAGGAAGCAGGCAAAGAGCAGTACCTGATCCCGTACTTCATTGCGGCGCACCCTGGCACCACCGACGAAGACATGATGAACCTGGCGCTGTGGCTCAAGGGCAACGGTTTCCGGGCGGACCAAGTGCAGGCGTTCTATCCGTCGCCCATGGCCACGGCCACGGCGATGTACCACTCGGGCAAGAACCCGCTGCGCAAGGTCACTTACAAGAGTGACGGCGTGACCATCGTCAAGAGCGAGGAGCAGCGTCGTCTGCACAAGGCGTTCTTGCGTTATCACGACCCTAAAGGCTGGCCGATGCTGCGTGAAGCGCTGACCCGCATGGGCCGTGCTGACTTGATCGGCTCGGGCAAGGATCAACTGATCCCGCTGCATCAGCCAGCGACCGACAGCTACCAGAGCGCGCGCCGTAAAAACTCGACGCCGGCTGGCAGTCACAAGGTTGCCGGTGGCAAGACCACCAAGATCTTGACGCAACACACCGGCTTGCCGCCGCGTGCCAGCGATGGTGGCAACCCGTGGGACAAGCGTGAAGAGGCCAAGGCTGCGGCGTTTGCCCGTAATAAACAAGCGGCCAAAGAGCGTCAGGAAGCCGCCAAGGGCGGTAAAGGCAAGAAGCCTGTGCGCAAGCCCGTAGTCCCGCGCTAAAAGCCTGTGTAGGAGCGAGCTTGTCTCGCGATCTTTTGATCTTTAAAAGATCGCGAGGCAAGCTCGCTCCTACAGATAAGTGCACGGCCTACACCAACGCCAGCCTTCGGGCTGGCGTAGTGCATTCTGGGGTGTGGGGTTATGCGTGGGGGGCTGGGGTTTGTGTGGCGTCTGCGTCTTCTTGCGCGACGTCGTGTTCTGCATCAACGTCTTCATCGTTCTCTACAGGAGTGCCTTCTGCTGCGGCTTTTTTGCGCGCGAGCTTTTCCTCTTTCTTCTGCTCTTTAGCCAAGTCTCGTTGACGTTTGGCGAAGTTATAGTTGGGTTTGGCCATGAGCGATCCTCTTGGGGTCGAAGGTGAGGTTTAGCGGCGCGTATTCTGCCCTGTATTAGTGCCTTGCCGTTAGCTGGGTTTTTGCCATCAGGCTGTTTGCGCGCAAAACACGACTCTACACCCAGATGCCGATTAAACCCCGAAAAAGCCCAAAATGGCTTAAGGATGCTGGTCTTACGTTCGTTTGCCTGATAGAAGGTCATGACAAAAAACGTCAGGACGTGACGTGGGTCATTGGAACAACGCCCGTTTTCGTGCATTCTGTATACAAATAATGGATTTTTTGTACCCTACCTTGGAGAAAAACCATGTTTGCAAAAGTTGTTGCGGTATCTCTTTTGACCTTGGCCAGCGGCCAATTGTTAGCAGCTGAGTGCAAGGTCACCGTTGATTCGACCGACCAAATGTCGTTCAACACCAAAGCTATCGAGATCGACAAGTCCTGCAAAACCTTCACCGTAGAGCTGACACACTCCGGTAGCTTGCCAAAAGCAGTCATGGGCCATAACTGGGTACTGAGTAAAGAAGCCGATATGCAGCCTATCTCCACTGATGGCCTGAGCGCGGGTATCGACAAAGACTATCTGAAGGATGGCGATACGCGCATCATCGCGCACACCAAGGTGATTGGCGCTGGCGAAACCGACTCCGTGACCTTTGATGTCTCCAAGCTCAAAGCGGACGAGAAGTACGGGTTCTTCTGCTCGTTCCCGGGCCATATCTCGATGATGAAAGGCACCGTCACGCTGAAATAAGCGCAGGTCCCTCAAACAGCCCTGACGTGCGTTGCGCCGTCGGGGCTGTTTGCATTCAGGCTCAGGCTTTTGAGTCGGTCATCTTGAAAATGCCCTGGGCGTTGCTGCTGTCGAAGTTCAGGTCGATGCGGCCGTTGTCCGGGTCGACCTTGCGCTGAATAAACTCGACAAACGAGCCCGGCACTTGATGCTCGCGGCACTGGCCTTGGGCGTCGATCAGCTCGCGGGTGACGGTGCAGGCGCGGTAGGCCGTCTGCATGACCCGCCCCGAAGCTGACACCTCAATGCTGTCTTTCATTGGCCGCTGCAACTCGAGCTGCTGGGCGACGCAGGCGTTCAGGTCCTGCACGCGGTCGGTCAAGTGGTTGAAGCTGTTGCCCTCGGTGGCGATCCAGGCCATTTCTGCGCTTTCGTTGAGCAAGCACTGGTAGTCCGCTGCGTGGACCACGCCGTGTTGGCGGCCAAAGGCGCGGTGCAAGGCGGGCAACAGCGTGCGGGCCTCGCTCAGGCTGCAATGGCGGGTCAGGCTCAGGCGGTTGAGCAGGCTCAGGTGTTCAGGCTGCAGCGGGTCGAGGCTTGAGCCGACCACACGGCTGACGGCGTGCTGAAAGGCCTCGCTGAAGCGTCCGGGGTGCAGCTCCGAGACAAAAAACTGGGCAATGTCTTCAGGCAGGTCCATTTGGCGATAGCCCCAGCCGGTCATGTTCAGTTTGGTCAGCGGGTAGGTGCGCACATCGGTAAAGCCCAGCGGCTCCAGCAAACGTGCAAACGCCTGACGGCCGCGTGGCAACTGACCGTTAATGGGCCAGTCCACCGTGCGAATGGCGCCGTGATCAAACACCACCTTGCGCCCTTGCCGGGCTTGTTCTTCGACATACCGTCGGCCATCTGGCACGGCGTTGACCAAGGTGTGGAACAAACACAGGTTCAGCGCTTGCGCGAGCCATACGCGGTGCAGCGACTGTTCGCTCCAGTTAAAGCGCTGCAAGGCAGGGGGCACCTCGACATGCTCGCGCAACCAGTGAGCGGTTGGCTGATCGAGTGCCGATTCAACCAAAGAGAACAAACCATCGAAAGAAGACATGGGGCAGGGCTCTGACGACCAAATAGAGGTCTATCAAAGCCGCTAAGCCCCGTGCGGACAAGCGAAAAAAAATGCGGGGTTCATTCCGTTTTTTCTGGCTGTGACGCAGACAGGTCAACGCGGCCTTTTGATGATAAAACCTGCCCGTCAAAATCTTCATCTAGCCGTTATAACGTAACGAGTAAGATGACGCGACCGGAGTATTCGAGTGCGTGGAAGGTGTATGGACAGACGTAGCGTGGTGAAATTTCTCTTGGCCGGGTTGGCATTGCCGACGCCACTTATAGCGTATGCCTCACAAGCAGTGCGGCGTGTGAGTGTCAGTCGGGTGCAAGGTTCGACCACGCTGCTGTTTGACCTCAGCGGGCCGGTTATCGCCCACAGCTTTACCCTTGAGTCGCCGCCCCGCGTGGTGATTGATCTCAAACGCGCGGTGTTGGCAGCACCCTTGGAAGGGCTGGTGCTGAACGGCACGCCCGTCACCGCCATCCGCAGCGGCAAAACCCCGGCGGGTGATCTGCGCATCGTGCTGGACCTGGCAGATGCCGGTGTGCGCGCTGCGCTTCGGCCCTTGTCGGCCAATGGCCACCGCCTGGAGCTACAACTGACGGGCCAGCCGGCGAAAGCGGTTGCCTCGTCAGTCGTCACGCCCAGCGCCCCCGAGCGCCCGGTAGCCAAGCGCAACCGGGACCTGCTGGTGGTCATTGATGCTGGCCACGGTGGCAAAGACCCCGGCGCGGTGGGTTCCAAGGGTGAGAAAGAGAAGATCGTTGCGCTGCAAATCGCCAAGCTGCTGGCCAAGCGTATCGACGCGCAAAAAGGCTACAAGGCCAAGCTAGTGCGTACCGATGACATCTTCATTCCGCTGCGCAAACGCGCCGAAGTGGCGCAAAAGCTCGATGCCGATCTGTTTATCTCTGTGCATGCCGATGCGGCGCCGAGGTTGACGGCGTCGGGCGCGTCGGTCTTTGCGCTCTCGCAAAACGGGGCGACGTCTTCGATGGCGCGCTGGATGGCGGATCGTGAAAACGACGCCGATTCGGTAGGCGGCGGCTTAAACGTCAAGCTGCACAAGGACGACCCGATGGTGGCGGGCGTGCTGCTGGACATGTCGATGAACGCGACCATCTCCACCAGCCTGGACCTGGGGCATCAGGTGCTGTCGCAACTGGGCGGCGTTGCGCGGCTGCATCAATCCAGGGTTGAGCAGGCCGGGTTTGCCGTGCTCAAGTCGGCGGCGGTGCCGTCGATTCTGGTAGAGACCGGGTTCATTTCCAACGCCAACGATTGCCAGCGGCTGCATGACACCCGCCACCAACGCAAAATCGCCGAGGCGATCTTTGCCGGGGTAGACCAGTACTTCCGTCAGCGCCCGCCCGCTGACAGCCTGATCGCGGCCAAGGTCAGAAACGAGTCAGCCTGAGCCCGTAACGGGTCACGCTTCGATAGAGGAGTGATGGCCCGTAATCAGCCACACGTCATTGATGCGCTCGAAGGTGAACAGAAACCGCGCCGGTACCAGGCGCTGTTCGTTGTTTGCCCGGTAGGCAAAGGTGTAGAGGCCGCCCACGACCACGGTGCCGAGTTTGCGGCTGACGCGCTTTTTGAACACCTGGATGTCACACACCAGCCCCTCATTGGCCAAAAAGTTCTCGAAATAGTTACGGCGGCTGTCGTCGCAATCACGCACCTGATTGGACAAAGTTGGCACCAGGATGGCGTCGGGGGCATACAGCGCGAGGATTTGTTCGACGTCACGGGTGGCTATGGTTGCAGCCCAGCGAAAGAGGGCGGCTTTGGCACCTACGAGGCATGCCAGTTCGGTATCGGCAAACGGTTCGTTGGCTGGCGGTGAGGAAGGGGCTTGGCTCATCAAGGCTGACCTATGGGGTTCTAAAGTGCGGAAACGCCCCCATGCTACAGCATTGCTGTTACTTTATAACGTGCAAGTTACAAGTTGTTTCTGAGACGCGCAGGTGGCGATGAATGCATCGCCGCCTGCGCAGACAGGCCTCACGGCGCGAACGGCATCTCGCGCTTGTGGTGGGTCTTCTCATAGGTGCTGCAGATGATGTTGAACGCCTCTTCGCGCACCGGCTCGCCGTGCAGGAACGCGTCAATCTCGGCATAGGTCACGCCATGGGAGACCTCGTCGGGTTTGCCCGGCGCGAGGTCTTCCAGGTCAGCGGTAGGGACTTTCTCGACCAAAAACTCCGGTGCACCCAAATGCCGGGCAATGGCCCGTACCTGATTCTTCACCAGCCCGCTGAGCGGGGCCAGGTCGCACGAGCCATCGCCAAACTTGGTGAAAAAGCCCATCACGGCTTCGGCGGCGTGGTCGGTGCCGATCACCAGCCCGCCGGTGGCACCGGCGATGGTGTATTGCGCCACCATGCGCATCCGCGCCTTGGTGTTGCCCAGCACAAAGTCCACGGTTTCTGGCTTCTTGCCTTCAAACGCGCTGACCTCAGCGGCCAGGGCTTTGACCGCCGGGCCGATGTTCACGGTCTGGCGCTCATCGGGCTTGATAAAGTCGACCGCCGCGGTGGCGTCGGCTTCGTCTTGCTGCACGCCGTAGGGCAGGCGCACGGCAATAAAGCGGTATGCCTTGTCGCCGGTCTGCTCGCGCAACTGCTGCACGGCCTTCTGAGCCAGCAGGCCTGCGGTCAACGAGTCGACGCCGCCGCTGATGCCCAGCACCAGGGTCTTGAGCCTGGCGTTGTGCAGGCAGCACTGAATAAAGGTGATGCGCCGTGCAATCTCGGACTCAAGCGCGGCAGTGTCTTTAAACGGCGGTTGGACATTGAGATCTTCAGCAATCTGACGCTGTACGGCCTGCATGATTCACTCCTTGGAGGATTGTTCAGGAACATTGAAAACGTGGCGCAAGTAGGCGGCGAAGTTTGGATCAGAGCAATGGGTCTTGCCCGGCTCATCCGAAATCTTGGCGACGGGTGAGCCATTACAGGCAGTCATTTTAAGCACGATGCTCATCGGCTCAACACCCGGAATGTCGCAGGTCAGGTTAGTCCCGATACCGAAGCTGACGTTGATACGGCCACGCAACGCCCGGAAAATCTCCAGTGCGCGGGGTAACGTCAGGCTGTCGGAAAACACCAGGGTCTTGCTCATCGGGTCGATGCCCAACTGATGGTAATGCGCGATGCATTTTTCGGCCCACACCACCGGGTCACCCGAGTCGTGGCGCAAACCGTCGAACAGTTTGGCGAAGTACAAATCAAAGTCGGCCAAAAAGGCGTCAGTGGTGATGCAGTCGGTCAGTGCGATGCCCAGCAGGCCCCGGTACTCACGCACCCAGCAATCGAGCGCGGCGCTTTGGCTGTCGATCAGGCGCGGGCCCAGTTGTTGGTGCGCCATGATCCATTCGTGGGCCATGGTGCCCAGCGGCTTCATGTCCAGCTCGCGGGACAGGTTGACGTTGCTGGTGCCGACAAAGCGCCCGGGGAAGTCATGCTTGAGCACCGTGACGACTTCTTCCTGCACCCGGTAAGAAAACCGGCGACGCGTGCCGAAATCGGCGACTTGCAACTCAGCCAGTTCGTCGGCATTGGCGTTGGCTTGCAGCCAGTCAAACTTGCGATACAACTGCTCGCGAGCCTCTCGCAGCAGCGTGCCGGCATAGCGTGAGCGGTTGCGCACTTCACTGACAATCGCCAGCAGCGGCACTTCAAACAGAATCACATGCAGCCACGGGCCGCGCAGGCGGATAAACAGCTCGCCGTTTTCAATGCCGGTGTGCACGTAGCGCAGGTTGAAGCGGAACAGGCCCAGAAAACGGATGAAGTCGGGCTTCATAAACGTGATGCGTTCCAGAAAGCCGAGCTGGTCCGGGGTCATGCTCAGTTCGGCGAGGCGTTCGATCTGGTGGCGAATCTCGCTCAAGTACGGGCGCAGGTCCTCGCTGTTACGGCAGCGGAACTCCCATTCGACTTCAACGTTGGGGTAGTTGTGCAGCACCGCCTGCATCATGGTCAATTTGTAGAAATCGGTGTCGAGCAAGTTCTGCACGATGCGGTCGGCAAACACACTCTCGCTCATAGCGGCAATCTCCATGCTGCCCGTGCCTGATAGCCACGGCGTTCAGCTTTTTCAATGAATGGCGATAGTGGCGCATATTCGCAGACCGTATTGCCAGCGGTTTTTTCTCTCATCTGTAGGAGCGAGCTTGTCTCGCGATCTTTTGATCGTTTAAAAGATCGCGAGGCAAGCTCGCTCCTACAGGTCATCCAGATGTTCCATCATCCAGTTCACAAACGCCTTGACCTTCGGCACGCCCGCCGAATGTTCGGGGTAGGCTAGGTAATACGCATCGCGGCTCGGCATCGGGTGCTGCCAGGCAATGACCAGCTTGCCTTCGCTCAGTTCTTCTTCCACCAGAAACCTCGGCAGCAGGGCCACGCCGCAGCCCACCTGCGCCGCGCGAATGCACATATAAAACGTGTCGAAACGTGGCCCGTGATAGCTGTGATCGGTGTGATAACCCTGGCTTTCAAACCATTCGTGCCAAGCCTGCGGGCGTGAGGCGTTTTGCAGCAGCACCAGGTCGGTGAGTTGCGTAGGGTCGTCGAAGGGGCGCTCGGGCAAGCTCGACGGCGCGCACACGGCTACCAGTTCTTCACCGAACAACCTCACGGACTCGGTACCGGGCCGCGATCCCTGGCCAAAATAGAACGCCAGATCACTGCGCCCTTGCAGCAAGTCATCGGCAGGCTGTTCGTTGCACACGTCCAGATGAATATGCGGGTGGCGCAGCCGCCAGCCCTTGAGACGCGGCATCAGCCAGCGGGCGCCAAAGGTCGACGGCGTCGACACGCGCAGCACCTCGGTTTCGCCACCATACGAGCGCAGGGTGTGGGTCGACATCTCGACTTGGGTCAGGATTTTTCGGACTTCTACCAGGTACAAGTCGCCAGCGGGCGTCAGTTGCAGGCGGCGCCGCACCCGCCGGAACAACAAGTGCTGAAGCAGCTCTTCCAGCTGTGCGACCTGCTTGCTGACCGCACTTTGGGTCAGGTTCAGCTCTTCGGCGGCGCGGGTAAAGCTCAGGTGCCGGGTCACCGCCTCAAAACACTGCAACGCCGTGATCGATGGCAGATAACGCTTGTTCAGCATAAAGACCCCCCAGTGCTGGTTGTTCGCCGACTTTACCCGTGCAGCATGAATTTTCGGAATGATATCTCGCTTAAAGGTCGTTTGTTACCGCCGGATGAGCCAGCTACAACTAAAGGCCTAAGAACCTGATTATTGAATCTAAGGAGTGCCCCATGGTTGCTGCATTACTGGATCGTCTTGGCGTGAACCCGGCGCTGTATCAACGCGGCAAACAGCCGGTGTACACGCCGATTGATGGCAGCCAGATTGGCACCGTGCAGTGGGAAGGGGCGGCCGAGGTTGAACAGCACGTGACCCGCGCTGAATATGCGTTCGAGGCCTGGCGCAAGGTCCCGGCGCCGCGCCGGGGTGAGCTGGTGCGCCAGTTCGGTGACTTGTTGCGTGAATACAAGACGGACCTGGGCGAACTGGTGTCGTGGGAAGCGGGCAAGATCACCCAGGAAGGCCTGGGCGAAGTGCAGGAGATGATCGACATCTGCGACTTCGCCGTCGGCCTGTCGCGTCAGCTCTACGGCCTGACCATCGCCTCGGAACGTCCGGGCCACCACATGCGCGAAACCTGGCACCCGCTGGGCGTGGTCGGGGTGATCAGTGCCTTTAACTTCCCGGTAGCCGTGTGGGCGTGGAACACCACGCTGGCGCTGGTGTGCGGCAACGCGGTGATCTGGAAGCCGTCCGAGAAAACCCCGCTGACTGCGCTGGCCTGCCAGGCGCTATTCGATCGCGTGCTCAGCAACTTCAGCGATGCGCCCCAGTACCTGAGCCAAGTGGTCATCGGTGGTCGCGACGCCGGTGAGGCCTTGGTCGATGACCCGCGTGTCGCGCTGATCAGCGCCACCGGCAGCACCCGCATGGGCCGCGAAGTGGCGCCTAAAATCGCCGCGCGTTTTGCCCGCAGCATTCTCGAGCTGGGCGGCAACAACGCGATGATCCTCGGCCCCAGCGCCGATCTGGACATGGCCGTGCGCGCCATCCTGTTTAGCGCCGTCGGCACCGCCGGGCAGCGTTGCACCAGCCTGCGCCGGTTGATCGCACACGAATCGGTCAAAGCAGACATCGTCACCCGGCTCAAAGCGGCGTATTCCAAAGTGCGTATCGGCCACCCGCTGGAGGGCAACCTGGTCGGCCCGCTGATCGACCAACACAGCTTTGAAAACATGCAAAACGCCCTGGAACAAGCCCTGAGCGAAGGCGGGCGGGTGTTTGGCGGCGAGCGCCAACTGGCCAGCCAATACCCGGATGCGTACTACGTGGCCCCGGCCATTGTTGAGATGCCGGAACAAAGCGAAGTGGTGTGCAGCGAAACCTTTGCACCGATCCTGTACGTGATCGGCTACAGCGACTTTGCCGAGGCCCTGCGCCTGAACAACGCCGTGCCGCAAGGCTTGTCATCGTGCGTGTTCACCACCGACGTGCGCGAGGCCGAGCAATTTATGTCGGCCACCGGCAGCGACTGCGGCATCGCCAACGTCAACATTGGCCCGAGCGGTGCAGAGATCGGCGGAGCCTTTGGTGGCGAAAAAGAAACCGGCGGCGGCCGAGAATCCGGCTCCGACGCCTGGCGCGGCTACATGCGCCGCCAGACCAACACCGTGAACTACTCGCTGGAACTGCCGTTGGCGCAGGGTATTACGTTCGATTGAAGCTTGCCCTCACCCCAACCCTCTCCCGGAGGGAGAGGGGGCTAATTGTCGGTGTTTATCAAACCGCGTGCGGTCAGTCCCCTCTCCCTCCGGGAGAGGGCTAGGGTGAGGGTTTTGGTCCTGGTTAGGTTTCATTGCTGGAGCCCCCCATGCCACTACAAGAACAATGCTTATGGGAAACCCTGACGCCTCAACGTCCGCAAGCGCCCGCGTTTAAGGGCGAATTGAATGTCGATGTGTGCGTCATTGGCGCCGGGATCACCGGTTTGTCCGCCGCCATCCATTTGCTCGAACAAGGTAAAAGCGTGTGCGTGCTCGAGGCCCACCGCACCGGGCACGGCGGGTCCGGGCGCAACGTCGGGCTGGTCAACGCGGGGATGTGGATCCCGCCGGACGACATCGAGGCCGGTTTCGGTGAGGCCGTCGGCAGCCAGCTCAATCGCATGCTCGGCGCCGCACCGTCGCTGGTGTTCAGCCTTGTCGACAAATACCGCATCGACTGCCAGTTACGCCGCGAAGGCACGTTGCACATGGCCCACAACGCCCGCGGCGAAGCCGACTTGCGCAGCCGCGAGCAACAATGGAAACGCCGTGGCGCGCCGGTCGAGCTGCTCACCGGCTCTGCCTGTGCAGCCGCCACCGGCACCCAAAAAATTGCCGCCGCCTTGCTCGACCGACGCGCCGGTACGCTCAACCCCATGGCGTACACCTCGGGGCTGGCGAAAGCCGCCAGTGATCTGGGCGGGCGCCTGTTTGATCATTCGCCCGTTACCGGGCTGGAGCGCCAGGGTGCGCGCTGGTCGGTGCAAACGGCACGCGGGGCGGTCAGCGCTGAACAGGTGGTGCTGGCCTCCAACGCCTACACCGAAGGCGAATGGACTGATCTGCGGCGTAACTTTTTTCCCGGTTATTACTACCAGGTGGCTTCTAAACCCCTGACCGATGACAGTGCCAAAAGCATCTTGCCCGGCGGCCAAGGCTCGTGGGACACGCGCCAGGTGCTCAGTAGCATTCGCCGAGACGCCGAAGGCCGTTTATTGCTCGGCAGCCTGGGCAACGGCAATCAAAAGCCCGCCTGGTTTTTGAAGGCCTGGGCTGACCGCGTGCAACAGCACTACTTCCCGTCGTTGAAAGGCGTGGAGTGGGAGTGCACCTGGACCGGCTGCATCGCCTTCACCCCTGATCACTTGATGCGTTTATTCGAGCCCGCACCCGGTTTAGTGGCGGTCACAGGCTATAACGGTCGCGGCGTGACCACCGGCACCGTGGTGGGTAAAGCGTTCGCAGACTACCTGTGTCACGGCGATGCCAACGCGCTGCCGATTCCTTTTTCGGCCATGCAATCAGTGCCACATGCGGGCTTGCGCAGCTGTTTGTATGAGGCGGGATTTTCGCTTTATCACGCTGGCCAATGCCTGAGAATTGTTATCTAAGCGTGATATTTAATCGCCAGCACGACGTTTGCGCGAACAGCGACTAGCCTCAGGTGGTGCGCCATGTAGCAGTGATGCACCGCGAGTGTGCAGATCGGTGACGCGATGGGTTACAAGGAGAATGCCAAGGCTGGCGCAACCCGGTTGCAACGTGTGTTGATCCTGGTGGCGCTTTAAACACATAAACGGTTTTACCTTCCTCGGTTTAGACGGTTGCACGCCCAATGAAAAAGGGCCCGAAACAGTCGACATAACAATAAAACAACGGCTTTTCCCAGAATAAAAAACCAATGGCACGCGCCTTGCTCAGCGCTTTATGTGAAGTCGCAGTGCCAACTAAAAAAACTCAGGAGCACCACCTCATGTCGCAGACGTTCTACAAGAAAGGTTTTCTGGCTCTCGCGGTAGCGGCCGCGTTGGGCGTTTCTTCGTTTGTTCAGGCCGATGTGAAAATCGGTGTAGCGGGGCCGATGACCGGCGCCAACGCGGCATTTGGCGAGCAATACATGACCGGGGCGAAGGCGGCGGCTGAGGTTATAAACGCCAAGGGCGGGATCAACGGCGAGAAAATCGTCCTGGTGGCCGGTGACGATGCTTGCGAGCCTAAACAGGCCGTGGCGGTGGCCAACCGCTTGGTCGATCAGGACAAGGTCGCCGGGGTGATCGGCCATTTCTGCTCCTCCAACACCATTCCGGCGTCTGAGGTGTACGCCGACGCGGGCGTGATCATGATCACGCCGGGTTCTACCAACCCGCAGGTGACTGAGCGTGGCCTGGACGCGGTGTTCCGCATGTGCGGGCGTGATGACCAGCAAGGCATTGTGGCCGGGGACTACATTGTCGATGTGCTCAAGGGCAAGAAAGTCGCGGTCATCAACGACAAGGACACCTACGGCAAAGGCCTGGCTGACGCCACCAGCGCGCAGTTGACCAAGCGCGGCGTCAAGCCGGTGCTCGAAGAAGGCCTGACCCGTGGCGAGAAAGACTTCAGCGCCCTGGTCACCAAAATCCGCGCGTCCGGCGCCGACGTCGTGTATTTCGGCGGTCTGCACCCGGAAGCTGGCCCGCTGGTGCGTCAACTGCGTGAGGCGGGCCTCAAGGACGTGAAGTTCATGTCTGACGATGGCGTGGTCACCGACGAACTGGTGTCCACCGCAGGCGGCAAACAGTACGTTGACGGCGTGTACATGACCTTCGGCGCTGACCCGCGCCTGCTGCCGGACAGCAAGGCCGTGGTCGAAGAGTTCCGTAAAGCCGGCAAAGAGCCAGAAGGCTACACCCTGTACGCCTACGCTTCCCTCCAGGCCCTGGCGGATGCCTTCAATGGCGCCAAGTCCAACAAAGGTGAAGACGCCGCCAAGTGGCTTAAGGCCAACCCTGTTGCCACCGTCATGGGCAAGAAAGAGTGGGATGCCAAAGGCGACCTCAAAGTCTCTGACTACGTGGTTTACCAGTGGGACAAAGACGGCAAGTACCACCAGCTGGAACAGCAGAAGTGAGATGAATCACGCCAGCTGACCCTTTGACTCCGTAGACACTGGCGCTGGCTGCGATCTTTTGAATGATCGCAGCCAATGCCAGCCCCTACAGGCTCGAAACAGCAGGCAATGGCATCACCTGTCTTCTTTTCCAGGAGCGGCGTACAGCGAGCCTGCCGGGGTGTTGTTTGACGGCGCGGCAGCGCGTGCGCAATCGCTCAACTGCGTGAGATTGCGTTATGGACGGTATTTTCCTGCAGCAACTGCTGAACGGCCTGACCCTCGGGTCTGTCTACGGCCTGATCGCCATCGGCTACACAATGGTCTACGGCATCATCGGCATGATCAACTTCGCCCACGGCGAGGTGTACATGATTTCCGCTTACCTCGCGGCAATCAGTCTGGCTCTGCTGGCGTACTTCGGTATCGAATCCTTCCCATTACTGATGTTGGGCACCCTGATCTTCACCGTGGTGGTCACCGGCGTGTATGGCTGGGTGATCGAACGCGTGGCCTACAAACCGCTGCGCAACTCGACCCGGCTGGCGCCGCTGATCAGCGCCATCGGCATTTCGCTGATCCTGCAAAACTATGTGCAAATCGCCCAAGGCTCGCGCCAACAGGGCGTACCGACACTGCTGAGCGGCGCCTGGCGCGTCGATATCGGCACCGGCTTTGTGCAACTCACCTACACCAAAGTCTTCATCCTGATCGCCGCGTTTGTCGGCATGGGTTTGCTGACCTACATCATCAAGTACACCAAGCTGGGCCGCATGTGCCGGGCCACGCAACAAGACCGCAAAATGGCCTCGATTCTGGGGATCAACACCGACCGGGTCATTTCCTACGTGTTCGTCATCGGCGCCGCCATGGCCGCGCTGGCCGGTGTACTGATCACCATGAACTACGGCACGTTCGACTTTTATGCCGGCTTCATCATTGGCATCAAAGCGTTTACCGCTGCGGTACTCGGCGGGATCGGATCACTGCCCGGCGCCATGCTCGGGGGGATCATCCTGGGGGTATCCGAGTCACTTTTTGCCGGGTTGATTAACTCGGACTACAAGGACGTGTTCAGCTTCTCACTGCTGGTGGTGATTCTGATTTTCCGTCCCCAAGGCCTGCTGGGTCGTCCTCTCGTGGCGAAGGTGTAAGTATGTCTGCAGCCATTAATAAACCGATTGATATCAAAAAGAGCGTCGTCGATTCGATCCTCGCGGGGTTGATCTCACTGATTGTGTTTGGGCCGATCGTGGGGGTCGTGCTCGACGGCTACAGCTTTAACCTGCAACCGGCGCGCGTTGGCTGGCTGGTGGCAATTGTGATGGTCGGGCGCTTTGCCCTGAGCCTGTTCCTGCAAACCTCCCGTGGCCTGAAGATTCTTCACGGGTTTGAATCCACTGGTTCAGGCGTTCACGTGTTGCCGCCAGACTACAAATCGCGGCTGCGCTGGATCATCCCGCTGCTCATCGTGATTGCCATCGTGTTCCCGTTCTTCGCCAATAAATACATTTTGACTGTGGTAATTCTGGGGCTGATCTACGTGTTGCTCGGCCTTGGGCTGAACATCGTGGTGGGCCTGGCGGGGTTGCTCGACCTCGGTTACGTGGCGTTCTACGCCATTGGTGCCTACGGCCTGGCGCTGGGTTATCAGTACCTGGGGCTGGGTTTTTGGTCGGTGCTGCCGCTGGCGGCGATTGCGGCGGCGCTGGCGGGGTGCATTCTCGGGTTTCCGGTGCTGCGCATGCACGGCGACTACCTGGCCATCGTGACCCTGGGCTTTGGTGAAATCATTCGCCTGGTGCTCAACAACTGGCTGTCGTTTACCGGCGGGCCCAACGGCATGCCGGTGCCATCGCCGACCTTTATGGGCCTGGAATTTGGTCGGGTGGCCAAAGAGGGCGGGATACCGTTTCACCAGTTCTTCGGGCTGGACTACAACCCCAACGTCAAATTCCTGTTTATCTACATCGTGCTGTTTTTGGTGGTGCTGCTGGTGCTCTACATCAAGCACCGCCTGACCCGCATGCCGATTGGCCGGGCGTGGGAAGCACTGCGCGAAGACGAAATCGCCTGCCGCGCCATGGGCCTGAACCACGTGCTGGTCAAGCTCTCTGCGTTCACCCTGGGGGCATCGACCGCAGGCTTGGCCGGGGTGTTTTTCGCCAGTTACCAAGGCTTCGTCAACCCGTCCTCATTCACCTTTTTCGAGTCGGCGCTGATCCTCGCGATTGTGGTGCTCGGCGGTATGGGCTCGACGGTGGGCGTGGTGATTGCCGCGTTCGTCCTGACCGTGGCCCCGGAACTGCTACGCAGCTTTGCCGAATACCGCGTGTTGCTGTTCGGCGTGTTGATGGTGCTGATGATGATCTGGCGCCCGCGTGGCCTGATCCGTATCAGCCGTGTCGGGGTAACACCGCGTAAAGGAGTGGCGCCATGAGCAAGCCTTTGATGGACAAAGACGTGGTGCTCTCGGTCGACAAACTGATGATGCACTTTGGTGGTATCAAAGCCTTGAGTGACGTCAGCCTCAAGGTCAAACGTAACTCGATCTTTGCCTTGATCGGCCCGAACGGCGCGGGCAAAACCACGGTATTCAACTGCCTGACCGGGTTTTACAAAGCCACCGGCGGCAAGATCGAAATCACCGCCCGTGGCGCCCACACCAACGTGATCAAGCTGTTGGGCGAGCCGTTCAAGCTCAGCGACTTTGTTTCACCCAAGACCTTTGCCAGCCGCCTGTTCTACAAAATGTTCGGCGGCACCCATTTGGTTAACCGCGCAGGGCTGGCCCGTACCTTCCAGAACATTCGCCTGTTCAAGGAAATGTCCGTGCTGGAAAACCTGCTGGTGGCGCAGCACATGTGGGTCAACCGCAACCTGCTGGCGGGCATCCTCAACACCAAGGGTTATCGTAAATCTGAAAGCGATGCCCTCGACCATGCGTTTTACTGGCTGGAAGTGGTTGATCTGGTCGACTGCGCCAACCGGCTGGCCGGTGAACTGTCGTACGGCCAGCAGCGGCGCCTGGAAATCGCCCGGGCCATGTGCACGCGGCCGCAAATCATTTGCCTCGACGAGCCTGCTGCCGGGCTCAATCCCCAGGAAACCGAAGCCTTGAGCGCGATGATTCGCCTGCTGCGCGATGAACACGACCTGACGGTGGTCCTGATTGAGCACGACATGGGCATGGTCATGAGCATTTCCGATCACATCGTGGTGCTCGATCACGGCAACGTGATCGCCGAGGGCGGGCCGGAAGCGATCCGCAACGACCCCAAAGTGATTGCAGCCTATCTGGGTGCTGACGAAGAGGAGCTGATATGACGAGCACGATCCTCGAACTCAAGGAACTGGATGTGCATTACGGGCCGATTCAGGCCCTGAAAAAAGTCTCGCTGCACATTGAAGAGGGCGAAACCGTAAGCCTGATCGGCTCCAACGGCGCGGGCAAGTCGACGCTGCTGATGTCGATCTTTGGTCAACCCCGCGCCAGCGGCGGGCAGATTCTGTACCGGGGCGTGGACATCACCCAGAAGTCCTCGCACTACATCGCCTCCAACGGCATTGCTCAATCGCCGGAAGGGCGTCGCGTGTTTCCGGACATGACCGTGGAAGAAAACCTGCTGATGGGCACCATCCCCATTGGTGACAAGCACGCCAGCGAAGACATGCAGCGAATGTTCGAGCTGTTCCCGCGGCTCAAGGAGCGGCGCACCCAGCGGGCCATGACCATGTCGGGCGGCGAGCAGCAAATGCTCGCCATCGCCCGGGCGTTGATGAGCCGGCCCAAGTTGCTGTTGCTGGATGAACCGAGCCTGGGGCTGGCGCCGATTGTGGTGAAACAGATCTTTGCCACCCTGCGTGAACTGGCCAAGACCGGCATGACCATCTTTCTGGTGGAGCAAAACGCCAACCACGCCCTGCGTTTATCCGACCGCGCCTACGTGATGGTCAACGGCGAAATTCGCCTGACCGGCACCGGCAAAGACCTGCTGAGCAACGAAGAAGTGCGCAACGCCTACTTGGGCGGGCATTAAGCAACCCTACCTCACTGTAGGAGCGAGCTTGTCTCGCGATCTTTTGATCTTTTAAAAGATCGCGAGACAAGCTCGCTCCTACAGGGTTGCTGCAAATTGTGGAAAACAATATTGCAACCCTACTAAAGCGCGACATATAGACGCGATAAATCCCTGTTTTGTCATCATTTTGACTTGTCCCCGTTTGCTGTGGAGGCGGCTGTGGGTAACGTGGGAGTAGTTGGCTGAAGCCCACGTTATACAAGGCTTTCAGCGCTGTGGTTGTTTTTTGATCAGCGGTTTTTGCTGGATGTGCTGCGTGATTTGTCAACAGGTTTATTGGCATATGCGGTGTTTTAAAATGCTGTCACCAACCTGTGGATAAGTCTGTGATTAAACTCTGGAAAGAACGCGGCAGACGGCGTAATGACTGGCTTGTGGCTATCGTTGTGCTGTAACGGTTCTGCACTCTTTTGGGGCGTTTGCATGCCGGGTGTGTGCAGGTCAAGTTAAAAACACTTCAAGCTGCGCTACAGGCCTTGTGCACAAAGGCTTTTGCGCCATTCGAGTTGCCCCCAAAGACTGTGGGCGGGCCTGTGGATAAGATGAGTGTAAACAGCTCCAGCCCATACAGACCGTGGCCTGCAAAGGTTTGGTTGTTTTTTGTACAAATTCTCGGTCTTGCTGCTGACTCTTGAGCCGGGCATTCTGCTGTGGATCTTATTTCAACGGCGGCCCAAGCCCGCCAGCCAAGGAGAACACGATGACTTCCACGTTGTTTATTACCGGCGCTACCTCCGGATTTGGTGAGGCGTGTGCGCGCAAATTTGCCCAGGCCGGCTGGAAGCTGGTCCTGACTGGCCGCCGCGAAGAGCGTCTAAACGCGTTGTGCGAAGAACTGTCCCAGCACACCGAAGTGCATGGCCTGGTGGTGGACGTGCGTGATCGTGCCGCCATGGAGCACGCCATTGCCAACCTGCCGCCTTCGTTCAGCAAGCTGCGCGGACTTATCAACAACGCCGGTCTGGCCCTGGGCACAGACCCGGCGCCCAAGTGCGACCTCGACGATTGGGAAACCATGGTCGACACCAACATCAAGGGCCTGATCTACACCACCCGCCTGCTGCTGCCGCGCCTGATCGCCTACGGCCGGGGTGCCGGTATCGTCAACCTGGGTTCCGTGGCGGGCAGCTACCCGTACCCGGGCAGCCACGTTTACGGCGGCACCAAAGCGTTCGTGAAACAGTTCTCGCTGAACCTGCGCTGCGATTTGCAGGGCACCGGCGTTCGCGTCAGCAACGTTGAGCCAGGTCTGTGTGAAAGCGAGTTCTCGCTGGTGCGTTTTGCCGGTGACCAGGCGCGTTACGACGCCACCTACCAAGGGGCCGAACCGATCCAGCCGCAAGACATTGCCGAGACGATTTTCTGGGTTCTCAACACCCCGGCGCACATCAATATCAACCGTCTGGAACTGATGCCGGTCACCCAGTCGTGGAGCGGTTTTGCCATCGAGCGCCGCGCCAAGGAGTAAACTGGCGCCTGCCAGCCTACCCGCGACCTCCCAAAGAGGTCGCATTCAACGGGCTGAAAGGAGTTTGTGTGAGTAACCGTGGTGAGCAGCAACTGCTCAAACAATCAACCGTACTAATGTTCGCGGTGGCCATTGCTGGCATCGTGACCGGCTTCGTTTCGGGGTCGCAATCCATCTTGTTCGATGGCTTTTTCTCGCTGATTGCGACCTTCATCAAAGTGCTGATGCTGATAACCGCACAGCTGATCGCCAAAGAAAGTAACCAGCGTTTCCAGTTCGGCTTCTGGCACCTTGAACCCATGGTGTTGCTGATCGAAGGCAGCTTTTTGCTGTTGATCGCGATCTACGCCTTTCTCAACGGCGTGTTCGGCATCATCAATGGCGGGCGCGATATCGAGCTGGGGCTGGTGATCGTCTACGCGGCGGTATTTACTGTCGTCGAATTCGGCTACTACTTCTGGATCCGCCACAAAAACCGCACCCTCAAATCAACCTTGATCCAGTTCGACAACATCAGTTGGCTGGTCGACGCCATGTTGTCGGCGGGGCTGTTGATAAGTTTCGTCACCGCTTTGGTGCTCAAGCAGCAAGGTTATGCACAGTGGGCGGCGTACGTAGACCCGGCGATCTTGATCTTGCTGGCGCTCAGCATGCTTGCACCGGCGTTCAAAATCCTCCGGCCTGCCTTGCGCGACGTACTGGGCATCGCCCCGGACGCGCTGGATGACAAAGTACGTGATGTGCTTGAAGCCGTCTCGGCGCGGCATGGTTTTGAAGGCTACAAAACCTATGTGCAAAAGCACGGGCGGGCGCGTTTTATCGAGATCCACATTGTGTTGCCGGCGGGTTATCCACTGGCCGGTGTGCAGACCCTGGATGCGCTGCGTGAAGAAATCTCGGGGATGCTGGGCACGGCTGACAGTGCACGCTGGCTGACCATCAGCTTTACCGGGGATCGCAAGTGGATTGCGTAACCTGAATCTTCTATAGGCGCGAGCTTCTCTCGCGATCTTTTAAGCAATCAAAAGATCGCGAGACAAGCTCGCTCCTACAGAGGTTTTTAGCGTTCGAAATACTGCGCCAACCCGCTGTAGCAGGTGGCCAGGTGATACGGCGTGGTCGACGGCATGTCTTCGCGGCTGACGTTGCCTTGGCCGTCGCGGCACTCGTACCAGCCGCCTGTGTATAAAAAGCGCTGCTGCAATGCCAGCAATTGGCGCTGCACACGCTCGGCGCCCTCTGGGCGCAAGGTCAGGGCGCGCAAGTACTCGGCCTGAGCCCAGATACGCTGGGTGCCATCACGCAGGGTTCCGTCCGGTGCCAGCATGCCGCACACCGCGCCGGTCTGCGGGTCTACGCCGACCTGCTCGGCAAAGCCAAACGCACGGTCCAGCGAGCCATGCAGGGCGGTGCCGCGCAGCAGCGGCGACGAGGCCAGCAAGAACAGCCATTCAAACTGATGCCCTGGCTCAAACCAGTTATCCACAGCACCGCGTGGCTTCTCCAGCATCACGTTATGCACAGGCTCGATAAAGTGCTGTTGCATGGCGTCGGTCAGTGCCAGCAGGGCGCTCTGTACCGTAGGGTCTTCACGCACCGACAGCGTCGCCAAAAAGGCTTCGGCCAGGTGCATCAACGGGTTCTGCAACGGCCCGCTGCCCAGTGACGACCAGTCCTGATCAAGGCTGGCTTCGTACAAACCGTTGCCCGTGCTGAATTGCTCCAGTACCACTCGCAAGGCGGCATTGAGCACCGACTCCACCAGCGGCTCGCGCACTTTGGCCCAGTAATGGGCGCAGGCGAAGATGATGAAGGCGTGGGTATACAGGTCTTTGCGTTGATCCAGTGGTGCGCCGTGGGGGTCGATGCTGTAGAACCAGCCGCCGTGTTCGGCATCGTGAAAGTGGCTCTGCAACGAACGGAACAGCGCCGCCGCGCGCTCGGCGGCGGCCGGGAACGCCGGGTCGTCGATCAGGCTGGCAAACACATACAACTGGCGTGCACAGGCCATGGCGCGATAGCGCTGGGGCGGCAGCGGTTGATGGGCGGGGCTGAGGGCCTCGTAAGGCAGTGCCAGTTCGGCGTTCCAGCCGGGGCCTTGCCACAGCGGCACGATGACCTGACGGAAATGTGCTTGCACGGCCGCAAAGGTTGCGGTCAGTTCTGGCGAAAAGGCGGAGTTGGCTACATCAGGCATCGGCGGACGTCGTCACGGCTGGGGCGTTTGCGCGACATGATACACCGTGAGCCTGAACTCTGTAGGAGCGAGCTTGCCTCGCGATCTTTTCTACGATCAAAAGATCGCGAGGCAAGCTCGCTCCTACACAGGGTTTAAGACACCAGCAGGCCCTGTTTCTCGATAAACGCCACGATGGTGTCCAGGCCGTGCCCGGTCTTCTGGTTGCTGAACACAAACGGCTTGCCGTTGCGCATGCGCGTGGTGTCGCTGTTCATCAGTTCCAGCGACGCACCCACCAACGGCGCGAGGTCGATTTTGTTGATCACCAGCAAGTCAGACTTGCAGATCCCCGGCCCGCCCTTGCGCGGTAACTTGTCCCCGGCCGACACGTCGATCACGTAGATGGTCAGGTCCGACAGCTCCGGGCTGAAGGTGGCCGACAAGTTATCCCCACCCGATTCCACCAGAATCAGATCCAGCCCCGGAAAACGCCGGTTCAACTGGTCCACCGCTTCGAGGTTGATCGAGGCGTCTTCGCGGATGGCCGTGTGCGGGCAACCGCCGGTTTCGACACCAATGATGCGCTCAGGCGCCAACGCCTCGTTGCGCACCAGAAAATCGGCGTCTTCGCGGGTGTAAATGTCGTTGGTGACCACTGCCAGGTTGTATTTGTCGCGCAGCGCCAGGCACAGGGCCAGGGTTAGCGCCGTTTTGCCGGAGCCCACCGGGCCACCGATGCCGACACGCAAAGGGTGTGTGTTCATTACATTCTCCTAGGAACGAAACAGGCGGCTGTACTGGCGCTCGTGGGCCATGCTTGCCAAAGACAGGCCGAAAGCGGCGCTGCCCAAGTGGGATAAATCGAGAGAGCTGGCGTGCTGTTGTGCTTGCTGCAATGTCGGCGACAGCTCGCTGGTCATGCGCTGAGCCGCTTGTTGGCCCAGCGGCAAGGTTTTCATCAGCACCGCCAATTGGTTTTCCAGCCAGCTCCACAGCCAGGCGGCGAGGGCGTCTTGTGGGCTGATACCCCAGGCGCGCGCGGCCAATGCCCAGCCGAGGGCCAGATGCGGCTCGTGTTGTTGTGCGAGAAACAGCCGGGCAGGGTCGTCCAGCTCGGGCAGGCCGTTGAGCAATTGCTGCAACGAGTAGCCCATTTGCCGGCTTTCCTGGTGCAGCTCGCGGGTTTCACGGCTGGCGCGGTGTTCGTCGCAAAAACGCTGCAAGGCGTTCCAGTCCTGGTCGGCAGCGGCCTGACAGTGGGCCAGCAACAGCGGCGCTTCAAAGCGCGCAAGGTTGAGCAGCAACTGGTCGCGGATCCACCGTGCCGCCGTGATCGGGTCGTTGACGCGGCCCTCGTCCACGGCCATTTCCAGCCCTTGGGAATAGCTGTAGCCGCCAATCGGCAACTGCGGGCTGGCCAGGCGCAACAGCGCCCATGCCGGATTCACAAACGCACACCAAACTGATGCAGGCGCGGCGCGTAGTTGAAGTCTTCTTCGCCCGCCCGTGAATGGTGATGCCCGCCGCCGTAGGCGCCATGTTCTGGCTGGAACGGCGCTTCAATGGATTCGGTGGTCGCGCCCAGTTGATCGAGCATGGCCTTGAGGACGTAATCGTCGAGCAGGCGCAGCCAGCCATCACCGACTTGCAACGCCACGTGGCGGTTGCCCAGGTGATAGGCGGCGCGGGTCAGTTCAAAGGCGTTGGGGCAGGTGACGTGCAGCAGTTTTTCGGGGCTGGCGCACACGCGCACGATGCGCCCGTCCTGCGCTTGCAGAAAGTCACCGTCACGCAGCGGCGGCTGGCCGCGCTCAAGGAACAGGCCAACGTCTTCGCCTTCATGGCTAAAGCAGCGCAGGCGACTTTTGCTGCGGGCTTCAAAATTCAAATGAAGCTCGGCGCTCCACACGGGGTGGGTTTCGACTTTGCGATGAATCACCAACATTGGAAGGCTTCCTGCAATTAACAATAGAACAGGCACAGCAAGGTGCTTGCCAACCTGGGGCAGGCGGCAAACTGTAGGCCCAAACACAGTGCAGAAAGATGAAGATGTTCTAAAAAAGTGCGGACAAGCAGGCGGTGCGCACCAATTGAGTGCGCTCGGTTATTCTGTGCTGCCCAGCCCTTGCCAATGCTTGAGCCCGATAAAGATAAAGCGCAGTTGCTGGCTGATTTTGGCTTGCGGCTGCAAGTAGTCGGGCAGCGCCTCGGCCGGAGGGTCGATGATATCTGGCAAGGCGGCGAACACGCTTTTCACCACCAGATCGGCAATCACCGTCAGCGCCGCGTGGTTCAAGTGCTGCAGCTTGGGCTTGGAACCGAGGTCGGTCGCCAGGTCCGACGTGATGTCTTCACGCAGCGCGCCAATGGCCTGGCGAACCGGCTGTGAGCCGCCGTACTGCTCGCGGGCCAGAAACAAAAACTGTGAGCGGTTGGCCTCTACGACATCCAGAAAGATGCGCACCGAAGCGTTGATCACGCCGCCCATAAACAGCTCGTTATGACGCACCAGGCGAATGGTTTCGCGAAAGGTCTGGCCCACTTCACTGACCAGCGCCAGGCCCAACTGGTCCATGTCGCTGAAGTGGCGATAAAAGCCGGTAGGCACGATGCCCGCGGTTTTAGCGACTTCGCGCAGGCTCAAGCTACCAAAGCCGCGACCCGATTCCATCAAGTGGCGGGCAGCATCCATCAGCGCGAGGCGGGTTTGTTGCTTCTGTTCGGCGCGAGGCAGCATTGGGGCGGATGTTCCAGACAAGTACAGCCGGGCACTCTAGCAAATCGGCTTTGAAGGCAGTAGTGATGACATGCACAAACCCAGTGGGAGCGGGCTTGCTCGCGATGGCGGCGTTGCGGTTTATCGGGGCATCGACGTTGACGCTATCGCGAGCAAGCCCGCTCCCACACGGTCATGCTCAGCTTGCACGCTGATTGCGCTCGGCCAGACGGTCCGCGCCGCCTTCAGCGACAAAGGTGCTGCCTTTGGTGCGATCGTAGCCATCTTCGGCCACGCGTTTGTGTTGGTCCAGGGTGCGTTGTGCGCCGTCTTCAGCGAGCTGATTGAGCGGCTGGCTGACGCTGCTGGAGGCCGGTTGGGCCATTGGGGTTGGCTCTTCGTCAGCGGGCATGGCGAACGCGTTAAAGGCCAGCAGTGAAAGAGAAAGGCTAAACAAGACAGGGCGTTTCATGGTGTGTGCTCCGTAGCAGTGCAACTCAGGGTTGATGGAGGCAATGCTACGCTTGCAGGCTCGATATCAAAGTTCATACGGCCAATGGTGATAATCGACACAATTGATATTCCCGCGCAAAGGCCTCTAGCCTGCGCAGTTGAGGGCACACAGATGCACGCTCACACTGCCTGTGCAGGCAATGCCGGGGTTTTTTTCCGCGAAAATACCCCTTGGATTAAACCTTGGGCCGTCTTTGCCAGTCGTACCTTCATAGTCACCAGGACGTTGAGTCGTCATAAAGGAGCCGCACCATGACGCGCACCCGTAAAACCCTTGCCTGGATAGGCGGTATTGTTGTCCTGCTGGTGGTCGTATTGGTGGTGATCATTTCTACCTTCGACTGGAACCGCCTCAAGCCGACCATTAACGCCAAAGTGTCCGAGGTGTTGCATCGCCCGTTTGCCATTAACGGCAACCTGGCCGTGCGCTGGCTGCGCGAAGACGGCCAGGGCGGCTGGCGTGCCTGGGTGCCGTGGCCGCATGTGATTGCCGAAGATCTGACCCTGGGCAACCCCGACTGGTCAAAAACCCCCGAAATGGCCAGCCTCAAGCAGGTTGAACTGCGCCTTTCACCGCTGGCACTGTTGAGCCAGACCGTGGCCATCCCGCGTATTGACCTGAAGGAGCCCAAAGCCAAACTCGAACGCCTGGCCGATGGGCGGGCAAACTGGACCTTCACGTTCGACGCCGCCGACCCTGACGCCGAGCCCTCCAACTGGAAAGTGGACATTGGCGCAATCGGCTTTGATAAAGGCCAGGTGTCGCTGAACGACCAAACCCTGAAAACCCGTCTCGACGTGCTGATCGACTCGCTGGGCAAACCGATCCCTTTTAGCGAGATCGTCGGCGAAAAAGAAGCGAAAAAGAGCCAAGACAAGGGCGCTGTGCCGCAAGACTACGCCTTTGCCCTGAAGGTCAACGGCGAGTACCACGGCCAGAAACTCCACGGCACCGGCAAAATCGGTGGCCTGTTGGCGTTGCGTGACACCAACCAGCCGTTCCCGCTTCAAGCGCAAGTGAGCATTGCCGACACCAAAGTTGCCCTGGCCGGCACCCTGACCGACCCGCTGGACCTGGGGGCACTGGACCTGCGCCTGAAGCTGGCAGGCAGCAGCCTGAGCAACTTGTACCCGCTTACCGGCGTGACCTTGCCCGATTCGCCGCCGTACTCCACCGACGGCCATCTCACCGCCAAGCTGCGTGAGGCCAATGGCGCGACGTTCGCGTACGACAACTTCAACGGCAAGATCGGCAGCAGCGACATTCATGGTGACCTGAGCTTTGTGGCGAGCAAGCCACGGCCCAAACTCACCGGCAAACTGGTGTCCAACCAACTGCTGATGGTCGACCTGGCGCCGCTGATTGGCGCGGACTCCAACGATAAACAAAAGGCCCGGGGCGGCAGCAGCAAGCAGCCTGCGGACAAAGTGCTGCCCGTCGAAGAGTTCCGCACCGAGCGCTGGCGCGACATGGACGCCGATGTCGAATTCACCGGCAAGCGGATTGTCCAGAGTGCCGACCTGCCGTTCACCGACCTGTACACCCACGTGGTGCTCACTGACGGTGTGCTGAAGCTGGAACCGCTGCGCTTCGGCGTGGCCGGCGGCAAGCTGGATGCGCAAATCAACCTCAACGGCCGCGACACCCCGTTGCAAGGCCGGGCCAAGCTGACGGCGCGCAACTTCAAGCTCAAACAGCTGTTCCCGACCTTTGAACCGATGAAAACCAGTTTTGGTGAACTGAACGGCGATGCCACGATTTCCGGCACCGGCAACTCCGTCGCTCGCTTGCTGGGCACGGCCAATGGCAATTTGAAAATGCTGATCAATGACGGCGCGATCAGTCGCAGCCTCATGGAGATTGCCGGGTTGAACGTCGGCAATTACGTGGTGGGCAAAATCTTTGGCGACAAGGACGTGAAGATCAACTGCGCGGCGGCTGATTTCGGGATCAAGGATGGCTTGGCCACGTCCCGGTTGTTTGTGTTCGACACCCAGAACGCAATCATCTACATCGACGGCACGGCCAACTTCGCCACCGAACGGCTGGACCTCAAGATCACCCCGGAATCCAAGGGCTTCCGTGTGTTCTCGTTGCGTTCACCGTTGTACGTGCGCGGCACCTTTGCGCATCCGGATGCGGGGGTAGAGGCTGTGCCTTTGCTGTTGCGCGGTGCGGGGATGGTGGCGCTGGGCGTGATTGCCGGCCCGGCGGCGGGGCTGCTGGCGCTGGTCGCCCCGAGCGGTGACGTCCCTAACCAATGCGCACCGCTGCTGCAACAAATGCAGCAGGGCAAAGTGCCGAAAACAGTGAAGTAAAAAGCCCTCACCCCAACCCTCTCCCGGAGGGAGAGGGGGCTTTACCGAGGTGTTTTCAGATTCAGCACAAGAACTTCAGATTGCCCCAATCAGTTCTCTCTCCCTCCGGGAGGGGGAACTGATTGGGGGAGGTTTGTGAGATGTTGTTGCCTGAACGTGCTGTAGTGAATCCATAGTCGATTCAATTGTTCAGGACGACCAACCTTTGAAGAACAACTCGGTCGGTTCCCTCTCCCTCCGGGAGAGGGCTAGGGAGAGGGGAGCTTTTGCGGGCCGCTTAGACTTACAGGTCTTGCAGAATATCCGCCATGTCGTCGGCGTGTTCTTCCTCTTGCGCCAGGATGTCTTCAAAGATCCGGCGTGTGGTCGGGTCTTTGTCGCCGATGTACTGGATGATTTCGCGGTAGCTGTCGACCGCAATCCGTTCAGCGACCAAGTCCTCGTAGACCATTTCTTTCAGGGTCTTGCCCGCCACGTACTGCGCATGTGCGTTTTTGGACAGCAGGTCCGGGTTGAACTCCGGCTCGCCGCCCAGTTGCACAATGCGCTCGGCCAGTTTGTCGGCGTGTTCCATTTCCTGGTTGGCGTGCTCCAGAAACTCGTCGGCAGCCACGCTGGCCTTCAACCCGTTGGCCATGAAGTAGTGGCGTTTGTAACGCAGCACGCACACCAGTTCAGTGGCCAGGGATTCGTTGAGCAGCCGCAGGATTTCTTCGCGGTTGGCGTGGTAGCCCTCGGTGACGGCACCGTCTTCGACATTTTTGCGAGCGCGGTCGCGCAGGGTGTTTTTATCGGTCAGATGGATCTCGGTCATTTCTATCTCCTCACTAATCCGGTGGCCGCTTCGCTCTGTTGGCGAGGTCGGTTCGTTAGTTGTGAGTTCAGCGCGCCGAGAAAGTTTTATCTATTTTCAACCGGTCTGGATTTACCCAGCGGTGTCGTCCAGCGCTCAGACAAAATCACCCCCCCCAGGGTCAACGCGCCGCCGATCAGGTGGAAGATATGCAGTTGCTCCTTGAGCACGACCGCCGCAATCAGCGCCGTAATCAGAGGCAGCAAGTTGAAAAACAGCGACGTGCGGCTCGGGCCGAGGGTAGCCACGGCCTTCATCCAGGCCAGCGGCGCGAGCATCGAGGCGAGGATGCAGGCGTACATCACCAGGCCGATGTTGTGCACGCTGGGGCCCATTTTGGGCGACAGCAGGTACATCGGAAACAACACCACAATGGCCACCAGCACTTGCAGGTAGAGCATCTGCAACGGCGGCAGGCGCAACTGCCACTTTTTCAGCAGGGTGCTGTAAATCGCATACGCCAAAGTGGCGACCAGCATCATCGCGTCGCCCAGGTTCAGGCCGTGGGCAAGCAGCACGCTCAAACTGCCGCTCGACACCACCACCAACACCCCGACAAACGACAGGACGGCGCCCACCAGCGCGCCACGGGTCAGGCGCTGGCCCAGGCTGATGATCGACATGGTCAGCACCATCAGCGGCATTAACGAGAGGATGATGCCCATGTTGGTGGCCGAAGTGAGCGCAGCGGCGAAGTACGCCAGGCTCTGGTAAACCGCCATGCCGAGCACGCCGAGGATGAAAATCTTGCCCAGGTTGGGGCGGATCACCGACCAGTTGGCGATCACCGGCTTGAGCATGAACGGGGTAAACAGCAGCCCGGCCAGCAACCAGCGGTAAAAGCCAATCTCGGACGGGAAGATCGCCCCGACGGCCAGTTTGTTAACGACGGTATTGCCGGCCCAGATCAAAATGGCCAGCAGCGGGAAAGCGTATTGCATCAGAAACAACCACAAGGTGAGTAAGCGGCAATTATCCGCTTGTCTGTCTGCACGCCTATACTGCGATCCAGCCAACCTCCGCTTGAATCCAGACAGCATGCGCAAAAAATTGATTTGTGTTCCCGAGTTCGAGCAACTGCCTGCGCCGGTGTACTTTCGGTATGCCGAGTTTGATGCCGACAGCCATTCAACGCCCCACCTGCACAGTTGGGGGTCGCTGGGTTATGTGTCCAACGGCGTCATGCGCTATGAGGTCGGCGGGCGGCGCTTTATGTCGCCGCCGCAGTACGCGCTGTGGGTGCCGCCGAATACCGAGCATAGTTCCTACAACTCCCATGCGATTGTTTACCGCTCGGTGTATCTGGATGCCGTGCTGTGTGAGCAATTGCCCCGTGAGCCGGTGACGCTGGTCATCAGCGATATCCTCAAAAGCATCCTCAGCGACTTTGCCCGCCGCGACATTCACATCCCGCAGACCGAAGCGGATATCCGTCTGGCCCAGGTGTTGGTCGACCAACTGCAACAAGCCCCGGTGCACCAGTGTTATTTGCCCTATGCCAGTCATCCAGGGTTACAACGGGTGCTCGAAGCGTTGCAGGCCCAGCCCGGCGATAACCGGCCGCTGGGCGAATGGGCAGAGCAGGCGCATGTCAGCGAGCGCACCCTGGCGCGCCTGTTTGTGCGTGAACTGGCCATGAGCTTTGGGGAGTGGCGCCAGCGCCTGCGTTTTCTGGCCGCGATTGAGGCGCTGGAATCCACACGCAGCGTGCAAGACGTCGGATTTGACCTGGGTTACAGCACGTCCTCTGCGTTTATCGCGATGTTTCAGCGCCAGGCCGGGTGCTCGCCAGAGCAGTATCGACGGCAGTTACGACCGCGTTAAACACGTCATCGGTAGCTGTAACAGAGTTTGTCTACACTGTGATGAACGTCGCTGCCACCCGGTGCGGCCATAAGGAGAAAACTCCATGAAGATGCTGCGTGTTCCTCTGCTGCTGATGGGTTTACTGCTGTGTTCGCACAGTTTTGCTGACACCGCTCAACAAAACAAAATGACCACCTGCAACGCTGACGCCAGCGCCAAAGCCCTCAAGGGCGATGAGCGCAAAGCGTTTATGAGCAACTGCCTCAAGGCCACTCCGGCGGCCACGACCCCGCAAGAGCGCATGAAAAACTGCAACGCCACCGCCACCACCCAAGCCCTCAAGGGCGATGCGCGCAAAGCCTTTATGAGTGACTGCCTGAAGAAGAAATAGACCCCGATTCTGTAGGAGTTGCCGCAGGCTGCGATTTTTTAACACTCAAAAGATCGCGGCTTGCGGCAGCTCCTGCAGGGGAACCCTGGCAAGTTTCCGTCAGTCACATTTTGTAGTGATCCCCGCTGAAGGCTGGCAGACTGCCCATCCTTTTTGCGCTGCTTGTTTTGAGGCTGTATGCCATCGTTTTCTCAGCGTCACATTTTGTTCGCCAGTTACATCATCATCGCTGGCAGTCTGTTACTGGTCTTTCCGTTGCGCCTGTTGCCCAGCCTGCTCGCGGGCTTGCTGGTGTTCGAACTGGTCAACATGCTTACCCCGCAACTGCAACGGTTGATCGCCGGGCGCCGTGCGCGCTGGCTGGCGGTGGCCTTGCTGGGCACGCTGGTGGTCAGCTTTTTGGCGTTGATCTTTGCCGGTGCCATCAGCTTTTTGCTGCATGAAGCGGAAAACCCCGGCGCCTCGCTGAACAAATTCATGGTGGTGGTCGACCGGGCACGCGGGCAATTGCCGCCGTTTCTGGACGGTTATCTGCCTGCCAGCGCGGCTGAGTTTCGGGTCGCCATTGGCGACTGGATGAACAAACACCTGAGCGAACTGCAACTGGTGGGCAAAGACGCGGCGCACATGTTTGTGACCTTGCTGATCGGCATGGTGCTGGGGGCGATCATGGCCTTGCAGCGCATCCCTGACGTCAGCCGCCGCAAGCCGCTGGCCGCCGCACTGTTCGACCGTCTGCACCTGCTGGTGCAAGCGTTTCGCAACATCGTTTTTGCACAGATCAAAATCGCCCTGCTCAACACGGTGTTTACCGGGATTTTTCTGGCGCTGGTATTGCCGATGTTTGGCGTCCACCTGCCGCTGACCAAAACCTTGATCGTGCTGACCTTTTTGCTGGGCTTGTTGCCTGTGATCGGCAACCTGATCTCCAACACCCTGATCACCATCGTTGGCTTGTCGCTGTCGATCTGGGTGGCGGTGGGCGCGTTGGCGTACCTGATAGTTATCCACAAGCTGGAATACTTTTTGAACGCCAAAATCGTCGGTGGGCAGATCAGTGCCAAATCGTGGGAGCTGTTGCTGGCGATGCTGGTGTTTGAAGCCGCCTTCGGCCTGCCCGGCGTGGTGGCCGGGCCGATCTACTACGCGTACCTGAAGAGCGAGCTCAAGCAGATGGAGCTTGTCTGAATCTGTGTAGGAGCGAGCTTGTCTCGCGATCTTTTGATCTTAGAACAGATCGCGAGGCAAGCTCGCTCCTACAGTTTTGAAGGCTCAATTAGCCATACCGCTTTTTAGCCTCAATCGCCAAACCGCTGCCGATGCTGCCGAAGATGTTGCCTTCTACATGGCGTGCATTGGGCAGCATGGCCGAGACGCTCTGGCGCAAGGCCGGAATGCCGCTCGAACCACCGGTGAAGAACACGGTGTTCACTTGCTCAACACCCACACCGGCATTGCTCAGCAATTGCGTCACGCTGTTGCGGATGCGTTCGAGCTGGTTGTCGATAGCGGCTTCGAACAGCGCCCGGCTCAGGTCTACGCTCAGACCGGCTTCAACTCGGTCCAGCGGCACATGGCGGCTGTCGCTGTGGGTCAGTTCGATTTTGGTTTCTTCGATTTCCATCGCCAACCAGTGGCCCGCGCGCTGCTCGATCAACTTGAACAGGCGGTCGATGCCGCCGGTGTCTTCGATGTCGTAACGCATGCTGCCCAGCGCTAGCTGGGATTTTTGCGAGTACACCGAGTTGATGGTGTGCCAGGTCGCCAGGTTCATGTGGTGGCTGGTGGGCATGTAGGCGCCGCTTTTCATACGGCTGCCGTAGCCGAACAGCGGCATCACGCCTTGCAGGCTCAGCTGTTTATCAAAGTCGGTACCGCCCACGTGCACACCGCCGGTGGCCAGGATGTCGTCCTGGCGGTTGTCCAGGCCGCGACGCTCGGGGGACAAACGCACCAGCGAGAAGTCAGAAGTACCGCCGCCGATGTCGACGATGAGCACCAGCTCTTCGCGCTCGATGGTCGACTCATAGTCGAAAGCGGCCGCAATCGGTTCGTACTGGAACGAGACTTCCTTGAAACCGATGGCGCGGGCGACGTCGGCCAGGGTGTTTTCGGCTTCCTGGTCGGCCAGCGGGTCTTCATCGACGAAGTACACCGGGCGACCCAGCACCACCTCTTCAAACTCCCGACCGGCGGCAGTTTCGGCGCGTTTTTTAAGCTGGCCAATAAACAGCCCCAGCAGGTCCTTGAACGGCATGGCCGTGCCCAACACGCTGGTGTCGTGCTTGATCAGCTTGGAACCCAGCAGGCTTTTGAGCGAGCGCATCAAGCGGCCTTCGTAGCCTTCCAGGTACTCATGCAGCGCCAGACGGCCATACACCGGGCGGCGTTCTTCAATATTGAAGAACACCACTGAGGGCAGGGTGATCTTGTCGTCCTCCAGCGCAATGAGGGTTTCCACGCCGGGGCGCAGCCAGCCGACAGTGGAGTTGGAGGTGCCGAAGTCGATGCCGCAGGCACGGGCTGGAGAGGCGCTTTTCATGTCTTTCAAGTTCCGGTTAAAAAACGGCCGCGCAGTGTATGCCAGTCGCTCAAAGAATCGAAGCGCGACGAATCGTTAATTCGCAGGTTTTAATCCACTTGAAAGACTATCCTTCACCCCCAAACTCTCAGACATTGGCGTGGTAGCCATTGGGCTGCCGATAAACTTTTGCTGCGCTGTCCAGTCACAAGATTGAGACCGGTCAATAGACAGGCCGGTCGACCAGAGCATTCTGGGGCATTGTGCGGCGCGATTTTGATAACGGATGGTGAGCCTTACATGGACTTCAAAGACTATTACAAGATCCTGGGTGTCGAGCCCACGGCTGACGACAAGGCGATCAAGACCGCCTATCGCAAGCTGGCGCGCAAATATCACCCGGATGTGAGCAAGGAAAAAGACGCCGAGGAGAAATTCAAGGACGTCAATGAGGCGTATGAAGCGCTGAAAAGCGCCGATAAACGCGCCGAATACGATGAAATGCGTAAATACGGCCAGCATGGTCAGCCCTTCCAGGGGCCGCCGGGCTGGCAAGGCCACGCGGGCGGTGGCTTCGAGGATCAAGGCGATTTTTCAGACTTCTTCAGCTCGATCTTCGGATCGCGCGGCGGCGGCTTTGGTGGGCAATCTGGCCGCAGTGCGGGCCGTCGTGGGCAGGATGTTGAAATGGAATTGCCGATTTTCCTTGAAGAAACCCTGTCCGGCGAATCAAAGCCTATCAGCTTCCAGATCGGCGGCGTGAGCAAGACCCTCAACGTTAAAATCCCGGCCGGTGTGACCGACGGCGAGCGCATTCGCCTTAAAGGCCAGGGCGGCCCGGGTGTGGGCGGCGGGGCCAATGGTGATCTATACCTGATCATTCGTTTTGCGCCGCATCCCAAGTTCGACGTAGAAGGCCACGACCTGGTCATCACCGTGCCGGTGGCACCGTGGGAAGCCGCGTTGGGCACCAAGGTGCAAGTGCCGACCTTGACCAGCAAGCTGAACCTGACCGTTCGTCCGGACAGCCAGTGCGGTCAACGTTTGCGCATCAAGGGCCACGGCCTGGCAGACAAAAAAGGCCAGCGCGGCGATTTGTACGCCCAATTGAAAGTGGTCATGCCTAAAGAAAGTGATGAGGCGGCCAAAGCCCTGTGGCAAGAACTCGCTGAAAAAGCAGCATTCGACCCGAGAGCCCAATGGAGTAATTGATCATGAGCAGCACCCTGATCGTTCAGCTGGACATGGAAAGGTTCTGCGAAGAGGCCAATATCCCGGCCACTTACGTGATAGAGATTGTCGAACACGGAATTATCGAACCTCAGGGCCGCACGCCGGACGTGTGGCGTTTTGCCGACTATGAGCTGTCTATTGCAAGGCGTGCGGCCAAGCTGCACCAGGACCTGGAGATTGAGTGGGAAGGGGTGGCGCTGGCGTTGGAACTCATTGATGAAGTGCAGCAGTTGCGCGTCGAGAACCAGCGGCTCAAGCATCGACTGGCGCGTTTTGCGGTGGATTGATCGCACCGGGTTCCACGCTCTGTCGCCGGGAATACATAAGTACCGCTAGCACCGGCAAGCGGCTCGTTAACGTGATGATCTGTCCCCCTCTTTCAGGTCGTCACGATGATAGTTCCCTCCACGCCGCCTGCTAGCGGCACGCTGCCCGACCACGATCAGGCCCTGACGGCTGTTGATGAGTTTTCGGCGCTGGCCAAAGAGCGTATGCCGGGCTGGTTGTTGTCAGCCGACAACGAACTCAAGCCCAAGGTCATTCAAGCCCTGCTCAATCATCACCGTGATGAAGCAGCGCTGGCCACGCGGATCAAGGCCATCACGTCCCCTGTGGCGTTTGCCCGGCCTCTGCTGATCAAGGCCCTCACAGACTTGCGGCTTACCGGGTTTGATGTCGATCGCAACGTTTTGGTGCGCATCAAGCGCCTGTCGCTTAACCCTTTGGGCGATGCGATTAAAGACCCTGTGCAGTTCTTGTTGCCCAGGTCATTGATTCCGATCGTCAACACAACGCACATGACGTTGCTTGAAGCGGCGTTGCAGAACGTGTCGAGTGCCGAACTGAGTGATGAGCTGGGCGGTGAGGCTTATATTCTGGAGCGCAGCGACAGCCAGGCGCGCTCGCCATTGGACCCGTTGCAATTTGCCAACCTGTGTCGGTCCCTGAACCTGGGCGAGCAGTACCAGCGTTATCTGAAAACCGTGTTCCCTGCTGTGGAAACCACGGGGGTTGATTTGCTGCCCAGCAGTATTGCCCCCGAGTTTATTGCCCATGAAAAAAGCCGCCTCGCATGGCTGAGCTACAAGGCATATTTGAATAACGCTATCAGTCGGGCGGGTCACACCCTGTTGCAGCAGTGGCTGGGGGGCGAGGCCCAATTGCGTTGGGGCGTTCGGGAAGTGCGGGTGTGCAGCCTCAGTCTGCTTTCGATCAAACTCGACAGTGGCAGCTACGGCCCGTGCCCGTTGTACGGTGCCTTGCTGTTTATCGGCAAGGCCAAGGCGGGCGAAACCGCGTCGCCCTGCATGGTGTACATGCCCCACGACAAAGAGCGGCCACTGTTCGAATACCCTTCGCTGGAGGAATTCAATAAGCAGTTGGCCCTTCGCCTGCGTGAAACAGGCCCGCGCATGGCGCTAAAAAAGACGGTGGAGTTGCGCTATCAGTCGAGTTTAATGACGCAGTTGCAGCGAGCATTGCGTTTTAAAGGGCTCACGACATCCGGCGTGCCAGTGATTGAGTGGCGCACCGATTCGCGTTTGGACATTGTCCTGCGCGATGCCGGTGAGCCGCCCTGGTTTGCCTTGTACCGCCAGTACTCGACCTTGACCCTGAACAACGCCCGCGCCCTGGTTGTGCCCACCGACCATGAAGCTGCACAATCCTTTGCCCAGCGCATCGCCTCCTTGTTTGAAAGCGGTCAACCCGTGTTCAACCTGGCGGCTTTTTTTGTGCCGGGGCTGGGTGAAATGCTGATGCTGGCCACGGCGGTGCAATTACTGTCCGAGCTCTATACCGGGGTGGAGGACTGGAGCCATGGTGAGATCAACGAGGCGATTGCGCACTTTGGTTCTGTGGCGCAAAACCTGTTGGTGATGGGCGTTGGGGCGCGCGCCAGTTCGGCATGGGCTTCGCTCAAGCCGCCATTGAACCACCCCGCGTTGTTGGACAAGATGGCGCCTGTTATCGATACGGACGGTGATAAAAAGCTGTTCAAAGTCGACCTCGCACCGTACCGCAGCAAGGTCATGATCGACTCGCACCTGGCGCCTGACGCCCAAGGCATTTACCGCGTTGATGATCATCAATACGTATACATCCAGGGGCATGCGCATGAAGTTCGTTTCGACGCCGCCAAGCAGCGCTGGCAGGTGCAGCACCCCTTTCGCGCCGATGCTTACACCCCGGCTATCGAACATAACGGCCACGGTGCCTGGCAGTTGGCGCTGGAGCGACCGGCTGAGTGGAACACGGCCCAGGCGCTGCACAGGCTATGGTCTTATAAATACCCATTAAGTGAAGAAAAGATCGAGCAGATCGGCCGCATTGTCAGCCCCCATGAGCATGCGCTTCGCTGGAGCCACGTCCAGCAGGAACGCCCGCCGGGTCTGGTACTCGATACCCTCAAGCGGTTCAAGATGGCAGAGGAAGTCGAGCAATTGATTGCCCGGCTGCAAGCCCCGCAAACAGTGCGCGGGGAAGACAGCCCGGACATTCTGCACCTGATGCTTAAACTGCCCGGCTGGCCAGCAGGGCGCGGCGTTCAACTGCTGGACGCCGAGGGCAAGGTTTTGTCCTATGTATCGCTGAACGGGCGTAGTGCCCAGGACTTGCGCATCGTCAGCGCAGACCTTGCGCGTGACGGCCTGTTCAAAACCATCGCCTCCCTGATCCCCCAGGCCGATGCCACGGCGTTGCTCGGGCCTGCGGCGGTCACGCCCGAACAGCGCACCACCGCGTTGACCGAGCGCGTTGCATCGTTCGCGAAAACGCAAAAACAAGCCTTGTTCAACCTGCGTTATGCGCGCAGCGAACGTTTTTCTGAAGGCCTGATGACCACTATTCACCAGCAATACCCGAGTTTGCCCACCAGTGTGGTGAGTGAAGTGATTGAGCGGGCCAGCGTTAGTGAAATAAAGGGCTTTGACGCTCAGCGCAAAGTGCCCCTGCGCCTGGCCGAAGAACTGCGTTTGTATACCCATGAGCTGAAAACAGTCCGGGCGCTGGAAGGCTGTTTTCTGGACGTAGTAGACCCGACACTCAGTCTGAAGCTGATCACAGCTTTTTTTGCGCAGACGGAGCGGGGCAGACACTATCTGGACAAGGACCCGGTGCTGTACCGGCGCAAAACCGACCCGACCCTGACCCCGTTGCAGGCACAGCATGCCTTGGGCTTGATGAAGGGGGACCGGGGCTTGCGCAATGATTTCGTGCAACATGTATACAGTCACCCCGAGCAGACGCGTACCGCGCTGGGCTTACAGCCGATCAAACCCTGGTTCAAGTCACCCATGCGCCTTGCCAATGGGCGGTTAGGTTACCCGTTGAGCGGGGAGCGTGGAGCCGCGCGCACGGGGCTACTGGTTCGTCGCGTACAAGACCTTTATCCGACCTACACCCGTGAGCAATGCCTGGAACTGGTCAGCGCCCTGGAAACCCGCAAGGTGTGGCCAGAGGCCGAACTGGCGCGGCTCCAACTGGAGCAGGAAGCCCTGGATGATGCTTTGCGCACATGGTGTAGCGTGCCGCTGCCCGAGCATTCTGTTGCCGCGCGCCGGGATGTCTTGCCGGGCACCATCAAGCGCGCCGTCAGCCGTGCTATCCAGCGTGCCTGGAGCCGGGAAAGCCACGTGGAGGAAGGTTCGGGCGCCATGCCGGGCTACCTTGAGGCCGGGCGACTGTCGCCTGCAGACTTACCTGACATGCGCGGCTACATGCTTGACCTGAGCGGCATGCCTGCCGATGACCTGCCCAAGCTTGTCGGTGACTTCAGCCATATCTCGGTGCTGGTCATGGATGACATGGCCTTGACCAGCGTGCCTGAGCAATTTTTGCAGAGCTTCCCTCAGGTGCGCTGGCTGTCGATGCAACACAACCAGCTTAAAAGCGTGCCGTTGGCGCTCACTGAAATGAAACGCCTGCAAAAGCTCGACCTGAGCCATAACGCCATCGAGTTGACCGCCGAGGGGGTCAAGACATTGGCTGAACGGGTGAACATCAAGGAGCTGGACCTGTCCGACAACCCGCTGGGCTTGCCGTTGGATGTCAGTGGCCTGGAGCAGTTGCGATACCTCAACCTGCGCCGTACACACGCGACAGAGTGGCCGGTGGGGGTTGAGACAGAACTCACCCTCAGGAGCCTGGATTTACGCGATAACGCCATCGGCGTGATCCCCGATGCGGCGCTCAGCAGCCCGTCACACCTGGGCGAGGTGACCTACCTGCATGGCAATCCGCTGGTCCCCGCATCGCAAGAGCGACTGGATCTGTATGTCAGACGCACCGGTATCAGCATGGGCGACACCTCGGCGCGCGTCCCCCATAGCGTGACCGACCAACCCCGTCATGCCTGGTTATTAAGCGGTATTGATGACAGCGCTGCCAGGCGTACAGCGATCTGGAAAAATCTTGAACAGGACCCCTTCGCTGAAGACTTGCGCGGATTTTTGGGCGGGCTGCGCGACAGTCCCGAATACGTCAATGAGCGTACGCGCGCGGCATTTGCCAAACGCGCCTGTGCTGTCTTGCAAGCACTGGGGGAGAGCAACGAATTGCGAGAGACGCTGATCGCGCGTATCCGCATAGGGTCAACCAGTGCGGAGTCGAGTGCGTTGACCTTCAGTGACTTTGAGCTATTGACGTCGGTTGCGCAGGCGAAGGCTGCGGCCGATCAGTCGGGCAATGAGCATGCGCTGTTGCGCTTGGCGCGCAGTGTATTTCGCCTGGATCAGGTGGAAGGCTGGGCCCAGCATTTGCAAAATGAACGGTTGGCTTACCGCTTTTTGGACGGCATGGGTGCTCAGGACGTCGTGCAATTGCAAGACCTGCGTCTGGTATTGCGCATCGCGCTGGCCAAGCTCCTGCAATTACCGGCGCAACCCAGTGCCGAGGCGTTTGAGAGCTTGCCTTCTGTTCCGGCATCGGGGCTTGAGAGCATTCGCCGGGCAGTGTTGCGCGACGAAGCCTCGGGTAGCGAATTACTGGACTTCATCGCCAGTCGGGACTTCTGGGTGACATTCTTGAAAAGCAAATACCGCGACCGCTTTACCCAAGTGCGCAATACGTACATCAGCCAGTGCGATCAATTGGAATTTGGCGAGCGCGCACTCTCCGATGAGCTCTTCCAAAGCAGCCAGGAAGTGATCAGGTCAGCCCATAACGCGGCACAAAGAGAGTTGCTCAAAGAACTGACCCGCCAGGAAATGGCAGACCACCCGTTTTAACGCGTAACACGTGTCTCGAACCCAAGGCGCGCACTGACCCGCGCTTTTGGTTTTTTTACTCGCCAGTCCATATATAGATAGCCCTTGAGCGCCGCTGCCACTGGATAACCTGATGACTCATTCCAGTCATCCAGTTAATCCCGATGCCCGATTCTCCAACACCCCAGCCTTCTGATAATCCGCCTGTCGCTGTCAAAGGCAAGCACGATGAATTCATCAAAAAATCTATTCCAGACCACCTGATTACCCTCTCACCCGCTCGACGCAAGGCGCTCAATGGTGCCAATCCCGAGGCGGTGCAGTGGTACTCCAAGGTGACTGCCGAACAGCGAGTCGAGCTGCAAAAACTGGTCGTGGCCCGGATCAAGGCGCAGGGCAAGCTCGACAAAACCATGGGCAAGATCCTGCCCCTCACAGATTTTGCCAGGCCGCTGCTTGAGGTCGCGTTGAAAGACATCGGTCATACGATGGACGTTAACGAGGTGTATCTACGGCTTTACAGCACTGTTGAGAATGACGATTTTGGCGTTTCCGAGGCCTTTAGCGTTCGCACACTGTCATTGCTGCAGGCCGCGCTGCACAACTTTGAAGAGGTCGAAACCGGCGAGGGGCATTTCACCGATGACTCCGGCTTCATCTCGCGCCCCGATGAGCAAGGGCATTTCAAACCGTATGTCACGCTCCTCTCGATTCAGGCGTTTGTCCAGCTGTGCCGATCTCTGGACCTGGGCACGTTGTACCAGACCTACTTGAAGACTTTTCTTGATTCAAAAAGCGAGATTTATCAGTCCCTGCTGCAATCACACTTTATGGATCACCATAAATCGGCGCTTATGGCCGATGCCTATGTGGCCATGCTCAAGGGTGATATCACCGTTGAGCATTTCAAGATGCTGTTGGTGGTCATATCGGGACCTCAGCCGGCGAGAATCGAAGGGAAGCAGGTCTGGTACCGATCTGTCCGTTTGTGGGATATGACCCTCAGGGGCTGTGTGGTGTTTGAGCCGCGGATCAAATACTTTCCCGCGTCGTGGATCATCGTCTGGATCCCTGGTGACCCGTATCATCCGCTCAAGTACTACTCCTCACATGATGCCTTTCAGGCCGACTTGACGAAAAAACTGACGCCCGAACGCCTGACAGTACCCAGAAGCTCTGAACTCACAGCTTATCAGCGGTTTCTGAGCCAGTTCATCGACCAGAACAAGCATCCGGAGTATTACAACCGCCTGACCGGGCCGTTGACCCACGCACCCGTGCAGCCCTTGGCGCTGCCTGGCGGCAGGGTGACGGAGGACGGTCGCTGGCCCCATTGGGCTAACTCGCCAGTGGACCTGCATACATACACGTCGCACATGCCGCCAGGCGGAGCGGGGACGGGGTCGAGTATCAGGGACAAGTCGCCAGTGGACCTGCCTGACTACACGGCACGGGTACTGTTGGCTGTGCCCCCGGTTTACGTCGGCGTGGTACCGCTGAACCCTCGCGATGAGTGGTACCAGCCGGATCTGTGGCAACACTTATTGGAGGTCATGATCAAGAAAAGCCTCGCGGATGGGCGATGCCTGGCTATTTCTACTGAAGATGCCGATACCGCCTACCTGATCCGGCGCACGTCGCACTACTTCAACTTGTTTACGCTGGTGCTCAATACGGTGTCATTCGTCGTGCCGGAGCTGGGGCTGGTCATGCTGTCGGTCATGGCCGTTCAACTGTTGCACGAAACCATAGAGGGCATCGTTGATTGGTCTGCGGGGGATGTACGGTCCGCCTGGGCGCATTTCTCGGATGTCATTGAAAATCTCGCTATTGCTGCTGCGGGAGCTGTGGTTGCCCATTACACGGTGAGCCCGGTCATTCAAAAACTCAAAACCATCACGCTGTTCGGCGGCAAGACGCGCTTGTGGAAACCCGAGCTTGCACCCTATGAGCGCTCACAAGGTGTCCCGCCGAGTTCGCGGGCCAATGAAGCAGGTCTGCACGTGGTCGGGGAGCAAGAGGTCCTGCCCCACGAAGGCAAACACTATGAACTCAACACGGACCCCGTCACCGGTGAGTACCGGACTCAGCACCCCACGCGCAGCGACGCGTATCAACCGGTGTTCCGGCACAACGGCGAGGGTGTCTGGGTGAATGAAACCGAGCAGCCCCTGACCTGGAGTGACGAGACCCTCAGGCAGCGCCTGGGCACTGTGACAGAGGGGTTCAGCGACGCTGAATTCAGGCAGGCGCTGCGCATTAGCGATGTGTCCTTTGATGATCTGCGGCGTATGTACGTTGACAACGAGCCCATTCCCGCCGCGCTCAAAGACACGCTCAAACGCTATGCCGCCAACTCCAAGGCTCGCGGTGTCGGCCCGCACATCCTGGCCGGGCGAATGCCGCGCGAGACGTGCACCTTTGCCGTGACCTTTACCCTCGAATTACCACGCTGGCCACAGAACGTCGCGTTTGAGGTGTATGAGGCCGCGAGCCCGCTCACGACCGCCAAACGGTTTGGCAATGCTCAGGCCACCGGAGCAGACGTCATAAAAATAAGCGACGTTGAGCTGATGAGTGGAAAGTTGCCCGAGCGGGTGGTCGACCGCTTCTCGCGCTCCGAACTTGAGCAGTTGCTGGGCGAATCGGTGCCTTTTGAGGAGCAGGAGCGTGTTCAGATGCTCAGGGAAAAACTGGCCACGCACGCCTCAGATAACGCCGGGCGTTTGTTTGAGAGCATCTTCAATGATGTCATCCCTGAGAATGACCCCGATGCCGCAGCGCTGAGGTTGATTCAGCGGGCTTATCCGCGGTTAACCACGACGCGCATTCGCGGCTTGCTGGCTGACGCGTCACTGGCTGAGAAAGCGGTGTTACAGCAAGGCAAAATCCCGATGAAGCTCGGACTCAACGCCTTGCACGTCCAGCGCGCGATGCGCATTGAACAGGCGTATCTGGGGCTTTACCTGGATGAGATGGTCACTGCCGATACTGAGATGTTGGTGATGAACTCTTTGGAGGCACTGCCTGGCTGGAAGCATGACTTGCGCCTTGAAGTACGTGATGGCAACCGCGACGGCACGCTGCGAAGCCAGTACGGCGCCGAAAACGCCAGCCAGCGAAAAGTGTTGGTCAGGGATGCCGATGGCCGTTACGAGACATTCGACTCACAGGGGCAGTCTTTGCACGGGCAGGATGATTTTATTGCCAGCTTGCAGTACGCGTTGCCGGATGCGCACCGCACCTCAATTGGTTTGCCGCATACCGGTCAGGGAGAGGCGCTAAAAGTATTGATACGCGAGCATGCCATTACACGATCACGCTTGCGTCAATTGCTGAAAATACCGCCCGACGAATTACCGTTTTTCAAGTCGCCAGTTCGGCTGTCGCCCAAGCGTTCAGGCTACCCGTTGAGTGGTCGGGGTGTTGGCGAGGCAGCGGCCCACCTCAAGCTTCAGGCGCTTAAAGAGCGCTTCAGGGCGCTGTACCCGGAGAAGACCGTGCAGCACCGCTGGGACCCGGCCAGCCCTGACATTTACACCGACTTCCTGGAGTTCCAGCGTGTGCACCGGGAGGTCACCGAAGAGAAAATCAGCCTGCTTGAGCAGGAGTTCCGGCAGATGGATGCCAGCCTGAATCAATGGATCCGTTCGCCGATCAACGATCAGCCGCTGCCCCCACGGTTGACACGGGAACAGGGTCAGGTGATTCGTCTCCGTCAGCACATCCGCAAGACACTCACCGCTGTCTGGCAGAAGGCCAGTCATCTGGCGGTACGTGAAGCGGGCCGCGAGTTGGGGTTCAGCATCAATTTTGAAGACGTGCCAGGGCTGGGTGAGGTACTCGGCACGCTGCCACCGCTGGAGGCCAACTTTGATCATGTCCGGGATATCAATCTCAATGGGACCGGTGTGACTGATTCGATCGATGGTTTTCTGTCAAATTTTGAGCGCATACGCTCGTTGCAAGCTGATAAAAATCGACTGACGCGTCTGCCTGAGGCGTTGGGCTCCATGCGCAACCTGGCGTTTCTGGTCCTGACTGAAGGCACTGTACAACTGACAGAGAGCGGCATCGCCGCCTTGAGGGAATTGACCCTGCTGGAACGTTTGGGGCTTTCGCTTAATCCGTTAGGGTTAGCTCCGGACATCAGCCGCATGTCTGCCCTGGAGGTTCTCGAGCTTTCTCAATGCGAGCAGCGCAACTGGCCGACCGGGTTGTTTGATCAGCCAAGGCCCGAGACATTCAGCTTGAACCTTACCGCCAATGAACTGACCAGCATTCCCGATGTTGAGCCGGGTTCTGATCAGGCCAGAACATTGGCCAGAACCCGGTTGAGCCGCCATCGAGTTTCAGATGCCGTGCTGGAGAAATACAACGCCTACAAAACCTCTGTCGGCATAGACCCCGAACGCATCAACCCACCTTCAGGCGTGCAGGGGCGACGCCAATGGACCCGCGGGCCGGGTGTCAAAGACAAGGCTGAGAAGCAGGCGCTTTGGGACCGTTTAGAACAGGCGCACGGCTCGGAACCGTTTTTCAATGAGCTGGCCCGGCAAGGGGATGACCTGCGCAACAGGCCTGATGACTTTAAGCGCAACATGGAAACCCGGGTCTGGCAGATGCTCGAAGTCATGGATGAAAGTGTGGCCGTGCGCGAAAAGCTGTTCACCATGGCCAATGCGCCTATTACCTGTACGGACGCCGGGCTGCAGGTGTTTAACGCCATGGGGGTCGAAGTGTTGCTGTATGAGGCATTGCGCCTGGAACCCATCGATCTGGCCCTGAGCAAGCTCGAATTGTTTAATCTGGCGCGTGGTCGGGCTCGTCTGGATCAACTGAGCCGGATTGCCCGGGCGAGAGTGCGTGAGTTAGGGGCGCAAGGTCGCCCATTTCCAAAATACGATGCGCAGGACCTTGTTATTCCCCAGTTTGATGCTCAAGGCAATCGGTTGAAAACGATCGACGAGGTGGAGATCCATCTCGCCTACACCACCTTGCTGGCCAAGCGTCTGGACCTGCCTTGGCAGTTGGAAATGTTCTTCGCCGAGCCCGACGTGACCCCCGCCATGCTTGACGCTGCGTACAGCCAAGTGCTGGCGCTGGAAGAGGGGGAGGGATTGCGTAACCAGATGATTAAAATCCCGTTCTGGCGCGAGTTTATCGAGCGTACCAACAGCGCCCGATTCGCGGCGCTGGATGAAAAGGCTTTGGCTCTATTTGAATACCAGAGTGATCAAAAGACCTTGGGGCTCACGGATCCATTGCCGGCGCTGGCACAACGTGCGTTGCGAAAATCCATCGATGCCGCGGCCCGTCATTTGGGCATTGCACCCGCGGATGTTGTCTATGGTCGTGCCATGACCGACCTTGAATACGACGCCATGACCCAGTCATTCCTGGACGAGAAAGACGCCTTAATGAAGTCACTGACCGATAAGGTCGCAGGCCGTAAAGCCACCTGAGCCTTGCAGCCGGGGGGCGTTCAGGCCTTCGGTAGCACCACGGTAAATGTCGTGCCCTGGTCTAGCGTCGAGGTCACGGTAATTTCGCCGTGGTGCGCGTCGACCACTTCTTTAACGATAAACAAACCCAGCCCCAAGCTGGTGGTCGCGCCGGGTAATGTGGCGTCTTCGCTTGGGCTGCGCACCAGCGGGTCAAATAAAGAGCCCAGTGCATCTTTAGCAATCGGAATGCCCAGGTTGTGTACGCACAGCCTGACGGCGTCACTGCTCCCCACGACACTCAAGTTGATTTCGCCCTGCCTGGCACCATGTTGCAGGGCGTTACCAATCAGATTTTGTAACAGTTGCCCGATGCGGCTCGGGTCCCACAAACCTTCAACGTCGCCCTCTACGTGCAGGGTCGGTGTGCAAATGGGCTGACCTGCGCTGGCTTCTTCAAGGGCTCTCTGGCAAGCGTCAGCCAAATTCATCAAGCGCCTTTCTATGGGCATTCCGCTGCCCAGCCGGCTGCGCACAAACTGCAACAAGTCACTGATCATCGTCCCCATGTAGTGGGTGCCATTTTTGATCGCGGCCACGTATGTCAGCGCCTGGTCATCCAGTTTGGCTTTGCGTTGGAGCATTTCGGTGGAAAAGCTGACTGCCTGTAAGGGCGCGCGCAGATCGTGGCCCAAAATGGCCAGGAAGATGTCCCGCGAGCGATTGACCTGCTCGGCATAGGCCGCCGTGGATTCAGCCAGCGCTTCATCAATCGCCTCGTTAAAGCGAATCATGTCGTGAAGGTGGTTCTGATCCGGGCTTTCGACGTTTTTTACCCACAGACGAATGACACAAGCACGCAGGTGGCGAAACTCTGAGGTCATCTGCACCAGGTCAAACCCTACGGCGTGGCGCAATTCACCGTGGCTGGCAGAAGCGTGGTCCAGGCTTGGGGTTTTTGCCGGGCCTTCGCCCTCAGCCTTGGCTTGTTGTTCGCTGGCGGTTTGTGCCGTGACCATGTCGCGTGAAGCCGCCAGCAAAATGGCTTTGGCGTGGTCACGCAGGGCTGCGCTGTCCATCGTTTCGGCGGCTGGGGTAATGGTGGCGGCGAACTGCTCCCATTCATCGACGATACGATCAACATTTTCCACGATGAACTGGGATAGGCGCATGGCCGTACACCTTGCTGCGAGAGCGGTAGTCATAAAAAGGTGACGCATAGTACGCCTTCATACAACGTCCTTCATCCAACTTGGTCCCGAGCGGCAAAAAATCAAGCCCCCGACGGCATCACTGAGGGCTGCACGCGAGGGTCCGATCGCGTGCAGCTTTGTTCAGTGCAGCCGGTTGTCAGAACAAAAAGTACCGCTGCGCCATCGGTAGCACGTCGGCGGGCTCGCACCACAACAACACGCCGTCAGCCTTGACCTGATAGGTCTGCGGGTCAACATCGATGTGGGGCAGGTAGCCGTTGTGGATCAGGTCGGTTTTTTGCACATCGCGACAGCCTTTGACCACGCCAATCTGCTTTTTCAGTCCGAGTTTTTCCGGGACCCCGGCGTCGGCCGCGGCCTGACTGATAAAGGTCAGGCTGGTGGCATGCCGCGAGCCGCCGTAGCTGGCGAACATGGGGCGGTAATGAACCGGCTGCGGGGTTGGGATCGAGCCGTTGGCGTCGCCCATCAGGCTTGAGGCAATGGCCCCACCTTTAAGAATCAACGTGGGTTTGACCCCGAAAAACGCCGGGCGCCACAGCACCAGATCGGCCCATTTACCCACTTCAATCGAGCCCACTTCATGGCTGATGCCGTGGGTGATGGCCGGGTTGATGGTGTACTTGGCGATGTAGCGTTTGGCGCGGAAGTTGTCGTTGCCGGGCGTGTCTTCCGGCAACGGGCCGCGTTGTTTCTTCATCTTGTCGGCGGTTTGCCAGGTGCGCGTAATCACCTCGCCCACCCGGCCCATGGCCTGGCTGTCAGAGCTGATCATCGAGAACGCGCCCAGGTCGTGAAGAATGTCTTCGGCGGCGATGGTTTCACGGCGGATACGGCTTTCAGCGAAGGCCACGTCTTCGGCAATGCTCGGGTCCAGGTGATGGCAGACCATGAGCATGTCGAGGTGTTCGTCGATGGTGTTGCGGGTAAACGGCCGGGTCGGGTTGGTCGAACTGGGCAGCACGTTGGTGAAACCGCAGGCCTTGATGATGTCGGGAGCATGCCCGCCGCCTGCACCTTCGGTGTGGTAGGTGTGAATGGTGCGGCCCTTGAACGCGGCCAGAGTGGTTTCAACAAAGCCGGACTCGTTCAGCGTGTCGCTGTGAATCGCCACCTGCACGTCGTACAGGTCGGCCACGCTCAGGCAGTTGTCGATGGAGGCGGGCGTGGTGCCCCAGTCTTCGTGCAGCTTGAGGCCGATGGCGCCGGCCTCGACCTGCTCGATCAACGGCTGCGGCAGGCTGGCGTTGCCCTTGCCGGTAAAACCCATATTGATCGGGAACGCGTCGGCGGCTTGCAGCATGCGCGCCATGTGCCACGGCCCGGAGGTGCAGGTGGTGGCGTTGGAACCGGTAGCGGGACCGGTGCCGCCGCCGATCATGGTGGTCACGCCGCTGTTGAGCGCTTCATCGATTTGCTGGGGGCAGATGAAGTGGATGTGCGTGTCGATGCCGCCTGCGGTGAGGATCATGCCCTCACCGGCAATGACCTCGGTGCTGGCGCCGATGGCGATGGTCACGTTGGGCTGGATGTCCGGGTTACCGGCTTTGCCGATGCTGTGGATACGGCCGTCTTTAAGGCCCACATCGGCTTTGACGATGCCCCAGTGATCGATGATCAGCGCGTTGGTGATCAGCGTGTCGACCACCTCGGCGGCGAGCAACTGGCTCTGGCCCATGCCGTCACGAATCACCTTGCCGCCGCCGAACTTTACTTCTTCACCGTAGGTGGTGAAATCCTGCTCGACCTCGATCCACAACTCGGTGTCGGCCAAGCGAACCTTGTCACCCACAGTAGGACCGAACATATCGGCATAAGCCTGGCGGGATATTTTCATTGCACGTTCCTAAGACAGTTAGACCGAACCTGTAGGAGCGAGCTTGCCTCGCGATCTTTTGGAAGATCAAAAGATCGCGAGGCAAGCTCGCTCCTACGCAGGGGAAGAGCGGTTAATCCAGATTGCCCATCACACGCCCGGCAAAGCCGAACACGCGACGCAGCCCGGCCAGTTCCACCAGTTCCACTTCGCGGGTTTGCCCGGGCTCAAAGCGCACCGCTGTGCCCGCCGGAATATTGAGGCGCATGCCACGGCTGTCGCCGCGATCAAACATCAGCGCGTCGTTGGTCTCGAAAAAGTGATAGTGCGAGCCCACCTGAATCGGCCGGTCGCCACGGTTGGACACGCTGAGGGTGTGGGTGCGGCGACCGACGTTGAGTTCGATCTCGCCCGCTTCAATCCGGTATTCGCCTGGAATCATTGCGGTTCACTCAAGGTTTTGTAGTAGATGGCTGTCGGCGCGTAGGTGCCGTTAGGGTTTTGACAATAGTTGGGCAGTTCGCCGACACGGGTGTAGCCCAGCGCGCTGTAGAAGTTTTCGGCGGGTGAACCGGCCTCGGTATCCAGGTGCAGCAGGCCGCGTTTTTGCTCGCGTGCGCCTTGCTCCAGCGCATGGATCAGCACTTGGCCCAGACCACGGCGGCGCGCTTCGTTGAGCACTAGCAGCTTTTGCACTTCGGCGCGGTTGAGGCCGTTGGCCCGTTGGCACAGCGCCAATTGCACGCTGGCCAGCACGCGCTGATCCTCGACCAGCACCCATAGCAGCAGGTTGCCCTGTGCCAGTTGGGTGTGCACATCGTCGAAGTAACGATTGGCCTGGGCCAGGTCAAAGTCGCCCATAAAGCCGACCGAAGCCCCGTGCTTTACGGCGTCGACCAGCAGCTCGATCAAGCCTTCGCGGTACTGCGCGAACGTGGCCGCGGTGACTTGAATCGGTTGTTCGGTGATCATTGCCCACGCTCCTGTGGTGGTAGTGCGCCGGGGTTGAGCATCAGTTGCATAAAGGTCAGGTCGAGCCAGTTGCCGAATTTGATCCCGACTTGCGGCATGCGCCCGCTGGTGACGAAACCCAGTTGTTTATGCACATGAATCGAGGCCGCATTACCGCCTTCGATGGCCGCCACCATCACGTGCTTGCCGCAGCCTCGGGCGCGTTCAATCAGTGCGGCGAGCAGCTTGGGCCCCAGTTTTTTGCCGCGCTGGTCGGGGTGCACGTACACCGAATGCTCGACGGTGTGGCGAAAGCCTTCAAAGGGCCGCCAGTCACCAAACGAGGCATAGCCCAAGGCAATATCGGCATCGTCGACGATCACCAAAATCGGATACCCCTGGGCCTGGCGGGCGTTGAACCACTGCTGGCGGTTGTCGAGGTCGACGGTTTGCTCGTTCCAGATCGCCAGGGTGTTGAGCACCGCATCGTTGTAAATCTCGCGAATCGCCGGCAGGTCGGCCGGGACGGCATCACGAATAACGTAAGACATGGGCAGCCTCAGGCGATGGGTTGGTGGACGGTGACCAGCTTGGTGCCGTCAGGGAAGGTGGCTTCAACCTGAATGTCCGGGATCATTTCCGGGATGCCTTCCATCACCTGTTCACGCGACAGCAGGGTGGTGCCGTAGTGCATCAGTTCGGCTACGGTGCGGCCATCGCGGGCGCCTTCGAGCAGGGCGGCAGAGATATAGGCGATGGTTTCCGGGTAATTGAGTTTCACCCCCCGGGCCAGTCGACGCTCAGCCAACAGGCCGGCGGTGAAGATCAGCATCTTGTCTTTTTCGCGTGGGGTCAGGTCCATGGTGGAGTCCGTGTTTAAATCAGAAAAATAGGGACTGTAGGAGCGAGCTTGCCTCGCGATCTTTTAAACGCTCAAAAGATCGCGAGGCAAGCTCGCTCCTACAGAGAGTGCATCAAGTGCTCCAAATTCGTGGTGCAAGCGCCTCGCGGCCCAGCAGTGCCGGGCGCAGCAAGCGCCATAATTCAATTAGCCAGCCCCGCGCCTGCAAGGCTTCGGTGGCCAGGCAGCGGGCCACCAGCAAACCCGGTAACTGGGTCAAATCCCCGCGCACCGGGTTCGGCAGGCTGCGACAGGTTTCCAGCAGTTCAGCGCTGATCTCACCGGTCACCAATAACGTGGCAAACACCGGGTTGCCGTCCAGGCCGATGGGGGAGTCCAGCAGCCCGTCATCACCGACGATGCGCTGGCGCTCATGCCAGAGCAATTGACCGTCGCGTCGAATATCCAGGTGCGACTGAAAATGCCCGCGCTCAAACCGCTCGCCACTGGCCATACGGCCCAGCGCCACCATGTCCCAGTAAAACAGCCGGGCATCGCCCTCAAGCTCAATGCGCGTGCTGATGTCGGCCTGGGCCGCGCTGAACACGATGGTTTCTTGTGGCAGCCATTCGAGGGTCGCGCCTGCGGCCACGTTGAGTTCGACGCTCTGGAAGGCCGGGCCCGCGGCGCGGTACCACTTGGCTGCGCCGGGGCTGGTGAGTTGCGCCCAGGCATCGGGCCCGACGCTGGCGCTGATGTCCAGCCGGTCACCGCCTGCAATCCCGCCGGGCGGGTGGACGATGATGTGCTGGCACACTTCGGGGCCTTCGGCGTACAGGTGCTTTTGCACCCGCAGCGGGCCGAGGTGGCGGCGCAGGGTCGGGCGCGTACTGTCGCCAAAACGCCCATAGCCCAGCGCCAGCTCGGCGTGCCAGCTGGGGGTGAACAGCGCGGTGTTGGCAGGCACGTTCATATGTAGGACTTTTTACCCGGAAAGAGTGACAGATTAAATCGTCACCAGCCCGCGCACACCTTCTGTTTGCATATTTTCACCTCGGCCTTGCTGAACGATTTCGCCCCGCGACATCACCAGGTACTGGTCGGCCAGTTCTTCGGCAAAGTCGTAGAACTGCTCCACCAGCAAAATCGCCATGTCGCCGCGTGCCGCGAGCATTTTGATTACTGCGCCGATCTCTTTGATCACCGAGGGCTGAATGCCTTCGGTGGGCTCGTCGAGAATCAGCAGCCGTGGGCGGCTGGCCAACGCCCGGCCAATCGCCAGTTGTTGCTGCTGGCCACCGGAGAGGTCGCCGCCACGCCGATGCTTCATTTGCAGCAACACCGGGAACAGCTCGTAGATAAACGCAGGCACTTCACGGGCTTCGGAGCCGGGAAAGCGCGACAGGCCCATCAGCAGGTTTTCTTCAACGGTGAGGCGCCCGAAAATCTCGCGACCCTGGGGCACGTAGGCAATACCGGCGTGCACACGCTGGTGGGGTTTGAGCGTGGTGATGGTCTTGCCTTCCCACTGCACGCTGCCTTGTTTGACCGGCAGCAAGCCCATCAGGCACTTGAGCAGTGTAGTTTTGCCCACACCATTGCGTCCCAGCAGGCAGGTGACTTCGCCCACTTTGACCTCAAACGACAGGCCGCGCAGGATGTGGCTGCCGCCGTAGTACTGGTGCAGCTTTTCGACTTGAAGCATGTTCAGATTCCTTCATTCCTTTGTAGGAGCGAGCTTGTCTCGCGATCTTTTGATCTTCTAAAAGATCGCGAGACAAGCTCGCTCCTACAGGGGGATTTGATCTAACGACCCAGATACACCTCAATCACCCGTTCATCCGCCTGCACCTGCTCCAGCGAGCCTTCGGCCAGTACGCTGCCCTGGTGCAAGACGGTGACGTGGTCGGCGATGGCGCCGACAAAGCCCATGTCGTGCTCTACCACCATCAGCGAGTGTTTGCCTGCGAGGCTTTTGAACAGTTCGGCGGTGAACTCGGTTTCGGCGTCAGTCATGCCTGCCACCGGCTCGTCCAGCAGCAACAACTGCGGGTCTTGCATCAGCAGCATGCCGATCTCCAGGAACTGCTTCTGGCCGTGGGACAGCAACCCGGCCTGACGCTGCGCCGAGCTGCTCAAGCGAATGGTTTCGAGCACCTCGGCAATGCGGTCTTTCTGCTCGCCGCTGAGGGTGGCGCGCAGGCTGGCCCACACTGATTTGTCGGTTTTCTGCGCCAGTTCGAGGTTTTCGAACACGCTCAATGCTTCAAACACCGTGGGCTTTTGGAACTTGCGGCCAATCCCGGCCTGGGCAATCTGCACTTCGCTCATTTGCCGCAGGTCCAGGGTTTCCCCAAACCAGGCCTGGCCTTCGGTGGGCCGGGTCTTGCCGGTGATGACGTCCATCATCGTGGTTTTACCGGCACCGTTGGGGCCGATGATGCAGCGCAGTTCACCCACGCCGATGTACAGGTTGAGGTTGTTCAGGGCCTTGAAGCCATCGAAGCTGACGCTGATGTCTTCGAGCGTCAGGATGGTGCCGTGGCGGGTGTTCAGGCCCTTGCCAGCAGTGTGGCCCAAGCCGATGGCGTCGCGGCCGCTGCCTGAGTCCTTGTTGGGGTCGAGTACAGGTTCGAGCATGACGTTCCTCATTGTTCACCCCGTTTCTTCAACAGGCCGATGATGCCCTTGGGCAGGTACAGCGTGACGACGATAAACAGCGCGCCGAGGAAGAACAGCCAGTATTCGGGGAAGGCCACGGTGAACCAGCTCTTCATGCCGTTGACCACGCCCGCGCCGAGCAGCGGCCCGATCAGGGTGCCGCGCCCGCCCAGGGCGACCCACACGGCGGCTTCGATGGAGTTGGTCGGCGACATTTCACCGGGGTTGATGATGCCCACTTGCGGCACATACAACGCCCCGGCCAGGCCGCACAGCACCGCGCTCAGTACCCAGACGAACAGCTTGAAACCCCGTGGGTCGTAGCCGCAGAACATCAGGCGGTTTTCGGCGTCGCGCAGCGCAGTCAGTACCCGGCCAAATTTGCTGCGGGCCAGGCGCCAGCCGACAAACAGGCTGGCTACCAGCAACAGCACCGTGGCCAGAAACAGCACCGCTCGGGTGCCGGGCTCAGTGATGCCAAAGCCCAGGATGCTGCGGAAATTGGTGAAGCCGTTGTTGCCGCCAAAGCCGGTTTCGTTGCGGAAAAACAACAGCATCCCGGCAAAGGTCAACGCTTGGGTCATGATCGAGAAGTACACGCCTTTGATCCGCGAGCGGAAGGCGAAAAAACCAAACACCAGAGCCAATAAACCGGGCGCCAGCACCACCAGGCACATCGCCCACCAGAAGTGCTCGGTGCCGACCCAGTACCACGGCAATTCAGTCCACGACAAAAAGGTCATGAAGTCTGGCAACGCGTCACCCGAGGCCTGGCGCATCAGGTACATGCCCATGGCATAGCCGCCCAGGGCAAAGAACAAGCCATGACCCAGCGACAGCAGCCCGGCATAACCCCAGACAAGATCCAGCGCCAGGGCAACGATGGCGTAGCAGAGGATCTTGCCCACCAGTGTCAGGGTGTAGGCCGAGACCTGGAACGGGCTGTCGGCGGGCAATAGCGAGAGCAGCGGCATGGCCAGCAGCACCAGCAGGATCAGGCCGCCGACCAGTGCGGTCACGGTGGGCCCGGCTTTTTGTGTGGCGGTAAGCATCAGAGGCTGATTCATCAGTCGATCACCCGTCCTTTAAGCGCGAAGAGACCTTGCGGGCGCTTCTGGATAAACAGAATGATCAGCCCCAGGATCAGGATTTTGCCGAGCACGGCGCCGATCTGTGGTTCAAGAATCTTGTTCGCGATGCCCAGCCCGAAGGCCGCGTACACGGTGCCCGCCAGTTGGCCGACGCCGCCCAGCACCACCACCAGAAACGAGTCGATGATGTAGCCCTGGCCCAGGTCCGGGCCGACGTTGCCGATCTGGCTCAGGGCCACGCCACCGAGCCCGGCAATGCCCGAGCCCAGGCCGAAGGCGAGCATGTCCACGCGCCCGGTCGGTACGCCGCAGCAGGCGGCCATGTTGCGGTTCTGGGTGACAGCGCGCACGTTGAGGCCCAGGCGGGTTTTGTTCAGCAGCAGCCAGGTCAGGAAGACCACAGCCAGGGCGAAGACGATAATCACCAGACGGTTGTACGGCAGCACCAGGTTGGGCAGCACTTGAATCCCGCCCGAAAGCCAGGCCGGGTTGGCCACTTCGACGTTTTGTGCGCCGAACAGCACGCGCACCAGCTGGATCAGGATCAGGCTGATGCCCCACGTCGCCAGCAGGGTTTCCAGCGGGCGGCCATAAAGGTGGCGAATGATGGTGCGCTCCAGCACCATGCCGATGGCGGCGGTGACGAAAAACGCCACCGGCAGGGCCAGCAACGGGTAGAACTCGATGGCGCCGGGGGCGAAGCGTTGAAACAGCAGTTGCACGCAGTAGGTCGAGTAGGCGCCGAGCATCAGCATTTCGCCGTGGGCCATGTTGATCACCCCCAGCAAGCCGAAGGTGATGGCCAGGCCGAGGGCCGCGAGCAGCAGAATTGAGCCCAGCGACAAGCCGCTAAAGGCTTGGCCGAGCAGGTCGCCGATCAGCAGTTTGCGTTTGACCTGGGCCAGGCTGGTTTCGGCGGCGGTGCGCACCGAGGCGTTGGTTTCGACGTCCGGTTGCAGCAGGTTTTCAAGGCGGGTGCGGGCCAGCGGTTCGCCGGTTTCACCGAGCAAACGCACGGCGCTCAAGCGTACGGCGGGGTCCGGATCGACCAGTTGCAGATTGGCCAGCGCCAGGCTCAAGGCCGTGTGCACATCGTGGTCGGTTTCTTCTGCCAGTTGCTGGTCGAGGAATTTAAGCTGCGCCGGTTTGGCGGATTTTTGCAGTTGCTGGGCGGCGCTCAGCCGCAGTTTCGGGTCGGCGGCCAGCAGTTGGTGGCTGGCCAGAGCGGTCTCAACCAGCCCGCGCAGACGGTTGTTCAGGCGCAAGGTTTTGACCTGGCCGTCGACGGTGACTTGCCCCTGTTGCAGGCTGTTGATCAGTTCAACACGGGCGGGGGTGGGCTGCGCCGCCCAGCTTTCGAGGAGTTGGGCCTGCACTGAATTATTGGCCGCCGCGAAGTCGCTGGCGTCATCGGCGTAAGCGCCCAGTGGCAGTAACACCAAGAGTGCGCAGATAAAACGAAAAAGGGCAGTGGGCATAGTTTTAGCCTTGCGCAATCTGTAGGAGCGAGCTTGTCTCGCGATCTTTCAGGCAGATCAAAAGATCGCGAGGCAAGCTCGCTCCTACAGGGAATTACGGGGGTTAGTTACTTTTCACCGGGGCGTCCGGTTTTTTGTCGTTGCCAGGAATGAACGGGCTCCATGGCTGGGCGCGGATGGGTTCTGGGGTTTGCCATACCACGTTGAACTGGCCGTCATCCTGGATCTCACCGATCATCACCGGCTTGTGCAGGTGGTGGTTGGTCTTGTCCATGGTCAGGGTGTAACCCGACGGCGCGGCGAAGGTCTGGCCGGCCATGGCCTCGCGGACTTTGTCGACATCGGTGGACTTGGCTTTTTCAGCCGCCTGCGCCCACATATGAATGCCCACGTAGGTGGCTTCCATCGGATCGTTGGTCACGGCTTTGTCAGCGCCCGGCAAGTTGTGGGCTTTGGCGTAGGCTTTCCAGTCGTCGACAAACTTCTTGTTGACCGGGTTATCCACCGACTCGAAGTAGTTCCAGGCGGCGAGGTTGCCCACCAGCGGCTTGGTGTCGATGCCACGCAGTTCTTCTTCGCCCACCGAGAACGCAATCACCGGCACGTCAGTGGCTTTCAGCCCCTGGTTGGCCAGCTCTTTATAGAACGGCACGTTGGAGTCGCCGTTCACGGTGGAGATCACCGCGGTCTTGCCACCTGCCGAGAACTTTTTGATGTTGGACACGATGGTCTGGTAATCGCTGTGACCAAATGGCGTGTAGACCTCCTGGATGTCCTTGTCGGCTACGCCTTTGGAATGCAGGAACGCACGCAGGATTTTGTTGGTGGTGCGCGGGTACACGTAGTCGGTGCCCAGCAGCACGAAGCGCTTGGCGCTGCCGCCGTCTTCGCTCATCAAATACTCAACCGCCGGGATGGCTTGCTGGTTAGGCGCTGCACCGGTGTAGAACACGTTGGGCGACATTTCTTCGCCTTCGTATTGCACCGGGTAGAACAGCAGGCCGTTGAGTTCTTCAAACACCGGCAGTACCGATTTACGGGACACCGAGGTCCAGCAACCGAACACCACCGCAACTTTGTCCTGAGTCAGCAACTGGCGACCCTTTTCGGCAAACAGCGGCCAGTTGGAAGCCGGGTCGACCACCACCGGTTCGAGCATCTTGCCGTTCACCCCGCCCTTGGCGTTGATCTCGTCGATGGTCATCAAGGCCATGTCTTTGAGCGAGGTTTCAGAGATCGCCATGGTCCCGGACAGCGAATGCAGAATCCCCACCTTGATGGTTTCGGCGGCTTGCACCGTCCAGGTCAGACCCATGGCGGCAATGGATGCCGAGAGGGTGAACGCTTTGATCAAGCTACGACGCTTCATGGGCCGATCTCCAGATGTCTCGTTGTTTTAAGGGTCGATACGAACACTGGGAGGGTTTTTGCAAGGTCTGTGCCGAAGTGGTGCAGGGCGTCTAGTGCAGGGTTTTGGGGCATGGGTGCAAAGATCTGCGCACCATGACGGGGCCTGTTGATGGGCTGCGTGCACGGCGATGCCCGGCTTTGGTGCCGACACGGGTCGACCAATAATTAATTACCACCCCATAACAGGCCTTCAGGCGAATGATTGGAGTGATTGCGAATTTACCCGATCACTTTAATCAAGGATGAATGCCATGACTGATTTGGAAAACCCTGCGGGCCGCTACAAACGGCAGCTGCGAAATAACTATGTCGAACTGCCTGAACTAAGCCCTGCTTTTATAGAGCCGGACGACGCAGCGCGCTTTGCCCATGAATTGATTGGCGATCAGCGCGCCGGTGAATATGGCGGCATGATTTTAAAGGACGCCCAAGGGCGATATTTTGCAACCCGGCCTGTGAGGGGGAAAACTAACAACTTCGACCCAGGTCTTGTGGTTTCAAGTAATGCTGAAGGCATGTTTATTCATCCGCCGGGGTATACCTGCTACGCCCTCTATCATTCGCACCCCAATAATTACGAGATCTTTAAAAGTGGGCTGCCTGGTTGGAGCTACGCTGAAATCAATACGGCGGTGCAGTTTTTTTCGACGGTTGATATTGGTTTGAACCATTTCAACGCCTACTTTAGTCCCGTGCACTATTTGTCTTCAGTCAACGGTGTGCTTCTGAAGTACGAGGCCAGCGGGTCAGCGTTTGAAGCGGCGTTGGCGACTCGTTTTTTTAAGGATGCGCAAGCGCAAAGGCTGACCTTCGATTCGGTTGAAGGGGAGGTTCAGGCAACCGCCAAGGCGGGCACATTAAGTGTGATCCAGTCTTCTGAAGTGTGGGGCTGGAAAGTGGGCAGGATAGACAGCACTTTCAAGCTCTACAAACCGGGTAATACCCTTGATGTTATCCCCAGTGCGATGCTGCGACCGGCTTTCAGCCCTGTCGCCTCCTCGTTGAAAGCGTTGCTCAACTATGTGCGCAATCGCACTGAGCGCGTGGTCGAAAGCCATTATGGATTTGTGCTTGAAAATAAGGTTTCAGGGATGTTTATCGCCACTGAGCCCAAGCCTCTGACCGCTGAGACTATAGGGTTGCAAGCATCAGCCGATCCTTCGCTCTCGACTTCAGTCTTTTCCAGGGCATTGGTGTTTTCTACGACCGCGCAAGGTGACGTTGTGTTGCCGCAAGGGTTTGAAATCGTCGGTGTTTATTGTGGCGAGAATCAACATCGGCCGCAGAGCAGCTTGCCGGCAGACGAATCCACAGTCTTCAAACACTTTATTGACCCAATGTTCATGGCGACAGGTATCACGGCGGCACGTTCTGTGAGCCAGCTCAAGGATACTGAGAGTACCAGGGCGATACCTTTATACATTTTGGTCCGAGATGGCGCCGTTCTGGAGTACGTGTCTACGTTTTCGGTGGCGGAACAGCAGTTTCTGAGCCCCACAAATAATCGGGGCTGGATCAGGATCGCTGGCGACCTGCGCCTGGGGTTTTATAAATCATGGGTCTATGTCACGGACATGGCTGCTGCCGGTGAGTTGAGTGTGTTGTACACCAGCGATTTATGGAGCCGTACGGGGCGTGTCACTCAGCAATGGCAGCCCTATAAGCACTTTGCGCGGCGGATTTTGAGCCCGTGTTTTATCAGTGCCGATGATGCCGCGTTGTATGTCCATGCCCGCATAGCGGGGCGGGACAAAAAAGTCTTCGGCGGTGTTATCTATCAACGCGCCGACCAACGCTTTGTCGCCAGCGAGCCTTTGGCGGTCAGCACTGAAACCTTTGATATCAACACCGTGATACCCCCTGAAGTTCAGTCATTTGCCCCGCCTGGCTGCACCCCGGTGGCGATGTATCACACCCATCACGTCTGGCCTTTGCAACTGTGGCGTTCAGCGCAAGAAGAACAGTTATACCGAAATATGCTGGAGCCTCATGAGGTCGGCGCAGCCATTACCGACCGAGGCTCGATCAAGACTCGCTTTTTTTCGACGCAAGACGGCGCATTGCTCAAATATTCCCCCAGCGGATCGAAGGATGAGCTGCGCATGCTCAGTCAGCTAACGCCCCTTCCGGCAGACCTGTGGAACGTACGCAAGAATTCGATTCAGCAACGCTTGAGGGCTAACAAGCTCAAACCCAGCCAGTTTATTTCCGGTATAGCCGCCACCGGCGCACTGGAAGTACTCAAGGGCAGCGCCTGTTGGGGCGCGCCGGGGGTGGTGGCTACCCGGTCGATGTTGCCACTGGCAGGCGATAGCTTAAATGAGGCTGTGCGAATACCTGCGTGCAGCCCGATTTTTACCCAAGAGCAGGATGCCGTTCGATATGCCCGCGCTCAGCTAGGAGCACGCAAAGAGGTGCAGTACGGCTTTGTATTGAAAAGCACTCAAGGTGAAGCCTATGTTGCGACGCAACCGCATACCGATACGTATTTGAGTCTGAGCAAAGTCTTTCCTTACGACGCCATGACCCAGCGTTACCAGTGGCCCGAAGGCTTTAGCGTCTGCGCGATGTACCTTGCGGGCCCGCAAGTGCCAGCTGTCCTGCTGGCTGATGCTGTTTATCAAGCGCTCATCTCGCCACGTGACATAGCCACTGCGCTGGTCACGCTCTCGACCCTTGACGATCAAGCCTATCCCCAGAAGCTGAACCCGGCGCTGTACCTCGCGCCAGCAACAGGGGCGTTGTTGCGCTACTTGCCGGGCACTATTTCAAGTTTGATTACGGCCGGAATTTTCCGCGATTCCGGTAACTGGATGATGGAGCAACTGACCACCCTGGCGCAGACCGCTGTGACCTACGCCCGCGAGGTGGCGCAGAGTGGCGAATTGACCGTGATCAAAACCTGTGGCGTGTGGGTCAACCTTGGTCCGGTGTTGGCGACGTGGAAGCCCAGTGTCAGAGAGCTGCTGGCGGAGCAAAATCATCCGCGGGTTGTGGCGTTGGGCCCTGTGTATGCACACCCCGATGACGCCGCGCGGGCTGTGCATCGGCAACTTAAACGCCCTCACACCCTCAATACCATGGGGGCGACGTTGCACAACCCGAGTAGCGACAGTTGGGTGGCGCTGCAGCCAGAGGTGAGCAACGGCCTGCAGGCCAATGCCGCCGAGCTGATCGTAATCAGCCATCGGCACAAGACCAGTGAAGATCCGTTGCGACCGATTTTACCCGCCGGTTATTCGGTACGGCGCCTGCAGGTTGCGCGTGATGTCAGGCACGTCACTGCGCTGAGTGAGGCGGATAAAAAGCGTGTGCAGAACATGCCTTGGCCCGTGGACCTTTGCTATGCGTCGGTGGCCATAGAGCAATTGGCCAATCGCGCCGGTGACGAGCGCTACGAGGTCCATGTGTACGTGTCGACTAATGACGCTGCCCTGCTGTTGTACTCGGCGGGGGATGAAGCCCGGGAAGTCCAGATGTGCGGGCCGAAAAAAGCGTTTGAACGCACCGAGGCGGGCTATTTTGTCGAGAACGCCCAGCCGACATCGTTGCCCAAAACCTCCCGGCAAATGCTCACTGAAATGGCCAAGGCCGGGCAACTGCGTGTGCTGGTCACCAGCCCGACATGGCCTGCTCTCGGTCTATACCGCGACCCGTACTTTGAACTTGAACCCGAAGGCGGCTTTGAGTGGACGACGCCCAGCCCCCTGCAACCCACCGTGACGCCCAAGCCGGGGGTGCTGCGTGATGAGCTTTAACGCTTGCGCATCAAGCCAATAAAGAACAACCCGCCGATGGCCGCTGTGGCCACGCCGATGGGCAGGTCTTCGGGGGCGATCAGGGTGCGGGCGGCGACGTCGACCCAGACCAGAAACACGCTGCCCAGCAGCGCCGACACCGGCAGTAAACGCCGGTGTTCAGCGCCCACCAGACGGCGGGCTATATGCGGGATCATCAGGCCGACAAAGCCGATGGAACCACTGATGGCCACCAGTACGCCGGTCATCAGCGAGGCGATCAAGAACACCTTGAGCCGTACATTGCGCGCATTCAGGCCGAGGGTGACGGCGGTTTGCTCGCCAGCCATCAGGGCGTTCAGCGGGCGGGCCATGCCCAGCAGCAAAAACAGCCCCAGCACCACCACGGCGCTGGGCACGGCCAGCAGTTCCCAGCGGGCCAGCCCGAGGCCCCCGAGCATCCAGAACAGCACAGCAGAACTGGCGCGATGGTCGCCCAAAAACAGCAAGGTGTTGGCCACCGCCATCATCACGAACGACACGGCCACGCCGCACAGCAGCAGGCGGTCGCTATCCAGGCGCCCCTGACGGCTGGCGATGGCCAGTACCAACAACATGCTCAGCAGGGCGCCGATAAAGGCGGCAATGGGCAAGGTCAGCAGGCCGACGATTTCGCCCACGTGCAGCACCACAATCACAGCGCCCAAGGTCGCGCCGCTGGTGACGCCGAGCAAGTGCGGATCAGCCAGCGGGTTGCGGGTCACGGCTTGCAACACCGCCCCGATCAACGCCAGGCCCGCCCCTACCAAGGCGCCGAGCAGCATGCGCGGCACGCGGATCAGCCACACGATGTGCTCCTGGCCAGCACTCCAGCTCACCTCGCCGAGGCCAAACACTTTGTTCAATACAATGTGCCACACCACGTCGACCGGCACCCGCGCCGGGCCAAAGCCCAGCGACACCACGCATGACACCAGCAGCAGTGCGCCAAGGCTGATCAGTAACAGGGCGTAGCGGTTAGACATCATTGTGGGTGAAACCCTTTGGCCAGGGTTTCGATGGCCAGCACGTTGTCGATGCCCGGCGTGGCTTGCACGTAGGGGATGACGATAAAGCGTTTGTGCTTGATGGCGTCCACCGATTGCAGGGCCGGGTTGGTTTCGAGAAAGCGCTGTTTTTGCTCGGCGGTGACTTCGCTGTAGTCGACGATCACGATGACCTCTGGGTTGCGCTCGACCACGGTTTCCCAGTTAACGCGGGTCCAGCTGGCGTCGATGTCGCTGAGGATGTCATCGCCACCCGCGGCTTCAATCAAGGCGTGGGGGATGCCCAGCTTGCCGGAGGTCATGGCGCGGTCTTCGCCGCTGTCATACAGAAACACCCGGGGTTTTGACGCCGGAAGAGACTTTTGCACGTCGGCGATTTTGGCCTGCATCTGCGCGATCAATGCGTTGGCACGGTCTTGCACGTCGAAGATTTTGCCGAGGTTGCGCAAGTCGTTGTAGGTGTCTTCCATGCTGGCTGGAGGGCGCTTCATCACAAACGCGCACGACTCGGTCAGCTCATACACGTTGATGCCCAGCGGGGTGAGGGTGTGCGGCGTGAGGTCACCACCCACGCGCATGCCGTAATCCCACCCGGCGAAGAAGAAATCAACATTGGCATTGAGCAGGGTTTCAACCGACGGGTACTTGCTGGCCAGCTCGGGCAGGCCATCGAGAATGGCCTTCATCTCGGGCGTGACCGACTTCCAGCCACTGATGCCGCTGTACCCGGCCATGCGCGGCTTGAGGCCCAGGGCGAGCATCATTTGGGTCATGTTGATGTCGTGGCTGACTGCGTGTTTGGGCGCTTGCGTGAAGGTCACGTCACGGTTGCAGCTTTTAATCGTCAGCGGGTAGGTCGTGGCGTCGGCCTGGGCCAGTTGTGCGCCGAATACAGCAGCCAGGCACAGGGCGAGACGGATCAGCTTCATGGTTGGGTTATCCAGGTAATGCGGGGGTAGCCGGACAGTGGATGGTCGTCGACCAGCGCGTCCACGCCGAAAACGTTGCGTAATAATTCAACGGTCAACACCTCGCGCGGCGTGCCGCTGGCGATGATCTTGCCGTGGTTGATCACGTACAACCGATCACAAAAAGCCGCCGCCAGATTCAGGTCGTGGATGCTGGCCAGGGTGCCGATGTTCAGGCGCTTGACCCGTTGCAGCAGCTCCAGCTGATAGCGCGGGTCGAGGTGGTTGGTCGGCTCGTCGAGGATCAGCAGGTCGGGTTGCTGGGTCAGGGCGCGGGCCAGGATCACACGCTGTTTTTCGCCGCCCGAGAGGGTGGCGAAGGCGTGGTCTTCAAAGCCTTGCAGGCCGACGGATTCGAGGGCGTCTCTGGCCAGTTCGCGGTCGGCCTGGGTGTCGCCGTCAAACAGGCCTTTGTGCGGGGTACGGCCCATGGCGACCACTTCATCAACGGTCAGGCCAAAGGCGTCCGGGAATTCTTGCAGCACCACGGCGATGCGCTGGGCGCACCAGCGTGGCGACTGTTGCCACAGGTTGTGCGGGCCGAGATGAACCTCGCCCGCTTCGGGCTTGCTGAAGCGATAAGCACAGCGCAACAGGCTGGTTTTACCGCTGCCGTTGGGCCCGATCAGCCCCACAAACTCACCGGCCGCGACGTGCAGGTTGGCATCACGCAGCTTGAACTGGTGATGACAATGGCCGTGGCCCAAGGGCGTCCAGGCGAGTTTGGTGAGGGTGAGCTGAGTCATGCATTTACCGGTCAATCCTGTAGGAGCGATCTTTTGATCTTTTAAAAGATCAAAAGATCGCGAGGCAAGCTCGCTCCTACAGGGGGTTAGATGTGCTTAGAAGGTGTAATCCGCCGTAACGAAGACCGAACGCGGTTCACCCATGATCCATTGTTGGCCGTCATTGTATTGGCTTAAGGCGTATTGGCGGTTGAACAAATTGTTTACGCGCAGCCCCAGGGTGGTTTTTGGCAGGGCTTTCCAGCTCACGGTGGCATCCACCACGGTGTAGCTCGGCAGCACGGCGGTGTTAGCCAGGTCTGCGTAACGCGCGTCGACATAGCGCACACCGGCGCCCGCGTTCACGTCGTCGGTTACGGCTTTGCTCAACCACAGGTTGGCGGTACGGCGCGGTACTTCGGCGGGGCGGTTGCCTTTGAGCGACACGCCGCCCTGATCGAATTTGTCGTATTGCGCACGGACAATGGCGGCGTTGGCCTGAAGCTGCCAGCGGTATGGCAGTTGCAGATCAAGGCTGGCTTCCAGGCCTTTGGAGGACTGTTCGCCCACTTGCAACTTGCGGGTGAAGTTGTCCGGGTCAGTGGTCAGCAAATCCTTTTTGACGATGTGATACGCCGCCAGTGTCCACTCGCCGCGCTGGTCCCAGAACAGTTGCTTGAAGCCGACTTCGGTCTGGCGCGCATGGGCCAGGCCAAAGTTTTGCTGGTTCTGGCTCAGGCTGATCAAACCGCCGACGCCATCGACGCTGGTGGCTTGTTGCGCGTAAACCGAGGTGTCCGGGGTCAGTTCGTACACCAGGCCGACTTTCCAGCTGTTGGCCGACAGGCTGCGGTCCGAGCGAGTGGTGAGGTTGTCCACCGAGAAGTCATCGCGGTCCAGGTGCACCATGTCGCGGCGCACGCCGGTCACCAGCGACAACTGATCGGTCAGCTCGGTGCGGTTTTCGGCGAACAGCGAAAACTGCTGCGTGGTGGTGGTGAACTGGTCGCGGTAAGGCGAAGCACTTTGCCATTGGCCGCGGTCCGGGTGGTACAGGTCGATCGGCTGGCCGTCTGCGTCCACGTCGTGGTACGGCGAGTTGCTGTGCAAATTGAAGTGGATACGGTTGTAGTCCATGCCCACCAGGGTTTTGCTCTTGAGACCGAACAGGTCATGGCTGAGCGCGAAGGTCTGGCGGTCGCCGACCTGTTCCTGCTCATGCTTGATGCTGAAATAGCCGCCGCGCAGCAGGGTTTGGCTGGCTTCGTCCCAGGCGTGGTTTTCGGCGTTCTGCCAACGGCGCTGGGCCTTGAGGTAATACAGTTCGTTGGTGGCGGTCAGGTTGTCGTTGATCCGCCATTCGCTGTTCAGGCGCGTCCACTGATCGTTGTAGTGCAGCTTGGCGTCACTGACGTTGTAGTTCTTGTCGCGCAGGCCCTTGTGATAACGGCCATTGATCAACGGCACGCCAAAGTCGTTTTGCGGCTCCTGGTCGCCGTAGTCGTGGCTCAGGGTGAACGCCAGATCATCCGTGGCCTGCCAGCGCAGGGCCGCGCTGATAAAGGTGTTTTCAGAGTCGCCGTGGTCGATCCAGCCATTGCTCTGGGTGTGGTTGATGTTCAACCGGTAGCTCAGGGTGTCGGTCAGCGAGCCGCCGCTGTCCAGTGCCTGCTGTTGGCGATCGTAGGAGCCGTAGCCGACGCGGATGTGGTTTTCGATCTCGCCGCTGAACGGTTTTTTCGGGATCACGTTGATCACCGCCCCGGTCGCGCCTTCGCCATACAACACCGACGCCGGGCCGCGCAGCACGTCGATGCGCTCAACCGACCAGTCGTCCACCGGGAAGGTCACGGTGCCCGCGCCGCTGTACATGCGCGTGCCGTCGTACAGCTGCATGACCGAGCCTTCACCGACAAAACCGCGCGCCGAGTACGCCGAACCGCCGTTGCCCGGCGAGCCGGTGAAACTGATGCCGGTGGTGCGGGTTACGGCGTCCTGCACGCTGCTGTCGCCACGGGCGCGGATCTGCGCGCCGGTCAGGCTTTCGACGCTGGCCGGGGTTTCGAGGCTGCTGAGGTTCAGGCGCGAACCGGCGGTGGTGGCGGTCTTGAGGTCGATGCTTTCGGCATCGATTTCAGGGGCGGTGATAGTGGCGGCAGGCAGCATCAGGGACGGCGCGGTGTCATCCGCGTGGGCGCTGTTAACCACCAGCAGGCAAAGGCTGGAAAGCAGGTACTTGTTCATTAGGGCAGTGAGTCGCTTTTTTCTGGAGGTGTGCCCGCTGCCTCCTGGCGGCGGGTGATCGAGCTTAAATTGTTTTGTTACACAGTAACAACAATTTCTCGCGTGATACTGGCGTGCCAGTATCCACATATCTCTGGATCGCGCATCTCGGATGTTTCATCCTCACTATGAAGCGCGCTCATGTTGAGGCTTTGAGCGCACGAGCAGCAGTAAACGGTCCAGCAGCCAGACGCCAATCAACGAGGCGCCGACCAAGGGGAACGCCACCGCCAGGGCGAGGATGATCACCACCCCGGTTTTCCAGGTCGGCAGGTCATGGCGCAGCGGCGGTACGCCCAGCCCGCCTTTGGGGCGGCGTTTCCACCAGATCACCAGGCCGCTGGTCGAACTTAGCAGGATCATCAGGCAGATCAGCAGAATCGCGATCTGGTTCAGCGAGCCGAACAGCTTACCTTCGTGCAGCATCACGCCCATTTCCGTGGCGCGGGCGACGTTGCTGTAATGCTGCCAACGCACATCGGCCAGTACTTCACCGGTGTATTGATCGACATGCAGGGTGGCGTCGTTGCGCGGGTCGTCAGCGAACACCGCAATGGTAAACACGCCTTGTGCCGTGGTGGGCAGGGTGATGCTGTAGCCGGGTTCGACCTTGCGCGTGCTGGCGGTGTCGACCACCTGTTGCAAGGTGATGCCGGGCGCCGCCGGGCCAGACGTGTGAGCGCCGTGGGCCATGTGCTCGGCGTGCGCGCCAGACACCGGCATCGGTGTGTTTTCCATGGCCCAGGGCACGGTCTGGCGGGCGGCGCTGTTCAGGGTGCGGGCTTCAACGTCTGATTGAGGCACGTTGTTCCACATGGCGGCGGGGAACTGGTTCCAGAGGTCGGCGTATTGCTTGCCCCAAAAACCGGTCCAGGTCATACCGCTGATCAGCATGAACAACAGCAAGGCTGCGCCCCAGAACCCGGTAACGGCATGCAGGTCGCGCCACAAGACCCGGCCGCGACGGCTCAAGCGCGGCCACAAGATTCCCGCCGCAGATTGCCCGCGCGGCCACCACAGGTACAGGCCGGACACCACCAGCACCACGCCCCAGCCAGCGGCGAGTTCCACCAGCCGGTCGCCGAGGGTGCCGATCATCAACTCGCCGTGCAGGGCGCGGGCCACAGCTTGCAGGTTGAGCTTGGCATCCTGCTCGCCCAGCACTTCGCCGCTGTACGGGTTGATAAACACATTGAGCTGGCGCCCGGCGTTGCTGAGCACAAATTGCGCGCTGCGCTCAGGGTTGATCGGCGGCAGGTACTGGCTGATATGGCCCTGTGGATAAGTGGCCTGCACGCGCTGAAGCTGATCGTCGGCACTGAGGCGGTGATGGCCGGGGCTGACGTTGATCAGGTGGTCGTAGAGCAAAGGGTCGAGCTGGGGTTTGAACAGGTAAATAATCCCGGTCAGGGCCAGCAGAATCATGAACGGCGCGACAAACAGCCCGGCATAGAAATGCCAGCGCCAGGCCAGGTTGTAGAACGACGGTGTGGGTTGGCTCATCAGGAGCGGCTCCGCAAAGAATTCATCAGGTGTAGGAGCGAGCTTGCCTCGCGATCTTTGGATTTTTAAAAGATCGCGAGACGAGCTCGCTCCTACAGGGGAAGGTGCTGTTAGAAACTCACATCAACCTTGGTCCAGAGCGTGCGGCCTGGTTCGTTGATCGCGGTCGGGTCGTTTGACGGGTAGCCAAACCCGGCGTTGCCCGCCATGTTCAGGTGCTCGCTGTAGGTTTTATCCAGCAGGTTGTCGACCCCGGCGCTGACCTTGAGGTTTTTGTTGATGCGGTACGCGCCGTTCAACGAGAACACGCCAAAGCCGGCGCTCTTGCCGTAGTCCTTGCCGACCACGTTGCCCGCGTTGCGGTCGATGCGGTCTTGGCGTGCAACCACACGCCACAGGGCGCCAGCGCTCCAGTCGTCTTCGCTGTAGGTCAGGCCGAGGCGGGTGTCCAGCGGCGGCATTTGCGGTAGAGCTTTACCGTCCGTGGTGTTTTTGCCCCAGGCGTAGGCCAGGGTCGCGTCGGCCTTCCAGTGTTCGGTCAGTTGATACGCGGCGCCCAATTCGCCGCCCATGATGCGGGCGTTGATGTTTTGCGCCTGGGAGCTGGTTTGCGTGTAGTCGAACAGGATGTAGTCGTGAATCACCCCGGCATAGGCCGACACCCAGGCTTCGAGGTCCTGTGTTTTGTATTGCAGGCCGACGTCGAGCTGGGTGGTTTTCTCAGGTTTGATGGCGTCGAAGGCGTTCACCGAACCGGCCGGGCCGGAGTTGGGCGAAAACAGTTCCCAGTAGTCCGGGAAGCGCTGCACATGGCCCAAGCCTGCGTACACCGTGGTCGGGCTGTTGGCCATGTCATGTTCATAACGTACAAAGCCGCTGGGCAGGGTGTCGGCGCGGGTGTTGTCCCGGGTCGGGTTGGGCTTGCTCATCATCCCCGAGCCTAGCCGGGCCCGGAAATCCTTGGCCGAGGCGCGGTCCAGACGGGCGCCGGTGATCACGCGATCGCGCTCGGCGGCGTACCAGGTCAACTCGGCAAAAGCGCCGTAGTTGTGGAAATCGGCGTCCTTGGTCCAGTTCTGCGCTTTGTAGGTGTCGATGCCCATGCCGGAGCGGGTGCGGTGTTCGTTGGTTTGCGCGTCGATGCCGCTGATCAACTGCACATCGGCCCAGCGCCAGGTGGCCTTGATGCGTGCGCCGAGGGTGCGCCGGTCAACGTTAACGCCCATGGGCCCGGCCATCATGCCGGTGCCGGACGGGGTGCGCAGGGTGTAGTTGTCCATCACGTGGTCGGCGTAGTTGTAGTAGACCTGCGCTTCGAGCTTGTCGAGCACGTCGCCGATGTTGGACTTTTCAAAGCGCAGGCCGAGGCTTTCGCGCTTGTACTGGCTGCCGTCCATGCCACGTCCGGCCGAGCGGGCTTCGCCATCGCCCTTGCCAGCGGTGAGTTCGAGCAGGGTGTCGGCGTCCGGGGTCCAGCCGAGGGCGACGTCGCCGTTCCATTTGTCGTAGCGCGACGGCACGGTGTGGCCGTCACCGTCTTTGTAGTCGTCGGAGTGGGCGGTGTTGCCGACGACCCGCAGGTAGCCCTGCGTGCCCCCGACGGCGGCATCGAGGGTTTTGTCGAAACGCCCGTTGGAGCCTGCCAGAACGCTGGCGTTAATGCGCGACCCCAGCTCGCCAAAATGCTCGGGCTCGCGTTCAAACAGCACCGTGCCTGCTGATGAACCCGGCCCCCACTGCACGCTTTGCGGGCCTTTGATGACGGTGAGTTTGTCGTAGGTTTCGGGGGCGATGTAGGAGGTTGGCGTGTCCATGCGGCCGGGGCAGGCGCCGATCATCTGGCCGCCGTTGGTGAGGATGTTGAGCCGCGAACCGAACATGCCGCGCAAGATCGGCTCGCCGTTGGTGCCGCCATTGCGGATCAGGGCAAAGCCCGGGATGGTCTTTAAATAATCCCCGCCATCGCTGGCGGGCACTGGCTGGCGCGGGTCTTTGGGGTTGGTAACGATGGTCAGCGGCGAACTGGGGGCGATGGCGGTAATCACCAGCGGGCTGATTTCATTGGCGTGTGTGGCGTGCTCGTCAAGTGTCTCGGCGGCCAGGGCGGCGGGTGCCAGCAACGCGCAGCACAGTGTGCTCAGGGCAAAGGGCAACACCGTGTGGGCGTGAGGCAAACGGGAGGCAGCAGTAAAGCGGGACATAGGCATTCCAGTATTCAAGCGAAAACAACACGGCCGACGCCCTGCGGCTGTCTAAAGCAGCGCCTGCAGGTCGGCCAGGTAGAGGATGTTGTGAACGTGCTTAAACGAATGCCGGAGGCGCCCGCGCGCGGGCGCCGGGGAAGATCGGTTGTTGCGCATGCCCCAGCCGTGTGGGCTGTGCCAGATAACTTTTGGGGCGCAGCGAGTCGAACAGGGTGATGTCAGCGGTGTGCGGCAGCGCCGGGCAACTGAACAACAGCGTGCAGTAACCGCATTTTTCCCACAGTGCATGGTGCTCGGCAGACGGCGCGTGATGCCCGGCGTGTTCGCCGTGCGCCGACATGTCCATGCCCATCTCCATGGACATTGGCATCGACATGGAGCCGTGATGATTCATCGGCACCGCTTGGGAAATCAGCGGGCCGATAAAAATCATCAGCATGGCAAACAGGCTCAGCCAACTGCCGCGAATCTGCGACATGGAGTGCCTGGCGCGAGGGGCGCGCATGGGGCTCAAAAACCGGGGTCGTTAGTGAGCGTGCATGTGTTCCATGTTGTCTTCAGGGGGCTGTTTTTGCACCGAGACTTCAACCGGTATGTCACCGGCTTTCTCGAAGTGCAGGGTCAGCGGGAAGCGTTTGCCGTCTTGCAGCAGGCTGCGATCTTTAATGTCGACCAGCATCACGTGGTACGCCATCGGCCCGAAGGTCACCGTGCCACCGGGGGCAACGACGACGTCGGTCACTGGCTGCATGCGCATCATGTCGCCTTGCATCACGTGCTGGTGCAGCTCGGCGCCCCCGGCAATCGGGGTGTCGGTGCTGAGCAGGCGGTCGGCGGTGCTGCCGGTGTTATGGATCACAAAGTACGCGGCCACGGTGGGCGCGTTGGGTGGCAGCTCTTGCGACCACGGATGAGTGATTTGCAGATCACCGCTTTTGTATTCGTGGGCGTTGGCAAAACAGGCAGGCAACAACAAAGCCGCCGCAATAACGGCGTGCTTGAACAGTGACAGGTTCAACATGGTCATTCTCCGAAATGATTCAGGCGCAAAAAGGTTGCGAGGACGAATCAGACCAGAGGGGAAGCGCGGGGGTTAAGGCTCGGCCATTGCTGGCGCGGGGTGGGCCGTTTGAGGTGATCGGGGAGCTGACTGTGGCCCCGTTCAATCGCAGCGAAATACAGCGTGGGGATATGCGCGGGCAGCGCCACCAGCGGCGCCGAGCCAGAGCAGCACCAGCAATGCTGCATGTTTGAGTGATCGTCTTTGTGGCTGTCGGCGGTGTCGAACTTGCCCAGCGACACGGCCACCATCTGGGTGCCCGTGGAGGTGCAGAAACTGCTCCACATCACCTGCTCGGCCGGCTCGCTGCCAGTGGACGCCATGGCCCCGCCCATCGACATGGCGAGCATGTTGAACAGCACTGCGAAGCAGGCGATCCAGGCAAATGCAAACCGTTGTCGGGACATGACACATTCCATGAGTGAAGAGATCAAGGCGGCTATTTAGCCTGAATGGCCTGCGTAAGTAAAAAGGCCGTGTGTGTGGCGAAATGTCGCGTTAATCAATGTGCTGGTACTGCGTGCACTTCTATTTCAACGCCAAGGTTACTGCGCATGACCGAAAATATAGCGGCCAGATTATCCATGCTAGGGTTGCCGCTGACTGAAAGCATGCGATGCAAGCTTTTGCTTGGTTTGGCTGTTTCTTTGGCCAGGCTTTCAAATCCGACCGTAGCATTCACCAGGTCGCGAAGAATGACTCGGGCCATTTCAGGTTCGCCATTCAAAAAAAGCGTTGCGGCCTCATCGAGCAGTGCTTGAGCAAAAGCAGGTTCGCGTTCGGCTCGCTCAGCAATCGTTTGTTTGAAGCTTTTTGTGAGAGCCATTGGAATTACCTCGTGTCTTGTGTCGCTTGTTTACGGCTTTTGTGGCAATGATGAAAAACTGCCAGAAACCTGTAGGAGCTGCCGCAGGCTGCGATCTTTTGGCGGTTGCAGATCAAAAGATCGCAGCCTGCGGCAGCTCCTACACTCGTTGTAAAGCCTGCAATAACGTATCGACGGTCTCAAACTGCCTATCTACTTGCGGCAACACTGGCCGCTTGAGAATCAACACCGGCACTCCGCGTTCGCGGGCGACTTCGAGCTTGGGTTCGGTGGCGCTGCTGCCGCTGTTTTTGCTGATCAGGACGTCGATGCGGCGTTGCTCAAACAGTGTGCGTTCTTCTTCGATCCGGAAGGGGCCGCGGGCGCCGATGACGTCACAGCGCTCATTGCCGGGGTACACATCGAGGGCGCGCAAGGTCCAGTACTGCTGTTGCGGGATTTCGTCCAGATGTTCCAGTGGCTCGCGGCCCAGTGTGAACAGCGGGCGCTGGAAGGGTTTGAGGGCCTGGACCAGTTCGGCCCAATTCGCCACTTCGCGCCAGTCATCGCCTGCTTGAGGCGCCCACGCCGGGCGACGCAGCGCCCAGCACGGGACGCCGCTGAGGGCGGCTGCGCGGGCGGCGTTCTGGCTGATTTGCGCGGCGTAAGGGTGGGTGGCGTCCAGCAGCAGGTCGATGCCCTGTTCGCCCATGTAGTGGGCCAACCCCTCAGCGCCGCCGTAGCCGCCCACCCGCACTTCGCAGCGCAAATCGGTGGGCACGCGGCCGACACCGGCCAGGCTGTAAACGTGTTGCGGGCCCAGGGTGCGGGCAATGGCCAGTGCTTCGGTCACGCCGCCGAGCAATAAAATACGTTTCATGCAAACCCTCCGGCATGGCCGACAACGGCGCCTTGGCGGTCAATGGCAAACACTTCTACCTGCACCGACGCCGGCACCACGCTGCGGGCGAAGTCCAGCGCGTGCTGGCACACCGCATCACCCAGGGCGATGCCTTGCGCGCTGCACATGGCCAGGGCTTGCTGGCTGGTGTTGGCCTGGCGGATGGCCTCTTGCAGCGTGGGGTCAGCGCCAATGGCAGCCGCCCATTCGGCCAGTTGCGGCAAGTCGATGCTGGAATGACGGCTGTGCAAATCCATATGGCCTGCGGCCAGTTTGCTGATTTTTCCGAAGCCGCCGCAGAGGCTTAACTTATCCACAGGGACTTTGCGCAGGTGCTTGAGGACCGCGCCCACGAAGTCGCCCATTTCGATCAGCGCAATCTCCGGCAGGTTATACACGCGGCGCATGGTGTCTTCGCTGGCATTGCCGGTGCAGGCGGCGATGTGCAGGTAGCCGTTGGTCTTGGCGACGTCGATACCCTGGTGGATCGAGGCGATGTACGCGGCACAGGAAAACGGCCGGACGATGCCGCTGGTGCCCAGAATCGACAGGCCGCCGAGAATCCCCAAGCGTGGGTTCATGGTCTTGAGGGCCAGCGATTCGCCGTCCTGGACGTTGACGGTCACTTCAAAGCCACCGTGATAGTGGTGTTCGGCGGCCAGTTGCTGCAGGTGATCGGTGATCATTTTGCGCGGCACCGGGTTGATCGCCGGTTCGCCCACGGGCAGCACCAGACCGGGGCGGGTGACCGTGCCAACGCCCTGGCCTGCGACGAATACGATGCCGGCATCAGGCAGCAGGCGAACGCGTGAGTACAGCAGCGCGCCGTGGGTCACGTCCGGGTCGTCGCCTGCATCCTTGAGGGTGCCGGCTTCGGCGCCATCGGCCTGCGTGCGGCAGAACTCCAAACGCATGGTCACCACTTTGCCTTTGGGCAGGGTGATTTCCACGGCGTCATGGCTGACGCCGCTGAGCAAAAGCCGAGCGGCGGCCAGGCTGGTGGCCGTGGCGCAACTGCCGGTGGTCAGGCCGCTGCGCAGGGGCGCGGGTTGTTCGGCGGTTTCGTCACGCATCAAAGGGTTTGGTCATCTCTAGCAAGGTTATTGGCAGCGCTTGGCGCCACGTATCAAAGTCGCCCAGCGGTTGGACCTGGGCGACGTGAACCCGCGTCAGCTCGCCGCCATGGCGTTCGCGCCAGCTCATCAGCAATGTTTCGCTTTGCAGGGTGACGGCATTGGCCACCAGTCGCCCGCCGGGCTTGAGCTGTTGCCAGCAGGTGTCGAGCACACCCTCGCGGGTGACGCCGCCGCCGATAAAAATCGCGTCCGGACGCTCCAGGCTTTCCAGTGCCTGCGGAGCCTTGCCTCGAATTAGCTGCAGGCCCGGCACGCCCAGCGCGTCACGGTTGTGTTCGATCAGTTGCTGACGGCCGCTGTCTGCCTCGATGGCCAGGGCCCGGCAGCTCGGGTAGGTGCGCATCCATTCAATACCAATCGAGCCGCTGCCTGCGCCCACGTCCCACAACAGTTGCCCCGGCAAGGGCGCGAGGCGGGCGAGGGTGATGGCGCGCACATCGCGTTTGGTCAGTTGGCCGTCGTGCTGGAAGGCGCTGTCCGGCAAGCCGCCGACGCGGGACAACAGCTGCGCATTGGGCGAGGCGATGCATTCAATGGCAATCAGGTTCAGGGCCGCGACGGGCGGGTCGTTCCATTCGTCAACGCTGGCTTCAACGCGGCGTTCGGCCGGGCCACCCAGGTGCTCCAGAACACTGATGCGACTCGGGCCAAAACCGCGTTCGCGCAACAGCGCCGCAACGGTGGCCGGGCTGCTGCCGTCATTGCTCAGCACCAGCAGGCGTGCGCCGCTGTGCAAGTGAGCATTGAGCGCAGCCACCGGACGGGCGACCACTGACAGCGTGGTCACGTCTTGTAAGGCCCAGCCCAAACGTGCGGCCGCCAATGAGAAAGAGGAGGGCGAGGGCAGCACGTGCATCTCGGCGTTTTCAACCACGCGTGCCAGGCTAGCGCCTACGCCGAACAGCATCGGGTCACCACTGGCCAGCACACACACTGGCTGGCCGCGCAATGCCAGCACCGGCGCCAGCGAAAACGGGCTCGGCCACGTCAGGCGCTCAGCGCGGATGCACGCGGGTAGCAGATCGAGCTGACGCTGGCCGCCAAACACTTGAGCAGCATTTAGCAAGGCCCGGCGCGCATTTTTGCCCAGACCGCTGAAGCCGTCTTCACCGATTCCCACAACTGTTAGCCAGGGCGACATGCCAATCCTCATTTCAAACACCGGTTCGTTCATCCGGGATCAGGGCAAAAGGCCTGCGGATACAGGCCGCATGATAGCGCGCCTTGGCCCCCTAACTAAGTAGTGCCTTGCAACGCTGTGTGCGGCGTAGCGTTCAGGGATATGCCTATCCCTATTGCGAGCTGAACCATGAGCACCCCTTCTTTGCCTTTTTATGCGCCGCAAGCGCTGCACGACACGTACCTCAAAAGCCTCGACCTCGCCCAGACCAAGGGCATCATCAATGCCGACGAAAAGGAGCGGCTGGGCTCGCTGCTTCAAGACGAAACTGGCGCCAGAGCGGTTTATGCGTTTTACCCGATTGTGTCCCGCGATCATTACCGCCCGGTGCACTGGGTTGCCGGGCTGATCCTCAGGCTGGACATGGCGCCGGCGTCGGCTGTGTTTTTATTCACCGCGCTCGGCAGGTTTGAGCGCTTCGCCACCAAAAGCGCGTTGCGCACGGCATTGCAGCTGCAGTTGGACAGCCCCCAAAAAAGCGACGAGCTGCTGCGATTTTGTCCTGTTGAAGTACGTCCCTATTTAACCCAAGCAGGCTATTTGTCGCTGGTCACACGGCAAGTGTCGGGATCTGTCATGGCCGGTGTCAGCCAGGCCATAGAGAGCTTTTTGCGCGGTTGTCAGGAGCAAACGCTGCAAGCGCTTGTGGGGCTGCCGACACTTCGTTCGGTGCTTGATGGCAACGTGTCTTACGCGGTGAATAACCAATTTCGCGGACCTCATTTTGAAGTCTTGAAGCTTCAGGTACGCAGCACTCGGTTGGGGAGCAGTGCGTTGATTGAGGGCGATGTAACTACCGCGAGCCTGAGTACGATAGCGCTGGATTACTTCCTGCAAGGAGGCTTTGCCGCCCACCACCGTCGTGAATACCTGGGCCTGCCAGCGGCGATAGCATCACTCAGTCACAGCGAAATAGAGCAAGGCTTTGAGCGTGCACTGAAGCAGGCCACCGATGATTTGGCAGGCAGCATGCAGCGTTCGTTAAACCGTACATGGCAGCCAGCGTCGCTGCCGCGACGTGCGCTGTATGACTATTGTGTTGCCCGCCAGGCCGATATGTTTTATCTCCAGACGGTGCAAGCCCTGCATGAGCAGAAGGTGACGGTAGCGCAATTTGCTCAGTTGCAGCACGTGCTTTCAGGCACCTATAAGGACGTGCAGGCACAGGTTGCGCGGTTGGCTGTGTTTGACCCCGACAAGGGCGAGGTCGGCTTGTCCGGTGTGTTCTGCATCTTTTTTCCAGGGCTGAATTCACCCGTTTTTTTATTTGGCGGGGCTGAAGGCCTCCAGCAGTTTGAAACACGTGCCCGGCTTAAAGACGCGATATTGTCGCCGTTGAGAGCCCCCGCCTTGTATGACTCCATTGCCCGTTATGCCGCGCTGGACCAGCAAGCGTTGCTCGCTGGTATGCAGGAGCTGCGCCTGAGTGTCGAAAACATTGACGCGGATGTATTCGGCTTTTGTGTGCAGGCCATTCACAAGAAGCAGGCCAGCGATGTCGACTTCTTGTTGAAGGAGTTCAAAGCCCGGCGTATTGCCCTGGCGGGGGTCGATCATGCGCTGGATGTACGCGATCTGATTGATCGGGGGCTCTTGGCACTGAGCCCACCGGAGCGCTGGAGCAGCCGCTTCATGCCTCATGCTCATGAGTTGACCCTCACCCCGCGCAGCAAGAGTGGCCAGGCTGATCTGTTGAGTGTGAAGCTGCCCAGACTAGAAGCCCAGGTGGATGAGCTGTTACGCGATTGGCCCACTGCGAAGACGACTGCAAAGGCTCGCCTGCAAACGCTGCTGGTTTCCCATGGGCATGCTCCCTCGGATGTGCACCGGCTTGTGGTTCAAGTGTTTGATCAAGCGCCGCAGCCGGGCGTTGTACCCGTTCGCTCACTGTCGCTGGTCGAGGCGCTGCTGGAGCGGGTGACAGGTTATCAGCCGTTGCCGCAGAACCCGGATCTGATTCAAGTCTTCATGCAGCCGTTAGCTAACGGGGAGCTCAAACCGACCCGGCGATTGGCCGCAACCAAGCTGCTGACGCTGCTGGAACAAGCGTCGCCGTCATTTGTGCAACTCATGGTGCAGCGCCAGTGGGCGTTTTTTCACGCCCCGCATCCAGCGCAGAGTCCGGATGCGCTGGTAGACAGGCTCAGCACCTTAAGAATGGTCATGTTGCGGGCAGAGTTGCGCCTGCTGAGTCTGGAAAACCATCTTCAAGCCACTGATAGGGCTGTGCTTGGCGTGGTATTGGCTTACCCGATCAGTGATCAGCGCCCGGCGCTGGATCAATTTGTGCCGGATGTGTTTGCGCTGACCGCGTCGTTCGAAGGGGTTGCAAGCGCGCTGGACATCACCAACTGCTTGCTGTTTACCCAGCGTGGCGGCCTGGAGTCAGACGCTGCAGGGCGTGCCGTGTTCTGGAGCCCGACTTTGGGCTTTGAAGGTTTTGCCTCAGTGGATGCGTGCAAGGCCATGCTCGAAGCCCGCCTGATGGACAAGGGCTTGCGTTGGGGGCTACTGACGCATGTGAATGCCTCAGATCAGGCGCGGGTTATCAGTTATCTGGAGGGCACGCCACAATGGCAACCGGCCGGGCAAAATGGCTGGTTTTACTTCGAGCGCTTTGAGGAGGACTTCGCTCGTCAGAGCCAGAACACGGTGATCAACCAGTTGCTGGCCGATACCCGACATGTGTGCAGCCTTGCCCTGAAAACACCCCTTTCGGCGCAGGGCTTTGAAAACAGTTTCAAGAGCCTGCTGATGGCTGGCAGGGCAGGCGTGCAAGTGGCGCGTGTCAGTGAAATGGCGCGCCTGCAATGGTTCAAGGCTTCGCTGCCTGAGTGGTTGAAGTCTGCCAGCGCCGCTGATCAGAAGGCCTATGCCGACGTTTTGCAACGTTATCAGCACAGCACAGAGGCCGTGCAAAGTTATCTGCACTACATCCCGCAACTGTCGGTGTATTCCAATGCATTGCTGACGGCGCGTCTGGATCTGGATTTTCCGGGCGCCAACCTCAACCCCGAGGCTATTGAAATTGCTATCGACACGTACCTCGCGGGCCCCGTGCCGGTCGGCAGCACGCCATCATTTCTACCTGCTGCGACCACGCACAGTGTGCAGTCACTCACTCAGTTCGCCTTGAACGGCCTGCATCGCATTAACCAGGGTGTGATGTTTGTGCGGTTGCGGGAGGGCGGCGCGCTGCCCGTCGCTTTGAATGCGCTCTATGTACGCCGCTTGGTGCGGGAACTGGACCTTGGCACACATTATCAGGACCTTATAGAAACCATGCTGGCGCCTGGCCGGGAGGGCGTTGCCCTGCGTCAGCAGCAGTTTGCCGAGCAACTGGCCGTGCAGATGCTGGAGCAGGCCATGCGACAAAAACTGCAGGACCCGGAGTTTGAAACCGCCTACCGCTACATTTGCCATGTCATCAGCATGCCTGACGGCGCGGCGCGTGAGGCTCTGGACCAGGTGTACATCACCGTGCGGCCCTTTGAATTGATCGAAGAGCCCGGCGCCGACCCGGATCGAGTCAGGGGCGTCTATATCATCGGCCCGGTAGAACCGCAGTCAGGCCCGCAAGTTCTCTGGATCACCTACAGCGAGCGCTTTACCTTCAAGGCCTACGCTGATGACGCGGCTTTGCTCGCGGATCTGGGCGTCAATACAGAGCTTCAGGCCGACATACTGCAACGCATCGCGCCCTATACCCGCAAAGTTTATGACCATGGCGGCTTTGTCGAGCCGCATCTGGCGCGTTATGGGGATTCCTCGCTGAACTGGCTGTTGCTCAAGGCCTTGCCGCCGACTCTGGCCAAAACCCCGATTGCCGGCAATCTCTTCAGGGTGATGTACAAAGACAACTACGAAGCGTTGCTAACAATGGCTGCGGCGCAAACTGAAACCACTGCGCAGGCAGACTGGGAGGCGTTCAAGTATTTGATGTCGCTTGTTATCACCAGCGCACTGATGTTCCTGCCCGCCAGGCTCAATATTCCGTTGGTGGTCTGGCAGTCACTGGGCTGGTTGTCGCAAGGAGTCGAAGCCGCAAAAAAAGGGGATTGGGGCGAATCCGTGGCCGAGTTCGCAACCATGCTCTCGCTGTGTGCCAGTGGTTATGGCGTGTCACGCCCGTCATCGGCCAGCCATGCGCCAGTTGAACCAGTCGTCGAACCGGTTCGCCTGACAGCACAGCAACGCGCCGGGCTGGAACCCTTTCAGGTGCATGATGTGACGTTGCTGGATTTGCGCACAGAGCCGCAGACGCAATTGTTCAGCCACCCACAGACGAAGTTGCACTATGTGCATCTGGATGGCTGCCTGTTCCGGGTACAGGCCTGGCGCGATCGCTGGCGCATAGATGTTGGAGCGGGGCGTGATGGCCCGCTGATTAAGCTCAATGCGCGCAAGCTCTGGGAGCTGGATCCCAATGAGCCGCTGCTCGGTGGCGGGCCGGTCATGTCGACCACGGCGGCGTTGGCCGACCGCATCACCCATGAGATCCAGGCAACGGGCATGGGCAGTATCCAGCGTCAGTTCCCGGATAAAGCCCTGGCCATCCGCGACGCCCATGCGCAAGCCATCACCTACCTGGAGCGTTGCCAGAATGCCCTGCACACATTGAACGAACCCGGTGCCGGCAATGCCGCGCATCGCGAGTTGATCAAAGAGTTTTTTGATGTGCCCAGCCTTGAACCGCACCTGCTGGATCGGCTGAATCTCACCATAGAACCGATGTTGACGCGGTTTCTGCACCCTGACTTGTCGCCACTGACTTCCCGCCACTATGTGGTGTGCCGCTCGCGTTTCAACGACAAGGCGGTGGCCTGGATTCATCGCTGGGACACCGACAAACGCGTGTTCCTGAGTGAGCGTTTTTTCACCACGCTGTTCGACACGCCTCAAGCCTTGAGCCATCCGTACCTCAAACCCACCGACCCGCCGTTTGCCGTCAATGCGCATTACCGCGCGTCTTTTCTGCTGCACGAAGTCAGTCATGGGGTGTTAAACACCGAAGACATCAACTACCTGAACCCCGGTTTTCCTTACGACGATCTGTTGGACGACACCACCGAGTTTGGCAATCAGCTCAAAGCGTTTAACCAAATTATTCAGGAGTGCCACTCACCCCACTTGCAGCCTGAGTATCTGTTTCAGCAATTTGATGTCGAGAGGCACACCTGGGCGGATATTCCGAGCAATCCGGGCAAGGCCAAGGTCAAGGCGATTACCGGGGTACAAACCTTGGCTGAAGCGCGGTCGATCTTTACCGATGACCCGGAAAAGCGGGTCGAGTTGATGCTGGCCAATGCTGACACGGTGGTGCTGTTGATCACTCGATTGGGGCGTGTGCAGCCAGTTGTGCCTGAGGAGAGCACGCCGGTGTAGGCATTCCGTCCGGCAAGCTTTTCATGCGGTTGCCCAAAGCAGGCATAATGCGCGACCTGCAATAGCGCATTGCCTGCTCTGGACCGACCCGTGCCCCTGCCATCTAAACTCTCAGCGACGTCTCCTGTACGCCCGACCGGGTGCCCGGGGTTGTTGCGCATCGTCCAGGCGATGGACGGCGGGATCTGTCGGGTCAAACTGGCGGGCGGCGTGATCACCGCGCAACAGGCGCACGCCGTGGCAGACGTGGCGCAGCGTTATGCCAGTGGCGTGATTGAAGCCACCAATCGCAGCAACCTGCAAATTCGTGGGGTCGGCACTGAGCATGCCGCACTGATTGAGCCATTGTTGGCGGCGGGGCTTGGGCCTGCCAATGCGGCCAGTGACGATGTGCGCAACCTGATGCTCAGCCCGACGGCCGGGATCGACCCGTATCAAACCATCGACACCTGGCCTTTGGCGCGACAGATTCTGGCCAGCCTTGAGAGCACCCCGCGTTTTGCCGAATTGTCGGCCAAATTTGCCGTGCAACTGGATGGCGCGGAAGCCTTGGCGATGCTCGAACATCACCATGATCTGTGGCTGTCGGCGTTCGTGTGCAATGGCCAAACCCTGCTGGCGTTTGGCCTGGCGGGTTGCCCGGCGCACGATGCGCCACTGGGGGCGGTGCCGCTGGCGCACGGGCATGAGTTGGTGATGGCCGTGCTCACGCTGTTTCTGGACGTGGCGCGCCCTGAGCAGACCCGCATGCGTCATCTGTTCAAAGACCTCTCGGCGGCTGATTTTGTTGAGCAACTCGCGTTGCGCATGCCGGTACTCATTGCCCCGCTAACAGACTGGCGGCGTGATCGGCCGGTGCTGCAAAGCCCGATCGGGACTTATCCACAGCGTGAGCGCGGGCGTGTCCATGTAGGTGCCGCGCTGGTGCTGGGGCGACTGGATGCCGCGATGCTCAACGGTCTCGCGCAACTGGCCAGCGAGTATGGCAATGGCACTTTGCGCTTTACTCCTTGGCAAAGCGTGCTCCTGCCGGATGTGCGGGCCGCGGACGCGCCGTTACTCACGCAGCGCTTGTACGCATTGGGCCTGCTCTGCGAAGCGCAAGATCCGCTGGCGCACCTGATTGCCTGTACCGGCTCCAGCGCCTGTGCCAAGGGGCTGGCGGACACCAAAGCGGATGCACGGCACCTCGCGACGCTGTTGTCACAGCCCCAGACGATTCACCTGACGGGTTGCCAGCGCGCTTGTGCGGCGGCCCATGTGGCGCCGGTCACCTTGCTGGCCGTGGCGCCCGGTCATTACGACCTTTATTTACGCGCACCAGAACGCGCCGGTTTCGGTGTTCTGCGCGAACGCAATCTTACTATTGAAGCGGCGGGTGCTTGGCTTGAAGCCCGCCAACGGAGCAACACCGATGATTGATTACATCCGCGACGGTCAAGAGATCTATCGCAATTCGTTCGCCATTATTCGTGCCGAGGCCAACCTTGAGCACATCCCGGCGGACCTTGAAAAACTGGCCGTTCGGGTGATTCATGCATGCGGGATGGTCGATGCCGTCGAAGACCTGTGCTTCTCACCGGGTGCCGGCAAAGCCGGGCGCGATGCGCTGGCCGCTGGCGCGCCGATTTTGTGTGATGCGCGCATGGTGCTGGAGGGGGTGACGCGCACGCGTTTGCCGGCCAACAACGCAGTGATTTGCACCCTCAAAGAAGACGGCGTTGCCGAGATGGCCCGCGAGGCGGGCAACACCCGTTCTGCTGTCGCCCTGGAACTGTGGCGCCCGTACCTGGAAGGCAGTGTGGTGGTGATTGGCAATGCGCCGACCGCGCTGTTTTACCTGCTGGAAATGATCGATGCCGGGGCGCCGAAGCCTGCGCTGATCCTCGGCTTTCCGGTGGGCTTTGTCGGGGCCGCCGAATCCAAGGCCATGCTGGCCGCCGACAGCCGTGGCATACCGTTCGTGGTGATGCAGGGCCGTCGTGGCGGCAGCGCCATGGCCGCGGCTGCTGTTAACGCCTTGGCAACGGAGATCGAATAATGGTCCAACCAGGACGTTTGATCGGTTTGGGTGTGGGCCCTGGCGATCCCGAGTTGATTACGGTTAAAGCCTTGCGCTTGCTGCGCGAGTCGCCGGTGGTGGCGTACTTTGTGGCCAAAGGCAAAAAAGGCAACGCGTTCGGCATCATCGAAGCCCACCTGCAAGCCGCACAAACGCAAATGCCGCTGGTGTACCCGGTGACCACCGAAGTGCTGCCCGAGCCGTTGTCGTATGAGCAGATCATCAGTGACTTCTATGACCAGGCCGCCGAAGAAGTGGCCGAGCACCTGCAGGCTGGCCGTGATGTGGCGGTGATCTGCGAAGGCGACCCGTTTTTCTACGGCTCTTACATGTACCTGCATGATCGCCTGGCTGAGCGTTTTGAAGCCCAGGTAGTGCCGGGCGTGTGTTCGATGCTGGGTGGCGCGTCGGTGCTGGGCGTGCCGTTGGTGTACCGCAACCAGAGCCTGTCGGTGTTGTCGGGCGTGCTGCCCCACGATGATCTCAAGCGTCGACTGGCCGATGCCGATGCTGCGGTGATCATGAAGTTGGGCCGCAACTTTCATAAAGTGCGCGAAGTGCTGGCCGAACTGGGCCTGGCTGACCGTGCGCTGTACGTCGAGCGCGCGACCATGAGCAATCAGAAAATCGTCCCGCTCAATGACGTAGACCCGATGTCTTCGCCGTATTTCTCGCTGATCATCGTGCCCGGCGAACGGTGGCAAGGATGAGTCGCCCAGCCCCGGCCATTGTGATTTTGGGCAATGGCAGCCTGGCCACGGCGCGCCGCATCCAGCAGCTTTATCCACAGGCCGTGATCCATGGCCTGGTGGATCGCGTTGACGGTGCGGATCGTACTTACAGCGATTTTGGTGCCAACCTGCGTCAGTTATATCAGCAGGACACGCCGATTATTGCGATCTGCGCGGCAGGCATCGTGATCCGCACCCTCGCGCCCTTGTTGCTGGAGAAAGGTGCCGAGCCGCCGGTGCTGGCGGTTGCCGAAGACGCCAGCGCGGTGGTGCCGCTGCTGGGCGGGCTGGGTGGCGTGAATGATCTGGCGCGTACTCTTGCGGCGGGTTTGGGGGTGGCGCCTGCCATCACCACCAGCGGTGAGCTGCGGTTTGGTACCTGCTTGCTGAACCCGCCCAGTGGCTATGCCTTGGGCGATCTGGAATTAGGCAAACGCTTTGTTTCGGATTTGCTGGCTGGTGAGCCGGTGCGCATTGAAGGCGAGGCGCCCTGGTTGGCGCAGGCGCAATTGCCCGAAGACCAGCAAGCGCGTCTGGCGATTCACGTGGGCCATGCCGAGCGCGAACCTTCTGCCAACGAACTCCTGATCTACCCGCGCAGCGTCCTGCTTAAAGTCACGCAGGAAGTGTCGGCGCAGGTTCTGCGCGACGCGTTGCATGAGGCGAAACTGGCCTGGCAATCGCTGGCCTGCGTGGTGGCCGATGACCGGATGATGGCCAGTGCCGGGCTGCGCGAGGCGGCCCGCGAACTGGCGGTGCCGCTGCGTTTTGTCAGTGCGGATGAGCCTGTCGCGGCAGCCGCCTGGCGTGAACTCGCCAATGGCGTGAGCGTGGGCGTGGCGGATGCGCCGCTGGACCCGCAGCACATCGGGCGTGCACGCGGGCGTTTGGCCGTGATTGGTCTGGGCCCCGGAGCCGCCGAGTTGATGGTGCCCGCGGTGAAAGCCGAGCTGGCGCGGGCCAATGATGTGCTGGGGTACGAGACGTACGTGCGCATGGCCGGGCCGTTCCGGGCTGACCAAGTGCTGCACTGCACCGACAACCGTGAAGAAATGCAGCGTGCGCGTCACGCCTTTGAACTGGCGGCGCAAGGTCGTTCAGTGGTGGTGGTGTCTTCGGGGGACCCTGGCGTGTTTGCCATGGCGGCTGCCGTGCTCGAGGCCCTGCATGAGTCTGCTGACCCGCAGTTTCACAACGTTGATCTGGAGATCTTGCCGGGCGTTTCGGCGTCGCTGGCCACAGCAGCCCAGGCGGGTGCGCCTTTGGGCCATGACTTTTGCGTGATGTCGCTGTCGGACAACCTCAAGCCCTGGAGCATCATCGAAAAACGTCTCGACCTGGCCTCCCAGGCGGACCTGGCTTTGGCGTTCTACAACCCGATCTCCCGTTCCCGGCCCTGGCAATTGGGCGTGGCACTGGAAATCGTAGCGCGGCATCGTACGCCGCAAACGCCGGTGGTACTGGGTCGCGACATCGGTCGCCCCGGCCAGACGTTACGCGTCACCACCCTGGGGGAACTGACCCCGGGACAGGTCGATATGCGCACCATGGTCATTGTCGGGTCCTCCACCACCTGCACGTTCCCGCGAGCAGATGGCCGCGAGTGGGTATATACACCGCGTTGGTACGGCGACAAGCCTTGAGCGTGTGAATTAATTAAAGGGGGGGCTGCCTGTGCCTTGGCAGCCGATCGACCTTCTTTGGCCTCGTGACTTTTGGGTAGTTGTTTAAAAGATCACGAGGCCATGCTTTTGCAGGTGCTCATTCGTTTTTTTTAAAGGAATGAGAGTGTCTGAATATTCCTCTGTGTTTGTTAGTTAAGTCGCAGATGATTGTCGATAAGGCTCGTGCTGGCCTGGGATATTGCCATTAAGTACTAGGGATATACTTTGAAATAAATGGCGCGGTTTGCAGGGGCGAGTATTCAAGAGGTATGGGCGGAATATTGCTGAAAAAAAGTAATTGTTTAATTTAAATTATTTCCTGGATTGTTGTCTTTCGTTGATCAGGTATGCAGTGGACGGTTGAGGCTGGTGTGTCTAAGGTTTCAATTGTCTGCATTCGCAAGACAATTAATTTAACGGCCATGATGGCTGCAGGAGTAAATGATATGGATATTAAAGATTTTAGTGATGAGGCCTGTGTTGATTTCATTAAAGGCCTGGAGATTCCGGTAGTTGAGCCAGCGATACTTACTCGCTCTCTAATGCTGACGGCTCGCTCCGGTATGAATGTTGATAGTCCAGCTAAGAATGTTGATAGTACCCAAGACAGTGCTTTTGTAGCAGGCAACAGCGTTGTCTCTTTTGTTGGAGGTTTGGAACCACAGCTAAAACAGGACGTCATGGATAGCGTGTTGTTTGCACAGTTGGCAGCAGATAAACAATTCCCCAATAAAGACACGCAACGTGTTGAGCGATACAACCTGTACAATCAGATTCTATCGTACTGTGGTTGGACAACGACAAACGAGTCCATGCATAAAGTGACCGGTCTGAAGCAGAAATTTACAATGGACCAAATTGCACTGGAAATAATTGCAAGTGTCGTCGGTCCAAATAAAGCGGTGCTGGAGATTGTGGCCATGGTTTTTGGTGCTCTGGCCAAAAGCCCCAAGGCGCTCAGCCTGTTTGAAAATCAGGCAAAGGGTGTTGATTCGGGTAACTTTCAGATCTTGCCATGTATCGCAACGAGTGATGGTGAAGTGATGATGTTAAAAACCTGCATGCAGTTCAGTTCGACAAAACGCGTGACCAAGGTTCTTTTTTGGGAGTGGAGTAACACCGATGTGAGCTTGTACACTGCCGCCAGTAATACAACGCTTAATCGGCGCCAATATGGAGTCGTTCGTAATACCATTATGGAGAAGCTCGGTACTTCGGGGAAAAACTTTATCGAAAACATTGATATTGATATTTAACTCAGGCGCAACAAGGAGTTTGTGGCGATGGAAGAGTCTAATAAAGTCTATGTCAATGCCGGCATACTCGCGATGTGCCTGCCCGGTACTGTACTTACAGCGCAGCAGCAAGAAGACGTCATGAACTCGTTGTTGTTTGCGGAGTTGAGTGCTCGTGTAAAACACCCGCAAGCACAGCACAATACGGAACGTGAGCAGGCTGTTCAACGGATGCTGGATAACTTGTGCTGGATTCGTTTAAATCAACCTGGCGTTGTGTCGAAATCTTCACGGAGCTTGACGGTTGTTGATGTTGTAACGGCTAAAAGTCTGAGTATGTTTCCCTCTCGAGTCAGCTCAGGTTTTATTGAATTGTTGAAGAAGCTTAAATTCTTGCCGTCTCAAAAGGCGCTGAATATTTGGCATGAAAAAACTGTCTCGCCCGTTCATTCTGATCATGCGGCCAGCACTGATTGCCCAGTACCTGATGAGTTTAATGTGTGCGTTAAGTTCGCAATTTTAGATGCAAAGGGTGTTCTTCATACCCTAATGTTGGCGTTTACCACGCACACAAAACTACTAAATAATTACCTTTTTCAGACGATCAAGATCGAAGAAAGTGCAGGGCTGCACGTCCAAGCCTACACCTATGAGCTAAATGCACAATGCTTCTCTCGTTTGCGTGAGTCGGTGGCTGAAAAACTGAAGATTAAAAAAAATCAGTATGTACTGCCTTGGGCCTGCTCTGCTGATGGCCAATGCCCTCCCGTCCTCACTGAACAAGGTCTTTGATAATGCTATGAACGCGAAAATGATTGGCAGCACGCTCACCTCTTTTGTCGGGGAAGTGTCCGAGGCCAGCAAGCAGGATATTCAAGACTGTTTGCTCTATGCGCAATTGTATGCCGACAGGGGAGGGACTTCAGGGCCTTGGACGTGGTTGTCAAACTATCAATATGCTCTGTTTAGCATTGGTTTTTCGCTTAAGGCTTACATCGTTGAGCATCCATTATTGATTTCGGATGCTCACCAAGTTCGCGATTACAAGGTGCAGGTAGCGGGTATGGGTAGCTCTGAGCGCCTGGCCAATCTGCTGGGTGTTCTATTTGACAGTCTTCACTTGGAGCGCGATGCCTTAAGTTATTTGAATGAGCCGCCCATTACGTCACATGCCACCCACTATCAGTGTGCGCCGTGTGAGAGGACTCAGCAGGGTGAGTTAGTGGTTTTTGTATGTGCTCTGCAACTCAGTTGTACGCCTCATGATAAGAACCCGGCACTGACCTTTGTACGTCTGAATTCAAAGGGTGGCAGTTTTCAATTTGATGCGGCTGTGTATGCAGCAATGAAAAATGAAGTTCAGGATGTTATTCGTGGTTTTGCGAATACGATGATCCAAAACGTGGAGTTGTAAAAAAGCACTGCCCATGGCTGTCAAGCATGGGCAGTGCCAATTTACTTAGGGCACCAAGTAGCCTTTTATCCCGGTAAAGATAATTTGCGCCGCCAGCGCACACACGAATAGCCCCATCAAACGGCTGATAATCTGCAAGCCCTGCTCGCCAACAATGCGCTCGATCCTGTTGGACAAGTACAGCACCAACCCGACGGTCAGACTGGCCATGACAATACTGGTGATCGCCATCAGCTTGTCATCCCAGTGAGGCTGGCTGACGCCCATCACCAGCAACGCACCAATAGTGCCGGGGCCAACGGTGATCGGAATGGTCAGCGGCACAATGGTGACGTCTTGCTGAACATTGTCGCTTTGCACGGCAGACTTGCCTTGGGCCATGCCCAGCGCCGAGATGAACAACACACTGCCGGCGCCAATGCGGAAGGCATCGACAGTGATGCCAAAGACACTAAAAATCATGCGCCCGAACAGGTAGAGCAGTACGCTGGAAATCACGGTTGCCAGCGCTACTTTCCATGCCAGGCGGCCACGCTCCTTGTTCGAGTAACCGCGTGTCAGGCTGATAAAACACGACAGTACGAAGAACGGGCTGTAGAGCACCAGCATCTTCAAGTACACACTGAACAAAACATGCAGCATGGTCTGAGCTCACATCGCAGGAAGTCGTCGAAAGTCTATCAGGGGTTTGGCGGTCTGTCGGGCGGTGTTAAAAACACCCTGCGGCTACAACGACACACTCTGTAGGAGGGGCCGTGAACTGGCCTAATGCTCCCGGACACCTCTTAAGGGCGATATGATTCGCCCAATCAGGAGGTTCCATGCAAGAGCGAAAGACCTACACCCGCGAGTTCAAGCAACGTGCTGCAAGCATGGTTCTTGATGATAGCTGCTCAGTTCCTGACGTCTGTGCATCGATGGACGTTGGGCCTACCGCTCTGCGCCGCTGGATTGATCAGGTTCGCAAAGAGCGTCAGAAAGGGCAGCCAGTGGCAGGTACCAAGGCAATCAGCGACGAACAACGAGAGCTTCAACAGCTGCGAGCCAAGGTCAAGCGCCTGGAGACCGAGGCTGAAATCTTAAAAAAAGCTACGGCTCTCTTGATGTCGGATCCCGATCGTTTTTCCTGATCGAAGAGCTGAGAGAGTCGACCTCATATCCGACCCGCCTCCTTTGTAGTGCTTTGAGCGTTTCCCGCAGCGCGTTTTATGACTGGCTTAAGCGTCGTTCAGCGCCGAATACCAAGCGTGACGCGCTCAGAGCAAAAGTCGTGCAACTGCATGACGAAAGCCGGGGAAGTGCAGGCGCGCGGATGATCTCTCAGCACTTGAAGGCCCAGCAGATCAAAGTGGGGCGGCATCTGGCCGGAAAACTCATGGCGGAGGCAAATTTGGCCAGCAGACAGCGCCGTCGCCATCAGTATCGCTCTAGAGGCGTCGAAGCATTTGTGGCCAAGAACCTGCTCAAGCGTAACTTCGAGCCAACCGCAATCAATCAGGTCTGGTGCGGCGACGTTACCAGCCTGATGGTTGGTAAACGCTGGTATCACTTGGCAGCAGTCATTGATCTGTTCGCCCGCCGAATCGTTGGCTGGGCGTTCTCTCTGATCAATGACGCCAACCTGGTTAGCAGAGCGCTGAGAATGGCGGTGGAGGTTCGAGGTAAACATGCAGGCTTGATGTTTCATTCGGATCAAGGCTGCCAATACACCAGCCAGCTCTTTCAGTCCGCGCTGCTGGAGCATGGGATAAAACAAAGCATGAGCCGCAGAGGGCAGTGCTGGGACAACGCGCCAACAGAGCGTTTCTTCGGGACACTCAAATCAGAGTGGGTGCCCAATAAGGGCTACACGACAGTTGAAGAAGCCAGGCAGGATATAACTAGCTTCTTCATGCGATACAACCGAATCAGGCTCCACAGCTACAACAACTACCTGTCGCCAATAGCCATGGAGCAAAAAGCGGCATAAACACCGTAATCGGTGTCCGGGATTACTTGACCAGTTCACCGCCCCGTCTTCGACGCCGCGCTGTCGCGCAGCAAACAGGACAGCGAGTATCTTCAGCATCCCCCAATCGGTTCCCTCTCCTTCGGGAGAGGGCTAGGGTGAGGGGTGCTCTTAGATCAAGATCAAAAGATCGCGAGCAAGCTCGCTCCTACAGAGTCTTTAGAATCAATTACTTATTTTATGTTTGATAAGAGGGGCCACCCCGTCTTCGACGCCGCGCTGTCGCGCATCAAACAGGACAGCGAATATCGTCAGCATCCCCCAATTGGTTCCCTCTCCTTCGGGAGAGGGCTAGGGAGAGGGGGGCTCTTAGATCAAGATCAACAGATCGCGAGCAAGCTCGCTCCTACAAAGCCTTTAAAATCAATCACTTATTTTGTGTTTGATAGGAGCGAGCTTGCCTCGCGATCTTTTGACTTTAAAAGATCGCAGCCTTCGTGCCTCGGCAGCGACTACAACTGCCCTACGACGGCTGCGCCTGAGACTGTCGCAGCTCGCGCTGCACCACCCAATACTCAACCAGCTCGCGAAGTTGCGACAGTTCGACAGGCTTGGCCATGTGGCCGTCCATACCGGCCTGGCGTGCGCGCTCTTTGTGCTCAGTCAGAATATGCGCGGTCAAGGCAACGACCGGCGTGCGGACGCGCTGGTGGCTGACTTCCCAGGCGCGTAATTGCTCGGTGGCTGAGAAGCCGTCCAGTACCGGCATTTCGCAATCCATGAGCACCAGGTCGTAACGCTGGGCTTTCATGGCCTGCAGCGCTTCTTCGCCGTTGGAGGCGGTGTCCGGGTGCAAGTTGAGTTTGCTCAACATGCCACGAATCACCTTGGTTGAAATGTTGTTGTCTTCGGCCACCAGAATGCGGAAGTTGCTGGGCACGCTAAGGGGCGCTGACGGCCCGCTGCCCAATGGCGGTGTGACGCCAAGGCCATTGTTGCGTTGGGTCAACTCGTCGGCCAAGGTGGTTTTCAGGGTATAGCCCGCCACCGGTTTGGCCAGGATGCGCTTGATGCCGCAGTTGCGCGCAATGATCTTGCTCGGCGCATTGCTGATGCCCGTGAGCATCACCAGCAAGATATCGTGGTTCAGGCTTGGGTCTTCTTTGATCTTGGCGGCCAGTTGCATGCCGGTCATGCCCGGCATGTTCTGGTCCAGCAAGACAATATCGAAGTAGTCGCGCAAGTGCGCCTTGGTGCGCAGCAAGGCCAGTGCCTCTTTGCCCGAGGCGGCGGCGCTGACATTCAAACCCCACGCCGAACATTGCTGCACCAGTACTTTGCGGCACGTGTCGTTGTCATCTACCACCAGCACGCGGGCGCCTTTGAGCGGGCTGTCCAGGTCGGAGGTGGGGTGCTCAAGCAGTTGCGGGTCCAATGGCAGGGTGAGCCAGAAATTGGTGCCCTTGGTTTGCCCGGTCTTGATGCCGAACTCGCCGCCCATGAGGGTGATCAACTGACGGGCAATGACCAGTCCCAAATGGCCGCCCAGGCGGGTGGCGGCGAGGAAGTTTTTGCTGTGCAGTTCGGCGTGCAGCAGTGCCTCGCGCTCTTGCTCATCCATCGGCTGGCCCGAGTCTTGAACGGCAATGCGCAAACGTGGGGCATCACTGCGTTCCTCTAGCGCAACCACGATGAGGATCTCGCCTTCGTCGGTTTTTTTCAGAGCGCTTTCCAGCAGGCTCAGCAGGGTTTGGCGCAAGCGCGTAGGGTCGCCATTGATTACCCGAGGCACTTGCGGCTGGATAAAACTGATGAGTTCGACGTTTTGCTGCTCGGCCTTGGTGCGGAAAATGCTCAGGCAGTCATCGATCAATGCATTCAGGTCGAACTGCACGTCGTCCAGTTCGATCTGCCCGGACTCCAGCTTGGAGATGTCGAGGATTTCGTTGATCAGCGTGAGCAGCTCGTTCCCGGCGCTGTGGATAGTTTGTACGTAATCACGTTGTTTGACGGACAACGGCGTGCCGAGCAGCAGTTCTGTCATGCCCAGCACGCCGTTCATTGGCGTACGGATCTCATGGCTGATCTTGGACAGAAACTCGGCCTTGGCATTGATCTCGGCGTTGCTGGCGGCGAGGTCGCAACTCAGGCTGAGTTGGTCTTCGGTGATGCTCCGCGTTCGTTCACTCAGGGCGATGCCCATCAGCAGGCCGCTGAGACACACCACCGCCATCAGGGCCAACACCAGCTCTTGCGGGGCGATCAGTGTCAGCCCCAGCAGGGCGGGCAGGATCAGCAGGGTGCCGATGTTGAAAATGATCATGGCCACGACAAACAAACGAGCCGGGCGGTAACCCTGCTGCAAGTGGTAACTGGCCACCAGCAGAATGCTGAGGCTGGTCAGTGCAACCAGTATGTAGGTGGTCAGGTTCAGCGGCAGGCTGTTGAAGAACAGCAGCAACAAGCCACACAGGCCTACGATCAGGATGTCGATCAGCAGCAGTTTATGCAGCGGGTGCGGCCCACGGCTGGAGAAGAAGCTGTAGGTGAACATCAACCCGCACGGTGCGGTGAGGATCAGTGCCAGATAGGCGCCAGGGGTTTGCCAGCTGTGCCATTGCGGGAACCACGGGCTCAGCAAGTTTAAAAAGAGCGCCGAACTGGCCAGCAGTAAAGTCTCGCACAGTGCCAGCCACAGGCAACTGATGGTGCGTGTGAAGGCAAAGCGGATCAGGTTGTGCAGTACCAGCATGGCGATGCCGCCCAGCAGTAGCCCGTAGAGCAGGGTCGTGCCTTGGTCTGCTGCGAGGACAACGGCGGTACTGAGGGTAATGTGCGGGCGCAGTTGGTGTTCAGATTCCATGCGCAGGTAAACATCCAGAGGCTGGTCGCTCTGGGGCAGCGGTAACAGGTAGTCGCTGCTGGACAGTGGTTTTTCGCTTTGTGGCAGGGTGTTGCCGGTGGTCACTTCGGTGATCAGTTTGTGATCATCGAGGACATACAAATCAAGGCGTGAGAGGTCGGGGGCGAACACCCGCAGGATCTGCTCATGCTGGTCGGGTTGTAAGCGGAACTTCAGCCACAGGGCTTCGCCGGGTTCGGCAGCCACCATGTTTTCAAGTTCGATGGAGGTGAACTGGCTGTTCAATCGGGCTGAGCGCACATCGCTCAGTTGCAGGTCGCCTTGCGGGTCGGACAGCATGGACCAGCTGCCACCTGATGCGGCATGAGCCGGCACCAGGCAGAGCAGGGTTGTCAGCAGGCTGACAGTTATTCCTATGGCGATCCTAAGCCAGCGCACGGTGAAATCCCTTCGTCGATTGTTGCAAGTCGGTCACTATGCGCGGCGCTGGAAGAGTTAGGCAAGGCTGATCCATCCCCGTCTATCCATATGGATAGACTTGTTACTTGGATTCACCGCGTTCGCGTGCAATGGCTCGGTAGCCAATGTCATGACGGTAGAAGCAGCCGTCCCACTCGATGGCTTTGGCCAAGGCGTAGGCTTGCTTTTGCGCCGCCTCAACCGTGTCGCCCATTGCCGTTGCACACAGCACGCGACCACCTGAGGTGACGACTTCGCCAGCTGCATTCAGCGCGGTGCCCGCGTGGAATACTTTGCCTTCCAGTTTCGCTGCAGCGTCCAGTCCGTGGATTACAGCGCCTTTAGTGTAGTCTGCCGGATAACCACCTGCCGCCAGCACAATGCCCAAACTTGGACGTGGATCCCATTGTGCTTCAACTTTATTCAGCGCTTGGGCCAATGCGGCTTCAATCAACAGCACCAGGCTCGATTGCAGACGCAGCATGACCGGTTGAGTTTCCGGGTCGCCGAAGCGGCAGTTGAACTCGATGACTTTCGGGTTGCCGGCTTTGTCGATCATCAGACCGGCATACAGGAAGCCGGTGTAGACGTTGCCTTCTTCAGCCATGCCACGCACGGTCGGCCAGATCACCTGGTCCATCACGCGCTGGTGAACTTCAGCGGTGACCACTGGAGCAGGCGAGTAAGCGCCCATGCCGCCGGTGTTCGGGCCGCTGTCGCCGTCGCCGACGCGTTTGTGGTCCTGGCTGGTGGCCATAGGCAAGACGTTCTTGCCGTCGACCATCACGATGAAGCTGGCTTCTTCGCCGTCGAGAAACTCTTCGATAACCACACGCGAACCGGCTTCGCCGAAGGCGTTGCCAGCGAGCATGTCGCGCACGGCGTCTTCGGCTTCAGCCAGGGTCATGGCGACGATGACGCCTTTGCCCGCAGCCAGGCCGTCAGCCTTGATCACGATAGGCGCGCCAACCTTTTGCAGGTAAGCCAGCGCTGGCTCGATCTCGGTGAAGTTCTGGTAATCGGCGGTCGGGATCTTGTGGCGAGCCAGGAAGTCCTTGGTGAACGCTTTCGAGCCTTCCAGCTGAGCGGCGCCAGCGGTCGGGCCGAAGCAATCCAGGCCACGGGAACGGAACAGATCAACCACACCGGCTACCAGCGGGACCTCTGGACCAACGATGGTCAGGGCAACGTTCTTCTCGGCAAAATCAGCCAGTTGCTCAAGGGCCAGCACGTCGATAGCAACGTTTTCGCACTTGGCTTCAATGGCGGTGCCAGCGTTGCCGGGGGCAACAAATACTTTAGCGACACGCGGGTCCTGCGCTACTTTCCAGGCCAGTGCGTGTTCACGGCCACCGCTGCCAATGATCAAAACATTCATTTCAAAAACCTCAAAAATCTGTGGGAGGCGCTGCAAACCTCTGTAGGAGCTGACGAGTGCAACGAGGCTGCGATCTTTTCAAAACAGAATCAAAAGATCGCAGCCTGCGGCAGCTCCTACAGGGGGAGCGGTGTATCAGTGACGGAAATGGCGCATGCCGGTGAACACCATGGCAATGCCCGCTTCGTCAGCGGCGGCGATTACTTCGTTGTCGCGCATCGAGCCACCTGGCTGGATCACTGCAGTGATACCGGCTTTAGCAGCGTTGTCGATGCCGTCACGGAACGGGAAGAATGCGTCCGATGCCATGACTGCACCTTGTACCTGCAAGCCAGCGTGCTCAGCCTTGATGGCGGCAATGCGGGCCGAGTTTACGCGGCTCATCTGGCCTGCGCCCACACCGATGGTCTGACGGCCTTTGGCGTAAACGATGGCGTTGGATTTAACGTACTTGGCCACTTTCCAGGCGAAGATCAGGTCGTTGATCTCTTGCTCGGTCGGTGCGCGCTTGGTCACCACTTTGAGGTCTTCGCTGCCGATCATCTGGATGTCACGGCTTTGCACCAGCAGGCCGCCGTTGACGCGTTTGAAGTCCCAGGCCGGTGCGCGCTCTGCGCTCCACTCGCCGCAGGCCAGCAGGCGCACGTTGGCTTTGGCGGCCACGATGGCGCGGGCTTCTTCGCTCACTGACGGAGCGATGATCACTTCAACGAATTGACGCTCAACAATGGCCTTGGCCGTTTCGGCGTCCAGCTCACGGTTGAAGGCGATGATGCCGCCGAACGCCGACTCGGTGTCCGTCGCGTAAGCCAGTTCGTAGGCCTGACGGATACCGCCTTCGTTGTCCGGGCTGACCGCCACGCCACACGGGTTGGCGTGCTTGACGATCACGCAAGCCGGTTTTACGAAGCTCTTCACGCACTCCAGCGCAGCGTCGGTGTCGGCTACGTTGTTGAACGACAGCTCTTTACCTTGCAGTTGGGTCGCGGTGGCGATGCCGACTTCGGCAGGCTTGGCCTCAACGTAGAACGCCGCGCTCTGGTGCGGGTTCTCGCCGTAGCGCATTTCTTGCGCCTTGATGAACTGGCTGTTGAAGGTGCGCGGGAACTGGCTGCGGCCTTCGGTGCTGAGGGTTTCAGCCGCCTGGTTCACGGTGCCCATGTAGTTGGCGATCATGCCGTCGTAGGCGGCGGTGTGTTCGAACGCCTTGAGCATCAGGTCGAAACGCTGTGCGTAGGTCAGGCCGCCGGCCTTGAGGTTTTCCAGGACGTTGGCGTAGTCGCTGGCATTCACCACGATAGCCACGTCTTTGTGGTTTTTGGCGGCGGAGCGAACCATGGTCGGGCCGCCGATATCGATGTTTTCGATCGCGGTCGGCAGGTCGCAGCCTGGCTTGTTGATGGTGGCTTCGAACGGGTAGAGGTTAACGGCCACCAGGTCGATCGGCTTGATGCCGTGCTCGTTCATGATGTCGTCGTCAATGCCGCGACGACCGAGGATACCGCCATGGATTTTCGGGTGCAGGGTCTTCACCCGACCGTCCATCATTTCCGCAAAACCTGTGTAGTCCGCCACTTCAACAGCGGCAACACCGTTGTCTTGCAGCAGCTTGAACGTACCGCCAGTGGAGAGGATCTCGACGCCGAGGGCTTCCAGTTCACGGGCGAAATCAAGGATTCCGGTTTTATCGGAAACGCTGATTAGAGCGCGGCGGATCGGCAGGCGGGTAGTCTGATCGGTCATCTCGATTTCCATCAAAAGCAAAGGAGTCAGCAAAAAAGGCGGCCTGTTTTATCAGGACGCCTTTCAGGTTTGATTGAATGCTTACAGCAGATCGTACTGTTTGAGCTTTTTGCGCAGGGTGCCGCGATTGAGTCCCAGCATCTCGGAGGCCTTGGTCTGGTTGCCCTTGACGTAGTTCATGACGCACTCGAGCAAAGGGGCTTCGACTTCGGAAAGCACCAGGTTGTACACGTCCGTGACTTCAGCGCCCTCCAGGTGGGCGAAATAATTGTGCAGCGCCTTTTCGACACTCCCGCGAAGGGTCTGACCTTCTTCGCTCGGCGTATTGAGGTGCTGTTTCAAATTGACGTTGTCGCTCACGGGCGTTGTTCCACTCACTAATGTCTCGGTCATCATCGTCATGCGGCCACCCATCCTTCGTCCCCTGTCCCCAGGCTCTTATGTCGTTCGGCGAAAAACGCCTGAACGTTGGCGCATTGTGCTTCCGTATCTTCCAAACGATTGAAGTGGGCGCGAAACTCCTTGGCGCCCGGCAAGGTTGCGAGATACCAACCGACATGCTTGCGGGCAATACGTACCCCCAATACCTCCCCATAGAAGGTGTGCAGTGCGGCCAGATGCTCTAGCAGAATACGTTCCACTTCGGCCATTTCCGGTGCCGGCAACAGCTGGCCGGTACGCAGAAAGTGGTCCACTTCGCGGAAAATCCAGGGCCGCCCTTGAGCCGCCCTGCCTATTAACAGTCCATCAGCACCGGTGGCGTGCAGCACGTGCCGGGCTTTATGGGGTGAATCGATGTCGCCATTGGCAAACACTGGTATCGACACGGCCTGCTTGATCGCGGCAATGGTGTCGTACTCGGCCTCGCCGGTGTACAGGTCTGCACGGGTTCTGCCGTGCACGGCCAGCGCTTGAATCCCGGCCTGTTCGGCGATTTTTGCCACCGTGAGGCCGTTCTTGTTGTCGCGGTCCCAACCGGTACGGATTTTCAGGGTGACCGGCACATCAACTGCGGCCACAACGGCCTGCAGGATCTCGTTCACCAATGCTTCGTCTTTCAGTAACGCGGACCCGGCGGCCTTGTTGCAGACCTTTTTTGCCGGGCAACCCATGTTGATATCAATAATCTGTGCGCCCAGTTCCACATTGGCCCTGGCGGCGTCTGCCAGCATTTGCGCATCACCGCCGGCGATCTGCACCGAGCGGGGCTCGGGATCACCGTCGTGAATCATGCGCAGGCGCGATTTACGACTGTTCCAGAGACTCATGTCACTGGTCACCATTTCCGACACAACCAGGCCCGCGCCCATTCGTCGGCAAAGCTGACGAAAGGGTTGGTCGGTGACACCCGCCATAGGGGCGAGAATCAAACCGTTTTGCAATGTGTATGGGCCGATGCGTACCGCCGACATAGGACTTCCCTGTTGTGGGGCCGGATCTGGGGAGTTCGAAAAAGGGTTGGCATGATACCCGCTCTCGATGACTGGATAAAGACGAAATTGGATGATTTTTGAACAATAGAGGCTGAAAGCCAGCTTCAAGCCTCAAGCTACGAGCTTCAAGCCGCAGCAGATTTGCTGCTGGCTTCTAACTTGCGGCTTGCCGCTTATCGCTAAAAGCGCAGCGCGCTCATTCGGGGGAATGAAAACTCAGGCTGTAATTCACCGCTTTCGGGCCCGGATCCAGGATGTCGAGGGCAATGTGGATAGGCGTTTGCGGCGGCATTTCGGCCTTGCCAGTCAATTCTCCGCTCAGGTATTCGCCGGGTTTGAAACGGCGGCTGGCGATCATTTTGCCGTTCAGGTCGGCAAAACGCAGCTCCAGCAGCGGGTAGGGCTGGGAAAACGGCGCGCGGTTGTAGAGGATGGCGTCCACCACCAGCGCACCGGCGAATTCCGGGTGGCTGCGCACCACCAGATTGCTGCTTTTAATGCGGTCTATATCGACCTTGGAAGGCACGCTGCAGCCGATTTGCGGGCACAGTTGCTGGAAGAGCGGCCGGTATTGGTCCTGTCGAGCCAGTTCATCGAAGTGATACGCGATGTATTGCCCGGCCAGTGCAACGGCGGCCAGCAACACCAAGAGCGTCCAGAGCAGGCGCTTGCCCCACGGCGAGCGGCGTTTTTGCCAGTCCAGGTGCAACGGGTCGTCTACCAGGTCCAGCAGCACGTCGTCGCGCACACCCGGTTCGCTGCGTGTGCGTTTGTCTTTGGTCGCCGAGGCAGGGGCCAGAGGCTCATCGTCCTCGTCGTCATCCACTGCAGACAAATGCTCGCCGCGCAGCTGCGGTTCATCGTCGTCATCTTTGCTGAGCCTGAGCGGCGGCGTGTCGTCGGGCTCGTCGATGTCCAGCGACAGCGATGGCTCGGTGCGCCCGGTTTCAGCCGGTTCGATGTCGTCTTCGACGGCCTTGACCGCGAGTGCTGAGGTTTCGGCACGTTCTGCTGCGGATTCACTGAACAAGCTGCCTGACCATTGGCTTTCGTCGGCGTCGCTGGTGTCGCGGCGAGCGCTTAGCGCACTGGTTTTGGCTTTTTGCGACTGACCAAAGCTTTTGCTGGGCTGAATCTCCCGTTCTTCAAGCTTGGCCAGCTCTTCGTCCAGGTCCAGGTGCTCAAGGTCCAGCTCGGCCACTTCCCAGTGCGCCGGGCTGATGGCCTTGGGCGCAGCGGGCGGCTCAACGGTCACAGGTTCTGCAACAAGTGGCGCCACAGTTGTAGGCAACTGCTCTGTTTCGGTGCCTTTATTCAGCAGTTGCTGTGCGGCATTGAACACTTGCAGGCAGGAACCACAGCGCACCACGCCGCGGGCCATGCTCAATTGAGCATGGCTGACACGGAAGCTGGTTTGGCAATGTGGGCACTGTGTAACGAAGCTATCGCTCATGCGGCCATCCGGGTTAAGCAGGCTTGTATTCTAGCGTCGACGACCGCTGATGCGCACCCAGCCATCGCGGTTGGCGATAGGGTCCAGATCAAAGTCTTGAGCGTAGGCAGCGGCGACGTCTTCGCCTTGCTCGGCGAGGATGCCGGACAGCGCCAGACGGCCGCCGGGCTTGACCAGGCTGGACAGTTGTGGGGCCAGGGAAACCAGCGGGCCGGCTAAAATGTTGGCGACCAGCACGTCGGCCTGCACCTGCGGCAGGTCTTCAGGCAGGTACAGCGGGAATAACTCTGGCGCAACGTTGTTGCGACCGGCGTTGTCGCGCGAAGCTTCCAGTGCCTGCACGTCGATGTCGGTGCCGACGGCTTGCTTGGCGCCCAGCAACAGTGCAGCGATGGCCAAAATGCCCGAACCGCAACCGAAGTCCAGCACGTCGCAGTCTTTGAGGTCCTGGCCGTCGAGCCATTCCAGGCACAGCGCGGTAGTCGGGTGAGTGCCGGTACCAAACGCCAGGCCCGGATCCAGCAGCAAGTTCACGGCCTTAGGCTCGGGTGCAGCGTGCCAGCTTGGGACGATCCACAGGCGCTGACCAAAACGCATGGGTTCGAAATTGTCCATCCAGCTGCGTTCCCAGTCCTGGTCTTCGATGACTTCGGCGTGGTGTTCTGGCAATGGCGAGCCGGTCAGCAGCTCCAGATGGGACAGCACCAGCTCGGCTTCGGTACCGCCTTCGAACAGGGCCAGCAAATGGGTATGCGACCACAGCGGCGTGGTGTTGAGTTCGGGTTCAAAGATCGGCTGATCTTCGGCATCCATAAACGTTACCGAAACGGCACCGACTTCGAGGAACGCGTCTTCGTAGGTTTCGGCTTGTTCTGGGCTGATGGCGAGGCGTACTTGCAGCCAAGGCATGGCGGGCACCTTTGAAAAATAGGAATGTGCAGCCGGAGGGGCTGCGAGAAACGCGCCAGTTTACGCGAGCGCAGGCCTCCCTGCTATGGCAGGCCATCTGTGGGGCGTCCTTGTTTCAACATAAACCCTGATAAGGCGCAGCGTGTAGTCGCTGACGAGGCACGAGGCTGCGAAGCGGGCCACTTGGCAATCCATCGCAGCCTCATCCTTCGGCAGCGACTACAAGATTTCTGCGGTGTGAGGGCGTCCTAGGGTCATTCGTGCAGGTATTTGATATTGGGATGATGGCGTTTATGGAAGCGTCCTACATACCGTTAGCACCAATCTGGGCACTCTCTTCCTGATTACTGTGTGTGAGGTTCATTCATTCTATGACTGGGCCTCATGGTTCTCAGCCGTGCTCCCTTTAGGGGCTATGCAAAAGGAGAGGCTTATGGCTCGGGGCTATTTTATTGGTCTGTACGACAAAACGACCTGCGGTGGCAAGGTGCTGGAGTCAGACCCTGGCATTACGTGGAATGGCATTCAGCATGCCCTTGAAGGCCACTTGGTCAGCTGCGGGCAGGACGGTAAGGCCTACCCGATCTGTGGCGGTGTGGATGGTTTTGTCAGCAATGGCCGGCGGGTGGCTGGCACGCTGGACAGCCGCAGCGGTTGCCCCTGCCAGGCCGAACTGATTGCCTCCGTGACGGTGCATTCTTATGTCAGCGATTCAGCCCCGGCATTTAAGGGCGGCGTGTTCGCCGCGCCGCAGGCCAACTCGCACACCTACAGCCCCGCCGATACACCGGCCAAAAAAGTGGTCGTGCAGAGCCTTGCCCTGAGCCGCTTGCCGGGCGCCATGCGCTCGATGGGCTGGCACACGGCAGCGGCCTTGATGCAGCGCTGGTTTGACAGCCCGGCGTGGGCGATGCCGGAGTCGTGGAAGGATTCAAGTACTCTACCAAACCCGCTAAGCCTGAAACCCGCTGAGTGCGATCAGAGCATCGTGACGATGGAGTGGGCAATGGGGTTTGAGCGCTGTCGTGAAGCTGTGGAAGTTGCAGAGTCTTTGCTTACGACTCCAAATGCGCTCATAAGACTACAAAAGCTGCTTAAGAGCGCTGGTTGGAATGGTGAAGGTACTAAGGCGCTGGGATCGTACTCAATGTCAGCCCTCCAAATGGATGCTTTTTCTCAAATTAATTTCGTTAAATTTGGAGAAGTATGGAATTCGCTCGATGACATGTACGGTGCTTTAGGTAAAGCGATTTTAAAAGTTGGCGTAGTCGGTGAAGCCTTTACGGAGATAAACCCGGTAACCAAACAGCTCCATTATCTATTTCATGTGGAAAAAGTTGGCTTCTATATTCGCGATAATTACGACTTCAATGGTCTGCAATATCTGGGCACCTGGACCGAAGATCGTGTACTGACCAAGGCAGAGACCGCTTTTACCTTGAGCCTTCATGGTCAAGTTGTATTGCGTCTAAAGGAAGGTCCTCTTGCTGCAGTCACCAATGGTGATTTTCGCAACTATCGTGAAGAAACAGGCAAAGGCGGCGACTTCGTTATCTATTCAGATGTGCTGTGGAGAAATTCCGGGCAAATCATTGATCTGGGTGTTTGGGCGTGAAGCCTGCATCAAGACGCATCGCCTTTTTCGTAGCCTATATCACCATTGCGGGCGGGTTATGGACCGCTTCGAACTGGTGGGAAAGAGGATGGGCTACGCGACTGGCTACCGATAGCGTCAGCCCCGATGGCTGTTATCGAGTCCAGAGTTTCAAGCCCTATTGGGTTCTTCCGAATATCTTTCATCGTGAGCCTGATGTTAATGGCGTTAATTCCCCTGCGTGGTTTCCATGGTGGGGTTATCCAGGTTTTTATCGTCTTTTCGATAATCGCAGTGGTGAGTTGATTTCAGAAACCGACATCTATGATCTGGAGTCAGCGGGAGGCGGGCTTAGTTGGGGCCAGGGTTCTGGCTATGTTATGGCCGGTATGATCATCATCGCCTCCAACCTCCCGGATTGCACAGGCGATAACTCCGGCAAAACCAGGCGCAAGCCATGACAGCCATGACGCCACCCATCGCTTCTACGCGGCCTGAATCAATTTTGTAGCCGGGTACCCAAAAAACTGGCACCCCAGACACAACAAAGCCGCTCGAAAGCGGCTTTGTTGAGCAGGATACAAACTTACTTGTTAGCCAGTTTGTGTTCCAAGTAGTGAATGTTGACGCCGCCTTCGCAGAAGCCTTCGTCATTCACCAGGTCGCGGTGCAGCGGGATGTTGGTTTTGATCCCGTCGACCACGATTTCGTCCAGCGCGTTACGCATGCGAGCCATGGCTTCGTCACGCGTCGCCCCCCAAGTGATCAGCTTGCCGATCAGGGAGTCGTAGTTGGCCGGAACCTTGTAGCCGCTGTACAGGTGCGAATCGACGCGAACGCCGTTGCCGCCCGGTGCGTGGAAGTGCTTGACCATGCCTGGGCTCGGCATGAACGTTGCCGGGTCTTCAGCGTTGATCCGGCATTCCAGCGAGTGACCGTGAATGTTCACGTCAGCCTGGGTGAAGGACAGCTTGTTGCCTGCCGCAATGCTCAACATCTCTTTAACGATGTCGATGCCGGTGACCATTTCGGACACCGGGTGCTCTACTTGCACACGAGTGTTCATCTCGATGAAGTAGAAACGACCATTTTCGTACAGGAACTCGAAAGTACCCGCACCACGGTAGTTGATGTCAACGCATGCCTGAACGCAGCGTGCCAGAACTTCCTGGCGAGCCTTCTCGTCGATGCCCGGTGCTGGCGCTTCTTCCAGAACCTTCTGGTGACGACGTTGCAGCGAGCAATCGCGGTCGCCCAGGTGGATCGCGTTACCCTGGCCGTCGGAAATAACCTGGACTTCCACGTGACGTGGGTTGGTCAGGTATTTTTCCAGGTAGACCATCGGGTTGCTGAACCAGGCGCCGGCTTCTTCGCGGGTCTGCTTGGCGGCTTCGATCAGGTCTTCTTCACGGTGCACAACGCGCATGCCACGACCACCACCGCCGCCAGCGGCTTTGATGATCACCGGGTAGCCGACTTCACGGCCAATGCGCAGTGCGGTTTCAGGGTCTTCCGGCAGCGGGCCGTCAGAGCCTGGAACAGTCGGTACGCCCGCCGCGATCATGGCGTGCTTGGCCGATACCTTGTCGCCCATCAGGCGAATGGTGTCAGCTTTCGGGCCGATGAAGGCAAAGCCGGATTTCTCGACTTGTTCGGCGAAATCGGCGTTTTCAGCCAAGAAGCCGTAGCCCGGGTGAATCGCCGTGGCGCCCGTCACTTCGGCTGCCGCGATGATCGCCGGGATGTGCAGATAAGACAGGTTGGCTGGTGCCGGACCAATGCAGACGGTTTCGTCTGCCAGACCCAGGTGCATCAGTTCCTTGTCGGCAGTGGAGTACACCGCGACGGTCTTGATGCCCAGTTCCTTGCACGCCCGCAGGATGCGCAAGGCGATCTCGCCGCGGTTGGCGATCAGGACTTTTTCCAGCTTCTGAGGCTTCAACATCGTTGGCTCCCCGTGGTTCAAACGATGGTGAACAGCGGTTGGTCGAACTCAACCGGCTGACCGTTTTCTACCAGGATGGATTCAATGACACCGGCTTTTTCAGCGGTGATGTGGTTCATCATTTTCATCGCTTCAACGATGCAAATGGTGTCGCCGACTTTAACGCTCTGGCCCACTTCTACGAAGGCTGGCGAAGTTGGCGCTGGCGTGCGGTAGAAAGTGCCGACCATTGGCGACTTGACCACAAAACCGTTCAGTTTTGGAGCAGCAGGTGCTTCAGTCACGGTGGCAACCGGCGCAACAGCCACTGGCGCAGCAGCCGGAGCTTGTTGCATTGGTGCTGGTGCGTAGAACTGTTGAGCTGGGGTCTTGCTGTGGCGGCTGATGCGTACGGACTCTTCGCCTTCTTTAATTTCCAGCTCGTCGATGCCGGACTCTTCCAGCAGTTCGATCAGTTTCTTGACTTTACGGATATCCATGAATCGTCAACTCCCAATGGGTGGGTCAGGGGCGTTTAGCTTGTAGTTCAAGCTGTTCCAGGGCGGCCTCCAAGGCCAGTCGATAACCGCTGGCGCCAAGGCCGCAGATCACACCTACCGCAACGTCGGAGAAGTAGGAGTGATGGCGGAAAGGTTCGCGTTTGTGCACGTTAGACAAATGCACTTCGATGAATGGGATGCTCACCGCCAGCAGCGCGTCACGTAATGCCACGCTGGTGTGGGTAAAAGCAGCCGGATTGATCAAGATGAAATCCACCCCTTCATCGCGGGCCGCATGAATCCGGTCGATCAATTCATACTCGGCATTACTTTGCAGGTAGAGCAAATGGTGACCGGCGTCGCGGGCCCGCTGCTCCAGATCCTGATTGATTTGCGCCAGGGTAGTCGCGCCGTAAACGCCCGGTTCGCGGGTGCCTAGCAGGTTCAGGTTGGGGCCGTGCAGAACCAGAAAAGTCGCCATCTGCTGTTCCTTGTAATGTGTGCGCAGTGATCAGTGCCGGGCGACTATGCCGAAAAGCTGAATCAGTGTCCAGTTGTGTACAAAAGCCAGCACGATGACCGATGTTCGCGAAAAGTTTGTGACCAAGGCTCTAGATCTGGTCATTCGCGTTCGCGACACGTTCGGCGAAGTCCGCTGCATTGATCTCGCCAATGACCCGTTGGTCACTTTTTTCCTGGCCATTTTTGCCGAAGAACATCAGCGCCGGTGGGCCGAACAATTGGTAGTGATCGAGCAGGGCACGCTGCTCGGCATTGCTGGCGGTCATGTCGAAGCGCACCAGCCGATAACCCTTGAGCAGGTCCAGCACACGCGGGTTGTTCAGCACCTCATGCTCAAGCACTTTGCAACTGATGCACCAGTCGGCATACCAGTCCAGCAACAGCGGCTGGCCAGCCGCCTTGGCCTCGGCCAGCACGCTGTCGAGCTGGGCTTTGGTGCTGATGGTTTGCCAGTCACTTGCGGCTTGCGGTGCGCCGGTGATGCTGGCGTGGCTCGCGGTTGCAGGGCCCAGAGGGTTGAACGGATCACTGTGACCGCTTAATGCGCCGAACCAGCAGGCCAGCGCATACACCAGCAGAAACAGCCCGAACAATTGCGCCAAGCGTTGGCGCGGGGCTTTGTAGATGAACTCGAGGGTGCCGAGAAACAGGCTCACACCGGCCGCCAGTACACCGATCAACAGTAACGTCAGCGGGCCGGGCAGTACCCGGCTAAGCAAGCCGATCGCCAGACCCAGCAGCAGCACGCCGATGGCGTTTTTCACTGTGACCAGCCACGGCCCGCTTTTCGGCAGCCAGGCCGCGCCGCCAGTGGCCACTAACAATAGGGGGGCGCCCATGCCCAGGCCGAGGGCGAACAGCTTCAAGCCGCCGCCCAGCGCATCGCCGCTGGCGCTGATATACAGCAAGGCCCCGGCCAGCGGGGCCGATACGCACGGCGATACCAGCAGGCTGGAGACCACGCCCAGCACCGCAGCGCCCCACAGCGAACCGCCCTGGGTGCGATTGGCGACGCGGTCCAGGCGGTTGCTGAGGGCCTGCGGCAACTTGAGTTCGAATACCCCAAACATCGCCAGGGCAAAAACCCCGAAGAACAACGCAAAGGGCACCAGCACCCACACCGATTGCAGGCGGGCCTGCAAATTCAGTTGTGCGCCGAACATCCCCATCAAAGCGCCCAACAGCGCAAAACAGGCCGCCATCGGCAGCACGTAGGCCAGCGACAAACTAAAGCCACGCAGCCCGCCAACCTGGCCGCGCAACACCACGCCCGACAAAATCGGCAGCATGGGCAGCACGCAAGGGGTAAAGGTCAGGCCCAGCCCGGCGAGGAAAAACAGCGCCAGATCGCGCCAGTTCCACGACGTTGCGGGCGCATTCGTGCTCTCAGTCGCCACTGGCCCCGGTGTGCCCTCAATGTTCAGGCGTTCGGTTTCAGGCGGGTAGCACAACCCCTTGTCGGCGCAGCCCTGGTAGCTGACCACCAGGGTAAACGGGCGTTGATCGTTGGCCGGGCGCGGGATATCGACATCGAGAATGCCGTGATAGACCTCCACGTCGCCAAAGTACTCATCGTGTTTTTGCTCGCCTGCGGGCAATTGCGGTGTGCCCAGCGCGATGTCAGCCGGTTCGGTCTTGAAGGCAAAGCGATGGCGGTAGAGGTAATACCCTTCGGTCGGCACAAAGCGCAGTTTGATCGTCTCGGGGCTGCTGTCGATCAGGTTCAGCTTGAAGGCTTCGCGCACCGGCAAAAAATCGGCACTGTTATTGATCGCCCCCAGGGTTGCGCTGGGGCGCGAGTCCAGCAGGCCCGTGGCCATGACCGGCAGGGTAAACAGCAGGCAGAGAACAAAGAGCAGGCGGCGCATAAGAATCTCGCTGATAAAACGTGCGGGCATGATAACGGAGTGAGCTGGCGAATCGTGAAGGTGGGGGCTTTTTGATCATCAAGATCAAAAGATCGCGAGGCAAGCTCGCTCCTACAGGGGGCGGGAGTGGGGTTTGGCCGGGAGGTCTTTGATGATGAATTTCAAGTCAACGTCATTGCGTTTATAGACCCATGAAAGACGTCGGTCGGTGCCTTTTTCACAGGCTTTATCCATAACGCCGACCAGGATGATGGTAATGCTGATGCCTTCATCCATCGGTAGTTCACATTTCACTTGTTCATACTTCAACGCCCCCAACGGCTGATAGGTGAAGTCGCCGGTACTTTTAAAGGCATGTTTTTTTAAATCACCGAGCGCCACGTTAGAAGTAGCCGGCAGTGAGATAAAACGCAGTACAGCGCTCAAGGTTTCAGCCTCAGGCAGTTCATACGAGGTGGCCGCAAGCGGCAGAATCAGACACGGCCGCACGTTCTGGCGGTCCGGCGCGCAGGGGTAGCCGGCGGGGTAGTCAATAATGACGGCTATATAGAGCGACTGGTTTTCAATGTGCAGCGTTGCGCTTTCACTGAGCGGCAAATACAGAGCAAACACTAGAAGAATGGTTTGTCTCATGGCGCACCTGTTGATGTCGTACAGGAAACAGCCTGTTTAAGCGCTGCCTAATACAACATCAATTTAATATCACTCCTGACAGCAATAGATACTGTCAGAAGTAACAGGTACACCGGCTTTAGGGTTGATTCATACCCGAAAGGCTTGCACCGCGGTATTAAGTTCGCCCCCAAGTTGCAACAGTTGCTGGCTTTGATTACGGGCAATGCCGATGCGTTGCAAGTTGTCGTCGCCCAATAAATGAATGCGCTCACTGTGATCGCGGATCTCACTCACAGCGCCGCTTTGTTGCGCAGTGACGTCGGCGATACGCACCGCCGTGTCGGAGATGGTGGTAATGGCGCCGACAATTTCATCCAGTGCGCCATCGGCGTCCTGGGCCTGTTGTGCGGTGGCTTTGGCATGCTCCACCTGCGCGCGCATGCCTTCAACCGATTGGCGTGCCGCCAGTTGCAGCCCGGCAATCAGGTTCTGGATTTCGTTGGTCGCGCCTGCGGTGCGCTGCGCCAGGGAGCGGACTTCTTCGGCAACTACAGCAAAGCCACGGCCCATCTCGCCCGCGCGGGCGGCTTCAATGGCGGCGTTGAGTGCCAGCAGGTTGGTCTGGTCAGCGATAGAGCGAATCACCGTGAGGACGCCGCCAATGGTCGCTGACTCTTCGGCCAGGCGCTCGACCGTCTGCGCGTTGCCTTGCACTTCGCCCACCAACGCGTAAAGGCCGGTGAGGCTTTGCCCGATCACTAATTGCCCTTGCGCCACGGCGGCACCGGCACTGCGGCTGGCGTCGGCGGCCTGGCTGGCATCGCCGGCCACTTGGGAAATAGTCGCTTCCAGTTCACCCAGGGCATCGCGGATTTGTGCGGTGTCACCGGCCTGACGCTCGGCGCCGCCGTGTAAATCGGTGCTCAGTTGCGCCAGGGTCTGGCTGCTGCCCGCGACTTGCTCGGCGTTCAGGCGGATGGTGCCCACCAGGTTCACCAGATAAGCCCGCAGGCGATTCAGTGAGGCCTCGATGTCATGCAGTTCGCGGTTGGTTTTGCCCAGTTGAATGTCGCGGCTGAAGTCGCCTTCGGCCCAGGTCGAGAGCATCGGCGCCAGATAGGTCAGCACCCGCGCCAGCTTGCGTTGCAGGGTGTCGATCAACAGCGCAATCAGCAGGATCAGGCCAATCATCAGGCCTTGCATGAGCCGTACTTCGTCTTGAATCTGCCCGTGCTGGGCGCGGACCACCGGCTCCAGCTCGGCAATGGCGTGTTGCACCGCGTCCAGCTTGCGGTGCGTGGTGGTACTCAACTGGGTACGTTGTTCGATCTGCGTCTGGGTGCGTTTAAGCTCGGCCGGGTAGCGGCTCAGCAGGTTGTTCAGCTCCCGCTTGAGGTTGATCCCGGCATCTTCGGTCTGGGTGCTCTGATTGGCTTCGAGGCCCATTATTGCGGCGAAGTCGTCATTGCCCGAAGTGCTTTTGCTGCTGACGCCGAGCAGGGGCAGGGCGTCGATTTGCTGCGCCTGGGCCTGGATGCTGGCCAGTTCGCGCTCTACGTCACCGGCCAATTCACTGCGTCCGCTGCTGACCAGTTTGTCGCGGTTCAACGACAGCTTGGCCAGGTGCAGCGAGGCGGTCATTAGCGGCGCTAAATAATGCGGGGCTTCAGGGGTGTTGGCTTCGCTGGCGTATTGGCTGAGTTGTTCGAGGTTGGCGGCCAGTTCGCGTTCGGCTTGCAGTAATAAAGCTTGTGGGTCGCCGGCCAGCTTGCCCGCCGCCAGCAGCTCGGTATTGCTGAAGCTATTCAGGTTCTCAAGGCTGGGGCGCACGGTCTCGGCCAGCGCCGGTGGCAGCGGGGCAAGCTGATTCTGGAGTGTCTCCAGGGCGCTGTTGGCTTCGCTCAGGCGCACCGCATCGCCGCTGGCCAGGTAGTCTTCAATGTTGCGGGCGACCTGGTTTTGAAAGTGCTGCGACAGGCTCAAGTAGCGCTCCATCAACAGATACGGGCGCTCCAGCGCCTGTTGCGACCACCATAAAGTAGCGCCCAACGCGAGGCACACGGCGACCAGCAACAGGATGTTGAGGTTGGTTAGCAGCTTCAGACGCATAAGAGATTCTGCCTACTACGCAGTGAGAAGCGGCTGAAGTTATTGCATTTAAGTTACAGCGATATGACGAGCCGGGCTGGCTCGGCACAAATAGTGGCGATTAGCCTTTATCGAGTGAAGCGTTGCACCTGATTGCGGCCATTGTTCTTTGCGAAGTACAACGCTTCATCGGCCTGTGACGCCATTTTCAGGCTGTCGGACTCGCCGTGCAGCTGCACCACGCCCGCACTGAATGAGCACCACAGATCGTTGGGCTGGGCCGGGTAGTGGATTTCGCTAAAACGCTGGCGAATCATGTTGAGCACGTTGTAGGCAGACTCTTGATCGGTGTCGGGCATGACAATCGCAAACTCTTCACCGCCATAGCGGCCAATAAAGTCGGTCTTGCGCAGGCGCTGTTTGAGATACAGCGCGAGGCTCTTTATCACGCGGTCGCCCATGGGGTGGCCGTAGCAGTCGTTGACCCGTTTGAAATGGTCAAGGTCGAGCATCGCAAAGCTCAAAGGCCGATTTTCACGGCGGGCGCGGAAGGTGCAATCTTCGAGCAGTTGCAGGATGTGCGTGTGGTTAAACAGGCCGGTCAGGCTGTCGCGAATCATGCGTGCTTTTAAATGCCGGGCCCGGGCGGCGCGGTTGCGCACGGTGGTGATGAGGTGACGGGGCTGGATGGGCTTGGTCAAAAAATCATCACCGCCCTCGCTCATGGCGTCGAGCTGTTTGTCCATGTCGTCTTCGGCCGACAGGTAAATGATCGGCACGCTGACGTAGCGATCATTGTGGCGAATGACTTTGGCCAGCTCGGTGCCGGTGCAGGTCGGCATGTACATGTCGAGGATGATCAGGTCGGGCTGAAAGTCCGCCAGCTCGGCCATGGTTTGAATCGGCTCGGTCAGCGTGCGGGTGATGATCCCGGCGCTGTTGAGCAGGCGTTCGGTGTGCAGCGCCTGCGCACGCGAGTCGTCGATGATCAGCACTTTATACGGTTCGTACTGTGCCACGCAGGTCAGCACCTCGATCTTTTCCATCAGGCTGGAGACTTCGAGGGTGCCGGTCAAAAACGCTTGCCCCCCGGCGCGCACGGCGGCCAGGCGGGTAGGGGTGTCGGTTTCATGCTGGCTGAAAAACAACAGCGGCAGCTTTTGCTCAAGTCCGACCTGGACCTCTTCGGCCAACGCCAGGCCCTGGTTGGGGCCAGCGAAATCGACTTCCATCACGATGGCTGCCGGGTGGCGCTCGATCATGGCCTGACGAAAGGCGCCAGGGCTGTCAAAGGCCACGGCACTGAGTTCAAAAAACTCCAGTTGCGTGCTCAGGCGCTGAGCGCGTTCATGGTCTTGCAGGAGGATGTAGATCGGTTTGCGCAGCGGCGGCAGGGCGGTGTGCCCGAGTTGATCGCCGTGGCGCAGGCCGGTGCGCGACAAGCGTTGCATCAGCCGGTTGAGTTCGGTGATCAACGGGCTGCTCAGTCGGCCGCGATTGTCGGCCACCTGTTGCAGCACCGCGTCGGTGGCCTGTGACAGTTCGCTGTGCTCGGGCTGGTCGAAACGCTCGGCAAAGCGCAGCAGGCGCAGGTTGGCTTCGCTGAATTCAGCGAGGCCTGCGGGTGACCATTCCTGAGTCTGCATGCGCTGCCAAATTTCAAGAATCTGACGGGCCTGGTGCGTAACGCGCTGGGCGAAGTGGTGCTTCAGGCGTTCGTGGCTGAGGTCTTCGTGCTCGGTCATATCCTGGCTGCTGGGTAAGGGGCATGCTGGGGTCGAGTGATGGCTCTATGCTAGCACCTAGTGTTGGCTTGATCCGGTCTTACCTTGAAATTAACTCGCCCACACCGATATTAGCCATTGGCCGCCCTTGCGTAGGCGTGGCTGCACGCATGTTTTATAGTGCCGGGCCGATCTGGCCTTGCGGTTTCGGCACTTAGCCTAGCCGTGATTAAAAATCGTGCAACAAGGCACGATGAGGTAGGGTTGTGGTCGAACTGTTGAATCAAGCATCTGAAAGGACATAGCCATGCTGGACTGGAAAAAACGAGAGGGCGACAGCGCCCGCGAGTCGGTCAAGGATACCCAAGCAAAGCCGCGTGGCTATTTCAAAAGCATTCTGCTGAGCCGCTCGATTGCCATGCTGGTCGGCATTTATGTGGTGGTGTGCCTGGGCCTTGGCTGGTACTGGAGCCGCGAACCAGACCTGTTCCCGGTGCAGCAAAATGCACAGCTGGCGGCTGAAAAAAGCGGCCAGAAAATGGTCCCGGGCTTCACCACCGTAGAAACCCTGAAAACCGTGGCCGGGACCTTGCTCAACAAGCCCGGCGGCTACTTGTCCAACGACCGCTTCCCGCCGGGTGTCTTGCTGGACAACATTCCGAGCTGGGAATACGGCGTGCTGGTGCAGGTGCGTGACCTGACCCGTGCCTTGCGTAAAGACTTCGCCCGCTCGCAATCGCAGTCTGCCGAAGACGCCGATCTGGCCAAGGCCGAGCCTCGTTTCAACTTTGACAACAAGAGCTGGATGCTGCCGTCCAGTGAGTCGGAGTACCAGGAAGGCATCAACTCCCTGAGCCGTTATCAGGCGCGCTTGTCTGACCCCGATCAGAAAAACGCCTTGTTCTATGCTCGTGCCGACAACCTCAACAACTGGTTGGGTGATGTGGGGACGCGCCTGGGTTCGCTGTCGCAGCGCCTGTCGGCCAGTGTCGGTCGGGTCAAACTCAACACCACGCTGAAAACCGAAAGCCTGCTGCCGGGCCAGGTGCCTGTGGTGGACGAAGAAATCGTTGAAACCCCATGGATGCAAATCGACAACGTGTTCTACGAAGCCCGTGGTCAGGCCTGGGCCTTGTCCCACCTGCTGCGCGCGATCGAAGTCGATTTCGCCGATGTACTGGCGAAAAAGAACGCCACGGTCAGCGTGCGCCAGATCATTCGTGAGCTGGAGGCCGCCCAAGAACCGGTCTGGAGCCCGATGATCCTCAATGGCAGCGGCTTCGGCATTCTGGCTAACCACTCGCTGGTCATGGCCAACTACATCTCGCGGGCGAATGCGGCGGTCATGGACCTTCGTCAATTGCTGTCGCAGGGCTAAGGGATGGCAATCTCCACTTTAGAGGCCGCGCACCGTGCGGCCTCTGATGTCGAACAGGTGGTCTGGGTGGACCGCGACGACCGCGTGCTGGGCGCTTTGCCGCGGCATGAATTGCGCGAGCGCAGCCTGATCGGGCGTGGCACGTTCATCCTGTTGTTCAATTCGGCCGGCGACCTGTGTGTGCACCAGCGCACCCTTAGCAAGGCGCTGTATCCGGGCTTTTGGGATGTGGCGGCGGGCGGTATGGTCGGGGCGAATGAAACCTACGAAGAATCAGCCGCCCGTGAACTGGCAGAAGAACTGGGCGTGAGCGGCATTGAGCTGACGGCCCACGAACGCTTCTACTTTGAGGCCCCGCAAAACCACCTGTGGTGCGGGGTGTTTTCCGGGGTTTGGGACGGCCCTTTGCAGGTGCAGCCCGAAGAAGTCCAGCAAGCGTTGTTCATGCCGGTGGCCGAGGCCTTGCGCCTGAGTGAACAGCAGCCCTTTTGCCCGGATTCACTGGATGCCCTAAGGCGTTATCTGGCGCAACCGTCTTCTTTGTAGTCGCTGCCGAAGGCTGCGATCTTTTGATCCTCAACATCAAAAGATCGCAGCCTTCTGCAGCTTTTATCAAACATAAAATAAGTGATTGATTTTAAAGGATTTTTAGGAGCGAGCTTGCTCGCGATCTTTTGATCTAGATCTTGCTTTTGATCTTGATCTAAAAGGCCCCATTAAACCACGCTGGCCGAACGCAGGTTTTGCGCAGTGGGTAACCCGGCAGGACGCCGGGTTAGCCGCGACACGGCCATGGATGGCCGATCGCGGCGGGCCTACGGAGCAAGGCCTGTGGTGAGGGCATGCCGAGCCAAAGCGAGGCACCGAGGGGTAGGGGCAAAAGCGTTTTGGTTACTTTGCCGCTTTTGCAAAGTGACGCGGCGTAAGGCCGGAACCCTAAGTGGCCGTTGCCGCAGCAACGGATATGTACTCAAGTCAAGAGCCCCCTCACCCTAGCCCTCTCCCGAAGGAGAGGGAACCGATTGGGGGATGCTGAAGATACTCGGCGGCCTGTTTGCTGCGCGACAGCGCGGCGTCGAAGACGGGGCGGCCCCTCCTACGGGTTATGCATTGCTTGTTTAAAAATTGCGCCAATTGGCTATTGGGCCTCGGCGAATTTGTCGTTACACTGCGCGACCTTTTCAGGCTCAGGTGCTTTTGCGCTTGAGTTGCGCTGCCCCTGCCAGAGTGGGGCTTCGCGGTCGGTACACCTTGGCGCAAGCGCGTCATGCACCGACCAATTTTTTGTCCTCCATATGAGGATTGCCGGTGGCCAAAAAAGCCGCATCCTTCGCCGCCCTGGGTGGCCTGGTATTTTCCACCGACGCAGGTCGTCACTGTCCAGACTGTCGTCAGCCAGTAGACGCCTGTACCTGCAAACAAACCCTGATCCCTGCCGGTGATGGCATTGCCCGCGTGCGCCGCGAAAGCAAAGGCCGCGGCGGCAAGACGGTGACGACCATCACGGGCGTACCGTTAGCCGAAGACGCACTTAAGGAACTGGCCACCACGTTGAAAAAACGCTGTGGCACAGGCGGTGCGTTGAAAGACGGCATCATCGAGATCCAGGGCGACCACGTTGAGCTGTTGCTGGCCGAACTGGTCAAGCACGGTTTCAAAGCCAAGAAGTCCGGCGGCTAGCAGCCTCTGTCAAAACCACCGCGTCGTTGTCTTGCTGCCTGAATAAGGCCCGGCAAGGGCGGCTGCCATGGTTTTCACAGAGCCTGTTATTGCGGGTTTCTAAACTCGGCGCTGTTGTCAGGGTCTACCCTGAGCAGACTAATCGTCATTTTTACTCATTAGACTGCGCCGACCTGGTCACAGGTTTGGCTACTTGACTTATATATAGGGGACTTCGATGTCCGTACGACGCACACGCAAAGACGATGGCAGCCAATGGACAGTTGCGGACAGCCGCAGTGTTTACGGGATTCGCCATTGGGGGGCCGGGTATTTCGCGATCAATGAAGCCGGTCGCGTAGAAGTCCGTCCGAACGGCCCGAACAGCTCGCCCATCGATCTGTACGAGCAAGTCGACGAACTGCGCCAAAGTGGCTTGTCCTTGCCATTGCTGGTGCGTTTTCCAGATATTTTGCAGGACCGTGTACGCCAGTTGACCGGTGCTTTTGATGCCAACATCGAGCGCCTGGAATACCAGAGCCAGTACACCGCGTTGTACCCGATCAAGGTGAACCAGCAAGAAGCTGTGATCGAGAACATCATCGCCACCCAAAACGTTTCGATTGGCCTTGAAGCCGGCTCCAAGCCAGAGCTGCTGGCCGTGCTGGCGCTGGCCCCGAAAGGCGGCACCATCGTCTGCAACGGTTACAAAGACCGTGAGTTCATTCGCCTGGCTTTGATGGGCCAGAAGCTCGGCCACAACGTGTTCATCGTGATCGAGAAAGAGTCCGAAGTGGACCTGGTGATCGAAGAGGCGGCTTCGCTCAAGGTCAAGCCGCAGGTCGGCTTGCGCGTGCGCCTGTCGTCGCTGGCGTCGAGCAAATGGGCTGACACCGGCGGTGAAAAATCCAAATTCGGTTTGTCGGCTGCGCAGTTGCTGTCGGTGGTTGAGCGGTTCCGTGGCGCCGGTCTGGATCAAGGCATTCGCCTGCTGCACTTCCACATGGGTTCGCAGATCGCCAACCTGGCCGACTATCAGCACGGCTTCAAAGAAGCGATCCGTTACTACGGTGAACTGCGCAACCTCGGCCTGCCGGTTGATCACATCGACGTGGGCGGCGGTCTGGGCGTTGACTACGACGGCACGCACTCGCGTAACGCCAGCTCGATCAACTACGACATGGACGACTACGCCGGTGTTGTGGTCGGCATGCTCAAAGAGTTCTGCGACGCACAAGGCCTGCCGCACCCGCACATCTTCTCTGAAAGCGGCCGTTCGCTGACGGCGCACCACGCCATGCTGGTGGTGCAAGTGACCGACGTCGAGAAGCACAACGACGACGTGCCAGAGATCGAAAACAAAGAAAGCCTGCCCGAGACCGTGCAGTGGCTGGTGGACCTGCTGGGCCCGACCGACATTGAAATGGTCACCGAAACCTACTGGCGCGCCACGCACTACATGAGCGACGTGGCCACCCAGTACGCCGACGGCAAAATCACCCTGTCGGAAAAAGCCCTGGCCGAGCAGTGCTACTTCGCTGTGTGCCGTCGCTTGCACAACTCGTTGAAAGCGCGTCAGCGTTCGCATCGCCAAGTGCTCGACGAACTCAACGACAAGCTCGCCGACAAGTACATCTGCAACTTCTCGGTGTTCCAGAGCCTGCCGGACACCTGGGCGATTGGCCAGGTCCTGCCGATTCTGCCGTTGCATCGCCTGGACGAAGAACCGCTGCGCCGCGCCGTGCTGCAAGACCTGACCTGCGACTCCGACGGCAAGATCAAGCAATACGTCGACGAGCAGAGCATCGAAACCAGCCTGCCGGTTCACGCGCTCAACGAAGGCGAAGACTACCTGCTGGGTATCTTCCTGGTGGGGGCTTACCAGGAAATCCTCGGTGACATGCACAACCTGTTCGGTGACACCGACTCGGTGAACATCTACCAGAAGGCCGATGGCAGCGTGTACCACGCCGGTATCGAGACCCACGACACCATCGAAGACATGCTGCGCTACGTGCACTTGTCGCCCGAGGAGTTGATGACTCACTACCGCGACAAAGTGGCCAGCGCCAAGATCAGCGTCAAAGAGCGCACCCAGTTCCTCGACGCCTTGCGTCTGGGCCTGACGCGTTCGTCTTACTTGTCTTCGTAAGACTCAACTGACCCGTAGGAGCGAGCTCGTCTCGCGATCTTTTGACCCTTTAAAAGATCGCGAGGCAAGCTCGCTCCTACAGGGTTATGAGGTAAACCAGCGGATTCGCGTGGCGTATAGCCCCAATATCCCGCTGCGCAGCACCATAAACAGCAAGAAACTTATCCACAGCCCGTGGTTGCCATCGCCCTGCAAGGCCCAGGCAACGGGGAAGGCAATGGCCACGCTCAACAGCATCGCATTGCGCATTTCCCGCGCGCGGGTCGCGCCGATAAACAGCCCGTCCAGCAAATAACTCCACACCGCAATCAATGGCAAAACGGCCAGGTACGGCAAGTACTGGAAGGCGGTTTCGCGCACGCTGGCAATGTCGGTTTGCATCTCGACAAACCAGTGCCCGCCCAGTAAAAACAGCAGCGCAAACAGCGCACTGGCGAATAACGACCAACCACACGCAACCACCATCGACCGGCGTAATGCCGTGCGATCACGGGCGCCGATGGCATGCCCGCACAAGGCTTCGACCGCGTGGGCCAGACCGTCCAGCGCGTGGGCCGTCAACAGCAAACCATTAAGCAGCAGCGCATTGGCCGCCACGGTGGCGTCGCCCAAACGGGCGCCTTGCACGGTGATGGCGAAAAACACCGATTGCAGCAGCAAACTGCGGATAAAAATATCGCGGTTAACCCCTAGCAGCGGTTTCCAGTTTTGCCAGACGCGCAGCGCGGCCCACGCCATCTTGCCCGGATACGCCCGCAGTGCGCCGCGTGTCAGCCACAGGCCGAGCAGGGCGCCGCTCCATTCGGCAATTACCGAAGCCCGCGCTGAACCGACCACGCCCCAGTCCAGGCCGAGAACAAACCACAGATTAAGGGCAATGTTCATCAGGTTGGTGGTGAGCAAAATCGCCAGCGGCGCCCGAGCGTTTTGCGCCCCCAAAAACCAGCCCACCAGCGCATAACTGGCCAAGGAGGCTGGCAGGCCAAACAGGCGGTTGTGAAAGAACGCCAGGGTCATGTCATGCAGCTCGGCTGAAGGCTGCATCACGCTCAACGCCACGCGGCTGAACGGGAGTGCAATGGCCGCCAGAAACAGCGAAAGCCCCAGCCCCAGCAGCAACCCTTGCACAAGGATTTGTCGCAACGCGGTGCCATCCCCGCGCCCGGCCGCTTGTGCGGCAAAGCCCGTGGTGCCCATGCGCAGAAAGCCCATCATCCAGGCCAGATAGATATACAGGCTGGCGCCCACCGCCACCGCGCCCAATTGATGCGCGTGGGGCAAATGGCCAATCACTGTGCTGTCGACCAACGCCACCAGCGGCACAGAAATATTCGACAAAATCATCGGCGCAGCCAGCGCCCACACCCGGCGATGGGTCGGGCGGTCGCGCCAGTCGGCTAACAGAAAAGACATGCAGGCTCCTTTGGGGACCGGCATTGTAGCGGAAGTAAACCCTGCAAACGGCGGTCCTGCGGCCCGCATCGCAGCCTCGTGCCTCGTCAGTGGCTACAAGAGCGGTGCCTTTTGCGACCAGCGCATCTGCCGTTCGCGTCACGCTGTTATATAGTCGCCCCTTCACTGCCACTACAATGAGTACACCATGCTTAACAAAGGACTGTTTCTGGCTTGCGCGCTGGCGCTGCTCAGTGCTTGCGATTCTTCTTCATCCGGCAAGCCCGAGACGCCCAAGCCTGCCGCCGTCACGCAGGCTGCCAAGCCGGTTCAAGACCCCAAGGTGCTGGCCGAGCGCTTTGCCGGGCGTGAGTTAAACGTGGTGGATGTCTCTGAAGTGCAGTTGGACGGTGCCAGCACGCTGTCGGTGAGTTTCTCGGTGCCGTTGGACCCCAAGCAAAACTTCGCAGAAAAACTGCACCTGGTCGATGCCAAGACCGGCAAGGTCGATGGCGCCTGGGAGCTGTCGGATAACCTGATGGAAGTGCACCTGCGCCATCTTGAGCCGCAGCGCAAATTGATCCTCACCGTCGACCCCGGCCTGCGTGCCGTCAACGAGGCGACGCTGGCCGCCGAGTACATCAGCCGTCTTGAAACCCGTGACCTGCAACCCACCGTCGGCTTTGCCAGCCGCGGCAACTTGCTGCCGACACGTTTGGCCGAAGGGTTGCCGGTGATCGCGCTGAATGTCGACAAGGTCGACGTTGAGTTCTTCCGCGTCAAACCCGAATCCCTGCCTGCCTTTCTCAGCCAATGGGGCCGCAATAGCAGCCTGCAAAGCTATGAAGCCAAAGACCTGTTGAGCATGGCCGATCTGGTCTACGGCGGGCGCTTTGACCTGAACCCGGCTCGCAACACTCGCGAAACCTTGATTTTGCCCACCTCGGGGATCAAACCGTTGCAGCAGCCGGGCGTGTACCTGGCGGTGATGACCGCGTCCGGCAGCTACAACTATTCGACCCCGGCCACCTTGTTCACCCTCAGTGACATCGGCCTTTCCGTGCACCGTTATCAGAAGCGTCTGGATGTGTTCACCCAGGCGCTGGAGGGCGGCAGTGCCTTGGCCAATGTGGATCTGGAGTTGCTCGACGGCAAAGGCAAAATGCTCGCCCAAGGCAAAACCGATAAACAAGGCCACGCCGAGCTGGCCTTGCCGCCCAAGGCCGAAGTGCTGCTGGCGCGTCAGGGCGATCAGACCAGCTTGCTGCGCTTGAACACGGCGGCACTGGATTTGGCCGAGTTCGACATCGCTGGTCCGCAGGCACACCCGCTGCAATTTTTTGTGTTTGGCCCGCGTGATCTGTACCGCCCCGGCGAAACCGTGTTGCTCAATGCCTTGCTGCGCGATCGCGACGGCAAGCCGGTCAAGCCGCAGCCGGTCAGCGTAGAAGTACGTCGCCCGGACGAGCAAGTCAGCCGCAAGTTCGTCTGGGAGCCAGATGCTTCGGGCTTTTACCAGTATTCCTTGGCACTGGCAGGCGAGGCGCCGACCGGGCGCTGGCAGTTGGTGTTCGATCTGGGCGACGGCAAGCCGCAGTTGTATGAGTTTTCGGTCGAAGACTTCTTGCCGGAGCGCATGGCGCTGGAACTCAAAGGCAGCGACACGCCGCTGCGTCCAGAGCAAAACCCTGAGATTCAGGTCACGGGTCGTTACTTGTATGGCGCCCCGGCAGCGGGCAATCGCTTGAGCGGCCAAGTGTATGTGCGGCCCCTGCGCGAGGCAGTCAGCGCATTGCCGGGTTATCAATTCGGTTCTGTCACCGAGAACGAGTTGACCCAGGACCTGGAGCTGGACGAGAGCGTGCTCAACGCTGATGGCAAAGAAACCCTCACCATTGATAGCCAATGGAGCGAAGCCAAGTCGCCGCTGCAGGTGATTGTGCAGGCCAGCTTGCAAGAGTCCGGTGGTCGCCCGATCACCCGACGGCTGGTGCAGCCGGTCTGGCCAGCGGAGCGCTTGCCGGGGCTTCGCGGGTTATTTGACGGGACTGAAACCGATGGCGATGGCCCGGCCGAATTCGAGCTGTTGGTAGCGGACACTCAGGGCAACAAGCTGGCGGCTGAAAACCTCAAGGTGCGCTTGGTGCGCGAGCGGCGTGACTACTACTGGAACTACTCGGACAGCGACGGCTGGAGCTATCACTACAACGAGAAGTTTCTGAACCTCAACGAAGAAACGGTCAGCGTAAAGGCCGGAGAAACCGCCAAGGTCAGCTTCCCGGTGGAGTGGGGCCCGTACCGTGTGGAGGTCGAAGACCCGCAAACCGGGTTGGTCAGCAGCATGCGTTTCTGGGCCGGTTATCGTGCCCAGGACAACGCCGAAGGCGGCGCCGTGCGTCCGGATCAGGTCAAGCTGGCACTAGACAAAGCGGCGTACAGCGATGGCGATACCGCCAAAGTCACGGTCACGCCGCCCGCTGCGGGCAAAGGTTATCTGCTGGTCGAAGGCAGTGACGGGCCGTTGTGGTGGGAAGAAATCGAAGTGCCGGCTGAAGGCAAAACCTTCGACATCAAACTCGACCCGACGTGGGCGCGCCACGATTTGTATGTCAGCGCGCTGGTGATTCGTCCCGGTGAGCGTAAAACCAATATCACCCCAAAACGTGCCGTGGGCGTGTTGCACCTGCCGCTTGACCGAACCCAGCGCAAGTTGGCGCTGACCCTCGATGCGCCTGAAAAAATGCGCCCCAAACAACCGCTGACGGTGAAGATTCAGGCTAAAAACGCCGACGGCAGCATTCCGCAACAGGCCCATGTCTTGCTGGCTGCGGTGGACGTCGGGGTGCTGAACATTACCGATTACCCGACCCCGGATCCGTACGCCAGCCTGTTTGGGCGCAAGGCTTATGGCGCCGACCAACTGGATATTTACGGGCAACTGATCGAAGCCGGGCAGGGCCGTTTGGCCAGCCTCGCATTCGGCGGTGACGCGGCCCTGGCCAAAGGCGGTAAACGCCCGGCCACCAGCGTGAACATCGTCGCGCTGCAAAGTGCACCGGTCACTCTGAATGCCCAGGGCGAAGGTGAAGTCAGCGTCAACATCCCGGACTTCAACGGCGAACTGCGCTTGATGGCGCAAGCCTGGACCGATGATCGCTACGGCATGGCCCAGGCCAAAACCGTGGTCGCTGCACCCTTGGTGGCCGAGTTGGCCGCACCGCGCTTTTTGGCCGGAGGGGACGAGACCCGCTTGGCGCTGGACCTGTCCAACCTGACCGACAAACCGCAAAAACTGACCGTCACCCTCAACGCTGACGGCCAACTCAACCTGCTCGGTGAGGCCACGCAAAACGTCACGCTGAGCCCCGGGCAGCGCAGCACATTGCAGATCCCGGTCAAGGCGCTGGGCGGTTTTGGTACGGGCGTGGTCAAGGTCACCGTGAGTGGTCTGGACCTGCCGGGTGAAACCCTGGCGCCGTTCAGCCGCGAATGGACGCTGGGCGTGCGCCCGGCGTACCCGGCGTTGCTCAAGCATTATCGGGCGGTGCTCACGGACCAACCGTGGAGCCTGCCAGAAGGTGAGTTGCATGCCTTTGAACCGGCCGGGCGCGAAGCCTTGCTGAGCCTGTCGAGCCGCCCGCCGTTGAACCTGGGCGAACAGATTCGTGCGCTCAAGGCGTACCCGTATGGCTGCTCCGAGCAAACCACCAGCGGCTTGTACCCTGCGCTGTACGCTGACGCGGCGTTGCTCAAACGCCTGGGCCTGGAAGGTGAGCCGGACGCCGAGCGCACCCGCAAAATTGAACTGGGGATCGAGCGCCTGCTGGGCATGCAGCGCTACAACGGCAGCTTTGGCCTGTGGGGTGCCGACGGTCAGGAAGAGTATTGGCTGACCGCTTACATCACCGACTTCCTGTTGCGCGCCCGTGATCAGGGCTACGCCGTACCGGCCGATGCGTTGAAAAAGGCCAACGAGCGGCTGCTGCGGTATGTGCAAGAGCGCAACCTGATCGAAGCCGACTACAGCGACAACCTCGACCACACCCGCTTTGCCGTGCAGGCCTATGCGGCGCTGGTTCTGGCCCGCAGCCAGCAGGCGCCGCTGGGCGCATTGCGCAGTATTTTTGAGCGTCGCAGCGATGCGCGTTCAGGCTTGCCGCTGGTGCAGCTGTCGATTGCCTTGCAGAAAATGGGCGATCAGCCGCGTGCCGATCAGGCGTTGCTGGCCGGGTTGGCGGCCAAGCGCCAAGGCAATCAATGGCTGGGCGATTACGGCAGCCCGCTGCGCGATCAGGCGCTGATCGTGGCACTGCTGGAAGAGAACAACCTGATGAGCGGCCAGCGTGAGCAGCGTCTGTTTGAGTTGTCAGATTTGTTGGCTGCCAGCCGTTGGTTGTCGACCCAGGAGCGTAACTCGCTGTTCCTGGCTGGGCGTGACCTGTTGAGCCAGCCAGAAGCCAAGTGGTCGGCGCAGCTCACCAGTGGCGAGCAAACCCGCGAGCTGAATAACCAGCAGTCGGGCCTCAAGCTTGACGGGCCATTGCTGACGCAGCCGCTGACGTTGCGCAACGAAGGAAGCGACGCGGTGTACCAACAGCTGACGATTTCGGGTTATCCACAGCAGGCCCCGGCAGCGGGTGGCGAGAACATGAGCATTCGCCGCGATTACCTGGGCATGAATGGCGAGCCGCTGAACATCAAGGCCCTGAAAAGCGGCGATCTGGTGTTGGTGCACGTGGCGGTCACGGCCAAGCAGGCGGTGCCGGATGCGTTGGTCGTCGATTTGCTGCCTGCGGGGCTTGAACTGGAAAACCAGAACCTGGGGCAGAGTGCGGCCAGCCTTGAAAATGCCAGCACCGAGGTCAAGCAATGGCGCGACGCGATGCAATACGCCAGCGTGCAACATCAGGAATACCGCGATGACCGTTACGTCGCGGCGGTCAAACTGGACGGCTATGGCACCACGCACCTGCTGTATCTGGCGCGTGCCGTGACGCCGGGCACCTATCGCGTACCGCCGCCGCAAGTGGAGTCGATGTACCGGCCCAACTGGCAGGCCGTGGGCGAAACCCCCGGCGACATGGTGATCAAGGCCCGCTAACCCCACCCTCTGTAGGAGCGAGCTTGCCTCGCGATCTTTTGATGTTTAAAAGACCGCGAGGCCACGGCGTCAGTTAATAATCCAGCTCAACACCCACAGCCCCAACAGCAGCCAGATCACGCCGCCGATGATGGAGGCGCGCATAAAGGCGCGCACGGCGTTGTACAAAAACAACAGCCCGAGCACCAGTACGGCGATGCTGACGATAGAGGTGTCCATGCCCAAGGCGCGGGCCATACCGTCGATAAAGTTGCTGCCTGCTTGAGTGATCATGGTGAACAGGCCGCTCAAGCTTTCGACGATCCAGCGAACGACAGTGCCCAACCACAGGCCCAGATTTCCAATAAAGCTTTCGACGTGCATGGGGATGTCCCGATCAATAAGATGGCCACTGTGCCAGAGATACCCCTTAGGCAACCAGACAAGGTGCAAAGTTGCGTAATGAGTAATGCTTAAAAAGATCGTGCTGTGGAGCACCTGCGGCCTGTTGCTGGCAGTCGCATTGCTGTGGCTGGCCGACCGGCTGTGGCCCTTGCCGTTGCCCAAGGATGACTTGGCCCGTGTGGTATTGGCCGAAGACGGCACGCCGCTGTGGCGCTTTGCCGATGCCAATGGCGTATGGCGTTACCCCGTGCAAACGGACGAGGTGTCGCCGTATTACCTTGAGGCGTTGCTGACCTACGAAGACCGCTGGTTTTATCAGCATCCGGGGGTTAACCCGCTGGCCTTGGGCCGGGCGGCCTGGCAAAACCTCAGTGGCGGACGAGTGCTGTCGGGGGGCAGCACCTTGTCGATGCAGGTCGCCCGTTTGCTCGATCCCCATGAACGTACCTTGCCCGGCAAGTTGCGCCAGTTGTGGCGTACGGCGCAGCTGGAGTGGCATCTGTCCAAGTCCGAGATCTTGAACCTGTACCTCAATCGCGCACCCTTTGGCGGGACGTTGCAGGGGGTGGCGGCGGCCAGTTGGGCGTATTTGGGCAAGTCACCGCAGCAACTCACGCGCTCTGAAGCCGCGCTACTGGCCGTGTTGCCGCAAGCGCCGAGTCGCTTGCGGCCTGACCGTCATCCCGAGCGGGCGCAAGTGGCACGGGACAAGGTGTTGCGGCGTCTGGCCGAGTATCAGGTATGGCCACAAGGGGCTGTGGATGAAGCGCTGGAAGAACCGCTGTTGCTCGCGCCGCGACTGGAACCGAGCCTGGCGCCGTTGCTGGCGCGGCGTTTGAATCGCCCGCACAGCCCGCCGCTGATCCGCACCACCCTGGACGCTAACCTGCAACGCCGTCTCGAAGACTTGCTGCTGGGCTGGCGTGCGCGGCTGCCCGAGCACACCTCGGCGGCGATCCTGGTGGTTGAAACAGACAACATGGCCGTGCGCGCGTACCTCGGCTCTGTAGACATCAACGATGCGCGGCGCTTTGGCCATGTCGACATGATCAGCGCCTTGCGTTCACCGGGCTCGACCCTCAAGCCGTTTTTGTATGGCATGGCGATGGATGCCGGGCTGATTCATTCCGAGTCGCTGTTGCAAGACGTGCCGCGGCGTTACGGCGATTACCGTCCGGGTAATTTCTCGATGGGCTTTAGCGGGCCGGTGTCGGCCAGTTCGGCGTTGGCGTTGTCGCTTAACTTGCCAGCAGTGCAACTGCTTGAAGCCTACGGGCCGAAACGTTTTGCGGCCGACCTGCGCAACGGCGGCGTGCCGTTGAGTTTGCCTGCGCTGGCAGAGCCTAATCTGGCGTTGATTCTGGGCGGCGCCGGCAGCCGTCTGGAAGATCTGGTCAGCGGTTACAGCGCGCTGGCGCGGGGTGGCAAAAGCGCCAACCTGCGCCTGCAACCGCAGGATGAACTGGTCGAGCGGCGCATGCTGTCGCCGGGTTCGGCGTGGATTATTCGACGCATCTTGAGCGGCCAGGCACGGCCGGACCGTGACCCGACCGCCGAGTTGGTACAGCGCCCCAGCCTGGCGTGGAAAACCGGCACCAGTTATGGCTTTCGCGATGCGTTGGCCATTGGTGTAGGGCCGCGCTATTTGATTGGAGTGTGGATCGGTCGCCCGGACGGTACGCCGGTGCCGGGGCAGTTTGGTCTGGCTTCGGCGGCGCCGCTGATGCTGCAAGTGCACGATGTGCTGAGCAACCGCGACAGCCAGCGCGGCATTGTCGCGCCGGTGCAGCCCGTGCCGGGCAGCGTGGGCGTGGCGGCGATTTGTTGGCCGCTGGGCCAGCCGCTGAGTAAGAGCGACCCCAATTGCCGCCGCCAGCGCTTTGCCTGGACGCTGGATAACACCACGCCGCCGACCTTGCTGGCGGCGGATCAACCGTTGGGCGTGGGCTTGCGCGAAACCCTGTGGGTGGATGGGCAAGGGCTGCGCGTTAGCCCGCAATGCCCCGGTGCGCAGCCCCGTGAGGTGGCGTTGTGGCCTGCGCCGCTGGAGCCGTGGCTGCCTCGGGTGGAGCGGCGTGAAGCGCGCTTGCCGCCTGCCTCGACGCAATGCCCGCCACCGGCATTGAACTCGGTAACAGCGTTGTCGATTGTCGGTGTGCGAGAGGGGGACCGGTTGCGGCGCCCGGCGGCGAGCCAGGCGTCATTGCGCCTCACGTTGACTGCGCTGGGCGGTGACGGTCGGCGCTGGTGGTTCCTCAATGGCACCCCGCTGGGCGACAGCGGCCATCAAGAAGCGCTCAACACCACCCTTGAACAGCCAGGGCGCTATGAGCTGAGTGTTCTCGACGAAAGCGGGCAAACCGCACGGGTTGAATTCAGCGTCGTGGAGTAGGCCTCCGGCTTGCGATGTTCTTAAAGATCAAAAGATCGCGAGGCGAGCTCGCTCCTACAGTGAATTGGGGTTATCACTTTAGTGAGTGGTGTGTTTTGTTTTGGGTAACGTGTTGATTTGTTGGGTTTTAGTCTGCGCGTGGGCGCTGGTTATATAAGGGCTTAATACCAAGTAGTGAGTTGTTCAATACCCGGTCCGGCGTTGTGATGGAAGCCACGGATGAACGTATCTCTGACGTTAGAGCAGGGAGCCTTCGAACTCTGGCTAAGCAGGTGCAAGGGAATAATCATGAACACTCAACTGTGGTTAAAAACAAGTACAGCCCTTTTGTTAGTGATGACCGTCAGCCTGGCCGGCTGCCATAGCGGCGGTGGCGGTTCTAAAAGTCATGTTGAAGCCAGTACGCCCGATGCCGGTACGGGCGGCGGTGGTGATGGTAGCGGTGGCGGCAATAATGGCGGTGGTGACGGCAGCGGCAATAACGGCGGCGGCAACAACGGTGGTGGTAATAACGGCGGCGGTAACAATGGCGGTGGTAATAACGGCGGTGGCAACAACGGAGGCGGCAATAACGGCGGCGGGAACAACGGCGCCGGCAACACGCCCCTGGTCACCGGGCAAGTTATCAGCCAGGTGAGCGGCGCTGTCGGCGGTGTCGGTTCGACTGTCAGCGACTTGGGCAACACCCTGACAACGGTGCCTGTGGTGGGCGCGGCAGGCGGGTTGGTGACCAACACCGGTAATGCGGTGACGTCCATCACTGACGGCCTGGATAAAGGCCTGGGCACGATTGGTACAGATAAAAACTCACTGGGCATCACTGTCGCTGGCGCAACCAATGCCGTGTCTGATATCGGCAAAGGGGTGTCCTCACTGGGCCAGGGCGTGAGCGGTGTGATCAATAACACACCGATCAGCCAGATCCCGATCGTGGGCGGCGTTGCCGGTAACGTCACGGATGTCACCGGCGGCCTGGTGAATAAAGTCGGGACCACGGTCACCATGCTGGGCAATACGTTGACCACCAATGTCACCAGCGGGCAATTGGGCCAAGTAACCGGCGGGGTCAATGACAAGGTGCTGGTGCCGGTGATTTCGCTGGTGGAAAAAACCACCGGGCAAATCGGCACAGCCACAGGGTTGGGCGCACCGGTTGACGGCCTGCTGAACAAAGTCGGTGGAGTGGTGGCCGGCGTTGGCAACAAAGTGACCGGCGTGGGCGATCAAAACCCGGTCACCAATCTGGTCGGTGGCGCGTTGGTCGGTGTCGGCGGTGTGGCTGACAAGGCGGGCGGTTATGTGAACCCTGCGGCTGGAACAGGTACCGGTACAGGCACCAGCACAGGCATCGGCGGGTTGCTGGGTGGCGTGACAGGTGCCGTTGGCGGTGCAGGTTCAGGCACCGGTACGGGCGCAGGCGGTGCAGTAGGCGGCCTGGTGGGCGGTGTTGCCAGCACGGTTGGCGGGGTGGTCAATACCGTCACTGGAGCGGGCGCTGGTACAGGCGGTGTGGGCGGCTTGTTGGGTGGTGGAGTGGGTGCGGTGGTGGGCGTAGGCGCCGGTGTCGGGGTGGGAGCAGGTACTTCTTCCTCAGGTGCGGGTGTCGGTGCCGGAGCGGGTGCCGCAGCAGGTGCTGGCGCGGGTGCGGGTGCAAGTTCGGGAACTGGCCTGGTCACAGGTTTGGTTGGAGGCGTGGTTGGCGGGCTGGGTAATTTGGGCAAGAAAAACTGACGAAATTGCACCTGGCCGGTTCGACGGCCATACCTACAACGCCTACGCTTGGTTGAGACGAGGGATTGTCATGAATCCCTCGTCTTTTTTTGTATCCAGGTTGTAGGACTGCTGTTTGGACAGCGTCATTGCTTAATGGCGCGTCCAGGCCATTAAGCCGCTGTTGTTGACCATGGAGTGTCATATGCGAACTTATGTCCCGTTCTTGTTATTGGCCTTGGCCCCGTGCGTGGGGGCCGAACCGCTTCCACGCTATCTCAACAGCAACGAAACCCTGCAGTCGCTGCCCGCGCCCAACTTGCCGGTGGATGCCTATCGCCCGCAAACACCTGCGTTAAAGCTGCCCAAACCGGCCGCGACCGACGCCCAGCCCTTGATGATGAGCACCCGCCTGACCATCCGCAAATTGCAGATCGAGGGCGGCACGGTGTACCCGCTGCAAGAGCTGGGCGCCGCCTATAAATCGTTGCTGGGGCATGAAATTACCCTCAGTGAGCTGATTGAAGCGACGCGCACCATCACTCAGCGCTACCAAACCGATGGGTACTTGTTGTCGTACGCGTTTTTGCCGCCGCAGAACTTTGATCAGGGCTTGGTGCGAGTGGTACTGGTCGAAGGGTATATCCGCGATTACCAGGTGGAGGGTGATGTCGGGCGGGTCAAAGGCTTTATTGATGAACTGGTCGACAAACTCAAGGGCGAACGCCCGCTGACCCGCAAAACCTTTGATCGCTATGCCACGCTGATGAGCCGTATTCCGGGGGTGACGTTGCAGGCGCAAGTGCCGCCGCCGGGCACCACCGATGGGGCGGCGACGCTGCACGTCACGGCCAGCCGCAAACCGTTCACCACCGGCATGAGCCTGGTCGAAGGCAGCCGCGACAGTACCCAGGCCTTGTTCAGCGTCAACAGCAACTCGCAAACCGCCATGGCCGAGCAATTGACCGTGAGCGGGTTGTTCCCGCCGGGGCACGACAAAGAACACTACTACCGCATTGATTACAGCCAGTATCTGAACGCCGAAGGCACTCAGTTGAGCCTGTATGGCACGCGTTATCGCAGTGATCCGGCCACCAGTATTGCGACCAGTGACGGTTTTGAGCTCAAGCCCTACCGCGAAAATGATCGCTTTTCGATTGGCGTCAGCCACCCGCTGATCGTCGCGCCTGACCAATGGTTAAGCGTTGCGGGTCGTTTATATGGGGTGAACGATAAAACCGATTACGACATCGTCGGTTATTCGCAAACCATCAGCGAAAAAACCAATGTACGGGCTTTGGCGGTTGAAGGGGATTGGCGCAAGTCCACGGGCCAACAATTGCGGATTGTCAGTGCAGGTTTATATCAAGGCATTAATGGGTTGGGGGCCAAGACGGAAAGTAACTTGACCGGCAATCACTATGATCTGGATTTCTTTCGCTTGCGTGTGTCAGGTGTTCAAAGTGATACGTTTTTCGATAATTGGCAGGGCGTAGTATCGGGCGCTTTGTATTGGAGTGACGATACATTGGCGGACAGTGAGCGTGCTGTATTCGGCGGTCAAAATTTTGGCCGTGGTTATCCCGATGATCAAGCGTCAGGTGATAAAGGCTGGGGTGTGGCCTATGAACTCAACTACAGTTTTAATCGCGACGGTGAGTGGGTGAAACTGTTACAGCCATATGCCGTATTGGATAAGGCGAAAACCTGGTTTAACGAACTTCCCCTTAAAGGTTCTGATATGTCATCTGCAGCCATTGGGCTGCGTTTTGGCGATAAGCGTTATTACAATATATCGCTGGAGGTGGCCAAGCCCATGTCGGATATGGCGTTGGACAGTTTTAACCGTCGGCCGCGTTATACCTTGAGCTTTAGTTATCAGTTATAAGGATGTGCTTGTCTTGCGATCTTTAAACAATCAAAAGATCGCGAGGCAAGCTCGCTCCTACAGTAGATGGGGGGTTATGGGCGGACGGAGTAGAGTTTGGAGACGGGGAATAAGTAATTGAGGGTGTGGATTAAACGGTCGTGATAGATCGGTTTGCGGAACAAGTCCAGGACTTGCAAACGCAATAAGTCGCTGACATTGTCCATGTCGGCATGGCCGGAAATAACGATGACGGGCAAGTGTTGTCGAGCGGTGTGATTTCGCAGGCGCTGGATTAATGCAATGCCGCTTTCTTCGGGCATGCGCAGGTCGGTGATGACCAGGGCAATGTCCGGGTGAACGGTCAACTGCCGAAGGGCGAGTGAGACTGAGGTTGCCGTAAAGCAACAAAAGCCCTCGCCCTCCAGCAGTTCGGCCAGCTCCAGCAGAGCGTCCTCTTCGTCGTCTACCAAGAGAAGCTGTTGGCGTTTAGATCGGCTGTTCATGAGATTAAGCGGGTTTGGTAACAGCGTTTTTAATCGTTGTAAACATGGTGTCGATTGAGCCCGATATTGGGGTGACGAAGGCCGCTAAAGCGATAGCGACCATTGCCGCAATAATGGCGTATTCAATACCCGACGCGCCCTCTGTACGTTGAGAGAACAACTTGGCTTGACGTGTCAGAAATACGTGGGTCGGAACATAGAGTTTCAGAACAGTTGTTGAAAACATCTGATCTCTCCTGAGAGCGCCTTAGTAGCAGCAGTTTGTCTTTCCTTTTAAAACGCTTAGGTTATGTGCCTGTTTTGGTCACTGCCGTTTGAATAGTAGTGAACATAGCTTTGATTTGAGTAGAAATAGGCGTCACAAAGGCAGCGAGAGCAATCGCAACCATGGCTGCAATAATCGCATATTCAATACCCGACGCCCCTTCAGTGCGCTTTGCAAACTGTTTGACATGGTGCGCCACGAAGAGTTGGGTCGGAACATAGACTTTCAGAACAGTATTGGTAAGCATCTGGTTTCTCCTGGTGCGCCAAAGAGGGCACTGCACAGCAAGGGGACGACGTAATTACTATTTGCCATCACAGCATTGGCAAGAAAATGGGATCCATCAACTGTTAAAAAGCACTAATGCAAAAGTATTAATCCAAAAGTGTCCATGTGAAAGTTGCGGTAAATCAAGGTCTTCGGCGGCACTTTATTTTTTTTGAGTTGCCTAATGGCATTTTGCTTTGTGTGCGCTACTTTCAAATAGCGAAATGGTCGCAATAATAATGCCTGTCATAGCGACCAATAGGCGAATGGATTTTCAGATGTGCAGTGCAGAGTGGCAAAGGGGGTGTGTTAATGAATAACCGACGCAGTTTGATCCTGGCCGCGCTCTTGTTTATCGGTGCCATTGCCGCGGGTTTTTGGGGTTTGGTCATAACCCGCCAAGAGCCGGTTGCGCAGGTACCGGTAACCCAAGTCGTTGAGCAGAGTGTCGCCACAGTTGAAGACCAGACGCGCAAGCCTGTGGTGGTGCTGGTACGCGATGTCGCCCCGCATGTGGCCTTGACGGCCGACGATGTGACCCTTGAAAAATTGCACACGGCGCCCGCAGGCAGTTATGCCGCGGTTGATCAGGTGGTGGGCCGTGCCCCGTGGCGTAGCCTGAGTGCTGGCACCTGGCTGAATGAACAAAGCTTTGAAGTCGGCGGGCCGCTGGCGCGGATGATTCGCCCGGATGAGCGCGCACTGGCGGTGGCCATCGATGAAGTGATCGGCGCCAGCGGGCAGTTGTCCCCTGACGATTATGTAGACGTGTTGCTGTCCCTGCGCGAGGACCAGTCCAACCCGCAGCAGTCGGCGCAAGTGGTGGTGCCGGCCGTGCGGGTGTTGAGCGTGGGGGATGAGGTGGGGCAGAGCAGCGACGGTCAGTCATCCAAGGCAACGCTGAGTGCCGACGAAGCCCTCAAACAAGTACAGCGCCGGGCCACTGCACGTTCGGCCGTGCTGGCCGTTCCCGCGCCGCTGCTCAGCCAACTGATGCTCGCCGCCCAAGCGGGCACCTTGCGCCTGGCCGTGCGCAGCGCCAAGGAAGATCGCTTGAGCAAGTACTGGGCGGGTGAGCAAGACGCCCCAGGCAAGCTTGAGAACGCCCGACGCGACCTTTATCAGTTCAACCAATTGGCCTTTACCGGCCCGGCAAAAGTCGCCCCGGTGGCGAACCCCGGCGGCGGCGTCGTTCCGCGTGCGCGGGGCATCGAAATTATTCGCGGCAACCAAACGGCCCAACAGCCTGCTCAATAAAAAAAGCCTGATCTGCAAGGAAGACCCTATGAGCCATCGTTGCGTAGCGCTGTACAAACGAGCTGTCTGGACTCTGGTTCTAAGCAGCTTGCCTTTTGAAATGGCCCTGGCCGCGCCCTCCAATTGCTCAGCGCTAGGGCAATTGCCAGCGGTGCTGGAAGTGGGGCAGGGCATCCAGCAAGCTCTGGATTCGCCGGTTGCCATTACGCGCATTGCTGTCGGTGATCCGGGCATTGCCGATGTGCATGCCAACGGCAGCAACGCCTTTTTGCTAACCGGTGTCGCGCCGGGCACCACCAGCTTGATGGTTTGGACCGCCTGTTCGAAAACCCCGCGCCAGAGCATGGTGTTCGTCAAAGGCAAAGCCACCCAGAGCTTTACCAGCGCCTCCGTGTCGCCCTCAGAAGACCCGGCGTTGCTCAGCCAGGTGCAAACCGACATTCGCTTTGTTGAGGTCAGCCGGACCAAGCTGCAGGAAGCCAGCACGTCGATCTTTGGTCAGGGCAGCAACTTTCTGTTTGGTTCACCCAACTCATTCATCACCAACGCTGAAAACATCATCACCGGCGGCCCGGTCGCTAACAGCAAAAACTTCAACATTGGCTTTGGCGGCGGTCGGGTTCGAGCCTTGATCAATGCGCTGGAGGGCAGCGGTTTTGCCTACACCCTGGCGCGGCCGAGCCTGGTGTCATTGAGCGGGCAAAGTGCGACCTTTCTGGCGGGGGGCGAAGTACCGATCCCTGTGCCGAGCAGCGGCAGCGATAACGTGTCCATCGAGTACAAGGAGTTTGGTATTCGCCTTACGCTGACCCCGACCGTGGTCGGCAACAACCGCATCCTGCTCAAGGTCGCACCGGAAGTCAGCGAGCTGGATTACACCAACGCGGTAAACATCGCCGGGACGCTGGTGCCGGGGCTTAACGTGCGCCGTACCGACACCAGCATTTCGCTGGCCGATGGCGAAAGTTTTGTCATCAGCGGCTTGATCAGTACGCGCAATACCTCGCAGGTGAACAAATTCCCGGGGCTGGGTGACGTGCCGATTCTGGGGGCGTTTTTCCGCGATTCGAACATCAGCCGCGAAGAAAAAGAGCTGCTGATGATCGTAACCCCGCACCTGGTTCAACCCTTGGCCGCCAATGCGCCCCTGCCGAGCATGCCGGGCGAAAAACTGCGCAATTACGACCCCAACTGGTATCGCTTGTATTTCCTTGAAAACGGCAATTTCAATCGCCGTAGCGGGTTATCCCAATGAGCCAGAGCCTGAGCCAGACGTTTCTCGCGCTGACGCGCAACAACACCGATCTTGAGTGGCTGCAGGGCGCGTTGGCGCCGCTCGGCCAAGTGGTGGGGGCGGGTACCAGCAGCCTCGATGAACTGCTCGCGTTGATTGACGTGACCTTTGCCGGGCTGGTGTTTGTGGGGCTGGACCGGGAGAAAGTGGTGGCCCAGTGCGCGTTGATCGAAGGCGCGCTGGAGGCCAAGCCGATGCTGGCGATCGTGGCCTTGGGCGACGGCATGGACAACCAGTTGGTGCTCAATGCCATGCGTGCCGGGGCGCGAGATTTTGTCGCCTATGGCTCGCGCTCCAGTGAAGTGGCGGGGCTGGTACGGCGGCTGAGCAAGCGCCTGCCGCCGGTGACGCCGAATACCGAGCTGGGCGGCCTCAGCGTGTTGTTCAGCGCGCAATGCAACGCCGATGGCGCGCTGCTGGCCAGCCACCTGGCGCTGGTGGTGCAAAAGAGCGGGCAGAAAACCCTGTTTCTGGATTTGGGCATTCCCCGTGGCGACGGCCTGGCGCTGTTGGGGCTTGAAAGCTCGTTCTTTTTTGGCGATGCGCTGCGCCATCTTCGGCGCCTGGACAGCACCTTGATCGACAGCGCGTTCACCAAAACCCCGGACGGCTTGCGGGTGTTGGCCCACAGCAACGCCGACGAGCCTCTGGAGCACACCAGCGCCGCCGAGTTGTACATGTTGCTCAGCGCCTTGCGTCAGCATTTTCAGCACATTGTGGTGAACCTCACCGGTCAGCCGGATGGCGAGGCGCTGCGCACGTTCGTGACCCACTGCGACAAGCTGCTCTGGTACGTCGATCAGAACGTGCTCGATTGCCGCCGCAATCTGGATGTACTTAACCTCTGGCGCAACAAGGGCATGAAACTCGAACACACGGGGCTGGTGGTCGACCGCTGCCTGCGGGGGATTGCTCCGGATGTCGATGCGTTGGCCAAGAGTTTTGATTTACCGGTACTGGTCTCGTTGCCGCTGAGCGCCGAGTTACGCCTCAATGCGAAAAATCAGGCTGTCACGTTGTTTGAGTTGGGGCCGCGCGAGGCCTTGAGCCAAGGCTTGAAAAAGATCGGTGAACAGTTGGCCAAGCGCTCTGTGGCGTCGGGCAAACCGTCCTCCGTCGCGGACAAATGGCTTAACCGTCTGTGGGGGTCCAAATGACCAAAGAGCAGTTGTTCGGTTCCGGGCTTCACAAGGACGGGCGCGCCGACCACGACGGCCTGAAAATGGTGCTGCACCGTTACATCATCGACGCCATCGAGGAGAGCGGCAAAAACCTGCTGGAAGATTCGCGCCATGCCTTGTCGCAGTTTGTCACCGACCGCGTGGCCGAATACGTATCGCGCTTGCACCTGGCCATTTCGCGCTACGAGATGGAACGTCTGGCCGAGGAAATTGTTGACGAGCTGACGGGGTTCGGGCCGCTGGAAGTGCTGCTGCGCGACAGCGCCGTTACCGAGATTCTGGTTAACGGCCCGCACCATGTGTTTGTTGAACGCGACGGTCTGTTGAGCCACAGCGATTTGCGTTTTATCGACGATCACCACGTCGAGCGTGTGATGCAGCGCATTTTGGCGCCGCTGGGTCGGCGCCTGGATGAGTCGTCACCCATGGTCGATGCACGGCTGCCCGACGGCAGCCGGGTGAACGCGATCATCCCGCCCATTGCGCTGGACGGTCCCTGCCTGTCGATCCGGAAGTTTCGCAAAGACATGCTCAAAAGCAGCGATCTGGTGGCGATGCAAACCATCGATCAATCGATCTATGAGTTTTTTCAGGAGTCGGTGGGCAAGCGCTGCAACATTTTGATCAGCGGCGGTACCGGCACCGGCAAAACCACGTTGCTGAATATCCTCAGCCAATTGATCAACCCGCACGAGCGCTTGGTCACCATCGAAGACGTGGCCGAATTACAGTTGGGCCACCCCCACGTGGTGCGCCTTGAAACCCGCCCACCGAATTCCGAAGGGCACGGTGAAGTCAAATCCAGCGACCTGATCCGCAACGCCCTGCGGATGCGTCCGGACCGCATCATCCTCGGCGAGATTCGAGGTGTGGAAGTACTCGATGTGCTGACGGCGATGAACACCGGTCACGATGGTTCGATGAGCACCGTGCACGCCAACACCGCGCAAGACGCCCTGTTGCGTCTTGAAACCCTGGTGGGTTTGACCGGCCGCACGGTGGCGGAAAAAACCCTTCGCCAGATGATCTGCGCCGCCCTCGACGTGATTATCCAGCTGACCCGCATGTCTGACGGGCGCCGCTGTGTCAGTGAAGTGCTGGAAGTGGTGGGCGTGCGTGACGATGTGTATGTCACCAACACCTTGTTCCGGCTGGACAAACGCACCGGCTTTGGCTTTGTGCGTGAGGCACTGAACCCGGCAAGCGACAAGTTGCGTCGCGACCCGATTCTGAATGCCAACGGCTGAGGCGTAGATCATGATTCCGGCCCTGATACTGTTCGCGATCAGCCTGATGATGTTCATGATGTCGATGAACCTGGTCTACCGCGCCTTGCGCGATCCCACCACCAGCCGCGTGCTGGGCCGCTTGACCGAGGGCCATCCGCAACTGGCGGACAAGGCGCTGGGTGTCGAGTGGCTGGACCGGGCGTTTTTGCAGGCGGGGTTGGGTCGCCCTTCGGAGCGTTTGGGGTTGTGGCTGCTGATCTGGGCCGGGGCGGTTGCGTTGGCGGCTCTGCTGGGCGGCTGGTTTTTTTTTCTGGTGTTCCTGGTCGCGCCGCCGCTCTGCGTAAAGCTTTTTGTCAGCTGGCGTTACCAGCGTCGAGTCAAGCGCATGGTTGAGCAACTGCCGCAATTGCTCGACCACTGCGTGCGCAGCCTGAAGGCCGGGCGCACTTTGGCCGATGCGGTACTCAATGCCATCGAGGCCTCCCATGACCCGCTCAAAGACAGCATCAGCCGGGTGGCGCGCAACGTGCAGTTGGGCGTGAGTTTGCCCGAGGCGGTGCAGGATTTTGCCGAGCTGTATGAGCGCGATGAATTTCGCATGTTTGCCCTGGGCTTGAAGGTCAACCACCGCTACGGCGGCAACGCCAGCGAGCTGCTGGAAAACCTCATCGTGTTGATTCGTGAGCGTGAATCAGGGGCGCGCAAGCTCAAGGCCATGACTGGCGAAACGCGGGTCACGGCGTTGGTGCTGGCGCTGTTGCCGCTGTTGGTGGGCGGCTATTTCATGGTCACCAACCCGACCTTTCTGGTGAACATGTGGCACGACGCGAGTGGTCAACATTTGCTGATTGCCGCGTTTGGCTTGCAAGCCATTGGCTGTTTTGCCTTGTGGCGCATGGTACGGAGCGTATGACATGGCCTTGCTGATTTGCGCAGTGTTGCTGTTGGCAGGCCTTGGGGTCTTGATCCATAGCGCGGTTCAACAGCGCTTGCGCCAACAACGGGTGGTGCAACGCCTTGAGGGCGAAAAGACCGGCCCGGGAAAGATCAGCGTGTGGATGCGCGCACTGGGCAGCAGCAAGTTTGGCCAGCGCTCGGTGTCCATGGACAACGAAACCCAAGTGCTGCTGAACCGCGTGGGTTGGCGTACGGCAAGCCAGCGTTCGCTGTTTGCGGCGTTCCAGGTCGGTACGCCGGTGGCCATGGCCGGGCTGGCGTTTCTGGGGCATGAACTGTTTTACCCAAGGTCCGGCTATTTGATGATCGTGCTGCTGTTTGCTTTGGCGCTGGGGTATCTGATCCCCAAACGCATGCTTGCCCACGTCGCTAAAAAGCGTCAGGAAGCGGCGGCGGTGGAGGTGTCGACGTTTATTCCACTGCTGCGCATTTTGTTCGAATCGGGCATGGCGGTGGAGCAAGCGCTGCGCGTGTTAAGCATCGAAGCGCGGCAACTGTTGCCGGTGCTTACAGGCGAGCTGCGGCTGGTGCTGGCCCGCGTGGACTCGGGCCTGGAGTTGAGCCAGGAACTGGACAAGGCGGCCAGTTTGCTGGCGGTGGATGAGTTTGACGACACCTGCGTGATCCTCAAGCAATTGCTTCAGCAGGGCGGTGGCGCGATGAAATCGTTGCAGTCACTGAAAAGCCTGCTGGATGACCGACGTCTCACCCGCATGGAGGAATACATCTCAAAAATGTCCGCCAAGATGTCGGTGGTGATGATGATGTTTTTGTTTCCGGCGTTGCTGATTGTGTTGGGCGGGCCGAGTTTTATTGCTATCGCACGGGCCTTTGGCTCTTGATCAGGAGTATGAGCATGAAAGCAGTCATGGCCGTGTGTGCATTGTTGATGCTGGGAGGATGCGCCACCGGGGGGCCGAGCAACCCGCCGTGGGCCGCCTTTAGCGGTGGCAGTTGCGGCAAGTTGAGCGACGATCAGGAACTGTCGATGAACCTGGCCGATGACATGGCCAAGGAGGGCAAGCTGCACGCCAGCCTGGCCAACTTGCAAAACCTGCCGGAGGGCTTCGCCCAGGTGCAACTGCGCAAGGCACGGATCTATCGCCAGTTGGGTCGCCCTGAAGCCGGGCCGCTGTACCGCGGGCTGCTCGGCACCTGCTTGAGCGCTGAAGGTGATCATGGCTTGGGTCAGTTGGCGGCTGCGCGAGGCGATAACACGCTGGCGGCGTCTTACCTTGAGCGCGCAGCGCAAGCGGCGCCCACGGACGAAAAAATCCGCAATGACCTGGGCGTGGTGTACCTCAACCAACTGCGCACCGACGAAGCGCGTTTTGAGTTTTTGACGGCGCTGGAGCTTAAGCAGTCGGATCAATTGGCGGCGTTGAACCTGGTCACCTTGCTCATCTATCAGGACCAATGGAACCAGGCGGCGGAGCTGGCCAGCCGCGCTGAATTGACCCCTGAACAAGTGAGTGACGCACAAGCCAGGGCTCAGGCCCTGAAAACCCAGGCTGCCAAACCGGCCAGTCATCAGGTGGCTGCAATCAAATAAAGCGTTGGAGGTTTGCCATGAAATGTTCGATTCGTTTGGCCGTGTTGTTGGGCATGATGCCGCTGAGCGTGCTGGCGATTGAGCCGGGGCCGGCGTCTCAGTACCAGCAGGAAACCGAGCGCTGGTTGCAGCTGCAAGTCAGCGGTCAGGCCCAGTCCAAGGAACGCCAGGTGGCGACCCCGGCCGAGCGCGAACGCAGCCTGCAACGTTGGCTGGACAGCTACACCCACCCCATCCCTGAGTACTACAAACAGGACGAAGGCGGTAAGGCCAAGCAGCAATAAGGCACTGTCGCCGCGGCCTCATGCTTGTAGTCGCTGACGAGGAACGAAGGCTGCGATGCGGGCGCCGGACAGCCGAGTGGGGCCGCTACGCAACCCATCGCAGCCTCATGCTTCGGCAGCGACTACAGGTCCAAGCTGCTCTTGTGCTGACGAGGAACGAAGGCTGCGATGAGGGCCAGAGGACCGCCGTGTGGGGTCGCTGCGCAACCCATCGCAGCCTCATGGGTTCAAGGCGCTCTTGTAGTCGCTGACGAGGAACGAAGGCTGCGATGCGGGCCCCGGACAGCCGTGTGGGGTCGCTGCGGAGCCCATCGCAGCCTCGTTCCTCGTCAGCGACTACAGGCTGCGGTCAGTGCGCCGTTTGCCGATGCTGTTGGGCGGATGCACTGGGGGAGAGGGCGAGCGCCAACTGGGTACGGTTGTTCATGTGGGTCAGGCGCAACACCTGGGACACGTAGAGCTTGACCGTGTTTTCGGTGATGCCCAAATCACAGGCGATCTGGTAGTTGGTCTGCCCCTTGCCGACCAGTTTGGCCACGTCCAGCTGGCGCGGTGACAACTGCTTGAAAATCGGTGGCAGGTCACACAAGGCTTCATCGTCCGCAGCCACAGTGCTCTTGAACGGCGGCGGATGGCGCACCGTTTCCATGTCTTGATAAAGGTCGTCGATAGACTCAGCCAAGTACTGCAACTTCTGGTTCAAATGCCCCAGATGCTCGTTCTTTTGCCGTTCGCGCAGGACGGCCTCCTGACGCTGAATACCCTCAAGCAATTCTGCAAGGTCAACCGGTTTGGGGTAGTAGTCGGCAATGCCAATGCGCAAGGCTTTGATCACGTCCTGTTTGTCGGAATGGCCGGTCAACAGGATGCTTTCAAACAGGCGGTGTTTACCGGCAATTTTCTGTAGATGCTGGGTTAATTCGATGCCGTTCATGTCGGGCATGTGCAGGTCACACAGCACCAGACTTATCTCGGGATCCGCGACAAACGCCTCCACGGCTTCACGGCTTGATTCGCAAGGCACGCAACGGTAACCGCTGCTTTGCAGGAACTCACTGAGTTCTTCGACAATCAACGGCTGATCGTCGACCACTAACACTTTTATTTTTGAGGTGAGCTTGTTCACGCGCTACTCCATGCCTGGCAAGCCAATTTAAGACGTCCTGTACCGCTCGCGTGAATGGCGAGGGGTTCAGGAAACATAGACGTAGTTTCCTACGCTGTACATGTAATAAATCCTTCGTTTTGATTAGGTTAGACACAAAACGGACAAGCTGAAGCCGCATAAAAGAAAAGGGGCGAAGGGCAGTTTTTTTGACGCGCCTTTGATGTTTTCGCCGGGGGGATGGGTAAGACGTTGATTCAATAGAGGGAGCACTTTTGGCGAGAGCCAAAACCACAGCCCTGCACTAAGACCTGCGCCAATAAACGTGCTCAGCAGTATCGGACGATCGGTTGCCAGTGCGAGTGCCACTAACAGTTTTACATCGCCAGCGCCCAGTTTGTTCAGGGCGTAGCCGGGCAAGGTCAGGACCAAAGCAATCAACAGGGCCCAGCTGCCTTCAGCCGCGCTGGCACCCAGCCAGGTGGTGCCGGTCCAAATCAGGTACACCAACGCCAGGGCTGCGGCACCAAACGTCAGGCTGTTGGCGATGTGGCGTTGGTAAAGGTCTTGGGCAGCGCAGGCGGCAAACCAAATGAATAAAACCGCTAAATGGATCACGTATTACCGTCCCTTTTCTTCGAATGATTCTATGCTGATATCACGGTGAATTGTCAGGGTAGACGCAGTCATGAAAGTTGACCTTCCCCACTCACAAAAAGGCGCGGCGGCGATTGAGTTCGCCCTGGTTTTTGTGATCTTTTTCTCAGTTCTGTATGGCGTGCTCAGCTACAGCTTTCCGCTGCTGCTGATGCAGTCTTTTAACCAGTCGACGGCAGAGGCGGTGCGCCGCAGCATGGCGGTGGACCCGACATTGACGGGCGCAGATTACAAGGCCAAGGTCGAATCGGTGGCCAAGGGCGTGCTGGACCAGCAATTGGGCTGGATGCCCACTGCGATGACCACCAACATCAGTAAAACGGCGGTGTACAGCGCGGGAGTGTTGACCGTGACTGTTAGCCTCCCGGCCGCAACGCTCAGCAACATTCTGCCGGTGCTCAAACTGCCGGGCGGCATCACTGTGCCGAGCTTGCCGGACACCTTGTCGGCCCAGTCGAGCCTGCAGTTTTGAACCTGGGTGGCAAGCCGTTTGGGCGCTTCTCGGGCCGCGCTCAAGACCCTTTGCCTGAGCACCATGCAGCGCAACCCGGCAAGGACACGGCCTTGCACTTGTTGCTCGATCATCAGGGGCGGGTGCTGGAGGTACACGGCGCTCAGCGTTTCGGTGTGCAGCCGGTCAGCGGCGCTGACACTACGCGTTTATTGCTCGATTATCTGGTGCCGGGCAGCACTCAGGCACTTGAAGGGACCCCGGCTGATTGGTTGGGGCACAGCCTAGATCTGGACTTCCAATGCGCCGGGGGGGCTGTACTGCACACCCGCGGTTGGGTTCAGCCACATGCAGACAGCTGGCTGTTGCAGTTGCTGGACATTAGCGACCTGCGGCGCGAAGGCCAGCAAGCCCACAACCGTGAGCTGTGCATGCAACTGAGCTTGAGCCTGGCCAGGCAATTACGCTTATGCAGCATGGCGCGTTTGCCGCAGGTGACGCAGGAGTCGTTGCAACGCATCGGCGAGCAATGGCAGGTGCCGTGCATCGCCCTGGCGCTGCGTGAAGACGGGCAGCCGGACTGGAGCCTCTTTAGCGTTTATCAGGCGCCCGGCGCAGCGCACTTGTGGGAGGTGGGGCAAAGCCTGGGCAGCGCGCTGGACAGCCTCAGTGGTTCGCGTCATTCAGGCCAGGCCGCTGCCAACGAGCAACCGTTTCAATTTCGCAACCTGCTGGGCGCGACCGATGGCTTGTGCATGCCTTATCACGATCAGCGCGGGCTCTGTGCCTGGCTGTTGTTGGGGTTTTCTACGCGCCCTGCGCTGATGAGAGAGAGTGATTGGTCGCACGTGTGCGCTGTCTTGGCCGGGCCTCTGCTGGAGCGCTTACGCGAGCAGCAACAGGCTGAGCACCGCGAGCGTGTGCAAGCGCTAGAGGATTTGTTGGGCACGGGCTGGTGGGAGTGGTCGACGGCCACCGAGCAGGTGCAGTTGGCGCCGCAATTGGCCGAAAGCCTGTCGGCCCCGCACACGCCATTAACCTGCAAAGCCTGGCTGGCGCTGTTTCATCCGGCCGATCGTGATGAGCTCAGTATTCGTTTTGATGAGCTGATTGAACACGGCAAAAACCTGATGGTGGTTGCGCGTCTGGACCTGCCGCAGAACGCGGGGCAAGCCCAGTGGTATCGGATTCAGGGGCAAGCGGTCGGCACGGGCATCCAGCGGCGTATCGTCGGTTTTATGCTGGATGTCAGCGAAATCAAACGTCAGCAACTGCAAGCGACGGCCGCTCATGCGCGGCTGGACAACTTGATCGCCAGTTCCCCGGCGGTGATTTATGTGCAGCGCTATGAGAAAGGAGCGTTAGTGCCCGCCTTTTTTAGCGCCAGCCTGCAGCCGTTACTCGGTTGGACGCTGGCCGAGAGCCAGGGGGCCGGGCTGATCGAGTGGATTCACCCCGACGATCGCGAGCAGTACTTTGACCGCACCCGCCAACTGCTGCGCTTTGGCAGCGCCCGGCGTCGGTATCGCCTGCGTGATAGCAAGGGCAACTACCACTGGTTGCTGGACGAAGCCAAATTATTGCGCGATGACCTTGGGCTGCCGATTGAGGCGGTGGGGTTATGGCTGGATGTAACTGAAGCCACCGAAACCACTGAACGGGTCAAGCGCAGTGAAGAGCGTTATCGGGTGCTGGTCGAAGACTCGCCCGCGATGATTTGCCGTTATCTGCCGGACCTGACCCTGACCTTTGGCAACCAGCCGCTGGCGGCTTACCTGGAGTGCACCCCGCAGGCATTGCCGGGGGTGAATCTGGGCAGTTGGTTGTCGACCGAGCAGCGCGCGGAATTTATGCAGCGCATTGCCCGGTTAACCCCGCAAAACCCGGTGAGTACCGCCGAAATCAGCTTGCAGCTGCCGGGGCATGAGTACGCCTGGTGGGTGTGGTCGGACCGGGGTGTGTTTGATGCCCAAGGTCAGTTGCTCGAAGTCCAGGCCGTGGGCCGCGACAACACTGATGTGCGTCGCTCGCAACAGCAAATGACCCAAAGCGCCAAAATGGCCACCCTGGGTGAAATGGCCACGGGCCTTGCTCACGAAATCAATCAGCCATTGAACGTCATGCGCATGGCCATCGCCAACATGCTCAAGCGCGTGAGCAACGGCGATGTGGAGCACGACTACCTGCAAGACAAACTCACCCGCATCGATGCCCAGATCCAGCGGGCAGCGCGGGTGGTTGACCACATGCGCGTGTTCGGCCGACGTTCAGAGGTTGAGCAACAAGCCTTCAACCCGGCGCAAGCGCTGGAAGGCGCCTTGGCCTTGCTGTGCGAAGGCTTGCGCGGCAAAGGGATTGAGTTGCGCACTGAGTGTTTGAGCGATGCGTTGCTGGTGCGCGGCCACGTCGACCAATTGGAACAAGTGCTGATCAACCTGTTGATCAACGCCCGCGATGCACTGATGAGCAAGCGCGAAACCGAGCCGGAATTCACCCCCTGGATCGCTTTGACTGCAGGCGCGGGTGACAACAGCGTGCGTGTGACGGTGGAAGACAATGCGGGCGGTATCGACCCGCGCCTGCTGGAACGGATCTTCGAGCCCTTCTTCACCACCAAACCGGTCGGCCTGGGCACAGGGCTGGGGTTGTCCGTGAGCTACGGGATTATCGACAACATGGGCGGCCGGTTAAGCGTCAGCAACACCGGGCACGGGGCCCGGTTTTGTGTGGAGTTGCCGGTGGTTGAAGGTTAGAGCACGAGTTGGGCGGGGCCACCCTGGCCGCAGGAGAGGTTTGCGTCGACTTCGGTGGCCATGAGGTTTACGCCCAGCAGTGACAGCAGGTTATTGAGTATCGGGTCGAGTAGAGGGCTTAAGACTCCAAGAATCAGTCCGGATACGAGGTTTACAATCGCCAGAAGCGTTGTATTGGCAGCACTTGTTAATCCCGTTGCGAGTGTGCTCAAAATGCCCGTGCCGTCCACAGGCGCATAAAGTTTAATCGGCACATTACTGATAGTACTTCTTAGGCTATCTACGATATTCGTAGTTGGGCTGGCAAATTTAGCCATAGGAGGTTGTTTAAGATTAGGCGGAACCGAATTCGTAGCCGCTGAATAAATTAAAGTGCTGGGTGTTTTAGCAATGGGCAATGTAGCCATGAGCGCAATTCCTCCCCCCCCATAATCTTTGTAGGTGCACCCTCCCAGAAGGCTGCAATTTGATTTGCTTATGATATTTACGATGGGCAAAGGGGTGACGGTTACCGGGTCTGATGAGGAAAATGCTTTGCTGGCATTGATGCTTCCGATATTCAGGTTGGCTAGAACGGTATTAGCCTGGACCGTCAGGCTTTTGCTGCCAGAGGTCCCGGAAGGGCAGGTATACCCTGTCACCAGAGCATCTGCTCCTCCCGTATCCAGGTTGATACTGAGAATTAATGGCGGAGGCAGTATTTTAGGATCGAATGTGGTTCCGCATAGTCCTAGACCGCAGATCACTCCTTGAAGAAGCCCAGTAATACCTGAAAGCAGGTCTGTGACTAAATTCAAAAGCGCACTGACAGTATTGAGGATGGGGAGCTCGATGGTAATCAGAGATCTCACTTGCGCTGTACGGACATAAATTCTATCTGTGGCCGGGTTTCCGATTGCCGAAAACTGGGGTGGTTCAATCACTTTGACGGTAGTCGTCACCTTTGCAAGGCCAAGAATATTGATAGGAAGGCTCACAGCCACGGCGTTATTTTTATTGGCAATTTGAATGGCAGCCTGAATAAGAGAGAACAAATTCAAGTCTGTATCCAAACCCGCAGAGGATGTGCCTGTTTGTAGTTTTAACAGGTCGCCAACTTTTAAAGGGGTGTTGTTGATGGCGGCTACTTGCAGGTTGGCTAGCGCAGTCTGAACATCAAGTGTTGCGCCGTTAAGTGTGGCAACAGACGCTGCTGCTTTTATGAGTTGGGTGACAGTAACGTTTGTATTAAGCAGGGTTGTGTAATCGCCTGCGTTGACACCCAAGTTAATTGCCAGTTGATTCAAATATTGCAGCAAGTTTATGTTGGCTTTGGCTAAACCATCCCAGCCAACTGCCGAGATGGACACATTTCCGCCCAACAACCCCGAGAATAAATTATTGAGCAGTGGAGACTGCGAGGTATTTACCGTGGCCAAGGTGGTGCGAATACTGATTTGTGCCAACGTTGGTCCCGGCCTGCTCCCCACCGCACTCGCCGTCAACTTCGTGGTCGTCGACAACGTCCCTTTGCTCACCAAATCCCACACACCTCCGGCAATGCTGGTAGGGATTGTGTTGGTGGCAATCACGCGGATAGCGTCGCTTTTGCTGGGGTCGAGCTGGAAGGTGCGCAGTTGGTTGACGGTGACCAGGGTGCCGCAGGTGGCATTCAGGGTTTGTTGCGTGCCGGCCGGGACGAAGCTGTTGCGGGCGGCGCTTTGGGTGGCGTACAGCGTGGCGGTCGTCGGGGTGGCAGCACAACTGCCACCCCGACTGACCGCCTCAAGCACCGCCATGTCAGCAACACGCTGCAGCTTGCGTTGTTCAAGGTAGAGGCGGCCGCCGTCGACCACCAGCAACATAAAGATCAGCACCATCCCCAGCGTCAGTGCCGCCATTAAACCAATCGCCCCGTGTTGTTGGCGGGGGCCGTTGAAATACGCACGACGTAAGGGGGGAGACATTGAGCACTCCTGATACTGGAACACTGTCCAGCGCTTCGCTCTAAAGTTTTAGCGAGTGTAGTCAAGAAGTGATCAGGATGCTGGCCAGTTGCACACTTTATAAGGCCAGCGCGTGCAACTAATGGGAACTGTTGGATGAAAGGTTGTAAAGAGAGAAGAGTAGGGCCAACTCACTGACTAAAGTATTAATACTTCGCAGTTATATACTTTGTTAGTGAGTTGGCTTGATTTAATTAACGCGCTGGCTTGGGTGGGTAATTACTCATGATTTCAGTGACTGCCTTGGAAATCGCCGCGCTACGCTCTGCAGGCGTGGCATCTTCGTCGACGACTTTTTCGGCGTTGCCACGCCAGACCAGTTTGCCGTCTTTGGCGTCAATCAGGTCCACCTGCAAGGTGCCCACCTGGTAGACGATATTGCGGGTTTCGGCGTATGCCGGTGCGCCCCAATAGTTGCCACCCCAGTAACCGCCCCATGGTCCAGCCCAAGGTCCGCCCCAAGGTCCGCCGTCATAGCTGTAGTTGGTGACCTGTTCCTGGCGGTTGGCCACAACCATATAGGTTTGTACCCACAGATCGGGTTTGGCGCCGGGCGCTGCCTGGGTCAGACCGCGCTGATCCAGCTGGCTGCTCAGGGCCATGACCACGCGTTGTGCTGTCAGGCCGTTTTTAACCATTGGGGTGTCGGGTAAAAATTGCACGGCCGGGTCTTTCCAGGCCCACGTCTTGAACTGCGCAAAATTGACCGCCGGGTTGTAGTCATGGGTGACCTGCATGCTGTTACACGCGCTAAGCAGCAGGGCCAGTCCCAGTAAAGCAATGCGTCCTAACATGGTGAGTCTCCGCTTAAACAAACAGTTTTAATGGGGAGGATAAGCCTGCACTGCCTTGTTCAGTGATTCGCGCAGGGCGTCACTGCGTTCGCTCAGGCTGCCTTTACTACTGGTTTCTGCACTTGAACTCCAGACCGGCTGACCTGTTTTTCCGTCATACAGATTGAGCCGTACAACCATCACTTCGACTTCATAGGTGCGTACAACCGGTACGCTGTTGTACATGCCGTACTGGTTGCCATAGCGACCATAACGGTCGCCGTACATGCCGCCATAACCATAGTCGTCCTGAACCTGGCGCAAGCGTTTTTCTGTGTGTAAATCTGCACTCACCCACAAATCAGCGGGGTGGCCAGGTTGTGCGGGCCGTAATCCACGCTGGTCGAGGGCATTGCTGACTGCTTCGGCAATTTGTGCGGAGTCTGCCCAGGCCGACCCGGCCGGCAATTGGTTGTTGCGCCAGGCCCAGCTTTGATAGCGGCCGTAGTCCCGTGGCGGCGCCGGGTAGGCGCTCAAGTCCAGGGTGTTGGCCGCTTGCGGCGGAGCAGGCGGGATGGGCATGGAACTGGCGGTATACGGGTTGGGGCTCTGGCACGCAGCCAATCCCAGACTTACAGCGAGCAAGGCAACGCGGCGATACATCATCATCTCCCCATGCGGGTATTAAACCGGGCGGCATACCCAATGCAGATAACGTCCCAGCCCGGCGAAGGCAGGATGGCGACGGTGGGCCAGCTCCATTTCGACCAGCGCTTCAAGGTCGGCGCGGGCTTGAAACTCCACTGGCATGTAGTCGTGAAACACCCGCACGCCACTTTGGCTTTGCACCTGCCACAGACCTTCAAGGGCGCTGGCCAGTTCTCGCGGGTCGAGCGGCTCTTGTGGGGTCAGGCTTTGTTTTTCACCGGCCAGGGTGTTCTTGCGCATTTTGCGGAAGTGGCCTTTGAGCAGGTTGCGGTAGATCAGGGCGTCGCGGTTATAAAACGCCAGCGACAGCCAACCGTCTTTGGCGGTCATTTGGTGTAACACCGGCAGGATGGTGTGGGGCTCGGCCAGCCATTCGAGTACGGCATGGCAGATCACCAGGTCGTAGGGCGCAGTCAGTTGCCCCGGCAGCTCTTGCCACGGCGCCTGAATAAAGGTGCCGGTCTGGCCCGCAGCGGCAAAGCGCTCGCGTGCGCCTTCGAGCATCGGTGCGGCCGGTTCGGCGAGTGTCACATCATGCCCGCGCTCGGCCAGCCACAGCGACATGTGGCCCAGCCCGGCGCCGATATCCAGCACCCGCAACGGGCGCTGAGGCAGCGCCTCTTCAAGGTCGGCCTGCAGCACCGCCAGACGAATCGCGCCCTTGGCCCCGCCGTAGATCTTTTCAGCGAAACGGGTGGCCAGTTGATCGAAGTGACGGTCACTCATTGACTAAAACGCCTTTCATTGTCGGCCAGTTTGCTGCGCACCACTTGATCCATGTCCAGCCCCAACTCACTGCATAACAGCAACAGGTACAGCACGATGTCACCGACTTCCTGCCCGGCGTGGGCCAGTTTGTCGGCAGATAATTGGCGTGATTGGTCTTCGCTGAGCCACTGGAAAATTTCAACCAGCTCGGACATTTCGACACTGGCCGCCATGGCCAGGTTTTTCGGGCTGTGAAATTGCTTCCAGTCGTTGTTATCGCGGATGCGGTGCATGCGCTGAGTGAGTTCTTCGAGGTTCATCGCGGGTGGGTTCTCCAGAAGGAGCAAAGCTTGCGACTGAATGCAGATTGGTGCAAGTGAAAGGCATTTCGTTCAGGCAAATCCCCTGTAGGAGCGAGCTTGTCTCGCGATCTTTTAAACGATCAAAAGATCGCGAGGCAAGCTCGCTCCTACAGGTCGGATCTCAGCTGATGGGGCGCCACTGGCCAATCAAATGCAGCAGATCCCCGTGCCCGTTGAGCTGGAAGTCGCCGCTTGAGCCCGCATCGCTGCTCAGCAAAATGACTTCGCTGGGCAATCGCACCGGCTTTTTGAACGCCACGCTGATCTCGACATTGGCCGCTGGCAGGTGCGCGTTGAGGGCTGCCAGCGCACGCGCCTTGAGCCACAGGCCGTGGGCGATGGCGCTGGGCAGGCCGAACAGTTTGGCGCTGGCGGCGCTGAGGTGGATGGGGTTGTAGTCGCCCGAGACTCTGGCATAGCGGCGACCAATGTTCGACGGCGCATACCAGCGGGTCAGCTCGGTCAAGGCGAGGGGGCTAAAGGTCGGGGTTGCTGGCACTTCGCCGGGCAAGTCGACGCCTTTGCACAGCAGTGTGCTTTCAGCTTCCCAGAGTGGCCCGAGTTGATCGTCGACTTGGGTCACGACGTCAAAGGTGGCGCCCTTGGGGTGTTTTTGCAGGTTGTGCACAAACACGCCGATGCGAAGCCGGGTCACACCGCCCATGGGCCGCAAGACCCGGATCCGGTTGGTCAGGTGTATCAGTCCCAGCAGCGGGAAGGGGAAGTCTTTGTCGGTCAGTAACTGCATTTGCAGGCCGAACGCCAACACATGCGGGTAGGTCGGCGGCAATAACGGGCTAGGCGCAATCGCGCAAACGTCACGAAAGGCCGCCAGCGCCTGGGTATCGATGTCGACCCAGCAGCGCAAGCCTTGCTCCGGCAGGGTGTTGCCGGTGATTTTGCGTTTGGCCGCCGCTTGCGCATACAGCGCGGGCAAGTGCGGCGGGGCGCTGAGGTCGAGCCAATGCACGGTCATGATTCAGGCCCCCAAGGCACTTTGCCCACAGACCCGCAACGCTTGCCCGCTGACGGCCCCCGAGCCCGGCTGGCTGAGCCAGGCCACCGCTTCGGCGACGTCTTGTGGCAGACCGCCCTGGCCCAGTGAACTCATGCGCCGCCCGGCTTCGCGCAGGGCAAACGGAATGTGCGCGGTCATTTGGGTTTCGATAAAGCCCGGCGCAACGGCGTTGATGCTGATGCCGCGCTCGCCCAGCAGCGGCGCCCAGGCCTGGGCCAGGCCAATCAGCCCGGCCTTGCTGGCGGCGTAGTTGGTTTGCCCGCGGTTACCGGCGATACCGCTGATGGACGCGAGCAAAATCACCCGGCCGTTATCGCGCAAGGTGCCGCTGTCCAGCAGGGCTTTGGTCAGTACTTGGGGCGCGTTGAGGTTGACCGCGAGCACGGCATCCCAATATTCGGGCGTCATGTTGGCCAGCGTTTTGTCGCGGGTGATGCCGGCGTTGTGCACCACGATGTCGATGCCGTCCGGCAGGTGTTCGACCAATTGCGCGGGGGCGTCTGCGGCGCAAATGTCCAGGGCCAGGCTGCGCCCGCCCAGGCGCGCGGCCAGTGCATCGAGATCGGTTTTGGCTGAAGGCACGTCGAGCAACACCACCTCGGCGCCGTCGCGGGCCAGGGTTTCGGCAATCGACGCGCCAATGCCCCGCGCTGCGCCTGTAACCAAGGCTTTACGCCCGGCCAGTGGCCGCGTCCAGTCCGGCACCTGCGTGGCGCAGGGGCTCAGGCGCAGCACCTGGCCGCTGACAAAGGCACTTTTGGGCGAGAGGAAAAAACGCAGCGCGCCTTCTAGTTGGTCTTCTGCCCCTTCGCCGACATACAGCAGTTGCAAGGTGCCGCCGCTGCGCAGCTCTTTGGCCAATGAGCGGGCAAAGCCTTCAAGGGCGCGTTGGGCGCTGGCGGCAAACGGGTCACGCTGGGTTTCGGGGGCGCGGCCGAGGATCACGATATGCGCGCTGGGCGCCAGGCTGCGCAGCAGTGGCTGGAAGAACTCTCGCAATTGTTTGAGCTGGTCGGTGTGCAGCAGTTCGCTGGCATCGAACACCACGGCTTTGAGCTTGGGCCCCTGGCCGGGTATCCACGGGTTGGCCGACCATTCGCCGGGGCCGTAGGCAAATACGGCATCGGTGAGTTTTTGCGCAAAAGTACCGACCGTCGCGGCCAATGCGCCGCCCCCCAATAACAGTGCACCTTCTACCGGGCGCAGGCGGCCCGCTTGCCAGCGTTCCAGTCGTACCGGTGACGGCAGACCCAATGCACCGACCACGCGGTGGCCGATGGATGAGTTGGCAAAGTCGATATAACGGTCTGACATGGAACACTCTCCGACAGATGGGGTTCAAAGGGTTGACCACAAACACGTCATGGTCGTTCGTTATCAGCGATAGGACCTACGCTTGTAACGATCAATGGCCTTGAAAGAATAGGGAACATCTTATGAGTTTGCGTCGAGTAGCCATTATTGGCGGTAATCGAATTCCATTTGCCCGCGCTAACGGAGCGTACGCGACGGCCAGCAATCAGACGATGTTGACCGCTGCTCTGGAGGGGTTGATTGAGCGCTACAACCTGCATGGGTTGCGCATGGGCGAAGTGGTGGCCGGGGCGGTGCTCAAGGATTCCAGGGACTTCAGCCTGACCCGCGAGTGCGTGCTGGGCTCACGCCTGTCGCCACAAACCCCCGCCTATGACCTGCAACAGGCCTGCGGCACCGGCCTGGAAGCGGCGTTGCTGGTGGCCAACAAAATTGCCCTCGGGCAGATTGACTGTGCGATTGCCGGGGGTGTCGACAGCGCCTCGGACGTGCCGATTGGCTTGAATGACGGCCTGCGCAAATGGCTGTTGCAGCTCAATCGCACCAAGGCGCCGCTGGACAAGGTCAAAGCCTTGCTGCAATTGCGCCCAAGCTTTTTGAAACCGGCCTTCCCGCGCAATGGCGAGCCGCGTACCGGCTTGTCCATGGGCCAGCACTGCGAGTTGATGGCCCAAACCTGGCATATCCCCCGGGACGAGCAGGATGCTTTGGCCTTGCACAGCCATCAGGCGTTGTCGGCGGCGTATCACGAGGGCTGGGAAGACGATTTGCTCACCCCGTTTCAGGGGCTGCGCCGCGACAATAACCTGCGCCCGGAGCTGACCCTGGAGAAGCTGGCCGCGCTAAAACCGGTGTTCGAGCGTAGCGCCAAAGGCACCTTGACGGCGGGTAACTCGACGCCGCTGACTGATGGCGCGTCCGTGGTGTTATTGGCGAGTGAGGAGTGGGCCAAGGCGCGGGGGTTGCCGGTGTTGGCTTACCTGCGCGATGGCGAAACGGCGGCTGTGGATTTCGTACACGGAGCCGAAGGGTTACTGATGGCGCCGGTGTATGCGGTCCCACGGCTGCTGGCGCGCAATGGCCTGACTTTGCAGGACTTTGACTACTACGAGATTCATGAGGCCTTTGCCGCCCAGGTGCTGTGCACGTTGAAGGCATGGGAAGACGCCGAATACTGCCGGACAAGGCTGGGGCTGGAGGCGCCGCTGGGGTCCATTGACCGCAGCAAGCTGAACGTCAAAGGCAGTTCGCTGGCCGTTGGGCATCCGTTTGCCGCGACGGGTGGGCGCATCGTCACCAACTTGTCCAAGTTGCTGGCCACGGCCGGGCAGGGCCGAGGGTTGATCTCGATCTGCGCGGCCGGAGGACAGGGTGTGACGGCGATTCTTGAGCGGGGCTAATGAGTGTGGGAGCGCTCGTATGTATTAGCTGGCGGCCACCGCCGTAGCATTTTGTTCGGCTTTTTCTCGTTGATTGCGGCTGGCGTAGCTTTCAGCCATCACCGAGCAGACGATCAATTGCAGCGGGTGGTAGATCATGATCGGCAGCAAAATCAGGCCAAGGCCGGGGTTGGCGCCAAAGATCAAGGCCGCCATCGGGGCGCCCGCCGCCAGGGATTTTTTGCTGGCGCAGAACACGGCGGCGATTTCATCGGCGGTGCTGAATTTCAAGGCGCGCGCAGTGCGGGTGGTCAGCCACAGGATGATGGCGAGCAAGATCGCGCTGCCAACCAGAGCGCTGAAGATCACCGAGGTGCCTTGCTGTTGCCACATGCCCGAGACCATCGAGTTACAGAACGCCGCGTACACCAGCAGCAAGATCACCACTTTGTCGCAGATATTGGTGTAGCGCTTGTGGCGGGCGAAAAAACGTCCGAACAGCGGGCGCACCAGTTGCCCAAGCACCAATGGCAGCAACAGCATGGCGCACAGGTCGAGCAGGGTTGAGCCCAGGTCGATACCGCCCGAGCCACTGCCGACTACAAAGCTCACCAGCAATGGCGTAAGAAATATCCCCAGTACGCTCGACAGGCTGGCGTTGAGAATCGCCGCAGGCACGTTGCCCCCCGCGCTGCCGGTGAGGGCCACGGACGAGGAGATGGTCGAAGGCAGGGCGCACAGGTAGAAGAACCCCAGCATCAGCAGCGGCGGAATGTGCGCGCCCAGCAGTGTGTTGGCGACCACCCAGATCAGCGGAAAGACGATAAAGGTGAAGCCCTGAACCATGAAGTGCAGGCGGATGTTTTTAAGGCCGTGACGGATTTGCTCGCTGGACAGGTTGACCCCGTGCAGGAAGAACACCAGGAACACGCCGATGTTGATCACCACTTCCGCGTGCATGCCGCCGCCAGTGCTGCCGAACGTCGGGAAGACGTAGGCGAGTAAAGTCGCCAGTAACATGCCGCACAGAAACCAGTCTGTGAACAGGCGTTTGAGGTGTTTGAACACAGGCATCGTGGGCACCAGAGCATTGTAAGAATTGATGACTTAGCCTAACGTCGGGTTTATCTGACGTCTTGCGACATAAGGCCAACCAATGCCGCCAAACGGACAACGTGGTGCCGAACGCGCCATTCCTGCGCTTAAAACCTTGCCTCGGCCGCTGTACGCGCGCGCCGAGAGTTTGGGCGCGGGCTCGTGGACGCCGCGCCATCGACATGATTGGGTGCAGTTTTCGTATGCCATCAGTGGCGTGCTGGGTGTGCACACCGACGAAGGCAGTTTTTATGCGCCGCCGCAGTGGGGCATCTGGATCCCGGCCGGGCTGGAGCATGAGGTGGTGACCTCGATGCGCGCCGAGATGCGCAGCGTGTACGTGCGCCGTGAGGATTGCCTGTGGGCACCCGAACATTGCCGGGTATTGGAGGTGACACCGCTGGCGCGCGAGCTGATCAAACGTTTTTGCGCCTTGCCGGTGGAGTATCCACAAGGCGGCAGCCCTGAAGAACGTTTGGTGCAGGTGTTGCTTGATCAACTGGCGGGCCTGAACCAGGTGGGTTTTTCGCTGCCATTACCGCGTCATGCGCGGTTGTTGGCGCTGTGCAATGAGCTGATCGAAAACCCTGAGGCTGAAGTGACCCTGAGTGTGTGGGCCGAGCGCTTGGGTACGTCGGAAAAAACCCTGATGCGGTTGTTTGACCGGGAAACCGGCATGAGTTTTCGCAGTTGGCGCCAGCGCATGCGCTTGCTGTCGTCCCTGCGGGTGCTGGAGGAGGGCGGCAGCGTGACCCTGGCGGCGTTGTCGTGTGGTTATGAGTCCACGTCGGCCTTTATTGCCGCCTTTAAAAAAATGTTTGGCTTCACGCCCGGCGAGTTATTCCGACAGTGATCGGGCTATTTTCGGAAACGCCCTGCATACATTTTGCTCGGCTCTAGTAGGGTGCGCGCTGAATCAACGGGATTAGTCGATGCCCGATGGTTGGCGCTCGTCTATTATCCAGAGCGGCTAACGTCGGGATTTTTGGCACATGGCGTGCCTACAAGCGACTCTTGCACGGTCCCCCTCTCCCCGTAGTGAGTGGATTGCCGTATAACGAGTGACATTCGCGTGTTTGGTAACAAAGGACCCACAATAAAAGCTGATGAAGACTCCAAAACGCTTAGAACCCCTGATCGAGGACGGTCTGATCGACGAGGTGCTGCGCCCACTCATGAGTGGCAAAGAAGCAGCTGTTTATGTGGTCCGCTGCGGCAAAGAGCTGCGATGCGCCAAGGTTTACAAGGAGGCTAACAAACGAAGTTTCCGGCAGGCCGCTGAATATCAGGAGGGTCGCAAGGTTCGCAACAGCCGGCAGGCCCGAGCGATGGCCAAGGGCTCGAAGTACGGTCGTAAAGAAACCGAGGACGCCTGGCAGAACGCCGAAGTAGCCGCCCTGTTCAGGCTGGCGGGCGCCGGTGTACGGGTGCCCAAGCCGTTCGACTTCCTCGAAGGCGTGCTGCTGATGGAACTGGTGGCCGATGAATACGGTGACGCGGCACCGCGCTTGAACGATGTGGTGCTGGAGCCGGATCAGGCGCGCGAATACCACGCGTACCTGATTTCCCAGATCGTGCTGATGCTCTGCACGGGGCTGGTTCACGGTGACTTGTCTGAGTTCAACGTGTTGCTGACGCCAACCGGCCCGGTGATTATCGACTTGCCTCAGGCGGTGGATGCAGCGGGTAACAACCACGCGTTCAACATGCTGGAGCGTGACGTGGGCAACATGGCTTTGTACTTCGGACGCTTTGCGCCGGAGTTGAAGAAAACCCGCTACGCCAAGGAAATGTGGGCGCTTTACGAAGCGGGCACCCTGCAGCCGACCAGCGTGTTGACCGGCGAGTTTGATGAGCCTGAAGAGTTGGCGGATGTCGGCGGTGTGATCCGCGAGATCGAAGCGGCCCGTCTGGATGAAGAACGTCGTCAAGCGGTGCGAGCCGCAGATGATGCGCCACCGAGCAAAGCCGAAGAGCCGCCTCCGCCGTGGATGCAGTGATTCGATGAATAAAAAATCCGGCCTTGGCCGGATTTTTTATGCCCGCCATTTTTAAAACCGGTTGAGCGGGATTTTCAGGCTGCGCAGGCCGCTTTCATCGGCGGGCGGCAGGTTGCCGGCGCGGATGTTGACCTGGATGGCCGGGATCAACAGGGCCGGTACGCCCAAGGTGGCGTCGCGGGTGGTGCGCATGTCGACAAAGTCGGCCAGCGGCACGCTGTCGTTCACGTGGATGTTGCGTGCCCGCTGCTCGCCCACCGTGGTCGACCACGAGGCTTCGCGTCCGGCGGGCGGGTAGTCGTGGCACATCAACAGTCGGGTATCGGCCGGCAAACTCAGCAGGCGCTTGATGGAGTGATACAACTGCTGCGCATCGCCCCCCGGAAAGTCGCAACGCGCGGTGCCGACATCCGGCATGAACAAGGTGTCACCGACAAAGATGCTGTGGTCTTCGAGCTGGTAGGCCATGTCGGCTGGCGTATGCCCCGGCACATGGAGCGCGCGCACGTGCAGGCGGCCAATGTGGAACACCTCGTCCGGCTCGAATAAATGGTCGAATTGCGAGCCGTCGAGCCTGAACTCAGGCTCCAGGTTGTAGATATCGCGAAACACGCCTTGGACTTGGGTAATCGCCGAACCAATGCCGATTTGCCCGCCGAGCTTTTGCTTGAGGTAGGCGCTGGCTGATAAATGATCCGCGTGGGCGTGGGTCTCCAGCAACCACTGCACCTTGAGGCCGTGGGCTTCTACAAACCGGATGATGCTGTCGGCGCTGTCGGTACTGATGCGCCCGGCGGCAGCGTTGTAGTCGAGCACCGGGTCAATGATGGCGCACTCGCTACCGTCAGCTTCGTACACCACGTAGCTCACGGTTGAGGTGTTGGGGTCGTAGAAACCTTGAATGTCGGCGTGCATGAAGGGCCTCACGTGAATCAAAAGATATTTCAATATATTGAAACATATATTATCGAGACGTAGACTGTCGACCATTACGTCACGGAGCTCTCCATGTCTGCCCAACTCACCAGTGAAGAGATCGGCCTTCTGCGCGATTCTGCGTCCAAAGCCTGCACCCTTCTCAAAGCCCTTGCCAATGAAGACCGGCTGCTGTTGCTGTGCCAGCTGACGCAAGGCGAACGCAATGTCGGTGAGCTTGAAGACCTGACCGGGATCCGCCAGCCCACCTTGTCGCAACAGCTCGGCGTGTTGCGCGATGAAGGCATGGTCAACACCCGGCGCATGGGGAAATATATTTACTACTCCCTCGCCAGTTTCGAAGTGGTGTCTGTGATGCAAACGTTGTCGGGTCTGTATTGCGGTCAAGCGCTGAAGAAGTGATGCGGGCCATTGCCTGCGACGTTCACCGCCCCCTTATTCCATTCATTTTTGTTGTGCCTGGAGTGCCCAATGGAGCAAAACATCAAGCGAATCGACGCCACGTTCTCGGTGTCTGGCCAGCTCGCGCCGTCTGACCTCCAAGCCTTGCCCGCACTGGGTTTTCGCAGTGTGGTGTGCAACCGTCCCGATCATGAAGGCGGCTCCGAACAACCCGAGCACGGCGTTATGCAGCAGGCCGCCGAGGCGTTGGGGCTGCGTTTTGCTTATTTGCCGGTGCAGACCACCGGCGCAACCGCGGAACAGGCGCAACAACTGCGTGAGTTGCTGGCGGAGTTGCCCAAGCCGGTGTTGGCGTTTTGCCGCACGGGCAATCGGTCTTCAAAACTCTATGAAGCCGCGACCCAAGGCACCCGTGAAGTGCGCCAGTTTGACGTGGTTGTGGTGGGCGGCGGCTCGGCCGGGCTGTCGGTGACGGCAAGCTTGTTGAAGCGCGACGCGTCTTTGCGCATCGCCGTGATCGAGCCCAATACCGAGCACTACTATCAGCCCGCGTGGACTCTGGTGGGTGGCGGTGCCTACGACGTGCGAGACACGGTGCGGCCCACCGGCGAGGTAATGCCCAAAGGCGCGCAGTGGGTGAAGGCGTCGCTGTGTGCGTTTGCGCCGCAGCGCAAGGTGGTGCTGCTCAGTGACGGCACAGAGCTGGGTTATCAGCAGTTGATTGTGTGCCCTGGCTTGCAACTGGCCTGGGAGAAAATCGAAGGTCTGGAAGAGACCCTCGGCAAACATGGCGTAACGTCCAATTACCGGCATGATCTGGCGCCCTACACCTGGGAGCTGGTGCGCTCGCTGCGCGGCGGCAAGGCGCTGTTCACGCAACCGGGGATGCCGATCAAGTGCGCCGGTGCGCCGCAAAAAGCGATGTATCTGTCGTGTGATTACTGGCGCAAGCAGGGCGTGCTGGCGTCGGTTTCGGTGGAGTTCAACCTGGCGGGTGCGGCGTTGTTTGGCGTCCCGACGTTTGTCCCGCCGTTGATGAAATACGTGGAAGCCTACAAGGCGCAATTGGCGTTCCAGTCCAATCTGGTCAAGGTTGACGGCCCGAACAAGACCGCCTGGTTTGATGTGACCGATGCGGACGGGCAGGTCACGCGGGTCGAGAAGCGCTTCGACATGCTGCATGTCGTGCCGCCGCAACAAGCGCCGGACGTGATCCGTCGCAGCGAGCTGGCCGACAAGGCGGGCTGGTTTGAAACCGACCCGGCCACCTTGCAGCATCCGCGCTACCCCGAGATTTTTGCGGCGGGCGATGTGTGCGGCACCAGCAATGCCAAAACGGCGGCGGCAGCGCGCAAGCAAGTCGTGGTGGTGGCGGACAACCTGATTGCCCTGCGCCAGGGCCGTGCATTGCCCAAGCGTTATGACGGTTATGGCTCGTGCCCGCTGACGGTCGAAAAAGGCAAAGTGATTCTGGCCGAGTTCGGTTATGGCGGAAAACTCCTGCCAACCTTTCCGATGGATCCTACCGTGCCAAGACAGTCTGCCTGGTTCCTGAAGGCAACATTACTGCCCTGGTTCTACTGGCAAGGGATGCTCAAAGGGCGTGAATGGTTTACTGACTGCAAGCCGGACTGAGTTCAACCATGCTGATTATGATCTTGGGCGCGCTGGTGGGCTTGCTGTTGGGGCTGACTGGCGCGGGTGGCGGTATTTTGGCCATTCCGGCGTTGACCCTGGGCGTGGGCTGGACGCTGGTTGAGGCCACGCCTGTTGCGTTATTGGCGGTGGGTGTGGCGGCGTCGGTGGGCGCCATTGACGGGTTGCGCAAAGGCTTGGTGCGCTACAAGGCGGCAGCGCTGATGGCCGGCGCCGGCTGGCTGGCGTCACCGCTGGGGCTGCACTTGGCCAAGCTGCTGCCCGGCGCGGCACTGATGGCCTTGTTTGGTGGCGTGATGGTGTTTGTTTCTGCGCGCATGTTTTTGAAAGCCCGGGCGGGCTGCCCGTCTGATGAAGACATGGAGCATAAAAACTGCCAGCTCAACCCGTCTACCGGGCACTTGAAGTGGGACCTGCGCTGCGCCACCACATTGGCGTCTATCGGCGCCTCGGCGGGGTTGTTGACCGGGTTGCTGGGGGTTGGCGGTGGTTTTTTGATCGTCCCGGCGTTTCGCAAATTCAGTGATGTGCCGATGCACGGGATTGTCGCCACGTCGTTGATGGTGGTGGCGCTGGTGTCTTTGGGCACCTTGGGGCATCTGGTGTATCAGGGCTTCAGCCTGTCGGAACAGGGCGTGCTGTTTATCAGCGCGACGCTGGCGGGGATGATCATCGGCCGCGTGCTGGCGCCGAAAATCTCGGGCCAGCGGATGCAACAGGGGTTTGCGGTGCTGTGTGCGGTGGTCAGCGTGTTGATGATCGGCAAAGTGTTGATGATGGTGCTGTGAGCCGATTTCGTAGCAGTTGCCGAAGGCTACGTCCGATTGCGAAGCGATCGTAAAACCAGAGATCTGCATTAGCCTGACACACCGCGTGGCAGACCTTACGACGGCTGCGCCGCCGGACGCAGCCTGCGGCAGCTGCTACGGTTTTTGAGTTTCCTTTGTCAGGCAGCACGCCCCCGACTCCAGGTCTTTGAGGATCGGGCAGTCGGGGCGGTGGTCGCCCTGGCAGCTTTCGACCAGTACTTGCAGGGTGTCACGCAGGCTGCTCAGTTCAACAATCTTTTGATTCAACGCCTCGATGTGTTGGCGCGCCAGGGCTTTTACGTCGCCGCTGGCGCGTTGGCGGTCTTGCCATAAGGTCAGCAGTTTGCCGACCTCTTCCAGTGAAAACCCCAGGTCCCGCGAGCGCTTGATAAACGCCAGTGTGTGCAGGTCGTCGTCGCTGTACAGGCGATAGCCGCTGTCGCTGCGGTGGGCGGGTTTGAGCAAGCCAATGGACTCGTAGTAACGAATCATTTTGGCGCTCAGGCCGCTGTGCTTGGCGGCCTGGCCGATATTCATGACAGTTGCCTCCTCATTCTAGGTCGTCGGGTTTCCAGAACTTCAGTAACAGTGCGTTGCTGACCACGCTGACGCTGGAGAATGCCATGGCCGCGCCCGCCAGTACCGGGTTGAGGAAGCCAAAGGCGGCCAGCGGAATGCCGATCACGTTGTAGACAAACGCCCAGAACAAGTTCTGGCGGATTTTTGCATAGGTTTTACGGCTGATGTCCAGGGCGGCGGGCACCAGTCGCGGGTCGCCGCGCATCAGGGTAATGCCCGCAGCCTGCATGGCCACGTCGGTGCCGCCGCCCATGGCGATACCAATATCGGCTGCGGCCAGTGCCGGGGCGTCATTGATGCCGTCGCCGACCATCGCCACCACGCCGGTTTTTTTCAGTTCGGCCACCGTGGCTGCCTTGTCGGCGGGCAAGACTTCGGCGTGCACGTCGGTAATGCCCAACGCTTGGGCGACCACACGGGCGCTGCCGCGGTTGTCGCCGGTCAGCAAGTGGCTGCTGATGTGGCGTGCGGTGAGTTGCTGGATCGCGGACTGCGCGCCGGTTTTAAGGGTGTCACCAAAGGCAAACAGGCCGAGCACACGGGGCTCGGGGCTTTGTTCGATCAACCACGACAGGGTGCGGCCTTCGTTCTCCCAGGCGGTTGCGGAGTCTGCCAGCGAACCTGGAGTGAGGCCGGTTTCGTCGAGCAGGCGACGATTGCCCAAGGCCAGACGACGGCCTTCGAGTGTGCCGGCGATGCCGCGCCCGGTCAGAGACTGGCTGTCTGCTACATCCGGCACGTTTAACTGCCGTGCGGCGCAGGCATCCAGTACGGCCTTGGCCAAGGGGTGTTCGCTGCCGCGTTGCAGGGCGCCTGCGGCTTGCAACAAGTGGGCTTCGTCACCGTCCAGCGCAGCCAAGTGGGCGATTTGCGGGGTGCCGGAGGTGAGGGTGCCGGTTTTGTCGAAGACCACGGCGCTGACTTCGTGTGCACGCTCCAGCGCTTCGGCGTCTTTGATCAAGATCCCGAAGCGGGCGGCCACACCGGTCCCGGCCATTATCGCCGTGGGTGTCGCCAACCCCAGCGCACACGGGCAGGCGATAACCAGCACAGCCACGGCGTTGATCAGGGCCGTTTCAATCGGGGCGCCGTAGAGCCACCAGCCGAGCAGGGTGGCGAGGGCGATCACGAGCACCACCGGGACGAACACCTGGCTGACTTTATCTACCAACTTCTGGATCGGCGCTTTACCGGCCTGCGCGTCTTCGACCAGGCGAATGATGCGTGCGAGGACGGTTTCGGTGCCCAGGGCCAAGGTTTTGATCACCAGACGGCCTTCGCCATTGATCGCGCCGCCGGTGACTTTATCCCCAGGCTGTTTCGGCACGGGCAGGCTTTCGCCGCTGATCAAGGCTTCGTCGGCGTGGCTTTGGCCTTCGACCACCTCGCCATCCACCGGAAAACGCTCGCCGGGTTTGACCAGCACCAGGTCATTGAGGCGCAGGTCGCTGATGGCGACGTCTTGTTCCTGGCCATCGACCACGCGCAGGGCGCGCTCCGGGCGCAGGGCTTCAAGGGCTCGAATGGCGCTGGCGGTCTGGCGTTTGGCGCGGCTTTCGAGGTATTTGCCCAGCAGCACCAGTGCGATGACCACGGCCGAGGCTTCGAAGTACAGATGCGGTGTGGTGCCGGGCGCGGCAATGGCCCATTCGTAGAGGCTCAGGCCGTAACCCGCGCTGGTGCCGAGGGCGACCAGCAGGTCCATGTTGCCGGCGCCTGCTTTGACGGCTTTCCAGGCAGCACGATAAAAGCGTGCGCCCAACACAAACTGCACCGGGGTGGCGAGTACGAACTGTGCCCACGCGGGCAGCATCCAGTGAATCCCCAATGGCATCAGCAGCATCGGCAGAACCAGCGGTAACGCCAGGACAATAGCCAGCACCAACGCCCAGCGTTCGCGCTGCAAGCGCTTTTGCTGATCGTCCTGCACGGCCTGCGGGTTGTTTGCCTGGTGCAGACTGGCTGAGTAGCCGGCCCGGGTAACCGCGTCGATCAGTCGGGCCGGGTCGACGTGGCCCAGCAGTTCGACGTGGGCCCGCTCGTTGGCCAGGTTAACGCTGACACGCTCGACCCCGGGGACTTTGCTGAGGGCTTTTTCAACGCGGCCTGAGCAGGACGCGCAGGTCATGCCGCCCACGTCCAGCTCCAGGCTGTGGGCTGGCACGCTGTAACCCGCCTGCTGCACGGCGTCGACCAGTGCCGCCAGGCTGTCGGCCGGGGCCTGGATACGCGCCTGTTCAGTGGCCAGGTTGACGCTGACGCTTTCAACCCCCGGCACTTTGGCCAAGGCTTTTTCCACGCGGCCGGCGCAACTGGCACAGGTCATACCGTCAATCGGCAGATCGAATTGGGTGGGCACGAGCAGTCCTCCTCAAGAAGTTATCTGTCCATAGAATCGACCTTGACCCCGTGGCAAGGTCAAGGCCACTGCTGTGGGTTATTTCGCGCGCTGCGGTCAGTATTCCAACTTGGCAGGTTTGAGGTACATGCCATCCTTGCCCAGCGCGATCCGGTATTTGCGTACATCACCGGCTTTAAGCGTGAACTGCTGCGCAGGTGGCACCAGCATGCCGGGCAAGCACCCCGGCGCCTGACCGGGCAGCAGCTTGAGGCGAATGCCGACATTGCCGGCGGGCAAATTGAAAGACAGCGCCTGCTCTTGAAACAATCGCCCGGCCAATTGATCGTCGATGTACACCCCGACTTCGCAGCTGGTGGGGACTTCGAGGCGTTCGCGAGAAATGATCAAAACGCCGTAGTCTTGATCGGCATTGGCCCACAGCGGCAAGGCGGCCAGGGTTAAAAAACTGACTAGGCTCAAAGCGGACCCGCGCATGGCTCGGTACCTTGTTTTTAAATCAGAAGGCATTCAGCTTGGCCGAGCCAAGGTCAGATTGCCAGTGTGCCCATACAACGAGGGGCTTGACCTTGCCACGATGGCAAGGTGGAAGCTGTGGCCATCTCAACCAAAGGAGGCGTGTCATGCAAACGTTTACAGTGGATGGAATGACCTGTGGTGGCTGTGTTCGCGGTGTGACCAACGCGATTCAGCGCCTTGATCCGCAGTCTAAAGTCGACGTGGACCTGAAGACCAAAACGGTGAAGGTCGAGAGCTCGTTGGCAGCAAAAGACATCGTCGGCGCGATTGAAGGTGCCGGTTTTGACGTGCCAGCCACGGCTTGACGCAGAAAAGCCTCGCGATCTTTTAAACAATCAAAAGATCGCGAGGCAAGCTCGCTCCTACAGGTGTATCGCGTACCCCCGTAGCAGTTGACGAGCCTTGCGAGGCTACGTCCGGGCGCGCAGCGGCCGTAAAAAGAGCCAGGATCAAAAGATCGCTCCTACAGGGGATTTATTAGATAGCTCGCTAACTTAATGTTCATCGTCTGCAACCACAGCTAGACTGTCGTACCGCGCTAACCGCAGTACGATTTGGACAACTGATGAACGTTAGAACTCTCCTGATTCTCGGCGCGCTCAGCGCTTTTGGGCCCTTGGCGATCGATTTCTACTTGCCTGGGTTCCCGGCGATGGCGCTAGCCTTTGCCACCGATGAAACGCACATCCAGTTGACCCTTGCGGTGTATTTCCTGGGCTTGTCCATCGGCCAACTGGCGTACGGCCCGCTGGCTGACCGCTTCGGTCGTCGTGTGCCGCTGCTGGTGGGTGTTGGCCTGTTTACCCTGGGTTCTTTGGCCTGCGCGGTTGCGCCCACGCTCGAGTGGCTGATTGGTGCACGGTTTGTCCAGGCGCTGGGCGGGTGTGCCGGGATGGTGCTGTCACGTGCGATTGTCAGTGACAAGTGCGATGCGGTGGGCTCGGCCAAGGTGTTCTCGCAACTGATGCTGGTGATGGGCCTGGCGCCGATTTTGGCGCCGATGCTTGGCGGCCTGCTGGTTAACGTGTACGGCTGGCAGTCGATCTTTATCGCGCTGACCGGCTTCAGTGCACTGGCCGCCCTGGCGGTGGCATTGGGGTTGCCGGAAAGCTTGCCGGCCAACGTGCCGCGCCAACCGTTGTCGGGGGCGCTGCGCCAATACGGCCGTTTGCTCAAGGATCGCGAGTTCCTGGGGCATGCTCTGACGGGGGGGATCGCAATGGCCGGGATGTTTGCCTACATTGCGGGTTCACCTTTCGTCTTTATCAAGCTGTATGGCGTGCCTGCGGAACACTACGGCTGGTTGTTCGGTAGTAACGCGGCGGGCTTTATTTTGGTGGCGCAAGTGAACGCACGGTTGCTGGCCAAGCGCCAACCGGCCTTTTTGCTGGCGCGTACGGTGTGGGTTTATCTGGCGGCAGGTGTGGCATTGCTGGGCATTAGCGTCCTGCATACCGAGCAACTGTGGCCGTTGTTGATTCCACTGTTTATCTGCATCGCCAGTCTGGGCTGCATCATCCCCAATGCCTCGGCGTGTGCCATGAATGGGCAGGGCGCACGGGCGGGCAGTGCTTCGGCGATGCTGGGCTTTTTGCAGTTCAGTGTGGCCGCCGGTGCGGCGTCACTCGTGGGTGTTTTGCATGATGGCACGGCAATGCCAATGGCGATGGTGATCACCTTGTGCGGGGTGTTGGCCGTGACGATCGGCATGGCGACCCGCCGTGTGTATCAGGCGCGGATCGCCGCCGAGGAAACAGTCTGAATCACACTGCCATGGGTTCGGGCAATTTGTGCGGGGCCTGCAAACGCGATTTCAACGTATCCACAAAGGCTTTGGCCTCAGCCTTTGTGCGAAAGTTAACGGCTTGCTGGTCGATTTGAACCTGCCATTGGCAGTCAGGAGATTTTGCTAACGCCTTTATCAGGATTTTCATTGCTGGCCTCCTTTGGTTGGCAAAGGCGGCCAGTGTATGCCTGAAAGCGCCGCAGAATATGACAGGCATCAAGTCTCTGACTGACGGTTAAAAATTGACCGTTTTAGTCCCCTTGCTGTGATCAGAACCCTTCAAGCACGATTTTGCCTTTGGCCTTGCCGCTTTCCAGCAGCGCGTGTGCGCGGCGCAGGTTGGCGGCGTTGATGGTGCCAAAGTGTTCGCCTACCGTGGTGCGCAAAGTGCCCGCGTCGATCAAGTCGGCCACCCGGTTGAGCAGGGCGTGTTGCGCAATCATGTCCGGGGTTTCGAACAATGAGCGGGTGTACATGAACTCCCAGTGCAGCGACAGGCTCTTGCGTTTGAGCTTGGTGATGTCGAAGGTTTTCGGGTCGTCGATTAAAGCAAACTTGCCTTGTGGAGCGAGGGCTTCGACCAGTTGGTCGAGGTGCTGATCGGTTTGCGTCAGGCTGGCGACGTGGGTTACCGCGTCGATGCCCTGAGCTTTGAGTGCTTCGCTCAATGGCTGGGTGTGGTCGATGATCACATCGGCGCCCAGTTCGCGCACCCAGGCTTGGGTCTCGGGGCGTGAGGCCGTGCCGATCACCTTGAGGGCGGTCAACTGGCTGGCCAGTTGGGTCAGGATCGAGCCGACCCCGCCTGCTGCGCCGACAATCAACAGGCTTTGCTGCTCGTCGTTTTTGCCTTCTTTAATAGCCAGGCGTTCGAACAACAATTCCCAGGCGGTAATGGCGGTCAGCGGCAGTGCAGCGGCTTCAGCAAAACCGAGGCTTTTTGGCATGTGCCCGACAATTCGCTCATCGACCACGTGCAGCTCGCTGTTGCCGCCCGCCCGGGCGATAGACCCGGCGTAGAACACGTTGTCACCGACCTTGAACAGGCTGACGTCACTGCCGACCGCCTTGACCACCCCGGCCACGTCCCAACCCAGCACTTTGGCGGCACCGCCTTCCGGCTGTGCGTTTTGGCGAACCTTGGTGTCCACCGGGTTGACCGAGATGGCTTTGACTTCAACCAACACGTCGCGCGGGCCGGCTACTGGCTCGGGCAGTTCGATGTCTTGCAGGGCGTTAGGGTCCTGGATCGGCAGCGACTGGTAATAGGCGATAGCTTTCATGGGGCATGTCCTGACAGTGAGTACGAAAAGTGAATCGATGATTAACCATTTCGCTGGGCGATAAAACCGGCTAAAACAGCAGTCTCTTTCAATGTTTTTTTGATAATGGTGGCGATGAATGCTGCGCTTCGATGACCTGCAACTGTTTGTGCGTGCTGCTGACTTGGGCAGTTTGTCGGCAGCTGCGCGGGTGATGGATTTGTCGCCAGCGGTGGCCAGTGCAGCCCTCAAGCGGATCGAAGCGCAGTTAGGGGTTCGATTGTTGGCACGTTCTACGCGCAGTTTGCGCCTGACGGCGGAGGGCCAAGGCTTTCTCGATTATGCGCGTACGGCCTTGAGCAGCCTGGATGAAGGGCGCCGCCTTTTAGCCCGTGGGCAAGACCAAGTGAGCGGGGTGTTGCAGCTATCCGCGCCGTCAGACTTTGGACGTAACCTGTTGTTGCCCTGGCTGGACGCGTTTCAGCGTGAACACCCGCAGTTGACCGTACGTCTATTGCTGGGCGACCGGATTGCCGATCTGTTCCGCCAGCCTGTGGATATCGCCCTGCGTTACGGTGAGCCGGAAGACTCCAGTCTGGTGGCGCTACCGGTTGCCACCGACAACCGCCGCGTACTGTGCGCATCACCCGACTATTTGGCGCGCCGAGGCGAGCCGCGTCAGCTTGAACATTTGCTGCAACATAACTGCCTGCTGTACATGCTCGGGACGCGCGTGCATGACCATTGGCAATTTAACGATGGTAAGCGCGAGCTGGGGCTGACGGTGAGCGGTGACCGTTTTAGTGATGATGCCGATGTGGTGCGTTTGTGGGCGATTGCCGGAGCGGGGATTGCCTACAAGTCGTGGCTGGACGTGGCGCAGGATGTGACGGCGGGCAGGCTCAAGGTGTTATTGCCGGAGTTGACCTGCGAGCATGCGCCATTGAATTTGCTGTGCGGGCATCGCGCCCAGTTGAGCAAACCGGTGAAGTTGCTGCGCGATATGCTGATTGAGCGGTGTGCGGGGTTGGCGGGGCAGCGTAGTGCCTTGTAGGAGCGAGCTTGTCTCGCGATCTTTTTAAAGGATCAAAAGATCGCGAGGCGAGCTCGCTCCTACAAGGCCGGGTTTTTACGGTTTGATCAGGCGTGCGTCGAGGCTATTTTGCGCCAGGCGCTTGGCTTGGTCTTGGGTCATGCCCAGGTCGGTGTACAGCGCGTGGAAGTTCTCGGTCACGTAACCGCCGAAATAGGCCGGGTCGTCGGAGTTGACGGTGACTTTCACGCCGCGCTCGAGCATGTCGAGAATGTTGTGTTGCGACATGTGATCGAACACGCACAGTTTGGTGTTGGACAGCGGGCAGACGGTCAGCGGGATTTGCTCGTCGATGATGCGTTGCATCAAGCGCTCGTCTTCAATCGCGCGCACGCCGTGGTCGATACGCTGGATTTTCAGCAGGTCGAGGGCTTCCCAGATGTACTCCGGCGGGCCTTCTTCGCCGGCGTGGGCCACGGTCAGAAAACCTTCGTGGCGGGCACGGTCAAACACGCGCTGGAACTTGCTCGGCGGGTGGCCCATTTCTGAACTGTCCAGGCCTACGGCGACAAATGCATCGCGAAATGGCAGTGCCTGGTCGAGGGTTTTTTGCGCTTCTTCTTCGCTCAAGTGGCGCAGGAAGCTCAGGATCAAGCCACTGGTGATGCCCAGTTGCTGTTCGCCGTCTTTGAGTGCAGCGGCGATGCCATTCAGTACCACTTCAAACGGCACGCCACGATCGGTGTGGGTTTGCGGGTCGAAGAAGGGTTCGGTGTGAATAACGTTCTGAGCCTTGCAGCGCAACAGGTAAGCCCAGGTCAGGTCGTAGAAATCCTGAGAGGTGCGCAGTACGTCTGCGCCTTTGTAGTAGAGGTCGAGAAACTCTTGCAGGTTATTGAAGGCATAGGCCTTGCGCAAGGTTTCAACATCGTTCCAGGGGAGGGCGACTTTGTTGCGCTCGGCCAGCGAGAACAGCAACTCGGGCTCTAGAGAACCTTCAAGGTGCAGGTGCAGTTCTGCTTTTGGCAGGGCGTTCAGCCAGTCATACATATTCGTTTTTCTCATCAGATCAGGTGCAGATGGCGGCATTCTACAGGCGTCGGACGACACAGCTTGTAAAAATGCCCCCGCCATTTGTCGCACCAACTGCGTTTGAGCGGCCAGTCAGACCCTTCTAATGGCGTGCCTGTGAACTAAGGTGTAACGAAACGTTAGTGAGTTTTGGCAGTCTGTGACCTCACAACGTGTATTCGACTCTCGGCAAAAGGCCTGCGATGCTGACTTTATTGAAAGATGAAAAACTCCTCCTCCTGGCGGTGGCGATGGTCGGCGTGGCTTTCCCGCTGGAACATTGGTTATTGGGCAGTGGTCAGGCCACGGCGCTGATCGGGGGCTTGGTCCTGATTGCGGCGATTGTCTGCGCTTCGATGCGGGTAGCGCATCACGCTGAGGTCCTGGCTGAAAAGGTCGGCGACCCTTATGGGACGATGATTCTTACGCTGTCTGCGGTGCTGGTAGAAGTGGTCATCCTGGCCATCATGATGAGCAACGAGCCGTCGCCGACCTTGGTGCGTGACACGATTTATTCGGCGGTGATGCTCGATATCAACGGCATCCTCGGTTTGGCCGCGCTGATGGGCGGGATCAAACATGGCGAGCAGTCCTACAACGACGATTCGGCCCGCACGTACAGCGTGATGATTCTGACGGCCATGGGTGTGTCGATGGTGGTGCCGGAATTTATCCCTGAGGCCGACTGGAAAATTTACTCCGCCTTCACCATTGGCGCGATGGTGCTGCTGTATGCGGTGTTTTTGCGCATGCAGGTGGGGCCGCACAGTTACTTTTTCAGTTACAGCTACCCGGAAAAAAAAGGCCGCAAGCGCGAGCCAGAAGGGACGCCGACCAATGTAAAGCTGTCGATCGCCATTCTCGGGCTGGGGGTGATTGTGATCGGTGCCCTGGCGGAGGTGATGTCCAAGGCGCTGGACCTTGGCCTTGAGGGGACGGGCGCGCCGCCGGTGATGACGGCAATTGTGGTTGCGGCCATCTCGGCGGCACCGGAAATTCTGACGGCGCTACGGGCCGCGTTGGCCAACCGCATGCAATCGGTGGTGAATGTGGCCTTGGGCGCTTCGTTGTCCACGGTGATTTTGACGGTGCCTGCCATGGAGGCGATGGCGCTGTATACCGGCCAACCCTTTCAGATGGCGATGACCCCGGTGCAGACGGTGATGGTGCTGATTACGCTGGTGGTGTGCGCGATCAATTTGAATGACGGTGAGACCAATGCCATTGAGGGCATGACGCATTTCGTATTGTTTGCCACGTTCATCATGTTGTCGCTGCTGGGGCTTTAAGCGATGGGCAGCCTGTGACGGCTGCCCTTCACACGGCTACCAGGGAATGGTCTGACCCTTGTAGTCGATATAGTGATGACCGCCTTTACCGGCATACGCATAGAGCTGTTCGACGATGCCTCGGATGCTGGTGTCGACGTCAATGTCGCCGGTACCGCGAGTCAGGTCGGTTTTGACGACGCCCGGGTGGATGGAGAGCACGGTTGGTCGCGGCTCCGGGAGTTGCGTCACAAAGGTGTTGGTCAATGAATTGAGCGCGGCCTTGCTAGCTTTGTAGAGTGCAAGATACGGGGCGTTGGGATTGGTGATGCTGCCCAGCCTTGAGCTCATGAATGCCAGAACGCCATTGTCCTTTTTGATACTGCCGACAAAGGCTTGAGCCACGTTAACGGGCGCCACGCTGTTGGTCAGGAACAATTGGCCAATCTCGGCGAGGCTGGCGGCCCCGGAGGTTTGATCGTCCGGGCCCTTGATGCCGGCGTTAATAAAAACCAGGTCAAACACGTCTGCGCTCAAGCGCTGGTGCAGGGCGTTGATGGCTTGCAGGTTGTCGATGTCGAGTTGCTCGACCTGCACGTTATCCAGTTTTTTTAATGCCTCTGCGCGCTGAGGGTCCCGAACGGTTGCGGTTACTTGCCAGCCGTCATGGGAAAGCGCTGTCACCAGTCCCAGACCCAGCCCACGTGAGGCGCCTACGATTAGTGCTTTTTTTGCTGCCATGAATTCGCCCTCTTTAGCGTTAAGGAAGTCACCGTTAGCTGTTTTTACGCCTTCCCTGTGCGAGTGCCCAGCGCTTGTGTGTGCGCTCTCATCAAATGATGAGTAGGAACGATAGGCAGGCAGAGGTCAGGTGATGGTCTTGAATATCTGTAATTGATTAAAAAACGCACAAGATTAAGTAAGCGTTATGGGGGCTGAATCGCCGGGGACTTTACACGGGTTATCCACAGGTTGTTCCACAGTATCTGTGCGCAACTTGAATGCACCGGTATAAGCACTGCATCCCTTTGTTCTAACCGCGATATGCAACGCTAAAGTATTGTTTTGTCTGTGTTTTTCTCAAAGCGCGGCTGATTTGGATAAAAAACGTACAAATGGCTGAAAGGCCCGTAATAAAAGGGCTGTAGCCGTGTGTGCTCAGGTTATCCACAGTTGGGTGCACAGTGATTGTGGGCAAGTGGTGAGGCGCAGGTTATTACACGCTTACGCGTCGCTGTTTGTGGTGTCCCGGTGCAACAGGATTCTGCCGCGACTGATGCCGGCCAGTTGTTGCTGCAGAGCTGGAATGTGTTCTTCGCCTAGCTCCAGCTGTAAATCAACCCCGTTGGCGGTAAAGGTTTCTTGGGTGAGCAGGCCATCCAGTTCGGCCAGACGCAATTTAACCAAGGCCAGTTCACTGAAATGGCAGGTGCACTGCAGGGGGACGCGGCTGATGAGCGGGAGTTTCTCTGCCCCTTGCAGGCACTTATTGGCGCCACCGCCATAGGCGCGCGCGAGCCCCCCGGTGCCCAGTTGGATGCCGCCGTACCAACGGATAACCAGTACCACGACTTGATCGCAGTCTTGCGCTTCAATCGCCGACAGGATCGGCCGCCCTGCGGTGCCACCAGGTTCGCCATCATCGCTGCTGCGGTATTGGGCGCCGAGTTTCCAGGCCCAGCAGTTGTGGGTGGCGTTGAGGTCGCTGTGTTGTTCGATGAAGTCTTGGGCTTGCTGGGCGCTGGTAATCGGGGCGGCCAGTGTGATGAAGCGGCTTTTGCGGATTTCTTCGCGGTATTCGCAAAGGCCGGTGAGGGTCGAGGGCATGTGGTTTCCGAACATTGGCTGGAGGCTTGAAGCCGCCGTTTACGTTAGCGCGTCGCTTCCAGGCTCTCAAGGAAACTTTCCAGCACCAGGTGTGGCCGTCGGCCTTTGCGGGTGACCGAGGCGAGGCTTAAGTCATAAAAACGCGTTTTGGCTTTCAAGGCGCGCAGGCGGCCTTGCTGTACCCAGAAGCTGGCGTAGTGATCGGGCAGGTAGCCGATGTAGCGCCCGGTCAAAATCAAGAACGCCATGCCTTCTCGGTCGGATGCGCTGGCGGTGCAGTTGAGTGCCTGGTAGTGCGCCTGGATGTCGGCTGGCAGGCGAAAGGTCGGGGCAATGGCGTCCTGGTCATTGAGGCGCTGGTCTTCCAGTTGCCGGTCATCGACATAAAACAGCGGGTGGCCGACGGCGCAGTAAAGCAGTGAGCGCTCGCTGTACAGTGGCTGATATTCAAGCCCGGAGAGTGCGCTGGCCTGGGGAACGACGCCTACATGAAGGCGGCCGTCGAGAACGCCTTGTTCCACTTCGTTGGGGGCGATCATACGAATGTGGATTTGCACGTCAGGTCCGCGTTCCTTGAGTTGTGCCAGCGCATGGGTGATACGCATGTGGGGCAGGGTGACCAGGTTGTCGGTGAGGCCAATGGTCAACTCACCGCGCAGGTGTTGGTGCAGGCCGTTGACCTCGGTACGAAAACTTTCCAGTGCACCTAATAACTGCAGCGCTGACTGATACACCTCGCGGCCTTCTTCTGTCAGGGAGAACCCTGCTCGACCCCGTTGGCACAGACGTAAACCGAGGCGTTGTTCGAGGTCGCTCATCTGTTGGCTGATGGCCGAGCGGCCAATCCCGAGCACGGTTTCTGCGGCTGAAAAACCACCGCATTCGACAACGCTGCGAAAGATCCGGAGCAATCGAATATCAAAGTCGCTGACTTGGGCCAGTGCATCGGGACGACGGGTGCTCATAGTTTAGTCCGGGCCTAACTAAAGGTTAGAAGAGTTGGATTTCATCGACTTTATAGCCGTGGCAATTTAGCTGCAACAACGCTTTCAATCCCACGCCGCTTTCTGCTTTGCGAGGTTTTGCCGATGAACATGCCCGAAAATGCCGAAATCTCAGTGACTAGCCAGCTCAAGCTGGATGCTCATTGGATGCCTTACACCGCTAACCGTAACTTCCATCGCGATCCGCGTTTTATCGTTGGCGCGAAAGGTAGTTATCTGACGGACGATAAAGGTCGGCAAATCTACGATTCGCTGTCAGGTCTGTGGACCTGTGGTGCTGGGCATACACGCACAGAAATCCAGGAAGCAGTGGCCAAGCAACTGGGCACCCTCGATTATTCGCCTGCGTTCCAGTACGGGCACCCGCTGTCATTCCAGCTGGCAGAGAAAATCACCTCGCTGACCCCAGGTAATTTGAACCACGTGTTTTTCACTGACTCGGGTTCTGAGTGTGCGGATACTGCGGTGAAGATGGTGCGGGCTTACTGGCGTTTGAAAGGCCAGTCGACCAAAACCAAGATGATTGGCCGTGCCCGTGGTTATCACGGGGTGAACATTGCCGGCACGAGCCTGGGCGGTGTGAACGGTAACCGTAAGCTGTTTGGCCAGGCGATGAGTGATGTTGATCACTTGCCGCACACGCTTTTGGCGAGCAACGCGTTCTCACGCGGCATGCCGGAGCAGGGTGGTATTGCGCTGGCTGATGAGTTGCTCAAGCTGATCGAGTTGCATGACGCGTCGAATATCGCGGCGGTGTTTGTGGAGCCTATGGCAGGTTCGGCAGGTGTACTGGTGCCGCCTCAGGGTTATCTGAAACGTCTGCGTGAAATCTGCGATCAACACAACATCCTGTTGGTGTTCGATGAGGTGATCACCGGGTTTGGTCGTACAGGCTCGATGTTTGGTGCTGACAGCTTCGGCGTAACTCCGGACTTGATGTGTATTGCCAAGCAAGTGACCAACGGCGCGATCCCGATGGGCGCGGTGATTGCCACCACTGAGATTTATCAGACGTTCATGAATCAGCCGACGCCTGAATACGCGGTTGAATTCCCACACGGCTATACCTATTCGGCTCACCCTGTGGCCTGTGCTGCGGGCCTGGCTGCGCTGGATCTGCTGCAAAAGGAAAACCTGGTGCAGAGCGTTGCTGAAGTCGCGCCGCACTTTGAGAATGCGATCCATGGTTTGAAGGGCGTGAAAAACGTCATCGACATTCGTAACTATGGCTTGGCGGGTGCCATTCAAATTGCCCCGCGTGATGGTGACGCAATTGTTCGTCCGTTTGATGCGGCGATGAAATTGTGGAAGGCGGGTTTCTACGTACGCTTTGGTGGCGACACCCTGCAGTTCGGCCCAACCTTTAATAGCAAGCCGCAAGACCTGGATCGTTTGTTCGATGCGGTCGGTGAAGCGCTGAACCAGATTGACTGATCCTTCTATCTATAGAAGCGGTTTTGGGAATAGAGGCAGGCGCGCAGCGTTCGCGCCTGTGGACAACTTTTTGGAGCACCCATGAGCACCATTCAACATTTCATCAATGGCGAATTTCTGAGCGACTCTGGTCGTACCGCTGATGTGTTTAACCCGTCGACCGGTAAAGTGATTCATCAAGTGCCGCTGGCCAGTCGCGAAACCATTCAAAAAGCCATCGACTCAGCCAAGGCTGCTTTCCCGGCTTGGCGCAATACGCCACCGGCCAAGCGTGCTCAGGTGATGTTCCGCTTCAAGCAGTTGCTGGAGCAGAACGAAGCGCGCATCTCCCAGTTGATCAGCGAAGAACACGGCAAGACCCTGGAAGACGCTGCGGGTGAACTGAAGCGCGGAATTGAGAACGTTGAGTTTGCGTGCTCTGCGCCAGAAATCCTGAAGGGTGAATACAGCCGTAACGTTGGACCGAACATTGATGCATGGTCGGATTTCCAACCGCTGGGTGTGGTTGCAGGCATTACGCCTTTCAACTTCCCGGCTATGGTTCCGCTGTGGATGTACCCGCTGGCGATTGTGTGCGGTAACTGTTTCATCCTCAAACCGTCGGAACGCGATCCAAGCTCGACCTTATTTATTGCACAGTTGCTGCATGAAGCCGGTCTGCCCAAGGGCGTGCTGAGCGTGGTGCATGGTGACAAAGGCGCTGTGGATGCGTTGATTGAAGCGCCGGAAGTTAAAGCGCTGAGTTTTGTGGGTTCAACGCCGATTGCTGAATACATTTATGCCGAAGGCACCAAGCGCGGCAAACGTGTGCAGGCGTTGGGCGGGGCGAAGAACCACGCGGTGCTGATGCCGGATGCGGATCTGGATAACGCTGTGAGTGCGCTGATGGGGGCGGCTTACGGTTCTTGCGGCGAGCGTTGCATGGCCATTTCGGTTGCGGTGTGTGTTGGCGATCAGGTTGCTGATGCGTTGGTGGCCAAGCTGGTACCGCAAATCAAGGCGCTGAAAATCGGTGCAGGCACTTCGTGCGGTCTGGACATGGGGCCTTTGGTCTCGGGGCAGGCGCGTGACAAGGTCAGCGGCTATGTCGAGGATGGTGTTGCTGCCGGTGCAGAGCTGGTCGTCGATGGTCGCGGCTTGAGCGTCAAGGATCATGAAGATGGCTTCTTCCTGGGCGGCTGCCTGTTTGATCGTGTGACGCCACAGATGCGCATCTATAAAGAAGAGATCTTTGGTCCAGTGCTGTGCATCGTGCGGGTTAATAGCCTGGAAGAGGCGATGCAACTGATCAACGATCACGAATACGGTAACGGCACCTGCATCTTCACCCGTGATGGTGAGGCGGCTCGCCTGTTCTGCGACGAGATCGAAGTGGGTATGGTCGGGGTGAACGTTCCGCTGCCAGTGCCTGTGGCGTACCACAGTTTTGGTGGTTGGAAGCGTTCCCTTTTCGGTGACCTGCATGCCTATGGTCCGGACGGTGTTCGGTTTTATACGCGCCGCAAGGCGATCACTCAGCGTTGGCCGCAACGTGCCAGCCATGAAGCGTCGCAGTTTGCATTCCCGAGTCTGTAAGTTGGGTTGCAGCTGTATATAGAAGAAGAGAGGCCAGCCGTTAGGCTGGCCTCTACTTTTATGGCTTTTGGCGCGTTGTGACAGAATTATGAATTTAGGGCTTGACTCAGAATTCTAGCGGCCTATAATTCGCACCACTTCCGGCGCAGTCGAAACGGAAAACTCCTTGAATATCAATGAGTTGGATGATTTTGACGGTGCTAGCTTCAATTCACCGAAGCAGGAAATGAGGTGTTGACAGCAGCGTGTAACGCTGTAGAATTCGCCTCCCGCTAACGAGAGATCGAAAGCGCAAGTGGTTGATGTTACAGAGGAAGCTTTGAAAACATCTTAAAATAACCGCTTGACAGCAACAGAGGCTGCTGTAGAATGCGCGCCTCGGTTGAGCGAAAGCTTAACCAACCGCTCTTTAACAACTGAATCAAGCAATTCGTGTGGGTGCTTGTGGAGTCAGGCTGATAGTCAAAAAGATTATCAGCATCACAAGTTACTCCGCGAGAAATCAAAGATGTAACCAACGATTGCTGAGCCAAGTTTAGGGTTTCTTAAAAACCCAAAGATGTTTGAACTGAAGAGTTTGATCATGGCTCAGATTGAACGCTGGCGGCAGGCCTAACACATGCAAGTCGAGCGGTAGAGAGAAGCTTGCTTCTCTTGAGAGCGGCGGACGGGTGAGTAATACCTAGGAATCTGCCTGATAGTGGGGGATAACGTTCGGAAACGGACGCTAATACCGCATACGTCCTACGGGAGAAAGCAGGGGACCTTCGGGCCTTGCGCTATCAGATGAGCCTAGGTCGGATTAGCTAGTTGGTGAGGTAATGGCTCACCAAGGCTACGATCCGTAACTGGTCTGAGAGGATGATCAGTCACACTGGAACTGAGACACGGTCCAGACTCCTACGGGAGGCAGCAGTGGGGAATATTGGACAATGGGCGAAAGCCTGATCCAGCCATGCCGCGTGTGTGAAGAAGGTCTTCGGATTGTAAAGCACTTTAAGTTGGGAGGAAGGGCAGTAAATTAATACTTTGCTGCTTTGACGTTACCGACAGAATAAGCACCGGCTAACTCTGTGCCAGCAGCCGCGGTAATACAGAGGGTGCAAGCGTTAATCGGAATTACTGGGCGTAAAGCGCGCGTAGGTGGTTTGTTAAGTTGAATGTGAAATCCCCGGGCTCAACCTGGGAACTGCATCCAAAACTGGCAAGCTAGAGTATGGTAGAGGGTAGTGGAATTTCCTGTGTAGCGGTGAAATGCGTAGATATAGGAAGGAACACCAGTGGCGAAGGCGACTACCTGGACTGATACTGACACTGAGGTGCGAAAGCGTGGGGAGCAAACAGGATTAGATACCCTGGTAGTCCACGCCGTAAACGATGTCAACTAGCCGTTGGGAGTCTTGAACTCTTAGTGGCGCAGCTAACGCATTAAGTTGACCGCCTGGGGAGTACGGCCGCAAGGTTAAAACTCAAATGAATTGACGGGGGCCCGCACAAGCGGTGGAGCATGTGGTTTAATTCGAAGCAACGCGAAGAACCTTACCAGGCCTTGACATCCAATGAACTTTCTAGAGATAGATTGGTGCCTTCGGGAACATTGAGACAGGTGCTGCATGGCTGTCGTCAGCTCGTGTCGTGAGATGTTGGGTTAAGTCCCGTAACGAGCGCAACCCTTGTCCTTAGTTACCAGCACGTAATGGTGGGCACTCTAAGGAGACTGCCGGTGACAAACCGGAGGAAGGTGGGGATGACGTCAAGTCATCATGGCCCTTACGGCCTGGGCTACACACGTGCTACAATGGTCGGTACAAAGGGTTGCCAAGCCGCGAGGTGGAGCTAATCCCATAAAACCGATCGTAGTCCGGATCGCAGTCTGCAACTCGACTGCGTGAAGTCGGAATCGCTAGTAATCGTGAATCAGAATGTCACGGTGAATACGTTCCCGGGCCTTGTACACACCGCCCGTCACACCATGGGAGTGGGTTGCACCAGAAGTAGCTAGTCTAACCTTCGGGAGGACGGTTACCACGGTGTGATTCATGACTGGGGTGAAGTCGTAACAAGGTAGCCGTAGGGGAACCTGCGGCTGGATCACCTCCTTAATCGACGACATCAGCTGCTCCATAAGTTCCCACACGAATTGCTTGATTCATTGTAGAAGACGATAACTGCAGAGTTACTCTGTGGTTTTTCTGTCGTAAAGCTTAGAAATGAGCATTCCATCAAATGATGGTGAATGTTGATTTCTGATCTTTTGATTAGATCGTTCTTTAAAAATTTGGGTATGTGATAGAAAGATAGACTGAATGACACTTTCACTGGTGTTTATTCAGGCTAAGGTAAAATTTGTGATTCTCTTAATTGAGTATGCGAATTTTCGGCGAATGTTGTCTTCATAGTATAACCAGATTGCTTGGGGTTATATGGTCAAGTGAAGAAGCGCATACGGTGGATGCCTTGGCAGTCAGAGGCGATGAAAGACGTGGTAGCCTGCGAAAAGCTTCGGGGAGTCGGCAAACAGACTTTGATCCGGAGATGTCTGAATGGGGGAACCCACCTAACATAAGTTAGGTATCTTAAGCTGAATACATAGGCTTAAGAAGCGAACCAGGGGAACTGAAACATCTAAGTACCCTGAGGAAAAGAAATCAACCGAGATTCCCTTAGTAGTGGCGAGCGAACGGGGACCAGCCCTTAAGCTGTATTGATGTTAGCGGAACGCTCTGGAAAGTGCGGCCATAGTGGGTGATAGCCCTGTACGCGAAAACATCTTTGCAGTGAAATCGAGTAGGACGGAGCACGAGAAACTTTGTCTGAATATGGGGGGACCATCCTCCAAGGCTAAATACTACTGACTGACCGATAGTGAACTAGTACCGTGAGGGAAAGGCGAAAAGAACCCCGGAGAGGGGAGTGAAATAGATCCTGAAACCGTATGCGTACAAGCAGTGGGAGCCTACTTTGTTAGGTGACTGCGTACCTTTTGTATAATGGGTCAGCGACTTATTTTCAGTGGCAAGCTTAACCGAATAGGGGAGGCGTAGCGAAAGCGAGTCTTAATAGGGCGTCTAGTCGCTGGGAATAGACCCGAAACCGGGCGATCTATCCATGGGCAGGTTGAAGGTTGGGTAACACTAACTGGAGGACCGAACCGACTACCGTTGAAAAGTTAGCGGATGACCTGTGGATCGGAGTGAAAGGCTAATCAAGCTCGGAGATAGCTGGTTCTCCTCGAAAGCTATTTAGGTAGCGCCTCATGTATCACTGTAGGGGGTAGAGCACTGTTTCGGCTAGGGGGTCATCCCGACTTACCAAACCGATGCAAACTCCGAATACCTACAAGTGCCGAGCATGGGAGACACACGGCGGGTGCTAACGTCCGTCGTGAAAAGGGAAACAACCCAGACCGTCAGCTAAGGTCCCAAAGTTATGGTTAAGTGGGAAACGATGTGGGAAGGCTTAGACAGCTAGGAGGTTGGCTTAGAAGCAGCCACCCTTTAAAGAAAGCGTAATAGCTCACTAGTCGAGTCGGCCTGCGCGGAAGATTTAACGGGGCTCAAACCATACACCGAAGCTACGGGTATCACTTAGGTGATGCGGTAGAGGAGCGTTCTGTAAGCCTGTGAAGGTGAGTTGAGAAGCTTGCTGGAGGTATCAGAAGTGCGAATGCTGACATGAGTAACGACAATGGGTGTGAAAAACACCCACGCCGAAAGACCAAGGTTTCCTGCGCAACGTTAATCGACGCAGGGTTAGTCGGTCCCTAAGGCGAGGCTGAAAAGCGTAGTCGATGGAAAACAGGTTAATATTCCTGTACTTCTGGTTATTGCGATGGAGGGACGGAGAAGGCTAGGCCAGCTTGGCGTTGGTTGTCCAAGTTTAAGGTGGTAGGCTGGAATCTTAGGTAAATCCGGGATTCTAAGGCCGAGAGCTGATGACGAGTTGTCTTTTAGACAACGAAGTGGTTGATGCCATGCTTCCAAGAAAAGCTTCTAAGCTTCAGATAACCAGGAACCGTACCCCAAACCGACACAGGTGGTTGGGTAGAGAATACCAAGGCGCTTGAGAGAACTCGGGTGAAGGAACTAGGCAAAATGGCACCGTAACTTCGGGAGAAGGTGCGCCGATGAGGGTGAAGCATTTACTGCGTAAGCTCACGTCGGTCGAAGATACCAGGCCGCTGCGACTGTTTATTAAAAACACAGCACTCTGCAAACACGAAAGTGGACGTATAGGGTGTGACGCCTGCCCGGTGCCGGAAGGTTAATTGATGGGGTTAGCTAACGCGAAGCTCTTGATCGAAGCCCCGGTAAACGGCGGCCGTAACTATAACGGTCCTAAGGTAGCGAAATTCCTTGTCGGGTAAGTTCCGACCTGCACGAATGGCGTAACGATGGCGGCGCTGTCTCCACCCGAGACTCAGTGAAATTGAAATCGCTGTGAAGATGCAGTGTATCCGCGGCTAGACGGAAAGACCCCGTGAACCTTTACTATAGCTTTGCACTGGACTTTGAATTTGCTTGTGTAGGATAGGTGGGAGGCTTTGAAGCGTGAACGCCAGTTTGCGTGGAGCCATCCTTGAAATACCACCCTGGCAACTTTGAGGTTCTAACTCAGGTCCGTTATCCGGATCGAGGACAGTGTATGGTGGGTAGTTTGACTGGGGCGGTCTCCTCCTAAAGAGTAACGGAGGAGTACGAAGGTGCGCTCAGACCGGTCGGAAATCGGTCGTAGAGTATAAAGGCAAAAGCGCGCTTGACTGCGAGACAGACACGTCGAGCAGGTACGAAAGTAGGTCTTAGTGATCCGGTGGTTCTGTATGGAAGGGCCATCGCTCAACGGATAAAAGGTACTCCGGGGATAACAGGCTGATACCGCCCAAGAGTTCATATCGACGGCGGTGTTTGGCACCTCGATGTCGGCTCATCACATCCTGGGGCTGAAGCCGGTCCCAAGGGTATGGCTGTTCGCCATTTAAAGTGGTACGCGAGCTGGGTTTAGAACGTCGTGAGACAGTTCGGTCCCTATCTGCCGTGGACGTTTGAGATTTGAGAGGGGCTGCTCCTAGTACGAGAGGACCGGAGTGGACGAACCTCTGGTGTTCCGGTTGTCACGCCAGTGGCATTGCCGGGTAGCTATGTTCGGGAAAGATAACCGCTGAAAGCATCTAAGCGGGAAACTTGCCTCAAGATGAGATCTCACTGGAACCTTGAGTTCCCTAAAGGGCCGTCGAAGACTACGACGTTGATAGGTTGGGTGTGTAAGCGCTGTGAGGCGTTGAGCTAACCAATACTAATTGCCCGTGAGGCTTGACCATATAACACCCAAGCAATTTGAGTAGGCTTTGTAAGCAAAGCGACCAGATTGCGGTGTGTGAAGACGATATAAACCGAAAGTTTGCAATTCACAAAACACCGACTCTATTACATACCCATTCGCTGGAGCGTTACGTAAGTAACGACCTGGCTACCGAATTTCTTGACGACCATAGAGCATTGGAACCACCTGATCCCATCCCGAACTCAGTAGTGAAACGATGCATCGCCGATGGTAGTGTGGGGTTTCCCCATGTGAGAGTAGGTCATCGTCAAGATTAAATTCCAAAATCCCTGTCTGCTCGCGCAGACGGGGATTTTGTTTTTGTATAAGTACAAGCTTTGTAAAAAGCTGTACTGCTAGTTAGGTCAATGACCTGGTTAGCAAGTCGATTGAAAGTAGCAGGAAATGAGGTGTTGACAGCAGCGTGTAACGCTGTAGAATTCGCCTCCCGCTAACGAGAGATCGAAAGCGCAAGTGGTTGATGTTACAGAGGAAACTTTGAAAACATCTCAAAATAACCGCTTGACAGCAACAGAGGCTGCTGTAGAATGCGCGCCTCGGTTGAGCGAAAGCTTAACCAACCGCTCTTTAACAACTGAATCAAGCAATTCGTGTGGGTGCTTGTGGAGTCAGACTGATAGTCAAAAAGATTATCAGCATCACAAGTTGCTCCGCGAGAAATCAAAGATGTAACCAACGATTGCTGAGCCAAGTTTAGGGTTTCTTAAAAACCCAAAGATGTTTGAACTGAAGAGTTTGATCATGGCTCAGATTGAACGCTGGCGGCAGGCCTAACACATGCAAGTCGAGCGGTAGAGAGAAGCTTGCTTCTCTTGAGAGCGGCGGACGGGTGAGTAATACCTAGGAATCTGCCTGGTAGTGGGGGATAACGTTCGGAAACGGACGCTAATACCGCATACGTCCTACGGGAGAAAGCAGGGGACCTTCGGGCCTTGCGCTATCAGATGAGCCTAGGTCGGATTAGCTAGTTGGTGAGGTAATGGCTCACCAAGGCTACGATCCGTAACTGGTCTGAGAGGATGATCAGTCACACTGGAACTGAGACACGGTCCAGACTCCTACGGGAGGCAGCAGTGGGGAATATTGGACAATGGGCGAAAGCCTGATCCAGCCATGCCGCGTGTGTGAAGAAGGTCTTCGGATTGTAAAGCACTTTAAGTTGGGAGGAAGGGCAGTAAATTAATACTTTGCTGTTTTGACGTTACCGACAGAATAAGCACCGGCTAACTCTGTGCCAGCAGCCGCGGTAATACAGAGGGTGCAAGCGTTAATCGGAATTACTGGGCGTAAAGCGCGCGTAGGTGGTTTGTTAAGTTGAATGTGAAATCCCCGGGCTCAACCTGGGAACTGCATCCAAAACTGGCAAGCTAGAGTATGGTAGAGGGTAGTGGAATTTCCTGTGTAGCGGTGAAATGCGTAGATATAGGAAGGAACACCAGTGGCGAAGGCGACTACCTGGACTGATACTGACACTGAGGTGCGAAAGCGTGGGGAGCAAACAGGATTAGATACCCTGGTAGTCCACGCCGTAAACGATGTCAACTAGCCGTTGGGAGTCTTGAACTCTTAGTGGCGCAGCTAACGCATTAAGTTGACCGCCTGGGGAGTACGGCCGCAAGGTTAAAACTCAAATGAATTGACGGGGGCCCGCACAAGCGGTGGAGCATGTGGTTTAATTCGAAGCAACGCGAAGAACCTTACCAGGCCTTGACATCCAATGAACTTTCTAGAGATAGATTGGTGCCTTCGGGAACATTGAGACAGGTGCTGCATGGCTGTCGTCAGCTCGTGTCGTGAGATGTTGGGTTAAGTCCCGTAACGAGCGCAACCCTTGTCCTTAGTTACCAGCACGTAATGGTGGGCACTCTAAGGAGACTGCCGGTGACAAACCGGAGGAAGGTGGGGATGACGTCAAGTCATCATGGCCCTTACGGCCTGGGCTACACACGTGCTACAATGGTCGGTACAAAGGGTTGCCAAGCCGCGAGGTGGAGCTAATCCCATAAAACCGATCGTAGTCCGGATCGCAGTCTGCAACTCGACTGCGTGAAGTCGGAATCGCTAGTAATCGTGAATCAGAATGTCACGGTGAATACGTTCCCGGGCCTTGTACACACCGCCCGTCACACCATGGGAGTGGGTTGCACCAGAAGTAGCTAGTCTAACCTTCGGGAGGACGGTTACCACGGTGTGATTCATGACTGGGGTGAAGTCGTAACAAGGTAGCCGTAGGGGAACCTGCGGCTGGATCACCTCCTTAATCGACGACATCAGCTGCTCCATAAGTTCCCACACGAATTGCTTGATTCATTGAAGAAGAAGACGATAAGCAGCTTTAAGCTACAAGCTGATAGCTCACGCTAACAGTTGCAAGCTCGAAATTGGGTCTGTAGCTCAGTTGGTTAGAGCGCACCCCTGATAAGGGTGAGGTCGGCAGTTCGAATCTGCCCAGACCCACCAATTTTGTGTGGAAAGTACCTGTAGAAATATGGGGCCATAGCTCAGCTGGGAGAGCGCCTGCCTTGCACGCAGGAGGTCAACGGTTCGATCCCGTTTGGCTCCACCATAAACTGCTTCTGTATCGTAAAGCTTAGAAATGAGCATTCCATCAAGCGATGGTGAATGTTGATTTCTGATCTTTTGATTAGATCGTTCTTTAAAAATTTGGGTATGTGATAGAAAGATAGACTGAATGACACTTTCACTGGTGTTTATTCAGGCTAAGGTAAAATTTGTGATTCTCTTAATTGAGTGTGCGAATTTTCGGCGAATGTTGTCTTCATAGTATAACCAGATTGCTTGGGGTTATATGGTCAAGTGAAGAAGCGCATACGGTGGATGCCTTGGCAGTCAGAGGCGATGAAAGACGTGGTAGCCTGCGAAAAGCTTCGGGGAGTCGGCAAACAGACTTTGATCCGGAGATGTCTGAATGGGGGAACCCACCTAACATAAGTTAGGTATCTTAAGCTGAATACATAGGCTTAAGAAGCGAACCAGGGGAACTGAAACATCTAAGTACCCTGAGGAAAAGAAATCAACCGAGATTCCCTTAGTAGTGGCGAGCGAACGGGGACCAGCCCTTAAGCTGTATTGATGTTAGCGGAACGCTCTGGAAAGTGCGGCCATAGTGGGTGATAGCCCTGTACGCGAAAACATCTTTGCAGTGAAATCGAGTAGGACGGAGCACGAGAAACTTTGTCTGAATATGGGGGGACCATCCTCCAAGGCTAAATACTACTGACTGACCGATAGTGAACTAGTACCGTGAGGGAAAGGCGAAAAGAACCCCGGAGAGGGGAGTGAAATAGATCCTGAAACCGTATGCGTACAAGCAGTGGGAGCCTACTTTTTAGGTGACTGCGTACCTTTTGTATAATGGGTCAGCGACTTATTTTCAGTGGCAAGCTTAACCGAATAGGGGAGGCGTAGCGAAAGCGAGTCTTAATAGGGCGTCTAGTCGCTGGGAATAGACCCGAAACCGGGCGATCTATCCATGGGCAGGTTGAAGGTTGGGTAACACTAACTGGAGGACCGAACCGACTACCGTTGAAAAGTTAGCGGATGACCTGTGGATCGGAGTGAAAGGCTAATCAAGCTCGGAGATAGCTGGTTCTCCTCGAAAGCTATTTAGGTAGCGCCTCATGTATCACTGTAGGGGGTAGAGCACTGTTTCGGCTAGGGGGTCATCCCGACTTACCAAACCGATGCAAACTCCGAATACCTACAAGTGCCGAGCATGGGAGACACACGGCGGGTGCTAACGTCCGTCGTGAAAAGGGAAACAACCCAGACCGTCAGCTAAGGTCCCAAAGTTATGGTTAAGTGGGAAACGATGTGGGAAGGCTTAGACAGCTAGGAGGTTGGCTTAGAAGCAGCCACCCTTTAAAGAAAGCGTAATAGCTCACTAGTCGAGTCGGCCTGCGCGGAAGATTTAACGGGGCTCAAACCATACACCGAAGCTACGGGTATCACTTAGGTGATGCGGTAGAGGAGCGTTCTGTAAGCCTGTGAAGGTGAGTTGAGAAGCTTGCTGGAGGTATCAGAAGTGCGAATGCTGACATGAGTAACGACAATGGGTGTGAAAAACACCCACGCCGAAAGACCAAGGTTTCCTGCGCAACGTTAATCGACGCAGGGTTAGTCGGTCCCTAAGGCGAGGCTGAAAAGCGTAGTCGATGGAAAACAGGTTAATATTCCTGTACTTCTGGTTATTGCGATGGAGGGACGGAGAAGGCTAGGCCAGCTTGGCGTTGGTTGTCCAAGTTTAAGGTGGTAGGCTGGAATCTTAGGTAAATCCGGGATTCTAAGGCCGAGAGCTGATGACGAGTTGTCTTTTAGACAACGAAGTGGTTGATGCCATGCTTCCAAGAAAAGCTTCTAAGCTTCAGATAACCAGGAACCGTACCCCAAACCGACACAGGTGGTTGGGTAGAGAATACCAAGGCGCTTGAGAGAACTCGGGTGAAGGAACTAGGCAAAATGGCACCGTAACTTCGGGAGAAGGTGCGCCGATGAGGGTGAAGCATTTACTGCGTAAGCTCACGTCGGTCGAAGATACCAGGCCGCTGCGACTGTTTATTAAAAACACAGCACTCTGCAAACACGAAAGTGGACGTATAGGGTGTGACGCCTGCCCGGTGCCGGAAGGTTAATTGATGGGGTTAGCTAACGCGAAGCTCTTGATCGAAGCCCCGGTAAACGGCGGCCGTAACTATAACGGTCCTAAGGTAGCGAAATTCCTTGTCGGGTAAGTTCCGACCTGCACGAATGGCGTAACGATGGCGGCGCTGTCTCCACCCGAGACTCAGTGAAATTGAAATCGCTGTGAAGATGCAGTGTATCCGCGGCTAGACGGAAAGACCCCGTGAACCTTTACTATAGCTTTGCACTGGACTTTGAATTTGCTTGTGTAGGATAGGTGGGAGGCTTTGAAGCGTGAACGCCAGTTTGCGTGGAGCCATCCTTGAAATACCACCCTGGCAACTTTGAGGTTCTAACTCAGGTCCGTTATCCGGATCGAGGACAGTGTATGGTGGGTAGTTTGACTGGGGCGGTCTCCTCCTAAAGAGTAACGGAGGAGTACGAAGGTGCGCTCAGACCGGTCGGAAATCGGTCGTAGAGTATAAAGGCAAAAGCGCGCTTGACTGCGAGACAGACACGTCGAGCAGGTACGAAAGTAGGTCTTAGTGATCCGGTGGTTCTGTATGGAAGGGCCATCGCTCAACGGATAAAAGGTACTCCGGGGATAACAGGCTGATACCGCCCAAGAGTTCATATCGACGGCGGTGTTTGGCACCTCGATGTCGGCTCATCACATCCTGGGGCTGAAGCCGGTCCCAAGGGTATGGCTGTTCGCCATTTAAAGTGGTACGCGAGCTGGGTTTAGAACGTCGTGAGACAGTTCGGTCCCTATCTGCCGTGGACGTTTGAGATTTGAGAGGGGCTGCTCCTAGTACGAGAGGACCGGAGTGGACGAACCTCTGGTGTTCCGGTTGTCACGCCAGTGGCATTGCCGGGTAGCTATGTTCGGGAAAGATAACCGCTGAAAGCATCTAAGCGGGAAACTTGCCTCAAGATGAGATCTCACTGGAACCTTGAGTTCCCTAAAGGGCCGTCGAAGACTACGACGTTGATAGGTTGGGTGTGTAAGCGCTGTGAGGCGTTGAGCTAACCAATACTAATTGCCCGTGAGGCTTGACCATATAACACCCAAGCAATTTGAGTAGGCTTTGTAAGCAAAGCGACCAGATTGCGGTGTGTGAAGACGATACAAACCGAAAGTTTGCAACTCACAAAACACCGACTCTATTACATACCCATTCGCTGGAGCGTTACGCACGTAACGACCTGGCTACCGAATTTCTTGACGACCATAGAGCATTGGAACCACCTGATCCCATCCCGAACTCAGTAGTGAAACGATGCATCGCCGATGGTAGTGTGGGGTTTCCCCATGTGAGAGTAGGTCATCGTCAAGATTAAATTCCAAAATCCCTGTCTGCTCACGCAGACGGGGATTTTGTTTTTGTGCTCGAAAAAACACTGAGCATCCCCCTGCAACAAACAATCGATAAACCCTGCGAAACCCCCAATCAGCACTGGACACCCCCACCCAGGCCCCCACGCTCTTGCAGCTTGCAGCTTGCAGCTTGCAGCTTGCAGCTTGCAGCTTGCAGCTTGCAGCTTGCAGCTTGCAGCTTGCAGCTTGCAGCTTGCAGCTTGCAGCTTGCAGCTTGCAGCTTGCAGCTTGCAGCTTGCAGCTTGCAGCTTGCAGCTTGCAGCTTGCAATGCGCCAATTCCCCCGAGCAATGTTAAGGTTCGCCTTTGGATTTTGCTTTCTCCTAAGGATGCCGTCATGCCGGTTACTACGTCTCTCAATGCAGGTTTTATGGTGGTCCACGGTAACCGCCTTGATGAGTTACGCAGCCTGGTCGTGAGCTGGATGCGCCTCTACCCCTTGGCGCCTCTGGAGAACGAAATTGCTCTGGTGCAGAGCAACGGTATTGCCCAATGGCTAAAGCTGGCTCTGGCCGAAGATGCTCAAGATGATGATCTGGGCGGCTGCGGTATTGCGGCGGCAGTAGACGTGCAATTGCCCGGCAGTTTCATGTGGCAGTTGTATCGGATGGTATTAGGCAGCGAGGAAATCCCCGCCAAATCGCTGCTCGATAAAGCGCCCCTGACGTGGCGTCTGATGCGCTTGCTCCCGGCCCTTATTGATCAGCCACACTTCGAGCCCTTACAGCGCTTTCTGACTCACGACACCGATCTGCGTAAACGCTATCAACTGTCAGAACGCCTGGCCGATCTGTTCGACCAATATCAGGTTTATCGCGCAGACTGGCTGGAAGACTGGGCCGCCGGTCGCCATCAATTACGCAATGCTCGAGGTGAAAGCCCAGCCTTAAGCCCTGCCAACTGCTGGCAAGCCGAACTATGGCGAGCCTTGCTGCTCGACGTTGGCGAGGAAGGCATGTCGCAAAGCCGTGCCGGGGTTCACCAACGTTTTATCGAGAAGATAAACAGCCTCGAACAAGCACCGCCCGGCCTGCCTGCACGGGTGATCGTTTTCGGTATTTCGTCACTGCCCGCTCAAGCGCTGGAAGCCCTGGCAGGGCTCGCACGTTTTAGCCAAGTCCTGTTGTGCGTGCACAATCCTTGTCGCCACCATTGGTCTGACATCGTTGCGGACAAAGATCTGCTACGCCATCAGTACAAACGCCAAGCACGCAAAGCCGGGATGCCCACAGCGCTGGATCTCGACATCCTTCACCAACACGCGCATCCACTGCTTGCTGCGTGGGGTAAACAAGGTCGCGACTACATCAACTTGCTCGATAGCTACGACGATCCCAACAGCTATCGCAGTGCGTTTCGTGATGGCCGCATCGACCTGTTCAGTGAAGTTGAGCCACGCAACCTGCTTAATCAACTGCAAGACGACATTCTTGAGTTGCGCCCCCTTAACGAAACCCGTGAACTGTGGCCCGCTGTCGATTTAGAAACAGATCACTCCATCCGCTTCCACATTGCCCACAGTGCGCAACGAGAAGTCGAGATCCTTCACGACCAGTTGCTCAAGCGATTTAGCGACAACCCGGACCTGCAACCGCGTGATGTGATCGTGATGGTGCCGGACATCGACAGCTACGCTCCGCATATCCGAGCCGTTTTTGGTCAGATCGAGCGCGACGACCGTCGCTTCATCCCCTACACCCTGGCCGACCAAGGTCAGCGCGGCCGTGACCCGCTACTGATTGCCATTGAACACCTGCTCAAATTGCCTGACAGCCGTTTCCCGGTCAGCGAAATTCTTGACCTGCTGGACGTTCCGGCCTTGCGGGCCCGCTTCAACGTGCAAGAGCGTGATTTACCGACGCTGCACCGTTGGATCGAAGGCGCAGGCATTCGCTGGGGGCTCAATGCACAGCAGCGTGCAGGCCTCGGTTTGCCGACGGACCTGGAGCAAAACAGTTGGCGGTTCGGCTTGCGCCGCATGTTGCTGGGTTATGCCGTCGGCAGTGGTGAAGCGTGTGATGGTATTGAGCCTTACGATGAAATCGGCGGCCTGGATGCGGTATTGATCGGCCCGTTGGTCGCCCTGCTTGATGCACTGGAAATCGCCCACCAAGAACTGTCGCAGCCAGCATTGCCGCAGCAATGGGGCGAGCGCCTGCAAGCGTTGATGCAGTTGTTCTTCCTGGCCGAAACCGAGCACGACGACTACTTGCTGGCCCAGCTCGAGGAGCTGCGTGAGACCTGGCTCGAAACCTGTGAACTGGTTGGCCTGCAAGACGAATTACCGTTAACCGTGGTACGTGAAGCCTGGTTGGCGGGCCTTGACCAAGGCAAGTTGTCTCAGCGCTTTCTCGCCGGGGCCGTCAACTTTTGCACCCTTATGCCGATGCGTGCGATCCCCTTCAAACTCGTCTGCCTGCTCGGCATGAATGATGGTGACTACCCTCGTGCGCAGCCGCCGCTGGACTTCGACTTGATGGGCAGTGACTACCGCCCGGGCGATCGTTCCCGCCGCGAGGATGACCGTTACCTACTGCTTGAGGCGCTGTTATCTGCCCGCGAGCAGCTTTATATCAGTTGGGTAGGGCGCAGTATTCGCGACAACAGCGAGCGTCCGGCCTGCGTTTTGATTGGCCAATTGCGCGATCACCTTGCCAGTGGCTGGCACCTTCAAGCGGGCCATGACCTGCTTGAGGCCATGACTCAAGAGCACCCGCTGCAGCCCTTCAGCACGCGTTACTTTCACGAAGGTGATCCTCGCCTGTTCAGCTATGCCCGTGAATGGCAACAACTGCACGAACCACAGACTGCACCGGTGCTGCCCGGAACACTGGCGGCCCACGTGCAGGAAGAGCCTTTAAACCTCACTCAGTTGCAGGACTTCTTGCGAAACCCTGTGCGCCACTTCTTTAGTCAGCGTCTGAAAGTCTTCTTTGAAGCGGCTGAAGTACCGCTGGAAGATGAAGAACCTTTCGTGCTCGACGCGCTGCAGCGTTACACCCTCAGCGACAGCCTGCTTGAAGCGGCCCTGGCTCAGCCAGATCAGCCGGAACAGGCTTTAGAACACCGCGCCCGACGTCTTCAAGGCAGTGGTTTGTTACCGATGGCAGGCTTTGGTGAGTGCCTGCAACACGAACTGATTGAGCCACTCCCCGATGTTTTGCAGCGCTACCAACAGCTTCTGGCTTTGTGGCCAACGCCGCTCAATAGCGCGCTGCCGGTGAGTTTTGAAGGGCACGGGCTGATGCTGGAAGGGTGGCTGAGCAATCTGCATCAACGCAGTGACAACGGCCTACTGTCTATCGTCACGATTCCTAACAGCATTGGGGCGATTAAAACGCGCAAATGGCATCGTCTGACGCGCTCATGGGTCAATCACTTGGTGGCCTGCGCCAGTGGCCTGGACATGTCTACCGCCCTGGTTGCCAGTGATGACACCTTGCTGCTCGCCCCGCTAAGCCCCGACCAGGCCCGCGATATTCTGGGTAATTTACTCATGGCCTGGAAGGTCGGCATGGGCCGTCCGCTGCCCGTTGCAGTAAAAACGGCGTTCGCCTGGCTGGCCCAAAGCGATCCGGCCAAGGCCGATGCCGCCGCGCAAAAAGCCTACGAAGGTGACGGTCAAACCAGCGACGGCGAGCGCCGTGAAAGTGCAGCACTGGCGCGCCAGTTCCCCGATTACGCCGCATTGATGGCCGACGGTGAATTTGAAGACTGGTGCGATGCACTCTATCGCCCACTCTTTGATGCGCCTTGGCGCTCATTAAACAGCGAGGAGTCCCGCTAATGAGCGAGCAAAAAGTACCTTTAGCGCTGGCTTTTCCCCTACGTGGCAGCCAACTGATCGAAGCCAGCGCCGGGACCGGCAAAACCTTCACCATCTCGGCCCTCTACCTGCGCCTGATCTTGGGCCATGGCGGCGCCGAGACCGGGTTTGGCCGTGAGTTATTGCCCCCGCAAATTTTGGTAGTGACCTTCACCGACGCCGCCACCAAAGAACTGCGTGATCGCATCCGCACTCGGCTCGCTGAAGCGGCGCGGTTCTTCCGTGACGAAATCAAGGCCCCGGATGCGCTGGTTGAACAACTGCGCGACGAGTTCCCGCCTGAGCAGTGGGCCGCCTGTGCTGGCCGCCTCGACATCGCCGCGCAATGGATGGATGAAGCTGCCGTTTCAACGATCCACAGTTGGTGCCAACGCATGCTGCGCGAGCACGCCTTCGACAGTGGCAGCCTGTTCACCCAAACCCTCGAAACCGACCATAGCGATTTGCTCGGCGAAGTGCTGCGCGATTACTGGCGACTGTTCTGCTACCCCATGTACGGTGACGCGCTGAACTGGGTACGAGCTAACTGGGGCGGCCCTGGCGCTTTAATGCCACGTGTTCGCGCCTTGTTTGGCAGCTCTCGTCCTACTGCTAATGCAGAACAAACCCCGGCTGAGATCATTGAAGCCTGCTTGCAAGAGCGTCGTCAGGCGCTGTCACAGCTCAAAACCCCATGGTTGCAATGGGCTCAAGAGCTACGCGATATCTGCCTGCAAGGCGTGGCCGCCAAAGCCGTTGATGGTCGGAAAATGCAAGCGCGTTACTTCGAACCCTGGTTTGAAAAGCTCAGCGCGTGGGCGTCTGACGAGTCCCAAGAGCCACTTGATCTGGGCACCGGCTTTACCCGCCTGACACCAGACGGCATGGCCGAAGCCTGGAAGGGCGAACCCCCTCATCACCCTGGGCTGGACGCCATGGCAGGGCTGAAAACAGCGCTGGATGCATTGCCCAGCCCTGATGCTGCCGTGCTGGAGCACGCAGCCCGCTGGGTGAGCGCACGCTTTGAAGCAGAAAAGCGCCGCCGTGCCGAGATGGGCTTTGATGACATGCTGCTCAGGCTCGATGCCGCACTGCAGGCTGAGGCCGGTGAGCGATTGGCGACCTTGATCCGCGAGCAATTCCCTGTCGCGTTGATCGATGAGTTCCAGGACACCGACCCGGTGCAGTACCGCATCTTCGAAACCATCTACCGCATCGAAGACAACACCCCGGAAACGGGCTTGTTCCTGATCGGCGACCCCAAACAGGCGATTTATGCCTTCCGTGGCGCGGACATCTACACCTACTTGCGCGCCCGTCAGGCCACCAGTGGCCGGCTGCATACGCTGGACACCAATTTTCGCTCCAGTCATGCCATGGTCGAAGCGGTCAACCTGGTCTTTGAGCGGGCCGAGCAGCGAGACACCGGGCGCGGCGCTTTTTTGTTCCGTGACGGCGCTGAAAATCCGGTACCTTTTGCTCCGGTTAAATCCTCTGGGCGCAAAGACACGTTGCAACTGGATGGCCAGCCCATCACGCCTTTAACATTTTGGCAATTGCCATCCGAGCAGCCCGTCTCGGGCATCGTGTATCGCCAGCAACTAGCGGCGGTGTGTGCCAGCCAAATTGTCGAGTTGCTCAATGGCGGGCAACAAGGTCGCTGTGGTTTCGCCAGAGAAGACCAGCCCTTAAAAGGTCTGTTGCCCGCTGACATTGCCATTCTGGTCCGCGACGGTAAGGAAGCTCAGGCCGTACGGCGAGAATTATCAGCACGGGGTGTACGCAGCGTTTACCTGTCGGATAAGGATTCGGTCTACGCCGCGCAAGAAGCCCACGATGTCTTGGCCTGGCTCAAAGCCTGCGCCGAGCCGGACGTTGAGCGCCCGCTACGCGCCGCACTGGCCTGCATCACCCTGGACTTGCCGCTGATTGAACTCGAACGCCTGAACCAGGACGAACTGGCCTGGGAGCGGCGCGTCATGCAGTTCCGTGGCTACCGCGAAACCTGGCGCAAGCAGGGTGTACTCGCCATGTTGCGCCGCCTGTTGCATGACTTTGAATTACCTCAGACCTTGATCGCCCGCCCGGACGGTGAGCGCGTGCTGACCAACCTGTTGCACCTGTCGGAACTGTTGCAGCAAGCCGCTGCGGAACTGGATGGCGAGCAAGCATTGATCCGGCACTTGGCCGAACACCTGGCCTTGTCCGGGCAAGCGGGCGAAGAACAAATCCTGCGCCTTGAAAGCGATGAACAGTTGGTCAAAGTGGTGACCATCCACAAATCCAAAGGCCTGCAATACCCCTTGGTATTTTTGCCGTTTATCTGCTCGACCAAACCTGTGGATGGCAGCCGTTTGCCGCTGCATTACCACGATGCGCAGGGCAACGCTCACGTCAGCTTGAAGCCGACGCCCGAGCTGATCACTCAAGCGGATGACGAGCGTCTGGCCGAAGACCTACGCTTGCTTTACGTGGCGCTGACGCGTGCCGAGTATGCCTGCTGGCTGGGCGTTGCCGATCTTAAACGCGGCAACAACAATCGTTCGGTCCTGCACCTTTCAGCTTTGGGCTACCTGTTGGGCGGTGGTGCGCTGTTGGCCGAGTCTACGGCGTTGGAACGCTGGCTGGCGGACTTGCAGCAAGACTGCACGGCGATCCAGTACGGCCCCGTTCCAGCCGTCAATGATGACCGCTTTTACCCACCGCTCAACCAGGCCACCTTGCTCAAACCGTTGGTGCCGACGCGCCGTGCGGCAGAAAACTGGTGGATTGCGTCCTACAGCGCATTGCGCATTAGTGACAGCCTCAGCCCTGCCGAAGCCCCTGACAGCGCCCTGGCGCAAAAACTCTCGGACGATGAACGACTGGACCCGGACGCACCGCGTGATGTGTTACTCAGCGGTGGCGATATCCACCGATTCCCGCGTGGGCCAAATCCCGGGACCTTCCTTCACGGCTTGCTGGAGTGGGCGGGCAGTGAAGGCTTCAACGCCGATGCCGACACCGTCAAAGACGCCGTAGCCCGGCGCTGTAACCGACGCGGCTGGCAAGGCTGGATCGACACCCTGAGCGACTGGTTGCAGCATCTGCAGCATGAGCCATTGCGTCTGAATAACGGCCAGCCTGCTGTGGTACTGAGTGAACTGAACCAGTATCAAATCGAAATGGAATTCTGGTTCGCCAGCCACAAAGTTGATGTCTTGCAACTGGACCAGCTCGTGCGCGAACACACCCACGGCGGCGCGGCGCGAGCGGCTGCTGAGCCGAGCCTGCTCAATGGCATGTTCAAAGGCTTTATCGACCTGACATTCGAACACGAAGGCCGGTACTACGTGGCGGACTACAAATCCAATTGGTTGGGTGCTGACGATTCTGCCTACACCGAACAGGCGATGAACACCTCGATTCTGGACAACCGCTACGACCTGCAATACGTCTTGTACCTGCTGGCCCTGCACCGTCAACTCAAGGCCCGCCTGGCGGATTACAACTACGACCAGCACATGGGCGGCGCGCTGTACCTGTTCTTGCGTGGCACGCGCTCGCAAAGCCAAGGGGTGTTTTTTGCCCGACCACCCAAACAATTGATCGAAAACCTGGACTTGCTGTTCCAGGGCAAACCGCAGCTCAAACCCGCTGAACCGGCGTGGGAACAGGGAGTGTTGTTATGAGTCGTTCGTTTGCCGAACTGTTGCCCACGCCACTAACGGCCGAAAGCCTGGCCCAGCTCCAGCCCTTGAAACACGCCGCCGATTTGCTGCTGTTGCTTGAGCGTTGGGTTGAGCGCGGCTGGCTGCGCGCACTGGACAAAGCCTTTGTTGCGTTTGTGCATGAACGCGACCCTCAGGGCGACCCATTGGTGCTGTTGGCCGCGGCCCTGACCAGTCACCAGTTGGGCCACGGCCACGTCTGCCTCGACCTGTTTGAAACCCTTAAACAACCGGACTTCGCGCTGTCATTGCCGCCCGAAGGCGACCCGCAAACCGGTGCCATGTTGTTGCCCTCGCAACTGCTTGAGGCGCTGGATGGCGATACTTGGTGCAAAGCCCTACAGAACAGCGCGTTGGTTGAGCAGGCGGGCGAGCCATCGGCCGACTCGTCGAGCCGCCCTTTGGTGCTCTGCGAACGCCGCCTGTACCTACGCCGCTATTGGGCCTATGAGCGACGAATCGACAGCGCATTGCGCCAGCGTCTTTCATCTCCCGAATCCACGCCGGCCGATTTGCCTGCGCGGCTGAACGGGCTTTTCGGTGCTGCGCAGGGCAATGCGCCGATTGACTGGCAAAAGCTGGCCTGCGCGTTGGCCACACGCGGTGCCTTCAGCATCGTCACAGGCGGCCCGGGTACCGGCAAAACCACCACCGTGGTGCGTTTACTGGCGCTGCTCCAGGCCCCGGCGGTTGAAGCGGGCGCTCCCTTGCGGATTCGTCTGGCGGCGCCCACGGGCAAAGCGGCTGCGCGCTTGACCGAGTCCATCAGCCTGCAAGTTAAATCGTTGGAAGTGGACGACAAGGTTCGGCAAAAAATCCCCAGCGATGTCACCACCGTTCACCGCTTGCTGGGCAGTCGCCCCGGTACGCGGCATTTTCGGCATCACGCAGGCAATCGCCTGCCGCTGGACGTCTTGGTCGTCGATGAAGCCTCGATGATCGACCTTGAAATGATGGCCAACCTGTTGGACGCCTTACCCGAACATGCCCGGCTGGTGCTGCTGGGTGACAAGGACCAGTTGGCCTCGGTCGAAGCGGGTGCGGTATTGGGCGATTTGTGCCGCGATGCCGAAGCGGGCTGGTACACCCCGCACACCCGTGAGTGGCTGGAGCGCGTCAGCGGTGAAAACCTTGCCGCCAGCGGCTTGCAACAAGACCTCGATGGCACCCACCCGCTGGCTCAGCAGGTGGTCATGCTGCGCCATTCGCGGCGCTTTGGTGAAGGCAGCGGCATCGGCCAACTGTCGCGCCGGGTCAACCAGCAACTTCCGCAAGAAGCTCGGGCGCTGTTGACGGCGGGTACTTACTCCGACCTCTTTGCCTTGGCGCTCAAGGGCGAGCAAGACCGGGCCTTTGAGCGTCTGGCGCTGGAAGGCCGAGGGGCAGAGACCAAAGGCTATCGGCATTATCTTGAGGTTCTGCGCGATCAGCGTCCGCTCGCGGCGGCGGGCCTTGAAGACCCCTGCTGGGCAGCGTGGGCCGGCAAAGTGCTGGAAGCCTTCGAAGCGTTTCAGGTGCTGTGCGCCGTGCGTAAAGGGCCCTGGGGTGTTGAAGGCCTCAACGAGCGAATTACCCGAGCCTTGTTCGCCCGCAAGCTGATTGACAGCGACCAGCATTGGTACGAGGGGCGGCCGGTGCTGATGACCCGTAACGACTACGGCCTGGGGCTGATGAACGGCGACATTGGCATCGCCCTCAAACTGCCCGAGCAGGACGGCCAGAGCCAACGCCACGTCTTGCGCGTGGCCTTTGCTCGCAATGACGGGCAGGGCGGCATCCGCTTTGTGCTACCAAGCCGTCTGAATGATGTGGAAACCGTGTACGCCATGACCGTGCACAAATCCCAAGGCTCGGAGTTTTCGCACACAGCGCTGGTACTGCCCGAAGCGCTTAACCCCGTGCTGACCAAAGAGCTGATCTACACCGGCATCACCCGCGCCAAACACTGGTTCAGCCTGGTCGAACCCCGCGCCGGGGTCTTTGAAGAGGCTGTGCAGCGCAAGGTCAAACGCCTGAGTGGCCTGATGTTGGGCTTGGGGTGAGTGCCCTGAAAGGGACGAACTGAGCCGGCAATAAGGCGGCCGATATCACAGCCCCTAGACGGGCTGTGGTATCGTTTCGACTTTATTCCTGGAATGAATACAGAGATTTCCTGCATGGATGTGGCTGTCTCATCGACAGAGCAGCGTTTTGGAGGTTGGCTGCGATGCCTGTCTCTTTGCCTGTTGCTGTTCAGCACTCCCTGTCTGGCCCAGCCTGAAACTTCCGTTAATCTGGCGGATCAGCGCGCCAAGGCTGTGACCCAAGTGGTGCTCGGCATCCTCAGTTATGCGCGTTGGCCTGCCGAGCCCGCCCAGTTGGAACTGTGCGTGATCGGTCCTACCGAATACACCGACGACTTACTCAAAGGTACGACTCAATCCAGCGGCAGGCCGGTCCATGTCACTCGTTTACTGGCGAACAATCCGGCCATTGCCACCGCCTGTCACGCCGTCTATCTGGGCAAATTAAGCACAGAAGAGCGCACGTACGTGTTCGACATCCTGGCTGGCCAAGCCGTGCTGAGCATTAGCGAAGAGGTCAGCCAGTGCACGGTCGGCAGCTTGTTTTGCCTGAACGTGCGCGATGATCAAGTGGCGTTTGAAGTGAACCTCGACTCGGTTGCCCGCAGCGGCGTGCGTATTCACCCCAGCGTGTTGCAACTGTCACGCCGTCGGGTCGCGCAGCCATGAGCCTGATTAAGCGTTCTCGTAACCGTCGCAGGCTGCGCTCGGTGTTGCGGCGCGGGCATTTGAGCGTGGCGTTGGTCGCCGTGGTGCTGGCCAGCCTTTCTTTGACGCTGCTGGGCATCCTTGCGCTCAAGGTATACGCCGACCACAATCTGCATTTGATTGCGCGGGCCATCAACTACACCGTCGAGGCCGCCGTGGTGTTTGATGACAAAACAGCCGCGTCCGAAGCGCTGGCCATGATCGCGTCCACCGAAGCCGTGGCCGAAGCCAAAATCTACAACGTCGAGGGTGAGTTGCTGGCCTACTGGCGCCGCCCGGAAAGCGGCTTTCTGTCGCGGGTCGAAATGCTCTTGGCCAATGGTTTGCTCGAACAACCGATTAGCGTGCCGATTGAGCATCAGGGCAAGCAGGTAGGGGCGGTTATCGTCAGCGGGCACGGTGCTAATCTGTTGCGCTTTTTGCTCAGCGGATTGTTTGGCGTCATCGTCTGTACCGCACTCAGCGCCTGGAGTGCGCTGTACTTGTCGCGGCGCTTGCTCAATGGCATCACCGGGCCTTTGCACAAACTGGCTGAAGTGGCCCACGCTGCACGCAGTGAACGAGCTTTCAACCGCCGCGTGCCCGCGGCAAAGATTGCTGAAATGGACAGCCTGGGCAATGACTTCAATGCATTGCTGGACGAGTTGGAGTCTTGGCAAAGCCACCTGAAAAGCGAAAATCAGGCGCTGGCGCATAAGGCCAGCCATGACTCGCTCACCAATCTGCCCAATCGCGCTTACTTTGCTGCGCGGCTGGCGCGAACCCTGCGCTCGACCAACCCGGTCAACGATAAAGTCGCCGTGCTGTTTCTCGACAGCGACCGCTTCAAAAACATCAATGACACCTACGGCCATGCCGCCGGTGATGCCGTCCTGGTCGCCGTGGCCACCCGCGTGCGCGCGCAATTGCGCGAAGACGACGTGGTCGCGCGTTTTGGCGGCGACGAATTCGCCATCCTCCTGGCGCCGCTGTATCACGTTGAAGACGCCCAGCGCATCGCCGACAAGATCATCGCCAGCATGCAGGAGCCGGTCGAGTTGCCCGGTCACATCAGCATCGTGACCTCGCTCAGCATCGGCATCGCCGTTTATCCCGAACATGGTGCAACCCCGGACTTGCTGCTCTGCGCAGCGGATGCGGCGATGTACCAAGCCAAACGCCTCGCCCGGGGCGGACAACATCTTGCCGAGTCGGAGTACTCGCCAACCCCGCTATTACCAGGAGCTTAACCCCCATGCATACAGTCACTCGTCGCTACCAACAACTGTTCGGCGTTGTCTGGTTAATGGCCGTGCTGGTCTTGACCGGCTGCCAGACCGCCGCCCCGCAAAAAGGCCTGAGCGCCGCGCAGATCGCCGTGTTGAAGGAGCAAGGTTTCCAACTGACCGACGAAGGCTGGGCGTTTGACCTGTCGGGCAAGGTGCTGTTTGGCAGTGACCTGGACGCCCTCAACCCGCAAAGCCAGCAAGTCGTTGAACGCATTGGTACCGCATTGCTTGCCGCCGACATCCCGCGCGTGCGGGTAGACGGGCACACCGACTCTTCGGGGCAAGAGTCCTACAACCAACAACTGTCTGTGCGCCGTGCCAACAGCGTGGTCAAGGCACTGACCAAAGTCGGCATGCAGCCTGAAAACATCCAGACCCGTGGGCTGGGCAGCAGCGCCCCTGTGGCCTCCAACAAAACCCGCGCCGGGCGCACCGAAAACCGCCGCGTCTCGATCATCGTCATTGCCGACTAGCCCCCCTTTGGAACACCCGTCTACGACAGCAACAGGCCACCGATAATCGACAGCATCCCCCAATCGGTTCCCTCTCCTTCGGGAGAGGGCTAGGGTGAGGGAGAGCCCTTAAACCAAGACCCAGTCAAGAATCTGCAAACCTCAACGCCCGCGTCTCCCCAAGCAGCAGCGGCGCATTCAGCTCCGTCACGTTGCGGATGTAATCCCACAGCAGCGTAATCCGTTTCAACTTCCTCAAGTCCTCGCGGCAGTACATCCAGAACTGCCGTGTCAGGTTGATTTCATCGGGCAGCACCGGCAATAAACGCGGGTCTTGTGCCGCCAAAAAGCACGGCAAAATCGCCAGCGAGCGCCCTTGCTGCGCCGCCACGTACTGCGCGATCACGCTGGTGCTGCGCAAGTTGGCGCTGGCGCCAGGCAGTACGTTGGCCAGGTACAGCAACTCGGAACTGAACGCCAAGTCGTCGACGTAGCTGATAAACGGATGCTCGGCCAAGTCGCCAGCCCGGCGAATGGGCGGGTGCTGGTCCAGGTAGTCCTGGGTGGCGTACAACTGCAAACGGTAGTCGCACAGTTTGCAGCACACATAAGGCCCGTGTTCCGGGCGCTCCAGCGCAATCACGATATCCGCCTCACGCTTGGACAGGCTGATGAAGTGCGGCAGCGGCAGGATATCCACCGAGATGGCCGGGTAGGTGTCGACAAAATGGCTGAGTTGCGGGGTGATGAAAAAGCTCCCGAAACCTTCCGTGCAGCCCATGCGCACGTGCCCCGATAACGCCACGCCAGAGCCGGACACTTGCTCGCAAGCCATGTGCAGCGTGCTTTCAATAGACTCGGCATAACCCAGCAAACGCTGGCCTTCGCTGGTCAGCGTAAAGCCATTGGTGCGCGACTTTTCGAACAGCAACGTGCCCAGGGCGGCTTCCAGCGAGCTGATGCGCCGCGACACCGTCGTGTAGTCCACGGCCAGGCGCTTGGCCGCGCTGCTGGCCTTGCGGGTTCGGGCTACCTCGAGAAAAAACTTCAGGTCGTCCCAGTTCAATGCGCTTAACGATGTGATGTTTTTTTGCATGTTTGACCGGCTTTTATGTGCGTTCTTATTAGAAGAACGCACACCTATACTCCAAAAACAGTCCTGCGACCAATCTGGACGCCCGCCCCTGTCGTTTACGGGCTCATAAAAATAAATTCGGAGACTTCCATGAACGTTTCTACCACCCCGTACCAAAATGCCCGCCTGCTGATTGATGGCGAATGGGTCGAGTCGCAGGCCACCGAGTGGCACGACATCGTTAACCCGGCCACTCAGCAAGTGCTGGCCAAAGTCCCGTTTGCCACCCCTGATGAAGTCAACGCCGCCATTGCGGCCGCGCAACGCGCTTTCCAGACCTGGAAGCTCACGCCCATCGGCGCGCGGATGCGCATCATGCTCAAGTTGCAGGCGCTGATCCGCGAACACTCCAAACGCATCGCCACCGTCCTCAGTGCTGAACAAGGCAAAACCATTGCCGACGCCGAGGGCGATATTTTCCGTGGCCTGGAAGTAGTCGAACACGCGTGCTCCATCGGCACCTTACAAATGGGCGAATTCGCTGAAAACGTGGCAGGTGGCGTCGATACTTACACCCTGCGCCAACCTATCGGCGTGTGTGCGGGCATTACCCCCTTCAACTTCCCGGCCATGATCCCGCTGTGGATGTTCCCGATGGCCATTGCCTGCGGTAACACCTTTGTTCTCAAGCCTTCCGAGCAAGACCCGCTGTCGACCCTGATGCTGGTCGAGCTGGCGCTGGAGGCGGGCGTGCCACCGGGTGTGCTCAACGTGGTGCACGGCGGCAAAGCGGTGGTAGACGCGCTCTGCACCCACACCGACATCAAGGCCGTGTCGTTTGTCGGCTCAACCGCCGTCGGCACTCACGTCTATGACCTGGCCGGCAAGCACGGCAAGCGTGTGCAGTCGATGATGGGCGCGAAAAACCACGCCGTGGTACTGCCTGACGCCAACCGTCAGCAAACCCTCAATGCACTGGTCGGCGCCGGTTTTGGGGCGGCCGGTCAACGCTGCATGGCCACCTCGGTGGTGGTGCTGGTGGGCGCGGCCAAACAATGGCTGCCTGACCTCAAGGCGCTGGCGCAAAACCTCAAGGTCAACGCGGGCAGCGAGCCGGGTACGGATGTCGGCCCGGTGATTTCCAAGCGTGCGAAAGAACGCATCCTGGGGCTGATCGAAAGCGGGGTCAAAGAAGGTGCGGTACTGGAACTCGATGGTCGCAACATCAGCGTGCCGGGCTTTGAAGACGGCAACTTCGTCGGCCCGACCCTGTTCTCAGGCGTGACCACTGACATGCAAATCTACACCCAGGAAATCTTTGGCCCGGTACTGGTGGTGATCGAGGTCGATACCCTCGACCAGGCCATTGCTCTGGTCAACGCCAACCCCTTCGGCAACGGCACCGGCCTGTTTACCCAAAGCGGTGCGGCGGCGCGCAAGTTCCAGAGCGAAATCGACGTGGGCCAGGTCGGCATCAACATTCCGATCCCGGTGCCGGTGCCGATCTTCAGCTTCACTGGCTCGCGCGGCTCCAAACTCGGCGATCTGGGCCCGTACGGCAAGCAAGTGGTGCAGTTCTATACTCAAACCAAGACGGTCACCAGCCGCTGGTTCGACGATGACAGCGTGAATGATGGCGTCAACACCACCATCAATCTTCGTTGAGGGCACGATCATGAACATCGCATTTATTGGCCTCGGCAACATGGGCGCGCCTATGGCCCGCAACCTGCTCAAGGCTGGGCATTCGTTAAACCTGTTTGACCTCAACAAAGACATCCTCGCTGAACTGGCGGCGCAGGGCGGGCACATTAGCGCCTCGCCACGTGAAGCCGCGCAGGGCGCTGAGTTGGTGATTACCATGCTGCCAGCGGCGGCCCATGTACGCAGCGTGTGGCTGGGTGAAGACGGCGTATTGGCCGGTATCACCGAAGGCGTGCCTGCGGTGGATTGCAGCACCATCGACCCGCAAACCGTGCGCGACGTTGCCGCCGCAGCCGCCAAGCAGGGCGTGCACATGGCGGATGCTCCGGTGTCCGGCGGCACCGGCGGCGCGCAAGCGGGCACCCTGACCTTTATGGTCGGCGCCAACAAAGCGCTGTTCGACACGCTGCACCCGGTGCTGTCGCAGATGGGCCGCAACATCGTCCATTGTGGTGAGGTGGGTACCGGCCAAGTGGCCAAGATCTGCAACAACCTGGTGCTCGGGATCTCGATGATCGCGGTCAGCGAAGCCATGGCGTTGGGCGCGGCATTGGGCATCGACAGCCAAGTACTGGCCGGGGTGATCAACAGCTCCACCGGGCGCTGCTGGAGTTCCGAGGTGTACAACCCGTGGCCGGGCATTGTTGAGACGGCCCCGGCATCACGCGGCTACACCGGTGGTTTTGGCGCCGAACTGATGCTCAAGGATCTGGGGCTGGCCACTGAGGCCGCGCGACAGGCCCATCAGCCGGTGGTGCTGGGTGCCGTGGCGCAACAGTTGTATCAAGCCATGAGCTTGCGCGGAGAGGGCGGTAAAGACTTCTCGGCCATCATCAACGGCTACCGCAAACCCGAATAGGGTTTTCCAGGGAATCCGCGTCGGGCGGATTCCCTGGGTTTTACCGGATGCGATCAGGCAAAAACGAAATACTTGCGCACGGTTTCAACCACTTCCCACGTGCCTTTCATCCCCGGCTCAATCACAAAAATGTCACCGGCCCGCAGATGGATCGGCTCTTTGCCCTCCGGGGTGATGATGCAATAGCCTTCACGGAAATCGCAGTATTCCCACTTCACATACTCCACGTACCACTTGCCGGGCGTGCAGATCCACGTGCCCATTATTTTGTCGCCGTCCTCGCTGGTGTAGGCGTTGAGGTTGACGGTATGCGGGTCGCCTTCGAGCTTTTCCCATTTGCAGGCATCCAGTACGGGCAAAGGATGCGTGTCGCGAAGTACGGTAATCGGCGCAGACATAAGAACTCCGTTGAGGGTGTGAGACACAAACCTCACCCTAACGGGCCATGCGCGTGGGCAGATGCCTGGTTCCGACACTCAGCGGCCCGAATACGCACCCCCAGATACGCAAAAGCCCCGGCACTTGAAGGCAAGTGCCGGGGCTTTTTAATTGCGTGTCGGGGTTAGTGGCGGTTAACCAGCGCCTTGCCCATGCGCAGACGCACGCGGTAGAACACGTAAATGATCAGCAACCACACCGGCATCGCATACACCGAAGGGCGAACGTCGGGGATCATCCAGATCACCGAGACGATCACCGCCATGAACGCCAGGCACAGCATGTTGCTGAACGGCGACCAGAACGCTTTGAAGCCAGGCTCCACGCCGCGCTGGGCCATCGCCTTGCGAAACTTGATGTGGGTGAGGCTGATCAGCGCCCAGTTGATCATCAGCGAGGCAACCACCAGTGCAAACAGCAGCTCCAGCGCTTTGTGCGGCGCCACGTAGTTGACCACCACACACAACAACGTCACCAGCGCCGACACGCCCAGCGCCCGCAATGGCACGCCATTTTTGGTCAGCTTCATCAGTGCTTTCGGCGCATCACCCTGTTCGGCCAGGCCAAACAGCATGCGACTGTTGCAGTACACGCCGCTGTTGTACACCGACAGCGCGGCGGTCAGCACCACAAAGTTAAGGATCTGCGCGGCGGTGTCGCTGCCGATCAATGCAAAAATCTGCACAAACGGGCTGCTGCCGTAGGCATCGCCACCGGCGCCCAGCGTGATCAGCAACTGGTCCCACGGGTACAGCGCCAGCAGCACGGTGAGTGCGCCCACGTAGAAAATCAGAATCCGGTACACCACCTGGTTGATGGCTTTGGGGATGACTTTTTTCGGCTCGCTGGCTTCGGCGGCGGTGATACCCACCAACTCAAGGCCGCCAAAGGAGAACATGATGAACGCCATGGCCATCAGCAGCCCGGTGCCGCCATTGGGGAAGAATCCGCCGTGGCTCCACAGGTTACTGATCGACGCTTGCGGGCCACCGGCGCCGCTGAACAGCAGGTAGCAACCGAGCACGATCATGCCGAGAATCGCCACCACCTTGATGATTGCGAACCAGAACTCCATCTCGCCGAAGACTTTGACGTTCAGCGTGTTGATCAGGTTAACCAGCACAAAGAACACCACGGCGCTGACCCACGTCGGCACCTCGGGCCACCAGAACTGGATGTATTTACCCACGGCCGTCAGCTCGGCCATGCCCACCAGTACGTACAGCACCCAGTAGTTCCAGCCCGCCAGGAAACCCGCGTAGCCGCCCCAGTACTTGTGCGCAAAGTGGCTGAACGACCCCGCCACCGGCTCTTCAACGATCATTTCGCCCAGTTGGCGCATGATCAGAAAGGCGATAAAACCGGCAATTGCATAGCCGAGAATCATCGACGGTCCCGCCGACTTGAGCACGCCTGCCGAGCCCAGAAACAGCCCCGTACCGATCGCGCCGCCCAAGGCAATCAGCTGAATATGGCGGTTTTTCAAGCCGCGTTTGAGTGTGACCGGGGGGGAGTTAGCGTCAGCCATCGGTTGCCCTGTTGGTTGGTGTATTCAGTGTGTTGATGCCATCACCCGGATGCCTTGGGTGCCAGCAAGCCGGGGATATTACTCTTGGTAAAAATTCAGGCATACAGGCGAAGGCGTCTCTGGGAGATTTCTTACAGATTTAATTCGTCGATAACGCCTCAAACAAGGCCTTGGCGTAAGCCGGTAATTGTTCAAACGAACGGGCGCACAGTAACAATTTGCGCGCCGCCCACGGCTCGCTCAGGGGCAAAACGCTGAACGTGGGCGGCGCTTGCCAGCGTTCAATCGTGGCCTTGGGCACAATGCCCAGCCCGGCGCCCCTGGCCACCATGCGCACCACACCGTCGAACCCTTCAGCGCGGATTCGTACCTGCATGCGCGTGCCCGCATGCAGCGCTTGTTCCTCCAGATACACCGCCAGCGCGCTATTGGCCGACAGCCCGACATAATTATGGCTCAGGGTGTCTGCAAACTTCAGCGCGGATTCTTGAGCCAGCGGGTGGTCCTGCGGAATCACCAGCACCAGCGGGTCGTCGCGAAAAGGCCGGGTGTACAGGTCGTGGGTATCCACCGCGCTGGACACCACGCCAATGTCGGCGGCGTTCTGGCGCAAGGCGTGGGTAATGCGCAGGCTGGTGAGTTCTTGCAGGTCGACACTGATGGCCGGGTGCTGGTGCACAAAATCGGCCAGCAACTCCGGCAGGTACTCAGTGATGGCGGCGGTATTGCACAACAGGCGCACCTGGCCTTTAAAGCCTTGGGCGTACTCGCCCATGTCGTGATGCACGCGTTCGACCTGTTGCAGCAACAGCCGGGCATGTTGCGCCAGGGCTTGCCCGGCGGGTGTCGGGCTCACACCCCGGCGGCTGCGCTGCAAACACTCAACCCCAAATGCGGCCTCCATGGCACGAATGCGCGCACTCGCGGCGGCCAGCGACAAATGGCTGAGGCTGGCGCCCGCCGTAATATTGCCCGCCTGCACCACATTCAAATACAAGCGCAGATCAATCAGGTCGAAATGCATATTCCGAGTACGCCTCAATTCAACTGTAGGAGCGAGCTTGCCTCGCGATCTTTTGATCTTTTAAAAAGATCGCGAGGCAAGCTCGCTCCTACAGGGGGGGATTGTTCTGCCTATGTCTAAACAAGAGTCTGGCTCAGTGTATGACGCATTTTCAAACCTTGCGCCATCCCCCAGCATGGCCACATGAATACATTAATCGCGTACTACCAACATTTGGGCTGGGCCTTGTCACTGCTGGTGATGATGACCTTTCTGCTGGCGGGCACGGTCAAAGGCATGATTGGCCTGGGCTTGCCCACCGTCGCCATGGGCATGCTCGGCCTGGCTATCGCTCCGGCGCAGGCTGCGGCGTTGCTGATCATCCCTTCCATCGTCACCAACACTTGGCAACTGGTGGCCGGCGGGCAACTGCGCGAGCTGATCAAGCGCTTGTGGTCCATGCAAGTGGGCATCATGCTGGGCACCGGTCTGGGCGTGCTATGGCTGAGCGTCGACAGCGGCGGTTGGGCCGTGCGCGCACTGGGCGCGGCTTTGTTGCTGTACGCCCTGGTCGGGCTGCTTCTACCAGCCCTGCACGTGCCGGCGTCTGCCGAGCGCTGGGCGGGACCGGTCTGTGGGTTGATCACAGGCATCATCACCTCGGCCACCGGCGTCTTTGTGATTCCTGCCGTGCCGTACTTGCAAGCCCTGAGCTTGAACAAAAACCAATTGGTCCAGGCCTTGGGTTTGTCCTTCAGCGTCTCGACCCTGGCCCTGGCGGCCGGGCTTTACTGGCGCGGCGCGTTGGGCGGTGGCGAACTGAATGCCTCGGTGCTGGCGCTGTTGCCCGCGATGCTGGGCATGTGGCTGGGGCAATGTTTGCGTCAACGCATCAGCGCCGCGTTGTTCAAACGCGTATTTTTTATCGGCATGGCGGTGTTGGGTGCTCATTTATTGATCAGCGGCTAAAGCTGATTTGCAACAATCTAATAGCTATTCGTGATCTGCACGCAAAGGTAATTTGCTTTAGCGCGGGTTTTTCCTAAAGGCTGGGCTCTATATCGTGGCCCTACGTTTTAATCCTTTAAGACCCCCGTGCCGCTCAACAGCGCTGAGGGTTAACTCCTGAAGAGGCTGCTCATGAAAAAAATTCTGTTACTCAATGGCGCTAAAAAATTCGCCCATTCCGATGGCCGCTACAACCTGACCATGCACGACACCGCACTGGCCTTTTTTGATCGTCAGGGTTTTGAAGTCAAAGTCACCCACATCGACGAAGGCTACGACGTGGCCGAAGAAGTCGAAAAATACCTGTGGGCCGACGTGGTTATTTACCAAATGCCAGGCTGGTGGATGGGCGCGCCGTGGATCGTCAAAAAATACATCGACGAAGTCTTCACCCAAGGGCATGGCAAACTCTACGCCAGTGATGGGCGCACCCGTTCCGACGCGTCGCAGCGTTATGGCAGCGGTGGCTTGATTCAAGGCAAACAGTACATGTTGTCGCTGACCTGGAATGCACCGCAGCAAGCGTTCGAAGACCCGGCCGACTTCTTTGAAGGCAAAGGCGTGGACGCGGTGTACTTTCCGTTCCATAAAGCCAACCAATTTTTGGGTATGACCGGCTTGTCGACCTTTCTGTGTGTCGACGTCATGAAACGCCCGCAACCGGACGTTGACGCGGCGCGTTACCAGCAACACTTGACCGAAGTCTTCGGCTTGAAACTTGCCTGAAAGCTGCCGTAGTCGCTGTCGAGGCACGAGGCTGCGAGGGAGCCACCTTATTTCACGACGGCTTTGCAGCCGATCGCAGCCTCGAACCTCGTCAGCGGCTACTATTCAGTCGTTACCAATGAGGGGCACGAGTGAAAGCCAGATCCGATGAGCTGCAAATATTTGTCTCGGTGATTGAGTGCGGCTCGATCTCCGCCGCTGCCGAGCAAGCCGGGCAAACGCCTTCGGCCGTTAGCCGCACGCTGTCACGGCTGGAGGCCAAGCTCGAAACCACGCTGATCAACCGCACCACGCGGCGCATGGACCTGACCGAAGAGGGCAAGTTCTTCTTCGAGCAGGCCAAGTTGATTCTTGAGCAAATGGACGAGCTCGAAGAGCGCCTCATCTCGCACCAGCGCACACCGTCCGGGCGTCTGCGCATCAACGCAGCGGCGCCGTTCATGCTGCACGCCATCGTGCCGTACCTCCCTGAATTCCGGGCGCTGTACCCCGAGATCCAGCTGGAACTCAACAGCAACGACCTGATCATCGACCTGCTAGAGCAAAGCACCGACATCGCGATCCGCATCGGCACGCTGGCTGACTCGACCTTGCACGCCCGTTCATTGGGCTGCAGCCCGCTCAACATTCTGGCCAGCCCCGAGTACATCGCCCGGCACGGTGTACCCAACAGCGTGGCCGAGCTGACCAACCACACCCTGATCGGCTTTACCCAAAACGACGGCCTCAACCAATGGCCGTTGCGGTTTGCCCAAGGTGATCGCTGGCCCATCCAGCCGGCCATCAGCGCCTCCAGCGGCGAAACCGTTCGCCACTTGGCGCTGCAAGGGCAGGGCATTGCCTGCCTGTCGCACTTCATGACCCACGAAGACATCAGCGCCGGGCGCTTGCAGGTGCTGTTAGGCGAATTCAACAGCGGCTATCGCCAGCCCATTCATGCCGTGTACTACCGCAACTCGCAGTTGGCGTTGCGCATTCAATGCTTTCTGGACTTTATCCAGACCAAGCTGGCGAGCTATGCAGCGCCGTATTTCAAAGACTGACGGGCTGACATTTGCAGGGTGTGCGGCGCTGCGCAGTTTTCCTTTTGCTGTTTGAAATTTTTGACGAAATCAGACAAGGTTCGGCAACAGTTGATAACAATAAAAGGAAGTAGCGAATGCGTATTGTGTGGTTCAAAACCCTGGCCTTGACGGCGGCCATTGCCGCCAGCTCCTCGGCGTATGCCGTCACTCTGGAAGGCGGCGCAGTGGCTGCACCGGATCAATACGGCGCTGAAGTGGCAGCGCAAATCCTCAAAAAAGGCGGCAACGCGGTCGACGCCGCCGTCGCGACGGCCTTCACCCTGGCCGTGACTTACCCCGAAGCCGGCAACATCGGTGGCGGCGGTTTCATGACTTTGTTCATTGATGGCAAACCCTACTTCCTCGACTACCGCGAGACCGCCCCCAAAGCGGCTAGCCGCGACATGTACCTCAATGACAAAGGCGAAGTCATCGAAAACCTCAGCCTGGTAGGCTCCCGTGCGGCGGGCGTGCCGGGCACGGTCATGGGCTTGTGGGAGGCGCATCAGCGCTTCGGCAAATTGCCATGGGCCGAGCTGATCACCCCGGCCGTGGGTTACGCAAAAAATGGTTTCAAGGTGGCCGACCAGCAATTCCAGTACCGCGAAGATGCGCTGGCGCTGTTTAACGGCACCACCAACTTCGGCGATTACTTCGGCACCATGAAGCCGGGCGAAACCTTCAAGCAGCCAGAGCTGGCCAAGACCCTGGAGCGCATCGCCGACAAAGGCGCCAAAGAGTTCTACCACGGTGAAACCGCCGACCTGCTGGTCGCGCAAATGCAAAAAGACAAAGGCCTGATCACCAAAGAAGACCTCAATGACTACAAGGTCAGCTGGCGTGAGCCGATGCGTGTCGATTTCCGTGGCAACACCTTGTACACCGCGCCGTTGCCAAGTTCGGGCGGCATCGCCTTGGCGCAACTGATCGGCATTAAAGAAGACCGCGCGGCAGACTTTAAAGGTGTGGAGCTGAACTCGGCCCCGTACATTCACCTGCTGGCGGAAATCGAAAAGCGCGTGTTTGCTGACCGTGCCGATTACCTGGGCGACCCGGACTTCGGCAAAATGCCGGTGGCCGAGCTGACTGACCCGGCGTACATCGCCAAGCGTGCGAAAGAAGTGAACCCGAAAGCGATTTCCGAAACCGCCAAGGTCAAACCGGGTTTGGAACCGCATCAGACCACGCACTTCTCCATCGTCGATAAAGACGGCAACGCCGTGAGCAACACCTACACCCTGAACTGGGATTACGGCAGCGGCGTTGTGGTTAAAGGCGCGGGCTTCTTGCTCAACGATGAAATGGACGACTTCAGCTCCAAGCCGGGCGTGGCCAACGCCTTTGGTGTGGTGGGCGGCAATGCCAACGCCATCGAGCCGGGCAAACGCATGCTGTCGTCGATGAGCCCAAGCCTGGTCACACGCGATGGCAAGGTCACATTGGTACTCGGCACGCCGGGCGGTTCGCGGATCTTTACCTCGATCTTCCAGGTGCTGAACAACATCTACGACTACGACCTGCCGCTGGAAAAAGCCGTGGCGGCGCAGCGTGTGCATCACCAGTTGCTGCCTAAAGACACGATCTACTACGACGCTTACGCGCCGCTGACCGGCAAAGTCGCGGATGAGCTCAAAGCCATGGGCTACACCCTGGAAGATCAGGGCTGGAACATGGGCGACATCCAGGCCATCCGTGTTAACGGCACCGCCCTGGAAACGGCCTCCGACCCACGCGGCCGTGGCGTAGGGCAAGTCGTGAAGTAACCTCTTAACTCTGTAGGAGCGAGCTTGTCTCGCGATCTTTTGATCTTTTTAAAAGATCGCGAGGCAAGCTCGCTCCTACAGTTTTCTCACTCTCTGCACAATTTGTTACCATCCATTTCTCGTTTTCTCCCTTCGCATCTCCCGTCTTTTAGGTAACCCATGAAATTCTCACGTCTGCGCGCTGATGTCCTGGCCGGGCTCACGACGTCATTTGCCTTGCTGCCCGAGTGCATTGCCTTTGCCCTGGTGGCTCATCTCAACCCGCTGATGGGCCTGTATGGCGCGTTCATTATTTGCACCATTACCGCGCTGTTCGGTGGTCGACCGGGCATGGTGTCCGGGGCTGCGGGCTCGATGGCGGTGGTGATCGTGGCGCTGGTGGTGCAACACGGTGTGCAGTACCTGTTGGCGACCGTGCTGCTGAGCGGGCTGATCATGCTGGCGTTCGGGTTGCTCAAGCTCGGCAAGCTGGTGCGCATGGTGCCGCACCCGGTGATGCTCGGGTTTGTGAACGGGCTGGCGATTGTCATTGCCATGGCGCAACTGGATCACTTCAAGGACGGCGACACCTGGCTCAGCGGCATGCCGCTGTACGTGATGATCGGCCTGGTGGCGCTGACCATGGCCATTGTCTATTTGTTGCCGCGTCTGACCCGCGCCGCGCCGCCTGCGCTGGTTGCGATCTTGAGCGTGGGGCTGGCGGTGTACTTTCTGGGCCTGCCGACTCGCACCCTCGGCGACATGGCGCACATTGCCGGTAGCTTGCCGACGTTTGCCCTGCCAGACATCCCGTGGAACCTCGACACCCTGCGCATCATTGCGCCGTACGCAATCGTGATGGCCGTGGTCGGGCTGCTGGAAACCCTGCTGACCTTGAACCTGACCGACGAAATCACCGAGTCCCGGGGTTACCCGGATCGCGAGTGCGTGGCGCTCGGGGCGGCGAACATGGTGTCGGGGGCGTTCGGTGGCATGGGCGGCTGCGCGATGATCGGGCAAACCGTGGTCAACCTCAGCTCGGGCGGGCGAGGGCGGCTGTCGGGGGTGACGGCCGGAGTGATGATCTTACTGTTCGTGCTGTTTTTGTCGCCGTTTATTGAGCGAATTCCGCTGGCAGCGCTGGTCGGAGTGATGTTCGTGGTCTCGCAACAGACCTTCGCCTGGGCTTCTTTGCGAGTGCTGAACAAAGTCCCGTTGAACGATGTGCTGGTGATTATTGCGGTCACGGTCATCACCGTCTTTACCGACCTGGCGGTTGCGGTGATGTGCGGGGTTATCATCGCGGCGCTCAACTTTGCCTGGCAACAGTCGCGGCAGCTGTATGCCGAGACGTCGGTGCAAAGCGACGCGAGCAAACTGTACCGGGTTCATGGCACCTTGTTTTTCGCCTCGACCACGGCGTTTCTCAAGCTGTTTGACCCGGCCGAAGATCCCGCCAGCGTGACCCTGGATTGCAGTCAGTTGAGCTTTGTTGATTACTCGGCGATTGCCGCGCTGGACACGTTGCGCGAGCGCTACCGCAAAGCGGGCAAGCATTTGCGCGTTGTACATGTGTCGGAGCGCTGCAAAAAACTGCTCAAGCGCGCCCGCGTCCCTCACGTTTAACACCCTCTCCCGTGGGAGAGGGTTTCTAAAGGTCGGTTACACCTTAAAGTGGCTGACCATTGCTTGCAGTTGTGTCCCCAGCCGCGCCAGTTCAACGCTGGACTTGGCGGTTTCATCACTGGCCGCCGCGGTTTGTTCTGACACGTCACGCACGTTGAGGATGCTGCGGCTGATCTCTTCTGCCACGGCACTTTGCTGCTCGGCCGCTGCGGCAATTTGCTGGTTCATCGACTGAATATTCGACACAGTGCGGGTAATGCCCTGCAACGAAGTGCCGGCCTGGCGGGTCAGGTTCACGCTGCTGTCGGTCAGGGTGCGGCTGTTGTTCATGACCACGGCTACTTGTTGAGTGCCACTTTGCAGCGCCGCGACCAGGGTTTGTATTTCTTCGGTGGAGTTTTGCGTGCGCTGCGCCAAGGCCCGCACTTCATCGGCCACCACCGCAAACCCACGCCCGGCATCACCGGCACGTGCGGCCTCAATCGCCGCGTTAAGCGCCAACAGATTGGTCTGGTCGGCCACGGCTTTGATCACGTCCATGACGCTGCCGATCTTGTCGCTTTCTTCTTGCAGCACAGCCATGGCCTGGGTCGAACGACCGACTTCCACGGCCAGACGCTCGATCTGGTCAATGGCCTGATTGACCACGTTGTCACCGGCGCGGGCTTCATCGTCGGCGGCCGCTGCGGCGTGGGATGCTTGCTCGGCATTGCGTGCGACTTCTTGCACGGTCGCGGTCATTTCATGCATGGCGGTGGCCACTTGATCAGTTTCGACCTTCTGACTGTTGACCCCGGCGCTGGTCTGCTCGGTGACCGCAGACAACTCTTCAGCTGCGCTGGCGATTTGCGTGACGCCGTCGCGGATCCCGCTGATCAAATCACGCAGGGTCGTGCCCATGCGCGCAATGCCTTGTTGCAGGATGCCCAAGTCATCGCGGCGAGTAACCTGCAGGTTGTGGCTCAGATCACCGCTGGCAATGCGCTCAACGACTTCCAGGGTTTCACGCAGCGGGCGGGTGATCTGGCGGGTGATCACGACCGCCGCCACCACGCCCAGCAGCAAGACCAGCAAGGTGGTGATCAATTGCAGGCGGTTGGCACTGGCGCTGTCGGTGTCACGGCGTTCCAGCTGAATGTTGTACAGCTCGGTGCTGCGGCTAACGATGCCGTTGCCGTAGTCCGTCATGTCTTTGCGGCGGTCGATAATGCTGTTGTCAGTGTCGGTGAATACTTGCAACGCCTGGGTGTACTCAGCCATGGCATCACTTAACGCACGCAAGGTGTCAGCGGCGCTGGCGCTGAAAAAAGCGTTCAACCCCGCAAGGCTGGCCGTCGCAGCGGCCAGTTGGCTGCGTGCAGCCTGTTCGGTCGCAGGTGTTGGCGAGGCAATGTAAGCCCGGCCCAGATCACGGGCCATCAGGAACTGTTCGCGCACCTTGGTGACCGCCTGGTACTGCTCAAAACGGCCTTCTTCGCCCGCCGGGCGTTGCAAGGTGCGGGCATCCAAAGTGGCGATATTGGCCAGCGTCGCTTTGGCGCTGCGGTCCATGCGCTCACGCGACACCGCAGACTCAACGTAAGCCTTGCGCATGCCCACCAGTGCGCTTTGGTAGCGGGTGATGAGGTCGTGTTGCTCGTTCAGCAACTTGAGGTTTTCGGGGCTCTTGAACGTGCCCAGCAGTTGTTTTTGCTGCGCCTCAAAGGCCTCCAGGTTGTTTTGCACGTTCTGTGCGGCGGTCTCGTCGCCATTGGTCAGCATGTACTGCAACCGTGCGACCCGCAGGTTGGTCAGCGCGCTGTTGAGTTGCGTGATATCGGTCATCCAGTTACTGCGGTCAATCAATGTCCCCAGGCTGAACCAATTGCTGATTGCCATCAGGCAGGTGAGGGCCAATACCAGGCCGAAGCCCAAGGCCAGTTTCATGTTGACGCTTATGTTGCTCAGCCAACTGTTCATTTCAATCTCCAGGAACGGTGCGCGCAGGATCTGTTCTCGCTGGAGGGTTTTGTTTTTTTGGCCCAGCAAAATACGTGTGTTGAGCTGTATCGGCGGCGTTGAGCAGAGCTGAAACGTTTTTTGATGCGCAGTGATCAGTGGTTAAAAAGGTCCTCCAAAACGGCAATCAAAGGTGTGTTTAAAGACTTTTTTCACATTTGCTTCACCTGCCTCCTACACCCGGATTTATAGACTGCGTTCAGTTTGGGAAAAGCCTTGCTATGCAAGACTGTTTTCTTACCAGCGTGATTGTTCACCCATCCATTGTCATATTCGCGTTATAGGGTGGCAGCGACTGTCGTTCACTGACTGCCATAGGGGCGTTCTACGTGATTTTGAGTCTTCGTTTAGCGGGTGCTAAGCGCGCATTACTGCGCAAAGCGTTCGCGCGTTATCGAAATACACTGGTGATAGTCGTCGCAACGGCTTTGACGGTATTTATTACCCTTCAATTGCTGGCGCCTGCCTCCGCGCCCAACCTGGCGTTGCCCGGCAATGCCAGTCGTGTACAAGCCCTGAATCTAAGCTGGGCTAAAGGCGATGTCGTTGCGTTGGTTCGTCATGGCGAACGTTGCGACCGCACTTCCACACTGTGCCTGGGGCCTGAAGACGGCATCACCGTGCACGGCGAATCCGTTGCCCAGTCGCTGGGCTATGAGTTCCGTCAAATGGGGCTGGCCCATGCCGATATCTACAGCAGCTTGCTGACACGCTCACGGCAGACGGCAGACGCGATGTTCGTTCGCCCGGTTGAGGCTCAAGACTGGGTGTTCAACTGCCGAGGCAAAATGCTCAGCGACGTGCTCAAGCACAAAGTCCCGGGCCGCAACCTGGTGCTGGTCACCCATAGCGAATGCATGGACGAGCTTGAGAGCCAGATGCATGTGCCCACAGAGACTACCTTCAGTTATGGCGCCTCGTTGTTTATCAACGTAGAGGGCGCCAGCGCGCAGCCACAAATGCTCGGTTATGTCGAAACCCAAGACTGGAGCGCCATCGTGCCGGCAGGCACCCTGCCAGCTGGCCATAGCCTCGAAGCCTCACGGTTTTAACACCTCAACGTGTAGGAGCGAGCTTGCCTCGCGATCTTTTGATCTTTTAAAAGCTCGCGAGGCAAGCTCGCTCCTACAATTGGATACCGTTAAGCCAACACACGATTCCAATTATCTTCGACAGGCAGCGGCACGTCCCTGAGTTCCTGGGCCACGGCTTTTTCGATGTCGTCAGCGCTGAGTTCTTTCTCATCCAGCCACGGCCACGTGGCATCCGCATCGCGAAAGTTGAGCTGGTCGTTCAGCTGCTGGCACGCGAGGGCAAGCAAGTGCATCAGCACCCACTGGCTGGTGAGGTACGCCTTCTGTTGCACCGGACTGCGGTTGAGCAGGGCGGTGACCTCTGTCACCTGCGGGTTTGGCCACACGCTGCTGCGCAGGTTCCAGACCAGCGCGCCGTTGTTTGAGACGTCTTTGTCGGCCAATGTCGGGTCGATGCTGACCTCGATATTCAGCTTTAAATGTTGGTGCTCAAGCTGGTCAATCAGATAACGGGCGAGGCCGGATTGGCGCAGGTACGCCGTCGCCGTCTTGTAGGCCAACTGAGCGTTATAGTCGCTCAGGCTCTGGCTGGTAATGCTGATGGTCATGGCTAGCTCCTTGACTGGGTAACGTCCAGCACAGGGAGCGTAGCCAATGTGCCGTAATCGGCCACGCCAAGTGTCGTTCTATTGCCGCGGATCAATCTTCTGAAGCGGGTGCCAGCGTCACGAAGTAAAAGTGATGACGACCAACACTGACCGTGTCCAGCACCTTCAGCGCCACACCCGGCACCTCGGTTTTGTCGATAACCGCGATATTGTCGGGCGACTCAGCCAAAAACGCCTGCAACTCGGCGGCTGAGTTCAACGTGTGCGGCAGTTGCTGGCTATAAAACACCACGGTCCCCAGACGCTCGTCCGGTTGTAGCAGGGCGATGTGTTTGCCGCTGGCTTGCAGACTGATGACCTGCGCGGCCACGGGCTGGAAGGATTCGCTGCGATCGGCGCGCGGCGCCCACACCGCCGCAGCGATCAGGTAGGTGGTGACAACCCCGGCCAGCAGCGCGATGGCCAGCGAGCGATGATAGTCACTCAAAAACTTGGCGATGGCCGAGTCCTGGCTTTTCTTGCGCAGCCATTGCAGTACCACCCCGGCGTACTCGGCAGCGATCACGGCGGCCGCTGGGGTCAGCGACATCAAGTACACCGCACGCTTGCTTGAGGCGATGTTGAGCATCAGGTATTGCGCCAGCAGCCACACGCAGAAAAACAGCAGGTAAGGGTTGCTGCGCAGTTGCTTGCGAAAATGCCACAGCCCCAGGAACGTCAGCAGGTTCCACGGCAGGAAGCTTTCGGGTAGTTTGCGCAGGTAATAGTAGAAGGGCTCGTAGTGCCCGGCTTCGACAAAGGAGCCGCTGAAACGGCCAATGCTGTTGGTCAATACCACTTCGCTGACCGCTTGCAGCCCGCCACGTTGATACAGCACACACAGCCAGATCAGCAGCGGGATCAAACCCACCAGGGTCATCAGGGCCGGACGCAGCCAGTCATTCACGGCAAAGCGTTTGTTGATCAGGCTGTCACACAGCAGATAGGTAAAAATCACCACCCCCGGCAAGGCCAGGCCGAACACGCCTTTGCTCAAGGTGGCAATGGCAATCCCGGCGGCAAACAGTAACCAGCTACCGGCCGCAAAGCGCGGCTGGCGGCTGGCCTGGTAAAACGCCAGCAGCGCCATGCTGACGCCCAAGGTCAGCAGCGAATCTTCACCGACCTGGCGCGCATTCGCCCAAAAGCTGCCCATGGTGGCCAGCATCGCGGCAGCCGTCCAGGCCATGGCTGTCGGCCGACCAAAACGGCGCAGCATGGTGAACAGCAGCATGATGCTGCACAACCCGGCGATGGCGGATGCCAGGCGCACGGCAAACAGTTGGCCGCCAGACAGCTGGATCGCCGTCGCATCGAGCCACAGGCTCAGGGGGGGCTTTTCAAGGAAGGGTTCATTCAGCAGGGACGGGGTGACCCAGTCCTGACTCAAGTGCATTTGCATGGCAATCCCGGCGACCCGGGATTCGGTGGAACCTTGCAGATGGTGGTTACCCAAGGCAAAAAACATCAACACACAACCGAGCAGCAGTAACAGCAGAGCGGGACGAGTCAGACGCATTGGGTTACCAGGCAATATTTCAGTGAATAATGCGCTGGAGTATAGGAGGGGAAAGTTTAACAAAATGTGAAAAATGGCCGATTCAGGACTTTTAGCCCCGTGAAGGTACCGCAGTGTTTGCAGGCTTCATGTTTATTCCTGACCCGGCGATGACCGGGTCAGGATCACACTCAGAACGTTGCCTTGACCTGCAGGCCTGCGACCAGTGCATTGCCCCGGCTTTTGCCGTAGAACGCCCCCGGTTCGATGATGTATTGCACATCCGGACGCAGCAGCAACCACGGCGTCACTTGCGCGCCGTAGTTGAGTTCCAGCAACTGCTCGCCGCTGTCGAGGTTGGCAATCATGTTGGCTTGCTCAGGGTTGGCAGCCGCAGCTTCTTGCACGTCACGCGAGCGTGAGTTGAACACGGCGCGCCCGTAAGCGAAGGCGATGCTGTCTTGCGGGCGGCTGGCAAACGGCTTTTGTTTTACCAGGCCCACTGCGTACCAACGGCGCATGGCCGAGGTCGCGGCATTGCTGGTGGCGGCCTGGCCAAAGGCGCGCAAGACGCTTTCGGGGTCTTGCTCATCACGCCAGATCGCCTGGTCGACCAGTACGTAAGCGCCGGTGCGATTGTTGGCTTTTTGCGTGCTGCCAATTTTCGTGGTGTTGGAGGTGTCGTAGTACCAGCCCGCTTTGTATTGGCCGCTCAGCCAGGCGTTGTGGTTGTAGATCGCTTCCAAGGGCAGGATGGCGCCGGTGGTGCCGCGGGTGGTCATGGTGAACGCTTCGGAGGAGCGACTGTTGAACTCCGGGTTGACCTGGAACACAGCGGTTTGCAAGGTCAGCGCCGGGCTCACGGTGTAGCGCAATTCAGCGCCCCAATGAGGTGTCGGGTAGTTGCTCCAGCCGCTGCCGTTAGACATGGTCAACGGGTGGGCGCAGAAACCGGCGTTAACAAAACTGGTCAGCAGCGGCATCCCGCCAAAGTCGTTGCCCATTGCCAGAAAGCCGAGCTTGGTGGTCAGCGCCGGGCTGAACAGCGTGCGCTGATAGCTGAACTCAGACAGCCGCGTGTACTGGCCGCCATAGTTTTCTTGCACCGGCAAGCGGTTGCCCACCAAGTCTTCCGAGGCGCTATGGCCGCGGCGGTCGTTGACGGTGATCTGCACCAGACCTGCGTCCGGGGTGTCGAGCAGCTTGCTCAGGTCGAACTGGGCGCCGATGCGCACTTGCTGCGAATAGCGCGTGCCGTGCTTGATCCCGCCATGCAGGTTGGAAAACGTTTCGGAGTTGTAGTCGCCGGTCAGCTTAATGCCTTTGTCGATCAGCTTTTGGCGTTCGCCGCCCCAATCGCCGGTCAGCGTTGAGCGATTCATCAGGTCGTCAGAAGTGTCTGCAAGCGCACAAACGGGGGCGAGGGCCAAGAGTGACAAGCCGCTGCACAGGCCGGAAGTCAGCAAGGCGCGGGAAGAAAAAAACATCTAAAAGTGCTCCTTCAAAAGCGGTGTCGCAAAGCAGGGGGCGACACGATGTCGCACAGTATGAACTAGTTAGTTCATAAAATTAATATTTCGTCATATTGCCGCGACGAGAGGATGCGGTTCGCTGTGAAGGTGAAAACGCGCAGTTTTAGCGAGATTTCGGCGCATATGCCGGCATGTTAGGTAACGATTTTCTGCTTGTTTTAGCCGGGTCACTGGCGAATCGTCCGCGCTCTTTCGACGTATTCCCAGGTAATAGACTCTGATGAGCAGCGCTAAACCCATGATCGGCACCAAGGCTTTGTCCGCAAACCTTAAGCGCGGTCGCCTGGAGGTTGAGGTCAATGCATCGACTTTTGAGCCACAGGCCCTGTTCCGTTTCGCTGAACGGCGTAACCCCAAGCGCGCCTTTTTGTTTGTCTCGTGTGTGTTGGGGCGGCACATCCCAGCCCGGCCGTCGTTGATGGCCGAGTGTTTCGAAGCGCTGGCTGCGCAAATCCCTGCTGACTTGCCCGGCCCGGTGCTGGTCATCGGCATGGCCGAAACGGCTGTCGGCCTCGGCGCTGGCGTGCACCGCGCCTTGGCCCGCACGCGCAACGACAGTGTTTATCTGTGCAGCACCCGGCATCCAACCGGCAGCGCGGTATTTGCCCGTTTTGAAGAAGAACACAGCCACGCCACTTCGCATTTACTGCACCTGCCGCAGAATGCGCAGGCCCGTGCCCTGATGCTGACGGCCCGATCACTGGTACTGGTGGATGACGAGGCGTCTACCGGCACCACCTTTATCAATGTGTGTAACGCCCTGGCTGACGCCGGGCTTGAGTCGATTGAACGCATCGTTAGCGCAACCCTCACCGACTGGTCCCAGGGTGCGTTGCGCAAGGTCAAGGGCAGTCACGCCAGCAGCGTTTCACTGCTCACCGGGCGCTACACGTTTGCCGAAGATGCTCACGCCGAGCTGCCAGAAATGCCCAGCGTTGGCACAGTGGGCCAAGGTCATTGGCCACTTGAGCCTGATCGAGACTGGGGGCGCATGGGCGTGTGCGAACACCGCGACACGCTGGCCCCTGATCTGCACGTCGCCCCCGGCGAGCGGGTCATTGTGATTGGCACCAGTGAGTTTGTCTGGCCGCCTTTTTTGCTCGCTGAGCGGCTGGAGCGTGCGGGCGCTGATGTGCATTTCAGCGCCACCAGCCGTTCACCCATCGCCTTGGGGCACGCCATCGACCATGCGCTGTCATTTCCCGACAACTATGGCCTGGGCATTCCCAACTTCTTGTACAACGTTGCCCCCGGACAGTTTGACCGTGTGCTGATTTGCAGCGAAACCCCGGCGGCTGCGCTGGATCCGGCGTTGCTGCGGGCATTGAATGCGCAGGTCATTGTTTATGGCCATTAATCGCCCGCTGGTATTCGTTGACCTCGACGACACGTTGTTTCAAACCGCCCGCAAAATGGCCGAAGGGCCGCGCTGCACCGCCACGCTTGATGCTTTTGGCCAGCCCAATGGCTTTATGAATGCGACGCAGCAGGGCTTTGTCGAGTGGTTGCTGGCCACCACCGACGTGGTTCCCGTGACTGCGCGCAGCGTTGAGGCGTATCAGCGGGTGCAGCTTCCATTCGCGCACGGGGCCATCTGTGCCCACGGTGGCGTCATCCTTAGCGCAGAAGGTGTGCCCGATGGCGACTGGCATGCGCGCATGTGCCACGAGTTGGCGCCGGAGCAGGCGCGTTTGCACCGCCTGAGCGAGCAAACCCGGGGGATTGGCGCAGAGTTGGGCTTCTCGCTACGCAGTTGGGTGGTGGAGGAGCAAGGCCTGGCCACTTACGTGGTGACCAAACACAGCCATGAAACCGATCAGGCGCTACTGGTCGTGCGCGCAGAGGTCAAGGCGCGGGGGTTACTCAACGGCCTCAACGTGCAGGGTAACGGGAATAATCTGGCCTTCCTGCCGCAGGCGCTGCAAAAGCGTGAAGCGGTGCGCGAGTGGATTCGCCGCGATCATGCACTCAACGGCAAGCGGCCATTGCTCGGCTTTGGCGACAGCGTGTCAGACCTGGGTTTTATGGCCGAGTGCGACTGGTGGGGCACCCCAAAACGCGGTCAGCTGGCCAGCCATGTGTGTGCGAGCGTGGACCATGCGTAATGTTTATGCGGGCTTGAATACCGTCGGCAGCGGCAGTTACGGCCGTGATGATGTGCACTTTTTACTGCGTGCGATGGACATTAAAGCCACCGATGTGCAGGAAAAAGAGCACCTGATCCAGACCCGGCAGCGCCACTACTCCGAAATGATCAGCCAGGAGCATGCGCCCTCCCAGCCTCATCAAAACCTCTATCGACGGGCGCTGGCGCACAATGCGGCGCGCATGGCCACGGATGTGCAGGCCTTGGCCAACGCCTTGAACGAACGTTGCACCGGCAGCACCCTTGCGCTGGTGTCATTTGTGCGCGCCGGGGTGCCGCTGGGCGTATTGCTGCGCCGGGCATTGCTTGAGGCCGGTCGTGATACCCGGCATTACGGGGTCAGCATTGTCCGCGACCGTGGCATCGACAACGTGGCCCTCGAAGCGGTCATCAAGGCCCACGGTGCCGAAAACATCGTCTTCGTTGATGGCTGGACGGGCAAAGGAGCGATCAGCGAGCAACTGCGTGAGAGCCTGGCCGCCGACTCTCGCTTTGCGCCCCGGCCGCGTCTGGTGGTGTTGGCTGACCCGTGTGGGCGTGCCTGGCTGGCGGCGTCTGCCGAAGACTGGCTGATCCCCTCGGGGATTCTGGGGGCCACCGTGTCCGGTCTGGTATCACGCTCAATCTGGTCGCCAGAACCCGGCTTACACGGGTGCGTGATGTACCCCCATTTGGCTGGGCATGACGTGACCATGAGTTTTATCCACAGCATCGAAACCGAACGTGCCCGGTTAACCAGGCCCGCCAGCGCTCAACCCTGGACGTTGGCACAGAGCTGGGCGTTGCAACGCCGCGCGCAAAGTGTGCTGGACGGTATCTCGAAGCGCTTTTCGGTACTTAACAGCAACCGGATCAAGCCCGGCATTGCCGAGGCGACCCGTGCCGTCATGCGCCGCGTGCCCGAACAAGTGCTGGTGCGCCGGCGTGACGATCAGGACGTGCAGCTGCTGATGCACCTGAGCCGTCAGGCCAACATCGAGGTCCGCGAAGTCGGTGACGAGCTGGGGCCGTATCGCGCCCTCACCGTCATCAGGAGCGTGCGCTGATGATCAAGCATTCGCCCTATGCCTTGGGGGCCACGCTGTACATGCCGGCCACCCGGTCTGACATCCTGGACGTGGTGTCTGGTGAAAAAATCCAGGGGTTGCGTTCGCTGGTTCTGTGCCTCGAAGACGCCGTGGCCGCCACCGATGTGCAACAGGCACTGAACAATCTTAAACACCTGCTGGAGGCTATCGAGGCACGGGGCGGTCGACCGTTCGGCGGGCCGATTCTGTTTATCCGGCCGCGTGACAGCCGCATGGCGTCGCTGCTCAATGAATGGCCGTTAATGCGCCACGTCGATGGATTTGTTGTGCCTAAACTGTGTCTGAGTAACCTGTGCGAGTGGCAACAGGCCGTGGCCTGCGACGACTTGATGTTGATGCCAACCCTTGAAACACCTGAGGTCTTTGACCCTGGCGCCATGGTTGAATTGCGCAGCGCCCTGCTCGAACACTTGCCGGGGCGTATCATTGCCCTGCGCATAGGCGGTAATGATCTGATGGGCTCTCTGGGGCTGCGTCGATCACCGATGATGACGCTTTACAGCACACCGATGGGTTACGTTATCCCGATGTTATGCGGGATCATGGGCTCTGCGGGGTTTGCGCTGACGGCGCCGGTGTTTGAACAGCTCAACGCGCCGCAGCTGCTGGAGCAGGAATTGGCGCTGGATATCGCCCACGGACTTGTCGGTAAAACCGCGATCCATCCGGGGCAAATTGCAGTTATCCACAGGGCGCTGCAAGTCAGCCTTGAAGATTTCAACAGCGCACGCCAGATACAAAGTGATACGGCGCCTGCGGTGTTTAAGTTCAACGATGCGATGTGTGAACCCGCGACCCATGGCAAATGGGCGCAAATGATTATTGAACGAGCGCATTGGCAAGGGATTCGCCCCGAAATGACCCGCTCGATAGACCCTTTTTGGAGGCAGCCTGCGATGGGCTGAATTAGTCGGTTGAATGAAGTTTTAAATACGCCTGAGAAGGGCAAGCAGGTCCTGTCGGCTTTCGATTTTGATGGCACGTTGACCTATCACGACAGCTTTGTGCCCTTTTTGCGCTTCGCGTTTGGCAACCGCTTGTTCGCGATGCGGCTCTTGCGAATGATCCCTGCGACCACTGCTTATTTGCTGGGCCGGATCAGCCGAAATGATTTGAAAGAAAAACTCATTACGGTCTATCTCACGGGAGCCAAGGAAGCATGGGTGGCCGAGCGTGCCGAAGCATTTTGTGACGCTTCCTGGCAGCAACTGATGCGACCTTTGGGCTTAGTATCGGTCGCCTCCGAGCTTGAACAGAAGGCCATTGTGACCATCTGTTCGGCCTCGCCTGAGTTGGTGCTCAGGCCCTTTGCCAAAAAGCTCGGTATCGCCCTCATTGGCACCCGGCTGCAGTCGGTTGATGGCGTGCTGACCGGAGAGATCGACGGCACCAACTGCCGATGCGAGCAAAAAGTCATTCGGCTGGAGGCCCGGTACGGGCCTTTGGATCAATACACATTACGTGCCTGGGGAGACACCCGGGGCGACGAGCAACTGCTGGGGGCAGCCCAAGAGCCACATTGGCGCGAGTTTCATGCGCTGTGGCGTCGCAAGCGGCCATTGGATGTGTGTCTGCGAGAGGAACTCTGAGCAGAACAGATCAAGATTCAGCAGTGACTGTCGGCCCCCGTCCCTGAGTTCAGACAAGGAAAGGAAACGCTACATGGCTATTTCGTTGTCAACGAACCAAGCGGTATCCCTGGAAATGGAAGCCGGGGCGGGGCTAAAAAAAGTATCTATTGGGTCGAACCTGACCTGCAACGCACCCCTGATGGTGTGTTTATGACCCTTCTGGCGCCGGGCGCCAACACAGGCGTTAATACGCAAACTTTGAACGTGACCGTCAGCTACAGCCCTGTGCCGTGCGCGGAGCTGGACGTTTCGGCATTCCTGCTCACTGCGTCGGGCAAGGTGCGTGGCGACAACGACATGTGCTTCTTCGGCCAGAAAACGGTCAACAATGGCGCGGTCAAACTGCTTGAGTCCGGCCCCGGTCGGGCAGTGTTCAGCCTCGACTTGCAGGCAATTGATCCCGCAGTCGACAAAGTCGCATTGACCGCCACCGTTTATGAAAACAAGGCTAAATTCTCGGCATTTCCCCATCTGACCGTGGCGGTGAGCGGCGGCATAGAGGCCCCGATTCCGACGCAGGGCATGTCGGAAACCGCATTGATTTTGGGTGAGTTCTATCGTCGCCAGGGTGCGTGGAAATTCCGCTGTGTCGCTCAGGGCTTTGCTGGCGGCCTGGCCCCCTTGGCTGAACACTTTGGTATGGAAATTGACGCCCCGGTCACGCCATCCCCAGCGCCTGTGGTGCCGGCTCCTGTAACCCGAGTCAATCTGTCAAAGGTCACCCTCGACAAGCAGCGCCCCTCCATCAGCCTCGTTAAAAATGACGGGGATTTCGGCGAGATCAAAATAAACCTCAACTGGAACCGGGCCCCGCAAAACAGCGGAGGCGGTGGTTTTTTTGCGGCGCTGCTCGGCAAATCAGGCGGCATCGATCTGGATGTGGGTTGCCTGTATGAGCTGCAAAACGGCCGCAAAGGCGCCGTCCAGGCCCTGGGTAATGCGTTTGGTGAATTTGCCGATGAGCCGTTTATTCAACTGATGGGCGATGACCGTACCGGGGCCGCCAGCGATGGCGAGTGGCTGCGCATTAATGGCAAACAGTGGCACGCAGTACGCCGGGTGCTGGTCTACGCGTTCATCTACAAAGGCGCGCCGAACTGGCAGGCCACTGACGGCGTCATCACCTTGTACATGCCGGGCGAACCGCCCGTCGAAGTGCGCTTGAGCGAAGAGGGCGGCTCCAAGGGCATGTGCGCTGTCGTCTTGCTTGAAAACATTGGCGGCAGCGTCAAGGTCAATCGCAAGGTTGAGTTCTACAATGGCCATTCAGACATGGACACGGCCTTTGGCTGGGGCATGCGCTGGGCTGCCGGGTCAAAATGACCGCGATATAACGACCGCCGAAGCTGGCGATTTTGATTTTTGAGGACACCATGGAAAACACGGCAATTGGCTTTCCGCCAACGACCATCGCTGTATTTGTAGCACTTGCGGTCATTGCCCTGGCAATCGATCTGTTTACCCACAAAAGCGATAAACCCGTCACGCTGACCAACGCGGCCTGCTGGTCGATTTTTTGGGTGCTGATCTCACTCGCCTTTGCGGGCTACCTGTATTACGCCCATGGTCCGAGCGTGGCCAGCCTGTTTGTCACCGGTTACGCCCTGGAAAAAGTCCTCAGCGTCGACAACCTGTTTGTGTTCATGGCGATCTTTGCCTGGTTCAAGATCCCCGATGTGCTGCGTCACCGTGTTCTGTACTGGGGCATCATCGGCGCCATCGTGTTCCGCTTGATCTTCGTGGCGATCGGTACAGGGCTTCTGGCTTTTGGCCCATGGGTGGAAGTGCTGTTTGCGGTGATTGTGGCCTGGACCGCGATCATGATGCTGCGCGGCAATGAAGACGACGAAGACGAAGATTATTCCAAACACGTCGCCTACCGGTTTGCGAAAAAACTGTTCCCGGTGTGGCCGAAGCTGCACGGCCACCAGTTTTTTGTGTCGCGCACGGTGCTGGAGCAGGAGATCACCAAGCCCGAGAACAAGGGCATGACCCTGGCCAGCAAAGGCGCTTTGTTCGCCACACCGCTGTTTTTGTGTGTGGTGGTGGTTGAAGTCTCGGACATCCTGTTCGCTTTTGACTCCGTGCCAGCCGTCATCGCCGTCAGCCGTGAGCCCCTGATCGTTTACTCCGCCATGATGTTTGCGATTTTGGGCTTGCGGACCATGTACTTCGTACTTGAAGCCCTCAAGCGTTATCTGGTGCACCTGGAAAAATCGGTTATCGCGTTGTTGTTCTTTATCGCTGCCAAGCTAGCGTTGAATGCAACCAATCACCTGTTTGGCCATGGCATCAGCATTGAGCCAAACACCAGCTTGCTGGTGGTGTTGGTGGTCTTGGCCATCGGCATTGCGGCCAGCGTTGTTTTCCCCGGCAAAGAAGAAAAATCGGACGTTAAAAACGGCTGACAGCTTTGCCTTGTCAACGGCCAGGAGGCGCAGCACACGATGCAGTCGAGGGGGGATGGCTTTGTCTTTCAAGCCGTTCCCATTCAGTTCTTTAAATAAGGATTCACGCACATGGCAGTAAGTCTGAGTAAAGGCGGCAATGTATCCCTGAGTAAAGAAGCACCGGGTCTCACCGAGGTCGTGGTGGGGCTGGGCTGGGATCCACGGGTAACCGACGGCCAGGAGTTCGACCTGGACGCCTCGGTGTTTATTGTTGGCGAGAGCGGCAAAGTGCTGAACGACGGCAGTTTTGTGTTCTACAACAACAAGACCTCACCGGACGGCAACGTTGTGCACCAGGGCGACAACCGCTCAGGCGCAGGTGATGGCGATGATGAGCAAGTGCACGTCAAACTGTCCGGCTTTGCCCCAGACACCAAAAAACTGGTGTTTGCCGTCACCATCCACGAAGCGGCCGGGCGCAAGCAGAGTTTTGGCCAAGTCGCCAATGCGTACATTCGCGTAGTGAACAAGGCGAATGACAAAGAGCTGGCGCGCTATGACCTGAGCGAAGACGCCTCAACCGAAACCGCCATGATCTTTGGCGAGCTGTACATCAATAATGGCGAGTGGAAGTTCAAAGCCATCGGCCAGGGTTTTGCTGGCGGCCTGGGCCCGTTGGCCGCGTCTCACGGCGTAAACCTGGGCTAATCCCCTGCGTTAAAAAAGACCCTCCCCGATGCCGGGCAGGGTCTTTTTTTTGTGTTAAATCCCGCAGCCATCCAAAATTTCGCCCCCTGTAGGAGCGAGCTTGCCTCGCGATATCTTGATTGTTGAGCCTGAGAAGATGCTCCTTTCATCGCTGTAGTCGGTCATAAAACTGCACTTAACAACTGCGCAAAAAATTGCGCACTTAAACGCTGTTTTTACACCGAACACTTTGCTGTAGGCCTGATCAACAAAGGGCTCCAGCGAACTGCGCAACTTCTTGCGCAGCAGTGCGCAACACCTTGCGCACTTTCCCCTGATATTTCGCCTAAATTCCCTGTCGATAAACACACGGTCGTCTACAGGCGTTGATCTACAAGGGCTGAACGTTAACTGGCACAACTATTGAACTCTCCTATGGCCGCGCAACGTTTTTGTTTGCCGGGTTATCACATTTTTTGTGCAAGGAGAGCTTCATGGCTACGCCAGCGTATATGTCCATCACCGGTGCAAAACAGGGCCTGATCACATCCGGCGCGTTCACGGCCGATTCAGTGGGTAACACCTATCAGGAAGGGCACGAAGACCAGGTCATGGTTCAGGGTTTCAGCCACGAGGTGATCATCCCGCGTGACCCGCAATCGGGTCAGGCCACCGGTCAGCGTGTTCACAAGCCACTGTGCATCACCAAGGTTTTTGACAAGTCTTCGCCGTTGCTGCTGCAAGCATTGACCTCCGGCGAGCGCATGACCGAAATCGTTATTCAATGGTTTCGGACATCGGCTTCCGGGACCCAAGAGCATTACTACACCACCAAAATTGAAGACGCGATCATCGTCGACATCAAAGACTACATGCACAACTGCCAGGACCCGGCCAACAGCCATTTCACCCACCTGGAAGACGTGCAATTCACTTACCGCAAAATCACCTGGACTCACGAAATCAGCGGTACTTCTGGCTCTGATGACTGGCGCACCCCGGTCTGAGGTTAAACCCAAGTACCCATAAACTTCATCAGCCCGCCTCGGCGGGCTGGTGTCGTTCGCAGGAGGCATTCAATGGTTACGCGTGATCTTTCGTTGTCGGCAGGTCTACCTGCCGACCTTGAATGGCAAGGACGCTGCGGTTTATTACTGGACGCGGTCAGCCTGATCAAACGCTCCCAACACCTGGCGCAGTGGAACAATCCCTGGGTGTTTGAGCCGCTGTACACCGCTTCGACGATGCCGGGTCTTGAAGAGCTGTCACCGCGTGTGCTGAAAGTCGAGACACCGGCTCAGCCCGTGCTCCAACAATTTTTAGCCAAGGCCGAAGAGGAATGGGGCTACCTGCTGTTTTGTGACGGTGAATGGCCGTCCATGATTGCCCATCTGCGCTGGCTGACCGTGGTCCGCATGCCCCACGAACAGCGTGTGTTTCTGCGTCTGGCAGACCCTTCGGTCATGCATGCATTATTCACGCTGGCGGTCGAAGCGGGGGATCCCACACTGTTTGGCCCTTGCCAGCAGATTCTGATCGCCGACGCAGCGCAGGGTGTCTGGCACCTCCATCAGCGTCCCGGCCCTGCGCCCATCCCGCAACAAGGCACGCCTTACTTGCTCTCGGAGCAAGAGGCGAGTGAGCTGGATGTCGTCAGTTTTCGCAATGTGGTGCTGCGGCTCGACCGGCATCTACGTCATTACTTTCCTGCGTACCAGGTCCACCTCTCGCCAAGGGAGCGCCGGGAGCATGTTCACGCGTTGGCGAGCATGGCCTATGAGCGCGGCTTTAACAGTGAACTCGACATCACCCTTTACGCCAATGTGCACGGCTACCTGGGCGAACACGCCCTGCGGGACCATCCCGATGTGCACCTTCAACTGACCACCGTCTCGGCGCTTACACCTGCGCAACGCATCGAGAAAGTGGCAGAAATCGCCCGCTGCCGAGCACTGCACCTGAGAGAGCCCGCCTGATGTCGACCGTCTTCTGGCCCAAAAACCCCAATAACGTCAACCTCTCCCGCGATGATGCGCGAAACAGTATGGGCACCTGCCCGCTGATGAAAACCACCGTGCAGTTGATCCCGCTGCGCTACGCCATCGTCGACAACCCGGCACTCGACCCCGCGAGCGAGGTTGCCATGCCCTACAGCCTCGGTGCCCGGCCGCTGGGCATCCGGCTGTTGCGCGATGGCTGGTTGTACGTGATTGAGGGCAGCAGCGGCACCTTGTCCGAGTACCGTATTGAAGACGGTCTGGTCAGCGCCATGCTGTGGCAAGGTCGTGAGGTATTCGAAGACGACCGTGAAGCACCGATCCACGAACCGAGGCTGATTTACGCCAAAACCAGCACGCTGTACGTCACGTATTCTGAAGTCCCGTGGACCGCGAAAAAGTGCCAGCAGGTGCTGAGCTCAACGTCCGAGCGTAATCACTTCATGCAAGCGGTCGACTTGAGCAAGGCCAAGTGCGACACCGGCGGGCCCCACCTGCTGACCCCGGACATGACCGAGCATTGGCTGGCCGAAGTCGCCACCGAGCGGATCGAGGCAGAGCAACAGAACCCTGCCACCACGCTGGCCGAGCACACCAGCAGCACCCAACAACGGCTGGACGCGGAGCTGCCCGAGCACGAGCGTTTGCCTTATCTGTGGGAAACGCCCGCGCGTTTCGCTCAAACCTCCATGAACCGCCTCACCGGCTGCATTCATCCACAGTACCGGCACGACACGCTGTATCTGGTGCTGGAAGACACCTTGGGGGTCATGCGCGACCTGGCCAATTATCAGGACCACGTGGTTGGCTGGATCGACGACTGGAGTAATGGCGGGGCGAAACCGGGCCACAACGAACGTGATTACGTGCTGGCGTGCTACATCGAATCCCTCAGCCAGCTCAATGCGCGGGATGTCAAAACGCTGATCGGTGAAAGCACGGACCCGGCGCACAAAGCACTGTTGGATGATTTGCAGGGCATGGCTGAGCCGCAACACGGGGTCACAAATACCGCGATTATTGAGTACCTCGAAAGAGGTGGCTTGATGACCCCGCCAGCGGGCAGCCCGGTGCCGGCGGAGTTGGAGGTGATGCGTCAACGGGCGCAGATGCTGGCCAATGAGGACCGCTTAAAAGGCACTGCCATGGGCTCAAATGCTCGAAGCGCAGCAGAAGACGTCGACCGTCGTTTCTACACCCGCGAACATTTTCAGGTCGCGCCGGTGGCTTTTGTCGACACGCATTTCGAAACCCTGATTGCTCTGGGCAAGCACCGATTCAATCAAGTTGATGACCTGCTGTACGGTGCGAAATTTGGCCAACGCGGCGTCAATGACCTGATCGACCGCGAAGCAATGGACCGAGAATTACTCGCCCATCGAGCCGGTCTGGCGCGCTGGAACCACCTGCTCGATGCCATCACTGCCGACCGGGTCAAACTGATGTGTTCGGGCGCGTTTCATAAAGCGGGCTGGTACTTTGACCCGATGGACATCGGCCACGCCGGGCACGCGTTTGCCACTGAATATGCCTGCCTCAAAGACATTTGCCGCAGCGACGACGCTTGTGAACAACTGCTGGCGTATAGCGAGCGCAACCCGCAATTCAGCCGCCCGCTGTATTACACCTTGCCCTACAGCGACCAAACCTCGTTGTGGGTGCACTACGCATTTTTGCTGGCCGCGGGCATGGTCTTGTTCAACAACAGCCCTGAACTCCTGGCCCGCCTGCGCACCCTTGAACAGAACCGCTTACCGGCGCTGGACGATCTCCCCGACAGCACCCGCTCAGTGGCCAATGCCGCCCTCAACACCCTGACCCCGGCGCTTAATCGCGGGCTGGAAAACGTGCTGGTCAACTTTGACGAGTTCTTCAAAAACAACGCCATGCCCGACGTTGAAGAACTGCTGCGCAAACTGCCCGTGGCCCTGAAATCGCGGATAGTGCAGGCCGCCAATACCGAAGGCGTGACGTTCCATTTTGCGACCCCGCAAGAACAGGCCGCGTTACGCGAAACGCTGGGTGAGACCTTCAAACTGCGCCAGGAAATAGCCCTGCTTAAAAAGAAGCGGGCCCAATCCAATCGTCAACACGGACACAAATCTCAGACCTCTCGGGAGCTGCTGGAGAAAATCCAGTACGACAGCCAACGGCTGGATCTGGAGCAAAGACGGCTGGCCGCCAGCCTTAGCCCCATCCCGGAGTTGCCGGATGAGCATGCACGGATTTTCGGTTCGACACAGGGCAAAGCAGGGCTGACGGTTATCTTCCCGAATGAAGGCAAACGGCAAGTGGCCGGGTTGATGGATAACTTTCGTAAAGGTGTCCATCGCGCGCCGGTGATGAACGTGCTGGGGGATGGCGCGGCGTTATTGCTGTTTGTGGCACAGGCGGTGAATTTGGTGCAGGTGGTTAAAGAGACTTTGTCTGTTTCACATGATGCTCGTCAACTAACACCATTGATAAGCTCTGCATTTGCAACCGGTGCTGCTGGTTTTGCGGCGGCGCAAGGTGTGTTCGATACAGCTTTAAGTGCTCAGGCAAAAAAGCTTGGTGAGGCACTAGTTACAAACTCGCTAAGTAGACTGCAAGTTACTATGGGTAAGTTGCATGTTGGGTTGGGTGCGCTTAGTTATATTTTTGGATTGGTTGCTGCTGCCATTAGTTTTAATTCTTATCGAGATAGCTGGCTCGCGGCTATACGTAGCGGTAATCGAGGTGCTCAAAGCGGTGCAATAATTGCACTGGTTGCATCTGGAGGTTTAGTTCTTACAAATGCTTATGGTTTGGGTAATACCGTTCAAGCTGGACTTCGGGTGTTGGTGGCTGCCAAAGGTGAGGCTCGTAAGGTCGCTTGGGAGGTTGCTGGAACTCGTCTTAGCGGTGTGTTTTTCCGTTTCAGCTGGGTAGGTAGCTTATTTACGATACTGGAGCTGGCAGGCATTTGGCTTTATAACCGCTACAACACCAGTGCCCATGATCAGTGGCTGCAAAGCACCCCGTGGGGGCTGGATGTTGAGAAGCGCAGGGATTTCAGCCTTCAAGAGTTTCAGCATTACTTGACGTTGCAGCAGCAGGCGCCTTTTGTAGAAATCAAACGTTCAGATAATGAACCGTTTTGGCAATGCATGCTGGCCGGTGCCAAGCCGGGTGAAATTTTCGTGATCCTGCCGGGGCTGACGCTGGCTGATTATCAAGGCAGGCTGGATGGGCAGGCCAGTCATGGTCTTAAGATCGGCGCACTGCGAATTACAACGTTTCTTCGTGGGGATCGGGGTGTTCCCATGGAGCAGTGCGAGGTTGTAACCGAGCAGGTGCAGGCAGGGTTGTATCGAATGGTGAGCACGCCCGAAAAAGAACAGAGCGGGCCAGCCCCCTTAATGATCAAGCTGACTTATCCACGCAACCCTGAGCGTGCTATCGGCAATATTTCCGAGGAGTTATTGATTGAGCTTGAGCTCCAGTCGTTAGATGACGAGGGGCAATTGGTTCGGCGTAATTACCGTATTCGTTTCAATCCTGTTGAAAGCGGACGCTTTCTCTCGTCAAGGCAGCATTTCGCATCGAACGTGGAAATGCCTTTGTTGGGGGTTGATGTCATGGCATTGGAGCTTTTGCAATGACCACTTCCAAGTCGATATCACCTCAACAATCAGTGGAAGCTTCCCCAAGAAAAGCGGGTGACATAGAGCTTTGTCTTGCTGGCCGACAAACCTACTTGGCTCCTTTGCCGCTGCCCACAGAGGCAGATCCTTGCTGTCCCTATATCAGTGATTACACCGATATTTACTTGGACTTTGGGGGAGGGGAGCCGAATGTTTTTTCGTATCAACTTATTTTAGGGGCACCATTTAGCGCAGCATTTTTTAGTGCCTTCGGGTTCCCGTTATTGCTTTGGTTTATTGGTTTGGCTTTGGGGTATGGTGCGGAAGAAAGTTGGGCGCTCTCAGTGGACTACTTTGTTGAGGCCTGGAAATACTCAGCGTATTTGTGGCTAGTTGCATCTGCCATTTGCTTTTACGTCTGGCTCCAAGCCCACAAACTCTTCACCAAAGTCATCCCCACCCGCTTCAACCGTCAACGCCGTGAAGTCTGTTTTATGCCCGACGGTGCCACAGAACCCTTGTTCGTCCCTTGGGAATCCCTGTCTGCCTGGGTCGTTCAAGGCCAAAGCGCGACTCAATACGGCATCACCCGCCATTACGGGATGGGCATGGGCTTTATGCATGAAGGTGAGCTGGTCAGCGTCGAATTCCAGTGCGGCGCTCTGCAACTGGCGATTGCCAATTGGGAGGCCGTGCGGGGTTACATGGAGTACGAACTCAACGACCTGCACGCCATCCAGGACCCGCTGGAACTTCAGACTCCCGGCGACCCGCCCCATGAAGGCCTGCACACGTTTCGCAATGCTCGCGCCAGTTTGCATCGGCGTATACGGGAGAAAGAAGTGGGGTGGATCTACGGTTTTTTTTGGTACGTCTACCACGTCATGACGTTATGGACCTTGCCCAACCATTTGGTTGAGTGGGAGATAAAACGCATCGCCAAGATCGGCCGCAAAGCGCTGCCCGAGGCGATGCGTGAATGGTCCGAGCCGTTGCCGCCCGAGCAATGGGCCAAGCCCAGTGCCGAGCTGCTACGTTTGAGCGCCAAGGTCAAGGCGCTGGTCAAACGCTCACCCCGGCGAGCGATCACGGAGATTTTCGCCGAGGTGAACAGGCCTTAAAAAGTGTACTGGTACTGCGCCGTGACGCCTTGTTCACGTGAGCGTTTACCGCGTTGATCATTCAGGTTCAGGCTTAACGTGCTACCCCGCGAAAGGCGTGCTACCGCACCGAGGTCCAGTTGCACGGTACTGCTGAGAGGAGCACCGGCAATGCGCTGGCTGCTGGCGCCCTGCCAGGCAACCTGGGTGGTGGGTTGCAGGTCGCCGCTGGCGTGGGTGTAGGCCATGCCTGCATTGAAGCTCAACCACGATGGGCCGATCTGACGCTGGCTCAGGTCAACCGTGAAACGCACGCCCGCGGTACTCAAATTGACCGCGCTGCTGGTTTTACTGCCCTGCAAGGCGCTCTGGCCGCCACGCTCTCTAAACCCTTTGTTGCGCACTCGTACATGGGCCAGTTGCACATAGGGTTGCAGCGCCCAGGCGTCGTAGTTCAAGCGGTAATTGCCTTCGATAAAAAGCTGTCGGGTGTGGCTGAGGTAATTGGCCGAGAGGCCTTCATCGATGTCGGCAAAACTGACCCGGCGCTTGCTCTGTATCGTGTTGCGCGCATAGGCCAGGCCGCCGTAAAGCCCAAACGCGTTCCAGGTGTGACCCGCATGCAGGCCGAACTGGACAGTATCGAGCGAGGCTTTGCCTGCGCTCCCGGTGTTGACACGGCCTTGGCTGTTGGCGAACAGCAGCCCCGCGCGCGTGCCCTGTTCGAACCCATGGGCGGCGCCGATCATGACCCCGGTGTTGCTGTGGCTAACCTTTGCGGCGTTGCCATCACCGTCGAGTCGGCCGTTTTGATTTAACGCCTGTACCCACAGGCCAGAAGGCGACAGGCCCGATGCGCGGGTGAGGGCGGCATCCCGTATAACGTGGCTGTTTTCCAGCAACACTGACTGGGTGCTGGCATACAGTTCGCCGCTGAGCTGGTCCAGTGCCCGTTGCGCCGGCTCCGGGAACAGTGAGGTCAGGCGCTGTGCCAAAGGTGCAGACATGGGCAGTGCATCGGCAGCCTTGGCCATGGCGCGCTGGTTGGCGCTATTGGCTGCCGACACCAATGGCAGGCCACGGCTGACATCAACCGATAACTGCTCGGCCTCGTGGATTTGGGTGAACCCGAGAAACGGTGAAAACGCCTGATGATCCAGCGCGTCGAATCGGCCATTAATCCCCGCATCTGCCTGCAATACACGGTAGCGCTGACCCAGGGCGAACACATTCGGCGCAGGTGCCAAACGCAATGTACCGCCTTGCAAATGGGCCGTGCCCGTGACCTGTAGCGCAGGCAGACCAGGGTTTAGGCCGGGACGGGCGATCAAGGTTGAGCCGGCCTGTTGCTGGTAATCGCCGTTTACCGTCAAGGCCCGGTGTTCGCTGCCCGGCATGAGCGTGCCCTGCACGTGGGTGTGGGACAGTTCGCCGTCACCACTGAGCAAACCGGCCGCACCGACCCAGGTCGTGGCGTCGGTCACCCGGCCGTTGATCTGCGCGATGCCGCCGTTAACGTTGAGCGCAGAACCATGCAAGGCGCCATTGAGCCGCAGCAATCCGCCTTCAACCGTGATGTCGCGGGTGAGGTGGTTGGTGCCGTCGAATTCCAGAATGCCCTGGTTGAGGGTCGCACCGGCAAAACGGTTATTGCCGCTCAGGCGCAGCCAGCCGACACCGTCTTTGTTCAGCCGCCCCGGGCCACCGATATCATTGCGCCAATCGTCCCAGGCACCACCCTGCCAGACCACGGCGCCGCCTGCGCGACGGTCCATCTGTACGTGGGTGTCGACCCGCAGTTGCCCCGGCCCGTCAATGGCCTTTTTCAGGTCGATCAGCCCCCAGCCATAGACCTCATCGACACCGGGCGCGCCGAGGTCTTGAGCGGTTGTCAGCAACACATCACGGATTTGCGGGTTGTCCAGGTACGGGAATCGCTCCATCAACAACCCCAGCGCGCCCGTCACATGCGGGGCGGCCATGGAGGTACCCGACCAGGTTTCATAACCAAAAACCGGCCGGTCGCCTGTCACTTCAAAGCCATTGACCTCGCCGTCTTCGTCGTACCACTTGTTGGCGTCAATTTCGCCGCTGACTACCGACGAAGTAATAGCGGCCCCGGGGGCTGCTACGCACCAGTCCATGCTGTAGCCACAGCGAAATGAGCCGGGTGAAAGGGTCAGGTTTTTGTCCACATTGATCACGCTCAGCCAGTATGGCTCAAGGCCTGCAATGGCCAGCGGTAGCGTCGCGAGAACACCCGCCATGGGGGCTTGTTCAGGTGAGAGGTTTGGCGAGCTTGTATTACCGGCCGCCCAGACCTGGAGCAGGCCGAAATCCAGCGAGCCCTGAGCCACGGAGCGGCCGACGCCCTCACGGTGTTTTGCCAGCGCTGCCGTCAGTTGATCAAGGTCGGCGAAGCGGTCAGAGAGGTTCCAGCTATGGTTGATCGCGCGTACGTTCTGCGCGTGCATTTGCTTATAGGTGGGCGTGGATGTGTCTAAATGGCCCGGTTCAATGCTCTGGGTTTTTTTGTACACGGGAGGAAGGAAGTTATAGGTGTTGCTGAAAATCCGTACCGTGTTCAGCGCGGCACCATAGGCCACGCCGTGTGTGCCCACGCCATCGCGATTAGCCAGCATTGTGCCCGCCACATGGGTGCCGTGCGCTTCATATTCGATGCCGGCCATGTCGAGGTAATCGTTCAAGTCATCGCTTGAAAGATCGCCAATGGAAACCAGGTAGTGCAGCGCCTCCAATACGTCTGGCGGCAGGTCGTTATAAACGACCTGGGCACGGTCCCCGTTGCTGAAAAAGCAGCCATCAGCTAGCTCGGTGGGCAGCTTCTCACGGGTGCAACCGGGGTCTGCCAAACGGGTAGCACGATGGTCTTTGCCCGCGAACTCACCGTGGCGAAGGTCGACACCGGAGTCGAAAATACCCAGATTCACCCCGCGGCCACTTAGCCCGCGCGCATAGGCGGCGTCTGCACCGATGGCTTGCAGGCCCCAGTCCCGGGTGAATTCCTGGCTGTGCCAACTGGCGGCGTCGTGCAGGCGGCCTTGTTCGTGATAGGCAAGACCGTGTGCTGGCAGCGTCCATAAGCCCGCCAACAGGCCCAGAGTGAGGGTATTCGCGGGCAATGAGCAGGCGCTCGGCAGTGCTCGCCGCCGAGATTGCGGTACGTTCGACATGGGGATCCTTTGCGTGATTGCTGACGCTGCGTAGCGTGGGCAATCTGCAACAGGATGCGTATCGGACGCGGCGGGGTTGGCCGGGAGAGAGGTCCGGGAGTGTCGTAGGGCAAACCGATTATTCAGGGCGCTTCTTACAGATTCTGCGCCAGCATGGCTAGCGCTGCCCCCAGCATCATCAACGCCGCGCCTCTAAACAGGTAGTGTTGAGCGCGCGGGCTGACGAGCAAGTGGCGGATGCGCACCGCGCCCAGCACAAACAGACCGCCGACGATAAACAGCACCGCGATGGTCAACGGCACCAGCACGACGCCCCACGTGTGCAGCGACACCGACTCCAGATTGATGACCAGCGGCAACAGCGCCAGGTAGAACGCAATGGTTTTCGGATTGCCCAACGTAATGGTCAGGCCGGACAGCCAGGCGCTGAACAGCTCGCGCTTGTTGATCGGCCGACCGAGCACCACCGGCTGCGGTTTCGCCCACCAGAACTGCCAGGCCAGATAGCCCAGGTAAACCGCCGCACACGCTCGCACCAAGACCAACATCGGCCTCGGCGTGCTGGTGTTTGTGCGGGTCACCATTGACCGCCATAGCGAAGTTGAAGCGCGCAAGTTTGAGCAGGAGGTCATGGCCCTTGAGGACGTGGTGGCCTGCTACAGCATTGGCGGCGATGCGGATTTTCTGCTGCAAGTGGTCTCGCGGGACCTGGACACCTTTGCCGACTTTGCCATGTCGGTCATCCGGCGCTTGACCGGGATCAAAGAGATGCAAAGCATGTTTGTGCTCAAGGAAATCAAGCCGTTTATGGCGTATCCGGTCAAAGGCCCCAAGGGATGAGGCGTTGTGATCGTACAACATCGCGGCTTGTTTAATGGCATGCCTAGTTGGCACTCACGAGGCACGAATCTGCGCGGGACCGCAAAGCGCTATCATCGCTGTACGCACTTATATCCGCAGCTTTAGCCTTTCTGATATTTATTTCATCCAGCGTTTGACCGCTCTAATACGGCCCTTGGCCTGTGGCTATTGAGCGGCCAAGGCGCCTCTGTGGGCGTGATTTCAATAAGAGGGATTGACGATAATGTTAATAGTTGTACGATGACGTACGACAAAGCCAAGTGCTGCCATCCTTATCCCCACAACACGTCCCAGGGTGTTCGAATAATGAATCCACAAGAACTGAAGTCCATCCTCTCGTCTGGCCTGCTGTCTTTTCCGCTCACCGATTTCAATGCTCAGGGTGATTTTCACCGTGAGGGCTACATCAAGCGCCTGGAATGGCTGGCCCCGTATGGCGCGTCTGCCTTGTTCGCGGCAGGCGGCACCGGTGAGTTTTTCTCTCTGGCGGCCAGCGAATACTCGCAAGTGATCAAAACCGCGGTCGATACCTGCGCCACTAGCGTGCCGATTCTGGCCGGTGTCGGCGGTTCTACCCGTCAGGCCATCGAATACGCGCAAGAAGCCGAACGCCTGGGCGCCAAAGGGCTGCTGCTATTACCGCACTACCTGACCGAAGCCAGCCAGGACGGTGTTGCCGCCCACGTTGAGGCGGTGTGCAAGTCGGTGAACATTGGTGTGGTGGTCTACAACCGTAACGTCTGCCGTTTGACCGCGCCGCTGCTGGAGCGCCTGGCAGAACGCTGCCCGAATCTGATCGGCTACAAGGACGGCTTGGGCGACATCGAACTGATGGTCTCGATCCGCCGTCGCCTCGGCGACCGCTTCAGCTACCTCGGCGGTTTGCCGACTGCAGAGGTTTACGCCGCGGCTTACAGGGCGCTGGGCGTGCCGGTGTATTCCTCGGCGGTGTTCAACTTCATCCCGAAAACCGCGATGGAGTTCTACCACGCCATTGCCCGCGAAGATCACGACACCGTGGGCAAGCTCATCGACGACTTCTTCCTGCCGTACCTGGACATCCGCAACCGCAAAGCAGGCTACGCCGTGAGCATCGTCAAGGCCGGGGCGACCATTTCTGGCCACAGCGCAGGCCCGGTGCGCGCCCCGCTGACCGATTTGTTGCCAGAAGAATACGAAGCGCTGGCCGCCTTGATCGACAAGCAAGGCCCGCAATAAACAATGCCCAAGGCCGCTGAGCAATCAGCGGCCTTTTGCGTAAAACCAAGGAGCGGGCTTATGACGTTGATTGAACATGCCGACTCGCCGCGCACCATCCGCCTGCACGCGCGGGATAACGTGGCCGTGGTGGTGAATGACCAAGGCGTGCCTGCCGGGACCGAGCTGGCGGATGGCCTGGTGACCCTGGACTTTGTGCCACAAAGCCATAAGGTCACCCTGGTCGATATACCCCAGGGCGGCGAAGTGATTCGCTATGGGCAAACCATTGGCTACGCCTTGCAGCCGATTACGCGGGGGCGTTGGGTCAATGAAGACCAACTGCGCATGCCCACCGCGCCACCGCTGGACAGCTTGCCGCTGGCCACCGACGTACCGGCCGCACAGGCGCCCCTCGAAGGGTTTACGTTCGAGGGTTATCGCAACGCCGACGGCACCGTGGGCACGCGCAATATTTTGGGCATCACCACCACCGTGCAGTGCGTGACCGGCGTGTTGAACCATGCGGTCAAGCGCATCCGTGACGAACTGCTGCCGCATTACCCGAATGTCGATGACGTGGTGGCGCTAACCCACAGCTACGGTTGCGGTGTGGCGATCAGTGCCACCGACGCTTACATCCCGATTCGTACCGTACGCAATCTGGCGCGCAACCCCAACCTGGGCGGCGAAGCGCTGGTCATCAGCCTGGGCTGCGAAAAGCTTCAGGCCGGGCAGGTGATGCACGACAACGACCCTTCGGTGGACCTCAGCGAACCGTGGTTATACCGCTTGCAGGAGGCGAGCCATGGCTTTACCGAAATGATTGAACAGATCATGGCGTTGGCCGAAACCCGCTTGCAGAAGCTCGATCAGCGTCGCCGCGAAACCGTGCCGGCCAGCGAACTGATCCTCGGCATGCAATGCGGCGGCAGCGATGCATTCTCCGGGATCACCGCCAACCCGGCATTGGGTTACGCCTCGGACTTGCTGTTGCGGGCCGGGGCGACGGTGATGTTTTCTGAAGTCACCGAAGTGCGCGATGCAATTTACCTGCTGACCTCGCGGGCGCAAAGCCAGGCGGTTGCCCAAGAACTGGTGCGTGAAATGGACTGGTACGACCGTTACCTGGCCAAAGGCGAGGCTGACCGCAGCGCCAACACCACGCCTGGCAACAAAAAAGGCGGGTTGTCGAATATTGTCGAAAAGTCGCTGGGTTCTATCGTCAAGTCCGGCAGCAGCGCCATCAACGGCGTGCTCGGCCCAGGCGAACGCTTTACCCACAAAGGACTGATTTTTTGTGCCACCCCGGCCAGTGACTTTGTTTGCGGCACCTTGCAACTGGCGGCCGGAATGAACTTGCACGTGTTCACCACCGGCCGTGGCACTCCGTACGGTCTGGCCATGGCGCCAGTGGTGAAAGTCTCGACCCGCACCGAGCTGGCGCAGCGCTGGCCGGACCTGATCGACATCGACGCCGGGCGCATTGCCACCGGCCGGGCGAGCATCGAAGAGCTGGGCTGGGAGTTGTTCCACTATTACCTGGACGTGGCCAGCGGCAAAAAACACACCTGGGCCGAACAGCACAAACTGCACAACGACCTCACCCTGTTCAACCCGGCACCCATTACCTGACCCAAACTGTAGGAGCGAGCTTGCCTCGCGATCTTTTGATCTTGATCCAAGAGCCCCTCACCACGCCTCTCCCGGCGGGAGAGGGGACTGATTGGGGGATGCTGAAAAGACGGTGCGGCCCTCCTACAAGGAGAGGCCGGGCTTACTTACCCCGCGAACTGCACGGGTAACCATCCGGGCCAGCCGTGCCGGTGCAGGCCCGTTCAGCAGGCAGGGACTTTACCGGCTCGCTCAGGTGATTGCGGTTTTGCGCATCACGCTCCAGGTCAAACGCGTCATACAGCTTGCCCGCCGCGGTGTAGCTGCGCACTTCAAGGCGTGAGTCCTGCACGTCGATGGTCTGATACAACTGTGTTTCTTCAGCGCTGCGATCCGGTTGCAGGTGCGCCCGGTCATTGAGCCCGTACATCTTCGACCCCGCCACCGAGACCATGTACACCGGGCCCTGCACCTTGCCGCTGGCACGGTCGGCGCGGGAGGCCGCACGCCCGGCTTCGCTGGTCACGCGGCTGTAGCAATGGTCATGACCTTGCAGCACCAGGTCCACCGCGTAGCGCTCAAATAACGGCTTCCAGGCGGCCTTCAACGGTTCGGTGTCTTCGGGGCGGGCGCAGGTGAAAACGGGCTGATGGTTGACCACAATATTCCAGCGCGCCGGGCTGTTTTTCAGGCTGTTCTCAAGCCATTTGGTTTGCTCGGCCAAGGTGCCCATGTCGAGGGCCGCCGTGCCATCCAGCACGATAAAACGTACACCCTGGTAATCCATCACATACGTGGTGTTCTTCAAGCCCGGCACGCCGTTGTCCGGCAGCGCGAACTGACGATTCCAGTGCGGGCTCAGGGTACGGCTTTCGCTGCCATCAGGGTTTGTGCCGTCCAGGTATTCGTGGTTTCCGATGGCCACCACCTGCGGGATCATCCCGTAGTTATAGCCGCCGGCCTGGTTCCACTCGCCCCATTGATCGTCATGCACCAGGTCATCGCGTTGCGACACCAGATCCCCGGCATGCACGATCAGTGCGGGGTTGGCCACACTTCTCAGGGCCTGGCGAATGCTGCGCGAGGCCAGTGACAGAATGTCGTTTTGCACATCGCCCATGTAGATAAAACTGAATGGCTTGAACGTCTCGGCAGCAGTACGAAACTGCAGCCACTCGCTCCAGCCTTCAGCACCTTTAACCCGGTACACGTAGGCGGTGTCTGGCTGTAAATCGTGCAGGCGCACCTGGTGGTAAAGGGCCGGGCCGTTCTCAGTATCCAGGCTCAGTTGAGTTCCTTCCAGCGTATGGGCAGCCTTGGCCAGTTGCGGCCCGTCGAGGGCGACCGCCAGTTGCAATTGGCTGGCTTGCTGGTGAGTGTCGGTGCGAAAGGTCACGGCCATTTCTCGCGCAGGATTGGCCCCCGGCGTCAGCACAATTCGATCCGCCAGACCGCTGGCGGCATAGGGTGTCCCGGGTGAATGGGGCAGGGGTGAGTCAGGGGTGGCCGCTGCACTGTTGATCACAGAAAACAGCGCGAGGGCGAGCAGCGTTGGGCGAATCATGGAGCCTCCTTGAGTGGCGAAATGCGCCCAAGGAAACAAAGCTGCGTGACATCGGGATGACGGTCGGGGGTCGATTCAGCTCGGTTTTCACCGGCTTTTTTGTGCTTTAAAGCAGGGGAGGATTAAACGTTGAGCCCCGGCGGGTCATTTAAGATCAAGCCCATTGGCAGGAGCGAGCGTGCTCGCGATCTTTTGGTCCCAAAAGATCGCGAGGTAACCCCTGTTTATTTGGCCGTGATCACCGCCAGCTTGGTAATGCCGGCCTTTTCAATCGAGGCCATAAGCTTGGCCACTTCGCCGTAGCTCACCCCGTTGTCGGCCTGCAACTGCACGCGCACATCCGGGTTTTTCGCCTTGGCATCTTGCAGGCTGACTTCCAGCAGATCCGGTTGGATTTCGTCCTTGTTGATGTACACCTTGCCCTTGTCGTCGATGCTCACCACCACCGGATCCTTTTGCTCGATCGGGGCCACGGCCTCGGTTTTCGGCAGGTTGATCGGGATCGCGTTGGTCAGCAGCGGTGCGGTGACGATAAACACCACCAGCAGCACCAGCATCACGTCGACCAGCGGCGTGACGTTGATTTCACTCAGCACTTCATCGTTATCTTGGGTTGAAAAAGCCATCTCAAGACGCCTCCTTCACTTTGCCTGCGGCACCGGCCGCGGTGTTCAGCACCGGGTGCAAATGCACGCGGAACGAACTCTTCTGGGCCAGGCTGTAGAAGTCGTGAGCAAAGTCATCAAGGTCGGCTGCGCTCAGTTTCAGGCGACGCAAAAAGTAGTTGTACACCAGCACCGCAGGCACCGCGACGGCGATACCGACGCCGGTCGCCACCAGTGCCGCACCAATCGGCCCGGCCACGGTTTCAAGGCTGGCAGACCCCGCAGCACTGATGCCTTTCAAGGCCGACATGATGCCCCACACGGTTCCGAACAGGCCGATAAAAGGCGAGGTGCTGCCGATACTGGCGAGGATCGCCAGGCCGGTTTCCAGTGAGCGGCGTTCACGCACGATCTGCTGGCGCAGCGAGCGCTCGAGGCGGTCCTGATGGTTGATGGCGTGAGCAAGGTCAGTGGCTTGCTGAGTGTCAGACACCTGAATCGCGGCATAACCGGCCTGGGCAACACGGGCAGCGGCACCCGGCGCGGTGCTGGCCAGTTCGGCTGCGGAGTCGAGGCTGGTGGCGGCCCAGAATTGCTTAAGGAAGCGGCGGTCCTGGCTTTTAAGGCGGCCGAACTGCACGCCTTTGAGCAAGAACAGGCCCCACGTGGCGACCGAGAAAATAATCAGCAGCCAGATGACCGCGTGTTCGATGGATTCAAAAGGGGAAGCGATCAGGTTCATGGTGTGGCTCTCCAACAAAGGCATTAAGTCAGTAGTGCGATGCGCCTTTTGTCAGGTAGCCCGCTGGAACAATCAGGTTCAGTTATTTGATTTTGAAGTCGATGGGTACGCTGACCCAGCCGTCCTGGGCCACGTCGCCCTGTTTGGCCGGGACGAAACTCCAGCGTTTGACGGCTGCCAGGGCGGCGTCATCGAGCTGGGTACGACCGCTGCTTTTTTGTATCTGGATCTCGCCCGGTTTGCCGCTGGCCAACACGTGCACACGCAGCAACACCGTGCCTTCCCAACCTCTGCGCATGGCCAGCGACGGGTATTCCGGCGCCGGGTTATGCAAGTAACCGGCGTTGGCCGAGGCCGGTGTCACCGGTTTTGGCGCAGGCGGTGCCGGTGGCGCCGGGGCGGCCACAGGCTGTGCTGGCGGCGTGGGTGGTTGCTCAACCGGTTTCGGCACGGGCTTGGGCACAGGCTTGACCACAGGTTTTGGCTTGGGCTTGGGCGGCGGAGGAGGCTTGACGGCCAACTCGTCCTCGACGGGCGGAGGCGGCTCAGCGACCGGCTGCACAATCGGCTCAGGCGGTGGTGGCGGTGTTTCGACCACCGGCGCCGGTTGTGAAAACTCAATCGTCATCGGCGGGATTTCCGGCGGCACGATCGGCAACACCGGCGCCGGGTTCTGGCTGATCCAATAAATCACGGCACCGTGCAACGCCAGCGCCAACACGCCAATCAGCACCGCTTCCGGGCGGCTCAAAATACGCTTGGGGGTACTTTGCAGCCGCCCCAGCGCCAGCGGTTCGCGATAGGCGCGGCCCAGATCGAGCAAGTCGCCGACCGGTGCCGGGCGCCATAACGCGTCCGGCACAGCGCTCGCGGTGTGGACTTTACCCATTGACTGACTCCGTTTAAAAAATGTTCGTGTTACACCCTCTGCAGGAGCGAGCGCCAAAGGATGATGCACGATATTTCAATAGACTAAAAAAGTCTTAATTAGTATTTAAATATTCGATAAAGATATATGTGATTTTTTGTTCGATGCGTCTAGAACTTCGCCAACGAGAATTGCCCATAGCGAGTGTTCAGCGGTTAAGCGCCAGGGAATGCCCCTTTCAATGAGTCAAAAAAAGCGCATGATTGCGCGGTCATTCATGGAAGGGTTGTGCGCATGCAATCGCCGAGTGCTGAATACACCGATCCACCCCGCTGGTTAGTGCTGGCCAAGATCAATGCGCTGTCGGTGCTGTCGCAGATTGTGCAGATCGGCACCATCACGCCGCTGCTGTCCATGTCGCTGGAGCAGCGAGGCGTCAGCGCAGCGAAAATCGGCGTGGTGGTCAGCGCTTCGTGGATCGCGATTTTGCTGCTGTACAAAATCGTCCCGCGCGTTTTGGGTTCACTCGGCCTGGTCAAGGCCAACGTGCTGAGCGCGCTGCTCACCAGCCTGGCGTTGCTGGGCATGACATTGACTGAGGATCTGGTGCTGATCTTCGGGCTGAACTTTGTGCTGGGCGTGGGGTTGATCTTGCGCTGGATCGCCTGTGACACCTGGATCGTTGCCGTGTCGTCGCGCGACGGCCGCGGGCGAGCCATTGGTGTGCATGAAACCCTGATGGGCCTGGGCATTGCGATTGGCCCGTTGCTGCTGGTGGTGTTCGGTGTTGACGGCGCGCTGCCGTACTACGCCTGCGCGGCGATCGTGCTGCTATCGGGCGCGCTGGCGCTGACCCTCAAAAGCCACGATTCGCAGCCGCAAACACCGCAAGAAAAAGCCCATGGCAACTTCTACGGCCTCATCCCCATCGCCTTGGGCGCCGCCTTGATTGCAGGGTTTGCCGAGACCTCTACGGTGTCGTTTCTCGCCCCCTACAGCCTGGCTGCGGGCTACCCGCTGACTGCCGCGACGCTGCTGATCTCCGTGTTCGGGCTGGGCGGCACCTTGCTGCAACTGCCCATCGGCTGGATGGCCGACCGCAGTTCCTACAAAACCGCGCAATTGATCTGCGGCCTGCTGCTCTTGCTGGGCACCTTGGCCATCCCCTTCAGCCAGCCTTTGCCGTGGCTGGCGGCGCTGGTGGTGTTTGTCTGGGGCGGAGCGATTGGCGGCATGAACACCGTGGCCGTGATCGAAGCCGCCGACCGCGTGGCCAAGCATCAAGTGTCGACCGCCATGACCGCAATAGCGCTGTTCTACACCTTGGGCGGCGTACTGGGCCCCATCGCCACCGGGGCCGTGGCGACGTATATCAGTGATCAGGCGCTTATGCTGTGCATCGCTGCCGTGGGGGCTGTATTTGCCGCAATGCTGGTGTTTCGAAAAACTGAATAGCCTTCGCGAAAACCTGTCGGTGGGGGCTTTTATTCCAAAATTAAACACAGCCGATTTTTTTATTCTTTCTCCGCTAAACAGCGTTCAGTCATAGTCCACGCACTGTTGCCCAAGGCGACAGGGCGCACCAAAACTCAAGGACGCCGACAGTAAACCGCTGGCTGAACACCCTACCAAGGAGCGGGGCAGCAGCTTTTTGGCGTGATAGAAATGAGCGTTTCAGGTGCGCAAAATCGCGAACGAATCGGCGAGTTATTCAAGCTTAATTACCACTGGCTGTGCGCCCGGGTGCGTTCACGTATGGACTGCCCGCATGGCGCTGAAGACATTGCGGCAGAAACGTTTGCGCGCATTTTGACCCTCCCGGACCCCGGCTCATTCCGTGAGCCTCGGGCATTGCTGACGACCATTGCCCAACGCTTGATGTATGAAGGCTGGCGTCGCCGCGATCTGGAGCGGGCGTACCTGCAAACCATGCAGAACATCCCTGAACAGTTCCAACCGGCGCCCGAAGAGCAGTTGATGCTGATCGAGAGCTTGCTGGCCATTGACCAGTTGCTTGATGGCCTCACCAGCCAGGCCAAAGCGGTGTTCTTGCTCAATCAGATTGAAGGGCTGACTTACACCCGTATCTGTGAGCACTTGGGTATTTCGCTCGGCACCGTACACACCTACATGGCTCAGGCATTGCGCTGCTGTTATCAGGTATTTGAATCGTGAGTCGTGGCGCAGGTGCCGTGCTTGAAGACAGTGTGGCTGAAGAGGCCGTCCTGTGGATGGTGCGTTTGCAGTCGGGTGAGGTCGCCAGCGCAGAGCGCCACGCCTTTGAAGTCTGGCTGGCGACGGACCCTCGGCATGCTGCCGCGTTCAGCCGGATTCAAAAGGGTTTGGGGGCCGCCCAGAGTTCGCCTTGGCGTGGTCGCTCCAGTGCGCCGATCCTGCAGGCGATCAATGCGCCTTCCGGGCGCCGCACGTTCTTGCGCAATGCGCTGGCCTTCGGTGGTCTGGCGTTGTCGATCAGCGTGTTGGGGCGTACGGCGGGCGTGTCATGGCCGTCTGTGGATGAGCTGGAAACCGGCACGGCTGAGCGGCGTACCTGGCAATTGGCTGACGGCAGTCATGTACAGCTCAATGCTCGGAGCCGGGTGGCGACGGCGTTTGTCGACAACCAGCGCCGGTTGCAGCTGTATCAGGGCGAACTGGTGCTGGATGTCGCTAAAGACTCCCGTACACCCTTTACCTTACGTACCGCTCAAGGTGTCATCAGCAGCACCGGTGGGCGGCTGATGGTGCGCCAGAACGCCGATGCCACCCGTCTGAGTACATTGGAAGGGTCCCTGCAATTGACGCCCGGCAAAGGCCCGAGCATTACGATCGAGCCGCAGCGCAGCGTGCTGTTTAATGACCGGGTGGTTGTAGAACAGCAAGCCATGCGCAAGGGCGAGACGGCCTGGCTCAGTGGCTGGCTTGAAGCGCGCAATCAGCCCTTGGGCGAGGTCGTGGACACCCTTCGCACCTATCGACGGGGCATCGTGCGCCTGGATAACAGTTTGGCGAGCCTGTCTGTCAGCGGACTGTATCCGTTGGACAACAGCGACCAGACCCTGGAAATGCTCGAGCAGCAGTTGCCGATTCGGGTTAATCGCTTTGGCCCTTACTGGATCAGCATTGAGCGTGCGTGAGCGAGTTCTATCGATAGGCGTAAACGATCTAGGGCGCTCCTGAAAATTCACTGAAGCAGTTGCTCATGGAAAGTAATCCTCCTTGAGCACAGTGAATTCGAAATGCCGATACCCACTCGTAACTTTGCCCTTGCCCCTCTTGCCTGCGCGCTGCTGTTGAGCCTCGGTGCATTGCCGTCTGCTGCGTTGGCAGATGACCCAGCGCAGGTTGATCAGCGCCTCGAACACTTCACCCTTGAAGCAGGTCCGCTGGCAGATACCTTGCTGGCGATTTCTCGGCAAACCAGCACGCCGATTTCCTTTGATCAAGCCTCATTGGAAGGTCTGGACAGCGTCGCCATTCAGGGTGAGCTGAGCCGTGACCAGGCGATTGATCGGGCCCTGCACAACACCGGTTTGCGTGCCAGCCGCACCGCCAGCGGGGCGATTGTGATTACGCAGGCGGGCGCCAAAACGTCCGCTGTGGTGCCCGCCAAAACCGCGCCGGTGCAAGCGGCTCATGGTGCTGATCCGACGCTGGCCACGGTGGTGACCCTCGGTACTCGCCGCCAGGATGTCACGGCGCTCAAAAGCCTGGCGCCGGTGGAGCTGATCACCCCTGAACAGATTCAAAATTCGGGGGCCGTAACGCTCAATCAGGCGCTCACGTTGCTGGTGCCCTCGTTCAACTTTCCCCAAGGTCAAAACGCCTCCAAGGGCACCAGCGCCGTGCGCTCGGCCTCACTGCGCGGGCTGAGCCCGGCGTACACCCTGATTCTGGTCAACGGCAAGCGCCGCAACCCTACCGGGCGCTTGTCGGGCGTCGACCCGTGGGGCGCGGACCAACTGGTAGAACTGAACAACATTCCTATCAGCGGTATCGAGCGTGTTGAAGTCTTGAGCGACGGTGCCTCGGCGCAGTACGGCTCGGATGCGATTGCCGGGGTGATTAACGTTGTCCTCAAAGAGAAGGACAGCGGGGGCGGCTTGCAAACCCGTTATGGGCAATACAAAAAAGGTGACGGCGAGACACGCAACGCCAATGGATGGTGGGGCACCCGCTTGCCGGGCGACGGGTTTCTGACCCTTAGTGCCGATGGCCTGAGCAACAACCCGGTCGACCGCAGCGGGGTCGACAATCAGTACGTCAACGCAGGCCCGCCGGGTGATTTGCGCACGGGTCGATGGGGGCAGGGCGGTCGTGATCAGGGTTCACTGCTGGCCAACGCGGAGCTGGGCTTGAACGATGAAACCCGGCTGTACTCCACACTCAATTACGCCTACTCGAACAACGTCAACGACGTTAACCCCAACTATTCCACCTCGCGGGACAACATCAAGGCGATCTACCCGGACGGCTTTCAGCCGCGTGTCTCCGAGAAACGCTACGACACCTCCGCTGTGGTCGGTGTGAAGTATGCCGAGGCCTTCCTCGGTAACTTTGACCTGTCGTTGTCGTATGGCAAGAACGAGGTCCGCGGCTATCTGGAGAACAGCCTGAGCCCCAGCTATGGGCTGGCGTCGGCCACTTCTTTCTATCGCGGGGCCAGTGAAAGCAAGACCACCAACCTGGCGCTGGACTGGACCCATGACCTGGATTTCAACTGGGCACCTTCGCCCTGGACGTTGTCGGGCGGCGCGGCTTATCGGCATGAAAACTTTGCCATTAACGACATTGGTGATGAACAGTCCTGGGATTACGGCGGCGGGCTGATTCCTGCCGGGCAACAGGGCGCGGGGCAACGGGCGCGGTTTGGCGCAGTGGACATTGCCGGTATCAACCCTGATGACCTGGGGAGCCTGTCGCGCAATGTGGCGGGCGTGTATGCCGGGCTTGAAGGCCACCTGACCGACAAGCTAGAAATAGGCACCGCACTGCGGGCCGAGCACTATTCAGACTTTGGCGACACTGTGAACGGCAAGCTGTCTGCGCGGTATACGTTTACTCCGGCGTTTGCCATTCGTTCGACGTTCAGCACCGGCTACCGTGCGCCGAGCCTGGGGCAGTTGTCCACGCAAACCACCACCTACACGGGTAACTGGAGCTTCGACGGCGGCGCGGCAGCACCCGGTCGTACCCGCTTGTTTCGCCCCGGTGACAGCGCGGTGGCAGCCTTTGGCGCCAAAGACCTCGACCCGGTAAAAGCCAAAAACTTCTCGCTTGGTTTTGTCTGGACCCCTGATGAGCGGACATCGTTGACGGTCGATGCTTATCGTATCGACATCGATGGCAACATTCTCGCGACTCAGACCCTGCAAGACCCGGCTGACAACAGCTCGACGGCCGTGCGCGACATTTTGGCCAAGGCTGGTCTGAGCAACTTCTCCGGCGCTTCGTTCTACACCAACGGCTACGACACCCGGACCACCGGCGTTGACGCCCAGCTCAAGCACCGGCTCGACCTGCAACAGTACGGCAGGCTGGACTTGGGGGCGGGCCTGAGCGTGATCGACACCAAGGTCAGCAACGTAAAACAGGGCTCGGTCCTGACCCGCACCGGGACCACGCTGTTTACCCGTGACGTGCTGCGCAACCCGGAAAACGGCACGCCAGAAAACAAGCTCATTTTGTCCAGCGACTACACCCTCGGCAAATGGGGCGTGAACGTACAAGCCACGCGCTTTGGCGAGTACACCTACAACCACCCGACCCTCGAAAGCCGCGACCAGACGTTCAGCCCGCAATGGGTCGTGGACCTTGATGTGCGTTACCAACTGACCCGCGAGCTGGGCCTGAACGCAGGCGCTAATAACCTGTTCGATACCTACCCCGAGAAATACAAATCGTACAACCAGGTCAACGGGATCAACCGCTACGGCTTCATCGCCCCGGCGGGTGCCTCCGGTGCCTTTTATTACGTGGGTTTGAACTACCAGTTCTAAAACAGGGAGCAGGAGCATGAGTCGTAATAATCCAGGCGCCACGTTGCCTCGCGAAGCGCTTGAACCGGGGCTCAGGCAGCGTTTGTTGATGTATCTGGCCCGCCTGAGCGGGAACCGCGCCAGCCCGCGTGCGCTGATTAAAAGCGCGTGGTTCGTGCCTTTTTTTGCGGTGATCGCGGTCTTGTTTGTGTGGCCTTTGATCATGCTGGTGGTCGGCGCGTTTCGCAGCAGTGCACCGTTTCTGCCGGGTGAGTGGACGCTGGCGGCCTGGCAAGTGGCGTTCCATAACCCGGGCATGCTCGCGGCGATCTGGGCGTCCGTGAAGATCGCCGTGGTCAGCACCGTGGCCTCGCTGTTTTTTGCCATCGCCCTGGCATTTATCAGCGAGCGCACGGACCTGTGGATACGTCGCTGGATCATGCCGTGCATGCTGTTGGTGTTTGTCACTCCGGGCATTTTCTACGCCATTGCCTTCACCCAGTTGGCCAACCCCTGGACCGGGTTGCTCAATGACGCGTTGCGCTATGGCTTGGGCGTTGAATCACCATGGCTGAACGTTCAGGGCTGGTGGGGGATTTACACGGTCCTGATCCTTAAAAAGGTCGCCCTGACGTATTTGTTTATCGTGGGGGCATTCCGCGCATTGGACAGCTCGCACGATGAGGCGTCGTACCTGTCGGGAGCGGGGCCGTTTCGAACCTTTCTTAGCATTAACCTGCCGAGCCTGGCCCCCGCGCTGACCAGCGTTGCGTTGTTGGGGATCATTGCCGGGCTGCAGGTGTTTGAGCCGATTTTGATTCTCGGCGGGCCAGACAACATTGTGGTGATGGCCACCTTGCTGCTTAACCTGGTAGGGGGCGGAGCCGGACCTGCCGACTATGCACAGGCGAGCATTTTGTCGAGCCTGTTTGTCGCGTTTATTGCGCTGATCTACATGGGCCAACTACGGGTTCTGGGGCGCAAGGGCTACGTGTCAGTCAGCGGCAAGTTTTCCCGTGCCAGGCTCCTGCGTTTGCGCGGCTTTCGCTCATTGGTCTGCGTGCTGGTGCTGCTGTTTTTAGTGCTTTCGTTTGTTTTGCCGCTGGGGGCTTTGGCGTTCTCGTCGATCCAGCCTTACCCGGGGGTTTATAGCGATTTGTCGCTGGCGCGCTACATCAGCGTGCTGGAGCAACCCCGAGTGATCGAAGCGATCCGCGTGACGCTGGTACTGGGGGTGATTGTTGGTGCGGTGGTCATGACCCTGGCCTTCAGCGTCGCAACGCTGTCTCGCCAGTTGGGGCGTCGCAGCCAGGCAGCGCTGCGCTTTGCCACGTTAATCCCGCTGGCCATGCCGGGTGTGGTCACCACCGTTGCGATCTCCTGGGCCTGGCTGAGCATCCCCGCCTTTGCCCAGTTGTATGGCTCGATCTGGCTGGTGGCACTGGCGTTGATCGTCACGGCCATGCCATTCGCCAGCCAGATCGCCTTGTCGGCAACCTCGCAGATCGCGCCGTCCTTGTCCGAGGCTGCGCGCATGAGTGGCGCCGGACCTGTTCAGACCTTTTTCGAGATCGTGCTGGCGCTCGCCGCCCCGAGTTTTATTGCCGGTTGGTTCATGAGCGCGTTGATGGTCTCGGGCAACCTGGAAGTCCCGCTGCTGCTCAAGTCCCCCGGGGTGAATACCTTGGCGGTGATCACCTACAACCTGCAAAGCGCAGGCGACTACAGCATGGCCGCTGCGCTGCTCATGGTGTTGATGGCGTTCTCGATTTTCCTGTGGGGCGCGAGCCTGTTGACCCTGTGGATCTTCCGCCGTGCGCGACACCTCAATAACCATCGCAATAAGCAACGTGCCCTGGCCCTGGCCGCGGGTACAACGGGAGGTCTCTGAGCATGAGCCGTGTAATTCTCAAGAATGTCCGTAAAGCTTTCGACGGTCGGGTCAATGCCATTGAGCATCTGGATCTGCAGATCGAAGCCGGAGAATTTTTCGTGTTGCTGGGCCCCAGCGGCTGCGGCAAAACCACCACGCTGCGCTGCATTGCGGGGCTGGAAGAACCCGACGGCGGGCAAATCCTGCTCGGCGAACGTGCTGTGGCCGATGTGCAGCAAGGCCTGTTTGTGGCCCCCGAGAAACGCAACATCGGGATGGTGTTTCAGAACTACGCGCTGTGGCCGCACATGACCGTACGGCAAAACGTCAGTTACCCGCTCAAGACCCGCACCCGTCTCGGTGAAGCCCAGCAGCGCCAAGTGATTGAGGCGCTGCAACTGGTCGGCTTGCACGATCATGCCGAGCGCTACCCGGCAGAGCTGTCCGGTGGTCAGCAGCAGCGCGTGGCGTTAGCACGCGCCTTGGTCGCCCGGCCCGGGCTGATGCTGTTCGATGAGCCGCTATCGAACATGGACGCCCAACTGCGCATTCGGCTGCGCCAGGACCTGCGACGAATTCATGATGAATTGGGCTACACGGCGGTCTATGTCACCCACGACCATGCCGAGGCTTTGGCGCTGGCTGATCGCATCGCTGTCATGAACGTCGGCAAGCTGGAACAGGTGGGCACGCCGAGTGAGATATTTCTGACCCCGCGTACGCACTTTGTCGCGGAGTTTGTCGGCTTCGAAAATATCCTGCGTGGCCAGATCAGCGCCGCATCTGACGGCGTGGCAAAGGTGCCGCTCAGTGGTAGCGATCAGTGGCTGGCCTCCAGTAATCCAGCCGGTCTTTTGCCCGGTGCAGCGGTATGGCTGGCCCTGCGTGCCGCACAAGTGGTGGCCGTCCCGCTTGAGCACCCGGCGCCAGCCAATGCGACGGTGCTTGCGGGCGTCATTTCGCAGATCACCTATGCCGGCGATCGCTATCTGGCGCAAGCACAGGTTCAAGGGCTTACCTTGGCCGTGACGTTGGCGCTGGATGTGTGGGGCACCACGGCCCACACCCGTGAGTCGTTGAACGGGCGCGCGGTGAATCTGTTGATCCAGCCGGGTGCTGCGGTGCTTATGCCGCGCGACGAGAGCCCCGAAACCCTTGTTGCAGCGCCCGTAGCCCCCGGCCGGGAGGCCGCATGAGGCGCCTTCCTTACAGCGTGCGGCTGTTGCTGGTGGTCGGTGTGCTTATTGGGGTGTTCGCCCTCGGCACCCGCCAAGCGGCGTTCACCGATGAAGAGGTGACTCAGCGCACCCGCGCATTGACCGGCACCGCCCAGCAACAGGCCGACATGGAAGCCCTGTATCACGCGGCGATCAAAGGCGGTGAGCAGCAGGTGGTGATGTATCAGGCGGCGATGGATTACGAGTGGCAGCCGTTGTGGTCGCGTTTTAGCCAGGCCTTTCCGGGTATTCGCGTGACCTATATGCACCTGTCGCCCACGGCGGTTACGGATCGGCTGGACGTCGAAAAAGTCACCGGCGCGCACTACGGCGATCTGATCAGTCAGCCGGTCAACGTGGTGATGGACATCGCCGATCGCGGCTATCTGGAAGGCTGGACGCCGAGCAGCAGCGCCTCGCTGGACCCCACTTGGCGCTACAAGGACCAGGTCTATTTCACCTTCAACAAGGTGTATGGGCTGGGTTACAGCACGCGCCGTGTAGGGGGTGAAACCCTGCCTGTGGATGTCGCGCAACTGCTCGACGATAAGTGGCGCAACAGTTTTGAGTATGGCGCGCCGGGTGGCGGTGCAGGCACCACCGACGTGGCTCTGCTGCAACTGCTGACGCGCCAGCGCATCGACCTTCAGCAGTTACGTGAGCTCCGCGATCGCGGCGGGGCGGGTGGCGCGCAAGAGGCCGGGGTGATCAGCCTCGCCCAAGGTCGTCGGGCGCTGAACCCGTGGGCCTACCTGCCACCCTTGCTACGTCAGCAACGGCTGGGGGTGCCGATCGCCATTGAGTACCCGGCGGACTTCACCTTGCTGGTGCCCTTTGGCCAGGGGCTGGTCAGGCAGCCTGCGCACCCTAACGCTGCGCGTTTATTGCTGACCTGGCTGATGACCCCTGACGCCCAGGCCCTGCTGGCCAGCGAAGCCTATTCATTGGGCAATTTGCCGGGTGCGCCGCTCCCGCCAGGGTTACCAGAAGAGGCCGCGCACACCGCCCGGCTCAACATGCTCAGCCCCCAGGAAACCGCCCGCGGCCTTAAAGAGTGGGTGCCGAAACTGCGCGCGCTTTGGCAGCAAACCCTATGAGCCAACCCTTCAAGGAACTTCACATGACCGAAGCCAGCAAGCATGCAGCGTTCTCGCTGGATGCCACACCGCAACGCGCCTTATCAACCTTGCCCGAGATCGCCTCATGACTCACTTGCCTACCGTCCCTGATGTACCTGCCGAGATCGACGAAATCGTCGCCTGGCACAGCCATATTTATTTTTCTGAAGAGACACGCGCCATCGCCGAGCGCCTGAATGAAGAGCTTCAGGACCGCTTCAAAATCTGGGATTACCGCTGGCTCGACCAGGCCAATGGACTGCATCCCTCACCGATGTTTCGCTTCGCGATTCTTAAAGAAGACTTCGAGCGTTATGTGTACTGGTTGCTGGAAGCGCGCCAAGGCTTGAGCGTGCTGCTGCATGCGATTACCGAAAACGTCTACATCGACCATTCGTATCTGACGTTGTGGTTTGGCAAGCAACTGGAGTTGGGGCTCGACAGCATGCGTGAAAAAGAAGCCCAACGCCTTGCCGGTGAGCAGACCGAAGTCAACAGCGTGTTGCTGGTGGGCCAGCAGCGCCATCTGGCGGGTACGGTGCGTTACCGCCCCGGTGATGACACCTACAAAACCCGCGAATGGCCACCCGTTGCAAGCGCCTGATCCGCTCGATAACACAGCCCTCCCACTGAGGGCTGTGCCAACAACAACCGGTCAACCGGCCTGTCTGAACCAAGGAATACCATGACGTCGACCGCGACTTCTGACTCGCACATCCCTGAACTGGCCTCAAGCCCGTTTCGTTTTACGCTGCAATTTGCCCGCTATTTCATGCGCTGGTACGTGTTGATCGTGATCTTGCAGGTGGTGTCTTCGGCCTGCGGCGTGACGGTATCACTGGCATTGGGTGAGGTGGTTGGGGTGCTCAGCCACAGCCTCAATGGGCCGCGTGATTTAAGTGCCATCTGGCCACCTTTGGCGCTGTTTATAGCGTTGAATCTGGGTGAACTGGTGTTCGGGCGCATCGCCGGGTTCTGCCGGGTGCATGTTGCGCCGCTGCAACGGACCCGCGTCACGGCGCACTTGTTTGCCTACCTCCAGCATCACTCCCAACGCTACATTGGCAGCAACTTCGCCGGCTCACTGGCCAATCGCATTTCCGAAACGTCGATGGGCGTCAACATGACGCTGTGGGCGTTGATCTTTGATGTGTTGCCGGTGCTGGTGACGCTGACAGTGGCGGTGATCATTCTGGCGACGGCCAGCACCATGCTGGCCATGTTCACGTTTGTCTGGTCTGTGGTGTTTGTACTGTGCTCCTACTTACTGGCGCGCCGTTGCCAGCCGTACTCACGTTCGTTTTCTGCGGCGCGCAGTGAAACCACGGGGCGTGTCGTGGACGCCGTGAGCAACCTGACGGCCGTGCGGCTGTTTGCCCGTATCGGTTTCGAACGTGCGCATTTGCAGCAGTTTTTGTCCCGTGAAGTCCAGGCGGCGCGACAGTCATTTGGCTTTAACGAAAAAATTGTCCTGTTCCAGATGAGTGCTTCGCTGGTGCTCAAAGTCGGTTTGTTGGGCTTTGCGCTGTGGTTATGGCAGCAAGGCAGCATCGGTGTGCCGGAGTTCGTGATGAGCACCACCCTGTCATTTGTCGTCATTGCCGAAGCGCGCAACATCAGCAGGCGCTTTCTTGATTTGTTCGAATACATCGGCAACATCGAAAACGGCGTCAAAACCATTGTGGTGCCCCATGAGATCGTCGATGACCAACAGGCGCGTGACATCAAAATCGTCAGTGGCAGTATTGAAGTACGCAACCTGACCTTTGGTTACCAGGCTGGCCAAGTGCTGTTTCACAACCTGAACCTGGTGATTCCGGCCGGGCAACGTGTGGGCCTGGTCGGGTATTCGGGGTCTGGCAAGTCGACGTTATTAAACCTGTTATTACGCCAATATGACCCGCAGCAAGGCGCCATCAGTATCGACGGCAAAGACATCCGGCACTTCACCCAGCACTCCTTGCACTCACAGATAGGCTTGATTCCTCAGGAACCCGGGCTGTTCCATCGCAGCCTGCTGGACAACATCCGCTACGGTAATCCGGACGCCAGTGAACTGGATGTAGAGTCGGCCGCCCGACAGGCTCACGCCCATGACTTCATTGCAAAAATGGACCGCCAATACCATTCGCTGGTGGGCGAGCGCGGGGTTCGATTGTCAGGCGGCCAGCGTCAACGGGTGGCCATCGCGCGGATCATCATCAAAAACGCGCCCATTTTGATTATGGACGAGGCAACGGCCAGCCTGGACTCCATCACCGAGCAGGCGATTCAAGACACCCTGACGGACGTGATGCAGGACAAAACCGTAATCGTGGTGGCGCATCGGCTTTCAACGGTCGCGCAACTGGATCGGATCTTGTTCTTTGATAACGGCAAAATCATTGAGGATGGCACCCACGACGAACTGCTGAAACGGCCCAATGGTGCGTACCGTCGACTATGGGAGCGTCAGGTGGGCGGTGTGTTACCGCTGCATCCCAGTCGGACGTAGCCTCGCAAAGCTCGTCAACTGCTACGCCGGGCACCACATAATTTGTAGGAGCGAGCTTGCCTCGCGATCTTTTGATCTTTTAAAAGATCGCGAGGCAAGCTCGCTCCTACAGGGGTGTTGAGATTAGCGGAAAATCAGTGACTGATGCGCCGCGGACCCGGTTCGCGCGCCATCACCTACGGCAATGGCTACGTTGCCAGCGGCCACGGCTGCATCGCCACAGGCGAACACCCCCGGCACGCTGGTTTCGCGGGTGGCATTGACCTTGATGAAATCCCCCATCGGCCCGGCCTCGAACTCGCAGCCCAGTTGCATGGGCAACGGGCTGGCCATGTGCATGTGCGGCTGGGTAAACACGCCTGCCAACTCAACCACACGCCCGCTGGCCAGCGTTATATCCGCGTGGTCGCTGATGGACACAACCCGCTCGCGTTCCAGCGTTACCCCACGTTTTTCGAGGCTGGCCAGTTGTTCGGCGTCGGGCTCAAACACACCATTCAGAAACAAGGTGGTCGGGCCCCAATCCGGCAGCATCAGCGCCTGATGCAACGCCACTGGCGTGGCTGCCAGCACCCCGATCGGCCCACCGTCCAGTTCATAGCCGTGGCAATACGGGCAATGAAAAACGTGCTTGCCCCAGCGCTCTGCCAGCCCCGGGATTTCTGGCAGGACATCGACCATGCCGGTGGCAATGATCAAACGCCGCGCCGCATAGCGTTGTTCGTCGGCCGTCACCACGGCAAACCCTTCAGCGCACTGGTCGGCCTTGACCGCCGATTGATCGACCCATTCAACGTTCGGGTACGCCAGCAATTGCGCCCGCGCCTGAGCGGCAATATCACCAGGGGCGCGGCCGTCCTGCCCCAGGAACCCGTGAGAGTGCTGGGCAAATCGATTGCGCCGAAGCCCCGCATCAATCACCAACACCTTGCGCCGGCCCCGCGCCAGCTGTAAGCCCGCGGACAGACCGGCATAGCTCCCACCCACAATCACCACGTCGTAAACCATGATCTCGCCTCTCGTTATCTCTTCGACCCCTCGAAGATTTCTCGATACAACGTAAGTTACGTGAAGTGAGCGTGTCAACACTCTCGTAACTTTTAGTGTGGCGAGCGATACTCTGCGCACCTTCACGCCTGAAACGAACGCCCATGAGAAACGACACCCGCCTGTCCCGCATGCTGCACGTCCTGATCCATATGGCGCGCCACGAACACCCGGCGACCTCCGACACCCTGGCGCAGATGCTGGGCACCAACCCCGTGGTCATTCGGCGCACCATGGCCCTGCTCAAGGAACAAGGTTACGTACGCTCAGAAAAGGGCCATCGCGGCGGCTGGACACTGGCCAAGCCGCTGGCGGACATGACCTTGCTGGACATCCACGAAGCCCTCGGCTCGGCCTCGCTATTCGCCATTGGCCTATCCACCGACCACCCGGAATGCCTGGTTGAACAAGCCGTGAATGCCGCCCTGACCGATGCTTTCGATGCCGCTCAAGCACTGCTGATCGAGCGCCTGGGCAGTGTGACGCTGGAGCAATTGGCGGAGGATTTTGAGGCGCGTTTTCAGGGGTTGGGGCGGTGTGAGGAGGGAAGCACGGCGCAGTGATGTGGGGAGCTTTCAGGGCCGTTAAACGACGTTCAGATCGTCGCCTTACAGCCCTTGTATTGAGAGTGCTGCAGAGGACAGTGTTATAGATCTTTAGCCAGGTACAGCCGGTGAGACGCTGCAATCTGGTCGATAAGCGCGTCAGGAACCTGCGCCTTGGTCGCAAACGTTTTCCAGCGACTGACGGCTGAAGCGACCTTTTTGATGACTGTTCGCGGATTGAAGTTGGCGATATGAGTCGCGACTCTGAACAGGTCTTCGAGCACAAAGTCATCCCGCTTTGCGTTGAGTGTCATTTGGTGTTTGGCAGTCCAGTCTCCGTTGTTATTTTAGGGAAGAGCAGTTTGCCTGTAGTGCTGCCCGGATACTTCTGGCTTACATCCTTTGATGCATTTTTTGGGCGGCCTTTAGCCCTGAGGCGCAAAGAAGGGGTTTTAGACGCTGCCAAAGGGCTGGCTGGCGCAGGACTAGTCAGCGCTATAAGCAGTTCCAGAGCATTGAGTTCTCTTAACGCCGCAATCAGGACGGCAAGGGTGCCTTTGCCTTTTTCAAGTTTTTGCAGGGTCGGCGTACTGACACCGATGGCTTCAGCCAGTTGTTCCTGGGTGGTGTTTTTGCGCAATCGACGCTCACGGATGGCTTTACCCAACTGAATGGCAATGGCTTCGTCAGACATGCGTTGAATACGCATAAGGTAAATAATCCTTTGTGTAATGGCTGCTTTGAGCTTTAAGCCAAATATTTGTTTGTATTGTAGGTCATAGAAAAAAGGCCTTCTATTTAATACAAATAAAAATTTATGTTGTTGGTCATTTTTTGGGTTTGTACAAAAAATTATTTGTATTGTCCTGCACGTGCTATTGCGCAAAATACCGGCTTGGAACCTCACCCAAGACTTTGCGAAACACGCTGGTAAACGCGCTGGGGCTGCTGTAGCCCAGGTCGGTGGCGACCCGTGTGACCGGTTCGCCGTTGCCCAGGCGCACCACTGCGGCCAATAAGCAGGCTTGCTGGCGCCATTCGACAAAGCTGATGCCGGTCTGTTGGCGAAACAGCCGGGTGAAGGTGCGGCGGCTCATGCCCACTTGTCGGCTCATGTCGTCGATCCCGATGTCCAGTGACGGTTGTGCCAGCAGGTGGCGGCAGGCACGTGCAAGCCGGGGTTCGTTGGGCAGGGGCGCGTTGAGGGACAAGGGTGGCATGGCGGCGATTTCGTGCAGCAACAAGCGCATCAGCAGGCCCTCACGCTGAGCTTCGTCGTACAGCGCAGGAATGTCCTGGGCTTGCAGCAATAACTGACGCAGCAAGGGCGAAACGCCGAAGACCTGGCAGTGGGCGGGCAGGGCGAGTTGCCCGGCGACCGGGTTGGCAATGTACGTGTTGAGCATGGTCACCGGCCCGGCCATGGTCATTTCGTGAGCCACACCCGCCGGCACCCAGATCGCCCGTTGCGGCGGCACCACCCAGTTGCCTTGACCGCTGAACACGGTGATTACGCCGCAGGCGGCATAGGCAAATTGCCCGCGTTGATGGGTGTGCAGTGCAAAGTGTTGCCCGTGGGGGTAGTCATTGGCCGTGACGACAGCATCGCGGGGTGTGTTTTCGTAAGGATCTATGTCTATTTCGCGCATGGCCCGAATTTAATGAATGTTGACCTTGGAGTGCAAGCGGGCCATGGCGCGTAGTGCGCATAGTGACGTCCAGCGAATGCAGACAGGCATCCGCGTTGACGACTGGACGCCATCACGATGCAAAACAAACACCTGGCCTTGGCCATCGCCGTGACGGCGATGTGGGGGCTTAACTTTCCCATCACTAAACTGGGGTTGGCGGCCATTGATCCGCTGTTGCTCACCGCGCTGCGCTTTACGTTGGCGGCGCTACCGTGGGTGTTTTTTATCAAGCGACCGCCCATCGCCCTGAAATGGCTGGCGGCGTATGGATTGATTTTCGGCGTGGCGATGTGGGCGCTGATTAACCTGGGCATTGAGATGGGCGTGCCGCCGGGCACCGCTGCGCTGTTGATTCAGTTCAGTGCGTTTTTCACGTTGGGCTGGGGCGTGTTGCTGTTTGGTGAGCGGTTGAGTGTTGGGCAGAAGCTGGGAGTAGGGCTCGGGGTGTTGGGGCTGATCAGTATCATCCTCAGTAGCCCTGGCCATGGGACGACTGTGGGCTATGGGTTGCTGGTGGTGAGTGCCTTTAGCTGGAGCGTGGGCAATATCATCATCAAGCAGTCGAAGGTGCGCGAAATCTTTGCCTTTGTGGTCTGGGCCAGTCTGTTCCCGCCGCTGCCGTTGCTTGCGCTCACGTGGCTGGCACACGGCAGCGCACCGTTTGTCAGCGTTGTTTCGCACGTTGAGTGGGTGGCCGTGTTGTCGCTGTTGTTTCAGGTCTATGTCGCGACGCATTTTTGTTACTGGGGCTGGAATGTATTGCTCAGGGAATACCCGGTGTCCCGGGTTGCGCCGTTATCGTTGCTGATCCCGGTGTTCGGGGTTGTGGGCTCGATGCTGATGCTGGGCCATCGGGTGGGGGCGAGCGAAGCGGTGTCGCTGGGGGTGATGTTGCTGGCGCTGGTGGTGGGGATGGTGAGGTGGCCGCGACGGCTTGTTGGCCGGACGTAGCCACTTTGAATGGCGGTCCTGCGGCCCGCATCGCAGCCTTCGTGCCTCGTCAGCTCCTACAAAAGCTGCATGAACCCTGTAGTCGCTGCCGAAGCATGAGGCTGCGATGGGTTGCGAAGCGACCCTGAGTGGCGGGCTACAGGGATCAGGAAGAAAACGCCCTGGCGGTTTGTGTTGCCGGGGCTGGGCGTTTGAACGAGTGCTGCCAGTCCAGTTGCGCCTGGACCACGGCGACGGCGTCCAGCACTTGCCGGGCCCAGTTTTCGTCTTCGGGGTGAACCACGACAACGCGGAAACCGTGGTCCTGACCTTCAAGCCTCACGCCTTCGGAGTCATCCACATGCAGGTCGATATCGAAGGCCGATGGCAATTTCGACGGGGCGTTTGACAGCCCGCGAGCGGCCAGCGCAAGGCTGTGGCGATCACTGTTGACCACGCCGTCAACGCGGATGCCGTACAGCATGAGCCAGCGCTTGATGTAGGCCGGGGTGCGGCCGGACGAGGTGTAGACCCAAATGCTGCAGCCCTGGCGGCGCAGTTCTCGGATGAGGGCGCGGGTGCCGAAACGCAGCGGTTCACCCAACCAGCGATGGACGCAATCGGGCAGGCGGCTTTGCTCGACGTCGCAATGGTGAAGCTGGCAGGCGAGGGTGTCATCGATATCAAATGAAATACGCACGCGTTGGCGTTTTTGCAGCGATGTCGGGAGGCTGGCCTGGACGGCCTGCTTTAATCGACCGACCACCGTAGGGCCGTTAGCGAGGGTTGATTCCTTGTTCATCAGTGCCTTCCTTGAATGACGGTCAAGGGTTTGTCTTTAAGAAAAAACTTTCTGGGAGCCGGTGACTGATCTTCCAGGAAAGCCGCGTACTTCTTCTTGATCTTGGGCAATTCATACAACGCTCTGACGCCATGTTTGGCCGAATTGCGTATGACCGATGACGGGTTGAAATAGCCTTCGGCGTTTTCCAGCGTCAGTACAAACGGCGGCAAGCCTTCGCGCATGAGCAGATAGCTGACGATCAGTGAACCGCTGCGGTGATTGCCTTCGATAAACAATTGCGGCTCGCTGAGGATGCGTACATAGACCCCGGCCGCACGCTTCCACACGGATTCGTTGCGATGCGCGCCGTACCAGTTGAACAAGTCCTTTATGCCTCCCTCAACGTTGTTGAAGAAGTGCTCCTCGGTCGCCAACAGGTGCTGAGCATATTCCAGGCGCCGCTGCGGGTCGCTGCCACACAGCACGGTCGCATTGATCTCCAGCATCAGGTTGAGTTGCTGAAGGTCAAACAGGTCGACACCCCGAGCGACATAGTCATCAATCAGCGCATAGCCTTCAAGCACATTGTTGAGCACTTCGTCGGTCAGCGGATCGCGCTGCTCGGTAAAGTGCCGGCTGAGCTCGGCAAAGCCGCTTTGAACCTCACGCAGTGAGTGTTCAATGGCTGGCAGATCAAGACGACGCGATGCAGGCATTGGTATCCCTGAAAAACTGTAAAAAACACGTTGAAACAAACCGATGCCCGCTGACGTGCGGGCGCCTGTTAATCAGCTGAACTTGCCGGTGATGTAGTCACTGGTCATTTGTTCGCGTGGGTTATCGAAGATCTGGGTGGTAGGACCCATCTCAACCAGATAACCGGTACGGGTGCCCTGGGAGATATCCACCGAGAAAAACGCCGTGGTATCCGCCACACGAATGGCTTGCTGCATGTTGTGGGTCACCAGGGCGATGGTGTAGTCCTTTTTCAACTCGACCATCAGCTCTTCCACACGACGGGTCGCGATCGGGTCGAGTGCCGAGCAAGGTTCATCCAGCAGCAGCACTTCTGGCTCGGTGGCGATGGCGCGGGCGATGCACAGGCGCTGTTGTTGACCACCAGACAGCGACAGGCCGCTGACCTTGAGCTTGTCCTTGACCTCATCCCACAACGCCGCGCCTTGCAGGGCGTGTTTAACGCGGTCGCCAATGTCGCCCTTGTAGCGGTTGAGGCGCAGGCCGAAGGCGACGTTGTCGAAGATGCTCATCGAGAACGGGTTCGGCTGCTGGAACACCATACCGATGTAGCGGCGTACCACAACCGGGTCTACGCCCTTGCCGTAGACGTCCTGCCCAAGGAAGTGCACGTGGCCTTCAAAGCGGAAGCCTTTGACCAGGTCGTTCATGCGATTGAGGCTACGCAGCACGGTACTTTTGCCGCAGCCAGAAGGACCGATGAAGCCGGTAATCTTGTTCTTTTCAATCGGCACATGGCTGTCACGGACGGCCAGGAAGTTGCCGTAGAAAATCTTGTCCAGCTTGCAGTCCATGACCACAGGGGCCTGGGTGATAAACGGAGCGGCTATTTGCGCAGTTGATACGTTCAAAATCAGGTGCTCCCTATCTCAATACTTGGGCTTGCCGAAAATACGGCTGACGATATTCACGAGCAGTACGATCATCACCAGCACCAGCGAAGCTGCCCAGGCAAGTTCGAGCTGGTTGTCGAAGGGCATGCCAGAGAAGTTGTAAATCAGTACGGCAAGCGAGGCCGTTGGATTCATCACCGCCAGGCTGCCGTCGTGGTAGATCCAGTAGTTGCTGAACAGTGCGGTAAACAGCAGCGGCGCGGTTTCACCGGCGGCGCGTGCGACGGCGAGCATCACACCGGTCAAAATGGCCGGCAGGCCGGTGGGCAAGACGATTTTCCAGATGACTTGCGAGCGGGTGCAGCCCATGCCGTAAGCGGCGTCTTTCATGATCTTGGGCACCATCTTCATCGACTCTTCAGCCGTCAGCACCACGATTGGCAGCATCAACACGGCCAGTGCCACGCCACCGGCAGGCGCCGAGTAGGTCCCGGTGGTCATCACCACCAACGCGTAGGCAAATACACCGGCCAGAATCGACGGCAGGCCGGTGAGCATTTTGGCGGCAAAGCGCGAGGCGTTGGCCAGCTTGCTGTCCGGGCCAAGCTCTGCGAGGAACACGGCAGCCAGGATGCCGACCGGCACTGCGATGGCAGCGGCGATACCGACCATCACAAATGTACCCGCCAGGGCGTTACCGAAACCGCCGCCGGTCTCAAAGCCGGTGGGTGGCAGCTCGGTGAACACTTCAAGGCTCAGGCGGGCACCGCCGCGGGTGATCAACATATAAAGCACGGAAATCAGCGGCACGCTGGCCAGCAGCGCGCCAAACCAGACCAGCGTGGTCAAAATCAGGCTGCGCAGCGAGCGGCCTTCGAGCCGACGTTGCAGGCTTGGCAGCGCCTTGGTAGGGGACGTGAGGTTTGTCATTACTTATGACCCCGCTGGGCGTAGAGCATGATCATGGAGCCGAACACGTTAACCAGCAGCGTGATGAACATCAGCACCAAGGCTGCGTACATCAGCACTTCGATCTCGTTGGGCCCGGCTTCAGGGAAGTTCAGTGCCAGCAAGGCGGCCAGTGTATTGGCCGGCGCAAACAGGGACAGTGAAATATTGTTTGCATTGCCTACCAGCATCGCCAGGGCCATGGTTTCACCCAGCGCACGGCCGAGGCCGAGTACCAGGGAGCCGAAAATACCGGTGGCGGCCGATGGCACCATCACCTTGAGAATCGCTTCCCAGTGGGTGGTGCCCATGCCGTAGGCGGCTTGCTTGGTTTTCATCGGGACGGCGGTGAGGGCGTCCTGCGAAACAGCAGCAATGGTCGGCAAAATCATGATTGCCAGTACCAGTGCCGCGGGGAGAAGTCCCGGCCCGCTTAAAGAGGTGCCGAAGAAAGGAATCCAGCCCAGCTCAGTGTTCAACCACGCGGTCAGCGGGCGAATGGCCGGTATCACCACGTAGATGCCCCACAGGCCATACACCACACTCGGGATGGCGGCGAGCAGTTCTACGATGGTGCGAAACACAGCAGCCAGTTTGGCTGGCAAGAAATCTTGGGTCAGGAAAATCGCCATGCTGACGCCGAACACGCCTGCGATCAGCAACGCGATAAAGGCACTGTAAAGCGTGCCCCAAATAGCCGGCAGAATGCCGTATTTGCCTTGGTTAACGTCCCAGACACTGCCGAAAATCACGTCAAAGCCGTGCTTTTCCATGCCGGGAAGGGCCTTGCGTCCTACCTCGAATACCAAGGCGAAGACCAACGCCAGAATCAAAACGACCCCTATGCGAGCGAGTGCACGGAAGGTGCGATCAACCAGAAAGTCCTTCGTGGACGGTGGTTGGCAAGCAGAATCCGGATTAACCGGTACGACAAATGGTGTATTCATTGGCTAATTCCGGAGCTGGGGGGACACTCTCCCGGCATGGCAAGCGCCTGCCGGGAGAGACCTCACGCGTGTTACTGGATGTTGGCAGACGCTTTGCGAACTTGATCAACAACCGACGGTGGCAGCGGGATGTAGCCCATCGAGTCAGAGATTTTCTGACCTTCAGTCAGACCGTACTCAACCATTTCACGCATGGCTTTGGCCTTGGCCGGGTTTTCGTTGTGCTTGCGGAAGATCATCCAGGTGTACGTGGTGATCGGGTAAGACTTGGCACCGTCCGGATCTGGCAGCCAGGCCACCAGGTCTTCTGGCATCTTCACCGCAGCCAAGGCTTCGGCGCCGCTTTCAGCGTTAGGCACAACATACTCGCCGGCCTTGTTTTGCAGTTGAGCGAAGTCAACTTTGGCCAACTTGGCGAAGCCGTATTCGATGTAACCGATGGCGCCTGGAGTCTGACGAACGGTGGCAGTCACACCATCGTTTTTAGGCGATTTGATGAACTTGTCGCTGGCAGGCCAGTTAACGGTATTGCCTTCACCCAGGTCTTTTTTGAACTCAGGGTTGATGGCAGCCAAGTGCTTGGTGAAGACCGCGGTGGTACCGCTGGAGTCAGCACGCACCACCACAGTGATCGGCAGATCAGGCAGCTTCAGGCCAGGGTTGGCAGCGGCGATTTGTGGGTCGTTCCACTTGGTGATCTTGCCCAGGAAGATGTTGGAGTACACATCACGTGGCAATTTCAGCTCTTTCGGGTTGCCTGGCAGGTTGAACGCCAAGACGATTTCACCGGCGGTCATTGGCAGCAATTGCACGCCCTCGGCCACTTTGGCGATGTCTTCTTTGCTCATTGCCGAGTCGCTTGCAGCGAAATCAACGGTCTTGTTCAAAAAGTCCTGAACGCCCGCACCGCTGCCCTTGGACTGATAGTCCACGGTGACACCAGGGGTTTTCTTGCTGAAATCTTTAAACCAGGTCAGGTAAATCGGAGCCGGGAAACTGGCACCGGAACCTGTCAGACGTACGCTTTCAGCAGCAAATGCCGCCGACGTAGCGCAGAGAGAAACAGCAACAGCCAGTGCAGCAGACTTCATTAAGCTTTTCATCAAAGAAATTCCGTGTGAGATCGGGCCCGAGAACTTTGCAACAATCGTGTGACACTTTTATGAATGTCGATTGTTCTTACAGGGTCATCAGCACCCTGGGTGTCCATCGATCTGGGTCCGTCGCACACTGAAACGGGCGAGTTACTTCACTCCCATGCTTAATTCCTAATGGTGGAAACTGCTGCTTTGATCGACGCCAGGGCGCTTTGAGGTTGGAGCGTAGACGGGTGGGTAGAGGTGGCAAAAGGCAGTGTCGGACATTTTATAACGGTTTTTAAAGGCCATTTTTTTGAAGGCTATACGACCATTTCCACTCAGAAAAGTGCTGTGGCGGGTGTTTGCGCTGTGAGCGCCGGGGTGGTGTAAGACCACGTTCTGCGCCGCCTATCAATCCGCTACTAGCCCATCTGTGGTAGTTACCCCGTACTTGCGCACTGATACAGTCAGGCCTCAATGGATGCCTGAATACTTCACCGCCGCTGCTGCCCGAGAGGGCACATTCAAGGCGCGCAAGAGTGCCGACACATGAATACGCACGGTAAAGGGCGAGATAGAGAGTTCTTTGGCAATTTCTTTGTTGGTCTTGCCGTCCGCAATCAGGCGCAACACTTCCTGCTGGCGAGTGGTGAGCACATGGGTGTGCAGTGGCAGCAAGCCCGAGGGCGCACATTTAACCAGTACATTGCCTTCTCGAATTTCCAGCAGCGCCTGCCCGATGTCGTCCGGGGCGATATTTTTGCCAATAAAACCGTCGATGCCCAAAGCCATCACCTGCTCGATCAGCGCCGGGTCATCGACCATTGACACGACGATCAGCGTGGTGCGCCGCAACGTTTGTCTCAGCTCATGCAAAAGGCTCATGCAGGTCAGACCGGGAAAGCGCAGGTCGAGGATAAGCGTGTCGACTTCTTCGCCCGTTTGTATCAACACCTTGACCGTCTGAAAGTCGCCCGCCTGCTCGACCGTCGCCTCAGGTAACAGGCGTTGCACGGTGCGCAGCATCCCCTCGCGAAACATCGGGTGGTCGTCGGCAATAATGATTCTGCATGACATATCGTGTTTTACCTTGAGTCAGGCTTTTTATAAGGATGGCTTTAGCATCGAGCCTGTTGATAACCCGTAGGGCCCATCACGGCCTGCCAGATGCTCAGTTCAGGATGCTCTGTATGACGTTTCAGAAGAACACCGAACTCGACCAGGCCAACTTGCGCATCATTGTGACCCTCTGCGCCATTGGCTACATCAGCGTGCTGGGCTTTCTGCCGGGGCACCAGGTAGAACGTTATGTCCCTGTCATCCTTTATTACGTGCTGTTCCTGCTGGCGTCCATTGGCTTTCGTTACGCCATTTCTCATTGGCCCGGGCATTACCCTGTGCGCCGAATTTTGGGGATGATTCACGACTACACCGGGACCTCGTTCGGGTTGATCGTCGGCGCAGAAGCGGCGTTGCCCCTCTACGCGGTGATGGTCTGGGTCAACCTGGGCAACGGCATGCGCTATGGTTCGCGCTACCTGGCCATTGCCACGGCGCTGGCGCTGCTGGCGTTAATGATCGTCTACTGGCTGACACCCTGGTGGCAGACGCAACCGTTTATGGTGCTGATGCTGATGATCACCAGCACGGTGATTCCGCTGTATGCACACCTCTTGCTGGAGCGTACGCGCAAAGCGTCTGAAGAAGCCGTAGCCGCCAACCTGGAAAAATCCCGCTTTCTGGCCCAGGCCAGCCATGACCTGCGCCAGCCCATCCATTCCATCGGACTTTTTACCGCGTGCTTGCGCGAAGCCCGCCTGGGGGATGACGAGCAACGCCTCGTGGACAGCATCGACCGCTCGCTCCTCAACGTTTCGCAACTCTTTCGCTCGATACTCGACCTCTACACCCTGGACAACGGCCGCGTACTACCGACCTTTCAGCCCTTGCACCTGGGGGAGTTTTTGGCCGACGTGGTGCGGCAAAACGCCGAAGCTGCGCGTTGGGCAGGTGTTGAATTGCGCCTGCGGCCTTGCCCGCATTGGGTTCGGGCCGACCCTGTGCTGCTCACAACCATGGTGCAAAACATACTGTCCAATTGCTTCAAATACGGTGCCCAGCGCCCGGTACTGATCGGCGTGCGCAAACGCGACCAAGGGCTTGCGATCGAGGTTCATGACCAGGGGCGGGGGATTGATAAAGAGCACCTGCTAAAAGTTTTCGACGAGTTTTATCGCGTGCGCCATCAGCGCGACAAAGACGTTGAAGGCGTTGGCCTGGGCCTTTCCATCGTCAAGCGCCTGGGCCAGTTGATGGGCCTTGAGGTTGCTATCCGCTCGCGGGTCGGCCACGGCACGTCAGTCTGCTTGTATGATTTAACGCCGACAGTGCCGCCGCCCACCCTTGCCCCTCAAGAAGGCGAGCACAAAGCCTGGCTGCTCACAGGCTTGAAAGTCTGCCTGATCGAAGATGATCACAACGTATTAATGGCCACCCGCGCACTGCTGGAGCGCTGGGGCTGCACAGTGCAAGCTGAATTGACCGGGCAAAACCTGAGCAGCGACTGCGACGTCATCATCGCCGACTATGACCTGGGCAACCACGCAACCGGCATCGAGTGCATCAACACCTTGCGCCAACAACGCGGCTGGGCGGTGCCCGCGTTGATACTCAGCGGGCACGACACCGATAAAATCCAGACACAGCTACGAGAAAACGATATCGCCATCCTTTCCAAACCCGTGCGCCCGACAGAATTACGCACAACATTGCGAGAACTCGCGCGCAAACAAGCGGGTTAACCAGCCGTTAGCGCGAGTGCGAGCTTACTGCTTATTGCACTGCGCGCCTGCCCCCATGCCCATGGACGCGAGAGCCACCATCGGGCCGCTGGGCAACTCACACGTATATTCCCCGCCAGCGGTTTTAACGCTGAAGTAAGTGGTATTGAAATCGTTGCGGATGTTCGAAATATCCGTAACCGGCTTACCAATACTGGTTTGAGCGCGACTCTTAAGATCACCCTCCGCAGGCTTGACCACTTGGCACCCGGACATGCCGATAGCCAACGTGCTGAATAGAGTAAGAACCGTCATTGAGTGAAAAAGCTTCATGGCAACCTCTGGGGAGTACTGATTGTTTTTTGATGGGGTTTTGGATTGGCGGGGCTTTATGAGGCGCACTGAACATCGCAGGGGCAGGCCCTGTTTTAGCTACTGGCTAACCGTTCAAGGTTTAAACGCCGCGCCCGCCGTGGGTGTTTTTTTGGGATTGAGTTGGGGTGGAGGTTGGGAGTATTGGGGGTGGGTGAGGGGAGGGCAATTAGGGCGGATGGGCTAGTGGCTGTTGGCTATGGGGAGGATGTGTTGGGTGAGCGGGAATGTGGTGTTGTGTTAATACGGCTTACGTATATTTTTGGCTACGTATACGGTCATTGAAACCGAAATCCTGCCGACAGCCTTTCCGAATCAGTTGAAAGAGGGGATGAGTAATGGATCATGAAATGGAAAATTTTCAGAAAGACTTGTTGGCTTCTGTTCGCCAAATGAAAGCTGGTAAGGCGGCGCGCGCAACTGAGGTGACACTTTCGGTCGCCGCTGAGGCGAGAGCTAAAGTCGGATTATCTCAAAGTGCATTTGCGCAGTTTCTCGGGGTCAGCCTGCGTACGTTGCAGGATTGGGAGCAAGGTCGTCGCAGACCTGCGGGGACGGCACAGACGCTGCTAAGGGTTGCAAGTCAGCATCGAAGCGTTGTGGGATCTGCAGGCTATCTGATGCTGAGGTGTGAAGGCCTTTAATTCAGTGAATTTTAGACACAAAAAAAGACGCCCTAAGGCGTCTTTTTTTCGGATTTGGTGGGCCGGGGGGGATTTGAAACCCCGTCTAACTCCCGTGTTACGGGGCTTTCAGCGGCTAGGCTGTCATATTGCTGCCATTAGGCGTCGTGGAAGATATCCTGAGCTTTTCCGGTCGCTACGTAGTCGGCTAGGCCTTGGAGCCGACGATAATATGCTAAGACGATTTTGATAGCTGACAACGGATCTAAGCTGGCGAGATCAAGAATATGTGAGGCGCTATTGTCTAGGCCAAATGCCTCACAAGTATTCTCCAGCAATTCGACAAGTTCGACGATGTCTTGATCTGAAAGCGTAATATCAGTGTCCGATTTACTAAGCCAGCCCAGGTTTTGAAGATATCCGTATGCTCTCTTGTAGGCTTCGCGAGCCGAGCTTTCATCATCGTTGATGCCGTTCACAAGCTCTCTGATTGAATCAGCAACGTCACCATTCATGTAGAACTTTATTTCACCTGGAGACGCGTAATCAATTTTCCGGATTGCGGCTCTGTCTTCATTTGGAATGTTTCTATATAGCTCCTTAAAGAAGTTAACAGAGCTAAATCCGCCTCTCCATGGATGCTTGTGAAACACCGCGTTTATTTTATTGGTAGCTGCTTGGCCCGTCGCACCAAGAAGTGCAAATCCGAGTGAATAGCAATCCTGTACCAAGTCTGAGAACCGTCTTAAATCACTGATTTCCCACTGTCCATCAATATCTACTACTTTGAAGTCGCTATTCAAGCTTTCTTCGGCGTGCCCTGGGATAAACATCCCAGGCTCTGGTAATGCATCAGGCGGAAGTACTGCCGAGCTTTTTGTTTTGAATTCTTCTCCAATACTTCCCCACACCTCTCCGAGCTCATACTTGCCTTTGTGAAGTTTGGTGACGGCATAGTGCACATCAATTTTTTCTGAATACAACTGTTTGAGATGTTCAGTTTTTATTCTGGAAAAATAAAATTTGAATGCGGTTTCGCCATCGTCATAGTTTACGCCTAAATATTTGTCTCCATTTTTTGCCTTAGCGAGCGCAATCAATGGAACATCATAGCTAAGCAATATTTTTTCAACCGTTAGCTTAGCCATTGAGAGCCTCCACTTTTCCAGTGATTGCTGTGGGGTCGACCGATTTGTATGGCCACCAATTCACGTGCGTGGGCTGGTCTTTGTGCCATACACCGTAGTCGTTACTGCACGTCACCTCAACGGCATGAGTAAACTTCATTTTTACCATTCTCGGACTTTTCGCCGCAGCTCGACACGCTGCCAGAGAAGTCATCAGCGAAACAGATCTGGCTGAACACTCATCAGGATATTTGTGTGTTGAAGAGCGTTTGCGCTGTGAGTCGAAATCGCTGGCGGTATGGTTGCCCGCTCTTAAGAGCCGCCAAAGCGTAGGTTCGCTCGGCGCAGTTACCTTGGCTGGTGGGCAGCTGTCAGGGAGTGGTTCAAGGAAATCAAATCCATTTGTTAACATAAAACAGTTCCGGTGATGGCGTTGTGCTTGGCGCGCATTCTCAGTGACGACACGGAAAGCGTCAAAGTAATAGTTTTGATGCGTCAATATCTCCTTGATGTAGAACAGTTTTTATATCACCTTGCTGTAGAAACGCGAGTTCTGCTCTTTGACCAGCATCTACATCCGCTGCGGGCATCCAGCGACCATACACTCTGGCAATCATAGTCCAGTCGGTATGACCCATCTGCTTCGCCACCCACATCGGGTGCTCGCCAGCGGACAGTATCATTGATGCGTAGGTGTGGCGGGTCTGATATGGCCGCCGATAACGAACACCGGCCTTTTTCATCGCAGGCACCCACATCGTTTTCCGAATCGGACCATCTCCCGCCCAGCGATCAAGCGTGCGCGGATTCTGGAAGACTTCAGCATCAGCCAGGAACGTGTGCGCCTTCTGTGTTTTCAAAGCCTCCAGCGCAGGTCTGAGCAGCTTCACGCTGCGGCGCCCGGCGGCGGTCTTCGTTGTCTCCACCTTTCCCTTCCAGGCTGTCGCCATATTGGACAAGCAAGAAGCTGGTTGAGGCTGCGGTGAAGAATGCCAAAAAAGGGGATTGGCTTGAAATTGGGCGCGCGCAGGGCTTCATCTCGGCGCTTTTTAACGTAGATCTGATCAGTAATGAGTTCTACATGGAGCAATTCGGCAAGCTTCGCGCACTGAGCAATGAGGGCGCGAAATGATCTCAATTACTATCCATAACACCCAACTACCCGTCGTCGAGTATCGCGGTCAGCGTGTTGTCACGCTTGCCATGATCGATCAGGTGCATGAGCGCCCAGAGGGAACCGCCGGGCGGAATCTCCGAGAACATCGCGAGCGCTTCGTTTTGGGTCGAGATTATTTCGAGCTCACTGCCGACGAAATTCGTCGTCAGTCAATGGGTGAGGTTTTTCTTCCTCGCACCCCAAAGGGGATTCTGCTCACTGAGCGCGGTTACATGCTGTTGACCAAGCCATTCAATGATGACTTGGCTTGGGAAGTTCAGTCACGCCTCGTCGACGAGTACTTCTCACCGTCCAAGCCACCATTACTACCGCAGGATCTGCCCGGAGCCCTGCGCCTTGCCGCTGAACTGGCCGAGGAAAAGGCCTTCCTGGCACTCGAAAACCAGCAGCAGGCCAAGAAGATCGAGGCGTTGGAGCACTTGTTCATGCCCGGCGAGACAGTTCCTCAGTTCGCCAAGCGCCTGAACGGCGTTAACTCCCAACTGGTTCTCGGTTATCTACTTGAGCTGAAGTGGATCTACAACTCCGAAAGCAATTCCGATCACTCCCCCAAGTACCGCGTGTATTCCATGGCGCGCGATAAGCACTGGCTCACCGAAAAACCTTTCAAGGTAAGCGGAGAGGGCATGGCCGGGTTTATTCGCTATGCCCCTGTGATGCTTGAAGAGGGCACCAAGAAGCTGTTCGACCTGTATATGGCCGAGAAGCTGCCCATGAAAAAGACCTGGGACGGTCAGTTCTTTTACGAAAAGTTCAATCCGGAGAAGCCCCAGTGACTATCCCCCCCCCTAAGTCGGTACAGACCGAAAGCATTGATCAGGCCTTCTTCGAAAAATTCGGTGATGCCGCGCTTATGCTGAAGTGCTTCGAGTGCGTCAAGAATGCCGTCGAGGCCATCGATGGTGGCTCTGTGATTGAGCAGCGAGACGATACCCACGTGGAGCTCATCGAGGCGTATTGGGCGCTCAAGGTTCTGTTCGAGCGCAAGACCGGCGGCGATGCAGAGAAGGTCTCCGATGAGCACTGGGAAATTGCCAGTCGCTGCTTGTTGGCGGGAGAGGAAGTACCGGATATGCACATCCCTATTGTCGGCTCGGGGGTGCTACGCGGCGAGACAGCCGCTTCTGTAAAGCCTGCTGCATCAATCATTGATCAGGAGTTGGGCTGTGAACTACAAAAGCACCTGCAAAATATTCCAAAAATTATTCCCGGCCTGCTTTCTGCTGATACTGGCCGGATGCGGCACCCGCGAGCCCGAAGTGCGCACTGTGCGTGTCGAAGTGCCGGTACTGGTCCCATGCAAGACGAAAGTGGTCGCGGTGCCGCCTTGGGCAGCAGCAGGGTTGCTGAAAGCTGATTCGCTCGAGGTGAAGGTAAGGGCGCTGCTCGCCGAGCGCCGTCAGCGAATTGGGTATGAGCGGGAGCTGGTTGCAGCGGTTGGTGCGTGTCAGTAGGGATTGTGTTTGGTCGGCAGAACGGCGTGAGGGGGACGGGCTAGGTGCGTAGCTTCTTGCTTTTACAATTGGGGATGGGTTGAATGCGCTATTTCCAGCTACGAGCCGTTGATAATGATTGTTAAAAAGTTTGAAAGCCCTACGAAAAGATTGGGATTTGTAGTTTTTTGTTTGTCTGCGGCGTTTTGCATAATTGCCTTCTTGGTAACCTACCACTCGTATTATGGTGTTGGTCTAAATCGGCTTGGATTTTTGGTTTTCGATAGATCTACCGATTGGCAGCAGACTGTATTTCGCATTGGCCTAGCTGGTGTAGCCATTGGTGCGGCACTAGCATGGGATTTTTTATCTGCCGCCAAGCGTATCTATAAATGGGTTAAGAAAGGCTAGGACTGCCGGCCGGTGAAAACTGGGTACAATCATGCTTTTTTGTATTCTTGAGTGATTATATCGGCCCACTCCTGCATCATGCTCCGGCCATGCTCCGGCCATGCTCCGGCCATGCTCCGGCCATGCTCCGGCCATGCCCCGGCGCTGCTCCAAGTAGTTGGCGTGGTTCATGCGGTCCGTATAGCCCAACTTGACACAGCGTACGCTCAACGTAAGCGTCGGCCCAACACACCTTGCGTGATTAAACGGACACCCACCTGTGCGGCAACAGCTCGATAATCTCACTCACCCGCTGCGTCGGCAGGCGAGTAAGAACATCCTTCAAATAAGCATACGGATCATGCCCGTTGAGCCGCGCCGACTGGATCAAACTCATGATCGCCGCCGCACGTTTACCGCTGCGTAACGAGCCCGCGAACAGCCAGTTCGAGCGGCCAAGAGCCCACGGGCGGATTTGGTTTTCAACCCAATTGTTGTCGATGGGCACAGCGCCGTCATCTAGATAGCGCGTCAGCGCTATCCAGCGTTTGAGGCTGTAATCCAAGGCCTTGGCGATGGCCGATCCCTCAGGCACAAGCTGCCTCTGGGCAATCATCCAGGTATGAAGTGCGTCGGCGATTGGCGCTGCTTTTTCCTGCCGTATTCGCTGCCGATCACCCGGTTCCAGCTCGCGGACTTCTCGTTCAACTTCATACAAGGCCGCGATGTAGTGCAGCGCTTTTTCGGCGACCTGGCTCTTGTTGGTCGCGTGTAAGTCGAAGAACTTGCGGCGGGCATGGGCCATACAGCCGATCTCCGTAACGCCCAGTTCAAAGCCTGCCTTGTAGCCAGCAAAGTCATCGCAGACCAGCTTGCCGTTCCAACTGCCGAGGAAGGCTCGGGCATGTTCGCCAGCGCGGCTCGGGCTGAAGTCGTAAACCACCGCCGCCAGATCGGAGAACTGACTGGTGGCATAGGCCCAGACATAAGCGCGATGAGTTTTTTTCGCGCCAGGCGTCAGCATTTGTACCGGTGTCTCGTCGGCGTGGACGACGCCGTGCGTCAGCACGGCTTCGTGCAGCGCATCGACTAGTGGCTGGAGTTGCACGCCACAGTTGCCCACCCACTGCGCCAAGGTCGAACGGGCGATGGGCAGCCCGGCGCGACCGAAGATTTTTTCCTGACGATACAGCGGTAAATGATCAGCAAACTTGGCCACCATGACATGGGCCAGCAAGCCTGCGGTCGGTATGCCTTTGTCGATGACGTGCGCCGGTACCGGCGCCTAGATCAGTGTTTCACACTGCTCGCAGACCCACTTTCCACGGATGTGGCGCTCCACAGTGAAGGCGCCCGGTGTGTAGTCGAGTTTTTCACTGGCATCTTCGCCGATACGCTTGAGGGCGCAGCCGCATTGGCAGTGGCTGTCTTGCGGTTCGTGGTGAATCAGCGTGCGAGGGAACTGTGCTGGCAGCACAGCACGCTTGGGCTGCTGACGCATTTTGGCTTCGACAGGCACCAGTTGCAGTGCTTCAAGCTCCGCTTCGATGGCGGCGATATCGGTGTCGATCAAGTCGTCGAGCAAGCTGGCTTGATCCGGACTTAGCTGCTCGCTGCGCTTGGCAAACTTGAAGCGTTTGAGCAGCGCAATCTCGTGGGCCAGCTTCTCGTTGACGGACTTGTGATGGGCAATTTGCTTGTCCATTGTCTCGACGCGCTGGATCAACTGCGCCGCCAAGGCACACAGTTCTTCAGGGTTTAATTGATCGAGATTCGGATGCGAAGTCATGCCGCCGATTTTGCCAGAGAGGGCACATGCCTGCGACAGACTGATGGGCCAATTGCGCTGGCAAGCGCGCCATGGCAGGTGTTAAAGCATCGAGATGATTCCGCCTGCACCGACGCGCTGCCAAGGTAAACCGAGCACCAGGGCCTGAAGTTGCTCGGCATCCAACTCAACTTCGGAGCCGTGTCGTACACCCGGCCATAAGAAGCGTCCTTGATTCAAGCGCCGGGCGGCAAGCCAAACCCCCACATCGTCATGCACCAACACTTTCATGCGATTGGCGCGACGGTTGGCGAACAGGTAAGCACAGTGCGGCTTCGCCGCACCGAACACCGCGACAACTCGCGCCAGCGCGGTTTCAGTGCCGGCCCGCATGTCCATGGGCTCGGTGGCAAGCCAGATGGAGTCGATGCGAATCATCGCAGCAGGTCTCGCAAGAAAGCGGAGCATGCCGCTACATTTTCTGCCGGCCAGCTCACCACGACTACGCCTTTTGAATGAGGCACTTCGATTCGAATCGTGGCAGGAAGAACTTGAGGTGCCGCTGTCGACGACAATGCCTTGACCGGAACAAAGGCCGTTTGCAGTGCCAGGTTTTTCTGAACATGCACCCGAATCCATTTATGGACGAGGTTGGCATTGAGGTTGTGGGTCAAGGTGACATTGGCAATCGAGGTATCAGCCTGTGCACACTCGGCAATGACCTAAGCCTTGAAGGACTTGGAATAGGAACGGCGTTCTTGTGGCATGGGCGTCCGCTTAAAAAGGCTAAAAATGGTGTCCACTTAATTTAGGTGGACACCATCGCTTCATACGACGGCGTCAGGAAGGTGTGTTGGCCGGACGGTTACCGCTCAACAAGTTATTGGCATTACCGACGCCAGCGACCAAGGATTGATCGCGCTGGCGGCGTGCTAGGCATATGTGCAGGAATTAATAGATGTGAACTGAAAAAGCCCCAGACGTCACGAAGGCCGGGGCTTTTAGATTTGACGGCAGATTTTGCTTCAGAATAAACGGGTCCTCGAGGGCCCTAGCGCTTAAACCAAGTCTTCAAACTCTCAACAAATTCTCCGACCGGGAGGTCCGATAATTTAAGCCCGTCTGGAGTTTGTTTGCCGCCTGATCCAAACACGCTTTTCATTAAGATAATCGAGACTGCGGAAACAGAGACTATCAAAGAGACTCCCAACCCTAACACATGCCAGTCCATCGTTTTTACGACGGTCACTGGAGCTGAGTGAAGACGTACTGCCTCGCTGAAAAGTGAAATGACTGAATTCATCAACATCGTCAGAATAGACATTAGCCATATCAAAACACCGCCTGCTGAAAAAATGACAAGTCCCTCTTTCAGGTGCTGAATTGAAGCTACTGCAGTGAGCCAATTTTTGTCATCTGGTTTATGCTCACCCCCTACCGCTGTGTTCGGAGGCTTTTCTCCTGGAGGATTGCCTTGCTCTTTAATGTACTGATCAACATCCTTTTCAGCAGCAGTACTGCTTTCGTCCTTGCTCACCAAGCCATAACTCCTAGATTTCTAATTCTATAGCCCATTGCGTCGACAGAAACCATAAAGTCATACGCTAGATCTTGCGTGCTTGGGTTATTTTTTGCAGCCATCCTAACCACGGACTCCGGCATTAATAGCTGCGCAGCAAACTCATTCGCTTGGCGCTCCATTGGGCGCTCGTTGTAGGCGTCATAGCTCCGCTTAGGATCTCTATGCGCGCGCTCACCAGGCTGGATATGGCCCAAAAGTATGTGGCCAAGCTCATGAGCAATCGTAAAGCGCTGACGCGTTATCGCCTCCCTAGGGTTATATCGAATAACCGGGCGACCTTTAGAGTCAAAATAGCAATCGCCGCTCGCACCGACCTCATCCAATTCCTCCTCGGCGAATACGGCAATTCCGTACTGATTCGCAATATGGATGGGGTCGACAGGTAGGTAGCCATTCCAGTACTGGTTGAGAGCGTTGCTGGCTAGATATGTAGACATTGAACCCTCCCTTTCCTGTGGATAAATCTGTGCATTAATTGTGGATGAAGAATCCAGCGGGCGCCAATTATGCAAATCATTAGCCCTAATTACAACGCCAGCCGATGGCCTGCCGCTAAAATTTAACTGGTTTTATGTACAGTATAAATGGATGGGCATCATGGATGCAGGCGATATGAAAAGGCTGTCATTAAGCTGGCATTACCGAGCCAAAACCACCCATTCAGGCACAAAAAAGGCACTCGCATTAATTGCTAAGTGCCTGATTTGTATGGATCATTTGGTGGAGCCGGGGGGATTTGAACCCCCGTCCGCCAGTACTCCGCTGTCGGTACTACATGCTTAGCCGTTTCTATTAAGTTAACCCTCAGCGACCCGAAGGGCAGGGTGCTTTGGGCGAGTTGTGTAAGTTTTAGCCGCTTCGTCCACAACGTACTGCACGGCGATCCTGTTCTATATGACAATCACTTCAGGTTTACAGGCATCCCCTAGTGATTGCTGGACCCGAAGGTACCAGGAGGATGGCTAAGGCAGCTTACGCTGCGAGAGCTTGACCCTCGTAGGTTTCGTCATTGGCAACTATAAGTAGTTGCAACAGTGGATTTACGAGTTCTGTTACCAACTCGGCATGCACCTAGAGTTTCGCAACCGGCGTCGAATCCTAAACGGCCCCGATGCTTGCTGGCCGTAACCAGCAAGCTGCGCAGTCTACGCCAATTCGGCGCAGAAGGCCAACCTCATGGGCTTACTTACCATCACCGCCTTTAATAAGGTTTTGCAGTCTCTGCAAGGTTTGGCTGGTGGTCGCGATGCAATCTTCCGTTTTGCCAGCCGCTTGCTCGGCTTTTGCTTTTTCAACCTGTGCGTCGATGTCGCCTTTGGTGTTTTCGCTGGTGGCAATAAGGGTCGCTCGGGCATCGGCGATTTTTATCAGGTTGATCTGGCAGAGGTCATCTGCCGCAAACACCGGAGAGGCCAACATTGCAGCGGATACAAACAGACCAGCCAATGCGGTACGTTTCATAGGGTCAAGCTCCTTGTGCACAGTTAGGCCCGGTGGCTCCGGGCTCGGTTATAGGCCCCAATCGTTAGGGCTCAAGCCAATTGACTATAGCCACGCTCAGGAGTTCTGCCTGCGTTTGGCCAGTATTTGATGAATTTTTTTGTGCACAAAAAGGGGGCGTTTTCAGGCGGTTCGTAGGCCCGATCCCTTTCCTTCTTATGAAACTTCCTAGACACTCTCGTTCGCTTGCGCCTGTCCAGTTCGGGGCATAGTCTCGGCCCATCGCTGCACATCAGCGGTCGGGTTTAGTAGCCCGGTTTAAATTGACGGCGCAAGGCGCCACCTCCGCGAGGCGTTTTTTTTGGCCTGCGTTTTATGGTGGCCGTGCGCAGGGCGCCCATGTGGCGCGCCGGTTTCCGTCATTACCGGTCTACTAACCTGCGCATGGCTGCCACCCATTCGTTTAGTAGCGACAGGTGACAGCTCCTTAAATAATGATGGAGTTGTACCGATGAAAAAGATTGTCCCCGATCCACCTGCCTTACCCTCACAAGAGGCTGTTCAGTGCGATGCACTGTCGTTAGACCGCGCGGCCACCGAGCGCGCCCTCAATTACTACCTGCACGACCATAAGCCTCCACGGCACGTGGATCAGGCCACGTATGCCATACCCGACAACGTCAATGTAGAAGCGGCTTTGGCCCAAGCGTCAGACTTGTTGCGCTGCGCGGGTGCTTCGGCGTGTGAGGCGGGGAATGGTTTGAGCGGGCATGCGCGCAGTTTGGTGTTGTCGAGCATGCATTTGGTAGAGTTGGCCAAGGCGTATGTGGATAAGTCGCTGGATGGGTTGACGACGCACTAGAGCAGCACGCGCCTGAGTGCAAGCAGGCGCGTTTTCAGGTTTAAAGATTAACGTCAAAAGATCGCGAGGCAAGCTCGCTCCTACAGCCTAAGTTGCTGCCGAGACATATCGCAGCCTGCGGCAGCTCCTACGTGGGGTTCAAAGATTACGAGCGGTGCTGACGCGGTCTACCAGGTAGACGAGGCCGTGGTAGTCGATGCCGCCATGTTGGCTCAGGCCGATTTCACACGTGCGGCTGGTCGATATTCCTTCGCTGCAATGCTGCACGGCGTCTTTTAAGGTGCGCAGTGAGTGGGCGTTCAGCTCGGGGGTGGTAAAGCCTTTGTCGCCGGCAAAGCCGCAGCAATGTATCCCCTCCGGTATCACCACCTCGGTGCTGCACAGCCGTGCGATGTCGATCAGCGCCTGGCTTTCGCCCAGGTGCTGGGTGCTGCAGGTGACATGCACGGCGATGGGGGCGGTTTGTGGGGTGAAGTTCAACTTATCCACAAGGTGGGTGCGGATGAAGCGCACCGGGTCGTAGAGGTCGAGGCGTGTTTCGCCCAGGTCCTGGACCAGGCGCAGGGTGCACGGGCTGGTGTCGCAGTAAATGGGGTCGACCCCGCCACGGCTGGCGTGCAGCAAGGCGCCGATGAGTTCCTGGCGTTTGTGTTCGGCCTGTTCGTTGTAGCCCTTGGAGGCAAACGGCTGGCCACAGCACAGGCTGTCCATGTTCTCGGGGAAGACCACTTGGTAACCGGCTTTTTCCAGCAGGCTGCGGGTTTTATCGAGCAGCGACGTTTGCTCTTTGTCGCCCGCCGCCGGGCCCATGACGCGGGACACGCAGGCCGCCAAATACACCACCCGCGGGCGGGCATCTTTAACCGGCGGGCTGAAGCGTATTGCTCGCTCGGGTTGCGGCATGGCGTTGGTCCACAGCGGCACGCGGCCTTTGCTGGCTTTGGTCAGCGCTGCCGAGATTTTGCCCAGGCGCGGCGCACCTAGCAGAATGCGTGCGCCATTGGCCACGTGCAGGGTGAAGCGCGCACCCTGTAGCGTGGTTGCAAAGTGATTGCCCAGCAGGTCGGCGGCTTTGAGGTGGTTGGCGCTGCGCGCGCGCAGTTTTTTCACCAGTTCGCCGGTGTTGATGCCCACCGGGCAACGCTGGGCGCACAAACCGGTAGCGGCGCAGGTGTCGATGCCTTGGTAGGCGTAGGCTTTTTCCAGCTCGCGGGTGTCGACTCCGGCGCGCTTTTTGGCCTGAATGTCTCGCCAGATCACAATCCGTTGCCGTGGGCTGAGGGTCAGGCCTTTAGAGGGACACACCGGCTCACAAAAACCGCACTCGATGCACTTATCCACAATCTCGTCGGCGGCCGGCATCGGCTTGAGGTTTTTGAGGTGGATGTGCGGGTCTTCGCTGAGCACCACGTCGGGGTTGAGGATGCCTTGCGGGTCGAGCAAACGCTTGAGTGCCCACATTAATTGGTAGGCGTCGCTGCCCCATTCCAGCTCAACAAACGGCGCCATGTTGCGCCCGGTGCCGTGTTCGGCCTTGAGCGAGCCGCCGAACTCCACGGCGATCAGTTGCGCCACGTCGTCCATAAACGCTTGGTAACGGGCGACTTCTTCGGGGTTGTTAAAGCCCTGGGTGAACACAAAGTGCAGGTTACCTTCCAGGGCGTGGCCGAACAGGATCGCTTCGTCGTAGTGGTGTTTGTCGAACAGCTCGATCAGGCGGTTGACGCCGATGGCCAGTTGCTCGACCGGGAAGGTCACGTCTTCGATGATCACCGTGGTGCCGGTTTTGCGCACCGCGCCGACGGCCGGGAAGGTGTCTTTGCGAATCGCCCAGAGTTTGGCGTTTTCGCCGGGGTTTTCCGTGAAGTCGACTTGTTTCTCGACCGCAAAGTCGGCCAGCGACGCCATGATCTGCGCCAGTTGCTCGTGCAGCAAGCTTTGGCTGGCCGCGCGGGACTCGATCAGCAGGGCGCAGGCATTGGCCGACAGTTCTTTAACGAACGCGGGCATGCCGGGTTTGTCTTGTACCGAGCGCAGGCTGCGGCGGTCGAGCAGCTCCACGGCTGACACGGGCTGGCTTTTCAGCACGGTGACCGCGTTGCAGCAGGTCTCGACGTCGGGGAAAACGATCAGCGCCGAGGCTTTGTTGGGGTGGTCGATGACCGTGTCGTAGGTCACCGAGCTGATAAAGCCCAGGGTGCCTTCGCTGCCGACCAGCAAGTGGCTGAGGATATCCAGCGGGTCATCGAAGTCGACCAGGGCGTTGAGTGACAGGCCCGTGGTGTTTTTCAGACGGTATTTGTGGCGGATTTTTGCAGCCAACTCAGCGTTGGCGCGGGTCTCGCGGGCCAATGTCGCCAGTTGGTCGAGCAGGGCGCCGTGGCTTTGACGAAAGGCGGCGATGTTGGCCGCGTCTTCGGTGTCTACCCGGGTGCCGTCTGCCAGTACCACGCGGATACCGGCCAGGGTGTGGTAGGTGTTTTGCGCAGTGCCGCAGCACATGCCGCTGGCGTTGTTGGCGACGATGCCGCCGATTTTGCAGGCGTTGATCGAGGCCGGGTCGGGGCCGATCTTGCGCCCGAACGGGGCCAGCCAGGCGTTGGCTTGCGCGCCGATGACCCCCGGTTGCAGGCGGATTTGCGCGCCTTGCTGGCGAATGACTTTGCCGTTCCAGTTGTCGCCGAGCACGATCAGCACTGAATCGCTGATGGCCTGGCCTGACAGGCTGGTGCCCGCAGCGCGGAAGGTGACGGGCACCTGGTCGCGGCGGGCGAGGTTGAGCAGTTCAACCACTTCGTCTTCAGATTCGACGCGGATCACCAGTTGCGGGATCAGCCGGTAAAAGCTCGCGTCGGTGCCGAAAGCCAGGGTCGAAAGCGTGTCGGTGAAACGGCGGTCGTCGGGGATCAACCGCTCGGCATCACGGGTAAACGTCGCAGGCAGGCTCATGCGTCCTCCAGAATTAATACCACCAGGTCTTTCGGGCCGTGGGCGCCGTAGGCCAGCACTTGTTCGATGTCAGCGGTTTTTGACGGGCCAGACACCAACAATGCGTTAGTCGGCATGCCCGCGGTCCAGTTCATTTCACGTTGCACTGAATAAAAGTTGTCGCGGATTTGGCTGGCTTTGAGCAACGCAAAATGCACCGGCGGTACCAGGCTCATCAGGCGCGGTTCTTCTGGCGTTGGCCAGAGGATCAAGCTGCCGGTGGCGGCAATCGCGCCCAAGGTGGTGGTGAAGCTGGCCGGGGTGTCATTGAACAGCTCGGCTTTCCATTCTTCCACGGGGCGGTCGTAGGCTTTGAGTGGGGGCAGCGCAGGGTTTTGTGCCCAATGCGCCGTCACTTTCTGCCCGTGCGCTGTGGTTGGGGCGATTAACAGGCTCGGCAATTGGCGGTCGCAGACTAATTGCGCCAGCAGGGCGGGCCAGTCGTGTGCAGTGGTGAGGTGGATTTCGGTGTGCACGGCTTCCATCAACTTACGCAGTTGCGGGATGCGTTGCTCCGGGGTGTAGGTCCACGGTTCTGTCACCAATGCTTCGTCGAAGTTGTCAGGCACGGGTGTGGTGCCTGTCAGGCTTTTACGCAGTTTGTTGAGGATGTTTTGCTTGGCGCTCATCGTGAGGCTCCCGACTTTTTCGCCATGTGTTCGCGGGCCATGTCATGCAGCGAGCGGGCGGCAGGTGTGGGGGCGCTGTGGTTTTGAGTCCACGGGCCTACGTTGTTTGGCGTTAGCCCGCGCAGCCGGGTGGCGGCTTTGACGAACACGCGGTAGAGCGCGGGCGAGCTGTTGAGCTTGGCCCACAGGTTCCACATGAGGCGCTCTTTGCGTGAGTACTTACTGCCTTGACCGCGCATGATGCGTGGTACGGCATCGGGCGATTTAACGTTCTCTTCGCGTAGGCGACGCAACAAAGCCGGGATCGGAATTTTTACCGGGCACACTTCGCCACAGGCGCCGCACAACGACGAAGCGCTGGGGTGATCCGGGACTTTGCCCAGGCCGACCATGTGCGGGGTGATGATTGCGCCAATGGGGCCGGGGTACACCTCGCCGTAGGCATGACCGCCGATGCGGGTGTATACCGGGCAGTGGTTCATGCAGGCACCGCAGCGAATGCAGTTGAGGGTTTGGCGCAGTTCGCTGTCAGCAAACGCTTGGCTGCGACCGTTGTCGAGCAGCACCAGGTGGACTTCTTCGGGGCCGTCGAGTTCGCCGGGTTTGCGTGGGCCGGAGATCATGTTGACGTAGGTGGTGATCGGCTGGCCGAGGGCCGAGCGGGTCAGCAATGACACCAGCGGTACAACGTCACGCAGGTTTTCGACCACTTTCTCGATGCCGGTGACGGCAATGTGTACCGGCGGCACGGTGGTCGACATACGCCCGTTGCCTTCATTTTCGACCAGCAGCAGGGTGCCGGTTTCGGCCACGGCGAAGTTGACGCCGGAGACGCCGATGTCGGCTTCGAAAAACTTTTGGCGCAGCACGCGACGACCGATCTGGATCAGTTGGTCGACGTCTTTGGTGTATTCAACGCCGAGCTTGTTGTGGAACAGGTCGGCCACTTGCCCGGCGTTCTTGTGGATCGCGGGCATGATGATGTGGGACGGCTTCTCGTTATCGAGTTGAACAATGTACTCGCCCATGTCGGACTCAAGGCATTCGATGCCTTGTGCGCCGAGCACGTGGTTCATTTCCATCTCTTCGCTGACCATCGACTTGCCTTTGATGACTTGCCTGGCGGCACGACGGCGGGCAATCGAGAGCACGATGTCATTGGCCTGCTCGACGGTTTCGGCCCAGTGCACCTGCACACCGTTGCGGGTCAGGTTAGCTTCGAGGCGTTCCAGCAGGTCAGGCAGTTTGGACAGGGCGCGAGCGCGGACGGCATTGCCCAGCGCACGCAAATGCTCGCGTTCGTGGGCATCGCTGAAGGACACCGCGCGTTTGGTCATCAGCGAGTCCATGGCGTTGCGAAAGTTATTTCGCAATTGTTTGTCGGCCAATGCCTCGTGGGCGCGCTCGCGGAAGTCTTCTATAACAACCGCAGGAATCAACGCGCTCATTGTGCACCTCCGGTGCGTTGCCACAGGAAGCTGGCCAGATGCTGACCGCGCAGGGCTTTTTGCTGTTTTTCGAGGGAGCCGTTGATGTTCATCAGGCAGCCGCAGTCGGCGGTCAGCACTTGGTGTGCGCCGGTTTCAATAAGGGCGCGGGTCTTGTCGGCGACCATGGCCCCGGAAATATCGGGCAGGCGTACGCTGAATGTCCCACCAAAGCCGCAGCATTCGCTTTCATGGCTGTGGTCGATGCGCTCGACGTTGCCCAGTTGCGCGAGCATTTCGCGGCCGTGCAGGTGGGTGTTCATTTCGCGGCGGGCAGAGCAGGAGGTGTGCAGCGCGACTTTGATCGGGGCGCCGCTGTCCTTGAACTTCACTTTGCACACGAACAGCAAGAACTCGGTGAGTTCAAAGGTGCGTTCGGCCAGGGCGTGGACCTTTTTCAAGGTGTCTGGCTCGTCTTTGAACAGGTCTTCGTAGTGTTCGCGCAGCATGCCGGCGCAGGAGCCGGAGGGCACGACCACGGGGTAATCTTCGGCAAACAGCGCCAATTGTGCGCGGGCCACTTCGCGGGCCTGGTCGGTATAACCCGAGGTGTAGGCCGGTTGCCCGCAGCAGCTTTGGCCTTGCGGGTAGTCCACGTCGATGCCTTCGCGTTCGATCAGGTGGATCGCGTCCATCCCGGCTTCGGGGAAGAACAGGTCGACGACGCAGGTGCCGAACAGGTAGACCTTGCGGGGTTTGTGCGCAGGGTAATGGCGCGGGGTCGGAAGGGGTGGGGCGACACGGGTCGCGTTGGGCACGGCGTTGTAAAAAAGCTCGCTCATCAGGCGTCTCCGGGTGGTCCCGGTTATAGATCCACGGTAGCGGCTGAAAACCCTCTTCAGCCGCGAGGCAGACCGGGTAATAAAGTGTGGGCGCCGGGGACGTGCCCCGGCGCTTTTAACGTGGTGTAACCATAGCCCTGTTGCTTAATGCACCAGCATGCCGGTGAACCAATACGCTTGGGCGAGCGTGATCAGGCCAACGATGGTGGCGAAGAACAGGCTGTGCTTGAGGGTGAAGCGGAACAGGTCGGACTCTTTGCCTACCAGGCCGGTTGCCGCACAGGCGACGGCGATGGATTGTGGCGAGATCATTTTGCCGGTTACGCCACCGCTGGTGTTGGCGGCCACCATGAGGGTGTCGCTGACGCCGATCTGGTGCGCGGTGGTGGCTTGCAACGAGCTGAACAGGGCGTTCGACGAGGTGTCGGAGCCGGTCAGGAACACGCCCAGCCAGCCGAGGAACGGCGAGAAGAACGGGAACGCGGCGCCTGTACCGGCCAATACCAGGGCCATGGTGGAGGACATGCCCGAGTAGTTGGTCACGAAGGCAAAGGCCAGCACCATGCCGATGGACAGGATCGGCCAGCGCAGCTCGTAGAGGGTCTCTTTGAAAGTGGTCAGACCGGTTTTGAGGTCGATTTTCAGGATCAGCATCGAGATCAGTGCCGAGAAGAAAATCGCAGTGCCGGTGGCTGAAATCGGGTCCAGTTTGAACACGGCGGCAATGGCGGTTGGCGCGTTGACGATCGGTGCGGTTTTGATCACCAGTTGATCAAGGTGCGGGATCGCAAAGTTGAACACCCAGCCGTACATCGAGCCGCCTGGTGAGAACAGGGCCTTGAAGGGTTTGAGGGTCCAGATGGTGACCAGTACGGTCAGGATCAGGAACGGTGACCAGGCTTTGAGGATTTGCATCAGGCTGTAAGGCGAAACCATCAAGTTGTTTGGTTTGCCGAAGCCGCCTGCGCTGGCGGTAACAACAACGTCAGAGCTCACGCCCGGAATCTGCGCGCCGGCGGTGCGTTTTGGCTGCCAGATTTTCAGGAACAGGGTCAGGCTGATCAGGCTGGCCAGTGCCGAGGTGATGTCCGGCAGTTCTGGGCCAATGTAGTTGGAGGTGAAGTACTGGGTGACGGCGAAGCTCAAGCCGGCCACCAGTGCTGCCGGCCAGGTTTCACGCACGCCGCGCAGGCCGTCCATCATGAAGACCAGCCAGAATGGTACGAACAGCGACAGCAGCGGCAGTTGGCGACCGGCCATGGCGCCGATCTTGAACGCGTCGATGCCCGTTACCTGGCCTGCCACGATGATCGGGATGCCGAGGGCGCCGAAGGCCACCGGGGCGGTGTTGGCGATCAGGCACAGGCCAGCGGCGTACAGCGGGTTAAAGCCCAGGCCTACGAGCAGGGCGGCGGTAATCGCTACCGGAGCACCGAAACCGGCTGCGCCTTCGAGGAACGCACCGAAGCAGAAGCCGATCAGCAGCACTTGCAGACGCTGGTCATCGGTAATCGACAGGACGGAGCTGCGGATGATTTCGAACTGGCCGCTTTTAACGGTCAGTTTGTAGAGGAACACCGCGGCAACGATGATCCAGGCAATCGGCCAGAGGCCATAAGCAAATCCATACCCTGCGGCGGCAATCGCCATGTCGACCGGCATCTGGAAGGCGAAGATCGCCACCAGAATCGACAAGGCAAGGGTAATGCTGCCAGCCACGTGCCCTTTGAGACGGAACACAGCCAAGGCCAGGAAGAAAAACACAATCGGGATAACGGCCGCGAGTGCGGACAAGCCGAGGCTGCCGAGCGGGCTGTAAAGCTGTTGCCAGGTTTGCATATGGGGTGGCCCCTAATTGTTATTGGTCGATGCTGCTGACTGCATTTGGGTAATTGGTAATACCAATTTACAATCGCTGTGGGCTAGGTTAAAAGCCTTGTATGGCGTGTGTCAATTTGCCGCTACTTAATCTTTAGTCGCGCTGTTCGTTGTCAGGGCAACTGATGGGATAAAAGGCGGTTTTTCTGATAGGTGTTTGGCGAGCGCCAATCGGCGAGAATAGAGGGCCCGGCGCGTGGTCGGGTGCGTGGAGAGCAGTTATGGGGTTTGGTCAAATCCGTCAGCGCCGTTTGTCGGACGATATTGTCGAGCAGCTTGAGGGCATGATCCTTGAGGGCACGTTGAAGGCCGGTGAGCGCTTACCGGCCGAGCGTGCGCTGGCGGAGCAGTTTGGGGTGTCGCGCCCGTCGTTGCGTGAAGCGATTCAAAAGTTGGTGGCCAAAGGCTTGCTGATCAGCCGCCAGGGCGGTGGCAACTATGTGGCGACGTCGCTGGGCTCGACTTTCAGTGACCCGTTGCTGCAATTGCTCGAAAGCAACCCGGAGGCGCAGCGCGATTTGCTGGAGTTTCGCCATACCCTGGAGGCGTCTTGCGCGTATTACGCAGCATTGCGTGCGACCGAGATGGACCGTGAGCGGCTGCGGTTTGCCTTTGAACGGTTGCAGGATTGCTATACGCGGGTAGACGAGGTGAGCCGGGCCGAGGAAGGGGAGGCCGATGCCAACTTTCACCTGGCGATTGCCGAGGCGAGCCACAACGCGGTGTTGTTGCACACGATTCGCGGGTTATTCGATTTGCTCAAGCGCAACGTGGTGACCAACATTGGCGGCATGTACAAGCAGCGCAGCGAAACGCGCGACATGCTGATTGATCAGCACCGCGAGTTGTATCTGGCGATTGTTGAAGGTCGGGCTGAGGATGCGCGGGGCGTTGCGAGCCGCCATCTCATGTACGTGCAGGAAGTGTTGGAGGAGGTACGTCAGGAAGTTCAGCGCGTGGCGCGGGCAGAGCGACGTAATGGGTTGTGAATGACCTGTAGGAGCGAGCTTGCCTCGCGATCTTTTAATCATCAAAAGATCGCGAGGCAAGCTCGCTCCTACACGTACAAGGCCTGGACTTAGTCGTCCTTGCCCTTGTTGCGCACCGCGCGTTGCAGCTCGCGATCAGAGTCGCGCTCACGCTCGGTATGGCGCTTGTCGTATTCCTTCTTACCTTTACCCAGGGCAATTTCGCACTTGATCAAGTGCTTGCTCCAGTAAAGCGAAAGGCAGACGCACGCGTAACCCTTTTGCTGCACAGCGGCGGCCAGCTTTTCAAGCTCGCGCTTGTTAAGCAGCAGTTTGCGGCTGCGCACCGGGTCGGCGATAACGTGCGTGCTGGCGGTCGTCAGCGGCGAGATATGGCTGCCGAGCAACCAGGCTTCACCGTCTTTGAGGAGCACGTAGCTGTCGACCAGCTGTGCCTTGCCTGCACGCAGACTTTTTACTTCCCAGCCGGCCAGGACCAGACCAGCCTCGAACCGATGTTCGATGAAGTAATCGTGTCGCGCTTTTTTATTCTGCGCGATGGTCCCTGTGGGGTGCTTCTTCTGTTTAGCCATAGGGGCGGCATTATAGGCAGTTGCGAGCAAGTCGGCTACGGTCAACCTGTGTGCTTGAGCACGTAGTTTGATTCCCGGACAATACACGCTCATTTTTGAGTGCTTGGGCGTAATTTTCTTACCTCGCGTATCATGCTGCCCTTGTTCGTCCTGATTGTTTTCTTGATGCGCTTATGCGGCGCCACTTGGCACCCCGAGGGTATTTGCCGCCCAGCTGTGGAATTAACGCTGACATGACTACCCATATCCAACGTTCCGCCTTGCTACCGTATCCGGCGCAGGCTTTGTATGACCTGGTTAACGACGTGGCGCGTTATCCGGAGTTTTTGCCGTGGTGTTCATCGGCCGAGATTATCGAAAGCACCGAGTCGCTGATGCGCGCCAGTCTGGGCGTGGCCAAAGGCGGCTTGAGCCAGCACTTTGTAACGCGCAACACGTTGACGCCGGGGCAGTCGATTGAGATGAACCTGGAAGAAGGCCCGTTCACCAAGCTGCACGGTCTCTGGGTGTTCAAGCCGTTGGGCGAGAAGGCCTGCAAAATTAGCCTGGACATGACCTTTGATTACGCCGGGGCAATCGTAAAGGCGACCTTGGGGCCCCTGTTTAATCAGGCGGCCAATACCTTGGTCGACGCGTTTTGCCAGCGCGCCAAGCAGCTGTATGGCTGAGTCTGTGATAGCGATTGAAGTGGTTTACGCGGCGGTAGAGCGTCAGCAATTGTTGGCGTTGACGGTGCCTGAGGGCACAACGTTGCGCGCGGCGGTGCTGGCGTCAGGGATTGGCCGGGCGTTTCCTGAGCTGGACCTGGAGCATTGCCCTGTGGGGATCTTTGGCAAGCAGGTCATGGACCCGCAGGTGCGCGTGGTGCAGGCCGGTGAGCGAATCGAGATTTACCGGCCGCTGTTGGCTGACCCCAAAGAGATCCGCCGTCAGCGTGCTGCCAAAGCGGCCGAGGCCAAGCGATTGAGCGGGTTGTAAGTCGATTTTTTAGCAGACAACAAAAAGCCCGGCATGCCGGGCTTTTTTGCAACGCGCGATTATTGGTCGCGGGTGTCCAGCGGTGTAGGCGTCGGGACGGGTACTGTTTTAACGCCGTCGACGTCTTTCTGGATTTGATCAAGCAACGAGCCCGGCTTGGCCGGCACTTCGCTCTTCTCGGCAGGTTCTGGTGCCGGATCCGTTGGTGAGATCACCTCGGTCGACCCTTCTTTGCCCAGAATCGCTTCGTCGCGGCTCACGCCCGGCTTGAAATCGCCTGACAGGCTGACGAGCTGATCGTTCTGGTTGAAGAACACACTGATGCGTTCTTGTTGGCGTTCACCGCCGCCGGGCTGCAGGCTATACAAATAATCCCAGCGATCAGGGTGGAATGTATCGGTCAGCAGGGCGTTACCCATAATAAACTTCACTTGCCGACGGGTCATTCCCGGGCGCAACTGGTTTATCATGTCCTGCGTGACGACATTGCCCTGTTGGATGTCGATTTTGTAAACCCCGGGGAATGAACAACCGGCGAGTGCGAGCAGTCCCACAAAGGTGAAACTGGTTAGCAAGAGCTTGGTGTTTTGCATCGGTGGGCGACTTCCACTATCTTGGCTGGGACAACGTAAACGCCGATCATACCCGTATTAAGAGAAGCTGCGAAGCCGCTTCCGCGAGAAAGCTAACCATGGTTGAAAATAGCGAACTACGTAAGGCCGGACTTAAGGTGACTCTGCCACGAGTCAAAATTCTACAAATGCTGGACTCTGCTGATCAGCGTCACATGAGCGCCGAGGATGTTTACAAGGCACTGATGAACGCGGGCGAGGACGTCGGTCTGGCCACGGTTTACCGTGTATTGACCCAGTTTGAGTCAGCAGGGCTGGTGATCCGCCACAATTTTGATGGTGGTCATGCGGTCTTTGAACTGGCTGATGCCGACGGTGGCCACCACGATCATATGGTCAACGTGGACACCAGTGAAGTGATTGAGTTTTTCGACGAAGAGATCGAAAAGCTGCAGCACGCCATTGCCACTAAACATGGCTTTGAGTTGGTGGATCACAACCTGGTGCTGTACGTACGCAAGTCAGGTAAATAAGCATGTCGCGCGAATTTCGGTTCGCGAAACGATCGAAGGCGACCTCTGAGTCGCCTTCGTGCTATCTGAAATGTAATTTTTTGTGACCGTTCGTCGCTAAGCGGCCAAATTCTTCGCAGTGACGACCATTTTCTTGGCGTGAGCTAACGATTCTTTGGTCAGGTCGATGCCGCCGAGCATGCGCGCCACTTCTTCTACGCGCTCTTTTTTGCTCAATTTGGAGACGGCGGTACGGGTTGTCTCGCTTTCGCGCACCTTGTGCACAAATAGATGTTGATGGCACTGCGCTGCCACTTGCGGCAGGTGAGTGACTGTCAGCACTTGGCCGCGCTCGCCCAAGCGGCGCAATAGCTGGCCCACGATCTCGGCGGTCGGGCCGCCAATGCCCACGTCCACTTCGTCGAATACCAGGGTCGGGACGCGTGAGGTCTGTGCGGTGATGACCTGGATGGCCAGGCTGATACGCGACAGTTCACCGCCCGACGCCACTTTGGCCAGCGCCTTGAGGGGTTGCCCCGGGTTGGCGCTGACCAGCAGCTCTACGTGTTCAAGGCCGTGAGGCATGGGGTCGCTGCTGCTCATTGGACGCAGTTCGATCACAAAGCGCCCGCCTGGCATGCCCAAGCGCTGGATTTCTTCTTCTACCGCGCTGCCCAAGCGGGTGGCGGCATGGCTGCGCAGGTCGCTCAACTCGCGGGCGCACTCTTGATAGTGGCGTGCGTAAGACGCTAGCTCATGGGTCAAGCGTTCGATGTTTTCATCGTTGGCGTTCAGGGTTTCGAGTTCATCGAGCAAGCGCTGTTGCAGTGCGGCGACTTCGGTTGGCTGCACGCGGTGTTTGCGCGCCAGCGAGTAAATGGTGTCGAGCCGTTCTTCGAGGTACTGCAGGCGACCGGGGTCGGCATCAAAGTGATCAATGAAGCGATTGAGTTCGCCCACGGCTTCTTCAACCTGGATTTGCGCGCTGGCCAGCAGGTCGGTGGCTTCGTTCAATGAGCCGGTATTGTTATGAATGCTCGCCAGACGGTTCAGGCTGACGGTCAGGGCGTTGAGCACGTTGCCGGAGTCGTTTTCGCTGCACTGCTCAACAACCTGCCGGCAAATGGTCAGCAAGGTTTCGGCGTTGGTCAGGTTTTTGTGTTCCTGCTCCAGCTCTTCCAGCTCGTGTTCACCGAGCGACAAGGTTTCGAGTTCTTCGATCTGGTAGCTCAGTAGTTGATGGCGTGCGCGCTGTTCATCACCCGAGTTGGACAGGTGTTCCAACTCTTGGCGGGTCTGGCGCCAGCGTTGTGCGGCCAGTTGCACCTGACGGGCAAGGTCGGTGGCACCTGCGTATTCATCGAGCAGGCGGCGGTGGGTGTCGGGCTTGAGCAGCGACTGGTGTTCATGCTGGCTGTGGATGTCGATCAGCAGCTCGCCCAGAGCCTTGAGGTCGCCTTGGGGGCATGGCGTGCCATTGATGTAGCCGCGCGAGCGACCTTCGGCGGTGATGACGCGGCGCAAGATGCACGGGCCATCACACTCAAGGTCGCGCTCGGCCAGCCAGGCACGCGCTTCGGGAATGTCCTGCAGGTCGAAGGTGGCCAGAATGTCGGCTTTTTCAGCGCCGGGGCGAACCACCCCGTTGTCTGCGCGGTCACCTAAGGTCAGGCCCAGTGCATCGAGCATGATCGATTTACCTGCGCCGGTCTCACCAGTGATTACACTCATACCGCGATCCAGCTCTAGATCGAGATGTTCAACGATGGCGTAGTTATGTACGGACAGGTGCACCAGCATGGGAGCGGCTCCAAAACGTAATGTCTGGTTATTTATACAGTGTTTTGTTTCGTGCTGACAATGGCTGTGCTTAGTTCTATTTGCTTGGCATTGAGGCTTTTTTAGGCTGTTTTGTATGGGCGGGTGGGGTGCGCCGAGGCGTTAAAAGGCAATTGTTAGTGCTTTTTGGCTCTTGAACCTGAAAATTGCGACCCCATATACCGAGGCAGAAGCGCGAGTCGAGCTCGCGGACGAAGTTTGAAAGGAGAAATCTATGGCAGACGAACAGACTATGGATACGCAGAACCAAGACGCTAATCAGGCTGCTGATGTTGCAGGCGTAGATCTGGTGGCACGTGTGCAGGAGCTCGAAGAGCAACTGGCGGCAGCTAACGATCAAGCTTTGCGAGTGGCTGCTGATGTGCAGAACGTTCGCCGTCGTGCCGAACAGGACGTTGAAAAAGCACACAAATTTGCATTGGAAAAATTTGCTGGCGACCTGTTGCCGGTGATCGACAGCCTGGAGCGCGGCCTTGAGCTGTCCAGTCCGGATGACGAAAGCATTCGCCCAATGCGTGAAGGGATCGAGCTGACGCTGAAAATGTTCCAGGACACCCTGAAGCGTTATCACCTGGAAGCGATCGATCCGCACGGCGAACCCTTCAATGCCGAGCACCATCAGGCAATGGCCATGCAGGAAAGCGCTGACCTGGAGCCAAACAGTGTGCTCAAGGTGTTTCAAAAAGGGTATCAGCTCAATGGTCGCTTACTGCGCCCGGCTATGGTCGTAGTCAGCAAGGCGCCAGCGCCGGTTTCGCCATCGATTGACGAGCAGGCTTGAAATCGGCCGCAAGGCCCCCATTTAGATGTCATGCGTTTAGAAATGCCGTAGTTGGTCATTACTGCTACGGCAAAAAAATTCAAATTTAGGGAGAGTGAAGATGGGCAAAATTATTGGTATCGACCTCGGGACCACCAACTCGTGCGTGTCGGTTCTGGAAAACGGTAAAGCAAAAGTTATCGAAAACGCTGAAGGCGCGCGTACTACGCCGTCGATCATTGCGTATGCCAACGATGGCGAAATTCTGGTTGGCCAGTCGGCCAAGCGTCAGGCAGTGACCAATCCGCATAACACCCTGTACGCGGTGAAGCGTCTGATCGGTCGTCGTTTTGACGAAGAAGTTGTACAGAAAGACATTCAGATGGTCCCTTACAAAATCGTCAAGGCTGATAATGGCGATGCGTGGGTTGAAGTGAACGGCCAGAAAATGGCTCCGCCACAAATCTCGGCTGAAATTCTGAAGAAAATGAAGAAAACCGCCGAAGATTACCTCGGCGAAGCAGTGACTGAAGCGGTTATCACCGTGCCTGCTTACTTCAACGACAGCCAGCGTCAGGCGACTAAAGACGCCGGCCGTATCGCGGGTCTGGACGTAAAACGCATCATCAACGAACCAACCGCAGCTGCTCTGGCTTACGGTATGGACAAAGCGAAAGGCGACCACACTGTCATCGTTTATGACTTGGGTGGCGGTACTTTCGACGTGTCGGTGATCGAAATTGCTGAAGTTGATGGCGAGCACCAGTTTGAAGTGTTGGCGACCAACGGTGACACGTTCCTGGGTGGTGAAGACTTTGACATTCGTCTGATCGACTACCTGGTTGACGAGTTCAAGAAAGAAACCGGCATGAACCTTAAAGGTGACCCGCTGGCGATGCAGCGTCTGAAAGAAGCCGCTGAAAAAGCAAAAATCGAGCTGTCTTCGAGCCAGTCGACTGACGTGAACCTGCCGTACATCACTGCAGACGCGACCGGTCCTAAGCACTTGAACGTGAAAATTTCGCGCGCCAAGCTGGAATCGCTGGTTGAAGACCTGGTTCAACGCACCATCGAACCTTGCCGCATTGCTCTGAAAGACGCAGGTATCGACGTTGGCGCGATCAACGACGTGATCCTGGTCGGTGGTCAGACCCGTATGCCGCTGGTTCAGAAGCTGGTAACTGAGTTCTTCGGTAAAGAAGCACGTAAAGACGTGAACCCGGACGAAGCAGTTGCCATGGGTGCTGCTATCCAGGGCGCGGTATTGGCCGGTGACGTTAAAGACGTTCTGCTGCTGGACGTGAGCCCGCTGACTCTGGGTATCGAAACCATGGGCGGTGTGATGACTGCTCTGATCGAGAAAAACACCACGATTCCTACCAAGAAATCGCAAGTGTTCTCGACGGCTGACGACAACCAGGGCGCTGTGACCATTCACGTGCTGCAAGGTGAGCGTAAGCAAGCGGCTCAGAACAAGTCGTTGGGCAAGTTCGACCTGGCGGACATTCCACCCGCTCCACGTGGCGTGCCTCAGATCGAAGTAACCTTCGACATCGACGCTAACGGTATCTTGAACGTAAGCGCGAAAGACAAGGCGACTGGCAAATCCCAGTCCATCGTGATCAAGGCGAACTCGGGTCTGTCCGAGGACGAAATTGCTCAGATGGTCCGTGACGCTGAAGTCAACGCTGAAGAAGACCGTAAGTTCGAAGAGCTGGCAGCGGCACGTAACCAGGGCGACGCACTGGTTCACTCGACTCGTAAAATGATCGTCGATGCTGGCGATAAAGTGACCGAGGAAGAGAAAACTGCAATCGAAGCTGCAGTAGTCGCATTGGAAGCCGCTGTTAAAGGCGACGACAAAGCCGCTATCGAAGCCAAGGTTGAAGAGCTGTCCAAGGTGTCTGCTCCTGTCGCACAGAAAATGTACGCTGAGCAAGCGAACCCGGCAGACGCAGCGGCCAAGCCAGCTGATTCGGCTGAAAAAGCGGACGACGTTGTCGACGCTGAGTTCGAAGAAGTTAAAGACAACAAGTAATAAGCTTGTTGGTCGGCCGGTTAACCGTGCATAAGCGGTGACTGGTAGGATGTCGCCGCGCGGGAGCTTGCTCCCGCGTTGGCGTGTCTGGAGCAAGGGAATTTTTACAGCATGCGACAAGCTCGGATGCTGGCGGTTGAGGCAGGGACTTCTTTGTGTTTCTGCCCGAGGTGACCGCTCCTGTCGGCCAATGCATTGGCTGTTAATCAGAAACCAATATCGTTGAAAAGACGTGAGTTGAGCCTTGTACGTTCAGGCTCAGCGGGTTTGGTGAGGCTCGGGAGGGTTCTTCCAAACGTCCTTGAGAGTGCAAAGAATTATGGCAAAGCGCGACTATTACGAAGTATTGGGTGTCGAACGGACCACCACTGTGGTCGAGCTGAAAAAAGCTTATCGTCGTCTCGCAATGAAACACCACCCGGACCGTAACCCGGGCGACAAAGCCTCTGAAGAGTTGTTTAAAGAGGCTAACGAAGCGTATGAAGTGCTGTCTGATACCAGCAAGCGTGCTGCTTATGACCAATACGGTCATGCGGGTGTTGACCCGCAAATGGGCGGCGGCGGTGCAGGTTTTGGTGGCCAGAACTTCTCCGATATTTTCGGCGATGTATTCAGTGATTTCTTTGGCGGTGGCCGTGGCGGCTCCCGGGGCGGCGCGCAGCGCGGTAGCGATTTGCGCTATACGCTGGAGCTGAACCTGGAAGAAGCGGTGCGCGGGACTACGGTCAATATTCGTGTGCCGACGCTGGTTAACTGCAAACCGTGTGACGGTTCGGGCGCGAAGAAGGGTTCTTCGCCTGTGACCTGTACCACCTGTGGCGGTATTGGCCAGGTGCGCATGCAGCAGGGTTTCTTCTCTGTGCAGCAAACCTGCCCGCGTTGCCATGGTCAGGGCAAGATCATTTCCGACCCGTGCGAAAGCTGCAACGGCGACGGTCGCGTAGAAGAATACAAAACCCTGTCCGTGAAAGTGCCTGCGGGTGTTGATACGGGCGACCGTATCCGTCTGTCGGGTGAAGGCGAGGCGGGTGTGCAGGGTGGCCCGGCGGGTGACCTGTACGTGGTGATCGAGGTGCGTGAGCACGCGATTTTCCAGCGCGATGGCAAACATCTGTTCTGCGAAGTGCCTATCAGCTTTGCTGATGCGGCGCTGGGTGCAGAGCTGGAAGTGCCGACGCTGGATGGTCGGGTCAAGCTCAAAGTGCCTGAAGGTACACAAACCGGTAAGCAATTCCGTCTGCGTGGCAAGGGTGTATCCCCGGTGCGTGGCGGTGGTGTTGGCGACTTGATGTGCCGCGTCGTGGTCGAGACTCCGGTGAAGTTGAGCCGTCGTCAGCGCGAGCTGATGGAAGAGTTCCGCTCGACACTGGAAGGCGATAGCTGTCATTCGCCAAACGCGACCGGTTGGTTCGAAGGCGTGAAGCGCTTCTTCGGCGACTTATAAGGAGCGGGGCATGCGACGTATAGCTGTGATGGGCGCTGCCGGGCGCATGGGCAAAACCCTGATTGACGCGGTTCAGCAGCGCTCGCCGGTGTGCGGGCTAACGGCGGCGATTGTCCGTCCGGGCAGTTCGCTTGTAGGCGCTGATGCCGGTGAGCTGGTGTCGCTCGGGCGAATTGGCGTGCCGTTGTCTGCAAGCCTTGAAGACGTGGCAGATGAGTTCGATGTGTTGATCGATTTCACCCTGCCTGAGGTGATGCTCGGCAATCTGGCGTTCTGCCGTCAGGCGGGCAAGGCCATGGTCATTGGCACCACGGGCTTGAATGCTGCGCAAAAGCAGTTACTGGTTGACGCTGCCAAAGACATCCCGGTGGTCTTTGCTTCGAATTTCAGTGTTGGCGTTAACCTGTCGTTCAAGCTGCTGGATATCGCAGCGCGGGTGATGGGTGATGATGCCGACATTGAAATCATCGAAGCGCACCATCGTCACAAAGTCGACGCGCCGTCGGGCACGGCCATGCGCATGGGTGAAGTGATTGCCGATGCGTTGGGGCGTGACCTGCAAAAGGTTGCCGTTTATGGTCGAGAGGGCCATACCGGTGCGCGTGAGCACGAGACGATCGGTTTTGCGACCGTTCGTGGTGGTGATGTGGTGGGTGACCATACGGTGCTGTTTGCGGCCGAGGGTGAGCGTTTGGAAATCACCCACAAGGCATCCAGCCGTATGACCTTCGCCAAGGGCGCCGTTCGCGCTGCCCAGTGGCTCGACGGGCGCGAGCCCGGCCTGTACGACATGCAGGATGTGCTCGACCTGCGTTGAGTCATCTTTGTAAAATCGGGCTGTTGCAAGCGCAACAGTCCGATTTTCAACCGCTAAGCGATGATCTGTCGCATTCCTCTGCCTTTTGGGCTCTTTTAGCGGTAGACCAAAAAAGCCTTTTTCTGTAAGCTACAGCTTTAGTGTGTCCACTAAAAGCGCGCAGATAATTCGATGAAGAAGCGGGGTGACGTGTCCATACGTCACTCCGCTTTTTTACAACCTGCGATCGCCCTTTCAGGCTTTATTTACGGGAGGTCTTCTTGACTAAGCAAGCCATACTCGCCCTCGCTGATGGCAGCATTTTTCGCGGCGAAGCCATTGGGGCCGACGGTCAGACCGTTGGTGAGGTGGTGTTTAACACCGCAATGACTGGCTACCAGGAGATCCTGACGGATCCTTCCTACGCTCAGCAAATCGTGACCCTGACTTACCCGCATGTTGGCAATACCGGCACTACACCGGAAGATGCCGAGTCTGATCGTGTTTGGTCCGCAGGTTTGGTAATCCGTGATCTGCCGCTGGTTGCCAGCAACTGGCGTAACACAATGTCGCTGTCTGACTACCTGAAAGCCAACAATGTTGTGGCAATCGCCGGTATCGACACGCGCCGTCTGACCCGTATTTTGCGTGATAAAGGCGCGCAAAACGGCTGCATCATGGCCGGTGACAACATTTCTGACGAAGCTGCGATTGCAGCGGCGCGCGGTTTCCCAGGCCTGAAAGGCATGGACTTGGCGAAAGTTGTCAGCACCGACAAAACTTACGAATGGCGTTCGAGCGTCTGGAACCTGGCAACCGATAGTCACCCGACTATCGAAGCCAGCGATCTGCCTTACCACGTAGTGGCTTATGACTACGGCGTAAAGTGGAACATCCTGCGCATGCTGGTTGAGCGTGGCTGCCGCGTCACTGTTGTACCGGCGCAAACCCCTGCCAGCGATGTATTGGCGCTCAACCCGGATGGCGTGTTCCTGTCCAACGGCCCGGGTGACCCTGAGCCTTGCGACTACGCTATCACGGCTATTCAAGAAGTGCTGAAGACAGAGATTCCGGTATTCGGTATCTGCCTGGGCCACCAGTTGCTGGCACTGGCCTCCGGCGCCAAGACCGTGAAAATGGGTCATGGCCACCACGGCGCGAACCACCCGGTTCAAGACCTGGACACCGGTGTTGTGATGATCACCAGCCAAAACCACGGTTTTGCGGTTGATGAGGCGACCCTGCCTGCCAACGTGCGTGCCATCCACAAGTCGCTGTTCGACGGTACCCTGCAAGGTATCGAGCGTACCGACAAGAGCGCTTTCAGCTTCCAGGGTCACCCTGAAGCAAGCCCTGGCCCGAACGACGTTGCACCGCTGTTCGATCGCTTCATCAATGAGATGGCCAAGCGCCGCTGATCAGTCCTTTGTAATGAGTAGCCCAAGGCGGCCCCGAAATCGGCGGCCCCTTGTGCAGCTCAGGAACCTGATTGACGGCTTGCCGACTGACCTGCGGATTTGAGTGACAAACCCATGCCAAAACGTACAGACATTAAAAGCATCCTGATTCTCGGCGCTGGCCCGATTGTTATCGGCCAGGCGTGCGAATTCGACTACTCCGGCGCCCAGGCCTGTAAGGCTCTGCGTGAGGAGGGCTACCGCGTCATCCTGGTGAACTCTAACCCGGCCACCATCATGACCGACCCGGACATGGCCGATGCAACCTACATCGAGCCGATCAAGTGGCAAACGGTTGCCAAGATCATCGAAAAAGAGCGTCCAGACGCTCTGCTGCCAACCATGGGCGGCCAAACTGCCCTGAACTGCGCACTGGATCTGGAGCGCGAAGGCGTTCTGGAGAAGTTCGGCGTAGAAATGATCGGTGCCAATGCTGACACCATCGACAAGGCTGAAGACCGTTCGCGTTTCGACAAGGCCATGAAGTCCATCGGTCTGGATTGCCCGCGCTCCGGTATCGCTCACAGCATGGAAGAGGCCAACGCGGTTCTCGAAAAGCTGGGCTTCCCGTGCATCATTCGTCCGTCCTTCACCATGGGCGGCACCGGTGGCGGTATCGCTTACAACCGTGAAGAGTTCGAGGAGATCTGCTCTCGCGGTCTGGACCTGTCGCCAACCAAAGAACTGCTGATCGACGAATCGCTGATCGGCTGGAAAGAGTACGAAATGGAGGTTGTCCGCGATAAGAAGGACAACTGCATCATCGTTTGCTCGATCGAAAACTTTGACCCGATGGGCGTGCACACCGGTGACTCGATCACCGTGGCTCCGGCACAAACCCTGACCGACAAAGAATACCAAATCATGCGTAACGCCTCGTTGGCGGTACTGCGTGAGATCGGCGTTGAAACCGGCGGTTCCAACGTTCAGTTCGGTATTTGCCCGAACACTGGCCGTATGGTCGTGATCGAGATGAACCCGCGTGTATCCCGCTCTTCGGCGCTGGCTTCCAAAGCCACTGGCTTCCCGATTGCGCGTATCGCCGCCAAACTTGCGATTGGCTACACCCTGGACGAACTGCAAAACGAAATCACCGGCGGCGCGACCCCGGCGTCCTTCGAGCCGTCCATCGACTACGTTGTAACCAAGCTGCCACGCTTTGCTTTCGAGAAGTTTGCTAAAGCCGATGCGCGCCTGACCACGCAAATGAAGTCCGTGGGTGAAGTAATGGCCATCGGCCGTACTTTCCAGGAATCGTTGCAAAAAGCCCTTCGCGGTCTGGAAGTGGGCGTTAGCGGTCTTGATCCAAAGCTGGACCTGAGCAACCCGGAAAGCATGGCCGTGCTCAAGCGCGAGCTGACGGTGCCGGGCGCCGAGCGTATCTGGTACGTGGCTGACGCGTTCCGTGCGGGCATGACGGTCGAAGACATTTTCGGCATGAACATGATCGACCCTTGGTTCCTGGTGCAGATCGAAGATCTGATCAAGGACGAAGAAAAGATCAAGACCATGGGCCTGTCTGCGATCGATCGCGACACCATGTACCGCCTTAAGCGCAAAGGCTTCTCTGACGCACGTCTGGCTGTATTGCTGGGTGTGACCGAGAAAAATCTGCGTCGCCACCGTCACAAGCTGGAAGTGTTCCCGGTTTACAAGCGCGTTGACACCTGCGCGGCCGAGTTCGCCACTGACACCGCTTACATGTACTCGACCTATGAGGAAGAGTGCGAAGCCAACCCGTCGGACCGTGACAAGATCATGATCCTGGGTGGCGGCCCTAACCGTATCGGTCAAGGTATCGAGTTCGACTACTGCTGCGTTCACGCGGCGCTGGCGTTGCGTGCCGATGGTTACGAAACCATCATGGTTAACTGCAACCCGGAAACAGTTTCGACCGACTACGACACCTCGGATCGTCTGTACTTTGAATCTGTGACCCTCGAAGACGTGCTGGAAATCGTACGTGTCGAGAAGCCTAAGGGCGTGATCGTTCAGTACGGCGGCCAGACACCGCTGAAACTGGCGCGTGCGCTGGAAGAAGCTGGCGTGCCGATCATCGGTACCAGCCCTGACGCCATCGACCGTGCAGAAGACCGTGAGCGCTTCCAGCAAATGGTTGAGCGCCTGAACCTGCGTCAGCCGCCAAACGCCACTGTGCGCAGCGAAGACGAAGCGATTCGTGCGGCTGGCAAGATCGGTTACCCGCTGGTTGTTCGTCCGTCCTACGTGTTGGGCGGTCGTGCGATGGAAATCGTTTACGAAGAAGAAGAACTCAAGCGTTACCTGCGCGATGCGGTGAAAGTGTCCAATGACAGCCCGGTGCTGCTGGACCACTTCCTCAACTGCGCAATCGAAATGGACGTTGACGCTGTCTGCGACGGCACTGACGTTGTGATCGGCGCGATCATGCAGCACATCGAACAGGCTGGTGTTCACTCCGGTGACTCTGCTTGCTCGCTGCCGCCGTACTCGCTGCCGCTGCACATCCAGGACGAGATGCGTGAGCAGGTCAAGAAAATGGCACTGGAGCTGGGCGTAGTTGGCCTGATGAACGTGCAATTGGCCCTGCAAGGCGAAGACATCTACGTGATCGAAGTGAACCCGCGTGCATCGCGTACCGTTCCTTTCGTGTCCAAGTGCATCGGTGTCTCTCTGGCAATGATCGCTGCACGCGTGATGGCCGGTAAGACCCTGAAAGAAATCGGCTTCACTAAAGAAATCATTCCTGACTTCTACAGTGTGAAAGAGGCGGTCTTCCCGTTCGCCAAGTTCCCGGGTGTTGACCCGATCCTCGGCCCAGAGATGAAGTCCACCGGTGAAGTGATGGGCGTGGGCGACACCTTCGGTGAGGCCTTTGCCAAGGCGCAAATGGGCGCGAGCGAAGTGCTGCCGACTGGCGGTACTGCGTTTATCAGCGTGCGTGACGACGACAAGCCGCTGGTGGCTGCTGTTGCGCGTGACCTGATCGACCTCGGCTTTGAAATCGTGTCGACGGTGGGTACTGCCAAGTTCATCGAAGCCGCCGGATTGAAAGTGCGTCGCGTGAACAAGGTGACTGAAGGCCGCCCTCACGTTGTCGACATGATCAAAAACGACGAAGTGACGTTGATCATCAACACCACTGAAGGTCGTCAGTCGATTGCTGACTCTTACTCCATCCGCCGCAACGCTCTGCAGCACAAGATTTACTGCACCACGACTATTGCTGCTGGCGCGGCGATCTGTGAAGCGCTTAAATTCGGTCCTGAAAAAACCGTACGTCGCTTGCAGGATCTACACGCAGGATTGAAGGCATGATCAAATACCCAATGACGGTCCAGGGCGCGAAAGCCCTGGAAGAAGAGCACACTCATCTGACCAAGGTTGTTCGCCCCAAGCTGAGCCAGGATATCGGCACGGCGCGTGAGCTGGGTGACCTCAAGGAAAACGCTGAATACCATGCTGCCCGTGAGCAGCAGGGTATGGTTGAGGCGCGTATTCGTGATATCGAAGGCCGCATGCAGAACGCGGTCATCATTGATGTCACGACTATCCCGCACACCGGCAAAGTGATTTTCGGTACCACGGTTGAAATCGCGAACGTTGAAACTGACGAATCCGTGACGTATCAGATCGTGGGTGAGGATGAGGCTGACATTAAGCTCGGAAAAATCTCTGTGGGTTCGCCCATTGCTCGCGCCTTGATTGCCAAGGAAGAGGGTGACGTGGTCGCGGTGAAAACACCGAGTGGCGTCATTGAGTACGAGATTGTCGAAGTGCGTCATATCTAAGTAACAGCGCCCGCTTCGTGCGGGCGTTCTGCTTTGGCCGTCAGCCCGGATGTTGCGGGTTGGCAGCTGGCAGGTGCAGTACAACGAATGTGTACGATGCTGGTCACAACCGACTGGCATCGCTGATGTACAAGGCGCTCGTCAGTACGCGTTATAGCGTTTTGAGGGTGGCTGTCGGCGGGAAGTGTTGCGTTGGGCAGATCTGATTGCCTGATGCATTGCGCGGGCAGTTTTGCTATTGCTAAGCAAGAGTGTCAGGGCGCGCCAGGCGCACCCTTGACTCCTGTCGGCATCACTTGAAGCGATGGATGTTCGACAGGTTCTTGTTAACATTGACGTTCTTGCGGTACAGAAGCGCCATTTTGCCGATAATCTGTACCAGTTCCGCTTTGCCGGCCTTGCAGAGTTCTGCAATGGCTTCCAGGCGAGACTCGCGGTCCAGGATGTTGACTTTGATTTTAATCAACTCGTGATCGCCCAATGCGCGTTCGAGTTCGGCTAAAACACCTTCAGTCAAACCATTATCAGCCACAGTCAATACTGGTTTCAGATGGTGGCCAATGGATTTGTACTGTTTCTTCTGCTCTTGAGTGAGCGGCATAATCTGACCCCTGTGTCTGATCTTGTAAAAGCGGCGGCCAGTTTACCCGAGCGAGTCCGGGACCGCCCAGTTAATCACGACCCGTTTATATTTTTGAGGTGCCCCGTGGCCCGTTCCAAGACTAGCCTTAACTGGCTGAAAGAGCATTTCAACGACCCATACGTCAAAATGGCGCAAAAGGATGGGTACCGCTCGCGTGCAAGTTACAAGCTGCTGGAGATCCAGGAGCGTGACCGTTTGATCCGTCCGGGCATGACCGTAATTGACCTGGGCGCGGCCCCGGGTGGCTGGTCGCAGGTGACCAGTCGTCTGATTGGTGGCCAAGGGCGTTTGATCGCTTCCGACATTCTGGACATGGACAGCATCCCGGACGTGACCTTCATTAAGGGTGACTTTACTGAGGATGCCGTTCTGGCCCAGATTCTCGAAGCCGTCGGAAATACACAGGTAGACCTTGTGATTTCAGATATGGCCCCCAATATGAGTGGATTGGCCGCCGTAGATATGCCGCGTGCAATGTTCCTTTGCGAATTGGCACTGGATCTTGCCGGGCGTGTACTGCGTCCAGGTGGTGATTTCTTGATCAAGGTCTTCCAGGGTGAGGGCTTCGACCAATACCACAAAGACATCCGCAAACTTTTTGATAAAGTGCAGATGCGCAAGCCGACGTCGTCACGAGACCGGTCTCGCGAGCAGTATTTATTGGGGCGCGGCTTCCGCGGCATCGAAGGTTCGGCCAGCGATGAGCGTCTCTAACTGAAGTGATAGCTTTTTTTGTATCGCTTTACAGAACTGACATAACGAATATTGTGTAGGCAAGTTTCACAAAGGGTTACAGACGGAGCCTGCAAGGGTTGTAGGCAATGTAGTAAGTTATGCCGGTGAATATCATGCGAAGCACGCTTCAATAGCGGGGCTTGCTTCAGAGGGTAGCTAATTGAACGATATGGCAAAGAATCTGATCCTGTGGTTGATCATCGCAGCTGTCCTGGTGACGGTGATGAACAACTTCTCCAGTCCAAACGAGCCACAAACCCTCAACTATTCCGACTTCATCCAGCAAGTTAAGGATGGCAAAGTCGAGCGCGTTGCCGTGGATGGCTACGTGATCACCGGCAAACGCAGTGATGGCGATACCTTCAAAACCATTCGTCCTGCTATTCAGGACAACGGTTTGATCGGCGATCTGGTTGATAACCATGTGACCGTAGAAGGCAAACTGCCTGAGCAGCAAAGCATCTGGACTCAATTGCTGGTAGCGAGCTTCCCGATTCTGGTGATCATCGCGGTCTTCATGTTCTTCATGCGTCAAATGCAGGGCGGTGCCGGCGGTAAAGGCGGCCCGATGAGCTTTGGCAAGAGCAAGGCGCGTCTGTTGTCTGAAGACCAGGTCAAAACGACCCTGGCTGACGTAGCAGGCTGCGACGAAGCGAAAGAAGAAGTGGGCGAGCTGGTTGAGTTCCTCCGTGATCCGGGCAAGTTCCAGCGCCTGGGCGGCAAAATTCCTCGTGGCGTGCTGATGGTTGGCCCGCCCGGTACCGGTAAAACCTTGCTCGCCAAGGCGATTGCTGGCGAAGCGAAAGTACCGTTCTTCACGATTTCTGGTTCTGACTTCGTTGAAATGTTCGTGGGTGTCGGTGCAAGCCGCGTTCGCGACATGTTTGAACAAGCCAAAAAGCACGCACCTTGCATCATCTTCATCGACGAAATCGACGCTGTCGGTCGTCATCGTGGCGCCGGTATGGGCGGCGGTCATGATGAGCGTGAGCAGACTCTCAACCAGTTGCTGGTTGAGATGGACGGCTTTGAAATGAATGACGGCATCATTGTGATTGCCGCGACCAACCGCCCTGACGTACTCGACCCTGCGCTGCTGCGTCCAGGCCGTTTTGACCGTCAGGTGGTGGTGGGCTTGCCGGACATCCGTGGTCGTGAGCAGATCCTCAAAGTGCACATGCGTAAAGTGCCGGTAGGTGATGACGTTCAGCCGGGTGTGATTGCACGGGGTACGCCAGGGTTTTCGGGTGCAGACCTCGCGAACCTGGTGAACGAGGCTTCCTTGTTCGCTGCGCGTACCGGTAAACGCATTGTTGAAATGAAAGAGTTTGAGCTGGCCAAAGACAAAATCATGATGGGCGCCGAGCGCAAATCGATGGTTATGTCGGATAAAGAGAAGCGCAACACGGCTTATCACGAAGCGGGCCACGCTATCGTCGGTCGTGTGGTGCCAGAGCATGACCCGGTGTACAAAGTGTCGATCATTCCTCGTGGTCGTGCGCTGGGCGTGACGATGTTCCTGCCGGAAGAAGATCGCTACAGCCTCTCCAAGCGTGCTTTGATCAGCCAGATCTGCTCGCTTTACGGTGGTCGTATTGCTGAAGAGATGACCTTGGGCTTTGACGGTGTTACCACTGGCGCCTCCAACGACATCATGCGTGCGAGCCAGATTGCGCGGAACATGGTGACCAAGTGGGGGTTGTCCGAGAAGCTGGGCCCGTTGATGTACGCCGAGGATGACGAGTCTTACCTGGGGCGTGGCGGTGGTGGTCAGGGTGCGAGCGTTTCGGGCGAGACAGCCAAGCTGATTGACTCTGAAGTGCGCAGCATCATTGATGAGTGCTACGGCACGGCCAAGCAGATCCTTACGGACAACCGTGACAAGCTTGAAGCCATGGCTGATGCATTGATGAAGTACGAGACGATTGATGCTGATCAGATCGACGACATCATGGCGGGACGCACGCCACGCGAGCCGCGTGATTGGGATGACAGCGGCAAGGGCACTCCGACGCCCCCGCCGACCCTGGACAAGACCGATCGTCCAGAAGCGCCTATCGGCGGTCCTGCAGCTGATCACTAAGGCTTGAAATGACTTCTGTTCAGTCCCTGACCCGGTTGCCTTGCGGCAACCGGGTTCTTGATTTGGCCCATACGCATGTTATGGGTATTCTCAACGTTACCCCCGATTCCTTTTCTGACGGTGGGCGCTTTGCGCCGGCGGATTCGGCTGTGCGCCATGCAGAGTCGATGGTGCTGGCGGGCGCAACCCTCATTGATGTCGGGGGGGAATCGACGCGTCCGGGTGCCCGTGTAGTCCTGGCGCAGGAAGAGCTTGATCGGGTCGCCCCTGTGGTTGAGCGCATCAGTCGTGAACTAGATGTGATTATCTCGGTCGATACCTCCACGCCAATCGTCATGACGGAAGTTGCGCGCCTCGGTGCGGGGCTTATCAATGATGTTCGCTCGTTGCGTCGTGAAGGTGCCTTGCAGGCTGCTGCAGCTACAGGTTTGCCGGTGTGCTTGATGCACATGTTGGGCGAGCCGGGCGATATGCAGGATAATCCGCATTACACGGATCTGGTGGGTGAGGTCTCGGCGTTTCTGCTGGAGCGTACCCGACAATGCGTTGCGGCCGGTATTGCGCCAGAGCGTATTGTGCTGGATCCAGGGTTTGGCTTTGCAAAAACACTGCAACATAACCTCAGCTTGTTCAAGCATATGGAGGCCCTGCATGCGTTGGGGCGGCCTTTGCTGGTGGGCGTGTCGCGTAAAAGTATGATTGGTCAGGCGTTGAATCGGCCTGTCACTGAGCGCTTGTCTGGCAGCCTTGCGCTGGCGGCACTTGCCGTGACCAAGGGCGCGCGTATTTTGCGTGTCCATGATGTGGCCGAAACGGTTGATGTGGTACGGATGATCGCAGCGGTAGAGTCCGCCGACTAAGAATGATGGAGCACTTATGACGAAGAAGTATTTTGGCACCGACGGTATTCGCGGTCGCGTCGGCGTTTATCCGATTACCCCGGATTTCATGCTCAAGTTGGGTTGGGCGGCGGGTATGGCGTTTCGTAGCATGGGTGCTTGTCGGATTCTGGTGGGCAAGGACACGCGTATTTCCGGTTACATGTTTGAATCGGCGCTGGAAGCGGGCCTGTCGGCTGCGGGTGCAGATGTCATGCTTCTGGGGCCAATGCCGACACCGGCCATTGCGTACCTCACGCGAACTTTTCATGCCGAAGCCGGCATCGTGATCAGTGCCTCGCACAATCCTCATGACGACAACGGCATCAAGTTTTTCTCGGGTGAGGGTACCAAGCTCCCCGATGAAGTTGAGCTGATGATCGAAGAGTTGCTCGACGCACAGATGACCGTTGTGGACTCGGACAAGCTTGGCAAAGTGTCGCGTATCAATGATGCGTCCGGTCGCTATATCGAGTTCTGCAAAAGCAGTGTGCCGACCAGTACCAACTTTAGCGGCCTGAAAGTGGTTCTCGACTGCGCCCACGGTGCGACCTACAAGGTTGCCCCTAGCGTGTTCAAAGAGCTGGGCGCCAACGTTACGGTGTTGTCGGCCCAGCCCAATGGTTTGAACATCAACGACAACTGCGGCTCGACGCATATGGAGTCGTTGCAGGCGGCTGTACTGGCTGAAAAAGCAGACCTGGGTATCGCCTTCGACGGTGACGGTGACCGTGTGCTGATGGTGGATCACACGGGCGCCATTGTTGATGGTGACGAGTTGCTGTTCATCATTGCGCGAGACCTGCATGAGCGCGGCAAGCTGCAGGGTGGTGTGGTGGGCACGCTGATGAGCAACCTGGGGCTTGAGCTGGCCTTGGCTGACCTGGGTATTCCATTTGTGCGTGCCGGTGTCGGTGACCGTTATGTGATTGCTGCACTGCAAGAGCGTGACTGGCAGATCGGTGGTGAAAACTCCGGGCATATCGTTTGCTTCCAGCACACCACAACCGGCGATGCGATTATTGCGGCGCTGCAAGTGTTGTTGGCGCTGCGCCGTCGTGGTGAAAGCCTCGCTCAAGCGCGTCAAGCGCTGCGCAAATGCCCGCAAGTGCTGTTGAACGTGCGTTTTAGCGGGGGCGTCAATCCAGTTGAGCACCCGGCTGTAAAAGAAGCGTGTGCACGTGTTACCGATGAAATGAAAGGCCGTGGCCGCGTGTTGCTGCGCAAGTCTGGCACTGAGCCTTTGGTGCGTGTCATGGTCGAAGGTGACGACGAAAACATGGTTCGCGGCTACGCAGAAGAGCTGACAAAGCTAGTAAGTGAAGTTTGTGCCTGATTTCGGCTTGCAAGCGTTGATTTGGTTGGGTAACATCTGCGCCCACTTTGACCGACGAGGTAAAGCATGCGTCGCACTATGGTAGCTGGTAACTGGAAGATGCACGGTACCCGCGCCAGCGTCGCTGAGCTGATCGATGGTCTGCGTAATCTGGACTTGCCGAGTGATGTTGAAATCGCGGTATTCCCGTCTGACTTGTTTATTGATCGTGTAATCAATGGCTTGGAAGATACGCCAATCTCGGTTGGCGCTCAGGATGCTGCGATAGACTCCAAGCAAGGTGCGCTGACTGGGGAGATATCTCCAAGCCAGTTGGTGGATGCGGGTTGTGAGCTGGTGTTGATAGGGCACTCTGAGCGACGCCTGATTTTAGGTGAGTCGAACGAGACGCTGAATCGCAAGTTTGCAGCTGCTCAAGCTTCTGGCTTAACGCCGGTGTTGTGCATAGGGGAGACTCTGGCGCAGCGCGAAGCGGGGCAAACGCTTGAGGTTGTAGAGCGTCAACTGAACGCTGTCATTGATGAGTTCGGTATTGATGTCTTTGCAAGCGCAGTGATTGCATACGAGCCGGTCTGGGCTATTGGTACCGGGCTGACTGCAACACCGCAGCAAGCGCAAGATGTGCATGCGGCCATTCGCGCACAGCTGGCGCAGAAGAATCCTGAGGTGGCACAAGGTGTGCGGCTTCTATACGGCGGCAGCGTGAAGGCGGCCAATGCGGTCGAACTGTTCAGCATGCCGGATATCGATGGGGGGCTCATTGGTGGGGCTTCCCTGAATGCAGATGAGTTCGGTGCGATTTGTCGCGCCGCGGGAAACTGAGAAAATGCTGGAAACAGTCGTAGTGGTTTTTCATCTGTTGGCTGCATTGGGTGTAATTACCCTGGTATTGCTGCAACAGGGTAAAGGTGCGGATGCTGGAGCATCTTTCGGAGCAGGTGCATCAAATACTGTGTTCGGAAGCCAAGGTTCCTCTACCTTTCTTAGTAAGTTTACTGCTATACTTGCCGCAGGTTTTTTCATAACCAGCTTAGGGTTAGGTTACTTTGCTAAAGAGAAAGCTCATGAGCTGACTCAAGTAGGTTTGCCAGATCCAGCAGTGTTGGAAGCACCAAAGCAAAAACCGGCTTCAGATGATGTGCCGGTGCTTAATGAGCAAAAGTCGGCTGCTCCAGCGACTGACGTACCTCCAGCTCAAGAGCAAAAGTAAAACGGGTTTCATGATGTAACTGTAGTATTGCCGAGGTGGTGGAATTGGTAGACACGCAACCTTGAGGTGGTTGTGCCCATAGGGTGTAGGGGTTCGAGTCCCCTTCTCGGTACCAATTATCAAGAATGCCCGCAGTTGCGGGCTTTCTTGTATGTGGAAGGCTGGAATTGACCCTGCAAAGGATCAGCCGTATACTTCCGCTCCAGCTTTGTCGCGGGATGGAGCAGTCTGGTAGCTCGTCGGGCTCATAACCCGAAGGTCGTCGGTTCAAATCCGGCTCCCGCAACCAGTTTTAGCGGAGCCCCTTTTTCAGGGGCTTTTTGTTAACTGGACACTTTATAGCGTCGATATTCAGCGACGTTTCAGAGATGGGCGATTCGCCCATTTTTTTATTTTGCACAGCATGCACAAACATGCACTAGGGGGTTCAGGTGTCGAGCAAGCTAGAAGAGTTGCAGGCCTTGTTGGCCCCGGTGGTCGTGGCCCTTGGCTATGAATGCTGGGGTATTGAATTTTCGGCTCAGGGCCGCCATTCAATGTTGCGTGTGTATATCGACAAAGAAGGCGGCGTATTGGTGGATGACTGCGCAATTGTCAGTCGTCAAATCAGTGGCGTTCTGGATGTCGAAGATCCTATCGCTGTTGAATACACCCTTGAAGTTTCCTCTCCTGGCATGGAACGCCCTCTGTTCACACTTGAACAGTTTGCCCAGTTTGTCGGTGAGCAAGTAAAGATCAAGCTGCGCTCACCCTTTGAAGGGCGACGCAACTTTCAGGGCCTTCTACGCGGCGTAGAGGAACAGGACGTTGTGGTGCAAGTGGATGACCACGAGTTCTTGTTGCCGATCGATATGATCGACAAGGCCAACATTATTCCCAGTTTTGACTGAGACGCGGATCCCGCGGATCCAATGGCTTGCGAAAGGCGAGGCGTACGATGAGCAAAGAAGTACTGCTGGTTGTTGAGTCGGTGTCCAATGAAAAGGGCGTACCGGCAAACGTAATTTTTGAAGCGCTGGAGCTGGCTCTGGCCACCGCTACCAAAAAGCGTTTTGAGGACGAAGTCGATCTGCGTGTGGAAATCAACCGCCACACCGGTAACTATGAGACTTTCCGTCGCTGGACTGTGGTCGAAGACGAAGATCTGGATGATCCAGCAATCGAGTTGGCGGTAGACCAGGCCCAGGCAAAACGGCCAGGCGCTGTAGCCGGCGATGTTATCGAAGAGAAAATCGATTCCATCGAATTCGGTCGGATTGCTGCACAAACGGCCAAACAGGTCATTGTGCAAAAAGTCCGCGAAGCTGAGCGTGCTCAAGTAGTCGATGCTTATCGCGAGCGTTTGGGCGAGATCATTTCTGGCACCGTTAAAAAAGTGACACGTGACAACGTGATCGTCGATCTGGGTAACAACGCTGAAGCGTTGCTGGCCCGTGAAGACATCATCTCGCGTGAAACTTTCCGTGTTGGCGTACGCCTTCGCGCATTGCTGAAAGAAATTCGCACCGAGAACCGCGGTCCTCAACTGATTCTGTCGCGTACTGCGCCAGAGATGTTGATCGAGCTGTTCCGTATCGAAGTTCCAGAGATCTCCGAGGGCCTGATCGAAGTGATGGCGGCCTCCCGCGATCCTGGATCACGCGCTAAAATTGCCGTTCGCTCCAAAGACAAACGCATCGATCCGCAAGGTGCCTGCATTGGTATGCGTGGTTCACGCGTTCAGGCAGTGTCCGGCGAGTTGGGCGGAGAGCGAGTGGATATCGTCCTTTGGGATGACAACCCGGCGCAGTTCGTGATCAACGCGATGTCGCCAGCAGAAGTAGCGGCAATTATTGTCGACGAAGATGCCCATGCAATGGACATCGCCGTTGGCGCAGACAATCTGGCCCAGGCGATTGGTCGCGGCGGTCAGAACGTACGTTTGGCTAGCCAGTTGACTGGCTGGACCCTGAACGTGATGACCGAATCGGACATCCAGGCTAAGCAGCAAGCAGAAACCGGCGACATCCTGCGCAACTTCATCGAAGAGTTGGAAGTTGATGAAGAGTTGGCGCAGGTGCTGGTTGATGAAGGCTTCACCAGCCTGGAAGAGATTGCCTACGTACCGGTGGAAGAAATGCTCAACATCGACGGCTTTGACGAAGATATCGTCAACGAGCTTCGCGCTCGGGCCAAGGATCGTTTGTTGACTAAAGCCATCGCTACTGAGGAAAAGCTGGCAGACGCCCATCCGGCCGAAGACCTGCTCTCGCTTGAGGGTATGGACAAGGATTTGGCGATGGAACTGGCGGTGCGCGGCGTAATTACCCGCGAAGACCTGGCCGAGCAGTCTATTGACGACCTGCTCGACATCGACGGCATTGACGATGATCGTGCCGGCAAGTTGATCATGGCCGCCCGAGCCCATTGGTTCGAGTAATTAGGCGCGGCCTGAGGAGAGAAATGCATGACGCAAGTCACGGTGAAACAACTGGCCGATGAGGTCAAAACACCGGTTGAGCGCCTGTTGCAGCAGATGCGTGAGGCAGGTCTGCCGCACACCGCCGCCGAGCAGAATGTGACCGACAGTGAGAAGCAAGCTCTGCTGACTCACCTGAAAAGCAGCCACAAGGCGAAAGTGGAAGAACCGCGCAAAATCACTTTGCAGCGTAAAACCACCAGTACCCTGCGTGTTGCTGGAAGCAAAAGCATCAGCGTTGAAGTACGCAAGAAGAAAGTCTTCGTACAGCAAAGCCCGGAAGAAATCGAAGCCGAGCGCAAGCGCGAGCTGGATGAACGCCGCGCAGTAGAAAATGCTGCACGTCAAAAGGCTGAAGAAGAGTCCAAGCGTCGCGCCGAAGAAGAAGCGCGTCGTCAGCCTGCGGCTGTTTCGGCTCCTGCACCTGCTCCTGCTGCCGCCCCTGCACCTGTGCAAGCTGCACCGGCAGCAGCGCCTGCGCCAGCTCCTGCAGCCGATGCACGCAAGCGTGATGAACAGCGCCGTCCGGACAAACCACGTGCTGACGACAACAATCGTCGCGGTGGCGGCGGTGATGGCGAGCGCAAAAACGCTCCGCATCGTGCTTCTGTTAAAGAAAAAGCGCCTACTCCACGCGTTGCTCCTCGCACTTCCGAAGAAGAAAGCGATGGCTTCCGTCGCGGTGGTCGTGGCAAGAGCAAGCTGAAGAAGCGCAACGCTCACGGTTTCCAGAGCCCAACCGGCCCTGTGGTTCGTGACGTACAGATTGGCGAAACCATCACTGTCGGCGATTTGGCTGCACAGATGTCGGTCAAAGCTGCCGAAGTGATCAAGTTCATGTTCAAGCTGGGTACTCCAGCCACCATCAACCAGGTACTGGATCAGGAAACTGCCCAACTGGTTGCTGAAGAACTGGGCCACAAAGTCACTCTGGTCAGCGACAACGCCCTGGAAGATTCCCTGGCCGAGTCCCTGAAGTTTGAAGGCGAGTCGTTCTCCCGTGCTCCGGTTGTGACCGTAATGGGTCACGTTGACCACGGTAAAACGTCCCTGCTCGACTACATCCGTCGTGCCAAGGTTGCTGCTGGCGAAGCCGGTGGTATTACTCAGCACATCGGTGCATACCACGTTGAAACCGAACGCGGCATGGTCACGTTCCTCGACACCCCGGGTCACGCCGCGTTTACCGCAATGCGTGCACGTGGTGCCAAGGCCACTGACATCGTGATTCTGGTTGTGGCTGCAGACGACGGCGTGATGCCGCAAACCATCGAAGCTGTTCAGCACGCGAAAGCGGCTGGCGTTCCGCTGGTGGTTGCAGTGAACAAAATCGACAAGCCAGGTTCTGACCTCGATCGCATCCGTAGCGAACTGTCCGTTCACGGCGTGACCTCGGAAGAGTGGGGTGGTGACACTCCGTTTGTTCCGGTCTCGGCGAAAATGGGTACCGGCGTTGACGAACTGCTTGAAGCTGTCTTGCTGCAAGCTGAAGTTCTGGAACTCAAGGCCACTCCATCGGCTCCTGGCCGTGGCGTAGTAGTTGAGTCCCGTCTGGACAAAGGCCGTGGTCCTGTTGCAACTGTTCTGGTTCAAGACGGCACCCTGCGCCAAGGCGACATGGTACTGGTCGGTTCCAACTACGGCCGCATCCGCGCCATGCTCGATGAGAACGGCAAGGCCATCAAGGAAGCCGGTCCATCCATCCCTGTCGAGATCCTCGGCCTGGACGGTACGCCAGACGCTGGCGACGAGATGAGCGTAATGACTGACGAGAAGAAGGCACGTGAAGTGGCCCTGTTCCGTCAAGGCAAGTTCCGCGAAGTGAAACTGGCGCGTGCTCACGCAGGCAAGCTTGAAAACATCTTCGAGAACATGGGCCAGGAAGAGAAGAAGACGCTTAACATCGTCCTCAAATCTGACGTCCGTGGTTCGTTGGAAGCTCTGCAGGGCGCTCTGAGCGGCCTGGGTAACGATGAAGTGCAAGTGCGCGTAGTGGGCGGCGGTGTCGGTGGTATCACTGAGAGCGACGCTAACCTGGCACTGGCCTCCAACGCTGTATTGTTCGGCTTCAACGTGCGTGCCGATGCCGGCGCTCGCAAGATCGTCGAGCAAGAAGGCCTGGACATGCGTTACTACAACGTCATCTACGACATCATCGAAGACGTCAAGAAAGCCCTTACCGGCATGCTTGGCAGCGACGTTCGGGAGAACATCCTGGGTATTGCTGAAGTCCGCGACGTGTTCCGTTCGCCTAAGTTCGGTGCAATCGCAGGTTGTATGGTTGTGGAAGGTGTTGTTCACCGTAACCGTCCAATCCGTGTACTGCGCGACGACATCGTTATCTTCGAAGGCGAGCTGGAATCCCTGCGCCGCTTCAAGGATGACGCGTCTGAAGTACGTGCCGGCATGGAATGCGGTATCGGCGTCAAGAGCTACAATGACGTCAAAGTCGGTGACAAGATCGAAGTGTTCGAGAAGGTCCAGGTTGCTCGCAGCCTCTAAATCGCGAGCTTCAAGAGCAAGGACGAACCATCGCATGCCCATGCGCTGTGCTCGGTCCGGACTCTAAACGCAACGCCCGGTCCGGCTTCTGTCTGGCCGGGCGTTTGCCGCTTTCAGAACGCATGGGTTTCCCATGGGTGAGTAACAGGTAACAAGACATGGCAAAAGAATACAGCCGTACCCAACGTATCGGCGATCAGATGCAGCGCGAGCTGGCCCAGCTGATCCGTCGCGAAGTCAAAGACCCGCGCGTAGGTCTGGTCACCATTACGGCGGTGGAAGTGAGCCGTGACGTCGGTCACGCCAAAATCTTCATCACCGTCATGGGCCAGGACAACTCGCAAGACATCGCTCAGACCATCAAGGTGCTGAACGCTGCTGCGGGCTTCCTGCGTATGCAACTGGCACGTGAAATGAAGCTGCGCAGCGTTCCTCAATTGCACTTCCACTACGACGAAAGCGTCGCACGTGGTGCGCACCTGTCCGCTTTGATCGAGCGCGCAGTGGCTGAGGACAACCAGCACGACGCCTCTGCTCCTGAAGACACCAAGGAGTAAGCGGTGGCTCAGGTCAAGCGTATCCGTCGTAACGTCAGCGGCATCATCCTGCTCGACAAGCCGCTTGGATTCACCTCCAACGCGGCCTTGCAGAAAGTTCGCTGGCTGCTTAATGCCGAGAAGGCAGGGCACACCGGTAGCCTCGATCCATTGGCCAGCGGCGTATTGCCGTTGTGCTTTGGCGAAGCCACCAAGTTTTCGCAATACTTGCTCGATTCCGACAAGGGTTATGAAACCCTGATGCAATTGGGCAAGACCACCACCACCGCCGATGCGGAAGGTGAAGTTTTGCAAACGCGCCCAGTGACCGTTGGTCGCGCCGATATCGAAGCCGTTTTGCCTAAATTTCGTGGGCAAATCAGTCAGATACCGCCGATGTACTCGGCGCTCAAGCGCGATGGTCAGCCACTTTACAAGTTGGCGCGTGCGGGTGAAGTGGTGGAGCGTGAACCGCGTTCTGTTACTATTACCCGCCTCGAATTACTGGCCAGCGAAGGCGACACCGCGCGCTTGTCGGTTGACTGCACCAAAGGCACCTATATCCGTACCCTCGTGGAAGATATCGGTGAAGAACTGGGCTGTGGTGCATATGTTGCAGAGTTGCGACGCTCACAAGCCGGGCCTTTCAGCCTCGCGCAGACCGTGACGCTGGAAGAGCTGGAAGCTGTACACGCCGAGGGCGGTAACGAAGCGGTTGATCGCTTCCTGATGCCATCGGACAGTGGCTTGCTCGACTGGCCGCTGCTGCACTTTTCGGAGGCCAGCGCGTTCTATTGGCTCAATGGCCAGCCGGTACGTGCTCCCGATGCACCCAAGTTCGGTATGGTGCGGGTACAAGATCACAACGGTCGCTTTATCGGTATCGGTGAAGTGAGCGAAGACGGGCGTATCGCGCCGCGTCGACTGATTCGGTCAGAATGACCGGAGCAGCTCGGTTCGAGGCTTAACGGTCGCGGGCCGAACTGAAAGAGGGTGGCTGTTATTAGGCACGGTCACATCTCACTTTTTTAATACGAGGATTTGTCCTCGGCCTATTGGATCTGTCTTGCTTGCAAGCAGAACCCTAAAGAAAGGAAATGCCTCATGGCACTGACAGTTGAACACAAAGCAGAAATCGTAAAAGACTACCAGCAAGCTCCAGGTGATACTGGTTCTCCAGAAGTGCAAGTTGCACTGCTGACCTTTAACATCAACACGCTGCAAGGTCACTTCAAGGCCAACGATAAAGATCACCACTCCCGTCGTGGTCTGATCCGCATGGTAAACCAGCGTCGTAAGCTGCTGGACTACCTGAAAGGCAAGGACATCAGCCGTTACGCTGCGCTGATCGCTCGCCTGGGTCTGCGTCGCTAATAGCGATGTTGCTAGAGGCTGGTTGTTTGTTGTGCGCCTGTGGGGTTCCCACGGGCGTGCGGCAGGCTTCCAGCCTCAAGTTTTATCTGGACCAGACGGATTCTTACGAAAGCTCACCCTAGCGGCTGCTTTCGTAAGCATCTTGAGTCGGGCACGCCCCGGCGGTGCACACGTTTTTCGCAAGAAACCCGTTCCCCAAGAGTCACAAAGAGAAGGTAGGACACCGTGAACCCGGTTATCAAAAAATTCCAGTTCGGTCAGTCGACCGTCACCCTCGAGACTGGCCGTATCGCCCGTCAGGCTTCCGGCGCAGTATTGGTCACCGTTGACGACGACGTCAGCGTGTTGGTGACCGTTGTCGGTGCCAAACAAGCTGATGCAGGCAAGGGCTTCTTCCCTCTGTCTGTTCACTACCAAGAAAAAACCTACGCCGCGGGTAAAATCCCGGGCGGTTTCTTCAAGCGTGAAGGTCGCCCTTCCGAGAAAGAAACCCTGACCTCGCGTCTGATCGACCGTCCGATCCGCCCGCTGTTCCCGGAAGGCTTCATGAACGAAGTGCAGGTTGTCTGCACCGTTCTGTCCACCAGCAAGAAGACCGATCCGGACGTCGCTGCGATGATCGGTACCTCGGCTGCCCTGGCCATCTCCGGTATTCCTTTTGATGGCCCAATCGGCGCAGCCCGCGTTGCTTACCACGAAAGCACTGGCTACCTGCTGAACCCGACTTACGAGCAACTGGCCGCTTCGAGCCTGGACATGGTTGTTGCCGGTACGTCGGAAGCCGTGTTGATGGTTGAATCGGAAGCCAAAGAGCTGACCGAAGACCAGATGCTGGGCGCGGTACTGTTCGCTCACGACGAGTTCCAGGTTGTTATCCAGGCCGTTAAAGAGCTGGCTGCTGAAGCTGCCAAGCCAACGTGGGACTGGGCTGCTGCCCCAGAAGCCACCGCACTGCTGGGCGCGATCCGTGCCGAGTTCGGCGAGGCGATCTCCCAGGCTTACACCATCACCATCAAGGCCGACCGTTACGCTCGTCTGGGCGAACTGAAAGACCAAGTGGTTGCCAAGCTGTCCGGTGAAGAAGGCCAGCCTTCTGCCAGCGAAGTTAAAGCTGCATTCGGCGAAATCGAATACCGTACCGTTCGCGAAAACATCGTAAACGGCAAACCGCGTATCGATGGCCGTGACACCAAGACTGTTCGTCCTCTGAACATCGAAGTTGGCGTTCTGCCAAAAACTCACGGTTCGGCACTGTTCACCCGTGGTGAAACTCAGGCGCTGGTGGTTGCAACGCTGGGTACTGCGCGTGATGCACAACTGCTGGATACCCTGGAAGGCGAGAAAAAAGACCCGTTCATGCTGCACTACAACTTCCCTCCGTTCTCGGTAGGCGAGTGTGGTCGTATGGGTGGTGCAGGTCGTCGCGAAATCGGTCACGGCCGTCTGGCGCGCCGTTCGGTTCAGGCCATGCTGCCTGCTGCTGACGTGTTCCCGTACACCATCCGTGTGGTATCGGAAATCACTGAATCCAACGGTTCCAGCTCTATGGCTTCGGTCTGTGGTGCATCCCTGGCACTGATGGACGCTGGTGTTCCGATGAAGGCACCGGTTGCCGGTATCGCCATGGGCCTGGTTAAGGAAGGCGAGAAGTTCGCAGTTCTGACCGACATCCTGGGTGACGAAGACCACCTGGGCGACATGGACTTCAAAGTAGCCGGTACCTCCAAAGGTGTTACCGCGCTGCAGATGGACATCAAGATCAAAGGCATCACCGAAGAAATCATGGAGATCGCCCTGGGCCAAGCCCTGGAAGCTCGCCTGAACATCTTGGGCCAGATGAACCAGATCATCGGTCAGTCGCGTAACGAACTGTCGGCGAACGCGCCGACCATGATCGCGATGAAAATCGACACCGACAAAATCCGTGATGTTATCGGTAAAGGCGGCGCGACTATCCGTGCAATCTGTGAAGAAACCAAGGCTTCGATCGACATCGAAGACGACGGTTCGATCAAGATCTTCGGCGAGTCCAAAGAAGCAGCAGAAGCGGCTCGTCAGCGCGTTCTGAGCATCACCGCTGAAGCTGAAATCGGCAAAATCTACATCGGTAAGGTTGAGCGCATCGTCGACTTCGGCGCATTCGTCAACATCCTGCCAGGCAAAGACGGCCTGGTTCACATCTCGATGCTGAGCGATGCTCGTGTTGAGAAAGTGACTGACATTCTGAAAGAAGGTCAGGAAGTTGAAGTACTGGTACTGGACGTGGACAACCGCGGCCGTATCAAGCTGTCGATCAAAGACGTAGCTGCTGCCAAGGCGTCGCAAGCTTAATCGCTGCGAACGCCTGCTTTGAAAAAGGATCCTTCGGGATCCTTTTTTTATGCCTGCACAAAAAACAGTGCAAAAGGCCATGATTGAAAAGCCGCAACTTGCATGCTGATTTGAATGGCGTCATGCAATCTGCACGACAGGCTAAAAATGAATGCTACGTAAGTCATTGATAATAAAGGATTTTATTGTTTTAAAAAGTTGGCACAGGCCCTGCAATAGTACTGGTAACCCTGCTGCTGTGAGACGGCGCAGATTTTTAAGAAGACAGGAGTTACTTGTATGAAGAAGTTCGCTATTGCTGCCGCAACTGCCACCGCTCTGACCATGACTCTGGCCAACGCTGCGTTCGCAGCTCAAGCAACGACTCAAGCGCCGATGGTTGTTGCCGCGGGTGAAGTCACCAAAGCCAAGGAAGCTACTTCTGATACTTGGATCACGACCAAAGTTAAATCTGACCTGCTGACCGAAAAGGGCATTCCAGGTTCGGACATCAAAGTTGAAACCAACAAAGGTGTAGTGTCCCTGTCCTCGACAGTTGCGATCACCGATGCCCAGAAAAAGATCGCGGTCGATATCACCAAGAAAATCAAAGGCGTTCAAGCTGTTTCGGCTGACGGCCTGAAAGCAGAGTAATACCGCTAATTCGTAGAGCCGGGGGAAAGCAGGAGCAGGTGATTTAAGCGTTACGCCTGCAGCTTTCAGAATAGGTTCATGCGACGGCCACACGGATGTGGTCATTACAGCCCCCGGCGTACTGCGCCGGGGGCTGTTCTATTGTGTAGGGCCAAGCTCCAAGATTAAAAGATCGCAGCCTGCGGCAGCTCCTACAGGCCGGGTGGTTAGCCGAGCTGTCGCGCAGCAAACAGGACACCGATAATCGTCAGCATCCCCCAATCGGTTCCCTCTCCTGCGGGAGAGGGCTAGGGTGAGGGGGCTTTTAGATCAAAAGCCAGATAGATCGCGAGACAAGCTCGCTCCTACAGAGCGCTCAGAATCAATCGCTTATTTTTTGTGTGATGACTGTCGAGGTCCGAAGGTTTCAGGCCTTTACTCACTGTCCAAGTGCAGCGGTGAAATCACTCGGCCATCGCTTTCGGCTTCGCCCAAGGTGGCGTCGATGAAATACACGCGCTCATCAGCCAAACCGCCTTTGTCGACAAGGTAGTCCTTGATACTGCTCGCCCGCTCCTGGCCCAGTTGGCGCAGCAGCACGTCGCTTTTGCTCCAGAAGTCGATCAACGCAGCACTCATTTTGGCGGCGCGTTCATCGCGACTCAGCTTGGCCCACTCCGCAGGGGGTTGCTGCTTGAGACGTGCCCGGTAGATGCCTTCCAGCAAGGGGCCTTTTTCATCCTCCGGGACCTTCAGCAACGATGCTTGGGCTGGCACTTTGTCGCCACGGCGCTGGAGGATCTTGTAGTAGTTGTACTGGTACTCACGCTCCAGACGCTCTTGGGCAATCAGCGGGCCGTCGCTGCTACGAGCAGCCGTGCCTTCAATCTCCAAACGCAAAGCCGGGCGTTGTTTCAAGGCTTGCGCCAGTGTGTTCAGGGCCTTTTGCGCTTCAGGGCTCAGCTCGCTGGAGCCTGGCGCGAATGACACTGTGCCAAGGTCTTCAGAGCCACCACCTGTGATCAGCCCGCCAATAAACTTGAACGGCGCTTGGGCGGCACGCAGGACCAAGTTGCGCAAGGTTTGCCAAACAATCGGCATCACACTGAACTGCGGGTTGTTCAGGTCGCCAGTTACCGGCAATTCGATCGAAATCGTGCCGTCGGTATCTTTGAGCAAGGCCACCGCCAGTTTCAGCGGCAGGTTGACGGCGTCGGGGCTATCGACCTTCTCACCCAGCTGCAACTGCTCAATCACCACCTTGTTCTCAGCCTTAAGCTGGCCTTTGGTAATCAGGTAGTGAAGGTCCAGGCTCAGTCGGCCCTTGCGAATGCGATAACCGGCGAATTTGCCTGAATAGGGCGTCAGCGTGGTCAGTTCGACGCGTTTGAAGCTGGTGGCGATATCGAGGCTGGCCATCGGGTCAAAAGGATTGACGTTACCCTTGATCGTGACCGGCGCGTAGCGGTCAACCTTGCCCGCCACATTCACACTGGCCGGTTTGGCCTGACGGCTGTCAATGGTGCCAATCTCACCGTTGAGCTGTTGAATGGCCGTGGCAAAAAACGGTGTCAGGGTGAAGTCGGCAAAGTTGGCCGAGCCGTCATTGATCGCAATGCCGCCCACATGAATGGCCAAAGGCTTGCTCGCGCTTGCTGCCGGTTTGGTCGCGTTTTTCGCGTCCTTGGTGGGGGCTTGCGGGATTAACAAGTCATCAATGTTGGTGGTGCGGTCATCGTTGATCATGAAGCGCACGTAGGGCTGTGTCAGGTTGACCTTGGCAATCGACAGGCTGTCGTCGTGCTGGTACTTGAGGTTTTCGAGTACCAGGCGCTGCCACTTCAGGAAATCACGGTTTTTCATCGTGTCCAGCGTGTGCAACTGATCGACCTGGGCACGGCCTTCTACGGTAAAGGCCAGCGGTTCGGTGCCTTTGAGGTCCACTGCCAGATCACTGCCGAGCATGCCGCTGCGCAGTTCCAGGCGCAGAAACGGGTCGATGTAGGCTTGGGCGACGCGCAGGTCGATGTCTTTGGTGGTGACTTTGAGTTTCGCGCTGATCGGGCTCAGGTTGACGTCGCCGCTGGCCGTCAGCTTGCCTTGTTTACCCACTCCGGTGTCGAGTGTGACCGTGAAGGGCGAGCGGTTAAGGCTGTCAAAATTCTTCAGGTTGAGGTTGAGCGGGCCAACATCCAGTGCGACGGGTGTTTTGGGCTCTTTGTCGGCCAGGTGTACCCGGTAGTCGCGCAACTCAACGTCCTTGAGCAGCACTTGCCAGGGCTTGCTGGGTGCTACCGGGGCCGGTTTGGGAGCCTCAACGGTGACGACTTCATCGGTTTTGTGTGCCGGTTTGGCCGGTTGGCTGGCAAACAGCTTTTGCCAGTCGAGCTGACCATCTTTTTCGCGGGCGGCCCAGGTCTCCAGGTTGTTGCTCTGGATTTTACCGACCACCACCTGCTGTTTGGCCAAATCGACAGTAGTGTCGCTGACCGTCAAACGTTCCAGACGCGCCAGCGGACGACCATCCGGGGCATTGACCTTGAACGGCGCAATGCTGGCCGTGAGGTTGTTCAGGACCAGTTCGGTGTCTTTGGCCAGGTTCAGCGTGTAGTCCGTGCTGAAGTTCAACACGCCATTTTCAAGTACCAAGGGCAGCGCATCGCGCACATACGGCCACCAGGCTTTCATTTGGCTGTCGGTGACGCTGAGCTTGCCGCTGGAGGCAATCGGCACCAGGCTCAGCGTACCGGTCCAGTCGATGCGCCCACCGGCTGGACCGTTCGCTACCAGGGTCATGTTGGCGTTGTCTTCGGGCAGGGTGCTGAGGTTTTTCAGTTCAAGGTTCATCGAGTCATACAGAAACTCGATCGGCTCGCTGGGCCGCTGATCAATAAAATGCAGGTAGCCGTCAGCGAGCTTGATAGTGTCGATGCGTACCGGGAAAGGTTTGCTGTCGGGGTTGTCAGGCGTTGGCTCGCTGGCTGGCAACTTGAACAGCTGGGCTAGATTGAACGTGCCGTCCTTGTTGAACAGCAGTTCGGTCTTGGGCTTGTCCAGTTGCACGTCGGTCAGGTGCAGGGCTTTGGTCCACAGGCTGTCGACTTGCAGGTTGGTGTAAAGGCGGTCGAACCCGACTTGTTCCTTGCCGGGTTCGCCCACTCTAAAGCCCCACAGCGTCAGCTCGAGGCTGAAGGGGTTGAACTCCAACCGGTCGAGTTTGGCAGGAACAGTGGCGTAGTTGGCTAGCTGCTGATTGATGATGCGCAAGCCGACGCCGGGCACGATAAAGAAGCCCAGCACGCTATAAATCGCGATAGCCGTTAACACTGCGCCAATGGCGCGTAACAATCCTTTGAGCATGTGAGGCGTCATCTTTACGTTCAGGAGTGCCTTTGAGTATGGCACGCGTTTCCGGTTCCGATATGAGCGCCTTATTTCGGGTAGGACTTTTCCCTTTATATGCTGCGTTTTAGAACTGCAAAATCAGCGTTTTCAGCGGCGGCTGGTTATCCATGGACGGGAAGTCTGCAGCGGGTGTCAGGACCTGCCAGTCGCGCACGGGGCGGCCAGCCTTCTCGGCGCAGCGCAAGACTTGCTCACGCCAATCGTCCATGCTGACTTTTGCCAGGTTGTTACAACAGATCAGCACCCCGTCTTTGGCGGTGGTGAGTACCGCAGGCTTGAGCAGGCTTTGATAGTCGCGCAGCAGGTCGACGGTGCCGAACGCACTTTTGGCCCAGGCTGGCGGGTCGAGCAGCACCAGGTCGTATTCACGCTGATCGAGGCGCGGGTAGGCCGGCAGTTTGTGACGGCGTTGTACGATGGGCAGCCCGGCCAGTTGGCGGATTGCGGCGAAGTAGTCGGACTGCACAAACTTCATTTTTTTCAGTTCCGAGTTCAGCAGGCCATTTTCACGGCCTACCGCCAGGTTGCCCTCGGCAAAGTCCAGGTTGCAGACTTCACTGGCCCCGCCCGCGGCTGCGCTCAGGCCCACACCGCAGGTGTAAGCAAAGAGGTTGAGGACGCTTTTACCTGCGCTGTGTTGTTTGACCCAGCCGCGTGCATTGCGCAGATCGAGAAACAACAGCGGGTCCTGCCCAGCATGGCGACCGCGAACGCGGTAGTTGAGCCCCCATTCGTGACCGACCATGTCAGCCAGCGCAGCCTCTTCAGCTCGGTACACCGTGTCTTCGCGATCGATGCGCGAGTTGCCCTGGGAGCGGTCGTTGTAGACCAGCAGCAATTCGAGGCCCAGGTGCTGGTTGATGGTGTTATGCAGTTGCAGCAGATCATCGCGCTCAAGGCGCTGATGGAAGCTTTGCACCAGCAACTGCGGGCCGTAGCGGTCGATGGTCAAACCGCCAGCGCCTTCCTGGCTGCCGTGGAACAGGCGATAGCAATCAGTGCCCTGGCTGTGCAGCTCGGCCAGCAGATCGTGACGATTATCGAGGGCGGCGCGCAGCGCCTGATTCAAGGAAGACATGCGTTGCGCCTTGGGGGACAGATAAGGCGCGGCAGTTTAACAGAACAGACGCTGTCACCGCTGCCTGGCACCCGTCATTCAAGCCTCATACGCCGTCGTGCGCGTTGCACCGAGCCATTGCGCACGGCCCAGCGCAAGATCGGCGCGGTGCTATTCACGCACGTGCGCACGAGCTGGCGCGTGACAGGACGTTGTTCAAGCCCAAGTTGATCACTGGCCCAATCGGGCAGCAAATCAATCCCGGCCTGCATCATCAATGCTCCAAATGGTTTGGCCAGCAAGCTGGGGGCGGGCGCATTGAGCAGCAGGCGAATCACTTCATGGCTGCGTTCGTCACATAGCAACTGCGGGCGAACACGGTCGAGGTACTCGGCGATTTGCTGGCGTGAGCGCGGCACCTGCGTAGCGCCCAGGCGTTCAGCGACCAAGGCTATTTCGTCGTAGTAACGGTCTTGATCTTCGCCAGACAAATGCGGATTACGGTAGCGAAGATGGGCCGCAAGAAAGTTGCTGACTTCGGCCACATGCACCCAGGTCAGCAGTTCAGGGTCGCTGGCGGCATAAGGCCGGCCATCAAGCCCGGTACCGGTCACTTGCAGGTGAATGGTGCGTACCTTGTCGATCAACCAGTTGGCGTCCGCGGTGGAGCCAAAGGTGGTGCCGGAAATAAACTGCCCGGTGCGACGCAACCGGCCCAGCATGTCCTGGCGGAAATTGGAGTGGTCCCACACCCCGGCCAGGGCCAGTGGGTGCAAGGCTTGCAGCATCAAGGCGCTGATGCCGCCAATCAGCATGCTGGTGAAGTCACCGTGCACACGCCAACTGATCGAGTCCGGGCCAAACAGGCCAGGGTCGCCTTTAGGGTTTTCGAGGTCGAGACGTCCGAGCGAAAGCCCGGTCAGGCTCATGATCTGGCGTTCGATGGGGCGGCGGATAAGTTCCATGGGGCCTCGGTTGAGCCAGCCAGTCGGGAAGACTGGCTGGCTATCAATCAACCGCGATGACGGCCGCGGAAGTAGTTGATCAGACCTTGGGTCGATGCGTCTTCAGCTGGCTCTTCGAGGTTGCCGGTCAGGCGGTTGTAAACGCCTTTGCCGAGTTCTTTGCCCAGCTCAACGCCCCACTGGTCGAACGCGTTGATGCCCCAGATAACGCTTTGTACGAAGACTTTGTGCTCGTACAGCGCCACCAGCGCACCCAGACGGCGCGGGCTGATGCGTTCAACCACCAAGGTATTGCTCGGACGGTTGCCCGGGATGACCTTGTGCGGCGCGAGCTTTTGCACTTCGTCTTCGCTCATGCCCTTGTCGCGCAACTCGGCTTCGGCTTCTGCGCGGGTTTTACCCAGCATCAGCGCCTGGCTTTGCGACAAGCAGTTGGCGTACAACCACTGATGGTGATCGGACACCGGGTTGAAGCTGACAATCGGCACGATAAAGTCGGCCGGAATCAGCAGGGTGCCTTGATGCAACAACTGGTGATAAGCGTGCTGACCGTTGCAGCCTACGCCGCCCCAGATCACCGGGCCGGTGTCGGTCGAGACCGGTGTGCCGTCCTGGCGTACGCTCTTGCCGTTGGATTCCATGTCCAGCTGTTGCAAGTGCTTGGTGATGTTACGCAGGTAGTGGTCGTACGGCAGGATCGCGTGGCTTTGCGCGCCCCAGAAGTTGCCGTACCACACACCCAGCGCGGCCATCAGCACCGGCATGTTCTGTTCGAACGGGGCGTTCTGGAAGTGCTGGTCCATGCTGTAAGCACCGGACAGCAGTTCTTTGAAGTTGGACATGCCGATGGCCAGTGCAATCGGCAAACCGATGGCCGACCACAGCGAGTAACGACCGCCTACCCAGTCCCACATCGGGAAGATGTTTTCTTCGCGAATACCGAACGCTACGGCCGCCGCGTTATTGCTCGACACGGCGATAAAGTGGCGATGCAGTTCAGCCTCCGAACCACCCTGAGCCAAGTACCAGGCCCGCGCTGCTTGAGCGTTCTTGAGGGTTTCGAGGGTATTGAAGGATTTCGACGAGACGATAAACAGCGTGGTTTCGGCGCGCAGTTTTGCGGTCAGTTCGTGGAACTCGCTGCCGTCGATGTTCGCCAGATAGTGGCAGCGAACGCCTTTTTGCGCGTAGGACAGCAGTGCTTCAGACACCAGCTCAGGGCCGAGGAACGAGCCGCCAATGCCGATGTTGACCACGTCAGTGATTGGCTTTTCGGTATAACCACGCCACAGACCGTCGTGAATCCGGCCGACCAGCTCGGTCATTTGGTTCAGGACTTTATGCACCTGCGGCATGATGTTGACGCCGTTCACCGACAGTTTGTCGGCCACAGGGCGACGCAGTGCCGTGTGCAGGGCCGGGCGACCCTCGGAGGCGTTGACGATGTCGCCTTCAAACAGCGACTTGATCGCGTTTTTAAGATCGGCTTCGTTGGCCAGATTGACCAGCAAGCTGCGGGTCTGGTCGGTGATCAGGTTTTTCGAGTAATCCAGAAACAACCCGCAGCTGCTGAGGGTGAAATCCTCAAAGCGCTTGGGGTTGCTGTTGAACGCATCGCGCATGCTGAAATGTTGCATGTCGGCGCGGTGAAGTTTGAGCGCTTGCCAGGCGGGCAGAGCGGTAACGTCGTGAGGAGTGCGGTAGTACGCCATCGCTGCGAATATCCTTTTGCTTGAACTGCCTTTTGGACACTGAAAACACCGAAACCTTCGATCTGAGGTCAAGATTTCGGCTGGTCTGATTCTGCGCTTCATTCAGAAGCAGGGCGATTACAGTAAACCTCGCGCCTGCTTCTGTCTCGGCTTTGTCTGACACTGCTGCGTAACTTTTGTCACGAGCATGTTACTCGGGTACTACACAGTTTTCAGTGATAGGTGAAGGGTTAGGCGGCGGATCTGCTGTTCCGTGCAGTCTGCTTGTTAAAAAGAACCTTCAAGGTTCAGGTGAATGTTGTCGATCAGGCGTGTTGCCCCGAGGAACGCCGCAACCAGAATCACCAGATCGCGGTCATCGGCAGTGGCTGGCAGCAGAGTTTGTGCCTGGCGGATCTCCAGGTAGTCGGGGCGAAAACCTTTGGCTTCGATCAGCGCCAGGTGGTGGCGAACCAGACCGGCGTAATCGCGCTCACCGGCCTTGATGGCCTGGGCGATTTCGTTCAGATGGCGATACAGCGCTGGCGCGAGCTGGCGCTGTTCTTCGGTCAAATAGCCATTGCGCGAAGACAACGCCAGGCCGTCTTCAGCACGTACAGTCGGCTCGCCAATAATCTGCACCGGGATGTTCAGGTCAAGGACCATGGCGCGGATAACGGCCAGTTGCTGGAAGTCCTTTTGGCCAAAGATGGCCAAGTCGGGCTGAACCATATTGAACAGCTTGCTGACGACAGTGGTGACGCCGTCGAAATGCCCCGGACGGCGGCTGCCGCACAGTTCATTGCTCAGTTGCGCGGCGGTCACGCGGGTCAGGCCCGTCATGCCGTTTGGGTACATTTCTTCTACAGTCGGCGCGAACAGCAGGTTGCAGCCTGCTTGCAGGAGCGTTTCCTGGTCGGCCGCGAGCGTACGCGGGTAGGTGTCGAGGTCTTCATTGGCACCGAACTGCAGCGGGTTGACGAAAATGCTCGCCACCACGAAATCGGCTTGCTGAGCAGCGGTGGTGACCAAAGCCGCATGGCCGCTGTGCAGGTTGCCCATGGTGGGCACCAGGCCGATTTGTTTGCCTTCGCTGCGAGCGCGTGCGACGGCTGCGCGCAATTCGCGAACGGTTTTGACTGTGTTCATGCAGAGAACCCGTGTTCGGTGCCAGGAAAGCTGACGGCTTTAACTTCAGCCACGTAAGCGCTGATTGCTGACTGGATGTCGGGTTGACCCGTCATGAAGTTCTTCACGAACTTGGGAACGCGCCCGGTCAGTGACAGGCCGAGCATGTCGTGCAGGACCAGCACCTGGCCGTCGGTGTCACTGCCAGCGCCAATACCGATCACCGGGATTTTCACCGCGTGGGTGATTTCCTTGGCCAATTCACTGGGGACGCATTCGAGCAGCAACATGGCCGCACCGGCTTGTTCCAGGGCAATGGCATCGGCGCGCATTTGGCGGGCCTGGTTTTCGTTACGGCCCTGGACTTTATAGCCGCCCAGGACGTTGACGGTTTGTGGCGTCAGGCCCATGTGCGCGCACACGGGAATACCGCGCTCGGTCAGCAAGCGGATCGACTCGGCAAGCCACACCGCGCCTTCCACTTTGACCATGTGCGCACCCGCCTGCATCAGTTGGGCACTGTTGTTCAGGGTTTGCTCAGTGGTCGCGTTGGCCATGAAGGGCAGGTCGGCGAGGATCAGTGCGTCCTGGTTGCCGCGTTTGACGCTGGCCACGTGGTACGCCATGTCGCGGGTCGTGACTGGCAGAGTGCTGTCATGCCCTTGCAGAACCATGCCCAGGGAGTCGCCCACCAGTAACACTTCCACACCCGCCTGATTACAGACGTGGGAAAAGGTGGCGTCATAGCACGTCAGCATGGTGATTTTTTCACCTTTTTGCTTAAGGCTTTGCAGGGTGGTCAGGGTAATAGCCGGCATGAAAAAGGATCCTCGTCAGGCAGTGTGATAACCACTGCGTGTCACGCATGTGATTCATCGTAGAAGCAGGCACACCTTTTAGTAACGGTGCTTATAACGCCTGCTTTTCACATTGCGCCGTCGAATGGACGGCAGCGGGATGCCTATAGTCGTGACGGGGACACTGGAAGTCAATTAGAGGTGTTACCGCGTGGGTGTTACCGCGGTTATTGATTCGTTTCAGCGAATGGCGCCATACGCTCAAGGCCGACGAATGGGCAGTCTGCAAGCAATTGCTCAAGACGGCGGCCGTCAGCGAGTACCAGCGCTGCGGGCGCGAGTTCGGCCAGCGGGTACAGCACGAAAGGGCGGGCGTGCATATGGTAGTGCGGGACTTTAAGGCGAGGTTCGTCGATCAGGCGATCGCCAAAGAGCAGGATGTCCAGATCCAGCGTGCGCGGACCCCAGCGTTCGTGACGTTCGCGGCCCTGATCAAGCTCGATGGCTTGCAGGGCATCCAGCAGTTCCAGCGGTGCCAAGGCGCTGTCGATGGCCGCCACGGCATTGGTGTAGCGCGGCTGGCCGGGCAGTAACGAGTCGCTTTGATAGAACGCCGAAACACCGGCCAGAGTTGACTGCGGCAGTTGCGCCAGCGCCTGGACAGCGCTGCGCAATTGCTCTGTGGGCTCAGCCAGATTGCTGCCCATGCCGATGTAGATACGTTCCATCACTTACTCGTCTGCGCCTGCACGTTTACGCTTGCTACTGCTGGTACGGCGACGTTTGCGCGGGGCAGGGCCGGTGCCGTCATCCTTGGCATTGCTCAGTTCGCGGATCATCTCGCGGCGACCGCTGTCGTTGGCGTCCTGGTAGTCGGTCCACCACTCGCCCAGACCGTGGGTCTGTTCACCAGCGCTTTCACGCAACAGCAAAAAGTCATAGCCGGCACGGAAGCGCGGGTTATCCAGTAATGCATCGGCGCGTTTGCCACTGCGGCGCGGCAGGCGTTCTTGCATGTCCCAGATCTCGCGGATCGGCAGCGTGAAACGCTTGGGGATGGCAATGCGCGTGCATTGTTCTGCGATCAGGTCATGCGCTGCTTCCTGCATGGCCGGGATGGCGGGCATGCCACGGTCTTGCAATTGCATGACGCGTGTCGGCAGGGCTGGCCACAACAAGGCGGCAAAGAGGAACGCCGGGGTGACCGGTTTGCCTTGTTTGATCCGCAGGTCAGTGTTGCGCAAGGCTTCGCTGATCAGGGTGTGGGTGTACGTCGGGTTGTGCTCAAGTGCTTCGGCACTGGCCGGGAACAGTTGGTCGAACAACTGCAGGTCAACCAGCATCTCGAAGGTGTCTGCCGCGTTGCCCGACAGGAACAGCTTGAGGACTTCTTCGAACAACCGCGCAGACGGGATCTCGCGCAGCATCGGCGCCAGGGCCTGGATCGGTGCGGCGGTGTGTTTTTCGATACCGAAGTCGAGCTTGGCTGCGAAGCGCACCGCACGCAGCATGCGCACCGGGTCTTCCTGGTAGCGCTGCTGAGGGTCGCCGATGAGGCGAATCAGGTGATTGCGGATGTCGTGCACGCCGTTGGCGTAATCAAGAATGCGCTCGCTGACCGGGTCGTAATACAGGGCGTTGATCGTGAAGTCACGACGCTGGGCGTCTTCTTCAAGGGTGCCGTAAACGTTGTCACGCAAAATGCGCCCGCTTTCGTTACGCGAGGACTGGTTGCTGTCTTCCTCTTCGTCGTTTTGCGGGTGGTTGGCGCGGAAGGTCGCGACTTCGATGATTTCACGGCCAAAGTGGATGTGAACCAACTTGAACCGGCGGCCAATGATCCGCGCATTGCGAAACTCTGCACGCACCTGTTCAGGGGTGGCGCTGGTGGCAACGTCGAAGTCTTTGGGCGTGATGTTGAGCAGCATGTCGCGCACACAACCGCCGACCAGATAGGCCTCATAACCGGCGTTCTGCAGACGTTCGACGATGTTGACGGCGTAACGGCTGAATTGAGCGCGTTGCAGCGAGTGTTGGCCGCTGTTGAGCACTTCTGGGGTGCTACGCAGTTGTTGCGTGCGACGCTTGGGAGTACGGAGTGACTGGAACAGCTTCTTCAGCATGGGATGCACTGTTTGAAGGAATGTTCGGCCAAAACGAAGAATGACCGCATGATGGGCGGGGATTCTAGCATTTAGTCAGGGGATGGTGTAGGAAGCTGAGCCGCTCTTGCGCGCGAAGCTACAAACGGAACGCTATAAATAGCTACCAGAGGCTTGAGTTAGAGCCGGTAAGGGATTTTTTCTGAATCGCAGCAAGCACAAGGGGAGCCGAAGCTCCCCCAGAATTAGTTGCATGCTCTATTTTTATTATGAGTTTCGGGCTTTTTGTTTTTGTTAAGTGCCCTGGTTACCAGGTTTTAGCCTGTGTAACCCTCTCAAATTGAGAGATAAGAGCAAACGGATTGCTTTGGTCGCTGTGTTGATGTGATCAATGATCCAACTAGTTCAGGCTCTGCTTTAAGTGCAGTTTTTGTTGTTCTCTGCCTAGCCGTGGGGCAAGCCCCATGTACAACGCCTCTCCAAAACAATCAGTTAGCTGCGCCTCCGCCGTGTTGTTTTTGTTATGCGTGAGCCGATACGTCTTATTTTTATTGTGTGTTGCTGTGATTCTTATTGTTCTTGTACGAATACATATAGCAGGGGTCGTGCCAACTTTTGCGCGGCCCAGCAAAATAGGGGGTTTTCTGGCTTTTCACTTTTTGGCAGGCCAAAAAAAGCCGGGGTTTCGTTACCGTAAACCCCGGCTTTTGTTACGTGATTAATCAGCGGTAACAGTTTTCTCTCGGTGTGAGGTGTTACCTACGGCGTAACCCGTTTCAGTTTTCGCTGGCGACACCGGTTTTTCTGCGCGGAATGCCTAGACGTTGGCGACGTTCCCACAAGCATTTACGACTCACGCCAAGCTTGCGGGCCAGTTCGGTCTCGGTCATGTGGTCTTGATGCTCCAGAACGAAGTGCTGGAAGTAGTCTTCCAGTGACAGGTCTTCGGTCGGGTCCAGGCTGGTGTTACCGCTGCTGATGCTCTGTTGCGGCGCCAGGCCGATAAAGTCGTCGTCCTGCAAGTCGCTCAGTTCAATGTCGATACCCAGCAGGTCGGCCGAGATTTCCGGGCTTTCGCACAGGATCACGGCGCGCTCTACGGCGTTCTCCAGCTCACGAACGTTACCCGGCCATGAGTAATGGCTGATGGCGCGCTCTGCGTCAGGGGCGAACTTGAGGTCGGTACGGCCAATACGGGCGCTTTGACGGGCGAGGAAAGCGCGGGCGATTTCGATAACGTCAGCGCCGCGTTCGCGTAAAGGCGGCAATTTGAGCGCGATAACGTGCAAGCGGTAGTACAAGTCTTCACGGAACTGGCCAACCTTGGCCAGGTTCTTGAGGTCTCTGTGGGTCGCGGCGATCAGGCGCACATCGACTTTTTGCGACTGCACCGAGCCCACGCGGCGGATCTCGCCTTCTTGCAGCACGCGCAGCAAGCGCGCCTGGGCTTCCAGGGGCAGCTCACCGATTTCGTCGAGGAACAGTGTGCCGCCGTCGGCGGCTTCGACCAGCCCGGCACGCCCGGCGCTGGCGCCGGTAAACGCGCCTTTTTCGTGGCCGAACAGTTCGGATTCGATCAGGGATTCAGGAATGGCCGCACAGTTGACCGAGATCATCGGGGCCTTGGCGCGTTTGGACAGGTTGTGCAGGGCGCGGGCAACCAGCTCTTTACCCGTGCCCGACTCACCTTGAATCAGCACATTGGAATCGGTGGGCGCGACTTTGCGGATCTTGCTGTACATGTCGAGCATCGGTGGGCATGAGCCAATGATGCCGATTTCACCGTTGCTGTTGTCCACCGTGTTTTTGTCGGTGTTACCGGGCTTGGCGGCCGGGCGGTCAGCGGCGGTCACCGTCTGGCTGTTTTGCCGATCGCGCAGGATGCGCGCCACAGCCTGGAGCATTTCGTCGTGATCAAACGGCTTGGCGATGTAGTCGACCGCGCCCATTTTCATTGAGTCGACGGCTGAGCGCAGGCTCGCGTAGCTGGTCATGATCAGCACCGGCTTGCCTTGGCCCAGCTTGATCAGCTCGGTGCCGGGCGCACCGGGCAGACGCAAGTCGCTGACTATCAAGTCGAACGAGGGAATGCTGAAACGCTCTTGCGCTTCCTGTACCGAGCCGGCTTCGCTGACCTGGTACTGATTACGCTCCAACAGGCGGCGCAACGCGGAGCGGATGATTGTTTCGTCTTCGACGATCAAAATATGCGGCATTGATTCAGTTCTCTCGACGGTCTCAGTTCACAGCGGACGTCGCTTCGACATGACGCGGTAGTGTCACCCGAATACGGGTCCCGCGTTGGCTCTGAATGTCAGCCGGGCTGTCGATGGTGATTTGTCCATAATGCTCTTCAACGATGGAATAGACCAGTGCAAGGCCCAAGCCGGTGCCTTCGCCAGGGTCCTTGGTGGTGAAGAAGGGTTCGAATAATCGGTCCATGATGTTCTTCGGAATTCCGCTGCCCTCGTCTTCAACGATCAGGTCGACTGTGTGTTCGCTGGCTTCGCTTTTGACCCGCACGGCGCTGCCGGCAGGCGAGGCGTCGCGGGCGTTTGAGAGCAGGTTGATCAATACTTGCGCCAAGCGCTGCGGGTCGCCGTCGACCCAGTGATCGGGGTCGCACAGGTTGTAAAACTGCACCTCAAAGTTGCGCCGGTTCAAGGCCAGCAGACCAATGGCATCCTGCGCCACTTCGGCCAGACAGACGGGCTCGTCATTGTGCTGATGGCTGCCCGCGTGGGCGAAACTCATCAGCGACTGCACAATGCGTGAGATGCGCTTGGTCTGCTCAAGGATCTGGCTGCTGATCTCGGTCAGTTCGCCGTCGTCCTCGCGCTCTTCGCGCAGGTTCTGCGCCAGGCAAGCGATGCCGGTCACCGGGTTGCCGATTTCATGGGCCACGCCCGCGGCCAGTCGCCCAATGCTGGCCAGCCGCTCGGAGTGCACCAGTTTGTCTTCGAGCATCTGTGTTTCGGTCAAGTCTTCGACCAGTAACACCAGGCCACTGTTGCCCGGTGCCAGCGGTTCATCAATGGCCGCTTTGTGCAGGTTCAACCAGCGAGTTTGGCCGTCGAGGGCCAGATGCTGTTTGTGCAAGTGCTCGTCGGGCAGGTCGATAAAGCCCTGCAACAATTCGCGCCACGGGTTGCCCAGGGTGTTCAGGCGTGAACCGACCACCCGCTGGGCGGGAATGCTGGTCAGTTCTTCCATGGCTTTGTTCCACATCAGGATCTCTTGGTCCTTGGCCAGCGAGCACACGCCCATCGGCAGCTCTTGCAGCGTTTGGCGGTGATAGCGGCGCAAGGCATCGAGCTCGGCGGCCAGACCGGTCAGGCGCGAGTGGTAGTCCTCAAGCCGGCTTTCGATGAAGTGGATGTCTTCGGTGACGTAGTTTTCGCCGCCTGATTTGTAAGGCAAAAAGGTTTCAACCATGTCTTGGGCAACGCTGGGACCCATCAGGCCGGACAGGTTGGCTTCGATCCGGTCACGCAAGCGCCGCAAGGCGTACGGCCGCCGCTCGTCGAAGGGCAGGTACAGGTCGCGCAAGGCTTGCTCGACTTCCTTTTGCGCGGCCTTGGCGCCCAGAGGTTTGGCCAGTTGGGTGGCAAATTCTTGCGGGGAGGCGGCATGCAGTTCGCGACGTTGCGGGCGACGCACGTTGTCTACCGCACAGGCTTCGGCGGCGCTGGCTTCTTCGGGGCTGGCGTTGGTGAACAAGGAGATCAGGGTGAACATCAGAACGTTGGCGGCGAGCGAGGCGATGGCCGCCATGTGCCAGCTGGTATCGTCCAGCACGTAGATCATGTCGAGCCACGGGATGTAGAAGCCCTGGAAGTTACCGATTAGCGGGAACAGCATACTGCCCATCCACACCACGATCCCGGCCAGCAACCCGGCGATAAAGCCGCGGCGGTTTGCCGTTGGCCAGTACAGGACCGAGAGTACGCCCGGCAGGAACTGCAAGGTGGCGACAAAGGCGACGATGCCCAGGTTGGCGAGGTCTTGCTCGGCGCCCAGCAGCAGGTAAAACCCGTAGCCGGCCATGATGATGGCCACAATCAGCGCGCGGCGGGTCCACTTCAGCCAGCGGTAGATATTGCCTTCTGCGGGCGGTTGATACAGCGGCAGCACCAGGTGGTTGAGCGCCATGCCCGACAGCGCCAGGGTGGTGACGATGATCAATCCGCTGGACGCCGAAAGCCCGCCGACATAGGCCAGTAACGCCAGGGCTTTGCTGTTGGCTGTGATGCCAATCCCCAGGGTGAAGTATTCGGGGTTGGTGGTGACGCCCAGCTTGAGCCCGGCCCAGAGAATCAGCGGCACGGCCAGGCTCATCAGCAGCAGGAACAGGGGCAGGCCCCAGCTGGCGCTGACCAGCCCGCGCGGGTTGAGGTTTTCGGTGAAGGTCATGTGATACATGTGCGGCATCACAATGGCCGAGGCAAAAAACACCAGCAGCAAGGTGCGCCAAGGGCCTTCTTGCAGCGGGGTGTGCAGGGCGGCGAGAGCGGTCTGATTTTGCAGCAGCCAGACTTCCAGTTGCTGCGGGCCACCGAATACGCCGTACAGCGCGTACAGGCCAACGCCGCCGATGGCGACCAGCTTGATCACCGATTCAAAGGCAATGGCGAACACCAGCCCTTCGTGCTTTTCACGCGTGGCGATGTGCCGTGAACCGAAGAAAATCGTGAACAGGGTGATCATCGCGCAGAAGCTCAGGGCTACGCGGTGTTGCACCGGTTCTCGGGTCAGGATGCTGATGGAGTCGGCCACGGCCTGAATTTGCAGGGCCAGCAGCGGTAACACGCCGATCAGCATGAAAATCGTGGTCAGCGCGCCCGCCCATGAACTGCGAAAGCGAAACGCAAAAAGGTCTGCCAGTGAAGATAACTGGTAGGTGCGGGTGATTTTTAAGATGGGGTAGAGCAACACGGGCGCCAGCAAGAACGCGCCGGACACCCCGAGGTAGCTGGATAAAAAGCCGTAACCGTATTCGTACGCCAGGCCCACGGTGCCGTAGAACGCCCAGGCGCTGGCGTAAACACCCAGTGACAAGGTGTAAGTCAGCGGGTGGCGGATGATCGCGCGCGGGATCATGCCGCGCTCACTGATCCACGCCACCGCAAACAGCACCAGCAAATACGCGGCGCTGACCAGCACCATCTGGGTCAGGCTAAAGCTCATCGGCATCTTTTTGGCTCTGAAGAATAAAGGTCACAACGATCAGAATCAGCCAAAGCAGATACGGCCTGTACCAGGCGCCCGTCGCGTCAATCCACCAATCCATGATGGCGGGGGAAAACAGGTAGATCCCGACAACCAGCAACAGGACCAATCGATAGATATACATCCTGCCCTCACTTTTGCTGGCCGCATGCCCTAAAAACGTGCGGCGATGGTAACGGATGGCTGGCAACCTGCAAGGGCTGTCAGCGTAATTGCGCCTCGGCCAGGGTGAGCGTGCGCGGGATCAGCCCGGCATTCCAGTGCGCAATGCCCCAATCGAGGATCTCACGCGGGCTGGCGCCATCAAGGCTTTCGTCCGGGGCCTGGCCCAGTGCACGCAGGGCGCGAAGCAGCAGGGGCGAGGCATGTTCGGGTGTCAGCGGCGGCGAGCGGTACGATTTGCCCAGCTTGTGGCCGTCGGGTTGAACGATCAGCGGCACGTGCAGGTAGCGAGGCTGTGATAACCCGAGCAGCTCTTGTAGGTATAGCTGACGCGGTGTGGAGTCAAGCAGGTCGGCGCCGCGCACAATATCAGTGACCCCTTGCCAGGCATCATCGAGCACCACCGCCAGCTGGTAGGCGTACAGGCCATCGCGGCGGCGGATGATAAAGTCACCTGCGTCACGGCCCAAATGCTGGCGGAAGGTGCCTTGTACGCGGTCTTCAACGGCGTACTCAAGTTCAGGTACGCGCAGGCGAATGGCGGCATTTTCCATGGGGTGGCCGGCGTTGCGGCACAGCCCAGGGTAAATCCCGTTATAACCTTCGAGTTGTTTGCGCGAGCAGGTACAGGCATAGGCCAGGCCCTGGCTAAACAAGCGGTCCACAACTTGCGCGTAGGCGTCATGGCGCTCGCTTTGGCGGACCAGTTCGCCGTCCCACTCAAACCCATAGCGTTGCAGAGCGTCGAGTATGGCGGCTTGAGCGCCGGGCATTTCACGTGGTGGGTCGAGATCTTCCATACGCAACAGCCAGCGCCCGCCTACGGAGCGTGCGTCAAGGTACGAGGCGAGGGCGGCCACCAGCGAGCCGAAGTGCAAATGACCGCTGGGCGTCGGGGCGAAGCGCCCGATGTAGGAGGGGTTTGGAGAGGCTGTCATGGGGGCATGCATTTTTTGTGGGAGCGGGCTTGCTCGCGAGGGTTTCGGCGCGGCCATTCATGCTTGTCATGGCGTCTGCATCGCGAGCAAGCCCGCTCCCACAGGGGGGCCACGTCAATGTGTAAATCCAGAAACAAAAATGGGGCGTTCGCACGCCCCATTTGGTCAGGCCGGCGATTACTTGCCGACTTGTTTTTCCTTGATTTCAGCCAAGGTTTTGCAGTCTACGCACATGTCCGCCGTCGGGCGGGCTTCGAGTCGGCGAATGCCGATTTCGACGCCGCAAGACTCGCACCAACCGTACTCTTCGTCTTCGATCAGTTGCAGGGTCTTGTCGATTTTCTTGATGAGCTTGCGCTCACGGTCGCGGGCTCGCAGTTCCAGGCTGAATTCTTCTTCCTGGCTGGCGCGATCAGCTGGGTCAGGAAAGTTGGCCGCTTCGTCTTTCATATGATCAACGGTGCGGTCGACTTCCTGCATCAAGTCCTGCTTCCACTTTTGCAGAATCTTGGTGAAGTGCTTGCGCATAGGCTCGCCCATGTACTCTTCACCCGGCTTTTCAACGTAGGGCTCGAAGCCGCTAAGCGATTGAGTATTCTGTTGCTGTGCTTGTGTGGGCATGAAATGGACCGCCTCTGTTCTTCTAATCCATTGCGCAGGATTGCAACATCACCGACACCTGCCGGCCCTGCGGCTGCAAGCGGGCGAACTTACCAGATCAATTCGGGCCGCGCTACTCCCGGTTGTCTAGCCTGTTGTCAGCGATCGTGTACAAAGCCTGTCGTACTTAAGATTAGTGGCAAATTAATATTTTAGCCGAGCTATGACCGGGGCTTGCGCCGTTTGGTTCTACGCACGGGCAGTCTAAGACTCTATTTCGCTCTCCCTTGTGACAGTGCTTGGGTAGAATCGGACTTTTGCTTACCCAGGAAGGCAGGCTCATGGCTCAGTCTTACAGTGCGCGCAGCCGCGCGATCGAACCATTCCACGTCATGGCGTTGTTGGCGCGTGCCAACGAGTTGCAGGCGGCGGGGCACGATGTGATTCACCTGGAGATTGGCGAGCCCGATTTCACCACGGCCGAGCCGATTATTGCGGTGGGCCAGGCGGCCCTGGCCGCGGGTAAAACCCGTTACACCGCAGCACGCGGCTTGCCTGAGTTGCGCGAAGCAATTTCCGGGTTTTATCAACAGCGTTACGGCTTGAACATCGACCCTTCGCGCATTCTGATCACCCCAGGCGGCTCTGGTGCTTTGCTTTTAGCCAGCAGCCTGCTGGTTGATCCGGGAAAACACTGGTTGCTTGCAGATCCGGGCTACCCCTGTAACCGGCATTTCTTACGCTTGGTTGAAGGGGCCGCGCAGCTGGTACCTGTCGGCCCTGATGTTCGCTACCAGTTGACGGCTGATCTGGTTGAGCGCCACTGGGATCAAGACAGTGTGGGCGCGCTGGTCGCGTCCCCGGCGAACCCGACCGGGACACTCTTGAGCCGTGATGAATTGGCTGCCTTGTCGGCTGCGGTCAAGAAGCGTGGTGGGCATTTGGTGGTGGACGAGATCTATCACGGCCTGACCTACGGCTGCGAGGCCGCCAGCGTGCTTGAGGTGGACGACAGCGCCTTTGTGCTCAACAGCTTCTCCAAGTATTTCGGCATGACCGGCTGGCGCCTGGGTTGGCTGGTGGCGCCGCCGGAGGCCGTCGCAGACCTGGAAAAGCTCGCGCAGAATCTCTACATCAGCGCTCCGAGCATGGCGCAATATGCGGCGCTGGCGTGTTTTGAGCCGCAAACGCTGGCCATTTTGGAAGAGCGTCGCGCCGAGTTTGGACGCCGTCGCGACTTTTTGTTGCCCGCGTTGCGAGCGTTGGGATTCGGCATTGCCGTGGAGCCTGAAGGTGCGTTTTATTTGTACGCCGATATCAGCGCGTTCGGCGATGATGCCTTCGCTTTTTGCCGTCACTTCCTCGAAACCGAGCACGTTGCCTTCACCCCGGGCCTGGATTTCGGGCGTTATCAGGCCGGGCATCACGTGCGCTTTGCCTATACCCAGAGTTTGCCGCGCCTACAGGAAGCGGTTGAGCGAATTGCCCGTGGCCTGCAGAGCTGGAAAAACTGATGCAGTTCTCTCCAGCCTTAGAAGAAGGGCGCCTGATAAAGCGTTACAAGCGTTTTTTGGCCGACATCGAAACCGTCACCGGCGAGCTGCTAACCATTCACTGTCCCAATACCGGTTCGATGCTTAATTGCATGGTCGAAGGCGGGCAAGTCTGGTTCAGCCGCTCCAATGACCCCAAGCGCAAACTGCCGGGCACCTGGGAAATCAGTGAAACCCCACAAGGCCGTTTGGCGTGTGTGAACACCGGGCGTGCCAATCCCTTGGTCGAAGAAGCGCTGCTGGCTGGGGTGATCACCGAGCTCAATGGTTTTACCGCGCTCAAGCGTGAAGTGGCTTACGGGCAGGAAAACAGCCGGATTGATTTCCGCCTGGAGTACCCGGAGGGCTTTGCCTTTGTCGAAGTCAAAAGTGTCACCTTGGGTTTTGACGACACCCGTGTGGCGGCGTTTCCGGATGCGGTCACTCAGCGCGGCGCCAAGCATTTGCGTGAACTGGCCAGCCTGGCCCGTGAAGGCGTGCGGGCGGTGCAGTTGTATTGCGTCAACCTGACCGGGATCGACGCAGTACGCCCGGCGCAAGAAATCGACCCGGGCTATGCGGCGGCTTTGCGTGAAGCGGTGGCGGCAGGTGTGCAGGTACTGGCCTATGGTGTCAGCCTGACGTCTGACGCGGTGGTGGTTGACCGCCGGTTAGACGTCATCCTCTGACTCATCGTGTGTCAGCCAGATCCCTTGGTTGTCTTCATGGCAGCCAAGGGCGGTCAAGAATTGCCCGGCGCAAGGCCCGGCAACGCATTCCCCGCTCTCAATCAAAAACAACGCAGCATGGGTCGCGCACTGGATCAGACTGGCGCTGGGGTCGAGGAATTGATTGGGCTGCCATTCCAGCGGCACACCGCGATGCGGGCAGCGATTTTTATAGGCGTAGACCTGACCGGCCCGGCGCACGACAAACAGGCGGATACCGTGCTGTTCAAAGCCCAGGCTCGCACCTTCGGTCAGCGACGCTGAGGGGCACACATATTTCATTACAATCCTTAACCTACCCTGATGTATGAATCGATCCGCGTGATGGCGCACGTTAAGAGGTTGACGTGCAAATGCAAACAATTATCAAATGGCGGGCTGCTCTGTGATGTGCTGTTTTGACTGGCGGCACTGCCGTTGCTCCGTTGAGCCCACTTATCAAGGAACGCCCCCGTATGCGCCTGAGTACCCGCCTGATAATGCTTTGTGCAGGCTTTATGATCAGTCATGTCAGCCTGGCTGACGAGTTGCCCCAACGCTGGGTCAGTGCCGGGGGCGCGCTTTCGGAGTGGGTCAGCGCTTTAGGCGCGGAGTCTAAATTGGTTGGGGTCGATACCACCAGCCAACATCCTGAATCACTTAAGTCGCTGCCCAGCATCGGGTATCAGCGGCAACTGTCGGCTGAGGGGATTTTGAGCCTCAAGCCAGATGTCTTGATCGGCACCGAGGAAATGGGGCCACCACCGGTGCTGGCGCAGATTCGTAACGCCGGTGTGCCGGTTGAAATGTTCTCGGCCGAAGCTGATCTGCCCACCCTTGAGGGTACTCTCGCGCACTTGGGGCGCCTGCTGGGGGATGAGGCTAAAGCGGCGCAAGTGTTCAAGGCGTATCAGCAGCAACTGGAAGCGTTGCAACAGCAGGTCAAACAGGCACAAGCCCAGCACACATCGCCGGGCGTGCTGCTGTTGCTGGGGCATGCGGGCGGCAAACCGCTGGTTGCGGGCAAGGACACGGCGGCAGACTGGTTGCTGACACAGGCCGGTGGTCACAACCTGGCCACGCACACGGGCTATAAAACCTTTTCCGTAGAAGCGCTGGCAGGTTTGAACCCTGACGTGCTGGTGTTTGCAGATCGTAGCCTGACAGGCGACGAGGCACGCAAAGCACTGATGAAGGAAAACCCGATTCTGGCCTCGCTCAAGGCGGCCAAAGACGGGCGCATTTACGAGCTGGACCCAACGCTACTGGTAGGCGGCCTGGGCCCGCGCTTGCCGGATAGTTTGAAGCAACTGACGGCTGAGTTTTACCCTGCGGCTCCGGCTCACCCATGAGGACATTGGTTAAGCCTCGCCCGTTGTTTATCGGGCTGAGTGCGCTGTGTCTGATAGCCATCTGGTTGTCGTTGGCGTTGGGGCCGGTGAGTTTGCCGTTGCTCGACACCTTGCGTGCGGCCTTGCGCTTGATCGGCGTGCCGATAAATGGCGACGGGCTGGAACAGGCTGAGTTGATCTTGGGGCAGATTCGCTTGCCCCGCACGTTGCTCGGTTTGGCCGTGGGCGGTGTGCTGGCGTTGTCCGGTGTGGCCATGCAGGGCTTGTTTCGTAACCCTCTGGCTGACCCCGGCCTGGTGGGGGTGTCCAGTGGTGCGTCACTGGGCGCGGCGATTGCGATTGTCGGCGGCTCGTCCTTTGGCGGTTTGCCCGACGCGTTTGGCCCTTATTTACTGTCGATCTGTGCGTTTCTCGGTGGGTTGGGGGTGACTGCATTGGTTTACCGGCTTGGCCGCCGTAACGGGCAAACCAGCGTGGCAGTGATGCTGCTGGCGGGTATCGCCCTCACGGCGCTGGCCGGCTCGACGGTGGGGTTGTTCACGTACCTGGCCGATGACGCGACGTTGCGCACCCTGACGTTCTGGAACCTGGGCAGCTTGAACGGCGCCAGTTATGCCCGATTGTGGCCTCTGCTGTTTGTGACCGTGGCGGTATCTCTGTGGTTGCCACGCCGGGCCAGTGCGCTTAACGCCTTGTTGCTGGGCGAGTCCGAAGCTAATCACCTGGGCATCAATGTAGAAGGGCTCAAGCGCGAGTTGGTGTTCTGCACCGCGTTGGGCGTGGGGGCGGCAGTGGCTGCGGCGGGCATGATCGGCTTCGTCGGTTTGGTGGTGCCGCATTTGGTGCGGCTGCTGGCCGGGCCGGATCATCGGGTGTTGTTACCCGCGTCGGTACTGGCGGGCGCTGCTTTGCTGCTGTTTGCTGATCTGATAGCGCGCCTGGCGTTGGCCCCTGCTGAAATGCCGATTGGTATCGTGACCGCATTTTTGGGCGCGCCATTCTTCCTTTACTTGCTGTTGCGAGGCCGCCACTGATGCTGCGTACAGAAAACCTGCAGATTCGTCGCGGCCCTAAATGCGTGCTGACTGACATTACCCTCGAGGTGCGGCCGGGTGAAGTGCTGGGAGTCCTGGGGCCCAACGGTGCCGGTAAAAGCACCTTGCTGGCAGCGCTGTGCGGGGAGTTGGCGCCAACCGAAGGGCAAGTCTTGCTGGATGAGGATGCCTTGAACCAGTGGAAGGGCGCTGAGCGGGCGCAGCGTCTTGCCGTGTTGCCACAGACATCGACCCTCGATTTTGCCTTTCGTGTTGAAGAGGTGGTCGGTATGGGGCGTTTGCCCCATCAGACCGGCACCGTGCGCGATGCCGAGATTATCTGCGCGGCGCTGGAGGCGGCTGATGTCGGGCATTTGGCGGGGCGCAGTTACCTGGCGTTGTCCGGCGGCGAGCGACAGCGGGTTCATCTGGCACGGGTGCTGGCGCAGTTGTGGCCGGGGCAAAATGGGCAGACGTTGCTGCTCGATGAACCGACCTCGATGCTTGACCCTTTGCATCAGCACACAACCTTGAAAGCCATTCGTGCCTTTGCCGATCGGGGCGCTGCGGTGTTGATCATCCTGCACGACCTGAACCTCGCTGCGCGTTACTGCGATCGCTTGCTGTTGCTTGAAGACGGCTACCCGCGTGCCTTGGACAGCCCGCAAGTGGTGTTGCAGCCGCAGTCGCTCAAAGACGTGTTCGGGCTGGATGTGTTGGTGCAGCCGCACCCGGAATTAGGACACCCGGTGATTATTGCGCGCTAACAACTCAAGAAGGCTGCGAGATATAGCCGAGTAGGAGTGGCCGCCCCGTCTTCGACGTCGCGCTGTCGCGCAGCAAATAGGCCACCGAATATTTTCAGCATCCCCCAATCGGTTCCCTCTCCTTCGGGAGAGGGCTAGGGTGAGGGGGCTCTTAGATCAAGATTAAAAGATCGATCGCGAGGCAAGCTCGCTCCTACAGGGCCTTTAGAATCAATCACTTATTTTGTGTTTGATAGGAGTTGCCGAAGGAGGGTGGGGCGGGGTTATCGGGTGTTTTTCAGGCAAAAAAAGACCCGGCAAGAGCCGGGTCAAATAACCGTGATTAGCCTGATGAGGAGATTTTCTGAGAGTCCGAACCAAGGGCCTTCCAGAAGATCGACTGGCCTCGCGACCAGATGGCGTAATAATAACAATTCTCATTTTCATGTCAACAGCTGTTTTTCAGCTTTTTTTGCACGACCGATAAACGGTGCGGGCTAGCCTTTTTTCAGCTTGAACAAATCTTCTACTTGCTCATTCAAAAACGCCTTTCTTTGCGGGGGGATGTCGTTCCAGTGAACGTCCAGCAGTGCGCCCTCAATGGCATAAAGCAGCACTTTGGAGGCCCGAAAGCCTCTGGCCTTGACGGCCCGGTAAGCCTCGACCGCCCCGCGGCGCCTTAAATCCGAAGCGCTGTGGATACCGACAGCGTGTAACCATTGCGCCGAGGTTTTCCCAAGGTTTTTTAGATGCTGGAGTTCATCTTGCATCAGCTCTCCTTGCGACGGCGTGAGCTCAGCGCTTATGAGTCAAGACAGGTGAGTTGAAGTGTAGCGGCTGATAAGAAAGCCGCCGTCCGTTAGTCGTTTTTGGAACAAGCAGACGCAAAAAGTGCAGGAGATGGCGTTAGGGCTGTTAGAGGTATTGATGCAAAGGCCCGAACTAGAGCGCTTGCCTCAAAGTGCAGGGAACAGTCGCCAACGCCGGGCGGGCGTTGGGCCGAATGTCGTATTTGGTTTATTTGGTGCGGTAGCGCAAGCGTGTGCCGAAGTTGACCGACATCAGGATTTCATCCGCGGTCAGTTCGACCGGAAAGTAGGCGCCTGAAATTTGCGCATGGGCCAGGCTGGCGCCTTCGATACAGGCGTTACGCAAGTCCAGGCCACGCAGGTCGGCAGAACGGAAATAGGCGTCGGTGAAGTCCACGCTGTCCGCATTTAGCTCGCGCAAATCCAGCCCGCGAAAGTCGCCGCCACGCATATCAATGTGTCCGGATGGACGCTGTTGGTTAAACCCGCTGATGTTGTCTTCATGCAGTAACGTGTAGAGCGCCGATTGAAGCAAGGCAGGGCGGCTCATGGGGCGTCTCCTGATGGATGTACACCAGTATTATAGTGCCACTATTGGCGTGCCGCGAAACCCTTGCAGTTTCGCAGCACGGGCAAGCACTTACAGCCCTGGCAGGCGTTGACGGATGTCGCTGATCAGGGTGTCCAGGCTTTTGCTGTTGTTGGTTTCAACTGGTTTGCTGCGCAGGACTTCTTCTGCCTCGAGTGGCTCACGGCTGGCTTTTTGAGCTCGGACAACGTCCATGGTCGCGTCAGACGGGTCGTTGCCAAGGCTATTGCGATGAGTCAGCCAGCCTTCGATCACCGCGTCGGGTGCGGTGCAGTCGAGGATCAGGCACGGCACGCCCGTGGCTTCGGCGACTTTGGCGGCAGCGTCGCGTTGCTTGCGTTTGAGGTAAGTGGCATCAATGACCACCGGGAAGCCCGCGCGCAGCACGATGCCGGCCAGTTCATGCAGTTTGTCGTAGGTCGCGGCACTGGCGTCAGCGCTATAAATGCCATGGCCAACGGAGTTGTCGCCGGTTTGCTCGCCAAACAATTGCTTGCGAACGACATCGGAACGCAAACGAATGGCGCCCAGGGACTCAACCAAACGCATCGCAACAGAGCTTTTACCGACGGCTGAAACGCCGTGGGTGATGGTCAGGAAGCGTGAAGGGATGGTGCTGTAGCTTTCGGCCAGGTTGGCGTAGTTGCGATACTGGCGCAGGGTGGCCGCGCGCTGCACTGCGCTGGCTTCTGCCGGCATGCTGAACAGGCTGACCTTGGCACGCACCAGAGCGCGATAGGCTTTGTAGAAGTTCAGCAGCTCAAGCCCTTGGTAGTCGCCGGTCAACTCCAGGTATTGGCTGACAAAGCGGCGCGCCAGGCACTTGAGGCCGCGGTCTTCAAGGTCCATGGCCAGAAAGGCGGTGTCGGCGTACACGTCGGTAAAACGGAACGGTTCGTTGAATTCGATGCAGTCGAAAATCACCACTTTGCCGTCGATCATGGTGGCGTTGCCCAGGTGGATGTCACCATGGCATTCGCGGATAAACCCTTGGGCCTTGCGTTGCTCCAGCAGTGGCTTTAGACGAGTGAAGCTGGCTTCGGCCCACGCTTGAAGGGCATCGAGTTGCAGTAGGTCAGCTTTATCGGACAGGAAAGGGCGGATCTGCTCGAAGTTCTGACGCACGGGCTCCATGACAGCTTCAGGGGTGCCTTGGTGATGTTCCAGCGGGACATGCGGGGCGTGTGTGTGGAAATGGGCAATTTGCTGGGCCATTTCGTCGATGTGCGCAGCAGTCAGTTCGCCATTGGCCTGCAGCGTGCTCAGCAGCTGGCTTTGCGGGAATTGGCGCATTTTCAGCGCGTACTCGATAGCCGGGCCTTCGCCGCCGAGTTGAGGCGCGTCTGCACTGCCGGTTATCGGCAGTACGTCCAGGTACAGGCCTTCGGTCAGGCGCTGGTTGAGGCGCAGTTCTTCATTGCAGAAGAATTCGCGGCCACTGAGTTCGGTGAAATCAAGAAAGCCGAAGTTAACCGGTTTTTTGATTTTGTAGGCGTAGGGCCCGGTGAGGATAACCCAGGAAATGTGGGTCTCGATAACCTGAAACCCGTCGACTTCATGCGGGTATAAGCTCGGATTTTGTAGCGCGGTAATCAGGTTCTGGCTCACGGTCGGTCCTTCTAAAGGCGGGAAAATTCAATGCGCCATTATGGCTGTTGACAGCGGTCGTGCAAACCGCCGGACGCGCATGTTGAACATGAGCAAAGTGCGTATAATCCCGCGCCATGACTCGAACTCGATCCCCCCGCTCCCGTTCCAAACGTCCTTCTGGTGGCCTCCGGCCTTGGCTGGGTTGGGCCCTTAAGCTCAGCCTCGTCGGCCTGGTGGTGCTGGCAGGTTTTGCTGTTTACCTCGATGCCATCGTGCAAGAGAAGTTCTCTGGCAAGCGCTGGACTATCCCGGCCAAGGTGTATGCCCGGCCGCTGGAGCTGTTCGTCGGCCAGAAACTCAGCAAGAACGACTTTTTGACTGAACTCGATGCACTCGGCTATCGCCGCGAAAGTGTGGCCAATGGCCCCGGTGCGGCCTCGGTAAATGGCAACACGGTTGACCTGAACACCCGTGGTTTCCAGTTTTATGAAGGTGCTGAGAAAGCGCAGCCGGTACGGGTGCGCTTTTCTGGCGATTATGTGTCGGAATTGACCTCGACCAATGGCGCCAAGTTGCCCGTGGTACGGCTTGAGCCTTTGCTGATTGGCGGCCTTTATCCGAAAAACCTTGAAGACCGGATTCTGATCAACATTGATCAGGTGCCACCGTATCTGCTCGATACGCTGGTAACGGTAGAAGACCGTGATTTTTATCATCACTTCGGCGTGTCGCCCAAGTCGATCGTCCGTGCCCTGTGGGTCAACACCTCGTCCGGGCAAATGCGCCAGGGCGGCAGTACGCTGACTCAACAATTGGTCAAGAACTTCTTCCTGACCAACGAGCGAAGCCTCAGCCGCAAGCTGACCGAAGCAATGATGGCGCTGCTGCTTGAAATGCACTACGACAAGCGCGAGATCCTTGAGGCTTACCTCAACGAAGTGTTTGTGGGGCAAGACGGCCAGCGTGCGGTGCACGGATTTGGTCTGGCCAGCCAGTTCTTCTTCAGCCAGCCGTTGTCCGAGCTCAAGCTGCATCAGGTGGCGTTGCTGGTGGGCATGGTTAAAGGGCCATCGGCGTATAACCCGCGTCGTTACCCTGAGCGTGCGCTTGAGCGGCGTAACCTGGTGCTCGATTTGCTGGAGCAGCAAGGCGTGGCGACGGCCGAGCAAGTCGCTGCGGCTAAAAAGATGCCGCTGGGCGTGACCAAGCGAGGCAGCTTGGCGGACAGTTCATTTCCGGGCTTCTTGGACCTGGTTAAACGTCAATTGCGCGAAGACTATCGCGACGAAGACTTGACCGAAGAGGGGCTGCGGATCTTCACCAGCTTCGACCCAATCTTGCAGATGAAGTCTGAATCGGCGGTGGGTGACACCTTTAAGCGTCTGGCTGGACGCAAAGGCGCAGACGAAGTTGAAGCGGCGATGGTGGTTACCAACCCTGAAACCGGTGAGGTTCAGGCGTTGATTGGCAGCCGTCTGCCGGGCTATGCAGGCTTTAACCGTGCGCTGGATGCGGTGCGCCCGATTGGTTCGCTGGTCAAGCCTGCGGTGTATTTGACCGCACTTGAGAGACCAAGCCAGTTCACGCTGACCAGTTGGTTGTCGGATGAGCCGATTTCGATCAAAGGGGCAGATGGCCAGGTCTGGACGCCGCAGAACTATGACCGTCGCTCTCACGGCACGATTTTCCTTTATCAGTCGATGATGAACTCTTTCAACCTGGGGACTGTGCGGCTCGGGCAGCAGGTCGGCGTGCCTAACGTGCTCAAAACGCTGGCACGGTTGGGGGTAGAGCGTGAATTTCCGGCTTTCCCGTCCATGTTGCTGGGCGCTGGTGCGCTGAGCCCTATGGAAGTGGCAACGATGTATCAGACGCTGGCCAATGGCGGCTTCAATACACCGATGCGCGGTATTCGCAGTGTGCTGACGGCTGAAGGCGAGCCGCTGAAACGTTACCCGTTCCAGATCCAGCAGCGCTTCGATCCGGCCTCCATTTACCTGATCCAGACGGCAATGCAGCATGTGATGCGTGAAGGCACCGGGCGTTCGGTCTATAACGTATTGCCGAAAAGCCTGACGCTGGCGGGTAAAACCGGCACCAGTAACGACTCGCGTGACAGCTGGTTCGCAGGCTTCAGCCAGGATCTGCTGGCGGTGGTGTGGCTGGGGCGTGATGACAACGGTAAAACCCCGTTTACCGGTGCGAGCGGCGCCTTGCAGGTTTGGACCAGCTTTATGAGTAAAGCCGATCCATTGCCGCTGGATATGCCGCAGCCGGACAACATTGTTAAAGCCTGGATTGATCCCCATACCGGGCAAGGGTCTGATGCGAGCTGCCCGGGCGCTGTGCAGATGCCGTATATTCGCGGCAGTGAACCGCCTGCTGGAGCCGGTTGTGGTGCGCAAGCACCCGCGACAGGTGAAGCGGTGATGGATTGGGTCAAGGGCTGGTTGAATTAAGCAAAGAGGGTGTGACGTGAACAAGTGGTGGATTCCGGCTGTTTCAGCCCTGGCTTTGCTCAATGGTTGCGCGAGCGTACCGCAGGGCTCGATCCCTGTGGTCGACTCCGGTGTTCGGGTGTCGAACAGCGAGCGTGTTTCGGCGCAGCGTACGACCCGTAATTATCCACAGGCCACTGCGCCGCGTGCTGCTCAGACTCAGGCAATCCCTCAGGATTCAGGTGTGGTGGTGATGGTGCCGGGTGGTGGAGCGGCGGTTTCGACGCCGATTCAGACCCAGCCGATCACGCCGGGGCCGATTACCCCTGGCCCGGCGGCTGCGCCGATCAGCACCGGCAGCTATGCGCCGACAACGACTTACACCGCGCCGGCGCCGATTACGCCGAGTGGCATTCCGTCCAGCAGTGGCGGCTTGGCAGCAGATGAGCAACTGGATGGGCCGGTGTTGGCGCTGCTGACCACTGCTCAACAGCAGCAGGCGAGTGGCGACCTGAATGGCGCCTCGTCGAGCCTTGAGCGGGCACAGCGCGTGGCACCACGCGAGCCGCAAGTGCTCTACCGTCTGGCAGAAGTGCGTATGGCGCAAGGGGATGCGGCTCAGGCTGAGCAGTTTGCCCGCCGTGGTTTGACCTTCGCGAGCGGTCGTCCGGACTTGCAGGCGAGCTTGTGGGGCTTGATTGCTCAAGCGCGTGATAAACAAGGTGATGCGGCTGGCGCTGCATTGGCCCGTCAAAAAGCCAGGTAAGTTTCTGATGGATGCTCGTTTTGCGGCGATTGCCGAACAATTATTGCTGATTGAACGTGAGTTGCGCGTGCAGGGCTGGTGGGACGATGTGTCTCCCAGTGCTGAGGCGCTGAGCAGTGTTGAGCCTTTTTCGGTCGACACGCTGGACTTTCACCAGTGGCTGCAATGGATTTTCCTGGTGCGGATGAAGCAGATCCTTGAACAGGATCTTCCTCTGCCCAAGGTCTCGGGCATTCTGGAGATGGCCGAGATGGTGTATGCCGAGCGCCCTCAAGAGAGCCTTGGGTTGCGGGCTGAGCTGAAAAAGTTCGACCAACTGATCACTGACGCTGGTTAATTGCCTGGCTGCCGGTTTTTCCGGCAGTCTTGCGCATATTTCTACCGCTTTGCGCCATCTAGGCGAGTTTTATCCCTTCTCAAGCCCCTTTCTTCTACGTTCTCATGCGCTTAGTTGGAAAAAAGCGCAATTACTGCTTGACTTGGAGGGGCTGAAACACAAGAATCCAGACACCGCTGTACAGGGACTGCCAGAAGCAGACCCTCTCAGCAGATCATGAGGCGCATACCCGCGCCGACCTGTTACACCCGCAACGCGTTACCTCGCGCTGGGTGGGAAAACCCCGCAATATTTGGGGCGCTCCCAATACTTGCTCAGTCAGTGCTGACGTAGTCGGCGACCACCGTCGCTCATGCTCTGCTGAGAAGTAAACCTATTAAGACCCGTTCGTATTTTGTGAGCGGAATTCTGGCGTTTTAGAGGTGAACAACGTGGAGCTTTTATCTGGCGGTGAGATGCTCGTCCGCTTTTTGCGCGACGAAGGTGTCAACTATATCTACGGGTACCCTGGTGGTGCTCTCCTGCATGTCTACGATGCACTGTTCAAAGAACCGGAAGTTACCCACATCCTGGTTCGTCACGAACAAGCTGCTACCCATATGGCTGACGGTTACGCCCGTGCCACCGGTAAAGCCGGTGTGGTACTGGTGACTTCCGGGCCGGGTGCTACCAACGCTATCACCGGTATTGCTACTGCCTACATGGACTCCATTCCGATGGTGATCATTTCTGGCCAGGTGCCTAGCACTATGGTCGGGACCGATGCCTTCCAGGAAACCGACATGATCGGTATCTCGCGTCCAATCGTGAAGCACAGCTTCATGATCAAGCACGCGTCGGAAATCCCGGAAGTCATGAAAAAGGCGTTCTACCTCGCGCAATCCGGTCGTCCTGGTCCGGTCGTGGTCGATATCCCGAAAGACATGACCAACCCGGCTGAAAAGTTCGAATACGTTTTCCCTAAAAAAGCCAAACTGCGTTCTTACAGCCCGGCTGTACGTGGGCACTCGGGGCAAATCCGCAAAGCAGTAGAAATGCTCTTGGCGGCCAAACGTCCGGTCCTTTACGCAGGTGGCGGCGTTATTTTGGGTGGCGGTGCTGCACCGTTGACCGAACTGGCGAAAATGCTCAACGTCCCCGTGACCAATACGCTGATGGGCTTGGGTGCCTACCCTGGCACAGACCGTCAGTTCATTGGCATGCTCGGCATGCACGGCAGCTTCACTGCCAACATGACCATGCACAACGCGGACGTGATTCTGGCGGTGGGTGCGCGCTTTGATGACCGTGTTATTAACGGTGCCTCCAAGTTCTGCCCTAACGCCAAGATCATCCATGTTGATATCGACCCGGCGTCCATCTCCAAAACCATCAAGGCAGACGTGCCAATTGTCGGCCCGGTCGACAGCGTGCTGACCGAAATGGTTGCGATCCTCAAGGACATTGGCGAGAAGCCAAACCCTGAAGCGGTTGCCACCTGGTGGAAGCAGATTGATGAGTGGCGCGGCGATCGCGGATTGTTCCCTTACGACAAGGGCGACGGCAGCAAGATCAAGCCACAAGCTGTGATCGAAATGCTCTGCGAAGTGACCAAGGGCGATGCGTATGTCACGTCCGACGTGGGCCAGCATCAGATGTTTGCGGCTCAGTACTATCGCTTCAACAAGCCTAATCGCTGGATCAACTCTGGCGGTCTGGGCACGATGGGCTTCGGTTTCCCGGCGGCAATGGGTGTGAAACTGAGTTTCCCTGATGATGACGTCGCGTGTGTAACAGGCGAGGGCAGCATCCAGATGAACATTCAGGAATTGTCGACGTGCTTGCAGTACGGTCTGCCGGTCAAAATCATCAACTTGAACAACGGTGTTCTGGGGATGGTTCGTCAGTGGCAGGACATGAACTACGGCAGCCGTCACTCGCACTCTTATATGGAATCGCTGCCTGACTTCGTCAAGCTGGCTGAGGCCTATGGGCATGTGGGTATCCGGATTACCGATCTCAAAGACCTGAAACCGAAAATGGAAGAAGCCTTTGCCATGAAAGATCGCTTGGTATTCCTGGATATTCAGGTGGATACCAGTGAGCACGTTTATCCGATGCAGATCAAAGATGGCTCCATGCGCGACATGTGGCTGAGCAAGACGGAGCGTACTTAATCATGCGGCACATTATTTCTTTGCTTCTTGAAAACGAACCCGGTGCTCTGTCTCGCGTTGTTGGGCTTTTCTCGCAACGTAACTACAACATCGAAAGCCTGACGGTGGCACCAACGGAAGACCCGACTTTGTCGCGTCTGACGCTGACCACGGTGGGCCACGACGAAGTGATTGAGCAGATCACCAAGAACCTGAACAAGCTGATCGAAGTGGTCAAGCTGGTGGATCTGTCAGAGAGCGCTCACATCGAGCGTGAGCTGATGCTGGTCAAAGTCAAGGCAACCGGTGCCCAGCGGGCAGAAATCAAACGCACTACAGACATATTTCGTGGGCAAATTGTCGACGTCAGTAGCAGCGTTTATACCGTACAGTTGACGGGCACTAGCGATAAGCTCGACAGTTTCATCCAGTCGATTGGTACCGCCTCGATCCTGGAAACAGTTCGCAGTGGCGTGACGGGTATTGCCCGTGGCGACAAAGTACTCAGCATCTAAAACTTACAAGTGCTAACGGCCTGAATGGCCTGGATACATAAAGGAAAATCATGAAAGTTTATTACGACAAAGACTGCGACCTTTCGATCATCCAGGGCAAAAAAGTAGCCATTATCGGTTACGGCTCCCAGGGTCACGCTCAAGCGTGCAACCTGAAAGACTCCGGTGTAGACGTTACTGTTGGTCTGCGCAAAGGTTCGGCCACTGTCGCTAAAGCTGAAGCTCATGGTCTGAAAGTAACTGACGTTGCCAGCGCTGTTGCCGCTGCTGACCTGGTCATGATTCTGACCCCGGACGAGTTCCAGTCGTCTCTGTACAAGAACGAAATCGAGCCGAACATCAAGAAGGGCGCTACCCTGGCCTTCTCCCACGGCTTTGCGATTCACTACAACCAGGTTGTTCCGCGTGCTGACCTCGACGTCATCATGATCGCGCCAAAAGCGCCGGGCCACACTGTACGTTCCGAATTCGTTCGTGGCGGCGGTATTCCTGACCTGATCGCGATCTATCAGGACGCGTCGGGCAACGCCAAAAACGTTGCACTGTCTTACGCTTCGGGCGTGGGCGGTGGTCGTACCGGTATCATCGAAACCACGTTCAAAGACGAAACCGAAACTGACCTGTTCGGCGAGCAAGCCGTTCTGTGTGGCGGTACTGTTGAGCTGGTTAAAGCTGGCTTCGAAACACTGGTTGAAGCAGGCTACGCGCCAGAAATGGCTTACTTCGAGTGCTTGCACGAGCTGAAGTTGATCGTTGACCTCATGTACGAAGGCGGTATCGCCAACATGAACTACTCGATCTCCAACAACGCTGAATACGGCGAGTACGTGACCGGCCCAGAAGTGATCAACGCTGAATCCCGTCAAGCAATGCGTAACGCTCTGAAGCGCATTCAAGACGGTGAATACGCGAAGATGTTCATCAGCGAAGGCGCTACTGGCTACCCTTCGATGACTGCCAAGCGTCGTAACAACGCTGCACACGGTATCGAAGTGATCGGCGAGCAACTGCGCTCGATGATGCCTTGGATCGGTGCTAACAAAATCGTCGACAAAGCTAAAAACTAAGTCAGTACGATCTTGAAAAAACGCGGCCCTGGCCGCGTTTTTTCGTTTAAGCGGCAGCTTCTGGTATAAAGCAGGAACGTTTGCGGGTGAAAGTTGGTCTGCAAGCTTCTATTGAAACTTTCCATATCGTTGCAAGGTAATGTCCATGAGCGAACGTCCCGAAGAGCCAAAACAGGCTTCTGACGCCGATAGCCTGCTGCCTATCGATGAGCATGTCGAAGAAGGGCATGACGCTGAAGGCCGTAAGGTCCGGCATCGTGGTATCTATCTGCTGCCCAATCTTTTTACAACGGCAAACCTGTTTGCCGGTTTCTACTCCATCATCAGTTCAATGAGTGCGCAAAGCGCAATGAGCGCTGGTGATGCTGCGGGCGCAAGCAAGTATTTTGCATTTGCCGCCATCGCGATTTTTGTCGCCATGGTGCTGGACGGCCTTGATGGCCGGGTTGCCCGTATGACTCATACCGAAAGCGCCTTTGGCGCCGAGTATGATTCCTTGTCTGACATGGTTGCTTTTGGCGTGGCGCCGGCGCTGCTGGCGTTTGGTTGGGCGCTGGGCGACATGGGCAAGGTCGGCTGGATGGTGGCCTTCATTTATGTAGCAGGCGCGGCGTTGCGTCTGGCTCGCTTCAATACGCAGGTCGGTACAGCAGACAAGCGCTATTTCATCGGTCTGGCCAGCCCGGCTGCGGCGGGTGTCGTAGCCGGTATTGTTTGGGCGTTCAGCGATTACGGGATCCAGGGATCGAAAATGTCCTTCCTGGTGGCCTTATTGGTGGCTGCGGCGGGCATGCTGATGGTCAGCAACATCAAATACAACAGCTTCAAGCAGCTGGATTTGAAAGGGCGCGTGCCGTTTGTGGCGATCCTGGCGGTGGTGTTGGTGTTCGCTGTGGTGTTCAGCGATCCGCCGCGTATTCTGCTGCTGGCTTTCCTGGTGTATGCCGCTTCGGGCCCGATTCAATATTTATTGCATCTGCGCCGTAACAAAACCGGCGAGTGATGTAATTTCCCCCAAACTCCGTAGTCTATTGGTGCATCAGCCCTCCAATACTGCGGAGTTGTCATGCTCATCAAGTTGCCTAAAGCGTCCGACTGCAAAGAGTCGGACGTCACCCCTGAGTCCTTCTATTTATCTCGCCGTGCATTGCTGGGCAGCTCGCTTGCAGGATTAGCAGTGAGCGCACTGCCGCGTTGGGCAAATGCCACTGATGCTTCGCGCTACGCAGATGTTGAACCGGGCAAGGCGCCGGGCTGGTTTGCCGAGAAACTCCCGCAGACCCAGTGGCAGGCAGTGACAGTCAAAGGGGAGGCCATTACGCCTTTCAAAGACGCTACTCACTACAACAACTTCTATGAGTTTGGTACTGACAAAGGCGATCCGGCGCAATACGCGGGTGCTTTGAAAACCGAGCCATGGACGGTGGTCGTGGATGGCGAGGTGGGTAAGCCTGGGCGTTATGCCCTTGAAGACTTCATGAAGCCTTACCAGTTGGAGGAGCGGATCTATCGGTTGCGCTGTGTAGAGGCGTGGTCAATGGTCATTCCCTGGATGGGATTCCCCCTGTCAGCGTTACTTAAGCAGGTTGAGCCCACTTCGAAAGCTAAGTTCATACGCTTTGAAACCTTGAAGGACCCGAAAGTCATGCCGGGCCAGCGCTCTGACTTTGCGTTGATTGATTGGCCCTATGTAGAAGGCTTGCGAATGGATGAGGCGATGAACCCGTTGGCCATATTGGCGGTGGGGATGTATGGCCGCGAGTTGCCTAATCAGAACGGCGCGCCACTTCGTTTGGTTGTGCCATGGAAGTATGGCTTCAAGAGTGTGAAGTCGATTGTGCGAATCAGCCTGGTTGAGGAGCAGCCGAAAACCACCTGGCAGAGTATTGCGGCCAATGAATATGGCTTCTATGCCAATGTGAACCCGCAAGTCGATCACCCTCGCTGGACGCAAGCGAGGGAGCGACGTCTGCCAAGCAGTTTGTTTAGCCCTAATGTGCGGGATACGCAGATGTTCAATGGCTATGCGGATGAAGTCGCTTCTTTATATACCGGCCTGGATCTGCGGAAGAATTACTGATGAAGTTTGCACTGTGGCGAATCGGCGTATTTATAGCGGCTGCCATCTGGCCTTTGTACTGGCTCTATGAGGCGTGGAGCTTTGCCTTGGGGCCGGATCCTGGAAAGGTGTTGGTTGATCGGCTGGGGCTTGGGACTCTGGTTCTGTTGCTGGTGACCTTATGCATGACGCCCATGCAAAAACTGACGGGCTGGCCGGGGTGGATTGCGGTCCGCCGTCAGATCGGGTTGTGGTGTTTTGCCTATGTGGTGCTGCATCTGTGCGCTTACTTGTTCTTTGTGCTTGGGCTCGACTGGTCGCAGTTGGGGGTTGAGCTAAGCAAGCGGCCCTACATTATTGTTGGCAGCTTGGGAGCTCTGTGTTTATTGGCGCTTGCGGTGACCTCCAATCGCTACAGTCAAAGGCGGATGGGGGCGAGCTGGAAGAAGTTGCATCGCTTGGTGTACGTGGTTGTGGGGTTGGGTCTTTTGCATATGTTGTGGATTGTGCGTGCTGACCTGAAAGAGTGGTCGATCTATGCCTTTATAGGGGTGTGCCTTTTGCTGCTGCGGATCCCGCCGGTGATGCGTCGGATCCCTCGTCTATATAAGAAGAAACCAGTAGTGGCCACTTAATTCAAATTAAGGCTTGACTCGGAATTCTAACGGCCTATAATTCGCACCACTTCCGGCGCAGTAGAAACGGAAAACTCCTTGAGTATCAATGAGTTGGATGATTTTGACGGTGCCAGCTTCAATTCATCGAAGCAGGAAATGAGGTGTTGACAGCAGCGTTTAACGCTGTAGAATTCGCCTCCCGCTAACGAGAGATCGAAAGCGCAAGTGGTTGATGTTACAAAGGAAACTTTGAAAACATCTTAAAATAACCGCTTGACAGCAACAGAGGCTGCTGTAGAATGCGCGCCTCGGTTGAGCGAAAGCTTAACCAACCGCTCTTTAACAACTGAATCAAGCAATTCGTGTGGGTGCTTGTGGAGTCAGACTGATAGTCAAAAAGATTATCAGCATCACAAGTTACTCCGCGAGAAATCAAAGATGTAACCAACGATTGCTGAGCCAAGTTTAGGGTTTCTTAAAAACCCAAAGATGTTTGAACTGAAGAGTTTGATCATGGCTCAGATTGAACGCTGGCGGCAGGCCTAACACATGCAAGTCGAGCGGTAGAGAGAAGCTTGCTTCTCTTGAGAGCGGCGGACGGGTGAGTAATACCTAGGAATCTGCCTGGTAGTGGGGGATAACGTTCGGAAACGGACGCTAATACCGCATACGTCCTACGGGAGAAAGCAGGGGACCTTCGGGCCTTGCGCTATCAGATGAGCCTAGGTCGGATTAGCTAGTTGGTGAGGTAATGGCTCACCAAGGCTACGATCCGTAACTGGTCTGAGAGGATGATCAGTCACACTGGAACTGAGACACGGTCCAGACTCCTACGGGAGGCAGCAGTGGGGAATATTGGACAATGGGCGAAAGCCTGATCCAGCCATGCCGCGTGTGTGAAGAAGGTCTTCGGATTGTAAAGCACTTTAAGTTGGGAGGAAGGGCAGTAAATTAATACTTTGCTGCTTTGACGTTACCGACAGAATAAGCACCGGCTAACTCTGTGCCAGCAGCCGCGGTAATACAGAGGGTGCAAGCGTTAATCGGAATTACTGGGCGTAAAGCGCGCGTAGGTGGTTTGTTAAGTTGAATGTGAAATCCCCGGGCTCAACCTGGGAACTGCATCCAAAACTGGCAAGCTAGAGTATGGTAGAGGGTAGTGGAATTTCCTGTGTAGCGGTGAAATGCGTAGATATAGGAAGGAACACCAGTGGCGAAGGCGACTACCTGGACTGATACTGACACTGAGGTGCGAAAGCGTGGGGAGCAAACAGGATTAGATACCCTGGTAGTCCACGCCGTAAACGATGTCAACTAGCCGTTGGGAGTCTTGAACTCTTAGTGGCGCAGCTAACGCATTAAGTTGACCGCCTGGGGAGTACGGCCGCAAGGTTAAAACTCAAATGAATTGACGGGGGCCCGCACAAGCGGTGGAGCATGTGGTTTAATTCGAAGCAACGCGAAGAACCTTACCAGGCCTTGACATCCAATGAACTTTCTAGAGATAGATTGGTGCCTTCGGGAACATTGAGACAGGTGCTGCATGGCTGTCGTCAGCTCGTGTCGTGAGATGTTGGGTTAAGTCCCGTAACGAGCGCAACCCTTGTCCTTAGTTACCAGCACGTAATGGTGGGCACTCTAAGGAGACTGCCGGTGACAAACCGGAGGAAGGTGGGGATGACGTCAAGTCATCATGGCCCTTACGGCCTGGGCTACACACGTGCTACAATGGTCGGTACAAAGGGTTGCCAAGCCGCGAGGTGGAGCTAATCCCATAAAACCGATCGTAGTCCGGATCGCAGTCTGCAACTCGACTGCGTGAAGTCGGAATCGCTAGTAATCGTGAATCAGAATGTCACGGTGAATACGTTCCCGGGCCTTGTACACACCGCCCGTCACACCATGGGAGTGGGTTGCACCAGAAGTAGCTAGTCTAACCTTCGGGAGGACGGTTACCACGGTGTGATTCATGACTGGGGTGAAGTCGTAACAAGGTAGCCGTAGGGGAACCTGCGGCTGGATCACCTCCTTAATCGACGACATCAGCTGCTCCATAAGTTCCCACACGAATTGCTTGATTCATTGAAGAAGACGATAGAAGCAGCTTTAAGCTACAAGCTGATAGCTCACGCTAACAGTTGCAAGCTCGAAATTGGGTCTGTAGCTCAGTTGGTTAGAGCGCACCCCTGATAAGGGTGAGGTCGGCAGTTCGAATCTGCCCAGACCCACCAATTTTGTGTGGAAAGTACCTGTAGAAATATGGGGCCATAGCTCAGCTGGGAGAGCGCCTGCCTTGCACGCAGGAGGTCAACGGTTCGATCCCGTTTGGCTCCACCATAAACTGCTTCTGTATCGTAAAGCTTAGAAATGAGCATTCCATCAAATGATGGTGAATGTTGATTTCTGATCTTTTGATTAGATCGTTCTTTAAAAATTTGGGTATGTGATAGAAAGATAGACTGAATGACACTTTCACTGGTGTTTATTCAGGCTAAGGTAAAATTTGTGATTCTCTTAATTGAGTGTGCGAATTTTCGGCGAATGTTGTCTTCATAGTATAACCAGATTGCTTGGGGTTATATGGTCAAGTGAAGAAGCGCATACGGTGGATGCCTTGGCAGTCAGAGGCGATGAAAGACGTGGTAGCCTGCGAAAAGCTTCGGGGAGTCGGCAAACAGACTTTGATCCGGAGATGTCTGAATGGGGGAACCCACCTAACATAAGTTAGGTATCTTAAGCTGAATACATAGGCTTAAGAAGCGAACCAGGGGAACTGAAACATCTAAGTACCCTGAGGAAAAGAAATCAACCGAGATTCCCTTAGTAGTGGCGAGCGAACGGGGACCAGCCCTTAAGCTGTATTGATGTTAGCGGAACGCTCTGGAAAGTGCGGCCATAGTGGGTGATAGCCCTGTACGCGAAAACATCTTTGCAGTGAAATCGAGTAGGACGGAGCACGAGAAACTTTGTCTGAATATGGGGGGACCATCCTCCAAGGCTAAATACTACTGACTGACCGATAGTGAACTAGTACCGTGAGGGAAAGGCGAAAAGAACCCCGGAGAGGGGAGTGAAATAGATCCTGAAACCGTATGCGTACAAGCAGTGGGAGCCTACTTTGTTAGGTGACTGCGTACCTTTTGTATAATGGGTCAGCGACTTATTTTCAGTGGCAAGCTTAACCGAATAGGGGAGGCGTAGCGAAAGCGAGTCTTAATAGGGCGTCTAGTCGCTGGGAATAGACCCGAAACCGGGCGATCTATCCATGGGCAGGTTGAAGGTTGGGTAACACTAACTGGAGGACCGAACCGACTACCGTTGAAAAGTTAGCGGATGACCTGTGGATCGGAGTGAAAGGCTAATCAAGCTCGGAGATAGCTGGTTCTCCTCGAAAGCTATTTAGGTAGCGCCTCATGTATCACTGTAGGGGGTAGAGCACTGTTTCGGCTAGGGGGTCATCCCGACTTACCAAACCGATGCAAACTCCGAATACCTACAAGTGCCGAGCATGGGAGACACACGGCGGGTGCTAACGTCCGTCGTGAAAAGGGAAACAACCCAGACCGTCAGCTAAGGTCCCAAAGTTATGGTTAAGTGGGAAACGATGTGGGAAGGCTTAGACAGCTAGGAGGTTGGCTTAGAAGCAGCCACCCTTTAAAGAAAGCGTAATAGCTCACTAGTCGAGTCGGCCTGCGCGGAAGATTTAACGGGGCTCAAACCATACACCGAAGCTACGGGTATCACTTAGGTGATGCGGTAGAGGAGCGTTCTGTAAGCCTGTGAAGGTGAGTTGAGAAGCTTGCTGGAGGTATCAGAAGTGCGAATGCTGACATGAGTAACGACAATGGGTGTGAAAAACACCCACGCCGAAAGACCAAGGTTTCCTGCGCAACGTTAATCGACGCAGGGTTAGTCGGTCCCTAAGGCGAGGCTGAAAAGCGTAGTCGATGGAAAACAGGTTAATATTCCTGTACTTCTGGTTATTGCGATGGAGGGACGGAGAAGGCTAGGCCAGCTTGGCGTTGGTTGTCCAAGTTTAAGGTGGTAGGCTGGAATCTTAGGTAAATCCGGGATTCTAAGGCCGAGAGCTGATGACGAGTTGTCTTTTAGACAACGAAGTGGTTGATGCCATGCTTCCAAGAAAAGCTTCTAAGCTTCAGATAACCAGGAACCGTACCCCAAACCGACACAGGTGGTTGGGTAGAGAATACCAAGGCGCTTGAGAGAACTCGGGTGAAGGAACTAGGCAAAATGGCACCGTAACTTCGGGAGAAGGTGCGCCGATGAGGGTGAAGCATTTACTGCGTAAGCTCACGTCGGTCGAAGATACCAGGCCGCTGCGACTGTTTATTAAAAACACAGCACTCTGCAAACACGAAAGTGGACGTATAGGGTGTGACGCCTGCCCGGTGCCGGAAGGTTAATTGATGGGGTTAGCTAACGCGAAGCTCTTGATCGAAGCCCCGGTAAACGGCGGCCGTAACTATAACGGTCCTAAGGTAGCGAAATTCCTTGTCGGGTAAGTTCCGACCTGCACGAATGGCGTAACGATGGCGGCGCTGTCTCCACCCGAGACTCAGTGAAATTGAAATCGCTGTGAAGATGCAGTGTATCCGCGGCTAGACGGAAAGACCCCGTGAACCTTTACTATAGCTTTGCACTGGACTTTGAATTTGCTTGTGTAGGATAGGTGGGAGGCTTTGAAGCGTGAACGCCAGTTTGCGTGGAGCCATCCTTGAAATACCACCCTGGCAACTTTGAGGTTCTAACTCAGGTCCGTTATCCGGATCGAGGACAGTGTATGGTGGGTAGTTTGACTGGGGCGGTCTCCTCCTAAAGAGTAACGGAGGAGTACGAAGGTGCGCTCAGACCGGTCGGAAATCGGTCGTAGAGTATAAAGGCAAAAGCGCGCTTGACTGCGAGACAGACACGTCGAGCAGGTACGAAAGTAGGTCTTAGTGATCCGGTGGTTCTGTATGGAAGGGCCATCGCTCAACGGATAAAAGGTACTCCGGGGATAACAGGCTGATACCGCCCAAGAGTTCATATCGACGGCGGTGTTTGGCACCTCGATGTCGGCTCATCACATCCTGGGGCTGAAGCCGGTCCCAAGGGTATGGCTGTTCGCCATTTAAAGTGGTACGCGAGCTGGGTTTAGAACGTCGTGAGACAGTTCGGTCCCTATCTGCCGTGGACGTTTGAGATTTGAGAGGGGCTGCTCCTAGTACGAGAGGACCGGAGTGGACGAACCTCTGGTGTTCCGGTTGTCACGCCAGTGGCATTGCCGGGTAGCTATGTTCGGGAAAGATAACCGCTGAAAGCATCTAAGCGGGAAACTTGCCTCAAGATGAGATCTCACTGGAACCTTGAGTTCCCTAAAGGGCCGTCGAAGACTACGACGTTGATAGGTTGGGTGTGTAAGCGCTGTGAGGCGTTGAGCTAACCAATACTAATTGCCCGTGAGGCTTGACCATATAACACCCAAGCAATTTGAGTAGGCTTTGTAAGCAAAGCGACCAGATTGCGGTGTGTGAAGACGATACAAACCGAAAGTTTGCAACTCACAAAACACCGACTCTATTACATACCCATTCGCTGGAGCGTTACGCACGTAACGACCTGGCTACCGAATTTCTTGACGACCATAGAGCATTGGAACCACCTGATCCCATCCCGAACTCAGTAGTGAAACGATGCATCGCCGATGGTAGTGTGGGGTTTCCCCATGTGAGAGTAGGTCATCGTCAAGATTAAATTCCGAAATCCCTGTCTGCTCACGCAGTCAGGGATTTTGTTTTTGTGCTCGAAAAAGCACTGAACATCGTCCCGCAACAAACAAACGATAAACCCAGCGAAACCCCAACTAAACTGGACACTCCCCGCCCAGGCCCCCACGCTCTTGCAGCTCACAGCTCACAGCTCACAGCTCACAGCTCACAGCTCACAGCTCACAGCTCACAGCTCACAGCTCACAGCTCACAGCTCACTTCACCCCCTTGCATCTAAAGTCCTACAAATAGGCAAACTTCTTTAGGACTTCGCACATTAGAATAGGCGCAGTCATTTCTAAGACAGAGACGCCTTATATGCCAGATCCAGCTGACGCCAGCAGGGTGTCAGATTTACCGCTGGACGAGTTAGTGGCCTGCCATGAGTGCGATCTTCTGATGCGTAAACCGCATCTCGCGCTTGGTGAAAAAGCCCAATGCCCGCGTTGCGGTTATGAGCTTTATGCCCATCGTCACAATGTGGTCGAGCGTAGCCTCGCTCTCGTCATTGCCGCCTTGCTGCTGTATGTCCCCGCGAACTTTTTGCCCATCATGCAACTCAACCTGTTGGGTCAGGCTTCTCAAGATACCGTTTGGAGTGGCGTTGTCGGCCTCTTCGACACAGGCATGCAAGGCATCGCCGTCGTAGTGTTCTTGTGCAGCATGGGGATTCCGTTACTCAAATTGCTGTGCCAGCTGGCAGTGCTGCTGAGCATCCGCTTGAACATTGGCCGCTCTTACGGCTTGCTCATCTACAGGATTTATCACCACTTGAAAGACTGGGGCATGCTTGAGGTGTACCTGATGGGCGTGCTGGTGGCCATTGTGAAGTTGGTCGACCTGGCCGAGCTGAGTCTGGGGTTAGGCCTCACCTGCTTCGTCAGCCTGTTGCTGGTTCAAGTCTGGCTGGAGGTCGTCATGTCACCTCACCAGATCTGGCAGGCGCTTTCCGGGGAGGACACGCATGCGTGCGATTGATGCCGGCATCCTGATTTGCACCGAGTGCCATGAATTAAATCGGCAAGATAAAGACGTCGATGAGCAAACCTGCACCCGCTGTGGCGCTTTGGTGCACGCTCGTCGTCCGAACAGCTTGCTGCGCACCTGGGCCCTGTTGCTGACCTCCGCCATTCTGTACATCCCGGCGAATTTGTTGCCTATCATGACCATCAATACGCTGGGCCAAGGCAGCCCCAGTACGATCATGTCCGGGGTAATCGAACTGGTGCAGCACGGGATGATACCCATTGCCGCAGTCGTGTTCGTGGCCAGTATTTTGGTGCCCACCTTCAAGCTGGTCGGCATTGCTTTGCTGCTGTTCTCGGTACAGCGCCATCAGCCCTTATCTGCCCGGCAACGTATCATCATGTACCGATTTATCGAGTTTATTGGCCGCTGGTCGATGCTCGATATTTTCGTCATCGCCATTCTGGTGGCGGTGGTGAACTTTGGACGTATCGCCAGCATTGAGGCTAATCTCGGCGCTGTCGCCTTCGCCAGCGTCGTGATCCTCACCATGCTTGCAGCTGTAACTTTTGATCCCCGACTTATTTGGGATAACACGGAGTCGGATGACGACCATGAGTGATTTACCTACTGCTAAAACCCGTCCGGCATCCAATTGGTCGGCCATCTGGATTCTCCCGCTTATTGCCCTGATCATCGGTGGCTGGCTGGGCTGGAAAGCCTACAGCGAGACGGGCATCGATATTCAGGTGCGCTTCGAAAGTGGTGAAGGCATCGTCGCCAACAAGACCGAAGTGGTCTACAAAGGCATGCCCGTAGGCAAGGTTAAAACCTTGGCACTGGATGAGAGTGGCCCGAGCAAAGGGGTCATCGCCACCATCGAGATGGACAAGGACGTTGAGCAATACCTCAAAACCAACACCCGCTTCTGGTTGGTCAAGCCCAGCGTTTCTCTGGCAGGTATCACCGGTCTCGAAACCCTGGTCTCCGGCAACTACATTGCGGTCAGCCCGGGTGATGGAGAGCCCACACGCAAGTTCAAAGCGCTGTCGCAAGAACCGCCGCTGTCTGACGCCAAGCCAGGCTTGCACCTGACACTCAAGGCTGAACGACTGGGGTCGCTGAATCGCGGCAGCCCGGTGTTCTACAAACAAATCCAGGTCGGTCAGGTTAAAAGCTACGTATTGTCCGAAGACCACAACACCGTCGAGATCAAAGTCTTTATTGAGCCGACCTACGCGAATCTGGTGCGCAAACACACGCGCTTCTGGAACGCCAGCGGCATCAGCATCGACGCTAACCTGTCAGGGGTAAAAGTGCGCAGCGAATCGCTGGCCAGCATCGTCGCCGGCGGTATCGCTTTCGCCACCCCGGAGAATCGCAAAGACAGCCCGCCAACCGATCCCAACCTGCCGTTCCGCTTATATGAAGACTTCGATGCTGCACAAGCGGGCATCAAGGTTAAAGTCAAACTCAGCGACTTCGAAGGGCTGCAAGCAGGGCGCACGCCTGTCATGTACAAAGGCATTCAGGTCGGTAGTCTCAAAGCCTTGAAAGTCGACCCCGACCTCAGCAGCGCCAGCGCCGAATTGGCCCTTGATCCCTTGGCCGAAGACTATCTGGTAGAAGGCACCCAATTCTGGGTGGTCAAACCCTCCATCTCACTGGCCGGTATTACCGGGCTCGAAGCCCTAGTTAAAGGTAACTACATCGCCATTCGCCCGGGTGACAAAGGCAGCAAGCCCGAGCGCGAGTTTGTGGCCCGCCCTAAAGCGCCGCCTCTGGACCTGCGCTCACCGGGCCTGCACATGGTGCTCTTCACCGACAACCTGGGCTCGCTGGATGTCGGCAGTCCGGTACTCTACAAACAGGTCAAAGTCGGTTCGGTCCAGAGCTACCAGTTCTCCCGCACTAAAAAGCAGTTGATTATTGGCGTGCACATCGAGAAGGAATACGAAGGCCTGGTCAACGCTTCAACCCGCTTTTGGAACGCCAGCGGCGTGACCCTCACCGGCGGTCTGACCAGCGGCATCCAGGTGAAAAGTGAGTCCCTGCAAAGCTTGATGGCAGGTGGCATCGCGTTCGAAACCCCGAAAGCCATGGCGCCTTTGCAAAAGCGCATTCCGCGTTTCCGCCTCTTCAGCGATCGTGACGCGGCGATGGAGCAAGGCGTGCCGATCACCATCAAAGTGGCGAGTGCCGACGGCTTGAGCAGCGGTTCGCCTATTCGCTTCAAAGGTTTGACAGTCGGCAAGATCGAAAGCGTCGACCTTAGTGACGACCTGCAATCTGTGCTGCTGCAAGCGCGCATCACCGAAGTGCCAGAACGCATTGCGCGGGCAGGTACCCAGTTTTGGGTGGTCAAACCCGAACTGGGCCTCATGAAAACCGCCAACCTCCAAACCTTGGTGACAGGTCAGTACCTCGAAGTACAACCAGCACCCAAAGGCCGCGGGCCACAAAGTGACTTCGTCGCCCTGGAGCAAGCGCCCGACGCCGCAGTACCTGAAGCAGGGCTGCGCCTGGTCTTGAGTGCTGCACGTCGTGGGTCGCTCAAAGAGGGCGTCCCCGTCACCTACCGTGAAGTCACCGTGGGCAAAGTTACCGGGTACGAGTTGGGCAACACCGCCGACCGAGTCTTGGTGCATATACTGATCGAGCCGCGTTATGCGCCATTGGTGCGCAGTGGCAGCCGCTTCTGGAACACCAGCGGCTTCGGTGTCGACTTTGGTTTGTTCAAAGGCGCGACGATTCGTACCGAGTCCCTTGAAACCCTGGTTCAAGGCGGCATAGCCTTCGCCACACCTGACGGCGAAAAAATGGGCAACCCGGCCCGGCCACAACAAACCTTCCCGCTCTTCGACAAATTCGAAGAAGAATGGCTGCAATGGGCACCGAAGATCCCGTTGGCTAAATAACCGGCAACATGTCCATTAAAAACCGCGATCATTGATCGCGGTTTTTTTTCGTCTCCCTATTCTCCCCCAGCCAAAACCGCGCTTCTCGCTATCCCGGCTATTTCAAAAACTTCAGAGAATTCCTACGTTGGATTTGCCTTGAGCACGTTAACTTCTTCCCAGTTTCGTCGTTTGGGCCAGGTTCACTATTTAGGGGGGTAACTAATAGGGGCGTGGTCAACTTTAATGCGGCAAAACACTGGAGTTCCACTGTTTAAATAACTCACGGATGAACTTCTTGATTGGAAGGTGTGCGGTACCGTGCCTGACAGCAAGTTTAATTTAATAGGTGGCTCCGAAACTTAATCATCTAAAGGAAATTAAAAAAATGAAGTTCGTAATGAAATCTGCGTTGGTCTCCATGTTCATGTTGGCGGGGGCTGCTTCGATGGTTCAGGCGGCACCTAGTGCGGGTCATGGGACCGTTACTTTTGAAGGTTCAATTATTGAGGCCGCCTGTTCAATTAGTCCGGAAAGTGTTGATCAAACTGTAGGCCTTGGACAGGTAGCCAAGTCCCAACTTGAAGCAGGTGGGACAAGTGCACCAGAAACGTTTTATATCAAGCTGGTGGGTTGCGATAACTCCACACTTACAAGTGTGACTACCACCTTTACAGGTGCTGAGTCCTCAACGGTTCCAGGTGCTCTGGGCATTGTCGGTACTGCAAATGGTGCGGGCATTATGATGACAGACGGCGCGGGGGCAACCGTAGTGCTAGGCACTCCGACTAGCAAAACTACACTCGGTAACCCAAATACTGATCTGCAATTTGGCGCATTCCTTAAAGGCGCTGCCGCCGCAGGTGCTGTCGTACCAGGTGAATTCACCGCCATTACCAACTTCTCATTGGCTTACCAGTAAGTCATTGCCCTGCCACCGCGAGGTGGCAGGGTAACTTGAAAATGAGAACCTGCTCGTGAATGTAATAACGCAGTTAACTATTACTTCTTCGTTCGCACTGTTAATGGTGCCCTTTAATAACGTTGTAGCGGCTGGCCAACAAAATGGCGTTGTTACACTCGGCGGTGAGATTCTTGACGCGGCCTGCGCTATGGATACCAGCAGCGCTTATCAAGTAATTGAAATGGACCCCATGCCTATTGGCCGACTTATTCGGCTGGGTGAGGGCGACCCGCATTCGTTTACCTTGCGTTTAATTAATTGCTCACTCACCCGTAATGACCCGGATCGTCCCGGTGAAAAGTTGCCCGACTGGCAACACATACGCGTGACCTTTGACGGCGTATCAGACCGTCAAGGCCTTTCCTTCGCCGCCAATGGCTCTTCACAAGGTGTGGCCTTTCACATCACTGATGCCGAAGGTCGCGAAAGCTTTCCCGGGGTGCCCATGACGATGATCCCGCTTTCGAGCGTGAGGGACCAAGTGCTGCATTACACCCTCAAATTGGTTGGCAACAACCAGCCTCTGTCTGTAGGCAGTCACCGTGCTGCGGTGCGCTTCAGGTTGGAGTACTACTGACATGGTTGGTCTGTTTTCCATGCTCAAAACCTCAACGATAAAAGCTGCATGGCCTCCGTGTGTCATGAGTGGGCTGATGGTCGTGGCAGGCAGCGCAATCGCGGCCGGCGATATTCAGTTCAATACCGACATTCTTGACCTGAACGACCGCTCCAATATCGACCTGTCGCAATTCTCGCGCAGCGGCTTCATCCTGCCCGGTGTTTACCCGATGAACGTGCAGATCAACGCCCAGAGCCTGGGCGAGCAGAGCATCGCGTTTATCTCTCCCGAGGATGACCCCAAAGGCAGCGAAGCCTGCCTGTCGCCCGAGCTGGTTGCGCTACTGGGGCTCAAAGAGGGCAAGGGCGCCGAACTCACCTGGTGGCAAAACAATGAGTGCCTGAACATTCGCAGTTTGCCCGGCATGGAAGTCACGGGCGATCTAAGCACCTCGACCCTGCGCATCTCGTTGCCCCAGGCCTACCTGCAATACACCGCGCAAAACTGGGACCCGCCTTCGCGATGGGATGAAGGCGTGTCGGGCCTGTTGTTTGATTACAACCTCACCGCCCAATCCATTCGCAACAAAAACGACGGCGTTAAAAATAACCTCAGCGGCAATGGCACCCTCGGCGCCAACGTCGGTGCCTGGCGGGTGCGCGCCGATTGGCAAGGGCGTGTCGATGCCGAAGATACCAGCCGCACCCAGCACATGGAATGGAACCGCTTCTATGCCTACCGCGCATTGCCATCCCTGCAGGCGCGCTTGTCGGTGGGCGAAAACTACTTGTATTCAGATCTGTTCGACAGCTTCCGGTTTACCGGTGTTGCGCTCAATTCTGATGACAACCAATTACCGCCTAACTTGCGCGGCTACGCCCCGGAAGTCGTGGGGGTTGCGCGCACTAATGCCAAAGTTGTCATCAGCCAGCAAGGGCGCGTGCTCTACGAAGCGCTGGTGGCCGCCGGGCCATTTCGCATCCAGGACCTCAACGATGCTGTCAGTGGCTCGATGGACGTACGGGTAGAGGAGCAAGACGGCTCGGTACAGACCTTCAAGGTCGAGTCTGCCAGCATTCCCTACCTCACACGTCCTGGCACCGTACGTTTCAAAGTAGCAGCGGGCAGGCCGACGAACTTGCAAGAGGGCGGTGCCGGCAGCGTCTTCAGTACCGGCGAATTCTCTTGGGGTGTGACCAACGGCTGGTCGCTGTTTGGCGGGGCAATCACCGACAACAATTACCGTGCCCTCTCAATAGGTGTCGGCCGCGACTTGATGGCTTTCGGTGCGGTGTCACTGGACACGACCCGAGCGAGCACCACGCTGTACGGTGACACCTTCACGGGGTCGTCCTATCGTTTGAGCTACTCCAAACGGTTTGAAGAGTACGACAGCCAGGTCTCGTTTGCCGGGTATCGGTTTTCACAAGAAAACTACCTGAGCATGAGCGAGTACCTCGATGTGCGTCACTACGAAGGCGATGTCGGTGGGAGCAAATCCCTGTACACGGCCACCTTCAACAAACAGTTTCGCGATGCCGGTGTGTCGGTCTACCTGGACTACAGCAATCAATCCTACTGGGACCGGCCTGACAGCGAGCGCTGGAACCTGTCGCTGTCGCGTTATTTCGATGCAGGCCCGGTCAAAAACCTGAGCATGTCGCTTAACTTATTCCAGACCCAGCAACGGCAAGAACCCACCAGCAAAGGCATGTTCCTCACCTTCAGCGTGCCCTTGGGCCGTTCGGGCTCGTTGTCCAGCAGCTTCAACAGAACTCAAAACACCAACAGCTACTCAACGCGTTACAGCGATCGCATCAATGAACGCAATAACTATCAGTTGGCGGCAAGCGACACCTCGGTCAGCGGTTTCCTGAGCCACGCCGGGGATCGGGCCGATGTTGACCTCAGCGCAGGCATCGAAAAAGACAGCCGTTCAAGCCTCAGCGTTTCTGCCCGAGGTGGCGGCACGTTGACCAAAGACGGCGCTGCACTGCACCGCAGCTCCAGCATGGGCGGCACTCGCCTGATGGTCGACACCAGCGGCGTAGCGGATGTGCCGATACGCGGTTATGGCACGCCGACCCGCAGCAACGGCTTCGGCAAAGCGGTGATCTCGGACATCAGCAGCTTCTACCGCACCTCAGCCAGCGTTGACCTGGAAAGCCTGCCGAGCAACATCGAGGCCACCCAGTCGGTCACCGAACTGACCCTTACCGAAGGCGCCATCGGTTATCGCACCCTGGCGGTGATCTCTGGTGAAAAGGCCATGGCGGTCCTGTACCTGCCCGATGGCAGCGTCCCGCCGTTCGGTGCCAGCGTCAAAAATGACAAGCAACAGGACACCGGCATCGTCAACGACGAAGGCAGCGTGTACCTGAGCGGCATTCAGCCTGGCTCCCAAATGACCGTCAGTTGGGGCAGCACCGAGCGCTGCAACCTGAGCTTGCCCGAGGAGCTCCCGGCTGACGGGTTGGCCTCGACCCTGAACCTTCAGTGCCAGCCCATCAAGGCTGACAGCACACCCGCCTCGGCAGTCCTGCCTGATGTTTTGGAGAAAAAAGCCTCATGAACCTTAACCCCCGCTTTGCCCCTTTTGCACTGGCCCTGTTGGCGATGTGCCTGATCAACAACAGCAAGGCCGCTATCGGCCTGGACCGTACCCGGGTGATTTTTGACGGCAGCAAAGACGCCGTCAGCATGAACATCACCAATAACAACATCGAGCTGCCGTACCTGGCCCAAGGCTGGATCGAAGACGAGTCCGGAAAAAAAATCAGCACCCCGCTGACTGTCTTGCCCCCCGTGCAACGCCTCGAACCGGGCAAAAACAGCCAGGTTAAGGTTCAGGGGTTGCCGGCGGCCAAGTTATTGCCTCAGGACCGCGAGAGTGTTTATTACTTCAACCTGCGTGAAATCCCGCCGCGCAGCGACAAAACCAACACCTTGCAAATTGCGTTGCAGACGCGCATCAAACTGTTTTACCGCCCGGCGTCGATCATGCCGACCCAGCAGCAACAGTCCAATCCCTGGCAAGAAAAACTGACCCTCACCCGTCAGGGCGATCATTACCAGGTCAATAATCCGACCCCGTATTACGTAACGCTGGTGGATGCGCGCAACAGCAAGGACGGTAAAACCGCGACCGGCTTCGAGCCGCTGATGGTCCCGCCAAAAGGTGCTCTGACCCTGGGGCCGAGTGTGGCTGCGCTGGGCTCCACGCCGTACCTGACCTACATCAATGACTACGGCGGTCGCCCGACCCTGGCTTTCACCTGTGCCGGCAATGAATGCAGCGTCGACCCTAAGGCTTCTTCACGCCATGAATAGCGTCATGTTCCTGGCCCGAGGGGTGGCGCTGACCAGCCTGATACTGGCGTTGTCGGCCAACCTGTGCCGTGCCGAAGATGAGCCCATTATGGACGGCGAGGGCTTGCTGGACATCAGCGGCTCACTCAACCATGCCCCTTGCCTGCTGGAAATGCCCTCGGCCTACCAAACCGTGGAGCTCAACAATGTCTCACGCGCCGACTTGTCAAAGCCCGGCGACATGAGCCACCCCGTGGCTTTCCAGTTGCGCTTTCTGGACTGTCGGCGCATCGCCGGTGGGCTGCCCAACGAGCGCACCGGCCGTCTGGTCTGGAGCCCTTATGAACCGATTGTCTCGGTGGCTTTTCTGGCACCGGCCGATTCAGATGACCCGCGTCTGGTCAAAGTACAGGGCGTTACCGGAATGGGGCTGCGCCTCACCGATGCCCTGGGTCGCGACGTGCGTCTGGGCACATGGGGCCAGCCCTTATTTTTGGTGCACGGGCGCGACACCGTGACCTGGTATGTCCAGGCCACCCGCACGCCGGCCCCCCTGACCAACGGCGCCTTTCGTGCCGTCGTGGATTTCAGGCTCAACTATGACTAAGGACCCCTCCATGCCCAGCCCCGGCTTACCTGCTGTCCTGATCGGCGGCTGCCTGTTACTGGCGCTCAGCCAGGGTGCTCAGGCAGACATCAATGTGACCATCAGCGGCGTAGTGCAAGCACCGCCACCGTGCGAGATCAACCGCGGAACAACGCTTACCGTTCCGTTTGGCGATGCCCTGCTGACCACCCGTATCGACGGCATCAATTATCAGCGAGGGGTGCCCTATGAAGTGTCGTGCAGCAACCCGTCGTCCAATGCCATGACCCTGGAGCTCAAAGGCACAGGGGCCGCCTTCGATGCTAAATCGCTGGCTACCAGCAAGGCTGATCTGGGGGTCAAGCTGTTCGTTGACGGGGCTGACTGGCCGATCAATACGGCCGTTAAATTCACCTACCCGACCTTGCCCGATGTGCAAGCGGTCCCCGTTAAGCGTCTTGGTAGCACCCTGACCGGCGGCGCATTCACCGCGGTTGCAACCTTGGTGGTGGTCCTGCAATGAGAAAGGAACGTCTGATGACCTTCTGGCAATCGCCCGTCGTGCTGACCGTGCTCGCCTTGGGCCTGTGCAGCAGTGCCTCGGCCAATGTGGCGTTCAATGGGACGCTGATCGAACCGCCGCCATGCACCATCAATGGCGGCAGCACCATCGAAGTGGACTTCAAAGAAGTGGGTATCAGCAAAGTGGACGGCGAGCATTATCGCCAGCCGGTGAGTTACACCATCACCTGTTCAGCCGACACCTTGCCTTGGGAAATGATCCTCACCGTGCGTGCCACGGCCACTTCTTTCGAGCCGTCAGCCGTGCAATCGAATGTGGCCGACCTCGGCATCAAGCTGCTGCAAAACGGCAAGCCCATGGCACTCAACACACCGCTGCTGATTACCCCCAGTTCGCCCCCAGTGCTTGAAGCGGTCCCGGTCAAACGCCCAGGCTCGACACTGGCTCCCGGTGGCTTCACCGCCACAGCCACGTTATTGGCGAACTACCAATGAGGAGCCGCACCATGCGATCAGTCATTGAAACCCTCGCGTTCTCAACGATTGCGGCGTGCCTGCTGGCCTGCCAAGTGCAGGCAGCAGACAACTTGAGCTTTAAGGGCGTGCTGGTTGCCCAGGCGTGCACCATTCGCCCGGGTGACGAACTCATCCCGGTGAAGTTCAGTGATATCTCCACGTTTAGTCTTTACCAAAACACCCGCACCACCGGTGAGCTTTTTTATATTCACCTGCAAGACTGCGACACCCAGATAGCGAAATCGGTGACGGCCACCTTTAGCGGTGCTGAAAATGCCGAGTTGCCGGGTTTGCTGGCGCTGGGCACAGGCAGTACTGCGCGAGGCATTGCCATCGGCCTGGAAACAGGCGTCAACCAGCTCTTGCCCCTGAACGTGTCCAGCCCCGAACAGGCCTTGAACGATGGCGACAATATCATGGTGTTCAATGCCTATGTGCGCGGGGAGCCAAGAGCCATTGCCAATCAATCCATCCGCAGTGGCCGCTTCGTGGCGAACTCGACGTTTACGCTTGCGTACCCGTGACGAAGATTTCAAATCCAACCTTATGCATTGCTCCAGAGGCAAACATGACCTTCTGCTTCTCTTTTTTTCGCCCGTTACTGGCGCTGGCCCTTTGGGCAGTGATGCCTGCGGCCAGTGCATTTTTGTTAAGCACCCAAGCCAACAACGACCCCCGTCCTTCACCCATCACATCGCCCAGCGGATTGGTGGTGGTTTCCGGGTCTGCGACCGCCACGGACAACGGCATTCCTAACCAGTACCCCGGCAAAGTAGTTTGTATAGGCAGGAATGGCTGCAACTTTGGGCCGGTGGCCAGCCCGTTTCTCACCAGTGGCTTTCGTTTCAATATCGTCATGAACTGCGTCGAGAACCCTCCAGCCAATTGTCAATACGGAGCTGATACATCGGTGAGTGTGAACAATGGCATGACCTGGGACCAGGCAATCAGTGCTTGGCGGGCGCGTCACGGTAACTCAATAAGCCGCTATAACGCCTACACCTACTCGAGAGATAACACACGGCGCATGTGTACCTCTTGGGCGACCTATGGCATCCCGGGTGGTTTTTACTTATTGCCCGGCGCTGACTCCTGCGGCCCTCCACCGATTCCGCCTAACCAGTGCAACGTGGGAGGCGGTCCGGTTGTTCTCGATCACGGCCCGCTCAAGGTTGGTGAAATTACCGGTAAAACAGTAGAGGTCACGCGTCAGATTACCTGTACCCGTACAGCCGACGTGATGTACACCCTAGCCTCGGGCAACCCGATAAATCTGGGCAACGGCATCCTGAGCACGCTCTCGATCAACGGTGTCAATGTAGGTTTGGTCACCCGATTCCCGGGGGGTACCTCCAACTTTAAAATCACCTCAACCTTGACTGATCAAGGCGCGGTGGCCGGCCCTTTCTCCAAAACGGTAGTGCTTATTCAACATCTTTTGTAAGGCCGGTGATGGCTGGCGCCACTCAACTTAACTGCACAGGTGATGTGATGAACAACTATCTTCGCGCCGCGTTGCCAGTGGCAGCGCTGATCTTTACAGCGCCTGCGGCCAATGCCTGGAACCTGGTCAATTCGATCAATGCCGATGCCCGTCAAATGCCGGGCGCTCCGGCCACAACGGTGGTGGCATCGGGCAGTGCCGGGGCCTATAACGACGGCAATCCCAATCGTTACCCAGGTTTCGCCCGGTGCAACAGCAGTGCCAATTGCCGGTTCGGCCCGGTCTCTTACAGCCTTCTCTTCAACGGGCTGCGCACCATTACCCCTATGGGCTGTACTTCCTGGAACGTTAACTGCTGGGTATCGGTCGATACGAACGTGGCAATTACGTCGGGTGTCTCCTGGGATCAAGCCATCACGGCATGGCAAGCCAGGTTCGGCAGCAGCACCTATCGGTCCTTTGGTTATGCCTATTCCGTCGAATCTGGCTGGACCACGCAAATCTGCGCAGCCTGGGCGTCTTACAATGCCGGGCCCTCCGGTGCGCCCACGATTGTGCCGGGCACCGACTCGTGCGCCACGCCGCCCATTCCTCCCAACCGCTGCGACGTCTACGGCGGCGACGTCAACCTTGATCACGGGGTCTTGAAGGTCGGAGAAATTACCGGCTCGCGTAAAGAACTAACCCGGCAAGTCAACTGCTCCCGCAATGCCTCTGTGCGTTATCGCGTGTCCGTGGGCAACCCGGTTGATCTTGGCAACGGCATCAACAGTACGATCACCGTCAATGGTGTCGCTGCGGGCCAGTTGATCACCTTGCCCGGCGGAACTTCGTTCTTGCGAATCGCTTCAACCCTGACAGACCGGGGTGCCCGGGCTGGCGTGTTTTCAAAGACGGTGGTACTGATTCAAAGCTTTATGTGAGCCACCCGGCTCACACCCGGTACACCTCAATCATTTCCAGTATCTGGGCCATGGCCTCATACAGATCATCCACCCGCTCAGCCACCTGTGACCAGTTGGCGAGCAGGCAGGCTTTTTCAAGGTCTCCACAGCATTGCAACAGATGCCGGGCCTTGATCATTCGGGCGCCGCTTTTGACCTTGTGCGCCACCGCACTCATGCCCGGCAAGTCATGCTTGGTGAACGCCTGCAGCAGCGCGGTCATGTCCTCTTCCATGCTGTTGATCAGCGGTTCGATCAAGTGCTTAAGGGCGTCGGCATCGCCGTGGGTCAGACGCTCCAGCGCATCGAGATCAATCTCACGTTCCGACCCCATGGCCTCGCCAGTGCCTTGCAGGTTGATCGGCTCCAGATCGGCCGAGGCCAGTCGCGCCTCAAGGTGTTGCAGGCTGATGGGTTTGAACAGGCAATCATTCATTCCGGCGGCCATGCAACGCTCGACTTCGCCGGTTTGGGCATTGGCGGTAAAACCGACAATCAACACCGCCGGGGTGCCGTTGGCGGCTTCTTCGGCACGGATGGTGCGGGCCAGTTCATAGCCATCCATCACCGGCATGGCGCAGTCGGTCATGATCAGGTCAAAACGCTGGGTCCTCCAGGCCTTCAAGGCTTGTGCGCCTTCGCCGGCTTCTTGCGCCATGTGCCCCAGATAACCGAGTTGTTGTGTCAACAGCCTTCGATTCGGGGGGTAGTCATCGACCACCAGTACGTTCAAGGCGCGTTGCGGGGGCGCGGGTGGTTCGTGCGTGGCTATCACGGGCGAGACCGCAAGCAGAGTCACCATGTCGAACTCCAGGCTAATGCGCGTGCCTTTACCCAACGTGCTGTGCAACTGCAGCGTACCGCCCATCATTTCGCACAACTGACGACTGATCATCAGCCCCAGGCCTGAGCCACCCGGCAGCTTGTTTTTCGAGCTGACCTGGGAGAAAGGGCTAAACAGGCGCTGCTGGTCTTGCTCCGAAATACCGATCCCGGTGTCCTCGATCTGCACGCACACGTTCAGCCGCTCGCTGTTGCGCGAGCCTTTGGCGCGCACGCTCAGGCCAACATGACCGCTGTCGGTGAACTTGATCGCATTGCTCAGCAGGTTGGACAGCACCTGCCGAAAGCGCAGGGGGTCAATCAGGACCTCTGTGTTGATCCTTGGGTCGAGCTCAAAACTCATCAGTAAGCCTTTTTTCTCCGCCAGGGCTTCAAACACCCGGGCCGTAGACTCCACCAGCTTCATCAGGTGAGTGCGCTGTTGATTGAGCGGCATGCGCCCCGATTCGATCTGGGTGATATCCAGAATGTCACCAATCAGCTCCAGCAAACCCTGTGCGGCTTGCGAGGCGACCTCCAGGCTGTCGTTGTCGGCAAGTCCCTGTTCGGCCTTTTTCATCGCCAGTTCGAGCATGCCGATCACCGCGTTCATGGGCGTACGGATCTCATGGCTCATGGTGGTCAGAAAATCACTCTTGGCCACATTGGCCTGTTCGGCCAGCTGTTTGGCTTCCTGCAACTGTTCGACCAACTGCTGGCGCTCGCTGATATCAATCCAGCCGCCAATGATGCCAAGCACCTCGTTATCGCTGCCTCGATAAGGCAGGATCCAGTGGTAAATGGTTAGCACCTGAGTGTTGGGCAATTCCAACTGGTGATCGCGAACCAGTGGGCGGCCTTCTTTCATTACGCGCATGTAGTCGCTGTGATAGGCCTTGTGTTGGCGCATCGATGTCAGCGAGTGCTCAAGCAGGGTTTTGCCCATAATGGACTCGCGTTCGGCGCCAAACGTATCCAGGTAACCTTCGTTACAAATCAGCAGCCGGCCCTGACGGTCGCGCACGTAAATGGGGTGGGGCGTGCCGTCAATCAGCGTACGCATGAACGCCAGTTGATCGCTCAGTGCGCGCTCGGCCTGATCGCGTTTGCTCAGCACCCGGCGCAAGTAAGAGATCCACACGATACCCAGCAGCAACACCCCGGCTGCCACCGCCGAGACCCGCATGATCGCCGAGTGATGACGAGCCCAAAAGCGGTTATCGAGCACTACGGCGCTGTGCCAGCGGGCGGTCAGGGTGTTCATCTCTTCGGGCGAAATACTGGCCAGTGCCTTGTCGAGAATGGCGTGCAGTGTGGTCGCTTGCGCATTCACAGCCAATGAAAACTGGGCGGGGACAATGCCCACGGTGCTGCTGATTTTTAACTGACTGGTGTAGTGCTGCTGGAGCAAATAACGCGCGCTGACCAGATTGATCACGGCACCTTGTACCTCACCTCTGCTGGCCATTTCCAGGGCGAGTGCCGAGTTGCGCGCGGCGATCAATTGCACACCCGGATAGTGCTGCGTCAGGTAGGTGCTGACGTTATTGTCGATCACCAGCGCAACGCGCTGGCCGTCCAGTTTGTCCAGTGTTTGCGGGCTGCCCGTGAGCAGGCGTGTCACCAGCACAAAGGGCGTCGAAATATACGGCTTGGTAAAACGCAGAACATGTTCACGGCTGGCGCTGGCGGTAAACGCTGGCATCAGGTCGGCTCGCCCCAGCTTTACATCCTCGATCAGGTCCGGCACGGACTGGCTGCGCACCCAGTCAAATTGAATCCCGGTGCGCAGGCTGATCTTGGCCAGCAGGTCGGCCGCCAGGCCACTGAACACCCCTTGGTCGTTAAAGAAAGTAAATGGCAGGAAGTCTTCGGAAACCACCACCTTCAAGCGCGGATGAGCCTCGATCCAGCGTTGTTCCGACGGGGTGAGCTGTAACGGTCCACGCCGCTCGATGCTCATTGTGCTGACGCCCCAGCGTTGCAGGATGGCGTTGCTTTGGGCAGGAGCAATGGCTGCCAGTGCCGAATTAATCAGGCGCAGCAAGCGTGGGTTAGGGTGATGCACTGCAAATGAAAAAGACTGTTCTTCAAGAAGGGCCACGTCCCGGATGTACACGTTATTGGGATAGTTTTTGGTAATCAGATAGTGGGCGCTGATGGCGTCACCCAGGTACAGGTCGGCCTGGCCAAACGCCACCGCACCGAGGGCTGCGAGGGGCGAGGCATACAGCTCTAACTGCACGTCCGGATACTGGGCCTTTACCGCTGCGACGGGCTGGTAGTGATAAAACATGGCCATGCGCAGACCGGGCGGTAGCGGGATGCTGCCTTTGCTGTCGCCGGTACGTGAGACCAGCACGGGAGTGTCGAGGGCATAGGCGGACGAGAGTGCCAATTGATCATCGGCACTTTCAAAGGCATTGGCGGTGCCGAGCAGATCGATCTGGTCATTTTTCAGCGCCTCGATAGCCTGCGCCCTGGAGTCATACCGCCTGACCTTGATCTCAAGGTTCAGTGCCTGGGCGAGCAGCCCGGCATAATCGGCGGTCAATCCTTCAAAGTAATCGCTGCCTGAGGATAGATCGAAGGGGGCATTGTCCGGTGCCGACGTGCCCAGAATCAGCGACTGCTTGGCGCTCAGCCATTGTGTGTCGCCCTCACTGAGCTTGAGCGCAGGCACATCAGCCTGTGAGCGCGCCAGCAACTGCAGAGGCATCGGGTCAGCATGGCTTGCTGTTGTCAGGCTTAGCGTCAATAACCAGACGGCATGCTTCATTCGATTAAGTTATTGCGTTTGGCAAATTCAGCCAGATACACCACTGACTTGATATTGAGCTTGTGTAAGACACGTGTCTTATAAGTACTGACCGTTTTCTCACTCAGTAACATAATTTGTGCAATCTTTTTATTGGAGAAGCCAGACACCAAATATTGAAGGGTGCGCAATTCGCGATCTGACAGTGTCTGGATTAATTGTTGGTCTGTGTGTTCGGGGGACAGATCAACATCACAGTTATTTAAATAAACCCGGCCGCTCATCACCACATTAATGGCTTTGGTCAATGCATCGACGTCTTCGGTTTTCTCAATAAAACCAATGGCACCGGCCCTGATACAACGGTCTGCAAAAAAAGCGGAGTCTTTGGACGTCAGCACTAACACTTTGATCGGAAGCCCCAGTATGTGTAACCGTTTAAGCACCTCAAGCCCGTCAAGTTTAGGCATCGAGAGATCCAGCACAATCAGGTGGGGGAGATGTTCGCGCGCCAGATCCAGCGCCGTGGCGCCGTTATCGGTTTCAGCCGCAATCTGGAAGTTGGCGTTTTCCAGTACTAGCCTGACGATCCTTCGAATAAAAGGATGATCATCTACTATCAAAGCCTTACGCATGATAATTCCTACAACGTTAAGAGGGCGCTTTTGTCATTACGACATAAGGGGCAAGCGCTCAATGTTCGAGCTGAATCAAATGCCGGTCATAAACACCTATGAACAACTCTATTGTCAGTGGCGTCAAATCGTTAATTAGTCCGTAGGCTTATTGTCAGAAGCTATGTGCGAATTGTCCTAATAAGCAGTGATTTAAGACGTTTGAGGCAGGACGGTCCAAGCCGTTATTAATGACTTATTAACTTTCTGTGACAGAAAAGTTATCGGCAGGAGGGCTAAAAGATTCAATTCGGTCAGTGACCGATCGTCGGGCGTCAGTGAACAGTCATTCCGGTGCGTGACTGCGTTCATCGTGTGTTCCTTCCTCGTAATCGTCCTGCCTGTTGTCCTTACAGGGGTATCGAGGAGTGTGCTTCTCAGGATGCAAAAAACAGGTAGGAATTTTCTGAAAAGTTGAAATTCTTTTCGGCAGGCGTGTGTGAAGTGGGCAGGAGCAAGAGGGCTCGCGAAGCACGTTAAACGCACCTCGCGAGCGGTACACCTTGCATCAGATTGCCGTGATGTCTTCCCGTTGCGGCTCGGCAGCCACAGGGCTGGCCACGTCGTCATGGCGGCGGATGTACTTCCAGTCATCCTCGTCGATATAGATCCCGTTAGGCCCGCTGCCGCCTTCCAGGTCGATGGCCACATGGGCGCAGACCTGCGGCTTTACGCTCGCCAGAATCGGTACAAAACCCAGCTGCAAGCTGGTTTCCAGCAGCGCGGTCTGGTTTCTCTCGTCAATGTCTGCCGCTTCGTCGAGGTAATACGGCAAACGGATACGTCCGGCCAGGTCGCGATCCATCAAGTGCAGCAACAAATACATGTTGGTCAGCGCCTTGATGGTCATGGTCGTACCGTTGGACGCGGCGCCGTCGATGTCGGTATGAATCACCGGCTGGCCGTTGACCTTGGTGATCTCGAACGCCAGCTCAAACAGATCCTTGAGCCCCAACTGGTTATGGTTGGCCGCCACCAGACGCGCCAGGTATTCCTTGGCTTCTTCGTTCTTGTTGTCTTGCTCTGCGCTTTGGCTGAGGTCAAACACCGACAGCGTTTCGCCTTCTTCATACTGCCCGGCGCTGTGGATAATCTGGTCGATGTGCTTGAGTGCCTCTTTGTTCGGTGCCAGCACAATCCGGAAGCTCTGCAGGTTCGACACCTGGCGCTTGTTGATCTCGCGGTTGAACAGCGCCAGTTGGTGCTCAAGGCTGTCGTAGTCACTGCGAATGTTGCGCAGGGTCCGGGCAATGTCCGTCACGGCAGCACGGCGCGCCTTGCCCAAGGTCAGGGCTTCTTCGCTGCGGTGCGCATAGGCGTTTATCAACAGTTGCAGGCGGCGCTCCATGTCGTCTTCGCTGTCGAACTTGGCCACGCCTTTCAAGCGTACCTGCGCGTACAGCGCTTCGATCTGCCCGTCGCAGCGCAGCAGGCCTTGCCACGTATCCTGGTAGTCATTGAGCAACGGCAGCAGGTTGTCCATAGAGTCATCGACCGGGTCCATGAACGGCGTACCGAACGGCAAGTCGGCCGGCAACAGCTGACGCCGACGCAGGCTGTCATCGAGGGTACGCTGCTTGGCTTCCATGTCGCCGATCTGCCGACCGACCAATTGCAGCTTGGCCGACAGGTGCTGCACGCGCTCGGTGAAGGCATCGCTGGAGCGCTTCAATTCATCTTGCGCGGCTTCGGCCTGGGCTAACTGCTCGAGTTTTTCGCCTTCTTCGGCGCCCAGGGTTTGCGCACGACGGAAGTCTTCCAGGGCCTTCTGCGCGTCCAGCACCTGCTGGTACAACGACTCAGCTTCGGACTTGCTCGCCGCCCGGTCCGAGGTGACCGCCTGCTGGGTTTTCAGTTGCTTGAGTTCTTTTTCCAGCCGCTCTTTCTGGTCGCGCAAAGCGGCGCGATCCCCCAGCGCTTGCAGGGCGGGTGGCTCAATATGGCTGAGGTCGATGGACAAACCCGGCGCTTCAAAGCGTTCACCCTTAAAGCCATCGAGGATCGCCTCCAGGGATTTGACCCAGGCGTCGCCGTCATCCAGCGCAATCCCTTGCTCGCCCAGCGGCAGGCTGAACAGGGCGCTGTTGAACAGGCGCATGAGGCGCTCAACATCCTGTTGCGAGAATTCTTCGCGCAGGCGGGCGTAGCTGTTGTTGTCGGCGTGGTCGAGTTGCTGCTTGACCGACTTGAGGCGTTTTTCCAGATCGCGCAGACGTTCGTCCAGGTCTTCGGCACTGAACTGGCGCGACTGCGCCAAGGCACCGGCCAACTCGTCGTGGGCGTCTTTGGCGGCGAGCAATTGCTGCTCCAGCACCTTCACATCGTCCACCAGCGCAAAGCGGTGCTTGAGCACCGACAACTCGCCCAGCCAGCGCTGAATACCGGTGATCTCACGCTCCAGACGCATCAGCTCCTGGGTGCTGCTGCGCTGATCGTTTTGCAGGGCGTCTTGTTCGTTGCGGTAGTGCTCGGACTGAATCAGCAACTCTTCCTTGCGCGCACCGGCATAGTCCTGCCAGGTGCCGAGCAGCGAGTCGAGCAGCGGCGACAGGCGGTGCAGCTTGCCGCGCAGCAGATCGCGCTGGCGGACACCGGCGGCCAACGATTCGACCAATGGCCCGGCACCGACCAGCGCGTTGTAATCCTGCTCCATGCGGCGCACATCGCGGAAGGCTTCTTCGCACGCGGCGATGTAGTCCACGCTGCCGGAGCGCAGGCTGTGTTCGAACGCATCGAGAAACAATTGCTTGAGTTTGGCCGCCGTAATTTCCCGCATGTGCAGCAGGTTGATAAACAGCGCGCGGAACGTTTTCAGGCTTTGCTCACTGGTGGAGCGCAGCGGGATCAGCGTCAGATCCAGCGGGATCGACGTATGCCCGCCAACCAACAAACGGCGCAGTTCATCAGGCTTGAGTTCGTAGGCTTTGAGGCCATTGCGCTCAAGGTTGCTGAACAGCTCTTTTTGCCGCAGGCAGGTGTCTTCTTTCTGGTAATGGGCCAGGTCGAGCTTGCCCGCATAGGCGAAAAACTGGTGACCGAAACCGCCACCGGGGCCGCGCCCGACCACGCCAATCACATGGGGGCCGTGGGGCAGCGACACTTCGACAAGGATGTAGCTGGTGTCGGAAGCGAAGTAAAAGCGCCGCGATTGTTCGAGGCTGTATTTGCCGAAGCTCATGTCTGACATGCGTGCCAGAATCGGGAACTGCAAGGCGTTGATCGAGGCCGACTTGCCGAGGTTGTTGGCCCCGTACACCGACAGCGGATGCTCCAGCGGGAACAATCCCAAGCTGTAACCGGCGGTATTCAGCAGGGCGAAGCGGCGTATTCCGTAGCGTTCCTGGCTCATGCGTCCAACTCCTGTTGCTCATCGGCAATGGCGCGAGCCAGTGCCGCGTCTTCGTCTTCTTCCTCAACCTCGGCTTCATCATCAACCAGCGCCGGTGTCGGCAGCGGCAAAATGCTGTGCAGGCTGGCGGCCAGATCGCGGTCTTGCTGCACCGACAAACACACGTCAAGAAAGCGATGCATCGGCGGCAGAAAACGGTAAACGCCGTTGTCTTCGCTGGCAAAGCCGAGCTGGGTCATGCGGCGCATGATCTTCTCTTCCAGCTCGTCCTGGGTGGTGACCTCAGCCTGCACAAACAGGTCGCGGTATTTTTCCAGCAGCGCGGGCAACTCATCACGGCCCAGGCTGCCGCCATCGAGCACGGCAATCGGGTCGCGGCCCTGATCGGCCAAATGCTCGACGATGATGAACGTGAACAGCGCCAGGCGTTGCGCGGTCTTGTTGACCTGCGCCGAGGCTATGGCGGTGTCGGGCACGAAATAATAAAAACCACGGGTGTCGCACACCAGTTCAAAGCCAAGGGCCTTGAACAGGGCGCGGTACTGGTCCTGAAAATTCGACAGTTGCGCGTACAGCTCCGGGTCGCGACGGCTCACGTGATAACCCTTGAACAGCTCACGAAAAATCGGCGCCAGATGGGACAGTTCAGACAGATCAAGATGCATGGAGAGGGCTCGCAGAAGTCTCGCTCGCGTCATCGCTGCGTGAAAGCAGGGCGAAGGAGCGCAGGCTGACCAGATGTTCGTGGGTGTGGTAATCGCGGCGCTCAAGGCGTTCGCGCACGAAACGTTTTTCGCGCGACAGGCGCGAGAACCAGTACAGCAATTCGTCGGTGTCGCCGTTGGGCTCTTGGGCCAGCAGCCAGCTCATCAAATCGGGCATCGGCAGCGCGTCGCTGCAGCGGTCGAGCATTTCCTTGACCGTGCGCGGGGCCTTGGGCGTTTCACCGCGATGGGCTTTGTGGGCTTTCGGGAAGCGTGCTGGCTTGGGCTCGAAACGGGCCAGCGCGTACACATAGGCTTCAACCTGGCTGGCGCTGCCCAAAAAGGTGCTTTGCGGGCGGGTGAGCATTGGCATCGCCGCTTGCGGCACCGCGTCCAGCCCTTTACGGCGTATGGCCGCCAGCGCCAGCGCAGCGCCACGGGTAACCGCGTTATGGCGTCGTGCCTCTTCACGCAGCGGCAACAGCAGCTCGCGGGCATGGCGCAAGGTGAGCTGGGCGCTGGTTTGCATCTCAAGGATCCGCGCGTGGGTGCGCAGCAGCATGTCGTCGTCCACCAGGTGGCCAAGGCGTTGCTGCTCGCTGAGCATGCGCAGCAGTACATTCTCGACCTTACGTACGCCTTGTTCGAAGGCGCCGTCAGCGTTCACCAGCTGGATCATCGGTTCGACGTATTCGTCCCACGTCGCCAGCACCTCGGCGTAACGCTGGCGCAGCGGGATCTGCCGGTCGCTGGTCTTGGCCCGTTCGGCCACGGCCACCAGGGCCTGTTCGTCATTGGCGAGCTTCTTCAAGACATCGCGCACACGCATGTCGAGCAAACGCAGCTGGCGCGCCAGATCGTTGCCATCACGAATATCGAACGCGTCCTGAATGTAACCGGCCAGGCGCTCCAGATGGCGCAGGTAGGCTTCGATCTCCAGACACAGCCCGAGGCGGTGTTCGCGGCGCAGATAGGCGAGGAAGTCGTGGATTTGGGCGTTCAGCTCAAAGCGGTTCGGGCTCTTGGCCACCGGCACCAGAATGTCCAGGCGGATCCAGCTGTCGAGCACGTTGGTGATGTCTTGCGGTGTGCTGTCCAGTTGCTGGGCGGCCAATTGCAGGCGCAACTCGCTCAGGCTCAAAGTGCCTTGGTCGAAGTGTTCACACAAAGGCTCAAGGAGTGCCCAGTGTTCGGCGAGGGCACGTAAAACGCGCTTGGGTTCGATCATGGGAGGGCCGGTCGATTGCCAATGAAAGGTCGCGATTGTACTGCAACACGGGTTTGAGTCATTACTTGGCGATCAGAGGCGGGCGAGAAGGGCAGAAGGGCGGTAGAATCGCTGCTCTTTAGTTATCCACAGATGGCCGACCCTTGTTGAACGAGTCCCGCCGCCGCGCTTATTTGACTGCCATGCAAGTGGTCAGTTGGGTACCGCGCACAGAGCTGCCGTTTGCCGCCCCTTCGCGGCCCGAACTGCTGGTGCTCCCCGAACCGCCTGCCGCGCCTGAAGTCATCAGGCCTGTGGTCAAGGCTGTGGCTGCGCCGAGCAAGCCCGCTGAACGGCCAAAAATTGAAGTGCCACGGCCATCGGTCACTCCGCGACCTGCCAGCAAGCCGGTGGTGGAAGCCGAAGCGGCTCCCGCGCCGGTAAAAGCCGCCGCGGTGGCGCCGCCGCGTTTTGCCTTGCAGTTGCTCCGGGCGGGGCGTTGCCTGGTGCTGGTGGAGTTACCCACAGGCGGTGCATTCCAGAGCCGCGACCCGGCTTATTTATTGTTAAAAGATATGTTGCGAGCTGCGGGTTTGCCCGACAGCCCGCAAATCGTCGGCGAGCCAGTACGTTGGCCGCTGCTCAGGCGCGGCAATGTCGACCAGGGGCCGGAGGCGGCGCGTGAGTTCGTGCAAGGGTTTGTCATGGCCCGCCTTGAAGAAGCCGAATGCGCTTGCTTGTGGCTGATCGGCCTGCCGGCTGTGCGTTTTGCCAGCGAAGCGAACGCTGAAGCCTTTAATACCGAACTTGAAATCGAAGGGCTGGGTAGCGCATGGGCGCTGCCGGGCCTGGAACTCTTAATGGAAGAGCCACACCGCAAAGCGGATGTGTGGCAAGCCATGCGCAGGCTGATGTCGCGCTGGAAACAAAACGATGAGTGACGCTGTAACCTTCCGCCCGATGACCGAAGCGGACCTTGATGCGGTTTTAAAAGTTGAATACGCGGCGTTCACCCACCCGTGGACCCGTGGGATCTTTCTCGACGGTTTGGGCAAATACCACATCTGGTTGATGTTCGAAGGCGAGCAACAAGTGGGTCACGGCGTGGTGCAAATCATTCTGGATGAAGCGCACCTGCTCAACATCACCGTCAAGCCAGAAAACCAGGGTCGTGGCCTGGGGCTCAAATTGCTTGAGCACCTGATGTCTATTGCCTACCAGCATGAAGCCCGCGAATGCTTCCTCGAACTGCGTGACAGCAACACGGCCGCCTTCAAGCTGTACGAGCGCTACGGCTTCAACGAAATCGGCCGCCGCCGCGACTACTACCCGGCCGTGGGCGGGCGTGAAGACGCAGTGGTCATGGCCTGTACGTTGGTTGACTGAATAAACCCTCTCCCGGAGAGAGAGGGCGCTTTACCGAGGTACCCTCAGGTTCAGCACAAGAGTTCAGGTTGCGGATGTTATTCAGCATCCCCCAATCAGTCCCCTCTCCCTCCGGGAGAGGGTTAGGGTGAGGGGCTTTTAACGTTTGCCCCCCACCGGATCAATATCCGCCAGTTCCGCTTCATCCAGCCCTCTGCCTGCGCCGATGTCGTCCTCATCGACCACGCTCAGCTCCCAATCCGCCGCGTCATCGTTGCCCTCTGCGGCCTCTTTGGCATCGCGGGCGCCGTCTTCACGGATAAGCATCTCCTGCTCCAGATCATCGTCGTCAAACCCGGCGTCCAGGTCTTCATCGGGCAATGCGCCGCCGCTCAGCCCGGCCTTGCGCGCAGGTTGTCCGGCCACGTGCAGGGCGCGCTCTTCGTCGGTAAATAGATCGCTGATGCTCTCGTGATCCTCATCATCATCCTCAAAGTTCAACGGCTCAACCGAGCCCGAACGGTCTTCGAGGTCATCAATTTCTGCGGGTTGTTCTGCTCCATACGGGCGACGTGAATCAGACATGATCATTCCTCATACTGTGGCTGCTTACTACGATGGACTGTAGCCACGGTTTAAGATTCCACCCAACGGACCGGCGGATTAAAGCGCAGATTAACGTGACCCCGACCAGCGGTCCGCAGTCATAGTTTGCGCATCAACTCTCGAGGGTTTCCCGCATGAACGAACTACAAGATCTGATTGATAACAACGAGCGCTGGGCCGATGCGATCAAGCAGGAGGATCCTGATTTCTTCGCCAAGTTGGCCCGCCAGCAAACGCCGGAATACCTGTGGATTGGTTGTTCGGATGCCCGCGTACCCGCCAACGAGATCGTCGGCATGCTGCCCGGTGACCTGTTTGTGCACCGTAACGTGGCCAACGTCGTGCTGCACACCGACCTCAACTGCCTGTCAGTGATCCAGTACGCAGTGGATGTATTGAAGGTCAAACACATTCTGGTCACCGGCCACTACGGCTGTGGCGGGGTGCGTGCATCGATGCAGAACCAGCAATATGGCCTGATTGACGGCTGGTTGCGCTCGATTCGCGACCTGTACTACGAAAACCGCGAAGTGCTGGCAAAACTGCCCACTGAAGAAGAGCGTGTTGACCGTCTGTGCGAGCTGAACGTCATCCAGCAAGTAGCCAACGTCGGGCATACCAACATTGTGCAAAACGCCTGGCATCGCGGGCAAAAGCTCTCGGTTCACGGCTGCATCTACGGCATTAAAGACGGCCGCTGGAAAAGCCTCGACACCACCATCAGCGGTCTGGACCAACTGCCACCGCAATACCGCCTGCGCCCGCTAACCCCGACCTGACCCCCTCTGTAGGAGCGAGCTGCCTCGCGATCTTTTGACCACTCAAAAGACCGCAAGACAAGCTCGCGCCTACCGCTAAGGCATCACGGGCGCGACATACACCAACGTCGTGCCCAGCGCCCACAGCAGAAACAGCACCAGCGGCGTGTGCACCAGCAACTGCACAAACGAAAAGCCGATCAAGTCACGCGCCTTCAGCCCCAGCACGCCCAACAGCGGCAGCATGTAGAACGGGTTGATCAGGTTCGGCAAGGCTTCGGCCGCGTTGTAGATCTGCACAGCCCAGCCCAGGTGGTATTGCAGGTCATTGGCGACTTGCATCACGTACGGCGCCTCAATAATCCATTTGCCGCCGCCCGACGGAATAAAGAAGCCCAAGATCGCCGAGTACACGCCCATCAGCACTGCATAGGTGTCATGGGAGGCAATTTGTACGAAGAAGGTCGAGATGTGATGCGCCAGGGTTTGCCCGTCCACGCCTTTGACCACGGTCATCAGCGCTGCAATCGAGCCGTACAGCGGGAACTGGATCATCACCCCGGTGGTGGTCGGCACGGCGCTGGCCACGGCATTCAGAAAGCTGCGCGGGCGCCAGTGCAGCAGGGCGCCGAGCATCAGGAATAAAAAGTTGTAGGTGTTCAGGCCCGAAATGGCGTTGATCGCAGGTTTGGTCGAAAACTCGTGATACAACCAGCCGGCGGCCAACAGCACCAGCAAGATCGTCAGCAGCGGGCTGTATTCCAGCCACTCGCCAGGCCGCGTACGCGGCGGCAGTTTTGGCGTGTTAAAACTCGGGTCAACCCCACACGCAGCGGCATCGCGGGCCGAATCCGGACCGGGCGCCGTGGCGTAGGCCACGATCAACGACACCACCACCAGCGCTGCCAGCAACACGCCGGACTGCCACAAAAAGATGGTCTCCGTGAACGGGATCACCCCGGTGATCGCCAGAATCGACGGCGGCAAGCTGGCCGGATTGGCCTGCAACTGCGCCGCCGACGATGACAAGCCCAGCGCCCACACCGCGCCCAGCCCCAAGTAGGCAGCAGCCCCGGCTGCGCGATAGTCCATGCGCAAGTTGGTGCGCCGGGCCAGGGCGCGCACCAGCAGCCCGCCAAACACCAGCGACAAGCCCCAGTTGAGCAACGAGGCAACCATTGAAATCAACGCCACCCAGCACACCGCCTGGCGACCGTTTTTCGGCACCTTGGCGAGTTTGTCGATCAGCTTCACCGCGGGTGGCGAGCTGGCGACCACGTAGCCACCAATCACCACGAAGGCCATTTGCATGGTGAAGGGGATCAGGCTCCAGAACCCGTCACCAAACGCCATCGCGGCATCGGTGGGTTTGGCGCCCATCATCAGAGTGGCGAGCGCCACGACGATCACCGCAACGGCGGCAAACACCCAGGAATCGGGGAACCAGCGTTCGGCAAAGTTTGAGCAGCGCAGGGCAAAGCGGGCAGAGCGACTGTCGGTCATCTCAGCGGCCATGGGGGATACCTCGTCTTTCTTATGATTATTGGGTGCCCAATCTCACTGCGAGCCCTCAGGCTCGCGGTTTACAGCTGGGCTGGTGGGTACAGTAAATGAATTTCGGCGGCTTTCCGATAGGCTGACCTTTGAACTCTGCCCCAGCGTCTACAGTCATTGCTTGTAAGCGGCACGCCTGTCGCTTGATAACGACCTGACAACATGGAGTTGAAAATGAACGAACACACGTGTGATTGTCCGAGTTGTAACTGCAAAGTCGGTAGCCACGGCATCGAGCGCGATGGCAAGCACTACTGCTGCCAGGCGTGTGCCGACCATCACCCCAAGGGCCAGGCGTGCAGCACCTCAAGCGGCTGCCACTGCGGCGATAAAGCCAAGTAACCTGTAAAGCCCATGCGCGCAGCCACGCGCTGCGCGTTCTTACTGACAAGCGCTTGCCATCCCATGGCGGCGTAAGTGTGCATAAGAAAAGTGCTCGCCGTGTGACGGACCAAGTACTCGAAGTAGTAAACTCCAGGCTTTCCTGAAGGAGTTTCTATGAGTCTTTACCAGCCCGGCATCCTCGCCAAACCCGTGCCGCCGCAGGCGCGCTATATGTTTTTCGCCCTCAAGTCTGTAGAAGCACTGCCGGCTGCACTCGACACCTTGTCGCAGTGGGTAGACGGCAAAAGCGTGGTAGCAGGCCTGGGTTCACCGCTGGTACTGGCCTTGGGCGCAAAAGTGCCGGGGCTGCGCGTCTTCCCCGCACTCAATGCCGTGGTGGAAAACCCGTCGACCCAACACGCCCTGTGGCTGTGGTTGTGGGGCGATGATCGGGGTGAGCTGTTGCACCGCAGCCAGGCCATTGAAACGGCGCTGGCGCCTGCGCTCAACCTGCTGCAAGTGACCGAAGGCTTCCTCTACAACACCGACCGCGACCTGACCGGCTATGAAGACGGCACCGAGAACCCGGTGGACGAAGCGGCCGTAGACGCGGCCATCGTCACCAATGCAGGTCCGGGGCTGGACGGCGGCGTGTTTGTTGCCGTGCAACAGTGGCAACACGACCTCAATGGCTTTGCCGCCCGCCCGCAGGCCGAACAGGACAACATGATTGGCCGCCGTAAAAGCGACAACGAAGAACTGGACGACGCGCCGGAATCGGCCCACGTCAAACGCACCGCACAAGAAAGCTTCTCGCCTGAGGCCTTCACCGTGCGCCGCTCCATGCCCTGGATTGAAAACGGCAAATCGGGGCTGATGTTCGTCTCGTTCAGCCGCACCTTGAACGCGTTTGAAGTTCAACTGCGGCGCATGAGCGGCATGGAAGACGGCATCGTCGACGCCCTCTACAGCTTCAGCCGCCCATTGAACGGTGGTTACTACTGGTGCCCGCCGCTTAAAGACGGCCGCCTGGACCTGAGCGCACTTCGCCCCGTCTAAGCGCGGTATCGCTCCAGACTTTTGTTATGACGCGCCTGCTTGCACTCAGGCGCGTGCTGCTTTAGTGCGTCGTCACACCATCCAGCGATTTATCCACATACGCCTTGGCCAGCTCCACCAGGTGCATGCAGGACAACACCAAACTGCGCGAATGCCCGCTCAAGCCATTCCCCGCCTCACTCGCCGAAGCGCCCGCGCAGCGCAACAAGTCTGACGCTTGGGCCAAAGCCGCTTCTAAGTCAACGCTGTCCGGGATGGCATACGTGGCCTGATCCACGTGCCGTGGAGGCTTATGGTCGTGCAGGTAATAATCGAGGGCGCGATCGGTGGCGGCACGGTCTAACGACGATGCATCGCACTGAGCAGCAGTTTGCAGGGGTAGGGCGGGTGGATCAGGAACCAGCTTTTTCATTGTTACAACTCCTAGGGTGTTTAAGGAGCTGTCACTTGTCGCGACTAAACGAATGGGTGGCAGCCATGCGCAGGTTAGTCGACCGGTCACCTAGGAACCCGGCGCGCCACATGGACGCCCTGCGCACGGCCACCATAAAACGCAGGCCAAGAAAAAGCGCCTCGCGGAGGTGGCGCCTTGCGCCTAGGGAACACGGGCGACTAAACCCGACCGCTGTTTTGCAGCGATGGGCCGAGACTATTCCCCGAAATGATCAGGCACAAGCGAACGGAAGTTTCTAGGATGTTTCAGCGGATTGAAAGGGAAGCGTCGTACGAAATGGCTGATTTTGAGGGCTTTCGCAACCTTCTGTAGTCGCTGCCGCAGGCTGCGATAAGGGCCGCAGGACCTTCAAAAGCGGGGTCGCTGCGCAACCCATCGCAGCCTTCGTTCCTCGTCAGCGACTACAGGCTATTTATCGACAGGCACAAAAAAGCCCGCACTAGGCGGGCTTTCTCGTTGGTTTCATTTCATCTTGCGATGTGGTGAAACCGGTGTTTGGTGGCTACACAGGGACTTGAACCCCGGACCCCAGCATTATGAATGCTATGCTCTAACCAACTGAGCTATGTAGCCGATGGCGCGCATTATTCCCTCGTAAGGGGGGTGTGTCAAGCAAATATCTGAAAATTTTCTCTGCGCTATCAAACGCTTAAGGTTTCTCGGGGTTCGGATGGCACTGGCTTGTTAAAAAATGGCACATTGGGGCACTTGCACGTGCATTCATCTGTTGCCTGGAAACCCTTATGGCTATTAGCGACACTCCAATAAAAACAACGCCAGACCTTCAAATGCCTCAAGCCAGCCCGTTAGTCCTGCGCATTATCGGGGCCGTGGCGCTGGCGCATTTGATCAATGACTTGATCCAGGCGGTGTTGCCGTCGATCTATCCGTTGCTCAAGGACAAATACGATCTGACCTTCACGCAGATCGGTCTGATTACCCTGACTTTTCAACTTACCGCGTCGCTGTTGCAGCCGTGGGTGGGTTATTACACAGACCGTCATCCCAACCCGCTGTTATTGCCGTGCGGCATGGTGTGTACGTTGATCGGGATTTTGATGTTGTCTCAGGTCGGCAGTTTTCCACTGATTTTGCTGGCTGCCGCGTTGGTCGGGGTGGGCTCGTCGACCTTTCACCCTGAGGCCTCGCGGGTAGCGCGGCTGGCGTCGGGCGGGCGTTACGGGTTTGCCCAGTCGACGTTTCAGGTGGGCGGTAACGCCGGGTCGGCGTTCGGGCCGTTGCTGGCCGCCGCCATTATCATCCCCTATGGCCAGGGCAACGTGGCCTGGTTCGGGTTGTTTGCGCTGTTTGCGGTAGGCCTGCTGTATGTGATCAGCCGCTGGTACCGCACGCACTTGAGCCTGTTCAAGCTCAAGGCCGGGCAGAAGGCGACACATGGTTTGTCCAAACGTCGTGTGCTGAGCGCACTGGTGGTGTTGGGGTTGCTGGTGTTCTCCAAGTATTTCTATATGGCCAGCCTCACCAGCTATTACACCTTCTTCCTGATTCAGAAATTCGACGTCTCCATCGCCAACTCGCAGATGTACCTGTTTTTGTTCCTGGGGGCGGTAGCAGCGGGGACATTCTTTGGCGGCCCGATTGGCGACCGCATCGGGCGTAAGGCGGTGATCTGGTTCTCTATTCTGGGTGTCGCGCCGTTCACGTTGCTGCTGCCGTATGCGGATCTGTTCTGGACCAGCGTCCTCAGTGTGGTCATCGGTTTTATCCTGGCCTCGGCGTTCTCGGCGATTGTGGTGTATGCCCAGGAATTGGTGCCGGGCAACGTGGGCATGATCGCCGGTATCTTCTTTGGCTTGATGTTCGGCTTTGGCGGGATTGGTGCGGCGTTGCTGGGGCATCTGGCCGACATTCACGGTATCGAATACGTCTACAAGCTGTGCTCGTACCTGCCACTGTTTGGCGTGCTGGCGATCTTTTTGCCGCGCACCAAAAAGGTCTGATCGGTACACGCAAAGCTCGTAGCAGTTGACGAGCTTTGCGAGGCTACGTCCGGCTGCGAAGCAGCCGTCACCCTGGCGCCTTATTTCCCATCGCTTTGCGCGCTGGCACTAAAACTCTGCAACGCGCTTTCGACGGTGCTCAAATGCTGCAGGCAGATTTGCCACGGCGCTGACACAGCTTCGACCTGTTGGTCGTCGTAGGTGGCCAACACCGGCTGCTGCGTATCGCCGGCAATCGCTGCACAGCCTGAGGCGACGCTGGCCAGCCGTTCATGCAGCGCGGTGGGTGGCGAGCCCTGTTCTTTGCGCATGGCGTCAGCAAAGGCCTCAGAGAACAGCAGGGCGCTGGCGTACAAGCGCACGGCATGTCGCTCGTAACGGCTGGCTATGTCTTTGACTTCCCGCGAGGCAAACCGGCCGCGCAATGTCCAGCGTGCGGTATTGCGTGCGCTGGCAATGCCGTTCTCAAGGGTGATGAGGCTGTCGTGAGCGCCCGAGAAAATAAACACCGCGTGCTGCGCGCTTTTAGCGTCGTTCTTTTCAAGGGCTGTCAGGCTTTGGCCGAAGCCTTTGGCGAGTTTTTCCAGCAAGTCCTTGACCGAGTCATCAATGATCCCGATGGGGTTGGGCGTCAGCAAGATCTGGCTGAACATCAAGCCCACCCCGGCGCCCACCACCACATCAAGCATGCGCACAACACCTGCGCTCTCCGGGCCGACCGCCAACATCAAAACGGCTGACACGCCTGCCTGAATCGGTACGACAGCGCCCAAGCCGTACAGTGCGGCGATGGCAATGGCCGAGAACGTGGCGAAGCCGATGCGCAGCAGCGGGTAGCCATCCGGTAACCACAGCGCGGCTTCCCCGATGATAATCCCGGTGGCCACGCCGACCATCAATCCAACCGCTTGCTTGCCATGGCTGGGCAGGCCGGGCGCCAGGCAAACAATCGCGCTGATGGCGGCAAACACCGGGTGCTCGTGGCCGAATAAGTGCTTGGCGAGGATCCACGCCAGTGCAGCGGCGATGGCTGAAGCCAAGGCATCGCGCCAGGCCGTGGTCCAGCGAAACTGGATTCGCTCAATAAGAGGAGTGGTGAAACGGTTGAAGAACACCTTGGACAGCATTGCGACTCCCTACACAGTCAGCCTTTAGGTCTTGGGACTAACCATAGACTGTTTGCCTGGCGCAGTGTTTGTCAGGGTAAAACCCGGGCCAAAAAAAAACCGCGCCTGGGCGCGGTTTTTTTAGACGTGTGTGGGGTTACACGTTGAAGCGGAAGTGCAGGACGTCGCCGTCTTTAACGATGTAGTCCTTGCCTTCCAGACGCCATTTACCGGCTTCTTTTGCACCTGCTTCACCCTTGTACTGGATGAAGTCTTCGTAGGCGACGACTTCGGCGCGGATAAAGCCTTTCTCGAAGTCGGTGTGGATCACGCCAGCCGCTTGTGGAGCGGTAGCGCCTACTTTGACAGTCCAGGCGCGTACTTCTTGAATGCCTGCGGTGAAGTAGGTTTGCAGGTTGAGCATTTCGTAACCGGCACGGATCACACGGTTCAGGCCTGGCTCTTCAAGGCCCAGGGCCTCAAGGAACATGTCCTTTTCTTCGCCGTCTTCAAGCTCGGCAATTTCAGCTTCGATTTTGTTGCACACCGGAACAACGGTCGCGCCTTCTTCTTCGGCAATGGCTTTCACCACGTCGAGCAGCGGGTTGTTTTCAAAACCGTCTTCGGCCACGTTGGCGATGTACATCACCGGCTTGGTGGTCAGCAGGTGGAAGCCCTTGATGATTTGTTTCTCATCGGCGTCCATGTTCTTGATCAGGCTGCGTGCTGGCTTGCCCAGGGTGAAGTGGGCAATCAGTTGTTCCAGCAGGGCTTTTTGGGCAACCGCTTCTTTGTCGCCGCCTTTGGCGTTACGTGCGACTTTTTGCAGTTGCTTTTCGCAGCTGTCGAGGTCGGCGAAAATCAGCTCAAGGTCGATGATCTCGATGTCACGCTTGGGGTCGACGGTGTTGGAAACGTGGATCACGTTTTCGTCTTCAAAGCAGCGCACCACGTGAGCGATCGCGTCAGTCTCGCGGATGTTGGCCAGGAACTTGTTGCCCAGGCCTTCACCTTTGGATGCACCGGCTACCAGGCCCGCGATGTCAACGAACTCCATGGTGGTCGGCAGGATGCGATTCGGTTTAACGATCTCGGCCAGTGCTGCCAGACGCGGGTCGGGCATCGGCACGATGCCGGTGTTCGGCTCGATCGTGCAGAAGGGGAAGTTCTCCGCTGCAATGCCGGATTTGGTCAGGGCGTTGAACAGGGTGGACTTGCCGACGTTAGGCAGGCCGACGATGCCGCAGTTGAATCCCATGGTGTTTCCCCTCGGAAAAAGAGTCAGGCCTTCTGGCTGTGCAGGTTTTTCATCGCGCGGTTCCATTCACCGGCGAGGATATCCGGCAGCACGCCGAGGGCAAAATCGATGCTGGCGTCCAGTTTTTCCTGCTCGGCGCGTGGCGCTCGACCCAGAACAAAGTTGGACACCATGCTCGCGACGCCTGGGTGGCCAATGCCGAGCCGCAGACGGTAGAAATTATTGTTGTTTCCCAGTTGCGCAATGATGTCACGCAAGCCGTTATGACCTCCATGGCCGCCGCCCAGCTTGAGCTTGGCAACACCCGGTGGGAGATCGAGTTCGTCGTGGGCCACCAATATGGCTTCTGGCGCAATGCGGTAGAAGCCGGCAAGTGCCGCAACGGCCTGGCCGCTTCGGTTCATATAGGTGGTGGGAATCAACAGACGAACATCCTGACCCTGATGGCTAAAACGTCCGGTCAGGCCAAAATATTTACGATCAGCAACGAGATTGACCCCGTTTGCCGCCGCGAGGCGCTCAACAAAAAGGGCCCCTGCGTTATGCCGGGTCTGTTCGTATTCGGTGCCTGGATTTCCCAGGCCAACGATCAGTTTTATGGCGGTCACGACAAGGGCCCTTCTATAGAGTTATGGATCACATCGCCGCTAACGGTAGCGGCGAAAACAGACAAGAAAACGGGTTTACCTGAGTAAACTTCGCGATCTTGTCCGCTTTACTCGCTGCGTGTTAGCTCGCGATGTTTCTCAAAACTCCAACGACAGAGTAATGAATTACTCAGCGTCTGCTTCTGGTGCAACACGTGGAGCGTGAACGTTGGCTACAGCCAGGTCGTTACCGTGTGCCAGAGCTACGAACTCAACGCCTTTAGGAGCGGTGATGTCCGACAGGTGAATGATCGAGCCGATTTCGGCGTTAGCCAGATCAACTTCGATGAATTCAGGCAGGTCTTTTGGCAGGCAGGAAACTTCGATTTCCGCGATAACGTGCGAGATCTCGCCGCCTTTCTTAACCGGAGCAGCTTCACCAACAAAGTGAACTGGAACGATTGCAGTCAGCTTTTGACCAGCAACAACGCGTACGAAGTCAGCGTGCATCACGTGGCCTTTAGCCGGGTGACGTTGCAGAGCTTTGATGATCACGTTTTGCTTAACGCCGCCAACGGTCAGTTCGATAACGTGGCTGTAAGCAGCTTCGTTTTCGAGCAGTTTGGCAACTTCTTTAGCCAGCATGCTGATGGATTCAGGGGCTTTGTCGCCACCGTAAACTACAGCTGGAACCAGGCTTGCGAGACGACGCAGGCGGCGGCTCGCACCTTTCCCCAGGTCGGAACGCACTTCAGCATTCAGAGTAAAATCGTTCATGTTGTATCTCCAAAATATCCACACCCGCCCTAGCGTTTGCGACCAGCGCTATGGACGGTATGGGCAAAAAAGCCCCGCCCCAACAGGCTGTTGGGGCGGGGCGCTTTTCGTCAACGGATGTCAGAGCAGGGCAGGGCCCTTATCTGAACATCGCGCTGATCGATTCTTCGTTGCTGATGCGGCGAACCGCTTCAGCCACAACCGGTGCGATATCCAGTTGACGGATACGCGAACAGGCTTGTGCGGCGGCGGACAGCGGGATGGTGTTAGTCACCACCAGCTCATCCAGCACAGAGTTCTCGATATTCTCGATTGCCCGACCCGACAGCACAGGGTGTGTGCAGTAGGCGAACACTTTGGCAGCGCCATGCTCTTTCAAGGCTTTAGCCGCGTGGCACAGAGTGCCGGCGGTATCGACCATGTCGTCAACCAAAATACAGGTACGCCCTTCGACATCACCAATGATATGCATCACTTCGGAGTGATTGGCTTTCTCACGGCGTTTGTCGATGATCCCCAGATCCACGCCCAAGGATTTGGCAACAGCACGTGCACGCACGACGCCGCCGATATCCGGGGACACAATCATGAGGTTCTCAAAGCGCTGATCTTCGATGTCATCCACCAATACTGGGGAGCCGTAGATGTTATCTACAGGAATATCGAAGAAACCCTGAATTTGGTCAGCATGCAAATCAACCGTGAGAACACGGTCGATGCCGACTACGGTAAGCATGTCAGCAACAACTTTTGCGCTGATAGCCACACGTGCGGAACGCGGACGGCGATCCTGACGGGCATAACCAAAGTAAGGAATAACAGCAGTAATACGAGTTGCTGAGGAACGGCGGAAGGCATCAGCCATCACGACGAGTTCCATCAGGTTATCGTTGGTCGGAGCACAAGTCGGCTGAATAATGAAAACGTCTTTACCGCGAACATTTTCATTGATCTCAGCGGTAATCTCGCCGTCGGAAAACTTGCCGACAGAAATGTCACCGAGAGGGATATGCAGCTGACGTACGACACGCCGAGCCAGATCGGGGTTAGCGTTCCCCGTAAAGACCATCATCTTGGACACGCGCAGTACCTGAAGGCTGAGGGTAACCTGGATGAGTATAAGAAATGGCAGGGGCGGCTGGATTCGAACCAACGCATGGCAGGATCAAAACCTGCTGCCTTACCGCTTGGCGACGCCCCTGTATCTGTTGCTACGAGTACCGTGTACCCGTTTCCTTTGACAGATCTTGTAGCGTTCGATGCAACATCGAAACGTTGCTTCCTTTTGCTACAAACCCTGTAAGGGTCTCTGTAAGAAGGTGCAGCACTTTATCAGCACTTGCTTCGTTTGGGAAGGCCCCAAATATACAACTTCCAGTTCCAGTTAATTTTGCTTCGGTATATTTACCTAACAAATTCAAAGCGTTACGTACTTCTGGATAACGCTCCTTCACCACTGCTTCGCAGTCGTTTCGGCTGTTTCCCTTGGGAACGGGGCGCACTTTAATGGGCAAAGAGTCACGTGTCAACAAAGGATCTGAAAATATTTCTGCTGTGCTGACAGAGACTTGCGGCACAAGTACGACGTACCAGGGTTCTTCTGGCTCGACAGGGGTAAGAATTTCGCCCACGCCTTCTGCGAAAGCAGCGTGTCCACGGACGAAAACCGGAACATCGGCCCCCAGGCTCAGGCCCAGTGCTGCCAACCGGTCTTCAGTCCAGTTCAATTGCCAGAGATGGTTGAGGCCCAGCAAGGTGGTGGCCGCATTTGAACTGCCGCCGCCAATGCCGCCGCCCATGGGCAATATCTTTTTGATCCAGATATCGATGCCCAGCGGGCTGTTGGACTGTTGTTGCAGTTTTTTCGCCGCCTTGACGATCAGGTTGTCGTCGTGCGCCACACCGGCAAACTCGGTGTGCAGGCAAATCACCCCGTCGTCGCGTACGGCGAAGGTCATTTCATCGCCGTAATCGAGGAATTGAAACAGGGTTTGCAGTTCGTGATAGCCGTCTGCGCGACGACCCAAAATGTGCAGCATCAAGTTCAGTTTCGCCGGGGAGGGCAAAACCAGTGCCTCTTTTTGCATCTTATTGTCCCAACTGACGCGGTTGCCAATCTTTCACGACCAGCGTGACGTCCAGATCCGTGCCGTGCAGTTTGACCCGCTCCGGCAACCAAAAACCGTTTTGTTCGATGTAGCTCAGGTATTCGATCTGCCAGCCGTCCTGTTCCAGGCTGGCAAGGCGGCTGTCGGCGTTCAGGGTCACGCGGCTTTTGCTGTCGGGCGCGGGCAGCCCGCGAACCCACCAGACCAAATGCGACACCGGCAAGCTCCAGCCCAACTGCTCGCCGAGCAATTGTTCCGGGGTGGAGGCTTCATAGCGGCCCTGGTTGGCGACCTCAAGGCTGACATTGCCCGGGCGGCCAGTCAGGCGGGCGGCGCCTCGGCCCAGCGGGCCCGACAGGCGAATGTCGTAGTAGTCCTGGCGTTGCAGCCAAAATAAGGTCGCGCTGCCCGAATCTTTAGGGGCACGAATGCCGACCTTGCCGTTGATTTGCCAGCCGTCGAGTGCGCTCAGTTGCTGTTTATGCTGCGACCACAGGGCAGGGCTGCCGTGACCTTCGACCGATTCGCGAGCGCCGAAGCCCGCGCAACCGGCGAGCAGGGCGATCAGGCCAAAGGCGATGAGATGGCGTACATGACGAAAAAACATGATTTAAGGAGTCTCGGATCCGGTCAGGCGCAAGACGGTTTTGCGCAGAATAGGGCTGTCTGGGTTGTCCTTGAGGAACTGCCCCCAGAGTTTTTTGGCTTCACGCTGCTGGCCGCTCACCCACAACACTTCGCCTAAATGCGCGGCCACTTCTTGGTCGGGGAAGCGCTCCAGCGCCTGGCGCAGCAAACGTTCTGCTTCAGGCAAATTACCCAGGCGGAAGTTCACCCAGCCCAGGCTGTCGAGCACGGCCGGGTCTTCCGGGTTCAAATCGTAGGCTTGCTGGATGTATGTTTTGGCTTCGGCGTAGCGGGTGGTGCGGTCCGCAAGGGTGTAACCCAGCGCGTTCAAGGCCATGGCGTTGTCAGGTTCACGCTGGATAATGGCGCGCAAATCGGCCTCCATTTGCGGGAGGTCGTTACGTTTTTCGGCCAGCATGGCGCGTGAGTACAGCAGGTTCAGGTCGTCGGGGTATTGCTTGACCGCTTGTTGCAAGACGGCCCAGGCGCGATCGGTCTGATTGTTCGCCGACAGGGTTTCGGCTTCGATCAGGTACAGCTGAATCGCGTAGTCCGGCTGGGCGTCGCGGGCAGCCGCCAGTTTTTGCGAGGCTTCAGCGCCGCGGCCGTGGTTAATCAGGATGTCTGCCTGGCGCAATTGTGCAGGCAAATAATCATTACCTGGCTCTACCAACGCGTATTGAATCAATGCGCCTTGCGGGTCATTACGTTCTTCCGCAATGCGGCCCAGGTTCAAATGTGCCGAGTCGACATGGCTGTCGCGGTCGATCAGTTCTTGCAGATAGCCTTCGGCTTCGTCCCAGGACTTAAGCTCAAGGCACACCAGCGCCAAGGAGAAACGTAGCTCATCGTCTTCCGGGTACTGCTGAACCAGGCTGGCGAATTGCACTTTTGCCTGATCGATGCGGTTTTGCTCGACCAGCGTACGTGCATAAGTCAGGCCCAGGCGTTTGTCGTCCGGGTTGTCACGCATGGTTTTTTGCAGCAGCGGCAAGGCTTCGTCGCCACGGTTAAGGCTTTGCAGCAGGCGGGCGCGCAGCAGAATCGGGGCGATTTCACCGTCTTGCGGCGGATGTTGCTCCAGCAGTTTCAAGGCGCCGGCCGCGTCATCGTCCTGTTGCATCAACAAGGCTTTGCCGAAGATCAGTTGATCGTTGTCCGGGTGTCTGACCAACAGGCGATCAAAGTTTTTTTGCAGCCCGGCCCGGGTCTCGGGGTCTGTTTCGAGGGCCGACAAGGCTAAAAAGTCGAAGTGCGTGTCGCCTTTGGCCTGCAAGACTTTTTCCATGTAGGCCATGGAATCGTCGTAGCGACCGCTGCGCGCCAGTTGAATGGCCGCCGCGCGTTGCGCGTCCAGGTCGTCCGGTGCATTTCTGGCCCAGATCAGCACCGTGTCGAGGGCAGCCTGATCGGCGCCCAGGTATTCAGCGATACGAAACGCGCGCTCGGCGACGCCCGGATCCTGGGTGTTGATCGCCTGCGTCACGTAGTTATCGAGGGCGATATCCAGGCGATTGCGTTGGCCGGCCAACTCCGCGCTCAGCAGGCTGTACAGCGTGTCTTCGCTGAACGAGCCATAAACCGTGGGCTTTTCCGGGACGGTGGTAACGTCTTCTGCCGCGGACGAAGCATCCGGGGACGTGGGGGCCAGAGACTGGCAGCCACTGAGAACGACGAGAGCAAGGAGCAACGCGGAGGATCTATTCATATAAGAGAAAGGCGACTTACCTGCGGTCTGGGCATCATGACACATGCGATGGTGCAAACCATAACAGGTGCGACTATCGATAGAAGCGATATAAGGCTCTGATGATGCGAGGGAAGATGAGTTCAACAGACGTTAACTATAGAGACAATAGTCAGCAATGGTTGTTCTGAATCAGACGAAGTAGGACAATTGTCGGCTTCTCGTCACCATCAGCGATATTGAATGGCCTTCCTCGCACTCGGTATTAACCACAAGACTGCTTCAGTAGACGTCCGCGAGCGCGTGGCATTTACTCCAGAGCAGTTGGTTGAAGCCTTGCAGCAACTCTGCCGCCTCACCGACAGTCGCGAAGCTGCGATCCTCTCGACCTGCAATCGCAGTGAGCTTTATCTCGAACAAGACCAGCTCGGTGCTGAAGCCGTGCTGAAATGGCTGGCCGAATATCACGATTTGAACTACGAAGAGCTGCGGGCGTGTGCCTACATCCATGAGGATGATGCGGCCGTTCGTCACATGATGCGTGTGGCTTCGGGGCTCGATTCGCTGGTGTTGGGTGAGCCGCAAATTCTCGGCCAGATGAAATCTGCCTACGCCGTGGCGCGTGAGGCGGGTACTGTCGGGCCGCTATTGGGGCGTCTGTTCCAGGCCACGTTCAACTCGGCCAAGCAAGTGCGCACCGACACGGCGATTGGTGAAAACCCGGTGTCGGTGGCCTTTGCTGCGGTGAGCCTGGCCAAGCAGATTTTCAGCGACTTGCAGCGCAGTCAGGCACTACTGATCGGGGCGGGCGAGACCATCACCCTGGTCGCACGGCACCTGCATGATCTGGGGGTTAAACGCATCGTGGTGGCTAACCGTACCTTGGAGCGGGCCAGTACCCTGGCCGAGCAGTTCGGCGCCCATGCCGTGTTGTTGTCGGACATTCCACAAGAGCTGGTGCACAGCGACATCGTGATCAGCTCGACCGCCAGCCAATTGCCGATACTGGGCAAGGGCGCAGTTGAAAGTGCCTTGAAGCTGCGCAAGCACAAGCCTATTTTCATGGTCGACATTGCCGTTCCACGGGATATCGAGCCAGAAGTCGGCGAGTTGGACGACGTTTACCTCTACACCGTCGACGACTTGCACGAAGTGGTCGCAGAAAACCTCAAGAGCCGTCAGGGCGCGGCCCAGGCCGCTGAAGAGCTGGTGAGCATCGGCGCCGAAGATTTCATGGTGCGTTTGCGTGAGCTGGCGGCGGTTGATGTGCTTAAAGCCTATCGCCAGCAAGGCGAGCGCCTGCGCGATGAAGAATTGCAAAAAGCTCTGCGGATGATGGCCAATGGCAGCAATCCGCAAGACGTGCTGGTGCAACTGGCGCGTGGTTTAACCAATAAACTGCTTCACGCCCCCAGCGTGCAGCTTAAAAAGCTTTCCGCCGAAGGCCGCCTCGATGCGCTGGCCATGGCCCAAGAACTTTTTGCCCTCGGTGAGGGCTCATCGGATAGCTCTGCGGATAAAAAACTGTAATGAAAGCGTCACTGCTTAATAAGCTGGACATCCTCCGGGATCGATTTGAAGAATTGACCGCCTTGCTTGGCGATGGCGAGGTCATTTCTGATCAAACCAAGTTCCGCGCCTACTCCAAGGAGTACGCGGAGGTTGAGCCCATTGTTGCCGCCTACGTTAAGTGGCTCAAGGTGCAGGAAGACCTCGAAGGTGCCCAGGCGCTGCTCAAGGACAACGACCCTGACATGCGCGAAATGGCGGTTGAAGAAGTCCGCGAAGCCAAAGAACAGCTCATCGGGCTGGAAAAAGACCTGCAACGCATGCTCTTGCCCAAAGACCCGAACGACGGGCGTAACGTCTTCCTCGAAATTCGAGCGGGCACCGGCGGTGATGAAGCGGCTATTTTTGCTGGCGACCTGTTTCGCATGTACTCGCGTTACGCCGAGCGTCGTGGCTGGCGGGTCGAGATTTTGTCGGAAAGCATCGGCGAACATGGTGGCTATAAAGAAGTCATCGCCCGGGTCGAAGGCGACAATGTGTACGGCAAGCTGAAGTTCGAGTCCGGCGCCCACCGCGTACAGCGTGTGCCGGCCACCGAATCCCAGGGTCGTATCCATACGTCGGCCTGTACCGTTGCCGTTTTGCCTGAGCCTGACGAGCAAGAAGCGATCGAGATCAACCCGGCCGATTTGCGCGTCGACACCTACCGTTCCTCGGGGGCGGGTGGTCAGCACGTTAACAAAACCGACTCGGCCATTCGTATCACGCACTTGCCGACCGGCATCGTGGTCGAGTGTCAGGAAGAGCGTTCCCAGCATAAAAACCGGGCACGGGCGATGTCCTGGCTTTCAGCTAAATTGAATGACCAGCAAACCAGCGCCGCGGCCAACGCGATCGCCAGCGAGCGTAAATTGCTGGTGGGCTCGGGCGACCGTTCCGAGCGCATTCGCACCTACAACTTCGCGCAAGGCCGTGTCACAGACCATCGCGTCAACTTGACCTTGTATTCACTGGATGAAGTATTGGCCGGCGGTGTTGATGCCGTTATTGAGCCATTGTTAGCGGAATATCAGGCTGACCAACTGACAGCCCTGGGTGAATAAATGACCATTATTGCCAGTTTGTTACGTGCCGCTGAATTGCCCGACTCGCCCACCGCCCGTCTTGATGCGGAGCTGTTGCTGGCGGCCGCGCTGGGCAAACCGCGCAGTTACCTGCACACGTGGCCAGAAAAAATCGTCAGCAGCGAAGCCGCGTCGACCTTTTCAGACTTCTTGCAGCGCCGTCGCCAAGGTGAACCGGTTGCCTATATTTTGGGCCAGCAAGGGTTTTGGAAGCTCGACCTGGAAGTCGCGCCGCACACCTTGATCCCGCGCCCGGACACCGAGCTGCTGGTTGAAACGGCATTGGCGTTGCTGCCCCAGACCCCGGCCAAAGTGCTGGACCTGGGCACCGGCAGCGGGGCGATTGCCCTCGCGCTGGCCAGTGAGCGTGGCGCCTGGCAGGTGACCGCGGTCGACCGCGTGCCTGAAGCTGTGGCGCTGGCCGAACGCAACCGCCAGCGTTTGCAACTGGCCAACGTCAGCGTGCTGCAAAGCCACTGGTTCAGCGCTCTGGCCGACCAGTGCTTTGACCTGATCATCAGCAACCCGCCCTACATCGCCGCAGGTGACTCGCACCTGGCCGAAGGCGACGTACGCTTCGAGCCTGAAAGTGCGCTGGTGGCCGGTGCTGACGGTCTGGATGACATTCGCCACATCATTGCCCAAGCCCCGCTGCATTTAAATGCCGGTGGCTGGTTGATGCTTGAGCACGGCTACGACCAGGCGGCTGCGGTTCGTGAGCTGCTGCAAGGCGCGGGCTTTGAACAGGTAGAAAGCCGCAAAGACCTGGGCGCCCACGAACGCATTACCCTGGGCCGCCTGCCGTGCTGACCGATGAGGAGCTGTTGCGCTATAGCCGACAGATCCTGTTGCAACAGGTCGACATCGACGGCCAGCTCAAGCTGAAAAACAGCCGTGCGCTGATTGTCGGTCTGGGCGGGCTGGGTTCGCCGGTGGCGCTGTACCTGGCGGCAGCGGGGGTGGGTGAGTTGCACGTGGCTGATTTCGACAGCGTCGACGTGACCAACCTGCAACGCCAGATCATCCACGACAGCGCCAATGTCGGCGAAAGCAAGGTCGACTCGGCCATGCGCCGTCTTCGTCTGCTGAACCCGCACATCAAACTGGTTGCCCATCGCTCGGCGCTAGATGCCGACTCGCTGGCCGAGGCCGTGTCCGCGGTAGACGTGGTGCTCGATTGCTGTGACAACTTTGGCACCCGCGAGGCCGTCAACCGCGCCTGTGTCGCGGCGCACAAGCCACTGGTTAGCGGTGCGGCGATTCGCCTTGAGGGGCAGTTATCGGTTTTTGACCCGCGCCAGCCCGCGAGTCCGTGTTACCACTGTTTATATGGGCACGGCAGCGACGAAGAGCTGACCTGCAGCGAAGCCGGTGTCATCGGCCCGCTGGTGGGGCTGGTCGGCAGCCTGCAAGCGCTGGAGGCACTCAAGCTGCTGGCCGGTTTTGGCGAGCCACTGGTGGGGCGACTGTTATTGATTGACGCCGTGACCACGCGTTTTCGCGAGTTGCGGGTCAAGCGCGACCCGGCTTGTAGCGTGTGTGGGGCTGGCCATGAGTGAAGCGCCGATTGGTGTGTTCGATTCCGGCGTCGGCGGTTTGTCGGTGTTGCGTGAGATCAACCAATTGTTGCCCAACGAATCGCTGCTCTATGTCGGCGACTGCGGGCATATTCCCTACGGCGAAAAAAGCCCCGAGTTCATTCGTGAACGCTGCGCGATCATGGCTGAGTTTTTCCAGCGTGAAGGGGCCAAGGCCTTGGTGCTGGCGTGCAACACAGCGACCGTGGCGGCTGTGGCAGATTTGCGTCAGCGCTACCCCGACTGGCCCATGGTCGGCATGGAACCCGCGGTAAAACCCGCTGCCGCCGCCACCCGCAGTGGCGTGGTCGGCGTGCTCGCCACCACCGGCACCTTGCAGAGTGCCAAGTTCGCCGCCTTGCTCGACCGTTTCGCCAGCACCGTAAAGGTCATCACCCAGCCGTGCCCCGGCCTGGTGGAATTGATCGAAACCGGCGATCTGAGCAGCGAGGCCTTGCGCACGATGCTGCGCGGCTATGTCGAGCCGCTGCTGGTCGCCGGCTGCGACACCATTATTCTGGGCTGCACGCATTACCCCTTCCTCAAGCCTTTGCTCAGCCAAATGCTCCCACCGTCGATCGTCTTGATCGACACCGGCGCCGCCGTGGCCCGCCAACTGCAACGCTTATTGGACGAGCGCGGCCTGTTGGCGAGCGGTCCTGCGCGGGAAACGCAGCTATGGACCAGCGCGTCCCCCGAGTCCCTAAGAAATATCCTTCATGTGTTGTGGAATAAATCTGGTCTTGTGCGAAGCTTCGATCTGTAAGAAAACATGAAGAGCATTTGAGTCGTTGAACTTTCTCAGGGGCTGGAGATTCATACTCATCGGTTTGATGAGGTACATAAAAATTAAGATCGGCATACGAAAATAGGATTTTCATATGAAACGTTTGATTGGCTTGGTGGCGCTGGCAACGGCCGCTCTGGGGTATAGCTATACGGCACAAGCGGCCGGCATTGAATTCGGTGTGGGGCACACCAGTGAGTCCACGATGACCTATCGTCTGGGCTTGAATTCAAATTGGGACAAAAGCTGGCTGCAAAGTGACGTCGGTCGTTTGACCGGTTACTGGAGCGGCGCTTACACCTACTGGGAAGGCGACAAGTCTTCGGCGAACAACAGCCTGTCGTTCTCACCTGTCTTTGTGTACGAATTTGCTGGCGAAACGGTCAAGCCTTACCTGGAGGCCGGTATCGGCGTGGCGGTGTTTGGCCACACCGAGGTTGAGAGCAACAAATTGGGCACGGCGTTCCAGTTTGAAGACCGCTTGGGCTTTGGCCTGCGCTTTGCCGGTGGGCATGAAGTCGGCATTCGCGCGATGCACTACTCCAATGCCGGGTTGTCCAGCACCAATGACGGCGTAGAAAGCTACTCGCTGCACTACACCCTCCCGCTGTAACCACCCCTGTAGGAGCGAGCTCGCCTCGCGATCTTTTGATCTTAAAAAGACGCTCGCTCCTACACGTACGCCGTGGAAATCCCCTGGCGTTCATTCAGGCATTCAACGTCGCCCATCTCGAATTCTCGACAAATCAGCGGGCGCTGTTCGTAGATCGTGCACATCATGGTGTTGCGATCCAGCGCAGCACACCAGCCATCGTCCAGTCTGAGCATCACCTCACCGCCCCAGTCATCGTTGTCGATAAAACGCTCGGGCACACCGGTGTCGGTGATCAGCATCACTTCCAGTTGGCAGCAACAGGCTGCGCACGTTGAACAGGTAACGGCGGGTTCGGTAATGTCGGTCAGGGCGATGTTGGTCATAGGCGCGCAGTGTAAGGCACAGCTGCGCTCAGGTGTGAACCCGCTGATCAATCACCCGCAGCCCTACTGGCTTAGAGCGAGGTCTCGCCCTGGCGGCGTGACAGGCGCTTGGCCAGTGCAACCTGCACGCGTTTTGGCAGGGTGGCCAGCAGGTTGAGCAGTTTTAGCAAGCGGGTCGGGAACACGACCTCCCGTGGCCGTTTTTGCAACTGCTGGCAGATGTACGCAGCAGCTTTAGAGGCAGGCCAGCGGCCCTGTATCGACAGCTCAGGGTTTTCTGCCCGCGACGTATCGACAAAGCCTGGGCTGACCAAGGTCACATCAATGCCTTCGTCGGCCAGATCAACCCGCAGTGATTCGAGCAAGTAACGCAGCCCCGACTTTGCCGCACCAAAAGCTTGTGCCCGGCGCTGCGGCGAGGCCGTGACCGCACTGACTACGCCCACCAGATGCGGTGTGCGTCCGGCGCGCAGCAAGGGCAGCGCGCTTTCAATGCAATAACTGCTGGCCAGCAAGTTGGTGCACACCGAGCGCTCGATCACCCGCGCATCAAATTGACTGACATCGACATATTCACAGGTCCCGGCGCTCAGGATGACCGTGTCCAGGGCGCCCCAGCTTTGCGCGATGGTCATGCCGATTTCACGCACTTGCAGATGGTCGGTCAGGTCGCCGGGTACCAGCAACACCTGGCCAGGGAAGCGTTCAGACAACGCCACCAGCGGGCCCAGGGTACGGGCGGTCAAGGCAAGGCGGGCGCCACGTTGCAGCAGCTCTTTTGCCATGTGCGCGCCAATACCGCTGCTGGCGCCGGTTAACCAGATGCGACGACCTTCAATCATGTTCCACCTCGAGAAGTTGTCGTGAAGGCAGGCTTTTGAAGGCGCTGAGGGCGCGTTCTCGGCTTTTCTTCAGATCGACAATGGGCGCAGGGTAATTGGCTACACCAAACAGGCCGCCAGCAGAGGCCGGGTTGTGCACTTCTTTTTTATTCAGTGCAGCGAGCTCGGGCAACCAGTGCTTGATGAATTGCCCTTCAGAATCGAAGCGCTCGGACTGGCTTAACGGGTTGAAAATTCTGAAATATGGAACGGAGTCTGTACCGGTTGACGCGCTCCACTGCCAGCCGCCGTTGTTGGCCGCGAGGTCGCCATCAATCAAATGACGCATGAAAAAACGCTCGCCTTCGCGCCAGTCGATCAACAGGTTTTTGGTCAGGAACATCGCCACCACCATGCGCAGGCGGTTGTGCATCCAGCCGGTGGCCAGCAGTTGGCGGATCGCCGCGTCGACAATCGGCACGCCGGTACGGCCTTCTTGCCAGGCGGCCAGTTCGGCCGGGGCGTTACGCCAAGGCAAATATTCGGTTTCTGGCTTGAAGGCGCGGTGCCGTGAGACACGCGGGAAGCCCACCAGCACATGTTTGTAGAACTCGCGCCAGAGCAGTTCGTTGATCCAGGTGAAGACGCCAGGGCTACCGCTTTCGAACTCGCCGTTGTTGCTGCCCAGCGCCGCATGCAAGCACTGGCGAGGCGAAAGAACGCCTGCGGCCAAATAAGTGGATAGCTGGCTGGTGCCCGGCTTGGCGGGTAAATCGCGCTCGTCCTGGTAATAGTGAATTTGTTCACTGGTAAAGCGCGCCAAACGCTCATGGGCTTCGTCTTCACCGGCGGGCCAGAGATCACGCAGAGCCTGGGGCGGTGTTTCAAAGCCGGAGATGGCCTGCGGCACGCTATCGCGTTTGATCAGCAGGGCCGCTTGCGCTTTGGGCGCCGCGACGGTTTTCGGCAGGGCCATGTGCAGGCGGTTGTAGCAGAGCCGACGGAACTGGGTGAACACCTTAAAATACGAACCGGACTGCGTCAGTAGGCTGCCGGGCGCAAACAGTAGCTGGTCCAGATAGCTGTGAAAGCCGATGCCTTGGGCCTTAAGTGCGTCGGCAACAGCCTGGTCGCGACGGGTTTCGTGGATGCCGTATTCCTCGTTGACGTGCACGTCATCAATGCCCAATTGCTGGCACAACTCAAGCAGCACAGCAGGCGCCTGATTCCAGGTGTCGGCGGTGCGGATAAGCAGCGGGATGTTCAACCGTTGCAGGCTGTCGCTCAAGGTGCGCAGGTTGCGCAGCCAGAAATCGACTTTGCAGGGAGCATCGTCGTGCGCCAGCCATTGCTCAGGGCTGATCAGGTACACAGCCACGGTCGGACCGCGCTCGGCACTGGCGCTCAGGGCGGTGTTGTCATGTTGGCGCAAATCGCTGCGTAACCACAAAAGTTGCATGTCTGTTCCTTGAAAACACTAAAAGAGGCGAAGTTGGCTCAGGCGTTGATGGGCTTCAATGGGGTCCTTTGCCAAAGACAAACCCGCGCTTTCAGCGCTGGATACCGCTAATTCGTCGTTGTGGATGGACACCGAGGGCCCGGCAATCAACACCGGGCAAGTGATCGCGCTTAACAGTTTTGGCAGTTGTTGCAGGTTCAACGGTTTGCTCGAATACAGCACCACCGCGCGCGCGTTGAGCCGCTCGACAGCCACCGCCAGCTCACTGCCGGGCACCTGGGCGTCGAACACTTCAACCGGGCAATGGCTGCTGCTGACCATCAGGGCGGTAAGCCACAGATGGGGCTCGAATGGCCTGTCTGACTGGTTGATCAGCAGCACTGGCGGGCCGCTGAGGGAGCGGTTGTTGTGGTAAATCCGCGCGCCCAATTTGCTGCGCAGCCAGGACTCAAAAAATACGCGTTCCAGTTGCGCGCCGAATTGGCCGTGCCAGTGTTGTTCCAGCTCGCTGATCAGCGGCATTAACAGGTGTTCGCACAATGGCTGGGCCGGGTACAACGACATGACCTGGTTGAAGTTGTCATCAAGGCGGCGTTCCGCCAGTTCGCGGATCGCCAGGGTCAACGCTTGGCGCCATGCCTGCCAATCATTGTCGGCAGGCTCATGGTAAGAGGGGGCCGAGTCGAGCAGCGGTTTGATCTGGCTGACCGAAACCCCGCGGTTGAGCCAGGTCAGAATGCGCCGAATACGCAGCACATGGTCGGTAGAGAACAGGCGATGCCCTTTGGCGGTACGAAAGGGCACGATCAGGCCGTACCGGCGCTCCCAGGCACGCAGCGTGACGGCGTTGACACCGGTCATGCGGGCGACTTCGCGGATCGGTATCCAGCCTTCAGCCAGGGCTTTGCTGTAGTCCGAGTCGGGTGTGTTGGACATGATCAGGTCATCATTCATTGTCAGATAGCATTACGCAGGCTGAGGTTTTCAGGGTGCGGTTGCAGGTAGACCTGCCGCGAGATGTATAGGTCCGGGTGCTGACGGAAGTGATGCTTGAGCAGGGTCAGCGGCACCACCAGCGGCACAATGCCCTTGAGGTACTGGCTGATCAGTTGCTGCATTTCCTGTTTGTCTTCAGGGCTGATGGAGCGCTTGAGGTAGCCGCTCAGGTGTTGCAGCACGTTGGTGTGCGTGCGCCGCGTGGCGCACTTTTTCAGCGCTTTCATCAATTCGCTGAAATAGAGCGGGGCGATGTCTCGCGGGTCTTGCTTGCCGAGATTGCCCAGCAGGTTACCCAGCGCCTTGTATTGCACCGGGCTGTTGGCCATGAGCTGATATTTGTAACGGGCGTGGTATTCGGTGAGCGAGCGGCGCGTGATGCCTTGCTTGAGCAAGGCTTGCCAGTCGCTGTAGGCGTACACCCGGGTCAGGAAGTTTTCACGCAGCACCGGGTCATTCAGGCGACCGTCTTCTTCCACGGGCAAATCCGGGTGCGCCGCGCAAAACGCCTGGGCATAAATGCCACGGCCGCTCAATTCGGCAGGGCGACCGCCGTCCTGGTACACCTTGACCCGCTCAAGCCCGCACGATGGCGACTTTTGCATAAATATGTAGCCACAAATGTCGGTATGCGCCGCGGCCATTTCGACGCCGTAATCGTGTAACGGCCGGGTAACGTTCAGTTGGTTATCGACACTGCCGACAGCCTGTGGCTGCGCCGGGTCGCCGACCAGCCGTATGGCCTGGCGGGGAGTGCCCAGGCCAATGGCAACCTCGGGGCATAGCGGTACAAATTCAAAATGCTCGCTCAGGGTCTGACTGCACAGCCGCGATTCCTTGTGCCCACCATTGAAGCGAACCTCGGCGCCCAGCAAGCAGGCACTGATGGCAATTTTTGGTTTGTGCTGGCAAGAAGCAGTGCTGCCCATGTGACGAACCTCCAAGAAATACTTGTACATCTTTTAAGTGATGTACAACTTGGTTTCATCATAAGCGCAGGCTTGTACAAGTCAAATATCTTGTACAAGTATTTGAGGTTTGGGCTGGTCAGTTACAGCCAGCCCAGCTTCCACTCATCCGCCGCTTGCAAATGTTGCCATGGCAGGCGCTGGTTGCGCTGGGTGAGCACGGCCTGAAGCTCGACTTCCAGCACGGTGCCTTCTTCGTCGCAGAACAATTGGGTGACCAGAAAGTGTTTTTCGCGGTGTTTGGGCTGGGCTGCCGTCCATTTGGACAGCAGCAGTTTGCGTGGATTAATGCGATTCACGACAAGTGCTCGATCAGTCGGCGGGCGGCTTCCTGGCCACTGAGCCAGGCCCCTTCGACCCGTCCAGACAAGCACCAGTCGCCGCAGGCATAGAGTCCCAGGTCCGCATCGGCCAGCGCGCCCCACTCATGGGCAGATGACGGCCGGGCGTAGAGCCAGCGGTGGGCCAGGGTGAAGATCGGCGCGGGAATGGTGCAGTGGATCAGCTCCGCAAAGGCGCCGTGCAAGTGTTCGATCACGGCCTCTTTGGGCAGGTCGAGGTTCTGTTTGCTCCAGGCGCTGGTCGCGTGCAAAACCCAGGTGTCCGGGGTGTCTTCGCGGCCGGGCTTGCTGCGGTTACGGGCCAGCCAGTCGAGCGGGCTGTCTTGTACAAAGCAGCCCTCCATCGGGGTGTCGAGCGGTGTCTCGAAAGCCAGGGCGACGGCCCAGGTAGGGTCCATTTTGACCCCGGCCACAGTGGTAGCCAGTTTAGGCGCTGCGGCCAGCAGGGCGATTGCCTGCGGGGCAGGGGTGGCAACAATCACATGGCTAAAGGGGCCATGGGTGCATTCGTCCGAGTCGAGCAAGTGCCAGTGTTTTTCGCCGTGGATCAAATCGGTAATCCGGCACGAAAAGTTCACCGTCAGGCGCCCGAGCATCCCGCGAGTAATGGCGCTCATGCGCGGTGCGCCGACCCAGCGGGTTTGCTCGTCGGGCGAGGGCGTCAGTTGGCCGTTTTTGTGGTTGTACAAATGCGGCGACCATTCTGCGGCCCAGCCATGGGCTTGCCACTGCTGGACTTCATCGACAAATCGACGGTCACGGGCAGTGAAATACTGTGCACCCAGATCCAGCGAGCCGGCATCGCTGCGCTTGCTCGACATGCGCCCGCCGCTGCCTCGACTTTTATCAAAAAGATGAACCGCGTAACCGGCCTTGTGCAGCGCGTTGGCGGCTGAGAGTCCGGCAATGCCGGCTCCGATGATCGCAATGGGTACAGTCATATTGGTCTCGTTCCCCTGTTTGCACAGACTTCGTTTTCTATAATACCTGTACAAATTTATTTTTTGGTATAGGTTTTAGTGCGCCTGCCGAGTCAGACTGACCTATTCTTTATAAGGCCAATGGCCCATTCATGAGCCTTCTTTTAAAAATAGACCAGTGCTCTGCATAAAACTCCTCGGGAGGTTCACCCCATGCACATATTGCTGACCGGCGGTACAGGCTTGATAGGCCGCCAACTGTGTCGTCACTGGCTGGCGCAAGGTCATCGCCTGAGTGTGTGGAGCCGCCAGCCTGAACGCGTGCAAGCACTGTGCGGGGCGGGCGTTCGGGGCATCGAGCACCTTGTTGAGTTAAGCCACGAGCCAGTAGACGTCGTGGTCAATCTGGCCGGGGCGCCGATTGCCGGCGGCCGCTGGACACGCAAGCGCAAGGCGCAGTTGTGGAGCAGCCGGGTCACGCTCACCGAAACGCTTTTAGTCTGGCTCGAAAGCCTCGAACACAAACCTTCGGTGCTGATCTCCGGGTCGGCCGTTGGCTGGTATGGCGACGGCGGTGAGCGTGAACTGACCGAAGAGTCGCCGCCGGTCAACGACGATTTCGCGTCCCACTTGTGCATTGCCTGGGAAGAAACTGCTCAGCGTGCCCAAGCCTTGGGCATTCGTGTGGTGCTGGTGCGCACGGGGTTGGTGTTGGCGGCTGAAGGCGGCTTTTTGTCGCGCCTGTTGCTGCCGTTCAAGATGGGCTTGGGCGGCCCGGTGGGCAACGGTCGGCAGTGGATGTCGTGGATTCACATCAAAGACCAAATTGCCCTGATTGATTTTCTTGTGCATGAGAATACCGCCTCGGGTCCTTATAATGCCTGCGGCCCGCACCCGGTACGCAACGCTGAGTTCGCCAAAACCTTGGGCAGCGTGTTGCACCGTCCGGCGTTCATGCCAGCACCGGCGTTTGTTTTGCAGGTGGGATTGGGCGAGATGGCAACGTTATTGTTGGGTGGCCAGCGGGCAATGCCCGCCCGCTTGCTGGCTGCCGGTTTCACTTTTCAGTTCACCGATTTGCGTGCGGCGCTAGACGATCTTTCCGCCCGCCTCTGAAATAGGATGTTGCATGACCGACCACGCGCTGTTGCTGGTTAACCTGGGTTCGCCGGCGTCTACTTCGGTAGCGGATGTACGCAGCTACTTGAACCAGTTTTTGATGGACCCTTACGTCATCGACTTGCCGTGGCCTGTGCGTCGACTGTTGGTGTCCTTGATTTTGATCAAGCGGCCCGAACAGTCGGCGCATGCCTATGCCTCGATCTGGTGGGACGAGGGCTCACCGCTGGTGGTGTTGAGCCGCCGTTTGCAGCAAGCCATGACCCGCGAATGGAGCAAAGGCCCGGTCGAGCTGGCCATGCGCTATGGCGAGCCGTCAATTGAAACCGTGCTCACGCGTCTGGCTGCGCAAGGCATCAAGCAGGTGACGCTGGCGCCTCTGTATCCACAGTTCGCGGACAGCACCGTGACCACGGTGATTGAAGAAGCCAAGCGAGTGGTCAAGGCCAAAAAGCTGTCGATGCAGTTCTCGATCGTGCAGCCGTTTTACGATCAGGCTGAATACCTTGACGCCTTGGTGGCCAGCGCCCGGCCGCATCTGGAACAAGACTACGATCACTTGTTGCTGAGCTTTCACGGCTTGCCTGAGCGGCATTTGCACAAGCTGGACCCGACCGGCAATCACTGCTTCAAAAATGCCGATTGCTGCCAGAATGCATCGACTCAAGTGCTGGCGACCTGCTACCGGGCGCAATGCTTGCGCACCGCACAATCGTTTGCCGAGCGCATGGGCTTGCCTGAGGGCAAGTGGTCGGTGGCCTTTCAGTCGCGGTTAGGCCGGGCCAAGTGGATCGAACCCTACACCGAAGCGCGTCTGGATGCGTTAGCCAAAGACGGCGTGAAGAAAATTCTGGTGATGTGCCCGGCGTTTGTCGCCGATTGCATCGAGACCCTGGAAGAGATTGGTGATCGCGGACGCGAGCAGTTTATTGAGGCGGGGGGCGAGGAGTTGGTGCTGGTGCCGTGTCTCAATGACAACCCGGAGTGGGCGGCGGCGTTGAATACTATCTGTGAAAGGGCGCCGTTGGCGCTATAAAAGCTGCAAAGACTGTAGGAGCGAGCTTGCCTCGCGATCTTTTAAACGATCAAAAGATCGCGAGGCAAGCTCGCTCCTACAGAGATCAGGCCGATTTAAATAATCGGCTCATCACCTTTCTTGTTCTTCCAGCTGTCATTGCCCGGCAAAAGCAGGTTGAGTGCAATCGCTACGATAGCGCACAACGCGATGCCTTTAAGGCCGAAGTCTTCAGGGCCCATCCCTGTGCCGATCAGCACGCCGCCAATCCCGAAGACCAGGGTCACCGATACAATCACCAGATTGCGCGCTTCGCTCAGGTCGACCTGATGGCGAATCAGGGTGTTCATCCCGACCGCAGCAATCGAACCGAACAACAGGCACAAAATCCCGCCCATCACCGGTATCGGAATGCTTTGCAGCAATGCGCCGAACTTGCCGATAAAGGCCAGGCTGATGGCGAAGATCGCCGCCCAGGTCATGATTTTCGGGTTGTAGTTCTTGGTCAGCATCACCGCGCCCGTTACTTCGGCGTAGGTGGTGTTCGGTGGGCCACCCAGCAAACCTGCGGCGGTGGTCGCAAGACCGTCACCGAACAGGGTGCGGTGCAGGCCCGGCTTTTTCAGGTAGTCGCGACCGGTCACGCTGCCCACGGCAATCACGCCGCCAATGTGTTCAATGGCCGGGGCCAGGGCCACGGGGACGATAAACAGAATCGCCTGCCAGTTGAACTCGGGGGCCGTGAAGTGCGGCAGGGCAAACCAGGGCGCAGCGGCGATTTTGGCTGTGTCGACCACGCCAAAGTAAAACGCCATCGCAAAACCCACCAGCACACCGGCAATGATCGGCACCAGGCGGAAGATGCCTTTGCCGAACACGGCCACGATCAAGGTGGTCAGCAGCGCTGGCATCGAGATCATCATGGCTGTTTGGTAATGGATCAGCTCAGTGCCGTCTTCAGCACGGCCCATGGCCATGTGTGCAGCAATGGGCGCCATCGCCAGACCGATCGAAATAATCACCGGGCCAATCACCACCGGTGGCAGCAGGCGATCAATAAAACCGGTGCCTTTAAGCTTTACCGCGAAACCGAGAAAGGTGTACACGAAACCGGCTGCCATCACGCCGCCCATGGTCGCGGCCAGACCGAATTGGTCCTTGGCGAGAATGATCGGGGTAATGAAAGCGAAACTCGAAGCCAGAAAGACCGGTACCTGACGGCGGGTCACAATCTGGAACAGCAGAGTTCCGAGACCCGCCGTGAACAGCGCTACGTTAGGGTCGAGGCCAGTAATCAATGGCATCAATACCAAGGCGCCGAAAGCCACGAACAACATCTGCGCGCCAGAGATGATCTGGCGCCAGAGTGGGTCGTTGAACTCGTCCTGCATGTGATTAATCCTTTTGCTTGGTGCCGAAGATCTTGTCGCCAGCATCGCCCAAGCCCGGAATGATGTAGCCGTGTTCGTCCAGACGGTGATCGATGGACGCGGTGTAGATGGTCACGTCCGGGTGAGCCTTTTCAACGGCGGCAATCCCTTCTGGGGCAGCGACCAGCACCATGGCGCGGATCTCTTTGCAGCCGGCTTTTTTCAGCAGGTCGATGGTGGCAACCATGGACGAACCCGTGGCCAGCATCGGGTCGATGATCATCGCCAGACGCTCGTCGATTTCTGGAACCAGTTTTTCCAGATAGGTATGGGCCTGCAGGGTTTCTTCGTTACGGGCAACGCCGACAGCGCTGACTTTGGCACCTGGAATCAGGGTCAGTACGCCTTCCAGCATGCCGATACCGGCGCGCAGGATAGGCACGACGGTAATTTTCTTACCGGCAATTTTTTCAACTTGGACAGGGCCGCTCCAGCCTTCAATCTCATAGGTTTCGAGGGTCAGGTCGCTGGTGGCTTCGTACGTCAGCAAGGCGCCGACTTCTTGGGCGAGCTCACGGAAGTTCTTCGTGCTAATGTCTGCACGGCGCATCAGGCCGAGCTTGTGACGGATCAGCGGATGGCGGATCTCACGGATGGGCATAAGTAAAGGCTCCGGTTGGGCAGGCAAAAAAAGCGGCCTAGATTAATCTAATCCGGGGTGATGTCCTACAAACATTAATGCACGTTAGTCCATAAATGCTTGATCTGAGCCATGCGTGTGCGTACCTTTGCCCGCTTTTCTGGCAAACCACCCCCTGGAGAGCGTCATGTCTGCTGATCTCGAGCATATCCGTCAAGTCATGCGAGAGGCTGACTGCCTGTACACCGAAGCCGAGGTTGAGGCAGCGATTGCCCGCGTTGGCGCGCAGATCACAGATGAAATGGCTGAATTAAATCCAGTGGTTTTTTGTGTGATGAACGGCGGCCTGATTTTCGCCGGCAAGCTGCTTACCCACCTCAAATTCCCGCTTGAATCGTCTTACCTGCACGCGACCCGCTACCGCAACCAAACCAGCGGCGGCGACCTGTTCTGGAAAGCCAAGCCAGAAGTGTCCTTTATGGACCGTCACGTGCTGATCATCGATGACATCCTCGATGAGGGCCACACCCTGAGCGCGATCGTTGATTTCTGCAAACATGCAGGTGCCCTTAAGGTGCATACCGCGGTGCTGATCGACAAAGACCACGACCGCAAGGCCAGCCCGAACCTGAAAGCCGACTACGCCGGCCTGCCGTGCATTGACCGTTATATTTTCGGTTATGGCATGGATTACAAAGGCTACTGGCGCAACGCTGCCGGGATTTACGCCGTTAAAGGTCTGTAAGCCCGAGTGATGAAGCTTCCTTGCAGGGAAGCTTCAGCCAGTTTCTGGCACATGCATTAGTTTTTTAACGACCTCACACGAGCGTGTTTGCATGCTGGCTATCTTTTTTCTGACCCTCTCGATCACCGCCCCGGTGTTTGCCATGCTCTTTATGGGCATTGTGCTCAAGCGGGTGGGCTGGATTAACGACAACTTTATCCACACGGCGTCGGCACTGGTGTTTAACGTCACCATGCCGGCGTTGTTGTTTCTGGGGATTGTCCACGCCGACCTCAGAACCGCCATGCAGCCCAAGGTGCTGGGCTATTTCACCTTGGCGACCCTGGTGTGTTTTGGCCTGGCCTGGGGCTGGGCGATCTGGCGTTGCCCGCGTGAAGATCGCGGCATCTATACCCAAGGCGCATTTCGCGGCAACAACGCGGTGATCGGCCTGGCCCTGGCGGCCAGCATGTATGGCGACTACGGCATCTCGCTGGGGGCGGTGCTCGCAGGGTTGGTGATCCTGTTGTACAACACCCTGTCGACGATTGTGCTGGCGGTGTACAGCCCGGTGATCAAGTCCGACCCGTGGAGCGTCTGCAAAAGTGTGGTGAAAAACCCGCTGATTATCAGCGTGCTGGCGGCGATCCCGTTTGCGGTGTTCAAGATCACGCTGCCGGGCTGGTTGCAGGCTTCCGGTGAATACCTGGCGTCCATGACCTTGCCGCTGGCGCTGATTTGTATCGGCGGCACCTTGTCGCTGGCGTCCTTGCGCAAAAGCGGCAATCTGGCGTTGAGTGCCAGCCTGGTCAAAATGATCAGCCTGCCGCTGGTGGCCACACTGGGGGCGTGGCTCCTGGGCTTTCGCGGGCCGGAGCTGGGGACGTTGTTCCTGTACTTCGCCAGCCCGACGGCAGCCGCCAGCTACGTCATGGCGCGCGCAGCAAACGGCAACCACGAACTGGCCGCGTCGATTATCGTGATCACCACCTTGATGGCGGCCATCACGACCAATATCGGGATCTTTGTATTGCAGTGGGGCGGCTGGATTTAGCCTTTATAGGCGTCGATCACTTCCTGAGCTGCCCGAAACGCATCAATGGCCGCCGGTACGCCAGCGTACACCGCGCAGTGCAGCAGTGCTTCGCGGATCTCGTCGACGGTGCAGCCATTATTCAGCGCACCGCGTACGTGGCCTTTGAGTTCTTGCGGGCACTTGAGCGCGGTGAGGGTGGCGAGGGTGATCAGACTGCGGGTTTTTAGCGACAGACCCTCGCGATTCCACACGCCGCCCCAGGCGTGTTCGTTGACGAAGTCTTGCAGTGGTTGGGTGAAGTCGGTGGCATTGCCCAGTGCACGGTCGACAAACTCATCGCCCATCACCTGGCGGCGCATTTCAAGTCCGGTCTTTTTGTTGTCCATCGCAAAACTCCTCAGTGTTGTCGTCGCCAGGCGCGCAGGGTACTGAACAGCAGAAACACCAGCAGCGCCGGCAAGATGTAAAACAGCATCAGGTGTTCGAGCCTGCCCGCCAGCGGCATGCCCGTGGTGAACGACACCACGTGCAGCGCATACGCCAGGTACAGCCCCAAAAACAGCAAGCCTTCGGCGCGGGTGACGCGGTAGCCGGTATAGAACACCGGCAGGCACAACACGGCGACGCCGAGCATCACCGGCAGGTCAAAAGCCAGGGCGTTGGGTGATACCGACAGCGGTTCGGGGCTGATCAGCGCGGTGAGGCCGAGCACGCCAAGCAAGTTGAGGACGTTGCTGCCAATCACATTGCCGACGGCAATTTCGCGTTGCCCGCGAAAGGCTGCAATCAGTGAGGTGGCGAGTTCCGGCAGTGAAGTGCTGACGGCAATGATGGTCAGGCCGATGATGCGCTCGGACAGCCCCAATTCGGTGGCCACACCGACGGCGGCGTCCAGCAACAGATGCCCGGCTGCGCCCAGCAAGATCAAGGCCATGAGCATCATCAGAACGTTGACCGGCCACGACGTTGGCGGTCGGTCGTGGCTGACATGATGGTGCCCGCTGTGGCGTGACTGGCGGAGCAGCAAGCCGAGGTAAATCACCAGACCGACCAGCAGAATGGCGCCATCAAGGCGATCCAGTTGTTTGCTCAGGGCCAGGCCGAATACTAGCGCGCTGGCGATGATCATCAAGGGGATATCGAGACGCACCAGTTGGCGTGACACGCGCAGGGGGATAATCAGTGCCGACAGGCCGAGGGTGACGAGGACGTTGAAGATGTTGCTGCCAATGACGCTGCCGACGGCAATGTCCGGTGTGTCGTTTAGTGCGGCTTGCAGGCTGACGGTCATTTGCGGAGCGCTGCTGCCGAAGGCGACCACGGTCAAGCCGATCAGCAGGGGGCGAACCTTCAGGTTGGCGGCCATGCGCACCGCGCAGTGCACCAGCAGTTCGGCGCCAGCAATCAGCATGGCGAGACCGCAGAGCAGTTGCAGCAGGTTCCACGGTGATAACGCGCTTAACCCCAAAATGGTGATTCACTCCATTGTTTAGTCACTTAAACCCTGAACCCGCACCTTGGCCGTGCCGCTGCTCAGCATACCCAACTGTTGGGCGGCCTGGCGCGAAAGATCAATCAGACGGCCGCGGGTATGCGGGCCCCGGTCATTGATGCGCACCACTACCGTTTTGTTGTTGCTGAGGTTGGTGACCACGACCCGTGAGCCGAAGGCCAGGCTGCGATGGGCGGCGGTGAGGGCGTTTTGGTCGAAGGGTTCGCCGCTGGCAGTGCGTTTACCGTGGTGCCGAGCGCCGTAATAAGAGGCAACGCCGGTTTCGTCATAGCCGCGTGGGTCTATGTCGTGGCTGGCGCAGCCGGTGAGCAAGCCGAGCAGGGCGCAGGCGCCGAGTAGCCGCTTCATGGGGGGAGTCCTTTGTGTGCCCACTCATATCTGCAGGAGCGAGCAAGCTCGCTCCTGCAGTGAGTGTGCGATTTAGCCTTCGAGCTTGCTCTTGAGCAGTTCGTTGACTTGTTGCGGGTTGGCTTTGCCTTTGGAGGCTTTCATGGCCTGCCCGACGAAGAAGCCAAACATTTTGCCGCGTTTGGCTTCGTCAGCCGCACGGTACTGTTCGACTTGCTCGGCGTTGGCCGCCAACACTTCATCCAGCACCTTTTCAATGGCGCCGCTGTCGGTGACTTGCTTGAGGCCTTGCTTGTCGATGACTTCGTCAGCCGTGCCTTCGCCGTTGGCCATCGCTTCAAACACCACTTTGGCGATTTTGCCGGAGATGGTGTTGTCCTTGATGCGCAGCAGCATGCCGCCCAGCAACTCGGCGCTGACCGGCGACTGGTCGATGTCCAGGCCTTGCTTGTTGAGCAGGCTGCCCAACTCAACCATCACCCAGTTGGCCGCCAGCTTGGCGTCGCCGCTGATGCTCACGACTTTTTCGAAGTAGTCTGCCTGTTCACGGCTAGAGGCCAGAACGCTGGCATCGTAAGCCGACAGGCCGAACTGCGACTGGAAGCGCTCGCGCTTTTGCGGTGGCAGTTCCGGCAGGGTGGCGCGCACGTCTTCGATGAACGAGTCTTCGATCACCACCGGCAGCAGGTCCGGGTCGGGGAAGTAACGGTAGTCGTTAGCTTCCTCTTTGCTGCGCATGGCGCGGGTTTCGTCTTTGTTCGGGTCATACAGGCGCGTTTGCTGGATGACTTTGCCGCCGTCTTCGATCAGTTCAATCTGGCGCTGGACTTCGCTGTTGATCGCCTTCTCGATGAAGCGGAACGAGTTGACGTTCTTGATCTCGCAGCGGGTGCCGAACTCGGCCTGGCCGACCGGGCGTACCGACACGTTGCAGTCGCAACGCAGCGAACCTTCAGCCATGTTGCCGTCGCAGATGCCTAGGTAGCGCACCAGTGCGTGCATGGCCTTGACGTAGGCAACGGCCTCTTTGGCGCTGCGCATGTCCGGCTCGGAAACGATTTCCAGCAGCGGGGTGCCTGCACGGTTGAGGTCAATGCCGGTCGAGCCGCTGAAGTCTTCGTGCAGGCTTTTGCCCGCGTCTTCTTCCAGGTGCGCACGGGTGATGCCAACGCGCTTGACGGTGCCGTCTTCCAGGGTGATGTCCAAATGGCCTTTGCCGACAATTGGCAGTTCCATCTGGCTGATCTGGTAGCCCTTTGGCAGGTCAGGGTAGAAGTAGTTTTTACGTGCGAACACGTTGTGCTGGCCGATTTCGGCGTCAACCGCGATGCCGAACATGACGGCCATGCGCACAGCTTCCTGGTTCAGCACCGGCAAAACGCCCGGCATGCCCAGATCAACCAGGCTGGCCTGGGTGTTTGGCTCAGCGCCAAACGTGGTGGCGCTGCCGGAGAAAATCTTCGATTGGGTGGCGAGCTGGGAGTGAATTTCCAGCCCGATCACAACTTCCCATTGCATATGTTTCTCCTCAGAAGCCGGCAGGTGAGCGCGTGTGCCAGTCAGTGTTCAACTGATACTGGTGAGCGACATTGAGCAAGCGGCCTTCCTGGAAGTACGGCGCAAGCAACTGCACGCCGACGGGCAAGCCATCGACAAAACCGGCTGGCATCGACAGACCCGGCAGGCCCGCGAGGTTGGCGGTAATGGTGTACACGTCTTCCAGATAGGCAGATACCGGGTCGCTGTTTTTAGCGCCGATTTTCCAGGCCGGGTTAGGCGTGGTTGGGCCGAGGATGACGTCGACTTCGTTGAAGGCTGCGACAAAGTCGTTTTTGATCAGGCGACGGATTTTTTGCGCTTGCAGGTAGTAAGCGTCGTAGTAACCGGCCGACAGGGCGTAGGCACCGACCAGAATCCGGCGCTGGACTTCCGGGCCGAAGCCTTCGGCGCGCGAACGCTTGTACAGGTCGGTCAGGTCTTTGGGGTCTTCACAGCGGTGGCCGAAACGCACGCCGTCAAAACGCGACAGGTTGGAAGACGCCTCAGCGGGCGCGATCACGTAGTACGCAGGAATCGCGTGCTGCATGTTGGGCAGGCTGATGGTCTTGATCACTGCGCCGAGCTTTTCGAGCTCTTTGATGCTGTTGTGCACCAGTTCGGCAATGCGCGGGTCGAGGCCTTCGCTGAAGAACTCGGCAGGCACGCCAATACGCAGGCCTTTGAGCGAGGTATTAAGGTCGGCGCTGAAGTTCGGCACCGGTTCGTCGATGCTGGTGGAGTCTTTAGGATCGAAGCCAGCCATGCCTTGTAACAAAATCGCGCAGTCTTCAGCGGTGCGCGCCAAGGGGCCGCCCTGATCAAGGCTGGAGGCGTAAGCGATCATGCCCCAGCGCGATACCCGACCGTACGTCGGCTTGAGGCCGGTAAGGTTGGTCAGCGCAGCGGGCTGGCGGATCGAGCCGCCGGTGTCGGTGCCGGTCGCTGCCGGCAACAGACGAGCGGCAACGGCGGCAGCCGAACCACCCGATGAACCGCCAGGTACGTGCTCAAGGTTCCACGGGTTTTTGACCGCGCCGTAGTAGCTCGATTCGTTGGCCGAGCCCATCGCGAACTCGTCCATGTTGGTCTTGCCCAGGCTGACCGCGCCAGCCTCGGCGAGCTTGGCAACCACGGTGGCGTCGTACGGTGCCTTGAAGTTGTCGAGCATCTTCGAGGCACAGCTGGTGCGTACGCCCAGGGTGCAGAACAGGTCTTTGTGCGCGATCGGCGCGCCCAGCAGGGCACCGCTTTCACCGTTGGCGCGACGTGCGTCAGCAGCCTTGGCCTGCTCGATGGCGAGGTCTTCGGTGAGGGTGATGAAGCTGTTGAGCTGCGGATCGAGCTGGGCGATACGCGCCAGCAAGGTCTTGGTCAGCTCTTCAGAAGAAAACTTTTTATCGGCGAGTCCGCGGGCGATCTCGGCCAGAGTCAATTGATGCATGCAGGCTCTTTCCCTTTACTCGATGACTTTCGGAACCAGATAGAGGCCGTTTTCGACCGCTGGTGCGATGGACTGGTAAGCCTCGCGATGATTGCTTTCAGTCACGACGTCAGCGCGCAGGCGCTGGCTGGCTTCCAGTGGGTGGGCCAGCGGCTCGATACCGGTGGTGTCGACAGCCTGCATCTGATCAATCAGCCCCAGAATGCTATTAAGGGCTTCGGTGGTGCGTGGGAGATCGGCATCATTGAGACCCAGACGGGCCAAATGTGCGATTTTTTCCACGTCGGAGCGTTCAAGCGCCATGGGATTCTCCAGTGGAAAACAGGACGGATGGTGTCCGTGTGTTAGATTGTCGGAACACTACCGCATTTCTACGGTCATATGGCCGCGATTGTGGGGGTTGGTGCACGGAAAAGCGGTCAATTTAACATATTGGCGCCTTGCCCAAAATCCCTGTCGTTGTTAGAGTTTGCCGCACTTTTTTACCCACGCGTTGCCTAGGGTCCCTTTCCCATGTTCAAGAAACTGCGTGGCATGTTTTCCAGCGATCTTTCCATCGACCTGGGCACTGCCAACACCCTTATTTACGTGCGTGAGCGCGGTATTGTCCTGAATGAGCCATCGGTTGTGGCTATTCGGACACACGGTAACCAGAAAAGTGTCGTTGCCGTCGGCACCGAGGCCAAGCGCATGCTCGGCCGTACACCTGGCAACATTGCTGCCATTCGTCCGATGAAGGATGGCGTGATTGCCGACTTCAGCGTCTGCGAGAAGATGCTGCAGTACTTCATCAACAAAGTGCATGAAAACAGCTTTTTGCAGCCAAGCCCTCGGGTTTTGATTTGCGTACCGTGCAAATCGACTCAGGTAGAGCGTCGCGCCATTCGTGAATCGGCACTGGGTGCCGGTGCCCGTGAAGTATTCCTGATCGAAGAACCGATGGCCGCGGCCATCGGTGCTGGCTTGCCGGTTGAGGAAGCACGCGGTTCGATGGTTGTCGATATCGGTGGTGGTACCACTGAAATCGCGCTGATCTCCCTGAACGGTGTGGTTTACGCTGAATCCGTACGGGTTGGCGGCGACCGCTTCGACGAAGCGATCATCACTTATGTGCGTCGTAACTACGGCAGCCTGATCGGCGAGTCGACGGCTGAGCGCATCAAGCAGGAAATCGGCACGGCCTACCCGGGCGGTGAAGTGCGTGAAGTCGACGTACGCGGCCGTAACCTGGCAGAAGGCGTTCCACGTGCATTCACCCTGAACTCCAACGAAGTGCTCGAGGCTCTGCAAGAGTCGCTGGCAACCATCGTTCAGGCTGTGAAAAGCGCACTGGAACAGTCTCCGCCAGAGCTGGCTTCGGACATCGCCGAGCGTGGCCTGGTACTGACCGGTGGTGGCGCCTTGCTGCGTGACCTCGACAAGCTGCTGGCCCAGGAAACAGGTCTGCCGGTGATCGTTGCCGAAGACCCGCTGACCTGTGTTGCCCGTGGTGGTGGCCGTGCGCTGGAAATGATGGATAAACACACAATGGACCTGCTCTCCAGCGAATAAGATCGCCGGTGCAGGCCAATGGTTATCACCAAAAGGTAGCACTTTGCAGTGCTGCCTTTTGGCGTTTATCTTTTGCCAATCTTCATCCAGGCCGCTTTAACGCCGTATGAATACATTGAACACTTGCCCGGGAGGGGCGGCTTATTAAACCGCTCTTTTCTAAAGGCCCCTCATTGGGCGTGCGCTTATTGGTGCTGGTCGTGCTATCGGTCGCGCTGATGGTGGTAGATGCCCGTTTCACCTTGCTCAAGCCGGTGCGCAGCCAGATGTCGCTGGTGCTGATGCAAACCTACTGGGTGACCGATTTGCCGCAACGCCTGGTTCAGGGGGTTGCCAGCCAATTTGGCAGTCGCACAGAACTGGTGGCTGAAAACGAGAAGCTCAAAACTGAAAACCTTCTGTTGCAAGGCCGCATGCAAAAGCTGGCAGCCTTGACCGAGCAGAACGTTCGCCTGCGCGAGTTGTTGAACTCCTCGGCGCTGGTGAACGAAAAGGTAGAAGTGGCCGAGCTGATCGGCATGGACCCGAACCCGTTCACCCATCGCATTATCATCAACAAGGGTGAGCGCGATGGCGTGGTGCTGGGGCAGCCGGTGCTTGATGCTCGCGGGTTGATGGGGCAGGTGGTCGAGTTGATGCCGAACACCTCGCGCGTCCTGTTGCTCACCGACACCACCCACAGCATTCCGGTACAGGTGAATCGCAATGGCCTGCGCGCCATTGCCAGCGGCACGGGCAACCCTGAGCGACTCGAACTGCGTCACGTGGCCGACACGGCGGATATCAAAGTAGGCGATCTGCTGGTCAGTTCGGGCCTGGGGCAACGCTTCCCGGCCGGTTACCCGGTGGCCACGGTCAAAGAAGTCATTCACGACTCGGGCCAGCCATTTGCCATTGTGCGGGCTGTGCCGACTGCCGCCTTGAACCGCAGCCGCTATTTGCTGCTGGTGTTCAGCGACAGCCGAACCCCTGAAGAACGCGCCAATGACGCCGCTCAAGCCCAAGAGGCCGAGCAGCGGGGTGAAGCACCGCCGGTTGTGCCGGCCACTGTGCCCAAGCCTGCGCCAACGGCCGCCGCACCTGCTGCCCCTGCCGCCGCGCCAGCGGTGACGCCAGCTCCGGCTGCAACTGATCCCAAGACCGTGAAAAAACCTGTACCCGCCGCAGCCAAGCCGCCAGCCGCTGCGCCGGCCACTACTCGGGAGAGGGAATAATGGCGGGCACTCATTCGCGAAACGGCTGGATTGTCTGGCTGACGTTTGCCATCGGCCTGTTGCTCAGCGTTTCGCCGTTGCCGCAGTTCATGGAAATCCTGCGCCCGTTGTGGCTGGCCCTGTTGCTGGCATTCTGGGCTCTGGCCTTGCCGCACAAGGTGGGCATGGTCACCGCCTGGTGCCTGGGCTTGATGGAAGACGTGCTGTACGGCACCTTGCTGGGCCAGAATGCATTGATTCTGACCCTCATCACCTTTTTGGTATTGTCGCTGGCGCAACGGTTGCGCACGTTCCCGATGTGGCAGCAAAGCCTGGTGATCCTGGTCATATTTGGCCTGGCTCAACTGGCTCAACTATGGCTTAGTGCCTTGACCGGCAATCGCCAGCCTACGCTGGCGTTGGTCTTGCCAGCGCTGGTCAGTGCGCTGTTGTGGCCATGGGTGAGCTACGGGCTGCGCGGTTTGCGCCGACGTTTCAAAATCAATTGACTGGATCGCGAGCCATTTCCTGGTTTGTGCACGTAGACAGGGAGATGTCTTGATGACTCCGCTTTTTCTGGCCTCTGGCTCACCGCGCCGCCGCGAGTTACTGACTCAAATCGGCGTGCCGTTCCAGGTGGTCAGTGCCCCCATAGACGAAACTCCCCTCCCTGACGAATGCCCTGCGGCCTATGTCGAGCGCCTGGCGCGAGCAAAGGCCCGAGCGGGGCGCGAGCACCTGCTCGGGGCCTCGGTAAGCGCTCCATTCTGTGTATTGGGTGCTGACACCGCCGTAGTACTGGATGATCAGATTCTCGGCAAACCGGTCGACGAGGCCGATGCCTTGTCTATGCTCATGGCGTTGTCTGGCCGGGAGCATGATGTCTTGACAGCCATTGCCATTTTGGCGGCCGAGCGTTGCGAAACCCGTGTGGTGCGCAGCCGGGTCAGCTTCAGAACCATCAGCCAGCAAGAAGCCGCCCAATATTGGGCCAGCGGAGAGCCTCAGGACAAAGCCGGTGGCTACGCCATTCAAGGGTTGGCCGCGGTCTTTGTGGCGGGCCTTAATGGCAGTTATTCCGGGGTTGTGGGTTTGCCTGTGTGCGAAACCGCAGAACTGCTCGGGCAATTCGGCATACCCTGTTGGCAAACCTTATCGAGCGCTGAATAACGCGCCTTACATGACTTGGCACTAATGCTATGACGCCTGAACGAGACCCAGCCATGAGTGAAGAGATTCTGATCAACATCACGCCGATGGAATCGCGCGTGGCCGTGGTAGAGAACGGTGTTCTGCAAGAGGTGCATGTCGAGCGTACCCAGCGCCGCGGCATTGTTGGCAACATTTATAAGGGCAAGGTGGTGCGGGTGTTGCCCGGCATGCAGGCTGCCTTTGTCGACATCGGACTGGACCGTGCCGCCTTTATTCACGCATCTGAAATTTCACTGCGTGAAGGCCAGGCCGTTGAGAGCATCAGCGCGCTGGTGCACGAAGGTCAAAGCTTGGTGGTGCAAGTCACCAAAGACCCGATTGCGTCAAAAGGCGCACGCCTGACCACTCAGTTGTCGATCCCGTCGCGCTACCTGGTGTACATGCCGCGCACGGCCCATGTCGGTATTTCGCTGAAGATCGAAGACGAAGCCGAACGTGAGCGCCTCAAGCAGGTGGTCAGTGATTGCGTGGCGCAAGAAGGCATCAAGGAAGCAGGTGGTTTTATTTTGCGCACGGCCGCTGAAGGCGCCGGGGCGGATGAGATCCTCATGGACATTCGCTACTTGCGCCGTCTGTGGGACCAGATCGGTCTGCAAATCAAAACGGCGGGCGCACCGAGCGTTATCTATGAAGACTTGGGCCTGGCGTTGCGCACCTTGCGTGACCTGGTCAGCCCGAAGATCGAGAAAATTCGCATCGACTCGCGAGAAACCTTCCAGAAGACCACTCAGTTTGTGGCTGAACTGATGCCGGAAATCGCCGACCGCCTTGAGCATTACCCTGGCGAGCGGCCGATTTTTGACCTGTATGGCGTAGAAGATGAAATCCAGAAGGCGCTGGACCGCAAGGTGCCGCTCAAGTCGGGTGGTTATCTGGTAGTCGACCCGGCTGAAGCCATGACCACCATCGACGTCAACACCGGCGCGTTCGTGGGCCATCGCAACCTTGAAGAAACCATCTTCAAGACCAACCTTGAAGCGGCAACGGCCATCGCCCGGCAACTGCGCCTGCGTAACCTGGGCGGCATCATCATCATTGACTTCATCGACATGGAAGATGAAGAGCACCAGCGCCAGGTGTTGCGCACCCTCGAAAAACAGCTGGAACGTGATCACGCCAAGACCAACATCATCGGTATCACCGAGTTGGGGCTGGTGCAGATGACCCGCAAGCGCACCCGCGAAAGCCTTGAGCAAGTGCTCTGCGAACCCTGCGTGTGCTGCCAGGGGCGCGGCAAGCTGAAAACCCCTGAAACCATTTGCTACGAAATCTTCCGCGAAATTCTCCGTGAAGCCCGCGCGTACCAAGCCGTTGGCTATCGTGTATTAGCCAACCAGCGTGTTGTTGACCGTTTGCTGGACGAAGAGTCGGGCAACGTCGCTGAGCTGGAAGGATTTATCGGGCGTACCATCCGTTTTCAGGTAGAAACTCAGTACTCCCAGGAACAATACGACGTGGTACTGCTCTGAAGTATCTGAACGCGTATCCGCATGACAGGGGGTTGGGCGCAGCCCCCTCGACCATCACTGAAGGGGCCACCTGACATGGAGCGTCTGACACGCTTTTTTGCCGCGCTGACCCGCTGGGGATTAGGTCTATGTGCGCTGGTTCTGGTACTTACGGCACTCTACGTCAGTTTGGGTCGTGAGCTGACGCCACTGATTGCCGAATACCGCGCAGAAATCCAGACCAAGGCCCGTGATGCTTTGGGCATGCCGTTGACCATTGGCAGCCTTGAAGGCAGCTGGAAGGGCATGGCGCCGGTACTGCTGGCACACGACGTGATGGTCGGCGAGGGCACTAGCGCCCTGCGGCTGGACAACGTGAAGGTAGTGCCCGATGTCTGGGCCAGCCTGCTCAATCGCGATGTGCGGCTTGCCAGCGTGCAACTGGGCGGCCTGCAACTGAGTGCCCGTCAGGACAAGGACGGCCATTGGGCGCTGGAAGGGCTGCCTGTGCAGGATGATCAGCCGCTGGACCCCGAGCAACTGCTGAACCAATTGCAGCGGGTGGCGCGGGTATCGGTCCTCGACAGCCAGGTGACCCTCGAACCCTTCAATCATGCGCCGATGACCCTGACTTATGTCGGGCTGACGCTGGACGTGGGGGCTTCTGACCAGCGTCTGGATGCGCGTTTGACCCTGCCCGACGGCCAGCCGCTGGCGCTGAGCCTCAAGACCCAGATCCAGGCCAGCCGCTGGCGCGACGGTGCCGCTCAGGCCTATTTGAGCTTGCCGCAGAGTGACTGGGCCAAATGGATGCCGGCCAGCGTGATACAGCCGTGGAAAGTCTCTGAATTAAAAGCCGGTGGCGAGTTCTGGTTCAACTGGGGCCATGGCACCGTGCAAAGCGCTGTGGCACGCCTCAATGCGCCCAAACTGAGCGGTGCCTATGCCGATCGCAAAGCCGAAACCCTCGACAACCTGGCGCTGCATGCCTGGGTAGAGCGTGGCAAACAGGGGTTCACGGTTACCCTTGATTCACTGGCAATGAACATCGCTGACAAGCGCTGGGAAACCCGCCTGCAGCTGCAACAGTTCGCCGCCACTGAGGGTGAGCAGGAACGTTGGCATTTACAGGCCGATCATCTGGACCTGACGCCGATCACCCCGTTAATGGATTCGCTGGCGCCGGTGCCAGAAGCCGTTGCCAAGGTGATTGACCAACTGAGCGTCACCGGCACCTTGCGCAACGTCCTGGCCGACTACCGGCCGAATGCGACCGACGATCAAAAAATCAGCTTCGCCGCCAACTTGCAGCAAGTGGGTTTCAATGCCACCCACGGTGCACCGGCGGCGCGTAACGTCAGCGGGCTGATCAGTGGTGACTTGGGCAAGGGCGAATTGCGCCTCGACAGCAAAGATTTTGTCCTGCACCTGGACCCGATTTTCGACAAGCCCTGGCAGTACCTGCAAGCCAATGCCTTGCTCAAGTGGACGCTGGATAAAAACAGCTTCACCTTGATCGCGCCTTACATCAAGGTGCTGGGCGAAGAGGGCAAAATTGCCGCTGACTTCCTGATCCGCATCCACATGGATCACTCTCAGGAAGACTACATGGACCTGCGCGTCGGGCTGACCTATGGCGATGGTCGATTCACCCCCAAATACCTGCCGGCCGTCTTGAGCCCGGCGCTGTCCGAGTGGTTGAGCACGGCGATATTAAAAGGCTCGGTGGAAGAGGGCTTTTTCCAGTACCAAGGCTCACTGGACCACGATGCAGTGGACGCGGCGCGCAACATCAGCCTGTTCTTCAAGGTCCATGGCGCTGAACTGGCGTTCCAGCCCGGCTGGCCACATGTACGCGATGTTTCCGGTGACGTGTTTATCGAAGACAGCGGTGTGCGGATCATGGCCAGCAAAGGCCTGTTGCTCGACACCAAAGTGCGCAACGTTGCGGTCAATATCCCTCACGTCCACGCTGGCAAAGTCTCTCACTTGTTTTTAGACGGTGACTTCGACGGCGGTTTGGGCGATGGCCTGAAAATCTTGCAAGAAGCGCCGATTGGCACTGAATCGACCTTTGCCGGCTGGCAAGGCGAGGGCTCGCTCAAGGGCCGCGTTGATCTCGACATCCCGCTGGAGCATGGCGAAGAGCCGAAAGTCGTAGTGGATTTCAACACCGACAAGGCCCGCCTGAAAATCAGTGATCCAGAACTTGAACTGACCCAACTCAAGGGCGACTTCCGCTTCGACAGCGCCAAGGGCCTGAGCGGCAAAGCTATCAGCGGTCGCGCATTCGACCAGCCGATCAAGGCGCAAATCTTTGCCGAGGGCAAGTCGGGCAAGCTGAGTACCCGCGTGGTGGCAAGCGGTCAGGTCGGGGTTAAAAAACTGACCGACTGGCTCAAGTTCAATCAGCCGATCCCGGTGTCCGGGATGCTGCCTTATCAGTTGCAATTGACCCTGGACGATGCCGACAGCCAATTGCGAGTCAGTTCGTCTCTCAAAGGAGCGACTATCGACTTGCCGGCACCGTTTGGCCTGGCCGCCAATGAAAGCCGCGACGCGGTGTTTCGCATGACCTTGCAAGGGGCTGAGCGGCGTTACTGGTTTGACTACGGTGATTTGGCGAACCTGACCTTTGCCGCCCCCAACGGCAAGTTTGAGGACGGCCGGGGTGAGTTGTTCCTGGGGTATGGCGACCCGGTGTTGCCGGTGACCAAGGGCTTGCGCATTCGCGGTGTGCTGTCAGAACTGGACGTTGCCCCGTGGCAGGCGCTGGCCGAGCGCTATGCGGGCAAAGACCCGGGCGGCAGCGCCAAACAACTGCTCAGCAGTGCCGACTTTAAAGTGAACAAGCTCATCGCTTTCGGCACTCAGCTTGATCAGGTGCGGCTGCAAATGAAGCGCAGCGGGGCGGCCTGGGACCTGAACATCAACAGCAAGCAGGCAACAGGCGCTGTCACGCTGCCGGATGCGAAGAACGCGCCGATCAAAGTGACGATGCAAACCATCCGCCTCCCGGCGCCAGACCCTAAAGCGGTCAGCGACCCCAATGCGCCGGACCCTTTGGCGTCGGTTGACCCGCGCAAGATCCCGGCACTCGACATCATCATTCGCCAGCTCTATCAGGGCGCTGATTTGCTCGGTGCCTGGTCGCTCAACATCAGGCCGACCACACGCGGGATCAACCTCAATAACCTGAGCCTGGGCCTCAAGGGCTTGCTGCTCGAAGGCTCGGGCGGCTGGGAAGGCGTGGCCGGGGCCAGCAACAGTTGGTACCGGGGCCGGATTGGCGGTGGCAACCTGGCTAACGTCCTGCAGGGCTGGGGTTTTGCCCCAAGCGTGACCAGTGAGGATTTCAAAGTCGATATCGATGGCCGCTGGCCGGGCTCGCCTGCCTGGATTGGCCTGAACCGGTTCTCTGGCACCCTCGATGCCACCTTGAATAAAGGCCGCTTTGTTGAGGTCGACGGCAGCACACAGGTGGTGCGCATTTTTGGCCTGCTGAACTTCAACGCCATTGGCCGGCGTCTGCGTCTGGACTTCTCGGACCTGTTCAGCAAAGGGCTGAGCTACGACCGGGTCAAAGGCTTCCTGACCGCCAACAATGGCGTATACCGCACCACCTCGCCGATCCTCATGACCGGTCCGTCGACTAACCTTGAGCTCAGTGGCACCTTGAACATGGTCTCTGACCAAGTGAATGCGAAACTGCTGGTGACCTTGCCCGTGACCAACAACTTGCCCCTGGCGGCCTTGTTGGTCGGCGGCCCGGCAGCAGGCGGTGCGATGTTCCTGCTCAATAAGCTGATTGGTGATCAGGTGTCGCGTTTCGCCAGCGTGCAATACAGCATTCAAGGCCCATGGAACGACCCGAAAATCACCTTCGACAAGCCATTTGAGAAAAACTAGGAGTAGCATGACAACGGCAGTGCCGGTGGAGGTTCTGTCTACACAGTCCATCAAGGGGGCGTGATGTCGTTTGCAGTGATTCAAATGGTCAGCCAGAGCGATGTGTTGGCCAACCTGGCTCAGGCCCGGCGCTTGCTAGAAGACGCGGCGCAACGCGGTGCACAGCTCGCGGTGTTGCCGGAAAACTTCGCTGCCATGGGCCGTCGCGATATCGCTGATGTGGGGCGCGCCGAGGCATTGGGCGAAGGTCCAATCCTGCCATGGTTGAAACAGACCGCACGCGACCTCAAGTTATGGATAGTGGCGGGCACTTTACCGCTGCCGCCAGCGGGTCAGCCAGACGCCAAGGTCAATGCCTGTTCATTGTTGATCAACGCCGACGGTGAGCAAGCGGCGCGGTACGACAAGCTGCATTTGTTTGATGTGGATGTGTCTGACAGCCGGGGTCGTTACCGCGAGTCGGATGACTACGCGCCCGGTGAACGTGTGGTGGTGGCCGATACGCCGGTAGGCAAATTGGGCCTGACCGTGTGCTACGACCTGCGTTTTGCGGAGCTGTACAGCGAATTGCGGGCTGCCGGGGCTGAGCTGATCACCGCGCCTTCGGCCTTTACCGCGGTGACCGGCGCCGCACATTGGGACATTCTGATTCGGGCACGGGCCATCGAAGCCCAATGTTATGTACTGGCCGCCGCCCAGGGCGGTGTTCACCCGGGCCCGCGTGAAACCTACGGGCATGCGGCGATCATCGACCCGTGGGGCCGGGTGTTGGCGGAACAGGCGCAAGGCGAGGGCGTATTGCTGGCCGCGCGCGATGCTGACGAACAAGCCGCCATCAGGGCGCGCATGCCGGTGGTGAACCACCGGCGGTTTTTTTCGCAGGGCGCACAGCGACCTGCACAGCAGGACTAATTTTCAGGCCCGTGGGTTCAGTGCATCCATGATGCTGAAACAGGGGCCAAGACGGAGTGAATATGAGCGAGTTGTTGACCTCAGTCAGCGAACACCTGTTGGCACCGGGCGGTGTCACCCTCGACAGCCTGCAAGGCGTATTGGGTGATTTGGCCGGGCCGGGCATTGATGCAGCAGATTTGTATTTTCAGGGGCAGATTTCCGAATCCTGGGCACTGGAAGACGGCATCGTCAAAGAAGGCAGCTTCAACCTCGATCAGGGCGTCGGTGTGCGTGCCCAGTCAGGTGAGAAAACCGGTTTTGCCTACAGCAATGCCATCACCCTGGAAGCGCTGGGGCTGGCGGCGCGAGCTGCCCGTTCCATCTCCCGTGCCGGGCAAAACGGCACCGTGCAAGCCTTTACAACCCAGGACGTGGCGCAACTGTACGCCCCGGATAACCCGCTGGAAGTCATCACCCGCGCCGAAAAAGTCGAGTTGCTCAAGCGCGTCGATGCGGCCACCCGTGCTCTGGACCCGCGTATCCAGCAAGTGACCGTGAGCATGGCCGGGGTGTGGGAACGTATTTTGGTGGCTTCCACCGACGGCGGCCTGGCGGCGGATGTGCGCCCGCTGGTGCGTTTCAATGTCAGTGTCATCGTCGAGCAAAATGGCCGTCGCGAGCGCGGTGGCCATGGTGGCGGTGGCCGTACCGACTACCGCTACTTCCTGACCGACGACCGCGCCATGGGCTACGCCCGTGAGGCGTTGCGCCAGGCGCTGGTCAACCTCGAAGCCGTACCGGCCCCTGCGGGCACCATGCCGGTGGTCCTGGGCTCCGGCTGGTCGGGCGTACTGCTGCACGAAGCGGTAGGGCACGGCCTTGAAGGCGACTTCAACCGCAAAGGCAGCTCGGCCTACAGCGGCCGCATGGGCGAAATGGTTGCTTCCAAACTGTGCACCATCGTCGATGACGGCACCCTGGCCGGTCGTCGTGGCTCATTGAGCGTCGATGACGAAGGCACCCCGACCGAGTGCACAACGCTGATTGAAAACGGCGTACTCAAGGGCTACATGCAAGACAAGCTCAATGCGCGCCTGATGGGCGTTGCACGCACCGGTAACGGCCGTCGCGAATCCTATGCGCACTTGCCCATGCCGCGCATGACCAACACCTACATGTTGGGTGGCGAAAGTGATCCGGCCGAAATCATCGCGTCGGTGAAAAAGGGCATTTACTGCGCCAATCTGGGCGGTGGTCAGGTCGACATCACCAGCGGCAAGTTTGTGTTTTCCACCAGCGAGGCTTACCTGATCGAAGACGGCAAAATCACTCGCCCAGTCAAAGGCGCGACCCTGATTGGCAACGGGCCGGAAGCGATGAGCAAGGTGTCGATGGTCGGTAACGACCTGTCGCTGGACAGCGGCGTCGGAACCTGTGGCAAGGATGGGCAGTCGGTACCGGTCGGTGTCGGGCAGCCAACCCTGAAAATTGATGCGATTACCGTAGGCGGTACGGGCGGTTGATGGGGAGCGGGTGGGTTGCAGGGCAACCCACCCACGTACGAGATTTAACGCAGACCGCGTTGCGTCTCGTCCAACCCACGAATGTACTTGAACAATTTGCGGCTTGAGGCCGGTGCCTTGTTATGAGCCAGTTCGTGTTTGGCCTGACGGATGACCGAGCGCATTTGCTGGCGGTCAGCCTCAGGGAACTCGACAACAAATTTTTCCAGTACAGCGTCGTCGCCTTCGAGCAGGCGATCACGCCAGCGCTCAAGGTTGTGGAAACGCTCGTTGTATTGGCGAGAAGAGGCATCGACTTGATCGATCAAAGCAAGAATTTCGTCGATCGGTTGATCGCGCATCAGCTTGCCGATGAACATCAGATGGCGCTTGCGCGCAATATGAGCCGTGTGTTTTGGAGCATCTGCCAGAGCCTTACGCATAGCGTCAGTCAAAGGCATTTTGTTCAGCAAATCAGGCTTGAGCGTTGTAAGACGCTCGCCCAGATCAACCAGAGCATGCAGCTCTTTTTTGACCTGTGTTTTGCTTTTTTCGCCGTCGAAGGCGTCGTCGTAAGAATCAACCATGGTGGCAGTCCGCAAAGAAACGCCGCCATGATAACCAGTCGGAGGCCGCTTGTCCGGCCTGGTCGCTCGGCGGCCCTACCGAAAACAGAATTTGAGTGGAGAAAACCATGAGTGCAGTACAAAGCGTCGGCCCGCAGGCCTTGCCGGCACTGCAACAGCAGGTCGAGCAAATCATCGCCGAAGCCAAGCGCCAGGGCGCCAGCGCCTGCGAAGTCGCGGTGTCGCTGGAGCAGGGCCTGTCGACCTCTGTACGCCAGCGCGAAGTCGAAACCGTTGAGTTCAATCGCGACCAGGGTTTTGGCATCACGCTCTATGTGGGACAGCGCAAAGGCTCGGCCAGCACCTCGGCCAGCGGCCCGGATGCCATCCGCGAAACTGTCGCGGCCGCCTTGGCAATTGCCAAGCACACCTCCGAAGACGAAAGCTCGGGCCTGGCCGACGCCAGCCTGATGGCCCGCGACCTGAAAGATTTTGATGTGTTCCACACTTGGGACATCACCCCGGAACAAGCCATCGAAAAGGCCTTGGCCTGCGAAGCTGCGGCTTTTGACGCTGACAGCCGCATCAAAAACGCCGACGGCACCACCCTCAGCACTCATCAGGGCTGCCGTGTGTACGGCAACAGCAATGGCTTTATCGGTGGTTCGGCGTCTACCCGCCACAGCTTGAGCTGCGTGATGATCGCCGAAGGCGACGGGCAAATGCAGCGTGACTACTGGTATGACGTGAACTGCCAGGGCGAGTTGCTGATGGACGCCGTCAGCATCGGCCAGCGCGCTGCAGAGCGCGCCGCCCGCCGCCTGGGTTCACGCCCGGTGCCGACCTGCGAAGTCCCGGTCTTGTTCTCGGCTGAACTGGCCGGTGGTTTGTTCGGCAGCTTCTTGGGCGCGATTTCGGGGGGCAACCTGTACCGTAAGTCGTCGTTCTTGCTGGATGCATTGGGGCAGAAGATTTTCCCTGAATGGCTGACCCTGGACGAGCGTCCGCATCTGGTCCGTGCCATGGGCAGTTCCTCCTTCGATAACGATGGCCTGGCGACTTACGCCAAACCGTTTATCAAGGATGGCGAGTTGGTGTCCTACATCCTCAGCACCTATTCCGGCCGCAAACTGAACCTGCCCAGCACCGCCAACGCGGGCGGCGTGCACAACCTTTTCGTGACCCACGGTGACAAAGACCAGGCAGCCCTGATCCGTCACATGGGCCGGGGGTTGCTGGTGACTGAACTGATGGGCAGCGGCCTGAACATGGTCACGGGTGACTACTCCCGTGGCGCAGCGGGTTTCTGGGTTGAGAACGGTGAAATCCAGTTCCCGGTTCAAGAAGTGACCATCGCGGGCAACATGCGCGACATGTTCAAACAGATCGTTGCCGTGGGTAACGACCTGGAACTGCGCAGCAACATCCGCACCGGCTCGGTGCTGATCGCGCGAATGACCGTCGCGGGCAGCTAAACCTTCCCGGTTGTAATCAAGGCGTATCACCTTCACGGGTGATACGCCTTTTTTTTCGACCCAACCTTTGTAGGAGCGAGCTTGCCTCGCGATCTTTTAAACGATCAAGAGATCGCGAGACAAAGGTGTGTCTAACGCAGGCTTGTTTTGATAATCAATATCGCTTAATAATGAATCTCATTATCGAGCGAGCCTAGGTCATGAGTTCTGCCTTGCATGAAGGCCCTTATCTGGAAAGCTGGCGCTGGATGAGCCGCCAGATCCGTTGCGGCCTGGCGCCCGACGAGCCGCGCCTGATTGAGCACTATCTGGCCGAAGGCCGATACCTGGCCGGTTGCACGGCGACTTCTCCCTGGATGATTTCTGCTACTGCGTTCCGGCTCTTGCTGGACACCGCCGCTGATACGGCCCTGCCGTGGCACTGGCGCAACCTGTGCCTGGACCATGCATGGCGCCCGCTGCGCGACATGGAAACTCAAGCCCTGTGTAACTGCCGCCTCAAGCGCTGGCAAAGCTTTGCCTGGCAATTGGCGACCTGCGAACTCGAACCTTCAATTTCTTTAACAGAACTGCTGCAAGGATTTCCTGATGAGTAATACGCGTATCGAACGGGACAGCATGGGTGAATTGCACGTGCCAGAGGCCGCGCTGTATGGCGCGCAAACACAGCGTGCGGTAGACAACTTCCCGATCAGCCATCAACGCATGCCCGCGCAATTCATTCGTGCACTGATTCTGGCCAAGGCCGCTGCCGCCAAGGCCAACGTTGAACTCAAGCAAATCAGCGAAGCGCAGGGCAATGCCATTGTCGAAGCCACGCAGATCCTGCTGTCCGGCGATTTTATGGAGCACTTCCCGGTGGATATTTTCCAGACCGGTTCGGGCACCAGTTCCAACATGAACGCCAACGAAGTCATCGCCACACTGGCAACCCGCGTGCTGGGCGAAGTGGTCAACCCCAACGATCACGTCAACTGCGGGCAAAGCAGCAACGACATCATCCCGACCACCATTCACGTCAGCGCTGCTCTGGGCTTGCACGAAGAACTGCTGCCAGCCCTCAAGCATCTGGTCGAGGTGATTGAGCATAAAGCCGAGCAGGTTCACGTCTACGTAAAAACCGGGCGTACCCACCTGATGGACGCCATGCCGGTGCGCATGAGCCAGGTGCTCAATGGCTGGGCGCAGCAGCTCAAAGCCAATATCGAGCACCTGCACACTCTGCAACCGGCCTTGCAGTCGCTGGCCCAGGGCGGCACGGCGGTGGGCACGGGGATCAACGCGCACCCGCAATTCGCCGCGCTGTTCAGCCAGCAACTCAGCGCGCTGACCCACGTGCCATTCACGCCGGGTAAAGACCTGTTTGCCTTGATTGGCTCGCAGGACACCGCCGTGTCTGTTTCGGGCCAGCTTAAAGCGACCGCTGTATCGCTGATGAAAATCGCCAACGACCTGCGCTGGATGAACTCGGGCCCGCTGGCAGGCTTGGGTGAAATTGAACTGCAAGGCTTGCAGCCGGGCTCGTCGATCATGCCGGGCAAGGTCAATCCGGTGATCCCGGAAGCCACCGCCATGGTCGCCGCCCAGGTGATCGGCAATGACACGGTGATCACCATCGCCGGGCAGTCAGGCAACTTTGAGCTCAACGTGATGCTGCCGGTGATTGCACACAACCTGTTGAGCAGCATCGAGCTGTTGGCCAACTCCAGCCGCTTGCTGGCCGACAAAGCCATTGCCACCTTCAAGGTCAACGAAGCCAAGCTCAAGGAAGCGCTGTCGCGCAACCCGATCCTGGTCACGGCGCTGAACCCGATCATCGGCTATCAAAAGGCGGCCGAAATTGCCAAGGCCGCCTACCAGCAGGGGCGCCCGGTGATTGATGTGGCCCTTGAGTACACCGATCTGCCGCGCAGCCAGCTTGAAGTCTTGCTCAACCCCGAGAAATTGACCGCCGGCGGCGTTTAACCCCACGCCCCTCACACTGCTTTGGAGGTTCATATGGAGCACTGGAAACGCACGATCGAAAGAGCCAACCGCTGTTTCGCTGAGGGCGAGCTGGTCGATGCCCGAGAACATTACTTGCAGGCGCTGGCACTGGCACAAGTGCTGTTTGAGCGCTGGAGTGATGCCGACGAAGCAGTGGCGGCCTGTGTCATTTCCCACCACAACCTGGCGGATCTGCATTTGCGCCTTAACCAGCCGGAGGAGAGCGTTGAGTACCTGTGCGCGATTCACCAGCGGTTACTGCAAACCATGCAGAACCCCCGCCTGGCGCCTGCGCTGCGTGAAGCAGCGCTGCGCCAGAGCAGCAAAACCTACGTTGAGCTTTTGAACTTTATCAGCGATCACGGCGAATACCCGCGCTCCGAACTGTTGCTCAAAAGCCCTGTGACTCAGTCAAGTCACGAGTTCTCAACCGTCAGCGGCCATCACTCAGGAGCACATTGATATGACTTACACCTTGCCTGCCTTGCCTTACGCCTACGACGCGCTTGAGCCGCATATTGATGCGCAAACCATGGAAATTCACTACACCAAGCACCACCAGACCTACATCAATAACCTCAATGCTGCGGTTGACGGCACGGAGTGGGCAAAATGGCCAGTTGAAAAACTGGTCGCCAGCGTCCAGGAACTGCCTGAAAACCTGCGTGCAGCGGTGATCAACCAGGGCGGCGGGCACGCCAACCACTCACTGTTCTGGGAAGTCATGAGCCCAACCGGCGGCGGCACCCCGAAGGGCGCTTTGGCCAAGGCCATTGATGAACAGTTGGGTGGGCTGGAGACGTTCAAGGAAAATTTCACCAAAGCGGCGCTGACCCGTTTCGGCAGCGGCTGGGCCTGGCTCAGCGTGACGCCCGAGAAAAAACTGGTTATCGAAAGCAGTGGTAACCAGGACAGCCCGTTGATGAACGGCAACACCCCGATTCTGGGGCTGGACGTTTGGGAGCACGCTTACTACCTGCGTTATCAGAACCGCCGTCCGGAATACATTAATGCGTTTTACAACGTGATTAACTGGCCCGAAGTCGAGCGGCGCTATGCAGCTGCGATTGCCTAAGCCGACCAAGAAGGATTCAGGCAGATTATGGGCACGCAAATATTAGCGGTGGGTGGCGTGCGGATGTTCCGCTATGCGCTGGGCACGCTCTTGCTGTTGGCGGGCACGGCCTTGCTGGTGGCCAAGGGGTTGGTCTGGCTGGATCTTGAACCCAGGTTGTTGCGGGCTCTGCAAGGCGGTGCGCTGTGTGCGCTGGGCACCGCCTTGGGTGCCGTGCCGGTATTGGTTATCCGCAAAATGCCGGTTGCGGTGAGCGACACCTTGCTGGGTTTTGGGGCGGGGGTCATGTTGGCGGCCACGGCATTCTCGTTGATTGTGCCGGGCATTACGGCGGCGCAAAATCTTGGGCTGTCGTCATGGGGCGCCAGCGGCCTGGTCAGTGCGGGTATTTTGCTGGGGGCATTTTTTTTGTTTCTGGTCGACCTCAAGGTCTCCGGGGCTGCCCCTGAAATGATCATCAGCAAGCCCGGCGAGCCCGTGATTGCGCCGCGTATCTGGCTGTTCGTGATTGCCATCATTGCGCACAACATCCCGGAAGGGATGGCGGTCGGGGTGTCAGCGGGTGGCGGCATGCCAGATGCTGACAGCCTTGCGATGGGCATTGCCTTGCAGGACGTCCCGGAGGGCCTGGTGATCGCGCTGGTACTGGCGGGTGCAGGCATGTCGCGGGTCAAGGCATTCTTGATCGGTGCGGCCTCCGGCCTGGTTGAGCCGGTCTTTGCGCTGCTGTGTGCCTGGCTGGTCAACCTGGCCGAAGTGTTATTGCCGTTTGGACTGGCGTTGGCGGCGGGTGCGATGTTGTTGGTGGTCACTCAAGAAGTGATCCCCGAATCGCGGCGCAACGGTCACGAAAAGCTCGCAAGCCTGGGCTTGTGCATCGGCTTTTGCCTGATGATGGTGATGGACACCGCACTGGGCTAACGCCCGCATTGATGCCCAAAAACCCGTAGGAGCGAGCTTGCCTCGCGATCTTTTGATCTTAAAAGATCGCGAGGCAAGCTCGCTCCTGTCAAACATAAAATAAGTAATTGATTCTAAAAGCTCTGTAGGAGCGAGCTTGCTCGCGATCTGTTGATCTTGATCTGGCTTTTGATCTGAGAGGCCCCGTTAAACCACGCTGGCCGAACGCAGGTTTTGCGCAGTGGGTAACCCGGCAGGACGCCGGGTTAGCCGCGACACGGCCAGGGATGGCCGATCGCGGCGGGCCCACGTAGCAAGGCCTGTGGTGAGGGCATGCCGAGCCTCAGCGAGGCACCGAGGGGTTGGGGCAAAAAGCGTTTGGTTACTTTGCGCTTTCAAAGTGACGCGCCGTAAGGGCGGAACCCTAAGTGGCCGTTGCCGCAGCAATTGATATGTACCCAAGAATATCGAGGTGGATGGTTTTACGGCTGCACGCAGCCGATCGCAGCCTTCGTACCTCGTCAGCGACTACAGTCGCCTGTTTGCTGCGCGACAGCGCGGCGTCGAAAACGGGGCGGCCCCTCTTATCAAACACAAAATAAGTAATTGATTCCTAAGGCCCTGTAGGAGCGAGCTTGCCTCGCGATCTTTTGATCTTGATTTGGCTTTTGATCTGAGAGCCGCAACACGGCCATGGATGGCCGATCGCGGCATGCCCACGGCGTAAGGCCGGAACCCTAAGTGGCCGTTGCCGCAGCAATGGATATGTACAAAAAATCAAGAGCCCCCTCACCCTAGCCCTCTCCCGAAGGAGAGGGAACCGATTGGGGGATGCTGAAGATATTCGGTGGCCTGTTTGCTGCGCGACAGCGCGCGGGGCGGCGGCCCCTACGGTACGCCGGGCTGTTCTTCACTCACCCTCATCGAAGTAGTTGTTGATGAGCTTGACCAGTGCGTCGAGCGCTTCCTGTTCCTGCTCGCCTTCCGTCTTCAAATGGATCTTGGTGCCTTTGCCGGCAGCGAGCATCATCATGGCCATGATGCTCTTGCCGTCGACCATGGATTCAGGGGTGCGACCCGCTCTTACCTGACACGGAAACTTCCCGGCGACGCCGACGAATTTTGCTGATGCCCGAGCGTGCAAGCCCAGTTTGTTGATGATTTCGATTTCCAGAGCAGGCATCGCGGGGTGGGTCCTTTCAAGTCAGGTCGCGGTGGCGAACCTGGACGTTCTTAAGAGTTTCTTGCAGGCATTTGCCAAGCCGCTCGGTCAGATACACCGAGCGGTGATGGCCGCCTGTGCAGCCGATAGCAATGGTCACATAAGCACGATTGCTGGCGGCAAAGCGGGGTAGCCATTTAAGCAGGTAGCTGGAGATGTCCTGAAACATCTCTTCCACATCCGGCTGTGCGGCGAGGTAATCCGCCACAGGTTGATCCAGGCCTGATTGCTCGCGCAGCTCCGGCTTCCAGTACGGGTTGGGCAGGCAGCGCACGTCAAACACCAGGTCAGCGTCTACCGGCATGCCGCGCTTGAAACCAAATGATTCAATCAGGAACGCTGTGCCCGGTTCGGGCTTGTTCAGCAGGCGCAACTTGATCGTATCGCGCAACTGATACAGGTTCAGATTGGTGGTATTGACGGTCAGGTCGGCGAGGTCGGCAATCGGCCCGAGCAAGTGGGTTTCATCGCGAATGGCCTCTGCCAGCGAGCGGCTTTCACTGCTCAGCGGGTGCCGACGACGGGTTTCCGAGAAGCGCTTGAGCAGGGTTTCTTCATCGGCATCCAGATACAGGACATCGCACTGGATATGCCGGTTGCGCACTTCCTCAAGCAATTGCGGAAAGCGCGACAGGTGACTCGGCAGGTTACGCGCATCAATCGAGACGGCGACCAGCGGTTGCGGTAATTCTGTGTGGATCAGTGCGCGTTCCGCCAGCTCAGGCAGCAAGCCGGCCGGCAGGTTGTCGATGCAATAAAAACCGTTGTCTTCGAGGACCGCGAGGGCTGTACTTTTTCCGGAGCCGGAGCGTCCGCTGACAATGACTAAGCGCATGATTAATGACCGTTCTGTACGTCCAGAACAACCTGATACAACGCTTCGTTGCTGGGTGCGCTGCGCAATCTATCACGCACGTCTTTGCGGTCGAGCATGCTGGCGATCTGCCGGAGCAGTTCCAGGTGCGCATCGGTAGCCGCTTGTGGCACCAGCAAAACGAACAAAAGGTCGACCGGTGCGCCATCGATGGCGTCGAAATCTATGGGGGCGTCCAGGTGCAGCAAGGCGCTGATGGGCGACTCGCAGCCAGCCAGACGGCAATGAGGTATTGCGATGCCGTTACCAAAACCGGTGGAACCCAGTTTTTCACGGGCGATCAGCGCCTCAAACACTTTTTGCGCGTCCAGATCAGGTACTTCCCGGCTGATCAGGTTGGCAACTTGTTCGAGTGCGCGCTTTTTACTGCCGCCCGGCGCGTTCACAACGGAACGGCCGGGGGTCAGGATAGTTTCAAGTCGAATCATGGTGATGGAGTATTAACGACCCGTTGCGCCCTGGAGCAGGCTTTGAGTCTTTTCCTTATGCTTTTTCAGTTGGCGATCAAGCTTCTCGTAGAGGCTGTCGATGGCGGCGTACATGTCTTCATTGACCGCGTTGCCGACAACTTCTCCGCCGGGAATATTGAGAGTGGCTTCGATTTTCTGTTGAAGCTTTTCAACAGAGAGGATCACCTGCACGTTGGTGATTTTGTCGTAGTGACGTTCCAGACGTGCGAGTTTGTCATTGATCGAGTCGCGCAGCGCTTGGGTGACTTCCAGATGTTGTCCACTGATGTTGACTTGCATACAGTTTCTCCTTCTGTTGCCATTGCATAAAGTGACAGGCCGAAGCGCCTGCCACTGAAACGCTGTGACCCGTACTTACATCAAACGCTTGCGTTCGCTCGAAGGCGCAATCCCAAGGGATTCGCGGTACTTGGCGACGGTCCGACGGGCCACCTGAATACCTTGTGCCTCCAGTAAACCAGCGATCTTGCTGTCACTCAACGGCTTTTTCTGATTTTCAGCGGCGACCAGTTTTTTGATGATCGCGCGGATCGCGGTGGACGAGCATTCACCGCCTTCCGAGGTGCTGACGTGGCTGGAAAAAAAGTACTTCAATTCATAAATACCGCGCGGGGTATGCATGAATTTTTGTGTGGTGACGCGCGAAATCGTTGATTCGTGCATGCCGACAGCTTCTGCGATGTCATGCAGTACCAGCGGCTTCATGGCCTCATCGCCATATTCCAGAAAGCCACGCTGATGCTCGACGATTTGGGTCGCCACTTTCATCAGCGTTTCATTGCGGCTCTGCAGGCTTTTGATAAACCAGCGGGCTTCTTGCAACTGGTTGCGCATGAAGGTGTTGTCGGCGCTGGTGTCGGCACGGCGCACGAAGCCTGCGTATTGCGGGTTGACCCGCAGGCGTGGCACCGACTCCTGGTTCAGCTCGACCAGCCAGCGGTCGTTATCCTTACGAACGATGACGTCAGGAACCACGTATTCCGCTTCGCTGGACTCGATCTGCGAACCCGGACGCGGGTTGAGGCTTTGCACCAGTTCAATGACCTGGCGCAGCTCGTCTTCTTTGAGCTTCATGCGCCGCATCAGCTGGCTGTAGTCACGCGCGCCCAGCAAGTCGATGTAGTCGGTGACCAGACGCTTGGCTTCGTTGATCCAGGGCGTCTTGGCGGGCAACTGGCGCAGTTGCAGCAGCAAGCACTCGCCCAGGTTGCGGGCGCCAATGCCGGCTGGCTCAAATTGTTGAATGCGGTGCAGGACGGCTTCGATCTCGTCGAGTTCGATATCGAGTTCCGGGTCAAAGGCTTCCAGAATCTCTTCGAGTGTTTCGTCGAGGTAGCCCTGGTTGTTGATGCAGTCGATAAGTGTCACGGCGATCAGGCGATCGGTGTCCGACATCGGTGCCAGGTTCAATTGCCACAACAGATGGCTTTGCAGGCTCTCACCGGCCGAGGTGCGGGTGGTGAAGTCCCACTCGTCATCATCGCTGCTGGGCAGGCTGCTGGCGCTGGTCTGGTAGATGTCTTCCCAGGCTGTGTCGACCGGCAGTTCGTTGGGAATACGCTCGCTCCAGTCGCCGTCTTCCAGGTTGTCCACGGTAGGGGCGGACTCTTGCTGGTAGGAAGGCTCCTGAATATCGCTATTGGGTTTTTGCTCGATGTTGTCAGCCAGAGGGTCCGAGTTGTCGAAGTCGTCGCCTTCTTCCTGGCGTTCGAGCATCGGATTGGATTCCAGGGCCTCCTGGATTTCCTGCTGAAGGTCCAGGGTCGACAGTTGGAGCAAACGGATGGCCTGTTGCAACTGAGGCGTCATCGTCAGCTGCTGGCCCATTCTCAAGACTAGCGATGGTTTCATGGCAGGGGCTTAACACCTTATTCGCCGGCGCGCATGGCGCCATCCACTACAGGGCGCGTGAGCGCCAAACTTAAGCAAATTATATGCCTGAAAGCGGGGCGTTTGCCTAGGGGGCATTTTTAATAAGTTTGTGCTAGGGCGGGTATTTGCGGGAGGGCGCCACTTGAAGGATTTGGCAGCATGGGCGGTTGCCTGATGCTTCAAATGGCGCTCAGGGTACAGCTTTAGAGGCGGAACTCGTGGCCCAGATACACTTCTCGCACCAACTTGTTGGCGAGAATTGTTTCAGCATCGCCTTCAGCGATCAATTGACCGTCGTTGACGATGTAGGCTGTTTCGCAAATGTCGAGCGTTTCACGGACGTTGTGGTCGGTGATCAGCACGCCAATGCCTTTGGCCTTGAGGTGGTGAATGATTTGCTTGATATCGCCCACCGAGATGGGGTCAACGCCTGCAAAAGGTTCATCGAGCAGGATGAACTTGGGGTTGGTCGCCAGGGCGCGGGCGATTTCAACACGGCGACGCTCACCGCCGGACAGGCTCATGCCGAGGTTGTCGCGAATGTGATTGATATGGAACTCCTGCAGCAGGCTTTCCAGCTCTTTACGGCGGCCAGCCTTGTCGAGCTCCTTGCGTGTCTCAAGAATCGCCATGATGTTATCGGCGACCGACAACTTGCGGAAGATCGACGCTTCTTGCGGCAGGTAGCCGATACCGGCGCGTGCGCGACCGTGCATGGGCTGGTGGCTGACGTCCAGATCGTCAATCAGTACACGGCCCTGATCGGCTTGTACCAGGCCGACGATCATGTAGAAGCAGGTGGTTTTACCCGCGCCGTTAGGCCCGAGCAATCCGACGATCTGCCCGCTGTCGATCGACAGGCTGACATCGCGTACCACTTGGCGACTCTTGTAGCTTTTAGCCAGATGCTGGGCTTTCAGGGTTGCCATTACTGGGCCTTCTGCTGGTCGGTTTTACTCTTTGGCTGGATCACCATGTCAATGCGTGGACGAGGCGCAGTGACGTTCGTGCCATTGGCCCGGCCGGCATTGGCGACTTGCTTCACGGTGTCGTAGACGATCTTCTCGCCTTCGGTCGTGTTGCCTTCGTTGATGACTTTAGCCTTGTCGATCAGCACGATGCGGTTTTGCGGCGCGTGATATTGAATCGTCACGGCGTACGCCTGAACCGGTTTCGGATCACCGACTTTTTGCAGTTGTTCGAAATACGCCAGATTGCCGACCGAGGTCACCACGTCAATATCGCCCGCTGCGGTGCGGGTAAGGGTGACGGTGTTACCGGTAATTTTCATGGACCCTTGGGTGATGATCACATCGCCCTTGTAAGTCGCAACGCCTTGCTTGTCATCCAGTTGGGCTTCGTCGGCCTGGATACGGATAGGCTGCTTGTTGTCATCCGGCAGAGCCCAGGCGCTCGCGCTTCCCAGTGCTGCGCTCAGGCTGAGCAATAAAGGGAGGGTTTTAACGAGACTCATACTGTCCTCTTACGTTGGACAGCAGGTCCATCCTGCCGTCTTTCAAATATGCTTTCATTCCCTTACCAGTCGTCACACCACCGGCGCCGTCGATTCTAACGTCTCGGTCGGTCTGCGCATATTCCTTCTGTGGGAATACAGTCATGCGGGTCGTGGTAATAATCGTAGTGCGGTTTTTATCGTCGGTGCGTGCAACGCGCACAGAATCGATGAGTTCGACCTGGGTACCGTCCGGGTTAACTTCGCCGCGCTCGCTCTGAACGTGCCACGGGAAGGGTGTACCGCGGAAAATTTGCATGTCTGGCTTGGTCATTAATGTGACTTCAGAAGCCTGCAAATGTTCGACCTTGTCTGATGTCAGCTCATATTGCAGTTTGCCGTCGGGCAAGAACTGCAGGCTGTGAGCATTGATTGCGTAATAGTCGATAGCGGTGTCATCGACAGGCGCAACAGGCTTGTCGAGAAAACGCTCCGGGCTGATATTCCAGTAGCCAACGGCCGCAAACAGAGCGGCAATGACTGCGAATAACAGAATGTTGCGAATCTTTTTACTCTGCATAAAACGCTCTATAAGTAGGCGGCGAGGGCTGCATCAAGGCGCCCTTGAGCGCGCAGGATCAGCTCGCAAAATTCGCGGGCGGCACCTTCGCCACCGCGTGCCTGGGTAGTGCCGTGGGCGTGCTCGCGAACAAAACCGGCAGCGTTGGCCACCGCCATGCCCAGGCCGACCCGGCGTATGACGGGCAGGTCGGGCAGGTCGTCGCCCAAATAGGCAACCTGTTCATAGCTTAGGCCGAGTTGGCCGAGAAGCTCGTCCAATACCACCAATTTATCTTCGCGCCCCTGATAGAGGTGCGGGATGCCCAGGTTTTGTGCGCGCCGTTCAACGACCGGGGTCTTGCGACCACTGATGATTGCGGTCTGCACACCGCCGGCCATCAACATCTTGATGCCTTGGCCGTCCAGGGTATTGAAGGTCTTGAATTCGCTGCCGTCTTCGAGGAAGTACAGGCGACCGTCGGTCAGTACGCCATCGACGTCAAAGACAGCAAGTTTGATGTGTTTGCCACGCTCAAGCAGATCGCTGGTCATTACATTACTCCTGCGCGCAGCAAGTCGTGCATGTTCAAGGCGCCCACCGGGCGGTCATCCTTGTCGACCACCACCAGCGCGCTGATCTTGTGGTCTTCCATGATTTTCAGGGCTTCGGCGGCCAGCATGTCGGCCTTGGCCGTTTTGCCGTGCGGCGTCATGACCGAGTCGATGGTTGCATTGCGAATATCGATTTCGCGGTCCAGGGTACGGCGCAAGTCGCCGTCAGTGAAGATCCCGGCCAGTCGCCCGTCTTCCTCAACGATAACGGTCATGCCAAGGCCTTTGCGGGTCATTTCCATCAAGGCGTCTTTAAGCAAGGTGCCGCGGACCACGTTTGGCAGTTCATCGCCGGAGTGCATCACGTTGTCGACTTTCAGCAGCAGGCGGCGGCCCAGGGCGCCACCCGGGTGCGAGAAGGCAAAGTCTTCTGCGGTAAAGCCGCGTGCTTCGAGCAACGCCACGGCCAGGGCGTCGCCCATGACCAGGGCTGCGGTGGTCGAGGAGGTCGGCGCCAGGTTCAGTGGGCAGGCTTCGTGGGCAACATGAACGTTAAGGTTCACCTCGGCGGCTTTGGCCAGCGTCGAGTTCGGATTGCCGGTCACGCTGATCAGTTTGATGCCCAGGCGCTTGATCAGTGGCAGCAGGGTCACGATTTCGGCGGTTGTGCCGGAGTTCGACAAGGCCAGAATGATGTCATCGCTGGTGATCATGCCCATGTCGCCATGGCTGGCTTCTGCGGGATGAACAAAAAAAGCCGTGGTGCCGGTGCTGGCCAGGGTGGCGGCAATTTTATTGCCGACATGCCCGGATTTGCCCATGCCGACCACGACAACCCGGCCTTTACTTGCCAGAATCATCTCGCAAGCGCGTACAAAATCAGCGTCGATATGAGCCAGCAAGCCTTCGACGGCTTCCAGTTCAAGACGGATAGTACGGTGGGCAGATTGAATCAGGTCGCTGGATTGGCTCATGTTTGAAGTCGGGTAGCCTGAGAAAAGGCGACGATTATAGCGGTTATGCGCAATTCCCTCACGCTTGATCGTGATGCTTTGTTGCACCAGGTTACAAGTCGGTGTCAGGACTGCGGCTAATTTGGCATTTATTAGCTGTCTGGAACCTGTGAGGGCACTCCTTCGGTCTTGGGCGGTCTGTATCAGCAGTGCTATAGTTCGCCGCCAGTTCGGCCCGCTCAGGAGCGCGAGCTTCTTAATAAGAAGCATGGTGTCCGGGTGAGAGGCAGAAGCTGCATCGCAAGGAGTTTAGATGAGCGCCGATAACGCCTACGCGGTCGAGCTGAAGGGAGTGTCCTTCAAGCGCGGTTCGCGCAGCATCTTCAATAATGTCGATATTCGAATTCCGCGTGGCAAGGTCACGGGAATCATGGGCCCGTCCGGCTGCGGCAAGACTACCCTGTTACGTTTGATGGGCATGCAATTGCGTCCCAGCAGCGGCGAAGTGTGGGTCAATGGCCAGAATCTGCCGACCCTGTCACGCAGCGACCTGTTCGATGCGCGCAAGCACATGGGCGTGTTGTTCCAGAGTGGCGCGTTGTTCACCGACCTGGACGTGTTCGAAAACGTAGCATTCCCGCTGCGGGTTCACACCCAACTGCCAGAAGACATGATCCGCGACATCGTGCTGCTTAAATTGCAGGCCGTGGGGCTGCGCGGGGCAATCGATCTGATGCCCGATGAGCTGTCGGGCGGCATGAAGCGTCGGGTAGCCCTGGCGCGGGCGATTGCCATGGATCCGCAGATCCTGATGTATGACGAACCTTTTGTTGGCCAGGACCCGATTGCCATGGGGGTTCTGGTGCGGCTGATCCGTCTGCTCAACGACGCGTTGGGCATCACCAGTATCGTGGTGTCCCACGACCTGGCAGAGACGGCGAGTATTTCTGACTATCTCTATGTCGTTGGCGATGGCCAGGTACTAGGGCAGGGCACGCCAGAAGAGCTGATGAATGCGGATAACCCGCGCATTCGTCAATTCATGAACGGCGATCCGGACGGCCCGGTTCCGTTCCATTTTCCGGCGTCGGACTACCGAACCGATCTTCTGGGGAAGCGTTAATGCCCAAAAAATCAATGATTGACCGAATCGGGTTATTCGGCAGAGCCGGGATCGACATGGTCTCGGTACTGGGCCGTTCGACCATCTTCCTGTTTCACGCATTGCTGGGGCGTGGCGGCATTGGCGGCGGGTTTGGGCTGTTGCTCAAACAACTGCATTCTGTGGGCGTCATGTCGCTGGTCATCATCGTGGTGTCCGGTATTTTTATCGGCATGGTGCTGGCGCTGCAGGGCTTCAGTATTTTGTCCAGCTACGGCTCCGAGCAGGCGGTAGGGCAAATGGTTGCCTTGACCCTGTTGCGTGAGCTGGGGCCGGTGGTGACTGCCTTGCTGTTCGCCGGGCGTGCCGGGTCGGCACTGACCGCCGAAATCGGCAACATGAAATCAACCGAACAGTTGTCCAGCCTGGAAATGATCGGTGTTGACCCGCTCAAATACATCATTGCGCCACGCCTGTGGGCCGGGTTCATTTCCCTGCCGGTGCTGGCGATGATTTTCAGCGTGGTCGGGATCTGGGGCGGTTCGTGGGTGGCAGTCGACTGGCTGGGTGTCTACGACGGTTCCTACTGGGCCAACATGCAGAACAGTGTGACCTTCAGTGGTGACGTGATTAACGGGATCATCAAAAGCATCGTGTTTGCTTTTGTAGTGACCTGGATTGCTGTGTTTCAAGGTTATGACTGCGAGCCCACATCAGAGGGGATCAGCCGTGCCACTACCAAAACCGTGGTGTATGCCTCTCTGGCAGTCCTCGGGTTGGACTTCATTTTGACTGCCTTGATGTTTGGAGATTTCTGATGCAAAACCGCACCATGGAAATCGGTGTCGGCCTGTTCCTGCTGGCTGGCATCCTGGCTTTACTGTTACTTGCCCTGCGAGTCAGTGGGCTGTCGCCGACTGCCAGCACGGACACCTACAAACTCTATGCCTACTTTGACAACATCGCCGGTCTGACGGTGCGCGCCAAAGTCACCATGGCCGGCGTCACCATCGGCAAGGTCACGGCAATTGACCTGGACCGTGACAACTTCACGGCACGCGTCACCCTGCAAGTGGAAAAGGATGTGAATAACCTGCCGACGGACTCGACGGCGTCTATCCTCACAGCCGGGCTGTTGGGCGAGAAGTACATCGGTATCAGCGTGGGCGGGGATGACGTTGTGCTCAAAGATGGTGGCACCATTCACGACACGCAATCGTCGCTGGTTCTCGAAGACCTGATCGGCAAGTTCCTGATGAATACCGTTAGCAAAGAAGCCAAATAAGGAGCCTTAAGATGATTTCTCTCTTGCGCCGTGGCCTGCTGGTAATGTTGGCGGCGGCTTTGCCGATGATGGCCAGCGCTGCGCCGGGTCAGTCTGCCCATGACATCGTGACTGACACAACCAATCGACTGCTGGCTGACTTGTCGGCCAACAAAGAAAAATACAAAGCCAGTCCGGCCGAGTTTTATGACGCCCTGAACAACATCGTTGGGCCGGTGGTTGACGTTGACGGTATTTCCAAAAGCATCATGACTGTCAAGTATTCGCGCAATGCCACGCCTGCGCAAATGCAACGCTTCCAGGACAACTTCAAGCGCAGCCTGTTCCAGTTCTACGGCAATGCCTTGCTTGATTTCAACAACAAAGGCATCGAAGTTGCGCCCGCCAAGGATGAAAGTGGTGATCGCACGAGCGTCGATATGAAGGTGAAAGGTGAAAATGGCGCGGTTTACCCTGTCTCCTACACACTGACTAAAATAAATGGCGAGTGGAAAGTACGTAACGTCGTCATCAACGGCATCAACATCGGCAAGTTGTTCCGTGATCAGTTCGCCGATGCCATGAGTCGCAACGGCAATAATCTGGACAAGACCATTGATAACTGGGCCGGCGAAGTCGCCAAGGCCAAAGAAACAACCGACAATGCTGCTCCCAAGGCCGCTGAGCAATGACTGACGCCGCCATTACTCTGGCTGGCGAAAGCGAGCTGCGCCTGAGTGGCGTGCTCGACTATCAGACCGGCCCGCGCTTGCGCAAGGAAGGCCAGGCCCTGATCAAAAAGGCCTTGGCCAAAGCCCTTGTGGTGGATTGCTCGGCGGTCACCAAGTCCAGCAGCGTGGGCTTGTCCCTGCTGCTGTGCTACATCCGTGACGCGCAAGCCCTGAACAAGCCAATGAGCATTACCGGTTTGCCCGAAGACATGCGTGAAATCGCTAAAGTTTCGGGTCTGACCGAGTTGCTGGCACATCATTAATAGCCACTTATAAGAAAGCCCCCCGTCAGAGTCCTGTTATACGGGGTTCGCAGGCGCGGGGCTTTTTTGTATGATGGCCGACCCGCGCGCGTTAGGCGCCGATTGAGGTTGAGCATGCAGGCCGTAGAAGTTAAGAGCTTTCTTGAAGAGAAGCTGCCTGAAATTCAGGTAGAAGTTGAGGGCGAAGGCTGCAACTTTCAGCTGAACGTGATTAGTGACGAGCTGGCGGCCTTGAGCCCGGTCAAACGTCAACAAAGCATCTATACCCATTTGAACCCGTGGATCGCTGATGGCAGCATCCATGCGGTGACTATGAAATTCTTCAGCCGCGCGGCCTGGGCCGAGCGCACCTGAGCCCCCTTGGCGTCGAGATTGTTATGGATAAATTGATTATTACCGGCGGTGCCCGTCTTGATGGCGAAATCCGTATTTCCGGTGCGAAGAACTCTGCTTTGCCGATTCTGGCAGCGACCTTGCTGTGCAATGGCCCGGTCACGGTCGGCAACTTGCCGCATTTGCATGACATCACCACCATGATCGAGCTGTTCGGTCGCATGGGCATTGAGCCGGTGATCGACGAGAAGCTCAGCGTCGAAATCAACCCGAACACCATCAAGACCCTGGTCGCACCGTACGAGTTGGTGAAAACCATGCGTGCGTCGATCCTGGTGCTGGGCCCGATGGTTGCACGCTTCGGTGAAGCAGAAGTTGCGCTGCCTGGCGGTTGCGCCATCGGCTCGCGTCCAGTTGACCTGCACATCCGTGGCCTCGAAGCCATGGGCGCAGTGATTGACGTCGAAGGTGGCTACATCAAGGCCAAGGCGCCAGAAGGCGGCTTGCGTGGTGCCAACTTCTTCTTTGATACCGTCAGCGTAACCGGTACAGAAAACATCATGATGGCCGCTGCTCTGGCCAATGGCCGTAGCGTATTGCAGAACTCTGCGCGCGAGCCTGAAGTGGTTGACCTGGCCAACTTCCTGAACGCCATGGGCGCGAAGGTAAGCGGTGCTGGCACTGACACCATCACCATTGATGGCGTTAAAGAGCTGCACCCGGCAACTTACCGCGTGATGCCGGACCGTATCGAAACCGGTACTTACCTGGTGGCTGCAGCCGTGACTGGCGGTCGCGTGAAGGTCAAGGACACCGATCCGACCATCCTCGAAGCCGTCCTTGAGAAGCTCAAGGAAGCGGGCGCCGAGATCACCACCGGCGAAGACTGGATCGAGCTGAACATGCACGGCAAGCGCCCGAAGGCGGTCAACGTGCGTACGGCTCCATACCCGGCGTTCCCGACGGACATGCAAGCGCAGTTCATCTCGCTCAACGCCATTGCTGAAGGCACCGGCGCAGTGATCGAGACCATCTTCGAAAACCGCTTCATGCACGTTTACGAACTGCACCGCATGGGCGCCAAGATCCAGGTAGAAGGCAACACTGCCATCGTCACCGGCACAGAAACGCTCAAAGGCGCGCCCGTCATGGCCACCGACCTGCGTGCTTCGGCCAGCCTGGTTATTTCGGCACTGGTTGCTGAGGGCGACACCCTGATCGACCGCATCTACCACATAGACCGTGGCTACGAGTGCATCGAAGAAAAACTGCAAATGCTGGGTGCCAAAATCCGCCGCGTTCCGGGCTAGTTTTGGGATTTGGCATCATGGGCACAGGGATCGTGTCCAGCCGCCAGGTGACGTAAGCGCTCGCACGCGTTACCTTACCTGGCCTTGAATCGTTCAAGTCGAGCCTGATATCAGGCTCGATGCATGTCCGGCGCCGATTGCGCCAGGCATAAGTACCCTGATAAGGACTTACGTTTCCCATGTTGACCATTGCACTGTCCAAGGGCCGTATCCTTGACGACACCCTGCCGCTTCTGGCTGAAGCAGGCATTGTGCCGACAGAGAATCCGGACAAAAGCCGCAAGCTGATCATCCCGACCTCCCAGCCGGACGTCCGTCTGCTGATCGTCCGTGCCACCGATGTGCCGACGTATGTCGAGCATGGTGCAGCCGACCTCGGTGTCGCCGGTAAAGACGTGCTGATGGAATACGGCGGCCAGGGCCTTTATGAGCCGCTGGACCTTCAGATTGCCCAATGCAAGCTGATGACTGCCGGTGCTGTTGGGGCCACCGAACCTAAAGGCCGCCTGCGCGTTGCCACCAAGTTCGTCAATATCGCCAAGCGTTACTACGCCGAGCAAGGCCGTCAGGTCGACATCATCAAGCTCTATGGCTCGATGGAACTGGCCCCGCTGATTGGTCTGGCCGACAAGATCATCGACGTCGTCGATACCGGCAACACCCTGCGCGCCAACGGCCTTGAGCCACAAGATTTCATCGCTGCCATCAGCTCCCGTCTGGTGGTCAACAAAGCGTCGATGAAAATGCAGCACGCCCGCATTCAAGCCCTGATCGATACCCTGCGCAAAGCAGTCGAGTCTCGACACCGCGGCTGACACACCTGCGCGACCCTGGATCCAGCATCCCTACGTCGCGCCCATCCATCCGCGTAATAGCCAGAAATTTCAGGTACCCACGCGGATGGCTTGGTAGTCTTGCCGTGCCTGATACTTGCACCACTTAATTCCAAGCAAACGCCCATTACCGAGGCCCTCGCTATGACCGCTCCCACTGCAATTCGCCGACTCAACGCTGCTGACCCGGACTTCGCGCAGCATCTGGATCATCTGCTGAGTTGGGAAAGTGTGTCTGACGACTCGGTTAACCAGCGTGTGCTCGACATCATCAAAGCCGTGCGCGAGCGTGGCGATGCGGCGCTGGTTGAGTTCACCCAGCGTTTTGACGGCTTGAGCGTTAACTCCATGGCCGACCTGATCCTGCCGCGTGAGCGCCTGGAACTGGCCTTGACCCGCATCACCGCCGCCCAGCGTGAAGCACTGGAAAAAGCCGCACAGCGTGTGCGCAGCTACCACGAAAAACAGAAGCAAGACTCCTGGAGCTACACTGAAGCCGACGGCACCGTGCTGGGGCAGAAGGTCACGCCACTGGATCGCGCCGGTCTGTACGTGCCGGGCGGCAAAGCGTCGTATCCGTCTTCTGTGTTGATGAATGCGATCCCGGCCAAAGTGGCTGGCGTGGGCGAAGTGGTCATGGTCGTGCCAACGCCGCGTGGCGAAATCAACGAGCTGGTACTCGCTGCTGCCTGTATTGCCGGGGTTGACCGGGTGTTCACAATCGGTGGTGCCCAGGCCGTTGCAGCGTTGGCCTATGGCACTGAAAGCGTGCCGCAAGTCGACAAGGTGGTCGGGCCGGGCAACATCTACGTGGCCACCGCCAAGCGCCATGTATTTGGCCAGGTGGGGATCGACATGATCGCCGGGCCTTCGGAAATCCTCGTTGTTTGCGACGGCCTGACCGACCCGGACTGGATCGCCATGGACCTGTTCTCCCAGGCCGAGCACGACGAAGACGCGCAAGCGATTCTGGTCAGCCCGGATGCCGAGTTCCTCGATAAGGTGGCCGCCAGCATCGCCAAATTGCTGCCGACCATGGAGCGTGCCGACATCATCAACACCTCGATCAATGGCCGTGGCGCGTTGATTCTGGTGAATGACATGCAGCAAGCCATGGACGTTGCCAACCGCATTGCCCCGGAACACCTGGAGCTGTCGGTGGCAGACCCGCAAGCCTGGCTGCCGCAGATCCGTCACGCCGGGGCGATCTTCATGGGCCGCCACACCTCCGAAGCTCTGGGCGATTACTGCGCAGGCCCGAACCACGTACTGCCGACGTCGGGCACTGCACGTTTCTCGTCGCCGCTGGGTGTTTACGACTTCCAAAAGCGTTCATCGATCATTTTTTGCTCGGAGCAGGGCGCTTCTGAACTGGGCAAAACCGCGTCGATTCTGGCCCGTGGCGAGTCGCTGACCGGCCACGCCCGCAGTGCTGAATACCGGATCATCGCCGACACCGAACAGGGGCAATAAGCATGAGCAAATTCTGGAGTTCGTTCGTTAAAGAGCTGGTGCCCTACGTACCGGGTGAGCAGCCAAAACTGACCAAGCTGGTCAAACTCAACACCAACGAGAACCCTTACGGGCCATCGCCCAAAGCGCTGGCTGCGATGCAGGCCGAAGTTAACGACAACCTGCGTCTGTACCCGGACCCCAACAGCGACCTGCTCAAGCAGGCGTTGGCCGAGTATTACGGGGTACAAACCAACCAGGTGTTTCTCGGCAACGGTTCTGACGAAGTGCTGGCGCACATCTTCAATGGCCTGTTGCAGCACGACAAACCGCTGTTGTTCCCGGACATCAGCTACAGCTTCTACCCGGTGTACTGCGGCCTGTATGGCATCGAGTTCGACGCGGTGCCGCTGGATGAGCAGTTCCAGATCCAGCCTGCGGACTATGCCAAGCCCAATGGCGGCATCATCTTCCCGAACCCCAACGCGCCGACGGGCTGCTTGCTGGCGCTGGACGCCATTGAGCAAATGCTCAAGGCCAGCCCGGACTCAGTGGTTGTGGTGGACGAAGCGTACATCGACTTTGGTGGTGAAACCGCCATCAGCCTGGTGGACCGCTATCCGAACCTGCTGGTGACCCAAACCCTGTCCAAATCGCGCTCGCTGGCCGGTTTGCGGGTGGGCCTGGCGGTGGGCCATCCTGATCTGATCGAGGCCCTGGAGCGGATTAAAAATAGCTTCAACTCCTACCCGCTGGACCGCATCGCTATCGTCGGCGCGGCAGCTGCTTTTGCCGACCGTGACTACTTCGCGCAGACCTGCCAGGCGGTCATCGACAGCCGCGAGCACGTGGTCGGTCAGTTGAAGGCGTTGGGTTTTGAAGTGTTGCCATCGGCGGCGAACTTTATCTTCGCCCGCCACCCGGAACACGATGCGGCAGCACTGGCGGCCAAATTGCGCGAGCAGGGCGTGATCGTGCGCCACTTCAAGCAACTGCGTATCGCCCAGTTCCTGCGCATTACCATTGGCACGCCAGAGCAGAACGCGGCGCTGATTGAAGGGTTGTCAGATATTTAACTAACGACCTGTAGGAGCGAGCTTGCCTCGCGATCATTTAAAGATCAAAAGATCGCGAGGCAAGCTCGCTCCTACAGAGGGGTGTTTATTTCTCGGTATGCGCCGGCTGTTCTTGCTGCGGCCGCAGGCCCACTTCGGCGGTGAGCTTGAGCTCTTTGCCATTGCGCAAGACCAGAATCGCCACCTTGTCTGAAGGCTTGATGCGGGCCACCTGGTTCATCGAACGACGACCATCGTTAGCCGGTTCGCCGTCAATGCTCAGGATCACATCACCCAGTTGCATACCGGCTTTTTGCGCCGGGCCATCACGGAAGATCCCAGCGACGACAATCCCCGGGCGTCCATTCATGCCAAACGACTCGGCCAAGTCCGGCGTCAGTGACTGAACCTCAATCCCCAGCCAGCCACGGATCACCTGGCCGTGCTCGATTATCGACTTCATGACTTCCATCGCCAGGTTGATCGGGATCGCAAAGCCAATACCTTGCGAGCCACCCGACTCGGAGAAGATCGCGGTGTTGATGCCGGTCAGGTTGCCGTTGGCATCCACCAGCGCGCCGCCCGAGTTGCCAGGGTTGATCGCGGCATCGGTCTGGATAAAGTCTTCGTAGTTGTTCAGGCCCAACTGGTTACGCCCGGTGGCGCTGATGATGCCCATGGTGGTGGTTTGCCCCACGCCAAACGGGTTACCAATGGCCAGCGCGATGTCACCGATGCGCAAGGCGTCAGAGCGACCAATGGTGATCGAGGGCAGGTTTTTCAGGTCAATCTTGAGCACGGCCAGGTCAGTTTCCGGGTCGCTGCCGATCATGCGGGCCAGGGTTTCGCGACCGTCCTTGAGTGCCACGACAATCTGGTCAGCACCTGCCACTACGTGGTTGTTGGTCAGCAAATAGCCTTCCGGGCTCATGATCACGCCCGAGCCGAGGCTCGATTCCATACGCTTTTGTTTGGGCGCGTTGTTGCCGAAAAAGCGTCGGAACTGCGGATCTTCAAACAGCGGGCTGGCGTTTTTGTTCACCACTTTGGTGGTGTACAGGTTGGCGACTGCCGGGGCGGCGCGGGTCACGGCGTCGGCATAGGTCACAGGGCCTTGCTGCACATAACTGGTGCGCGGGGCTTGTTGCAGATTAACGTCCAGCGTCGGCAGGCCAACCCACTCTGGATAGCGTTGAATAATCAGCAAAGCGATAAGCACGCCGGCCAGCAATGGCCAGCCAAAAAAACGCAAAGCCTTGAACATTGAACTTAATCCTGAAGGTTGCAGAGCCACCATGACGGCCCATAATGGCGGCCATTATACGAGTGCCTGAGCGCCTCTGAACGCTATATTTAGGAGTCTTTTATGGCTGTCGCCCTGAGCACGCTGGTAGAAGAAGCAAATCGTTATCTGAACAGCGCTGCAATCAGCGATTACTGCCCCAACGGCCTGCAAGTCGAAGGCCGACCGCAAGTATTGCGAATTGTGAGCGGGGTCACTGCCAGCCAGGCGTTGCTGGATGCCGCTGTCGAGGCTGAGGCCGACCTGATTCTGGTGCATCACGGTTACTTCTGGAAGGGCGAAGACCCGTGCGTCACCGGTATGAAGCAGCGCCGTCTTAAAACCTTGCTCAAGCATGACATCAGCTTGCTGGCCTATCACTTGCCACTCGACCTGCACCCTGAGGTGGGCAATAACGTGCAATTGGCGCGGCAACTGGACATCACCGTTGAAGGCCCGCTGGACCCGGCCAACAACAAAGTCGTGGGCCTGGTGGGGTCACTGGCCGAACCGATGACTGCCCGCGACTTTGCCCGCCGTGTCCAGGAAGCGCTGGGGCGTGAACCGTTACTCATTGAAGGCAGCGACATGATTCGCCGCGTAGGCTGGTGCACCGGAGGCGGCCAAGGGTTTATCGACCAGGCCGTGCTGGCGGGCGTTGACCTGTACTTGAGCGGCGAAGCGTCCGAACAAACCTTCCACAGTGCGCGGGAAAACGACATCAGCTTCATCGCTGCCGGCCACCATGCCACCGAACGTTACGGCGTACAGGCGCTGGGCGATTACCTGGCGCGACGCTTTGCTCTAGAACACCTGTTCATCGACTGCCCCAACCCGATTTAACCCACATCCCCAACGTGTAGGAGCGAGCTTGTCTCGCGATCTTTTGATCTTGCAAAAGCTCGCGAGGCAAGCTGAACTGGCCTAATGCTCCCGGACACCTCTTAAGGGCGATATGATTCGCCCAATCAGGAGGTTCCATGCAAGAGCGAAAGACCTACACCCGCGAGTTCAAGCAACGTGCTGCAAGCATGGTTCTTGATGATAGCTGCTCAGTTCCTGACGTCTGTGCATCGATGGACGTTGGGCCTACCGCTCTGCGCCGCTGGATTGATCAGGTTCGCAAAGAGCGTCAGAAAGGGCAGCCAGTGGCAGGTACCAAGGCAATCAGCGACGAACAACGAGAGCTTCAACAGCTGCGAGCCAAGGTCAAGCGCCTGGAGACCGAGGCTGAAATCTTAAAAAAAGCTACGGCTCTCTTGATGTCGGATCCCGATCGTTTTTCCTGATCGAAGAGCTGAGAGAGTCGACCTCATATCCGACCCGCCTCCTTTGTAGTGCTTTGAGCGTTTCCCGCAGCGCGTTTTATGACTGGCTTAAGCGTCGTTCAGCGCCGAATACCAAGCGTGACGCGCTCAGAGCAAAAGTCGTGCAACTGCATGACGAAAGCCGGGGAAGTGCAGGCGCGCGGATGATCTCTCAGCACTTGAAGGCCCAGCAGATCAAAGTGGGGCGGCATCTGGCCGGAAAACTCATGGCGGAGGCAAATTTGGCCAGCAGACAGCGCCGTCGCCATCAGTATCGCTCTAGAGGCGTCGAAGCATTTGTGGCCAAGAACCTGCTCAAGCGTAACTTCGAGCCAACCGCAATCAATCAGGTCTGGTGCGGCGACGTTACCAGCCTGATGGTTGGTAAACGCTGGTATCACTTGGCAGCAGTCATTGATCTGTTCGCCCGCCGAATCGTTGGCTGGGCGTTCTCTCTGATCAATGACGCCAACCTGGTTAGCAGAGCGCTGAGAATGGCGGTGGAGGTTCGAGGTAAACATGCAGGCTTGATGTTTCATTCGGATCAAGGCTGCCAATACACCAGCCAGCTCTTTCAGTCCGCGCTGCTGGAGCATGGGATAACACAAAGCATGAGCCGCAGAGGGCAGTGCTGGGACAACGCGCCAACAGAGCGTTTCTTCGGGACACTCAAATCAGAGTGGGTGCCCAATAAGGGCTACACGACAGTTGAAGAAGCCAGGCAGGATATAACTAGCTTCTTCATGCGATACAACCGAATCAGGCTCCACAGCTACAACAACTACCTGTCGCCAATAGCCATGGAGCAAAAAGCGGCATAAACACCGTAATCGGTGTCCGGGATTACTTGACCAGTTCAAGCTCGCTCCTACAGGCGGGCGGCCAAACCTGGCGATCTATTCTTAGATCGTTTAGGTCTACTTGGCGCCCTCAATAGAAGTAGGCGCTGTGCTAGCATTCGACCCTCGAACACGGCCCGCAGGCCGTTAATAAGATAGCTTTCGTGAGTAGCCATGGTCGACAAACTGACGCACCTGAAACAGTTGGAGGCGGAGAGCATCCATATCATTCGCGAGGTGGCCGCCGAGTTCGATAACCCGGTGATGCTGTACTCCATTGGTAAAGATTCCGCCGTAATGCTGCACCTTGCCCGCAAGGCATTTTTCCCTGGCAAGCTGCCGTTTCCGGTAATGCATGTTGATACCCAGTGGAAATTCCAGGAGATGTACAGCTTTCGCGACAAGATGGTTGCCGAGCTGGGCCTGGACCTCATCACTCACGTAAACCCGGACGGCGTGGCGCAAGGGATCAACCCCTTCACCCACGGCAGCGCCAAGCACACCGACATCATGAAAACCGAGGGCCTCAAACAGGCGCTGGACAAGCATGGTTTTGATGCCGCCTTCGGTGGTGCCCGTCGCGACGAAGAAAAGTCCCGTGCCAAAGAGCGCGTGTACTCGTTCCGTGACAGCAAACACCGCTGGGACCCAAAAAACCAGCGCCCCGAGTTGTGGAACGTCTACAACGGCAACGTCAACAAAGGCGAGTCGATTCGCGTGTTCCCGTTGTCCAACTGGACCGAACTCGACATCTGGCAATACATCTACCTTGAAGGCATCCCGATCGTGCCGCTGTACTTCGCGGCTGAGCGTGAAGTTATCGAGAAGAACGGCACACTGATCATGATCGACGACGATCGCATCCTTGAGCACCTGTCTGACGAAGACAAGGCGCGCATCGTCAAGAAAAAGGTCCGCTTCCGTACTCTGGGCTGCTACCCGCTGACTGGCGCGGTAGAGTCCGAGGCAGAAACCCTGACCGACATCATCCAGGAAATGCTCCTGACGCGAACTTCCGAGCGCCAGGGCCGAGTCATCGATCACGATGGCGCAGGCTCGATGGAAGATAAAAAACGTCAAGGTTATTTCTAAGGGGTTGTCATGTCGCACGTATCTGATTTGATCAGCGAGGACATCCTCGCCTACCTTGGCCAGCACGAGCGCAAAGAGATGTTGCGCTTTCTGACCTGCGGCAACGTCGATGACGGTAAGAGCACCCTGATCGGGCGCCTGCTGCACGACTCCAAGATGATCTACGAAGACCATCTGGAAGCCATTACCCGCGATTCGAAAAAAAGCGGCACCACCGGCGATGACATCGACCTGGCACTGCTGGTCGACGGCCTGCAAGCCGAGCGCGAGCAGGGCATCACCATTGACGTGGCGTACCGCTACTTCTCCACGGCCAAGCGCAAGTTCATCATTGCCGATACCCCGGGCCACGAGCAGTACACCCGCAACATGGCCACCGGTGCGTCCACCTGTGACTTGGCGATCATCCTGGTGGATGCCCGTTACGGCGTGCAGACCCAAACCCGTCGTCACAGCTTTATTGCCTCGTTGCTGGGCATCAAGCACATCGTCGTGGCCATCAACAAGATGGACCTCAAGAACTTTGACGAAGGCGTATTCGAGTCGATCAAGGCCGATTACCTGAAGTTCGCTGAAGGCTTGAAAATGAAGCCTTCGAGCCTGCACTTCGTGCCGATGTCTGCCCTTAAGGGCGACAACGTGGTGAACAAGTCCGAGCGCTCGCCGTGGTACACCGGCCAGTCGCTGATGGAAATCCTCGAAACAGTGGAAATCGCGGCCGACCGCAACCTCACCGACCTGCGCTTCCCGGTGCAATACGTGAACCGTCCGAACCTGAACTTCCGGGGTTTCGCCGGTACGCTGGCCAGTGGCGTCGTGCACAAGGGCGACGAGATCGTGGTGCTGCCGTCGGGTAAAAGCAGCCGCGTGAAATCCATTGTCACCTTTGAAGGTGAACTGGAGCACGCCGGTCCTGGCCAGGCGATCACGCTGACCATGGAAGACGAGATCGACATCTCCCGTGGCGACTTGTTGGTGCATGCCGACAACGTGCCACAGGTGACCGATAACTTCGAAGCCATGCTGGTGTGGATGGCCGAAGAGCCGATGCTGCCGGGCAAGAAGTACGACATCAAGCGTGCGACCAGCTATGTGCCGGGTTCGATTGCCAGCATCGTCAACAAAGTCGATGTGAACACCCTCGAAGAAGGCCCGGCCAGCGCGTTGCAGTTGAACGAGATCGGCAAGGTCAAGATCAGCCTCGACGCACCAATTGCCCTGGATGGTTATGAAAGCAACCGCACCACCGGTTCGTTCATCATCATCGACCGCTTGACCAACGGCACCGTGGGCGCGGGCATGATCATCGCCTCGCCGGTTAGCCACGGCAGCGCGACGCATCACGGCGAGCTGGCACACGTCACCACCCAAGAGCGCGCCCAGCGCTTCGGCCAACAACCGGCGACCGTGTTGTTCAGCGGCTTGTCAGGTGCCGGTAAAAGCACCCTGGCTTACGCAGTTGAGCGCAAGTTGTTCGACATGGGCCGTGCGGTGTTTGTGCTGGACGGTCAAAACCTGCGCCATGACCTGAACAAAGGTCTGCCACAGGACCGTGCGGGCCGTACCGAGAACTGGCGTCGTGCTGCCCACGTGGCGCGTCAATTCAACGAAGCGGGCTTGCTGACCCTGGCGGCTTTCGTCGCGCCGGATGCTGAAGGCCGTGAACAGGCCAAAGCCCTGATCGGTGATGATCGTTTGATCACGGTGTATGTACAGGCATCGCCTTCGGTCTGCGCCGAACGTGACCCGCAGGGCCTGTATGCAGCGGGTGGCGACAACATCCCGGGCGAGTCCTTCCCGTACGACGTGCCTTTGAATGCCGACCTGGTGGTCGACACTCAAGCGCTGACCGTCGAAGAAGGCGTCAAGCGGGTGCTCGACCTGTTGCGTCAACGCGGCGCAATCTAAGCCGCGATTAAAAAGCCCGTCACCGCGAGATCGGTGGCGGGCTTTTTATTGGGCGCTGTATTTTCCCCTCACCCCAGCCCTCTCCCGAGGGAGAGGGAGCTGATTTGTGGTGTTGCACAGGCCTGCTTCTGCTTTTAGTCCCCTCTCCCTTTGGGAGTGTATGGACCGGGGACATAGCGAACACTTTGTTCGGAGACATAGCGAACAGTTAACGAAGCTTTTTCCCTGATATTACAACCCCGGTCACTCTGTCAATTTGCGCAATACGATGGCTTCCCCAGAAGACATCGTATTGCCCATCTTCAATACCCTCTTGTACACCTACACGCTCGCCTTTAAAGCCTTTACCGAGCCTCCAGGGCTGACCCTGCCAGTAGATCTCACCTTTAGCCTGCACCTTTCGCACATGAAGCTCAGCACCGTACTCGATGGCAGGTAGCACCTCCTGATACTCCCGTGCGCTGGGCGTATAGCGAGACGCTGGTACCTGCATGCCTATGCCACCGTGCGGGCGCTCGTAGTTGTAGATCTTGCGCCATTCATCCAGCGTGAACTGCGCGCTGGGCAGGTCAATCAGACACAAGCCCTTAAAAACCTCCCTGATCATGCTGCGATGCTGTCTTTCCAGCTTGCCCTGCGTTTGAGGGTGGTAGGGGCGTGAGTGGCTCACCCTTACGCCCTGACGCATGATCCAGATTTCCAGCCCTGTATACGCATCAGGCTCGTCGCCCCACGGCGCCCCGTTGTCCATCGTCATGCGCTCAGGTAGCCCGTAATGGCGAAACGCATTGATCAAATGGGCCTGTACGGTACTGCGCTGCTCGTTGCCACAGGCGGCGATAGTTAAAAAGAAACGCGAGTGGTCATCCAGAAGTGTCAATGGATGGCAGCGACCCGTACGCATGGGCACATGGCCTTTAAAGTCCATTTGCCACAGATCATTGGGCTGCTCGTGTTCAAATCTGATGAATGGTTTGACTAGACCTGCATGAGGGTCGATGCGCTCATTACGCTTGAGAATGGCATGAACCGTACTGGCTGCAGGCATGTTGTTGCCGCGCCGCTCAAGGCATCCCTTGATCTTGCGCGCCCCCCAGCCGGTGTGCTCGATATTAAGCGCCAGTATCTGCTTCTCAGACTCGTGAGCAGTTCGATTAGGCGAACTGTGGGGTCGACGGGACCGATTTATCAGCCCGTCTTTACCCTCACATTGGAAACGCTTGAGCCATTTATAAGCAGTGGTGCGGCCGATATTGAAGTGCTCGCACAATGCTTTGATGTTAGCGCCCTCAGCCAAAGCCAAGGCGACGAATTCGAGACGAAGATCCACTGCGGACACCTCTTTCCAGGACACATCACACCTCCTAAGGGGTCAATGTGTCCTATTAAAAGTGTTCGCGATGTCTCCGAACATTGTGTTCGCTATGTCCCCGGTCCATACAGGGAGAGGGTTAGGGTGAGGGGCTTTTGATCTTCTTCACTGTGCCGGGTGTTGCCGATGCAACTCGCCCAACAACTGGTCCTTGTCTTCCCACAACTGGTTGATCCAGCTCTGAAACGCCAATTTGTAGGCCGGGTCCTGGTCGTAGTTTTTACCGATGAACTCCGCCGGAATTTCCAGCTCTTCAAATACCACCACCACGTCCCGCACGTTGCCGCACAGCAAGTCCCAATACCCCGGACGTCCGCCAGGGTAATGAATCGTTACGTTGACGATGGACTTTAACTGTTCGCCCATCGCATCCAGCACGAAGGCAATGCCGCCGGCTTTAGGTTTGAGCAGGTAGCGGAACGGCGATTGCTGTTCAGCGTGTTTGCCTTCGGTGAAGCGTGTGCCTTCGACGAAGTTGAAAATGCCCACCGGCTGGTTTTTGAACTTGGCGCAGGTTCTGCGCGTGGTCGCCAGGTCGGCGCCTTTCTTTTCCGGGTGTTTTGCCAAGTACGCCTTGGAGTAGCGTTTCATGAACGGGAAACCCAACGCCCACCACGCCAGGCCGATCACCGGCACCCAGATAAGCTCTTGCTTGAGGAAGAACTTCAGCGGGCGGATACGTTTATTGAGCACGTATTGCAGCACCATGATGTCGACCCAGCTCTGGTGGTTGCTGGTCACCAGGTACGAGTGCTCATAGTCCAGCCCGTCGAGGCCCTTGATGTGCCAGCGGGTTTTGCCCAGCAGATCCATCCAGCGTTTGTTGTTGCCAACCCAGGCTTGGTGAATGTGCCGCATCAACTCGTCGGTCACCCGTTGCGCGGGCTTGAACGGCAGGCACAGCTTAAAGATCGCAACCACAAACAACGGCGTGCAACACACGATGGTGTTGATCGCCAAGAACAATGAAGCAATGACGCCGCGTATCGGCGCAGGCAGAAAATCCAGCATTTACACATCCATAGGTCGGTTGGCGGCTTGAATCGCCGTCAGGGCGATGGTGTACACGATGTCGTCCACTTGCGCACCACGGGGCAGGTCGTTCACCGGTTTGCGCAGGCCTTGCAGCATCGGGCCCAAACTCACGCAATCAGCGCTGCGTTGCACGGCCTTGTGCGTGGTGTTGCCGGTGTTCAGGTCGGGGAAGACAAACACCGTCGCACGGCCGGCCACCTGGCTGTTGGGCGCCAGTTGGCGGGCTACTGTTTCGTTGGCCGCAGCGTCGTATTGCAACGGGCCGTCGATGAGCAGTGCGCGCTGGGCTTCATGGGCGAGGAGGGTGGCTTCACGGACTTTTTCGACTTCTTCGCCGCTGGCCGAGTCGCCGCTGGAGTAGCTGATCATGGCCACGCGCGGAGTGATGCCGAACGCTGCGGCCGAGTCAGCACTCTGCAGGGCAATTTCTGCCAGCTCAGTGGCTGACGGGTGCGGGTTCATCACGCAGTCGCCATACACCAGCACCTGTTCCGGGAACAACATGAAGAACACCGACGACACCAAGGTGCAGCCCGGCGCCGTTTTGATCAGTTGCAGGGCAGGGCGGATGGTGTTGGCAGTGGAGTGGATGACCCCGGAAACCAGCCCGTCGACCTCGTCCAGCGCGAGCATCATGGTGCCGATCACCACCGGGTCTTCCAGTTGCTGCTCGGCCATCGGCGCATTGATGCTTTTGGTTTTGCGCAGGGCCACCATCGGTTCGACATAACGGCCACGAATCACATCCGGGTCGAGAATTTCCAGCCCCGGCGGCAGTTCAAACCCATGGGCCTTGGCCACGGCGTGAACTTCTTCAGGCTTGGCCAACAGCACGCAACGGGCGATACCGCGGGCCTGACAAATGGCGGCGGCCTGCACGGTCAAGGGCTCGCTGCCTTCGGGCAAGACGATCCGCTTGTTGGCGTGCTGGGCGCGCTGGATCAATTGATAGCGGAACACTGCAGGCGTGAGGCGCATCTCCCGTGGCGTGCCGCAGCGCTGATGCAGCCAGTGCGCGTCGAGGTGGCTGGCGACAAAATCAGTGATGATTTCTGCGCGTTCGCGGTCATCGATCGGGATTTCTTTGTTGAGCTGATTGAGCTGGTTAGCGGTGTCGTACGAGCCGGTGCTCACCGACAGCACGGGCAGCCCGGCTTGCAAGGCCCCACGGCACAGCTCCATCAGGCGCGGGTCAGGCTTGGTGTCGCTGGTCAACAGCAGACCTGCCAGCGGTACGCCGTTCATGGCAGCCAGGCTGACGGCCAGGATGATGTCATCGCGGTCACCGGGGGTTACCACCAACACTCCGGGTTTGAGCAGTTGCAGCGTGTTCAGCACGGTGCGGGCGCAGAGGATGATCTTGGACATGCGCCGGGTTTCATAATCGCCCGCATTCAGCACCTGCGCGCCGAGCAGCTCGGCCACGTCACGGGTGCGCGGGGCATTGAGTTCGGGCTGGTACGGAATGCAGCCCAATAGCTTGAAGTCGCCGGTCCGCAGTAACGGTGAGTGCTCTTTGAGGCGCGCTGAAAACACTTCCATGCTTTCGTCGGTTTTCACCTTATTAAGGATCACGCCGAGCACTTTCGGGTCTTTCGGCCCGCCGAACAGCTGCGCTTGCAGCTCGACCCGGCCAGAGAGCTCGGTCAGGACTTCGTTTTCCGGGGCCGACACCAGAATCACTTCGGCATCCAGGCTCTTGGCCAGGTGCAAATTGACGCGCGCCGCGTAACTGGCGGTGCGCGTGGGCACCATGCCTTCAACGATCAACACGTCTTTACCAACGGCGGCTTGCTGATAAAGGCTGATGATCTCTTCGAGCAACTCATCAAGCTGGCCGTCACCGAGCATGCGCTCAACGTGGGCCAGGCCCAAGGGCTGTGGCGGCTTGAGGCCGTGGGTACGCGCCACCAGCTCGGTCGAGCGTTCAGGCCCGGTGTCGCCGGGATGCGGCTGGGCAATGGGCTTGAAAAAGCCGACTTTCAAGCCTGCACGCTCCAGGGTGCGAACCAGGCCGAGGCTGATTGAGGTCAGGCCCACACCAAAATCAGTGGGGGCGATAAAGAAAGTTTGCATGCGAGCTTCCTGACGTAGCAGTGCAAGAGCAACACTCGATAAACGAGCCATGTGCTGGAATCAATTGCCAAGGTTAACGCTATCAGCCTCCTGAGCACACCAGCCACAACGAAAGGGCTGGCCTATTTTTTTTGCCCGCTGCTCAGGGTCCAGCACCCAGGGGCGTGACTGCCAGGGCGGTTGATGGCGCTGATGCTGGGTATGGCCACAGGAGAGCACAGCAACCCAGTGCTGCTCTTCATCTTGGCGCCAGCCAATGATTGTTGAGGTTTTCAAAGTTATCCGTTGGTCTTGGTTGTGTTCGCTTTCGTGCGAATGCTTGGTTAAACTTGCGAACTCATTATTATTTTGCAAAAGGTCTCGCCCCATGACGATCGCCGCCAACAAGGCAGTCTCCATCGAATATACCCTGACCAACGACGCTGGTGATGTCATTGACAGTTCTGCTGGCGGCGCTCCGCTGGTTTACCTGCAAGGCGCGGGCAACATCATTCCAGGTCTGGAAAAAGCCCTTGAAGGCAAAAACGTCGGTGACGAGCTGGACGTTTCCGTTGAGCCTGAAGACGCTTACGGCGAATACTCCGCTGAACTGGTCAGCACCCTGAGCAGCAGCATGTTCGAAGGCGTTGACCAACTGGAAGTCGGCATGCAGTTCCACGCTTCCGCGCCGGACGGCCAAATGCAAATCGTGACCATCCGTGATCTGGACGGCGACGACGTGACTGTTGATGGCAACCACCCGTTGGCGGGTCAGCGCCTGAACTTCAAGGTAAAGGTTGTTGCTGTACGTGACGCGAGCGAAGAAGAAGTTGCTCACGGCCACGTGCACGGTGAAGGCGGTCATCAGCACTGATACCGGCTACTTCGCTCACCTGTGAGCGAGTAAAGAAAGGCGCCTGTTGGCGCCTTTTTTGCGCCTTTAAGTTATGTCATCAGCTCTCTGCATGATTGTTGATTCACGATCGCGCGGCACAGGTCAGGGCGCGTTTATTCAGATAGCGGCAACGGACCTGCCTGGCTTTGGCAGGCGCGCTGCAACTGGTTTTCGAACTGTTCGATAATTTGCGGCCAGCCCTGGCGACAGGCATGGTGGCGTGCATTGAGACGCACGGTGCGCAGGGTTTCCGGCTCTTCAAGGAGCCAGGCGGCAGCGTCGATCCAGGCATATTCATCCCCTGGCATGGCCAGCACGCCGTTGTAGCCATGACGAATATGCTGGCCCGCCGCGGCGGCGTCATAAGCCACAACGCCCAGCCCCGAAGCCAAGGCTTCGAGCACCACATTGCCGAACGTTTCGGTTAGGCTCGGGAACAAAAACACGTCGCCACAGGCGTAGTGGCGGGCCAGGTCTTCACCGGATTGAGCGCCACAAAAAAACGCATCCGGCAGCGAGGCTTCCAGTGCGGCCCGTTTGGGCCCGTCACCGACGATGATCAGCTTGAAGCGGCGCCGCGGGAAGCGCTCCTGCAAGGCTTCCAGGCAGTGCTTGAGTGCTCCCAGATTCTTCTCGGGAGCCAGGCGACCGACATGCAGCAGGGCAATATCGTCTTCGCCCAATCCCCAACTCTGGCGCAAGGCGCTTTGGCGTTTCGCCGGGCTGAACAGTCGGCTGTCGACCCCGCGCTCCAGCAGCTCCAGGCGATCAAAGTGCCGACGCTGCAGTTCAAGCCGCTGGCTGGCGCTGGGCACCAGGGTCAACGCCGAGCGGTTATGGAACCAGCGCAAATATTGGGTCAGCAGCCGGGTAAATACCCCCAGGCCGTAAATGCTGGAGTAGTGCTGGAACTTGGTATGAAAACCGCTGACCACTGCAATGCCGAGTCGGCGTGCCACGCGCAGCGCACACAATCCCAACGGGCCTTCGGTGGCGATATACACCACGTCCGGGCGTTGTACTTGCCAGCGCTTCATCAAGCGACGAGTGGAGGCCATGCCCCACTGCAGTCCCGGATAACCGGGGATAGACCAGCCCCGGCACAGCATCACCTGATCGTTACTGCGTTGATTGCCATCGCAGGTCTGGCGAGGGCGAACCAGCTCCACATGGTGATCGCGAGAGCGCAGGCCATCAAACAAACGCCCAAGGGTGTTGGCCACGCCATTTATTTCTGGTGGAAACGTTTCGGTGATCAGGGAAATATGCAGGGCAGTTGTCATGGCACCAGTCTCAACGTGATCTGTGTCGGCTACGTGTCAGCCAAATGATGAATTTATGGCGACTGAACCGTAGACAGCGTGGAGACAGCTTAGGTGCTGTACGGCTCTCAGCGTTTTTAATGCAGCGCTGAGAGCCGTGATTTTTATCCCTTCATGGCTTTTTCACGGCCAGGGCTTCTTCGCCCCGTTCACGCACCCAAAACAGCGTTGCCCCGGCCACAGCGGCAGGCATCATCAGCAGGTTGACCACGGGCACCAGCAGTACCAAGTACACCACCCCGCCAAAACTCAGGCTCTGCCAGCGTTTCTGGCGCAGCCAGGCGAGCATCTCGTTCCAGCCCAGTTTGTGGTTGTCGGCCGGGTAGTCGATGTACTGGATGGCCATCATCCAGACCCCGAAAATCAGCCATAACGGTGCTGCAATCAGGTTGACCACGGGCACAAACGACAAAATCAGCAAGGCAATCGCACGGGGCAGAAAGTAGCCAAGTTTGCGCATTTCACGGGCCAGTGTGCGGGGCACCATGGCGATCAGTTCGCTCCAACTGAACGGCGGCGAGTTGTCGACCCCGCGCACCACGGCTTCGACTTTCTCCGAGAGAAACCCGTTAAAAGGCGCGGCGATGATGTTGGCGAACATGGTGAAGGTGAAAAACACCATCAGAATGAGCAACACCACAAACAGCGGCCATAACACGTAGTTGAGAAAACTCAGCCAGTTGGGCAGCGTCGGCATCAGCGTGTCGACCCACAGGCTGAACTGATGCCCGGCGAAGTAAATCAGCCCGACAAACAGCACCAGGTTGATCAGCAGCGGCAACAGCACAAATAAACGCAGGCCTGGGCTCAGGACCAGCTTCAGGCCTTCACGCAGGTACTGCGGGCCAGATAGAACAGGGGCGGGCATAGTGGGCTCCGGGCAATGGAAAATCGGCCGACCTTAACGGCTTTGCGCGCGGGGCGAAAGCCTGGAGGCGGATTCGACAATAACTGTAACAAAGACGTCCAAAGATGAATTTGAGCACATAGAGACCTGCTATGAGCTGGATTGTTAATGCGTATTTCCTTACTCTCAGCGGCCTATATACGCTGCACCTACATTTTTCAGGACCTGCGGGTGACAGACCTGGCCTGAGCAGGTGAGCGGTTTCTTTTTATTCCAGCCGGTAAAGCGGCGTTCCGCCCTTATTTCTACACGGGCGGCCATAGGAGTGAGTCATGTCTGAAGTACGTCATTCGCGTGTGATTATTCTGGGTTCTGGCCCTGCCGGTTACAGCGCCGCTGTTTACGCTGCCCGGGCTAACCTCAAACCACTGCTGATCACGGGCATGCAGGCGGGCGGTCAACTGACCACCACTACTGAAGTCGACAACTGGCCGGGCGATGTACACGGCCTGACCGGCCCGGTCCTGATGGAGCGCATGCGTGAGCACGCCGAGCGTTTTGAAACCGAGATCGTGTTTGATCACATCAACGCCGTTGATCTGAAAAACAAACCGTTCAGCCTGACCGGCGATAGCGGCACTTACACCTGCGATGCGCTGATCATCGCTACCGGCGCCAGCGCCCGTTATCTGGGCCTGCCGTCTGAAGAAGCCTTTATGGGCAAGGGCGTGTCGGCCTGTGCAACCTGCGACGGTTTCTTCTATCGCAACAAGCCGGTGGCAGTCGTGGGTGGCGGTAACACGGCAGTTGAAGAAGCCCTGTACCTGGCCAACATCGCGAGCAAAGTGACCCTGGTTCACCGCCGCGAAACCTTCCGCGCCGAGAAAATCCTGATCGACAAGCTGAACGCCCGAGTAGCTGAAGGCAAGATCGAGTTCAAATTGAACGCCACCCTGGACGAAGTGCTGGGTGACAACATGGGCGTGACCGGTGCCCGCCTGAAAAACAACGACGGCAGCTTTGACGAAATCAAAGTAGACGGTGTGTTCATCGCCATCGGCCACACCCCGAACACCTCGCTGTTCGAAGGTCAGCTGGAACTCAAAGACGGCTACATGGTGGTCAAGGGCGGCCGTGAAGGCAACGCCACTGCGACCAGCATCGAAGGCGTGTTTGCGGCGGGCGACGTGGCTGACCACGTTTACCGTCAAGCCATCACCTCGGCCGGTGCCGGCTGCATGGCAGCACTGGATACCGAGCGTTACCTGGACGGCCTGCAGAACGCTGAGTTCAAGTAATCCGTAGCGCCTAAAAAACCGGCTTCGGCCGGTTTTTTTGTGGGCAAAGAACCTGTAGGAGCGAGCTTGCCTCGCGATCTTTTGATCTTTTAAAAGATCGCGAGGCAAGCTCGCTCCTACAAGGTGTTTTTACGCCTTGCGCGTCAGCGGCTGGGTCTGGAATGTAACCCCGGCCAGGCCGTGGCTGATCAGCGCGCGGATGTTGCCGTGGTCGGTGCCTTCTGGCGTCGCCAGTACCGAGCGGTAATGCTCGCCGAACGCCAGCAGCGTTTCTTGATCGCTGAACCCTTCAAGCAGGGCCAGGCCCAAGGTCTTGCACGAGCCTTCGTTTTGCCCGGCCGCGTTCTCGACGCCGCCGTTGTTGAAAGCCTGCGGCTGGTAATAGTACTGCGCGGCGACAAACGCAAGCGTGTCGGCAAATACGTGTTCGCCGCTGTTGAGGCTGGCGCGCAGGGTGTTCAAATCAGTCATTCGTGTTTTCCTTTGGCGAACGCCGCTACTTGTTCGGCGCTGGCTTCTTTCTGGTAAAGGTTTTTCCATTCGGCGTACGGCATGCCGTAGACCACTTCACGGGCGTCATCGAGGCTGACCTCGATCTGGCGCTCATCTGCCGCGGCCTTGTACCACTTGGACAGGCAGTTACGGCAAAAACCCGAGAGGTTCATCAGGTCAATATTTTGTACGTCTTTGCGGCTGTCCAGATGCGCGACAAGGCGGCGAAAGGCGGCAGCTTCAAGTTCAAGTTGTTCTTGGGGCGTCATAAAATTTACCTGGGTTCAGTGGGCTGTAGCTTAGCGGCAAGCCGCCAGCGTAATCGACACCGATTCAGCAAAGCGCAGGGCGTGGGGCTTGTCGACCTCGACTTCGGCGTACTGCACGGCGGTGTTGCTCATCACCAGGTCGAGCAGTTCCTGGGTCAGGCGCTCAAGCAGGGCGAAGCGGTTCTCTTCGACGTGCTGAATCACCGCCTTGGTGATGGTCCGGTAATTCAGGGCGTGATCGATGTCGTTATCCCGTACCGCTTCTTGCGCGGCATACAGGATAGTGAGGTTGATCAACACATCCTGCTTGTTGAGGATCTCGTCTTCATTAATCCCGATAAAGGTGCGCAGACGCAGGTCTTTGACACGGATGCGGGCCGTTCCTGGCTGAAGTTGTGGCATTACGACTTGCTCCGTCCAATCAATTGCAGGAACTCCATGCGGGTGCTGCTCGACTCGCGGAACGCGCCAAGCATGACCGAGGTGTTCATGGTCGAATTCTGTTTTTCTACACCGCGCATCATCATGCACATGTGCTTGGCTTCGATCACCACGGCAACGCCCGCCGCCTGGGTAATGTTCTGAATGGCGTCGGCGATTTCGCGGGTGAGGTTTTCCTGGATCTGCAGGCGACGGGCAAACATGTCGACGATGCGAGCGACCTTCGACAGCCCCAATACTTTGCCGGTCGGAATGTAGGCCACGTGGGCCTTGCCAATAAACGGCAGCAGGTGGTGCTCGCACAACGAGTAAAGCTCGATGTCAGCGACGATCACCATTTCATCGCTGTCTGAGGCAAACAGGGCGCCGTTGACGATGTCTTCCACGCTCTGGGCATAGCCGTGACACAGATACTGCATGGCCTTGGCGGCGCGTTTCGGGGTGTCGAGCAGGCCTTCGCGCTCAGGGTTTTCACCGAGGCCGACCAGGATCTCGCGGTAGTGCTCAGGCAATGATGTGCTCATGAAAATGCTTCCTCGCGGACGTCTTACTTAACGTGTCGTCCGCCGTTGACGGTCAAGGTGGTGCCGGTCACGTACGGGTTATCCAGCAGGTAGCGCAGGCTTTGATAAATCACCCCGGCGCCGGGCTCAATGCCCAGGGCTGACTTGGCCAGGGCGTTGGTGCGGTACGCCGCGTCGTCGTCTGGGTTGAACATCAGCAAGGCTGGGGCGATGCCGTTTACTTTGATATGGGGCGCCAGTTTAGCCGCGAATGACAGCGTGAGGCTGTCGAGCCCGGCTTTGGTGGCGCAATAGGCAATGTGCTTGCTACTGCCTTTGCGGGTCACGTCATCGCTGATATGCACGATGTCGGCCGGGCTTGAGCGCAACAACAATTCGCTGCAATGCAGGTTAATCAGATACGGGGCGAGCATGTGCACGCTGAACATCTGGGTAAAGGCGCTGGTTTCAGTGCCAGGCGTCTCTGCCAGCCACGCCGAGGCGTTATGGACGATAGCCCGCAACGTGTCGGTGTGAGCTTTAAGCCGCTCGATAAAGTCGAGAATGCCGCCTTCACTGGAAAAGTCGGCATACAACGTAGTCGCGCCCAGCTCGCGTAACGCCTGCACGCCGGGCTTTTCGCTGCGATAGCTGATGATGACGGGATAACCGTCAGCCAGCAGTTGCCGGGCACAGTGCAAACCAATGCGCTGGCCAGCACCAGTGATCAGGATCGGGGCAGAAGACGTGGGCATGACGGGCTCGATGCGAAATAGCCGGAAACAGTCGCGGCGCAATGGCAAAACTATACCAGCGTCCGCGACCTGACTGCCAAGCCCGGGGCGATCGGTTAACTGCGTTGCGCGAGGGAGTTTGTGCGCAAGGGCTTGTTGGGCGTGCTGTGCAGCCAGCCTGCGAGCAAATGGGTCGAAAGCGGAATAAACAGATACACCATCAGCGGTGTCAGGGCCAAGGTGCTGACAAACACCCGTGGCAACACACTCAACTCGCCCAGCAATGGGCCCAGCGCAAAGTTGAACAACAACGACACCGGAAAGAACGCCAGCCAGATGGCCACGGCCTGTTTCCAGCGCGGTGGGCGTTGCCCGGCGGCGCCAAACCAGCCATCGATGCCGCTGACGCGATGTTCTGAAGGGTTGGCAAACAGGTGGCTGCCGCGCTGCAACCAGGCTTTGCGCGACACCGAGTGTTCCCACGCGTGCAGGGTGGCTTCGTCGGCAAAGCGGAAAATGATCTGGAATTCATCGTCGCCCGGGGGCGGTGCCAGCACGCCTGAACCCAAGTAACCGGGAAAGTCGGTGGCTAACTGTTCGCCTTCGTGCAGCCAGGCGATCAGTTCCTGGTAACGGCCTTTCGCGACACGGCGCGCGACCATCAAGGTGACAGGGGAGGTAGACATTGTGTATCTCCATGAGGCTGATGCTGCCCGGGTAGGGCAATCACAAAACACAGCGCCGGGGTGGTGGGCTGTGTCTGGAAAAACAAGCAAGGATTGTTCCCGAACGCGATGAACGGGATCGCCACAGCGAGGGAGATGAAGCGTAGAATCCCTCAATTCACTCTTGTAACAGGCCTTAACCATGCCCGTGATCACTGAACTTGAGCCCGTTGCGCTCGCGGCAGGTCAGCCAGAACTGCCGGGCCTGTACCCGATCAGAGAAGTCGCCCGGCTCACCGGCATTAACCCGGTGACCTTGCGTGCCTGGGAGCGGCGCTATGGTTTGATCCAGCCGACACGCACCGAAACAGGGCATCGCTTGTACACAATGAGCGATATTGAGGCAGTGCGTCAGGTCATGGGCTGGCTTGAGCGCGGCGTTGCGGTCAGCAAAGTGGCCGAATTGCTGGCACGACCGACCGCCTCTGTCAGCGTGCCGAAAGAGGCTTTGGCTGACGAATACGAACAGTGGCAAGCACGTGTTCAAGCTGCGCTCAGCGCCTTTAACGAAGCTGAACTGGATCGTCTGTACGGGCAGATTTTCTCCAGTTACCCGCTGGAAGTCGTGTTCAAAAGCATCTTGATGCCGCTCTGGGAGCAACTGCTCAAGGCGCAAGATGAGTTTGGCCGCACCAGCGAATGGTTGCTGCTGGATCGCTTTTTGCGCGGCCGCGTTCAGCAGCGCCTGCACCTGCAACCCATGGACGCCCACGATTGCGTGTTGCTGGTGGGGCTGCCCGAGTTGTGCACTGAGCTGGAACTGCTGGTGGCCGGTTTGCTGTTGAGCCGCAATGACCGGCTGATCAGAGTATTAGCCGTTGGTCAGCCGCTGGATGAGCTGTCGCTGATTTGTGAGCAGGTTCAGCCTCGTGCGGTGGTGCTGTTCGCCCGGCAGGTAGTGGGCGCGGCTCAACAGCGACGCTTGGTACGCCTTGCGCAATCGCTGGACTGTTCAGTGGCGCTGGCCGGTGAGGCCGCCAATGTGGCTCAAGACGCGCTGGCTGGCTCATCGATTGCCTGCCTGGGCAGCGAGACCGCTTTGATGAACCAGCGTCTGGACGCTGAGCTTAAGCAGGCGGCGGCGCGCTAACACCCTTGGCCGCTTTGAGCGCCTCCAGTTCAGCTTTTACTGCCGCCAACTCGATCTCCAGTTGAGCGGCTTTTTGCTGAGCCTTTACCTGTTGGGTGACATCCTTTTGCACCCCAATAAAATAGGTCAGTTGATCAGCGTCGTTGAACACCGGCGTGATCGACAATTCGTTCCAGAAATACGAACCGTCCTTGCGGTAATTACGCAGCACCTGACGTGTCGGCTCTCCGCTGGCGATGGCCTCGCGGATCAAGTGCAAACCAATTTGATCACGGTCGCCTGACTGTAAAAAGCGGCAGTCCTGATACAGGATGTCGTCGCTGCTGTAGCCCGTCAGTGCCTCAAACGCTTTATTGACGTAGATAAGGATGTTGTCTTCACCTTCCTGCTCGGCCACCACAATTCCGTCCTGGGACGCGTCTACCATGCGCTGCAGTAAACGGGCGTTGATCATGGTGCAGCACTCCAAAAGTCAGTTAAGTTCGAGCCATTTTAGGACATCGCGACAAGCTGTCTACGTGCTATCACCGAAAGCATGGCATCACCTGTTAGTATCCCTGCCTTTTAGTCAGTTACAGGATCAGATTGATGAAAGTCGCCATCCTTTCAGGCTCGGTGTACGGCACCGCAGAAGAAGTCGCCCGCCACGCCAAATCACTGCTGGAAAAAGCCGGTTTTGAGGTGTTTTACGACCCGCGTGCCAACCTGGCCGTTATTCAGGCCTTTGCCCCGGACGCTTTTTTGGCGGTGACCTCCACCACCGGCATGGGCGAGCTGCCTGATAACCTGACCCCGTTGTACAGCGAGATCCGTGACCTGCTGCCCGCCGCCTGGCGCGGTCTGCCGGGTGCCGTGATTGCGTTGGGCGACTCCAGCTACGGCGATACCTACTGCGGCGGTGGCCAACTGCTGACGGAGCTGTTTGCCGAGCTGGGCCTGCGTGAAGTCCAGCCGATGCTGCGCCTGGATGCCAGCGAAACCGTTAACCCTGAAGGCGACTCCGAGCCGTGGGTAGAAGACTTCATCAAAGCACTGACCCAGTAATCGACCGCTCACGCAGCAGCTCCAGCCAGGCTTGAGCTGCGCGTGACAAGTACGCGCCTTCGCGCCAGATAAAGGCGATGTCCCAGCGCAGGGTGTCGGGGGCAATCAGCTTTAAACGTATGACGTCGGGGCGCACCAGTTCGCGTGCGACCACGCTGGGCAACAAGACCACGCCTTGGCCGGCCGCGACCAGCGCCACCAAAAAGTCCGACTGGCCGCTGCGCCCGCCTTCCTTGGGGGTAAAGCCCATTTGCTGGCAGGCCTGGACCACGCGGTCGTTAAGCACAAAGCTGCGTTGATAGAGCAAAAACGGTGTCTCGGCCAATTGCTCCAGGCGCACGCTGCCGCCTTCTGCCAGCGGATGATTGGCCGGCAGCAAGGCGTCCAGCGGCTCGTCGCAAAAGGGCTGCCAGGAAAACGCCTGATTGTTTTTGGGCGTCAGGCTGCCGCCCAACTCCAGTTCGCCGCTCAACACCGCCTGTTCAATATTCAAACTGCCGCCTTCGAGCAGTTGCACCTGAATATTCGGGTAGCGACGCCGGTACTCGGCAAACAGGTTGGCAAACAGCGCATTACCGCCCAGCAGCGGCAAACCCAGTTTCAACTCCCCGCGTTCCAGATGGCTCAAGTCATCAAGCTCACTCAATAACTCTTTGTGCAACCGCAGCATGCCTTCGGCGCGTTGCAGCACCACCTGTCCGGCTGCCGTGAGGCGCACGTGCGAGCCGAACCGGTCAAACAGCGTCGTGCTGAGGCTGTGCTCCAGCTGCGCGACTTGTTTACTCACTGCCGATTGGCTGATGTGCAGGTGCTGGGCAGCCTGGGTAAAGCCGCCGTGGCGTACCACCTCAACGAAGGTACGCAGTTGTTTGAATTCCATAATGTGATTCCAGACTGGAATGCAGGCCAGTCTAACAATTCGTTTTAGGTATGGAAGGTGCATCTTTAAACTGAACGCCTGTCTGCACTGGAACCACTATGAAACGCTTCGATGTAAAACGTATGGGTCGGCTGATCAGTGAAATCGCCGTATTGCTGGCCATCTATTTTGTCGGCTGTCAGATCGCCGTGTGGTTACAGGTGCCGATCCCCGGCGGCGTGATGGGCATGATCCTGTTACTGCTGGCCTTCGCCCTGGGCTGGGTCAAGCCCGCCACCTTGCAGCTGGGCGCCGGTGTATTGATGGCCGAAATGCTGTTGTTCTTTATTCCCGCCTTGATGAGCCTGCTCGATCACGGCGCTTTGGTGCGTGACGAGGGCTGGCGCATTTTGTTGGTGATTGGTGTGAGCACCCTGCTGGTGATGATCGTCACGGCCTTTACCGTAGAAGCCGTGTGCCGCTGGAAGCTGCGCCATGAGGGCTGAACTGATGCCGATGTTCTGGCTGGTGCTCACGCTGGGGACTTACGGCCTGAGCCGCTGGTTGTACCGGCGCACCGGGCGCTATCTGCTGTCGCCGCTGATACTGGTGCCTGCTTTGTTGCTGGCAGTGGCCGCGCCGCTACACACCGCCTACGCCGAATATTCCCGTGATACCCATTGGCTGATGCTGGTGCTCGGTCCGGTGACCGTCGCGTTCGCCGTACCCATTTGGCAGCAACGCAAGCTGCTGGCGCGGCATTGGCTGGCGTTGTTGCTCGGCATGTTGGCGGGCAGTATCGCCTCGATTGGCAGCTCGTACTGGCTGGCCAAAGTGCTGGCGCTCGACACATCACTAACGTTGTCGCTGGTGCCGCGCTCCATTACCACGCCGTTCGCCATGCCCGTTGCGCAAAGCCTGGGCGGCGTACCGGAACTCACCGCCGTGTTCGTGATGTTCACGGGCGTGTTTGGCGCAATGATGGGCGGCATTCTGCTCAAATGGCTGCCGTTGCGCAGCAGCCTGGCGCGCGGCGCGCTGTTTGCGGTCGGTGCTCACGGTGCGGGCGTTAGCCGTGCCCGTGAAGTGGGCAGCGAAGAAGGCTCGGTGGCCGGTTTGGTCATGGTCCTCACCGGGATCCTCAACCTGCTGGCCGCGCCCTTGTTGATGCTGGTGATTTAAAGCCCGCATCAGGGCTTAAATCCCGGGCATAAAAAAGGCCGCTGTAAAACAGCGGCCAAAGAAGACGTTCATCAAGGAGCAGCAAATCAACGTCAGGGTAAACAGAGTGAGCAGAATCGCGGTGACTCAATGCTCTGGCGGGCGGGGTGTGCCCGGTAAGTGCGACAAGAATAAGGGCTCGCCGGCCTGGGAGTAAGGCCGGTTTACGACAAGCTCTGTTACAAATTAGGCAACAGTTTGCAGGCCTGCATCTGATTGGCCTCAGTGTTCGGTGATCAACCGGGCTGGTAGCCCATGCGCCAACTGACGGCGTGGGCCGCCGCTAGCAAGCGCTGCGCGGCCGGGCCATGTTCATCGGCATGGAACAGTGAGGTGGGGCCGACCACGGTCAGCACGCCCGCCACTTTGCCAGTCGCTTCAAAGACCGGCGCCGACAGCGCATCGACGCCAGGCATCAACAGGCCGTGCACAAAATGCAGACCACGGGTGCGGATCTGTTCGCTGATCGCGGTATAGGCCTGGGCAGGTTGCAGCGGGTGCACATGGTCGGTGGCAAGTTCCAGCGCGCGCAATTCGGCGGTTTCGCGGTCTGGCAAAAAGGCGTTGAACACCAGCCCTGTGGATGAACTGAGCAGCGGCAGCACCGAACCCAGCTTGGTCACCACCGTGACCGCACGAACGGCGGCTTCGATGTGCACCACGGTCGCGCCCTGATTGCCCCACACGGCCAGAAAGCAGGTTTCGTTCAAGTCATCACGCAGCTCAGCCATCGGCAGGGCGGCAACTTTGAGCACATCCATGCTGTTGAGCGCGGCCAACCCCACGCGCAATGCTTCGCGGCCCAGGGCGTAATGGTTGGTGGCGGTATTTTGCTCGGCAAACCCGCTGGCAATCAGCGCCTGCAAGTAACGATGGACTTTGCTCGCCGGCATCTGCACGTGCTCGGCCAGACGCGATAACGAGGTCGATGGCGACAGCTCGGCCAAGGCCTTGAGGATGTCGGTGCCGACTTCAGCAGAGCGCACTTTCTGTTTGCCGGTGCTGTCAGCGGTGCTTGGAGGCTTTTGCATGGGGGCGCGGGTCTCGGGATGAATGGGCGTCTTTATAGCTTGACGCTTACTACCAATCAAATTACGTTATGCGTAATTCGATTACGATAAAAATAACGCAGTGACACACACGCGGTTCAGCGTTGAGTGAGTCCACTGTTTTCTCCACTCTGGAGGCTCCATGAACCTCGACTCGTCTTTGTCTGACCTCGCGTATCAATCCGGGTTTGGCAACGAATTCAGCAGTGAAGCATTGCCGGGCGCGTTGCCCGTCGGTCAGAACTCTCCGCAAAAAGTCCCCTATGGCCTGTACGCCGAATTGCTGTCCGGCACGGCATTCACCATGGCTCGCAGCGAGTCGCGGCGCACCTGGATGTACCGGATCAAGCCGTCCGCCAATCACCCGGCCTTTACCAGGCTTGAGCGCCAATTGGCCGGTGGCCCGTTGGGGCCGGTGACGCCTAACCGCCTGCGCTGGAACCCGCTGCCGATTCCTGCCCAGCCCACCGATTTTATCGACGGTCTGGTCGGCATGGTCGCCAACGCTGGCCCGGACAAACCTGCCGGGATCAGCATCTACAGCTACCGCGCCAACACCTCGATGCAGCGTGTGTTTTTCAATGCTGATGGCGAGTTGCTGCTGGTGCCGGAGCAGGGCCGTTTGCGCATTGCCACCGAGTTGGGGCGCCTGGACCTTGAGCCTCTGGAAATTGCCGTGATCCCGCGCGGGCTCAAGTTCCGCGTTGAACTGCTCGACGCACAAGCCCGCGGCTACATCGCAGAAAACCACGGCGCGCCGCTGCGCCTGCCCGATCTGGGGCCGATTGGCAGCAATGGCCTGGCCAACCCGCGTGATTTCCTGAGCCCGACCGCACACTACGAAGACTCGCAGCAGCCGGTCACCCTGGTGCAAAAGTTTCTTGGCGAACTGTGGGCCTGCGAGCTGGATCACTCGCCGCTGAACGTAGTCGCGTGGCATGGCAACAATGTGCCGTACAAATATGACCTGCGCCGTTTCAACACCATCGGCACGGTCAGTTTCGATCATCCCGATCCTTCGATCTTTACCGTGCTGACCTCGCCGACCAGCGTGCCGGGGCTGGCCAACCTCGACTTCGTGATCTTCCCGCCGCGCTGGATGGTGGCAGAAAACACCTTCCGGCCGCCGTGGTTCCACCGCAACTTGATGAACGAATTCATGGGCCTGATCCAGGGCAGTTATGACGCCAAGGCCGAAGGCTTCTTGCCCGGCGGTGCTTCACTGCACAGTTGTATGAGCGCCCACGGCCCGGATGCCGAAACCTGTAGCAAAGCGATTGCGGCCGATCTGCAACCGAGCAAAATCGACAACACCATGGCCTTTATGTTTGAGACCAGCCAGGTGCTGCGTCCGAGCCAATTCGCCCTCGATTGCCCGCAACTGCAACCTCATTACGACGCCTGCTGGGCTTCATTGCCCTCGACCTTTACCCCGAACCGGAGATAACCATGACCCAGTCCACCTTAACCCGTAGCTGGATCGCCTCCGCCAATGGTCACAGCGATTTCCCGTTACAAAACCTGCCGCTGGGCGTGTTTAGCGTTCAAGGTTCAGCTCCGCGCAGTGGCGTTGCGATCGGCGAGCACATCTTCGACCTGGAAGCCGCACTGGCTGCCGGTTTGTTCGAGGGGCCTGCCAAAGTCGCCGTAGAAGCCTCGTTGGGCGGCGCCTTGAACGCCTACTTTGCCTTGGGCAAAAGCGCTCGCGTGGCCTTGCGTGAACGCTTGCTGGAACTGCTCAGCGAAGGCAGCACCCTGCGCGGCAAGATCGAAGCCCAGGGCGCCAAACTGCTGCCGCTGGCGGCTGATTGCGAACTGCACCTGCCCGCCAAAATCGGTGACTACACCGACTTCTACGTCGGTATCGAGCACGCGAAAAACGTCGGCAAACTGTTCCGCCCCGACAATCCGCTGCTGCCTAACTATAAGTACGTACCGATCGGCTACCACGGCCGTGCCTCGACCATTCGTCCGTCTGGCGTCGACGTGCGCCGTCCTAAAGGCCAAACCTTGCCCGCCGGGCAGACCGAACCGGTATTTGGCCCCTGCGCCCGTCTGGACTATGAACTGGAGTTGGGCATCTGGATCGGCCAGGGCAACGATATGGGTGATGCCATCGCGATCGGCGAGGCGAGCGAACACATTGCCGGTTTCTGCCTGCTCAACGACTGGTCGGCACGTGACATTCAGGCGTGGGAATACCAGCCGCTGGGGCCGTTCCTGTCCAAAAGCTTTATCACCAGCATCTCGCCATGGGTGGTGACCGCCGAAGCCCTGGAACCGTTCCGCCGTGCGCAACCTGCGCGCCCGCAAGGTGATCCGCAGCCGCTGCCGTATCTGCTGGATGCCAATGACCAGGCCCATGGCGCGCTGGACATCGAGCTGGAAGTGCTGCTGTTGACCGCATCGATGCGCGAACAAAACCTGCCTGCGCAGCGTTTGGGTTTGAGCAACAGCCTGAACATGTACTGGACCGCCGCGCAGTTGGTGGCTCACCACAGCGTCAACGGTTGCCAGTTGCAGCCGGGTGACTTGTTCGGTTCGGGCACCTTGTCAGGCCCTGACCATTCGCAACTGGGCAGCCTGCTGGAAATCACCGAAGGCGGTAAGCATCCGGTTGAACTGGCGTCGGGTGAAGTGCGCAAATTCCTTGAGGATGGCGACGAAATCATCTTCCGCGCCCGTTGCAAGCGCGAAGGTTTTGCCTCAATCGGTTTTGGCGAATGCCGCGGCAAGGTTATCGCTGCACGCTGAGGAGCGAGCCATGGAACTCTTTGCTTATTACCGTTCGACTTCGTCGTACCGAGTGCGCATCGCTTTGGCGCTTAAAGGCCTGGATTACCAGGCCGTGCCGATCAATCTGCTCAAGGGCGAGCAGCGCCAGCCCATTTACCAGGCGATCAACCCGCAGGGCCGTGTACCGACCTTGCGCACCGATGACGGCAACGTATTGATCCAGTCACCGGCAATCATCGAATACCTCGAAGAACGCTACCCGGTGCGGCCATTACTGTCAGAAGACCTGATCACCCGCGCTCACGAACGTGCCGTTGCAGCCTTGGTAGCCTGCGATATCCACCCGTTGCACAACGTCAGCGTGCTCAACCAACTGCGCCAACAGGGGCAGAACGAAGAGCAGGTGAGCCAGTGGATCGAGCATTGGATCAGCCAGGGTTTGGCGGCCATCGAACACATGATCGGTGACAGCGGCTATTGCTTTGGCCCGGAGCCGGGTCTGGCAGACGTCTACCTGATCCCGCAGGTGTACGCGGCACAACGGTTCAACGTGTCGCTGGCGACCTGTCCACGCATTGCGAGGGTGGCGGCCTTGGCCGAACAGCACCCGGCCTTTATCCAGGCGCATCCGGCACGGCAACCGGATACGCCCGCTTAACGGGTAACTTTCTCAATCAAAAGATCGCAGATGGCGGTTAACCACATCTCGGTAGGAGCGAGCTTGCCTCGCGATCTTTTGATCTTGATCGGCTTTTGATCTAAGAGGCCGTTGCCGCAGCAATGGATATGTACTCAAATCAAGAGCACCCCCTCACCCTAGCCCTCTCCCGAAGGAGAGGGAACCAATTGGGGGATGCTGTCGATTATCGGCGTCCTGCTTGCTGCGCTACAGCGCGACGTCGAAGACGAGGCGGCCCCTACGGACGTTCTCCATATACCTGCAACCAGCGCAAATCCCTGAGCCTTATTCCTGCTCACTTCAACGCCTTTTTTGCGACGGCCTATACTGGCGTTTACCTGTCACCGATCGAGGGCTGGTTAATGTTTGCTCTCATGCAAAGCGCTCATGTGGAGTCGCTGCACCTCAGTATTGATCCCGTTACAGGGCTTAAAGCCGTGATTGCCATTCACAGCAGTCGCTTGGGGCCAGCGTTGGGTGGGTGCCGTTATCTGGCGTACCCCAACGACGAAAGTGCCGTCAGCGATGCGGTCCGTCTGGCCCAGGACATGAGCTATAAAGCAGCGCTGGCCGGGCTGGCAGTGGGTGGGGCAAAAGCGGTCATCATGCGCGCGCCTCATGTTGAAAGCCGTTCAGCGCTGTTTGAAGCATTTGGTCGCTGCGTGGAGCAACTCGACGGTCGTTACATCACGGCCATCGACAGCGGCACCTCCACCGCCGATATGGACTGCATCGCCCAATACACCCGCCACGTCACCAGCACCACCGCTGCCGGTGATCCTTCGGCGCACACGGCCATGGGCGTGTTTGCCGGCATCCGCAGCACCGCCTCATCGCGGCTGGGCAGTGACAACCTCGAAGGCCTGCGAGTGGCTATTCAAGGCTTGGGCAAAGTTGGCTACGCCTTGGCCGAGCAACTGCATGCCGCTGGCGCCGAGTTGCTGGTGTGCGACACCGACCCCGGCAAAGTGCGCTTGGCCATGGAGCAGTTGGGCGCTCACCCGGTGGCCTGCGAAGCCTTGCTCAGCACGCCGTGTGACATTCTGGCGCCGTGCGGCTTGGGCGGCGTGTTGAACTGGCACAGCGTCGCCCAATTGCGCTGCTCTGCCGTGGCCGGATGCGCCAACAATCAGCTGACCAACTTGCAAGTGGCCGACCAGTTGGAGCGCCGCGGCATTTTGTATGCACCCGATTACGTCATTAATTCGGGCGGGCTGATCTACATGGCGTTGACTCACCAAGGAGCGCAGCCAGAAACCATCAATCAGCATTTGCTGCAAATCAGCAAACGTCTGACCGGCATCTACGCCCACGCCCAGGCCGAAAAACGTTCACCGGCCCGGGTTTCGGACGAGCTGGCGCAGAAGCTGTTATACGCCGACGACTGATTGTGGGAGTGTGGCTTGCCCGCTGAGCAAGCCACACTCTCGCATTTAATCAGTGCTCTTGAACCATATCGCGCACGGTTTGGCGCGCCTGCTCAATCAGTGCCGCGTGGTGTGTCGGTAGATCGGTCACTTCTTCGCCCAATACGTCAAAGAGGTACTCCACCTTCGAGTCTTCAGCGCCACACAGGCCCGCGATACCTACGTTCAATTGATGCGTCATGCTTTTGTCCAAGCCGCGTTTGGTGAAGGTTTTTTCGGACTCGCCCGTCACCGCGATCCAGCGCACCGTTTTGAACGGCAGGCGCAGGCCACCGCCATAGGCAATCCCGAAATTCCACACGCGGTCGATATAGCCCTTGAGAATCGCCGGCACCGAAAACCACCAGACCGGAAACACGAACACCACTGCGTCTTGCGCTCTTAGCTCACGCCCCAGCTTCTGCACGTCGCTGGAATAGGCCTTGTCGATATTGCCCCAATCCGGCTCGTCAGCTTCGCCCATCGCCGCGTCAAAACCCGAACGATAGAGATCGAGTTCCGACACGTTCATGCCCGCTGCGATCAGTTCTTCGCGCACGCCATCGACGACGCGGGCGGTCACTGAATCAGTGCGTGGATGAGCCCAGATAAGTTGTACGTTTTTCATGATTGCCCTTTTATTGACCCGGTAATTGGCGGTGAAGGGCAGTTGATCATGGCTTTTCAGATAGAAAAAGATGACATCCATCTGCAAAGCAGATAGAAAGGCCGCATGGAATGGTCTTTAGAACAATTAAGACAGTTTGTAGCAACGGCCGAAACCGGCTCGTTCAGCGCGGCTGCGCGCAAACTTGCCAAGGCACAATCAGCCGTCAGTACGGCTATTTCGATGCTGGAAGTGGACCTGGGCGTTGATTTATTCGATCGCACGCACCGCAATGCGCAGCTCACCGATGCGGGGCACTTGCTGCTGCTCGAAGCCCGAGAGGTGCTACGCCAGGCTGAAGAGCTGAATCAGCGGGCGCAGTTTCTGGCAGGCGGGAATGACGCCAAACTGTCCCTCGCGCTGGATGAGGCCTTGCCGTGCACAGCTATCAGTATTTTGTTGCGCGAACTGTGCACGCGTTTTCCCAAAATCGAACTCACCCTGCTCAACGGCACGGCAACGGAAGTGATGGAGCATGTTGATTGTGAGCGCGCAGATCTGGCGTTCCACTTTGACCGTGGGCCTTTGCGCAACTGTTTTGAAGAGCGCCATATCGGCTCGGTCAAGCAGGGCATCTTCGTTGCGGCTGGCCATCCGTTGCTTGAACAGGGTGAAATCAAGCGCCGCGACCTAGCGCGCCATCGCCAGCTTCTGATGCAGGCCGATGATGTTGAAATGCTCACCTACAGCCCGATGGTCTGGCGTGCAGACAGTTTTTACCGAATAGCAGAAATGGTCACCGACGATCTGGGGTGGGCCATTCTGCCGGTCCATGTCGCTCAAGCCGGCTGCTACACCAAGCCACTGCAGGCTGTGGAATGCCCTTCACTGGCATTGCCGCTGCTGTCGGTGCGCATGGTCTGGTGCCAGGGGCGGCAGTTGAGTCCGGCAGAAAAATGGATCGCATCGCGGCTCACAGAGCTGTTGTGCACCCATTAAACCCGCCACCAGCGCTCGCTTGCTCAGGGCGCACCGCTTTGAAAGAAGGCCTTTCAAGGTCATGGCGCAGACCAGAGCCAAGCGAGGGCGCGACAGATTACTCGCTCTCGACCAGCAGCTCGGACAGCGCGTCGGGCTGGCTCTTGAAGGCCTTGGCGAACACGTCGCGGTTCTTCGCCATGTAGATGCCGGCTTCTTCAACTTGCTGCTCGTTCAGCGACGGCACAGCTTTTTGCAACACTTCAGCCAGCAGCTCGGCCAGCTCGAGCATTTTGTCATGACGGTCAGCTTCGGCTTTATCCATGAACAAACGCTCCAGATCTCGGCTGCTGCGGTATACCACTTCGACGGCCATTTACCACCTCATATGCCTTCACGATAAGTTGTCTTACGAATACTGTGTTTTTATACAGCAAAAAGCATAAGCCAATCACCGCCCTTTGACTAGCGACTTTTTGACTCTAGCTGCAAATGGCAGGGGACGTGTCTAATCGCGGCTGGCCATCATCTCACTGGCGGTGACTGGCCTTTTTTCTGCATGCAGAAAGCGTCACGTTCATCGCGGATGATCCGTTTTAATCGACTCAAGGAGCTGCATCGTGAGAGTAAACAAAGCTGAGAAGCTACGTCGCCGGGTCCATGAGCTGGCCGAATCGATGGGCAATTTGTTCGTTGAAACCTTCCACTACCTGGCCTTGTTCGCCATTGGTGCTGTCACTGCTTGGGCGGCGGTGATGGAATTTCTGCAGATGGTGGAGAAGGGCAATATCACCATCGACGACATTCTGCTGCTGTTTATCTACCTGGAACTGGGGGCGATGGTCGGGATTTATTTCAAGACCAATCACATGCCCGTGCGTTTCCTGATTTACGTGGCGATCACGGCGCTGACCCGCTTGCTGATTTCCAACGTTTCGCACCACAACCCGCCGGACATGGGCGTGGTGTACCTGACCGGGGCGATTCTGCTGCTGGCGTTTGCGATTCTGGTGGTGCGCTATGCGTCCTCGCAGTTCCCCTCAGTGAAGATCGAAAACCCCCATCGTAAGACCGGCGCCGGTTCTGGCGAGCACCCGGAGGTGGAGAAGGGCGAGTTGTAATCTGGCGACAAGCACCACAAAAAAGGGCGGGCTTACCGAAGTAAGTCCGCCCTTTTTTAGTGCGCCCTTGGCGCTGAATCAGCTGTTGAGTGCGGCCTGTTCTTTTTCCAGGAATTCTTCTTCGAGCAAAGCGTCAGCACTGGTTTTGTGCTCTTTCTCTCCGAACCCTTCAACGGGCAGTTTGGCTGCGTGTTTACCACGCTGCTTGCCGAACAAATGCTCCAGAGCGTGCTTCAGTTTTGTCGCAGCCCCTTCAACGGCGAGTGTCAGTTCATCAGCGTCGTGGGATACCAGAATCGGTTGGTGACCTTTTGGACGAGCCTCCATTTTGCAGCGTTTGTCTTTTGGACCGGACTTGCCGCCATTCTCATCGGTGACATGCACGATGACTCGAGTCAGGTCTAACAAGTAACGCTCGAGCGTAACTTCAACTGTAGCTGTCACCCAATTCTGGGTGCGTGCGTCAACAGCGATGTTTTTATCGGAAAAGACTTCAGTTTGCATAATGCTTCCCTTATCTAGCGTGCTCGTGTGAGTTGTGACGGCCTCGCGACTCAAAGGTTCATCGTCAGCGCTCACCTACAGTGTTTGAGCCGATGAGCAAATATTTCAAGCACTATTTTCAGGAACAATCATTGGCCCTGATCCGCGTCAGTCTTTGACAGGGACAAAGGCCCGCGTGTGCGGGCCATGGCCGATTTATATCAAAATGCAACAGAGGTCTGGACGTACACGGTACGAGGTTCGCCCACGTATTTGCCCTTGTTGTTGTCGTCAAATGAGCGTGTGTAGTACTCGTGGTTGAAGATGTTTTTAACCCCGACGGCGACGTTCAGGTCAGACAGTTGATGGCCGAAATCGTAGCCAACGCGGGTGCTGAAGAGCATGTAGCCGGGGATCAGGCCGGTGCTGCCGTCAGCGCTTTCAGTGCGGGTGTTGGCGTTGTCAGCGAACTGGTTGCTCTGGAAGGTGCTGTCCAGATTGGCCTTCCACGGGCCTTGGGTGTAAGCAACGCCAAGGCTGCCTTTGTTTTTCGAGGAGAACGGCACACGATTGCCTTTGTTCGGCCCATCTTCGCGGATGGTCGCGTCAACATAGGCGTAGGTGGCATACACGTCGAAACCGGCCAGTTCAGGGCTCAAGCCTTCGAGCGCATAGTTGACGCTGGCTTCGATGCCTTGATGGCGGGTTTTCCCCCGGGCGATCACGGTGTCGGTGGTCTGGTTGCTGTCGTATTGATTGTTGAAGTTGATCAGAAATGCGCCGATCTCCGCGCGCAGGTTGCCATTGTCGTAGCGTGTGCCCAGTTCCCAGGTACGGGCTTTTTCAGGTTTTACTTCGCCGCCAGTGACCCGATTCGGCATCTGGCTGTACTGCACGCTGCCGAATGAGCCTTCGGTGTTGGCGTAAATATTCCAGCTGTCGGTGACGTGGTACATCACGTTGAGTGCAGGCAACGGCGTGTTGTAATCGCCTTTATATTTCACGTGGGTCAGCAGATTGGTTTGCTGCTGTTCGATCATTTCGTAGCGAATGCCGGGCGTGAATGTCCACTTGCCGATATCGATTTTGTCGTCGATGAAAAAGGCGTGCGCTTCGGTGGCGCCGCGGGTGTCGCGGTCGTTGCGGCTGCTGGTGGTCGGTAGTTGGTTGTCAGCGATAGGCGTGCGGTAGCGCAACTCGTGCCCGGCTTCGTTGATATAGCGATAGCCCACGCCCACTTCGTGCACGCTGCTGCCCAGGTCAAAGCCTTGGGCCAGGCGCGTTTCAACCCCGCGCACCCAGTACTCGCGGGGTGACAGCGAGAGGAAGGTGCCTTGATCCAGATACCCGCTGCGCAGGGTTTTGGTGAAGAAGCTGTTCACCGTGAACTCGCGGCGGTCTTCCTGGTAGCGATAACCAAAGTTGACCAGCGTACGGCGGCCCCAGAACTTGTCGTTCGGGCGGGTCGATTGATACGGATCAGCCTTGTAAGCCGCGGTGCTCAGGCCGCCCGGCATTTGGGCTTCGCCGTCGTAGTACTGGGCCATGGCGTTGAAACTGTTGGCTTCGTCGAGCTGGTAGTTGCCCTTGAGAATCAGGTCATCGATGCGCGTGTCGCTGTGTTCGCGCCAGTCGCTGCCACGGGTTCCGGAGTAGAGCACGGCGCCGCCCAGGCCATTGTCGGCCGTGCCGCCTGCCAGCAGGTTGGCGGTTTTCTTGAAGCCGTCCTGGGTGGACGACGGGCTGGTTTCGGTCTGAACGCCCACTTTGACCGTCGGCTCCACGGGAATTGCGCGGGTCACAAAGTTGACGATACCGCCCACGTTTTGTGGGCCATAACGCACGGCACCGCCGCCGCGCACCACATCCACCGCGTCCATGTTGCCCATGCTTACCGGGGCAAAAGACAACTGAGGCTGACCGTACGGCGCAAACGGCACCGGGATGCCGTCCATCAACACCGTCGAGCGCGTGGCCAGACGCGGGTTGAGGCCGCGTATGCCGAAGTTGAGGGCCATGTCATGGCTGCCGGTGCCGTTGTTTTCCGGGGCGTTGACGCCGGGGATGCGGTTGAGTACCTCGCGGGCAGATGTGGCGCCCTGGCGTTCGAACTCTTCGCGGCGGATCACGTCACGGGCGCCCGGATGCTCGAACACGTTGATTTGCTCGGCATCGCCCAGCCAGTCACCGACCACGCTGGAAGCGCCCAATTCGATACTGTGCGGGGCGTCAGCAGCGGGTGCCGGTTGCAGGCTAAAGGCCCCTTCACCTTCTGAACGGGCTTGCAGGCCGGTGCCTTCGAGTAACGTTTGCAAGCCTTGCTCCGGGTTGAAGTTACCTTCCAGGCCGTGGCTTTGTAGGCCGCTGGCGGCGGCCGAACTGAACGAAATCAGCACCCCGGCTTCACGTCCAAACTGATTCAGCGCGTTTTCCAGAGAGGAGGGCGCGATGTGATAGTGCTTGGCGTCAGGCTCGGCAACGGCGTTGAAGCTGAGGCTGGCACCCAGTAACACACTGGCCAGGGACGTAAGACGGAACGGCTGAGCGGGCATGAAAAAGTCCTGAGAAGAAGGGATAAATCGAAGTGGCTTACCTTCTCTGTCACGCCAGATTTAAAAACAGCTCACGTTCTTTGAAATAAGCACACATCGCTTGCCTCGCGATCTTTTAAAAGATCAAAAGATCGCGAGGCAAGCTCGCTCCTACAGGGGGTTACGCACGCGCCTCGACTGTCACCCAATACCGGGTAAAGCGTCTGACCCGCACCGGCAGGCTGATTTCCAGCAGGCTAAGGATCCGCTCGCTGTCGTCTATCGGGTAAGTGCCGGAGATCAGCAACTCAGCGACTTTGGGGTCGCAATTGAGTTGGCCGCGGCGGTAGCGGCCCAGTTCGGCCAGAAAGTCTTGCAGGCGCATATGTGCGGCCACCAGCATGCCGTCAGTCCAGGCGCCGCTGCCAGCGTCCAGCGCCTGCGGAGTGCTCCAGGCCAAGCGGTTAAAGCTCACTTGCTGATGGGCGTTTACCCACAACGGGCCGCCGGTGTGATCGGCCGGTGACAGCGCAACCCGGCCGTCAAACACGGCCAGTTCGGTGCGGTTATTGAATTGACGCAGGTTCAGGCGCGCGGCCTGCGGCTGTAACAGGCCGTCTGCGGTGAGTACCTGCAAAGGCCGGGGATCTTTAGCGGTAATCAGCTGCATCTCGCCCTCCAGCAGACGAATCACGCGCTGCTGGGCGTTGAAGTTCACATCCACCGAGCTGGCGGTGTTGAGCTGGATCAGGCTGCCATCTTGTAACTGCACTTTGCGACGCTGGCCGACCGGGCTGCTGTAATCCGCCAGCAGCGGGGTGATCGTCAATTGGTCGCGTAGGCCGTAGGTCAGTGCCGAGCCCGCGCCTAACAACAGCAACAGCTTGAGGGCATGACGACGGCTGCTGCTTTTCGGCGCGTTCAACGCGGCGTGGGCCAGGGGCGAGGACAACCCGCGCAAGCGTTGGTTGACCCGCTGAATATGCTCCCAGGCGCGTTGGTGTTCGCTGTGGGCCTGGAGCCAATGCTCCCAGGCTTGCTGGCGCCGGGGGCTGAGCGCGCCGCCCTGCATTTCCACCAGCCAGCTCACCGCTTGCTCGGCGACCCCCGGGGTGATGTCTGGCGGATGATTAAAGGCGCCGTTCACAGGGCGAAGTAGCAGCGCAGGGCGGCTTTGTTCAGGTGGCGTTTAACCGTGGCAATCGAAATGCCCAGTTGCGCGCCGATCTCGGCATAGCTCAGGCCATCGACCTGTGCCAGCAAAAAGGCACGCTTGACCGGCGAGGGCAGGCCGTCGAGCAATTGATCCAGCTCGGCGAGGGTTTGCAGGATGATGGCTTTGTCTTCTTCAGACGGCACCAGCGTCTCGGGCAGCTCTGCCAGCGCCTGCAAATAGGCGCGCTCCAGCTCCTGGCGACGATAGTGGTTAAACAGCACGCGCTTGGCGACCACGGTCAAAAAAGCCCGGGGTTCGGCAATGGTCGGTGTTTCGCGGGCGGTCAGCAGCCGCATAAAGGTGTCTTGCGCCAGATCGGCAGCGCCTTGCGGGCAACCCAGCTTGCGCCGCAGCCAGGCGGTGAGCCAGCTGTGGTGGTCCTGATAGAGAACCTCGACGGTGTTTGACGGGGGCAACGACCACTCCAGCTGCGCAGAAGGCGCTTTAGAGAACAAGAATTGTTCGCATTGTAGTGGCGAGGGATTGGATTGAGCAATCACCCTTGATCAAAGGATTCAGCACAGCCCGTCATCTGCTTTTGCCTATGAGAATATTTATCATTAATATCCGCCTTCTTTTTGACTTCCCGCCTCGACGCCCATGAACCCTCCCGAACTCAAGGATGGACCTGGCAGTGAATCGCGCCATGGACGTGCGCATTTTCTGCAGGTGTTTTTATCCCAGCGCCCACAAATGGAAGCGCTGGTCAGCCGCCGCGTGGGCTGTCGGGCCACGGCCGCCGATCTGGTTCAGGATTTGTTTTTGCGGTTCTGGCGACGGCCATTGGTTCAGGTCGAGGAACTGGGCACTTATTTACTGCGTTGCGCGGGCAACATTGCCATCGATCATCTGCGCAGCGAAGGCAGCCGCGACCGGCTCAACCAGCATTGGCAGGCCGAGCCTGACGCCCAAGGCTGTGAGCCGCAGGCGGCGCTGGAGGCGGGCAATGATTTGCGCCAGGTCGAGGCGGCGTTGCGCAACCTGCCAGAGCGCACCCGGCACATCTTTTTGCTCAATCGCATTCATGGCCGCACTTATGCCGAGATCGCCAAGGTCACGGGCGTGTCCCAAAGTGCCGTCGAAAAACATATGATGCGCGCCCTAGAGGCCTGCAAGGCCAGCTTGCGAGAGCCGCCAGGGACAGCATCGTGACTCAACATTCGAAGATCCAGGTGACACCCGAGCAGGAGCGCACCGCGCTGCAATGGCTGAGCGTGCTGCATGATCAGCCCGACAGCGGCGACCAGGCCACCTTCAGCCGCTGGCTGCAAGCAGACCCGGCCCATGCTGAGGCCTACGCGCAGGCGCAAGTGGTGTGGGAGTTGAGCGAAGTGGCGGGCAACACCTTGGCCAATGAAGAAGCGCTGGTGATGCAACGCTACCTGTCGCAGATGAACGTTAGCCGTCGTCATCGCCTGGCACGCTGGTCCAGCGGCCTGGCCGTGGCTGCCTGCCTATTGCTGATGGTCGGGGTGTTCGCCGGTTGGCAGCCCATGCGCTGGCTAAATGATCTGGGTGCCGATTACGTCAGTGCGCCGGGGCAAGTGCGAACCCTGACCCTGGCCGATCGATCCGAAGTGACGCTGGGGGCCGACAGCGCCATTGCCGTGAACTTCAGTGGGAACGAGCGGCATGTCGAATTGCGCCGGGGTGTGGCGTTTTTTCACGTCACTCACACCGGCCAGCCATTTGTGGTGGATGCCGACGGCGGCGAAGCGCGGGTGCTGGGCACCGAGTTTGAGGTTCGTTTACAACCCGGCGGCGCGCAGGTCACGGTGTTGTCCGGGCGGGTCGGGGTCAAGGCGGACAAACAGGCACCGCAGCAGATTCTGACTGCCGATCAACAAGTGGCCTACGCCGCAGGCACGGCAGACACCGTGCACCGCGTCGACAGCCTTGCACAACTGGGCTGGCGCACGGGCTGGCTGACGTACTACAAAACCCCGCTGGCCGATGTCGTGGCCGACCTCAAGCGTTATTACCCCGGGCAAATTGTGCTGCTGAATGCGCAGTTGGGTGAACGGCGTATCAGCGGCAGCTTCCCCAGCCAGGACCCGCAAACAGTGATTAACTCCCTGCAAGGCGTGCTCGGGTTTGAACAGCACAACCTGTTCGGGAAGGTGATTGTTCTGCGCTGATTATCTGCCGATGTGGGCTTTTAATCGTGGTAGTTAAAATTATTTTTCAACAACAGGTGAGGTAAACCCTGAGCCCATCCGTGTAGTGCTTGAAAATGCGAAAAATTCGTATTCCGTAACAAGTCATACACAGGTCATGAGCATGAAGTCCAGGGCAAGGTCGGCGGCAGGCGGTTCGGTAAAGCAGTGGATGGGCGCGTCTGCGTTGGTGATGGCAGGTCTGGCACTCAGCCCGTTGAGCGTGGCGTTGGCGCAAGAGGTTGCGCAGCAGCAACCCGTGGCGCTGTTTGATTTCAATCTGCCGGCCAAGGCATTGCCCCAAGCATTAAACGATTTCAGCCGCTTGACCGGCCTCAGTGTGGTCTACACCGACGAGGCGCCCTTTGGTCTGCAAGCACCGGCCATTAAAGGTCGCCTGAGTGCAGATCAGGCCTTGCAACAGCTGCTGGCGCATTCGGGCTTCAACGTCCGCCGCATTGACGCCACCACCTTCGCCCTTGAGCCGCAGCCGACCGGAGATGCGCTGAATCTGGGGGCGACCAGCATTACCTCGCAGATGCAAAACGACACCACCTATCAGCCTCCCGCCACGTCATCGGTGATGCGCGGCACGGGTTCGTCCATGGAAACCCCGCAAACCATCAACGTGGTGCCCGCGCAGGTGATTCGCGATCAGGCGCCACGCAACCTCGATGACGCCCTGAACAACATCAGCGGTATTACTCAGGGCAATACGCTGGGCAGCACCCAGGACTCGGTGATGAAGCGCGGTTTTGGTGACAACCGCGACGGCTCGATCATGCGTGACGGCATGCCCATCGTGCAGGGGCGGGCGCTGAATGCCACCGCTGAGCGGGTCGAGGTGCTTAAAGGCCCGGCTTCGTTGCTCTACGGCATTCAAGACCCGGGTGGCGTGGTCAACGTGGTCAGCAAAAAACCGTTGCTGGAGCAGTACAACGCCGTGACCGTGCGCGGTTCGAGCTATGGCTCGGGTAAAAACGGCAGCGGTGGCAGCCTGGACAGTACTGGCCCTTTGGGTGATTCGGGGCTGGCTTACCGGATGATCGTCGACCACGAAGACGAAGATTACTGGCGCAACTTTGGCGTGCACCGCGAAACCCTCGTGGCGCCGTCGCTGGCTTGGTACGGCGACAACACTCAAGTGTTAATGGCCTACGAACACCGCGAATTCCTCTCGCCATTTGACCGTGGCACGGCGATCAACCCTGCGACCAACCATCCGCTGGACATCCCGGCCACGCGCCGTCTTGATGAGCCTTTCAACAACATGGAAGGACGTTCGGACCTGTACCGCTTTGAAGTCGATCATGACCTCAACGACGACTGGAAAGCCCACTTCGGCTACAGCTGGAACCGCGAAACCTACGACGCCAGCCAAGTGCGTGTGACCAAGGTCAACTCGGACGGTACCTTGACCCGCAGCATGGACGGCACCAAGGGCGCCCTCACCACCGACCGCTTTTCTACGGTCAGCCTGCAAGGCAAAGTTCAGGCGGCCGGTATGCAGCATGACCTGGTGTTTGGCCTGGATGACGAATACCGCAAAATCTACCGGGCTGAATTGATCCGCCAAAACAGCAAGTCCACCTTCAGCTACCTCAATCCGGTGTACGGCAATGAAGTGGCGGGCACCACGGTCAGCGCCAAGGACAGCAACCAGACTGACCTGCTGCGCAGCGATTCGTTATTTGCACAAGACTCCATTCACCTCACCGATCAATGGATTCTGGTGGCGGGTGCGCGTTTCCAGAAGTACGACCAATTGGCGGGTAAAGCCATCCCGTTCAAGGCCAGTACGGATACCAACGGGGTTAAATGGATTCCGCGTGCAGGGCTGGTGTACCGCTACACCGATGAGTTGTCGTTCTACGGCAGCTACACCGAATCGTTCAAGCCCAACTCCAGCATCGCCCCGCTGGATGGCGGCGTGGTACTCGACTCGGCCATTGCTCCTGAGCAGTCAAAATCGTGGGAACTGGGCGCCAAGCTGGACATTCCGGGACGCATTACCGGCACGGTGGCGTTGTACGACATTAAAAAACGTAACGTACTGGTGTCGACAACCGTGGGCGCAGACACCGTTTACTCGACTGCGGGCCAGGTTCGCTCACGTGGCCTGGAACTGGACGTCAGCGGTCAGTTGAGTGACAACTGGAGCCTGATTGGCAGCTACGCCTACACCGATGCTGAAGTGACCAAAGACAACACCTACCAAGGCATGCGCTTGCAGAACGTGGCCAAAAACAGCGGCTCGGTGTCGGCAGTGTATGACTTCGGCAACATCATTGGCGGTGACAGGTTGCGGGTCGGTGCGGGTGCCCGTTATGTGGGCGAACGGGCGGGCGATGCGCTGAACGACTTCGACCTGCCGTCGTACACCGTGGCCGATGCCTTTGCCACCTACGACACCCGCATTGAAGGGCAAAAGGTCAAATTCCAGTTCAACGTCAAAAACCTCTTTGACCGCACTTACTACACCTCGGCGGCCAGCCGTACCTTCGTCTCGATCGGAGATTCGCGCCAGTTCACGCTGTCCAGCACCCTGGAGTTTTAAGCCCTGCGATTTTTGGCCGGACGTAGCCTCGCGGTGCTCGTCAACGACTACGGGGATGGGCGCCCTGCTGTAGGAGCGAGCTTGCCTCTCGATCTTTTGATCTTTAAAAGCTCGCACCTACAACTTTACAAAAGCCGCCCGGTACTCCCCCGGCGTGGCGCCCATGCTTTGCTTGAACCGGTTGGTGAAATGGCTGGCACTGGCAAAGCCGCAGGCCAGGGCGATGTCGCCCAGCGCCAGCGAGCTGTTGCGCAATAGCTCGCGCGCGCGGGCCATGCGTCGGGCCAGCACGTATTGATGCGGCGGCACACCGAAGCTTTCACGGAACATGCGCGCAAAGTGGTAGGGCGACAGCGCGCATTGCGCCGCCAGTTGCCCGATGCTGAGCGGCTCGGCCAATGAGTGCTCAATGCTCTCAACCAGGTGGCGACGCTGATGGGCGGCCAATCCGCCTTTAAGTTGCAGCCCGTCGCGCATGCCCACCTGATTGAGCAACGCATGGTCGAGCAGAGTGCTGGCCAGGCTGCTGGTCAGCAGGCGTTCGCCCGGCTCGCTCCAGTTCAGGTTGATCAACTGATGAAAGCGCAGGCTTTGCTGCTCGTCTTCTTGAAAGGTGATTTCGCGCAGTTGCAGGCTGCGCGGTTCGCGGTCGAGCAGGGTGATGCAACCCAGGGCGAATTGCTCCTGGCTGACATACACGTGCGCCAGGCGAATTTCGCCATTGATGATCCACGACGATTGATGTTCGGCGGGCAGCACGCAGAGCTTGCCCGGCGAGCCTTTGCTGCCCGGTTTTTCGCGACGAAAGGTGCCCGTGCCGCCCGAGATGTAGCACGACAAGGTGTGATGCGTCGGCGCCTCGTAGCTGCGCGCGTCGTGATGGTTGCTCCACAGCGCCGCAGCCATGCCGTCACCCAGTTCGGCGCTGTGCTCCAGTCGGGCATTGGGCGAGCTGCCCATGGCTTGAAAAACGTGCAGGGTGTGCAGTGTGTGCATGGTCAATTCTCCAACGCCTTGCATCCTACTCCGTCACAGGCCGCCTGCCAGCCCCGGGCAAATAAAAGCGCAAGAATCTGCAAGTGCCGCACAACGCAGGGCCACACACTGCAAGCCATTGACGGGAGTGCGCCATGAATCTGTTTTTGTATGTGTTAACGGTTTTGATCTGGGGCACCACGTGGATCGCCCTCAAACTGCAATTGGGCGTTGTCGCCATTCCGGTATCGATTGTTTATCGCTTTGGGCTGGCGGCGCTGGTGTTGTTTGCCGTGTTGTTGCTCAGTCGCAAGCTGCAAGTGATGAACAAGCGCGGGCACTTGATCTGCCTGGCTCAGGGCTTGTGCCTGTTTTGCGTGAACTTCATGTGTTTTTTGACCGCCAGCCAGTGGGTGCCGACGGGGTTGATTGCTGTGGTGTTCTCCACGGCTACCTTGTGGAACGCCTTGAATGCGCGGGTCTTCTTCAAACAGAAAATCGCCCGTAACGTGATTGCCGGCGGAGCATTGGGTTTGCTCGGTCTGGCGCTGCTGTTCTGGCCGGAACTAAGCGGGCACACCGCGACACCACAAACCTTGCTGGGGCTGGGCCTGGCCCTGATCGGCACGATGTGTTTTTCGGCGGGCAATATGCTCTCCAGCCTGCAACAAAAAGCCGGGCTCAAGCCGCTGACCACCAATGCCTGGGGCATGTTGTATGGCGCGGGCATGCTGGCGGTGTACTGCGCGTTTAACGGCATCCCGTTCGACATGGAATGGAACACGCGCTACATCGGCTCGCTGTTGTACCTGGTGATCCCGGGCTCGGTGATTGGCTTTACCGCGTACCTGACCCTGGTCGGGCGCATGGGCCCGGAGCGCGCGGCGTATTGCACGGTGCTGTTCCCGCTGGTGGCGCTGAACGTGTCGGCGTTTGTCGAAGGCTACCAGTGGACAGCCCCCGCGCTGGCCGGGCTGGTTCTGGTGATGCTGGGCAATGTGCTGGTGTTTCGCAAACCCAAGCTCGTGCCGATGACAGCCAAACTGGCCTGATAACGTTAAATTTCAGGCGCGGGCTTTTGCCTTTGAAGATCAAAAGCCCCTCACCCTGGCCCTCTCCCGGAGGGAGAGGGGACTGATTGGTGGATACAGGTTAGCCTTTGAATACCTGCGGGTTGACCAGATCTTGCGGGCGTTCGCCGAGCAAGGCGCTGCGCAGGTTCGCCAACGCACGGTTGGCCATGGCTTCGCGGGTTTCTTCTGTGGCCGAGCCGATGTGAGGCAAGGTCACGGCGTTTTTCAGGGAAAACAACGGTGACTCGGCCAAAGGCTCTTTCTCGTACACGTCCAAACCTGCACCGCGGATGGTGTTGTTTTGCAGGGCGTGAACCAGCGCCGCTTCGTCTACCACCGGGCCACGGGAGATGTTCACCAGAATCGCGCTTTTCTTCATAAGGTTCAGTTCGCGCTCGCTGATCAAGTGCTTGGTTTTCTCGCTCAGCGGCACCACCAGGCAGACGAAGTCAGCCTCGGCCAGCAACTGATCCAGCGTGCGGAACTGTGCGCCCAATTCTTGCTCAAGTTCCGTCTTGCGGCTGTTGCCGCTGTACAGAATCGGCATGCCGAAACCCAGGCGGCCACGACGGGCAACGGCGGCACCGATATTGCCCATGCCGACGATACCCAGCGTTTTGCCGTGCACATCGGTGCCGAACAAGGCTGGCCCTACGCTGGCTTTCCATTCACCAGCCTTGGTCCAGGCGTCCAGCTCTGCCACGCGGCGAGCGGCGCTCATGATCAAGGTAAAACCCAGGTCGGCGGTGCTTTCGGTCAGCACGTCCGGGGTGTTGGTAAGCATCAGCCCGCGTTCGTTGAAGTAATCGACGTCGTAATTGTCGTAACCCACCGAGACGCTAGACACCACCTCAAGGTTCTTGGCGTTTTCCAACTGCTTGCGACCCAGCTTGCGGCCAACGCCGATCAAGCCATGGGCGTGGGGCAGGGCTTCCTCAAACTGAGCATTGATATCGCCCAGCTTGGGGTCAGGCACGATGACGTTGAAATCCTCTCGCAGGCGCTCGACCATTGCTGGCGTGACGCGGCTGAAGGCAAGTACGGTTTTCTTGGTATTAGAAAGACTCATCGGTACAAGGCTCGTCGGCTGTCGGGAATGTAAGCACGCTAACATTCATTGCCATTTTTTGCAGCGCCTTGGCGTTTTCAGATTGCGCTGAAGCGCTGCGCCAAGCCCAATTCGGCAAATTGCTCGATGATGAAATCGACAAATGCCCGGGTCTTGCCGGGCAGTAATTTGTGCTCGGCGTAGTAGATCGAAATGATTCCATCATCGACATACCAGTCAGGCAGTACGCGCACCAGTTCGCCACTGTGCAGGTAGGGCACGGCGAACGGCATGCTCACCAGGGCGATACCAAGGCCCTGGGATGCTGCGACGCAGGCGGCTTGCGAGTCGCTCATGGTCATCCGCGCCCTGAGGCTCAGGGGCGCATGCTCATGCATGCGGCTGGTTAATTGCCACGTGCGGATACGACCGGTTTGCGGGGAGCGGATCAAGATGCCATCACCGTGCTCCAAGTCAGCGGGCGTCAGGATACTCGGGTGTTGTGAAAGGTAATTGCTAGATGCTACTAACACGCGATGGGCGGGCGTGAGCCTGCGTGCGACGACGCCCTGCGGCAGCTCAAAGCCGCCCCCTATGGCGGCATCAAACCCTTGGCCGATCAGATCAACCTGGCGGTTATCGAAGTGCCAGTCGGGCGTGATCGCCGGGTAACGGCGCAAAAACTCGCCAAGCAACGGCACCACATACATCACCCCAGTGAGTACCCCCATGCTGACCTTGAGTGTGCCGACGGGGCGCCCCTCAGCGCTGGCCAAGTTGGCTACCGCGTTCTGGATCGTCGTCAGGCTTGGCCCCACTTCGGCCAAAAACACCTTGCCGGCTTCTGTCAGGGTCAGACGGCGGGTACTTCGCTGGAACAAGCGAACACCTGCCCGAGCCTCCAGCTTGGCAACACTTTTACCCACTGCGGCCGGGGTCAGGCCCAGTCGCCGGGCAGCTTCAGCAAAACTTCCGACTTCGGCGCTACGAACGAAACATTCGATACTGCTAAAGCTTTCCATGGGCAAAACTCACAACTTTTGGTTTACACAGACTATAGCAATCACGGTCTACTCAGCCGGGTAGACGAGGTCGATACTGGCTCCATCGACAAGGCAATCTCGCCTTGCACGTTGGGAGCTACTCATGAGCACAGCAAACCTTCACGGCAAAGTCGCTTTGATCCAGGGCGGTTCACGCGGCATCGGTGCCGCCATTGTCAAACGTCTGGCTGAACAAGGTGCGAGCGTTGCGTTTACCTTCGTCAGTTCGGCCAACAAGGCCCAAGAACTGCAAAACAGCCTGATTGCCAGCGGCAGTAAAGCTTTGGCCATTCATGCTGACAGCGCCGATGCCCAAGCGATTCGTGACGCCGTTGATGCCACTGTCAAAGCGTTCGGACGTCTGGATATTCTGGTAAACAACGCGGGCATACTGGCCGTCGGGCCGCTGGAAGATTTCAGTCTGGAAGATTTTGATCGCACCTTGGCCATCAACGTGCGCAGCGTATTTGTGGCCACTCAGGCGGCGGCTAAATACATGACTGAAGGCGGACGTATCATCAATATCGGTAGCACCAACGCCGAGCGCATGCCATTCGCCGGTGGCGGGCCTTATGCCATGAGTAAATCAGCGCTGGTGGGTTTGACCAAAGGTCTGGCTCGCGACTTGGGGCCGCGGGGCATCACTATTAACAACGTTCAGCCGGGCCCGGTGGACACTGACATGAACCCGGCGTCGGGCGAATTTGCTGACAGCCTGATCCCGCTGATGGCCATTGGGCGATATGGCAAAGCAGATGAAATCGCCAGCTTTGTCGCTTACCTGGCAGGTCCGGAAAGTGGCTACATCACCGGGGCCAGCCTGACGGCGGATGGTGGTTTTAGCGCCTGATACCTGTGGGGCGTGCCGCAGGCTGCGATCTTTTGATGTGCAAGATCAAAAGATCGCGAGCAAGCCCGCTCCCACCGTTCGCCTTAGCTGTACGTAGCCAGTTCTACCTGATGCGCGGTCAGTATTTCGGGCAGCGTGCCGCGCAGGAACTCGACCCAGGTTTTGATCTTCGCATCCAGGTATTGGCGCGATGGGTAGATGGCGTACAGGTTGAGCTCTTGCGAACGGTACTGCGGCAATATCCGCACCAGGGTGCCATTGCGCAGGCCTTCGATGGCGGAGTACAGCGGTAATACGCCAACGCCCATGCCGCTGATAATCGCGTTGCGCATGGCATCGGCCGAGTTGACCAAAAACGGCGAAGAATTGATCAACACCATTTCCTGGCCTTCGGGGCCTTCAAACACCCACTTGTCCAGGGCAATCACCGGGCTGACCAGGCGCAGGCAGGCGTGGTTGAGCAAGTCGCTGGGTTTGAGCGCTTTGCCGTTGGCTTTCACGTAGTCGGGAGAGGCGCAGACGATGCTGTAGGTGATGCCCAAACGCTGGGACACAAACCCCGAGTCCGGCAGTTCGGTGGCCAGCACGATCGAAATGTCGTAGCCCTCGTTGAGCAAATCCGGCACACGGTTGGCCAAGGTCAGGTCGAAGGTCACGTCCGGGTGCGTCTTGCGGTAGCGGGCAATGGCGTCGATCACGAAGTGATGGCCAATGCCGGTCATGGTGTGCACTTTCAGTTGCCCGGCCGGGCGCGAGTGCGCATCGCTGGCCTCGGCTTCAGCTTCTTCAACATACGCCAGGATTTGCTCGCAACGCAGCAGATAGCGCTTGCCGGCTTCGGTCAGGGCAATGCGCCGGGTGGTGCGGTTGAGCAAGCGGGTTTGCAGGTGAGCCTCAAGGTTGGAGACCGCGCGCGAGACGTTAGCGGTGGTGGTGTCCAGCATGGCGGCCGCGGCGGTAAAGCTACCGGCTTCGGCCACACAACTGAAGGCGCGCATGTTTTGCAAAGTGTCCATGAAGTGCTCTCAGGGCGGTATAGGGGACAGCAACAAAGGAGACAGCGACAAATTGTGACATGAAGTTTCAGGATTTACTGAGCGGATCTCATGCGACTTACGGATTATTCTGTGAACGGTAATAAAGAATCACAGTTATGCCAGCTTATCGTTGCCCCTGCCAAGCCATAGACTTATCTATCTCGAAATACCTCCCCTCATGTCAGGAATTTGCAGCAGTGCAGCGTCGCATCAGCAGAGAGCTTAAAGCCCTCAGTGTTCTGGCTTTATCGTTGGCATTAAATGGCTGTATCGGTTTCGGCGGCATTGCCCCCAAGGGCGAAATGCTCAATGCCAATACCCTGGCCACTGACGAGGCGATTAAAAGCGCCGCGCAAGACGCAAACTGGCCCACAGCCCAATGGTGGCGCGCTTATGGCGACCCGCAATTGGACAGTTGGATCAGCCTGGCTGTACAGGGTAGCCCGACCATGGCAATCGCCGCCGCCCGTGTGCGGCAGGCCAAAGCCATGGCCGGTGTGGCCGAGTCTGCCGAGTCCCTGCAAGTCAATGGCACTGCGGCGCTCAAACGGCATGGCTGGCCGTCGGACCAGTTCTATGGTCCCGGTGGTCTGGACAGTGCCAATACGTGGGACAACAACGCCCAGTTAGGCTTCAGTTATGCGCTGGATTTGTGGGGCCGCGAGAGCAATACCACCGAGCAAGCGGTGGACATGGCCCACATGAGCGTGGCCGAGGCGCGTCAGGCGCAACTGGAGTTGCAGAACAATGTGATCCGCACCTACATCCAGTTGTCGCTGCACTACGCGCAACTCGACATTGTTGAATCGACCTTGCACCAGCAAGAACAGATCCGCGACCTGGCGCAGCGACGCCTGGACGGCGGCATCGGCACCCATTTTGAAGTCAGTCAAGCTGAAGCGCCGCTGCCCGAAACCCATCGCCAGATCGACGCACTGGAAGAAGAAATCGCCCTGACGCGTAACCAACTGGCCGCGCTGGCCGGTAAAGGCCCAGGCGAGGGCGCACGCCTCAAACGCCCGACCCTGGCGTTGAACACGGTGCTCAAACTGCCATCGACGTTACCTGCGCAGTTGTTGGGCCAGCGCCCGGACGTGGTTGCCAGCCGTTGGGAAGTGGCCGCGCAAGCCCGTGGCATCGACGTTGCCCATGCCAATTTCTACCCGAACGTGGACTTGGTCGGCAGCCTTGGTTTTATGGCCACAGGCGGCACCGCACTGGGTTTTTTGACGGCACAAAAAATGAGCTACAACGTCGGCCCGGCAATCTCCTTGCCGATCTTTGATGGCGGCCGCTTGCGCTCAGAGTTGGGCGCGGCATCGGGCGGTTATGACCTGGCGGTGGCCCGGTACAACCAGACCTTGGTCAACGCGCTCAAAGGCATCTCTGACCAGTTGATCAAACGCGAGTCCATGGACAAGCAGCAAGTGTTCGCGGCCGAGTCGGTGGCTGCGGCGCAGAAAACCTATGACATCGCCATGATCGCCTACCAGCGCGGCCTCACCGACTACCTCAATGTGCTCAACGCGCAGACCCTGCTGTTCCATCAGCAAGAAGTCCAGCAGCAAGTCGAGGCGGCGCGCTTGAGTGCTCACGCAGAATTGGTGACGGCATTGGGCGGGGGCCTGGAAGCAGGCAGCGACGTCCCCAAAGACGACCGTTATGCGCCGAACAAACCTGGGGCGGTCATGGCCTTGTTCAATAAATGACGCAGCGCCCCCACCCTGTAGGAGCGAGCTTGCCTCGCGATCTTTTAAAGATCGCAGCCTTCGGCAGCTCCTACGACGAGTTCCGGTTTCACACTTTTGAGAGCCTGTAGATGAACCACTTGCCCGCCCCGGTACGCTGGCTGTATTCGCTGGAATGGCGCCGAGGCTTTTTTGACTGGGCACGCAGCGATGGCGTGACCTGGGTGCATATTTTCAAAGTGTTGATTGCCGCATTTCTGACCCTATGGTTGGCCATGCGTCTGGAATTGCCACAACCGCGCACCGCGATGATCACCGTGTTTATCGTGATGCAGCCGCAAAGCGGCCAAGTGTTCGCCAAAAGCTTTTACCGGTTTCTAGGCACCCTGACCGGTTCGGCAGTGATGGTGGCGTTGATCGCCTTGTTTGCGCAAAACACCGTGCTGTTTCTCGGTTCGCTGGCGATTTGGGTGGGCATCTGCTCGGCCGGTGCGGCACGTTGCCGTAACTTCCGCGCCTATGGCTTCGTGTTGGCCGGTTACACCGCCGCGATGGTGGGGCTACCCGCTTTGGCACATCCGGACGGTGCGTTTATGGCCGCCGTGTGGCGGGTGCTGGAAATCTCGCTGGGCATTTTGTGCTCAACCGTGGTCAGCGCCGCGATCCTGCCGAAAACCGCCGGGGCAGCGATGCATGACGCGCTGTACAAGCGCTTTGGTGTGTTTGCCGGATTTGTCGCTGAAGGCCTGCGCGGCCAGTCGACCCAAGAAGCCTATGAAGCCAGCAATGTGCGCTTTATCGGCGAGAGCGTGGGCCTGGAAGGCATGCGCAGCGTGACGGTTTTCGAAGACCCGCACATGCGTCGGCGCAGCGGCCGTTTGAGCCGCCTCAACAGTGAATTCATGGCCGTGACCACGCGCTTCAACGCCTTGCATCAACTGCTGGCGCGGTTGCGCTCGCGGGGCGTGGGCTCGGTGATTTCGGTGGTCGAGCCGGAGATGGAATTGCTCGCGCAGTTGTTGGAGGCCTATTCGGGCCGCTCCCTGACCGACAAAGACGCCGTGGTGCTGGCCGAACAATTGGCCGAGTTCAAGACCCGCCTGCCGGCCCAGGTCCGCGCACTGCGGGTGAGCTTTCTCGAAAACCAGCCCAGCGACACCGAGTTTCTCGACTTCAACACCGCTTTCGAACTGCTGTTCCGCTTTGTCGACGATTTGCACAACTACGCGCTGACCCATGCGTCGCTGGCCGATCACACCCACGAACGCGAGCGTTGGGACCAACCCTTTATCTCCCAAACCAACTGGTGGTCGGCGGCCGCTTCAGGGATCCGCGCGGCCTTTATCCTGGTGGTGCTGGGCACTTACTGGGTGCTGACGGCCTGGCCGAGCGGGGCGATGATGACCCTGATTGCCGCCGCCACCGTCGGCTTGTCAGCGGCCACGCCCAACCCCAAGCGCATGGCCTTTCAAATGGCCTGCGGGACTTTTATCGGCGCGATAGTGGGTTTTGTCGAGATGTTCTTTGTGCTGCCGCACATCGACGGTTTCCCGCTGCTGTGCCTGGTCTTGACCCCGGTGATCGTGTTCGGCTCGTTCCTCACCTCGCGGGCCAACTACGTGGGCGTCGGGCTTGGCTTGCTGATCTTTTTCAGCACCGGCTCGGTGCCTGACAACCTGACCATCTACAACCCGTACCAGTTCATCAACGACTACATCGCCATGGTCATGGGCATGCTGGTGTGCGCAGCGGCCGGGGCAATCATTCTGCCGCCCAACAGCCACTGGTTATGGAGCCGTCTGGAGCAAGACCTGCGTGAACAAGTGGTGTACGCCATCAGCGCCAAGTTGCGCGGCTTGAGCTCCAGCCTCGAAAGCCGTACCCGCGACCTGATGCACCAGGCGTATGGCCTGGCTGCCGGTCAGCCCAAAGTGCAACGCGAACTGCTGCGCTGGATGTTTGTGGTACTGGAAGTGGGCCACGCGATCATCGAGCTGCGTAAAGAACAGGCGATTTTGCCGATTCACCCGGCGTATGCCGAATCGCAGCCTTGGCGCCAAGCCATCCGCGTGATGGGCCGTTCGCTGGTGCGTTTGTTTATCGCCCCCAGCGAAAACAACCTTGAGCGCGCGCTGATTGCGGTCGATCACGCCATCAGCCGGGTGCAGGCCGCCGACGAACCCTTCGCGCGCAATTTCGACACCTCGGCGTTGGTCCGGGTGCAAAGCTACCTGCACTTTATTCGTACCTCACTGCTCGACCCGCAATCGCCGCTGGCTCATTTTGCACAGCCGCAAGGACTTGAACATGCCTCGTGAAATCGCCTTCCACGGCGTCTACATGCCCACCATGACCCTGATGTTTTTTATCGCGGCGGGGTTGGCATGGGGCTTTGACCGACTGTTTTCCGGCTACGACCTGTACCGCTTCTTCTGGCACCCGGCGCTGCTGCGCCTGAGCCTGTTCATTTGTCTTTTTGGCGCCATGGCGCTCACTGTTTACCGTTGAGACTGATCCGATGAAAAAGTTCTTCAGCCTGCTTGCCACCTTGCTGGTTCTGGCCCTTGCGATATGGATCGGCCGCACCCTTTGGGAGCATTACATGAACACCCCGTGGACCCGCGACGGGCGGGTCCGCGCCGATATCATCAACGTGGCCGCAGACGTCAACGGCTACGTGGTCAACGTGCCGGTCAAAGACAACCAGTTGGTGAAAAAGGGCGATGTACTGCTGGAAATCGACCCGGAGCACTACGAAATTGCCGTCAAACAGGCCGAGTCGCTGGTGGCTTCACGCAAAGCCACCTGGGAGATGCGAAAACAGAACGCCCGTCGCCGGGCCGACATGGACAACCTGGTGATCTCCCGCGAAAACCGTGACGACGCCGGTAACATTGCCGATTCAGCCCTGGCTGATTACCAGCACGCACAGGCGCAACTGGACGCGGCCAAGCTCAACCTTAAACGCACCAAAGTCGTGGCCACCGTTGATGGCTACGTGACCAACCTCAACGTGCACCCGGGTGACTACGCACGGGTCGGCGATCCGAAAATGGCGGTAATCGACAAAGATTCGTTCTGGGTCTACGGCTTCTTCGAAGAAACCAAACTGCCGCACATTCACGTTGGCGACACCGCAGAGCTGCAAATGATGAGCGGCGAAGTGTTGAAAGGCCACGTAGAAAGCATCTCGCGCGGTATCTACGACCGCGACAACCCCGAGAGCCGCGAACTGGTGGCGGACGTCAACCCGACCTTCAACTGGGTGCGTCTGGCCCAGCGTGTGCCGGTGCGCATCCACATCGACGAAATCCCGGACGGCTTCCTGCTGGCGGCGGGCACCACCTGCACCGTGATTGTTGATCAAACCGATAAATAAGCTGCACAACTGTGTAGGAGCGAGCTTGCCTCGCGATCTTTTGATTTTTATCCAAAAGGCTTTAAACGCCGCAATGACTATCTGCGAGTAATAGATCAAAAGATCGCGAGACAAGCTCGCTCCTACAGGTTTTGGCAATAGGGTAAATACCCGCTTAATCCGCGCTAAACGTCTCATGCAAATGACGCCACAGCACCTTGCCACTGGCGTCGCGCTCAAACACTACGGTGGCCCGGCGGTCCGTGCGGGTGCCGTTGTGTTCTTCTTGCAACTCCCGGTAGCTGACCACCGCGCCTTCTGCGTGCAAGGCGATGCCCTGGAATTCGCTGAGGGTGATTTTTAACCCCGGGCGGGCCCCGCGCAGTTGCTCAAACAGGGTTTCGACACCGTTGGCATCCAGCACTTTGCCGGTCGGGGTGATCATCGAAAACTGTGCAGAGAAACGGGCAAGCAGCACCGGCAACACGCCCGGTTCCAGGCCGGAAAACCAGCCTTCAATCTCAACGTGGGTTTCGGTTACAAGGTCGAAGTAGCTCGAATAATCAGTCATCACAGTTTCCAGATCAGGGCGCCAGCAAGGCCAGCACGTGTGGAGTATTGAGGCGTAACACGGGGATAAGCGGCGCCAGGGTTAATACGCAACCGATGGCAAAGCATAGGGCAAAGGCGTGGGGCGTCGAGGTGATTGTGCTCAAGGCGGCGAACAACGCCATCATCAGCGCCGGACCGAGCAAAAAACTCAACTGGCGGTTGATATTCCACAGCGCGCTGGCGTGCCCCATGCGTTCGGGCCTGACGTCGATAAACGCGGTGTTTTGCGCGGTACTGCTGCACAGGCTGCCGCCAAATCCCATCAGTGCGTACAGGGGGATCGCCAGCCACAGGTGTGAACTGTCCACTTGAATCAGCAAACCAATGCCCAAGGCTTGTGCACCCATGCCCAGCAGCATCAAGGGTTTGGGCCCCAGTTGGTTGAATTGATAACGGCTCACCATAATGCCCAGCGCCGACGCCAGCGCCCACGGCAGCATCAAGGCGCCGGTCTGCGCAGGGCTCAAGCCCAACTGATGCAAATACAAAATACTCACCAGTTGGGTACCGATAAAAATTCCCGCCACACACAGGTACATCAGCATGGCGACGCGCAACAGCGGGCTTTTCAGCAAGCCGCCCATGCTGCGGGCGCCGGTTGCCAGGTTGTTAAGGTTGAGTGCCGGGCGCTCGGTGGGGCGTGGTTCGGCTTTGATCCACACACCCGCCAGCACCAGGGCCAGTAATGCCAGCGGCAGGTTAGCGTAGAACACTCCGCGCCATGACCCGTACTCTACGATCCAACCGCCCAATGCCGGTGACAGCGCCGGTACCAGCAGCGCGACCAATAGAATCACCGATGTCAGGCGCGCCCGCTCACGCACCGGAAAGTGCCGGTAGACCATGGCCTGGCCGACCGGGATCAACAACCCGCCACCCAGGCCCTGGAGCAAGCGCCAGCCGATCAGCGCCTCGATTGAACCGGCTTGTGCGACACACCACGACGCGACACTGAACACCAGCAGCGAGGCAAGAATCAGGCGCTTCTCGCCAAACACCGAGGCCAGCCACACGCTGGGCAAAATGATCAGCGTGAGGCCGAGCATGTAGGCGTTGCCGATCCAGGCCAGTTGATTGACCGAGGCGTGCAGCATCTGGCCGATCTGCGGGTAGGCAATCGATGCGGCGAACATGTTGACCAGGTCCAGTGCAAAGCCGAGCACATAGATCAGCGCGAGTTTGTTGCGGTAAGCCATGTGGGGCTCCTTGAAAGAGCCTGCACAGTAAGTCGCTTTTTCCTTTAGAGAAACGGTCTGCGCCCTGCTAGATTGTCAAAAATATTTTGACAGTCAGCGGGTTTAAACATGGTCAGCCTCGATCGATTCGACACCTTCAAAGCCGTGGTCGAAGCCGGCTCATTGACCGCAGCCGCTGATTTGCTGGGCCAGACCCGGGCCGTGGTCAGCTTCAACATCAAACGCCTGGAGGCTGAGCTCGGGGTGACGCTGCTCATCCGCAACACCCGGCGGCTGGCGTTGACCGAGGCGGGCGAACGTTTCTATGTGCGCTGCCTGAGCATGCTCGAAGAAGCGCGGCTGGCGATTGACGAGGCGCGCAGTGAACACACCGAACTCAAGGGCACGCTGCGCATCACCACCACGGTGGAGTACGCGTTGGCCAAAGTGGTGCCTGCGCTGGAGCTGTTTCGCGCCCGGCACCCGGAACTGAACGTGCATCTATCGACCTCTTCGACCCATGCAGACCTGATCTCAGAGCGTTTTGACGTGGCCCTGCGGCTGGGCCGCGTGCTCGACTCCAGCCATCGCGCCGTGCAGTTGCGCACCTTTGAGATTCTGCCGGTGGCCTCGCCGGGCTTTGTTGCCAGCCTGGCGCCGATCAACAGTGTGCAAGCCCTTGAACAAGCGCCGTGGTTGGAACATGGGCGGGTCGGTGAGTTGAGCATTACCGAGTTGAGCAGCGGCAGCGTTCGACCTTATCAACCCAACCCGGCGAATGCGCGGATTAAAGCCGACAATTCATCGGTGCTGCAAGCGTTTGCCTTGACCGGGCAAGGCGTGGCGATTTTGCCGGACTGGCTGATCGAGGACGATTTGCAGGCCGGCAGGCTGGTGCATCTGCTGCCCGGCTGGCAACTCACGCGCCAGGGCATCTATGCGCTGTACCCCGACACCCGTCATTTGCCCCTGAAAGTTCGCGTGTTTATTGATTTTATGAAGACCCGCGGATAACTAACCCAATTAATACTAAAGTTATAACGCCATTGTTTTATTTTTTTTTATAAAAAAATAAAAAGTTCTGAATAACGCATTGAGTGCGTATTCCGTTATCACGCGCTGTGCGTTTTATTATCATGCCGTGTGCGTTGATGTGACATGGATTGTCAGTGGCGGGTGATTGAATACGCGTTGAATGTGCGTGCACTCATCGGGTGCAAAAGAGGGAATTAGCCTGTTTTGAAATTGTCGGCTGTATGGCTAGTATTGTCCCTGCATTGCCAGAGCTGTATTGGCATAGAACTTGGAAGTCGTCCACCTGACGGTTTTAATTATTACGCGTTGTCTGGGTGTGTTCACCATGGTTAACGAATGGATTCGTAGAGCGTATGTCCAGCTGCTGTCAATCGAGAACCTGCCTTCTCGTGGCCAGCCCGGCCCGGCACAAAGCCCGGTCGCCCGCGTTTGCCCTGTAGTTTCCCTTCGTATTTCACAGACCTTTTCAGTCTTGGACTCAGCGCTTCATCGCCCGCTGGCGGTGTTTGGCAGTGGCAGAGCAAGGCGTCTGAACGGACGTGACGAAACAGGCGTGGGCTGAAACCTTACGCCAAACAGTCGTTCAATAGCACGACCCCATTATCGAATAACGGTTGTTAATTGCGCCGCCGGGGATACTTGCGCCCTGCATTTAGTGCAGTGGCGAGTCCCTTTATTTATCGAATGAATAAAGTAGGTGTGAGATGAAGAATATTGTGATTGTTGACAAGGCATCAGGGGCTAAGTCGGAACAGGCGTTGGGTTCGCTCAGCCTTAAAGGCACGAGCATTGTAAAACTGCCCTTCGGCCAGGAGAGTGTTCAGTCTTATCAACAGTCCGGCAATAATCTGGTTATTACACTCAAGTCCGGTGAGACCGTTACGATCCAGAACTTCTTTGTGACGGGCAGCGACGGAGCCACTAACCAACTGGTGCTTGAAGGCAGTAATGGAACGCTGCTCTTGGGTCAGTATTCTTCACCTTACTCCGGCTTTACCTTCACCCAGATTTCCAGCCTTGACGACCTGACACTGGCCGCGGCTGGCGGCAGTGCCGACATTCCTAACTGGGTCTTGTGGGGGCTTGGCCTTCTGGCGGTAGGTGGCGCGGCGGCTGCGTTGAGCGGTGGTGGCGGTGGCGGCGGCCATCATGGCGGTGATGGCGATACCGCAGCGCCCGGTGCTCCAACCGGTATTTCGGTGAGCAGCGATGGCCTGAGCGTTATCGGCAAGGGCGAGGCCGGTTCCAAAGTGACGATCAAGGATGCGGCCGGTAACGTGGTCGGCACCGGCACGGTCGGGGCTGATGGCAATTTCAAGGTGCCCCTGGACTCGTCCAAGACCAACGGCGAAAAACTCGACGTAACCTTGACCGATCCGTCGGGTAACCAGTCCCCGGTCGGTAGCGTGGTGGCGCCTGACACCACCGCTCCAGAGGCCCCGACCGGCCTGACGGTCAGCCCGGATGGCCAAACCATCAGCGGCAAGGGCGAGCCTGGCTCGACGGTGACGGTTAAAGATTCTGCGGGCAATGTGATCGGTTCGGGCACCGTAGGGGCTGACGGTAATTTCGACATTAACCTGGGCACCCCGCAAAATAACGGTCAAACCCTTGATGTCACCTTGACCGACCCGGCGGGCAACCAGTCGCCGGTCGGCAGCGTGGTGGCGCCTGACACCACCGCTCCTGATGCACCCACCAGTCTGTTTTTGGCCACAGACGGTGTGACATTCAGCGGTAAAGGTGAGCCGGGTTCCCACGTTACGGTCAAGGACTCCGCCAACAATGTGGTGGGCAGTGGCACTGTCGGTGCCGACGGCAATTTCTTGATCACACTGACCTCACCGCAAAGCGTGGGTCAGCAGTTGAACACCACGCTGACTGACGCGGCTCAGAACGAATCGTTGCCAGGCAAATTTATTGTGACTGACACCGATTTGGGCTCAGGAGGCCAACCGCTCGCGGCCACTGACTTGGTCGTCAGCCAGAACGGCCTTTCGATCAGCGGCAAGGGGCAGGCCAATAACAAGATTACGGTCAAGGATGCGGCGGGCAATATTATCGGCAGCGGAACGGTGGATGCCGATGGCAATTTCAACCTGTCTTTCGACACGGCCCTGATCAGCGGCGCCAGCGTGGATGTCACATTGACTGACAGCAAAGGCCAGGTATCGCCAGTCAGCAGCGTTGTGTACACCGACACCACCGCGCCAGATGCGCCAACCAATATTGCTGTCAGCGCCGATGGCCTGACCCTTACAGGTAAAGGTGAAGCGGGCAGCACGGTTATCGTTAAAAACGCGGCCGGGGAGCAAGTCGGTACGTCGGTCGTGGGGGCTGATGGCAGCTTCGAAGTCACCCTCGACGCAGCCCAAGGCAATGGCACCACCCTTGAAGTGACCTTGACTGACAAGGCCGGCAACATCTCGACAGCTACGCCTGTGGTCGTCGGTGAAGCGGTTGCGCCTGAGGCGCCGACTGGTCTGGTTGTCAGCGCTGACGGCCTGTCGGTGACCGGTAAAGGTGAGCCGGGCTCCACCGTGACGATCAAAGACTCTGCGGGCAATGTGATCGGCACCGGCACTGTTGGAAATGACGGTAACTTTGACGTCACCCTGGGCACTGCGCAAAACAACGGTGAAACCCTGGGCGTGACCCTGACCAGCCCTGGTGGGCTGACTTCGCCATCGATCAGCGTGATCGCGGGCGACACTACTGCTCCAGATGCTCCGACCAATCTGGCTGTGAGCGACGATGGTCTGGTGCTGAGTGGTAAAGGTGAGCCGGGTTCAACCATCACCATTAAAGGTCCGACGGGCAACGTGATTGGCACTGGGACAGTCGGTGCAGATGGCACCTTCTCGATCACCCTAGAAACAGCTCAAACCAACGGCGAAACTTTGGGCGTCACCCTGACCGACAAGGCGGGTAACGTTTCTCAAGCTGGCAGCGTGGTAGCAGGCGACACCACGGCGCCAGATGCGCCAACCAATATTGCTGTCAGCGCCGATGGCCTGACCCTTACCGGTAAGGGTGAAGCGGGCAGCACGGTTATCGTTAAAAACGCCGACGTCGAGCAGGTCGGTACGGCGGTCGTGGGGGCTGATGGCAGTTTCGAAGTCACCCTCGATGCAGCCCAAGGCAATGGCACCACCCTTGAAGTGACCTTGACTGACAAGGCCGGCAACATCTCGACGGCGACGCCTGTAGTTGTGGGTGAAGCTGTAGCGCCTGAGGCGCCAACCGGTCTGGTTGTCAGCGCTGACGGCCTGTCGGTGACCGGTAAAGGCGAGCCGGGCTCCACCGTGACGATCAAAGACTCTGCGGGCAATGTGATCGGCACCGGCACCGTCGGTGATGACGGCAACTTTGACGTGACCCTGGGCACCGCACAAACCAACGGTGAAACCCTGGGCGTGACCCTGACTAATCCTGGTGGCCTGACTTCGCCATCGATCAGCGTGATCGCGGGCGACACCACCGCACCTGAAGCGCCAACTAATTTGGCTGTGAGCGACGATGGTCTGGCGCTGACGGGTAAAGGCGAGGCGGGCAGCACAGTTATCGTCAAAGACGCGGCGGGCTTACAAATCGGCGCAGGCGTTGTGGACGCTGAGGGTAATTTCTCGATCATCCTCGATAGCGCGCAAACCAACGGCCAAACCCTTAACGTCACCCTGACCGACAAAGCGGGCAATATCTCGCAAGTTGGCAGTGTGGTAGCGGGCGACACCACTGCCCCTGAAGCCCCGACCGGCTTGGGTGTTAGCGCAGATGGCCTGACCTTGAGCGGTAAAGGCGAAGTTGGCAGCACCGTCACCGTAAAAGACGCAGCGGGTAATGTTATTGGCTCTGGCCCTGTGGGCGCCGATGGCAGCTTCGAAATCACTCTCGATCCCGCGCAAACCAATGGCGAAACACTGGCGGTTACCCAGACCGATGCGGCTGGCAATGTCTCGGTGGGTGGCAGTGTGGTGTCGGGTGATACCACCGCACCTGAAGCACCAACCGGTTTGGCGGTAAGCGCTGATGGCCTGACTTTGACTGGTAAGGGCGAAGTTGGCAGCACCGTTATCGTCAAAGACGCGGCAGGTTTGGAGATCGGCAACGGCGTTGTGGATGCGGATGGCAATTTCTCCATCATTCTCGACAAAGCACAAACCAACGGCGAAACCCTGGGCGTCACCCTGACCGACAAAGCGGGCAACATCTCGCAAGTCGGTAGCGTGGTAGCAGGCGACACCACCGCGCCAGATGCGCCAACCAATATCGCGGTGAGCGCCGACGGCCTGACCCTCACCGGTAAAGGTGAAGCGGGCAGCACGGTTATCGTTAAAAACGCAGCCGGTGAGCAAGTCGGTACGGCGGTCGTGGGGGCTGATGGCAGTTTCGAAGTCACCCTCGATGCAGCCCAAGGTAATGGCACCACCCTTGAAGTTACCTTGACTGACAAGGCCGGCAACGTATCGACAGCCACGCCAGTAGTTGTGGGTGAAGCTGTAGCGCCTGAGGCGCCAACCGGTCTGGTTGTCAGCGCTGACGGCCTGTCGGTTACCGGTAAAGGCGAGCCGGGCTCCACCGTGACGATCAAAGACTCTGCGGGCAATGTGATCGGCACCGGCACCGTCGGTGATGACGGCAACTTTGACGTGACCCTAGGCACCGCACAAACCAACGGCGAAACACTGGGCGTCACTTTGACCAATGCCGGTGGCCTGACTTCGCCATCGATCAGCGTGATTGCAGGCGATACCACCGCACCTGAAGCACCAACCGGTTTGGCGGTAAGCGCTGATGGCTTGACCCTCACCGGTAAGGGCGAAGTCGGCAGCACGGTTATCATTAAAGACGCGGCAGGTTTGGAGATCGGCAACGGCGTTGTGGATGCGGATGGCAATTTCTCCATCATTCTCGACAAAGCACAAACCAACGGCGAAACCCTGGGCGTCACCCTGACCGACAAGGCGGGTAACGTTTCTCAAGCTGGCAACGTGGTAGCAGGCGACACCACGGCTCCTGATGCGCCAACCAATATCGCTGTGAGTGCCGATGGCCTGACGCTCACCGGTAAAGGTGAAGCGGGCAGCACAGTTATTATTAAAAACGCAGCGGGTGAGCAGGTCGGTACGGCGGTTGTGGGTGCTGATGGCAGCTTCGAAGTCACTCTGGATGCAGCTCAAGGCAATGGCACTACCCTTGAAGTGACGCTGACTGACAAAGCCGGAAATATTTCGACAGCCACCCCGGTGGTGGTCGGTGAAGCTGTAGCACCTGAGGCGCCAACCGGTCTGGTTGTCAGCGCAGATGGCCTGACAGTGACCGGCAAAGGCGAGGTTGGCAGCACCGTAATCGTCAAAGATGCGGCTGGCTTGCCAATCGGCACCGGGGTTGTCGGTGCTGATGGCAGCTTCGAAATAAAGCTCGACAAAGCCCAAACCAACGGCGAAACCCTGGGCGTCACTTTGACCAATGCCGGTGGCCTGACTTCGCCATCGATCAGCGTGATTGCAGGCGATACGACTGCTCCTGAAGCACCAACTAATTTGGCCGTTAGCGACGATGGTCTGGCGCTGACGGGCAAAGGCGAGCCGGGCAGCACAGTTATCGTCAAAGACGCGGCGGGCTTACAAATCGGCGCAGGCGTTGTGGACGCTGAGGGTAATTTCTCGATCACCCTTGACAGCGCGCAAACCAACGGCGAAACCCTTAACGTCACCCTGACCGACAAAGCGGGCAACATCTCGCAAGTTGGCAGCGTGGTAGCAGGCGACACCACTGCACCTGAAGCCCCGACCGGCTTGGGTGTTAGCGCAGATGGCCTGACCCTGAGCGGTAAAGGCGAAGTTGGCAGCACCGTCACCGTGAAGGATGCGGCAGGCAATTTGATCGGCTCCGGCCCAGTCGCCGCTGACGGCAGCTTCGAAATCACTCTCGACCCCGCACAAACCAACGGCGAAACACTGGCGGTCACCCAGACCGATGCGGCTGGCAATGTCTCTGCGGGTGGCAGTGTGATTGCAGGTGACACCACAGCGCCAGCGGCTCCAACTGAGCTGGCGGTAAGCCCTGATGGTCTGACCTTGACCGGTAAAGGCGAAATCGGCAGCACCGTTATCGTCAAAGATGCGGAAGGCTTGCAAATCGGTGCTGGGGTTGTCGGGGCTGATGGCAGCTTCGAAATCATCCTGGATGCTGCTCAAACCAACGGCGAAACCCTTAACGTCACCTTGACCGACAAAGCGGGCAACATCTCGCAAGTTGGCAGCGTGGTTGCCGGCGACACCACTGCACCTGAAGCACCAACCGGCTTGGTTCTCAGCGCCGATGGCCTGACCCTCACCGGTAAAGGTGAAGTGGGCAGCACCGTTACCGTCAAAAACGCGGAGGGCGCGGTGATTGGTTCCGGGCCTGTCGGGGCTGATGGCAGCTTCGAAATCACTCTGGATGCGGCGCAGACCAATGGCCAAACTCTGGACGTCACCCTGACCGATAAGGCAGGCAACGTCTCGGCAGCCACGCCTGTGATTGCGGGCGATACAACGGCCCCTGCCGCGCCAACTGGTTTGGCGGTCAGCGCTGATGGCCTGACCCTCACCGGTAAAGGTGAAATCAACAGCACGGTCATCGTCAAAAACGCAGCCGGTGGGCAAATCGGCGTCGGGGTTGTGGACGCTGATGGCAATTTCTCTATCACCCTCGACAGCGCGCAAACCAACGGTGAAACCCTCAACGTTACTCTGACCGACGCGGCGGGCAACGTTTCGCAAGTCGGCAGCGTGGTCGCGGGCGACACCACGGCTCCTGATGCGCCGACCAATATCGCGGTGAGCGCGGACGGCCTGACCCTCACCGGTAAAGGTGAGGCGGGCAGCACGGTCATCGTCAAAAACGCTGCCGGTGACCCAGTGGGTACGGCGGTAGTGGGGGCTGACGGCAGTTTTGAAGTCACCCTCGACGCCGCGCAAGGTAATGGCACCGTCCTTGACGTCACCTTGACTGACAAGGCTGGCAACATCTCTGACCCGACGCCTGTGCTGGTCGGTGAGGCTGTAGCACCTGAGGCGCCAACCGGTCTGGTGGTGAGCGCAGACGGTCTGACAGTGACCGGTAAAGGCGAGATTGGCAGCACCGTGACGGTGAAAGGCCCGGCTGGTAACGTGATTGGTACCGGGGTTGTCGATGCTGACGGTAATTTCTCGGTCACTCTGGACACCGCGCAAACCAACGGCGAATCCCTGGGTGTGACGTTGACCAATGCCGGTGGCCTGACCTCGCCATCGATCAGCGTGGTGGCAGGCGACACCACGGCGCCAGATGCCCCGACTGACCTGGTGGTGAGCGCGGATGGTCTGGCGCTGACTGGTAAAGGTGAAGCGGGTAGCACGGTCACCATCAAAGACGCGGCGGGCATAGTGATTGGTACCGGGCCTGTCGGGGCTGATGGCAACTTCTCAATTACTCTCGACAGCGCACAAACCAATGGCGAAACCCTCAACGTCACCCTGACCGACAAGGCGGGCAACATCTCGGCGGTCACGCCAGTGATTGCAGGCGATACCACGGCACCTGATGCACCGACTGAGCTTGCGGTGAGCGTTGATGGCCTGACGCTGAGCGGCAAAGGCGAAATCGGCAGCACGGTGACGGTTAAAGACGCAGCGGGCGCGGTGATTGGCTCCGGGCCTGTGGGCGCTGATGGCAGTTTCGAAATCACTCTCGATGCTGCGCAAACCAATGGCGAAACCCTTAACGTCACGCTGACTGACAAGGCAGGCAACGTCTCAGCGATCACGCCAGTGGTTGCTGGCGACACCACAGCACCTGCGGCGCCAACTGATTTGGCGGTCAGCATTGATGGCCTGACCCTGACCGGTAAAGGCGAAACGGGCAGCACCGTTACGGTCAAAGATGCAGCGGGCGCAGTGATTGGTTCCGGACCGGTTGGGGCTGATGGCAGTTTCGAAATCACCCTCGATGCTGCGCAAACCAACGGCGAAACCCTCAACGTCACCCTGACCGACAAGGCGGGCAACATCTCGGCGGTCACGCCAGTGATTGCGGGCGACACCACGGCACCTGATGCCCCGACAGAGCTTGCGGTGAGCGTTGATGGCCTGACCCTGAGCGGTAAAGGTGAAGTCGGCAGCACAGTGACGGTCAAAGATGCAGCGGGCGCGGTGATTGGCTCCGGGCCTGTGGGCGCTGATGGCAGTTTCGAAATCACCCTCGATTCGGCACAAACCAATGGCGAGACCCTCAACGTTACGCTGACCGACAAGGCGGGCAACGTTTCGCAAATCACGCCTGTGATTGCAGGCGACACGACCGCACCTGACACGCCGACTGAACTTGCGGTGAGCGCTGATGGCCTGACGCTGACGGGTAAAGGCGAAGCGGGCAGCACCGTCACGGTCAAAGCAGCCGATGGCACAGTGATTGGCTCTGGACCTGTGGGCGCTGATGGCAGTTTCGAAATCGTCCTAGACAGTGCGCAAAAAAATGGCGAGACCCTTAACGTTACCCTGACCGACAAAGCTGGCAATGTGTCGGTTTCCGCTCCGGTTGTTGCGGGCGATACCACCGCACCTGATGCCCCAACCAACATTGCCGTGAGCGCGGATGGTCTGACGCTCACCGGTAAAGGTGAGGTCGGCAGCACAGTCACTGTCAAAGACTCGGCCGGTCTGTCGGTAGGCACGGGTGTGGTGGGGGCTGATGGCAGTTTTGAAGTCATCCTTAAAGACGCGCAGGGCAATGGCGCCATCCTTGATGTCACCTTGACCGACAAGGCAGGCAACATCTCGCCGATTACCCCAGTGGTGGTCGGTATCGCGGTAGCGCCTGATGCGCCAACCGATCTGGCAGTGAGTGTCGATGGTCTGACAGTGACCGGGAAAGGCGAGATTGGCAGCACCGTTACTGTCAAAGATGCGGCTGGCTTGCCAATCGGCACCGGGGTTGTCGGTGCTGATGGCAGCTTCGAAGTAACTCTCGACAAAGCGCAAACCAACGGCGAAACCCTGGGCGTCACCTTGGCCAATGCTGGTGGCCTGACTTCGCCATCGATCAGCGTGGTGGCGGGCGATACCACGGCGCCTGATGCCCCGGCTGACCTGGTGGTGAGCGCCGATGGTCTGGCGCTGACCGGTAAAGGCGAGGCGGGCAGCACGGTGACTGTGAAAGACGCAACGGGCGCGGTGATCGGCACCGGGCCGGTAGCGGCTGATGGCAGCTTCACCATCACACTCGACACGGCGCAAAAAAATGGCGAGACCCTCAACGTCACGCTGACCGACAAGTCGGGCAACGTGTCGGCAGTCACGCCAGTGATTGCGGACGACACCACGGCACCTGATGCCCCGACAGAGCTTGCGGTGAGCGTTGATGGCCTGACGCTGAGCGGTAAAGGTGAAGTCGGCAGCACGGTCACTGTTAAAGACGCAACGGGCGCAGTGATTGGTTCCGGGCCGGTAGAGGCTGACGGCACCTTCACCATCGCGCTCGACACGGCACAAACCAATGGCGAAACCCTGAACGTCACCCTGACCGATAAGGCGGGCAACGTCTCGGCAGTCACGCCAGTAATAGCGGGCGATACCACGGCACCTGATGCCCCGACAGAGCTTGCAGTGAGCGTTGATGGCCTGACGCTGAGCGGTAAAGGCGAAGTTGGCAGCACAGTGACGGTCAAAGACGCCGCGGGCGCGGTGATTGGCTCCGGGGCTGTGGGCGCTGATGGCAGTTTCGAAATCACCCTCGACAGTGCGCAAAAAAATGGCGAAACCCTCAACGTCACCCTGACTGACAAGGCAGGCAACATTTCTGCGGTAACGCCTGTGGTTGCGGGGGACACCACAGCACCTTCGACGCCAACTGATTTGGCGGTCAGCGTTGATGGCCTGACGCTGAGCGGTAAAGGCGAAGTCGGCAGCACGGTGACGGTTAAAGACGCAGCGGGCGCGGTCATTGGCAGCGGGCCTGTGGGCGCTGACGGCAGCTTTGAAATTACCCTCGACACTGCACAAACCAATGGCGAAACCCTCAACGTCACCCTGACCGACAAGGCGGGCAACGTCTCGGCAGTCACGCCAGTCATAGCGGGCGATACCACCGCACCTGATGCCCCAACAGAGCTTGCAGTGAGCGTTGATGGCCTGACACTGACCGGTAAAGGCGAAGTTGGCAGCACAGTGACGGTCAAAGACGCCGCGGGCGTGGTCATTGGCAGCGGACCTGTGGGCGCTGATGGCAGTTTCGAAATAGCCCTCGATGCCGCGCAAATTAATGGCGAAACTCTCAATGTCACCCTGACCGACAAGGCGGGCAACATCTCGGCGGTCACGCCAGTGATTGCAGGCGATACCACGGCACCTGATGCCCCGACAGAACTTGCAGTGAGCGTTGATGGCCTGACCCTGAGCGGTAAAGGCGAAGTCGGCAGCACGGTGACGGTTAAAGACGCCGCGGGCGCAGTGATTGGCAGCGGGCCAGTAGGCGCTGATGGCAGCTTTGAAATCACCCTAGATACTGCGCAAGCCAATGGCGAAACCCTCAACGTTACCCTGACCGACAAGGCGGGCAACGTTTCAGCGATCACGCCAGTGGTTGCGGGCGACACCACAGCACCTGATGCCCCGACAGAGCTTAAAGTGAGCATTGATGGCCTGACCCTCACCGGTAAAGGCGAAGCGGGCAGCACCGTCACGGTCAAAGCAGCCGATGGCACCGTGATAGGTTCCGGACCTGTCGGGGCTGATGGTAGCTTTGAAATCGTCCTCGACAGTGCGCAAAAGAATGGCGAGGCCCTCAACGTCACCCTGACCGACAAGGCGGGCAATGTGTCGGTGGTCACGCCAGTGATTGCGGTCGATACCACAGCGCCTGATGCCCCGACCAACCTGGCAGTGAGCGGCAATGGTCTGATCCTTACCGGTAAGGGCGAAGTCGGCAGCACCGTGATCGTCAAAGACGCTGCGGGCGTGCAAGTCGGTACGGGCGTCGTCGGCGCGGGCGGCAATTTTGAGGTGGCTCTTGACCCGGGCCAAAGCAATGGCTCTACGCTTCAAGTCACCCTGACCGACAAGGCCGGCAACATTTCGACCGCCAGCCCTGTGGTTGTCGGTGATGCCGTCGCACCGGATGCGCCAACTGACCTGAGCGTGAGCGTTGATGGCCTGGTACTGGATGGCAAGGGCGAGCCTGGCGCCATCGTCACCGTCAAAACGGCAGCGGGTGTGGTGATCGGCAGCGGGGTCGTGGGCCTTGACGGTAACTTCAGCGTGGCGCTGGACACCGCTCAAACCAACGGCGAAACCCTGGGCGTCACCCTGAGCAGCGTCGGTGGGTTGACCTCACCTTCCGTCAGCGTGGTGGCGGGCGATACAACGGCGCCTGATGCCCCGACAGAACTGGCCGTCAGCGTTGATGGCCTGACCTTGAATGGTAAAGGTGAGCCGGGATCAACCGTCACCGTTAAAAATGCCGCAGGCGCTGTGATCGGCAGCGGATCTGTGGCGCTGGATGGCTCCTTTGCCATCACCCTCAACACCGCACAAACCAATGGCGAAACCCTTAACGTCACGCTGACAGACAAAACCGGCAACGTGTCGGTGGTGACGCCTGTTATCGCCGGCGATACCACCGCGCCAGTGGCACCGACTGAGCTGGCGGTCAGCGCGGATGGCCTGACCCTGAGCGGTAAAGGTGAAGCAGGCAGCACTGTCATCGTGAAAAATGCGGCCGGTGCGCAAATCGGTACTGGCATCGTTGACGCTGACGGCGCGTTTACCGCGATCCTCGATACCCCGCAGAAAAATGGCGAGACCCTCAACGTCACCCTGACTGACAAGGCCGGTAACGTGTCGGCGTCTACCCCGGTGACAGCGAGCGACACCACGGCACCTGCAGCCCCAACCGAGCTTAAAGTCAGCGCGGATGGCCTGACCCTGGACGGTAAAGGTGAGGTGGGCAGCACGGTGATCGTTAAAAACGCCTTGGGTGTGCAAATCGGCACGGGTGTTGTAGGCGCTGACGGTACTTTTGCCGTCACCCTCAACACGGCGCAGAAAAATGGCGAGACCCTCAACGTTACCCTGACTGACAAGGCAGGCAACGTGTCGGCGGCGACCCCGGTAATAGCGGGTGATACCACGGCACCCGACGCGCCGACTGAGCTGAAAGTGAGTCTCGATGGCCTGGAACTGACCGGTAAAGGTGAGGCGGGCAGTGTGGTCACCGTGAAAAACGCGGCGGGCGTGCAAATCGGCACCGGCATTGTGGGCCCTGACGGCTCGTTCACCGCGATCCTCGATACCCCGCAGAAAAATGGCGAGACCCTCAACGTTACCCTGACCGACAAGGCAGGCAACGTGTCGGCGGTCGCCCCTGTGGTAGCCGGTGACACGACGGCTCCGGGTGCGCCGACTGAGCTTAAAGTGAGCGTTGATGGCCTGACCTTGAGCGGTAAAGGCGAAGTCGGCAGCACAGTGACGGTCAAAGACGCTGCGGGCGCAGTGATAGGCAGCGGGCCTGTGGGCGCTGATGGCAGTTTCGAAATTACCCTCGATGCTGCGCAGACCAATGGCGAAACCCTGAACGTCACCCTGACTGACAAGGCCGGCAACGTATCGGCAGTCACGCCAGTGATTGCAGGCGACACCACCGCACCGGCAGCGCCGACTGAGATTAAGGTCAGCGTTGATGGTCTGGAACTGACGGGCAAAGGCGAAGCGGGCAGTGTCGTCACCGTGAAAAACGCCGCGGGCGTGCAAATCGGCACGGCTATCGTTGGGCCTGACGGTTCGTTTACCGCGATCCTCGATACCCCGCAGAAAAATGGCGAAACCCTCAACGTCACCTTGACCGACAAGGCGGGCAACGTGTCGGCGGTCACGCCAGTGATTGCGGGTGACACCACCGCACCGGCGGCGCCGACGGACCTTAAAGTGAGTGTCGATGGCCTGGCACTGACGGGTAAAGGCGAAGCGGGTAGCACCGTCATCGTGAAAAATGCCCTGGGTGTGCAGGTCGGCACCGGCACCGTTGGCGCTGATGGCTCGTTTACGGCGGTGCTCGATACGCCGCAGAAAAATGGCGAACTGCTTAACGTCACCCTGACGGACAAGTCGGGCAACGTGTCGGCAGTTACGCCAGTGATTGCCGGTGACACCACCGCACCAGCGGCGCCGACCGAGCTCAAAGTGAGTGTCGATGGCTTGGCGCTGACGGGTAAAGGCGAAGCGGGCAGCATCGTCATCGTGAAAAACGCCGCCGGTGTGCAAATCGGCACCGGTATTGTTGGCGCGGACGGCTCGTTTACTGCCGTCCTTGATACCCCGCAGAAAAATGGCGAAACCCTCGACGTCACCTTGACCGATAAGTCGGGCAACGTGTCGGCAGTCACCCCGGTGATTGCGAGCGACACCACCGCACCAGCGGCGCCGACTGAGCTTAAAGTGAGTGTTGATGGCCTGGCGCTGACCGGTAAAGGTGAAGCGGGCAGCACTGTCATTGTGAAAAACGCCCTGGGTGTGCAAGTCGGCACCGGCACCGTTGACGCTGACGGCTCGTTTAGCGCGGTGCTCGATACGCCGCAGAAAAATGGTGAGCTGCTTAGCGTTACCCTGACGGATAAGGCGGGGAACGTCTCGCTGCCGACCCCGGTTGTGGCGGGCGACACCACGGCACCAGCGGCGCCGACTGACCTTGACGTGCGTGTCGATGGTCTGGCACTGACGGGCAAAGGCGAAGTGGGCAGCACCGTTATCGTGAAAAACGCAGCAGGTGTGCAGGTTGGCACCGGCATCGTGGGCCTTGATGGCTCGTTTACCGTGATCCTGGCCCCGGCACAAAACAATGGCGAAAGCCTTAACGTCACCCTCACCGACAAGGCGGGCAACGTGTCCTTGGCGGGTGTCGTGACGGCGGGTGATACCACCGCACCGGCGGCGCCTACCGAGCTTAAAGTGAGCGCTGATGGCTTGGCGCTGACCGGTAAGGGTGAGGCTGGCAGCACGGTCATTGTGAAAAACGCACTGGGCGTGCAAGTGGGTAGCGGCACCGTTGACGCTAACGGCGTGTTAACCGCAACGCTCGATACACCGCAGAAAAATGGCGAAATCCTCAACGTCACTTTGACCGACAAGGCGGGCAACGTGTCCTTGCCGGGCGTTGTGGCAGCGGGTGATACCACGGCTCCAGCGGCGCCGACCGAGCTTAAAGTCAGCCTCGATGGTCTGGCGCTGACCGGTAAAGGCGAGGCGGGCAGCACCGTCATCGTGAAAAACGCCGCAGGTGTGCAAGTCGGCACCGGCATCGTTGGGCTGGATGGCTCGTTTATCGCGGTCCTGGCCCCGGCACAAAAAAATGGCGAGAGCCTCAACGTTACCCTCACCGACAAGGCGGGCAACGTGTCCGTGAGCACTGCAGTAGTAGCGGGTGATACCACCGCACCGGCGGCGCCTACCGAGCTTAAAGTCAGTGTTGATGGCTTGTCGCTGACGGGTAAAGGTGAGGCGGGCAGCACGGTTATCGTTAAAAACGCTGCGGGTGTGCAAGTGGGTGCTGGCACCGTGGGTGAAGATGGCTCGTTTAACGCGGTGCTGACCTCGCCGCAAAAAAATGGCGAGCTGCTTAACGTCACCCTGACCGACAAGGCCGGCAACGTGTCGCTGGCCGCTCCGGTCACTGCCGGTGACACCACCAATCCGGATGCTCCGACCAACCTGGCAGTCAGCCTTGGAGGTCTGGTGTTGACGGGTAAAGGCGAGCCTGGCGCCGCCGTGACCGTTAAAGGTCTTGGTGGGGTAACCGTCGGTACAGGGTTTGTCGGGGCGGATGGCGGCTTTGCGATTGTGCTGGTCCCGGCTCAAGGCAATGGCCAAACCCTGGAAGTCCAACTCAAAGATGCGGCGGGTAACGAATCCCCGGTCGGCACTGTGATTGTGGGGGGCGCCCTGGCACCGGAAGCCCCAACCGACCTGGTGGTGAGCCTGGATGGCCTGACCCTGAGTGGCAAGGGTGAAGCAGGGTTGTCAGTGACGATCAAAAACGCTGCGGGCGCGGTGATCGGTACGGGCACTGTGGGCGTGGACGGCAACTTTGCCGTCACCCTCGACACTGCGCAAAAGAACGGTGAAACCCTTGGCGTCACCTTGACCAATAGCCTGGACCTTTCGTCTCCGTCCATCAGCGTGGTGGCGGGCGACACCACTGCACCGGCAGCGCCAACCGGCCTGGCGGTCAGCCTTGATGGCTTGTTGCTGACCGGTAAAGGTGAAGCGGGCAGCATCGTCACCGTGAAAAACGCGGCCGGTGTGACCATTGGTACGGGCGTGGTGGGCGTTGATGGCTCGTTTAGCGCCATCCTCGATACCCCGCAAAAAAATGGCGAAACCCTCAACGTCACCCTCACCGACAAGGCGGGTAACGTCTCGGTGGCCACCCCGGTTGTTGCGGGCGACACCACGGCTCCGGCGGCGCCAACGGAGCTTAACGTCAGCGCTGATGGCTTGACCCTGACCGGCAAAGGCGAAGCAGGCAGCACCGTCACGGTTAAAAACGCGGCGGGTGTGCAAGTCGGTACCGGCACCGTGGGAACTGATGGCTCGCTGACCGCGACCCTTAGCCCGGCACAAAAAAATGGCGAAAGCCTCAACGTCACCCTCACCGACAAGGCGGGCAACGTCTCGCTGCCGACCCCGGTTGTGGCGGGCGACACCACGGCACCGGCGGCACCGACCGAGCTTAAAGTTAGCCTGGATGGCTTGTTGCTGACGGGTAAAGGCGAGGCGGGCAGTACGGTCATCGTAAAAAATGCCGCAGGCCAGCAAATCAGCACCGTTGTGGTAGGGATAGATGGCTCGTTTGCCGCCGTCCTCACGCCAGCGCAAAAAAATGGCGAGACCCTCAACGTCACTCTCACCGACAAGGCGGGCAACGTGTCGGTGGTCACCCCGGTTGTGGCGGGCGACACCACGGCACCGGCAGCCCCGACTGAGCTTAAAGTCAGCGCTGATGGTCTGGCGCTGACCGGTAAGGGCGAAGCGGGCAGCACCGTCACCGTGAAAAACGCGGCGGGCGTGGCCATTGGTACTGGCGTTGTCGGGGCGGATGGTTCGTTCAGTGCGACGCTCAACACGCCGCAGAAAAATGGCGAGTTGCTTAACGTCACACTGACCGACAAGGCCGGTAACGTCTCGCTGCCAGCCCCTGTGCTGGCGGGTGATACCACGGCGCCGGCGGCGCCAACCAACCTGTCCGTGAGCGTCGATGGTCTGGTGCTTAACGGTAAAGGCGAGCCGGGCTCAACGGTAACGGTCAAAAATGCGGCGGGTGTGGTGATCGGTGGCGGTCTTGTCGGGCTGGATGGCTCGTTTGCCGCGGTCCTCACGCTGCCACAAAAAAATGGCGAAACCCTCAGCGTCACCCAGACCGATGTGGCGGGCAACGTGTCGGTGGCGGCACCGGTGGTGGCGGGCGATACCACCGCACCGGCCGCGCCGACCGATCTGGCAGTGAGCCTCAATGGTCTGGCACTCACCGGTAAAGGCGAAGCGGGCAGCATCGTCACGGTGAAAAACGCCGCAGGCGTGCAGATTGGCACTGGCATCGTCGGGCTGGATGGCTCGTTTAGCGCCGTGCTCACCTCGCCACAAAAAAATGGCGAAACCCTCAACGTTACCCTGACCGACAAGGCAGGCAACGTGTCTGTGGCCACGCCAGTGATTGCAGGCGACACCACGGCACCGGCGGCGCCGACTGAACTTAAAGTCAGCCTCGATGGCCTGGCGCTGACGGGTAAAGGTGAAGCAGGCAGCATTGTCACCGTGAAAAACGCCGCAGGTGCGCAAGTGGGCACCGGTGTTGTCGGGGTTGATGGCTCGTTTAGCGCGGTCCTGAACCCTCCACAGAAAAATGGCGAAACCCTCAACGTGACCCTGACCGACAAGGCGGGCAACGTGTCGGTGGCGGGTGATGTGACGGCGGGTGATACCACGGCACCGGCGGCTCCGACTGAGCTTAAAGTCAGCCTCGATGGCTTGTTGCTGACGGGTAAAGGCGAGGCGGGTAGCACGGTCATCGTGAAAAACGCCGCAGGCCAGCAAATCAGTACCGTGGTGGTCGGGATCGACGGCAACTTTGCCGCCGTCCTGTTAACACCGCAAAAAAATGGCGAGACCCTTAACGTCACCCTCACCGATAAGGCGGGCAACGTGTCCTTGCCGGGTACTGTGACGGCGGGCGACACCACGGCGCCGGCGGCTCCGAACACCCTGGCTGTGAGCGCCGATGGTCTGTCGCTCACAGGCAAAGGTGAAGCGGGCAGCACGGTCGTCGTGAAAAACGCCGCCGGTACGCAAATCGGCACCGGCGTCGTCGGGGCGGATGGCTCGTTTACCGCGACCCTCAGCCCTGCACAAAAAAATGGCGAAAGCCTGAACGTTACCCTGACCGACAAGGCGGGCAACGTGTCCTTGCCGGGCACCGTGACGGCGGGTGACACCACGGCTCCGGCAGCCCCGACAGACCTTAAAGTCAGCCTCGATGGCTTGTTGCTGACGGGTAAAGGCGAGGCGGGCAGTACGGTTATCGTGAAAAACGCGGCGGGCCAGCAAATCGGCACTGTTGTGGTTGGCATCGACGGCAACTTTGCCGCCGTCCTGTTAACACCGCAAAAAAATGGCGAGAGCCTCAACGTTACCCTGACTGACAAGGCGGGCAACGTGTCCTTGCCGGGTACTGTGACGGCGGGCGACACCACGGCGCCGGCGGCTCCGAACACCCTGGCTGTGAGCGCGGATGGTCTGTCGCTCACGGGTAAAGGTGAAGCGGGCAGCACGGTTGTCGTGAAAAACGCCGCAGGCACGCAAGTCGGTACCGGCGTCGTCGGGGCGGATGGCTCGTTTACCGCGACCCTCAGCCCTGCACAAAAGAATGGCGAGAGCCTGAACGTCACCCTGACGGACAAGGCAGGCAACGTCTCGCTGCCGACTCCGGTTGTGGCGGGTGATACCACCGCACCGGCTGCTGCGACGGACCTTAAAGTCAGCCTCGATGGCTTGTTGCTGACGGGTAAAGGCGAGGCGGGCAGCACGGTCATCGTGAAAAACGCCGCAGGCCAGCAAATCAGCACCGTAGTGGTTGGCATCGACGGCAACTTTGCCGCCGTCCTGTTAACACCGCAAAAAAATGGCGAGACGCTCAACGTCACCCTGACGGACAAGGCAGGCAACGTCTCTGTGGCCGCGCCAGTGGTTGCCGGGGACACCACTGCACCAGTGGCGCCAACCAACCTGGTCGTCAGCGTCAATGGCCTGACCCTGACGGGTAAAGGCGAGGCGGGCAGTACCGTCACCGTGAAAAACGCGGCGGGCGTGGCCGTGGGCAGCGGCACTGTTGGCGCTGACGGTTCGTTTACCGCGACCCTCAGCCCTGCACAAAAGAATGGTGAAAGCCTCAACGTCACCCTGACCGACAAGGCTGGCAACGTCTCGTTGCCGACGCCTGTGCTGGCGGGTGATACCACGGCACCGCAGGCGCCGACTGAGCTTAAAGTCAGCCTCGATGGTTTGACGCTCACCGGTAAAGGCGAAGTGGGCAGCATCGTTACCGTGAAAAACGCGGCCGGTGTGCAAATCGGTACCGGCCTTGTCGGGGCTAATGGTTCGTTTACAGCGCTGTTGGTTGGGCCGCATAAAAACGGTGAAAGCCTCACCGTCACCCTGACCGACAAAGCAGGCAACGTTTCGGTGCCTGCGCCAGTGCTTGCAGGCGACACCACGCCACCGGCCATTGCGACCGACCTTGCGTTGAACGCAGATGGCGTGACGTTCAGCGGCAAGGGTGAAGCGGGTAGCCAGGTGACGGTTAAAGACTACTTGGGGCAGACCATCGGTACGGGCACCGTCAACGGGCAAGGTAACTTCACGGTGATCCTGAATCAGCCACGCAGCACCGGTGAAACCCTCAACGTCACCCTCAAGGATGCCGCGCAGAACGTCTCTCAGCCGGCAACCTATCTGGCGATTGACCCTGGCCTGCCGGGAACACTGACCCCTAAAGCCTCCAACGACCTGGCAACTGCTGAGATAGTGATCAAACCGGTGACGACCAACAATCCGTTGGCTGATATGAAGGTCAATTCGGCTGTGACGATTGGCCCGATTTCGATTATCGCCAAACTTCAGGATGTGCAGACGTTCACGGTCAAAGCGGGTACAACAGGCACCTTGAATCTGTCTGCTAGCCAGGGAGATTTGCTCACGCTATTGGGCGGCGGGGTTAAGGTTAAGCTGGAAGTGAGTGACGGCAAGGGCGGATGGACGCCTGTGCAGCAAGGTTCCCTGAGTGGCGGCTTGCTCGATTTGCTGGGGCTGTTTGGATCTAGCGGCAGCGGGAAAGTCGAAGGTCTGGCTGCGGGGAACTATCGCGTCACGTTTGATCTGAACCCGGCACTGGTCTCCGTGGGAGCCAGCTCAACGACCAAACTGAGTGTCACCGAGCAAAGCCTGACCGATTTCACGGCTGACGCCGGGCCAGTGATCCAGGGTAACGTGATCACGGACCTGGGCTTTAATGGCAAAGCGGACGTTACGGGTACGGCTGGGCCAGCAACGGTACAAGTTCAGGTCGATGGCAAGTTTGTCGATGCCAGCACTACCACTGTCGGGACCGTGTTGCAGGGCCAATATGGTCAACTGACGATCTTTGCCAACGGCAATTACTCGTACGTGGCGAATGGCAATGCGGCCAATCTTGGCAAGGTGGATTCGTTTGAGTATCACCTGGTCAATGCGGCGGGCTCCTCAACAGCCAACTTGTATGTGCGCATTGATAGTGCAGACTCCAATTTCACGTGGAGCACAACCGATCCTTCGGCCCCCGGCGTTATTGTTCCGGTTGCTAATGATGACGTGGGTTCTGTAGCGATACAGTTGTCGCCTGAAGTCGGGCCACAGGTTTCGTTGCAGGGCTTTGGCTATGATTTGAAGGCAGTAGGCATCTCTTTGACTGGATCAGGAACCGGTGCCGGTGGAGCCATCGTCATCGAGGCCAATACCAAGGGCGATATTGCGGTTACTGCGAAATTCTCGTCGGGATCGCAGGGGTTGGGTGGCACAACCTTGACCCTGGAAAAATTCATCAACGGGGCGTGGGCTGCAGTACCACAACAGAGCTTCTCAGCTACATCCCATACCTTTAAAGACCTGGGTGAGGGCACTTATCGGGTAACAGCGTCGACCAGCATCTTGCTTTCACTGGGCAGTAAAGTGTCCATCGAGCAGAAATTTACGCCCACTTACCTGGACAAGTTTGTTGTGGGTACGGTCACCCCGGCCACCGGCAATGTGCTGTCCAGTACCTTGACCGGTCCCGACAAGCTGGGTTCTGTGCTCACGGTAATAAGTGTGCTGGACAAGGGTGTGTTCGTGAATGCCGGGGGCGAGGGCAAGGTGGTTGCGGGGGCATACGGAACGTTGACCCTGTTCGCCGATGGTAAATACACCTACACGCCGAATGCCGGCCTGACGGCGAGCAACGTGGGGCAGGTGGATCACTTCACCTACAAACTCACCTCGCCAACAGGCAATTCCGACACGGCTGAGCTGTACATCCGTCTCGACTCTCCAGACCGCGGGCTGGTCTGGGACGATGCCAACCCGGGTGCACCGGCCAAGACCGCCACGTCGTTCGCCGCACTGGCCGTGGAGGAGCATGTCGCCGCCGTCGACCACGTGGCTGCAACCGAGGGGCATGCCACGGGTGAACACGGGGATCATGCGGTGGTTGCCGACACCGATTTCACTCACGTCGACAACGTTGCCGGGACCGATGGGTTGCTGTGGGAAGGGGGCGATGCTGCGATCAATCTGGCGAGCCTGATTGGCAAGGTCAGCGGCATCGATGCCATCGACCTCAACCACGTCAGCGCTGTTGATCTGACGCTTAGCCTCGAAGACCTGGTGTCCATCACCGGGCCTGAAGGGGACCGGTTGGTGATTCAGGGCGATGACAACGACAGTGTGCATTTGACCGGCAATTGGTCATCGGGAGTGGCTCAGGTTGAGAACGGTCTTGAATACGTGATCTACACTAGCGAGGAAGATAAAACCCACCAACTGTGGGTGCAGAACGGAATCAGCGTGGTTTAACCCACAACGTTTTCGCCGGGCCTTCAAAGGCCCGGTTTTGTGTACTAACGGTATTGCAATGATGGATCGTTGCGGGCTGCGAGTAACGATCCATTGTTGCGTGCACACCTGAGCCAAGGCGTGCATGTGATACCCCAATGCTGTTTCGCTGAGTGCGCCTTTATTGCAGGCCAACACTCATCTGGGGGCTGGATTTGAGGCATAGAACGCTGGTTAAACAGTTGTCGGTTGTGGTTTGTGCCGTTGCGTTAACCCCGCTGTTACTTGAACGGGTCATGGCCAAATCGATGTATGACGACGCCGAAAGCGTCAGCACCATCAGCCCGAGTCAATTGGGCACGAATTTACCGGGAGGGCCAATGGGCGTCAGTGCGCCGATCCCCCCGCAACGAGTAGTTCCGGGCACCCTCGACCTGACCCGCGCGGTACAAATGGTCGTGGCGTGGCACCCGGCTATCGCCGAGTCGATCGGCAAGCTGTATCAGCAACAACAGAACGTGACCATTGCCCGTTCCGGTTACTACCCGCAAATCAGCGGCGGGTTGCGCTCGGGCTACGACAGTGGCTTGAACGGCAACGGCGAAAGCCAGGCGTTCACCTTGTCGATGTCACAAATGCTCTATGACTTCGGCAAGGTGTCGAGCACCGTCGACAGCGCCCTTGCCCGCGTCAACGGCAGCCAGGCGGCGGTGTTGTTGGCGGTCGATCAGGTGACCCGGGAAACCTCGTTCTCGGTGATTGAATTGCAGCGCGCGCAAACCTTGCAGAGGCTGGCCCGCGAACAAGTGGATGGCCTGGCGGCGATTGCCGATCTGGCGCAAAAACGCAGCGACATGGGCGCCAGTACGCGTTCTGACTTGATTCAGGCGCGCTCACGGGTCGAAGCGGCAATGGCAACGCAATTGCAATTCACGGCGCAATTGAACCGTTGGCGCGGGGCATTGAGCAGCTTGCTTGGCTCGCAGGCGCCGGTCAGCGTCACGCCGGGCTTTCCTGACAGCCTGGAGCACTCTTGCCAAGGCGTGGTGCCCGATGAAGCCGTGACCCCCTCGTTGTTGATCGCCCAGGCGCAGCAGGTCGATGCCGTGGCGCAAATCGCCAATGCGCGGGCCGAAGCGCTGCCCACGTTGTCTCTGGACCCGGAGCTGACCCAGTACCTGGACAGCAACGACAACAACGTTCAAAACGGCCGCGACAGAACACGCTACGGGGTGTTTCTGAACGTGAAAATGCCGATCTATCAGGGCGGTGCGATCAACGCCCGCAAAGCCTCTGCCGAACAAGCCCTGCGCACGGCGCAGTACGCAAACGACGCCGCACGGCTTTCAGTGCGCCAAGGGCTGCTGGAAGCGCGGGATCAAATCTCCAGCCTCACCCAGCGCCTGTCGACCCTGGATTTTCGTGAGCGCAGCATCTCTGAAACCCGCGACCTGTATCGCCAGCAATACCTGGAGCTGGGGACCCGGCCGCTGCTTGATTTACTCAATGCCGAGCAGGAAATCCACCAGGCGCGCATGGACCGTGAAAACACCGCGTCCGACCTGCGCCGCCTGAAGATTGATTGCCTCTACAACACCGGCGGATTGCGCACAGCCTTCCATCTGGATAACAGCTCGATCCAAGGCGTGGAGATCCGACCATGAACGATACCGTGATGCTTGAGGCCGACACGCAAGCTGCCGAACAACCCGCTGAAACGGCGCCTGATCACTCTGCCCCGCTGGATTATGAAGTGTGGCTGGACGCGGTCCTGCTCGTTGCCCGGCACTACCGGCTGGAGTGTTCCGCACAAAGCGTGCGCCTCGCCGTGCAATGGACCGAAGGCAAGACCGTCGAGGAGGTGGTGCGGCTGATGGCGCGCCAGGCGGGGCTTAATTGTGTGATTGTCGACTTCACCGCGACCACCCTTATGCAGCGGCAAATGCCGTTGGTGCTGCAATTTGATGATGGTCAGGTCGGTGTCTTGCAAACCCTGGGCGACGATGACGATTTGGGCATCACCTACAGCGGTGACGCGGGCCTGCAGAGCCGTATCTCGCGTCAGGAACTGATCGAGCATGCCAGCAAAATCGTAGTGCTGCGGCCCATGCGCGCGGTGCGCGATGCGCGGATCGATGACTATATAAAAACCTACGAGAAGGACTGGTTCCGAAACATCGTGCTGAGGGACTTGCGCCCGTACAGCTACGTAATGCTGGCGTCGCTGGTCACCAGCGTGCTCGGGCTGGCCGGGGTGCTGTTCTCGATGCAGGTATATGACCGGGTGATTCCGGCCGAGTCGATGCCCACTTTGTACGTGCTGTTTGGCGGCGTGGTGCTGGCGCTGGTGTTCGATTTGATGATGCGCCTGACCCGCGTACGGATCACTGACATGCTCGGCAAACGCGCCGACTTGCGCGTGTCTGATCTGGTGTTCGGCCACGCCATCCGCCTTCGCAACAGCGTGCGGCCCAAATCCACTGGCTCGTTTATTTCGCAGATCAAAGAGCTGGAACAGGTGCGCGACCTGATCACCTCCAGCACCGCCACGGCGTTGGCAGATTTACCGTTCTTTTTGCTGTTTCTGGTGATCTTCTGGTTTATCGCCGGGCCTTTGGTGGCGATCCCCATCCTCGCGGTGGTGTTGATGGTGGTGCCGGGCCTGATGTCACAAAAGAAACTGGCGCGCATGGCCAACGAGTCGATGCGCGAAAGCTCGTTGCGCAGCGCCATGCTGGTAGAGACGATTCAGGGACTGGACGATATCAAGTCGCTGCAAGCCGAACAGCGTTTCCAGCAGCAGTGGAACCACTACAACGCCAGTTGTGCCGACGCCAACCTGCGGTTGCGCATGCTGACCAATTCGTTAGTGTCCTGGAGCAACACGGTGCAGGGCTCGGTGTTTGCCGTGGTCGTGGTGTTCGGCGCGCCGATGGTCATGGCCAGCGACATGACCACCGGTAGCCTGGTGGCCGCGTCGATTCTGTCGTCCCGCATGATGGCGCCGATGGCGCAACTCACCCACGTGCTCACGCGCTGGCAGCAGGCCAAAGTCGCCCTGCAAAGCCTCAACCAGATCATGCAGTTGCCGGTGGATCATGCCGATGGCAGCAAGCGGGTGCATTTGCCCGTGGTACGCGGCGATTATGTGCTCAATGAGGCGGCGTTCCAGTACTCCAGCGATTCTCCTGCGCCCGCGTTGACTGTGGCGGATATGAAGATCCAGCCGGGTGAGCGTATCGCCGTCCTGGGGCGTAATGGTGCGGGCAAATCGACATTGCTTCAGGCGCTGGCCGGGATGCTCGATCTGAAGGAGGGCAGCATCAGCCTAGACGGCGTTGCCCTCGGGCACATAGACCCGGCGGACGTGCGTCGCGACGTCGGGCTGCTCACGCAAAACTCCCGGCTGTTTCACGGCACCTTGCGCGACAACCTCATCCTCGGCGCGCCCCACGCCACCGACAGCGAAATCCTTAACGCGCTGGCGCTCACCGGCGCCGCAGAGTTCGTCAGCAAGTTTGCCGATGGCATGGACCACTTGATCCTTGAGGGCGGCTTGGGGCTTTCGGGCGGGCAGCGTCAGGCCTTGTTGCTGTCGCGTCTGTTTATTCGCCAGCCGCATATCGTCCTGCTGGATGAACCCACGGCGTCTTTGGATGAAGCGAGCGAGCGCAACCTGATCCAGAACCTGGACAAATGGGCCGGTCATCGCACCTTGATCATTGCCACCCACCGCATGAGCGTCTTGAGCCTGGTCAATCGGATCATTGTCGTGGACAACGGGCGCATCGTCGTTGATGACAGCAAAGACAACGCCATAGCACGCCTGTCCAAACCACAGAAAGCCGCGCAATGAACCCGCAGCCACGGACAGCGTCGCGCTCAAGGACCTTCACATGAACAATAAAACGTCCCACGGGCCACAAGGGCCGAAGAAAATCCCGCTGCTGGCCAGCGAAGACGACAGCACCCGGCCGTATCATGATGGCGTCGATGACAGCACCGTGGTGCGGGCGACACGGGTGGTCGGCTACGTGTGCCTGATGCTGATCGCATTTGGCGTCTGGGCTTACTTTTTTGAAGTCGATGAAGTGTCGAACGGCACCGGCAAAGTCATTCCGACCTCCCGCGAGCAAATTATTCAGTCACTCGAAGGCGGGATCGTCACCGAATTGAACGTCAGCGAGGGCGATATTGTGGCGAGCGGGCAAACCCTGGCCAAGCTCGACCCGACCAAAAGTGAATCCAACTTCGATGAAAGTGCGGCCAAGTACCGGGCAGCCCTGGCCAGCGTGGTGCGCTTGCAGGCCGAGGTGAACAACAAGCCGCTTGTGTTCCCCGATGAATTGCAGGGCTACCCGGCACTGATCCGCGCCGAAACCGACTTGTACACCACGCGGCGCAAAGGCCTGGATGAATCGCTGGCGGGGGTGCGCTCTTCGTTGGCGCTGGTGCGCAGCGAGCTTGAAATTACCGAGAACCTGGCCAAGGTCGGCGCGGCCAGCAACGTTGAAGTGTTGCGCCTGAAGCGCCAGAAGGCGGAGCTGGAGTTAAAACTGACCCAGGCGCGCTCCGACTACATGGTGCACGCCGGAGAGGAGATGGCCAAAGCCAACGCCGACGTCGAGACCCTGTCTTCGGTAATGCGCGGGCGCTCCGACTCCGTGACCCGCCTGACCTTGCGTTCGCCGGTCCGCGGCATCGTCAAAGACATCGAGGTTACGACCATCGGCGGCGTCATCCCGCCCAACGGCCGCCTGATGCAAATTGTGCCGATGGATGAACAGCTACTCATCGAAGCGCGCATTTCGCCACGGGACATCGCCTTTATCCACCCCGACCAGGTGGCCAAGGTCAAAATCACCGCCTACGACTACTCGATCTACGGCGGGATGGACGGCAAAGTCGTGACCATCTCCCCGGACACGATTCAGGACGAAGCCAAACCCGAGGTCTTCTACTACCGCGTGTTTATCCGCACCGATGCCGATGTGCTGAAGAACAAGGCCGGGAAAACGTTCTCGATCGTGCCGGGGATGATCGCCTCGGTCGACATCAAGACCGGGCGCAAAACCGTGCTCGACTACTTGATCAAGCCAATGAATCGCGCGCGCGAGGCGCTGCGTGAGCGGTAGGGAATCGTACTGTGACCACGGGTGCCCCAATGATATGGGGCATTCCTGGTTCAACCGGTAAAATAGTCTTTTAACTAAGTAATACTATTAATCCGTGTAAAGAGTATTAATGAGTTAATGCTAAAGTATTAGTCCTATTTATATATTAAGCATGGGTTGACGAATCTAGTTTCTCCCGGTTGTTAGAGGTGTTAATCGTTTTGTTCTCATACTGATGAAGGTGGTCTCTTATTAGCTTTCTGATGACTTGCGAGATGGTCAGGTCTGTTTCTTCAGACAGGATCTCTAGCTTTTGCTTGGTCGAAGAGTCAATAAGAATGGTTAGGCGCGTTGTTTTATCAGGCATTTTCTGACTCCTTGTGTCGTACGCGGTATCGACTGCCGCGTGCAGCAATATGAATACTGATCGAGACTGAACATAGTCTATTGGCGATTTAATATCACCTCTGAAGTATCGATTCAAACAATTTTGTTTTATTGAATAAGCCGTCAATAAAGAACTTTTCAGCTGCTCGTGATGGGGCGAGGGCGCTGTTTAATTGGGTGTTTAACGTGGGTTTAAAACGCGGGCCAGCCGTCATAGGGCTTCATGCTCTTTCGATATAAGCCCTTTTAATTCCGGTGCTTTGATGTGTTGGCCGACTGTTAGCGATTCAAGCCAAATCGCTTCATCAGTATTTTTTGCAGCAGCCCGCTCGGCACCAGCGCGGCGAGCAGCGGCAGAGCGCGGCTGCCATTACCGTACCTCAGCAGGTGGGGTGGTTTTCGGCGGTCTACGGCGTTAAGTACGGCTGTGGCGAACGCGGTGGCGGGGGTGGGGTTGTCTTGCGAAGCTTTGGCCCGTGCACGAATGCCTTCACGCATCGGCCACCATGGGGAGCTCTCGCTGATCAAGTGTTCAGCCTGATCGCTGGCATTTTTCGCAAACTGGGTGTTGATGGCGCCCGGCTGGACTTCCAGCACGCGGATACCGAGCGGCGCCAACTCCATGCGCAAGGCGTCGCTCAGTGCATGGACCGCTGCTTTCGAGGCGCAGTAAGCACCGGCGAACGGGGTGACGAGTACGCCGGACACGCTGCCGATGTTCACCACCAGCCCTTGCTTGCGACGCAGTTGGGCAAACAATGCGCGGGTGACGCCAACCACTGAAAACACATTGGTTTCAAATTGCTGCTGCAGGCCTTCAACACCACCGTCGAGCACCGGACCCATGGCGCCGTAGCCGGCGTTATTGATCAACACGTCCAGGCCATCGGTCTCCTGGCTCAGACGCTCAGCCAGTTGCGCCAGCGCTGTCTGATCATTGACGTCCAGTTGCAGAGCGATAAATCCGGCGGCTGCCAAGTGCTCGACATCGTGCGGTTTGCGGGCGCTGGCCCACACTTCATGGCCGGATACCTTGAACGCATCGGCCATGGCGCGGCCGATGCCGCTGGAGCACCCGGTAATCAAAACACGGCGCATCGAAATATCCTTAATTGGAGAAGCTGCCTTGCAGGCGCTCAGCGCGAAATTCCAGGCTTGGCGCGCGATACCCGGTGCGCAGCGGCGGCATTGGCAAACAGTCTTGCCACGAGGCGCCCGCTTGCAACTCACCGGGGCCACGATAATGCGGGGCTGTGTACTGGTTGTCAGCGAGGTTGACCGTGTCACCCGGCGCGTACGCCGCAATCCGCCAGGACAACTCGCTCAACGGCACGTCATTGCTGTTGGTCAGGGTTAACTGCAGCGGACGGTCTGCGGGGCATTGTGCCGGGTCGTAGACAATGCGCAGATCCAGCCGGGCCAATTGATCAGCCTCCCGGCTGTCTTGCCAGGCCACGCAGGCGGCCACTATTGCCAACCCGACCAGCGCTGCCAGCGACACCGGAAACGCCTTGCGTGGGTAGCGCAGCAACAGTACGAGCCAGGCAATGATGAGTAAAACGCCGACAAACATGGCTACGCCTCTACTCGGGAGCTTCGTCGCGCAAGAAAACCAGCAGATCGGGCTTTGACTGTTCAGCGCTGTAACGATAGCCCTGAGCGTCAAACTGCTTGAGATCGGCCGGGTTGTTAATGCGTTCCTTGATCACAAAACGGCTCATCATGCCGCGCGCTTTTTTAGCGTAGAAGCTGATGATTTTGTGCTGACCGTTTTTCAGGTCCTTGAATTCAGTATTGATGATGCGGGCGTTCAGGGCTGACTTTTTTACCGCCGAGAAGTACTCGTTGGAGGCCAGATTCAGCAACACGTCATCGCCTTGCTCGGCCAGCGCCTCATTCAGCCATTCGCTGATACGGGTGCCCCAGAACGCGTACAAATCCTTGCCCCGGGCATTGGCCAGTTTGGTGCCCATTTCCAGGCGGTACGGTTGCATCAAGTCCAGCGGGCGCAGCAAGCCGTAAAGCCCGGATAGCATGCGCAGATGCGTTTGAGCGTAGTCGAAATCGGCCTCGCTGAAGTCCACCGCATTCAGGCCGGTATACACATCGCCTTTAAACGCCAGCAGTGCCTGTTTAGCGTTGTCAGGGGTGAACTCCGGGGTCCAGCTGCCGAAACGGGCGGCGTTAAGGCCCGAGAGTTTGTCGGACAAATGCATCAGCTCGCCAATCTGTTGCGGGCTTAGTGTGCGCAGTTGTTCGATCAACTCCTGGGAGTGATCCAGGTATTGCGGCAAGGTGAAACGCGCAGTGGCTGGCGGCGTCTCGTAGTCGAGGGTTTTAGCGGGTGAAATCACCATCAGCATGAGGTCGTCTCCTGTTAGCGTCCGGACGATTCTAGGGGGTTGAGCGGTTTGACTCCACCTATGGTGGTGATAGGCCATGAAAAACAAGGCGCTTGTCGTCGCTGACGAGGCACGAAGGCTGCGATAGGGGGCAGATCAAAAGATCGCGAGGCAAGCTCGCTCTTATCAAACATAAAATAAGTGATTGATTCTAAAGGCTTTGTAGGAGCGAGCTTGCTCGCGATCTTTTGATCTTGATCTAAGAGCCCCCTCACCCTAGCCCTCTCCCGAAGGAGAGGGAACCGATTGGGGGATGCTGAAGATACTCGGCGGCCTGTTTGCTGCGCGACAGCGCGGCGTCGAAGACGGGGCGGCCCCTCCTACAGGTTTTGCGCCGTAGCAGTTGACGAGCTTTGCGAGGCTACGTCCAATGTCCAACATCACCTTAGCGGTTATAGTGCTGGCAGTTTTTATACGGAGATGGCTCTGTGCGCATTGCTCTTTTTTTGTCGGCCTGGCTGCTGTGTCTGGGGGCAGTGGCGGCGCCCAATGATCCGGCGACGCTGGACCGTACGACCTGGCCAGAGCCATTGAGCAGCCCGGCCCTGTTCGATGTCGCCTCGCGTGCCGAGATCCTGACGTTCGCCCACGCCCTGCTGGTCAGCGAAGGGCTGGATGAGAACGGCCTTAAAGAGCGCCTGGGCCTCAAGGTCATCAATATGGACGCGATTGATAAAGTCCGTCAGCGCCTGTGGCAACGCTTGTTGGCCAATTACAACTTTGCTCAGCAAAGCTGTGATCAGGATGCTTCGTTCTGTTATTACGTCGAAGACATGGCCAGCCTGCGTGAACAGGCTGGCAAGTTCGAAGTGGCCGATGATTCTTTCTACGTGAAGTGGGCCGAACCGAGTGCCGGGTTTCACCGCCGCTACCTGGATGAACAGTTGCGCCTGGCCGCGCTGTCGCCACAAATCAGCAGCGAAATCGCGCTGCTGGGCGATCAGGAGTTCAATGGCGAGAACATGCACGACCGGCTGTTCATGCTGACCTTCGACAGCGGCCCGACGGTCATTGGCGGCACCACCGACTGGCTCACTGACTATCTGCGCAAACAGTCCATGAGCGCGACGTTTTTTGTCTTGGGCAACAGCTTGAAAGCTCGTCTCGACAAAAGCTCCGAGCAGGCCCTGAGGGCGCTGTACAAAGGTCAATGTGTAGGCGTGCAAGGGTGGGAATATCGGGCACACAGTCATTGGCAAAATTGGCAGGACTCGGTGCTACGTAGCACCGCGCTGGTGAAACAGGTGTTGCCGCAAAACTACGTGCCGTTGTTCCGGCCGCCTTACGGTCAGCGCCGGGCTGACAGCGGGGCGTTCTTTGAGTCCCAGGGCTTGCAGGTGGCGCTGTGGAACATTGACTCGCAAGACCTGGCCGGCAGCCTCACGGCCGAGCAGTCGGCACACCGCGTATTGACCTTGATGTTGTTGTGGCGCCATGGGCTGATTGCCTTCCACGACACTCAGGACAAAGTCCGCAGCGCATTGCCCTGGCTGCTCAAGGCGACGGTGCAGAGCGGGCTGGGCTGGGAGGAATGCGAGGCATTGGGGGCTCAGTGACCAATGCGCCCGCCCGATTGGGCGAGCGCTTTGTTGTAACCCTTACAAAAGGCGCAAGGCCAGTTCTGAGCCTGCGCGAAGGTATTCCACTTGCGAGACCACGGCATCTTTGACGATGGCTTCGCCGGTATCGGTCAGTTGAGCTTTTTTTGCATCAATGACTGACAGCTGTAGTAGTTGCATGGCGACGTCCATGGCTTTTTGGAAGGCGGTGATGTTGTTGTGCTGGCCAAACTCATTGATGACCGCCGCCATGCGCTCGTCAGCGTTGTCGCGAAGCTGGCGGTATTCAGTCACAGATACGCTGCCGTCCTGGTATATCTCGAGCAGCATTTGTTCCAGAGTTTTGGAAATAGGGGTCATACGGATTCCTTTGGCATAAACAGTAGTGAGCGCAGGTCGTAATGAGCCGGTGCGTCACGAAGCTTAGTGCTGCCAAAAAGAAAGATGGGTAGGGCACATCCCGGCGTTTTGTGAGAACCGTCCGGCCTTGTGGGGGGAGATTTCGAGGTGGTGTTTTCGGCGCGCTGATGCAGGCCAATACTGGATTAAATGCCGCAGCGTTGTGTCAGGTAACTACTGAGCCTAGTAGCAATTTTGCAGGTCGCCAAGGCTATTCGTCAGTCAAAAAAATAAATCCGCCAAACTGTAAAAATACTTTTTTTTGTCACACGATTTGGAGTATTACCAAGACAGACCGCCGAAACCTGCAACACAGGTGGCGTCTTCCAAGACCCATCGGGCAGGGCATTCATCTGACAGAAAACAGATGAATTCGGCAGTCACTCGAGGCGCAGCACTGTTGCGGTATTGCGTCGAATGGCTCCCACAAAGGTGACCGAGTATGGATGATCACGGACGCACTCCTTCTTCCAACCAGCCAATCCTTTATGTACTCGATACCAATGTTCTGATTCACGATCCAAATGCTTTGCTCAACTTCGAGGAACACCACGTCGCTATCCCGATGACGGTGCTTGAAGAGCTCGACAAACTCAAAACCGGCAAGCTACTGGTGGCAGCGGAGTGTCGCCAGGCGATTCGTTTGATCGATCAGACCCTGGGCGTGGCCTCGCCAGAGGATGTTGAAAGGGGCGTACCGATCCAGCGCGGCAAAAGTGGCCCCAAGGGCTTTCTGTCAATCCTGATGAACAAGCGCAGAGAGCCTAATGCGCTGCTCCCTGAAAACCTCAACGACAACATCATCATCAATCAACTGATTGACCTGCACGCTCGTGACCCGGGCCTGCACGTGGTGCTGGTAACTAAAGACATCAACATGCGGCTCAAGGCGCGCGCTTGTGGGGTCGAGTCCGAGGACTACAGCACTGACCAACTGGTTGACGACGTGTCGATGCTGTCACGCGGCTATCACACCATGACCGGTTCGTTCTGGGATCGCGTGAGCAAGGTCGAAACCCGTCAAGGGCACGGCCGCACCTGGCATCAGGTGCAAATGAACGAAAACCTGCCGGCGGTGCACATCAACGAATTCATCATTGATGAGCAAGGGTTTGTGGGCTGGATCAAAGAGGTGCGCAAGGACCACCTGCTGATTCTCGACATGCACCAGGAACCGTTGCTGCATCAGGAAGCCTGGGGCCTGAAGCCGCGGGATATTTACCAGGGGCTGGCGCTGTTTGCCTTGCTCGATCCGGATATTCATCTGGTTAACCTGTCGGGTGCGGCGGGTTCGGGCAAGACCATTCTGGCGCTGGCGGCGGCGATTGAACAAACCATGGTCAGCAAGCGCTACCGGCGGATTATCTGTACCCGCAGCGTGCAAGGGCTGGATCAGGAAATCGGCTTCCTGCCGGGCACCGAGGCCGAGAAGATGGAGCCGTGGCTGGGGGCCATCACCGACAACCTCGAAGCCCTGCATATGGATGACGAAAACACCCACGGCAGCGTGGATTACATCCTCAGCAAAGTGCCTTTGCAGTTCAAATCGCTGAACTACATCCGGGGGCGTAGTTTCCAGCAAAGCCTGATCTTGATTGACGAGTGCCAGAACCTCACGCCGCACCAGATGAAAACCATCATCACCCGGGCGGGCGCGGGCTCTAAAGTAGTGTGCCTGGGCAACCTGGCGCAGATCGATACGCCTTACCTGTCAGCCACCAGTTCGGGGCTGACCTACCTGACGGAGCGTTTCAAAGACTTCCCCAACGGTGTGCACATCGCCCTGCAAGGCGTCCCTCGTTCGATCCTGGCCGAGTACGCAGAGTCGCATCTCTAACACTTCTGACATAACCTTGATCCGGGCGGCCTAGAGCCGCCCGGTTTCGTTGTGGCGCCAGCCATGTTTATTCAGGAGCTGCCAAGGTGTTACTGCGCACTATCGATTTGAATCTGCTGGTGGTGCTCGATGCGCTGCTCACGGAAAAGCACGTAACCCGCACCGGTGTGCGTTTGCACTTGAGCCAGCCGGCCATCAGCCATTCGCTGAGCAAGCTGCGGTTATTGCTCAATGACCCGCTGCTGATTCGGCAGGGCAACGAGGTGGTACTCAGTACGCTGGCGCAAAACCTTCAGGCGCCGCTCAAGGTGATTCTGGGGCAGATCGAAACCTTGCTCGGTCAGTCGGTCGACTTTGTGCCGGGGGAATCTCAACGCACATTCCGCGTGGCGATGTCCGATTACGGCGCGGCCATCGTGTTGCCCAAGTTGGTGGAACAACTCCGAGTACTGGCGCCCGGCATTTCGCTGGTGGTGGTCCAGGACAGCCGTCTGGGCATGCTCGAACAACTCGAGCACGGCAAGATCGACCTCGCGCTGGGTGTTTTCGCCACGCTGCCCGAGTTCCTCTGCAGCGAGGTGCTGTTCGAAGAAACCTTTACCTGCCTGCTCAACCGCAACGTCCTGCCCGAGAGTGGCGTGCTGGACCTCGACACCTACCTGCAACGCCCTCACGTCTTGGTGTCGATGGACGGCAACACCCAGGGTGAAGTCGACAACGTGTTGCGCGCTCAGGGCTTACAGCGCCATGTCGCGGTGAACGTGCCTCATTGGAGTGCAGCCCCGAGTGTCATTGGCGACACGGACTTGATCCTGACGGTTGCCACTCGCACACTGGACAGCCTGCCGTTGGCCGATTCGCTGGTCAGATTGCCGCCGCCGTTGAACGTGGCTCCTTTTAACTACATACAAGTCTGGCATCAGCGTTTCAGTGACGACCCGGGGCATCGCTGGCTGCGGGGTGTGCTTCGCCAGATTTCACTGTAGGAGCGAGCTTGTCTCGCGATCTTTTAAAAAATCAAAAGATCGCGAGGCAAGCTCGCTCCTACCCATAATCAGCCGCGCGAAGCGATCAAAAATCCGGCCAGCACCACACTTACGCCCAACAGTTTTTGCAGGCTGGGGGTGTTTTTTGGCAGCCCGAGCAAGCCGAAGTAATCAATCGCCAGCGAGATGATCAACTGGCCCACCACCACCGCCATGATGAAGTTGAGCGCGCCCAGACGCGGCACGGTAATCAGCGCCACGGTGATGTAAAACACTCCGGCCAGGCCGCCGAGCCACATCCACCAAGGGCCGCCCAGCAGTGCGCCAAGATTGGGGCGGGGCACTTTGACCAGTAGCATCACCACCGCAATCGCCGCGCCGCTGACCATCAGGGAAATGACCGTGGCCCAGAACGGGTGACCGAGCACGGCACCGAGTCGGGCGTTGCTGCCGGCTTGCATCGGTACGGCGGCGCCGGCCAGTAAACTCAGGGCAATGGCTATAAAAAATGGCATGGATTTAACCTCTCTGAACGATGTGCACGTTGTACGTGCAAACCCGCCAGGCGGCCAATTCGATGTTCGGATGCGCGGTATTCGTGAGGTCGATGTCCGTCGCATACGTGGGCAAAACGCAACCTCGGGCTTACACTGGCAGCTCTTGTCTGGAGAACTCCCTGTGCTGACTCATTTAGATGCCCAAGGCCGCGCCAACATGGTTGATGTCACCGATAAAGCGGTGACGTCCCGTGAGGCGGTGGCACAAGCCGTGGTACGCATGCGTGCTGAAACCCTGGACATGATCGTCAATGGCGACCACCCCAAGGGCGACGTGTTCGCCGTGGCGCGAATTGCCGGGATTCAGGCGGCGAAGAAAACCTCAGATCTGATCCCGCTGTGCCATCCGTTGATGCTCACCAGCGTCAAGGTTGAACTCAGCGCCCAAGGCATCGACGCAGTGTTGATCATCGCGCGCTGCAAACTGTCCGGGCAGACCGGGGTAGAGATGGAAGCCCTCACCGCTGCCAGCGTGGCGGCCTTGACTATTTATGACATGTGCAAGGCCGTCGACCGTGGCATGACCATCGAAAACGTGCGTGTGCTGGAAAAACTCGGCGGCAAGAGCGGCCACTTTCAGGCAGACGCGTCATGACATTCCACGTGCACTTCTTTGCCCGCTACCGTGAGGCGCTGGGGCTGGACAGCGTCTCGGTCGAAGGCCAATTCACCTCTGTTGATCAGTTGCGCCAGCACCTGTTGCAACAGGGCGATGCGTGGCAGGTCTTGGCCGAAGTCAACCTGATGTGCGCGCGCAATGAAGAACTGTGCAAGCTCGACGAACCGCTGACAGACGGTGATACCGTGGCTTTTTTCCCGCCCGTGACCGGGGGCTGAGCCATGGCCATTCGGGTGCAAACGACCGCCTTTGATCCGGGCGCAGAAGTCAACGCATTGCACGCAGCCAACCTGGGTGTGGGGGCGGTGGTGAGTTTTGTGGGGTATGTGCGCGACTTCAATGACGGGCGCGACGTGGCGGGGATGTTTCTCGAGCATTACCCCGGCATGACCGAAAAGGCCTTGGCCAAAATCGTGGTCGAAGCGCAACAGCGCTGGCCGCTGCTCAGCCTCGAAGTGCTGCACCGGGTCGGGGCACTGGAGCCGGGCGAGCCCATCGTCTTTGTCGGTGTGGCCAGCGCCCATCGTCAGGCGGCTTTTGATGCCTGCGCGTTCGTGATGGACTACCTGAAAACCCGCGCACCCTTCTGGAAGAAAGAACAGACCGCCGACGGCCCGCGCTGGGTCGAAGGCCGGGCCAGTGACGACGCCGCCGCCGAGCGCTGGCAGCGCTCACTCCCCAAATTGTAGGAGCTGCCGAGGCACGAAGGCTGCGATCTTTTCGGGAATAAAAGATCGCAGCCAGGACACGGCGTGATTTCTTTTATTTTTTTCAGAAGTCTCCTACAGCGTCGATTCCTGTTCATCCGTTAGCGTGCCTGCCTCTCTGTCGGGAAGGATTCACGGATGGCCATTTCAGCCCGTAACAACCGTTTTAGCTTGAGCATCAAGGGCGCCGACCATGAGCTTCAGGTGTTGGCCTTCACGGGCAATGAAGCCATCAGCACGCCTTATGCCTTTGAACTTGAACTGGTCAGCGCACGCGCTGACCTGGACCTCGAGGAATGGCTGCATCAGCCTGCGTTTCTTGCGTTTGACAGCCAGGGGCAGGGGATCCACGGGCATATTTCCAGTATGGGTCGCAGCAGCCCCGGTACGCGGCTGACGCACTATCGCCTGACACTGGAACCGCAACTGGCCTACCTGGCCCATCGCACCAACTACCGAATTTTTCAGCATTTAACCGTGCAGCAGATCATCGAGACCTTGCTCGAAGAGCACGGCATTCTCGGCAACGCCTACACCTTCAATTCGTTCTCGTCTTACACGCCACGGGATTATTGCGTGCAATACGGCGAGTCCGATTTGCGCTTTATTCAGCGTCTGTGTTTCGAAGAGGGCTTCCACTACCACTTTCGGCACTCGCCAGACGGCCATCACCTGGTGTTCGGCGACAAGCAGCAAGCGTTTACCTCGCTCAACCAACCGACGCCCTACGTACACCGTGCGGGCATGGTTGCTTCGCAGCCGTCCATCGATCACTTTGGACTGCGCTTGCAGGCCAGCACCAACCGTACGTTTCGCCGCGATTATGACTTTCAGCAGGCCAGCCGCACGCTGGAGGCAGGCAGCAGCGCTGAACATAACGAACGCGCGCTTGAAAACTACAGCTATCCGGGGCGCTTCACTGAAACGGCCCAAGGCCAACGGCAAAGCCAGCGCACACTTGAGCATCATCAAGCCGGCTACTGCCAGGCCAGCGGTAGCAGCAATCAACCCAGCCTGCGTACGGGGCATTTATTGCCGATGACCGGGCACCCCAATGCAACGTTCGATAGCGGCTGGCTGTTGATTGGCGTTCAGCACGAAGGCAAGCAGCCGCAAGTGCTGGAAGAGTATGGCGCCAACACAGCCCAGGCCGACGCAGGCGGCTTTAGCCAAGGCTATCGCAACACCTTCCAGGCCACGCCAGAGGCGGTGACCTACCGCCCGCAAACCGTCTTCCCCAAGCCGCGACTGATCGGTAGCCAAACGGCTCGCGTCACCGGGCCGGTGGGGGAAGAGATCCATTGCGATGAGTACGGCCGGGTCCGGGTTAAATTTCATTGGGACCGCAGCGCTATCGATGACGATCAAAGCAGCTGCTGGCTGCGCGTCTCGTCGAGTTGGGCGGGGGACAACCACGGCGCGGTGACCATCCCGCGCGTGGGCATGGAAGTGCTGGTGGGTTACCTCAACGGCGACCCGGACCAGCCCATCATCAGCGGTTGCCTGGCCAACAGCCTCAACCCGACCCCGCTCACATTGCCCGCCAACAAAACCCAAAGCGTATTACGTAGCCGCAGCACTCCAGGTGGGAGCGGCTACAACGAACTGCGCATCGAAGACCGCAAAGGTCTGGAGCACATCTACCTCCACGCCCAGCGCGATCTGCAACAACACATCAAAAACGACAGCCGCTTGCAGATCGAGGGCAAGCGCGAAGAAACCGTCACCGGCAACAGCGTCTCGGTGCTCAAGGCAGAAGAACAACGCACCGTCAGCCTGGATCGCAAGGTCCAGCTCAAGGCCAACGACCACCTGGCCGTGGCCGTCAGCAGCCACACCGTGGTGGGCGACGCGCTGGTGGCTGAAGCGGGTATGCACGTGCATATCAAGGCCGGGGCGCGGGTGGTCTTGCAAGCCGGGGCCAACATCACCCTGATGGCGGGCGGGCAGCATGTATTGATTGGTGCGGCGGGCATCTACGCCAGTTGCCCGATATTGCTGGGCGGCTTGCCCGTACCGGGCCTGCCTGCGGTGCCGTTGTTGCCGGGGGAGGTGGCGCCCATGCAGGGCATGTCGCTAGCGCCTTCAACGCAAATGCTGGCGTTGAGCGAAGGAAAATCAGTGTGCCCGCAGTGCGAAATTCTTAAAAAACCACTGTAGGAGCGAGCTCGCCTCGCGATCTTTTGGCTTAAAAGATCGCGAAAACCCGCCCCTTGTGCAGACGTCGGGGCTGACGTTTTAAGCCGTTTCACTCGGATCATGCGGCTTGCGTACCGCTCTGACCACAGGGCGCAGCAGTTCAGTCGGCGGTGTTTCGCAACTGATTTTGCGGCCCAGCTTTTCTTCGATGGACGGCAACTGGTACGAGTCGTCTTCACCGGCAAAGCTGATGGAAACACCCGCTGCGCCCGCACGACCTGTACGGCCAATACGGTGCACGTAGTCGTCCGGTACTTCGGGCAGGGTGAAGTTGATCACGTGGCTGATGCCGTCGATGTGGATGCCGCGACCCGCGACGTCGGTCGCCACCAGCACGCGGATTTTGCCTTCGCGAAAGCCTTCGAGGGTCTTGATGCGTTTGTGCTGGGGCACGTCGCCGGACAGTTGCGCAGCATTGATGCCGTCGCGCACCAGGCGTTCTTCGATGCGCCGCACTTCGTCTTTGCGGTTGGCAAATACGATCACGCGTTCCCAGCCGTTGTCGTTCACCAGGTTGAACAACAGTTTGTATTTGTCAGCACCCGCCACCGCGTACACGTGTTGCTCAACCAATTCGTTGGCCACGTTCTGCGCTTCGATTTCAACGATCGCAGGGTCGGTGGTCCACTGTTTGGCCAGGTTCATCACGTCTTCGGTGAAGGTCGCAGAGAACAGCAAGGTCTGACGCTCGGCCTTTGGCGGCGTCTGGCGAATGATCTGGCGTACTTGCGGGATGAAGCCCATGTCGAGCATGCGGTCAGCTTCATCGAGCACCATGACCTCAACCATGTCCAGGTGCACTTCGCCGCGCTGGTTGAAGTCCAGCAGACGGCCCGGTGTGGCCACCAGAATGTCGCAGTGACGGGCTTCCAGCTGCTTGAGCTGTTTGTCGAAGTCCATGCCGCCCACGAAACTCATGACGTTGAGGTTGGTGTATTTGGTCAGGTCGGCGGCGTCTTTAGCGATTTGCACGACCAGTTCGCGGGTCGGCGCGATGATCAGCGCGCGCGGCTCGCCCATGTAGCGCTCTTTGGGCGGCGGGGTTTGGGTGAGCTGGCTGATGATCGAGACCAGAAACGCTGCGGTTTTGCCGGTACCGGTCTGGGCACGGCCAATGGCATCGCGGCCACTCAAGGTGTAGCCCAGCACTTGCGCCTGGATCGGCGTGCAGTACGGGAAACCTAGGTCCTGGATGGCGTGCATCAGTTCAGGGGTGAGCTTGAAGTCATGAAAGCGGGTTTTGCCTTCTTGTGGCTCAACCACGAAGTCTTCGAGTTTCCACGGGATGACCACAGGCTTTGGCGCCGGTGCACGCCGTGGTTTGGCCGCTTTGGGTTTTTCTGTGCGCGCAGGTTCGGGTGCGGGCGTGGCTGCGGGCGTGGACACCGCGGCGGGTGCAGGTGCAGAACGGCCAGGCTGTTGCGCGTCGGTTCGCGGGCTGGGGCTGCTGGGGGGAGTCATGGACGCTGGCGCGAGCGGCTCAGCCTCGCTTTTGCCGAATATTTTTTTGAGTGCTTTGAGCACGGTCATCTCATCAGTTGGTTAAGGAGTGTACGCCGGGCAGTGTAATGCAAGTCGCGTGCTCGGCGTAGTAAACGACTGGATGTTTCGTTTTTAGCGCAGGCGCTCGGTCAGCCAGGTACCGATGTCGTGAATTTCTTCAGGTAACACTTCGTGCCCCATTGGGTACTCCTGCCATGTAACGCTCACACCCAAACGCTTCAAGTGCTCATACGCGGTACGGCCCATGGCGTTCTGGACGACCTCGTCATATTGGCCATGCAGGCACAAAGCCGGCGTGCGTTGCTGGCTGGCGGACAGTTCCAGCTCATTACTGAAGGTTGGGGCATAGGTGGAGAGGGCAAGTACGCCACCCAATGCGCCCTGCCATTTTAGATAGGCGGTATGGAAGACCACGGCGCCGCCTTGGGAAAAACCGGCGAGGAAAATTCGGCTGGCGTCTATTCCGGCCCTTTTCTGTTCTTCGATCAACGCAACCACGGTGTCTGCCGATTCGTTGAGCTCTTGTTCACTGATCGAACGGGCCGGGCTCATGGCCTTGATGTCGTACCAGCTGGGCATGGCATATCCGCCATTGATCGTCACTGCACGGGTCGGCGCCTGGGGCAAAACAAACCGCGTGGTCAGCAGCGTTTCTTGCAGTGCTTCGGCCACCGGGAGGAAGTCGTAGCGGTCGGCACCTAAGCCGTGAAGCCAGATCACACAAGCGTCTGCGGGCTTTTGCGGTTGAAGGATCAGAGGGTCGGTCATGGCTGCTCCATTATTGGGCGCTCGCGCAAAAAGCGTGCGCAAGAAGAGTGCGTGTTCGTTTCAAATTTAAAGAAGATGTCGCCTGCTTGAACGTTTTACCTAAAGAAACATATCGAGAGGCATAAATCTCCACAGTGGTACGGGCCTTGCTATGAGCACAGGGACGTTAGCTGAAGCATCTTCGCGGGTAACACTAACAGGCTACAGGCGAGGGTGGGGCAGCAAAACACCTGACGGGTGAAGTTAGACAAGGAATTCAACAGCTCAAGTGAGCGCTTCAGTTTGAAGGCGAGTGCGATATATCCATCGCTCAAGGCTTATGCCGCTTGGCCCCATAAAAAGCCAACACGGGTCAACAATGCCTCACAAGGGGGCGGCGGGTCTTGTTCAAACACAACAAAGCAAGACTGGAGGTTTGAATGAAGCAGTTGAAATCCACCCTGGCCCTGGCCACCGCCGCTGTGGTGTTGAGTGTCACGGGTTTCGCTCATGCCGGCGCAACACTGGATGGCGTTAAAAAGAAAGGCTTCGTGCAGTGTGGTGTCAGCGACGGTTTGCCGGGTTTCTCGGTGCCTGACAAAGACGGCAAGATTTTGGGGATCGATGCCGATGTCTGCCGCGCTGTCGCCGCTGCCGTATTTGGCGACGCCACCAAGGTCAAATTCAGCCAGCTAAACGCCAAGGAGCGCTTCACTGCCCTGCAATCGGGCGAAGTGGATGTGCTGTCGCGCAACACCACCTGGACCAGTTCCCGTGATGCGGGCATGGGCATGCTGTTTACCGGCGTGACCTATTACGACGGCGTTGGCTTTTTGGTCAACAACAAGCTGGGCGTGAAAAGTGCCAAGGAGCTGGACGGTGCGACCATCTGCATTCAGGCCGGGACCACCACAGAACTTAACGTGTCGGATTACTTCCGGGCGAATAACCTGAAATACACCCCGATCACCTTTGATACCTCTGACGAAAGCGCCAAGTCCCTTGAGAGCGGCCGTTGCGACGTGCTGACCTCGGACAAATCCCAGCTGTATGCACAACGCAGCAAGCTGGCCAACCCGAACGACTACATCGTCTTGCCAGAAACCATTTCCAAGGAGCCATTGGGCCCGGTCGTGCGCAAGGGTGATGAAGACTGGTTCAGCATCGTGCGCTGGACACTGTTTGCCATGCTCAACGCTGAAGAAGCCGGCATCACCTCTAAAAACGTCGTGGCTGAAGCCAAGTCGACCAAAAACCCGGACGTTGCCCGTTTGCTGGGTGCGGATGGCGAATACGGTAAAGACCTGAAACTGCCGAAGGACTGGGTTGTACAGATCGTCAGCCAGGTCGGTAACTACGGCGAAGTGTTCGAGAAAAACCTCGGTAAAAGCACCCCTCTGGCCATTGACCGCGGGCTGAACGCCTTGTGGAACAACGGCGGCATTCAATACGCACCGCCTGTGCGCTGATAAGCCCTGTCACCCGGTGGGCCAACCACCGGGTGCTGTTTTTGATCCATTTTTTACTGGGGCATTTCATGCAGACAAAAGTCGGCGCACCCAAGCCCAGGCTCAGCCTTGGCGATCCACGTGTGCGTGCGTGGGTATTTCAGATCATCACCGTCGCGCTGGTGGTCTTCATGGGTTGGTACTTGTTCAACAACACTCAGACCAACCTGCAACACCGGGGGATTACCTCGGGTTTCGATTTTCTGGAACGCAGTGCCGGGTTTGGCATTGCGCAGCATTTAATTGATTACACCGAGTCCGACAGCTACGCCCGGGTCTTTGTAATCGGCCTGCTGAACACGCTGCTGGTGTCGGTGATTGGCGTGGTCCTGGCGACCATTCTGGGCTTTATTGTCGGCGTCGCGCGATTGTCTCCGAACTGGATGATCAACAAGCTGGCGACGGTCTACGTCGAAGTTTTTCGCAATATCCCGCCGTTGCTACAAATCCTGTTCTGGTACTTCGCGGTCTTTTTGACCATGCCGGGGCCGCGTAACAGCCACAATTTTGCCGACACGTTTTACATGAGCAGCCGTGGCCTTAACATGCCGGCCGCCATTGCGACACCTGCGTTCTGGCCGTTTGTGATCAGTGTGCTGCTGGCGATTGTGGCCGTGGTGGTGATGGTGCGCTGGGCGAAAAAACGCTTTGAAGCCACCGGTGTTGCGTTTCACACCTTCTGGGCCGCGTTGGGCCTGTTGCTGGTGATTCCAGGGCTGTGCGCGCTGGTAGTCGGTGCGCCAGTGCATTGGGAAATGCCCGAGCTCAAGGGCTTCAACTTTGTTGGTGGCTGGGTGCTGATCCCGGAACTGTTGGCGCTGACCATCGCCCTCACGGTGTACACCGCAGCTTTTATTGCCGAGATCGTGCGTTCGGGCATCAAGTCGGTCAGCCATGGCCAGACAGAAGCTGCTGCCTCGCTGGGCCTGCGCCCCGGGCCGACGCTGCGCAAGGTGATCATCCCGCAGGCGCTGCGAGTGATCATTCCGCCGCTGACCAGTCAATACCTCAACCTGGTGAAAAACTCATCGTTGGCGGCAGGTATCGGCTACCCGGAAATGGTTTCGCTGTTTGCCGGTACGGTGCTGAACCAGACCGGGCAAGCGATTGAAGTGATTGCCATCACCATGAGCGTTTATCTGGCGATCAGCATCAGCATTTCGCTGCTGATGAACTGGTACAACACGCGCATTGCGCTGATCGAACGGTGAGGGCGCGACCATGACGACGCATGTTTTCAAACCTGATATGCCGCCACCGGGCAACCGGATTGGCGTGGTTGCCTGGGCACGGGCGAACTTGTTTTCCAGTTGGCTCAACACCTTGCTTACGCTGTTTGCGCTCTACCTGGTCTGGTTGATCGTGCCGCCGTTGCTGAGCTGGGCGCTATTTGACGCCAATTGGGTGGGCACGACCCGGGCAGACTGCACCAAAAGCGGTGCCTGCTGGGTGTTTATCGAGCAGCGTTTTAGCCAGTTCATGTACGGCTATTACCCTTCGGCACTGCGCTGGCGCGTCGATACGACGGTGTTGTTGGCCATCTTTGGTGCTGCGCCGTTGTTTATTTCGCGCTTCAAACACAAGGCGGTCTACGGGCTGAGCTTTTTGGTGATCTACCCGATTCTCGCCTACAGCCTGCTGCACGGTGGGCATTGGGGCCTGACCACCGTCGCCACCAGCCAATGGGGCGGCCTGATGCTGACGCTGGTGATCGCCACCGTGGGCATCGCCGGAGCACTGCCATTGGGCATCTTGCTGGCATTGGGGCGTCGCTCGGACATGCCGGCGATTCGCGTGGTGTGCGTGACGTTCATCGAGTTCTGGCGTGGTGTGCCGCTGATCACCGTGCTGTTCATGTCCTCGGTGATGCTGCCGTTGTTTCTGCCTGAAGGCATGAACTTCGACAAGCTGCTGCGGGCGCTGATCGGGGTGATCCTGTTCCAGTCGGCGTACGTGGCCGAAGTGGTGCGCGGCGGCCTGCAGGCCATTCCCAAAGGTCAGTACGAAGCATCGGCAGCCATGGGCCTGGGTTATTGGCGCAGCATGGGCCTGGTGATCTTGCCGCAAGCCCTGAAGCTGGTCATTCCCGGCATCGTGAATACCTTTATTGCCCTGTTCAAGGACACCAGCCTGGTGATCATCATCGGCCTGTTTGACCTGCTCAACAGCGTCAAACAAGCCGCCGCCGACCCGACCTGGCTGGGCATGGCGACCGAGGGTTATGTGTTTGCCGCCCTGGTGTTCTGGATTTTCTGTTTCGGTATGTCCCGCTACTCCATACATCTGGAGCGCAAGCTGGACACTGGCCACAAGCGTTAGTAGGAGTTGGATATGAGTGAAGCAATTAAAAAGCCTGCTAGCCCTGAAGGCATTATTCAGATGCAGGACGTTAACAAGTGGTACGGCCAGTTTCACGTGCTCAAGGACATCAACCTGAACGTGCAGGCGGGTGAACGGATCGTGTTGTGCGGGCCCTCGGGCTCGGGCAAGTCGACCACCATTCGCTGCCTCAATCGCCTTGAAGAGCATCAGCAAGGGCGCATTGTGGTGGATGGGGTTGAGCTGACCAACGACATCAAGCAGATCGAAACCGTGCGCCGTGAAGTCGGCATGGTGTTCCAGCACTTCAACTTGTTCCCGCACCTGACCATCCTGCAAAACTGCACGTTGGCGCCGATGTGGGTGCGCAAAATGCCCAAGCGCCAGGCCGAAGAAATCGCCATGCATTACTTGCAGCGCGTGCGTATTCCGGAGCAGGCCCACAAGTTTCCGGGGCAGTTGTCCGGTGGTCAGCAGCAGCGGGTGGCGATTGCCCGTGCGCTGTGCATGAAGCCTAAAATCATGTTGTTCGACGAGCCGACTTCAGCGCTCGACCCGGAAATGGTCAAGGAAGTACTCGACACCATGATCGGCCTGGCCGAAGACGGCATGACCATGCTCTGCGTGACCCACGAAATGGGCTTTGCCCGGACCGTGGCCAACCGGGTGATCTTTATGGACAAGGGTGAAATCGTCGAGCAGGCTGCGCCGAATGATTTCTTCGACAACCCGCAGAACGACCGGACCAAACTGTTCCTGAATCAAATTCTGCATTGATGCAAACGCGGCGACCGAGGGGTTAACGTGTTTTCTCGCGCTGTTGTTGCTTCTGCTCCAACAGCGCATTGATATCCGCGCATTCGTAGATCGCGTGCAGCTCCTTGACCAGTTCCGGGTGGCGATCGAGCAGGCGCATCAACACAAACAGCGGTTTGGGCGGTTCGACTTCGGCCCGCTCATAGCGGCTGAACGCATTGTGGCCGCCGCCGGACAGTAACTGCACCGCGCTTTTTTGGGTGAAGTGCAATTTACGCCGGATACGTTTCATCTCGTCTGCCACGACCCGCTTGGCATCCTCGATCAGTTCATCACCTGCCTGGGCATAACGCTCTGCGCTGGGCGCATCGAACTCGACCTCAGCACATTCACTGCATTGCTCGCCTGCCAGATTGGGCACGTGGCGGGTTAATTGTTTGAACGTCACTGTGAAATCGCGGCCCTTGAACGGGTGCATCGCGTTGGGTGCGCCACAGGTGTAGCAATCATGCTTGCTCATCAGTCTTTTTCCTTGAAGGCAATGACGGGCGGCCCTCCACCGGGACGGTAGGTCACCTTGATGTACAGGGCCAAGCCGTAGGCTTGAGCGTGGTAGACGTCTTGCCAGACTTTGGGGTCTGCGTAAGTCGACATTGATTTGTACAAGAGCCTGCGCTCCAGAGACGCGATCACCCAGAGCATCTGGGCGAGTGTTAGCCCCAGCATGCGCCCACCATCCAGCGCACTTTTGGTAAACGCCACGGCTCCCAGCCGTTTTACGTCATCTTGTATGCACTGAAGGGTGTAGTGGGGTGTCTTCTTTTCCATAAGAGAGTGCCTCGATGCGCTCAAAACTACCCTTTAAGGGTTTTTAGTTCAACGATTATTTTTCAAGTTAAGCGGCCCTTTAATCTGTAGTTGATTGCTCTAAGGGAAGGCGCTGACTAGCATGTAAGAAAATTCATCCTATGATTGGATGAAAGGACGGATTCCATGACAGACGCTTCTCCGCTGATAAAACGCTCCCTGGTCGATCAGGCCCTTGAACAACTGCGCACGCGAATTAACAACGGCGCCTGGGAGGTCGGCCAACGCTTGCCGACGGAGCCGGAATTGGCGGCGGAGTTGGGCATAAGCCGCAATACGGTGCGCGAAGCCATGCGCGTGCTGGCCTTTGCCGGGCTGATTGAGATCCGTCAGGGCGACGGCAGTTACTTGCGCGGGCGGGTCGATCCCATGGACACCTTGCGCACGTTGTCGGCCTGTTCGATGGACCAGGTGCGCGAGATGCGCCACATCCTTGAAGTTGAGGCCGTTGGCCTGGCGGCCGTACGCCGTACCGATGAGGACTTGCGCCTGATGCAGCAAGCACTCGATCTCAGTGGCCAGCACTATCACGGCGAACTCGACACCTACATTTGCTGTGACTTGCAGTTCCACCAGCATGTGATCGATGCCGCGCATAACCCGGCGTTGACGGAGTTGTACCGCTACACCTCAAGCATTGTTTCCAGTCAGTTGCGCAAGACGCTGGATATTTACCCGCGCCGCCAATCGGTGTTCGACCTGCATGTCGAACTCTTGGAGGCCGTCAAACAACAAGACCCACAACGGGCTATGGCGCTTTGCCGGACGTTGATCAATGAACCCTGAACCGGAGAAGGCCATGAACCATCCCTCGTCAGCCAGCAGCGAAGCCGTTCGTCATCTGGATGAACTGGAAGAATTACTGATCGACGCCGAAGTTGATGACGAACACGTACAACAGACGCCCCCTGTGGTGCTGCGCCCGTGGTTGTTGCTGTTGGGGCTGGTGCTGGTGGCGCTGAATTTGCGCCCGGCGCTGTCGAGCGTGGCGCCCTTGCTGGGTGTTGTGTCGGACAGCCTGGGCTTGTCGGCCGCGCAGGCCGGTTTACTGACCACCTTGCCCGTGCTGTGTCTGGGCGTGTTTGCGCCCCTGGCGCCGATTCTGGCCCGGCGTTTTGGCACTGAGCGGGTGGTGCTCGGGATTCTTCTGACGTTGGGCGGCGGGATCGTGCTGCGCAGTTGCCTGGGTGAGGTCGGGCTGTTTGCCGGGAGCATTCTGGCAGGCGCCAGTATCGGTGTGATCGGCGTATTGCTGCCGGGGATTATCAAACGCGATTTTGCCGGGCATGCCGGGACCATGACCGGCGTCTACACCATGGCGTTGTGCCTCGGCGCAGCACTGGCGGCCGGGGCGACGGTGCCGCTGAGCCATTACCTGGGCGACAGTTGGGCAATGGGCCTGGGCTTTTGGGCCTTGCCGGCCTTGTTGGCGGCCATTTTCTGGTTGCCGCAGGTGGGTAAGCGTCAAGGCGCGCACAACGTGGCTTACCGCGTGCAGGGGCTTTTACGCGACCCGCTGGCATGGCAAGTGACGCTCTACATGGGCCTGCAATCGTCGTTGTCCTACATCGTTTTTGGTTGGTTGCCATCGATTCTGATCGGCCGCGGCCTGACCCCGACCGATGCCGGCCTGGTGATGTCAGGTTCAGTGATCGTGCAGTTGGCCACGGCACTGACAGCGCCCTGGCTGGCGACGCGGGGCAAGGATCAGCGTCTGGCGATCGTGCTGGTCATGGGCCTGACCCTGGCCGGGCTGTTTGGCTGTCTGTATGCGCCGATGGACAGCTTGTGGAGTTGGGCTGTTGTGCTGGGTCTGGGGCAGGGCGGGACGTTCAGCCTGGCGTTGACCCTGATTGTGCTGCGCTCTCGCGACTCGCACGTCGCCGCCAACCTCTCGGGCATGGCCCAGGGCGTAGGTTACACCCTGGCGTCACTGGGCCCGCTGGCAGTGGGCGTGGTCCATGAAGTGACCGGTGGTTGGGATGCGCTGGGCTGGATTTTTGCCGTGATTGGCCTGTGTGCCATTGTCGCGGGCCTGGGGGCCGGGCGCGCGCTATACGTCAACGTGCAGAGCGAGAAAATTCAAAGCCCGTAGTGTTTCGGCTCATTGCAGATTATCGTGCACAGATTCCTACCCGCACGGACCCTGCCATGAGCCAAGACCATCAAGCGTTAATCACGCGTTTTTACCAAGCGTTTGCACAGCTTGATGCGCAAGCGATGGGCGAGTGCTACACCGACGACGTAGTGTTCAGCGACCCGGTCTTTGGCGAACTACGCGGTCACAACGCCACCGACATGTGGCGCATGCTGACCACGCGGGCCAAGGATTTCAGCCTGACCTTCGATCAGGTTCAGGCCGATGCGCAACGCGGCAGTGCACATTGGGTGGCGACGTATCTGTTCAGCCAGACCGGCAATACGGTGGTTAACGATATTCAGGCCCGGTTTGTTTTTCGCGACGGCAAAATTTGCGAGCACCATGACCACTTTGACCTGTGGCGCTGGTCGCGGCAGGCGCTGGGGGCCAAGGGCGTTTTGCTGGGCTGGACACCGCTGGTGAAAAACGCCATTCGCGCCCAAGCGAAAAAAGGCCTCAAAGCGTATCAAGCCGGACGTTAAATGTGAGTTCCAAACCCTGGTTTGTGTATTTGGTGCGTGCGGCCAATGGTTCGTTGTATTGCGGCATCAGCGATGACCCGGCGCGCCGCTTCGTGCAGCATCAGACCGGTAAAGGCGCGCGCTTTTTTGCCTCAAGCCCTGCGGTGGCCCTGGTCTATGTCGAATCGTGGCCAGACAAAGGCGAAGCCTTGCGTCAGGAGCGGCTGATTAAAAAGCTCAAGAAAAGCGCCAAAGAGTGCCTGGTGCAAAGCCAGTTGGCACTGTAAGAGCGAGCTTGTCTCGCGATCTTTTAAACGATCAAAAGATCGCGAGGCAAGCTCGCTCCTACAGATTTTTGGTTATTTCAACGCCGCGAGGATTGCGTCCGGGTTGAAGTCCCTGAGCAAGGTGCCATTGACGTCCAGAATCGGAATCCCGCGCCCGCCCAATGCTTCGTAGGTCTGGCGGGCGGCGACATCCTTGTCGATATCAAACTCTGTGTACGGGATGCCTTTCTGGTCCAGAAAGCGTCGCGTGGCCTTGCAGTAGCCGCACCACTCGGTGGCGTACAGCACCACCCGGGCGCTGGCCCGGGTGTGTTCCGGGACTACACCGGAGGGGTTTAGCACCCGCTCGATCTTGCCCCAGTTCTGAAAGACCACGACCACCACCAGCACAAACAGGACTTTCTTGAGGATGCCGTTCAACATCACTTGTTGCGCTTGAGCTGGTCGAGCAGTTGGGTCGGCAGGCCCTTGATAACGAGTGTGCCGGCTTCTTCATCGAATTCGACCTTGGAGCCCAGCAGGTGGGCTTCAAAGCTGATAGACAAGCCCTCAGCGCGCCCGGTGAAGCGGCGGAACTGGTTAAGGGTGCGTTTGTCTGCCGGAATTTCCGGCGACAGGCCGTAGTCCTTGTTGCGGATGTGGTCGTAAAACGCCTTTGGGCGCTCTTCGTCGATCAACTCCGACAACTCTTCGAGGCCCATCGGTTCACCGATTTTGGCCTGGCTGCTGGCGTAGTCCACCAGGGTCTTGGTTTTTTCACGGGCAGACTCTTCGGGCAGGTCTTCGCTTTCAACGAAATCACTGAACGCCTTGAGCAGCGTGCGGGTTTCGCCGGGGCCGTCGACGCCTTCCTGGCAACCGATAAAGTCGCGGAAATACTCAGAGACCTTTTTGCCGTTTTTGCCTTTGATAAAAGAAATGTACTGCTTGGACTGTTTGTTGTTCTGCCACTCGGAAATATTGATCCGTGCCGCCAGGTGCAACTGGCCCAGGTCCAGGTGACGTGACGGGGTCACGTCCAGTTCCGAGTTCACCGCCACGCCGTCGCTGTGGTGCAACAGGGCGATGGCCAGGTAGTCGGTCATGCCTTGCTGGTAATGGGCAAACAGCACGTGGCCGCCCACTGACAGGTTGGATTCTTCCATCAGCTTTTGCAGGTGCTCGACGGCCACACGGCTAAACGCGGTGAAGTCCTGACCGCCCTCCATGTACTCCTTGAGCCAGCCGCTGAACGGATGCGCCCCGGATTCAGCATGAAAAAAGCCCCAGGCTTTGCCTTGCTTGGCGTTATAGCTTTCGTTGAGGTCTGCGAGCATGTTCTCGATGGCCTGGGACTCGGCCAATTCAGAGTCGCGGGCGTGGAGAACAGCGGGCGTACCGTCGGGTTTTTTCTCAATCAAATGAACGATGCAATGACGGATCGGCATGGGCTTCTCGGCGAATAATGAGCGGGGAGGGCATGCGCCCGGAAAGGCGCTAAGTGTACCGCACCTGAGCCACTGGGCAGCCTTCGTACCGCCTTTAGGGAGGGGATGGACGGTGTAGAGCGGTTTTTTTACGCTTTTAAGGCGATAAAGCTGACCAAATGGCGAGGTAGAGGCGGATATTTAACCGTCTCTGTGCTAGTTTTGCCCGGTCTTGCGCTGTGTAACGGCGCAAAGCATGCATTCAGCCTGTGTCAGGTCGAACCAAACTCCGTTTTAGCACTCTACATCCGCGATTCGTCGTGAAAGCAAACGGGCGTGCCAGACCCTCGATTTCTGGCTCGATAGCTGACCTTGCACTTTGCAAACCAAATGAATTTGATAGGGAAGGAACATCTCAATGGCTATTACTAAAGACCAACTGATCGCTGATCTGGCTGAAGCTGTAGACGCACCGAAAACTACCGTGCGTGCTCTGCTGGACCAACTGGGTCAAATCGTTGCTGATCAGCTGGAAAATGGCGGCGAAATCACTCTGCCAGGTATTGGCAAACTGAAAGTGACCGAGCGTCCTGCCCGTACTGGCCGTAACCCTTCGACTGGCGCTGCCATCGAAATCGCTGCCAAGAAAGTTATCAAGCTCGTTGTGGCTAAAGGCCTGACTGACGCTGTTAACAAGTAAGAACGCATTAAAAAACCGCGCTTGGGAGTGATCCCAAGCGCGGTTTTTTTATGGGCGAAAATCCTGTGTAGGAGCGAGCTTGCCTCGCGATCTTTTAGAAGATCAAAAGATCGCGAGGCAAGCTCGCTCCTACAGTGGGGAAAGGCTTACTTCCAGTTCTTCTCGCGCCACACTTGCTGCTGGTCTTTGTCGTGGAAGGTCCAGGCTACAAAGCGGCTTTGCTTGTTGCCTTGGGACATTTCAACCACCTGGCTTTCACGCGCGCCGGCTTTTTTCAGCGCGGTCTGAACCGCTGGCAGGTTCGAAGCCTTGGACACCAGCACGCTGAACCACAGCACCTGACGGCCCACGTGCACGCTTTCGCGGATCAGTTGGGTCACAAAGCGTTGCTCGCCACCTTCGCACCACAATTCAGCAGCCTGGCCACCAAAGTTCAGCACTGGCAGTTTGCGCTTGGGGTCTGCCTTGCCCAGTGCTCGCCATTTACGCTCGCTGCCACGCGTGGCTTCGTCCAGCGAGGCGTGGAACGGCGGGTTGCACATGGTCAGGTCGAAACGCTCGTTGCTGTCCAGAAGGTCCAGCAGGATCTTCTGCGGATCTGGCTGCAGGCGCAGGCTGATGGCTTTGTTCAGGCTGTTGGACTGCACAATCGCCTTGGCGGTCTTGACCGCCGTGGCATCAACGTCGGTGCCGAGGAACTGCCAGCGATATTCGCAGTGGCCGATCAGCGGGTAGACGCAGTTGGCGCCGGTGCCGATGTCCAGTACGCGCACATTGGCGCCCTGCGGGATCTGGCCATCGTTGACGCTGGCCAGCAAGTCCGCGAGAAAGTGCACGTAATCGGCGCGGCCCGGCACCGGAGGGCACAGGTAGTCAGCGGGAATGTCCCAGTGGGCAATGCCGTAGAAGGACTTGAGCAACGCACGGTTGAACACCCGCACTGCGCTCGGGTTGGCGAAGTCGATGCTCTCTTTGCCGTACGGGTTGATGATCACAAACGCGCCCAGTTCCGGGCAGATCTTGATCAGTTGCGCAAAGTCGTAGTGGCCCTGGTGGCGGTTGCGCGGGTGCAGGCTGGGCTTTACCCGAGGTGCAGCCGGTTTGTTCTCACCCGTAGCCTTGGGCTTGTGGCGTGTGGCTTTGGAGGTGCGTGGGGTGGTCATGTTCATTGGGTTCCACAAAAGCAATCGCGGGCAAGGCCGCCCCGGCAGGGGTTAACCCTGCGGGAGCGTCCTTGCCCGCGATCAGGTGCGCAGCGCTGTTACAGGCTGGAAATCCGCGCGTGCTGGTCCGCCAACTTGCTCAAGGCTTGTTCAGCCTCGGCCAATTTGGCGCGTTCCTTGTCAATGACTTCGGCCGGAGCCTTGTCAACGAAGGCCGCATTCGACAGTTTTCCGCCAACGCGGGCCACTTCGCCGTGCAAGCGCTGGATTTCTTTGTCCAGGCGCGCCAGCTCGGCATCTTTGTCGATCAGGCCGGCCATCGGCACCAGCACTTCCATCTCGCCCACCAACGCGGTGGCAGACAGAGGCGCTTCGGCACCGTCTTGCAGTACGGTGATCGACTCGAGTTTAGCCAGCTTTTTCAGCAAGGCGTCGTTCTCGGTCAAACGGCGCTGGTCTTCACTGCTGACGTTTTTCAGGTACAGCTGTAGCGGTTTGCCCGGGCCGATGTTCATTTCGCCACGGATGTTACGCGTGCCGAGCATCAAGCCCTTGAGCCATTCGATGTCGTCTTCGGCAGCCTGGTCGATGCGAGCTTCGTTGGCCACTGGCCAAGGTTGCAGCATGATGGTTTTGCCTTGCGCGCCCGCCAGCGGCGCGATGCGCTGCCAGATTTCTTCCGTGATGAACGGCATGAACGGGTGCGCCAGACGCAAGGCCACTTCCAGAACCCGAACCAGCGTACGGCGAGTGCCGCGCTGACGCTCAACCGGGGCGTTTTCGTCCCACAGCACAGGCTTGGAGAGTTCTAGGTACCAGTCGCAATACTGGTTCCAGATGAACTCGTACAAGGCTTGTGCGGCCAGGTCGAAACGGAACTGGTCGAGGTGACGGGTCACTTCGGCTTCGGTGCGCTGCAACTGCGAGATGATCCAGCGGTCAGCCAGCGACAGTTCGTAGGCTTCGCCGTTCTGGCCGCAGTCTTCGCCCTTGTCCAGCACGTAACGTGCGGCGTTCCAGATCTTGTTGCAGAAGTTGCGATAGCCTTCAACGCGGCCCATGTCGAACTTGATGTCGCGACCGGTGGAGGCCAGCGAGCAGAACGTGAAGCGCAGGGCGTCGGTACCGTAGCTGGCGATGCCGTCAGCGAACTCGTCACGGGTCTGCTTCTCGATCTTCTTCAGCAGTTTTGGCTGCATCAGGCCGGTGGTGCGCTTGGCCACCAGGTCTTCGAGAGCGATACCGTCGATGATGTCCAGCGGGTCCAGTACGTTGCCTTTGGACTTGGACATCTTCTGGCCCTGACCGTCACGGACCAGGCCGTGTACATACACGGTCTTGAACGGAACTTGCGGGGTGCCGTCTTCGTTCTTCACCAAATGCATGGTGAGCATGATCATCCGGGCAACCCAGAAGAAAATGATGTCGAAGCCGGTGACCAGCACGTCGGTCGGGTGGAAGGTTTTCAGGAAATCGGTCTGCTCAGGCCAGCCCAGGGTGGAGAACGTCCACAGGCCCGAACTGAACCAAGTGTCGAGTACGTCGTTGTCCTGTTGCAGCGCAACGTCCGGGCCGAGGTTGTGCTTGGCACGCACTTCGGCTTCGTCGCGGCCTACGTAGACTTTGCCCGACTCGTCGTACCAGGCCGGGATCCGGTGGCCCCACCACAGCTGACGGCTGATGCACCAGTCCTGGATGTCACGCATCCAAGAGAAGTACATGTTTTCGTACTGTTTAGGCACGAACGCGATGCGCCCGTCTTCAACCGCGGCGATAGCAGGTTCTGCCAATGGCTTGGTCGATACATACCACTGGTCGGTCAGCCACGGTTCGATCACGGTGCCCGAGCGGTCGCCTTTCGGCACTTTCAGGGCGTGGTCGTCGACGCTGACCAGCAGGCCGGCTTCGTCGAAGTCGGCAACGATTTGCTTACGCGCCTCGAAACGGTCCAGGCCAACGTATTTGGCTGGCAGGGTGCCGTCGATGGAGTCGTTCAGCGTGCCGTCGAGGTTGAACACTTGAACGGCAGGCAGAACGGCTGCGTTTTTGTCGAAGATGTTCAGCAGCGGCAGGTTGTGGCGCTTGCCGACTTCATAGTCGTTGAAGTCGTGGGCCGGGGTGATTTTCACGCAGCCGGTGCCGAACTCTGGATCGCAGTAGTCGTCGGCGATGATCGGTATGCGGCGCCCAACCAGGGGCAGCTCAACGAATTTACCGATCAGGGCTTTATAGCGTTCGTCTTCCGGGTTTACCGCAACAGCCGAGTCACCGAGCATGGTTTCCGGGCGGGTAGTGGCGACGACCAGGTAGTCCAGGCCTTCTGCGGTCTTGGCGCCGTCAGCCAGCGGGTAGCGCAGGTTCCACAGGAAGCCTTTCTCGTCGTGGTTTTCCACTTCAAGGTCGGAGATCGCCGTGTGCAGCTTGGTGTCCCAGTTAACCAGGCGCTTGCCGCGATAGATCAGGCCGTCTTCGTGCAAGCGTACAAAGGCTTCTTTCACCGCTTCTGACAGGCCGTCGTCCATGGTGAAACGCTCGCGGCTCCAGTCTACGGACGAGCCCAGGCGACGGATCTGACGGCTGATGTTGCCACCAGACTGATCTTTCCATTCCCAGACTTTTTCCAGGAACTTCTCGCGGCCCAGGTCGTGGCGGTTCAGACCTTGTGCTTCGATCTGACGCTCAACCAGCATCTGGGTTGCGATACCCGCGTGGTCGGTGCCCGGCTGCCACAAGGTGTTGCGACCTTGCATACGGCGGAAACGGATAAGGGCGTCCATGATCGCGTTATTAAAACCGTGACCCATGTGCAGGCTGCCGGTGACGTTCGGCGGCGGGATCATGATGGTGTACGGGTCGCCCGCGCCTTGCGGGGCAAAATAATTCTCTTCTTCCCAGGTTTTGTACCAGGAAGTTTCAATGGCGTGCGGCTGGTAGGTCTTATCCATGCGCGGCGGGACCCTATTGGCATTAATTCAGGAAAGCCGGCAAGTATAGCGGGGCGGGACGCTGAGGGCGAGGTGTGCGCTGCATGAGGGCGAAACTACGTAGGAGCGAGCTTGCCTCGCGATCTGTTGATCTTGATCTGGCTTTAGATCTTGATCTAAGAAGCCCCGTTAAACCACGCTGTCCGAACGCAGGTTTTGCGCAGAGGGCCCACGGAGTAAGGCCTGTGGTGAGGGCATGCCGAGCCACAGCTAGGCACCGAGGGGTTGGGGCAAAAAGCGTTTGGCCACTTTGCGCTTTTCAAAGTGGCACGGCGTAAGGCCGGAACCCTAAGGGGCCGTTACCGCAGCAACGGATATGTACATAAAAGCAAAAAGCCCCTCACCCTAGCCCTCTCCCGGAGGGAGAGGGGACTGATTGGGGGATGCTGAAGATACTTGGTGGCCTGTTTGCTGCGCGACAGCGCGGCGTCGAAGACGGGGCGGCAGCTCCTATCAAACACAAAATAAGTGATTGATTCTAAAGGCCCTGTAGGAGCGAGCTTGCTCGCGATCTTTTGATTTAGATCTTGCTTTTGATCTTGATCTAAAAGGCCCCATTAAACCACGCTGGCCGAACGCAGGTTTTGCGCAGTGGGTAACCCGGCAGGACGCCGGGTTAGCCGCGACACGGCCATGGATGGCCGATCGCGGCGGGCCTACGGAGCAAGGCCTGTGGTGAGGGCATGCCGAGCCAAAGCGAGGCACCGAGGGGTAGGGGCAAAAGCGTTTTGGTTACTTTGCCGCTTTTGCAAAGTGACGCGGCGTAAGGCCGGAACCCTAAGTGGCCGTTGCCGCAGCAACGGATATGTACTCAAGTCAAGAGCCCCCTCACCCTCACCCTAGCCCTCTCCCTAAGGAGAGGGAACTGATTGGGGGATGCTGAAGATATTCGGTGGCCTGTTTGCTGCGCGACAGCGCGGCGTCGAAGACGGGGCGGCCACTCCTGCGGGATTTGCGTGTGCCGTCAGTTCTGATGTTGCGCCAACAGGCGCTCCATGTGCGCATCGAGGCGGCGTTTGATTTCGGTTTCGATGTGCGGGGCGAAGTCGTTGATGACCTCGTGCATGATCGCCTGCGCCGCCGTGCGCAGTTCTTTGTCCAGGTGCACGAGCAATGCGTCCGGGGCTTTTTCGGCCTTGGGGGCCTCAGCGATGCCGACCAACGGTATTTGCGCCGATTCAGGCTCCGGGTCTGGCTCGGGGGCGACCGTGTCGTCGATGACATCCGACAGCAACGGAATTTGCTCGCCGCCATGACCGACCATTTCCGTCAGCAGCGGCGGTTGCAAACCGTCATCGCCCAGCAACTGGCGAATGGATTCAAGATCGTCGAGCAGGTGTGCAGCTTTTTTCGGCGAATTGGAGGTGTCCATCGTGTGCTCAGAGTCGTTGTAGCTTGTGGTCTTGCAGAGGATAGCCGTGTTCACGGTAGAAGCGAAAACTCTCCCGTGCAGCCAGGCGAACTGCGGGGTCTTCGACCACGACTTCAGCGACGCGGGCGAAACGTTTGAAGAATTCAGGGACTTTGAGGTCCAGGTTGATCAATAAATCCTGATGGCTGGCGGGGGCTTCGCTGAGGCCCATGACAATCGTGCCGTCAGGTTGGTCTTCGGTGTTGCTGTGGGGTACGAAGCTTTCGCCCTTGAAGCGCCACAGACGCTCGTCCAGGTCCTGACGTTGAGCGCTATCGCTGCAATGCAGGTACACCCGGTGGCCGAGGCGCCAGGCTTTTTCAGTGAGTTTGCAGGCAAAGTCCAGCCGCGCTGAAGGTTCGGCGCTGGGCAGGATATAAAAGTCGACCTTGGTCAGCTCTGTATCGGGTTCTGAGGTCATTGCGGTTCCTGAATCGGGGTTGCGCCGCCATCAGGCGGCGCAACCGTCGATTGTCAGCTTCAAGCGTTGGCGCGATCCAGCAGGTATTGCGTCAGCAAAGGCACAGGGCGGCCGCTGGCGCCTTTGTCCTTGCCGCCGCTGACCCATGCGGTGCCAGCGATGTCCAGGTGAGCCCAGTGGTAGGCCTTGGCAAAGCGCGACAGGAAGCAGCCCGCGGTGATGGCGCCGCCTTTAGGGCCGCCAATGTTGGCCATGTCGGCAAACGGGCTGTCCAGTTGCTCTTGGTATTCGTCGAACAGCGGCAGTTGCCAGGCGCGGTCGTCGGCTTGTTTGCCGGCTTCCAGCAATTGGCCGATCAGTTCGTCGCTGTTGCCCATCAGGCCCGAGGTGTGAGCACCCAAGGCCACCATGCACGCGCCGGTCAGGGTGGCGATATCGATCACCGCTTGCGGCTTGAAGCGTTCGGCGTAGGTCAGGGCGTCGCACAGCACCAGACGGCCTTCGGCGTCGGTGTTTAGGATTTCAACGGTCTGGCCGCTCATGGTCGTCACGATGTCGCCCGGACGTGCAGCGCCGCCGCTTGGCATGTTTTCGGCGCAGGCCAGGATGCACACCAGGTTGATCGGCAGTTTCAGCTCAAGCACGGCACGCAGGGTACCGAACACGCTGGCAGCGCCGCCCATGTCGTACTTCATTTCGTCCATGCCCGCACCCGGCTTGAGGCTGATGCCGCCGGTGTCGAACGTGATGCCTTTGCCGACCAGCACAAAAGGCTTCTCGGATTTTTTGCCGCCTGCGTAGTTCATCACGATCAGGCGTGGCGGCTGGTCGCTGCCCTGTCCGACCGCATAGAACGCGCCCATGCCCAGATCCTTGATTTTTTTCTCGTCAAGGATCTCGACTTTCAGGCCCTTGAATTCTTTGCCCAGGTCCTTGGCTTGTTCGGCCAGGAAAATCGGGTGGCAAATGTTCGGTGGCAGGTTGCCCAGGTCGCGGGTGAACGACATGCCGCTGGCAATGGCCTGCGCGTGGGTGACTGCGCGCTGCACTTCAGCCTGTGCGGCCTTGATGGTCAGCAGGGTGATTTTTTTCAGGGCGCGGGGTTCGGCTTTCTGGCTTTTGAAGCGGTCGAAGGTGTATTCGCCGTCGAGCAGGGTTTCGGCCAGCAGGCGAGTTTTGCTGTAGCTGTCACGGCCCTTGACCACCAGTTCGTCGAGTGCGAACACCGCGTCGCTGCCGCCCAGGCCTTTAAGGACGCTCAGCGCGCCGCTGATGATTTTGCGAAAAGGGCGGTCGCCCAGTGCTTCGTCTTTGCCTGTGCCCAGCAGCAATACGCGCTCGGCCTTGAGGTTTGGCAGGCTGTGAAGCAACAGGCTCTGGCCGGTTTTGCCGGCGATGTCGCCACGCTTTACCACGGCGCTGATGGCGCCACCGGTGAGTTCGTCGATGGCTTTAGCGGTAGGGCCGAGTTTGCGGCCTTCGCTGATGGCGACCACGAGAGTGGCCGTTTTCAACGTTTCTGGGCTGACGCTTTTTACAACCAGTTCCATGTCCGGGTCCCTGAATCAAATGGTCAACGTGCGCACAAACGGTGCGGTTCGCGTGCTTGAAAGATACAGCGCTTCACCTGTGCTTCAGGCGGGCGTCAAGGCAGGCAGTTTGAACCTCGTCGGCCGCGCCTGACAACCCTCGAATGCTGCCAAATCAGCGCTTTAAAGCCTTGGCTGAGCATGCGCAGTGACAGGCGCGGCCATTCACAGGATAATGCGCCATCTTTTTAAACGACTAGGCTCATCTACATGAGCTAGTGTCGATTCGCTATGCCGCTTGTTTGGCCGCCTTAGCCTGACGACCCCTGGAGTGTCTGGTTTGATCGTCTTCCGTTATCTATCCCGCGAAGTCCTGCTTACATTGAGCGCTGTCAGCGCTGTGCTGCTGGTCATCATCATGAGCGGTCGCTTCATTAAATACCTGGCCCAGGCTGCCTCGGGCGCCATGGACCCCAGCTCGCTGTTCTTGATCATGGGCGTTCGCTTGCCCGGCTTCTTGCAACTGATCTTGCCGCTGGGCCTGTTTCTGGGCTTTCTTCTGGCTTACGGGCGCATGTACCTCGAAAGCGAGATGACGGTCCTGTCGGCCACCGGCATGAGCCAGCAACGTCTGTTGGCCATCAGCATGGTGCCGGCCACTATCGTGGCGCTGATCGTTGCCTGGTTGAGCTTGAGCCTGGCGCCTCAGGGCGCTACGCAGTTTCAATTGCTGCTCAACAAACAAGATGCCCTGACCGAGTTCGATACCCTGGAACCGGGCCGCTTTCAGACCCTGAACGATGGCTCCCGGGTGACCTACACCGAACAGCTGACCAATGACCGGACGAATCTGGGGGGCGTGTTTATCACCCAGAAGAACCTCGGTCAGGACGCCAAGGATCGCAGTATTTCCATTTTGGTCGCGCAAAAGGGCCGCCAGGAAGTGCGCCCGGATGGCAGCCGCTGGTTGATTCTAGATGACGGCTATCGTTATGACGGCAACCCTGGCTTGGCGGATTACCGCGCCATCAAATACGACACCTATGGCGTATTGCTTCCCAAGCCTGATGTCAGCAATGAAGTCACCGACCGCGATGCGATGCCTACCAGCAGCCTTATCGGCAACCCTGACGTAAAGGCGATTGCTGAGTTGCAGTGGCGTATTTCCATGCCGCTGCTGGTCTTTATCGTGACCCTCATTGCTGTTCCGCTGTCACGAGTCAACCCGCGCCAGGGCCGCTTCCTCAAGCTGTTGCCAGCCATCCTTCTCTATATGGGCTACGTGACCGCCTTGATTCTGGTCCGTGGCGCCCTCGAAAAAGGCAATATTTCACCCACGCTGGGCTTGTGGTGGGTGCACGGTCTGTTCTTGATCATTGGTCTGTTGTTGTTCTATTGGGAGCCGTTGCGCTTGAAATTGGCGACTCGTCGCAGCGCGAAGGAGCTGGCTCATGGTTAAGCTCGATCGCTACATTGGTAAAAGCGTGTTGCTGGCGATCCTCGCGGTGTCGGGGATCATCGTCGGCCTGGCGTCGCTGTTTGCCTTCATTGATGAGGTCAAGAACCTCTCCAGCTCTTACACCATGGCCGATGTTTTCAGCTTTGTGATGCTGACAGCGCCGCGTCGTCTTTACGACATGCTGCCGGTGGCGGCCCTGATCGGCTGCCTGATTGGCCTGGGCAGCCTGGCGAGCAACAGCGAGCTGACCATCATGCGGGCGGCGGGTGTGTCCACCGGTCGCATTGTCTGGGCGGTCATGAAGCCGATGCTGGTGTTGATGCTGGCCGGTATTCTGATTGGCGAGTACCTGGCACCCGCGACCGAGTCGGTGGCCCAGGCCAACAGGGCTCTGGCCCAGGGCAGCGGTGATGCCCAAAGCTCCAAGCATGGTATGTGGCACCGCGAGGGGGATGAGTTCATCCACATCAACGCGGTTCAGCCCGATGGCATGCTGCTGGGGGTGACACGTTATCGTTTCGATAAAGAACACCACCTGCTGTCTGCCAGTTTCGCCAAAAAAGCCAACTTCACGCAGGACCACTGGGAACTGAGTGATGTGGCGACTACGGTCTTCCACGAGCGCAACACTGAAGTCGTTAACACGCCTGAAGAGCGCTGGGACGTTTCCCTGAGCCCCGAGCTGCTTAATACCGTGGTCATGGCCCCGGATGCGCTGTCGATTTCCGGGTTGTGGGGCTATATCCACTATTTGAAAGACCAGGGTCTGAACAACGGCCGTTACTGGCTGGCGTTTTGGGTCAAGGTATTGCAGCCATTTGTCACGGCTGCGCTGGTATTGATGGCCATTTCTTTCATCTTCGGTCCTCTGCGTTCTGTTACTTTGGGGCAGCGCGTGTTTACCGGTGTATTGATCGGCTTTGCGTTCAAGATTGCGCAAGACCTGCTGGGGCCAGCCAGCCTGGTGTTTGGCTTCTCGCCGCTGTTCGCGGTGCTGTTGCCAGCCGGTATCTGTGCGCTGGCCGGTTTCTGGTTGTTGCGCAGGGCCGGTTGATCAATACCCCTTGGGTTGATCAAAAAGCCTCTATCACTTGATAGGGGCTTTTTTGTGAACGTGACGCTTGGCTCAGGGATCAGGTACAATTCCCGGCTATTTTTCGGCGGGCAGTCTGCCTGCGACTTTTTTTGAGTGTTGACCCGTGAGTGATTTGAGTCATATCCGCAATTTCTCCATCATCGCCCACATTGACCATGGCAAGTCGACGCTGGCCGATCGTTTCATTCAGATGTGCGGTGGTCTGACTGCCCGCGAAATGGAAGCCCAGGTACTGGACTCCATGGACCTGGAGCGTGAGCGTGGGATTACCATCAAGGCCCACAGCGTTACCCTGTACTACACGGCCAAAGACGGCATTACCTATCAGCTGAACTTCATTGACACCCCGGGCCACGTTGACTTCACCTACGAAGTCAGCCGGTCTCTGGCGGCCTGTGAAGGTGCGTTGCTGGTTGTCGACGCGGGTCAGGGCGTAGAAGCCCAGTCCGTTGCCAACTGCTACACCGCTATCGAGCAGGGTCTTGAGGTGATGCCGGTCTTGAACAAGATCGACCTGCCGCAGGCCGATCCTGACCGCGTGAAAGAAGAAATCGAAAAAATCATCGGCATCGATGCCACTGACGCCGTGACCTGCAGTGCCAAAACCGGCCTGGGCGTCGACGAAGTGCTTGAGCGCCTGGTGCACACCATTCCTGCGCCTACCGGCAATATCGAAGATCCGCTGCAAGCGTTGATCATCGACTCCTGGTTCGACAACTACCTGGGTGTTGTGTCCCTGGTACGCGTGCGCCACGGCCGCGTGAAGAAGGGTGACAAAATCCTGGTTAAATCCACCGGCAAGGTCCACCTGGTGGACAGCGTCGGTGTGTTCAACCCGAAACACACTGCCACTGCCGACCTCAAGGCCGGTGAAGTGGGCTTCATCATCGCCGGTATCAAGGACATTCACGGTGCGCCGGTAGGTGACACCCTGACCCTGAGTACAACCCCTGATGTTGAAGTGCTGCCAGGTTTCAAACGCATTCAGCCGCAGGTGTACGCGGGCCTGTTCCCGGTCAGCTCCGATGACTTCGAAGACTTCCGTGATGCGTTGCAGAAGCTGACGCTCAACGACTCGTCGCTGCAATACACGCCAGAAAGCTCTGACGCACTGGGCTTCGGCTTCCGTTGCGGCTTCCTGGGCATGCTGCACATGGAAATCATTCAGGAGCGCCTGGAGCGCGAATACGACCTGGACCTGATTACCACGGCGCCGACGGTAATTTTCGAGCTGCTGCTCAAGAACGGCGAAACGATTTACGTCGATAACCCGTCCAAGCTGCCAGACTTGTCTGCCATCGAGGACATGCGCGAGCCAATCGTGCGTGCCAACATTCTTGTGCCTCAAGAGCACCTGGGCAACGTCATAACCCTGTGTATCGAAAAACGTGGCGTTCAACACGACATGTTGTTCCTGGGTACTCAGGTACAAGTGACCTACGATTTGCCGATGAACGAAGTGGTTCTGGACTTCTTCGACCGTCTCAAATCCACCAGTCGCGGCTATGCTTCGCTCGATTACCATTTCGACCGTTACCAGTCGGCTAATCTGGTGAAGCTGGATGTATTGATCAACGGCGAAAAAGTCGATGCCCTGGCATTGATCGTTCACCGTGACAACGCCCACTACAAAGGGCGTGCGCTAACCGAAAAAATGAAAGAACTGATTCCGCGTCAGATGTTCGATGTTGCAATCCAGGCCGCGATTGGCGGGCAGATTGTGGCGCGAACCACTGTCAAGGCTCTCAGAAAGAACGTACTGGCCAAATGCTACGGTGGTGACGTTAGCCGTAAGCGCAAGCTGTTGGAAAAGCAAAAGGCCGGTAAAAAACGCATGAAGCAAGTGGGTAACGTGGAAATTCCACAAGAAGCCTTCCTTGCGGTGCTCAGGTTGGATAGCTAGGTCCTATGTCACTAAATTTCCCGCTGTTGCTGGTTATTGCTGTCGCCGTCTGCGGTTTGCTGGCGCTGCTCGATCTGGTCTTCCTGGCACCTCGCCGGCGCAAGGCCATTGCCAACTATCAGGCCACTGTTCAGCCGGCTGATATGCAGGTCATCGAGAAGCTCAACAAGGAACCGTTGCTGGTCGAGTACGGCAAGTCGTTCTTCCCGGTGTTGTTCATCGTGCTGGTGCTGCGTTCGTTTCTGGTTGAGCCGTTCCAGATTCCGTCGGGCTCGATGAAGCCGACACTGGATGTGGGCGACTTCATTTTGGTGAACAAATTTTCTTACGGGATCCGCTTGCCGGTGATCGACAAGAAAATCATCGAAGTGGGTGATCCGCAGCGCGGGGATGTGATGGTGTTTCGCTACCCAAGCGATCCGTCGGTCAACTACATCAAGCGTGTAGTGGGCCTGCCGGGCGACACCGTTCGCTACACCAGCGACAAGCATTTGTACGTCAATGGCCAACTGGTTGCCGAGCAACTGGTGGGTACCGAGCCGGGCACTTTGGGCAGTGCCGAGCTGTACAAAGAGAAGCTGGGCGAAGTCGAGCACATGATCCGCAAGGAAATGAGCCGCTATCGCGCGCCACCTGATAACGAGTGGACGGTTCCGGCCGGGCACTACTTCATGATGGGCGACAACCGCGACAATTCGAACGACAGCCGTTACTGGGATGATCCGAACATTCCCAAAGATGAGCTGGGCATGGTTCCCGACCAGAACATTGTCGGCAAGGCCTTCGCTGTTTGGATGAGTTGGCCGGAACCCAAGATGAGCCATCTGCCGAACTTCTCGCGGGTGGGGCTGATCAAGTAGCCAAGACGGCGCTGTTAATAACAGCGCCGAATGCTTTTCAGGCGTCCTGATAAATCGGGCGCCTGACGGTTCTTACGACCGTCTGCCGTCTCTGGCAGGGCGGTCAACAGTATTCAGGATGTGGATTTGAACAAAGCGTTAAGTGTGACGGCGGCGAACAGCCAGTTCCCTGTCCATTTGCTATGCGATAAACGAGCATCACTGATCCCTAATATCGGTCCGGTGGTGACATTCGGCCACGAACTCAGCGTGGGTAAATCGTGAGTTTTTCTTTAAATCGTTTAGAGCGTCAGCTCGGCTACACCTTCAAAGACCAGGAGCTGATGATCCTGGCCCTGACACACCGCAGTTTCGCGGGGCGCAATAACGAGCGTCTTGAGTTCCTGGGCGATGCAATCCTCAACTTTGTCGCCGGTGAAGCGTTGTTTGATCGCTTCCCGCTGGCCCGTGAAGGGCAGCTGTCGCGCCTGCGTGCGCGTTTGGTCAAAGGCGAAACCCTGGCCGTACTGGCGCGCGGTTTTGAGTTGGGCGAGTACCTGCGTCTGGGTTCGGGCGAACTGAAAAGCGGCGGTTTTCGTCGCGAGTCGATCCTGGCAGATGCCCTTGAAGCGCTGATTGGCGCCATCTACCTCGACGCGGGTATGGAAACCGCCCGTGATCGCGTATTGGCCTGGCTGGCTGGCGAGTTCGAGACCCTGACCCTGGTCGACACCAATAAAGATCCCAAAACACGCCTGCAAGAGTACTTGCAGTCGCGCGCCTGTGAACTGCCACGCTACGAAGTGGTGGATATTCAAGGTGAACCGCATTGCCGCACTTTCTTTGTTGAGTGCGAAATTGCCCTATTGAATGAAAAAAGCCGAGGTCAGGGTGTGAGCCGTCGCATTGCCGAACAGGTAGCGGCCGCAGCAGCACTGATTGCCCTTGGCGTGGAGAATGGCCATGACTGATTCAACTGCAACTCGCTGTGGCTATGTCGCCATCGTTGGTCGACCAAACGTGGGTAAATCCACACTGCTGAACCACATCCTCGGTCAAAAGCTGGCGATCACCTCGCGCAAGCCTCAGACCACCCGTCACAACATGCTGGGCATCAAGACCGAAGGCGATATTCAAGCCATCTACGTTGACACGCCGGGCATGCACAAGGGCGGCGAAAAAGCCCTGAACCGCTACATGAACAAAACTGCGTCGGCTGCGTTGAAAGACGTCGACGTGGTGATCTTCGTGGTGGATCGCACCAAGTGGACTGAAGAAGACCAAATGGTTCTTGAGCGCGTCCAGTTTGTGACCGGCCCGTTGATTGTGGCGTTGAACAAGACTGACCGCATCGAAGACAAAACGGAATTGATGCCGCACCTGACCTGGCTTCAGGAGCAATTGCCGAATGCCCAGATCGTGCCGATTTCGGCTCAAAACGGCCACAACCTCGATGCTCTTGAGCGTGTGATTGCTGATCACCTGCCGGAAAACGACCACTTCTTCCCGGAAGACCAGATCACCGACCGCAGCAGCCGCTTCCTTGCCGCTGAGCTGGTTCGTGAAAAGATCATGCGCCAGTTGGGTGCAGAGCTGCCGTACCAGATCACCGTTGAGATCGAAGAATTCAAGCAGCAGGGCAAGACCTTGCACATTCATGCCTTGATTCTGGTTGAGCGTGACGGTCAGAAAAAAATCATCATTGGCGACAAAGGCGAGCGCATCAAGCGCATCGGCACTGAAGCGCGTAAAGACATGGAGCTGCTGTTCGACTCCAAAGTCATGCTCAACCTGTGGGTCAAGGTTAAAGGCGGCTGGTCCGACGACGAACGCGCCCTGCGTTCGCTGGGCTATGGCGACCAGTAACAAACAGCCCTCACCCCAACCCTCTCCCGGAGGGAGAGGGGGCTGATCGGGGGATGTCGGCAATGTGCTTCACTCTGTAAGTGCTTTGTTGAATCCCTCATCGACTCGGTCGGTTCCCTCTCCCTCCGGGAGAGGGTCAGGGTGAGGGCGTTTTTGATCTTTTGAGATCCTTGTGCAATGTCCAGCAAATCCATCGTCCCTCAACTCGCTTACGTCCTGCACAGTCGTCCTTACCGTGAAACCAGTGCGCTGGTGGATTTCATCACGCCGCAAGGTCGTCTGCGTGCCGTGCTGCGTAATGCGCGGGGCAAGGCGGGCACGCTGGCCCGGCCGTTTGTGCCGCTGGAAATCGAGTTCCATGGTCGCGGCGAGCTGAAGAATGTCGGACGTATGGAAAGCGCTGGCGTTTCGACCTGGCTCAATGGCGAAGCCCTGTTCAGCGGGCTCTATCTCAATGAACTGCTGGTGCGTCTGCTGCCTGCCGAAGACCCGCACCCCGCAGTGTTCGATCACTACGCTGCTACCTTGCTGGCCCTGGCCGAAGGGCGACCGTTGGAGCCTTTGCTGCGGGCGTTCGAATGGCGGCTGCTGGACGACCTGGGTTACAGCTTTTCGTTGACCGAAGACATCCACGGCGGTGCAATCGAGGCCGATGGCCTGTATCGCCTGCAAGTGGATGCCGGGCTTGAGCGTGTCTGGTTGTTGCAGCCGGGGTTGTTCAACGGCGTTGAGTTGCTGGCCATGGCGCAAGCCGACTGGACTGCAACGGGCGCCTTGTCGGCGGCCAAGCGCCTGATGCGTCAGGCGTTGGCCGTTCATTTGGCCGGTAAGCCCTTGGCCAGTCGTGAGTTGTTTCGCAAGCCCTGAATAGACCGGTATGCTGTGCGCCGAATCTTCAACTCTTCAGGAGAGCCCTCGTGACCACAAGCAATCGCATTCTTCTTGGCGTGAACATCGACCACGTAGCTACGCTGCGTCAGGCGCGAGGCACGCGTTACCCGGACCCGGTCAAAGCGGCTCTGGACGCGGAAGAGGCGGGTGCCGACGGCATCACCGTGCATCTGCGTGAAGACCGTCGCCACATTCAAGAGCGCGATGTCTTGCTGCTCAAGGATGTGCTGCAAACGCGCATGAACTTCGAAATGGGCGTGACCGAAGAGATGATGGCGTTTGCCGAGCGCATTCGTCCGGCGCATATCTGCCTCGTCCCTGAAACCCGTCAAGAACTGACCACCGAAGGCGGTCTGGACGTTGCCGGGCAAGAAGCGCGGATCAAGGCTGCGGTTGAGCGTTTGAGCAAGATTGGCAGTGAAGTTTCGCTGTTCATTGATGCGGACGAGCGCCAGATCGAGGCGTCGCGCCGTGTGGGCGCTCCCGCCATTGAGCTGCATACCGGTCGTTATGCCGATGCCCAGACCCCGACTGACGTGGCTGAAGAACTGCAACGCGTGGCTGATGGCGTGGCCTTTGGCCTGGGGCAGGGGCTGATTGTGAACGCCGGCCATGGTCTGCACTACCACAACGTTGAAGCCGTGGCGGCGATCATGGGCATCAACGAACTGAACATTGGCCATGCATTGGTTGCCCATGCACTGTTCGTCGGCTTCAAATCGGCCGTTTCCGAGATGAAAGCCTTGATTCTCGCGGCCTCAAAAGCCTAAGACATATTCAAAACCTGTAGGAGCGAGCTTGCCTCGCGATCTTTTGACCTTTGAAAAGATCGCGAGGCAAGCTCGCTCCTACAGTGTGATCTGGCCCTACGCGATAGCGTGCGTTACAGCTGCGGTTCTTCTTTGGGCTTGGTCTTGTCGATGCCGGGGATGTGCAGTTTGCCGTCGGCCACTTGGTCGCCTTCAAGCTGTGGCTGTGTGGCCCAGGTGAGGATGTCGTAGTAACGACGGATGTTGGCCACGAAGTGCACAGGCTCGCCGCCACGGGCGTAGCCATATTTGGTTTTGCTGTACCACTGCTTCTGCGCAAGGCGAGGCAGGATTTTCTTCACGTCCAGCCACTTGTTCGGGTTCAGGCCTTCTTTGGCCGCCAGTTTGCGTGCGTCATCCAGATGCCCGGTGCCCACGTTGTAGGCCGCCAGTGCAAACCAGGTACGGTCTGGCTCGGCGATATCACTGTCCAGTTGGTCCTTGATGTAAGCCAGGTACTTGGCGCCCCCCATAATGCTTTGCTTGGGGTCCAGCCGGTTGGATACGCCCATGGCCTGCGCGGTGTTCTGGGTCAGCATCATCAGACCGCGAACCCCGGTTTTAGAGGTTACGGCGGCTTGCCACAAGGATTCCTGATAGCCCATGGCTGCCAGCAGGCGCCAGTCAATCTGCTCTTTTTTCGCGGCATCTTTGAAGAACACTTCGTACTTGGGCAAGCGCTGTTGCAAGTGCTGGGCAAAGGTGTAGGCGCCCACATAGCCCAATACATCAACGTGCCCGTAGTAGCGGTCTTTAAGGCGCTGCAGGGTGCCGTTTTTCTCGACCTTGTCCAGGTAAGTGTTGATCTCGTTGAGCAGGCTGTTGTCTTCGCCTGCGACCACGGCCCAGCGCTGACTGCGGGCATCGCCCAAATCAAAGGCTACGCGTACGTTAGGGAAATACACCTGGTTCATGGCCATTTCGTTGGAATCGACCAGGGTCAGGTCGATCTGCCCTTCATCGACCATGCGCAGCAAGTCGACGACTTCAACGGCGTCGGACTCGTCATATTCGATGCCGGGATATTGCTTCTTAAGTTCGGCGAGCTGTTCGGCGTGGGAACTGCCCTTGAGTACGGTAATGCGCTTGCCGACCAGATCGGCCGCCGTGGTAGGGCGTGATTGCCCGTTGCGGTAAATGATCTGCGGCGTGACTTCGAGGTACGGGTGAGAAAACTTGGCTTGTGCGAGGCGATTATCGCTGCTGACCAGACCGGCAGCAGCTAAAACCGGGCCGTCAGGTTGGCCCAGCTTGTTGAAAAGGTCGTCGAGGTTGTCAGCCGTTTCGATTTCCAGCTTGACGCCTAGGTCGTCGGCAAAGCGTTTGACCAACTCGTATTCAAAGCCGGTTTCGCCGTTGCGATCTTCAAAATAGGTGGCCGGGCTGTTACGGGTGATCACCCGCAGTACCCCATCCTCCTTTACGCGCTCAAGGGTGCTGGGTTTTTCAACGCAGGCACCGAGCATCAGGAAGAGTCCGGTTACGAGCAGCCACTTGGCCCCACGCTGGCGGAATGCAGTTAGAGAAAACATGCGCGCAGTATACGCAAAGCAGCACGGGTGCCATATCTCGACAATCTGTGGGCATTCTGATAACAGCCGCCCAAAACGCTGTAACCCCTGTGGAATGGGGGTTGGAACGAGGTCTAAAGATCATTACCGACCATCTGTTTACACGCTGATAGCCATAAAGAATAAGGATTTGGTCGATTAACGACGTTTGGCGTACGTCTAGTGTGCCGTTTCGGGTGCCGTGACCGAAGGTTTAGGCTAGAATGCCGGGCCTCAAAGCACACCCCTCCGAGGCTGTCCCGAAGATGTTGATCCTGCGCGGCGCTCCTGCCCTTTCTGCCTTTCGCCACAGCAAACTCCTTGCACAACTGAGCCTAAAGGTTCCGGCTGTCAGTGGTTTGTATGCTGAGTTCGCCCACTTTGCCGATGTCACCGGTGATCTGACCAGCGATGAACAGCAGGTACTGGCTCGTCTCCTGAAGTACGGCCCAAGCGTGCCGGTCCAAGAGCCAAATGGCCGACTGTTTTTGGTGTTGCCGCGGTTTGGCACCATTTCTCCTTGGTCGAGCAAGGCCAGCGATATTGCCCGTAACTGTGGCCTGGCGAAAATCCAGCGCCTGGAACGCGGTATTGCTTTTTATGTGGCTGGCCAGTTCAGCGACGCCGATGCCGAGCTGATTGCATCGGTTCTGCATGACCGCATGACCCAAATCGTACTGGGCGACCTGGAGCAGGCCGCCGGTCTGTTCAGCCATGCCGAGCCAAAGCCGCTGACCGCCATTGATGTGCTGGGTGGTGGTCGCGCCGCGCTGGAAAAAGCCAACGTCGAGTTGGGCCTGGCGCTGGCCGAAGACGAAATCGACTACCTGGTCAATGCGTTCAATGGTCTGGGCCGCAACCCGCACGACATCGAACTGATGATGTTTGCCCAGGCGAACTCCGAGCATTGCCGCCACAAGATCTTCAACGCCAGCTGGGACATCGACGGCCAAAGCCAGGAAAAAAGCCTGTTTGGCATGATTAAAAACACCTACGTGATGCACAGCGAAGGCGTTATGTCGGCTTATAAAGACAACGCATCGGTGATCGTCGGTAGCGTAGGCGGGCGTTTCTTCCCGAACCCTGAAACCCGTCAGTACGGCGCGGTGCAGGAGCCTGTGCACATCCTGATGAAGGTTGAAACGCACAACCACCCAACCGCCATTGCCCCGTTCCCGGGTGCTGCGACCGGTTCCGGTGGCGAAATTCGTGACGAAGGTGCAACCGGCCGTGGCGCCAAGCCAAAGGCAGGCCTGACCGGCTTTACCGTGTCCAACCTGCAAATCCCGGGCTTTACCCAGCCATGGGAAGTGCCGTACGGCAAGCCAGAGCGCATCGTGACGGCGCTGGACATCATGATTGAAGGCCCGCTGGGTGGCGCGGCGTTCAACAACGAGTTCGGCCGTCCGGCTCTGACCGGTTACTTCCGTACCTTCGAGCAGTCCATCACCACCCCGCACGGTGATGAAGTGCGCGGTTACCACAAGCCCATCATGTTGGCGGGCGGCATGGGCAACATCCGCGCCGAACACGTACAAAAAGCCGAAATTACCGTTGGCGCCAAGCTGATCGTGCTGGGTGGCCCGGCCATGTTGATCGGCCTGGGCGGCGGTGCTGCCTCGTCCATGGCTACCGGCGCAAGCTCGGCCGACCTGGACTTCGCTTCGGTACAGCGCGAAAACCCGGAAATGGAACGCCGCTGCCAGGAAGTGATCGACCGTTGCTGGCAACTGGGTGACAAAAACCCGATCAGCTTCATCCACGACGTGGGTGCGGGCGGTCTGTCCAACGCCTTCCCTGAGCTGGTCAACGACGGCGACCGTGGTGGCCGTTTCGAACTGCGCAACATTCCAAACGACGAGCCGGGCATGGCCCCGCACGAAATCTGGAGTAACGAATCCCAAGAGCGTTACGTTCTGGCAGTCAGCGCTGAAGACTTCGAGCGCTTCCAGGCGATCTGCGAGCGTGAGCGTTGCCCGTTTGCCGTGGTGGGCGAGGCTACTGCCGAGCCACAACTGACCGTCACCGACAGCCATTTCGGCAACAGCCCGGTGGACATGCCACTGGAAGTGTTGCTGGGCAAGGCGCCACGCATGCACCGTTCGGTGGTGCGTGAAGCCGAGTTGGGCGATGACTTCGATCCAGCAGCGCTTAACGTGGGCGAGTGTATCGAGCGCGTTCTGCACCACCCGGCAGTCGCCAGCAAGAGCTTCCTGATCACCATCGGCGACCGTACCATCACCGGCCTGGTTGCCCGTGATCAAATGGTCGGCCCGTGGCAGGTGCCGGTGGCAGACGTTGCCGTTACCGCGACCAGCTTTGACGTGTACACCGGTGAAGCCATGGCCATGGGCGAGCGGACGCCGCTGGCACTGCTGGATGCTCCGGCATCGGGCCGCATGGCCATCGGTGAAACCCTGACCAACATCGCGGCCTCGCGAATTGGCAAAATCTCTGACATAAAACTGTCCGCTAACTGGATGTCGGCGGCGGGCCACCCAGGCGAAGACGCACGTCTGTACGACACCGTGAAAGCGGTCGGCATGGAACTGTGCCCTGAGCTGGGCATCACCATTCCGGTGGGCAAAGACTCGATGTCGATGCAAACCCGCTGGAACGATGAAGGCACCGACAAGAGCGTGACCTCGCCGCTGTCGTTGATCGTCACCGGTTTCGCACCGGTGCTCGATGTTCGCCGCACCCTGACCCCAGAACTGCGCATGGACAAAGGCCTGACCGATCTGATCCTGATCGACCTGGGCCGTGGCCAAAACCGTATGGGCGCTTCGATCCTGGCCCAGACCTACGGCAAGCTTGGTAAACAAGCCCCGGACGTTGACGACGCAGAAGACCTCAAGGCCTTCTTCGCCGTGATTCAAGGCCTGAACGCTGATGGCCACCTGCTGGCTTACCACGACCGTTCCGACGGTGGTTTGCTGACCACCGTGATGGAAATGGCCTTTGCCGGTCACTGCGGTCTGAACCTGATCCTCGATTGCCTGGCCGACAGCGTTGGTCAATTGCCGGCCGTGCTGTTCAACGAAGAGCTGGGTGCCGTGATCCAGGTTCGCCAGGACGCTACCGCTGACGTGCTCGCACAGTTCAGCGCGGCGGGTCTGGGTGAATGCGTGGACGTGATTGGTCAGCCGCTGAACAACAGCGAAGTCACCATCAGCTTCCACGGTGACAAAGTGTTTGTTGGTCAGCGAGGCGAGTTGCAGCGCCAGTGGGCTGAAACCAGCTTCCAGATCCAGCGTATGCGTGACAACGCAGACTGCGCACAGCAAGAATTCGACGTGCTGCTGGAAGAAGACAACCCGGGCCTGACCGCTCAGTTGAGCTTTGACGTCAACGCCAACATCAGCGCGCCGTACATCAAAAAAGGCATTCGCCCACAAGTTGCCGTTCTGCGTGAGCAGGGCGTTAACGGTCAGGTTGAAATGGCAGCGGCATTTGACCGTGCCGGTTTCAACGCGATCGACGTGCACATGAGCGACATTCTGGCCGGCCGTGTCGACCTGAACGAGTTCAAGGGTCTGGTAGCGTGCGGTGGTTTCTCTTACGGCGACGTACTGGGTGCCGGTGAAGGCTGGGCCAAGTCGGCCTTGTTCAACGCCCGCGCACGTGATGCGTTCCAGGGCTTCTTCGAGCGTACCGACAGCTTCAGCCTGGGTGTGTGCAACGGTTGCCAGATGATGTCCAACCTCAGCGAACTGATTCCGGGCAGCGAGTTGTGGCCGCACTTTGTGCGTAACCGCTCCGAGCAGTTCGAAGCCCGTGTTGCCATGGTTCAAGTGCAAGAGTCGAACTCGATCTTCCTGCAGGGCATGGCCGGTTCGCGCATGCCAATCGCCATCGCTCACGGTGAGGGCCACGCAGAGTTCGCCAGCCCTGAAGCGTTGTTGCAAGCCGATCTGTCGGGCACCGTTGCCCTGCGTTTCGTCGACAACCACGGCAAGGTCACCGAGAACTACCCGGCCAACCCGAACGGCTCGCCGCGCGGCATTACCGGCCTCACCAGCCGTGATGGCCGTGTGACGATCATGATGCCGCACCCTGAGCGTGTGTTCCGCGCCGTGCAGAACTCGTGGCGTCCTGAAGAGTGGAACGAAGATGCGCCATGGTTGCGCATGTTCCGTAACGCTCGCGTCTGGGTCGACTAAGGCATGTACAAGCTCAGCTTTTTCGTTCCGCCAAGCCATGTTGATGGGGTCAAAGATGCCGTATTCGCCGCCGGTGGCGGTCGCATCGGCAGCTATGACCACTGCGCCTGGCAGACCATGGGGCAGGGCCAGTTTCGTGCGCTGGACGGCAGTCAGCCGTTTATCGGGCAAACCGGTCAGGTCGAGTATGTCGGCGAATGGAAAGTTGAGCTGGTCGTTGCAGATGAGTTGATTCATGCCGTGGTGGCTGCGCTCAAACACAGCCACCCGTATGAAACGCCTGCATACGAGGTGTGGCGTCTGGCTGATATCTAACCCGGCGCTGCAGTAAAAAGCCCGCTGGCCCTTATGGGGGGCAGCGGGCTTTTTAGTGCGCGGCGTTTTTGCAGGTTAAGGGCGTATCTCAACCATCGTGCCGTCTTTGACCATGCTCCAGACTTCACGCATTTCGTAGTTTTTCATGGCGATGCAGCCATCGGTCCAGTCCAGCGTGTGAAACAGCTCTTCGGGGTTTTCTTCAGAGTCTGGCGTGCCATGAATCATGATCATCGACCCCGGATTCACCCCTTCACGCCGAGCCTTGGCGGCATCGCTGATGTTGGGGTAATTGATGTGCATGGCCAGGTTGAACTTGTCGCTGCGCTTGCGCCAATCCACCCAGTACAGCCCTTCGGGGGTGCGCTTGTCGCCTTCCTGTAATTTTGGCCCTTTAGGCTGTTTGCCCAATGAGATGCGATAGCTTCTGATCACTTTTCCATCGCTGATCAGCTCGAGCCTGCGCGCTGACTTGATCACCAGGATCTTGTCGACCGATTTGCTGGCACTGGCCCGTTGTGACGCTTGGGGTGGTTTAAGCACCTGTTCTTTGTCGACGGGCTTACCGTTGATAGTCATGACTACAGCGGCTTGGCAAGTAACGGCAAACGACAGGCAAAGTGCAGCAAGCAACCAGCGCATTAGGGAGGTATTCCTGAGGTACAAGGCGAACATCATTATTGTGGGGGTGTTATCAACTCTGGCAGCGGCGGTACCGCCTCGCTGCGCACAGGGTAAGCCTGTGTCGGGCGATCAGAAAAAAAGCATTCTAGGGTACGGCTCACAGTGCGGAAAGCTAACTCGGACCAAGGGATATCGGCCTCATCAAACAGCCGCACTTCGAGGCTTTCTTCACCGGCGGCAAAGTCGGGGCTTTGCAATTGGGCGCGGTAGAAAATATGCACCTGATTAATGTGGGGTACATCAATCAACGTGTAGATCGCCAACTGCTGAACCTGGGCGCACGCTTCTTCGAGGGTTTCCCGGCGGGCCGCCTGTTCGACTGTTTCACCGTTTTCCATAAAGCCTGCGGGCAGGGTCCAGAAGCCTTTGCGCGGTTCGATGGCGCGACGGCACAGCAGCACTTGCGTGCCCCAGGTGGGCAGGCAGCCGGCGACGATATTCGGGTTCTGGTAATGAATCGTGTGGCAGTGGTCGCAGACATAACGCAGGCGCGAATCGCCCTGCGGGATATGTTGGCTGACAGAGTTGCCGCACTGACTGCAAAATTTCATGCTGTGCTCTCGCGCTGTGGCGCCTATCTTGGGGCTGAGACGAATTTACGGCAAGCCCCACTTTGTGCCCTGCGACAGTCTGGGGCTTGGGTGCCTTGGGCAATTTGGTGCATGATGCCCGATAAGTGACGGATCGAGATGACCTATGCTGGATGAGCTACTTAGCCGTATGAGTCGCTACACCCCACGGACGCTGGAAACAGACCGCAGCTTTCCGGAGGCCGCGGTACTGTTGCCGGTGACGCGCAGTGACAAGCCTGAACTGATATTGACCCTGCGTGCCAGCGGGTTGTCGACTCACGGCGGTGAAGTGGCTTTTCCGGGTGGGCGCCGCGACCCCGAAGACCCGGACCTGGTGTTTACTGCTCTGCGTGAAGCCGAAGAAGAAATCGGTTTGCCGCCGGGGCTGGTCGAGGTCGTCGGGCCTCTCAGCCCTTTGGTCTCACTGCACGGTATCCGTGTCACGCCTTATGTGGGGCTGGTCCCGGACTACGTCGAGTATCTGGCCAACGATGCCGAGATTGCGGCGGTGTTCAGCGTGCCGCTGGATTTTTTCCGCCAGGATCCGCGCGAGCACACCCACCGTATCGATTACCAGGGGCGCAGTTGGTATGTGCCCAGTTACCGTTTTGGTGTTTACAAGATCTGGGGCCTGTCGGCGATCATGATCGTTGAGTTGATGAACCTGCTGTACGACGACGTCAACATCAGCCTGCACACCCCGCCTGAACGTTTTATCAATGTATAGAGCTGTCTGCAGACAGCCACGCCTGCCTTGAGGACATCAGTATGAAATATCGCTTGGGCGATTCCTGCGTCGACACACATCCCGACAGTTGGGCGGCCCCCAATGCCACCCTGATCGGCAAGGTCCGCCTGGAAGAGGGCGCCAGTGTCTGGTTTAACGCTGTGTTGCGCGGCGATAACGAACTGATCCTGATCGGCAAGCACAGCAACGTGCAGGACGGCGCGGTGATGCACACTGACATGGGCTACCCGCTGACCTTGGGCACTGGCGTGACCATTGGCCATAACGCCATGTTGCATGGCTGCACCGTGGGCGATTACAGCCTGATCGGTATTAATGCGGTCATCCTCAACGGCGCCAAAATCGGCAAACATTGCATCATCGGCGCTAACTCGCTGATCGGCGAGGGCAAGGAGATCCCGGACGGTTCGCTGGTCATGGGCTCGCCGGGCAAAGTGGTGCGTGAGCTGACCGAAGAACAGAAAAAAATGCTCGAAGCCAGCGCGGCCAGCTATGTGAAAAACGGCCAGCGCTATGCCCGCGACCTGGCGGTGCAAGACGATGAGTGATGCCGAGCGCCCGGTCGCCTCGCCGTGCGTGAGCATTTGCGCACTGGACGACGATGACATCTGCACCGGCTGCCAGCGCACCGTGGCCGAAATCACCCGTTGGAGCCGCATGACTAACCCCGAGCGCCGCGAAGTGCTGGCCTTGTGTCATGAACGGGCCAAATCCAGCGGCGTGATGTGGGTGTTGGGCAACCAATCCTGAACGTGTAGGAGCGAGCTTGCCTCGCGATCTTTTGATCGTCTAAAAGATCGCGAGGCAAGCTCGCTCCTACAAAAAAATGCATGACTCAAGTACCCTGTGCGCCTTAATTTGAGGTGCCACCCGCAACCATGCTGTTTCTAATCGCTTACATCGCCAGCGTTGTGCTGATCAACTACGCGTTCTCCTCGGCGCCGCACCTGGACATCATCTGGTCAGCCTGGGGTGGGCTGGTCTTTGTGCTGCGCGACATGGTGCAAACGCGCTTCGGTCATGGCGCGTTGATAGCCATGCTGGTCGCGCTGGTGTTGTCCTATATCACCTCCGATCCCTCGATTGCCCTGGCCAGTGCCACCGCCTTTGCGGTGTCCGAATGCATAGACTGGCTGGTGTTCAGCATCACCAAGCGCCCGCTGCATGACCGTCTGTGGATCAGCTCGGCGCTGAGCATCCCGATTGATACCTTTATCTTCTTCGGCATGATCGACGCCTTTACCCCCGGCGTGATCATCACCGCGATGGCTTCAAAATTTGCCGGTGTGACCTGTGTCTGGCTGGCCATGGCCTGGCGGTTGCGCAAAGCCAACCAAGCTAAAGCCTGACACGCTGGATCATGTAAAATGCTGGCCTTTCTTCCCGGCAGGCGCGAGCGTTGCACGCGCCTTCGATGATTTGCTTCCTTGAGGACCTGAAATGACCCGTATCGGAACTCCACTGTCGCCGACCGCGACCCGCGTATTGCTGTGTGGCTGCGGCGAGCTGGGTAAAGAAGTCGTCATCGAATTGCAGCGCTTGGGCGTTGAAGTGATCGCCGTTGATCGCTATGCCAATGCCCCGGCCATGCAGGTTGCGCACCGCAGCCACGTGATCAACATGCTGGACGGCGCCGCGCTGCGTGCCGTCATCGAGCTGGAAAAGCCGCACTTCATCGTTCCGGAAATCGAAGCCATCGCCACCGCGACGCTGGTCGAGCTGGAAGCCGAAGGCTTCACCGTGATCCCGACCGCGCGTGCCACGTCGCTAACCATGAACCGCGAAGGCATCCGCCGCCTGGCCGCTGAAGAGCTGGACTTGCCGACCTCGCCGTACCACTTCGCTGACACCTTCGAGGACTACAGCAAAGCGGTCGAAGACTTGGGTTTCCCGTGTGTGGTCAAGCCGGTGATGAGTTCGTCGGGCAAAGGCCAGAGCCTGCTGCGCAGCGCTGACGATGTGCAAAAGGCTTGGGACTACGCGCAAGAAGGCGGTCGTGCGGGCAAAGGTCGGGTCATCATCGAAGGCTTCATCGACTTCGATTACGAAATCACCTTGCTCACCGTGCGTCACGTAGGCGGCACAACCTTCTGTGCGCCGGTCGGCCATCGTCAAGAGAAGGGCGATTATCAAGAATCCTGGCAGCCACAGGCTATGAGCCCGATCGCTCTGGCTGAATCCGAGCGCGTTGCCAAAGCGGTGACTGAAGCGTTGGGCGGTCGTGGTCTGTTTGGCGTAGAGCTGTTTATCAAAGGCGATCAGGTGTGGTTCAGCGAAGTGTCGCCGCGCCCCCATGACACCGGTCTGGTGACCCTGATCTCGCAAGACTTGTCGCAGTTTGCACTGCACGCCCGCGCCATTCTGGGCTTGCCTATCCCGTTGATCCGTCAGTTCGGCCCATCGGCTTCGGCCGTGATTCTGGTAGAAGGCCAGTCGACCCAGACCGCATTCGCCAACCTTGGTGCCGCCCTGAGCGAGCCGGACACCGCGCTGCGCTTGTTTGGCAAGCCAGAAGTCAATGGCCAGCGCCGCATGGGCGTTGCCCTGGCCCGTGACGAGTCGATTGAAGCAGCACGCGCCAAAGCCACCCGCGCCGCCCAAGCGGTTGTCGTAGAGCTGTAACGCGACCTGTAGGAGCGAGCTCGTCTCGCGATCTTTTGAGCTTTAAAAGATCGCGAGGCAAGCTCGCTCCTACAGTCGTTATGCGACCTTGTTCAGGTCCGCTTCTCTGGTTTCCTTCAGGCACAGCACAGCGATCAAGCTGAGCACCGCTGCGCCCGAGACATACCCGCCCACCCAGCTCAAACCACCCATCGCCACCAGCTTCTGGGCGAAGAACGGTGCGGCGGATGCGCCGACAATCCCGCCGAGGTTATAGGCCGCAGATGCGCCGGTGTAACGCACGCGGGTCGGGAACAGTTCCGGCAGCAGGGCGCCCATGGGGGCGAAGGTCACGCCCATCAAAAACAGCTCAATGCACAAGAACAGCGCCACGCCCCAAGTGGTGCCGTGGGTGAGCAGCGGTTCCATCAAAAAGCCGGACAGAATCGCCAGCACGCCACCGACCACCAGCACCGGCTTGCGCCCGTAACGATCGCTGGCCCAGGCCGACAGCGGTGTTGCGGCGGCCATAAACAGCACGGCAAAGCACAGCAGGCCCAGGAACGTTTCGCGGGTGTAGCCCAAGGTTGCCACGCCATAACTGAGCGAAAACACCGTGGAGATGTAAAACAGCGCATAACACACCACCATCGAGGCGGCGCCCAGCAGCATCGGTGCCCAATATTGCGCAAAGAGTTCGACGATCGGCATTTTCACCCGTTCGTGTTGCGCCACGGCTTTGGCGAACACCGGGGTTTCTTCCAGCTTCAGGCGCACATACAGGCCGACCATTACCAGTGCAGCGCTCAACAGGAACGGAATGCGCCAGCCCCACGAGCGGAACTGTTCGTCGCTGAGGGACATGGCCAGTATCAGGAACAGGCCGTTGGCAGCCAGAAAGCCAATCGACGGACCTAATTGCGGGAACATGCCGAACCAGGCGCGCTTGCCTTTCGGCGCGTTTTCGGTGGCCAGCAAGGCCGCGCCGCCCCATTCACCGCCTAGCCCCAGGCCTTGGCCGAAGCGCAGCACGCACAGCAGGATCGGGGCCCAGGCGCCAATGGTGGCGTAGCCCGGCAGCACGCCGATCAAAATGGTACACACGCCCATTAGCAGCAGGGACGCCACCAGCGTGGATTTACGCCCGACCCGGTCACCAAAGTGGCCAAACAGGAATGAACCCAGCGGGCGTGCGAGAAAGGCGATACCAAAGGTCAGAAAGGCCGACAGCATTTGTGCGGTGCCGGATGTTTGCGGGAAAAATACCGGGCCAATGACCAATGCTGCCGCGGTGGCATAGACATAAAAGTCATAGAACTCGATGGCCGTGCCAATAAAGCTGGCCGTCGCGACGCGGGTCGCGGAATTGGCCGGTTTATCAGGCGAGGCTTCGCTGTAAGTGGTGCTGGAAGTCATGCGCATATCCCTGACAGTTATGAGCTCGTGGTCGCTATCCGCCTTGGCGGCTGGATGTGCCGGAGCAATTGTTATGGTCGTTAAGCCCTGAGGCTGGGTGTAAACGCGGTTCGGGATGGGAACAAGCGCTGATTGTACGTGCAGCCACCCGCTGACAGCGCTGGGTGCGGGTAGCACGCGTGTCGGCGGGGCTTGGATAAGCGCATTGATTATAGGGAGGCCAAATCGAATGTAACAAGGCCTTACATGGTGATCAGGCCGCGAGCTTGACGCTGTCGTGCCAGATCAGCACACGGCTGACGCGGTTATCTTCGGTGGCGAGGATTTCGAGGCGGTAGTGGCCGATCTTCAGACACACGGTGCTTTCGGGGATGGTTTCCAGCGCTTCGGTAACCAGCCCGTTGAGGGTTTTCGGGCCGTCGCTGGGCAGGTGCCAGCCCAGGCTTTTGTTCAGTTCGCGCAGGCTGGCGGCGCCATCGACCACATAGCGGCCATCGGGGAGCGGCTCAATATGCGGGTTGTCGAGGTCTTGCTCGTTTTCGAATTCGCCGACGATCTCTTCGAGAATATCTTCCAAGGTGACAATGCCGAGCACTTCGCCGTACTCATCGACCACCACGCCGATGCGTCGCTGCTGTTTATGAAAATTGAGCAGTTGCAGTTGCAGTGGGGTGCTTTCGGGAACGAAGTAGGGTTCGTGGCAGACCGCCAGCAAGGCTTCTTTGGTCAGGCTGGCATCGGGCAGCATGTGCTGGATGTGCCGGGTATTGAGGATGGCTTCGACCTGATTGATGTCGTTGTGAAACACCGGCAGGCGCGTGCGTTTGGTCAGGCGCAGTTGCTCGATCAGGTCTTCGATCGGGTCATCGAGGTTCAGGCCTTCGACTTCGCTGCGCGGGATCAGGATGTCGTTGACGGTGATGTTGTCCAGCGCCTGAATGCCCGACAGCAGGCCGGGACGGCTGCTGGAGGGCTCGGCATCACGGGTCGGGACTTCGCTGGGCGACTGCTGCGGCGCGTCGCGGTGCGCCTTGGCGCCAACCTTGCGCGACGTTTTGCCAATAAAGAAGCCTAAGCCGAGAAACAGCAGGGCCAACACTGCAAGCACTGGACCGTGGGGCAAGCTATCCATATTCATCGCCGTCAGATATGCAGAATGTATTCACGGACCAGTTTGCTGCCAAAGTAGGCCAGCATTAACAGGCAGAAACCGGCAAGCGTCCAGCGGATGGCTTTGTGCCCGCGCCAGCCGAGGCGGTTACGCCCCCACAGCAACACGCTAAAGACAATCCAGGCCAGGCAAGCGAGCAGGGTCTTGTGCACCAGATGCTGGGCAAACAGGTTGCCCAGGAACACCCAGCCAGAAATCAGCGACAGTGACAGCAGCGACCAGCCCGCCCACAGGAAGCCAAACAACAGGCTTTCCATAGTTTGCAGCGGCGGGAAGTTTTTGATCAGGCCCTTGGGGTGCTTGTGCTTGAGCTGGTAGTTCTGCAAGGACAGCAGCAAGGCCTGGAACACGGCAATCGTGAACATGCCGTACGCCAGAATCGACAGCAGGATGTGCAGCAGGATCCCCGGCTCTTCATCGACCACCTGAACGGTGCCGGCGGGGGCGAACTGTGACATCAGTACGGTGAATATCCCCAGCGGGTACAGCAGTAGCAGCAGGTTCTCGACCGGGATGCGAGCGCAGGCCACCAGCGTCACGATGATCACCGCCACGGCAATCAGGCTCGCGGCGCTGAAAAAGTCCAGCTCAAGGCCTGCCGGTGTCAGCAAATGGGTAAACAGGCTCGCGGCGTGGGCGATGACGGCAAGAATGCCGAGCGTTACCAACAGGCGTTTGTTGGCCTTGGCGCCCTGACGCAGGCATTTGCCTTGATAAAAGGTCGCAGCGGCATATAAGCAGGCGGCGGCGAGGCTGGGTAGCAAGCTGGGTGACAAGGGGAGCATAAATCCTGTTAGGCAAGCCCGAAAGGGCTGAGTTTGGCATACAACCGGCCGTACACGAAAGACTACATACGCGACGCCAAGGTGTGCGCGGCGGCCAGTCTTCGCTATAATCCGCGACCTGCCCACGCCGCAGGCTCGCCGAGCATCAGTTTTACACGGGCTGGGCCGCAATTACCCCGGTCTACTTTGGGCCTGAAAGGATCGCGCATGTTTGAAAATTTAACCGATCGTCTCTCGCAGACGCTGCGCCATGTCACCGGCAAGGCCAAGCTGACCGAAGACAATATTAAAGACACCCTGCGTGAAGTGCGCATGGCGTTGCTGGAAGCCGACGTGGCTTTGCCGGTGGTCAAAGACTTCGTCAACTCGGTCAAAGAGCGCGCGGTCGGCACCGAAGTGTCGCGCAGCCTGACGCCGGGTCAGGCGTTTGTAAAAATCGTCCAGGCCGAACTCGAAAGCCTGATGGGCGCTGCCAACGAGGACCTGCTCCTCAATGTTGCGCCGCCTGCCGTGGTTCTGATGGCCGGTTTGCAGGGTGCGGGTAAAACCACCACCGCCGGCAAGCTGGCGCGCTTCCTTAAAGAGCGCAAAAAGAAAACCGTGATGGTGGTGTCGGCCGACGTGTACCGTCCGGCGGCCATTAAACAGCTGGAAACCCTGGCGGGCGAAGTGGGCGTTACGTTCTTCCCGTCCGATATCAGCCAGAAGCCAGTGGCCATCGCGCAAGCGGCTATTAATGAAGCCAAGCTTAAATTCATCGATGTCGTGATCGTCGACACCGCCGGTCGTCTGCACATCGACGCCGAGATGATGGCCGAGATCCAGGAGTTGCACGCGGCGGTCAAGCCGGTCGAGACCCTGTTCGTGGTCGACGCCATGACCGGTCAGGACGCAGCCAACACCGCCAAGGCTTTTGGTGATGCGCTGCCGCTGACCGGTGTGATCCTGACCAAGGTCGACGGTGATGCCCGTGGCGGTGCGGCGTTGTCCGTGCGCTCGATCACCGGCAAGCCAATCAAGTTCATCGGTATGGGCGAGAAGAGCGACGCGCTCGATCCGTTCCACCCGGACCGTATTGCCTCGCGCATTCTGGGCATGGGCGACGTGCTCAGCCTGATCGAGCAAGCTGAACAGACGCTCGATAAAGACAAAGCCGACAAACTGGCTAAAAAGCTTAAAAAAGGTAAAGGCTTCGACCTCGAAGACTTCCGCGACCAACTGCAACAGATGAAGAACATGGGCGGCCTTGGCGGCCTCATGGACAAACTGCCGAACATGGGCGGTGTCAATCTGGCGCAAATGGGCAATGCCCAGGGCGCTGCTGAAAAGCAGTTCAAGCAAATGGAAGCCATCATCAACTCCATGACTCCGGCCGAGCGTCGTGACCCTGACCTGATCAGCGGTTCGCGCAAACGTCGTATTGCCATGGGTTCCGGCACTCAGGTGCAGGACATCGGCCGCTTGATCAAGCAGCACAAGCAGATGCAAAAGATGATGAAAAAATTCTCCGCCAAAGGCGGAATGGCCAAAATGATGCGCGGCATGGGCTCGATGTTGCCTGGCGGCGGCATGCCAAAAATGTAAATTACCCGCCCGCACGCGTGCGTGCGGGTAACTCGCAACCTTGCGAGACACCCGGCAAACCCGCGTTGTGCGGGAGCTGACCTGTCGCCATTCGTGGCGGCCTTATGGCAAATCTACATCGCAGGCCCATAGGCGCCTGAAAAAGACATTTGCAAAAGTCCGGATATTCCTTAGAATATGCGGCCTTTCGGGCACCTATGCCCGCTGTGCATTTAGATTTGCAGCACCGACTACAGGAACGATGTTCACATGCTAACAATCCGTCTTGCCCTTGGCGGCTCCAAAAAGCGCCCGTTTTACCACTTGACCGTTACCGACAGCCGTAACCCACGTGACGGTTCCCACAAGGAACAAATTGGCTTCTTCAACCCGGTTGCCCGTGGTCAGGAAGTTCGTTTCTCCGTTAAAGAAGACCGTCTCGCTTACTGGTTGGGCGTTGGTGCACAAATGTCTGAGCGTGTAGCTCAGCTTGTGAAGGTCAATGCTAAGGCTGCGGCCTGAGCAATATGAGCGTGACGCCTGAAACTGCTGATGATTTGATCGTTATCGGCAAAATTTACTCGATTCACGGCGTGCGCGGCGAAGTGAAGGTTTACTCCTTTACGGATCCAATTGATAACCTGTTGGACTACAAAAAACTGACGCTTCGGCGCGGTAATGATGTACGACAGGCAGAGCTGGTCAGTGGCCGTTCTCATAACGGCAAGTTTCTGGTTGTAAAGCTCAAGGGTCTCGATGACCGTGATGAAGCAGGTCTTCTTCGCGAATTCGAAATCTGCGTGCCACGCAGCCTGTTCCCTGAACTGACCGACGGCGAGTACTACTGGTACCAGCTGCAGGGACTGAAAGTGACCAACCTTGAAGGGCAATTGCTCGGCAAGATTGTAGACCTTATGGAAACTGGCTCGAACGATGTCATGGAAGTCAAACCTTGCCCAGGTAGCCTGGATGATCGTGAACGCTTGTTGCCCTATACAGAGCAGTGTGTGTTGAACGTTGACCTTGCAGCTGGCGAGATGAAGGTGGATTGGGATGCGGACTTCTAAGCGTGGCTAAATTGCGCGTAGAAGTGATCAGTTTGTTTCCCGAAATGTTTTCCGCCATCAGCGACTACGGCATCACCAGTCGCGCGGTGAAACAAGGGCTCTTGCAGCTCACCTGTTGGAATCCGCGGGACTACACAACGGACCGGCATCACACTGTGGACGATCGCCCATTTGGCGGTGGTCCGGGCATGGTGATGAAGATCAAGCCTCTGGAAGATGCGCTGGTTCAGGCCAGAGAAGCAGCCGGAGAGGCGGCGAAGGTAATTTACCTGTCGCCCCAAGGCCGCCAGCTTAATCAGTCGGCGGTACGCGAACTGGCGAATGAGGAAGCATTAATCCTTATTGCAGGTCGTTATGAAGGCATTGACGAGCGTTTTATAGACGCTTATGTCGATGAAGAGTGGTCGATTGGTGACTATGTACTTTCCGGTGGCGAGCTGCCGGCGATGGTTCTGATTGATGCGGTTACACGACTGCTGCCCGGAGCTTTAGGGCATGTGGACTCCGCGGAGGAAGATTCCTTCACGGACGGTCTGCTGGATTGCCCGCACTACACCCGACCGGAGGTGTATGCGGATCAGCGTGTTCCCGACGTATTGCTAAGTGGCAATCATGCACACATCCGGCGTTGGCGTTTACAGCAGTCCCTTGGGCGGACCTTTGAACGACGCGCCGATCTTCTGGAAAGCCGCTCGCTTTCTGGAGAAGAGAAGAAGCTGCTTGAGGAATATATCCGCGAGCGGGACGATAGTTAACAACGTATCGATGGTAGATCCAGACGATCTACCTTAGGAGCACAGCATGACTAACAAAATCATCCTTGCACTCGAAGCAGAGCAGATGACCAAAGAGATCCCTACCTTTGCCCCGGGCGACACCATTGTCGTTCAGGTGAAAGTGAAGGAAGGCGACCGTTCGCGTCTGCAAGCTTTCGAAGGTGTAGTGATTGCCAAGCGTAACCGTGGCGTGAACAGTGCTTTCACTGTTCGTAAAATCTCCAACGGTGTTGGCGTAGAGCGTACTTTCCAGACCTACAGCCCGCAAATCGACAGCATGGCTGTGAAGCGTCGCGGTGACGTTCGTAAAGCCAAGCTGTACTACCTGCGTGACCTGTCCGGTAAAGCAGCTCGCATCAAGGAAAAACTGGCTTAAGTCCAGCTTCCCGATGCAGAAAAAAGCAGCCTTCGGGCTGCTTTTTTGTTGCCTGAAATTTGTCAGACCTTTGTCCAGTTGTAGGTAGTAAAAAGCATGACTTCGCGCGAGCAAGAGATCCAACGTCGTACAGATTTATCCGTCACCAGCATTACCAAAGCGGTATTCCCTTCGACCACCAATCACCACAACACCTTGTTTGGCGGCACAGCACTGGCCTGGATGGACGAAGTGTCGTTCATCGCCGCGACTCGTTTCTGCCGTTTACCGTTAGTGACCGTTTCGACTGACCGTATCGACTTCAACCACCCGATCGCGGCGGGTTCGATTGTTGAATTGATTGGTCGTGTCGTGAAAGTGGGCAACACCAGCCTCAAGGTTGAAGTTGAAGTGTATGTCGAGAGCATGAGCAGTGATGGTCGTGAACTGGCGATCCAGGGCTTGTTCAGTTTTGTTGCCATCGACGATGCCAAACGCCCGGTGCCGGTGTTACCGGGGTATTAAGTCCGCGACGTCAAGGCACGATCAAAAGATCGCGAGACAAGCTCGCTCCTACAGATTGTGTCCACGGATGTACTCCGTCCGTAGCAGTTGACGAGCCTTGCGAGGCTACGTCCGGCTGCGCAGCAGCCGTAAACCATTTGCAGATCAAAAGATCGCGAGCAAGCTCGCTCCTACAGATTGTGTAGTCGCTGACGAGGCACGAGGCTGCGATGCGGGCCGCAGGACCGCCGTCCACGGGTGTACTCCGTCCATAGCAGTTGTCGAGTTTTGCGAGGCGACGTCCGGCTGCGCAGCAGCCGTAATCCATTCAGGCGTCCTGCCTGATCAACGCCAGCAACGTCCACCCTGCGCCCGGTTTCAATTCGCTTTCGGGCGTCACCACATGCACCCAGCCCGTGCTGTCACGGGCGAACAGCAGGGTGGCGCGTTTGCCGTGCAACGTCTGGTAATCCTCCCAGGTGAAATTGTCGGTCAGCGTGGTGCTGTACATCTCGGCGCCTTGGCTCAGTTCGCTGGCCAATTGCCCGTAGGTCAGCGCCGGATTGCCCAACGCAAGCCCCCGGTATTCATGGCTGGCGCGATGCTTGTCAGAACGGCGGTGTTCTTGGCCGTTGGCCAGTGCAAACACCCGGCGCGGGCCAAACTCATGGGCGAAGCGCACCGCGGCCAAGGTGTTCAGCTCGCCAGACGCCGACAAGGCCAGTAAATGCCCAAGCCCCACCAAATCCAGATGAGTCTCGGCATGCTGTGAGGCCGGATTACCAAAGTAAGTGGGCAAGTTGTCCATGCGCGCAGCGCGGATGTTCTCCCAGTTGGAGTCGGTGAGTACCACGCGGCTGCCTTGCTGTTGCAGGGCTTTGCCGATGGCCCGGGCCGGGCCGTTGGCGCCGACGATCAAAAAACCGCTGGGGGGCGGTTCTGCGACCTTGAGCAGGCGCGCCAGCGGCCGTGCCGTTGCACTTTGCAGCACCACAGTGCCAATGATCACTGCAAAGGTTAGCGGCACCAGCAACAGCGCACCTTCATGCCCCGCCTCGTTGAGCCGGATCGCGAAAATCGCCGACACGGCCGCTGCGACGATCCCCCGCGGCGCGATCCAGGCCAGCAAGGCGCGCTCGCGCCAGTTGAGTTTTGAGCCCGCCGTGGATAGCAGCACATTCAAAGGGCGGGCAACCAGCTGAATAATCAACAGCAAGACCAGCACCACAGGCCCCAGGCCGATCATGGCGTGCAAGTCCAGGCGTGCGGCCAGCAGAATAAACAGGCCTGAAATCAGAAACACACTGAGGTTTTCTTTGAAGTGCAAGATGTTGCGCACATCGACGCCCTTCATGTTGGCCATCCACATGCCCATGAGCGTGACCGCCAGCAGCCCGGACTCATGCATCACCTGGTTGGCCGCAATAAATACCCCCAGCACCCCGGCCAGCGTCGCCAGGCTTTGCAGGTATTCCGGCAGCCATTGCTTGCGCACGATCTGGCCCATGATCCAGCCGCCGATAATGCCAAACAGGCTGCCGCAGATGATAACCCCGGCAAATGTCAGCAAGCTTTGGCTCAGGCCGTTGTCGCTGGCGCGGGCGATGATAAAGCTGTAAACCACCACGGCGAGCAGGGCGCCAATCGGGTCAATAACGATGCCTTCCCAGCGCAGGATGTTGGCAATCGACGCTTTGGGCCGTACCACCCGCAGCATCGGTACAATCACGGTCGGCCCGGTGACCAGGGTCAGGGTGCCGAACAACAGGGCCAGCAGCCAGTCAAAGCCCAGCAGCCAATGGGTAGCCAGGGTGATCACAGCCCAGGTCGCGAGGGCGCCGATAGTCACCAAACGGTGTACCACGCTGCCGATCTCACGCCATTCGGACAGGTGCAAGGTCAGGCTGCCCTCAAACAGAATCAGCGCCACTGCCAGCGAAACCAGCGGCATCAGCAGCGGGCCAAATAGCGCCTGCGGGTCGAGCCAGCCCAATACCGGGCCTACCAAAATACCGGTCAGCAGCAAAAACAGGATGGCCGGCAGCTTGAGCCGCCAGGCCAGCCACTGGGACGCCAGTGCGGCAAGGCCGATACCGCCGAAAGACAGCAAAATCTGTTGTTCGGTCATACGTAGTCCCGTAAAAACTGATGGTTTATCGCGCAGGCTGCCTATGAAAGACTAGCGGCCGCTTTTTCAATTCACATTTTATTTGTGCGCGGCTCACTGGCCGTGCTGTACGAGTGCCAATGCCTGCCATCGACAACCCGCTTATCGACCGCTTTCTGGATGCCTTATGGCTGGAAAAAGGCCTGTCGGACAACACCCGCGATGCATATCGCAGCGACCTGGCGCTGTTCAATGGCTGGTTGCAGGAGCGCGGCATCGAATTGATCGATGCCGGGCGTGAGTTGATCCTCGACCATCTGGCCTGGCGCCTCGACCAAGCGTACAAGCCGCGCTCGACTGCACGCTTTTTGTCCGGTGCACGGGGTTTCTATCGCTATCTCTTGCGTGAAAAGCTCATAGCCGTTGACCCGACCTTGCAGGTCGATATGCCGCAGTTAGGCCGGCCTTTGCCCAAGTCACTGTCAGAAGCAGACGTAGAAGCCTTGCTCGCCGCGCCAGACCTGAGTGAAGCCATCGGCCAGCGTGACCGCGCCATGCTTGAAGTCCTGTATGCCTGCGGGTTGCGGGTGACCGAGCTGGTCAGCCTGACCCTGGAGCAAGTGAACCTGCGTCAGGGCGTGCTGCGGGTGATGGGCAAGGGCAGCAAGGAGCGGCTGGTGCCGATGGGGGAGGAGGCGATTGTCTGGGTTGAGCGCTACCTGCGCGACGGCCGTGCCGAGTTGCTGAACGGCCGCCCCAGCGATGTGCTGTTCCCCAGCCTGCGCGGTGAGCAAATGACCCGCCAGACCTTCTGGCACCGCATCAAGCATCAGGCCATGGTGGCCGGGATCGAAAAATCGCTGTCCCCGCACACGTTGCGGCACGCCTTTGCCACCCATTTGCTCAACCATGGCGCCGATTTGCGCGTGGTGCAGATGCTGTTGGGGCACAGCGACCTGTCCACCACGCAGATTTACACCCACGTAGCCCGTGCCCGCTTGCAAGATCTGCACGCTCAGCACCATCCGCGAGGCTAGCTGGACGTCAGTTGATCGTCGGCCCGGCAAGCCATCTGTGGTAGGCTTTGCCGGTTTCGAAAGCGAGCCGCCAAAACCCGTTTTTACACCGTGGTATCAGGCTTGGCCGTTTGTCCGCCTTCAGGAGTTCCCATGCGCGTGACCCAGATTTTTGCCGCCGCAGCCATTGCGTTGGTCAGTACGTTTTCTTTCGCCGATACCGGCGCCGAACAAGCCATTCGCAAAAGCCTTGATACGCTGCAACTGGATGTTCCGATCGAGAGCATCAGCGCAAGCCCGATGGCGGGCCTGTATGAAGTCAAGCTCAAGGGCAGCCGCGTGCTGTATGCCAGCGCTGATGGCCAGTTCATCGTGCAGGGCTACATGTTCCAGCTCAAGGACGGCAAGCCGGTCAACCTCACCGAAAAGGCCGAGCGTGATGGCGTTGCCAAACTGATCAATGGTATTCCGGTGGCCGAAACCGTCGTTTACCCTGCGGTCGGTGAAACCAAGTCGCATATCACCGTCTTCACCGACACCACCTGCCCGTATTGCCATAAATTGCACGCCGAAATCCCCGAACTGAACAAAATGGGGATTGAAGTGCGCTATGTTGCGTTCCCGCGCCAGGGCCTGGGCTCGCCGGGTGATCAACAGCTGCAGGCGGTCTGGTGTTCCACGGACAAGAAAAGCGCCATGGACAAGATGACCGACGGCAAAACCGTCAACGCGCCGAAATGCGCCAACCCGGTTGCCAAGCAATTTGCCTTGGGGCAGTCCATCGGGGTCAACGGCACACCGGCCATCGTACTTGCCGATGGCCAGGTAATTCCGGGTTATCAGCCTGCTGCGCAGGTTGGCAAGCTGGCACTCAGTGTTAAATAATCCTGCGTCGTTACGCTAAGCCGGTAACGATCATGGCCGGGCACTTCAGCTGCCCGGCTATTAATAGAGAACCGTGGCAGTCCACGGTTGTTTTCCACGGCCGACCTTGAGTCGGCCGTTTTATGGGGAGTTCAGCGTGAATCCGGTCAAAGTAGGTATCTGTGGGCTCGGGACCGTCGGTGGCGGTACCTTTAACGTACTAAAGCGTAACGCCGAGGAGATTGCCCGCCGTGCCGGGCGTGGCATCCAGGTTGCGCAAATTGCTCTGCGTACGCCAAACCCTCAGTGCGACATTACCGGTACCCCCATTACCAACGATGTTTTCGCTGTTGCCACCAACCCTGAAATTGACATCGTTATCGAGCTGATTGGTGGTTACACCATCGCCCGTGAACTGGTGCTCAAAGCCATTGAAAACGGCAAGCACGTGGTCACCGCCAACAAGGCGTTGATTGCTGTGCACGGTAACGAGATTTTCGCCAAGGCTCAGGAAAAGGGCGTTATCGTCGCGTTCGAAGCAGCGGTTGCCGGTGGTATTCCGGTGATCAAGGCGATTCGTGAAGGCTTGTCGGCCAACCGCATCAACTGGGTGGCGGGCATCATCAACGGTACCGGTAACTTCATCCTCACCGAAATGCGCGAAAAGGGCCGTACGTTTGAAGACGTGCTGGCCGAAGCGCAAGCGTTGGGCTATGCCGAAGCAGACCCGACGTTCGACGTTGAAGGCATTGATGCGGCGCACAAACTGACGATTCTGGCGTCGATTGCCTTCGGCATTCCGCTGCAATTCGATAAAGCCTACACCGAAGGCATCACCAAGCTGACCACAGCTGACGTGAACTACGCAGAAGCCCTGGGCTACCGCATCAAGCATCTGGGCGTTGCGCGCAGCACAGCCAGCGGCATCGAGCTGCGGGTTCACCCGACCCTGATCCCGGCTGATCGCCTGATCGCCAACGTCAATGGCGTGATGAACGCGGTGATGGTCAATGGTGACGCGGCAGGTTCGACCCTGTTCTACGGCGCTGGCGCCGGCATGGAACCGACCGCCTCCTCAGTGGTGGCTGACCTGGTTGACGTGGTGCGCGCCATGACCTCCGACCCGGAGAACCGCGTGCCGCACCTGGCCTTCCAGCCGGACGCGCTGTCTGCTCACCCGATCCTGCCGATCGAAGCGTGTGAGAGTGCTTACTACCTGCGCATCCAGGCTAAAGACCATCCGGGCGTTCTGGCTCAAGTGGCCAGCATCTTGTCGGAGCGCGGTATCAACATCGAATCGATCATGCAGAAAGAAGCCGAAGAGCATGACGGTCTGGTGCCAATGATTTTGCTGACTCACCGTGTTATCGAGCAGCACATCAACGACGCCATCACTGCGCTTGAAGCGTTGCAAGGTGTTGTAGGTCCGGTCGTTCGCATCCGCGTAGAAAGTCTCAATTAATTGAGAGCGGCAAGTTTCAAGCTACAAGCTGCAAGCTAAAGGCAACTCTGCTTTTACTTGCAGCTGGGGGCTAAACCGCTTGCCGCTCAAGCCGAAGGTTTGAAAAAAATGCGCTATATCAGCACCCGTGGCCAGGCACCGGCCCTGAATTTTGAAGATGTTCTGTTGGCCGGTCTGGCCAGCGATGGCGGCCTGTACGTGCCGGAGAACCTGCCGCGTTTCACTCAGGAAGAAATCGCTTCCTGGGCAGGCCTGCCGTACCACGAGTTGGCATTCCGGGTGATGCGCCCGTTTGTCACCGGCAGCATTCCTGATGCCGATTTCAAAAAGATTCTGCAAGAAACCTACGGCGCCTTTGCTCACAGCGCGGTTGCACCGCTGCGTCAGCTCAATGGCAACGAATGGGTACTTGAGCTGTTCCACGGCCCTACGCTGGCGTTCAAGGACTTTGCCCTGCAATTGCTGGGGCGTTTGCTGGATTACGTGCTGGCCAAGCGTGGCGAGCGCGTGGTCATTGTTGGCGCAACGTCGGGCGACACCGGCTCGGCGGCCATCGAAGGCTGCAAGCACTGCGAGAACGTGGATATTTTCATCCTGCACCCGAACAACCGGGTGTCGGAAGTACAGCGTCGTCAAATGACTACCCTGTTTGGCGACAACATCCACAACCTCGCCATCGAAGGCAACTTCGATGACTGCCAGGAAATGGTCAAGGCCAGCTTTGCTGACCAGGGCTTCCTCAAGGGCACGCGCCTGGTGGCCGTGAACTCGATCAACTGGGCACGCATCATGGCCCAGATCGTTTACTACTTCCACGCAGCCCTGCAACTGGGCGGCCCGCACCGTTCAGTGTCGTTCTCGGTGCCGACCGGTAACTTTGGCGATATTTTCGCCGGCTACCTGGCGCGCAACATGGGCTTGCCGATCAATCAGTTGATCGTTGCCACCAACCGCAACGACATCCTGCACCGCTTCATGAGCGGCAACCAGTACGCCAAAGAGACCCTGCACGCGACTCTGTCGCCGTCCATGGACATCATGGTGTCGTCGAACTTCGAACGCCTGCTGTTCGACCTGCATGGTCGCAATGGCGCCGCGGTTGCGGGCCTGATGGACGCGTTCAAGCAAACCGGCACCTTCAGCGTGGAAGACGATCGCTGGACTGAAGCTCGCCGTCTGTTCGACTCGTTGGCGGTCAACGACGAGCAAACCTGCGAAACCATCGCTCAGGTGTTCGCTGAAACCGGCGAAGTACTCGACCCGCACACGGCCATTGGCGTGAAGGCGGCCCGTGAGTGCCGTCGTAGCCTGGATATCCCGATGGTTATTCTTGGGACGGCGCATCCGGTCAAGTTCCCCGAGGCTGTTGAGAAAGCGGGTGTAGGAAGAGCTCTGGAGCTTCCTGCTCACCTTTCCGACTTGTTTGAGCGAGAAGAGCGTTACACCGTTTTGGCCAATGACCTTAAAGCCGTACAGGCCTTTGTCAGCCAGCATGGCAACCGTGGGAAAGCCCTTTAAAGGTCTTTTTCTTACGTACTTTTAAGCCCGTCATCTGACGGGCTTTTTTGTGGGTGCGTGGCAAACTTGCTCGGTTTTCGCCTCCGTATGCTGGCGAGTAGCCGGTCAAGGAGGCTGTCATGTCACGTTTTGCCCACGTGCTGAAATCATGGATGTTGCGGGTACTCTGCATCGCGCTGGTGAGCGTCACTACCAGCACCCAGGCAGCCCAAGGCTTGCCGTTCCGGCTGCCGAAAAGCTTTATCGACCTTAAGCCGCTGGTGCTTGATTACGAGCAACAGCACTGGCTGGAGGAGCGCGGTCGGCTACGCGTGGGCATATCCATTGGCGATTACGCCCCCATGGACATCGCCAACGAGCGCAACCGTTATCAGGGCATCAGTGCCGATTACCTCAGCCTGGTGCGGGACAAGCTGGGGGTCACGGTTGAAGTGTTGGGGTTCAGCAAGCGTGACCAGGCAGTGGCAGCGCTGCTCTCGGGCAAAATCGACATTCTGACCAGCGCCACCGGCTACGAGCGCGGTATTGAAGGCCTGCTGTTCTCAAATGAATACATGACCGATCGCTCAGTGATGGTGGGCAAAGAAGCAGCAGCGCCCGACGGGAACTGGGCAGGCAAAAAAATCGGCTTTCTCGACGGCGAGGTTGATGCACACGTTGCCGATGCGTTCTACCCCGACAGTGAGATCATCCTCACCCCCACCTTGCACAGTGCGCTGGAAGCGCTCAATGAAGGCGACATTGATGCGCTGGTTGCCCATGAAATTATTGTCCGGGGCTTCAAGACGCTGCGGTCTTACTCCAGCTTGCGTGTTTTGGGGCAGAGCGCTTTGCCTGAGTCAGGTTTTGCCTTTGCCGTGCGCCGCGGTGATTCGCAGTTGCAGGCCTTGATTGATCGCGCATTGAACAGCCTGGATGACGAAATGGGCCATGTGATCCTTTCGCGCTGGCACGCAGGGCATCTGGGCGCTATTGGCCAGCAGCACATACAGCTGCTGCCTCGCGAGCACGCCTGGATCAAGCAAAATCCGGTGGTCATGGTTGCCTCTCAGCAATACCCGCCGTATGTCTTTAAAAACGGTGAGCAGCGCTGGGAGGGCTTGAACGCGGATATTCTGGCGCGTATTTCCCATATGACCGGGTTGCAGTTTGTCCATCAAGAAAGCGCCTCAACAGCGCAAACCCTGGAAATGCTCAAAAGCGGCAAGGCGCAGATGAATACCACCCTGGCCAAGAATGCCGAGCGTCAGGCTTATCTTAATTTCACCTATTCCTATGGCGGCGCTCCCTGGGTCTTCGTCGTGCGTAACAATGACTTTCGCCTGAGTTCTCTGGATCAACTCGCGGGCAAAGTCTTGGCGCTGCCGGCCCGGCATGCGCTGGAATCAATGATTCGGCGCAACTACCCCGACATCATCCTGCGCAGTGTCGAGAACTATGCGCAGGCACGTGATCTGGTTGAGCAAGGCGAAGCGCTGGCCACGATCCAGAATGAAACACAGGCGTATCTGCACCCGGCCAGACACTTGAAAGTAGGCCGAAGTGTCGATGGTCGCTGGGCCTCCGATAACTTTTCGGTTGCGGATCAGTTCCCGGAACTGCTCGACATACTGAACAAGGGTTTAGAGGCCATCCCCATGACTGATATGCAGGCACTGCGGCACAAGTGGTTGCATGACCTCAAGAAAATGCCGGTCGAACCGCAGGTGTCGATATTACCGTTGTTGTACGGGGGGCTGGCAGGCGCTATTGGCCTGGGGGGCGTTCTGGTGATGTGGAACCGACGCCTGGTAAACCAGTTGCGCATTGCACGCTTGGCCGAGAGCGCTTTAAGCGCCCGCCTGGGATTTGGACAACGCTTCTTTGATGCGATCCCCTGTCCGATTTTTGTGAAGGGGCTTGAAGGACAAGTCATCACCTGTAACCGCACTTACGAAGATTTTTTTTCGACCCGGCTAGAACTGATTCACGGGCGGCGCATGACGGAAGTGCCGTTTTTATCCGTTGAAATCGCAGAGCAGTTTCATGCTGAGTTGATGTCGGTGCTTCGTAACCGCAAGCCTTTTTATCAAAAGCGCAGCCAGGCCTTCAAAACGGCCGGTGGTGAGGTGTGTTGCTGGGTTGTGCCTTTTTACTCGGGCTCAGGTCATTTGGAAGGGGTGGTGGGAGGCTGGTTTGACCTGTCCAAGACGCCAATAATGGGGGTGAACGGTTAGCCAGCGCAGATACGATCTTGTCTAGCGGTGTTTTTGATCCAGGTTGCATCGCTGGTCAATCACTCGCGGTTAGCACACTCTCATGCCCTTGATGGACAGGTATCAGGGTTTAAGGCGGCATCAATTAGTTTTGTTTTTATGAATTGGCCTACATCGATTTAGGATTTGTCTTATGTCGATTCTTAGGCAATCGCACTAAAGTCGGTCCCCTTGCCAATAGTGCGCGAACTCTTCCAAGGCCCTTTATGCGCTCAATGAAAGTTCTGATTCTTGAAGACAATCCATTTCAACTGATGGTGCTACACCAAATGTTGAACGCCTTTCGCATTTTTGACGTGCTGGCTGCCGAGAGTGTCGAGTCTGCCCGTTGCTCATTGGCCAAATGCGAGGGCATTGACCTGGCTATTTGTGATTTGCATCTGGAAGGGTTGTCCGGGATTGAGTTGATTCGTGAGTTGGCGACCAAGCGCGAAGCCCAGGCGCTGATTATTCTCAGTTGCGCCGCGCCACACGTAGTTGAAAGCGCAGTACGTACGGCCCGCGAGGAAGGTTTGGAGGTGTTGGGGTATTTGCCCAAACCCGTGACCGTTAACGGCCTCGGACGCTTGCTGGATGCTTATGGCGCACGGGCTGGCGCATGAAGTGAAAATTGATCCCGCGTATCGGGAACCTTTGCAGTGTTAGCTGTGTCAGATTTTTCATCAGCAAGATCAAGTCTTTTGCTCCGAGACTTGTAGCTTGCTGAGCAGGTCATCATGACCTTGTTAAACCCCGAGTTGTCTCCCCACTGCTCGGGGTTTTTTTTGTGCTTTTTTTGTCAGGGCACCGTCGGTTCTTGCACCGGGAGCGGGGCAGAGGCACGGCCATCATCGGCTTGGTCGGCCTGTATCCAAAAGGTCTGCGCAGACGCAATTGAATCCCGGGGCAGATGTCCCAGCACCGTATTGATGTCGGCAATTGCTTTTTGCCCTTGCGGAGTTTTTGTGCACCCTGCGTAGATGGTTTGGTAGGCCGGGGCACCCTGGATCGGGTAAAAAGCCAGCGCCTTGGATGAGAGGCCATATTGTTTGGCTTTTGACTGAATCTCTGGCCAATAGCCCAGCAGCGTCGGCAGGCGTCCGGCGTGTTGCATTTGCAACAGGCTGCCTATCGCATCGTTGCCGTAATGGATAAAAAGTGGGTCCGTCGGGCTTTTTGACAATTGATCGTCAATCCAGACCCCGTAACTGCGTTTGGCCACCAGACCGAGCTTGACGGACTGAGCGCTCAGCAGGGCAGGCAAGTCGACGGCCTGGTCATGCACAAACGGCGCGATCAGTTGTTCATCCGTACGGCGAATGGCCAGCCCGTTACTGCGTAAACCGAAGATCGGGCTTGAATAAACAATGTGCTGGGCACGGCTCTGATTCCACACCAGCATTGGATCGCAGGCCAGCTCTTGCCCTTCTAGCATTTGCAGGGAACGGGCCCGATTGACCCGCTGGATGACATGCTCATACTGCGGCATGTTGGCGATCAGCACCGGCAGCAAGCGATCGATGATGCCTTGATCCTTGTTCGGCCCATCGTGCACTGCCATCGGTGGCAGGTCGCGCACCAGCCAAATGAGTTTTTCGGCCGCCAGCGCACCGGGCGTGCAAAAAAACATCGCTGAGGTTATCAACCCCGCGCAGATGCCTCGCCATTTCCAGCGCTTGGTCATTGGGCCTGTCTCCTTGGCGGTCCTTAAAACGGCTAAACGGTTAAATCGCGCCTGCCTGTTTCAATTTAACGATGGCGCTGGCGTCGTAGCCCAAATCAGCCAAGACCTCCTGATTATGAGCGCCCAGCTCCGGTCCTACCCACTCGGCTGACCCCGGCGTGTCTGAAAGCCGAGGCACGATGCCTGGCATTTTGAACGCTTTGCCGTCAGGAAGTTTGGCTTGCAAGAACATTTCGCGGGCTAAAAATTGTGGGTCGGTGAACATGTCTTCGGCCGAGAAAATGCGGCTGGCGGGGACTTCTGCCGTGTTCAGGTGATCAAGCACGATTTGCAGCGGTAGCGAGGCAACCCAGCGGTCAATCACGCCGTACAGCTCGTCACGGCGGGCATCCCGGCCATCGTTGCTGGCCAGTTGCGGATCGTTCGCCAGGTCTTCGCGGCCAATAATCAGCATGAAGCGTTTGAAAATGGCGTCGCCATTGGCGCCAATCTGTACGTGCTTGCCGTCCTGGCTGGTATGAATCGAGGAGGGCGTGATGCCCGGCATGATATTGCCGGTGCGCTCGCGAATAAAGCCGAACACATCGAACTCCGGCACCATGCTTTCCATCATGGCGAAAATGGCTTCGTATAGCGCCACATCCACCACTTGGCCCAGGCCGCCATTCACTTCGCGATGACGCAATGCCATCAAGGCGCCAATGACGCCCCACAGCGCGGCAATCGAGTCGCCAATCGAAATGCCGGTGCGCACGGGCGGGCGATCTTCAAAACCGGTGATGTAGCGCAACCCGCCCATGGACTCACCCACCGCGCCAAAACCGGGCTGGTCTTTCATCGGCCCGGTCTGGCCAAAGCCCGACAAACGCACCATCACCAGTTTGGGGTTCAAGGCGTGCAGCACGTCCCAGCCCAAACCCAGTTTTTCCAGGACACCGGGGCGGAAGTTCTCGATCAGGATGTCGGCCTCGGCCAACAGCTCCTTGAGGATGTTCAGGCCATCGGGGTGCTTGAGGTTCAGCGTCAGGGATTTTTTGTTGCGCGCCTGGACGAACCACCACAGCGACGTACCTTCATACAGCTTGCGCCATTTACGCAGGGGATCGCCGCCATCGGGTGATTCCACCTTGATCACATCGGCGCCAAATTCGGCACAAATTCGCGAGGCAAAAGGACCGGCGATCAGGGTGCCCAGTTCGATAACCTTGAGGCCCGAAAGGGGTTTGGTGGCGAGCGACATGCGGAGTCCTTATGCAGAGCGAGCGAGAACAGCGTTTTAACACAAATAGAGCCGTAGTCGCTGCCGCAGGCTGCGAAGGGGGGCGCAGCATCCCGTTTTCTTCAAACCTGCACAGATCCCCTCACAGCCCGCGCGTTTTGCATACGGCCCACAGAGCATGGGCGGATCGGTTAGACTTGCCGTCTTTCTCCGTATCAAGAAGCCCGTTCATGGCCCAGCCGTCCACGACCTACAAGTTCGAACTCAACCTCACCGATCTCGATCGTGGGGTCTATGAAACCGTCAAGCAGACCATCGCCCGCCACCCTTCGGAAACCGAAGAGCGCATGGCTGTGCGCCTTCTGGCTTACGCCCTTTGGTACAACGAGCATCTGTCGTTTGGCCGAGGCCTTTCAGATGTAGACGAGCCAGCGCTGTGGGAAAAAAGCCTGGATGACCGTGTTCTGCACTGGATCGAAGTCGGCCAGCCCGATGCCGACCGTCTGACCTGGTGCTCGCGCCGCACCGAGCGCACCAGTTTGCTGGCCTATGGCAGCTTGCGCGTCTGGGAAGGCAAGGTCATCCCAGCGATCAAAAACCTGAAAAACGTCAACATCGCTGCCGTTCCGCAAGAGATTCTGGAAGTGCTGGCCAAAGACATGCCACGCGTTATCAAGTGGGACGTGATGATCAGTGAAGGCACCGTGTTCGTGACCGACGACCGTGGCCAGCACGAAGTTCAGTTGCAGTGGCTGCAAGGCGAACGCGGTTAATTCACTCGGTTCAACACTTTAAGAGAACGTCCCCCCGGTTATGCGCATCGAACCCCGTCCACTGCCCGAAACCCTGCCTTTTTTGGGCGAAATGCCGACCCTGCTTACGCGTTTGTACGCTGCGCGGGGTGTGCAATCACAAGCTGAACTGGACAAGAGCCTGGCGCGGTTGATCCCGTACCAGCAGCTCAAGGGCATCGATGCTGCGGTGGACTTGCTGGTAGTGGCGCTTGAACAGCGCCAGCGCATCTTGATCGTCGGTGACTTTGACGCCGACGGTGCCACCGCCAGCACCGTGGGCATGCTCGGTTTGCGCCTGCTGGGCGCCGCCCATGTCGACTACCTGGTGCCCAACCGGTTTGAGTACGGCTACGGTCTGACCCCCGAAATCGTTGAAGTGGCATTGACCCGTTCGCCGCAATTGCTGATCACCGTGGACAACGGGATCTCCAGCGTCGAAGGCGTGGCCGCGGCGAAAAAAGCCGGGCTGAGCGTTCTGGTCACCGACCACCACTTGCCGGGCAACGAACTGCCGGCGGCCGATGCCATCGTCAACCCTAACCAGCCGGGTTGCGAGTTCCCCAGCAAGGCGCTGGCCGGGGTAGGGGTGATCTTCTACGTCCTGATTGCCTTGCGTGCACGCTTGAACAGCTTGGGTTGGTATCAAACGGTCAAAGCGCCCAACATCGCCGAATTGCTCGATTTGGTGGCATTGGGCAGCGTGGCCGACGTGGTGCCGCTGGACGCCAACAACCGCATTCTGGTGCATCAGGGGCTTGAGCGAATCCGTGCCGGGCGGGCGCGGCCAGGGCTCAAGGCGATCCTCGAAGTGGCCAAGCGCGATCATTCGAAGATTACCTCTACCGACCTGGGCTTTATTCTCGGGCCACGGCTGAACGCGGCCGGGCGGCTGGACGACATGAGCCTGGGCATTGAGTGCCTGCTCACCGACGACCCCAACGCGGCGCGGGACATGGCCGCCCAGCTCGACGAAATGAACCAGGACCGCAAGTCCATTGAGCAAGGTATGCAGCGTGAAGCGCTGGCCCAGCTTAAGGAATTGACGCTGGACAGCATGCCGTTTGGCTTGTGCCTGTTCGACCCGGAGTGGCACCAAGGGGTGATCGGGATTCTGGCCTCGCGCCTCAAAGAGCGCTATTTCCGCCCGACCTTTGCCTTTGCCGATGCCGGAGACGGCATGCTCAAGGGCTCGGGGCGTTCGGTACCGGGCTTTCATATTCGTGATGCGCTCAGCGTGGTCGCGGCGCAGCACCCGGAGTTGATCAGCAAATACGGCGGTCACGCCATGGCAGCGGGTCTGACATTGCCTGAAGCCAACTTCCCACTGTTTGCTCAAGCATTTGACGAAGAAGTCCGACGTCAACTGCGTGAGGAAGACCTGACCGGTCGGCTGTTGTCTGACGGCAGTTTGGCGATTGAAGAATTCCACCTTGAACTGGCGCGCGCGTTGCGCCATGCCGGGCCGTGGGGGCAGCACTTCCCTGAGCCGCTGTTTCACGGAGTGTTTCAGTTGGTCGAGCAGCGTATTGTTGGCGAGCGGCACTTGAAAGTCGTGCTCAAGACCGAGTGCGGCAGCGTCAAACTGGACGGCATTGCCTTTGGTGTAGACCGCGAAGTGTGGCCCAACCCGACCATTCGCTGGGTCGAACTGGCCTACAAACTCGACCTCAACGAGTTTCGCGGAAACGAAACCGTGCAACTGATGATCGCCCACATCGAACCGCGCTAACGCCTGCCCCCTTTTGGCTGACCAATAACGCTGTAGGAGCTGCCGCAGGCTGCGATCTTTTGCTTTTGATCTAGATCTAAGAGCTCCCCTCACCCTAGCCCTCTCCCGGAGGCAGAGGGAACCGATTGGGGGAAGCTGAAGATAATCGCTGTCCTGTTTGCAGCGCGACAGCGCGGCGTCGAAGACGGGGCGGCAGCGCCTACGGTGATGCACGCTCATTTGAACCCCACCTCATCCAGTGTTGTCGACTAGTCTCTAAGGAGTGCCTGGAGCCTACCCACTGGAATGAGAGGTGACCCATGAGTCTGCTGCTCGAACCCTACACCCTGCGCCAACTGACCTTGAATAACCGCATTGCGGTCTCGCCAATGTGCCAATACTCCAGCGTTGATGGGCTGGCCAATGACTGGCATTTAGTTCACTTGGGCAGCCGGGCCGTTGGCGGTGCCGGTCTGATTTTTACCGAGGCCACCGCGGTGACCCCCGATGGCCGGATCACCGCTCAAGACCTTGGGCTGTGGAGCGACGAACACATCGAGCCGCTGCAACGCATCACCCGCTTTATCCGCGCCCAGGGCGCCGTGGCGGGGATTCAGCTGGCGCATGCCGGGCGCAAGGCCAGCACGCATCGCCCTTGGCTGGGCAAGCATGGCAGCGTCAAAGTGGACGAGGGCGGCTGGGTGCCGGTCGGGCCATCACCCATTGCCTTTGACCCCAATCACACGGCGCCCAAACAACTGGATACAGAACAGATCCAGGGCGTTGTTCAAGCCTTTATCGATGCCGCCAAACGATCGCTCGAAGCCGGTTTCTCGGTAGTGGAGGTTCACGCTGCCCACGGTTACTTGCTGCATCAATTTTTGTCGCCGCTGAGCAACCAGCGCCTCGACGAGTACGGCGGTTCATTCGAGAATCGCATCCGCCTGGTGCTGCAAGTGACCGAAGCGGTGCGCGAAGTGTGGCCTAAAGAACTGCCGGTCTTTGTCCGCGTCTCGGCCACCGATTGGGTCGAAGATGGCTGGAACCCTGACGAAACGGTTGAACTGGCGCGGCGCCTGAAAGCGCTGGGGGTTGATCTGATTGACGTGTCGTCGGGTGGTACGGCGGCGTCGGCAGAAATTCCGGTGGGGCCGGGTTACCAGACCCGATTCGCCGAGCGAGTGCGCAAAGAGGCGGCTATCGCTACGGGCACGGTGGGGATGATCACCGAACCCGCGCAGGCCGAACATATTTTGCGCACCGGTCAGGCGGACTTGATTCTGCTGGCCCGTGAACTCTTGCGTGACCCGTACTGGCCGCTGCATGCCGATGATGATCTGGGCGGCAGAAAAGCGATCTGGCCTGCGCAGTACCAGCGTGCGACCCATCGCGATCAGCCGATTCATGAATCGGACCTGCGCGACTGAAACCCGACCTGTCACCTGAACCCGTTACGAGGAGGTTGCTAATGAACACCCGTGGATTGCTCGATCAACTGCTGAAGTCTGGCCAGGAATTGCTGGAGAAAAAGACCGGTGCGTCAAACAACGCTTCTGGCGCCAGTGCCAATAAAGGGGGATTGGGCAATGTGCTGGGTGCGGGCGGGCTCGGCGGCCTGCTCTCGGGGGCAGGAGGTGGGGCGATGGCGGCCAGTGTCCTGGGCCTGTTAATGGGTAGTAAGCGCGGCCGCAAGTTCGGCGGCCAGGCCTTGACCTATGGGGGGTTGGCGGCCTTGGGCGTACTGGCCTACAAAGCCTACGGCAACTGGCAGGCCAGCCAGGGCACTGCCCCCGAACACCCGCCGCAAACCATTGATCGTGTCGAGCCGGTGCAGGTTGAGGAACACAGTCAGGCGATTCTCAAAGCTCTGGTCGCGGCAGCCAAGGCGGATGGTCACATTGACGATCGCGAGCAGGAGATGATCGAGGGCGAGTTGAGCAAGCTCAAGCACGACCCGCAACTGCAGCAATGGCTGCAACTTGAACTGAAAAAACCGCTGGACCCGGCCGAAGTCGCCAGCGCGGCCACCACCCCGGAAATCGGCGCAGAAATGTACATTGCCAGCTTGATATTGGTGGATGAAGAGGCGTTCGGTGAACGGACTTATCTGGATGCACTGGCCAAGCATCTCAAGCTTGATCCGGGGCTAAAAGCTGAGCTGGAAGCGCAGGTTAAACAGGCTCAGGTTTAACTGCCCTTGTAGGAGCGAGCTTGCCTCGCGATCTTTTAAACGTCGAAAAGATCGCGAGGCAAGCTCGCTCCTACACTGTTAGCTGTGTTGTAGGTTTTTTTACTAATTGCTGTGAGAACAGTCTCAACGTCCGTGAGAATCCTTGCTGGCCCTCGGCTATACTCCTCCATCATTTGAATGGCCCCGAGGATAGACTGTGAAGAACTGGACGTTACGCCAACGCATTTTGGCGAGCTTTGCGGTGATCATCGCCATCATGTTGCTGATGGTTGTCGCGTCTTACTCGCGCCTGCTGTCGATTGAGTCGAGCGAAGAGACTGTTCGCACCGATTCGATTCCCGGGGTCTATTACAGTTCGATGGTGCGCAGTGCCTGGGTCGACAGCTATGTCCTGACCCTGCAACTGGTCGGCTCGGCCACCCAGCGTGATTTGACCAGCGAAGACCGTAAGCTGTATGCCAGCTACGAAGACCGCATGAACCAAGAGCTGGACAACTACCGCACCACCATTTTTGATGACCAGGACCGCGCCGAGTTTGATGAGTTCGAGCGCATCCACGGTGAGTACACCAAGGCGTTGTCTGGCGTTCTGCAGTTTTACGAAGACAAAAAAACCGAGCAAGCCGACGCCATGCTCAACGAGCAACTGGCCCCGCTATGGGCCGCGGGGCGCAAGCAACTCAACACCATCATTGACACCAACCGTACCCAGGCCAACCACGCCACCGAAACCATTGCCAATGCAGTGACGACGGCAAAAATCAGCATGGTGATCTCGCTGATCGTGGCTGTGCTGGCTGCCGGGCTGTGCGGCTACCTGTTGTTGCGGGCGATCATGTCGCCGATGCAGCGCATCGTTTCGATCCTTGAAACCATGCGTTCCGGTGACTTGAGCTCACGCTTGAACCTGGACCGCAAAGACGAGTTCGGTGCCGTCGAAACCGGCTTCAACGACATGATGACCGAGCTTACCGCGCTGGTGTCTCAAGCCCAGCGGTCCTCGGTCCAGGTCACCACCTCGGTGACCGAGATCGCCGCCACGTCCAAACAGCAACAAGCCACGGCAACCGAAACTGCAGCCACCACCACGGAAATCGGCGCGACCTCCCGCGAAATTGCCGCCACTTCCCGTGACCTGGTGCGCACCATGACCGAAGTGACTTCGGCTGCCGATCAGGCTTCGATCCTGGCCGGTTCCGGGCAGCAAGGCCTGGCGCGCATGGAAGAAACCATGCACTCGGTGATGGGCGCTGCCGATCTGGTTAACGCCAAGCTGGCGATCCTCAATGAAAAAGCCGGCAACATTAACCAAGTGGTCGTCACCATCGTCAAGGTTGCCGACCAGACCAACCTGCTGTCGCTCAATGCCGCCATCGAAGCCGAGAAAGCCGGTGAATATGGTCGTGGTTTCGCCGTGGTTGCCACCGAAGTACGTCGCCTGGCTGACCAGACGGCTGTCGCCACCTATGACATTGAACAAATGGTGCGTGAGATCCAGTCCGCCGTGTCGGCGGGTGTGATGGGCATGGACAAGTTCTCTGAAGAAGTGCGCCGTGGCATGGCCGAGGTGACGCAAGTCGGTGAGCAACTGTCGCAAATCATTCATCAGGTTCAGGCCTTGGCGCCGCGCGTGTTGATGGTCAACGAAGGCATGCAGGCGCAAGCCACCGGCGCCGAGCAAATTAACCTGGCACTGGTGCAGTTGGGGGATGCCAGCAGTCAGACCGTAGAGTCCTTGCGTCAGGCCAGCTTCGCGATCGACGAACTCAGTCAGGTTGCCGTTGGGCTGCGCAGTGGCGTTTCGCGTTTTAAAGTCTGATGAGCGAACTTTTAACCAAGCGTGCGGCCGCCGTGGTGCCGAGTCAGCGCCTGTTTCTGGTGTTCTACATCGGGGATGAGCGTTATGCCTTGTCGGCGACCGATGTGGTCGAGGTGCTGGCGCGTTTACCGCTCAAACCGATTGCTCACGCCCCGGCGTGGGTGGCGGGCGTGTTTGCGCACCGTGGGCAGATGGTCCCGGTCATCGACATCAGCGCCATGACCTTTGGCCATGAAGCCGTGGCCCGCACCAGCACGCGGCTGGTGCTGGTCAATTTTCGCGGCAAACTGCTGGGGCTGATGCTGGAGCAGGCCAACGCGACCTTGCGCTGCGACCCGGCAGATTTTCAGCCCTACGGCCTGGATAACCGCGCCGCGCCGTACCTGGGGCCGGTTCGTGAGGATGCCCAAGGGTTGCTGCAGTGGATCCATGTCGACGACCTGTTGAGCCCGGCGGTGTGCGCGCTGTTGTTCCCTCCAAGCCTGGATGACGCCAGCGCAGAGGGGCTCGCATGAGTGACGACCAGCGCTTTTACGATTTTTTGAAGCAACGCATAGGCCTGGACGTAGCGTCCGTGGGCCTGGCGATTATCGAGCGTGCGGTACGCCAGCGTTGCCTGGCGTTGAACATGCCCGACAACGATCACTACTGGCAGCGCCTGACGTGTTCACACGATGAGCAGCAGGCGTTGATCGAATCGGTGATCGTGCCCGAGACCTGGTTTTTTCGGTACCCCGAGTCGTTTGCCACATTGGGCCGTCTGGCCCGCCAGCGTTTGGCCGACACCAGCGGCCTGCATACCCTGCGCATTCTGAGCTTGCCGTGCTCCACCGGCGAAGAGCCGTATTCGATTGCCATGGCCCTGTTTGATGCCGGTCTGGTCGGGCATCAGTTCAAGGTCGAAGCCCTGGACGTCAGCCCGTTGTCGGTGGCGCGGGCGCAGTCGGCGCTGTATGGCAAAAACTCATTTCGCGGCCAGCAAATTGATTTTCGTGAGCGCTATTTCACCCCGGTCAATGACAGCTATCAGTTGGCGGAGCGGGTGCACGAGCAGGTCACTTTTCATGTTGGCAACTTGCTCGATCCGACGCTGCTCAGCCATCACCTGCCTTATGACTTTGTGTTCTGTCGCAACCTGCTGATCTATTTCGACCTCAAGACTCAGCATCAGGCGCTGGATATCCTCAAGCGCTTGACCCGTGACGACGGCGCACTGTTTATCGGCCCGGCCGAGGGCAGCCTGCTGGGCCGCCTGGGCATGCGTTCGATCGGTGCACCGCAGTCGTTTGCCTTCTGTCACAGCCATGAGCCGGTGCCTGTTGCGCGGCCAGTGCTGGCCGAGCCCAGACCGCTGCCCAAACCCGCACCGCGGCCGATGCCGCCGGTGTCTGCCCCACGGCCCTTTGCACCTCGTGCGCCAATACCTGTCGCGCCAACCCCCGCCGCGTGCACGGGTGCGGCCTTGCTGGCGCACATTGCCGCGTTGGCCAACGAAGGCAAAAGCAGTGACGCCCGCCAGGCTTGCGAGCAATTTTTGCAACAGCATGGCCCGCACGCTCAGGTGTTCTACTGGCTGGGCCTGCTCAGCGATGTTGAAGATCAAGCGGCGCAGGCGCAGAGTTTCTATCGCAAGGCGCTGTACCTGGACCCCCAGCATTCAGAAGCGCTGGCGCACTTGGCCGCTCTCTTGGCTGCCCAAGGTGACGCAGCAGGCGCCCAGCGCTTGCAGGAGCGCGCTGCCCGTCATGAACGTTCGGTTCACAGTGAGCGCAAACAATGAGAGGTTTATTCGCCCAAGGCTTGATTCATGACGAAGCCCAGACCATTGATGACTGCTGGAACCGCATCGGCATCTTCGGCGACAAGTCTTGCCCGAAGTTGCCGGAGCATATCCATTGCCGCAATTGCGCGGTGTATTCCGCTGCCGCCACGCGCTTGCTGGATCGCTACTCGTTTGAGCAAGAGCCTGAGGAGCACAACGCCCAGCCAATGGCTGAGCAAAAAGTTGCCACACGTTCGCTGGTGGTGTTCCGTCTGGGCGGTGAATGGCTGGGCCTGAACACGGTGTGCCTCGACGAAGTGGCGCGCATGCAAGCCATTCACTCGTTGCCGCACCAGCGTTCGCGGGCCCTGCAAGGGGTGGCCAACGTGCGCGGTGCGCTGGTGCCGTGTTTGTCGCTGGTTGACCTGCTGGGGCTGGACCCTACGGTGACCATTACCCCTTCGCAGCGGGTGATGCCGCGCATGCTGATCGTGGCCGCCCATGGCGGCCCGGTGGTGTTGCCGGTGGATGAAGTCGACGGTGTCCACAACATTGAAGAACGCGCTTTGAACGCCGCCTCGCTGTCGGGCGAGCATGCCAGCGCGAAATACACCCGGGGTGTGCTGGCGTGGAAAAACCGCAGCCTGCGCTGGCTGGATGAAGAACAACTGCTTGGCGCAATTACCCGGAGCCTGACATGACCCCCGAGCAAATGCGCGACGCGTCGCTGCTTGAACTGTTCAGCCTGGAGGCTGAGGCCCAGACGCAGGTGCTGAATGAGGGGCTGCTGGCGCTTGAGCGCAACCCGACCCAGGCTGACCAGCTGGAAGCCTGCATGCGCGCCGCCCACTCGCTCAAGGGCGCAGCGCGGATTGTCGGCGTGGATGCGGGCGTCAGCGTGGCCCACGTGATGGAAGACTGCCTGGTCAGCGCGCAAGAAGGCCGCTTGCGCCTGCATCCCGAGCACATTGATGCTTTGTTGCAGGGCACTGACTTGTTGATGCGCATCGCCACGCCGGGCAGCGACAACGTCGGCCCGGCCGATATCGACGCGTATGTCGCGCACCTCAACGAACTGCTGGATCCTTCCGGGCGGGTGGCGCCACGGGCCGCGCCTGTAGAGTTCGACGTCTCGCAATTGTTGCTGGCCCCCGAGCCTTTGCCCGAGCCGCTGCTTCACCCAGAGCCGGTGGCCCCAGTGGCCGCCGAGCCGGTTCCCGAACCTGCGCGTCGGCCTCAGCGCCTGACAGAAAGCGGCGAACGAGTGTTGCGTGTTACCGCCGAGCGCCTCAACAGCTTGCTCGACCTGTCGAGTAAATCGCTGGTCGAAACCCAGCGTCTCAAGCCGTATCTGATGGCGCTGCATCGGCTTAAACGCATGCAGAGCACCAGCCTGCGGGCGCTGGACACCCTTAACGAGCAGCTCAAAGTGGTGGGCCTGACGCACGAGGTTGAAGAGGCTCTGAACGAGGCCCGGCGCGTGCTCTCCGAGTCGCAGCATTTGCTCAGCGAGCAGACAGCCGAACTCGACGAATTCGGCTGGCAGACCAGCCAGCGCGCGCAATTGCTCTATGACACCGCGCTGGCCTGTCGCATGCGCCCGTTCGCCGATGTGCTGGTGGGCCAGGAACGCATGGTCCGTGATCTGGGCCGGGCGTTGGGCAAGCAGATACGCCTGGAAATCGAAGGCGAGAAAACCCAGGTTGACCGCGATGTTCTCGAAAAACTCGAAGCGCCGCTCACCCACTTGCTGCGCAACGCCGTCGACCACGGGGTTGAATCGCCCGAACAACGCTTGTTGGCGGGCAAACAGCCCGAAGGCACGATCCGTTTGCGGGTGTCGCATCAGGCCGGGTTGCTGGCCGTCGAACTGAGCGACGATGGCGCCGGTGTCGATCTCGAACGCTTGCGTCGCAGCATCGTCGAGCGCCAGTTATCCACCGCCGAGACGGTGGCGCAACTGAGCGAAGAAGAACTCCTGACCTTCCTCTTTCTGCCGGGGTTCAGCCTGCGAGATACGGTGACTGAAGTCTCCGGGCGCGGCGTCGGGCTGGATGCGGTGCAACACATGGTGCGCCTGTTGCGCGGCGCCATCGTGCTGGAGCAAACCGCAGGGCAGGGCAGCCGGTTCCTGCTGGAGGTGCCGCTAACCTTGTCGGTGGTGCGCAGCCTGGTGGTTGAAGTGGCCGACGAGGCCTACGCCTTCCCGCTGGCGCACATCGAGCGCATGCGCGACCTGTTGCCGGATGACATCGTGCAAGTCGAGGGGCGTCAGCACTTTTGGCACGAAGGCCGGCACGTCGGCCTGGTGGCCGCCAGCCAGTTGCTCCAGCGCCCGCCCAGCCAAAGCGATGACGAAACCCTCAAAGTGGTGGTCATTCGTGAGCGCGACGCCGTGTATGGCGTGGCCGTCGAGCGGTTTATCGGTGAGCGCACGCTGGTGGTTTTACCGCTCGATCCGCGTTTGGGCAAGGTGCAGGACATCTCGGCCGGTGCGCTGCTGGACGATGGTTCGCCGGTGCTGATTGTCGATGTTGAAGATATGCTGCGTTCGGTCGATAAGTTGCTCAACACCGGGCGTCTGGAGCGTATTGATCGGCGCAATCGGCACACCGCAGAATTGACCCGCAAACGCATTCTGGTGGTAGACGACTCGCTGACCGTACGTGAATTGCAGCGCAAATTGCTGATCAATCGGGGTTACGAAGTGGCCGTTGCGGTTGACGGCATGGACGGCTGGAACGCCCTGCGTGCCGAGCATTTCGACCTGTTGATTACCGACATCGACATGCCGCGCATGGATGGCATAGAGCTGGTCACCTTGTTGCGCCGCGACAACCGCCTGCAGTCCATGCCGGTGATGGTCGTGTCCTACAAAGACCGCGAAGAAGACCGTCGACGTGGCCTGGATGCAGGAGCCGACTATTATCTAGCCAAAGCCAGCTTCCATGACGACGCCTTGCTTGATGCCGTGGTTGAACTCATCGGGGGAGCCCAAACATGAAAATCGCCATCGTCAACGACATGCCTTTGGCGGTTGAAGCGCTGCGTCGGGCGCTGGCCTTTGAGCCGAGCCATGAAGTGGTTTGGGTCGCTCACAATGGTGCCGAGGCGGTACAAAAGTGTGCTGAGTTCACCCCGGACCTGATTTTGATGGACCTGATCATGCCGGTCATGGACGGGGTGCAGGCGACGCGACGGATCATGGCTGAAACGCCCTGTGCCATCGTGATTGTGACCGTTGACCGGGAGCAGAACGTACACCGCGTGTTCGAGGCCATGGGCTTTGGCGCGCTGGATGTGGTGGACACGCCCGCGTTGGGCGCAGGCAATGCCAAAGAAGCGGCAGCGCCGTTATTGCGCAAGATCCTCAACGTGGGCTGGTTGATGGGGCAGAGTGACAAGCGGGTACGCCCCGTGTCGGCACAGCCGCGCGCATTGGGCTTGCAGGGCGGGCTGGTGGTGATTGGCTCGTCTGCGGGCGGCCCGGCGGCGCTGGAAAGTTTGCTCAAGGGGCTGCCGCGAGATTTCCAGGTGCCTATCGTTCTGGTGCAACACGTAGACCAAGTGTTTGCGGCGGGCATGGCGCAGTGGTTGAGCGGCTCGTGCGGACTGGACGTACGTTTGGCCCGGGAAGGCGAAGTGCCACAGCCGGGGACGGTATTGCTGGCGGGCACTAACCACCACATACGGTTGTTGAAAAACGGTACCTTGGCCTACACGGCGGAGCCGGTAAACGAGATCTACCGCCCCTCGATTGATGTGTTTTTTGAAAGTGTTGCAAGGTACTGGAAGGGAGATGCCGTGGGGGTGTTATTAACCGGCATGGGACGCGATGGGGCTCAGGGGCTTAAACTCATGCGCCAACAAGGCTTCCTCACCATTGCGCAAGACCAACACAGCAGTTCGGTGTACGGCATGCCTAAAGCAGCTGCGGCCATTGATGCCGCGGTTGAGATCCGTCCTTTGGACAAGATTGCGCCACGTTTGCTGGAGATATTTGCCAAATGATCGACAAAATCCCGCAGGACTGGCTTGAAGGCAGTAATTCAGGTGAACGCGCATGAGCGATTTACAGTTGGACGACGTTAAAACAGACTAAAACGCCGCCATGGTGCTGCTGGTAGACGATCAGGCGATGATCGGCGAAGCCGTGCGCCGGGGATTGGCGCTAGAGCAGAACATTGATTTCCACTTCTGTGCAGACCCGCATCAGGCGATTGCGCAAGCCATCCGCATCAAACCGACTGTAATTTTGCAGGACCTGGTCATGCCGGGGCTGGACGGTCTGACCCTGGTGCGTGAATACCGCAATCACCCGGCGACCCAGAATATTCCGATCATCGTGCTGTCCACCAAAGAAGACCCGCTGATCAAAAGCGCAGCGTTTTCGGCGGGGGCCAATGATTACCTGGTCAAACTGCCCGATAACATCGAGCTGGTGGCGCGCATTCGCTATCACTCGCGCTCCTACATGACCCTGTTGCAGCGTGACGCGGCCTACCGTGCGCTGCGTGTGAGCCAGCAGCAACTGCTCGACACCAACTTGGTGCTGCAACGGTTGATGAACTCGGACGGCCTGACCGGGCTGTCGAACCGTCGCCACTTTGACGAATACCTCGAACTGGAGTGGCGCCGCGCCTTGCGTGAGCAGACCCAGCTGTCGTTGTTGATGATCGACGTTGACTACTTCAAGTCCTTCAACGACACCTTCGGCCATCTGGACGGCGACGAAGCGTTGCGCAAAGTGGCCGCGACCATTCGCGATGCCAGCAGTCGCCCGTCTGACCTGCCGGCGCGTTACGGCGGTGAAGAATTTGCCATCGTCTTGCCCAACACCTCCCAGGGCGGAGCACGACTGGTGGCAGAGAAACTGCGCCAGGCCGTAGAAGCCCTGAAAATCCCGCACATCCAGCCCAGCGAAGGCCGCAGCCTGACCATCAGCATTGGCCTGGCGACCCTCACCCCGCAACAAAACGGCAGCTCACGCCAATTGATCTCCGCGGCGGACAAAGGCCTGTACCTGGCCAAACACAACGGACGTAACCAGGTCGGGATCGAGTAACGCATCCCATCTTGTCTCGCGAACTTTTGATCTTTAAAGGCAAAAGATCGCGAGGCAAGCTCGCTCCTACAGAGTGGCTTTGCTTACATGAGGGGGGTGTTACTCAGCGTTGTCCAGCAATGAATCCACCACCGCACGGGCCATTTCGACCGAGTGCACCATCGACCAGATCAACCCGCGTTCAACGCCGCTGCCCAACTCTGTAATTTCATCACTCGTCTGCTCGGCGCATAACAGCAACAGCGACACATGCGCCAGCGCATCTTGCGCACTGATGCCGGCACGCAGGGTAAACATGGGTTGCAAGGTCGAGTCGATAGGGCCGAAGGCGCGTTGAGACGTGTTGGGCAGGGTCGAATGGATGTCGGGGGCTGGGCTTTTAAGGGCTGTGAGTATGCGGTATTGGGCGGTTTCGAAGGTTGTAGTGCTTGTTCTATCTGAGTGAATCTTTTTCATGAATTAACTCCGTGAGTGATTCCGAAGCTGTCACATCCACTTCCACATGGATAGGTGGCAGCCGTACGCAGGTGTGGAAGACCGGTTTCACGACCCCGGCACACCCGAAGGTGTCCTGCGCACAACCGCCATAACATCAGGCACCTAAAAGTGGCCTGGTGATCTCTTGCGATAAATGCGCTCGTGATACCGGACTTCCACATCCGTCCGTTGAAAGTTCAACGAAGGGCGCAGACTAAACCCCGGTTTTACAGTGGTGCAAGCGACTCACGAGCGGGGGCAATCTTCTAGGAAGTGCCCTGCATTGGGAAGAGGAAATTGCTGACGGAATGCGTCAAAAAGCCATCCCAAAACTCTGTAGGAGCGAGCTTGCCTCGCGATCTTTTGATATTTAAAGGCAAAAGATCGCAGCCTTCGGCAGCTCCTACAAAGTGAACTGCCCCCGCCAGGCGGGCTGCTGCCAGCCCATGTTTGCGGTATACTCCCCGGCTTTGTAAAAATCGCCTACGAGTGCCGCCAGCCATGGAAATCAACCCGATCCTTAACAGCATCAAGGACCTGTCAGAGCGCTCCGAAACTATTCGGGGGTATCTTTGACTACGATCAAAAGCATGAGCGTCTGATCGAAGTCAATCGCGAGCTTGAAGATCCTAGTGTCTGGAACAACCCGACGTACGCCCAGGAGCTAGGCCGCGAACGCGCCCAGCTGGCGCAGATCGTCGAAACCCTGGATGAGATGCACTCAGGTCTGGCCGATGCCAAAGACCTGCTGTTGATGTCCGCTGAAGAAGAAGACCAGGCCGCTGTCGATGACGTCGCCGCTGAAGTCGAACGTCTGCGCGAAGCCCTTGAAAAACTCGAATTCCGGCGCATGTTCAGCGGTGAGATGGACGCCAATAACGCTTACCTGGACATTCAGGCAGGCTCCGGCGGTACCGAAGCGCAAGACTGGGCCAATATCCTGTTGCGGATGTATCTGCGTTGGGCCGACAAGCGCGGCTTTGATGCCACCATCATGGAATTGTCTGCCGGTGAAGTCGCCGGGATCAAAGGCGCAACCGTGCATATCAAGGGTGAATACGCCTTTGGCTGGCTGCGTACTGAGATTGGCGTCCATCGTCTGGTGCGTAAAAGCCCGTACGACTCGGGCAACCGTCGTCACACCTCGTTTTCGGCTGTTTTCGTTTCGCCGGAAATCGACGACAACATCGAAATCGACATCAACCCGTCTGACCTGCGGATCGATACCTATCGTTCCTCCGGTGCGGGTGGTCAGCACGTAAACACCACCGACTCGGCCGTGCGGATTACCCACGTACCGACCAACACCGTGGTGAGCTGCCAGAACGAACGTTCCCAGCATGCGAACAAAGACACCGCCATGAAAATGTTGCGGGCCCGTCTTTATGAGCAAGAAATGCAGAAGCGCAGCGCGGCGTCTCAAGCCCTGGAAGACACCAAGAGTGACATCGGCTGGGGCCACCAGATCCGCTCGTACGTACTCGATGCTTCGCGTATCAAGGATTTGCGTACCAACATCGAGCGCAGCGATTGCGACAAAGTGCTCGACGGCGATATCGACGAATACCTGGTAGCCAGCCTGAAACAAGGGCTGTAAGTCGCGCAATAACCGTAAGTGCGCAGCCAATGCGATGCCTCAAGGCGCGCTAAAGGCCCGCCAACCCCTGCCGCAGGGCAGGGGCAACGAACCTGTGATGGAATTTTTAAGACATGAGCGACCAACAACTCGACCCCCAAGACCTGCAACAGGAAGAAAACGCCCTGATCGCCCTGCGCAAGGAAAAACTTGCTGCTGAGCGCGCTAAAGGCAACGCCTTCCCGAATGATTTTCGTCGTGAAAACTACTGCGCTGACTTGCAGAAGCAGTACGCCGACAAGACTAAGGAAGAGCTGGCTGAAGCAGCTATTCCGGTCAAGGTTGCGGGTCGCATCATGCTTAACCGTGGCGCGTTCATGGTGATCCAGGACATGACTGGTCGCATCCAGGTCTACGTCAACCGTAAAACCCTGCCAGAAGAAACCCTGGCCGCCGTGAAAACCTGGGACCTGGGCGACATCATCGCCGCTGAAGGCACCCTGGCCCGCTCCGGCAAAGGCGACCTGTACGTTGAAATGACCAACGTGCGTCTGCTGACCAAATCCCTGCGCCCGCTGCCAGACAAGCACCACGGCCTGACTGACACCGAGCAGCGCTATCGCCAGCGTTACGTTGACCTGATCGTTAACGAAGACGTGCGCCACACCTTCCGTGTGCGTTCGCAAGTGATCGCGCACATCCGCAGCTTCCTGATGGCGCGTGACTTCCTTGAAGTTGAAACGCCGATGCTGCAAACCATTCCGGGCGGCGCGGCAGCCAAGCCTTTCGAAACTCACCACAACGCGCTGGACATGGAAATGTTCCTGCGCATCGCGCCTGAGCTGTACCTCAAGCGTCTGGTGGTGGGCGGCTTCGAAAAAGTGTTCGAGATCAACCGTAACTTCCGTAACGAAGGCGTGTCGACCCGTCACAACCCAGAATTCACCATGCTTGAGTTCTACCAGGCGTATGCCGACTACGAAGACAACATGGACCTCACCGAAGAGCTGTTCCGTGAACTGGCACAGCTGGTGCTGGGCAGCACCGACGTGCCGTACGGCGACAAGGTGTTCCATTTCGGCGAGCCGTTTGTGCGCCTGTCGGTCTTCGACTCGATCCTCAAGTACAACCCTGAGCTGACCGCTGCAGACCTGAACGACATCGACAAGGCGCGTGAAATCGCCAAAAAAGCCGGTGCCAAGGTGCTGGGCTTCGAAGGCCTGGGCAAGCTGCAAGTGATGATTTTCGAAGAGCTGGTCGAGCACAAGCTGGAGCAGCCGCACTTCATCACCCAGTACCCGTTTGAAGTGTCGCCGCTGGCCCGTCGTAACGACGACAACCCGAACGTGACCGACCGCTTTGAGCTGTTTATCGGTGGTCGTGAAATCGCCAACGCCTACTCCGAGTTGAACGACGCGGAAGACCAGGCCGAGCGTTTCATGGCGCAGGTGGCGGACAAAGACGCCGGTGACGACGAAGCCATGCACTACGACGCCGACTTCGTGCGTGCGCTGGAATACGGCATGCCGCCAACGGCGGGTGAAGGTATCGGTATCGACCGTCTGGTGATGCTGTTGACCAACTCCCCGTCGATTCGCGACGTGATTCTGTTCCCGCACATGCGCCCACAAGCGTAACGATGCTGAATAAAAAACCGCCGATTCAAGGCGGTTTTTTATTGCCTGCCGTTCACGCATTCGTAGCAGCTGTCGAGCATGCGAGGCTGCGTCCGGCGGCGCAGCCGTCGTAAAACCCGTTAACGCGGTGTGCCAGATAAAGCGCATTCTGTGGTTTCACGATCGCTTCGCAATCGGACGTAGCCTGCGGCAACTGCTACGTAATTGGCATTTGGCGCAAGATTGAACCCGGCAAACTGCCCAACGGTTGACGGCGATTGTCAGTCGGATGGAATATCAGGCCCTACTCAATGAGTCCTGGCCGCTCTATAGAAGGATGCAGGCATGAAAGTGTGGCGCGTATTGCTGGTGGCATTGTCATTTTTGATGTTGAGCGGGTGCCTGGTGACGTTTAAAGACGCACCGATTGCGGCCCAGCCAGCGCCAAAACAACTGCTCGGAAAATGGACCAGCAAGGATGCCTGGGGCGAGGCGCGCAACCTGAATATCCGCGCCGTCGACAAGACTCGCTACGAAGCCGTGGTCTACCCCAAGGGCGAACCCAAGGCGCGTGATCGTTACACCTTTATCGTTGCTCGCCACGGCAGCCGCTGGTACGCCTCGGCCAATTTGCCGGCCAAGCTGGGCGGTGGCTACACCCTCAATGGTTTTGAGGTGAACGACAACGGCGAGTTGGTGGTGTACGACCTGGACCTTGACCAGATCAAGCAGGCGATAGGCCAGTCGACCTTGAACGGTGAGCCGGTCGAAACGTCTGAAGGCTCAGGCGTACAGATCCAGAGCCCATCAGCTACAGTTTTTGCATACCTCGATGATCCTGCTAATTCGGACGTCTTTGTCGAAGTGGCCCGCTATCAGCGTGCGATCAAGTAACCGCATTTAATCAAGGAGCCGCGGGTGGACGATTACCAGCGCACCATACGTACGTTGTCAGACCGCATTGTGCTGGCCCAGGCGCCGATCCGCGTGCTGGATGCGGTGAAGTGGGATGACAGCATCCGGCAGGGTTTTTTAAAGGCCAAAGGCAAAGAGATGCCAGCAGTCAGCCGTGACTATTACTTGTCGCGGCCGCTGTCTTTTGACTCCAGTGCGGTCAAGTCAGAGTTCCAGCACATTGAGCGCGACATTACCCGGCAACTGGGGCAGTTCAACCCGGTCGGGCAGATCATGCGGCGCATGTGCAAAGAGTACCGAATGGTGGTGCGCATGCTCGAAGCCCGCGGCACTGAAGACTTCGGGCTGATTTCCCAAGAGTTGTACGGCGCTGCTTCCGACGCGTTCCATGCCGGTGATCCGACGCTGGCCGATCTGGGCCTGATGATGTCCGATTACCTGGACAACATCGACGGGCGTGGCGACCTCAAGGACGAAGCCAAAAACCTGACCGCCAAAGATGCGGTCAACCTGCTGCAAAGCCGGCTCAACAAGGTCTTTGGCGAGTGCGAAGAAACCATCCGGGTGTTTGAGTCGGACGGTATCGTCGCGGACGCAGCGGCCGGCGCCGACTACATCAAGATCCGCAGCGATGCGATGTTCAACGAGCGTGACGTGCGCGCCCTCGAAGTACACGAAGGGCTGGTGCACGTGGGCACCACGCTCAATGGCCAGAACCAGCCGATTTGCACCTTCCTGTCCAAAGGCCCGCCCTCATCGACCGTGACTCAGGAAGGGCTGGCGATTTTGATGGAAGTCATCACCTTTGCCTCCTACCCGAGCCGCCTGCGCAAACTGACCAACCGCACCCGCGCCATCCACATGGTGGAAGAGGGCGCGGACTTTATGCAGGTGTATCAGTTCTTCCGTGATCAGGGGTTCGAGATGCCAGAAAGCTACGGCAACGCGAGTCGGGTTTTCCGTGGCTCGGTGCCAAATGGACTGCCATTCACCAAAGACTTGTCCTACCTCAAAGGCTTCATCATGGTTTACAACTACATTCAGTTGGCCGTGCGTAAGGGCAAGCTCGAACAAGTGCCGCTGCTGTTCTGTGGCAAGACCACGCTGGAAGACATGCGTACCTTGCGCCAGTTGGTCGATGAAGGATTAGTGGTTGCGCCTAAATACCTGCCGGACCAGTTCCGCGACATGAACGCCTTGTCGGCATGGATGTGCTTCTCCAACTTCCTCAACCACTTGAGCCTGGACCGGATCGAAGCCGACTACTCCAATATTTTGTGACAAGGCGATCCTCTCAATGAAAACCCTGGCTGCACTCTGCCTGCTGCTCGCCCTCAGCGGATGCAGCTCATTGTTGTTTTACCCCGAACCTGGCCAGCCGATTACCCCGACGGCGGCGGGCCTTGCCTACAAAGACGTCAACCTCACTGCCGGCGATGGCACGCAACTGCATGGTTGGTGGCTGCCGGCCAAGCCCGGCGTGCCGCTCAAGGGCACCGTGCTGCACCTGCATGGCAATGGCGGCAATCTGGCGTACCACCTGGGCGCCGTGGCCTGGTTGCCCGAGCAGGGCTATCAAGTGCTGATGCTCGACTATCGCGGTTATGGCCTGTCGCAGGGCAAGCCGGGCTTGCCAGCGGTGTATCAGGACATCGACGCCGCCTTTGACTGGTTAGAGCAACAACCGTCCGTGCAGGGGCAGCCGCTGATTGTGCTGGGGCAAAGCCTGGGCGGGGCCATGGGCGTTCATTACCTGAGCCAGCACCCGCAGCAGCGCGCCCGGCTCAAGGCTGTGGTGCTTGATGGTGTGCCGGCCAGTTACCGCGAAGTGGGGCAGTTTGCCCTGAGCACGTCCTGGCTGACCTGGCCCTTGCAAGTGCCGCTGTCGTGGTTGGTGCCTGACGCAGACAGTGCGGTGTACGCCATGCCGGACATGAAAGACGTGCCCGTGCTGATTTTTCACAGCATGGACGACCCGATCGTCCCGCTGTCCAACGGCATCCGTCTGTACCAGGCCGCGCCGCCGCCCAAGGTGTTGCAACTGACCCGGGGCGGTCACGTGCAAACGTTTGGTGACCCGACCTGGCGCCAAGTGATGCTGCGTTATCTTGAAGACCCGCAACATTTCAACGGTGTGCGGCGACTGGGGGAGATCCCCAATTACCCGCCGACTAAAGCTCCCGAAACAGAGACCCCGCAATGAGTGAAGAGCGTAACGCCATCCCCCTGATCCTCACTGGCATCGGCACCATCATCGGTACGGTGGGCTGCCTGTGGTACTACGGTTACCTGCACTTCGCCAAGCCTGAGGATGCGTTGCTGCTCAACGACTTCACCATGCTCAAGACCTTGCCGGGCGAGGACTACAAAGTTTCCCTGACCCCGGCCAACCAGGTGGCGCAGTGCATTGACGGCATCGTGGTGCTGTTTGATACCGAACAGAAAGGCCTGACCGGGGTGTTGGTCAACAACAAAAAACAGGCCGTGCATTGCATGGGGCAAGAAACGCCGAAGCTGCAACCTTAAGAGCAAAAGCGCTCTCACCCTAGCCCTCTCCCAGAGGGAGAGGGGACTGATTGCGGGCTGATGCAGATTTTTGGCGATCTGTGAGCCTGACGCTGAATGTGAGAACACGTCGGTAGAGCTCCCTCTCCCCCGGGAGAGGGCTGGGGTGAGGGAAAAGCCATACAACAAAAAGCCCCGCCTGATCACTCAGGCGGGGCTTTTATTTAACGCTTATCGATTTACTGGATCGAAGAGCGTGGCGCAACCGGCTGGTTGTCGTTGGAGATGGTCACTTCAACGCGGCGGTTTTGAGCGCGGCCCGAGTTGCTGCTGTTGTCAGCAACCGGGTATTCCTTGCCATAGCCCTGGGCAACGATACGCGATGGGTCTACACCGGCACGTACCAGTGCCGCTTTAACCGCATTGGCGCGACGCTCGGACAGGTTCTGGTTGTAAGAGGCGCTGCCTTTGCTGTCGGTGTAACCCTCAACAATCACCTTGCGATCCGGGTTCTGGATCAGGTAGTTGGACAGGGTCGCGATGCTTTCGCGGCTGTTAGGCTTGAGGTTGGCCTGGTCGAAGTCAAATAGCACGTCACCAAAGGTCACCAGGGTGCCGCGATCCGTTTGCTTGGCGTTCAGGCTTTGCAGCTTTTTGATTTGCGCATCACGGGCGTCCAGCAGGGCCTGGGCACGATCGGAACCGGCGTTTTTCAGCTGGTTTTCAGCGGTACGCAGGGCGATGGTTTGCTTGGCCAGCTCAACACGCTGGTTGGTCAGGTAAGCCAGTTGGTCAACCTTGGACTCTTTTTCTTTGTCCAGGTAGGCCTTTTCAGCCTTGTCCAGCCACTCGCCAGCGTCTTTGGTTTCAAGGGCTGCAACCTTGGTCGCTTCCGGGTTGGTTTGCAGGGCCGAGTAGTTGCTCTTGGCGTTTTCCAGGTTAACGTTCGGCTGGTGCGAGCACGCGGCCAAACCAACGCTCAGGGCCAGCAGGGCAGGGATCATTACTGTATTGCGCATAATAGTTGTCCTTTCTATCTATTAGGAATGCTGTATCGCCAGTTGCGATCAAAGAGGGGCGGCTGTTATTGCAGGCCGCGCATGCCTTCCTGACGCAGTTGCTGGACGGCTTTCTGAGCATCCTGAACGGCCTTCTCGGCTTTGGCGGCCTGGGCTTTACGTTCTGCTACGCGAGCGTCCCATTCAGCTTGTTCGGACAGGCGACGGGCTTCGTCATATTTTTTGTCGTGCATGGCCAGCTCAGCTTGTTTGAGCTTGTCTTGTGCCGACTTCATTTCCACTGGAGCGTATTCAGTACCGCCAGCGCTGACGGCGTTGTTCACGGCCGACTGCGTTACAGCGTATTGCTCGGTTGGCGGGTTACCAGCGCAACCGGCTAAAACGAAGCTGGCACCGATCGCCAATGCAGCCAGTTTCAGCCCGCGCAGGCGAGGAGAGGTGGTTTTGACAGTGCGGGTCATCATGGTCTTCAACTCCATTAGGAAACTCCTTAAATACATCATCTCCATCACAACTGTCGGGTGACCTGGAGCAGTTGGACGCAGGTTCCTGCAGTGATGGTTAAAAGCTGTGACCTGAACGAAATTTGAATAGTTCAAAAAAAAAGATGGCAGTTTGCCTAAAAATTTTCTGACTGATGGGTCATAGGCTAATTAGCTGTTTAGCGCGCACATGGCTTGCCAGCGACGCCCATTGCGACGCACTCTTGGGTCACGAACTCGCCCAGAATCTGCTGGAGAAATGGCTGATGACCGATATTGATGCACGCTTGCGCGATGATGTTCACCTGCTGGGTGAGCTGTTGGGTAATACGATTCGTGACCAATACGGCGACGCGTTTCTCGCCAAGATCGAACGCATCCGCCAGGGTGCCAAAGACGACCGGCACGGTACTCCGGGCGAAGAATTGAGCGCCATTCTCGATGCGCTCAGCGATAACGAAGTGTTGCCGGTCGCGCGGGCGTTCAACCAGTTTTTGAACCTGGCTAATATCGCCGAGCAATACCAGTTGATTCACCGGCGTGGCGATGACCAGCCGCAACCGTTTGAGTCGCAGGTGCTGCCCACGTTGTTGAACCGCTTGCTGGCCGAAGGGCATGACGCGAACTCGCTGGCGCAACAACTCAGCAGCCTTGAGATTGAGCTGGTGCTCACGGCCCATCCGACCGAAGTCACGCGCCGCACCTTGATCCAAAAATACGACGCGATTGCCGAGCAACTGGCGGCTCAAGATCACCGGGATCTGACCCTGGCCGAGAAGTCGCGAATCGAAGAGCGCTTGCAGCGCTTGATCGCCGAAGCCTGGCACACCGAAGAAATCCGCCGTACCCGGCCTACACCCGTGGATGAGGCCAAGTGGGGTTTTGCCGTTATTGAACACTCGTTGTGGCAGGCGCTGCCCAACATGCTGCGCACCGTCGACGCGGCGTTGCACGAGGCCACCGGGCTGCATTTACCGCTGGATTCAGCGCCCATTCGCTTTGCTTCGTGGATGGGTGGCGACCGTGATGGCAACCCCAACGTGACCGCCACGGTCACCCGCGAAGTGCTCTTGCTGGCGCGCTGGATGGCCGCCGATTTGTACCTGCGTGACATCGATAAACTCGCCGCCGATCTGTCCATGCAGCAGGCCACCGATGAATTGCTCGCGGTGGCGGGGGAGAGCGCCGAACCGTACCGCGCGGTGCTTAAACAATTGCGTGAACGCTTGCGTATCACCCGGGCCTGGGCGCAGAGCGCCTTGCACAGCGCACAACCTGCGCCCGAAGGTGTGTTGAGCGACAACCAGGACCTGCTGGCACCCTTGAAGCTGTGTTACACGTCGCTGCACGCCTGTGGCATGGGCGTGATTGCTGACGGGCCGCTGCTCGATTGCCTGCGTCGGGCGGTGACGTTTGGTCTGTTCCTGGTGCGCCTGGATGTGCGTCAGGACGCGGCCCGGCACACCTCGGCCATGACTGAAATTACCGATTACCTGGGCCTTGGCCGCTATGAAGACTGGGATGAAGACGCGCGTCTGATCTTCCTGATGCGCGAATTGAATAACCGGCGCCCGCTGTTGCCGGGTTACTTCAAACCCGCCGCCGAGACGGCCGAAGTGCTGGCCACATGCCGTGAGGTGGCAGCTGCGCCGGGGGCTTCGCTGGGCTCATACGTGATCTCCATGGCGGGTGCGGCTTCTGACGTGCTGGCGGTGCAACTGCTGCTCAAAGAGGCCGGGCTTGAGCGTCCGATGCGCGTGGTGCCACTGTTTGAAACCCTGGCCGACCTGGACAATGCCGGGCCGGTGATTGAGCGCCTGTTGCTGTTGCCGGGTTACCGCTCACGCCTGCACGGGCCGCAGGAAGTGATGATCGGCTACTCCGATTCGGCCAAGGATGCCGGCACCACGGCAGCGGCGTGGGCGCAGTACCGGGCGCAAGAAAACCTGGTGAATATTTGCCGCGAGCAACACGTCGACCTGCTGCTGTTTCATGGCCGTGGCGGTACCGTGGGGCGTGGCGGCGGCCCGGCGCATGCGGCGATTCTGTCGCAACCGCCGGGCTCGGTGGCGGGGCGTTTCCGTACCACCGAACAGGGCGAAATGATCCGCTTTAAATTTGGCCTGCCCGACATCGCCGAGCAAAACCTCAACCTGTACCTGTCGGCGGTACTCGAAGCCACGTTACTGCCACCGCCGCTGCCTGAGCCGGGTTGGCGAGTACTGATGGACGAACTGGCCGACGACGGGGTCAAGGCCTACCGCTCGGTGGTGCGCGACAACCCGCAATTTGTCGAGTATTTCCGCCAGTCCACCCCGGAACAGGAACTGGGCCGCTTGCCCTTGGGCAGTCGCCCGGCCAAGCGCCGTGCAGGCGGGATTGAAAGCTTGCGCGCCATCCCGTGGATTTTCGGCTGGACTCAAACCCGCCTGATGCTGCCCGCCTGGCTCGGCTGGGAAACCGCGCTCAGCCAGGCGCTGGCGCGCGGTGAAGGAGAGCAACTGGCGCAAATGCGCGAGCAGTGGCCGTTCTTCCGCACCCGCATCGACATGCTGGAAATGGTCCTGGCCAAAGCGGATGCTGACATCGCCCGGCTCTATGACGAACGTCTGGTGGCCCCTGAATTGCTGCCTTTGGGTGCGCACTTACGCGACTTATTGTCGCAGGCGTGCGAGGTGGTACTGGGTTTGACCGGGCAGTCTCAACTGATGGCGCACAGCCCGGACACGCTGGAGTTCATCCGCTTGCGCAACACCTACCTTGACCCGCTGCACTTGTTGCAGGCTGAGCTGCTGGCGCGTTCGCGACGCCAGCAAACCGATCAGGACAGCCCTCTGGAACAAGCGCTGCTGGTGACTGTGGCGGGGATCGCAGCGGGTTTGCGCAACACCGGCTAAGCTCGTTCGCTAGTCAAAAGTCGCGCCGTGGTGCCAAACATCGGGGCTTTTCATGGCCTGATCCGGCCCCGGCGCGACACTTTTTGCCAGGGTTGCGACCTGTGACACCCGGTCGCAAGGGCTGCTTTAGCAGTGATTATTCCTACTTTGGCCCGCTTGTGTGGTCCGGAACGGCTGTGTATCTTGGTCAGCCCTTTGGCCTGTTTTGCGGCCATTACCCGATTTTGAGATTGGCCCCAAGAGGCGAGTCTGTTGTCATTTAAATAAAAAATTGAGGAGCACATCGATGCGCGTAATTCTGCTGGGAGCTCCCGGGGCCGGTAAAGGTACTCAGGCGAAGTTCATCACTGAAAAATTTGGCATCCCGCAAATCTCCACTGGCGATATGTTGCGTGCTGCGGTCAAGGCTGGCACCGAACTGGGCCAGAAAGCTAAAAGCATCATGGACAGCGGTGGTCTGGTTTCTGACGACCTGATCATCAACCTGGTCAAAGAGCGCATTGCTCAGCCAGATTGCGTCAACGGTTTCCTGTTTGACGGTTTCCCGCGCACCATCCCACAAGCTCAAGCACTGGTCGACAACGGTGTAGAGCTGGATCATGTGGTTGAAATCGCCGTTGAAGACGAAGAAATCGTTCAGCGCATCGCCGGTCGTCGCGTTCACGAAGCGTCGGGCCGCGTTTACCACATCGCGCACAACCCGCCAAAGGTTGAAGGTAAAGACGACGTGACCGGTGAAGACCTGGTTCAGCGTAAAGACGACACCGAAGAAACCGTTCGTCACCGCCTGTCGGTTTACCATTCGCAAACCAAGCCGCTGGTGGATTTCTACCAGAAGCTTGAGTCTGCCCAAGGCAAACCCAAGTACAGCCACATCGCCGGTGTTGGCTCGGTAGAATCGATCACCGCCAAGGTGCTTGCAGCCCTGAGCTGATAAGTCGATTTTGCTTGGTGACAACAGCCCGCTTGCGGGCTGTTGTTGTTTATACTGCTGCACTTTTTTCAATTTTGATTCTGACGGGAACACCGATGAGCACCTTGCTGGCCCTGGATACCGCGACTGAAGCTTGCTCTGTTGCCTTGCTGCACGATGGCAAGGTCACAAGCCACTACGAGGTGATCCCGCGCCTGCATGCACAAAAGCTGTTGCCGATGATTAAAGAGCTGCTGGCCCAGGCTGGCGTTGAGCTGTCGGCGGTCGAGGCGATTGCCTTTGGTCGCGGGCCGGGTGCGTTTACCGGTGTGCGCATCGCCATCGGTGTGGTGCAAGGCCTGGCCTTTGCTCTGGAGCGCCCGGTATTGCCGATCTCCAACCTGGCAGCATTGGCCCAGCGTGCCTATCGCGAGCACGGCGCGACCCAGGTGGCATCGGCCATTGATGCGCGCATGGACGAAGTGTATTGGGGTTGCTACCGCGAGCAGGCCGGTGAAATGCGCCTGCAAGGCGTCGAAGCGGTGTTGCCACCTGAAGCCGCTGCGTTGCCGGACGGTGCCAGCGGTGACTGGTTCGGTGCAGGCACCGGCTGGGGCTATGCCGAGCGCTTGAACGTCAAACCAACGGCGCTGGACGCTGGTATGTTGCCTCACGCTGAAGACTTGCTGACCCTGGCGCGTTTTGCCTGGGCGCGCGGCGAAGCCATCCGCGCCGACGATGCGCAGCCGGTGTACCTGCGCGACAAAGTGGCGGCAACCCGCGCCGAGCGTGGCCTTATCTAGGTCTGTTCGCGATCTTTTGGTGTTTAAAAGATCGCGAGACAAGCTCGCTCCTACAGTTGGTCATCCGGCTATTTGCTTAGTCGGGCCAACGCCGCTAAATTGCCAATACCGCTACCGAGCTTGCACTTATGCGTATTGACGGCTTTTCCTCCCAGTCTTACCCCATCAAGCGCAAGCCGCGTAAAGGCAAGGTGCAGGTTGATGAGTCGGTAGAAGACAGCCCGGCTGAACTTGAAAACCTGCCGCAAGTTACTCGCCAGGCCTCGTCGGGTGAGCGCATCAGCCAACTGCCGGTGCGTTCCCAGGACATGATTTTCCAGCGCGGGATGAGCAAAAACGCCGCCAGCGCCCTCGCCAGTTACCTGACTACCCAAGGCTTTGTTGATTGGGAAATAGAAGTGATGGGGCTGGACCTGTACATTTGACGGCATGACTGATGCCCAACTGCCTTATTACCTCGGCTGCCCGTCCTGGAGTGAAAACGCCTGGCGCGAAGGCCTGTACCCCCAAAATGCCCAATCCACCGAGTTTTTGAGCCTGTACGCGCAGGTGTTCAATACCGTTGAAGGCAACACCACGTTCTATGCCAGCCCCAAGCCCGCCACGGTGGCGCGTTGGGCAAGCAGCATGCCCGAACATTTTCGCTTTACGGCCAAGTTCCCCCGTGAGATCAGCCACGGCGGCGATTTGCGTGAGCAAGGGCAGGCAATCGAAAGCTTCCTGCAATTGTTAAAGCCACTGGGGCCGCGCGTGGCGCCGTTCTGGCTGCAACTGCCCGCAAGCTTCGGGCCGCAGCGTCTGGCTGAACTGGTGAGCTTTATCGACGACCTGCAGCGGCCATTGGCCGTTGAGGTGCGTCACCCGGAGTTTTTTGCCAAGGGCGATGCCGAGCGCTTGCTCAATCGCGTGTTGATGGAGCGCGGGGTCGAGCGTATTTGCCTTGATCCGCGGGCACTGTTCAGTTGCGACTCCAGCGACCCGGCGGTGCTGCATGCCCAGTCGAAAAAGCCCAAAGTGCCGCCGCGCCCGGCGGCGTTTACCCAATGCCCGCAAGTGCGCTTTATCGGGCGCCCGGAGCTGCAGGCCAATGACCCTTATTTGAAACCCTGGGTGGAGAAAGTCGCTGGCTGGATCGAAGAAGGCCGCACGCCCTATGTGTTTCTGCACACCCCGGACAACCACCGGGCACCGGAGCTGGCACGGCGTTTTCATCAGCAATTGACTGAGCGCTTGCCGGGGCTGCCCGCACTGGCCCACTTGCACACGCCGCAAACCACCGAGCAACTGGGGCTGCTTTAAGCCGCCAGGCGCAGGTTATTGACGATTAATGGGCGTGCCCAGGCGAGATCAAAGTCCATCGCGTGTTGCTGTTCACTCAAGGTGGCCGCGTCGAATGGCTCGGCGGGTTTGTCCAGCAGGTCCATTTCAAATTCGGCAATCGGCAAGTGCAAAGGCCGAGGCTCAGGCGCCGGGCCCGGTTCGGGCAACGGCTGACCTTGGGCCATGACCAATGGACGAACCCAGACTTCGTTGAACGCCTGCTGGTGCTGTTGTTCGGCGATGACATCAGGCGGGAAGGGCAGCGGGATGGGCGGCAGCAAATCCAGCTCGAACTCAGCGATTGGCAAGAACAACGCTTCGGGCGGTTTGATTTCGGTGTCCTGCACGTCGCAATGGCGCTGAGTCACGATGGCGCTCAGGAGATCATTGCCGCCGCCGGGCTCGGCATTTTCGTCCGCCGCCGCGAGGGGCATTTCGATGGCCGGGAATTCATCCGTCGCCGACTGCTCTGCCATGGCCTGGGCATAGAAGTCCTTCCACAGGTGATTGACGCTGCCTGTGACTTGCGAATTGTGTCGGCCAAAGTCGCCAATGGGGGCGATAAAGCCGATGGATGCGGAATGAATGTCTGACATAGCTCTCGGTCGACGCCCAGCTCTGGCAAAATGCCGGATATTTCATTTATCGGCAGCGTTTGCCGATCATTAAATTTTTGAGCGTGTTTTAAATGATTGAGCAAGCAGCGGGCAGTCGTATCAAAGTCGAAGCGTTGGACGAGGCTTATCAGGCCCTGGCCGAGCAATGGGCTGAGCGCCTGGGGCTGCCGTTGGACGAGCCGCAGGCTGACTTTGCCTTGCAGATCGGCGACCAGGGTTTGCAGTTGCAACAGCTGGGCCCTGATGCCCCCGGCCCGGTGCGGGTCGATTTTGTCGAAGGCGGCGCAGCTCACCGGCGTTTGTTTGGTGGCGGCACCGGGCAAATGATCGCCAAGGCCGTGGGGATTCAGCAGGGCGTGCGCCCGCGCGTGCTGGATGCCACGGCGGGGCTGGGCAAGGACGCATTCGTGCTGGCGAGCCTGGGCTGCGAGATGAGCCTGATCGAGCGCCAGCCCTTGATCGGCGCCTTGCTGGAAGACGGTTTGGCCCGTGGCCTGGACGACTTTGAGGTGGCGCCGATTGTGTCGCGCATGCACTTGCTCAAAGGCAACTCGATTGACGTAATGCGCAACTGGGAGGGCGAACCGCCGCAGGTGATCTACCTCGACCCGATGTTCCCGCACCGAGAGAAAACCGCCCTGGTGAAGAAAGAAATGCGCCTGTTCCGCCCGTTAGTAGGGGATGACAACGACGCACCGGCCTTGCTTGAGGCGGCGTTGGCGCTGGCCACCCACCGCGTGGTGGTCAAACGCCCGCGCAAGGCCCCGTGCATTGCCGGACCCAAGCCGAGCCACGCGCTGGACGGCAAATCGAGCCGTTACGACATCTACCCGAAGAAAGCGTTGAAGCCTTAAGCGCTATAAATCCCCCTGTAGGAGCGAGCTTGCCTCGCGATCTTTTGATCGTTAAAAAGATCGCGAGGCAAGCTCGCTCCTACAGGGGGTGTGGGCCTTTCAGTCCGCCCGATAAGCCCGCATAAACACTTCGACCACTTCCTGTATATGCGCCTCGGTTTCTTCGTCGGTCAGCACGCCGCCGTAGCCATACAGCAGGCGAAAGTTGGGCGAGCCCTTGAGCATGCAAAAGAAGTGCTCCGCCGCGTAATGCGCACGCTCAATGCGCAGGGCGCCAGTGTTGTGAATCTTGTTCAGCAGGCGCTCCATTTCCAGCACCACCCGCTCCGGCCCCGCCTCAAAAAAGATCTGCGACAGCTTCGGGTCCTGGGTGCCCAGGGTCACCATCAATCGATGCAGGTTGAGCGACTCTTCGCTGTTGATCAGCGCCACAAAACCCCGGCCAATGGCGAGCAAGACCGTTTCAATCGGAACGCCGTCGGGCAGTTCAAAAAACAAATCCGGCAATTGTTCAGAGCACTTGGCGAGGATCGCCGAGGAGAACAGCGTCTCTTTGTCGGTGAAATGGCTGTAGACCGTCAGTTTTGAGACCCCCGCCAGGGTCGCGACCGCATCCATGCTGGTGTTGGCATAGCCATGGGTCAGAAACAGGGATTTCGCCGCATCAAGGATGGCCTGGCGTTTTGCCATGTCCTTGGGGCGTCCGAGTGCAGTGGGGGGTAAATGATCGTCAGACATATCCGTTTATTACTGGACTGGTGAGTTTAGTATTAATAACATGCCGTCCAGTATAAATATTCCAAGCCTCATTAGCGAAAGGTCATCCCCATGTTGCGCCATGCCTTGCCCCGCGCTTTGCCTGTCTGTCTGGTGTTTTTGCTGTCTGCGTGTGGGCAGGAGCTGCCCGTCAAAGTCACTGTTAGCCCGGCGCTGGTGGTTCAGCCGCAGCCTTCGGCGTTGGCGATGCAAAGTTATCCGGGCGAGGTGAGAGCACGGTTTGACCCGCAGTTGGCGTTCCGTATCGGCGGCAAAGTGACCAAGCGCCTGGTGGATGAAGGCGAGCGGGTCAAGGCGAATCAGCCGCTGGCAGAACTCGACCCGCAAGACGTACGGCTGCAACTGGATGCCACCCGCGCGCAAGTCACGGCGGGGCAGGCCAATTTGAATCTGGTGCGTGCCGAGCGTGATCGCTACAAAACCTTGCTCGACCGCCAGATGGTCAGCCGTTCGCAGTTCGACAATGCCGAAAACCTCTACCGCGCCGGTGAGGCCAAGCTCCAGCAGCTCAAGGCCGAGCAGGACGTGGCCAGCAATCAGGCCAGTTATGCCGTGTTGCGCGCGCCACAAGACGGCGTGATAGCCCAGCGTCAGGTCGAAGTGGGGCAAGTGGTTGCCGCCGGTCAAACCGTGTTTACCCTGGCCGCCGATGGCGAGCGTGAGGTGCTGATCAGTTTGCCGGAGCAAGCCTTTGGCCGCTTCAAGATCGGCCTGCCGGTTGAGGTTGAACTGTGGTCGCAGCCGGGCCAGCGCTTCAGTGGGCGGATTCGTGAGCTGTCGCCGTCTGCCGATCCAAAATCGCGCACCTTCGCTGCCCGAATCGCTTTCACCGAAGGCAAAGTCCCTGCCGAGCTGGGCCAAAGTGCCCGGGTCTTTATCCCGAGCGAAGGGGTGAGCCCCCTGTCGGTACCGCTCTCGGCCCTGACCGCAGAAAACGGCGCGACCTATGTGTGGCGCGTTGGCCAGGGCAACAAGCTGGAGCAGGTGCCTGTGCGGGTCGGGCCGTTTGGCGAGAACAGCGTGCCGGTGCTCGAAGGGCTCAAGGCCAATGACTGGATTGTCTCGGCTGGCGTGCACGTGCTGCATCAGGGGCAGGAGGTACGACCTATTGATCGTTCCAACCGAACGATCAATGTCGCGGTGAAGGAGTAATCCCGATGGGTTTCAACCTTTCCGCCTGGGCGCTGCGCAACCGCCAGATCGTGCTGTTCTTGATGCTGTTGCTGGCCGTGGTTGGTGCGCTTTCGTACACCAAATTAGGACAAAGCGAAGACCCGCCGTTCACCTTCAAGGCCATGGTCATTCGTACCTTGTGGCCGGGTGCGACCGCTGAGGAAGTGTCGCGTCAGGTTACTGAGCGAATCGAAAAGAAGCTGATGGAGACCGGCGAATACGAGCGCATTGTTTCGTTTTCCCGGCCTGGCGAATCGCAAGTGACCTTTATGGCCCGCGACTCGATGGACTCTTCGCACATCCCGGACCTGTGGTATCAGGTGCGCAAAAAAATCAGCGACATTCGCCATACCTTGCCGCCTGACGTGCAGGGGCCGTTTTTCAACGATGAATTCGGCACCACCTTCGGCAATATCTACAGCCTGAGTGGCGAAGGTTACGACTACGCGGTCCTCAAGGACTACGCCGACCGCATCCAGATTCAGCTGCAACGGGTCAAGGATGTGGGAAAGGTGGAGTTGCTCGGCCTGCAAGATGAAAAGATCTGGATCGAACTGTCCAACCTGAAACTGGCGACCTTGGGCTTGCCGTTGGCGGCGGTGCAACAAGCGCTTCAAGAACAGAACGCGGTATCGACCGCAGGTTTTTTTGAGACCCCGACCGAGCGCGTGCAATTGCGCGTCAGCGGTAATTTCAAAACCGTTGAAGAGATCGAACGCTTCCCGATTCGGGTGGGTGAGCGCACGTTGCGCATCAGCGACGTGGCCGATGTGCGCCGTGGGTTCAATGATCCACCGGCACCGCGCATGCGCTTTATGGGGCAGGACGCTATTGGCCTGGCCGTGGCGATGAAAGACGGCGGCGACATTCTGGTGCTGGGCAAAGCGCTGGAAGTCGAATTTGAGCGTCTGCAACGCAACCTACCGGCCGGCATGAAACTGGCCAAGGTGTCGGATCAGCCGGCTGCGGTAAAAACCAGCGTCGGCGAATTTGTCCAGGTGCTGGTGGAGGCCCTGGCGATCGTGTTGCTGGTGAGTTTCTTCTCGCTGGGCGTGCGCACCGGCATGGTGGTGGCCCTGACCATCCCGCTGGTGCTGGCGATGACATTTGCCACCATGCATTACTTCGGCATCGGCCTGCACAAGATCTCGCTGGGCGCGCTGGTGCTGGCGCTGGGCCTGCTGGTGGACGACGCGATCATTGCCGTTGAAATGATGGCGATCAAGATGGAGCAGGGCTACGACCGGCTCAAGGCGGCGAGTTTTGCCTGGACCAGCACCGCGTTCCCTATGCTCACCGGCACGCTGATCACGGCGGCGGGCTTTTTGCCGATTGCCATGGCGCAGTCGAGCACTGGGGAATACACCCGCTCGATTTTCCAGGTCGTCACCATCGCGCTGCTGGCGTCATGGATCGCTGCCGTGGTGTTCGTGCCGTATCTGGGCGCGTTGCTGTTGCCGGATCTGGCCAAGCTGCATGCCGCCAAACACGGCACCGGCGCGGGCGCTCCGGACCCGTACGGCACACCGTTTTATCAGCGCATTCGACGTTTGGTGGAGTGGTGCGTACGCCGCCGAAAAACCGTCATCACGCTGACCGTGCTGCTGTTTTTGGGCTCGGTGGTGCTGTTCAAGTTTGTCCCGCAGCAGTTCTTCCCGGCCTCCAGCCGCTTTGAACTGATGGTCGACTTGAAGCTGGCCGAAGGCGCTTCGCTGAGCAACACCACGGAGCAGGTCAAACGCCTGGAAAACCTCCTCAAGGATCACCCCGGCATCGAGAACTACGTGGCCTACGCGGGCACCGGTTCGCCGCGCTTTTACTTGCCGCTGGACCAGCAATTGCCGGCAGCCAGCTTCGCCCAGTTTGTGGTGCTGGCCAAGACCATTGAAGACCGTGAAAGCCTGCGCACCTGGCTGATTGATACCTTGAACGAGCAGTTCCCCACGGTGCGGGCGCGGGTCACCCGCCTGGAAAACGGCCCGCCTGTGGGGTACCCGGTGCAGTTCCGGGTGACCGGCGAACACATCGAAGAAGTCCGGGCGCTGGCGCGGAAAGCGGCGGCCAAGGTGCGTGAAAACCCGCACGTGGTGAACGTGCACCTGGACTGGGAAGAACCGAGCAAGGTGGTGTACCTCAATGTCGATCAGGACCGCGCGCGGGCGTTGGGCGTGAGCACCGCCAACCTGTCGCGGTTTCTGCAAAGTACCTTGCTGGGCTCGACCGTCAGCCAGTACCGCGAAGACAACGAGTTGATCGAGATCCTGCTGCGCGGCACCCCTCAGGAGCGGACCGAGTTGTCGTTGCTGCCGAGTTTGTCGGTGCCCACTGACAACGGCCAGAGCGTTGCCCTGTCGCAAATCGCGACGCTGGAATATGGCTTCGAAGAAGGCATCATCTGGCACCGCAACCGCTTGCCGACGGTCACCGTGCGCGCTGACATCTACGGCAAGGAGCAACCGGCTACTTTGGTACAGCAGATTTTGCCGACCCTGGAAGGGGTTCGCGCTGAACTGCCGGATGGCTATTTGCTGGAAGTGGGCGGCACCGTGGAAGACTCCACACGCGGCCAGGACTCGGTGAAAGCGGGCGTACCGCTGTTTATCGTGGTGGTGCTGACGTTGCTGATGGTGCAACTGCGCAGCTTCTCGCGCATGGCGATGGTGTTTTTGACCGCGCCGCTGGGGTTGATCGGTGTGACCCTGTTTTTGCTGGTGTTCAACAAGCCGTTTGGCTTTGTGGCGTTGCTCGGCACCATCGCGTTGTCAGGGATGATCATGCGTAACTCGGTGATCCTTGTGGACCAGATCGAGCAGGACAAGGCGGCGGGGCTGGCCCCGTGGCAGGCGATTATTGAAGCGACAGTGCGGCGGTTCCGGCCGATTGTGCTGACCGCCCTGGCGGCGGTGCTGGCGATGATTCCGCTGTCACGCAGCGTGTTCTTCGGCCCGATGGCGGTGGCGATCATGGGCGGCCTGATCGTGGCCACGGCTTTGACGCTGCTGTTCTTGCCAGCGCTGTATGCCGCGTGGTTCAGGGTGAAAAAGCCCTGAGAGAAGGCTAAATAACCTGTGGGAGCGGGCTTGCTCGCGATGCTGACGGTGCGGTGGTTCTGCATGTCCGCGTTGCTGCCATCGCGAGCAAGCCCGCTCCCACAGAGGAGTCAGCAGGTGATGTTGGCTTAACGCACCTGATCGACGCGCAAGCGAATCGGTTGCAGGGTTTTGGCGTTCAGGTCAACGCTGTTGCGTTCGGTACTGATAAACAGCAATTTACCGTCTTCTTCGATCCGCGCGCTCACCGCATAGGTGTGCCCAGGCTTGACGTCTGCCGGGTTGTAAGTGAGGTGGAACGGCAGTGGCACCTGGCCTTTGATGGTGCCGCTTTGCTTGGCCAGGGTCACGGCCGGGGCGTCGGCCAGCGACACGTCTTGCAGGCTCACTTCAAGGGTGGCGGTGGGCGGCAGGGCGATGCGTTGCAGGTAAAACACTTCGCCGTCGAGGGTGGCTTGCGGAGTGGAGTTCATCGAGCTGCAGGCTCCGAGCAAGGCCGTGAGGCTGAGTAAAAGGATTTTTTTCATGGCAGTTTCCAAAGGGCTAAAAGAATAAAGTCGCCGATGTGTACACCCGGCCAATCACTGCATGAGTGGCCGGGTGTTCTTGGTTAAGGCGTTTTTTCGAGCGACGGTGGTGGTTGGTCTTGTGCATCTTCACTGCGATGCAGTGCCACCTGGCGGATCGACAGGCGAATCTCAGGCGGCAGCACGCGTTTAGCCGCGCCTTCGGCCAGTTCACCCAGCACTTCACGATAGCTCAGCTTGCCGTTGGCATCGCGGCGCAGCACGTCTTGCTCCAGCAATGTCTCGATAAAGTGACGGAACAGGCTCTTGTCGAAAAACTCGGGAGCGTTGAGCCCGTGCAGGATCGACAGGCGCTGGGCCATCATCGTGCACAGGTCTTCCAGTTCTTCACTGCTCAATGTGTTCTGGCCGCTGTTAAGCAGCAGCGAGATGGCCATGTAGAAGCGCTGCAGGGTTTGCGCAATGCTCTTGGACAGCAGCGTCAGCAGTACAAAGTGCCGTGAGCTGGGGGCCGGGCGCAGGTAGATATCGTTTTCGAAACGCAGCAACCCTTGCTCGACAAAAGCTTCCAGCCATTGATCAACCACACCGTCGAGCTCGTCCAGTGACCAGCGGATAAACAGCTCCGATTGCAGGTACGGGTAGAGTGCGCGGGTGTAGCGCAGGATTTGCTCGCGGGTCATGCGTGACGAGCTTTGGAAGAAGCTGGCCAGCAAGGCGGGCAGGGCAAAGATGTGCAGCACGTTGTTGCGGTAGTACGTCATCAGTACCGCGTTCTGCTCATCCAGATAGAGGATTTTGCCCAGCGCGTCACTTTGCTCAGACAGCAAGTCCATGGCTTTGACGTGTTCGATCAAGGCCTGGCCATCGCCCTCGGGCAGGGTGGTGTGCGGCGAGTAAGGCACGCGCCGCAGCAACGCCAGGTACAGGTCCAGCACCCGCGCCATCGCCCGGTCGTCGAGTGCCAGTTTGCTGGTCGACAACAAGGCCAGCGCCACGAGGTTGACCGGGTTGATCGCCGCCGCTTCGTTGAGGTGTCGGGCGACTTTCTCGCCCAGGCGGTTGGTGGTGGCATTCAACCAGTCGGGCCGGTACAGCGGTGCCAGCTCTTGCTTGCGCCAGTCGGGTTGTTCCTGATCGAGAAACTCCGCCAGTTTGATCGGCTCGCCAAAGTTGACCGCCACCTGACCAAACTTCTGTTTCAGAGCGCCGATGACTTTGAAGATGTCGAAAATCGATTCTTTTTTCTTGCTCGCGCCGCGCAGTTCGCCCAGGTACGTGCGGCCTTCGAGCACGCGCTCGTAGCCGATGTACACCGGGACAAAGACGATGGGGGTGCGTGAAGAACGCAAGAAGCTGCGCAGGGTGATGGCCAGCATCCCGGTTTTCGGTTGCAGCATACGCCCGGTGCGCGAGCGCCCGCCTTCCACGAAGTACTCCACCGGGAAGCCTTTGGTGAACAGGGTGTGCATGTACTCATTAAACACCGAGGTGTACAGCGGGTTGCCCTTGAACGTGCGGCGCATGAAAAACGCCCCGCCGCGCCGTAGCAGCGGGCCGATCACCGGCATGTTGAGGTTGATCCCGGCGGCAATATGCGGCGGGGTCAGGCCGTTGCGAAACAGCAGGTAGGACAGCAGCAGGTAGTCAATGTGGCTGCGGTGGCACGGCACGTAGATGATCTCGTGGCCTTGTGCGACGTCTTGCACGCCCTTGATGTCGTTGACTTTGACGCCGTCGTAAATCTTGTTCCAGAACCAGCTCAGGATCACTTCAAAGAAGCGGATGGCGGTGTAGGTGTAGTCCGAGGCTATTTCATTGGCATAGCGCAGGGCCTGGGCCTTGGCTTTTTCCGGGGAAATATTCTCGCGCTGGGCCTCATCGAGGATGGCCTGACGAACCGCGGGCTCATTGACCAGGCCTTTGACCAACGTGCGCCGGTGCGAGAGGTCGGGGCCGATGGTGGAGATTTTAAGGTTACGAAAATGCACACGCAAAATGCGTTGGGCCATGCGCACCGTACGCTCGTGACCTTTGTTGAGGTCGATCAGCTCGCGCAAATGGATCGGCGCAGAGAACTGCACACGGGTTTTTCGACCCAGAATCAGAATGCGTAACAGGCGGCGTAGACGCCCGGTAACCGCCCAGCTGTCGGCAAACAGCAGCTTCCATGGGCTGGACTCGCTGTCGGGTGATTGGCCCCAGAACACGCTGACCGGAATGATTTGTGCATCCTCAGTCGGGTTGTGGGTCAGGCCATCGACCAGACGGGTCAACGTGGGCGGCGCGCCGCGTTTGTCCTGACGGCCGAGCCAATCGGGCTCGGGGGTCAGGTAAAAGAACGCAGCGGGTTCGGTCATGGCCCCGACGGCAACGGGCAATACCGGGCGTGGCAGACCCACTTTGGTGCACTCGGCATCGACCACCGCCAGCTCGGTGATCGACGGCGATTGCAGGACGTAGAACACCGGTCGGCTGCGGTCCAGGCTCAGCGCCAGGGAGGACTGGTTAATAGTCTCCGAACGTACCCACAGGTACAGCAAGCGACGCAGGGCGCCAAAGACGAGACGGTGGAATGGGGAGCGGGTCATACGGCTTCTGCGTTAGTGGATTAAAACGAGTGTTTACTCGGGTTGGTAGTGTGCCGTATCTCTGGAAAATCGGCAAAAAAGCAGCGAACTAATATTGATTGAGTGTTCTTCGCGCTGACATATACTCGACCCTCTTTCGCCTTATGGCGTAAGACAAGGTCTTGGAAAGTTAAGTTCGAGTAAAAGTTCTTGGCGGGCCAACCAATGCGCCCATTCAAAAAATAAAAAGGGGGAAGGATCTATGAGCACACGTTTGACTGGCAATGTGAAATGGTTCAACGACGCCAAAGGCTACGGTTTTATCCAGAGTGAAAGCGAGGGTGATGTGTTTGTGCATTACCGCGCGATTCGCGGTGAAGGCCATCGTTCCTTGACCGAAGGCCAGCAGGTTGAATACACCCGCGTGGCCGGTAACAAAGGGTTTCAGGCAGAAGACGTGGTAGGGCTGTAACCCCACAAAACGTGTAGGAGCGAGCTTGCCTCGCGATCTTTTGATCCTTTAAAAAGATCGCGAGGCAAGCTCGCTCCTGCAGGGTATTGCTGTATGGATCAGGACGTGCGCCAGGTGATTTCTTCTTCGCCGTCTGCGCTGACGCGGATCCAGCGGTCGGCGTCTTCTTCGCCTTCTTCTTCAATCCATGTGCCCGGTGCGCAACGGACTTCTTCGTTCAATGCCTTGAAGGCGTCACGGGCGCAGGCGATGTCGTCGTCCCACGGCGTTTGGTCGCTTTCCAGGTACAAGCTGTTCCACTTGCCCACGGCCTTTGGCAACCAGATCACTGGAACAGTGCCGGCGGTGCATTTCCATGTTTGGCCTTTTTGCACCCACTCCGTGCATTCGCCCAGCGCTGTGCTAAGCCATGCGGCAATTTCTTTGTGGGTGGCGTCCTTCAGGTAAATCTCAATATCGGGCTGGCGCATGGATGGTCCTCACTGCGTGTCTGAAAAATCCATTCGCGGATTCGTCGGGCCTGCCGCTGGGGTGGCAGGCCGTAAAAGGGTTATTGAAGCACGAAATAATCGTAACGCATGGACACCGTCACCTTTAAAGGCTCCGGGTCTTCGATGACCTGTGCCCGGCGTTCGGCACTGGCGCGCCAGCCGTGCGGGGTCATGGCCAACAAGTTGGCGCGGTCCTGGGGCTCGCTCAGGCTTAAGGTGAACTCCAGTGTTTCACTGTGTTGCAACTGCATGCCGTCCGGCACCAGGGCCAAATGCTTGTCGTCGCTGTAGTCGCGCACCTCGTCGTAGAGCCGCTCACGCAGCTCCATCAGGTGGCCACGGGTCGGCCCTACGCGCATCAAACCGCCGCCAGGGCTGAGCAAACGCTTGGCTTCAAGCCAGTCGAGCGGGCTGAATACGCTGGCAAGGAACTGGCAGCTGGCATCAGCCATCGGCACCCGCGCCATGCTGGCGACCAGCCAGCTCAGGTTCGGGTTGCGCTTGCAGGCGCGCTTGACCGCTTCACGGGAGATGTCCAGGGCGTAACCGTCGGCATTGGGCAAGGCGTCGGCGATTTGCGCGGTGTAGTAGCCCTCGCCACAGCCGATGTCGAGCCAGCGCTGCGGCGCGCGCTCGGCGGCCAGTTCGGCCAGACGCTTGGCAACCGGCGCATAGTGGCCCGCGTTGAGGAAATCGCGGCGGGCTTCAACCATGGCCTGGTTGTCACCAGGGTCGCGGCTGTTTTTGTGCTGCACCGGCAACAGGTTCAAATAGCCCTGGCGGGCACGGTCAAAGCGATGGCCCGCGGGGCAGGCCACGCCATTGTCGAGCGCCGTCAGCGGCGCTGCGCAAATAGGGCAAGCGAGCATCAGGCGAGCAACTTGATCAGGGTGTGGTAGTAGATCTCGGTCAGCACGTCGAGATCGCTGGCCAGTACCCGCTCGTTGACCTGGTGGATGGTCGCGTTGACCGGGCCCAGTTCAACCACTTGCGTGCCCAAGGTGGCGATAAAACGCCCGTCCGAGGTGCCGCCGCTGGTGGAGGCTTTGGTTTCGCGGCCGGTGACCTGTTTGATGCTCGACGATACGGCGTCCAGCAGGGCGCCCGGTTCGGTCAGGAACGGCAGGCCGGACAGCGCCCACTCGATGTGCCAGTCCAGGCCGTGCTTGTCGAGGATGTCAGCGACGCGCTGCTGCAAGCCTTCAACGGTGGACTCGGTAGAGAAACGGAAGTTGAAGACCGCTACCAGATCACCGGGGATCACGTTGGTCGCGCCGGTGCCCGAGTTGAGGTTGGAGATCTGGAAGCTGGTCGGCGGGAAGAACGCGTTGCCGTCATCCCAGTGCTCGGCGGCCAGTTCAGCCAGCGCCGGTGCCGCCAGGTGGATCGGGTTCTTGGCCAGGTGCGGGTAGGCAACGTGACCCTGAACACCGCGAACGGTGAGTTTGGCGCCCAGCGAGCCGCGACGACCGTTTTTCACCACGTCACCGACCAGGGTGGTGCTCGACGGTTCACCAACGATGCACCAGTCCAGACGCTCGTTGCGCGCGGCAAAACGCTCGACCACCGCCTTGGTGCCGTGGTGGGCCGGGCCTTCTTCGTCGCTGGTGATCAGAAACGCGACCGAACCCTTGTGGTCCGGGTAGTCCGTAACAAAGCGCTCAGCGGCGACCAGCATGGCCGCGAGGCTGCCCTTCATGTCGGCGGCGCCGCGTCCGCAGAGCATGCCGTGTTCGTCGATCACTGCGTCAAACGGGTCGTTCTGCCAGGCGTGCACCGGGCCGGTTGGCACCACGTCGGTGTGGCCGGCGAAGCACAGCACCGGGCCTTCGTTTTTGCCGTGGGTGGCCCAGAAGTTATCAACGTCTTCGATGCGCATCGGTTCCAGCTTGAAGCCGGCATCACCCAGGCGTTGCATCATCAGCTTCTGGCAGTCGGCGTCGATCGGCGTCACAGAAGGGCGACGAATCAGATCGCAGGCAAGTTGCAGGGTCGGCGAAAGGTCGGCATGGGCCGTCATGATAGGGACTCCGAAGCGGGACAAGTGCGGGCGGCACGGCACAAAAGGGCGGTTATCTTAAAGCAAAACGGCGGCCAGAGGCCGCCGTTTAGAGGTTGCGTGCAATTTATGCCGCGGGTTGCTCCTGCTCGGCTTCAACAGGCTTGGGCAGGGACGAGGTGAAGGCCATGATCAGCGCCGCCAGATACGGCAGCGATTGCACCATCAGCATTACCACCCAGAAGCGCATGTCGTTGCTCGGCAGGCCTTGGACCAGGAAGATCCCGAGCGCTGCACCCCACAGCAACAGCATGATGAAGACTTCTTCGCGGGCTTCCGAAATGGCCACCCAAAAGCCGTGGTTGTCGGCGTTTTTAGGCGTGCGGAAGAACGGAATGCTGGTGGTGAAGAAGCCGTACAGCACCGCTTTGGCGATGGTGTGCGACAACGCCAGGCCTGCCAGGGCTGCAGCAAACGCGTCCTTGAGGTTAACCCCCACGGCACGGCGGTACAGGAAGATGATCTTGCCGACCTTGAACACAAACAGCGCCAACGGCGGGATGGCGAAAATCAGCAACGGCGGGTCAACCCGCGTCGGCACAATAATCATCGCCGCCGACCACAGCAGGGCGCCCACGGTGAAGAAAATATTCATGCCGTCAGCCACCCACGGCAACCAGCCCGCGAGGAAGTGGTAACGCTGGCCACGGGTCAGTTCGGTGTTTTTGCCCAGCAGCAGGCTCGACGCGTGACGCTTGATGATCTGAATCGCCCCATAGGCCCAGCGGAAGCGCTGTTTCTTGAAGTCGATAAAGGTATCGGGCATCAGCCCCTTGCCGTAGCTGTTGTGGGAATAGGCTGCGGAATAGCCTTTTTCGAACACCCGCAGGCCCAGCTCGGCGTCTTCACAGATGCACCAGTCAGCCCAGCCCAGTTCTTCGAGCACCGAGCGACGGGTCATGGTCATGGTGCCGTGCTGAATGATCGCGTCACGGTCGTTGCGGGTCACCATGCCAATGTGGAAGAAGCCTTTGTATTCCGAGTAGCAGAGCTTCTTGAAGGTGCTTTCACTGTGGTCGCGGTAGTCTTGTGGCGACTGCACGATGGCGATTTTAGGGTCGGCAAAGTGCGGCACCATGTGCTTGAGCCAGTTGCGATCGACGCAGTAATCGGAGTCGATGACCGCAATCACTTCGGCGTCTGGTGCGGTGTGCGGGATCAAGTAGTTCAGCGCGCCGCCCTTGAAGCCGGCCAGCGGTGCCACATGGAAAAACTTGAAGCGCGGGCCCAGGGTGGCGCAGTAGTCACGCACCGGTTCCCACACCGCCGGGTCTTTGGTGTTGTTGTCGATCAGCAACACTTCGAAGTCCGGGTAGTCGAGGTTGGCCAGCGCGTTAAGCGTCTGTTTGACCATCTCTGGCGGCTCGTTGTAACACGGCACATGAATCGAGACTTTCGGGCGGTAGGCATCGTCGCTTTCGACCGGTAAAAACTCACGGCGCCGCTTGCGAATCCAGACCGCTTCAGCCAGTTCATGGGCCTCGGTGAGCAGCACAATAAACACCCCGAGCGCGCCCAACCCGAGCAGGAAGCCCACCGTCAGGCTGAACCAGGTGCTGTATTGCTGGCTGTAGTCGTAGCCGATCCAAACCAGCGCCGAACCACACAGGAATGCGGTAAAGGTCAGGAAGGTACGGCCACGTTGACGCAAGGCCGAGCCGTCGATCAGCAGCAAGGCCAGCGACAGCAAGCCCATCACCACCGAGCCAATGGCCAGTACGCGCCACTGCGGGATAGCAACCACCGGGCCTTCAAAGTTGAATTTTTGCTGGCGGGCGGCGTTGAATACACCCCAGTACGCGCCTACCGAACCCTCATCGCTGGCCTTCCACGGCTGGTCGAAGGCTTCGATCACGAAGTAGTTGTAGCCGCGACGGTTCAGGTTGTTGACCAGCGTACGCAGGTAAATGGCCTGGTCAGCCGGTGACGCGTCGGCGCCACCGCGCATGCGGCCGTTGCTCGGCCAGCCGACCTCGGAGAGCAGTAGCGGTTTTTTCGGGAAGAGCTTTTTCAGGTCGCGGGCGCGGTCCAGAACAAACTGGCCGGCCTTGTCCACCGGGATAAATTCCCAGTACGGCAGGATGTGCGCGGCGATCAGGTCAACGTGCTTGGCCAGTTGCGGGTATTTCTCCCAAATGTGCCATTGCTCAGACGTTGTCACCGGGACTTTAACTGCGGCCCGCACTCGGTCCAGCAGCACGGCGAGGTCTTCGGGGGTGATCTCTTCGCGAAACAGCGCTTCGTTACCGACCACGACCCGTACGACGCTGCGCGAGTTATTGGCCAGTTCGATGGCTTTTTGAATTTCGCGCTCGTTGCGCTCCAGATCAGGGCTGATCCAGATGCCGAGGGTCACCCGCAGACCGAACTCTTCCGCCAGCTTGGGGATGTCGCCCAAGGTGCCGTCGACCGAGTAGGTACGAATGTTGTCGGTCAGTTTGCTCATGATCTCCAGGTCGCGACGCATTTCATCGTCGGTCGGGTACTGGTCCTTTTGCGGGTACTGGCCTTGTTGAAACGGCGAGTACGAAAAACCGGAGATCTGATCAGGCCAGTTGGGGGCGGATACCGGGCGGTTAATCAGCGCCCAGAAGCCTGTGAAGAGGGCAGCGATGGCCAGCACGACCACCAGGTTGAGTCCAAATTTACGCGATGACATAACGTTTTCGGGTTCCAAAAGGAGTGGAACGAAGATCGATCGGCAGGTGCCAAACGGCGCGCATCCTACACTGCGCTCTGACCTACCGTACAGCGCACGGAATCAGGTCGCGCATTGGGCAGCTAGAGCACTCTTAAGTTCTTTCTTTGTTGCTTGTAGCTCTTGTCTTGTTAACTAGTGGGTCATTAAAGCAGTGTTGGTCGCATAGAGCTTGGTAAAGATACTCAACGGCCCGCATGCCCCCTATAATGCGCGCCGGTTTTTGGGGTGTTGGTGATGAGTACAGAAGATCCACGGTTTGCCGGCGTCGCCCGGTTATATGGGCTGCAAGGCCTGGAACGACTGCGTGCAGCGCACGTGGCAATTGTGGGCGTGGGCGGTGTCGGCTCGTGGGCGGCCGAGGCCATTGCCCGCTGCGGCGTCGGCGAAATCTCGTTGTTCGACCTTGATGACGTGTGCGTCAGCAACAGCAACCGCCAGTTGCACGCGCTGAGCTCGACCATTGGTCGGGACAAAGTCGAAGTGATGGCGGAGCGCCTGCGCGAGATCAACCCGGAGTGCACCGTGCATGCGGTGGCGGATTTCGTGACCCGCGAAACCATGGCTGAGTACATCACCCCGAACATTGACTGCGTGATCGACTGCATCGACAGCGTCAATGCCAAGGCAGCGCTGATTGCCTGGTGCAAGCGGCGCAAGATCCAGATCATCACCACGGGCGGTGCGGGCGGGCAAATTGACCCGACCCTGATTCAGGTCTGCGATTTGAACCGTACTTTTAATGACCCGCTGGCCTCGAAAGTGCGTTCTACCTTGCGCCGCGATTACGGCTTTTCGCGCACGGTAACCCGTCACTACAGCGTGCCGTGCGTGTTTTCCACCGAGCAACTGCGCTATCCCAAGCCTGACGGCAGCATTTGCCTGCAGAAGAGCTTTGTCGGCGATGGCGTGAAGCTCGATTGCGCCGGCGGTTTTGGCGCCGTGATGATGGTCACCGCGACCTTCGGCATGGTCGCGGCCACCAAGGCCGTGGACAAGATCGTGGCGGGCGTGCGCCGACCTTCAGAGAAGGTCAAGGCCAAACCCTGAGTTGTAGTCGCTGCCGAAGAATGAGGCTGCGATGGATTGCGAAGCGATCCCTTGGACGGCGGTCCTGCGGCCCGCATCGCAGCCTCGTACCTCGTCAGCGACTACGGGCAAGATAGCCAAGATCCAGTGTTAAGCAGACAACTCGCGCATCCGCTGCAACACCGCATTAAGCCCATTGCTGCGCGATGGCGACAACTGGCGGCTCAGGCCAAGCTGGTTGAACCAGTCGGGCAGGTCTACGTGGTGCAGCGCCTCGCTGGACAAGCCATTGACCCGCGCCAGCAGCAACGCCACCAGCCCGCGAATCAAGCGTGCATCGCTGCTGGCAGCAAATTGCCAATGGCCGTCTTTTAATTCGCCCACCAGCCACACCCGGCTTTCACAACCGTGCACGCGGTTGGCCTCGGTTTTGTCGGCCTCGGCCAACTCGGGCAAGCGTTGGCCCCATTGCATCAGCAGGCGGGCGCGTTGTTCCCAACTGGCGCAGTGTTCAAAGCTGTCGAGGGCGACCTGAGCCTCAGCAGGCAGGGTCATTGCAATAACTCCAGGGCCTGGTCGAGGGCATCGAAAAAGCGTTGCAGGTCATCTGAGTCGTTGTACAGCGCCAGCGACACGCGGATGGCACCTGCCAAACCGAGGCTTTTCAGCAGGGGCATGGCGCAGTGATGCCCGGCCCGCACGGCAATGCCTTGCTCGGTCAACAAGTGGGCAAGGTCGGCGTTGTGCACGCCCTCGACCACAAAACTCACCAGTGCCAATTGCGGCGAGCCCAGCAGGCGAATGCCGGGGCGCTGTTGCAGGCCTTCAACCAGCAGCGCGTGCAACGCAGCTTCGTGGGCGTCGACGGCGCTCTGGTCGAGGCTGCTCAGGTAGCTCAGGGTCGCGCCCAGGCCAATCACGCTGGCAATCGGCGGTGTACCGGCTTCAAAGCCCAGCGGGGCAGGGCGGAAGGTGGCGTGCTGGTAGTCGGCGTCCTGAACCATCTCGCCGCCAAACTGCCAGTGCTTGAGGCTGGCCAGTGCTGCATGGCGGCCAAACAGCACGCCCAACCCGTCCGGGCCGTACAGTTTGTGGCTGGAAAACACATAGAAGTCGCAGCCCAGCGCATTCACGTCCTGACGGCCGTGGACCACGCCTTGGGCCCCATCGACCACGGTCAACGCGTTCTGTGCTTTGGCCAGGGCCAGCAACTCGGGCAGCGGCTGCCACACGCCGAGCACGTTGGACAACTGGCTGACAGCCAGCAGGCGGGTGCGCGGGGTAATCAGGTGGGCGGCGGCGTCAAGGTCGATCACGCCGTCGGCATCCAGCGGCAACACCACCAGGGTTAACTGTTGGCGCTGGGCAAGCTGCTGCCATGGCAGCAGGTTGGCGTGGTGTTCCAGGGCGCTGATGACAATCTCATCGCCCGGATTGAAAAGGTGTTCCAGCCCGTAAGCCAGAAGGTTCAGTGCCGAAGTGGCACCGTGGGTGAAGACAATTTGCCCGCAGTCAGCCGCGTTGAGCCATTGGGCGACTTTGCAGCGCGAGTTCTCAAACGCCTGGGTGGCATGCGCGCCCGGCAGGTGCTGGGCCCGGTGCACATTGGCGGCGCCACTGGCGTAGTAGTGCGTCAGTGCGTCGAGCAGGGCTTGAGGTTTTTGCGTGGTGGCAGCGTTGTCCAGATAAGTCTGGTCCTGACGTTGCAGGGCGGCGATGGCCGGAAAGTCAGCGCGCCAAGGAGAAGGCAAAAGCATGGTGTTCAAGGCTCTGTTGACGAGGCTGCAAGCAGCCAGCCCCGTCAGTGGCAGACAAACGCTTAGTTGTGAGCGTGCAGCGCTTCGTTCAGCTCGATGGCCGACTTGTGGGTTTTGCATTCCACAGCGCCGGTTTCTGAGTTGCGACGGAACAACAGGTCTGGTTGACCGGCCAGTTCACGGGCTTTGACGACTTTAACCAGTTGGTTGTTTTCGTCCAGCAGCGCGACTTTGGTGCCCGCGGTCACGTACAGGCCCGACTCAACGGTGTTGCGGTCGCCCAATGGAATGCCGATACCGGCGTTGGCGCCGATCAGGCAGCCTTCGCCCACTTTGATCACGATGTTGCCACCGCCCGACAGGGTGCCCATGGTCGAGCAACCGCCGCCCAGGTCCGAACCCTTACCGACGAAGACGCCCGCCGAAACACGGCCTTCGATCATGCCCGGGCCTTCGGTGCCGGCGTTGAAGTTGACGAAACCTTCGTGCATCACGGTGGTGCCTTCGCCGATGTAGGCGCCCAGACGGATACGCGCGCTGTCAGCGATACGCACGCCAGCCGGGACCACGTAGTCGGTCATTTTCGGGAACTTGTCGACCGAGAACACTTCCAGCAGTTCGCCACGCAGGCGGGCTTCGAGTTGGCGCTCAGCCAGCTCGCCCAGATCGATGGCGCCCTGGCTGGTCCAGGCCACGTTCGGCAGCAGCGGGAACACACCTGCCAGGCTCAGGCCGTGCGGCTTGACCAGACGATGGGACAGCAGGTGCAGCTTCAGGTAAGCCTCCGGGGTGGAGGTCAGGGCAGCGTCTTCGGCCAGCAGGGTGGCAACCAATGGCTTGTGGCTTTCGGCCAGGCGGGTCAGCAGTGCGGCCTGGGCAGCGTCAACCGGCTTGACGGCTTCAGCCAGTTGCGCGGCTTGAGCGGTGGTGAAGGTGATTGCCTGATTGCCACCGGTGTAGCCCAGGATCGGCGCGACCGCAGCGATCAGTTCGGCCGACGGGTTGATCAGCGGTTGTGCGTAGAACACTTCCAGCCAGGCGCCTTGACGGTTTTGAGTGCCGACACCGAAGGCCGCGCTGAATAGGGTAGTAGACATGCAATTACCTCGTACAAAAATGAAGGGGCGGGCTTTAGCCAGTTGGCTCAGAGAAGGGCCGCCGCATAAAGATCAGGCTTGAAGCCAATCAGGGTTTTATTACCGAGATCGAGCACCGGGCGCTTGATCATCGAGGGTTGGGCGAGCATCAGCTCAATGGCTTTCGCTTGGTCGAGATCGGCTTTCTGTTCGTCTTCGAGTTTGCGAAAGGTAGTGCCTGCGCGGTTGAGCACAACTTGCCAACCGTGCTCGTCGCACCATTGAGTCAGGTGTTCACGGTCGATACCGCTGCTTTTGTAATCATGGAAGTCATAACGCACGTCATGTTCATCCAGCCAGGTGCGAGCCTTTTTCATGGTGTCGCAGGCCTTGATGCCGAAAAGGTGCAACGTCTTGCTCGAATCGGTCACTGAATTGCCCCTCCTTTGGAGATGCGTGGAAATAAGCGGTGGCGGATTATGCCATGGGCGAGGCGCTTGAGCGCAGGCTGCCTGCAACCTTGGCAGGATCTTGTGACAGGTAGTCGCATTGAGACTTATGTTCAAGGTCGACGTCAGCCATTTGAAGCTACTATGAGGCTGGATCTAAAATTGTTGCTAGCTGTGTTTGAATTCAGTTAACGCTGATTGTTCGGGAATTTTGTTGATATGCAAACCGCCTATACCGTACTCATCCTGCTGATGTTAGTAGGAGTCTCGCGTTTATTGGGGCGTGTGATCCCTTTACCTCTGCCGTTGGTGCAAATTGCTGCGGGTGCCGTGTTGGCCTGGCCAACCCTGGGCTTGCACGTTGCACTGGACCCGGAGCTGTTCCTGTTTCTGTTCTTGCCGCCGTTGCTGTTCTCGGATGGCTGGCGCATGCCCAAACGTGAGTTCTGGCGTTTGCGTGGGCCGATTCTGACGTTGGCAGTGGGTTTGGTGCTGTTCACCGTGGTCGGGGCGGGTTACTTCATTCATTGGCTTTTGCCGACGATTCCCTTGCCAGTGGCGTTTGCCCTGGCTGCTGTACTGTCACCGACAGACGCCGTGGCAGTGTCGGCCATTGCCCAGAACCGCCTGCCTGGCCCGCTGATGCATATGCTCCAGGGCGAAGCCCTGATGAACGACGCTTCGGGCCTGGTGACGTTCAAATTTGCCCTGGTTGCAGCCATCACCGGGGTGTTCTCGCTGACCAATGCCAGCCTGACCTTTGTACTGGTGGCCTGTGGCGGCCTGGCCATCGGTGTGGCGCTGAGTTGGCTGGTGGGGCGCCTGCGGGCCTGGATGATCGGTCGCGGCTGGGATGACCCGGCGACCCACGTCGTGTTTATGTTGCTGCTGCCGTTTGCCGCTTATGTATTGGCTGAGCGCTTGGGCGCCTCGGGCATTTTGTCGGCGGTGGCGGCGGGGATGATGCAAAGCTGGCTGGACCTGTTGCCGCGTCAAACCAGTACGCGCCTGCTTAACCGCAGTGTGTGGGGGCTGCTGGAGTTTGCCTTCAATGGCCTGATCTTCCTGCTGTTGGGCTTGCAACTGCCAGACATCATCAAGGCGGTGGTCAGCCACGAAACCACCTTGTGGCCGACCCTGTTTTATCGCTGCCTGGACGTGGTGGCGATTTTTCTGGTGCTGCTGGCGCTACGTTTTATCTGGGTGCAGAGCATTTGGCGCCTGTTTGGCCTCTTGCGTCGCTGGCGCGGCAAGGGCGACCTGACCCTGGTGCCGACGGCGCGTTCGTGCTGGTTGCTGACGGTCGGTGGTGTGCGCGGTGCGGTGACGTTGGCCGGTGTGATGTCGGTGCCGTTGTTGATCAGCGCGGGGGTGGACTTCCCTGAGCGCGACCTGCTCATCTTTATTGCCGCGGGAGTGATTTTGCTGTCGCTGGTGGCGGCGTGTATCGCCTTGCCTTTGTTGTTGCGCGGCATCCCCAAGAGCCCGGACGACGCCATGCGCAAAGAGGTACGCGAAGCTTGGCGGCGCACGGCAGAGGCGGCGATTCATGCACTGGAAGCCGAAGACGTGGTTGAGCCAGCCGATAGTCCGCAAGACGCGGCCCAAGCAGCACTGGCGGCTGAATTGAAGGCGCGGATCATGTCTGAATACCGCCATCAGCTCGAAGTGTTTAATGACTCGGCTGAAGCGCAGGCGTTGGCCTCACAGATGGACCTGCTGGAAAGCCGCTTGCGCCTCAAGGCACTCAGGGCACAGCGTCTGGAGCTGTATAGCTTGCGTCGCCACCATGAGATCGGCGATGACGTGCTCAGCGAGATTTTGCGTGATCTGGATTTGAGCGAAGCGAATCTGGGGACGGTGAAGTAAGGCTATGAATACTGTAGGAGCGAGCTTGCCTCGCGATCTTTTGATCTTTTAAAAGATCGCGAGGCAAGCTCGCTCCTACAGATTTGGGTTTAGCGGCGGCGCTGGATGAAGTCGCGGATCCGCTCGGCGGCTTCTACGCATTCAGCCAATGGCGCGACCAGGGCCATGCGCACGCGGCCTGCACCCGGGTTAAAGCCGTCGACTTCGCGTGAAAGATAAGAACCCGGTACCACGGTCACGTGTTCTTCTGCGAACAGGTCGCGGGAGAATTCTGTGTCATCCCCTTCGACATTCGCCCACAGATAAAACCCGCCATCCGGGCGCTGTACATCCAGTACCGGCGTCAGAATCTCCAGCACGGCATCGAACTTGGCGCGGTACAGGTCGCGGTTGGCGCGCACGTGTTCTTCGTCGTTCCAGGCAGCAATGCTCGCCAGCTGGGTTTGCACCGGCATGGCGCAGCCGTGGTAGGTGCGGTACAGCAGGAACGCCTTGAGGATCTCGGCATCACCGGCGACAAAACCCGAGCGCAGGCCCGGCAAGTTCGAGCGCTTGGACAGGCTGTGGAAGACCACGCAGCGCTTGAAGTCTTCACGGCCCAAGGCCACGCACGCGCTGAGCAAGCCTTCTGGCGGGGTCTGCTCGTCGAAATACAGCTCGCTGTAGCATTCGTCGGCGGCGATCACGAAGTCGTGTTCATCAGCCAGTGCAATCAGTTTTTTCAGGGTTGCCAGCGGGATCAAGGCACCGGTCGGGTTGCCCGGCGAGCACAGGAACAGGATCTGGCAGCGCTTCCAGGTCTCGACCGACACCGCGTCGAAGTCCGGGTTGAAGCCTTGTTCAGCCAGGCACGGCAGGTAGTGCGGCTTGGCGCCGGCCAAAAACGCGGCCCCTTCGTAGATCTGGTAGAACGGGTTCGGGCTGATCACCAAGCCGTCGTCGCTGCGGTTGACCACGGTTTGGGTGAAGGCGAACAGCGCTTCACGGGTGCCGTTGACGGGCAGGATGTTGCGCGCCGGGTCCAGCCAGCCAGCCAGCACGTTAAAACGGCGCTCGGCCCAGCTACCAATCGCTTCGCGCAGGGCAGGGATGCCGAGGGTGGTCGGGTAGACCGCCATCTGGTCGAGGTTGTCCGCCAGGGCCTTGGCCACGAAATCGGGCGAGCGGTGTTTCGGTTCGCCAATCGACAGCGCAATCGGCCGCTTGTCGGCGTTGGGCTGCACGCTACCCAGCAGGGCACGCAGTTTTTCGAACGGGTAAGGCTGCAACTGGTTTAGAGCGTTGTTCATTGGATGCGGGTCTCACTCGGCGGCTAGATGCTCAGGCGCCAGGTTGGGGTTGAGTCTTTGTTGACCGTTAGTTGCTCCACGATGGCTTCCTGCAAACGTATGCACAGTTGTGGGTCAGACAATGGCTGATTGTTTTCGTCGGTAATGAAGAAGACGTCTTCGACGCGCTCGCCCAAGGTGGCGATCTTGGCGTTTTGCAACGACAGGTCGAACTCCAGGAAGATCATCCCGATGCGCGCCAGCAGGCCGGGACGGTCCGGGGCGCTGAGTTCCAGTACGGTGACCGGGCGCTGGGCGTCGTTGTGGATCGTCACTTGCGGCGGGAAAGCAAAGTGTTTGAGCTGGCGCGGTACCCGGCGCTGGATGATGTTGGGGTAGTCGTCCGGGTTGCGCAGGGCTTCGGTCAGGCCTTTGCGGATTTTTTCGATGCGCTCCGGATTATTGCCGATCGAGTCGCCGTCGTTGTCGAGCACGATGTAGGTGTCGAGGGTGAACTGGCTGCTAGAGGTAATGATGCGCGCGTCATGAATGTTGAGGTTGAGCTGGTCCATGGCCGCCACGGTCACGGCGAAGAAGTCGTGCTGGTCGGGCGCGTAAATGAAGATCTGCGTGCCGCCCTCGAAATCGCGCTGGGTGGTTTCCTTGATCAGCACCAGCGGGCCGCCATCTACAGGTTGCTGCAGGATGGCTTCGGTGTGCCAGGCCACGTCGGCCGAGGTGTGGCGCAGGAAGTAGTCATCGCCCAGCTGCGACCAGAGTTGCTCGACATCGTCCTGATCGTTGCCGTTGCGCACCAGCACGTCCAGCGCGGCGCTTTGCGTCTGGCGAATTTGCTCTTCGCGATCGACCGGGTTTTCCAGGCCGCGACGCAGGGCGCGCTTGGTCTCGGTGTAGAGCTGGCGCAACAGGCTGGCGCGCCAGGAGTTCCACAGCGTCGGGTTGGTGGCGTTGATGTCGGCCACGGTCAGCACATATAAGTAGTCGAGGTGGGTTTCGTCGATCACGGTCTGGGCAAAGTCATGGATGACTTGCGGGTCTGACAGGTCTTTGCGCTGGGCGGTGGTCGACATCACCAGGTGGTTTTGCACCAGCCACACGATCAGTCGCGTATCCCAGGCGGGCAGGTGATGACGAATGCAGAAGGCTTCTGCGTCCACCGCGCCAATCTCCGAGTGGTCGCCGTGGCGGCCTTTGCCGATATCGTGGTACAGCCCGGCGAGGTAAATCAGCTCAGGCTTGGGCAGTTTGGCCATGAGTTTGCTGGCCAGCGGGAATTTCTCCGAGACCTGGGTGTACTGCAACTTACGCAGGTGCTTGATCAGGTTCAGGGTGTGCGCATCGACCGTATAGATGTGGAACAGGTCGTGCTGCATTTGCCCGACGATAAAGCCGAATTCCGGCAGGTAACGTCCGAGAATGCCGTAGCGGTTCATCCGGCGCAGGTTGCGATGGATGCCGATTTTGCATTTGAACAGCTCGATAAACAGGCTGGTGTTGCGGATGTCGCTGCGAAAATCATCGTCGATCAGGTAGCGGTGTTCGCGCAGCAAGCGGATGGTGTCAGCCCGCACGCCTTTGATGTCGGGGTGCTGCGCCATCAGCAGGAAGATTTCGAGCATGGCGAACGGCGTGCGCTTGAACACGTTGTTGCTGGTGGCTTCGATGTAGCCGTCGTGCAGTTGAAAGCGCGAGTTGATCGGCGTCGGTGGCGCTTCGTCTTCCGGGGCCAGGATCACTTCTTCGAAATGCTGGATGATCAGGTCGCTGAGCTGGGCAATGCTCATGACCACCCGGTAATACTGCTGCATGAAGTTTTCGATGGTCTGCTTGGTGTCTTCGCCGGTAAAGCCGAGCAACTCGGCGATGCTGCGTTGATGGTCAAACAGCAGACGGTCTTCGGCACGGCCAGCGAGCATGTGCAGGGCATAGCGGACCTTCCAGAGAAACTCCTGGGAGGAAGAGAGCAGGTCGTGCTCGCTTTCGACCAGGAAACCTTCACCAGCGAGGGCGCGCAAATTCAGGGTGCCGTACTGGCGACGGGCTACCCACAAGATGGTCTGAATGTCGCGCAGGCCGCCGGGCGAGCCTTTGACGTTGGGCTCAAGGTTGTATTCGGTGTCGTTGTACTTGTGGTGCCGGGCTTTTTGCTCGGCACGCTTGGCCAGAAAGAATTCCTTGCTGGGCCACATGTGTTCGGTGCTGGTGACTTCGAGCATGCGTTGACGCAAGCGCTCGGGGCCAGCAATGGTGCGGCTTTCGATCAGGTTGGTGATGACGGTCAGGTCGGCGCGGGCTTGCTCTGCACATTCGTCGACCGAGCGTACGCTCTGGCCGACTTCCAGACCGATGTCCCACAGCAGCGTCAGAAACCGCTCGATGGAATCGCGGAAGATTTCATGGTCTGCGTTGTCGAGCAGTATCAGCAGGTCGATGTCGGAGTAGGGGTGCAATTCGCCCCGGCCATAACCGCCCACCGCGACCAGGGCGATATCGGCCTGGTCGCTCCAGCTGAACTGGTCCCACGCTTGTTGCAGGATGTTATCGACGAACCAGGCGCGGTCCTCGATCAATCGTCGAATATCGCGGCCTTTGCGAAAGCGTTCGTCGAGCACTTCACGTGCCTGGCGGATCGCCTTTTTGAAAGCGGCAATCGGGCTTGCCTTTAATGCCAATTCGGCCTGGAACTGGCCGCGGTCAAAAAGTTCGGGATCCACCTGCGGCATCGATTGGCTTTCCTGTCGTGGGATGTGTGTGGGGGTTGCTGTCAGGCCGAAACCCGCGGGATGGTGTCATCGCTGCGCAGGGTGAAGATTTCGTAACCGGTGTCGGTCACCAGCAGGGTGTGTTCCCACTGCGCAGACAGCTTGCGGTCCTTGGTGATCGCCGTCCAGCCATCGCCCAGCACTTTAGTGTCGGCTTTGCCCTGGTTGATCATTGGCTCGATGGTGAACGTCATGCCAGCCTTGAGTTCCATGCCGGTGCCCGCGCGCCCGTAGTGCAGGATTTGCGGCTCTTCGTGGAACACCTTGCCAATGCCATGGCCGCAGAACTCGCGAACCACCGAGAAGCCGTTCTTTTCGGCGTGCTTTTGAATCACTTCACCGATATCGCCCAGGCGGCAGCCAGGCTTGACCAGTTCGATGGCCTTGTACATGCATTCCTGGGTCACTTGCGACAGGCGCTCAGCCCAGACTGGCACTTTGCCGACATGGAACATGCGGCTGGTGTCGCCGTGGTAGCCGTCTTTAATCACGGTAACGTCGATGTTCAGGGTGTCGCCTTCCTTCAGCGCCTTGTCACCCGGAATGCCGTGGCAGACCACGTGGTTGATCGAGGTGCAGATCGACTTGGGGAAGCCTTTATAGTTGAGCGGCGCAGGGATGGCCTGTTGCACATTGACAATATAGTCATGGCAAATGCGGTCCAGCTCTTCGGTGGTGACGCCGGGTTTAACGTGTTCAGCGATCATTTCCAGTACGTCGGCGGCCAGTTTGCCGGCGATACGCATTTTTGCGATGTCCTCGGGAGTTTTGAGGGTGACGGTCATACAGGCTCTCTTCGCGCGTAAGCGCTCATCAACGGGGTTGCGGGTGTGTGACGAGTTATTTCAGCTACACACCGCCATAAAAACGCGATTCTACCAGACGGTCGGCTGTAAACATGAGCCTTGCGCCATCGCTTCTATTAATAGAGTGGGGCATTCTGGCCCTATTCCAAGGCTCTAGCAAAAGGAAGGGGCGGCTTTTGATCCGGGATTTTGATCTGCCTGCCTCGCGGTAAGGGCTAAATCGGTGAAATGCCGTTGTGCAGTTAACGGGCACACCACAGATCAAACGATCGCGAGGCAAGCTCGCTCTTATCAAGCATAAAATAAGTTATTGATTCTAAAGGCCTTGTAGGAGCGAGCTTGCCTCGCGATCTTTTGATCTTGATCCAGCTTGTGATCTTGATCTAAGAGGCCCCGTTAAACCACGCTGTCCGAACGCAGGTGTTGCGCAGTGGCTAAGCCGCAGCAATGGATATGTACCCAAAAATATTGAGGTGGATGGTTTTACGGCTGCATGCAGCCGATCGCAGCCTTCGTACCTCGTCAGCGACTACAGTCGCCTGTTTGCTGCGCGACAGCGCGGCGTCGAAGACGGGGTGGCCCCTCCTACAGGGCGCAAATCCTTGTGCGACAACGGCTTAGCAATAAAGTCTGAATTCGCGCTTCGTTTTTTATGTGTCTTGTGATATAAAATGCGCCGCTTTGCGGGTATAGCCCGCAGAGCACAAACCCACACACGTATCGACACGATGACCTGGGTGCCTTCAGCTCGAAGCTGCTGGTTGGTCGTTGGGATACGTGGAGGCCTAACCCGACTTATTAAGGAACTACCATGTCCCAAGTCAACATGCGCGATATGCTGAAGGCCGGTGTGCACTTCGGTCACCAAACCCGTTACTGGAACCCGAAGATGGGTAAATACATCTTTGGCGCGCGTAACAAGATCCACATCATCAACCTTGAAAAAACCCTGCCAATGTTCAACGAAGCTCTGACTTTCGTAGAGCGTCTGGCCCAGGGCAAAAACAAGATTCTGTTCGTCGGCACCAAGCGTTCCGCTGGCAAGATCGTTGCTGAAGAAGCAGCACGTTGCGGCTCGCCGTACGTCGATCACCGCTGGTTGGGCGGCATGCTCACCAACTTCAAAACCATCCGTGCTTCCATCAAGCGTCTGCGTGACCTTGAAGTTCAAGCAGAAGACGGTACTTTCGCCAAGCTGACCAAGAAAGAGGCGCTGATGCGCACTCGCGATCTGGAAAAGCTGGATCGTAGCCTGGGTGGTATCAAGGACATGGGCGGTCTGCCAGACGCACTGTTCGTTATCGACGTTGACCACGAGCGCATCGCGATCACCGAAGCTAACAAGTTGGGCATCCCGGTAATCGGCGTTGTCGATACCAACAGCAGCCCAGAAGGCGTTGACTACATCATCCCGGGCAACGATGACGCAATCCGCGCTATCCAGCTGTACATGGGTGCGATGGCTGATGCTGTTATCCGTGGTCGCAACCACGTTGCTGGCGGCACCGACGTTTTCGTCGAAGAAGCTCCAGCTGCAGCGGTAGTTGAAGGCTGAGTAACTAACGCCTAGCGTTTACTCAGTGCGCAAAAAGGGGGCTTGGCCCCCTTTTTGCCACCTCGAAATCCATTTATTGGACATGCTCTCGTCATTGCTGTATCAGAATGCGGCTGGCTGGGAGCCTCGAGGCAGGCTTCATACGAATTGAACGCCCGTTCGGTCGGGTGGAATGGTTGAAAACCTATCCAAGAGGAATTTTGAAATGGCAGAGATTACTGCAGCGTTGGTTAAAGAACTGCGTGAGCGTACTGGCGAAGGCATGATGGATTGCAAGAAAGCCTTGACCAAGGCTGGCGGCGACATCGAAAAAGCCATCGACGACATGCGTGCTTCCGGCGCCATCAAGGCTGCCAAAAAAGCAGGCAACGTTGCTGCTGAAGGCGCAATCGCTCTGAAGGAAGACGGTAAATCCGCAGTTCTGCTGGAAGTGAACTCGCAGACTGACTTCCTGGCCCTGCAGGACGACTTCAAAGCATTCGTTGCTGCCAGCGTTGAAAAAGCATTCGCTGACAAGCTGACGACTGTTGAGCCTCTGATCGAAGCTCAAGAAGCTGATCGCCTGGTACTGGTCGGCAAAGTTGGCGAAAACGTCAACATCCGTCGCCTGGTTCGTGTTGAAGGTGACGTGGTTGGTGGTTACCTGCACGGCAACAAAATCGGTGTAGCGGTTGTTCTGAAAGGCGGCAACGTTGAGCTGGCCAAAGACATCGCTATGCACGTCGCTGCAAGCAACCCAGAGTTCCTGCTGCCTTCGGAAGTTTCTGAAGACGCGATCGAGCGTGAAAAAGCGGTGTTCCTGAGCCTCAATGCTGACAAGATTGCCGGCAAGCCAGAAAACATCGTTGAAAACATGATCAAAGGCCGCATCAGCAAGTTCCTGGCCGAAGCTAGCCTGGTTGAGCAAGCTTTCGTTAAGAACCCAGAGATCAAAGTTGGCGAGCTGGCCAAGAAAGCCGGCGCTGAAATCGTTTCCTTCACTTACTTCAAAGTAGGCGAAGGCATCGAGAAGCCAGTCGACAACTTCGCTGAAGAAGTTGCTGCTCAGCTGGCTGCAGCCAAGCAATAAGACAGTTTTACACTGTCGACCCGAAGAGGCTGCCCGCTCACGCGCGCAGCCTCTTTTCAAATGGGAGAGGGTTTTACCTTTTCTTGCGGAACCGATTGCATAAGTCGTGTTCCGATGGTGCTGCTGTGCAGCGCCACGCTAGAGTAAGCGCGGGCTGAAAGTGGCCTCGCACAGATTTTTTTAAAACGCGGCAGGAGAGATTCGCAATGGCTCAGCAGGGCGCTGGTTATCAAACTCGCTATAAACGCATCCTACTCAAGCTAAGCGGTGAAGCCCTGATGGGCTCTGAAGAGTTCGGGATCGATCCCAAAGTACTCGACCGCATGGCGCTGGAAGTGGGCCAACTGGTCGGCATCGGCGTCCAGGTAGGTTTGGTGATCGGTGGTGGCAACCTGTTCCGCGGTGCTGCCCTGAGCGCGGCCGGTATGGATCGTGTGACTGGCGACCATATGGGCATGCTGGCAACCGTTATGAACGCCTTGGCCATGCGCGATGCGCTGGAACGTGCGAATATCTCTGCCATCGTAATGTCGGCTATTTCGATGGTTGGTGTGACTGATCATTACGATCGTCGCAAGGCAATGCGTCATTTGAACGCTAAAGATGTGGTGATTTTCGCTGCAGGCACCGGTAATCCGTTCTTCACAACGGATTCTGCTGCTTGCTTGCGTGCTATTGAAATCGACGCTGACGTGGTGCTTAAAGCAACCAAGGTTGACGGCGTGTACACCGCAGATCCATTTAAAGACCCGCATGCCGAGAAGTTCGATCATCTGACTTACGATGAAGTACTGGATCGCAAACTGGGTGTTATGGACCTTACGGCCATTTGTCTGTGCCGTGACCATAAAATGCCATTGCGTGTATTTAATATGAACAAGCCCGGCGCCTTGCTGAATATTGTCCATGGCGGCGCTGAAGGGACTCTGATCGAGGAAGTTCAACAATGATCAATGAAATCAAAAAAGACGCTCAAACGCGCATGCAGAAGTCGCTGGAATCCTTGGCCCATGCATTTGGCCAGATCCGCACCGGCAAAGCGCACCCGAGCATCCTGGGCAGCGTGATGGTGCCTTACTACGGCGCCGATACCCCGTTGAGCAGCGTTGCCAACGTAACGGTAAAAGACTCGCGTACCCTGCAAGTTGTGGCATTTGAGCGCAACATGCTGGCCGCGGTCGACAAGGCTATCCAGAGCGCTGGCCTGAACCTCAACCCGACTAACCTGGGTGAGTTGCTGCTGATCTCCATGCCGGCCTTGACTGAAGAAACCCGTAAAGGTTTCACCAAGCAAGCCCGTAGTGCCGCTGAAGACGCGCGTGTAGCGGTTCGCAACATCCGTCGCGATGCGTTGAGCGAGCTGAAAAAACTGGTTAAAGACAAAGAAATCAGCGAAGACGAAGAGCGTCGCGCCGCTGCTGATATTCAGAAGCTGACCGACAAGGCCGAGGCAGACATTGATGCGGCTACCAAGGCGAAAGAAGCGGACCTGATGGCCGTATAAGGGTCTGGGCGTTTTATGGAAAAGACCAAGCAGACAGAGCCATCATCGGTGCCGCGCCACGTCGCGATCATCATGGATGGTAATAATCGCTGGGCGAAAAAACGCTTTCTGCCAGGTGTTGCCGGGCATAAAGCGGGAGTGGATGCAGTTCGCGCAGTGATTGAGGTGTGCGTCGAGGCCAAGGTCGAGGTGCTCACCTTATTCGCGTTCTCCAGTGAAAACTGGCAGCGCCCTGCCGCTGAAGTCAGCGCCTTGATGGACTTGTTCTTCAAGGCGCTACGGCGTGAGGCCCGGCGCCTCAACGACAACAACATCAGCTTGCGGATCATCGGCGACCGTTCGCGCTTCCACCCTGAATTACAGGCGGCGATGCGTGAGGCGGAGCAGATGACGGCAGGGCCTGATCGCTTTGTACTGCAGGTTGCCGCTAACTACGGCGGCCAGTGGGACATTGCGCAGGCCGCACAGCGCCTGGCGCGTGAAGTTCAGGCGGGGCATTTGCAGCCTGAAGACATCACCCCGGGCCTGTTGCAAAACTGTCTGGTGACTGGCGATCTGCCTTTGCCTGATCTGTGCATCCGCACAGGCGGCGAGCACCGCATCAGCAATTTCCTGCTGTGGCAGTTGGCGTATGCCGAACTGTACTTCTCCGACCTGTTCTGGCCGGACTTCAAACACGAAGCCATGCGCAACGCGCTGGCTGATTTCGCTTCTCGCCAGCGTCGCTTCGGTAAAACGAGTGAGCAGGTTGAAGCTGGAGCCCGGGTTTAATGCTTAAACAACGCATCATTACGGCACTCATATTGCTGCCCATCGCTTTGTGCGGGTTTTTCCTGCTCGAAGGGTCTGGCTTTGCGCTGTTTATCGGCCTGGTCGTGACCTTGGGGGCCTGGGAATGGGCGCGTCTGGCGGGCTTCGAAGCTCAGTTGGCGCGGGTGGCTTTTGCAGTATTCGTGGCTCTGCTGCTGTTTGGTTTGTACGTCTTCCCGGATCTGGCACCCTGGGTGCTGGGCGCCGCAATCTTGTGGTGGGGCGCTGCAACCTGGCTGGTGCTGACGTTTCCTGAGTCGGCCGAGCGCTGGTCGGCAACCTTGACCAAGCTGGTGATTGGCCTGCTGATTTTGCTGCCGGCCTGGCAAGGGCTGGTGCTGATCAAGGCGATGGCGCTGGGCAACTGGCTGATCATGGCGGTCATGGTGCTGGTGTGGGGCGCTGACATCGGCGCTTACTTTTCCGGGCGCAAGTTCGGGAAACGCAAGCTGGCCCCTAAAGTCAGCCCGGGCAAGAGCTGGGAAGGCGTGTATGGCGGTTTGATCCTCAGTCTGCTGATCACGGCTGCTGTCGGTCTGGTGCGTGGCTGGAGCGTTGGCGAAATCATCGCAGCGCTGTTGGGTGCAGCGATGATTGTGCTGGTGTCCGTTGTGGGCGACCTCACCGAAAGCATGTTCAAGCGTCAGGCCGGTATCAAGGACAGCAGTAACCTGCTGCCTGGTCACGGTGGGGTGCTGGACCGTATCGACAGTCTGACGGCGGCGGTTCCGTTGTTTGCTGTACTGCTTTGGATTGCCGGATCATGAGTCGACCTCAACAGATTACGGTGCTGGGGGCTACAGGCTCGATTGGCCTGAGCACCTTGGATGTTATTGCGCGTCACCCTGACCGCTATCAGGTCTTTGGCCTGAGCGGTTTTAGCCGTATCCCGGAGCTTCTGGCCTTGTGTCTCGAACACAAGCCGCGAGTGGTTGTGGTGCCGCACGAGCATGCAGCCAGCCAACTGCGGGCTGGTTTGCAGGCCGCCAAGCTCGGCACTGAAGTATGGGTGGGTGAGCAAGGCTTGTGTCAGGTGGCTTCTGCTCCAGAAGTTGACACGGTCATGGCAGCAATCGTGGGTGCAGCTGGCTTGCGTCCTACGTTGGCAGCGGTTAACGCTGGCAAAAAAATTCTCTTGGCCAATAAAGAAGCGCTGGTCATGACCGGCGATCTTTTTATGCAGGCCGTTCGTCGCAGCGGTTCGGTATTGCTGCCTGTCGACAGCGAACACAACGCGATTTTCCAGTGTTTGCCACAGGACTACGCACGCGGCCTGGGTTCGGTCGGTGTGCGGCGGATATTGCTGACGGCGTCGGGCGGACCGTTCCGCGAGACGCCTTTAGAGTTGTTGCAACATGTCACCCCGGATCAGGCGTGTGCTCATCCCAATTGGTCGATGGGGCGCAAGATTTCCGTTGATTCGGCGAGCATGATGAACAAGGGCCTGGAGCTGATCGAGGCCTGCTGGTTGTTCGATGCCAAGCCAAGCCAGGTTGAAGTGGTGATCCACCCACAGAGCGTGATTCACTCGCTGGTTGATTACGTGGATGGCTCGGTCTTGGCGCAGCTCGGTAATCCGGACATGCGCACACCCATTGCCAATGCCCTGGCGTGGCCTGAACGCATCGACTCGGGTGTTGCGCCGCTGGACCTGTTTGCGGTTGCGCGGCTGGACTTTGAGCGTCCGGACGAACAACGCTTCCCGTGTTTGCGTCTGTGTCGAGAAGCAGCCGAGGCGGGTAACAGCGCACCCGCGACCCTCAATGCAGCAAACGAAGTGGCGGTGGCGGCGTTTCTTGATGGCAAGATTCGTTACCCGCAAATCGCCAACCTTATTGAAGATGTGTTAAGCAATGAGCCTGTGATTGCAGTCGATGAGCTGGATGCTGTATTTGCGGTAGATACCCAAGCGCGACTGCGAGCTGAGCAGTGGTTGAGCCGTAACAACTGACAAGTGGTACATGTCGGAGCCGGACAGAATCGCGGAGAAAGTAGATGAGTGCGCTCTATATGATTGTTGGCACCCTGGTGGCATTGGGGGTGCTGGTCACATTTCATGAATTCGGTCACTTTTGGGTGGCGCGCCGTTGCGGCGTCAAGGTTCTGCGCTTTTCTGTGGGCTTCGGTACGCCTCTCTTACGCTGGCATGACCGTCAGGGCACTGAGTTTGTCGTCGCAGCGATTCCGCTGGGCGGCTACGTAAAAATGCTCGACGAGCGTGAAGGCGATGTTCCGGCTGACCAACTGGATCAATCCTTCAACCGCAAAACCGTCGGTCAGCGCATTGCCATCGTCGCCGCCGGGCCTGTGGCCAACTTCTTGCTGGCCATTGCGTTCTTCTGGGTGCTGGCAATGATGGGCAGCCAGCAGGTGCGCCCGGTGATCGGGGCAGTCGAAAGCGGCAGCCTGGCGGCACAAGCCGGCCTGGTAGCCGGTCAGGAAATTGTTTCAATTGATGGCCAGCCAACTGTTGGCTGGTCGAACGTCAACCTGCAACTGGTGCGTCGCCTCGGCGAAAGCGGTGCCATTCAGGTTGCGGTGCGCGGCCCCGATTCCGACGTTGAAAGCTCCCACCAACTGGTTTTGCATGACTGGCTAAAAGGGGCTGATGAGCCGGATCCGATCAAATCGTTGGGTATTCGGCCATGGCGCCCTGAGCTGCCAGCCGTTTTGGCAGAACTTGACCCTAAAGGCCCGGCCCAAGCAGCTGGCCTCAAGACCGGTGACAAACTGCTGTCCATGAATGGTCAGGCCATCAATGACTGGCAACAAGTCGTGGACTGGGTTCGTCTGCGGCCCGCGGCCCGCGTAGATTTGCGCGTCGAGCGCGACGGTGTTGCGCTTGAGGTGCCGGTGGTTCTGGCCGCTCGCGGTGAAGGTGACGCGGCGACCGGTTATCTGGGGGCAGGGGTCAAAGGTGTCGATTGGCCACCTGCGATGATTCGCGAAGTCAGCTATGGCCCGGTCGCCGCCATCGGCGAAGGGGTCAAGCGTACGTGGACCATGAGCGTATTGACGCTCGATTCACTGAAGAAAATGTTGTTCGGCGAGCTCTCGGTAAAAAACTTGAGTGGACCGATAACCATTGCTAAAGTGGCGGGCGCTTCTGCCCAGTCGGGCGTTGCTGATTTCTTGAATTTCCTGGCTTATCTGAGTATTAGCCTGGGGGTTCTGAACTTGTTGCCCATTCCCGTCCTGGACGGTGGGCACTTGTTGTTTTATCTGATCGAGTGGGCGCGTGGTCGTCCCTTGTCGGATCGGGTACAGGGTTGGGGGATGCAGATCGGTATCAGTTTGGTGGTCGGAGTGATGTTACTTGCTCTGGTCAACGACTTGGGACGACTGTAAACACTTCGCTGAATTGCGAATCTGCCGCATTTTGCGGCAGTTTGTTTATTGCCAGTTGGAATAAGAAAGGACTTCATGAAACGTCTGCTGCTAACTGCGGTTCTCGCCGTACTGATGATCGCCGAAGTTCACGCCGAGTCCTTCACTATCTCTGATATCCGTGTCAACGGGCTCCAGCGGGTTTCCGCCGGCAGCGTGTTTGGCGCGTTACCGCTGAACGTGGGTGAGGTAGCGGATGACCGCCGTTTGGTGGAATCCACTCGTGCGTTGTTCAAAACCGGGTTCTTTCAGGATATCCAACTGGGTCGTGATGGCAATGTGCTCGTCATTACGGTTGTCGAACGTCCTTCCGTCTCCAGCATCACCATTGACGGTAACAAGGCGATCTCCACTGATGACCTGATGAAAGGCCTGAAACAATCGGGCCTGGCTGAAGGCGAAATCTTCCAGCGTGCGACCCTTGAAGGTGTTCGTAACGAGCTGCAACGTCAGTATGTTGCCCAAGGCCGCTACTCGGCGACGGTAGACACCGAAGTGGTGCCTGAGCCGCGCAACCGCGTTGCCTTGAAGGTCAACATCAACGAAGGCACCGTTGCCTCTATCCAGCACATCAACGTGGTGGGTAACACGGTCTTCCCGGAATCTGACCTGGTTGATCTGTTCGAACTGAAAACCACCAACTGGTTGTCGTTCTTTAAGAACGACGACAAGTATGCGCGTGAAAAACTGTCGGGTGACCTGGAGCGTCTGCGTTCCTACTACCTCGATCGCGGCTATATCAACATGGATATCGCCTCGACCCAGGTATCGATCACCCCTGACAAAAAGAACGTCTACATCACGGTCAACGTGAACGAAGGCGAAAAATACAATGTCGGCTCGGTCAAACTGAGCGGTGACCTCAAGGTCCCGGAAGATCAGATCAAGTCGCTGCTGCTGGTTCAGCCAGGCCAGGTGTTCTCGCGCAAGCTGATGACCACCACCTCCGAGCTGATCACCCGTCGCCTGGGTAACGAAGGCTACACCTTCGCCAACGTGAACGGCGTGCCTCAGCCAGACCCGGAAAACCACACCGTCGCCATCACCTTCGTGGTCGATCCGGGCAAGCGTGCTTACGTGAACCGTATCAACTACCGCGGCAACACCAAGTCGGAAGACGAAGTGCTGCGTCGTGAAATGCGCCAGATGGAAGGCGGTTGGGCTTCTACTTACCTGATCGACCAGTCCAAGGTTCGCCTTGAGCGTCTGGGCTTCTTCAAGGAAGTGAACGTTGAAACTCCGGCAGTGCCAGGCACTGACGACATGGTTGACGTGAACTACGCTGTTGAAGAACAAGCGTCGGGTTCGATCACTGCCAGCGTCGGTTTTGCTCAGAGCGCCGGTTTGATCCTGGGTGGCTCGATTACCCAGAACAACTTCCTGGGTACGGGTAACAAGGTCAGCATTGGTCTGACCCGCAGCGAATACCAAAGCCGTTACAACTTCAGCTACGTTGACCCGTACTGGACGCCGGACGGTGTGAGCCTGGGCTACAACGTTTTCTACCGCACCACTGACTACAAAGAGCTGGACGTTGACGTTGCCAACTACTCGGTCGACAGCCTGGGTGCTGGCGTTACCATGGGCTACCCGATCAGCGATACCTCCCGTCTGACCTACGGCCTGACCGTTCAGCAGGATGAAATCAGCACTGGTCGTTACACCGTTGACGAGATCTTCGACTTCGTAAACCGTGAAGGTGACAAGTACCTCAACTTCAAGGCATCGATTGGCTGGTCCGAGTCGACCCTGAACAAAGGCGTGTTGCCAACCCGTGGTACGTCGCAGAGCCTGGTGCTGGAAACCACCATTCCTGGCAGCGACCTGCAGTTCTACAAACTGGACTATCGTGCACAGTTGTTCCAGCCGTTGAGCGATACCTTCACTGCTCGCCTGCACACAGAGTTGGGCTATGGTGATGGTTACGGTTCGACTGAAGGTCTGCCGTTCTACGAGAACTACTATGCGGGTGGTTTCAACTCGGTACGTGGCTTTAAAGACAGCGCACTGGGCCCTCGCAGTACGCCGAGTACCGGTAAGAACCCGGGTACGATTGCCGACCCGGATCAAGACCCGCTGCCGTTCGGTGGTAACGTGCTGATCCAGGGTGGTGTAGAAGTTCTGTTCCCGATGCCGTTTGTGAAGGATCAACGTTCCCTGCGTACTTCCGTATTCTGGGATGTGGGTAACGTGTTCGACACCAACTGCAAGGGCGAAACCAAGAATTGCGATATCAGCTTTAGCAATATGGCCAGTTCTGTGGGTGTAGGTGTGACATGGGTAACTGCGCTTGGCCCGCTGAGCTTCAGCTTGGCCATGCCGATCAAGAAACCGGATGACGCAGACACTCAAGTGTTCCAATTCTCCCTCGGCCAGACTTTCTAAAAGCCTGACTATAGATACAGACAACGGATTTTTTAGGAGTGCATCGTGCGTAAGTTGACTCAATTGGTTCTCCTGGCTTCGCTCTTGGCAGCGGGCCCGGCTTTTGCCGACATGAAAATTGCTGTGCTGAACTATCAAATGGCACTGCTTGAATCCGACGCTGCCAAGCGTTATGCCGTGGATGCCGAGAAAAAATTTGGCCCACAACTGACCAAGCTGAAAAACCTGGAAAGCAGCGCCAAGGGCATCCAGGACCGTCTGGTTAGCGGCGGCGACAAAATGCAGCAAGGCGAGCGTGAGCGTCTGGAGCTTGAATTCAAGCAAAAGGCCCGTGACTTCCAGTTCCAGTCCAAGGAACTGAACGAAGCCAAAGCCGTTGCTGACCGTGAAATGCTGAAACAGCTGAAGCCAAAACTGGACAGCGCTGTTGAAGAAGTCATCAAGAAAGGCGCCTTTGACCTGGTGTTCGAGCGTGGTGCTGTGATTGATGTAAAACCTCAGTACGACATCACTCGCCAAGTGATTGAGCGCATGAATCAGCTGAAGTAATTATGACCGCGACTATAAAACTCGGCCGATTGGCCGAGTTCCTCGGGGCCACCTTGCGTGGCTCCGCGGAGAAAGAAATTACTGGGCTGGCCACTTTGCAAGAGGCCGGCCCAGCTCAGTTGAGCTTTCTGGCTAACCCCCAATACCGTAAATACCTCGTTGACTGCCACGCTGGAGCGGTACTGCTCAAGGCGGCGGATGCCGAGGAGTACGCGGGGGATGCGCTGGTTGTGCCCGATCCTTACCTGGCGTATGCCCGAATCTCCCATTTGTTCGACCCCAAGCCCAAAGCCACTGCCGGGGTTCACCCTTCGGCTGTGATTGCGGACGATGCGGTGGTTGATCCAATGGCGAGCATCGGTGCGTTTGCGGTCATTGAGAGCGGTGCGCGAATCGCTGCCGGCGTCACCATTGGTGCGCATTGCTTTATCGGTGCGCGTTGCACCATCGGTGAAGACGGTTGGCTGGCACCTCGTGTGACCCTGTACCACGATGTGCATATCGGCAAGCGTGTGGTGATTCAGTCGGGTGCCGTGTTGGGTGGCGAAGGTTTTGGTTTCGCCAACGAAAAAGGCATTTGGCAGAAAATCGCTCAAATTGGCGGTGTGACCCTCGGTGATGATGTCGAAATTGGCGTCAACACGGCCATTGATCGGGGTGCTTTGGCCGATACGTTGATCGGCAATGGCGTCAAGCTGGATAACCAGATCCAGATCGCGCACAACGTTCAGGTGGGTGACCATACGGCGATGGCCGCGTGTGTAGGCATTTCCGGTAGTACTAAAATCGGTAAGCACTGCATGCTCGCAGGCGGAGTTGGTTTGGTCGGTCACATTGAAATTTGTGACAACGTGTTCTTGACTGGCATGACGATGGTGACGCATTCGATCACCGAGCCAGGAGCCTATTCTTCCGGTACTGCCATGCAGCCGGCTGCGGAGTGGCGCAAAAGTGCGGCACGCATACGTCAGCTGGATGACATTGCAAGACGGCTAAAACATCTGGAAAAGCGCGTCGGGGAAGTGACCCCGGACGGTAAAGCTTCTTCAGAGGGCTAGTACATTTTCCATATCAAGAGTGCATAGCCACTGGTTTGCTTCCTTGATTTGCTAGAGGAGCGCGCCTTAGTCGCGCGCGCCCAATCTTTATTACAGGCTTCCCCACGAAATGATGGACATCAACGAGATTCGCGAATATCTGCCCCACCGTTACCCGTTCCTGCTGGTGGACCGAGTGGTGGATCTGGATGTCGAGAACAAGCGCATTCGTGCCTACAAGAATGTCAGCATCAATGAACCTTTCTTCAATGGTCACTTCCCGGCGCACCCGATCATGCCGGGCGTCCTGATCATTGAAGCGATGGCTCAGGCCGCTGGCATTCTGGGTTTCAAGATGATGGATCTGAAGCCTTCCGACGGCACGCTCTATTATTTCGTCGGCTCCGACAAGCTGCGCTTTCGCCAGCCTGTACTGCCTGGGGATCAACTGATCCTTGAAGCCAAGTTCCTGAGCTGCAAGCGCTCCATCTGGAAATTTGAATGCCAGGCCACGGTTGACGGCAAGCCAGTGTGCTCGGCTGAGATCATCTGTGCGGAACGCAAACTATGAGTTTGATTGACCCTCGCGCAATCATCGATCCGACGGCCATTTTGGCCGACGACGTCGAGGTCGGCCCTTGGTCGATCATCGGCGCAGGTGTGGAAATCGGCGAGGGGACTGTGATTGGGCCGCATGTGATTCTTAAAGGCCCAACCAGGATCGGTAAACACAATCGCATCTACCAGTTTTCTTCGGTAGGCGAGGACACACCTGATCTGAAGTACAAAGGCGAAGAAACGCGCCTGGTGATTGGTGACCACAACGTTATTCGTGAAGGCGTCACCATTCACCGCGGCACCGTGCAGGACCGTGCTGAAACAACGCTGGGTGATCACAACTTGATCATGGCCTATGCCCACATCGGGCATGACAGCGTGATTGGCAACCACTGCATTCTGGTTAACAACGCCGCCCTGGCGGGCCATGTGCACATGGGTGACTGGGCGATCCTGTCCGGCTTCACGCTGGTTCACCAGTTCTGCCATATCGGTGCGCACAGTTTTTCGGGCATGGGCACTGCCATCGGTAAAGACGTTCCGGCGTTTGTCACCGTGTTCGGTAGCCCGGCCGAAGCGCGCAGCATGAACTTTGAAGGCATGCGCCGCCGTGGTTTCAGCGATGAAGCCATTCACGCCCTGCGCCGAGCTTACAAAGTGGTCTACCGACAGGGCCTTACCGTCGACCAGGCGCTGGCTGAACTGGCCGAACCGGCTGTGCAGTTCCCTGAAGTGGCGATGTTCGTCGAGTCGATCCGTTCGTCTACTCGCGGCATTACGCGCTAATCATGGCCAGATTGCGTATTGCTCTGGTGGCTGGCGAAGCCTCCGGTGACATTCTCGGCTCCGGTCTGATGCGTGCGCTCAAAGCCCGTCATGGGGATATCGAGTTCATTGGCGTCGGCGGTCCATTGATGGAAGCAGAGGGCATGAGCTCTTACTTCCCGATGGAGCGCTTGTCGGTCATGGGCCTGGTGGAAGTGCTTGGCCGCCTGCGTGAGCTGCTCAAGCGCCGCAAAGAGCTGGTTAAAACGCTGATTGCTGAAAAGCCTGACGTGTTTATCGGCATCGACGCCCCTGACTTCACCCTTAACATCGAGCTGCAATTGCGCCGTGCCGGGATCAAGACCGTGCACTACGTCAGCCCGTCGGTGTGGGCATGGCGTCAGAAGCGGGTGCTGAAAATTCGCGAAGGCTGCGACTTGATGCTCACGCTGTTCCCGTTTGAAGCCAAATTCTACGAAGAGAAGGGCGTGCCGGTGCGTTTTGTCGGCCACCCGTTGGCCGATGCCATCCCGCTTGAAGCTGATCGTGCTGCTGCGCGTGCTGAATTGGGCCTGCCCGATGGCCCGCTGATCGCCTTGATGCCCGGCAGTCGCGGCGGGGAAGTCGGCAAGCTGGGCGGTTTGTTTCTGGATGCTGCGCAGAAGGTCTATCAGGCGCGTCCTGAGGTCCGTTTTGTATTGCCGTGCGCCAATAACGCGCGTCGTATTCAGATTGAGCAATCGCTGGTGGGCCGTGACTTGCCGTTGACCTTGCTCGATGGCCGGTCACACCTGGCGCTGGCAGCCTGTGATGCGGTGTTGATCGCCTCCGGCACAGCGACCCTTGAGGCGCTGCTGTACAAACGGCCGATGGTGGTTGCGTATCGCTTGTCGTCGCTGACGTTCTGGATCCTCAAACGTCTGGTCAAAAGCCCGTACGTGTCGCTGCCCAACCTGCTGGCTCAACGCCTGTTGGTGCCTGAACTGTTGCAGGATGCTGCAACGCCAGATGCGCTGGCTGATACCGTCTTGCCTTTGCTGGATGGCGGTGAGGAACAAACACGCGGCTTTGACGAGATCCATCGCACATTGCGTCTCGACGCTTCCAATCAGGCCGCAGACGCGGTGCTGGGCCTGATCGCAAAATCTTAATGAGTACAGTGACTATGCAAATCGGATTGGACTTCAATCTGGTCAATCAGGTTGAAGACCTGGTTGCCGGCGTTGATGAAGTCGGTCGTGGCCCGTTGTGCGGTGCTGTGGTCACGGCAGCGGTCATTCTTGACCCGATGCGCCCGATCGCGGGCCTCAACGATTCGAAAAAACTGACCGAAGCGCGTCGTGAAAAGCTTTTCGATGAGATTCGCGAAAAAGCCCTGAGCTGGTGCATTGCGCGGGCTGAAGTCGAAGAAATCGACGAACTGAACATTTTGCACGCCACCATGCTGGCCATGCAGCGTGCGGTAGAAGGGCTGAGCATCACCCCTAAACTGGCGATGATTGACGGTAACCGCTGCCCCAAGCTGGCCATGCCGGCCGAAGCGGTGGTCAAGGGCGATAGCAAGGTCCCGGCCATTGCTGCCGCTTCGATTTTGGCCAAGGTCAGCCGTGACCGTGAGATGGCGGCCTTTGAGCTGCAATACCCCGGTTATGGTATCGGTGGGCACAAGGGTTACCCTACCTCCGTCCATCTGGAAGCCCTTGAGCGTTTGGGCCCGACGCCTATTCATCGACGCTCGTTCGGCCCGGTTCGCCGTGCGTACGAAGCGCGTGAAGGCCTTGCCAAGGTTTAGTCGCGAGGCTGATGTTTTTGCCAAGGCCCGGTACAATCCGGGCCTTGTTGTTTTCCAAAGCTGATAGACAGGATCACCATGCCGGCTTCATTCGTTCACCTGCGCCTGCACACTGAATACTCCCTGGTCGATGGCCTGGTGCGGATCAAACCGCTGATCAAAACCCTGGCCGGCATGAACATGCCCGCCGTAGCGGTGACCGATCAGAACAACATGTGTTCTCTCGTCAAATTCTATAAAACCGCCATGGGCGGCGGTATCAAGCCGATTTGTGGTGCCGACCTGTGGCTGTCGAACAAAGACCCGGATAACCCGCTGAGCCGTATCAGCCTGTTGGCGATGAATGCCGTGGGTTACCGCAACCTGACCGAGCTGATCTCGCGGGGCTTTATCGACGGTCAGCGCAACGGTCAGGTGATCATTGAGCGTGAGTGGGTCGCTGAAGCTGCCGACGGTTTGATCATGCTGTCGGCTGCCAAAGAGGGCGAGATCGGCCTGGCGCTGCTCAGCGGTAACGCCGAAGAGGCGCGCACCCTGGCGCTTGAGTGGATGACGGTGTTCCCCGAGCGCTTTTATCTCGAAGTTCAGCGCACCAGCCGTCCCAATGATGAAGAGCACCTGCACGCCGCCGTTGCGCTGGCCGATGAGATCGGTGCGCCATTGGTGGCCACCAACGATGTGCGCTTCATCAAGCAGCAAGATTTCGAGGCTCACGAAACTCGCGTATGCATTGGTGAAGGCCGGGCGCTGGATGACCCGCGTCGCTCCAAGAACTACAGCGACCAGCAGTACCTGAAAAGCGCCGAAGAAATGGCCGAGCTGTTCAGTGACCTGCCGGAGGCGCTGGCCAACACGGTCGAAATTGCCAAGCGCTGCAATATTGACGTGAAGCTGGGCACTCACTTCCTGCCCAACTTCCCGATTCCCGATGGCATGACCATCGATGAATATTTCCGCAAAGTGTCCTTTGAAGGTCTTGAAGAGCGCTTGACCGTTCTGCTGCCCAAAGACACCACCGAAGACTACGACGCCAAGCGTCAGGTGTACGTCGACCGGCTGAATTTCGAGCTGGATATCATCATCCAGATGGGGTTCCCCGGTTACTTCCTGATCGTAATGGACTTTATCCAGTGGGCCAAAAGCAACGGCGTGCCGGTGGGGCCTGGCCGGGGGTCGGGTGCCGGCTCGCTGGTAGCGTATGTGCAGAAGATCACCGACCTTGATCCGCTGGAATACGACCTGCTATTCGAACGATTCCTTAACCCGGAACGGGTATCGATGCCCGACTTTGACGTCGACTTCTGCATGGATGGTCGCGACCGGGTTATTGAGTACGTGGCCGAAAAATACGGTCGTAACGCCGTAAGCCAGATCATCACCTTTGGTTCGATGGCTGCGAAGGCGGTAATCCGCGACGTGGCGCGGGTTCAGGGCAAGTCTTACGGCCTGGCTGACCGCCTGTCGAAGATGATCCCGTTCGAAGTGGGCATGACCCTCGAAAAGGCCTTTGAGCAGGAAGAGATCCTGCGCGACTTCATTAAGGTCGATGAAGAGGCTGCCGAAATCTGGGAAATGGCGCGCAAGCTTGAAGGCGTTGTGCGTAACGTGGGTAAGCACGCCGGTGGTGTGGTTATCGCCCCGACCAAACTCACGGACTTCTCGCCGATTTACTGCGATGAAGAGGGTGGCGGTCTGGTCACCCAGTTCGACAAGGATGACGTTGAGTCGGCAGGTCTGGTGAAGTTCGACTTCCTCGGTCTGCGGACCCTGACGGTCATCGACTGGGCGCTGAAAACCATCAACCGTGACCGCGCCAAGGTCAATGAAGCGCCGCTGGACATCGCCTTTATCCCGCTGGACGACAAGCCCACGTACCAATTGCTGCAAAAAGCCGAGACCACTGCGGTGTTCCAGCTTGAGTCGCGCGGCATGAAAGAGCTGATCAAAAAGCTTAAGCCCGACTGTCTTGAAGACTTGATCGCACTGGTGGCCCTGTTCCGTCCGGGCCCGCTGCAATCAGGCATGGTTGATGACTTTATCAACCGTAAGCACGGTCGCGCCGAACTGGCGTACCCGCACTCTGACTACCAGTACGAAGGCCTCAAGCCGGTATTGGCGCCGACCTACGGCATCATCCTGTATCAGGAACAGGTGATGCAGATTGCTCAGGTCATGGCCGGTTACACCCTTGGCGGCGCTGACATGCTGCGTCGAGCCATGGGTAAGAAAAAACCCGAAGAAATGGCCAAGCAGCGCGGCGGTTTCATCGAAGGCTGTGGCAACAACAATATTGATGCCGACCTTGCCGGTAACATTTTCGACCTGGTAGAGAAATTTGCCGGTTATGGTTTCAACAAGTCTCACTCCGCTGCTTACGGTCTGGTGTCGTACCAGACGGCCTGGCTGAAAACTCACTACCCGGCACCGTTCATGGCCGCGGTACTGTCGGCGGATATGCACAACACTGACAAGGTTGTGACCCTGATCGAAGAAATTCGCAGCATGAAGCTGCGTCTTGATGCGCCGGATGTGAATGCCTCGGAGTTCAAGTTCACGGTGAACGACGAAGGCCGCATTATTTACGGCCTGGGCGCGATCAAAGGGGTGGGTGAGGGGCCGGTTGAAGCCATCACCGAAGCGCGCAAAGACGGCCCGTTTACTGATTTGTTCGATTTCTGTGCCCGTGTTGACCTCAAGCGGATCAACAAGCGTACTCTCGATGGTTTGATCCGCAGTGGTGCGTTGGACCGTCTTGGGCCGTATTTCTATGACGAGCCTAAGGCTTATCAGGCGCATATCGACCTGAACCGCGCGGTGTTGCTGACGGCGATGGAAGAGGCCATCAAGTCGGCTGAACAGACTGCGCGTACCCATGACAGTGGGCATGCCGATTTGTTTGGCGGTTTGTTTGTCGAAGAAGACGCGGATGTCTATGCCAACCACCGCAAGGCCAAGGAACTGACCCTCAAGGAGCGCCTCAAAGGTGAGAAAGACACCCTTGGGCTGTACCTGACCGGTCACCCGATTGATGAGTATGAAGGTGAGATCCGCCGCTTTGCCCGTCAGCGCATCATTGATCTGAAACCGGCGCGGGACACCCAGACTGTCGCGGGGATGATCATTGCCTTGCGCGTGATGAAGAACAAAAAGGGCGACAAAATGGGCTTTATCACCCTGGACGACCGTTCAGGGCGCATCGAAGCCTCGCTGTTTGCCGAGGCCTTCCATTCGGCGCAATCGCTGTTGCAGACTGATGCAATGGTGGTGGTCGAAGGTGAGGTCAGCAATGATGACTTCTCCGGCGGCCTGCGTTTGCGGGTCAAGCGCGTGATGAGCATGGAAGAAGCGCGCACCAGCCTGGCTGAAAGTTTGCGTCTGAAAGTGACGCAAGCGGCGCTCAAAGGCGATCAATTGCGCTTTTTGGGCGAGTTGTTCAAAAAACACCGTGGGGCGTGCCCGATCACCCTGGACTACACCGGCGCAGACGCCAAGGCTTTGCTGCAGTTTGGCGAAAGCTGGCGAATTGATCCGGCAGACAGCTTGATTCAAGCGTTGCGTGACCAGTTTGGGCGAGACAACGTCTTCCTCCAATACCGTTGACGGTCAGGGGCGATACACGCGCCCTGACCTCGACCTGAATTTTTAATCTCGACCTGAGAGCGCCTCTCCCTTAAGGTAGGCGCGATACAGATCAACCGGCTGCCCCAGTCGGGTTGGATTCACCAGCAAATGCTGGGCTTCAAACCCGCTGGCATGCTTTGCCGCCGACCCAAGACGGATGCTTATGAACCCGAATTTTCTTGATTTCGAACAGCCGATTGCTGACCTGCAAGCCAAAATCGAAGAGTTGCGCTTGGTCGGTAATGACAACTCGCTGAACATCAGCGATGAAATCTCTCGCCTGCAAGACAAAAGCAAAACGCTGACTGAAGATATTTTCGGCAAGCTGACCAGCTGGCAAATTGCTCGTCTGGCCCGTCACCCGCGTCGTCCTTACACCCTGGACTACATCGATCACATCTTCACCGAGTTCGACGAGTTGCACGGCGACCGTCACTTCTCGGATGACGCCGCCATCGTGGGCGGTATTGCGCGCCTGGATGACCAGCCCGTGATGGTGATCGGTCACCAGAAAGGCCGCGAAGTGCGCGAGAAGGTTCGCCGTAACTTCGGTATGCCGCGTCCAGAAGGCTACCGCAAGGCGTGCCGCCTGATGGAAATGGCCGAGCGTTTCAAAATGCCGATCCTGACGTTCATCGACACACCGGGTGCATACCCTGGGATCGACGCTGAAGAGCGCAACCAGAGCGAAGCGATTGCCTGGAACCTGCGGGTGATGGCCCGCTTGAAAACCCCGATCATCTCTACCGTTATTGGTGAAGGCGGCTCGGGCGGTGCATTGGCGATTGGTGTTTGCGACCAGTTGAACATGCTGCAGTACTCGACGTACGCGGTGATCTCGCCAGAAGGTTGCGCCTCGATTCTGTGGAAAACCGCCGAAAAAGCGCCGGACGCAGCAGAAGCCATGGGCATTACCGCTGAGCGCCTCAAAGGCCTGGGTATTGTCGACAAGATCATCACCGAGCCATTGGGCGGTGCGCACCGTGATCCGGCCGCAGCGTCTGCGACCATCCGTGGTGAGCTGCTGTCGCAATTGGACATGCTGAAAAAGCTGGACACCGAAACCTTGCTCAAGCGTCGTTATGACCGCCTGATGAGCTACGGTCTCTGATCAAAGCTTGCCCTCACCCCAACCCTCTCCCTGGGGGAGAGGGAGCTGATTAGCGGTGTTCTAGAGTTCGCATCCAGTCAGTTCCCCTCCCTCCGGGGGCTGCGCTGATTAGCGGTGTTCTAGAGTTCGCATCCGGTCAGTCCCCCTCCCTCTGGGGGAGGGCTAGGGTGAGGGGCTTTTGATCTGGACGGTGCTCGACATGCCCAACCTCTCAACGCAACTGCTTCAAGCCCTGACCCCCTGGCGCAACGCCAATGCCTGGCACGTCGCACTCTCTGGCGGCCTTGATTCAACCGTTCTGCTGCACCTGCTCGCCCATCTGCGTCAAACCCATTCGCTTCCTGCTCTGTCCGCCGTCCATGTGCATCATGGCTTGCAGGTGGTTGCTGATTCGTGGCCGGCGCATTGTCAGGTGCTGTGTGATTCGCTGGCTGTGCCGTTGCAGGTGGTCCAGGTGCAGGTCCGCCCTGGCGCAAGCCTTGAGCGCGCTGCACGAGAAGCGCGCTATCAGGCTTTTGAAGCCGTCACGCAGGCGGGCGAAGTCTTGCTGACGGGCCAGCACCGTGATGATCAGGCAGAAACCGTGTTGTTTCGCCTGTTGCGCGGGGCAGGGGTGAGCGGGGTGGCGGCCATGCCCCGTGAGCGGGTGCTGGGGCAGGGCCATTTGTGCCGTCCCTTGCTGGATGTCTCTCGCGCCGAGCTGGAAGCCTACGCGCGCGCGCACGGCTTGAGCTGGGTCGAAGACCCTTCGAACACCCAAACCGATTTTTCGCGTAACTACCTGCGCCATGAGGTTTTTCCAACCCTGACCAAGCGCTGGCCGCAAGCTGCTGCGAGCCTGGCGCGCACGGCTGCCCATTGTGCCGAGGCGCAAGGCTTGCTCGACGAGTTGGCGCAACAGGATCTCGCCGCCGCAACCCCGCACACCGAGTTCTCCTGGCTTGGCCTGCCGTCCTTGGCGCTGGCACCGATTGCCGGGCTTTCAGCGGCCCGTCAACGCAACGCGTTGCGCCATTGGCTGGCCGGCTTCACTCAACTGCCGGACACCGATCATTGGGCCGGCTGGGAAACCCTGCGCGATGCCCGCGAAGATGCGCAGCCGATCTGGACATTAGCCGATGGCCAGTTGCACCGGGCTGGCGGCCACCTCTGGTGGTTGAGCGGCGACTGGTTGCGTCAGCCTGTTGCGCCATTGGCGTGGGAGCAGACGGATTTGCCATTGAGCCTGCCGGGTAATGGTCAGTTACGTTTGCTCGGCGAGATTCCCGCAGGTCCTTTGCGCGTGAGCTATCGTCAAGGTGGTGAGGTGATGCAACTGGCGCAACGCGGGCATCGGGATCTTAAACGTTTGCTCAACGAGCACGGTGTACCCGGCTTTGTGCGTGGCAGATTGCCGCTGTTGTACCGCAATGAGCAGTTAATGGCGGTGGCAAACCTCCAGGGACTGGCTTGCGACCCCTGTGGGCGTTGGCAATTGCAGTGGTTGCCAACTTCCAGCGATCAAGGTTTGAGCTGAAAGGGGCTTTCCGGTAGACTACGCTCCCTTCTTGATACAACTTCTGTAAATTCACCGGAATTGCAGATGTTGCCGATTACCAAGCAGTCTTTGCTGGGCGATTTTAAAAAAATGTGTGGCTTGTATCGAACCGTTGGTCTCCATCGGTCTGTTTCAACGCAGCAGTTTTTCGAAAGGTGCACTGTGACTAATGCTGGTGATTGGGGGCTTCGGCCTTCCTTCGCTCTCCCCGGCGGCTCTGACCGCTTTAACGCAGACTTCTAGGGTTTTTCATGACGCGCTACATCTTCGTCACGGGCGGTGTTGTTTCTTCATTGGGGAAAGGCATTGCCTCGGCTTCATTGGCAGCCATCCTGGAGGCGCGGGGACTTAAGGTCACCATGCTGAAGCTGGACCCCTACATCAACGTTGATCCGGGCACCATGAGCCCGTTCCAGCACGGTGAAGTGTTCGTCACTCATGACGGCGCCGAGACCGACCTGGACTTGGGCCACTACGAGCGGTTCATCCGCACGACCATGACCCAGAACAACAACTTCACCACGGGCCGCGTTTACGAACACGTCCTGCGCAAGGAGCGCCGTGGTGATTACCTGGGGGCGACCATCCAGGTGATTCCGCACATCACTGACGAAATCAAGCGTCGGATCATCAAGGGCGCCGGCGATGCCGACGTAGCGATGGTCGAGATTGGCGGCACTGTGGGTGACATTGAGTCCCAACCGTTCCTCGAGGCTATCCGTCAGTTGCGCATCGAAGTGGGCGCCAAGCGCGCCATGCTGATGCACCTGACTCTGGTTCCGTACATCGCCACTGCTGGCGAAACGAAAACCAAACCAACGCAACACTCGGTTAAAGAATTGCGCTCCATCGGCCTGCAGCCAGACGTGCTGATCTGCCGTTCCGATCACCACGTTGATGTGTCTTCGCGTCGCAAGATCGCGCTGTTCACCAACGTTGAAGAGCGTGCGGTCATCTCTCTGGAAGACGCCGACACCATCTACAAGATCCCGGGCATGCTGCACGCTCAGGGCCTGGATGATTTCGTCGTTGAGCGTTTTGGCTTGCAGTGCAACAGCGCCGACCTGTCCGAATGGGACAAAGTGGTCGACGCCAAGCTCAACCCTGAGCGCGAAGTCACTATCGCCATGGTTGGCAAGTACATGGAACTGCTGGACGCGTACAAGTCGCTGATCGAAGCGATGAGCCACGCCGGTATTTCCAACCGTACCAAGGTCAACCTGCGTTACATTGACTCCGAAGACATCGAAAACAAAGGCACTGAACTGCTCGAAGGCGCTGACGCCATTCTGGTTCCGGGCGGCTTCGGTTTGCGCGGCGTAGAAGGCAAGATCACCGCGGTTCAATATGCTCGTGAGAACAAGGTGCCTTACCTGGGTATCTGCCTGGGCATGCAAGTGGCCGTAATCGAGTTCGCACGTAACGTGCTGGGCTGGAAAGACGCCAACTCCACCGAGTTCGATCGCAGCAGCGGCCACCCGGTTGTGGGCTTGATCACTGAGTGGGAAGACGCCACCGGTGCAGTCGAAACCCGTACCGAAACCTCTGATCTGGGCGGCACCATGCGTCTGGGCGCGCAGGACTGCCAACTGGCAGCCGGCTCCAAGGTTCATGATTGCTATGCCAAGGACGTGATTGTTGAACGTCATCGCCATCGCTATGAAGTGAACAACAACCTGCTGCCACAGCTGATCGAAGCGGGCCTGAAAGTGACCGGTCGTTCCGGTGACGGCGCGCTGGTAGAAGTGGTTGAAGCACCGGATCATCCTTGGTTCGTGGCGTGCCAGTTCCACCCGGAGTTCACCTCGACTCCTCGTGATGGTCACCCTCTGTTCAGCGGTTTCGTTAAAGCAGCATTGGCGCAACACGAGAAGAAGGCTTAATCAGCATGGCGCAAAAAATTATCCGCGTAGGCAATATCGACATTGCCAACGACAAGCCAATGGTCTTGTTCGGTGGCATGAACGTGCTGGAAAGCCGTGATATGGCCATGCAGGTGTGCGAAGAATACGTACGTGTTACCGAAAAGCTCGGTATCCCTTACGTATTCAAGGCCAGTTTCGACAAGGCTAACCGTTCATCGATCAACTCTTACCGTGGCCCCGGCCTGGAAGAGGGCATGCGGATTTTTCAGGACATCAAGCAAGCGTTTGGTGTGCCGGTGATCACCGACGTCCACGAGCCTGCGCAAGCAGCCGTGGTCGCCGAGGTCTGCGACATCATCCAGTTGCCGGCTTTCCTGTCGCGCCAGACTGACCTGGTTGTGGCCATGGCCAAGACCGGTGCCGTGATCAACATCAAAAAAGCCCAATTCCTTGCTCCTCAGGAAATGAAGCACATCCTGAGCAAGTGCGAAGAAGCGGGCAACGATCAGTTGATCCTCTGTGAGCGTGGCTCAAGCTTTGGCTACAACAACCTTGTGGTCGACATGCTGGGCTTCGGCATCATGAAGCAATTTGAATACCCGGTCTTTTTCGACGTGACCCACGCGCTGCAAATGCCCGGTGGTCGCTCCGATTCTGCCGGTGGTCGTCGTGCCCAGGTCACTGACCTCGCCAAGGCTGGCATCAGCCAGGGCCTGGCGGGGCTGTTCCTTGAGGCGCACCCGGATCCTGACAATGCCAAATGCGATGGCCCTTGCGCCTTGCGTCTGGACAAGCTTGAGCCTTTCCTGGCTCAACTGAAGTCGCTGGATGAGTTGGTTAAAAGTTTTCCGACAATAGAAACGGCCTGATCCGCTTTTCTCCGGTAAAGTACCGCACGATTTCTCGGGCCCTTGTGGCCCGGGCTTTATCGTCCGCAAGGCTGCCCGTTTTTCGATCCTTGCCGGCGATAACCAGATTTCCCTCAGCTGCGTCGTTTTCGTCAACTTTGGAGTGCTTACAACAATGGCAAAAATCGTCGACATCAAAGGTCGTGAAGTTCTCGACTCCCGTGGCAATCCCACTGTGGAAGCCGACGTGCTTCTCGACAACGGCATCATCGGCAGTGCTTGCGCGCCTTCCGGTGCTTCCACTGGCTCGCGCGAAGCGTTGGAGCTGCGTGATGGCGACAAGAGCCGTTACCTGGGCAAAGGCGTGCTGAAAGCGGTTGCCAACATCAACGGCCCGATTCGCGACTTGCTGCTGGGTAAAGACCCAGTTGATCAAAAAGCGCTGGACCACGCGATGATCGCGCTGGACGGCACTGAAAACAAAGGCTCGCTGGGCGCTAACGCAATCCTGGCGGTGTCTCTGGCAGCAGCCAAGGCTGCAGCTCAGGACCAGGACCTGCCGCTGTACGCGCACATCGCCAACCTTAACGGCACGCCGGGTGTTTACTCGATGCCGGTTCCGATGATGAACATCATCAACGGTGGCGAACACGCTGATAACAACGTCGATATCCAGGAGTTCATGGTTCAGCCAGTTGGCGCCAAGACCTTCTCCGACGCACTGCGCATGGGCACCGAAATCTTCCATCACCTCAAAGCTGTGCTCAAGGCCCGTGGCCTGAACACCGCAGTAGGCGACGAAGGTGGTTTCGCACCTAACCTGGCGTCCAACGAAGATGCACTGAAAGTGATCTCCGAAGCGATCGCCAACGCCGGTTACACCCTGGGCACTGACGTGACCCTGGCACTGGACTGCGCGGCCAGCGAATTCTACGAAGACGGCAAATACAACCTGTCCGGCGAAGGTCAGGTGTTCAGCTCCGAAGGTTTCGCCGAGTACCTCAAAGGTCTGACTCAGCGCTACCCGATCATCTCCATCGAAGACGGTCTGGACGAGTCTGACTGGGATGGCTGGAAGATCCTGACCGACAAAATCGGTGAGAAAGTTCAGCTGGTAGGTGACGACCTGTTCGTGACCAACACCAAGATCCTGAAAGAGGGCATCGATAAAAACATCGCCAACTCGATCCTGATCAAGTTCAACCAGATCGGCACCCTGACCGAAACTCTGGAAGCCATCCAGATGGCCAAGGCCGCTGGTTACACCGCTGTGATCTCGCACCGTTCCGGTGAAACCGAAGATTCCACCATTGCCGACCTGGCCGTGGGCACCTCGGCTGGCCAGATCAAAACCGGTTCCCTGTGCCGTTCGGACCGCGTTTCCAAGTACAACCAATTGCTGCGTATCGAAGAGCAATTGGGTGCTAAAGCCAAGTACAACGGTCGTGGCGAGTTCCGCGGCTAAGCAGTTGGTGGTAAAAAGACAACAGGTTGTGTCAGAAAACTCGCCATCGTGGGTGTTTTGACACTAACCTGATGCTTATCAAGTACAAGCCTGGTTCTTCCAGGCTTTGTACTGTTGGTTGTTTACGTTTGTCGGCATGGCTGTCTTTTCACTGGATACCTGATATTCGATGCGCAGTCCCAATTGGTTGTTCCTCATTTTGCTCTTGCTTCTGGCTGGCCTGCAGTATCGCCTGTGGGTGGGGAATGGGAGTTTGGCGCAGGTGACAGATCTGACGCAGCAAATTGCTGATCAGCATGCTGAAAACGAAGTGCTGTTGGAGCGTAACCGCGTGCTGGATGCGGAAGTCCTTGAGTTGAAAAAAGGCATGGAGACCGTTGAAGAACGGGCCCGCCATGAATTGGGAATGGTTAAAGAGGGCGAAACCCTCTACCAGTTGGCCCAATGAGAATCGCATCACCGGCCTTTTGGGCCGTGATTCCTGCTGCGGGCGTGGGTGCCCGTATGGCCGCAGACCGTCCCAAGCAATATTTGCAGTTGGGCGGGCGCAGTATTCTTGAACACAGCCTTGGCTGTTTCCTTGATCACCCCGGCCTTAAAGGTTTGGTGGTCAGTCTGGCGTTTGATGATCCGTTCTGGCCCTCTTTGCGATGTGCTGCCGACCCGCGTATTGCCCGGGTTGACGGTGGCCGCGAGCGTGCCGATTCGGTGTTGAACGCCTTGTTGTACCTGCATGCGCAGGGCGCCAGTGATGATGACTGGGTGCTGGTGCACGATGCCGCGCGACCTAATTTGTCACGCGAAGACCTCGACAAGCTGCTCTACGAGCTGGCAGATGATCCGGTCGGTGGTTTGCTGGCGGTTCCGGCGCGGGACACGCTCAAGCGCGTGGACAAAAATGGCCGGGCAGTCGAAACCGTCGACCGCAGCTTGATCTGGCAGGCCTACACGCCGCAGATGTTTCGGTTGGGTGCGCTGCACCGCGCCTTGGCTGACAGCCTGGTGTCGGATGCGACCATTACCGACGAGTCCTCGGCAATGGAATGGGCGGGGCAGGCGCCACGCCTGATCGAAGGCCGTTCAGACAACATCAAAGTCACCCGCCCCGAAGACCTTGAATGGCTGCGGCTGCGCTGGGCTAACCGCTGATCCCCGCGTAGGAGCGAGCTTGCCTCGCGATCTTTTGATCTTTTAAAAGATCGCGAGGCAAGCTCGCTCCTACACAGGTTTCTATGGTCCCGAATACTCCTCCCGCTTGGCCAAGCCTGCCTTCAGGTAATCCACCAGCTTTCTGACTTTGGGTGACAAGTGCCGTTGTTGCGGGTACAGCGCCCACACCGCGGTATTGGGTGGCTGGTGCGCATCGAGCAACGACACCAGCGCCCCGGTCTTCAAATGCTCCAGCACGTAATAGTCCGGTAGCTGACACAGGCCAACCCCCAATAACGCCGCGTCCAATACCGCCTGCCCACTGTTGCAGCGCCAATTGCCTTGCACCCGCTGCGAAAATTCTCGCCCATCCTGCTCCAGTTGCCAGATGTCCGAACTGCCAATCAGGCAGTTGTGACGGCTCAATTCCGACAAACTGTGGGGCCGCCCGTATCGTTCCAGATACGACGGTGACGCGCACACGTACATGCGCCTGGGGGCCAGACGGGTGGCGACCAGGCTTGAGTCATGCAGTCGGCCCAGCCGGATCGCCAGATCGAGGCTTTCGTGTACGAGGTCCAGTGGCCGGTTGGTCAGTTCAATGTCGACCCGCAATTGTGGGTATACGCCCATAAAACGCGTCACCAAGGGCACGATAAAACGTTCGCCATAGGCTACGGCACAGGTCATGCGCAGCATGCCTTTGGGCTCGCTGGTCAGGTCACCGATGGCACGCAGTGCTTCTTCGCGGCCATCTTGCAGACGCTGGCAGTGCTGCAAAAAGGTTTGCCCGGCTTCGGTCAGCGTGACCCGTCGGGTACTGCGGTAGAACAGACGGGTCTGCAAGCGTTCTTCAAGGCGCGCCACCTGGCGGCTGATGTGCGAAGACGATACGCCCAAGCGCTCTGCCGCCGCTGTGAATTGGCCACACTCAGCCACCGCGACAAATTCGTCTATACCTTCCCAACGGTTTTCGTTCACGGTTGATTATCCCTGTAGAGCAATAATGTTTTGCTTTTGCCTGGATTATTAATCACTCAGAGCTGATTTACACTCGGCACCTTGTTTTTACTTTGCTGGAGACGATGGATGATCAAGTCACGTGCTGCCGTAGCGTTCGAGGCCAAAAAGCCACTGGAAATCGTAGAAGTGGATGTCGCCATGCCCAAGGCTGGCGAAGTGCTGCTGCGGGTTGTGGCGTCGGGCGTTTGCCATACTGATGCCTACACCTTGTCGGGCGCGGACCCGGAAGGCATCTTCCCGTCGATCCTGGGCCACGAAGGCGGCGCCATCGTAGAAGCCATCGGTGAGGGCGTGACGTCGGTGGCCGTTGGCGACCACGTGATCCCGTTGTACACCCCGGAATGCCGCCAATGTAAATTCTGCCTGTCGGGCAAGACCAACCTTTGCCAGGCCATTCGTTCGACCCAAGGCAAAGGCTTGATGCCCGACGGCACTACGCGTTTCTCCTACAAAGGCGAGCCGATTTTCCATTACATGGGCACGTCGACGTTCTCGGAGTACACCGTACTCCCGGAAATTTCCGTCGCTAAAATTCAAAAAGATGCACCGCTGGAGAAAGTCTGCCTGCTGGGTTGCGGCGTCACCACCGGGATTGGCGCAGTGCTCAACACCGCCAAGGTCAAGCCGGGCGACACCGTGGCGATCTTCGGCTTGGGCGGCATCGGCCTGTCGGCAGTGATTGGTGCTGTCAAAGCCAAGGCATCGCGCATCATCGCCATTGACATCAACCCGGCCAAGTTTGAGATTGCCAAACAGCTGGGCGCGACGGATTGCGTCAACCCGAAAGACTTTGATCGCCCGATCCAGGAAGTGATCGTCGACATGACCGACGGCGGCGTTGATTTCTCCTTTGAGTGCATCGGCAATGTGCAACTGATGCGTGCGGCGCTGGAATGCTGCCACAAAGGCTGGGGCGAGTCGGTGATCATCGGCGTTGCCGGTGCCGGTCAGGAAATCTCGACCCGTCCGTTCCAACTGGTGACAGGCCGCGTATGGCGGGGTTCGGCGTTCGGTGGCGTGCGCGGTCGTACCGAGCTGCCAAGCTATGTCGACATGGCGCAAACCGGCGAAATCCCGCTGGACACGTTCATTACCCACACCATGGGCCTGGAAGACATCAACAAGGCATTCGACCTGATGCACGAAGGCAAAAGCATTCGTACTGTTATTAAATTCTGACGAATAGCTACAAGCCGGGGTAAGCCCAATCACTGACGCTGTAGGAGCGAGCTTGCCTCGCGATCTTTTTAACGATCAAAAGATCGCGAGGCGAGCTCGCTCCTACAGTGGGCTTATCGTGCGGTTTGCAGCTAAAAGCTTGGAGCTGCTCCTAATGCCCTTAACAAATATTTCCTGCCAGAAAAGCTTTGGCGGCTGGCACAAGCGTTACCAGCATCGCTCTGAAGTCTTGGGCTGCAACATGGTGTTTGCCGTGTATTTGCCACCCCAGGCCGAGCAGGGCGTCAAGCTGCCGGTACTGTACTGGTTGTCGGGGCTGACCTGCACCGATGAGAACTTCATGCATAAGGCTGGCGCCATGAAACTGGCCGCCGAGTTAGGCCTGATTATTGTTTGCCCGGACACCAGCCCGCGTGGCGAAGGTGTGCCGGATGATCCGGAAGGTGCGTGGGATTTCGGCCTGGGGGCGGGCTTTTATGTCAACGCCACCCAGCAACCTTGGGCCCAGCATTACCGGATGCATGATTATGTGGTGCAGGAATTGCCTGCATTGGTTGAGGCTCATTTCCCTGCGTCGCAACAACGCGGCATCAGCGGGCATTCGATGGGCGGTCACGGGGCTCTGGTATGTGCCTTGCGCAATCCGGGGCGCTATCAATCGGTGTCGGCATTTGCGCCGATCAGCAATCCGATGGATTGCCCTTGGGGGCAGAAGGCGTTCACCCATTACCTGGGTGAAGAGCGTGCGCGCTGGCGCGAGTGGGATGCCTGTGTGTTGATCAGCGAGGCCAGTGAAAAGCTGCCGTTGCTGGTCGACCAAGGTGATCGGGATGACTTTTTGACCGTCCAGCTCAAGCCTGAAGCGCTGCAACAAGCGGCCAAACTGGCGGGCCATCCGCTGACTTTGCGTCTGCAGCCGGGCTATGACCACAGCTATTTCTTTATCGCCAGCTTCATTGACGACCACTTGCGGCATCACGCGCGTGCACTAAGCGCCTAATGTTGAGCAAAGTAGGTAGAATCACGCCCTGACTTAATCGGGGCGTTTTTTTATGCGTATTGGCCACGGCTATGATGTGCACTGTTTTGCTGAAGGCGATTTTATAACCCTGGGCGGCGTGCGTATTGCTCATAAATTCGGGCTCTTGGCCCACTCTGATGGCGACGTGCTGCTGCACGCGCTCAGCGATGCATTGCTGGGGGCGGCGGCGCTGGGCGATATCGGCAAGCATTTTCCGGACACCGACCCGCAGTTCAAGGGCGCGGACAGCCGTGTCCTGTTGCGCCATATCGTCGGGTTGATCCATGCCAAAGGCTGGAAAGTCGGTAATGTCGATAACACCATCATTGCTCAGGCGCCAAAAATGGCACCGCACATTGAAACGATGCGTGCGTTGATTGCAGCGGATCTTGAGGTTGATTTGGACCAGGTAAACGTAAAAGCCACTACCACTGAAAAACTCGGCTTCGTGGGCCGTGAAGAAGGCATCGCGGTGCATTCCATCGCTTTGTTGGTTCGCGCATGAACGAGTTTGATCTGCTGGGGCCGACAGCTCACGGCGTGCCGTTGGGCACCGCAGTGCTAAAAGCCACGGCCGAAGATTTTCAGGTCGATGAAGTGCTGGATATCCCGCTGTCCGGGGATGGCGAGCACTTGTGGTTGTGGGTAGAAAAGCGTGGTCTGAATACCGAAGAAGCGGCGCGGCGTATTGCCAAGGCCGCAGGCGTGCCTTTGCGCACGGTGAGCTACGCCGGTCTGAAGGATCGTCAGGCGCTGACCCGCCAATGGTTCAGTGTGCAGTTGCCGGGCAAGGCGGACCCTGACCTGTCAGGTGCTGAAAACGACACGCTGAAGATCCTCAAGACCTCGCGGCACAAACGTAAACTGCAACGCGGTGCCCACGCGGCAAACGGTTTCACGTTGCGCCTGACGCAACTGAACGCCGACAAAGACGCCTTGCAGCAACGTCTGGAATTGATCACCCGTGAGGGTGTGCCGAATTATTTCGGCACCCAGCGTTTTGGCTGGGAAGGCGGCAATCTGGGCGAGGCGCGTGATTATGCGGCGCGCAAAGCCCTGCCGGAGCAGCGCAATGTCCGTTCGCGGCTACTCTCTACAGCGCGCAGCTATCTGTTCAATCAGGTGCTGGCCGCCCGCGTCGCCGATGGCAGCTGGCAGCGTGCGCAGGTAGGGGATCTGCTGGCCTTCACCGACAGCCGGAGCTTTTTCCCGGCGGGCGAAGCGGAGTGCAACGACCCGCGATTGGCTATCCTTGATCTGCACCCGACCGGCCCGCAGTGGGGCGAAGGTGATTCACCAACCACAGGTGCGACCCATGTGCTGGAGCAAGCCATTGCCGAGCGTGAAGCCGATTTGCGTGACTGGCTGGTTCGCGCTGGCATGAGCCACGAGCGACGTATTCTGCGGCTGCCCATTGGCCGACTGACGTGGCATTATCCGCAACCAGATATTCTGCAACTGGAATTTGTACTGCCGGCCGGATGCTTCGCCACTGTTCTGGTGCGCGAACTTGTTGATCTGGTGTCTTTGGGGCAAACGGACAGCCTATGCGTATTCTGATTTCAAACGATGATGGGGTCAGCGCCCCGGGGATAGCTGCGCTTTATGACGCCTTGGCGGATTATTGCGAGTGCGTGGTGATTGCCCCCGATCAAGACAAAAGTGGCGCGAGCAGCTCGCTGACGCTCGACCGCCCGTTGCATCCGCATACCCTGACCAATGGCTTTATCAGCATCAACGGGACGCCGACCGATTGCGTGCACCTGGGCCTCAATGGCCTGTTGGAGCAGCAGCCGGACATGGTGGTATCGGGGATCAATCTGGGTGCCAACCTGGGTGATGACGTGTTGTATTCGGGCACCGTGGCAGCAGCCCTTGAAGGGCGCTTTCTGGAGCGTCCTTCGTTTGCGTTCTCGCTGGTCTCGCGCCAGGTCGACAACCTGCCGACGGCGGCCTATTTCGCGCGCAAGCTGGTGGATGCACATCACCTGCTTGAGCTGCCACCGCGCACCGTGCTGAACGTCAACATTCCCAATTTGCCGCTGGACAAGATCCGCGGTATCCAGCTAACCCGCCTGGGCCATCGCGCCCGTGCAGCGGCGCCGGTTCGCATGGTCGATCCGCGTGGCAAGGCGGGTTACTGGATTGCCGCAGCGGGCAACGCGGAAGACGGCGGCCCCGGCACCGACTTCCACGCTGTGATGCAGGGTTATGTGTCGATTACCCCGTTACAACTGGATCGCACCTTTGGAGATGCCTTCAAAAGCCTCGATGGCTGGCTGGAGGGGTTGGGCTGATGGGGCGTGAGCAGGATGGCCTGATGCATCGCGGCATTGGCATGACCTCGGAGCGGACACGTGAGCGGCTGATTCAGCGCCTGCGTGAAGAGGGCATCGTTAACCAGAAAGTGCTTGAGGTCATTCGGCGTACACCTCGTCACCTGTTTGTTGATGAAGCCCTGGCCCACCGTGCCTACGAAGACACGGCGCTGCCGATTGGCAACAACCAGACCATCTCCCAGCCGTATATGGTGGCGCGCATGAGCGAGCTGCTGCTCGAAGATGGCCCGCTGGACAAAGTCATGGAGATCGGCACCGGTTCGGGTTACCAGACAGCGGTGTTGTCGCAGTTGGTTGAGCGGATTTTCTCGGTCGAGCGCATCAAGGTGCTGCAGGATCGCGCCAAAGAACGTCTGCTTGAGCTTAACTTGCGTAACGTGGTCTTTCGCTGGGGCGATGGTTGGGAAGGGTGGCCGGCGCTTGCACCTTACAATGGCATTATCGTCACCGCCGTGGCCACGGATGTACCGCAAGCCTTGCTCGACCAACTGGCTCCGGGCGGGCGCCTGGTGATCCCGGTCGGCGCAGGTGACGTTCAGCAACTGATGCTGATCGTGCGTGAAGAGCACGGATTTGCCCGGCGCGTCATTGGCAATGTGCGGTTTGTACCGCTGCTTAATGGGCCGCTGGCCTGATTCTTTAGCGCTGCCCGGCTGAATTATCATGCCGGGTACGGGTCATACAGCGCAGTGGTCAGGCCCGTCCTGTGCCTGTTCGGGGTTTAAACAATACGTTTATGAATGGGCTTTGCCGTCTGCAAAGCTGTACAGCCAGTTATACTTGCGCCCAATGAGGGCCGCGACTGGCGTTCTAATTTTTAGCCATCTTCAAAGGGAGCGGCGGGTGAGTCTCACAGTCATTACGCAGCGTATGGGGACCATAAGCTATCAGAGAGTAGTGGCGGGTCTGGTGTTAAGTGTCTCCCTGGCGATGTTGGCGGCGTGTTCCAGCGCGTCCAAAAGCGGTACAAGTGGCGTTAACGGTGTGGCTCAGCGCCCGGCTGTTACCACCGGTCAGTATGTGGTCAAACGTGGCGATACGTTGTTCTCGATTGCCTTTCGCTACGGTTGGGACTGGAAAGCGCTGGCGGCAAAAAACAATATTGCGGCGCCGTATACGATCGTTCCGGGGCAATCAATCCGTTTCGATGGACGTGCAGGAACTGTCCCTTCAGGGGGCACGACAACCACCGTGGTTTCGTCTTCATCAGGCAGCAAAACTACCGTCACCAAGCGCCCGGTCGCCACGACGGCGACACCGGTCAACACGCAGCCTTTGCCTGCAGGCCCTGCACCCAAAGGCTGGGGATGGCCCGCAGACGGTATTTTGATCGGGAAATTTTCTTCAAACGGTAGTTTGAATAAAGGTATTGATATTGCCGGAGATTTGGGACAGCCTGTTTTAGCTGCGTCTGATGGCTCAGTTGTATACGCCGGCAGTGGATTGAGGGGCTACGGCGAATTAGTCATCATCAAACACAGTGACACCTATGTTAGTGCCTACGGCCACAACCGCAGGCTTTTGGTACGGGAGGGGCAGCAGGTCAAGGTCGGGCAGAAAATTGCCGAAATGGGGTCAACTGGTACAGACCGGGTGAAACTTCACTTTGAAATTCGCCGCCAGGGTAAACCTGTAGATCCATTGCAATTCCTTCCACGCCGTTGATCAGTTACCAGCCTGTTCCTGATGTAGATGAAAGGAACAGGCTCCAGCGTTGCCAAGGATAAAGGCGATGCTTGAGCTTGAGGTCGAACTCACCAAAGGACTAGAACAATGGCTCTCAGCAAAGAAGCGCCGGGGTTTGACATCGACGATGAGGTGCTCCTTATGGACGCCAGCATCGATAGTGACTTGATGTCAGAAGAAAACGACTCAACCCCTACAGCTCGCACCAAGTCGAAAAAAGCAGCTGCCTCAAAGCAGCACAAGTACATTGATTACACCCGGGCGCTCGATGCGACTCAGCTGTACCTCAATGAAATTGGCTTCTCCCCGTTGCTCTCACCAGCAGAAGAAGTCCATTTTGCGCGTTTATCGCAAAGTGGCGATCCCGCTGGGCGCAAACGCATGATTGAAAGTAACTTGCGACTGGTGGTGAAAATCGCCCGACGTTACGTCAATCGTGGGCTTTCACTGCTAGACCTGATCGAAGAGGGCAATCTGGGCCTGATTCGGGCAGTCGAGAAATTTGACCCGGAACGCGGGTTCCGCTTCTCGACCTATGCCACCTGGTGGATCCGTCAGACGATTGAACGGGCAATTATGAACCAGACCCGAACCATCCGTTTGCCGATCCACGTTGTAAAAGAGCTCAATGTCTACCTGCGAGCTGCGCGCGAACTGACGCAAAAGCTCGATCACGAACCCTCCCCTGAAGAAATCGCCAATCTGCTCGAAAAACCCGTCTCGGAGGTCAAGCGCATGCTTGGGCTCAACGAACGTGTGTCTTCGGTAGACGTTTCTTTAGGCCCGGACTCCGACAAAACACTGCTTGATACCCTCACCGATGATCGCCCTACAGATCCTTGTGAGCTGCTGCAGGACGATGATTTGTCGCAGAGTATTGATGAGTGGCTATCCGAGCTCACCGATAAACAGCGCGAGGTGGTGATTCGCCGCTTCGGCTTGCGTGGGCATGAAAGCAGCACCCTTGAAGATGTCGGGCTGGAAATTGGCTTGACCCGTGAACGTGTAAGACAAATCCAGGTTGAAGGGCTCAAGCGCCTGCGTGAGATTCTTGAACGTAATGGTTTGTCGAGCGAATCACTGTTTCAGTAAACGAAGTGTGCTGACCAAAACCCCGAGCTTTCGGGGTTTTTTTATGGGCTGACATTGTTTGCGCCAAGTCAATTCAGGCCTGTTCTTAAAAATGTGTGGGCTTGAAATGGGATGACACGTACGAAGTTGAGCTTTATCTGCGATCGGATGTAAGCCTTTACTTACGTTTTCTGTAAGCCAACGGCGAAAGACGTAGGAATGAATGACTTTTTCTTACTTGTTTAGTTTTATAACTCGTTGAAAGTAATAGGTTTTGTGTTTTTATAAGGCGCTGCTTTGTAATAAAAATCTATAACTGGTGCGCTTGCAGCAATTTTAGAAGGCTCTAGTATCTTAACTGTGTCGACGGATAGACACGGCGTTCAAGGAGGAACGTTAAGGACATTGCAGGATGCAATTCATCAGGATGATGAGAAGGAACAAAAGGGATTAGGGAAAAAATGTGGGCGGGTCAAACCGCCCCTTTTTTTTGCCCGTTAAAAAGTGCTCTGGCGCGCCACTTAAGCGTTTAAGCCGTTACCTGCATTTAAAACAAAACGCCCAGGGCTTGAATGGCCTTGGGCGTTTTTTTATGTGTTTAAAGACCGGCCGCGAGCAAGCCGGTGTTTAAGCGCGGGCTTACAGCGCCGGGTAGTCAATGAAGCCGACAGGGCCTTTGGAGTAGAAGGTCTCCGGTTGCGGTTCATTGAGCGGTGCATCGGCCTTCAAGCGGGCTGGCAGGTCTGGGTTGGCAATAAAAGGCACGCCAAACGCAACAGCGTCTGCCTTGCGGGCAGCGATCAAGGCATTGGCGCTGTCTTTAGTGAAGCCTTCGTTGACGATGTAAGGGCCGCCAAACGCTTCTTTGAGCTGTGGGCCCAGGCTGTCTTCTGCTTCACGCTCACGGGCGCAGATAAACGCGATACCGCGCTTGCCCAGTTCCTTAGCCACATACCCGAAAGTTTCAGCCCGGTTGTCATCGCCCATGTCGTGCAGGTCTGCGCGAGGCGACAAGTGCATGCCAACGCGGCCAGCACCCCAGACTTCGACTACCGCGTCGGTGACTTCCAGCATCAGGCGGGCACGGTTTTCCAACGAACCACCGTATTGGTCGGTGCGCTGGTTGGTGCTGCTTTGCAGGAACTGATCGAGCAGGTAACCGTTGGCGCCATGGATCTCAACGCCGTCAAAACCTGCGGCTTTGGCGTTTTCGGCACCGGTACGGTAAGCCTCGACGATGTCGGTGATCTCAGCCGTTTCCAGAGCGCGTGGCACTTCGAAGTCTGCCTTTGGACGAACAAGGCTGACATGGCCTTTGGCGGCGATGGCGCTCGGTGCGACGGGCAGTTCGCCGTTCAGGTACAGCGAGTGGGAAATCCGCCCAACGTGCCACAGTTGCAGGAAGATGCGCCCACCGGCGTCATGGATGGCCTTGGTAACGTTGGTCCAGCCGCGAACCTGTTCGTCGGACCAGATGCCTGGGGTGTCCGGGTAGCCAACGCCCAGCGGGGTAACCGAAGTGGCTTCGCTGAGGATCAAGCCTGCTGATGCGCGCTGTACGTAGTACTCCGCGATCAGAGCGCCTGGCACACGGCCTTCTTCGGCACGGCAGCGGGTCAGCGGCGCCATGATGATGCGGTTAGGCAGCTCAAGGTCGCCCAGCTTGATCGGATCAAAAATCGTGGTCATTAATGCAGCCCTCTCAAGGATCAGTGTGTTGCGGAGGCCAGTTCGGGGTTACCGTTCTGGCGAAAAGTAATCAGGGTGACCAGCAGCGCCAGTATCGCCAGCGCTGCGGCGGCCAGCGGTACGCTGGTGAGGCCGAAGCCGTGGGCAATCACGCTGCCGCCTACCCAGGCGCCCAATGCGTTGCCGACGTTAAAAGCGCCAATATTCAGGGTCGACACCAGGTTGGGGGCGGCTTTGCCGAAGGTCACCACGTTGACTTGCAAAGCGGGCACCGCGGCAAACGAAGCGGTGGCCCACAAGAACAGGGTGATCTCGGTTGGAATCAGGGCCACGCTGGTCCAGGTCAATACGGTCGAGACCACGGCCATTGCGATAAACACGCCGATCAACGTCGCGCCCAAGCGCTTGTCCGCCAGCTTGCCGCCAATAATGTTGCCGACAGTCAGGCCCAGGCCGATCAGCAGCAGGGTCCAGGTCACGCCGGTTGGCGATACGCCCGTCACGTCACCGAGCAGCGGCGCGACGTAGGTGAAGAGGGTGAACATGGAGGCCGAAAACAATGCCGTCATGCTCAACGAAAGCCAGATCCCGGCGCCTTTGAGGGCAGCCAGTTCGGCGCGCATGTCGAGTTTTTCTTCGTCGCGCTTGGTGGGCAAAAAGCGGATCAGGCCGATCAGCGCCACCACACCAATCACCGTCACGGCAAAAAATGTCGAACGCCATCCTGCAACCTGGCCCAAGGCGGTGCCCAGCGGTACACCCAAGACGTTTGCCAGGGTCAGGCCGGTAAACATCAGTGCGACCGCAGACGCGCGCTTGTTGGCAGGCACCAGGCCGGCAGCCACCACCGAGCCGATACCGAAGAACGCGCCATGGCACAGGGCGGTAATCACGCGGGCCAGCATCAGCACTTCGTAATCACTGGCCAGGGCGCAAAGCAGATTGCCAACAATAAAGATGCCCATCAACGCCACCAGTGCGGCCTTGCGCGGCAACTTGGCGGTGGCCAGCGCCATAAACGGCGCGCCAATGGCCACGCCCAGGGCATAGCCCGTTACCAGCCAGCCAGCGCCCGGAATGGACACGCCCAAATCGGCTGCGACATCAGGCAGCAAGCCCATGATCACAAACTCGGTGGTCCCGATGGCGAAGGCGCTGAGCGCCAGGATAAGTAGCGAGAGAGGCATGGAATTCCTTGTTAAAGCTCTTGGCTCAGTGTTGCGAGGAAGGCCTGAATGGTTTCCTCATTGCGTTTAAAAAAGTGCCATTGGCCGACTTTTTGGCTGCTGATCAAGCCAGCGCGCTGCAAAGTGGCGAGGTGGGCGGAAACAGTGGATTGCGACAACCCGAAGCGTTGGTCGAACTGGCCTGCGCACACACCGTGCTCAGTGCTGTGATGCTGGTCAGGAAACTCGACCTGCGGATTTTTAAGCAGGCGAATGATTTCTCGGCGTACTGGGTGTGCCAGCGCTTTTATTATTTCGTCGAGGTCGATCGGCATAGTGGCAGTGCTCATGAGGTGTAGCGTTATATCGCGATGAGGCGAACTTTAAATCGGAATATCGCGATATACAAATATGTATTTGATCTGACGTCAGCTCAAATCGGTATATCGAGTTATAACGATATGTTTTGGTCGTGCGTAATAGCGCGGTGCTAAACTGCGCGGCATGAATTATCTCGCACATCTGCACCTTGGCGGCCAGCGGCCAGAAGAATTGCTCGGCAGTCTCTATGGCGACTTCGTGAAAGGGCGCCTGCAGGGCCAATACAGCCCGGCGATAGAGTCGGCGATCCAGTTGCACCGCAGCATCGACGTCTTTACCGACGCGCACCCATTGGTTGATCAGTCGTTGTCGCGTTTCACCCAGACCCGGCGTCGCTATGCCGGCATTGTACTGGACGTTTTCTTCGACCATTGCTTGGCGCGGGATTGGGTGCAATACGCCGAAGGGCCGCTGGAGCGCTTCACCTCAACGTTCTATGCGCTGCTGGTTGCGCAACCCCAGTTGCCCAAGCGTCTGGCCAGCATCGCCCCGCACATGGCTGCGCACGACTGGTTGGGGTCCTATCGAGACTTTGGCGTGCTGGAGCAAGTGTTCAACGGCATCGCCCGGCGTCTTTCGCATCCACAGGAACTGAGCGGCGCCATGCGCGACCTGCATGCCCTGTACGAACCGCTGAGTGAAGACTTCAGCGCCTTCTACCCGCAACTGCAGGCGTTTGCTGCCCGCGAAAAACTCAGCCAGACGCCATAAAGCCTGTGGGAGCGAGCTTGCTCGCTTTCGCAGCCTTCGTGCCTCGTCAGCGACTACAGGCGGGCGCGGTAAAAGCGTAGGAGCCGCCGCAGGCTGCGATCTTTTGATTTTGGCTCTTTTTACGGCCGCTGCGCGCCCGGACGTAGCCTCGCAAAGCTCGTCAACTGCTACAGGGGTTCGCAATACATCTGTAGGAGCGAGCTTGCCTCGCGATCTTTTGATCTTTCGCAGCCTTCGTCCCTCGTCAGCGACTACGGGCGGACGCGGTAAAAGCGTAGGAGCCGCCGCAGGCTGCGATCTTTTGATTTTGGCTCTTTTTACGTCCGCTGCGCGCCCGGACGTAGCCTCGCAAAGCTCGTCAACTGCTACAGGTGTACGCAATACACCTGAGCGAGTTTGCCTCGCGATCTTTTGATCTTTCGCAGCCTTCGTGCCTCGTCAGCGACTACAGGCGGGCGCGGTAAAAGTGTAGGAGCCGCCGCAGGCTGCGATCTTTTGATCTTGGCTCTTTTAACGGCCGGTGCGCGCCCGGACGTAGCCTCGCAAAGATCGTCAACTGCTACAGGTTGTACGCAATGCACCTGTAGGAGCGAGCTTGCCTCGCGATCTTTTGATCTTTCGCAGCCTTCGTGCCTCGTCAGCGACTACAGGTAGTACGCAATACACCTGTAGGAGCGGTGGCCTAAGCCGCCGCCGGTTCGCACTCAGTCTGCGGACGGGTTTGCGGTGCTCCGCTGACCACTTGGCGAATCGCTTCCTGCGCCTTGAACGCCAGCATCGCGCGTTCTTGCTGCTCACACGCAATCGGCTCCAGCAGGTGTATCTCAACCTGTGCCTGTTCGTGTGCAAACAAACGCAGCAAATGCGAGAGCAAGTCGTCATCGCCAATAAACGGTGCGATCGGGTCGCTCTCGCCATTGCGCAAATAACGAATCGCCACCGGTTGCAACGCCACGTCACTGTCTATCGCGGCTGACAACAAGCGGCCATGGAAGGTGCGCACTGAACGCCCGTCGGTGGTCGTGCCTTCCGGGAACATCAATAACGGATGCTGTTGCTGCAAATGACAACTCATCTGCTCGCGAATGGTCTGGCTGTCACCCGCGCCCCTGCGGATAAACAGGCTACCGGCCTGGTCCGCCAGCCAACCCGCCACAGGCCAGCTGCGCACTTCGGCCTTGGACAGAAAAGACAGCGGCGTCAGTTGCCCGAGCAAGGCAATGTCGGTCCACGACACATGATTACTGACCCACAACATCGGCGTAACAGGTCGTTCGCCAACCACCGTGACCTGAAACGGCAGGGCATTGCTCAGCCGCTTCATGAAGAACTGTGTCCAGCGTTGGCGCCGATCCATGGCGCTGTTGAGGTGCAACCGATGGAGCAGGGCGAAAATGCTCGCCATGCCCAATCCCAGACTGACCACCGCCAACACCCGAACCACTCGCCCATACAGGCGCAGGCGGTTCATTACATGGCTGCCTTGAAGTGGCGTGCATAGCGCGGGCACAGTTCGTCGCGCTTGAGCAGGATAAAGACGTCAGCGACCTGGAAATCTTCGTCCCAGCACGGCTCACCACAAATCTTCGCGCCCAGTCGCATGTAGGCTTTGAGCAACGGGGGCATTTCGGTGATGACGTTCGCCGGAACGTCCAGCGCGGGCAGCGGTTTTTTCGGTTCGGCGCGCAAATGTTCAGTGCACAAGTAACGCTCGCGCAGACGCTGCATGATCGCCTGGGCCTGAATGCCACCGTCTTGCATCGGGATGCTCGCGCAGCCCATCAGGTAGTGATAATCGCCCTGGTTAAGGACTTCAGCCAACTCGCCCCACAGCACGGCGATGGTGCCGCCATTGCGGTAGGCCGGATCGACACAGGTACGGCCGATTTCAAGAATCGGGCCTTGCAGGTGCGCCAGGCCGTGAAGGCTGAATTCTTCTTCGCTGTAAAAATGACCGATGTTTCGCGCTGCGCTGTGGTCCAGCAAGCGAGTGGTCGCCACCAGCAGGCCGGTGTTGAGGTCGCGAACCCCGATGTGTTCGCAATGCGCATCGTAGTCGTCGATGTCCAGGCCACAGTCGGCGCTTTTCAGTTTGGCGTTCAGCTCGCCACTGAAAACCCGGAAGCGCAAGGCTTGCGCCTCACGCAAGGCCTCTGGGCCAAGCAAGCGTTCAGCCTGCAGTCGGCGTTCTTGAGCGGTGTCGCGGATACGGGCGATCTGGGCCATTGCGAATCTCCGTGCAGGCATCAAGCCCGCCTTGTCGACTGAGGTGTGCAATCTCAGGCTAGGGAGCGCCAGTGTCATGACCATGACAATTGAGTGATGCTTGTATGACAGCGTCCGGCCAAGGAACTGGCGCGATGGACGAGTGCTCTAAAGCGGAGTAAAAAAATATGCCCGGACGGCGCTAAAGCACTCACACTAGAGGCCGTTTACCTGCCGATGAGTTTTTATGTTCAAGACGTTTTTATCCGCCGCTGGTGCGTTGCTATTAACCCTCGGGGTAAGCCTGTCGGCTCAGGCCAGTTGGTACCTGGACGGTGAGTCATCACGGCTTTCATTTATCACCACGCAAAATGCCAATGTCGCGAACAAGCACCGCTTTCTGGTCTTGCACGGCAAAGTCGACCGTAAGGGCCACGCGCAATTGCGGATTGAAATGGACTCGGTCAACAGCGCGGTGCCTTTGCGCGATGAGCGCATGCGTGACCAGTTGTTCGATTTCAAGCATTTCCCCGAGGCGCAAATCACCGCGCAAATCAATCTGCAGCCCATCAACGAGCTGGCGCCGGGTGCTCAAGTGGAATTGCGCCTGCCGGTCACCGTGAGCCTGCGTGGCAAACAGCACACCTATGAGGCCGAGTTGCTGGCGACGCGGCTGGATGAACAGCGCTTCCAGGTTGTAACCCTCGAACCGTTGATGCTTCAGGCTGAAGATTTTGGCTTGCAGCCAGAACTCGAAATCTTGCGTAAATCCGCCGGCTTGTCGGCTATCAGCTTTTCAGTACCGGTGAACGCGGTGCTGATTTTCACGGCTCGCTAAGATGGCGGGCGCGGTGTTCCCTTGGCACGGCGCCAATCAATTCAAGTTACTGATCGATGGCCCGCAGTTTTTCCCGCAGATGCTGGCGGCTATCGATCAGGCGCAGGATCACATTGATCTGGAGTTTTATCTGGTCGAGGCCGGGCAGTGCGCTGAAGTCACGGTCCAGGCGCTGGAGCGCGCTGCGTTGCGTGAGGTGCGGGTGCGCTGCCTGTTCGATGCCTATGGCAGCCTGGCGTTTACCGAAGCCTTGCGCCTCAGGCTGCTGGCAGCGGGCGTGGAGCTTCGCTTTTACAACCCGCTGAGCTGGCGCCGGGGGCTGAACAATCTGTACCGCGATCACCGCAAGCTGTTGCTGGTGGACCAGCAATTGGCGGTGGTAGGCGGGACGGGAATTACCGATGAGTTTTGGCAGCCTGCGCAAAACGTGTGCGACTGGCACGAGGTGATGGTGCAGATTGAGGGGCCGCTGGTGCAAGACTGGCAGATGCTGTTTGAGCGCCAATGGCGCGCCAACATCAGCCGCAAAGCCTGGAAGCCTGCCACCCACTTTGGCCTCGCGCGATTGCCCAAGGCGCCTCAGCAGGGCGAGGGCTTGGGCCGAGTGGCCTATGCCGATGCCCATCAGCACCGCGACATTCTGCAATCGCTGGTGCGGGCCATTAACAGCGCCCAGCACAGCATCTGGCTGGCCACGCCTTACTTTCTACCCACCTGGAGTGTGCGGCGCTCGCTGCGTCGCGCGGCCAATCGCGGGGTCGATGTGCGGTTGCTATTGACCGGTCCCCGCACCGATCACCCGTCCGTGCGTTACGCCGGGCATCGTTACTACCCGCGGTTGCTCAAGTCCGGGGTGCAGATATTTGAATATCAGCCGTGCTTTCTGCACCTGAAAATGGTTCTGGTCGACGATTGGGTGAGCATTGGCTCGTGCAACTTTGACCACTGGAATCTACGTTTTAACCTTGAGGCCAACCTGGAGGCCATCGACCCGACGCTGACTAAAGCCGTGGCGGCCAGCTTTATGAACGACTTCGCGCAAAGCCTGCCGATCACCTTGCAAGCCTGGCAGTCCCGGCCATTGTGGGGGCGGGTCAAGCAGCGTATCTGGGGCTGGGTTGACCGGGTGGTGGTCAACCTTTTGGGGCGCCGCCGTTAAGGGTTACCGCCTGAACGCAGGGGCTGTTTGAAGAAAGCGTGGCATTTTGTTGAACACGCGGTTACATAACGCTGCAGAACGTGCAAAATCGAACGACTTCACGGGCGACTGGACAGCGTGAAGTCTGAATTTTTGGAGCGTTGTGCATGACTTCTTCATTGTGGCTGGCCGTACTGGCGTCGGGCTTTATCTATGGCATCACTCCGGGCCCGGGTGTCCTGGCTGTTTTCGGCATTGGCGCTGCCCGTGGGCGCCGTGCGGGCGCCGGGTTTTTATGCGGGCATTTGCTGGGTGATGTTATTTGGTGCAGTACGGCGTTGATTGCGATTGTCGGCGCGCGGGAATTTGGCAGCACTGCATTCAACGTATTGGGCCTGATCAGCGGCCTTTACCTGTTCTGGCTGGGCCTGCGCGCCGTACGTGCCAAGCGCAGCAGCGTGGCCGAGGAAGGCCCGGCCCGTAAACCGTTTGCCCACGGTATTTTCTTTGGCCTGACCAACCCCAAAGCCTACCCGGTGGCCGTGGCGACTTTCACCGCGCTGCTTTCCGGGCGTGCCGAACTGCTTACCTGGAGCATGCTGCCTTGGCTCATCGCCCTGAGCTTTGTTGGCGGCGCACTGGCGTATGTGATCTTGATCGGTATCGTCGGCGCGGGTCACGTACGCGCGCTGTATCAGCGTCATCAATTGCTGATTACACGTTTGTGTGGCGTGATGTTTATCGGCTTTGCCATCAGCGCCCTGGCGCATGCCTTGCCAGGGCTGGTGAGCAGCAACAAGTAACGTGATCTGCCGGGAGTGCAGTCATGGGGCAACACAGGGATAGGGATGGATGTTCACGTTTAATCTCGAGGCATCGAGGGCTTTATGGACATCAAAAGATACCTGTCTCAAGCCAGTTTTATTGATCAGTTGCTGGATGCGGTCTGCGTCGTGGACCGCAAGTACCACATTGTTTATGTCAGCGCGGCCTGCCTGCGTATTTTTGGCTATGAGCAGGACGAACTGATCGGCCGTTGCATTATCGATCTGGTTCACCCGGCTGACCGTGAACGCACCGTGCATGCTGCCAATGACGTCAGGGAGGGCGACCCCCTGCCGAATTTCGAGAACCGTTATCTACGCAAAGACGGCAGTGTCATCCATATTTTGTGGTCTGCGCGCTGGTCAGAAGACTATCGGCTGCACATCGCGGTGGCCCGTGACATTACTGAGCGCAAACTGGCCGAGTCCCGTCAGTTGGCGCTGTTTGCCATCTCCGAAGCCGCCCATGGGGCTGGGGATTTGCTGGAGTTGTTCAAGCGCGTTCACGCGTTGATCGGTCAGTGGCTGCCAGCGATAAACTTTTCGGTCGCACTGTGTGATCAACCGGATGGTTTGTTGAGTTTTCCTTATCGGGTTGCAGAGCACGGTGACTGGCCGCTGGCCGAGGTGACGCGGCTGAGCCAGGAGGTCATCCGCAGTGAGCAGATGCTACTGCACGCCGAGCAGGGTTCAGCGTCGTGGCTGGGCGCCCCGTTGGTAGCGCAAAACGGCATTATCGGTGCGGTGCTAGTCAAGAGCTCATTGGGCAGTGAACCTTATACCGAGGCGCACAAAGAGCTGCTGCAGTTCGTATCCGCCCAGATCGCCACGGCCATTGAAAGAAAAAAACTCCATGCTCACCTGCAGTTTTTGGCGCAGCACGATGCACTGACCGGCTTGCCCAATCGCGAGTTTCTGTACGAACGTTTAAACAGCGCGCTGGCCCGGGCCAAACGCGAGCAGCAATATCTGGCGGTGCTGTATGTCGATCTGGATGACTTCAAACGGATCAATGACAGTTACGGACATGGCGTTGGCGACGTGTTGCTGCAACACGTGGCGCTGCGCTTAAAAGCCTGTGTGCGCGAAAGCGACACCGTAGCCAGAATGAGTGGCGACGAGTTTGTAGTGGTGCTTGAAAACCTCAAACGGCCAGAAGACGGGTTGATCGTCGCCGAGAACATTCGCACTGAATTGAGCCAGCCCCTCTTGATTGAAGGGCAAACACTCAACACCCTCCCCAGCATCGGCATCGCCGTTTATCCCGAACATGGCGACGACGCCCGGCAACTGCTGCACCAGGCCGACACGGCCATGTACAGCGTGAAAAAAAGCAGCCGTTAACTCACCCTCCGCTGTAGGAGCGAGCTCGCCTCGCGATCTTTTGATCTTTAAAAAAACCCATAGCACCTGAGCCATTCGGTGGTCGGCAGCATAGTTTCACTATCCATAGTGGTTTATCGGGATGTAATATCATTACATTATATTTCGAGCGACCTGCGTGAAGACTCCCCGATCCCCCCTTGTTGCAGGCATTGTCAGCTCTGCGCTGGCCCAGTCTGCGGGTAAGCGACTGTTAACCTCGTTGTGTGTGTTGATAGTGTTGTGGCTGGGCATCGCCTGGGCGGTGGCGATTCCATGAGTGCGGCGAGCATTAGCCTGGATGACCTGACTGTCACCTATGAGCGCCGACCGGCGGTGCATCACATCAGCGGTTGCTTCGATGCAGGCAGCCTGACGGCGATTGTCGGCCCTAACGGTGCCGGCAAATCGACGCTGATCAAAACCATTGCCGGCACGCTAAAGCCCGCCGCCGGGCGGGTGGATCGCGGCAATCTGGCGTTGCGCAATCTTGGTTATTTGCCGCAAGCGGCCGAGATCGATCGCAGCTTCCCCCTGAATGTTGTCGATACGGTGCTGATGGGCGCATGGCGCAGTATCGGTGCCTTTCGTGGCGTCAGCCGTGAGCAAGCCCGGCAGGCCCAAGAGGCGTTGATCGCCGTCGGGCTTGAAGGGTTTGAAGACCGCAGTGTCGGCTCGTTGTCGTCCGGGCAGTTTCAGCGGGTGCTGTTTGCACGCTTGTTGATGCAGAACGCCTCGGTGATTTTGCTGGACGAACCCTTTACCGCCATTGATGCCCGCACCACTCAAGACCTGCTCAAACTGATCCGCGACTGGCACGGTCAGGGCCGCACCGTGATCGCGGTGCTGCATGACATCGAACAGGTGCGCAAACATTTCCCCAATACGCTGTTGATGGCGCGCGAGGCGATTGCCTGGGGCGACACCGCGACCGTGTTGCACGCCGACAATTTGCGCCGGGCGCGCAACATGGCCGAATACTGGAGTGACGATGCCACGGCCTGCGATATGAACGAGGAGCAGCCTTCATGATGCTGTATCAGATGGTCGTGCAACCGTTTGTTGAATTTGGCTTTATGCGCCGCGCCTTGGTGGCTTGCCTGGCGCTGGGTATCGGCTCCGGTCCGGTGGGGGTGTTGCTGATGTTGCGGCGCATGAGCCTGGTCGGTGATGCGATGAGCCACGCGGTATTGCCCGGTGCGGCCGTCGGCTTTTTGTTCGCCGGTTTGTCATTGCCCGCCATGGGCTTTGGCGGGCTGATCGCCGGGCTGTTGGTGGCGTTGCTGGCCGGGTTGGTCAGCCGCTTTACGACCTTGCGCGAAGACGCCAGTTTCGCGAGTTTTTACCTCACTTCGCTGGCTGCCGGGGTGTTGATTGTTTCGTTGCATGGTTCCAGCGTGGACCTGCTGCACGTACTGTTCGGCACTATTTTGGCCATCGACAGCCAGGCCATTTTCATGGTCGGCGGCATCGCCTCATTCACCTTGATCGTCCTCGCCCTGATTTATCGACCGCTGATACTGGAGTGTTTTGACCCCGGCTTCCTGCGCGCCGTGGGCGGTAAAGGCTCGTTGTATCACGTGCTGTTTTTGCTGCTTGTGGTGCTCAATCTGGTGGCCGGCTTTCAAGCGCTGGGCACGTTGATGGCGGTGGGCATGATGATCATCCCGGCTACCGTGTCGCGGTTCTGGGCCACATCATTAAGTGCGCTGATGATCATTTCGACCGTGGTCGCCACGCTCTCGGGCTTTATTGGTTTGATCGTTTCGTTTCATGCCGGCGTCGCTTCCGCCCCGGCGATTGTGCTGACCGCCAGTGCTTTTTATGTGATTTCGCTGCTGTTTGGCCGCAGTGGAATTGTCCGTCGCTTGCTCCCGAAAACGCATCTCACCCACTGATTTCCGACACTCACCCAAAGGGGATTCGCATGAAGCCAAAAATGCTGCTGGCTGCTGTTTTTGCATTGTCGAGTATGGCCGGTCTTGCCCAGGCAAAACCCATCGAAGCGGTGGCTTCATTCACCGTGCTTGCCGACATGGTGCAGAACGTGGGCGGTGACCATGTGCACGTGACCTCGTTGATCGGCCCTAACGGCGACCCGCATGCCTACGAGCCAACGCCTAATGACGCGCAGGCGTTGAAGCGGGCCGATCTGGTGTTTGTCAGCGGTTTGCACCTGGAAGGCTGGCTTGACCGCTTGATCAAGGCCTCGGGTTACCAAGGCCAGCCGGTGGTGCTGTCCAATGGCATCAAGACCCGCAGCATGGAAGAAGACGGCAAGCGCATCACCGACCCGCATGCCTGGAACAGCGCGGCGAACGGTGTGGTGTATGTGCGCAACATCATCAGCGCCTTGCAAAAGGCTGACCCGGCCAATGCCAGCGATTATCAGGCCAAGGGCGAGCAGTACATCCAGCAGTTGGAGCAACTGGATGCTTATGCCCGCGCGCAGGTCCAGGCAATCCCCAGTGACAAACGCAAGGTCCTGACCTCGCACGATGCGTTTGGTTACTTCGGCGATGCCTATGGCGTGACTTTCCTGTCGCCGCTAGGCTTCTCGACCGAAACCGAAGCGTCGGCTTCGGACGTGGCCAAGCTGATCAAACAGATCAAGCAAGAACACGTCAGCACCTACTTCTTCGAAAACTCCAGCGACCCGCGGCTGGTCAAGCAGATCGCTGATGCCAGCGGCGCGCAGCCGGGTGGCGAGCTTTACGTTGAATCGCTGTCACCTGCTGATGGCCCGGCGCCGACGTATGCGCAAATGTTCCGCTACAACGTCGACAAGCTGACGGCGGCGATGAAGGGGAATTAAGGGTTTATCAACCATTAAACCCGTAGCAGTTGACGAGCTTTGCGAGGCTACGTCTGGCTAAAGATCAAAAGATCGCGAGGCAAGCTCGCTCCTACGGGTTTTTGCAAGGGCTGTGAGCCTGTCTGACAATCATTAATGCGATATAGATATATTAAATAGTTCTTTTATTACCAATGGTTCGGGTTGTTAAACTTCCAGGCTAATGGCCTGCACTGCTGATCAGTGGCGGGGTCACGTTCTTAAGTTTTTCTTCTGAGATCCTGAGATGAGAATTAGCCTTCTGAGTTCGGCCGTTGCAGTTGCTTTGTCTCTGGTGAGCGCTGGCGTTTTTGCCGATGTCGCCGCCATCAAAAACAAGGGCGAGATTGTGATCGGTACCTTGGGTACTGATGAGCCCAACAGTTTCGTTGACCCCAAAACCCGCCAGATCATTGGTTATGAGATTGATCTGGGCAATGAAATTGCCAAGGACCTGGGCGTAAAGCCGGTCTACAAACAGATCGCCGTAGCCGCGCGGATTCCAGAGTTGCAGCAGGGCCGCGTCGATCTGCTGGCCGCTTCGCTGACCCACAACAAAGAACGTGAGGCGCTGGTCGATTTCTCGTATTCAGTGTTGATCACCGGGCAAAAAGCCATGGTGAAGAAATCCAGCGGCGTGACGGCACTTGATCAACTGGCCGGGGAAAAAATCCTCACCGTCAAAGGCGGTACTCAGGAACCCAACATCCTCAAGGCGCTGCCGACTGCTAAAGTCGTGACCTTCGACACTTCGCAACAAGCACTGTTGGCGTTGCAGCAAGGTAAAGGCAAGGCGTTTGTCGATGATGAATCTGCGCTGACCAACGATTTTGCGAAGATCGGTGCAGGCGCCAAAGGCTACGCAATCCTCCCTGAAAACCTCAGCACCGAAGCGCTGGCGCTGGCATTACCCAAAGACAGCGGCGACTTGAAAGTGGCTGTCGACAAGACTCTTGCGCGACTTGAAAGCTCGGGTGAAGCCGAGAAGCTGTACCTGAAATGGTACGGCCCGGGCACCAAATCGAACCAGGCCGAGCGCCATTTCAAGATCGACTCCGATCAGGTTGAGTAACCGCTGCCATTAGGCGGGCTGGTCATGACATTGCTGGTCTGGTAACCCCAGGCAACGCCAATGAATGGCCGGCCGGTCTCCAAGAGTTTTGCGCGAGATGCTGGATTTTGATTATTCGTTACTCCTGAGCGGTCAATACCACGACATGCTGCTCAGTGGCTTGATGCTGTCCATCAAGCTCGCCTGTGTCACGTTAGTGTGCGCACTTCCGTTGGCCCTGTTCATTGCCTTGCTGCGCCTGTCACCTGTGCGGCCGCTGCAATGGCTGGGTTTTGCCTACGTCGAGTCCATCCGCAATATTCCGCTGCTGGCACACATGCTGTTCTGGTATTTCGCGGCGCCCGAGTTTTTGCCTGAGTCCTTTCGCGAGTGGCTCTACGCCGGCAACATTGAGGCCATCAGCGCCATCGTCGCGCTGACGTTGTACACCGCAGCCTTTATGAGCGAAGACATTCGCAGCGGTATCCGTGCGATCCCCACTGTGCAACTGGAGGCCGGGCGTGCCCTGGGCTTTGGTTATCTGGCGAGCATGCGTTTGGTGGTTTTGCCGCAAGCCTTGCGGGTGACCGTTGCGCCGCTGATCTCGCAAACCCTCAATCTGTGGAAAAACACCAGCATCGCCACGGTGGTCGGTGTGGCCGAGTTGATGTATCAGGCCGGGCAGGTTGAAACCGCAACATTCCGCAGCCTTGAATCCTTTGCCTTTGCCACATCGGCCTATCTCAGCGTGTCGCTGCTGATTACCGGTGCTGCAGCGTGGTATCAACACCGCTACGTGCAGGCGAAATCACGATGACCACTTTAGAGTTGATCGATTCGTACTGGGTGTACTTCCTGGTCGGTCAATACCCCAACGGGCCGCTTGGCGGGCTGGCGCTGACCTTGATCCTGGCGTCTGCCGCGCTGGTCTTGGCGATGCCGCTGGGTGTGCTGTTCGGCCTGGCGCGGCTCAGCCCGTGGCGCTGGCTGCGTTGGCCGGTCACGGCGCTGGTGTTTGTGGTGCGCGGTACGCCGTTATTGATGGTGATTTTTTGGGCGTATTTTTTTCTGCCCAGCCTCACCGGCTTCAAGACCGACCAATTCACCACCATGCTGATTGCACTGGTGATCTTCGACGCGGCGTACCTGTCAGAGATCGTTCGCGCCGGTGTGCAGGGGCTGGACCGCGGGCAGGTGGAGGCATCGCGTTCGCTGGGGTTCGGCTACTGGCGCACGATGCGCTGGGTGGTCCTGCCACAGGCGCTGCGCACCATGCTGCCGTCGCTGGTTAACCAGTTTGTCTCGACGATCAAAGAAACCTCATTGGGCTACATCATTGGCCTTACGGAAATTTCCTTTATCGCCTCGCAGATCAACACCCAAGTGTTCACCATGCCGGCTCAGGTCTACCTGATTCTGGGGCTCACGTATTTTGTGTTGTGCTTTGGCCTGTCACGTTTCGCCTTCTGGCTGGAGCGGCGTCAGACGCAACGTGTTTCCTTAACTGACAACAGCAAGGTGACCTGATGATTCGTCTGGAAAAAGTTAACAAGTGGTACGGCACCTATCAGGCACTGGTGGATGTCGATGAGCACATTGCCAAGGGCGAGGTAGTCGTGATTTGCGGGCCGTCGGGGTCGGGCAAGTCGACCTTGATCCGCACCCTCAATCGTCTGGAGCCGATCAAGTCCGGGCGCATTCTGATAGATGGCCAGGACATCCACGCCAAGGACCTGGACCTTAATCAGTTCCGCTCACACATCGGCTTTGTGTTTCAGCAGTTCAACCTGTTCCCGCACCTCACCGTGCTGGAAAACTGCACGCTGGCGCCGATTCGTCTGCGCGGCCTGAGCCGGGCAGACGCTGAAAAAGAAGCCATGGCGTTACTCGATCGCGTGGGCCTTGCGCACAAGGCGAGTGCCTTTCCGATCAACTTGTCCGGTGGTCAGCAGCAGCGCGTGGCCATTGCCCGGGCGCTGGCGATGCGCCCACCGCTGATGCTGTTTGACGAGCCCACCAGTGCGCTCGACCCGGAGATGGTCGGTGAAGTGTTGCTGGTGATGCGCGACTTGGCCCGCGATGGCATGACCATGGTCGTGGTGACCCACGAGATGGGCTTTGCCCGTGAAGTGGCCGACCGGGTTTTATTTATGGATCAGGGCCGGGTACTCGAACGAGCGCCTGCCGAAAGCTTTTTCCAGAACCCGGAACATCCGCGCACGCAGAAATTTTTGGCGGATATCCGTACACCTTTTTCGTCTGCCGTTTGAGGGCTGAGTGGCCATGAGCACTGCGATCCGAGAGTTACCCATCATTGATGTAGCGCCATTGTTCACTGCAAGCGGGCGCAGTGAAGTCGCCGAGCAGATCAGCCGCGCCTGCCGCGAACAGGGTTTTTTCTATGTCGTCGGGCATGGCATTGACCCGGCACTGGTTCAGCGCCTTGAAGCCTTGAGCCATGAGTTCTTTGCCCTGGACGAAGCCACCAAACTGCGCTGGCGCATGGAACTCGGCGGGCGTGCCTGGCGGGGTTACTTTCCGCTGGGCGGCGAACTGACCTCAAACCGGCCTGACTGGAAAGAGGGTCTGTACCTGGGCACTGAGCTGGACGACACGGCGCCCGAAGTCGTGGCCAATACTCCGGTACATGGCGCGAACCTGTTCCCGGATGTCGTTGGTTTTCGCGAGACCATTCTGGCCTACATGGAGGCGGTGACTCAGCTTGGGCATCGGCTGCTCGAAGGCGTCGCCCTGAGCCTGGGGCTGGACGCGCAGTATTTCCACGACCGCTACACCGCCGACCCGCTGATACTGTTCCGGCTGTTCAATTACCCCTCGCAACCCGTGCCAGAAGGGCTGGATGTGCAATGGGGCGTGGGCGAGCACACTGATTACGGGCTGCTGACCATCCTTCATCAGGACAGCATAGGCGGCCTGCAAGTGCGCACCCCACAAGGCTGGATTGAAGCGACACCGATCCCCGGCGCGTTTTTGTGCAACATCGGCGACATGCTCGACCGCATGACCGGCGGCCTGTACCGCTCGACACCGCACCGCGTGGCGCGCAACACCTCGGGTTCGGACCGCCTGTCATTCCCGCTGTTCTTCGACCCCAACTACCGCGCCAGGGTCCAGCCGATCAAGGGCTTGCCTGCGGTTGAACAACAAGACGACAGCGCTCAACGCTGGGACCAGGCCAACGTGCACGCCTTCAACGGGGAATATGGCGACTACCTGCTGAACAAAGTGTCGAAGGTCTTCCCGCAACTGCGTGAGAGCGTGTTGTAAATCCAATCTGTAATTACATGGACGAGCTTGTTGCTAGTGAGGCAACTGCGTACCTTTTTAAAGGCATTCATGAGTCTTGGGTTTGCTCGGCTTTGGCGTGCCCAAAACTCGATTTAATTCGCCGGCGACAGCGATGAGTTGTTGCTCCAACGCTTCGACATCGGACTGGCTGATCCCATCGTTAATCACCTGCAACGTACTGGCTCGTTTTTTCGGAGCAGGGGCAAGGTTATGCGCGTCTTCAGAGACCAATGCTTGTCGGAGGAGGTTATTGATCAACGTCTGATAGCCTGTGCCCGCACTTTCCGCGCGCTTGCGGGCAGCTTCAATCACAACATCGTCGAGCATGATGGTGATACGTGTCTTGCCTTTGCTGCTGGCAACCGCGCCGCGTTTGCCAGTACTGAAATCGTATTCGCTTTTCATGGTTCAAGCCTCCTGGTACTGGCGTCGTTCATGTTTGGTTGCCAGTCTGGCACTGATAACACGCACAAAATGCGGGTCTCGATACGTATAGGCGACAACCAGTACACGGCCCTTTGCATCTAGCCCCATGGTGACCCAGCGTTCTTCGTCGTGGTCATGGTCCTGAATAGTTACGCCAGCCTCGTCGTAAAAGACCTGCTCCGCATCAGCCAAACTAATGCCTTTGTGCTTTTGCTGATTGGCGAGGTTTTTGGCCCTGTCGTATTGAATCCTGAATGCTCTCATTATGCATATTTTCTATGCATAAAAAAAGCCGTTGTAAAGACCGTCAGTCAGCAAGGTATTTCTCCAAGTCTGGCGCTGTGGATACAGGATGATCCGGTCCAATCTTGAAGGGGTAGCCAACGAATTTCAGCACGCAAACGACGACCCATTGCGTATGAGGAGTATGAGTGGCTTGTCGGAAGAAATGTTTGGAGTCTGAGGGCGGGCGTGGATAGCTGGAGGGGAGAATACTGAGCAACGAGGGAGAAGCAGAATTGGAGCGGGTAGAGGGAATCGAACCCTCAACTAAAGCTTGGGAAGCTTTCGTTTTGCCACTAAACTATACCCGCTCAAAGCGGCTAACTTTGTACCAGAAGTCGGCCTTGATGAGAAGTTTTTTATTCTTGAAACGTGCATTTCAGGGCGTTGGTTAAAACCTTTTCGTGTTTCAAGCACCGTTACAGCGCTATCGACAGTCGCTGTGCGGGCCTTGTGATGACAGGCGCTGGCGGTTTTAAAAAGTCGAGCAAGGCAATCTTGCTGATGTGGCTAGCCTGTTTGTGTTCCATGTCCAGAAAGTGTCCGGTGTTTTCTACGCTGACAAATTGGCTGTCGCGGATCGCGTGTGCGAATTGCCGTGCGTCATTGGCGGCGGTGTATTCGTCCCATTCGCCATTGATGAACAGCACCGGTATTTCAATGCGTTGTGTGGCCTTGAGATAGCACTGAGGGTCGCCGCTCAGCACCTGGTTGATGTGAAAGTGCATTTGCGCGTACTCGTGTTCGGCCAAGGTGCTGACGTGCCGGTAGTTGAAGCGCTTGAACAGGGAAGGTAGGTGTTTGCCCAGGGTGTCGTTGACCAGGTTGCCGACCTGCGTGCGGTTGCAGTCTGCCAGGCAACGGCGGCCGCGCTCCAGGTAGTTGCGCATGGGGACATTGATGAGGGGCGAAAATGAGCTGATGACGGCTTTTTCGATACGCCGGGGTGAACTGGCCAGGGCGGTCAGCGCGGCGGTGCCTCCCCATGAGAATGACAGCACGTACTGGGCGTCGAAGTGCTCAATCAACTCCAGAAGCACGTCGGCTTCCAGTTCTTGGGTCAGAGGGGTCTGATGCCGGTTGTGGGGTTTGGACTGGCCTGCGTAGGGCTGATCGTAAAGGACGACGTTGAGGTGCGGGTGCAGGTTTTTGACGGTTTGGGCGAACGAGGCTGTGGTGGACATCGACCCGTTGACCAGAATGATGGTGTTTTGCGCGGTATCAGAGCGGTAGAACTCAGTGTGAATTCGATACTGCCCCTGAATGTCGAGCACAGCGATTTCGGGCTTCATCATGGGTCTGACTCCAGTGAATCGAGCGTCTGTCAGACTGATAATGCGCCGCGATTGTGACAGGCAGGCGTGGCCTTAAGCGCATTCACTTGTAGGAGCGAGCTTGCCTCGCGATCTTTTCAACGATCAAAAGATCGCGAGGCAAGCTCGCTCCTACAGCGGTTGCATCGCAGGGCAGCACTGCTGGATTTCCTCTGACGTCAACGCACGGTATTCGCCCGGAGCGAGTCGGCTGTCGAGCATCAGCGGGCCAATGCTTTCACGGTGCAGGCGCACGACCTTATTGTCGAAGTAGCCAAACATGCGTTTAACCTGATGATAGCGACCCTCAACAATGCTTAAGCGCGCCGAGCGTGGGCCGAGCAGTTCAAGTGTGGCAGGCAAGGTGGTCAGGTCTTCGTAGGCGAAATACACGCCCTGTTCGAACCGGGTGATGTAGTCGTCAGTGATGTCTTGTTCCGTCTCGACGTAGTACACCTTGGGCAGTTTGGTTTGCGGTTGCGTCAGGTGGCGAGACCAATGGCCGTCATTGGTGATGAGCATCAAGCCGCTGGTGTTGAAGTCCAGTCGACCCGCGATGTGCAAGTCGTGCTTGTCCGCTTCGTTCAGCAGATCCAGCACGGTCGGGTGCTCCGGGTCTTGGGTGGCGCTGACGCAGCCTGGCGGTTTGTGCAGCATGAAATAACGCGCGGGTTTGCCGGCTTGCAACACCTGTTCATCCAACTCAACCCGGCTGAACTCGCGAATGTCATGGTGCGGGTCAGATACGATCTGGCCATCAACCCGCACGCGCTTTTCAATCAGCAACAAGCGAGCCTGCTGGCGGTTGAACTGTGGCAGGTTGCTCAGAAAACGGTCTACTCGCATAGCGATCAATCACAAGAGATACAGGCGTGCATATTACGCGAGGTGTTCTGGGGGCGCTGGAGGTAATTGGCTGAGTACGTCGGCGCAGCGGGGGCACAGGCACGCGCTGTTGCGTTGCTCGGGCGGCAAAGCCCGCAGGATCTCAGGATCAATGCTGACGCTGTAACACCAGCAGGGCAGATGCTCGGTCTGTGCACTGGCCATAGAGCAGTCATTACGCGCACCACAGGCGGGGCAGAGGTTGGGGGCTGTCATGTCGGGTGTCCGTGGAGTGGCTGGCATCGGTGGCGCCAGTGTATGCCTTGTGCAATGGCGCTGCGCTATACACCTTGTCGCGTACTGGCCTGGCCACTGGTCTGAGAGTTAGTGTTGCATGGCACTGAGTCTGCTTTTTGCGGTCATATAAATCGTCAGGCAGCATTGCTGTTTGGCGCCGTCCAGCGCCGCTGGATCGTGCCCCTTCGCGGTCCAGGAGGCCGCCATGTTCCGACGTCTACTCACTATTGTTGTATTGGGTTTGGCTGTGTCTGCGTGTGTGCCTTATAACTCGGGTTACAGCGTTTATCGCTCTGATGTTTATACGGTGCCAGCACCTTATTACTACGGCGTTTACCGACCTTATTACGTCTACCCGCACCCCTACTACGCCCCGTCGCCACACTACTGGGGCCCAGGACCTGGGTATCACTATGGTTATGGGGGAGGGTACGGCCGAGGCTGGGGAGGTCGATAAAACACAGAGCACGTAACGCGACTAATCCCTGCGTCGCAGGCTGGCGTGCGTATCGTCAGTCTGCGCTGCGGGTATTGATCAATTGACAATGGGAGCGAGCTTTTCTAGTGTCCGCGGCATTGTTTTTAAGGGTGTAGCCATGACGTCGGATGATCGTATAAAACTTGAAGCTGCCTGGAAGCAGGCTTTGCGTGAGGAGTTCGATGAACCCTACATGGGTGAGTTGCGCGAGTTTTTGCGCCAGGAACATGCCGCCGGCAAAGAAATCTACCCGCCCGGGCCGTTGATTTTCAATGCGCTGAACTCAACGCCCCTGAACAACATCAAAGTGGTCATTCTGGGGCAAGACCCCTATCACGGGCCTGGCCAGGCTCATGGTTTGTGTTTCTCGGTTCAGCCGGGTGTTGCTGTGCCGCCTTCGCTGGTCAATATCTATAAAGAACTCAAGCGTGACTTGAATATTGATATCGCGCCTCACGGCTGTTTGCAGTCCTGGGCGGATCAGGGCGTGTTGTTGCTTAACACGACGATGACTGTGGAGCGGGGGATTGCCGCCTCCCATGCCAAAAAAGGCTGGGAGCGTTTTACCGATCGCATTATTCAAATCGTCAGTGAGCAGCAACCTCAGTTGGTCTTTTTGCTTTGGGGCGCCCATGCGCAGAGCAAGCAAAAGCTGATCGATGCGACTAAACATCTGGTGCTGACCTCGGTGCACCCGTCGCCGTTGTCGGCTTACCGTGGGTTTATCGGCAATGGGCATTTCAGCCGTACCAACAAGTTCCTTGAGCAAAATGGCTTGACCCCGATCGACTGGAAGTTACCGCCTGTTTGATCAGGGCCCATACGCCGTTGGCACACCAGGTAAGGCGCCTGGTGTGCTGAGGGCGCAATGATCTGAGCCTGTGCGGGTCAGACCAGGCGCAAGCGACAGTTATCGGGCGCCTCAATCACTCTGCCGACTATTGCTGCGACAGGCACAGCCCAGGTCATGCCGTTGGCCGGGTCGGTAATCACAGCGAGCGTGTCGCTGCTGGCACTGACGTCCAGACGTCGTCGTTCATGAATGGTTTTTAAATCGCCATAGGCATGACTGACCAGCTTTTCCGCAAGCGCTGTGCTTAATTCAAACGTCGTGACCAAATACCGAACTGCCTTGCAAAAAAGCACCTGATCGTTACCGGGGTGCTGAGCCTGATAACGTTGCAAGAACACCAGCGCAGCTTGCTGAAGGTAGGGGTGGTCTTCGATTTGCGAATAAATAAGAGTCATGCGCGGGCGCCCTCGGCAGTGATTTTTTCGGAGGGTAGCGCCGCTTGGCGCAACTCCTGATTGACACCCGGCAGGCGCACGTCCGGGTTCGGCATACCACTGGGAGACAGCTCATGGGTCATTTCAAATTCTGCCCTGACTGACCAGCCGCAGGCTTCGGTTGTGCATTGCAAATAAGCGACGCGTAAGAAGATATGTCGACCTTCGCTGGTGCGAATACGCATTCTGCTTAAGCAATGCGGACAAACCATTTTATAGGTGCTCATGACTGACTCCAATTGAACTATTGTTGTGTGCTCGTTTAAATAAGCACGTTAATTTCAAAGAAAGATCAATCCGTTGATCATGCAGGCTGACACCTTATGTCGGGGTTAGTCAGTTTTTTGATGATGAGTAATCCTTTTTAACTGTTCTTGTAAGAATTATGACTTCGGACAAGTAATCTTTTTTTCTAGTTTTCTTTATGTGTTTGTTTTTTCCTAATGTGCTGTTTCAATAGTCTTTTGTTTTGATGGGAAATGTTACATATCTATAACTAAAAAATACTCAATACGCGTAAATTCTGCCAAAAAACACAACAATGTCAAATTGGAAAAATTCAAATTGAGTAGCAGTAAATCTATTGAAATACTTGGACGGTTGAAAAAAATAACCCGCGTTAAAACAGACTCCGGGCTTTCTGAGATTCTGGGAGTAAGTCCGCAAACACTCAGTAGTTGGAAAGGCCGTGATCGCATTCCTTATTCGGTGTGTATGGAGCTTGCCAGCGCACATGGTGTCTCGCTTGACTGGCTATTTGGTGGTCAGGGTCCAATGTTATTGCAGTCGCCAGCGACGGTGGTTGAAACCGTAGGCAGGCTGTCGGAACATGAACGAAAAATGGTATTGATGTTTCGAACATTAAAGCGCTCCGATCAACGCGTTGTGTATAAAGTGGCCGAAGAAAAACAACAGCTTTATCTGTTACTTCGTCAAGTTGAAGAGCTGTCAGCTCGTCTTGAGTATGATGCCGCTCGCCTTTAGTTTATTTAGGCCCTTTAAAACGTCGCAGTACATCGACAATATCTGCAGAGTTCACCCAAATCATGAGTTTTATGCTGATGGGTATGACCACCAGTGCGCAAATAAATGCAGTGACTCCCACGGATAAACCGTTTAAGTGTGGCAGGGCGACAGGGGTGAATAAATAACCGACGCAGGCGCTCAGCAGAAAGGAGCCTGCATGTTGCCAGCCCTTGAGAGACCTGCGTGCACTGGTGACCACCCACGCCCCCAGGCAGGCACCAAACACTGCATCACGGTCGATCATCGCAAGCCCGATTTCCAGATACCAGTACGAAGCCAATCTAATCATTTCATTCGTCATGATGTCGGTACTCATGCGTGAACAAATGGGCGGCAGGCGGTTCATTCATAGAACAGCGGCGTCCGCACTTTTCAATTTTAAAGTGCTGATAAAGCTCAATGGCTGCGTTGGCTTCAACAGCGCTGAGGTAGTGAGCCACTAACACGGAACAGTTATTGATGGTGGGTGCGGGTACTTCTTCTAAATACCCATAACCTTGTTGTTGAACATGCTGCTGCCACACGGTCAGTGCTTTATTGACGGTGGCAGTTGCACCGTGCGCTGCTGTTCTAAGCCGTCCTTCACTGATACTTGAGCTCAAGGACAGGGCCTTCCTGAGCGATGTCAAGTTGATGGGGGGCCAAAACGCATCATCGCTGGTGCAGTCTGATAGTGAGAGAGAGGCTGTTGATAGGCTCATGCTTATAGTCCTTGGCACGCCTTTTTATTGCCCGCTAAGGCAGCAGAGGCATGCCGAGCTTAATGGCTTTGATGACGGCGGCGTGACGTGACGTGACGCCGAATTTCATTCGTACATTAGCGATATGAAAATTGATCGTTGTTTCTGATCTGTTCAGAATGAGCGCCACCTCGGCACTGGTTTTTCCTTGGGCACACCAACTGAGGACTTCATGCTCTTTTGGCGTTAGAGAGGGTATGAAATCAGGCGATGTAGAGGGTGTATCCGGCGAGAGTGGTCGCCTGGAAAAACTGCACTTTTTCATATGTTGCCCTTGCATTGAGGAGTGTGCCGGACGAGAAGATCATTCTTGATGTGCTAAAAATAATCGGTCTGCTGACGACTCAACAACGTGGCAAGGTTGTAGGAATGTCCATGACAGTAATGGAATATTCCTACACTCATGCGAGTGTTTTATACATACGCTTACGTGGGTGTTTAAGTTGATTGCACACAAGTTGGTGATCAACTGATTACCCGGCGAGCAGGGCGCCCGCCAGGCGCTTTACTGGGTTGCCATAAAGGCAACCGCCAGTCAGGGCGACTGGCGGCGGTGTCACTCGCAGCCTTTAACGCCTGATTCAGGCATTGGCTGTGGTGTGGCGTTTGGCGCTGCGCTTGCGCCAGATACGCACGATAGGGAACAGCAGCATCACGGCGGTCAGGCCCCAGACACTCATGGTGATCGGGCTGGCCCACAAAATCTCCAGTGCACCATTGGAAATCGACAGCGCCCGACGCAGGTTCTGCTCCATCAGCCCGCCCAGAATGAACCCTAGCAGGACCGGCGACAGCGGGAAGTCGAGCTTGCGCAGGATATAACCGAAGATGCCGATGGCGATCATGAGGAACAAGTCGAAGGTGGTTGCGTGCACGGCATACACGCCAATCGCCGTGATGATGGCAATCACCGGCACCAGTGCCCAGTTAGGCACGGCCAGAATGCGCGTGAAGATGCGGATCATCGGAATGTTGAGGATCACCAGCATGATGTTGGCGATGAACAACGAAGCGATCAGGCCCCAGACAATGTCCGGTTGCTGTTCAAACAGCAGTGGGCCCGGGGTGATGTTGTACAGCGACAAGGCGCCGATCATCACCGCCGTGGTGCCGGAACCCGGTACACCGAGTGTCAGCATCGGGACCAGGGCACCGCACGCCGAAGCGCCGATAGCGGTTTCGGGTGCCGCCAGACCACGCGAGTCACCTTGACCGAATGTGCCTGTGGCACCGGCCAGACGTTTCTCCGTCATGTAGGCCACCGCACTGGCCAAGGTTGCACCGGCACCCGGCAGCACGCCCATGATGAAGCCCAGCAAACCGCAGCGGATATTCACTACGAACACCGCGGAGGCTTCTTTGAGGTTGAACATCATACGGCCGGTGGCTTTCACGGCTTCCTGGCCGCGATGGGTTTTTTCCAGCAACAGCAGAATCTCGCTGATGGAAAACAGCCCGAGCACCAACACGACAAACTGGATGCCGTCAGTCAGGTGGATGTTATCGCCGGTGAAGCGGTACACACCGCTGTTGGCATCGATCCCGACGCACGACAGAAACAGGCCGATCAGTGCTGCGATAAACGTCTTGAGTGGTCGGTCGCCAGCCATGCCGCCCAGGCAGACAATCGCGAACACCATGAGCACAAAGTATTCAGCCGGGCCGAAGGCAATCGCCCATTTGGCCAGCAGCGGGGCAAACAGCACCATGCCGCAGGTGGCAATGAATGCGCCGATGAACGAGCTCCAGGCCGAAAGCGACAACGCCACGCCGGCCAGGCCTTTACGGGCCATTGGGTAGCCGTCAAGGGTGGTCATGACCGTCGATGCTTCGCCGGGGATGTTCAGCAAAATCGAGCTGATACGCCCGCCGTATTCACAGCCCAGGTACACCGCGGCCAACAAGATAAGCGCGGACTCTGGCGGCAGGCCGAGGGCGAAGGCAATCGGGATGAGCAGGGCCACGCCGTTGATCGGGCCAAGGCCGGGCAGCAGGCCGACTACGGTGCCGATCAAGGTGCCGCACAGTGCGGTAACCAGGTTGTAAGGGCTGAGCGCGACGCCGAAGCCCTGGCCCAAATAGCTAAAAGTATCCATATCAGTTCTCCAGAACTTCGAGCAGGCCAAGCGGCAGCGGAACGTCCATCGCTTTATCAAACAGCAGATAAAGACCGACGCTCATCAGGCTGATGATCACAATGCTCGGCAACCAGCGGCCGCCATACAGGCGTGCCATCGGGATGCCGACCAAGATGGCGCTGAGGACAAAACCGAGGGTTTCGAAGGTGCCGGCAAAGATCAGCAACAGCACGACACACAGGCCGATTTTGATCAGGGTTTCGCGATCCAGTTGCGGGTCATCCTCGCTGTGCACCACCGGCGAGGGGCGAAAGATCATGTAGATCAAGCCCAGGCACATCAGGCCGAGCATCAACAGCGGGAAGGCGCGTGGGCCGACCGGTTCGTAAGAAAAAGACGCCTGATAGGGCCAGGCCATCGCCGCCAGACAGAGGCAGACGATGAGCAGCGCCGAGGCAAAAATACGTTGTAAGAGCATGGTTCACTCCGGGGCTGTGCCCCCACGGTTAAGGGCACAGTCAGCGATCAGCGACGGTTACTGAATGAGGCCAAATTCCTTGGCCAGGACTTTGTAATCAGTCACTTGTTTCTTCACGTAGGCGTCCAGCTCCGGGCCGGTCATCGAGAACGGAAACAGTTCGCGCTGATCACGCAAGGTGGCGAAGTCTTCGGACACCAGCAGTTTGTCGAAGGTCTCTTTCCACCACGCATAGTCGGCGTCGCTGACTTTTGGCCCCAGGTAGAAGCCGCGCACCACCGGCCAGACGATGTCGTAGCCCTGTTCTTTGGCGGTCGGGATCTCTTTCATTTGCGGGTCGTCGAGACGCTCATCGGCGAAGACCGCCAGCAGGCGCATGTCACCGCTCTGGATGTGAGGCATGGAGTCGGAAATATCGGTGCTGCCGACCTGGATATGGCCGCCCAGCAAGGCCGTGGCGATTTCGCCGCCGCCTTCCAGCGCTACGTATCGCAATTCACGCGGGTTGATACCTGCTGCTTTGGCGACCAGTGCTGTCTGCATCCAGTCCTGGCTACCCACTGTGCCTCCAGAACCAATCACCACACTGCCCGGATCTTTTTTCAGTGCTTGAACGAGATCGTCAAGATTCTTGTAGGGCGAGTCTTTTTTCACGGCGAGCGCGCCGTAGCTGGTGCCGACGGCCGCGAGCCAGCGAACAGCGCCTTCATCGAAACGCCCGAACTTGCCTTGTGCCAGGTTCAGCAGTGAACCGCTGGACCATGCCACCAACGTGCCGGCGTCTGCCGGGCGCTGCGCAACTACCGCGTTATACGCCACCGCGCCCACGCCACCCGGCATGTAGGTCACGCGCATCGGTTTGCTGAGCAGTTTTTCGTTTACCAGTGCGCTTTGCACCAGCTTGCAGGTCAGGTCAAAACCGCCGCCAGGGGAGGCCGGGGCGATACATTCAGGGCGTTTAGGTTCAGCCATCAATTGGCCAGCGAACAACATGCAGCCGGCAGCAAGAGCCAAAGAGCGCAGTGAGAAATTCATAATGTCTCCGCAGGAGTTATTGTTTTAAATGAGCAGAAAAGTGCTGTTATCAGTCGTGGCCATCGCCAACGTTTACGCAGGGCAAGTGCCGTGCATCGTCAGCGTCATGGGTACAGCGAGGGGCAACAGAATGTCGTTCGCAGGCCTGTGTGGCGGTGAGCGAAGACGGGGCAAGCAGGAAGGCAAAGGGCGATAGGCTGAGGCGTCAGCATACGGTGTGCTCCATTATTGTTCTTATTGGCGAAAACACGTCGAGGTGTTTTGCGCAGCGCTAAAAAATCATTTGCGCAACAGATGTAACTGTTTGTTGGCGAATCCTAATCCGCCAACCTTTCGTGAACCTTTCAGTTTTCTTTCAGTGTTTATTTGGGGTTCACAGCCCCGTTTGCGTCTGTACACTTCGCCCACAGAGCCACAGGCCTGAACAAAAATAATGAGGTAAATCCGATGCGTGTTCTTTTGGTCGAGGATCAGTTGCAGTTGGCCGAGAGTGTTGCTCAAGCGTTGAAAAGTACCGGCCTGACCGTGGACGTCCTGCACGATGGTGTGGCCGCTGACCTGGCATTGAGTTGCGAAGACTATGCGATGGCCATTCTGGACGTGGGCCTGCCGCGAATGGATGGTTTTGAGGTGCTGGCGCGTTTACGCGCGCGTGGCAAAACCCTGCCGGTGTTGATGCTGACTGCGCGCAGTGACGTCAAGGATCGGGTGCATGGGCTCAATCTGGGCGCCGATGATTACCTGGCCAAGCCGTTTGAGCTGGCTGAGCTCGAAGCGCGGGTCAAAGCGCTGTTGCGCCGTAGCGTGTTGGGTGGCGAGCGTCAGCAGCGCTGCGGCCCGCTGGTTTACGATCTGGAGACCCGGCGCTTCACGCTAAAAGACGAATTACTGACCCTGACCTCACGCGAGCAAGCCGTACTGGAAGCGCTGATCGCAAGGCCGGGGCGGGTCATGAGCAAGGAGCAACTGGCGGCTCAAGTGTTTGGCCTCGACGAAGAAGCAAGCCCGGACGCGATTGAAATCTACGTGCACCGCTTGCGCAAAAAACTCGACGGCCATGCGGTGGCAATTGTGACGTTCCGGGGCCTGGGCTACTTGCTGGAAGGCCGTGATGTTTAAGGTCGACAGCCTGCGTTGGCGGTTGCTGTGGACCCTGACCCTGTTGCTGGTGGTGCTGATGCTCGCCAGCAGCCTGAGTGCTTACTTCAATGGTCGCGAAGCCGCTGACACGGCTTACGACCGCACCTTGCTGGCATCCGCCCGCACCATTGCCGCAGGCTTGTCACAGCGTGATGGCAGCCTGAGTGCCGACGTGCCTTACGTGGCGCTCGACACCTTTGCCTACGACAGTGCCGGACGCATCTATTACCAGGTTTACGATATTCAGCGGCGGCTGATTTCGGGCTATGAACACTTGCCGGCACCGCCACCCGGCACGCCACGGACTGACGATTACCCGGCGCTGGCGCGTTTTTACAACGCTGAATACCGTGGGCAAAACGTCCGCGTGGTGAGCCTGCTCAAGGCCGTTAGCGAACCGAACATGAATGGCATGGCCGAGATTCGCGTGGCAGAAACCGATGAGGCACGCGTGGCCATGGCGCGCAGCCTGATGGCTGACACCTTGCTGCGTCTGGGCATGCTGGGGCTGGGCGCATTGTTGGTGGTGTGGTTTGCCGTGAGCGCCGCCTTACGCCCGCTGGAGCGTTTGCGTACCGCCGTTGAAGAGCGCGAGCCGGATGATCTGCGGCCGTTGCCGCTGGTGCCGGTGCAGCGTGAGCTAAGGCCGCTGGTGCAAACCTTGAACCACTTTACCGAGCGCCTGCGTTGGCAGTTTGAGCGCCAGGCGCAGTTTATTGCCGACGCTGCCCATGAGCTACGCACCCCGCTGGCCGTGCTCAAGGCCCGCATTGAATTGGGCTTGCGCACACATGACCCGCAGGTTTTGCGTCACACGTTGGAACAAACGGTTAAAGACACCGACCGGCTGACGCATTTGGCGAACCAGTTGTTGTCGCTGGCACGCATTGAAAATGGTGCCAGGGCGATTGCTGAAGGCGGGGCGCAATTGCTCGATCTCAGCCAACTGGCCCGAGAGCTGGGCATGGCCATGGCGCCTCTGGCGCATTCCCGAGGCGTGGCCTTGGCGCTGGAAGCCGACCAGCCGGTCTGGCTTCGTGGGGAACCGACCTTGCTCAATGAGCTATTGAGCAACCTGATCGACAACGCACTGGCGCACACCTGTACTGGGGGTAACGTGATCTTGCGGGTGTCCTTGCCAGCGGTGCTGGAAGTTGAAGACGACGGCCCGGGCATTCCCTATGAAGATCGGGAGCGAGTGTTTGAGCGGTTTTATCGACGTAACCAGCAAGTGGCGGGGAGTGGCCTGGGCCTGGCCATTGTCGGCGAAATCTGTCGCGCGCATCTGGCCCACATCAGCTTGCATGACGGCGCCGAGCGTGGGCTAAAAGTGCGGGTGAGCTTCGTATCGGCAGCCGACAATCGTTCGCTGTAGGTTGATCGCAGCCTTCGTGCCTCGGCAGCGACTACGGGTTCTGTAGGAGCGAGCTTGCCTCGCGATCTTTTGATCTTGCGGCCGCTTAGCAGCCGGACACAGGTGTGGCGTTACATGAACATCCCGCGCGCATCGTTCATTTGTTGCTGAAACAGCTCGCTGTCAGCATCCAGCTTCAGACGTTTGAATGCGTGCAGTGCATTCAGGTTGTGGCTGAGTGCCGGGGTGTCGCGCTGTTCGCAGAACACCGTGGCGATCTGCACCAGGTCGATGTAGTCGATGGCCTTGGACTCGCGGCTAACGTCCTGATATTGACCCGGCAGCTTGAGCAGCATTTCCGGAAACTCCCAGACCGCAAGCAATTTGTCGCCAATCACCGGGTGAATACGCTCGATCACATGGTTCAGCGACACGGGGTCTGCGAGCAGTTCGTTATGTTCCTCGGCATAAATCAGGATCGGCAATACGCCAATTTGATGCACCAACCCGCCAAGCGCTGCCTGATCGGGTTTGAGCGAGGTATACCGCCGACAAAACGCATAGCACACACCGGCCACCTCCAGGCTTTGGCGCCAGACGTCGCGCATTTTGCTTTCGACGACGGGCGAGCGGGCGTGGAAGATCTGTTCCATGACCAGACCAATGGCCAGGTTGCTGCTGTAATTCACGCCCAGCCGGGTGATGGCGGTGTGCAAGTCTGTCACTTCGTACAACGCGCGCAGGAGCGGGCTGTTGACGACTTTAATCAGCCGCGCCGCCAGCGCGGTATCGCGACCGATGACTTTGCTGAGGTTGCTGACGCTGATTTCCGGGTTTTCCGCTGCCTTGCGAATATTTAACGCCACTTCCGGTAGCGTGGGCAAAACCAGGTCATCTCGAACGATGGCCTTTACCAAGTCCATCTGGACTTTGCTCGCCAACATGCTCATTTTTATTCTCGAGAATTAACGCTGTATCTCACGATCACGGTCGAGTTGATAAGGCAGGTCAAGCAACGTCAGCGCAGGGCCTTGCAGATCGCCCACGTGAATGTCTCCCGCTTCCACCGCATCAGCTGTCAACACGGCCAGCAGTTCAATACGCTCCGGAGTATGAGCAGCAATCACCACTTCGCCCACAGCGCTGCTGTGTGTCGGTGAAAACAGCGGCGTGCCAGGCTCTGGCTGCGCATTGCCGGCCTCAAGCGACAGGCGATAAAGACGGCGTTTGAGCTTGCCGAGGTATTGCATGCGCGCAACGATTTCTTGCCCGGTGTAGCAGCCCTTTTTGAAGCTGACACCGCCTACTGCTTGCAGGTTGATCATTTGCGGGATGAACAGTTCGCGCGTTTGCGGCATGACCTGACCAATGCCGGCGCGGATCTGGCCGAGTGTCCATTGGTTGATATCGGCTTCAGGCAACTGGGCTTTCAACTGCTGGTGCAGGTGTTCGGCTTGCTCGGCCGGTGCCCACAGTTCTGCGCGGCCCTCTGACACACGAATGGCAATGAGGCCATTCGCCCGGGCAACGCTGTCGGTGTCGGCAGGCAGCTCGATACCCAGGCCTTGCAATACTGCGTCGCCCTGGCTCAGGCCAAAGCGCACCCAGTGATCGCTGTCATCGGTCAATTTTGATTTGGAGAACACCGCGTATTTTTTCAAGTCAGCCAGTTGTGGCTCGACCAGTTCACGCGCCATGGCCAGAAAGCAGCCCTGCGGTTCGAGGAGGATACGGAAGCTCGACTGCATCCGGCCTTTCTGCGTGCAACGCGCACCGAGGCTTGAGCGCGTGTCGCTCAGATAATTGAGGTTACAGGTGAGTTGTCCCTGCAGGAACTTGCTGGCGTCGTTGCCAATAACAGCAAGAACGCCTTCGTGAGACAAGGTGCAGAAAAAAGCAGAGTCGGCCATGAGTCATCGCAGGTTGTAAAGTCTGGAACACATCATAGAGGGGTGACCTGTAAATGGGTAGTTCGCAAAGGTTCTCGACAACCGACCAAAGCCGACTGTTCTCTCTTGGATCGGTCTGTATACTTGCGCTCTATTTGAGGAGCGCTCCATGGTCGAAGATGTTGAACTCAATCGTCTCTACTGGCACAGCCGCCGCGGCATGCTTGAGCTGGACGTACTGTTGGTACCGTTCGTCAAGGAGGTTTACCCGCATCTCAATGACGTTGATCGCGAAGTCTATCGCAAGCTCCTGGAGTGCGAAGACCAGGACATGTTCGGCTGGTTCATGGAGCGCAGCGAGTCTCAAGACCCCGAGCTGCAGCGCATGGTCCGCATGATTCTGGACCGTGTTCAGCCCAAGTGATTTTTTTGAATGCCGCTGGCACGCCTCCGGGCAATTGCTGGCGGCGTATCTGGCAGTGCAATCGCTGGCACTGATCTCAATCTGCCTTCTTTCGATACCCGTGTGGGCTCGCCTGCTTGGACTGTTGTTGTGCCTGATGCATGGCGTTTGGGCAGTGCCCCGGCATATTCGGTTGACCCACGCCAAGGCCTTCAGCGGTGTGCGACGAAACGCCGAGGGTTGGCAGTTATGGAGTCGGGCCAAGGGCTGGCAGGCCGTGCAGTTGCAGCGCGACAGCCTGGCGTTGCCGATGATGGTGCTGCTGCGGTTCCGCGTGCCGGGCGAGTGGTGGGTGAGGGCGGTGTGCATCCCGCGTGACGCGCTGGCGCCGGATCAGCACCGGCGCTTGCGCGTGCGACTCAAGTTCAGTCGGCGTAGGTGGTTGGCACCAGAATAGTGTCCAGCGCTTCAGGCAACATGTCCGGGTAATCGAGGGTGTAATGCAGCCCCCGTGACTCCTTTCTCGCCATTGCACTGCGGATCATCAACTCGGCCACTTGTGCCAGGTTGCGCAGCTCAATCAGGTCGCGGCTGACTTTATAGTTACTGTAAAACTCGTCGATTTCGTCCAGCAGCAGGCGCACGCGGTGCTCGGCCCGTTGCAGGCGCTTGTTGGTGCGGACAATGCCCACGTAGTCCCACATAAAGCGCCGCAGCTCATCCCAGTTGTGGGCGATGATTACGTCTTCGTCCGAATCGGTCACCTGGCTGGCATCCCAGCTGGGCAGCGAATCCGGAATGTCGATGTGTTCGAGTTGCGTGAGGATGTCGTCTGCCGCAGAGCGGGCGTACACGAAGCACTCCAGCAAAGAGTTGCTGGCCATGCGATTGGCGCCGTGCAGGCCGGTGAAGCTGGTTTCGCCAATGGCATACAGGCCGGGGACGTCGGTGCGCCCGTGACCATCCACCATGACCCCGCCACAGGTGTAGTGCGCCGCAGGTACTACCGGAATCGCCTGTTTGGTGATGTCGATGGAAAATTCCAGGCAGCGTTCATAGACCGTCGGGAAATGGGTCTTGATGAACGTGTCGGACTCATGGCTGATGTCCAGGTACACGCAGTCGATACCCAGGCGTTTCATTTCGTGGTCGATGGCGCGGGCCACAATGTCTCGCGGGGCCAGTTCACCACGCGGGTCAAAACGGTGCATAAAGCGCTCGCCATTCGGCAGCTTGAGGTGTGCGCCTTCGCCACGCAGGGCTTCGGTGATCAAAAAGCTCTTGGCTTGCGGGTGATACAGGCAAGTGGGATGGAACTGGTTGAATTCCAGGTTCGCGACCCGGCAGCCCGAGCGCCAGGCCATGGCAATGCCATCACCGCAAGCGCCATCGGGGTTGCTGGTATAGAGGTACACCTTGGCCGCGCCGCCTGAGGCCAGAATGGTGAAACGCGAGCCGTAGGTGTCGACTTCGCCGGTGGCGCGGTTGAGCACGTACGCACCGAGGCAGCGGTCACCCTCCAGGCCCAGGCGACGGGCGGTAATCAGATCAACGGCCACGCGTTGTTCGAGCAATTCAATATTGGGGCGCTGGCGGGCTTGTTCGAGCAGTGTCTTGAAAATAGCCGCGCCGGTGGCATCGGCGGCGTGAATGATGCGGCGATGGCTGTGGCCGCCTTCACGAGTGAGGTGGAACTCAAACCCTGGGTGCTCAGGGTCGGCGTCCTCATCGCGGGTGAAGGGCACGCCCTGGTCGATCAGCCACTGAATGGCTTCGCGACTGTGTTCGACCGTAAAACGCACGGCATCTTCATGACACAGGCCGCCCCCGGCATTCAGGGTGTCTTCGACGTGGGACTGGACCGTGTCGGTGTCATCCAGCACGGCAGCGACGCCGCCCTGTGCCCAAAATGTCGAGCCGTTGGCCAGGTCGCCCTTGCTCAAAACTGCAATGCGCAGATTGCCTGGCAGTGACAGCGCCAGGCTCAGACCGGCAGCCCCGCTGCCAATCACCAGCACATCGTGTTGAAAATGTTGGCTCATTCTTCTTATGTCCGCAAAAAAAGCGCCCACTAGTATATAGAGGGGGGGATCGGCACAATAGCCGGGCCTTTGTGGCGTTGGGTCATTACAGCGGGCGAGAAGTGTGCCTCAGAGTGTGGCGATCTGCATGCCGTTTTGCAGAATAAATCGGCAAACCAGAGGCTGCGCGTCGGGCACAACCTGCGCACGAACTGTATTTTATCCTGCTATAGACGTTACACCTGATCTGAATTTTGGAACTTTTCCGACAGCTCAGGGTTCAATAGCAGGTTGCCCGCCATAAAGGGGAGTTGCGTCAATGCCATACGGGGTTGATTTTACGGCCCGCGCAGGTGACTTTGACGACAAGATTATTGACGCAGCCGGCCAGGCCCGAGCTGCGTTTTCGTGCGTGCCAAATCCGAGTGCGCAGGAAACTTGCCAGGGGGGAGAGAACTTTTGCGAAAAGCCCGAGTCTATGTTTGCAAGCCTGATCAATTAGCAAAACACTCTTCCTCCCGGTCTTATGAGGAGTATTCATGCTAACCCAGGAAGAGGATCAGCAGCTGGTCGAGCGCGTGCAGCGCGGCGACAAGCGTGCATTTGATCTGCTAGTGCTGAAATACCAGCACAAAATTCTCGGGTTGATCGTGCGTTTCGTGCACGACACCCATGAAGCCCAGGACGTGGCACAAGAAGCCTTTATCAAGGCTTACCGTGCACTTGGCAATTTTCGCGGAGACAGCGCCTTTTATACGTGGCTGTACCGCATCGCCATTAACACGGCGAAAAACTATCTGGTGTCACGCGGTCGTCGTCCACCCGATAGCGATGTGAGTTCTGAAGATGCTGAGTTTTATGATGGTGACCACGGTCTGAAAGATCTGGAATCGCCGGAGCGTTCTTTGCTTCGCGATGAGATCGAAGGCACGGTTCACCGCACCATTCAGCTACTGCCAGAAGATTTACGTACGGCATTAACTTTACGTGAGTTTGATGGTCTGAGTTACGAAGATATTGCGAGCGTCATGCAATGTCCGGTGGGTACCGTACGATCCCGGATATTCCGTGCTCGGGAAGCCATCGATAAAGCCCTGCAGCCGTTGTTGCAGGAAAACTGAGACAGCGGCGACAGCCAAGAGAGGAACCGCCATGAGTCGTGAAGCCCTGCAGGAATCGCTGTCCGCAGTGATGGATAACGAAGCGGACGAACTGGAATTACGTCGGGTATTGAATGCCTTTGACGATGCACAAACACGTGCCACCTGGAATCGCTACCAGGTTGCCCGTGCAGTGATGCACAAAGATCTGCTGATCCCTCGCCTGGACATCGCATCTGCAGTATCGGCCGCACTGGCCGAAGAACAAACACCCGCCAAAGCCAAGCGCAGTCACTGGCAAAGCATTGGCCGCCTGGCAGTTGCTGCCTCGGTGACGGTGGCTGTTCTGGCGGGTGTCAGACTGTACAACCAGGATGACATCGTGGGCGCCCAACTGGCCCAGCAAGGCACTCAGCCGAGCCTGAGTGCGCCGACAGTCAAAGGCCCTGCGGTACTGGCCAACTACAGCGAGAGCTCTGATCAGGGCACCGGGCCAATGGCCAATGGTGTACTGCAAGGCCAGGCCGGTTGGCAGAATCAGCGTTTGCCGGGCTATTTGCGCCAGCACGCTGAACAAGCGGCCATGAAAGGAACTGAAAGCCCTCTGCCTTACGCACGAGCTGCAAGCCTGGAAAACCGTTAAGGGCCATGATGCGCGTCCTACCTCTGTTACCGCTTCTGCTCAGTGGTTTTTTTGTTGCACCTGCTCATGCCGATGACGCCCAAGACTGGCTAAAACGCTTAGGCGCGGCTGAGCAGCAGCAAAGCTATCAAGGCACGTTTGTTTACGAGCGCAATGGGAGTTTTTCGACCCATCGCATCTGGCACCGCGTGCAAGACGGCAAAGTGCGTGAACGACTGGTGCAGCTTGATGGTGCACCTTATGAGGTGGTCCGTGCCGATGGGCGCACCGAGTGCGTCACTGGCAAACTGATCAACGGCCTTGCAGATGTCGCCGACACCACCGCGCGACAGCTAGATTTGCAACGCCTTGAAAACTGGTATGCCGTGACTCGCGCGGGTGATTCGCGGGTAGCCGGTCGCCCTGTAGCGGTCATTGTGCTAACCCCGCGTGACCAGCATCGCTATGGCGTTGAACTGTATCTGGACCGTGAAACCGGCTTGCCTTTGAAGTCATTGCTGATCAATGACAAAGGGCAGTTACTGGAGCGTTTTCAGTTCACCCACCTTGAAACGACGCCGCCCAACGACAGCCAGCTCACCCCCGGTGACCGTTGTCAGGCCGTGACCACCTCTCAAGCGGCTGCACCTGTGAGCAAACCTGTGCACAGCTGGCATTCCGACTGGTTGCCGCCAGGGTTTGAACTCTTGAGCAGCAACGTGCGTCGCGATCCCAAAACCAAAACAGAAGTCACCAGCCTCATGTATGACGACGGCTTGACGCGTTTCTCGGTGTTCCTCGAACCCCTGAAAGGCGACGCTGTGCCCGACATGCGCCTGCAGCTGGGGCCGACTGTTGCGGTCTCACGGCACCTCTCGACGCCTGACGCAGAGATCCTCGCAACCGTGGTGGGCGAGATCCCGATGGGCACTGCAGAGCGCATCGCACTCTCGATGCGGGCAGGGCAGGCCGAACCCTCGGCGACGGTCAAACCTTGATGGAACACTGAAATGCGCGGTGAACATTTCAAATTGTTTTTTTCATTTTTTTTACAAAGGTCAGTGCCTAATGGGCTCTGACCTTGTTTGTTTCTGGTCCGCCCAAAAACCGGTCTATGCTGGCTTAAGTTTTTGGGACTCATTGCACAACCCTGCTGGCTATTAACGGGAGCTGTAAACCAATGCCTCGATTGAAGTCTTACTTACCCATTTTTGCTGCCGTGCTGATGCTCGGCCAGGCAGTGCCCGCGCTGGCTGAAGCGCAGTTGCCCGACTTCACGCAGTTGGTCGAGCAGGCATCACCCGCCGTCGTCAACATCAGTACGACGCAAAAGCTGCCGGACCGCAAAGTCTCGAACATGCCAGACCTCGAAGGCTTGCCGCCGGGGCTGCGTGATTTCTTTGAACGCGGCATGCCGCCAGGCATGGGCGGTGGCCAAGGTGGGCGTCAGCGCGAAGCTCAATCGCTGGGATCGGGTTTTATCATCTCCCCGGACGGCTACATCCTGACCAACAACCACGTAGTGGCTGACGCTGACGAAATCATCGTGCGTCTGTCTGACCGCAGCGAAATGAAAGCCAAGCTGGTTGGTACAGACCCGCGTTCCGATGTGGCCCTGTTGAAAATTGAAGGCAAAAACCTGCCGGTGCTGAAGCTGGGCAAGTCCCAAGACCTCAAGGCCGGTCAATGGGTGGTAGCGATCGGCTCGCCGTTCGGCTTTGACCACACCGTCACCCAAGGCATCATCAGCGCCATCGGCCGTAGCCTGCCGAATGAAAGCTATGTGCCGTTCATCCAGACTGACGTGCCAATCAACCCGGGTAACTCCGGTGGCCCGCTGTTCAACCTGGCAGGTGAAGTGGTCGGCATCAACTCACAGATCTACACCCGTTCCGGTGGCTTCATGGGCGTGTCGTTCGCGATCCCTATCGATGTGGCCATGGACGTTTCCAACCAACTCAAAGCCGGTGGCAAGGTTAGCCGTGGCTGGTTGGGCGTGGTGATTCAAGAGGTCAACAAAGACCTGGCAGAATCCTTCGGTCTGGAAAAACCTGCCGGTGCGCTGGTCGCTCAAGTACTGGACAACGGCCCGGCTGCCAAAGGCGGTCTGCAAGTAGGTGACGTGATCCTGAGCATGAATGGCCAGCCGATCGTCATGTCGGCCGACCTGCCGCACCTGGTAGGCGCGCTGAAAGCCGGTAGCAAAGCCACCCTTGAAGTGGTGCGTGACGGCAAGCGCAAAACCCTGGACCTCACCGTGGGCGCTATCCCGGATGAAGGCAAGGAGATGGCTGGCCTGACCGGTGCTGAGCAAAGCAGCAACCGTCTGGGCGTCGCTGTCGCTGACTTGACCGACGAGCAGAAGAAAGCCAACGACATCAAAGGTGGCGTGATCATCAAAGACGTACAGGACGGTCCTGCGGCGTTGATTGGTCTGCAACCGGGTGACGTGATCACTCATCTGAACAACCAGGCGATTACCGATGCCAAGCAATTCACTGAAATTGCCAAGGCATTGCCAAAAAATCGTTCGGTCTCGATGCGTGTACTGCGTCAGGGCCGCGCAAGCTTCATTACCTTCAAGCTGGCAGAGTAACCAACCCTTGTAGTCGCTGCCGAAGGCTGCGAAGGGTTGCGCAGCAACCCGTTTCTCCAGCAAACGGCAGTGACCACAGAAACACAGCAACAATAAAAAGCCCGTATCGCGAGATACGGGCTTTTTTTATTTCTTTTGTTTAGGGATGCGAACCAGCTGGCTGTCGGAGTATATGTCGTGCCAGGTGCGCTTGCGTTTATCGAACACAGACCAGATAAACCCCAGCCCTAAACACAGCCACGAACCAATCGACACCATAAAGCGCAACAGCGCTTGCCACAGGCTGATCGCCGATCCATCGGCGTTTTGCACGCGCACGCCCCACACTTGCATGCCCAGGGTTTGGCCGCTGTGGGTCCAGAACTTGGCAAAGAACGCGAACAGGACAAACAACAAAATGGTCGAGAGCAACGGGTCGCCATCCAGCGACCCGGCTTCGGTCAGCTCGCGCATTTTGGCTTCACCGATAAAGCCCATCATGATCAGCTTGTAGATAAACGTGGTCACGATCAGCAGGGCCGTACACAGCAGAAAGTCATAGAACATGGCTGCCAGGCGGCGCCCCAGGCCAGCGGCGGGGAAATCGCCTTTGGGGCTAAGTGGTGGTTTCGACATGGCAGGCTCTCGTGAAGGAAAAACCCATCTTACGAAATTGCGCCCATAAAAAAGCCTCTGATGTCAGCATCAGAGGCTTTTGTGGAACAGAGGCTTAGGCTTCGGCTTGAACTTCGTCAGCCTGCATGCCTTTTTGGCCCTGAACAGCGATGAAGGTCACTTTCTGGCCTTCTTTCAAGCTTTTGAAACCGTTGCCTTGAATGGCACGGAAGTGTACGAACAGATCCGGACCGCTTTCCGGAGTGATGAAACCAAAACCTTTCTCGTCGTTAAACCACTTGACGGTACCGCTCTGACGTTGAGACATTTCTTAATTCCTTGACGCTAACAATTAATGGCAGCCTCCTTACGTTGAAAGAGGACTGGTGCTGGGTTGCAGGAAAGTAAGAGACGCAGAACGGGTTGTAGCAAACATAGAGCTACTGCCCAGGTCACGATTCCAGCGACCCATGCAAACACAGTGGTCAAACTCTACGAAAACAGGATTAAAAAAACAAGCCCCTTAAATACACCCCTTTATAACCTCATGTAGTTCACTTATAGCAACGCATTTAAAAGATCAAAAGATCGCGAGCAAGCTCGCTCCTACAGTGGGATGTGGGCAGCGTTAAAGAAAGTGTGTTCATAGAGGTGTTCAATTGTTTTCATGTTTAAAATGCTTTTTTCACTATCGAAACTTCGCACTGTTTTGTGGCAGTTGTATGGCACGCAAGTGTCATACAACTGTATAAAAAGCCCGGGGTTTAGCCCCGATAATAACGTTGCGCTACAAACGGCAGTTTAGACACTTTCATCGGCACACGTTTACCCCGAACAATCGCCCAGACCTCGGTGTCTATCGGGGTGAATGCACTGTCCAGATACGCCATGGCCAGCGGTGCGCCCAGGGTTGGGCCAAAGCCGCCGCTACACACTGTGCCGATGACGTTACCCTGTGCATCGACCACCTCGGCGCCTTCACGCACCGGTGTGCGTTCCTGGGGCAGCAAGCCGACCCTTTTTCGTGCAACCCCTTGTTGTTGCTGAGCAAAAATGGTGTCGGCACCTGGGAAGCCACCCGCACGCGGGCCGTCGGCACGACGCGCTTTAGAGATCGCCCACAACAGGCTGGCTTCAATTGGCGTGGTTTTTTCGTTCATGTCGTGGCCGTACAAGCACAGACCGGCTTCAAGACGTAAAGAATCACGTGCGCCCAAACCAATGGCTTCAACCTCAGGTTCAGCCAACAGGGCGCGGGCGAGTTTTTCTGCGTGTGCCGTCGGTACCGAGATCTCAAAGCCGTCTTCACCGGTATAACCTGAGCGGCTGACGTAACACGCCGCGCCCAGCAGCGTCACAGGCTCAAATTGCATAAAGGTCATTTTGGTGACGTCAGGTGCCAGACGCTGCAACACGTTCACCGCTGCCGGGCCTTGCAGGGCCAGCAGGGCGCGCTCTTCAAACAGCGGCTGGATCTCGCAGTGGGCGCCCAGGTGTTTGCGCAGGTGCGCCAGGTCCTGCGCCTTGCAGGCGGCGTTAACCACCAAAAACAACCGGTCATTGCCCAGATTGGCAACCATCAGGTCATCCAGAATGCCGCCTTGCTCGTTGGTGAACATGGCGTAACGCTGCATGCCCACCGGCAGGTCGATGATGTCGACGGGCACCAATGTTTCCAGTGCTTTGGCGGCACCGGCGCCGGTCAGCAGGATCTGCCCCATGTGCGAAACATCAAACAACCCGGCCTGTTCACGGGTGTGCAAGTGCTCTTTCATCACGCCCAGCGGGTATTGCACAGGCATGTCATAGCCGGCAAACGGCACCATGCGGGCGCCGAGTTCAAGGTGCAGTGCGTGCAGCGGGGTGATGAGCAAGTGTTCGGTGGACATTCGTGACTCCTTGAAAATCAGCACTCAATAATGTTGACAGCCAGACCGCCGCGGGCGGTCTCTTTGTATTTGCTTTTCATGTCGGCGCCAGTCTGGCGCATGGTGCGGATCACCTTGTCGAGCGAGACAAAGTGCTGGCCGTCGCCGCGCAACGCCATGCGCACGGCGTTGATGGCCTTGACCGAGCCCATGGCGTTGCGTTCGATACACGGCACTTGCACCAGCCCGCCAATCGGGTCGCAGGTCAGCCCCAGGTTGTGTTCCATGCCGATTTCGGCGGCGTTCTCGACTTGTTGCACGCTGCCGCCCAGCACTTCGCAGAGCGCGCCCGCGGCCATGGAGCAGGCCACACCGACTTCGCCCTGGCAGCCGACTTCGGCGCCCGAGATCGAGGCGTTTTCCTTGTACAGAATGCCGATGGCGGCTGCCGTCAGCAGAAACCGCACCACGCCGTCTTCGTTGGCACCGCCGATAAAGCGCATGTAGTAATGCAGCACGGCCGGGATAATCCCCGCAGCCCCATTGGTGGGCGCGGTGACCACGCGCCCGCCATTGGCGTTTTCTTCGTTTACCGCCAGTGCATACAGATTGACCCAGTCGAGCACGGACAGCGCATCGCGCAGGGCGGCTTCCGGGTGGCTGCACAGTTGACGATGCAGCGCGGCGGCCCGGCGTTTGACCTTTAAGCCACCGGGTAAAATCCCTTCATTGCGACAGCCCGCGCTCACACAGTCCTGCATCACTTGCCAGATGTGCAGCAAGCCACTGCGGGTTTCGGCTTCCGGGCGCCAGGCGCTTTCGTTGGCCAGCATCACCTGGCTGATGGACAAGTGCTGCGTGGTGCAATGGTTCAGCAGCTCTTTGGCGGTTTTGAACGGGTACTTCAGTGGCGTACTGTCTTCGACGATGCGGTCAGCGCCCGCAGCGTCTTCATCCACCACAAAGCCGCCGCCGACCGAGTAATACTCGCGGCTGCGAATCTGTATTCCGGCGGCGTCCAGGGCACGAAAAATCATGCCGTTGGGGTGAAAGGCCAAGGGTTTGCGAATCATCGCCAGGTGCAGTTTTTCGTTGAAATCGATGGCGTGTTCGCCGTGCAGGTTCAAACGCCCGCTGCTGCGAATCCGGGCCAGGCGTTCAGCCACGGTTTCGGTGTTGACGGTGTCCGGGAGTTCGCCTTCAAGCCCCAGCAACACGGCTTTGTCGCTGCCGTGACCTTTACCGGTGGCGCCGAGGGAACCATACAGCTCGACTTTCACGCAGGCCGTACTGAGCAGCAAACCCTCGCGGGCCAAACCTTCGACAAAACGTGCGGCAGCCCGCATGGGGCCGACGGTGTGGGAACTGGAAGGGCCGATGCCAATTTTGAACAGGTCGAACACGCTTAACGACATAGGGTTCTCCGGTTTCTTATAGATGAATTGGCAAGCAAAACCTGTAGGAGCGAGCTCGTCTCGCGATCTTTTAAAAAGATCAAAAGATCGCGAGGCAAGCTCGCTCCTACGGATCGGGATCAAGCCTCCTGATAGCTCTCGATCGACGGGCACGCGCAGACCAGGTTGCGGTCGCCGAACACGTTGTCGACACGGCCCACCGGCGGCCAGTATTTGCCTTCGATCAACGACGCGACCGGGTACACCGCTTGTTCGCGGCTGTACGGGTGGGTCCACTCGCCAACGATTTCTGCGGCCGTGTGCGGGGCGTTTTTCAGCGGATTGTCGTCTTTGTCGAGGCTGCCGTTTTCGACCGCGCGAATCTCCTCGCGGATGCGGATCATGGCTTCGCAGAAGCGATCCAGCTCTTGTTTGGATTCACTTTCAGTCGGCTCGATCATCAACGTGCCTGCCACCGGGAACGACATGGTAGGCGCATGGAAGCCAAAGTCGATCAGGCGCTTGGCCACGTCATCAACGTTGATGCCGCTGGTTTCCTTGAGCGGACGCAGATCGAGGATGCATTCGTGCGCCACCAGGCCGTTGGCGCCCGAGTACAGCACCGGGTAATGCTCTTCGAGACGGCGGGCAATGTAGTTGGCGTTCAAAATGGCCAGCTGCGAGGCGCGTTTCAGGCCTTCGCCACCCATCATGCGGATGTACATCCAGGTGATCGGCAGAATGCTGGCGCTGCCGAACGGGGCGGCACACACCGCGCCTTCCTTGCGCTCCAGGGCGCTGTGGCCCGGCAAGAACGGGATCAGGTGCGACTTGACGCCAATCGGACCAACGCCCGGGCCGCCACCGCCGTGGGGGATGCAGAAGGTTTTGTGCAGGTTAAGGTGCGACACGTCGCCGCCAAACTTGCCCGGTGCGCACAGGCCGACCATCGCGTTCATGTTGGCGCCGTCGATGTACACCTGGCCGCCGTTGTCATGAATGATGCCGCAGATTTCGCGGATGCCTTCTTCAAACACGCCGTGGGTCGACGGGTAGGTGATCATCAGCGCGGCAAGGTGATCACGGTGCTCGATGGCCTTGGCGCGCAGGTCTTCAATGTCGACGTTGCCGCGCGCGTCACAGGCGGTCACCACCACGCGCATACCGGCCATGTGTGCGGTCGCCGGGTTGGTGCCGTGGGCCGAGGAGGGGATCAGGCAGATGTCGCGGCGCTCTTCGCCACGGCTCTGGTGGTAAGCACGAATGGCCAGCAAGCCTGCGTACTCACCTTGGGAGCCGGCGTTGGGTTGCAGCGACACGGCATCGTAACCGGTGGCCTCGCAGAGCATGAGCTCCAGCTCGCGGGTCAGTTGCTGATAGCCCTGGCTTTGCTCGGCAGGGGCAAACGGGTGCAGGTTGCCGAACTCGGCCCAGGTCACCGGGATCATTTCGCTGGCGGCGTTGAGCTTCATGGTGCACGAGCCCAGCGGGATCATGGTGCGGTCCAGCGCCAGGTCTTTGTCAGCCAGGCGGCGCAGATAGCGCATCAGCTCGGTTTCGGAGTGATAACGGTTGAACACCGGGTGGCTCAGAATCGCCGACTGGCGCAGCAACGCCGCAGGCAGCGTGCCTGTTACCGATTGGGCCAGCGCGTCGAAGTCAGGCAGCGTCTGGCCATCGACTGCGAGTAAGGCCCACAGAGCAACGACGTCAGACTGGCTGCTGGTTTCGTCCAGCGACAGCCCGATGCGTTCGTCATCGACCACACGCAGGTTGATGTGCCGGGCCTGAGCCTTGGCGTGCAGCGCGCTGGTGCGGTTGCCGGTGTGCAGGGTCAGGGTGTCGAAAAACTGGCTTTGCTCAACGTTCAGCCCCAGCCCCTTCAGGCCCTGGGCAAGGATTGCAGTCAACTGATGGATGCGCCGGGCAATCTGGGTCAGGCCTTGAGGCCCGTGGTACACGGCATACATGCTGGCGATGTTGGCCAGCAACACTTGAGCGGTACAGATGTTGCTGGTGGCCTTCTCGCGGCGGATATGTTGCTCGCGGGTTTGCATCGCCAGACGCAGCGCCGGCTTGCCATGACGGTCTACCGACATGCCGACCAGACGCCCCGGCATGTCGCGCTTGAAGGCATCGCGGGTCGAAAAGTAAGCCGCGTGCGGGCCACCGAAGCCCAGTGGCACGCCAAAGCGCTGGGCGCTGCCGATGGCCACGTCGGCGCCGAACTCACCGGGCGGCGTCAGCAAGGTCAGCGCCAACAAGTCAGCCGCTACCGCCACCAACGCGTTAGCGGCGTGGAAGCGTTCAACCAGATCGCGATAATCGAACACATCGCCGTTGCTTGCCGGGTATTGCAGCAGGGCGCCGAAGAACGGCGACAGGTCGCTCAACTCACGCTCGTCACCCACCACCACTTCAATGCCCAACGGCTCAGCACGGGTGCGCAGCACATCGAGGGTTTGCGGGTGGCAGTGGCGGGAGGCGAAGAAGCGCTCGCTGGTTTTGTTCTTGCTCAGGCGTTTGCAGAAGGTCATGGCTTCGGCGGCTGCGGTGGCTTCGTCGAGCAACGAAGCGTTGGCAATCGGCAGGCCGGTGAGGTCGCTGATCAACGTCTGGAAATTCAGCAAGGCTTCAAGACGACCCTGGGAGATTTCCGGCTGATACGGCGTGTAAGCGGTGTACCAGGCCGGGTTTTCCAGCAGGTTGCGCAAGATCGGCGAAGGCGTGTGGCAGTTGTAATAGCCTTGGCCGATATAGGTTTTATGCAGCTGGTTTTTTGCCGCGATGGCTTTGATTGATGCCAGGGCATCGGCTTCACTTTGGCCGGCGGGCAGGTTGAGTACGCTGGTGCCCTTGATACCTTCCGGGATGACACTGGCGCTGAGCGCTTGCAGCGAGTCAAACCCCAGAGTAGTGAGCATGGCCTGTTCGTCGGCCTGACGCGGGCCGATGTGGCGCGCGATGAATTCATTGGCAGTGCTGAGATTAATCGTCATGGCCGGCTCCTCAGTTGTCGTCTTGAGCTTTGATCAAGCGGTCGTAAGCGTCCTGCGTGAGCAGTTTGCCGAGCGCCTCGGGATCAGCCGGTTTAAAGCGAAAAAACCAGCCTTCACCCAGCGGGTCTTCGTTGACCTGTTCCGGGCTGTCTTCGAGTTTGACGTTGGATTCGAGGACTTCACCGTCAAGTGGCATATACACACCACTGGCGGCCTTGACTGATTCAACCGTGGCGACTTCAGCGCCTTTGTCGTAAGCCTGCAACTCTGGCAACTGAACAAACACCACATCGCCCAGAGCGTTTTGCGCAAAAGCCGTAATGCCTACGGTCACGCTGCCATCAGCTTCGGCACGCAGCCATTCGTGGTCTTCAGTAAAACGCAATTCGCTCATCGAAACTCCTCAGGGCCAGACATGTCTGGTGGTCACAGGTGTAATGCTCGTGCAGGTCGAGCTGAATGCGATGATCATTGCAAGAAGGTTGCCAGTTTATAAAAAGACCTATTTATCAGTGGCTTAGAGTGGTTTCGCAGATGACTGACTCATCACGCTGTAGCGAAATCGCTACAGTGCTGGCGCAATTAAAAAATCCAAGTGGATCAAAGCCTTGGGTTACTGAGGATTGGCGTGCCTGTATCGAAATCGTTCCACTGGAATGAAATCAATACGGAGCATGTGGCTTTTCTGGATTAATTTTTACCCGGGATGCCGTACTTGCGCAGGCGGTGCGCAATAGCGGTGTGCGAGGTTTGCAGGCGGCTGGCCAATTGGCGAGTTGAGGGGTAGCTGACGTAGAGTTTTTCCAGCAGGGCTTTTTCGAACGTTTCGACCGCCAGCTCCAGGGTTTCTATCTCGCCATCGCTTTGCCGCGCGACCGAAGTGCCTGCGATGTCGAGGTCACCGATATCCACCAGCGTGCTTTCACAGATCGCGGCCGCGCGGAAAATCACGTTCTGCAATTGCCGTACATTGCCCGGCCAGCGATTGCCCAGCAATGCCGGATAAGTGCCGGGTGCCAGGCGGCACACCGGGCGCTGGATCTGCGTGCAAGCCTGCTGCATAAAGGCGCGTGCCAGCAGCAAAATATCCTGGCCACGCTCGCGCAGCGGCGGCACCTCAAGGTTCAGCACGTTCAGGCGATAGAAAAGGTCTTCGCGAAACGTCCCTTCATTGACCATTTTTTCGAGGTTGCGGTGGGTTGCGCTGAGGATCCGCACATTGACCTTGACCTCGCGCTCGCCGCCCACCCGACGAAAGCTGCCGTCATTCAAAAAGCGCAGCAGCTTGGCTTGCAGGTAGGGCGACATTTCAGCGATTTCATCGAGGAACACCGTGCCATGGTTGGCCAGCTCCATTAGCCCCGGTTTGCCGCCGCGCTGGGCGCCAGTGAAGGCGCCGGGGGCATAGCCGAACAGCTCGCTTTCGGCCAGGTTTTCCGGGAGCGCCGCGCAGTTCAAAGCCAAAAACGGCGCTGCAAAACGGGTGCTGATCGCATGACAGGCGCGGGCCACGAGTTCTTTGCCGGTGCCGGTTTCGCCCTGAATCAGCAAGGGCGCATCCAGCGCCGCCACGCGCTGGGCACGGGCCTTCAAGGTGCGGATCGCCGGGGAGTCACCGAGCAGCGCGTCAAAGCCCTCTGCGTGATCGTGATGCAGGGCGGCCAGCCGCTCACCAATACGGCTGGGCTGGTACAACGTGAGCAAGGCACCGGCGTCAGTAATCGGCGTGGCGTCGAGCATCAGCGGCTGGCCGTTGAGCGTCACTTCGCGCAACGGCAGGCGAAAACCGTTTTCCAGCAACACATTGAGCAGGCCGGGATCGCTGAACAGCTCGCCGATGCTTTCACCAGTAGGGTCACGGCCGTACAGCGTGACCAGCGCCGGGTTAGCCAGCAGCACGTGGCCACCGCTGTCCAGCGCCAGTACCGGGTCGGTCATGGCGGCGAGCAGGGCGTCGAGTTGCAGGTGGCGGCGCTGGCCGGGAAGGATATCGACTACCCGCACCGACTGCACGCCGTTGACCCGAAACAGCGCTTCGCGCAGCTCGTCGAGCACTTGCGGGCTGAGGGTCGGGGCGTCGATGTAAACGTTGGGCGGCACCATCTCCACGGCATCCAGGTTGAGATTACGCCCGCCAAGCAACGCCAGAACTTCCTGGGTGATGCCGACACGGTCGATAAAACTGACATGGATACGCATGGGAACGAGAAAACTTGAGCCAGGGGATGGCCAGTATGCCTTGGCGGGGAGGATTGGTGAAATGTGAGCCGCACATCGGCTCTGCAGGAGCGAGCTTGTCTCGCGATCTTTTGATCGTTTAAAAGATCGCGAGGCAAGCTCGCTCCTACAGGGAGGGGATTATTCCAGGTGTTCAGGTTTTACCGGGTCACCCGGCTTGACGTCGAGTTGCTCTCGTACGTCCTTAAACATCAAGTCGTAGTATTTATGCATCGACAGGATGTTCGCGTTGTTTGGAATCCCGTTTTTCACGGCAATCTTGAAGGCCACCCGGGCGAAATCGAACGCCATGTCCTTGGGCAGCGTGAACGATTCCTTGAAGTCCTTGCCATTAATCTGGCCGCTCATATCGAACTGCATGGACTTGCCTTCCTTGGGATCTTGAACGACCTGGTACTTAATTACGATCTCATAACTAAAGTCGTGCGGACCCAGCGATTCGCGTTCGATATGCAGGTACCCGGGTTTAAAAATGGCCATAGGGCTGCTCCTTGAGGCTAAGTAGCCAAGGGCAGGCCGCCAGACCTGCCCTTGGGTTCAAAAGTAGGTAATACCCGATTTCTCGGTGCTCACTCGAGTACCTGCCTTACCTTGAACGATTGCTTCAATGTCCGCCAGTGCGCCGATCACAGCAGTCTTGCCGGTCTTGCGGGCAAATTCACAGGCCGCTTCAACTTTCGGGCCCATGGAACCGGCGGCAAAGCCGAGTTTTTCCAGTTCGTCCGGGTGCGCGTGAGCAATGCCTTTCTGGTCAGGTTTGCCCCAGTTGATAAAGGCAGCGTTGACGTCTGTGGCGATCACCAGCAAGTCACTGTTGAGTTGTTGGGCCAGCAGGGACGAGGCGAGGTCTTTGTCGATTACCGCCTCAATGCCTTTGAGGTTGCCGTCTTCGCCGTACATGGTCGGAATACCGCCACCGCCGGCGCAGATCACCACGGTGCCTTTTTCCAGCAGCCATTTGATCGGGCGGATTTCAAAGATGTGTTTGGGTTTGGGGCTTGGCACCACGCGGCGGAACTTGTCGCCGTCCGGGGCAATGTCCCAGCCCTTTTCAGCGGCCAGGCGCTTGGCGTCAGCTTCGCTGTACACCGGGCCAATCGGCTTGGTCGGGTTCTGGAACGCCGGGTCTTTGGGATCGACTTCTACCTGGGTCAGCAAGGTGGCGAAAGGCACGTCTTTGGGCAGCAGGTTGCCCAGTTCTTGCTCGATCATGTAACCGATCATGCCTTCGGTTTCAGCCCCGAGTACGTCCAGCGGGTAGGGCGCAACGTCAGTGTAGGCAGCGGCTTGCAGCGACAGCAGGCCCACTTGCGGGCCGTTACCGTGCGCCACCACCAGTTCGTTGCCAGGGGCGACGCGGGCGATTTGGGCGGTGGCCGTACGGATGTTTTCGCGTTGGTTGTCAGCGGTCATGGGCTGGCCGCGACGAAGAAGGGCGTTACCGCCCAGTGCAACGACGATACGCATAGAAAATGTCCTTATTTAAAGGGGAGGACCGGATCCGTAGGAGCGAGCTTTCGATCTTTTAAAAGATCGCGAGGCAAGCTCGCTCCTACAAGAGGGCGTCAGGGCTTAGATATCAGCCAGCGCCGCCACCAGAATGGCCTTGATGGTGTGCATGCGGTTTTCAGCCTGTTCAAAGGCAATGTTGACCGGCGACTCGAACACTTCTTCGGTCACTTCAATGCCGTTTTTCAGGTTCGGGTGATGCTCTGCCACGTCCTTGCCGACTTTGGTTTCGCTGTTATGGAACGCTGGCAGGCAGTGCATGAACTTCACGCGCGGGTTTTCTGCCGCCTTGATGATGTCGGTGTTGACCTGGTAAGGCAGCAGCAGCTTGATGCGTTCGTTCCAGGTTTCAACCGGCTCGCCCATCGATACCCATACGTCGGTGTGGATGAAATCCACGCCTTTGACCGCCGCTTTCGGGTCTTCGGTCAGGGTGATTTTGGCACCGCTTTCCTTGGCGAATTCCTCGCACTGTTTGACGAAGGCTTCTTCTGGCCACAGGCTTTTTGGTGCGGCGATGCGCACGTCCATGCCCAGCTTGGCGCCGATCAGCAGCAGCGAGTTACCCATGTTGTTGCGCGCATCGCCCAGGTAGGCGTAGCTGATGTTGTGCAGCGGCTTATCGCTGTGTTCGCGCATGGTCAGCACGTCAGCGATCATTTGCGTCGGGTGGAACTCAGCGGTCAGGCCGTTGAACACCGGTACGCCTGCGTACTTGGCCAGCTCTTCGACAACCACTTGCTCAAAGCCACGGTATTCAATGGCGTCAAACATGCGGCCGAGAACGCGGGCGGTGTCTTTCATGCTTTCTTTGTGGCCGATTTGCGAAGAAACCGGGTCGATGTAAGTCACATGCGCGCCCTGGTCGTGGGCCGCCACCTCGAACGCGCAACGGGTGCGGGTCGAGGTTTTTTCAAAAATCAGCGCGATGTTCTTGCCTTTCAAGTGCGGCTCTTCAGTACCGGTGTACTTGGCGCGCTTGAGGTCACGGGACAGATCCAGCAAGAAGTGCAGCTCACGAGGGGTGTGATGAACCAAGCTCAGCAAGCTGCGGTTTTTCATGTTAAACGCCATGGGGATCTCCTGGGTTTCTGGTTAACCGGCTTGCGCCGCCCCTTGTGGGGTCAGCGCAAGCAATCAATGGGTGACTTAGTAATCGATAGGGTCGCGTACGATCGGGCAGGTCATGCAGTGACCGCCGCCACGGCCGCGTCCCAGTTCAGAGGCGCTGATGGTGATCACTTCGACACCGGCTTTGCGCAGCAGGGTGTTGGTGTACGTGTTGCGGTCGTAGCCGATGACCACGCCCGGCTCCAGAGCCACGACGTTGTTGCCGTCATCCCACTGCTCGCGTTCGGCGGCGAAGCTGTTACCGCCGGTTTCGACAACGCGCAGGGCTTTCAGGCCCAAGGCCTTGGCCACCACATCGAGGAAGCTGGCTTCTTCACGGCGAACGTCAATGCCACCGGCTTTGCTTTCATCCGGGTACAGGGAGAAGGCGACAATCTGATTGACCACCTCCGGGAAGATGGTCACCAGGTCGTGATCGCAGAAGCTGAACACGGTGTCCAGGTGCATCGCCGCCCGAGACTTGGGCAGCCCGGCAACAATCACACGCTCAACTGCTTTGTTCTTGAACAGGTTCTGTGCCAGTTGGCCGATGGCCTGGCGTGACGAGCGCTCGCCCATGCCGATCAGCACCACGCCCTTGCCGATTGGCATCACGTCGCCGCCTTCGAGGCTGGCATTGCCGTGGTCAACGGTCGGGTCGCCGTACCAGACCTTGAATTCAGCTTGGGTGAACTCAGGGTGGAACTTGTAAATTGCCGTGGTCAGCAGGGTTTCCTGGCGACGGGCAGGCCAGTACATCGGGTTCAGCGTTACGCCACCGTAGATCCAGCAGGTGGTGTCACGGGTGAACTGAGTGTTCGGCAGGGGCGGCAGGATAAAGCTGGTGTGGCCCAGGAAATCACGGAACATCTGGATGGTTTTGCCACCGAAGCTATTAGGCAGGTCGTCAGCAGAGACACCGCCAATCAGGTACTCGGCAATGTGGCGCGGCTCAAGGCTCTTGAGCCAGGCTTTGACTTCATTGACCAGGCCCACGCCCACTTGATTTGGCGTGACCTTGTGGTCAAGGATCCAGTCCAGCGCTTCTGGAATGGCAACAATATCGGTCAGCAGGTTGTGCATCTCCAGCACATCAATCCCGCGATCGCGCATTTTGGTGACGAAATCGAAGTGGTCACGCTTGGCCTGGTTGACCCAGAGCACGTCATCAAACAACAACTCGTCGCAGTTGCTCGGGGTCAGACGCTGGTGAGCCAGGCCTGGGGAACAAACCATAACCTTATGCAGCTTGCCGGCTTCGGAATGCACGCCGTACTTCACTTTTTCCGTGGTCATTACAGTCATCCTCCAAAGTACATAAAACAGGGTATTACAGGGTTAGAAAGCCGTCGTAGAGGCCATACGCTGCCACCAGGGCACCGATAATCACTGCGGCAAAAATCACTTTCTCGATGTTGGTAAACACTTGTTGGCCGCTTTCGCGCTTGGCCTTGGCAAACAAGATGGCGCCAGGTGCATACAGCAGGGCCGAGAGCAGCAGGTATTTCAGGCCACCGGCATAGATCAGCCAGATCGCGTAGATCAGCGCGACAGAACCGATGATCAGGTCTTTTTTGCGTTCAGCCAGGGCGTTCTCGTAAGTCTCGCCGCGCACCGCCAGCAGCAGGCCGTAGGCCGCCGACCAGAGGTAAGGCACGAGGATCATCGAGGTCGCCAGATAGATCAGCGACAGGTAGGTGCTTTCCGAGAACAGGGTGATGATCAGGAAGATCTGCACCATCACGTTGGTCAGCCACAGGGCGTTGACCGGTACATGGTTGGCGTTTTCCTTCTTCAGGAACGCCGGCATGGTGTGGTCTTTGGCGGCCGAGAACATGATCTCTGCACACAGCAGCACCCACGACAGCAGGGCTCCCAGCAAGGACACGATCAAGCCGACGCTGATCAGCACCGCACCCCAGTGGCCGACCACGTGTTCAAGCACGGCCGCCATCGAAGGGTTTTGCAGTTTTGCCAGTTCTGGCTGAGTCATGATGCCCAGCGACAGCACGTTCACCAGCACCAGCAAGAGCAGCACGGTGATAAAACCGATCACGGTGGCGCGACCGACGTCTGAGCGTTTTTCGGCACGGGACGAGAAGATGCTCGCGCCTTCGATACCGATGAACACCCACACGGTGACCAGCATCATGTTGCGCACCTGGTCCATCACGCTGCCCAGCGACGGGTTTTTCAGGCCCCAGATGTCACTGGTGAAGATGTCCAGTTTGAAGGCGAACAGTGCAATCAGAATGAACAGAATCAGCGGCACGACCTTGGCGACGGTGGTCACCAGGTTGATGAACGCTGCTTCCTTGATGCCGCGCAAGACCAGAAAGTGTACGGCCCAGAGCAGGATTGACGCGCCGACGATGGCGGCGACCGTGTTGCCTTCACCGAAGATCGGGAAGAAGTAACCGAGTGTGCTGAACAGCAGCACGAAGTAACCCACGTTGCCCAGCCAGGCACTGATCCAGTACCCCCAGGCCGACGAGAAACCCATGTAATCGCCAAACCCGGCCTTGGCGTAGGCGTACACGCCGCCGTCCAGGTCGGGTTTTCGATTGGCCAGGGTCTGGAACACAAAGGCGAGGGTCAGCATGCCCACGGCGGTGATCGCCCAGCCGATTAAAATCGCCCCGACATCAGCACTTGCCGCCATGTTTTGTGGCAGCGAAAAGATCCCGCCGCCAATCATTGAGCCGACTACCAGAGCAACCAATGCACCTAGTCGAAGTTTTCCAGGAGTGTCAGACATTTAGAGTGACTCCAATCCATGTGAAGTGATGTCTAAGAGGTTATTGCGATGTTTGCTTACCCTGTTGACTTAGGTCAGGTCATGACTACATTCCATTGTCAGAAGAGCGAGAAGGTCGCTATTGCGCATTTTTATGACGCGCGCTGGAAACCCGGCTCCAGAGGGCTTTCAGGTAATACAGCGGCTTTAATTGATTCGTCGTGGGGAATGAAGCTAGACACTATTTGAGAATTTGCAAATGTGAGCAGGATGTTTCATTTAACGGCCTATGAAATGAAAACGTCATCTGCATCTGCGCCACTTTTTGGTCTTTAATAGAAAATCTTGCTGTTAAAAAAATGAGGCTTATAGCGCAACTTTATTAAACGTTTTGGACAAAAATTTATTTACTCAGTAAACGTCTCTCGATGGATAAGCAGCATTAATAAACACCATAACTAAGAGGTAGCGATGTCTCAACAGACCCAGAAGCTTCGGCTCAATGCCTTGATTGCGTTAGTGGTCGGGTCGATGATTGGTGGCGGTATTTTTTCATTGCCACAAAATATTGCCGAACGAGCCGCTGGCGCTGCGGTGTTGATTGGTTGGGCAATCACGGCGGTGGGCATGCTGGCGCTGGCTTTTGTGTTCCAGACCCTGGCCAATCGCAAGCCTGAGCTGGATTCGGGGGTGTACGCCTACGCCAAGGCCGGATTTGGCGACTACATGGGCTTTTCGTCTGCCTGGGGCTACTGGATCAGTGCCTGGATGGGCAACGTGGGTTACTTCGTGTTGCTGTTCAGCACCTTGGGTTTTTTCGTTCCCGCGTTTGGCCAAGGCAATACGCCCATTGCCATCGGCTGCGCATCGCTGTTGCTGTGGGGCGTGCATTTTTTGGTGATGCGCGGCATCAAAGAGGCCGCGTTTATCAACCAACTGACCACCGTCGCGAAAATCGTACCGATCGTGATGTTTATCGTGCTGGCCGCCGTGGCGTTTAAAGCCGACATCTTTACCCGTGACCTGTGGGGCTCAGAAATGCCCAGCGTCGGTAGCGTGATGGACCAGGTGCGCAACATGATGCTGGTCACCGTGTTTGTGTTTATCGGTATCGAAGGCGCCAGTGTTTACTCGGGGCGCGCCGAAAAGCGTTCCGATGTGGGCAAGGCCACCGTGATCGGGTTTCTCGGCGTGCTGGCGTTGCTGGTGCTGGTGAACGTGCTGTCGATGGGCATCATGACTCAGCCTGAACTGGCGCAACTGCAAAACCCGTCGATGGCCGGGGTGCTCAAGCATGTGGTGGGGGATTGGGGGGCGATTCTGATCAGCATAGGCCTGGCGGTTTCATTGCTCGGAGCGCTGCTGTCATGGGCGTTGTTGTGCGCCGAGATTTTGTACGCGACGTCTCGGGATAAAACCATGCCGGCGTTCCTGAAAAAGGAAAACGCCAACCATGTGCCGGTCAACGCCCTGTGGCTGACCAATATCATGATTCAGCTGTTTCTGGTCATCACGCTTGTGTCATCGGGCACCTACACCACCCTAATCTACCTCGCCTCATCAATGATTCTGGTGCCGTACTTCTGGTCGGCGGCGTATTCGGTGTTGTTGTGCGTGCGCGGTGAAACCTACGCCAAGGCCAGTCGTAGCCGGGTCAAGGACCTGCTGATAGGTGCCATCGCATTGATCTACGCGATGTGGTTGCTGTATGCGGCGGGGCCCAAATACTTGCTGTTGTCCGCGTTGCTCTATGCGCCGGGGATATTTCTGTTTGCCAAGGCCAAGCGTGAGCAAGGGCAGGCGTTGTTCAAGGGCATAGAGCCGCTGATATTTGCAGCAGTCGTGATTACCGCGCTGGGCGCGGCGTATGGGCTGTACAGCGGGGCGTTAACGCTCTAACCCCCAATAAAACTGTAGGAGCGAGCTTGCCTCGCGATCTTTTAAAAAATCAAAAGATCGCGAGGCAAGCTCGCTCCTACAGTTGTGTGGTTCAGTTACTCGCTCGCCAGCGGCAAGCGTTCCGGGCGGGACCAGATCCACAGGTTGCCCATGCTCATGCCGGCAATGGCCAGGAACACCGGCCAGTCGTGATCAAGCACGTAAAGCATCAACCCGGCACACAGCAGCATGCTGATGGTGGCGCTGACTTTGGCTTTGCGCTGGATGATTTTGCCGTTGCGCCAATTGAACAAAATCGGGCCAAACAAACGGTGGTTTTCGAGCCAGGCACTCAGGCGAGGGGAGCTTTTGGTCGCAGCCCAGGCAGCGAGCAAAATAAATTCGGTGGTGGGTAAGCCTGGGATCACGATGGCGATCAGGCCAATGCCCAAGCTGACGTACGCCAGCACGCCAAACAGGAAGCGGGCGATTTTGGATGAGGATTGAGTTGGGTGTGTCATAGGCTCAAGGCGCAGAAAAAGATACTCGGTCAGCGCTCGCTGACCGAGCAGATCCTGCTTAGGCCAGTTCTGGCTCAGCAGCGTAAGCATGTTCCAGCAATACGGTAAAACGTTCAAACGCTGCGACTGCACCTTTGTCCAGGTCAGCTTCTTCTTCGGCGCTCAGTTCCAGGCCGTCGAGGGTTTTAACGAAGCTCTTCCAGCCTTCAGCACGACCACCGGCCGGTTCGCCCAAGTGGCGCGCACCGAAAGTTTCGCTCAGGTCCAGTGCCACAGCACGCTTGATCAAAAACGCAGCGCCAAGCTTGGAGCCTTCCGACACAAAGATCCAGCCCAAGGCTTCAGCTTTGCTCGGAGCATTGACTGCACCAGCGACTGGAGCTGGCACCTGGGTGTTCAGGTCAGCCAGGTCAGCCTTGGCTTGTTCTGCACGGCAACGCTCTGGCAGGTCCGGCACGATCTCTTTCAAGGCCGCGTCGGTGTACAGCGCTTGCAGCTCGGATTGGAACAGGTATTGAGCCACAACAAAACGGGCGAAGTTTTCGCGGGTGTCAAAAGGCTTGTGAGCTTTTACCAGCGCATCGAGCTTTTGATGCGGCTCGTTGGTGATCTGGTTCAGGCGTTGAGAACGCAAGGCTGGACGCTGTGCGGTATCAGGAGTGGTCATGCAAATATCCTTGAGAATGAGATGCGCTTTGTAACTAGACGATCAAGAAGACGCATCACAGTAAAAATTCCTCACTGCGTAGCCTGAAAAGACTACGCAGTGGATGTGTCTATCAGATGTCCCACACCAGATTGACCGAGAAGTTGCGACCTGGAGCGGTCAGGCGATCCATGTTGGCAGGGTTGAGCACACCGGCTTCACCCACGCTGTCGTAGCCGCGCACGTCATCCCAGTTCCAGTATTTCTTGTCGGTCAGGTTGTACAGGCCTGCGTTGACGGTGACGTCCTTGGTGACTTTGTAGAAGCCGGTGAGGTCCACTACGCCATAGCCTGGCGACTTGAATTGCTTGCTGGTGCCGTCCGGGGCAAAGAAGCTGGTGTTATCCACCTGGTCCTTACGCTTGACCAGCGTCCAACTGACCAGAGCGCCGTAGGTTTCCTGGTCGTAGCCCAGGCCCATAACGGCTTTGAGTGGGTTGACGCTGTTGATCGGCTCGCCGTTGTCGTCGTTTTTGCCGTGGGCATACGCCACCGAACCGCGTGTGTACAGGCCTTTCGGCGCACCGAACGCATCCAGGTTCAATTGACCCTTAACCTCGGCACCCTTGATGGTGGCGTGTTTGATGTTGTTGCTCTGGAACGTGGTCTCGTTGTAGCCGGGGGTGATGGCGTCTTCGTTAATGAAGTCGCGGTATTTGTTGTAGAACACCGCTACATCGAACGAACCCGCATCAAACTTGCCACGCAGGCCGGTTTCGAAGCTTTTGCTTTTTTCCGGTTCCAGGTTCGGGTTGGCCGCCACTTTGTAACCGGCTGCCAGGTTCTCGAAGGTGCCGTATAGCGCTTTGGCCGTCGGCGTACGGAAACCTTCCGCGTACTGGCCGTACCAGGTGTATTGCTCGGTCAGGGCGTAGGTCAGGCCGAATTTTGGCGACACGCGGTGCCAGATTTTCTTGTCGTCCGGGACGTTGTTTCGTTCATCCACAGGAATGGTATTGAGGAATTCCTGGGTAAGGTGCGGCGTCAGGCGCGTGTAGTCGTAACGCAAGCTCGGCGAGAACGTCCAGTCGTTCCAGCTGATCTGGTCCTGGGCGAACAGGCTGTAGGTGTTGATGGTCGGGTTAGGGAAGTCGCTGGACTTGACCAGGTAATCTAGCGGGCTATCAGCGCCGACGGCTGTGCAGCCTCTGCCCACCGCCAGGCAAGTAGCCGAGCCGCTGCGCGAGCTAGTGACTTTCTGGTTTTTCAGGGTGGCGCCGTAGGTCAGCAAATGATCGGTTTCACCGATGCTGAAGGCCTTGTCTGCCTGTGCGTCGAGTACCCACTGTTTCTCTTGGTAGTTGGTATCGCGCGTACGCATGACGTGACGTGTGAACGGGAAATAATCTTCCAGTGTGGCCTCGTCGGTTTTGGCAATTTGGTAGTTCAGGCTGGTCTTGATGTGATCAGCAACCAGGCTGTCGACCGTCATGGTGTTGACCAGGCCGAAGCGTTCACGGCTCACCGTATCGGTGCCGGTACGCGAGCGGTACATGCCCAGTGCCTGGCCGTTGTTGAACGGCCCGCCGACGGCGCTCTTCACATTGACGTCGTCGTGGCTTTTGTACTTCTCGTAGGTGAAGGCCAGTCGGTCGTCATCGTTGTAGTTCCAGCCTGCCTTGGCCAGCACGCTGGTGGTTCTCACGTCTTCCGGGTTGGCCGCGGTACGGGCCAGGCCGTTGCCGCCACGGTCGCCGTACGATTCAGTGTCATGGCCATCGCGCTGGCTAAAGTGCAGCAAACCGTCGAAGTCACCCGAGCGACCGGCCACGGTGCCCGACTTGAGCCAGCTGCGATCAGCCGAGCTGTAACCGGTTTTGAGGCGGGCGCCAACGTCCTGGCCCGGCTTGATGATGTCATCCGGGTCCAAGGTGAAGTAGCTGACGGCACCGCCAATGGCGTTGCTGCCATACAGCACGGACGCCGGACCACGGAGGATTTCAACGCTTTTGATGATTTCAGGGTCAACGTAGTTGCGTTGAGTCTGGGCGTAAGGGCCGTTGAAGAACGAGTCGGGGATCTCAACGCCATCGATCTGGGTGAGGATACGGTCGCCGTCGATGCCGCGAATGTTGTAGCCGGTGATGCCGCCGCGCTGACCGGCGCCGCCTACCGAAACACCCGGCTCATAACGAACCAGGTCTTTGATGGTGTTAACGTTTTCGCGGTCCAGGTCCAGGCGGTCATGAACGGTAACGGTGCTGGGGACGGCGCTCACATCTTGTGCGTTACGCGTGGCACTGATGGTGACTTGCTGCAAGGCCAGGGTGCCGGAGGTCGCGCTGCGTTTTTCCAGCACGATGTTATTAGTGCTCAGCTTGCGGTACGTCAGGTTGGTGCCGGTGAGCAGGCGCTCCAGGGCTTTTTCCGGGGGCAGGGAGCCACGTACGCCGGGCGAGGCCACGTCCTGTGCCAGCTCTGCCGGTAGGCCGACCTGCCAGCCGGTCACGCTGCTGAAGTCATTCAACGCAGAGGCGAGTGGCTGCTGAGCGATCGCAAACTTATAACTGCCCACGGAGCGGCTGGCTGGCTGCGGATCGGTTGCGGCCAGGGCCGGTGCGGCCTGTACGCCAGCCATCAGCATGGCAACGGTCAACAACGACAATGTGCACTGGTGCAAGCCGCCAGTGCGAGCGTTGGAAGTGGACCGGCTGTTGAAACGTGTGGGCATTGATAGCGCTCCAGAGGTGACAAGTCTTGTAGTTGCGAAGCTGACTCAAAATGCGAATCAGTTGCATTGATCACAACGAGACGAATGAACTTGGGCTATCGAGTAAAAAAAGAGTCGATTAATCGAATTTTTTTAATTGAGGATGACCAGCGCCGGGTATTCCGAGAGGCGGCTGGAGGTGATGTGGGCCAGCGAGCGCACGATATCCAGTGGCTGGTCGAGCCGGTAGTTGCCGGTGACGGCCACGTTGGCGAGCTTTTCGTTGTTGTTGACGATCCAGCCGGGGTAGTAGCGGCGCACTTCATCGAGCACTTTGCTCATCGGGCAGTTTTCAAACACCAATCGGCCTTGCACCCAGGCAAGGTCGGTCTGGGGGTTGAGGGTAGTGGGGCGGCCAAAACCGTTCGGGCCAATGCTGACGCTGTTGCCCGCCGACAGGCGCATTTGTGTGCCGACACTGTTCACTCGCAAGTCCACATCACCGCGCTGTACCCGTACTTGCGCTTCGCCATTGAAGTAGCTCACCGCAAACGCGGTGTCACGCACGCTGACGCGTACCGGGCCGGCATCCAGCACCATGGGCAGTTCAAGGTTGGCCGGGACTTCAAAAAAGGCTTCGCCCTGCAACAACCGGGCGCGGGCCTGGGTATTCACCACTTTGCTGGAAAATGCCGAATTGGTATTGAGCAGCACTTTGGAGCCGTCTTCGAGTTGCAGGCGCTGGCGTTCACCCACCACGGTCAGGTGATCTGCCTGAAGGCGTAGCGGCACGTTGGTATAGCTACCAACTGTCAGTACCAGCACTGCCGCCGCAGCCACGTGCTTCCAATGCCGGCTGATACGCCGCAGCACGCTGGGCTTGCGCCGGGTTTGCAGGGTTTGTGCAGCGTCTAGCACGGGTTGCCCGTTCCAGATGGCGTTAGCCTTGGCAAACGCCCTGGCGTGCGCCGGGTCGGCATTCAGCCACTGCTCAAACACGATTTTCTGTTCGTCGCTCGCACACTCAAGGGTGATCAGCCAATCCAGTGCCTGATCCATGGCGCTGTCTTGCAGCACCTCGTGCGCCGGGTCGGGCGCAGCAGATTTGTGAGTGTCCGTCACAGAGGTTCCTTGGCAGTTTCAGGGCGTTCGCGTGGCATTAAAGGGCAAGGTTAAGGCCGATTCAGCCTGTCGGCTACCCCGATGCAGATTGCCATGATCAATTTGAGTTCCTTTTGAACGGTACTCAATGACACGTCAAGTTCTTCGGCGATCTCTTGATAACTGCAGCCATGCAGCCGGCTGAGGATAAAAATCCGCTGCTGACGTGCGCTCAACTGGCTCAGGCTCACACTCAAACGCTCCAGTAATTGCGCTGCTTGGTGGGCTTCTTCCGGGGTGCTGTGGGTAGACGCAATGCCCTCAAGCACCTCGATCGGAACATCTTCAACCACTGTGCGCGCCTGGATGCGCCGCGAGCGCAGGTGATCGAGCGCCAGATTGCGCGCGGTCTGGTAGACAAACGGTTCCAGGTGCTCGACCGAACGCTCGTTCAAGGCGCGGGTAACCCGCAGGTAAGTCTCTTGCAGCAAGTCTTCGGCGGTACTGGGGTTATTCACCATCCGCTGTAACGTGCGCAGCAAGGTCACCCGCTGAGTAAGGAAGACTTGATTGAACTGGGACTGACTCACAGCACTACCCGACCGATTTTGAGCGAATGATAATGCTTATCATCTGTGTGTTTGGTCAAGTGATGTTTTGAGTAAGCGCCAATTAAGCGGGGTGGTATTAGATCAAAAGATCGCGAGGCAAGCTCGCTCCTACAGGAAATGCGGTCCTGCAGGAGCGTTATTTTATGCCCGGCCTTTCAAATACGCCGCGTAATCGGGAATGCGGTGTTCGTGCGGCTGGTTCATCAGGGGGCTGCTGAGCAAATAGTCAGCGGTGCATTCGTTGCTCGCCACCGGAATGTTCCACACGGCCGCCACGCGCAGCAGAGCCTTGATGTCCGGGTCGTGGGGCTGTGGCTCGAACGGGTCCCAGAAAAACACCAGCATGTCGATTTTCTGCTCGGCGATCTGCGCCCCCACCTGTTGATCACCGCCCAACGGGCCGCTGATCATGCTTTCGATCGGCAACCCCAGGCGCTTGCTCAATAACAGGCCGGTGGTGCCCGTTGCGCACAAGTCATGCTGGCTGAGCGCGGCCTTGTGGCGTTCGGCCCAGTCCAGCAAAAACCCTTTGCAGTGATCATGCGCCACCAGGGCGATGCGCTTGCGCGCCGCCAGGGTGGCCGTGGTGAAGCTGATACCGATCATCGCGTCACTCCGCGTTGTGCAGCGCCAGGCAGTTGTCGAGCATACGGTTGGAGAAGCCCCACTCGTTGTCGTACCACGCCAGCACTTTGAGCAGCTTGCCGCTGACCTTGGTGTGGTTGGCGTCAAAAATCGACGACAGCGGGTTGTGGTTGAAGTCGCTGGAAACCAGCGGCAGGCTGTTGTAGCCCAGCACCTTGGAATGTTGGCTGGCTTCTTTAAACACTGCGTTGACTTCTTCAGCCGTGACTTCGCGTGTCAGTTCAACGGTCAGGTCGACCAGCGACACGTTGATCACCGGTACGCGTACCGCCATGCCGGTCAGCTTGCCGGCCAACTCTGGCAACACCAGACCCACCGCTTCGGCGGCGCCGGTTTTGCTCGGGATCATATTCTGTGTGGCCGAACGCGCGCGGTACGGGTCGGTGTGATAAACGTCGGTGAGGTTCTGGTCATTGGTGTAGGCGTGGATGGTGGTCATCAGGCCGTTGGCAATGCCGAACTCGCGGTTGAGGATTTGCGCCACAGGCGCCAGGCAGTTGGTGGTGCACGACGCGTTGGAAATGATTTGATGCGATTGGCGCAGAATGTCGTGGTTAACGCCATAGACCACCGTCGCATCGGCATTTTTACCCGGAGCCGAGATAATCACCTTACGCGCACCGGCCGTAATGTGCGCCTCTGCTTTACTGCGCTCGGTGAAGAAACCGGTGCACTCAAACACCACATCAACCTTCAGGTCGGCCCAAGGCAGTTCAGCCGGATTACGAATGGCGGTCACCGCAATTCGGTCACCATTGACCGTCAGACTTTCCTGATCATGCTCAACAGTGGCATCGAACGTGCCGTGAACGGTGTCGTACTTGAGCAGGTGAGCGTTGATCGAACTGTCGCCCAAGTCGTTAATGGCGACGATCTGCAAGTCCTGTCGGTAGCCTTGGGTATACAGTGCTCGCAGGACGTTACGGCCGATCCGGCCAAAACCATTGATTGCGATTCGTAATGTCATGGACAGCACCTGTCATCAATTTGTTGTTGGAATTACAAGATTATTCTCATAAAAATAGAAAACAAGCCATTTAAGTGGCAATATTTTGTTTTATCTACAACGAGTGACCTGAATCAACGGGTCCGAACGACTGAGCACGCGTCTGCGAGCCTCAGTCAGCATAGGACACGCACAGGTCGCCACATCCGTTAGCCTGGAGTTCAACACATGCATCCCCGCGTTCTTGAAGTCACCGAGCGTCTTATTGCCCGCAGTCGAGCTACCCGCGAGGCGTACCTGACGCTTATTCGTGATGCGGCCAGTGACGGACCGCAACGCGGCAAGCTGCAATGTGCCAACTTTGCCCATGGCGTGGCCGGATGTGGCACAGAAGACAAAAACACCCTCAAGCTGATGAACGCTGCCAACGTGGCAATTGTTTCGTCATATAACGACATGCTCTCGGCGCATCAGCCATACGAGCACTTCCCGGAACAAATCAAGCAAGCCCTGCGTGAGATGGGCTCTGTGGGCCAGTTCGCGGGCGGCACCCCGGCTATGTGCGACGGCGTGACCCAAGGCGAGGCCGGCATGGAGCTGAGCCTGTTGAGCCGTGAAGTGATCGCGCTGTCGACCGCCGTGGCGCTGTCGCACAACATGTTCGACGCGGCTTTGATGCTGGGCATTTGCGACAAAATCGTGCCGGGCCTGCTGATGGGCGCGCTGCGCTTCGGTCATCTGCCGACCATCTTTGTACCGGGCGGGCCGATGCCGTCGGGCATTTCCAACAAAGAAAAAGCCGACGTACGCCAGCGCTACGCTGAAGGCAAAGCCAGCCGCGAAGAGCTGCTGGAATCCGAGATGAAGTCCTATCACAGCCCAGGCACCTGCACCTTTTACGGCACCGCCAACACCAACCAGTTGCTGATGGAAGTGATGGGCCTGCATTTGCCGGGTGCTTCTTTCGTCAATCCTTACACGCCATTGCGCGATGCCCTGACTCGCGAAGCGGCGCATCAAGTCACCCGTCTGACCCAGCAAAACGGTAATTTCACCCCGTTGGGCGAGATCGTGGACGAGCGCTCTCTGGTCAACTCCATCGTCGCCTTGCACGCCACCGGCGGCTCCACCAACCACACCCTGCACATGCCGGCGATTGCCATGGCAGCGGGTATTCAGTTGACCTGGCAAGACATGGCCGACCTGTCCGAGGTGGTGCCAACCCTGTCCCATGTGTATCCAAACGGCAAAGCCGACATCAACCACTTCCAGGCCGCGGGCGGCATGGCGTTCCTGATTCGCGAACTGCTCGAAGCCGGGTTGTTGCACGAAAACGTCAACACCGTGGCCGGTTACGGCTTGAGCCGCTACACCCGCGAACCGTTCCTCGTGGATGGCCAACTGGTCTGGCGTGATGGCCCGATCGAAAGCCTCGACGAGACCATCTTGCGCCCGGTGGCCCGTGCGTTTTCGGCCGAGGGCGGCCTGCGGGTGATGGAAGGCAACTTGGGGCGCGGGGTCATGAAGGTGTCGGCGGTTGCGCCCGAACATCAGATTGTCGAAGCCCCGGCGCGGGTATTCCAGGACCAGCAACAACTGGCCGATGCCTTCAAGGCTGGTGAACTGGAACGCGACTTTGTCGCCGTGATGCGCTTTCAGGGCCCGCGCTCCAATGGCATGCCAGAGCTGCACAAAATGACGCCATTCCTGGGCGTGCTGCAGGATCGCGGCTTCAAAGTGGCGCTGATTACTGACGGACGCATGTCCGGTGCGTCGGGCAAAATCCCGGCGGCGATTCACGTCAGCCCCGAGGCGGAAGTGGGCGGCGCGCTGGCGCGGGTCCAGGACGGTGACCTGATTCGCGTCGATGGTGTAAAAGGCACGTTGCAACTGTTGGTGGATGAGGCAGAATTCGCCGCACGCACCCCGGCTGTCGGCACCTTGAGCAATGCCGTCGGTACCGGGCGCGAGTTGTTTGCGTTTATGCGTCAGGCCTTCAGTTCGGCCGAGCAGGGCGCGAGTACCTTTACCTCGTCTCTGGAATCCCTGAAATGAAACTCGCCCTCGTCGGTGATATTGGTGGCACCAACGCCCGTTTTGCCCTCTGGGAAGACGAACAGTTGCGTTCAGTCAGCGTGTTGGCCACGGCCGATTACGCCTGCCCGGAAGACGCAATCAAGGTTTACCTCAATGAGTTGAACCTGGCGCCCGGAGCGGTGGGTTCGGTGTGCCTGTCGGTGGCCGGGCCGGTGAGCGGCGACGAGTTTCGCTTTACCAACAACCATTGGCGCTTGAGCCGGTCGGCGTTTTGCGAAACCTTGCAAGTCGATCACTTGCTGCTGATCAATGACTTCAGCGCCATGGCCCTGGGCATGACGCGCCTGCAACCCGAAGACGTGCGCCAGGTGTGCCCCGGCATTGCCGATCCGGCGCGCCCGGCGGTGGTCATCGGGCCTGGAACGGGGCTGGGCGTAGGCACGTTGCTGAACCTGGGCGACGAGCAATGGTTGGCCTTGCCGGGGGAGGGCGGCCACGTCGACCTGCCCATGAGCAACCCGCGTGAAGTGCAGTTGTGGCAGCACATCTACAACGAAATCGGCCACGTCAGCGCCGAAAGTATTTTGAGCGGCAGCGGTTTGCCGCGTGTGTATCGGGCGATCTGTGCGGTCGACGGGCATGAACCGGTGCTGGACAGTGACCGGGCGATCACTGCGGCGGCGTTGGCGGGTGATCCGGTGGCGTTGCAGGTGCTGGAGCACTTTAGTTGCTGGCTGGGCCGTGTGGCCGGCAACAACGTTCTGACAGTCGGCGGGCGTGGCGGGGTGTACATTGTTGGGGGTGTGATCCCGCGCTTTGCCGATATTTTTGTGGCCAGCGGCTTTGCCCGAAGCTTTGCCGACAAAGGCTGCATGAGCGACTATCTCAACGGCATCCCGGTCTGGCTGGTGACCGCACCGTACTCGGGCCTGATCGGCGCCGGCGTGGCACTGCAACAAGCGTTCGGTTGACTGTAGGAGCGAGCTTGTCTCGCGATCTTTTGACCGTTGAAAAGATCGCGAGGCAAGCTCGCTCCTACCGAGTGATCTTTCGTCCATAACAACAATAAGGATCAGCGCCTGTGAGCACATCCGGCAAATCCATTTTGCTGGTCGATGATGACCAGGAAATTCGCGAGCTCCTTGATATCTACCTCACCCGTGCCGGCTTTCAGGTGCGCACCGTGGCCGACGGTGCGGGCTTCAGGCGGGCGCTTGATGAGCAGGCCAGCGATTTATTGATCCTGGACGTGATGCTGCCCGACGAAGACGGTTTCAGCCTGTGCCGCTGGGTGCGCCAACACCCGCGTTTTGCGCAAATTCCGATCATCATGCTCACCGCCAGTTCCGATGAAGCCGACCGGGTCATCGGCCTGGAACTGGGCGCTGATGATTATCTGGGCAAGCCTTTCAGCCCCCGCGAGCTTCAAGCACGTATCAAGGCCTTGTTGCGCCGTGCGCAGTTTTCCAGTGCGAGCGCCGGTCATGAAGTCATGGCTTTTGACGAGTGGCGGCTCAACACCGTGACCCATCGGCTGTTCCATACCGATGGCGAAGAGGTGATTTTGTCAGGGGCGGATTTCGCCTTGCTCAAGCTGTTTCTGGACAACCCGCAGCAGATCCTTGATCGCGACATGATCGGCAACGCCACCCGTGGCCGCGATCTGATGCCGCTGGACCGCATTGTCGACATGGCGGTCAGCCGTTTGCGCCAGCGCCTGCGCGACACCGAGAAGCCGCCACGGCTTATCCGCACGATCCGTGGCAGCGGTTACCAGTTGGCAGCTGAGGTCGCCGTCGGAAATGGCCATTAAGTTTTTATCCCGCCTGCATCTCCCCCGTTCGCTGCTGGGCCGCATGTTGCTGCTGACGTTGCTGGCCATCTTGCTTGCGCAGACGTTGTCGAGTGCCATCTGGCTCTCACAATTGCGCACCACCCAGCTTGAAGGCCTGGTCAACAGTGCCCGCAGCATGGCGCACTCGATGAACGCCACAGTGACGTACTTGCGCTCCCTGCCGCTGGCCTATCGCCCGCTGGTGCTGGATCAAATGCGCAGCATGGGCGGCACGCGCTTTGTCGTCAGCCTCAATGACCGGCCGCTGGACATGCAGGTGCTACCGCCAACCCAGCGCAAACAGGCGGTGCTGGACGCCGTGGACCAAGTGCTGCGCCAGTCGCTGGGGCCGGATGTCGACTTGTCGGTGAAGTTTGTCAGCCCCCAGGACTTACGCATTTTCAACGCGGGCCTGAAGCTCGACGAACTGCCGCGTTCGTGGGCGCACTTTGCCCTGACCCTGGAGCCGGTTGACCCGCCGGTGCTGGTGACGCAAATCCAGATGGCTAAGGGCGAGTGGCTGTACATCGCCTCTTTGCTTCCCCAGCCCTACACCAGCCTTGAGGAAGAAGGGCTGCCGGCGCTGCAACTGTGGTTTATCGTGCTGAGCAGTATCTTTTTGCTGCTGTTTATCGGCGTGCTGGTGCATTGGCAAAGCCGCCCGCTCAAGCGTTTGGCGAGGGCGGCCCGTGACATGTCACTGGGCGAAGACGAGGTCCAGCCTGTCGAAGTGGGCGGTGGCAGCGAAGTGGTTGAAGTGGGGCGGGCCTTTAACACCATGCGTGCGCGCATCAGCCGGTACCTGACCGAGCGGGGTCAGTTATTCAGCGCCATCTCCCATGACCTGCGCACGCCCATCACCCGGCTGCGCTTGCGCGTAGAACTGCTCGATGACGAGCAACTGCAATACAAGTTTGGCCGCGATCTGGACGAGCTGGAAATGCTGGTCAAAGGTGCGCTGCAGTGCGTGAAAGACACCGACATTCACGAGAATATCGAGTCGGTGGACGTCAACACCTTGCTCGACTGTCTGATAGAACCCTATGTGCTGCCGCAGGGTAATGGTCGGGTAACGCTGCAGGGGCGAGCGACCAGCCCTTATCACGGCAAACCCCTGGCCCTGCGCCGCTGCATGGGCAACCTGATTGATAACGCACTTAAGTACGGCACCAATGCGCACTTGCGCATAGACGACAACGAGCAAGCGTTTGTGCTGACCGTCGACGACGAGGGGCCGGGCGTGCCCGAACAGCGCCTTGAGCAGGTGTTTGAACCACACTTTCGACTGGCCGGGCAGCAGCAAGGCTACGGCTTGGGGCTGGGGATTGCGCGCAGCATCGCCCACAGCCATGGCGGTGAAGTGAGCTTGCAAAACCTGCGCGTGGGCGGCTTGCGGGTCACTTTGTACTTGCCGCGAAATGCCGACTGATGGACAGACTGGCCTGCTCGGCGCTGATCGGCAGTATGCGTTCCATCTGCGTGCCAGAGACCTCCTGGGCGGTGGGCTTTGGCTCACGGGGCTTGTGCATCGCCGCCTTGATACGGTTTTCGCGCACGCGCCGGCTGGTCTGGCTGAAGTGATGCTGGAGCTTCTCCATGGCGACATCGTAGGGGTCGCTGCACAGGGTTAACTGCCGTTCACGCTCCTCAAGCGCCAGCTGTTTGGCCTGGTCATCGCCATACTTGTCAATGCGAAAACTCTTGCTCAGGTTGTAGCCGTGAATGCGCGTGGTGGCGCGCCAGTAATCAATCTGATTGGACTGCACGCGGTACACGCCGGGGTGGCCGCTGGTGTTATGCGGCATCAAGCGCTGGCGGTCTTCATAGGTAAAAGACTGCGGCATTTTCAGGACCAGTTGGTTACGCAAGTTTTCGGCGGCCTCCAGGGCAGGAATCTCGCCGCCATATTGGTCGAAAGCAAAGTGATGCACATGCACTTTGCCCGCGCGTTGAATATCGATTTTCCAGGCGTAGGGTCGACCTTCCTGATCTTTGATGGGGTAAATGAAGCAATGATTCCGGGACGTTAAGTTACGTTCTGTCATGGCTAAAATCTCCTGAGGGGGTCGGCATCCGTTCTTTTTCTACGACGATGAGTAGCAGACTCGCTGATGTTATTTGCGGGTACAACGTGGGAAAACGACTTCGGGATGCGTCCTACAGGCAATGCGGAAAAAACTGTATCTCGTGGGGATTTCAACGGTTCTGGCCTACAAGAAGGCTGACGTTGCTCATACTGAAAGATCTCAAACAGCCCCGTGGCCGCGTTTTGAATGTCACCAGACGGTGACAAACAGACGTCTCTTCGTTACTTGAGGCGGGTGGCGCGTGGATACACTCATTCGTAGCGCAAGCAAAAGACTTGCACAGCTATAACAACAAGAAAGGGCATCTCATGAATTCATTCAATCGCCTCGCCGTCGTTATCTCTCTCGCCACACTATTCCCTCTGAGCAGCTATGCCGCCGACTCCAAAGGTTCGGTTGAAGTGGTGCACTGGTGGACGTCAGGTGGCGAAAAAGCTGCTGTCGATGTGCTGAAGGCCCAAGTTGAAAAAGACGGTTTCACCTGGAAGGACGGCGCTGTCGCCGGGGGTGGCGGTGCCACCGCGATGACCGTACTGAAAAGCCGCGCTGTGGCGGGTAACCCGCCGGGTATGGCACAGATCAAAGGGCCGGACATTCAAGAGTGGGCGTCTACCGGGCTGCTCGACACTGACGTGTTGAAGACGGTCGCCAAAGACGAAAAGTGGGACAGCCTGCTCGACAAGAAAGTCTCCGACACCGTGAAGTACGACGGTGATTACGTGGCCGTGCCGGTGAATATCCACCGCGTGAACTGGCTGTGGATCAACCCGGAAGTCTTCAAAAAAGCCGGTATCGAAAAACCACCGACCACCCTCGAAGAATTCTACGCAGCCGGTGACAAGCTCAAGGCCGCGGGCTTTATTGCGCTTGCCCACGGCGGCCAGCCTTGGCAGGACAGCACCGTGTTTGAAGCGGTGGTGCTCTCGGTCATGGGCGTCGATGGCTACAAAAAAGCCCTGGTTGACCTCGACAACGATGCCCTAACCGGCCCGCAAATGGTCAAGGCGCTGACCGAACTGAAGAAAGTCGCGACCTACATGGACGCCGATGGCAAAGGCCAGGACTGGAACCTGGAAGCGGCCAAAGTCATCAACGGCAGGGCCGGCATGCAGATCATGGGCGACTGGGCCAAGAGTGAATGGACCGCCGCCAAGAAAATCGCTGGCAAAGACTATGAATGCGTAGCCTTCCCGGGCACTGACAAAGCCTTCACCTACAACATCGACTCTCTGGCGGTGTTCAAGGTGAAAGACGAGGGCACAAAGGCCGGTCAACAAGACATTGCCAAGGTGGCGCTGGGTGAAGACTTCCAGAAAGTTTTCAGCATCAACAAGGGCTCAATTCCGGTTCGCAACGACATGTTGAACAACATGGAAAAGCTCGGCTTTGACGCCTGTGCCCAGACCTCGGCCAAGGACTTCCTGGCAGATGCCAAGTCCGGCGGCCTGCAGCCAAGCATGGCGCACAACATGGCGACCACGCTGGCCGTGCAGGGGGCGTTCTTTGACGTAATCACCAATTACATCAACGACCCTAAAGCCGACCCGGCCGACACCGCCAAAAAACTTGGCGCAGCGATCAAGTCCGCCAAGTAACCCCCTCCTGTAGGAGCGAGCTCGCCTCGCGATCTTTTGAGGTTTTAAAAGATCGCGAGACAAGCTCGCTCCTACCCGGAGCAGTCTCTACTTTTTCCTCGCACGGATTTCCACCATGAGTTCTGTTGCTGCGTTCAGGAAAGTCTCGCCCTTCGATGTGTTGCAACGCTGGCTACCCAAACTGGTGCTGGCGCCGAGCATGATCATCGTGTTGGTGGGCTTCTATGGCTACATCCTGTGGACGTTCGTTCTGTCGTTCACCACCTCGACCTTTCTGCCGACCTACAAGTGGGCTGGCTTGGCGCAATACCAGCGTTTGTACGACAACGACCGCTGGTGGGTCGCCAGCAAGAACCTGGTGGTGTTTGGCGGCATGTTTATCGGCATCACCCTGGTGATCGGCGTGACCCTGGCCGTGTTTCTCGACCAGCGCATTCGCCGCGAAGGGTTTATCCGCACGATTTATCTGTACCCGATGGCGCTGTCGATGATCGTCACCGGTACCGCCTGGAAATGGCTGCTGAACCCAGGCATGGGTCTGGACAAATTGCTGCGTGACTGGGGCTGGCAAGGCTTTCGCCTCGACTGGCTGATCGACCCTGACCGCGTGGTGTATTGCCTGGTCATTGCCGCTGTCTGGCAGGCCTCCGGTTTTATCATGGCCATGTTTCTCGCGGGCCTGCGCGGGGTGGATCAATCGATCATCCGTGCCGCCCAGATCGATGGCGCAAGCTTGCCGCGCATTTACTGGAAAGTGGTGCTGCCCAGCCTGCGTCCGGTGTTCTTCAGTGCGGTGATGATCCTCGCGCACATCGCGATCAAGAGTTTTGACCTGGTGGCGGCGATGACTGCCGGTGGCCCGGGCTACTCGTCAGATTTACCGGCCATGTTCATGTACTCCTTCACCTTCAGTCGCGGCCAGATGGGCATGGGCTCTGCCAGTGCGATTCTGATGCTCGGGGCGATTCTCGCGATCATCGTGCCTTACCTGTATTCCGAGCTGAGGGCCAAGCGAAATGACTAGTCTGACCGGCAAACGCTCATTAAGCCTGAGCCGCATCGCGATCTACGCGGTGCTGATTGTCGCGGTATTGCTGTACCTGGTGCCTTTGGTGGTGATGCTGCTGACCAGTTTCAAAACCCCGGAAGACATCAGCACCGGCAACTTGCTGAGCTGGCCGAGCGTGGTTACCGGCATTGGCTGGGTCAAGGCCTGGGCCACCGTTGACGGTTACTTCTGGAACTCGATCAAGATCACCGTTCCGGCGGTGCTGGCCTCGACCGCCATCGGCGCGTTGAACGGCTACGTGCTGTCGATGTGGCGCTTTCGCGGTTCGCAATTGTTTTTCGGCTTGCTGCTGTTTGGCTGCTTCCTGCCGTTTCAAACGGTGCTGCTGCCAGCCTCGTTCACCCTCGGCAAGATGGGCCTGGCCAGCACCACCACGGGCTTGGTGATCGTGCACATCGTGTACGGGCTGGCGTTCACCACCCTGTTTTTCCGTAACTACTACGTCAGCATTCCCGACGCACTGGTGAAGGCTGCACGTCTGGATGGCGCGGGTTTCTTCACGATCTTTCGGCGGATCATCCTGCCGATGTCGACCCCGATCATCATGGTCTGCCTGATTTGGCAGTTCACCCAGATCTGGAACGACTTCCTGTTCGGTGTGGTGTTTTCCAGCGGTGATTCCCAGCCCATTACCGTGGCGCTGAACAACCTGGTCAACACCAGCACCGGGGTCAAGGAATACAACGTGGACATGGCGGCGGCGATGATCGCCGGGCTGCCGACCCTGCTGGTCTATGTGGTCGCAGGCAAGTATTTCGTGCGCGGGCTGACGGCCGGCGCGGTCAAGGGGTAATCATGGCAACGCTCGAGCTTCGTAACGTAAACAAGACCTATGGTGCTGGCCTGCCAGACACCCTCAAGAACATTGAACTGTCGATCAAGGACGGCGAGTTTTTGATCCTGGTCGGGCCCTCGGGCTGCGGCAAGTCGACGCTGATGAACTGCATCGCGGGCCTTGAGAACATCACTGGCGGCGCGATCATGATTGATGATCAGGACGTCAGCGGCATGAGCCCCAAGGACCGCGACATCGCCATGGTGTTCCAGTCTTACGCGCTGTACCCGACCATGAGCGTGCGCGAGAACATCGAGTTCGGCCTCAAGATCCGCAAGATGGCCCAGTCGGCCATTGACGAAGAAGTCGCGCGGGTCGCCAAGCTGTTGCAGATCGAGCACTTGCTCAATCGCAAGCCCGGCCAGTTGTCCGGTGGTCAGCAGCAGCGGGTGGCGATGGGGCGTGCGCTGGCACGTCGGCCCAAGATCTACCTGTTCGACGAACCGCTGTCCAACCTCGACGCCAAGCTGCGGGTCGAGATGCGTACTGAAATGAAACTGATGCACCAGCGTCTGAAGACCACCACCGTCTACGTGACCCACGACCAGATCGAAGCCATGACCCTGGGCGACAAGGTCGCGGTCATGAAGGACGGCATCATTCAGCAGTTCGGCACCCCCAAGCAGATCTACAACGACCCGGCCAACCTGTTCGTCGCCAGTTTCATCGGTTCGCCGCCAATGAATTTCATTGGTCTACGCTTGAAGCGTCAAGACGGCCGCTTGATGGCCGTGCTAGACAGCGGGCAGGCACGTTGTGAGTTGCCGCTGGGGGTGCAGGACGCAGGGCTTGAAGAGCGGGATGTCATCGTGGGGATTCGTCCCGAGCAGATCATGCTGGCACCGCACGAGGCCAATGGCCTGCCAACGCTTCGCGCCGAAGTCAAAGTGACCGAGCCCACCGGGCCGGACACGCTGGTGTTCGTCCAGCTCAATGACGTCAAGGTGTGTTGCCGCCTCGCGCCTGATGTCGCACCGCAAGTGGGTGAGAGCCTGAACTTGCAGTTCGATCCGGCCAAGGTACTGCTGTTTGATGCCCAGACAGGTGAGCGTTTAGGGGTTGGCGCTGCGTTATCCGCCCAGGACAGCAGGGGCGATAACGTCGCCCAATTCAAAGGACGCTAAAGCTGCACACAAGGACGCGTGTTGTTTCTGGCTGAAGATGTTGTAAACCGCGTTAGATAAAAACAGTTAATAACAAAAGACGAGGATTTTGGGATGAAAAAGCAACACGGCAATACCCGGTTGTTCTGCCAGCTGTCAGCGGCCGCCGTGCTGGTTATGTCTGCCAATGCGATGGCAGACGAAGCGTTCAGTGCCGATTCAAAATGGATGACCGGGGATTGGGGGGGCGAGCGGACCAAGCTCATCGAACAGGGCATCGACATCAAGGCTGATTATGTCGGTGAAGTAGGCGCCAACCTGCATGGCGGCTACAACAACAATAAAACTGCGCGTTACAGCGACCAGTTTGGCCTGGGCGTGGCGCTGGACCTGCAAAAGCTCTGGGGCTGGGATAACACCCAGGCCAAGATCCAGCTCACCAACCGTAACGGTGAGAACATCTCCAACGACCGTATCGGCGATCCGCGTGCCGGCACCTTGAGTTCGTCGCAAGAAGTCTACGGCCGTGGGCACATGGTGCGACTGACCCAGTTGTACATCCAGCATCAGTTCCTCGACGGCAAACTCGACGTCAAAGCCGGTTACTTTGGTGAAGGCGAAGACTTCAACACCTTCCCGTGCGAATTCCAGAACCTGGCGTTCTGCGGGTCTCAGGTGGGTAACTGGGCAACCAACATCTGGTACAACTGGCCGGTCAGCCAGGCGGCTCTGCGCGTGAAATACAACATCACGCCTGAGTTCTACGCGCAGATCGGTGCCTACAACCAGAACCCGTCGCAACTGGAGCATGGCAACGGCTTCAAACTCAACGGCAGCGGCACCAAAGGTACGGTCTTGCCGGTCGAGCTGGTCTGGTCGCCCAAGGTCAACAACCTGCCGGGCGAATACCGCGTCGGTTACTACAAAAGCTCGGCCCCAGCGCCTGACCTGCGTGAAGACATCAACGGCCAGGACGCAGCTACCACTGGCCAACCGTATCGCATGCATGACAGCAAGCACGGTTACTGGCTGGTTGTGCAGCAACAACTCACCAGCCACAACGGTGATGCGTCGCGCGGCCTGAACGTTGCCGCCAACGCAACCTTCCATGACAAGGCCACCAACATCGTCGACAACTACCAGTCGTTGATGTTCGTGTACAAAGGCCCGTTCGATGCGCGTCCAAAAGATGACATCGGCATTGGCTTTGCCCGCATCCACGTTAACGACCAAGTGAAGAAAAACGCTGAGCTGGCCAACGTCGCCAATGATGTCACCAACTACGACAGCCTGTCGTACTCGCCGCTGCGCGACACCGAGTACAACTACGAGCTCAACTACGGTATCCACGTGACCAATTGGCTGACCGTGCGTCCCAACTTGCAGTACATCACCCACCCCGGTGGCGTGGACAAAGTGGATAACGCATTGGTGGCCGGTTTGAAAATTCAGTCGGTCTTCTAACGGTTGTTGCGATAAGCTCCTTTTCGTTATGCGTATTTTCCGGATAGCCTGTGCTATCCGGTTTTTTTTGGGGAGGGCGCTTTGATGCAGACGAGGCCGTTTCCAAAGGGTTGGACGACATGATTTTCAGGACTGTGGGACATGCATGAGCATCCGCTTCACCGTTTTTTCAAATCAAAGCGTGAGCAGCCGATTTTCCAGTGGGAGCGTTTTCAGCAGCGCGACGTACTGGTCATCGACCACCCGCACTGTCAGGCCGTGTTCAGTCGTCAAGGTGCGCAGTTGCTGCACTTCAAGCCGACCGGGCAAAAGCCCTGGTTGTGGTGCGCGGCTAAATGGCCTCAAGTGGGGGCGATCCGTGGTGGCGTGCCGATCTTTTGGCCGTGGTACGGTCGCCATCCCAGCGAAAATGCCTGGCCGTCCCATGGCTGGGCGCGGCTGATCGACTGGAAACTGCTGGACAGCAGCACCGATGAAGAGGGTGTTTCGCTGCACTGGCGTTTGCAGTTGTGCGACTGGCAGGTTGATCTGCACGCCCGGCTGGGCGAAAGCATGGAACTGCGCCTGAGCACCGAGCACCAGGACGACGAACCCTGCCAGGTCAGCCAGGCATTGCGGGCTTATTGGCGGATTGGAGACGTGGCTGAGGTAGCGCTGTCCGGCCTTGATGGTGTGCGCGGTTACGACCAGCTCAATCGCGAGGCTTGCCAACAAAAAGGCGAACTGCGGGTGGTGGGTGGATGCCAGCGCGTGTTCCAGCACGAAGGTGAAATGCAGCTAAACGACCACGCTTGGCAGCGCGCCCTGAGCATCGACACCGGCGATCATGCCAACACCGTGGTCTGGCATCCGGGCAAGCGGCCCTTGCTGGGCGTGAGCTGGAATGAAGTGATGGGGTTTGTCTGTGTCGAATCCGCCAGCACTGGCGCCCAGACTCAAAGCCTGGCCCCCGGCGAACAAGCGCACCTGAGCCTGCAGGCGCGGGCAGGGCTGTGTAACGCCTGACCCCACAAAAACTGTAGGAGCGAGCTCGCCTCGCGATCTTTTGACCTTTTAAAAGATCGCGAGGCAAGCTCGCTCCTACAAGATAGTGATCAGTTGAACTCATCCCCCACCGGATAACGGCTGGCATTCAGGCTTTCTTTGATCTTGCGCAAATGCGGCTGGAAATCCACGCCCCGGCGCAGGGTCATGCCGGTGGCCAGCACGTCCAGCACCGTGAGCTGGATGATGCGCGAGGTCATGGGCATGTAAATGTCCGTGTCTTCGGGCAGCGGGATGTTCAGGCTCAAGGTACTGGCTTTGGCCAGCGGTGAGTTCTCAGCCGTCAGACCCAGCACCGAAGCCCCGTTGGCGCGGGCAATGCGCGCCACTTCAACCAGCTCGCGGGTACGCCCGGTGTACGAAATGATCACGAACAACTCGCCGGTGTGGGCCACCGAGGCGATCATGCGTTGCATCAGCACGTCAGCATGGGCCGTGACCGCGAGGTTGAAACGGAAGAACTTATGCTGCGCATCCAGCGCCACCGGGGCCGAAGCACCCAGCCCAAAAAAGTGGATCTGGCGCGCCTGAATCAACAAATCAACGGCGCGGCTGATGAGGTTCGGGTCCAGGGCCTGGCAGGCGCTGTCCAGCGAGGCAATCGCACTGCCGAAAATCTTTTGCGTGTACGCCGCCGGATTGTCATCGGCCTCAACCGCCCGACTCACGTAAGCTGCGCCACTGGCCAGGCTTTGTGCCAGTTGCAGTTTTAATTCCGGATAACCGCTGACACCAAACGAGCGGCAGAAGCGATTGACCGTCGGCTCACTGACCGACGCCGCCTGCGCCAGGGCAGCAATGCTGAACCGGGTCGCTTGTTGCGGGTTCTGGAGAATAATTTCAGCTACCTTGCGCTCAGCCTTGTTCAGCTCTTCGAGGCGGCCTTTGATCTGTTCGAGTAAATTTCGCACGCGGTCCATTTGTGTTCCTTGGGTCGGCGATGCAATCAACCGTGCTAAAGCGGTTCGTGAGGTGGCCTATCCTACTGGTGGCCTGAGATGACCACTAGCGGGAATCTGTATTTAGAGAAAATGTTGTGTTTATTACTACATTTTTCCTTGAGTGATGCCTTGAAAAAAGGTATTTGTAGCTTAACTTGATAAAAGAACAAACATCATGCCTTCGATTACGGTTGAACCGTGCACCTTTGCCTTGTTCGGCGCCCTGGGCGATCTGGCCTTGCGCAAACTGTTCCCTGCCTTATATCAACTGGACCGTGCCGGCTTGCTGCATGCCGACACGCGCATTCTGGCGCTGGCCCGTGAGCCCGGCGATGCACTGAGCCACTTGGCGCATATCGACAGTCAGCTACGTCAGTATGTCGGTGCCAAGGAAATCGAAGATGACGTGCTCACGCGCTTTTTGGCGCGCTTGAGCTACCTGCATGTGGATTTTCTCAAGACCGAAGATTACGTGCCGCTGGCCGAACTGGCGGGGACCGAACAGCGAGTCATCGCTTACTTCGCCACCCCGGCAGCGGTCTACGGCGCCATTTGCGAAAACCTGTCCAAAGTCGGTCTGGCTGACAACGCCCGTGTGGTGCTGGAAAAGCCGATCGGTTCGGACCTTGAGTCTTCGCGCAAGGTTAACGACGCCGTGGCGCAGTTCTTCCCCGAGAACCGCGTGTACCGCATCGACCACTACTTGGGCAAAGAAACCGTTCAAAACCTGATTGCCCTGCGCTTTGCCAACAGCCTGTTCGAAACCCAGTGGAATCAACGCTACATCTCCCACGTGGAAATCACCGTGGCCGAGAAGGTCGGCATTGAGGGCCGTTGGGGTTACTTCGACAAGGCTGGCCAACTGCGCGACATGATTCAAAACCACTTGTTGCAGTTGCTCTGCCTGATCGCCATGGACCCGCCTGCGGACTTGTCGGCAGACAGCATCCGTGACGAGAAAGTCAAAGTGCTCAAGGCCCTGGCGCCGATCAGCGCCGAAGGCCTGACCACCCAGGTGGTACGCGGTCAGTACATCGCCGGCTACAGCGAAGGCCAGTCGGTGCCGGGCTACCTGGAAGAAGAAAACTCCAACACCCAGAGCGACACCGAAACCTTCGTCGCCCTGCGTGCAGATATTCGTAACTGGCGTTGGGCCGGTGTGCCGTTTTACCTGCGTACCGGCAAGCGCATGCCGCAAAAGCTGTCGCAGATCGTCATTCACTTCAAGGAGCCGTCGCACTACATCTTCGCTCCTGAGCAGCGCCTGCAAATCGGCAACAAGCTGATCATTCGCTTGCAGCCGGACGAAGGCATTTCCCTGCGGGTGATGACCAAGGACCAAGGCCTGGACAAAGGCATGCACCTGCGCAGCGGCCCGTTGCAATTGAATTTTTCCGACACGTATCACAGCGCGCGGGTACCGGACGCTTACGAGCGTTTGTTGCTCGAAGTGATGCGCGGCAACCAGAACCTGTTCGTACGCAAAGATGAAATCGAAGCGGCGTGGAAGTGGTGCGACCAGTTGATCGCCGGCTGGAAAAAGTCCGGTGATGTGCCCAAGCCTTACGCGGCGGGCTCCTGGGGGCCGATGAGCTCCATTGCACTGATTACACGAGACGGGAGGTCTTGGTATGGCGATATCTGATTTGAAACTGCCCGAAGGTGTCACTGCGCACACCTTCAAAAACCCGGCGGTACTGGCCGAAGGGCTGGCCATTAAGGTGGCCGGGCAACTGAATGACGCCATTCAGGCGCAAGGTACTGCAACGCTGGTGGTTTCCGGCGGTCGTAGCCCGGTGGCGTTTTTCCAGAGCTTGATCAAACAACCGCTCGACTGGTCGAAAGTGGTCGTCAGCCTGGCTGACGAGCGCTGGGTGCCGGTAGAGCACGCCGACAGCAATGCCGGTTTGCTGAAAAAACATTTGCTTCAGGGCCCGGCTGCCAAAGCGCGCTTTGTGGGCTTGTACAACGTTGCTGCCAATCTTGAAGACGCCGCAGAACAGGCCGATCGAGCCTTGGCCGAGCTGCCGCCGATTGACGTGCTGATTCTGGGCATGGGCGATGACGGGCATACCGCGTCGTTGTTCCCGAACAGCCCGAACCTGGCCGAAGCGTTGACGCTGGACAACCCCCGTCGCTGCTGGCCGATGCTGGCGCCGACTGTGCCGCATCAGCGTTTGAGCATGAGCCGCAGTCTGTTGGCGAGCGCAAAAAACAAGGTCCTGTCGATTAGCGGGCAGGGCAAATTGAACACCCTCAACGATGCGCTGGGAGGCACCGACATTGCCGCCTTGCCGATTCGTGCCTTTCTGCAACCTACGTTAGAGATTTACTGGTGCCCATGAGCCAAGGATCAGCTGCCATGACAACACGCATTGCCAACGTCTCGATGGCGCAAAAAGTCGCCCTGATCGACGATTTGTGCGCCAAGGCGCGCATTTTGCCGGTGATTACCATTGCGCGTAAGCAGGACATTTTGCCGTTGGCCGATGCGCTGGCGGCAGGTGGCCTGACAGCCCTGGAAGTCACCTTGCGTTCAGAGTTCGGCCTGGAAGCCATCCGCGTACTGCGTGATCAGCGCCCTGAGCTGGTGACCGGTGCTGGCACCATTCTGGATCGCCACATGCTGGCGGCTGCCGAAGAAGCCGGTTCGCAATTTATCGTCACGCCGGGCATTACCCGTGATCTGCTCGAAGCAAGCGTGGCCAGCGATATCCCGCTGCTGCCGGGCATCAGCAACGCTTCCGGCATCATGGAAGGCTATGGCTTGGGTTATCGCCGATTCAAGCTGTTCCCGGCTGAAGTCAGTGGTGGCGTCGCCGCCATCAAGGCGCTGGGCGGTCCGTTTGGCGAAGTGAAATTCTGCCCGACCGGCGGCGTAGGCCCGGCGAACATCCGCAACTACATGGCGTTGAAAAATGTCATGTGCGTGGGCGGTAGCTGGATGCTCGACAGCGAGTGGATCAAAAACGGTGATTGGGCGCGCATTCAAGAATGCACCGCCGAAGCACTGGCACTGCTGGATTGATGACCTTGTAACGAATTGTTGTGTGTTCTACGGTTTTTGGTGCGCTTGGTCGGCGCACCTTTTTTTTGCCTGTCGATTGGGGACTTATAGCCTTTCGGATCAAGATCAAAAGATCGCGAGGCAAGCTCGCTCCTACAGGATTTGTGGCGTTAATGCCGTGGCTTGGGCTTGCCATGTTTGGCCCGCAACGGGTCCAGCAGGTCCGAGAGGCCGTTGTGATCGATCTCTTGCATCAACGCCAATAAACCACCCAGCTCACCTTTGGGGAAGCCTTCGCGGGCAAACCAGTTCAGGTACTGCCCCGGCAGGTCGGCGATGATTCGGCCTTTGTATTTGCCGAAGGGCATTTCGTGGGTAATCAGCAGTTCGAGTTTTTCGGGGTTCATTCCTGGGCCTTCAGTGCGTGCAGCAACAGGGTGGAAAATACAGGCATTTTGCATGCAGGCCAATTGACAGATCATGCAAAACAGCCGGAAGCTGATTTTCTATAATTAGATAACTTATTGATTTATAAGGTTTTATTTTTATTAAAAAGCTGGCACGAGGACTGCAATCTCTATTGCACGATCCTCAACTCAGCAAGGAATTGAAAAATGACTGACCTTAATAAAGAAGCCATCTCTGTCCTGAACGACCTGATCGAAACCAGCAAAGATGGCCAGGAAGGCTTCAAGACCTGCGCCGAAGATATCAAGAACCCTGAGCTCAAAGCGCTGTTTGTAAAGCGTTCTGCAGATTGCGGCACGGCCGCAGCTGAGCTTCAGGCCGAAGTGCGCAAGCTTGGCGGTGACCCGGAAACCAGCACCAGCGTAGCCGGTGACCTGCACCGTCGTTGGGTCGACGTTAAGTCGATCTTTACCGGCAAAGGTGAAGAGGCTGTGCTCAACGAAGCCGAGCGCGGTGAAGACCATGCGCTGAAAGCTTATAAAGAAGCGCTGGAGAAAATCTCCAAGCACAATCTGGTCGGCATCCGTGATGTGGTTGAGCGCCAGTACTTGAACGTACAGCGCAACCACGACCAGGTTAAAGCACTGCGTAACCAGGCGCGTGCCCGTGCGTAAGTACGTGATGTAATAAAAAAACGCCGGCTAGCCGGCGTTTTTTTATGGGTTAGCCAATGCTGATGGCTGGCAACACCGGCAGGTTCACGGTTTGTTGCTTGCGTGGCGCAATGATCTCGGCTTCGCCGTCGACCACGATTTCTTCGCGTTGGTTGAATACACGAGTGGCAATGCGCACGCGAAACTTTGGCAGCTTTTCCAGAATCTCCAGACGCACGGTCAGGGTGTCGCCGATTTTGACCGGCTTCTGAAAACTCATTTGCTGGCCAACATAAATAGTGCCCGGGCCAGGCAGCTCGCACGCTACGGCAGCGCTGATCAGTGCACCACTGAACATGCCGTGGGCAATGCGCTCTTTGAACATGGTGGCTGCGGCAAATTCAGGGTCGAGGTGCACCGGGTTGTGGTCACCAGACATGGCCGCAAAAAGCTGAATATCACGCTCTTCGACGGTTTTGCTGTAGCTGGCAGTCTGGCCGACTTCGAGGGCTTCGTACGGGGTGTTGGTAACCTGGGTCATCTAGCGCATGTCCTGTGACGGGTGTTTAGTTTCAAAGTTTTGATTTTAAAGTCTTTTTCTAAAATGGGTGGTTCGATTATTCGCTGCGCGGCGGGCGTGAACAGCTTAGCGCCTGATTCAGCCATGCGATGACATCAGCCGTCACATCGTCGCGGTTGGTTTCATTAAATAGCTCATGACGCGCGTGGGGGTACAGGTTGAGTTGCACCTGTTGAATACCCGCTTTGCGCAAAGCGTCGCTCAGATCTACCAGACGCTTGCCTTCATTGACCGGGTCACAGGTGCCGCCGATAACCAAAACCGGAAGTGAAGAGTCAATCTGGACGAGATTGGACGCTTTGCTGATTTGCTGCAAGCCACCGAGCAGGTCGACCCACAACTGATTGGTGCACCTAAAACCGCACAACGGGTCATTGGCGTAGGCGTCGACCTCGACCGGATCGCGGCTCAGCCAGTCATAACGTGTGCGATTGGGCTTGAAGGCTTTATTGAATGAGCCGAACGACAGCCACTCGATCAGCGCGCTGCGACCTTTAGGCCCCTGGCGCCAGCGTTCGAAACGGGCAATCAGGCTGGCGCTGCGATACAGCGCCACCGGCTGAAAATTCGAAGCGCTGAGAATCGCACCCTGTACGCTGGCACTGTGATGCAGCAAGTACGCCTGGGCGATGTAGCTGCCCATGCTGTGACCGAGAATAAACACGGGTGTGCCGGGGTGAATCTGGCCAATGTGGCGGTTAAGGGTCGCCACATCGCTGACTACGGCGCACCAGCCGTCTTCATCGGCGTAATAGCCCAGCGTGCCGCGTTCTGCCGTCTTGCCATGCCCGCGCTGGTCGTGGGCATACAGCCCAAAACCGGCCTCACTCAAGGCCTGGCCCAAACGTGAATAGCGCCCACTGTGCTCGGCCATGCCATGGGCCAGCAAGACAATCGCCTTGGGCTTACCTTCAGGCAGCCACTGGTGCACGAAAAGCCCTGTGCGGTCATTCGTCTCCAGCCAAAAGGTGTGTGGGTTCATGGCAGTTCCTTTACACGGTGTCGTAGCACTGTATAGCGCATTAACGGCACCACAGGCGAAATCACAGTAATAAGATTCAAGATGTAAATGGCGAAGATCGCCTTATTTGCCTACTACTTGATAACTGTTAACGTCCGGATGCTGTGCTTTTACTGCACCACGATGCAGCCAGACATGCTCAGGTAAGAGGATAAAAACAATGCATCCTGATTTCTGGAACGACAAACGTCCCGCAGGCGTACCGCTGGACATTGATATGACTGCCTTCACCTCAGTGGTGGATGTCTTTGAGCGCTCCTGCAAAAAATTTGCAGACCGGCCTGCCTTCAGTAACCTCGGGGTCACCCTGACCTATGCCGAGCTTGATCGTCATAGCGCGGCGTTTGCCGGTTATTTGCAGCAGCACACCAACCTGGTGCCCGGTGATCGCATCGCGGTACAAATGCCCAATATCCTGCAGTACCCGATTGCGGTGTTTGGTGCATTGCGTGCGGGCCTGGTGGTGGTCAACACTAACCCGTTGTACACCTCGCGTGAAATGCGCCATCAGTTCAAGAGTGCGGGCATACGTGCATTGGTCTACCTGAACATGTTTGGCAAGCGCGTGCAGGAGGTGCTCGAGGACACCGAAATCGAATACCTGATCGAAGCAAAAATGGGCGACCTGATGCCCACCGTCAAAGGCTGGGTCACTAACCTGGTGGTCGACAAGGTTAAAAAGCTCGTGCCGTCCTACCGGTTGCCGCAGGCCATCCCTTTTAAGCAGGTGTTGCAGCAGGGAGCAGGGCATCCGTTGCGGTCGCTGCAAGTCAGGCTGGACGACATAGCTGTGCTGCAATACACCGGCGGCACCACGGGTTTGCCCAAAGGCGCCATGCTCACCCATGGCAATCTGGTAGCCAACATGCAGCAGATTCGTGGTTGCTTGTCCCAGCATGCCGAAGATGGTTTGCCGCTGCTCAAGGAAGGCCAGGAAATCATGGTGGCGCCGTTGCCGCTCTACCATATCTATGCGTTCACCGCGAATTGCATGTGCATGATGGTGACCGGCAACCACAACATCCTGATCACCAACCCGCGTGACATCGCAGGCTTTATCAAGGAGCTTAAAAACTGGCGGTTCACTGCATTTTTGGGCCTGAACACTCTGTTTGTGGCACTCATGGATCACCCGGAATTTAAGACCCTGGATTTCTCCTCACTCAAACTCACCAACTCGGGCGGCACGGCGCTGGTCAAGGCCACCGCTGAGCGTTGGGAAAAACTCACCGGTTGCCGCATCGTCGAGGGCTACGGCCTGACCGAAACGTCGCCGGTTGCCAGTGCCAACCCTTACGGCGGGTTTGCCCGGCTGGGCACAGTGGGCATGCCGGTGCCGGGCACGCTCATGAAAGTCATCAGCGATGACGGGGCTGAATTGGGGCTGGGGGAGCGCGGCGAACTGTGTGTCAAAGGCCCGCAGGTCATGAAAGGCTACTGGAAAAACCCCGAGGCCACGGCCGAGGTGCTGGATGCCGAGGGCTGGTTCAAAACCGGCGATATCGCGGTGATTGATCCCGATGGGTATGTGCGCATCGTTGACCGTAAAAAAGACCTGATCATCGTCTCGGGTTTCAATGTGTACCCCAACGAAATCGAAGACATCGTGATGGCTCACCCAAAGGTGGCGAACTGTGCCGTTATCGGAGTACCCGACGAACGGACAGGCGAAGCCGTCAAATTGTTCGTGGTGCCGCGTGCCGGCGGGGTGAGTGTTGAAGAGCTCAAGGCGTACTGCAAAGACAATTTCACCGGCTACAAAGTGCCCAAGCAGATTGTGGTTCGGGATTCATTGCCCATGACGCCGGTGGGCAAGATCCTGCGCCGCGAGTTACGAGATACCGTCTGATTCGTTCAGTCAGGCGACAAATGCCCGTGTGCCTTTGGCACGCGGGCTTTTTTATTGAGCCTTAAATCAACCGGGTCGCGTCTTGAAAAGGCCGTTGATGGCGCTGTAAGCCCTTGTTTAGACGGGTTTTGACAAAAATAGAGTTATGGCTCTAATGGTGACTTAGGATTGTAGGACAGTCAGAAAAGTGACGCTAAGGGCCTTTTTTGGCTCTAGGCGGCCTCTGGCAAAGCTGCTACTCTCGGCGCGCTTTGTGACTTCTCGGTAAGTAAAAAAGCCAGAATTACCATTACAAAAATCAAACAAATAATAACCGCATCAAATGCGGTGAAGAATTCGCGACGCTGAGGAGTGGGCTTCCATGATTGAAGACTTTTGGAAGGATAAGTACCCAGCTGGGATTGCTGCTGAAATCAATCCTGACGAATACCCAAATATTCAGACGGTATTGCGCCAATCTTGCCAACGTTTCGCCGATAAGCCGGCCTTCACTAACCTCGGCAAAACCATCACCTACGGTGAGCTTTACGAGCTGTCAGGCGCCTTTGCTGCCTGGTTGCAACAGCACACCGACTTGCAACCTGGCGACCGTATCGCCGTACAACTGCCCAACCTGTTGCAATACCCGATTGCTGTGTTCGGAGCCATCCGCGCCGGTTTGATCGTGGTCAACACCAACCCGCTGTACACCGCGCGGGAAATGGAACACCAGTTCAATGACTCCGGCGCCAAGGCGTTGGTGTGCCTGGCCAACATGGCGCACCTGGCCGAAAAGGTCGTGCCGCAGACCTCGGTCAAGTATGTGATCGTCACCGAAGTGGCCGACATGCTGTCGCCGTTCAAGCGTGTGCTGATCAACAGCGTCATCAAGTACGTGAAAAAAATGGTCCCGGCGTACCACTTGCCGAACGCCATCAAGTTCAACGACATCCTCAGCAAAGGTCATGGCCAGCCCGTCAAGGAAGCCAACCCGATCAGCAGTGATGTCGCGGTGCTTCAATACACCGGCGGTACCACCGGCGTGGCCAAGGGCGCGATGCTGTCCCACCGCAACCTGATCGCCAACATGTTGCAGTGCAAAGCGCTGATGGGCTCCAACCTCAATGAAGGCAGCGAGATCCTCATCACCCCGTTGCCGCTGTACCACATCTACGCGTTTACCTTCCATTGCATGGCGATGATGTTGCTGGGCAACCACAACATCCTGATCAGCAACCCGCGCGATCTGCCGGCGATGGTTAAAGAGCTGTCGAAGTGGAAGTTCTCCGGCTTTGTCGGGCTCAACACCTTGTTTATTGCTCTGTGTAACAGCGAGGCTTTCCGCAAGCTGGACTTTTCGCACCTCAAGGTCACCTTGTCGGGCGGTATGGCGTTGCAATTGTCAGTGGCTGAGCGCTGGAAGACCGTGACCGGTTCGCCTATCTGCGAAGGCTACGGCATGACCGAAACCAGCCCGGTGGCGTCGGTCAACCCGATCCAGAACATCCAGGTGGGCACCATCGGGATCCCGATGCCTTCTACCTTGTGCAAAGTCATCAACGATGCGGGCGAAGAGTTGCCGTTGGGTGAAATTGGCGAGCTGTGCATCAAAGGCCCGCAGGTCATGAAAGGCTACTGGGAGCGCCCTGACGCCACCGCCGAAATCATGGACAGCGATGGCTGGTTGAAGTCCGGTGACATTGCGGTGATTCAGCCGGATGGCTATATGCGCATCGTTGACCGCAAAAAAGACATGATCCTGGTGTCGGGCTTCAACGTGTACCCGAACGAGCTGGAAGACGTCATGGCCTCGTTGCCAGGTGTTTTGCAGTCGGCGGCGATTGGTATTCCGGATGAAAAAACCGGTGAACTGATCAAGGTCTTCATCGTGGTCAAGCCGGGCATGACCCTGACCAAAGAACAGGTCATGGCGCACATGCGGGCCAACCTGACGGCTTACAAAGCACCCAAGATCATCGAGTTCCGTGAGAGCCTGCCAACGACCAACGTGGGCAAAATCTTGCGTCGCGAATTGCGCGATGAAGAGCTGAAAAAACTGGGCCTCAAAAAGTAACCTCGCCCAGACACAACAAAGCCCCGCATTGCGGGGCTTTGTTGTTTTTGCAGCGGCTACACACCCTCTGTAGGAGCGAGCTTGTCTCGCGATCTTTTGATCTTTTAAACAGATCGCGAGACAAGCTCGCTCCTACAGAGGGGTGAACTCAATTACTTCTGCAGGAACTGCGCGAAATTGACGCCGGTGCCTGTCGGACGCACGTCCTGCAGGAAGGAGTCTTTGTCTGCGCTCAGTTCAAGGCTCATGGTCGGCGTGCGTTTGTGCGTCGCGCGGACCACCATGCCTTCGCGTTTTTCACGCAGGAAAGCGGTAGTGACCTTCAAATGCAGCAACTCATCGGTGCTCGGGGTGTGCAACAGCAGGTGCACCCATTCGTATTGACCAATGGCCAGGCGGGCCAAAGGAATATCGAACCACCAAATGTTCTTGTTGGTGTTCAGCGTAGCGAGATGGCAGTTGTTGATGCCCAGCACCGCGCCGCCAAGTTCCTGGTTTCTGCGGGCGATGGCCTGCTTTTTATCGAGTTTCATAACCTTCCTACAATTGCGGATCTTCAGCGCCATAGCCTGAATACGTTGCGCATTCTCAGGGGTTAGCGGGCAAACATAAAGCTCAACCTGCGCTGCGCGACGAAATGAGCCACAGAAAATAAATGAAACTCTGCTCGACGTCTGCGGGTCAACCTAGATGTCGAGAATGACATCCGAACTTTCACTAGGAGAAATCCCATGAGCAGCACTGGCGATAAGATCAAAGGCATGGCGAACGAAGCAGTAGGCAATGTCAAACAAGCGGTGGGTAAAGCCACCGACAACGACAAGCTGCGCGCAGAAGGCAAAGCCCAGGAACTGAAGGGCGAAGCGCAGCAGACTGTCGGTAAAGCCAAAGATGCAGTGAAGAACACCGTCGATAAAGCGTAATCGGGTACTTCGTCACTTGCCCTGAAAACGGCCATCCTTGAGGTGGCCGTTTTTATGGGTTTTGCGGTTAAGTATTTCCAAAGTCGCCATTTGAACTACTTTTGAGGTAAAACCCCCGTACTGAACCCGTTGCAGAGGGTGTGTCGAACTCAATTTATAAGCGGCGAAAGGAGACGCTATGATTTTTCCGGTCTTGAATGGCCTGCCGTTAGGCAAAGTGTTGGTGCGTACGGTCAAAGAATTTATCGACGATGAAATGTCGACCTATGCTTCGGCTTTGGCCTATCAAATGCTCTTCTCGCTGTTCCCGTTCATCCTGTTTCTGATTGCACTGATCGGCTTTTTGCATTTACCCGACTTTTTCAGCTGGCTGCGTTTGCAGTCCGAACTGGTCCTGCCGCCACAAGCGCTGGAGCAGGTAAACCCGGTGATTGACCAGTTGGAGCAATCGAAGGGTGGCTTGCTGTCTTTCGGTATTGTCGTCGCGCTGTGGACCGCTTCGGCGGGCGTGCGCTTGATGATGAGTGCCATGAACGCCGCCTACGATGTGGTGGAAGGGCGGCCAATCTGGAAGCGTTTTCCGCTGTCGATTTTCTACACTATCGGCATTGCCGGGATGCTCCTGGCTGCTGCCGCGTTGATGGTGCTTGGGCCGCAAGTGATGGGCTGGCTGGCGGGGCAGGTGGGGCTTGAGGAGTTCGTGGTCACGTTGTGGACCATCCTGCGCTGGCCGGTGATCATCCTGCTGATGATGGTGGCGGTGGCGGTCATTTATTACGTGATGCCTGACGTTGAGCAGAAGTTTCGTTTTATTACGCCAGGCTCGGTGTTGGCCGTGGTGGTGTGGATCGCTGCGTCGTTGGGTTTTGCGTTTTATGTGAAAACCTTCGCCGATTACAACGCGATGTATGGCAGCATCGGGGCGATCATTGTGCTGTTGCTGTATTTCTATATTTCGTCAGCCGTATTGTTGTTGGGGGCTGAAATGAACGCTGTTATCGAGCACATGTCAGCTGAAGGCAAAGATCCGGGTGAGAAAACCTTCGAAGAGTCCGACGACACACCGCATGTGTCCGGGCTTGGGCGCGACCACTCCCTTAAATCCACTTCAGATGAAGCCTGATTATGATTCGTGAAATTTTGAAAATGGGTGATGAGCGCCTGCTGCGAGTTGCCAAGCCAGTGCCTCCCGAGATGTTTGATACGCCAGAGCTGTGGCAGTTGATCGACGACATGTTGCAGACCATGGAGCACGCCGGGGGCGTAGGGCTGGCGGCTCCGCAAATTGGCGTTGATTTGCAACTGGTGATCTTTGGCTTCGAACACAGTGAACGTTACCCGGACGCCGAACCCGTGCCGCAAACCATCTTGATCAACCCGCTGATCACGCCCTTGAGCCCTGCGGTTGAAGAAGACTGGGAAGGCTGCTTGTCAGTGCCAGGGCTGCGCGGTGTGGTCGAGCGCTTCGAGAAGATCCGTTACGAAGGTTTTGACCCCAAGGGTGATCCCGTCGTACGCGTTGCTGATGGCTTTCATGCGCGCGTGGTGCAGCACGAGTGTGATCACCTGATCGGCCGTCTGTACCCGTCACGCATCAAGGACTTCAGCAAGTTCGGCTTTATTGAGGTGTTGTTCCCGGAGCTGGCGCCGGGCACGCAAGAGTAGGCTCAAGGCCCATCGCTATCATCGCTTTATTGCGTTGATAGCGAACCAGCCGCTCATGCAACACATAGGGCAAGTCGACTTCTACGCTAAACCCCAGCCCTTCATAAAAGCCTTGCAACTCGGGGTCGCAGAACAGCCACACCGGCCCCTCGCAGGCGGCCACCGACGCCTTCACCAATGCCCCGGCAACCCCTTGCCCACGCAGCGCGGGCGCAACAAATAACCCGGTCAGCCAATAACCATGAGCCATTGAGCGCAGGCACAACCCGCCAATGATGTCTTGCTGACGTGCAACCCACAGTTGTGCGTCTTTACTGGCCTTCATCGACGACTGATGCGCGCGGTAAAACTTGTTCATTAATGGCCACAATGGCGCTTCGAGCGGGGCGTAAACAATGGCGGTCATGTCGTCCACGGGCGTTAAAAATAATCGCGCAGTATATACACAGCGCTGAATCATTTAAGTCTCTCGATTTGTATTCGTTTGAGTGTTTATTGGTCATTGGAAAGTGCACTTTGCGAGCTTTTTTGAATATTCACCTTTAAACATAAGTTAGCCAGCTAACTGAATCGAGCAGATGCGTGCAGCCCGTGCTGTGCGTTTCGTCGCCCCTTGCTGGCAATTTGCTTGCACCCTGTTTAGGCCTGTCTATGCTTGGGACCATAGGGGCCCGAATATGAAGTGGCTTTTCCCCTGATTCGTTGTAATGCAAACAGCAAGCGTTACATGGGCTGAGGTTTTGTTGTGCCTTGAAAATTACACATCATCACAAGAAAGCATCATCAGGGGTTGAGTCATGTTTAATTCGCGTCGTAAAGCCGACCTGCTCGAGAATCAGCGCTTAAGTTGTTCTTTGGAGGACATGAAGGCCAAGGCATTGGCCGTCAGTCGTTCAATGGCCATCATCGAGTTCACCCCTGAAGGGATCATTCTTGAGGCCAATGACAATTTTTGCCGGGTGATGGGTTATACCGTCGACGAGATTCGCGGCAAGCATCACCGGATTTTTTGCGAAGACGCTTACCAGCGCGGCATTGAATACGCGCAATTCTGGAAGACCCTGGCCAGTGGTGCACCGCTGAGCGGGACGTTCACCCGGCTCGACAAAGCAGGGCGTGAAATCTGGCTAGAGGCCAGCTACATGCCGATCACCGATGCCAGCGGGCAGGTGCTCAGTGTGATGAAAGTGGCGGCCGACATCACCGACCGGGTCAATAAAGAACACGAAAACCAGAGCATCGTGAACGCCTTAAGCCGCTCCATGGCCATGATTGAGTTTTCCCCTGATGGCCGGGTTATCAATGCCAATCAGAACTTTCTCAACACTGTGCATTATTCGTTGCAAGAGATCGTAGGCCAGCACCACAGCATGTTCTGCCGCCGCAGCGAAGCCGAGTCCGCCGAGTACAAAGCCTTTTGGGAGTCGCTTAATCGCGGTGAATACCATTCCAGACGTTTCGAACGAGTCGATAAATATGGCCACACGGTTTTTCTGGAGGCTTCCTACAACCCGATATTCGATGCCAAAGGCCGCCTGTATAAAGTGGTGAAGTTTGCCAGCGACATCACCGCACAAGTCAGCAACCTGCAAACCGCCGCTGAATCGGCCCACGCGACGTCAGTGCAAAACGACGCGTGCGCGCAGAAAGGTTCGCAAGTGGTTCAGCAAACGGTGCAAACCATCGAGGCCATTTCCAAAGACCTCAACGAGGCCGCGAGCAGTATCGATGCGGTCAGCAAGCAGTCGGAAATCATCGGCAAAATCGTCCAGACCATTCGCGGCATTGCCGATCAAACCAACCTGCTGGCACTCAATGCGGCCATTGAAGCGGCCAGGGCCGGAGAGCACGGGCGTGGGTTTGCGGTGGTGGCTGACGAGGTCAGGAGCCTGGCGGCGCGCACCAGTGCGGCAACCATTGAAATTGTCGAGGTGGTGCGTAAAAACCATGACCTGTCGTTGAGCGCGGTAAACAGCATGCAATCGAGCTTGAGCCGAACCGGGCTGGGGGTTTCACTGGCCAATGAGGCGGGGGAGGCGATTCTGGAGATCCAGCAGGGCTCCCGGCATGTGGTCGACGCCATCAGCCAGTTCAATTCGACGTTGCAGATCAGTTAAGTCTGCAAAAAACCTGTGGTCGCTGACGAGTCACGAAGGCTGAGTTTGGCGGCCAACCCGGCGCAGTGCCGGGTTGCAGAGCAAGATCAAAAGATCGCGAGCAAGCTCGGCTCCTACAGGTTTCGCGTTCACGCTACTACTCGATTACACCTGCTTCTCAGCAACCTGCTGCTGGGCGGCAGCCTGTTTGATCGCTTCTTTTTGCTGCATGAGCGCGGTGATCTGGTCTGTAATCGCTTGCTGCTTCTCGGGCGGCATGGCTTTAAAATCGTCTTCCGTCAGGCCCATTTCCTTGAGCAATTGCTCGCGAATCCGTTGCGCCGGTGACTTGCTCATGTAGTCCTTGAACTCGTCGGTGGCCGAGGTCTTGGTCGCCGTGCCGGTGCTTGAAGCACTGGCCTGCAGCATGACGCGGGTTTTGGCGAAAGCCGCGTTGACGTTATCCGCTTGCGCATTCCCGGCCACGGATGCCGGGGTTGCCTGGAGGTTGGTCAGTGGCTGAGCATTCTGCTGGGCCGCGCTGTACAACGCGCTGGCGGCAGCGTTCGCCGGGTCGAGGTCGGTGCGCTGGGTCTTTTGAATTGCAGACGTATGCTGCGTGTTGATCAACATGAATGTGCCCCTCTAAAAGGTGATGACTATTAGCAGGGCAATAACCGTGCCCAGTCGCAATCACCCATTTTTAAAGGGCCGCAGGCTGGGCGAGGGTGGAGGGGGCAGCGCGAGCGGACAATTCTTGCCGCTCGGCGGCGAACTCAGGTGCTTTCGCGCAGCATCAACTCAAAGCCCATGTCTTGCACCGGCTGTTGCACCTTGTTGCCCGCCATCAATGTGAGCATCTGCTCTGCGGCGCGACGGCCAATGGCTTCTCGTGGCGTACGAATGCTGCTCAGGCGCGGGACCATAAACTCGGAAGAAGGCAGGTCGTTGAAGCCCAGAATGGAAATTTGCTCCGGGATTTTAATCCCGATGCGGGCGGCTTCGAGCAAGGCGCCGTGGGCAAGGTCGTCGTTACCAAAAAAGATCGCGTCCACGTGAGGGTGAGTGGCCAGCAGCTGTAAGAACAGCTCGCCGCCCAGGCCCACGGAAGAAGGGCGTGGTGTCAGCACCTCCAGGTCCGGGTTGTACAGCCCGGCCTCCTGCAAGGCGCGGCGATAACCTTCGCCGCGCAAGAGCGTGCGTTGGTCGAGTTGTGCGCCGATGTAGGCAAGGTGTCGACGCCCGCGTGAGATCAAGTGCTGGGCTGCTGTTTCACCGGCTTTTAACTGCGAGAACCCAACGCAATTAAGGCCAGCACCGGCATCCAGTTCCATCATGTACACACAAGGTGTATTACTCGCTTCAAGCATGCGCCGTGAGCTTTCAGTGCGGTCAAAGCCGGTCAGCAACAGGCCGCGCGGCTGGTACGCCATGTAGTTGCGCAGCAGGTTTTCTTCTTCCTCGCGGGAGTAGTGATAGTTACCGATCAGCACTTCAAAACCTTTGGGGCGCAAGACCTCGTGGATGGCTTCGAGGGTGTCGATAAACAGCAAGTTGGATAACGAGGGCACCAGCACCACTACCGAGTGGCTTTGCGCCGAGGCCAGTGCCCGAGCGGCAGGGTTGACCACGTAGTTCAGTTCGTCGGCAGCCTGGCGTACTTTTTCGGCCAGCTCTGTGGCCACGCTGCTGATACCGCGCAAGGCGCGGGAGGCGGTAATCGGGCTGACACCCGCCAGTCGGGCGACTTCATTAAGGGTCGGGCGGCCCGTGGTACGGGGGTTTTTATCGTTTTTAGAGGAGGTCATCAGGGCGGCTTGCCAAACAAAAAACAAGTCACTAAGGTAGCGCTGTCCTTGTCTGTCGGCAATTGCCTAATTGTCTGTGGGATTATTCAAGATCTTTGTATGTCGAGAGCGTCACGGCGTCTCCCCATAAAAATGAGAAATAGACGTCGGTAGCCTGGTCTTTGTGCTTTGCTTTCAGCTAGTGAACGCTTTGACTAAGACAGCGCTGTCTACGGACTGAGGTGTTTCATGAACCAACCTATCACTGCCCTGGTCATCATGGGTGTTGCCGGCTGCGGCAAATCCAGTGTGAGCCAGGCGTTGTGCCATCTTAATGGTGCAACGCCGATTGAAGGCGATGCCTTTCACCCGGCGGCCAACATTGAAAAAATGAGCGCCGGCATTCCCCTGACCGATGAAGACCGTTCTGGTTGGCTGGACAGCTTGTGCGATGAACTGCGCACGGCGATTGCCCGTGGCCAGCGCCCGGTGCTGACCTGTTCGGCGCTTAAACTGCGTTACCGCGAGCGTTTGCGTGCCGCCGTTGATGGCCTGGGTTTCGTATTTTTGGAACTGACGCCGCAAGTGGCCGCTGACCGTGTTGCGCATCGCCCGGGGCACTTTATGCCCAAGACGCTCATCGACAGCCAGTTTGCGGCGCTCGAATCGCCGAGCAAGGAACCCTTGGTGCTGACGCTGAATGCGGCGGCCCTGAACATTGACCAGTTGGCGCTCGCTTCTCATGAGTGGTGGCGTGAACATTCTTTACTGGCAACGTCATGATTTTGTTTCAAAAAGACAGCGCTGTCTGTTTGACCCCGGGCTGTTCATTCGTCGTTGATAACAAAAACAAGGCAGGAGACGCCCCATGCTAGGCATGTCCCAACACACCTTTCTGCTGCTTGATGCAGTGGTGACGATCATCGGGCTGATCGTGCTGATCACTCGGTTCAAAATACATCCCTTTATTGCCCTGATTATCGCGTCGGCCTTTTTGGGCCTGACCACCGGTATGCCAACCGACCAGATCCTCAAGTCGTTCCAGGAAGGTTTTGGTGGCGTACTGGGCTTTGTCGGGATCATTTTGGCGCTGGGCACGATGCTCGGCAAAATGATGGCTGACTCGGGCGGCGCCGATCAGATTGCCCGCACCTTGATCCGTGCCTTTGGCAAGGAGCGGGTGCAGTGGGCGATGATGTTTGCCGCGTTCCTGGTCGGCATTCCGCTGTTTTTCGAGATCGGTTTTGTCTTGCTGATTCCGCTGGTCTTTATCGTGGCGCGGCGTACCGGCGTGTCGCTGATCAAGATCGGTATTCCGTTGCTGGCCGGTTTGTCGGCGGTGCACGGTCTGGTTCCGCCGCACCCTGGCCCGTTGCTGGCGATTGGCGTGTTCGGGGCGGATATCGGTAAAACCATCCTGTACGGTCTGATCGTGGCGCTGCCGACAGCGATCATTGCCGGTCCGATTTACGGCACGTTCATCTCCAAATACATACCGGGCAACCCGTCTCAGGAACTCGTCGACCAACTGGCCAGCGAGCCTGAGTCCAGCAGCCTGCCGAGCTTTGGCATCACCCTGGCCACGGTGCTGTTGCCGGTGTTCCTGATGTTGCTGAAGACGTTTGCCGACGTGGCATTGCCAACGGGCAACTTCTTCCGCGGCTGGATGGACATGATCGGCCACCCGATCAGCGCGCTGTTGCTGGCGTTGCTGTTGTCGCTCTACACCTTTGGTGCGCGGCAGGGGATCGACTCCAAGCGCGTGCTCAAACTGCTCGATGCGAGCCTGGCGCCGACGGCTGCGATCGTGTTCATCATTGGCGCGGGCGGTGGCTTCAAGCAGATGCTGGTGGCCAGCGGCGTGGGTGATGTGATCGGCCATATGGCGGTGCACGCCAATATCTCGCCGATTTTGCTGGCGTGGCTGGTGGCGGCGGTGATTCGTATCGCAACCGGTTCGGCAACCGTGGCGACCATTACCGGGGCGGGGATTGTGTTGCCGGTGGTGGATATGATTCCGGGCGTGAACCGCGAACTGCTGGTGCTGGCAACGGGCGCAGGCTCGTTGATTCTGTCGCACGTCAACGATGCGGGTTTCTGGCTGGTCAAGCAGTACTTCAACATGACCGTGGTTGAGACCTTCAAGACTTGGACCGCGATGGAAACCATCCTTTCGGTTGTCGGCCTGATCTTCATCATGCTGTTGTCGTTGGTGGTTTAAGCGTTGTGAAACCTTGTAGTCGCTGCCGAAGGCTGCGATGGGTTGCGTAGCAACCCTCAAAAGCAGAAGGTCCTTCGGCCCTTATCGCAGCCTGCGGCAGCGACTACAGGTATTTGTTCAGCTGGCGCTCAAACCGTCCGCGCGGAACATCGCGCGGATACCGCGCAAGGCCTGACGGATACGGTCCTGGTTTTCAATCAGGGCGAAGCGCACATGGTCGTCACCATACTCACCAAAGCCTACGCCCGGTGAGACACACACCTTGGCATCGGCCAGCAGTTTCTTGGCAAACTCCAGCGAGCCCATCTCGGCGTAAGCCTTGGGGATCTTGGCCCAGACGTACATCGAGGCTTTCGGGTTTTCGACCATCCAGCCCAACTCGTGCAGCCCTTTGACCAACACGTTACGACGCTGGCGGTATTGCTCGGCAATGTCTTTGACGCACTGCTGGTCGCCTTCAAGTGCGGCAATGGCCGCCACTTGCAGCGGGGTGAAGGTGCCGTAGTCGTGGTAGCTCTTGATCCGCGCCAGGGCGCTGACCAGTTCCGGGTTGCCGACCATAAAGCCGATGCGCCAGCCCGCCATGTTGTAGCTTTTGGACAAGGTGAAGAACTCGACGGCGACGTCTTTGGCGCCCGGAACCTGCATGATCGAAGGCGCTTTCCAGCCGTCATAGACGATGTCGGCGTAGGCCAGGTCGTGAACCACCAGCACGTCATACTGCTTGGCCAGGGCCACCACGCGCTCAAAGAAATCCAGTTCGACGCACTGCGCCGTCGGGTTCGACGGAAAGCCCAGAATCATCATCTTGGGTTTCGGGATCGAACCGCGGATGGCTTTTTCCAGCTCTGCAAAAAAGTCCACGCCCGGAATCAAAGGCACCGAGCGCACCTGCGCGCCAGCAATCACGGCACCGTAGATGTGAATCGGATAACTGGGGTTCGGCACCAGCACGGTGTCGCCCTGGTCGAGGGTGGCGAGCATCAAGTGCGCCAGGCCTTCTTTGGAACCAATGGTGACGATGGCTTCGCTTTCCGGGTCGATCTCAACGTTGTAGCGATCGGCGTACCAGCGAGAAATAGCCCTGCGCAGTCGTGGGATGCCACGCGAAGTCGAGTAGCCGTGAGTGTCCTCACGCTGTGCGACAGTGCAGAGTTTTTCAACGATATGGGGCGGCGTCGGGCCGTCAGGGTTGCCCATGCTGAAGTCGATGATGTCTTCGCCACGACGTCGGGCGGCCATCTTCAGCTCAGCAGTGATGTTGAACACGTAAGGGGGGAGTCGATCTATGCGCGCAAAGCGGCGCGGCGAACCTTGGTCTGCCATGTATGCCTCTGATACGTAAGCGCCCGGAACCGTCCGAGCGACGTTGACCACTGCGGTGGTCTGCGGCGAGACAATAAACGGCGTAATGGCCTTTTGTCTAGATGTCTGGCGAGAGAATTTTCTGAAAAAGTAGATTTATTTAGGCGTTTTTCCTATGGCCAACTCCGCACTTTGCCAAAGGCTCGTTTCAACGGGGGGCGGTCAAGCCGCAGGCTTTGCCTGCAAGGGCGTGAGAGGCAACACCAAACGCCGCTCACCCCGGTAGGCTTCGCCGCGCTCAGACCAGCCCTGGCTTAAGTAAAAAGCCAGGGCTGACGTGTTGTCGGGGCTCACCGACAACATCAACTGACTAACGTCGGGCCAGTAGTGGTGGATGTCCTGCGCGAGCAAGCGCAAACAGGTCTTGCCCAGCCCTTGGCCTTGCACTTGTCTGTGCACCTGCAAGGCGTGCAGCGTGGCGCTGCCGGCGTCAGCCCAGTGGGCCAACAGCGGATGCCGCTTGAGCAGCATAAAGGCCACAGGTCGTTCATCGATTAACAGGGCAAAGCCTCTGATCCCCGGTTGGCATTGCGCGGGCAATGAGTACAAGGCGCACGCGATGTCACCACTGAACGGTAACTGTTCTGGCAGCACCTCAATGCCGAGCAGTTGCTCGCGCTGCTCAGCGTTTAGGTCTTCGTAGGGGCAGAGGCGGGTCATGCTAGGCCTCAGGGGGCAGGGAAAGCGGCATGGTAAAGGTGAACGTGGTGCCGTGCAGTTCGTCCGACATCACACTCAAGCGGCCATTGTGAGACAGGGCAATCTGGCTGGCAATGTACAAACCCAGGCCAAGACCGGCTTGCGGCGTGTTGCTGGCAGGGCGCGAGTAAGGCTGAAATAAATGCTGCAGCGCTTCAGCTGGAATCGGCTGGCCCTGGTTAGTCACGCTTAGGGCAAACATTGCGTTTTGCGTCGTCCCGGTGATGTGCACCGGCCCTGTGGCAGAGCCATGGGCGATGGCGTTTGCAAGCAGATTGGAAAGCAACTGAGCCAGGCGGCTGCTGTCACATTCAATGCTTTCTAGCGAGCCGATTGCCGAGTTGATCTGCCGGTCAGGGTAAATATGGCGGACTTCCGAGATCACATGTTCGAGCACTTGCGTGAGGTCCGGGCACGGGCTCAGTAGCACCGGGATCCCGCTGCCGAGCCTTCCACGGGCGAAATCCAGGACATCCTCGACCAACTGCGAGGCGCGCAGGCCGCAGGTTTTAATGTGTTGCACAAGATCGTGGGTTTGAGGGTTCGGGTACTTGCAGAGCAAGCGATCAGCCGCAGTCGTCATGGCAAACAAAGGGTTGCGCAGGTCATGGCCGAGCACTGCAATAAACTGCTCGCGCAGCTCTGCGTGCTCACGGGCCAGAGCCAGCTCGGATTGCGCCTGCTCCAGGTTTTCTTCGGCTTCAATTTGCAGCGAGAGCAGGCGCGCAAAAGACTCCATGGTGGCCTGGATAGAGGTGTTTTTAAGCGTCGCGGGTTCAGGGTCCAATGCGCACAACGAACCAAACAAGCGGCCGTCGGTGCGGTACACCGGTATCGTGAAGTAGCTCTCGAACCGGTAGATTCTGGGCGTTGGGTGGTCGTGGTACTGCGGGTCTTGGCTGGCTTTGTCGATGAGAATGGGCAGATGCGAGTTCATGCTTTCAAAGCACAGCGTCGTGACCAGATCCAGTTCACCTCCGGGTTTCAAGCCAAACCCCAAGTTGTCGAGCACGGCGCAGGCTGTCCAACTGTTAGGCGTCACCCGGGCAACGGCAGCAAAGCGCATGCCGGTCATTTCAGTAACGACTTGAAGGATTGCCGGGACTGCGCTGATCCGGTTAATCGTGGCGATATCCGCAGCGGCACTTGGCCTCATAGAAGAGAATCTCGGCTTGAATGTTATAAAAAGATGATTCTAGCCAGTCTGGGAATATCGGTACAAATTTGTATAAATATTGTATGCATTTGCTCCACAAAACCCTTGTAGGAGCGAGCTTGCCTCGCGATCTTTTAGAAGGTCAAAAGATCGCGAGACAAGCTCGCTCCTACAGGCGATGGACAGCGGGAATCAGGTGTCTTGTTTGTTTTGCAGGACTTCGGCTGTTTTGGCGTCCATGTCTACATCCCACTTCACGCCTTTGGTGTCGCGCAATTCAACTTCATACACCAGCTTGCCGTAGGAATGGTCCAGCTCGGTGTCGAGGATGGTCGCGCCAGGGTGTTTGTCTATTGCCGTCTGGTTGAGTTTCTCAAAAGCGGCAATTTCGCCCGATTTGAGCAAGCCCGGAATATGGTCAGGGCGCACATCGGCTTGAGCCAGGCCGGCAGTCAGGGTCAGGGCGGTAGCGGCGAAGATGACGTTAAGTGCTTTCATGGTTAATCCCTCTGGGGTGATCTGTTTAGGTGGGATCAGAGTAACCATGGCAACTTAACTCACCCTTAATTTTGCCCTTTGCCTGAAACCAAAGGTGTGACGTACCCTTTGGGTCATTAGCGTCCCCGTCAGAGGGATGAGCATTCACCTTGTGTGTAAACCATCGTTTCCAGAGAGAGGTTTACCATGCGCATCACTTCGCAACTCATCTGCCAGGCCGCCGACGACCTCCACGGTTTTGTCGGATTCAATCGCAAGACGCAGCAGTACATCGTACGTTTTAGTGAAGACTCATTCGGGATGGATGTTGCCGACGATGCCATCACCCCCACCAGCGAGTTTGTCTGGCAAGCCGTCGGGGCCGACACCATGACCCTCAAGCGCGAGTTGATCCAGTTGTTGCTGGATCAAAATATCGACGATCGCCTGAACATCACAGAACCCTTGCGGGTGTACATGCGGCGCGAAGATGTACCGGAAATTTCAGCGGTGCGTCGCTGCCTCAGCTAAGGCTCGCCCAGCACGGTGTTTGCCAGCAGGTCGCCAGAGCCGATGCTGATTTTATTGCGGCCCGTGTTCTTGGCGATGTACAGCGCTTTGTCGGCCTCGTTGAGCCACATCGAGGCGTCGGTGAAGACCGCCTGGCATGAGGCCAGACCGATGCTCAGGCTAAAGCGCAGCTCGGGTGCATCGGGGTAGCGAAAGTCGCAGCAGCGGTGGCGCAGACGCTCCATGATTTCTTGCGTCTGCGCCAGCGAGCGGTTGGGCAAAATCACGCAAAACTCATCGCCGCCATAACGCCCGGCCAGGTCTTCTGCGCGCAGGTTTTCCTTGAGTGCAATGCTGAACTGGCGCAGCACGCTGTCGCCGACAATGTGCCCGTAGGTGTCATTGATACGCTTGAAGTGGTCGATATCAATCAGCGCCAGCGTCGCGTCCACGTGAGTGTGCTTGCAGGTATGGAAGCTGAGTTGCAGCAGGTCTTTCCAGGAGCCGTGATTGAGCAGGCCGGTCAGGCTGTCGGTACGGCTGAGGGCGCTGAAGGCGCGCTTGTGCGCGGCCAGGGTGGTGGCCATTCGATAACTGATTATGCCCACGGTAAACGGGTAGAGGACCAGTATGGGCAGGCACGCATAGAGTTGTATCGATGTGGTCTCAGGGTTGAAGGCAATCCCGAACATCAGCCATGAGATGACAATGCCCACGCATTGCGCCACGAGCCCGCGAAGCAGCATTTTTGCACCGCCGACCGCCACGTTGTTCATGGTCATCATCGACACAATAATGATGGCCGGCAGAGGATTGAACTGCAGGGTGGCAGCCCAAAAGCCGCCCAACACAGAATCCATCAATATGTTGCGGCGTTCAGCACGATACGGGTATGGCGAGCGGGAAGAGCGCAAGTAGGCCAAATGCGGCCAGACAAAACCCGAGGCGAGGAATAGCACCCAGACCCAGGTGGGCATGTTCAGAGAGTACAGAACAGGCATCACGCACAGGCAACCAATCCCCAGGCCAAAGGTTCGCGGCACATAAATGCGCCGTGAGAATGACAGACCTTTACCTCTTTGAGTGTTCATAGGTATCTGCGCAAGGTGTTGAGGCACGGAATGCCACCCCCGCTCGTTAAACACAGACGTGTCGGTTTAACGTGCAGGTAATGTCGATCATCGATGCTGGCATTCTGCCTGAGCTTTAAGGGGAATAACCTTAAAACTAACACCTGGATGTTAGAAAATGACGATTGACCTTCTACCGCCCAAAAAACCAGCGTAATAATTGCACTTTGTCTTCTGGAGTCTTTGAAGCATGCCAATCGAGTCTTCGACAAAGGCTGAGCTTAAGCCTGCCGAGCAGCATCAAGGGAAGTTTCGAAATCAGGGTGTCAGGCCCGCCGCAAGCCTGGGCAAAACCTTGGGCATTTTTTGGAAGATGCTGTTCCAAAAGCCTTCAAACACTCGGCCCGCCGCAGCGATCCCGGTCACCCCGTTGAGCCGCGAAGCGTTGGATAAAGCGCCTGACTTCAGTGTGTTCCGGCTGGGGCACTCCACCTTGTTGCTCAAGCTCAAGGGCAAATTCTGGCTGACCGACCCTGTGTATGCCGAGCGTGCTTCGCCGTTTCAGTGGGCCGGGCCTAAGCGTTTTCATGCGCCGCCGATCACCCTGGATGAACTGCCACCGTTGCAAGGCGTAATCCTGTCGCATAACCACTACGATCACCTTGACCAGAAAACCGTGTTGCAACTGGCGGCCAAGACCGAGCACTTTTTGGCCCCGCTAGGGGTGGGCGACCTGCTGATCAAGTGGGGTGTGCCTGCAAACAAAGTACAGCAACTGGATTGGTGGCAAGAAACACAACGTGACGGCATTCGATTTGTTGCCACGCCGTGCCAGCATTTTTCGGGTCGAGGGTTGTTTGACCACAACGAGACCCTGTGGGTGTCGTGGGTCATGATTATTGATGACGTGCGGATTTTCTTCAGTGGCGACTCAGGTTACTTCGACGGTTTTAAAGTGATCGGTGAGCAGTTCGGCCCCTTTGACCTGACCCTCATGGAAACGGGGGCCTACAACGTTGACTGGCCCGATGTGCACATGCAGCCTGAACACAGCCTGCAAGCCCATATCGACTTGAAAGGCCGTTGGTTGTTGCCGATTCACAACGGCACCTTTGATTTGGCCTTTCATGCCTGGTACGAACCGTTTGAGCGCATTGTGGCGTTGGCAGCAGAACGTAATGTGCTTATCTCGACGCCTGCCATGGGGGAAGCCTTTAACCTGATGCAACCCCACAAAGGCCGCGCCTGGTGGCTTGGCGTGCAAGCCACCGACGAAGTGCCGGCCAAACAGGCCAGCCTCTGAGGTGCGAGCGGTTTACTCGATCAGGGCGAAGTCCTCCCGGCCCATAGGGTCTGGGGTGGTGCCCCGAAAGTTACTGGCCCAACTTGGCGCAAAGCCCGGGAAAAACACCAGGCCTTCGGCTTCAAGGGAGTAAGCCAGGGCTAGGAGAGTGACATCGCGCACCCGTTCGGAGGCTTCAAACCGTTGAATGGCCGGCACCGAGACCTTTGACTTGTCGCTCAGCTGTTCGAGGCTCCAGCCGAGCAGTTCCCGGGCTTGCGCACAGTGCAGCGGGGTGAATTGGTTGATGATGATGCGTTCAAACGTGTTGCGCATGGCTGAGTTGGGCATGGGGAGATCTCCAGGGCTGAGTCAGTGCTTGAAAATATACTGTGTTTTTATACAGTTGTTTTCGAGGTCGATCAAACTCATTTTTTGAATCAGTGCGGTCGCAGAGAACCCGTGATTCAAGCCCGTTTGCGCGGTAAGCAACGGTCGAAAACTTCGATATAAACCATTCTGCGCAGCCGGCGTTGCCTCGCAAGGCTCTTCAACAATTACAGGGCTGGGGCGCGACTTTTTTGTAGGAGTGGCCGCCCCGTCTTCGACGCCGCGCTGTCGCGCAGCAAACAGGCCGCCGAGTATCTTCAGCATCCCCCAATCGGTTCCCTCTCCTTCGGGAGAGGGCTAGGGTGAGGGTTGCTCTTAGATAAAGATCAAAAGATCGCGAGCAAGCTCGCTCCTACAAGGCCTTTGGAATCAATCACTTATTTTATGTTTGATAAGAGTGGCCGCCCCGTCTTCGACGCCGCGCTGTCGCGCATCAAACAGGACAGCGAATATCGTCAGCATCCCCCAATTGGTTCCCTCTCCTTCGGGAGAGGGCTAGGGAGAGGGGGGCTCTTAGATCAAGATCAACAGATCGCGAGCAAGCTAGATCCTAAAAAGCCTTTAAAATCAATCACTTAATTTGTTTTTGATAGGGGCGAGCTTGCTCGCGATCTTTTGATCTGGCCTTGAGGTTTTACGACTGCTGCGCAGCCGGACGTAGCCTCGCAAGGCTCGTCAACGACTACAGGGGGCGACATCTTGAAAACAAAAAGGGCCGCCTCGCGGCAGCCCCTTCTATCAGCAGTCAGTTCAAGCCGTGGAGTCTCAATAAAAGCTGAAACGGGCTATCCGTATTCATTGGAGGACAACCGTTGTGTCTCATGAAGTTTAAAACCCCATCTCAATAAAAACTAAAATGTATGATGCTTTTCTCAATTAAAAATGAATTTTCTACAGTATTAAAATGCATCAAATTTAGTGGGGGCAATAGAGCTGCGTTTTGTATTGCTGATTATTAGTAGATATTATATTTTTTAATGAGGTTGTGTCAACTCCCCGAGTGTAGACCGGGGTGAGTGAAAAGGAGGGAGTATGAGACTGAAACGGGATAAAGCTTAGTGAGCTACGCTTAGTGCTTGAATATCAGCCCAGCCGATGAGTCGGACAGTAGTGATCTTGGATTCGGAAACTGGAACGACCCGGATCCGACCTGTGGAAATTAGATTGGATGCATGTCCTATCGGCGCTTTCAGGAATTTGTCCGCCTGATCGCAACTACAGTACAGTTCGAGGTTTTTGCGAATCTGAATTGCATCTTTTTCACAGATTAATTGACACTTACCGATCACTATGGGGGACACGTAACCGCTTTTTATGAAACGACGTGCGAAGGTAAGCGATGGGATCTCAAACTCACGGGATAGGGAATCAATTGTTACACAGCGATCTAATTTGTTTTTTGTCGAGAGGACAGATTTTTTAGTAAAAAAACGCCGATTTTCGCATAGAAATTCTGCTGGTATCTCTTGCACAAGAAAGCCCATCCGTTCTAGATATTTCAACCGTTGAATTTCGATATTTAAAATTCTTGCGGTCTCGGTGGAGCTGATATGTGTGTCGTTAGGCATCAATTTGTGTAGTCTGCGGCCCGCCTTATTTGAGTAGGTTTCGGCTTCCAAAGCTCTCGCGACTCTCGACTCTTCAAGTGCGTGTCTTTCGTAAATTGTGACCAGCGCTCCATCCACAGTTGGACCCGAGACTGGCATAATTCCTACCGTTGTCAGACGTGCTGTCAGTGTAGTGTTTGGTGTGTTGAGTTGCTTTGCAAGTGGTCCGACGAAAATGTATCTGTTATGAAATGCAGACACCTCGTTGGCATCCAAAAGCATTTTTCCAAAAGCTCCAGTTTTCAAATTATTAGCGATAAATCCAGCCTTGACTGCTCGCCTGACAACCTCAGGATAGACGTCCAGATGCAGAGCAGCGCGCTCTACGTCAAAGTGAGATGGGATTCCTGTAGCAATTTTTTGAGTACCGGCTGACCCCAGCCAAGCTTCAACGGCAGCCCAATTGTGTGAATGATATTGGAAAGGCGTATTTGTTTTTATTTTAACTTTCGTTATTAGTCCTGAACGTATAAGGGTTTGTAGTTTGAGTTGGTTTACTCCAATGGTTGCCAGCTCATCTCGGCGTAGCCATAGTGCTTTTCTAGGATTGCGCTTTTGTTGTGTTTTGGATGGCGTGAGCGGCTTAGTTATTAAGTTGTTGGCAATCTGTCGGACCTCTTCATCGCTAGATAGTAACCATGGGGCAATAAAAAATAGGTTTGGTGCAGGCTCGTGCTCATCGATCGAGTGACAAATAGCAGCTGTGATTTTTTCGCAGCTAGGACTGTCAGCTATGCTAACTGCAAGGTCAGCTGTGTGTTTCTTTTCTTCGTCGTTGATTTTGTAATAGTATCTGAGTACTTGGAGGTTGATTAAGAATGAGTCGAAGCTCTCTTGATCTTTATTTCTAAAAATAGAAAGAAGGCTAGTCGAGAGCTGTGAATGCTTAGGCTGTTGTGGGTTATTCCGCAAATCATAACCGCATTTACACAATGCTCCATTGCAGTCAGTCCATGTTATCTCTTGCTCGCAAGACGGACAGTGATCAATGTAGGCACAGTCATGGTATGGACAGGCGTCTATAATGTCGAAGTCCTGAATATATTTCTGCCAGCCTTCTAATAAACATTCAGGGCAAATTAGATGTTTTTTCGTCTTAAGCAGCGTCAGAGGCACGGCAATGTTGTTGATATACACCGGCGCGCCGCGCGTAACCTCAGACGTGCTGCGGTAAAATGGCAGGGGAGTAGTTGTTTTTGGATCAAGTGTCTCGAATAGTTTGGCCATGCTTGAGTGGTGCAGCTGCCAATCGAATGGTCGTGCGTTGTTCTCGCGCTGTAACGACGCGATCATTTTGGTGACAGACTTAAAGCCATTATGGTATGCGGTTCTGATAAGCAGGCTACGAGGGCTTTCCTCAGGACGTGCGCGAGGTACAAAGCTCAAGACATTCATCGTGAGTTCCTAGAAATGATACCCCGGACTTCTTGATTATCCAATGCAAAGGGATTTTTGAATTTTACTAAGGCTCCCTCCAGGCATTGCGAGTCATAGGATGCTGCAAGGTCTTTCTCAGAAAATGTGCTTGTGTTTCTTTCTAGCGCAATCCGGAAGGCTTCGTGAAGCAACTGTCGAAGCGAATTCATATTGCCGCCACTGGCAACAAATATTCTGGCCGCCAACGCTTGGTCGGTGAGATAGATAGACTCCGAGAACTCGCCGATCTTGTTAATTTGTGCGCCCAGCGATTTTAGGACCTTCAAGTAATTTGACTGATTCTCCAGCGACGTGTATTCGAGAGGCCGCAGATTTGTTCTGAATGGATACCGTCGGGCAAGCTGTGGGTGTTCGTCTACGATTGATTCACACTCTGATGTACCCGCTATGACCACGGGTATCAGTGTTCGATTCATAAGCGTTTTAACCCAGTCGCAAACGAGACCTTTCGTTTTTTCGGCCCCTTTTCCCAGCAAGTGATGAAACTCGTCTAGTAGGATGACCTGGGTCTGGCAGGTCTTTAGGAGAGTGATCAATCGATAAAGTAAGGCCGTGGCGTCGCCATTTAGATGTACGCACCCTAATTGAGCTAGCATACCCATAGTCAGGGATTTCAGTGTAGGCCCAGCTGGTAGTTCGCAATAAAATGCAGGGACGGTTTCAATGATACCCCACTCGGTCTCTATTTCCTTCCGACCACCGATTTGTTGTACTACATATTTGCAGACTGTTGATTTTCCAACTCCGGAGAGTCCCGTCAGTAGCGCAGATGAAGGCTCACGGCGAGTAGCGGTGGTTATGATGCTTTTATGTATTTTTTCTAACGCGTCTTTATAATAGCAGTGAACAACAATATGTTTGGAAAACTCTGTCATTTTATTTTCAATTGCAGGAGTCATATGAATTACTCTAGTTTAAAGGTTTCTAAGTCATCATCGGAGTCTTCTATATTTTTCATCTCGGTGACATTGAAATCTGTTTGGGTATGGTATACATCGTCTTCGAGTTCTGCTCTTGCATCACCTTCATCATCCTGAGTTGCCAAAGTGATCGGTCGTTGTTGTTTTTGCTTTTTAGGTTTTTTGTATTCTAGTTCACTTAGGCTAAGGTAAATATTTGCTAGCGCGCGAGCTGCTTTTTTCTTGCTAAAAGTCAGGCCTTCTTTGTCAATTGCGTCACAGGCCAGTTGGTGTTCGTAAAGCGTTAGGTTGTTTTGATAATCAGGGTCTACAGCATCTGCTCGAACCATTACCCCAGGTTCTTGCGGTATGGATAACCACACGGTTGATAGGTCAGACTCGTCGTAATGCACCAAAGGTTTACAGTTGTGCTTTCGGGCTTTGTCATTCAATCTTGCTAGTCCAGGGCCGTACCACTGAAGGTTGAACATTGTGATCCTGCCGTTTGAAATTGTTCTTGCTTTGGTTTTGCGGCAAGTAATATCTAGCTGTTCAATTGCGTAGGTGTCGGGCGGCAACTCCGTCATCATGGCCTTCTCAAAAGCACTTCGTGGGGCTACGGATAAGCCTTTCTGAGAGTTTTCATGGTAGTACTCGTCGAGCCAGCGTGTGAATACTAATCTGATGCTCTCTACGGTCAGGCACGCATTTTTTTCGGAGTTATAATCTCTACGTTCTGTCGGATTGGATTTAGTCGTACCTTTGGCGTGATGCATAATTGTCAGGTTCAAAGTTAAGAAAAATCGCTCAATAAAGCTTTTTTGATCGGGCTTCCCAGGTGGCAGCGGTAATACCTTCGAGCCATATATACTGAAGAAATTGAAAAATGAGTCATTAAGAAATTCTGATCCATTGTCAATGTAGTATGTTTCCCCTTTTTCCGCTATAGGGTTATCACTGCGCAGCGACATCTTGAGGGCTTTCATTGTTTTCGCCGCGCAAGGTGGCGTCATTGAAAGTTCCCACCCAATAATCATCTTGCTTTTGCACTCGATAAATGCGGTCAGGTAGGGCCTGCCGATGACATTTCCGTTCGTGTCCACAGCGATAATGTCAATTTGTTGAGTGTCTGCTTCTATTCTCTGGTACATATGATGGGGCCTCTGGATGCTACGTCCATATTTATTTATTTTTTCAGCGTATGCTCGGCCTTCGCGCATGATGTTGAATTTATATGCGTCAATTGCGGACAACATACGATAAAACGTCGCACGTGAGGGCGCCTTGATTTGCTCATCTAAAGGGCGATGCTCATTGTCTTTTTCGATGTGAGTTATCAGTATGTTATAAGCGAGTTGTCCACTCGGGCGTTCTTTGATCAGATAGTGCTGGTTAATGATGTCTTCTGCAATTTCGATCGTTTTGTTGTCCAGTTTTTTTCCACGTGGCAGTTGGTAGTGTTTGTTCTTTATAAGTCCCAAGGGGCTGTTGCCGGATTGCCTATATTTTGCTGCCCAGTTGTACAATGTCGAATAGCTAGGGGGGGAAGAGTCCCCAATTTTTTCCGCGTGCTCTCTGATATAGGCTTGCGCTGCGTCACGAGGCAGGCGGTTGCCAAGCGCTAGCAACGCGCCTACGGTATATCCAGTTTTCCTGTCATGCTCCGCTCTTTCAGCCGTGCTCATACTCAAAAGAATTGGAGCTTTGCTCTGGTCGATAGGTGCGCATTGAGATTTGACCAAGCTTCCATTCGCTATCATTTCGCTCACCTGGAAGTGGGTAAACGATACTTGCCGTTGTCCGATGACGGCACTGAATTGAGCGTATTTCAAATCGGTCGATACGACTTCAAATTCCGCGCCATTCAAGCGGTAACGTTCATTGACTATGGCATTAGACATAGCGTGCGGCCCTCGTTAGCCGATGATGAAACGCGTGACTCCAGCGTAAATGGCTGGTCGAGATCAGCCGAAATCAGCCGATTAAATACGCCCTTGGCGATTGATTTCATCGAGGGTGGATACGGTAGCGCCAACAGTGAGCGCACGGTACTGCCAGACATGGATGTTTGCCTGAGGCTGTCGAGGACGTAGTTCAACTCCGTGTCCGTGACCAGATGCATTCGGTTATAGAGATTTTGGAGATTTCTCAGCTTTGGTTGAATGCGAATTTCCCGTTCCGTGATGAGGTCGAATCCGTAGCCTGCTTGCTCACAAACCTTTCTGAACTCGCCTATTTTCCGGAGATAGCTGGCGTCCTCGACAATATGATCGGGCTTGATCTCGACGTATCTGATTTCGCCAGTGCCATAGCTGATTTCAAAGTCGGGGGTATACCGAACTGCACGGTCTTCCATGGCAAACGAGAAGGTTCCGGGCTGAGGGGCATAGGCCACCACCTGATCTTCATATTCGAGCCAGACACAGAAATCCGCTTCAAGCTCGCTTTCGCAAACCACGACCTTTTTGTTTTTGAAGGACGGAAAATGGGTGATGTGCTTGCCGTATTTTCCCTTCTTCAGGATGCGGCTTGGTGTCCGGGTTCGGCTCTGCTCGAAGGCGGTAGGTGGTCTCATGGGATGCGTCCAAAATGGGAGTTTCGGGCATCATAGTGAAAGCTTTTTTATTCGTAAACGCACATTTTTATTGGCGTGTCAATGGTTCTGACAAAAAATGTTTATGTGGCTGACAAGTTAAATAAAAACTATAAATATCATAATGTTAAATTGATTTTCTTGCTTTCATTGCCCGAGTGAAAGCGTGCAAATTTTTTTTCGAAATCACTGCTGCCGATGTTTTTTGGCCTGCGCGGCTGGCACCGGCTATGGGGGGCGTGCGTGGGGGCGATTAACCCGCGGCGGCAGTTTCATGCAGGCCCGCGATCCTTGGGAGAAACGGTATCGAGAACATGGTTTGCACCTAATATGGGTGCGTTTCTGAGTGGGGATTGGCGTTAATGGTTTGGCTAGGGAGTGCCTTTGAGCTGCCTGGTTGAGTTGGTCATGTTCGCCATCAGCTCCGAGTGGCGAAACTGAGTCCCTGTTCCACTTTTCATTTCAGTGAGCGATGGTTCCGTCCGACGAGACCTCATTTGGCCGATGTCGCTCAAAATGTGCGGTAGGAGTAGCCTCCTAGACGGAAACCTCTCCTGACACCGAGGGAGCGGAGCACTATCCATTTGTACATAACACTGACCGGCAGGAGGCAATATGCAAATTTTGCACATTGCTTTCGCTGTCGAAGGGCGCCACTTCTAGCGGTGCTGACTTTATTACGAGGAGTAAACGATGTTCTCGTGTAACGCATTTATTTTGCGTAACACTGGAGTGTTACGCAAAATAAATGCGTTACGGTAGAAGTTAAATAATGGGAGAGGGCGTACAAATCACTCATATACGCTTAGCGGCTGCGCGGATGAAACGGTCGAGATTTTCCAAATTGCACGCTAATGCTGTCGCAATAGATTTTAATTTTTTCGTCGAGCGCTTTTCGCGTTTCTTCATCTAAGGCTTCATAGCGCAAGCGCCATTCGCGCAAGTCTTCCTGTTTTTGGCGCTGTTGTGCGTCTTTCAACGCGACTATCTCGTCAAATGTATGTATCAAATCTTCGGTTTTTTTCGTTTCATCAGTCATGAAAGTGCTGCCTAATAGGGGATCTTTATATCTTCGTCCAGTAGATCGGTCACATTTCGTTCCAGTGGATCTAGCCAATCGGCTTTGGCGCGCGCCCATTGAAAATAGCTCATGTGCTCTATGCCGTGGGTTGCCGATAGCGACTTGCGCTCAAGGGCGTCGATATAGTCGCGGATGACCTGGGCGCGGCGCCAGTTCTGTGCATCGGACTCTAGGGCTGCTAAGCGTTTTCGTTCGTCATTCTGTATGCGTTGTCGCGCGGCAGCGCTTTCGCGCAGCTGGCGACGCTTTTCATCGGCGATGGCCTGCTGCTCTGCATTCACCAGCGCTCCGACAGCGTTTGTAACGACCTGTTCAAGCAGCTTGTTCAATTGCATCTCGACCGGGAGGCTCGGCGAGTCGATAACTTTGCCTGCATACCCTTCATTTATTAGCAGGTGGAGTTTCCCTGTCGGTTGATATGCCCAATTAGGCCAGTAGCTCCAGCGCCCGCGAGCCTTGTCCTCCAGTTGTTTTGGCGTTGGCACATATGGGCTGCGCTTGCAGGGTTCGAACACGCGCAGATGATAGCCTCGGCCCATGATCAGGATGTCGACCTGCTTTTTGCTCTGCTCGATACGATAGCCACGTGTTTCCAGTGCTTTGAGGAGGGTATCCACGAGCCTTAGCGCGCGATCCTGCAAGGAGGGCGAAACACAAATACTTAGCGCAGGCGCGCGCGTGCTGGGCTGGCCGCGTGAATCAATGACGGGTTTCTTCAACGCAACGCGGGCAGCGTTGGTCATCGGGTGCCAACGCTTCACTTGATCAGGGACGATAATCTGGTTGCCAGGTGCTCGCTCGAAGGCCAGCAGCGGCACCAGCCGCTCATCCATGGGCTTGGGCTCAACCTCGGTGTGCGGGGCCTGCGTGCGAAATAGGTTCATCGGGTGGCCAACGTATTCGCGAAGTTTGGGGCGCGGCGGCACCGACTTGCCAGCCTTCAGTCGTGTCCAGTAGCCACGAGGCGGGGTTGGGATCTGTAGCCGTCCACAGAGTTTCTTAAGGCCTACGTCAGAGAGCTGGTAGCGCGGTGCGACTATCGTCACCGCTTCTGTCCAAACCTCATCCAACAGTTTGGCTCGGTCGTACTGTTCCAGCATTGCGAAGGTCCTTTCAGCGAGTCGAATCTCAGTTCGAAACCGATATCAGGGTAGCGGACGTCGGTTCGTTCAGATGGCAGCTCTTCAATCGGGCTGATGCCAGTTCTTTCCTTTCACGCGACAGGCCTACAGCAGCGACAGTGTGTTGGATGAATCGACCAGTCGATAGCCCATGGCTTTGTAACCGGCCTTGCGCTTCTCCCACATTCTCAACACGGCGACGTTACCCTCGTCTACGAAATCAATCACCTGTACGTCGGACTTGGCGGTGTGTAGGCGATGCAGGCGTCCGGCGTACTGCTGGAGGATGCCGCGCCAGGAAATGGGCATGGCCAGCACCAAGGTATCAAGTGCAGGGTGATCGAACCCTTCGCCAATGAGCGTACCGGTGGCCAAGAGCACCCGAGGCGCATCTTCGGGCAGAGACTCCAATGTACTGATCAGCGACGCTCGCCGTTTCTTCGGCATGCGGCCATGGAGCGTGAAAAGATTCGCGACCTGCTCCCTGAGCGCAACATCTAGCGTATCAACATGCTCTGTGCGCTGGCTAAGCACCAGGACTTTTCGGCCTTGGCGGTAAGCTTGCACCACAGCAGAAACGATGGTCGCCGTGCGTTGTGCATCAGCGGCCAGTCGCCTGAATACCTCCTGGATGCCCGCACCCTCGGGGACGAGGATTGGGCCGGACAGCATGCGCGGGATGACGGACAAGTCGTGAGGGGCGCTGGCCGGGCGCGCGGCGGTATGGCGGATCGGTCCGCACTGCATGAAAATGATGGGCTGCTGCCCATCGCGGCGGATCGGGGTCGCCGTCAGCCCGAGCACGTAACGCGCGGGCGAACTGCGCAACAGGGCCTCGAAGGACACCGCCGACAGGTGATGGCATTCGTCGATGATGATCTGGCCATAATTTTTCACCAGGTCACTGATCTCGCCCTGGCGCGACAGCGATTGCATGACGGCGATATCGATCTGGCCGGTGAGCTTGGGCTTACCGCCGTCGAGGGTGCCGACCACCTCCTTGCCGACGCCCAGAAACGCCTGTAAGCGTTCTTGCCACTGCCGGAGCAGCTCGGTCCGATGCACCAACACCAGGGTGTTCACCCCGCGTTGGGCGATCAGTGCGGCGGCGCTCACGGTTTTGCCGAAGGCTGTCGGCGCGCAGAGGATACCGGTGTCATGCGCTTGCATGGCGGTGACGGCTGCTTCCTGGTCAGGGCGCAGCGTGCTGAGGAAACTGACATTCAGGGGATTGCCCGCGAAACGCTCGTCTTCCACCAATGGCGTGATCTGGTACTGCGCCAGCAGCGCCTGCACCGCGTCCCAGCAGCCACGGGGCAAGGCGATATGTTGGGGGAAATTCTGCGCGCAGCCAATGACTCTGGGTTTGTTCCACACCGACAGGCGCTGGGCCTGCGCTTTATAAAACTCGGGATTCTGAAACGCCGCGAGGCGGATTAACTGGTTGGCCAAGGGTTGAGGCAGCTGGGCCTTTTCGAAGTAGATCAGATTCGCCAGGGTGATGCTCAGGGTGGCCGGCATCGGGCCGTTGAGCTTTTGTGGTCGAGGCGAGGGGGCTTTCCATGGCTGGGCACCTTCGTCTTCATCGACGTACGCCACGCCAAGGGGGTCGCGGTTGCCCATGGCCAGGGTAATGACGGGGTGGAGGCGCTCGGGGTTCATGCGTTGGAGGGTGGCGAGGAACGCCCACTGATCGGCATAGGGCTCCAGGGCGTCGTCGACAAACACGCTGTGATGCTGGGCACTGGCGCGTTTTTGCAGCGGCAAGGCGATCAAGTTGCCAAAGCCGCCTTTGGGCAGGGTGTCCTGGTTGGGAAACAACCGGTCGTAGGAACTTAGCGACAATTGCCGTGTGCGCTCACAGGCGTGGCTGATGATGGCGGCCCCGAGACGGCGCGCATCGCTGGCCAGCACCTTGTCCTCGAAGAAGATCCAGGCGTGCGCGCCGTTGCCCGAGCGTGAGACTTCCAAGGCGACCGGTACGCCCAGCGTATGGCAGGATTCTGCGAACGCACGGGCGTCATCGCGCCATTCGGCCTCGTCGAAGTCCGCCGCCAGAAAGTAGCAGGTATCGTCCTTCAGCAGGGGGTAGACACCGGCGACGAGCGCGCCGGCCAAGTGGCGAAAGATGACGTCGTCGGTCACGGCCAGCAGTTGGCGCTGGTGGCAGTCGGCGCATTTAATCCGGGGTTTCTCGCAGATCCCCGGACGCCACTCGTTTTCGCGCAGGCGGGCGCATAGCCGGACTTGCCGCTTTTGCTTTCCCAGCGCAGCGGGTAGATGTCGGTACGGCCTCTGAACAAGCGTCGAAAGAGGGCGACCTTGCTGCGGGTGTCTAGGGCAGACGACGGATCAACGGGCGCCAAGGGGATCAGCGCCGGTTCGGCAGGCGGCTGCCAATCGATGCCGTGCGCGTCGAGCAAGGCAATTAAGCGCGCGTTCTCCGCCTGGAGAGTCGCCAACAACTGGGTGTCGGTCACCGCATCGAGCCTCGGTGTTGGGGAATGACCTGTGGGGTTAGGCTATCAGTCGGCGGGGGGGCGGATCAAACCGCCGGGCCGGGTGCGGGCCGGTGGCCGCGCCAAGCCGCGAGTCGTCCGGCGTTTAACCGATACGGTGATCTGCGCACAGCGGTTCGATTCCCTCGTCTAGAGGTTTGGTCTTCAGGTCGTAAACCAGAATTTATCGTAAACGTTGGCGCTTTACGCTGAAAATTCGTTTACCTAACGTAGAGATGGCATCACGCAAGCCGAGCATCACGACGAGAACACCCGTTTTTTGAAATCAATGAATTCGATCAGGTGTGGCCGCCAACAATGCCGACAACCGCTTCTTGTTTTTGTCCGTGTGTCACGCCTTGGTGTTGATGCGCGAGCAAGCACTTGGACTGTGCGTCTTGCGCTCTATACAGCGCGATCATCTTTTCGATTTCGGTATGGATTTCACGTCTTAACCCTGAAGGTAGGAGGAACTCAACACTGGCGCCTTGACTGGAATCCAGAGCCGTAAGCCTTGGCCCAAGTACAGTTCGCAACTCAGGTGCCAGCGCTGCGTGTCATGGGGCCGCAGTTGCTGATGTGGGCTGAGCGAATTTTCGTTGAAACGCTGAAACATCTGCTCATCGAGCAGCAACTCCAACTGGACGGGCTGTTCAAATGATGCGGGCACCATTTACAGTCTCATCTAACATATCGACGATGTGCCGCGGCTCTTAACTGGTAATGATTAATCGTCGTTTACTGCCGCATTGCTAGCGGCACCTCCGACGGCTCCAACGACGAGTCCGATTGCCGCCATACCTACAACCGCAGGCAGACCAAAGCCTGTGAGTGTCCCCGAAAAAAGGACGATGCGGCCGAATAATGCACCTACGGCAGCACCTGTTGCCGCGCCGCTGCCACCACCAATCAATCCGGCTTTTCCTGCTTTCTGCCAACGCCTATTCATGTTTCTGCTCTATTTATACTTGTGGGAGGATGTTCACATATAAGATTTCTTTAAACTATTACGCCTATTACGCCTATTACGCCTATTACGCCTATTACTGAATAGTTTGCCATGGCAAGCTAGCAGAAAAATTCTTGCTCCCTTTGTGAGCGTAGACTTTCCGTCTAGCTCACATATTTCGAGTGGAAACCAGGGTGTAAAGTCTGCCAAACATGGCTAAATAACGTATCAGCCTTTAGACGGTTGACAGCATCACAGCGGTGCCCCACATCCTGAGCAGAACTTACTGCCCTTAGCATTGGTTTCTTCACATTTTGGGCAGATAACAGCGGATGCTTTCATGATCGCTTTTTGCCGCATGTAGGCAATTTGTACAACGCAAGGCATCGTAACTCTATATGCAGGACTTGCCATGTCAGCAATAGTCCACAATCCTGCTACCACCCAACCCACAGGCCCAAGGACAACACTAAGACTGCGGGTAAGCATTGCGTTTCCCGCAAAGGAGAGACCTTTGCCTAATAGGGCCTTCGCAACTGCGTTGGCAACCATCAGGGCGATTTTGTATGTGGCGAATCCAGCCATTTTTCCTGCAAGAAGAGTCGCGGCTGTAGCGGCCGGTGCCAGAAGTGAAAGGTCAGTAACGCCCAGTTCGTCCAAGACTGTTTTACGCTCTTCAGGCGACATTTTTTCGAAGGAGTCTTTGAGTAGCTTCCTCAGTATGCCGTCCTCGATTATCAGCAAGCTGTCGTTCTTGTTGAAGTTGACCTTCAGATTGGATGCGACATCTCTTACTACCTCATCGTAGTCCACCGCAGGAGATGAGTCAGGCAAGACTTTATCCAGAACCGAGGAAATAGGATTTGTGTGCCCGAACAATGCCCAGCGCGCATCGCGATACAGGTTGGTCAGGGTATTCCCCCCAAAGCGTCTAATCTCGTATCCGATATCAACAAGATCAGAACGATCATACCTGCCCATTTCTTTAGCGGTTGTCAGCTTGGCGCATACGTCACTAGCGAGGGCAATCCGCCCCTTGCCTTTATCTGTAATATAGTCAACCAGAACATGGATGTCTTCAGCATCGCTAACTTGGAGCAAGGCTACGAGGTCATTGGGTTTCGAGAGAAAGTCTAAGCTCATGGTGGTCTCCGGTGACTATTGTAGGTGCGCACCTAAAATGGCGCAAAATGAGAGAAGTGGAATCAAAGCGGATTTATTAAGTTTTCCCATGGGAGGGAGCGCAGCCATGGCTAAAATTCCTTTTTTGGTCCTTTTCTTTCTCGCGCGTATTTCCGCATCAATGAGTTCGTGGCCACCAGGCTGTTGACCCTCTTCGTCATAGAGTCCAAAGATGTTTGCGAGCCTCAGTCCAGCAATTGACGTCTCATCGGCACTTACACACCGCGAGTTGGAAAGCGCGATGGCGGTGGAAAGAAATTTTGGATCATTCAGCGCTGTAGTTAGGTACATGGCGCCTTGTCCGAGATGGCTCCAATCCTCAGTTCTCATTAACAAGAATGCGGGGGAAATATTAAGTGCGTCAGCAATACGACAAATTGTAGTTAGATCAGGGTTAATTACCCCCACATCACCGGGGGCGCTATATTTAGCAATTGTTGATCGTGCCACGCCTGAGCGCTCGGATAACTCCATCTGAGTCATCCTCTTCGGATCACCATTTTCGTCTTCAGAGGCCACGAGCATTGCTCTAATAATACTGTGACTAAAGCTATTCGCAGTGGCGCTCAACGTACCAGTAGACTTCGGCTCCGTTCCCTGCATGGCAATCTCCCTTTTGGTTGCAGGACTTTACTTGGGGCAAAAGGCCATCACAAGGGATTTTGTCCGTGTGAGAGGACAATAATCGGCTCGTCTTGATTCCGCAGGTTGGATGTCTGATGTTGCCATTCTGCGTAAACGGCCAGCATCAGAGGTTGCGTGAAGGTGCCCAGTTATCTGGAGGAAATTCTGAAATCTGACTCATGCTCTGCGTAGACAGCTGCTCCAGAGCGTTTTTCAGGTAGGCGGGGTTGCTGCTTACCTACTTCAATCAGGCGTGGCATTTAACAATGCCGACACTAGCTGTTTGTTTTTGTTCACGTGTAACGCCTTGATTAGGAGGAGCGAGAAAGCACTAGGACTGTGCGTCTTGCGCTCTATACAACGCCATCATCTTTTCGATTTCGGCATAAATTTCACGTCTTAGCACTGAAGGTTTGAGGACTTCAACGCTTGCGCCTTAACTCAAAATCCAGAGCCGCAATCCTTGGCTCAAGTGCAGTTAGCAACTCAGGTGCCAGCGTTGTGTGTCATGGGGGCGCCTTTGCCGGTGTGGGCTGGCTGAACCTCATTGACCGCAAAGCGGGGTGTTTTACGGTCAATGCCGGTTTACGTTGGGCTGGTGTGAAATCGTTTTGGTCGCCGCTTGGCCGCCGCGTCTAGCGAACACTTGAGCCCTATCCGTAATAAAAATTTACCGCTGAGTGCGATAGCGGCATAGTGGCATCATGGTTCGCCCTCCACGTCGGGTTTGCTCAACTGGGCCAATTTTACTGCTTATAACGATCATTCAGTCGTTGGCGGATCGAGCAGGCTTAAGGTTACTGATGGCGTTGAGTTGGCACGTGATCTCTCGCGCTCTCTGCGCGCCCCCCCATTCAAGGAGCGATACACCGCAATGACCACACAAGGATTTGGCGCTCAACTGCTGACGCTGCCGAGCATCTTTTCGGACCGACTTTTCACCATTCCGGATTATCAGCGTGGCTACGCGTGGGACAAAAAGCAGGTCGATGAACTGCTCAAGGACGTCGATCATCTGATGCAGGATGGTGCCGCATTGCGTCATTACACCGGCACACTCGTCCTCAGTCGTCCGAAACATGCGACAGACAACGCCTTCCACGTCGTGGATGGCCAGCAGCGGCTGACCACGCTTGCCATTTTTCTGTACCTGCTTTGTGAGTCGCTGCCTATCGACGAACGGGCAGCGTTTTCCGCGCTGTATTTACGCCGTGGTGAGCTTGGCAATGATCGCGCTGTCTTGCGCTTAAACTCGGATACACGGTTGTTTTTCGAACGTGTGGTGATGGCTGAAGGCAATCTCGATAACAGTCCGATTAAACTTGAGGCACACCAACGATTACTCGGCGCTAGAGGTTCGATTAAGAAGTGGCTTGAGGACAAAATCGCTCTGGGAATTGAGCCGCAGCGGATCAGGGAAATCCTTGAGTCCCGGCTCGGTTTTCTGGTGTTCGCGCCTGAAGAAGATGCTGAAACGGGGATCATGTTCGAGGTCATCAACAACAGGGGGAAAGCGCTTAGCGAGTTGGAGAAGGTTAAAAACTATTTGATTTACTGCTGTGTGAAGCTTTCTGCGGCTTCGCTTAGGGACACAATCGATCAGGATTGGTCAGAAATCCTAAGGGCCTTGAACATCGCAGGCAAAACCTCAGCCGGCGACGAAAGTGCATTCCTTCGTTACTGCCTGGTCGTCCATTTCAAACTGAATAAAACCGATAGCCAATACGGTTATGATGAGCTGAAAAAGCGAGTAAACCTCGACAGCTGTCTGACTGAGGATTTACCCCGCGAGCCGGTGATCAAAAAAATTGCCGCCTTTGTGCAATTTATGAAAACCGCCGCGCTCTGGTATCAACGTCTGTATGGACGTGATCACGCAGGTTTAGAGCCTGAGATGGTGGCGATTCTTGATCAAATCCGGGCGCAGGCCCGTCATGCGTCGGTTATGCCCCTGTTCCTGGCGATGGTGATCAAATTGCAGGGCTCGGGAGAGCGCCTGCATAAACTGCTTCGGTTATTGGAGATCCTTAATTTTCGGGTCTACATGGCGCGGAACATGACATCACGTAATGACACCGGACAAGGCGATCTTTACTGGTACGCGGCACGTTACTACCACTCTGAGCTTTTGGCCGCGCTTCCCCCCGAAGAGCTTAAGGTCGGGCGCATCCATTTGGAAACCGATGAGGATGCGTTGGAATACCGGCTCGTTAATTTTATCAATTGGCTAGCGGCGGATCACCGGTTTATTAAGTCCTTCTCTCTGGACCCTGACAGCCCCGATGATTTTTACAAATGGCGTGGCTTGCGGTACTTCCTCATGAACTACGAGGCTAAGCTCCAACCGCGAAAAACGATTCAAATTGATAAAATCCTTCTCGGGGTTTCGGAGGGTAAAACCTCAGACTATTACTCGGTGGAGCACCTCTGGGCTTCTGAAAATAGAAATCGTGAGGGGGAGAACAACCGTAAACAAGATAAGTACCAGCGGCGCCGGCTAGGCAATTTTGTCTTACTGGAACTGCGCCTGAACATTCAGGGAAATAACGATGACCTGGAAGACAAGCTTCCACGCTACTGTGAGGGACTGGGGGAAGAACCGCCTACAGAGCTTCATCAAGTTCGAAAAATGGCTTTCGACACGCATTCGCTGATCGAAAGTTTCGATGGCAGAAGGCGGACGATCAATTTTTATCACGACCTTCATGGCGAGCTTAATGACCATCAAGAGCAACGGTTCATCAAGTTTGCCCAAGCACGTTGGTCGTTGAAGCCTTTCATTGGGTACGCGCAAATTCAGCGGGAAGCGGCCGCCGCGCACGAAGAAAGCTGAGGGTTGCGTTTGAATGAGCCGAAGGGCGTACCGGACCCACTTGCGGGAGGGGTGGTACGCCCGCAAGGTGAAAGTATTCTGCCCGTGTTGTTTGCTGTGGTGCAGGCGCGGTCCGGCGTAGATAGAACAAGCGTTAGGTATCCGCGCTTTTGACACGATACAGCGCCGACATTTGTTCGATTTCTGCAAGGATCTCCCCTCTGAGTACTGACGGCTTAAGAACCTCAACGCTGGCGCCTTGACTCAAAATCCAAAGTCGCAACCCTTGGCTCAAATGCAGTTCACAACTCAGGTGCCAGCGTTTCGTGTCGTAGGGCTGTAAAAGCTGTTGCGGACTGAGCCAGTTCTCGCTCAGGCGCTGAAACATTTTTTCATCGATCAGCAACTCCAGCTGGATGGGGTGTTCCTTCTCCAGCCCAATCAAGCTCTTCAATGAACTCGTATTACGAATGTCGTACTCAGCGGGTACCTGAGCGGGTTCAAACCCTGCCGCTTTCGCGGATTTGAAACGGTGTACTGGCCAGGCATAAGGCGTGTCCGGGTCTCTGCCATCCACGACGAGTGACAGGTAGATGTTGGCGTCCTGAAAGGACAGGCCCAATGGTGTCAACCGGTAAGGCTTGGGGTATGGCGCGCCGCGTGGCTGGTACAGCACATCCAGCATGCTCCCCTCCAGCAAGGCGTCCTGGATTGTTTGGAAGACCTGAGGCTCGACCAATCCCGGCTGTAAATTCAGAAAACGGGTGTTGCTGACCACCTTCTTGGTCCAGTCATACAGTCGGTGGGAATGTTTGTTCAAAATCGACTGGGCGTGCTCGTACAGCTCCTGAAGATTACCGCCTAGCGTGCGGCTGGTGTACGGGCGGGCATGGTCGATGACCATGATCAAATTCATTGCGTCAGTGGGTTTGAGCACGAACCTCGACAATTCCTTGTCGGCCCAATACACGTATTCCCGACCTTCTTTTTTTCGCTTAACACCGTAGCGTTTATCCTCTAGCAGGGCTTTGAGGTTGCGTTGAATCGTCCGGTCGTCCACCTCGATGGACTGGGCTCGAAGTCTTTCTTGGAACTGTGCCACGCGCAAGCCGGACGGCGTTGCCGTGCCGCCCCGTGTGGGAATCATTGCCAGGAGTAGATCTAGGCGAAACCTCTCTTCCAGGCGTTTTCCTGACATCTCCATGCTTCCTCTATTGCGACACAGTTTGTCGTTCAGAGGGTGGATGATTCCTTTCGAGAAATCAATCTGATGCCGGAGCCGAGAAACGGCGATGCCCAAGCCTGCAAATGTCGTCAACATACTTGAAGCTTTTCTGCCCGAGCCTGAAATGCTGGAGTTCCGTGAATCCAGTGAACATGAGGGCCTGGAGGCGGGATTGGGCATGCCGACTCTGCGGATTGTTGAAATGTCTGAGCGTCATGGGGCGGTGTCATACGCTGAAGTGAAGGCCATGAATCCTTTAAAAGCGGCCTTGGCACGAGAATCATTTCTCCTGCTATATGCGCAGCTTCGACGAGCAGCGCTCGAACATGATGCAGATGCGCTAAATGACCTCGGTTGGTTATGGCTGGATGGGCGCACGTTGATCGAGGATCCAGCGATTGCTCTGCATCTTTTCCGGCTGGCTGCGGCGGACGATTTATCTGAAGCCTTTTTCAATCTAGGGCAGCTGTATACCTACGGAATAGGTGTCGCCGTCGATGAGCAAATGGCCCAGCGATGGCTGAAAAAGGCGTTTAAAGGTGGGATCCGCGAGGCTGCTTTGGAGGTCGCATGGTTTTACGACGCGCGGGATCGAAAAGGCATTTGTGAAGCTTCACAGGTTGAGGCCGATAACCGGAAGGCGTTTCGTTGGTATCGAAAAGCCGCTCGTGCCGGCGACATTGCGGCGTTTGCACGCCTTGGGAAGAGTTACCTAGAGGGCAATGGTGTTTCGCGTCACGTCTCAAAGGGGCTTTTTTGGTTGCAGCGAGCTGCGCTCAGCGGTGATGCCGCAGCGGCTGATGCCTTGGAGTATTTTTATGAGGATGCGCTGTACATGCCGGATCCTCAGGGACGTATGCGTTTATTTTGGGCCTCGTATGCCGAAGGTCTGCGAGACGCGTTTGAGTGCTGGGAACGTTGAGGTAGGGTTCGTAAGGGGAAACCCTGGTTTACCTGGAAATCCACTGGTGACCCTAGTATTCAACAGTGTTTTAAATGAAAAAATTAAGGACGCGTAATGATTACGTTGAGAGATGGCGGCTCATTCAGCATTGATGCTTTGGTTACAAAAGTAGAGGGGTTGGGTGGCTCCATGGTATTGGGTCCCATCAAAGTAGGGTTGACCGATCACAAGAAGCCGGACTCGTTGGATTATTGGATTAGAACCAATGGAGCCAATCGAAAAGACCAGATGCAAGCGGAAACGCAAGTGGTTGATCAGTTGCTTGCTTCTGGTCGTTTTGACCGCGTAGAAATGAAATTTCCATCAACCGGGTATCGTTGCGCTGGGCTGAGTGTGATTTCCAAACCGCGCTACGAACAGACTCAGGCACCCCCGATCACTGTGCCTGGAAATGAAGAAATGGATGCGGCCGCATGGCTGATCGACCGCTTCAAGGCCGCGTCGCCGAACCTCGCCTATGCCAACCTCAACGAGGCTGGAAGTTATCGAGGATGGGTTGCTGACTTCAAAATTCCTCTGTTGGATGGTCGTTCACTGAAGCTGGACCTACGAGAGGAGAAGGATCTGTTTCTCCTGTTTCTCCTGTTTGTCTTGGCGGTGGTGTGGTCTCGGACAGGCCCTTGGGAGAATGCCGTCTATTTTGTGGCCTGGATGAAGCTGGCTCACAAAGACGCACCCGCTTTATGGACAAACGACGCGTTTGTCGAAATAGAGCGCAGTAACTGTAAGGCCTCCATGGTGCAGACCTTAGGTCAGTGCCTCGATTCCGACACCAGGAAGCAGGTCAGTTTCAGGAAAGATGTTTACGCAAGTGTGAAAGTCCTTGCCCACAACTGGGACGGCATCAAAAGTGCCATCGACGTCATGATCACGACTCGCCAATACGTTGCGTTTTTCGACTTTATGCGTTCATTAAAAGGCTTGGGGACCGGCCAGAAAAGCATGCTGATAAAGATCCCTCTGGTCATGCGAGAGTTGCGTTGTCAGCTTTATCCATCAATTCCAGGCGAGTTCTGCTGTGTACCGGATGCTCGGGTCTATGATGCGTTAAGTGCGATGAGCCGGGACCACAATAAGCGTATAAACCTGACGCATCACGCTGGCAGTGTAAAAAAACTGATCAACGCCTCTGCGAAGATCTATCAGCTGTTCGGTGATCTGTATGACCTGCCGTTGTTCGCTTATGTTGACCTCGACATACCCCATACGTGACAGCTGGAGTAGAGGTCTAGGCCTAAAGAAATTTGACGCACCTTATTTTCGAGTGCCTTTGAAGACAGAAAAGTGGCGTCCACTTTGTCTTAGGTGGACACCGTTCTCTGGCTCATTGGGTGCTTGGCTTAGCTCACGAGCAGGCTCATGTAAGTGGGCCACTCACCGCTAGGACACATTTGCGCCACTTTATATTTCTCCAGCATTTGTAGCGCTTGGCTCTCGTGGTTAGCGCGGAAGTCAAACCCCATCTGGTCGCGATACGGCATTCTACCTCGCCAGTATCCCATTCCTTGATCAAGGAAAACTTTGCTGCGCTTACCCGATACCCAATCTACTGTTATCACTCTCGCGTGTTGAAGCTCCCGGCTTCGTTCTTTGATTTCAATTTCAGGTGAGATAGAGAACTGGCTACCCAACCAAAGCTTAAGAAGTGCTTCTTGATCAGGTTGAAACCTCCAGTCATGACTAATTTGATTGCTGGACTGATCGCCACTGGATGCTAGCGTTTGAATTCGAAGCGACTCAAGTTTTTCATTTTTGAAAAGTTCAAGAAAACCGCTTAACAACATTAACGACCAGGGAGATTTCAAATACCGGTCGGAATAGCTGACCACTGCTGCTTGGTCCGTGGCAATCAACTCAGTCAGTTCGGGTGCGTGCTTCTCAATGAGAGTAGCGAGACGTCTATGCAAGCTGCTAATAGGCCCGTCAAGTTCGTGGGTGATTTCGATGACCCGTGCACCTTGCTCAAATTGGCGCCAGGTCCGGACGTCGATAGACTGACCACCGCAAGCAGAAACACAGTCGCTTCCAGCCCATACTATTCCGTCGTTGCTACTCAGCCATCCGGCTCCGGGAATCGCAGCGGAGGCATCACTGCTAAAAAGACTCTTGATACCCGACTTGGAGTGAATTTGAGCCACTAGGTAAGGCTTGATCAGTGGGAGGGTGTTGTCGATATCCTCAATCCCAACCCCAAGGCTAGCCAGGTCAAAGAGGGTGTTCTTCTGTTCTTTGCTTAGCGACGCTCCTGAAGGAATTGCCAGTTTCACCTTGAGTTTGTCAGCGATTGCCCAAGTGAGGATCTTTTCACGGAAGTAAGGGTGGTCTAGGTCCCAGTCCTCTGCATCTCCCCTCATCACCAGGCAAATAGAGGTGTCGTTTTCACCACGATCCGCTGAATTGATCGCAGAGGACAAATAGCGGATCGGGCCGGTTGAACAATAACTAGCCCCCACCACAGTTTCAAACTCGCTGGGCAAGTCTAAATGTTCGATTAGGCCCGACACAGTCAGCCACTCCAAGGTGCGTCCACGGTCTAGCTCCTCTCGCTCCACTCGACTGTCTTGACCTGCAAGACAGTGCGAGCAGACGTTTTCGCAATTAACCGGGCAATGCAGCTTCCCTAACGTTTTACGTAATAGCTCGGTTGTATTCGCTAAGCCAGCCAGGACAAACCCGGCTCCTCCGCTGACTTCATCGAACAGCTGAATGACCGTTCGCCCTTGTCCACTTTCGATATCGCGATCAAGACGGAAACCAAAGCCCATTTCTGTGCTGGCAATACCTAAGAGTTCGGCGATTACGTCGCGTAGCGCAACGGCAAGAGTCGTGGCTATGGTTTGCTCTGCCAGACTATCTCCGAGCCACAGGCCTGTCTGGGGACTTCTCAAGTAAAGCTCCATGACGTCGGTGCGAATTTGATAGCCCAAGAACAGGTTAGGCTTAACTGCCGTGCCGGGGCAGTCGAACTCTTTACGACTGCCTGTGATCCCGCCCACTGGCCGGTGTAGCTGATCTGGAAGGAGATTTTTAGGAATGTCACCGGAGGCGAGCATTGAATCTGCACGTCCGCAGGTTAGGCACACGGCGTAACCTTTTTCGTGTTCACCGGATGAATGATGGAACACACTGCCATCGTGACCAAATCGAACGAAACCACACCGCTTGTCGGGCAGCGAGATCGTCTCGCCAGTCAGTTGGATGCGAGGTCGTTCGACTCGGATGAACTTCTGAGAAGTGATGTCGTTTGTTGTGGACTCATAGAAGTCGGTTACAAAGCCGCCAGGGCGAAGGACGGTTCGGCGCTCGTTTGGTTGAATTGCGTGCATGCAGTGTGAGCACGTTAGCTCGGAGCTGTTGGTGTAGGCGTTTTCGATTACGCCTGTCGCGCCACAATTTGAGCATCGCCAGGCGATATCAAATTTTTGTGCTTCGTTTACTTGGCCTGATGCATGCCATTGCAAACTGATTCCTGCCGAACGATAGACTCTCCCATCGATTACCACTTGCGACCCAGGTGCATACTCTCGGATCGCAATGTTTAAACCGCGAGACGGTAGCTCTTTGTTGTTGAAAATGCTGTCTTCACGACTCTCAGGATGAGTTCGCTGGTGCTTGAAGTCCTCAATATTGTAGGTATTGAGTGTCACGACATCGGTAGGGAATCCATATCCTGGAAGGAACGCACGGGACGCGAGATCGCGCAGCAAGTACTCACCGTCGTGACGTTTTTTCTCCAGCTCTAGCGCTTTCTTGTACGGTAAATCTGTCGCCGCTTGCAGCTTAGCGTTGAGCTTTCGAGCCTCTTCAAGCCACCGGTCCTCCAGAATACGTACGCTTTCCTGAGTCTCGGCTGAGATTGTGCTGAGCAGGCAGCCATCTAAGCAGGTTCCGCTGACAAGGCGTTTGATTGGGTCTGCGAATTCGGTCTGACAACTAGTCAGCCAGCTTTTGAATTGCTGGCAGGGTGAGTCGTCCCCGCCAAAAAACCATTGAAGGGTCAGCCTGGTTCGGTCACCGTCACTACCGGTTTTTGACTTTAGGAAAATAGACAGGAGCAGCGAATTGACGTGCCTCTGAACAATGCGAGAAGAGCTTAAAGTAATGGTGGGAGCGGGAATGGCGGTAATGAATGGCCACTTAGGCTGTGCAAACGCGCGCTGGTTATGAGGGTCCGCTTTACATAAGGTGTAGGCTATCGCGCGTGCCTCACTACGGCGTCCGGCGCGTCCGGCCCGTTGCAAATAGTTGGCAGGGTGGGGCGGCAGATTGTTCATCACCACCGCAGAGATGCCCCCAATATCTACGCCCATCTCCATAGTCGTGGAGCAGTTGAGTACGTTGATATCACCCTTCTTAAACAGATCAACATAGTCATCGAGTCTCTGGGCCGACTGCTGAGCCGAATGTTCTGCGGTTCGATAGTAAAATCCGCCTTCCACGGTACGGTCGCTGATATCGGTCCAGAGATTCTCAGACCGAAGGTGCTGTATGACCGGGTCTTGTAAGACCTGCGCACGAATCTGCAATTGCTTGGCCACGGCGCTACCGTCTATCTGGAGGTTAGCTAGCGAGGCGAGTTGGATCTTCTGGCAACGATAGTCTTGCGGACGCAACTTTATGGGTAAATAGGGGGTCAGCCCACGAAAAGTTGAGTCAAAAATGCGGTGTGTTATCGGGCAGAGCCACCCCTCTTCTAATAGCGAAAAGGTCAGTGTTTCTAGCTTCAGACGATGCCCAGGGTCTGCGGGCTCCAGGATGAGCGCCTGTGTTAGAGCAGACCATGCCGCCTCTAGCCAAGCATTGATTTTGTCCGCATCTGTAGCGACTGTCCGATTCAATCCGGTGGCTTGTTCCAGTAGTTTTACTAACCGATGCGGATTTCCAGACTTTACTTGAGGCCATTTTTTTACTGTTGTGCTTTCTTCCATCTCGGTTTTTGGAGAGAACAGCGATTTTGGGGTGAACCTGCTGCCCATCCAGGATTGCATGTCGCGATCCATGTTTATAAAGGTGTTCTCGCGCACGTAAAAATCAAGTGCGACTTTAAGGTAGTCGTGCCAATCCTCAAGCGTTAAGCGAGTTTCAGGCGCCGAAAATGGTCCTGTCGACGGTACCGCGTTTGTTTCCGTCCACATCGGCGGTGTAGAGCTAATTTCTTTGAGACCTCGGTAGGTTACTTTTACGAGGCCGAGAGTCTCCGTACTGTTTTGATTTTTTGGGCGTCGGGAAAATTCCCGAGCTAAAAGTAAGCGAGCCATGGTTGCGCCACCTTGGCTCCCGTCAAATAGGACAGGGTTGGCGTAGCGGTTGTAACGCAGGATTGACTGTTCAACATCTTTGGAGGCCGCTAGCTCATACACCATGCTTGCCCAATCGACGTTGACGATTCGTTTTTGTGGGGCGCTGCCGGATCGTAGCGCGGCCGCTTGTCTGCGTAGCTCTGCCGCCATTACACCCATTCCCGACTGTTCTAAGCCTTCTGCCTGGTGCATCAGCAGATCATAGTTGCCAGTAGGAACGTCTTTAGGTTCCGCATCAGCTTTGGCCTGAACGTTCCGAAGCGTTTCAAACACTAAGCCACGCAACCGCGAACGCTCGGCTTCTTGTTGCATGCGTACGGCCATACGTGCCGTACCTTGACGGCTATCGGTGAACGTAATTAGCTTGCGACCCCGACCGGGTAATTCTTCTGGGGAGCGCTCATTGCTGTCTTTTTTGTCGGCATCTGGGCAAAACTCCAGCACCGTCGGGACGGCATTCGCAACATAGAATGGAGCGCCCAGGTACGCTTTTCTCAGAAAGCTTTTTTTGTTTGGAAGTTCGTGATCGCAGTGACTACAGCAAGCCGCTTTCTCTTCAGCGATAGTAATGTTGATAGGGCGCGCTGAGTTAGTAGCACATAAGCCGTGGGTGTCGAGATCGAGGCTGACGCTGAAAAAGGGATCTTGTGCGACCTGCAACCCGGCAATTACCAAACGTTGTGCGTAAGTACGACTAGTAGTGGGGCCGGTTACCTCACGTTCAGGCGACGTCTCTTCTTCGCCGCTTTCGTAGCTCAGAGAAAACTCATCTCCTGCGTACGGGCTCAATTGGTGAAGAACCCCGTTGCGATCCTCTGCAATCAAATGCGGAGTTTTACAGTCATCGCAAAATCCTAATTCGTACACTGGCGCGTTGCATTCGCAGCGTGCACGTTGATGAACGTAGACGTTGCCAAATGGCCATTCATTCAGACTGGCAGATTTGGCAGTGCAATTGGAGTCTATGCAGGACCATAGTCCATGAAGCATTCGTTGAAAAAGATGGGTCCGTAGCTTAAGAAACGGCGGTTCGTCATTATGGCGTCGGGTGCCAGTTGATACATCGAGCCAACCTAACACTTCCCGTTGCTGCTCCAGCCGCGAACCAGGCATCAATTCGGATTTCAGTATCGTCAGTAATTCATTTAAATCTAACGGTTTCGTCGAGTTAACAATCGCATGCCTTAACGCGCGTGCTATTGAATTGCGTCCTAAAGCATCAAAACGGGTCGGTGATATTTCTTGTTCATCCTCGATAGCCTGCACGACCTCCAGCGAGGCCTTTTCGACTTTCGAGTCGAACAAGATATCCGGCCAAACACGAGATCCTCCAATGACGTCGACTTGTTCTAGCCGCACTCCTGCGAGATCTGCAAGGTACCGTTTCAACTTTTCTTCGGCCTCACCCCCGGCGATGGTGGCCGATGTCGCGACAAAACGAATTTCCTCAGGATTTTTACCGAAGGCTTGAACGACGCGGCGCAGCAGGAGGGACATTTCTGCGGCTTGAGAACCAACGTAAGTGTGTGCCTCGTCGAGGACAATCCAGCGTAGAGAATGCTGTTGCTTTGAAATCTCCAGGATAGGATTGTCTACCTGACGAACCAGCATGTATTCGAGCATTGTCGCGTTGGTCATTAATATTGGCGCGGGCTCTTTGCGCAAAAGCTCCCGTGACAAAACCTGGTTGGGTTTCTGTTCTTGAATCTTACGAATGACCCCTTCGCGTTCTTCAGTTTTACCGTTGTATAAACAAAACCGAATATCTTTACCGTACGCACGGGTCCATGCATCTAATCGCTCCTGTTGAGAGTTGATTAGGGCGTTGAGAGGATAGAGAAATAGCGCTCTCACCCCAATCAAGGATGACTGATTTCGCTCACGCTCCCGGATTAGATCTTCAAGGATAGGTACCATGAAACATTCTGTTTTTCCCGAGCCGGTGCCACTGGTAATGATGGCAGATCGAGGTTTCTCGTTAAGCAACGTTCGCCAAGCCTGAAGCTGGTGCGTATAGGGATGTGCTTCTCTAGGAAAGTCATACGCATGGGCGTTTTGTAATGTATTGAGCAGGCTTTTGGAGAGCAATGACCCCTCTAAGTCGAGAAGACGTTTTTCCGACTCTTTCCAGCCAAACGTATGTTCGAAAACCGGCGGAGCCAAAAAGCAGCCATCGGCCCCCAATTCATCAACCATTTTTTCGTTCAGATGACGGCGAAGCCCTGGTTCGTTAACTCCTAGGACACCTAGGGTTGCTTCCCGCGTGCGGTTAAGGCTTTGCTCAATTAAATCCGTGAAAAAACGCATCGGAACTCCTTATGCCTCGTCTTCGGAGGCTAGCAAATACGAAACCATCAGTGCGTGAGTAGGTGCGAACCATCCCTGACGGTCAAAATCAGAAACCAATCGAATGGCGAATTTTAGGTACGCCATCGGCACAGGAAGATCATTTAGGGTGGCTTTGCCTGCCGTCACATACGCCAAAAAAATTGGTAAGTAAGAAACCGCTTTAGTGAAACCAACAGGGGTAATCTCTCTCAAGAATTCAGGTATCGGATTCTGAAGGAGCCAGCTAGTCAACTCCGCAGTAAGATCGGTAGGCCACTGTCTGTCGGTAGCGTGTTGTTGGCGTAAGGCTTGATTCCAGCCTGGTACCACCAATTGGGGAGGGATTTTGGTCAGACTGCTTTTATTGCCAGTACTTAGGTAGTCGCCCAAATAATCAAAGCCGGAAACCACAAGTCGCAACACGGCCGCGCGATTCGTTTCAAGGTTCTTGATAAGAATCTCCGGCAAGCCACATGCTATCAGCCCTTGTAAAAATCGTGCATGCGCTTCGAACCAAATGGGGAGAGGAATTGCTTCCCAGATCACCGCCAACTCATCGCGAATTCGAGCGCAGAACGCTTCGTCCATTTCTAGTCGGAGCACCGCGAATGCCAGCGCGTCTGGTTGCTTTGACAGTGCCTTCCAGCTTTCAAATGACGACAACGGCAGGTGCGCGTAATGTTGCTTCAAATCCGCTAAATATTGCCAACCACTGTGTCCGAACTCTTTTGCCATGACGGTGATTTGTTGGCTGATGGCGTTTGGGTTGTTTTTTGGGTGGAAAACCTGTGTCGCTCTGTGCAGGGAAAAAACTTCAGCTTGAATTTCAGTAATCGACGAAGCCGACACGAACAGTGCCGGGCGAAATTGAGTTTTACTATCTTTGGCTGGATAGATTAGCCATGGACCATCACGTTGCATGGTGTTGGGTAAAATAAATCGCCCGGTGCCAACATCCTGGCTCTTGAGTTCCTCAATTTTGACTGGCGCTTGTTTAGGATCAGAAAGCAACATTGCTTCAACTTCGGTGTCATTCAAAATTGTCGCGTTACTTATTTCGCAGATCGTGAATGTGTCTCGACTTTCCCATTGTAAGCGGCCGTTGTACCGTCTGATATTCAGGCTGAGCGCACGCTTTTCGGTTTCTAGGGTGAGTCTGATAAACGCATCTTGTTCGTCGACTGCTCCTAGCATTTGCAGCATGTCATTTTGGTAGCTAAATAAATTTAGCAGCGTGGGCGATGAGCCTACTTTGATCTCATAGTGCCGTTTTGGATGTGGCAGCGCCTCGCACACCAGTTCCAGTTGCATGTAGAAACTTTGCCCTTGAGTTTGCCCTGAGGTCAATGCGATGCGATGACCTATCAGCTCAGGTAACGTAAGTTCGTGTGCTCGTGAGGGCCGGTCGTCTGGTCCAATAAGCCGGGCTCCTTGATACGGGTACGGGAGGCGAAGTCGTAGTGGCTGATTGCTGTTTTTCTGGTCGATCTCCAGCGTAAAACCAGCAGGAGGTGTATCGGTTCGATGAATAAGGCTGAAAGTGGTTGCGGAGTGATCAGACTCCAATCGCTTGGCCATTAGCAGCGAGCTGTCGATTTTTAAGTCAAGCTGGAGCGCACCTTTAACCTGCAATCGAGCAGGTTTTTCAGTGGTTGCGGGAAGCAACGAGGTACTGAATTCTTTGGGTAGGACGGCAAAGCGTCGTGTTAAAAGCGTTTTTCCCGTGCGGTTTTTCAAGGTGTAACGAACGACACCGAAGGGCCCGGTACGGCGAAGAGTGTCCAGGGGTTGCCCATTGGCAAATTCTAGAATATCGCCCAAACCAAACTCATAGTCTTCGGGCAACTCCAGTCGTGGCCAACCCAAATATACAACACCTGGGTTACTGTCATAGAGCCCCTGAACACCGGCCAGAGCGGGTTTTCGGTGTTCGTTTTGATTCTGATTTAATTCGATTCGATAGAGGTCAGGGCCGTTTTGGAGCGATACATCGGCCCGTAGATCCAGCCACTGGCCGTTCTCTTTGTCGGTAGTCAGCAGCGATGGTGCGAGGCCGTCTGACGAAAAACTAAATTTGGTCGGAATGCGAATACGTGCGGACTCACCAGCGACACCGCAAGAAGATGTTCCGACCAATTGCCAGCAATCAGCCCGCTGCTCAAAAACTAACGGCGTTTCTTCGTAATCCAACTCGCTGCCGTCGAACTGGTAACATTGAACAACTCGTCCATTGTCGAGTAAGCGCAGCGTGACAGGTTCGCCTAGCCGGCGACGTTCTATTGATATTGATGGATTGGAGAAGCGGATCGTCAGACGCGACTCGTTCAGCTGGGCATACACCGCAGGCCCACGAGCTAATATGTGCTCACCTTCGTAATAGGCTTGATCGAGCCGAGTACTTGCCAGCTGCTGGGCATCAATGTCAAATGAGTGTTCCTTTGGCAAGGCCAGCTCTGTCCTAATGCTCCAGTCGGGCAGTGTGCCTAATAGAAAATGCTCACAGGTGAATGCTCTGGCTTGGATTAAGGCCTCTTTTCTATCAAGGCGCTGCTTGCCAGCATCATGTAGCCAATCATTAATCAGACCTCTAGCGTTAGTTTCATCGAGAGGGATTGGAAAGGCTTCTGTCCACTCAGGAGCGACTTTATCTAGGTAAGCAGCTGGGTCTTTTTGATCCTTCAGCGGGTATTGCTCAGCCAGATGCATCAACTGTTCAACAATGCCGGCGAGCAGTTGCCTGGTTTCTAGATTGCGAAAGGAAATTGGTAATTCATCTTCGTGCTCTGCGATTAGGTCAGCAGTTGTTCGGTGGCTGCTACCTGCACTGAAAAGATTAATGCCACGCTTGACGGCTTTGCCAAAGCCATGAGATTCCCTTTGAACTAGGGGCCAAGGTAATCCGCCTTCTGCGAAAAGAGACCCTAGCCAATCCCTACCGTTTTCGCGGTACCGAATAGGGCGTCTCCAGTATTCCAGGCCTTTACTGGTTAAGGTTGCATGCTGGCTGTGTGAAAGTGAGATGGTCAGCTCGCTCTCAGCGCCTGACCAGGACCACGAGCTATTGTAATTCCTACGGTACTGCTCACTGACGAACAAACAAAAACATGCTCCCAGATGTATGGCCTGAACTGGACTGGACGTTAGGCGCAGGTACTTTTCAAGTAAATCTCGTAAGGAGGCGTACTCGTGTTCGGACAGTTGGTAGCTGTACAGTGGTTTACCGTTTGGCCCTTTAAATAGCTCGCGGGTGAGCAAAAACTCACTGAGCCAAGCTTTTATGGGATTTACAGCAGGGGTGTACGCGGTCATTGACGCAAATCCTTATGCCGACGATTCACATGCATGCAACACAGCACCGCCCTTGACGACGCCGACAGCTGCACCACCTCAGGTTCTGAGACGTGTATCACTGTGCCATCTTGGCGAAACGCCGTCGACATTTGAATCTTGATAGCTCGGCCGCTCCAATCGGCAATTCTGCTCGCAACAGCTTCGCTGTTTTTGCGGCTGAGCACGCTGCTCTTGACGTTATGGAGCGTTCACCGTAAGCCGCTCGCGGGTTGGTGGCGAGTTCGATTCGGGAGTGGGACTCATGATTGGGTGAGCCGAGGCGATTGTGGACTGAACTTGGCAGGCCCCTTGGGTGACTATCGGAGTGCTGCCTCGTGATGCGGAATTTGGTCGCATCGTGTGAGATGGCGTTTTGCTATGGCTATGTTGAGCGAAAGACAGTTCAATACCTCCTTCAGCGATTTTCCGTAAAAGCAAAAGGAATTCCACACAGTATGAAATGGGGTCTGCAAGTTCATTATGGGTTCCACGGCGTAGGTCAAGGGTTGTTCAGTTCGGGGAGCCTTGTGATGCTCAACGGAACCGCTAGCAGCCAATTCAACTGGGTGTATGACTGCGGTACCTCTTCCTCCCAGCTTTATCTGGATAGTGCGCTGGACGGTTTGGAGCGTGACATCCGCCCGCCTGCGGGCCGGCGTCCCTACCTTGATCTGGTTACCATTTCACACTTCGATAAGGATCACATCAGCGGACTTGTGAAGCTGCTGGAGCGCTTCGATGTTGGTGACCTTCTACTGCCATATATGCCACTCTGGCAACGGCTTGTTATTGCCTTTCACGCCCATCGAGGCCATCGCTCGCGCTTGACTAGTTTTCTGGTGAATCCGGTGGCGTTCATTGCTGCTCTGCCGGAATCTAACGTCAAACGTATTTTGTTTGCTTCAGGCGGGCCTACCCTTGAAGAACCGTCCCGTGATACAGGCATCTCTCCACAACCCGAACGGCCACCGATTCCAGGTGTCGAGCGCGCAGAGCGTCGCCGTGCGGAGCCTATTTCCGTAGAAGTTGATGCCGAGGATTTATCCAGCCTAGGTGCAGCGGAAGACAAGAGGTTCGATGCCTCGCGCATGGCGGAGGCTGCTAGAAATGGAACAAGCGTTGTGTTCATGAAGGTTGGAACAGCGCTGGTGGTCGCAAGCTGCTGGGAGTTCATGCCGTACAACGATGCGCAGCTGGCACCGATGGCCTCGGCGGTATTTCGCAATGAGGTCTCCCGTTTGCGCAGCGATCTGCTTGGCGGTGTCAAGAGCATTGCAACCCGTGCCTTGGAGGTGCTGAAAAGGTTGTACGCAAAGGAGTTTGACTTCAGTGGTCATGAAGAAAACAACAATTTGATCTCCCTGTTTCTGTACGCCGGACCGAAAGAACCATGCACGACGGATGTTATTGCGGGTTATTCACGGGACCCTTATTGGTATTGGCGCGATTGGCGCGATTGGTTCGAGTCTATTCCGACTGGCAGGAACAGTCTGCTCTACACCGGTGATGGTTACCTCGATACCGATGCACGGTTTGCCAGTATGCGGGCCTTCCTGGGCCCTCATCGCGTGAAAAGTCTCGCTGCATTGCAAGTTATGCATCACGGGGCGAGAGCAAATTGGCACACCGGATTGGCGGATAAAATCCGCCCCGAATTCAGCGTGTTCAGCTCCAATCCTCTTCATAAGAGATATCGTCATCCGCACACTGAAGTTCTGGAGGACTTCAGTTCCTACCGGCCACTGCAAGCGAGTAAAGGAAAATCCGTGAACCTCGCTTTCAGGTTGTTATTCCCCCGATAGGCGATCGGTCGCAGTTGGGCGCATATCCCTCGTCCTTCATAAAAAGATGTGCGCGTAATTGGACGTTATGGTGAATAGCCCCCCACAGTTATCCACAGCCTGGTGACACTGAAGGGCCAACCTGGTAGCCGGGCTCCGAGATTGCGCTATACCAGAAAGGTGTGGCGTGGCTTGAAGAGAGTGGAGGAGCGGTGTATGCGCACAGCCATCGAACAGGACACCTTGGCCGCGTTGGTCGAGACCGGTGCCGCGCGGGAATTCCGCGTGCTGCGCGAGGGCGAGGTCTGGCGGCTGGAGCTACGCCTTGGGGTCAAATGGCTGCCAGTACGGTCGCGACGTGAGCCGATCAGACACTGGCACTCGCTCACGGCAGTGGGCCGCTTCTGCGCCGGGCTCGGAATTAAGAGCCTGGCCGTCGAGCTGTAGTCACTCGACTGAACGTGCCGACTCAGGCTGTGCAGCGGTATAGCGATCCAGCAGTGCAACCTGGCTACGGGTTTTGAGTGTGTGCAGTCGTTGTTTCAAGCGTTCACCATCCGGATGAGCACAGGCAATCAATCGGCCAATACGCCCCATCACTCGACGAGCCAGTGGTTCTAGCTGAGTCCAGATCGCGCCATGCTCCGCCTGATCCTCCAACTGTTTTACAGCTGCCCGTATCGCTTTACGTTCGGCCTTGGGTATGCCTGGAACCTGGTTAAAGATGGTTAGTCCCGTCACGGTCAAAGGCACGAACTCATCGATGACCTTCACCTTCAAAGTTTGACCGCGCCGGCGAACGTGCAGCTTGGAGCGTTTCTGATAGCAACCTTTCTCAGCCAGCATACGAGTCACCGCTGAGACCAGCTTCGTGAGCATCGCTGAATCCAGGGGCGTCATGGACGAGATCGTGATGTCATCGGCAAATCGCGAGTAACTCAGCCCTTGCGCTTTCAGGCTGGTCACCAGCATGGGTTCGACATCCCAGAACACTAGGTTGGCCAAGTAGCCACTGCTGCTGGCCCCCTGCGGCACAACACCATCACGGGTGGTCAGCAGGGCTAGTAGCTTCGAAACATCTTCAGAAAAACCAAAGAGACTCTCAAATATCTGCTGAACATGCTGCACCTTGATCGAAGGGAAAAAGTCCTTGATGTCCTGCAACAGCACGAGCTTAGCGTTGCCGTGGGATTTAGCATTGGAATAAATGCTTCGGCGGTTCACCGGGTCTTTGATCCCACCATGGAGATATGCCGGAAATCGAACACGCGCTAGCAAACGGTCTACGATTTTCCGTTGGATTCTTTTCAACGGCTGGTAAGCATCGTAGGTATCACGGGGGGTGCCGTCTTTTTTGGTTTGCGGCACATGACGATACAAGTTGGAGCTGCGCTTGGCCAAGCTTTCGAGGAGATCGGCGGGCTCACCAAGTGTTAATGACAGCGCTTTCAGGCTGTGGATCGGCTTGAAGGGATAGAGCGGAGCATCCATTTCCTGTCCCCAAAATGACGTGAGGCCGATCACTGGATCGGCCTCACTAGAATTCGAATGATGTGGTTTGTTGCGTCATAGGAAAGGCCCTACATTACTGCAAAGCCAATCCCAAATACTCCCTGAGTGATCCCAGACCCAGATTGCAGAACGGTACAGGATAAATTTTGCCACCGGTTTGGCAACAGCCTTCAGCTTGACCCATTTGCGTTGACTCGGTTGCTGGGGTGCAGTTTGTACGATGACGCGGGCATCTTCAGTGTTGTGCGTGCGCAGGCAGGTTTGAGAACCTGCTACGTTCTTTAGATCTTTCATGGTTACAGCTCCAGACGGGCGAAATTGCCCCGCCGCCAAGCATTCCGGGCCGAATGGAACTTTGAAGATGCCGCTACAAACCACAGTTCTGCTTATCAAATCCTTGATAAGCCGTCCGCCGCATTTATGTCGATTACCCGATGGAACCTCGCTGACAGCCTCGTGACATTTGCCACGAAACCCTCAGCGCTGAGCACATCGGAATGACGACAGGTGTGGGGCGAAGGTAGCTCTGGGGAACACCAAAGCTGGTCAGTTTCCCGACCACCAACTGCAAGCCCGATTGATAACCATGTTTAAAGAGCACCTGGGCGGTAACACCCAGCGCTAATAGTTGTACCTGAGTTCAGGGGAGGGATTCAACTGGCAAATGTCACCGGCCATTTCGAAGAGCCGGTGACATGCTCTCGATCAGATATCGAGCGGAGGGAGGGACTTAACGATTTTCATGGTTTCCAGGCTAACGGTGACTACGCGCAGGAATAGCTCCAGCGGGTAGCGTGGGTTACCCATTGTTTCGCAGGCCCAGTCGTTGACATCGTTGACGATACCACTGTCTTTGTGGGTGCTGACAGATTGGCGCTCGACTACCCAATCCAGCGCGGGCTTGCCGTTGACGATGTATTCGTAGGCTTGCAGCGGGATGCCCGTGACGGTGATCTTGGCGTTGTAATGCAGGGTGGTGAGGTCTTTGTCTTTGCCTTTCTTACCGTATTTCATCTTCTCGACACGGTAGTCGCTGTCACTGGTGGCGCTGCTTTGCACGTTGGCGGGGTACATGGGCGAGGTTTCATAGCCAATGTGCAGATCGGCCAGTGCACGGCCTGCCTTGGAATAGGCCCAGAAATCAGCAGCGGTTTTTACTGCGGGTATGCGCGGCAACTCTTTACTGAGGTTGTCGGCGTACTTGTCGCGGTATTCCAGCGAATGCAGCAGGCCGTAAACGTAATAGAACACGTCCTCCTTCCCGATTATTTCTCCGGGGTAAGATGCCTGAAAATGAGCTAATCCATCATCGGACAGTGCAGTGCGACGAGTTCGCTGGGGTTGGGCTGGTGCATCAAATAACCCAGCTTGCTTGGGATTTGCCTCGCCGCCATCAGTCTCATCAGCGTAGAGATATAGCGGAAAACATTGAGAGCCATCAATGTCCACCATATGCAGACTGGGCACAATTTCGGTGATAAATACACTGAATGAGACTTTATCTCCTTTCCCTGAAACACAAATCACCCGATTTTCTGCCGTTGCATCCGGGAATATGCTAGGCATTTGGTATACACGGTTGTTAAAAAATCCATCAAAGTAAAGCCAGCTTTTAGTGAACGGGCGGTACATGCTGCGCACTATTGAAGTTTTGTCGAAAGCTCCAATTCGACCACTGACCACCCCCACCTTTTGAGCAAAATCCCAACTGATTTTCGTAGGGTTGGTGTCAATAAAGCCGTCTACTTTGGTTTCTCGAACTTTCTTTTCTACACCTGAGTGGGCGTCGCCGAAACGTTCCACCTCTGCATTGTAGAAGTCGATCATACTAGCCATATTAAGAGCTATGCGCTTCTTGCTAGCGTTGTAACACCAAGCGTCACGGTTAGTTTTTACTCCACTAGAGTAGTTAGAGAAGAGTTTTTTGCTAACTCCCTTCTTATCACCCAACACAATGTATTCGCCAAAACTGTCATCACGCTGACTCAGCCAGTCGCCATGGATATCGGGGATAATGGTCTGCCAGCCGTTCGCTGCCGTAATTCCAGAAATGCTGGCATAGCCGCTGATTTTCTCAAGTTTCTCGGCTTGGGTTAGATAGTCACCAATGTCGTGGAAATAAATCTGGCCATGTTCTCGAGCATCTGGGTTCTTCACCAGAAGCGAAATGGCAATTGGGGCTCGGCTGCCGCTGCCAAATACCTTTCCACCTTCTTTACGTGAGCGCTCGCCAGATGTGCGCGTGATCACCACGCAGGTGGAACACATAGATACTAGAAAATTCCTCAGCCAAACATTGGCGCAACCCGTCTGCCGTGTTGGCATCCAAGAATCCTGCGTTGGTCACAAAACCAACCAAGCCACTACCACCTATGCGGTCGCTAGCCCATCTAATAGCTCGAATATAGCTGTCGTACAGCGAGTTTTTGAGCGTCGCAGTGGAACGCTCGGCATACGTTTTGCGAATCCGGTTGTCAAGGTGCGGATAAGCTACGTTCTGGTTGTTGTCATTCTGGCTACCTTGCCCAATGGAATAGGGCGGGTTACCGATAATCACTCGAATATCCAACTTCTTCTGTCGCGTGCGACGGGCACTGTTTTGCACTAGGAGTTCGTTGACCAAGTCGTCCTTTTCATACATCTGAAAGGTATCTGTCAGGCAGATGCCTTCAAAGGGCACGTAATCGCCACCGACCAAGCTGTGATAGACAGCTTCTATATTGATCGCGGAAATATAGTAGGCCAACAATACCAGCTCGTTGGCGTGAATCTGATCTTTGTACTTTTCTTTAACCTGCTCTGGTGTCATCAGGCCCGATTGCATGAGACGAGTAATAAAAGTGCCAGTGCCGGTAAATGGGTCGATGATGTGTACTCCATCGCTGCCAAGTGTCTGGCCGAACTCGCTCTTCAGTATGTCGTTGACACTGTGGATGATGAAGTCCACCACCTCGACTGGTGTATAGACAATTCCCAGCTTGTCCTTTAGTCGAGGGAAGGCGTTCGTAAAAAATTTGTTGTATAGCTCTAGGATGATTTTTTGTTTGGCTTCAGCGTTGTCGATTCCTTGGGCTCGAAGTTTCACGCTGTCATAAAAGCGTTGTAGTGTGTCGACTTCTTTGTCCAGGCGGTGCTCATCTAGCGCGTCCAACACCCCCTGCATGGCCTGTGACATGGGGTTGTGCTGCGCGAAGCTATAGCTTTCGAACAGGGCGTCAAATACCGGTTTGGTGATCAGATGTTGGGCCAGCATTTCGATGATCTCGCCATCGGTGATGCTATCGTTGAGGTCGTCACGCAACTCTGTCGCAAAGGCTTCGAAGGCGGCTTTCTCCTCCGTGTATTCGGAGTTTTCCAGAATGCCTTGGATGCGATCAATGTGGGTACGGGCGATTTTGGCGATATCATTTGCCCAGTCTTCCCAGTGGTGGCGGTTGCCACACTTCTGCACGATCTTGGCGTAAATGGCGCGCTCGATTTCGCCCACTTCATAGGTCAGGTCGGCCTGTTCTGTCATTTGGCCAGGGGCATCGTGCCGGTTCTTGCTTCCAATGCCGAACTGACCTTTACCGGCATCCTTATTTTTGGTGCCCGAGCTGCTCTTCTGCTTTTTTCTACCTTGTCGGTGATGGCGATGACTTCCATCTTGCGCGGGTCGTGACCGATGAGGTCGAGCTTATTGACCATGGCATCAAAGGTGTCGTCGTGGGAGCGCAGGGCTTGGAGAACCTGCCAGACCACTTTGTAGGTTTGGTTGTCGTTGAGTGCCTCGTGAGGCTCCATTCCGGCAGGGATGACCACCGGTAACACCACATAACCACGCCTTTTGCCAGGTGCATTGCGCATCACTCGGCCTACCGATTGAACCACATCCACCTGGGAGAGCATCCAGGGCAGGTACATCCACGCCCTCAGACAGGCAGCGCACGTTGCTGAGAATGCGGCAGGTGTTTTCCGGAGCTTCTTCCTTGAGCCAGGACAGCTTGGTTTCTTTCTGACTGGCATTCATTCCGCCATCGACGTGATCGGCTTCGCAGGTAAGCCGTGCAGCCTCCTCGATCTCTTCGGACTCCTGATAAGCCTCTACCACCGACTGGAACATCCCTGCGATGTTCTTTGAGCTGACTTTGTGTTTACTGCCCTTGTAGTCAGGCGAAATCACTTGGCAGAATGCCACGGCACGCTTCATCGGCTGATTGTCACCGACTAAATCGTCAGTCAATCCCTGCTTGGCCAGAGCTTTCCAGCAACCGACGATCTTGGCCGCATCATCGACCTTGAGCTGGTTGTCTTCGTCCTTTAACAGTTCCTGAAGGCGGCGGCTGATAGCGCTTTCTTCGACGGTGAGCACCAGCACTTTGTAATCAACCAGCAGACCACGCTTGACCGCCTCGGAGAAAGTGATGACGTACAGTTCTTTGCCATAGAGCGTTTCATCATCCATCGAGCACAGTGTTACGTCCCCGGACTCGGCTTTAATCTTCGCGTTATCACCATAGATGCGCGGAGTGGCGGTCATGTACAGACGCTTGGTGGCGCGAAGATAGTCGGCATCATGAATTCTGACGAAGTTGCTTTCATCCTCCTCCCCGAAAGTAGCACCTGTAGTTCGGTGTGCTTCGTCGCAGATGACCAGATCGAACTCAGCCAGGTTGTGCTGATGTTGAGCACGGCTGATGACATCAATCGATTGGTAGGTGGAGAACACCACACTCATGTGCTGGTCGTCGTGACGCTTGGACATTTCCGAAGCCAGGCGCTGAGGCTCAGTGGTGGCGGGGTAGCGAAGCTCGTGGGTAAAGGTTTGCACCACGTCATCGTCTAATTTGCGCTTTTTGCCCACGTCGCTGTCTGAGCATACGGCGAAACTGTGCAACGGGGTTTCACTTTCCTGCGTCCACTCGGTCAAGGTTTGCGACATCAGTGAAAGGCTGGGCACCAAAAACAGAACACGCTTGCCTTTCCCTGCGAGTTTTTCGGCAATCTTCAGGCTGGTAAAGGTCTTGCCCGTACCGCAAGCCATAATAAGCTTGCCGCGAACCGCTGTTTTCAGACCAGCCGCTGTGGCATTGAGCGCAGTCTGTTGGTGATCCCGTAGCTGCTTCTTGGCCTTTAGCACGGCAGCTTGTTTGGGCTGGTACTTGGCCCAGTCGATCTGGCTGTCTTCCAGAGCTTGCAGGTCGACTTTATTAATTGATTGATGACGCTCTAGCAAAGCATCGTTAGCGTGTTCAGACCAGTTGTTGGTTGTGGTAACAATGATGCTGTGGGTGAATGGCTTTTTTCCTGAAGCAGTGAAGAAGCTATCGATGTCCTTCTTCTGTACCCGATAGTCCTCGGAGTACAGCTTGCATTGAATAGCGTGGTACTCGCCGGTACCTTGAGTTTTTGCAACCAAGTCGATGCCGGTATCACGCCCGTCTACACCCTGCTCCTTAGCCCAATCCGAGAACGACCACACCTGCGCGTACAGATCGCGGTAGGTTGCTTCATTACGCAGGTAGGTGCAGATCAGCTCCTCAAAGTAAGTCCCTTTTTCGCGCTCGGAGAGCGAAGCAGCGCGGTAAGTGTTCAGCAGGACGGAAAGGGCGGACATGAATGGGAATTCCTTGGGTTAAGCCTGGTGCATCACGAGCACCAAATCTGGAGAAGTCTAACAAGTGATAAGGCGGGAAGCAGCCAAAAGAAAACCCCAGGAGAATCTAGTTCTCTCGGGTTTTCTTTGAGCGGGGTAGGGCTAATTACTTTGGCTGAACCGCTTAACTTTGACCCAAGTGGAAATTAACTTTTCCCACCTACACTCGCGCGGCAGGCTCCAAAGCTGCTTGGGCACCGTTCTGTTCGATGAACACACGGGAAAGCCTCACTGAGTCGCCCATCAGGCGAGGTGCAAACTTCCAAAGGGAACCGTGCGAACTCTTACCTTTCCACCATGGTAAGACAAAAAGGGCTGCCAGTTGGCAACCCTTTCCGCAAAAACCGTTTCATTTTTGATGAGACGGGTTCAGGTTTTGATGCGACTCCACGCAAGCCCGGAATCAATCCCAGCTCAACGCGCCGCCAGTTTGGTACTCGATAACCCGCGTCTCGAAGAAGTTTTTCTCTTTCTTCAAGTCCATGATTTCGCTCATCCATGGGAATGGGTTGGTGGTGCCCGGGTATTCTTCTTTCAGGCCGATCTGCGACAGGCGGCGGTTAGCGATGAACTTGAGGTAGTCCTCCATCATGGCCGCGTTCATGCCCAGTACGCCGCGTGGCATGGTGTCACGCGCGTATTCGATCTCGAGCTGAGTGCCCTGCAAGATCATCTGAGTCGCTTCTTCCTTCATTTCAGCGTCCCACAGGTGCGGGTTTTCGATTTTGATCTGGTTGATCACATCGATGCCGAAGTTCAGGTGCATGGATTCGTCACGCAAGATGTACTGGAACTGCTCGGCAACGCCGGTCATCTTGTTGCGGCGACCCATCGACAGGATCTGGGTGAAGCCGCAGTAGAAGAAGATGCCTTCCAGAACGCAGTAGTAGGCGATCAGGTTGCGCAGCAGCTCTTTGTCGGTTTCAACGGTGCCGGTTTCGAACTTCGGATCGGAGATCGAACGGGTGTACTTCAGGCCCCAGGTTGCCTTTTTAGCGACCGACGGGATCTCGTGGTACATGTTGAAGATCTCGCCTTCATCCATGGCCAGCGATTCAATGCAGTACTGGTAGGCGTGGGTGTGGATCGCCTCTTCGAACGCCTGGCGCAGGATGTACTGGCGGCATTCCGGGTTGGTGATCAGGCGGTACACGGCCAGCACCAGGTTGTTGGCAACCAGGGAGTCAGCAGTAGAGAAGAAGCCCAAGTTGCGCATCACGATGCGACGCTCGTCGTCGGTCAGGCCTTCCGGGTTTTTCCAGAGGGCGATGTCGGCGGTCATGTTGACTTCTTGCGGCATCCAGTGGTTTGCGCAACCGTCCAGATACTTCTGCCAGGCCCAGTCGTACTTGAACGGTACGAGCTGGTTAAGGTCGGCACGGCAGTTGATCATCATTTTTTCGTCAACGGCAACGCGAGCGCTGGCGCCTTCGAGTTCTGCCAGGCCTTCAGCGATGTCGAGCTTGTCCAGGGCTGCTTTGGCGCGCTTGATCGCTGCCGAGTCGGTAGCGGTGACAGCACGGGCTTCCTGGGCTGCAACGCCGCCAGCTACGTCCAGGCGGTCCATGTTGGCTTCGGTTGCGTGGCCTGCGTTGGCGCCTTTAACAGCGACTTCGCCTTCGTCTTCTTTGTCGAATTCGTCCCAGCTCAGCATGACGTGTCGTCTCCTGCGTGAGGGCCTTGTGCCCGTGTGGTAACACTGATGGTTTGGTTTGCACACGGCCCATAGGCCACTTGGATCTAAGAAATGTTGCTGCAGTAGCGGTTTACGCACGCATAAACATGAATGTGTTCGGGGCCGACCCGCTGTCGCTCGGGGGATGCAGTAACGATAGCATCTCGCCCTGGCCTTAAAAGCCGGAGCAGCTTGGTGGTCAGCCCGCTCAGGGTGTTAGCACCCTTTGGAGGGCCGAAGTATACGGGGTTTGTACAGGGTATTTCAGCCAGTTTTTTTTCGGCCGATGCGACGAAATGACCTAAATTTGGCCTGGACATAAGCAAAGCGGGCGCTGGGCGCAGGGGAGGGGCATGCAGATTTTTTGCGGGGCAGACTAAGCCCGGTCGAAACCGGGCGTTAAGTCGATGCAGTGTTAGCTGAAGCGATGGCTTGGGGTGCGGTCGTAGCCGTCTTCGGCAAATGAAGCCGAGCGGGTTTTGCTGTAGCCGTCTTCTGCAAACGAGGCTGAGTGTGTGCGGTCATAACCGTCGGCAGCGAACGCCGCACCGGCCAGTACAGACAGACTTAAAGCCATGATTAAAGCGCGTTTCATTTATTAATGTCCTGGCGATATAAGCGCAGGCAGGTAAAGCTGCAATCAATAAGTTGATGCTTTTAAAGTTGCAGTTAAATGCCGCATTAAACCGCTTTAGAAGATAAGTTGGTTATGTATTGACGGGGGTCTTGGCTCCGTCATCAACCGTTGGAGCAGCCGTTACCCATGACACGGTATTCGAGAGTGTGCTTGATGCCTTGCGAGTCTTCGTAAACCATGCGGGCCGGTACTACTTCGCAAACATTAGGGATTTCGCTCATGGAAATCACTTTGGCAATATCAAGTTCGGAAGAGTAGGAATAGTGTTCTACAACCGGTTGCTGGTGCGAGACCTGAGTACTTGCTTCATCAGCAAACGCGCTAACACACACACTGCTGAGGGCCAGAACTAACAACGCTTTCATTTCGTATTTACCTGTCTAGGGTCGAGTGGGGTCACGCGGCCCTTGTGAGGCTGCGTGTGAAACTTGGTTTAAGTAAGAGCGATCAAACATGCCTTCGTGGGGGCTGTAACTTGCGTTAATCGCAGTGCCTTGGTTGGCGAGGTGAATTTTAGGCCGCTGCCGGGCGGGCATATAGAGGGGCTTTTGATAAAGACTGTTGACAGATTCTGCAACAATCGTCGAAAACAGGCTGTGTTTACAGGTATTTCAAATCCGTCGGCGCGGGGTAAAGCGCTGTAAGCATCGGTCTTGAGCCTTGCGCGGAAAAACCATGGTTTTTCTGGGTGTTTCTTACTACCAACGTCGAATGGATCTCACGCCAAGGCCCGGCTAAAACAGGGTCATAAAACAACAACTACAAATATAGAGGTATGAAACATGAGTGCCGCTTCCCTGTATCCCGTACGCCCTGAAGTTGCAGCCAATACGCTGACTGACGAGGCGACCTACAAGGCGATGTATCAGCAATCGGTCATCAACCCGGATGGCTTCTGGCGTGATCAGGCCAAGCGTCTGGACTGGATCAAGCCGTTCACCACCGTGAAGCAAACCTCCTTCGACGACCACCATGTCGATATCAAATGGTTTGCCGACGGCACTCTCAACGTTTCCTACAACTGCCTGGACCGCCACCTCGCCGAGCGCGGTGATCAGGTCGCGATTATCTGGGAAGGCGACGATCCTTCCGAACAGCGCAACATTACCTACCGTGAACTGCACGAAGAAGTGTGCAAGCTGGCCAACGCCTTGCGCGGCCAGGACGTTCACCGTGGCGACGTTGTGACTATCTATATGCCGATGGTGCCCGAGGCGGTTGTTGCCATGCTGGCCTGTACCCGCATTGGCGCGATCCACTCGGTGGTGTTCGGCGGCTTCTCGCCAGAAGCGCTGGCCGGGCGGATTATCGACTGCAAATCGAAAGTGGTGATCACCGCTGACGAAGGCGTACGTGGCGGCAAGCGCACGGCATTGAAAGCCAATGTCGACGTGGCGCTGACCAACCCTGACACCTCCAGCGTGCAGAAAATCATCGTGTTCAAGCGTACCGGCGGCGACATCGCCTGGTACAAGCACCGCGATATCTGGTACCACGATTTGATGGCCGTGGCTTCGACCCACTGCGCACCCAAAGAAATGGGCGCCGAAGAAGCCCTGTTCATCCTTTATACCTCGGGCTCCACGGGCAAGCCGAAGGGTGTGCAGCACACCACCGGTGGCTACCTGCTGTATGCCGCGCTGACCCACGAGCGCGTGTTCGATTACCGTCCGGGCGAAGTCTACTGGTGCACGGCGGACGTGGGCTGGGTGACTGGCCACACCTACATCGTCTACGGCCCGCTGGCCAACGGCGCAACCACCGTGTTGTTTGAAGGGGTGCCGAACTACCCGGACATCACTCGCGTGTCGAAAATCGTCGACAAGCACAAGGTCAACATCCTCTACACCGCGCCTACCGCCATTCGCGCCATGATGGCTGAAGGGCAAGCGGCGGTTAAAGATGCAGACGGTTCAAGCTTGCGCTTGCTGGGTTCGGTGGGTGAGCCGATCAACCCTGAGGCCTGGAACTGGTACTACACCACGGTCGGCAAAGAGCGCTGCCCGATTGTGGATACCTGGTGGCAGACCGAAACCGGTGCGTGCATGATGAGCCCGCTGCCGGGTGCCCATGCGCTCAAGCCGGGGTCTGCTGCGCGTCCGTTCTTTGGTGTGGTGCCGGGGCTGGTGGACAACCTGGGCAACCTGATCGAAGGTGCGGCCGAAGGCAATCTGGTGATTCTGGATTCGTGGCCGGGCCAGGCACGTACCCTGTACGGCGATCATGATCGCTTCGTCGACACCTACTTCAAGACCTTCCGCGGCATGTACTTCACCGGCGACGGCGCGCGCCGCGATGAAGACGGCTACTACTGGATCACCGGTCGTGTGGACGACGTGCTCAACGTGTCTGGCCACCGTATGGGTACAGCAGAAATCGAGAGCGCGATGGTTGCCCACTCCAAAGTGGCTGAGGCGGCTGTTGTCGGCGTGCCCCATGACATTAAAGGGCAGGGCATCTATGTCTACGTCACCCTTAATGGTGGCGAAGAGCCGACCGAGGCGCTGCGTCAGGAGCTGAAAAACTGGGTGCGCAAGGAGATCGGCCCGATTGCCTCGCCCGATGTCATCCAGTGGGCGCCGGGCTTGCCGAAAACCCGCTCGGGCAAAATCATGCGCCGTATCCTGCGCAAGATTGCCACGGGCGAATATGACGGCCTGGGCGATATCTCGACCCTGGCGGATCCGGGCGTGGTGCAACACCTGATCGACACCCACAAGAGCATGAATGAACTGGTCAAGTAATCCCGGACACCGATTACGGTGTTTATGCCGCTTTTTGCTCCATGGCTATTGGCGACAGGTAGTTGTTGTAGCTGTGGAGCCTGATTCGGTTGTATCGCATGAAGAAGCTAGTTATATCCTGCCTGGCTTCTTCAACTGTCGTGTAGCCCTTATTGGGCACCCACTCTGATTTGAGTGTCCCGAAGAAACGCTCTGTTGGCGCGTTGTCCCAGCACTGCCCTCTGCGGCTCATGCTTTGTGTTATCCCATGCTCCAGCAGCGCGGACTGAAAGAGCTGGCTGGTGTATTGGCAGCCTTGATCCGAATGAAACATCAAGCCTGCATGTTTACCTCGAACCTCCACCGCCATTCTCAGCGCTCTGCTAACCAGGTTGGCGTCATTGATCAGAGAGAACGCCCAGCCAACGATTCGGCGGGCGAACAGATCAATGACTGCTGCCAAGTGATACCAGCGTTTACCAACCATCAGGCTGGTAACGTCGCCGCACCAGACCTGATTGATTGCGGTTGGCTCGAAGTTACGCTTGAGCAGGTTCTTGGCCACAAATGCTTCGACGCCTCTAGAGCGATACTGATGGCGACGGCGCTGTCTGCTGGCCAAATTTGCCTCCGCCATGAGTTTTCCGGCCAGATGCCGCCCCACTTTGATCTGCTGGGCCTTCAAGTGCTGAGAGATCATCCGCGCGCCTGCACTTCCCCGGCTTTCGTCATGCAGTTGCACGACTTTTGCTCTGAGCGCGTCACGCTTGGTATTCGGCGCTGAACGACGCTTAAGCCAGTCATAAAACGCGCTGCGGGAAACGCTCAAAGCACTACAAAGGAGGCGGGTCGGATATGAGGTCGACTCTCTCAGCTCTTCGATCAGGAAAAACGATCGGGATCCGACATCAAGAGAGCCGTAGCTTTTTTTAAGATTTCAGCCTCGGTCTCCAGGCGCTTGACCTTGGCTCGCAGCTGTTGAAGCTCTCGTTGTTCGTCGCTGATTGCCTTGGTACCTGCCACTGGCTGCCCTTTCTGACGCTCTTTGCGAACCTGATCAATCCAGCGGCGCAGAGCGGTAGGCCCAACGTCCATCGATGCACAGACGTCAGGAACTGAGCAGCTATCATCAAGAACCATGCTTGCAGCACGTTGCTTGAACTCGCGGGTGTAGGTCTTTCGCTCTTGCATGGAACCTCCTGATTGGGCGAATCATATCGCCCTTAAGAGGTGTCCGGGAGCATTAGGCCAGTTCAGAAGGTCGCCTGACGCCTCCTTCGTTGTAAGAAAGCCCCGCCAGGCTTTGTCAGGCGGGGCTTTTTATTTGGCCGATCAAATCCCCGCCCAACCTTCGGCCCCTCTTATCAAACATAAAATAAGTGATTGATTCCAAAGGCCCTGTAGGAGCGAGCTTGCTCGCGATCTTTTGATCTTTATCTAAGAGCAACCCTCACCCTAGCCCTCTCCCGTAGGAGAGGGAACCGATTGGGGGATGCTGAAGAGACTCGCTGTCCTGTTTGCTGCGCGAAAGCGCGGCGTCGAAGACGGGGCGGCCACTCCTGCGGGGTCCGGGGTTTGTTCAAGTGTTACCCCGTGTGTAACCGTGCGCCCAAAAACGGGGCTGTGTGACACCAAAGGCACCGTTTTAGAGCGCTCCGGCGGCCCTTAAAAAATTAGATTAAAGGCTACACTTGCCGGAATAGAAGGGTTTGCGAATAATAGGCCCGCTATTTGCAACTCATATAGGTTCTATATCTTTTGCTCTTGCACGAATTTGAAGAGCTGTCAATGCTTGTAGCCGCCTTTCTCGGTGCATTTGTAATATGTTGTCGCATTGAAGAAATAACGGCTTGAAGCCTGTCGTTAGAATGCCGATCACTCGCTCGTTGTCGTAGTGCTGAACTCGTTTCAACACCAACAGGACGTGGCGCCGCATTCCCGGTTTAACCTCCGCATATTGGGCTCAGGCTCACTCTGCATTTATTGCCCTTTACCGATGGAGTCCTAAGATGAAGAAACTCGTGCTTCTTGGCGCCCTGGCACTGTCCGTGCTGTCCTTGCAGGCGTTTGCTGATGCAAAGCCGCTGAAAATTGGCATTGAAGCCGCTTACCCTCCGTTTGCCTCCAAGGCACCGGACGGCAGCATTGTGGGCTTTGACTATGACATCGGTAACGCTCTGTGTGAGCAGATGCAGGTCAAGTGTACGTGGGTCGAGCAAGAGTTCGACGGTCTGATCCCTGCACTTAAAGTGCGCAAGATCGACGCCATCCTGTCCTCGATGTCGATCACCGACGACCGCAAGAAGTCTGTGGACTTCACCAACCGCTACTACCTGACCCCGGCGCGCCTGGTGCTGAAGGACGGCACAACCGTTTCTGATTCGCTGGAAGAGCTCAAGGGCAAGAAGATCGGCGTGCAGCGCGGTTCGATTCACGACCGTTTCGCCAAAGAAGTCTTAGCACCTAAAGGCGCCACTGTTGTGCCTTACAGCTCGCAGAACGAAATCTACCTGGATGTCGAAGCCGGTCGTCTGGACGGTACCGTGGCTGACGCCACCCTGTTGCAGGAAGGTTTCCTCGATACCCCGGCTGGCAAAGGCTACGCGTTTGTAGGTCCTTCGTTCACTGACGCCAAGTACTTCGGTGACGGCATCGGTATCGCCGTGCGTAAAGGCGACAAAGAGCTGAAAGACAAAATTGACGGTGCAATCACTGCAATCCGTGCAAACGGCAAGTACGACGAAATCCAGAAAAAATACTTCAACTTCGATATTTACGGCCCAGAAGCCAAGTAAATCATCGCGGCTGTAAGTCTGAAATGGCGCAAGCGACAGAGTCCCTGAAGTTTGCGCCATTTTTTCATCCTAATTTTCACGCTTTTTTTCGAGGGCCTGAATCATGTTGAAAGGCTACGGGGCTGTCATCCTCGATGGCGCTTGGCTGACGCTACAGCTCGCCTTGTCGTCCATGGCCCTGGCCATTGTTCTAGGTCTGATTGGTGTTTCTATGCGCCTGTCGCCAGTGCGTTGGCTGGCTTGGCTGGGCGATCTGTACTCTACGGTCATTCGTGGGATTCCCGATCTGGTGCTGATCCTGCTGATTTTCTACGGCGGTCAGAACCTGCTGAACAACGTCGCCCCGCTGGTGGGCTACGACGACTACATCGACCTGAACCCCTTCTCGGCTGGCGTGTTCACCTTGGGCTTTATCTTTGGTGCGTACCTGTCCGAAACCTTTCGCGGTGCCTTTATGGCGATCCCCAAAGGTCAGGCAGAAGCGGGTGTGGCCTACGGCATGAGCCGTTTCCAGGTGTTTTTCCGGGTGTTGGTGCCGCAGATGATCCGTCTGGCGATTCCGGGCTTTACCAACAACTGGCTGGTGTTGACCAAAGCCACGGCCCTGATTTCGGTGGTCGGCTTGCAAGACATGATGTTCAAGGCCAAGCAGGCGGCAGATGCCACCCGCGAGCCTTTTACGTTCTTCCTCGCTGTGGCCGCGCTGTACCTGGTAATGACCAGTGTGTCGCTGCTGGCGTTGCGACAACTTGAAAAGCGCTACTCGGTCGGCGTAAAGGTGGCTGAGCTATGATCTTCGACTACAACGTCATTTGGGACAGCATGCCGCTGTACCTCAGCGGCATGGTTGAAACCCTCAAGCTGCTGGGCATTTCACTGTTCTTTGGTTTGCTGGTGGCGCTGCCGCTGGGCCTGATGCGGGTGTCCAAGCGCCCGTGGGTCAACTTCCCGGCGTGGCTCTACACCTACGTGATTCGCGGTACGCCGATGCTGGTGCAGCTGTTTTTGATCTACTACGGCCTGGCCCAGTTCGAAGTCGTGCGCGAAAGCTTTATGTGGCCTTTGCTGTCCAGTGCAACCTTTTGTGCGTGCCTGGCGTTTGCGATCAACACCAGCGCCTACACCGCCGAAATCATTGCGGGCAGCCTCAAGGCCACGCCCCATGGCGAGATCGAAGCCGCCAAGGCGATGGGCATGTCCCCGAGCAAAATGTATCGCCGTATTTTGCTGCCGTCGGCCATGCGCCGGGCGCTGCCGCAATACAGCAACGAAGTGATCATGATGCTGCAGACCACCAGTCTGGCGTCCATCGTGACCCTGATCGACATCACCGGCGCTGCGCGTACCGTCAACGCGCAGTATTACTTGCCGTTTGAAGCCTACATCACCGCAGGTGCGTTCTACCTGTGCCTGACCTTCATTCTGGTACGCCTGTTCAAATTGGCAGAACGCCGCTGGCTGGGCTACATGGCCCCGCGCAAGGCCTGAGTGTTGAGCCGCGCTCAACGTCTGACCCACTGTTTTTGTGAGAACCGACAGCATGTACAAACTTGAAGTCCAAGACCTGCATAAGCGCTACGGCAGTCACGAGGTGCTGAAAGGCGTATCTCTGGCTGCAAAGGCAGGTGATGTAATCAGCATCATCGGTTCCAGCGGTTCAGGCAAAAGTACCTTTTTGCGTTGCATCAACCTGCTTGAGCAGCCGCATGCCGGCAAGATTTTGCTCAACAACGAAGAGCTCAAACTGGTTGCCAAAAAAGACGGCGCCCTGGTAGCGGCAGACCCTAAACAGTTGCAGCGTATGCGTTCGCGTCTGTCGATGGTGTTCCAGCATTTCAACCTGTGGTCGCACATGACCGCGCTGGAAAACATCATGGAAGCGCCCGTGCACGTGCTGGGCATGTCCAAGGTCGAAGCGCGGGAAAAAGCCGAGCATTACCTCAACCAGGTCGGCGTGTCCCATCGTAAAGACGCCTACCCCGGGCATATGTCCGGGGGTGAGCAGCAGCGTGTGGCGATTGCCCGTGCGTTGGCGGTGGAGCCAGAGGTCATGCTGTTTGACGAGCCGACCTCGGCGCTGGACCCGGAGCTGGTCGGCGACGTATTGAAGGTCATGCAAGACCTCGCCCTGGAAGGCCGGACCATGGTGGTGGTGACTCACGAAATGGGCTTTGCCCGCGAAGTGTCCAACCAATTGGTGTTCCTGCACAAAGGCGTGGTTGAAGAAAGCGGTAACCCGCGTGAAGTGCTGGTGAACCCGCAGTGCGAGCGCTTGCAGCAGTTCTTGTCGGGCAGCCTCAAGTAATTAAATGGATTGTGAGACTGCTTTTTGCACCAACTTAGTGCATGCTTCCCGGAAAAAGCGGTGGCGGATCTAGCTTGGTTGTTGCCACCTTCGGCATTAACACTGTTTTCGTTTCGGATTGCATGCCATGACTGCCCATCGAATAGGTTTCCTGATTTGGCCCAGCACCAAAGCATTGACGCTGGCGCTGGCCGAGGAGGCCTTGCGGGTCGCCCAACGGGTGCATCCCGAAGTGGCTTACGAGCTGGTGTTTCTGCAGGCAGAGGCACCGACCGACGTCGTGGCAGGCGGTTGGCAATTGCCCGGTGAGCCGTGGGTCGGGAAGCTTGAAGGTTGCCAGAAGTTGTTTCTGGTGGCCGATGAGCCGCCCGCCGCAATTGCCCCTGCACTCAGCAGTGCGCTCAAGCAATTGGTGCGTGCAGGCTGCGTGATCGGCGGGTTGTCGGCCGGGGTGTATCCGCTGGCGCAACTGGGCTTGCTCGATGGCTACCGCGCAGCCGTGCACTGGCGTTGGCAGGATGACTTCGCTGAACGCTTCCCCAAGGTGATTGCCACCAGCCACTTGTTTGACTGGGACCGTGATCGCTTGAGCGCCTGTGGTGGCATGTCGGTACTGGACCTGTTGCTCGCCTTGCTGGCCCGCGACCACGGCGCCGAACTGGCGGGCGCGGTGTCTGAAGAGCTGGTGGTCGAGCGCATTCGTGAAGGCGGTGAACGCCAGCGCATCCCCTTGCAAAACCGTTTGGGTTCCAGCCACCCGAAACTGACCCAAGCCGTTTTGCTGATGGAAGCCAACATTGAAGAACCGCTGACCACGGACGAAATCGCTCAGCATGTGTGCGTTTCCCGTCGTCAGTTGGAGCGCATCTTCAAGCAGTACCTCAATCGCGTCCCTAGCCAGTACTACCTGGAGCTGCGCTTGAACAAGGCGCGTCAGATGTTGATGCAAACCAGCAAATCGATCATCCAGATCGGCTTGTCGTGCGGGTTCTCCTCGGGGCCGCATTTCTCCAGTGCCTACCGCAACTTCTTCGGTGCCACGCCGCGCGAAGACCGCAACCAGCGCCGCAGCAGCAGCCCGTTTGAATTGTCCTCGGTGCCTGCTGAGCGAGGCTGAAGCTACTGTTCAGGTTCGACGATATCGACAGCGACGGGGTCCAGATCGTCGAATGTAAGATTCATATCAATACCGGTCTGGCTGAAATATAGGTGCGCCTGGTTCAGGCTCGCTTCGGACAAGGGGTTTCCTGCCAAGTCGAGCGCTTCGGTGATAAATGCCGGGGCCTCGAAGAGTTCAGACGGCAAATCAATGATGAGATTGTCGCTTAGATCTATCGTTTCAATTTCGGACAGCCCCAAAAGGGATGTCGGGAACTCGCTGAGTTCAGTGTTGCTCAGGAACACTGAATTCAAGTTGTGCATATTGCTGAAGTCGGGCGTGAGGTTAAGCGGGTTGCCATCAAGATCGATGTGTTCCAGGTTTTCCAGTCCGGATAAGGCCTGGGCTGTTGTAGGGGTGAGCGTGATGTTGCTGTCTTCGAGATACAACTCAGTTAAGTTCTGCATTGAGGACAGCGACTCTGGCACTGCATCAAGAGCAAAGCCTTGAAGCTTCAATGCGCGTAATTTTGGGAAGTTTTGCAAGAACTCGTTAACCCCGGTAACAGGGCCGGATCCTCTCAAGGACAGATAAGTCACGTGGCTGAAGTCGGCATTAATACTGGGCATGTTATCTAATATTGTTCGTGTAAACGACAGCTCAAAACCATCTCGCGTAGGGTCCGCGTAGTGATTGTCGAACGCTGTTTGTCTGCGCCAGCATCTTTCGAGTTCTCTGCTGAATGCGCGTCGGTCTTGAACAATCGCCATTCTTGCAATTGGCGGTATTAACTCGCCGGTTCGCTGGTTAGTTGCGGGTGCGTCGACAGTCCACACTTCCAAATCATCACGCAGCCTTTGCAGTGATTGTCCTAAATCGGTCAAGGTTTGATCTGCCGCGGCCGGGTCAGCGGGCAGGTTACGAATAACTCTTAACCGCTCTTGCCGATTCAGGCTGGGGTAAAGCTCGTTTACACGGCGTTCGAGTGGGCTGGGCGCAAGGCCTGGGGCGTCGGCACCTAATAATGGGTAAGCGGTGGCTTTGAGTCGTGGGCGGGCCTCCGGGTTTATATCTAGCGCAGTGCGCGAGGGTTCTACGCGTGCTCTGACGAGTTGACGCTGCAGCAGAGGATGCTCGCGTACAGCGGCTTTCAGGGCTTTACCCTGGTAGGTATGGGGAAATCCCAATTGAGAACGCTCTGCATCCGGCAGTGCGTGCAATAAAGCCGCATACAGATCATCTGGTCCATGCAGTTCCAGGCCCTGCGCATCCCGTGCGCTATAGCGGTTTTGTGACTTGATCAACACTTTGCGTATCGGGGCTTGCTCGCCTCCAAGGCTGTTGAGCAATGGACCGTCAAAGCTGGCGTCGCGAATTTCAAGGCGCAGGTTGTCTGACCAGCCAGGTAGCGACTCAATCGTTTTTAGCGTGAGCCACTCACTGTCTGCGCTGTGCGTAGAGTCGAGAAAAAGGCCTTCGAAGGCGCGGTTGACCCTTGATTCGTAGACCTGTTCGAGTGCGAGCTCTTGCAGGCGTTCGGGGATGATTCGCTCATTAAGCAGTTGCAGGATTTCATCGCCCTGGGCATTCCAGATCAGTTCTTGCGCTGCGGGTGTCGGCAGTTGCGCAAAGCTCGTCTGCAGCAGTTTGACCTCTGCATTGGCACTGTTTTGCAACGAGGCATAACGTGATGCGAACAAGTCGTTGCGCTTTTTGTGTGCCAAGCGTGCCAGTCGGTTGCAGAGCAGGGTCATTTGTTCGGTGGGATTAGGTAGCGGGTCGGCCATCGCTGGACTAACGCCGAGCAGGTGCTTTATGTCTTTTTCATCCAGTGCCTGGAGGACGGTTTTCAGTAATTGGCCCTCCCGTACCTGCTCATCTGTGATTTCAATGTGCTCGGCTGTAGAGGACTCGGATGGATAGTGCACCACGGTTTCACCGTGTTCATTGACGACCCGTAAGTTTTTTGACGCGCTCCACATCTCATCACTGATCAATAGTTGCAACTGGGTTTGAGGGTCTGCCAGTTGCTGAACCAAAGGGTCACGGCTTTGCATGTGCTCGATGAAATACTGCAGGTCCTGGTCAATTTTGAAGCGTTGGATGCTGTCGGCAAGCAAGCCGGGTGTGGGCAGCGCATCCACATGCAGGCTGCGCAGCACAGCCGTGTCGGTCTGTGTGATAGCCAAAAGGCGTGAGGCGGTGATGTCAGAGCAAGAGGCTGCGGTTCGGTTCAAGCGTTTGAAGAGTCTCAAATCATCCCAATTGAGCGGTTGCTCGGTTTCGACTGTCCAGGCACCTGACCCGTTGTGCCGCAATCGTGGCGAGTAGGCCTGTGTTCGAGAAGGATGCTTGATGCGGTATCGCAGGGTTTGGGGTTCTTGTTCAACGCGGTAAGTGCGGTCTTCGAGAGATAGAAACTGTGCGTCTTCATGCACCATCAACCCGAGGTCGTTGGCGGGCGTGCTGGAGGGCAGGTCTGTCGGATGTCGGTAAGGCGTCAGGTCCGGATCCCACAGGCGCTTTTCACCCGTATGGCGTGTGACGGGTTTTAAACCCTTGACGAAAGAGGGCGTGGGTTTCAGGGCATCAGCGATTATTTTGCTACCAATGCTCAGGGTTGCAATTTGGACGGTGCTGGACAGAACGTTGAATAAATGGTCCCAGGCCTCAATGGTTTTACCCTGGGTCCAGTCCCTGATGCCCTCGTAGGTGTCATCAAGGATCTGATACGCCATTTGCAGCATCATCAACTCACCCAGACCCGGGATGAAAAAAGAGCCCGCAATCTCAATCGCGTTGACGGCCCACTCACCGATTTTTTTCAGGCGTTGCTGGCGATCATGGCGTGTTTTCTGATCTTCCGTATCGGTACTGACAGCCAGCAAGGGGGCATCTTCAAGTAACTTTCGTCGCTTTTGGATGAACAGGTATTCGCTGTAGTCCTGATAGATGTTGAGCAGCGTGAAATTGAGAACAGGGTGCTCAACAAGGCTTGATCGAACAACAAGAGGGAAGTCTTCAGGCCGTCCTTCTCCTTTACGCACGTGTGCCGGGTCGATCTGGGTAATGAAAAGTTTGCTCCTGAGGGTCGTTAAAAACGGCTCTAGCTCCTTGTGGTCAATAAAACGGCTGAAGTATTGCTGGTAGCTGTCATCGCGTAATTTTATTGCCAGGTCACTGGCGAAAGCGGTCATTGAAGCGTGACGCTTTACAGGCTGCTGCGGGTCGTCAGGGAGGTAGGCGATGACCTCTCCTTGCAGTGACGCAGGGGCCGTTTGGGTAGAAAAAACCATCACCCCGGTCAGCGCGCTGCCGAGTAGCGTCATGCTGTGAGGATAAAGTGTCGGTGGGTTCTGGTTCGTCCAGCCCGGCGCCAGGGCCGGATTGCAAAGCGCATCATGGATGCTTTGCGTGATCTGTTTGTGTGCGAGCGCATGATGCGATGCCGCGACAAGCGCCGTTCTCAAGTGCTGGCGAACAGCTGTTTTGATACGCAGTGCTTTGGCCGGCTCACAAAGGATCAGCTCATTGTCCAGATGAGCCTTGTACAGTTTGCCGATATCCAGCTGGCGGCACAGCGTAATGAAAGCCGGGATCGGCACTTGTCGGGTCAGCGTATCCATCATCTGGTATTGCCCGCCTGCGCTTGGGCGAGTAATAAATCCGGAATCAGGTGAGTGAGCGTCTGGCTGTGCTTCAAAAGCCTCAAAGTTATGCAGGGCGGCATCCAGCATGGACACACGCCAGTTTTTAAATGCCCCGGTTTTAAGGCCCAGCAACGGTATTGTCAGGGGGAGGTAGAGGTTGATGAAGGTGTTTTTCAGATTGAGCGCAGAGTCCACCTGAAAGCGCTCGACCAACGCTTGTAAGAGCAACGGTTCGGCGAAGGCGTAAACATCTTTGAGGTTTTCAAGTTCCTGCTCAGCATCCTGGTGGGTTTTCCAGCTATTAATGTGCGCGTGATCAAGGGCGTTTTGCTGTGAGATCGAAAGCCCTTTCGGCCAGTGCGTCGGTTTAGGCCTGAGAGCCTTGAGTGCTTGCTGTTTGTGAGAGGGCGCCCGTGTTAACCACTGAGGTAGCGTGTGGGTGATCTGGGCATGATGGGACAGAAAGTGCGCCTCTTTATGAGGTGTGTTTTGCGTGAGCGGTGGCTGTGCGGGCAGACCTTCAAGATCGCTGTTGGGCATGAAAGCACCTGATTAATCAATGAATTAGAGCGATTAAGATCAGCCGCGGCAGCGTTTTTAAAAAGCGCAAATACCTGCTGGAAGAGGGGGCAGACGTATCGTAAATATGCCCCGTTGCAATAAATAAATAGCCCCCGCTCAAGGGTTTAGCCGCAGGTGCTGGATCGCCCTGCCAGGCACGGCATAAATCAACCTGTTGTCGTGCTGCCGTTTGGCGCGCTCAGCGTTTAAACTGCGTCTTTGCGACGCAATATGTCGCATTGCTGTAAACCCGCTTAAGCCGGGGTTTGGCGCTATAAGAAGTTGTCGCTTGGCGGCAAGGCCGCATCACCATCTGTCCTTACAATCCCCCCATCGCTCGCCATTTTAGGCAGGCGTTTCTCATCAGGAGACTCCGATGTCCGTTGAGCAAGCCCCGGTGCAACGCGCCGATTTCGATCAGGTCATGGTTCCGAACTACGCACCTGCTGCTTTCATTCCTGTGCGTGGCGCCGGTTCCCGAGTCTGGGATCAGTCGGGGCGCGAACTCATCGACTTCGCAGGCGGCATCGCGGTTAACGTGTTGGGCCACGCCCACCCGGCGCTCGTAGGCGCATTGACCGAGCAGGCCAACAACCTGTGGCACGTGTCTAACGTGTTCACCAACGAACCTGCGCTGCGCCTGGCTAAAAAGCTGGTAGACGCCACTTTCGCTGAGCGCGTGTTCTTCTGTAACTCCGGCGCCGAAGCCAACGAGGCCGCCTTCAAGCTGGCCCGTCGCGTGGCGTTCGACCGTTTCGGTGAAGAGAAATACGAAATCATCGCGGCCCTCAACAGCTTCCACGGGCGCACGCTGTTCACCGTCAACGTGGGCGGGCAGTCGAAGTACTCGGACGGTTTCGGTCCAAAAATCACTGGCATCACGCACATCCCGTTCAACGACCTCGACGCGCTGAAAGCGGCGATCTCGGACAAAACCTGTGCCGTGGTACTGGAGCCAATCCAGGGCGAAGGCGGCGTACTGCCAGCCGAGCAGGCTTACCTGCAAGGCGCGCGCGAGCTGTGCGACCAGCACAATGCCTTGCTGGTGTTTGACGAAGTGCAAACCGGCATGGGCCGTACCGGCCACCTGTTTGCCTACCAGCACTACGGCGTGACCCCGGACATCCTCACCAGCGCCAAAAGCCTGGGCGGCGGTTTCCCGATCGCGGCCATGTTGACCACCGAAGACCTGGCCAAACACCTGGTCGTCGGCACTCACGGCACCACTTACGGCGGCAACCCGCTGGCGTGCGCGGTGGGCAATGCTGTGTTCGACGTGATCAATACCCCGGACGTGTTGCAGGGCGTTGAAGCCAAGCATCAACTGTTCAAAACCCGCCTTGAAAAAATCGGCCAGCAGTACGGCGTTTTCACCCAAGTGCGTGGTTTGGGCCTGTTGCTGGGCTGCGTCTTGAGCGATGCCTGGAAAGGCCGCGCCAAAGACATCTTCAACGCGGCTGAAAAAGAAAACCTGATGATCCTGCAAGCCGGCCCGGACGTGGTGCGTTTCGCCCCAAGCCTGGTGGTTGAAGAAGCAGACATCACCGAAGGTCTGGATCGTTTTGAGCGTGCCATCAAACACCTGACCGCCTGATCCACGCCATAACCTTGTAGGAGCGAGCTCGCCTCGCGATCTTTTGATCTTTTAAAAGACCGTGAGACAGGCTCGCTCCCACAGGGCCCCATTTTTTATTTTCTGGATTAAGGAGTGACACCATGCTGGTGATGCGCCCCGCGCAAATGGCTGACCTGAGCGAGGTACAGCGTCTGGCTGCGGACAGCCCGATTGGTGTCACTTCATTGCCGGACGACCTCGACCGTCTGCGCGACAAGATCGCCGCCTCCGAAGCCTCGTTTGCCGCTGAAGTCAGCTTCAATGGCGAAGAAAGTTACTTCTTCGTCCTTGAAGACACCACCGCAGGCAAGCTGGTGGGCTGTTCAGCCATCGTCGCGTCGGCCGGGTACTCCGAGCCTTTTTATAGTTTTCGTAACGAGACCTTCGTTCACGCCTCGCGCGAACTGAAGATCCACAACAAGATCCACGTGCTGTCGCAGTGTCACGACCTGACCGGCAACAGCCTGCTGACCAGTTTTTATGTGGTCCCGGATCTGGTGGGCACGGCCTGGTCCGAACTCAACTCCCGAGGCCGCTTGCTGTTTGTGGCCAACCACCCGGAGCGCTTTGCCGATTCGGTGGTCACCGAGATCGTCGGTTACAGCGATGAAAACGGCGACTCACCGTTTTGGGACGCCATCGGCCGCAACTTTTTCGACCTGAACTACGCCGCCGCCGAGCGCCTGTGCGGGCTGAAAAGCCGCACCTTCCTCGCCGAACTGATGCCGCATTACCCGATTTACGTGCCGCTGCTGCCCGACACTGCCCAGGAAGCCATGGGCCAGGTGCACCCGCGTGCGCAAATCACCTTCGACATTTTGATGCGTGAAGGTTTTGAAACCGATCATTACATCGACATTTTCGACGGCGGCCCGACCCTGCATGCGCGGGTCTCGGGCATCCGCTCGATCGCTCAAAGCCGCGTAGTGCCGGTCAAGATCGGTGAGCCGATTCGCGGCGGCGGTCGCCAGTACCTGGTGGCCAATGCCCAGTTGCAGGACTACCGCGCCGTCTTGCTGGAGCTCGACTGGGCGCCGGGCAAGCCGGTCACGCTGGATCTGGAAGCGGCCGAAGCGCTCGGCGTTGGCGAAGGCGTCAGCGTGCGAGTGGTTGCGGTTTAACGCGTTTGAGCGAGTGTCACGGGGTTCGCCCGCGAGCCCTGTTTAAGGAGATAGCATGATCGTTCGTCCTGTACGCAGTAGTGATTTACCGGCCCTGATTGAACTGGCCCGCAGCACGGGTACCGGCCTGACCACCTTGCCGGCCAATGAACAGCGCCTGTTGCACCGTGTCAGTTGGGCTGAAAAAACCTTTCGTGGCGAAGCTGAACGCGCCGATGCCGACTACCTGTTCGTGCTCGAAAACGACGACGGCAAAGTGGTGGGCATTTCGGCCATCGCTGGCGCCGTCGGCCTGCGTGAGCCTTGGTACAACTTCCGGGTCGGCCTGACCGTCAGCGCCTCCCAGGAACTGAACATATACCGCGAAATCCCGACCCTGTTCCTGGCCAACGACCTGACGGGCAACTCTGAGCTGTGCTCGTTGTTCCTCAGTGCCGATCACCGCAATGGCCTTAACGGCCGCATGCTGGCCAAGGCGCGGATGCTGTTTATCGCTGAATTCCCCGAGCTGTTTGGCAACAAGATCATTGCCGAAATGCGCGGCATGTCAGATGAGAACGGCCGCTCGCCTTTCTGGGAAAGCCTGGGGCGGCACTTTTTCAAAATGGAATTCAGCCAGGCCGATTACCTGACGGGCGTGGGCAACAAAGCCTTTATCGCCGAGCTGATGCCCAAGTTTCCGGTGTATACGTGCTTCTTGTCCGAAAGCGCCCGCGCCGTGATCGGCAAGGTGCATACCGACACCGAACCTGCCCTGAACATGCTCAAAAGCGAAGGCTTCAGTTATCAGGGTTACGTCGATATTTTCGACGCGGGCCCGGCGGTGGAATGCGAAACCACCAAGATTCGCGCGGTGCGTGACAGTGAAGCGCTGGTGCTGGCCATCGGCACACCGGGCGATGACGCCCCGGCGTACCTGATTCACAACCGCAAACGTGAAGAGTGCCGCATCACCGCCGCCCCGGCACGTTTGGCGGCGGGCACGTTGGTGGTCGACAAGCTGACCGCCAAGCGTCTGCAACTGAGTGCAGGCGATCAAGTGCGCGCTGTCCCGTTATCTGCCCAGCCAGCCGCTTCGCGGGAGTCCAAATAATGAGCACGTTGTATATCGCAGGCGCCTGGCAGAACGGTCAGAGCGAAATCATCGAGTCGCTGAATCCGGTGACCCAGCAAGTGCTGTGGACGGGCCACGCGGCCAATGCCGAGCAGGTGAGTGAGGCAGTCAAAGCTGCGCGTCAGGCGTATCCGGCCTGGGCCAAGCGGTCTTTCGAAGAGCGCCTGAGCGTGCTCGAAGCCTTCGCTGCGAGCCTGAAAAATCACGCCGATGAACTGGCCCGCTGCATCGGTGAAGAAACCGGCAAACCGCTGTGGGAGTCGGCCACCGAAGTCACCAGCATGATCAACAAGGTGGCGATCTCGGTACAAAGCTACCGCGAGCGCACCGGTGAAAAAAGCGGCCCGCTGGGCGATGCCACGGCGGTGCTGCGCCACAAGCCCCACGGCGTGGTTGCGGTGTTCGGCCCGTACAACTTCCCGGGCCACTTGCCTAACGGGCATATCGTCCCGGCGTTGCTGGCGGGTAACAGCGTGGTGTTCAAGCCGAGCGAGCTGACCCCTAAAGTCGCTGAGCTGACGGTCAAGTGCTGGATCGAAGCCGGATTGCCGGCGGGCGTGCTGAACCTGCTACAAGGTGCGCGCAAAACCGGTGTCGCGTTGGCCGCCCATGCGGGCATCGACGGGTTGTTCTTCACCGGCTCCAGCCGTACCGGCAACAGCCTGCATCAACAGTTCGCCGGGCGCCCGGACAAAATCCTGGCCCTGGAAATGGGCGGCAATAACCCGCTGGTGGTTGATCAGGTGGCAGACCTGGACGCCGCGGTGTACACGATTATTCAGTCGGCCTTTATCTCGGCTGGCCAACGTTGCACCTGTGCGCGGCGTTTGCTGGTGCCGCAGGGCGCGTGGGGCGACCGCCTGCTTGAGCGTCTGGTCGAGGTCAGCAAAGACATTGAAGTGGGGGCGTTTGACCAGCAGCCGGCACCGTTCATGGGCTCGGTGATTTCGTTGTCAGCGGCGCGTGATCTGCTGGCCGCGCAGACGTTGTTGATCGACAGCGGGGCGCAGGTCTTGCTGCGCATGACCCAGCCAAGCACCACGGCGGCGTTGCTCACACCGGGCATTATTGATGTGACGGACGTGAGCGAGCGCTCGGACGAAGAGCTGTTCGGGCCGTTGCTGCAAGTGTTTCGTTACAGCGATTTTGACGCCGCGATTGCCGAGGCCAACAACACCGCGTTCGGTTTGGCCGCAGGTTTGCTCTCGGACTCCGAAGCGCGCTACCAGCAGTTCTGGCTTGAGAGCCGGGCCGGGATTGTGAACTGGAACAAGCAACTCACGGGCGCCGCCAGCAGCGCACCGTTTGGCGGTGTCGGCGCGTCCGGCAACCACCGCGCCAGTGCGTATTACGCCGCTGATTACTGCGCTTACCCGGTCGCGTCGCTGGAAACCCCGACCCTGGCGCTGCCCGCCGCCTTGACCCCAGGCGTGCGATTGTCTTGATGCGAGCCTTGTAGTCGCTGCCGAAGGCTGCGATGGGGCGCATAGCGGCCCTGCTTTTGAATAAAAAGCGAAGGTCCTGCGGCCCTTAACGCAGCCTGCGGCAGCGACTACAGAATGTTGAGCCTTGTCTATTACCACCGTTTGCCGGAGCCTCACCGATGAAATCCTTTGAAGTCAACTTTGACGGTCTAGTGGGGCCGACCCATAACTACGGCGGTTTGTCGTTTGGCAATGTCGCGTCCCAGAGCAACAGCCAGCAGGCATCCAACCCCAAGGAAGCCGCGCTGCAAGGCCTGGAAAAAATGAAAGCGCTGATGGACATGGGCTTTGTCCAGGGCGTGCTGGCGCCGCAAGAGCGCCCGGATGTCGCCGCCTTGCGCAGCCTGGGCTTTAGCGGCACTGACGCACAAGTGATTGAGCGCGCCGCCAAAGACGCCATGCCGTTGCTGGTTGCCAGTTGCTCGGCCTCAAGCATGTGGGTGGCCAACGCCGCCACGGTCAGCCCAAGCGCAGACACCGCCGATGGCCGCGTGCATTTCACCGCTGCCAACCTCAATTGCAAGTTCCACCGCAGCATCGAGCACCCGACCACCAGCCGAGTGCTGGGCGCGATGTTTGCCGATCAGCAGCACTTCGCGCACCACGCGGCCTTGCCGGCCGTGGCGCAGTTTGGTGACGAAGGCGCCGCCAACCACACACGCTTTTGCCGTGACTACGGCGAGGCCGGGGTCGAGTTTTTTGTCTACGGGCGCAGTGCGTTCGACAGCCGTTATCCCGCGCCGCAAAAGTACCCGGCACGCCAAACCCTCGAAGCTTCACAATCCGTGGCGCGTCTGCACGGCTTGAGCGAGGAGGGCGTGGTGTTTGCCCAGCAAAACCCGTCGGTGATCGACCAGGGCGTGTTCCATAACGACGTGATCGCGGTGGGCAATGGCGAGTTGCTGTTCCATCACCAGGATGCCTTCCTCAATACCGAAGCCATGCTCGACGAGCTGCGTCGCAAGCTGGCCGCGCGCGGAGCCAAGTTTGAGTCCATCAGCGTGCCGCGCGACCAAGTGACCGTCGATGACGCAGTGCGCTCTTACCTGTTCAACAGCCAACTGCTCAGCCTTGCCGACGGCTCGATGCTGCTGATCGTGCCCGAAGAGTGTCGCGCCAACCCGCGTGTCTGGAGCTACCTGCAAGGCCTGACCAGCGCTGGCGGGCCGATTCGTGAAGTGAAGGTGTTTGATCTCAAGCAGAGCATGCAGAACGGCGGCGGCCCGGCGTGCCTGCGCTTGCGTGTGGCGCTTAACGAAACAGAGCTGGCGGCGGTCAACCCTGGGGTTATCATGTCGGCCCCGCTGTACGACACGCTGACCGGTTGGGTGAACAAGCACTACCGCGATGCCTTGCGCGAAAGCGACCTGGCAGACCCGCAATTGCTGCTTGAATGCCGGACGGCACTGGATGAACTGACGCAAATCCTTAAACTGGGCTCGGTTTATCCGTTTCAGATCAATTGACCCCGCGCGTGTTTGCCTGTTGCGCACGCGCCACCTGATTTTCCAATGAGAGCAAAATTATGAGCGATTCCCTGCAGCTGATCCTTGAAGACACCGACGGCACGCAACTGCAAACCTCCTGCACCCGCGTCGCGGTCCTGTGGCAGGGTAAAGAGCTGTGGATCCAGCAAGACGGCCGTGGCCAGTTGCTGATTGGTGTAGACGTAGAAGAGGGCGATGCTGAATACGCCAACCTGTTGCTGCGCCCATTGGCCACTAACCTTGTTAGTCTGCAGCTGGAAATGGAACCGGCTGACATGAGTGACGAAGATGGCGAAGACGGTCACGTGCACGGCCCGGACTGCAATCACTGATTAAGGATGCCCTATGCTCGCTCTCGGCAAACTGCTTGAACTGACCTTGGCCGGACGTGAACCGGCCCAGAAAACTCAACTGACTGTCGATGGCGTGCGTTTGCGCTGGCTGGCCGAGGGCGCGCTTGAAGTGCGCCCCCCTGAGGCGCGCGACAACGGCATGGACGTGCTGTTGTCGGCCGGCATCCACGGTAATGAAACAGCGCCGATCGAATTGCTCGATCGCCTGATCCATGCCATTGCTCGCGGTGAGTTAAAGCCGCGCGCACGTATTCTTTTTTTGTTCGGCAACCCGGTCGCCATGCGCAGGGGCGAACGGTATGTCGGAGAAGACCTCAATCGTCTGTTTAACGGCCGCCATGCAAGCAGTTGCGGGCCAGAAGCCCTGCGTGCTTGCGAGCTTGAGCACCTGGCCGAGACGTTTTTCAATGCCCCCGAGCGTACCCGTTTGCATTTCGACCTGCACACGGCCATTCGTGGTTCCAAGATTGAGCAATTCGCCTTGTACCCCTATAAAGAGGGGCGCAAGCATTCCCGCGATCAACTGGCGCGCCTGCGGGCCGCTGGCATGGAAGCGGTGCTGTTGCAGAACAAACCTTCCATTGTGTTCAGCGCTTACACCTATGATCAGCTGGGTGCCGAGGCGTTTACCCTGGAACTGGGCAAGGCCCGGCCGTTTGGGCACAACGACGGGGTTAACGTCGAGCGTCTGGAATTGCGCTTGCAGCAGATCATCGAAGGCACTGAGCCGTCGCTGGAAGGCGCGTCACTGGACGGCTTGCAGATATTCAGCGTGGCGCGAGAAGTGATCAAGCACAGCGACGCGTTCCTGCTGCACTTGCCGGCGGACATCGAGAATTTTTCTGAGTTGCCCAAAGGTTATTTGCTGGCGCAAGACACGCCAAAAACCCGCTGGGTTATTGAGGAAGAGGGCGCCCGGATCATCTTTCCCAACCCCATGGTCAAGAACGGCCTGCGGGCGGGGATCATCATCAAGCCGGTGAAAGCAAAAGCGTTCGCTTAAAACTGTAGGAGCGAGCTTGCCTCGCGATCTTTTTGAAGATCAAAAGATCGCGAGGCAAGCTCGCTCCTACAAGGTCGGCTAGTTAAACCGCGCGTTTTTGCTGGCTGTCCAGACGCTTGATAGCGCGGATTTTCTGCAGGGTGTCTACGCAGGTTTTCGCCGCTTCCTGACCTTTGTGTACGAAGTGATCGAAGAAGAATTTCTGGTGCTCTTCGCCCGCGTGGAAGTGGTGCGGGGTCAGGCTGACCGAGAACACCGGCACTTCAGTTTCCAGCTGCACTTGCATCAGGCCGCTGACCACGGACTGAGCCACGAAATCGTGACGATAAATGCCACCGTCGACCACCAGTGCGGCACCGACGATACCGGCGTAGCGGCCAGTCTTGGCCAGCAGTTTGGCGTGCAGCGGGATTTCGAACGCACCGCCGACTTCAAAGAAGTCGATGTCACTTTCCTGATAGCCCTGTTCAAGCATCTCGGCCAGGAAGCCTTTACGGCTCTGATCGACGATCTCTTTGTGCCAGCTGGCCTGGATGAAAGCGACGCGTTCGTTGTGGTGAATAGCGGTAGGTTGCATGTTCTGACTCCTGTTTGTGTGAAAAACAGGGCATATGAATCGAATGGGATTTAAGGGTACGTGCAGACGGGGAGTCCCCCTCTGGTTGACGGCCCTTTTGCGCCAATCCCGTTCTCTCTTCATCCGGACTATGACCGTCGGCCCCGGGATCACACCGGGTCTGCTGACCTTGCCCCATCATCAGCCAAAAAGCTGTCTGACGCGCCAAGCGCTCGCGGGCTATACGCATTGCGCGTAATTACCGCCGGTGGGGAGTTACACCCCGCCCTGAGAACGTTGCCGCCCGTGTTTCAGGGCAGCGGGCATTTTGTATCACAAATGTTTCAAAGATGCATCGCTGCTTTTTGCTAATAGCCATCGTATTTTCTGATGCCTGTATAAGGCTATTCTTGCGCCACAAGGATTTCTTTGATGAGCCGACGGCCGAGGACTTTTGCATGAGTGTTATCGATCTGCGCAGCGACACCGTGACCCAACCCAGCACTGGCATGCGTGACGCCATGGCGAGCGCGCCGCTGGGCGACGATGTATACGGTGAAGACCCGACGGTAAACAAGCTGGAGTCTGAGCTGGCCTCGCGCCTGGGGTTTGCACAGGCGCTGTTTGTGCCCACCGGCACCATGAGCAACTTGATGGCGCTGATGGCGCATTGTGGGCGTGGTGACGAATACATCGTGGGGCAGCAGGCGCACACTTATAAGTACGAAGGTGGCGGTGCGGCCGTATTGGGCTCTATTCAGCCCCAGCCGCTGGAGGTGCAGGCCGACGGCTCGCTGGATTTGCAACAGGTGGCAGCGGCAATCAAGCCTGACGACTTCCACTTTGCTCGCACCCGCTTGCTGGCCCTGGAAAACACCATGCAGGGCAAAGTGCTGCCGGTCGAGTATCTGGCGCAGGCCAGCCGCTTGACCCGCGAACACGGCCTGGCGCTGCACTTGGACGGCGCCCGGTTATACAACGCGGCGGTGAAGCTGGGGGTGGACGCGAGCGAAATTGCCCGGCATTTCGATTCGGTGTCGGTGTGTTTGTCCAAGGGTTTGGGCGCGCCGGTGGGGTCTGTGCTGTGCGGCACCGTTGAATTGATCGGTAAGGCCCGGCGCCTGCGCAAAATGGTGGGTGGCGGTATGCGCCAGGCCGGGCAACTGGCCGCGGCGGGCTTATATGCGCTGGACCATCAAGTAGCGCGCCTGGCCGATGACCATGCCAATGCGCAACGGCTGGCCGATGGCCTGCGTGAGGCCGGTTATCGCGTTGAGCCGGTACAGACCAACATGGTTTACGTGCAAGTTGATGGGCAGGCGCCAGCACTTAAAGCCTTTGCGGGGGAGCGGGGCATCAAGCTCAGTGCTGCGCCGCGCTTGCGCATGGTGACCCACATGGACGTCAGCCGCAGCCAAATCGAGCAAACCATCGAGGTTTTCCGCGACTTTATCCGTCAATAAGCTTGCAATCTGTCCAATTGCTTGCAGCTATCGTATAAACACACTGTACCCAAGGCGAAGGGCCGATATAATGCGGCCCTTTGCGAGTCATTTGTCAATTGATGAGAATTGTTTGCCTGGGCAGGAAGGGTTCCGATCCGTCCCGCTTCTGAGCAATAGCCATCAATTGACAGCAATGATTTGCCTCTGGCCGCAGCCTCCGTGGAAGAACCTATGAAAAGCGCAGAAATCCGTGAAGCCTTCCTTCGCTTCTTCGAGGAGCAAGGTCACACCCGTGTCCCTTCGAGCTCCTTGGTCCCGAATAACGACCCAACCCTGCTGTTCACTAACGCGGGGATGAACCAGTTCAAGGACTGCTTCCTGGGTCAAGAAAAACGTGCTTACACCCGTGCAACCAGCAGCCAGAAGTGCGTGCGTGCCGGTGGTAAGAACAGCGACCTGGAAAACGTCGGTTACACCGCACGTCACCACACCTTCTTTGAAATGCTCGGCAACTTCAGCTTTGGCGATTATTTCAAGAAAGACGCGATCAACTTCGCCTGGACCTTTTTGACAGGCGTATTGAAGCTGCCTAAAGAAAAGCTCTGGGTTACGGTTTACGCCAGCGATGACGAAGCCTATGACATCTGGACCCAAGACGTGGGCGTGCCGGCCGAGCGCATGATCCGCATTGGCGATAACAAAGGCGCGCCGTACGCGTCCGACAACTTCTGGACCATGGGCGATACCGGCCCGTGCGGCCCCTGCACCGAGATTTTCTACGATCACGGCCCTGAGATCTGGGGTGGCCCACCGGGCTCGCCAGAGGAAGACGGCGACCGTTACATCGAGATCTGGAACAACGTTTTCATGCAGTTCAACCGCACCGCCGACGGCGTGTTGCATCCGTTGCCAGCGCCGTCGGTAGACACCGGCATGGGCCTGGAGCGGATCAGTGCGGTGATGCAGCACGTGAACTCCAACTACGACATCGACCTGTTCCAGAGCCTGTTGAAAGCCGCCGCCCAAGCGATCGGCTGCGCCAACGAAGGCCAGGCGTCGCTCAAAGTCGTGGCTGACCACATCCGTTCGTGCAGCTTCCTGATTGCTGATGGCGTGTTGCCTTCCAATGAAGGCCGTGGCTACGTGCTGCGTCGCATCATTCGTCGCGCTTGCCGTCACGGCAACAAGCTGGGCGCAACCGGTAACTTCTTCTACAAGATCGTCGCGGCCCTGGTGGCCGAGATGGGCGAGAGCTTCCCGGAGCTAGTGCGCGAGCAGGCCAACATCGAGCGCGTACTTAAAGCCGAAGAAGAGCAATTCTCCAAGACCCTGGAGCAGGGCCTGAAAATCCTTGAGCAGGATCTGGCTGAGCTTAAAGGCACCGTGGTGCCGGGCGACGTGGTGTTCAAGTTGTATGACACCTACGGCTTCCCGATGGACCTGACCGCCGACATCGCCCGCGAGCGCAACCTGACCGTGGACGAAGAAGGCTTCGAACGCGAAATGGAAGCCCAGCGTGTGCGTGCGCGTTCGGCCAGCTCGTTCGGTCTGGACTACAACACGCTGGTTAAAGTTGACGTGCCTACCGAGTTTATCGGCTACGGCGCGACCCACAGCTCGGCCAAAGTGATTGCCCTCTATAAAGAAGGCCAGTCGGTTACCAGCCTCAATGAAGGCGACGAGGGCGTGGTTGTACTCGATCGGACGCCTTTCTACGCAGAATCCGGTGGCCAGGTTGGCGATTGCGGTTACCTGCAAGCCGGTGCTGCGCGTTTTGACGTGCGTGACACCACCAAAACCGGCGGCGCGTTCCTGCACCACGGTGTTGTGGCTGCGGGTGGCCTGAAGGTCGGTGAAACCGTTGAAGCGCACGTAGATGCCGATGTGCGTCACGCCACGTCGCTGAACCACTCGGCCACGCACTTGCTGCACGCCGCCTTGCGCCAAGTGCTGGGCGAGCACGTTCAGCAGAAGGGCTCGCTGGTCGACAGTCAGCGCATGCGTTTTGACTTCAGCCACTTTGAAGCCATCAAGCCTGAGCAGATCAAGGCACTGGAAGACATCGTCAACGCCGAGATTCGCAAGAACACCCCGGTCGAGACAGAAGAAACCGACATCGAAACCGCCAAGCAAAAAGGCGCCATGGCGCTGTTTGGCGAGAAATACGGCGACAGCGTGCGCGTGCTTAGCATGGGTGGCGATTTCTCGGTAGAGCTGTGCGGTGGTATCCACGCTCAGCGCACCGGCGACATCGGCCTGATGAAAATCACCAGCGAAGGCGGTGTGGCCTCGGGCGTTCGTCGTATTGAAGCGGTCACCGGCGCTGCGGCGCTGGCTTACTTGAACGCCGCCGAAGAGCAGCTCAAAGAAGCCGCAAGCCTGGTTAAAGGCTCGCGTGACAACCTGGTCGACAAACTGTCGGCCGTGCTGGAGCGTAACCGCCAGCTGGAAAAACAACTGGAACAATTGCAGGCCAAGGCCGCAAGCGCTGCGGGCGATGATCTGTCATCCTCGGCAGTCGATGTAAAAGGCGTGAACGTGTTGGCCGCCCGCCTGGACGGTCAAGATGGCAAGGCGCTGTTGGCGCTGGTAGATCAGCTGAAGAACAAGCTCGGCCGCGCAGTGATCCTGCTCGGCAGTGTTCATGAAGATAAGGTCGTACTGGTTGCAGGCGTGACCAAAGACCTGACTGGCCAACTCAAAGCCGGTGATTTGATGAAGCAGGCCGCTGCAGCAGTGGGCGGGAAGGGCGGTGGTCGTCCGGACATGGCGCAAGGCGGCGGTGTTGATGCCGCAGCCCTGGACGCCGCGCTGGCCCTGACTGTGCCATTTGTCGAGCAGGGTATCTGAGGTCCAGTACGCGCCGTCGTCTAGTGGCGGCGCGTCGTTTGAATGATAAATGGGCGCCCTTTATGGGCTGAGGCTGCTTTGAAATGGCTTTGATCGTACAAAAATTTGGAGGCACCTCGGTCGGCACTGTCGAGAGAATCGAGCAGGTCGCCGATAAAGTTAAGAAGTTTCGCGAAGCCGGCAACGACCTGGTTATTGTGCTGTCTGCGATGAGCGGCGAGACCAACCGTTTGATTGATCTGGCCAAACAGATCAGCGATCAGCCGTTGCCTCGTGAGCTGGACGTGATTGTCTCCACCGGCGAGCAAGTCACCATTGGCTTGCTGGCCATGGCGCTGAACAAGCGCGGCGTCCCAGCGGTGTCTTACACCGGTAGCCAGGTGCGCATCCTGACAGACAGTTCGCACACCAAAGCCCGCATTCTGAAAATTGACGACCAGAAAATTCGCGCCGACCTGAAGGAAGGGCGCGTAGTGGTGGTTGCTGGTTTCCAGGGCGTGGATGAAAACGGCAACATTACCACCTTGGGCCGTGGTGGCTCGGACACGACCGGCGTGGCGCTGGCGGCAGCCCTGAAGGCTGACGAATGCCAGATCTACACCGATGTTGACGGCGTCTACACCACCGACCCACGGGTTGTGGCCAAGGCTCAGCGCCTGGAAAAGATCACCTTCGAAGAAATGCTGGAAATGGCCAGCCTGGGCTCCAAGGTGTTGCAGATCCGTGCCGTTGAGTTCGCTGGCAAGTACAACGTTCCGCTGCGCGTATTGCACAGCTTTAAAGAGGGTCCGGGCACCCTCATTACTATCGATGAAGAGGAATCCATGGAACAGCCGATCATTTCTGGCATCGCTTTCAACCGCGACGAAGCCAAGCTGACCATCCGTGGCGTGCCAGATACCCCGGGTGTTGCATTCAAAATCCTCGGCCCGATCAGCGCGGCCAACATTGAAGTCGACATGATCGTGCAGAACGTTGCGCACGATAACACCACCGACTTCACCTTTACGGTGCACCGCAACGACTACCAGGCCGCCTTTGAGGTCCTGGAAAACACCTCCCGCGAGATCGGTGCCCGTGAAGTGGTCGGCGATACCAACATTGCCAAGGTGTCGATTGTCGGCGTGGGCATGCGCTCGCACGCAGGCGTTGCCAGCCGCATGTTCGAATCGTTGGCCAAAGAGAACATCAACATCCTGATGATCTCGACCTCCGAGATCAAAGTGTCGGTGGTGATCGAAGAGAAGTACCTGGAGCTCGCGGTGCGTTCCCTGCACACGGCTTTTGATTTGGACGCACCTGCCCGGCAGGGCGAGTAAGCGTTGCCCAGAGGGCGCGGTGAACCCGCGCCCTTTGTTTTTTTGATGGATGTGGCACAGGGCTTTATCTTTTGCCATGTTGGTCAATACTAAGGGCGCAGGGTTTTGTCGCTATATAGCTGCAAGCCCAAGCCCTTTTTTTTTGCAGACTGTTGTCCCTGAATGTAAGTGTGAGGAGAAACGTATGCTGATTCTGACTCGCCGGTGCGCAGAAAGCCTGATCATAGGCGATGGTGAAATTACTGTGACCGTGCTCGGCGTCAAAGGAAACCAAGTGCGAATTGGTGTGAATGCGCCCAAGGAAGTGGCCGTGCACCGCGAGGAAATCTACCTGCGGATCAAGAAAGAAAAGGACGAGGAACCAAGTCTTTAATTTTATTTAAGTTTTTAGTTGCATACGGGGAAAAGGCTGGTTATTATACGCCCCGTGTTGCGGAGAGGTGGCCGAGTGGCCGAAGGCGCTCCCCTGCTAAGGGAGTACACCTCAAAAGGGTGTCGGGGGTTCGAATCCCCCCTTCTCCGCCATTATTCATGTAGCACGTTAGAATCTAGCCACTTCAGTAAGTTGTTGAATTTATTGAAAAAAACACTTGGCAGAGAGATTCAACGGTCTATAATACGCAGCTTCAAATGCACTCGTAGCTCAGCTGGATAGAGTACTCGGCTACGAACCGAGCGGTCACAGGTTCGAATCCTGTCGAGTGCACCATTTAAGAGTTAGTTGCTTCGGTAGTTAACTTTGCTTCAACCAGGGTGGGCTGGTCTAACAAACACAACTTGCACTCGTAGCTCAGCTGGATAGAGTACTCGGCTACGAACCGAGCGGTCACAGGTTCGAATCCTGTCGAGTGCACCATTTATAAGTTAGTTGCTCCGGTAGTTAACTTTGCTTCAACCAGGGTGGTCTGGTTTAACAAACACAACTTGCACTCGTAGCTCAGCTGGATAGAGTACTCGGCTACGAACCGAGCGGTCACAGGTTCGAATCCTGTCGAGTGCACCATACACCAAGAAGCCCGCATTTTATGCGGGCTTTTTGCTGTCTGCGATTTATGAAATATCGAATCGCCCCGGCAGGCAGCCTTTTTTGTCACGTCCCCGACTTATCTTCTGTTTATCGTGAACCCGCCTCCAGGAATTAACCGGGCCGGGCGAGGTCTGTCTGTAGGAGCGAGCTCGCCTCGCGATCTGTTGATCTTCTAAAAAATGCCAGACCGCACGAAGATTCATAAAAAAGGTGTGCTCTGCCAAGCGCTTTTAGCGTCGCAGATTCAGCGGTCCAGACGCAGCCGTAAACGTTTGTTATCTCCACAGATTTATAGCGTCATTAATTTTTAAGCCGTGTATGATTGCGCCCGTCAGCCCCGCCGGGGCTTGTGGAATACCTCCATGGACTTACCCAGTAGTAACTCAGCATCCCGTTTTTCCAATCATGAATTGACTGATTGATCCTTCCGGCGTGCCCTGCTGCTGGGAGTGGAGTTCGCCTATGACCGAAGTTGAAGTAAAGAAAGCGCAAGACAGCCTGCAAAGCCGCCTGGCTCAAGTGATTGAGCTGCTCAACCGCCAGCGCGTGGTTGAGGGCCTGACACACCGTCAGGAAGGCCAGCACCAGGATCGCGTCGAGACCCTGGTTCATCGCCAAAACCTTGTTGAGCTCCAGCGCAAGCTGGAAGACCTGCACTCCGCAGACGTTGCCTACATTCTGGAAGCCTTGCCCCTGGACGATCGTCTGACCGTCTGGCAGTTGGTCAAGGCTGACCGCGATGGCGACATCCTGCTTGAAGTGTCTGACTCTGTGCGTGAAACCCTGATCGCCGACATGGACGATCACGAGCTCCTGGCTGCCGCCAAGGAGATGGACGCCGACGAACTTGCTGACCTGGCCCCTGAGCTGCCGCGAGACGTCATCCATGAACTGATGGAAACCCTCGATGCGCAACAGCGTGAGCGCGTTCGCTCCGCGTTGTCCTATAACGAGGATCAGGTCGGCGCCCTGATGGACTTCGAGATGGTGACGATCCGTGAAGACGTCAGCCTTGAAGTGGTCTTGCGTTACCTGCGTCGCCTCAAAGAATTGCCTGGCCACACCGACAAACTGTTTGTGGTCGATTACGACGGCGTGCTCAAGGGCGTGCTGCCGATCAAGCGTTTGCTGGTCAATGACCCTGAAAAACAAGTGGCTGACGTCATGGCCAGCGACCCGGTGACTTTCCACCCGGACGAAGACGCCTACGATGCCGCCCAGGCGTTTGAGCGTTACGACTTGATCTCGGCGCCGGTGGTCGACAAAAACGGCAAGCTGATTGGCCGTTTGACCATCGACGAAATGGTTGACCTGATCCGTGAGGAAAGCGAAAGCGAAGTCCTCAACATGGCCGGTCTGCGCGAAGAAGAAGACATCTTCGCTTCGGTGTGGAAATCTCTGCGTAACCGTTGGGCCTGGCTGGCGATCAACCTGATCACCGCCTTTATTGCTTCACGGGTGATCGGCCTGTTTGAAGGCTCGATTGAAAAACTGGTGGCCCTGGCGGCCCTGATGCCCATCGTGGCCGGTATCGGCGGTAACTCCGGTAACCAGACCATCACCATGATCGTGCGCGCCATGGCGCTGGACCAGGTGAACACCGGCAGCACCAAGCGTCTCATGCGCAAAGAGCTGGCCGTGGCCTTGATCAATGGCGTGGTGTGGGGCGGGGTGATCGGTGTGGTCGCCTACCTGCTATACGGCAGCTGGTCGCTGGGGGTGGTGATGACAGCCGCCATGACGCTCAACTTGCTGCTGGCGGCGCTCATGGGCGTGTTGATCCCCATGACGCTGGCCCGCTTCGGGCGTGACCCGGCCATGGGCGCGAGTGTAATGATCACCGCCATGACAGACAGCGGCGGGTTCTTTATCTTCCTGGGGCTGGCAACGTTGTTCTTGCTCTGACCAAAAAGGCCTGACCGGCAACTAGCCCGTCAGGCTTTTTTTATGGGCGCCTGAACAGCGCGCATAAAAAAGCCAGCAGAGCGCTGGCTTTTTTGTTGCCTGGGTTAAATCAAGACGCGTCGGATGTAGCTTCAACATCGTGAGCAATCAAGGAAACCAAAGCGTTTTGTTGGCGGTGAGACAGTTGGCGGAAGCGTTGCAGCAACTCGCGTTCGTTCAGGGAAAGCTCAGGGCTGTCCAGACGCAGGCTAGGTTCATCACCCAGTGCACCTTCTTGAATGAGACTTTGCTCCAGGCGAGCAATAATCTCGGAGTTCATGCTGCGGTGGTGATTGCGAGCCACTTCGGCAATGCGTTCACGCATTCCGTCTGGCAGGCGTACGACGAACTTGTCAGCCGTACGGCTTGAGTAAATTGCCTGTTTCAATGGGCGCATTATAGTTAACCGGTTAGTTCAGGGGAGCGGTTCTCGGAAATTGGCCGCAAGCTATGGTTTCAGACCAGGCTTGTGGCCAAATGTTCAACCTGAATTGCAAAGAGGCGCGCATCATGCCTCATATCTGCCACTTCCCTGGCGTCAATTCTGTGACAAATATTGAACGGGATAAAGGCTATAAGCCAGCACCTATTGTCAAAAATGTGCGTTGTCCTACGTAGTTTACAGGCTATCGGCTTTTCTAAAAGGAACCATTATGTGTAAAGGCCATCATTGACTGACTTGAATGCTTCTTAGCAGCCCCCATCTTGTTGCCTCCTCACCCTGTGCGGGTGAACCCAGCCTTACGCAGCCGCGTCCCGGAGATCCACCGAGTGCCAGGTAAATTGATCTATTTGATGGGGCCTTCAGGCTCAGGCAAAGACAGCCTGATCGAAGCTGTACGCCCTGATTTGGCGGCGCGCGGATGTGAAGTGATCCAGCGGGTAATTACCCGTTCGGCAGAGTCGGCAGGTGAAGAAGCGATTGGCGTTAGCCGCGAAGCGTTCCAAGTACTCAAGGCCAGCGGCGCCTTTGCTCTGGACTGGCAAGCCAATGGCCTGGAATACGGCATACCCGTGCAGCTGGATCACTGGCTGGCGGCCGGGCGCCACGTATTGGTCAACGGATCAAGAGGGCACCTGAAACAGGCCCGCGAACGCTACCCGAACTTGCTGGCGATTATGTTGCGGGTTGATACCGACGTCTTGCGTCAGCGCTTGCTGGCCCGTGGCCGAGAAACCCCGGCAGAAATAAACGCCCGTCTGGCGCGCAATGAACTCTTTTTGGAGTCTGTAGAAGCGTTAGTCGCAGACGACGTGCACCTGCTGGACAACTCGGCCGCCTTGCAGATTGGCGTTCAGCGCTTGCTCGCGCTCATAGATGCCGCCATCGCGACGCCTCAGCGCAACTGAGGATCAAACTTGAAGCGGCGACCCAGCGCGCGGGCCACCAGCCAGCCAGCAAAAAACACGGTGGCGGCAATCAACGGCGTATTCCCCAACTCGTCCTGAGAGAACAGACCCAGAGCAAGGCTCAGCAGGGCGAGCATCAACAAGCCGAAAGCAATTTTGGACATGGATTAGACATCTCTATTTTCAGAAAACCCAGCGATCGCCCTGGGTGTTCTCGAAGGCGGCAGGAGTGGTTGAGCGCTCGGTGGCCAAATGCGGGGTAACGTGGCTGTTACCCATCATCACGGCCCGTTGTGGCATCGGCGTATGAGGTTTGCTGTACGTGCCGGCTACATCCATACCGGGCTCGGCGGCAACCGGGTCGGCGTAAAAGTGAAAGCCAGTCAAAACCGCCAGGGCAAGAACATTCAACAAGAAAAGGGTGCTGTTCATGGTCATGGCAGTCATCTCTTAGAATTAGGTGATGCCATGAATAGAGCAGGCATCATGCCAACTCTTTTTGTTTATAAAACCCTTATATATCAACGGTTTGATGAAGGTTGCGAGGGCCTTTCAATTGCAAATTGCAATGATGGCTTTTTGGTGTAATGCAAAATGCACGATGCTGGAAAACCAGGCGGGGAAGTGACTAAAAACCTGACGCAAACGCTCTCGCGGCGTTGGATTCAACGCAAGGTGTTAATGGCCAATTATCTTCAGCACCCCCCAATCAGTTCCCTCTCCTGCGGGAGAGGGCTAGGGTGAGGGGCTTTTGCTCTAAAAATCTAACCTAAAACTACCGCATAAACTTCGCCGCCCACCCCGAAATCACCTTGGGGCGCGGCTGCGCATACGTGCGCACCTTGGACGTCGACAACCCAAGGCGCACCAGCGACTCAGCAACCGTCACCGCCGCGCTCACGCCATCAATCACCGGCACCCCGGTGCGCTGACGAATCTGCTCATCCAGCCCGGACATACCGCCACAGCCCAGGCAAATCACCTCGGCGCGGTCCTCACTCACCGCCAACTCGGCCTGGCGCACAATGGCCTCCAGCGCGCGCTCGGGTGATTCCTCCAGCTCCAGCACCGCCAGGCCGCTGGCCCGCACCGACGCACAGCGATCCCACAACCCCGACAGGCGCAGGCGATCTTCAATCAACGGCACCGTGCGATCCAGCGTGGTCACCACCGAATACGCGCGGCCCACATACATCGCCGTGCTGGCTGCCGCATCGGTAATGTCCACCACCGGCACGTTGAGCAACTCCTGCAAACCTTCGCGCCCGTGCTCGCCATAACCCGCCTGAATCACCGCATCAAACGGCTGGTCGTAGGACATGACCTTGTCCATCACCGCAATGGCGGCCAGATAACTCTCAAAATTGCCTTCAACCGAATCAGCCCCAAAATCCGGGGTCAGCCCGATAATCTCAGTCCCGGGCGCCGCGGCCGCCTGCGCTTGTCGCGCAATGGCCTGGGTGATGCTGTCAGTCGTATTGACGTTGACCACGAGAATTCGCATGCAAGCTCCTGCAACAAAAAAGTAAAAACACGGCCCGCCATCCGCGGGCCGCACAACACTCAATGGCTGACGTTATCAACCGCAATCGACTCGCCGCTGACACTGGCGTAATGCGCCTGGCGCTTGGCAAAAATCAGATACAACAGCGCCGCGATGCCCGCACCAATCAACCAGGAGAACGGCGACACCTCATGAAACCCCGGCACCAGCGCCAGCACGATGGCGATCAGCGCTGCCGGTATAAAGGCCGCCACGGCGCGCATATTGACCCCGCGTGAGTAAAAATAAGCGCCGCGTGGGTCTTCGCTATACAGTGCGGGCACATCGATCTGACCTTTTCGCAGCAGCCAGTAATCCACCATGATCACCCCGTAAAGCGGGCCGAGCAGGGCACCCAGGCCCGACAGGAAATACACAATCACCAGCGGGCTGTTGTAGAGGTTCCACGGCAGAATCAGCACCGCAATGGTGGCGCTGATCATCCCGGCGCGGCGAAACGTCAAATGGCGGGGCGCCAGGTTGCTCAGCACAAACGCCGGGGCGACAAAGTTGGCCATGATATTCACCGCCACCGTCACAATCAGAAACGCCAGGCAGCCCAACACCAGGAAAAACGTATTCGGGATGGACGCGATGATTTGCGTCGGGCTTTCGATAATTTGCCCGTTGATTTGAAACTGCGCGCCGCACAGCAGCACGGTGATCCCGGCGAACACCAGAATATTCACCGGCAACCCCCAGAAGTTACCGACCTTGATGGTTTTGCAGCACGGCGAAGAACGGGAAAAGTCGCTGAAATTCAAAATCAACGTGCCATAAATCGCCAGCCACAACGCCCCGCCTGCAAACACATTGCGCCACACCTCGGCGGTGCTCAGCGGCACGCGGTTAGACCAGGCGATGGTGCCGTTGGCCTGAAAGTACATCCACGCCGCCAGGCTTATTACCGTCAGCAAAATCACCGGCCCGGCAAAGGCCTCATAACGGCGCACCATCTCCATGCCATACGCCAGGATGACCAGTTGCACCAGCCAGATCGCCACAAAACACACCCAACCCAGGCTCGACAGCCCCAGGATCGAGTCATGGTCATACGCCGCAAAACCGGGGTGCACCGCCACCAGCAGCACGCGCAGTACCACCGACGCCAAATATGTCTGAATCCCGAACCAGGCAATCGCGATAACTGCACGAATCAACGCGGGAATCTGCGCCCCATGCACACCGAAACTGATACGGCTGATCACCGGAAACGGCACCCCGGTGCGCTGGCCCATATAGCCGGACAGGTTCATAAACATAAACACCAGCCCTGCACCGATGCCCAGCGAGAGCAGAATCTGCCAACCATTCAGCCCCAGTGCATACAAACCGATGGCGAACGAGTAATTGGCAATGTTGTGCACATCATTGGTCCACAGCGCAAAAATGCTGTAACGCCCCCAGCGTCGACCTTCAGCTTTGGTCGGTGCCAGATCGTTGTTATGCAAGCGTGGGCTGAGCGCCAGCGTGGCAGACGAGCTGTCCACCAGCGATTGCGGGGTAGTAACGGAAGAGGGTAAATCCAGAGCGATAGTGCTGGAGAGTCTTGTGCGCATTCTGGGCAAGCTCCTGACCCCGTACCTGCGTCATGACAGGGTGGAATCACTGGTGATGAAGTCCGCGTTATGCCTGCAGTTAGGGTGCAAGCTACTAAACAACGTGTACTTAATTTCGTACGTATTTGTATACAAGTGTCGTTTAGCTCAAAGCGATATTCATGCCAGCCAACCGCGCCGCGGCAGCGTGCGTGTACTCAGAAACTTCGAATACTTCTGTAACAGTTTGAAAAATAAGATGAATTAAAAAAGTATAAAAAAGCGTGAAATGCGTAAGGCAGGAAAAACCAGCAAACGCCCAAAAGTGTGCGCCCCAAAAAGGCTGTTACTTTTTGATGCACGCCCCCCGCGTCGCACCCAATGAGTGCACCGTTATGTGACAACCTGTATACGATTTTTAACTGTAGGAGCGAGCTTGCCTCGCGAGCTCTTAATCTTGAAAACCGTGCCTGCTTGCACCCAGGCACGTACTGCTCTAGTGCGTCGTCAAACCATCCAGCGACTTATCGACATACGCCTTGGCCAGCTCCACCAAGTGCATGGTCGACAACACCAAACTGCGTGCATGGCCGCTCAGACCATTTCCCGCCTCACTCGCCGAAGCGCCCGCGCAGCGCAACAAGTCTGACGCCTGGGCCAAAGCCGCTTCTAAATTGACACTGTCGGGGATGACATACGTGGCCTGATCCACGTGTCGTGGAGGCTTAGGGTCGAGCAAATAAAAGTCCAGTGCACGCTCAGCGGCGGCACGGTCCAACGACACATCACTGCACTGAGCAGCCTCGTGCAAGGGGAGGGTAGGTGGATCGGGAACAATCTTCTTCATAGGTCTCTCCAAGTTTAGGGAGCTGCCCTTAATCGCTACTAAACGAGGGGGAGGCAGCCGTACGCAGGTTAGTAGACCGGCAAACTTGGAAACCGGCGCACTTGAAAGTGCCCTGCGCACGGCCACCATAAAACGCAGGCCGAAAAAAAGCGCCTTGCGGAGGTGGCGACTTGCGCCAAGTTTGCAAGTCGGGCTACTAAACCCGACCGCTGAAAGACAGCGATGGGCCGAGACTATTCCCCGGACTGAACAGGCGCAAGCGAATGGGATTTTCTCGGAAGTTTCTCCAGATGGAAAGCGAAGCGTCGTACGAAAAGCCTTATTTTGCACCAACCCCCGCCACCATCCCCAATCAAACTGTAGGAGCGAGCTTGCCTCGCGATCTTTTGATCCCCGCAAAAATCCCGCCACCCCAACCACCCCGTAGTCGCTGACTCGCGCAGCGAGGCTGCGATACCCAACCACCCACCCTCCACCCTGTAGCGCACCCACCCACACGCAAAAAGCCCACGGACGACATGACAAACAAAGGCATGCCCGTTAACATGCACGCCGTCCTCTGCGTCACGCCATCAGCGTGTGGCGCAAACGTTTGTCTCAGTAGCTCAATTGGATAGAGCATCCCCCTCCTAAGGGGAAGGTTGGCAGTTCGAACCTGCCCTGGGACACCATATTTTTCAATAGGTTGGTTGCTTAGCCGGTGTGATGGCGTCTAGCAGGCTATCACCGGGCTAGCGTCTCGCCGGAAGTCTTCGTAGCCAAGCAGAAAGGCATACTAGACGGTCGAAAGGAAGACAGAGCTCCCCAAACTCTGCCTTATATTTCGTAGGATGGTTTTCGAATAGCAGCTATGGGGAAGGCATTTAGAATCGCCTCCCTCCTTCCCACCCTCTAGATCCAAACAGAAGGCTCCCAGAGATCCGCCGCATTTCCAACCGCGTCGGTGTCACTATGCTACGAGGAGTCTTAGCGGTTTCTGGTCTGGTCATCGCAGGGTGGGCGGAACGCTATCGGCTGCCATTGCGCGTTGCACTCCTTTAGGCGTGAGAAGAGCGATAGGTCAGGACTACCAGTACCTAAAAGATAGTTGCTTGGCCCTAGACTGCTCAGCTGGAACAGCTACCGTCTTTGGAGGCGCTGCCTATTTTTTACAGCTTGTGAGCTTAGCATTGCTCATTTTTTGAGCATTTTCAGGCCCAGGAAAATGCAAAAATACCATTTCATTCGGTAACCACATGGGTTACCCTGTGCGCCTCAATTAGGGGGAAAGCAAACGCATGGCTACCGGCATTTCAGGTCGCGAAAAACTATCGGCAGATGCACTAATAGCATCCATACCAGGGCGGGATCCTCATCCTCTGCCAGCCTCGTCCGCATTGCCGGTTATGCATTATCCAAACCGCCTTTCGGAAAAAGATGTTCTTGAATATCTGCCATCGGACTTCATAATTCCCGGTCAAAAAGGATTTGCTAGTTCTGCTGGGCTCAATAATAAACTCTTGCTTTGTGATAATCTCTTTGGTCTTCATGAACTTTTGAAAAGTGGCCGCCGAGCCACCTTGATATATCTGGATCCGCCTTATAATACCGGAATGGAGTTTCACTCTAGGGATTTGGCGCACGCATATAAAGATCAGTTTGGTACTGCGCATTACGTAGAGTTTATGCGTCGCAGACTTATTCTAATGAGAGAGCTTCTAACGGACGATGGATCAATTTATGTCCATATTGGGCATCAGATGGTTTCGCACCTTAAAGTGATCCTTGATGAAATATTTGGGCCGCGAAATTTTAGAAATATTATCACTCGAAAAAAATGTAGCAGCAAAAACTTCACTAAGCACTCATTCTCAAATACGAACGATTACATTCTTTTTTACACTAAGTCTGATAACTACAAGTGGAATAAGCCTGGCGAAAAGCCCGACGATGCTTGGATTGAAAAAGAATATACAAAAGTTGATGCTAGGGGGCGTTACAAGCTTGTGCCTATCCATGCACCAGGCACACGTAATGGTGAGACGGGTGAGGCGTGGCGTGATATGATGCCGCCGCCAGGTAAGCACTGGCAGTATGTGCCTTCCAAACTGGAGGCTTTAGACCAGGCAGGCGAGATCCATTGGTCTAGAAACGGTAATCCCAGAAGGAAGCTTTACCTAACAGACGACAAGCTGATCTCTTATTCAGATTATTGGGATCGCTTTCGAGACGCTCATCATCAAAGTATTGCAATCACAGGTTACCCAACAGAAAAGAACTTCAGCATGCTAAAGCTCATTGTTGGGGCAAGCAGTGACGAGGGCGATTTAGTGGTTGACCCGTTTTGTGGCTCAGGCACGACCCTAAATGCCGCTAGTGACCTGAATCGGCAGTGGATTGGTCTAGATCAATCCTTTGAGGCTATTAAAGCTACGATTACTCGTCTCCGGCACGGTTCAAACCCTATGGGCGATTTTGTTAATAAGCCAGGAAAGTCGGAAAAAATCGTGGACTTGTTTGCATCGATTGATGCTGAAAACACGGTCAAAAAAAATCGAGCGTCGTCTAGTTTTGATTTTCTAGTTGACGCTCATGTTGCCGAAGACTTTTACAGTGAGATAGAAGCTTTAGGCTCTATTTGATATAGCATTTAGAAGCCATTCGCGGGTTACACGTGCATTAGCAGTTTTGAGTGTCGTAACCCGCACATTATCGGCCCAAGAAGAATCAAGGTTGCAGGCTTCAAGCCAAGTGTCTTTGTGCATAAGTCCCGGCCCGTCGGAAAGGAAGATTAGCTTAATCAAATCTCCTGTTGTTTGATTGTATTCTTTAGCTTTCATCACTTTATGAGAGTTTCCTCCTGTTCGATCATCCGACTGGGCGCCTCCTCTAGTCGCATCATACCTGGCAAACCCAACGGCTAATACTTCTCCGGTGGTGCTGAGTCTAATTACAAAGTCTAACGGGTACTGACCAACAAACTTCGGGAAAATTGTGTTTAGCTCAATATCTCTGCCGGCACCTCTGGGCCCCTCGATGGTCATTTCATGGCCATGAGTTCCTGTAAACCAGTTAAAAAACAAATCAGTTAGAGCATAGCCCGATTGGCCTCGAGTGTCATACTCGCCAATCAAGACCGCAAGTGCGCTCATTGTCGTGGGTGAGATATTCGCAAACTGACTTTGCAGTTCATGAATTGGTTTAAATGTTGGGCCGTATGCTTCTATCAAGGCGTGAGTCGAGATAGTATTTATTTTCTTTGTCGCCTCTGTGTCGCAAACAGGGCTCACGCATCGTCTGAACATCTTTAGTAACGACATACGCTGTTTTGCGTTGTAATTAGTAGATCTTATGTAGCCAAGTAGTTCTTCGGACGACGATGACTGGAAAATCAAGTTTTGAAACAAATTAATATCATCTTGATATTTTTCTAAAAGAATTTCTAAGATCTCAGGAAATTTCACAGAAGCATCGATGGGCGTCACGATTTTCTGTACTTCACCAAGCGGAATCTGACTGAAGTAATTTTCACCTTCCATACCCTGCACCCTCCTTGACAAAAAGGCGGTATTTTCACTTGAATGGGTGGCAAATTGGTAGCACCGATTTGTCTGATGGTCGATTATCTGCAGCCTCAATGCGGGGGAGTAACCTTAACTTTGCTCATACAACCAACTACGAACAAACCTCCAACGCAGCAGGCTGCTTCATAGCAGCCGCTGCAACTGTCCATCCCAAATAACTGTGATCACTGCCTTTCGACTACCTACCCCAACATTTATTGTGAACACCGTTGCTCTGGTGGTGGCGGATGCGATCAAGCCTGTCGACGCGGATTAACCAGGGTACGGCTTCTTCGTTGCCGACCCCTAAGGGTTTCAAGTTGTGTGCTGATGGATTAATCAGGCGTAGCCGCTAATGCGGAAAAGGATTCTATGAGCAGCGATTTGCGCGAAAAGCTAAAGCCTACAACCAAAATGCGTGTTTACGATTCAGTCGCTATGGCGGGTATTGATGTCAGTAATTGGCACAACATTTCTTCTAAGCGAACACCTGCGCAGAATCCAAAATATTGCTATTGCTGGGCTTTCGAAGGAAACGGCCGAGTGCTTTTAATGACCCAAAGCGGGCAATAAAGCTGAAACCGCCACTGTGCGTGCCGGATACAAGCGTATTGCTCGATGCGTTTTACCCCTCCAGAAAATCCTGAAAAAGGGCGATGAACATGGATGTTGAATTGGCTCATAAGATTGAGGCCGCAGAATGCGAGTATTTACGTTCGCGCGTTGAGAATCTGGCAGATGTCAGCGGCAATCCTTATGGTGCACGTGTTTTTTTCAATGCTGACTTTCCGTGCTTTCAAGTAAAAGCATCGCCTAGCCCGATGTTCAACCGCATCTACGGTGACATCGCCAGCGACCCCTTGGCCGTGTTGAAATTGCTCAATGACTCAGCGGAGCGATCGGCTGTCACCCCTCTTTTCGGAAAATCTTCGGCGCTGGAGCAATACGCCATTTTGGGCGAGGAACGGCTTGAGCGTTTGAGGGGCTGGACTCACCTGCAATTAGCGTGTGCTATTGAAAACGTGATTTTGAGTTATCACTCATTCGAAATTGAAGAGGTCACGCCGAAAACTCTGCCTCTATTCGCAGAAGTGCACGCGGCTGGCTTTCATACTAAGCCGGAGCATCGGTTGCTGAATCAGGCTTCCTTTGCAGGGCAGAGGCCTGATGGACGTCTGAAAATCTATGTCTTGAAAGCGCAGGGAGTGGTGGTAGCAGGGGCTTCGATGTACTTGGCCAGCAATGGTGTTGCCTACCTTGGAACGGCGGCAACTCGAAAAGATGCTCGGGGCTACGGTTACCACGCAGCCCTGATTTCTCACCGATTAGAGCAAGCAAAGAAACATGGCGGTCAATGGGTGGTTGCGACCGCGCTGGCCAGCTCCCAAAGCCGCCGAAATCTGGAGCGTGCCGGGTTCACGGCATCCCATGCCCAGGCACTGTACCGTCTGGCAGGTATCTGAAATAAACGGCTGAGAAGGAGCGGCCGCTTCTGGTCGATTGCCGCCCCTCACCAAGGGCAGCAATCCTGTCACTTGCCGCCCCTCATCCCCCTCACACCACCGCGACTTCAACCGCTCTAGAACGCCAAACAGAACCCAACACCATCAGCAACCCCAGACCCGCCATCGCCGCTCCTGCCAGGGAAATCGCCGGATAACCCCAACCCGCGCTGATCACCGCTCCGCCCAGCGCTGCGCCAATCGCGTTGCCAAAGTTGAAGGCGCCAATGTTCACCGCAGAGGCAAGGTTGGGCGCGTCCTTGGCTGCTTCCATGACGCGCATCTGTAGCGGCGGCACCAGGGCGAAGCTGGCGATGCCCCATATCAGGATGGCCAGTGCAGCCGGCACTTCCCAACGCATCAGCAGGGTGAACGCCAGTAAGACGAGAATCAGCACGCTTAGCGACACGATCAAAGTGCGATCTATCGAGCGGTCAGCGGCCTTGCCGCCCCACATATTGCCCAGCGTCAAGCCCACACCAAACAGTACCAGCATGGCGGTGATGTAGGCGGTGGAACCCTGGGTCTCGCTGCTGAGGATCGGCGCGATGTAAGTGAAGACGGTGAACATTGCGCTCGATCCGACGACGGTCAGGGCCAAGGCGCCCAGCACCGGGCCGCGCCCCAGTACTCGAATTTCGGCCATGACACCCGCGCTTGGCGGCGTCTTCAGGTTAGGCAGGGCGAACCACAATGCGGCCATGGTCAACAAGCCGAGGCCAGTGATGCCCCAGAACGCGGTGCGCCAACCGAACAGTTCACCAAACCAGGTGGCCAGCGGCACACCGCCGATGGTCGCCAGGGTCAGGCCCATGAACATCGCCGCAACCGCCCCGGCACGTTTTTCCGGGGCGACTACGCTGGCGGCGACGATGGAGCCAACGCCAAAAAATGCACCATGGCTCAGTGAGGTCACCACTCTGGCGACCATGAGGCTGTAGTAATCGGTGGCCAAAGCTGACATCAGATTACCCAGGGTGAAAATCGCCATGAGCCCGACCAGCAGATAGCGCCGGGGAATCTTGCCGGTGGTCAGGGTCATCAGCGGTGCACCGAGCAATACGCCCAGCGCATAAGCACTGACCAGCAAACCGGCGGCGGGAATGGAAACGCCCAGGTCCGCAGCGATACCCGGCAACATGCCCATGGGGGCGAATTCTGTTACGCCGATGCCAAAGGCACCGATGGCGAGTGCTACAAGGGGTGGATTGATACGCATAAAAGGCTCCTTATCTATGCCGCTAATGCTACGATCCAGTCTTTTCAAGCGGTAGATAGCATTTTTGGCAATCACCTTTGCGCGGGAGGCACAAGTGGACTTCAACGGCAGGTCAGGTGAAATGAGCGTGTTCACCACCGTGGCGCAGGAAGGCAGCCTGTCGGCCGCCGCGCGTGCACTGGGCCTTACACCCTCGGCAGTCAGTCGGATCATCGCGCGTACCGAGCAACGCCTTGGCACCCGCCTGCTGTTGCGCACCACCCGAGCGATCACCTTCACGGCCGAGGGCGAAGCGTTCCTGCGCGGTGCCCGGCGTATCCTGGCCGACATGGACGAGGTCGAAGAAGCCATCGCCGACCAGGGCGTACCCAAGGGGCGATTGCGGGTCAGTGCCGCCTTTGTCCATGGGCGGGTGGCCATCGTTCCCTTGGTTGCAGCATTCAGCGCCCGTTACCCGAACATCGTCGTCGACCTCACCCTGGGCGACGAAGTGGTCGACATTCTCGGCGGGCAGGCCGACGTTGCGCTCCGCTTTGGCCACCTGCCCGACAGCCCGCTGACCGCGCGCAGGATCGGCGAAACCGGCCAGGTCGTGGTGGCATCGCCCGAGTACCTGCAACGCCACGGCATCCCCCAAGAACCAGAAGACCTGTTGCAGCACAACTGCCTGCGCTTCAACTTCCGGCGTGCCGAACCCAACTGGCCGTTCATCCGCGATGGAAAAGAGTTCTCCCTAAAGGTCAGCGGCAACATCGAATGCAGCAGTGGTGAAGCGCTGGCACAACTCGCGCGAGTAGGTGCCGGCATTGCACGTATCGGTGAGTTCAGCGTGCGCGAGGACTTGCAGCGCGGCGACCTGATTGCGCTGCTGGAAGCCTGGAACCCCGGGGAGCGCGAACCGATTCATGCGGTGTTCGTCGGCGGGGCGGCAATGCCGGCGCGGGTGCGATTGTTCGTGGACTTCTTGCTGGAACATCACCGGATATAAGCGCAGGCGTGAGCTGATATTTTCGGAGGCTTGTGATGTTGAAGTGAGCAAAACTTTTTTGCGTGCCCTATCAATAGATGGATGGGGCGTCTGCACGTCTTAAATGGCTGTCGTGAAAGTCCGCTAGTACGTCACGAAAGGCGGCTTTCGGCCGAAGCTGACAACGAATTATCGGTGTTGTTAATTTCACGCACATGTATAGGCCGCGGCGCGCAGTCGGTGGCGAGCCTCCTCGACCCGTCTTACTGCCTCAGTAGGCGAGTTAAAGACAATGGTCGCAGGAATACGCAAGACCGTGTAACCCTCCGCGCGAATGATCTCGTCGCGCGCGGCGTCTCTGGCCTTGGCGTCGCGACTGCCGTGCCACGTCTCTCCGTCGATTTCGACCACGAGTTTCTCGTCGATTAGAAAGTCTCCCCGGAATTGGCTCCATGCAGAGTTGCGCCCGATGTGCAGCCTGCCGAGCCCAACCTGGGTACGTAGCTTTATGCCTTCACCCGCGATGCAACCTGGCCCCGTCGTCATCTTGTACGCGCAGACCATAGTGTCGAAGAAGGCTTCTTCCGCAGGAGAATCGCAGGTAAAGCGCATGTCCTCTACCGTAACGGGCTCATTGATGCGGGCGGCGACTTGCGCCTCCTGCCTCTTGCGTTCCGGCTCATTTCGAATGTCGCTGTAGACCGACCAGGCAATGAGGCCGCCGACCCCGAGCAACGGCCAGAAGAAAAAACCAATGACTATCAGTACAGCGGCTAAAAGGCCGCGCTGGAAATAGGTCATAAATTCACTCTTGCCTATGTAGAAAAGCCGTAAGTGTATAGCTCCTACCACTGTAAGTAGCTATAGGTAATCTGGACCTCCAATTGCCGTTAGTGGCCCCTGGCTAAGGGATGCTATGGGTCGATTTCAGGCTGTCATCCACGGTAGTCATCGACGGTGTATTCAATCTGTCGAGCTTCTGCTGCGCGTCATGTGTATGAGGGCCGATCGGCCGTTTCCCAAAGAAGGTCGCTCCTCAATGGAATAAGGGACAAACCCAAGCTTGGGGTAGAGCAGCAGCCCTGCCGTGTTTTCGTTAAAACAGGAAATCTGCACCTCGTTGGCTCCATAACGCTTGAATGCCAAACCGGTCATCGTCTCTACGATAAACGTAGCCACTCCTTCGCCCCGAGCGCTCGGCGAGACGATGACATTGCCGATACAGCAAACGCCATTGCGTTCAGCTCGATAGAAATTGGCAAACCCAACGACAGTCCCATTGATCTCCACAACGGTAGAGTCGAAGCGTTGGGAGATCGCGATATTCAACTGCGTTTCCGTTAGCGGGAAGTGCGCCTTCGGAAACATGAAAAACAACTCTTGAGCGTTTTGAGGAAAGCCGCAGATCTTTATTACGTCGCTAGCCTTCACTGGCCTGTGGTTCAGTTTCATTGCTCGTCTCTAAGCTCCATGAGTCAGTAATTTAGCGACTAGCTCAGGGGATTGAAAGCAATGCTATCTGCGCAAATGGCTGATATTTGCCCTTGGTGAGCGGCAGCTCTTGGCCGAAAGCCACCCTTCACAACCATCTACTATCAGCCACCGCCAGACGTCTACAAGTTATCGAACGGACGCCACTTAACCACCCAACCCCTGTTGTCCGAATGAGTTATTCAACCGCTCCAACTCAAGCTGTTTAGCAGCACTGGCTTCAAGGTTTGCCCGCTCTTCATCCAGATACCGATAAATACTTTGGAGGTTGGCGATTTTCAGTTGGACTTCTGCCATCTTTTTTTCAATGAGCTTGGCGCCGTCAGCACAATCGATCAGCTTATTGCGCTGCGCATCCAGAATCTCGCCTATTTCCCCCAGGGAAAATCCCATGCTTTGTGCGCGCTTGATAAAGTCCAGGTCGTGCAGCGTTTGCGTTGTGTAATCGCGGTAGTTGTTCGTCCGCCGCTGCGGTGAGATCAGGCCGATTTGCTCGTAGTAACGTAGCGTATGGCGGCTGGCACCGCTGCGGGCTTCGAGTTCGCCGATTTTCATGAAAACACCGCTTGACCCTAGAGTTGGGTCGACAGTTTACGCTCGGCTCCTGACCTCAAACAAGGAACTGGGAAATGGGCGTGGAGTGCTTTGTCACGGGGGGGACCGGTTTTATCGGTCAACATTTAGTGGCGTACCTGAGTGCACAGGGTCACACCATTCGGGTGTTGATGCGTCGCCCGGAGCGACTGGCTGAGCTGCGCGACCAAATCGATACGTTGGGCGGGTGTGCAAGCCGGGTATTTGCCGTAGCGGGTGATCTGCAACGGGACTCTCTGGGGCTGAGTCTTGCTGATCGAGAAGTGCTACGGCACGCCAGCGTCGTGTTCCACCTGGGCGCCCACTTCGCGTGGGGGCTTTCAATCGAGCAATCTCGTGCGGTGAACGTAGAAGGGGCAAAACGCGTTGCGCTGCTGGCGGCTGAGCAAAAAAGCCGGTTAGTGATGATCGGCGGCTACATGCTGAAAAACCATGATCATCTGCAACGCATCGGTATTGATCCTCGTTATCCGCAGCGCACGAATTGGCCTGCCGTCTACCGGCAAGTCGGTGGTTACGAGGCGAGCAAGCTGGAAGCGCATTTTGCGACCTTAGACGTCATGGCCGCCAAAGGAGAGGAGATGACGGTTGTCCACCCCGCGACGGTCTGTGGCCACAGCCGCACGGGGCATATCGTTGACGGTCAGCCGCTAGTGGAACTGATACGCAACCTTATCCAGGGAAAACTGACGGCAGTGCCGGGTACCGCCAGGCACTGGCTGCCACTGGTCACCGTGGATTACCTGGTTGAGCTGGTGGCGGCGTGTGCTTTTGATCCTGCCATGGCGGGGCAGGAACTACTGGCGCTTGATGACCAAACGCCAGATTTGCGGGAACTCTTGAAGCAGTTGGCACACCCTTTGGGCATAAAGTCTCCCAACTACTTTATTTCACTGCGATTACTGAAATTACTGCTGCGTATCCCTCCCGTCGCGCGGATGTTGAATACCCAGCCCGAAGCCTTGGACTTTATTCAGACCACGCGTTTCGATACAACGGCGGTCGAGCAATTTGCCAACAGGCATGGAATAGCCAAGCCAGAGATAGGCCAGTCTTTGCAGCACACTGCAACGTTCGTCAACTCACATTGCCTGGCCAGGGGCTAAGCCCGCTGACGTGTCCTCAAACAGTGTGCCGTCGATGCAGGGCGGCATGTTCATCGCTGCCGATTTATCAATGCATCAAGGCTTGTAAAGTAACGCTTCAACGACAACGCCAAACGCCGATGACTGTTCACGGCGATTGGGGTAGTAGAGGTGGTAACCGGCGAAGGGTTGGCACCAGTCTTCCAGCACTCGCACAAGCCTACCGTCGGCAAGCTCCTGCGCCACCATGTCCTCCGGCAGAAAGCCCAAGCCACACCCCGCCACGGCCGCCCGCAGGATCGGCACGCTGCTGTTGAACGTCCATTGCCCTTCGACACGGGCCTTCAGTTCGTGACCATCCTTTTCAAAATCCCATTGCATCAGGCTGCCATGGGTAGGCAGGCGCAGATTGATGCAGTTTTGCGCCGCCAGATCACCGGGCACCTTCGGTATTGGCCGCTGTTTGAAATACTCGGGTGAGCCCACAACGGCGATGCGCAAGGATGGCCCGACCGGCACGGCGATCATGTCTTTAGCCACCTGATCTCCCAGGCGAACACCGGCGTCATAGCGTTGCGCGACGATGTCGCAGAGGGCGTAGTCGACGGTGATTTCGACATGGATGTCCGGATAGTTGGGCAGCACCTTTGAAAGCTTGGGCCACAGAATATTGTTGGCGGCATGTTCGGATGCTTGAATCCGCACGGTGCCCGCCGGGGTGTCACGAAACTCGCTGACCGCGGCCAGTTCGAGTTCGATCTCATCGAACCGCGGCGCCATCGACTGATACAGCCGCTGGCCCGCCTCGGTCGGTGAAACGCTGCGCGTGGTGCGCGTCAGCAAGCGCACGCCCAATCGGCTTTCCAGTGTGCGCAGGGTGTGGCTCAGTGCCGACTGCGAGACGCCAAGCTGGGCGGCTGCGCGGGTGAAACTGCCTTCGCGGGTGATGACCACGAAGGCTTGCAGGTCGTTAAGGTTGGCGCGGGACATTGATGAGAACCTCTCATGAGGGGCGCGGGATTCATCCATAAAAGCAGGTCGCACACCGATGCGCGACCCCCAAGAGGGTTGATTACAAGGTGCGGGCGTAAAACGCGCTGAGTTTGCCAATCGCGGCATCGACATAACGCGGCACCCAATAGGTTTCGATGTGCGTCGCGCCGTCGAGCATAAACAGTTCTTTGTCGGTGGTGCCGGTGGCTTTGGAGAAGGCGTCCTGCGTCATGTACAGGCTGTCGGCTTTGCTCCCGGCGATCATCAGCAACGGTTGGTTGATCAACTCGATCTGGTCAGTGGCGTCGAAACGCATCAAGTCGATCAGGCTGCTGGTGGTGTATTTGAAGGTCGAGTTCGGGTGCGCGTGGGTCTTCCAGTAGTACTCATAACCTTGGCGATACAGCTCGAAGGGCAGTTTGGCAATTTGCTCTTCGGTGAGGTTGGCATCGCCCGAATACAGCACTTCGCCGCCGGCCGCTTCTTGCGCGCGGGCAGCTGACGCTTGTTGCAGGCGTTGCTGGATGCTGTCCATTTGCGAGTCGTTGTAGCCGTTGCGGCGCACCCGGCCCGAGTTGAACATGCTCACCGTGGCCAGCGATTTGAAGCGTTTGTCGGTTTGCGCCGCCGCCAACGAATAACCACCGCCGCCACAGATCCCGAGCAGCCCCAGACGCTTGTCATCAACGCCGGCAAACTGGCTGATGAAGTCGGCCATGCCGTGAATGTCTTCGATACGGTACGCCGGTTTATCGATGCTGCGCGGTTGACCACCGCTGGCGCCCTGATACGCCGCATCGGCCGTGATGGTGATGTAGCCCTGTTCGGCCAGGCGTTGGGCATACAGACCGGCGACTTGTTCCTTCACGCCGCCATTGGGGTGTGCAACGACCACGGCCGGGTAAGTCTTCTTGGCGTCATAGCCAGCCGGGGTATAGACGTTGGCGGCGATGTCCAGACCATTGAGCTTGTAGCTGACCGGATGGATGTTGACCTTGCCCGGTTCGTTGGTGCTGATCGCGCCATCATAGGCGAGGGTGAACGGGTTCTTTTGGTAATCGGCGGCCAGGGCTTCGCCTGCCGAGAGGCCGACCAATGCCGACATGAACGTGGCTTTGAGGGTGTTCTTCACGTGAAACTCCTGAGCAAAAAAAGGGCGGCAGTTGCAAACCTATTTGGGTCAGTCCAGCTGTTCCTCTTTGAGGAACTGCGCGACCAGGTCAGCGATCTGCACGTTGTTTAGATCCGACATAGGGAAATGGGTATTACCGTGAATGCCAATCTCCGGCAGGTGTATCAGTCGCACATCACCGCCATGGCGATTGACCGCGTCACGCCAGAGCCGGGCCATTTTCAGGCGTGCGCGCCAACTGTCCTGAGCGGGCAGATCGACTGCGTGTTCCGGGATGTTGTCGCCGTACAGGATAAGAATCGGAATGCGCGTCAGTGCCATAAATTGTTCCATCGGCACCGCTGCGCCTTGCACAGTGTCGAACGCGCTGGGGATCGGCGCCGGCACTTCACCGTTAGCAAACACGAAACTGCTGCCCGGTTCGAACGCCACGATGGCTTTGACCTTGTCGTTCTTGATCGCCGTCAACCAGCCCGGCCCGCCACCCTGAGAATGCGTAAACAGGATGCCGGGGCCGATTTTGTCGAACAGCGCCGACACACCATCGGAGACCACGCCCATGTCAAACGGCCCGGTGTTCGGCGTCATTGCCCTGAAAAACTGCTCGCGGGTCTGGGCGTCCTGCGCCACTTGCACGCCGTTGAAATAGCGGGGCCAGAGGCCGATGCGGAACTGGTTGAACCACAGTTGTTCGTCCGGCTCAGGCTTGATGGTGGTCTCGACCATGCTGCGCCCGGCATCACCACGCCGGGGCTGATCGATCAGATAGACGCCGTAGTGGCGGCGCAGAAAGATGTTCTGAAAACCCTCGCGACCATCGGCGGTGGTTTCCCAGGTCTTGGAAAACTGACCCGCACCGTGCCACATGACGATGGGCAGTTTTCGCGCGTCCACCGGGATTTGATAGAAGGCGTAGGCGTGGTCACCGTGGTAGGTCTGGCCGTTGGGCGTCATCGGTTGGCGCGGGTTGAAGGTGCCCGGTGCCGTAGTCATCGTTCCGCCGGCGGCGAAGCTGCCTTGTTTCTGGATCAGCAGCGGGCCTTCGGAGTGGTTCGCGCAGGCCGCCAACAGGCTCAACAGCGTGACGCTCAGCAAATGTTTTGCAGTTCTCATGTCATATCCTCGACGCCGTGAGGGCTTGGGCCAGCGCTGCGTTGGCCCGCTCGGCAGTCTGTGCATCGCCATGCTTTTTCAGCAGCTCGGTGACTTGGTGCAACTGCGCCGCGCTGAGACCGACGCGCAGGCTCGCCGCCATGTGCGAGCGCAACTGAGGCTCGACCCCCGGCGTCGCTGCCAGCGCACCGACAGTCGCCAGTTCGCGACTTTGCCAGTCGAGGTTGTCGCGCTCGAAGATGTCGCCGAACAGGTGCGTTTGCAGGAACTGGTTGATCACTGGGGCGAACTCGAACACCGGGCCTATGACCGGGGCGCCGGAGATTTTCGTTTGATTCGCCGTACCCGCTGCCAATAGCTCATCCCCGACCGGAATCGCCCGACTCGGCTCACGCCCCGGCGCATCGTCAAGGCCGCGTTGTTTGCGCTCCTGCACCACTGTCATCAATTCATTCAAGGCGTTGAGGCTGCGCGGGAAGCCGACGTAGGCGTAGAGCTGCACGAGAACTTCGCGGATTTCGCTGATGCTCAAACCGGCATCGAGTCCCTGGTTGAGTGCCGTGTTGAGGCTCGGTATGTCGCTGGTCGCCATGAATGCGGCGATCAGTGGAATCGTTTGTTGTGGGGGCGACAGGGTCGTTGCGCTGGTTGGTGAGCTGGTCATGTTCTGTGATGCCTCGGCTGCTTGAGTGGTCATGCTGAACATCGCCCCGATGCCGAGACAAAGCGCTATGAATGCGGGGAGGGCTGGGCAGATGCGTGCATCAGTGGTCATCGTGAAAGGCTCCGTCCATTACGGGTCACTGCGGTGTCACTGGATCGTACGGAGTATGAAAGGGGTGATTAACCCCGAAATTGCGCAAGGACTCCTGAGCAGAACTCATGAGTCGCCAGTGCCATGGCCGCTGCAATCACGGCGCGCTACCGCGGGTGTTGGGGATGGAGGCCGGGTGACAGTTTGCGCAGAAGGTGCCGACTAGCCGCTTCGACACATTTCGTAACTTCAATGGCCGGCGTATTGCGCCTCCGAGACCTGCTCTGCCCAAGTGACGCTCTTGCCGTCCTCGGCTTCTGCAATGGCGATGTGGGTCATGCCGTTGCTGGGTGTGGCGCCATGCCAGTGGCGGGTGTGCGGTGGAATCCAGACAGTGTCGCCCGGTCGGATTTCCTGTCGCGGGCCACCCTCTTGCTGCACGTAGCCGACGCCTGCGATGACGATCAGCGTTTGCCCCAGCGGATGGGTGTGCCACGCCGTGCGTGCGCCGGGCTCGAAGGTCACCGTGGCGCCGCCGATGCGCGCTGGCGCATCGCCTTTGAACAGGCCATCAACGCGTACGGTGCCCGTAAAGTTTTGCGCCGCGCCCTTGACCGAGGGCTGCGAGCCGTTCGGCGTAATGCGGATTTCGCTGGCGGCTTGGGTTTCAGCTGTCATCAGTGACAACGCAACGAGGGGTGCGATCAATCGATTCATCGGGTCAACTCCGGTCACACAGTGAAAGCGGCGCCCAATGCAGCGCCGCGTCGAGCAGGCTCAGAGTCCGGTCATCTTCAGTGCCGATTCCGGCAGGCGATCACCGTGCACGTGAATTTGCGCCATTTGCTCGTTGATCTCGCGCAAATCGTCACCGGTCAATTGCAGGTCGACTGCGCCCAGGTTCTCTTCCAGCCGATGGGGTTTGGTCGTGCCCGGGATCGGCACAATCCATGGTTTTTGAGCGAGCAACCAGGCCAGCGCCACTTGCGCCGGTGTGGCGTGTTTGCGCTGCGCGACGGCTTTCACCACATCGACCAAAGCCAGGTTGGCCTTGCGCGCTTGCGGTGAAAAGCGCGGCACGACATTGCGGAAATCGCTGGCGTCGAACTGCGTGTGCTCATCGATCTGACCGGTGAGAAAACCCGCGCCCAGCGGGCTGAACGGCACGAATCCGATACCCAGCTCTTCGAGCACTGCCAGCAGTTCCACTTCCGGGCCGCGCCAGAACAGTGAATATTCGCTCTGCACAGCCGTAACCGGTTGCACAGCGTGCGCCCGGCGAATGGTCTGCACGCCCGCTTCAGACAGGCCGAAATGCTTGACCTTGCCCTCGCTGATCAGATCTTTGATGGTGCCGGCGACGTCCTCGATGGGCACCTGCGGATCAACGCGATGCTGATAGAACAGGTCGATGCGATCGGTGCGTAAACGCTTCAATGACGCCTCGGCCACGGCGCGGATATGTTCCGGGCGGCTGTTGGTACCGCTGCCACGCACGCCAGTGGTCAGGTCGATATCGAAACCGAACTTGGTGGCGATGACCACCTGCTCGCGGATCGGCTGCAAGGCCTCACCCAGCAGTTCTTCATTGGCGAACGGGCCATACGCTTCAGCAGTGTCGAACAAAGTGATGCCTTGTTCGTGGGCCGAACGAATCAACTTGATCATGCTGGCTTTGTCGGCAGCCGGGCCATAGGCCGAGGTCATGCTCATGCAACCCAGGCCCAGTGCGGACACTTCCAGGCCATTGCCCAACGTGCGGATTTTCATGGTGTCACTCCGTAAAAAATTCGGTTAACGAGTGAGAGGATGATCGTTCAGCCAGCCGTTCACGCGCTCCATGGTCTTGCGTTCCTGCTCGCCCTCCATCACAAAACCTTCCACTACCTTAGCCTTCAGGGCGTGTTTTACGAGCACGCTGCGGCTGTTGCCCAAGCCATACCCGCCATGGGTGTTGAAGGGGATGAGGGTCTTGCCGCTCAGGTCGTGGGCGCTGAGGAAGGCACGCACGACCGGCGGGGCGGTTTCACCCCAAATCGGAAAGCCCAGATAGACCGTGTCGTAGTCGCTGAGGGCGTGAACCTTGTTTTGCAGCTCGGGTTCGAAGCCGCTGTCACGCTCCTGACGTGCCTGTTCCACGGTTTGCAGATAATCTTCGGGGTAGGCGTGGGCCGGGCGAATCTCGAAGAGATCGGCACCCAGTCCACGCTGGATTAGCCCGGCGACCACGCGGGTATTACCCGAGCGCGAGAAATACGCGACCAGAATCCGTGAGCCTGAACGCGGCGTTGCACTGGCATCTTGCGTATCGGCAAGCGACAGCAGCGGGGCGCTGGCCAGTGCGGCGATTACCGTACGCCGCAGCGGATCGTGATCGGTGCTCATCGACCGACACGCGCCTTAAGGGCCTCTGGATAACGCTCGCCTTCAATGCGGATCTGCGCCAATGCGCTATCAATGGCGTTCAGTTCGCTGGCATCAAGCGTGATGTCCGCGCCGCCGAGGTTTTCTTCCAGGCGTGACAGTTTGGTTGTCCCCGGAATCGGCACAATCCACGGCGCCTGCGCAAGCAGCCAGGCCAGCGCGATTTGTGCCGGGGTCGCTTGTTTTTGCGCAGCAATCTGACGGATCAGCACCACCAGGCCCTGATTGGCTTGCAGCGCCGACGGGCTGAAACGCGGGACGATACTGCGAAAATCGTCGCTGCCGTACGTGGTCTGCGCCGACACCGTGCCGGTCAAAAAACCTTTGCCCAATGGGCTGAACGGTACGAAGCCGATGCCCAACTCCCACAGCGTCGGCAGAATCTCCTTTTCAGGCTCGCGCCACCACAACGAGTATTCGCTTTGCAGTGCGGTGACCGGCTGCACCGCGTGCGCCCGGCGAATGGTCTGTGCCCCGGCTTCCGACAGGCCGAAGTGCTTGACCTTGCCTTCAGCAATCAAGTCCTTCACCGCCCCGGCGACGTCCTCGATCGGCACGTCCGGGTCGACGCGGTGCTGGTAAAGCAGATCGATGTAATCGGTCTTCAGTCGACGCAGCGACCCCTCAACCGCGACCCGAATGTGCTCGGGGCGGCTGTTGAGAATCTGCTGTTTATTGTCGTCGCCGAAGGTGAAGCCGAACTTGGTGGCGATGACCACTTGATCGCGCACCGGTGCCAAGGCTTCGCCTACCACTTGCTCGTTCAGGTAAGGGCCGTAAACCTCGGCGGTATCGAAGAACGTGACGCCTCGCTCAACCGCCGAACGAATCAGCGCAACGGCTTGTTGTGTGTCAGTCGCCGGGCCGTAGCCATGGCTCAAGCCCATACAACCCAAGCCCAGGGCTGACACTTCGAGTGAACTTGTTCCGAGTGAGCGCTTGTGCATGTGGATCTCCCATTTGGCGTTGGGAGAACAATAGGTGAGCTAACGAGTGGGGACTAGACGGTTAAATCGGCAAGGGTTTATGAGATTTGCTCATTAATCGCTGAGAGGGGAGATCAAGACTGTGTCTTCATGGACGCTTGTGCGCTCTGAACATAGGCTTAGAAACAGGCTAAAGGTCGTGTTCGATGGTCAATGATTGATCGCCAGCTATCGGCCAATCGCAGCTCCCTTGGCTCTGCTTTACGAATACGGGATCTTGGGTAAATGCAAGCCGTGCTCACTGTTGGCGCGGCTTACGGTATTTCTACTAGGTAAGCTATCGACCCAGAGTCATTGGCAACGTTGACGCACAGCGGTTAGCCAGCGGGAAACAACCTCCAACTCTTTGTCGGTAAAGTCCTGCGTCAGTGTCGCGTTCAATGGGGCCAGTTCGGTCGTCGCCAGCAGTGCTGCCTCTCGCCCGGTCTCTGTTAGCCAGAGCCGATAGCTGCGCTTGTCTTGGCCATCTATCCGACGATCGATCAACCCCGATTTCACCATTCGATCCGCCAGCCCCGTCATGGCCGATGGCGCGATATCCAAGGCAGATGCCACTTCTCCGCTAAGTGCCCCATCTTGGGCGCGGATCACAAACAGGGCTCCGGCTTGAGTTGCACTGATGCCCGCGGTATTGGATACGTGCCGCTCAATATGCCTGGCTAAGCTCTTTTGTGCTGAGTTCAGTAGATAAATGTAGCGACGGTCATGTTTCATATGGAGTGTCCGGCAAGTGGGTCTTAAGCCAAGCGACCACTATCGGCCACAGTGTGTCCGCATGTCGATTACGGAAGAACCCCAAATGACCTATGGAAGACCCGTCACTGTCTTCGGGGCCTAATTGGCGGCGTTCAACAGTGCACCCCGTCAGATGCCCCATCATTAGGTCGATAGCTTGCGCCGGTGCCCAAGGATCATCATTGAAACCTAACGCCAGAACAGGTATCGAGGGGCGAGAAAACCTGGCGGCTGCGTTAATTGATGGGTCATCAAAAAAATAATTGCGAAGGCTTGTCCAGCGTGACCATTCGAGCATGACATTCGCAGGGATATCCTCGCCGAGGCCCAGTCTGCGCCCCGGAACGTAACCCAAGAGCTTGGCGGTCAGAGGTCCTATGATCTTCAGCAGAACCGATACTTTCAAGCGCTCCATGCCGGGCTTTATAAATCTGAGGCAGCCCGCATGTGAGCATACAGTCACCGCTGCACTCAGCTTGCGGCTGCTCGCACTCAACCCGATAGCATGACCACCAAAGCTGTGGCCTACACCCAAATGGGCAAAGCCTGGGTAATGCTCAGACACCCACTGGGTTACGGCCTCGACATCGTTGTCAGCCCAAGACATAAATCCGGCTTCAACATCCTTTGGATGTAGCCCATCTCTACCGACGCCACGATAGTTGTAAGTGATGACAGTGAAGCCGTTCTCTGCCAAAAATTGTGCAAAAGGGAAATACATTCGTTCGGTGACAGCTGTTGCAGGATTGATCTGCACGACGGCTTTAGCAGCACCAATCGCCCCGTGAACTGTGAGTTTTACCGGGCTACCGTCAGGGCAAATAGCTGTGTGTTGTACGGGGCTCATAGAATTACTTCGCATGCAAAGCAATATAGTTAACATACGAAATATATGAGTATCAAGCTTTTGCTTTATGTCGCGCTTGCCTTAGGGCGTGTGGCAAGTCGGATCTGGCTAGTATTTCTCGATAGGGTTGCTTGGCCGATAGCCAGCTTTCGTAAGAGGCGCAGGGTGGGTGTAGGCACACTCATCGCTACGCCTGGGCGATAGTTGCCTACCTGACATCTATACCGGGATAGCGCTCGGGCGGTGGCTGGTAGTTGGGATCTTCGAACTGGCTGTTGGTATAGAAGCTCTTGGCTGTGGGGCCGTCGTACTTGTAGGTCACGTCCTTGTTGGGGACTAAATGCCAGCCTGTGCTGTCTTTATCTCGCTCGATCAGGGTGGGGTAAAGCGTGCAGGTCCCACCGTCGCCTGACGTGAGGAGGAACTGATAGTAGCGCCCGGCTTCTGGAGTGAAGGTCGTTGTGACAAAACAAGTCCTGGTGCGCGTACCCTCCCACGACATGTAGACACTCGTTTCGAGGCCCGGCCGAAGCGTTGACTCATAGTAGTCCCAGGTCAGATTTTGCCCCGCTTTGGGCATGCCGATGTCCTGGGTATGGATAAATGGCAGAGGCCCGGTACGGACCACGCCCCCCGTCTTCACACCGTTTGCCGATTGATAAATGGCCGCATGCTGGGTGAAGTTGACGACCCGGATCCATGCCGGATTCGGCTCATTGGCCGGAGCGACGAAGTAATCCGTGTGGGGTAGATACTGGCAACCTGCGAACATCGGCAACAGCAGTAAGCAGAGTGTTGAGCGTGTCGACATAGGTCCCTTCCTCTCCATAAGTGTTGCTGTGACCGCGTCTACAGGGGTTTATTCGGCATCAGGCCTGTTTTCGTACCCAGATACCCTCCGACGGCCTGTTCAGCGCGCTCAGCCATCCCCCAAAAAAACTGTGATCACACCCCCTCCAACCACCTACACCCGACGCCCCAATCCGCCTATAATCCTCGCCCATGAATCTATCCAAACTCGTGTCGCCCATGATCCGCCAGACTCTCAGTGCGGACGTTTATTCCCAGCTTCGTGATCTGCTGATCAGTGGCCGTGTCATGCCCGGGGAGAAGCTGTCGCTCAGGTCCATTGCCGATGCGCTGGGCGTGAGTGTGATGCCGGTGCGTGAGGCGGTGCATCGGCTGGTCGCTGAGCAGGCGCTGGAGATGGCGGCCAATCGGTATATCCGGGTGCCGGTGCTGACGGTCAGCCAGTTTCGCGAGATCACCAGTATTCGGCTGAATCTGGAAGGGCAGGCGGCGGCTCGTGCGGCGCAGTTGGTGAGTGCTGAGGCATTGCAGGAGATTCAAGGGATTCACGATGCGTTTTGCCAAGAGTTTGCGCAGAACCCGCCCGATGAGTCGCGGCTTATTGCCCTGAACAAGGCGCTGCACTTTGCCATTTATCGTCAGGCGGACATGCCGATTTTGCTGCAGATTGTTGAGTCGCTGTGGCTCCGGATCGGGCCTATCCTCAATTACGATTTGCGCTCCGGCACCGAGCGGGTGATTCAGCGGGTGCAGGCCAGTCACCATGCGGCGTTGGTGCAGGCCCTGAAGGCGCGCGATCCGGTGGCGGCGTGTGAGGCGTTGCAAGGCGACATCAAGAGTGCCGCCGAATTTATTGTGAACACCGGTGCGCTGGTGGTGGCGGATGCGATCAAGCCTGTCGACGCGGAGTAACCCGGCGGCAGATGCAAAAAAACGAGGCGGACTGAACAGTCCGCCTCGTTTTTTTATGGGCGTTTACCTCTGGCTGCTTACATCTGCGCGCCGATCATCCAGGGCACGGTTTCTTCGTTGCCGACGCCCAGCGCTTCGCTTTTCGATTTTTCCCCCGACGCAACGCGAATAAGCATGTCGAAGATTTCCCGGCCCTTGGACTCCAGGGTGGCGTCGCCGTCCATGACGTCCCCGCAGTTGATGTCCATGTCGTCCTGCATGCGCGTGTACATTTTGGTGTTGGTCGCCAGTTTGATGGAGGGCGCGGGTTTGGCGCCAAAGCACGAACCACGGCCGGTGGTGAAGGCCACCAGGTTGGCGCCGCTGGCGATTTGCCCGGTGGCGCCCATGGGGTCGTACCCCGGCGCATCCATAAACACCAGGCCGCGCGCGGTAATCGGCTCGGCGTAGCGGTACACGCCCATCAACGCCGAAGAGCCGCTTTTGGCGACCGCGCCCAACGACTTCTCAAGAATGGTCGTCAGGCCACCGGCTTTGTTGCCCGGAGTCGGGTTGTTGTCGATGCTGCCTTTTTCGCGGTCGGCGTAGTTCTCCCACCACTTGATCAGGTCGACGATGCCCTGGCCCACTTCGCGGGTGGCCGCACGGCGTGTCAGCAGGTGTTCGGCGCCGTAAATTTCAGGGGTTTCACTCAAGATGGCGGTGCCGCCTTGGGCCACCAGCAGGTCGACGGCTACCCCGAGTGCGGGGTTGGCGGTGATGCCGGAGTAACCGTCCGAGCCGCCACATTGCAGCGCGACCGTGAGGTGTTTGGCCGACACCGGCTCACGCTGGCACGCGTTGGCAATCGGCAGCATGGCGTCTACGGCAGCAATGGCCGCATCCGCTGCCTTGCGGGTGCCGCCCACGTCCTGAATGACCACCGGGGCGATCAGCTTACCGGTCTCGATGCCTTGCGCCATAAACAGCGCACCCATCTGGTTGGCCTCACAGCCCAGGCCGATGACCACCACGCCTGCGAAGTTGGCGTGCTTGATAAACCCGCCCAAGGTTCGCCGCAGTTGGTTCACGCCTTCGCCGTTGTGCTCGATGCAGCAACCAAAACTGTGGGTGATCGGCACCACGCCATCCACGTTCGGGTAGGCATCCAGCGCACCGTTTTTCGAGAAGTGCTCCACCACCATTTTGCTCACCGTGGCAGAGCAGTTCACCGTGCTCACCACGCCAATGTAGTTGCGCGTGGCGACTCGGCCATCGGCCCGCACAAAGCCTTGGAACATGACCGGCTCAGCAGGGGGCGTGGCCACTCTGGCGTCCTCGCCAAACGCATAGTCGCGCTCGAACGTGGCCATTTCCAGGTTGTGAGTGTGCACGTAATCACCCGGCGCAACAGGTTGCGTGGCAAAGCCAATGATCTGGCCGTAGCGCAGCACCGGTTCACCGGTGTTGATGTGCGCCAGCGCGACTTTGTGCGCGGCGGGCACCTCGGTGCGCACCACAATATCGTTGAACTCAGTGACCACCGTGCCTTGCGCCAGCGGCGCACGGGCGATGGCTACGTTATCGCTGGGGTGGAGTTGAAGGGCCAGGGACAGAGTGTTCATTTGATCCTCGAGTTTTCAGTCAGGCACGGTGCGACGTGGGGCAATACGATGTTGTCCCGTGATTTTGTAGAGGCAGATTCCTGGGCTTGGCGCAGGCGGGTGCTCAGAAAGGCGGCGAGGGTTAACAGCGCGGCCACAATGATCAGCCCGTTTTTGGTGCTCCCGGTGGTTTGCTCGACAAACCCCAGCAAAGAGGGCCCAAAGAAGCCGCCGGTAATGCCGCAGGTATTGACCAGCGCCAGCCCGGCCGCCATGCCGGCTCCGGCGAGCCTCGAACTGGCGAAGAGGAACACCACCGGCTGCACGACAAAGAACATCGAGGCGGTGAGGGTAAAGCCGATTAGAGCAATCATCGGCGGGGTATAGGCGGCCAGGGTCAGGCCAGCTGACATCAGGATCAAACCACCAAACATGATCTTGCGCGACAGCTTGGGCGTGGTGGCGTATTTAGGCAAAAAGGCGGCGCCCAGCGCGGCCGCTATCCAGGGGATTGAGTTGAGCAGGCCGATCTCAACCGACGTCAGCCCGCCGTAAGTGCCGATGATGCCCGGCAAAAAGAAGATGACCGAATACACACTGATCTGGTGCAGAAAGTACACGGCAATGGCCAGCCACAACTGGGGGATTTTGAACACGCCCTTAAAGGAATGGCCCACATTGCCCGAGGCGATCTCTTCATCGTTTTCTTTTTTGAGGGCCTGCTCAACTTCATCGGCTTGCTCCTTGGTCAGCCAACTGGCCTTGGAGGGTTTGTCCGGGAGTTTTTTCCAGATCACCACCGAGAACAGCACCGCCGGGATGCCTTCCAGAAAGAACAGCCACTGCCAGCCATGCCAGCCCATGATGCCGTCCATTTCCAGCAAGAGCCCGCCAATAGGGCCGCTGATGATGTTGGCCAGGCACACGCCGATCAAAAAGTAACCGCTGGCCCGCGCTCTTTGTTCCTTGCCGAACCAATAGGTGAGGTACAGCATCACCCCCGGAAACAGCCCCGCTTCCGCAGCGCCCAACAGGGCGCGGGCGATGTAAAAAGTCGTCTCGTCGGTGATAAAAGCCATGCCCGCTGACAAAATGCCCCAAGTGATCATGATCCGGGTGATCCACAGCCGCGCGCCCACGCGGTGCATGATCAAGTTGCTGGGCACTTCCATCAGGGCATAGGTGAGGAAGAACAGCCCGGCGCCAAAACCATAGGCCGCCGCGGAGATCCCCAAATCGACGGCCATGTGGGTTTTGGCCAGCGAAATATTGGTCCTGTCCAAAAAGCTGATGACGTAAGCAAAAATCAACATCGGCATTAACTTGCGAAACATTAAAGCGTTCAGCGACTGTCCCTTTTCTGTTTTTGTATGGGTCGTTGCGAACATGGCTCAGGTCTCCTCATGAGGATAGGGTTCCAGGGCGCTGTGGGTGTTCAGCGCCCGTCAGTGCCAGCAATATCCTCTCTATTGTTTTTAGTCAGGTGAGTGCCGGTGCTTAGAAGTTGACGTTGTCGCCACCTTTGAGCTTGAGGATTTCTCTCGCGTCGTCAGGGGTCGCCACTTCCAGTGAGAGACCTTCCAGAATGGTGCGCATGCGCGACACTTGCTCCGCGTTGCTTTTGGCCAACTGGCCTGGCCCGTCCCACAGCGAATCTTCCAGGCCCACGCGCACGTGCCCGCCCAGGGTGGCCGACTGCGCGCCAATGCTCATTTGCTGCTTGCCGGCCGGCAGCACCGACCATTGGTAGTCGTCGCCAAACAGCCGGTCGGCGGTGCGGCGCATGTGCAGCACGTCTTCGGGGTGAGCACCAATGCCACCCAGAATGCCGAACACTGACTGGATCAAAAACGGTGGCTTGATCAGCCCGCGATCAATGAAGTGCGCTGCCGTGTACAGATGCCCGATGTCATAGCACTCGATCTCAAAACGCGTGCCGTTTTCGCTGCACGACTCCAGGATGTGGGCAATGTCGGTGAAGGTGTTTTTGAAAATACGGTCATGACTGCCCGCCAGGTAGGGTTCCTCCCAGGCGTGTTTGAATTCCTTGAAGCGATTGAGCATGGGGTACAGACCCATGTTCATCGTGCCCATGTTCAGCGACGCCACTTCGGGCTTGAACTGATGCGCCGGGCGCAACCGGTCCTCAAGCGACATGGTCGGCGCGCCGCCGGTGGTGAGGTTGATCACCACATCGCTGGCTTCTTTAATGGCCGGCAAAAATTGTTTGAACAGTTCCGGGTCTTGCGAAGGGCTGCCGTCTACCGGGTTGCGGGCGTGCAGGTGGACAATTGCCGCGCCAGCCTCGGCCGCACCAATGGCGGCTTCGGCAATCTGCCCCGGTGTCACCGGCAGGTAAGGGGACATGGACGGGGTGTGGATGGCGCCGGTCACAGCGCAGGTAATGATGACTTTACGAGCCATGGTGATCTCCTGGGTGTATTGGTTTTGTTGTTCAGGATCAAGCCGCAATCAAGCGTCCGGGGCGTGACGCTTGTGCGCGGCCAGGGCCATCAGGCGTCTGTCGCGCCAGGCTGAGCGTTGGTTGATGTCTTCACGCTCAAGGGTGCGGCGGCGCTCTTCGTCCACGCGGGCAACCGCTTCGTCCGACCAGTTGAACGTCTGTTGCGACGCAGCGGTGTGCCGGTACTGCTGGCCGTAGCGCCGGGCGTAATCCTGCACGCCCGCCGGGGCGTTGAGGTCGATGGTTTCGAAGGGGCCCATAAACGACCAGCGCAGGGCCAGTCCTTCTTTAAGCACGCGGTCAATGTCTGCCGCGCTGGCCAGGCCGTCTTCATGCAAGTTGAAGCACTCGTTGAGCACTGCGGCCTGAACCCGGTTGAGCAAAAAGCCGTAGATCTCACGGGACAACGTCACGGGGCTTTGCCCGGCTGCGCTGTACAGCGCGTGGGCGCGGAGCATCACATCCGCCGAAGTCCATGGCGCCGGGCACAGTTCAACCAGCGGGATGAGGTAGGGCGGGTTGGTCGGGTGCGCCACTAGGCAGCGGGCCCGCCCCGGCAGGTCTTTAGTGAACTCCGACGCCGGTAGCCATGAGGTCGAACTGGCCAGAAGCGCATCTTTGGGGGCCAGCGCGTCCAGTTGGCTGAACATCTCGATTTTGGCCTCGACGGTTTCCCGCACGTTTTCCTGCACGAGCACCACGTCACGCAGTGCTTCTGCCAAGTCCGCAACGCAGGTAATGCGCGCCAGCACGGTGCCGGGGGCTTCATCAATCAGGTCAAATTCTGCGAGTTCACCGAGCCGCGCTTCGATGTACGCATGGCTGCTTTGCAGGGTGTGCAGGTCCATATCGTGCAGGCGCACGGGGTGGCCCGCACGCGCAAACACGATGGCCCAGGCTCTGCCAATCAATCCGGCGCCGACAATGGCGACGGGGCCACGCTCAGGGGAGGATGGTCGTTGCATGCTGTTCTCCACATTTTTGTATTTATGGTCAGGAGTTGCGCTTTTAGCTGGCGCATCCACACCGTGTAGCGAGTCGATACCGGTGTGGTTTGAAACGGATGGTATTCGCTGTGATCACAGATCACAAGACTATTTTAGCGATTGTCAGACAATTGGCCGCAGGGGCATAAAACAGGTTTCAAAGACCCTTAAACACGGCTCACCAGCGGGCTGCTGGCAAGCCGTTGCTGCAAAGGGTGCTCAGAGGTACTCGACGTTGCCGTCGATGCTGATGGCTTGCCCGGTGATGTTCTGCGCGGCGGGCGAGCAGAGGAACAGCGCCATGGCGGCCACATCGTCCGGGGGCGTCATGCGCCCTAGCGAGATTTTGTTTAACGTCTTTTGCAACATCTCGGGTTCGGAGATACCCAATTGCTTGGCGCGGTCGCGGATCACCCGATCCTGGCGCGGGCCTTCAATGATGCCGGGCAGCAGCGCATTGACCCGGATATCCCGGTCGCCCAACTCCGCCGCCAACGATTTCATCAACCCGATAATGGCCCACTTGGTCGCCGCATACGGTGTGCGCCAGGCATACCCCAGGCGCCCGGCCACCGACGAAATATGAATGATGTGTGCATGATCGGATTCAGCCAGCAGCGGCACCGCATGATGCGCGAAGCGGTACTGGGCATTGAGGTTGATATTGATCGACTGCTCCCACTCGTCCTCGGTGATTTTTTCAATGCCGGTGGTGGGCCCGGCGATGCCGGCGTTGTTGATCAGCACATCGAGGCCATTGACCCACTCGCGCTGAAGTTCAAACACTCGCTTGACCTCGGCCGGGTTTGACACGTCGGCTTGGGTGGCGAGCGCTTGCGGGTAGCGCTCGCGGAAGGCCAGCACCGCCTGCTCGCTGACATCACACACATGCACCTTGGCCCCGGTCTCAAGATAGGCCGCAGCAATCACCTCACCAATACCGGCCGCGCCCCCGGAAATCAGCACTTTCAACCCGGAATAAGGCGTGAGTCGTTTCACAATGCTCATAGCGTTTTACCTGTCTTATTGTTGTGTGGGCGTTCTGCTGAGCGGCGAACGCCTGCTGAGAAATGCGAATACAGTGATATGTGATCACAGTTTATTTGTCAATCCAGAATCTGCCCTCCACCCCGACCATTGCCCCGGCCTTGGTCAGTCCCCGATACTACTGCCCGTCAATCTTGCGCCCACTCCCATCGAGAACCCCTGTGCTCAGAAACGTTACGGACATGGATTTGCGCCTGCTGCGTATCTTCGCCACGGTGGTCAAGTGCGGTGGGTTTACGGCGGCTCAGGCTGAGTTGAACATGAGCCAGTCGAACATCAGCACGCACATTTCCGGGCTGGAAAAACGTCTGGGCTACCGCATTTGTGAGCGCGGCAAAGGCGGCTTTCGCGTGACCGAAAAAGGCCAGCGCATTCTCAAGGCGTCGTCGGTGCTGTTCGGGGCGGTAGATGCGTTTCGCAATGAGGCCCAAGACCTTGCCGGGCGGCTGGTGGGGGATCTGTATCTGGGGCTGGCGGACAATATCGCGACGTTGCCGACAGCTCGGGTCGATGCCGCCATTGCGCGCTTTTATCAGCGTGAACACGACATGCATTTGCACATTTTTGTGAACTCGCCCACCGAGCTTGAGCGAGCGGTAATTGACGGCCAACTGGACATCGCCATTTCGTATTTCAGCCGCCCGCTGCCGACCTTGACGTATCAGCCGCTGTACTCGGAAGAGATCGGGATTTTCTGCGGTCAGGCGCACCCGCTGTTCACGATCCGCTCGCCCAGCCATGCGCAGCTTCAGGCCTGTGACTGGATTCGCCATGGTTTCCTGCCTGTCGATCAGGTGCTGCCCATCATCCCCGATCGCGCCTCGGCCACGGCGCATCACATGGAGGCGGTGGTCCATGGCGTGCTGGCCGGCACCCATCTGGGGTATCTGCCCACTCACTACGCCCAGGTCTGGCTGCAGAGCGGGCAAATGCGTGCCCTTCAGCCAGCGACGTTACGCTACGACGTGCAGCACAGCATGATCACCCATGCCGGGCACCCGCAAAGCGAAGCGGTGCGTGCCTTTATCGCCGATCTGTTGCTTGAACACGGGCTTTAGCCCAGGCAACGGGTCACGTGCTTGACAGATTGATAGGCTGACAACCCCCACGGCCCCAGTTCGCGGCCGATGCCGCTGCCCTTGGTGCCGCCCCAAGAGGTTTCGACGAACACTGCCTGGATCGAGTTGATCCATACGTGGCCCACCTCCAGTGCCTGCGCCACCCGCTCGGCGCGCTCAAGATCCGCGCTGATCACCGTGGCCACCAGGCCGAAGCGGCTGTCGTTGGCCAGCGCCACGGCTTGGTCTTCTGAACTGAAGCGATGGCTGCACAGCACCGGGCCAAAAATTTCTTCGGTCCACAGGCGGCTGTTCAACGGCACGTCGGTGTACAGGGTCGGGCTGACGAACCAGCCGGGGTCGCACCAGGCTTTGCCACCGGCCACGCAGTGCAACCCTTCGGCGCGGGCGATGGCAAAGTACTCGCTCACCTTGGCCCATTGCACCTGACTGGTCAGCGGCCCCATATCGACTTCGCCGGTCAGCGGGTTGCCCACGCGCAGGGCCTCGAAAGCGCTCTGCAAACGTTGCGTCAGCGCATCGGCAATGCGCTCGTGCACCAGCAGGCGCGAGGTGGCCGAGCACATTTGCCCGCTGTTCCAGGCGATCCCGGCCACGATCCATTCCACGGCCTGATCAAGGTCGCAATCTTCAAACACCACAATCGCCGACTTGCCGCCCAGCTCCAGGGTGATCGGGCGGCAATGGGCGGCGGCGCTGTGCATCACCTGCGTGCCCACCGCGTTGCTGCCGGTGAACGACAACTTGTCCAGCCCCGCGTGATTGCTCAGCGCAATGCCGGTCTCGGCCTTGCCGCAAACGATGTTCAACACGCCGGGCGGCAAGCCCAGGGCATCGGCAATTTCGCCGTAGGTTTGCTCGATCAGCGGGGTGATCTCCGACGGCTTGAGCACCACCGTGCAACCCGCCGCGAGGGCCGGGGCGAGCTTCCAGGCGCTGGTCACCAGCGGGAAATTCCACGGCACGATCAAACCGACAACGCCCACCGGCTCCAGCCGTGTGTGCGAGGTAAAGCCGGGCACCGACAGCGGCACTTCAGGGCTCGGGTTGCTTGCCAGGGCGTCGGCCAGGGTCGCGTAGTAGCTGAACGTAGCGATGGCATCGTCCACATCAACCACCGCCTCGTGCCGGGGCTTGCCGTTGTTCTGCATTTGCAGGGCGATCAAGGCTTCACGGCGTTGTTCGAGCTGCTCAGCAAAGCCCCTCAAGTAACCGGCGCGCACCGATGCATCGACTTTGCGCCAGGCGGGCAGGGCCTCACGCGCCGCCGCAACGGCCTGATCCACTTGGGCTGTGCTGGCGCTCGTCAGCTCCGCGAACGACTGGTCCAGGGATGGATCGAACACGCGGATTAACTCCGCGCCTTCGCCTGCTAGCCACTGTGCGTTGATGTACTGTGCTGCTTTCATCGTTTGGCTCCCGGCAGAATGCCGTGCACGGCATTCACAAAAATCTGGCTGTAGTCGGCTGCGCTGAGGGCGCAGGCGCTGGTGTCCGACGAGGGCCTGCTTGCCCAGACATCCCGACGAACCGCCTCCCCCTACGAGAAGCGGGCGCAGCATAAAGCAGTCAAACATTTGTAAAAATTCATATGTTTGTAAGCTGGCTTCTGGGTTTTTATATGTTTGAGAGGGCGTGAGCGATCCCTCAACAGCGGTCCTGCGGCCCGCATCGGGATTGCGTTGTTTGCGGGAGACGTAGCCTCGTCAAACTCGGCAACTGCTACAGGGGCGCGTGTACGCCAAAAACTTGTAATCGCTGACGAGCTTTGCGAGGCTGCGATGGGTTGCGCAGCGACCCCAAACGGCGGTCCTGCGACCCGCATCGCAGCCTTCGTACCTCGTCAGCGACTACAAATTTTGCGTGGCTGTCACCTAAAAACGCCATTCCTCAGCCCGAACCAACCGGCAGAACGGCCCGTCAAGCGTTGCATTGTGATGCGCCACAATGTCTTGCGCCTTCATCACCGGCGTATCAGAACAGCTATGGCCATCGGCAATAAGCACCGCATCAAAGCCAAGGTCACGCGCCGCGCGGCACGTGCTGTCGACGCAGTATTGAGTTTTCATGCCGGTGATCACCACACCCGTCGACCCGTGGGCCCGTAAGTTGTCTGCCAGATCGGTCATCGCGAAGGCATTAGGGCGGCGTTTTTCGAAAACCACCTCGCCACCCTGAAGCTTCAGTTCTTGCACGATCATCGTCAGCGGGCTACCGGGTTCGATGGGCGAACCCACCGGCCCGATATGACGCGCCAGAAAAATCGGCGCTCCTGCGCTGCGGGCCTTATCCATCAGACTGTTCAAGGTTTGCAGCAACGCCTCGCCACGGCAGGGTTTTTCCGGGCCATGAACCAGACCCACTTGCATATCGAGTATCAATAGAGCGTGCATGAGGTGAATCTCCTTGCGTATGAGCCAGCAACACAAGGGCATAAAAAAGGCCCTGTCCATTGCTGGCGGGCCTTTGAAGTTCGTCTGTTATTGGCTCACGACACTTCGCACGCTCCGCTTTCAGCGGTCGTGGTGGTGGTAGTCGAGGTGAGGCAATATTTGGTCATAAATCGACACTAGCAATATCGCCACAGACTGGCAAGGCGGGATGTGGACTGATTAAAGCCATCGCAGCCTTCGTACCTCGTCAGCGACTGCAGGGATTGTGTTGTTTGCGGGAGACGTAGCCTCGTCAAACTCGGCAACTGCTACGGGGGCGCGTGTACGCCAAAAAACTTGTAGGAGCTGACGAGCTTTGCGAGGCTGCGATGGGTTGCGCAGCGACCCCCAACCGCGCTCCCGCATGAAATCCCGTTCCCAGTAAGCCGCCGTTCAATTTCCGTCACCTACAGTTCTCAACAAGGAGTCCCAACCCGCCACAGACGGCTAATTTCCCGACTGACCAGACGCCTTTTTCCAGGACCTTCGATGACCAAACGGCCGATTCTCAACCCGCTTTTTTTAGCGCTCAGCATCGTGGTGAGCGCCCCGACCCTGGCGGCGTCGTGGTGCACGAACACCGGCCCGGGGCCGCTGGGGCAGTTACGCAATGAGGTCAATAAACAGCTATTGCCGCAATCGCGAGCCATTGAGCGGGTGCACACCGAAGGGACGCTGCCGCATCAGGGCATTCGTGATCAAAGCCTGGAGGCCAAGAAAGACTGGCCGCTGATGCGCGACTTGGCGCTGCTGTGGCAAAAACAGCATCAACCCGGTGATCTGGAAGCGCTGTCGCGGTTGCTCAACGATTGGGGCACGCGTTACAAGCCCAGTTTTAATCCGGTGGATGAAACCGGGCTGGATGCTTACATCGATGCCTATGCCATGACCCGCAACGATTTGGCGCCGCCGGTGCGCGCAGTGGCACAGCGCTTTATCCGCGAGTTGGGTGAGGGGTATCTCAATCAGATGGAGCACAATTTCAAGCCGGGTGATGGCCGCTGGATCAATAACTGGAACTCGCACCGCGTGAAGCTGGCGACGCTGTCAGCGGTGGCGCTGGAGGATCCAGCCATGTTTGCCCGGGCGCGGGCGCAGTTTATTGAGCAACTGAGGCGCAATCTGCGGCCGGGCGGTTCAACGGTGGATGTCGAGCAGCGTGATGCCCTGCACTATGTGGTCTACGACCTGGAGCCACTGACCCGGGCCGCCGTGGCAGCGCGTCTGCGTGGGCAAAACTGGCTGGTGTTCAAGGGCGCTTCAGACGCCAGCCTGGAGAACGCGCTGGACTGGCTCGCGCCTTACGCAAAAGGTGACAAGACCCACGAAGAATTCGTGCACTCCCACGTCAAATTTGATGACCAGCGTCGCGAGGCGGGGGAGAGCGGGTTCTCCGGCCTGTGGAACCCGCAGTCGGCGACCGGCCTGTATGCCATGGCGACGTTGCTCAACCCCAAATACGCCGCCGTGTCTGAGCGGTTGCACCCCATGGGCGGCTGGATGGCCGCGTGCTGGGGGCGGTAAGTTAAAAAGCCCCGGCGGGGCTTTTTCTTTACAGAGGGGGCGTTTACGGCCGCATCAGCGGTTCAATGCCGATCCATTTTTTCACCGGCTGATAGCAGGTTTTCATCGGCGGCAGATCGACTTTTTGCCCCCCGACATCCATCGAGCCGAGGTTGATCGTCCATTTCGAATCAGCATTAAATTTTTCGGTAGGGAAAATCAGATAGACCGAGCCGTAGCTGCTGTTGTTGGTGATTCGCGGAACACGGCTGTGCACTTCATCGCTGTTGATGTCATACGGCGAAGTTCGCGCATATTTCTCGTAATACATCGGGTAGTCGTAGGTCTCGTTGTCACCCAGGTACACGTCGGGCAGGGCTTTTAACTGCGAGCCGTCTTCAAAGGTGATGTAGGCCTGGCGGCTGTCGTAGAGAATCGGGATGGGCGCCTCGCCACTGCTTGAACGCGTCGGGCGTATGCGGCCTTTGTTGTAGGCGATCAGTTGGATGTAAAAGTGCCTGCGTGACCAGGTTTCACCGGGGAAGGTCTTGGACACACCTTGCTCAAACGGGCGATCTGAATACTGCGCCGCGTGATCGTATAAGTAGGTTTCGAGGATGATGGTTTTCTTGCCATCCGCTCCAGGCACTTTGAATTGATACTCGGACTGGCACAGGTCGGCGTAAGCAGAGCGCTCACGCGGCCAAGGCAGGCAAGCCCCCAGCGAGGCGGCAAGGAGCACGAGCAAGGTGGCTTTCAGGCTTTTTTCAAATGGCATGGCTGGCCTTTCGTTGGTTGTCCAAGAACACTCGAGTAACGATTCTGACAACTGCGAACGAAAATGGGTCACGCTTTGCGAACCCCGCCCTGTAGGAGCGAGCTTGCCTCGCGATCTTTTGATCGTTCAAAAAAACGCGAGGCAAGACGAGTGATTCAGCCGATCTCGTTCAGCTTGGGTATCAGCAACTCGGCCACGTGTTTTGCTTCGTCAATCAGCGGCCAGCCCGACAGGATCAGCGCGCTCAGCCCGGCCTGTTGGTGATACGCCTCGACGTTCTGTGCAATGGCGTCTGCGTCGCCCACCAGGTACGCCGCCGATGAGCCGGTGCCGAAGATGTCCAGCGACGACCAGGCGCTCATCCCGGCAAACAGGCTGTTTTCCAGGCGTAGAGACTCCAGCGGCGGCAGTTGCCTCTTGAGGATGTAATCCACCCACTCCTGGCGCTGCGCATCCGGGGCGCGGTAGCTGGCCAGGGTCTGTTCGCCCTTGCTGCGCCGGGCCACCACTTCTTCGAGTTTGCTGCGCAGCAGGTCGACGCCGGTGGTTTCAAACAGGGCATAAAAGGCTTTTTCGGCCTCGGAGCGGGTCTTGCGCACGGTCACGCTGGCCAGCGCGCCCATGTCGGCAAACTCGCGGCCCTGGCTATGGGCCGAAGCGCGGGCGGCGTCGAAGCGGTCCTTGATGATTGAGATTTCACGCAGCATCAGCAGGTACACATCGACCACTTTGCCCGCGTGTTCAACACCGGCCTGGGACTCACCCGTGCCCCACAGCGGCACACCGCCCGCTTGCACAGGTTCGAGGCTGAAACGGGTATTGGGGAACAGCGACGGATTACCCGCCAGATAATGCTCCTGAAATGCCTTCCAGTAATGTTCGGCGCTTTTATAGCGGTCGTCGTGACCGGCGGTGAGGTTGTAGGTTTTGGCCCGTTCTTCGCGGCCATTGATGTGGTTGAACAGCAAACGCCCGCCGCTGAGTTTTTCAAAGGTCAGGGCTTGTTCGGCCAGCAACTTGGGTGCGGTCATGCCCGCGTAGGCGGCCACCAGAAAACGCATTTTCTGGGTAAAGCCCACCACCGAAGTGGCAGACACCAGCGGGTCGTTGGGCCATGTGGCCACCAGCGCGCCATAAAAACCGCCTTGGTCGATGGTCTCGGCCAGTCGGCGGTAGCGGTCGAAATCCACCGGGTAGATGCCGTCTTCCATCCAGGGGTAATGACCGTCGGCCATGCTGAGGTACCACAGTGCTTTAATTGCCATCAGTCGTGTTCCTGATTCAAGGGTTCGAAATCGGTTCGAGGTCCATCGCCAATGCCGGGTCAGCCGACCACTCGCACAGCGAGCCGTCGTAAACGCTCACGTGTTCAACGCCCACCAGCGCCAGGGCCAGGGCAAACCCCGCCGCCGTGATGCCGCTGCCGCAATACAGCACCCACTCAACCTGCGGGCGTTCGATAAACGGCTGCAACGTTGCCAGCAGGGCGGGGCGCGGGATAAAGGTGTGGGTGTGCGAGTCGATCAGCTCGATATACGGCAGGTTGAGGCTGGTCGGGATATGGCCGGGGCGTGCGTATTTGCTTTCTTCGCCGCGAAACACCGGGCGGCGCAGCACGTTGAGCAAACGGGCGTTGTGTTGCCCGGCCAGTACCTGCTGCACATACGCGCGATCGACGAAATACTCCGGTGTATCCACCGCCGTGAAGTCGCCGGGGCGGTTGGCTTCGGGCGTGGTGTCCAGCGCCAGCCCGCGAGCGAGCCAGGCGCGCAAGCCGCCCTCCAGCACAAACACCTGGCTGTGGCCGAAGCTTTTCAGCAGCCACCAGACCCGCGCGGCCCAGATCCCGTTTTCGCGGTCGTAGATCACCACCTTGCGCTGGTTGCTCACCCCCAGCGCACGCATCGCCGTGGTGAAGGCCTGGGCATCGGGCCGTGTATACGGAAACGGCGCCGACGGATCCGACAACTGATTGGCCAGATCGGCCAAGCGCGCCCCCGGCAAGTGGCCAGCGGCAAAAGGCTCGCGCAACCCTGTGGCACTGGCTTCCAGCACGGTCCAGTGGTCGGGTTGGGCCAACAGCTCATCAAGGCTGAGTAACGGGCGGGTCATATACCTGTCCTGAAAAGCCAAAAACCCTGTAGGAGCGAGCTTGCCTCGCGATCTTTTGATCGTTAAAAGATCGCGAGACAAGCTCGCTCCTACAGCTCGTGTTTACAGCGGCGAGGCCTCAAACCGGGCCTTGGCGCGGATCAGCTCGGCATCCACCGCATCCAGCCCGTCGATAAAGGCCGTGGCAAACGAGCCGGGCCCTTTGGCGGTGGCTTCAGCCAGTTCGGCGGCCAGGGCAAAGTGCACATGGGCGCTCACCAGCGCGGTCAGGTAATCGCTGGCCACGGCGGTGTACGCCGCCACCAGCGCACCCAGCGAGCAACCCGATGCGGTCACTTTGGGCAACCAGGCGCTGCCACCGGCAATCTTGATGAGCCACGGGCGCGGCGGGTTTTGTGCATCAGCGACCCAGCCCACCACATGGTCAATGGCGCCCGAGGCGGACACGGCGGCGGTGTGCTCCAGCAACTGCACGGCGGCGGGCACTGCCTGTGCCGGGTCGTTGGAGGTATCAAAACCACGGGCATGGCTGCCCAGCCCGGCCAGCCCGATGATCTCCGAGGCATTGCCGCGAATCACCGCAGGCTTGAACGCCAGCAACTGCGCGGCTACCGAACCACGCCAGGCCAGCCCGCCTGCGCCAATCGGGTCCAGCACCCAGGGGCGCCCGGCGTCATGGGCGGCGGCCACGGCCAGGCGCATGCCTTTGACCTGCGCCGTGTTCGGCGTGCCGAGATTGATCAGCACCGCCCCGGCGATGCGCGCAAAATCGGCGGCTTCTTCCGGGTTGTCGACCATCGCTGGCGCGGCACCGGCGCTGAGCAGCACATTGGCCATAAAGTTGGCCGACACCACATTGGTCAGGCACTGCACCAGCGGCGTATTGGCCCGCAGCGCCGCGTGCGCGGCAATCACAGACTCAATAGTCGGGGCAGCAAGGGCAGGGGAGTGATAGCTCATAAACACCTTCGTTGATAAACAGTTGAGCGCAATTTTTTTGTAGTCGCTGACGAGGTACGAAGGCTGCGATGCGGGCCGCAGGGCCGCCGTTTGGGGTCGCTGCGCAACCCATCGCAGCCAAATGCTTGGCAGCGACTACAGGTTTTCTCTCGTTTTAAAACACATGAGCCAAACGCAAGTTCAGTTGATAGTCGCGTTCAAACCCGCCGCGAACGTTCAGGTCCCTGGCCAGTGTCACTTGCACCTGATCCTTGGCAGTAACGTTGGTGGCGTACAGTGCGCGCCACTGATCAACCCGTGTGCGGGTGCCGTTGTCCACGCCGTCCAGCTGTTGCGCGCCGCCCCAGGTGTGGGAGTAGCCGATCGACACATGGGACGTGTCAGTCGGGTGATAACTCAACCAGTTGATCACCTGGTAAGAGCGGTCTTGCTTGAGCGTCTGATCACCGCCACCGGCGTCCGTGTTTTTTCCGTACCAGGTGATGTCGCCGATCAAGTCCCAGCTCCAGTATTGCCCGAAGCCCTGCACAAAGCCGCCCTGCACAATGCCCTTCCAGCGGTTTTCACCGAGGTTGAAGGCTTCGTGCTTATCGTAAGCGCCGGTGGGCGCGACGATAAACGGCGAAATACCAAACCAGCGGCGCGCTTGCGGGTTGTTCACCAACCACACCGTCGAGGTCAGTTGCACGTCACCGATACCGCTGTTGCCATCAATGGACTGGCCGCCGATTTTGGCGTCATGCAACTGCCCGAACGGCAACACCACTTGCGGGTCAATCGTGTAGCCGAACACCTCCATAAAATGCACGTAACGCAAAATGCCAATGTCAGACCTGAACCGATTACTGCCGTCGACTTTATTACCCGACGCATCGCGGTAAGTGTCGGCCGACGAATGTTGGTAATACAACAGCCCCAGATCAGTGCCCGGCGGCGCGGCAATGTAATCACCCGGATCGGCTTCAGCCGCCTGCGTCTGTTGGGTGATGGACAGCAGGCTGAACAGCGTTAACGGTAAGGCGTAAGTGGTCTTCTTCATGGGTTTATTGAAACGTCTGTCGTCATGTTTACGGGGATGTGGAAATCCGCAAGGGCGACGGTTGTTTCCTGTGGTGATCAGCGTACGCAGGCCGTGCTTATAATCAAAATCACATTTATCACTAACGATAGTGATATAAAAAAGCTGTCCATATGCCGCAAATACATAAGCTTATGACTTTAAATTTAAGCCGCGTACTGCGTTGACAGCCACGAAACAGGCTCATTAGTCTTCGCCCAATCTGAACAGAGGTAGACCCCCGTGGCCCTGAAAGTTTTATGGTATTTGAGCTTTGCCGACGGTACTTATCCGTGGTGCCCGGGCGGGTTATATCCGATTGATTTCGAGCGTTATCGAACGCTGGCGCAAACCATAGAGCAGGGCGGGTTTTATGGGGCGCATGTTGCAACTTGGCCGAATGACCCCTTTATATCGGCCTCGTTTGCGGCCAGTTATACCCGGCGTATAAAGTTCCTGATTTCTTTTTATTCGCGCATGGTTCCGGCCAAGTTATTGGCCCAACAAGCGCTCACGTTTGACCAACTGACCCAGGGCCGGTTGTTGGTCAATCTGGTCAATGGGCGCGACAACATCATGCAGGGCTACGGCATTACCACCTCCCATGCCGACCGCTACACCCTGGGCATTGATTACTGGCGCAAGTTTGCTTTTTCGTATGCCCAGGGCAGCAAAACCTACTTCCCGAATACCCCGCTGGAAATCCACCCGCAGCAAAAAGACGGCGTGCAACTGTGGGGCACAGGGGATTCAACGGCGGGCGTGGCCCACGCCGGTGAGTTGGTCAACGTGTACATGACCATGCTCCGTGAAGTGGCGGTAGTGAGCGAAAAGTTTCACAAGGCGCAACAGGCGGCGCAGGCTGCAAAGCGCCAGTTCAGCGGGCTGGGCGCCTTGGCCAGCGTGGTTGTAAGGCCGACTGACAGCGAGGCGCTGGCGCACTTTTATGCGATGTTCGAAGCCACCGGCGTTGAGGTGCTGCGCGACAAAATAAACGAATCCATCGTGCGGCGCAGTGGCGGCAAGTTCAACTTTGCCAACTTTGTCGCCCCGGATGCCAAGCGTGCCGGTTGGCTTGCCCGGCTACGTCAGCGGCAACTACCGACCCTCGAAGAATTGCGCCTGGAAAACAACCTGTACGCCGGGATTACAGCCTGGTCGACGCTGGATGTCTTCGGGACTGGCTCGTCGTCGGCGTACCTTGTCGGATCGCCCGACAGTATCGTCAGCACACTCAACCTTTATCAACAAAAAGCCGGACTTAATGTCATTAGCCTGTCGGGTTGGCCTCTGCAAGAAGAAGCCGACTACGTGGCTAAGTTGCTGTTACCTCGACTCGTTTAATTAACAACTATTGATCTAAGGTGCTGCCAAAAGTTTATAAACACTTTTTTACAAGTGTTGGGAAACAAACACGTGTTCGGCAGTAGCGCTGTAACGCAACAGTCGCACTTACAACATTAAAACCTTAAACACCCGCAAATAAGGCACTTCGCCAGTTGGCACGTTCGCTGCAATAGCGTTGTTATCGTGAGATTGACTATGCCAATAGAAACTCGCCTATTTTCTATTCAGGTGGGGTAATAATTTGAAACGCGTGCACTTGGCTACTTCTGCTGTTAAACGGCATTCCTCCTTATTCGCTGTCAGCAGCGCCTTATTAACCCTCGCACCCTTTGCCCTGGCCGAAGACGCCAGCCCGAACGGCGAGCGACGTCTGGGCACGGTCACCGTGCAAGCCGCCCAACAAACCGAGGTGCAAGCGGCGAAAGCCAAACTCGATGAAGTGGCCGGCGGCACCAGCCTGGTCACTCAGGCGGAAGTCGAAAAGGGCCGCTCGGCTACTCTGGAAGACACCCTGGCCTATCAGCCGGGCGTGTATGCCCAGGCGGCGGGCGGCAACGATGCGATCAAGATCTCGATTCGCGGCTCCGGGGCTAACACGTCACCGGGGTATTTCCGGGAGGGCACCAAGTTCCTCTTTGACGGCCTGGCGCTGACCGGCGCGGGCGGTACGCCTTATGAGTTGCTCGACACCCAGGGCCTGAACTACACCGAAGTGCTGCGCGGGGCCAACGCCTTTGAATACGGCGCCTTGTCGTTGGGCGGCGCCATCAACTTTGTCACCAACACCGGCCGCACGGCACCGGGCACACGCATCAAAGTCGAAGGCGGCAGTTTCGGCTGGGAAAAAGAGACCCTCAGCACCGGCGGTGTGGTGGGCGATGCCGACTACTTTGTCAGCGTCGACAACTCCAAGCGCGACGGCTTCCAGGACTTCACCTACACCAAGGCCAAGGGCATCGTCAGCAACTTTGGTTACCGCTTCAGCCCCAAACTGGAAACCCGCGTGTACCTGCGTTATCGCGAGGAATACCACGAAAACTCGGGCCAGCTGACCTTGGCCCAGTTGAAGAAAAAACCCTCGCAAACCAACATCGCCACCCGTGACACGCGCGGCGATTCGACCAAGCTCGGCTCCACCTGGATCGGCAGCAAAACCACTTATACCTTCGACGATGACGCCAAGCTCGAAGCCGGGCTGGTGTACCACGACTACCCGCAGATCCTCAGCCGTAAAAGTACCGTCAACCCCAACTACTGGGATTGGCGCGACATCAACTATTCGCTTAATTACACCCGCACCGATCACCTGTTCGGCCTGTCCAGCACCACGACCGCGGGTTGGACCAGCACTCAGCACATCAATGCTGGCGTGCGCACCTACAAAGGCAATAAAGACCTCGGCATCCTGCAAAAAGACGTGAAGTACGACGGCTCGTTTGACCACGTGTTCAGCCTCGGCAACGACCTGGGCCTGACCGACAACCTGTACCTGTCTACCGGCGTGTCGGCGATCCAGATCAAGCGCAACGTCAAGGTCTCGTACAGCGACCGCCCTAACACCAGCGGCCTGCCGAGTGAGTACCTCTACGATGAGTGGCGATTCGCCCCGCGTATTGGCCTGCGTTATTACATCGCCCCCGACGTGCAACTGTTCGGTAACGTCAGCCGCACCATCGACCCGCCAAGCTCCTGGTCGATTTCCGGCTCGGGCGTCACCACCAACTACACCAAGCCACTGGTGCCACAAAACGCCAACACCGTGGAGTTCGGCATCAAGGGCAAATACGGCATCTTCGACGGCAGCCTGGCGTTCTATAAGTCATGGGTGAAAAACGAGCTGCTCAACGTTCAAGTACTCCCGGCCACCGCTACCGCGGCAGCCGTGGTGTCAACCTCCAACGCCACACCGACCATTCACCAGGGCATTGAAGCCGGCTTGAGCACCCGCCTGTGGGAAGGCGCCAATGGCGACACCCTGACCTGGCGTCAGGCGTACACCCTCAACGACTTCCACTACGAAAACGACCCGCTGTTCAAAAAGAACGAACTGCCGGGCTTGCCCAAGCACATCTACCAGGGCGAATTGCAGTACCAGTTTGCCAACGGCTTGTATGCCGGGGTCAACGTGCGCACCGCCTCCAGCACGGCCGTGGACTACGCCAACAGCTTCTACGCGCCGTCCTACACCCTGTGGGGCGCACGCTTTGGCTTCGACGATCCGGGCAAAACCTGGCAGGTGTACCTGGACCTGAAAAACCTCACCAACAAGGCCTACGTGACTGCCGTGGCACCGTCGTATGACGTGCAGGGCAAAGACACGGCGGTGCTGTACCCCGGTGATGGTTTCGGCGCCTTTACCGGCGTGACTTACAACTTCTAAGCCTGCGCGGCCAGCGTCGCGAAGTGCGCGGCGCTGGTGGAGGAAGCACATGACCCTGACCACAAGGCTTGCCCGCCTGGCGCTGATCGCCGGTATCGGGCTGCTGGGCGCCTGCAAACCGGCCAGCGAAGCGCCGCGCGCCATCGTCGTCAATGCCGATGCCAGCGCCAGCCAGCCCGATGACTACCGCGAAAGCAGCCCCGGCAAACCGGGCGGCACGCTGCGCCTGTCGACCTCATCCGACACCACCACGCTCGATTTGCATTCGATTTCCCACGGCAATACGCAATGGCTGGGGCGCATCCTGTTTGACTGCCTGGTGTACCAGGACGAGCAGGGCAACATCACCCCTTGGCTGGCCAAGTCCTGGGAGATTTCGCCAGATGGCAAGATCTACACCTTTCATCTTCGTGACGACGTGACCTACAGCGATGGCGAAAAATTCAACGCCCGCGCACTACAGCTCAACCTTGAACACATGCGTGACCCCAAGACCAAATCACCGCTGGCGGCGGCCTACATCGCCCCGTACGTGGACGGTCGCATCATTGATGAGTACACCTTCGAAGCGCACCTGCGCGAACCCTATTCGCCGTTTCTCGATGTGCTGGCGCAGTCGTACCTGAGCATGCTGTCGCCGCGCCAGATCGTCGAGGCACCCAAGTCCATTGCCGAACACCCTATCGGCACCGGGCCGTTTGTGCTCGAAAGCTATACGCGCGACCAAGGCCTGAACTTCGTCAAGCGCAAGGGCTACCACTGGGCGCCCGAAGTCACCGGGCATCAGGGCGAGGCCTACCTCGACCGCCTCGAAGTGAGCATCGTGCCCGAGGCGATGATCCGCTTCAGCTCGCTGGAGTCGGGGCAATCTGACTTCACCGTCGATGCGCCGGCGCAAAACGCCAAGGCCATCCGGCAAAACCCCGATTTGCACATCCGCAGCCTGATCCGCAAGGGCAACCCGTTTCGCAGCCTGCAGTTCAACACCGAGAAATTTCCGTTTCAGGACGTGGTGGTGCGCCGTGCCGTGACCAAAGCGGTTGATCGCGATGGCATTGCCTGGATCGCCGGCTTTGGTGAGTACCAGCCGAAAAGCGATTTTCTGGCCAGCAACACGCGCTTCTACGACCCGGCTTACAAAGACGTGCTCAAGTACGACGTGGCCGAAGCCAACCGCCTGCTCGACAGCGCCGGTTGGGAGCAGCGCGACGCCGAAGGTTACCGGGTTAAAAATGGCCGGCGCCTGGCAGCCGAGTTGCTGACTTACGAAACCGGTGCCTACCCCAGCAGCATTGCAGTAGCGATTCAGGCTGACCTGAAAAAGGTCGGCTTCCAACTAACCATCGACATCGCGCCGCTGCCGCAAATCCTCGAAAAGCGCTATGCCGGCAACTTCCAGGTCATCGCCGCGGGCTACTGGCACACCAACACCCCGGACGGCCTGTACATCCTCTACCACAGCAAATCCATCAGCACGCCGAGCTTTATCGGGCAGAACATCGGCAGCTTTCGCGACGAGCCACTGGACGTCGCCCTCAGCGCTGCACGGCAGACCACCGACCCGGTTGAGTTGCAAAAGCTCTACAGCATCGCCCAGCAACGCCTCACCGAAAACGTCCCGGCAGCGCCGGTGTACGAGAGCCATGTGCTGGTGGCCTACCGCAACGCGGTCAAGGGCTTGATCTTCGACACCTCGCACAACACTCCGATTTTCACCACGGTCTGGCTCGACCAGGAGGCCAAATGAACCCGCTGCGCCTGATACTTCGTCGATTGTTGTCCGGCATTGGCGTGCTGTGGGGCGCGGCAACCCTGACCTTTCTGGCCATCAACCTGAGTGCGGGCGACCCGGCGATGGCCATTCTCGGCGGGCCGGGGGCCAACCCGAGCGCCGAATTGATAGCCCAGGTGCGCGCTGAATACGGCCTCGACCAACCCTTGATCGTGCAATACGGCCAGTACCTGGGGCGTTTGGCTCAGGGTGATTTGGGCGATTCGTACAACTTGCGCCGGCCGGTGGGGCAGGTCATCAGCGGGCAACTCGGCGCCACCGTGCAACTGTCGCTGAGCGCTGCTGCTTTGGCGGTGCTGCTGGCCGTGGTGGTGGCGGTGCTCAGTGCCAACCGGGCGCCGTGGGTGCGCTCGCTGGTATCGGGCACAGAACTGGTGCTGTCGTCAGCGCCGTCGTTCGTGATCGGCCTGGGGTTGCTGCTGGTGTTCGCCTTTGGCTGGCACCTGCTGCCACCGTCCGGCTCCAACAGCTGGCAAGCCTTGATCCTGCCCAGCGTGGCCCTGGCCTTGCCGGTGGCGGCAGTGCTCAGCCAGGTGTTGCGCCAGGAACTCGAAGACACCCTCGAACAGCCCTTTATCGCCATGGCCCGCGCCCGTGGCCTGTCTGAAACCGGGGTGCGCCTCAAGCACGCCTTGCGCCATGCGCTGGTGCCGCTGGTGACCTTGTCCGGCTTTGTGTTTGCCAGCCTGCTGGGCGGGGCGGTGGTGATTGAACTGCTGTTCTCGCGCCAGGGCATCGGCCGCCTGATGCTCGACGCCGCCAACACCAAGGATGTGCCGCTGCTGCTGGGGATCACCCTGCTGGCGGCAGCGATTTATGTGGTCGTGAATTTTCTCGTCGACCTGATCAATCACCTGGTGGACCCGCGAGCGAAAGCCGTGTGACGCCATCTTTTCGCAAGGACTTGCCATGACCGACACCACTTCCTACCGCGCATTGAAGGCGCGTTTCCAACCGCTGTTCGACCAGATCGCGGCCGGGGCCATCGAGCGCGAGCAGCACCGCGAACTGGCCTTTGACGCCGTCAACCAACTGCGCGAGGCGGGCTTTACGGCGCTGCGTGTGCCGCAGGCTTTGGGCGGCGCGGGCGTCAGCTTGCCGGTGTTGTTCCAGCTGTTGATTGACTTGGCCGAGGCCGACTCCAACCTGCCGCAGATTGTGCGTGCGCATTTCGGTTTTGTTGAAGGGCGCTTGTCCAGCCGCGACGCCGCCTCGCAGGATTACTGGTTTGCCAAGGTGGTGGCCGGGCAGTTGTGGGGCGCGGCCATGGCCGAGCGCAGTGACAGCAGCACCAACTCGGTGTCGCTGGCGCCCAACGACCCGCAAAACGAAGACGCGGGCTGGGTGCTCAACGGCGAAAAATACTACTGCACCGGCACTATCTACGCGGACTGGGTGGCGGCGGTGGCGATGCACGACAAAGACTTTTTCAGCGTGGTGGTGGCCGTTGATGCGCCGGGCGTGACCCGTGAAGACGACTGGGACGGCTTTGGCCAGCGCCTGAGCGGCAGCGGCACCACGCGTTTCGACCAGGTCGCGGTGGCGCCAGAGCACGTGCTGCGCCGTTTCAAACCCGGCGAGCTGCGCGCCGAGTCGTACATCTCATCGTTCTACCAACTGTTCCACCTCGCCACGTTGGCCGGTATCGCCCGGGCCGCCTTGCGCGATGCCACGGCTTTTGTGCAGGGCCGCACCCGCGCGTTCGGCGTGCCGGGCCAGTCCAGCCCCAAGGATGACCCGCTGGTGCAACGGGTGATCGGCCGCCTGTCGAGCCTGGCCTACGCCAGCGAAAGCCTGGTGCTGGCCACCGCAAACGTGCTGGAAGGCGTGCATCAGGCTGAACTGACCGACAGCGCGCAGGAAGCCGATTACGTCGACGCCGACATTCGCACCTTCCAGGCCCAGCAAGTGGTGCTGGAGCAAGCGCTCGAAGCCACCACGCTGTTGTTCGAAGTCGGCGGCGCCTCGGCCACCAGCCAGGCCCGCCGCCTCGACCGGCACTGGCGCAACGCCCGCACCCTGGCCTCGCACAACCCGGCCATCTACCGCGAGCGGGCGCTGGGCAATTACTACCTCAACGGCATCAGCCCCGGAGCGGCCTGGCGTGCCCTGCATGAGCAGGACAGCGCCCACGGCGCCACCCGCGATGAAGCCAGCGCGGTTTAAGCCCGTCATCAGGAGTTGCACATGAGCCAGTCCATCCACCCAGGCACTGTTGCCAGCGTGATCCAGGCCGAGCCTTTGTTCGCCATGCAATCGCGCAGTGCGCGGCGCTGGGCGATACGCCCGGGCCTCTTGCTGGCCGGGTTGTTCGTATTGTTGCTGTTGATCGCGGCCATCCAGCCGGGTTGGCTGGTGGCGGGCGACCCGCTCGACGCCAACTCGCGTCTGGCCTTTAGCGCCCCAAGCAGCCTGTTCTGGCTCGGCGCCGATGAAAACGGCCGCGACATCCTCACCCGACTGGTCTACGCCGTGCGCCCGTCACTGGTGCTGGGCGTGGCCGCCACTGCGGTCGGCCTGCTGCTGGGTACTTTGCTGGGCCTGACTGCCGGACTCGGCCCGCGCTGGCTGGACGGCGCGGTGATGCGCGTGATCGACGTGCTGCTGGCGTTTCCCGACCTGCTGCTGGCGCTGGTGATCATCACCTTCTTCGGCCAGGGCCAGCTCAACATCATCCTCGCTATCGGCATCGCCAACGTGCCGCGTTACGCGCGTTTGGTACGGGCGCAAACCCAGGTGGTACGCGGCGCCGGTTACGTTGAAGCGGCCACCACGCTTGGGCTGCCCCGGCATTTGGTGATCTGGCGGCACGTGCTGCCCAACGCGATCAAACCGATTTTGATCCTGGCCACCATCGGCATTGGCGGCAACATCGTCAACGGCGCGGCCTTGAGCTTTTTGGGCTTCGGCGCCGCGCCGCCAGCGCCGGAGTGGGGCGGGATGCTCGCCATGGGCCGCAACTATTTGGCCAACGCCTGGTGGCTGGTGGCATGGCCCGCCCTGGCAATCACATTGACCGTGGTTTCGATCAGCGCGATCGGCCGCGAACTGTTGCGTCGCAGCGAAGGGAAACGGGCATGAGTACACAACCTCTGATCGATGTGCAAAACCTCTATGTGCGCTTTGGCGCGCACGCGGCCCCGACCCTCAAGGGCGTGAGCTTCCAGGTGCATCCCGGCGAGTGTCTGGCGCTGGTGGGCGAGTCCGGCTCGGGCAAAAGCGTGACCTCGCGCACCCTCGCCGGGCTCACCGGCGCCCGTGCCCAGGTTCAGGCCAGCACACTGGCGTTTGCCGGGCAGGACCTGCGCCAGTTCGATGAACGCACCTGGCGCAAAATACGCGGCGCGCAAATTGGCTTTGTCATGCAGGACGCCCTGGGCTCCCTCGACCCCTTGCGGCTGGTGGGCAAGGAAATCGCCGAGCCGCTGCACCTGCACACCGACCTCGACCGGGCGCAGTGCGATGCCAAAGTCATCGAGCTGCTGCGCGCGGTGGGCGTGCCCGAGCCCGAATTACGCGCGCGCCAGTACCCGTATCAATTGTCCGGCGGCTTGCGCCAACGGGCGCTGATTGCTTCGGCCATCGCCTGCAACCCGCGTTTGCTGATTGCCGACGAACCCACCACGGCCCTCGACACCACCGTGCAGGCGCAGGTGCTGACCTTGCTCGAATCCCTGCGCGGCGAGAGCACCGCGATGCTGATCGTCAGCCATGACCTGGCCGTGGTCTCGCGGCTGGCCAACCGGGTGGCGGTGATGCACAACGGCATCATCGTCGAGCAGGGCAACGTCGACGACGTGCTGCACGACCCGCAGCATCCTTACACCCAATACTTGTTGCGCACGGGCAGGGCGGTGCACTTTCGCCGCAACCATGGCGCGGCGCGTACACCGCTGAGCATCGTCACGGCCAAGGCCGAGCAAACGCCGCCGCTGTTGCAGGTCAACGGTTTGAGCAAATCCTTCAAGGGGCCGGACGGCAAACAGCGCACCGTGGTCAACCAAGTGTCGCTGCAACTGCGCCGGGGCAAAACCTTGGGCATTGTTGGTGAATCCGGCTCGGGCAAAACCACCCTGACGCGGATGATCCTCGGTCTGGAAACCCCGGACAGCGGTGACATCCACATCAAGGGCCAGCCGTGGCTGAGCCTGTCTGCCGCAGAAAAACGCCAACTGCGGCGCAGCATTCAAGTGGTGTTCCAGGACCCGCTCAGCTCCTTCGACCCGCGCTACAGCGTGCGCCGGGTGCTCAACGAAGCGCTGGAAGTGGCCGGGCACAAGCGCAGCGAATGGCCCCGGCGCGCCGAAGAACTGCTGGCTTTAGTCAAACTTGACGCGGCACTGCTGGAGCGCCGCCCGATCGAACTGTCGGGCGGCCAGCGTCAGCGCATCGCCATCGCCCGCGCCCTGGCGGCGCAGCCGCAGATACTGGTGTGTGACGAACCGGTGTCGGCGCTGGACGTCTCGGTGCAGGCGCAAATCCTCGAGCTGCTCGACGATCTCAAACAGCGCCTGGGCCTGGCCTGCCTGTTCATCTCCCACGACCTGGGCGTGATCAACCACGTCAGCGACGACGTGCTGGTAATGAAAGACGGCGTAGCCGTCGAAAGCGGCCGCGTGCGCGACGTCTTCGACCACCCGCAACACCCGTATACCCAAGCCCTGCTGGACGCCATCCCGCACCTGGAAAGCGGCCGCCGCATGGCCTTCGACTTCCTCAAACTAGCCATTTAACCCCGTTCTACGCCCTGTAGGAGCGAGCTTGCCTCGCGATCTTTTGATCTGGCATGTGCCATGCCGTCAGGGCGAAACCGTGCAAAACGTATCCTCACCGAGAACCCCCTGAGTGACCATCGCCCAAACCCTCCCGCACACGCGCCCGTTATCGCGGCGCGTGCCGATGATCATTGGCTGTGCGCTGTGCATGGAACTGATCGACTCCACCGTCGTCATGACCGCCTTGCCGCAAATGGCCAACGACTTCGGCGCGCCGAGCATCCGCATGAACCTGGTGGTTTCGCTCTACATGCTCGGGGCTGCGCTGTGTGTGCCGGTCAGCGGCTGGGTGGCCGACCGCTACGGGCCGCGTCGATTATTCGTGATCGCCATCTCGCTGTTTATCGCCTCATCGCTGGCCTGCGCTGCTTCCAATTCCCTGCTGCAACTGTGTCTGGCGCGCATGCTCCAGGGCGCGGCGGGGGCGATGATGGTGCCCGTGGGGCAGTTGATCCTGTTGCGCTGGTCACCCCGTGAAGACCTGCTGCGCAACCTGTCGTACCTGACCATCCCGGCGCTGATCGGCCCCATGCTCGGCCCGCCGTTGGGCGGCCTGATGGTCACCTATTGGTCGTGGCACTGGATCTTCCTGATCAATGTACCCATCGGTGTGGTCGGCATCGTGCTGGTACTGCGCCATGTGCCGTACTACCCCGGCGTGCGCGAGCAGGGGCTGGATGTTCGCGGGCTGGCACTGAGCGCGGTGGCTATGGCGGCGCTGGTGTTCGGTTTCGAAGCGCTGGGGCACGGCCTGTTGCCGCACCTGTGGGTGGCGCTGATGATCGCCCTCGGCCTGCTCTGCGGCGCGTTATACATCCGCCATGCACAGCGCTGCGCCGAGCCGCTGCTGGACCTCAAACTGCTGCGCATCCCCAGCTACGGCATCAGCTTTTGGGGCGGCAACCTGCTGCGTCTGGGCACCTCATCGTTACCGTTTTTACTGGTGCTGATGTTCCAGCTGTGTTTTGGCCTGAGCCCGTTGCACGCCGGGTTACTGACATTGGCCGGAGGCGCCGGGGCCTTTGCAATGAAACTGCTGGCCGTGCGCGTGGTGCGCCGTTACGGCATCCGCCGCACCCTGGTGATCAACGCCGTGTTAACCGGCCTGACCCTGGCCTCATGCGCGAGCTTTACCGACGCCACCCCCTACAGCGTCATCGTGCTAATGCTGTTTGGCAGCGGGGTGATTCGCTCATTGCAATACAGCACCCTCGGCGCGCTGACCTACGCCGACGTGCCTGCCGCATTGAGCAGCCGCGCCAGCAGCCTGTCGGCCATGACCGTGCAATTGAGCATGAGCCTGTCGGTAGGCCTGATGGCCTCACTGCTGGGCGTATTGATGAACCTGCGCGGGCACAGCGTGCCGCAAACCAGCGATGTTGCCGCCATGCTGGTGCTCTGCGGCATCGCCTGCATGGCCTCGGCGCTGGTATTCCGCCGCCTCGCCGCCGGGGCGGGCGAAGCCGTCTACTGATGCCCCAAACCCCCTGTAGGAGCGAGCTTGCCTCGCGATCTTTTGATCTTTTAAAAGATCGCGAGGCAAGCTCGCTCCTACAGGGGTAGTTGTTTTCAGCCCAACAACCCGCGTCCGGCCAGGTTCTTCATCAAATCGCCTACGCCGAACGTCCAGCGCGGGGCCTGGTCGCTGGTGGTTACGCGGTTGTGCAGGGCGCCCAAGGTGGTGGAGGCAATGCTCACCACATCGCCCGGTTTGTGGGTGAAGCCTTGGCCGGGATGGTCGCGGTCGTCGGTGGGGGCAAACAGGGTGCCGAGGAACAGCACAAAGCCGTCCGGGTATTGGTGGTTTTCGTTGAGGGTCTGTTCGGCCAGGTCGGCCGGGTCGCGGCTGATCTGGTTCATTGAGCTTTTGCCGTTGAGCACGTAGCCGTCTTGGCCTTCAACTCGCAAGGTCACTTCGCAGTTGCGCACGTCGTCGAGGCTGAAATGCTCGTCGAACAGGCGGATAAACGGCCCCAGGGCGCACGAGGCGTTGTTGTCTTTGGCCTTGCTCAGCAGCAGCGCGCTGCGGCCTTCGAAGTCGCGCAGGTTGACGTCGTTGCCCAAGGTCGCGCCGTGGATGCGGCCTTGGCTGTCGACGGCCAGCACCACTTCGGGTTCAGGGTTGTTCCAGCTGGAGCCGGGGTGGATGCCAATCGCGTTGCCGCTGCCGACGGCGGCCAAAATCGGCGCCTTGGTGAAAATCTCGGCGTCCGGGCCGATGCCGACTTCCAGGTACTGCGACCACATTTTTTGTTCGATCAGCACCTGCTTGAGGCGCATCGCCTCGGGCGAGCCGGGCTTGAGGTCGCGCAGGTTGTCGCCGATGGCCGCTTGCACCAGGGCACGGATTTCTTCGGCGCGCAGGGCGTCGCCACCGGCTTTTTCTTCGATCACTCGCTCGATCATGCTGGAGGCAAACGTCACGCCTGCGGCCTTGATCACTTGCAGGTCGGTTGGGGCCAGCAAGTAAGGTTTTGCCGGGTCGCGCTGTTCGCCGCTGTTAGCCAGCAACGCCTCGATCGAGCCTAGCGATGTGCCGCTGATTTCGCGCACGGCTTGTAGAGGTTGATCATGATCGAGCAACAGGCTGAGGGTCGCGAAGTGCGCACTGCAGTCGATCACTTCACCGTCACGAATCACCGCCACGGCCGGGCCGCCGCGCTCGCCGGGGAGCCACACGCGACCGACCAGGGTTGCCCGTTGCCAGTCGTGCGGCAGGGAGTTTTCTATGTTCAATTGCAGCGTGTTCATGGGGGCAATCCTCGAATTTTGGGCGAACGTGTCCTGTAGGAGCGAGCTTGCCTCGCGATCTTTCAAGATCAAAAGATCGCGAGACGAGCTCGCTCCTACACAGGGAGCTGAGCGTTAGTGAGAGTGGCGCGGCGGGCCGTTTTCCGGGATGACGCGCCAGTACAGGGTGGCCGGTTCCAGGCAGCCGCCGGTGGACAACTGGCCGACCAGTTGGCGGTACAGTTCCTGCCACGGGGTTTGCGACGGGGCCAGCGGTGGCAGCGGTTCTTTGCGACGCTCGTCGAGTTCGGCTTCGTCCACCAGCAGGTTGACGCTGCGCGCATTGAGGTCGACGCGCAGGCGGTCACCGGTGCGCAGCAATGACAAGCCGCCGCCCACCGCCGATTCCGGGGACATGTTGAGGATCGACGGGCTGGCCGAGGTGCCGCTCTGGCGACCGTCGCCCATGCACGGCAACGAGTCGATACCGGCCTTGATCATGGCGGACGGCGGGGTCATGTTGACCACCTCGCCACTGCCGGGGAAGCCCACGGTGCCGCAGCCGCGAATCACCAGAATGCAGCGTTCGTCGATGTCCAGCGACGGGTCGTTGATCCGCGCCTGATAGTCTTCCGGGCCTTCAAAGACGATGGCCCGCGCTTCAAAACTGTTCGGCCGCTCGGGGTCGCTGAGGTAGGTGCTGCGAAACGCCTCACCGACCACCGACATCTTCATGATCGCGCTGTCGAAGAAGTTGCCGCTGAGCACGATAAAGCCTGCGCGGTGCATCAACGGGTCTTCGTAGGAGCGGATCACGTCGCGGTCGCCGGTCACACAATCGGCCACCACTTCGCCCATCTTGCGGCCGCTCACGGTCAGGCAATCGCGGTGCAGACGGCCGACTTTGTCCAGTTCGTGCATCACCGCCGGAACGCCGCCCGCACGGTGGAAGCTTTCGCCCAGGTATTCACCGGCCGGCATGCAGTTGACCAGCAACGGCACGTCTTCACCGACGCGCTGCCAGTCGTCCAGCGACAGGTCGATGCCGCTGTGGCGGGCGATGGCGATCAGGTGCGGCGGGCAGTTGGTGGAGGCGCCTAGGGCCGAGGCCACGGCGATGGCGTTTTCGAAGGCGGCGTGGGTCATGATCTGCGACGGGCGCACGTCTTCGCGTACCAGATCGACAATGCGCATGCCGGTGGCATAAGCCATTTGCCCGCGCTCGCGGTACGGCGCCGGAATGCTCGCACAACCCGGCAACGACATGCCCAACGCTTCGGCCAGCGCGTTCATCGACAGCGCGGTGCCCATGGTGTTGCAGTGGCCCACCGAGGGCGATGAGGCGGTGGTCAGGGTCATGAACCCTTCGTAGTCGATCTCGCCTGCGCTGAGCAAATTGCGCGCATGCCACAGCACCGTGCCGGAGCCGATGCGCTGGCCTTTGTGCCAGCCGTCGAGCATCGGCCCGCCGGACAGCACGATGGACGGCAAGTCGGTGGTGGCGGCGGCCATCAAGCACGCCGGGGTGGTTTTGTCGCAGCCGGTGGTCAGCACCACGCCATCCAGCGGGTAGCCGTGCAGCACTTCAACCAGGCCCAGATAGGCCAGGTTGCGGTCCAGTGCGGCGGTCGGGCGGCGTGACTGCTCGGCAATCGGGTGCACCGGGAATTCCATCGGGATCCCGCCCGCATCGCGGATACCATCCTTGACCCGCTTGGCCAGTTCAATGTGATGACGGTTGCACGGGGTCAGGTCGCTGCCGGTCTGGGCGATGCCGATAATCGGCCGCCCCGATTGCAGTTCGGCGCGGGTCAGGCCCTGGTTCATGTAGCGCTCAACGTAGAGCGCAGTGAGGTCAGCATGGCTGGGATCATCGAACCATAACTGGCTGCGCAGGCGGCGTGGGGTGGATTCGGTCATGGCAGGCTCCAGCAAATTATTTTTATTCAGGCAAAGTGTTATTGCGGCGTAACTGGCGGATCAATCCGGCGTGATCAAGTTCGCCGTCACCGGCCTCGACCATGGCTGCAAACAGCCCGTCGACGAGGCTGGCCACCGGCAGCGACAAGCCGAGCTTGTGCGCCTGGGCGAGGGCAGTGCGGGTGTCTTTGAGTTGCCATTTGGCCGGGCCACCGGGGGTGAAGTCGTTGGTCAGCATGCGCTGACCGTGTTGACGCCAGATCGGTGAATCGACAAAACCGCCCATCAAGGCTTCATGCACCTTGGACGGGTCGGCGCCGCCGCGCTCGGCCAGCAGCAGGCCTTCGGCGACGGTGGCGATGGTGCTGGCCACGATCAATTGGTTGACCAGTTTTGACAGCTCGCCGGTGCCGGCCGGGCCGACATGCACCGGGCGGCCCATGGCCGCCAGCACGGCGCGGCCTTGTTCAAAGGCGACGGTTTCGCCGCCGACCATGATTGCCAGGCTCGCTTCACGGGCCCCGCGCTCGCCCCCCGATACCGGGGCGTCGAGGTAGCGCAAGCCAAGTTCGGCGCTCAGCCGGGCGTGTTCGACGGCGGTGTCGACCGGGATCGAACTCATCACCACCACCAGCGCGCCCGGCGCCAGAGCCTTGGCGGCGCCGTTTTCACCAAACAGCACCTCGTCACAGGTCGGGCCATCGCTGAGCATGCAGATCAGCACCTGAGCGCCTTCGGCCGCCTCGGCCGGGGTGGCAAACACCTCGGCGCCCTGGGCGGACAATTCCTCGGCCTTGGCCGCCGAGCGGTTCCAGGCCCGTACCGGGTAGCCGGCGTGCAACAGGTTGCGGGCCATGGGCTTGCCCATGATCCCGGTGCCAATAAACGCTACGGTTTGCAGGCTCATGCCTTGCCTCCTACGGTTGCAGAGGTTGCGCCGGCTGCGTTGCCCAGCGACACCTTGTTACGTGGCATCAACACCATGCCCAGACCACCGGCGCCGACCAGTGCGGCAATCACCAGGAAGCCCGGGGTGTAGCTGCCGGTCACGTTGAACAGGTAACCGGTCAGGTAAGGGCCGATAAAGCCGCTGAGGTTACCGATGGAGTTGATCAGGCCAATCCCGGCGGCAGCGCCCAGGCCAGTGAGCACTTGCCCTGGCACCGCCCAGAACACGTTGATCGCGCTGTAAACGCCCATGGCCAGCAGGATAAAGCCGATCACGATGATCCACGGCTGGTTCAGCCACAGCGCCACGGCGATGGACACAGCAGCGAGCATGGCGGCACCACCGGCGTGCCAGTGACGTTCTTGCAGGCGGTCCGAACGACGGCTCCACCAGATCATGGCAACAGCGGCCAAGGCGTAAGGGATGGCGGTGATCAGGCCGTTTTGCATCAGGCCGATTTCCAGCCCGAACGAGCCACGGAACGAGGCCAGTACGGTCGGCATAAAGAAGTTCATGGCGTTGGAGCCCGAGGTGATGCCGAAGTACACCAGCGCCAGCAGCCATACCTGACGGCTGGACAAGGCCTTGCGGATCATCTCCCACTTGCTCGGTTGAATGCCCACGACCAGCGGTTTATTGCGCTCTTCATGCTCCAGGGTGTTGATCAGCCAGTTGCGCTGCGCATCGGTCAGCCAGTGGGCCTGACGCGGATGGTCGGTGAGGTAGAAGTAGCAGACCACGCCGAGAATCACCGCCGGTACAGCTTCGACGATGTACATCAGGCGCCAGCCGACGAAGCCCAGTGCGTCGCCCATTTCCATCAGGCCCACCGACAGCGGTGCGCCGATGACTTGTGCGATGGGTACGCCGAGGTAAAAGGTGGCGATCATGCGTGCCCGGTAGCGGCTCGGGAACCACAGCGACAGCAGGTAAATCACCCCCGGGAAGAACCCGGCTTCAGCGATGCCCAGCAGAAAACGCAGTGAGACAAAGTGCACCGGCGTCTGCAAAAAGCCCATGGCCCCGGCGATGATGCCCCAGGTCACCATGATCCGGGCGATCCACACGCGGGCGCCGTAGCGGTGCAGCAAGACGTTGCTCGGTACTTCGAAAATGAAGTAACCGAGGAAGAAAATACCGGCACCCAGGCCATACAGGGTTTGGCTGATACCGATGTCGTCGTTCATTCGCAGGGCGGCGAAACCGACGTTGTTGCGGTCCAGAAAGGCGACCACAAACAGCAGGATCAGAAAGGGGATCATGCGCTTGGTGACGCGCTTGATCGTTTGTTGCTCGATGTCAGTGACATCCGGAAGCGGGGTGGTGGTCATATCGCACGGCCTCAATTTTTATTGTTGTTTTTTCTGTAGGAGCGAGCTTGCCTCGCGATCTTTTAAACGATCAAAAGATCGCGAGGCAAGCTCGCTCCTACAGGGGTGTTTACTGTGCAGTATCTTCTATGTGCGCACGCACGATGGCGTCGAAGTCCGGGTCGGCGGTAAAGCCCAGTGCACGGGCACGTGGAGCTTCTACCTTGCTTGGCCAGCTTTCGACAATACGCTGGATGGTTGCATCCGGCTCCCAGCGAATCAGTTGCGCAGCTTTATCACCGGCCTCGCGTTTCAGCGCCTCAACCATGTCGGCCACGGTGGTGGTCACGCCCGGCAGCGGGATGATGCGCTCGCCGCCCAGGGTCTGCGGCGACAGGGTCATGCCCAGCAACATCGACTCGACAATGCGCCGTGGCGAGGTCAGGTACACGCGGGTGTCGGGGCGCACCGGGCACACGGCAGGCAGACCCACCAGCGGCTCGCGGATGATCGAGCTAAAAAAGGTCGACGCGGCTTTGTTCGGTTTGCCGGGGCGCACCGCCACGGTCGGCAGGCGCAATACGCGGCCATCGACAAAGCCTTTGCGGGCGTAGTCGGCCACCAGCAATTCACCGACGGCTTTTTGCATGCCATAGGATGATTGCGGGGTGAGCACGGTGTCGTCGTCCACCACCTCCGGCAGCTTGCCGCCGAACACCGCGAAGCCGCTGGCGTACACCAGACGCGGCGCGGTGCCTTGCTTGCGCAGGGTTTCGAGAAGCAGCATCAGGCCGTGCAAATTCACCTGCATGCCCAAGTCAAAATCCGCCTCGGCGGCCGAGCTGACCACTGCCGCCAGGTGCCACACCAGGTCCACGCCATCGGTGACACGGGCGATCACTTCAGGGTCGGCAACATCGCCGGTCACCAGCTCAATGCGCGGGTCGTTGGGCACGTCTTCACCGGCAAAGGCGTCGAACAGCACGATGCGTTCGATGGTGCGCGGTGCTTCGCCTTCCAGCGTCAGGGTGTTCAAATCTGCCAGGCGTTGAGCCAGTTGCTTGCCGATAAAGCCGGTACCGCCAGTGATGAGGATGCGCATGTGTTGCTCCTGTTTCTTATATTTATTTGAGGCGCTGGATCAGTCTGCTTGAACCGTGCGTTGCTGCTGTTCGCCCAGCCCTTCGATGCCCAGGCGCATCTGCTGGCCAGCGCGCAGGAACACCGGCACAGGCTTGACCCCAAGGCCCACACCCGGAGGCGTGCCGGTAGAAATCACATCGCCCGGTTGCAGCGACATGCAGCGGCTCAGGTAGGCAATCAGCGCCGGGATCTGGAACACCATGGTGTTGGTATTGCCGTTCTGGTAGCGCTGTCCGTCGACCTCAAGCCATAGCTTGAGTTGGTGCGGGTCGCGGATTTCATCACGGGTTACCAGCCATGGACCAATGGGGCCGAACGTGTCAAAACCCTTGCCTTTGTCCCAGGTGCCGCCACGTTCCAGTTGCCATTCACGCTCGGACACATCGTTGATCACGCAGTAACCGGCGACGTGGTCCAGGGCGTTGCTCTCGTCGATGTAGCGGCCGCCTTTGCCGATGACCACGCCCAGCTCAACTTCCCAGTCAGTCTTGACCGAGCCGCGAGGGATTTCGACGTCATCATTGGGGCCGCAAATGGCGCTGGTCCACTTGTTGAAAACCACCGGCTCCGACGGCACGGCCAGCCCGGATTCAGCGGCGTGGTCGGCGTAGTTAAGGCCGATGCAAATGAACTTGCCGACCTGCCCGACGCAGGCGCCGATACGCGGCGAGCCGTTGACCAGCGGCAGGCTGGCCGGGTCGATTTTACTCAGGGCTTCAAGGCTTGCAGGCTCCAGTGCCTTGCCTGCGACATCGGCGATATGCGCCGACACATCACGGATATTGCCTTGGGCATCGAGCAGACCGGGTTTTTCCTGACCTTTTTCGCCGTAGCGCAGCAGTTTCATAAAAGCTCCTGTATCGAATTAAAAACCTGACCTTCTGTAGGAGCGAGCTTGCCTCGCGATCTTTTGATCTTCTAAAAGATCGCGAGGCAAGCTCGCTCCTACATGGAGGGTTAAACGCTCATCCCGCCATCAATAATCTGCGTAGTGCCGGTGGTGTAGCTGCTGGCGTCGCTGGCCAGGTACACCACCAACTGGGCGATTTCTTCGGCGCTGCCGATGCGGCCCATGGGCTGGCGAGCCACGAACGCTTGATACACCTCAGCCTCCGAACGCCCTTGCTCACGGGCCTGTTCGGCGATGCGCTGGCGCAGCGAAGGTGAATCTACCGTGCCTGGGCATATGGCGTTACAACGAATGCCTTGACTGATGTAATCGGTCGCCACCGATTTGGTCAAGCCAATCACCGCCGCTTTGCTGGCGGTGTAGGCAAAACGGTTCGGTACGCCCTTCACGCTGGACGCCACCGAAGCCATGTTGATGATCGAGCCGCCACCGTTTTCCAGCATGCCCGGCAAGAACGCACGGATCATCCGGTACATGGCGGTGACGTTGAGGTCGAATGAGAATTGCCAGGCGCTGTCGTCGCACTCCAGCAGCGCGCCGCTGTGCACGTAGCCTGCGCAGTTGAACAGCACGTCGAGGGTGCCGACTTGCTGGCGAATGGCGTCGATGGCTGCCGGTTGCGTGACGTCCAGCGATAACGCCTGAATACCCGCAATATCGTGCAAGGCATCGACGTTCAAGTCGGTGGCGATGACCGTGGCGCCTGCATCGCGCAAGGCCAGTACCGAGGCGCGACCAATGCCGTTTGCCGCCGCGGTAATCAAAACGCGTTTGTTGGCGAGGTTCATGAGTGCTGATCCATTGTTCTTATGGGGCCAACACTAATGTTGCGCTGCGATAATCGCCAATGAGATATTCTCAAGCCTTAATAACGGGAGGTTATCGGATGGCGGATGTCGCGTTCAATCAACTGTGCAACTGGTTACGGTTCCGCCATTTGGTGCTGATCGACACCCTGGCGCGCACGCAAAACATGCACGCCACGGCCCAGGAAATGAACATCAGCCAGCCGGCGGTGAGCAAGATGCTGCGCGAAATCGAGCACCAATTGGGCTTTGATGTGTTCCAGCGTTTGCCGCGCAGCATGTCGCTGACTGACCTTGGCAGTCACGTGGCGCGCTTTGCGCAAATCGCCCTCAATGACACCCAGCAGTTTGTGGTCCAGATCAACCACCTGCGCCAGGGCGGGCATGGCTTTTTGAAAGTCGGCACCATCTACGCGGCCGCGGCGGTGGCAGTGCCCGCGGCGATTGTCGAGGTCAAACAACAATGGCCCTTGCTCACGATCGAGGTGCTGGAGGGCACCAGCGCCAACATGCTGACCATGCTCGAACACAAGGAGCTGGACCTGGTGGTGGCGCGCTTCACTCTTGACCGGCACCGTGAGTTGTTTGATTTTCAGCCGCTGGCCCCCGAGCCGCTGTGTCTGGTCACGGGCAGCCAGCACCCGTTGGCGGGCGCCAGCGAAACCCCGCTGACCGACCTCGGCAGCTGGCCCTGGGTGGTCTACCCGACGGGCACGCCGATGCGCGCGCGGCTGGAGCGGGCGTTTATCGAAGCCAACATGCAAACCCCGGAAAACACCGTCGAAACCGTGTCGCTGCAAACCACCATGCAACTGCTGCAAACCGCCCCGGTGGTCGCGATGCTGGCCGAGTCCATGGCCGAACCGGAAATCCAGGCCGGGCGCCTGACCCGTCTGGCCCTGCCGTTTCCGTTGGTGCTGGCCGACTACGGGATTATTACCCGGCGCAACGAACCGCCGAGCTGGTCGATGCAGGCGTTTATCGACGCGTTGTTGAGCGGCCCCGATGCCGTGCGCGGAGCCCGGCAGACGCCTTGATAACGCGCGGTTATTAACCGATGGGATCTTGTGATTGGGCAGCGCGCAGGTGGGCATTTAGAGTGCAAGTCGCCCACCCGCCGATGTGTTGCGCGGGTAGGGCGCCACCGCTCACTAGAGGCGCGTATGAAAACAATAAAAAGCTACAAAACGCTGACGATTTTTTTCCTGTTTATGATTGGAGTCGTCAACTACCTCGATCGCAGTGCTCTGTCCATCGCCAACACCACCATCCAGAAAGACCTGGCCATCAGCCCCATGCAAATGGGCGTCATGCTCTCCGCCTTCTCCATCGCTTACGCCTTCTCGCAATTACCCCTCGGCGCGTTGATCGACAAACTCGGCAGCAAACTCGCCCTGGGCGGTTCGCTGGTGGTGTGGTCGGTGGCCCAAGCGGCCTTTGGCCTGTTCAGCAGTTACGGCCATCTGGTCGGCCTGCGGGTGCTGCTGGGCATCGGCGAAGCGCCGGTGTTCCCCTCGGCAGCCAAGGCCTTGTCCGAATGGTTCGACACCCAAGAGCGCGGCACCGCCACCGGCTGGGTGTGGTCCTCGACCTGCATCGGCCCTTGCCTGGCGCCGCCCTTGCTGACGTTGTTCATGGTCCATCTGGGCTGGCGCGGCATGTTTATCCTCACCGGTGTCATCGGTTTGGTGCTGGCGCTGTGCTGGTTCAAATTCTACAAAAGCAAAGCCGAATACATGGCCGCCACCGGCCGTGCAGAACCGGTGGCGGTGCAACAGAAAGCGGCGCCGAAACTGCGCTGGACCGCGCTGTTCAAAGAGCGCAACACCTGGGGCGCGTTTCTCGGCTTTATGGGCGTGATCTACATGATCTGGCTCAACCTGACCTGGCTGCCGGGCTACTTTGAGCGCGAACACGGCCTGGACCTGTACCGCACCGCCTGGGTGGTGTCGCTGGCCTACCTGTTTGGCGCCTTGGGCACCATCGTGGCCGGGCGTTGCTGCGACAAACTGGTGGCGCGCGGCATGCGCGTGCTGGCCAGCCGCAAGCTGATGGTCATCCTCGGGTTGCTCGGCGGGGCGCTGTTCACCCTGATCGTGGCCTTCACCACCAACGTCGTCGCGTGCGTAGTGCTGCTGTGCCTGACCATGTTCTTCATCAACATCTCCAGCGCCACCGCGTGGATGATCGTCAACACCATCGTGCCCTCAGAGCGAGTCGCCTCATTTGGTTCGATCCAGAACTTCGGTGGCTACCTGGCGGGCTCTATCGCGCCGATCCTCACGGGTTTTAGCGTGCAACAGAGCGGCTCGTTCTCTTCGGCCTTCATCATCAGCGCAGTCGTCGCCCTGTGCTCGGCGTTTGCCTACTTTGCACTGCTCAAAGAACCTTCAGCGCCGGTGACCAATATGAAAGCTACAGCGGCCACGGCGTAGCTTAGCGGCGTAGTGGTGCTCCCGGCGTGCATGTCGGGAGAACCGCTACGCACGACGAGGAGGGTGATTGCTCTATCGAACCAGGCCTTCGGCGTGGACAAAGCAGAGTTTGTTGCCCTCGGGATCCCGACAGTACGCACCAAAAAAATCGGCTGAGTACTGAGGTCGCAACCCCGGCGCTCCCTCATCCGTGCCCCCTAAAGTGGTCGCCGCTTGCCAGGAAGCTCTTACCTGGTCTTGCGAGCTTGCTGCAAAGCTGACCTGTACGCCGTTACCCGACGTTGCGGGTAATCCGTTAAAAGGCAATTGCACGAAAAATTGTGGCCAGCTCTGACCGGGCAAGTGCCAGCCCGCACCGGCGGGGCCGTCATCATGATCAGTCATGCGTACTAATCCCAAAGGCGTAAGTACGGCATCGTAAAAAGCAATCATGACGTCGAGGTTTCGTGCGCCAATCTGAATGTGACTGAACATGGTTTCCCCTTATGTAAGTGAGTTTGAGCGTGAATGAAAAAGTTGCCTGCGTACGTCTTAGCACAATCCAATGTGCCGACGTTGCACCAACAGCCAAAACCACTGCATAAACACCGCAGATTCAGCGTCCTGTCAGGGCTGTGTAAAACCTTTGTAAGCTGTCACCGAATTTAATTTCACGCGTCACCGCTTCGATACTCTGAACTCAGCCTTCTTTTGGTGAGTGACGCGTGTGAACACGAGCAGACGACACACTTTTATCTGGGCGCTCAGCGCGCTGGTTGTGCTGGCCTTTGCTTGGGCGCTGTATGCCCATTGGCCCGCCATGGCGCACAAAGACCGCCCCATGGGCATGGGCGGTCGGGCCGAGCCGGTGGCGGCGGTGGCGGTGGTGCCGCAGGATGTGCCGGTGTATATCGATGCCCTCGGTACGGTCACGCCCACGCAGAGCGTGACGGTGATCACCCAGGTCGACGGCATTCTGGCCTCGGTCGACTTCAAGGAAGGCCAGCAGGTGCGCAAAGGGCAGGTGATCGCCCGCATCGACGACCGTGCGCTGAAGGCGCAACTGGCTCAAGCCCAAGGCGTTCTGGCCCACGATCAGGCGGTGTTGAGCAACGCCCAGCGTGACTTGGCGCGCTACCGCGAGCTGATCAAGGCCGGGTCCATCAGCCAACAAACCCTCGATACGCAAATCTCTACGGTGGCGCAACAACTGGGCACGGTGGCCGCCGATCAGGGCAGCGTGCAAAACCTTGAGGTGCAGTTGAGTTATTGCACCATCACCTCGCCGGTGGACGGGATTGTCGGGTTGCGCCAGGTTGACCCCGGCAACTATGTGACCACCGCCAGCACCTCTGCGATTGCAGTGATCACGCAGATGAACCCGGCCACGGTGGTGTTTGCCGTGCCCGAGGACTACCTGGGGGCGATCAATCAGGCCAGGGCGGCATGCGCTGTCAGCGTGCTGGCCTATGACCGCAACAAGCAAAACCTGTTGGCCAGCGGGCAGTTGCTGGCGCTGGATAATCAGGTCGACACCAGCACTGGCACGATCAAGGTCAAGGCGCAGTTCGATGACGCAGACCACGTGCTGTTCCCCAATCAGTTCGTCAATGCGCGGCTCAAGGCGCAGACGCTGGATCAAGTGCCGGTGGTGCCGACCCGGGCCATTCAGCACGGCAGCCAGGGCGATTTCGTGTTTGTGGTGGCGGGCAGCAAGGCCAGCCTGCGCAACGTCAAGTCCGGGCCGAGCGTGGGCGATGTCACTGCGATTCTCGACGCCTCGGTCAAGCCGGGTGAGCAGGTGATCACGGAAGGTGCAGACAAGCTCGACAACGGCTCGGCCATTAAAGTAGTCGCACAGTGAGTCTCAGCTGATGAACGTCTCTCGCCCCTTTATCGAACGCCCGGTGGCCACGTGTTTGTTGATGGTCGCGATCTTGTTGCTGGGGATTCTGGGCTACCGCCTGCTCTCGGTGTCGGCCTTGCCGGAGGTCGATTACCCGACCATTCAGGTGTTTACCCAATACCCCGGCGCCAGCCCCGAGGTGATCAGTTCGTCGATTACCGCGCCGCTTGAACGCCAGTTGGGCGAGATGCCCGGCCTCAAGTCCATGGGCTCTACCAGCTCCGATGGCGCCTCGGTGGTGACCTTGCAGTTTGATCTGGCGCTGTCGCTGGATGTGGCTGAGCAAGAGGTACAGGCCGCGATCAACGCCGCCGGCACTTTTTTACCGGCCAACCTGCCGTACCCGCCGGTGTACAGCAAGGTCAACCCGGCCGATGCGCCGGTGCTGACCCTGTCGCTGACCTCGGACGTACTGCCGCTGACCAAAATCGAAGACCTGGCCGACACCCGGCTGGCGCAGAAAATCTCGCAGATCAGTGGCGTCGGCCTGGTCACCATCAGCGGCGGCCAGCGCCCGGCGGTCCGGGTCGAGGCCAATACGTCGGCGCTGAATAACCTCGGGCTGTCGCTGGACGATCTGCGTACCTCCCTGGGCACCGCCAACGTTAACCAGGCCAAGGGCAGCATCGACGGCAAGTTCCAGGCGTACTCCATTGGTGCCAACGACCAGTTGCAATCGGCCGAGGAATACCGCGATCTGGTGATCGCCTATAAAAACGGCGCCGCGATCCGCCTGTCACAAATTGCTACCTCGACCCAAGGCCCGGAGAACCCGCGCCAGGCCGCCTGGACCAACGAAACCCCGTCGATTGTGCTGAGCATCCAGCGCCAGCCGGGGGCCAACGTGATTGATGTGGTCGACCGCGTGCAACATTTGCTGCCCACGTTGCGCGCCAGTTTGCCGGGCACGCTCAAGGTGGCAGTGCTCACCGACCGCACCCAGACCATTCGCGCCTCGGTCACCGACGTGCAGTACGAACTGGCGGTTGCCGTGGTGCTGGTGGTGTTGGTGATCTTCCTGTTTTTACGTAACGTCGCGGCCACGATCATTCCCGCCGTGACCGTGCCCTTGACCCTGCTCGGCACCCTGGCGGTGGCCTATGCGCTGGGCTTTTCGCTGAATAACCTGACCTTAATGGCGCTGACCATTGCCATCGGTTTTGTGGTCGATGATGCCATTGTCATGGTCGAAAACATCAGCCGTTACCTGGAGGAGGGGGATACGCCGTTGCAGGCCGCGCTCAAGGGCTCGGCGCAAATCGGCTTCACCATCATTTCGCTGTCATTGGCGCTGATTGCGGTGATGATCCCGCTGTTGTTCATGGGCGACGTAGTGGGGCGGCTGTTCCGTGAGTTCGCCATGACCGTGGCCGTGACCATCGTGATTTCGGCGGCGATTACCCTGACCCTGACGCCGATGATGTGCGCGCGCATGCTCAAGGCGCACCCGCAGGCGCGCCGCGAAGATTTTTTCGATCGCATCAACCAGCACTATGTGCGCGGCCTGAACTGGGTGTTGGCGCACCGCACCCTGGCGCTGCTGTCGGTGGTGTTCACCGCCGTGCTCACGGTGCTGACGCTGACGGTCATGCCCAAGGGCTTTTTCCCTGATCAGGACACCGGGCTGATTCAGGGGATTTCCCAGGCCTCGCCGACTATTTCGTTCCAGCAGATGCAGGTCGAGCAACAGCGCCTGGCCTCGCGCATTTTGCGCGATCCGGCGGTGCAGAGCCTGTCGTCGTTTGTCGGTATCGACCAGACCAACCCCACCCTCAATCAGGGCAATCTGCTGATCAACCTCAAGCCGCGTGACCAGCGCGACAGCGCCAGCACGGTGATCCGGCGCCTGGCCGATGCCAACGCCGACGACGCCGGGATTCGCCTGTACCTGCACTCGGTGCAAGACCTGACCCTTGACGCCAGCGTGGCCACCACCAGTTACCGCCTCGGCCTGCAGGCCACCGACCCGCAGGTGTTGCAGGAATGGACCGGCAAGCTGATGGCGGCGATCAAGCAAGATCCGACCTTCACCGATGTGCAAAGCCAGGCGATGCAGTTCGGCAATCAGATCCAGCTCACGTTTGACCGCGCCACCGCTTCGCGTCTGGGCATTACCCCGCAGGCGATTGACGACGTGCTCTATGACGCCTTCGGCCAGCGTCAGGTGTCGACCATTTACACCCAGCTCAACCAGTACCACGTGGTGATGGCCACCGACCATCCGCCGAAAAACCTCGCGGATTTGCTCACCGGGCTCTACGTCGACATCCCCGGCGGCGGGGTGGCGCCGCTGTCGAGCATGGCGACGATGCAGGTGGTGCAGGCACCGCTGACGATCAACCGGCTGGGGCAGTTCGCGTATGCCGACATCTCGTTCAACCTGGCGCCGGGCCAAACCCTGGGCACGGCCCTGAACCAGCTTAAGACTGTCGAGCAGCAGGTGGCGATGCCGGCCTCGGTGCAAGTGTCGTTGCAGGGCGCGGCGGCGACGTTTGAGGCGTCGTTGGCCAATCAGGCGGTGCTGGTGCTGGCGGCGATTGTGGTGGTGTACCTGATGCTGGGCATGCTCTACGAGAGCTTCGTGCACCCGATCACCATTCTCTCTACCTTGCTCTCGGCGGCGCTGGGGGCGTTGCTGGCGCTGCTGGTCACCGGCACCCAGTTCGACATCATCGGCTTGATCGGCATCGTGCTGCTGATCGGTATCGTGATGAAAAACGGCATCATGATGGTCGACTTTGCCCTCGATCTGGAACGACGAGAAGGCTTGAGCCCGGTGCAGGCGATCAAACAGGCGGCGGCCTTGCGCTTTCGGCCGATTCTGATGACCAGCATGGCCTCGTTGTTCGGCGCCGTGCCGTTGGCGCTGGGCACCGGCATTGGTTCTGAACTGCGCCATCCGTTGGGGATCGCGATCATTGGCGGGCTGTTGCTCAGCCAGTTGCTGACGCTGTTTTCGACCCCGGTGATCTTCCTCGCGATGCACGACCTCGGGCAGCGCCTGAAGGGTCGCCGCACAGTCAGGGCGGATTGATCGCGATGAACCTCAGTGCGCCATTTATCCAACGTCCCATCGCCACCACCTTGCTGGCTGTCGGGCTCGCGCTGTTTGGCGTGCTGGCGTTCAACCTGCTGCCGGTGGCACCGCTGCCGGAGGTGGATTTCCCCACCATCAGCGTCAGTGCCAAGTTGCCGGGGGCCGACCCGCACACCGTCGCCACCTCGGTGGCGACGCCGCTGGAGCGTCAGTTCGGGCAGATCGCCGGGGTCACGCAAATGACCTCGTCCAGCAGCCTGGGCGCGACCCGGATCAACTTGCAGTTCGACCTCAATCGCGACATCGACGGCGCCGCCCGCGATGTGCAGGCGGCGATCAACGCTGCGCGCAGCAACTTGCCGAGCGACCTGTCAGGCAACCCGACCTACCGCAAGGTCAACCCGGCTGACTCGCCGATCATGGTCATCAGCCTGACCTCGGACGCGGCCACGCCGGGGCACATGTACGACGTGGCCTCGACCCTGCTCGAACAAAAGCTCCTGCAAACCAGCGGCGTGGGTGACGTGACGGTGGGCGGCGGGGCCTTGCCGGCGGTGCGGGTCGAGCTCAACCCGGACCGCCTCAACCATTACGGCATCAGCCTTGAACAGGTGCGCGAGGTGATCGCCGCATCTAACGTCAACCTGCCCAAAGGCACGATCGATATCGGCGCACAGGGCAATGTGATTGCCGCCAATGACCAGCTTTACAACGCGTCGGACTACGGCGCGCTGGTGGTCAAGCAGAACAATGGTGACCTGGTGCGCATCAGCGACCTGGGCTACGTGCGCGAAGACGTAGAAGACCTGCGCAACTATGGGTTGTACAACGGCCAACCTTCGGTGCTGCTGGTGATCTTCAAGCAGCCGGGGGCCAACGTGATCGAGACGGTGGACGCGGTCAAGGCCGAGCTGCCGTTTCTGCAAGCGTCGATTCCGGCTTCGATCAAGCTCAACATTTTGATGGACCGTACCACCACCATTCGCGCCTCGTTGCGCGACGTAGAAATCAGCCTGATTGCCTCGATTTTGCTGGTGACGCTGGTCACGTTTGCGTTTTTCCGTGATTGGCGCAGCACCCTGGTGCCGGCCATTGTCGTGCCGCTGTCGCTGCTCGGCACCTTTGGCGTCATGTACTTCATGGGCTACAGCCTCAACAACCTGTCGTTGATGGCGTTGACCATTGCCACCGGGTTTGTGGTCGATGATGCGATTGTGGTGGTGGAAAACATCATGCGCCATCTGGAGCGCGGCGAATCGCGGGTGCAGGCGGCGCTGGCCGGTGCCCGGGAGGTGGGCTTTACCGTGCTGACCATCAGCGTGTCGCTGGTGGCGGTGTTTATTCCGCTGCTGCTGATGGGCGGGATCGTCGGACGTTTGTTTCGTGAGTTCTCGGTCACCTTGTCGGTGTCGATTGCGATGTCGATGCTGGTGTCGCTGACCATCACACCGATGCTGGCGGCGGTGTTTTTACGTGCCCCGGCAACCGCCCAACACCCGGAGGCGGCGCCAGACTCGCGCTTTCATCGTTTCTACGACCGCACCCTCGGCTGGGTGATCAACCACACCTTGCTGATGGGACTGGTCACGGTGCTGGTGATCGTGCTGGCCGGGGTGCTGTACGTGCGGGTGCCCAAGGGCTTTTTCCCGCAGGAAGACACCGGGCGCCTGAACGGCAGCATCATGGCCTCGCAAAGCATCTCGTATGGCGCCATGCAGCAGGACTTTCTGGCGATCAACCGCAAAGTCTTGCTCAACCCCAACGTGGAAGCGGTCGGCGGTTTTATCGGCGGCGCGGGCGGCGGGGGCGGTTCGGTGAACACCGGGCAGATGTTTATCTCGCTCAAGCCCTTGAGTGAGCGCAAGGCCAGCGCCGACCAGATCATCGCCCAGATCCGCAAAACCCTGGGCGACATGCCGGGCACCCGGTTATTCCTGCAATCGGTGCAGGACATCACTGTGGGCGGGCGCCAGAGCGCCGCGCAGTACCAATACACGCTGACTGCCGACGACCAGAGCAGCCTCGATGTCTGGGTACCCAAAGTGCTGGCGGCGCTGCATCAACTGCCGCAGCTCAAAGACCTCAATACCGACCAGCAAGACAACAGCCTTGAGGCCAATGTGGCGGTCAACCGCGACACGGCGGCGCGGCTCGGGGTCAGCATGTCGGCGATTGACCAGACCCTGTACGACGCCTTTGGCCAGCGCCAGGTGTCGACCATCTACCGTGCCGCCAACCAGTACCACGTGGTCATGGAAGTCGCCCCCGAATACTGGGCCGATCCGTCTGCGCTCAAATCGATCTACCTGCCCCAAGGTGCCTCGACGGCCAGCAAGACCAACACCGCGCCCAACCTGGCGAGCACTGCCAACGCGACGTTGATCCCGTTGTCTGCGGTGGCTCAGCAGTCGGTGGCGCGCACGGCGATTTCCATCAGCCATCAGGGCACCTTCCCGGCGGTGACGGTGTCTTTCAACCTGGCCCCCGGCGTGTCCATCGGCCAGGCCACCACGCTGGTGGATGACGCGGTGGCGCAACTGCGCATGCCGGCCAGCGTGGTCGGGCACTTTGCCGGGACGGCGCAGGTGTTTCAGTCGTCGGTGTCCAGCGAACCTTGGCTGATTCTGGCGGCGATTGTCTCGGTGTACATCGTGCTCGGCATGCTCTACGAAAACCTGATCCACCCGTTGACCATCCTCTCAACCTTGCCGTCGGCCGGGGTGGGGGCGCTGATTGCCTTGCTGATGACCGACACCGAGCTGTCGATCATTGCGCTGGTGGGGGTGATTTTGCTGATCGGCATCGTCAAGAAAAACGCGATCATGATGATCGACTTCGCCATTACCGAAGGCAAAGCGCTGGGCCTCAGCCCGCAACAAGCGATCCGCCGCGCCTGCTTGATTCGCTTTCGGCCGATCATGATGACCACCCTGGCGGCGATGCTCGGCGCCTTGCCGCTGGTGCTGGGCACCGGCTACGGCTCGGAATTGCGTCGCCCGCTGGGCATTTCCATCATGGGCGGGTTGCTCTTCAGCCAAGTGCTGACGCTCTACACCACGCCCGTGATTTACCTCTGGCTGGACCGCCTGTCGCAACGTCTGCGCCGGGCGCCCAAGGAGACCACCCGATGAACCTCAAACCGCTGCTGCTGGCCATGACCCTTAGCCTGACTCTGGCCGGGTGTATGGTCGGGCCGGATTATCAAAAACCGGCCATGCAATTGCCCATGGGCTTCAAAGAGGGCACGCAGTGGCAACGGGCTGTGGCCAACCCCCAAGGCGCGCTGAACAGCCAGTGGTGGCTGGCCTATAACGACCCGGTGTTGACGCAGTTGATCCAGCGCTCGGCCACGGCCAACCAGTCGATTGTTGCCGCCGAGGCGGCGTATCGCGGCGCGCAGGCGCAAGTGTCATCGAGCCGCGCCGGTTTGTGGCCGACCCTGGGCGCCGGGCTTTCCGGCTCACGCGGGGTGGGCGGCAGTGGTTCCAGCAGCGGGACGAGCAGCGCAGGCGGAGTTGAGAACTCGGTCAGCGCCACCCTGACCGCCAGTTGGGAGCCGGATTTATGGGGCCAGGTGCGACGCGGCATTGAGTCCAGCAGCGCCTCTGCGCAAGCCTCCGACGCCTTGTTGGCCGGGGTGCGTTTGTCCATCAGCGCCAGCGTGGCGAGCAATTACCTGGCCTTGCGCCAACAGGACATCGACATCGGCCTGTTGCAGCAACAGCAGCAGATCAACCAGCAATTACTCGACATGATCCAGGCCCAATACACCCAGGGCACGGCGGCCAATGACCAACTGCTGCAAGCCCAGGACCAACTGAGCACCGTGGTGGCCGCGTTGCAGACCGCGCAGCGCTCGCGCGAGCAATACGAACATGCCCTGGCGGTGCTGGTCGGCGAGGCGCCGTCGCAATTTAGTGTGGCGTCGGTGGCGCAGTACGCCTTTGCGGTGCCGCGCCCGCCGTTGAGCTTGCCCTCGGATTTGTTGCTGCGCCGCCCCGATGTGGTGGCTGCAGAGCGCACGGCAGCGGCGGCCAACGCCAAAATCGGCGTGGCTGACGCGGCGTTTTTCCCGACCCTGGACTTGACCGCTGAGGGCGGTTATCGCGCCAGTGCGCTGGGCAGCCTGTTCAGCGTGCCGAACCGCATCTGGACCCTGGGCCCGGCATTGGCCGCGACCCTGTTTGACGGCGGCGCCCGCGGAGCGGCAGTGCAACAGGCGCAAACCGGCTACGACCAGGACGCGGCGACCTACCGGGGCACCGTGTTGTCGGCCTTGCAGAACGTCGAAGACAACCTGTCGGCGATCAACCACCTGCACGTGCAGGCGGACACCTATCAGCAGATCTACACGCGCAATCAGCAACTGTTCGGCAGCCAGCAGGCGCAGTTAAAAGCCGGCACCGTCAGCCAGCAGAACGTCCTGACCCAACAATTGATCGTGTTGCAGACCGAGCAGAACCTGCGCGACACCCAGGGGCAATTGAGCCAGGGCAGCGTGGCGTTGATCCAGAGTTTGGGCGGGGGGTGGGCAATAACCCCGTAGGAGCTGCCGCAGGCTGCGATCTTTTGATCTTTTAAAAGATCGCAGCCGTCGTTCCTCGGCAGCTCTTATCAAACATAAAATAAGTGATTGATTCCAAAGGCCCTGTAGGAGCGAGCTTGCCTCGCGATCTTTTGATCTAGATCTTGCTTTTGATCTTGATCTAAAAGGCCCCATTAAACCACGCTGGCCGAACTCAGGTTTTGCGCAGTGGGTAACCCGGCAGGACGCCGGGTTAGCCGCGACACGGCCATGGATGGCCGATCGCGGCGGGCCTACGGAGCAAGGCCTGTGGTGAGGGCATGCCGAGCCAAAGCGAGGCACCGAGGGGTAGGGGCAAAAGCGTTTTGGTTACTTTGCCGCTTTTTGTAGAGACCGGACACATGGTTGACGGGTGTACGGGGACATGGTGGACACTTTTCGGTGAGCTAATTTCGCCGGAGAACCATCATGCCTTGGAATACGAGAGACGCCATGAGCCTGAAAGAAGAGTTCGTTGCTTTAGCACGGCAACCCGGCAGCAATAAACGCGAGCTGTGCCGACGATTCGGTATCAGCCCGCAAACAGCTTATAAGTGGCTAGAACGCTACAAAGCCCAAGGTAAACCGGGCTTAGAGGAGAAGTCCCGCAGGCCTAATATGAGTCCGAAACTGACTCAGGCCGGTTTGGAGTCTGAGGTCTTGGCGATTAGACAAGACAACCCTGCATGGGGCGGACGCACAATCAGCAGCCTGTTGAAAAATCGTATCGCCCCCAGCACCGTCACTAACATTCTGCATCGGCACGGCCTGATTCAGCCTTCTGACAAGGGGCCACCGGCCAAGCTGAGGTTTGAACATGCTGCGCCTAACGACCTTTGGCAGATGGATTTCAAAGGACACTTTGCGATGCAACAAGGCCGATGCCATCCCCTAACGCTGCTGGACGACCATTCCCGATTCAACTTGGCTATACAAGCTTGTGATAACGAGCGTGGGGACACGGTGCAGAAGAAGATGATCGAGGTTTTCCGAACTTACGGCTTGCCAGCCCGCATCAACGTCGATAATGGCCCGCCTTGGGGCTCACCGCGTAATCCCGGCGAGATCACGGAGTTGAGTATCTGGCTAATCCGCCTAGGCATCCGGATAAGTTTCAGCCGCCCTTATCACCCGCAAACCAATGGGAAAATTGAGCGTTTCCATCGTTCACTGAAAGCCGAAGTGCTCAATGGTCGGCATTTTTCTACGTTGACTGACGCTCAAACGGCTTTCGACCGGTGGCGTGAAATTTACAACCTACAGCGCCCCCATCAAGGGTTGGACTACCAGGTGCCAATGGACCGGTACCGGTCTAGTCCCTGGGCATATCCGCAGCAGCTATCGGAGTTTGAATACGGATCGGATGACGTATTGGCCAAGGTTTACCACAGTCGGTTTCGCTTCCAGAAACGTTATTTCAGCATCGCCAAGGGTTTGGTTGGGCAGCATATTGCTATACGCCCAAACCCAGAAAGCGATCAACTGTTTGACGTCTACTTCTGCCATCACTTTTTGCGAACTATCGACGTGAACAAACCGGACTACGGTTCATAATGTGTCCACTATGTCCCCGCACATGTGTCAACCATGTGTCCGGTCTCTACACGCTTTTGCAAAGTGACGCGGCGTAAGGCCGGAACCCTAAGTGGCCGTTGCCGCAGCAACGGATATGTACTCAAGTCAAGAGCCCCCTCACCCTAGCCCTCTCCCGAAGGAGAGGGAACCGATTGGGGGATGCTGAAGATACTCGGCGGCCTGTTTGCTGCGCGACAGCGCGGCGTCGAAGACGGGGCGGCCCCTCCTACAGGGCTTTACGCTTTGTAAGGCTTGTTGGGCAGCAGCAAACGTTCGGCGACGACGCCGAAGATCAGGCCCAGTGCGGTCCACAGCACCGCTTGAATGCCCAGCGAGGCGACGCGAAATTTCCACAGCAGCAGGGCCGAGAAACCGTCCGGGGCTTCATTGAACGTCGGGAACAAAAAGCCCGCGATCGAGACAATCACCAGGTACAGCACCACGCCTTTGATCACGCCGTTCCACAGACCGGAGCTGGCAATGAACTTTCGGCCTGCACTGACGGCAATGATCGCGGCGGCCAGCGACACCAGCAGCATCAGGAAGAACAACAGCGTGCGCTTGCCGATGGTGTCCGGGTTGCCCACGGCGGGCGGGTTGGCCGGATACACCAGCCCCGGCACCAGATACAGCACCACAAAAGCGGCCAGCGCCAGCAAGGCCGCCAGACCACGCGGGCCGACGTTACCGACACGGCCCAGGGAGTAGGCGAACACCAGGGCAAAAATGCCGCCCAGCGACACGCTGTACACCAGCACCCCGGTCAACAGGCCGAAGGTGCTTTGCACTTCGCGGCTGACCAGCTCGGGTTCTTCTTCCTCGGCGTCACCGTGGGAGTGGGAATGGGACATGCCTTCTTCGAAGGCGATAGCGCGATCAATCTCGGGTTCGCCGAACACCTTGGCAAAGCTGAAAGCCAGCAGGCCGGCCAACAGACCGACAAGCATGCCCCTGACGAGTAAACGACCAGTCATGTGAAACCCCTCGGATCAGTGGCAGGGAAAGCCCAGCAGGTGGCGACCGTCGTGTACGAACTCGTGCACGTACATGCCCTTGAAGACGGCAGTGGCGCCTTGTTCCGCGCCGACGAAATAAATCGCCAGCAACAGCAACAGGCCACCGAAAATCGCCCACGGCAATACATCGCGCAGGGGAATGGCAGGAATGGAGAGGTCAGATTGAGTAGCAGCGTTAGAAACCATGATTACCTCTGGGATTACGCGTCCCGGCAAGAGTGCAAAGGCAAAGGAAGATCTGGCTCTCGGCAAGGTGCCGACTACAGTGGCGCGACCGCGTCGGATTCGGACCGACTTCTTTCCTTCGTAACATACTGAAACAACGCTGGCAGTGTACGCGCTTGGCTAAGGAAAAACTCAGGGGAATGTGGGGGGGATTGAGGGATGCTTGAGCGTTATGAGGTCTGACATGACTGCGATGAACTTCAATAACCCTCACCCTGGCCCTCTCCCGGAGGGAGAGGGGACTAAAAGCTTTGCGCTGAACCAGAGAACACCTCGGTAAAGCTCCCTCTCCCTCCGGGAGAGGGTTGGGGTGAGGGCGTTGGCAATTTATGGCGCCGTTGCCGCCCGCGCCGCGCCGACTTTTTGATTCGGCGTGCCCGCCGCTCTGGCCGAGCGCAACAACATCAATGTACCCAGCAGTGCCATGGCGGCGAGGAAGTACATGCCGGCATGGGTGCTGTCGAACTGCTGTTCGGCCCAGGTTTTAACCGTGGGTGCCAGGAAGCCGCCGAGGTTGCCCAGGGCGCCGATTACGGCGATCCCGCTGGCCGCGGCGGCGCCACTCAGAAAGCGCGTCGGCAAGGTCCAGAACAGCGGTTGCACGGTGATGAAACCGGCGGCCGCCAGGCAGAACGCGAGGATGACCAGCGGCAGGCTGGCGCTCAAGGTCGAACCGACCATGCCGACCGCAGCCAGGGCCAGCATCAGCGCGGCAAAGCGGGTTTGCAGGCCTTTGCGGTCGGCGTAGCGGGTGACCGCGTAGAGCACGATCACGGTGGCGATCCACGGGATGGACGTCAGCAGGCCGACTTCCAGGCCGATGCCGGTGCCGAGCAGCTCGGCGATGCGCGTCGGCAGGTAAAACAGCACGCCGTACACGCTGACCTGGATGGTGAAGTAGATCAGGGTGAAGTACAGCACCGTCGGGTTGATCAGCGCCGAGCGCCAGGACGACGGCCCCGTATCAGCCTTGAGCAGGTGTTCTTTTTCCAGCTCGTGCTCGACGGCGGCTTTTTCTTGCTCGGTCAGCCATTTGGCGGTACGCGGTTTGTCCGTGAGGTAGAACAGCGCAAACACGCCGATGACCGAGGCGGCGAGGCCTTCGGTGACGAACATCCATTGCCAGCCGGTCAGGCCAAATTGCGCGCTTTCCAGCAACCAGCCCGACACCGGGCCCCCGACCATCAACGACACCGGCACGCCGAAGTAGTAAATGCCGTAGGCGGCGCCGCGCTTGTTTTGCGGGAACCAGTAGGTCAGGTACAGCACCACGCCCGGCGACAGGCCCGCTTCGGCCACGCCGAGCAAAAAGCGCAGGATGTAGAAGCTGGTTTCGTTGTGGGCAAACATCATGGCTGCCGACACGAGCCCCCAGGTGATCATGATCCGGCTTAGCCAGATGCGTGCGCCGACTTTGTGCAGCATCAGGTTGCTGGGCACTTCAAACACGGCGTAGCCGATAAAGAAAATGCCCGCGCCCAAGGCAAACGCGGCGTTGCTCAGGCCGGTATCTGCCTGCAGGGCATGTTTGGCAAAGCCAATGTTGGAACGGTCAATGATCGCCATCGCGAACATCAAGGCGACAAAGGGCAGGATGCGCCAGCGAATCTTGCTGAGCGCCTGATTCAACACAGGATTGGACATGGGTGGCTCCGATTATTTTTTTTGTGGAGTTCAACAACAGGGACATCGATTAACGGGCTCTCAAGGCGGAGCGGGCATAGGCCGCAACGATGACAAAACAGCCCATGGGCAACAGATACGCCACGGCGGTGGAGGAGTGGTCAGCAACCAGACCCATCACGTAGGGCAGCAGGGCCCCGCCGACAATGGCCATGATCATGAACGAGCTGCCGCGCTTGGTATGCGCGCCGAGGTTTTTCACGCCCATGGCAAACAGGGTCGGGAACATGATCGACATAAAGAAGAAGGTCGCCACCAGGGCTACCACCGACACGCCTTCAACCCCCAGCACCACCACCGCGCACAGCGCCACGTTGATCAGTGCGTAAATCATTAACAGGCGCTGGGCATTGACGCGGCCCATCAGCCAGGTGCTGAAGAAGCGCCCAAACATGAAGCTGAGCATGGCCACCGAAAGCAGATACGCCGCTTGCTGGCTGCCCATCTGCGCCCAGTGCTCGGTGACGTAGTTGATAAAAAACGCCCCGACGCCGACTTGCGCGCCGACGTAAAAGAACTGGGTGACAACCCCGGTGACAAACTCGCGGTGTTGCCACAGGCCTTTATCACTCAGTTGTTGGGCCTGAACTTCTTGCTCGCGCAGGTCCGGCAGCGGGGTGCGGGCGATCAGCACGGCGACCAGCAGCACCAGCGAGGCAATCACCAGATAGGTCATTTGCAGCGACTGGGTGGTGTCGGTGCTGTTGGCACCACTGAAGAACAACGCACCGCCAATCAAGGGGCCAAAAAACTGCCCGAGGCCATTGAACGACTGCGCCAGGTTCAAGCGCCGCTCAGCCCCTGCGGGTGAGCCCAGCACCGTGGCATACGGGTTGGCAGCGGTTTCGAGGCAGCCCAGGCCGCAGGCAATCACAAACAGCGCGAACAAAAAGAACTGAAAGCTTTGCGCGGCAGCGGCGGGCATGAACAGCAGTGCGCCGCAGGCATACAGGCACAGGCCGAGCAGAATGCCCGCCTTGTAGCCGTACTTGTCCATCAAGAAACCGGCGGGCAGGGCGATCAGAAAATAGGCGCCGAAGTACGCGCTTTGCAGCAAGCCGGACTGGGCCTTGCTGACGTGCAGGGTTTCCTGGAAGTGCTTGTTGAGCACATCCAGCAAGCCATACGACAACCCCCAGAGAAAGAACAGGCAGGTCACCAGAATCAGTGCCCAGCGGTAAGACGTCACCGCCTTGGTAAAGGGCGGCGCGGCGACGTTCGAGTGCTTGAGTGACATGACGCATCTCCTTCTTATTGTTGTTAAAGCCCTGTAGGAACGAGCTTGTCTCGCGATCTTTTGATCGTCTAAAAGCTCGCTCCTACAGGGGGCAGGTGAGGCGGATACGGCTCATGTCAGTGCCCGGTCCAGGTGGGTGTAGCCGCCGTCGACCACCAGCCATTGCCCGGTGGTGTGGGAGGCGCGGGGGGATAACAGGAACAGCACGCTGTCGGCGATTTCTTCTGAAGTAGTCATGCGCTGGCCGAGGGGGATTTTCTCGACGATGCTCGCCAGCTTGGCGTGCGGGTCGTCGAAGCTGTTGATCCAGCGCTCGTACAGCGGGGTCATGACTTCGGCGGGGATGACTGCGTTAACCCGCACGCCATCGGCCAGCAACGAGGTGGCCCACTCGCGGGTCAGCGACAGTTGCGCGCCTTTGGCGGCGGTGTAGCCGCTGGTGCCGCCCTGGCCGGTGAGGGCGGTTTTGGAACTGATATTGACGATGGAGCCACGGCTGGCCTTGAGCGCGTCGACGCACAGGTGGGTCATGAGGTAGTAGTGGATGAGGTTTTTTTCCAGCGACTCGACAAAGGCCGAGCGCCCGGCGTCCAGGCCCACGCTGTCATTGACGCCGGCATTGTTGACCAGCCCGTCGATGCGCCCGAAGCGGTGCAGCACGCTGGCGACGGCGGCGCGGCAGGCGTCTTCGTCGCGCAGTTCGACCTGGATAAACAGGCTTTGTGCGCCGCGTTGATCCAGTTGTCGGGCCAGTTCATCCGACAGCGGGCTGTGACCGAAAATCACCGGGATCGCGCCTTCATCAGCCAGCCCCAGAGAAATCGCGGCACCAATGCCGGAGCCGCCGCCGGTGACGATAAAGACCTTGTCTTGCAGATGCAGATTCATCGTGTCACTCCTTCAAGCCCGTAGATGGAGCAGGCGTTGGCGCCCCAAATCGCCGCTTGTTCAGCGGCGCTGAGGGTGTGCAAAACGCTGTCGACCAGGGTGTGGGTGGTGCGGTAATCGCTGGCCAGCAGGCACACCGGCCAGTCGGAACCGAACATCAAGCGTTCAGGGCCAAACAGGTGCAGTGCGGTGTCCAGGTACGGGGTCAGTTGCTCGGGCTGCCAGTGCAGCCAATCGGCCTCGGTCGCCAGCCCCGACAGCTTGCAACTGACATGCGGCAATGCGGCCAGCGGCGCCAGTTGCTCGGCCCATTGGCGCAGGTTGTTGGCCTGCACGTTTGGCTTGGCGAGGTGGTCGAGCACCAAGTGATGCTGGTCATGACGCTGGCACAACTGCGTTGCGACGCTCAGGTCGCAGGCCTTGATCAGCACTTCATAGACCGTGCCCTGGCGCTGTAACGTCGCCAGGCCACGGTTGAAATCGGCCCGTTGCATGAACTCGGCAGGCGCGGGTTCGTCTTGCAACTGATGACGAAACCCGCGCAGCACCGAGGCCTGCGCCCAGCGTTCCAGCGAATGTTCAAGGTCGGCGGCGCACAGGTCGACCCAGCCCACCACGGCGCGAATCCACGGGTATTGCCCGGCCAACTGCAACAGCCAGTCGGTCTCGCTTTCGCAGGCGCGGGCTTGCACGGCAATGCAGCCGTCGAGCCCGGCCTGATCGAGCAAGGGGCGCAGGTCGTCGGGCATAAAGTCGCGGCGCAAGCCGGGCATGTCGTGGCTGATCCACGGGTAACCGGCTGCGTCATACCGCCAGAAGTGCTGATGCGCATCCAGGCGTGGTGGCTGTGTGGACGACATTGTTGTTGTACTCCGTCCCTTCAAAACGCTGGTTTAGCCCCGATAGCGGTACTGCTCGCGGGAGGCGGCTTTCATCTGGATCGAGAAGCCCGGCGCCTGGGGCGGCATGTAGGCGGCGTCGCGGATCACGCAGGGGTCTTCGAAGTGTTCGTGCAGGTGGTCAACAAACTCCACCACGCGGCCTTCGTGGGTGGCGGCGATGCACAGGTAGTCGATCATCGACAGGTGCTGCACGTACTCGCACAAGCCCACGCCACCGGCATGCGGGCAGACCGGCAAGTTGTATTTGGCGGCCATCAGCATGACGGCCAGGACTTCGTTGACCCCGCCCAGGCGGCAGGCGTCGATCTGCACCACGTCGATCGCTTCGCGCATGATCAGTTGCTTGAAGACGATGCGGTTCTGGCACATTTCGCCGGTGGCGACTTTGACCGAGCTGACGCCCAGGCGGATTTTGCGGTGGCCTTCGACGTCGTCCGGGCTGGTCGGTTCTTCGATAAACCACGGCTGGGCGAACGACAGCTCACGCACCCAGTCGATGGCCGCGTCGACTTCCCAGACCTGATTGGCGTCGATCATCAGCTTGCGGTCCGGACCGATCACTTCGCGGGCAATGCGCACGCGGCGGATATCGTCTTGCAGGTCGTGGCCGACTTTTAATTTGATGTGCGAGAAGCCCGCGTCGACGGCTTCCTGGCACAAGCGACGGAGCTTCTCGTCGGCGTAGCCCAGCCAGCCGGCCGAGGTGGTGTAGCACGGGTAACCTTTAGCTTCGAGCAGGGCCAAACGCTCGGCTTTGCCGTGGGCGCGCTCGCGCAGCAAGGTCAGGGCTTCGTCGGGGGTGATGCAGTCGGTGATGTAACGAAAATCTATGCAGCGCACCAGTTGCTCTGGGCTCATGTCGGCCACCAGACGCCACACCGGCTTGCCTTCGGCCTTGGCCCAGAGGTCCCAGGCAGCGTTGACCACCGCGCCGGTGGCCAAGTGGATGGCGCCCTTGTCCGGGCCGATCCAGCGCAGTTGGCTGTCGCTGGTCACGTAGCGCCAGAAGCGGCCCATGTCTTCGGCGATCCACTCAAGCTTGAGGCCGACCATGAGGCCTGCCAGGGCCTTGATCGAGGCGCAGCAGATCTCGTTGCCACGGCCGATGGTGAAGGTCAGGCCGTGGCCTTCGAGGTTCGGGGTGTCGGTTTCGAGGATGACGTAGGCCGCGGAATAGTCCGGATCCGGGTTCATCGCGTCCGAGCCGTCCAGCGATTGCGAAGTGGGGAAGCGAATGTCTTCAACCCGTACAGCAGTAATGGTAGTCATGGCGTTCTCCGGCTTATTCGGCGTCGACAGTGCGTTGGTTTTGTTCACCCAGGCCGCTGATGCCCAGGCGGATGTGCTGGCCCGCACGCAGGTACACAGGGTCTGGTTTGATGCCCAGGCCAACGCCGGGCGGGGTGCCGGTAGAGATCACGTCGCCGGGTTGCAGGCTCATGAACTGGCTGAGGTAGCTGACGATTTTAGGGATCTGGAAAATCATCGTGCGCGTGTTGCCGTTCTGGTAGCGCTTGCCGTCGACTTCCAGCCACAGGTCGAGCTGGTGCGGGTCGGCGATTTCATCACGGGTCACCAACCATGGGCCGAGCGGGCCGAAGGTGTCACAGCCTTTGCCTTTGTCCCAGGTGCCGCCCAGTTCCAGCTGGAACTCGCGCTCGGACACATCGTTGATCACGCAATAGCCGGCCACGTGTTCCAGGGCGTCGCTTTCGCTGATGTAGCGGCCGCCTTTGCCGATGACCACACCCAGCTCGACCTCCCAGTCGGTCTTGCGGGAGTTACGCGGGATTTCGACGTTGTCGTTCGGGCCGACGATGGCGCTGGTCCACTTGTTGAACACCACCGGCTCAGCCGGGATGGCCGCACCGGTTTCAGCGGCGTGGTCGGCGTAGTTGAGGCCGATGCAGATGAACTTGCCGACCTGGCCGACGCAGGCGCCGATCCGTGGCGAGCCTTGGACGAGCGGCAGGGTGGCCGGGTCGATGTCTTGCAGGCGGGCAATGCTTTGCGGGCTGAGGGTGTCGCCTGCGATATCCGTGACCACTGCGGACAAGTCACGCAGATCACCGTTGTTATCGAGCAGAGCGGGACGTTCCTGGCCTTTTTCGCCGTAACGGAGCAGTTTCATAAATAGTCCTTTGTTCTTATTAAAAGAGTGCGGAAATGTCCTGTAGTCGCTGCCGCAGGCTGCGATCGAGCCCGAAGGGGTCGCGCTTTTAAAAGCGAAGGTCCCGCGGCCCTTATCGCAGCCTTCGGCAGCGACTACCTGAATTGGGCGGGATCAGTTGCTCCAGCCGCCATCAATGATTTGTGCGGTGCCGGTGGTGAAGCCGCTGGCGCTTGAGCCCAGGTACAGGGCCAATTGGGCGATTTCTTCGGCGGTGCCGATACGGCCCATGGGTTGGCGCGCGGCGAAGGCGGCGTACACCTCGTCCACGCTGCGGCCTTCGCGTTCGGCTTGCTCGCGGATGCGCTGGCGCAGGGAAGGGGAGTCGACGGTGCCTGGGCAGATGGCGTTGCAGCGGATGTTCTGGCTGACAAAGTCTGCCGCCACCGAGCGGGTCAGGCCGATCACCGCGCCTTTGCTGGCGCAGTAAGCAAAGCGGTTAGGCACGCCTTTGACGCTGGAGGCCACTGAGGCCATGTTGATGATCGAGCCGCCGCCGTTGCTCAGCATGCCCGGCAAAAAGGCGCGGATCATGCGGTACATGGCGGTAACGTTGAGGTCCAGGGCGAAGTTCCAGTCTTTTTCGCTGCATTCCAGGATGTTGCCGCTGTGCACCACGCCTGCGCAGTTGAACAGCACATCCAGCGGGCCAAGCTCGTTGGCCAGGCGCTCAATGGCGGCGGCATCGGTGACGTCCAGAATAATTTTGTGAGCGCCTGTAAGAGCCTCAAGGGCGCCAGCATTGATGTCGGCGGCGAAGACTTCGGCGCCAGCGGCGAGGTATGCCTGGACACTGGCGTGGCCAATGCCTTGGGCTGCGGCCGTGATCAGCACGCGTTTGCCGGAAAGATCCATGGGTACTCCGTAACGATGTGATTGTTTTTATTGTTGACCTGAACCCTTCGCCATTGTGTCTTTTGGACTAATGGTCAGGCCAATGCGGGCGTAGCAACTGGCAAAACGACGCAGCGTCGGGATACGTTTTTAGCTATGATCGCTGTACGTTATCCATCCAATGGTCAGGCCATTGAACCTTTTTTAGCATGCACCTCACGCTTCAACAAGTGACTTTTTTTCCAAAAAGCGCTCGCGAGCCGTTGCACAGACCAGAGCCAATTTCACGATGCCATTCCAAGTTATTGATAACCAAAGACTTTATCGGCAGATCGCCGATCAGTTGCGGGCCTTGATCGACAGCGGTGAATTCCCGCCGGGCAGTCGGCTACCCGCCGAACGCGAATTGGCCAAGTTATTGGGCGTGAGCCGGGCATCGGTGCGCGAAGCAATGATTGCCCTGGAAGTGATCGGCCTGGTGGATGTGCGCGTCGGCAATGGTGTGTTGGTGTGTGAGCCGCCGGTGCAGGCGGTGTCCAATGAGCCGGTGATGGCTCAGGCCACCCGTGATCAATGGCGCGAGCTGGACCCGGAGCTGGGCATTGCCGTGGATTTCAGCGCCGAGATCCCGCCGTTTGCTTTGCTCCAGGCGCGGCGCTTGATCGAGCCCGAAGCGGCGGCGCTGGCAGCCGTGAACGCCAGCGATGAAGAACTCGCCGGGATCCGCGAAGCGTTTGAGCGCAATGTGCAAGACAACCGCGAGGGTTCGCACACGCACCCCGGCGACCGCTTATTTCATATCCGCATTGCCCAAGCGTCGGACAACCCGGCCTACGCATTGATGATTCAGCACTTGCTGGGGCACAGCTACGGCAGCATGTTCCAGCGCCTGCAAAGCCACTACACCTCAGATGACATGCCGCACCGCTCGGAGGACGAGCACCGGCGCGTGCTTCAGGCACTGGAGCAACACGACCCGGATGCGGCACGTCAGGCCATGGCTGAGCATCTGGATGAAGTGATCCGCATCTTCAGTCGCAACGCTCAGTAAGGCTCAACTTCCAGCCAGGATTCGGTGACGCGGCGGTCGAGTGCTTCAAAATCGGCCATGCCGATCACGCGGGTGGTGTTGAGGCCGCGCAGGTAGCCTTTAAGCTCATGGGCCATGGCATGCAACTTCTCGGCGTCGGCAGGTTCAGCATGCAACGCGTGCTCGTACAAGGTCAGGTAGTCGTCTACACGGTCGCGGTACTCAGGCAGTACCGCTTCACGGATCAGGTCGAAGGTTCGCAATTTTTGATTTTTATTCAAGTGGCACCCTTTGTCGGTTGAGGGGCTGCTGTTTTGGTAGATCGCGCCTTGAATGTATCTTACGTCCGGGGGTGGTATCCAGAGGTGGGGTAACGGGGAGGTGCTGGAGGGTTTGAGAAACGGGTTGCGCTGCAACCCTTCGTAGCCTGCGGCAGCGACTACTTGTTTTTTTGAAGGTGTACTGCGTATTTTGGTGGCTTGGGCTTAGTCGTTCAGGTCGCCACTGCCTGTTTGAATCCATGGACCATGCACAAGGAGCCGTACGGAAAGCCAATGCGCCAAATCTGGAAGTCGTTTCGAGCGTTGTATTTTGCCTCGCTGATGATGTTGATCGGCTCAGGTTTGTTGAGCACCTACCTGGCGTTGCGCCTGGCCGCCGATGACGTCGACGGCTTATGGGTCGGTGCTTTGATGGCGGCCAACTATTTTGGCCTGGTGCTGGGCGGCAAGCTTGGGCACCGGCTGATTGCCCGCGTGGGGCACATTCGGGCGTACGCCACCTGTGCCGGGATCGTCGGTGCGGCGGTGTTGTGTCACGGTTTGACCGACTGGCTGCCGATCTGGCTGCTGCTGCGTCTGATCGTCGGCCTGGGCATGATGTGCCAGTACATGGTTATCGAGAGCTGGCTTAACGAGCAGGCCGACGCCAAACAGCGCGGCGTGGTGTTCAGCCTGTACATGATCGCCTCGTATCTGGGGCTGGTGCTCGGGCAGCTGATTCTGGTGGTTCACCCGCAACTGGGCCTTGAACTGCTGATGCTCGTGGCCATGTGTTTTGCCTTGTGTCTGGTGCCGGTGGCCATGACCCGGCGCATCCACCCGGCGCCGTTGCGGCCCGCACCCATGGACCCTAAATTCTTTATCAAGCGGGTGCCGCAATCGCTGATCGCGGTGATGGGCGCAGGTCTGTTGATTGGTGCGTTCTACGGCCTGGCGCCGCTTTACGCCTCGCAGCAAGGGTTGTCTACCGAGCTGGTCGGTTGGTACATGGGTTGCTGTATTTTTGCCGGGTTGCTGGCGCAATGGCCGCTGGGCTGGTTGTCGGACCGCTATGACCGGCCGCTGCTGATTCGCGTGTTTGCGCTGTTGCTGTGTGCGGCGGCGTTGCCGCTGGCGATCTTCCCGCAGGTGCCTGTCGAGGTGCTGTTCGTGGCGGGGTTCTTGAGTGCATTGCTGCAGTTTTGCATTTACCCGCTGGCCGTGGCCTTCGCCAACGACCACATCGAAAGCGAGCGCCGGGTGTCGCTGACCGCCATGCTTCTGGTCACCTACGGCGTTGGCGCCAGTGTCGGCCCGCTGGTGGCCGGGGTGCTGATGAAAGTGCTCGGCAGCCATATGCTGTATGCGTTTTTCAGCTTCACCAGCCTGATTCTGGTGTGGCGCATTCGCCCGAACGCGGTCACCAATTTGCACCAGGTCGACGACGCACCGCTGCAACACGTTGCCATGCCCGACAGCATGTCCACCTCGCCCTTGGCCGCAGCGCTTGACCCACGGGTCGATGAGCAGGTGGTGCAGGAGCAAATGGTCGAAGGGGTCGAGCCTGAAATTGAGCCAGAAATAGCCCCGGAATTCGGCGGCCCCGAGGCTGACCCCAAACTGTAGGAGCGAGCTTGCCTCGCGATCTTTTAAACATCAAAAGATCGCGAGCAAGATCAGGCCGGGCACTCAGTAAAAATCGTCATCCTTGTCGAACCGGCGGGCATCGCGCTGCAACTGGTAGACAAAACGCTCGACCTGGCGCTGAACCGCGCCGCTGATGTTGTGAAAGCGCATGCCGGCAAAGGTGATGTTCAGGCGCTCTTCGAAGTACAGGTGGCGCAACTCGACCGGGGTGGTCATGTGGCCGAAGGGCAGGGCGGCGCTGAAGCGCTCGTACACCTGGCCCAGCTGGATGAGCTCGCTGATATCACCCTCAAAACGCAATTTGCAGCCGGTGGCTGACACGTCCAGCAATTTGCCCTTGATCGCTTTGCCGAGCTTGTCGCCCGCCACGTTGACGTCCACCAGGTGCGCCAGTTTCAGGGCGGCGCGGAACGCATTGCGGCGCTGGTGGTAGATCACTTCTTTGGGCAGCGCGCCGTGATAGCAACGGTGCGAGCCGCTGTCGTCGATGCTCAGCGGGGTGTTGCATTCCCAGGCAATGCGCACGCCGTCATGGAAACCTTCGACCCGAAAAGGAATGCCCGCCGCCAGAAAACGCTCGCCGTCCCGTGGGACCATCTCGTCCAGGGTCATAAGCTGGTTGTCACGGTCTACGTCCACCATGTAGCTCTGAAAACGTTGGGTACGGTCGTTGAAGGTGATGATCAGCGGGTCATGGCTCTCTTGCAGCATCCGCAAATTTGAGGCGATCTCCATCGGCGTCGTCAGCACCTTGGGCGGTTGCGGAGCATCTTGGGCATCTAGCACGGGTCGTCAATCTCCAGACAAAAAACGGCAACACGCAAAAAAGGGCATTCTGCCATCATGCTGCGGGTGTAGATAGTGCAGGCTCAGGCCTGGCTGTAAGCGCGGTGTTTGTTGAGGAGCGAGGTGGTGCCGCGCGCGTCATACAGCGAGGGCGTTTCGCCGCCGTGGAGGATGCGCAGTTGGTTGGCGGTGATCGCCTGTTGGGTCTGGATCGACTGGCCGTTCGCCTGGTTGGCGGCGTGGCACTGAGCCAGCAACTGGTTCAGCAAGTCGCTTTGGCTGAGCAACTGATCGCCCACGCTTGAGTGGCTGGCAAGGCTTTCGAGGCCGCTGCGATTGGTCGCCAAGCCGAGGCTGGCAAGGATTTCGCTGCGTTTGCGGCCATGCTGCTCAAGCAAGATAACCAATGAATGCTTGCGCGCCAGAATGTTTTCCAGCAGCACCATGTCGCGCCCCTTGAGGGCGACAGATTCGTCCTGCAACAGGCCCAGCAGTTGCTCGGCAGGTGCCAGGTCGTCATTGATCAGTTGCAGCAGATTCTCGTCGTGCATGTCGGGCTCTAGGAATTAGGCGTCCAAAAGCCTGGCACCGGCCCTGGGCCTAGCGCTCGGCTTCGATATTCAGCAGTTTGCTGGCGACCTTGTTGCTGTCGACGGTGTAACTGCCCTCGGCAATGGCTTGTTTCAACGCGGCCACACGTTCTTTGTTGACCACTGGCTGATCACGCAGCGAATCGCTGACTTTCTGCAACTGTTGAGCTTGCGGGCTCAGGTGCACAGATTCACCGCTCGCGGCTTCGGTGCCGGTGTTTTCAGCGGTTTTGGCTGCAGGGGCCGCTTGCGTGGCGCTGCCTGCTTCCTGGTTGGCGTTGCTGCGCGTGCTGCCGGGCAGGGGCGGGGCGCTGTTGAGACGACTAAAGTCGATAACCATAACGAAAAACCTCTGGGTATTTGGACGCTTGCCTTGTTTTCGGCCAAACCCGAGAAAACTTTAGGCCCGATTAATCATAGCTTCACACATTGCTGTACTGATCTGCGTCAACGCCGGCTGAGAGAAACACGCCAAACGCTCTACAACGCGACTTCAACCTGACCAGGCGCCGTCACGCGGGCCTTGATGATCCGGTTTGAATTCAGGTTTTTAACCCGGATCTGCTCGCTGAGGCCACCATCGGACAGCGCTTCGCCGGGCATTTTGACACTTAATGTGCCACTGCGGGCACTGATAATCACGTGGTCACCCTTGCGCACTGTCGCGGCCTGCTCCAGGTGCGTGAGTGTCAGCACCTGGTCGGAGACCACCGGGCGCAGCAGTTTTTGCCCCACCGCCAACTCCACGGCGGTGAGATACCCCTGGCTGATCAGGCCGACATCGCGCTCGCGCAAGGTCACATCACCATAGTCGATAATCGCCCCGCGCTTGAGTGGATGCGTGACCGTGACCACATCTCGGAATAACTTGACCTGTGCCGGTACAAAGATGGTCCACGGCGAGCTACCTTCACAGCGTACCCTGACCGTCACGCGGCCCATGGGCTGGGCAGGGCTTTCGAGGGTGGCTGTCAAATCCTTGTCGCAATGCGCCAGGCGCACGCGCGGGTCCAGTTGATTGACCTGGATCTCGTAGCGGCCCTCAATTTGCCCCGTGGCCAAATAGTCTTCGACGGTGAACTCAAGAAACCCTTGGGTCACGCCGATAAGCTGGTCAGAAGAGGTAAATGTGTCGGCACCGGCAGGTGTGCCTACACTCAGCAGGCACCCGGCCGCGAGCAGGCGCAGTGCGCAGCGACGCAAGGGCTGAAAGCGTGATCGGTGGCAGGTTTTTGTCGTTTTCGGCTTCATGGCGGATAAATAGCAAAGCCCGTGCCGTTTACCGGGCAGCGTGTCGCAACTTAACGATTTTTAAAGGAGCTGAGTATGGCTGGGGTGATGGATGCGGTTAACCAGCGCACTCAACTGGTCGGGCAAAACCGCCTGGAACTGTTGCTGTTTCGTCTGGGTGGGCCGCAGCTCTATGGGATCAACGTGTTCAAAGTCCGCGAGGTGCTGCAATGCCCAAAACTGACGGTGATGCCCAAATCCCACCCGGTGGTGTGCGGCGTGGCCAGCATTCGCGGCGCAACCATCCCGATTCTCGATCTGGCGATGGCCACCGGTGCGGGGGCTCTGAGAGACCACAGCAATCCGTTTGTGATCATCACCGAATACAACACCAAGACTCAGGGGTTTTTGGTGGGTGCGGTTGAACGCATCGTCAACATGAACTGGGAAGCCATACATCCGCCACCCAAGGGCGCCGGGCGTGACCATTATTTGACAGCTGTGACTCGAGTGGACGATCAGTTAGTCGAAATCATCGACGTTGAAAAAGTGCTGGCTGAAGTGTCGCCCTCACCGGAAACCATCTCTCACGGTGTGGTGGACGTCGAGACCCAGGAAAAAGCCCTGTCGTTGCGGGTGCTGACCGTGGATGATTCGTCGGTGGCGCGCAAACAGGTTGCCCGTTGCCTGCAATCGGTCGGGGTTGAGGTGGTTTCACTCAATGACGGGCGCCAGGCGCTGGAATACCTGCGCGCAATGGTCGATCAGGGCAAGGACCCGGCGCACGAGTTTTTAATGATGATTTCGGACATCGAAATGCCCGAAATGGACGGCTACACCCTGACCGCCGAGATCCGTAACGATCCGCGGATGAAAGACTTGCACATCATTCTGCATACGTCGTTGTCCGGTGTTTTCAATCAGGCGATGGTCAAGAAAGTCGGCGCGGATGACTTTTTGGCCAAGTTCCGCCCTGATGACCTGGCATCCCGGGTTGTCGACCGGATCAAGGCAGCAGATCACAGCTAGGGGCGATGCCCATGGCGATCAATAGGTTTTTAGAGGCACGATCACTTGTCGACGGCTAATTTGGATTTTGAACAATTCCGGGTCTTCCTGGAAAAAGCCTGTGGCATTTTGCTCGGTGAAAACAAGCAATACCTGGTCTCCAGCCGTCTTAACAAACTGATGGAGCAGCAGGGGATCAAAACCCTGGGCGAGCTGATTCAGCGCATCCAGAGCCAGCCACGCAGCGGCTTGCGCGAGCAGGTGGTCGATGCCATGACCACCAACGAAACCCTGTGGTTTCGCGACACCTATCCCTTTGAAGTGCTGAAAAACAAAGTCCTGCCCGAGCTGATCAAGGCCCATCCGGGCCAGCGCCTGCGCATCTGGTCGGCGGCATGCTCGTCTGGGCAGGAGCCGTACTCACTGTCGATGGCGATTGATGAGTTCGAGCGCAGCAACCTTGGGCAATTGAAAGCGGGTGTGCAGATCGTCGCCACCGAACTGTCCAGTACGATGCTCAACATCTGCAAAAGCGGTGAATACGACAGCCTGGCCATCGGCCGCGGCTTGTCGCAAGAGCGTTTGCAGCGTTACTTCGAGCCCAAAGGCCCGGGCCGCTGGGTGATCAAGGCGCCGATCAAAAGCCGTGTCGAGTTCCGCCCCTTCAACCTGCTGGACAGCTACGCCGGGTTCGGCAAATTCGATGTCGTGTTCTGCCGCAACGTATTGATCTACTTTTCGGCCGACGTGAAAAAAGACATCCTGCTGCGCATCCACAGCACCCTGAAGCCGGGTGGTTACCTGTTTTTAGGTGCCTCCGAAGCGCTGAACGGCTTGCCGGACCACTACCAGATGGTCCAGTGCAGCCCTGGGATCATCTACCAGGCGAAATAAACGCTGCCTCGCGATCTTTTAAAAGATCAAAAGATCGCGAGCAAGCTCGCTCCTACACCTGTAGCAGTTGACGAGCCTTGCGAGGCTACGTCCGGCTGCGCAGCAGTCGTAAAACCCTGCGCCTCGATGCTGCGGCTTCACGCAAAGATCAAAAGATCGCGAGGCAAGCTCGCTCCTACAGTGAAGGTGTATCCAACTCTGGACGGCAGAAAAGCGGCAGGCAGCGGAAATCCGTTGCCGCTTTTGGGCCGTTGCCGCTTTCCATCCCCCTGCAACCCCTTGAAATACGGCCCTGCGCAAACTGGCACGGGGTTTGCTGTGTTCATGTCATGCAATGCCTGAAGTACACGCTCAGGCCAGTCCACACAGGTTTCCCGACATGAGCATCAGCTTCGATAAAGCGCTCGGTATCCATGAGCAAGCCCTGGGCTTTCGCGCCAAGCGCGCGGAAGTATTGGCGAACAACATCGCCAACGCCGACACCCCGAACTACAAGGCTCGGGATCTGGATTTTGCGTCTGTGCTTGCCGCACAAAACGATAAAAACCAGAACGGCACCTTTGCCTTGAACATGACCAACAGCCGTCATATCGAAGCGCAAGGCCTGAGCAGTGGCGACGAATCGCTGCAGTACCGCACGCCGATGCAGCCTTCCATCGACCAGAACACCGTGGACGCTCAGCTCGAACAGTCGAACTACGCCGAAAACGCGGTCAACTTTCAGGCCAGCTTTACGCTGCTCAACAGCAAATTCAAAGGGCTGATGTCGGCCCTGCGTGGAGAGTAAGTCATGTCCCTAGCCAGTGTTTTCAACATTGCCGGCAGCGGCATGAGCGCTCAGACCACCCGCCTGAACACCGTCGCCAGTAACATCGCCAACGCCGAAACCGTGTCGTCGAGCATCGATCAGACCTACCGCGCCCGGCACCCGGTGTTCGCCACCATGTTCCAGGGCGCGCAGGGCGGTAACGGCGACTCGCTGTTCAACAATCAGGACGCTGCCGGTCAGGGCGTGCAAGTGTTGGGCGTGGTCGAAGACCAGAGCGAGCTGCAAGCACGTTATGAACCCAACCATCCGGCTGCCGACGCCAAAGGGTACGTGTACTACCCCAACGTCAACGTGGTTGAAGAAATGGCCGACATGATTTCTGCCAGCCGTTCGTTCCAGACCAACGCAGAAATGATGAACACCGCCAAAACCATGATGCAGAAGGTCCTGACCCTCGGTCAGTGATAAGGGGCGACACTCATGAGCGTGACCGATAGCACCAGTGGTTTGACCCTCAATCAGATCCTCGCCAACTCTGCCCGGACCACCACCACCGACACCAGCGTGGGCGCGGCATCCCGGGCGGTAACCGGCAACCAGTCGCTGGGCAAGGATGCGTTCTTGCAGTTGCTGGTGACCCAACTGAAAAACCAGAACCCGCTCGACCCGCAGGACAACACCGCGTTCGTCGCGCAGTTGGCGCAGTTCAGCAGCCTGGAAGGCATCACCACCCTCAACGATACCGTGACCTCGTTGTCGGGCGGCTTGCAGTCTTCGCAAGCGTTGCAAGCGTCGTCGCTGGTGGGTCGCTCGGTGATCGTGCAAACCGGCGAAGCTTATGTCGACCCGTCGAGCGGCAAGCCGTTCAACGGCACTGTGGTGGTCAAAGACGCGGACTCGCGGCCGACCATCACCATCAAGGATGCCGACGGCGAAGTGGTCAGAACCATCGACATGGGTGTGCAGAAGGCCGGCAATGTCGACTTCACCTGGGACGGCAAAGACGCCAACGGCGAGCTGCTGGAGAAGGGCTCTTACACCTTCAGCGCCTCGACCAAAACTGACGCCGGTACAACGGCGTTGACCACCTACCTGCCAGCCACGGTCAACAGCGTGACCCTGAGCAAGACCGGTGGCGAAATCATGCTCAACCTCGCCGGGCTGGGCAGCATTGGTATATCAAAAGTCCAGACGATAGGCCTTTAAGGAGAGACATATGTCATTCAATATCGGCCTTAGCGGCCTGTATGCAGCCAACAAACAACTCGACGTGACCGGCAACAACATTGCCAACGTTGCCACCACGGGCTTCAAGTCTTCGCGTGCCGAATTCGCGGACGTCTACTCTGCCAGCAAGCTGGGCGTGGGCAGCAAGACCATCGGCAGCGGCGTCAACCTGGCCAACGTGTCGCAGAACTTTGGTCAGGGCGCGGTCAACAACACCGGCAACCTGCTGGACATGGGCATTGAAGGCAGCGGCTTCTTCGTGCTGAGCGACAACGGCGCTCTGAGCTACACCCGTGCCGGTACGTTCAAGGCCGACAAAGACGGCTACGTGACCAACACCAATGGCACGGCGCGCCTGCAAGGTTATGGCGTGGACGCCAACGGCGTGATCAACACCAGCGTGTTGACCGACCTGCGCATCGACACCTCGAACCTGGCGCCTAAAGCCAGCAGCAAAGTGGACTCGACGATCAACCTGAACTCCACGTCGGACGTGATCAATCAGACCACCACGCCGTTCGACCCGAATGAAACGTCGTCCTACAGCAAAAAATTCAGCACCACCATTTACGATACCCAGGGCAACCCGCACCCGATGGATCAGTACATGGTCAAGACCGGTTCCAACACCTGGAACACCTACACCCTGATTGACGGCCGCAACCCCGATGGCAGCGTGGCCACCGGCGAAAACGCCAAAGCGCCCGTGCCCTCGACCATGAGCTTTGATTCCAGCGGCGGGCTGGTCAGTGTGACCACGCCTAACCCGGTGGCCGGTGGGGACCCGATCGTCAGCAGCACGCTGACCATCAGTAACTGGATGCCGGGCGCGACCGTGAACGGTGCGTGGGTGTCCAATGGCGCGGGGGCCAACGAGAAGGGGATTGCCATCAACATGGCCAATACCACTCAGTACAATACCGACACCGCCCGCAACCCGCCTACCCAGGACGGCTACGCGACCGGCCACATCAACAACCTGACCATTGATGGCTCGGGCGTGATGTTCGCCAACTTCAGTAACAACCAGAGCCGTGCCATTGGCCAGATCTCCTTGGCCAGCTTTACCAACGAGCAGGGCTTGCAACCGGTAGGCGGCACCGCCTGGAAAGAAACCTACGCCTCGGGTCAGGCCGGTTTTGACGTGCCGAAAACCGGCACGTTGGGCGCCATTGCCTCCAACTCGCTGGAAGACTCCAACGTCAACCTGACCAACGAGCTGGTCGACTTGATCAAGGCGCAGAGCAACTACCAGGCCAACGCCAAAACCATCTCGACCCAAAGCACCATCATGCAGACCATCATCCAGATGACCTGATAACCGCTGGCAAACCGTAGGAGCGAGCTTGCCTCGCGATCTTTTGATCTAAGAGCCCCTCACCCTAACCCTCTCCCGGAGGGAGAGGGGACTGATTGGGGGATGCCGGGGTTTCTCGGTAGCCTGCTTGCTGCGCGACAGCGCGGCGTCTAAGACGAGGGTCTAGCCGTTAAGCAACGCCTTGAACTCGGCCTGCTGCGCCGGGGCGATGCAGATCTTGATCAAATGCTCGATTTGCCGGGCGGTTGCGTGCTTTTGTTGCAGCAACTCAATCGCCCTGACCCACAGGGCTTTGCGGCAATAAGGTTGCAGATACTCCGCGGTAGCTACTTTTTGCCCCTGAATCATCAACTTGGCCGCTGGTCTGAACGCTTTGTTGACAGCGATCAGGCGCGGTTGCGCCTTGACCTTGGCAAGCAAGGACGGCTTGGGAAGTGCACCGGCACCGTGGCTGCCAGCGTCGGCAGTTCGGCGTGGTAGCGTTCACCGTGATGATCGAAGAACCCTTGGTTCATCGTGTGGTGATAGCGTTTTTTGGAGTAGTAATGGTGGATGCAATCATTGGCGGTCACCACGTTCGTGCCGGCCATGGCAAAGGACACGGCGATCTGCTCGATGGTGTGCAGCTTGGCGTAATGCCCGTTCCATTCATCGATCAGCGCGATGGCTTTGTCCAGCAGCCCGGCATTGGCGCGAGTCATGCCGCAAATGCCGCTGTTGTACAGCTTGAGGCTGTCGGCAGGGGCTTTGCCGTTGGCGATCAGTTCATCTGAAAACGCCACGTAATCGGCGCGCAACTTGGCTTCGGCCCACTCCCATTCAAATTCATCCAATAAGTACTGCTGATCGCTGACGCGTTCAAACAGCAGGGCCGGGTCTTTGAAAAACACCGTGTCGGTGTCGACGAAGATGGTCTTGTCCGCGAGTTTGGCCCCGGCGGCGATGGCGCAAGCTTTGCGGCGATGGGTGTAGCCATAGGCGCCTTTCCACTGCGCCAGTAGCTCGGTGCTCAGGGCGATGACCGTGACGGGCCAGCCTTCAAAGGTCTGGGGCTCGTCGGTCATTAACGTGATGGTGAAACTGTCGGGCGTGCGTCGTTCGCGCAGGGCCGAAAGAATGCTGAGTTTGGCTTCTTGGCGGTAAACGGCATTACCACCGTACAGCAGGTACAACAGGTGGGAGGAATCCCTACATCCATGCTTTTAAGTGTGCGTTAGCCCAAGGTCGGGTTGTCCAGCGGTGCACATTATGCCGTAAACGTGCAGGGCTCGATAACCCGCCAGCCGCTGCCACGAGGCGGCGGCTGGCGGGGCTTGATCACGCGCCGATCAGCTCTACGCGCTCAGGAACGCGGTTCATCAGCACTTTACCGGCACGGATCGAGACGCGAGCCTTGGCCTGGCGGCGCAACACTTCGTAATCATTTTCTGCGTCGAGGATCACCAGGTTGGCCGGACGGCCGACGGCAATGCCATAGCCTTCACCCAGGTTGAGAGTGCGGGCGCTGTTGTCGGTGACCAGGTCCAGGCAGCGCTTGAGGTCTTCAAAGCCCATCATGTGGCAGATGTGCAAACCGGCATCCAGCACGCGCAAGATGTTGCCGTTGCCCAGCGGGTACCACGGGTCTTTGATCGAGTCCTGGCCCAGGCAGACGTTCATGCCGGCGCGGTCCAGTTCGGCCACGCGGGTCACGCCGCGGCGTTTGGGGAAGGTGTCGAAACGGCCTTGCAAGTGGATGCTTTCGGTCGGGCACGAGACAAAGTTGATGCCCGAGGCCTTGAGCAGGCGAAACAGCTTGGAGCAGTAAGCGTTGTCGTAAGAACCCATGGCGGTGGTGTGGCTGGCCGTGACCCGGCTGCCCATGCCGCGCACGCGGGCTTCTTCGGCCAGCACTTCGAGAAAGCGCGAGTGCGGGTCGTCGGTTTCGTCACAGTGCACGTCCACCAGGCAACCGGTGCGCTCGGCCAGGTCCATCAAAAACTTGATCGAACTGACGCCCTGGTCGCGGGTGTTTTCAAAGTGCGGAATCCCGCCCACCACGTCTGCGCCCATCTCCACGGCGCGGGTCATCAGTTCGCGGCCATTGGCATACGACTCGATCCCTTCCTGGGGGAAGGCGACGATTTGCAGGTCGATCAGGTGGCGCGCTTCTTCACGCACTTCGAGCATGGCCTTGAGCGCTGCGAGCGTTGGGTCGGTCACGTCGACGTGGGTGCGCACGTGCTGAATGCCGTTTTCGGCCAGCATGCGAATGGTGGTGTGGGCGCGCTGCTTGGTGTCTTCGTGGGTGATGGTTTCTTTGCGCTGGGCCCAACGCTCGATGCCTTCGAACAGCGTACCGCTGAGGTTCCATTCGGGTTGGCCGGCGGTGAGTGCTGCATCCAGATGGATATGCGGCTCAACCAGCGGTGCGATCACCAATTGGCCTTGAGCGTCGATATCGCCGGGTTGTGCCGCGACACTGCCGGTTTGCAGGGTGATGGCGCTGATGCGCTCGCCTTCACAGCTGACCGTGTACAGGCCTGGGGTTTTGCGCAAGGTGGCGTTGATGATGTTCATGGTCGGTCCTGTCGTTGGGCTTCGGTCATGCGCCATACCAGCAGGGCGACCGAAGCGTTCATTCTAAAAAGTGGATCATCGAGCGATTGCCCGCTGAGCTGCTCGATACGTTGAATCCGTTGGTTCAGGGTGTTGCGGTGGATGCTTAAACGTTGCGCGGCCTTGAGGGCGTTGCCGTTTTCCTGGAGCAGGGCGTCCAGGGTGTCGATCAAACTATTGGGCTGTTTGCGGCGGCTCTCGATCATTCGCCCGAGGGTTTGCTTGACGAACAGGTCGATCACCGAGCGATCGCCAATGGCCTGCAGCAAGCGCAGCACCCCCAGTTCGTTGAAGTCGCACAGGCCGGTGGCCGGGCGCAGGTTCTCGGCAACGTCCAGCGCCTGACGGGCCTGATTGAGGGCTTGAGGGTAGTGCTCACAGGCGTCGACCTTGCTCGCCAGCCCCATGAATAGCGCCAGGTCGCCGATCACCGGTTGCAACTGCTGAGAGAGGCGGGCCAGGTCGGCGCGAACGTTGTCGTGGTCTGCCAGCAGCAAGATAAACAGATCGCCTTGCACCACCACTGGCAGCGCATCCGGCAGGGCACGGCTCCAGGCGTCGAGATGGTCCTGGACGGCCTGACGAATCAGTTGCAGCAAGCGCTCGGCTTCATCCGGGGCGTGGCTGTCAAACAGCGTAGCAACCGCCGACAGGCGCAACGCTACCAGGCGTCGCGGGCTGTCCAGCGGCAGCTTTAAATGCGCGGCACGTTGGCGGGCGGTGGCGAGGCTCGGGTAATCGCCGCTGAGCAACTGCGCCAGAATGTCATGGCGCGAGCGCTTGGCCTGGGCCATTTGCACAAGCGCGGTGCCGATCAGGTGCGTGACGATGACCATCTTCAGCAGGTACGGCTGCTCAATCAGCGGCAAGCCATAGTGCTCGGCCAGTTCTACAACGGCCTGGGGGATGCGCCGGATAAACGCCTCGCCGGTCAGAATCACCAGCCCGGCGATGCCGCTGGCATCGCCTTCGTGCACCAGCCGCAGCAGGTTGGCTTCATCGCGGGGGTGGTTGATCCCCGTGACAAACACCAACTCGCCGCCCATCACCCATTCGCCAATGCCTTCGTTCTCGGCCACGTACGACCAGCGCACGGTGCGATGCAGGTTACGGGCGCCTGCCCGAATGGCCATTTCTTCAAGGCCGGGCAGCGCCAGAATTTCTTCAACGGTGAGGCTCAAACCGCCTCCTGCGTGCGGTGTTTGCCGATCTCAAGCAGCAACACGTAGCACAGGGCCGAAGCGGCAATGCCTACCAGCGGCGCGATCCAGGGCGATGAGTAGGCCAGTATGGCGCCCACGGCATACGACACCAGGCCCCGCAGGTTGTAGCGCGGCAGGCTGACCGAGGCCAGTTGCGGGTACTTGCCGTGATGGCGATACCAGAAGTCGGCCATGATCACGCCGCCGATGGGCGGGATCACCGAGCCGAGCAGCACCAGAAACGGAATCAGCATTTCGTACATGCCGCCGATGGCCAGCACCACGCCGATGGCGGCGGCAATCAGGGTCATGGTGCGGCGACGTTCAGTGCGCACCAAGTGGCAGGCAGCGGCCGACACGTTGTAAATGGTCGGGCCCTGAATGGTCCACAAATTAAGGCACAGCATAATCACCGCGGCGAACGACAAGCCTTGCAGCATCATCACTTCAACGATATCGGCCTGTTGGTAAACGATGGCGCACCAGGCACCGGCGACCACCATCAGGCCGTTGCCGAGCAGAAAACTGACCACGCTGGCGATGACTGCAACCCGCCCGGTACGCGACAGGCGCGTCCAGTTGGTGGCTTGCGTCGCGCCGCTGGCGAAGGTGCCGAAGACCATGGTGATCGCGGCCGAGAAGGTCATGGTTTCATGCGGGATCACCGCTGCCAGCGCCTTGAAGCCGCCGACGTGCTGGGTGGCGAGGGCCATCGAGACAATCATCAGCACCAGCATCAACGGCACTGAAATACGCGACAGCACATCCAGGCCTTTAAAGCCGATGATGGCGGTGATGCTGAAGCCAAAGCCAAACACGATCATCAGCGGGACGGTAAAGCCCTCGGCCAGGCCGAGCATCTTGACCAGCACAATCGCCACCGTCGCCGCGCCCCAGGCGTACCAGCCCAGTTCGGCGAACCCCAAAATAAAGTCCGAAAGACGGCTGCCGGCCTCGCCAAAGCAAAAGCGCCCCATCAACACCGTGTTCAGCCCGCTGCGCGATGCGATCAGCGCCAGCGCGGCGGCATACAGCGCCAGCAAGCCATTGCCGATAGCGGCAATCCACAGCATGTCGACAAAATTGAACGCCATGCCCAACTTGCCGCCGGCGAACATCGTGCCGGTGAAAAAGGTAAAACTGAACAACACCATCGATATCGGTAGCAGGCCCTTGCGAGCAGTGCTGGGTGCTTCGCTCAACGCAAATTCACCGTGTGAACTCATGAGATTTTCTCCGCCTTTAGTGGGTTGGCCGTGGTCCGTGGCCTGGCTGGGCCAAAGCAATTACCGGGCCTATTTTACTAGGTGGCAACATGCTGAATAAAAGCGGGCAGAAGTAATAATGAAGGGTGTTCAAAGTGCACATACCGAGTTGTATTTTTATAAGGATGGTGTGCATTTTGCTTTATTTTGAAGCGCGCGTGCACTGTTTTAGGCGGGGAGAAAGGTAACCCCCCGGTAGGAGCGAGCTTGCCTCGCGATCTTTTGATCTTTTTAAAAGATCGCGAGGCAAGCTCGCTCCTACAGAGGTGGCAGGGTCAAGTGGCTCACGATTTTCCGGGATGTTTCGCACAGGTTTGCCAATTGCCGGGCCAAGGGGGCGACGCCTATAGTCGTTGCTCGCCGTTTGGGCGACCGGGTTTGGCGACTTGGGCAACATTTAGCTGGCATGCGGTTGTTATATGCGGCGGAGCGTGTATTTTGCTTGCGTTGCTTTATGGCAGCTGTGCGTGGGAGATCTTCGGGTCTGCCGGGTTTTCCTAAATGTTACCGGTTCGCCAACCCGCGCACAGTGGCCACCTATTTTCGTTTGGCGACGAGAGTGGTTGGCTCAAATCTGACATTTAGGAGCTTTACTTATGACTGCATCCCCCTACATCCCGTTAACCGCGATCGACTGCACCATTCCCGCCTTACTGATTGACCGAAACGCGCCGCTGGATGTGTTGCATGCCAACGCCATGGCCCGTGTGCTGGCGGTTACCCAATTGATGGAAACCTTTTCCTGCCGCGAGATAGAGCAGGCCGACGCGGTCGACCTCAAACACCTGGCAACCACGGCCATGCTGTTGCTGCGTGATGGCTGCGACCTGATGAATGTGGTGAGCTGGCGTTTGCAGCCCGCCTGAAACCTCTGTAGGAGCGAGCTTGCCTCGCGATCTTTTGATCTTGGAAGCTCGCAGCCTTCGTGCCTCGTCAGCGACTACAGGGTTGAAGCGTTACATCGTGACAACCCCAAAAAACAAAACCCCCGCTAAACCCAACTGTATCCAGGGCTTAACGGGGGTTTTTAGTCAGGCGGTCAAGCCGCCTGGCCACTCAGCTTACTGGCATAGTAGCCAGCCAGGATTCGTATACTTTCTTGAAGTCGACGCCAGTCGGGCTCTACAGAGCGATTTTGTCGTTTTTGTAGCTGTGAATCGTATACATTTAGCGCTTTTTCAGCGCTTTCTTGTCTTAAAGTATACGGAAATCGTCCGGGCTCTCGTAGTGGTTTTTAGGGCGAGGCGTCGGTGGTCGTTTCCGACAAAAGGTTATAGATGCTGGCCAGAACCATAGTGAAGGAGGGGGGGGGCGCATGGCCGCTTTCCGACTACGCTGTGGTGCTATGCCCACCGTAGACAGGAAATTTCCACGATGCACTCCTTAAGCAAAATACACATCAAGAACTTCCGCTCGTGTATGCTGATTTGATACGCAAAATGAGCGAGAGGATGGGGCACCACTCAGCAAACACGTCATTGGCATACGCAGTCGGATTACGGACAACCAGTAGCACTGTTCACTAGGGCCATAGTCGGAAATGGTACAGAGCTCCATTCGCGAGGCCATTGGCGGTTTCCCTGCTCTGATAGGTTGACGGCGATCTGAATATCCCTGCTTTGGGCCAGCCCCCTATCGGGGTGCGGCTGTCGTAAACCAAACCCTGGCTTCGCCAGGTTTTGACCCTGCGGGCTTCCATCATCAGGCCTTTGGCCCAGAGGGCCGGCGCGCTCCGCTTGCGCTCGATGCTTCGCGAGTACGAAATCATGAGCAGTTTCACTAAGCGTTGTGGGTCGAAAAAGTGGCCATGCGCCTGGACACTTTGCCATTCGCAAAAGCAGATCGAAGCGTTGTTACGAAAACAACGACTGCCAATTTGCGTTGCTATCGTGATTACGCTTAACGCGAAGCACGGATGGGCGAGTCCCTTGTGCCCCCCTTGCGTACCTTCGATTATCGGTACTTATTTGCATCGCCCATCCGGTGCGACGGGCACACCTACTAGCAGGATAACTCCTGTTTCCCAGCGGCCAAAGGTTCATACGCAATGGAGTAGTCGTTCCCGACACGCTTGATACGGGCAAAACCGAGCGCCCCCAGATGCATCCCAGCGACCATCAAGTTGTCGGAGCACGCAACGTCCAGCAGCTTCGTCCGCGTGGCCGCTGATAGCATCGGGTCGTGGTCGAATGCAATCGTAACGTCAGGGCGCGCAATCTGAATCTGAGGAAAATGAACAATATCGCCCCATATCAGCAGATTTCCTGCCACGGAATCTAGTCGGTAGCCGCAATGCCCGACGGTATGCCCAGGTAGTGGCATCGCACTGATGCCAGGCAGAACGTCATTCGACGTGAATGGGCGCAGATTATTCCGGTATCGCTCAAACATCCTTCGTGCAAAAAGAAAGTTTCCACGTGCGCGTTCGCTGGCCTGACCAAGGTGTCCATCGTCCTTCCAGAATGCCAACTCCCGCTGGTGCACAACCAACTCAGCATTGGCGAAGGCCATTTCTCCGGAGGCGGTCAACAAGCCGCCGATATGATCGGGATGAGCATGAGTAAGCAGAATTGTGTCTATGTCAGCGGGTTGCACGCCCGCCAGTGCAAGATTTGCCTCCAATTCGCCGCCCCATTGATTTAAGCCCCCAGCACCTGCGTCTATTAGAATTGTTCGGCCACGACCACGTATCAGATAGCAATTGATGTGGATCGACGCAGGATTGCTAATTCCGGCGGCTGACTGAATGTGGGCTGCCTCCGGAGGTGTGATGTTAGCCAGAAAATCCAGACTGGCGTCCAGATAGCCGTCGCTGATAGCGGTAATCGAAAATTCGCCTACGTGCTGACTGGGGAGTCGCGGGCAAGGTATGTTCGCATTACTCATGACTGTAACTGCTCTGCCATTGCACGATATACATACAGCCCCTGCAGATCTCTAGCCCCCGCTTGAACACAATCTAGTTTGGCCAACCAGCGCTGCTTAGGAGTCTTATCCAACGCAACGGCGTGCAGCGCTACAGGCGTAAGGCCTAACTCGATGAGTACATCAGGGCCTTGCTCACTTACCAGCAGGAACTCGTCCGACCCTAAGGCAAATGCTCGGTCTTGCCCGCCGTAGAGATTACGTCTCCAGTCAGTAATGTGCGACTGCCAGCGGGAAAAATTGCCACCTCCCTTTTGGCGGTACTCGTCACTCTGCAATACGACAGGCGCTTCGACTGAATGCAAGGCCAAGTAGGCCGGGCAATTTCCGCTCAAGGCCTTGAAGCGCTGTGAAGAGCTGAATCCCACTACCGATATCAGAGCGGGCAGTTTTTCAAAGCTGTAAAAATCATTCCACTCGGCTTCGCTGGAAGGATCAGTGTAGTTGCATTCGACTGTGTAAATCATAAAGCCACCACATGAGTTGATGTTCCGTCATGCTAGTGGCACGGTAGCGACCAAGAAAACGACATTTTGACACCCTTCAGTGACTAAAAATCAAGCTGTTGTATTGATAAGAGAAAAAACCATGCGTCGAGCACTGCCCAGTAACACTGCATTGGTGGCCTTTGAATCAGCTGCCCGCCATGGCAGCTTCGCCCGTGCTGCTGATGAGCTGGCCTTGACCGAGGGCGCAATCAGTCGACAGATAGGCCGCCTTGAAGCCTTTCTGGGTGTCACCCTCTTTGAGCGCGTGGGCAACCGCGTGCGGCTTCTGCCTAACGGTGAACGCTATTCATCCCAAGTGCGCGAACTACTCGACCGCTTGGATAGAGATACCCAGTATTTGAAAGGCCAGCCTGTAAACAGCGCAAGCCTTGATATCGCCGTCAGCCCTACCTTTGCTTTGCGCTGGCTAATCCCTCGTTTGCCGAGCTTTCACCAGCAACACCCAAATATCTGTGTACACCTCTCGGAACGCATTGAACCATTCGTACTCGCCGGAAGTGGTTTTGATGCAGCCATCCATTTTGAGCATCCGGCCTGGACAGGCATGCACACCCACCGCCTGTTGAGCGAAGTGTTAATTCCGGTTTGTCATCCTGCCCTACTGAAGCAGGGAAAGCAGGGAACGGCGCTAAACTCATTGCCGCGATTACACCGACGACAGAACCCGGATGCGTGGCAGCGCTATGCCGAGGAAACAGGAATTGTCCTGAGTAACCCAGCGATGGGCGCACGCTACGACTTGCATGCGATGTTGATTGAGGCAGCACTAGCTGGCCTCGGTGTGGCACTCGTACCGCGCATATACGTGGAAACAGAGCTGTCGCAAGGCAAGTTGGTGGCGCCATGGCCCCAGAAGGAGAATGTAGCCAAGACCTTTTGCCTTGTGTTGCCCCAAAATCTTGAGCTTAGCCAAAGACCAATCCAGGCATTTGCGCACTGGTTGTTGAAGGAAACGCAGGTGAAGTAGGGTAGGCTTTCTGCATGATTTCGTGAGCGGCTGTGTTTGGCCGACGACAGACGTCACTCCAGAAGCACTTGGAAGGGCTGGTGATGAAGGTGGGCACAACCCAGCGAATGCCTTCGCTGACTTTATGATGGCGCGAGACAGGCAAGCTTAGCCCCAGACCATAATGACGGCACCCAGATGAGATACGGCCCAAAGGAATGCTTATGATCACCCGCTCCCTAGCTGAGCAATTGCGTAACGCTCAGCACGTCGTAGTCTTCACCGGGGCGGGTGCTTCAGCAGAGAGTGGTATCCCGACATTCAGGGACGCTTTGACAGGACTCTGGGAGCGGTTTGATCCTGCACAGCTCGCTACTAGCGACGCATTCCGAGCTGATCCATCACTGTGTTGGGGATGGTATGAATGGCGCCGGCATAAGGTTCTACAGGCCCATCCAAATGGAGCCCATCTCGCTATCGCCGAACTGGCCAGGCATGTGCCCAAGCTGACCGTGGTGACACAAAATGTTGATGACCTGCATGAGCGGGCGGGCAGCCAGGATGTGATCCATCTGCATGGCAGCCTGCACTCGCCTAGGTGCATCGATTGTGGGCTGCATTATATGTTGCCCCTCACGTCCGAAGCTCAGCCTGAAGGTGGGGGTCGAATTGAGCCGCCACGATGCACTGCATGTGATGGGCATGTTCGACCTGGAGTCGTTTGGTTTGGTGAGATGATGCCGGAAGGCGCTTGGAGCTTAGGGCTCGCTGCTGCAGAAAGGTGTGATGTATTTCTGTCGATTGGTACGTCAGGGATTGTTTACCCAGCTGCGGAGCTCCCACTACGAGCGTTGGGACTGGGGGCAACTGTCGTACACGTCAACCCTGTGCGCTTCGATGTCAGCAGCCAAGAGCACTTTCTTGAAGGCCCTGCTTCGATGATGATGCAGAACCTGCTACATGAAGCTTTTGGCGACCATCCTGTCTCGTAGTCGATGGTGGTTCACATTACTTCAGTTTTCGGGCTTGCCGCCTGGCTAGGTACGGCTGTCGTGAACCAAACCCCAGAGGAGGCGGATTTTGGCCCTTGCGGGCGTCCATCCAACCCGTCGGCCAAAGGTGAAAGCAACATGCCCTTGGACGACGCCCCTTAATTCTCGGCAATTAAAGGCTTATATCTCCGCAGCCTAGTGTGGATCCGAGTAACTCACCAGAGCTCTGGTGTAGGCAGTGTCAGAGAGGGGCGGTAAATAAGAACTTATAGAAAAACTCTCTAGGGTCACTTATTTTCATAATTAGTGCTCCGTCGAGAAGTTCAGTCGTGCACCTTTTGATAATTTCATAAACGTCATCTCTGAACATTTTTGTATTTATTTTTGTGACGTATTTGGTCAGGTCGTCGTGATAAATTCCGTCCCACTCAATCTCTGAAGGAGTGATGGTTTTATCTGATGACTCGGCTGACAAACGGAAAACAACCTTGGCGCTCCCATGCTTGCTAATGTTTACAAGGCTTCCGTCGTGATACAGACCATTTCTAAGCGAATATATCTTTTCTATTTCTTCTTTAGTGAAATTCCCAAAAGTGGCTAGAGCAAATTTAACTCCTGCTTGGAAGTCAGAAGTGCTTAAATGGCTGCTATATGCTCCACCAATTTGATCCAATATTGAAAAACATGAAAGAAGTGGTGTGTATATCCTGGTTCTCGAATTATTGAAGGATGCATTGGCCGTCTCCATCAAATCGTACAGACTGGAAGATACTGCTGTATTTGATAGGCGCTTTTTTGCAGTTATCATGTTCAAGTGGAGATACGCTAGTTCTGAAACCTCTAGACCCTCCAGCGATTTCTTTGAAAAATAGTCATCGACTTCAAAGCCGTCTTTTCCTTTAAGATCAGTGATTGGCATGTTATATCCATTTGACTCATAATTAACGGTGTGGTTTGAAAATTTAATTAGGGTACATCAATATTTTCATTAGGGAATACTCTGTACCAGTTAGAGCCGTGTTTGGTTTCAGCGGCTCTCGAAATCGAGAATATCTTGCAGCTCAGCCGACTAAGCGTCGGCATGAGTGCACAGTCAGTCATCTGCAAAAGCCTCGAGCGCACCGAGCAGCTTGGCTAGCTCAGTCAGGTTGCCTGCCGTGACGATGTCGTATTCCCCCCGACTGCTCAGCCGATAAACCTCTCGTGCCTTTTTGACACGCTCTAGCAGAGGGACGACTATGCCTGACGCCCTTTCCAGAAACTCATTGATGTCAGCCCGTGTCTGAGGAATTTTGTAGCCTTTGGCCGCGCTTGTGATGATCACGTCTGAATCGCGAAGTTTGGCGATGCCGCTGGAGCGGATCCTCTGGTCATTGATATCTCCGAAGCCGCTATCTTTTAGGTGGGCGACTATTTCTGCGGTTGGCACGTAGTCTTTGGTGACAAATTCGCTCTGGAATCTCAAGAACCGCAAAATGCTTAGCTGTAGGCGCTCATCCTCATCAGGGTGCTCACCAACCCGTTCGCTAAAAAGGTCAGCCTGGCGGAGGGCTTCTTGGTGTACCTGGTAGTCTGCGTACCCAAATTCATCAGCCGGCGGCGGCAGGAGAGGCTGGTATTTCGATGGCCACTCCAGCATTCCCAGAGTCAGACTGCGCAGCATTTTTTTGTAGGCAAGAACTGCTTCTTCCGAGGCTTTCTTCTCGTAAATCTGCGCCACTGAGCCAGCAAAGAAATCTGCAACCTGAACCAAAACGTTGTCCTTGCTGGCCATCGTCTGGAAGGCATCCTTATCGCCAAATAAGTCGTCGACGAACCGTGCTGCAACGTAGCTTTTTAGGCTGTCCTGAAATTCCTGACCACCATGCTCGTCTACGATCATCTGGAGGTCAGGGTATGCGCGGAACAAGCGTTCATAGAGCAACCCGTTCACATATTTTATGAACGAGGTCTTGATACGGAGGCCGCCATCTTTGTGGATTCGGGACTTATCAACGACGGTGAAATAGAGCTTGAATGGCAGCTCGGCTAGCTCGTTGAGGATCCGGCCACGGCGATCTGAATCCTTGGGCTTCAGATTGCTGGATTTGATCTCGCCTGTTTGGAAATGACGCTTGCGGAGTGCTTCAGCTTGGGCGTAAGCCGCTTCGAGGTCTTTCTCTGCCACTAGAATGGAGCACACGACGAAGAAGCCCGAGCTTCCACCCTTTGAAGTATCAAGGTCGGAATTCCCGGACTCATCCACGAAGGCATACGTTCTATCCATGAGTTTGCTCCATCAACACCTTACTGAGCGGTGGTCACCCAATGGCAAGGTGGCGACCTCAGTTCGTCGCAGTAGTAGTGCCCGGAGCAGGGCCTTCGCTGAACGTGTAGTTGATAACTACGTCATTACGGATCAGGACGTCGAGAGTTTTCTGAGTGCCCGTGGTCGTCACCTTCATGGTGACCACGTAGCTTTGGGCATGTGCTGAGCCATTGGTGTAAGTGTAGATCCACTTTTCGTCAGTTTCGCTGACAGCGCTCTTGGCGTAGGGCTCACCAAGCAGCGACTTCAACTCAGAGGTGGTGGTTTTGCCTTTAGTGATGCTCGCCACACTGGCCGAGGGAAAGTCTCTACCTGCGGTGAAGTGCGACGTAGCGCAACCGCCCAGTGCCAGACAAATGGCCATAACTGCGATCAAATTTTTCATGGTCGTCCTTGATAGTTGAAGCTCTGAATTTAGCTGGAGTAGATGCTAAAAGCCATCACACCTTCATCAGTTGATTTTCGCTGCATCGGCTTAACGGATATCACTTACACCTAACTTTGCAGCAAGCACAATCAACGTGTCGCTCTTATGCCTCAAATCTTAGGTCTTCCACTCAAATCCGTTGTCGCTCTCTAGCGTGACCTCCCGCATCATTGTGCTTGGTCATCACTGATTAAGTATGTTTGTGCTTGACCCCTGTCGGGGCACGGCTGTCGTGAACGAAACCCCTGCTGCGCCGGGTTTCGGCCCTAACGGGCTTCCATCCTCAAGCCTCTGGCCCGTCGCGAGCCGGCGCGCTCCGCTTACGTTTGAGGGACACAGCATTTACCCCTTTGACACGGATTAGACCGGCCATCGCGGCGTAACGAGCAGGAGCCCTAAACCTGTTCATCCATACAGCGCGAGCTGGTAGGTGATAATCTATATCCGGTGAACTATCTTATGGCTTGGATGATTTGCTGCGGAAAAGTGCTGATTTAGGACGGCATCTCTCCACCAGTCCTTTTTACTTAAATCCTGATGGCGTCACCTGGTCGATTCGAGCGCCGCCGCCATACGTGGAAGCGTTGTGCTTGGCAGGTTGCGCCCGGAGGCCGTTATCGAACCAGTAGTGAACAACCAATCTCAGCCGTCCCCTTGGCTTGAACTCTTGACCGCTCAGCGGCGTGTACTTCAGATGGCAATGTCACGCTCTAATCTGGATGACCTTCTAACCTTCATAGCAGGGGTCGGAAGCAACCACCTGGGCGGTAGATCAGCAGTGTTTTTGGTCGACGAAGGCGGTAAAACCCTCCGTTACGGGGCTTCATCGGGACTGGATGCCAGCTACATTGCGGCGATTGAGGGATTTCAGATCGGGCCGCATTCACCTTCCTGTGGCACGGCAGCCTACACCGGCGAAATGGTGATTGTGGGTGATGTGGCGAGCGATCAGCTATGGGCTCCACTGCTCCAATTAGCAAATCAGCATGGCATCGCCGCATGCTGGTCGAAGCCATTGACTGACGCCCAGGGCAAAGTTATCGGTACGTACGCGATCTATCATCGGACGCCGGAAATACCTACACCCGTCGAGCTTGAGGCAATCGAGTTCCTAGCTAACACCGCCGGGATGCTGATCGAGCGATCAGTCGCTGACAACACATTACAGATGACTTTGGAGGCTCTGTGCCGAAGTGAAATGGCCACGCGCGAAGTGAGCCATCGAGTGATGAATACGTTCCATGTGCTGGAGGGTGTTCTCTCTGTGAAAATCCGCTCTATCAGTGATCCGGATGCCAAGGCCATCGCATCGGAGGCCTTGGAGCGAATTCGCTCAATGTCTATGGTTCACCAGAAGCTCTTCGCCGTCACTCAAAACCTGCAGGTTGATCTCGATGCTTCGAGTTTCTTAGCAGACCTAGCCGGCGCCATCTCCCAGGCGTTTGTCTCTGCCGAAAAAGTGAATCTGGTGGTTGCGAAAGATGACGGTATATTATTACCTCCAGAGAAATGCACCTCGCTTGGCCTACTCATGGTTGAACTTGTGCTGAATGCGATGAAGCACGCGTTCACTGGCGAAGACCATGAGGGCACGATAGCGGTGACTTTGCGACGCTACCGTGACGCCGCAGTGCTGTCCGTTGCCGATGATGGAAAAGGCCTGCCGAATGGCGTGTTTGTGTCCAGCAAAGGTCGGCTTGGCAGCAGGTTGATTCAGTCTTTTGTAAACGACCTCCGGGGTGATTTGAAAGCGCGGAATCTAGCTGTGGGGACAGAGTTCTCGATTTGCTTTCCTCTTACAATTTGAACGTCACTCGGTTCTAGAGGCGGACTCTCTGACGGGTTAAAACCGTGACTCATGAAAGTGCGTCACATGGATTTGGCCGAGACCACCTCTAAATATTTGTACTTTTTCCGGGCCGCTTTCACTGCTTCCTGCTCAGCGAGCAACGAGCTCAGCGTATCAGCCTCGTGAATCAGCTCGTACGTTTTCCCCTCAAACTCGTTCCCGACTCGTAGCGTGACCCTAAGCCTTGGCGTGAATGCTTTCGCCACTTTCTTGTTGGCTAAGGGAGCTGCTACCGGCCTGTTAAACACGACCTCTGGCACAGGGTCTCGAACTGGAGCAGCAGGCACCTGTCTCTCAGGTTCAGCCGTACCGAACAATGCACGACGCATTTCTTCTTCGGTTAGATCCGCGTTCATAAAACCTCTCGATGGAGCGAAAATCTGCTTAATGAATTCTAGTAGGGTGGCTATGCCACAACGCCCTATTGAGTAAAGATGGACATCAAATGCCCAGGTCGATTTCGAGACAGGAGCCTCTCCATGCTCGCGATAGCAGCTCTTTCGGCAGTCGCGTAATGAGCCCGTCCGCGAGATCACTCGCATGACGAGCGTACAGCGTTACGATACCTAGAGCTGGGCCTCGGCCCGGTACAAAAGCTCCGACTCGCTCTTGGGCAATTTTCAGTATATTCAGGACATCCTGGCTCACCTGTTTCGTGGACAGGTGCTCAACTACTGGCTTTGCTGGAGGAACGGCGCTGCTCCACATTTCTACGACTAGCAGGAGCAGCCCTTCTGAGCCCAAATGGTCGAGAGCCATATCCCAAAGCAGACGCTCCTGCGCTATATCCAAGCGACTTCTAGTCATTACTGGGTTCTGAATGCATAGGCTTTTTCTCGATTGCGAGTTCACCCAGCTCTCATCTGCAGCGAAGCTGATATCGCTGGCACTTGTGGCTGAGGATGGGCGCGAATTCTACGTTGAATTGCAGGACACGTGGCAGGCCGGTGACTGCAGTGACTTTGTGAAGGAGATCGTGCTTCCGCAGTTATGGGGTGGTAACTACTCGCTGCCGACCTTGGAGGCGAGGAGCGCAATACTGGGGTTTCTGACGTCTTTCAAAAACGAGGTCGAAATCGTCACAGACGCCCCGCAATTCGACTGGGAGCTTTTTTGCGACTTGGTCTATGAGTCTGGACGCTGGCCTAGAAATGTTCGGAATTTTCCTACCGACGCGACGAAGCTGGCTCCTACCCACGAAGGAAAAGAGCTGCCTCATCACGCTTTGCTCGATGCCAGGATTATCGCCGGTATGTTCGCGTCCGAGTGCCGAGGAACGCCAGATGGAACCTGAGCGGGCTAGACGGAATTATGCCTCTTGCTTATTCGCTGGATTTTTCGATCTCTATTCACACCAAACCTCGAATAACTACACAAAAAAGTAGGGTTAAATACTTGGCTTTTGGGGGCAAAAACGAGCCGGGGCCTGCGGCCCCAAATGGCGAGTAGGATGCAGAGGTCGGAAGGGCAACCCGAAACGATGTTATGGGCTTGAAGATCTGCTTAAAAAATCCTTCAGATCGAAGAGCCCACACCAAAAAAAGCGATCAGAAGAACAACCAGATTCTCAAAGAAAAAATGAAGAGGCTCAGGCACCGCTGCTTTTCTTTTGAACTCAAAATATACATCTCCGTTTTTGAAAAACGGATTCAAGGGCGAGCATTTTATTTTGTCGCTAATTTGACATAAATGTCGCACAAGTATAAATGCCTGTCCTCCGACTCCTATCAAATCGCATCTAAGCGCGGAAGGGATCGGAGGCAAACCTGTCAGCGACCAGTGTGCGACTGATCACTCCCATCATGGGTCGAGCACAGAGTGCTGATCCATGCTCTGCCGACTTGCTTGCCAGGTGCACCACAATGCGAACAGGTCTTCGCAGATAGCTGGATCGCTACGTCTACTGCTCCCCTGCAGAAAGCGTCCCCACCATCGTAGAAAAAACGCAGCTCCCCAAACTTGGATTTGATCTGCGCGACGGTGACTGGAGTGACCTCAGGGTGTCGCCTTAGGTAGTCCTGAAGAACTTCGCATACCGCAATCAGGAGATTCTTCCAGCCGGGGTCGCAGTAGATCTCGTCGACGGCAGGGTCAGAGAAAATCTGGGGGAAGCGTTCTCTGAACTCTTTGATGTCGATCTCGGGCAGAGCTTCAGTGTTCTGATTCATAGTGTCCAAGGTTCGTCAGGGATGAAGACTAGGCATCATTCAGGCGGTCAAGATGAAGCAGTGTGCACAGGCGATGGCTTAAGATGGACGCCAGCCTAGGCCAAAGCCCGGCGTTATCCGGGATGGGTTCACGACAGTCGCCCCCGAAGCGGGACAAGCTCAAAAAAGCAGCGCAACGGCTATTGAACTCGACGAGGCGTTGGGATGTACCGATCCCCCGCAATGCGCAGGAATTCACGCAAGCTTCGCCGCCCCACATCACGCCTGAAGGTCGCAATCACGTACGAGGAATTGACCGTGGTGATCACCCAAAATCTTCCCTCCTTTTTGACGCTCTGGATGTCCGAAGTCCGGAGTAGTCGACCATCCGAGAATCGCGGATCTGCTATCGCGAGAAGATGGCCAAATACAACGCCAACAGCACTGCACGCATGGATATGCACATTGACCAGGTAAGCAGTGATCAACCCTTCGTAATCGTGGCTGACAGCCTTTGCGATGCGAAGGAGGTCAAAGTCCGAGTAACGCTTTACGTGCAGGTCGACCGCAACGGTGTTGATCTCTGCCATGACTACGCGGCCCCAGAGGTGCAATGCGCACCATTGACCACAGCACTACGCCGATACAGCTCTTTCAACCCAGTCAGTGAGCCAACGTCGAGATCACGCTGGTGAGTATTGACGTACACATCACCGCTCTCGACATGAAGAACGCAGATCGGCACCTCTACTTGGTTGAGTCCCATCGACAAAGACGTCAATTGCTCCATCTTCCAGCCCGAACCTTTGTTCATCCAGTCAGGTGTTACGACTTGGACGTCCTGGACAACCAAGCTCTCATCCTGAGCAATGAGAAGCTCCACAAGGCGGGGCTCATCGCTGACCATCTCCTCAAAGGCCACAAATCTTCCTTCAAGTCGGCGCTTGAGACTGACGTGATACCAATGCGTCGCGAGAGATCGTGAGACCGCGTGAAAGTGAGCCAAGCCGTCGCCAAACATCCCTACCGGCCCGGCTTGGTCTTGCATGCAAATACGGAACATTATGTATCTCTTGTGATGCAGGCCCGCCTAGCGCACCTGCGATTAACATAAGCCAAATATTGTCTTCAGCGAGGCCCTCATCTCGCGCCCTTCGCCTACCAGCACGTAAACGGTGTTCCGCGTCTCAAACAGGCAAACACCGTCGAAAGACTTGCACAGAGTCGAGCGCACCCATCCTCCTGGTGGAAATCGGCCTTGTTGGTCTTGGATCACGCAATGTGCGTACATGAACATCGGTTGCAGGCCTGTTGCTCGTACCTTCGCGAGCGACTCGGGAGATTCGTCGACGTGAAAAATGAGCCAATCCTCGACTAGGCAATACGGCTTTCGACCGAAGCGATCCTCAACCAATGCCTCGATTTCGGCTCTGGGTAGTTGTGTTCCGAAAGAGGAAATCTCCCCCTCCCGAAGCAGTCCAGGGTCTGAAGAATTACCCATAAATTGCAACTCCTAAAAACAGCGGAGAGAAATGGAGCATCCTCCGGGCGCTAATCAGCCAGCGATTATGGCTAAAAGGCCATCGCCATGACTATATACATTTGTTTGGCCTCAATCAAACCCGGCATACCGTCCTCTTTTTGGGAGGGAATGGTCTGATGTCATTGCGCAAGGCTTACGCGGCGACGTTGCAGTGGCTGAGAGTGAGGCGTGGTTTATCGCAGGCTGATTTTCAGGATAAAGCTGATCAAGGTCACATCAGTCGGCTGGAAGCCTCGTCGGTCTCAGCCAGCGTCGATCTCAGTGCAGATCTAGCTCAGGCTCTTGGCCTTCGGCCTTTGTCGTTTCTGACGCTTGTGGCTGCGGCGGATGAAGGTAAAACAGCACGCGCCGCCCTAGACGAAGTCCTGGCCGAATTGCACCAGCTCGGTGTATTGGACGAGTTTCTGCCACATGAGCCTCAAACGCTCACCCCTCCTCAAACAGCGGCGGTGGAAGGAAAGCTGAGACAGGTACAGGAGCTGAAACGCGCAGGGCTTTCGCAAACTGAAATCAGCGCGCAGCTAGGAATGCCCAGAACCACCGTTCGACGACTGTGGCATGCTCAAAATTGATTGCTGCGAACTGATCGCATATCTCATATGTGGTCACTATTCCGACCATTACATTTGTCATGATCCCAGCTCGGTATCAGCGCTGCTGATTTCGTGGTGAATTCATGATTTCGCCACGAGGCAGGTGGTAACCGCCCATTACCAGCCACGTGTCGCGAGGCGGTGAGTTCCATCGAGTGACCTACATCGCCCAAAGGAACAGGTGGTCTCACAACAGTGAGTACCTGCTAGCGAAACCTCAGACCCCCGCGTTTCGCGGTGTAGTACGGCAGAGATCTTCTCTCCGCGATTGCGATCCCGCCCTACGTAAAACTGATACTGGCTTCAGGCGCACCTGTCAAAACAGGGCGCGCGAATCAGCGTGACGCTTTACGGCTACCCCCCCTGCACATTCTTTTCAAAACTTTCAGAAGCTCCTACTCCGACCGGAGGAGACTGGAAATCTAGACTGCCGCATTGATACCCTACCAACTGAATGGTAGCCTTTCACAAGGCGGCCTTTACTGATGGTCAAAGCCTTTTACGCTTCGGACGCATTCGTCATGCGGCGGTTCAGCCTGAGACCGAAGGCCTACGTGCTAAGGAAGACTCCATATGAAAAAGCAAAAGATCACGTTCCAAAACCCCCAAGGCATCAGTCTATCTGGCCTGCTTGAAGCCCCCGATGCGCCTAGCGCATACGCTTTATTTGCCCATTGCTTTACGTGCGGAAAGGATATCAAAGCCGCAGCGAGGATTTCCAAAGCTCTGGTAGACAATAATGTGGCAGTGCTTCGCTTCGACTTTACTGGCCTAGGTGGTAGTGATGGTGACTTCTCGAATAGCAACTTTTCATCCAATGTAGCCGACCTACTCGCGGCGGCTGATTTCTTGCGTACAACGCACCAGGCTCCTTCCATATTAATTGGTCATAGTCTGGGCGGTGCGGCGGTTATCTCTGCGGCTAAGCACATCCCGGAAGCAAAGGGAGTTGTCACCATTGGGGCCCCCGCAGAAGCTGCCCATGTAATGAAGCAATTCAGGAGAGACGTGGACGCGATTAGAGATATTGGTGAATTCAAAGTTACGCTCGCAGGACGAGAGTTCACGATAAAGAAGCAGTTCCTTGATGACATCGAATCGCAGCAACAGGATCAAAACATCGCCAACCTGCAGCGCGCATTGCTTATTTTCCACTCACCAGTAGACAACGTTGTATCGATAGAACAAGCACAGAAGATCTATCTCAAGGCTAAGCATCCGAAAAGTTTCATCTCATTGGACTCAGCAGACCACCTCCTTACCAACAGCAAAGACGCAAGCTATGTAGCGTCATGCATTACAGCTTGGAGTTCGAGATACTTGTAAGACGTATTTCATCACCTTAAATCCTATAGAGGTTAATTCTATGCGGTATTGCTCAGTATTGGCTCTAAAAGCAGCCAGGGAAAGAGAGAAAAAACAACCGTTTTGTTGTGACAGTGAGTTCGCGCACCGCCAGCAGGGCAGTGATGACAGCAACCTTTGGCCAAATATTTTTGTGTCGATTGTAGTCGTCTCGCTTACTGTAGCGTTAATAGCCGACCTATGGAAATAGTAGCGCAGTGTTAATCATTAAATTAGTTTCTTTTTAAATCAGCCAACACCACTTGTCATACAGGCCGTGAAATGGTGCCAACCCATTCGGAGATTATCTATGTCTTACGACTTTGATCTATATGTAATCGGCGCAGGTTCTGGTGGCGTGCGTGCTGCTCGCTTTTCTGCCGGATTTGGCGCGAAGGTGGCAGTTGCCGAAAGTCGTTACTTGGGCGGTACGTGTGTGAACGTTGGTTGCGTGCCGAAAAAGCTACTGGTTTACGGCGCACATTTCGCCGAAGACTTCGAGCAGTCGCAGGGCTTTGGCTGGACTCCTGGTGAGGCGAAATTTGATTGGGCGACGCTGATCGCCAACAAAGATCGTGAGATCAATCGTCTGAACAATATCTATCGCGATCTGCTGGTCAGCAGCGGCGTCACCCTCCATGAGGGACACGCGAAAATCGTTGATCCGCATACCGTCGAGGTCAATGGCGAACGCTTCACAGCTAATAACATCCTGATTACTACAGGTGGCTGGCCGAAGATCCCCGAAATCCCAGGTCACGAGTACGCGATCAGCTCCAACCAAGCATTCTTTCTCAAAGATCTGCCCAGGCGCGTTCTTGTAGTCGGTGGCGGGTACATTGCCGTTGAGTTTGCCGGGATCTTCCATGGCTTAGGTGCCAGCACCACGCTGATGTATCGCGGTGATCTGTTCCTGCGCGGCTTCGACGGTACTGTACGCAAGCATTTGCAGGAAGAGTTGGCCAAGCGTGGGATGGATCTGCAATTCAATTCCGACATTGTGCGTATCGACAAGCAACCTGACGGCAGCCTGAAAGTAACCCTAAAGGATGGTCGGCAGCTTGAGACAGATTGTGTCCTCTTCGCTACGGGTAGACGCCCGATGCTCGACAACCTGGGCTTGGAAAATACGGGTGTAAACTTAGACGAAAGAGGTTTTGTTGAGGTCGATGAGCTATATCAAACTGCTGAGCCGTCAATCCTAGCTTTAGGAGACGTGATAGGGAAAGTTCAGCTCACGCCGGTCGCACTGGCCGAAGGTATGGCAGTGGCACGTCGCTTGTTCAAGCCTGAGCAATATCGTCCGGTTGACTACCAGATGATCCCGACGGCAGTCTTCAGCCAACCTAATATCGGAACCGTGGGGTTGACCGAGGATGAGGCACGGGAGGCAGGGCACGAGGTAGTAATCTTTGAAACTCGCTTCCGACCTATGAAACTGTCGTTGACCGAGTGCCAGGAGCGCACGTTGATGAAGCTCGTTGTGGATGCTAAGACCGACAAGGTCTTGGGCTGCCACATGGTAGGCCCTGAAGCCGGGGAGCTTGTGCAGGGGTTAGCGATTGCGCTGAAGTCGGGGGCGACCAAACGCATTTTCGACGAGACCATCGCCGTGCATCCTACATCCGCTGAAGAGTTTGTAACCATGCGCACCCCGGTCGGAGGCTGATCGGTTTAAGGCAGTTTTTATGCACTCAGCTCTGTCGCAATGGCAGCAGCTGGGTGTAAACGTTTTTCTCGCCGTATCGTCTTGGACGATACGCACCTCTGCATGGTTGTGCCCAGCTCCGTGTAAAGAACCTCAACCTTGATACGGCAAGCTTTACCCCCCGGAGCATTCGGCACGTGCATCCATTCGAGCAGGTGCACTGCCTTTTCAAAATAAGAATCCTACCCTAAGAAAGGCTACCTATAGGCAGTCAAACTTACTGGAAAGGCCTACCGCCCACGCTTAGAAAAATCCCCATCTAAACTATCACTAAAATCCTGTTGAGTGACATGATTGCTAATGACCTGTTGCAAGCCTACCAACTAGATGGTAGATTATATGCAGATTCAGAAATCACCCATGAACCTGCAGGGCGTTGAACGCCCACGTGAGAGCCCCATGCAAGATTGGAAGCAAACCCGCAAAGACATCAGCACTCGTCTGGTAGAGCTGAACGGCCTTTCCCCTGAAACCATGAAGGGCATGGCTGCTCTTGGTGCTGCCGGCAGCAAGACTAATCACTTGGATGCGAAAACTCGCGAACTGATCTCCCTCGCAGTAGCTGTGACAACCCGATGCGATGGCTGTATTGCATTCCACGCAGCGGAAGCTAAAAAGCTCGGTGTTACCAGCGAAGAAGTGGCCGAAGCACTGGGCGTAGCCATCAACATGAACGCTGGTGCCGCTCTGGTCTACAGCACTCATGTACTCGACGCTTTCGATAAGTCCTAAGCGTTACGCCGACTTCCTCTTAGACGATTTCGAGAGCAATCATGAATAAGCTGTTCACCCCTTACGATTTGGCGGGTATCCCGCTAAAAAACCGCGTTGTCATGGCGCCCATGACCCGCACCCGAACGTTGAACAACATCCCAAATGAATCGAACGCGCTGTATTACGCGCAACGTGCTTCTGCTGGCTTGCTGATAACCGAAGGCCTGCCTATCTCCGATGAGGCTCGTGGCTATCTGTATACCCCTGGCATTTACGAAGATGTGCACCTATCAGGTTGGCGCAACGTGACTGACGCGGTGCACGCCAAAGGCGGGAAGATTTTTGCACAGCTGTGGCACGTTGGCCGTATGTCCCACGTCTCGATACACGGCATGGTGCCTGTCTCCTCCGGCACGGTGCCTGCGGTGGATACCACAGTGTACGCCTGGATCGAACCTACCAAGGCGGGCCCTGTTCAACCGAGCGCTCCACGTGCCCTAGAAACCGAAGAAGTGAAACGCGTCATCGCGGACTTCGTTAAGTCTGCACGGATGGCGATGGATGCCGGTTTTGACGGTATCGAAATCATGGCAGCCAACGGCTTCCTGTTCGACCAATTCCTGAGCAGCGCCTTGAACACTCGTACTGATCAGTACGGTGGCTCCATCGCCAATCGCCAGCGCTTCCTATTAGAAACGATTGACGCGATTGCTGCTGAAATCGGCGGATCGAAAATTGGCGTGCGTTTCTCTCCGTTCGGTCGACTGTACGATTTCGGTGTGTACGAAGGCGAAGAAGAAACCTGGATGAGCATGGCGGCTGCCCTCAACGAACGAGAGCTGGCATTTGTTCACCTGAACTACCAGCCGACCATCCTGGCCGCGCAAACACCACCAGGTTTCGGCGCTGCGTTCCGTGAAGCTTACAAAGGCACCCTGATGGCTGCTGGCGGCTTCACCAAAGAGATCGCAGAGTCTGAGCTGGCCAAAGGCGAACTCGATCTGATCGCTTTCGGCACTGCCTACATCGCCAACCCGGATTTGGTAGAGCGCATGCAGAACGATTGGCCGCTGGCCGAGGGTGATCGCGCGACCTACTACGGGGTTAGCGATTCGATTGATAAGGGTTACACCGACTACCCGGAATACTCAGCTGCCAAAGCCTGATATTCCCATTCAAGACCTTAGGAGAACACCATGCCACTCGTGACTATCAAAGGCATCGAAGGCGTTTTTACCGACGAGCAAAAAGCAGAGGTCATTCGCAAGGTAACCGATGCTATGGTGTCGGTGGAAGGCGAAAACATGCGTGCCCTGACCTGGGTCATTTTCGAAGAGGTTAAGAGCGGAGACTGGGGGATCGCTGGCAACCCCGTCACTGCACAGGATGTTTTGAAGCTGCAAGCAGGTCAATAAGGCTTCATCGCTTAACTACTAGCTCCCTGATTGCTGAGTGCATCTACGCTCAATGGTCAGGGGGCTTTTTCCGTTCTAGAAGAACGCCCGGTTTGTGGGGGGTCACGCCGTGATTCTGATCATTTACGCCCATCCTTACCCTGAGAAATCCAACGTAAATGAGTTGATGCTCAGGTTCGCAGCGATTAATTCTGATGTTGTAATCCGCTCCCTGTACAACCTTTACCCCGATTTCAATATCGACGTTGAAGCCGAGCAAAAGGCCGTGGAGCAAGCAGACCTGTTGGTTCTCCAACACCCATTATATTGGTATAGCTACCCGCCACTTTTAAAGCTGTGGATCGATAAGGTCTTCACGCAAGGCTGGGCCTACGGTGCGGGCGCTACTGCTTTGAAAAACAAGAGTCTGCTGTGGGCCGTAACTACGGGCGGAGAGCACGATCATTTTGAAGGAGGCGACCACCCAGGCTTCGCGGTGTTGTCCCAACCCCTTCAGGCGACCGCGAATTACTGCGCGATGAACTGGTTAAGTCCTGTAGCAATTCATGGCGCATATAGAGCAGATCAAACAGCACTACTTAAGCAAATTCGTCGTTACGGCGAGCGCCTGGCCTCATGGAAGGAAGACTGAATGGAAACTCACAGCCTGATTGAAATGCTCATCTACCTGGGCTCGGCTGCCTTGATAGTCCCGATTGCCGTCCGGTTAGGATTGGGGCCTGTTTTGGGCTACCTGATAGCTGGCTGCGTGATCGGCCCCTGGGGCTTGAAGCTCGTGACTGACGTCGAGTCCATCCTGCACTTCGCCGAAATTGGCGTGGTCTTGATGCTGTTCATCATTGGCCTGGAACTCGACCCCAAGCGTCTTTGGGCCATGCGCCGTATGGTCTTCGGGGGCGGAGCTTTACAGATGTTGGCGTGCGGTGTTGCCATCGCAATATTTTGCGCAGCCCTAGGCTTGAACTGGACGGCTGCATTGTTGGTCGGCCTGACGTTGAGCCTGTCGTCGACTGCTATCGCCATGCAGGCCATGAGCGAGCGAAACATGAACTCCACCGCTGTAGGTCGTAGCAGCTTTGCGGTGTTACTTTTCCAAGACATCGCCGCGATTCCCCTGGTGGCCATGATCCCGCTCCTGGCCGCAGATGGTGGTACGCCCTCAGGGGCAGCGCTGGCCTTGTCTATCGCCAAAATCGTCGGTGCAATTGTCGCGGTCGTTCTCTTGGGTCAATACGTCTCCCGCCCCGTCCTCCGCTTCGTAGCGCGCTCAGGCCTGAGAGAAATCTTTAGTGCTGTCGCACTGTTCCTGGTGTTCGGGTTCGGCCTCTTGTTGGAAGAGGCGGGCTTATCCATGGCCATGGGCGCGTTCCTAGCCGGCGTGCTGTTGGCCAGCTCTGAATATCGTCATGCCCTGGAGAGCGATATCGAACCTTTCAAAGGACTGTTGCTGGGTTTGTTCTTCATCGGCGTAGGTATGTCGATTGACTTCGGAACGCTGATCGACGCCCCTCTGAAAGTCATCACCCTGACGTTGGGCTTCATCCTGATCAAGCTACTCGTGATCAAGCTTTTGGGTCGCTTGCTGAATGTCCCAAATGACCAGCGTTCATGGCAGGCGGTGTTCCTTGGCCAAGGCAGTGAGTTTGCCTTTGTTGTATTTGGCGCCGCCACAGTCGCCGGCATCCTGGTCGATCCTTGGGGTAAAAGCCTGACGTTGGCAGTGGCGCTGTCCATGTGTGTAACGCCTTTGTTGATCCTCTTGCTCAATCACCTGGAGTCAGCGAACAAACAGGGCAGCAAGGAAGCGGACACCATTGACCAAAGTAATCCTCGAGTGATCATCGCAGGCTTCGGAAGATTTGGTCAGATCGCGGGACGTCTGCTGATGTCCTGTGGTTTCGAGGTAGTGGTCTTGGATCACGACCCAGACCATATCGAGACACTTCGCAAGTTTGGGGTGAAGGTATTCTACGGAGATGCCACTCGTCTCGATTTACTGCACGCTGCGGGTGCCGCACAAGCCGTGGTGCTTATCAATGCCATCGACAATCAGGAAGATAATCTGGCACTGACCAAGCTGGCTCAAGAGCATTTTCCATCGCTGAAGCTGGTGGTGCGCGCTCGTGATATGGGACATATCATCACGCTGCGTCAGATGGGAATTGAAGACGTCGAGCGGGAAACCTTTGAAAGCGCGCTGTCCCTCGGGCGCAGGGCTTTGGAGCAACTCGGGATAGGCCGCTACGAAGCCCGTGAGCGTGCAGATCGGTTCCGTCGCTTGAACCTGGAAATGTTGGAGGAGATGGCGGCTCAACCCGAGGGTGATACCGATTTCAGATACGACGCTTACAAACGTGCCAACGCATTGCTAACAGAAATTTTCAATGAGGATCGCGCTCATCCAATGGACGCTGGCCCAGGTAAAAACGAGTCTTCGACATCACCAGGTGCATAGGCGACCAGACTGATGAGCATGGAGGACGCCCATTAGCTGGCGTCTTCCAGCTCAGCGATGATCGCTTTCTTCAAGGCTGAGACCGATTTAGACCCTGCGAAGACTTTCAACAACCGGCCTTCGTTAAACACGGCCAAGGATGGCACAGAGCGGATGCCGTACATCTGCGCAATCGTCGGAGACACAGCGATATCAATCCTCCCAAAAGATGCTATCGAATGGAGTTTTCCTTCGAGTTCAAGAAAGACCGGCCTCATTTCTTTACAGGGTTTGCACCAAGAGGCTGAAAACATTACGACACTGCTGCCTTTGGCTACGAAGCGAGCAAATTGGGGAGCACTCAACTCAACGATACGGATCATCTAGGTCTCTCGTTCCGTGTCAGGACAAGGCGGCACCTTGAGAGTGCCGCCATTCGATGCCAATCAAATTTTGCAGCCATCGATCCCGCAGACCTGACCTGTCAATGCGCTATCGTCGACTTTCATGCTCTCAACCATGTGGTTCAGTGCTTCAAGAAACGCAGCTTCAGGCTGCGCACCTGCCACCGAAAACTCATTGTTGAAAACGAAGAGCGGTACGCCGGAACCCAATTGGGCGGCAAACTGTTCATCCGCTTTTATCTCAGCACGCAGCTCTGCAGATGACCAAGCCAGTTGAAGGGACTCGTCCGACACACCTGCGCCTTTAGCAATCGCCGCCAAGCTGGCGCGATCAAAAAGGGACTTACCGTGGCTGGTACTCTGCTCGTACAGCGCTTCCACAAGACGTTTTTTTACCTCAGAGTCTTCAACAGCTTTTACAAGCACATGAGCATCTGCAGTGTCGCCAAACATCATGGTGTCAAAGCGGTAATCCAGCCCGTCGGCCTCGCCATATTTACTGACGGTACTCATCATCGATAAAGCGGAGTTTGCGTTTCCGAGCTTACGCTTCAAGGCCGGAATCATCGGTTCTGGGGTGTGGTTCGCAGCCAATCGATAGGCCCTAACATTGACCTGTACGTCGTCTTTCTCTGGGAAGCTTTCAAGTGCTTTCTCAAAGCGGCGCTTGGCAATCCAGCACCAAGGACACACATAATCAGACCAGATATCGACAACGTATTTTTTCGAAGGAGTTTTCATGATTTATCCTGCACGAAGAAATGAAGACTGAATTGCCGCCATTTCAAGCAAATGGTTAAAACCAGCCAAAGGGTCGGTTGATCGACCGAGTGTCCAATCAATGAGGCTGGCTCCCTCCAACATGCTCAGCAGCATGAAGGCGAAGTTTTCAGCGGTTGTCCCCAGTGACCAGTTGTGCTGCCGGACGGCGTCCTCGAGGGTGCTTTGAAGCCAGGCGAGCTGCGAATTGAAGAAATCCCTGGTGAGCCCTTGGAGCGACAGAGGCAAAGCAGCCATTTCTGCCGCCAATGCGCCGCATAACGGCAGCAGTCCCTCATTCGCGCTGATCACAAAAAGTCGGGAAAAAGCCTGTAAGCGCTGCAGTGGCTCGGAATGCATGCTCTCGATTGAGAGCAAAGTCTCATTGAACCGAGCGATGTAGTCGTTGATCAGCTCCGCGCCCAGGCACTCCTTGGTAGGAAAGTGATGGTGAATACTGGCTTTTTTGATACCGATCTTCGCGGCGAGATCAGCGTAACTAAATGCTGAATAACCCTTAGAACGCATTTGGGTTTCCGCATAACTCATCAGCGCAGCTTTTGTCGTGATAGACATTTAGAACTCCTACAGCCAGCATCCTTTCCACCGAAGCAGTGCACTGGAAAAGCGCCTCGCTCGGAGGCGCTACACGCAGTGCTCGCTACGGTACTAGGCGCGTACCGCCATCACCCCAGCATCAACATCCCAGATAGCACCGGTGACCCAGGAAGTTTTGTCGGAGAGCAAAAAGAGGATGGTGTTGGCGACGTCCTCGGGAACACCCACTCGACCCAACGGGTGGAAATCATTCAGCGACTTCATCGCATCCGGGATCGCATCCTTGTCCATGAAGCCTTCATAGATCGAGGTGTGAACAATGCCAGGTGAAACGGCGTTGACGCGGATACCTGAGTGAGCCAATTCAATTGCCAGGTTTCGGGTAACGGCATGCAGACCCGCCTTGGCCATCGAATAAGCAGTCGCTGGAGAACCGGCCAGTGCGGCTTGGGCACCAATGGAACCAACGTTGACAATGGAGCCTTCGCGCTTGGCAGCGAGCATGTTCTTGACCACAGCCTGAGTGATGAAGAATGTAGCGCGGTTCAGATCCAGGTACATGTCGTAGTCAGCCTCATCGTGCTCGATGAAAGGCTTCGGAATGAAGATGCCTGCAGAGTTCACCATGAAACCAATGTCGCTATGGTTGGCATTGATCTCGTTGCGTACATGATTCATCCCTTCCTCCGTCATGAGGTTGGCAACGATCACGGATACGTTCCCTAGCGGACTCAGCTCGGCACGCACAGCGTCGGCTTTATCCTGTTTGCTGCCGGTGAGAACCACGCTGCCGCCTGACTTCAAGAACTGGCGAGCTGTTTCCAGGCCCATGCCACTCGTGCCGCCGACGACCAACAGTTTTTTGCCATTAAAAAAATCGTTCATTGCAGGCGCCGTTTATCCAGATTTCATTGAGGGTGGCACCGGCAAGCAGACTGCCGGTGCACGCCAGTGCTCGGATGTGACCAGGCTTGGGATCAGCCCTCGCGCACTTCGAGGGTTGGCACCATGCGAATGGCTCTGGAGAAGTTTGCGTAGTTGACCGAAGTCTTAAGCACCAGGTTGTGCAGCTCTTCTACACGCTCACGCGAGGCGTCGGTGTGCAGGCGAATGACAACACTCACTTCGTCGTAGCCAGGGTTAACGCTTTCGTCGATGCCCAGGAAGCCGCGCAGGTCGAGGGTGCCGTCAGTCTCGATCTCCAGGCTGTGAATTTTGATGCCCATCATCGCGGCATTGGCGGCATAGCCGACCGACATGCAGGCGTTGAGAGCAGCCATCAGCAGCTCCTGAGGGTTAGGCGCAGTGTTTTCACCCAGCAATTCATTTGGCTCGTCTGCAACGATTTCGAAATCACGCGAGTAAATTTCACCGGCGAGGCTGTAGCGACTTACTTTGGCCACGGAGCGGGTCTGGCCTTTCCACGCGGTCTTAACGTTGAAGCTGGCATGGCGCTTGTTCGCATCCTCAGCAACACCTTGAGCAAACTGTTGCAGGGCAGCTACGTCAATACCGTTCAGGTTGTTAGTCATTTGGTAAATCCTCTAGGTTACGTAAGGTCGCTTGAATGAATCGTTGACCAAACAACCCTACCAACTAGATGGTTTGCTTGCAAGGAGTTTAGCAAAATTGTTAAGCGGGTAGCTGTAGAGACCCGCATATTGGAGTGCGCATCGAGGCCTCTCCCCCGCGAGTAAATCCAGGTTAATCAATGGGATAGGGCAATTACTGGTCAAGAATCAGAGAGATAGCGTGGGAGGAATCAACTGTTCCACATCCGCTGAGCGGCTGTTTGAAAGGGAAATACGATTAGAAAATGCTGACAGGGATGTGCTCTATTCTTGCCCGAGCCGAGCCGAGCCGAGCCGAGCCGAGCCGTGCAGTGCCAAGCCATCCGCTGACTTGGCACTGCACGATTTCAGTGGATCTGCCCCGCGTGCAAATGGCTACCTACAGTAGCTTGAAAGTCTTTACGCGGTATCAGTGCTGCAGGTATGCCCTTCAACAAAAGAACAGCTCCGCATGCAAGTACAGCTGAGAAAATGCATAGGCCGTAGTTTATGGATCCGGTAGTGATCTTGATCCAACCGATCACAGCTGGACTGGTGAAACCGCCCAGCAAGCCAATGGAATTGATTGCGGCGATTCCACCTGCTGCCGCAGAACCGGACATGTAGGAGGTTGGAATTGTCCAGAAAACGGGCATCGCAGTCAGTATGCACGTAGCTGCTAGCGTGATCGCGCCCAAAGAAACCACCAAGCTTTGGCCGAACCACGCAACCATTAAAAGCCCGATGCAACCACCGAACATACAAACAGCCAAATGCCAACGGCGCTCCTGTTTCTTGTCAGAGTGTTTGCATATCAAGATCATTCCAATTACACCTACGATATAGGGTATTGCAGTCAGCAGGCCTATATTTACTGCGTCGGAAATTCCGTGCTCTCGAATCAGAGATGGCAACCAAAAGCTTATAATGTACAAGCTAGCCGAGATAGAGAAGTAAACAGCGCCGAGAATATAAAGTCGATAATCCTTCAGTGCTGCACCAAAATGATGAGTCTTCCCTTTATCACTTGAGTTCTCTTCCGCCAAGGCGTCAACAACAACGCTCTTCTCGCTGTTACTGAGCCAGCTGGCTTCGTTAGGACTATTCGAGAGCACAAAGAATACAGAGATACCCAATATTAGAGTCGGGATCGCCTCAATCACGAACATCCACTGCCAGCCCCGGTAGCCGAGCACACCATCCATGTGGGCCAGCAGCCAACCCGAAACGGGCCCGCCGATTATTCCTGCAACTGCGATTGCGGACATAAACATCGCAATGATTTTTCCTCTCATTGCAGACGGATACCAGAATGTCAGGTAAAGGACGATTCCTGGGAAAAACCCGGCCTCAAACGCACCTAGAAGAAATCGTGCAATATAGAATTGCATTGGTGTCTGGATAAACGCAAAGCTGCCCGAGATCAGTCCCCAAACAATCATGATGCGCATTAGCGTAAGCCGGGCGCCAATTTTCTCCAGAATCAGATTGCTAGGTATTTCGAACAAAAAATAGCCTAGGAAGAAAATTCCAGCACCCAACCCGTATACAGCGTCTGAAAAATCCAAATCCTGTTTTATATGAATGGCCGCAAATCCGATATTCACACGATCAAGATAGGCGAAGACATAGCATATAAAAAGGAAAGGAATTAGGCGAATCGTGATTTTTCTGTAGATATCAGGCGCCAGCACACAGACATCCGCGCCACCTGCCTCTTGGCCGCTCACAGTATTTGATTTATTCATGATGATGCCCACCAGAACCGAAAGGCATCGAAGAGCAGTACAGTTTTGGGTTAGCAGGCTTGTAGATTCTTGCCGCTATAAATTGAGAGGTTATCATTTTTATTCTCCCGTTAGTTTGTTTGCGAGGAGTGATCCCCCTCGCTTTTAAGTAGCTGTTACAAACCTAGGTATCCTTTAAAAGCTCTAGCAGGGCGGGCTCGCATCATGTCTTCGATTGGATCACATCCCCAACCTGGAGTATCAGGCACAACCATTGCGCCATTTTGTATTTCGGGTATATAACTAAAAAGATCCTTGTCCCACGCCAGGCGATCAATATCGTGTTCCATGATCCTGAGGTTCGGAACCGCAGCCGCGAAGTGCACGTTCATCATTGTTGCTTGATGGCTATAAAAGTTATGAGGCGCGATATTTACGTCTAGTGCATCTGCCACATGCGCAATTTTCATGGATTGCCACACTCCATTCCAAACTGCATCAATGATCGCAACGTCAACGGCTTGAGCTTGTAGATACGGTAGGAACTGACGTATGCCGAACAGCGTTTCGCAGGCAGCGATTGGTGCGTGGCTTTGCGAGCGTATGTATGCGAGAGCCTGGGGATTATAACTGTCCAGTTCTATCCAAAAAAAATCATAGTCACGCAGCGCTTTGATGATCTTCACGAACCCTTCAGTTTTGAAGTTGAAGTTCAAGTCGATCAGGAGCTCTGTGTCTGGGCCCGCACCTGCTATCAATGCATCAAGGTGGGAGCGCACACTCGTGACCAGCTTCTTATCCAAGTTCAGGGAAGGCTCGTACGGAGCCGCGAATCCTGGCATCCACTGCCGAATACCGCGCTCATCATGGACAAACAAATTTGTTTTAACCGCCGGGACTCCAAGCTCGCGTGCGTCCACGCCAGCCTGCGTAACCCCACCCAGATCGGTGATGACCGGACTGTAAAATTTTGGATGGTTGATGCGCCAGGTAGCGCAATGCGACCAGTACACGGGAATGCTATCTCTGTGCTTTCCGCCCAGGAGCTCATAGCACGGTACTCCTAGCGCCTTCCCTTTGAGATCAAGAAGCGCATTCTCGAAAGCCCCGAGAGCTTCTGCCGCCAGTCCGTGGGGAGCTGGTCTCAAGGTCGCAGCAAGTGGGCCAATCACCGCTTCATGACCCAAAACTGACTGCCCTATAAGTCTGGGTGCAATTTTTTCGATCACGCCAGTGAGGCCAGCGGGCCCGAATGCTTCGTCGTATTCGGCCCACCCTACAGTCCCATCGTCAGCAACGATCTTGAGGTAATGGTAATTCCGCCAACCTGCGTCACAAGCAATAGTTTCGATCTGTTCAATACGCATTCTTATTGTTCTCCAAGGCCATATCGTCCAACAGTTAATTGTTAACAATCGACGAGATCGATCCTAGGCCGAAAGCTTTGGCTCGTCAACACCCTCTCGAAGCCCCTCTTTTCCAGCGGGTCGGAGGCTAACGAAGCTAATTGTTAACTGTTGACAGCTACCAGCTCGGTTGCCACTATCGTGGCATGAATCAGAAAAATGCCCACTCCATTTCCGGCGAAAATATCGACCGCCGTAGCCTCGACCGCAAAGCAGCAGACTGCATCCGGGATGCCATAATTTCTGGGCAGCTTCCTCTTGGCTCTCGCCTGACCGAGATCGGTTTGGCGACGCAGATCGGTCTATCTCGCTCGACGATACGTGCGGCCTTGCACCGGTTAAGCGGGGAAGGATTGGTGGTTCAGCACGCTTACACGGGGTGGGAGGTGTTTTCGCTTTCCTCTCAAGACGCACGCGAGCTGTATACCCTGCGGAGCTGCCTCGAAGGTCTGGCTGCCAGGCTTGCTGCGGAAACTATCGATGAGGTGGGCAAGACCACCTTGCTGACAGCGCTCAATACCCTTGAGATCGCAATTGGAGCCGAAGACTGGCGCGGGATTGCTGGGGCAGATCTGGCGGTGCACAAGCTTATCGTGTCGATTGCCGGGCATCGACGGCTTCTAGAGCAGTATGCGCTGATCATTGATACAGTGTTGCTCTACATCCTCCATACCAACAGGATGGTGGAGAGTGCAGAGTCGATCTACCCAGAACACAGGGCTTTGGTAGACGCAATTGTGTCTGGTGACAGCATCTTGGCTGAGCGCTTAGCGGCAGATCACGTCACCTCCCACGGACAAAGGCTTGTGAAGTCCTTGGAAGCTACCGGGCATTGAGCTTGCCCCTAGTAGCTCTGAAAATCGAAATGTAATCTTGGCTTCTGGTCGCCTAACCGGTTTCGTGCTGCGAGCGTAACTCACTGCCACCATAGACCGACCATCAGACTAAAAGCGACAGCAGATCTGCGTTCGGGATTGCGTGACCAGCAACGCCTTATTGGACTGGTATCGAATCACGTGTAAATGCTCACGGCGCTCCAGGCAAAGCCCTGTCTTCCTCTAGCCACCCCATCGTTAATTTCAGATTGATCCTCCGCTCCCTCATTCCCTGACATCGAGTCAGGAACACCCGAGTTCATATCTAGTTCCGCCGTGTGGGCTACGTTCATCACGAATCAACCTGCTCAATCCGCAGAAGCATGCTCCACATCACCGCGTGCCCACCAACCCATCGCCGAAGCGCTGCCGAGGATGAGCTTAGTCGAAAGGCGCTAAAAGCCTACCTAATGATAGACATTTAAAAAATGTAGATTAGTATGCGAAGGAGGCGATATGAATCTCAGCCGACACTCACCTACAAGCGTGGTCATCCGGAAGCTCGTATGAATACCTACAAGAATGCATCAACCCTTTTGGCCCACGCGTCAATTGATCCGGAGCAGCATCACGGTTTTGTGAATACACCTGTCTACCGAGGCTCGACCGTCGCGTTTCCCACATGTGAATCGATGCGTGAAGGGCGTCAGAAATATGCCTACGGACGCTGGAACAATCCTTCTACCGAGGCCCTCACCCAGGCCATCCAGCTTTTGGAAGGGGCAGAAGGCACTGTTCTATGCCCTTCAGGGCTCTCTGCTTGTACAACTGCCATACTTTCAGTAGTGGGGATGGGTGATCATGTTTTGATCGCTGACAACGTGTATGCGCCTATCAGAGCCTTCTGTAAGCAGGTGGGTGAGCGTATGGGGATCGAAGTGTCGTTTTACGATCCCACTATAGGGGCAGGCATCAGTGATCTCCTTCGATCCAACACCAGAGCCATCTACCTTGAATCGCCAGGCTCACTGACATTAGAAATACAGGATATCCCCGCAATAGCCAAAGTTGCTCATGATAATGACATTCTTGTCATTGCAGATAATACATGGGGCACGCCGCTTTACTGCCAAGCGTTAGAGCTTGGTGTAGACCTGTCAATAATGGCAGCAACCAAGTACATTGTTGGCCATTCAGACGCAGTTCTTGGCACCGTGTCCGCATCCAAGCGTGCTTGGGAGAGTCTTAAGAAATACCATTTCAGCATGGGTTTATTTGCTAGCCCTGACGATGTGACACTAGCTCTTCGGGGATTGAGGACGCTGGATGTGCGACTGGAGCGACACTATAGAAATGCAACAATAGTAGCCAAGTGGTTGGAGAGCCGAGAGGAAGTAACCGGGGTCTATTATCCGGCATTGGAGTCCCATCCCCAACACGAATTGTGGAAGCGAGATTTTAAAGGGGCATCTGGTTTGCTGTCGTTTACCACAACGCCTTCTTCGCAGTTAGCTGCTGACGCTATCTTGGACAGTCTATCGCTGTTTTCAATTGGTTACTCTTGGGGTGGCTTTGAAAGCCTGGCAATGATGGCAGATCCAAAGCCTGTCAGAAGTGCTACACGCTGGGAAATTGATGGTCATTTGATCCGACTCCACATTGGCCTTGAGGATCCATACGACCTTATCGCGGATCTTGAGAATGGCTTTGCGCAATTTAACAAGTTGCGTAATCAGTAGTAGCTGATATTTCTTGAAAAGTGCATTTAGCACAGTTTCAATCGGACTGTGCTGCAAGGCAGGTAATACCGTATTCGTCCAGTTAGGAGCGTCTGGTGCCAACAATTAAGCAGTTTTCTTTCAATGGGCCCAGCAAAGTAATCACCCTTACCATTCTGGCCATGCTAGCCTTTGCAGCCAACTCGCTACTATGCCGAGTTGCACTTCGTCACACTGAAATAGATCCTACATCTTTTACACTGATCCGGTTATTAAGCGGAGCTATCATGCTCTGGGTGATTGTAGCAATTAAAGGTGTTCGCGCCCGGCGCTCTGGAACTTGGCTTGGTGCCTTCACATTATTTGTCTACGCTTTCGCTTTTTCGTACGCGTACGTACATTTGGAAACTGGAGCAGGCGCACTCCTGCTGTTCGGCGCAGTGCAACTCACCATGCTGGGATACGGGTATTACAAAGGCGAAAGGATGCAAGCAGTGGCGATTCTGGGCCTCGTACTCGCCATAGGAGGGCTGGTTGCCTTACTGCTTCCAGGAGCGACATCGCCTGCGCCGGCTAGTGCTGCACTAATGGCGCTTTCAGGGTTCGCATGGGCCATCTACTCCTTGATTGGTAGGCACTCGAATGACCCGCTCAATTCAAGCGCGTGGAATTTCCTGAGAGCCATTCCCTTCATGCTTTTGGCCTCAACACCTTTCCTCGGTCACCTGTCCATCGATCTTACAGGTGCTCTTTGTGCGATTGGTTCAGGCGCGATTGCTTCGGGAGTAGGTTATGCGATTTGGTACGCAGCCTTGCGTACGCTTCCCTCATTCCAGGCGGCCTCCATCCAGCTGAGCGTTCCTGTATTAGCATCGCTGGCGGGAGCTCTAGTTTTAAACGAAAGCCTCACCTCTCGTTTAGTGATCACATCACTTGCCGTACTGGGAGGCATCGGTCTAATACTGAGCGGTAAACGTTCAGCGGAATCACGCCGGTGAAGAGCCTTACAATAAGGCTCTCAATGCTTAGATTGAGGAACTAAAAGCCCGGCCAGAATCAAATCAAACCCAGAAGACTTCTGATAATCATCGTTCATGGCCCACGAGACAAAGCTTGCACCCTCAAGAGTGTTCAGCATGAACCTCGACACCTTAGTAACATCCAGATCGGCTTTGAACTCACCCATGGCTTGCCCATGAGCAAGGTTCCCCTGGAGCCAAGTGAGATGGATTTCAAAAAAATCCTTAGTCAATGCCCGTAGACTTTCAGGCAAGGCTAAAAGCTCTGCGGCCAAGGCGCCGCAGAGTGGAAGCATTCCATTTTCACTGCTATTCGAGAACATCAAGGCAAAGGCGTTTAGTCGGTCGACAACGCAGGTATTTTCGTCATTGATAGCGTCTAGCTGATTTCTGAAACGAAACAGGTAGCTTTCGACAATGGCAATCGCCATGCCTTCCTTGGTAGGGAAATGGTGGTGAATGCTTGCCTTCTTGATACCAATGTCTTCTGCCAGATCGGCATAGCTGAAGGCCGCATAGCCCTTTGTGCGCAACAGGATTTCAGCGCTGGTCAAAAGGTCTGAACGTGTACTCATGATGCGGCATCCGAATTTGTCATCCGGACATCATAAATTAGTCACTCCTCATAAGACAGCGTTCGCAATGAGCAGCACCGCGCTACCTGATGCGTGAAACGCTCTGAAATGCCAGCCACAACAGGTTCGCGGCTGTGAGCGTTCATTCCTGCCGAGAACATCAAGCGATGTCGGTCGCCAGAGCGCAGCTTCGAAGTGACTGCTCGCTGCTCCCCCCAACCTCATTAGGTGACTTTTGCGTCCCCAGGCACACGCGCAAAATCTTGGAGTGCTGGGTAAAAATTGCTGAAGTCTGCGCTCAGCAGCTCATAGTTGCCTTCGAGATGTTCGAACAAGCCATCAAGGCCCTCTGGTCTGGAGAGGCGCTTCGAGATTACGCCCAGGCCATATCCAATCATTTCAATGTCTCTGTAAGCGCACAGCCAGTCCTCCGAGATCATCAAGGGCACGACCTGCGCCAGTGACGAAGGAAGGTTAGGCTCTGCCTCCAGCATCCCGTAAATATGCTGCGCGAAGTCATCCAGCGGGACGTTAGAGTATTGCTCCCAATCCCGCGCGAGGCAGTGGTCAAAAAACATATCGAGAGCGATCCCCGCATAGCGCCTTTTCTCGCTGGGAAATCGTGACAGCGCTCGCTTGACGACCCGGTGGGCGTCAGTGAATGCATCAATCGTACGATGCAGCTGAATCGCAGCCTCAGTTTTAGGAGAAAAGCGCCCTGCGAGTGGGCCTTTAACAAAGTCCCCGTACAGGCTACCCAAGAGCTCGTCAGTAGACTGCCCCCCCAAGGTGCAGATGAGCCAAATAATTCATCCAATGCCCCTCCATGCAGGTAGCGGTCGACGGTCAAGATAGCAGAGTCGCAAATGTCCTATCTACTAGATGGGTTCGTTCCAGGGTCTTATCAACTTTGAACTTATTTTGAAGTTCATCCCCCTAAAGCTCTGCAGATCGCCGCTAGCTCAGCTGAATCTGAGCTGCTCACTCACGAAGGTACTGAAATTATGAAAAGCGAACAGGTTGAAGGCGTTGTAGAGAAGGTTGCCGGCAAAGCTCAAAGCGCAGTGGGAAAACTACTGGGTGATTCGAAGATTGAAGCCGAAGGTGCGGGACGCCAAGCTGCTGGCCAGCTGACTCAAACCTATGGCGATGCGCTTGATAGCGTGTCTAGATTCGCGAAAGAAAAACCAGTGGCTGCAATCGCGATTGGTGCAGTAGCCCTGCTGGTACTTAACCGGCTACTGCGCCGCTGATCCAGGCTGATTCAGGCAGGAAGGACTCTCCAATAGAGAGCTGCCTCTTGCGCTCATCCTCCCGCCCCTTGATCCTGCCCATCGGTCGGTAATGGGGGCGGTTGTACCGATCCAACGCCAATACCCCGTGATCGGAAGGGAAATTTATCGTGACGTTGCAGCATGATCTATTGGGCGCTCTGCCAACGGGTCTGCAAAATCACTGATCTTCGTGAAGACCGTCATCAAATAATGGCTCAAACGCCGTAGCGTTTGTTTCCTCCCGACGTTATGCAGTACCGACCACCTCGAGGCCCAATGCACACGTTGCCTGATGAGCAAGGACAGGACGAGCCGTACGCAGGTAGCTGTTGGCGAGCAGGCTGTAGTGGCTGAGTCACTGATTTGCGTTTCGAAACGATATAGCAGCCCGGCCCGCTGCACAGGCTTTTTGACGAAAGCCATTTCGAAGACTGACCGTCAGTGCTGATGCGTGCCCAATCATTCTTCGTCTCGAAAATCTGAACCTTTTCTCCTCGCTTCAGCTTCGAGACGACCTTGCCACCTGGTTGATCCCGGACATTGAGATTATCAGCACTTACAAAGTGCTCAGTCGCAGAGGCGGGAGCCGGCGCAGAGAACTGAGCTGGCGAAATTGACGTTAGCGTATTTGGCGTGCTCGGGACGCTCGGTTGTACCGGGGCAGGAGGGGCGTCTTTCTTCCCCATTCCCCACAGAACGGCAAAAAGAATCAGAAGCGGGACAAACCATGATTGGGACTTCTTGCGCATATCCATTGCTCTCATTCAGCACGTATTACAGGCTGTCCTCCTGACCAACCTGACGTCATCACCTATTGCGAGCTTAGCCAAGCTTCCACTTTTTGCAGCCTGTCCAGTTCCGAAAGCTTGGGCTTGCCAAGATCCAGTAACTCAAGCAGCCGACTTCTCGCCTCAGGGGAAGAAAACCATTCGGCGACCTCCACGTTGCAGTGCCTTGAATCACTGATCGCCCATTTCACTACCATGTCTGCTGCGGCTCTGTAGTGGTCAGCCATGAAGAGTCTTCTGTCTTCGACGAGCCAGCCACGCTCCCTCAGTTGTTCGGTCACATCGGTGATGCCCGTGTCGCCAAAAAACGCATCGGTGTCTGGATAGTGAATCCCTGCAAGCGACACCTTTGCAACGACCGAATCTCGGTCGAAGTAAGAAAGGAAATGCCATCCACCAGTGGTGCACCCTGGGTACGGAAAATTGATTGCGGCCTTGCCAGTTATGTAGTGCCGGCGAGAAACACGTTTGAGGTCATAATCTAAGAGCGGCTTAATCATGGGAGCCTATTGAGATATGCCAAGCCCTGTTCTTTGTGGCCCGAGTTCTCGCCGATTGCCTCCAGGGCACCACGGACTCTAGCTCCTACACCCGCACATCCGAGGGCTACCATATGAAGGGTCAACTCCATTAAGCCTTCCCCCAGGCGAGTGGGCTTTGGTCGAAAATATCGGGTAGCGAGTACCCGGCCATGATGCTCCCCTCAGTCAGGCGGAAAAAGAAAAGCAGCATAGCAGCGGGGATGCTTAACGCTGAACTAGGAAGCGTACGCCGTGGAAGCTAGAGGGACACATCGCATCAAGACTGTAAGCGAATATTTCAAAGGCTTGAAGGTGTAACCCCACAACCCTACTAAGCATGATGGCATCCTGCTATTTTTGGAGTTGTAATGAAGGTCTACACACTGCTTAAGAATGGGGACTCTGATGAGTACCATTTGTTCGAGGGAGAGTTAAACGAAACCATCGAACCCAAGACTTGCACGGTTGCACTCAAGTCCATCTGCAAGAAAATGGACAAGGGAGAACGAAGCAAAGGTCTAGATGGGAAGGTGACAGTTCCGCCTTTTGCCTGTCAGGAGGAAGCTGCAGCGAGGGTCAGTTGCGCTCAAAGGGGGCGTTCGGTTTGCGGAGTTTGTGTCAGTAGTCTGTACCGCACACCAGATTGATGACGTATGGCGGCCAATGGTCGCCATATTTTCGCTCACCCGTCCTGATTAATCTGCTCGGACGCATACCGTTTCGCGCCAGAAATCATCGAATGATGCGGAGCGCATAGGCCAGTAAGCCAAAGGCGCGAGGATGTAAGCCCAAAGGGCCATGAAATGGCGTCAGCCATGGCATGGGTTACGACAGCCGACCCGATAAGGCGCGCCATAAACCGCGATTTGCTCAGATTGTCTTCAGCAGTCGCTCGAGCGCCTGGGCTTTACGTAAACGGACGGAACCGGCTTATAGCTGCCTGGCGCTAGACTGCTGTCGGCTACCTGAATCCCATGAGATCCAAAAGCAGCTACGTCGGGTTGCACTTTTCTCCAGCCTTATTAGCCTTGGAAGCGGCTTTCACTGCCTCGCTAACCAGCTTTCCATTTTGAGGGTTCATTGACTTATCCGGGCCATGCAACTCGTAATAGCCAGCAGGGCCATCCGGCATCAACTCTCTGCTGTAGCTCTTGAACACATCACAGGCATTGGTAGCGCCGCAGCTCTGAGTGGAAAGTGAAGCGATACAGCTGTCGGCAAGCTGCTTCAGCTTTGTCATCTCCGCTTCCACAGTCTGTGCCTGCGCATCAACCACAATTAGCAGCAAAGCTACGCCTAAGACTTTTTTCATCAAAACACCTGCTCTCTTCTTTGATTGAGGGCAGACCTTACCTCTGCGAAGTTAGAGCAACCACTCAAAACCGTGTCAGAAACTGCATGAGCGAATACAGGCAGAAACGGTTAGTCGAGTAGGATGGTTGCGCCAGGGTGGGTCAAGGATCGCTGATGTTCTGCCGGCTCAGGTATTCCAATATTTTTGGACTGTACTTCTGGCAACGCCAAGTTTTTCAGCAATTGTTTTCCTGTCCAGACCTTGTGCTTTCAGGGCCCGGATAGCGTCCGAATTCAGGGGCTGCCTGGGTTTCCCCTGCGAGCGCCTGATGAGCTTACCGTCACTGAATTGCTCCACCACCAACGCCCATCCTCCGGTCACTTCAAACTCCCGGATCTTCAATGCCGTACGCTGCATTAGCTCTGAAGGGGGCTCATCTCCCTGAGCAGCTACGGTCAATGCGACTACCGTCAATAAGTCGAGCCCGAGATAGCCAGCAATCTCGTTGAGCTTTTCGAGCGTGGGATTCGCTCGTCCCTGCTCGAGCATTCCAACGTACGTCCTGTGTGTTGCACCAGCGAGGTCTTCGTAGTCCAAGCCCTGATGAGCACGCGCTCCACGCAACGCCGCCGCTAGCGCCTCTTTCAGTTGCATGACCCATACCCCCAAAACTGAGGATAGAGCCACGGTTGGCGTGTTCCGATAAACAGATCATAATGATATTATCGTGACATGTTGTTTGCCAGGCAGACGTTTGTTTACGGTGGCGTGATGTGAGGACTGGCATAGCAAAGGAGTCCTGGCGACCACCACGCTCATCAGATGCGCCATTGAGCCGACGTCCATGAGCCGCGTCAGCCAGCCCGCAGTCGTCATCAAGCAGCTTCCTGGCATCAATGGGATCTTTTTTTCGCGATGGCAGGGATAGTTAGTAATGAAGTTTGATTGTGTGAAATTCGCCGGAAAGGTCGACTATGTAAGGTCTGTAAACCTTATAAATGGTGGTCACAAAATCCTGGTTAGCATTGATGGCGCGGTGATTCCGAACCTCCAGGTCTCCAACAAGCTCTACGAAGAGCTAGAAGCAGGTGAACCTGCGACCCTCTATGGAATTTTCAACCGGAGTAAGAAAAAAGAGAAAAATCATGGAGTGCTTTACGGTCTGAACCAGCGCGGTGAGCAAATATTTGATACTAGCCAGCGATTCAAAGTACCTGTCGCTATGACAGGATTTGCAGTTATCGCGTTTTGCGCGATGTTCGTAATTGGGTGGGTTCCGTCTTTGTTCGCTCTGGGACTCCTGTTTGGGCCTAACCCGGACGTGTTTTCCAACGCTACTGTGCTTGCGGTAGTGGAAGGCAGCTTGGCTGCGCTGTTTTTTCTTTGGCGCGCTCAGGTGATGCTCAGCGCAACGGCGAACCCAGAGGGTTGGGAAAGCATCGAGCCTGCGACACTTTCGAGTCGCTTCAGTAAATTTCATAAGTAGCCAACCTGGTGGTACGCAGGGGTACGTGCAACATCGTGCCCCACTCGCTAGAAAGCGCAGCAAGAATCCCAGATTCGCAACGTCGGAGCTACGTCCCATGCGAGCATCAAGCAAGCGGAGCGCGCAGGCGTGCGGGATGTCAGCCCAAAGGGTCGAGACGCGGCCTGCCGTGGCTCGATTCACGACAGCCCTTCCGCCAGGGGCGGCACGCCATTATCGCTCCTCAGCTTCGAACCAACTCAGAGGAGTCTGCATTGAGTAGTGATGAGCTCAGCGAGCTTGAAAGAACAAGACGAAGGGCTCTCTGGGCGCTTGCCAGCCTGCATCCGGGTGATTCATTGGCAATCGGTGTTTTAGCCATCCTTGACGATCTTGAAGCGCAGGAACGAGGCATCTCAGCCTCCACCCAGCAGCCACTCGAGCTCAACGAAGCTCGTCATTCTGTCCCGGTGGAACGCCACACCTCCGGCATCGATATAGTCTTGGAACTAGGCATCCCCGAGCCCTGGAGAGAGCGCTTCTTACAAGCCTCCATCGGATCAACGCGACTCCCTGAAGGGCCATACGCATGTGACTGGGAGAAGTTTCTGACTGAATGGGAGCGTGAGATGCAGCATCTGCAAAATCACCGTGCTGCACAACCTGCTAGCGGCTAGAGCAACTGGCTAGGAGTAGCTGGAATCGCAACCTCAAAACAGGAGTAGCAGGATGGAACGGCCTTCGTTCTTTATCGATTTCGAGGCCTCAGGGATAGCACCGGACAGCTATCCCATTGAGGTAGCTGTCGTGTCGAGTGACACCTCTTTCAGCTCGCTGATCAAGCCCGCTCGTTACTGGACGCACTGGTCTTTCGATGCACAGGACATGCATGGTCTCAGTCAGGATCAACTGCGTGAGCAAGGTGATGCGCCGGTCGGTGTGGCGAGACGTATGAACCAGCTTTTTTCAGGTCAAATTCTCTGCAGCGACTCGCCACAAGATACTTTTTGGCTCGATGTCCTCTACGAAGCAGCAGAGCTGGCGCCCACCTTCCAGTTGAAGCCTTTGGAATCGTTCGTGGGCCGGCAGGCTGCCAGTGACATTTATCGTCTGCTGCCCACAACCAGGATCCACCGAGCTCTCCCTGATGCGTCTGCTTTGATGCTTGCCTGCCGGGTTTTTTTCGAAGCTTGACTACTTTGGAGGACGGTTATCTGAAACCGTCCGGCCAAGTGATCTAGTCGAATATCTGGAATTGGCACGAGCGCTCGGTATTCTTGAGCGAGTCATCCTGCCCGTCAGTGAAGGACTGACGCCCATCAATTAATCGCTGGTGTGCGTGATGCCAGATTTGCCTGGGCCCACTGCTCAGCAGTCGTGACCTCAATCGACTGCTGCGCGTTGAAAGTCCCCGATTTAGGCCAAGCCACGCCTCTACCCTGGGCAAAGACAGCACGATACTTCTTGATGTGATGCGTTGGATCTTTCTCCAATTCCTCAAGCAAGTATGGAACAGTCCACACGTTTCGTTTGAACGGGCGGCCCAGCACACGTTCAAGGAGGCTGGCGACCTCTCCGTACGTCACAGTGTCTCCCGATAGATAAACTATTTCATTGCGAAAGCGGGGTTCGAAGAAAACGATTTCCGCTGTCAATGCGCCGATGTCGTCTGGAGTCGTAAGGGTCACGCTGGTCTCAAGGCTGCCGAGTGCGTTCACGGTATCGTTTTCGAAATCAACCACCCCGAATACAGGCTCGAATAGGAAACTGGTAAACATTCCAGTAGAGATGATCACCCATTCAGTTTTGTCCTGTGCACGAAGCAATTCACGAACATCTAGCTGAGCATCGAACAGATCCTGGGGACTGCCCCGACCGATGACTTCAAAGTCGACGCCAAACTGCCATGGGAAGTAGCGCTTCACTCCGGACTTGAGCGCAGCGGTGGCCAGCTTCATCGGAGTTTCCCGGCCTGCAACCATGCCTGCACAGCCTATTACGGTATCGAAACGTGCGAAGACTTCAGCCAACTGATCAATTGAGTCATTCACGAGGTCTGCGGCCACCATCTGGATGCCAAGAGCCCGAAGCTCATCGATTTCGATCTTTTTCTCGGGCACCTCACTGTTGATGGTTGAATCTCTAAGCAGGACGCTGATTGTGGAACCGGGCGCGCGTTTTGCTACCCGCGCAAGATTTCGCAAAACCGGTAGCCCAAGCTCACCGGCGCCTAAAACCAGAATGAATTGGGATTGAAATGGGGTGACTTCGGTCATGATTTCTCCTGAGACCTCGTGCCTGTAAGATGAGCAAATGCTTGCACGATTAGGCAACGCTCGTAAGAAGGCACACCTGTGATACCAGACAAAGAAGTGACCGATGAGGAGGCTCTTAGCCAGGCAGAGACAATCTGCAGAACGCTAAGAGAGGACGATGATGGTGTCAGGCGGGAAGTGCTTGCTCACGCAGGCAGCCGCTGGTCGCTAGGTATCCTGCACGCCTTGGGGGTGTACGGCACCATGCGTCATGCCGAAATAAAAAGGCAGATGACTGGGGTGACTCAGCGGATGTTGACCAAGACGCTACGCTCGATGGAGCGGGATGGCCTGGTACTTCGGCGGGAGTTCGGTGAGGTTCCGCCACGTGTCGAGTATGAGCTGACCTCGCTGGGTATGGGGCTGCTGGTTCGTATGTCCCCTATCTGGACTTGGGTAGTCGAAAACGCTGAGGATTTCCGCAAGGCCCGGCAGATTTTCGACAGCCAGGATGACAAGAAACCTGCATGGCAAATACCTACCTCGATTCCACTAGATTCATAAGCGTCTGGCGAAAATGGCTGAGTAGCTAGACACTACGATCTCCTCTCCAGCGCCAAGAAGCCCTGGAGCAAATACCGCATCGCCTACCGCGCAAAGGCAGCCGAACACTGCAGGTCAGCTGCGTTGCTGTACATCGCCTGAGGACAGCTGAAAACTACGAGCGATTCCTGCTCAGTGGAATTTTGGACGGCAGCGATTGTCCCACTGAAAATTCTCACGAACCCTCATGCTATGGACTCTATTCTGGTTGTGGAGGATGAGCCTCTGATCTTGGAGCTCATCACTGAAGCGCTTGAAATGTACGGCTAACGTGTGCGTGCGTTTGAAAGCGCTGACCTCGCTTGGCAATTCATTCAGCAAAGCGGTTACCCACCACGCTTGCTAATCACCGATCTACGGATGCCAGGCCACATAGATGGTCTCGAACTGGCCAAACGGCTGCGCGATGCTGATGCAGAGGTGCCGATAGTCGTTGCCTCGGGGTTTCATCCTGCAGCAAGAGAACTGCATTCGCTCAACGTGCACTGGTTGATCAAACCATTCGAAATTGAGCAGTTGCATACCATCTGTAAAAAACTTGCACCTCAGCCTAGATAGCCGGTCGTACTCATGTCGCTCGCGCCCTGGCCGCGTACCAACTCAAGTAAGGATCTTTATGCCGAACCGCTCGACACCCGTCAGCAACACTTCAACCGGCGATATTAGCGGTTCAGATCACAACGTCTTCTTTGCCGCAGTTGAAACTACGCGCATGCCAATGATCGTCACGGATCCCAAACGACCAGACAATCCGATCATTTTTGCGAACAACGCCTTTATCGACATGACTGGCTATGATCGAGAAGACATTGTTGGTCATAATTGCCGTTTCCTTCAGGGCCCGGAAACAGATCCGCTTGTTGTAATGCAGGTACGGGACGCCATTGAATCTGAAACCGAAGTGGCGGTAGAGCTGGTGAATTACAAGAAGGACGGATCCTCCTTCTGGAACGCCCTTTTCATTTCCCCGGTATATAACGAAGCTGGCGAACTGATCTATTTCTTCGCGTCGCAACTGGATGTCAGCCGACGCCGGGACGCCGAGGATGGTTTGCGGCAGGCGCAGAAGATGGAAGCTCTCGGTCAGCTAACAGGAGGTATCGCGCACGATTTCAACAATCTGCTGCAAGTCATGATCGGCTACTTGGACATGATTCAGCGCACCGCCGACAAGCCTAATTACGATCAACAACGTATTCTGCGCAGCGCGGCAAATGCCCGTGATGCGGCTGAGAGGGCTAAAACCTTGACGCAGCAATTGCTGGCGTTCTCTCGCAAACAGAAACTACAGGGACGTGTAGTCAACCTGAACAACATCGTCGGCTCCTCCCAGGAAATGGCTGAACGTACTCTTGTCGACACCGAGCTTAGGTTGGCGTTGCAGGGAGATCTGTGGAACTGCCGCGTCGATACAACGCAGACCGAAGTGGCCTTACTGAACATTTTCATCAATGCCCGAGACGCGATGGACTCTCGTTCTGCGCGCAGGCTGACGGTTGAGACGAAGAACGTAACTATCCAAGATTTAGGATCAACCTCTTATGACGGCCTGATGCCGGGCCGCTACGTCAGCATCGCCATAACCGACAACGGTATTGGGATGCCCGCTGCGATTGTTGATAGAGTGATGGATCCATTTTTCACCACCAAGGACGAAGGTAAAGGCTCAGGCTTGGGCTTATCCATGGTGTACGGTTTCGTAAAGCAATCCGGTGGGACTGCGCGCATTTATTCGGAAGAAGGCATCGGAACAACAATCCGCATGTATTTCCCGGCTGACGATAGCCAACTCCATGCATTGGGCCCAGCAGAGCACGTTAATGATCAGTTAGGAAATGAGCGGATCCTGATTGTGGAAGACCGACCTGATGTTGCCGAGCTAGCCAGGATGGTGCTGGAAGAGTATGGCTACTCGTGCGAGTTGGCTTACAACGGCAAGGAGGCGCTGGGCCTTCTAAAGACCGACCATTTCGACTTACTGTTCACAGACCTGATAATGCCGGGTGGTATGAACGGGGTAATGCTGGCCCGTGAGGCAAAACGGCTGTACCCCAGTCTGAAAGTATTACTGACTACCGGCTACTCCGAAAACTCTCTGGAGCGTACAGACGCCGGTGGAAAAGATCTTGATGTCATTTCCAAGCCGTACATACCAACCGATTTGGCGAAGAAGGTGCGTCAGGTTCTGATAGGGCCGAACGGCGTCAGTTGAAGATATTTCTCGTGTATGGGCAGCGTTGTAACTGGGTCATTGTATGACCTAGTAGCTCAGCGACTAGCGAAGATAGAGGTGTCACCGGAGAGTATCCTTCGGTCGAATCAGGGCTCCATTCCCATTTCCGTACCCCCTTACCGCGCAACCAATAACGCGGATGGCACTGTAGTTCGTAAGCAAATACGAGCGCGTGAGGATGGAAGCCCGAAGGGCCAAGACGCCTGCTGGCGGCTTGGTTCACGACAGCCGTACCCCAGGCCACGGCCAACTGTTGTAGCACTCAATGCTCTAACCTAGGTAAGAGCTGATTATCGATGGGGCAGGGCGCAAGCCTTCAGTCAAAGGAAGGGAGATATATGGGAATTCTGGATAGATTATTCGGTGGCCGCTTCACTCAACAACCTCCTGATGAGCCGCCATTGAGTGACGCCGCAATCATGCGAGATCTTCATCCTTACCGCGATGAGCTCAAGGCTTTCACTCAGAGCCTGCTGACACCTCTCCCTGAGAAGGAGCAGGCGCGTCTGGTTCGACGAGTCATACGTTCCTATGGCCAGGGAGAGGAGCCATCGAGCGCGCTGACAGAAGGCTTGCTGGATCCTGACAAAGGACAATCACTCGAGCACCTCATCCTGCTCGCCATAGATTGGAAAGGATTCGATGGTTTCGAACATCTGGCCCCATACCTGACCAAGGCCTATGGCATCCAAGAACCATATCCGTACGAGCTACGCGAAGGGATGACCGTTGTACAGGTGCTGGCCGAGTTTGATGAGTGGCTGACCAGGTTCGGCAAACGCTATCTGCACCTGAATACCGGCGGTGACGAGTACGTAGGCTTCATCGTAGATCTCGACCGCGTCGACATCATGATTGCTATGGCCAGTGACGCCGGTATTCAGGCGAGGCTTGAGGCCTTCTAACAAGGCGAGTGGCCGATTGCCGATTCGCCTCTATACCGACTGCACTTTCCAGTTCCAACCGAGGTTACTGGCGCAGGGAGCCAACCACTGGCGTAGCTCCGGTTTGGAGGCCAACGCCTCAGGCTCTAGCAGGCGCGCGCCTATATCTGCATGCGGCAAGAAACTTACCTCAAGGGTGCGCTCCAACGATCCGATCAATTGCGGAAAGTCCATGACGCTCGCCAGGCGCGGCCACTCCAAAAGCTTTCGATATCGCAGTTGCTGAGACTCAATTCTTAGATCGTCGCCGTGACGTAAGCGTCCAGCGAACTCACCTTCCGAACTCCAGCATTAAGGGCGATGGTGTCCTCGTATTTTTAAGCGGACGCGATCACCCTTATCGCCAGGATTTCCATGCGCCAACGAAGCTCTTATCCGAAACCATTCAAAGCCCAGGTCGTTCAGGAATGCCGTATGCGCCCGGTTAACCCACCTTGCGTGATTTTACGCGGCCTGCTGGCACAAACTTTCGCCTTTATTAGTGGTTGTGTATTATCAGGGCTGGCCGATGCTGCCAGCCGCTCGCTCCGTAAAGGAAAGGTGAAAGCATATTTTTACAAACCACATCGTATCTCTCTTGATGGTCGAGGTTTGGCAAGGCGAGCACCAAAATGCTTCGACTCCAGGAGAAATAATGTCTTCAATCCAGAAAGCCAAACAGATGGCCAAGAGCCTGCGTGCTTCGTTGGAGAAGCGCAATCAGGAAGTGTCGCACTCCGTTGCACTCGAACTGGTGGCACAGCAACTGGGCTATAAGGACTGGAACGTAGCATCAGCGATGCTTCCGGATGAAAATCCTCAACCCGCTGTAACATTCGACAAAGCAATTCCCATATTGCGAATATTTGACGAAACCAAGGCCCGCGAGTTTTATATTGATTTTCTGGGCTTCAGCGTCGAGTTTGAGCACCGATTCGAAGCGGATCTACCGCTGTATTTAGGGATCAATCGAAACGGGTTACAGCTCCACTTGTCCGAACATCATGGTGATGCCAGTCCAGGGTCGACGATATTTGTTCCGATGCAAAATATCGAAATGCTTCGTGATGAGCTACTTGGCAAACGGTACGGATACGGTCGTCCGGATATTGTCCAGCAGGGATGGGGGCAGGTTCTGGAGGTTTATGACCCTTTCGGTAATCGGATAAGATTCTGCCAAAGCTGAATCCGCTGGACGCTAGATTGGATCTGATCCGTCTCGGATCCTATAGCTAGCGGAATAGCGCCTACCTAAATCCACTTACGTGCTTAGGTAGGCGTCCACCAATGTGGCAACAACTGATCAACCTCACTCGCCCGTTGCGTCGGCAGGCGTGTAAGTACATCCTTCAGGTATGCATATGGATCATGCCCATTGAGCCGCGCAGACTGGATCAAACTCATGATCGCTGCGGCACGTTTGCCACTGCGTAGCGAGCCTGCGAACAACCAATTCGAGCAGCCAAGAGCCCACGGCCGGATTAGGTTCTCGATTTGATTGTTGTCGATGGGCACAGCACCATCTTCCAGGTAGCGCGTCAGCGCTATCCAGCGTTTGAGACTGTAATCCAGAGCCTTGGCCGTAGCCGAACCCTCGGGCACAAGTTCGCGTTGGGCCAGCATCCACTCATGCAGTTTTTCGGCGATGGGCACCGCTGTTTCCTGGCGTAATCGCCAGCGATCTTCGTCGCTCATTTCCTTGGCGTTTCGCTCGACTTCGTACAGTCCGCCAATCGAGTGAAGAGCCTGTTCCGCCAACTGGCTTTTATTGGCGATATGCAAGTCGAAGAACTTGCGGCGCGCATGGGCCATGCAGCCGATTTCGGTGATGCCCAGCTCGAAGCTGGCCTTGTAGCCGGCGAAGTCGTCACAAACCAGCTTGCCGTTCCAGGTGCCCAGGAAGTTACGCGCATGTTCGCCGGCACGGCTGGGGCTGAAGTCGTAGACCACGGCTTTGAGTGCCGAAAACGGCGCCGTGCTGTAGGCCCACACATAGGCACGGTGGGTTTTCTTCTCGCCGGGCGCCAGCATTTTTACCGGCGTTTCATCGGCGTGAACCACACGCTGGGCCAGCACCACTTCGCGCAGCGCATCGACCAGCGGCTGAAGCTGCACGCCAGTTTGGCCCACCCACTGCGCCAGTGTCGAACGCGGGATGGCTAGACCGGCACGACCGAAGATCTTTTCCTGTCGATACAGCGGCAGGTGGTCGGCGAACTTGGCCACCATCACGTTGGCCAGCAGGCCCGCCGTGGGGATACCCTTGTCGATTACCTGCGGCGGCACCGGCGCCTGGATCAGCGTTTCGCATTGGCGGCAGGCCCATTTCCCACGAACGTGCTGTTCGACGGTGAACACGCCCGGCGTGTAGTCCAGCTTCTCACTGACATCTTCGCCGATGCGCTGAAGCTGGCAGCCGCAGGTGCATTGGGTGTTGTCTGGCTCGTGATGGATCACGGTACGCGGGAACTGCGGCGGTAACGGTGCACGCTTGGGTTGCTGGCGTGGTTCTGTCTGCGCAGGTGCAGGATGAAGTGCTTTTAACTCCGCCTCGATGGCTTCTAGGTCGGTATTGAGCAGGTCATCGAGCAAGCTGCCTTGCGCCGGGCTGATCTGCTCGCTGCGCTTGGCGAACTTGTGGCGTTTGAGAATGGCGATTTCGTGAGTGAGTTGCTCGATGATCGTCTCATCACGATGAATCTTTCTGTCCTGGGTGTCGATCTTGGACATCAACTGCGCAGCCAGTGCGCGCAGTTGTTCAGGAGTCATTTGGTCGAGATCGGGCAAGGAAGTCATGCCGTGGATTTTACCAAAGCAGCCCGAGTGCTACAGCTGAAAGGAGCGTTTAAAGCAATGTGATTGCGCCGCCCGCACCGACTCGTTGCCAGGGCAATCCAAGTACCAGTGCCTGAAGTTGTTCGGGGTCGAGTTCGACCTCCGTCCCCCGATGGATGCCTGGCCAATGAAACTTACCTTGGTTCAAGCGCCGCGCCGCCAGCCAGATACCGACGCCGTCGTGCACCAGGACTTTCATCCGGTTCGCCCGGCGGTTGGCAAAGAGGTAAGCGCAGTGCGGCTTCGCCGCACCGAACACCGCGACCACTCTGGCCAACGCGGTCTCAGTGCCGGCGCGCATGTCCATGGGCTCGGTGGCGAGCCAGATGGCATCGACACGAATCATTGGGCCAGGCCACGAATAAAACACGCGCAGCCGTCCGGATCCGAGGCTGGCCACTTTACGGTGATGGATTTATCACCCAGAGGCAGCGAGATGGTGACCATCTCTTCTGTTGCTCGCCTTGGTACCGCTTTTACTGGAACAAAAGCCGGCAAGGTTGCAGGCGATTGATCCCGGTAAGCAGGTAGCCACTTGCGGATCACGTTAGCGTTGATGCCGTGATGGATGGCCACGCTGGAAATCGTCGCTCCGGGTTGCAGACATTCCTGGACGACCTGGGCTTTGAATGGTTTGGGGTAAGAGCTTCGTTGGCGCATGAAAGTCCTAGCGATAAGGGCGATGGTGGAGTTCGGTAGGTGCCTTGGCCGGACGGTTACGGAATGCCTGCAACCTGGCGCAACCGTGTCCAGTGTCGCCATCAGCCACGGCATCAATGCCAATGTCATCCGCAAATGGATGCCGCTCTATCGAGACCAGCCCGCAGCGACTTCACTACCGGCATTCGTTCCGCTAAAAGCCGCACCTAAACGGCCAGCCGAAGCGTCAGTGATCATTGAGTTGCCCGTAGCCGGGCAATTGATCACGGTGAAATGGCCAGCCTCGGATCCTGAGGGCTGCGCGCAATTTATCCGGGCTGTGGCCCAATGATCCGCATCGATGCGATCTGGCTGGCCACCGAGCCGATGGATATGCGCGCCGGCACCGAAACTGCATTAGCTCGGGTGATCGCGGTGTTCGGTGCGGCGAAGCCGCACTGCGCTTACCTGTTCGCCAACCGCCGGGCTAACCGGATGAAAGTCTTGGTGCACGATGGCGTGGGCGTCTGGCTTGCCGCGCGGCGCCTGAATCAAGGCAAGTTTCACTGGCCCGGTATTCGCCACGGCTGCGAGGTCGAACTCGACAGCGAACAACTCCGGGCGTTGGTACTGGGGTTGCCGTGGCAGCGAGTCGGCGCGGGTGGCGTGATCAGCATGCTGTAATCGCCTGCCATTTGACCGGCCTGCTTGTAGTCGTTTCGGGCCTGCTCTGGCACAATCGGCGGCATGACTTTCTCGCCCAACCTCGACCAGATGACCCCGGAACAGCTTCGTGCCTTGGCGGCACAGGCGTTGCAGTTGCAGTCCCAAGTCGAGGCGATGAGCAGGAAGATCCAGAACGATGAAATCCTCATCGAACAGTTCAAGTTCGAAATCGCCCTGCTCAAACGTCACAAATTTGCCAAGCGCAGCGAGCAAATCAGCCCGGCGCAAGGCAGCTTGCTGGATGACTTGCTCGACACAGACCTTGAAGCTATTGAGGCCGAGCTAAAACAGCTTCTCCCCGTTTCGCAGGCCGAGCCACGGCAATCGCCCAAACGTGCACCATTGCCGCCGCAGTTTCCGCGCACCGTGATTCATCACGAGCCAGAAAACACCCAGTGCTCCTGTTGCTGCCAACTTCAGCGCATCGGCGAAGATGTCAGCGAAAAGCTGGATTACACGCCAGGCGTGTTCACGGTCGAGCAACATGTGCGTGGCAAGTGGGCCTGCCGTCAGTGCGAAACTCTGACTCAGGCGCCAGTGCCCGCGCAGGTCATTGACAAAGGTATTCCAACCGCAGGCCTGTTGGCCCACGTGATGGTGGCCAAGTTCGCCGATCACTTGCCGCTCTACCGGCAGGAGAAAATCTTTGGTCGCGCCGGGCTGGCAATCGCTCGCTCGACCTTGGCCCAGTGGGTCGGACAAACCGGTGTGCGACTCCAACCACTGGTCGATGCTCTGCGTAAAGCGGTGCTGAAGCAGGGCGTGATTCACGCTGACGAAACACCGGTTCAAATGCTTGCGCCAGGCGAGAAGAAAACCCATCGGGCCTACGTCTGGGCCTACAGCAGCACGCCGTTCTCGGCACTGAAAGCAGTGGTGTATGACTTCAGCCCAAGCCGTGCCGGCGAACATGCGCGTAACTTCCTGGGCCCCTGGAGCGGCAAGTTGGTCTGCGATGACTTCGCTGGCTACAAAGCTGGTTTTGAACAAGGCATCACGGAAATCGGCTGCATGGCTCATGCTCGCCGCAAATTCTTCGACCTGCATGTCGCTAACAAAAGCCAGCTGGCCGAACAGGCGCTGCACTCAATCGGCGGTTTGTACGAGGTTGAACGCCAGGCTCGGGACATGAGCAACGAAGACCGTTGGCGAATACGTCAGGAGATGGCGGTACCGATCAGCAAAGCACTGCATGACTGGATGTTGGCCCAGCGCGACCTGGTGCCCAATGGATCAGCCACGGCCAAAGCCCTCGACTACAGCCTGAAACGCTGGGTAGCGCTGACGCGCTACCTGGAAGATGGGGCTGTGCCCATCGACAATAACCAGGTCGAGAACCAGATACGGCCATGGGCACTCGGACGCTCGAACTGGCTGTTTGCCGGGTCGTTGCGCAGTGGCAAACGGGCGGCTGCAATCATGAGCCTGATCCAATCGGCGCGCATGAATGGGCATGATCCGTATGCCTATCTCAAAGATGTGCTGACGCGGCTGCCGACACAGCGGGACAGCAAGATAGAGCAGTTGCTGCCGCACAAGTGGGCGCCCTTTTAGCTGCGCAATGTACGCTGCTCAAACACTAACACAACATTAAATAGGAATTCAGTATGATCCGGCGTTATCAACCTTGCGACATTAACCATGTCCTCGATCTGTGGCTGGACGCTTCAATCAAGGCACATGATTTTATTCCTGAAGCGTTCTGGCGGGAGCAATTAGGTGCCATGCGCGACCATTACCTACCACAAGCCGAAAATTTTGTAATTGAAGGCGAAGGTCGTGTACTTGGTTTTATGTCGTTGCATGAGAATCGTCTAGAAGCGTTGTTTGTCAGTTCTCACGCCCAAGGGCGTGGGTTGGGGCGACAGCTACTGCAAGAGGCCAAGCGCTTACGTACGGCTCTTGAACTGAATGTCTATAGTGCCAACGAACGAGCAATAGCATTTTATCAGGCTGGCGGTTTTTCAACTGTTGCTGAGTCGCATGATCCAGTTACGGGGCAGCAGGAGCTTACAATGCGCTGGAGTTACAACTGAACAACTCGGTTGGGCGGCGAGGATCGATAGTCTGATCCATTTGGCTCACATCACTGGGCATGATCTATATGCCTACTGGCTCAAAGGTTTGCTGACGCGGCTGCCAACGCAGCCGGCCAGCGAGAGGGAGCAGTTGCTGCAGCATCAGTGCCGGCAAGTATCGGCCTGACTTACTCAAGGTGAGTTCGCCGCACGCTTACGCCGTGACGCCATTGAGCCCGGAACAGCTTGTCATGCCTTGCCAGGTCGACCCGCCAGCCCCCCGTGGAAGGAACGAGCAACTCGAGCTTCAGACTCTCAGGTCTCAATTTATTTCGCTTGTAAAACCAATGCTCGATGGGTTCGTTGCTCAGCGTCATGGAGATGACGCTGTAGTGGGGAGCATCGCCCAGGCCGAGCATTGCGAACCATTGGGCAGTCTCTGGCGGGGTTTGCGTTTCGGGCATGCTGGATCATCCTTGATGAGTAGTTCGGAGTACCGAGTAGTGTGCAGAGGCCGCTCTACGTGGGCAAGCGGAGCGCGCAGGCGTGCGGGATGGAAGCCCGAAGGGCCGAGACGCAGGCTCGGTGCACGACAGCCCACCCCCGAAGGGGCACGCCCCAACGCCAGGTCGATAAGCGAGAAGCGAATACCATCCTACGAGGATTTTCGATTGGAATGACAGACGATGACGACACAGTCTACTGCGACATCCAGATGCCGTTGGCTCAAGGCCGAGAGCTATTGCTCTTGGTGACAACACTTAGAGAGTCCAATGCCCATCCGACGCTCAACAGGGTCTTCGAGCGCATGCAGCGTGAACTCAGCATCTCAATCGAAATCGTCGAAGATCCGCCTACTTGGGGCCCTTGGTGTTAGTAACACCTGTACGACCTTCAGAGCTCTGCGTCCCAGGCATCCATGGCTTTATTCACAGTCGCGTACCAGTGGAGTTCAGAACCCTGTAGGGCGTTAGCAACCTGTCTGTTGGTATTGCCGTCGATCCAAGTAGGAAGGGGCTCCAACGCGCTGGAGAACATGCTGGCCATAGCTACGGCATATCTACCGGTATGCGTGGATTGAAGGCATACATAGCGCACAGCAGCGCCGCTGGGAAGTCGACGCCAAGCCACAACCTCTATGGAGTCCTGCAGCTCCTCAGAAGAAGGCTCAGCCTCCTTGGCCACCTCGGTAGCTGAGACTGCTTGGCACGGCTCACTACGCGTTCCAGGGTTGTGCACGAGGTGCTTCAACTGCTCGCGTGCGGAGACAATCTGTTCACGGAGCTCTTCTGGATCGATGGACATGCCGCCCTCAGGGGTCACCCTGAGGGTTTTGAGGGTGTTCGCTGCCCTGATGAACTCGCGTTCAAGAGCTTTCTCATGGTCAGGGCGGCGGTCGGGGCTGATGAGGTTCCAAAAAATCGAGATCAGCTTCAATGCGTGTCTCCAGCAGTACGGTAGCCCGAAGTATCTCACGAGCATTGTACTCAAAGCTTTCTGACTCGAATGCTAGCGAATCGAGGTATTCAGCAACACAGACAGCTGTCTCCTGCGGCCTACGCTTACCTCTCAGAAGACCTGTATTCAGGATAGATCTTTGGTTTTGACGTACGGCAAAGGTCGCTCTAAATCCTCAAAGCTCATTCCCCGTCGAGTGGCGTTATGAGCCCAGCGTACAAATTGCTCAAGCAACCTGTTGTTTTCGCGCGTAAGGCGTTGTACGCGTTCTTCCAGTTCTTTGTTCCGAGTTTCCATGAGTGCTATTTCGGGAGACTTGGATGAACCCTCATCTGAACTCCTGCACCGCTCTTTCGCATGATTCCAGGCATCTTTAATTCGATCATGTCTCAGCATTGCTGCTTTGGTGTATCGATGACCTACATCTACGGCCAAAGTCTCTAAGTATAAATCCCAAGTGAGCTTTCCTGCCCATCCATCTAGTATATTTACCGATTGATTGATCATCGCATCGGTCATCTTCGGCGCGCCCATTAAAAGAACTCCAAAGACAGCAGAGCGGCTTCAGCTTCGTCGGCAGAATAAGACTCCTGCTGCTGTTTACTGTCTGTTGTGATCATTCGAACGGCATGAGCCAAGCCGGTTTTGGATTGTGTGTTCTCTGGTGGAGGGAGCGTGATCATGGTTCCATCAGGAATAGTCCGATCATTCATTTTCTCAAGTACCAAAGCCCAACGCTCCATTCTTGGTTGGTTCTGCTTGAGCCAGCGTGAGGCCCCCGGTTCGCCGCTTGCTAGCGCTGCTGAGGCAGCAGCGACAGCGTTTTTGTGCATTTTGAATTGAAACTCAGCCTCTGCCTTATGGCGACTGTCACCCTTCACGAATACATGCTCGGAACAATTTACGCAGTCTTTATCTAGAGGGCATGGCGTCAAGGCATAGTCATGTTTACAGAGGCCATAGCGCGTCATGCTGATTGCGCCTAGCTCAATGCCCATCGCTTCCCGTTCTGTCAGCCCATGGCTGGCAATCAGAGCGTGCAGTTTATCGCCCAGTGCTTCTCCTGAGGATAAACCTCCGACGTTGTCGCCAAGTCTGAGATAGGCTTCGATGAATGCCTCTTGAGGTACATGGTCGTACCACGCATTCTGCCGGACATCTTTGCGTCCCGACCAAAAGGCAATCAGCGATTGGCTTAGGTGCTTGCTCTGCGCAAGGGTGTTTAGTAGGTGTCGGAAACCATGAGTCGTGATAGTCATTGGACTGCCGTCACGGTTCGTTTTCCCGTTCCTAGAAAAAATGGTAACACCGTTTGGATTGGAGCCCAGTTGGTTATTTATCTGATTAATACTGAAGACTGCGGGAACATTGAAAAGCGACTCTGCGGTAGGGTTCAGCACATTCTCTGGTAGTACGAATAGTGCGTCCTGCCATTTCAAACCAGTCGATCCATCTAGGACGGGAAAGATCTCAGGAAGTTTTTTGAGCACAAAGCTTTCGAGTGACGAAAATTCGAAGAGTGCAGCGCCACGGGCCTTTAGATCGTTTACACGTGAAGGTTCGCTTGTTTTTCCCCCTGTCCTCACCAAACCGTACCTAACGGCGTGGCTGGAATGGATCTCGGTTTTTTTGCCTAAGATTTTGGATGCTTCGTAAAGGGTAATAGGCTTCCCCCTTATGTTTTCAAGTTCGGGTGGTAGGTAAAGCCGTCCAGGGTTCTGTGCGTACCACAATGCAGCCTTTCTGGCGGATATTCCCAGGTCAAGTAAGAAATCGACAGTTTCTGTCACCAATCTTTCGAACTTCTCCGATGCGGCGAACTTAGTAAGCGGCATTCCATTCTTTGCCGGATCCCACGCCAGTCCCATCATCGTGCCTTCGTCGCTCTGAACATGACGTATGCAGTTCAGTGGGAGCGACAGGATCTCAGATCCCCGGCTGGGGGCGAACATTGCTAGTGTAACAAACGCTGTAACGACTCGATCCGGGATATGGTCACTCGTATGGTGAATATCTGCGAGATCGAGAATTGTTTGTACGCTAGGCAGGCGGCCAACAACCTTATCGTTATTTTTTGGAGCAACACGATCCGTCCGGATTGGCTGTTTGTAAGGTATCGGAGAAACCCACTCAATAAACATTGGTGTTAGCTTGGCGGGCGCAATGATTTGGGTTAGTAGACGCTCCAGGCAGCGCCCGGTACTCCAAGCATCTTTGAAGCGCTCACGTAGCAACTGTGCCGCATCGTCTAATACAGTGGCGTCTAGCGCAGTTACGCATGCATTCCTGCCAGCATTCAATAGAGCCTGCTCTACCGCCTGCATTGCGTAGAGATAACGTTTAAATTCTTTAAGCTGAAAGCGTCGCATGATTTCACTGAAAGCCGATTTTGCGAAATCTAGAAATGGGCGCTCAAATGGTATTTCGACAATGGACTTGCTTTTTGAAGGGTCTCTCATGCATTTAAAATGAGCGATATCTTTCTTTCGCCCTTGGTTTTTACCAATATTGAAGCTGGTAATGTCCCAGCTATTTTCATCCCAAATCACATGGGTGAACGGAATATTAGCTTTGGCATGAAGAATAAAGTTTTCAAGGTTGGCGCTTGCCGCCAATTCGGCCTTGCCTGCGAAATGTACTAGCTCACCCATGTCAAGACACTGCCTCAGTCATCCTACTATCGCGCACTGTAATAATCTGCTGAATAGCTGCCATAGCATTGTGATTGATCTGCTGGATACGTGGCTCGGTTTCAACTTTTTGATCCTCAATCAACGTGACCATCAGCGTTTCCCAAGGAGCATTAATTAAGGGTTCAAAATATGGGCATGACAGGCAGGCGATAGGGGCGTGCTGGTGGCATTCAGCGCGAGTTCCGCAAGCGCCCAGCGTCTCGCCAGTCAACCGTAGATAGTCAGCAATAACGCATTCGCCATCTCCTGCACGGCTAGCTTCATCGAGATGCTCAATCAGACGCCCCTTGAAGGCGCTAGCGAAGTAATCCATCTCTTTACCAATCGCATGCCTGATTGGCTTCTGAAGTTGCGGCATTGAAGCTCTGTAGAACTTGATGCATGAGGTGCTCCGGTGAGTGAGCAGCCTAGCTACTTCCGCATCGGATGCACCTTGTGCCAAAGCGCGAGTGGCCATGGTGTAACGAAATCGGTATGGCGTAATATGAATCGAGGCTTCCAGTCGCTCCGAATATGTCGGAAGTGCTGACAGAGTATCGGTTACTAAGTGGCTAATTACGGAAGGTGAACCTTCAAATAACGGAGCTTCGCCGGACGAAAAGTTGTTTTTGTATGAGTCTAGGTAAGTAATTAAGCACTCTGCTAATACTGTTGGTGCTTTTCTGATCCAATACTCATTGGTAGCTAGACCCTCACCCTTAGCTAAAGGGATTCTAAGCGTAACTTCCATGCCGGCTCGATCATGTATAATTACATCGCTTCGTTTCATTCGGCAAGCTTGGACTGGGCGAACTCCAGTTCCAATAAAAAACCAGCACAGAGTAAAGGCGTAGAGGGAAATTTGTTTGCTTGCATAGCCTTCATTTAGAGCGAGGTGAATGTTATGCAGCTCTTGATTCGTTAGCGCTCCCCTTTCTGGGTCGTTCGTGATTAGCGTGTAGTAAGATCCGCCGCCTTTTTGCTCCCACTTGTGATCATTTTCAAGGAAGTCAGAAGTTTCTTCGGTAAGTCCAGGAAAACCCTGAGCTTTAATTCGCCTCAAAAGCGGGATAAGGAAAGCTCGATATGATGAGCTGATGTCAAGAATTGAGCCGATGGCTTTCAGGTCGGCAGTCGCGCGATCTTTCATGGCGTCCAGAGATAACCATGACTTAAGCGCCCTAGTTATTGTGTTGTTGTAGGAAAGGCTGTGGGTCGATAGAGTCCCTGTTATGCAGCTGAAGATACTTAGGTGTAATGGGTTTTTGGCATCAAGCTGGTCGAGGTGAATCGGGCACGCCTTACCATCCCTATCTTTGATATATAATTTTTCTCCAGGCTTCACGGTTACTACACGACCGTCTAGGAGTACCACTGACTTGGCCGTGCTGCTTGTCTCATTTTGAGGAATGAGATCAAGCACGATCTGGGTTGCTGGTTCCATCATGTTATTTACCTGCAATATCATTCGCTAATTCTTCTGCAATCCTGTCGGCTTTCTCTCTGATTGATCTTGCAGCATACCTAGAGGAAAGATTAGAGTTGGCCGACCATCCGTTGTTATAGTTTCGGATTTTCTTTTCTTCTTCTGCAGAGATGCGCTTCTCGGGCGGCATTGCATCGATTTTTCGGCTCAGTCGGTCGTTCCACGTCCTTCGCATGGCGTGTGGAGCGAAATAATCCGACACGAGTTCCGAGCTATCACGCCCAACTTGGAATATGAGATTAATAGCCGATAGGGATATCTGATCACCAGAGCGAGTGATGAATAGGTAGCCATGTGCACGCTTACGTGGAGGAAGAGTGCTCCAATAGTCTCTGACGAAATCGCGGAAGACATCTGCGGTTTTCTGCGAGATGACCAAGTCTCTGGGACGTGTCTTCGTAACTCTCACTTTCACGCGTTTGCGAGCGTAGTCGATGTCGTCAACGCGAACATGTCTTAGTTCGTTCCTACGCATGCCGTTATCCGAGAAAATCCTGTACATCAGAAAGTTTCTAGTCTGGATAAAACCCTCTTTGAAGGGGTTTTCTGTCGATCTTGGAGTGAAGATCTCCTCCAGGTCGATCATCATGTCTTCAGGAAGACCCTCTACTGGGTCTCCCTGCGTCGGATTGCCTGCTCTTGGGGCTAGGGAGCGGAGTCGGCGTATCGCCTTCTCTCGGGCGTCCTTTAGGCTCTCGCGATTCTTTGCCAGCACTTGGTTGCAGAGGCGTTCGTGATGGTGGTCAAGAAACTTGGCAATCGTCTGGATCCTGTAGCCACCTTCAGCTGCAGAGGCATGATCGTGCGATTGAGCTACCGCCATCCTGCCGCGCACGTGTTCGAGTCGAATGATCTTCTGTGGCTTCGCAGTGGCTGATTCTTTCACTTCTGCATCCTGCCCCGCCCGGCTCATTCTCAGGAAGTTGGCCAGGTCTTCGCACTGCTCAAGCGTCAGGAACGTTTCTGAGGTAAGCGCCGTGTGGATGTCGATCTCGCGACAGTGAGCCCATAGGTAGGCCATCCCGATGGCGCGCAGGACTTTCTCAGTGGTTGTGAGGGCTGCGCCCCTGTCACGGTATCTTACAGTCGCGTAGACGTTGGGTAGGAAGGGAGGGAAGCCGTCCTCATCCACAAGTACAGCCATGGGCAGGCCATCAGTGGCGGTGAAGGATTTTATTCGGAAGGCTTTCAATGTATACGTTCCCTGAACCTGTGATAGCAGGGCGAGGAGTATAGGTAGGTGATTTTTTTCTGTAAACAAAAAACCCCCTTTATTATCAGGGGGTTCTTAGTGTTTTATAGATTAATGTATACGTTTTTCCCTACCTGAATTTCATTGGCAAGCTTCGCAATCCGGCTCGTCAATCGCGCAGGCTTTTGGCACGGGAGCCGGGCCAGCAGGCGCTGCTGCTACGTCTTCACTGTTTTTGCCGCTCGATACTGCGTTGAGCTTGCCCGTGTTAACGGTGGACTTCTCGGTGCTGGTCGCCGCCAGGGCACGGAGGTAGTAGGTGGTTTTCAAACCACGGTACCAGGCCATGCGGTAGGTGACGTCGAGTTTCTTGCCCGATGCGCCGGCGATGTACAGGTTCAGCGACTGAGCCTGGTCGATCCACTTCTGACGACGGCTGGCCGCGTCAACGATCCACTTGGTGTCGACTTCAAACGCAGTGGCATACAGCTCTTTGAGCTCTTGCGGGATGCGTTCGATCTGCTGCACGGAACCGTCGTAGTACTTCAGGTCGTTGATCATGACCGAATCCCACAGACCGCGAGCCTTGAGGTCGCGAACCAGGTACGGGTTGATCACGGTGAATTCGCCCGACAGGTTGGATTTCACGTACAGGTTTTGATACGTCGGTTCGATCGACTGCGACACGCCAGTGATGTTGGCGATGGTGGCGGTCGGTGCGATGGCCATGATGTTGGAGTTACGAATACCTTTTTGTACACGGGCGCGAACCGGTGCCCAGTCCAGGGATTCGTTCAGGTCAACGTCGATGTACTTCTGGCCACGCTGCTCGATCAGGATCTGTTGCGAATCCAGTGGCAATACGCCTTTGGACCACAGCGAACCCTGGAACGTCTCGTAAGCGCCACGCTCGTCAGCCAGGTCGCAGGACGCCTGGATCGCGTAGTAGCTGACCGCTTCCATCGACTTGTCGGCAAACTCAACAGCGGCTTGCGAGGCGTAAGGGATGTGCTGCAGGTACAGCGCGTCCTGGAAGCCCATGATCCCCAGGCCGACCGGGCGGTGCTTGAAGTTCGAGTTGCGCGCTTGCGGCACCGAGTAGTAGTTGATGTCGATCACGTTGTCGAGCATGCGCACGGCGACGTCGATGGTGCGCTTGAGCTTGGCGGTATCCAGCTTGCCGTCCACGATGTGGTTTGGCAGGTTGATCGAACCCAGGTTACATACAGCGATCTCGTCCTTGTTGGTGTTCAAGGTGATCTCGGTGCACAGGTTCGAGCTGTGAACCACGCCCACGTGCTGCTGCGGGCTGCGCAGGTTGCACGGGTCTTTGAAGGTCAGCCACGGGTGGCCGGTTTCAAACAGCATGGACAGCATTTTGCGCCACAGGTCTTTGGCCTGGATGGTCTTGAACAGTTTGACCTTGCCCGGGTACTCGGTCAGGGCTTCGTAGTACTCGTAACGCTCTTCGAAGGCTTTGCCGGTCAGGTCGTGCAGGTCCGGTACTTCGGACGGCGAGAACAGGGTCCACTTGCCGTCATCGAAGACGCGCTTCATGAACAGGTCAGGGATCCAGTTGGCGGTGTTCATGTCGTGGGTACGACGACGGTCATCACCGGTGTTCTTACGCAGCTCGATGAACTCTTCGATGTCCATGTGCCAGGTTTCCAGGTAGGCACAGACAGCGCCTTTGCGCTTGCCACCCTGGTTGACGGCGACGGCGGTGTCGTTCACAACCTTGAGGAACGGAACCACGCCCTGGGACTTGCCGTTGGTGCCTTTGATCCACGAACCCAAAGCACGAACCGGGGTCCAGTCGTTGCCCAGGCCGCCAGCGAATTTGGACAACATGGCGTTGTCGTGGATCGCGTGGTAGATGCCCGACAGGTCGTCCGGCACGGTGGTCAGGTAGCAGCTGGACAGCTGAGGACGCTGAGTACCGGCGTTAAACAGGGTCGGGGTCGAGGCCATGTAGTCGAACGACGACAACAGGTTGTAGAACTCGATCGCGCGGTCTTCTTTTTGCTTCTCTTCGATCGCCAGGCCCATGGCCACGCGCATGAAGAAGATCTGCGGCAGTTCGAAACGCACGCCATCCTTGTGGATGAAGTAACGGTCGTACAGGGTTTGCAGGCCCAGGTAGGTGAATTGCTGATCGCGCTCGTGGTTGATCGCCTTGCCCAGTTTTTCCAGGTCAAAGGTGGCCAGCACCGGGTTCAGCAGGTCGAATTCGATACCTTTGGCGATGTAAGCCGGCAGCGCCTTGGCGTACAGGTCGGCCATTTCGTGGTGGGTAGCGCTTTCGGCAACGTTCAGGAAGCCCAGGCCTTCACCGCGCAGGGTGTCCATCAGCAGGCGGGCGGTTACGAACGAGTAGTTGGGCTCGCGCTCAACCAGGGTACGGGCGGTCATCACCAGGGCGGTGTTGACGTCGCTCAGGGCCACGCCGTCGTACAGGTTTTTCAGGGTTTCGCGCTGGATCAGGTCGCCGTCGACTTCTGCCAGGCCTTCGCAGGCTTCGCTGACGATGGTGTTCAGGCGGGCCATGTCCAGTGGCGCGAACGTGCCGTCGGCGCGGGTGATGCGGATGGTCGGGTGAGCAACCACGGCGCTTTCGGCCGGAGCGCGAGTGGCGCGTTCTTTGGCGCGCGAGTCGCGGTAGATCACGTAGTCACGCGCGACTTTTTGCTCGCCGGCGCGCATCAGAGCCAGTTCAACCTGGTCCTGGATTTCTTCGATGTGGATGGTGCCACCCGATGGCATGCGACGCTTGAAGGTCGCGGTGACTTGTTCAGTCAGGCGCGCAACGGTGTCGTGGATTCGTGACGAGGCAGCAGCATTGCCACCTTCAACTGCGAGAAACGCTTTGGTGATGGCGACGGTGATCTTGTCGTCGGTGTAAGGAACCACGGTTCCGTTACGTTTGATCACGCGCAATTGGCCTGGCGCGGTCGCAGACAGATCCAGATTTGAATCGGAACCCTGCGAGTTCTCGCGAGCTGTGTCGGTTTGCATGGGGGGGTGTCTCCACATTCTCTATGTTTATTTGGGCTCCTTTTGGGGGCCCACCGTTCCGTCCTGAAGCACTACAACCGATCATGAACCGGGCATAACAACCTCGGGACGTACAGAAAGGGGGGGTTAAGCCGCTTCCGTGCCGAAGTCTTGGTCTGTGCGTGCAGCCTCAAACCGTATTCCTCGTGGGTGACAGTATTTTTACTGCAACACCCGGGCCGCTTTCCTGCTGTGGAGCCGGAAAACGGTTGCCATCCGCATGAGCGGTTTGGACTTTGAGAACTGCGTTTGGTTTAACCCGACAGGCGCGAGAAAAGGGCTTGAAATTCTCGTCTGAGTTGTGTTGGGTTATTGGCCTAAAACCCTATATGTAGGTGTTTTTGGCGCGACAGATACAAGATATGCGTTTTAGTGGCGCTGTGCAATGTACGGCCTGTGGATAACTCTGTGCGTAAAGTGTGTATGAAGGGTTGATAAACCATGTAGGCCGCATAGACGCTGGATTGAACCGCTTGTCACTGAATTTTTCAGCACCCAATCGAGCCGTCTGAATTTTGAGGGCGCGAACCCTACCACAAAAAACAGCCCTGTCCGAACGCATTTTCAGGTGGGCGCAAAGATCATAAAGGTCAAGCACAAAATGCTCGATAGAGGGGCCGAAAAGGCCCTTGCAGACCTTTTCGGTTATTGCGCGTGGTTACAACAATTCGAAGCTGTTTTGCTGCACGTTGTGTGAATCGAGGCCGATTTGCACGTCGAACTCGCCCGGCTCGGCGGCGTACTTCAATTGCGCGTTGTAAAACTTCAGGTCGTCTTCGCTGAGGGTAAAGCGCACCACTGTCTGCTCGCCTGCCTTGAGCATGACTTTTTCGAAGTTCTTCAACTCCTTGACCGGGCGGGCCATGGAGGCGGTGACGTCACGCAGGTACAACTGCACGACCGTCTCGCCATCGCGCTTGCCGGTGTTTTTGACGGTGACGCTGGCGGTGAGAGTGCCTCCGGGCTTCAACGTTTTCGACGACAGCGTAACCGGCGACAGGCTGAAGTCGGTATAGCTCAGGCCATAGCCGAACGGGTACAGCGGTGAGTTCTCGGCGTCGAAGTACTGCGAGGTGTAGTTGCCCGGTTTACCCGGCGTAAAGGGCCGTCCAATGCTCAGGTGGCTGTAGTAGCTAGGAATCTGGCCAACAGAGCGTGGGAAGGTGATTGGCAGCTTGCCGGACGGGTTGTAGTCACCGAACAGTACGTCGGCAATGGCATTACCGCCTTCGGTGCCGCTGAACCAGGTTTCCAGCACCGCATCGGCGTGCACCTGTTCCTGTTCGATCGACAGCGGGCGGCCGTTCATCAGCACCAGTACCAAAGGTTTGCCGGTGGCTTTAAGTGCGCTGATCAAGGCGCGTTGGCTATCGGGAATGTCCAGCGAGGTGCGGCTAGATGACTCGTGGGACATGCCTCGCGACTCACCCACCACGGCGACGACCACATCTGCGTGCTGCGCGGCTTTGACCGCTTCGTCGATCATTGTTTGGGCCGGGCGCGGGTCGTCTTTGACGTCGATCCCGCCGGTGTTGATGTGGTTCAGGTACTCGGCGATTTTTGGATCGTCGGAGATGTTCGCGCCCCGCGCATAGGTGACTGAGCCTTGCTGGCCCATGGCCTTTTGCAGGCCCTCATACACGGTTACCGATTGTGCAGGCACCCCGGCGCCGGACCAACTGCCCAGCATGTCGACCTTGGAGTTGGCCAGCGGGCCGACCAGGGCAATGCGTGTCTGCTTGTTAAGCGGCAGGGTCTGGTTGTTGTTTTTCAGCAACACCAGGCTCTTGCGTGCCACATCGCGGGCTTCCTGGCGGTGCAGGCGGGTTTCGGCGTTGGTGTCGGCCGGGTCATCTTCGGCCTTGCCGATGCGCAGGTACGGGTCGGCAAACAGGCCCATGTCGTATTTGGCCCCGAGCACTTCACGCACGGCATTGTCCAGATCGCTCTGCGGCACTTCGCCCGACTTCAGCAGGCCAGGCAACTCTTCGCCGTAGGCCTTGTCGTTCATGCTCATGTCGATACCGGCCTTGATCGCCAGCTTGGCAGCTTCGCGGTTGTCTTTGGCCACGCCATGCTTGATCAGCTCGATAATCGCGCCATGGTCGCTGATGGCCACGCCTTTAAAGCCCCAGTCCTTGCGCAGCAGGTCTTGCATCAGCCACATGTTGGAGGTGGCCGGTACGCCGTTGATCGAGTTGAGCGCCACCATCACCCCTCCAGCCCCGGCCTTGATCGCAGCATGGTAGGGCGGCAGGTAGTCCTGGAACATGCGTGTCGGGCTCATGTCGACGATGTTGTAGTCCCGTCCGCCTTCAACAGCGCCGTACAGTGCAAAGTGTTTAACGCTGGCCATGATGTTGCCGGGCAAGGCGGGGGAGAGGCCCTGATAAGCCTTAACCATGACGTCAGCGATGCGCGAGACCAGATAAGTGTCTTCGCCAAAACCTTCCGAGGTCCGGCCCCAGCGCGGGTCGCGGGCTATATCGACCATCGGCGCAAAGGTCATGTCGATGCCGTCTGCGCTGGCTTCCTGGGCAGAAACACGCCCGCTCTGGGCTATGGCGTCCATGTCCCAGCTGGCCGCCAGGCCCAGGCTGATCGGGAAAATCGTGCGATGGCCGTGAATCACGTCGTAGGCAAAAAACATCGGGATCTTCAGGCGGCTGCGCATGGCAGCGTCTTGCATGGGCCGGTTTTCGTCGCGGGTCACCGAGTTGAAAGTGCCGCCGATGTGCCCGGCCGCGATTTCCTTGCGGATCAGTTCGCGCGGCATGTCGGTGGCGATGCTGATGAGGCGCAACTGGCCGATTTTTTCGGCTTCAGTCATTTGCTTCATCAGGTCTGCGACAAAAACGTCTTTGGGCGGGAGCGGCGCTGTCGGGGTTTGGGCCCATACCGAAGGACTGGCCAGGCTGATGGCCAGGCCCAGCAAACACAGGTTTCTCATGAGATTCTTCTACGCGGCCGCTCGGTGAACGCGAAGGGAGGCCCGCGCTATCGTAGCGATATTGTTCTGGGAAAGGCGCATGAGCTACTCAACTTAAGGAAATATCCTATCGTTAAAGTGAGTATTCCTGCGCAGGATGCAGTCTTTTAGCTGATTCGCCGTGCGCAATCCAGTGGTGCCGGGAGATATTGGCGCGCTGTCAGGGAGTTTTAAGCGGGTTGGCGGGTCAATGAACGCAATGGAATTAAAACGGAGTGTCGATGCATGCACATACAGAGCGTAAAACGGATGGGGTGGAAGGTTGTCGCATTGCTGGCCCTCAGCAGCGTGCTGGCGGGGTGTGGGATCAACACCATCCCGACGCTGGATGAGCAGGTCAAGGCGGCCTGGTCGCAAGTGCAGAACCAGTACCAGCGGCGTGCCGACTTGATCCCCAACCTGGTCGAGACGGTCAAGGGCGCGGCCAAGCAAGAACAGGCGACCCTCACGGCAGTGATTGAGGCGCGGGCCAAGGCCACGTCGATTCAGGTTGATGCCAGCACCCTGGATAACCCGGAAAAACTCAAGCAGTTCCAGGATGCGCAGAACCAGCTGACCGGGGCCTTGAGCCGTTTGATGGTGGTGTCTGAGCGTTACCCGGACCTCAAGTCCAACCAGAACTTCCTGTCGTTGCAGTCGCAACTTGAGGGCACCGAAAATCGCATCAGCGTGGCCCGTCGGGACTTTATTCTCGCGGTCGAGCGCTACAACACCGAGATTCGCACCTTCCCCGGTCGCCTGTGGCATGCGGTGATGTACAGCGACTTGCCGGTGCGTGCGACCTTCGAAGCCACCACCCCAAATGCCGACAAAGCACCCGAGGTGAAGTTCTAACAGCTTGCCCCCTACGGTAGGAGCGAGCTTGCCTCGCGATCTTTTGCTTTTAAAGATCAAAAGATCGCGAGGCAAGCTCGCTCCTACCGTATCAATAACCACACGAGGTGCTGATGCGCGTATCAAAACTGGGCGTGGGCCTGCTGCTTTGGCTATTAATAGCCAGCGCACAGGCGCTGACTTTTCCGACACTGAGCGGGCGGGTGGTGGACGATGGCCAAATGCTCGACCCCGCCACGCGTCAACAACTGACACAGACCCTCGAAGCCCACGAAAAAGCCACCGGCGAGCAAGTGGTGGTGGTCACGGTGCCGAACCTGCAAGGCGAGCCCATTGAAGATTTCGGTTACCAATTGGGCCGCGCCTGGGGCATTGGCAAAAAGGATGAAAACAACGGTGCGTTGCTGATCGTCGCCCGGGATGACCGTAAACTGCGCATCGAAGTCGGCTACGGCCTGGAGGACCGACTCACCGATGCGCAGGCGTCGGTCATCATCAACCAGGTGATCACCCCGGCGTTTAAAGCCGGACAGTTCAGCCAGGGCATCAGCGACGGCGTGGCGGCCATGCTTCAGGTGCTGGGCGGTGCGCCGCTGGCTGAGCCTGCCTACGCCAGCGGGCAGGGCGGTGGTGATGACTTTTTGGCTGAGCATCCCGGCGTGGTGCTGCTGTTGTTTTTAGCGTTCGTCGTGGTGGTCGCGGCCTGCCAGTTCTATGGCATTTGCAACTCCGGGGGAGGCGGCGGCTCGCGTTCCGGTGGTTTTGGCGGCGGTGGTTTTGGACGTGGCGGTGGCGGCGGTGGTTTTCGTGGAGGCGGCGGCAGTTTTGGTGGCGGCGGCGCTTCGGGCGGCTGGTAATTCATTTTTAAACGGGCATCGACACTTATGGCTTTACTCACGCAAGAGCAAAAAGGGCAGGTTGAAGAGGCCGTGACCCGCGCTGAACAGCGCACCGACGCCGAAATCGTCACCGTGCTCGCACCGCGCGCCGACGATTACAGCTACATCCCCTTACTCTGGGCCAGCTTGATCGCCTTGGTGGTACCGGCGCTGGTGCACTTTATAGACAGCGACATGACGATCTACACATTGCTCATGCTGCAATGGGCCACTTTTGTCTTCCTCAGTTTGATCTTTCGCATTCCGGTGCTGACCACTTTTATGATCCCGGCGCGGGTTCGCCACTGGCGGGCCAGCAACCTGGCGCGGCGCCAGTTTCTCGAACAAAAACTGCACCATACCCAAGACCGCACCGGGGTGCTGATTTTTGTCAGTGAAGCCGAGCGCTACGTCGAGATCATCGTTGACGAAGGCATCTCCCAGCGCCTGGACAACAGCGATTGGGGCAGCATCGTCAGCGATTTTGTACGCCGCGTTGCACTGGGGCACACCGCAGAAGGCTTTATCGCCTGCATCGACGCCAGTGCTGAACTGCTTGAAAAACACGTGCCCAAAACCGCTACGCGTAATCAATTGCCGAATCGGTTAGTGGTGTTGTAACCGTGTGAAGGCGCCTGTACGGCGCCTTCATCACACTGACTGAACTGCCAGGAACAGTTTTTCTGCAAGCGCCAGGGTGATCTTGCTGCGGTAAATCTGAATCACATCGGAGGTTGAGCCCGCTTGGGCATACAAGGCCTGAGCACTCATGAACCGATGCGCCTCTGTTTTCAAGTGTGCGGCGGTAAAGGCTTCGGGTGCTGCATCCGGCGAGCTGTAATGAAAGTGCGCGTACCACAATGCTTTGCCATCGCGACTGCGGACCTCATATTCCTGCACGTAATCCTTTCTTGGCCCGCTCATTGGGCGACGTTTGCCCAGTCGCACAATCTCCACCTGGTCATGGGTCTTGAGGTAGTCGATATTCGCCGCGGTGGGGGGCAAGTCGGTAATCAGGCTGATTCGCAGGCGTTTACCTTCCGCGCGCAGCCGCACTGAATTGAGCTCTAGCTGAGCGATCAACCCATTGGCGATGCCCCTTTGACTGCGTGTCAGAGGTTCGACGTCCGGGCCTTCAGCGGCGAGTAGAACTTGCATTTGCCTGGCCGTTTCGTCCAGGGACTGGCTTTTGAACTCCAGTATTTCTTCGATTTCTACCGGGATTTTCGACGTTTTGGCGAACGCGCGTGTCTGTTGAATGCTGGCCTCGACCCTGCCCAGCAGTTTGACGGCGTCGGCCTCCAGCCTGGCAAGGGATTTGGCATGGGATACCACAGTGGGGGTGGTGAGCCTGAGGTTTTCGATTTGCTCCCATTCATCGCTCGCACCACGCCGGTAAGAACTGACTTTCATCTGGCTGAAGGCATCCACCACATCGACAATTTCAGTGGGGTCGTCAGGGCTGCGATTACGGACCACGCCCACCAGAACTTGTTTGTCGGTGGTCTTGAATACTTTTTGTCGGGGCGCGCCGGTCTTTGTTTTGGCGGGCGGCAGCGCTGTTTTCCAGCTGGGGCCGGGCTGCGGCTCATCAGACTCGGAGCTTGAGCTTTCTGACTCCCATATCACCTTCGACAATTGCATTTCGGCAAACGACTGCAACGGTTTGATGGCTGCCAGTAAAGAGGGCAGGTATTCATTGCGAAAATGTTCCGATTTGAGAGTGATCAAGTTTTCGCAGGTGGCTGTTAAACCCTGGTAGAGGGTGATGGCCGACTCGTAAAAATCGATGTGCTCGACACTGGCCTGCCCTTCCTGGAGGCGCAGTCTTAACTGCGACCAGCCCATATTGACGAAGACATCGGTGTTGAGGTGGTTGAAAGCGTGCAGTTCTTCGGCGTTGAGGTCGCTGGCCGCCCGGTTCAAGACCAGTTCCAGTAGCGTTTCCATGTAGATGACTGCCCAGTGGCGGTCGAAAAAATGTTTATCTTTTTTCAGAAACAGGTTTGCTAGCGGTGAGTCTCGCGGTATGGGCAACTTGCTGGTTTCTCCAATCGCTTCATACTCTAACAGCGCGATAGCAAAGGCTTTGTGTTCGAGTTCTTCGGCCTTTTTCAGGTGTTGGATGATTTCCAAGTAAGGCTGCTGATTATTGGCGTCGAGTTGGTTAATGGCAGCGCTCAGGCGGATTTTGAACTCGGTACTTAATGCTGTGAGCGGCAAGTCTTTGCGCTGCTCTTCAAGAAAGTTTTGCATCTTGAAGAGTTTCAGGGTCAATTCGGCCCATAACGCCTGCAATTTGCTCTCAAATGAAGAGACTGGGGTGATCTCATTCATCTTTTGCAGGGTTTTAATTAACGCACGGGCACTGATGCTCCATTGAGTAAACTCTGTTTCGTAACGCTCGAAGAAGGTTGCTTGGCGCCCGGTTGGCGCCGCCATCAGTTTTTCAGTGAGCAGCAGTACCCGGTCTCGGGTCTGCTTTTCAGTGATTAACCGTGCTTCCTCGGCCACTAACTGTGCCAGAGCCTGTTTTTTTTCTTCGCGCAAGACGCCAATACGCTTTTTAGGCCCGCCACCACGCAGCTTCAGACGCAGGTCGAAGTCCCAATGGCCGGTGTCATCGCTCATCAACCAGGGCCCCAAACGGGTCGGTTGTTTGGCGTCCTGAATGACGACGCCATCATCCTGACGGCTGATGCGATAGGTTTTTTTATCGATGACGGCGTATGTGTTGCTTTGAAAGTTGATCAGGCCTTTTAACGGCCCGACTTCAATGGGCGTGCCGCTGCTTATATCGAGATCGGTGATGAAGGTGTCCAGGACTGCCCGCTGACGGATTGATGGCTGGGGTTGGCCGTTGAACCACGAAAAATCCAGTGTTGAATAGGCCCTGGCGGCCTGGGCATCCGGGTCCGGGCCGGTTTTACGGCTCACGGCCTGTGCTGGTGTACTGGCTGGCGGAAGTTTTAGGGCGTAATGAGCGGGCAGCTCCAGCGGTGCTGGCATGGGCAGGTCGGGAGGCGCTTGCAGGTGTGAGTGCACATTGAGGGCTGCGTGAAAACTCAGCCCTTCGTACAGCAGCGCCTGGCTCAGATTGAGCAGCAGGCTGATCACGCTTTGTTTGGCCGCCTCGGGGTCGCTTTCGATTCGGGCTTGCAGCGTTTCGTCGATGCTGATCAGGGTCTGGAAAACCCAGGCGGCTTTTTGCAACGGGCCGCTGACAAAAAAGGTCAGGCCGTTGAACAGCATCCAGGCGTAGCGCTTGAACAGAATCCAGCGCCGCTCGGAACTGGACACAGTCTGTTTGTCCGACAGCGTGATCAGGGCCTCTACGTGGCTGTCGAAAGCATACGCCAGCGCATCGTCCTTGATGATCAGATCCGCCAACTGGGCAGGGCTTATGGGCAGCAGCCCCAGCAACCCGGCATTGACCACGCTTTCGAGGTGCGGGCGTTCAAAGCCACCCTCGGCGTAATAACTGCGCACCGAATCAGGCAGCCAGGCCACGACCAGATCCTGAAGTTCGCCGGGTTGCTGGATGGCCTTCATCAGGGCTTTGCTGTCAGCAAATTCGAGCAGTGAATCAGTGGCGAAAGGGCGGTAGAGCACTAAAGGCCCGCTGCTGAGGTCTCTGGGGCCGAGCACAAACATGTTGCCGACGATATTGGCGGAGGCGCCGTCATATAAGGTGAAAGCCAGTGGCCGAATGCAGTCCTGATTATTCAGGGGCACGGCATTAGACTTCATCAGGCGTGCGACGAGCTGCCAGCCCGCTTCAGTGAAGCCGAACCTGTCGCGGATTTTATGCTCCAGCGCCAGCAGTGGCAGTTGCGCCTGCAACTGGGACTTGAACAGCGCCTTGCGCTTCGTCACTTGCTCGGCATCGTCTACCAGATTGGCTTTAAGCAGGCTGATGTACAGCGAGCCGATGTCGATTTCTTCCAGCAAATTTTTGATATAGCTGGCGTTCAGCCAAGTGGGCAGAGGCAGGCCGCTGCGCTCTATAACCTGGATAAACGCCGCCGGTTTACCGCCCACGTAGGTCAGCGAAAACTCGGTCAGAGGCATGACGTCTTCTGTCAGCCAGGCCATTTGCAGGTCCTGGATGGCAATGTCGTGAATGTCGATCCGGGCCGCGTCCACCGGGTCGTCCGGGTGATCTTGCTGCATTCGGGCATTGAGGGTTTGCAGAGCGAAATCCAGCAGCGTGGGAATGTCATCGAGGAAGGTTTTGCCCTCTGCACTCTGTTGTTGCGCCACTTGATTGGCCAGCAGGCGGCTGTAGGCGCGAATGTCTGCGCGTGCAGCGGTGGTCAACCATTGAGGGAGTTTGCTGACCAGTTGCTCAAAATCTTTGGATTCCTGGGCGCTGAAAAAATGAAACATCAACGCCTCTTCATCCAGCGCCAATGCCAGCCGGCCAGCGCTCCAGCGTTCAGCCCGGGCGGTTTGGCCCAGTGCAGTGAGCGTGCGCAGGGTTTTGTCGAGCAGGGTTTGGGCCAATGCCTGAAAAAAATGGCCTTCGGGCTCATACGCGCTCCAGACCACCGGGCTGTCATCTGCCAGGCCCGATATGCGCCGGGGCAGTGTCTGGGCGAAGTCTTGCAGTGAATCAAACACCTCTATGCCGTCGGCCAGTGACCAGGCCATGACGATCAGGCGCTCACCGATGCTGCGGGTAATCAGAGCCAGCCCCGGGATTTGCAAGCGCCGCGGGCCTTGGGCATCGGTGGTGTCGATGTTGACCAGATAAGCGTGCAGCGGGGTTTCCAGGGTGAGCTTTAATCGCTGCTCTTTGTCCGCGAAGCCTGACAAGGCGCCCAGCCCGGCTGACTGTTCCTGAGTCAATGCGGGCTGGCGATGGGTGTCGTTGTGGGTGGCGCTCAAGCCGACTTGCAGCACCCGGCTCAACCATAGCCAGGGGCTGACACCGGCGGGTGAGGGGGTGCTCCAGAAATGGATCAAGGCTTGGGCGAAAACATCGATCACCTGAGGGGCCCACTCATTGAGAAGCTTCTCAAGGGTTGCCATGCTCACGCTCAAGGGCGCGGGATTTTCGACTTTCTGATCAATGGTGAGGCGGTGTCTGTCCGCTGACAGGTTGAGTGTTCGCTGATCGATAAAACCTTGAATCAGCAGGGTCGATGGCGCGATCAGTCGCCAGGTGCTGGGTGGATCGGGTGCCGGGGCGGGTTGAGCATCGGCCGAGGGCAGTGATTGGCTAATGTGCGCGTGTGACACATCGGCCTTGAGTCCGGGGTATGCCTCCAGCATGGCCTGCTTGAAGGCTTCGGCGACCACGTTTTTAAAGGTTGGGCGCGGTAAAAACTGGTCTTGAGGGAAGCTGCCAAGGGCGACAAAACGCGCCAGGAAATCGGGTGTCGATGAGAGTGTTTTCATGAGGTGCCATTGCGTCAGGGATCAAAAAACAGGGCTTCTGCGCCGGGATTTATCCGGCGAAGATCGAGGCCTTGATTTAACGCAATGGCCGGGGCACAGACGCGGTACATAGCTATGCACGGCCCGGATTGCGAAATAACCCCGTGCCCCCGGCCGTCAACACGCCTAAAATGGCGGCCATTGCGAATTCCTCTTCTGCACCCCTCGAGGCACCTTTTTAAATGTCAGTGACTGCTACCACCGCCCCGTCTGTGCCGGATCATCGTGCGCAATTTTTGAACCTGCTGGAAACCGGTCTGGCGCAAAACTCGTTTATCAAGCTGGTGCTGGCCAAATATGTCGGCCCGGAGGCCGAGTTGCAGCGGGTCATCATCAAGCAGGTCACGGTCAAGGATCAGCCTTGCCTGTCGTTTGTGTACCGCTACAAAACCCGTGACATCACCAAGAACTTTGCACTCGACGAGGCCGTTGCAACGGTTGCCGGTCTGTTGCCCGAAGCGTTCAAAAACGCGCATCTGCTGACGCTGACCGACGAAGTGCAGCTGGAGTACAGCAAAAAAGGCAAAAGCTCGCTGTTTAAAGGTAAAAGCCAGCAACCGCGAGAAGTGCCGTCGGCTGAGCACAACCGTGAGAAAAATCGCTTTCTGGACCTGACACGGCCTTTTTTGGCGGACCTTGGCGTCACCAACAAGCAGCAAGAGCTGATCCCGGCGATGTCGCGCAAATGGAAGCAGATCAACAAGTTTATTGAGGTGTTTTCCCACGCCTTGAGCAGCTCGCCGCTCAAGCTCGATCAGCCGGTCAAAGTGGTGGATTTCGGTTCAGGCAAGGGTTACCTGACGTTTGCCATCCACGACTACCTGCGTCACAGCCTGCACGCTGAAGGCCTGGTCACCGGCGTTGAATTGCGCGAAGACATGGTCACGCTGTGCAACAACGCTGCCCAGCGTCTGGAGCATCCGGGCCTGAGCTTCCAGCACGGCGACGTGCGCAGTTTTGCGCCGACCCCGATTGACGTGATGATCGCCCTGCATGCCTGTGACATTGCCACCGACTATGCGATTCACATGGGCATCCGTTCCGGGGCCGCGATCATCATGTGTTCGCCGTGCTGCCATAAGCAGATCCGCCTGCAAATCCAGAGCCCGGCACTGCTCAAGCCGATGCTGCAATACGGCTTGCACCTGGGCCAGCAGGCCGAAATGGTCACCGACAGCCTGCGTGCGTTGTTCCTTGAAGCCTGCGGCTATGAAACCAAGGTGTTTGAGTTCATCTCGCTGGAACACACCAACAAAAACAAAATGATCCTCGCGGTCAAACGTGCCGAACCTCAAGACCCGGCGCAGTTGTTGGTGAAAATTCAGGAACTCAAGGCGTTCTACCACATTCAAGAGCACTGCCTTGAAACCTTGCTGCAGGCTGATGGCTTGTTGAAGTAAGCGTGCGCGAAGCGTCTGCTCGGGTACGTAGTAGTTGGCTATTACCCGTGCAGGCGCATAGGGTTTACCTTGGCTACTCTTATTGGCCCAAGGTCTTACCTGTAAGGAGCACGCACCATGGCGGCAAAGAAAATTCTGATTCTGGCTGGCGATTACGTCGAAGACTACGAAGTCATGGTGCCGTTTCAGGCGCTATTGATGGTCGGTCACCAGGTGCATGCCGTATGTCCCGGTAAAACAGCTGGCCAGACGGTGCGTACTGCGATCCATGATTTCGAGGGCGACCAGACCTACAGCGAAAAGCCCGGCCACCTGTTTGCCCTGAATTATGATTTCGACAAGGTCAAGGCCAGCGACTATGACGCGCTGGTGATACCGGGCGGCCGTGCGCCGGAGTATCTGCGCTTGAACGAAAAGGTTCTGGAGCTGGTGCGCGATTTCGACAAGGCGGGCAAACCGATTGCTGCGGTCTGCCATGGCGCGCAATTGCTCGCTGCCGCAGGCACGCTCAAAGACCGTGAATGCAGCGCCTACCCGGCCTGTGCGCCAGAAGTGCGTCTGGCGGGCGGGACTTACATTGATATCGACGTGACCAAGGCCCATGTGCAGGGTAATTTGGCCACGGCACCGGCCTGGCCAGCGCATCCAAGCTGGTTGGCGGCTTTCCTGGGGTTGTTGGGCACCCGGATCACTTTGTAAGAAGAGGGCGTGACCATGTGTGAGCTCTATGTAAAAGCCGACCCGATCTTGTATGAATCGCGCTCGCGCTCATTGCGTATCTGTGGCGTGGTCACCACCTTGCGCCTGGAAAACCAGTTTTGGGACATCCTCACCGAAATCGCAGAAGCGGATGGCCTGACCACCAACCAATTGGTGGCCAAGCTGTATGAAGAAGTGATGGATTATCGCGGCGAAGTGGTCAATTTCGCCTCGTTCTTGCGGGTCAGTTGCACGCGCTATTTGAGCCAGCGCCGGGTACAAGCCCCGGAATTGACGGTGGTGCCGCGCAGCAGCGGGCATGCGTAGAGAATCGGGGTGGTTGGTTTTGACGTAGCCTCGCAGGCTCGTCAACTGCTACGGGGGGAGGGGCGCACCTGCAATAGCCTCGCGATCTTTTAACGATGAAAAGATCGCGAGGTCGGGATGGCTCAGAAGAACCGCGTGATGCTGATTTTGGCGTTGCGGCCCTGGCTGTAGGCGTTGGCGCCGCTGAGCATCGGGCGATAGCTTTTGTTGAACATGTTGTCCAGGGTGAAGTTGACTTCGGTGCCTTTGAGGTACGGCTGCTGGGGTTTCCACTCAGCAAACAGGCCCTGCACGTTGTAGTCGTCGTTGCCGTATTGGTTGTAGTAACTGTCCCCCAGAGCGGTCAACGGGCCAGGGCCGTATTTGTCGCTTGGCAGGCGGTCGGTCTTGCGCACGAATTCACCTTTCCAGCCCACGCGAGCATCGAGGCTCGGGATTTTGGTGCCCAGCACCGCAATCCATTTAGGTGCCGGAATGTCCCGCGCCCACACATCAGGCCCCCACGGGTTGGTGTAAGCACCTTCGTGTTTGCCGGTCATCCAGGCGTACGACAGCGATCCAAAGACGTAGGTCGAATCGTAGAAACTCTCAACTTCAAAGCCCTTGATGGTCACGCTGCCGATGTTGCGGTAGTTGGACATGGGCAGCATGCCTGCACATTCCTTGGACATGCCGCCTGCGGTGGTTTGTTGGGCACAGCCGACGCCGGTGGCCTTGAAGATCTCGTTGTCGATTTTGTTGCGAAACAACGTGGTGCGGATCAGCGCATGGTCGCTGTCGCTAAAAATATGATCGAAGTTGGTGATGTTGCCTGCGCGCCAGCCGGTGATGCGCTCCGGGTCCAGGTCCAGGCTGGTGGTGGTGCGGTTGCCCGTGCCTTGCACTTCATACTGCTCATCAATCACCGGCGCACGCCAGGTTTTGCTGTAGTCGACAAACAAGGCGGTATTGGGGGTGACTTTCCAGAAGGCTGACAGCCGCGGCGACCAACCGGTGTAGGTCTGGTTGCTGTAGTCGTGGCCCAGTTCGGCCTGGTTATACAGGGGCGCGTCGTTTTCCTGGCCACGGTTGCGTACGTGGTCGTAACGCAATGACGGGGTCAGGGTGAAGTCGCCCCAGGTAATGGCGTCCTGAATATAAACACTGTGGGTGTCGACTTTGCCCTTGGGCATAAAGCCCGGCTGGTAGTGGCCGTAGTTGTATTTCTCGGACTCGTAAATCCCGCCCGGCATCCACATGTCGACGTCGCGTTGGTGCTTGCGCACTTGCACGCCGGTGGTCACCGCATGGTTCAACGGGCCGGTGGGGATCAGGCTGACGTTTTCGATCTGAAGCATGTTGTCGGTGTAGGCGGTGTCCATCTTGCGACCGCCGCTGGCGGGCTGGAAGAAGGCGTTTTCGCCGCGCTTGTCGGTCTGCTCGGTTTTGGAGTGCGAGAGCTTCACCTCCAGATCAATCAGCGGGTTGTTAACGGGCTGGTACTTGTATTGGCTCGTCCAGGTGTTGTCGATGGTCGAGCGGTTAGACAAGAACCTGCGGGTGGCGCCGTCATAGCCGTATTTGTCGATGTTGGCCTGGCTGGGCGGAGCCGGGTAGCTGATCGCCGAAAAGGGCACCCACAGCGCATTGTTCACGTGGGAGTAGGTCATTCCCAGGCTGTGTTCGTCGTTGAAGTGCAGGTTGACCTTGAGCAGTTGCGCGTCCAGGTCCTGAGCGGTATTGGGCAAGCGCTTGGGGTTGACCGGGTAGTTGTTGTTCGGGTCGGGCATGCGGCCTGCCAGCTTCATGTCGTCGCCGTCGCGCTTGGTGTAATACACCAGTGCATCGGCGCGGCCATCGTCGGTGCGCCCGTATACGGCGCCGCTGTACACCTGTTGATGGTCGTTGCTGCTGTAGCCGTATTTGAGCATGCCGCCGGTGTTTTTGCCGTCTTCGAGCAAGTCCGGGGCATCTTTGGTGATCATGCGCACCGCACCGGCAAAGCCGCCATTGCCTGTGCGTACGTCGTGGGGGCCTTTTTCGACTTCGAGGCGCTTGATCAGCTCGGGCTCGACAAAAATCGTGCCTTGCATGTAGCGCTCAAAGCCGCTTTTGGTCGCGCCGTCGACGGTCAGTTGCACGTCTTCGGCTTCGCCCAGGCCCCAGATATTGATGGTCTGGCCGCCAGGTTTGAGCGAGCCGCCGAGGTAGATGCCAGGCAACGTGGACAGAAGGCTCGGGATGTTATTGGCCTGGTAGCGGTTGATTTCGGTCTGGGTCATGGTCGACTTGCCGACGTTGCTGGAGTCGACCTCGTTACCGCTGCCCACCACGCTGAGCGCGCCGAGTTCGAGGCTGTTGCTGGTGGTGGTGCCTTGCTCTTTGGGCTGCACCACGTAGGTTTTGTCGACCAGGATCAGGTTGAAATCGGTGTCTTTGAGCAGTCGCTGGATGGCGTCTTGCGGGCTGTAGTCGCCGCTCAGTGCCGGGGCTTTGATGTTGCGCAGCAGCGCTTCGTCGAACAGCAGGGCGATGTTCGCTTGTTGCGCGATGTCACTCAACGAACTGGCCAGCGATTGCGCAGGCAGTTGCAGTTGGATCGAGTCGGCTTGGGCATACAGGCTGAACGTCATGCACGCGGCGAGCAAGGTCGGGCGGGTGCACAAATACGAGAAGTGATGTGGTGCGCGAAACATGAAATCCCCCAGAGCGGCAACAAAGGCCAAAAAAGGCGTGCGTTAGCAACGCAGACCGGAGGAAGACGCGGCAGGCATGAAAAACCACATATGCGAATGCAAAATATTCGCAGTTGTTTTTTTAGCGCGGCTCAATGCGGATTTTTCCGCTGTCCAGCAGCACGGTTTTCACCGGGATCAGGGCGGGCAGGGCTTTGACCAGCGCCAGTGGGTCGGCGGTATTGAGGTTGCCCGAGACTTTGTAGTGTTCGAGCGGCCCGCTCGCCAGCTCAATGACCCCAGGGCGATACAGATCCAGTTCATCCACCAGGCTGGCCAGCTCGCGATTGCGAAAGGACAAGTGGCCACTGCGCCAATTGCCCACTTCATTGGCATTCAACGTGTGCGTTTGCAGGGTGCCTTTGGCGTAGTCATAGGTGGCTTGTTGTTGGGCGCCGAGCAAGGTCGCGGTCTTGGCATCGGGCATAAATGCCACCTGGCCATGGGCGACGCTGACTTCCAGTTGGCGCTGGCTGCGACGGACATCAAAGCCGGTGCCCACCACTTTGATCTGCGCGTCACCGGCATGCACCACCAGCGGATGCTCTTTATTGGGCGCAACGTCGATGTAGAGCTGGCCTTGTTCCAGGTAAATGTTGCGCACCTGAGCGGTGAAGTCGATTCGCAGCTGGGTATTGGCGTTGACGTTCAGCGTGCTGCCGTCGGGCAGTAGCAGAGTTTTTGCCCCTTCGCGGTACGTGGCCACTGGCTGCTGATAAAGCGCAACGGGCGCACCGAGGTTGAGGGCGAAGAGGGCGCATACAATCGCGGCCGCCGTGGCCACGGCAAAGCCGAAGCCTTTGCGTGGGTTTTTTTTAACGGGCAACGGCACGGGTTTGTTCAGGCGTTCAAGTTCACCCAGGTCGGCCCACAAGGCTTCGAATTCGGCGTAGGCCCGGGCATGCGCCGGGACCGCGTGCCAGGTGCTGAACGCGGGGTCTGCCGGGGCGTTGTGCGCGTCACGGTTACGGGTAAACCACAGGGCGGCTTGCGCGTCGATGCTGTCGGTGTCGCTTGTGTGAAAAGGGCTCATTTTGGCTGTTCCTTGCCGCTATCCCGGTGTAAATGCTGCTTGCAGTGCAACAAGGCAAAGGCAATGTGTTTTTCCACCATGCTGACGGAGATCCCCATGCGTTCAGCTATCTGTGCCTGACTCAAGCCTTCAAAGCGGTGCAGCATAAGGGCTTCGCGGCGTCTGGGCGAGAGTTCGGCGAGTACGCTTTTGAGTTGCTCAAGGCGTTGCAGGCGCTGGGCAGCGGCCATGGGCTCATCCCTCTCGTCGCTTAAAGGCTCGGTTGCCGGTTGCAGATGCTCGCTGTGTGCCTCGTGGCGTACCTGCTGACGACGCCAGTGATCGCGCAGCAGATTGCGCGCCACCTGGAACAGAAACGCCCGCGGTTGCTCGACGTTGGCCCGGTCCTGATAACCCAGCCATTGCGTGAACACATCTTGAGTCATGTCAGCGGCATCGCTGGCGTTGTCGGTACGCTTGCGCAGGAAGTGCAGAATTTGCGTATAGAACTCGCGAAAGGATTCGGCCGCCAGCGGGTCGGGTTTAAGGCGAGACATGTACATCCCTGTAGGAAAACGGAGCAATAAGACGCGAATGGTATCGAGAATTATTGCTATTTGTCTCGTTTTATTACCGATGTCTCTGAATCCTGTAGTCGCTGCCGAGGTACGAAGGCTGCGAAAGATCAAAAGATCGCGAGGCAAGCTCGCTCCAACAGTTTGATGAGGGGTTACACCTCCACCGGGACTGAATGTTTAGTGGAGCCCAGCGGGTGAGTTTTTGAATTATAGAAACGCAATGTCAGCTTTTTGTCGGCAAATAGCGCCGTGTAGTGGTTTTTCTGGAAGCGGATAAACGCTTCGCTGCGCGGGTAGATCGAGATGCACAGGGTTTTCAGCGGTGCCTGACGCAAGGCGTTGATCAGGTGCTGGTCTTGCTCGCTCAAGCTGTGGCCAAAGAGGCACAGCGCGTCTTTGTGGGTCATCAGTTGTTCGTGGCAAAAGCTCAGGTAGTCGCAGTAGCGAATGGATTTGCGCTTGTCATCACTGCTGCCTTCGCTGACAAACAGCGGCACATCATCCAGTGCGCTGATCGAATGGTTGACCGCAAAGCTGCTGAGCAAGGTGGCTTCGTCTGCGTTGAGTTTGCGTGCCTTGCCTTCCTGGTTTTTTACCAGGTGCATGGCGCCGTGCAGGTACAGCACCCGCGTGGCTTTGCCTTTGCCCAGGGCGTTGCCCAACTCAAAGGTGGCGCTTGGGTTGTCGAACAGGTCATTGAACTGCTTGGGCGCCTGCATCACCGCCCACGGGGTGAGCAGGTCGTAGTTGGAGCAGTACACGGTGGCGTAGCGGGCCAGTTCCTGCTGCCAGCAGCGCAAGGTGTCGGCCTGCATCAAGCGCCACGGGATGTGCACATCCTGGGTGCAGTTGATCAGGGCTTCCTTGATCGCGTAATAGCGTTTGCGCGGCGAGGCCGAGCTGATCGCCAGCGCTTTGTTGACCTTGCTCGCGGTTTTCAGGGCGCTGAGCACGTGTTCGAAGTTGCGTGTGCCCAAGGCGTCAAACACGCTGAGTTCGGTCTGGCTCAGGGGCTTTTCGCTGACGCTTTTGGCTTTCTCAAACAATGAGTCGTAATAAAAGTCATGCCACACGGCCATGCTCGCGCCGTTACCCAGCAGCAACCCGCTGCAAGGCTGGCTGGCGCTGAGCGTGTTCCAGTCTTCTAGTTCGGCATCAAATTCCTGGAAGGGGGTCATGTCTATTTGTGTCTCGATACTGGGGCGGTGCGGGACTTTATCACGCCCAACCGTTGAGCCAAGTCAACATCTGCGCCATTTGATTGGAGGAAGCTACCCCCCACCGACACAACAAGCGTTGCGGGCAGTGCCCGCGCAGAGGACTCACGATGACCAGCACCTTTTTCATCCCTGCGGTAAATATCATGGGCAACGGCTGTCTGGACGAAGCCATGGCCGCGATTCGCAATTATGGCTTTCGCAAGGCGTTGATCGTTACGGACGCAGGGCTGGCCAAGGCCGGGGTGGCGACGTTGATTGCTGAAAAGCTGGCGTTGCAGGACGTGCAATCGGTGATTTTTGACGGAGCCAAGCCCAACCCGAGCATTGCTAACGTCGAAGCCGGTTTGAAAGTCCTCAAGGAGCACGCGTGTGATTTCGTGGTGTCACTGGGCGGCGGCTCGCCCCATGACTGCGCCAAGGGCATTGCCCTGTGCGCCACCAACGGTGGGCATATCCGTGACTATGAGGGCGTCGATCAGTCGGCCAAGCCGCAACTGCCGCTGGTGTCGATCAACACCACGGCCGGCACGGCCAGTGAGATGACGCGTTTTTGCATCATTACCGATGAAGAGCGCCACGTAAAAATGGCCATCGTCGACCGTAACGTGACCCCGCTGTTGTCGGTCAATGACCCTGAATTGATGGTGGCGATGCCTAAAGGCCTGACCGCCGCCACCGGCATGGACGCCTTGACCCACGCCATTGAAGCCTATGTGTCGACGGCGGCCACGCCGATTACCGATGCCTGTGCGATCAAGGCCATGGAGCTGATCAGCCAGAACCTGCGTCAGGCGGTGCGTGACGGCAAAGACCTGGTAGCGCGTGAAAACATGGCGTATGCGCAGTTCCTGGCGGGCATGGCGTTCAACAACGCGTCGTTGGGTTTTGTGCATGCCATGGCGCACCAGTTGGGCGGTTACTACGACCTGCCGCACGGTGTGTGCAACGCCGTGTTGCTGCCCCACGTGCAAACCTTTAACGCCAATGTCTGTGCGCAGCGCCTGACGGATGTGGCCCATGCGCTGGGCGCCGACGTGCGCGGCCTGAGCCCGGAAGAGGGCGCGCAGGCGGCCATTGCGGCGATTCGTACCTTGGCCAAGGACGTAGAAATCCCGGCGGGCCTTCGTGACTTGGGCGCCAAACTGGATGACATCCCGGTCCTGGCCACCAATGCGCTGAAAGATGCGTGCGGCTTCACTAACCCGCGCAAGGCTGATCAGGCGCAGATTGAAGAGATCTTCCGTAACGCGTTCTAAGTTATCGCGCATAAAAAAACGGCCGGGTTATTCACCCGGCCGTTTTTGTGTCTGGCGTGGACGTGCTTATTGCACTTCTACGGCCAGGCTGTCGTGGATCTTTTGTTGCCAGATCGCCGGGCCGGTGATGTGCACCGACTCGCCTTTGCTGTCGACTGCCACGGTCACTGGCATGTCTTTAACGTCGAACTCGTAGATCGCTTCCATGCCCAGTTCGGCAAACGCCACCACGCGCGATTTTTTGATCGCTTGGGCAACCAGGTAGGCTGCACCGCCCACGGCCATCAGGTACACGGCTTTGTGTTCCTTGATCGCTTCGATGGCAGTCGGGCCGCGCTCGGATTTACCGATCATGCCCAGCAAGCCGGTTTGATCGAGGATCTGGCGGGTGAATTTGTCCATCCGCGTAGCGGTGGTCGGGCCTGCCGGGCCAACCACTTCGTCGCCTACCGGATCAACCGGGCCAACGTAGTAGATGAAGCGGCCTTTGAGGTCGACCGGCAAGGTTTCACCCTTGTTGAGCATTTCGACCATGCGCTTGTGCGCTGCGTCGCGACCGGTAAGCATTTTGCCGTTGAGCAACACGGTCTCGCCCGGCTTCCAGCTTTGTACGTCTTCCGGGGTCAGGGTGTCGAGGTTGACACGGCGGGCCGACGGGCCAGCTTCCCAGACGATTTCCGGGTAGGCGTCGAGCGGTGGCGCTTCGAGTTCGGCAGGGCCGGAACCGTCGAGCACGAAGTGTGCGTGGCGGGTGGCCGCGCAGTTCGGGATCATGCACACCGGCAGGGAAGCGGCGTGGGTCGGGTAGTCCATGATTTTAACGTCGAGCACGGTGGTCAGACCGCCCAGGCCCTGGGCGCCGATGCCCAGCTGGTTGACCTTCTCGAATAGCTCGATACGCATCTCTTCGATACGGTTGCTCGGGCCGCGCTTGATCAGGTCATGAATGTCGATGGACTCCATCAACACTTCTTTGGCCATCACTGCCGCCTTTTCAGCCGTGCCGCCGATGCCGATGCCGAGCATGCCCGGTGGGCACCAGCCCGCGCCCATGGTCGGAACGGTCTTGAGCACCCAGTCAACGATCGAGTCGGACGGGTTGAGCATGGCCATTTTCGACTTGTTCTCGGAACCGCCGCCCTTGGCCGCCACGTCCACTTCCACGGTGTTGCCCGGGACGATGGAGTAGTGGATGACTGCCGGGGTGTTGTCCTTGGTGTTGCGGCGAGCACCGGCCGGGTCGGCCAGGATGGATGCACGCAGGACGTTTTCTGGCAGGTTGTAAGCGCGACGCACGCCTTCGTTGATCATGTCGTCCAGGCTCATGGTGGCGCCGGTCCAGCGCACATCCATGCCCACACGCACGAACACGGTGACGATGCCGGTGTCCTGGCAAATCGGGCGGTGGCCGGTGGCACACATGCGCGAGTTGATCAGGATTTGCGCCATCGAGTCACGGGCCGCTGGCGATTCTTCGCGCAGGTAGGCTTCGTGCATGGACTGAATGAAGTCAACGGGGTGGTAGTAAGAAATGAATTGCAGGGCGTCAGCAACGCTCTGGATCAGATCGTCTTGCTTGATCACGGTCATGGGTCGCGCTCCTCTATAAGACGGGAACATTCAATCAATAAGGTGTTTGCGACCTGGGTGTTTCGGTCTGTCGTAAACAACTTGAGAGATGTACCGGGCACGCATGACCGGTACAAAAAAGGCGCGGCAGTATAACCCGCCCCTGTCTTTGTTACACCTGAGCAGGCAAAACTTGTAGCCGCTGCCGAAGGCTGCGATAAGGGCCGCAGGACCTTCGCTTTTCGGGGGCTAGGCGCACTGAGCTGGGTCAAGCGACTCGCCCGGCCCTAGCGTCTATAAGACTAATTACCCACAGGAGGCCAGAAGTGCCCGAGTTACACGTCGCTGACAAACGCTGGTCAGTTGCTGATGGCTGCAATTTGCTGGATGCCTTGAATCAGGCAGGCGTGTCTGTGCCTTACAGTTGCCGGGCGGGCAGTTGTCATGCCTGTCTGGTGCGTTGTGTGCAGGGTGAGCCGCATGACCTCAAGCCCGAGGCGCTGAGCCGTGCGCAGCGCGAGCAAGGCTGGCGCCTGGCGTGCCAGTGCCAGGTGAGCGCTGACCTGCATATAGAAGCCTTTGACCCGCAACGCGACGGCCTGCCCGCCGAGGTGGCGGCAGTCGACTGGCTCAGCGCCACGGTGTTGCGCCTGCGCTTGAGGGCGCAGCGCCTGGTGCGCTATCGGGCGGGGCAGCATGTGGTGCTATGGACGCCCGGCGGCATCGCCCGGCCTTATTCGTTGGCCAGCCTGCCTGATGAAGACCGCTTTCTGGAGTTCCATGTCGATTGCGCGCACCCCGGCGAATTTGCCGATGCGGCCCGGCAGTTCAAGGTGGGCGATCCTGTGCGTTTGGGCGAATTGCGGGGTGGGGCGTTGCGTTACGACCCGGACTGGCAAGAGCAACCGTTGTGGCTAATGGCGGCGGGGACCGGGCTGGCGCCTCTGTTTGGCGTGCTGCGCGAGGCGCTGCGTCAGGATCATCAAGGGCCGATCCGGCTGGTGCACGTGGCCCGCGATGACAGCGAGTTTTATCTCAGGGCGCAGTTGCAAGCATTGGCGGCCGAACATGCCAATCTGACGCTTGAGTGGGTGCTGCGCAGCGAGTTGGCAGACTATCTGTTGCAGTTGCGGGTGGTGGCGCGGCAGACCCACGCGTTGGTCTGCGGCCATCCGGACACGGTTGAAGCGTTTGCCAAACGGCTGTTTTTGGCCGGGCTTTCGCGCAATCAACTGTTGGCCGATGCATTTTTGACCCGCAGTTGATGTAGGCGCTGTCGAATCACGAAGGCTGCGATCTTTTAAGGTCAAAAGATCGCGAGGCAAGCTCGCTCCTACGCAGGAACGGTGCGGGTTGTTATAAAAAAGCCCCGCCGGATTGCTCGGGCGGGGCTTTGGGTGTGGGCCGGTTAGGGCTTACACCATTTTGTCGCCGACATGCAGGATCTTCATGCCGTTGGTGCCACCGATGGTGTGGTAGCTGTCGCCCTTGGTCAGGATGACCCAGTCACCTTTCTCTACGACGCCGCGCTTGAGCAGTTCGTCGATAGCGGCCTGGCTGACTTGTTCTGGCGGCAACGAAGCCGGGTCGAACGGTACGGTGTAGACGCCACGGAACATGGCCGCACGGGCCTGGGTTTCGCGGTGCGGGGAGAACGCGTAGATCGGCACCGAAGAACGGATGCGCGACATGATCAACGGCGTGTAACCGCTTTCAGTCAGGGCGATGATCGCTTTAACGCCAGGGAAGTGGTTGGCGGTGTACATGGCCGCCAGCGCGATGCTCTGGTCGCAGCTTTCGAAGGTCTTGCCGATGCGGTGGCTGGAGGTTTTGCTGGTCGGGTGCTTTTCAGCACCGACGCAAATACGCGCCATGGCCTGCACGGCTTCCAGTGGGTAAGCACCGGCAGCACTTTCGGCCGACAACATCACGGCGTCGGTGTAGTCGAGAACGGCGTTGGCAACGTCGGACACTTCGGCACGCGTTGGCATCGGGTTCTGGATCATCGACTCCATCATCTGGGTCGCAACGATCACCGCCTTGTTGTGGCGACGTGCGTGCAGAATGATTTTTTTCTGGATGCCCACCAGCTCGGCGTCGCCGATTTCAACGCCCAGGTCGCCACGGGCAACCATGACTGCGTCACTGGCTTTGATCAGTGCGTCGAGGGTTTCGTCGTCGGCTACTGCTTCAGCGCGTTCGATTTTTGCCACCAGCCAAGCGGTGCCGCCGGCTTCGTCACGCAGTTGACGGGCGTATTCCATGTCAGCAGCGTCACGCGGGAACGACACGGCGAGGTAGTCGACTTCCATTTCGGCAGCCAGCTTGATGTCAGCCTTGTCTTTTTCAGTCAGCGCAGGGGCTGTCAGGCCGCCACCACGGCGGTTGATGCCTTTGTGGTCCGACAGCGGGCCGCCGATCAACACCACGCAGTGCAGAGCATCGGCAGTGGCGGTTTCAACACGCATGACCACGCGACCGTCATCGAGCAGCAGTTCGTCACCGACGCCGCAATCCTTGACCAGATCCGGGTAATCGATGCCGACAACTTCTTGGGTACCTTCGGTCAGCGGGTGGCTGGTGGAGAAGGTGAAACGATCACCGATTTTCAGTTCGATGCGTTTGTTGGCGAATTTGGCGATACGAATTTTCGGGCCTTGCAGGTCACCCAGCAACGCGACGAAACGGCCGTGCTTGGCGGCGATGTCACGCACCAGCTTGGCGCGAGCCTTGTGCTCATCGGGAGTGCCGTGGGAAAAGTTCAGACGGGCGACGTCCAGGCCAGCGAGGATCAGCTGTTCAAGCATCTCCGGGGAATTGCTGGCAGGGCCAAGTGTGGCAACGATTTTAGTTCGACGAACGGACATGCAAAGACTCCTGAGTTCAAGCGCTGCCAAAGGCTACTATGGTCTTTGGCTGTAGTCATTGTTCCTCTGCACTACTTTCGACTTAAGTTGTGGTGCACAGGCTATGAAGAATTTGCCTACGGGGTCGATACACTGTTTAGAACAGGAGATGCCCATGCGCTTTTTGCTTATTTTAGTGGTGGTCAGCAGTGTTGCTGGCTGTACCCGCTGGTCAATGAACCATCATTTGAACAATGCCTACCGGGCGTATGACCGTGGTAATTGTGAAGCGGTGATGCTGGAGCTGTCAGAGGTAGACCGTGACAGCCGCAGCCGTCCTTATATCTGGCCGCAAACGGCAATGTTGCGCGGTCTGTGTCTTGAGCGTACAAAGTTTTACCTGGATGCCGCCCAGACCTATCAATACATCATCAACGAGTTCCCGAAGAGCGAGTACGCCTATCGAGCCAAAGCTCGGATCGAAACGCTGCGTATTCTCAAGTTCATTCCTGGCCCCAGTCAGGCTCAAGCCCTGCCGGCGAAGATCTGAGGTGTGTTGAGTGCGCGCTACAGGGCCATAACCCCTGCGTGGCGGGATCTTGGCGGTGATTGATGGCGCATAGCCATCACCCGATTATTTATTGACTATGCTTTACCTGAATCGGTACGCAACACCGTAAGACTCAGTGCCTGGTCGGCAGCCCTTTGGCGTGCGGCCTTCCGGGCAGTTACCCCGGGCCTTTACAAGTGAATTCAATATGGTTACTGAGCGCCGCATCCAGCGTCACGAATTGACATCTTTTCTCAAAGTCTTCAATCGCTTCACGGACAAGCCCATGGGGTATTTGGGCAATGCCTCCGAGGGCGGTCTGGTGCTGATCAGCCACTTGCCTCTGCTGGTCGAGGCCGACTTTCAGCTGCGTTTCAAGCTGCCCGGCAGTGATGGCCATGTGCACTTGATCGACCTTGTCGCCCGGTGCCTGTGGTGCCGTGAAGATGTCACGCCCAACGTCTATGACTCCGGTTTTATCCTCTATCAGCCGCCTGAGGAATACCTCGCGCTGATCGACGACCTGCACCACTATTTCAGCTTTTACCCCAGACAAGCCTCTGCCTGACGGGCTGGCGCAGACGAGACCAGCAGCTTGCCCTTAAGGCTTCGGGCTGGTCTTGCCTGGCGTTGAACGCCTAGACTGAGTGGGAATACTGCCCAGGAACACCCCGTGACTTCCATTTTCTGGTACGACTACGAAACCACCGGCATCAATCCGCGCAACGATCGTGCGGTGCAGGTTGCCGGGATCCGCACCGACTTTGCGCTCAACGAGATAGACCAGCCGCTCAATCTGTACTGCCAGCCCAGCGACGATATCCTGCCGCACCCCATGGCTTGCCTGGTTACCGGCATTACGCCGGGCGTTCTGGAAGACAAAGGCCTGGGCGAAGCCGAGTTCATGACCCGCACCCATGCGCAATTGGCGCAGCCAGGCACCTGCGGGGCGGGCTATAACACCTTGCGTTTTGATGACGAGGTCACGCGCTACAGTCTGTATCGCAACTTCTTCGATCCTTACGCGCGCGAATGGCAAGGCGGCAACAGTCGTTGGGATTTGATTGATGTTGTGCGTGCGGCGTATGCGCTACGCCCTGAAGGCATTGTGTGGCCCGAAGAAGACGGGCGGGTGACGCTCAAGCTTGAGCGTTTGACGGCCGCCAACGGCATTGACCATGGTCAGGCACACGATGCGCTGTCCGATGTGCGTGCAACCATCGCATTGGCGCGTCTGATCCGTGAAAAACAACCAAAACTGTATGACTGGTTATTTCAATTGCGAACTAAACAGCGGGTGCTGGATCAAGTTCGATTGTTGCAACCGATGGTGCATATCTCGGGGCGTTTTTCGGCGGCGCGGCATTATATCGGTGTGGTTTTACCCTTGGCCTGGCATCCCAAAAACCGTAATGCATTGATTGTCTATGACCTGCATTTTGATCCGCAGCCTTTAATGGACATGGAGGCTGAATCGCTTCGTGCGCTGCTTTATACGCGGCGCGAAGAATTAGCCGAAGGTCAATTACCCATTGGACTTAAGCTGATTCACGTTAATCGTTGTCCGGTCGTCGCCCCGTTAACTGTTGTGCGTGCGCAGGATCAGCAGCGTTTGCAGTTGGACATGGCGGATTATCAAGCACGTGCCCAGATGCTGATAGAGGCCCAGGAAGTTTGGCAGCAAAAGTTAAATGTTATTTATGCCCGCGAAGACTTCACTCCCAGTGAGGACCCGGAGCAGCAACTGTATGACGGTTTTCTCGGTGACCGCGACCGGCGGTTGTGTGAGCAAGTACGCTTAAGTGATCCGGAACAGTTGGGTAAAGATACGTGGCCTTTTGATGACGAACGGTTGCCTGAATTGTTATTCCGTTACCGCGCGCGAAACTTTCCAGCGACCTTGAGTGAGCAAGAACACGAGCGTTGGCAGCAGTTTTGCCAACAGCGTTTGACCGACCCGGCCTTTGGTGCGCCGTTGACCCTGAGCCAGTTCAGCGAGGCCGTAGAAGGCCTGGCGCGCAGCGCAACGCCTGCGCAGTTGAAGCTCTTGGAGCAATGGCAGCGTTACGCTCAGGACGTGAGCCGGCGAGTAGGGCTGGTAACTCCGGCCACTGAAACGGACTAAATGCCGGGCAATAAAAAAACGCCAGCAAGCTGGCGTTTTTTATGGGTGTTGCTGAACACACGAGGTGTTCGCAATCACTTAGCCGAGCAAAGTTGCCCAGCCTTCAACCACGTCGCTGCCCCACTTGGCTTTCCACTCTTTCAGAGTTTTGTGGTTGCCACCTTTGGTTTCAATCACTTCGCCGTTGTGCGGGTTTTTGTATTGTTTAACCTTACGGGCACGTTTGGTGCCGGTGGTTTTAACAACACCACGTGGTGCTTTGCTTGCTTTGGCTTCTGGGTCCAGCAGCGCGATGATGTCACGCAGCGACTTTTGGTATTCGCCCATCAGCGTACGCAGTTTGCCTTCAAATTCCAGCTCGGTTTGAAGTTTGTCGTCTTCCGACAGGTTCTTCAGGCGAGCTTGCAGTTCTTTGATGGCTTCTTCTGTTGCGCGGTATTCGTTGATCAAGGACATGAGGCTTACCTTATGCTGAAGTGGTGACAGGGAGACAGTGGCGCAATAATAGTCAGACAGTTTCAGCAAGTAAATATCCAATGTCAGATTAATTTAAATTTTTATTCATTAACTTTTGTCAGTCTGCACTATGTAGCCGGTTAAATAGGTCGATACCCAGGCTTAATCAAAGTCATTAATAAATAGTATCAACGGATCGATAAATTCAATGCAGGCCACGGCGCTGTTGGCGTCGACGCTTTTGCACCGCGACCCCGTGGCACAGGCAATAAGGCTCAACGAATACTGTAGTTTTGCTGCGCACTCGCTAGAATGGCGGCCTTAGTAAAGTTTTGGAGTTTTCCCCTCATGCGCACTTTTCGGTTGGTGATCGCCTGCCCCGACGGCGTCGGCATTGTCGCCAAGGTCAGTAATTTCCTGGCCTCCCACAATGGCTGGATCACTGAAGCGAGCCACCACTCGGACGACCAAAGCGGTTGGTTCTTTATGCGTCACGAAATTCGTGCCGACTCTTTGCCGTTTGGCATTGAGGCGTTTCGCGAGGCATTTGCCCCGATCGCTGAAGAGTTTTCGATGCAGTGGCGTATTACCGATACAGCGCAGAAAAAACGCGTGGTATTGATGGCCAGCCGTGAATCTCACTGCCTGGCAGACTTGCTGCACCGCTGGCACAGCGATGAGCTGGACTGCGATATTTCGTGCGTTATCTCTAACCACAATGACTTGCGCAGCATGGTGGAGTGGCACGGTATTCCCTTTTATCACGTGCCGGTTGACCCGAAAGACAAGCAGCCTGCGTTTGCTGAAGTCTCGCGACTGGTCAAACACCACGAGGCTGAAGTTGTGGTATTGGCGCGTTACATGCAAATTCTGCCGCCCGACCTGTGCAGCGAATACGCCGGTCAAGTCATCAACATCCACCACAGCTTCTTGCCGTCTTTTGTGGGTGCCAAGCCTTATCACCAAGCGTCCATGCGCGGTGTGAAGCTGATCGGCGCGACATGCCATTACGTTACCGAAGAGCTGGACGCCGGTCCGATCATCGAGCAAGACGTGGTTCGCGTCAGCCACAGTGACAGCATTGAAGACATGGTGCGTTTCGGCCGTGACGTCGAGAAGATGGTGCTGGCCCGTGGCCTGCGTTATCACCTCGAAGACCGCGTCCTGGTGCACGGCAACAAAACTGTCGTGTTTTGACCTGATGGGCCTGTGTAGCCATGACTGATCCACTCGACAAGGCTACCTCCAGCGCGCCCGCCACGGTGGGTGAGGGCTGTTTGAGTCGTTACGACCCGGACGCCCTCAGCCCCGAGGATGGCACTGATTTTCCTGACGCCGCCAGGCTTTGGGAGCAACTACAGCAAGACGCTGAAGCAGACCCCAAACCGTAAGGCTATCTGTAGGAGCGAGCTTGCCTCGCGATCTTTTAAACGATCAAAAGATCGCGAGACAAGCTCGCTCCTACAGAGTGCTTAGAGACGGAAACTGCCCACCAATTGCTTGAGGCGAGCGGCCTGTTGTTCGAGGTCGGTGCAGGCGCGCAAGGTGGATTGCAGGTTTTCAATCCCTTCCTGATTCAGCGTATTGATCTCGGTAATGTCCATGTTGATCGACTCAACCACCGAGGTTTGCTCTTCCGTTGCGGTCGCCACGGACTGGTTCATGCCGTCAATCTCACCAATACGCTCCGTCACGCTGACCAGCCGCTCACCAGCCAGGTTGGCGATTTCGACGCTGTCTTCGCTGTGGCGCTGGCTTTCATCCATGGTGCTGACCGAGGCGCGGGCACTGACTTGCAACTCTTCGATCATTGCCTGGACTTGTTGCGCTGACTCTTGAGTGCGGTGTGCCAAGTTGCGCACCTCATCGGCCACCACTGCAAAGCCGCGCCCGGCTTCTCCGGCGCGGGCCGCTTCAATGGCGGCGTTGAGGGCCAGCAGGTTGGTTTGCTGCGAGATGCTGGTGATCACTTCGAGGATCTGCCCAATATTCACGGTCTTGCCGTTGAGCGACTCGATATGGCCACTGGACGTACCGAGCATTTGCGACAGTTGCTGCATGGAACTGATGCTGCGCTCAACCACTTGCTGGCCTTCGGTCGCCAGGCCGCGGGCGTCGCTGGCCTGTTGTGAGGCCTGGGCGGCGTTGCGTGCGATCTCTTGGGCGGCAGCGCCCAGTTCGTTGATAGCGGCGGCAACACTGTTGGTGCGGCTGGCCTGCTCGTCGGAGTTGAGCATTGACGAGTTGGAGGCGCTGACCACGCGCAGGGCCACTTCGTTAACCTGCGCGGTGGCGGATGACACTTCGCGCATAGAGGTGTGAATGCGCTCTACAAAGTCGTTGAACGCACTGCCCAGGGTGCCGAATTCGTCGTTGGATGTCACATCGAGGCGGCGGGTCAAATCGCCTTCACCTTCGGCAATGTTCTGCATGGCGCGGGTCATGACGTGCAGGGGCTGCAACAGCAAGCGGATCAACAGGCCGAGAAGGGCGATGATTGAAATCACGGCGATTACCGTGGCAATCACTGCCGATGTCCGGAATGTGTTCAGTGCGGCAAAGGCTTTTTCTTTGTCCACGGACAGACCGATCGACCAGTTGACGTTCCCCAGCCCTTTGACCGGGGTAAAGGTCACGATCCGGGTTTTGCCGTTGGCCTGGATCTCGCTGAACGCGCTGCTGATGGGCGGCGTGTCCTGCGGGTAAATATCCTTCAGGTACTGTGTGACTAGGGTTTTGTCCGGGTGAACCAGGACTTTGCCGTCGCCACTGATCAGAAAGGCATAGCCCAGGCCATTAAAGTTCAAGGCATTGATGGTGTCCGTGATGGTTTGCAGGCTCAGGTCAGCACCGGCCACGCCGAGTGTCTGCCCGGCTTTTTTCACGGCGCTGCCAATCGAGATGATCATCTGCCCGGTGACCGCATCAATGTACGGTTCGGTCAGGCTGGCGCTGGCGCTGTTGACGGCGTCTTTGTACCAGGGGCGGGTACGCGGATCGAAACCGTCGGGCATTTTGCTGTCAGGGCGAATGGTGAATGCGCCCTGGTTGTCACCAAAGTAATCGGCCATGAAGGTGCTGGTCAGCGCCTTCTGCTCCAGCAAGCTGGCGGCCTGGGCGGGCTCGGGGTTGATGGCCAACGATTGTGCGAGGTTTTCGACCAGCAGAATCCGCCCGCCGAGCCATGTCTGAATCGTATTGGCGGTGACACTGCCCATCTCATGCAGGTAGTTGTCGAGGTTGTTGCGGATGGTATTGCGCTGCAAGTAATCGTTGTACAAGGCAAAGAGCGAGAACGCGGCTATGACAATCAGGGACGCAGCCAGCAGGATTTTATGACTGAAACGCAGGTTTTTATTCATGGCTAGAAGGGTCCGCTAAGTTCTATAAATGTGAGGCCTACACGCTGTAAAACGCGCACTCTACAAATCACGGCTAGAACAGAAGCGATTTGAGTATTTATAAGTGGGCTTTCCTACGCTAAATCAGGAATTTTCTGGTCTAGCATTAAGAGGGTATCGACGCGGACCCGTGAAAGATTAATCAAAGGTGGCAAAATGCCTGACTCTTCTGCTTTTGTACTCGGCGCTGACCTTGCGGGTCAGCCCATTGCTCAGTCGTTACGTTTGGCCAATCGCCATGGTTTAGTGGCGGGTGCCACGGGGACCGGTAAAACCGTCACCCTGCAACGTTTGGCTGAGCAATTCAGCGATGCGGGGGTTGCCGTGTTTGCCGCCGATATCAAGGGCGACCTGTGTGGGCTGGGGGCGGCGGGCAATCCCCAAGGCAAAATTGCGGAGCGCATTGCCAGCATGCCGTGGCTGAATTATCAGCCCAAGGCGTACCCGGTCACCCTGTGGGACATCCAGGGCAAAACGGGCCATCCGTTGCGCACAACCCTGAGTGAAATGGGGCCGCTGCTGCTGGGCAGTTTGCTTGAGCTGACCGACAGCCAGCAGTCTGCGTTGTACGCGGCGTTTAAAGTGGCTGATCGCGAAGGCTTGTTGCTGCTGGACCTCAAAGACCTCAAGGCGCTGCTCGGGCATTTGCGTGAGAACCCGGACGTGCTGGGCGAAGACGCAGCGTTAATGACGACAGGCTCCAGCCAGGCGTTATTGCGCCGTTTGGCCACGTTGGAGCAGCAGGGCGCCGAGTCGTTGTTTGGTGAGCCTGCGCTGCAACTCGAAGACCTCTTGCAGCCTGCCAGCGATGGCCGTGGGCGCATCCATTTGCTCGACGCCAGCCGCCTGGTGCACGAAGCCCCCAAAGTGTATGCGACCTTTCTGTTGTGGCTGTTGGCCGAGCTGTTTGAGCAATTGCCGGAGCGTGGCGACGCCGACAAACCCTTGCTGGCGCTGTTTTTCGACGAGGCACATTTGTTGTTTGCCGATACGCCCAAGGCGTTGCAAGACCGTTTGGAACAAGTGGTTCGGTTGATTCGCTCCAAAGGCGTGGGCGTGTACTTTGTCACGCAATCACCGGCGGACTTGCCTGACACGGTGCTGGCGCAATTGGGCTTGCGTATCCAGCATGGACTGCGTGCTTTCACCGCTAAAGAGCAAAAGTCACTGAGGGCGGTGGCTGACGGGTTTCGCCCGAACCCGGCATTTAGTGCTTTGGCGGTGTTGACCGAACTGGGGACGGGCGAGGCGTTGGTGGGCATGCTCGAAGAAAAAGGCACGCCAGCGATGGTTCAGCGCGTATTGATTGCGCCACCGCAATCGCGCATCGGGCCGCTGAGTGAGGCCGAGCGGGCGGCCTTGATTGCCAGTTCGCCGTTGCAGGGGCGTTACGACAAACCGATAGACCGCGAATCGGCCTACGAAGTGCTGCAGGCGCGCAAGGGTCAGGTGCCAGAAGGGCAAGCACCGGCGGCGCCCCATGAACCGAGCTTGCTGGATCAGGCCGGTGAGTTTTTGGGGACGAGTACCGGCAAAGCCCTGCAATCGATGGCACGCCAGGCCGCGAGCCAGATGGGCCGTCAATTGGTGCGCGGGTTATTGGGGTCGTTGCTGGGTAATGGCAAGCGTAAATGAAGCGGCGGTCCTGCGGCCCGTATCGCAGCCTCGTTCCTCGTCAGCGACTACAGATTGTGGGCTTATTTTGGTCGGGCGTGGCTGGCCAGGCGTTCAAGGGCTGCGCGCAGGGCCGGGTCGCTGATGCCTTCGGCGGTGGCCTGGATGGTTTGCCCGGCATCCACTGACAGGTCATGGGTGTGCCCGCCGACTTTGGCTTGCACGGTTGGCGGCTGCACTTTAAACAAAATCCGGGTCAGGCTGGCGAACTCGTCAAAGGCCTGCAATTGACGCTGCAGGCGTTTTTGCTGGTAGCGCAAACGCGTGGCCCAATGGCCATCGGTGACGATTAACAACAAGCTGCCTTCACGCCAGGACGCCACGTGGCAATGTTCGCGGGCGGCAGGCTGGAGTTGGCTTTCAAGCAGGCGTTGCAGGTGCGCAAGGCGCTTGGCATGGCCAAAAATGGCTTTTAGGGGCTTGGCCTCGCGGAGCAGAACGGCGGGTGCACGTGCTGGGTGTGGGCGAAATGCCATGATCAAACACCTGAGAAAACTGAATGGCAATCCTAGCAGAAACCGCCATTTCCCTCGACACAGACCTGAAACGGTTAAGTTTATATGCAAAATCAATAGGTAACTTCTTCACTGCATGGGTTGAAGTTCCGCAAAAAGGCCTTACTTTAGTCAGGCCCCGTCACAACGCTGTACCAGTATCGTGGAATAACGCCACTTTCCTCACCGCCGTTTCCGGGTAGAATGCTCGCTCGCATGCGGCCATCAGGGCTGCTCGGGCGACTCTCGGGGCCGCCCTCCATCCCTATGTGTGGAAGATCCTGCCGATATGTTTGCGCCTTTGTTAAAGAAACTTTTTGGAAGCAAGAACGAGCGCGAAGTTAAACGCATGCTCAAGACGGTACAGGTCGTTAATGCCTTCGAAGAGCAAATGGTTGCTCTGAGTGATGAGCAATTGCGCGCCAAGACCGAAGAGTTCAAGGCCCGCATAGCTAAAGGTGAGACCCTCGATCAATTGTTGCCTGAAGCGTTCGCGGTCTGCCGTGAAGCCGGTAAGCGCATCATGGGCATGCGTCACTTTGACGTACAGCTGATCGGTGGCATGACCTTGCACGAAGGCAAGATCGCAGAAATGCGTACCGGTGAAGGTAAAACCCTGGTAGCCACCTTGGGCGTTTACCTCAATGCATTGTCCGGCAAGGGCGTGCACGTGGTTACCGTGAACGACTACCTGGCACGTCGAGATGCCAACTGGATGCGCCCGCTCTATGAGTTCCTGGGGCTTTCGGTCGGTGTGGTTACACCTTTCCAGCCACCACAGGAAAAGCGTGAAGCCTACGCCGCCGACATCACCTACGGGACCAACAACGAGTTTGGCTTCGATTACCTGCGCGACAACATGGCTTTCAGCATGGAAGAAAAATTCCAGCGCGAGCTTAATTTCGCTGTCATCGACGAAGTCGACTCCATCCTGATCGACGAAGCGCGTACGCCGCTGATCATCTCGGGTCAGGCCGAAGACAGCTCCAAGCTGTACACCGAAATCAACAAGCTGATCCCGCGTCTTGAGCAGCACATCGAAGAAGTGGAAGGCGAGGTCACCAAGCCTGGTCACTACACCATCGATGAGAAGACCCGCCAGGTCGAGTTGAACGAATCCGGTCACCAGTTTGTAGAAGACATGCTGACCCAGATCGGTCTGCTGGCCGAAGGCGAAAGCCTGTACTCGGCGCACAATCTGGGCCTGTTGACCCACGTGTACGCTGCTCTGCGCGCTCACAAGCTGTTCCATCGCAACATCGAATACATCGTTGAAGACGGCCAGGTATTGCTGGTCGACGAACACACCGGCCGTACCATGCCGGGTCGTCGTTTGTCCGAAGGTCTGCACCAGGCGATTGAAGCGAAGGAAGGCCTGAACATTCAGGCAGAGAGCCAGACCCTGGCATCGACAACCTTCCAGAACTACTTCCGTCTCTATAACAAGCTGTCCGGCATGACCGGTACGGCAGACACCGAAGCGTTCGAATTCCACCAGATCTACGGTCTGTCGGTGATGGTTATCCCGCCGAACAAGCCGCTGGCACGTAAAGACTACAACGACCTGGTGTTCCTGACCGCAGACGAGAAGTACGCCGCCATCGTGGCTGACATCAAGGACTGCATGGAAAAAGGCCGCCCGGTACTGGTCGGTACTGCCACGATCGAAACCTCTGAGCACATGTCCAACCTGCTGAAGCAGGAAGGCATCGAGCACAAGGTACTGAACGCCAAGTTCCACGAAAAAGAAGCTGAAATCATTGCACAGGCCGGTCGTCCGGGCGCGCTGACCATCGCCACCAACATGGCCGGTCGTGGTACCGACATCCTGTTGGGCGGTAACTGGGAAGTCGAAGTGGCTTCGCTCGAGAACCCGACGCCAGAGCAAATTGCCCAGATCAAAGCCGATTGGCAAAAACGTCACCAGCAAGTGCTGGAGTCGGGCGGTCTGCATGTCATCGCTTCCGAGCGCCATGAATCGCGCCGTATCGACAACCAGTTGCGTGGTCGTGCCGGTCGTCAGGGCGATACCGGTTCCAGCCGCTTCTACCTGTCGCTGGAAGACAGCCTGATGCGTATCTTCGCTTCTGATCGAGTGAAGAACTTCATGAAGGCCCTGGGCATGCAGTCTGGCGAGGCGATTGAGCACCGCATGGTGACCAACGCAATCGAAAAGGCTCAGCGCAAGGTTGAAGGTCGCAACTTCGATATCCGTAAACAATTGCTGGAGTTCGATGACGTTAACAACGAACAGCGTAAAGTGATTTATCACATGCGTAACACGTTGCTGGCGGCTGAAAACATCGGCGAAACCATTGCCGACTTCCGCAAGGACGTGCTCGACAGCACGGTCAGCGCGCACATTCCGCCGCAATCGCTGCCGGAGCAGTGGGACATTGCCGGTCTGGAAGCAGCCATCGAGAGCGGTTTTGGGGTGAAACTGCCGATCCAGCAATGGCTCGACGAAGATGATCACCTGTACGAAGAAACCCTGCGCGAGAAGCTGCTGAACGAGCTGCTGGCGTCGTACAACGAGAAAGAAGAACAGGCCAGCGCGCAAGCCCTGCGCACGTTTGAGAAGCAAATTGTGCTGCGTGTTCTGGACGACCTGTGGAAAGACCACCTGTCGACCATGGACCACTTGCGTCACGGTATCCACTTGCGCGGCTATGCGCAGAAGAACCCGAAGCAAGAGTACAAGCGCGAGTCGTACAATCTGTTCTCCGAGCTGCTTGATTCGATCAAGCGTGATTCGATCCGTGTACTGTCCCATGTACAGGTTCGTCGTGAAGACCCGGTTGAAGAAGAAGCCCGTCTGCGTCAAGAAGCCGAAGAGCTGGCTTCGCGCATGCAGTTCCAGCACGCCGAAGCGCCAGGCCTTGATCAGCCTGATGCCATGGCCCAAGTGCTTGAAGGTGCAGACATCGCTGACGTCGACACGTCGTCCGAGCCGGTGCGCAATGACCAGAAGCTGGGCCGCAACGAGCTGTGCTACTGCGGCTCGGGCAAGAAATACAAGCACTGTCACGGGCAAATCAACTAACGCCCGCTTCATTTGCTGAAACACCTGCGCCGCGACCGGCTTTAGCCGTCGCGGCGTTTTACCATTGAATTCCCGCCCATTGGCGGAACTGTCATCTCTATGTAGGAGCGCGTCATGGCTGTTGGTCTTGGTCCTTTGCCTGTTTTGCACCCGGTGGCCGGTTTTGAGCTGGGTATTTCTAGCGCCGGTATCAAGCGTCCCGGGCGTAAGGATGTCGTGGTCATGCGCTGCGCTGAAGGCTCGAACGTCGCTGGCGTGTTCACCTTGAATGCCTTTTGCGCCGCGCCGGTGATTTTGGCCAAGCAACGTGTTCAGGGGCCAGTGCGCTACCTGCTGACCAACACTGGCAATGCCAACGCCGGTACCGGCGAGCCGGGCCTGATCGCGGCCACACGCACCTGCGCCAAGCTGGCTGAACTGACGGGTGTGGATGCCAGCGCTGTGCTGCCGTATTCCACCGGTGTGATCGGCGAGCCGCTGCCGGTTGAGAAAATCGAAGGTGCTTTGCAAGCCGCGCTGGACGACCTGTCGGAGAACCATTGGGCTGAAGCGGCCACCGGCATCATGACCACAGACACCTTGCCTAAAGGGGCGAGCCGTCAGTTTGAGCATGAAGGCGTGACCATCACCGTCACCGGCATCAGCAAAGGTGCGGGCATGATTCGTCCGAACATGGCCACCATGCTGGGTTACATCGCGACCGACGCCAAAGTGTCCCGCGACGTCCTGCAAAACCTGTTACTTGACGGTGCCAACAAGTCGTTCAACCGCATCACTATCGATGGCGACACCTCGACCAACGATTGCTGCATGCTGATTGCCACCGGCAAAGCCAACCTGCCAGAAATCACCGAAGCCAGCGGCCCGCTGTTCGCAGCCTTGAAGCAGGCGGTGTTTGAAGTGTGCATGGACGTGGCCCAGGCCATCGTGCGTGACGGCGAAGGCGCGACCAAGTTCGTCACCGTTGAAGTGAATGGCGGCGGCAACCACCAGGAATGCCTGGATGTCGGTTACACCGTGGCTCACTCGCCGTTGATCAAGACTGCACTGTTTGCCTCTGACCCGAACTGGGGTCGTATTTTGGCGGCCGTTGGGCGTGCCGGTGTGCCGGACCTGGACGTGAGCAAAATCGACGTGTTCCTCGGCGAAGTGTGTATTGCCAGCGGCGGCGCACGTGCGGCCACTTACACCGAAGAGCAGGGCTCGGCGGTGATGGCTCGCGAAGAAATCACCATTCGCATCGAATTGGGTCGCGGTACCGCCAGCGAAACCATCTGGACCACAGACTTGTCCCACGAGTACGTGAAAATCAACGCTGAATACCGTACCTGATCACTGTTCTGCGCGAGCATGCAGGCCATGCTCGCGTAGAACGTTGGTGCGGGTAGACACCAAGGTTTGGCGTTTAAAGCCTGGCAACAGGCCGGATTAGAGGAAGCACAAGGGTGAAACGAATTCATGTGGCTGCGGCCGTTATCCGTGGCGAAGGCGGCAAGGTACTGATTGCCCGTCGCGCTGATACTCAGCATCAAGGCGGGCTCTGGGAGTTCCCTGGTGGCAAGGTCGAGGCAGGGGAGTCGGTCGAGGCTGCGTTGAATCGTGAACTGCAAGAAGAACTGGGGATTACGGTGAGCGCTGCGCGACCGTTGATCAAGGTTCAGCATGATTACCCGGACAAGCAGGTCCTGCTTGATGTTTGGGAAGTTTCGCAATTCACGGGCGAGCCTGATGGTGCAGAAGGTCAGCCATTGGCGTGGGCTTCGGCGCGAGACTTGGCCAGTTATGAGTTCCCGGCGGCGAATCAGCCGATAGTGGCGGCTGCGCGTTTGCCGGATCAATACCTGATCACCCCGGACGGGCTGGAAACGCCGGAGTTGTTGCGCGGTTTACAGAAGGCTATTGCAGGCGGTATCAAGCTGGTTTCATTGCGTGCGCCCAATGGTTACGACCCCAAGTACCGCGATTTGGCGGTGGATGCGGCCGGGTTGTGTGCCGGCAAGGCGCAACTGATGCTCAAAGGTCCGCTGGAATGGCTGGGGGATTTTCCTTCGGCGGGTTGGCATTTAACCGCGGCGCAATTGCGCAAATACGCCGCCAAAGGCCGACCGTTGGCAAAAGAACGCTGGTTGGCGGCTTCGTGCCATAACGCAGAAGAACTGGCGTTGGCTGAGCAGATGGACGTGGATTTTGTGACCTTGTCGCCGGTATTGCCGACCCAGACCCACCCAGATACGCAGCCTTTGGGCTGGGAGCAGGCGCAGGCGTTGATCGCCAACTTCAACAAGCCGGTGTTTTTGCTGGGCGGGTTGGGGCCGGACGATTGCCAGCAGGCGTGGAATATCGGCGCACAGGGCGTTGCCGGAATCCGCGCGTTCTGGCCGCAGGAATAGACCTCAGTACGGTGTTGAAGCAAGGGGTGCACGATCTCAGTAGTCGCTGCCGAGGCACGAAGGCTGCGATAGGGTGCGAAGCAGCCGTAAAAAGCTCGCAGCCTTCGTACCTCGGCAGCGACTACAAATGAGGGCGTACGTGCCTCAGGATGGCTTGGCCGCCGCCTGCCACAAGATCTCGGCTATCCCCTGGCGTTTGGCAATCAAACGCGCGGCTACGAACAGCAGGTCTGACAGCCGGTTGATGTAGGCCAGACCCACCCCGGCCAATGGCTCCAGTGCATTGAGTTGCTGGCAGCGGCGTTCGGCGCTGCGGGCCAGGCTGCGGCAGATGTGGGCTTGGGCGATCAAGGTGGAGCCGCCGGGCAAAATGAAGTTTTCCAGCGGGCCCAACTCTTCGTTCCAGCGGTCAATGGCCGCCTCTAAACGTTCGACTTCAGCGTTGTTGAGCGCCAGATACACCGGCATGGCCAGTTCGCCACCCAGGTCGAACAGTCGATGCTGGCAAGGTTCAAGCACTTCTATCACCTCATTTAGCCCCGAACATTCGACGCTGTGAGCGCTGAGCCCGGCCAGCAGCAGGCCCAATTGGCTGTTGAGCGTGTCGACTTCGCCGATGGCTTCTACCCGCGGGTGATCCTTGGGCACACGCCGGCCGTCGCCAAGGCCTGTTTCACCTTTGTCGCCGGTACGGGTGTAGATCTTTGATAAGCGAAAACCCATGTTTACAGTTCCACGGTGGTTGATTCGTGAGAAGGCAGCAGGTTGCCCGCCAGTGGCAAGCGCAGGGTGAAGCAGGTGCCTTGGCCTAATGTGGAGTGCACCTCCATCTGCCCTTTGTGGTTGTTGGTGACAATAAAGTACGACACGGACAGGCCAAGCCCGGTGCCTTGGCCGACTTCCTTGGTGGTGAAAAACGGCTCGAAGATGCGTTTGCGCACCTGTTCGGGCATGCCGACGCCGTTGTCTTCGACCTGGATCTCCGCCCAGGGCGGGTTGAGTTTGGTGCGCAAAATAATGCGACCGGGCTCGGTATTGGCGGGACGCTGATGAATGGCCTGGGCTGCGTTTTTCAGCAGGTTGAGCAGCACTTGCTCCAGTTCGTTGGGGATGCCGGGCACGGGGCCCAGCTCAGGGTCGAACTGGCGAACAATGTCGTGGCCCCTGAAGTCAAAACCCAGGGCCAGGTCAAAGTCATTGCTGGCAATGTCTATGGCCTGATCAATCAACGCCGATAAATCGCACGGGCTCATTTGCCGGTTGCTGCGGCGGCTGAAGCTGAGCATGTGGGTGACGATTTTTGCTGCGCGGGCGCCAGCCTGCTGGATGCCGTCGAGTAACTGCGGTACTTCGCGGGCCTGCAAGTAGTGGCTGATTGCATCCAGGGTAATGCCGGTCTGCTCGGCGACTTCCAGGTTTTTCGGCAGGTCGCTGGACAGGCGTCGGCGAATGTTTTGCACGTTGTGCAGAATCGCCCCCAAGGGGTTGTTGATTTCGTGGGCCATGCCGGCCGCGAGTCCGCCCACCGAAAGCATTTTTTCCGACTGCACCATCATGTCTTCCAGTGACAGGCGCTGGGTAATGTCGTCGATCCGGATCACCACACCGCGCCCGCTGCTGCCGGTCAGCGGGTAAAAGGTCAGGGCATAGTGGCGGACTTCGTCGTTTTGGGTCCAGGTCACCCGTTCGATCTTGGCCACGCGATGGGTTTCGATGGTGTCTTTAAGCTGCGGCAAAAAGGGTTTGAGCGGTTCGAAGGCAAGGTAGATCGGCTGGTTCATGGCCTCATCGAGTTTCGTCCCGGACAGGGCGCTGGCTTCCTGGTTCCACTGGGTGACGTAGAGCTGGTCGTCCAGCGCAATCAGGGCGGAGGGCATTGAGTCGATGATGTTGTTCAGGTAGTTCTGAAACCCCGTCAGTTTTTTCTCGATTTTGCTGCGAACTTGTACTTCAAGCTCCAGCTTGCGGTTGGTGTGGCGGGTTTCTTCGGCCAGGGTCTGGGCCTGGTCGTAAGCTGCCCGCGCCTCATCACGGGCGCGTTTGAGCTCTTGTTCGCGCGCTTCGATACGCGACAGCATGGTGTTGAATGCTTCCGCCAGGCTGCCGATTTCATCGTGATTGCCCGGTGCTGCGCGCAAGGCGTAGTTTTCTTCGCGGGTGACCTGGCGCGAGAGTTCTTCAAGGCGGTGGATAGGGTGGGTGATCAGTCGTTTGATCTGTCGTGAAACCACCAGCCACAGCAAAATGCTGAAGATCAAAATCCCCAAGCTCGCGGTGAGTGTGCCGGTGTAAAACGCGGCGGGTAATTCGCTGCTGGCGATCAGTAACAAGTGCCCTGCGGGTTTATCGCCGTTGTGTAAACGCGTGATCAGGTGGCTGCGCAGCTCGGTCAGGCTCCAGGCTTCAAGCTGGCGGTAATGCTCGGGCAGTGGCAGGTGCTCGCCATGTTGCAGTTGAGCCAGCAAATGCCCTGAGCCGTCGTAAATGGCCGCCGCGCGCAGAGGTGCGTAGCTGCCTATTTCGTCGAGCAACGCCTCAGCCTGTGACACAGAGTCCAGCGACTCAACAATCAGTTTAGGGTTGGATGCCAGCCGCCCCAGGGTTTGCAAGGCTTGCGGGGCGGTGCTTTCGTGTGAAATCCAGTACGCGGCGGTGATGAAGGTTAAGTTGGCCACCACCAGCACGGTCGCCAGCAGGACGAGGAGGGCGGCCAGCAACTTCTGGCCGACCGGAAGGTTTTCGAGGCGCTGGCGCAAGGGCATCGCAATGACCGCATAAAGAAGAACAAAGTCGCAGAGTAGCGCGGGCCTCAGTTGCAGGGCAATCCGCGCTGCTTCAGGTGGTCGATCAGTCGCTGATGCAGCGCGTGTAAATGCGGCACGGCAAACTGCCGCTGGCGCGCCGCTTCGCAGGCGTAACCCAGCAAGTAGCTGATTTCGGTGCGTCGACCTTGGGCGACATCCTGGTGCATTGAAGAATAGTTGTTGGCCGTGGCCTGGATCACCCGATGCACTTCGGTATTCAAGTTGTCTGCCGCCTCGGCCTGGTCGCAGCGTTCGAGCAAGGCAGCCAACTCGTCACACAGGGTGTCGACCTCGGCGCGGTGCGCCTGCAAGCCGCCATTTCGGCAGTTGTACAGCACCGTCAGCGGATTGATTGCACAGTTCAGCGCCAGCTTTCGCCACAAGCGGCTGAGAATCGTCGGGCTCCATTCGTGGGCGATGTGGCTGCGTTGCAGGTCTTCGAGCCAGTGCGGTGCTTCGCCCTGGCGGGTATCGCCCAGCCAGGTGTGGCCCGCTCCGGCAAAGACTACGCGCCAGTCGCTCTCACGAAATGCGCCTTCCGTGCTGGAGGCAAAAATGCAGCGTACCTGGGGCACCCTGGCCGCCACCGCCTGTTGGCTGCCAAGGCCATTTTGCAACAGCACCACATCGGCACCGGGTTGAAGCCGGTGGGCAATCTGCGCGATGGCATGTTCGGCGTCATACGCCTTGCAGGTGAGCAGCAAGCGCTCGATCGGCTCGTCAGTCTCAGGCAACTGAGCGGTGACGGGCAGCAGGTGGGTTTGCTCGCCTTCAACTAGAGTTAAGCCGTGGGCGGCTTCGTAGGCGTGCAGGCGCGCAGCGTTGCGCACGATCAATGTAACCGGCAACCCCGCTCTCGCCAGCCGGGCGGCCCACAGCGTGCCCATGCTACCGGCGCCCAGGATGTGCCAGCGAGTAGGGGCTGATCTGCAGTTGAAAGGTGGCATGTGTGCTCGCAAGTGAATGACGTGGAAGAACCGCTATAATGCCCGCGCATTTTAACTGTCAGGTCAGGCGCGCTCCATCTGTGTTGTGCGCGCCCATTAAAGAGTGGAGAAATTACATGCCGTCGTTCGACGTGGTATCCGAACTGGACAAACACGAAGTCACCAACGCAGTCGAGAACGCCGTCAAGGAGCTGGACCGTCGTTATGACCTCAAAGGCAAAGGCAGCTTTGAGTTCAAAGAAAAAGACCTTACGGTGAATCTGACCGCTGAGGCGGATTTTCAGCTCGAAGCCATGATTGAGATCCTCAAGCTGGCATTGGTCAAGCGCAAAATCGACGTGCAGTGCCTTGAAGTCAAGGATGCTTACGCCTCGGGCAAGCTGATGAAGCAAGAGGCGGTGCTTAAGGAAGGCATTGATAAAGAGCTGGCGAAAAAGATCGTTGCTCACGTCAAAGACGCCAAGTTGAAGGTGCAGGCAGCCATTCAGGGTGAGCAGGTTCGTATCACCGGCAAGAAACGTGATGACCTGCAAGAAGCCATTGCAGCCCTGCGTGCCAAGACGTTTGACATGCCGCTGCAGTTCAATAACTTCCGCGACTGATCACTGCCAGGGAACCTGTGGCGATCATCGACGTCCGATTTTCCTGGGCGCGACTTAAACGATTGAGCGTGAGCGTTCAATCGTTTAGGTCTGTACGACATGTCTTCGAGTGATGCGCAGGTGCGGCGACGGCCTGTGGCATTACTGGGCATGGACACATCGGGTACAGAGCCTGAACAACGTCACCGGATATCGGTATTAGGAGAGATAAATGGATCTGAACGCTGAATTTGATCACTTGATCAAGACCTCGCAGGCCTGGATTCCAATGATCATGGAATACGGCAGCCGTGTGCTGCTGGCGCTGGTCACCCTGGCGATAGGTTGGTGGCTGATTAACCGCTTGACCGCCAAGCTGGGGCAGTTGCTGGCGCTGCGCAAGGCTGACCTGGCGCTGCAAGGCTTTATCAGCAGCCTGGTCAACATCATTCTCAAGGTGCTGCTGGTCGTCAGCGTTGCCTCGATGATTGGCATCCAGACAACCTCATTTGTGGCCGCAATCGGTGCCGCTGGCCTGGCCATTGGCCTGGCGCTGCAAGGCAGTCTTGCCAACTTTGCAGGCGGGGTACTGATTTTGCTGTTCCGCCCGTTCAAGATTGGTGACTGGATCGAAGCGCAAAGCGTGAGCGGGACCGTCGACAGCATTCAAATCTTTCACACAGTGCTGCGCACCGGTGACAACAAAACCGTTATCGTGCCCAACGGCAACCTGTCCAACGGCATCATCACCAACTACAACCGCCAGCCGACGCGCAAGGTGGTGTTTGATGTGGGTGTCGATTACGAGGCAGATTTGCAGAAGGTGCGTGAGGTCTTGCTGGCCCTGGCTGACGACCCTCGGGTGCTGAAAGAACCTGCGCCAGCCGTGGTTGTGACCGCCTTGGGCGACAGTGCAATCACCATGTCGCTGCGTGTATGGGTCGATACGCCCAACTACTGGGATGTCTTGTTCATGTTTAACGAGCATGCCCGCGACCGCTTAAAAGCGCAGGGTGTTGATATTCCGTTTCCGCAACGTGTCGTTCGCGTTGTGCAGGAAGTGTCTGCGGGCTAATTGTTAATTCGATAGTCAGCTATTTAATAGGCACAAAAACAATTAAAGGGACTTCGGTCCCTTTAATTGTTTCTGGGGTGTGTAAGACATATCTGAAGATGGACTCGGAAGTCAGCTTTAGGAGAGTGAGAACTGCTTGCATTTATACTTGTTAGTTAGCTTCCTATATATAAGCTAAACCCGCAGGCAATAAAAAACCCCGCACCTGAACAGGTGCGGGGTTTACTGAACAACGTGGGTAATGACTGCCCGAAGGCGGTTATTACAAGATGTTCAGTGGGTATTCAACGATGATACGAACGTCGTTGTTGTCGGTGTTACCGCTTGCAACGTTGTAGTTGCCGTTGTTGCGGTAAACAGCGCTACGCAGGCGGAAGGACAGGTCTTTGGCCGGGCCTTCTTGCATCACGTATTTGCTCTCGAAGTTGAACTCGTGTTCTTTACCTTCGCCGGTGTCGGTGCTGATGTTGTCACCGGTGATGTAACGAGCCATGAAGCTAAGGCCTGGTACGCCATAGGTGGCCATGTTCAGGTCGTAGCGAGCCTGCCATGAACGTTCATCTTTGCCGTTAAAGTCGGAGTATTGCACGGAGTTGGCGAGGAAAATGGTGCCGCCGCCGTCTACGCCGTAGTAGTAACCGCTGTCACCGGTAGAGCGCTGGTGAGCCAGGGTGAACTTGTGAGCGCCGATGCTGTAGGCCGCTGCCAAGCTCCAGATTTTGTTGTCAACGTTGCCTGCCAGTTCCTTGCCTTGGCTCGAGGTTCTGTAGCCGTTGAAGTCGAAGTTCAGGGCTTGAGAATCATCGATCGGGAACGTGTAGTTCAGGTTGATGTACTGCTTCTTGAAGTAGTCATCAACGTCCGACGCTGCCAGGCCGCCGACGAAATTGTCGGTGAACTGATAGGTTGCGCCGGCGATGTTGGCCGCTGGCAGGTGCAGGCTGTCATGGTACATGCCGGTCTGCGAGCTGATGGCGGTGAAGCGACCTGCGCTCAGTTCCAGGCCTTTGATTTCGTGGGAAGTAATCAAAGTACCGGTCGCCACTTCAGGCAGCAAACGGCTGTCATCGGTAGAGAAAACCGGGCTTGCAACGAATTGGTTGCCGTACTTCAGGACGGTGTCGGACAGGCGGAATTTGATAGCGCCGCCTGCCTTGGATTGAGTGTCTTCTGGCGAACCGTCGCTCTTGGAAGCGAACAGGCCGTTGCCTTGACGACCAGCACCGCCGTCCAGGCGCAGGGTACCCATGGCGAATGCATCAACACCGACACCGATGGTGCCTTGGGTGAAGCCTGAGGAGTAGTTGAGCAGTTCGCTCAGGCCCCAATCTTCACGGTAACCGCTTTTGAAACCGCCACCTGGCTTGGCAATGTTGCCAGCGCCGTTTTTGAAGTCACGGTTCATGTACAACATGCGAGTTTTGGAAGTCAGCGTGCTGTCTTCAATAAAACCTTTGGAATCGTCCTGGGACGAAGCCATTGCGAACTGTGTAGTTCCGGCTGAAACAGCCAGGGCGATCATGCTCCACTTCATCACGCGCATCGTGATTTGCTCCTTTGGTTTTAGGAAGAGTACTGCCGTCCCACCTGAATTATTATCTGGGCGGCTCTTTCTTTTTGTGTCGGCGCAAACTTATATCACGCCGACCCTATTGGCTATACTTGCCTTCAAAAGCTTTCAGCTTCTTTACAGCTAAGTCACGAAATACACTCTACATGTCGCTCTTTGGCAGCTATGTGTCGTGACTCGCATGTTGCTCAAGCTGTTTTTCTGAGCGGGACAGCCAAATAGCCTGCTGACCCCTTATTAAAGCTCCCCTTTTTGACGGCTCAACTTTTTGTTATTTATCGTCGGGTCGTAGCTCCCCTGCCGCGCCCCAGTCGACCTGTACCGTGTATATGCAACAAGCATGCTCAAGTCAGGTTTTTAGCATGAAAAAAAATTATCTGGCTTTTGGCGGGCTGACAGGCCCGGTTTAGCGAGGTTGAGGTGATCGCTGGCCTGCTTTGAAGGGCGCGTTGCATGCACCCGGAGGCGGCGTTGCAGCCCCAAAGATGTGCAAAATGTTACCGCTTCACCCCGGTGTGGGTAGCAGGTGACGTTTAGGTGCACTAAAACCACTCGGTCTGTGCCGTTTTGGTGCAGGAGTGTCTGGCGAATGCTTGGGGCAGGCACGGCGCCCGTTGGCCATCGGCTTGTGTCCCGGGACGAGGGCGGTGTGATGCTGAACGCAATCAAGGGTATCCTGCACATCTGATGCTCGCAGGGCAGGCGGGTCTGGCCCGGCCTTGAGTCGAGCTTAAATTATTTGTTAAACAGGAGAGCACCCCGTGTTCATTTTGGATACACGCCTTCAAGAGGATACCTGGCTGATTGGGGATTTCCCTTTGTGCCGCTTGTTGCTTTCCAACGACTCGAATTACCCCTGGTTCATTTTGGTGCCGCGCCGCGAGGGTATCAGTGAGCTGTTTCAATTGGATGACGCTGATCAGCAATTGATGTGGGCTGAAACCACAGCGCTGGCTGGCGTGCTTAAAGAGCTTTTCACGGCTGACAAAATGAACGTGGCCACATTGGGTAACGTGGTCAGCCAGTTACATATGCATGTGATTGCCCGGTACGCGTCGGATGCGGCCTGGCCAGGTCCGGTATGGGGTAAGCACCCTGCCAAACCTTACAGTGAGGCTGATGTGCAAGTGATCCGGGACAAGCTTAAAGCGGGCCTGGGCGCTGGTTTTACGTTTGTGGAGGGTAAGCAGTGAGCCTTGAAGAGCGAGTGATGGATCTGGAGAGCCGCCTGGCGTTTCAGGACGACACCATTCAGGCATTGAACGATGTGCTGGTGTCGCAGCAAAACGCAGTTGATCGACTGCAACTGCAGATAGCGGCCTTGCTCAAGCGCCAGGAAGAAATGGGCGGGCAATTCGAGTCGTTTGAGGACGAGGCGCCGCCACCGCACTACTGAGTTTTCTGCAGGCATAAAAAAACCGCGAAACAGCCAGGCTGCTCGCGGTTTTTTTTTCAGGCTGAAATCAGCGGCGCGGTAACGCTGCGATCACATCTTCAGCTTGCAGGCCTTTGTCACGGTTCATCACCGAGAACTCAACACGTTGCCCTTCCACCAATACACGGTGGCCTTCGCCACGGATGGCGCGGAAGTGGACAAAAATATCATCGCCGGAATCTCGGGAAATAAAGCCGAAACCCTTGGAGGTGTTGAACCACTTTACAGTGCCTGTATCGCGGTTGGTCATGTCGTAGGTTTGTGCGGTGGACGAAGGTGACGACTTGTAGAAACTCACGATCAAGTGCAGGGCTACAGCAATCACGGCAGGTACCAGGCTGATCAGGATCGCTGGTTGGTCGCCGATCGGCAGCAGCAGGCCGAAGAGGGTGAGGGTTTGCAGGACAACAGAGAGCACCAGCAAGGCGCTGACCAGGTTTTGCAGTTGATGGCGTGGGCCTTTATTCCAGTAAGGAATGACTGGCGCCAGTGCCAGGTTAAGCAGGCCAAGAAAAGCCAGGTAAAGAGCATCAGCGTGTTGGAGGTAAGGGACAGCGTCGGATTGCAGGCTGGGAATGAAGGACAGCAGCAAAGCAGCTGCGCCCGTTAGTAGGTGAACGATTTTCAACATTTCAATTAACTCACGTTTAGACGGATCGCAAGGAAGAGCTGATAGCGCGCGGTTCGCTTCTGAAAAAAATGGAGGCGCTGGACACGCACGTGGTATCAGCCTATGCACCGTCGCCAGAGGCTTGGCGAAGGCGACACGCTGCCTATTTAACAGCAAAGCTTGGGCCTTCTCAAATTAAGCGTATTGAGATGTCGAGCGCAGTGTTTGCGCGAGAGGGCCCGGAAAATGCGTACTTATGGCGAAGGCCTTGCTCTAGAGCCCTGTAGTCCACTTCTTTGTGTCGTATTGGAACGTGTCCAAATTAAAATGGGAGGCAAATATCCGAGAACCAATGACCGTTGGTCGATTTTTTTGTTGGGCGATAAGTATTGAGTGTGGCTTATAACGTGTAGGTTATCTGTAATAAGGGTGTGCGCAGTTGGTGGGTTGTTATTAAGGGTCGGGTTAAGTTCCTATAAAGGATTACGTATAGGTATCTGGTTGTAGTATTTAAATATCGTTGAGTAGAAGTGGTAGTTGGTATGAGTCGTTGTTATTCAGTCTTTTTGTTTGTCGTGAAGGCAAGGTGTCTTAATGTGTGGGTATACAGGGTTTCAATGGTTCTGGCTGTGTGCTTACGGCTGGGTTCTGCAGTGAAGGGGGCTTGATTTCAGGGGCGTGCAGGAAGGGTGGGGGCGGATTCAGGATGGTTGCCGAGAGTGCTCCTACAGAGATGCGGGTTAAGTCTGCTGGATAAGAAGTTTTGCATAATGTTTTATGAGGGTGTGTTCATGTTGAATCGCTATTAATTATTTCTTAGGCGTTGTGATGGAGGCTTTTATATATGGGGCGTTTAATACGGCAAGCAGGTGGTGGTGGGCGCTTATTGCAGAGAGCTAGAATTGATCCGGTGATTCTGGACTTTGGTATGGGCTCGGCTCAGCCACTGTCGAAGTCTGTCAGGTTAAATGGTTTTGCGACCTGCTTGCGGCTAGAAGAGATTTATTGGGAGGTGCTGTCAGATATTTCCCAGTGTAACCATTGTTCAATTAATGCATTGCTGTCGTATATCGATAGAGAGATTCATTTGCGTCACGGTGGCGTGAAGAATTTCAGCGGTCTGATTCGAGTGGTCTGTGTGATGCACCTGATGAAGGGCGACCGCTCTGTCCGGGGAGTGCTGCCAGAACAGATGTGGGTAGGGTGATGTGCGGTGTTGGGCGTCATTAAGTGTTCAGTGGCTTGCAATCTTTCAATATTCAGGCTTTCTTTGAGGTGTTAAGGCTGCTCATGCGGCTGCATTGGCTCGATTTACCAGATATAATCTCGCGCTTTGCTGTGTGGCCCCTGACGGGTTGCCGCTAACGGATTGTCGAGACACGCCAATGCCCATGTACGATTACCAATGTGCTTCCTGTGGTCATCAGCTGGAAGCCATCCAAAAGATCAGTGACTCGCCACTGGTTGATTGTCCTGCCTGCCAGGCGCCTGAGCTGAAGAAACTGCTGTCCATGCCAGGCTTTCGCCTAAGCGGAACAGGCTGGTATGAAACAGACTTCAAGACGGGCGCGAAAAAGAATCTGGCAGGCGGCGACAAGTCCGACTGAGGTTGAGCGAAAGCCCTCTGAACACAAGCGGGATCTTGCAGTCACACCAGCACCGACGGTGCGCAAGACCTCCACCGAATTACGAATTACGAGAAGTGAAACCACTACCATGATGCGCAGCCATTATTGCGGCCAACTGAACGAAAGCCTGGAAGGCCAGGAAATTACCCTTTGCGGATGGGTTCATCGTCGCCGTGACCACGGTGGGGTGATTTTCCTCGATATCCGTGATCGTGATGGTCTGGCGCAGGTTGTGTTCGATCCGGATCGTGCTGAGACCTTCGCTGCTGCCGACCGCGTGCGCAGCGAGTACGTTGTCAAGGTGACCGGTAAGGTTCGCCTGCGTCCGGCCGGTGCTGTGAACGCCAACATGGCCTCGGGCATGATCGAAGTGCTGGGTTACGAGCTCGAAGTCCTGAACGAAGCTGAGACTCCGCCGTTCCCATTGAACGAATTCTCTGACGTTGGCGAAGAAACCCGCCTGCGTTATCGCTTTATCGACCTGCGTCGCCCAGAGATGCTCGACAAGCTGCGTCTGCGTTCGCGCATGACCACCAGTATTCGTCGCTACCTGGACGAGAACGGCTTCCTGGACGTTGAAACACCGATCCTGACCCGTGCCACCCCTGAAGGTGCGCGTGACTACCTGGTGCCAAGCCGTACCCACGCCGGTTCTTTCTTCGCCTTGCCGCAGTCGCCGCAACTGTTCAAACAGCTGCTGATGGTGGCCGGTTTCGACCGTTACTATCAGATCGCCAAGTGCTTCCGTGACGAAGACCTGCGTGCCGACCGTCAGCCTGAGTTCACTCAGATCGACATCGAGACCAGCTTCCTCGACGAAAAAGACATCATGGGCCTGACCGAAGGCATGATCCGCAACCTGTTCAAGGAAGTGCTGGATCTGGAGTTCGGTGAATTCCCGCACATGACCTTCGAAGAAGCCATGCGTCGCTACGGTTCCGACAAGCCGGACCTGCGTAACCCGCTGGAACTGGTTGACGTTGCCGACCAGCTTAAAGAAGTGGATTTCAAGGTGTTCAGCGGCCCGGCCAACGACCCTAAATGCCGTATTGCCGCCCTGCGTGTGCCGGGTGCTGCGAGCATGCCGCGCAAGCAGATCGACGACTACACCAAATTCGTTGGCATCTACGGTGCCAAAGGCCTGGCGTACATCAAGGTCAACGAGCGCGCTAAAGGTGTTGAAGGTCTGCAATCGCCGATCGTTAAAAACATCCCTGAAGCTAACCTCAATGTGATCCTGGATCGTGTTGGCGCAGTCGATGGCGACATCGTGTTCTTCGGTGCCGACAAGGCCAAGATTGTTAGCGAAGCGCTGGGCGCACTGCGGATCAAGGTTGGTAACGACCTGAACCTGCTGACTTGCGAGTGGGCGCCAATGTGGGTTGTCGACTTCCCGATGTTCGAAGAGAACGACGACGGCAGCTTCAGCGCCTTGCACCACCCGTTCACCGCACCAAAATGCTCGCCAGAAGAGCTGGAAGCCAACCCGGCTACCGCTTTGTCCCGCGCATACGACATGGTGTTGAACGGCACTGAGCTGGGTGGCGGTTCGATCCGTATCCATCGCAAAGAAATGCAGCAAGCGGTGTTCCGCCTGTTGGGCATTGATGAAGCAGAACAAGAAGAGAAGTTCGGCTTCCTGCTCGACGCCCTGAAGTACGGCGCACCGCCGCACGGTGGCTTGGCATTCGGTCTTGACCGTCTGGTGATGCTGATGACTGGTGCTCAGTCGATTCGTGAAGTGATTGCCTTCCCGAAAACCCAGAGCGCTGCCTGTGTCATGACTCAGGCGCCAGGTCTGGTAGATGCCAAAGCGTTGCGCGAGTTGCACATTCGTTTGCGCGAACAGCCTAAGGCGGAGTAAGTCTGACCTTCAAAGGCGCATCTTCGGATGCGCCTTTGTCATTGGGTCGAGCATTTTTATTGCGGGGCCACGGCATGTGCTAAGGCCGGCAAGGTTTCATCAAGGATTCGGAGTGGGTTATGGCAGGTCATTCTAAGTGGGCGAACATCAAGCACCGCAAAGAGCGTCAGGATGCCAAAAAAGGCAAGATTTTCACCAAATGGATTCGTGAGCTGACCGTTGCTGCCCGTCAGGGCGGTGGCGATCCTGCTACGAACCCGCGTCTGCGTCTGGCGCTGGACAAGGCGCTGGGCGCGAACATGAGCCGCGACATCATTGATCGGGCGATCGCGCGGGGTGCTGGCGCAGCTGAAACCGACGATATGGTCGAGCTGAGCTACGAAGGTTACGGCCCGGGTGGTGTGGCGGTGATGGTCGAATGTATGACCGACAACCGTAACCGTACGGCGGCTGCGGTGCGTCATGCGTTCAGCAAGTGCGGTGGCAACCTGGGCACGGATGGCTCGGTGGCCTATCTGTTCGAGCGCAAGGGGCAGATTTCCTTTGCAGCGGGCGTTGATGAAGATGCCTTGATAGAAGCTGCGATGGAAGCCGATGCCGATGACGTGGTGACCAACAGCGATGGCTCCATCGATGTCTTCACCTCGTTTTCGGGCTTTTACGCGGTTCGCAACGCCCTTGAGGCGGCGGGTTTTGCCCCGGCTGACGCAGAAATCGTGATGCTGCCTACCACCAGTGCCGAGCTGGATCTGGAAGGCGCTGAAAAAGTGCTTAAGCTGATCGACATGCTCGAAGACCTGGATGACGTGCAAAACGTCTACTCCAACGCTGAAATTCCGGATGCGGTGCTGGAACAGCTCGCCTGACCTGAACCCGTCTAACAGAGGCCGGAGGTGCAACGCCGCGATGATCGCGGCGCTGTGCACCTCCGGCTTCTGCCTTTAAGCTGTCCGGGTATGTGCCGGTGGGCGTCACTTCATAAGCTGCAGGCGTTATGACTCTTATTCTTGGTATTGACCCGGGTTCGCGAATCACCGGCTATGGCGTAGTGCAAGACACTGGCCGTGGCTGTGTGTACGTGGCCTCGGGGTGTATTCGTACAGGCGGCGGCGAACTGCATGAGCGTTTGCAGATCGTCTATCGCGGGGTGCGTGAGGTTATTCAGACCTACGGCCCGGTCACCATGGGCATTGAAAAAGTCTTTATGGCCCGCAATGCCGACTCGGCCTTGAAACTGGGCCAGGCCAGAGGGGCTGCAATTGTCGCGGGCGCCGAAGAAAGCCTGGAGATTGCCGAATATTCTGCAACACAAATCAAGCAGGCCGTAGCGGGGACGGGCGGGGCGAATAAAGAGCAGGTGATGATGATGGTCATGCACTTGCTCAAGCTCACCACCAAGCCACAGATCGACGCTTCTGATGCGCTGGCGATTGCTTTGTGCCATGCGCACACCCGTTCCAGTCTGTTGCCTCATGGTTTGGGGGCGGCGCGCCGCCGTGGCGGGCGTTTGCGTCTCTGAACAGGGCCTTTTAGCCTGATTAAACTTGCTAACAGGGCTGCACCTGCAATGATGCGGCTCTGTTGTTCTACTTGTCAGCCATTGATCTGGCCAGAGAAAAGGATCTGAACGTGATTGGACGCTTGCGTGGCACTCTGGCTGAAAAACAGCCGCCGCACTTGATTCTCGATGTAAACGGCTTGGGCTATGAGGTCGAAGTACCCATGACCACGCTGTATCGTTTGCCTTCAATTGGTGAGCCGCTGACCCTGCACACGCACTTGGTGGTTCGCGAAGATGCGCAGTTGCTCTATGGTTTCAGTGGTAAGCGTGAGCGTGACTTCTTTCGTGAGCTGATCCGCCTGAATGGCGTCGGCCCCAAGCTCGCGCTGGCCTTGATGTCCAGTTTGGAGGTTGATGAGCTGGTGCGTTGCGTGCAGGCTCAGGACACCTCGGCCTTAACCAAGGTGCCGGGGGTCGGCAAAAAAACAGCCGAACGGTTACTGGTTGAACTCAAGGATCGCTTTAAGGCCTGGGAGCAAGTGCCGAGCATGTTTGCGTTGGTGCCTAACCAGCCGGATGCGCCGGTGCCGGTGGCCAGTGCCGAGAGCGATGCAGTCAGCGCCTTGATCTCGCTGGGGTATAAACCTCAGGAGGCGAGCAAGGCGGTGTCCGCCATCAAAGACAAAACGTTGAGCAGTGAAGACATGATTCGCCGTGCCCTTAAGGGAATGATTTAAGTGATTGAAGCTGATCGTTTGATAACCGCCTCGAGTGGGCGCGACCGGGAAGACGTGCAGGATCGTGCGATTCGCCCTTTGAGCCTGGGGGATTACATTGGTCAGCCAGCTGTGCGTGAGCAGATGGAGCTGTTTATTCAAGCGGCTCGCGGGCGCGCAGAATCGCTGGACCACACGCTGATCTTTGGCCCGCCCGGTTTGGGCAAAACCACGTTGGCCAACATCATTGCCCAGGAAATGGGCGTGTCGATCAAGAGCACCTCGGGTCCTGTGCTTGAACGACCCGGTGATCTTGCGGCATTGCTGACCAATCTTGAGCCCCACGACGTGCTGTTTATCGATGAAATTCATCGACTGTCGCCGATTGTGGAAGAGGTCTTGTACCCGGCCATGGAAGACTTCCAGCTCGACATCATGATTGGTGAAGGGCCGGCTGCGCGCTCGATCAAACTGGATTTGCCACCCTTTACCCTGGTGGGCGCGACGACCCGTGCCGGGATGCTGACCAACCCATTGCGCGATCGTTTCGGGATTGTTCAGCGGCTAGAGTTCTATAGTACGGATGACCTGGCAACGATCGTCAGCCGTTCGGCCAGCATTTTTGGTTTGCCGCTTGATCCTGAAGGCGCCTATGAAATCGCTCGTCGGGCGCGGGGGACGCCGCGTATTGCCAATCGTCTGCTGCGCCGGGTGCGTGATTTTGCCGAAGTGCGCGCCAAGGGGCACATCACCAAGGCGGTAGCAGACCTGGCGCTCAATCTGCTGGACGTAGATGAGCATGGTTTCGATCATCAGGACCGGCGTTTGCTGCTGACCATGATCGAGAAGTTCGATGGTGGGCCGGTGGGTATCGATAACCTTGCCGCCGCCATCAGCGAAGAGCGTCACACCATTGAGGATGTGCTGGAGCCGTACCTGATTCAGCAGGGCTACATCATGCGTACGCCTCGGGGTCGAGTGGTGACGCGACATGCTTATTTACACTTTGGCTTAAACATTCCGTCACGACTGGGTGAAACCCCCGCTGTGGATGGTTTTTTGAACGCTGTGGATGATTAATCAAGCGATCTGCAACTGATTTTTTTGCGCTTTTTGCTGTCTCAAGGGCTGGCGCTAAAAAACTTGGGTATTAAAGTCTAAGAAGCGTAAAAAACAGTGGTTTGGCGGATTGGCAACCTGAGGAGTAAGCACTAGAGTATGCGCGCGCAAAACAGGCTTGAGCCGTTCGCACATCGCTGTCGCGTTTATTACGAAGACACCGATGCGGGTGGCGTCGTGTATTACGTAAATTATCTTAAGTTTATGGAGCGGGCTCGAACCGAAAGGCTGCGGGAGCTGGGCTTTGCCCAATCCGCGCTGGCAGGCGAGAACCTGTTATTTGTCGTGCATTCCAGCGAGGCGCGTTACCACGCACCGGCGCGACTGGACGACGAACTGTTGATAAGCGCTCAAGTAACAGAACTCAACCGTGCCAGCCTGCGTTTCAAGCAGCAGGTCTGGCGGGCTGCGGATACAACCTTGCTCTGTGAAGGGCAGTTTTTGGTGGCCTGTGTGCGCGCCGATAGTTTTAAACCCCGGGCCATTCCCGAAGCTTTACGTACGGCCTTTGCCGACGTAAGCGGCGCGGGTAAACATTTAGAGCAGGAGATAAAGCGTGGAAGCTAACGTCGTCGACCATTCCTCCATGTGGAGTTTGGTCAGCAATGCCAGCATTGTGGTGCAGTTGGTAATGTTGACCTTGCTGGCTGCATCGGTTACCTCGTGGATTATGATTTTTCAGCGCAGCACCATGCTGCGTGCCGGTCGACGTGCCCTGGACAGCTTTGAGGAGCGTTTCTGGTCGGGCATCGATTTGTCAAAACTGTATCGTCAGGCGGGCAGCAACCCGGACCCTGATTCTGGCGTTGAACAAATCTTCCGCGCCGGTTTCAAAGAGTTCTCGCGCTTGCGTCAACAGCCGGGCGTTGACCCGGAAGCCGTCATGGAAGGCGTTGCGCGTGCCATGCGTGTAGCGATTTCGCGCGAAGAAGAAAAACTGGAGCAAAGCCTGCCATTCCTGGCAACCGTTGGTTCGGTCAGCCCGTACATCGGTCTGTTCGGTACCGTGTGGGGCATCATGAACTCCTTCCGTGGTCTGGCGACGGCTCAGCAAGCCACCTTGGCAACCGTTGCACCGGGTATTGCTGAAGCATTGGTTGCAACCGCGATTGGTCTGTTTGCTGCTATCCCGGCTGTTATTGCTTACAACCGCTTTGCTGCACGTAGCGAAACGCTGATCAGCCGCTACTACACCTTCGCCGATGAATTCCAGGCGATCCTGCACCGTAAAGTGCACACCAGCGAAGAATAAGCAGGTAATTCCCAATGGCTTTAATCGCTCGAGCTCGCAAGAAGCGCAAGCCGGTTGCCGAAATGAACGTAGTGCCATACATCGACGTGATGCTGGTGCTGCTGGTGATTTTCATGGTGACCGCACCGATGCTCAACCAGGGTGTGAAAGTTGATTTGCCCAAGGTCTCCAGCGAGGCCTTGCCGCAAGACAACAACACTCAGGTTCTGACAATTTCGATCAAGGCTGACAAGACCTATTACTGGAACCTTGGCAGTGAAGTTGACACCGATAAACAAATGGACAAGGCGATGACCTTGCCTCAGATGACTGACGCGGTGACCAAGATCATTCGCGCGGGCAACGAGGGCGGCAAGCAGACCCAAGTCTTTATTCGCGGTGACAAAACCGTGGATTACGGCGCTGTAATGGGTGCCATGGGTGGCCTGCAAAAAGCTGGGGTCGGTAACGTTGGCTTGATTACCGAGGCTCCCTGATGCGCGACCAGCGGGAGCCGTCCGCCTCTGAAAATTATTTTTGGCCTACCGTCTGGGCTGTAGGGCTGCACGTCCTGATTTTCGGCATGCTGTTCGCCAGCTTTGCCATGACGCCAGAATTGCCGCCCGCAAAACCCATTGTTCAAGCTACTTTGTATCAACTGAAGTCAAAAAGTCAGGCGACGACTCAAACCAATCAGAAGATTGCGGGTGAGGCAAAAAAATCGGCTGCGCGTCAGACTGAAGTCGAGCAGATGGAACAGAAGAAGGTTGAGCAGGAAGCTGTAAAAGCCGCGGAACAAAAGAAACAAGAGGTTGCCGAGAAGGCAGCTGAAGCGAAGAAAGCAGACGAAGCCAAAAAAGCGGACGAGGCGAAGAAGGCGGACGAGGCTAAAAAAGCCGACGAAGCCAAGAAGGCTGATGACGCCAAGAAAGCCGACGATGCCAAAAAGGCCGCGGACGCTAAAAAGGCTGAAGAGAAAAAGCTGGCTGATATCGCTAAAAAGAAAGCAGACGACGAGGCTAAAAAAGCCGCTGAAGAAGAGGCCAAGAAACAGGCCGCTGAAGACGCGAAGAAGAAAGCCGCTGAGGATGCCAAGAAAAAGGCCGCTGAGGACGCCAAGAAAAAGGCCGCTGAGGACGCCAAGAAAAAGGCTGCCGCAGACGACGCGAAGAAGAAAGCTGCTGAAGATGCCAAGAAGAAAGCCACTGCTGAAGCGGCCAAGAAAAAGGCTGTAGAAGCAGCGCGTAAATCTGCCGAAGAGAAAAAGGCCCAGGCCTTGGCGGATTTGCTTTCTGATACGCCGCAACGCCAGCAAGCGTTGGCAGACGAGCAGGGTGATGAGGTCGCCGGTAACTTTGATGATCTGATTCGCTCTCGTGCTGCAGAAGGTTGGGCACGTCCACCTTCGGCCCGTAAGAACATGAAGGTTGTGCTGCAAATTGGCATGTTGCCAGATGGCACGGTAACGTCAGTGACGGTTGCCAAGTCCAGTGGTGATGGTCCGTTTGACAGTTCGGCTGTGGCAGCGGTCAAAAACATTGGCCGTTTAACGGAAATGCAAGGCTTGAAGCCTAGCGATTTTAATCCTTACCGATCATTCAAGATGACATTCACACCTGAGGATCTAGCCTTGTGATTAAATTTTTTCGAGGACTGCTCGTCATCGTCTGCTGCATGGCAGGGATGGCTGTAGCGGAAGAAAAGAACATCCTGGTTACCAGCGGTAGCGACCGGGCAACACCTATTGCAGTCGTGCCGTTCGGCTGGCAGGGCGGTACCGTCCTGCCTGACGACATCGCTGAAATTGTGGGTAACGACCTGCGTAACTCGGGTTACTACTCACCGATTCCAAAGCAGAACATGATCAGCCAGCCGACCCAGGCCAGCGAAGTCATCTTCCGTGACTGGAAGGCGCTGGGTGCGCAGTACGTGATGGTCGGCAATATCGTGCCAGCGGGCGGTCGCCTGCAGGTGCAATATGCCTTGTTCAACGTGTCGACCGAGCAACCGGTGTTGACCGGCAGCGTGTCGGGCACCACTGAGCAACTGCGCGACATGGCGCACTACATTTCTGACCAGTCGTTTGAAAAACTGACCGGCATCAGAGGTGCATTTTCGACCCGTCTGCTCTACGTGACGGCCGAGCGTGCCAGTGTCAACAACACCCGCTACACCCTGCAGCGCTCCGACTACGATGGCGCGCGTGCGGTGACCCTGCTGCAATCGCGCGAGCCGATCCTGTCGCCACGCTTTGCACCGGATGGCAAGCGCATCGCTTACGTATCGTTCGAGCAGAAGCGTCCGCGCATCTTCGTTCAGAACATCGATACCGGCCATCGTGAGCAAGTCACCAACTTTGAAGGCCTGAACGGTGCGCCAGCCTGGTCGCCGGATGGTTCGAAGCTGGCGTTTGTACTGTCTAAAGACGGCAACCCGGACATCTACGTGATGAACATGGCCTCGCGCCAGATCACCCGCGTGACCAACGGTCCTGGCATCAACACCGAGCCGTTCTGGGGCAAGGATGGTTCGACCATCTACTTCACGTCTGACCGTGGCGGCAAGCCACAAGTCTACAAAACCACGATCGGTAGTGGTGCAGCGCAGCGCGTGACCTTTATCGGTAACTACAACGCCAACCCTAAGCTGTCGGCGGATGAAAAGACCTTGGTCATGATTCACCGTCAGGACGGATTTACCAATTTCCGTGTTGCAGCTCAAGATTTGGAAAGAGGAAGTGTAAAAATCCTCACAGATACTAACCTTGATGAGTCAGCTACTGTTGCGCCCAACGGCACCATGGTAATCTACGCCACCCGCCAGCAGGGCCGGGGAGTCTTGATGCTCGTGTCTATCAATGGACGCGTAAGGCTCCCTCTTCCTACCGCTCAAGGCGAAGTCAGAGAACCTTCCTGGTCCCCTTACCTGAACTGACGTGGTGATAGATTCAAGTTGCACATAACACTTGGGGTTCATTAGGAGTTTTACGATGGAAATGCTGAAGTTTGGTAAATTCGCTGCGCTGGCACTGGCCATGGCTGTAGCTGTAGGTTGCTCGTCCAAAGGCGGCGACAATGCCGGTGAAGGCGCTGCTGTTGATCCAAACGCTGGTTACGGCGCAAACACAGGCGCTGTTGATGGCTCCCTGAGCGAAGAAGCTGCTCTGCGTGCCATTACTGTTTTCTACTTCGAATATGATTCTTCGGACCTGAAACCAGAAGCAATGCGCGCTCTGGACGTTCACGCTAAAGACCTGAAAGCTAGCGGCGCTCGCGTCGTTCTGGAAGGTAACACTGACGCCCGTGGTACTCGTGAGTACAACATGGCACTGGGCGAGCGTCGTGCGAAAGCCGTTCAACGCTACCTGGTACTGCAAGGTGTTTCTCCAGCACAACTGGAGCTGGTGTCCTACGGTAAAGAGCGTCCAGTTGCTACTGGCAACGACGAACAGTCGTGGGCTCAGAACCGTCGCGTCGAACTGCGTAAGTAATTCGTCATGCGAACGTGCCGCCGTGCTGTAACTATTCTGACTCTCAGCCTCATGCCGCTAGCGGCATGGGCTGCGGTTCCTGTGGTCGATGACAACTCTGGCAATAGCGGGGGGAGTTATCCATCACCGGGTTATGGTGCGAGCGGCGCCTATGCCGGGGGAGGGGTTTCGACCCCTGTCTCGGCACAGGGCGAGCTGTTCAACCAACTGCAGCAAATGCAGGATCAGATCTCACGCCAACAGGGTGTGATCGAAGTTTTGCAAAATGATATTTCACGCATGAAGCAAGAAAGCCTGGAGCGATACCAGGAACTTGATCGGCGTATTGGTACGGGCGCTCCTGCAGCTACCGCACCTGATAATTCTGCTGCCGGTGGTGCTGCTGCCGCCGGTAATACTGCAGCGCCTGCACCTCAGGCTGCTGCTAGCTCGGAACCGGGTGATCCAGCGAAAGAAAAGCTCTACTACGATGCTGCTTTCGACTTGATCAAAGCCAAGGATTTCGACAAAGCCAGCCAGGCCTTTGCGGCCTTTCTGCGCAAATACCCAAACAGCCAATACGCGGGCAATGCCCAGTACTGGTTGGGTGAAGTGAGCTTGGCCAAAGGCGACCTGCAAGGTGCTGGTCAGGCCTTCGCCAAAGTGAGCCAGCTATATCCCAAGCACGCCAAAGTGCCGGATTCGCTCTACAAGCTGGCTGACGTAGAGCGCCGTCTGGGCCATACCGACAAAGTAAAAGGTATCTTGCAACAGGTTGTTGCACAGTACCCTGGCACGTCGGCGGCACAGTTGGCCCAGCGCGATTTGCAGCGCATGTAAGCCATACGAAGCTTTCATCGAGAAACCCGCGCTTGTCGCGGGTTTTTTCGTTAGAATCCACGCCCTTTTATGAAATACGCTCTTCTGAGTCCTGCGAGTGCAGATTCTTTAGAGTGCCTGACGGAGGCGGACAGCCTGTTTAGCTGTTACGCCCGTGGCGGATATGCAAGACACATTGAGAATTACCGAAGTTTTTTACTCTTTGCAGGGTGAAACGCGAACGGCTGGCCTGCCCACCGTTTTTGTACGTCTGACGGGCTGCCCTTTGCGCTGCCAGTATTGCGACAGTGCCTACGCCTTCAGTGGCGGCACTGTGCGCCCCCTCGACAGCATTCTTGAGCAAGTGGCCGATTTTCGTCCGCGCTACGTGTGCGTGACGGGTGGCGAGCCCTTGGCGCAGCCTAATGCCATTCCATTGCTTAAACAGCTTTGCGACGCGGGTTACGACGTCTCTATCGAGACCAGTGGTGCGCTGGATATTTCGGCTGTCGACCCACGCGTCAGTCGTGTGCTCGATCTGAAAACACCAGGCTCCAAAGAGTCCCATCGCAACCTCTACGAAAACATCGCGTTGTTGACGCCGCATGACCAGGTCAAGTTCGTGATCTGCTCGCGCGAGGACTACGACTGGGCAGTGTCCAAGCTGATTGAATACGGCTTGGAGCGACGCGCCGGTGAAGTGCTGTTTTCGCCGAGCCATCACGATCTGGCGGCCCGTGACCTGGCCGACTGGATTGTCGCGGACAACTTGCCTGTACGTTTGCAAATGCAACTGCACAAATATCTTTGGAATGACGAGCCGGGGCGCTGAAATGACTGAACACACTGCTGTCACTGAAAAAAGAGCGGTAATTTTGCTATCCGGCGGCCTCGACTCGGCCACCGTGGTGGCCATGGCTCGCGCTGAAGGTTATCGCTGCTACACCATGAGCTTTGATTACGGCCAGCGCCATCGCGCCGAGCTCGACGCTGCAGCACGTGTTGCTCGCGACCTGGGCGCGGTTGAGCACAAAGTCATTGGCTTGAACCTGGACGGTATTGGCGGCTCAGCCCTGACCGACAGCTCCATTGATGTACCCGAAGCACCCAGCGAAGGCATCCCGGTAACCTACGTGCCGGCTCGTAACACCGTATTCCTGTCATTGGCCTTGGGTTGGGCAGAAGTGCTGCAAGCGCGGGATATCTTCATTGGTGTTAATGCCGTGGACTATTCCGGCTACCCGGATTGCCGTCCGGAGTTCGTAGAAGCCTTCGAAGCCATGGCCAACCTGGCGACCAAAGCCGGTGTTGAGGGGCAGGGCTTTCGCATCAAAGCGCCATTACAAAACATGAGCAAGGCGCAGATCGTCCAGGCGGGAATCAAGCTCGGCGTGGATTACTCACTCACCGTGTCCTGCTACCAGGCCGACGCCCAAGGCCAAGCCTGCGGCAAATGCGACAGCTGCCGCCTGCGTGCAGAAGGCTTTCAAGCGGCCGGCGTTTCGGACCCAACACGTTACTTTTGATTTATTTCACATTTATTTTTAACAAGGTGTTGAATTCTCGTTAAAAATCAGTATTATACGCACCACAACGAAGCGGGTCGTTAGCTCAGTTGGTAGAGCAGTTGGCTTTTAACCAATTGGTCGTAGGTTCGAATCCCACACGACCCACCATATGCAACATCAAAACAGCCGGTACGCACCTCAGGGTCTACCGGCTTTTTTGTGCCTGCGATTCAGTGAGACGTGTCCTCTTCGAGTGTGCATTTTGCTGAGATATCGGCGTGGACATGCAGCCGTCTATGGCGAACAGTAGTTTCGCGCCGGGGTGATGTCAATCTGCAGTAGCCCACTGGCGGTGCCATTTGATCAAAATACGAATGTAAGCGCTCCATAAACCCCACATTCAAAGCCGCCATCTGATCCCCGATGCTGTGCTCCCGATTCCTTTCTGGAGCCAGCCCCTCATGATGCGTCCCGACGCAAAAGTCGAAAAAGTCTATCTGCACCCCAAACCCGTCGACTTCCGAAAATCCATCGACGGCCTTGCCGCCCTGGTCGAACTGGACATCGACATCGCGGTGTTTGACCCGGTGCTTTTCGTGTTCCTCAACAAGCCTCGAAACCGAGTGAAGATTTTGTACTGGGAGCGCAACGGCTTCTGCCTTTGGCTAAAGCGGCTGGAGTCCGAGCGCTTCAAAACATAGCCGGATTGTTCGGATGAAGCCATCGTGCTGACGGTTAAAGAACTCAACTGGTTATTGGACGGTTTTGATTTGTGGCGCAACCGTCCGCATCAAGTTTTAACGCCTCGATTCGTCGCCTGATTCGGTATAATCCAGGGCATGATTTCCATGCCCAAAGACCTTCCTGACGACCCTGTTTTGCTCAAGCAACTGCTTGAGCAAATGCTCAGTGAGCGCGAGTCTGATAAGGGCAAGATCGTTCATCTTGAAGAGGAAAACGCGCTGTTGCGTCAGCGCCTTTCGGGCGAAAGTCAGAGCAGACCGCCGATCCCACGACCCCGCAAATGGCCTTGTTCAACGAAGCTGAAAGCGTGGCCGAGTCTGTCGACGAAACGGTTGAAGAAGAGGTCGTCGCTCCGACCAAGCGACGGGGCAAACGCAAGCCTCTGCCCGCTGATCTTCCGCGCATCGAAGTCATTCACGAACTACCCGATCACGAGCTGACCTGCGCCTGCGGTTGCCGTAAACACAGCATTGGCGAGGAAATCAGTGAGCAGCTCGAGATCGTGCCGATGCAAATCCGCGTGATCAAACATGTGCGCAAGGTCTACGCCTGCCGTGGCTGTGAAACCGCGCTGGTCACGGCCGACAAGCCGGCGCAACTGATCGAAAAGAGCATGGCCAGCCCCAGCGTTTTGGCGATGTTGCTACGACCAAATACGTCGATGGCCTGCCACTGCATCGCTTCGAAAAAGTACTCGGTCGCCACGGCGTCAATATTCCACGGCAAACCTTGGCGCGCTGGGTTATCCAGTGCGGCGAACACCTGCAACCCTTGCTCAACTTGATGCGGGATCGACTGCTGGAAAGTCGCGTCATCCACTGCGACGAAACGCGTGTGCAAGTGCTGAAAGAACCTGATCGAGAACCGAGCAGCCAATCCTGGATGTGGGTGCAAACCGGCGGGTCACCGAATCAGCCTGTGATCCTTTTTGACTACTCAACCAGCCGGGCGCAGGAGGTTCCGTCGCGCCTGCTCGAAGGTTATCGCGGCTACCTGATGACCGATGATTACGCTGGTTATAACGCCTTGGGCGCGCAATCGGGTGTCAAACGTTTAGGCTGTTGGGCTCATGCGCGACGCAAGTTTGTCGAGGCGCAAAAGGTGCAGCCGAAAGGCAAAACCGGGCGTGCCGATATCGCCCTGAATCTGATTAACAAGCTGTACGGTATCGAGCGAGATTTAAAAGAAGTCGGCGATGAACATCGTCACGAATGCCGACAGCAAAACAGCCTGCCGGTGTTGGCGCAGTTGCAAACATGGCTGGAAAAAACCCAGCCACAAGTGACGGCGCAAAATGCACTGGGTAAAGCCATCAGCTACTTGGCTAGCAACTGGATCAAGCTGGTGCGCTACACCGAAGCCGGTTACTTGCCGATCGACAACAATGCGGCAGAGCGTGCGATCAGGCCCTTCGTTATCGGACGCAAGAACTGGCTGTTCAGCGACACACCCAAAGGCGCGATGGCCAGCGCTCAGCTTTACAGTTTGGTCGAGACGGCTAAAGCCAACGGCCAAGAGCCCTATGCGTGGCTGCGCCACGCACTTGAGCGCCTGCCACAAGCCTCGAGCGTAGAAGACTTCGAGGCCTTGCTGCCATGGAACTGCACGGCGCAAATTCCAAGATAGCCATAGATTCCCACCTTTTAAATGTAGGGTTCATGGATCGCTTACTTAGGAAATAGGTTATCGAGGGTGTTGGATTTTTGTGTGGGTGAGTTTTTTGGTGGATGAGCCGTTATTTAAATAGTCAGAGCAGCTCTAAAGGACAGACAGGAATCGGCCCCAAGTAGAGTTTCGAATATCAATACCTAACGAGGTAGCTCTAGGTCGTTTTATATCTCTCACCACGGCCAAAAAACGACCCAAGCTGACGTTGGCGATTTTCAGAAGTAGGCCGATTCGTGACTATTTCAGGGGGGGCAATTAGGTATCTCCGTAACTGTCTAGCTAAGTCCCTTTCCTGCCTTTTTAATTAAGAGGTCTGGTGGTCACGTTTTTTAAGAGACATCGTCATCCTTAAAGTTGATATGGGTAGACGTAATAGCAAGGCGGTTCAGGTTTCGGGGTTGAATTTGCAGCTAAAATTTAAATGAGTAAGACGTAATCAAACGATTTTCGCTATAGCGCTGGGGTGCAGCTTTGCTTGTGGAGTAATTAGTATCTTGGCCGATATGTCTCCACTCAAGCGTCAAATTTTTTAAGCTTCCACTTTGGATTACATATCCAATTGACGTAGTTGCCTCCCACTCAGAACCTTTTTCATCGGTATTAGCTCTATGAATATTCGACCCTTTGGTTAATCGATTCATGAACTTTAAGCCGGGTATTCCAAGCGTCGCGAAATCATAGTCATAACGGATTTGCCAAGATGTTTCACCGCGTTTAGCAAAGGCAGTCGGTGACCAGTTTACAAGAAATGGGGCCGCCGCATATCCGTTAAGCAGAGGGAAGCCAGTTTCACCTAGCATTCGCTGATAGCCAATACCAATGGAGTGGCCACTTTTTTTCAAGCTAGACATCATGCCGTAATAATGGTTGTCTACGTTTCCATTAAGCGCCTTGCCGTCATCTTCACTATTATAATAACGAAGATCAGTCTTAAGGGTGAAGCCTTCCCCAATGTTGTTATTTAAAGCTAAGCCGAAGTAATGCTGTTGGTATATGTTTTTCAGTTGGCCGTAAAAGTATGTTCCTGAAAGCCAAGGAGTTAAAGTGTAGGTTCCTCCTGCAAATAAAAGTCCATTGGAGTCCTCTTTAGAGTTGGAGCCGCTGAGTCTGATGGACTCGCGATTGGAGGAATTTCGCCCAACTATTGTTTTGTATTTGCCGATAGTTAAGTTCAGCTTCTGAAGTTCCTTGTTCTCAATCTGCCAGCCTTGGAAAGTTGTTGTCAACTGACGAGAGTCATCAATAGATGCGACAGGAAGTATTGGTCGGAACTCACCAATTTTAAACTCCGTTTCTGAAATTTTTGATTTGAGTGTAGGGGCTGCGTGTCCATAATCGCTGGCCTGTTGTTTCTTACTTTCACTGTAAGGGATGATGGTGTCAGGCCCGCGCCCACCTCCGCCGTCTAAGCGTATTGCGTATTGAGCACTGAGGTCTAATCCGAACTTAACCGGCCCTTCAGTATATCCAGATTTAAACTGTAAATCAGCGCCTTGCGTCCAACTTCCCGTTCTGGATATTGGCGCTTCGTTTTGTTTATAATCACGATCAATATAGGCATTTCGAAAAGCTAAAAGGGTATTCGATTCAGTAATTACGTCAGCTGTGGTCAGTGCTGAATACGCAAGGGTTGTGCAGGTCAAAATCACTGATCCGAATTTAGTTTGTTGGTTCATCTCGTACCTATTATTTTTATTTGGCACATCAATGCCTGCACGGCGCTTTCCATGCAGATGTTTCTAGTGTCGAAGAGGTTGTTTAGACGCAGCGAGTCTGTTTGGATTTTACTTGTGAAAGAGCAATGGCACCAATGATAGGGCCGATGGATAAGGTTATAAATGCTGCATTGAAAGATTGAGTGGCCTGGAAGACTGCACCAACCGCAATTGGGACGATTGCACTACCCAGCTGCCAAATAGCCGCAGTCACACCGGTTGCAGTACCTGCACGAGCCGGCCCTGATACCTCCGCAACCATAACTCCAAGCAGCGGACTATAAACAAATGCCCCAAGTCCTAGTATTGGTGCGGCAAGTAAGAACGCTGTGCGGCCATGAAGATTTCCGAATATTAGAAGCATTATTGCGAACAGTATCAGGCCGCCCATTGCTATTAGGCGTGGGTTGCCACACCAGTCCGATACATATCCGAAAAGAGGCTTGCCAACTATCGCTGCAATACCGGCCAAAGAAACAATGAAGCCGGCCTCTGTAGGGGTAAACGCTTCTTTCTTAATAAGAAGTGTACTCGACCAGAACGCAAATCCCCATGTACCCCAGAACCCTCCGTACCCTGCCAGAGTCAGAAGTAACATATTTCTGTCACGAAGTAGCGGTTTAAACTCTGCCCAGGTTGCCCGTTTAGGGGGGATCACCCCAGCATCTGGAGATTCACGGATGAGTACAAGACTGAATATACCAACTACGAGAGTTAATACTCCAAGTAAGTGATACACGTTGCGCCATCCAATAGCGCCAGCGAGGGTAGGTACCACTAGGTTGGTGATAGCAACTGCTAACGAGGAGGCGATCATAAACAGGCCGATAGCGCGACCACGCTGAGACTTATCGAACCAAGATACTATTAATTTTATGCAGCAGGCATAATCGGCGCCTGCAGCTAGCCCCATCAAAAACATGATGGCCAACCCTTGAGTCAAACTTTGGGTAAAGCCAAAGATGGCCGTCAACACCGCCAAAGCATTGACAGATATCACTAGTGTAGTCTTAGCTCCAATTTTATCACTTAATATGCCGCCTAGAGCATTGAACAGCACATAGCCGATATAAAATGAAGTTGTAAATATACCCAGCGCCGACAACGGCAAATCAATCGTACTGCTGACCATCAGAGAAAGGTTTGACCAAGCAAGTCGGTCAACAAAACTCATGAAGAATGTCATGGTGCAGATCGTGAGGATGATCCACCGATATTTAGTAGTGTTAACTAATTGCGTGTTAGCAGAAACAGGAGGCTTAATCATTATTATTTTCCGTTGTAATGGCGCTCAATTCAATTGAGCGCCGGATACTTACATGTCTGTGCCCAGATACGCGCCGTCTTTTACAAGAATTTCCTGTAGTTCAGAAACAATGATTTCGCGAGGTAGTTTCATTTGCTTAACACACATTGCCGCAGCAGTTCCCGCTGCCTGCCCCATTACAAAACATGCTCCTGTAACTCGAGCGGCTGATTGAGCGCCATGATCCATTGAGGCACATCTTCCAACGACAAAAAGGTTCTCAAGCGTGCTAGCGATGAGCATCCTATAAGGCAGTTGGTTGAAACCGCGAACATTTGGAATATCTGGCCAGCGAAACTCGATGTCTCCCAAAACATGGTCTTCTACAGGCCATCCGTTTACACCTATGGTGTCCTCGAAGCTAGCGCATGTAAGCACGTCCGCTTCAGTCAGTACGTAATCTCCTTCGATTCTGCGAGTCTCGCGTATCCCAATCTGAGGGGGAATATCTACGATATAGCTGTTTTTAAATTCAGGAATAGCATCACGCATCATTGCAAACGATTTTTGTATTTGGCGGCGTCCTTCAATTTCACCAAAACTCAATTGATCTGCATTAACACCATTCACGGCGGTTCCGTCTGGATTGGCGACCTGCGTAAGGTTAACTCGCCATTCCAAGCTATGATTTTGAGGACGAATAATAGGTGTTTTACGTGGAAATTTTTGCCCTGAACGCTTTTCTTCAACAGCCATTAATGCTGGGAACTTATCCCAGCCACGATTTTGAGCAAGCTCCACGGGCACGTCGTTCAGGCGGAACATGGTGGATGGATACATCATCGCATTAGGGCCGCCATCCACAAGAGAGTTAGCGCCTGCCCAGTAAGCCATATCGCCATCACCAGATCCGTCAACGAAAATTTTTCCGCGAATCCCCTTCCGACCTGATTTTGTCTCTACCAGGAGCACTTCTACGCTAGAAGCGCTGCTCTTGATCACTCCTGCGGCCAACGCATGGAAGAGAATCTTGACACCGTGTTCCGTAAGCAAGGCGTCCGCTGCGATTTTGTAGGCGGCGGTATCATAGGCTTGTGCATTGATTTTCCCGAAGACGGTGTGAGGCTCTTTTAACCCTCCGATATCATCGATACGTTTTAAAAGCTGATCGGCGATCCCATGCACTACCTGATCTATGCTGCCAAATCGGTTTGCAAAAAGACCACAGAAGTTTGTTACGCCTGCTGCGGTGCCCATCCCCCCTAAAAATCCGTATCTTTCGATAAGCAGAGTTGATGCACCTGATTGGGCCGCAGCCGCTGCGGCGGCGATCCCAGCCGGACCGCCGCCCAGCACCACCACGTCGTAGTCACCATAAAGCTCAATATCACGGGCAGGTTCACGAATCAGTTCGAGGTTCATAGGGTTCTCCTGTTTTTTTTTTAAATTTAAGTCATTGTGGTTTTCAATAGAATCCCGTCAAATGCGCGAACAGCATTCGCGAATCGAGAAAGGTGAAATGGATACGCTTACGAATTTGAAGACATTTCTTCAAGTGGCTGAAAGCGCGGGTTTTTCAGCTGCTGGTAGAAAAATGGAGCTTGCGACATCGGTAATAACAAAGCGTATCGACCAACTTGAAATGATGATTGGTGCTCAGCTTTTCACGAGGAGCACCCGCTCTCTAGTGTTAACCGATGCAGGTCAGAACTGGCTTGGCCGAGTAAGGGCACTGGTTGCAGACGTAGATGACGTACTAGGGGCTGTTGGGCCTAACGAAGACAAGTTGCAGGGCCCCTTGAGGGTTAAGTTGCCTACCACTCTAACGATGCTCTACTTTGGTGACATCATTGCCAAGTTTCAGCAGAACCATCCCTCTACTACTTTAGAAGTTATCTTGACCGATCGAGCGCTGAATCCATTAGACGAAGGATTTGATATCGCTGTCGCGGCGTTTGGTACTAGTTATAGTGGTGTTACCGATATACCGCTTTGTCCGCTTCGTCGCGTGCTGTGTGCCGCGCCTGAGTATGTAGCCAGAAGTCCAGAGTGTGTGCACCCAAGAGATCTCCAGAGTCATGCTATTTTGAGCTTTCAACCGACAGGAAACATATGGGCGTTTGAGGGTGTGGAGGGGCCAGTCCAAGTCAGTATTTTGCCAAGATTAAGTGCTAACGAAGGTCAAGTACTGTTAGCAAGCGCACTGGCTGGTAATGGGATCGCTTTGCTTTCAGAATACTTAGCATTACCAGCCCTTCAATCAGGAGAGCTAGTCCCTGTGATGGGGGGTTATAAACCTGTCGAGATATGGCTGAAAGCGTTGGTTCCAACGACAAGACTTCATGTCAGTCGGGTAATTAGATTGTTAGATGTTTTTAGAGAAGAATTCGCTATCGATCCACCGTGGCTTAGAGGTAGCAAGAAGTTGGCGGATATTTCGATTGCAAGTGGGTAAAGGGCAACTAAGCTTCAGCAGTTTTTGCGTGTGTCAGCTGTCTGACAAATAGTACGCTCTAATTGGCGATAAATAAGGTGGTCCAGCCGAGAGTTTTGGCAGCCATATAGTTGATTATATCTGAAGGTATGAGTGGATTGAACTCGTAATAAATCAGGCGGCCATCGATGCTTGAACACCAGATCTTCTTCAGTAGCTGCCTACCGCGAAGAGCATTCTAGGTCGAAAGCAGTCCTCCTTTTCGGTAGATGCCCCTCGATTATCGCGTGACCCAGCGCCAATACAAACCCCGAGATGGAGAGCAGCAGCACGCGACGGTTAGACATCAGTAAAACAACGCAAAGGAGAGTGTCGAGCAACCGATTCTGGCCGTGAACGCCCAGAAAGGTTCTCTGACCTTCCTGCTGCTGTTGGGCTTTCTCGACGATGTCAGCCATGGTTTAACGCCCTCAGGCTTGATCGCTGGGTTTTTCGTGGGTGATGTGTCGAAATTCTATATAGCTATCAGCGATAAAAATGAGTAGCAAAGCTGTCAAAAGCTTCAGCCCTTAGGGTAGAGTGCCGCCGCCCGATAATTGGATTCGGGTTCTATTGAATGGAGTAACACCGTGAAGATCGTTAGTAAAACCCTCGCTTCTGCTGTATGTGTTTTGGCTCTTGCAGGTTGTACCGGTACGGCTATGAAGACTCATCAGTACGATAGCAACCAGTACACCGTCGTAGGCCACAGTGAAGCGAGCGCTACGGGTGTGATGCTTTTCGGTCTGATTCCTATTGGTCAGAACAGCCGTTTTGTCCGCGCGCAGACATCTGCAATCCAGGCCAAGGGCGGCGATGCGCTGATTAATACTCAAGTCCAGGAAAAATGGTTTTGGGCATGGGTTCTGAACGGCTACACCACCACCGTTTCCGGCGATGTGATTAAGCTGAAAACTGCTGAATAAGTAGCGTTTGGTTTAAGAAAGCCCGGTTTCCGGGCTTTCTTGTTTTTAGCGTTTGGAGATTCTGTGAGTTGAGTTAATTACGATGATGTTCCTGCATAGCCATTTTGTTATGACATCGGTCAGACGGTTGTCATGGTACAGACGCTTTCTCCAGCACCAGGCTGAGTGGGCTGCAGGGCAGGGTCATCGTCCATGACGCCCAGGTTCGAATGGTGACACCGTTAAACAGTTAAGAGGCATAACGCCTGCTCGTATTGGGCAGTCTGTGTCCACATCACCTATGAGCGGATTTATCCATGGCCTGAGTATTTCAATGTTTACTGTGGCTGGCCAATTCTAAACTCTGGATATATAGATTAAACACAGTGGCTGCGTTGTTTCGGTCATTGCTATAGCGCCTTTTGATTAAGGCCATCCAAAAAGAGATGTAAGATCGCATTTTCCACCGTCTTATATATTCAAATGGAGGCTATATAATAGGCGGCTGGGGAATAATTACGGATCGTTTTAAAAATTAAAAGAGTTAATGTGCTTGGTTGTGTTGAGTAGTGGGGGTAAACGTATTAAACGCGATATTCTTATTATAAAAACTCCTTGCTGAATGTTTCATTTTCATTAAAAATGAATTCGTAATGTGCGGTGCTGCCTGATGAGATAAGGAGTTCTGTTGATGGGTGAGTTGAATAACTACTTTAGAAGTGAGGAATACTCACAGGAAACTGCGTATTTATACAGCTATGCCGAGCGTGCTGTTTTGAATATGGGCTTTGACTATTTTATCTTTCGCATGATCATACCTACCTATCTGAGCAGTACAGGCGGTGCAGTGCTGACTAATATCCCGCCAGAAATCATGAAGCCGTATGAAGATAAGAACCAAGTAGAAGACAACCCTATCATTCGACATTGCCGTACCAGTTTATTGCCCATTATTTGGGGGGCTGAATCCTGTCCAAAACTTAAGGATCTGATTCAAAAAGAAACAGGCAGCTATGCATGGTCTCAAGCACTGCATGATCATACGTGTGTATCAAGTCTGATAACGGTTATCAGGGCTCATAACACTATCTCGGATCAAGATATTGTTGAAAAAGGCGGCAGCGTGATGTTGCTGTGTTCAAAGCTTCATACGTATTTTATGGATGCTTACCTCTCTGATTCAGATCGTTATAATAGGTTGCTCAAAATCACTGCAAGAGAACGTGAGATATTGAATTATTACGGGCAAGGGAAAACCGCTTCGGAAATCGGGATGGTGTTATCTATTTCGTCCAGGACCGTAAATTTTCATCTGAACAGTATCTACACAAAGCTAGGTGTTTCGAACAGTAAAGAGTCTCTCGTCCTTGCTGTTAAGTTTGGTCTTATCTAAAACGGCCGATAACGGTTTGTCTCGTAATTGTACTAATGCAGTGTTACCACACTGCCGTCTTCGCATAATCTAATTCGGGACAACGATTTTTTCAGGCTTCTGAGGGAAGATTCAAGCGCTTGAGCTTTATCATCACGGCCTTCAACAGTCTGTTGAGTCGCGGTCTCTTCAATTTTTTTTGCGGCTTCGTTAATACGCTCGTGCACGAGAGTCAGCCTGGTTTTTATTTTTTTCTGCATGGTAAAAGTTCCGGAAAATTCACCCGTACTGACAAGCGCCCGATACAGGACGAGAAATGTGTTGTTGAATTACGGGTATAGAGAAATGCTGATGCGGAGTGTTAGATGGGATCGGCCGAGTCTGCGTGCGGCTACTGCGTATCCCGGAAGATAAACGTTGATAGGGGACGTGCTATAGCTATAAGAATGGCACCGTGCTTTCAGTCTTGCTTCTCATGGGGGTGTATTAAGCCCAATGAAAAGCAAGCTGTTTATGTAAAGCGGCTGACCAAGGCCAGGTCGGTTATCTAGCCTGGACAGAACACCAATTACTCGAAAGTGCAGAGTTCCTGGTTGTTCTCTTTACATTCATTGCCTTTCCACGCTGTGCCAACGGGTTTGGGAGCAGCTTGAGTTGTCAGGGACAATCTCACGCCTTCGTCGTTTTTACCTTCATAGTCACAGGCCACGAATGTTTTTGGTTTACCCGTGGTTTTTTCAGTAATTGTGCGGATTGCCGCCATTTTAAAGGTGACGTTTTTCAGAACAGTATCATCAACTCTCGGGTCCTCACCCATCCACTGCTGTCCATTGGGAGCTGCTGCTGTATACATGATGGTCTGTTTAATATCACTGACTGCCGGGCATGCAGTGGTGGCCGCATAAGCGTTACCCATCAATGCCATCATCGTAATAATACCGGCGGACATTTTTGTCAGGCTTTTAGTCATGTTTGTTGCTCCGAGTCTTATGGAATACGATTTTTAGTTGTTTTACGTCTGTGAAGGCAGTCGGAGTGAGGAGCACAACAGTGCAGTAAACATACTTAAACTCAGTACCTGCTGGTAAACCAATGCTATAAACATCTGGCGTCAAGTTAATGCTTGCCCGCTAGCGGGTAAGCCGAACTATAGTCAGCGATATATGAGGGTTCAGTACCTTGTTTCCTCGCGCCGATATTAAACGCTCTTCAAGTGTGGCTAATGCTTTACTTATTGAAGAGGTATTAGGTTAGGCGTTCGGATTGAGTGGCGTCTACTGTGATAAATAACAGGTCGTTAAAAATACTTAAGAGGATATTCAGCATTCTGAATGAGAGGGGCGGCCGTTCAAAGCATGTGGGGCAGTTAATCGTAGAGTAGGCACCAGACCTGACACGGGTTGTGTCAGGCCCAATCGTAATTTAAGCAAGCAGTTGAATAGCCTGTATCACCCCACGCTCGCATAAAGCTGTGGCCGACGGTCCCCATGCAAGTCGTTAAGTTTACTGATGTGCTTGTTGTGCGCTTCAGTGAGGTTCATCGTCGCCAGCAACAGTTGCTCTCCTGCCAGTTCCGTCGGGCCTGCCAGTGGGTATCCATCGGCGTCGACGATCACTGAGCCCTGCACCCAGCCAACCCCTCGCTCGTGGCCATGGCGATCGCAGGCGGCGATGAACAGGCGGTTGACGGAGGCATTGGCCTGGACACGCACCACTTCTGCCGGGCGTTCTCTTTCCGGTCGTGGGCCGTCGGGCCAATTGACCGGCGCGCAGAGCAGTTGCACCCCGGCCAAGGCGGGCAGGCGTACCCACTCGGGGAACTCCAGGTCATAACAAATCATCATGCTGATTCGCCCAAATGCGGTTTCTACCACCGGAGGCGGCGCGTTGCCGGCGCTGAAAATCGCGTTTTCCTCGTCCCACAAGTGAGCCTTGCGGTACACCGCACGCAGGCCTTGAGCGTCAATCATCGCGGCGCTATTGGCCAACTGATCAGCACCCAGCCGCTCGCAAAACCCTGCAACGATGAGAATGTTCAGCTCCTTGGCCAGTGCTTTCCATAAGTTGATGGCTGGCCCATCGGTGGGCTCGGAAAGTGACAGCGCTTCACTGCGGTCATGGAAGAGGTAGCCGCTTTGTACCAGTTCGGGGAGCACCACAATCTGGGCGCCGGCCGAGGCTGCCTGGCGGATGACCCGCTCGGTGAGCGTTCGGTTGTAGGCAAGGTCACCGATCTTTGGTGCCACTTGGCAGCACGCAACGGTGACATTGTTGGCTCTGTTCATTTACCCGGTTTCCTGTTCTTTAAGGCTCAGACGGTGTCGACGTTTGGCTCATTGAGACGATGTCGCTTTCGCTAATGGCGTCGATCACCCGGCGTTCGTACGCAAGGTCAATCGAGCGGCTGAGCACGTAATAGACGAGCCCGGACACCAGCAGCCCGACCATCCAGGCAATGTCCACGCCGTTCAGCAGGCGTGCCAGCGGGCCGACAAAAATCTCTTGGTTGGCAGTGGCATCGACGATGTAGAAAAACGGCACCATGGCTGCGAAGCCCAGCAGGTAGGCAACAATCCCGCGAAATTGCCAGGCGCCGTAAATGCCGTGGGGTGTGAAGAAGTGCGGGATCGCGTAATGGCCTTTGCGCACGAAGAAGTAATCCACCAGATTGACGGCAGTCCAGGGCACCAGGAAGTACAGCAGTACGACCAGAAAGGTGTTCAACAGCGCGACACTGTCACCTTTGATCGACAGCACGCAGGTCAACACGATGATGCTGATGGCGAAGATCGATACCACGCGGGCTTGCGGCGTCGGCGTGATTTTTTTGATGGAGTCGACCCCCGTCAGCAACGTCAACATGGCGCTGTAGGTATTGAGCGCAATGATTGGCAGAAAACCGACGACCGAGATCAGCACCAAGACATTGCCCAACCCCGGGAAGACCGAAGAGCCCACCTGATTCAGCGCGACCAAGGCATCGGTGGCCTGCAACTGCTGTGAAAGCCAGGCACCGAGGCCGATCATCCACCCGCCGGACAAGGATGCACCGAGAAACACCGCTGCGATCAGTTTGGGCCTGCTGGTGTTTTTCGGGAGATAACGGGAATAGTCCGAGACATACGGCGCGTAAGAAATGTTGTAGCTGGCACCGATAGCAAACAGGGTGGCAAATGCGACCCAGTTGAAGCCTAGGTTGCTGGCTGGCGCCACGGCATCGCTTTGGCCTGTGCCCAGCATCAAGGCGATGGTGACGAGTGTATAGAGAGGCAACGTGGCCAGCAGCGCCCACTTGAACGCTTTGTGCATCAGGTCGTGGCCATAGACAGAGAGCAATGCGCCGATGAGCACGACAGCGGTGGCCACAAGGATCGGGTCAAAACCAAAGACATGTTTGAGGCCGTCGATGATCAGTGAAATGTTCACCACGTTGAAGCCGACAAACACGAACATCGTCGCCACCAGGGCGAGGATCACCCCGCGGTAGCCAAACTGCGCCCGCGACTGGATCATTTGCGGCAGGCCCATCTCAGGCCCCTGGGAGCCATGGAAGGCCATAAAAATGGTGCCCAGCATGATCCCGAGTGTGCCCGCCAGCGCTGTCCACAGGGCCGAAAGCCCCAGGCTTGGGCCTACAAAGCCAATAGAAATGGTGAAAAAGTGGAAATTGCCCAAAAACCAGAAAGGGCCTTGGCTGCTGAGCTTGGCGTGCCGCTCGTTTTGCGGAATGTAATCGATCGAATGGCCTTCGATGGCCATCCCGTCGCTTGTTTTCAAGGTGCACGTGGGGCTCTTGGGGGCTGACATACGATTCTCCTTTTGCTGGAATCGACAGTGATCATTGTTTTTATAAAGTGAAGCTGTCAGTGCAGGCGGGCGGCTCCATCACCCTGTCTCTCAATCAGGTAGAACTCCAGAACACTGCGATGAGATCGCCAAAAAACGTTGTGGCACGTGCACCAAAAACCGACCTATCATCGCTCGCCATCAAGGCGATTGAGTGCCGGTCCCAGGCAATGTAGGGGTCAACTTCAAGCTGTTAAATATCAGAGTCCAACTGTTCACATAGGTGTTTTTCTATGTAAACCGTTTGCCAGGAGCGCGCATGTTAGGAGCGGTGTCGGAGCTGGATATACGCTTGATCAGGGTATTTCTGGCCGTTGTTGAAGCCGGGGGCATCTCTGCAGCGCAAACGGCGCTCAATACGACGCAGCCCACGATCAGCGCGCAATTGGCCACCTTGGAAGCCAGGCTGGGGTTTCGCCTGTGTGAGCGCGGGCGCGCGGGGTTTTCTGTCACGCCCAAAGGCCAGCAGTTTCTCGAGGCGGCGCGCCGTTTAATGGCCGCCACAGAAGGCTTTCGCATTGAGGTTCAGCACATCAATCGCAAAATTACCGGTAACGTCAATATCGGTTTGATGGGCCAGATCGATCCCGTAGCCAACAAAAAAATCGCGCTGGCCATCGCCCGTCTGCGATCCGAGCATGAAGGGCTCTACTTTCACTTTACTGAGCTGTCTTCCTCGCTTCTGGAAGAGAAGTTGATCAATGGGCATCTGGATCTGGCGATCGGCTACTTTTGGCGACGGTTGCCCAACATCGACTATTTTTCGCTGTTTCAAGAGACGCAAATTGCTTATTGCGGGCCGTCTCATGTGCTGTTTGATCAAGTCGGAGCACTCAGCAGTGAGGATGTTCGCGAGCATGACTGGGTCTGGCCCAGCCATCCGTTACCGGAAATGCCGGTCCCCACCTCCATTGAACGCTTGACCGCGCTCACCGACAGCATGGACGGGGCCGCTTTGTTGATTTTGTCGGGGCAGCATTTGGGCTTTCTTCCTCAGCATTACGCCGCCAAACATGAAGTGCTGGGGCAGTTGCATCCGCTTAACGCTGAGCAGTTACGTTATGAGGTCGTTTTTCATGCCGCCGTTCGACATTCCACGCGTCAGCATGATGTGGTGAGCGCCTTTCTGGCCGAGTTGACGGCTATTTTTGCGGTTGATTCGATTGTGGCGTGAGGCTTTACCCGGCGATCAAAAGCCTTGAAAAATCGCAAAGCTTTTGCGCGATTACCCCAATATCCTGGCTGACGCCTATCCAGCGGCCAGGTCTGTAAAGGGCTACATAGTTAATGTTCGGTAATGGTGGCTCGCAGCGTATTTCGCTCAGGTCGCCTCTTTCCAAAAGATGCTGCAAACAACGCTTGGGTAAATAGGAAATACCCAGCCCGCACATGGTCAAACCGACTTGCGCGAGCAAGTTGCTCGCGGTCACGGTATTGGCGAAATAGACGCTCTGATCCGCAAACCATTTTTGATAGAACAAGCCGGTGCCTGATGAAGTCCCTTGGGCCAATAATTTTTGCTGGGAGAGTTCAAGCACGTTCCATGTTCGTTCGGTGTCCAGCAATCTGGGCGAGCACATCCAGGCAAAACCCACTGTTTGCAAGGCTACTGTGATGGATCTGGCGTCCGAGAATATATCCGGCACAACAACAAGGTCTAAATGGTCTTGTTCAAACTTGCGAAAGAGTTCTGCGCCGACCTCGACCACCGGTTCCAATTGCAGGCGAGGGTAGACCTCGCTTACGGCCTCTACCAGTGACGGGAGCCAGGTCATGGCGGTCAGCTCTGTCACCCCGATGCGATACCGGCCCACCAGGATCGTCTTGTCGCTGACCTCTCCCAGCATGTGGTCGCGCCGGTAGAGCAAGTCGGTGGCATGTTCGAGCAATAAAGAGCCTTTTGTGGTCAGTCGGGCCGTACGCCGCGTGCGATCAAACATCGCCACGCTGAAAGTCTCTTCGAGTTCAACGATTCTTTTGGATATCGCTGATTGGGACATATTTAACTTGGTTGCCGCTGCTTCGAAACTGCCTAGCTGGGCAATCCAGTAAAGAGCCTCCAATTGCTTAAAAGTCACCATGTAGAGCAGCCTTGTTCAGGTGTTGCCGGGTGGAAGTTATGGCCAATGGCAGCCCGACAGTGTTGTTTAAACAGTGCTTTATTCGGCACCGGGGCCGCCTGAGACGAGACGATCCTTACATCGCCGGCCCGAACGTACAAGCGAGTTTTAAGCCTTAATAAACATCACTAAAAGCGATGGAAAATCATCATTTAATGTCGCTAAAAGTATTCTTGCGGGCAGCCTAAGATCGACCCCACGGTGATGATTGTCCATCGCTAAGGGTTCAGTTTCGTCTTCAGGTTGGTCCCCCCACTGTCCCTCTACGCAGCAAGCTGAACCTCAGCGCTGGCGGCATGACCGTAACGACACGTCAAGGCTGCGATCGACAGGGATCTGCTGATCTCTGTCGATCAACTCCGCTTTGGCTGACATCAGTTTGCGGTGAGAAAAAAATAAAATGAAAAACGCGTTTTTGTCCGAGCGGGTCCTGAGTATTGCCCCGTCCCCGAGTGTGGCTGCCAACGCCCTGGTGGCGCAGTTGCGGGCACAAGGTCAGGACATTGTGAACTTCACCGTGGGTGAGCCTGATCTCAACACGCCGGCGCATATCGTTGAGGCGGCGCGCGAGGCCATGGCGTCTGGCGATACTCATTACACCAGCACGCTGGGGACACCTTTGCTGCGCCATGCCATCGTGACCAAACTGGCGCGTGACAACGCCCTGGAGTACAGCCTCGAAGAGGTAGTGGCCGGGTCGGGCGGCAAGCAAATTATTTTTGAAGCGCTGGCGGCCACCCTCAACCCTGACGACGAGGTCATCGTCCACACGCCTTACTGGGTTTCTTACCCCGATATCACTCGCCTCAATGGCGGCACGCCGGTCGTTATCCATGGCCACGAAAGCAACGGTTTCAAGCTGACCCCGGCTGAACTTGAAGACGCCATAACGCCACGGACCAAGTGGGTCATTCTGAACAGCCCGAACAATCCAAGCGGCGCCGTGTACAGCGTTGCCGAGTTGCAAGCACTGGCCCAAGTGCTTCGTGATCACCCCCATGTGCTGATCATGGCTGACGAAATCTATGAGCACTTTGTGTATGGCGATGAGCCTTATGTCTCATTCCCGGCCGCCGCTCCCGATCTCAAGGAACGCACCCTGATTGTTAATGGGGCCTCCAAAGGCTACGCGATGACGGGTTGGCGCCTGGGCTTCGGCGCGGGTCCGAAATGGCTGATTGCTGCGATTGGCAAGTTGCTGTCCCAGAGCACTACCTGCCCGAGCTCGATCAGCCAGGCGGCGGCGGTTGCGGCGTTCAGCGGAGATCAAGGTCCGGTCCAGGCAATGTCGACGCTCTACAAGGGCCGCAGGGACATCATGCTGGTTGCACTTGAAGGCGTGCCAGGCCTGACCTGGACCGTCCCGGACGGCGCTTTCTACGTATTCGTGAACGTCAAAGGGCTCCTGGGCAAGACCACCCCGCGTGGGCAGGTGCTGAACACCGACAGCGATGTCGTCAAGTACTGGCTGGAGGAGGCGGGCGTTGCCACGGTCGTGGGCGAAGCCTATGGCATCAGCCCCTACGTGCGGTTGTCCTTTGCCAGTGGCGAAGCGGTGATCCAGGACGGCTGCGCGCGAATTCGTCGTGCCTGTGAAGCGTTGCGCTGATCAGGGCAACGCTGCTGAAAGGCACAGAATCATCGCGCTGTAGGAGCTGCCGAAGGCTGCGATCTTTTGATCTTCAACATCAAAAGATCGCAGCCTGCGGCAGCTCCTACGAAGATTTTGGCGTGGCGCAAGGCTGTGTTTATGATCCAGATCTGCTCTCAAAGCCCCCCCTAAACCACGCAGCCGATCGCAGAGCGGCTACATAAGCTGCGTCGCTTTAGAGTTGTGTGAAACCGATGCTTTAACTACTGCGTTTAAAAACAAAACGCCCAACACGAAGTTGGGCGTTTTGCCTGGGGCGGTTAATTACTCAGGTTGGCAATAGGGCTTCACCGCGATGCCTGCTTGCTCAAGGGAGGCACGCACTTTTTTCGCCATCTGCAGCGCGCCGTCGGTATCACCATGGACGCAGATGGTGTCGATGGACACCGGAATACGCTTGCCCGACTGGGTGATAATTGCGCTTTCTTCGATCATCTGCATCACCCGTGCTGCCGCCTGGTCGGCGTTATGAATCACCGCACCTGGCTGCGTTCTTGGCACAAGGCGGCCGGAATCAAGGTAAGCGCGGTCGGCATAGATCTCGGTGACGTACGCCACCCCGGCACTCTCGGCGAGGCGTTCGAGGGTGACGCCGGCCATGGTCGACAAAATGAGCGTGTCGTCGACTTTCTGGATCGTCTCAATTAACGCCTGAGCTGCCATTTCATTGTCTGCAACCAAATGTCCCAGGGCACCATGGGCTTTTACATGGGTCAACCGGTGGCCGACCGACCTGGCCATCGCCCATGCGGCGCCAATTTGATAGGCCAACAGTTGGCGGAGTTCGTCCTGGGAGAATTCCTGATGCCGACGACCAAAGGCCCACAGATCGGGGTAACCCGGATGAGCGCCAACCGCGACGCCTTTTTGCTTAGCCTTTGCGCAAATATCGGCCATGATCTTGAAGTCGCCTGCATGAAAGCCACAGGCAAGGTTGGACGTGGTAACAACATCCAGCATTTCGTCATCCTGACCAATGGTGTAAGGACCAAAGCCCTCACCCATATCGCAGTTAATATCGACAGACTTAAGCACGGTGAAACTCCTTTAGTTAGTTGGTGAGTTCTTGTCCGGTGACATCTTTCATCTTGCTCAGGGCAATAATGGAAATCATGGCGGCCAAGCTTGTCCAAATGGCCGGTGACATTGAGTTGCCGGTATTTTCGACCAGCCAAGTGCAGATAAACGGCGTGCTGGCGCCGCCAAAAATAGCGCCCACGTTAAAACTCATGGCCATGCCGGTGTAACGCACACGGGTTGGAAATAACTCGCCGTAAACGGTGTAACCCTGGGCCTGAACAATGGCAAACGGCAAAAAGGCGAGCAGGGCGGCGAAGCTGGCCAGTGGGAAACTGCCAAGTGACATCAAGTACATTGAAATGGGGATAACAACGATATAGCTGGCATAACCAATGATCATTAATGTTTTACGACCCACCCGGTCAGATATTTGACCGAACAGGGGCATTGCCAAGGCCGCTGCCAAGGTACTGGCCGCCATCAGCCAAAAGACTTTGCCTGTTTCATAGCCCAGGGTTCGGGTCATATGCAGGTTTAAATAAACAATGCCCAAGTAGGCGGTGCAGTTCTGCGCAAAGGCAATGGATACCGCCAGATACAGCGATTTTCTATAGCGCGTGAATACTTCGCGAACCGGGGCTTTAACCACTTCATTTGATTCCACCAGGCTTTTAAATTTGGGGGAATCCTCCAGCTTCATCCGTGCCCATAAGGTGAGGCCGATAAAGGGAATGCAGATCAAAAATGGAATACGCCAGCCCCACGCCACCATTTCTTGCGGGGTGATCATGAAACTGACCGCGCCCGCCATGCCCGCGGCGGTGGCAATACCAATGGCAACACCCGCCGGGTTGAAGGCACCGAAGAACCCGCGTTTGTTGGCGGGAGCACACTCGGATATGTACGTGGCGGCACCGCTGGCTTCGCCTCCCGCGAAAAACCCCTGCGCCATTCTGCAGGCCACCAGCATCACAGGGGCAAGCACTCCCGCTTGATCGTAGGTCGGTAGTATCCCGACGATGCCGCTGACAATACCGATGCCGATGACCGTCGCAACCAATGTGTACGAACGGCCCCGACGGTCACCCAGGCGACCGAAAAAGATGCCCCCCAATGGGCGCATGATGAAAGCACTGGCGAAAACGGCAAGTGCAGAAAGAAGGGCCTCAAATGAATTCATGGCAGGAAAGAATACTTTCGCCAACGTGCTGGCCAATAAGCCATATATCGCAAAGTCATAGTACTCAACGGCTGAACCCATGCCTGCAACAATAGAGGCTTTCCAGGGGGATTGAGGTTCGGATGAAGTTTCATCGAATGAATAATGCAGAACTGCAGTATCTTTTATCATAGGTGTTTATCTCGCCGGAGGAATCCGAGAACTTTTGAGATGTAACCACTAGACAGTAGGGAAAGAGCAGGTGCCGAAGCATTAACCCGTAGTAGCTAGTAATTGTTATTGTATTTGTTTGCTGTAAGCCACTTGCAACATACACCACCGCTTATCATGGCTATAGCGATTTATTGGGATGGAATATCATCGCTTTTTCTCATCTATAGAGAAATTCAGAGCGTGAGAAGTCGCGCCACTAAACCGGTGGTGATGTTGCTTGTCAGGTTAAACGTCAGGCTGGGCGTTATATAAGTATTGCGACGATATCTCCGTAGCCCACAACGTGAGCATTACTGACTGAATAACTTTTCAATGTTCCGCTGGTGCTGGGGTATACCGGTACGATTGTTGTTTCAACGACGACATAACCAATGATCATGTCAGGTGTCACCTGTTGTCCGCAGAGATCAGCCGTGGCCCCGGTAAAGGGATGCTGATGATAAAAAACACCCATCTCGGGTGATTCAATCACTGTGCCCTGTTCTAGAGTCTTGGCAGGCGCTGCCAGCGCGGGTTCTGCAACGCTCACGGTTGTCGTTGCGCTGCCAAACTCAAGGCTTAAAGAATAACGTTCATCTTCAACGGTTAATGAGCGGATGCTCGATCCTTGCAGTCGCTGGATCAATAATTCAACTTCATCAATGGTCATGACTGCTGGCTCCCTTCTCGCTGGTCTAGATAATGCTCCAGGTAATGAATGTTCGCCCCGCCTTGAGCAAACTGCTGTGTGCCCAATATCTCCAGTTGCAAGGGGATATTTGAATCAACACCGGCGATCACCAGTTCACTGAGCGCCACTTTCATTCGCTCGATGGCTTGCTCTCGCGTTGAGCCATGGGCAATAACCTTGGCGATAAGGGAGTCGTAGTGGCTGGTGATTTTGAACCCGGGTTTGAGGTGTGATTCGACCCGAATGCCCGGACCACCTGGCGGCAACCAGTCACTTACCGTGCCGGCTGACGGTGCAAAAGACCATGGGTCTTCTGCGTTGATACGGCACTCGATTGCGTGGCCTGAAAATACAATCTGATCCTGGCTGATCGACAGTGGCAGGCCCATGGCCACTCGAATTTGCTCGGCGACGATGTCGACGCCGGTGACCATCTCGGTGACCGGATGCTCGACTTGAACACGGGTGTTCATTTCAATGAAAAAGAACTCGCCGTTTTCGTAGAGAAACTCGAAGGTCCCGGCACCCACATAGCCAATCGCCAGGCACGCTTTCACGCACAACTGGCCAATCTCCTGGATCAAATCCCGGCCGACGCCCGGCGCCGGGGATTCTTCAATCAGTTTTTGGTGTCGGCGTTGCGTTGAGCAGTCTCGCTCACCCAGCCACAGCGCATTGCCATGCTGGTCGGCCAGCACCTGAATCTCGACGTGACGCGGTGTCTGAAGGAATCGCTCCATGTAGACCACCGGGTTGCCAAAGGCAGCGTTGGCCTCTTCGCGGGTCAGGCTGACCGAGCGCAGCAGCTCCGATTGCGCATTGACCACTCGCATACCACGGCCGCCCCCGCCACCGGCCGCTTTGATAATCAGCGGGTAGCCGACTTTTCTGCCGCACTCGAGGATCTCTGCATCGCTATCAGGCACTGCGCCATCTGACCCCGGCACACACGGAATACCGGCTGCAATCATTGCCTGCTTGGCGCGCACCTTGTCGCCCATGCACGCAATGGCCTCGGATGACGGGCCTATGAATGTCAGGCCTGCGTCCTCAACCGCTTTGACGAACCCGGCGTTCTCGGACAGAAAGCCATACCCCGGATGAATGGCCTGAGCCCCCGTGAGTTTTGCCGCCAGCAGAATTTTTTGCTGCAACAGATAGCTTTTGGAGGCCGAAGCCGGGCCGATGCAAATAGAGGTGTCAGCCAGTTTTACATGGCGCAAGTCGCGGTCGGCTTTTGAATACACCGCCACGGTTTGCAGGCCCAGTGATTTACAGGCACGCCAGATACGCAACGCGACTTCACCCCGGTTTGCGATCAATACCTTGTCAAACATGGTTAACCTTCCTGGCTCGATAAATGGGGGTGCCGCGCTCAACGTCTTCACCATCCGCCACCAGGATCTCGACGATCTCGCAGGCAAACTCGGCCTCCAGCGGGTTGAATAATTTCATCGCTTCAATCACCGCCAGGGTGTCGCCTTCACTGACCTGGCTGCCGACGCTGGTGAAGTCAGGCTTTGTCGGGGAGGGTCGCAGGTACACGATGCCCGCCATCGGGGCGGCAATCAGGTGCTCATCCAGTGGTGCGGCGGGTGCTGGCACAACCACAGTGGCTGCGGGTTTGAGAGGTGTTTCGGTGGTACTGACAGGCGTTTGTTGTCGGCGACCGAGGTGGACTTTGGTGTTCCCTTGGGTGTACTTCAACTCAAGGAGAGTCGAGCGCTCGAAGCTATCAATCAATCGTTCAAGATCTTTGCTGTGCATTTTTCCTCTTCCACTTTTTTCAGATCAACTACAAAAAACTTACCGCCATTGCGTCGCGGTCGTTTCAAACAAGGAGTGCCGCTGGGCGCCTGCGCTGAGGGCTGCGTCGATGTCGGTAAGCTCGAACCGAAGGGTGCGCCCCGGCATCAGTTGGCCCAGTTTCCAGAGGTCGGCTTCAATCACGTTCACCAGCTTGGGGTAGCCACCGCAGGTATTGGCGTCGACCAGTTGAATGATCGGCTCGCCGCTGGTGGGTATTTGCACCGTTCCGGGGACGATTCCGTGGGAGAGCAACTCACGGTTGACGGTGCGCTTCAGCACGGCGCCAGACAGCCTGTAACCTTGCCTGTTGGAGCTGCGCCCGACGGTGTAATGGGTGTTGAAGAAACGCTCTTTGCTCTCGTTCGGGAACTCTTGCCATTCGGCCGAGGGCAAGACGCGAACCGTGGTTCCCGCTTCACTCAGCGCCCGCCAGTAGGCTTGCAGTGCCGGGTCAAAGAGGCTCGATGGTGCGGCTGATGCAGCGCTGTTGCGGGGCGAGCTGCGGAGGCTGTCGCCTTTCGCAAGGGCTTTGCCTTCGTGGCCTCCGAACGCGGCTTTAAGGTCGGTGGCGCAAGAGTTGAGCACCCGTTGCACCTCAATGCCGCCCTCGATTGCCAGGTAAACACAGCGGCCTTCTTGAGGCGCTTCGATGACCAGGGTTTCACCCGCATTGACCTTTAAACGTGACCACGGCGCGTGTTGTTTTTGCCCGATTCGGCTAGTGCTTAGCGCGCCGGTAATGGCAACACAGCACGCTTCGCTCATGCGCACCTTGAACGGGAAGTTGTTGATCTCAATGCTGGCAGCCTCGCGTGAATTGCCCAGCATCGCGTTGCCGAGCTCGTAACTCAGGCTGTCAATGGCACCGCTGCGGCTGACACCGCTGGCCAGGAACCCGATACGACCGCGATCGACAATGATGTTGAGAGGACCGTTAGAGAGGATTTCCATCATTTCAATTGCGCCTTTGGACGAAATACCAGGGTGTCACCGGGGCTCAACAGCGCAGGCGGCATTGCCAGGCTGTCAAAGCCATCAAAGTCGGCGTGGCCGATGACGTGCCAGCCGCACGGGCCTGGGCACGGGAAGACAGAGGCCTGCTCACCGGCGATCACCACGCTGCCTTTTGGGATTAAGGTGCGCGGGATTTGGCGCCGAGGGACTTCAAGCGCCGGGGGCAACCCCACGAGATACGGAAAGCCTGGCATCGATCCGAGCGCGGCCACGGTGTAAGTGACCGAGCTGTGCAAGGCAATGACGTCACGTGGGGTGAGGCCCGTTTGTTCGGCGACGTAGTCCAGGTCCATCCCGTGTTCGCCGCCGTAGATCATGTCGATGACGAAGTGCTTGCCCTTGATGGGGGTTGGGCTGGAGCTGACCCACAGGTCGGACAACACCTGCGCCGCTGCATCTGGGGGGATCTTGCGGGGATCGTAGATGACCAGCAGGTTGTTAACCCCTGGCACGGTTTCGACTAACCCTGGAAAACTTTGCGGATTACACAGGGTGTTGTTCAACGCCCAAAGCCGTTGCTGCAGCGCCTTGTCATAAGGGCCGCAGGACACATCCAGAAGCAGGCCGTTGGTACCTGCGAGCGAGATTCGCACAGAGGTATCAACGGCCTTTGACGTTGCTAATGTGGGTTCAAAAAGAATCATGGCTATTCCAAATGCAGGTGCTCACCGAACGACAGATGCCGTGCGGGAGGCGTTGCATGGAGCACGCCAACGTTTACGATTCGAATGTGTTTTGTCTTCGTTTAGTCTTTAAAATGCTTTTTAATGGATATAACTAATTGAAAGTTAAGATAAAAATTAGATTTTGTTTTTTGCGATTTTTTGCCGAGAATTCGACGGAGAAAGGATTTTTCAGCTCGCGACGCTATTTTGGCAATGCTACCTAAGGGAGCAAAGTCGCTACAAAAGGTAACATCGCGTCGAGTGCTTGCGTAAAGCTTGAGGGGGTCAAACCAGTGAAGAGGCTGCCCTTGCTGCCTGGTCATACGTGCCAGACATTTCTCTCAATGTGCGGGCTGTTGAACTGAGTTTTTCGACCAGGTTTTGATCGATGCTCGGCACCAGGCATTTGGTGCGTACCGTCACATACCGCTCTACCAGCGCCAAGCCCTTTTTGGTCGGGCTGTAGAACACTTCCTTGCCAATCTTTTTGGAACTGATCAACAGGCTCCCTGACAGTTTGCGCAGGGAGTAAGAGACGATGTGGGTGTCTGCGAAATTCAAGGTAAAGCAGATGTCGGCGAGCTTCTTCTGTTTGCCACGGTGGCAAATATGGTTCAGCACCATGATGTCGACCATGCCCAGGTCAGGTGCTCCGGCCGCGCTCATGCAGGAGGTGGCCCACCTTGAAAATGCGTTCCACGTCAGGATCATGCCGAACTCAAACTCCGACGCCGGCACTTGGCCTTCTACCACCAGATGGGCAGACGCGACCAAGGGGCCGTTAAGGTCGGATTCAAGCTGAGAAAGCGTGTCGGACATATATCCTCCGTAATGACAAAGATCCCAAGTGAGAGCCATTGGTTTACGCGGCAATCTACCATAGCTGCCAGCGCACAGGGGGCGCGGGGCGGCACCTGAGGGCATTGGTGGGGGCGGTTTAGACCGCTGCGAAATGCCCTTTTAGTGGTCTGATGAGCCACTGACTCATCACTTTTTTCGAACATTTTTGCCTTCTTTAATTCGCTTTTTACAGGCGAAACCTTCTCCTAAAGTGGCGTCAACCCGCAGGTGATATCGGCCGCGCCCTTGGCTTGAAGGCGGCTGGCATCCACACCTGTACCCCGGCTGGCGCATTGCCAACCGCCCACTCCGTCAAGATGGAAAACAACAATGATCGGACTTCGAATCCTCCCTCGTACACGCCAAGTCAGCGCCGCACTGGTCGACAGTTTTCGCGCAGTCCCGGTCGCCAACGTCAGTGACTGCATGGGGCGAATGACTGCTGGCGGTACTCAGTTGCGTCCGTATCACAAAGGCGGTGTGTTGGCGGGGCCTGCCTTCACGGTCAAAGCCCGTCCGGGTGACAACCTGATGATCCACAAGGCTTTGCATCTGGCACAACCCGGTGACGTGATTGTGGTGGACGGCGGCGGCGACCTGACGAACGCGCTGATGGGCGAGCTGATGGTGGCAACGGCCATCAAGCGCGGCCTTGGCGGCATCGTGCTCAATGGGGCGATTCGCGACATCGATGCGATCCAGGCCGGTGACTTTCCGGTGTACGCCGCCGGGATCACCCACCGTGGCCCGTACAAGGACGGGCCTGGCGAAATCAACGTGCCAATCGCCATTAACGGCATGGTGATCAACCCGGGTGACCTGATACTCGGTGATGCTGACGGCTTGCTGTGCGTGCCGTTTGAAGCCGCCGAGCAGATCCTCGATGCCGCGCTGGGCAAGTGCGCAGCAGAGAAAGTGACGGTTAAAGAAATCGAAGAAGACCGCCTGGATATCACCTGGATTGATGCCCAGTTGGCACGCCTGGGTTACACCGCATGAAGATCGTCATTCTTGACCGGGACACGCTGTCGCCGCAGACCGTGCTGCGGACGCCGTCCTTTGCGCATGAGATCCAGTCCTGGGGGCGCACCGCTCCCGAGCAAGTGGCTGAGCGGATCGCCGATGCCGACATCGTTGTGCTCAACAAGGTAAAGCTCAGCGGGGAAGCAATCGCTGCGGCGAAAAACCTTCGCCTGGTGGCCATTGCTGCAACGGGCACCGATAACGTCGATATTGCGGCGTGCAAGGCGCGCGGCATCGTGGTCAGTAATATCCGCAACTACGCCGTCAACACGGTGCCAGAGCATACCTTTGCCCTGATCTTTGCCCTGCGCCGGAGCATTTGTGCGTACCGTGACGCGGTGAGGGCAGGGCGCTGGCAAGAGGCGCAACAGTTCTGCTTCTTCGATTACCCGATCAAGGACCTGGCCGGTTCTACCCTCGGCATCATCGGTGATGGGGTACTGGGGCAGGCGGTCGCCAATATGGCGCGCGGGCTCGGCATGCGGGTGATTTTCGCCGGGTACAAAGGGCACTCCGGGCTTGGCTCGTTGTATGTGCCGTTTGAGCAGACGTTGGCTGAAGCCGACATCCTGACCCTGCACTGCCCGCTGCTGCCAGAGACACGCAACATGATTGGCGCCGCAGAGTTTGCGCTGATGCGCCGCAAGCCTTTACTGATCAATACCGCACGCGGTGGGTTGGTGGATGAAAGCGCTGTCGGCCCGGCCCTGGAAGCGGGGCAGATTTCCGGCGCTGGTTTTGATGTGGTGATGGCCGAGCCGCCAGCGCCGGATCATCCGTTCATGACGCTGGTGGATCGGCCCAACTTTATTCTCACCCCCCATGTTGCGTGGGCGAGTGATGAGGCCGTACAAGGTTTGGCCGATCAATTGGTCGACAACATTGAAGCCTTTGTTCGTGGCGAGCCAAGAAACGTCGTTTAACCCACACCCGTTAAATTCCCTACGTTATGTGACGCTGAGAACGGGCATTTAATGTTAGAAACGCTATCAACCTTGAATAAGCAGGTTGGGTTCGAAACTCTGGAAGGCGCCCCATGATTAAACACCTTGATCACTTAGTTCTGACCACCGTTGATGTGCAGGCGTGCAAAGACTTCTACATGCGTGTGCTCGGCATGCAATTTGTGCCTTCGCCGGGAGGGCGGATGGCGTTCCATTTTGGCCAGCAGAAGATCAACGTTCACGTGCGCGGGTTTGAGTTCGAACCCAAAGCTCATTTGCCCGTCTCGGGGGCGCTCGACCTTTGTTTCATCGCCACCGTCACCCTGGATGAGGTCATCGCCCACCTGGAAGCCGAGAACTGGCCGATTCTGCTCGGTCCCGTGCAGCGTACGGGGGCAACCGGCCCTATCCGCTCTGTTTATCTTCGCGACCCTGATCTGAACCTGATCGAGATTTCCGAGTTGTTGCCCACTGAGCAGGCGTAAACACATAACGATTGTTTGATTCGCTCCGCTGAGCGTTCGGCACGCGCTTGAGCCCAAGGTGTTGAAGTCTCCTGTTTCCCTTTGCACTGCACGTGGCAAAGGGGAGTTAAGAGAACACCCGGTCAAGTGTCGTGCTTTTTTTTGCGCGAACACCTGCCGTTCCACCCCTGAATAACGACGCTTAATGATGCGAAAAAGGAATGAATAAGGTTTCTTATTTATCGCTTTTATCGACATCGCCGAATGCAGAACATGGCGGCTCCAATAAGCATAAAAAAAAGGAATGTTCATGACCGCAATCGCCGCCACCGACGTTGCCGCTCAGGCGAGGTCAAAGTATCGCTGGGTTGTTCTGTCAGTCATTGTCGTTGTTTACATGCTGGCCGCTGCCGATCGGGCCAACATCGGTATCGCCTTGCCCTACATCCAGAAAGAGTTCGGGGCGACCAATGCCCAGGCGGGGTTGCTGGTCAGCGCGTTCTTTCTGTTTTATTCCCTGGGGCAAATTCCAGCAGGCTTTTTGCTCAGCAAAGTGGGCGTGCGTGTTGTTGCGCCGATCTCCATTGGCTTGACCTCAATCGTCACTCTGCTGATTGGCACCGCGCATAATTTCGGGCTGCTGAAAATCTATCGTTCAGCGCTGGGCATTGCCGAAGCGGCCCTGCCGTTGTCGATGCTGAGTACGATCAATCGCTGGTTCCCGGCGCGTGAAAAAGGCCTCGCCACAGGGGCTTTTCTGTCGGCGGCGAAGATGGGCGCAGTGATCGCGCCGCCCATTGGCGCGGCGCTGATCATGCTCGATGGCTGGCGGACGATGTTCTTTGCCTTCGCCATCCCTGGCGTCGTGCTGGCGCTGATCTGGTGGTGGCTGGTGCCCAACGATCCACGCGCGGGTCGCCGGGTCAACGACGCAGAAGCCACCTACATCGAAGACCAGCAGACCAGCAAAACCGACAGTGTGCGCACTCACAAAAGCTTCGGCGCGCTGGACACCCTGCTGCGTTACAAGCAAACACCGCGACTGGCCAACTCACGCTCTGTGTTTGCGTCCTGGAACATATGGGGCTGCGGCCTGGGCTATTTGTTGATGACCGGTGTGGTCAACGTGCTGCTCGCCTGGCTGCCCAAGTACCTGGGGGAAGTGAAGCATTTTGAACTGATGCAGATCGGCTTCGTGGCTGCCTTGCCTTTTGCTGGCGGTGTGTTGGGCAATATTGTGGGGGGCTGGTTGTCTGACACCGTGCTGGACCGTCGCAGAAAGCCGACGATGATGATCAGCGCTGTGGCCACGTGCCTGATGATGGTTGCCTTGGTCTATGCGCCCAATGACCTGCTCTCGGTCAGCCTGCTGTTGTTTGGCACGGGCTTTCTGTTGAACATCGGCTATTCGTCATTTTCGGTGTACTCCATGGGCCTGACCACGCGCACCACTTACCCGGTGGCGGCCTCTGTGGTCAACAGCGCCGGCCAGGCTGGCGGGGCGATGGCGCCGCTGATCACCGGCATGCTCCTGGATAGCTACAGTTGGACGGCGGTGTTCATCTTCCTGGGCGTGTGCTCACTGGCGGCACTGGTCTTTGTGCTTTCGATTAACGAGCCGGCCAACCATGACGAGTCGCTGGCGAGTGCCTAACCGGGCTGCCCATTAACAGCCTTCGGTTCACGCCGGGAAGGTGCGTTGACGACCGTCATCTGCGCCTTCTCAGCTTTGCAGTTGCCGCGAAAAATCACACTGCTCGACGGCCCGAATCGCCACTTCGCTCACGAACGCCGAGGGCCGATCATTTCGGTACATCGCCATGTAGGGCACAGGCGGCAAGGGCGGGTCGGTGTGTATGATCGTCAATTTGCCCTCATCCACCAGCGGGCGAAAGCACTCCAGCGGCAGGTACGTGACACCCAGCCCGGCGGCGGTCAGCCCGAGCATGGCCGTCAGGCTGTCCGAGGACAGCATCTTGGGCAGCTCGATGCCCATGGTCCCCAGCCACTTGTTGACAAACAAACCCGACCCCGACTTTTTGCCTTGTACCAGCAGCGGGTACTTGGCCAGTTCGGCCAGCCCGACCACCCCCGAATGCTCGACGACGCCGGGCGCTGCCATCCAGGCGTTTTCAACGATGCCCAGCGGCACCGCGGTGATCTCGGGCGCTGTGAAGGTGTCGGGGATGATAATCATGTCCACCAGATCATCCACGAGCTTTTCATGGAGGTTGCGGCTCATGTCGACTTCAGCCTCAACCGTTAGCCCCGGAAAATCCTCCACCAGTTTGGCAATCAGCCGGGGCAGCCATGTCAGCGCCGTCAGCTCTGTCACGCCCAGTCTGAGCCGTCGGGTCACCACGTGGGTGCCGTCCTTGAGTGAGGTGATGCGTTCCGCAAGGGTGAGCATTTCCCGGGCAATCACCAGCATTTCTTCGCCGATGGCCGTGAGCCGTGCACCGCGTTGCGAGCGGTCGAACAGTTGCAGCCCCGTGGAGGCCTCCAGTTCCTGTATGCGCTTGGAGATGGCTGACTGCGTGGTATTGAGGTGCTCGGCCGCACGCTCGAAAGTGCCGAGGCGTTCGATCCAGTGCAGCGCAAGGAGTTGCCGGAGGTTGATCATTAACATTCCTGTTGGGCATGTTTGGGCATACGATAATATCGCTTTTTCTATTTTTCAGGGTCTTTATCCTCAAAGCCATACGCCACCTGAGGAACACCCATGAACGCTATCGCCTCAACGTCAGACTTGCATGCGCTGCTGGCCGCTTATGCCCGCACCTCGACGTCCATCATCAGTGATTGTCTGGACCGCCTGCCTGGCGCGCCACTCACACCATTCCACCGCATTGAAGGCACCATGGTCGGCACCGCCCTGACCGTGAAAGTCCCGTGCGGTGACAATCGTGCGATCCATCAGGCGCTGGAAATCCTGAGCCCCGGGCAAGTGCTGGTGGTGGATGGCGGAGGGGATATCAGCCGGGCCTTGATGGGCGACATCATGACCGCCATCGCGCAAAAACGCGGCGCCGCAGGCATTGTGGTAGACGGCGCCATTCGTGATCTGGCGACGATTGGCAAGGGCAGCTTCCCGGTGTTTGCCCGGGCCGCCTACCATCGCGGTCCGTATAAAAACGGACCGGGGGAGATCAACGTACCGGTCAGCATTGGCGGCATGATCGTCTCGCCGGGCGACATCGTTGTCGGTGATCACGATGGCATCGTGGCGTTCCCGGCCGAGCAGGCAGAAGAACTGTTGCAACGGTGCCTGGGGACCGAACAAAAAGAAGCAGAGATGATGGCGCAAATCGCGTCCGGAACTTACAAGGGCGCCTACGGGGCCAAATAATCGGAAACCCTAACAATGAAAATCGCAATTGTCGGAGCGGGCGAAGTCGGCCTCACTTATGCGCGGCCATGGGCAGCGGCAGGGCATGACATCATCTTGTGCGACCTGAAACCCTCAGCCACCGCCCAGGCGTTTGCCGCCGAGCGGGGCCTGGATATCGCCACCTCAGTCGGCGCTATCGCTGCAGACTGCGACGTTGTCGTGTCGTGCGTATTCGGCACGGTGTCGCTGGTTGTGGCCGAGCAGGCGCTGGCCCACATGCGCAAGGGCGCGCTGTACATCGACATGACGACCGCTGACCCGGCGCAGATCAGAATCGCTGCCGAACAGGCGGCGCAATCGGGCATCGTGTACGTCGACGTGGCAATCCTCGGCGCCATCGCGCTGACCCATGAGAAGACCAACTTGCTGGGCGCAGGTCCTGGCATTGAACCTGCGCAGCGCCTGTACGCGGCCATCGGCGCACCGCTCAAGGCGGTCGAAGGTGGCGCTGCTGGCGATGCGGCTGCGCTCAAAATTTTGCGCAGCGTGTTTACCAAAGGGCTGGAGGCGCTGACCATCGAGTGCTTTATGGCCGCAGAAAAACAGGGCGTGACAGACAAGCTGCACGACGCCTTGAGCGACATTGATCAAGCCAGCCTGCGCGATTTCCTCGGCGCTTTGATCCGCACGCACGTGCTGCATGCACCCCGTCGCCTCAAAGAGGTTGAAGAGGCTGAGCGCCAATTGCGCGCCGCCGATATGCCGGTGGCCGTGCTGCCGGGGGTCAAAGACCTGTTCCAGCGCACCGCCGAACAGATCAGCGTGAATCCGTTGCAGACGCCCGCACCGACCCTGGAGCAGGCGTTTGAATGGCTCTTCAAAGCCAATGGGATCAGCCGCTCATAAATTCCGCCGATGAGAATGGGCCAGTAACGTGATCAAGCACTGGCCCGTGCGGTAAATAGTTACCACCTGAGCAGGGCGCAGGCGAGGTTTTCTGATGACTTATTGAATGAGTTATCAGGAGAGACTCAATGACGGGAACACCCGTGGTACAGGTTGCAGGACCCAATGGCGCATTTATCAAGGACAAAATGCCCAGTTGGATCAAACACAGCCACCCCTCACATATCCAACGCTTGAGAGCCGGCTTGTTTGCAGGGCATGTAAACGAAGACCAGTTGCCCGAGTGGTTCACCCATGCCGCACCCTGGCTGCGTGAGGCATTGTTGGTGAGCCAGGCGCGAAGCCGTAAGGCGCATGCCATGCTGGCCATTAAACTCCAGGGGTTTAAAGGCATCGCCGAGTTTGCGGAGCCACTGCTGGTGGAGGCCATGAAGGGGCTCGATTCGTCGGCTATCGATGTCAATAAAAACAGCCTCTATTACCTGCGTCGTGATAAACCGGTAAACGAGCAAAGCCTGCTGCAGGCGGCCTTGCTCAACTTTTCGGGTAAAGAAGACTTCTCGGTGGTGGTAGGGGGAGCATCCAGTGTGATCGCCCCGGTGGGTGCGTTGGTGACCGAAAAAGCTGGCTTGACCGCACAAGGATCATCAGGCTTTTCGGGTGCAGAGGGGGCTGATTTAATCTGGCGCGAACACACTCGGCCCGATTCGATCGAGGGCAACCGTTATCGTTTTAAAGAGCAGCACGCCGTAGCACCTCAGGCTTTCTCGCAGTTATGCCGCCAGCTTGATTTGGGCAAGCAGTATCAGGAGCACTTGAACAGTGTTTTTGATGATCCGGCAACACGCGCCGGATTGCGACATCAGATGATCATTGCCCTGAAAGAGCAAATGGCTGTGCGGCTGCATACCGGCCTGATGGTAGGCGATGTCAAAGGGGCGGGTTACCAGATGGTCCGAGGATTGCTCGACGGTGCCCCAAACCCGAGGATGGGGCCGCTGGTCTTCAGTGGGCTGGAGCTGTTGGGCTTCAACATTGGCCATGCAGTGATCATCGAGTCTGCTCGCTCGTACCCCATTAGAGGCTGGGTGGAGGAGCACACAGGTATTACTTTGCCGGCAGTCCGGTTTGATGAGCCCGGCCCTGATCCTGTCATGGTGTATATCCCGGGAGCCCCTGTCAGCCCTCTCAAGGAGTATTCCTCACTGGGCGAATTCACTGAGGACCTGGTCGCGAACTTATGCTCCGCGAATTACCAGCAGTTTTTTGCAAGCCTGGTACCGCAAGGCAAACAGAAGGACTTTCTGACGCGCCTGAACCATCAGTTGATCGAGAAACACCCCACACCTGGCACCCAGGAGGAGCCTGTTTATTTTGCCGCATCGAGCGTCAACTTGAGAGTGAGCCAGCAAACGTTGCAACCGATCTCTGGCGATATCTTCAACACGCTCTATTTCAGGCAAATAGAAAGGATAAAAGAGGATGCGCTTGCGATCGCCATACCCGCCGCTGTGGTGGATTGGGAGCAGACCGTCGAGACCCTGGAGTACTGGGCGTCGGTGGGAATGAATGTGCTTAACGTCGCTGCCTTTTTTGTTCCCGGACTGGGAGAAGCGATGATGGTGGTCATGGCGCTGCAGTTGGCCAAAGAGGTCTACGAGGGCTTTGAAAACTGGAGTGTGGGTGACATGGAGGGTGCATGGTCGCACCTGGAATCAGTGGCTATGAATGTGGCATTCATCGGCGTGATGGGCGCCGCCGGGTATGCCTTTAGCAAGATACCAGCGGGCACTATTCCCCGAATTCTTAAAGAGGTGAGACAGGCCTTGCTGCCCACGGGGGAGATTCGCCTGTGTAAGCCAGAGGTTCATGCTTTTCAGGTCCCCGAGCAGGTGCTGGACAACAGTGAGCCCAATGCTCTGGGGCAGTACCACGTCAATGGCAAGACGTATGTTCGAGTGGGTGAACACGTCTATGAGCAAACATTTGATCCATCAGTCAATAAGTGGAAGCTCAAACATCCCGATGCCCAGAACGTATTCGAGCCCACGCTTGAGCACAATAACGCGGGGGCATGGCGCCATGCTCATGAACAGCCGCTGGAGTGGAATCGGGCCACCTTACTGCGTCGCCTTGGGCATGAGACCCGTCTGTTTGACGATGCCACCCTCGGCCAGATGGGGGACATAAGCGGGGTGTCTGATGCGGTACTGCGTCAAGTTCATATCGAGGGTTTGCCCACGCCTTCGGTGTTACTCGACACGTTTGAGCTGTTCAGGGTTGATCGCGAACTGGATGCGTTGATTGAGCAGATCGCCAGTAGCAAAGGCTTTACCCACTATCAGGACGAGGTTTTGCGCGTGCTGGTTGAAATGCCAGGTTGGCCCCGAGGGCAAGAGCTTGAAGTGTTTGATGGCGACCCGATGTGGGGCCCTTCAACGCGTTATGGGAAGGTGCTGGTTGAGCGCGACCCCCGGCCGATTATCAGAATCCCCCGTGCTGACATTGCCCAGGGAACGTTAGCTGAACGGATTCTCTCCTTATTAAGCGATGAGCAGGCAGCACAGCTGCTGGGTCGTACAGAGGGCTCTGTATCGCAAGCACGGCGCTTCAATCAGAAGCTTGCCGATGGCCTGAGCCAACATAGACAACGCCTGCTCAAACGCCTGCTAAGTGCGGTCAAGAGTGCGTCCTCTTCAACCGAGGTTGAGGTCTTGCGTAACAGATTTCCCTCGTTGTCCGAAAGAGCAGTGAAAGAAGTTCTGGAGAGCGCCAGCAACAGTGAGTTGGCGGATATGCGTAACGGAACATTCCCCAAACGCATCGACGACAGTGCACGCGTCTACGTCCAGCAAGGGCGAATGAATCGCGCAATGGCAGGGCTGTGTAAGCAGAGCTTGTTTTCTCTGGACAGCGAGCGCTTGGCTCTGCGTGGTCTGGAACATTTGCCGGGATGGTCAAATGACGTACAACTGCAAATCAGGGCCAATAGCAGCAATGGACGCTTGCTCGATAGCATTGGCCTTGATCAGGACCCCATCCGTAAAACCCTGATCAAGTCCGGTGATCACTTTTCTGTAGTGCAAGCGGCAGGTGTGCCCTTGAGCGCTGACCTGAACCTTTATGAAGCAATTGTGCAGGTGTTGCCCGAACCTACCCGTGAAGCCATGGGCTATTTAGACATCAGTCAGGCTGATGACTTGCGGGGAGCATTGGCTAAGCATGCATTATCGAATCGTTCAGAAGTGGCGCAAATATTGCGTCAGCGCATTCCGGGGGCGGAACCTCCTCTTGGGCGGATCAATAACCAGATCGGTTATACGTTGTCTGGCACTGGAAAAGGTCTTGGCGTCAGAGACCTGCAAGTCGTGAGGCTGCGCGATGTTTATCCAGACATGAGTGATGAACAAGCGCTTGGCTACATTGAAGCGCGGTTGAGCCAAGGTGTTACGGATCAACAGATATTTGACGCGTTAGAGCACCAGCTTAATGAACTGCAGGGGTTGCGTAGCGTCCTGCAAGTCTGGAGTGCTGAGAGCAGCGCACGCTCTGGGATTGTGAGCAGAGTCATTGAGTGCTGGCGCTCAGGGCTGCCCTATAACCATGACGCCAATATTGCCCTCAATTTGGGAAGCGTTAGCCAATTACCGGCATGGGAAGCTGACTTCTCGCATGTCAGGGCCTTGAGTATGGACGCCGGCTTGTTAGTCAGTGAGCCGGGCGCCGAATTTCTCCAGCGTTTTCCTAATGCACGACGCCTGGAGTTGTTCGTAGGCAAAGATCAGATCGGGCCGATTGCGCAGGCACTGCCCGTATTGGACGGGATTACTGAGCTTTCGCTGATGTTGAATGTCGGAGCAGACTCAAGTGCACCGCTGGTTGATGTGCTGTCGACACTGTCACAGCTCGAGCAGTTATCCCTAAGCGGCGACATCAATGCGCTGGATGTCACGCACTTGTCCGAGCTTCGAGGGTTGAGCCTGTTCGGCAACGTGAGTCAATGGCCAACAGGGCTTTTTGGGCTCGAACACCTTGAGCTGCTGGACCTGCGTAATACCTCGATTGTGACGCTGCCAGACACGTTTTTTGAGAGCAATCTGCATCCGTTTTCAACGCTGCGGCTGAACTGGTCTGGCATGAATCTGGACACTATCGTGAGGGCCTATGATTTTCTGTCCGCTATCCCGGCCTATACCGCTGAAGTGTCCGGCCTGGCCTCCAGTTATGTGAGTGAAGGGCTAAGAACAATAGCCGTTCAGACCCGGGTGCCTGCGCTGACTGAATCCGTGATTCAGCGCGCCTTGCACAAGTTGCCCGCCGGGGTGTTGATCAGACGGGTCGGTGAAGTTTTTGAAGAGTACCGAACCCTGATTGCGCGTCTGAATCACTGGAAAAGCCAGGTATCTTCAGGCGTTTACACTCAGTTTCGGCAAACGGTTTGCGATCGGATTACAGGTTGCTGGCGCAGCGGGTTGGCCGGACGACTGGGTCTGGAAGGCGATGATCTGGGCGTTGCCTGGAAACTACCGGAGGAGGGCGGCATGCTCGACCTGGAAGGGGACGCATATGGCGACTTGCCAAAGCTTGAAGCCCATTCTTTTACCCATGTTACGCGCTTGAGAATACCTGCGCTTAACGTGCCTGTAGACGAGTTGAACACGTTCCTGGGCGCCTTCAAAAATGCACAAGCAGTGGATCTTTCGCGAAGCCAATTACTGGATTTTCCATCCGCTCTGGCTGACCTGCCGCAGCTAAGCAATTTAGACCTCGGGTTCAATGAGTTGAGGGTCACGCCGCAGATGCAGGAGAGCCTTAATTCCATGGTCGGGCTCAAGCATTTGGACCTGAGTGGTAACTGGGTAGACGAGCTGGATGTCAGTTCACTCGATAAACTGCAAGAACTCAACTTGAATAGCACTTCAATAAAGCACTGGCCGGCAGGCATTGAACGGTGCCGTTCGTTAAGGTTTCTGAATTTAAGTTTCAGCGCGTTAACCGAGATTCCACCTGAGGTCGTAAATCATCCAACCGTGTTAAGCAAAACGCTGCTGCAAGGGTGCCGGTTAACCCCTAAAAGCTGTGATGACTTATTGGGTTATGCGCTCAAACACAAACGTAACCGAGTAGGAGGCATCAGCCTGGACAGTCTGGCCGAGGGTGTGACGGACGGCGAGCCTGAACCCTTCCCGATTCAGGTCGCAGACAACCCGGACTTGCTGCTGCCTGAGCCGTTCACGACCGCCCCCGATGATTCCCCTCTGACTTGCTTGCAGCGACTGACCCCTGATCTGACGCCCGCGCAGGCGCAAGCACGCCTGGAGCAGATTAAAACAGGCGAAGTCGCCATTGAAGTCAGGCTTGCGGCGTGGGAACAGGAGCTCGACTCACTCACGAGTCGCCTCAATGACTGGATCGCGAGCCGCAATTACCGAATAGAAGGGGGCAGACGTTGGGTTAACTCGGCAGACCGCAAGACTGCCGCGGGCCGCATTCTCCAGGCCTGGCGATATAGCGTGGCCCGTTCAGGCGTCGAACAGCAGGCGCTCGACTTCTCAGGTTTATGCATCGGCGACATGCCTCAACTGCCGGGCGCGCTTTATGACATTACCGCTTTGAACTTGAGTGGTTCGGGTTTAACGGAGTCGGGAGTGCAAACATTTATTCGATCGTTTAGCCAGTTACGAACCTTGCAACTGAACAATGCAGGCTTGACCAGACTGCCTGAGTCCATTGGGGCGTTCCAGCATTTGAACAGCCTGGAAGCCGCTGGCAACCATTTGATTTCAGTTGATCTAGAACCCCTGCGTGGGTTGGAATCGCTGGATCTAAGTCGAAACGCGCTGACCGAAGTCGACGTCCAGGGCATGGATAACTTGCAGACACTGATACTCAGTAGCAATCGATTGAGTGAATGGCCTGAGGGCGTACTGGATCTTGCGCAATTGCGTGTTTTAAAACTCGATACCAATCAGATCGAGGCAATTCCCTTTCGCGCTCTGCAAGGTCATCACGACCTGCTGATGGCCGGGACTGACCTGTCCAATAATTATCTACCCAACAGTGAACTAAGGTCGTTGTACGACTACCGTGATTTCACAGGCAATGACTTGGGGTATTCATTGGAAGACTTGCAGGTCGACAGTTCTGAAGCCGGGTCGGATGAAGATTCTGATGGGCAGAGCGATGTAGAGACCGATGAGGAAATAACTGATGAGTTACCGGGTGCGCAGGCCTTGGGAGATGAAAAAGAACCGTGGTTCCAGGACGTGCCTGCTGATTCAGCAAAACACGAAATGTGGGACGTGCTTAGAGCAGCCCCCGGCTCCCAGTATTTTTTTCGCCTGCTTGAGTTACTTCAAGGGAGTAAGGATTTTGCCCTCGTCAGGGCTGAGTTGAACCAGCGAGTATGGGAGGTACTGGAGGCAGCTTACAAAGATGAGACGTTGCGTGATGAGCTTTTCAGCCTGGCCCGCTCGCGCGGTACCTGCTCCGATGGAAGGATGCTTGTATTTAACGACATTGAATTAAAAGTGTATGAGTTCAATGAGTTTGGTACGGGGGCCGCAAGTAAAAGTGGTCAAGAGCTGTTTACGTTTTATAAACGGATGTTTCGTCTCGGTAAAGTGGAAAGCATTGCTCAGGCCACGGCCAATGCCTCAGGAACTATTGAAGTCGTAGAGGTACGTTTGGCTTATCGCACTGCCCTGGCCAACAGGCTGGACTTGCCCAAGCAGGCCGCCGACATGTTGTATAGAGCTAGTGCGCCCGAAGTCACGCCTGCAGCCATAGAAGAGGCTTATGAGAAGGTCATCTTGGCTGAAAAAAGCAGTGAGTTTCTAGAGCATCTGACGACCCAGGACCACTGGCTCACTTATCTGAAAGCGCAATACCCTCAAGAGTTCGAGGCGCTGCAAGCTTATAGCGATGAGCTGATTAATGCACTGGATCAGCAATACGACAGCCCTGCCAGTGAGGGGTATGAAATAGCGGCAGATATCGCGCGTATAGAGGTGTCTGTCAGAGAGCATGACCTCCTGCTGCGACTCTGCGGTCTTCAGCGTGCGTTACTGGAATAGAAGCGTCATTGACAAGGCCAGCACGGGAACGATGATCCCGTGCTGGCCCCTGTTATCCCTGTTCAGTGGTGTGCATCCACTCAGTTGCGGTCCAGCCACACGGTTTGCACGTTGCAAAATTCCCGCACGCCGAAGTGCGACAGTTCACGGCCGAAACCGCTTTTCTTCACGCCGCCGAAAGCCACGCGGGGATCGCTGGCCGAGTAACCGTTGATGAACACACCGCCGGTTTCCAGTTCGCCGGTCAGTTGCTGGGCCAGTTCGACATTGGCGGTGTAAATGGTCGCTGTCAGGCCGAAGTCGCTGTCGTTAGCGAGCGCCACGGCATGCGCACAGTCTTGTGCGGTAATGATCGACGCTACCGGGCCGAACAGTTCCTGTTTGAACGAGGTCATTTGGTCGGTCACGTTGGCCAGAATCGTCGGCTCATAGAAGTTGCCAGCCCCTTCGGCTTTGCCACCGCCTAGCAGCAGGGTCGCGCCTTCTTCCAGGGTGTCGCGCACTTGTTGGTCCAGTTCATCACGCAGGTCATAGCGCGCCATCGGGCCGATGTAGGTGTCGCTGGACAGCGGGTTGCCCACCACCAGTTTTCGGGTGGCCTCGACGAATTTTTCAGTGAATGCCTCAACCACACCTTTTTCAATGATCAGACGCTTGGCGGCGGCACAGACTTGCCCCGAGTTCTGATAACGACCGACAACGGCGGCCTGCACGGCGGCGTCGAGGTCGGCGTCATTGAGCACGATGAACGGATCGGAGCCGCCCAGTTCCAGCACACATTTCTTCAGGGCAGCGCCAGCCTGTGCGCCGATGGCGGTACCGGCGCGAACACTGCCGGTGAGGGTCACGGCGCTGATGCGCGGGTCGGCAATGGCGCGCGACACACCGTCCGGGGTGACGTTGACCACTTCAAACACGCCCTCGGCAAAACCGGCGCGCACAAAGGCGTCGCGAATCAGGTACGCGCTGCCCATCACATTCGGTGCGTGCTTGAGCACGTAGGTGTTGCCTGCCAGCAAGGCGGGTACCGCGCCGCGCAGCACTTGCCAGACCGGGAAGTTCCACGGCATCACCGCCAAAATCGGGCCTAAAGGGCGGTATTCGATGCGTGCCTTGCCGCCTTCGACCTGGGTCGGTTCAGCGGCCAGCATGGCCGGGCCGTGTTCGGCGTACCACTCGCAGAGCTTGGCGCATTTCTCGATTTCGCCACGGGCCTGGGTGATCGGTTTGCCCATTTCCTCGGTGATCATGGTTGCCATGGCGTCAGCGTTGTCGCGCAGCGCCTGGGCCAGTGCAACCATGGCGGCAGAGCGCGCTTGCAACGGCGTGCGCTTCCAGCGGCTGAAGCCCGACGCGGCGCGGGTGAGGGCCGCGTCCAGAGCCTCGGCGGACTCATACGCGTAGTGGCCAATCTGCTCACCCGTGGTCGGGTTGATCGAAAGGGCGTGGGTCTGGCTGGAAATCGGGCTCATGGCATGGTCCTGCTGAGTGAGTAGATGAGCACAGAGTAGGGTGGCTAAAGATTTCTTGAAACTGAATAATAGAGATCGTTTCTTTCACGATTGGAGAATGGCTGTGGATCTGGTGCAACTGGAAATCTTCAAGGCGGTGGTGGACCACGGCAGCATCAGCGCTGCAGCGGCCCACATCCATCGTGTGCCTTCAAACCTGACGACGCGGATCAAACAGCTCGAAGAGGATTTGGGTGTCGACCTGTTCATCCGCGAGAAAAGCCGTCTGCGCCTGTCACCGGCGGGCTGGAGTTTCCTTGACTACGCGCGGCGCATTCTCGACCTGGTGCAAGAAGCGCGGGCGACGGTGGCGGGCGAAGACCCCCAGGGTGCATTCCCGCTGGGTTCACTGGAAAGCACCGCCGCGGTGCGGATCCCTGCTTTGCTGGCGGCCTATAACCAACAACACCCCAAGGTCGACCTGGACCTTTCGACGGGACCGTCCGGGGCCATGATTGAAGGCGTACTGTCGGGGCGATTAGTGGCTGCGTTCGTCGACGGCCCGGTGCTCCACCCGGCGCTTGAAGGTGTGCCGGTATTCGAAGAAGAAATGGTCATTATCGCGCCGCTTCATCACGCGCCGATCCGCTGCGCAACCGACGTCAACGGCGAGAGCATCTACGCCTTTCGGGCCAATTGCTCGTACCGCCATCACTTTGAAAAGTGGTTCAACACCGACGCCGCCGTGCCCGGCAAAATCTTCGAAATGGAGTCTTACCACGGCATGCTCGCCTGCGTTAGCGCTGGCGCCGGGCTGGCGCTGATGCCCCGCAGCATGCTCAACAGCATGCCGGGGTGCGCGACGGTCAGCATCTGGCCGCTGGCCGCCGAGTTCCGCTACCTGACCACCTGGCTGGTCTGGCGGCGCGGGGCCGTGTCGCGAAACCTCAGCAGCTTTGTGCAGTTGCTGGAGGAACAAGGGCAGACGATGAGCGACATGAGTGAATCCACGCATTCACAAACTCTGATGCACACTTCTTAAAGGTTGAAACATGTAAGTAATAGTTTCAACTTGGTGGTGGTCACTGTTTGCAAGATGGAAGAAAGAGAGGCTTATATGTTTCAGGTTGTTACCGTATTCAGTAAACAAAGTTGTTAGATGGTTTCCCTTCGTGTGCTCTAAAGCCTTTTATTGCGAAGGTTGGCAGGGGCGAGCAATGGCATTCTGATGGGGTCTTGGTGTTTGGAATAACGGATCAATGTCGTGTCTTTATGCACTTCAAGAGCATGCGTCACTTAACTGAAACTTGTCGTAGACAATACTGCTGCTCCCCTTTTTTGTCGGTCTAACACTATGTCTAATTGCTCTAAAGTCTTACTTTTGCCTGCGCGACTTGGCGTGTTGGCTGCAATTCTGTTTAGTGCCAGCACTTATGCTCAAAATCAATTAGCCAGTACTGTGCCCGATTACAGTTTGCATAAAACATTATTGATTGGTGTTGACGGCATGCAGTACGAAAAACTGCAGCAAGCCATTCAGGACGCTATGGCGCCCAATATTGGCGGCCTCACGTTGGCCAAGAGCTATGTCGGTGGAGTCGCTGGTAGCACTACTCAGCAAGGGACCAACAGCGGTCCAGGCTGGACCACCATCCTGACCGGTGCCTGGGTCGACCGGCACCAGGTCAAGAGCAATAGCAATGGGTTGCGTAACCAGACCACCAGTCTTTTTGAGTACATCAAAACAGCGGCCGAACAACGACGAACTGCCAGTATCGTGAGCTGGAATACCATCAATCACAATTTGGCCAACGATATAGAAAAAGGTTACATCGACCTTGCCGTTATGTGTGACGATAAAGATATGTGCGTGGCCGACAAAGCCAGTTACGAAATCGAATATGGTCAACATGACTTTATTTTCGCGCACTTTGATGAGCCTGATTTAGTTGGACACTCCCAAGGCTTTACCCCGCCTTATCAAACCGCCATCCAGGGCGTGGACTATCAGGTCGGGCAATTGTTGACTGCACTCGAAAATCGTCAGAACAGTCACCCTGAGGAAAACTGGCTGGTCATTGTGACCCCTGATCATGGCCGCGAAACACCTGCCGGTCATAACCACGGTGCGCAAACTCTGAGTGAAAAAACCACGTTCATCGCCCTCAACAAAGCCCCCAACGAGCAACTCTCTGCGCCGATTAAAGACCCGGTCAATCCTGAGTTCGACGGCTTGTACGGATATGCCAGCCAGGCCGACATTGCCCCTACGATCCTTGCGCACATGGGAGTGCAGCCCGTGGTTGAGCAATACGTGATAGACGGCACTCCGCTGATCGGCCCGATGGGCGTGCGTCATCTGTCTCATCGCCTGGACACACAAGCGCGCAGCGTCACCCTTAACTGGCGCCCGGTAAAGCCCCGTGGCGAAGCGCTGACGGTGTACCGCAACGGCGTCATCATCGGCACCTTGACCGATGCGGCCAGCGAGTTCGTCGATAGCGCACTGCCTGACACTTGCGAGCCACTCAACTACACCGTCGTAACACGGGGATTGCCTGTGTCAGTGCTGGTTCCCGCGCCGGATAAAGCGGGCTGAGTTTTTCTCTGTGAACGGGGTGCCACAACAGGAACAAGAGGCCTTTATACCCCTGAATGCGATGCCATCGATACGGATGGCTTCGCATTGTCTAACCCGGCCTCAGGGGCGCTGGCGGAGTTATTCCAGCAATTGCAAAATGTCTTTAAAGAGTGCCTTGGGAACCTTCACGCCATTGCGCACGCTGCGCTCCCGGGCGTCTTATCGGCGTTAGGAGGGCAGGCGCGCGCCTTGTTCAGTGATCGACTCAAACAGTGCTTCGGCCTGCTGCAAACTGGTTGCATAGGCATCCCCCAGGAACACCTTGGGGTCGAACGCGAGTATCAATTCGCCGTGACACGGTGTGGCGCTTGCACCGGCATCAAATGCCAGTGATGAGCCCTTGTGCCCGCCAAACGTCTGCATGGCGCCCTTCAATGCTGCCTGGGCATCGGTGGTCGGATTACCACTTAGATCAAGGGCCCAATCGGCAGGTATGGGTTTGTTTTGACGGGCGTGCAGTTCGATATCGCCGCGGGCGATAGCGCTGGTGGCGAAGTCAAACACAAATGGGTTGGTGTTGGGTCGAGGCCAGGAAAAGGCAATGGGGTTGGTGCCAAATACGGGTTTCTTACCGCCAGCGGGAGCCACCCAGCTGTGGCTCGACTTCTGGCCAAAGGGCGGAGAAGTGGTAGCAGTTGTTGATCGCCATGGCGGCAATTCCGTTTTCACGGGCTTTGGCGACCAGCAGGGAAAGGCCTGTCTCGAAGCTTAGAAGAGAGTTTGCGTAATGGGCATCAACCGCGACGATACCTGAGGAAACGTGTTTGATTGTCGGCTCGGCTTTTGGGTCGAGATTGCCGTTGCGCAAGATGTGTACGCAGACCAGCAGGCGATACACACCGTGGGATTGGCATTCGTCGCGTTGGCCCTGAGTGATGACATTAGCGATAGCGCGTGGGTCTCCGGCAGGCTTTGTCTTTTAATTCGAAGATTCGGTCAAGGTTCTTTTTTAGGCATGATCAAACTGCTTGTTGGGTAATGGATCCAGGATTCGAGATCCTTGTTCAGTGGGCGATCATACCTCAGATAAAAACGGGCAGGTTGCCCCTGGACCCTGTCGTCATCGTTTGGATTACCTGGCCGGAACTGCAAGTGCCGCTCACTCGCCGCTGTAATGCTGCACTTCGGTCGCCGAAGGGTCGATGCGTTTTTCCATTTCGGCGACAAACCCCTTCAATGGCATCAAGGCTTTGCCCGCATAACCAGGGTATTGCACCTGATAGGGCGGTGCGTTGGACAAGTTGCGCAATTGGTCCATGCTCTGCGCCACATAGGCCACACTGACAAACTGCTCGCCGGTGTGGTCGTCGACCCAGCGTTCAAACAGAAGGGTGCCGCCCGGTGCGGCATCGTTTTCGGGGTACTCAGCGATTTTCCAGTCAAAGCCCAGCAGTGTGCGCAACTGCGCGATGTTGGTGTCGTGGCCCACGAAAGCCAGCCCTTGGGTGCCGGGCGGGCTGCCCGCTGCGGTCGGTTGCAGGGCCAACAGGATTTGCCCGAGCAACTGCGAAGCACCGCGCCGGGCGATGTACGGGATGTGGTTGCTGAGGGCGTATTTAGCCGAACGCAATGCCATCAGACGCGATACCTCTTCAGCGCTGCGGCCTTGACCAAACGCGACCTGATCCAGCGGCAAACCTTCTGCATATTGCATGCGAAAGGTTTCGCTCATGCTCGCGCCCACGCCCAATGGGCTGCTGAGTTTGACCACGCCGTTTTTCTCTTTCAGCGCCCAGGGTTGTTCGCTCAGGGCGCAGTTTTTTTGCTCGCAGGTGGTTGGCACGCCGACCACTTGCTGCATGGCCAGCACCGGTGCGGCATAGCGATCACGGGCAGCGTCGAGGCTACCGCCCATGGCGTGCAATATTGCCGCTTTGGTCTGCGCCGGGTCCAAGGGGGCCAGGCCATTTTCGGTCGCGTGGAACAGCCGGTCCTGGCTTTTCTGCGCATGGTTTACCGGGACGTTGCAGCCGGGGAACATCCCTTGTACCAACGCCGCGCTGGTGGCTTGCGTGCGCGCGACCGGGCTCGACCACACGTAGACCGCCTGCTCCGGCGGGCATTGCCCGGCCTTGAACAGGCCGAGCGAATCGAGCAGGCCGCGTTGCCATTGGCCCAGCAGTACGATGGCTGCGCGGCCATGGTCGGTCAACTGGCCGTCGGCGACGTCAAACGCTGGCCATGGCTTGGCCGACCAGCTTTGTAGTGCGGCGGTATCGGTTGCCGGGCGGATGCCGTGGCGCATCACCAGTACCACTTTGTCCAGGCGCAGCCCGCCGGTGTCCAGTGGTGCGGCCAAAGAGGGCAACGCCAGGCAGATGCCCAGCGCCAGAACCGTGTACTTCAAAAACGTTGTTTTTATCATTGCGGGCCTAGAAGTCATAACGCGTGTTGAAGGTTAACGTACGGGGCGAACCCGGCTGCAGGTAGTTTTCCTGATAGAAGGTCCAGTACTTTTTGTTGGCCAGGTTGCTGACGTTGGCGCCAAAGGTCAGTGCATGCCCGCCGCTCAAATGCAGGCGGTAACCGCCACCGGCATCGAACAGGCTGTAGGCCGGCAGGGTGTGCACGTTGCCTGAGTCCACCGCCATTTCGCCGATACGCTGGGCGCCGGTGTGCAGGAACATGCCGGGCACTTGCGGGACACGATACGTGACTTGTGTTGCAGCTTGATAATGCGCTGCACCGGCGGCGCGGTTGCCATCAACGCCATCGCCCGCATCGTGGTAGGCCGAGTCCAGTGACATGACGCTGCCGTCCACGGTCAGGTTGGGGGTGGCGTCGACGCTGGCGTTCAACTCCAGGCCTTGATAGCGGATGGTGCCGCTCTGCACGAAGACGTTGGCATCGTTGGTGTACTCGGCGCCCCGGTCGATGCGAAACGCCGCCGCCGTGGCGCTCCAGTTACGCTGCTGGGCTTTCACGCCCACTTCGTATTGCTTGCTGCGCAGCGGGCCCAGGGTTTGTTCGGAGTTGACCGCCGTGGTGGGCGCGGTGCCGCCGTTTTCCAGGGATTCGACGTAACTGGCATACACGGTCACGTCTTTGTTGGGTTTGTACATCAACGCCACCGTTGGCGTGGCGGGTCGGGCCTTGTACTGGACAGCAGGGGCGGTCGAAGAGGCGTGAGTCTCCTCGCGGAAGTCTTCGTTGCGAAGGCCCGCCAGCAACGACCAGTGTTCACCCAAGCCGATGGTATCGCTGGCAAATACGGCGCTTTCCTTGATGTTGTCATCGCCATAGGTGCCGCCGCTGTAATCGATGTTGTACACCGAGAAAATCGTCGGGTCGTACAGGTTGCCCTTGCCCACGGTGCCTTTGGGGCTGACCACGGATTTTTCGGAGTTCAGTTGCGAGTAACTGCTGCCCAGTACCAGGTCATGGCTGAACCAGCCGGTGGTGAACTTGCCTTCCAGGGTGCCCATGGCGTCGTTGTAGTCGTAGCCGTGGTACTCGGCCGACGCTTTGTCGGAGTAGCCGCCCGCATCGCTGGAAATGATGTACTGGTCTTTCAAATAACGGCGTGTCGAATCGCTGTAGCGATAGGCCAGCTTGCCGGTCCAGTCTGGCGAGAACTTGTAGGTCGCACTGAGCGTCGACAGGCTGTAATCCACATCGGTAAAGGAGCCATTGCTGTACAGGCGTTTGCTGCCATCAATGGGTTTGGGCAAGGCATTTTTAGCGTTGACGATGATGTCGGTGCCGCCGCTGGTATCACGCGTCTGGTACAGGGTGTCGAAGTCCAGGCTCAGGTCATCGCTGAGTTGCGCGTTGAGGGCCACGCCGACGGCTGTGCGGTTGACCTTGGCGTCACCCGAAACGGCATCGCCTTCTTCGTGCACCAGGTTGACCCGGTAGCCAAAACGCGGGTCATCCAGGCGGCCGCCGACGTCCAGGTGTTCCTTGTACAGGTTGTTGGACTCGTAACCGGCGTCGACGCTGAAGGTGGTCTTGTCGGTTGGCCGTTTGGTCACATAGTTGACGATCCCGCCCGGGCTGCCGAAGCCGTACATGAAGCCCGAGAGGCCTTTGAGCACATCGATGCGGTCAAACATCTCAAGGGGCATTTCCACGCCACGGTTGATGTTGGCCATGCCATCCACCTTGTAGCCGTTCAGGTCATCCAGCGGCAGGCCGCGCACCGCGAGGGTGGCCGGGTGGGTGCCGTAGCTGGAGCTGATGGAGGTGACCGATGCGTCGTACTTGACCGCCTCAGACAAAATCCCCGCCTGGCGGTCCTGAATTTCGCTGCTGCCGACGCTCTTGAACGAGAACGGTGTATCGATCACCGCGCGGCTGCCCAAGGCACCGCTGTTGGTCTGCTGGTGCAGCGCCGGTTTGCGTTTCGCGGCTTTGACCGTAACTTGCGGCAAGGTGGCCAAGGCACTGTCGTCGATGGCTGCTGCTGCAGCATCGGCGGCAAAAGACGGCGTGGCCATGGCAAGCGCTGCGAAACCGAGACCTGCACGCACATACAACGGGGATTTGCGAAACATGACTGCACCTTCGAAAACGGCCATTCACGGCCTGGTTGATTTCTGTGGCGCGCACTTCACCGTGGTCGGCTATAAAGGCCGACCAAACGGGTGGGGCGAAGGGCGACGCCGTGGTTAAGGGGTAACGGCCTGGGTCACGAAACCGATCTTGTCCAGACCACCGGACTGCGCCGCCGCCATCACCTGCACGACCTTTTCATAGGGCGTGTTGCGCTCGGCGCGCAGGTGCAATTCGGGGACCGGCTGGCGTGCGGCGGCCTCGGCGATCAGCGCGGGCAAGTCGCTGTCGCTGATGTCGTGGTCCTCCCAATGCAGGTGGCCATCGTTGTCCAGCGCCAGGTCTACCGAGGGCGGCGGTTTGTTGTCTTGCTGCGCGGCGGCCTTGGGCAGGTCGATCTTCACCGAGTGCTGAATGGCGGGGACGGTGATGATGAAAATCACCAACAGCACCAGCATCACGTCTACCAGCGGCGTGGTATTGATCTCGGGGTTAAAGCCGTCTTCTTCCAGGTCGTCCCCGCCCGACAGTCCACCGGCCATCAGACGTACTCCGCTTGGGCATTGAAGGTGCTGTGGGCTGGCAGCCCGTTGCGTGGGGTTGCGCGGGCGCCGATCACCAGCAGGTCGTGCAGCTCGAAGGCAAACTTGCTCAGCTCTGCCAGGGTTTGCTTGTTACTGCGCACCAGCAGGTTGTAGCCCAGGGTGGCGGGAATGGCTACGGCCAGGCCCAGTGCCGTCATGATCAGGGTTTCGCCCACGGGGCCGGCGACTTTGTCGATGCTGGCGTCACCGGACAAACCGATCTTCATCAAGGCGTGATAAATGCCCCACACGGTGCCGAGCAAACCGACAAAGGGTGCGCTGGAACCCACGGTGGCCAGAATCGCCATACCGCCTTGCAACTTGCCGCCAATGGTCACTGTGGATTGGCGCAGGGCGCGGGTCAGCCATTCGCTGAACGGCGGCGGGTTCATGTCGCCATCCAGCGCATCACGGTGCTGGCGCGCGGCGCTGATACCGGCGTGGGTCACTTCAGCCCAGGCGCTGCCCTGGCCCAATTGCTGTACGCCATCCTTGAGCGTCGGCGCGCCCCAGAACGCCGCCAAAAGTTTGCCCGAGCGCAGCCGAAACAGCGCCAGACGCAACAGTTTGTCGAGCATCACGTACCAGGACGCCACTGACATCACCAACAACATCAAGGCCACGCCTCGGGTGACCACGTCGGCCTGTTGCCACAAAACATCTAAACCCAGTGTTCCGGTTTCCATGTGTCTTTCCTTTCTTTGGGGTGAGCGCTGCCCTGACCGGCAGGCCCGTCAATAAAAAATAGGGGTGAGTGCTAGCTGTCGAGCTGAAAGCGCAGCGGCACGATCACGTACACCGACACCGCATGCCCATCCTCCAGGTAAGGCTTGAACAGCGCGCCGCGCACTGCCGTCTTGCCCGCTTCATCGAGGCTGCCGAAACCCGAGGAACGTACGATGTCCACGGCGCCGGGCTTGCCGTGAATATCCACCAGCACGCGCAAAATCACGGTGCCTTCGTTGCCCTCTTCACGGGCACTGTCGGGGTATTCGGGTTCGGGCTCATGCACGTACTCCACGCCTCGGGTGATCGTCTTGGGCTGAGGCGGCGGAGCGGGCGTGGGCGCAACCAACGGAGCGGCCGCAGCAGGTGTGGCGGGGGCAGGGTCTGACTTGACCACGGGCGTTACCGGACGCTGCACGGCATGCGGCTTGGCCACCGCCTTGGGTCGGGCGACCGGGTGAACGGCCTCTGGCGCGGGGGCGGGCGGCGCCACGGGAGGAGGGGGCTCAGAGGGCGGTGTCGGTGCAGCAGGGGCGACGGGTGCAGGCGCGGGTTGATGAATGACCGAGGCATAAATAGTGCGCGTCACGGCTGGCGTCACCGTGACCGGCGAAGACCGGTTCACCAGGCTCAGCACCAACAGATGCAGCACCACCACCAGCACCACCGCGCCGCCACGGCGCAGCAATCGCGAAGTACTGCCCGCAGGCAATGGCTCAAGGTGCGGCAAGGGTGTCAGCGTTGCATCCACAATAAATTCCTCCCCGGGCCAGACTGCCGGGCACAGCATGCGCACTCCTTGCGAACGTTGAGTCCAAGGCCCGATACAGGCCGTTCGTAACGTGTGACGTAGGAATATAGGAATGGAAAATGACGGGGGCGTGACATGAAAAATTGTTCATGAGGCGGGTGCCACGTCGTCAGGAGGCTTGGCTTAAACGCTCAGGAGTTATCGCCCTTCAAGTTGCGGCCAACCCCATCCCGGCCTATGGTCCTAGGAGGTTTCCGGTGATTGGCGCGACCTGAATCGTTGCCAGTCGCTGTCCATCCAGTGCCAAAACACGGGAAGTGACTTCATGCCAAGCAACCCTCAACCTGCCGTTCTGGAATTGATCGGCAACACGCCGCTGGTGCGTGTCAGCCGGTTCGATACCGGACCTTGTACGCTGTTCCTCAAGCTTGAATCGCAAAACCCCGGAGGCTCGATCAAGGACCGGGTCGGCCTGGCCATGATTGATGCCGCCGAGCGCGACGGGCGTTTGCGCCCCGGCGGCACCATTGTTGAAGCAACGGCCGGTAACACTGGCCTGGGGCTGGCGCTGGTCGGTCGGGCCAAAGGCTACCGGGTGGTGCTGGTGGTGCCGGACAAGATGTCCACCGAGAAGGTGTTGCACCTCAAGGCCATGGGCGCTGAGGTGCATATCACCCGGTCTGACGTCGGCAAGGGCCACCCGGAGTATTACCAGGACGTGGCCGCGCGCTTGGCCGCCGACATCCCCGATGCTTTTTTCGCCGATCAATTCAATAATCCGGCCAACCCGCTGGCCCACGAATGCAGCACCGCCCCGGAAATCTGGTCGCAAACCCAGCACGACCTGGACGCCATTGTGGTGGGGGTCGGGTCTGCCGGTACGTTGACCGGCTTGACCCGTTTTTTTAAGCGCGTGCAACCGGATCTGGAAATGGTTCTGGCCGACCCGGTGGGTTCGGTGATGGCCGAATACAGCCGCAGCGGGGTGATCGGCAAAGCCGGTTCCTGGGCGGTGGAGGGCATTGGCGAAGACTTCATCCCGTCGATCAGCGACCTGTCCAGCGTGCGTCATGCCTACTCGATCAGCGATGAAGAAAGCTTTGATCACGCCCGCCAATTGCTGCGCGCCGAAGGAATTTTGGGCGGGTCTTCCACCGGCACTTTGCTGGCCGCTGCGTTGCGTTATTGCCGCGAGCAAACCGAGCCCAAGCGTGTGGTCAGCTTTGTGTGTGACACCGGGACGCGTTATTTGTCCAAGGTCTACAACGACCAGTGGATGAAGGACCAGGGCCTGCTGCAGTTCAAGCATTACGGCGATTTGCGTGACCTGATTGCCCGACGTTTTGAGGATGGCCGGGTGATCAGCGCCAGCCCGGACGACACCCTGCTCACCGCTTTCCAGCGCATGCGCCTGGCCGATGTGTCACAACTGCCGGTATTGGTGGACGGCAAGCGGCTGGTCGGGGTGATCGATGAGTCCGATATTTTGCTGGGCCTGCATGCCGATGCGTCGCACTTTAGCCGCACGGTCGCGAGCGCCATGACGGACACGTTGCACACCTTGGCGCCGCAGGCCAGTCTGGCTGAGCTACAGGCTGAACTCGACCGCGGGCTGGTGGCGATTATTGCTGACGCTTCGGGCTTTCATGGCCTGATCACTCGCGTCGACCTGCTCAATCACCTACGGAGATCCCTTGCATGAGTCAGCACGATGAAAACGGCGCACACCGCGCCTTTGCCACCCGCGTCATCCACGCAGGGCAGGAGCCGGACCCTTCTACAGGGGCCTTGATGCCGCCGATTTATGCCAACTCCACCTATTTGCAAGAAAGCCCCGGCGTGCACAAAGGCCTCGACTACGGGCGTTCGCACAACCCGACGCGGTTTGCCCTGGAGCGCTGTGTTGCGGACCTTGAAGGCGGCACAGATGCCTTCGCTTTTGCTTCCGGGCTCGCGGCGATTTCGACGGTGCTGGAGTTATTGGACGCCGGTTCGCACATCGTCTCGGGCAACGATTTGTACGGCGGTACGTTCCGCCTGTTCGACAAAGTCCGCCAGCGCAGCGCCGGGCACAGCTTCAGCTTCGTCGACCTGACGGACCTCAGCGCTTTTGAGGCGTCGTTGCAGGACAACACGCGGATGGTCTGGGTCGAAACCCCGAGCAACCCGCTGCTCAGCCTGACTGACCTGGCGGCCGTGGCGAGCATCTGCCGGGCGCGCGGCATCATTTGCGTGGCCGATAACACCTTCGCCAGCCCTTGGGTGCAGCGCCCGCTGGAGTTGGGTTTTGATGTGGTGGTGCACTCGACCACCAAGTACCTGAACGGCCACTCGGATGTGATTGGCGGCATCGCCATCGTCAAGCACCTGGAACTGGCCGAGCGCTTGCGCTTCCTGCAAAACGCGGTGGGCGCGATTGCCGGGCCGTTTGATGCCTTCCTCACCCTGCGCGGGGTTAAAACTCTGGCCCTGCGCATGGAGCGTCACTGCAGCAACGCGCTGGAGTTGGCGCAATGGCTGGAGCGCCAGCCGCACGTGTCGCGTGTGCACTATCCGGGGCTCGCATCGCACCCGCAGCATGACTTGGCGTGTCGGCAGATGCGTGGTTTTGGCGGGATGATTTCCATCGACTTGAACACCGACCTGGCGGGCGCCCGGCGCTTCCTGGAAAGCGTGCAGATTTTTGCCCTGGCCGAAAGCCTGGGCGGGGTTGAAAGCCTGATCGAACACCCGGCCATCATGACCCACGCCACCATCCCCGCCCAAACCCGTGCGCAGTTGGGTATCGGCGATGGTCTGGTGCGGCTGTCGGTGGGTGTTGAGGATGTCGAAGATTTGCGCGCTGACCTGGCACAGGCGCTGGCGCGGATTTAAATCTTGCCTAACCCTTTGTAGGAGCGAGCTTGCCTCGCGATCTTTTAAACGATCGCGAGGCATTTTTTTCAGACTTTAAACGCTGACGTGCAGACGCACATCGACGTTACCGCGGGTGGCGTTTGAGTAAGGGCACACCTGGTGCGCAGCGTCTACCAGCGCTTGGGCGTCGGCTTGCTCAAGGCCCGGCAGGCTGATGTGCAGGTCGATGTCCAGACCAAAACCGCCCGGGATCTGGCCAATACCCACGTGGGCCGTGATCGAGGCGTCGGCCGGAATACTGCGCTTGGTCTGGCTGGCGACAAACTTCAAGGCACCGATAAAGCAGGCCGAGTAACCGGCGGCAAACAGTTGCTCAGGGTTCGTGGCTTCACCGCCAGCACCGCCCAGTTCTTTTGGCGTGGTCAGCTTGACGTCGAGGATCTTGTCGCTCGAAACAGCGCGACCATCACGGCCACCGGTAGCGGTTGCAACAGCGGTATAGAGAACGTTCATGGCGGTCTTTCCTTACTGATAAGTGTCTGATGAGGTTTGTCTTTAGCACTAATTGTTTGCGCGCTAAGCAGATGACTAAAAATTAGCGTTAAAATAGTTTGCGCGCAAGCTATTTTTTCAAGGTGCACCTAAAACAGATCTATCTTGTTGATCTGAAAGCCTATTTATTTTCTAAAAACAAAACTGGCCCTGTAGGAGCGAGCTTGCCTCGCGATCTCTTGATCTTTAAAAATCAAAAGATCGCGAGGCAAGCTCGCTCCTACAGACGGAATAATCTTCAGAGGCTGGCGTGCAGGTTGCGGCGCAGCAGCAGTAGGTTTTTCTGGATGTCTTGCAACTGCTCCAGGCTTAGCCCGCTGGCGGCCAGAATGCACTGGGGGATGGTCTTGGCTTTTTCTTGCAGCGCTTTGCCTTGCTCGGTCAAGCGCAGGTGAACCACTCGCTGGTCTTCATGGCTGCGGACCCGGCTGAGCATGCCTTCTGCTTCCAGACGCTTGAGCAACGGCGTCAACGAACCCGGATCTGTCAGCAGGCGTGCGCTGACTTCCCCTACGGTCAAGCCGTCTTCTTCCCATAAAACCAGCATCGCCAGGTATTGCGGGTAGGTCAGGTTCAAGGCCTGAAGCAAGGGCTTGTACACCTTGGTCATCATCAGCGAGGTGGAGTGCAGTGAAAAACACAGCTGGTTTTGCAGCAGCAGGTAATCACAACTGCCAGCGTCTGCCGGGGCGGAGTGGTCGTCGACAGTCATCACAGGAACCTTGGCGTTAAAAGAGCCAACAATTTAGCGTCAATACCTTTAGCGCACAATGCAGTTTCCACGCCCGCTTGTATCAGCCTTGTGCGATCTATGAATTATTAGTTAGTTGTCGCGAAAGCCCACGGCGTCGAACATGTTCTGCAAGCAACGCCTATAAGGCAATTTCAGGACAAGGGAAACAGGTTTCATGCATCAGAAAAAACGTTCGTCGCGGCACACGGTCATTCACGGTCTGTGCAGCCTCAGCTTGCGGACGGCGGGTGCTGTCGCAATCACCCTCGCGACACTGAGCGGCGCTCAAGCGGCTACGCCCGCCACTGATACCATCAAGGCCTACAAGCTGTGCACCGGCGCGGACGATGCCTCGCATGTTCTGCAAGGGACCATCAACCAGAACATGCGCAACGACGTGACGGCCATTCACTTCAAGCAAAGCCCGGCGCATGCCTCGTTTGACTGGCATAACGACCCGGAGCCGCAGTACGTCATGACCTTGTCCGGCACGCTGGCCTTTGAGACGCGCACCGGTGAGACGTTTACTTTGCACCCGGGCGAAGTGCTGCTGGCAGCCGACAACACCGGCTCCGGGCACCGCTGGAAAATGGTCGATGACCAACCATGGCGCCGTGGCTACGTGGTCCTGAAACCGGGTGCCGCCGATTCATTCGTGCCTAACGACCCGGCGGCTGCGAAAGTCTGCCAGTAAGCCCCGTTCCTGTAGTCGCTGCCGAGGCCGCAACGCGCTGATTTGGGGTGCCGCATCACACCGATCAACGTCTTGTCATTGGGGCGGCGACTACCTTTTATTGCTCTTGAGCCATCACCTCAGGCGTCTTGCGGCTGCCTGCCCGCTACAAATGCCAGGCGCTCCTGCATGCCTGGACTCGCTGCCGGCCCGGCCTTGACGGTGCACTGTTCAATGGGCACCGCACGGCCTTCAACTGCGTCCATCAGCACCACCTGGAGTGGATGGCGGGTCTGTTGATCAATGATCTGCACGCTTTCGCCCTCGGGCGTGTAATGCCGATTGCCCCAGGCAATAAACGCCATGATCACGATTTTGAAATCTTCTCCCACCGCCGTTGGCACATATTCGTACCGGGGCGGGCGCTCGCTGTAGCGTCTGCGCTCCAGTAATCCTTCTTCGACCAGGGTGTTGAGCCTGCGCGTCAGCATGTTCGGGGCAATCCCCAAGCTTTGCGAAAACTCGTCAAAGCGCCTTAACCCTTGCAGCGCATCGCGCATGATCAAGATGCTCCACCATTCTCCTACCCGTTCCAGTCCACGGGCGACAGGGCATTCGGCGTTTGTAAGCGATGTGCGTTGCATTGCGGTTCCTGAGAGACGAGAAAAGTTTTGCTCACTGATGTTACTTTCATAATGATAGTTTCGTCACTGTACCGCTACCAAGCAAAATTTATGGAGTGAGCCATCGTGAGTAGACGCATTGTTGTGACAGGCATGGGCGCGGTGACCCCGCTGGGCTGTGGGGTCGAGCAGACCTGGAGCCGTTTGCTGGCAGGGCAGTCCGGGATCCGTCGACTGCCTGAAGCGCTGGTCGGTGATTTGGCCGTCAGCATTGGCGGCCAAGTGCTGGACCGTGATCAGGACCCGCAAGCCGGGTTTGACCCCGACGCGCTGATCCCCGCCAAAGAACAGCGCAAGATGGACCGCTTCATTGTGTTTGCGCTTGCCGCCGCTAAAGAAGCGCTGGAGCAAGCGGGCTGGGCGCCGCAAACCGAACTGCAGCAAGAGCGTACAGCCACGATTATCGCGTCCGGTGTGGGCGGGTTTCCGGCCATTGCCGAGGCGGTGCGCACCGCTGACAGTAAGGGGCCGCGCCGCTTGTCACCGTTCACCATCCCGTCGTTTTTGTGCAATTTGGCGGCCGGGCATGTGTCGATTCTGCATCACCTCAAAGGCCCGCTGGGCGCCCCGGTCACTGCGTGTGCTGCCGGTGTGCAGGCGATTGGCGATGCGGCGCGGATGATTCGTGCCGGCGAAGTTGACGTGGCCGTGTGTGGCGGCGCCGAAGCCTGTATCCATCGCGTGAGCCTGGGTGGTTTTGCCGCGGCGCGGGCGTTGTCCCACGGTTTCAACGACACCCCTGAGCGTGCCTCACGCCCGTTCGATCAAGCACGCGACGGTTTTGTGATGGGCGAGGGCGCCGGTTTGCTGGTGATCGAAGAGCTGGAGCACGCCTTGGCCCGAGGCGCCACGCCGATTGCGGAACTGGTGGGGTATGGCACCAGTGCCGATGCCTACCACATGACCGCCGGGCCGGAAGATGGCTCAGGTGCGCGGCGGGCGATGGAGCAGGCGATTAAGCAGGCGGGTATAACTCCGGCGCAGATCCAGCATTTGAACGCCCATGCCACCTCGACCCCAGTGGGTGACAAAGGTGAGTTGGCCGCCATCAATAGTCTGTTTGGCGACAACCCCGACGTTGCCATCAGTGCCACCAAATCAGCGACCGGGCACTTGTTGGGAGCGGCAGGTGGCATTGAGGCGATCTTCACCTTGCTGGCCTTGCGCGACCAGATCGCCCCGGCCACCCTGAACCTTGAGACGCCGGATCCTGCGGCTGCCGGGCTCAATCTGGTTCGCGGGCAGGCACAAAAGCTGGCGATTGAATACGCGATTTCAAATGGTTTCGGCTTTGGCGGGGTCAATGCGAGCGTGCTGTTCAAGCGTTGGCAGTGAGTGTTGAACGGTTTGGGCCTCACTCGTGAATGAGTGAGGCCAATCAACCAGCTTTTATTTATGGCCCAGTCCTTAAGGCGTTTTTTGGATCTGTGGCCTGTGCCGTTATGTCCCTACAGTAAGCCAACTTTTACAGAGGGCAGACGAGCATGGACTACACCTTTCAGCTTCTGGAAACCCCCGCAGACCAACACGCCAGTTTTGATCTGATGCGCGTGTTGCGTCCGCATTTATCTGACCCGGATGCTTATGTCGCGCAATTGTCGCGGCAGACCCGGCAGGGCTACCGGTTGTTGGCGATCAGCAACGGCCAAGGCATTGTTGGATTGGCCGGCTATCGCGAACTTGAAAACCTGATCTATGGCCGCTTTATTTACGTTGATGACTTGGTGATCAGCCCGCAGCTGCAAGGCTCAGGCGTGGGCGCCACGTTATTGAACGCCGTACGCGAGGAAACCGTTCGACGCGGTTGCGATCATTTTGTACTGGATACAGGGCTGCACATGGCGTTGGCCCAGCGCTTTTACTTCCGTCAGGGGCTGCTGGCCCGTGGTATGCACTTCACCGAAAAACTGAGCGAGGCCCACCCATGAAAACCGCACTGCTGATCAACGCCAGCCCTCACGGTGATTTTTCCCACGCCCGACAACTGGCGCACGAGCAACTGCAGCGCCTGCGCCAACGTTACCCGGATCTGGAGTTGATCGAACGAAACCTGGCAGAACAGCCTTTGCCCCCGTTGAACATTGAGTACGGCGCGGCGTTGACCAAGCCCACGGCGTTCGATGCGCCGGTGTTTGATGTGTCCGAAGCATTGATTCAGGAGCTGGAGCGCAGCGATGTCGTGTTTGTTTGCACGCCCATGCACAACCTGACGGTTCCGGCATCGCTGAAGCTGTGGATTGACTACGTGTTGCGCATCCATCGCACCTTTACCTCGGGGCCAGACGGCAAAACCGGTTTGCTCGCCTCTCGCCCGGTTTACGTGTTGGTGGGTTCGGGAGGTTTTCATCAAGGGCCGAGGGCCAAACAGCGTGACTTCCTGACCGACTTCCTGCGTGAAGTTTTCACGATGCTTGGGCTGTCTGACATCCACTTTGTGTACCTTGAAGGGCTGGTGTTTGGCGAAGAGGCGGTGGCCACGGCGCTGCAAAACGCCCGGCAACACCTCACCGATGAATGGACAGGTGCTTTGGATGCACGGCACTAATGCCCGCAAGCGCTTGTCTATGCTCCTGACTCTGTACGTAAGCATGTCGTACAGCTCGAGGGCCGAATGGCCCGTCGTTCTGACAGGAGGCAGCGATGAGCAAAAAAATACTAGTGGTACTGACCAGCGTCGAGAAGTACCCCAATCTGGATCGCGCGACGGGTTTATGGCTGGGTGAGGCCGTGCATTTTGTGCACAAGGTCGAGGCCGCCGGGTATGCCGTGGATTACGTCAGCCCGCAAGGCGGTTACACCCCGATTGACCCGCACAGCCTGGCCAAGGACATGGCCTCGGAGATTGACTGGAAGTGGTATCACGACAAGGCGTTCATGAACCGCCTGGGCGCGACGCTGAAACCGGACGAGATCAATCCTGATGATTACGCGGCGATTTATTACGCCGGTGGGCATGGGGTGATTTGGGACTTCCCGGACAACGAGCAATTGCAGGCGATCAGCCGCCACATCTATGAGCACGGCGGGGTGGTGTCGTCGGTGTGCCATGGTGCGGTGGGCTTGCTCAATATCAAACTGTCCAATGGCGAGTTACTGATCAAGGGCAAACGGGTCACCGGCTTTTCCAATGAGGAAGAGACCCTGGCCGGTCTGGCTGATGTGGTGCCGTATCTCACCGAGACCGAATTGGTGAAACGCGGCGCTCACTATGAAAAGGCTGACGCTCCGTGGGCGCCGTTCGCTATCGCCGATGGACGTTTGATCACCGGGCAGAACCCGGCCTCGGGTGGTCCGGTGGCAGAGCACGTGCTGGCAGCGCTCAAATAAACTGACCCGCCCCCTCCGATGCGGGTTTGCCAGCCCGCATCGGCGCCTTGCCTGCATGGGCAAAACCAACATTAAACTTTTGAATCGCAAGCTTATTCTGTAGCCTTAGCGCGCTTGATAGCTGGTCCGTGCCTGATAACACACATTCTCCCGGCGGGACTCGACAGTCCGGAGCCGGTGGTACACTCGACTTTCGCGCCTTAGCGCTTGCAGGTCTTGCGAACATGACGCAAATTTCTGAACGACTTCTGGTCCAAGCCCACCTCGATGCCAAGCAGCCAACGCCTTTGACTGCCGAGCAAGAGGCGACGCTGCGTGCAGCCATTGCTGCCGAACTCAAAGCGCGTGATGCGGTACTGGTCGCGCACTTCTACTGTGACCCGGTGATCCAGGCCCTGGCCGAAGAAACCGGTGGTTGCGTGTCTGACTCTCTTGAAATGGCGCGTTTTGGCGCTGCCCACCCGGCCAAGACCATTTTGGTGGCAGGTGTGCGGTTCATGGGGGAGACGGCAAAAATCCTGACCCCTGAAAAACGCGTGCTGATGCCGACCCTGGAGGCCACGTGTTCGCTGGACCTGGGCTGCCCGGTCGAAGAGTTCTCGGCGTTTTGCGATCAACACCCCGAGCGCACCGTGGTGGTGTACGCCAACACCTCGGCGGCCGTTAAAGCGCGGGCCGACTGGGTGGTGACGTCCAGTTGTGCACTGGAAATCGTCGAAACCCTGATGGACAACGGCGAGAAAATCATCTGGGGCCCGGACAAACACCTGGGGCGTTACATCCAGCGTCAGACCGGGGCAGACATGCTGCTGTGGGACGGTGCTTGCATCGTTCACGAAGAGTTCAAGTCCAAGCAACTGGAAGACATGAAGGCTTTGTACCCGGACGCCGCGATTCTGGTGCACCCGGAGTCGCCGGAGTCGGTGATTGAGCTGGCAGACGCGGTGGGTTCAACCAGCCAGCTGATTGCCGCTGCGCAAAAGCTGCCGAACACAACCTTTATCGTCGCTACCGACCGCGGCATTTTTTACAAAATGCAGCAATTGTGCCCGGACAAAGTCTTTATCGAAGCCCCGACTGCCGGTAACGGCGCGGCGTGCCGCAGTTGCGCGCATTGCCCGTGGATGGCCATGAACACCCTGGAGCGCACCCTTGAGTGTCTGCAAAAGGGCACAAACGAGATCTTTGTCGACCCGGCGCTGGTGCCCCACGCCGTTCGCCCGCTCAAACGCATGCTGGATTTCACCCTGGCCGCGCGCTTGAAACTGGCGGGTAACGCCTAAACCCAACCAGATCCACTTGTAGGAGCGAGCTTGCCTCGCGATCTTTTGAACCTTAAAAGATCGCGAGGCAAGCTCGCTCCTACCGGTTTATGGTGTTGGGTCAATTCATCATGTCTTTGATCGCCCGCTCTTGATCCATCAGCTCGCGCTGGCGTGCATCGAGGCGTGACGACAGCTGGAAGTTGTTGGTGAGCTTTTTCGCAAAGGCGATTTGCTGGATGGCCTGACGGTAGTCACCCATCAAGGCGAAATACTCGGCGCGGGCCTGGTGCAGGCCAATGATGTTGCCCGACAACCCGCGTGTTTCTGCCACCTGATACCAGACGTCCGGGTCATCCGGGCGGCTTTTGAGCAGGGCGTCCAGGGCTTTTTCGGCATCGGCCGGGCGATTTTGCTTGAGCAGCAAGTCGACCCGGACCTGATTCAACGGGTAGTTGCCAGGGTACAGCGTGCGCATTCTGTCGACCCGCTGCTGGGCATCGGCCAGGCGGTTGCTGTCCATGTCCAGCTCGATTTGCGCCAGGTTGTAGGTGATGTCGTTGGGCGCCTTGTCCAGCAACGGCTTCAGGGTGGTGCGGGCTTCGTTGAACTGGCTGCCCTTGATTTGGGCAATCGCCAGACCGTAACGGGCGACGTCATTTTTTGGGTTTTCATCCAACTGCTGGCGGAACCGCTTGGCGGCCAGGCCCGGCGTGTCTTCGTATTGCAGTTGGACCCGGGCGCGAATCAGTTGATAGCGCAGGCTGTCTTCGGTGCCGCCAATTTTGGCCTGTTCGGCACGGTTGCGGGTGTCGGCAATACGCGACTCGGTTACCGGGTGAGTCAGCAAAAATTCAGGCGGCTTGGCGTCAAAGCGGTACTGGCGCATCAAGCGCTCAAACATGGTGGGCATGGAGCGTGGGTCGTAACCGGCCTTTTCAAGGTTGAGGATGCCGATACGGTCAGCCTCTTGCTCGTTCTGGCGCGAGAAACGTCGTTGCTCCTGAAAGGCCGCTGCCTGGGTGCCGGCGATGGTGGCAATACCGGCGTCACCGGCGCCCGAGGCGGCGATCACAATACCGGCGAGCAGGGCCGCCATCATGGGCAGTTGCATGCGTTGCTGGGCTTCTACACCGCGGGCAAAGTGGCGTTGCGACAAGTGAGCAAGTTCGTGGGCGAGTACCGAGGCGTATTCGCCTTCAGTCTGGGCGTTGAGGAACAACCCGCCGTTGACCCCGATAATCCCGCCGGGCGCCGCGAAGGCGTTGAGCTGCGGGCTGTTGATCAGAATGAATTCCAGACGACGGTCCTGCACCTGGCTGGTTTCGACCAGTTTGTAGACGCTGGTTTCGACGTAGTCCTTGAGTTGCGGGTCATTGAGCTGCGACACCTGGCTGCGCAGCATGCTCAACCAGGCACGGCCGAGTTGATACTCTTGCTGCGGAGACACGATGGCCGAGCTGGCGTCACCCAGAGACGGTAAATCGTCTGCGAAACTCGGTGATGCGAGCAGGCAAGCGAGCGTCAACAGGGTCGGGCGCAGAAAATTCATGCACAAAGCTCTAATCAATAAAGCGCTTACTGTAGCTGGACACTCGGCTGGCGACCAGTGGCGGTCTGCTTGGGGTATTCTAGCGAGCTAAAAAATGCCACCCATAGGCATGCCTGAGGAAGTAAAAAATGACTGATGCGTTGGCGCATGATGCGCTAGTGGATGCCAGTGGCCTGAGCTGCCCACTGCCATTGCTCAAGGCCAAGCTGGAGCTTAACCGTCTGGCCCAGGGGCAGACCTTGAAAGTCATCGCGACGGACGCCGGTTCGCTACGCGATTTTCGGGCATTCGCACGTCTGGCAGGGCATGAGCTGCTGCGTGAAGAAGAAGATTCTGGCACCTATCGCTACTGGTTACGCAAGGCCTGAGGCCGGGCGGCGTTTTCTCTTAAGGAATTTCGATGTTCAAAGTGTTACGAAATTGGGTGCAGCGCTACTTCTCTGATGAGGAGGCCGTGGTGCTGGCGGTGTTGTTGGTGCTGGCCTTTACGGCAGTACTGACCTTGGGCGGCATGCTCGCACCGGTGTTGGCCGGCATGGTGCTGGCGTATCTGATGCAGGGCCTGGTGGTGGCGCTTGAACGCCTGCGAGTGCCTGCCGGGGCGGCGGTCGGGCTGGTGTTTGCCCTGTTTATGGGGCTGCTGCTGGTGTTTATGATCGTGGTCGTGCCTTTGCTGTGGCACCAGTTGATCACCTTGTTCAATGAATTGCCGGGCATGCTGGCCAAGTGGCAGTCGCTGCTGTTGCTGCTGCCTGAGCGTTACCCGCATCTGGTGTCGGACGAGCAGGTGCTGCAAGCCATCGAGGTGGCGCGCGGTGAGATCGGCAAGTTTGGCCAATTGGCGCTGACTTTCTCGCTGTCCAGTTTGCCGCTGCTGGTCAACATCATGATCTATCTGGTGCTGGTGCCGATTCTGGTGTTCTTCTTCCTGAAAGACCGTGCGCTGATTGGTCGTTGGGTTCGCGGTTATTTACCCCGCGAGCGTGCGCTGATTACCCGTGTGGCCGAGGAAATGAACCGGCAGATCGCCAACTATATTCGCGGCAAGGTCATCGAAATCATCATCTGCGGCGGCGTGACCTACATCGCCTTCGTTACCATGGGCCTCAACTACGCAGCCTTGCTGGCGTTGCTGGTGGGTGTGTCGGTGGTGGTGCCTTATGTGGGCGCGGTGGTGGTGACGGTGCCGGTCATGCTGATTGCGTTGTTCCAGTGGGGCTGGAGCGACCAGTTCATCTACCTGATGGCGGTGTACGGGATCATTCAGACCCTGGACGGCAACGTGCTGGTGCCATTGTTGTTCTCTGAGGCGGTGAGCTTGCACCCGGTGGCCATCATTTGTGCGGTGTTGCTGTTCGGGGGGTTGTGGGGCTTTTGGGGGGTGTTTTTTGCGATCCCGCTGGCCACGCTGTGCAAGGCGGTGCTGGATGCCTGGCCACGTGAGCAGCAGGTGGTAGCGCCTCTGCTGTAAAGCTCGAAGCGCAGGCAAGAAAAAGCCCCGGCTCTCGCAAGAGAACAGGGGCTTTTTCGTTACGGCATCAGCTTACGCTTGAATGACCGGGATGTTGGCATTGGCTGCCGACTCACGGAATTCAGCGATCTGATCAAAGCTCAGGTAACGGTACACGTCCGTTGCCATGGTGTTGATCTCTGCTGCGTAAGCCAGATATTCCTCAACCGAAGGCAGACGGCCCAGGATCGAAGCCACCGACGCCAACTCAGCCGAAGCCAGGTAAACGTTGGCACCGTCACCCAGACGGTTCGGGAAGTTACGGGTCGACGTCGACACCACGGTGGAGTTCGGCTCAACGCGTGCCTGGTTACCCATGCACAGCGAGCAGCCTGGCATTTCCATGCGTGCGCCGGCTTTGCCGTAGATGCCGTAGTAGCCTTCTTCGGTCAGTTGGTGAGCGTCCATTTTGGTCGGAGGCGACAGCCACAGACGAGTTGGCAGCTGACCTTTGACCTTGTCCAGCAACTTGCCCGCAGCGCGGAAGTGGCCGATGTTGGTCATGCACGAACCGATGAACACTTCGTCGATTTTCTCGCCAGCAACGCTGGACAGCAGACGGGCGTCATCCGGGTCGTTTGGTGCGCAGAGCACAGGCTCTTTGATGTCAGCCAGATCGATTTCGATGATGTGCGCGTATTCGGCGTCAGTATCGGCTTCCATCAGCTCAGGGTTGGCAACCCAGGCTTCCATCGCTTGAGCGCGACGCTCAAGGGTACGCACGTCGCCGTAACCTTCCGCAATCATCCAGCGCAGCAGGGTGATGTTGGAGTTCAGGTATTCGGTGATCGATTCTTTGGACAGCTTGATGGTGCAGCCAGCCGCCGAACGTTCTGCCGAGGCGTCGGACAGTTCGAACGCTTGCTCGATGCTCAGGTTGTCCAGACCTTCGATTTCCAGGATGCGACCCGAGAATTCGTTGATCTTGCCTTTCTTCTCGACCGTCAGCAGGCCTTTCTGGATAGCGACGTAAGGAATGGCGTGTACCAGGTCACGCAGGGTGATGCCCGGCTGCATTTCGCCTTTGAAGCGAACCAGAACCGATTCCGGCATGTCCAGTGGCATTACGCCAGTGGCTGCAGCGAACGCTACCAGACCCGAACCGGCAGGGAACGAGATGCCCATTGGGAAGCGAGTGTGGGAGTCGCCACCGGTGCCGACGGTGTCAGGCAGCAGCATGCGGTTCAGCCAGCTGTGGATGATGCCGTCGCCCGGACGCAGGGAAACACCGCCACGGGTCATGATGAAGTCTGGCAGGGTGTGGTGCGTGGTGACGTCGATCGGCTTTGGATAGGCCGCGGTGTGGCAGAACGACTGCATCACCAGGTCAGCGGAGAAGCCCAGGCACGCCAGGTCTTTCAGTTCGTCACGGGTCATTGGCCCGGTGGTGTCCTGAGAACCTACGGTGGTCATCTTCGGCTCGCAGTAAGTGCCTGGACGAACGCCAGTCACGCCGCACGCCTTGCCAACCATTTTTTGCGCCAGGGTGTAACCCTTGGTGCTTTCAACAGGTGCTTCAGGCTTTTTGAACAGATCGGTAGGGCCCAGACCCAGCTCGGCACGAGCCTTCTCGGTCAGGCCACGGCCGATGATCAGAGGGATACGGCCACCGGCGCGAACTTCGTCCAGCAGAACTGGAGTTTTCAGTTCGAAGGTGGTGATGACTTCGTCAGTACCGTGCTTGCACACTTTGCCAGCGTGCGGGTACAGGTCGATCACGTCGCCCATGTTGATGTTGCTGACGTCGAACTCGATTGGCAGTGCGCCAGCATCTTCCATGGTGTTGTAGAAGATTGGAGCAATTTTGCTGCCGAAGCAGAAGCCGCCTGCACGCTTGTTCGGTACATAAGGAACGTCGTCGCCGAAGAACCACAGTACGGAGTTGGTGGCCGACTTACGCGACGAACCGGTACCGACTACGTCACCGACGTAGGCGATAGGGAAGCCCTGACCGCGCATTTCTTCGATTTGCTTCATCGGGCCGATGGAGCCTTGAACGTCCGGCACGATACCGTCACGGGCCATTTTCAGCATGGCCAGGGCGTGCAGCGGGATGTCCGGGCGCGACCAGGCGTCTGGTGCAGGCGACAGGTCGTCGGTGTTGGTTTCGCCGGTAACCTTGAACACGCGCAGGCTGATTTTGTCTGCCAGTGTCGGGCGGTTTTTGAACCACTCGCCGTCAGCCCAGGACTCAATCACGGCTTTAGCGTGAGCATTGCCGTTTTTGGCTTTTTCAGCGACGTCGTGGAAGGCATCGAACATCAGCAGGGTGTGCTTGAGTTGCGCAGCGGCAACCGGTGCCAGCTCTGCGTCGTCCAGCAGATCAACCAGGGTCACGATGTTGTAGCCGCCTTGCATGGTGCCAAGCAGTTCAACAGCGCGTTGTTTGGTGATCAGGGGGGAGGTTGCTTCACCTTTCGCGATGGCGGCCAGGAAGCCGGCTTTTACGTAGGCAGCTTCGTCAACACCAGGTGGAATGCGGTTGGTGATCAGGTCAACGAGGAATTCTTCTTCGCCGGCAGGCGGGTTTTTCAGCAGCTCAACCAGGCCTGCAGTTTGTTCGGCGTTAAGCGGCTGGGGAACGATACCCAGGGCTGCGCGCTCTTCGATATGTTTGCGGTAGGCTTCAAGCACAGTTATTACCCTCATCATTGGTCCCAAATGGGTGTCCGGGACGCTCATCCAGGAATGCCAGGTACTCATGCGCTGCAGGGCTTTTTGGGCCGCTTAGCCAGAGTTTCAAGGATTCCCAACAGAAGCTGTTTTCAAAGTTTTACGCCATCCGAACGGCGGGATGATGAAGGTTGATGGGGGCACTTGCTGTGCAAACACCCCGCACCAACACCGTTCTTCAGGATCAACTGTGCTCGTGACGCTTTGAAAACAGCTTCCAACGGACATTGGCGCCTTAAAAGGCAGGCTGATTCTACGGCAAAAACTTGTTAAAGGTAAGTTAGGCCCTGAAGGTTGAGGGGTGATCTACGTTAGACAAAGGGCTAACATGGCCGTCTGTTTCACTCTGCAGTGCTCTATTTCGCCATGCCCAACCAAACCATCAAGACCCCTTGTATCGGCCTGTGCTCAACGGTTTACGGGGACCTCGTGTGCCGTGGCTGCAAGCGTTTCCACCACGAAGTGATCCACTGGAACGGTTACAACGAGGACGAAAAACGCGCTGTCTGGCTGCGGCTCGAACAGCTTTTAGTGCAGGTCATGGCGGCCAAGGTCGAGGTGTTCGACCCGCCGGCGCTGCGCAATCAGTTGATTACCCGAAAAATACGTTTCGTTGAGAAGCAATCTGAATATTGCTGGGCGTACCAGCTGATAGCCCGTGGCGCACGGGTGATCAATCAGTTGGAGATGTACGGGATGGTGTTGTTGCCGGAGTTTCGTGACTGGGGGCTGCCGGAGTTGCGTGACGCCATTGATCGGGAATTTTTCCTCTTGTCCGAAGCGCACTACGAGCGCTACATCGCCCCGGGCTTTCTCAAGGATGCGATGGGGCAATAGGTCTAGGCCCTCTGCCTCGCGATCTTTAAACGATCAAAAGATCGCGAGGCAAGCTCGCTCCTACACTTTTTGTTCCAGTTCCTTGACGATGTCTTCGGGCTTGAGCACCAGAACGTCGGACTCAAGCTTGTCGATCACGATTTCTGCGGTGTTGCCGATCAAGGCCGCTGACAAGCCGGTGCGCGCCACAGTACCGATTACCGTCACCACAGCGTCGAGCTTTCTGGCGACCTGCTGAATGATGATGTCTGCCGGACCTTCTTTAATGTGCATGCGCTCGTCGCTGATTTCGAAGCGGCGCTGGAACTCCTTGCTGGCCGCCCGAAAGCTGGCTTCGTATTCGGTGTCGATCGGGTAAGCCGCATCCATCACCGCCAAGGTGGGCGCCGGGTGCGCGCTGACGACGTGCAGTTCGCCGTGGGTCAGGCTGGCAATGCGAAAACCCTGGTCGATGATGGTTTTGTGCAGCGCCATGTGGTCTTCGTCGCCGTTGCCTACATCGACGGCGGCCAGCACCACGCCGCTGCTCCAGGGCTCGGTGGTTCTGACCAGCAAGACCGGGGTAGGGCAGTCGCGCAGCAGTTTCCAGTCATCGGGGGTGAGCAGGATTTTTTTCAGGATGGAGTCGTCAACGTGTTGCTTGATTACCAGCCCGCAACCCTCGATTTGCTGCTCCTTGATGATGGTGGTGTGCAGGTTGTCGTGCCAGGCCTGACGCGACGTCACGCTGTAGCCTTCGGTAATCAGGCTGTTGGTCAGGACATTGAGCAAAGCTGAGTGATCGTGCTCTTTGTCGCCGATCAACAGGTGCAAATGGGCTTTGGAGGCTTTGGCGATTTCTTTGGCGCGCTTGAGGGCGAAGCTTTCCATCAGATGGGGTTCGATGACGACCAACAGGCTACGTATGGTTTGCATGACCGTTCACTCCATGTGCAATAAGGGTGGATGCGAGCACTATAGTTGCTCATCAGTAATTCGGACGTTGATGCATATCAAGTTGCGCGGTTGGTGCTGTGGCACATGGCCCGTATAATCGGCGCCTTTCGCCTCGTCCAGCCTTTGTGAGCCTCATGTCAGCGATACCTCAAAACACGTTCGGCCCGTTGTGCAATCTCCAGTGTTCGGGAGTGCGTGCATGAACCTTCCTGAAATCCATGAGTTCTTGGGTTGCCGTACACCTGACGGCTGGATCGCTGCGGCATTGGCCGATCAGGAAACCCTGCTGATTGACCACAAAAACTGCGAATTCAAGGCCGCCAGTACGGCGTTGAGCCTGATTGCCAAATACCACTCGCACGTTGACCTGATCAATATGATGTCGCGCCTGGCCCGTGAAGAGCTGGTGCACCACGAGCAGGTCATGCGCTTGATGAAAAAGCGCAAAATCGAACTGCGCCAATTGTCGGCGGGCCGTTACGCCTCGGGTTTACGCAAAGTCGTGCGTAACCACGAGCCGGTAAAGCTGGTGGATACCCTGGTGGTCGGGGCCTTTATTGAAGCGCGCAGTTGCGAGCGTTTCGAAGCGTTGGTGCCGCATTTGGACGAAGAACTCGGCAAGTTCTACTACGGCCTGCTCAAAAGCGAGGCCCGTCATTTTCAGGGCTATTTGAAACTGGCTTATCAATACGGCGACGCCAAAGACATTGCTCAAGTCATTGAGCGGGTGAGGGCGGCCGAGCAAGAGCTTATTGAAACCCCCGATGTTGAATTCCGCTTCCACAGCGGCGTGCCCGCTCAGCCTTAAGTCGCCGATTTACCGGCTACGGCTTTCTGTGTTCCATACCTGACCGTAGGAGCTGCCGAAGGCTGCGATCTGTTGATTTTTCAAAAATCGCAGCCTTCGGCAGCTCTTATCAAACATAAAATAAGTGATTGATTCTAAAGGCCCTGTAGGAGCGAGCTTGCCTCGCGATCTGTTGATCTTGATCTAAGAGCCCCCTTACCCTAGCCCTCTCCCGAAGGAGAGGGAACCGATTGGGGGATGCTGAAGATACTCGCTGTCCTGTTTGCTGCGCGACAGCGCGGCGTCGAAGACGGGGCGGCCCCTCCTACGGTCACATCTCAATAGTTAGTCTGCTATTTATAATCTTGACATTAGCTGCCTAAGCAGTAGTATTTGGTTACATTCCTGCCTAGGCAGCTTTCTGGTGTCCTGATGAAACACTTCCAGCCCGATACTTTTCAAAACTGCACCCTGGGTTTGCTTTTGGGACGTGCAGCCTTGCTTAAAGACCGCATCATCGACACGCACATGGAGCCTTACGGCATCACTGCTGCGCAGTTCAAGGTGCTGATCATCATGGCGCAATTTGCTGTCGATACTCCGGCCGAGCTGTGCCGCCACTTGTCACTGGACAGCGGCTCGATGACGCGCATGCTCGATCGCCTTGAGCAAAAGAGTCTTTTGATTCGCCAACGCTCTGACGCCGACAGGCGCCAGGTACGTCTTGTGCTGACTGAAGACGGGCAGGCGCTGGCAGATCGGCTCCCGACGATTGGCGCTGATGCCATGAATCAATTGGCGGGTGCAATCAGCCCACAAGAACTGCAAAGCCTGGAACAGATCCTTAAAAAAATACTGCTGGCGGCCGGTGATCCGATCACTATCCAGCGCTTGGGTGAAAAATGAGCAACAGAGCATTACGAACAGGCTTAAGCCTGATGTGTGTGTCCCTCGCGTTGGCAGGTTGTGCCAGCTACAGCGGCTTGACCACCCAAGGCGCGCGCCTGGATGCGAAAAGCCTCCAGTCCGCTCAAGCCCTCAAGGGCATCAATGTGACCCCGGCAGCCTGGCCGCAAAAGGACTGGTGGAAGCGCTTGGGCGACAGCCAGTTGAATGGCTTGGTCGACGAGGCATTGCGTGACAGCCCGGACATGCAGATAGCCAGTGCCCGTGTGCATCAGGCCACTGCCGCCGCCGGCGCTGCCAATGCGGCACGCATGCCGACGCTGGACGCCGAGGCCGATGTGACGCGCTCGCGCCTGTCGCGCTCCCAGGATCCAACCGGCCAGGGCGGTCGTTATGACACGCTGCGTGACATCGGTCTGACCTTCAATTACACCTTCGACCTGTGGGGCGGCCAGCGGGATGCCTGGGAAGCGGCTTTGGGCGAAGCCCGCGCTGCCGAAGTCGACAGCCATGCTGCGAGCCTGACCCTGGCGGCCGATGTGGCAAAGGCCTACAGCAATCTCGGGCATGCCTACAGCGTGCTGGATCTGTCGAAAGATGACCTTCAGCGCACCCGCAAAATGCTCGATTTGAGCAAGCAGCGGTTGCAGGCCGGTATCGACAGCCACTATCAGTACCAGCAGACCGAAAGCCTGGAAGCCAGCTCCCAGGAGCAGGTGATCAATGCACAGAAACAGGTCAAAAGCGCTCATATCGCCCTGGCCGTGTTGCTGGGCAAAGGCCCGGACCGTGGCTTCGAAATTGCCCGTCCGCAGATTTTGACCCCCGCCGCCGTGGCTGTGCCAAGCACGTTGCCCGCCGAGTTGCTGGGCCGTCGCCCCGATATTGTGGCGGCACGCTGGCGGGTCGAAGCGGCCAGTAAAAATATTGCCGCAGCCAAAACACGTTTTTACCCCAACCTTAACTTGAGTGCCGCTGCCGGGACTCAGTCGTTGCTGGGCGATGCGCTGTTTGGTTCGGCCAGCCGTTTTATGAACATCGCCCCGGCCATTTCGCTGCCGATTTTTGACGGCGGCCGTCTGCGTGCTGGGCTGGATGCCGAAGACGCCAATTACGACTTGGCCGTCGCGCAGTACAACAAGACCCTGGTGACCGCCCTCGGCGATGTCAGCGATACCCTCGAGCAATTGAACGCCATGAGCGAGCAAGTCAGCACTCAGAAACGCGCGGCTGATATTGCCCAGCAGTCGTATGACTCGGGATTGCAGCGCTACGAATCCGGCATCGGCAGTTACCTGGATGTCCTCAGCATCGAGCAGCAATTGCTCCAGGCGCAGCGCCAACTGGCTGACCTGAATGCTGAGCAGATCACGCTTTCGATTCAACTGATGCAAGCCCTGGGCGGTGGCTTTGAGCCCGGCAATGCGGCTGCGGCCGTTCCTGTTCAAGCCTCCCTGGCAGAATAATTTAGGTAATCGTCATGGCTACTGTGCAAACACCGAATGAAGCGCAACACAATCAGGACGCTGGTAATCAGCGCAAACGTAAACTCTGGCTGAGTGGCCTGGCCATTTTGGTCATCTTGGTCGGCCTGGGTGTCTGGGGCTGGCATGAGTTGTATGGCCGCTGGAGCGAAAGCACCGACGACGCCTATGTCAACGGCAACGTGGTCGAAATCACGCCGTTGGTGGCGGGGACGGTGGTGAGCATCGGCGCCGATGATGGCGATCTGGTTCATGAAGGGCAGGTGCTGCTTAACTTTGATCCGAGCGATTCGCTGGTCGGCTTGCAGAGCGCCGAAGCCAACCTGGCCCGTACGGTGCGTCAGGTTCGCGGCCTGTTCAGTAACGTAAGCGGTACCAAAGCGCAGGTGGCGGCGCAAAAAGTCGCCGTGCAAAAAGCCCAGGACAACTTCAATCGCCGGAAAAACCTGGCAGCAAGCGGGGCTATTTCCCAAGAAGAGCTGTCCCATGCGCGGGATGACCTGGCGTCTGCACAAAGTGCCTTACGCAATAACGAGCAGCAACTCGACACCACCAGCGCGCTGGTAGACAACACGGCCATTGCCAACCATCCGGATGTGCTGGCCGCCGCTGCGCAGTTGCGTCAGGCGTATCTGGAACACGCACGCACCACGTTGATTGCGCCGGTGACCGGCTATGTCGCCAAACGTACCGTGCAATTAGGGCAGCGCGTTCAGCCGGGCACCGCGTTGATGGCAGTTATCCCGCTTAACCAACTGTGGATCGACGCCAACTTCAAGGAAACCCAACTGGACAAGATGCGCATTGGCCAGCCGGTTGAAATTGAATCGGACCTGTATGGCAGCAACGTCAAGTACAGCGGTACCGTCGACAGCATCGGTGCGGGCACCGGCAGCGCGTTTGCCCTGCTGCCAGCGCAAAACGCGACCGGCAACTGGATCAAAATCGTTCAGCGTGTTCCGGTGCGTATCCACATCAATGCCGATGAGCTGGCCAAGAACCCGCTGCGCATCGGGCTGTCGACCACGGTTGACGTGAACCTGCATGACCAGAGCGGCCCGGTGCTGGCGCAACAACCGCCGCAGAAGGCGATGTTCACCACCAATGTGTATGAGCAACAGTTGGCTGAAGCAGACACGCTGATTTCCCGCCTGATCGAAAGCAACAGCGCTGTGGCGGGCAATTCCGCCGCCCAACGCTAATTCGCCAATCCATAAGCCCCGCTGCACTGGCGGGGCTGTCCCCCTGGTTTTAAAGGATTTGCGATGAGCACAAACGCGTCTTTTACCCCGCCCAGCCTGTTGTTCGCCACCATTGGCCTGTCGCTGGCGACCTTTATGCAGGTGCTCGACACCACCATCGCCAACGTTGCCTTGCCGACTATCTCCGGCAACCTGGGGGTGAGTTCGGAGCAGGGTACGTGGGTTATTACTTCTTTTGCGGTGAGTAACGCGATTGCGTTGCCATTGACGGGCTGGTTGAGCCGGCGCTTTGGCGAAGTGAAACTGTTTTTGTGGGCCACGGTGCTGTTTGTGCTGGCTTCATTCTTGTGCGGCATTTCGACGTCCATGCCTGAGCTGGTGGGTTTTCGTGTGCTGCAAGGTCTGGTGGCCGGGCCGCTGTATCCGATGACGCAAACCTTGCTGATTGCGGTGTACCCCCCGGCGAAACGGGGGATGGCATTGGCATTGCTGGCGATGGTCACGGTGGTGGCGCCGATTGCCGGGCCGATTTTGGGTGGCTGGATTACGGACAGTTACAGTTGGCCGTGGATCTTCTTTATTAACATCCCGATTGGCATCTTTGCGGTGCTGGTGGTACGTCAGCAACTCAAGGCGCGCCCGGTGGTGATTACTCGCCAGCCGATGGACTACGTAGGGCTTATTACGCTGATCATTGGTGTTGGCGCGCTACAGATTGTGCTCGACAAAGGTAATGACCTGGACTGGTTCGAATCCAACTTCATCCTGCTGGGCACGGCGTTGTCCGTGGTGGCGTTGGCGGCCTTTGTCATATGGGAAATGACCGACAAGCACCCGATTGTGAACCTGCGCCTGTTTGCTTACCGCAACTTCCGGATCGGCACCATCGTGTTGGTGCTGGGCTATGCCGGGTTCTTCGGTATCAACCTGATCTTGCCGCAATGGTTGCAGACCCAAATGGGTTATACCGCGACATGGGCGGGGTTGGCGGTGGCGCCGATTGGGATCTTGCCGGTATTGATGTCGCCTTTTGTGGGCAAGTACGCGAACAAGTTCGACCTGCGCCTGCTGGCCGGGCTGGCCTTTTTGGCGATCGGCCTGAGCTGCTTTATGCGTGCCGATTTCACCAATGAGGTCGACTTCCAGCACGTTGCATTGGTGCAACTGTTTATGGGGATCGGGGTGGCGCTGTTCTTTATGCCGACCTTGAGCATTCTGATGTCGGACTTGCCGCCTCATCAAATTGCTGACGGCGCAGGCCTGGCCACGTTCCTGCGGACATTGGGCGGTAGTTTTGCTGCGTCTCTGACCACCTGGATCTGGATTCGTCGTGCCGATCAGCATCATGCCTACATGAGTGAAAGCTTGAGTACCTATGATCCGGTCACCCGACATGCGCTGGACAGCTTGGGTGGGGCGAGCAACCAGGCGTATGCCCAGCTCGATCAAGTGCTGACCAGCCAGGCGTACATGCTCTCGACCGTGGACTACTTCACGCTGATGGGTTGGATGTTTATGGGTTTGATCTTGCTGGTGTGGTTGGCCAAGCCGCCATTTGCTGCCAAGCCAGGACCGGCGGCGAGCGGGCATTAACGCTTGATTGGACGCAAACCTCGTAGGAGCGAGCTTGTCTCGCGATCTTTTGATCTTTTAAAAGATCGCGAGGCAAGCTCGCTCCTACAGTGGGTAGTGTTTATTGGGTGGCGTGAGGTAGCGCCAGTTGCGGATTGACGAACTCAAACGGCGCCAGTTGCATGCCTTGTTCATCCACTTGCAAGGCCCAGCCTTGTTTGTCCCAGTCGCCGAGTACGATGCGTTTGGCGGCGTAATCGCCAAGTTGCAATTTGTGTATCGCGGGGCGGTGGGTGTGGCCATGGATCAGGGTCTTGACCCCGAAGTGCTCCATGATCCGCGGTACTTCCTCGGGGGTCACGTCGACAATGTCGTTGGCTTTCATGCGGGTTTGCGCACGGCTTTCGCTGCGCAGCTTGCGCGCCAACTTATGGCGAGTGCTCAACGGCAAGTGGCGCAAGATCCACACCGTCACCGGGTTGCGCAGGTAGCGTCGCATACGCATGTAGGCTTCGTCGCGGGTGCACAGGCTGTCGCCGTGCATCAATAAAACCGGCTCGCCGTAGAAATCGACCACGCTCGGGTCTTTAAGCAGGGTGCAGCCAGCCGCCTTGCAAAAGGCCTGGCCGAGCAGAAAATCGCGATTGCCGTGCATCAGGAATACCTTCGTACCGCTGTCACTCAATTCGCGTAGCGCTTCGCAGATGGAGCGCTGGTAGGGCGTCATTGCATCGTCGCCGATCCAGGCTTCAAAAAAATCTCCCAAAATGTACAGCGCCTGTGCCGAGCGCGCGCGCCCGGACAGGAAATCCAGAAACGCCCGGGTAATGTCCGGGCGCTCCTCTTCCAGATGCAAATCTGAAATCAGCAGTATCACTCAATGATCTCGGCTTTCTCGATGATCACGTCTTCTGCCGGTACGTCCTGGTGGCCCGCTTTGGAACCGGTCGAAACGCCTTTGATCTTGTCAACAACGTCCTGGCCTTCGGTCACTTTGCCGAACACTGCGTAGCCCCAGCCCTGAACGTTTTTGCCGCTGTGGTTCAGGAAGCTGTTGTCAGCCACGTTGATGAAGAACTGCGCGGAAGCCGAATGCGGCTCCATGGTGCGAGCCATGGCGATGGTGTACTTGTCGTTCGACAGGCCGTTATCCGCCTCGTTCTGGATGCTTGGGCGCTTGTCTTTCTTTTCTTTCATGCCAGGTTCAAAACCGCCGCCCTGAATCATGAAGTTACCGATTACACGGTGGAAAACAGTGTTTTCGTAGTGGCCGGCTTTTACGTATTCGAGGAAGTTAGCGACAGTAATTGGCGCCTTTTCAGCGTTCAGTTCAATCACGATGTCGCCGTGGTTGGTGGTCAGTTTTACTTTTGACATGTCGTTATCGCTCTATCAGAGAATTCGTTGGGCGAGGAAATCGTATGACACCGTCAGCCCCGGTTGGGCTGGGTAGATACAGCCGCGGGCGAAGTTTAGCCTGCCCGCAGAGCATTTCGATGGTGTTTTTGCGATATGGGGGCTAAAAGCCCTATTTCAATTGCTTTGATTGGTCGCCTGCTCTGTCAGGGACTTGACAGCATCGGCTATGATAGGCGCTTTGATTTCGTCGGCCGCTCCAGGCCGCGCACCCGTTACGTTCAAGGATCCTATGAGCAAGCCCACTGTCGACCCCACTCTGAATCCAAAGGCTGGCCCAGCTGTACCGGCCAATTTTCTGCGCCCAATCGTGCAGGCGGACCTTGAATCGGGTAAATGCCAACAGATCGTGACCCGCTTCCCGCCTGAGCCTAACGGCTACTTGCACATTGGCCACGCCAAATCCATTTGCGTGAACTTTGGCCTGGCCGAGGAATTTGGCGGCGTCACGCACTTGCGTTTTGACGACACCAACCCGGCCAAGGAAGACCAGGAATATATCGACGCGATCGAAAGCGACGTGAAGTGGCTGGGCTTCCAGTGGTCTGGCGAAGTGCGCTATGCATCGCACTATTTCGATCAGTTGCATGACTGGGCAGTCGAGCTGATCAAGGCCGGCAAGGCCTATGTTGACGACCTGAGTCCTGAGCAAGCCAAGGAATACCGTGGCACCCTGACCGAACCTGGCAAGAACAGCCCGTTCCGCGACCGTTCGGTCGAAGAGAACCTGGACTGGTTCGCCCGCATGCGCGCCGGTGAGTTTGCGGACGGCGCCCGCGTGCTGCGTGCCAAGATCGACATGGCTTCGCCGAACATGAACCTGCGCGACCCGATCATGTACCGCATCCGCCATGCCCACCACCACCAGACCGGTGACAAGTGGTGCATCTACCCGAACTACGACTTCACTCACGGGCAGTCGGACGCCATCGAAGGCATCACCCATTCCATCTGCACCCTGGAGTTCGAAAGCCATCGCCCTCTGTATGAGTGGTTCCTCGACAGCCTGCCGGTGCCGAGCAAGCCGCGTCAGTACGAGTTCTCGCGTCTGAACCTGAACTACACCATTACCAGCAAGCGCAAGCTCAAGCTGCTGGTGGATGAAAAGCACGTGAACGGCTGGGACGACCCGCGCATGTCGACGCTGTCGGGTTTCCGCCGTCGTGGTTACACGCCCAAGTCGATCCGTAACTTCTGCGACATGGTCGGCACCAACCGCTCGGACGGTGTAGTGGATTTCGGCATGCTGGAATTCAGCATTCGTGATGACCTCGATCACAGCGCCCCGCGTGCCATGTGCGTGCTGCGCCCGTTGAAAGTGATCATCACCAACTACCCTGAAGACAAGGTCGAAAACCTTGAGCTGCCTTGCCATCCTAAAGAAGACATGGGTGTGCGCGTGCTGCCATTCGCGCGTGAGATTTACATCGATCGTGACGATTTCATGGAAGAGCCGCCAAAAGGTTACAAGCGCCTTGAGCCTGCGGGCGAAGTGCGTCTGCGCGGCAGCTATGTGATCCGTGCCGATGAAGCAATTAAAGATGCTGACGGCAACATCATTGAGCTGCACTGCTCGTACGACCCGGAAACCTTGGGCAAAAACCCTGAAGGCCGCAAGGTCAAAGGTGTGGTGCACTGGGTGCCGGCGGCTGCCAGCGTCGAGTGTGAAGTGCGTCTGTACGATCGTCTGTTCCGTTCGCCGAACCCTGAAAAGGCCGAGGATGGCGCTGGCTTCCTGGAAAACATCAACCCTGACTCACTGCAAGTGCTGACCGGTTGTCGTGCTGAACCCTCGCTGGGCAATGCACAGCCGGAAGACCGTTTCCAGTTCGAGCGCGAAGGTTACTTCTGCGCAGATATCAAGGACTCGAAACCAGGTCAGCCGGTATTCAACCGTACCGTGACTCTGCGTGATTCGTGGGGCCAGTGATCAAGTTTTAAGGAAGAGCTCGTGCTAACGATCTACAACACGCTCACCAAGAGCAAAGAAATTTTCAAGCCTCTGGATGGCAACAAGGTGCGCATGTACGTGTGCGGCATGACCGTGTACGACTATTGCCACCTGGGGCACGGTCGCAGCATGGTTGCCTTCGACTTGGTGACACGCTGGTTGCGTTTTAGCGGTTACGATTTGACGTATGTGCGCAACATCACCGACATCGATGACAAGATCATCAATCGTGCGAATGAAAACGGTGAAACGTTTGAAGCGCTGACTGAGCGCATGATCGCCGCGATGCATGAAGACGAGGCCCGGCTGAACATCAAGAAGCCGGACATGGAGCCCCGTGCCACCGACCATATCGCCGGCATGCACGCGATGATCCAGACCTTGATCGACAAGGGCTACGCCTACGCTCCCGGCAATGGTGACGTGTACTACCGCGTTGCCAAGTTCATGGGCTACGGCAAACTGTCGCGCAAGAAGATCGAAGACCTGCGCATCGGTGCTCGCATCGAAGTCGACGAGGCCAAAGACGATCCACTGGACTTCGTGCTGTGGAAAGGCGTCAAACCGGGCGAGCCAAGCTGGGAGTCGCCGTGGGGTCCGGGTCGTCCGGGCTGGCACATTGAGTGCTCGGTGATGTCGACCTGCTGCCTGGGTGAGACTTTCGATATTCATGGCGGCGGCAGCGATCTGGAATTCCCGCACCATGAAAACGAAATCGCCCAAAGCGAGGCGGCCACGGGTAAAACTTACGCCAATGCCTGGATGCACTGCGGGATGATTCGCATCAATGGCGAGAAGATGTCCAAATCCTTGAACAACTTCTTCACCATTCGCGACGTTCTGGAGAAATATCATCCGGAAGTGGTGCGTTACCTGTTGGTTTCCAGCCACTACCGGAGCTCGATCAACTACTCCGAAGACAACCTCAAGGACGCGAAAGCGGCGCTTGAGCGGTTCTATCACGCACTTAAAGGCTTGCCGAAAGTGGCGCCGGCCGGTGGTGAGGCGTTTGTTGAGCGCTTTACGCACGTGATGAACGATGATTTCGGTACGCCAGAAGCGTGTGCGGTGCTGTTCGAGATGGTCCGCGAGATCAACCGTTTGCGTGAGTCGGACGAGTCGGCGGCTGCCGGCTTGGCTGCGCGTCTTAAAGAGTTGGCTGATGTGCTGGGTGTCTTGCAGCTTGAAGCTGATGACTTTTTGCAGGCGGGCGCTGAAGGGCGAGTTGATGCGGCGCAAGTTGATGCATTGATTGCGGCCCGTTTGGCTGCGCGCGCGGGCAAGGACTGGGCTGAATCGGATCGCATCCGCGACCAGCTCACGGCAATGGGCGTTGTGCTGGAAGACGGCAAGGGTGGCACTACCTGGCGTCTGGCTGACTAAGCTGTTCGCTGTTCAAACAAAGCCCGCCTTGTGCGGGTTTTTGTTTGTCTGGGTGATCGAAATTCCTTTGTAGGAGCGAGCTTGTCTCGCGATCTTTTGATTTTGTTTGCAATAAAAAACGGCACTCGAAGGTGCCGTTTTGTGTGCGAGACGCTAAGGCTTAGCCGTGCAATGTCTCAGCCGCGTACAGCGTATTTTCCAGCAGGCAGGCGCGAGTCATCGGGCCAACACCGCCAGGTACCGGGGTGATCCAGCCGGCGCGGGGCAGGGCGGTCTCGTAAACCACGTCGCCGACCAGCTTGCCATCCGCCTGACGGTTGATGCCAACGTCGATCACGATGGCGCCTTCCTTGATCCACTCACCCTTGACCAGGCCCGGTTTGCCGGCAGCCACGACTACCAGGTCGGCACGACCTACGTGGCCAGCCAGATCCTTGGTGAAGCGGTGGGTAACGGTCACGGTGCAGCCCGCCAGCAGCAGTTCCATGGCCATGGGGCGACCCACGATGTTGGAGGCGCCGACAATAACGGCGTCCATTCCGTACAGGTCCTGACCGGTGCTTTCCAGCAGGGTCATGATGCCTTTAGGGGTGCACGGGCGCAGCAATGGAATGCGCTGGGCCAGACGGCCTACGTTATACGGGTGGAAACCGTCGACGTCTTTGTCAGGGCGGATGCGCTCCAGCAGGCTGGAAGCGTCAAGATGCTCTGGCAGCGGCAATTGCAACAGGATGCCGTCGATGTTTGCGTCATCATTAAGACGGTCGATCAAGTCGGTCAGCGCTTGCTGAGTGGTGTCGGACGGCAGGTCATAGGCCTGTGAGAGAAAGCCTACCTCTTCGCAGTCTTTACGCTTGTGCGAAACATAAACCTGGGAGGCAGGATCGCTGCCGACCAGAATCACTGCCAGACCAGGAGTGCGCAGGCCTTGCTCGTGACGCTCGGCGACGCGTTTGGCAATCTGCTTGCGCAGGTTGGCGGCGATCGCTTTGCCGTCGATTAGTTGTGCAGTCATTACGCGTGATTAACCATCGTAAAGGGTGGAGAAAGGACGTGCATTCTCGCATGCCGTGGCGTACGGGCAAAGGCGCTTGGTCTGCTAATTCCCCTAACTCCTTTATATTTCTGAACTTTTTTGAAAAAACAGTTGACGACTTTCAGGGTCGTCTATAACATTCGTCGCACTTGTCGGGCACAGCCTAGCACTGGTTAAGAAGGTAGAGCGAAGTTGTTGTCCAGCTTGGTGATACTGAAAGCACTTAGTTTGTAATCGTCACAGAGTACAGATTAATAAGGCGCCCGTAGCTCAGCTGGATAGAGCATCCGCCTTCTAAGCGGATGGTCGCAGGTTCGAGTCCTGCCGGGTGCGCCATTAGGCAGCTTTGGCACAAGTAAGGCAGTAAAGGCAATATGGTGGGCGTAGCTCAGTTGGTAGAGCACGGGATTGTGACTCCCGTTGTCGAGGGTTCGATCCCCTTCGTCCACCCCATATTTAGAAGGACGCCAGATTAATAATCTGGCGTCTTTGCTTCAACAGTTTGAAATGCGGATGTGGTGGAATTGGTAGACACACTGGATTTAGGTTCCAGCGCCGCAAGGTGTGAGAGTTCGAGTCTCTCCGTCCGCACCAAATTAGGTTTCGCAATGTATCGCTGTGCGAAACCATTGAGAAAGCCGCCTGTGGCGGCTTTTTTATTGTGTAACAGGGGCTGTATCAGCAACTTGGCGCACAGGTAGTGAATCTTCAGTCCGCTGGTTTGACTAGTGGCCTATTGATACATTGCTGGCTCGGCTGATCAAGCAAGGTTTGTTCAGTCAGGTGCAACATGCAATATGGTGGGCGTAGCTCAGTTGGTAGAGCACGGGATTGTGACTCCCGTTGTCGAGGGTTCGATCCCCTTCGTCCACCCCATATTTAAAAAAACGCCAGATTAACCATCTGGCGTTTTTGTTTTTGACGTTTAAAAAAGCGGCTGCAGTTCGACCTCGCGTGTGAAGGTCGTGTCGTCATAAGGCCTTGATGCTTAAGTCTATTGGCTGCATCCAGGCAGGTATTTTGCTCGTCAGACACTAAAAAAGCGCAGAACCTGAAAAGGCATGCGCTTTTTTTTGGTTTAAAAAGTTTAAGCGGTTCAGGGGTGGGTGCACGCGGTGTTGGGTGGCGTTTGTCAGGCGCATGTGTGTTCTCTGCTTCTATATAGAAGGCTCTGAACGGGGTCGTGTGTAAAGGTTTGTGTATTTTGAGCGGGTTAAGCAAATCATTGCTTGTGCTTAATAATGTACCGGTCGTTTCTACGTGCGATTTGGGTAGGGTGACTTCTTGAGTTTGACCCACTAGAATGCATGCCCTTGATTATGGGGTCGGAAACGGCCGGCTAATGTCTGTGCAACGAGGAATATCCATGCAAGTTTCTGTTGAAAATACTTCCGCTCTTGAGCGTCGCATGACCATTGGCGTGCCAGCTGAGCGTATTGAGGCTGAAGTCAACAAGCGTCTGCAACAGACTGCCCAAAAGGCCAAAATCCCGGGCTTCCGTCCAGGCAAAGTGCCAATGAGCGTGATCCGTCAGCGCTACGAAGCTGATGCGCGTCAAGAAGCGCTGGGCAACGTGATCCAGGCTTCCTTCTACGAAGCAGTGGTTGAGCAGAAGCTGAACCCGGCTGGCGCACCGTCGGTTGAGCCTAAAGTCTTCGAGAAAGGCAAAGATCTGGAATACATCGCGACATTCGAAGTGTTCCCTGAATTCGAAGTGACGGGTCTGGACACCATCGCCGTCGAGCGCCTGAGCGCCGAAGTGGCTGAAGCTGACCTGGACAAAATGCTGGACGTGCTGCGCAAGCAGAACACCCGCTTTGAAGTAACTGAGCGTGCTGCTCAGAACGAAGACCAACTGAACATCGATTTCGTTGGCAAGGTTGATGGCGAAGTATTCGCTGGCGGTTCCGCCAAGGGGACTCAGCTGGTTCTGGGCTCGGGCCGTATGATCCCTGGCTTTGAAGAAGGTTTGGTTGGCGCTAAAGCAGGCGAAGAACGCGTTCTGACCCTGACTTTCCCGGAGGACTACCAGAACTTGGACCTGGCAGGCAAAACTGCTGAGTTCACCGTGACCGTGAACACTGTTTCTGAGCCTAAGCTGCCAGAACTGAACGAAGAATTCTTCGCTCAATTCGGTATCAAAGAAACAGGTATCGAAGGTTTCCGCACCGAAGTTCGCAAGAACATGGAGCGTGAGCTGCGTCAGGCGATCAAATCCAAAGTTAAAAATCAGGTAATGGACGGCCTGCTGGCTGCCAACCCGATTGAAGTGCCAAAAGCACTGCTGTCCAACGAAGTTGATCGTCTGCGCGTGCAGGCTGTTCAGCAATTCGGTGGCAACATCAAGCCTGACCAACTGCCTGCCGAGCTGTTCGAAGAACAAGCCAAGCGCCGCGTTGTACTGGGTCTGATCGTTGCTGAAGTGGTTAAGCAGTTCGATCTGAAGCCTGACGAAGATCGCGTTCGCGACATGATTCAGGAAATGGCTTCCGCTTACCAGGAGCCAGAGCAGGTTGTAGCGTGGTACTACAAAAATGATCAGCAATTGAACGAGGTTCGTTCTGTTGTGCTGGAAGAACAAGTTGTGGATACTGTTCTGCAGAAGGCTAAGGTGACCGATAAAGCGGTCTCTTACGAAGAAGCTGTCAAGCCGGTGGAAGCTCCACAAGCCGACTGATTTGTGATTCGTTAGAAAACACAACCATAAGCCAGCCTCGAGCTGGCTTATGCGTATTCCAGACAAGACTTTTTGGGAGTGACTGCCGGACATGTCCCGCAATTCTTATATTCAGCAGAACTCTGACATTCAGGCCGCAGGCGGCCTGGTCCCGATGGTTGTTGAGCAATCTGCTCGTGGCGAACGCGCCTACGACATCTATTCGCGCCTCTTGAAGGAGCGGATCATCTTCCTGGTAGGCCCTGTCGAAGACTACATGGCCAACCTGGTAGCTGCGCAGTTGCTTTTCCTTGAAGCCGAAAACCCGGACAAGGACATCCATCTGTACATCAACTCCCCAGGCGGCTCGGTCACTGCAGGCATGTCGATCTACGACACCATGCAGTTCATCAAGCCAGACGTATCGACTATCTGCATTGGTCAGGCCTGCAGCATGGGTGCTTTCCTGCTGGCCGGTGGCGCACCGGGCAAGCGTCACTGCCTGCCTAACTCGCGCATGATGATTCACCAGCCACTGGGCGGTTTCCAGGGCCAGGCGTCGGATATCGACATCCATGCCAAAGAAATCCTCAACATCCGTCATCGCTTGAACTCGTTGCTGGCCCATCACACCGGTCAGTCGCTGGAAACCATCGAGCGTGACACAGAGCGTGACAACTTCATGAGCGCTGAGCGTGCAGCCGAATACGGTTTGATCGACTCTGTGTTCAGCAAGCGTCAAATGCCCGCTTAAGCAGCCCAAATGTAGGTGGTTGGATTAACCGACCACCTGCGGGCTTGAAAAAGCCCGCAGTTGCCTTCATCTTGTGTTGCAAGCCTATCGGATTTGGATCGATCGAATGACTGACACCCGCAACGGCGAGGACAACGGCAAATTGCTCTATTGCTCCTTCTGTGGCAAAAGCCAGCATGAAGTGCGCAAATTGATTGCCGGCCCCTCGGTGTTTATCTGCGACGAATGCGTCGACTTGTGCAACGACATCATCCGTGAGGAGGTGCAGGAAGCCCAAGCCGAAAGCAGCGCGCATAAATTACCTTCGCCAAAAGAAATCAGCGGCATCCTTGATCAATACGTGATTGGTCAGGAACGTGCCAAAAAGGTTTTGGCTGTAGCGGTCTACAACCACTACAAGCGCCTGAACCAGCGTGACAAAAAGAACGACGACGTCGAGCTCGGCAAGAGCAACATCCTGCTGATCGGACCTACCGGCTCGGGTAAAACCCTGCTGGCCGAAACTTTGGCTCGTTTGCTGAACGTACCTTTCACCATCGCTGATGCCACCACACTGACCGAAGCCGGTTATGTGGGTGAAGATGTTGAAAACATCATTCAGAAATTGCTGCAGAAATGCGATTACGACGTAGAGAAAGCCCAAATGGGTATTGTCTACATCGATGAAATCGACAAGATTTCGCGCAAATCTGACAACCCTTCGATTACCCGTGATGTTTCCGGCGAAGGCGTGCAACAAGCGTTGCTGAAACTGATCGAAGGCACCGTGGCTTCCGTACCGCCTCAAGGTGGTCGCAAGCACCCGCAGCAAGAGTTCTTGCAGGTTGATACCCGCAACATTCTGTTCATCTGCGGCGGCGCATTCTCGGGCCTTGAAAAGGTTGTGCAGGCGCGCTCGACTCGCGGCGGCATTGGCTTCAGTGCCGAAGTTCGCAGCAAGGAAGAGGGCAAGAAAGTTGGCGAATCGCTGCGTGAAGTCGAACCTGATGATCTGGTCAAGTTCGGTCTGATCCCGGAATTTGTCGGCCGTTTGCCTGTTCTGGCTACCCTGGACGAACTGGATGAAGCAGCACTGATCCAGATTCTGACTGAGCCCAAGAACGCGCTGACCAAGCAATACGGCAAGTTGTTCGAGATGGAAGGCGTTGACCTTGAGTTCCGTGCAGACGCACTGAAAGCAGTGGCCAAGCGCGCCCTTGAGCGCAAGACCGGTGCTCGTGGTCTGCGTTCGATTCTCGAAAGCGTACTGCTCGATACCATGTATGAAATCCCCTCGCAGTCCGAGGTGAGTAAAGTGGTGATCGACGAAAGCGTTATAGAAGGTAAGTCCCAACCGTTGTTTATTTACGAAAGCAACGAAGTGGCTGCCAAGGCTGCACCTGACGCGTAAATGTATTGCTGCGTATGACATATTGCGTGTTAAAGAAGGGGCCTTCGGGCCCCTTTGTTTTTCCTGTCGCTCAGTGCTTGTTTTTTTTCGAGACAGCCCCCATCTTGGCTTCAAGCTTACTTCCACCTGATTACGGCCTTATGGCCGCCGTAGAGGCGAAATCATGAAGACAACCATCGAATTGCCTCTCCTGCCATTGCGCGATGTCGTTGTTTATCCGCACATGGTTATCCCACTGTTCGTGGGACGTGAGAAATCAATCGAGGCCCTTGAGGCTGCGATGACGGGCGACAAGCAGATTCTGCTGTTGGCTCAGAAAAATCCTGCAGACGATGATCCGGGCGAAGACGCGCTCTATCGTGTAGGTACGATTGCAACGGTCCTGCAACTGCTCAAGCTGCCGGACGGTACCGTTAAAGTACTGGTTGAGGGCGAGCAGCGTGGCGCTGTGGAGCACTTCGGCCAGGCAGATGGCTACCTGAGCGCCGAAGTCTCGCTGATTGACGAAGTGGCCGTAGCAGAGCGTGAGTCCGAAGTCTTCGTACGCAGCTTGCTCTCGCAATTCGAACAGTACGTACAGCTGGGTAAAAAAGTCCCGGCCGAGGTGCTGTCTTCGCTCAACAGCATTGATGAGCCGAGCCGTCTGGTAGACACCATGTCTGCCCACATGGCCCTCAAAATCGAGCAAAAGCAGGAAATCCTCGAAATCATCAACCTGCAAGACCGGGTTGAGCATGTGCTGGCGTTGCTGGATGCCGAGATCGACTTGCTGCAAGTTGAAAAGCGCATTCGTGGCCGTGTCAAAAAGCAGATGGAGCGCAGCCAGCGCGAGTACTACCTGAATGAGCAAATGAAAGCCATTCAGAAAGAGCTGGGTGACGGTGACGAAGGTCACAATGAAATCGAAGAGCTGAAAAAACGCATTGATGAAGCGGGCTTGCCCAAAGATGCGATGACCAAGGCCCAGGCTGAGCTGAACAAGCTCAAGCAAATGTCGCCAATGTCGGCAGAAGCGACCGTCGTGCGCTCCTACATCGACTGGCTGGTGCAGGTGCCTTGGAAGGCTCAAAGCAAAGTGCGTCTGGATCTCAAGCGCGCTGAAGACATTCTGGATGCCGACCACTACGGCCTGGAAGAAGTCAAAGAGCGGATCCTCGAATACCTCGCCGTGCAAAAGCGCGTGAAGAAAATTCGCGGTCCTGTGCTGTGCCTGGTAGGGCCGCCTGGCGTGGGTAAAACCTCGCTGGCAGAGTCCATTGCCCACGCGACAAACCGCAAGTTTGTACGCATGGCCTTGGGTGGCGTGCGTGATGAAGCTGAAATCCGCGGTCACCGCCGGACTTACATCGGTTCCATGCCGGGCCGATTGATTCAAAAAATGACCAAGGTTGGGGTGCGCAACCCACTGTTCCTGCTCGATGAAATCGACAAAATGGGCAGTGACATGCGTGGCGACCCGGCGTCGGCCCTGCTTGAGGTGCTGGACCCGGAGCAAAACCACAACTTCAACGACCATTACCTTGAGGTCGATTACGACCTGTCCGACGTCATGTTCCTGTGCACCTCGAACTCCATGAACATTCCGCCAGCCTTGCTGGACCGGATGGAAGTGATTCGCCTGCCGGGCTACACCGAAGACGAAAAGATCAACATCGCGGTCAAATACCTCGCTCCGAAACAAATTGAAGCGAATGGTTTGAAGAAAGGCGAGCTGGCTTTCGATAACGCGGCCATCCGCGACATCATCCGTTATTACACCCGTGAAGCCGGTGTGCGGGGCCTTGAGCGTCAAATTGCGAAGATCTGCCGCAAGGCCGTGAAGGAACATGCACTGGAAAAACGCTTTGCCGTCACCGTGACGCCGGAGCTGTTGGAGCACTTCCTCGGTGTAAGAAAATTCAGCTATGGCTTGGCAGAACAGGAAGATCAAATCGGTCAAGTGACGGGTCTGGCCTGGACGCAAGTGGGGGGCGAATTGCTCACCATTGAGTCGGCTGTCGTGCCTGGCAAAGGCCAGTTGATCAAGACCGGTTCGCTGGGTGATGTGATGGTTGAGTCCATTACCGCAGCGTTGACGGTGGTTCGCAGTCGCGCCAAGAGCCTCGGTATCCCATTGGATTTCCACGAGAAACGTGACATCCACATACACATGCCCGAAGGCGCCACGCCTAAAGATGGTCCTAGCGCAGGTGTAGGAATGTGCACTGCACTGGTGTCGGCACTTACGCTGATTCCTGTGCGAGCTGATGTTGCAATGACCGGTGAAATTACTCTGCGTGGTCAGGTACTGGCCATCGGCGGTCTTAAGGAAAAACTCCTGGCAGCCCATCGCGGTGGAATCAAAACGGTCATTATTCCTGAAGAGAATGTCCGCGATCTGAAGGAAATTCCTGACAACATCAAGCAGGATCTTCAGATTAAACCGGTTAAATGGATTGACGAGGTCCTGCAAATTGCGCTGCAATACGCCCCGGAGCCCTTGCCAGATGTGGCTCCTGAGATTGTTGCCAAGGATGAGAAGCGCGAGTCTGACTCTAAGGAAAGAATTAGCACGCATTAATACGAATTTGCCTGAGGGGCTTTCTTGACGCTGTATAGAGCCCTTGTTATAAAGCGGCTCTATAAGTGTCCGTAATACTCAGGCAAACGTTTAGCTTTACCAAAAAACTTTAGAAACATACTCAGACAGATATAAGGGGACTTAGAGTGAACAAGTCGGAACTGATTGATGCTATCGCTGCATCTGCTGATATCCCGAAAGCTGCCGCTGGCCGTGCGCTGGACGCAGTAATCGAATCCGTCACTGGCGCTCTTAAGGCCGGCGACTCTGTGGTACTGGTTGGTTTCGGTACTTTCTCTGTGACCGATCGCCCTGCTCGCACAGGTCGTAACCCACAGACTGGTAAAACGCTGGAAATTCCTGCCGCTAAAAAACCAGGCTTCAAAGCCGGTAAAGCGCTGAAAGAAGCGGTTAACTAAGTTTCTGTAACACTTTTTACCCAACCGGGTCAGGCGCACGCCAGGCTTGGCAGCGGAGCGGTTGTACCGTCGATGGTTATGTTGACGTGTTACGCCGAGGGTCGCGGGTTCGAGCCCGGTCCGCTCCGCCAGTTACGAGAAGGCGCATCCTCGGATGCGCCTTTCTTCTATCCGGACTCTACCCACGCTCCACGGTTGCTCATTGTGCAAGACCGTTTCTGGGGGAAGCATGCTGCAAAATATCAGGGACAATTCACAAGGCTGGATTGCCAAGACCATCATCGGTGTCATCGTCGCGTTGATGGCGTTGACCGGTTTCGATGCGATTTTTCAAGCCACCTCTCACAGCAAGGATGCGGCCAAAGTAAACGGTGAAGAAATCACCCAGGTTGAGCTCAGCCAGGCTGTCGACATGCAACGTCGTCAGTTAATGCAACAACTGGGCAAGGATTTTGACCCTGCATTGCTGGACGAAAAAATGCTGCACGATGCAGCCCTTAAAGGGTTGATCGACCGCAAGCTGTTGCTGCAAGGCGCCAACCAGGCCAAGTTCTCCTTCTCGGAAGCGGCTTTGGACCAGGTTATCCTGCAAACACCAGAGTTCCAGGACAATGGCCAGTTCAGCCCTGAACGTTTCGACCAGGTGATTCGTCAACTGGGTTACGGCCGTCTGCAATTTCGCGAAATGCTAGGTCAGGAAATGCTGATTGGTCAGTTGCGTGCCGGTTTGGCAGGCAGCGGTTTCGTGACCGACGAAGAAGTGAACGCGTTTGCCCGTCTTGAGAAGCAAACCCGTGATTTCGCCACCCTGAACATCAAGGCTGATCCAGCTGCGGTGAAGGTCAGCGATGACGAGGTCAAGGCTTACTACGACGAGCACGCCAAAGAGTTCATGACCCCTGATCAGGTGGTGATTGATTACATCGAATTGAAGAAGTCCGCCTTCTTCGACCAGGTGGCAGTCAAAGATGATGAGCTGCAAGCGCTTTATCAGAAAGAAATCGCCAACCTGGCTGAACAGCGCCGCGCTGCGCACATCCTGATTGAAGTCAACGACAAGGTCAGCGACGCGCAAGCCAAAGCCAAAATTGAAGACATTCAACAGCGCTTGGCCAAAGGCGAAAGCTTCGAAGCACTGGCCAAAGAGTTCTCCCAAGACCCAGGTTCGGCTGCCAACGGTGGTGACCTTGGCTTTGCAGGCCCGGGTGTCTACGACCCAACCTTTGAGACGGCTGTCTATGCGTTGAAAAAAGATCAGGTATCGGAGCCGGTGCGTACCAGCTTTGGTTACCACTTGATCAAGCTGTTGGGCGTTGAGGCACCAGAAGTGCCGAGCTTTGCCAGCTTGAAAGACAAACTGACCCGTGATCTTAAAACCCAGCAGGTTGAGCGTCGCTTCGTCGATGCAACCAAGCAACTGGAAGACTCGGCTTTCGAAGCATCCGATCTGGCCCAGCCGGCGCAAGAGCTGAACCTGACCGTTCACACCTCGGCACCGTTTGGTCGTGAGGGTGGCGAAGGCATCGCTGCCAACCGCGCTGTGGTTCAAGCCGCATTCAGCACCGAAGTGATGGATGAAGGCGCGAACAGCACCGCACTTGAGCTTGACCCTGAGACCGTTGTGGTTCTGCGTGTTAAAGAGCACCGTAAGCCAGAGCAACTGCCTCTGGAAGCCGTTGCCTCGAGCATTCATGCGCATCTGGTCAAAGAGCAGGCCGCTGGCGCTGCTAAAGCCAAGGCTGAAGGCATCATCAAAGATCTGCGCGATGGCAAGCTGGCGTTGAACCAGCCGGTTGCTGGCCAGTCGTGGAAAGTTGATGAAGCCGTCACCCGTGGTCAGGACGGTATTGATCCTGTCGTGCTGCAAGCGGTCTTCCGCATGCCTAAGCCGGCAGCCAAGGACAAGCCGACCTTTAGCACCGTTAGCTTGGCTGATGGCACCGTTGTCGTATTGCGCCTCAATGGCGTAAACGATGATGCGAAGCCAACCGACGAAGAGAAAGCCTCTTACCGTCGCTTCCTGGCGTCACGTGTGGGTCAGCAAGACTTTGCTGCCTACCGCAAGCAGTTGGAAAACGAAGCCAAGGTTGAGCGCTACTAAGCCCTCAGCATCGCTTCACTAAAAATGGCCGCTCACTGAGCGGCCATTTTTTATGGGCACGGCTTGTAGTCGCTGACGAGGCACGAAGGCTGCGATGCGGACCTTACCGATTACGCGACCTTGATGACTACCTTGCCAAAGGGGCCTCTGGCCAAATGTTCGTATGCTGCGCGGGCTTGATCGAATGGATACACGTGGTCGATGACTGGGCGAATCTTGTGCTTATTCAAGAAATCGTTCATTCGGTCAAATGACGAGCGTGGAGCAACGGCGATGCCGCGTATCGTTGTTTGTCGAAAAATCATAGGCATGAGGTTCAGGCCGGAGGTCTGGCCTGTCAAAAAGCCGATCTGTGCAATACGTCCGCCTACCTTTGTTGCAGCAATGGATTGATTGATTCCATCACCGCCTGCCACATCCAGCAGCAGATCCACCCCCTTGCCATCAGTGAGTTTTAGAACTTCCTCTGCCCACTCAGGGGTAGTGCGATAGTTCACGCCAGCAACAGCTCCCAGTTTTTTGACGGCCTCCAGATTGGCATCACGGCTGGAGGTGACGATAACCTTGGCCCCTAAAGCCGTAGCGATTTGTGCTGCAAACACAGATACACCTCCAGTTCCCTGAACCAAAACGGTTTGGCCGGGCTCAATCTGGCCAAAATCAACGAGCGCATACCACGCTGTCAGAGCCGCAATTGGGAGGGTTGCTGCTTCTTCATCTGTCATGTTGTCCGGGGCACGTACCGCGCTGTCTTCATGGATGATCATGTATTGCGCCAGGCCACCAGGCAATGGCGAGCCAAAGCAATAGTTGGGCTCATCTGGCCCTGGCATGCCGTCCAGCCAACGTGAGTAGAGGTGTGAATTAACCCGATCTCCGATAGCAAAGCGGCTGACACCGTCACCCACTGCCACGACAGTCCCCGCTGCATCGCTGACGGGGATCAGCGGTTTGGGCACCATGTGCGGTTCATAGATCCCATCAACGATGGCCTTGTCCCGGAAATTGAGTGATACAGCCCCCACTTTAACCAGCAGTTCACCTGCTTTGGGCACGGGAGTTTGCGTTTCGCCCTGCACCAAATTTTCCAGGCCGAAATCTTTCAGAAGCCATGCTTTCATGTTTTGTCTCCAGCAGTTTTGAGGTTCGCAGGAGGAAAAACTCCCCCTTTTCGCTGAGGACATTGTTGATGTTCAACGGCTCTAGATAAATGTGCAGAAATCAACAAGATTGTTATCCTAATAAGCAATAATCATCCATTTAGTACGCTGCCCGAGAAGAAAACTATGGAGCTTCTACAGTCGATGCAGGTCTTCGCCAAGCTGGCGGAGTTAGGGAGCTTCACCAAAGTTGCAGAGGCAATGCAGGTCGGACGCCCGCACGTCACACGCACTATTCAGGATTTGGAAGCTTCGCTAGGTGTCCGCCTGTTCCAGCGCACTACACGAAAAGTAAAATTGACCGCTGAGGGCGAGCGGTTTTACGAGCGTGTCAAAGAGATTTTGGCGACCATCGCAGAAACCACGTCCATGTTCGACCGCAGTGGATCGACGTTACGGGGACGGCTGCGAATTGACATTCCCAGTGCATTTTCCCAATACACCTTTATTGAAAGCCTTAAGGAATTCACGCAAGCGTTTCCCGAAATCGAGCTTGCACTGGGTGTGAGCGACCGTACGGTAGATCTCGTAGCAGAAGGCATCGATTGTGTAGTGAGAATTGGCGACCTGCCGGATTCAAGCATGGTGGCCAGAGCAATTGGCACCGCCACTATGGTGACCTGTGCGTCTGCTGATTATCTCCAAGCCTGCGCAGCACCCGAAACCCCACAAGATCTAGAGGCCCACCGCTGTGTCAGCTTCCTGTCGGGTCAAAATAACAGGCCGCTGCCGTGGCACTTCTCGGTCGACGGCCAAGACCGTCCACATATGCCCCATGGTGGTATCACCGTAAATGAGTCAAATGCCTACGTTCAATGCGGTGTTGCAGGTTTCGGCATTGTCCAGGCGCCTGGAATTACTGTTGCGACATTCCTCGCAAGCGGGCAACTGGTTGAAGTGCTCAGCGCGTTTCGTCCAGAGCCGCGTCTGGTTTGCGTGCTATACCCCAGCAGAACGCATCTTGCACCTCAGGTGGAAGCATTCGTGGGTTGGTTGAAGGCGCATTTCCCCATGCTGCACCCCAGCTGGTTCAACGCTCACTAACCTGTGCGCGTAAGGTGTATTGGGTACACGCTTACAATCGAGCCTTAGGCCCAAACGAAAACGCCCGATGCAGACTCTGCACCGGGCGTTTTTATTGGCGGTTGCGCCGAAGCAATTACTCTTCGAGGCTGCCCATAGCGGTGGTGTTGAAGCCGCCGTCTACATACATGATTTCGCCGCTGATGCCCGAGGCCAGGTCGGAACACAGGAAGGCGCCGGCGTTGCCGACTTCTTCGATGGTTACGTTACGGCGCAGCGGGGTTTGGGCTTCGTTGGCTGCCAGCATTTTGCGGAAGTTTTTGATGCCCGAAGCGGCCAGGGTACGGATCGGACCGGCCGACACGCAGTTAACGCGAGTGCCTTCTGGGCCCAGGCTGCCTGCCAGGTAACGTACACCGGCTTCCAGGCTGGCTTTGGCCATGCCCATCACGTTGTAGTTAGGCATGGTGCGCTCGGCACCCAGGTAGGACAGGGTCAGCAGGCTGCCATTGCGGCCTTTCATCAGTGGGCGACCGGCTTTGGCCAGGGCCACGAAGCTGTAGGCACTGATGTCGTGAGCGATGCGGAAGCCTTCACGGGTGGTGGCGTCGGTGAAGTCGCCGTCCAGTTGGTCGCCTGGGGCGAAACCTACGGAGTGAACGATGCAGTCCAGGCCGTCCCACTTCTTGCTCAGGTCTTCGAAAACCTTGGCGATTTCTTCATCGCTGGCAACGTCGCAAGGGAAGCACAGTTCTGGGCCAGAGCCCCAGCCTGCGGCGAACTCTTCAACGCGGCCTTTAAGCTTTTCGTTCTGATAAGTGAAGGCAAGTTCAGCGCCTTCACGGTGCATGGCGGCAGCAATGCCAGAAGCGATGGACAATTTGCTGGCGACACCGACGATCAGGACGCGCTTACCGGCGAGAAAACCCATGTGTTGTTCCTCTATCAGGTTAATCGACAGCCACTGGTGCCAAAAAGGCGGCTTCCAGCAGCTGTTGTGTATATGGATGTTGCGGTGAGGCAAAGATACTTTGCGCATCACCCTGTTCGACCACTTGGCCATGCTTGACCACCATCAGTTGGTGGCTCAGCGCTTTGACTACCGCCAGGTCATGGCTGATAAACAAATATGTCAGGTTGTACTTGGTTTGCAGCGAGCGTAACAACTCGACTACCTGGCGTTGTACTGTACGGTCCAACGCTGAGGTTGGCTCGTCCAGCAGAATCAACGCCGGTTTTAATACCAGTGCCCGGGCAATGGCGATTCGTTGCCGTTGCCCGCCAGAAAACTCGTGAGGGTAGCGGTGCCGGGTTTCCGGATCCAGACCTACTTCTCGCAAGGCTTCAATAATTGCCTTTTCCTGCTCTTCAGGTGTGCCCATACGGTGAATGCGCAAACCTTCCCCGACGATCTCGCTCACGCTCATGCGTGGGCTGAGACTGCCGAACGGGTCCTGAAATACCACCTGCATTTGTCTGCGCAGGGGTCTTACTTCCTGGCGTGACATGCAGTCTAACCGTTTGCCTTCAAAACGGATCAATCCTTCGCTGCCAATCAGGCGCAAAATCGCCAGGCCCAGCGTCGATTTTCCTGATCCGCTTTCTCCCACAATCCCCAGGGTCTGCCCCTGAGGCAGGCTGAAGTTAATCCCGTCGACCGCTTTGACGTAATCCACGGTCTTGCGTAACAAGCCTTTTTTGATCGGGAACCACACTTTGAGGTCCTCGACTTCCAGCAACGGCGCCCCGGCAAGCGTGTCAGCCGGGCCTCCGCTGGGCTCTGCGCTGAGCAGTTCCCGGGTGTACGGATGCTGTGGTGAACGAAACAATTGCTCACACGATGCTTGTTCGACGATGCAACCGCGCTGCATGACACATACTCTGTGCGCAATTCGTCGAACCAGGTTCAAATCGTGACTGATCAGTAACAGCGACATGCCCAGACGCGCCTGTAATTCCTTGAGCAATTCCAGGATTTTCAGCTGAACGGTGACGTCCAGTGCGGTGGTGGGTTCGTCGGCAATTAACAGCTCGGGTTCATTGGCCAGGGCCATGGCGATCATGACACGCTGGCGCTGGCCACCTGATAGCTCGTGTGGCAGCGCTTTGAGGCGTTTGTGCGGCTCAGGGATGCCCACCAGCTCAAGCAGCTCCAGCGTGCGCAGGGTGGCCTCTTTGCCGGTCAGGCCTTTGTGAATGCCCAGCACTTCATTGATTTGTTTTTCAATGTTGTGCAGCGGGTTCAGCGAGGTCATGGGCTCCTGAAAAATCATGGCAATGCGGTTGCCGCGAATATGCCGCAGCTTTTTCTCATCCAGGTGCAGCAGGTCTTGCCCGGCATACTCAATGCTGCCGTGTGGATGGCGCGCCATGGGGTAGGGCAGTAGCCGCAGAATGGAGTGTGCGGTCACCGATTTGCCTGAGCCGCTTTCGCCAACCAGTGCCAGGGTTTCGCCGCGTTTGATATCGAAATTGATGCCTTGCACAACACGGTGTGATTGCTCGCCGGTGACAAACTCAACGGCGAGATCACGCACTTCGATCAGAATGTCCTGCGTCATCTTATTTCCTCGGATCGAAGGCATCGCGAGCGGACTCGCCGATAAATACCAGCAGGCTCAGCATGATGGCCAGCACCGCAAAGGCGCTGATGCCCAGCCACGGCGCTTGCAGGTTGGATTTGCCCTGCGCGACCAGTTCGCCCAGCGACGGCGCGCCCGGCGGCAGGCCAAAGCCCAGGAAGTCCAGCGCGGTGAGCGTGCCAATGGCGCCGGTCAAAATAAACGGCATAAAGGTCATGGTCGAAACCATGGCGTTGGGCAGGATGTGCCGGTACATGATGGCCATGTCTTGCATGCCGAGTGCGCGAGCGGCGCGTACATATTCCAGGTTTCGCCCGCGCAAAAATTCGGCGCGCACCACATCCACCAGGCTCATCCATGAGAACAGCAGCATGATCCCCAGCAGCCACCAGAAGTTGGGCTGCACAAAACTCGCCAGAATTATCAGCAGGTACAGCACCGGCAGCCCGGACCAGATCTCCAGGAAGCGCTGGCCTGCCAGATCGACCCAGCCGCCATAAAACCCCTGAAGCGCACCTGCGATAACGCCGATGATCGAGCTCAAAATGGTCAACGTCAGGGCGAACAGCACTGAAATCCTGAAGCCATAAATCACTCGTGCCAGTACATCGCGCCCCTGGTCGTCGGTGCCCAGCCAGTTTTCCAGAGACGGCGGAGCGGGGGCTGGCACTTTCAGGTCGTAGTTAATGCTCTGATAGCTGTAGGGGATCGGTGGCCACACCACCAGGGCGTCTTTCTTGGCCAACAGTTCGCGGATATACGGGCTTTTGTAGTTGGCCTCGAGCGGGAATTCACCGCCGAAGTCGGTTTCCGGGTAGCGCTTGAGCGCAGGGAAATACCATTCGCCGTCGTAGTGGACCACCAGTGGTTTGTCATTGGCGATCAGTTCAGCGCCCAGGCTCAGCCCAAACAGCACGATAAACAGCCACAAAGACCACCAGCCACGCTTGTTGGCTTTGAAACGTTCGAAACGTCGTCGATTGAGAGGGGACAGTTTCATCTCAATGCTCCCGGCTTTCAAAGTCGATGCGCGGATCAACCAGGGTGTATGAGAGGTCGCCGATCAGTTTCACCACCAGCCCGACCAGCGTGAAGATAAACAGGGTGCCAAACACCACCGGGTAATCACGATTGATCGCAGCTTCAAAGCTCATCAGTCCGAGGCCGTCCAGCGAGAAGATCACTTCAACCAGCAATGAACCGGTAAAGAAGATGCCGATGAAGGCCGACGGGAAGCCGGCAATCACCAGTAGCATGGCGTTGCGAAACACGTGCCCGTAGAGCACGCGGTGATTGGTCAAGCCCTTGGCCTTGGCCGTGACCACGTATTGTTTGTTGATCTCATCCAGAAAGCTGTTTTTGGTCAGCAAGGTCATGGTGGCAAAGTTACCGATGACCAGCGCGGTGATGGGCAGCGCCAAGTGCCAGAAATAGTCGAGGATCTTGCCGCCCAAACTGAGCTCGTCGAAGTTGTTGGAGGTCAGCCCACGCAACGGGAACCAGTCCAGATAACTGCCCCCGGCGAACACCACGATCAGCAGAATGGCAAACAAAAAGGCCGGAATCGCGTAACCGACAATGATTGCCGAGCTGGTCCAGACGTCAAAGTGGCTGCCATGGCGCGTGGCCTTGGCGATGCCCAGCGGGATCGAGACCAGGTACATGATCAGCGTGCTCCACAACCCCAGCGAAATGGACACCGGCATTTTTTCTTTGATCAGGTCGATGACCTTGGCGTCCCGGAAAAAACTCTCACCGAAATCCAGTTGGGCGTAGTTCTTGATCATGATCCACAGGCGTTCAGGCGCTGACTTGTCGAAACCGTACATCTTCTCGATTTCTTCAATCAGCGCCGGGTCCAGGCCTTGCGCGCCCCGGTAGCTGGAGCCAGCCACCGAGACTTCCGAGCCGCCTCCGGCGATACGGCTGGTTGCTCCGTCGAAGCCTTCAAGCTTGGCGATCATCTGGTCAACCGGGCCGCCGGGGGCGGCCTGAATAATGACGAAGTTAATCAGCAGAATGCCGAACAGCGTCGGAATAATTAGCAGCAGTCGCCTGAATATATACGCCAGCATTTACGGCTCCAGGCTTTCGCTTGTGGGTTTGGTCGGGGTTACGGGTGCTGCATCAGGTTTTGCCCACCACGTCTCGGTGCCGATGTCATACAGCGGGGTCACCGCCGGGTGGCCAATGTTGTGCGAGTACGCGACGCGCCAGGTTTTGATGTGCCAGTTGGGGATGACGTAGTAGCCCCATTGCAACACGCGGTCCAGCGCCCGGGCGTGGTTGATCAGGCTTTGCCGGGAATCGGCATGGATCAGGTCTTCGGTCAGTTGATCGATGGCCGGGTCTTTAAGGCCAATAAAATTACGGCTACCGGGTTTGTCGTAGCTCGACGATTCCCAGTATTCACGCTGCTCACTGCCCGGCGAGTTGGACTGCGGGAAGCTGCCGACAATCATGTCGAAGTCCCGTGAACGCAAGCGATTGAGGTATTGCGAGGTGTCGACCCGACGAATTTGCAGGTCGATACCCAGATCACTCAGGTTGCGCTTGTAAGGCAGCAGAATGCGCTCGAACTCCGATTGCGCCAACAAGAACTCAATTTTTACCGGCTTGCCTTGGGCGTCGACCATCTTGTCATCGACGATACGCCAGCCAGCGTCTTGCAGCAGTTGATAGGCGCGGCGCTGTTGGTCGCGAATCATGCCGCTGGCGTCGGTGACGTTGGGTTTGAAGACCTCGGTGAAGACCTTGTCCGGTATCTGGCCGCGCAAGGGTTCTAAAATAGCCAGCTCTTCTGCGCTCGGAAGCTCCTTGGCGGCCATTTCCGAGTTCTCAAAATAACTGCCGGTACGTGAATAGGCGCCGCTGAACAATTGCTTGTTGGCCCATTCGAAGTCAAACAGCAGGCTCAGGGCCTCGCGTACCCGTACATCCTGAAACATAGGTTTGCGCAGGTTGAAGATAAACCCCTGCATGCCGGTCGGGTTATGGTTGCGAATCTCTTCTTTTTTCAAGCGGCCCTGGGTGAAGGCTGGCGCGTTGTAGGCACTCGCCCAGTTCTTGGCGCTGATCTCGAACCAGTAATCAAACTGCCCGGCCTTGAGGGCTTCGAATGCCACGCTGTTGTCGCGGAAGTAGTCCACGGTAATCGCATCGAAGTTGTACAGGCCCTTGTTGATTGGCAGGTCTTTACCCCAGTAATCCTTGTTGCGCTCGTAGCGGATGGAACGCCCGGGTTTGATATCGGTAATGGTGTAGGGGCCGCTGCCGACAGGGATTTCAAGGTTGCCTTTACCGAAGTCTCGGGTTTCCCACCAATGCTTGGGCAGGACGGGCAGTTGTCCCAAAATCAACGGCAGTTCGCGGTTTTTGTTGTGCTTGAAGGTGAACTTCACCTGCAACGGGTTTTCGGCAATGGCCTGGTCGACATCGCTGTAATAGCCCTTGTACAGCGGCGAGCCGTTTTTCATCAGTGTGTCGAAGGTAAACACCACGTCTTCGGCGCGGATCGGGTGACCATCGTTGAACTTGGCTTCTGGGCGCAGGTAAAACCGTACCCAGCTGTTATCCGGCGCCTTTTCCATCTTTTGCGCGATTAAACCGTAGGAGGTAAACGGTTCGTCCAGCGTCTGGCGGGTCAGGGTGTCGAAGGTCATTTCAATCCCTTCGGCCGGTACGCCCTTGTTGATAAACGGGTTGAGGCTGTCAAAGCTGCCGGTGGTTGATTTGCGAAAGGTGCCGCCCTTGGGAGCATCCGGGTTCACGTAATCGACATGTTTGAAGTTAGCCGGGTATTTCGGCGGCTCATCGTAAAGCGTCAATGCATGTTGTGGAGCGGCCAATGCCGCACAGGTCGCACTGGCCAGCAACAGGCCGGCCAGCGGTTTTAGCCAGGTACGCAAAGGCATCATCGGGTTTTCTCCGTAGGCTTGAGCCACCATGCGCTAAGGCCCAGCGTGTAAGGCGGCGTCGTCACAAAGGCGAACCGGTTGCGGTACGCCAGGCGGTGATAGTTCAGATACCAGTTGGGAATCATGTAGTGCTGCCAGAGTAAAACGCGATCCAGCGCCCGGCCAGCAGCCAGTTGTTCTTCGCGGTTCTGTGCGGCCAGGAGTTTTTCCAGCAATTGATCGACGACCGGGCTGGCAACCCCTGCATAGTTCTTGCTGCCCTTGACGTTGGCCTGGCTGGAGTGAAAGTACTGCCACTGTTCAAGCCCTGGGCTCAAGGTCTGATCGAGGGTCATCAGGATCATGTCGAAATCGAATTGGTCCAGCCGCTGTTTGTATTGCGCGCGGTCGACAGTGCGCAGCCGCGCTTCGATACCGATGCTGGCGAGGTTCTCGACATAAGGTTGCAAAATGCGTTCGAGGTTCGGATTGACCAGCAATATCTCGAACGTCAGCGGTTTGCCTTCGCTATTGAGCAAGCGTTGCCCGGACAATTTCCAGCCACCTTGGGCCAACAAATCCAGAGCATGGCGCATGGTCTCGCGGGGGATGCCGCGGCCATCAGTTTTCGGCAGGCTGAAGGCCTGGCTGAACAGCTCGGGTAGCAGCTGGCTGCGCCAAGGGGAGAGCATCAGCCATTCATGGCCCTGTGGGATGCCGCTGGCCGAGAACTCACTGTTGGGGTAGTAGCTTTCGGCCCGTTGATATGAGCTATTGAATAAGGCGCGGTTGGTCCATTCGAAGTCGAACATTTGCCCCAGTGCTTCGCGAACTTTAGCTTGCGCGAAGGTACTGCGGCGGCTGTTCATAAACAGGCCTTGTGTCTGGGTCGGGATCTGATGGGTGATTTCAGCCTTGATCACATCGCCACGGCGTACTGCCGGAAACCGGTAGGCATTGGCCCAGTTCTTGGCCTGGTGTTCGATATAAATGTCGAATTCGCCCGCCTTGAACGCTTCGAAGGCAACGTTGCTGTCACGGTAAAACTCCACTTCGACCCGGTCGAAATTGTATTTGCCGCGATTGACCGGCAGGTTGGCGCCCCACCAGTTTTTGACATGTTCAAACACTAACTGCCGGCCTGGGGTCACCTTGGTGATGCGATAAGGCCCGCTGCCCAGCGGTGGCTCGAACGTTGTCGCTTTAAAGTCGCGTTTCGCCCAGTAATGCTGTGGCAGAACCGGCAATTCACCCAGCCGCAGAATCAATAACGGGTTGCCCGCACGTTTAAAAACAAAACGGATGCGCTTGGGGCCCAAAATATCGACGCGCTGAACTTCTTGAAGGTTGGTCCGGTATTGAGGATGGCCTTCTTTTAGCAGCAAGTTGTAAGAAAACGCTACGTCGTAGGCGGTGATGGGTTTGCCATCATGAAAACGTGCTTCGGGTCGCAGGTTAAACACCACCCAACTGCGGTCTTCGTTGTATTCGACTGATTGTGCAATCAAGCCATAACTGGACGTAGGTTCGTCACCGGACGGGGCATATTGGCCAGTACCGACCATTAATGTCTCGTTGAGTTCGTTGACCCCGTATTGCAAGAAGTTTGCAGTCGAAACCGGGCTGGTGCCCTTGAAGGAATAAGGGTTAAGCGTGTCAAACGTGCCAAATGCCATGACCCGCAACGTCCCGCCTTTAGGCGCGTCGGGATTTACCCAATCGTAATGAGTAAACGTTGCCGGGTATTTGAGAGTACCGAACTGTGCATAACCGTGGCTTTCACTCAGGGTCGCACTCGCCGGAAAGCTCAAGGCCAGATTGATAAGAACTAACAGAAGGGGACGCATTAAGTCAGGTATTCGATCCGGGCATTGGGCTGAAGGTTTCCGTACAGTAACAGCTTGTATCTGTAGGAAAAAGGCCACGCCGGAAAGCACTGCGGGCAAGCAACTTCCTGCAATTTAGTAGGAGTATGCTTGCCCGCATGAACGTGCGAACCGAATCAGTGCGGCTTGTAGACCGTAAGGACTTGACCGGGCTTGAGGGCCTTGGCTGAATTTGGATTCCAGCGCTTAAGGTGCTGCATTTCAACATTGAAACGCTTGGCAACAATGTATAAAGAGTCGCCTTTTTTAACCGTGTAAGTTGTGGCTTTTTTAGCAGCAGGCCTGCGGGTGTCCTGCATGACCAGCGTTTGGCCAGCCTTCAGGTTATGCCCGCTAAGTTTGTTCCAGCGCTGCAGATCTTTGACATTAACTTTGTTGGCTTTGGCGATCAGTGTCAGGTTGTCGCCGCGTTTAACCCGGTATTGGCGGGTTGGCCGGGCCGGCGGGTTGCTGGCGACTGTGTCGAAAACGGCCTTTTTGGGGCGCAGGCTCACCAGCTCTTCAGGCTTGAGATTTGACAGGCTGGCGGTCAACAACTGGGCTTTGGACGTTGGCACCAGCAAGTGTTGCGGGCCATCAGTGGTGGCGCGCTGCTTGTAGGCGGGGTTCAACTGAAACATTTCGTCTTCGTCGATCTCGGCCAGGGCTGCCACGCGGGACAGGTCCATGGACTGCTTGATCTCGACCATCTCGAAGTACGGTTCGTTGGCAATCGGGTTGAGATTAATGCCATAGGCTTCAGGGGTCAGCACCACCTGCGACAGGGCCAGTAGCTTGGGCACATAGTCTTTGGTTTCCTGCGGCAAAGGCAGGTTCCAGTAGTCGGTCGGCAAGCCGAGTTTTTCGTTGCGTTCAATCGCCCGGCTGACCGTGCCTTCACCTGCGTTATAAGCGGCCAGTGCCAGCAGCCAGTCACCGTTGAACATGTCATGCAGGCGCGTCAGGTAGTTCATGGCCGCGAGGGTCGAGGCGGTAATGTCGCGTCGGCCATCGTAGGCGCGGGTTTGGCGCAGATTGAAATAACGGCCCGTCGACGGGATGAACTGCCAAAGCCCCACCGCATTGGCGTGGGAGTACGCCATCGGGTTGTAAGAGCTTTCGATTACAGGCAATAAAGCCAGTTCGAGTGGCATGTTGCGTTCTTCAAGGCGCTCGACGATGTAATGAATGTACAAGCTGCCGCGTTCGCCGGCGCCTTCAAGAAAAGACGGGTTGCTGGCAAACCACAAACGCTGTTGTTCGATACGCGGGTTGACGCCCAGGCCTTCTTGTAGCTGGAAGCCCTGGCGCATGCGTTCCCAGACGTCTTTGGGGGCAACAGGCCCCGGCTTTTCCTTGAGCCAGAGCGGCTCTTGAGGAATGCGTTTGGTCAGTTTGAGAGTGGGCCGATCGACCGTTTGGGTCGAATGATCGAAGCTTTGGCATCCCGCCAAAGTGGCGGACACAACCACCGCGATCGCTTTAGCCAAGCGCGTCAATGCGTCTGAACTGATGGAGTTAGATTTAAATGACGACATTGGTTAAAGATAGTTTCGGGCAAAAATGTCGGGCGATTCTAGAAAGCAGGTGGGGCGCGGTCAACCATTCAGAATTTAAATGGCAACCGCGACGCTGATTAAAACTTGTCTTTCCAGCTACGCAAGCTGGCAAAGACCGCGCTGGGCGAGTCATTGTCACGCTTGTTCCATTCGTCAGCTTTTTCTTTAACAGATATTTCGTTAACCCGCAGAAACGGATTAGTGCGCAATTCAAGCGCAATACTTGATGGCAAACTGATTTTGCCTGCATCACGCCAGGCCGCAACTTGTGCAACTCGGTCGGCAATATCCGGGTTATTCGGCTCTACCGCTTGGGCAAAGCGCAAGTTGCTTTGTGTGTATTCGTGAGTGCAATACACCTCAGTGTGCCCTGCCAAGGCTGCCAGCCGACTTAAAGAGTGATGCATTTGTTCAGGAGTGCCTTCAAATAACCGGCCGCAACCAGCCGCGAACAGCGTATCGCCGCTGAACAATAGTGGCTTTGAAACATCAGCGTGGTAATAAGCGATATGACCCAAGGTATGCCCAGGTACCAGAAATACTTTGAATTCAATTCCCAGTACGTTGATCACATCGTTATCGTTAAGTGGCACTTGTCGCGCGGGAATGTTTTCCAGCGCCGGCCCCCAGACTTTAGCGCCTGTGGTGGTGTGTAATTGCTCAACGCCACCCACATGGTCATGGTGATGGTGGGTGACCAGAATATCGCTGAGTACCCACTCGGGATGGTGCTTGAGCCAGTTCAGAACCGGGGCGGCGTCACCCGGATCGACCACGGCGCAGCGTTTTTGGGTCGTATCCTGTAACAACCATATGTAGTTGTCGCTGAAGGCGGGCAGGGCGTCGATCTGTAACATGGTGCAATTCCCAAGTGCGAGACAATGGCGCATCTTAGGGGCTGTTGGTGTTGCAATGCGAGCCGCGTTGCAGCGCCAGCCGAACGAAGAGGCGTAACCGGTGGATGGCGAGGTGGAGGAACAATGACCGATAAACCATTGGCTCAGGCGGACCCTGAGTGGCTGGCACTGATCAGTTCGGCCCGCGAATGGCTGTCTGGTCCCCTTGGCCAGTTGCTGCTGGAAGATGAGCAGCGTGTGCTTGAGGACGAACTCGGACGCTATTTCGGTGGCTACCTGGTGCATTACGGTCCGGGTGCCGACACGCCGCCCAAGGCCCCGCAAGTGCAGCGCAATGTGCGGCTGGGCGCGCCTTTGCCAGGTGTCGAAATCATTTGTGAAGAGCAATCCTGGCCTTTATGCGAGCACGCGGCCGATGTGGTGGTGTTGCAGCACGGTCTGGATTTTTGTCTGTCACCTCACGGTCTGCTGCGTGAAGCCGCCAGCAGTGTCCGCCCCGGCGGGCATTTGTTGATTGTGGGGATCAACCCCTGGAGCAGTTGGGGGCTGCGGCATGTTTTTGCCAAGGATGCCCTGCGCAAGGCACGGTGCATTTCCCCGTCGCGGGTTGCCGACTGGCTGAATCTGCTGGGCTTTGCGCTGGAGAAACGCCGCTTCGGATGCTATCGTCCGCCGCTTGCTTCCAAGGCGTGGCAAGGTCGTTTGTCTGGTTGGGAGCGCAAGGCCGGTAGCTGGCAATTGGCCGGTGGTGGCTTCTATGTATTGGTCGCCCGCAAAATGGTGGTGGGTTTGCGGCCCGTCCAGCCACTGCGTCGAGAGCCAAAAGGCAAACTGATCCCTCTGCAGATGGCCAAGGTCAATCGACCTGATATTGAACCCTAATTTAAAATGCCGGGTCGGGTTCACCCGGCCCCAGGTGCTGCCATCACGACTTGATAGGCAGGCCGAGGCAGTTCTTTCTGGATAGTTGGCAATGAGCGATTGCGTAGAAATGTTCACCGATGGTGCCTGCAAGGGTAACCCTGGCCCGGGTGGCTGGGGGGCTTTGCTGGTCTATCAAGGCGTTGAAAAAGAACTCTGGGGCGGCGAGCCCGACACCACCAACAATCGCATGGAGTTAATGGCGGCCATTCGTGGGCTTGAAGAGCTCAAGCGCCCCTGCGAAGTCTTGCTGGTCACCGACTCACAGTACGTGATGAAAGGCATCACCGAGTGGATGGTCAACTGGAAGAAGCGCGGGTGGAAAACCGCTGCCAAAGAGCCGGTGAAAAATGCCGACCTGTGGAAGCAGCTGGACGAACAAGTCAATCGCCACACCGTGAAGTGGCAATGGGTGCGCGGGCACATTGGACATCATGGCAATGAGCGTGCTGACCAGTTGGCCAATCGCGGGGTCGAGGAAATGAGGGGCAACAAACATGCGTAGTTGTATTGCTCATATTTAAGAGCATGGCTGGGCAGGCCCCACAGCCTTCGGCGGCTGGCTGCCGGGCGATTACTTATGAGTGGCCAGTGAAGGCTCACGGCACAACGATCAGACACGCGAGCTCCTTACGCTGCACGTGTCCTCAACAGGCCTGCCCAATGCAGCCTTCCTGGGTGTGTGGGAACTGAGGGTGTGCTGTCTTTTGTAGGGGGCATACCAGTGGTGTCGGCTGTGTCTTCGCTCAGGCTTGAGGTGGGGGCAGAATGCATCGCGATGGCGTATTGAGCTTTTTGAAGTATTGCACGGCAAAGTCGACGAAGATTTTGACGCGTAATGGCAGCTTTTTCCCCCCTTCGGTCAGTAGATGAAACCCGGTGCCTGGACATTGATAGTCTTCAAGCAATGGAATCAACCGTTTGGCCTGTATGTCGTCCGCCACCTCCCAGACCGACTTCCAGATGATTCCCAAACCTTGAACGCCCCATTGACGCAAGGTGAACCCATCATTGGCCAGTCGGTTGCCCTTGACTTGAATGGTCGTTGGCACGCCTTTGTTCATGAACTTCCATCGATCCAGTGTGAAATCGGCACTCAGGTGTACCAGGCAGTTGTGATGCTGCAGATCTTCTGGGCTGAGCGGTGCGCCATGTTGCTCAAGGTACTGCGCTGAACAGCAAACAATGTGTCGGTCCTCGCCAAGGGAGCGAGCGATAAGTGTGCTGTCCGGAAGGTCGCCAAACCTGATGGCGATGTCTGAGCCCGAGTCGACAAAGTCCAGTACGCGGTCGGTGAGAAACAGGCGAATACGGATATGCGGATTTTCACTGATGAAGCTATCGACCAATTGGCTGATCCACTGGCGACCCAGATCAGTAGGGCATGTCAGGCCAATAGTGCCCAGCATATCGCCGTGGCCGTTTTTGATGATGCTGTCGAGGGTGTCGACCTCTTCGAGAATTTTCTGGGCGTTTTCAAACAACAACTGTCCTTCGGCAGTAGGGCTCAAGCTTCGGGTGTTGCGCTTGAGCAAACGCACGCCATAGAACTCCTCCATCGCCTTGAGTCGGCCACTCATGGCCGCTGGCGAAAGGCCCATTTGCCGCCCTGCCGTTGAAAGTGAACCTGTCTGAACGATAAGGCGAAACAGCCGCATGTCCTGCAATCGGTCGACCATGGGAATCTCACCTCGTGGTAATCACTTTTATTGTTAGCAAAGTATTAGCCAATTATTCAGTAAACACCAACTAATCAACCAGGCGACAAGCAAGCCCTATAGGTATGCAAACGCTTTGGAATAGGGGGGCGAGGGCAGCTGTGAAGCAAATTCAAATATGTTTGTTGTTCAGTTCATCTTTCGGTTTTAGTGAAGGCTCAATTTTCTAAAATCGAATAGAAAACTTCGGTTGATTGTTAATAATGCATTCCAGTGCCTGTGAGTCACAACAATAAGAGGGTTAATGCTATGTGTGTTCAATATCAAGAGGCCGCTCCTTCAGTAGACCTGGTCGCTCAGTTCAAATCGGCAATGGGTCGCTTTGCCTCTTCTATAACCCTGATCACCACACTAGACGACGCTGGTCAGCCCCACGGTCTGGCCGCTACCGCATTTTCTTCTGTATCGATGGACCCCGCGTCGGCTCTGATCTGTGTCAATCGCAGCGCTAGTGCATCACCGATCATCAAGCATTCCGGACTGTTCTGCGTAAACATGCTGCAAAGTCATCACGAGCCGATTTGCAAAATATTCAGCCAGCCGGATCTGCGCGAACGACGTTTTGTCGAGGGTGACTGGCGCACAGGAGTTCACGGTATTCGTTATTTGGCCGACGCCCAAGCGTCGATCTTTTGTGAAGTCGTGCAAGAAATTGAACACGGTACGCACACGGTGATTATTGGCAACGTCATTCATGTCATTACTCAAGCACTGGATGAGCCACTTCTATACATGGGTGGACGCTATCGGGAGTTGGGGCATTAATCTGAAGTTGCCGCGTACTGCTCGATCTTATAACAATTACATAAGAAGTGGATGTGGGTATGAATAATCAGTTGTTGTCTAAAACAAAACTGCCTGGGTCGATTCCAAAGTGGGTCGGTCTGGAAAGTGCTGTGATGGGTCCGATGGTCGGGCTTTTATTGTTATGTGCCGTATTAACTTTTTTTACCGATAGTTTTCTGACCCTGAGCAACTTGCTCAATGTGCTGGACCAAGTGACGGTGCTGGGCATCATGGCGCTAGGCATGACGCTGGTGATTCTCATCGGTGGTATCGACTTGTCCGTGGGTGCAGTGCTGGCGGTTGCGATCATGGTCATGAGCTGGCTCGGACAGGTTCTTGGCCTGCCGATGTGGGCGGCCATGCTCGGGGCAATCGCGGTAGGTGCAGCCTGTGGTTCGACCACGGCCTTGCTGGTGGTTCGGGCTGGGCTTCCTTCATTTATTGCGACGCTGGCGATGATGTCCATTGCCCGTGGCCTGGCTTATATGGTTACGGACGGTGCGCAAGTCAGCGGGTTTGCGGAGTGGTTCAGCAACCTCTCGGTTATTCGCTACGGCGGTGTGTTGTCGCTGACCGTCAGTTGTTTCGTGGTACTCGCGCTGGTGTTCTGGTTCGTTCTTAAGTTCACCGTAGCGGGCCGCAGTCTGTATGCCATTGGCGGCAGCAGCAAAGTGGCCAAGCTCGCCGGAATCCGGGTCAAGGGTTACACCAGCGCGGTGTACATCATCTCCGGTATTTGCGCAGCCTTGGGCGGCATCATTATGACTTCGCGCCTCGACACCGCCGGTGCAGGTGCCGGTGTCGGCTACGAGCTGGATGTGATCGCTGCCGTAGTGATCGGCGGTGGCAGCCTCAAGGGCGGTGCAGGGAGTGTGGTCGGCACGATCATCGGCGTGTTGATTATCGGTGTTTTGCGCAACGGCCTGAATCTGGCCGGCATTTCACCCTTCGTCCAGCAAGTGGTTATCGGCGCGGTGATCGCTTTCGCTGTAATGCTCGACTTGCTCAAACGCAAGGCTGATTGATCTCGGGTCATCGACCAAAACCGGCATCGTTCCACGCACAATAAAAAAGGTAAAAAACATGAACCTGTCTTCTTTTTCGCTTCGTTTTCTGTGGTTGCCATTGCTGGGCGGCTTGATGTCGGCCGGTGCTTACGCACAAAGCAAGCCCACTGAAGAAATTACCGTGGGGATGTCGATCCCGAGCTTGCAATGGGTGTTCTACCTAATGGTCCGCGACGGTGTGATGGAGCAGGCCAAGAGCCTCAACATCAAAAATGTGCTGGTGGCCGATGCGCAAGCTGATCCCGCACGCCAGGTCAGCCAGATTCAGGACATGCTGAGCAAGGGAATCGATGTGCTGCTTTATACCGCCACCGGTAGCGCTGCTTCAGCCGTGCCTGTACGCCTTGCGCGCCAGCAGGGGGTGCCGGTGATCTGCATCGATAACTTTCCGAAAAACGTCGAATGTGATGCCTACATCTCTACCGATAACTTGGCCGCAGCGAGCGAACTGGCGCGGCAAATGATCAAGTTGACGGGAGGTAAGGCTGAAATCGGCCTGCTCCAAGGCACCCTGGGCGATTCTACTGAAGTGATCCGGGCCAAAGGTCTGGATGCTGTGTTGTCCGAGGCTGCGCAGATGAAAATTGTCGACCGCAAGCCCACTGACTGGCTGCAGGACAACGGTTTCAAGGTTGCCCAGGACATGTTGCAAAAAAACCCGAATATCAACGTGTTCATCGGACGTTCTGATGCCCCGGCGCTCGGCGCGGCTCAGGCCGTCAAGGTGGCCAACATTGATCACAAGGTGTGGGTGTTCGGTTATGACGGCTTGCCGTCTGCCCTGGAAGCCATTCGCGATGGAAAAATGGACATGACCATCACGCAGCAAGCCGTGGAAATGGGGCGTACTGCATTGCGCACTGCAGTCGACCTACAGCAAGGCAAACAGGTGACCAAGACTCAGTTGTTGCCGGCCTTTGTGACCACCCGGGAAAACGCAGCAGCCTTCCTTGAACAGCATCCTTGAGATCGATGAAGGGAGGGTAAATCATGAGAGCGATCAATACCGTCCGGGAGCCGTTGTTCCGTGCGAGGAACATCGGTAAGTCATTCAACTCGATCAGGGTGCTGGAAGATATCAGCCTCGATATCGGTTATGGGGAAGTGGTGGCGCTGCTGGGGGAAAACGGCGCGGGCAAATCGACCTTTTCTTCGATCGTCGCCGGCGCGCTGACCCCCTCCAAGGGCACGATGTTCCTGGCCGGTGAACCCTATGCGCCAACGGGGCCGGGGGACGCTATGTCGCTGGGGATCAACATGATCCATCAGGAAGTTCACCTGCTGCCTGACTTGAGTGTGGCGGAGAATGTTTTCCTCGGTCATCTACCGACGCGTAACGGCATCATCGACCGTAAGACGATGTACCGTGAAACAGAGAAGCAACTGCGTCGCCTGGGGCTGGATATTTCACCGGACACCCCGGTACGGCAACTGAAAATTGCGGCCCAGCAACTGGTGGAAATCGCCCGGGCGCTGACGCTCAATTCTCGTCTGTTGATTCTCGACGAGCCGACCGCTGCGCTGGGCAAAGACGAAACCAACCTGCTGTTTAAACAGATCAAGGAACTGAAGAGGGAGGGCGTCTCGTTCATCTACATCAGTCATCGTATGGACGAAATTGCCCGGATCGCCGACAAAGTGGTGGTCTTGCGTGATGGGCACTTGATTGCACGTCACGACAGCGGAGCGGCAGAAGTCGGTGTCCTGGTATCACAGATGGTGGGGCGCCCGATCGACCGTCTGTTTCCGGAATTGCCAGACCCGGGTGATGAGCTGGTACTGAGCGTTGAGCAACTGTCGGACAAGGCCGGGCGTTTTCACGATGTGTCATTTTCAGTCAAGGCCGGGGAGATTTTCGGCATTGCCGGCATCGTCGGCGCTGGTCGAACTGAGTTGGTTCAGGCGATCGCGGGATTGAGTGCGGTGAGCCAGGGCAGGGTGAAGTTGGGGGATCGGTTATTGCCGGCCAATAACGTGCAAGCGGCGATCCGTGCCGGTGTCGTGCTGGTTCCGGAGGACCGCAAAACCGAAGGCGTGGTACTGAGCCAGACGATTGCCGAGAACCTGGCCTATTGCAACTTGGATAGCCTCAGTTCTTGCGGTGTCATGGCGACCCACCGGGTAGCCGCATTCGCCCGTGAGCGCATTACAACGCTGGGGATCAAGGGGGCGGCCGGGCAGATGCTGGACAAGCTGTCCGGCGGCAACCAACAGAAAGTGGTGATCGCCAAATGGATCGCGCGTAACCCGAAAGTCATCATCCTCGATGAGCCGACCCGAGGCATTGATATGGGCGCCCGTGCGGCGATTTACGAACTGATCATCAATCTGGCCAAAACCGGAGTGTCGGTGATTGTCGTGAGCTCCGACCTGGAGGAAGTCATCGGCCTTTCCCATCGAGTAATGGTGATGGCGCGCGGTTGTTCACAAGGCATCCTGCATCGGCCGCAGATTGCTCCTGACAGCATCATGACCCTGGCGACCGCTTGATGTCGGGTACCAATCGAGGAGAACCAAACATGTCCAATCCATACCGGTCGCTACCGTATCGACCTTTTGCCGAACTGTTGGATCTGTCCGGCAAAACCGCGGTCGTCACGGGTGGCAGCAGCGGCATCGGTTTTGCCATCAGCCGGCGCCTGGCCGAAGCAGGGGCCAATGTTCTGATCGGCAGCCTGGCGCCAGAGCATAGCGAGCAATTGATGGCGGCGGGTCATACCGTGGCATTTGAGGTCACCGATGTGCGGCGTCCGCAAGACATCCAGCGGCTGGCGGACACAGCTGTACAGCGTTTCGGTGGCCTGGATATCTGGATCAATAACGCTGGCATTTACCCGCTCAAAGCGATTGATGACATCGATGCAGCTTTCTGGGACGACCTTAACGCAATCAACACGCGTGCGGTTTTTTTAGGCGCACAGGCGGCACAGCGGCAAATGCGCAAGCAAAAAAGTGGTGGGGCTATCGTCAATCTGTCGTCCATTTGCGGCCATCGGCCCATGACCAACCACTGCACCTATGACACGTCAAAGGGTGCGGTTCTGGCCATGACCCGAAGCATGGCAAAGGACCTGAGTGCCTTCAACATCCGGGTCAATTCGGTCTCGCCGGGCTTGACTGCGACGCCCGGTAATCTGGATCCGGAACTGCTAGAGCAGCATCGGCAAAACAACGTACTGGACAACATCGCCCTGGGCCGTGCGGCCGAACCCTGGGAGATCGCTGATGCGGTGCTGTACCTGGTTTCACCGCTGTCGTCCTATGTGACTGGCACCGATCTGCTGGTGGACGGTGGCTGGTTGTTGCACGGAAGTTGAAACACAAGACAACCATGTGCGGGCAAGTTGCAGGCCGTTGATCTAACGCGAGACTTGCCCCGGATATTTAACCCATTCCTTGAACGTTGCGACTTGCAGCGCTGGCACTGGCACGCCTGCGAAACGAGCGCTCGTCATGAAAACGGCGTGCAGCGAAAAAGTTCTGTTACGCGCCGGTCAATGTAACTAGCAGGAGAACGACATGAAACTCGCCATGTTCATGCAGCCACTTCACCATAAGGGCTGGGACTATCACGAGATGTACGATCAGGACATCGCCTGCGCTGTCCATGCCGACAGTGTTGGTTTTGATGAGCTTTGGGTCGGTGAACACACCTCACAGCGCACCGAGCCGATTACCAATGCGCTGCAATTTATGTCCACTCTGATTCCGCTGACGCAACGCATGAAACTGTGCACTGGCGTGCTGAATCTGCCGCACCATTTCCCTGCGCGAATCGCCGCCGATGCTGCGATGTTTGACCATATGTCCAAGGGGCGTTTCATCATGGGCATCGGCCCGGGTGGGCTGGCCTCCGACTTTGAGGTGTACGCCAGTAACGGTAAGGACCGCGGGCAGATGATGGTCGAGTGCTACGAGATGATCCGGGCGATCTGGAACTCGAGCGCGCCCTACGATTTTGCCTCAGAGCACTATCAGGTCAGCCTCAAGGAGGCGGTGCACCATGAACTGGAAATAGGCTACATGCCGACGCCTTTCCAAAAGCCGTTTCCTCGGGTGGCAACGACGGCTATGAGTCCGTTTTCCGGCACCGCAAAACTTGCCGGCGCCAAGGACTGGGACCTGATGTCTGCCAACTTTAATCCGACGGCAACGGTAGCCTCACATTGGCAGGCTTACTGCCAGGGCGCACAAAGTGCCGGGATCAAGGCCGATGCCAACAATTGGCGTGTAGCCCGCTCGGTGTTCGTTGCCGACTCCCAGGCCCAGGCCGAGGATTACCTGGCGCAAGAAAGCTGCACGTTGCGACGCTACTTCGATTACATGATCGATAACCTGGCCACCAACCATTACACCAAGATCTTCAAGACTCGCCCCGACATGACCGACGAGGAAGTGACGGTCGACCATTGCATCAAGGAAATGGTGATTTACGGCGACGTGAACTCCGTCACCGAGCAATTGGTTGCGTTCAGTGAACAGACCGGGCCGTTCGGCACGCTGATGACCACGTTCCACGAGTGGGACGACGAAGCGCTGTGGCGCCGTTCGATGCAACTGACTGCGCAGCAGGTCATGCCGCGCCTCGACGACCACATGACACCACGTTTGAAAGCGCAGTAATTGCCCGATTGCGCGGGGCTTATGTGCGGCCGCATCGTAGATGCGGTCGGAACTCTGGTAATGCGCCTGGACACGACTTATGACTGATTTAACAGATTCGCGCGACAACGCGGCTCACACGTTTGAGCTGACCGAGATGGAGTTGGCTCGCCTGCGGGAAAAAGCCCAGTTCATTCGGTTAGAAACTATCCGGCTGATCGAGATCGCCAAGGTCGGCCACTACACTTCAGTGTTTTCCGCCGCTGAGTTGTTCGCTGCGTTGTATTACGACGTGATGGACTTGCGATTTGCCGAGCCAAAATGGCCTGACCGTGACCGTTTCATGATGGGCAAGGGGCATGCGGCTGTCGGGTTGTTTCCTGTATTGGTTGAGTGGGGCTTCTTCGCCAAAGAAATTCTCGATAACTACACGCGTCTGGGGAACCCCCTGGGCGACCACCCGGATATGCGCAAAGTACCCGGTGTGGATTTCTCCTCAGGCTCCATTGGTCATGCTTTGTCTGGCGGCTTGGGCATGGCCCTCGCCGGGCGGATGTTGGGCAAGACGTTTACCACTTACGTCATGCTGGGTGATGGGGAAATGCAGGAAGGGCAAGTCTGGGAGGCGGCATTGTCGGCGGCCCACCATAAGACGGCGAACCTGGTTGCGATCATCGACCGCAATGGTTATCAGCTCGACGGTAATGTCGATGATGTCATTGGTATCGAACCGTTGGCGGACAAGTGGATTGCCTTCGGTTGGGAGACCCACGTAGTTGATGGTCATGACCTTGCGGCTGTCACAAGTCTGTTGCGCCGTCTCAAAGCCGACACGACGCGCACGCAGCCAGTGTGCGTCATCGCCAATACCGTCAAGGGCAAAGGGGTTTCCTATATGGAAACCGAGCCGGGATGGCACTTGGGTTATCTCGACCCCGAAGATGCGCAACGTGCTATCGACGAAATCAAAAGCAAGGTGATCTAACTCATGAATACCGCACCTCTGTCGAACAACTCCTGGCAGTACCGGGAACTGAATAGTCAGACACCGAGCTTGAATGCCTTGTCGGACGCATTGATCGAACTGGCCGAAAGGGGCGAGCCGATTGTTGCAGGTACCGCTGACCTTCAGTATTCCAACGGCCTGTCGAAATTCGCCGAACTTTACCCAGAGAAATTCGTGCAATTCGGAATTTCCGAACAGAACATGGTTTCTGCCGCGGCCGGGATGGCGGCAGTAGGCATGAAGCCTTTCGTAGCAACGTTTGCATCCTTCCTGCCGTTGCTGTGCTGTGAGCAGATCCGGATGGACGTTGCGTATTCAGCCCTGCCAGTGCGGTTGATCGGTCACCATGCGGGGATTTCCCTGGGCTTCTACGGCACCTCGCACCACGCTACCGAAGATCTGGCGATCATGCGCTCGATTGCCGACATCACCGTGGTTGCGCCAGCCGATGGCAATCAACTCAAGGCCGCGATACTCGCTTCGGCCAACTACCCTCAGCCGATCTACTTCCGCATTCAGCGTGGGCGTGATCCGGTGGTATATGAAACCGTTCCTGACTTTGTCTTTGGCAAGGCAACCGTGCACCTGACTGGCGATGAACTGACCATCATCGCGACCGGTTCCACGGTTCACCCCGCCCTTGAAGCAGCACGGGCCTTGAATGCTGCGGGGCGTTCGGTAGGCGTGATCGATATGACCACCATCAAGCCGTTGGACCGTGAGGCAGTACTCACCGCTGCGCGCCACAGCCAGGCGATCCTCACCGTTGAAGAACACAACATCATTGGCGGCCTTGGCGGCGCGGTGTGTGAAGTGATTGCGGAGGAGGGAATCGGGGTGAAAGTTCGCCGGCATGGGATCTATGACGAGTACAGCCTCATCGCGCCGCCGACTCACCTCTATCGGCATTACAGGCTGGATGCGGCGGGTATCGAAAGTGTGGCGCTGGAGGTATTGGCTTAGGCCTGGATTTCAGGCCAGGCGTTTGACTGGCCAACAGTAACGCCACAACAGTGTCCCCTTTAGGCTTAATGGGCCTGACGTGCAGCGCGGATTTTCATTGACGAACATCTTGGCTGCACGTTTTTTTATGCGTGTGATTTACCAGGGCAGGGCATTCACCCGCGCATAAAAAAGCTCACCGAAGTGAGCTTTCAAAACCTCGACAGGCAACGGTTACTACCATTGCACTCCGCTGTTTTCGATCCACTGAACAATCGATTCGCGTTTTGGCTTCCAGCCAAGCAGTGTGCGCGCATTGACTGCCCGCACGCGGCTGTTGGAACCGATGGCAAAGCGTGCCCAATCCCCAAGCTCAGCGATTGCCTCATCAGCCGGCCAGCTTTTAATCTCACCGCCATAGCCAAGGGACTTGCTGATGGACGTAGCGATTTCGAGGAATGAGGCCTCGCCGTTCTCAGCGAAAAACACTGAGGCAGATGGAGCCTTTTCGATGGCAAGGCGGTAGAGCTCGGCCAAGTCTTCGATGTGCACGTTGGACCAGCGATGCACCCCGGCACCCATGTAGGCCCCAGCGCCATACTTGCGTGATTGCGCAAATAGCTTGGGCAGTTGATCGCTTTTTGCAGGTAAACCCAGTGACTCACCGTAGATCATGGTCGGGCAAAACACGATGCTGCGAATGCCTTGTTCAACACCTGCGCACCGAACGAGCTGGTTGATATGCACCCGATCCTTTCGGATGTCCATTGGGGTGAATGGCGTCTCGTCGGTAAAGATCTCAGCCCGTTCATATGCACCGCGAGCATCGTCGCCAACGACACTTGAGCCTGAGGTGTGCAGCAGCACTTTGCCGCTGCCGCTCAGAGCGGTGATAAAAGTTTGAACCGAGGCCAGATGATCCGAGTTGGCCGCATTCACGACGGCGTCAGCAGCACGTGCCTGTTCGCTGAGAATGAACGCGTCATCCAGGGTGCCAAGCACAGGGGTGATACCCAGTTCAAGCAACGCACTGCGCTGTTGCGGGTTACGTATCAGGCCACTGACTTCATGACCCGCATCTACCAAGTATTTTGCTATCGAGCCGCCGATGTAACCGGTCACACCGGTAACGAAAATTTTCAATGTTCTGTCTCCTTCGCGTCTTGAGTTTGCCCGGGCCTTACTTGAAACAAAGGCGCGGTCTTTCCTGGTTAAGGAATCTCTTCACGATACGATGGGGTCCGTTTATGAGCTAGACTGCTCGAACTACAAGTATCTGTGAATACAGTTCATGCTAAATCTCAAAGACATCAACCGCTCTGGCGAAATGGAAGTGTTCACTCGGGTTGTTAATGCAGGGACCTTCTCCGAGGCTGCCCGGCGTCTGGACATGTCCCCGTCTGCGGTGAGCAAGTTGATCGCCCGTCTGGAAATGCGCCTGGGTGCGCGTTTGCTTCATCGTTCAACCCGACGCCTTGAGCTTACGGCTGAAGGCGAACGATTCAATAATGAGTGCCTGCGGATTCTTGAACTGATTGACTCGGCCGAGCGTGATATTGCCAATGTAGCCAAACCCAGCGGGGTGATTCAGGTCAATGCCAACCTCCCTTTTGGACTGCATTGCTTGTTGCCGCAATTGCCTGATTTTCTGGCGGCTTACCCGGATATCACCCTGAACGTGGAGCTGACCGATACCGTTGTGGATCTATTGGAGCGACGCGCGGATGTAGCGATACGTACCGGACCGTTGAAAGAGTCGAGCCTGATTCAGCGCCGATTGGGTGAAAGCCGAATGATCACGGTGGCGTCACCGGCATACATCAAACGATACGGTCAGCCGAAAACCCTGAATGACTTGCAGCAACATAATCGGCTGAGCTTTGGTTTTCATCGTCATTCGCAGGTCTGGGTGTATCGCGATGCCGAAGGCCAGCGTATTGAATTAGAGCCCAAAGGTAATGCGTTATTCAGTGATGGCGAGAGCATGCGTCAGTCCGCGCTGGCTGGGTTGGGTATTGCTCGACTCGCGAGCTTCCATATCAATCCCGATATCGAGTCGGGACGTTTGATACCGCTGCTGGAGCAATACAACAGTGGCGAAACCGAGGCAATTCATGCAGTTTTCATCGGTCCGGGGCAGCAACTGCCCCATCGGGTGAGGGTTTTTATTGATTTTCTGTTGGAGAGAATTGGTCCGCACCTTGCACCGTCCTGAAGGCCGGTCAAGCGGCTATTTTCAACGTTTTTTTAAAGCGGTTTTCCGCAACACTTGAAAGACTTCAGCCCGAGCCTGGGGCAAGATTTTGTACATTACAAAAAAAGGCAGCTTTCATGGATTATCAACTGACCGGTAAAACCGCACTGATCACTGGCGGTGCGACAGGCATTGGCAAGGCCATTGCCCAACGCTTCATCCTCGAAGGTGCAAAGGTTGTTATCAGCGGGTTATTGGCAGATGAAGTGAATGCAGCGATTGAAGAGCTCGGTGACTCCAGCAAGGGCCTGGTTGCCGATTTGACGCAGGACGGGGCCGCGGAGCAACTGGTCAACATGGCCCTGGAGTTTGGGCCGATCGATTTCTTGATCAATAACGTCGGGATATTCGAGGTCAGGGATTTTTTCGAAACGGACGATGCCCAGTGGTTTCATTACTTCAATGTGAATGTCATGAGCGGTGTGCGCATGACTCGCCTTGTCATGAAGGCCATGCTCGATCGAGGAGAGGGTTCGATCGTCTTTATCAGCAGTGAATCTGCCGTAAAGCCTCAGCCTTGGATGGTTCACTACGGGGCGATGAAAACCTGTCTGCTGGGTATATCCAGGGCGCTGGCGGAGTTGACCAAAGGCACTGCAGTGCGCGTCAACTCAATATTGCCTGGGCCGACTTACACCGAGGCGGTGAAGCGCTACCATCGGCAAATCGCAGAAGAGAAGGGCATTACGGCGCAACAGGTGGTACACGATTACTTTGACGAAACCGAACCCACATCACTGATTAGACGCATGATCGAGCCCGAAGAAGTAGCTTGCAGCGTACTGCACCTGGCGGCCTCGCCGGCGCTCAATGGTATGGCCATGCGCATTGAAGGCGGGACTATAAGGTCGATACTTTGAAGCGGGCTAGCCCGTCCTCATCTCTGCCAAAGGACAGCACTTATCAGTGCTGTCCTTTTTCTGGCTATCGTGCAGACAAGGCATCGATAGAAAAATCGCAGCGTTCGAAGCGGCTGGCGTAATCAAACCTAACGTCATTATTGTGGACCCTACCGCTGTCGGGCGGCCCATCACCGTTATTGCTGAGGTCAAACTCGAGAATGAGAGACTTGACTTGCTGGATGACATAAAAAAGCGCTTTGTTAATTGCCCGCAAGTACAACCGGCTTATTACGTAACCGGGGTACTTTGATTTTCTGTTGATGTTGAACGCCAAAGACATGACGGAGTATGAGCAACTTGCACGTGAGCTTTTCAATTTTGGGAATATCAAGCAGTTCAAGATGTTCGTGGCAATGCAGAGCAATAAGAGAACCTTTCTTGAGTGGAAGGTACATGACTGTTTACACCTGATCATTGGCCATTGGGATTGATTTCGAGCGATGTGCTAAGATCCCGGCCGTATTTATAGGCGGGTACGCGATGACGGTTTACAAAAACGCTGCTGACAGGTCAGTAGTACTCGATACTGAAACTACCGGTATGCCAGTCACCGATGGCCACCGGGTGATCGAGATTGGTTGCGTGGAATTAATAGGCCGTCGCCTGACCGGCCGTCATTTTCACGTGTACCTGCAACCTGACCGTGAAAGTGACGAGGGTGCCATCGGCGTCCACGGTATTACCAATGAGTTTCTGGTCGGCAAACCGCGTTTTGGCGAAGTCGCCGACGAGTTTTTCGACTTCATCTCGGGTGCTCAACTGATCATTCATAACGCCGCGTTTGACGTCGGCTTTCTGAATAACGAGTTTGCCTTGATCGGGCAGACCGATCGCGCTGACATTACCCAACACTGCACCATTCTCGATACCCTGATGATGGCGCGTGGCCGTCACCCTGGGCAGCGCAATAGCCTGGATGCTTTGTGCAAACGCTATGGTGTAGACAACTCGGGCCGTGAGTTGCACGGCGCCTTGCTCGACTCCGAGATTCTGGCGGATGTTTACCTGGCCATGACCGGTGGGCAAACCAGCCTGTCGCTGGCGGGTAATGCGTCTGATGGCCATGAGTCGGGTGAGAGTTCTGGCAGCCAGGCCACGGAAATTCGCCGTTTGTCAGCGAGCCGTCAATCAGGTCGGATTATTCGTGCAAGTGAAAGTGACTTGGCCGAACATGCGGCGCGCCTTGAGGCGATTGCCAAGTCGGCGGGTGGTCCGTCGCTGTGGGCACAACTCATCGAAGCTCAAACCCGGCACTAGATCTATCATGGTTGTCACGCCGTCGCGGATTGCGATGGCGAGTTGCAGGGGTATTTCACCGCAAGAAAGAGGGATTTTTCATGCACCTGGTTTTAAACCCCAATGACCCCGTGGTTTCGGTTCGATTGGCGGATGAAGGGTTTGCGCCTTATGTATGGGGCAATGATTTTAGTTTTGAAGTAAACGCGTATGCCCGTGCTGACCGTCATAAAAAGGTCGAGCACTGGCCTCTGGACATGATCACGCCCTATCGCAAGTGTTACGGCATAGACCCGGATGAATTTGCCAGTTTCATTGGGGCGCCGGACAGTGCGATTTTCATGGCTTATCTGGATGATCAGCCGGTGGGGCATGTGGTCGTCAGTACAAACTGGAATGGCTTTGCCCATGTCGATGAACTGGCCGTTGCCGCTTGCGCGCGCCGTCATGGCGTGGCCAAGTCATTGCTCGATGTGGTCAAGTTCTGGAGCCACAAGAAAAAACTGCAGGGCATCATGCTCGAAACCCAAAACAACAATATCGGTGCCTGCCGCTTGTATGAGCGTTGCGGGTATCAGGTGGGCGGTATCGATTACTTGCGCTATCGCGGCATCGATCCGCAAACCTGCGAAGTGGCGATTTTTTGGTATCTGCTGTTTGAAAGCCAGGTGTAGCCGCTACCGCAGGCTGCCATCTTTACAGGTAAGAAACCAAAGGTCGTGTTAAAGGGTGACGGCGCCCTGGTCTGCCAGCAAGATCTCGGCCCGTTCACGCACAATCTCAAGCAGCGCTTTAAGCGCTGCGCCGGGCTCTGAGTCTTTGCGCGTGAGGGCATACAGTGCCACGGGAACTGCGGGTGATAACGGGCATACGTCCAGCCCGCTGTTTTTGGCGCCAATGGCGGTAAACGGATCCACCAGCGCCAGGCCTTCCCCTGCTTCAACCATGCTGCGCATCATCTGATAACTGTGTACGTCAATGTGCACCACCGGCGCTGGCCGAAGTGTGTGCAGCTTGCTGTCGAGCATTCGGCTCAGCGGGTCGTGCTGACGCAGGCCAATCATGGCTTGGCCAGCCAGATCGTGCAGGGCGATGTACTTTTGCTTCGGGCCAAGCCAGCCGTGAGGCGCGAGCAATTGTACTTTTCCCTGGGCCAACTTCTGGCTATCAACGCCCGGCTGCTCGGCCGGTTGCAGAGCCAGGCCGACATCGCACTCATCCATTAGCACACGGCGTACTATTTCAGAAAAGCACTGGCTGCTCAGGGTCGTGGGCGTATCGGGGAAGCGTCGTCTCAACGTCGCAATGCTGTGCGGTAGCAAGGGCTGCGCCAAGGTCTCGCTACAGGCCACGCGCAAGGTCGGGTCCTGGTGCTGGCGCAAGGCGTCGCCAAGTCGGCGAAGCGGGTCTGCATCCAGGTACAACTGATTGACCAGCGGTTGCAGCAGGAGGGTTTCGCGAGTGGCTTGCAGGCGTCCGCGTACGCTGGCAAACAGCATGAAGCCGAGCTGTTGCTCGGCTTCATGCAGTGTCGCGCTCAGCGTGGATACAGGCAGTTGCAACCATTCGGCCGCATGGTCGAGGTTGCCGGTCTGCAAGATCGCCTGGATCACTTCGATGTGGCGTAAACGCATGCGTGAAGTCCGTATTCAGCGGGTCAGGTGGCGCGTTAGCCTGGCCTGACCCCAGTCTCATCCTGTGACTTCAGCGTTATCCCGGTGGCTGAGGGTTACTCAGGCGTTACAACGGCTTCAGGCTTTGTCGCCACGGCGGTTTGCGAATCACGCGTTAACAGCACTTTCGACTGGATCAGTTCGAACTCGTTGTCACTGATTTTGGTAACGCGATCTCCAATAGCCAGCTTGTAGGTGACCACAGGGTGACCCTCTACCACTGTTTCAAACTCATGCACCGAATAGACACGGCCTTCCGCGTCTCTTGCATGAAATTGCCCAACTAAAACTGCAGCCATTTGTAGAGAACCTCTGGAGATAAACACCCAATTTGCGGCTCTGTAGACCGTTGATCAGTAGGGGAAGTTTAACGATTTGGAAAAAATAGTCCGGCTACTTTACAGGCTTGCCCGCCGATAAGGTAAATCGAACTGCAAGAAAGCCGCCCGATCATCTATAACTAATCTTCCTACAGCCACAGACTCGGAGTTTTCTATGAGCAAGGTCTACAACGTAGCAGTGCTAGTCGGTAGTTTGAGGAAGGATTCGCTCAATCGAAAAGTGGCTCATGCACTGGCAGAGCTGGCGCCGGCCAATTTGAAGCTGAACATTATCGAGATCGGGGATCTGGCGCTGTACAACGAGGACATTGATACCGCCACGCCACCTGCGGCCTACAGCGCTTTCCGTGATCAAGTACGCGCCGCCGATGCTGTGCTGTTTGTCACCCCGGAATACAATCGCTCGGTTCCGGCCGCTCTGAAAAACGCCCTTGACGTGGGTTCCCGCCCTTACGGTCAAAGTGTCTGGGGTGCAAAGCCTGGCGCAATCATCAGCGTGTCGCCGGGTGCCATCGGTGGTTTTGGCGCCAACCATCACTTGCGTCAATCGCTGGTATTTCTGAATGTTCCTTGCTTGCAACAGCCAGAAGCCTACCTGGGCGGGGCCGGTAGCGTCTTTGATGAATCAGGCAAGCTGTCAGAAAAAACCCGACCATTCCTGCAAGCCTTTATCGATGCCTACAGCCAGTGGGTTGAGCAATTGAAAAAAGCCTGATCGCGGATCAAGGCCTGTATGGCAGACGACTGCACCGGGCGCAGTCGTCTGTCGGCCATCACTCAACTGCTTTGCGGCATTTCGCCGTTCGCCAGGCGTTTGTTGATATCGGCAATCACCTCGGGCAAATCGCTGAGGGTGTCGATCAAGTAATGCGGACGCGACCCTTCAAACAGGCTGTGAATACGTGTGCGTTCCGAGGCCAGGGTGGTTGGGTCCAGTGCACGGTATTGCTCGTACGTCAGGCCCAGCGCGTTGCCGGAACACACCAGCGCCACCGTCCACATGCCCGCACGGCGGCCTTCAAGAATCCCCGGCACGGTGTCGTCGACTTTTACGCAAGCGCCCACATCATCGATACCCAGCGCGATCACGTTGGCCAAGGCCTGGGCAGGCCACGGGCGGCCGTTAGGCACTTGGTCAGTGGCCACGACGTGATCGGCGGTGTAACCGCGGGTGGCCGCCAGTTCAACGACCTTGGCCATCACTTGCGCCGGATAACCTGAACATGAACCGATTTTGATCCCTTGCCCACGCAACTGGGCGATGGCTTCCAGTGCGCCGGGGATCAGCGCCGAGTGCTCGGCGATTTTTTCGATTTGCAGCGGCATAAAGCGTTGGTAAATAGCCGTGACATCGTCATCGCTCGGTGTGCGGCCAAAAACCTTTTTGTAGCGCTCACTGATCTGTGGATGATCGCACAGGGTGCGAATGTGGTCCCACTTGCCCATGCCCATCGGGCCGCGTGCTTCCTCGATCGACACCTGCACGTCGAACTCGGCAAAGGCTTCGACAAAAATCTGAGTCGGGGCGAAGGAGCCAAAGTCGACCACGGTGCCGGCCCAGTCGAGAATCGCTGCCTGAAGTTTGCTTGGGTTGGTGTAGTTCATGTCTGTAAATCCTGTTTGAGCAGCCTCGGCTGCACGAATTAAATGGGGTGGTGTGAGGTCGGAGCCGTCTTAAATGTCCAGCACTTCCATTTCGCCCAGCGCCTGGGCGATGGCAGTGACCGCTGCGTGCATGTCGTTGGAACTGACGTGCCCGATACAGCCGACGCGGAACGTTTCGACTTGGGTCAATTTGCCGGGATACAGGATGAAACCCTTGGCCTTGACCCGTTCGTAGAATGTTTTGAAGTCATAGCGCGGGTCTTTGGGGGCATGAAACGTCACGATGATCGGCGCCTGAATCGCTGCGGGCAGAAAGCTGCGCAACCCAAGCCGGGCCATGCCGTCGAGCAGCGTCTGGCAGTTGTTGGCGTAGCGTTTGTGCCGTGCTGGCAAGCCGCCTTCTTCGTTGTATTGCAACAAGGCTTCGTGTAACGCGGCAACGACGTGGGTGGGCGGGGTGAAGCGCCATTGCCCGGTCTTGGCCATGTAGGCGTGCTGGTCTTGCAGATCCATTGCCAGCGAATGGGCGTTGCCGGCGGCCTTGGCCAATGCTTCTTTGCGGGCGAAGACAAAGCCCATGCCCGGTACGCCTTCCAGGCACTTGCCGGAGGCTGCGATCAGCGCATCGAAGGCGATCGTCTGTGCGTCGATGGGCAGTGCCCCGAAAGAACTCATGGCGTCGATGATCAGACGTTTGCCGTGGCGGGCGATGACCGCCGCTATGTCTGACAGCGGGTTGAGGATCCCGGTGCTGGTTTCACAGTGAATCAAGGCGACGTGGCTGATACTCGGATCGGCCTTGAGCAGGCGCTCAACATCGGCGGCGGTGGTCGGTTGGTCTTCGGCGGTTTCAAAGGTGCTGAAGCGGCGGCCGATGACTTCGCAGATTTTTGCCAAACGCTTGCCGTATGCGCCATTGATCAGTACCAGGACATGGCCGTCGCGGGGTACCAGGGTACCCATCGCCGCTTCGACCGCGAACGTGCCGCTGCCCTGCAACGGTACGCAGTGGTGGGTCTCGCTGCCGTTGATGATCGCCAGCAATTGTTCGCACACGCTGGCCGTCAACTGGTTGAAGCGGTCATCCCATGAACCCCAGTCGACCAGCATGGCCTGACGTGTGCGCAGCGAGGTCGTCAATGGGCCTGGGGTCAGCAGGATCGGCGCAGCAGGGGTCATTCTGGTTTCCTCACACACTTGGGATGGCAATTGATTACAGGGCATACGTTGCAGTTTGCGTTTCTATCAATCAAATTGTTTGTTGTTATCTCAGCTATCAGCCAAACTTATACCTATGAATTTATTCCAGCTTCGTGCGTTTGATGCAGTGGCCCGTGAAGGCAGCTTTACAAGGGCTGCTGCGCGCCTGTTTATCAGCCAGCCAGCGGTGACCGGGCATATCAAGGCGCTGGAGGAGCACTACCAAATCACCTTGCTGCGACGCACGGCACGGCGAGTGGAGCTAACGGAGGAGGGCACCCGGCTGGCGGCCATCACCCGTGCCATGTTCGGCTTGGTGGATGAGGCGCAGGTGTTGCTGGAGGCTAATCGCCAGCTTCTGACCGGGCGACTGGAGGTGGCCGCCGACGGTCCGCACATGGTGATGCCGATGCTGGCGAGCCTGCGTGCGCGGTATCCGGGGATTACCGTCAACTTGCGCCTGGGCAATGCCCAGGAAACCTTGAACGCGCTGTTGTCCGAGCACGTTGATGTGGCAGTGCTCACCGAGGTCGAACCGCGCAAAGGGCTGACTTTGCGGGCCCTGCAAGAATCGCGGATTTGCGCCTTGGTGCCGGCCAGTCACCCGTGGCTGGGGCTGGCGCAGGGTGTGGATATTGCGCAACTGGATCAGGTAATCATGGTGTTGCGAGAGCCGAGTTCGATTACCCGGCGCACCTTTGATCAGGCCTGCGACGGTGCGGGCGTCAATCCGCGGGTGTTGCTGGAGCTGGACAGTCGTGAAGCCGTGACCGAGGCGGTGGCGGCGCAATTGGGGATAGGCATTGTGTCGTCGGCAGAAGTCAGCCACGACCCGCGGGTAGGGGCTGTTCCGATCAACGGTGCAGGTCTGGTAAACCGCCATATGCTCGGCTGCATGGAGCGCCGCGCAGAGCTGCGGCTGATCAAAGCGTTTATGGAGCTTGCAGCCTAAATTGGATTTTTTGGTCGATTGACGACTTTCAGCCGTATAAACTTGCATCCATTCGACGGCCAAACCGCCGCGACACACCCGATTGAGAGATGAGTAATGGGCGCACAGTGGAAGGTTAAACACAAAGCGGAGGCCGCCAACAGCCGCGGCAAGATTTTCGGCAAGTTGGCCAAGGAGCTGACAGTAGCAGCCCGCAACGGTGCTGACCCGGACATGAATTCGCATTTGCGCCTGGTCTATGAGCAGGCCAAAAAAGCCTCGATGCCTGCCGACACCATCAAGCGTGCAATCAACAAAGGTGCCGGTATCGGTACTGAAGCGGTGCAATACTCGCGCGTGACCTACGAAGGTTTCGCCCCGCATCAAGTGCCGTTGATTGTTGAGTGCCTGACTGACAACGTTAACCGTACCGTTGCTGAAATTCGTGTGGCATTCCGTAAGGGCCAGTTGGGCGCTTCGGGTTCGGTGGCATGGGACTTTAACCATGTGGGCCTGATCGAAGCCAAGCCGGACGCGGCGGATGCTGATCCTGAGATGGCGGCTATCGAAGCTGACGCCCAGGATTTCGAAGAAGGCGAAGAAGAAGGCACCACCTTGTTCATCACTGAAACCACTGACCTGGATGCGGTGCAGAAGGCGCTGCCTGAGCAGGGTTTTACGGTGTTGTCGGCCAAGTTGGGTTACCAGGCGAAGAACCCGGTGACCAGCCTGACTGAGGAGCAAATGGCTGAAGTCCAGGAGTTTCTGGCCAAGCTTGAAGAACAAGACGACGTGCAGGACCTGTTCGTAGCCTTGGCATAAAGCCCGGTTGCGCTCGGCTCGCGATCTTTTAAATCATCAAAAGATCGCGAGGCAAGCTCGCTCCTACAGGAGGGTGGTGTGGCCTTCAGGCCAATGCCTGGCTGATCGCAGCGAAATCCGGACGGGCCAATACGTCAGGTTGAGTGCACCGCTGCTGCAAATCCTTCCACTTCGCGTGTTGTTGATCGCTCATGTCTGAGTCGATCCGCTCCAGCAATTCCCCCAGCAAAATCCCGAATGCACGGACTTCAATGCGTTGCAGGGCACGGCTCTGCGGGCTGTTGTCGAGGGCGTGAAAGCACGCCGCGCCAAAGTCGCCAAGCAGGCAGTCACCTTCGTGGCTGTACAGAATATTGTGCGCGTATAAATCGCCATGGCAGATGCCTTGCGCATGCAAGTGATCTGCTGCCGAGGCGATACCGCGGGCAATACGCAAGGCGCTGTCGTAGGTGAAGCGGGTGGCTGGGGCATAGACGTCGCGACTGCAGGTGTCGAAGCTGGGCAGGGCGGCCAGGTTCATGAACGACGGGTCGATCAGCTCCATGATCAGGCCAGCGGTTTGCTCGGGGTGCCCCGTCACGCGGCCCAGAACCTTGATCAGGTTGGGATGCTGGCCGGCGGCAATGCAGGCATTCATTTCATTGAGCGGCGAACCATCGCTGGTCATGCTGCCTTTGTACAGCTTGACCGCAACCGCGTGTGCCGGTTGGCCAGGAGCGTTCCATTGCGCCTGGTGAACGATCCCCGACGCGCCTTCGCCCAGTTTTTGCCCCAGCTCAAGATGCGACCACTCGATGTCGGGGGTGTTATCGGCTTCTCGCAGGGCGCTGGCGTCTTCACGCAACGGATTCCCGGCGTAGGCCAGCCAGCTCAAGCCCGGCAAGGCCAGCACGGTCTCAGGCAGTTCGGTGAACTGGTTGGCTGCCAGACGGATCAGTTCCAGACGCTCGCACCGGGCCAGGCTGGCCGGTAACGTTTGCAGGCAGTTGCCGGCCAACATCAGCTTTTGCAGCAAGGGCCGCTGGCCCAGTTCGTCGGGCAACTGCTGGATGCGGTTATCCGTGAGGATCAGCCAACGCAATAACGGCGGCAATGCTGCGCCAGGGACGTGCTCGATCTGATTAGCCTTGAAGCCGATCATGCTCAGTTTCGCGCATTGCCCCAGGCAGGCGGGCAGTTCGGTGAACTGGTTGTCCGAGCAAAACAGAATGCGCAGATGGCTCAGGCGGTGCAGGTCCTCGGGTAAGCGGCTGAGAGCGTTGCCACTCAGATTGAGGATCTCCAGGGTGTCAGCCAGCTGGAAAATTTCGGGTGGGAATTCAGTCAGCCCGCACGACAGATCCAGACGTTTAAGGCCGACCAATTGGCCGGCGCGCAGTTTAGCGAGGGTATCCATAAGCAGGCGGTGTGTACTCGTGCACGTAAAAGAAAAAGTCGCTCAACGCAACTCGCGAACCATGTCTGACAAGGTGCTTAGCACACTCTTGCCCAATTGCATGGAGCGCTTGCCAGACCAGCCGGTGATCGGGTCCGGTGCATTGTTGTGGTCCTTGAAGGGCATCTCAAGGGTCAGCGACAAGCAGCCAAAGCGGTCACCCACGCTGTTGCAGGCCAGGGTCATATTGGCTTGGCCGGGCTCGTCGCGGGTGTAGCCATGTTCGGTCTGGAAGTCGGGAGTCAGCTTGCTCAGGTGGCTGCGAAAACGCTCTTCTAGGGTGGCCTGGCGTTTGGTATAGCTTGGGTTGCCTTCACACCCTGCGGTGAACACGTAGGGGATTTCTTCGTCGCCGTGAATGTCCAGAAACAGGTCGACTCCGTGGAGCTTCATCTGCTCCAGGGCGAAGAACACTTCAGGGCTGACATCGCGCTCGGTATGTTGCCAGGCGCGGTTTAAATCCTGACCATTGGCATTGGTGCGCAAGTGCCCGTGAAACGCGCCGTCCGGGTTCATGTTCGGGATCAGGTACAGATCGGCGAAGTCCAGCAACTTTCGTAGCTGTGGGTCGCTGCCCTGTTCAAGCCGTTCAAGAATGCCCTGCATAAACCATTCGGCCATGTGCTCGCCTGGGTGTTGCTGGGCGATGATCCAGATCTTGCGCTTGTGGCAGCCGCCGGTGCCTTTGCGCAATAGCGGTATATCGCGTCCTTCGACGCTTTTGCCGACGGCCAGTACCTCACAGCCGGACCACTGCAACGCGTTTTTGATCAACTCGTCGTGGCGTGCACGGCTGTAGGGTTCGAAGTAAGCAAACCAGACCTGTGGTTGCTCTGCTTTCAGGCTGAAGGTCAGCGCAGTGCCGTCGAACTCAGTCGGGACGCGAAACCAGTTCTCGTGGTCGTAGGACGCCACCGCTTGATAGCCATCCCAGGCTTTGTTGTAGGAAGACTGGCTGGCGTTGCTTAATTCAAAACGATGGGTCTGGCCCATTTGCAGGCCATCGACCTTGAAATGAAACCACTGGAAATGTGCGCTCCGGGTGTCGGGTTTTATCGCCAGTCGTACATGCAGCGGATTGCTGGCATCCAGCACCTGGATGTTGCCACTGTCAAAGTCACTGGTGATATGAAGTGCAGAGGGCGCCACGGTCATCGTCCAAATCCTGGAATCAGATAATTGTGGTCGCTACTTTACCTTGCAACCGCAATGGGCCAATACGCAATTTTGGAAAGGGGAGGAGAGGACAACGGGGGGGCGTCGTCCTTGACGCCGCGCGAGAATAGCGTTTTTGAGAGTGATTCTCAAGTTCAAAATCGCTATTACGGCTAAGGTATTGGGTAATAAGCTTCCGCTGGTCAATATTCTTTTGCTATCATCGCCGGCATCGTAGCGGCCACCGAAAAAAACCGGCCGCACACAAGACTTCATTAGCCTGAAGCACGCTGAGCCAGATAACTGGCCGCAAAAAAAAGACCCGGCCATAAGCCGGGTCAAATAACCGTGATTAGCCTGATGAGGAGATAATTCGAAGACCGACCTAAGGTCATTTGAATTATCAACTGATCTCGCGACCAGTTGCTTGCAATAGTAATCATTATCATTTGCAAGTCAAACGATTTTCCTCACTTTTTCGACATTTATTTTCCCTTTCTCCTACAAAGGCTCTGGCTCGCTGGTTTTCCAATCGAGCGACTGAGCATCTTTTTGGCTGTTTTAGCTACCGATTGGTCAGTTTTTGCACATCCAGGGCCTTGTCCAGGAGCTGTTTGGCTGACTCGATAAAAAATGCCAGTGCCAGAAACTGATCGCGATGCGCACCCTGATGGGTGTCTGCTGCGCTATGCACCATGCTCACCCCGCATCGCAAGTATTCGCAGGCAGTGACCATGGCTTCTTCCTGGCTCACGTCATCACTCACAACGAACACTTTCTTCTCTTGAGGCGGCTGAGAAACAGCTGGTTTCAAATAATAGTCGAGTGCGCGCTGGGTGGCGGCGTCGTCTTTTAGCGCTTCAAGCTCAATATCGAGCTCAGTTTCCGGCGTGATTTTTGTTATGGAAGTCATGATTTACCTGCGTTTCTGAGATTAATCGGATCAGCCGGAGTCAGATTAGTACAATAAGTATTTTGAGCATTGGTTTAAATAATACGGAATGTGTATTGTTGCTCGGAATTCAATCCGTATTGTTCGGCCAATGGATAAATGGATCGCTTTAGTCAGAACCAAATTGCGCGAGCAAAAACTCACGCAAGAGAAACTCGCCGAACGCGTTGGCGCTTCCCAAGGGGGCGTTGGGCATTGGCTCAATAAACGCCGTCAGCCCGACCTGCTCACTATGAACAAAGTGCTGCACGCCTTGGGGCTGGAGCACCTGGAAGTCGCGTTGGTGATTCGTGGACGCAATGAGGCAGCGAATGACCCGAGCGTTGACGAACCCACCTACGACATAACGTCTGCATTCCGTTATCCCGTCAGTGACTGGGCGACGGCAGGCCAGATTAACGAGAAAGTGCTGCCGGGTTATCAGCCGGGCATCCGTTTTGAGGTCAGCGACCATTACGCCAAAGGGGCGGCATTCTGGTTGCAAGTGATGGGGGATGCGATGACAGCCCCAATGGGCGTCAGTGTTCCGCAAGGCATGATGATTCTGGTGGATCCGGATATCGAGGCAGAACCCGGCAAAATGGTGATTGCCCGTACGCCTGACTCTACCGAGGCGACGTTCAGGCAGCTCAGCGAAGAAAGCGGCCAGCTTTATCTCAAGCCGCTGAACCCGACTTACCCGAAAGTGTTGTTTGATGAGCGTTGCTCGATTATCGGGGTGGTGGTGCAGGCCAGCACCAAATTTTGACTAACACCCGGCACAGGCCCGGAAAAAAGCGGATACCGTTGCCGGTATCCGCTTTTTTTATTCCATTTCGATCAGTGCGGTACCCTCGCTGACCATTTCCCCTTCCTCGCAGAACAACGCCTTGATGACGCCCGCCTGGGGGGCTCGCAGGCTGTGCTCCATCTTCATTGCTTCTAGCACTACGAGTTGCGCGCCGGCCTCGACCGTCTGGCCTATTTCTACCAGCACGCGTACCACGCTGCCATTCATGGGCGCTGTCAGGCCCCCTTGCTGGCCGTGGCTGGCACTGACGGCTGCAATAGGGTCGTAGAGGCTGACGCTGTGGACTTCGCCTTGCCAGCGTATGTACAGCGTGTCGGCGTGACGAATGGCCAGGTGTTGACGGCGTATCCCGTCGTGTTCGATCACCAACTGTTCGTTGTGCAAGGTGGCCTTGGGTTCACCGAGGCTGACCACGTGGCGTTCATCACCGGCGCTCAAGACCAGCAGGGTTTTAGCCGGCAGGCCGCTGCGAAAGCCCGTGTGCAAGGCCCAGGGTGACGTCGGGTCATCGTCGCGCGGCTCAGGGGCCAGGCTTTGCTGGAAGGCTTGAGCGGCGGCCTGCCAAAAGGCGCCTGGCAACGGTTGGGCAGGCGGCAGCAGTTGCGCCTGATACCGCGGGATAAACCCGGTGTCCAGTTCGGCTGTGGCAAAGGCGGGATGGCCGATGATGCGGCGCAGGAAGCTCAGGTTGGTTTTCAAGCCACCAATGGCGAACTCATCGAGCATCGCCAGCAAGCGCAAGCGGGCTTGTTCACGGTCTTCGCCCCAGGCAATCAGCTTGCCGAGCATCGGGTCATAAAACGGTGACACTTCATCGCCTTCGCTGACACCGCTGTCTACCCGGCGTCCCGCCCCGGCTGCTGACTCGCGGTACACCTGGAGGCGACCGGTTTGCGGGAGGAAGTCATTGCTCGGGTCTTCGGCATACAAACGCACTTCAATCGCGTGCCCGCGTAACGGCACTTGCGCCTGGGTGATCGGTAAGGCTTCGCCGCGTGCCACGCGGATTTGCCAGTCCACCAGGTCCAGGCCGGTGATGGCCTCAGTCACCGGGTGTTCGACTTGCAGGCGGGTGTTCATCTCCATAAAGAAGAATTCGCCACGGGCATCGAGCAAGAACTCCACGGTACCTGCACCGACGTAGCCGATGGCCTGCGCGGCACGTACCGCCGACTCACCCATGGCGCGGCGTTGCTCTGCACTGAGGCCGGGGGCGGGGGCTTCTTCAACGACTTTCTGGTGGCGACGCTGAATCGAGCAGTCGCGTTCGTTGAGGTACAGACAGTTGCCGTGCTGGTCGGCAAACACCTGGATCTCGACATGCCGGGGTTTGAGTACATATTTTTCGACCAGCATCCGCGCATCGCCGAACGAAGACAGTGCTTCACGCTGAGCAGAAGCCAGGGCGTCGGCCAGTTGGCTGACGTCCTCGACCACTTTCATGCCCTTGCCACCGCCACCCGCCGTGGCTTTTAGCAGCACCGGGTAGCCGATACGCTCGGCGGCAACGCGGAAGGTTTCCAGGTCTTGCGCTTCGCCGTGATAGCCCGGCACCAACGGCACACCGGCTGTTTCCATCAAGGCTTTGGCGGCGGACTTGCTGCCCATGGCATCAATGGCCGAGGCGGGCGGCCCGAGAAAAATCAGCCCGGCGGCTTCAATCGCACGGGCAAAGCCTGCGTTCTCGGACAAGAAGCCATACCCCGGATGTATCGCTTGCGCGCCGCTGGCCTGGGCGGCGGCAATGATCTTGTCGATTTTCAGGTAGCTGTCGGCGGCCTTGCTGCCACCCAGATCAACGCAGATATCAGCTTCGCGACAATGCCGCGCATCGCGGTCAGCGCTGCTGTGCACAGCTACTGTGGTGAGACCCAGCGCCTTGGCGGTGCGCATGACCCGGCAGGCGATCTCGCCGCGGTTGGCGACCAGTAACGAAGTAATCAGAGGGGCGCTCATGAACGCGGCTCCTGGGTCGATGTGTCTGTTTGCCAGCGGGGCGTGCGTTTTTGCAGAAAGGCCCGCAAGCCTTCCTGGCCTTCGGGGCTGACCCGGATCCGGGCAATTGCGTTTTCGCAGTAGCGGCGAATGGCAGGCGTCGGCGCGCCGTGGCTGACTTCGCGCAGCAAGTCCTTGCAGGCGCGCATGGCCTGCGGGCTGTTGAGTAACAGGTTGTCGACCCAATGGTCGATCTGCTGCTCCAGCTCGGCCAGCGGGTAGCATTCTGCAAGCAGCCCCAGTTCACGGGCGCGCAGCCCACTGAAGCGCTCGGCGGTCAGGGCAAAACGGCGGGCGGCGCGTTCGCCAATCGCTTGCACGACAAACGGGCTGATAACGGCCGGGGCCAGGCCGATGCGCACTTCAGACAAACAAAACTGCGCATCCTCGGCACCAATCGCCATGTCGCAGGCGCTGATCAAACCCAAGGCACCGCCATACGCGGCGCCTTGCACCACTGCCAAGGTCGGGATTTTCAGTTTGGCCAGGTTGTACATCAACTCGGCCAGGTGCCGCGCATCATCCAGATTGGTGTTGTAGTCGAGTTCGGCCGATTGTTGCATCCAGGCCAGATCGGCCCCGGCGCTGAAATGCTTGCCGCGTCCGCGCAGCAACAGAAAGCGCAGCGTCCCATCGCTCTGAACCTTATCAAGCGCGACGATCAGCTCCTGGATCATTTCGGCGTTAAAGGCGTTGTTCTTCTGCTCGCGACTCAACCACAGGGTGGCGAAACCCCGAGGGTCGGTGTGCAGTTCAAGGGTGTTGAAGTCGTTCATGTGCGTCAGTCCTTTCATCGCATTACATGCGGAACACGCCGAAACGCGTGGCTTCGATGGGCGCGTTCAACGCTGCCGACAAGCCCAGCGCCAACACCTCGCGGGTTTGCGCCGGGTCAATCACGCCGTCATCCCACAACCGGGCACTGGAGTAGTAGGGGTGGCCCTGATGCTCGTATTGATCGAGGATCGGCTGCTTGATCTCAGCTTCTTCTTCGCGGCTGAACACCACCCCGTTGCGTTCGGCCTGCTCGCGCTTGACCTGCACCAGCACCCCGGCGGCTTGCTCGGCGCCCATCACGCCGATGCGTGCGTTTGGCCACATCCACAAAAAACGTGGGTCGTAAGCGCGCCCGCACATGCCGTAGTTACCGGCGCCAAAGCTGCCGCCGATGATCACGGTGAACTTGGGGACTTTGGCACAAGCCACCGCCGTTACCAGTTTGGCGCCGTGCTTGGCGATACCACCCGCTTCGTATTTTTGCCCGACCATAAAGCCGGTGATGTTTTGCAAAAACACCAATGGGATGCCGCGCTGGCAGGCCAACTCAATAAAGTGCGCGCCTTTTTGTGCCGCTTCGGCAAACAAGATGCCGTTATTGGCCAGGATCGCTACCGGGTAGCCGTGCAAATGGGCAAAACCACAGACCAGCGTGGTGCCGAACAGCGCTTTGAACTCATCGAATACCGAGCCGTCCACCAGCCGCGCAATGACTTCGCGCACATCAAAAGGCTGTTTGGCATCGGCCGGGACGATGCCGTACAGCTCGTCCTTGGGATACAGCGGCGCCAAAGGGCTGCGGTAGTTCAACTGGCCCAGCTTGCGCCAGTTGAGGTTGGCCACACTGCGGCGGGCCAGCGCCAGGGCATGCTCGTCACTGTCAGCGTAATGGTCGGCAACGCCGGACACCTTGCAGTGCACGTCGGCACCACCCAGATCTTCAGCGCTGACCACTTCGCCGGTGGCCGCTTTTACCAGGGGTGGCCCGGCCAGGAAAATCGTCGCTTGCTGGCGCACCATAATCGCTTCGTCAGCCATGGCCGGCACATAGGCGCCGCCTGCGGTGCACGAGCCCATCACCACGGCGATTTGCGGAATGCCGGCAGCGCTCATGTTGGCCTGATTAAAGAAGATCCGGCCAAAGTGCTCGCGATCCGGGAACACTTCATCCTGACGCGGCAGGTTGGCGCCGCCCGAGTCCACCAGATAAATGCACGGCAAGCGGTTTTGTTCGGCAATCGTCTGCGCGCGCAGGTGCTTCTTTACCGTCAGCGGGTAGTAAGAACCGCCTTTGACCGTGGCATCGTTCGCCACAATCATGCATTCAACCCCTTCGACCCTACCAATGCCGGCGATGATTCCTGCTGCCGGAACGTCTTCGCCGTACACGCCATAGGCAGCCAACTGACTGAGTTCCAGAAAGGCCGAGCCCGTGTCCAGCAACCGGTCAATCCGCTCGCGGGGCAGCAACTTGCCACGTGAGGTGTGGCGCTCTTGTGCCTTGGCGCCGCCGCCTTGCTGCACCTGCTCAAGCAACGCGTGCAGAGCGTCGACCTGTTTGAGCATGGCCTCGCGGTTGGTCGCGAACTCTGCAGAGCGCGGGTTGATGGTCGTATGCAAGATGGACATACGTGCGCTCCTCAGCGGGTTTCGTTAAACAGTTCGCGACCAATCAACATACGGCGGATTTCACTGGTGCCCGCGCCGATCTCATAGAGCTTGGCGTCACGCAGCAGGCGCCCGGCAGGGAATTCATTGATGTAGCCGTTACCGCCCAGAATCTGGATCGCGTCGAGGGCCATTTGCGTGGCGCGCTCGGCGCTGTACAAGATCACCCCGGCGGCGTCCTTGCGCGTGGTTTCGCCGCGTTCGCAGGCAGCCGCCACCGCGTACAGATAAGCGCGGCTGGCATTGAGCTGGGTGTACATGTCGGCCACCTTGCCCTGGATCAGCTGGAATTCGCCGATGCTCTGGCCAAACTGTTTGCGGTCGTGGATGTACGGCACCACCAAGTCCATGCACGCCTGCATGATCCCGGTCGGGCCGCCTGAAAGCACGACACGCTCGTAATCGAGGCCACTCATCAACACTTTGACGCCAGCGTTGAGGGTGCCCAGGAGGTTTTCTTCGGGCACTTCAACGTCGTCGAAAAACAGTTCGCAGGTGTTCGAACCGCGCATGCCGAGCTTGTCGAAATGGGTGCTGCGGCTGAAGCCTTTCCAGTCACGCTCAACAATAAAAGCGCTGATGCCGTGTGGGCCTTTTTCCAGGTCGGTTTTGGCGTAGATCACATACGTGTTGGCGTCCGGGCCGTTGGTGATCCAGGTTTTGCTGCCGTTAAGCACGAAATGATCACCGCGCTTGTCGGCACGCAGTTTCATCGACACCACGTCAGAGCCGGCATTTGGCTCGCTCATGGCCAGAGCGCCAATGTGTTCGCCGCTGATCAACTTGGGCAGGTATTTGAGTTTTTGCGCGTGGCTGCCGTTGCGGTTGATCTGGTTGACGCACAGGTTGGAGTGCGCCCCGTACGAAAGGGCCACAGACGCCGAGCCGCGGCTGATTTCTTCCATGGCGACCACGTGGGCCAGGTAGCTCAGGCCAGTTCCGCCGTATTCTTCCGGCACGGTGATGCCCAGCAGGCCCATGTCACCGAACTTGCGCCACATGTCAGCGGGGAACAGGTTGTCTTTGTCGATTTGCGCCGCGCGGGGGCTGAGTTCGTCAGCCACAAAGGCTTGTACCTGATCGCGCAGCATGTCGATGGTTTCGCCCAGGGCGAAGTTCAAAGTCGGGTAGCTCATGGGGCACCTTGGTCATTGTTCTTATAAACGGCGTTAACAGCATCGCCATGGGTAAGCTTTACGTTAACGTAAACTTGGCAATGAATGCTGTCAATGACCTTTACGTTAACGTCAACTTGGTTCAGAGTAATTGCTATTCTGCACAGAGGGAATGCGTGAGTGCGCGTCTTCCCCATGCTCCCAAAACAATCACAAGAGGAGTTGTCATGAAGCCGCAATCTGTCCCCAGTTACAGCCAGGGCGCGCTGGACAAGCCGTTGCTGGCGATGACCATCGGTCAAGCGTTCGATCAAACCGCTGCCCGCTACCCCGACGGTGAAGCGTTGGTGGTGCGCCATCAGCAGCAGCGTTACAACTGGGCGCAGTTGGCTCAGGCCGTTGACCTTCACGCCAGGGCCTTTCTGGCGTTGGGCATGCAGGCGGGCGACCGGTTGGGCGTGTGGGCGCCTAACTGTGCCGAGTGGTTTATCTGCCAGTTTGCCAGCGCAAAAATTGGCGTGATTCTGGTCAACATCAACCCGGCCTATCGTTTGTCTGAGCTTGAATACGTGCTCAAACAATCAAAGTGCCAGTGGCTGGTGAGTGCGAGCACGTTCAAGACCTCGAACTACCACGCGATGCTCCAGGAGTTGCTGCCTGAGCTGCAAGGGCAGGCGGCCGGGCAACTCAACAGCGAGCGTTTTGAAGACTTGCGCGGGGTGATCAGCCTCGATGTACAACCGCCCGCAGGGTTCTTGCCCTGGCCGCAACTGGCCACATTGGGCAGCGGCGTTGCAGTGCAGCAACTCTACGCACGACAGGCCAGCCTTCAGCCCGACCAGCCGGTGAACATTCAGTACACCTCTGGCACCACGGGCTTCCCCAAAGGTGCGACGCTCAGCCACCGCAATATTCTCAATAACGCTTACATGGTCGGCGAAAGCCTGGGGCTGACGGCCGTTGACCGGCTGGTGATACCGGTGCCGCTGTATCACTGCTTTGGCATGGTGATGGGCAACCTGGGGTGCGTAACCCACGGCACCACCATGATTTACCCGGGCGACGCCTTTGACCCCACGCTGACCCTGCAAGCCATCGCCGAAGAGCGGGCTACAGCGCTATACGGGGTGCCCACCATGTTTATTGCCTTGCTCGATCACCCCGAGCGCGCCGGCTTTGACGTGTCGAGCCTGCGTACCGGGATCATGGCCGGCGCCACCTGCCCGATAGAAGTGATGCGCCGCGTGATCAGCGAAATGCACATGGGCGAGGTACAAATTGCTTATGGCATGACTGAAACCAGCCCGGTGTCCATGCAGACCGGGCCGGATGATGATCTGGAATTACGCGTGACCACCGTAGGGCGTACCCAGCCGCACCTGGAGAACAAGCTGATCGACGCGCAAGGCAATATCGTCGCTCGCGGTGAGGTGGGTGAACTATGCACCCGTGGTTACAGCGTGATGCTGGGTTACTGGAACAACCCCCAAGCGACCCGCGAAGCCTTGGACAGCGAAGGCTGGATGCACACCGGTGACCTGGCAGAGATGAATGAGCAGGGCTATGTGCGCATTGTCGGGCGTAACAAGGACATGATCATTCGGGGCGGCGAGAACATTTACCCGCGTGAGCTGGAAGAGTTCTTTTTCACCCACCCTGCGGTGGCGGACGTGCAGGTTATCGGGATCCCGGATGAAAAATACGGCGAAGAGATTGTCGCCTGGATCAAATTTCACCCTGGCCACAGTGCTAACGAGCTTGAGTTGCAAACGTGGTGCAAGTCGCGCATCGCCCACTTCAAGACGCCACGACACTTCAAGTTTGTCGACGTCTTCCCGATGACCGTGACCGGCAAGGTCCAAAAATTCAAAATGCGCGAAATCAGCATTCTGGAGATCAGAAAGGTCTAGGCCGCTGTAGGAGCGAGCTTGTCTCGCGATCTTTTGATCTTTATCTAAGAGCCCCCCTCACCCTAGCCCTCTCCCGAAGGAGAGGGAACCGATTGGGGGATGCTGAAGATACTCGCTGTCCTGTTTGCTGCGCGACAGCGCGGCGTCGTAGACGGGGCGGCAACTCTTATCTAACAAAAAATAAGTGATTGATTCTAAAGGCCCTGTAGGAGCGAGCTTGCTCGCGATCTTTTGATCTTTATCTAAGAGCCCCCCTCACCCTAGCCCTCTCCCGAAGGAGAGGGAACCGATTGGGGGATACTGAAGATACTCGCTGTCCTGATTGCTGCGCGACAGCGCGGCGGCGTAGACGGGGCGGCAACTCCTACAGCCCCAAACCCCGGAAAGCACAAAGGGGAGCCGAGGCTCCCCTTTAACGTGTCGTTGCGTGCTCTTTTTATTATTGAAGGGTGGTCTATTGTTGTTTTTGGAACTCACCCTTTGCTGCGTTTTTTTGCGATCCCCATCCGGGATCAAGAGCAAACGTATTTTTTTGAGCGCTGATCCACTTTTATCACTGGCTATCAAACCGGTGATCCAACCTGAACGGGTGCTACCTGAAGGTAGTTTTATTGTTCTCTGCCCGGTTGCGAGGTGGCTCTTGGCTCCCCGGAAAAGTAAACCTTCTCCAAAAAAATCTGTTAGCTGCGTCTCTGCCGTGTTGTTTTTGTTATGTCAGAGTCGTTTCGTATTGTTCTTATTATGTTGCTGCGGTTTTTATTCTTGTTATGCCATAGAGATAGCAGGAGCCGTGCCAACTTTTAAAAATCCTTATAAATCAATGGTTTGGCTTTTCAGGCAATAAAAAACCGGCCTGGATCAGGGCCGGTTTGTTTCCGTGTTACTCGTTTGTGTGAGGGGGCGGTAACACTAAGCCACACTTTTCAGCACTGACGCGCCTTGGCGACCCGTGACCCGGTAACACGCCCCAGCACGTTGCAGATGTACTGGCCTGCCAGTAACAGCTTGTCCATGTCGATCCCGGTTTCGATCCCCATGCCATTGAGCATGTACAGCACGTCTTCGGTGGCCACGTTACCGCTGGCGCCCTTGGCGTACGGGCAGCCTCCCAGGCCTGCCACCGAGCTGTCGAACACATTGATCCCTTCGAGCAAGCTGGCGTAGATGTTGACCATGGCTTGGCCATAGGTGTCATGGAAATGCCCGGCGAGTTTGTCGCGGGGGACATAAGCCCCGACGGCTTCGAACATGGCACGGGTTGCCGAGGGCGTGCCGGTGCCGATGGTGTCGCCCAGCGACACTTCGTAACAGCCCATGGCGTACAGCTCTTTGGCTACGTCGGCAACTTGTTGCGCCGACACCTGGCCTTCGTACGGGCAGCCCAGCACACAGGACACATAGCCGCGCACGCTGATGCCGTGTTGCCTGGCGGATTCCATGATGGGCGCAAAGCGTTCCAGGCTTTCACTGATCGAGCAGTTGATGTTGCGCTGCGAAAACGCTTCGGAAGCGGCGGCGAACACGGCCACTTCTTTAACCCCGGCGGCGACGGCGTCTTCGAAGCCGCGCATATTCGGCGTCAACGCCCCATAAACCACACCCGGCTTGTGCTGGATCTGCGCGAAGACCTCGGCGGAACCGGCCATTTGCGGCACCCATTTAGGCGACACAAAACTGCCGACTTCGATATAGCCCAGCCCGGCGTCGGTCAGGGCGTTCACCAACTGCACCTTGTCGGCCACGCTGATGGGCTGGGCTTCATTTTGCAAACCGTCGCGCGGGCCGACTTCAATCAGGCGCACATGGGTGGGAAATGTCATGGGGGGATCACCAGGGTTGTTATGTTTTAGGAGGCCGTCTGACTTTTTATCGTGTGTTCAAGCGCCTGGATACAGCGTTCTTCGGCCGTATCCAATTCAAGTTGCATCTGCTGTATATCCAGCAACTGTTGCTCCAGCTGTTCGCGGCGCTCGGCTATTTTGGCCAGCATGCTGTTCAACTGTTTCTGGTTGCCGCTGGTAGGGTCGTAAAGCTCAATCAGCTCGCGACATTCGGCCAGCGAAAAACCGATGCGCTTGCCGCGCAAAATCAGCTTGAGGCTGACTTTGTCCCGCGCCGAATAGATCCGCTCCTGGCCGCGACGTTCGGGGGCGAGCATGCCTTGTTCTTCGTAAAAACGAATGGCGCGGGTGGTGATATCAAGTTCGCGGGCAAGGTCGGAAATACTGTACGTCTGGCTGCTCATGGGCGGGCTCTGGAAGGATCATGCCGTTAAGCTAAAGGTTGGTTGACGTTTACGTCAAGCAAGCGCTGCGCCTCGGCTTTCTTTTCCAGTGCCAATTGCTGCTGGCACACCTCGATCAATTGCTCACGCATCCAGCGGTTGGCGGGGTCTTGCTCGGTGCTTTCGTGCCAGTACAAATGTGTTTCCACGCTCGGCAATTCGCTGATGGGCAGCGGCACAAAATGCAGGCCGTGCCGACGGGCAAAACGCTCGGGCACGGTCATGACCATGTCGGTTTGCTGCAAAACATTGGAGGCCATCAGGTAATGCTGGGAGCGCAGGGTGATTTTGCGTTGCAGGCCGATTTTTCCCAGTGCCAGATCCACCTGGCCGAGGCCGTTGCGCCGTGTCGAAATATGGATATGGGTCAGCGCCAGGTACTCGTCGAGGCTGATACTGGCCTTGCCTGCCAACGGGTGGCCCTGGCGCATGGCGCACACGTAACGGTCTTCCATCAACTTGATATGGCGTACTTGAGCGTCGGTGTTGAGCGGCGCATCGACGGCGAAATCCAGTCGTCCTGCCGCCAGGTCGCTGGTGGTCTCGCGGCGGTGGGCTAAAAAGCTTTCGATCACCACCGCCGGAGCATGCCGGCGCAAGCGCTGGAACAAGGGCGGCAAAATCACCGCTTCTGTCAGGTCGGTCATGCTGATACGGAACGTCTTGTTCGCCTGCAGAGGGTTAAACGTACGGCTTTCTTGCACAGACACCCGCAGCAGGGCCAACGCGCTGCGCACCGGGCTGATGATGTTCTGCGCCATGGGCGTGGGCACCATGCCTTGCGCCGTGCGCACAAACAGCGGGTCGTTAAAGGTTTCACGCAGCCGGGCCAGCGCGTTGGACACCGCTGGCTGGGTGATGCCAATGATTTGTCCGGCGCGGGTCAGGTTGGCTTCGGTGTAAATGGCGTCGAAGACGATGAACAGATTGAGGTCGACCTTGCTCAGGTTCATGGCACTGGGCTCTTGTTGTTGGAGATGAGGCGATGGGCGCAATCATATATTGCTTATGAATGGTAATACACGTCGTTAATAGACAGCGCAAATGGAGAAGGGCTGATCTAGCATCACGGCAACTTCTATACACATTCACGGTAAAAGGTAGCCACCCATGGATTTCGCATACTCACCGAAAGTTCAGGCGCTGCGCGAACGCGTCACGGCGTTTATGGAGGCTTATGTCTATCCGGCCGAGGCGATTTTCGATCAGCAGGTGGCGCAAGGTGATCGCTGGCAGCCGACGGCAATCATGGAAGAGCTCAAGCGCAAGGCCCAGGCAGAAGGTCTGTGGAACCTGTTTTTGCCGGAGTCGGAACTCGGCGCCGGGCTGACCAATCTGGAATACGCACCCTTGGCCGAGATCATGGGCCGGTCGATGCTCGGCTCGGAGCCGTTCAACTGCTCCGCGCCGGACACCGGCAATATGGAGGTGCTGGTGCGTTACGCCAATGCACAGCAAAAACAGCAGTGGCTGGAGCCGCTATTGCGTGGCGAGATTCGCTCGGCATTCGCCATGACCGAGCCGGACGTCGCCTCGTCCGATGCCACCAACATGGACGCCCGTGCCGTGCGTGACGGCGATGAATGGGTGATCAATGGCCGTAAATGGTGGACGTCCGGGGCCTGCGATCCGCGCTGCAAAATCATGATCTTCATGGGCCTCAGCAACCCTGAGAATGCCCGCCATCAACAGCACTCGATGATCCTGGTCCCGGTCGATACCCCCGGCGTGAAAATTGTCCGCCCATTGCCGGTATTCGGTTACGACGACGCGCCCCACGGTCACGCCGAGGTACTGTTCGAGAACGTGCGTGTACCGTACGAAAACGTCCTGCTGGGCGAAGGCCGTGGTTTTGAAATTGCTCAGGGCCGCCTTGGCCCGGGCCGCATCCACCATTGCATGCGCTCAATCGGCATGGCCGAGCGTGCACTGGAGCTGATGTGTCAGCGCTCACTGCAACGCACGGCGTTTGGTAAACCCCTGGCGCGTTTGGGCGGTAACATCGACAAAATCGCTGACTCGCGAATGGAAATCGACATGGCCCGGCTGCTCACCTTGAAAGCGGCGTACATGATGGACACCGTGGGTAACAAGGTCGCGAAAAGCGAGATCGCGCAAATCAAGGTGGTTGCCCCCAACGTTGCGTTGAAGGTGATCGACCGGGCGATCCAGATTCATGGCGGGGCAGGGGTCTCGCAGGATTTTCCGCTGGCTTATATGTACGCCATGCAGCGTACCTTACGTTTGGCGGACGGCCCGGATGAAGTGCACCGGGCGGCGGTTGGCAAATTCGAGTTGGACAAGTACGCACAATCGCCGGGTTAATACACCCACACTTCAACCCGGCGATTCTTCAGGCGGCCTTCATCTTCGGTGTTGGCCGCCACCGGCATTTGCGCACCGCAGCCGCGAATCTCACGCAGCACCACGCCACTTTTGACCAGTTCGCGGCGCACCGTCATTGCCCTGAGCTTTGACAACAGTTGTGCGCGTTCCGGGTCATCCTTGGCATCCCCAAACCCTACCAGCGTCACCTGTTTGTTGAGTTTGTTGTGGGTTTTTAAATAGTCGACGACGCGAAGCAGATCCTGACGCGCCTTGTTGTCGAGGGTGGCGCTGCCTTCTTCAAAGCGAAAATTGACCGACAGGCGCTGGGCTTCGCGGGTCAGTTCCAGGTATTCCTCGGGCATGTGCGCACCGGGCTGCACGTGACTGGCCTGCACGGTTTGGGCGATAAAACCGTTTTGCGCGACGATGGCCTGGCCTTGGGCACTTTGGGTAAACGCCACCAGCGCCTTGGCCAGCGAGTTTTGGTTGGTGGGTGGCAGGTAAAAAAACAGGCGGCGTGACAGGGGGTAATCTTCACTGGCGATCAGGCTGTTGAGCGGCAGCATGGGCTGCGACGCGCCATCCACAATGGCCAGGGATTTCGCTTCGCGCACGTAGGGCAGGCCGATAAAGCCAATGGCGTGGGGGTCTTTGCTCACCGCATCGGACAGCGCTTCGCTGGACTCGAAACGCTGGGCCGTGCTGCTCAGCGGCCGACCGGCGCGGCTCAGGACCAACTCTTTAAAGGTATCCCAAGTGCCGGACTGGTCATCCCGGGCATACAAATTAATTGAACCGCCCACGCCGCCCAGCGCTTCCCACGTGGTGATGTCGCCGTTGAACACTTTGGCCAGTTGCTCGGTGTTGAGTTTTTTCAGCGGGTTATGCGGGTGCACAATAATAGCCAGGCCATCGATGGCGATGACTTGCTCGGCTTCGGGGCTTTTCAGATCGCCGAGGGCCTCCAGTTCGACCAGCTCGCGGTCCTTGATCGGCCGCGACGAGGCCACCATGTCGGCTTGCCCTGCCTTGAGCGCACTAAAACCAGTACCGGAGCCGTGTGCAGACACATCGACACGGACCTGCTGGCCCAAGGTTTTGGTGGCAACAATGCTGTATTCGTTGGGAGGTATCACCGGGATGCTGTGAACATCATGAAAACCTTGCTCGATCAGCATGGCCGTCACCAATGCCGGGCCGAGATTAGCCCCGATGGTGTTAGAACCCTGGATGTGCAAATCCGCCGCAGGCCGGGCAAAGGCCAGAGGGGTGATTACACACAGCAGGATCAGTGACTTAAAGCGCAACATCAGCGGGCACCTTCCTGGAGCCATAGAATTGCCAGCAATTTAAGTCAGAAACGTTTCAATACAGTTACGCCCACCTTCTTGCCTCGCGATCTTTTGAACCTATAAAAGATCGCGAGGCAAGCTCGCTCCTACAATTTTTAGATCAGTTCAGTTCGAGCCAGATCGGTGCGTGGTCAGACGGTTTTTCCATGGCGCGCAGGTCGTAATCGACGCCAGCGGCCTTGATGCGCGGTACCAGCGCCTGAGAGGCCAGAATCACGTCAATCCGCAGGCCACGTTTAGGCTCGTCTTCAAAGCCGCGGCTGCGGTAGTCGAACCAGCTGAAGCGATCCGCCACCTCGGGGTGCAGGTAACGGAAGCTGTCCACCAGGCCCCAGTTTTTGAGGCGCTCAAACCACTCGCGCTCTTCCGGCAGAAAGCTGCACTTGCCGGTTTTCAGCCAGCGTTTGGCGTTGTCCGGGCCAATGCCGATGTCGCAGTCTTGCGGAGAGATGTTGACGTCACCCATCACCACCAGCGGCTGTTCGTTACTGAACTGGCCTTCCAGCAACTGTTGCAGGTCGCTGTAGAAACGCTGCTTGGCCGGGAATTTTGTCGGGTGGTCGCGGCTTTCTCCCTGTGGGAAATAGCCATTCATAATGGTCACCGGCTGGCCATTGTCGTCAGCGTAGGTCCCCCAGATAAAGCGTCGTTGCGCGTCTTCTTCGTCGCTGGCAAAGCCCTTGTGCAGCTCCAGCGCGGGCTTGCGTGACAACAGGGCAACGCCGTAATGGCCCTTTTGCCCGTGAAAGTGCACGTGGTAGCCCAGCGCTTCGATATCGGCTAAGGGGAATTGCTCGTCGCTGACCTTGGTTTCTTGCAGGCCAATGACGTCTGGCTGGTGTTTTTCGATCAGCGCTGCCAGCTGATGCGGCCGAGCGCGCAGGCCATTGATGTTGAAAGAAACGATTTTCATGGGCGGGCAGTCCTGAGGAAAACTGCGATGTTAGCGGCCAGCGTGCAGTGGGGCAAATGGACTGCTAACGTAGGAAGCATCCAAGCAGATGGAACTGTTGCGGCCCTCGCGAGCTCGTACTCTCGAGAAGTGCCGCAACCCAAGCGACGCCAGGGAGATTGACCGTCATGACGCAAACGTTGAATGCCACTTGCCAGATCCGCCAGCTCGACAGCGGTTACTCCAAAGAAACCCGCGCCTTGCTGTATGAGGCGTATATGCATGACCCGACTTTCCGTTATGTGTTTGAAGCCCATCGTAAGGGCTACGCGCAGCGGGTGCGGGCCACGGTTCGGGCGTTGGTCAAACAGCATTTTTTCCAGCAGTTGCCGGCTTTGGGTTTGCTGGTGGATGACCGCCTGATCGGTGTCGCCCTGATTGCTCCGCCGCAACGGCGCCTGGGCATTACAGAGAGTTGGGCGTGGCAACTGCGCATGGTGCTGACGGCGGGCTTGCGCGGTACACGACGCTACCTTGAATACCATCAGGCTGTTTTGGCCTGCGTGCCGGGCGATGCCGTGCATATGCTGCCGTTGTTGGCGATTCATCCTGATTTTCAAGAACTGTCCTATGGCGAACAGTTACTTGAGGCGGTACATAACTGGTGCGCCGTGGACGAACATTCAGAAGGTGTCGTCCTCGACAGCAGTAACCCGCGCTATCAGGAGTTTTACAAGCGTCATGGTTATGTCGAAATTGGTCAGGTTCCGTTGGGGCCCATCGTTGAGCACGTTTTCTTTCACGCCAACCCTCAGGTGTTACAAGCAGCAACGGCTTAAGGGCAACTTTTTGCCCATTGGCGCGCTCTATGACCCCCTCAGCCCGTGATAGCATCCGCTCCTATGAAGTTTCCAGGAAGATTTACCAGTGGTGTTGTCCTGCTGATCAGCAGCTTTGCGGCGTATGCCCAGAGCGAATTGGTGGTGAAGGTCAAACCGGCAAACGATGCCCTCAAGGCCAACGTGGAAGGCTATATAGGCAGCCTCGGCGATCGCGACGAGGCTGCCTTGTTGCGTTTCAAGCGTGGCGCCGAGGAGCAGGCCCTTAAAGCGTTACAGGCCTTGGGCTATTACCAACCCAAGATCGAAGCCGATGTGCCCGAGGGCGACCCGCCGCGCCTGGTGTTGCACATTGACCCCGGCGAGCCCGTGCATCTGCGCAATGTGACCGTGCGCGTCGAAGGCCCTGCGGCCTCGCTCAAAGCCTTTGAAATCCCGGTCAGTGATGACCTTAAACCTGGCGCCGTGCTCAATCAGGGCAACTACGAAGACGCCAAGCGCATGATCCAGAACCGTGCGCTGCGCTATGGCTTTTTTAACGGCAAGTTCCTCAAGCACGAACTGTTGGTGGACCCTAAAGGCGGGTATGCCGATATCAATCTGGTTTATGAAAGCGGCCCGCGTTACCTGCTGGGCAAAGTCACTTTTGCCGGTGACGCACCGTTTGACCAGACCTTGCTCGACCGTCTGGTGCCCTTCAAGCCCAATACGCCTTATGACTCCGAGCTGGTTGCCGAGTTAAACCAGAACCTGCAATCGAGCGGTTACTTTGAAACCGTGCGCGTTGATGCCGCGCCGAGTACGGCGGTGGGGCAAGTGATCCCGGTGGATGTAGACCTGGATACCCGCAAGCCACGCACCATGACCCTGGGCCTTGGCTACTCAACCGACACCGGCCCGCGCGGCAAAGCCAGCTGGACCCGCCACTGGGACAACCCTCGGGGCGACAGCTACGGTTTTGAATCTGAAATCTCCCAGCCCAAGCAAAATATCGGGGCCTGGTACGACATCCCGCTTGATCCGCCATTGACTGACAAACTGCGTTTTGCCGCCGGTTATCAGTATGAAGAAATTGCCAACACCGACACCTTGAGTAAATTGCTCACGGTCGGCCCTGAGTGGCACAGCAAGCTGGACAACGGCTGGACGCGGATTGTCTCGCTGAGATGGCAGCACGAAGAATATCGCCTGGGTGATGACTCGGGCCTGAGCACCTTGTTGATGCCGGGCCTGTCCTACGCGGTATTGCGCAGCGATAACCGGATTGACCCCAGCCACGGTTACAGCGTCAACCTGAGCACCCAAGTGGCCAAGCAAGGGTTGATGTCAGACACCAACCTGCTGCACGGCGATATCCAGTTCAAGGCGCTGAAAACGTTGTGGGACAAGCACCGTTTTCTGGGCCGTATCGAGTTTGGCGGCAGCGCCACCAATGGCTACAAATCCATCCCGCCGTCATTGCGCTTCTTCGCCGGTGGTGACCAGAGCGTGCGCGGTTATGACTACCAGAGCCTGTCACCCAAGAACTCCGACGGTGACCGTATCGGCGGGCGCTACCTGCTGGCCGGGAGTGTCGAGTACCAGTATCAATTTGCCGAAAAATGGCGCTGGGCGGCGTTTGTCGACAAAGGTAACGCCTTCAAGACCCTCGACTTTCCAAGCTTGAAAACCGGGGTCGGGGTGGGCATCCGCTGGATCTCGCCGGTAGGCCCCATCCGTCTCGACCTGGCCCATGCGCTGGATGACGATGGCGGCGTTCGTTTGCACTTCTCGATGGGGCCAGAACTGTGATTCGTGGTTTGAAAATAGCGGGCCTGGTGCTGTTGGCGTTAGTGCTGCTGGTAGTTGTCAGCGTCGCTGCCATTTTGGGCACGCAAGCGGGTAGCCGCTGGGCGCTGGCGCAAGTGCCTGGCTTGCATATCGACAACTTTGCTGGCCGCCTGGGCGCGCAATGGAGCGCCGATCAATTGGTGTGGGAGCAAGGGGCTGATCGTGTCGAAGTAAGTCGGCCGATTTTCGCCTGGTCGCCTTCGTGCCTGATGCGCATGACTCTGTGCATCGATCAGTTGCAGGCCGACAAGGTCAATCTGCAATTTGCCCCGAGTGAAAAAGACAGCAGCAGCGGGCCGATTGAGTTACCTGATTTGAAGTTGCCAGTGGCGATAGAAGTCGGGGTGGTGAAAGTGGGCAGCATCGTGTTTGACGGTGTTGAGCAACTTAAAGGCGTACAGATCGCCGCCAAGTGGACAGCCCAAGGGCTGCAGATCGACTCGGCGCGCATTGAGCGTGAAGACCTGAACGTAGAGCTGTCGGGTCTGTTGCAACCTGTGGGTGATTGGCCATTGACCTTGCAGGGCACGGTCAATCTGCCGCAGCAAGACAATAAGCCGTGGTCGCTGGCGCTGAAGGTTGACGGCCATGTGCGCAGCTCGATCAATCTGGTCGCTGACAGTACAGGCTACCTGGACGCTCACTTGAGCGGCGCACTGGAGCCGCTGGCTGAAAACCTGCCGGCGCAGGTCACCATCACCTCGGCCCAGTTCAAACCCAGCAGCGAACTGCCCGACACCTTGCAACTGAATCAGTTGGCATTGTCGGCCAAAGGCGACCTCACTGGCGGTTATGAACTTGAAGGCAGCGCCAGTTTGCCTGCCGAGCAAGCCCCGGTGAGCCTCTTGCTCAAGGGCCGGGTTGATGCCAAGGGTGCGCAAATCAGCACCCTCGACCTGACCGCCAACGACAAGCAACATTTGAAACTGTCGGGCCAGGTGGATTGGCATTCAGGTTTGAGTGCCGAGGCTAAGGTCGACTGGCTGGACTTCCCTTGGCACAACCTGTACCCGGTCATTGCCAAGCCAGACGTGGATTTGCGCACGCTCAATGGCGAAGTGTCTTATACCGACGGCAAGTACCTGGGCAACCTCAAGGCCGACCTGACCGGGCCTGCGGGCGCCTTCAGCGTCAGCAGCCCGTTCAGTGGTGACCTCGAAAAAATCTTCATGCCGCAATTAGAACTGGTGGCAGGGCAGGGCAAAGCCCGGGGCCACGTCAATGTGCAGTTTGCCGATGGCGTAGCGTGGGATACGGCGCTGGACTTGAGCGCGATCAACCCGGCGTACTGGGTGGCTGAACTGCCGGGCACTCTGGCGGGCCCGCTGCGCAGCACCGGCGAGTTCAAAAATGAACAGCTCAAACTGGAAGCCAACCTCGACCTCAAAGGGCGCCTGCGTGGCCAACCTGCGATGCTTCAGGCCAACGCCACCGGTGAGGGCGACGCCTGGACCGTGAGCGCTCTGGACATTCGCCTGGGTGATAACCGCATCAATGGCACCGCCAGCTTGCAGCAACAAATCAAGGCGCAACTTGATTTGAACCTGCCGCGTCTGGCTCAACTGTGGCCAGAACTGCGTGGCCAGATTAAGGGCCGGGTTGACGTGGCGGGTACGCTTCAGGCGCCGCAAGGTAAAGTCACCTTGCAAGGCCAGCAAGTGGCCTTTGCCGATAACCATCTGCAAAGCCTTACGCTGGATGCCAGCCTGGATAAGTCCCAGCGCGGGCGCTTCGACCTTAAAGGCAGCGGGATCCAGGCCGGTGATACGCAGTTTGGTGTGTTGACGGCCACGGGCAGCGGTGACATCAAGCGCCAGCAACTGCAATTGGCCTTGCAGGGGCCGATGTTGCAACTCGCTCTGGCACTGGACGGCGGCCTCGATAAAGACAACTGGCGTGGGCGCCTGCTCAGCGCTGACATCAAGTACGGCCCGCAGCAATGGATCCTGCAAAATCCGGCGCGGCTTGAGCGTTTGGCTAATGGCCGGATCAATCTCGGTGCGCTGTGCCTGACGTCTGGCCCGGCCAGCTTGTGCGGTGAAGAACAGCGTTTGATGCCGGATCCCAAGCTGCGCATGCACCTCAAGCAGTTCCCGCTCGACAGCCTCGCCGAATGGTTCCCCAAAGACTTCCAGTGGCAAGGCCAGCTGAATGCCGACCTGATACTCGATTTACCCGCCAGCGGGCCTAAAGGCCAGGTGGTGGTGGATGCCAGTGGCGGCACCTTGCGCATCAAGGACAAAGGCCAGTGGGTTGATTTCCCGTATCAGGCGTTCAAGTTGACCAGCAACCTCAACCCGAACCGGGTCGATGCAAAGTTCGACTTTGATGGCGGAAAACTCGGGCAGGTGGTGTTGTCGGCGAGGATCAACCCGCTGCCTAAAAACAAGCCGATCACCGGCGATTTCCGCTTGACCGGTCTGGACGTTTCAGTGGTGCGGCCGTTCGCCCCGATGGTTGAAAAACTCACCGGCCAGTTGAACGGTTCCGGGTCGATTTCGGGGGCGCTGGTCGCGCCGTACATCACCGGTGATGTGTCGCTCACGGGCGGCGAGATCTCCGGCCCGGAGTTGCCGACCAGCTTCGAAAACCTGCAGCTCAAGGCCCACATCATGGGTGAAGCCATGCAACTGGACGGTGGCTGGACCAGCGGCAAGCAAGGGCAGGGCACGATTACCGGGAATGTCGCCTGGGGCCAGGCCATGGCAGTCAATGTGTTGCTCAAGGGCAACCACTTGCCGGTCACGGTTGAACCCTACGCCAAGCTGGACGTTGCCCCGGACCTGAAAATCTCGCTTAAGCCGGACAACACCTTGTTGATCGCGGGCACGGTGAATATCCCCAAAGGTGAAATCACCGTGCGCGAGTTGCCGCCTTCAACGGTCAAGGTGTCGGATGACACGGTGATCGTCGGGCAAGACACTGGCGATGAGTCCGCGTCGCCACCGATGGTGGTCGACATGGACATCAATGTGGTGGTGGGCCAGGAATTGCTGACGTTCTCCGGTTTTGGGCTGAACGCCGATCTGGCGGGGCAGTTTCATATCGGCAACGACCTGGACACTCGCGGCGAACTGCGCCTGATCAATGGTCGCTACCGGGCCTATGGCCAGAAACTGACCATCCGCCGGGCTCGCCTGTTGTTTGCCGGGCCGATTTCTCAGCCTTACCTGGACATCGAAGCGGTGCGCCAGACTGATGACGTGATTGCCGGGATTCGCCTTACCGGCAGCGCCGAACAGCCGACCACGCAGATCTTCTCCGAACCTGCCATGAGCCAGGAACAGGCGTTGTCTTATCTGATTCTGGGGCGTCCGCTGACCGGTACCGGTGAAGACGACAACATGCTCGCGCAAGCGGCGTTGGGGCTGGGCTTGATGGGCAGCTCGGGGGTGACCACCAGCTTGGCCAACCACCTTGGGCTCAAGGATTTTGAGTTGGATACCGAAGGCAGCGGCGACAACACCGCTTTGGTGGCCAGTGGCAAGATCAACGAGCGCCTGAGCGTGCGTTACGGGTATGGCGTATTTGAGCCGGCCAGCACCATTGCCTTGCGTTACAAACTGAGCAAACGGGTGTATGTCGAAGTGGCTAGCGGCCTGGCCAGTTCGCTGGATATTTTCTACAAACGGGATTTCTAGAGCAAAAAAAACCCCCGTAGTCGCTGACGAGGTACGAAGGCTGCGATGGGTTGCGAAGCGACCCTGGACGGCGGTCCTGCGGCTCGTATCGCAGCCTTCGTGCCTCGTCAGCGACTACGCGGTTTACGCCGTGCTGTTTCAGCGATTCAAATGCTTCATCGACTCTTCGCCATAACGCAAGCCCGACACCGCGCCCGCCGGGAAGATGGCGGCCAGGGCGGCCCATTCACTTGAACTCAACCGGACGTCCAGGGCGGCAACGTTTTCTTCCAGGTATTTGCGTTGCTTGGTGCCCGGAATCGGGATCAGGTAGTCGCCCTGTGCCAATACCCAAGCCAGGGCCAATTGCCCGGCGGTGACGCCTTTTTCGGCGGCCAGCGTTTGTACTTGCTCCACCAGTCGCAGGTTTTTGCCGAAGTTCTCACCTTGAAAACGCGGGTTGGTGCGTCGGAAGTCGTCTGCGGCAAAGTCATCCGGGCTTTTCAGGGCACCGGTCAAAAAGCCTCGCCCCAGCGGGCTGTATGGCACGAAGGCAATGCCCAGGCGCTCACAGGTGGCCAGACAGCCGTTTTCTTCCTGGTCACGGCTCCACAGCGAGTACTCGCTTTGCAGTGCGCTGATGGGGTGCACCTTGTGTGCCCGTTCAAGGGTGGCCGCCGAAGCTTCGCTCAGGCCCAGATAACGAACCTTGCCTGCCTTGACCAGATCCGCCATCGCACCCACGGTCTCTTCAATCGGCACATTAGGGTCCATGCGGTGCTGGTAGTACAGGTCGAGGGTGTCGACCCCAAGGCGTTTCAGGCTGCCTTCAACAGATGCCTGGATATAGTCGGGACGCCCGCTGATGCCGCGGGCCGACGGGTTGGCTGGATCGCGCACAATGCCGAATTTAGTGGCGAGAAATACCTGGTCGCGCTTGCCACGAATCGCTTGGCCGATGAGCTCTTCATTGGTGTGCGGGCCATACATGTCGGCGGTGTCGAGCAGGTTGATGCCCAACTCCAGCGCACGGTGCAAGGTGGCCACGGCTTCACGGGTATCGCTGCCGGTGGTGTAGAAGTCAGTCATGCCCATGCAACCTAAACCGATCGCGCTGACGTGCGGGCCGTTGTTGCCGAGTTGGCGAGTGTGCATGTGAGGTGCTCCTGAGTGGGGGTGGCGCTATTGTTTACCTCGACACGCAGCGGATAAACCGGGTAGAAACGCTATCACTGTTCGTATTTTCTAAATAATAGGGGTGAGGCATGGACCGATTTAACGCGATGCTGGTGTTCACCCGTATCGTCGAGCTGGGTGGTTTTGCCAAGGCCGCAGACAGCCTGCAAATGCCCCGGGCATCGGTAACGGTATTGATCAAGCAACTGGAAGCGCATGTGGGGGTGCAGCTGTTGCATCGCACCACGCGGCAAGTGAGCCCCACCCTCGATGGCGCTGCGTATTACCAGCGGTGTGTGCGGTTGTTGGCGGACCTTGAAGAGTCCGAGGGATTGTTCCGTGGCAGCCAGCCCAAGGGCACCTTGCGGGTTGAGATGCCAGCAGCCGTCGGGCGCCTGGTGGTGTTCCCGGCGCTGCCGGAATTTACCGGGCGTTACCCGCAGATTGACTTGGAAATCGGTCTTAATGATCGGCCCGTCGATCTGATTCGCGAAGGCGTGGATTGCGTGATCCGCGGCGGCCTGACTGTCGACGATTCACTGGTGGCGCGACCTTTGGTGCAGATGGACCAGATGACCTGCGCCAGCCCGGATTATTTGCGTGCCCATGGCGTGCCGCAATCGCTGGACGACTTGAACGGGCATCGCATGATTGAGTATTTTTCCAGCGCCTCGGGCAAGCGCTATGGGCTGGAGTTTCAGATTGGCGACGACGTGCGTTTGATCAATCTGCCCAAGCAAGTCTCGGTCAACAGTGCCGAGGGCTACCTGGCTGCGTGCGTGGCCGGTTATGGATTGGTGCAGACGCCGCGCTATCACGTGGCGCAGCAGGTGCGGGAGGGGAGCTTGCAGGAGGTACTAAGTGATTGCTTGCCGCCGCGTCTGGCGTTGACGGCGTTGTATCCGCCGCATCGGCAACTGTCACCGCGGGTGCGGGTGTTTGTCGACTGGCTGGTAGATCTGTGCAGCCGGCCCGACAGCGGTTTTAAACGGTAAACGACTGTAGGAGCGAGCTTGCCTCGCGATCTTTTGACCGTTTAAAAGATCGCGAGGCGTACAGGCTTAACGTTGGTAATAACCAGGGCCACCACCGTAATAGCGGTGATCGTGATGCCATCCATGCTCAGGGAAAAATACGCATCCGCTCATGGCCAGGATGAGCAACAGCGGAACCAGCCGAATGACACGACGTAACATCTGTAAATCCTCAGGGTTGAGCCGGTGGCAGCTAAAAAGCTTCCCCGGCTGTAAGATGAGACCCTGTTTGTTTCAATTCATCTCCGGCAATTCACATTATTTTTCAGGAACAGGTAATGACTCCTAAGCAACGATTGGTGTACTCGATTTTGATCGCTCTGGTGGTGCTGGGCATCATGTTTGGTCTGTCGTATCTGCAAAACACCGGCGTGATCACCGAAAAAACCTTCCAGTACATCGCCATTGGCGTGGCTGTGGTTGTGGTGGTGATCAACGGTGTGATGCGCCGCAAGACCAAGCTTTAAGCCTCGATTTTACCCATCAGCACGGCTTCAGCCTGTGGATGCAGGCTGTAGCTCTTGTCGCTGTTGAGGACCACCACGCCTTCGCTGCACAAGCGCTTGAGCACTTCACGCACACTCAGAAACGACAGCGGGATATCCAGCGCCAGCAAGTGGCTGTGCATGCCTCGCACCCCCAGCCTGCGGTCGTTACCGGCGGCAGTCAGCAAGGCATCGATGACCTTGAGCCGCACCAGACTGGTTCGCAGCCCGAAGCATTTGAGAAGCTGGCGGATCCGTTCATTACCTTGCAAAGGCGCAAGCGCTTCCAGCAGGCCTGGGTCAGGCTGAAAAGCGGTATTGCGACGCTGTGGGTTGCCATCCGTTGGCAATTGCGGGTTCTGCATGCAAAAACTCCTTTCAGAGCCTGATCAGGAAAATAAAAAAGCGCTCTTACTTAACTAGACGAATGAGCGGCGTAAATCATGAACATCAAAATGTAGAAATTTTGTCGTGAATTATTCTCAATCGCGATTCGGTCCCGTGTGGCCGGGGGTTTTAGGCGATTATTAATTTTTTTTAACCTGCTTCGTTTCTTGTACAGGCTGTTCCCGGCCCGCGGTTTTCAATCGATGATGCAGCCGGGCCTTTTGTACTGATCGAGCAGGAGTCCGCGTGAGTATTTCCAAGCCGCTGAGCAAGTCGTGTTGTGCTGCGTTATGCCTGAGCCTGAGTGTGTCCGTATGGGCTCAGACACCTGCCAGCGAGGTGAGTGCCGAGATTCGTCGTACCACGTTTGGGGTGCCGCATATTCGCGCGGCCGATGAGCGCGGGTTGGGCTATGGCATCGGCTATGCCTACGCTCAGGACAACCTGTGCCTGCTGGCCAATGAAGTGGTTACCGTCAACGGCGAGCGTTCGAGGTACTTTGGCCCAGAGCAGATGACCCTCGAAGAGCGCGATAACCTCTCCAGCGACCTGTTTTTTACCTGGCTCAATACCCCGCAGGCCGTGGCTGCTTTCTGGCAAGCGCAAACGCCTGAAGTGCGTGACCTGATCGAAGGCTATGTGGCCGGTTACAACCGTCAGCTCGGCGAACGCAAAGGCCTGCCTGAGCAATGTGATAACCCGTCGGTGCGGCCGATCACCACGGCTGATGTGGTCAAGTTGACCCGTCGCTTGCTGGTCGAAGGCGGTGCCGGCCAGTTCGGGGAAGCGTTGGTGGCCGCTGCGCCACCGCTCACAGCATCACACGCTGCAACTCACAATCCGGGGGCTGAGCGCTTTACCGTGGCGAGCGAGCGGATGCAGCGTTTTGCCCTGGATCACGGCAGCAATGCGGTTGCCATTGGCAGCGAACGCTCGCAAACCGGCCATGCAATATTGCTCGCTAACCCGCATTTCCCGTGGGTGGGCGGCATGCGTTTTTACCAGATGCAATTGACCATCCCCGGCAAGCTGGATGTGATGGGTGCGGCTCTCCCGGGCTTGCCGATGATCAACATCGGCTTCAATGCGAACGTGGCCTGGACCCATACGGTGGATACGTCCAGGCACTTCACCCTGTATCGACTTGAACTCGACCCCAAAGACCCGACACGCTATCTGCTCGACGGCCAGTCGCGAGCGCTGGACAAACAAACCCTGACGGTCAATGTCAAGCAGGCCGATGGCAGCCTGGTGCCGGTGTCGCGCACCTTCTACAGCTCGGTATTCGGACCGGTGGTGCAATGGCCGGGCAAGCTCGATTGGGATAATCACGTGGCGTTCAGCCTGCGTGATGCCAACCTGAACAATGACCGTGTCTTGCAGCAGTGGTACGCGATGAATCAGGCGCGCAACCTCGATGCCCTGCAGGCATCGGTAAATACCCTGCAAGGGATTCCGTGGGTCAACACCCTGGCGGTAGATGATCAAGGGCAGGCGTTGTACATGAACGTGTCGGTGGTGCCCTACGTGGACAAGGCCAAGCTGGCGGCGTGCAGTGACCCGCGTGCGGGCCTTGAAATGATTTTGCTCGATGGCAGCCGCAGTGCCTGCGACTGGACGATTGACCCGAGCGCGGCGCAGCCGGGTATTTACCCGGCCAGCCAGTTGCCGCAATTGCGCCGTAACGATTATGTGCAGCACTCCAACGACTCGGCCTGGATGGCCAACCCCAACGCGCCGCTGAGCGGGTTTTCACCGCTTATCAGCCAGGACGGCCAACCGCTGGGGCCGCGTGCGCGTTTTGCCCTGCAACGCTTGAGTCAGCCGGGGCGTGTCAGCGTCGCAGATTTGCAAGGCATGGTGATGGACGACCGGGTGTACCTGGCGGGGCAAGTCATGCCCGACCTGCTGACCGTGTGTGAAGCCCTGCAAGGCCCTGTGTGTGCCAGCCTCAAGGCGTGGGATCAACAGGCGAATCTCAACAGCGGGATGGGGCTGGTGCACTTTCAGAACATCATGGCTCAACTGCTTGATGTCCCGGAGGTGTGGCGGGTGCCCTTCAATCCGGCAGACCCGCAGCACACCCCGCGTGGTCTGGACCTGGAGCAACCGGCCGTGGTCGAAGCCGTGCAGCACGCGCTGCTGGCGTCAGCAGCAACCGTGGCAGAGCAAGGCTTAACGCCGGAGATGACCTGGGGTGATATCCAGGGGGTCAACAGTGCAGGTCAGCGAACTCCGATCCACGGCGGCCCGGCCACGCTGGGGGTGTACAACGCCATGCAAAGTGTTCCGGTCGAGGGTGGCAAACGTGAGGTGGTCAGCGGCACCAGCTATTTGCAGACCGTGACTTTCGACGAGCACGGCCCACAGGCGCAGGGCTTGCTGGCTTTTTCGATCGCCAGCGACCCGGCTTCAAAGCATTCACGGGATCAAACTGAGGCGTTCTCAAACAAGCAGTGGCCGCGCTTGCCATTCACCGAGGCGCAGATCAAGGCCGATCCACAGTATGAGCTGACCACGCTTCGGGGCCATTTGTAATTTTGCAGCGCTCTAGCCGCGAGGCAGGGCGTTGATCACCGGCTGGCCGTTTTGATCGACGCGCACATACACCGGCAACACCTTGGGCAAGGACGCCACCAGGTTCGGGATCTCTTTAGTGTTGAAGACCCCGCCAATCCGCAGCTGGCCAGTGGCGGTGTCGGCCAGTGACAGCGGCGTGCTCAGGTAGCGGTTGATCATGGGCAAGGCGTCGGCCAGGGTCAGGTTGTCGAGAATCAGCTTGCCATTACGCCAGGCCAAGTCGGGGGCGTTGGCATAGGTCTGGCTGATTTGCGGCGCGTAGTCGCCGCCTTTGTAGCTGGCCTGCATGCCGGGTTCCAGGCGCAAGCCGTCGCCACTCAGGTTCTTGTTGCTGGTGACCAGTACTGACCCTTCCAGCAGCGTGACCCGCACCTGATCTTCGTACATCCACACATTGAACTGGGTGCCGGTGACCCGGATACGCCCGTCAGCCGCCTGAACGACAAACGGGTGCGTCACATCGTGGCTCACTTTGAAAAACGCCTCGCCCTTGTTCAGGGTGACCTGGCGCTGATCTTTGTAATTGAGGTAGGTCAGTTGGCTGCCCAGGTTCAGTTCGACCTGGCTGCCATCGGGCAACGTCGCGTTGACCACGCTGCTGCCTGCCTCAAGGCGTTTGTACGCGCTGGGGATGACGCCGAGTTGCCAGCCGCTGTAGGCCGCCACAGGCGCCGCGACAAGAGCAATGGCGGCCGCTATGGCCACACGCTGCCAAGGACGGCGCTGTACCTTGCGGGGCAGGGGCACGACCTGTGCGACAGCGGGTTGTGGCCGTGGCAAATGCTCGCTGGTGTCCCAGATGTCGAGCATTGCTTCATATTCAAAGGCGTGCAGCGGATCAGCGTTTAACCACACAGAAAAAGCGGCGCGTTCCTGGTCAGTACAGTCAGGCTCGTGCAAGCGCATGCACCACTGAGCCGCAGCCTCTGTGATGGCATCGTATTCGGCTTCTGTGAGGCGTGTTTCGCTCATGTGCGCTCCTTGGTGAGGTGCATTCTAACCCTGCGCTTGTGCTAACGAAAACATGAGCCATGTCAAAAGGATGTCATTTATTGCGATGCCAGGTTTTTTCTCTGCTACGGTTACTTCGGCAACTTGGTACCAGACGCAACCTCAATTAATGGAGTTAAGAACATGTTGAAGAAAACTTTTGCTGCTGTGCTCACCACTGCTGTTTTGCTGGGCTCCAGCGTTGCGATGGCGCAGCCGAATCTGGATCCGAACTGGGCGTTCTCCAAAGAGCTCGTTGAAGTGCTCAAGAACAAAAACGGTTACACCGTGATCAAGAAAATTGAAGCGGAAAACCCTGCCAATGGCCTCTGGAAAGCTGAAGGCATCAAAGCGGCTGATGGTGTTCAGTACGAAATCATTTTCGACTCGACAGGCAAAGTGATCTCCGAGAAGAAAGACTGATTCTCGCCGATTTCAGTCCAGGCACTCACTGAGTGTTTGCAGCCCGATCCTGCCTGTGCGGATCGGGCTTTGTTTTTAGCGCCTGGCTCTGTGTGCGAGCCATTGTTCGCGAGTGATTTCCCATAAGTCGCACGCAAATTTGCCACCGACAAAGCTGCCTTCCTGACTCCTCACCAGACGCATTGCGCCACGCTCCGAGATACGCCGAGATCCTGCGTTGGGAGCGGCCTTGGGCACGCGCATCACTTCGCGGCCCAGCGTCTCAAACCAGTAAGCGTCCACCACAGTGCAGGCTTCGCTCATCAGCCCTTGACCTTGCCAGGGCGGTGACAACCAGAACCCCCGGTGGTTATCGACGTGATCCATCAAGCTGACACTGCCAATGACCTCTTCTGGCTGGGTGCGCAAACGCAGTGTCCAGTGCCATTCTTCGCCGCGGGCCATGGCTGGCAGAGCGACGTCACGCAGGTAACTGAGGGCGCCGTCATCCGGGTACGGCCACGGCACGATATCGTTCAGGTAGCGCACCACTTCCCAGTGCGGGAAGCGTTGCTGGATGGCATCAGCATCCGCCAGGCTCAAGGGCTGCAGGATCAACCGCTGGGTTTGCAAGGTGGGCGGGGCGTGCATGTAAATGGCTCCTTGCCATTAATTTGTATCGAGATTAACTATGAATACACACCTGCGCTTTACGAGTGCGCAAAAACTTGCGCAGTTAAATGCTGTTTTTACATGGTTTAACGTGCTGTAAGCCCCGTGAATAAAGGGCTGTAGCGAACTGCGCAACTTCTTGCACAGTACTGAGCAGCTTTTTGCGCACTTTTAACCTGTTTGCGCCACTTTTGGTGGTGGTTTTGGCCGATGGTTAGCGCCAAACGTCTGTTTTATATGGAGTGTTTTGTTTCTGGCACGGTGCTTGATATCTCGTATGGATCTAGTAGGCGAGCGTTGCGTTCGCCGGAGGCTCCATGATGTCAAAGCCCTTCTGGCCCAAAAACCCCAATAACGTCAACCTCTCCCGCGATGATGCGCGAAACAGTATGGGCACCTGCCCGCTGATGAAAACCACCGTGCAGTTGATCCCGCTGCGCTATGGCATCGTCGACAATCCGGCACTCGATCCCGCAAGCGAGGTTGCCATGCCCTACAGTCTCGGCGCCCGGCCGCTGGGCATCCGGCTGTTGCGCGATGGCTGGTTGTACGTGATTGAGGGCAGCAGCGGCACCTTGTCCGAGTACCGTATTGAAGACGGTCTGGTCAGCGCCATGCTGTGGCAAGGTCAGGCGGTGTTCGACGACGACCGTGAAGCACCGATCCATGAACCGAGGCTGATTTACGCCAAAACCAGCACGCTGTACGTCACTTATTCTGAAGTCCCGTGGACCGCGAAAAAGTGCCAGCAGGTGCTGAGTTCAACGTCCGAGCGTAATCACTTCATGCAAGCGGTCGACTTGAGCAAGGCCAAGTGCGACACCGGCGGGCCCCACCTGCTGACCCCGGACATGACCGAGCATTGGCTAGCCGAAGTCGCCACCGAACGAATCGAGGCAGAACAACAGAACCCTGCTACCACGCTGGCCGGGCATACCAGCAGCACCCAACAACGGTTGGACGCCGAACTGCCCGAGCACGAGCGTTTGCCTTATTTGTGGGAAACCCCCGCGCGTTTCGCTCAAACCTCCATGAACCGCCTCACCGGCTGCATTCATCCACTGTACCGGCACGACACGCTGTATCTGGTGCTGGAAGACACCTTGGGCGTTATGCGCGACCTGGCCAATTATCAGGACCATGTGGTTGGCTGGATCGACGACTGGAGCAATGGCGGGGCGAAGCAGGGCAACAACGAACGCGACTATGTACTGGCGTGCTACATCGAATCTCTCAGCCAACTCAATGCGCTGGATGTCAAAACGCTGATCGGTGAAAGCACGGACCCGGCGCACAAAGCACTGCTGGATGATTTGCAGGGCATGGCTGAACCGCAGCGCGGGGTGACCGATGCCGTGATTATTGAGTACCTCGAAAGAGGTGGCTTGATGACCCCGCCCGCGGGTAGCCCGGTGCCGGCGGAGTTGGAGGTGTTGCGTCAACGGGCGCAGGCGCTGGCCGAGAACATTGACTATTCACGTGGCATGAGCAACAGCGCTGATGCTCTGAATGTACTTGAAGACGTTGATCGTCGTTTCTTCACTCGTGAACACTTTCGCGTAGCGACACCGGCATTTGTCGATGAACACTTCGAAGCGTTGATTGCTCTGGGTAAGCAACAGAGCCAGCAGATCACTGGAGTTTTGTATGGGACCAAGCTGGGCCAGCGCGGCGTCAATGAACTGATCGACCGCGAAGCAATGGACCGAGAATTACTCGCCCATCGAGCCGGGCTAGCGCGCTGGAACCACCTGCTCGATGCCATCACTGCCGACCGGGTCAAACTGATGTGCTCGGGCGCGTTTCATACAGCGGGCTGGTACTTCGACCCGATGGACATCGGCCACGCCGGGCACGCGTTTGCCACTGAATATGCCTGCCTCAAAGACATTTGCCGCAGCGACGACGCTTGTGAACAACTGCTGGCGTATAGCGAGCGCAACCCGCAATTCAGCCGCCCGCTGTATTACACCTTGCCCTACAGCGACCAAACCTCGTTGTGGGTGCACTACGCATTTTTGCTGGCCGCGGGCATGGTCTTGTTCAACAACAGCCCTGAACTCCTGGCCCGCCTGCGCACCCTTGAACAGAACCGCTTACCGGCGCTGGACGATCTCCCCGACAGCACCCGCTCAGTGGCCAATGCCGCCCTCAACACTTTGACCCCGGCGCTTAATCGCGGGTTGGAAAACGTGCTGGTCAACTTTGACGAATTCTTCAAAAACAACGCCATGCCCGACGTTGAAGAACTGCTGCGCAAACTGCCTATCGCCCTCAAATCGCGGATAGTGCAGGCGGCCAAAACCGAAGGCGTGTCATTTCATTTTTCGACCCCGCAAGAACAGGCCGCGTTACGCGAAACGCTGCGTGAAACCTTCAAACTGCGCCAGGAAATAGCCCTGCTTAAACAGAAGCGGGCCAAGTCCAATCGTCAATACGGGCACAAATCTCAGACCTCTCGGGAACTGCTGGAGAAAATTCAATACGACAGCCAACGGCTGGATCTGGAGCAAAGACGGCTGGCAGCCAGCCTGAGCCCCATCCCGGAATTGCCGGATGAACATGCACGGATTTTCGGTTCGACGCAGGGCAAAGCAGGGCTGACGGTCATCTTCCCAAATGAAGGCAAACGGCAAGTGGCCGGGCTGATGGATAACTTTCGTAAAGGTGTCCATAGCGCGCCGGTGATGAATGTGCTGGGGGATGGCGCGGCGTTGTTGCTGTTTGTGGCACAGGCGGTGAATTTGGTGCAGGTGTTCAGAGAGACACTAGCTGTTTCGAGTGATAAGAGGGTTTGGATGCCTTTTGCTGGAGCTGTATTTGCAACGGGTGCTGCCGGGTTCGCAGCAGCGCAAGGGGTATTCGATACCGCTTTAGGTGCTCAGGCAAAAAAGCTTGGTGAGGGACTGGTTACAAACTCTCTAAGTCGACTGCAAGTCACAATGGGCAAGTTACATGTTGGGTTGGGAATTTTTACGTATGTTCTCGGTTTGCTTGCTGCTGCGGCCAGTTTCAATGTTTATCAAGACCAATGGGTAAAAGCCGTACGCAGTGGTAATCGTGGTGCGCAAAGTGGAGCCATGATCACGATGGTCGCTTCTGGTGGTTTAGTTCTTACAAATGCTTATGGTTTGGGAAATACCGTAAAGGCAGGTTTTCAAGTGCTGATGGCGGCCAGAGGAGAGGCCCGTAAGGCTGCGTGGATGGCTTCGGGAATTCGTCTAGGTAGCGTCTTTGTTCGTTCAAGTTGGGTCGGTGGGTTTTTCACGATATTGGAATTAGCAGGCACCTGGCTATACAACCGCTACAACACCAGTGGCCATGATCAGTGGCTGCAAAGTACCCCGTGGGGGCTGGATGTTGATAAACGTAAAGATCTCAACCTTCAAGAGTTCCAGCATTACTTGACGTTGCTGCAGCAGGCGCCCTTTGTAGAAGTCAAACGTTCAGACGATGAGCCGTTTTGGCAAAGCATGCTGGCCGGTGCCAAGCCGGGTGAGATTTTTGTGATCCTGCCGGGTATGACCCTGGCCGACTATCAAGACAGGCTGGACGGAGAGGCCAGTCATGGCCTTAAGATCGGCGCACAACGAATTACAACGTTTCTTCGGGGGGATCGAGGCGTTCCCGTGGAGCAGCGTGAGGTTGTAACCGAGCAGGTGCAGGCAGGGTTGTATCGAATGGTGAGCAAGCCCGAAAAAGAACAGAGCGGGCCAGCCCCCTTATTGATCAAACTGACTTATCCACGCAACCCTGAGCGTGCTATCGGCAATATTTCCGAGGAGTTATTGGTTGAACTTGAGCTTCAGTCGTTAAATGACGAAGGGCAATGGGTTCGGCGTAATTACCGTATTCGTTTCAATCCTGTCGACGGTGGGCGCTTTATTTCGGCAAAGCGGCATTTCGATTCAAGCGTAGAAATGCCTTTGTTGGGAGTTGAAGTCATGGCATTGGAGCCTTTGCAATGACCTCCTCCATATCGACATCACCTCAACAATCAGTTGAAGAAGACCCAAAAAAAGCGGGTGACATAGAGCTTTGTCTTGCTGGGCGACAAACCTATTTGGCCCCTTTACCGCTGCCGACAGCGGCAGAACCCTGCTGCCCCTATATCAGCGATTACAACGATATTTATTTGGACTTTGGTGGGGGGGAGCCGAATGTTTTCTCGTACCAAGTAAATTTGGGTGGGCCATTTAGCTGTGCATGCTTAGTCTCTTTTGTATTTCCACTTTTAACTGGATTATTAGCAGCGTCTTTAGGAATGGGTTGTGAGGATATTTTAGATTCAATTCAAGGAACCTTTGCAGTGTTCTGGAAGTGGGGCCTCTTCGGAGGAGGATTTTTTTTAGTCATGGCTTTTTGCATCTGGCTCCACCACCACAAACTCTTCACCAACGTCATCCCCACCCGCTTCAACCGTCAACGCCGTGAAGTCTGCTTTATGCCCGACGGTGCCACAGAACCCTTGTTCGTCCCTTGGGAATCCCTGTCTGCCTGGGTCGTTCAAGGCCAAAGCGCAACTCAATACGGCATCACCCGCCATTACGGAATGGGCATGGGCTTTATGCATGAAGGCGAGTTGGTCAGTGTCGAATTTCAGTGCGGCGCTCTGCAACTGGCGATTGCCAATTGGGAGGCCGTGCGGGGTTATATGGAGTACGAACTCAACGACCTGCACGCCATCCAGGATCCGCTTGAACTTCAGGCTCCCGGCGACCCGCCCCATGAAGGTCTGCACACGTTTCGCAATGCTCGCGCCAGTTTGCATCGGCGTATCCGCGAGAAAGAAGTGGGGTGGGTCTACGGCTTTTTTTGGTACGTCTACCACGTCATGACGTTATGGACCCTGCCCAACCATTTGGTTGAGTGGGAGATAAAACGCATCGCCAAGGTCGGCCGCAAAGCGCTGCCCGAGGCGATGCGCGAGTGGTCCGAGCCGTTGCCGCCCGAGCAATGGGCCAAGCCTAGTGCCGAGTTGCTCCGATTGAGCGCCAAGGTCAAAGCGCTGGTCAAACGATCACCGCGTAAGCCTATTACTGAGGTGTTTGCTGAGGCGTATCGCAGCGAGCCCACCCATAAAAAAGCCCCCGTCAAACGGGGGCTGATCTGAGGCTTGGGTTGCTGCGGGTGTTAGCCGTTTGTGCAACCGTTACCCATGACGCGGTATTCGATGATGTGACGCTGACCTTGATGGTCTTCGTACGTCATTTTTGCCGGAACCACTCCACACACATCGGCGACAGGCGACACATTAATGACTTTGGCAATGTCCAGGTTGGTGGCGTAGGTGTATTGCTCAACGGCAGGTTGGGATTGTGCAACTTTAAGGTCGTCGGCCATCGCCAAAGTAGACAGACCCATCAGAGCAAGTGCAATCAAACGTTTCATTTTCAATAAGACCTTAAAACAATCACGACTAACTGACTTCAAGTGCCGGATGGCGGTAGAAGTTGCCAGACCACTGAGTGTGTGTCTGCCACGAAGTACCGTGCCCTGTTTCAATGTTGTTTCTAGGGGGTGGTTCAATCATAAGGTTTTGCCGGGCAGGTTAAAGACCGAATGCTGCCATGCACTTATGCAGGATCGGTAACAATCTTGTAGGAGCGAGCTTGCCTCGCGATCTTTTCAACGATTAAAAGATCGCGAGGCAAGCTCGCTCCTACGCAGGGTTGGTTCAGCAATTAATCGTTTAAGTGCCTGTCGGACAAAAACCGCTGGCATACTGCCGCGTCTGATTCAGGAGCCAAACCCAACAATGAATGTCGAGTCCCCCCTCAGTGCCTGGCAACGGGCCGTTGAACAGCAAGGTTTTGTCCAGGATCCTGCGCAATGGCAGGCGGTGCAGGTGTTGCAGCGCTGTCACGAGGCTTTGCACTCAGGGGCTCGTTCGGTCAAAGGCGTGTACCTGTGGGGGCCGGTCGGGCGAGGCAAGACCTGGCTGATGGATCAGTTTTACCAAAGCTTGCGCGTCCCGGCGCGGCGTCAGCATTTCCATCACTTTATGCAGTGGGTGCATCAACGGCTGTTTCAGCTGACAGGCGTCGCCGACCCGCTCAAGATCATCGCCAAGGACTTGGGCAAGGAACTGAAAGTGCTGTGTTTTGACGAGTTGTTCGTCAATGACATTGGTGACGCGATCATTCTCGGGCGGCTGTTTCAAGTGATGTTTGACGAGGGCGTGGTGCTGGTGTGCACCTCGAACTTGCCACCGGAGCAGTTGTACAGCCACGGCCACAACAAAGAGCGTTTTGCCCCCGCGATCACCGCCATTCTCAAGCACATGGATGTTGTCTCGGTGGACGGCGCTGAAGACCATCGTCTGCACCCCGGCATTGCGCAACAACGTTATTGGGTGAAAGCAGCAGATCAGTCGAGTGTGATTGGGCAGGTGTTCACGGAACTGACAAAAGGGCAGGAAACTTCGGATGCTCCGATTGCTGTAGGCCATCGCTCACTGAACGTTGTGCGGGCCGGTGCGGGAGTGTTGTGGTGCAGCTTTCATGAGTTGTGTGAGCAGCCGTTGGCGGCCACGGAATTTATGCAGATCTGTGATCAATACACGGTGATTTTGCTCAGCGACGTGCCTTGCCTGAGTGCCGAGCAACGCGAGGGCAAGATCGCCCGTGGTACGGAAGATGGACCGGTGAAGGTCGAGGCGGGTGATCGCGATCTGCCGCAGTTGTCGATCTATGACGACAGCGTGCGGCGATTTATTGCGCTGGTCGACGAATGCTACGACCGCAAAGTACCGCTGTGTATTGAGGCGCAGGTGCCGATGGACCAGTTGTATACCCAAGGCTACCTGGAGTTCGCTTTCCGCCGGACCTTGAGCCGCTTGCAAGAAATGCAATTGCAGCGCTTTGGTGTGCATTGATCCGGTAGCCGCAGCCTGTGGCAGCGGCTACAGGTGTTTAGCGTTTAATCCCACTCAGGCGCCACGCTTTGCGGATTGGTCAGGCGATGCCCGCGATCCAGCTGGGCAATCTGCGCCATGTCTTCTGCGGTCAGCTTGAGCGATTGTGCCTTGAGGTTGCTCTCAAGGTTGGCGCGCTTGGTTGACGACGGGATTACCGAATAACCCAGTTGCATCGCCCATGCCAGGGTCACTTGTGCCGGGGTGGCGTTGTGGCGTGTGGCAATGTCGACAATCACCGGATCTTTCAGCACTTCGCCGTAGGCCAGGGTCATGTATGAGGTGATATGGATCCCGTGGCTTTGTGCGAACTCCACCACTTTGCGGTTCTGCAAGTAGGGATGCAGTTCGATCTGATTGGTGGCGATGTTCTCGGCACCCACCGCGGCAATCGCTTCTTTCATCAGCGCGATGGTGAAATTGGACACGCCAATGGCCTTGGTCAGGCCCTGTTTCTTGGCATCTAACAGTGCCCCCATAAATTCTGCGACCGGCACTTCATGTTTGGGTGAAGGCCAGTGAATCAGGGTCAGGTCCAGGTGGTCGGTGCGCAGTTTTTTCAGGCTTTCTTCGAGGCTTGGAATCAGCTTGTCTTTAGCGAAGTTGCTGACCCAGATTTTGCTGGTGATATACAGCTCATCACGCGCAACGCCGCTGCTGGCAATGGCCTGGCCGACGTCGGCTTCGTTCTCATAAATTTGCGCCGTGTCGATTGCCCGGTAGCCCAGTTCAAGGGCGTTGGTAACCGAATCAATAACCACCTGGCCTTTGAGGCGGAAGGTGCCGAGGCCGAATGCTGGGACTGTCATGGATAACTCCTGGGTGGTCGTAAGAATGGGGTGAGTATCTACGGCTTGAGCGGTGGGAAAAACCATAGCCCACGCAAAGCAATCTTGACCGCAAGGCATGAATGAATGATCCCCGTGCGGGTTAAATTTCATCGTTGAGCAAACGTTCTAGCTTGGATAACGCCTGCATTCAGGCTTGGACAGGTAGTGCAATGACGATTTCTCGACGATGGTTTATCGCTGGCTTGGCGATCACCGGCGCAGCAGCGCCTGCGGTGTATTTTGGGCATCGCGAGCTGACCCGGGTCGATGAGCCGATTACGCCCGGTGAAGCAACTGTCGATTTGGCGGACACGGCGGGCCAGCAGATCGCCGATCAATTGCGTGGATTGTGGACGATCCGTTTCACTGGCCGTGATGCCGGGCTGGACGGTTTGCCTGCGGATGACCTTGAAGTGTGGCTGGATATTGCGCCGCGTGGGCGTGGGGTGCGCGGTTATCTGGACACGGCACAGGTGCTGCACAGCGAGCAAACGCCGCGCTATCGCATTTTGGCTGATCTGGTTGAGCCGGACCCCAAGCACATGTACTGGCGCCTGACCCGCAGCGACGCCGCCAACGGTCAGCCAGATTACGAGTTCAGTTTCAGTCTTGATGAAGTCTGGGGCATGTTTGGCAACGCTGGCAGTGGCACCCTGAGTGGTCGCGTGCAGCGTCTGGACCGAGCACTGGCGTTGCCCGAGCAAGACAACCGTTTTGTCGCGCTCAAGCGCACCTTTCCCGAGGCCCGGCAACGTATCCCGCTCAACCCCACATTGTTGCAGTGGCTGGTGTCGCCTGAGCACCGCTTGTTCCACCAGCTGTGGCATGCCTCGCGTGACACCTGGCATGAGCTGTCCGAGGACAAGCGTAATGCGCTGCGCGGTATTGGCTGGCAGCCCGGTCAGCGTGACAGGGAGCGCGATGCGCGGGGCCCTCGTAAAGACCGTAACGGGTCGGGCGTCGACTTTTTTTTCATGCACCGGCACATGCTGATGGCTGCACGCTCGATGCAGGACTTGCCGTCGTGGCCTTCGTTCCCGATGCCGCAGCCCGAGCTTGAACGCGACCGGGCAGGGTTTGCCCGTTATTTCGACAACCATGATGGCAGCGCCTTGCCGCCGACCTGGCTGGCAGAGGGCGATGACACCTATACCCAATGGCTGAGTGACATCAAACAGGCCGAGACGTATCACAGCAACTTCGAGGTCTGGGAGTCGCGTTATCGGGACCCGCGCTACCTGTCGACGCTGACCTTGGGTCAATTCGGCTCTGAGGTAGAGCTGGGCCTGCATGACTGGTTGCACATGCGCTGGGCGTCGGTGCCACGTGACCCGTCCAACGGCGCGCCGGTACCCTTGGCGCGGGATCCGGCAGACTTCGCGGCACGCTGGTACGTCGCGGAAAACGATTTTCTGGGCGACCCGTTTTCGTCTCACATCAACCCGGTGTTCTGGCGGTTTCATGGCTGGATCGATGATCGTCTGGAGGACTGGTTTCGTGCCCACGAACGTTTTCATCCCGGCGAGTTGACGCGCCTGGAGGTCAATGGTGTGCCGTGGTTTGCGCCGGGGCGCTGGGTTGAAATCGATGACCCGTGGTTAGGCCCGGACACCCACGGTTGCAGCACCACACCGGGGTTGAGTGTGGGCAAAAGCGTCGAGATGGACCCGGAAACCATGAAGCTGGCGCTGCGCATTACCTTTGGCGATGACAAGAAAATTGGCGACTTGCTGCGCCGGGTACCGCGTCGGCCGTGGTATGCGCGGCATTTGGTGGTTAAACCCGTGTGAGCTTCAGGGAAGATCAAAAGATCGCGAGGCAAGCTCGCTCCTACATCGCGATCTTTTGGTTGTTATTGCACCTGCCAGCCCCCGCCCAACGCTTTGTATAACGCGATGCTGGCTTGCAAGCGGGCCATGCGCAGTTGCACGTGCTGGTCTTGTGCCTGATACAGCGTGCGTTGGGTTTCGAGTACCGTCAGCATGACTTCGGCGCCGGCTTTGTAGCGGCTTTGGGCAATGTCGAAGGCCTGTTGCGCCTGTTGCAGCTCTTCGTCTTGCCATTGCCGTTGCTGGTCCAGGCCGCTGGCGCTGTTGAGGGCTTTTTCAACGTCGGCAAAGGCGCTGATGATGCTCCCGCGATAGGTTTGCAATAGCTCTTGCTGACGCGCCACAGTTTTGTCGCGTTCTGCGCTGAGGCGGCCGTTGTTGAAGATCGGTGCGGCCAACCCGGCCGTCAGGTTGTAGAAAGGGCTGCGCAACATGTCGCCAAAGCGGTCCGCGCCTGAGCCCAATGTCGCGCTCAAGGTCAGACTGGGCAGCATGGCCGCACGCGCTACGCTGATATCGGCTGAGGCCGCGGCCAGTTTGGCCTCGGCGCTTGCAATGTCGGGGCGTCGGCTCAGCAGTGCGCTGGGCAGCCCGCTGCCGATGTCTGGCCACTGCAATTGGGCAAATGCCGTGTCGCCCAAGGTGAGGCGTTGCACGGGTTCGCCCAACAAGACCGCGAGGGTAATACGGGCTTCCTGGGCCTGTTGCGCCATCAGTGGCAATTGCCGTTGTTGAGCGGCCACCAGGCTTTTTTGCTGAGCCAGCTCAAGGGCCGTGGCAGAGCCTGCGTCATAGCGGGTCTGGACCACGTGCAAGACGCTTTGGGCGTTGGTCAGGTTGAGCCGCGCAATGCGCAGTTGCTCGTCATAGGCCAGGGTTTGCACGTAGCTGCTGGCGACGCCGCTGAGCAAGGTCAGCTCGACGGTGGCCTGGTCAAACTGGCTGGCATTGAGCGTGTGCAAGGCGCTGTCACGGGCCGCGGCTTTGCCGCCCCAAAAGTCCACTTCGTAGCTGGCCGTCAGGTTGGCGTCAAAGTAGTCCACGGCCTTGTTGTTGTCGGTGGCGTCCAATTGGCTGTAACCCTTGCCGCGCAGCAGTTTTTCACGGTTGGCGCTGCTGGCAAACTTCACTTCGGGTAGCAGCGGGGCGCCAGCAATAACGGCTGTGGCGCGGGCTTGCTGCACGCGGGCAATGGCTGCGGCCAGGTCGTAACTGCCGACCCGTGCTTGAGCGATCAGACGGTCCAGGGCCGGGCTATGAAAATGACTCCACCATTGCTGGCTGCTCAGTTGGCTGGCCTGCGTGTGCGGCGATTGCCAGGCCGGGGGCGGTTGCACCGGGTGCGCGTCGCGCGGCGGGGTTTGGCTGCACGCGCCCAGCAACAGGCACGTGGTCAACAGACTCAAAGACGGCTTCATCAATCGATCATTCACTGGTAAGGGCCGTGACCGGGTCAAGCCGGGCAGCTTTGCGGGCGGGCATAAAACCGAAAATAACGCCGGTCACCAGCGCGCAGGCAAACGCGCCGAAGACCGCAACCATTGAAAATGCCACGGCCACATCGCACAGCAGTAAAACCCCGCCGATGATAAAGGCCAGGGTGATGCCCGCCAGGCCGCCGACCACCGACAGCATCAGGGCTTCGGTCAGGAACTGGCGCAGAATGTCACGCTGGCGGGCACCGGTGGCCATGCGAATGCCAATCTCACGGGTGCGCTCACGCACGGTCATCAGCATGATGTTCATCACCCCGATGCCGCCGACCAACAGCGAAATGGCGGCAATTGAGCCGAGCATCAACGACAGCGTGTTGCGGGTTTTGGCTTCGGCCTGGATCATCGCGGCGTTGTTGGTGATCTCGAAATCGCGCTTGCCGTGGTGGAGCTTGAGCATCAATTGTTCGATGGATTTTTCGGTCTTTTTGACCTTGCTCGCATCGGCGGCGGCAATCACCACGTATTCAGGATTGTGCGTACCGAACAAACGCACGCTGGCGGCGGAGTAGGGCACCACGATGCGCGAGTCACTGTCTGAGTCTGCTGAGCTGGCGCCTTTTTCAGCGAGGATTCCGACCACGCGAAACGGCACGTTCTCCAGCAGAATGTATTGCCCGATGGGGTTGGGCACGTCCTTGAGGACTTTGTCGCGGACCTTTTTACCGATCACCGCCACGGCGGCTGCCGCGTCTTCATCGGCCTGGCTGAAGAAGCTGCCTTGCACCACCGGCCAGTTGAAAATGGCCGGGAAGTCGATGCCGTTGCCGCCGGTGTACATCGTGTGGTCGACGTTGCCATAGCGCACGCCGATCTCGGCGCCGTTGATGGGCATGATCATCTTTACTTGAGGCAAGGTCGACAGCGCGGCCACGTCATTGAGCGTGACAATTCCCAGCGGCGCCCGGGGCCGGGGTGACATGCCGCTGAGGTAGATGATGTTGGAGCCAAACGCACCCATTTCGGCCATGACCTGGCGTTTGCTGCCTTCCCCGACAGCCAGCATCACCACCACCGATGCCACGCCGATGACGATGCCGAGCAAGGTCAGGGCGGTGCGAAAGCGGTTGATCCACATGACTCGCCAGGCCGCGTGAAGGGCGTCGACCAATTCGCCTTTCCAGGCGCCGCGGGCTTCGCTGCCCTCATTCAGGCGCTGGCGCAAGTCAATTGCTTGCAGTGCCTTGGGGTTTTCGCTGGCCGCTGCTGCCGCCGCGCCATTGGCGCAGTCGCTGATGATTTCGCCGTCGCGCACTTCAATGATCCGGTTGGCACGCGCTGCGACCTCGCGGTCGTGGGTAATCAGAATCACCACATGGCCCTGGCTGGCCAGCTCATCGAGCAGCGCCATGACCTCCGCGCCGCTGTGGCTGTCGAGCGCACCGGTGGGTTCGTCGGCCAGAATGATGTGCCCGCCGTTCATCAACGCGCGGGCAATCGATACGCGTTGTTGCTGACCGCCCGACAGTTGATGCGGACGGTTGCCTGTGCGTGTGCCAAGGCCCAGGCGGTCGAGCAGCGCGGCAGCGCGGGCATGCCGCTCGGCCGCTGGTGTGCCGGCGTAAATGGCGGGCATTTCGACGTTTTCCTGGGCCGAGGCCGAGGGGATCAAATGGTAGCCCTGAAACACAAAGCCGAACGCCTCGCGGCGCAGCCAGGCGAGCTCATCGCCGGCGAGTTGGGCAACGTCTTCGCCGGCAAACAGGTAGCGCCCTGAGGTGGGCCGGTCGAGGCAGCCAAGGATGTTCATCAAGGTGGATTTGCCCGAGCCCGACGCGCCGACAATGGCGACGAATTCACCAGCGTGAATCGACAGGCTGACGCCTTTGAGCACGTGAACTTCGGGCGTGTCGATACCGCCGTAGACCTTGCGGATGTCTTGCAGCTCGATCAGGGGAGTGCGCATTTAGCCTCCGTTGCCGGTGGCCGGGCCGATCAGCAAGTGATCGCCCTCGTTTAACCCTTCGAGCACTTGCACGCGCAGGCGGTCGCTGATGCCGGTACGAATGTCGCGGTGTTCGATCTTGCCGTTTTTGCTCACCACGTTTGCGCTTTGCCGATTGCCCTCGGTGCTGCCTTGCAGCGCTACAATCGGGGCCAGCAACACGTCTTTGGCTTGATCAGCAACGAAGAAAACTTGCGTGGTCATTTCTGCCATCAACGCCTGGTCGCTGTTGTCGACATCCAGCAGCACGGTGTACAGCACCACTCGCGCGCTGCCGCTTTTGCCCGAGCTGGCCGGGCTGCCGCCGCCCTGGCTGGCTTCATTCAGCGGTTTGGGCGGGACCGGCAGAATCTGCCGCACGGTGCTGTTCCAGCGCCGATTACCGCCACTCAAGGTGGTGAAGTAAGCCGGCATGCCCGCTTTGACGTGGCCGATATCGGCCTCAGAGACTTCGGCCCATACAGTCATCGGTGAGAGTTTGGCGATGCGCAGGATCAAAGGGGTTTGCTGTTGTGCATTGAGGGTCTGGCCTTCGCGCGCATCAAGGGCGACCACGGTCCCCGTCATGGGCGCGTAGATGCGCGTGTAACCCAGCTCGGCTTCATCGCTGCGCAGGCTGGCCTGGGCTTGGCGGATTTGCGCCTGGAACATGTCAATTCGGGCCTGGGTGGTTCGGACTTCAGCCAGTGCTGACTGAATGTCTTCTTCGCGGGTAGCGCCGCCTTTGGCGAGGTTTTGCTGGCGCTGGTATTTCTGTTTGGCCAGGTCGTGCAAAGCGCGGTGTTCCTGGAGCTGGGCCGTGAGGTTTTCAACGGCATAGCGGCTGGCGTCGAGCTTGGCTTTTTGAGTGGACGGGTCAATTTCGACCAGCAATTGGCCTTCTTTAACCTCGTCACCGACCTCAACGTGAATCGTCCTGATTTGCCCGGAAGCTTGCGCGCCCACGTCTACATATTGTCGGGGTTGCAGTGTGCCCAGCGCCGTCACGCTGCTTTCAATATCGCCGCGGGTGATGGGCACGGTGTCATAAGCGTCGCGGCCAGTGGTCAAAAAGGGCCATGCCGCCAATGCGGCAACCAGCAGTAAAAACAGGGCAACAAAGAGCGCACGGCGGGTCTGTCGAGGGCGTTTCATTCAGGGTTCCGGCCAATGGGGATCGGCCCGTCTTCGTTGCACTGGCACATAAAGCCCGGGGCAATCGCTGTCGAGCAATCGACAAACACGGGGAGCTGTTGAGTAAACGAAGGATTAAGTTAGATATTTAGGCGTTTAATCCTGTGTCTGTGACTAAATATTTCGAGGCTGTTTTTTCAACAGGCCTTAAATCTATATGAGAATTACTATAAATTACGGCCGCAAAAGTGCCATCATCATGCCGCTAACTCATTCGGTCTGTTTCTGCGCTCATGGAATGTTGCCGCGCTGCTGCGGCCGGGAGTCCTGTTGGAAAACTACTATCGCGAACTGGTGAGCTTTTTGAGTGCCAGATTGGGCAATGCTCAAGCGGCAGAAGATGTGGTGCATGACGCTTATGTGCGGGTGCTGGAGCGCACCAGCGATGAGCCGATTGAACAGCCACGGGCGTTTTTGTATCGCACCGCGCTTAATCTGGTGATCGACGGTCACCGTCGCAGTGCCTTGCGCCAGTCTGAACCGCTGGAGGTGCTGGACAGCGAAGAGCGTTTTTTCAGCCCGTCGCCACAGCTGCTGATGGACCAGAATCAGCGCCTGCAACAGATCCAGCAGGCGCTCTCGGAATTGCCGGCGGCGTGCCGTGAGAGCTTTTTGCTACGCAAGCTGGAAGGCTTGTCCCACGTTGAGATCGCCGAACGCCTGGGCGTGTCGCGTAGCGTGGTCGAGAAGCACATCGTAAATGCCATGAAGCATTGCCGGATTCGAATTCGGCAGTGGGACAAGTCTTAAATTTTTTTTCCGTGTCCTCGTCCCTACTCAACAGACGACCTGCTGATCTGCCATAGAACAGTCGGGTTACGGGTTTTTTAATCCCTCTGTTGAGGGGCAATCCAGAGGACACTGGAAATGACACAGGCAATCGCTTCGGCCGTCGTTCATGATCTGATCGGCATCGGTTTTGGGCCTTCCAATCTGGCCCTGGCCATCGCCCTGGAAGAGAGCGGGCAGGTACACGGTCCCTTGGATGTGCTGTTTTTAGACAAGCAGGCGGACTACCGCTGGCACGGCAATACGTTGGTGACCCAGAGTGAGTTGCAGATTTCCTTCCTCAAGGATCTGGTGACGCTGCGCAATCCCACCAGCCCTTATTCGTTCGTCAATTACCTTAAAGCCCACGACCGCCTGGTTGATTTCATCAACCTTGGGACCTTCTATCCTTGCCGGATGGAGTTCAACGACTACTTGCGTTGGGTGGCTTCACACTTTGAAGCGCAGAGCCGGTATGGTGAAGAAGTGCTGGCCATCGAGCCGGTGCTGCACCAGCAGCAGGTTGAGGCGCTGCGGGTTATCTCCCGCGATAGCCAGGGTCAGCACCATGTGCGCACGACGCGTTCAGTGGTTGTCAGCGCCGGGGGCACGCCGCGCATTCCGGCCTCCTTCAAGGCGTTGAAAGACGATGCGCGGGTGTTTCATCACTCGCAGTACCTTGAGCGCATGAGCCGCCAGCCCTGCGTTAATGGCCAGCCGATGCGCATTGCAATCATTGGGGGCGGGCAGAGTGCTGCTGAAGCGTTTATCGACCTGAACGACAGCTACCCGTCGGCGCAGGTGGATTGGGTGTTACGCGGTTCGGCGTTGAAACCGGCGGACGACAGCCCGTTCGTCAACGAAGTGTTTTCGCCGGAGTTCACCGATCTGGTGTACCAGCAGGGCACTGCCGAGCGCGAGCGGTTGATCACTGAATATCAGAGCACCAACTATTCGGTGGTGGACATCGACTTGATCGAGCGCATCTACGGCATTTTTTATCGTCAGAAAGTGTCCGGTATTGCCCGCCATGTGTTCCGCAGCCTGACCAGCATTGAAAGTGCAACCTCAGACGAGCAGGGCGTCAAGTTGGTTATGCGCAACAGCGCCAGCGGTGACGTCAGCGAGCAGCACTACGATGCAGTGATTCTGGCCACCGGCTATGAGCGGCAATTGCACCGTCATTTATTGGCGCCGCTGGCGCAATACCTAGGTGATTTTGAGGTGGATCGTGACTACCGGATCGTCACGGACAAGCGCTGCAAGGCCGGGATCTACATGCAGGGTTTTTGTCAGGCCAGCCATGGTTTGAGTGACACTCTGTTGTCGGTATTGCCGATTCGCGCGCAAGAAATTTGTGCATCGTTGTACGCGCATGACCAACATCACAAGCAGGGCAGCCTGACGGATGAGCGGGTGTTGGCGGCGGCGATATAACTGCCTGTTGTAGCAGTTGACGAGCAGCGCGAGGCTACGTCCGGCTGCGTAGCAGTCGTAAATCAGGAAAGCGCGGTCATTCTGTAAGACATGGGCCTCAAGATTTACGATCGCTGCGCAATCGGACGTAGCCTCGCGGTGCTCGTCAACGACTACGCAGAGATGTAGGTACGCGCAAACTGAACCCTTCCTGAAGATACATCTGATTCATAAAACGCAAGCTTTCCTGCGGTTTACTCTGCGAAATGCCGGGAGTAAGCTTTCCACGTTTTCATCAAGAGCGCAGATCCTAAGTGGGTAACAGTTCGAGTGACAGTAGTCGGCCGGTTTTGAAGACCGGCACATTCTCAGCAAGCTAACGCGCAGATTCCCCTGTCGTTGCTTGCTGACCAGCGAGCAGCGGCATCCTGAACGGGGTTGTGACCCCGAACCCGAAGCCCTCTCCCAGACACTGAAACGTGTTGCGCAGTGCAACACGACGTTCGCGCGTGCCTTCGGCACGGGGCGCACGTTCGGCTGTGCCTTCTTCAAGGCTGCGTTGACCGTTAGGGGAAGCACCATGAAGCACTTTTTTACGCCCGTTCGCCGTCGCCAGCACCGTCCAGCCTTACCTGGTTGCGTGTACGCCAATAATTGACGGCGGGCATCAGGCCCGCTGACCGAGACTAAAAAATGAATGACGGTTCGAGTTTAAGGCTGCCTGGGTAATCACGCTGAACAGGGTGACTACGCAGGCAGCGCAGGAGTAGCACCATGAAACACACCCTGAAAGAGTTCTTCGCAGGCTTTCTACGCACTCGCCACATTGGACGGCACTTTCGCCGTCTGGCATTGCTCGACAGCCTGACCAACACCACGGTCAGCCGTGAAGTACCGCCTACCCTGGCGCAAACCCTGGTGGCTTCGGCCAACACCGAAAGCGCGGCGTTGATCGACAAGCTCGGCACCCATACCGATGGCTTGAGTGAAGCCGAAGCGCAGACACTGCGTGACCGCCACGGCCTCAACGAGATTGAACACGAGCAACCCCTCAGCCGCTGGGTGCACCTGTGGCACTGCTACAAAAACCCGTTCAACTTGCTGTTGACCTTGCTCGCTGCGGTCTCGCTGGCCACCGACGACGTTCAGGCGGCAGTGGTCATCAGCACCATGGTGGTGCTGTCGACCCTACTGCGTTTTTGGCAAGAAGCCCGTTCGAACAAAGCAGCCGACGCCCTCAAGGCGATGGTGAGCAACACCGCCACGGTCATGCGCCGGGACTTCAGCGCAGAAGCGTCACCGATGTTTGGCAAGTTCTATGGTGCAGCCCAGCTAATTAAAGGTGCGCAACGCATTGAGTTGCCGATCAAACAATTGGTTCCGGGTGACCTGATCGTGTTGTCGGCAGGGGACATGATCCCGGCCGATTGCCGGGTATTGAGCGCCAAGGATTTGTTTGTCAGCCAAGCGGCCATGACTGGTGAGTCGATGCCGGTGGAGAAGTTTGCGCATCACTCTGACAGCCAGACCATCAACCCTCTGGAGCTGGAAAATATTTTGTTCATGGGCACCAACGTGGTGTCCGGCGCCGCCTCCGCTGTGGTCCTGACCACTGGTAATAACACTTACTTTGGTGCACTGGCCCAGCGTGTCGGGGCCACCGATCGTGGGCCGACTTCGTTCCAGACCGGGGTTAACAAGGTCAGTTGGTTGTTGATCCGCTTTATGTTTGTAATGGCGCCGCTGGTGCTGTTCATCAATGGTTTTACCAAAGGTGACTGGACTGAAGCGTTGCTGTTCGCGCTGTCGGTGGCGGTGGGCCTGACCCCTGAAATGCTGCCTATGATTGTGACCTCGACCCTGGCCAAGGGCGCGGTGTTTCTGTCGCGCAAAAAAGTCATCGTCAAACGTCTGGACGCTATCCAGAACTTTGGCGCGATGGACGTGCTGTGCACCGATAAAACCGGGACCCTGACCCAGGACAAAATCTTCCTGGCGCGCCATGTGGATGTGTGGGGTGAAGAGTCCGACGACGTGCTGGAAATGGCCTACCTGAACAGCTACTACCAGACCGGCCTGAAAAACCTGCTGGACGTGGCGGTGCTGGAGCATGTGGAAGTGCACCGCGAATTGAACGTGGGCACAGCGTTCAACAAGGTTGACGAGATTCCGTTCGACTTCACCCGCCGTCGTATGTCGGTGGTAGTCGCCGAGCAGGATCAGCCGCACCAGTTGATCTGCAAAGGCGCTGTCGAAGAAGTGCTGTCGGTGTGCAAGACCGTTCGCCACGGCGATCAGGAAGAAGCTCTCAGCGACGAGTTGCTGGCGCGTATTCGCCAGGTAACGGCAGCCTTCAACGAGGAAGGTTTGCGCGTGGTCGCGGTGGCTGCGCGTTCGATGGCTGCGGGCCGTGACACCTACAGCCTGGCAGATGAGCAGGAACTGACGCTGATCGGTTATGTTGCGTTCTTGGACCCGCCCAAAGAAAGCACCGCGCCTGCGCTCAAAGCGCTGGCCGAGCATGGTGTAGCGGTCAAAGTGCTGACCGGTGACAACGAACTGGTGACGGCCAAAATTTGCCGCGAAGTGGGCCTTGAGCAACAAGGCTTGCTGATGGGCAATGACATTGAGCGCATGACTGACGCCGAGCTGGCGGTTGCGGTCGAGACCACTAACGTCTTTGCCAAGCTGACACCCACTCACAAGGAACGCATTGTGCGTTTGCTCAAGGCTAACGGCCATGTGGTGGGCTTTATGGGCGACGGGATCAACGACGCCCCGGCTCTGCGCACTGCAGATATCGGGATTTCAGTGGACAGCGCGGTAGACATCGCCAAGGAGGCGGCCGACATCATCCTGTTAGAAAAAAGCCTGATGGTGCTGGAGGAGGGCGTGCTGGAAGGCCGTCGCACCTTCGCCAACATGCTCAAGTACATCAAAATGACCGCCAGCTCGAACTTCGGTAACGTGTTCTCGGTGTTGGTCGCCAGTGCGTTCATTCCGTTTCTGCCGATGTTGCCGATGCACCTGCTGGTACAAAACTTGCTGTACGACGTGTCTCAGATCGCGATTCCATTTGATAACGTCGATGACGAAATGCTGAAAAAACCACAACGCTGGCAGCCAGCGGATGTCGGACGTTTCATGCTGTTCTTCGGGCCCATCAGCTCGGTGTTTGACGTGCTGACCTTCGCCCTGATGTGGTACGTGTTCAAGGCCAATACCCCTGAGCATCAAACCCTGTTCCAGTCGGGCTGGTTCGTGGTCGGGCTGCTGACGCAAACCCTGATTGTGCACATGATCCGCACACCGAAAATTCCGTTCCTGCAAAGCCGTGCAGCGACGCCGTTGATGGTGATGACCGGGGTGATCATGGCCATCGGTATTTTCCTGCCGATGGGGCCGCTGGCCAGCTACTTCAAACTGGAGGCGCTGCCACCGCTGTACTTTATTTTCCTGCCGGTGATTTTGCTGGCGTACATGGCGCTGACTCAAGCGGTTAAGGGTTTTTACATCCGTAAGTTCGGCTGGCAGTAAGGGCTTTCAAAGCGTGGGTTGCGGTCATGTACCGATCGCAGCCGACGCCCCTTGGAGGCATTTAATATCGGGCGCGCCCATATTTTAAGAAATTTCCTACATCCTGTGTGGTACTTTCCCTTCTCGTAAGTTGCACCCGAATGGCGATTATTCGCGGCTTGATTTCAATCGGGTATCGCGATGTTGCGTTCAAGTAGCGGTGAGGACGCACGGGAGGTTTGTAGGAAATATCCTATACTTTCCCTTGTATTCATAAGCATGTTAATCATGAGGAAGTTACGGAGTTATCTATTCAAAAAAATAGATAAAGCCGCCCACGTCCTGTTATTGGCAGTTTTTGGCAGGGGTTCAAATGTATAAAGTCTTGATTGCCGATGATCACTCCTTGATTCGCACGGCTGTGCGACTGCTGTTGGAGAATCAGGGTTACACCGTCGTGGCCGAAGCGACTAACGGAATTGATACGGTGCAGCTGGCGCGCCAGCATGCGGTCGATCTGGTGGTCCTGGACATCACCATGCCGGGTCTGGACGGTCTGGAGGTGATCAGCCGGATTAAGGCCTCAGGGCTGAGCTGCCGGATTTTGGTGCTGACCTCCCAAGCGGCGCTGTTTTATTCGCAGCGATGCATGAAGGCCGGTGCAGCAGGGTTCGTGACAAAAAACCAGGAGCTCAGTGAGTTGCAACGGGCGGTCAGAACGATCATGGACGGTTATACGTTTTTCCCTAACTTGGCGATCAGTTCGGTTCGAAACAGTGATGCAACATTGACGGACATCGAATTGATTGAAAGTTTATCGGCCCGCGAGTTAACTATTTTGCAGCAACTTGCTCGAGGTGTAAGTAATAAACAAATTGCACTGGATATGACCCTGAGCAGCAAGACAATCAGTACCTATAAGGCACGGTTAATTGAAAAGTTAAACATGAAGTCAGTTGTTTATCTGGCAGAGTTTGCCAAACGTAATGGCTTGATTTAAATGAAACTTTTTGTGCGGCACGGGCTGTTGATCGTGTCGCTGGTTCTGGGATGGCCTTACGCACTGGCGCAGCCGACTGTGCAGTCGTTGCAGTTGTTGGGCCGCTCAAATGTTGAAGCCTACAGCGTGGTGCTTGAGGCGCCCGACTGGCAATGGCTTAAACAGCACGACACCTTGCGGCTGGGCATTTCGGCACCGGATTACGCACCCTTTGACATGACCGGTAATGATCAGGACTTTGAAGGGCTGACGGCGGATTACATGCAGCTACTCTCCGAGTTGTTGCACGTTAATGTTGACGTTAAACGGTATGCCTCAAGGGCGCAGGCTATAAACGCGCTCAAGCGCGGCGAGCTGGACTTGCTGAGCAGCGCCAACGGCTTTGAAGCGCAAGATCGCGCACTGGTGCTGAGCCAGGCTTATGCCGACGACTCGCCCACACTGGTAACGCGCAGCACTAACCAACCGGTGATGCCGGCTGATCTGGCAGGCAAGCGCTTGGCCATGCTAGATCACTATTTGCCTCCACAAGAAGTCCGGGCGTTTTACCCCAAGGCCGAGTTGCAGCTATATCCCTCAACACTGAGTGCTATTGGCGCTGTGGCGTTTGGTCAGGCTGATGCTTACCTGGGGGACTTCATCAGCGCCAACTACCTGATCAATAAGAACTACCTCAACAATGTGCAATTGGCCGACTTCTCACGCATCGATGTCAGCCCTTTTGCGTTTGCGCTGGCGCGCGATAACGCCCGGTTGCTGCGCATAGTCAATGCGGGGCTGGCGGCGATCCCGGCCAGTGAGCGGATGACGATTCTGCGCCGCTGGAGTTCGGAAGGGCCGCAAGTGAGTAGCCATTCGCGGCTGAACCTGACCGCCAGTGAACAGCATTGGCTGGATGCACATCCGCGTCTGCGGGTGGCGATCAATGATCAATACTTGCCGCTGTCGTTTATTGACGAGCAGGGTGTGTTTAAAGGTGTCAGCGCTGATGTGCTGTTCAATATCAGCGCGCGCACCGGCCTTGAGTTCGAGGTGGTTAAAGGCGACTCGGTGCAAGACTTGATCAGTCTGGTCAGCAGCGGCAAGGCCGATGTCATCGGCGCCTTCACCCCTAGCGTCTATCGCGAATCGCAGTTGCTGTTTACCCGGCCTTATCTGACCACGCCGTTTGTGCTGGTGACCTCTACCCGACTTGAGAGCCCTGACACGCTGGATGAGATGGCAGGGCAACGCCTGGTGCTGGTACGAGGCAATGTGTTGCGCGAGTTTGTATTGCGGCACTACCCCCGCATCCAGCTTCTGGAGGCAGACAACGCTGCCGATGCCATGGCGATGGTGGTCGCAGGCAAGGCGGATGGCGCCATCAACGCGTTGATCAGTGCGCGCTACATGATTTCGCGGCGTTTTAACGGGCAGTTGCACATCACCAGTACGGTGGGCACTCAGCCCGCACAGATCGGTTTTGCCACTGCGCGCGATGCTCCAGAACTGCATGGGATTCTGGACAAGGCGTTGTTGAGTATTTCTCCTGAAGACATGAGCGTGCTGACCAATCGCTGGCGCGACGACTCGCCGGAGGGCGAAAGCTATTGGTTGCGCAATCGGGCTGCGATTCTCCAGGGCTTTGCCATTGCGGCAGTGCTGCTGTTGCTCGCGTTTGGCTGGATTGCCTATTTGCGTCGCAGTGTCGCCAGGCGCCAGCAATTGCTGGAGCAAGTGCAAATTGCCAAACAACAGGCCGATGAGGCGAATCGCGCCAAAACCACGTTTTTAGCCACCATGAGCCATGAAATCCGCACGCCCATGAATGCGGTGATCGGCATGCTTGAGCTGGCGATGAAAAAAGCCGATCAGGGCGTGATGGACCGGCTGGCCATTGAAGTGGCGTCGGGGGCTGCTCGCGAATTACTGGAGTTGATCGGCGATATTCTGGACATCGCCCGCATTGAGTCCGGGCATCTGTCATTGAGCCCCAAACGCGCCAATGTGCAGGCGTTGGTGATGTCGGTCGTGCGTATGTTTGATGGTTTGGCCCGGCAGAAACATCTGAGTCTGGTGTATGAGCCCGCTACATCGGCGGCGGATATCGATGTGTTGATCGACCCGATGCGCTTTAAACAGATTGTTTCCAATGTGCTGAGCAATGCCATCAAGTTTACCGAGCAGGGTGAAGTCCGCCTGACGTTGACCTTGCAGCCTCACCCTGACGGGTCGCAGGTAGCGATTGGTATACGGGTTGATGACACCGGCGCAGGCATTGGCGAGGAGGATCTGCGTCGACTGTTTAGCCCGTTTGTTCAGGCCAGCAACAATCATCAATCGGCGCGCAGCGGTTCAGGGTTGGGGCTGGTGATTTGCCGCACGCTTTGCGAAATGATGGGCGGGACGATTCAGATGAGCAGTGAGCCGGGCAAAGGCACCCACGTTGATATCAGCCTCAACGTGCCGCGCCTTGAACCCGATGCCGGGCAGGCCGATGACGATGTAGAAGGGCTGGCCTCGCCGGGCTCGATGAGCATTCTGGTGGTGGACGACTACCCGGGCAACCGGGTGCTGCTGGCTCAACAATTGAGTTACCTGGGGCACCGCGTCATTGATGCCGAGAACGGCGCCCAAGGCCTGGCGGCGTGGCGCGCGGGCAGGTTTGACGTGGTTATTACCGATTGCAACATGCCGATCATGAATGGCTACGATTTGGCCCGCGCCATACGCAGCGATGAGGCCGGACGGGCGCTTGAGCCATGCCTTGTTTTGGGCCTGACAGCCAATGCCCAGCCAGAAGAAATTGAACGTTGTCGGCAAGCAGGGATGGATCAGTGTCTGTTCAAGCCGATCAGCCTGCAGGACTTGAGTCTGTGCCTGGCCTCCGGAACTCCTGGCCCTGAAAGCGTGTCTTACGCCGAACCTCTTGCCGAGGGCAGCGATGAAATTGACTTGGCCTACCTCCAACAATTGGCTCAGTGCGATGACGCGCTGGTGCATCAGCTGCTGACGGATATGGCCGTCAGCACCGATGAGGATCTTGCGCAATTGATGCAGCTTTTTGTCAGCGATGATTTTGAAGGGCTGGCTGCGCTGGCGCACAAGATTAAAGGCGGCGTTGCCCTGGTCCAGGCCAAAGGCTTGATGCGTTGTTGCGAGCAACTTGAGGCCGCGTGCGCATTGGGTGAACCACCGTTAATCCTTCCGTGTGTGGATGCGTTGCATGCAGAGATGGAGCGCTTTGCCCAGGCACTGGAGGAGCATATGCAGCATCAGGGAACGCAGTGATCCGCAGACAAGCGGTGCCTTGAAAAACAGGGCACGCCACCTATTAATCGTTGAACCGGGCTGTTTTGTTTAAACATTCAACGCAACGACGTGTGACGACGGTTAAAGCACTATGCCGAATAAGTCTTTACGAATATTGATCGCCGACTCTGATACCGAACAGGCGTTAAAAATTGACAGGGCGCTCGACTTGGCGGGATACCACCGGGTAGCCCCTTTGCGCGCAGTTGATGCGCTAAAAGGGCTTCGCGACGCCAAACCTGGTGAGTTCGACTTGCTTTTGATCAGCCAGAAAATGGCCGGAGGCCCGGCTGTCGATGCAGCGCAATACCACCGCGATAACGCGCAGTTTCGGCATATCCGCATTTATCAGGATGCCGACGCGCTGGCCGAGAATATTGTTGAACTGATGCAGAGCATTGACCCGCCAAAGCGCCCTTGAGACGAATACTTGTTTGCGTCACTGCTGGCACGCTAAGGTCGCAGGCTATCAAAATAAAATCAGACCTTGGGGAAGATGCGCGATGTCGCAAGTGGTAGTCGTACAAGCAAACTATACGGACCCGGTTCACGCTCAAGCACTGCGAGACGTTTTGAACCACTACGCGCAGGACCCGATGGGTGGCGGCGAGGGGTTATCAGCCCAGGTGCTGGAACAACTGCCGGGCGAGTTGGCCAAGCGTGCACATGCATTCAGTGTGCTAGCTTTTGTGGATGGTCAGGCCGCCGGGCTGGTTAACTGTTTTGAAGGTTTTTCGACGTTTGCCGGGAAGCCGCTGGTCAACGTGCACGACGTGTCAGTGGTCGATACCTACCGTGGCTTGGGCCTGAGCCAAAAAATGCTGGACAAGGTTGAGGCTATTGCGCGGGAGCGCGGCTGCTGCAAAATCACCCTCGAAGTTCTCGAGGGAAACCCTGTGGCTCAGGGTTCTTACCGCAAATTCGGGTTTAGCGCAGGGCAGCTGGACCCGGCCCACGGGCGCATGCTGTTTTGGAACAAGCCGCTGTAACAGCGGGCTTATGCAATAACAACGGGGCGCCAAGTGCGCCCCGTTGTGCATCTATTAATTGACCGCGCTTTGTACGGGTGCTGCTTTTGGCTTGATCAGGCTGAAATCAATCAGGGCTTTTTGCGGGCGAGAGTACGGGTTGCCGATCAATTGCGGGCGTACGACAAACTCATCGCTGACCAGGCTCTTCTTGTCATCCAGCTCTTTAGCGCTTAACCCGGCCAGGTCTGCCCAAGTGTGGATGAACTGTGAGCTGCTGTAAGGGCGCTCCAGATCACCGGCGAAATCCCAGGTGTGGTCTTCACGCCATTTGGGCGAGGCCCAGGCCAAAAAGGGGATGGTGTACATCGGCGCGGTTGGCTTGGCCTCGTTGCGTCCCAACGTGTCGTGGCCCACAGAGTCGAATACGTCTTCACCGTGGTCGGACAAATACAGCAGAAAGCCGTTCGGGTCGGTTTTGGCGAAGTCCTTGATCAGGCTCGACACCACGAAGTCGTTATACAGCACCGCATTGTCATAGCTGTTGTAGGTGGGGATCTGGTCATCGCTCAACCCGGCAGGTGCACCGGTACGGTCGGTGAATTTGTCGAAGGTCGGCGGGTAGCGGTACTGATAACTCATGTGAGTGCCGAGCAAGTGAATCACGATGAGTTTACGCGGTGCGCTGTCGGCCAGGATCTTGTTAAAGGGTTCCAGTACATCGCCGTCATATTGGCGGGCGTTCTGGTTGCGGTTGTTATTGAGGTACACCTGCTGGTCGGCCTGCTCGGAGAAGGTGGTGAGCATGGTGTTGCGTTTGGTCATGGTCTGCTGGTTGGTGATCCAGAAGGTTTTGTAACCCGCTTGTTTCATCACGCTGACCAGCGACGGGGTGCTGAGGTACAAGTCCGGGTTTTCTTCGTCGGCGAAGGTCAGCACTTGTTGCAGGGCTTCGATGGTGTAAGGACGCGGCGTGACGACGTTGTCAAAGATCGCCAGTTGGTCGCGTAACTTGTCCAGGTTAGGCGTGGTTTCTCGAGGGTAACCGTACAGGCTCATGCGCTGGCGGTTGGTGGACTCACCGATGACCAGTACCAGGGTTGTCGGTTGGCCTGCTTCTTCGTCTGTGAGGTTGGTGAGCGGCGGGATTTTGCTGGCGCTGGCGAGCATGCCTTGCATGCTGTCCAGTTGTTGCAGATAACGACGATAGGCGACCACCATTTGCCACGGCACGGCAGGTTCTACGCGGCTTTCAAAGCTTTCGAGGGCTGAGGCGAAGGTGTCGTGTTTAAGGGTCTGTTTGATCAGCGGGTAGCCGACCACTGCGAGCACGATCGCCAGGGCTGCGGCCCAGGCTTGGGTGCGGGGCAGGTACACCGGGCGCAGGCGTGTCCAGAGGAAAACCGCGAACGCGGTATGTGCCAGGAAGGCCAGCACCATCCACCAGGCAAAGTATTGCGTCATGTACTCGCCGGCTTCAGAGGTGTTCGACTCGAACATGATGAAGATGACGCTTTGCGAGAACTCTTGCTGGTAGATAAAGAAATAGCCCAGGCTGGCCATGGAACAGGCCCACAGCACCACGCCGATCACCGCTGCCATGATCCGGGTGCGGGCGGGGAATATCAGCATCGGCGCCAGCCATACGGCGCTCATCACGAATGCTTGGCGAAAGCCTGAAAAGCCCGAAGTGCCGGTGAGCTGTATCAGCAGTTGAGTGATGCCGGAAAAGTACCAGAAGAATAGAAACAACCAGCCCAAACCAGCCCAATCGAACCCGTTCGCAGATGCATTACTGCGTTTAAACAACCCCATACAACACTCCAGCGCAATACAGCTTGAATGGTTGACGCCGGACGACCCGGTACAACGCGTGTGGGCTGTCTGAAAATAAAACAGCCAAAAAGTGATCAATTGTCACAAAAGTCATGTGAAAACTTTGTGCGGGAGATGAAACTTCGAGGGGGGATGGTCGTGGGAGCGAGCCTGCCTCGCGATCTTTTGATCTTTAAAAAGATCGCGAGGCAAGCTCGCTCCTTCAGGTTGGGGAGGGGTTTTTAGTGTTTTTTTATGCAGATCGCCGTTCATCCGTCCGCTGAGTGGATTCAATCGGGAATCTGCCCCGCTGCATGTGCGAAACTATGCGCCATGCGATAGGACTAATCCTTAGCCGAGCACCTTAAGCATTGCTGAACTAAGGTGCTGTACACCTATTTATTTGCCGTTGGGAGCAACAGTACATGCAGTTGGGAATTATTGGATTGGGCCGTATGGGCGGGAACATCGCACGGCGTCTGATGCTCAATGGGCATACCACCGTGGTTTTTGACCGCAATACCGATTTCGTCAGTGCTCTGGAACAGGACGGCGCTACCGGCGTTGCTGACCTGCCTGCGCTGGTGGCTGGCCTGGCCAAGCCTCGCGCTGTGTGGGTCATGCTGCCGTCTGGCGCACCGACCGAAGACACGATCGATACCCTGAGCCAACTGCTCGACGCCGATGACATCATCATCGATGGCGGTAACACCTTCTATAAAGACGATATTCGTCGCTCCAAAGCGCTGGCTGAAAAAGGCATTCGTTATGTCGACGTCGGCACTTCGGGCGGCGTCTGGGGCCTGGAACGCGGTTACTGCATGATGATCGGCGGTGACACGCAAGTGGTTAAACACCTGGACCCGCTGTTTGCTGCGCTGGCTCCGGGCCTGGGCGATATTCCACGGACCAAGGACCGTGTGTCTGATGACGATCGCGCCGAGCGCGGTTACATCCACGCAGGCCCGGCGGGTGCAGGGCACTTCGTCAAAATGGTGCACAACGGTATCGAGTACGGCTTGATGCAGGCGTATGCCGAAGGCTTCAACCTGATGAAGATGAAAGGCGGTGAAAACCTGCCTGAAGACCAGCGTTTTGACCTGAACCTGGGCGATATCGCTGAAGTGTGGCGTCGTGGCAGTGTGGTGTCGTCCTGGTTGCTGGACTTGACCGCCGACGCTCTGGCCGTTGACGCACCGCTGGACGGTTACTCGGGCGCCGTGGCTGACAGCGGCGAAGGCCGCTGGACCATCGAAGCTGCCATGGAGCAGTCGACGCCGGTGCCTGTTCTGTCCAACGCCCTGTTTGCCCGTTATAGCTCGCGCCAGCAAAGCCTGTATGGCGACAAATTGTTGTCGGCCATGCGCTTTGGTTTCGGCGGCCATGTGGAGACGCCTAAAAAATGACCGAACCGTCCAGCAAATCCAACGTTAAACCTGCGCCTCCAACCACACTGTTTCTGTTTGGGGCCCATGGTGATCTGGTAAAGCGCTTGTTAATGCCGGCGCTGTACAACTTGACTCGGGACGGTTTGCTGGACGATGGCTTACGCATTGTGGGCGTTGACCACAATGCGATCAGTGATGAGGGCTTTGCCAAGAAGCTGGAAGACTTCATTCGCACGGAGGCCGCCAGCAAGGTCAACCATCCTGATGGTCAGGGCCTGAATGCTGACTTGTGGGCCCGCTTGGCGAAAAACATCAGTTATGTGCAGGGCGATTTCCTTGACGACAGCACCTACGCGGCGCTGGAGCAGAAGATTTTCGCCAGTGGCACGGGCAACGCGGTGTTTTACCTGGCCACTGCCCCGCGCTTTTTCAGCGAAGTGGTACAGCGGCTGGGTGCCAGCGGGCTGCTTAAAGAAACCCCGGAGGCTTTTCGCCGGGTAGTGATTGAAAAACCTTTTGGCTCGGATGTCGACACAGCGCAAGCCTTGAACGCTTGCCTGTTGAGTGTCATGAGCGAGAAGCAGATCTACCGGATTGACCATTATCTGGGCAAAGAAACAGTTCAGAACATTTTGGTCAGCCGTTTTTCCAACGGGCTTTTTGAGTCGTTCTGGAACAACCATTACATCGACCACGTGCAGATCACGGCCGCTGAAACGGTCGGAGTCGAGACCCGTGGCAGCTTTTACGAAAACACCGGTGCCTTGCGCGATATGTTGCCTAACCACCTGTTCCAGTTGTTGGCCATGGTGGCGATGGAGCCACCGGCTGCGTTTGGCGCAGATGCGGTGCGCGGCGAAAAGGCCAAAGTGATTGGTGCGATTCGGCCGTGGTCAATTGAAGACGCGCGCAAAAACTCGGTGCGTGGTCAATATACGGCGGGCGAGTCGGGTGGCAAGCCTGTGCCCGGTTATCGTGAAGAAAACAACGTGGCCGCAGACAGCTCCACGGAGACCTTTGTCGCCCTCAAAGTGATGATCGACAACTGGCGTTGGGTGGGCGTGCCGTTTTACCTGCGCACTGGCAAACGCATGAGCGCGCGTGACACCGAAATTGCGATCTGCTTTAAACCCGCGCCGTACGCACAGTTTCGCGACACCGAAGTGGAACGCTTGAAGCCCAACTATCTGCGTATCCGCATCCAGCCCAATGAAGGTATGTGGTTTGACTTGCAGGCCAAGCGTCCTGGCCCGGGTCTGAACATGGCCAATATTGAGCTGGGTTTTGCCTACAAGGACTTCTTTGAGGTGCAGCCGTCTACTGGCTACGAGACCTTGATTTATGACTGCCTGACTGGCGATCAAACCTTGTTTCAGCGGGCCGATAACATCGAAAACGGCTGGCGCGGCGTGCAGCCTTTTCTCGATGCCTGGCACGAGCAGGCGAACGTGCACTTCTATAAAGCCGGTGAAGACGGGCCGCAGGCCGCCAGGGATTTGTTGGCCCGCGATGGCCGCGTATGGCTGGACATCGAATGAGTACGCCGACGCAAGAGCCGATTCAGTTGGTGCTGTGCGACATGGACGGCACCTTGCTCAGGCCCGATCACAGCATCAGCCCGCGCACGTTGGCGGCGGTAAAAGCGCTGCAGGCTGCGGGCGTGTACTTCACGCTGGCCACTGGGCGACCGCCGCGAGGCATGCGTGAGCAGATCAAACAGCTGGGTATCGAGTTGCCCACGGCTGCCTTTAATGGCGGGGTGCTGGTTAACCCTGATGGCAGTTACCTGCAAACGCATCCCGTGCCCTATGAGGCAGTGAAAACCACGTTGAATGTACTGGCTGACCACGACGTTGAAGTCTGGGTGTTTGCCGATGATCAATGGTTGCTGCGCGACCCCGATGGCCCCATGGTGGCGCAGGAGCAGAATGCGCTGGGCTTTGCTCCGCGGGTGGTCACTGAGTTTGGTGACTATTTGCACCGGGTCGACAAAATTGTCGCGGCCAGTCGTAATGCTCCGTTGTTGGTTGAGCTTGAGCATCAGCTCCAAGGTGTATTGGGTGACGAGGCGCTGGCCAGTCGCTCGCAGGCGTTTTATCTGGATGTGACAGCCTTGCATGCCAACAAGGGCGAAGCGCTTGCCACCTTGGCTGAGCGCTTAGGGGTGCCGCTGGAGCGCACCATGGCCTTGGGTGATGGCGGCAATGACCCGGCGATGTTCAAGCGTGCCGGGCTGTCGGTTGCAATGGGCCAGGCAGACGAGGCAATCCGCAAGCAGGCGATGTATGTCACCGCAAGCAACGAGGATGATGGCGTGGCGCAGGCACTTGAGCGTTTTGTCCTGAAGCCTTGATGGCTGATCGAAGACGCCACTTTGTCCGGTTTTTGGCGTAATCACGGTCTTTTTCGGGACGCGCAGCTTGTTATAGTCGCTCGCTCATTGACCGGCGACAACGCCCCAAAAAGGATTCAGGTTATGCCCGAGTACCAGGCTTTCAAGGTTGAGTTAAACGACAGCATCGCCCACGTGACGATCAATCGACCTGAAAAGGTCAATGCGATGAATGCTGCGTTCTGGACTGAGATCATTGAGATTTTTCAGTGGATCGATGAGACCGATGCCGTGCGCGTGGTGGTGATCAGTGGCGCCGGCAAGCACTTTTCGGCCGGCATTGATTTGATGCTGCTGGCGTCGGTGGCCAATGAGCTGGGCAAGGATATCGGGCGTAACGCTCGCCTGCTACGGCGTAAAATCTTGCAAATGCAGGCCTCGTTCAATGCTGTTGATCAATGTCGCAAGCCTGTTCTGGCCGCTGTCCAGGGTTATTGCCTGGGGGGCGCCATTGATTTGATCGCGGCCTGTGACATGCGCTATGCCGCAGAAGATGCGCAGTTTTCGATCAAAGAAATCGACATGGGCATGGCCGCCGATGTCGGCACTTTGCAACGTTTGCCGCGCATTATCGGTGACGGCATGCTTCGGGAGCTGGCGTATACCGGGCGTATGGTCGACGCTGAAGAAGCGCGCAGTATTGGCCTGGTCAACCGGGTCTACAGTGATCATGAGCGTTTGCTGGAGGGGGTCATGGCCATTGCGCAAGACATAGCCGGTAAATCGCCGATTGCGGTGGGCGGGACCAAGCAAATGATCAGTTACATGCGCGATCATCGTGTCGATGATGGCCTTGAATATGTTGCCACCTGGAACGCGGCCATGTTGCAATCCACAGACTTGCGTTTGGCCATGGCCGCACATATGAGCAAACAAAAGCCTGAATTTCAGGATTGACGCGGTCGCCGCGTCGCACCTCAACTTGACCTGGGATGTTGTGATGACTTCGCGTTGGACTACGGCAGTACTGGACACCGATTTTGCTGGCGGCTTGGCCGTGGCGAGTGGCCCAGAGGGTTTTTTGCTCGACGACAATGGCCCATTGTTTCCACGTGAATGGCTCAAGCGCCAGGACCTGCCGGTTTTGGCTGAGCATGGCATTGGCCATCTGGACGGCGAGCCGGTCTACCTGCTGGAACTGAAGGGCAGTGCTCAGGTTCAGGGCTGCCAGTGGCAGGGTTTACGCGCGTTTATGCTGCAAGGCGACCACACTCTGTACAAGGTGTTGGGTTACGCCGCGCAAATTGGCACCTGGGCCCGTGAGCACCGTTTTTGTGGCAGTTGCGGGCAGGCCATGACGCAGGTGCCGAGGGAGCGGGCGATGTATTGCGCGACGTGTGACTTGCGCAGCTATCCGCGTATTTCACCGAGCATGATCGTGCTGATTACCCGTGGCGATGAAGTCTTGCTGGCGCGTTCGCCACGCTTTGTGCCGGGTGTTTACAGCACTCTGGCCGGTTTTGCCGAGCCGGGTGAGTCGGCCGAAGACTGCCTGATTCGTGAGGTGCACGAAGAGGTGCAGGTCCAGGTCAAGAATATTCAGTATGTGGGTAGTCAGTGCTGGCCGTTCCCGCACTCGATGATGCTGGGTTTTCATGCGGAGTATGCGGGCGGTGACATCGTGCCCCAGGCCGACGAGATTGAAGATGCGCAGTGGTTCAATATTCACCACTTGCCGCCATTGCCGGCGTCGCGCTCGATTGCGCGTTATCTCATCGACCTGTACGTGGCGCGGCGTTTAGGCCATGTCGAACCAGTGTTGCCAGGCTAGGCGCACTGTCAGCCCCAGGACCACGGTGATAAACACCGGGCGAATGAATTTGGCCCCGCCGCTGATTGCGCTGCGGGCGCCAAAGAAGGCGCCGATCATGACCGCAAAGCCCATGGTCAGACCGATGATCCAGTCCACGTGCCCGGAGAAGATGAAGATCGACAGCGCCGTGATGTTGCTGACGAAGTTCATGCTGCGGGCGACCCCGCTGGCCTTCACCAGGTCGATGGGGTAGAGCAGCATACTGCTGACGGTCCAGAACGCACCGGTTCCCGGGCCCGCTACGCCATCATAGAAACCCAGGCCAATACCTTGTGGCAGTTGCCATTTCTTTTTGATCGGCGCGTCGTTGTCGATCGGGGTTTTAGGCGTGCCGCCAAACAGTAAGTACAGCCCGCAGCCGAAGACGATCACCGGCAACATTTTGTTGAGCCATTCAGCCGGCATGTAATGGGCGGCGATAGCGCCGATCAGGGCGCCTGTCAGGGTGCCGAAAATAGCCAGCTTCCACTCGCGTGGATGGAACAGTTTGCGCCGATAAAAGGTGAAGCTGGCTGTGGCTGCACCGAATGTCGAGCTAAGTTTGTTGGTGCCCAATACCAGGTGCGGCGGTAGGCCGGCGGTCAGCAGGGCAGGGGTGGTCAGCAAACCACCACCGCCCGCAATCGCATCGATAAAACCGGCGACAAACGCAACGGCGGCCAAAATGGCGAGGGTGGTCAAATCTACGCTGAGACTGAGATCAAAAGGCATGAGGTCGACTTAATTCGGCGGGACGTATGCGCGATGCGCTGAAGGAAGCAGTCATCTTACCCATAACCGCAGGAAGCGGCGACAGGCCTTTTATCACTGGCAAAGGTTGCTCAGGTAACGGCTGATCAGTACGTCTGCGCTATACGTTCGGCTCAGCAGCAGCCGTCACAAGGCTGCTGCTGTTTAACTAAATGGACTGCTGCAAATAGGGTGAGGAGGGCGGTGAGTCAGAGCGGCGGGTGTTCACTGATAACGCGCCAAGCTTGATCAGGCGTGTCCGTGTGACATTGCGGCTTAAGCCCAGCAGTTTGGCGGTATGCACCTGGTTGTGATGGCAAAACTCGTAGGCAGCGCGAAGCAGGCTGTCTTCAACCGTTTCATGCAATGCGCCGGGCTCTTCTTCGAACAGCCTGCGAAACGCGCGTTGCAGCAGGTCTTGGGTGCTGTCTTGCGAATGCGCGTATGACGGTCCGGGTGTTTCCTGGCGCCTTACGCGTGAAGGTGACAGTCGCAGGTCTTGCACGGAGATGGTCTGGTTGCGGCACAGCAACAAGCTGTGATGCATGACGTTTTCCAGTTCGCGGATGTTGCCCTGCCATGGGTGTTGGGTGAGGGCTTCTTCGGCGCATGGGCTGAGCGTCGACGGGCCGTGTTGCAGACGTTGCCGATAGGTATGCAGGAAGTGTCTGGCCAGTGGCAGGATATCCCCTGGTCGCTCGCGCAATGGACGCAGCACCAGGCTCACGACATTCAGGCGGTAGTAGAGGTCTTCGCGAAAATGCCCCGCTTCGATGGCCTGCTCCAGGTTGACGTTGGTGGCGGCCAGTACGCGGACATTAATCGGCGTGCTTTTGCGCGAGCCGAGCCTGACGACTTCCTGCTCTTGCAGTACACGCAGCAGTTTCACTTGAATGGGCAGCGGCAAGTCGCCGATTTCATCCAGAAACAAGGTGCCGCCGTCAGCTTCTTCAAACCAGCCTGCTTTGGCGGCCAGTGCGCCGGTGAAGGCGCCTTTTTCGTGACCGAACAATTCGGCTTCAACCAGCGACTCGGCAAATGCGCCGCAGTTGACGGCGACAAAAGGCTGCTGATGGCGGTGGCTGAGTTGATGAATATGTCGGGCTACCAGCTCTTTGCCAGTGCCTGTTTCGCCAATGATCAAGACGCTGGCGTCGCTGGGAGCTATTTGTTGCAGATGCGCCAGTAACGCTTTGGACACGGGGTCTTCAAACACTTGGGCCGTGGCCCTTATGGAGGTCGCGAGTGCCGGAGTCGACGGTAATGTTAAAAGCTGCAAGGACAGCTCCTTTTATCGGGGGGCTCTGCCCACAAAAGGAAAGCCGAAGGCGACTTTATAAGGGGATTTTGATATTCCGTAAACTAACGTAATTCCATATTTATATATCCTTATGGCATATCAGACTTGCGCAACACCCTACTTTTAGCGCTTTATAAGGCCATGTATTAGCGTTTGACCGAGTTTGGGAAGGCTCCTACAGGTTTTCTCAGCGCTGCCTCTTTGTTTGGGCTGTTCAATCGGTTATTTCTAAATGCCGCGCTTTTCACGCGGTTTCACTTTTCTGCTATCAAGCACTGCCTGATTCCGGAATGCGCTCAGTGGGTTTGCACAATGAACAAACGACCTCTTTATTTCGATTACGCCGCCACCACGCCTGTGGACGATCGTGTCATTCAGGTGATGGTCGAGTGCCTGGGTTTTGAAGGCAATTTTGGAAACCCTGCGTCTGGCTCACATGCTTTCGGCCAGTCTGCCCGGCAGACGGTAGAGCTCGCCCGTGAGCAGGTCGCGCAGTTGGTCAACGCAAAGCCAGAGCACATCATCTGGACGTCGGGCGCTACCGAGTCCAATAACCTGGCCTTGAAGGGCGTTGCCCAGGCCAGCCGCGAATCGCGCGGGCACATCATTACTAGCCAGATCGAGCACAAGGCGGTGTTGGATACCGCGCACTTTTTAGGGGCGTCAGGTTTCGATGTGACGTACCTGACCCCAGACAGTAATGGTCTGGTCAGTGTCGACAAAGTCCGTGCTGCGCTGCGTTCGGACACGCTGCTGGTGTCGCTGATGTTGGTCAACAATGAGCTGGGAACGGTGAATGACGTTCCTGCTATCGGGCGACTGGTTCGCGAGCACGGTGCGTTGTTTCATGTTGATGCGGCACAAGGTGCCGGCAAGGTGGCCATCGACCTGCAAGAGTGGGCGGTGGACTTGATGTCGTTCTCGGGGCATAAGCTCTACGGTCCCAAAGGGATTGGTGCCCTGTATGTCGGGCCACGTGCGCAAGATCGTTTACAGGCCCAGATCCATGGCGGTGGCCATGAGTCCGGACTGCGTTCCGGCACCTTGGCAACCCATCAGATTGCCGGCATGGGCGCAGCTTTTGCCATTGCCCGTGAATCGTTTACCCAAGAGCTTTCGCATATTCAGGGCCTTCGCCAGCGGTTGCTTGAGCAATTGGCTGATGTGCCAGGTGTGCAGTGTAATGGTTGTCCGATCCAACGAATCCCTCATACCTTGAGCCTGACGTTCGGTGAGGGGCACTTTAATAGTTCGGCACTGAGTGCAGTGCTGGCCTACTCGGCAACCTCGGCGTGCAATTCGGCCAGCAAGGCGCCGTCTCACGTACTGCTTGCTGTGGGCCATGATGCAGACAAGGCGGCGAGAACCATTCGCTTGAGTCTTGGGCGTTTTACCCGCGAGCAGGACATTGATGTTGCGGTAAACGCCATTAAGGCCGCTATTGCAGCGCCTGCCCCTTTTTGGGCGGTTGCCCAGTCTTGATGACTGCTCCATTATCCGCGACGAAGAAACACAACCGTGGCCAGCAGGAGAGAGGATGAGCATTCAGTCGTTGAATCAGGAATCTGTGGTGCAGCGTTTGGTGCGGACTCGCGCCTTGATGGAACAGAATGGCATTTATGCGCTGTTGGTTCCCTCGGCCGACCCACACCTCTCCGAGTATTTGCCTGCCTACTGGCAGGGGCGTCAATGGCTGTCGGGCTTTCACGGTTCAGTCGGTACGTTGATCGTGACGCCGACCTTTGCCGGATTGTGGGCAGACAGCCGTTACTGGGAGCAAGCTGGCAAAGAGCTTGCCGGTAGTACTATCGAACTGGTCAAGTTGCAACCTGGTCAGCCAGGCCCTCTGGACTGGTTGGCAGAACAAGCTCCGCAAGGGTCGACAGTGTCGGTTGATGGTGCTGTTCTGGCTTTGGCATCTGCGCGCACTCTGGAGAGCAAGCTCAAGGAGCGTGGTGCAGTTCTGCGTACCGATATCGATGTGTTGAGCCTGGTGTGGGCTGATCGTCCCGCGCTGCCTAAACAGCCGGTGTATGAACATTTACCACCTCAAGCCACCGTGAGTCGAGTAGACAAGTTAGCGAAGCTGCGCGAAACGCTTAAGCAGCGTAACGCCGATGCACACTTTATCGCCACGCTGGATGATATTGCCTGGCTGTTTAACTTGCGTGGCTCTGATGTTTCTTTTAACCCGGTCTTTGTCTCGTTTGCATTGATTGAGCCTGACCGGGCCACGGTGTTTGTTGATCTGGAAAAGGTGGGTGTTGAGCTGCGTGACACCCTTCAGCGCGATGGCGTCAATTTGCGTGATTACACCGAGATCAATTCGGCTCTGGCTGCACTGTCTGCCACGACCCGACTGCTGATAGATCCGGCACGCGTCACTTGCGGTTTGCTCAACAACGTGAACCGTGAGGTGACGTTCGTTGAGAGTCTTAATCCAACTACGTTCGCCAAGTCGCAAAAGAGCCTTGATGATGCGGTTCACATCCGCCAGGCCATGGAGCAGGATGGCGCTGCGCTTTGCGAGTTCTTTGCCTGGCTCGAAGCGGCCTTGGGTCATGAGCGCATCACGGAGCTGACCATTGATGAGCAGTTGAGCGCTGCGCGTGCACGTCGCCCGGGCTTTGTATCGCTGAGCTTCAATACCATTGCGGCTTTTAACGCCAATGGCGCAATGCCGCATTACCACGCGACCGAGCAAGAGCACGCCGTCATTGAGGGTAATGGCTTATTGCTTATCGACTCGGGTGGTCAGTATCTGGGGGGGACCACCGATATCACTCGCATGGTGCCTGTCGGTACTCCTGCCCGCGAGCAAAAGCATGACTGCACTCGTGTGCTTAAAGGTGTGATTGCTTTGTCGCGTGCCCAGTTTCCAAAGGGGATTCTGTCTCCTTTGCTTGACGCCATCGCCCGGGCACCGATTTGGGCTGATAACGTTGATTACGGGCACGGTACCGGGCATGGCGTCGGTTACTTCTTGAACGTGCATGAGGGGCCGCAGGTAATTGCCTATCAAGCAGGTGTAGCACCGCACACTGCGATGCAGCCCGGCATGATTACGTCAATTGAGCCGGGTACATACCGTCCGGGTCGTTGGGGCGTGCGAATTGAGAATCTGGTGTTGAATCGCGAGGCTGGCGCCTCGGAGTTTGGTGAGTTTCTCAAGTTTGAAACCCTGACGCTCTGTCCGATTGATACGCGTTGCCTTGAGGCTTCTCTGCTGACGCATGAGGAGCTTAAGTGGCTTAATGATTATCACGAGCAGGTTCGTGAGCGGTTGAGCCCATTGCTTGAGGGTGATGCTTTAGCGTGGTTGCAGGCTCGAACAGCAGCACTTTCTTAAAGCGCGAGGGCGCTCTGTCACGTACTCGACTGAGTGGGTTGCGTGACAGAGGCTTGGGTTGTTATCTGCAAAGAACGATCATGCTTCGACTGGTATAGCCGGCGGGGTTCAATCCGAAAGGGTAATCCCCAGGTTCTTCAGTGCCATCACCTGACTTGGCAACAACGCGGTATCCCTTGTCTCCGCACGCCTTTACGGCCTCCGCGTAACATTTATCCCAGGATGACGATAATCCAGAGCAGTTGATGTGCAAGCCACGCTTGCCACGTTTGACGGCGGTTTCGGAGGTCGCAGCGCAGCCGGATATCATGAGCACGGCCAAAACTACCAAAAATCGTTTCATTCCTGTCCTTAAAGCGTTTACGTCAGATTTACGTGGTGCGGTGAGCGGTTGATCATTCAGTTGCTCCTTTGGATTTCCTTATCCGGAATCGCCCCAAGTGACACGTTCGGCGTATAAACATCCTCTAAATGAGAGTCAATTACCAGAACTGTGTCAATCAGGTGACTAATTGTCAGTGCTAACGGGTGTTGAGTGACCGCGCATTGTGAGGGTCGCGCCAACAGAGGCCATGATAATGCACAGAATAGCTATCCATTGTGTGACAGACAGGACTTCATGCAGAAACAGCAGCCCCGACAGCGCTCCAAAGGCAGGCTCAATGCTCATCAGGGTTCCAAACGTTCGCGTAGGCATGCGTGTAAGAGCAATCATCTCTAACGTGTAGGGCAGGGCAGTGGACAATAACGCGACAGCAAGGGCAACTGGGATCAGGGCTGGGGTCAATAGCGCGCTGCCTGCATGAACAATGCCCACAGGGGCAATAAACAGTGCCGCAATAATGACGCCCAAGGCTGCTGTCTGGACGCCGTTATCTGCCCCTGCTTTCTGCCCGAAGAGGATATACAGCGCCCAGCACACGCCTGCTCCGAGTGCATAGGCTGTGCCGACGAGATCAATGTCTTGTGCGCCTTCTCCTAGAGGGATAAGCAGTAAAAGCCCGGTAATTGCCAAGCCGATCCACACAAAGTCGATGGCTTTGCGCGAAGAAAAGATAGCAACCGCCAGCGGACCAGTGAATTCGAGTGCAACAGCAATCCCCAGCGGGACAGTACGCAGCGACATATAGAAGAGCAGGTTCATGCCGCCCAGGGCTATTCCGTAAACGATGACGGTCTTGAGCGATTTGGCGGTGAGTTTGGCTCTCCAGGGGCGCAGTATCAGCAGCATGATGATGCTGGCAAATATCAAGCGCAGGGTTGTTGTGCCTTGGGCACCCACTATCGGGAACATGCTTTTTGCGAGCGATGCACCTGATTGGATTGAGGCCATGGCGATAAGGAGTAGGCCAACAGGTAATAGCGTCGATACGAGGCTACGAGAGGACTGTGTCATTGCGGGGTATGCCTGGGCGATAAGTGTGTAGAGGTCAGGCATCATGCTCAAGTGGCGCGCGGTGTGCAATATAGTGCGCAATATGCTTTGAGATT
>NZ_CP174501.1:0-3712500 GCF_045830615.1 Pseudomonas helleri | reverse complement strand
AAAGGTACTCCGGGGATAACAGGCTGATACCGCCCAAGAGTTCATATCGACGGCGGTGTTTGGCACCTCGATGTCGGCTCATCACATCCTGGGGCTGAAGCCGGTCCCAAGGGTATGGCTGTTCGCCATTTAAAGTGGTACGCGAGCTGGGTTTAGAACGTCGTGAGACAGTTCGGTCCCTATCTGCCGTGGACGTTTGAGATTTGAGAGGGGCTGCTCCTAGTACGAGAGGACCGGAGTGGACGAACCTCTGGTGTTCCGGTTGTCACGCCAGTGGCATTGCCGGGTAGCTATGTTCGGGAAAGATAACCGCTGAAAGCATCTAAGCGGGAAACTTGCCTCAAGATGAGATCTCACTGGAACCTTGAGTTCCCTAAAGGGCCGTCGAAGACTACGACGTTGATAGGTTGGGTGTGTAAGCGCTGTGAGGCGTTGAGCTAACCAATACTAATTGCCCGTGAGGCTTGACCATATAACACCCAAGCAATTTGAGTAGGCTTTGTAAGCAAAGCGACCAGATTGCGGTGTGTGAAGACGATACAAACCGAAAGTTTGCAACTCACAAAACACCGACTCTATTACATACCCATTCGCTGGAGCGTTACGCACGTAACGACCTGGCTACCGAATTTCTTGACGACCATAGAGCATTGGAACCACCTGATCCCATCCCGAACTCAGTAGTGAAACGATGCATCGCCGATGGTAGTGTGGGGTTTCCCCATGTGAGAGTAGGTCATCGTCAAGATTAAATTCCAAAATCCCTGTCTGCTCACGCAGACGGGGATTTTGTTTTTGTGCTCGAAAAAACACTGAGCATCCCCCTGCAACAAACAATCGATAAACCCTGCGAAACCCCCAATCAGCACTGGACACCCCCACCCAGGCCCCCACGCTCTTGCAGCTTGCAGCTTGCAGCTTGCAGCTTGCAGCTTGCAGCTTGCAGCTTGCAGCTTGCAGCTTGCAGCTTGCAGCTTGCAGCTTGCAGCTTGCAGCTTGCAGCTTGCAGCTTGCAGCTTGCAGCTTGCAGCTTGCAGCTTGCAGCTTGCAGCTCAAATTCCAGACATAAAAAAACCACCGCTCAGGTGGTTTCCTTATACCCCGGCGTTCAGTCGCCGTAATAAATGCAGCCGCTGGTGCACGTTTCGTGAATTCGAATGGCTGACAGTTCTGGAAGCAAGGGCTTGAGCTGTTGCCAAATCCACTTGGCCAATACTTCGCTGGTTGGATTTTCCAAGCCAGGAATATCGTTCAAGTAGTTATGGTCGAGTTGCTCATACAGCGGCTTGAAAATCGCTTTGATTTCCGAGAAGTCGCGGATCCAGCCGGTTGCAGGATCAATGTCTCCACTCAAATGGATCGCAACCTTGAATGAATGCCCATGCAAACGACCGCATTTATGGCCTTCAGGGACGTAAGGCAACCGATGTGCGGATTCGAAGGTAAACTCTTTAAAAATTTCCACAGTGTTTATAGCTCTGAAAGGTGGCTATCGCCTAGGCGATGAATGCAGGACGGCAGTTTAGCAGTTAACGCACGGCTAACGACAATCACGCTCCAGGCCAGCGGGCAGACAGACCTGCATATTCAGTTTCAATTAAGCCAACAACGCTATAGTCCGCATTTTTAACGTGGCATGCATCGGAGGTAAGTGATCACCGTGAATCAGTACGTTCGAGGCTGTGTTGCACTGCTGCTTTTTACGTTTTCCTGTTTGGTCTTCTCCCGGGACCTGGATCAGGACGAAGCGCTGCGTTTGCGAGAAAAAGGCGTCATCTTGCCCCTGGAGCAACTGCTTCAAAAGGCATTCCAGTATCACCCCAAGGCCAAGCTGCTCGAAGCGGAGCTTGAAGAGGATGATGACATGTATGTTTACGAAGTTGAGTTACTGACTCAGGACGGTGTCGTCCGTGAACTCAAGCTGAATGCCGCAGATGGCCAGCTACTCAAAGATGAGGTGGATGATTAATGCGGTTGTTGTTGGTAGAAGACCATGTCCCCTTGGCTGACGAATTGATAGCCGGGCTAACGCGCTTGGGGTATGCAGTGGATTGGCTGGCCGACGGCCGTGATGCCCTTTATCAGGGACAAAGTGAGCCGTACGATCTGATTATTCTCGATCTGGGTTTGCCGGGTGTTCCCGGTATCGACGTTCTTAAACAATGGCGCACACAGGGGCTTGCTACGCCGGTGCTGATCCTGACCGCCCGCTGCTCATGGTCTGAGCGGATTGAAGGGCTCAAGGCCGGAGCCGATGATTACGTAACCAAACCCTTCCACCCTGAAGAGCTGCAACTGCGTGTACAAGCGCTGTTGCGCCGCTCTCATGGACAGTCGAACCAGCCGCTGCTCAAATCCGCAGGGTTGCATCTGGACGAGTCGCGTCAATCTGTTACCCATGGCGAGAGTGAAGTACAACTGACCGCTGCCGAGTTTCGCCTGTTGCGCTACTTTATGCTCCACCCCCAACAGATCCTCTCCAAAAGCCATTTGGCTGAGCACCTCTACGACGGTGAAACAGAACGCGACTCCAATGTGCTTGAGGTTCATGTGAACCATTTGCGGCGCAAGCTCGGCCGATCTGTCATAGAAACCCGTCGCGGGCAGGGCTATATATTCGGGTCTGGTGATCAGTGAAGTCCATTCAGCGGCGCTTGAGCATTGGCCTGATCAGTGTCTTATTGCTATCGGGCCTGGTGGTAAGCCAAGTCAGTCTCTGGCTATTTGAAAATGGCCTTCAGCGATATTTAGAGTCTGGCCTGCAGATTGACAGCGAAAACCTGTTAGTCGCGCTGAGCCGTGGTCCTCTAGGTTTACAGCTGGACGAGCGACGCCTGTCGCCCGCTTATCAGCGTCCGTTTTCAGGGCATTATTTCAGCATCGAATTTGGCGACACTCATTGGCGCTCGCGCTCGCTGTGGGACGCACAATTACCCAGACCCAAGCAGCCTGGGCTGGACAGCACGCTTCAACCCGGCCCGGAAGGCCAGATGTTGCTGCTCCTGCGCAGCGATTACCTGCGCTTTGGCCAGCCTGTTTCCATCACAGTGGCTCAGGACTACACGCCGATACGAGAAAGCTTCAAGCAAGTGCAGAGAATTGGTCTGGGCATTGGCATCGTTGCGCTCATGATCATCTTGCTGATGCAGCGGCTTACAGTCCGTCGAGCACTGCGGCCACTGGAAACCGCGCGCAAACAAATCGTGCAATTGCAATCAGGTCAACGCTCACAGCTGGATACCCAAGTTCCCCTTGAGCTTGAGCCTTTGGTCACACAGATAAACCACCTGTTGAGCCACACTGAAGACACCTTAAAGCGCTCGCGAAATGCCCTGGGCAACTTGGGGCATGCCTTAAAAACGCCTCTGGCGGTCTTATACAGCTTGGTCAATGACCCGCAGTTTGAGCGCTACCCTCAGTTGCAACAAAGCCTGCGCGAGCAACTGGAGCATATTCAGCAGCGGATGACTCGCGAGCTCAATCGTGCCCGGCTGGCCGGTGATGCCTTGCCGGGTGCCCAGTTTGACGGCGATGCAGAACTGCCTGCCTTAATGTCCACGCTGGGCATGATTCATGGCGATCACCTGCACCTGGCGTTAAATGCCTCACCCAGGCTGCAGATGCCTTGGGACCGTGAAGACATGCTCGAATTGCTCGGCAACCTATTGGATAACGCCTGTAAATGGGCCGACTCCCAGGTTGAACTGAGTGTTCAGCAAAACCCGAATGGATTTGTCATAGAGGTCCAGGACGATGGTCCCGGTATTCCTGAGTCCGAGCGTGATCAGGTCTTCAGCCGTGGCGCTCGTTTGGACGAACAAGTCAGCGGCCATGGCCTGGGCTTGGGCATCGTGCGCGATATTGTGGAGGCATGGGGAGGGGAGATGAGGCTTGAAACCGGACCGCTGGGCGGCTTGTCAGTGATCATCGAACTGCACAAGCGTAAACGTTAAGAGGCGCCAGTGGCTCAGGCCAGCAGGCGCCTCTTGGCTGTCACATCACACGCGGAACTGATCCATCAGGTTTTGTTGCTGATTCGCCAGCGAGTTCAGCGACTGGCTTACCCGTGCCGACTCATTGGCCTGCCCGGACAACGACTCGGTGACATCACGAATCGTGGCCACGTTGTGGTTAATCTCTTCGGCCACGGCACTTTGTTCTTCTGCGGCACTGGCAATCTGCAAGTTCATGTCAGTAATGACTGTCACCGCTTCGCCGATTTGCTGCAGCGCAGTGACCGCTTGTCCTACTTGCTCGACACTGCCCTGAGCCTGACGATGACTATTGCCCATGGACGACACGACATCTTGGGTGCCCACTTGAAGTTGCTCGATCACTTGGCGAGTTTCTTCGACCGACTCCTGAGTGCGTCGCGCCAGGTTACGCACTTCGTCCGCCACTACGGCAAATCCACGGCCGGCTTCACCGGCACGTGCTGCTTCAATCGCTGCATTCAGGGCGAGCAAGTTGGTTTGCTCGGCAATGGCGCGGATCACTTCCAGTACAGAACCAATTTTCTCGCTGTTGGCCGCCAATCCTTCCACTTGCACCATCGCCTCGCTCATGTCAGCGGCCAAGTGATCAATGCTGTTGGTTGTGCGGTCAATGATGGTCAGGCCCTGGCGCGTCGCCTGATCGGCGTCACGTGCGGCTTGAGCGGCCTGTGCAGCACTGCGGGCGACGTCTTGCGCCGTTGCGCTCATTTCATGAGACGCTGTGGCCACCTGATCCACCTGGCGATATTGCTGCTCCATGCCTGCGCTGGTCTGGGTCGCAATCGCCGCCGACTGGTCAGCGGTGCTGCGAGCGTCCTGCACGGAGCGTTTAACTTCGGCAATGATTGGTTGCAGTTTGTCGAGGAAGCGGTTGAACCAGCCCGCCAATTGCCCAAGCTCATCTTTCTTGTCGTACTCCAGACGGCGCGTCAGGTCACCTTCGCCGCTGGCAATGTCCTCCAGCATGCGCGCAACACCCAGTATCGGGCGAGTCACGCTGCGCGCCATCAGCCATACCAACAGCAAACCGATGATCGCCGCCAGCGAACCCAGCCCAAACTCAATCAGGGTGCCAGCGGTATTACGCGCCTCCAGGTCGGCCTGAAGCACTTGTGCCGGTCCCACCAGTACCTTTTCAGGCACATCGAGCAGGACCCCCCAAGGTTTGCTGCCAGGAATCGGGAAAAACGGTGTCAGCACTTTCAAACGTTGATGGTTGCGGATGCTCTCGGTCTGACCCGCGCTGTTCATCAACTCTGTCAGCTTGGCACCGTCATTAGGGTCGACCTGATTCAGGCGCAGGCTTAGCTTGCTGGCATCCGCGCTGAAACCCGACAGCAAGCCTGCCGAGGTGATGATGCCGACGTTGGTTTGCCCGTCGTACAGTTTTTTACTGGCCTGCACACTCATGGCTTGCAGGCTGTTGAGGTTGATATCAACGGAGAGCGAAGCGATCACCTTGCCATCGACCATCAGCGGGAAAACGATGCTGGTCATCAGCACCCGTTGCCCGTCAATGTCATAAAAGTAAGGTTCGATAATGCACGGCTTTAGCGTCGCACGCGGGCAGGTAAACCATGAGTTATTGGCCTGACCGCTCGGTCCGATACTGGTGTCGGACATATCGGTTTCAGGCAGCGCCATTGAGGTCAGCTTGCCGGGTGTCGGCTGTGACCAATAAAGGGCAAAGCGGCCTTTGTCGTTGCTGCCCAGTACGGGTTGATGCTCAAACAACTTGTCTTTGCCATCCAGTGCGTTGGCTTCAAACACCAACGACAGGCCGAGTAAGTCAGGGTTGGCCTGCAACGCCGCTTTTACTTGGTGAGTCAGGTCCTCACGCAGGTCGAAGGCATCCAGAAAGCGCTTTTCAGATTGCTCACGCAAAAACAGGACTTGGCGGGCAAAGCCGTTTCCGTATTGGTAGGCGTCCATGAATTGACGGCTAATGGCCTGGGCCTGCGCCTCACCCTGAGCTTCAATACGCGCTTGGGCTGACTCATTGAGCATTTTTGCGCTTGAGGCTTCTACCAGGCTGGAGGTGTACTCCATGCGGTAGAGAGAAAGCCCTACCAGCAGGGCAACAATGCCCACAAGGCAAAGCCCGGCGAGCAGGGTGATTTTCCACTGTATGGAAAGCTGTCTGAGCGACATGGAGACATCCTAAAAAGAGGCTTTTACCCTTAGCGGCCATTTGACACATTTCTTTACGACAAAAAGCGAAATTTCATGTTAAAAAAATTGCGCTAAAGCCCTGTAAATACTAGGGATAAATTGCTTTTTCAGTGGTCTGGCGATCGCTTCTGGCCTGCGCTTTGACAAGGCGCCGATGCTCCTGCAAAGTGTGCGCCCTCAAATAAGCCCTCCTTTCCAAATCCGGCGACTGGAACAGCAGTCTATTGCCCGGAGTTTTCCGCTTTACGGTGTTTTTATCGTGGTGCGTACTATGAGGTTGTAACTATGAATGCAGTAATTGCCGCGGTCGGCATCATGTTGGTGCTCAGTCTGTCCCGTGTGCATGTGGTCATCGCACTGATTGTGGGTGCGGTGGTCGGCGGGTTGGTGGGCGGCCTGAGCATCGAGGCCACGCTCGAGGCGTTCAACAGCGGCTTGGGCGGCGGAGCCACTGTGGCGTTGTCTTACGCCTTGCTGGGCGCTTTCGCAGTCGCGATCTCCAAGTCCGGGCTGGCTCATGCCCTGGCCGACAGAGCCTTGGCGATGGTCAACAAGCAGCAGGCTGTCGGCGGCAATAGGGTCAAATGGCTATTGATCGGGTTACTGCTGGTGGTTGCGATTTGCTCGCAGAACATCTTGCCGATTCATATCGCTTTCATCCCGTTGTTGGTTCCGCCTTTGCTGTATGTGCTGACCAAACTGAAGATCGACCGCCGTTTGGTTGCCTGTGTCATGACCTTTGGTTTGATCACGCCGTACATGTTCTTGCCGGTTGGTTTTGGCAATATTTTCCTCAACCAGATTCTGCTCGCCAACGTCAGCAAAAGTGGCGTTGATATCAGCCAGGTCAATGTCACCCACGCCATGGCTATCCCTGCGCTGGGCATGCTGGTTGGCCTGCTGGTGGCGGTGTTCATCAGCTACCGCAAAAAGCGTGACTATGACCTGGCCAAGATCGAGCAGGTTGAACAGACCACGATCAACTACAACCCGTTGACCCTGCTGGTGGCCGGGGTCGCGATTGCGTCCGCGTTCATTATTCAGCTGTGGCTGGGCTCGATGATTATCGGGGCCCTTGTCGGTTTTCTGATTTTCTCGGTGTCGGGGATTGTGCGTTGGCGCGAGACCGACGACCTGTTCACCGAAGGCATGAAAATGATGGCCATGATCGGTTTCATCATGATCGCCGCCTCAGGCTTTGCAGAAGTCATGAAAGCCACGGGCGAGGTGAAATCACTGGTTGAAGCCTCGGCGGGCTGGATCAATCACAGCCAGGGCGTAGGCGCGTTGCTCATGCTGCTGGTCGGGTTGCTGGTGACCATGGGGATTGGTTCTTCATTTTCGACGGTGCCTATTCTGGCCGCGATCTTCGTACCGCTTTGCGTGCAACTGGGTTTTAGCCCGATGGCGATTGTGTGCATCGTCGGTACGGCAGGCGCGTTGGGGGATGCAGGCTCGCCAGCGTCGGACTCAACCTTGGGCCCGACCTCCGGTTTGAACATCGACGGCCAGCATCACCACATCTGGGACACCGTGGTGCCGACCTTTTTGCACTACAACCTGCCACTGCTGGCCTTCGGCTGGGCCGCAGCGATGATCCTCTAAGGCCGTCTCAGGCCTTCAGGGCAACTCAATCCGGCCGCTCTCGAAAGGGACGGTCGGCCAATCGCTTGTTGCCCAGCGGGCTCTTGCCCGCTCAATCAACTCGCGGTCGCTGGCAACGAAATTCCAGTTCATGCGCCGCGGCCCATCGAGCGGCGCGCCGCCAATCAGCACCGCGTGGCAATCGCTGTCTGCGCTCAGGGTCAGTGCTTCACCCGCCGGCAGCAGTACCAGGCTGTGTGGCTCCAGTGTTTGGCCTTCCAGCTGCATGTCGCCTTGCAACACATACAGCGCCCGCTCCTGATGTTCATCAGGGATCAACAGGGTGGTGGCTGTTTGCATATGGATTTCGGCATACACCGTCGGTGAAAGCACCGGTACCGGCGACTCCAGGCAAAAGCCTGTCCCGGCAATCATTCGTACGCGGACCCCCAGGCTATCGCTCACGGGCAGGCTGTCGGCCGGGTGATGGCTATACGAACCTGCGCCTTGCTCGTGTTCTTTAGGCGACGCCAGCCACACTTGCAGGCCGTGCAAGGTCGAGCCCTGCTCGCGTAGCGGGGCGGGGGTGCGCTCAATATGGGCAATCGCGGCGCCTGCGGTCATCCAGCTGACTTCGCCAGGCCCGACCAACTGGTCTGAGCCCAAACTGTCTTTGTGCTGCAATTGGCCTTCAAACAGGTAGGTGAGGGTTGAAAGACCAATGTGCGGATGCTGTTGGATATTCATGCCGTGGCCAGGTGGGTAATCGGTCACCAACATGTGATCGAAAAAAACAAACGGCCCGACACTGCGGCTTTTGGCTGAAGGCAGCGGGCGCAAGATCGGCTGGCCCTCGACGTCTTCGGCGCGCGGTTGAATCACGGTGAATGTCGGCATGGGCCCGTCCAGGCTGTAAAGGGAGCGTTGAGCATAACCCAACGCTCGCCAGGCCCGCATTACTGACTGAAAGCGCCTTCTGACAAGTGCGTTTCGATGGTGACGTCAGCGGTGGTCATCAGCTTGTGCACCGGGCACTTGTCGGCGACCTTATGCAGCTCTTCGCGCTGTTGGTCGGTTAATACGCCCTTGAGGGTCAGTTTCACGTGCAGCGCGTATTTGCCTTGTTGCTCTTCGCTGGCATCGTGCTTGACCTCAACAGTCACCCCGGTAAGCGGAATGTCTTTCTTTTGCGCATAGAGCTTGAGCGTCAATGCTTTGCAGGCGCCCAGCGCGGCATCGAAATAATCGTGTGGAGACGGGGCTGAGCCCTCACCACCGATCGCTTTGGGAACATCAGTAAACACTTCGTAATCGTCGATTTTAATGCTGTGACGAAAACCTTCGTGGGACACGGTGTTGACGGTAACGGTCATGGCAAACCTCAGAGTGGAGTGATAAAGGTCCTGATCTTTATAGAGCACTGCACCGGGTTGTACGTTCCATTGGGCAAAAAAAATGCCCCGACCAGGTCGGGGCATTTTCAGTGAGCGGGGGAGGGCTTACTTGCCTTCCCAGCGCTTCAGAACCAGGGTTGCGTTAGTGCCGCCGAAGCCGAAGCTGTTGCTCATCACGGTGTTGATCGTTGCATCTTCACGGGTTTTGGTCAGCACTGGCATGTCAGCAACCGCCGGGTCCAGTTCATCAATGTTGGCGGAGCCCGCAATGAAGTTGCCTTCCATCATCAGCATGCAGTAGATCGCTTCGTGAACGCCTGCGGCGCCCAGGGAGTGACCCGACAGGCTTTTGGTCGAGCTGATAGGCGGTGCCTTGTCTGCGAAGACTTCGCGAATGCCTTTCATCTCTGCCACGTCGCCAACCGGAGTCGATGTGCCGTGGGTGTTGATGTAGTCGATCGGTGCATCGACCGTCGACATTGCCATCTGCATGCAGCGGATAGCGCCTTCGCCGCTCGGAGCAACCATGTCATAGCCGTCAGACGTTGCGCCGTAGCCAACGATTTCAGCGTAGATCTTGGCGCCACGGGCCAGAGCGTGTTCCAGCTCTTCGACCACCACCATACCGCCACCGCCAGCGATGACGAAACCGTCACGGTCGGCGTCGTAGGCACGGGAAGCTTGCTCAGGGGTGTCATTGCGCTTGCTGGACAGCGCGCCCATTGCGTCAAACAGGAACGACTGGCTCCAGTGCTCCTCTTCACCGCCACCGGCGAAAACGATGTCCTGCTTGCCCATCTGGATCTGTTCCATGGCGTGCCCGATGCAGTGAGCACTGGTGGCGCAGGCAGAAGCGATGGAGTAGTTCAGGCCCTTGATCTTGAACGGTGTCGCCAGGCAAGCGGACACGGTGCTGCTCATGGTCCGCGTTACACGGTATGGGCCGACACGTTTAACGCCTTTTTCGCGCAGGATGTCCAGCGCTTCCATCTGGTTCAGGGTCGACGCACCACCGGAACCGGCGATCAGGCCAGTACGCGGGTTGGAGACTTGCTCCTCGGTCAGGCCCGAATCAGTGATGGCGTCTTTCATGGCCAGGTAGGCGTAAGCCGCTGCATGGCCAACGAAGCGATAAATCTTGCGATCGATCAGCTCTTCGAGGTTCAGGTCGATGGAGCCGGAAACCTGGCTACGCAGACCCATTTCGGCGTATTCCGGGTTGAAGCGGATGCCAGGGCGACTAGCACGCAGGTTAGCGGAGACGGTCTCTTTGTCATTGCCCAGGCACGAAACAATGCCCAGACCAGTGATAACGACGCGGCGCATGCGGATAACCCTTAAAAGTTGTCAGTTGAAGTGAACACGCCGACCCGAAGGCCTTCAGCGGTATAAATCTCGCGACCGTCGACAGTCACCGAACCATCGGCAATGGCCAGGTTCAGCTTGCCCTTGAGGACGCGTTTGATGTGAATGTTGTAGGTGACTTTCTTGGCGGTCGGCAAAACCTGGCCAAAGAACTTCACTTCGCCCGAACCCAGGGCACGACCGCGGCCCGGCAAACCCTGCCAGCCCAGGTAAAAGCCAACCAGCTGCCACATGGCGTCGAGGCCAAGGCAGCCCGGCATTACCGGATCGCCTTCAAAGTGGCAGGCAAAAAACCACAGGTCTGGAGTGATATCCAGCTCGGCGACCAATTCACCTTTGCCGTACTTGCCGCCTTCTTCACTGATATGGGTAATGCGATCCACCATCAGCATGTTAGGGGCGGGCAGTTGCGCGTTACCTGGGCCGAACAGTTCGCCGCGGCTACAGCGCAGCAGATCTTCCCGAGTAAAGGCGTTTTGTTTGGTCATGCGAGCTCCTCAATAATCCCATGCGGCAGGGTGGGGCAAATCTTCCCGACCAACCGAAACATGTTGTCTCAGTTCGCCAGCCTACACATAGACTATTGCGTTGTAGTGAAAGTCACAGCGCAAAGGACAGGAATGTACACTTGTGCACTGAAAATTTAAATCGGGCCGGTTCAGGGGCCCATTCGGGTGCCTAAGACTGCCGCACTTTTGCATTTTACGCCAGTCGCAGGTGGCTCTTTAGCCACAAGTTACTGGACCCAGCACTGCAGAATTTGTTCCAGATCGGTTCGTTTGAACGGCTTTGCAAGGTAATCGTTCATACCGGCTTGCAGGCAGTTTTCCCTGTCTCCCTGTAAGGCGTTGGCGGTCAACGCGATAATGGGCACTGTCCTGCAGCCTGCCAATTGGCGAATTTGCCGGGTAGCCTCATAGCCATCAATGATGGGAAGACGGCAGTCCATCAGGATCGCCACATAGTCTTCGGTATTGGCCTGGTGAATGGCTTGTGCGCCATCACTGACCACGCACACTTCGTAGCCAAGGCTTCGCAGGGTGGCTTCGATGACCGTCTGATTGACCGGATTATCCTCCACCAACAGCACTTTGCCGCCCTGGCCCATGGGCGCTTGTGCAGCCAGCGCCGGCGGTTGGCTCAGGGTCACGGGCTGGTGCAGCTCCAGCGGAATTTCCAGGGTGAACACCGAACCCTGGCCTTCCTCACTCTTGGCGCGCAACGTACCGCCCATGCGCTCAGCTAGCGTACGGGCGATGGGCAGGCCCAGGCCGGTGCCGCCATAACGCCGGGATATCGAACTGTCCGCTTGCTGGAAAGCGTCAAACATCGACTCAAGTTTTTCGTTGCTGATCCCGATTCCGCTGTCGCGCACCGTGCAGGTAAACCAAATCAACTGGTGATCCAGCGGCTGCCATTTAGCTTCAATGCTGACGTTGCCGCGCTCGGTAAATTTCAAGGCATTGCCAATCAGGTTCACCAGAATTTGCCGTATTCGGGTCGGGTCGCCCAGGACGTGCAAGGCCGACAAGCCCTCAGGCAGTGTCAGTTGCAGCAGCAAACCCCGCTGGCCTGCACTGAACTGGAACGTTTGTGCGCAGTTATCGATCAAATCCAGCAAGTTGAACGCAATGTGCTCAAGTTCCAGCGTCGAGCGTTCGATCCTCGAGAAGTCGAGAATGTCATTGATCACCTTCAACAAGTGCTCAGTAGACGCCGAGGCAAGATCTGCGTACTCCTTTTGCTCTTCAGTCATCTCGGTGGTTTCGAGCAGTTGCAGCATTCCCAGCACGCCATTCATGGGCGTGCGCAATTCATGGCTCATCATCGCCAAAAATTCAGTTTTAGCGCGGTTGGCGCTCTCGGCTTCTTCGCGCGCCTGAGTCAGTTGCGTTATAGCCGTCTGCTGCTCACGGCTGGCCTGTTCAAGGCCCGAAGCCAGATTATTGATGTGTTGGGCCAGGCTGCCCAGTTCGCCATCGTCAACCACCGGCAGGGGAGCTTTGTAATCACCGTGCTGGATGGCCTTGACGGTTTTGCTCATGTCGCTGATGGGCTTGGACAGGTTCGCCGCCAGGCGCCGTGCCAAGAGGAAGGTAAAACCCAGGGCAAAGAGCGCAAGAATCACCGCTTTGAGCAGGATCTCTTGTTGGCGCTTGCTGAATGCATCGTTGGACATACCCACCAGCACGCGGCCCAGGTAATCCTCTTCTGGCGCAGAGGCTTGCAGGTTGTTGCGTAAAAACACATCGCCTGAGTGGCCTCTCTGCCAGCGCACTGGCGCCTGAAAAACCTCAAATTTGGCCCCTTGCGATGGGGAAAACGCCGCTTTTTCAGCGCGAGCCAGCGTCTTGCCGGCACTGTCCTGGATCTGCACAAATTCGACGTGGGGGGTGTTCAACGAGGCAGTGATCAGGCTTTGCAGGATCACCGCATTACCGGTAATGACCCCGTATTCACTGGCCGGGGCCAATTGGTTGGCAATCAACTGACCGGTGTAGTTCAGCTCCTGGCGCAAGTCCTGAATCCGTACACAGGTGAAAAAACTGATCAGCAGCAGGGTGATCAATAAAGCTGGGCCCAGACTCATCATCTGCGTGCGGGTGTGAATATCCCAGCGACTACGTGTCGTCATGAATGATGAATCCCTTCAGTTGTGCTTCTCAGCTACCTTCAGAGCGGCATGGTAACTGAGCTGTCACACTTTGACAGTCAGGGCCGCCTATTTATCGGGCTTTAAGTGTGCAAAACGACCGGCAGGGTGCGCTTCAAAGCAACGGTGCCAAAGCGATGCGCTATGGGGCTGGTCGCAGGGCTGGCGGCCCGTATAATGCGAGCATTGCCACTGCTAGATGGAAGACGGGATTGCATATGACTGAACAGCACGCTATTGCGGTCTTGGGAGGCGGTAGTTTTGGCACCGCCGTGGCCAACTTGCTGGCAGAAAACGGTCACCGTGTGCACCAGTGGATGCGCGACCCCGAGCAAGCCGAGGCGATGCGCCTCAATCGAGAAAACCCTCGCTACCTCAAAGGCATCAAAATTCACCCGGGTGTTGAGCCGGTCACCGACCTGCAAGCCACGCTGCAGAGCTGCCAATTGTGCTTTGTGGCGCTGCCTTCCAGCGCGTTGCGCAGCGTGCTGGCGCCCCACGCCGAGCGTTTGAGCGGCAAAATGCTGGTCAGCCTGACCAAGGGCATCGAAGCCCACAGTTTTAAACTGATGAGCGAAATCCTCGAAGAGATCGCCCCTCAGGCCCGCATCGGCGTTTTGTCCGGCCCCAACCTGGCCCGTGAAGTGGCAGAACATGCATTGACCGCCACCGTGGTGGCCAGCGCTGATGAAGCACTCTGCACCCAAGTGCAGAGCGCCTTGCACGGGCGCACCTTTCGTGTGTATGCCAGCGCCGACCGCTTTGGTGTAGAGCTGGGCGGGGCGTTGAAAAACGTCTACGCCATCATCGCCGGCATGGCGGTGGCGCTGGGCATGGGGGAAAACACAAAAAGTATGTTGATTACCCGCGCGTTGGCAGAAATGACTCGTTTTGCTGTCAGCCAAGGCGCTAATCCGATGACTTTTCTCGGCTTGGCGGGTGTAGGTGATTTGATCGTGACCTGTTCATCGCCCAAAAGCCGTAACTATCAGGTCGGGTATGCGTTGGGGCAGGGGCTGAGCCTGGAAGACGCGGTCGCCCGTTTGGGCGAAGTGGCCGAGGGCGTGAATACCCTCAAGGTGCTCAAGGCCAAAGCGCAGGAACTGAACGTTTACATGCCGTTGGTGGCCGGGCTGCATGCCATTCTGTTTGAAGGCCGTACGCTCAACCAGGTGATCGAGCTGTTGATGCGCGCAGAACCCAAGACCGATGTCGACTTTATCTCCACCAGTGGTTTCAACTGATCAGCACAGGAGCAGCACATGAGTGACAGCAAGAACGCCCCCAAGTACGAATCCATCGTGATACGCGTGCTGTGGATGCTGGTTTTTCTACTGGTCTGGCAAGTCGCGCAATTGGTGCTCGGCGGCCTGGTGCTGGTGCAATTGATTTATCGCCTGGTCTACGGCGCCCCCAATGGCTGCCTGATGAACTTTGGTGACAGCCTGAGCCTTTATCTTGCCCAGATCGGGCGCTTTGGCAGCTTTCACACCGAGCAAAAGCCTTGGCCTTTTGCTGACTGGCCAGCACCACGTGCGCCAGAAGGTGAAGCCCCTTACGTCTCTCCTTCGAACGGCACCGAGACCAAGCCATGAAGCTGTGGATTTTGCGCCACGGTGAAGCCGAACATCATGCCCGACGTGATGCCGAGCGCGAACTCACGGCCCATGGTCGTGATCAAGTGCTGTGCAGCGCCGCACACTTGATCGGCAAACCCCTGGAACGCATTTTGGTCAGCCCCTACGTACGGGCTCAGCAAACCGCTGAGCTGGTGCGCGTGGCCTTGGGGTTTACTGGTGAGCTCATGACCGTGCCGTGGCTGACCCCAGAAAGCGAGCCCAAGTTCGCCGTCAGCCAGTTGCCAGACGGTGGCAATGTATTGTTGGTCAGCCATCAGCCTTTTGTGGGTGAACTGATCAGCTTGTTGCAGCACGGTCATGTGCGTCAGCCGCAGCCGATGCACACCGCCAGCCTGGCGGAGCTCGAAGGGGAGTGGCCGCTGGCCGGCTGCATGACCTTGCTGAGTGTGCATAACCCCCGGTAGGCAAACCCCCGTTGTAGCAACAGTTGCAGAATCAGGTCCGTGTGAAAGATAGTTGGGCTCAGGTTGTCGAAAAATCCTACGACAAAATGACAGCCATCACTCACAGAGCAAGGAATGACCCATGAGTTTGTGGACCACCCAGCCGGACCTCGCGCACCTCAACGAGATGCGTAAAAACACCATCTGCGACGTGCTCGACATCACCTTTGATGCCTACGATGACCAGTCGATCACCGCGAGCATGGTGGTGGATCACCGCACTCATCAACCGTTCGGCTTGTTGCATGGCGGGGCTTCGGTGGTACTGGCCGAAACCCTCGGTTCGATGGCCAGCTACCTGTGCATAGACACCAAAAAGTTCTATTGCGTAGGTCTGGAGGTCAACGCCAACCACCTGCGCGGCGTGCGTAGCGGGCGGGTGAGTGCGGTGGCAAAGCCGGTTCATATGGGGCGCACCACCCACGTCTGGGACATTCGCCTGACCGACGACAACGGCAAACTCAACTGCATTTCGCGACTGACCATCGCCGTCGTCCCGCTGGGCGAAACACCTCCAGCGCGCTGATTCGGCACGGTAATGGCCGTTGTGTCGCCTTTCATGGCGTATACGGTCGTTGTTGTGGGGAATATTCCTACAGACAATAAGGCGTACTTCCTATGTATGGACGCCTTGTATGTCTCGGCAGATTTTCTTCGCCCATGCCAATGGATTCCCCTCAGGCACCTACGGCAAATTGTTTGACGCCCTGGCGCCGGACTTCAGCGTTGCCCGTTTGCCGCAGCACGGGCACGACCCGCGGTTCCCGGTGGACAATAATTGGCGCAATCTGGTCGATGAGTTGATTTATCACCTGCAACAACAAGACGAGCCGGTGCTCGGCGTCGGCCATTCGCTGGGCGGCATGTTGCACCTGCACGCCGCGTTACGTTGCCCGCATTTGTACAAAGGCGTGGTCATGCTGGATTCCCCGGTGCTGACGGTGGCTGATCAATGGATGATTCGTGCCGCCAAGCGTTTTGGCTTTATCGACCGCCTCACCCCGGCGGGTCGTACCTTGGGGCGCCGTGAAGAGTTTGCTGACCGCGCAGCTGCACGGGAATACTTCGCGGGCAAGGCGTTGTTTCGCAGCTTCGACCCCGATTGTTTTGATGCCTACCTCGAGCATGGCCTGCAAGCCGTTGATGACCGCTTGCGCCTGAGCTTTGATCCGGCCACTGAAATCAATATCTACCGCGGTGTTCCCCACACCAGTCCCGGACGTATCCTGCAATTGCAGGTGCCTTTAACCGTGGTGCGTGGGCAAGACAGCCGCGTGGTCATGCGCCATCATGCCCGCGCCGTGGCACGTTTGCCCCTCGGTGAGTCGCTGAGCGTGCCGGGCGGGCACATGTTCCCGCTGGAGCAACCGCAAGAAACCGCCCATCTGCTCAAACACATTTTTGCCCGCTGGGAACTGCGTCAACCCGGCCCCTGAAGAGCACCCTGCATGAGCCCTGTGGTTGAAGAAATCCGTCTGAGCCTGCCGCATATCGAACTGGCAGCGCATATATTTGGCCCGCAAGACGGTCTGCCGGTCATCGCCCTGCATGGCTGGCTGGACAACGCCAACAGCTTTGCCCGGCTGGCGCCCAAACTTTCTGGGTTGCGCATCGTGGCAGTGGATTTCGCCGGTCATGGCCACTCGGATCACCGCCCGCGTGGGGCGGGTTATGCGTTGGCCGATTACGCGTTTGACGTGCTGTGTGTCGCCGAGCAACTGGGCTGGAAGCAGTTTGCCCTGTTGGGGCATTCGCTTGGCGCGATTGTCTCGGTGATCATCGCGGGCTCGTTCCCCGAGCGGGTTACCCGGCTGGCTTTGATCGACGGCATCGTCCTGCGCAGTGGCCCCGACATTGACGCGGCCGAGAACATGGGCAAGGCCCTTGAGGCGCAACTGGCCCATGGGCACAAGCGCAAATCGGTACACCCCACCCTTGATCGAGCCATTGAAGCGCGCATGAAGGGCATGGTGGCTGTCAGTCGCGAAGCGGCCGAACTGCTTGCCCAGCGGGGCTTGATGCCCGTGCCTGGAGGTTACAGCTGGCGCAGTGACAGTCGCTTGACGTTGCCGTCACCGCTTCGACTGACCGATGCGCAGGCCATGTCGTTCGTGCGCCGGGTCACGTGCCCGACCACCTTGGTGGTAGCCGAAGAGGGCATGCTGGCCAGCCACCCTGAGCTGTTGGATCGTCTACCCTTTACCTTGAAGCGGTTAGCCGGCGGTCATCATTTGCACCTGAATGACGAGGCCGGAGCAACCCTTGTTGCAGACTGTTTCAATCGGTTCTTCGTCACTCCTTGACTTGCGCAGGCCAACTGTCGAGGCTTGGCGGCTTGAAAGGGGAGACAACCATCATGGATCACTACACCGCTGCGCCCTGCAAAGGCCATCCGCTCTCAACCGTGAGACGCCGATGAACATACCCACTCGTTTTATCTGGGCGCTGGGCCTGAGTTGCCTGAGTACTTGGGCATGGGCTGCGGATGTGCCAGGCAGCCACGACCTGCAAGGTCTGCCCCGGCTGGCCGACGCGCAAATTGTCGATTACAGCGTAAAGCCCGACATCGAACGCATTTACCCCATGGGCTCAATCCGCAAAATCAGTGGCCGTCTGCGTTTTGAAGGGCAGGTCAACAGCCGTGGTCAAACCACCGCCGTGACGTACGAACTGCCCGCCGAGCATACGGGCTCTGAAGCCTTTACGGCAGCCCGTGAAGCCTTGCAAAAAGAAGGCGCCGAGCTGCTGTTCTGGTGTCAGGGCCGCGACTGCGGTGAAAGCAGCCTGTGGGCCAATGAAGTGTTCGGCAACTCCAAACTCGTGGGGGCGGATGATCAACAGTCCTACCTGTTGATGCGCCGGGCCGCGCCAGAACAGAATCAACTGGTTGCCTTGTATGGCATCAATCGGGGCGGGCGCAAAGCTTATCTGCACGTCGAGCAACTCCAGGCCAGCGCCGATCTGGGCGAACTGCTGCCCACCTCAGCGACCTTGCAACGCCAGTTGAAAAGCACAGGCGAACTGGACTTTCCGAAACTGACCGGTGAGCCGGACGCACAATGGGTCACCCTGATCGCCCGGGCATTGAACCTTGATGTCACCTCCCGGGTCAGTTTGACCGGCGCCAACGCAGCGGCCTGGCGTGATGCCTTGATCAAAGGCGGTGTACGCGCCGCTCGCATGGACCTGGGGACCAAACCGGCCAAGGGCCTGCATCTGGAGTTGTTGCGCTAAACCCTGCAAAACGGCGGCTACACTCTGGTAGTCGTCGCTTCTATTCGAAACCTCAATTGTCTGCGGAACCTACATGCTCAATAACGATCGCCTGTTGGTGCAGATCCTGCTCGTGGTGCTGTTCGGCGCCAGCCTGTGGGTGATGGCACCGTTTTGGTCGGCTTTGTTCTGGGGGGCGGTGCTGGCATTCGCCAGTTGGCCCTTGATGCGTCTTTTAACGCGCTGGCTCAACGGTCGCGAGACATTGGCCGCCAGCATCCTGACCGTTGGCTGGATGCTGCTGGTGGCCGGGCCGCTGGTGTGGCTGGGCTTTAACCTGGCAGACCACGTGCGTGACGCCACCACGTTTGTCAAAGATGTACAGCTTGAAGGCTTGCCCGAAGCGCCGACCTGGCTTGCTGGCATTCCGCTGGTCGGTGAGCGGCTGGTCGGCATGTGGAACACCATCGATCAGCAAGGTGCGGCCATGATCGTGGCGGTCAAACCTTACCTGGGGCAGGTGGGTAACTGGCTGCTGGCGCGCAGTGCGCAAATCGGCGGCGGGATTCTTGAGCTGACCCTGAGCATTGTCTTCGTGTTCTTTTTCTACCGGGATGGACCGCGCCTGGCGATGTTCGTCCATAGCCTGCTGGTGCGGCTGATCGGCGAGCGAGCAGATTACTATCAAGAATTGGTGGCAGGCACCGTGCAGCGGGTGGTTAACGGAGTGATTGGCACGGCAGCAGCCCAGGCCTTGCTGGCGCTGATCGGCTTTTTGATCGCCGGTGTACCGGGGGCGCTGGTGCTCGGTTTGGCCACCTTCCTGCTCAGCCTGATCCCCATGGGCCCGCCCTTGGTCTGGATCCCGGCCACCGCCTGGCTGGCCTGGAAAGGCGAGTATGGCATGGCGATTTTCCTGGGCATCTGGGGCACGCTGATCATCAGCGGTGTCGATAACGTGCTCAAACCCTACCTGATCAGCCGGGGCGGCAACTTGCCGCTGGTGATCGTATTGCTGGGGGTGTTTGGCGGGTTGATTGCTTTCGGCTTTATTGGCCTGTTTATCGGGCCGACATTACTGGCGATTGCTTACAGCCTGCTGGTCGATTGGAGCACCGGCCAGCAGTACGGTAAAAAACCTTAACCGAACTTGGGGCCGGAACGCGTGTTCTTGCCCTTGGCCAAGCGGTCGTACAACACCACATTGACCGTGGCTGCAAGGTTCATGCAGCCATTGGTCGGGATGTAAATCACATCCTCACACCAGTCCAGCACCTCTTTATCCAGCGAGCCGTCTTCGGGGCCAAAGATGTAAATCGCCCGGTCCGGGTGCGTGTACTCGGGCAAAGAGCGTGCGCCCTCGACCAGTTCAACGGCGACGGGGATGCAGCCCAGCGGGATGATTTTTTTGAGGTCGTCGATGCCAATCAGCGGAATATCCTGATGGATCTTCTTGGTATCGGTGATGAAGTCGCGGGCGCGCTCATAACGTTTGCCGGTGTAAAACACCGAAGCCACGTTGTAGCAACCAGCCGCACGCATCACCGAGCCGACGTTTTCCGGTGATTTGGGGTTATACAAACCAATGCAGCTGTACCGTTTGTCTGCCACGTGCCGGTGCCTTTCTGAAAAAAGACGCGAGTATACCAGCACATGGCCCGCCCACCGGCGCCAACACCCGGCGACAAGAAGCGCTTACTCGTCTTTTTTCATCAGCCCGGCCAGCGCCGCAAACGGGTTATGAGTGGCCTTGGCAACTTTAGGGGTGCTGAGTGAGCTGTCCGAAAAGTACTGCTGGTCGGTGTAGCGCGAGTGTTCGTTGTCGTGGCAGTACAAGCACAGCAACTCCCAGTTGGAGCCGTCCTGCGGGTTGTTGTCATGGTTATGGTCGCGGTGATGAACCGTCAACTCGCTCAGGCCCTTGCCAGAGAACTCACGGGTGCAGCGGCCGCACACGTGGGGGTACATTTTCAGGGCTTTGTCGCGATAGCCCATTTCACGGTCACGCTGGGCATCGGCCAGGATGCGGTCCAGCTTGGCGGTGTGGGAGGGTGGGTTTGCTGAACTCATGGGGTTCACCTTAAGACGAATGACGGTTATGTCGTGAAGTTTAGCTGTTGATCAGCCTTTGATTTTTTCCGCAATCCAGATCGTGTGGCGCGTGCCCTTGTTGCCGTGGGCGAAGACTTGCACTTCCTCGGATTTAAAGCCTGCTTTGCGCAGCTTGTCCGAAAACTGCTTGTCGGCGCTTGCCGACCAGACGGCCAGCACGCCTTTGGGGCGCAATGCCTTGGCGCAAGCACTCAAGCCCCCGGCCGAGTACAGCCAGCTGTTGGCTTTTTGGGTCAGGCCTTCGGGGCCGTTATCGACGTCGAGCATGATCGCGTCAAAGCCATTGGGTTCGGCTTGCAGCACCTTGGCCACGTCCTCGACACGAATCACCGCACGCGGGTCTTGCAAGGGGTTGCCGGCTTTCTCGCCGAGCGGGCCGCGGTTCCATTCCACAACGCCCGGCACCAGTTCCGCGACCACCACTTCGGCAGTCTTGCCCAAATGTTTGAGGGCCGCAGCCAGGGTGAAGCCCATGCCCAGGCCGCCAATCAGCACCCGTGAGTTCGTGCGACCGGCCACTTTACGGCACGGGATCTCAGCCAGAGCATCTTCAGAGCCATGCATGCGGGTGTTCATCAACTGGCCGCCGTCACCCCCCTGGATCTTGATAACGAAGTCTTCACCATACTCAAACAGGCACAAGGCGCCGCCATTTTCGGGGATCGGGGTGGTGTCGAGCAAAACAAAACGTTTCATGGAAGTCTCATAGAAGAGGACAAAATCAGCTGGTTGCGAGTAGCCTGACGGCATACAAGCTGGTCTGGCAACGGAGTCATTGATGAAACGCACTATTCTAACGGCCATTGTGTGGGGCGCGCTCTCGATAAGTGCGGCTCAGGCAGCGGAGTTAACCCCCATTCCGAGTGTCCCGGTGACATCCGCCCCGGGTTCGCCGGGCACTGCTACACCTACGCCATACCCGCAGGTCACCCCGCGTGCAGCGCCCAAGCCTGCCCCCGGCAACAGCAGCCTGGTGCCGCTGCCGCCGATAGATCTGCCGCAGCCACCGCCCAAAGATCAGCCGATACCCGGGCTTGAAACCAAAGACCCGAAAGCCAAGATCCCGGCGGACTGACCGCCGTAGTCGCGCCGCAGGCTGCGAAGGGTTGCAGCGCAACCCGTTGCTTGCAGGCCGATAACCGCAAAGGCTTAAATCCCCAACACCTTAAACACAAACGCATACTCCAGCGCGACGTCGCGCAGGCCCTGATAGCGGCCGCTCATGCCGCCATGGCCGGCTTCCAGCTCAGTTTTAAGCAGTAGCAAATGGTCGTCGGTCTTGGTGGCGCGCAGCTTGGCCACCCATTTGGCCGCCTCCCAATACTGCACACGGCTGTCGTTGTACCCGGCGATCACCAGCATCGCCGGGTACGCCTGCGCCGCCACATTCTCATAAGGCGCGTAGGCCTTGATGCGGTCGTAGACCTCAGGTTCTTGCGGGTTGCCCCACTCGTCGTATTCGGTCACCGTCAGCGGCAAATCGGGGTCGAGCATGGTGTTGAGCACATCGACAAACGGCACTTCAGCAATCGCCGCCTTGAACAGTTCCGGGCGCTGATTGAGCACTGCCCCGATCAACAGGCCGCCCGCGCTGCCTCCACTGATCACCAATTGCTCGCTGCGGGTCAGCCCTTGGTCGATCAAATGCTCGGCACAGGCAATAAAGTCGCTAAATGTGTTGTGTTTATGTTCCTGCTTGCCCGCGCGATACCACGCTTCACCCAGCTCGCCGCCGCCGCGCACATGGGCAATGGCAAACGCCACGCCGCGTTCAAGCAAACTCAGGCGTGCGTGGGAAAACCACGGGTCAAGGCTTTCGCCATAGGCGCCGTAACCATACAGATACAGCGGTGTCGGTTTGCCCAGCGCATCACGTTTCACGACCAGGCTGATGGGCACCTGAGTGCCATCCGGCGCCGTGGCCCACAAACGTTGGCTGACGTAGTCATCGGCATTGAACGGCCCGAGTACCGGCGTTTCCTTGAGGACCTTTTGTTCGCCATCGGTCAGCGTCAGCTGGCGGACTTGCGCCGGGCGATTCAGCGACTCGTAACGCAGGCGGATGTGCGCACCCTGGAACTCAAGGCTGTCTTGCACATACAGGCTGTAGGCTGCGTCTGGTAGTTGCACGCGGTATGGCGGCAAACCGTTCGGACGGATCTCAATAATCGGTAGGCCGCCTTCGCGCAGGCTCAGGCACAGGGCTTTGGCGTTCAGCGTCAGGCCTTCAAGCATGACCTGGTCGTCATGGGCGATCAGGCGTTGCCACTCACTGCGCTGTGGGGCGTCACCCAGCGCGTAATACAGCGCAAAGTTGATCCCGTCCTGATTGGTGCGGATAAACCACGTCCATTGGTCTTCGTGCAAGCCATGATCGACGCTGTAATCGTGGCCTTCAACCCGTGGCGCCAGGCAGCGAAATGCCTGCTGCGGCTGCTCGGCGTCCAGCACCCAGGTCTCACTGGTGGTTTTGCTGTTGAGCAACAGGATCAGTTGGCGTTCGGAGCTTGAGCGGTAGCAATGCAGGAAAAATCGCCCGTCCGTTTCATGAAACACCTCATGGGCCCCGGTTTCACCCAGGGTGTGGCGCCACAGCTTGTGCGGGCGATGGGTGTCGTCCAGCTCAGCGAAAAACAGGGTCTGGCTGTCATTGGCCCAGGTCATGCTGCCATCGCAGTCCTCAAAGGGCAGTTCCGTGACGGCGCCAGTGGCCAGCTCTTTGACGAACAGGCGATAGGTTTCTTCGCCGCTGGTGTCCAGGCTATAAGCCAGGCGCTGATGGTCCGGGCTGATACTGAACGCACCCAATGAAATAAACCCGCCATTGGCCAGGGCGTTCGGGTCCAGCAGCAACTGCTCGGCGCTTTCGTCGACCTGTTGGCTGTCATCGGCCGGGCGCGGGCAGCGGTAGTGGCGGGCGTATTCGTCACCGGCCTGGGTGCGGGTGTAATACAGGTACGGGCCCCAAGGGGAGGGGAGCGACAAATCTGTCTCGCGAATCCGTCCCTTGATCTCTTGAAACAGCGTCTCGCGCAATTCGGCCTGGTCGGCCAGTTGCGCTTCCTGGTAGTTGTTTTCCGCTATCAGGTAGTCCAAAACCTCTTTGCTATCGCGATTTTGTAACCATGCGTAGGGGTCAGAACCCTCGACCTTATGTGCGATTGGTGCGCTGTTTGCGTAGGCTGATTCGGTCATTGAGCGTTCTCTGAAATCTGAATGAATAGAAGTGACGCTGACGGCGGTGCAGCCGCACTCTCGAAAAGCCGTTATCATAGCGCTTCATTGCCTGCCGACCACGGATACCATGACCGAGAACGACTATCTGATCGCCTGGGGCTTATACGCCTTCGCCGCTTTAGGCTGCCTGCTCGTATGGTGCCGCCTGACCCGCTTTATGTGGCGCTGGTTACGTGAGCCATTACGCATCCTGATGGCGGTGCTGCTGTTCAGCCCGACCATCATTGACCCGGTCAAAGATCAATTCGCCCCGGCGGTGGCCATCTCGGCCCTGGACCTGGCGTTCAAGGTGGGTGACAACGTCTGGCGTGCAGCGTCTGACTTGTTGATGTACACCCTGTTTGCGTTTTGCCTGTACGCGGTGTTTGTGTTTATTCGCTGGCCAATCGAGCGTGCCCGCAAGGCGCGTCAGGCGCAAAGCGCAGCCGCTGAGCAAAACCGCAGCATTGACCCTGAAGATGATCAGCCATTCGGCTCGGCCGGTGATGACCGTTACGGTCGCCCGCCAGCGCCGCGTCCGGCAGGCTCGAATCGGGTTGAACCGCGGGTCTGATTTCTTTTCGTTGAGCTTGAATGCGAGTGTGCGAGCGTGTGTGAATTATTGGGCATGAGCGCCAATGTCCCGACTGATATTGTGTTCAGTTTTACCGGCTTGATGCAGCGTGGCGGGCGTACCGGCCCGCATCGTGATGGCTGGGGTATTGCCTTTTATGAAGGTCGTGGTCTGCGTTTGTTCCAGGACCCGGCCGCCAGTTGCGACTCTGAAGTCGCGTTGCTGGTGCAGCGTTATCCGATCAAAAGCGAAGTGGTGATTGGCCATATCCGCCAGGCTAACGTCGGCAAAGTCTGCTTGTCCAACACCCACCCGTTTGTCCGCGAGTTATGGGGCCGTAACTGGTGCTTTGCACACAACGGCCAATTGGCTGATTTCTCACCGAGCGCCAGCTTCTACCGGCCGATTGGCGACACCGACAGCGAAGCGGCTTTCTGCGATTTGCTCAATCGCGTGCGTGAAGCGTTTCCGGAGCCGGTTGAAGTCGAAGAGTTGATTCCGGTGCTGACCCAGGCGTGCGCCGAATTTCGCAGCAAAGGCGTGTTTAACTGCATGCTCAGTGATGGCGATTGGCTGTTTTGCTACTGTTCAACCAAACTGGTGCACATCACTCGACGCGCCCCGTTTGGCCCAGCCAGATTGAAAGATGTCGACGTGATCGTCGACTTCCAGTCAGAAACAACGCCTAACGACGTCGTGACCGTGATCGCCACCGAGCCTTTGACCGAGAACGAAGTCTGGACGCGCTATGAGCCTGGCCACTGGAGCCTGTGGCGCCGCGGTGAGCGCATCAGCCACGGAAAAACTGATTAAGGGACGCGTGTATGTGGCTGAGCTACCTGCGGTTGGTGCTGTTTACGCTGGGCCTGTTACTGGGCGTGCAAGTGCCGGGCTTTATCAACGACTACGCCAACCGCGTGGAAGCGCACCTGATCGAAGCCCAGACCGGGCTGGCCGGTTTCCAGAACACTGCCAACCAATTCTTCAAAGGTGACCTGCACGCCCTGGTGGCGCATTACCAGGCCAGTGACGACCCGGTGTTTCGCAGCGATGCCACCAGCCTGAGCACCTTGCTCAACCGTCAGCGCCTGCTCGACGACCAGTTCCAGGCCATGCAAGGCCCCTGGTACATCCGCGCCCTGCAAGTGGCCTACGCGGCCGATCCGGACATCCGCCAGGAAACGCTCAACGCCTACACCTACCAGGTACTGCTGTCGCCCACCGCCATTGGCTGGGCAATGGCCGGTGCATTGCTGTTTTCCTTCATCATCGAAGGCTTCTTCCGGTTGGTGGACTGGGTCGTGTTGGGCGGCAAACGCCAGCGCGAACGCATCGCTCGCCGCGAACGCAACAGCTAAACCCCGCGCCCCGCTGTTGGAGCGAGCTTGCCTCGCGATCTTTTGATGTTTAAAAAATCGCGAGCCATCAACTTTTCTTATCCCCATACCCTGCTTTTATTAGTTGGACTAACCGCCTGTTGCTGTCGAAAAATGCCTGCATCTAATTTCTAAAAAGACCACAGGAGCATCACCGTGAGCCGCCTGTTATTGAACTGCGACATTGGCGAAAGCTTTGGCAACTGGACTCTGGGCCTGGATGCCGAGGTGATGCCATTTATTGATTGCGCAAACATCGCATGCGGCTTTCACGCCGGTGATCCGGGGATCATGCGCAAAACTGTGGGCCTGGCGCTGGCGAACAATGTGCTGATCGGCGCGCACCCGGCGTATCAAGACCTGGCGGGCTTCGGTCGGCGCTCCATGGCCTACTCGGCGCAAGAGCTGCAAGACCTGCTGCATTATCAGATCGGCGCACTGGACGGCATCTGCCGCGCCCAAGGCTCGCGCGTCAGCTACGTCAAACCCCACGGTGCGATGTACAACGACATGATGGCCAACCCTGCGCAGTTGCGCGCCGTGGTTCAGGCGGTCGCCGCCTACGATGTCAGCTTGCCGCTGATGCTGATGGCCACGCGTGACAACAGCGCGGCCCAGGCCATTGGCGATGAGTTTGGTCTGACCCTGTGGTTCGAAGCCTTTGCCGACCGGGCCTACGACAGCGCCGGGCACTTGGTCTCGCGCCAGTTACCCGGCGCCGTGCACCATCAAGCAGATGTCATCGTCCAGCAAGCGCTGACGATTGCCGCAGGCCAGCCCCTAACGGCCAGCGACGGCAGCGCCTTGCACCTGCACGCCACGACCTTGTGTGTACACGGCGACAACGCCAGCTCGGTGGCGGCCGTGCGGCGCATTCGTGAAGCCCTGAGCCAGCAGGCGCAGCCATGAAGCCGCGGATCGAAGTCGTGGCCATCGACTGCCTGATGTTGCGTCTGTTCGATGAGATTGCGGAAAGCAACATGCCGTGGATGCTGGCCGCCAGCGAGCGATTACGCGCTGTATTTGCCGACCATCTGATAGACCTGGTGCCGTCTTACACCACCTTGATGGTGCATTACGACGGCCTGACGCTGACCCCGGCCGAGGCCCGGGTGTTGATCGGCCAGGCCATCACGGACCTGCGTCCCGAAACGCAGCGTCTTGGCCAGTGTCATGTGCTGCCGGTGTGGTACGACCTCAGTGTCGGCCCGGAACTTTCGCTGCTGGCCGCGCGCATTGGCTGCCCCGTGAGTGAGGTGATTCGCCGCCACAGCGAGCGTGAATATCAAGTGTTTGCCTTGGGCTTCGCCCCCGGTTTCGCCTTTATGGGGCTGGTCGAAGAAGCCCTGGCCGCGCCACGCCTGAACACACCGCGCAAGCGTGTGGCCGCAGGCAGCGTGGGCATTGCCGAGCGGCAAACGGCGGCTTACCCGGCGCAATCGCCCGGTGGCTGGAACCTTATCGGCCGCACCCCGAGCGCTCTGTTTGATCGCAATCGAGAGGGCTACAGCTTGATGCAACCCGGCGATACCGTGCAATTCGAGGCTGTGTCCCACGCAGAATTCATCCGTTTAGGCGGTGACGACACACCTCAGGAGGCTTTTGCATGAGCCGTTTACTGATCAAGGCCAGCAACCCGATGTGTCTGTTGCAAGATGCCGGACGTTTTGGTGTGCGACATTTGGGCGTGACTCAAGGCGGAGCCGCAGACTGGTTGTCGATGACGTGGGCCAACTGGCTATTGGGTAATACGCCAGGCGCGGCGGTCGTTGAGATCACCTTGGGCGGCTTGAGCCTGATTGCCCAGAGCGATTGCACCCTAGCGCTGGCGGGGGCGGATCTGGCGGCAAGCGTCGACGGTAAAGCACTCAAGCCCTGGCGGCGTGTCGAGTTGAAAAAAGGCCAGACTTTAAGCTTTACCCAGCCACTGTTGGGCGCTCGTGCCTATCTGGCAGCTCCCGGCGGGTTTGTCGCGCCACAGGTACTGGGCAGCAGTGCAACGGTGGTGCGTGAGCAACTGGGTGGCCCCGATGGTTTCGGTCGTGCGTTGGCCATTGGCGATGAGCTGAATTACACCGCCGAGCCGTTAGCGCTACGTGACATTCCCCTTGCGCAACAACCTGGCTTTACCGCCAACCCTTTGCTGGATGTGGTGCTGGGCGCGCAGATCGGTGCGTTTAGCGGGCAAAGCACGTTCGATGCCTTCAATCAGCCGTGGACCCTCGACAGCCGCGCAGACCGCATGGGTATTCGCCTGCAGGGCCCGGCGCTGGAGTATCAGGGCGTGCCGATGATCTCTGAAGGCATTCCGCTGGGCGCCATCCAGGTACCGCCCGATGGCCAGCCAATCGTTTTGCTCAATGACCGGCAGACCATTGGCGGTTACCCGCGCCTGGGGGCATTAACCCCGTTGGCGCTGGCACGATTGGCACAATGTGTGCCGGGGGAGACCGTCTACTTGCGGCCCGTCACCCAAGACGCCGCACAGCGCCAGCACCAGGCTTTTATGCAACGCTTCATCTAACCCCGAACCCGTAGGAGCGAGCTTGCCTCGCGATCTTTTGATCTTTTAAAAAGATCGCGAGGCAAGCTCGCTCCTACAAAAAAACGGGATTACTTAGCCAAAAACCGCATCCCTTCTTCCAGCCCGTCCAGGGTCAGCGGGTACATGCGATCTTCAACCAGGTCCTGCACAATCCCGGTCGATGCCGTGTATTTCCAGGTGTCTTTCGGATACGGGTTAATCCAGATCAGCTTTTTATATTTCTCCATAAAACGCTGCATCCACTTGTAACCCGGCTCTTCGTTCCAGTGCTCGACACTGCCCCCGGCGTGGGTGATTTCATACGGGCCCATCGCTGCGTCACCGATAAAAATCACTTTGTAATCGGCGCCGTAGGTGTTGAGCACATCTTGTGTGGCGATACGTTCGACGTGGCGGCGCTGGTTGTTTTTCCACATCGACTCGTAAATGAAGTTGTGGAAGTAGTAGTACTCCAGATGCTTGAACTCGGTCTTGCAGGCCGAGAACAACTCCTCGCAGGTTTTCACGTGGGAATCCATCGAGCCGCCAATATCGAACAGCAACAACAGCTTGATGTTGTTGCGCCGCTCGGGCCGCATCTGGATATTCAACAACCCGGCATCGCGGGCCGTGTGGTCGATGGTGCCGTCGATATCCAGTTCATCGGCGGCGCCCTGGCGGGCAAACTTGCGCAGGCGGCGCAACGCTACCTTGATATTGCGGGTGCCCAACTCGACTTGATCATCGAGGTTCTTGTATTCGCGCTGTTCCCAGACTTTCGCCGCCTTGCCCTGACGCGCCCCGGCATCGCCTACTCGAATCCCTTCGGGGTGATAACCGCCCGAGCCAAACGGGCTGGTGCCGCCGGTACCGATCCACTTATTGCCACCGGCATGGCGTTCTTTCTGCTCCTCAAGGCGCTGTTTGAACGCCTCGATCAACTTGTCCAGGCCGCCCAGCGACTGCAATTGCGCCCGGTCTTCGTCACTCAGCGAGCGTTCAAACTCTTTGCGCAACCAGTCCTCAGGGATCAGCGCCTCAAGGTGTTCATTGAGGTTTTGCAGGCCGTTGAAATAGGCGCCGAAGGCACGGTCAAACTTGTCGAAATGGCGCTCGTCCTTCACCAGGATCGTACGCGCCAAGTAGTAAAACTCGTCCATGTCGGCGAATGTCACACGGTTTTTCAGCGCGTTGATCAAGTCCAGCAGTTCGCGCACCGAAACCGGCACCTTGGCCGCACGCATTTCATTGAACAGATTAAGCAGCATGCTTATCGCCTTCTTGAAAAATCAGCGATTGCCGCGACGGCTCATAAACGCCAGACGTTCCAGCAACTGCACGTCCTGCTCGTTTTTCACCAGCGCGCCGGCCAGTGGCGGGATCGCTTTGGTCGGGTCGCGCTCACGCAACACCGCTTCGCCAATGTTGTCGGCCATCAGCAGCTTGAGCCAATCCACCAGCTCGGACGTCGACGGTTTTTTCTTCAGGCCGGGTACTTTTCGGACATCGAAGAACACGTCCAGCGCTTCACTGACCAGCTCTTTCTTGATATCCGGGAAGTGCACGTCGACGATCTTCTGCAGCGTGGTGCGATCCGGGAAGTTGATGTAGTGGAAGAAGCAGCGGCGCAGGAACGCATCCGGCAGTTCTTTTTCGTTGTTGGAGGTAATGATGATGATCGGGCGGACCTTGGCCTTGATGGTTTCATCGGTCTCGTAAACGTAGAACTCCATCTTGTCGAGTTCTTGCAGCAGGTCGTTGGGGAACTCGATGTCGGCCTTGTCGATTTCGTCGATCAGCAGGATGACCCGCTCTTCGGCCTCAAAGGCTTCCCACAACTTGCCTTTTTTAAGGTAATTGCGCACATCGTGCACTTTGTCCACGCCCAGTTGCGAATCGCGCAAGCGGCTTACGGCGTCGTACTCATACAGGCCTTGATGGGCCTTGGTGGTGGACTTGATGTGCCAGGTAATCAGCTTGCAGCCAAAGGACTCGGCCAGCTGCTCGGCGAGCATGGTCTTGCCGGTGCCGGGTTCGCCCTTGACCAGCAGCGGGCGCTCCAGGGTGATCGCTGCGTTGACCGCCAGTTTCAGGTCATCAGTGGCCACATAGGCGCGGGTGCCTTCAAACTTCATCTGCAATTCCTCAAACCATGATCCAGGCCTGCAAGGGCAGGGCGGGGGACAAAAAAGTATGTCCGACTATAACGCGACGTCCGCCTCAGGTGAACGCAGACGCCTTATTCAGTCTCTGACTGAGGCGTCACGACTGGACGCGATGAACCGTGAAGCCTACCCTTGGGGCCTCCCCAAAAGGTGCATAAGGACCCCGCCATGAGCCGCATTTTTGCAGATAACGCGCACTCCATCGGTAACACACCTCTTATTCAGATCAACAAAATTGCGCCGCGTGGCGTGACCATTCTGGCCAAGATTGAAGGGCGTAACCCTGGCTATTCGGTGAAATGCCGGATTGGCGCCAACATGATCTGGGACGCTGAGAGCCGTGGCGTGCTCAAGCCGGGCATGACCATTATCGAGCCAACTTCCGGCAACACCGGGATCGGTCTGGCCTTCGTGGCTGCTGCACGGGGTTACAAATTGGTGTTGACCATGCCGTCTTCGATGAGCCTTGAGCGGCGCAAAGTGCTCAAGGCGCTGGGGGCTGAGCTGATACTCACCGAGCCGGCCAAGGGCATGAAGGGCGCCATTGATAAAGCTGCTGAAATTCAGGCCAGCAACCCTGAGCAGTACTTTATGCCACAGCAATTTGATAACCCGGCCAACCCGGCGATCCACGAGAAAACCACCGGCCCGGAAATCTGGAACGATACAGACGGCGATGTGGATGTGCTGGTCGCGGGCGTGGGCACCGGCGGCACCATTACCGGCGTATCGCGTTACATCAAACACACCCAGGGCAAGCCGATTCTGTCGGTCGCCGTTGAGCCGATCACGTCGCCGGTGATCACCCAAGCGCTGGCCGGAGAGGAGATCAAGCCCTCGCCACATAAAATTCAGGGCATTGGCGCAGGTTTTGTGCCGAAAAACCTCGATCTGTCGATTCTCGACAAAGTTGAGTTGGTCGGCGACGACGAGTCCAAGGCCATGGCTCTGCGCCTGATGCATGATGAAGGCATCTTGAGCGGGATCTCCGGCGGTGCTGCCATGGCCGTGGCCGCACGCCTGGCTGAAACCCCGGAAATGCAGGGCAAGACCATCGTCGTGATCCTGCCGGACTCGGGCGAGCGCTACCTGTCGAGCTTCTTGTTCAGCGACCTGTTCAGCGAACAAGAATTGCAGCAGTAAGGCCGAAGGTCCTGTGGGAGCGGGCTTGCTCGCGATAGCCGGAATCGCGAGCAAGCCCGCTCCCACCCGTTACTGATGACTCAAATCAAACGATCTAAACGCCTGCTTATGCATAATTACGCTGTTATTGAGTAGTACTTAAGACTGAATGTTGGAATGCGCGGGTTTTGTCCTGCGTCGGTAGTGTTTATCATGGCGGGCTGCCACGGCGGGCTTTTGGTGCCGCACGGTATTTTCGAGGAGTTGTTGCATGACCTTATCCTTCGCCATCAAGGCAGGGCTCATACTGCTGTTTGTCGGCAGCATCCTGTACGTGCATTTGCGCGGCAAGGCGCGTTTGCCGGTGTTACGCCAGTTCGTCAACCACTCCGCATTCTTTGCGCCCTACAACGCGCTGATGTACTTATTCTCGGGCGTGCCGTCCAAGCCTTATCTGGACCGCAGCAAATTCCCCGAGCTGGACGTCCTCAAAGACAACTGGCAAGCCATTCGCGAAGAAGCCATGCACTTGTTCGACGAAGGCTATATCCGCGCCGCCGAGAAGAACAACGACGCCGGCTTTGGCTCATTCTTCAAAAAAGGCTGGAAGCGTTTTTACCTCAAGTGGTACGACAAGCCGCTGCCATCGGCCGAACTGCTGTGCCCTAAAACCGTAGAGCTGGTCAACAGCATCCCCAACGTCAAAGGCGCAATGTTTGCCTTGTTGCCGGGCGGCAGCCATCTCAACCCGCACCGCGACCCGTTTGCAGGTTCCTTGCGCTATCACCTGGGGTTGTCGACACCGAACTCCGACGCGTGCCGCATCTTCGTTGACGGCGAGGAATACGCCTGGCGCGATGGTGAAGACGTGATGTTCGATGAGACCTACGTGCACTGGGTGAAAAACGAAACCGACATCACCCGCGTGATCCTGTTTTGCGACGTCGAGCGCCCGTTGACCAGCCGCCTGATGACCCGCATCAATCGCTGGGTCAGTGCGCAACTGGGCAAAGCCACCGCCCCGCAAAACCTCGACGACGAACGCGTAGGCGGCATCAACAAAGCCTACGCCTGGAGCAAAACCTTCAGTGATCGCTTCAGCGGCGTAGTCAAACAATGGAAACGCCGCAACCCCAAGCTATACCGCATCGCCCGCCCGGTGCTGGCCGTTATCGTGCTGGTACTGCTGTGGCGTTGGTTGTTCGGTTGATTTGAGGTGTGCAATAAAAAACCGCTCTAGATGAGCGGTTTTTTATTGAAAAAAATAAGTTAGCGGCCCGCTAAAACACCTGTTGGCTCATTGACTTTGCTGCCGTTCAACGCAACCTGTAGAAAGCGCTGCTGATGATTTGAAGCAGTAGCCCCCTCAGATTTACTGTCGGGCCGGGTTTTTAGTGGAGACGGTGTCGGGTTGATTGCTTGCATATTGCCACCGTTTTGGTTGTTTATTGATCAGTGAGGTCGATACTAGTCCTAATCCAAGCGTACGACAAGGCGGCCAAATGCATCGAATTGAAACCCCAAGTCCCGATATACCGCTAGCGCACCTTGTGCTGGCTCTTGAATTTCCAGCCATTCGCTGCCTATGAGTCTTGCGTACTGTTCAACGGCAATCATAGTCAATGCAGCTATGCGGTTTTTCAGAGGGTGATGGCTGTCCGGTTTGCCTTCGAGCCTGATGATTTTCGTTCGCAGCCGACTTTGATTCGGGTTGGCGAAGCAGAGCCCGCACAGTTCTGTTCCGGACCATATTGAAAGGTCTAACGACCAGGGTTCTCTGGCTTTCCATTCTGGAATTTTCTGCCAGGAAAAATGGACGTTATCGCCCCATTCGACGAGCGCAGCGAGCGCTTCGCTATCAATGGGCTCAAATCTGACTATGCATAGAGCACCATCCTTGGTCACATTTGACTCTGCCAGAATTGAGTGCGCGATGGCTCTGGCCTGTGATTTCAATAATTGATGCTTGAGCCGGATTCTAGGTTTGGGCATAGGTTTTGCTGAATTCTGGAAGTCGATGCGGAGTGCACCGTTGTACTGGACACCGACGTGTTTTAAATCTGTTCAGTCATTGCAATAAATGTCGAGCGCTGGTTATAGTCAGCGCTCGTTGAGCCAATGGCTCATACCACTCTCTTCAAAAGAATCAGCACATGCCGGTTTCCCTTACTCACAGCGTTGTCGTTCCAGCAGTCTTTGCTGGCGTGATGCCGTGCGGGGGCAAACAGCCTGTGCAGATCAGCCACTATCCCCCTCCTGTCAGTCGCACCGTGGTGAACGTCGTTGTTTCGCCACCGGGTGTTGGTGTTGCGGGCTAAGCCAAGCTTTCGGCTGCCCGTACCCGTCTAAAAAACCATTGAACTTCAGCTTCGGCTGAGTTGGCTTTTTATGTCTGATGACAGGTGTTACCCATGCTTTCGATTTCTAAAGAGTCCGCGTTTGCGGCGGCGTCCACGAGCCTGTTTGTTCTGCTGTGGAGCAGCGGCGCGATTTTCTCCAAGTGGGGGCTGGCCCATGCTTCGCCCTTTGCCTTTCTGTTGATTCGTTTTGCCATCGCTCTGCTGGCGCTGGTGCTGTTGATCCCGTCCATGAAACTGCAGATGCCACGCGGCGCCAAAGCCATTGGTTACGCACTGGCCACCGGGACGGTGCTACTGGGCGCGTATCAGATTTTTTATCTGCTGGCGCTGGACCTCAAGGTCACGCCCGGCGTCATGGCCACGGTGATGGGCGTGCAGCCGATCCTGACGGCGGTGATTCTGGAACGTCGTCACTCTTTTAGCCGTTCGGTGGGGCTCATGCTGGGGCTGACCGGCCTGATTCTGGTGGTGTACCAAAACATTGGCCTGGCCGGTTTGTCCTGGGGCGGAATGCTCTGTGCGTTGTTGGCGTTGGCGAGCATGACGGCGGGCACTTTGATGCAGAAACGCATTACCCAGAACCCGCTGGGCACATTGCCGTTGCAGTACCTGGCCGGGTTACTGTTGTGCACGGTGTTTGTGCCGTTTCAACCGTTCCACTTTGAACACGGCGCAGGCTTTGTGGTGCCGGTGTTGTGGATGGGGTTGGTGGTGTCGGTGCTGGCTACCTTGCTGCTGTACCGGATGATCGCCCGGGGCAACCTGGTGAACGTAACCAGCCTTTTCTACTTGGTGCCTGCGGTTACAGCGGTCATGGACTACCTGATCTTTGGCAACAAGCTGGCCTTGCTGAGTGTGCTCGGTATGGCCTTGATCATCATCGGACTGGTCTTCGTGTTCCGTAAAATCGTATAAGAGAAACAGCTATGTAGTCGCTGCCGAAGGCTGCGATAAGGACCGCAGGGCCTTCAAAAAACTGGGCCGCTACGCAGCCCATCGCAGCCTTTGGCAGCGACTACAGTTTCACGGCTTGTTGGGCTTGAGCACCAGCCATAACGCTGCGGCGATCAGCAGCCCGCCGTACAGGTGCGCGATTGACAGCGGTTCGCCCAGAAACAAGGCGCCCCACAAGATCCCGAAGGGCGGGGTCATAAAGGTCACGGTCATGGATTTGACCGGGCCGATGTTGGTCAGCAAACGGAAGAACAAGATGTAGGCAAAGGCTGTGCACACCAGCCCAAGCCCCAACAGCGACAACCATACCCGTGCACCGCCCCAATCGGCTGGTGGTTGATTGAGCAGGCTCAGACCAAACAACGGCAACAGAAACAAGGTCGCCCCGAGCATGCTGCCCATGGCCGAAAGGCGCGGGTCCAGCCCGCCTTGTTGGTCCAGCCAGCGGCGCGCCAAAAAGCCCGCAAAGCCATAGCAGATCGTCGCCAGCAGGCAGGCGAGGGCGCCCATCAGCAAGTTCAGGTCGAAGGCCACCGGCCCGGCACCGGTCAACACCCCGACGCCAAATAACCCGAGAAATACCCCGGCCAGCTTGGTGAGGGTGAGTTGCTCGCTGAAAAACAGTCCGCCAATCAATACCCCCATCAGCGGCGTGGTCGCATTAAAGATGGCTGAATACCCCGCGGGCAGTACTTGCGCCGCAACCGAATACAACGTGGCAGGCAACCCGGAGTTGATCACACCCAGGATCAACACCACCTTCAACTTGCCGCCGAAGTTCCAGCTGACGCGCATCAGCACCAACATCACCAGCAAGCCGGTAGCGGCAATCGAAACCCTGAAAAACGCGGTGGGAATAGAGCCGAGCACTGGCGCGATGATTCGCATAAACAGGAAACTGGCGCCCCAAATGCCGGCCAGCGACAGCATGCGTACAAAATCTGCGAATCTCACAGGGTTTCTCTAACAAGGATTAAGCCGCGCAGTGTAGGGGATGCAGCCTGCAAGGCAATGGTTGTGCGCAATTCCTACAGACTCGTGCACAACCGCTTAAATCTGCGACAATCTCCGCCTGCCTTTACCAAGACTTTTGCGCACCTGATGACTGACGAATCGCCTGCTATCAACCAACTGTTGAAAAACCTTGATCACGCCATGATTGCCGACCGCCATAAGTTGCGTCGGCAGTTGCATGAGCTGCGCAAGAAGCCTGATGACGCCAAACTGGCGGCCTGGGCCGAGCGTGTGCAGGCCTCGTGCGCGCAGGTGACTACCCGGGCGGCCAGCGTGCCGTTGATTCGTTATGACGAAAATCTGCCGATTGCCGCCAAGCGCGACGAGATCAAGGCGGCGCTGCTCAAGCATCAGGTGTTGATCCTGGCCGGTGAAACCGGTTCGGGTAAAACCACTCAGTTGCCGAAAATCTGCCTCGAAATTGGCCGCGGCCAGCACGGCTTGATCGGTCACACCCAGCCTCGCCGGATTGCTGCGCGCAGTGTTGCCAGCCGGGTCGCTGAAGAACTGGGTACGCCGCTGGGGGCGCTGGTCGGCTATCAAGTGCGGTTTGAGGATCAGAGTGATTCCAACACCCTGATCAAGCTGATGACCGACGGCATACTGCTGGCCGAAACCCAGCACGACCGTTACCTCGAGCGCTACGACACGATCATCGTCGACGAGGCCCACGAGCGCAGTCTGAACATCGACTTTTTGCTCGGCTATCTGAAGATCCTGCTGCCACGGCGCCCGGACCTCAAAGTCATCATCACCTCGGCGACCATCGATCTGGAGCGTTTTTCCAAACACTTCAACGATGCGCCGATTGTTGAAGTGTCCGGCCGTACCTTCCCGGTCGAAACCTGGTACCGCCCGCTGACCTCCGAGCAGGACGAAGAGGGCAACAGTGTCGAAGAGGATTTGAGTGTCGACCAGGCGATCATCGCCACCCTCGATGAAATCGCCGCCCATGAGCGCAGCGAGCGTAAAAGCCCTGGCGACGTGCTGGTGTTTTTGCCCGGCGAGCGCGAGATCCGCGATGCCGCCGAGATGCTGCGCAAGGCACAGCTCAAGCACACCGAAATTCTGCCTTTGTATGCGCGCCTGTCTCCGGCTGAGCAACAACGGATTTTCCAGTCGCATCCGGGGCGTCGTGTGGTGCTGGCGACCAACGTTGCGGAAACCTCGTTGACCGTACCGGGTATTCGCTATGTGATTGACAGCGGCACCGCACGCATCAGCCGTTACAGCTATCGGGCCAAGGTGCAGCGCCTGCCTATCGAAGCTATTTCCCAGGCCAGTGCAAACCAGCGTAAAGGCCGCTGCGGACGGGTCGAGCCGGGGATTTGCGTGCGCTTGTACGCCGAGGAAGATTTCAACGGTCGCCCGGAATTTACCGACCCCGAGATTCTGCGGACCAACCTTGCAGCCGTTATCTTGCAGATGCTGCACCTGCGTCTGGGCGAAATTACTGCGTTTCCGTTTATCGAGCCGCCGGATGGCAAGGCCATCACCGACGGTTTCAACCTGCTGCAAGAGCTGTCAGCGGTTAACCGCGAGAACCAGCTGACACCCTTGGGCCGCCAACTGGCGCGCTTGCCGGTGGACCCGCGCATGGGCCGCATGTTGCTTGAAGCCGCCAAGCTGGGCAGCTTGCAGGAAGTGTTGATCGTCGCCAGTGCCATGTCGGTGCAAGACCCGCGTGAGCGCCCGCCCGAGCGTCAGCAGGCAGCGGATCAGGCCCACGCACAGTGGAAAGACGTGGACTCGGACTTTGCCGCGCTGATCAATGTGTGGCGCGGCTTTGAAGAGCAACGCCAGGCCTTGACCGCGAGCCCGCTGCGCAATTGGTGCCGCAAGAACTTCCTGAATTATCTGCGGCTGCGCGAGTGGCGCGATTCGCACCGCCAATTGAGTTTGATCTGCCGCGACATGCAGCTCAGCGTCAATAAAGAGCCGGCCGACTATCCAAAACTGCACAAAGCGGTGTTGTCCGGTTTGCTCAGCCAGATCGGGCAGAAAACTGAAGACGGCGATTACCTGGGCGCGCGTCAGCGTCGCTTCTGGATTCACCCGTCGTCGGGCCTGGGCAAAAAACGCCCGCAATGGCTGATGACTGCCGAACTAGTCGAAACCACCAAGCTCTATGCGCGAATGGTAGCCAAAATTGAACCTGACTGGATCGAGCCGCTGGCGGGGCACTTGATCAAAAAGAACTACTTTGAGCCGCATTGGGAAAAGAAACGCGGGCAAGTGGTGGCCTACGAGCAGATCACCCTGTACGGGTTGATTGTGGTCGGGCGGCGCGCGGTGCATTACGGCCCGATTGATCCGGTGCTGTCACGTGAGTTGTTTATCCGAGAAGGGCTGGTGCGCGGCGAGATTCAGTCGCGGGCCAAGTGCCTGACGGCCAACGCCAAGCTGCTCGAACAGCTCGATGAGCTGGAAGCCAAGGCGCGGCGGCGTGACATTCTGGCCGACGAAGAAACCCTCTATGCGTTTTATGACGCACGTCTGCCGGCCGAGATTCACCAGACCGCAACCTTTGACAGCTGGTACCGGGTCAATAGCCAAAAAGACCCGCAGTTGCTGATCATGCGCGAAGAGGACGTGCTGGCTCGCGAAGCCACCGAAATCACCGCCAAGCACTACCCGAACACCCTGCACCTGGGGGATTTGACCCTCGAATTGAGCTACCACTTTGAACCGAATCACCCGCGTGACGGGGTGACGGTCAAAGTGCCGGCGCCCTTGTTGCCGGTCTTGCCGCCAGAGCGCCTGGAGTGGCTGGTGCCGGGCATGATCGAAGCCAAATGCATTGCCCTGGTGCGCAGTTTGCCCAAGGCCTTGCGCAAAAACTTCGTCCCGGTGCCGGACTTCGTCAAAGCCGCGCTGCAACGCATGACGTTTGCTGAAGGTTCGCTGCCGCAGGCATTGGGCCGTGAACTGCTGCGCATGACCGGCGCACGGGTGACTGACGAAGCGTGGGCCGAAGCCGCGCAGCAGGTTGAGAGTCATCTGAAGATGAACCTCGAAATTGTCGACGGCGACGGTAAGTTCCTGGGTGAAGGTCGTGACCTTGCCGAACTGACGGCGCGCTTTGCGCAAGCCAGTCAGGCGGCTTTGGCGGTGCCGCAAACAGCTAAAAGCCAGCAGCCTGTTGAAGCCAAAGTCTTTGCGCCGGTGGCCGAGAAAACCCAGCAAAAGATCGCCGGGCTGTCGATGACCGTCTACCCGGCGCTGGTGGAAGAGGGCAATACCGTCAAGGAAGGGCGCTTTTCAACGCCTGCCGAGGCTGAGTACCAACACCGCCGGGCCTTGCAGCGTTTGCTGATGCAGCAGTTGGCTGAACCTGCCAAGTTCTTGCGCAGCAAGTTGCCGGGCCAGACCGAACTGGGCTTGTTGTACCGCGAACTGGGCCGAGTCGAGAGCCTGGTCGAAGACATCCTTTTGGCCAGCCTCGACAGCTGCATCCTTGAGGGCGAAGCGACGTTGCCGCGTGATGGTGCGGGGCTGGCGTCGTTGGCCGAGCGCAAGCGCGGTGCGTTGACCGAGCACGCAGAGAAGCTGGCCAAACTGACGCTGGACATTCTCAAGCTGTGGCACGGGCTGCAAAAGCGCTTCAAAGGCAAGATTGATCTGGCCCAGGCGGTGGCCTTGAATGACATCAAGCAGCAACTGAGCCATTTGGTTTATCCGGGCTTTGTGCGCGAAACCCCGGCGCAGTGGCTCAAAGAGCTGCCGCGCTACCTCAAGGCCATTGAAATGCGTTTGGAAAAACTGCCGGGTCAGGTGCAGAAAGACCGGGTCTGGAGTGCTGAGCTGGCAGGTTTGTGGGCCCAGTACCAGGCGCGTGCTGCCAAGCATGCCCAGGAAGGCAAGCGCGACCCGCAACTGGAACTCTATCGCTGGTGGCTGGAGGAATATCGCGTGTCGCTGTTTGGCCAGCAACTGGGCACCAAAGTGCCTATTTCGGATAAGCGGTTGAGCAAGCAATGGAGTCTGGTGGACGCTTAAGCCTGATCCTGCCGGAGGGCGTGCTTTCATGATTCGGCAAATCAGGCCAAATGTTGCCATTTATGGCAAACTTCGCGGCTATAACTACCTGACACGATTATTTTCGGCTTGAACAGAATAAGAGGAACGACCGTGTATAACGTCGTCATCAGCGGCACCGGCCTGTACACCCCGGCCAACAGCATTTCCAACGAAGAGTTGGTGCAGTCCTTCAACGCGTATGTGCAACAGTTCAACGCCGACAACGCTGGCGCTATCGAGGCCGGTAACATCGAGCCTCTGGCCGAGTCCAGCGCTGCCTTTATCGAAAAAGCCTCAGGTATCAAAAGCCGCTTTGTGATGGACAAGGACGGCATCCTTGACCCGCAACGCATGCGCCCGCGTTTGCCTGAGCGTTCCAACGATGAGATGTCCGTGCTCTGCGAAATGGCCGTCGGCGCCGCCACGCAAGCGCTGGAGCGAGCGGGCAAGACTGCCGCAGATATCGACGGCGTGATCGTGGCCTGCTCAAACCTGCAGCGCCCGTACCCGGCCATCGCCATTGAAGTGCAACAGGCGTTGGGCATTCAGGGGTTTGGTTTTGACATGAACGTGGCGTGCTCGTCAGCGACCTTCGGTCTGCAGACGGCCAGCAACAGCGTGCAACTGGGTCAGGCCCGCGCGGTGCTGCTGGTGAGCCCGGAAGTGTGCACCGGTCACTTGAACTTCCGTGACCGCGACAGCCACTTTATTTTTGGCGATGCGGCCACCGCCATTGTGGTTGAGCGCGCTGATCTGGCGACGTCCAGTCATCAGTTCGACATCGTCAGCACCAAACTGCTGACCACCTTCTCGAACAATATCCGCAACAACTTTGGCTTTCTCAACCGTGCTTCGGACGAAAACCCCGACAGCCCGGACAAGCTGTTCGTGCAGGAAGGCCGCAAGGTATTCCGTGAAGTCTGCCCGATGGTGGCGGACTTGATCGACAAACACCTGGAAGAAAACGAAGTCAAAGTGGCTGACGTCAAACGCTTCTGGCTGCACCAGGCCAACCTGAGCATGAACCACCTGATCGTCAAGCGCCTGCTGGGCCGCGAAGCGTCGGTTGAAGAAGCGCCGGTGATCCTCGATACCTACGCCAACACCAGTTCTGCCGGCTCCGTGATTGCCTTCCACACTTACCAGGATGATCTGGACAGTGGCTCGCTGGCGGTACTCAGCTCGTTCGGTGCCGGCTACTCGATAGGCAGCGTGATCCTGCGCAAACGATAACCAAGGTCAACACACTCCCTGTAGGAGCGAGCTTGCCTCGCGATCTTTTAATCGGCCAAAAGATCGTGAGGCAGCAAGTGTGTTTATCTGATCAGGAGCGCTTGAATGGCAGCCGCTGACGACTCGCAATGGCTCCAGCGCCTGCTCGCCGGTGAGCAACAAGCTTTTCGGCAGTTGGTCAGTGCCTATCAAGGGGCCATGCTTGCCGTGGCTTATGCGATTGTCGGCAGTCGGCATGCCGATGAAGTCGTTCAGGACGCCTGGTTGTCAGTGGTGCGCAACCTGCGCGGGTTCGAAGGCCGTTCCAGCCTCAAGACCTGGCTGCTCACTATCACCGCCAACGCCGCCAAAACCCGCCTTAAACACAATCGTCGTGAAGTCTTGCTCGACGACCTGCCGTCACCCCACGGTACGGTTGATGATGAGCGTTTTGCCAGCGATGGCCACTGGTTGTTGGGCCCTTATGCCTGGCATCAGGACACCCCGGAAGCGCTGTTCACGGAACAAGAGTTGCGTGAATGCCTTGAGCGCACGTTGCTCAGCCTGCCGCAATTGCAAAGCTCGGTGCTGGTATTGCGTGAACGCCAGGGGCTGGAGTTGGAGCAGATTTGTAATCTTCTCGATATATCGCTCTCTAATGCCCGAGTGCTGGTGCATCGTGCCCGGCTTAAAGTCTTTGCGACCGTGGAGCATTTCGAGGAGACCGGCGAATGTTGAGCTGCAAGCAATACGTTGCGCGATCAAGTGACCACATGGACCGGCAGTTGAGTGTTCGTGAGCGTTTGCAGATGCGCCATCATTTGCTGTTTTGTCCCAATTGTCGGCGCTTTATCCGGCAAATGCGCTTGATGAGTGCCACGTTGAAGGCGCTGCCCGAACCGCAGCCCGATGACCTGGACGCGACGGTTGAACGGATGCTGAGCGAGCAATCGCGTCAGCGGTAGGGCGCAAGCGCGAATGCCGTCGGGGATGGGATGGGGACCGACGGCATTCACGCACTGCGGGTTAAAACAAGCCGGTGAAAGCGTTCAGCGGCTTGTTTGTTGCGTGAAACGGTTTAGAACTTGGCTTCTACGTCCAGTTGCAGCGTGTTGGTGCTGGCATCTTTCTGGGTGGAGGTTGCGTAGTCAGCCTTGGTCAGGAAGTAGGTCACGCCGACACCAAAGTTCTTGTCGATTTCGTAACCCACTTTGAACTTGTGACCGCGAGAACCGGTGGTGCCGTTGGCGAAGTCAGAGTCAGTGAAGGCGCCGACCACAGCGTTACGCTGAACGTCGCGGTAGTTGTAGTCCAGGCTGAAGGCGTTGAGCTTGCTCTTGAAACCCACCAACCAGGCGTCGTCCTGATCGCTGTCGGTCTCGGAGTTGTGCACGTATTGGCCGTACAGCGACAGCGGAACCGGGAGGTTGGCGATGTCGACCTGACCGAAACCTTCCCACAGGCGGAACTCGCTGGTGCTGTTGCCGTTAACGGCCAGGGCGCACGGCGTGGTCTTGGTGCCGGTGGTTGGGCAGCGGCTGTCTTCGTCGTTGTGGAAGCCGTAAACGCTACCACCCAGGGTTACTTTCAGGCTGTCGGTCGGTGCGAAGCGTGCACCCAACTGGCCGGCATACAGGCTCAAGTCATTTTTGAACTGCACGCCATCGCCGTTCACGTTGTCTTTGAGGGTGTAGTAGCCGGTGCTGCCGAACACTTCGACGCCGCTGCTGCCCAGGTTGGTTTTGTAGGAGGCAGACACACCTTCAGGGTTGATGTCGCTATCCCAGATCACGTCGCCCATGCTGACCCACTGTTGTGGCATCTTGCCGCCAACCAGGTGCAGGTTTTTGATCGCTGTAGGGTGATAGTCAACGTAAGCCATGTCCAGCCACAGCTGCTTCTTGTCGAAGTAGTTGTCCAGATCCTGGTTGGTGGAGCGTGCGTCGTCGCTGCCGCCGGTGGCGATACGGATGCCGGTGTTCACTTGCGGGTTGATTTCGGTATAAGCACCCAGGCGAGCACGAATACGTTGGCGGTCACGGTTTTTGCCATCGGATTCGCCATCAATTTTGACGGTTTCCTGACGGACCCGAACATCGCCCTTGAATTCGGTTTTGGCAGCCCAGGCCACTTTTTGTTCGAAAGCGCTGAGGTCAGATTTTTTAACCTGGTCTGCAGCGGCTTCTTGTTGAGCTTGTTTCTCGCTGGTCAACTCGATTTGCAGTTCGGCGTACTGCGCCGCAGAAATAGAGCCGTTTGCCTTGAGCATTTCCAGTAGTTTTGCATCAACGCCAGCGCTTGCTGGAACACTCATGCCTAATACCAGCCCGCCACACAGTCCCGCCGCAATCCGTGTAGAAACAAGACGCATATGAATCTCCCAGTAGTGAGATGGACGTTGCCACCCCAAAAACACTCGGCCCTTATGGGCTCGCTAATATGATGTTTACGTGGGTTGATAAGCGCTCACTCATAACCCCGACTTCTAAGAAGCGGCGCCAGTATCACGATTGGATATGACAGAAAAGTGGCACAGTGATAGCAACTCTGTGACAACGCACTCTTGAGCTGAATCGACTCATCTGCAGGCGTGGGTTTCTAACGGGTCCAGCCATTGTGTGGAAATGTAAAAGGCGCAGTGTCATAAGCGGGTGCTAACATCGCCGTTCTAACGCACTACCCCGGGGCTTTTGAATGCCGTTACAACGTCTGGACAGCCTGTCCGCCATCTCGGCCGAGCAATGGGATGCGCTGGTGCCGGTGGCGCAACCGTTCCTTCGCCATGGGTTTCTCAGTGCACTGGAGGACAGTGGCAGCTTGGGCCCACATTCCGGCTGGCAGTCTGAACACCTGTTGCACGTTGAAAACGATCGCGTGCTGGCGGCATTGCCCAGTTACCGAAAATGGCATTCCTACGGCGAGTACGTGTTCGATCACGAATGGGCGAACGCCTGTGAACGGGCCGGGATCGAGTACTACCCCAAACTGCTGACCGCAGTGCCTTTCAGCCCGGTAAGTGGCCCGCGATTGCTGGCCGCACGGCCTGAAGACGGGTTTGATTTGTTGGCCGCTTTGCCCGGTTATCTGGAGATCGAAGGGCTGTCCAGCGCGCACATCAACTTCACCGATGCGCTGGCGGATACCGCGTTGGCGCAACAGCCCGGCTGGTTGCAACGGTTGGGTTGTCAGTTCCATTGGCAAAACCGCGAGTACCGCGATTTTCAGGATTTTCTCGACGTCCTCAGTTCGCGCAAGCGCAAGCAAATGCGCAAAGAGCGCGAACAAGTGGCGGGGCAGGGGTTCGAGTTCGAATGGCTGGAGGGCCGGCAGGTGACCGAGGCGCAGTGGGATTTTGTCTACGCCTGTTACGCCAACACCTATGCGGTGCGACGGCAGACGCCGTACCTGACCCGTGACTTTTTCAGCTTGCTGGCCGAGCGCATGCCCGAAGCGATTCGCGTGGTCCTGGCCAAACAAGGCTCAACCCCGGTAGCCATGGCTTTTAGCCTGATCGGGGGCGGCAGCTTGTATGGTCGTTACTGGGGTTGTTTGGCCGAGTTCGACCGTTTGCATTTCGAAACCTGTTTTTACCAGGGCATGGATTACGCTATTGCTAACGGCATCCAGCGGTTTGACGCCGGCGCTCAGGGCGAGCACAAGCTGATACGCGGCTTTGAGCCGGTGATTACGCACTCCTGGCATTACCTGCGCCATCAGGGCTTGAAAGCTGCCGTCAGTGATTTTCTGGCGCGCGAACGTGCGGGTGTGTTGGCCTATGCCGAAGAGGCGAGAACGGCACTGCCATACCGGCAGGCCTGATTCTCGCCGTTTTGGCAGCGAGTGGAGTGTCGAACAGGGGGATTTAATCGAGGCCGACAAATCCACCCGTTTGGTGTTGCCACAGTCGGGCATACAAACCGCCATGGGCGAGCAGTTCGGCGTGGGTGCCAGACTCGGCAATCTGACCTTTTTCGAGGACTACCAAACGGTCCATGCGGGCGATGGTTGAAAGTCGGTGAGCGATGGCAATCACGGTTTTACCTTGCATCAAGGTTTCGAGACTTTCCTGAATCGCGGCTTCGACTTCGGAGTCCAGCGCCGAGGTCGCTTCGTCCATGATCAGAATCGGCGCATTCTTCAGCAACACCCGTGCTATAGCGATGCGCTGGCGCTGACCACCTGACAATTTGACCCCGCGCTCGCCCACATGGGCGTCAAAACCGGTACGTCCCTGAGCATCGGAAAGGGCAGGAATAAACTCATCGGCACGGGCTTTTCGCACGGCTGCCCAGAGTTCATCGTCGGTGGCGTCCGGCTTGCCATACAGCAAGTTGTCGCGGATCGAACGGTGCAGCAAAGACGTGTCCTGAGTGATCATTCCGATCTGCTCGCGCAGGCTTTCTTGCGTCACTTCGGCGATATTCTGACTGTCTATCAGAATTTTCCCGCCTTGCAGGTCATACAGGCGCAAAAGCAGGTTTACCAGCGTCGATTTGCCCGCCCCGGACGGTCCGATCAAGCCGATTTTTTCGCCGGGTTTGATCACCAGGTTCAGGTCGCTGATGATCCCGCTCTGTTTGCCGTAGTGAAAGTCCACGTGCTCAAAACGCACTTCACCGCGATCGACCTTCAGGCGTGGCGCGTTGTCCTTGTCCTTGACCGTAACGGGTTGCGCAATGGTTTGCAGGCCGTCCTGGACCATGCCGATGTTTTCAAAAATGCCGTTGACCACCCACATGATCCAGCCAGACATGTTGACGATACGAATCACCAGGCCAGTGGCCAGCGCAATGGCGCCCACGCTGATCAGTGACTGGCTCCACAACCACAGCGCAAGGCCGCTGGTGCTGACAATCAGCAGACCGTTCATGGAGGTGATGGTCACGTCCATGCTGGTCACGACGCGGCTGGCCAGTTGGGTTTTTTCGGTTTGTTCGATGATCGCTTCGCGTGCGTACTGCTGCTCGTAATTGGTGTGGGCAAACAGCTTGAGGGTGGTGATGTTGGTGTAACCGTCAACGATCCGGCCCATCAATTTAGAGCGCGCATCCGAAGACACCACCGAGCGTTCCTTGACCCGTGGCACGAAGTAATACAACGCGCCGATATAGAGCACGATCCAGGTCAGCAACGGGATCATCAGCCGCCAGTCCGCTTCGGCAAACAGCACCAGCGAACTGATGGCGTAGATCAACACGTGCCACAACGCATCGACGGCCTGCACCGCAGAGTCACGCAGCGAGTTGCCGGTTTGCATGATGCGCTGGGCAATGCGCCCGGCGAAGTCGTTCTGGAAAAAGTTGAGGCTTTGTTTCAGCACATAGCTGTGGTTTTGCCAGCGGATCATGCTGGTCATGCTCGGGCTTAAGGTCTGGTGCACAAGCAGATCATGCAGGCCGAAGAATACCGGGCGAATGATCAGCGCCACCACGGCCATCCAGATCAGCTCACCACTGTGAATGCTGAAAAACTCAGTGTTGGGCGTGCCCTGGGCCAGATCGATCAAGGTGCTCAAGTAACTGAACAGCGAGACTTCAATCAAGGCGGCGACCAGCCCGACGACCAGCAAGGCGGCAAACAGTGGCCAGACTTGGCGCAGGTAATAGATGTAAAACGCCCAAACGGTGTTAGGCGGTGCGGCGCTGGGGGCTTCGCGAAAAATATCGATCAGTTGTTCAAAACGACGATAAAGCATGGTCACTGACGCCCGCTGAGCGGGCTCTCCTTTAGTGGTGTGACCGGCCTGGGCCGGTCAAGCTCCCCGCAGCATTCGAAGCGATTAGTCGATGCGTTTGGCAGACTTGATGTAGATAGGGTCAATCGGCACATCGCGCATGCCGGATTTGCTGGTGGTCTGGGTGTTGACGATGTTGTCCACCACATCCATGCCTTTTACGACTTTGGCAAACACTGCATAACCGGCATCACGGCCCGGATCGAGCATCGCGTTGTCGACCACGTTGATAAAGAACTGGCTGGTCGCGGAGTCCGGGTTGGAGGTGCGGGCCATCGACAAGGTGCCGCGCACGTTATGCAGGCCGTTGCTGGCTTCGTTCTTGATCGGATCGCGGGTTGTTTTCTGCACCATCTGCCCAGTGAACCCGCCGCCCTGAGCCATAAAGCCCGGGATCACGCGGTGGAAAATGGTGTTGTTGTAAAAGCCGCTATCGACATAACTCAAAAAGTTTTTGCTGCTGATCGGTGCTTTTACCGGGTCCAGTTCGATTTCAATCGGACCGAAACTGGTGTCCAGCAGCACGTGAGGGGCTTTTTGAGCAGGTGGGGTTTGCGCGTTTTTGTTTGCCGCAGGCGTCGCAGCCATCAGGTTGGCGGCGAAGAGCAGGGCGCTGGCAGCAAAAGCAATTTTTTTCAACATAAGTCAAAAGTCCTGAAAAGTGAAAGCAGCAGCGTCAGAGAACGCACGCGCTGTGTGTTGAATAGGTGACGGGATGAGGTTGGCACTGATGAATGGCCAGCCGCGAAGCTTGGACAGGATATTCGGGATCGATGTTCCTGCCCACCGCTGTCATGGCTGCAATCTTTGTTTTATGCCTGTTCAGGGGCAGCAAAGGCTGCGTCCAGGGGGGCGGTATCAAAGGTGCGCAACAACTCCACCAGTATTTGCGTCGCCGGGCCCAGCGGTTTGTCCTTGTTGGCGTACAGGTAGAACACCGGGTGGCGGTCACCGCCCTGATCCAGTGGCAACGCTTTGAGCACGCCTTCTTTAAGCTCGCGCTCGATCATGTGCCGGGGCAGCCAGGCAAAGCCAAGGCCACTGCCCACAAAGGCGGCGGCCGTGGCCAGGCTGCCGACCGTCCAGCGCTGCTCAGAGCCCAGCCAGCCCACGTCGCGGGGTTGCTGGCGGCCCGAGTCGCGAATCACCACTTGCAACTGGCTTTCAAGGTCCTGGAAGTGCAGCACCCGTTGCATGCGATGCAGGGCATGATCGGGATGGGCCACGGCAATGAATTCGACGGTGCTCAGTTCTGTGCCCAGGTAGCCGGGAATATTGAAACTGCTGATGGCCAGGTCGGCTACGCCTTCCAGCAAGACCTCTTCAACGCCCGAAAGGACTTCTTCGCGCAGCCGCACACGACAGCCACGACTCTGCGGCATAAAAGCGGTCAAGGCGCGCACCAGCCGTGCATTCGGGTAGGCGGCATCAACCACCAGCCGCACTTCGGCTTCCCAGCCTTGCTCCATATGGTGGGCGAGGTCTTCAAGCTGGCTGGCTTGTTTGACCAACTGGCGCGAACGCCGTAATAAAACGCCTCCAGCTTCAGTGAGCACGGCTTTGCGCCCGTCGATGCGCAACAGCGGCACGCCGAGCTGGTCTTGCATGCGAGCAACGGTGTAACTGACAGACGACTGCGAGCGATGCAGCACCTCAGCAGCTTGCGCAAAGCCGCCGTGGTCGACCACCGCTTGCAGCGTGCGCCATTGGTCAAGGGTCACGCGGGGCGCTTTCACGTTGTATTCCTTTGGTAATGAGTCGTTGTGTGGCCGCAGCCTGTTGTACAGGGTACTCATTAATAAACAAATTTATAGATAGGTTGTAGCAGATATTTACGCTTTTTCATCAATGAAATGCCCTCTAGGATTCACTCCATCGCCTTACAGCCTTCACAGATGGAGCCTACCGCCCATGTCTAATGTTCTGATCATCGAAAGCAGCGCTCGCCAACAGGACTCATTTTCCCGCGAGCTGACACAGCAGTTCATCAGTCACTGGAAAACCCTGCATCCGGCTGATCGCCTGACCATTCGCGATGTGGCTGTGAACCCGGTTCCGCATCTGGACGCCGATTTGCTGGGCGGCTGGATGAAGCCCGAGGCGCAGCGTAACGCCGCTGAACAGGCTTCCTTGCAGCGCTCCAATGAGCTGACCGACGAGCTGCTGGCGGCAGACGTGTTGGTGCTGGCGGCGCCGATGTACAACTTTGCGATCCCCAGCACCCTCAAAGCCTGGCTGGACCATGTGTTGCGCGCCGGCCTGACCTTCAAATACACCGAGACAGGCCCCCAGGGTCTGCTCACCGGGAAAAAAGCATACGTGCTCACCGCACGCGGCGGGATATATGCGGGTAGCACCGCAGACCACCAAGAACCGTACCTGCGCCAAGTACTGGCCTTTGTGGGCATTCATGACGTGACCTTTATCCATGCCGAGGGCATGAACCTGGGCGGCGACTTCCAGGAAAAAGGGTTGAACCAAGCCAAAGCCAGGCTTTCAGATGTGGCCTGAGCCGGTCTGTTAATCAACAGATAATCGTTGCATGGCTTAATTCGCTTCACTGCTCCTTCAAGCAAGCGGTTCGCGCATCGAACCTCCCTTGGCACTTTCTTTGAGTGCTATCGCCCGATCAGCTCTAACGCTGGATCGGGTTTTTTTTGCCTGCGATTTACGGGCCGATAGCGCAGCGTGCCGAAAAACCGCTAAGGTCGCGTCCACTCAATACCGGGCGAGAGATTTATGGGTTATTTGCTAGTTGTGACGCTGATTCAGGCGTTTTCCTTCAGCCTTATTGGCGAGTATCTGGCGGGGCACGTCGACAGTTACTTCGCCGTGCTGGTGCGTGTGGTGCTGGCCGGTCTGGTCTTTATCCCGCTGACACGCTGGCGCCAGGTCGAACCCGGCTTTATGCGCGGCATGCTGGTTATTGGCGCCCTGCAGTTTGGTATCACCTACGTCTGCCTGTACCTGAGCTTTCGCGTGCTCACGGTGCCCGAGGTGCTGCTGTTCACCATCCTTACGCCGTTGCACGTCACCCTGATTGAAGATGCGCTGAACCGGCGCTTCAACCCGTGGGCGCTGGTCGCCGCGCTAGTGGCCGTTGGCGGGGCCGCGGTGATTCGGTTCGACAGCATCAGCCCGGACTTCTTCAAAGGCTTCCTGCTGCTGCAACTGGCCAACTTTACGTATGCCGCTGGTCAGGTGCTGTACCGGCGTTTGGTGCTGCGTTACCCGAGTGAGCTACCAGGCTACCGGCGTTTCGGGTTCTTTTATGTCGGCGCCCTGATTGTGGTGTTGCCGGCTTTCCTGCTGTTTGGCAAAGCGCACTTTTTGCCCGACGCACCGTTGCAGTGGGGCGTGTTGCTGTTTCTGGGCCTGGTGTCGACGGCGCTGGGCATGTACTGGTGGAACAAAGGCGCGTGCCTGGTCAGCGGCGGCACCCTGGCGGTGATGAACAACTTGCATGTACCGGTGGGTTTACTGCTGAACCTGCTGATCTGGAACCAGCACGAACCGTTGGGCAGGTTAATGTTGGGCGGCACGGTGATTCTGCTGGCCGTGTGGATCAGCCGGCTAGACCGCAAGGCTATCAGGGGCTAAGGTCCTTAAGGCCCAAGGTCTGTTGACGTCTCGTCGCGACCGCAATGAAACGTCAACAGACCCTATCTAACGCCTTAAAGGGGAGTGGGAATGACAGTCAAAGTGTTGATCTTGCCGGGCCTGAATAATTCGGGGGAAGATCACTGGCAAACGCGCTGGGAGAAGAAGTACAGCGGTCTGAAACGGGTCAAGCAAGACGATTGGAACACGCCGGTGTGCGCTGAATGGGTTCAGCGATTACACGACAAAGTCACTTCCAGCCAGCGACCGGTGGTGTTGGTGGGGCACAGTCTGGCGTGCAACCTGATTGCGGCGTGGTCGCATCAGTACCCCACTGATGCCAAAAACCGTGTTCGCGGCGCGCTGCTGGTAGCCCCCAGCGACACCGAAGCGCCGAGTTATCCGCAAGGCACGTCAGGGTTTGCACCCATGCACCTGGGGAAACTGCCCTTTGACTCGATAACCGTGGCCAGCACGGATGATCCCTATGTCAGTGTCGAGCGTGCGAAAGCCTTCAGTGAGGCGTGGGGCAGTGAATTGAAGCTGTTGGAGAATGCCAGGCACATCAACCATGAGAGTGGCCTGGGTGACTGGCCCGAAGGCATCGAGTTGTTGTTCGAACTGACCGGTGATCCGCAGTTCAAACACAGCTAACGCTGCCACGTCGCCGCAGTCATCACTGGCTGCGGCGACTTACCCGTGACTCAGTCTTCAACCGCCACTTGCGGCGGGTTGATTTTGTTCATCAGCCCCTGACGCAAGTCATTGCCACTTGGCTGTTGATACACACTCAAGCCAAACTCCGGCAAGACCGACAACAGATAGTCGAAAATATCGCCCTGGATTTGCTCGTATTCGTCCCAGACAGTGGTGCGGGTGAAGCAGTAGATTTCAAGTGGCACGCCCTGGGGCGTGGCTTGCATCTGGCGGACCATGCAGGTCATGTTGGGCTGGATCATCGCGTGGCTTCGCAGGTAGGCCAGTGCGTAGGCGCGGAAGGTGCCTATGTTGGTCATGCGTCGACGGTTGGCTGACATCGCCGCGACGTTGCCCTGGGCTTCGTTCCAGCTCTTGAGTTCGGCTTTTTTGCGCGTCAGATAGTCGCTCAGCAAGCGCACTTGCTCCAGGCGCTGCTCCTGCTCGTCGGTCAGAAACCCGACGCCTGCGGCATCAATAAACAGGCTGCGCTTGATCCGTCGACCGCCGGATTGCTGCATGCCGCGCCAGTTTTTAAACGACTCGGACATCAGTCGCCAGGTCGGGATGGAGACGATGGTCTTGTCGAAGTTCTGCACTTTGACGGTGTGCAGCGTGATATCCATGACATCGCCGTCGGCGCCCACTTGCGGCATTTCGATCCAGTCGCCCACACGCAGCAGGTCGTTGCTGGTCAACTGAACGCTGGCGACAAAAGACAGCAGGGTGTCTTTGTAGACCAACAAAATCACCGCAGACATGGCGCCCAGACCCGAGAGCAAGAGCATCGGCGAGCGGTCGATCAGGGTGGCGACAATGATGATCGCCGAGAACACATACAGCAGCATCTTGCCCAGCTGGATGTAGCCCTTGATGGGCCGGGTCTTGGCGTAATTGGTGCGTGCATAAATGTCGAGCAAGGCATCGAGCAGGGCGGTGATGACCCGCGTCAACACAAAAATGGTGATGGCCAGGGCCAGGTTGCCGAGAAATTGGCGACCATTGTCGCTCAGGTCCGGGACCAAATTGCGGCCAAACTGGATCATCAGTGACGGCGTCATTTGCGCCACGCGATGGAACACTTTGTGTTCGCGCAAATCGCTGACCCAGTGCAGGGCTGGCTGGCGTGCGAGCATTTTGGTGACGCGCAAGATGATGATGCGGGCAATGTGACCGGCGAGCAGGGCGACGCTCACCAATACGATCAGTCCCAGAACGGACGACAGCCAAGGATAGTGATCCAGGTTGGCCCAAAGGCGTTCAAATTCGCTCCAGAGTGTTTGAGTATCCATAAGTTAAAGCGTTATCCCAAAAGAAATGGCCCTGGGATTAGACCATCTCAAGACGATTTAGGGGCTGTCTTTGGACTAAAGACCCTAAAAAAGCATTTGTTTCGCGCCGTTGGTGCAAAGAAACTCGGCCTGAGCGCTCGAAACCGTTACTCTATGCCGCTGATTTTTCGCATTTCTTCGAGGTAGCACCCGTGTTTTCCGATTTCGCCCTGCACGAACGCCTGCTTAAAGCTGTGGCCGAGCTTAAATTTGTCGAGCCTACGCCTGTGCAAGCAGCGGCCATCCCGCTCGCGCTCGAGGGGCGTGACCTGCGGGTTACAGCTCAAACCGGGAGTGGCAAAACCGCTGCTTTCGTTCTGCCGATTCTCAATCGCTTGATTGGCCCAGCCAAAATCCGCGTCAGCATCAAAGCGTTGATTTTGCTGCCGACCCGCGAGCTGGCGCAGCAAACCTTGAAAGAAGTTGAACGCTTTTCGCAGTTCACGTTCATCAAGTCCGGTCTGATTACCGGCGGTGAAGACTTCAAAGTACAGGCCGCCATGTTGCGCAAAGTGCCTGACATCCTGATCGGCACGCCAGGCCGTTTGCTTGAGCAACTGAACGCCGGCAACCTGCAACTCAACGAAGTTGAAGTGCTGGTGCTCGACGAAGCTGACCGCATGCTCGACATGGGCTTTGCCGAAGACGTGCAGCGTCTGGTTGACGAATGCCCGAACCGTCAGCAAACCATGTTGTTCTCGGCCACCACCGGTGGTTCGGGCCTGCGTGACATGATCGGTAAAGTCTTGAACAACCCTGAGCACTTGCAGCTCAACCAGGTCAGCCAGCTGAACGCTACCACGCGTCAGCAAGTGATCACCGCTGACCACAACCAGCACAAAGAACAAATCGTGAACTGGCTGCTGGCCAATGAGACTTATCAAAAAGCGATCGTCTTCACCAACACCCGCGCCATGGCCGACCGCATCTACGGGCGTCTGGTGGCTCAGGAGTACAAGGCGTTTGTCTTGCACGGTGAGAAAGACCAAAAAGACCGCAAGCTGGCCATTGATCGCCTGAAGCAGGGCGGCGTGAAAATTCTGGTCGCCACCGACGTGGCCGCCCGTGGTCTGGACGTTGAAGGTCTGGATCTGGTGATCAACTTCGACATGCCACGCAGCGGCGACGAATACGTTCACCGCATTGGCCGTACTGGCCGTGCCGGTAACGACGGTCTGGCGATCTCGCTGATCTGCCATGGTGACTGGAACCTCATGTCCAGCATCGAGCGCTACTTGAAGCAAAGCTTCGAGCGTCGCGTGATCAAAGAAGTCAAAGGCACCTACAGCGGGCCGAAAAAGGTCAAGGCTTCGGGTAAAGCCGTTGGTGTGAAGAAGAAAAAGACTGACGGCAAAGGCGACAAGAAAAAGACCGGCGCCAAGGCCCCGACCAAACGCAAAATCGCCAACCGCCCAAAGACCGACGCCCTGTCGCTGGTCAGCAAGGACGGCATGGCGCCGCTCAAGCGCCGCAAGCCAGAAGCCCCGGCTGCTGAGTAAGGTTTACGGATAAGGTTTGCCTCTCGGTCTTTTAAGAGCAAAAGATCGCGAGGCAAGCTTGCTCGTATCAAACATAAATAAGTGATTGATTCTAAAGACCCTGTAGGAGCGAGCTTGCTCGCGATCTTTTGATCTTGATCTGGTTTTTGATCTTGATCTAAGCCGTAAGCGGCTCCGTTAAACCACGCTGGCCGATCGCAGCCTTCGTACCTCGTCAGCGACTACAGTGTCCTGTTTGATGCGCGACAGCGCGGCGTCGAAGACGGGACGGCTTTGTGATCCCCTCTCTCAATAAAACGTACGTTCAGCCTTGAACGTCAGTAACCCATCGCATTGCGGGTTTTGCCCCGAGTACGCCGAGCAATCTCCGCCGTCGAGGCTAGAGTCGCTGTAGATCACGTTCAGGTTCACGCCCATCCAGGGCCGTGAGAAGGTGATCGACCAATCATTGAACGTACGCACGCTGCCTCCATCGGCGATGGATACCGGCGTACCCAACTGGTGGGTGGTGTATTTCAGGCTGACCCCGACGCCCAGCGTGCGATTGGCGCCCAAATCGGCAAACACGGTGCTGTCGCGTCGATCCGGGTCATTGCTGAACGCTGCGCCAAAGCGCGTACCCAACACTGTCAGCCCCGCATAAAACTGCTGGCTGTCCATCGGGCTGACCTTGGGGTAGCTGTAATGAATCATCCCCAGTTCATAGCTCAAGGTCTGGTCAAACGGGTGTTTGTAACCGAGGTAGGAATCGACTTCCAGATTGCTGCCGGGCTTGAGGCCCATGGTGGGTGCCCATTGGCCGACATACCAGCCGCTGTTGTGCGTGAGGTCCAGGCCGCCATGGAAGGTCGAACCCGGGCTGGTCGGCTTGACCAGGCCTTGGGCCATGCTGCGGCTGGGCTGGGTGCCCATTCTGAGGTCGAAATCGCCCAGCTCGCGTGAAAACACCTGTGCGTTGACAGCCGCGCTGGACAGCAATGTGCCGGTGAGCAGTAACGCTCGTGTGAGCATAGGTCACTCCCTTGACAACTGGATGCAGTGATTGGCTCGAAGGCTTGGTTTAGAGAGGTTCAAGCATACGGATGTATGCCGGCCGATGGGGGCCGTTCGTCGATTTCTTGAGAGGAGGGGGTTCAGGAGTCCCAGCGCTTTGGAAGGCAAAGCGCATCAGGACCACTATAAAGCGGGAGGTATTACTTTTTACCCAGCGAAATCTGTTTGGATGCGCCGAAAGTTTGGCCGCTGACGCCTTTGTCAATTTGCTGGATCTCGCCACCGGACTTCAAGAATGCGGCAATTTGCGCATTGATTGAATCACTGGTTTCAACGGCGGGAGCTGGCTTTACTTTGCTGGCGGATGCTTTTACACGCATGGCGGCTATTCACCTGTAGAAAATAACTTGGCCAGCGATAGTAACTGAAATACTTGACAATTGCTTGTTAAATATCCTCCTGAAATATTATAAGCACCTTGGCATTGCACATAATCAACACTCTACGCGTCCGCTAACCCGCTGTTTTAATTCATATCATCGGGTTGTTTTTGCGCTGCTCGGCAGGGCCTTGAGGGCTCGCCGGGCTGACGAGTGGTCCTAGGGTCGAGGCAAAAATCCTTGATAAATCAGGCCTTTTGTAAAAAATGTGAAAGCCTTGCTGCGCGGCTCCAATTTGCCGGGCCAAACTCGGGTAGAATGCTGTCCACGTAATGAGGGTATTGGACATGGCTTTAATCGGTCGCTACAACAGTTTGCAAGTGGTTAAACACACTAACTTCGGTTTGTATCTGGATGGTGGAGCTGACGGGGAAATCCTGTTGCCCAATCGCTATATTCCGAAAGATATTCCCAGTGAAGATGAAGACTGGCTAAACGTATTTGTTTATTTGGACAGCGCTGACAAGTTAATTGCCACCACTGAAAAACCAAAAGTTCAAGTCGGTGAGTTTGCCAGTCTTAAAGTCGTCGAAATTAATAGCATCGGTGTTTTCCTTGATTGGGGCCTGCCGAAAGATTTGCTGTTGCCGTATTCCGAAGAAAAACGCCAGATGACCGCTGGCGAATATGTGGTTGTCCACGTTTACCTGGACAAGCACACACGCCGCATCACGGCTACGGCCCGCCTGGACCGCTACCTGGACAAAACCCCGGCCAACTACCAAGTGGGCCAGGAAGTTGATCTGCTGGTGGCTGAGGCCACGGACATGGGCTTTAAAGCCGTGATCAACAACAAGCACTGGGGCTTGATCCACAAGAACGAAGTGTTCAAGTTCCTGCGTGCGGGCAAGCAAGAGAAAGGCTATATCAAAGAAGTTCGTGCCGACGGCAAGATCAGCCTGAGTTTGCAGCCAGTCGGTCAGGAGGCATCCAGCAGCCTGAACTCGAAGATCCTCAGCAAGTTGCGTGAAAACAACGGCGTACTGCCGGTCAGTGATAAAAGTGCACCCGAGCAGATCAGCAACCTGTTTGGCGTCAGCAAGGGCAACTTCAAGAAGGCCATTGGTGCGCTCTACAAGGAAGGCAAGATTGTGATCCACGCGGACCGCATCGAACTGGTTTAAACCAGCGGCCTGCGCTGTTTTTATCTTTTGGGTGTGGCTATGAGTGGTTCGCGGCGAGCAACGGATGCTTTTGCACTGCAAGTCATGCTGGGGTTGTGCCTGATCTGGGGTGTCCAGCAGGTGCTGATCAAAGTGGCTGCACCTGATATTTCCCCGGTCATGCAGGCCATGGCCCGCTCGGGGATCTCGGCGCTGCTGGTGGGGCTGGTGATTTGCTGGAAGGGTGGCTGGGACCAGGTGCCCTACACCTGGCGCGGCGGATTGCTCGCAGGCAGTTTGTTTGGCCTGGAGTTTTTCTTTATTGCGCAGGGTCTGCACCTGACCAGCGCGGCGCACATGTCGGTGTTCCTCTATACCGCGCCGATCTTTACTGCGCTGGGGGTGAACTGGCTGTTGCCCAGTGAGCGTCTGCGGCCGCTGCAGTGGCTGGGGATCTTCCTCGCGTTTCTGGGCATTGCATTCTCCTTTGCCGGCGGCATGTCGTTCGCGGACATGGACCCCGACGTCTTGCTTGGCGATGCCTACGGCGTGCTGGCGGGCATGGCCTGGGGCGTCACCACTGTGGTGGTGCGTGGCTCCAGGCTCTCTGAGGCACCGGTCACGCTGACCCTGTTTTACCAGTTGATCGTGGGCTTTATCGGCCTGCTGGTGATTGCGCTTGCCACAGGGCAGATCACCCACTTCAGCTTTACCGGGCTGGCCATTGGCAGCGTCTTGTTTCAGGGCTTGGTGGTGTCTTTTTTCAGCTACCTGATGTGGTTTTGGCTGCTCAAGCGTTACTTGGCCTCCAATCTGGCCGTGTTTTCGTTTATGACGCCCTTGTTCGGGGTGACCTTTGGCGTGTTGATACTGGATGAGCCATTAAGCTTCAACTTCGCCGTGGGCGCGGTGCTGGTGCTGCTAGGTATCACTTTTGTCAGCGCGGAGCAGTGGGTACGTCGCAAGGTGCGCGCACTGCTACAAAATTAACCAGTTGCAAGGCCAGTACCCCGGCCAGCACCAGGCCGCTGGCCGCGATGATCAGCGCCGGGTGCAAGCCGCCACTGAAATGGCTGCTGACGGCTGCCAGCAAAGGCCCGCCCAGTTGGCCGACGGCAAAACAGGCGGTGAGCAAGGCGGCGTTGCGCTGAGTGGCGTGGGGGGCGATGTCGCGCGAGCTTTGCATCACCAGCGGCATACAGGCCAGGAATGGCGTGCCGCATAAAATCACCCCCAGCGCCAGGCCCGCACTGCTGGGCAGCAAGCATGCCAGCACACCGGCCGCCTGCACCCACAGCGCGGCCATCAGCCACAGGCGAGTGGTGCGCGGCGAGGGCCGGTGAAAGCTGATCAGCACCACGCCAATGGCCGCGCACAGGCCGAAAGCTGGCCAGAACAAATCGGCTTGCCATTGACCGCGAAATTGCGCGCTGGCCATTTGCGACAAAAACGTCGCCGGAATGATGTACCCCAAGCCATACAGCGCATAAATGGCTCCCAGACGGGTGATACCGGGGTGGCGTGGGCTTGTGGGCGCCGTCTGCACGTGCGGAGCAAGGCCGTTGGCGGGTGGCAGGATCGGCATGATCACCAGCAGCATGAGCAAGGCGGCCACCGCGTAGATCAGCCACAACATGGACGAGTTTTGCCCTTGAACGTTGGCAAACAGCGCGAGCAATCCGGTCAGCACCACGCCAATGCCGGGCCCTGCAAACACCAGGGCACCCAAGCGCGGCCGGTTAGCGCTGACCGCGATTTGCTGGCTGAGCGCGGTGATCATCACCATCACCCAGGCACTCGCCACCCCGGCGCCAAAGCGCAGCAGCAAATGCGGCCAGAAGCCTTGTGCCCAGTACGAAATCAGCGTCAGCACCACGCACAGCCATAAGCCTGTGTGCAGTCGGCCACGGACTTGCTCCGGGCGTCTGGCGCGAATGGCGTCCAGCGCGCCAATTAAATAGCCAAGATAGTTGGCGGCGGCAATCAGCCCGGCGCCGGTCAAGTCGATCTGACCTTCGCTGATCAAGTGCGGCAGTTGCGGGGTGAGTGAAAAACGACCAATCCCCATGGCCATCATGAGTGCGATAAAGCTGGCGAGTAAGCGAGTCAGGGCTGACATGCTGTTAATTCCGGGGCAGTGACAATGACCGTCAGGCTAGCGGTGATTGACTTTCTATAAAATTGAATAATAGTGAGTGACTTGTTCAGTTTTGGAGAATGGTGTGGAATTCAGCCAATTACGGATTTTTCAGGCCGTGGCCGAAGAAGGCTCGATCACCCGCGCAGCTGAGCGTCTGCACCGCGTGCCTTCCAATCTGTCGACCCGGCTCAAACAACTTGAAGAGCAAATGGGTGTCGAGTTGTTCATGCGTGAGCGCCAGCGCTTGCAATTGTCCCCGGCGGGCAAAGTGCTGCTCGATTACACCGCGCGGCTGTTCGCCCTGCGCGATGAGGCGCTGGGCGCGGTACAGGGCGGCGTGCCGTCCGGCAAGTTCACCCTTGGCACGATGTACAGCACCGCGGCGATCCATTTGCCCGCTTTGCTGGCCCGCTACCACCGCGCCTACCCGGCGGTGAACCTGCATGTACAGTCGGCGCCGAGCGGGGAATTGCTCGAAGGTTTGCTCACCGGGCGACTGGATGCGGCACTGGTGGATGGCCCGCTTGAGTTGGCCGGGCTTGATGGCGTCGAGTTCTGTGAAGAGCAATTGGTGATGATCAGCGATCTGGATCATCCACCGATCACCCGCGCCCAGGACGTGCAAAGCCGTGAGGTGTTCGCCTTCCGTCAGGGCTGTTCGTATCGCACTCGCCTTGAGGCCTGGTACGCCAGCGACCGGGCGGCGATGGGCCGCGTGATGGAGATTGAGTCCTATCAGGGCATGCTGGCGTGCGTGGTGGCAGGGTCGGGTGTGGCGTTGATGCCAGCCTCGATGCTGGCCAGCTTGCCGGGCCGTGAAAGTGTCGGCGTACATCCCTTGAAACAACCTTTTGCCTCTGCCACTACGTGGTTGATGTGGCGAAAGGGCATGCTGGGCGCCAACTTGAATGCGTGGATAACGTTGCAGCAGACGGCGTCCGTTAAAAGCGACGTAGAAGTTGCAGCACAACGCGCATCGGCCTGACTTGAAAAGAGGAGGATTAGCCTAAAGTTCATTGACCTTAAGCAAGCATCTTGTAGGACTTAGGACTATTATCTGTACGAAGCGACCAAGGAATCCGGTCGCAAGTGTGGCCCCAAGGGGGAAATATGAAAGACAAACTGAAAAACTGGCTGCATGACGTCGGTGTTGCACTGGGCCTGATTGAGCCTCCGCTGCAACCTATTCCGATCCCTGTCGGAGACCCGCGTCGCCGTCCGCAACGTCGCCGTTAATACGGTGGCAGCGTAAGCGCCTGATATCGAAAAAAACGGGCACGACCTCCGACGTCGCGCCCGCTGAAGAAAGTGGGTATCAGGCAGCGCTGGCCACTGTGGCCGGGCGCCGATTCAGCAAGCTGACCACGATAAAGCTGATAAGCCCTACAGCCAGGCTGTAGTAGATCGGCGTATTAGCGTCCAGACCATCCTTGATCATAAAAATCAGCGCCGTGATAAAGCCCAGGCTCATGCTGCTGATGGCGCCTGCCGTCGTGGCGCGCTTCCAGTAAATCGCCCCGATCAATGGCACCAGCATGCCGCCAACCAGCAGGTTGTAGGCCAGCGTGAGGGCGCTGATAACGTCGCTTACCACCAGAGCAATCGCCAGCACCACAAGGCCTGTGAGCATGGTGAACAGGCGGTTGATCTTCAGGCTCGATTGTTTGCCGCCGCGCAGCTTGGGCAGCAGGTCTTCGGTCAATACGGTGGAGGCGGCGAGCAAGCCGGCACTGGCGGTGGACATCATGGCGGCCAGGGCGGCAGCAATCACCAGCCCGCGAATGCCGTCCGGCAGCGAAACCTTAACGATGGCGGCGAACGCGTTGTTGACGTTGCCCAGGTCCGGGATCAACACATGGGCTGCCATGCCGATCAGGGCACAGGTCAGGCCGTAAAGGATGCAGTAGAACCCTGCGAACGTACCGGCGTACTTGGCCACCTTGTCAGTTTTGGCGGTAAACACGCGCTGCCAAATGTCCTGACCGATCAGAATGCCGAAGAAGTAAATCATGAAGTAGGTGATGATGGTGTCCCAGCCGATGCTGGTAAAACTGAAGTTCGACGCTGGCAGTTTGCTCACCAGCTCATCCCAGCCGCCGACACGGTACAGACAGATCGGCAGCAGCACGAACATCAGGCCCACGGTCTTGATCACGAACTGCACGATGTCAGTCAGGGTCAGTGACCACATCCCGCCAATGGTCGAATACACCACCACCACGCCACCGCCGAGCACCACCGATACCCAGAACGGCAGGCCGAACAACACTTCAAGCACGGTGCCGATCGCCAAAATGGAGGTCACGCCGATCATCAGGGCATACGCCAGCATAATCACCGCACTCGCCTGGCGCGCCATCGGGTTGTAACGTTTTTCCAGCACTTGGGTCACGGTAAAGATTTTCAGCTTGAGCAACGGCTTGGCCAAGAACAGGTTGAGCGCGATGATCCCGCAACCCAGGGCCGCGCACAGCCAGAAGCCTGAAATCCCGTGTACATAACCCAAACGCACCGTACCGACAGTTGAAGCACCGCCCAGCACCGTGGCGGCCATGGTGCCCATGTACAGTGTCGGGCCCAGGTTGCGTCCGGCGACCAAGTACTCTTCGTGGGTTTTTGCCTTGCGCATGCCGTAGTAACCCAGCACCAGCATTGCCGCAGCGTAGATAAGGACGACTATTAGGTCTAAAGCCATGATGGCGAGTCTCCGATTATTTTTTTTATGAGGCGATCAGGCGATGGGTGGCATCACCGGTGTTTCGGGTGTGGCGTTGGGTGTATTGCGTGGCGCGCGCGTTACCCAAAAACAGGCGAAATACATCCCTGAGTCCGGTTCGGCGTGCGTTGTTCGGAGCCGGGTCAACTCCTGGTGAATTAATGTGGCCCGCATTATTGGGGCTGTTTTTATTATTCATGATCATCTCCGATCACATTGGCTAAGGGGGCGGCAGCCTTTCCGACAAAGCGGACAAACATTCGTAACAGGCCAGCCAAAGGCCTTTTGTTCTTGTGTGCTGGCTCAGGTCTTGAAGACCGGAGTCGCGCGATCCTGGCTAAAGAATTGCTCCCCTTACATGCGCCGCTCGCTGGCCGCGTCATGCACAAAAACGGCCCGGTCAGCCGGCAGGCCGGCGAGGGCGCTGTTCGAGGTGCGCGATGGCACCTCGAACCCTTTATCCCGTCTGGAGGCGGGGTTTAGCGATGAGTGACTCCCGGCAAGACGCAGAGCATTTCGTACAGCAAGTTCGCGCCCAGCAGTGAGGTATTGCCGGTGGTGTCGTAAGGCGGCGAGACTTCTACCAGATCGCAACCGATCAGGTCGAGGCCTTGGCAGCCGCGAATAATCTCAATCGCCTGAATGGTGGTCAGACCGCCGATTTCCGGGGTGCCGGTGCCAGGCGCCCAGGCCGGGTCGATGCCGTCGATATCAAAGCTCAGGTACACCGGGCCATCGCCGACTTTTTCGCGGACTTCAGCCATCAACGGGGCCAGCGACTTGTGCCAGCACTCTTCGGCCTGCACCACACGGAACCCCTGTTTGCGGCTCCAGTTAAAGTCTTCAGCGGTATAGCCCTGGGCACGCAGGCCGATTTGCACGACACGGTCACAGTCCAGCAAGCCTTCTTCGGCGGCGCGGCGGAACGTGGTGCCGTGGGCAATCTTTTCGCCAAACATGTGATCGTTCACATCGGCGTGCGCATCGATATGCACCAAGCCAACCTTGCCGTGCTTTTTGTGAATGGCGCGCAGGATCGGCAGGGTAATGGTGTGGTCGCCACCCAGCGTCAGCGGGATCACGTTGTGCTCGAGGATGTCATCGTAGGCTTCTTCGATGATGCGCACGGCGTCCAGCAGGTTGAAGGTGTTGATTGCCACGTCGCCGATATCCGCGACCGACAGCGAGTCGAACGGGGCAGCGCCGGTGGCCATGTTGTAAGGGCGAATCATCACGGATTCGGCGCGGATTTCGCGAGGGCCGAAACGGGTGCCTGCGCGCAACGATGTACCGATGTCCAATGGCACGCCAACAAAGGCGGCATCCAGACCGGCGGCGGATTGCAGATGGGGCAGGCGCATCATGGTGGCAATGCCGGCGAAGCGCGGCATTTCATTGCCGCCCAGTGGTTGGTGAAGAATTTTATCCACGGGAAAGACCTCGTCGTTTGTTGTGGTTATGGCGGTCGATTCTGCGAAAGGCGGGCGGCGGGAAGAATCCCTACGGGCAAATACTTAGTTCAGATTTTTCTAAACTAATGCGCAGCCCCGAGTTAGACTCCAAGCCTAAAATATGCGCGCCACGGGTAGGAGCGAGCTTGTCTCGCGATCTTTTGATCGTGAAAAGATCGCGAGACAAGCTCGCTCCTACCGTGAAAAGTGAGTCATTCATGGCCAACGCTTTACCCGATCTAAAACTATTGCGAATCTTTGCCAGCGTGGTCCGGCACCAGGGTTTCGCCACGGCGCAGCAGGAGCTCAACCTGTCGACGTCGGCCATCAGCACCTACATGAGCCAACTGGAGGCCAATCTGGGGCTGGTGCTGTGCCATCGGGGGCGCGGCGGGTTCAGCCTTACCAGCAAGGGCGAGCTGTTTCATCAGGAAACCCTGCGTCTATTGGGCGAGCTGGAAGGCTTTGAACAGTACGCCGCCGCGCTCAAGGGTGAACTGCGCGGCACCTTGAATCTGGGGGTGATCGACTCCACGGTCAGCGACAAAGCCTTGCCCTTTGCCGAAGCCATTGGCGCCTACAGCCAGGAGCACCCGGCGGTGCACTTGCACCTGTCGGTCATGAGCCCTTACGAATTGCAGCTCGGAGTACAAGACAACCGGCTTGATCTGGCCATCGGTGCGTTTTCGTCGCGCATGAGCGGTCTGGTTTATCAGCCGCTGTACCGTGAACAGCATTGGCTGTATTGCAGCACGCGGCATCCCTTGTTCGCTGAGCGGCGAATCCCCGAGCCGGTGATTACTCAGCAACGCATGGTCGGGCGCGGCTACTGGAGCCAGGCCGAGCTGGCGCGGCACGGCTTTAAACACAGCGCGGCCACCGTCGACAGCATGGAGGCCCAACTGATTCTGGTGCTCTCCGGCGCCTACATTGGTTACTTGCCCGAACATTACGCCGAGCCGTGGGTCGAGAAGGGTGACTTGCGCGTGTTGCTGCCGGCGACCTTTGGTTATCAGGCGCCGTTTTCAATGATCGTGCGCCGTGGTCGTAGTCGTGAGCCGCTGATTCAAACGTTTCGCGACCTGCTCAAAGCGCAGCTAAATCAACCTTGAAGAGAGCGTTATCGCTATGTCCCGTGCCCAATGCCCTCGCTGCTTGCGCCCGCAAACGCACTGCCTGTGCGACTTGATCCCACAACTGGACAGCCACACCCGCGTCTTGCTGTTACAGCACCCCAGTGAAGTCAATCATGCGCTGAACACTGCACGGCTGGCGGCCTTGGGGCTGACCAACGCTGAGCTGCGAGTGGGCGAAGTGTTTGAGGATTTGCACACGCTGCTCAACCCGCCGGGGTATCAGACGCGGTTGTTGTTTCCGGGGGAGGGTGCGCAACCGCTACAGGCAGATACTGCGGCAACTGAAAAACTGCTGTTGGTGGTGCCCGATGGCACATGGCGCAAGGCGCGCAAACTGCTGCACCTCAACCCGTTGCTGGCACAGTTGCCACGGATGACCTTGCCCGAGGGCGCGGTGTCCCGTTACCGGCTGCGCAAGGCGCCGGGGCCTGGGGCTTTGTCGACCGTGGAAGCCATCGTCCAGGCTCTGGATATCCTCGAAGCCCCGGCGTCCTATGCACCGCTGCTGCGCCCGTTTGAAGCGCTGATTGAAGGGCAAATCGAAGCCATGGGCGCCGACACCTACCAGCGCAACCACGTCACAAAACCCCCGCTGTAGGAGCGAGCTCGCCTCGCGATCTTTTGATCTTCAGGGTTTTTCCAAGGTTTTCTGGCGCAGGATATAAAGGCTCACCAGCACCGCGCTGAGCAGCATAAACCCTCGCGCCCAAGGCAATGGCACCAGGTAGCAGGACACACCAATGCTCAGCCACATCAAACCAATGGCGTAGACCTTGGCCTTGAGCGGAATGCCGTTACCGTCGAGGTAGTCGCGGATCCAGGGCCCCAGTCGAGGGTGTTCGACCAGCCACTGGTAAAACCGTGGGGAACTGCGCGCAAAGCAGGCGGCAGCCAAGAGCAGAAAGGGGGTGGTGGGCAGTACCGGCAGGAAGATCCCCAGAACCCCCAGCGCTACGCTCAGCCAGCCAATGGCAAACAGAGCGTAACGCAGCAGCCGCGACCGGCTGCTGAACGAGGGGCCGGGCATTGAATCAGTGGTGACGCGGCTTGAGGATGGCCGGTTTTTCGTCAGGGGCATTGCACAGCAGGAACAGGGCGGTCAGGGCTTCCGGAATCTGCACGATCATGTCGTCCATCAGGTTGGCGTCCTGAGCGATATCGGCGAATTCAGGCTGGTCGTCGAACAGGCCCGAACCAACCATGATCGGCAGCAGCATTTCGCTGACTTCTTCTTCGGCGCTTTCGAACCAGGCCTCTTCGCGCAAGAACACGCCTTCCATAAAACCGATGCACCAGCCGCGCAGATCGGAATCATCCGGCTCGTCGCCCAGGTCCAGATCACACGGCAGCTCGAACTCTTCGTCCGATGCCAACTGGCGAGCGATGTGGTCCTTGAGCTTAATCAGGGAGCCTTCGATCTCTTCGCGCTCGGCGTCGTCTTTGTAGTTCGGGGTTTCAGCGAAAATGGCGTCGATCCATTCACGCTCAGGTACTTCTTCAGCGCAGATGGACAGGGCAGTCAGGTAGCCGTGAGTGGCTACGTAGTCCAGCGCCTCGTCATGCAGCTCGTCAGCGTCGAGGAAGGCTTGCAGGCGGGTTAGTTGCTCAGCGAAGGACATTAAGGGACTACCTAGAAAATAAACAATACCGAATTCTAGGCTTTCTTGAGCGCCCAAGCCAGTCGTTGAGCGCATTTGCCATCACTTCCCGGTGATCGGTACTGCAATCACAGCGCCCTGTAGGGTGGAGTGCTCGGGTATACTGCCGCGTTTTGTGATGCCCTGCGGTCAAGACAGCGGCTCCAGCGCTTTGCGCCCAAGGGTTTAAACACCGCTTGAGGCCGCGCCGGGTCCCGCTGACGCAGGGGTGTTTCGGCGATTTCTGGAGTTTCTATGCTCGAACAGGCTCAACGCGTACTCAAAGACATCTTCGGCTACGACAGTTTCCGTGGCCGTCAGGGTGACATTATTGAGCGCGTGGCCAGTGGTGGCGACGCTTTGGTGCTGATGCCCACCGGCGGTGGCAAGTCCTTGTGCTTCCAGGTCCCGGCGCTGTTGCGTGACGGCCTGGCGGTGGTGGTCTCGCCGTTGATCGCCTTGATGGACGATCAGGTCGCCACGCTCGAAGAACTGGGCGTCGCCGCCGCCTCCCTGAACTCGACATTGAGCGCCGATCAACAGCGCGACCTGGCCAACCGGATCCGCCGTGGCGAAGTCAAAATGCTCTACCTGGCGCCAGAGCGTCTGGTGCAGCCGCGCATGATGGCCTTTCTGCAGAGCCTGGACATCGCCCTGTTTGCCATCGACGAAGCGCACTGTGTGTCGCAGTGGGGGCATGACTTCCGCCCGGAGTACCTGCAACTGGGCCAACTGGCCGAGATGTTCCCCCATGTACCGCGCATCGCCCTGACCGCCACCGCCGACAAACGCACCCGCGAAGAAATCGTCACCCGCCTGCATTTGCAGAACGCGGAGCGTTTTTTGTCGAGCTTCGACCGGCCCAACATTTTTTACCGCATCGTGCCCAAAGAGCAGCCGCGCAAACAATTGCTGGCGTTCCTCTCGGAGCGGCGCAGTGATGCGGGCATCGTCTATTGCCTGTCGCGTAAAAAGGTCGACGAAGTGGCGCAGTTTTTGTGCGACCAGGGCTTCCCGGCCTTGCCGTACCACGCCGGCCTGCCCAACGAAACCCGTGCCGCCAACCAAAAGCGCTTCCTCAACGAAGAAGGGCTGATCATGGTCGCGACCATTGCCTTTGGCATGGGCATCGACAAGTCCAACGTGCGCTTTGTGGCGCACCTGGACCTGCCCAAATCCCTTGAGGCGTACTACCAGGAAACCGGCCGTGCTGGCCGTGATGGCTTGCCGGCAGATGCCTGGATGGCTTACGGCCTGCAAGACGTGGTGATGCTCAAGCAGATGCTGCAAAACTCCGAAGGCGACGAGCGCCACAAGCGTCTGGAGCATCACAAGCTCGACGCGATGCTGGCTCTGTGCGAAGAAACCCGCTGCCGTCGTCAGACCTTGCTTGCGTACTTTGATGAAGACATGCCCCAGCCATGTGGGCATTGCGATAACTGTGTCGACGGCGTGCAAACCTGGGACGCCACAGAACCGGCGCGTCAGGCGTTGTCAGCGATTTATCGTACTGGCCAGCGTTATGGCACCGGTCACCTGATTGACGTGTTGCTGGGCCGCGAAAACGAAAAAACCCGCAGCATGGGCCATCAACACCTGTCGGTCTTCGGCGTAGGCAAAGCCCGATCCGAGGGCGATTGGCGCACCTTGTTCCGCCAACTGGTTGCCCGTGGTCTGGCCGACATTGATATCGAAGGCTACGGCGGTTTGCGTTTGAGCGACACGTGCCGACCATTGTTGCGCGGCGAAGTGACGCTAGAGCTGCGTCGCGAGCTCAAGCCGCAAACCACGGTCAAAAGCAGTTCTGCCAGCCCGGCCAGCCAACTGGTGCGTGGCGACGAGCGCGAGCAGTGGGAGGCCCTACGTGCCTTGCGCCGCAAGCTGGCCGAAGAGCATGGCGTACCGCCTTACGTCATCTTCCCCGACTCAACGCTGCTCGAAATGCTGCGCAGCCAGCCGACGTCGCTGGCCGACATGGCCAAGGTCGGCGGTATTGGTGCGCGCAAACTGGAGCGCTACGGCGAGGCGTTCCTCGAAGTGTTGGGCGGGCAGGCCGAGGCGCCGAAAGTGGTCGCGGACATCCGCCACGAACTGATCAGCTTGGCACGCGCGGGCATGACCCCGCTGCAGATTTCCGGGCAATTGCAGTGCTCTGAAAAGAACGTCTACACGCTGCTGGCCGAAGCCATTGGGCGTCAGGAACTGTCGCTGGAGCAAGCCCTGGACTTACCCGAAGAGCTGATGGAAGAAGTGCAGGACGCGTTTCTGGACGGTGAGGGTGAGTTGCCAAGCGTGGCCAGTATCGCTGAACAGTTCAAAGGTCGAGTGCCGGAAGGCGTCCTGTATTGCGTGCGCGCCGCCCTGCAATCCGAGTTCGAAATGTAACGGTTATTGGCATGTAACGAATTGATTGACATACAGGTCTTGCCTATGTGCAAGCTCCATGCTTAGCTGACTAACAATTGGTTTCACTCTTTTTCAGTCTAAACATTGAGTTTTTTATGCCGTTAACCGATCAACACCGTTTTGGTATGCAGTTGGCCCAAATGTCTCGTGGCTGGCGTGCGGAGCTGGATCGACGCCTGGCCGGTCTCGGCCTGTCGCAAGCCCGCTGGCTGGTGCTGCTGCATCTGGCACGATTCGACTGCAAGCCTACCCAGCGGGAATTGGCGCAAAGTGTCGGGGTTGAAGGTCCGACCCTTGCGCGTTTGCTCGACAGCCTTGAAGCCCAAGGTCTGGTCAAACGTCAGGCGGTGCTGGAAGACCGCCGCGCCAAGAAAATCGAATTGAGTGAGTCAGCCTTGCCCTTGATCGCCCAGATCGAGGCCATCGCCACCGCATTGCGTCAGGAATTGTTTGTCGGCATAGACGAAGAAGATCAGCGCATCTGCATGCGCGTACACAAGCGCATCCTCGAAAACCTCGAAAAGAACTGACTTCCCTCCCTCTACCTGTAGGAGCGAGCTTGCCTCGCGATCTTTTAAACGATCAAAAGATCGCGAGGCAAGCTCGCTCCTACAAGGGCACAGCTTAGAACGTCTGCCCCAGGTTCAAATACAACGCCTTTTGATTGTCATCGTTAATCCCGTAGCTGAAATTCAGCGGGCCCAGCGGTGTATCAAAGCCAATAAAAATGCTCGCGGCATTGATGTAGCCACTGTCGAACTCGTTGTCGTTGTTCCAGGCGCGGCCGCGTTCCAGTGACGCACCGGCATACAGCGGGAAATCAAGCGGCAGGTACGAGCGCGGCGTCAGGCGGCGATAGTAAACAGCCCGCATCAAGCTGATGTTCTGCCCCGAAATCGCATCCTCACGGAACCCGGACAACTGCCGCGCACCGCCGAGCAAAAAGCTTGAGGTCACGACGTTGGCCTGGTCCAGCGTACGCCCGTAACGCCCGCCTAGAATCCAGGTGTTCGGCCCCGAACTCAGGGCCTTGTCGAGGTTGAATTCCCATTGGCGATAACGCTCGTCCGAGCCCAGCGCCGGATCGAACTGGCGGAAGTTCAAGCTGATGTCTTCGCCGGTGTGCGGGAAATAAACGTTATCCAGCGAGTCGAACGAGTACTTCACGTCATAAAAGCCTTCGGTGAAGCTGGTGCTCGGCAAGTCACGCTCGCCGATTCGTACATCGGCCTTACCCCATGCCTCTCCGACGCCCACACGGATCTCACCGCTGTTGCCGATCTGGCGGCCCAGGTTCAAGCCAAATCCATAGCGCTCAAGACGGTATTCAGCAATCGGGTCGTTATCCAGAATGGCCTCGACGTTCTGCGATTGAGCGTTGATATACGGCGCCACAAAGAACCGCGAGCCCGCATCCAGCGGTTGATAGAACTCGCTGTACAGCTCTTGTTTATCGCCAATTTGCACCCGCGTCAGCCACTCGGCGCCCAGGCGGTTAATGCCATTGACCCGGTAGCTGGCGCCAAGGTTGAAGGCGCTGTCACCGTGCATGTCGTCAGAGAGGTTGATGCCCAGACGCAGGTAATCGGTGCCGCTGCGCTTGGCCCGGGCGCTGATCACCAGGGTGCGCTCTTGACCTTTGTGCACCACGCGGTACTGCACCTGATCAAAGTAATCCAGGCCGTACAGTGTGCCCATGTCCCGTTGCAAACGTGCGAGATCCAAGGGCTCACCGACCGGTTGGCGGATGTAATAGCGGATCACTGAGTCGTCGATTTTCGAGTCGTTCTCGATTTTGATCGCAGTAATCACCGGGGTCCGTTCTTCGGCAGAGCGGGCGATGCTCAGTTGCGCGTCGGCGGGTTGGCGCAGGCTGGCCAGACGGTTTTCGAGAATCTGCGTCGCGCGATAGCCGGCATTGATGATCTCTTCTGAGCGGCCAAAGTCCGTCGCGCCGATGCTCGCGAGCGACGGTTTGATCAGTACGTCGTCCGGTTTTAGCGTGGCCAGTTGAACCTCAGAGTTACTGCGGGTCATCAGGGTGATGGACTGGTTAAGAATGTCGAAGACCGTGTTGAGCTCCTTGCGCCCCCGCAGTGGCGTACCGATATCGACCACAATCACCAGGTCGACGCCCATCTCGCGGGCCACGTCCACCGGGATGTTGTCGACCATGCCGCCATCGACCAGCAACTGGCCGTTGATTTCCACGGGCGCAAACACCGCCGGGATCGACATGCTGGCGCGAATCACCTGGGGCAGGTGGCCTTTGCGGAACACCACTTTCTCGCCACTGACGATGTCGGTGGCCACGGCGCGGAACGGGATGGGCAGTTTGTCGAAGTCGCGCACGTCACTGCTGTGCGCCAGCAGGCTTTCCAGCAGCAATGCCAGGTTTTGCCCCTGAATGACGCCCAATGGCAGGCCCAGGCTACCATCGTCACGGAAGCTGAGTTTTTGTCTGACCAGAAAGTCCCGGTCATCCTGCTTGCGCCGGAACGGGACATCCTCGCGGGCGGGGCTGTCTGACAGCGCTTCTTGCCAGTCGATGCTCAGGGCGAGCTTTTCCAGCTCATCAATCTTGTAGCCCGAGGCATACAGCCCGCCAATCACCGCGCCCATGCTGGTGCCCGCGATGGCATCAATATGAATGCCTTGCTCTTCCAGCGCTTTGAGTACACCGACGTGGGCCAGGCCACGGGCGGCACCCCCGGACAGCACCAAACCGATTTTGGGCTGGGGCTTTTCAGCTGCCAACAGAGGCAGCGGGCTTAAACACAGAAGCAGGAAAATCAGCAGACGGCGCATCATGAATCTCTGGGCGAGCGACAAAGGCGTCTATTATAGCGGCGCCTTTACCCCCAGGAGTTTTAGAAACATGTCTGCCAGCAAGCCGCAAATTGTCATCACTTATTGCACGCAATGTCAGTGGTTGCTCCGGGCGGCCTGGTTGGCGCAAGAGCTGCTCAGTACATTTGCTGACGATTTGCGCCAAGTGGCGCTGGAACCGGGTACCGGCGGCGTGTTCCGCATTACCTGTGACGGCGTGCAGATCTGGGAGCGCAAGGCCGACGGCGGCTTCCCCGAAGCCAAGGTGCTCAAGCAGCGGGTCCGCGATCAGATCGACCCGCAGCGTGATTTGGGGCACAACGACCGGGTTCAGTGAGCGGCTGAATCGAGCACGGCTTGTTTCGGCGTCGGGCCACTGCTGAGGCGGCTCGACACCACAATCGCGACGATGATCAACACCCCGCCAACCAGCATGCGCAGCGTCGGGGTTTCGTGGAATATCAGCCACGCCAGGGTGATGCCGTACACCGGCTCGAGGGCAAAGACCACGGCCGCCGTGCGCGCTTTGATCACCGCCAGGCTGGCGACAAACAGGCTATGGGCCACGCCTGTGCAGAACACCCCGAGCAAGGCGATCCACAGCCAGTCCAGCGGTCGAACTTCGCTCAGACCCGGTGCCGCAAAAGGCAGCAGGCACAAGGCGACCACTGCGTTTTGCCACATCGCTGCCTGCACCGCGGGCACGCGTCCGCTGTTGGCCCGGTTATTCAGCGACAGCAGCGAAAACAGCAGGCCCGAGGCAATGGCCCAGATCAACCCTTCGGTGGCCTGGCTGGCCAGATCGAAGCTGGGCGTCACCAGAATCAGGCCGATACTGACCAGCAACACCAGAATCACTTCATTGAGGCGGATGCGCTCGCGGAAAATCAGCCCTTCGAGGATCACGGTAAATGCCGGGAAGCTGGCAAAGCCCAAGGTCGCAATCGCCACCCCGGCAATTTTGACCGAAACAAAAAAACTCACCCAATGCCCGGCCAGCAGCAAGCCGCTGATCAGCAGGTTACGCGCATCGCGCAGTGCCAGTTTTTTCCAGCGGGTGCTTTTGGCCAGTGCAGCAAAGAAGGCCAGCGCCAGCACCGCGAAACCGGCCCGGCCGAACACAATAATGGAAGCTGACGCGGCGGCGAGTTTGCCGAACACGCCGGTCAGGCCGAACATCAGTGCGCCAATATGCAGGGCGCCCAAGGCGGTACGCGGAGTCATTGCAGTCCTTAAGTCGATACAGGCAAGGCAGGCAGTCTAGGCTGTGGGCTTGAGCGGTGTCTGTCGCCAGACTCGCGTCAGTTGTCGCCAGACTCGCGGCGCAGCCTCGAAGGTGACGCGCCAAATTCTCGCAGCATGGCCGCGCTAAAGGCGCTTTGCGAGGCGTAGCCGACCCGGCTGGCCACCTCGCCCATGGGCAGGGCGCTGTGGCGCAAAAGCTGCAATGCCGTGTTCAGGCGGTGCTGGCGAATGTAGTCCATGGGCGTCAGCCCGCATTCACTGACGAAGCGGCTGTGCAAACGCGCGCAGGACAAACCTGCGACTCGCGCCAGATCCATGACCTGAAGCGGGTAAGCGAGGTTTTGCTCAATGTAGGCATCCAGTGCGGCGAAAGGCAGACGGTTTGCAGTTACCGGTTCGACAGCGTTGTTCAGGCTCGCCAGCAACAGGATCGCGCCTTGCCGGGCGATCAAGGGGTCGTTCACCGGGCTGGCGGCCAGCCAGCTCACCAGTTGGTGTTGATTGGCGTCGAGGCTCAAGTGCCCGGCGTTGTCGAGCAAGCGGCGGCTGGCGTCGGCATGACTGCCCAGCGACTCGCCGAGCCAGTCCTGGCCCGGTACATCGAGCACCAAGCATTGGCTGCCTTGTTCGCTGCCGCAAATATGATGGGCCCCGGCCGGGATCACCATCAGGTGCTGCTGGCGCAACAGGCTGGCCCGGCCGTCGACTTCAAAGTCGAGCAGGCCGGACAAACTGATCACCAGTTGCGCATGCTCATGGCTGTGCGCGATCACGTCCTGGCGGTAATGACGCAGTGACAGGATTTGGCCCATGCTGAACCTCTGATTGAATCAATGCCGCCAGAACGCCGGGACACACAATACAAACACGGTAATGATCTCCAGACGCCCAAGCAACATGCCAAACGACAGAATCCATTTGGCGGCATCCGGCAAGCTGGAGAAATTGCCCGACGGGCCGATGATTTCACCCAGCCCCGGCCCCACGCCAGACACCGTACTGGCGGCACCGGTGAGGGCGGTCATCCAGTCCAGGCCAAGCAGTGACAACGCCAGTGCAATCACGCAGATGGTGGTGGCGAAGAAGAAAGAAAAGGTCAAAATCGAGCGCACGATTTCTTCGTCGAGGCGGTGCCCGTTGTACTTTTGCTTGATCACCGCACGGGGGTGAATCAGCTGGTTAAGGTTGGCCTTGAGCAGAATATAGGCAACCTGAAAGCGGAAAATCTTGATTCCGCCCGCCGTCGAGCCCGAGCAACCCCCGATAAAACCCAGGTAGAAAAACAGCATCAGCGAGAAGTTGCCCCACAAGCTGTAGTCGCCCAGGGCAAAGCCGGTGGTGGTCACCACCGACGTAACGTTTAGCGCCACATGACGAAAGGCATCCCACCACGACATGTCGGTGGTCCACCACATCCAGGTGCCCATGACGAACCAGGTCACCACCAGCAGCCCGAGCAACCCTTGAACCTGTTGATCCTTGAACAATGCCCGACGATGGCCGCGCAATGTTGCCACATACAAGGTAAAGGGCAGGCTGCCGAGAATCATCACCACAATGGCCACCCAGTGCACCGCCGGTTGCGTCCACTTGGCCAGAGACTGGTCCGAGGTTGAAAACCCGCCAGTGGAAATCGCCGACATGGCATGGTTGATCGCGTCAAACACACTCATGCCCGCCCACCAGAACGCCAGGCTGCCGAGAATGGTGATGCCGACATAAGTGGCGACAATAAGGCGCGCCACCATGTGTGAGCGAGGCATGACTTTTTCTGAGCGGTCAGACGATTCGGTCTGGAACAGGCGCATACCACCGATGCGCAGCAACGGCAGAATGGCCACCGCCATCCCGATAAAGCCGATGCCGCCGAGCCAGTGCAGCATCGATCGCCACATCAAAATACCCGGCGTCATGGTGTCCAGCCCGCTCAGCACCGTGGAGCCGGTGGCGGTAATCCCGGACATGCTTTCGAAAAATGAGTCGGTGTAACTGATGTGCTGCGTCAGCAAAAACGGCAGCGCAGCAAAAATGCACACCACCAGCCAACTCGAGACCGTGAGCAGATACATGTCCCGCGGGCGCAGGTGCACTTGCTCCGGGCGGCCGGGCAGCACCAGTGCCAGACCGGCGACGAAGGTGATCAGGCTGGCCCACAGAAAGGACGGCAGATCACTCAAGCGGTCAAAAATGACCAGCGTCAGCATCGGCACAGACATGCTGACCGCGAGCGTAATCAGGAAGATGCCGATTACAAAACCGATAATGCGTAAAGTCGGCAGTGCCATGAAATCAGCTCGGGATTGAAGGGGGGCGCCATTCTACCTGTGGTCTGAGCGATGTAAACCGCCAGACTTTCGATGGATACCGTTAGAATAGCCGCACATTTTCTTCAGGAGGTGGCCAATGGAGGCTCTCGACGCTTTGCTTAACCGTGTATCTGCCCCGCGCTTGCTGGACCCTGCGCCGACGGCCGAGCAACGTGAAGTCTTGTTCGCGGCCGCCTTGCGCGCTCCGGATCACGGCCAACTGCGGCCTTACCGTTTTTTGACGGTTGAAGGTGAAGCGCGCAATCAACTGGGTGAAATTCTGGCCCAAGCGGTGCAAGGGCAGGGCGGCGAAGTGACCCAGGCGGCACTGGACAAGGCGCGGGCCATGCCATTGCGGGCGCCGTTGGTGGTGGTGGTCGTGGCACGTTTGCAGGAGCACTTCAAAGTGCCGAAGTCCGAGCAGTTGATTACCGCCGGTTGCGCTGCCCACGCCATTGAACTGGCCGCATTTGCCCAAGGCATTGGCGCGGTGTGGCGTACTGGCGAGCTGTCCTACAACGCACACGTGGCCAAGGGCCTGGGGCTGGAAGACGGCGAAGAAGTGGTTGCGTTCCTGTACCTGGGTACCCCGCAGAACGAACTGCGTGATGCGCCAAAAGTGAACAGCGCCGAATTCGTCAAAGCCTGGACAGCCTAAGCGTTTACGATACCGCCCCGTCTTCGATGCCGCGCTGTCGCGCAGCAAACAGGCTACCGAATATCTTCAGCATCCCCCAATCGGTTCCCTCTCCTTCGGGAGAGGCGTGGTGAGGGGGGTCTTATGATCTTTAAACGATTGCGAATCAAGCTCGCTAAGTGGCATTAGGCTCCAACGGCAACTCCAGCGTGGCAACAAACCCGCCTTGCGGGTGATTGTCCAGCAACAACCTGCCGCCATGGCGCTCTGCTGCACGGCGGGCAATCGCCAGGCCCAGCCCATGGCCTGCCGCCGTTTGGCCCGGTGCCCGGAAGAACGGCTCGCCCAGATGCGCCAAATACTCTTTAGCCACCCCCGGGCCGTGATCGCGCACGCTGATGGCGATGTGGTCGCCCGAGCGTTGTGCGGTCAATTCAATCGGTTGATCTGGCGGGTTGAAGCGCTGAGCGTTGCGCAGCAGATTATCCACGGCGCGTTCGATCATGGTCGGCCAACCGCTGATGCTCAGGTCAGGCTCGGCATTGAGCTGCACCCGTTGCTCGGGGGCGGCCAGTGAGGCGTCTTTCTGGACCGTGGCGAGCAAGGGGTTCAGCTCAATGGGCTCGGCGCTGGCTTGATCGGCATCAACCCTGGCCAGTGCGAGAATTTCACTGATCAATGATTCCAGGCGGTCACACTCGCGGGTCAGGCGTGGCCAGAGCTTTTCGCGTTCTTCTGGCCCGGCCCGTTCGGCCAACGCCAACGCGATGCGCAAACGTGCCAGCGGTGAGCGCAGTTCATGGGATACATCGCGCAGCAGTTGGCGCTGGCTGCCGATCAAGCTTTGCAGGCGGGCGCCCATGCGGTTGAAGTCAGTGGCCAGCACGCCAAACTCATCACGGCGTGATGCGAGTTGCGCCAGACTGTTTTGCTGATAGGTGGTTTGCCCCAAATCGTGCACGGCCCCGCGCAGGCGGCTCAGCGGGCGGGTGATCGACAGCGTGACTAGCAAACTGAACAAGGTCAGCACCACCAGCGCAATCCCCAGCGCGCTCAGCGGCCAGATCAGGCTTTGGCGATGCCAGGCGTCCAGCTCCGGGTGCGGAATGCGGTAAATCAGCAAGTAGGTTTCGGCGGTCTTGGGGCTGGTGTACTCGACGGTCAGGCGGCGCCACGGCAGTTGCTCCTTGCCGCGCCCCTGGCGGGCTTCCCAAACCGCAGCGCGGCGTGGAAAGGTGCCTTCCACCACCGGGTCGCCGCTTTCGTTTAGCACCTGGACGTCAATGTGATAACGACGCTTGCGCCGTTCGAGGAAATCCTGGGCGGCGTCCGGGCCTTGGGTTTCAAAACGTTCGGTCCACTGTTGCGCCAGATTATGCAGGCCGGGGTGGCGACTGAGGATCCAGGCGTCCTGATTGAGCATATGCCCCAACAGAATCGAGAGCCCTGCGACCAAGGCTATCGCCAGCCAAAAACTGGCCAGAATCCGCCAAAACAGTGAACGCACAGTAATTCCTCACAGGTAAATGATTGAAACGACCAAAGCCCAACGACCGGGGGGCCGTTGGGCTTGGTAACAGACTAGATTATTGCGCTTTTGGAGCCTGCTGAGCTTTCCACTCCTTGAACTGTTTCCATTCTGCTTGGCGTTCAGCGCGTTTTTTTTGCATCTCATCGAACGTTTTTTGCTGATCAGGCTTGAGCAGCGCACGAATATCGCTCTGGGTTTTCTGATGCTTGGCAGCGATTTCGTCTTTCAGTGCCTTTTGATCAGCAGCCGGGAGTTTTTCCAGGTACTTCTCAACCAGTTGTTTACGTTCGTGCATTTGCTCGCCCATCAACTTGCCGATCTGCTGGCGCTGTTCGCGGCTCAGGTCCAGTTGGCTGTAAGGGGCATCGCCGCGACCGTGCTCACCGCCGTGACGTGGACCCATTGGGCCGTCACCACCAGGCATGGCCATTGCGACGGTTGGCAGGGCTGCAGCAAACATCAGAGCAATTAGAGTCTTACGCATGGTGTGTCTCCTTAGTACGGTTCCGGTGAATCCGGATGCGCCCAGTTTAGGGAGATCAAGGTCAATGGCTGTCAGTCGAGCGTAAAGCTTAGGTAAAGACGTTTTGGGGTGAGGTTTACATAACGCCAAGCCCTGCGATTACAGGTTCTTATGCGCTATAAAAATAGCCGCGGCTGCGCAGGGCCATGATGCGTGGGCGGCCATCGGGGTGGGGGCCGATCTTTTTACGCAGGTTGCTCACGTGCATGTCGAGGCTGCGGTCGTACAAGGTTAGCTTGCGGCCCAAGGCAATTTGCGCCAGTTCCTGTTTGTCCAGCGGCTCGCCGGGCTGGCGCAGCAACGCCTCAAGCAGGCGGCTTTCAGATACGGTCAGGGGAATGTCATGTTCGTCGATGGTGACCACGCCCCGCGCCGGGCTGAAACACAAATCGCCCAGCTCCAGTTGGGTGGACACGGCGGCCGGGTGGCTGCGGCGCAAGACAGCGCGCAAGCGGGCGGTCAGTTCGCGAGGGTCACAGGGTTTGGCCAGGTAATCATCGGCGCCCAGTTCAAGGCCGAGAATACGGTCCAGCGGTTCGCCACGGGCCGACAGCATCAGCACGGGCAGGTCAGGGTGGTCGTTGCGCAGTTGCTTGAGCAGCTCCAGACCACTGCCGTCGGGCAGCATCACGTCCAGCACCACCGCATCGGGGCTGGCCTCGAGCAACGCCTTGCGGGCGCTCAGGCCGTCGTGGCAAGCGCGTACCTGGAAGCCTTCCTGGCTTAACCAACTGCTCAGAAGCTCACACAGCTCCTGGTCATCATCTATCAGTAACAGGTCGCTCATGTCTTACTCGATTTAGCCAGTGCCGACGCTTTGCGCGTCGGCGACCGGCAAAAAATACCGCGATTAGGGCAGGACTTTCTTGAACGGCTTGACGATTACATTGGCGTATACGCCAGCAGCCACGTAAGGGTCCGCGTCAGCCCAGGCCTGGGCCGCTACCAGGGAGTCGAACTCGGCGACCACCAGGCTGCCAGTGAAACCGGCCGGGCCTGGGTCATTGCTGTCGATGGCCGGGTGCGGGCCAGCCAGTACGACACGGCCTTCCTTTTGCAGTGCTTGCAGGCGCTCAAGGTGCGCGGGGCGCGCGGCCAGGCGTTTTTCAAGGGAGTCGGCAACGTCGGTGGAAATGATTGCGTAGAGCATGTCAGTCCTCGGATTTGGTATTGGTCGGTGCAGAATCGGTGTCATGCAGGTGGCGCGACAGATAAATACCCTGAGCAACCAGGAACAGCACGGTCATGCCCAGGCTGCCGAAGACTTTGAAGTCGACCCAAATGCTCTGATAAGTGAAGGCCACAAACAGGTTGGCCGCACCGCAGAACAGGAAGAAGCCGATCCAGGCCAGGTTCAGGCGCGTCCAGACGGCATCCGGCAGGGTCAGCGCGTGGCCCATGATGCGTTTGATCAGCGGCTTGTCGCCGATGAAATGGCTACCGGCAAATGCCACGGCAAACAGCCAGTTCACCACCGGCGCCTTCCATTTAAGGAAGGTTTCGCTGTGGAAGGCCAAGGTCAGGCTGCCAAATACCAGGCAGGCGATCAGGGTCAGCCACTGGCTCTTTTCGAGCTTGCGCTGCTTGATAAACAGAATGCCGTAAACCACCACCGAGCTGAGGATCAACATCGCTGTCGCGCTGAAGATGCCCCCGACCGTCAGGCTATGCCCGGCGAAATCGACGACGCGTGGTTCGATTTTGTAGACAACGAAAAACAGTAACAGCGGGATGAAGTCGATGAATTGTTTCACAGTGGCAGCCAGAAGCAGGATGTGGCGGCATAATAACAAACATCAATGACAGCGAAAGCGTCAGCTAGAGGTTATTAAATCCCCGTGGAAATAGACTTGCATTGCCATAGCACGGCATCTGATGGCGCTTTGGCGCCGGCGGCACTGGTTGCGCGTGCGTTCGAGAAAGGTGTGCGAGTCCTGGCCCTGACCGATCACGATACACTTGAAGGCCTCGAAGAAGCCCGCGCGGCGGCGCTGGCCTTGAACATGACGCTGGTAAACGGCATTGAATTGTCGTGCACCTGGGGTGGCGCAACCATTCATGTCCTGGGCTACGGGTTTGATACCCAGGCCCCGGCCTTGCTTGAGGCCATCGCCAAACTGCACGAAGGCCGTTGGCTGCGCGCTGAAGAAATCAGCCGCAAGCTCGCCCTTAAAGGCATGCCCGGCGCGCTGGAAGGCGCACGGGCCATTCAACAAGGCCTGGGCGACAGCGGCAATGCCCCGGCCCGTCCGCACTTTGCCGACTACCTGGTTGAGGCCGGGTACGTCAAAGACCGCGCCGAAGCGTTCCGCAAATGGCTGGGCGCTGGCAAGCTGGGCGACGTCAAACAGCATTGGCCAACCCTTGAAGAGACCGTCGGCACCTTGCGTGCAGCCGGTGCCTGGGTGAGCCTGGCGCACCCGTCGCACTACGATTTCACGCGCAGCAAGCGACGTCGGCTGATTGGCGACTATATTCAAGCGGGAGGTCACGCGATTGAGGTCGTCAATGGCTACCAACCTGCCGATCAGGTGGGCAGCCTGGCGATTCTGGCGCGTGAATTTGGTCTGCTGGTCAGCGCCGGCAGTGATTTTCATGGCCCTGGAGGTTGGTCCGAGATCGGAGAATATCGCCCCGTCCCGGAAGATCTGCCGCCATTGTGGTGTCGATTCAAATATGACCAGCCTGCTGCCACCGACTGAACAGGAACATAACGTGAGTCAATTTTTCCAGATCCATCCGGAAAACCCGCAGCCGCGCCTGATCAAACAGGCAGTCGAGATCATCCGAGAGGGTGGTGTGGTGATCTATCCCACCGACTCGTCCTACGCCGTGGGTTGTAAGATGGGCGACAAAACCGCGATCGAGCGAATCAAGCGCCTGCGTAACCTGGACGATAAACACAACTTCACTTTAATGTGCAGCGACCTGTCGCAATTGGGTGTGTTTGCCAGGGTGGATACTGGCGTGTTCCGTTTGCTCAAAGCTCACACGCCGGGGCCGTACACCTTTATCCTCAACGCTACCCGTGAAGTGCCGCGCCTGCTGCTGCACCCCAAGCGGCGCACCATCGGTATGCGCGTTCCGCAGCATCCCATTGCCCTGGCACTGCTCCAAGAGCTGAACGAGCCGCTGATGAGCGTCACGCTGATCCTGCCGGGTGAAACCGAGCCGATGGAAGACCCTTACGAGATTCGCCAGGAGCTGGAAAAGCACGTCGATCTGATTATTGATGGCGGTTTTGGGGGGCATAAAGCGTCGACTGTCATCAATCTTGCCGGTGACGATCCCGAAGTGGTGCGGGTAGGTTGTGGTGATCCGACGCCGTTTATGGTCGAGGCCTGATGTCAGACCTGGACGTAGTAGAAGCGGTTGATGAGCAAGCCGGTGCCCAGCAAGAGCTGCCGTTTGCCATGGTCTATGGCCAGGCCGTTATTGAAATGCCGATGGATCTGTACATCCCCCCGGATGCGCTGGAGGTGTTTCTTGACGCGTTTGAAGGCCCGCTCGACTTGCTGCTGTACCTGATCCGCAAACAAAACATCGACATCCTGGACATTCCCGTGGCGGAAATTACCCGCCAGTACATGGGCTATGTCGAACTGATGAAAACCGTGCGTCTGGAGCTGGCCGCCGAGTATTTGGTGATGGCCGCGATGCTGGCCGAAATCAAGTCACGCATGCTCCTGCCGCGCTCGGCCGAGGTCGAAGAGGAAGAAGGCGACCCGCGTGCCGAACTGATCCGCCGCTTGCAACAATACGAGCGATTCAAGGCGGCAGCGGAAGGCATTGATGGCTTGAGCCGGGTAGGGCGCGACATCATCGTGCCCAAACTCGACGCCCCCGAAGCACGGGCGCGCAAGCTGGTGCCGGACGTCGCGCTCGAAGAGCTGCTGATGTCCATGGCCGAAGTGCTGCGCCGTACCGACATGTTCGAAAGCCATCAGGTCAGCCGTGAAGCCCTGTCCACGCGAGAGCGCATGAGTGAAGTACTTGAGCGTCTCAAAGGCGGCGGTTTTGTGCCGTTTGTTGAGCTGTTCACCGTAGAAGAAGGGCGTTTGGGCGTGGTCGTGACCTTTATGGCCATTCTTGAGCTGGTCAAAGAGTCGCTGGTCGAGTTGGTGCAAAATGAGCCCTTCACGGCAATCCACGTGCGGGCGCGAGCCGAATAAAGAGCTGAAACCATGAATTTGACTGAACCCCGCGAACTGGCACCGCTGCTGGAGGCCTTTTTGTTGGCCTCCGGAAAGCCGCAAAGTCTGGAGCGACTGTTTGAGCTGTTTGACGAGAGCGAACGGCCTGAACCGCCCGTGTTCAAAAAGGCCCTCGATATGCTGCGCAAGTCGTGCGATGGCCGCGCCTTTGAACTCAAGGAAGTCGCTTCGGGCTATCGCCTGCAAATACGCGAGAAGTTTTCGCCGTGGGTCGGGCGGCTGTGGGAAGAGCGCCCGCAGCGTTATTCACGGGCGATGCTCGAAACCATGGCGCTGATTGCCTATCGCCAGCCCATCACCCGTGGCGAGATCGAAGACGTGCGCGGCGTGGCGGTCAACAGCCACATCGTCAAAACCCTGCTGGAGCGCGAATGGATCCGCGTAGTGGGCTACCGCGACGTGCCGGGCAAACCGGCGATGTTTGCGACCACCAAGGCGTTTCTGGACCACTTCAACCTGCAAAACCTCGACGATTTACCGCCGTTGGCCGAGTTGCGCGAGCTGGAGCCAGACCCGATCCTCGACTTCGACGACGCCCCTGTGCCCGAGCACCTGCAAGCCCTGGCAGACGAAAGCCTGGAGCCTGAAGAGCCCAAGGACGAGACCAGCTTCCGCACCTTGCTGGTGGAACTGGACTCGATGGAAGAAGGTCTTAAAACTGACTTTGATGATTTGTTGAGGGAAGAGGCAGCAGTCAGCGAGGAGCTGCAAGCGGCAAGTGAAGAGCAAGAGCCAGCACCAGCACCTGAGCCAGAACCGCACCCTGAGGTCGAGCCACGGCTCAGCGCGGCGGAGCTGGCGCGTGATCGCTTGCGTGCTGCCGTAGCGGCCCTGGAAGCGCGGGCCACCCTGAGTGAAGAAGAACTCGAAGCCCGCGCCCTGGCCGACGCCATCGAACAGGAACGCCGCGATCTCGAAGACTGACACACCCCTTGTAGGAGCGAGCTTGCCTCTCGAGCTTTTAAAGATCAAAAGATCGCGAGGCAAGCTCGCTCCTACAGGGATTTTGAGAGATTCCACCATGAAAGACCCCTGCATCAGCCTCTGCAAATTCACCGATGACATCTGCATCGGCTGCGGGCGCAGCAAGCGTGAAATCAAAAGCTGGAAGAAACTCGACAAGGATGAAAAACGCGCCGTGCTGGCCGAAGCCGCCCTGCGTTTGAAGACTCTGAAGGTCACCGGCCGGCGGAAAAAGAAGTAAGTCGGCGCCTTCATCACCCGACATTGATGCGCAATGGCCAACATCCGCGTATGATTCGCGACCCCCACGCGCTCGTTCGAGCAGCAGGGCTTAATTTTTAACACCTCAGGCCACGCCTGAGTTGACACACCGGGAGGTGCCCAGATGAGTGATCTAGACCCTAAAGACAGCCAGGAAATTGGCCCGGCAGGCGAAAAACTGCAAAAAGTACTCGCCCGTATCGGCGTCGGCTCGCGCCGCGACGTAGAAAGCTGGATCAGCCAAGGCCGCATCAAGGTCAATGGCAAGGATGCAACCCTTGGGTTGCGCGTAGATCTGCATGACGCCATCTCCATCGATGGCAAGGTGATCAAGCGTGAAGAGGCCGCCGAATCGGTGCGCCGCGTGATCATGTACAACAAACCCGACGGCGAAATCTGCACCCGTGACGACCCGGAAGGCCGTCCGACCGTGTTTGACAAGCTGCCGCGTCCAAAAGAAGGCCGCTGGATCAACATCGGTCGTCTCGACATCAACACCACCGGTTTGCTGATGTTCACCACCGACGGTGAGCTGGCTAACCGCCTGATGCACCCTTCCTACGAAATGGACCGTGAATACGCGGTACGTGTGCGTGGCGAAGTCGATGACGAGATGATCGAACGCCTCAAGGCGGGCGTAGTGCTGGAAGACGGCCCTGCGCGTTTCACCGACATCAAGCAAGCGCCAGGCGGTGAAGGCTTCAACCATTGGTACCACTGCGTGGTGATGGAAGGCCGTAACCGTGAAGTGCGTCGTTTGTGGGAATCTCAGGGCTTGGTGGTCAGCCGTCTGAAGCGCGTGCGTTTCGGTCCGGTGTTCCTCAACTCTGACCTGCCGATGGGTCGCTGGCGCGAAATGAGCCAGTACGAAATCGACATTCTCAGTGCTGAAGTCGGCCTTACGCCGGTTGCCTTGCCTGAAATGAACGCCAAGAGCAAAGACAAGCTTGAGCGTATGCAGCGCAAGTCGTCGCGCCCGGTACCGCGTGCTGACCGTGTTGCACGTACCTTGCGCCCGGCCAATGGTGAGCCGGCTGCGCCGCGTCCAGCGCGCCAGCCGCACATCGAAGGTGAGCGTCCAGGTCGTCCGGCCCGTGATGAGTCTGCCCGTCCGGCCCGCAAGCCGTCCGGTCGCACTGACCGCGTACCGGCAGGGCGCGGTGCACCGATCGCCGAGCGTCCGAGCGAAATCAGCAAGCGCCCGGCCAAGCCGACGCGTTCTGGCCCAAAGCTGGTTGATGATGCGCCGTCCGGCAAGCGTCGAGGCGCGCCGTCCGGTTCCGGTCAGCGTCCAGGCTTTGGTCGTCGCAAGCCTGAGTAAACCTGCGGCGCTGTGAAAAAAACGCCAACCCCCAAAGGGTTGGCGTTTTTTTATGCCTGCAAATCACACATCTCCTGTAGGAGCGAGCTTGCTCGCGATCTTTTGATCTTCTAAAAGATCGCGAGGCAAGCTCGCTCCTACAAAATCAGGTTTCCACGTGGAAATATTTCTTTACGCTCCGTAACGCTATCTCTACAAAATCAACAGGTTATCCGGCGCAACTGCCCGTTTTACCCCTTGTGTAAAGAATACTTTCCGGAAAGCTGGCTGCTTGCACCATTTCTGACCGTTTATTGGCTTGTTTCGTCTTGCAAACGGCGGTGTGATGGGATCTTGCCTACGAGCGGGTGTACAATGCGCCGCGTTTTAACTGTGACCCAATTGCGTACCCGCGCTTTTTGCGCTGCTCAACCCCGTGATGAGTGGCCAAAACCTCGAGGCTAACCCGCCTTGTTAACTCCGCATCGCCACAAGCGTTGCGGGTTCGATTCCGTCACAGATAAAAACAAACAGGTGACGCATGACTCGTGAAACAACTTTGGATTCCTGGCGTCTGCGCTGGGGTTTGATGTGTGTTGTAGACCCTTCGATCACTGCCTCTGGTGCTCAAGCTACATCGCACTGAATCACATCAAACCTTGTGTGGAACGCTTTCAATGAGTGGAAAAACCTCGCAATCAGGTGAGCTTAAACGCGGCCTGAAAAATCGTCATATCCAGTTGATTGCCCTCGGCGGCGCGATTGGTACTGGCCTGTTCCTCGGCTCGGCCGGGGTACTGAAATCGGCCGGTCCATCAATGATTCTGGGCTATGCCATCTGCGGCTTCATTGCCTTCATGATCATGCGCCAGCTCGGCGAAATGATCGTCGAAGAGCCCGTTGCCGGCTCCTTCAGCCACTTTGCGCATAAATACTGGGGCGGCTTTGCCGGCTTCCTGTCGGGCTGGAACTGCTGGGTGCTGTACATCCTGGTGGGCATGTCGGAGCTGACAGCGGTCGGTAAATACGTGCACTACTGGTGGCCCGAGATCCCGACCTGGGCCTCTGCGGCAGCCTTCTTCGTGCTGATCAACGTGATCAACCTGACCAACGTCAAAGTGTTTGGTGAGGCTGAGTTCTGGTTCGCGATCATCAAGGTCGTGGCCATTATCGGCATGATCGCCCTGGGCAGTTACTTGCTCACCAGTGGTAGCGGCGGCCCTCAAGCTTCCGTCAGCAACCTGTGGTCGCATGGTGGTTTCTTCCCGCACGGCGTGACCGGTTTGCTGATGGCCATGGCCTTCATCATGTTCTCGTTCGGTGGTCTGGAAATGCTCGGTTTCACCGCAGCAGAAGCCGACAAGCCGCGCACGGTGATCCCTAAAGCGATCAACCAGGTGATCTACCGCATCCTGATTTTCTACATCGGTGCGCTGGTGGTTCTGCTGTCGTTGACCCCGTGGGACTCGCTGCTTGAAACCCTCAACGCCGGTGGCGACAGCTACAGCAGCAGCCCGTTTGTACAAGTGTTCTCGATGCTGGGCAGCAACACCGCAGCGAACATCCTCAACTTCGTGGTGCTGACTGCGGCGTTGTCGGTGTACAACAGCGGCACCTACTGCAACAGCCGTATGCTGCTGGGCATGGCGCAGCAGGGTGATGCGCCCAAAGCGCTGGCCAAGATCGACAAGCGCGGCGTGCCGGTCAATGCCATTCTGGCCTCGGCAGCAGTGACGGTGATTGCGGTACTGCTCAACTACTGGATGCCGCACGACGCGCTGGAACTGCTGATGTCGCTGGTGGTTGCGACGCTGGTGATCAACTGGGCGATGATCAGCTACTCGCACTTCAAATTCCGCCAGCACATGAACAAAACCGCGCAAACCCCGCTGTTCAAGGCACTGTGGTACCCGTACGGCAACTACATCTGCCTGGCGTTTGTAGCGTTCATTCTGGTGATCATGCTGTTGATCCCGGGCATTCGCATCTCGGTGTTCGCAATGCCGATTTGGGTGGCCTTTATGGGGCTCTGCTACTGGTTGAAACCCAAGCGTGTAGAACAAGCCTCCGCTGAGGTTTACAGCCCGGCCAAGTAAATTGATCGGTTAAACAACACACCCGGCCACCGCGCCGGGTGTGTTGTTTGTGGGGTATGCTGCACGCCCTGCTGATGGACCTTTGTAATGCTGGTGATTTCCAACAACGTGCACATTCCCGATGCCGAAATCGAACTGACGGCCATTCGTGCCCAGGGCGCGGGCGGGCAGAACGTCAACAAAGTCTCAAGTGCCATGCATTTGCGCTTCGACATCCCCAACTCATCCTTGCCGCCTTTTTACAAAGAGCGACTGCTGGCGCTGCGTGACAGCCGCATCACCAGTGACGGGGTGTTGATCATCAAGGCGCAGCAATACCGCACCCAGGAACAGAACCGGGCGGATGCGCTGGAGCGTTTGCTTGAATTGATCGTGAGCGCGACCAAGGTCGAAAAAAAGCGCCGCCCGACCAAGCCGACCCTGGGCTCAAAAAAGCGTCGCCTCGAATCCAAGACCAAACGCGGCAGCATCAAAGCCGGGCGGGGCAAGGTGGACTTTTAAGTCAAAAGACCTCAGCCAGAAGGGGGTTGTTCTTAACTGCCTCGTGCAAGCTTTGCCTGCCGATACAAGTAAACACTCAGCAGCACCCCGCTAAACGACGCCAGTGCTGCAAACAGGAAGATCGAGGTAAAGCCAAAACCTGCCGCCACCGCGCCCACCAGCGGCCCGGTGATGCCCAGTGACAGGTCGATAAACAGCGAGTAGGCGCCCACCGCTGCGCCTCGGCTGGAGGCGGGCACCAGGTTGACCGCCTCAACGCCCAGCGCCGGAAACACCAGCGAAAAGCCAAAACCGCTCAGCGCCGCACCGGCCAAGGCCAGATGCGGGTCAGGCGCCAGCCACAGCAACAGCAAGCCCAGTGTTTCGACGCTCAGGCAGGCAATGGCGACGCGAAAGCCGCCCAGGCGGTTGATCATGTTGCCAAACAGCAACCGCGCACTGATAAAGCTGGCGCCAAACAGGCTCAGGCACAGCGCGGCGTTTTCCCAGTGGTTGGTGGCGTAATACAGGGTGATAAAGGTGGCGATGGTACCAAAACCAATCGAACCCAGCGCCAAGCCTGTACCGTGGGGCAGCACCCGGCCCAGCACGTGCAGGAACGGCAAGCGCACGCCGCTGACAATGGGCGCGGCCACTTTTGGCCAGGCCAGCAGCAAGCCCAGCGTGGCCAAGGCAATGATGCTCACGCCCAGGCTCCACATGCCCAAATGCCCGACCATCACCACGCCCAGTGGTGCGCCAATGGCAATGGCGCCGTAGCTGGCGATGCCGTTCCAGGAGATGACTTTGGCGGTGTGGGCGGCGCCCACCCGGCCAATGCCCCAGCCGATCGACCCCGAACCCACCAGGCTTTCAGCGCTGCCCAGCACCAGCCGGCCCAGCAGCAGGCTGGCCAGGCTCCAGACAGGTGCCGCTGCCAGCCAGCTTGAAGTCAGCATCAACACACCGCTCAAGCCGCAACCCGCCAAGCCGTACATGACTGCGCGCTTGCTGCCCTGGTTATCGATGATGCGGCTGGCGTAAGGGCGGCTCAGGAGCGTGGCCAGGTATTGCACGCTGATCACCAGCCCGGCGATGACCGTGCCATAGCCCAGATGGTTGTGAACGTAACCGGGCAATACGGCCAGCGGGATGCCGATGTTCAAATAGCCGATAAAGGTAAACAGAACGATGGAAACCACTTGCAGCGTGATTGCCATAGGGCGTTGTGTTTCAGGCATTGGGTAGGGGTCCTGCGGGGAGCGGTAAGGTGCAGATTACAACGGTGCAACCAATTGTGTCGCAATTAAAGCAGCCAGTGCGTTTTCCTGGGTGCCGAAGCGCTTAAGCAGCAGGGCCTGCTTTTGTGGGCTGAGACGCTCCCAGAGCTCGATCATTTTTTCGGCGGTGCCGATCAGGACGCTGGCCTGGGTGTCGCTAAAGGTGTCAGTCACGCTGTTGTCCGCGAGAAGAGAAGGGTGCCGCAATTGTGTCAGGCGGTATGAAAAACCTGAAGCTTTTCGCACCGCCTGATAGATGGCCGGTCAGTCTTCGCTGTCGGCCTGGAGGCTGTCTGGAGCCTCTTCCAGTGCGGGGTTTTCGCCACTGGTGTGTTGCGGGGTTGGCTGCTGAGTTTCATGCAGGCTTGGGAAGGGGAGGTTTGGGATCTCGTGCATCGTCGCGCTCCTCGTAAGGTGTGTTTTTAAATCGCTGGGTAAATCGGCGCTTTTAAAAAGCAAGGGCAGGATACAGGAGGGAGTGTGACAATTTGTCTTTTTATTGCGTCTGGCGCCGATTGTGGCGATTTATTCATCTTGTAACAGGCCTGTAGGAGCGAGCTTGCCTCGCGATCTTTTAAATGCTCAAAAGATCGCGAGGCAAGCTCGCTCCTACACGGTTTTTAGTGCTGGCAGACCTGTGCAATGGCCTTGGCGAGCAACTCCAGACGGGTGCCATCGACCCCGGCCATGTTGGCGCGCCCTGAGCCGACCATGTAAACGCTGTGTTTTTCACGCAGCACTTGCACTTGCTCGGTGCTCAACCCGGTGTACGAGAACATCCCGCGTTGCTGGTTGATGTGCGCAAAGCGCTCGGCCAGACCGAACGGCGTCAGCGCCTCGACTAAACCGCTGCGCAACTGGGCGATGCGGCTACGCATGGCTTCCACCTCGGCGGCCCATTGCGCCTTGAGCTGCGCATCACCGAGGATGGTCGCCACCACGGCGGCGCCATGATCAGGCGGGTTGGACCACAAGTTGCGCGCCAGATACGCCAGTTGGCTGCGCACATCGGTCAGTTTTTCGGCGTCATTGGCGCACACGATCAACGCGCCGACACGCTCACGGTACAGGCCGAAGTTCTTCGAGCAAGAGCTGGTGATCAGCACTTCAGGCAGTTTGCTCACGAACAGGCGTGTTGACCAGGCATCTTCTTCCAGGCCGTCGCCGAAGCCCTGATAGGCAAAGTCGATCAGGGGCAGCAGTTCGCGCCGACGCACGACATCCAGCACCTGCAGCCAGTCGTCTTGCGACAGGTCAAAGCCGGTCGGGTTGTGGCAGCACGCGTGCAGCAACACCACGTCGCCCTTGGGTACGTGCTCCAGGGCGTGCAGCATGGCGGCCACGTTGAGGCTGTTGTCGCGGCCCACGTAGGGGTAGTGACCCACTTTCAACCCGGCTTCGGCGAAAATGCTTTCGTGGATCGGCCAGGTCGGGTCGCTCAGCCAGATTCCGCGCCCTGGCAGGCAGTGCGCGATAAAGTCGGCCACCAGACGCAATGCGCCGGTACCGCCCGGCGTTTGCGTGGCGCCCGCACGTTTGGCCGCCAGCAGCGGCGAATCAGTGCCCAGTACCAGTTCGCTGATCAGTTGGCCAAAACGGCTGTCGCCGTGGCCGCCGATGTAGGTTTTGGTCTGTTGCTGATCTACCAGGCGCTGTTCGGCCTGTTTGACTGACTGCAAAATCGGGGTCAGGCCGTTGGCGTCTTTATAGACGCCCACGCCCAGGTCGAATTTGTTCGGGTTGGTGTCCTGGTTATAGGCGTCGATCAACCCCAGAATCGGATCGCCCGGCACGCGGCCAATGGCTGAGAAGTGCATTACTTGCGACCTTCGGCAGTTTTGGCAACGTCATCGGTGCGCGCAGCCATGATGAAGTCGTTGCGGTGCAGGCCTTTGATCGAGTGGCTCCACCAGGTCACGGTCACTTTGCCCCATTCGGTCAGCAGGCCCGGGTGATGGCCTTCAGCTTCGGAGATTTCTCCAACGGCGTTGGTGAACGCCAGAGCGTGCTTGAAGTTCTTGAACAGAAAAACCTTTTCCAGCTGCATGATGCCGTCGCGAACTTCAATGTTCCATTCCGGGATCTGCTTGATCAGAATCGGCAACTCTTCGTCGCTGACCTGTGGAGCATCGGCGCGGCAGGCTTCGCAGTGGGCTTGGTTCAATGTGCTCATGGTGTATTCCTGAAATCGATTTTTTATTGGTCTTGAAAAAAATAAGGGTTAAGCCGCTTTCGGCTTGGGCGGGAACTTGGGCGCATGCAAGCCCAGCTCCATGCCTTTTTCAACCATGCCCATGATGTCTTCGTGGGCCAGGTCAAACAGGCGCTTCAAGTCCGGCAGAACAAAATACAGCGGCTGCAAAATATCAATTCGATACGGCGTGCGCATGGCTTCCAGCGGATCGAATGGCTGATGTTCAGGTTCTGAAGACAAGCTGTAAACCGTTTCTTTAGGCGAAGACAGAATTCCGCCGCCATACACGCGTTTGCCTTCAGGGGTGTCCACCAGACCGAACTCGATGGTCATCCAGTACAGGCGGGCCAGATACACGCGCTGTTCTTTGCTGGCTTGCAGGCCGAGCTTACCGTAGGTGTGGGTGAATTCAGCAAACCACGGGTTGGTCAGCAGCGGGCAATGGCCAAAAATCTCGTGGAAAATATCCGGCTCTTGCAGGTAATCCAGTTCTTCACGGGTACGAATAAACGTTGCCACCGGGAACTGCTTGCTGGCCAGTAATTCGAAAAAGGTCTGGAAGGGGATCAAAGCCGGCACGCGGGCAACTTGCCAGCCGGTGGTTTCGCCCAGCACTTTATTGATCTCGCCCAGTTGCGGGATGCGGTCGTGGGGCAGGCCGAGTTTTTCGATGCCTTGCAAGTATTCAGGGCAGGCACGGCCTTCGAGCAATTTGAGCTGGCGGGTAATCAGCGTATTCCACACCCCGTGTTCCTCGGGTGTGTAGTCGATAAAGCCATTGGCATCCGGCTCACGGGCGACGTATTTCGTGTGCTTCATGGTGCTCTCCGCAGAGAAATCGTTTTTATTGTTCTGTCAGGGACGGCGGGTATTCGTTGGTTAAGTGATATCCCAAGTGCTGGCCGTATGCAGCCGGGCAAGCGTGTCAATTATCTGAATGGAGTGCGCATTCCGTAAATAATTCGTTACGACAAGAGAATTGAACTGTCATTCTTGCGTGAGTAATTGCAAAATCGTCAAAAAATCGTGACAGCAAAATGCTCTCCCGAACAAATACACACCCCTGTAGGAGCGAGCTCGCCTCGCGATCTTTTAAAAAGATCAACAGATCGCGAGGCAAGCTCGCTCCTACAATAAAGACACAACCGAGCCTTGCCCCATGCGTATCAAAGTCCACTGCCAAAACCGGATTGGCATCCTGCGTGACATCCTCAATCTGTTGGTGGCCTACGGCATCAACGTCAAGCGCGGCGAGGTGGGCGGCGATCAGGGCAATGCGATCTACCTGTTTTGCCCAAATCTGATCAACCTTCAGTTCCAGGCGCTGCGCCCGAAGTTTGAAACCATCGCCGGGGTTTTTGGCGTCAAACGTGTAGGGTTGATGCCCAGCGAACGCAGGCACATGGAACTCAACGCCTTGCTCGGCGCGCTGGAATTCCCCGTGCTCTCCATCGATATGGGCGGCTCGATTGTGGCGGCCAACCGTGCGGCGGCGCAGTTGCTCGGCGTGCGCGTCGATGAAGTGCCGGGCATTGCCCTATCGCGCTACGCCGAAGACTTCGACTTGCCGGAGCTGGTGCGGGCCAACAAATCGCGGATCAACGGCCTGCGGGTCAAGATCAAGGGGCATGTGTTCCTCGCTGACATCGCGCCACTGCAACTGGAACACGATGACAGCGAAGCCATGGCCGGTGCGGTGCTTACCTTGCACCGGGCCGACCGTCTGGGTGAGCAGATTTACAACGTGCGTAAGCAGGAACTGCGCGGCTTCGACAGTATTTTCCAAAGCTCAAAAGTCATGGCCGCCGTGGTCCGTGAAGCCCGACGCATGGCGCCGCTGGATGCGCCTCTATTAATAGAAGGCGAAACCGGCACCGGCAAAGAATTGCTGGCGCGCGCCTGTCACCTGGCCAGCCCGCGTGGGCAATCGCCGCTGATGGCGCTCAACTGCGCCGGTTTGCCCGAGTCGATGGCCGAAACCGAACTGTTTGGCTACGGTCCGGGTGCATTCGAAGGGGCACGGGCCGAGGGCAAGTTGGGGCTGTTGGAGCTGACTGCTGGCGGTACGTTGTTTCTGGATGGCGTGGGCGAAATGAGCCCGCGTTTGCAGGTCAAATTGTTGCGCTTTCTGCAGGACGGTTGCTTTCGCCGTGTCGGCAGCGACGAAGAGGTCTACCTCGATGTGCGCGTGATGTGCGCCACGCAGGTGGATTTGTCTGAGCTGTGCGCCCGTGGCGAATTCCGTCAGGACCTTTACCACCGCCTCAACGTATTGTCGTTGCACATCCCGCCGCTGCGCGATTGCCTGGATGGCCTTGAGCCGTTGGTCGAGCATTTTCTCGATCAGGCCAGTCGGCAAATTGGCTGTGCGTTGCCGCGCCTGGCCCCGGCGGCCATGGACCGCTTGAGCCACTACCATTGGCCGGGCAACGTGCGGCAATTGGAAAACGTGTTGTTCCAGGCGGTGTCGCTGTGCGATGGCGGCGTGGTCAAGGCCGAACACATCCGCTTGCCGGACTACGGCGTGCGCCAGCCGCTGGGCGAATTCTCGATGGAAGGCGGGCTGGACCAAATCGTCGGCCGCTTTGAAAAAGCTGTGCTGGAGCGCCTGTACTCCGAACACCCGAGCAGCCGCCTGCTGGGCAAGCGCTTGGGCGTATCGCACACCACCATAGCCAACAAACTGCGCGAGCACGACATCATCAAGCCTGGTCGGGATTAGAGCTTTTGGATTCAGTGCAAGGCCTTCAGGTTGCAAAAAAACTCCAGCATCTCCCAATCGGTTCCTTCTCCCTCCGGGAGAGGGCTAGGGTGAGGGTGAGGGCTTTAACAGGCCGCCCTTTGCCGCAACCGGCATAACCACGCCGGTTTGCCATTTGTGTGACGCCACATAAACCTCCTCAAGCCCCGCCAGCACGGCCTTTGCACCGTCAATAAAAAGTTGGTGCGCAAATTGCTAGTACCCATTCAGTACAGCGGTGGGCGGCAAGCGTCCGTCAGGCAGAGGAATGAGTGTGGACAAGTACCTTTATGTGGCAATGACCGGCGCCAGTCAGAATGCTCTGGCGCAAAAGGCACATGCCAACAATCTGGCGAACATCTCAACCAACGGCTTTCAGCGCGATCTGGAACAGGCGCGTTCGATGCCGGTGTTTGGCGACAGCTTTCCTGCGCGGGCCTTTGCCATGACCGAGCGACCTGCCACGGATTTCACGCCGGGTGCGCTGGTGCAAACCGGGCGTGACCTGGACATCGCCGTCAAAGGCGATGGCTGGCTGGCCGTGCAGGCCCCTGATGGCAGCGAAGCCTATGTGCGCACCGCCAGCATGAATGTCGACTCGCTGGGCATTCTGCGGGCCGGCAACGGCATGCCGGTCATGGGCAACGGCGGGCCGATCGCCGTGCCGCCGCAGCAGCAAATTGAAGTGGGCGAAGACGGCACCATCAGCATTCGCGCCATGGGTGAGGGCCCGCGCGTGATGGCTGAAGTGGACCGCATCAAGCTGGTTCAACCGGACCTGCGCTCCATGACTAAAGGTCTCGACGGTCTGATCCACACCGCCAACGGCCAGCCTGCGCCATTCGACGCCAATGTGCGGGTGACCTCGGGGTTTCTGGAGGCCAGCAACGTGAATGCCGTCGAAGAGATGACCTCGGTGCTGGCCCTGTCCAAGCAGTTCGAGTTGCACATCAAAATGATGAACACCGCCAAAGAAGACGACCAGGCCATGACTCGCGTCCTGGCCATGAGCTAATTACTGACACGTTGTGCCGAAAAACCGGCGCACGAGGAGAGCACGCATGCTTCCGGCACTGTGGGTTGCAAAAACGGGTTTGGCTGCACAAGACACCAACCTGACGACAATTTCCAACAACTTGGCCAACGTCTCGACCACCGGCTTCAAGCGTGATCGTGCTGAGTTCCAGGACTTGCTCTACCAGATCAAACGCCAGCCCGGCGCGCAATCGACCCAAGACAGCGAGCTGCCTTCCGGCCTGCAACTGGGTACCGGTGTGCGCATTGTCGGCACGCAAAAGAACTTCACCGCCGGTAGCCTGCAAACCACCGAGCAGCCGCTGGACATGGCCATCAATGGCCGCGGGTTTTTCCAGATCATGCAGCCCGACGGGACCACGGCCTACACCCGTGACGGTACTTTCCACCTTGATTCCAACGGCCAGATCGTCACCGCCAGCGGTTTCACCCTGGAGCCTGCGATTGTCGTGCCTGCCGATGCCGAGACGTTCACCGTCGGCCAGGACGGCACCGTGTCGGTCACCGTGCCCGGCAACGCCGCTGCGCAGATCATCGGCAACCTGCAAACCGCCGACTTTATCAACCCGGCCGGCTTGCAGGCACAGGGCGGCAACCTGTTCCTTGAGACCGCCTCCAGCGGCGCGCCGCAAATCGGCACGCCGGGCCTGAACGGTTTCGGCACCACCATGCAGAACACCCTCGAAACCTCGAACGTCAGCACCGTTGAAGAGATGGTCAACATGATCACCACTCAGCGTGCTTACGAGATGAACTCCAAAGTGATCTCCACCGCCGATCAAATGTTGTCGTTTGTGACGCAAAATCTGTAATTACGTGAAGCGGGAGAGGTCATGAAACGCTTTATTTCTGTTCTGGCACTGGGTGGCGTTACTTTTCTGGCGGGTTGTGTCAGCCCGCCGCCACGCCCTAACGATCCGTACTACGCCCCGGTACTGCCGCGCACGCCGCTGCCGGCTGCGGCGAACAACGGTTCGATTTACCAGGCCGGTTTTGAACAGAACCTGTACAGCGACCGAAAGGCATTCCGGGTAGGTGACATCATCACCATCACCTTGAACGAGCGCACCCAGGCGAGCAAAAACGCCAACTCGGCCATCGGTAAAAACAGCAACACCAACATCGGCCTGACCTCGCTGTTCGGTGGCGGCATGACCACCAACAACCCGTTGGGCGGTGCTGACCTGAGCCTCAACGCAGGCTACAGCGGCAGCCGTGCCACCAAGGGCGACAGCAAGGCCGGGCAGGGCAACAGCCTGACCGGTTCGATCACTGTGACGGTGGCCGACGTTCTGCCTAACGGCATCATCGCCGTGCGCGGCGAGAAGTGGATGACCTTGAACACTGGCGACGAACTGGTGCGAATCGCCGGGCTGGTCCGGGCGGATGACATCTCTACCGATAACACCGTGTCCTCGACCCGCGTGGCCGATGCGCGCATTACTTATTCGGGGACGGGCTCGTTTGCCGATGCCAGCCAGCCGGGCTGGTTTGACCGCTTCTTCCTTAGCCCACTGTTCCCTTTCTGACCGGACCGACCATGCCGAATCTCAAGCACCTGCTGGCAGCCGTACTGCTGCTGTCGACAACCCTGGGCGCTCACGCCGAGCGGTTGAAAGACATCGCCAGCATTTCGGGCGTGCGCTCCAACCAATTGATTGGGTATGGCTTGGTGGTCGGGCTTAACGGCACGGGCGACCAGACCACGCAAACGCCGTTCACCCTGCAGACCTTTAACAACATGCTCTCGCAGTTCGGCATCAAAGTGCCGCCGGGTTCGGGCAACGTGCAGTTGAAAAACGTCGCCGCGGTGTCGATCAGCGCCGATCTGCCCGCGTTCGCCAAGCCGGGGCAGGTGATCGACATCACCGTGTCGTCCATCGGCAACTCAAAAAGCCTGCGCGGCGGCACACTGTTGCTGACCCCGCTCAAGGGTATTGACGGCAACGTCTACGCCGTTGCCCAAGGCAACCTGGTGGTCGGCGGCTTTGACGCCGAAGGCCGTGACGGCTCGAAAATCACCGTCAACGTACCGTCAGCCGGGCGCATTCCGGGCGGTGCATCGGTCGAGCGGGCCGTGCCCAGCGGTTTCAATCAGGGCAACAGCCTGACCCTGAACCTCAACCGTTCCGACTTCACCACCGCCAAGCGCGTGGTCGACAAAATCAACGACCTGCTGGGGCCGGGTGTGGCCCAGGCGATTGACGGCGGCTCGATCCGCGTCACCGCGCCTTTGGACCCCAGTCAGCGCGTTGACTACCTGTCGATTCTGGAAAACCTCGAAGTGGATCCGGGTCAGGCCGTGGCCAAGGTCATCATCAACTCGCGCACCGGCACCATCGTGATCGGGCAGAACGTCAAGGTATCGCCGGCGGCGGTAACCCACGGCAGCCTGACCGTGACCATCACCGAAGACCCGATCGTCAGCCAGCCGGGCCCGTTGTCCAACGGCCAGACGGCCGTAGTACCGCGCTCGCGGATCAACGCCCAGCAAGAAGCCAAGCCGATGTTCAAGTTCGGTCCGGGCACCACCCTCGACGAAATCGTCCGGGCGGTGAATCAGGTGGGTGCGGCGCCGGGGGATCTGATGGCGATCCTCGAGGCCCTGAAACAGGCCGGCGCTTTGCAAGCCGACCTGATCGTGATCTGAGGCCTACGGCATGGACATGCGTAAGAGTGGTGTCGTTAGTGACAGCGATTCGGGGGCGTTCAGCGACCTCAATCGTCTGAACAACCTGAAGGTCGGCGACCGTAACAGCGACGGCAATATGCGCAAGGTTGCGCAGGAATTCGAGTCGCTGTTCCTCAACGAAATGCTCAAGTCCATGCGATCGGCCAACGAAGTGCTGGGCAAGGACAACCCGCTGAACACGCCTGCGGCCAAGCAGTATCAAGAAATGTACGACCAGCAACTGTCGGTGACATTGTCACGCCAGGGCGGCGGCATTGGCTTGGCCGACGTGTTGATGCGCCAGATGTCGAAAAACAAATCGGTAGTGCCGGGTGACGTACCCGCCACACCTGCTGTGGCCGCAGAAACCAAGGTCACTGCGCCTGCGACGACTGCCACGAACAGCCCGTTCGTGCGCTCCAACGGCCAGCGCGCCTTGTGGGCTGCACGGGTGGCCACGCCTGCGGTCGATGGCGGGCACAAAAATGACATGGCGATGCTTAACCAGCGTCGTCTGGCGTTACCGAGCAAATTGACCGACCGCCTGTTGGCCGGGATTGTGCCGTCGGCTGACCCGGCGCGCTCAACCGTCAACACCAGCACCGTGCCGGGCCGCACCAGCCCGGCGCTGGACGCGGTGATCAAGGGCAGCCGACAGCCGATGCTCAGCGCCTCCGGGGTGCACGGGCGCATGCAGATTTATGGCCGCGCCGTGGCTCAGCCGCCGTTGGCACCGGCCAAACAAGCCTTTGAGTCGCCGGATGCGTTCGTTGCCACCATGTTGCCGATGGCGCAGCAGGCGGCCGACCGAATCGGCGTCGACCCGCTGTATCTGGTCGCGCAAGCGGCGCTGGAAACCGGTTGGGGCAAATCGGTCATGCGTCAACAAAACGGCAACAGCAGTTACAACCTGTTCGGCATCAAGGCCACCGGCAATTGGCAGGGCGCGCAGGCGCGGGCCATTACCAGTGAGTTCCGTGACGGGCAGATGGTCAAGGAGACGGCGGACTTCCGTTCCTACAACTCCTACCAAGACAGCTTCCACGACCTGGTGACCCTGCTGCAGAGCAACAATCGTTATAAAGATGTGCTCAACGCAGCCGATAAACCAGAGCAGTTTGTTCGTGAATTGCAGAAGGCCGGTTACGCGACCGACCCTGAGTACGCGAGCAAGATTTCGCAGATTGCCAAGCAAATGAAAACCTACCAGAGCTACGTCTCGACGGGTTCTCTCACGCATTTATAAGGTTTGAACCATGGCGAGTTTGATCAACATCGGGATGTCGGGGCTTAACGCCAGCCAAGGGGCCTTGGCCACCGTGGGCAATAACATTGCCAACGCCAATACCTCGGGCTACTCGCGTCAGCAAGTGGTGCAGAGCAGCGCGGGCTCGCAGCAGGTGAGCGGGGTGTTTATCGGCACCGGGACTACCCTGGCCGACGTACGCCGGGTGTACAACTCCTATCTCGACGCCCAGTTGCAAGCCACCACATCGCTCAACGGCGACGCCCAGGCGTATCTCGACCAGATCGGCTCGATCGACAAACTGCTCTCGGACAAAAGCACCGGTGTGTCGTCAGCGCTGAACAGCTTCTTCGCCTCCCTGCAAACAGCGGCCGGGGCGCCAGGCGACAGCTCCACGCGGCAATTGCTGCTGACCAATGCGCAAACCCTGAGCAACCGCTTCAACTCGATTTCGACTCAGCTCAACCAGCAGAACGACGGCATCAACAGCCAGCTGGACACCCTGACCTCGATGGTCAACCAGCACACGGCCACCATTGCCTCGCTGAACAAGCAAATTGCCCAGGCCACCACGGCGGGCAACACCCCCAACGACCTGATGGACGCCCGCAACGAAGCGGTGCGCACCCTCAACGAGTTGGTCGGGGTGTCGGTTCAAGAGCATGACAACGTGTACGACATCACCCTCGGCACTGGTCAGGCGCTGGTGCAGGGCAATACCTCGAACACCTTGTCGGCGGTGCCCAGCAAAACCGACAAAAGCCAGTTCAGCATCCAGATCAACTACCCGCAGTCCAGTTCCGACGTCACTTCGGTGCTCACTGGCGGCAAAATCGGCGGCCTGCTGCGTTATCGCGAAGACGTGCTGGCCCCGTCCATCAATGAACTGGGGCGCACAGCCATCGTGTTGGCCGATGCCTTCAACCAGCAGTTGGGGCAGGGGCTGGACGCCAACGGCGAATTTGGCTCGTCCCTGTTCAGCAGCATCAATAGCGACAAGGCGATCAGCCAGCGTAGCTTGGCCGCGACTGGCAACAGCGCAGGCTCGGGCAACCTCGATGTAAAAATCACCAACAGCGGCGCACTGACCACCTACGACTATCAGGTCACGTTCACCAGCGACAACGAATACACGGTCAAGCGCTCGGACGGCACCAACATGGGCGCCTTCAAGCTCGATCAAGACCCGCCGGCGGTGATCGACGGTTTCACCATGAGCCTTAATGGCGGCGCGTTGAGCAAGGGCGACAGCTTCAAAGTCAGCCCCACCGCCAATGGCGCCAGCAGCCTTAACGTGCAAATGACCGATGCCAGTAAATTGGCGTTCGCCGGGCCTTTGGTGGCCGTTAAAGGCGGCTCCAACAGCGGCACTGGTGCGGCGAGCGGCCTGAGCCTGTCGCAAGCGCTGAATATTTATGGCGGCGCGGACCTGGGCAAAGCGCAAAGCGAAATCGAAGGCGCGATGCCGGTGCGCATTGCCTTTGACGAAGCCAGCGGCGGCACCCAGGGCTATCGCATCCTCAATGAAAAGGGCGAGAAGATCGGCGAAGGCACCATCGTTCCGGGTCAGGACAACAAAGTCACGATCAAGGTGCCGGTGCTCGATGCCTCGGGCGCGGCGGTGACCAACCCGGACGGCACGCCAAAAACCGTCAATTTCGACACCACCCTCAGCGGCTCGCCGGCCAAAGGGGACAGTTTTGATATTCGCTTCAACAAGGATGGCAAGGCTGACAACAGCAACGCCAACCAACTGTTGGGCCTGCAAACCAAACAGACCGTGGGCGTGACCGGCGGCGGGGGCGGGGCGAGCCTTGGCACCTCGTACAGCCAATTGGTCTCCAAGGTCGGCGGCAAAGCCAGCCAGGCCAGCGTCGACGGCACCGCCAACACGGCCGCCCTGGCGTACGCCACGCAAACCCGCAACTCGGTGTCGCAGGTCAACCTGGACGAAGAAGCGTCCAATCTGGTCAAGTTCCAGCAGTACTACACCGCATCGTCGCAAATCATCAAAGCGGCGCAAGAAACCTTCAGCACGCTGATCAACAGTCTTTAAGGGAGCACTCGACGATGCGTATTTCCACTGCCCAGTTTTTTGAGTCGACTAGCACCACTTACCAGAACAACTTCTCGTCGGTGATCAAGACCCAGCAGCAGATCGACTCTGGCGTGCGCATCCAGACCGCTGCCGATGATCCGGTGGGGGCCGCACGTTTGCTGCAACTGCAGCAGCAAAAAGACATGCTGGGCCAGTACTCCGCCAACATGGACAGCATCAAGTCGTCGCTGAGCAATCAGGAAAGCGTGCTCGACAGCATCAATAACTCCCTGCAAAAAGCCGGTGAGCTGGCGCTGCGGGCGGGTGGTCTGACCAACGACGCCGACCGCTTGGCGGTGGCCAATGAACTGGGCAGCATCGAAGACCAGGTGTTCAGCCTGCTCAACAGCAAAGATTCCGCGGGCAACTACATGTTCTCGGGCTCCAAGACCGACACCCAGCCGTACATCCGCAACAACGACGGCACCTACACCTATCAGGGCGATGACACTCAGCTCAACCTCAAGGTCTCGGACACCCTGACCCTGGCGGGCAGTGACACGGCCAAAAGCTTTATGGAGAACTCGGTGAACACCGGGCGCACTCAAAGCACCTTGCAGCCGATGCTCGACCCGGACGGTGCGGTGGTGCCGGACAAAGGCGTGGTTGCCGTGTCATCGGGTCTGGTGACCTCCAGCGCGGTGTTCAACAAGAGCTTTGCCGCAGGCCAGCCGTACACCCTGGAATTCACCAGCAGCACCCAATACACCCTCAAAGATGCCGACGGCAAAGACGTGACCTCTGAGATCCCGGGCAACGGCGTGTTCGATTCGACCAAAGAGGGCGCGCACAGCATCAGCCTGCGCGGGGTGTCTTTTGACATCAACCTGAACCTCAAGGACATTGCCCCGACCGACCAGGACGCGGCGGTCAAGGGCCATACCTTCACCCTGCAAGCCAAGCCCGACACCTTCAATGCCTCGCGCACCCCGAGCAACAGCTCGACGGCGCAAATCACCGGCTCCAACGTGACCAACGCGGGCACCTACAGCGACAGCTTTCCGAGCAATGGCGCGGTGATCAAGTTCACCAGCGCCACCGAGTACGAGGTCTACGCGCAGCCGGTGACCGACAGCAGCAAGTCGATTGCCAAGGGCACCCTGGCCGATGGCTCGCTGGAAGCCATGGGCGTCAAATTTGACTTCACCGGCACCCCGGCTTCGGGCGATCAGTTTGTTGTCAGCAACAACAACCACCAAAGCCAGAGCGCGCTGGACACCATCAGCGAGCTGCGCAAGGCGCTGGTAGTGCCGAGTGAAAAAGACGCGGCGGCCTCGCGCATGCAGCGTGACGCAATCAACACCGCGATTGGCAACCTGAAAAACGCCAGCGCCAGCATCGACACCGCCCGAGGCTCAATTGGTGCGCGGTTGAACGCGGTGGACATTCAATTCGACGAAAACACCAGCATGGGCCTGGCCAACGACTCCACCACCGCGGCCATCGGCAACACCGACACCGCGAGCGCGGCAACCCAACTGGCCTTCCAGAAATCCATGCTCGAAGCCTCGCAACTGGCGTTCGTCAAAATCTCCCAGCTCAGCCTGTTCAATCAGCTGTGATCTAAATCCCGTAGTCGCTGACGAGGCACGAGGCACGAGGCTGCGATAGGTTGCGAAGCGACCCCCGTTTTGGCGTTCCTGCGGCCCGCATCGCAGCCTCGTGCCTCGACAGCGACTACAACTTCTCTGAAATCTTTTGTATAAAACCACACAAATTAGAGTGACCTATGAGTCACAACGCGCATCTTCACTGTATCGTGTGAAACGTTTGGGCGGGCGCCGGGCTATTTTCAGCTGATTTGTGTGTTTTTTTGCAGGTGTCAGGTGCCCATTTCGCCGCTGTTTTTGCGCGACGAAGCCCTCTTATTGTCAACGCCCCTCGGTTAGCTGAGCGGGTGATCTCCAGCTATTAGTATTGGGAAGCCACAATGATTGGCATTAAAAGCATCGCCAGTTACGTGCCTGCAAACGGCGTAGACAACTACGCTCAGGGCGCGAAGTTCTCCAAGGACGAAGACTTCATTCTGGGCAAGATTGGCTCGGCCTTCTTGCCGCGTAAAGATGCTGACCAGGAAACCTCAGACCTGTGCGTAGAAGCCGTCAACGCACTGTTCGCCAACAACCCGCAGCTCTCGCGTGAATCCATCGACGCGCTGATCGTCGTCACCCAGAACGGTGACGCCGAAGGCCTGCCGCACACCGCTGCCATCGTACAAGACAAGCTGGGCCTGCCGACCCACGTGGCTGCGTTCGACATCTCTCTGGGCTGCTCGGGCTACGTGTATGGCATCTACGCCATGAAAGGCTTTATGGAAGCCGCGGGCCTGAAAAACGGCTTGCTGGTGACCGCCGACCCGTACTCCAAAATCGTCGACCCCGAAGACCGCAACACCACCATGCTATTTGGCGACGCCGCCACCGCCACCTGGATGGGCGAAGACGCCACCTGGCAGCTGGGCAAAGCCAAATTCGGCACCGACGGCTCGGGCGCACCGCACCTGAAAGTCAGCGATGGCGTGTTCTTTATGAACGGTCGCCAGGTGTTCAACTTCGCCCTGGTCAAAGTCCCGGCGCACCTGCACGAACTGCTGGACGAGTCCGAACTCAAAGCCACAGACATCGACGCGTTCTGCATCCACCAGGGCAGCGCAGCGATTGTTGACGCCGTGGCCCGTCGTTTTGAAGAAAGCGAGCCCGAGAAGTTCATCAAGGACATGGTCGAGACCGGCAACACCGTGTCCTCGAGCATTCCGCTGCTGCTGGAAAAACACGTGATGGACGCCGCCTGGAAGCGCGTCGCGCTGAGCGGGTTCGGCGTGGGCCTGTCGTGGGGCTCAGCGATCATCTATCGCGACTAAACACGCGCTAGACACAACAATCGACCCCGCTGTAGGAGCGAGCTTGCCTCGCGATCTTTTAGAAGATCAAAAGATCGCGAGGCAAGCTCGCTCCTACACGATCAGATTTTGCCAGGGGACAACGCGCAACCCCTTGAAACACAAGGCATGAAACCCCGCCTGTAAAAAAAATCAAAAAAGCCCTCAAGCATCCTGCCATCACGACGATAACTATTACGAAGGTTCTCTAGGCCACACCCGGCGGTTGCCAGGGCCGGAAGCCGCAGTATTTATCTAATGAGGATTTCGTCATGGCTTTATCCGTAAACACCAACGTCACGTCCCAGACCGTTCAGAAGAACCTGAACAAAGCCGGTGATGCGCTGAGCACCTCGATGACCCGTCTGTCTTCCGGCCTGAAAATCAACAGCGCCAAAGACGACGCCGCTGGCCTGCAGATGGCCAACCGTCTGACCTCGCAGACCAAAGGCATGACCGTTGCCATCGCCAACGCCAACAACGGTACGTCGATCGCACAGACTGCTGAAGGCGCGATGCAAGAGTCGACCAACATTCTGCAGCGTCTGCGTGAACTGGCTCTGCAGGCGGCGAACGGTGACAAAAGCGACGCTGACCGTTCGGCCCTGCAACAAGAATTTACAGCGAAAACCGGTGAACTGACCCGTATCGCCCAAACCACCACCTTCGGTGGTCGTAATCTGCTGGACGGCTCGTTCCAGAACCAGGCCTTCCAGGTAGGTGCTGATGCCAACCAGACCATTTCGTTTGGCATGAGCGATATCAGTGCTACTGCGTTGAAAGGTTCTTACAGTGAAGCGAGCACCAGCGGTACTGCGTTGAAGGGGTTGAGCGCAACTACAGTTGGTACTGTGTTGAGCATAAAAACTGAGGTCACCGCGGTCGCTTCTCCAAAGGCCACTACTGCGACAGATAAAATTAAGATTAATGGTGAAGAAATTTCATTTGATGATGCCGAAGCCGGCACCGCCGCTGCTGATGCGGCAGTGACAGCCATTAATGGTAAAACGGATAAAACCGGTGTCACTGCCAGCGTTGCTGAGGGCAAGTTGGTTCTAACGTCCAAGAGTGCCATTAAGCTCGAGGCAGTGATCGATCCTGCAGTTAAGGCTCAGGATGCAGTTGGAACTGAAGGTGAGGAAGGCTACATTCCAGCAGTTGCAGGAAAAGCTGCCGGTGATAACGCAGGCTTGGCAAATCTTGGTCTGGATACAGCAACTACTGCTCAAGTGCAGCCAGCATTAACAACCAAGATGGCCACAGATGGAAGTGTTACTGTAAATGGCAAGGAGGTTACATGGGACACAACCAAGACAATGGACGATGTCTTGAAAAGTTTGGCGACCCAAGCAGGTGATGGCGCCAAGGCTACGTTTGAAAATGGGCGGGTATCTTTAACCACCAATGATGGCAAAGATATCAAGCTGGCTAACACTAAGGGTGGTTCCTTGGATCAGTTGGGCCTCTCGGCGGGTACATCTCAAGCGAAATTGTCTGCTGATACCTCGATTGAGCTTAACGGTGTTGAGGTCAAGTTCAAGAAGGGCGATTCTACGGACACTATCGTTTCGTCGATTAACAGCGCCAGCACTGGCGTAACGGCTAGCAAGAATGATGACGGTACTTTGAAGTTGTTCTCCACCAAGGACATTTCTATCAAGGATGGTGCTTCAGGTTCAGGTTTGAAGGCGCTGGGGCTTACAGGCGCCTCTACAGATCCGGCCACGAAAGCCACTACCGTCGAAACCACCGTCGCCGACCTGAGTATTCTGACAGCCGCTGACTCTCAGCGTACCGTGCAGGCACTGGCTGATGCGATCCAGCAGATCGACACTCAGCGTTCGGCACTGGGCGCGGTGCAAAACCGTTTCACCAGCACTGTGTCCAACCTGCAGAGCATTTCCGAGAACTCGAACGCGGCACTGGGTCGTGTTCAGGACACCGACTTCGCCTCCGAAGCCGCTGAGTTGACCAAGCAACAAACCCTGCAACAGGCGTCCACCGCGATCCTGTCTCAGGCGAACCAACTGCCGTCCGCTGTGATGAAGCTGCTTCAGTAAACATCGCGTTCGGTTGAACACAAGGGGGCGCGTTTACGTGCCCTTTTGTTTTTTGGTGTGCTGTAGCGCAGGTGGCATGAATTGTGATGATTTCTGCTGCCCAGGCTCTTCTCGCCAATAAAATGGCAGCCGCCGAAACCGAATAAGGAGAATACAGATGGCCAGTTCAACCATTACCGGTGTCGGCTCGGGTTTCGATACAGTCGGTATCGTCAAGGCTTTGGTGGACGCCGAAAAAGCCCCCAAGCAGAGCCAGATCACCAAGCTGCAAACCAGTACCACCACGCAGTTGTCTGCTGTGGGTAGTATCAAAGTAGCGCTCGAAAGTTATCGCACCGCGATTGACAAGCTCAACAGCGTGTCCAGTTTCAACGGACTCGTGGCCTCGTCGTCTGACGAGAAAATTTCCAAGGTCACCATTGATGACAAGGCGTCGGCTGGCAAATACGCGCTTGACGTCACGCAATTGGCGACCGCCTCCAAAGTTACCAGCAAGGTTTTTGAGGGCGGCAGTTCTGCCGTGGTCAATGCGGGAAACGAAGCTACGACGCTGACCATTTCGCAGTCTGACAACGATTACAACGTCAGTATCCCGGCTGGCGCAACGATGCAGCAGACCCGCGAAGCTATTAACACGCAATTGCAATCTAAGGGCATCAGCGCCAACGTGTTGACCGATGCCAATGGCTCGCGGCTGGTCATCAGTTCGCAGACCACCGGTAAGGGCACGGATATCACCCTGAGCGGTGACTCTGAGTTGTCCAGCGGCTTTGACGCCGGTAAAGCTCCGGCGAATGCCCAGTACACCATCGACGGTATTGCGATGGAGTCCTCAAGCAATAAGATCACCTCGGCCATCAGCGGTGTGACCTTGGAATTGATCGACACCAAGGCGTCCACCATCACTGTGGCGTCCAATACCGATACGCTGAAAACCTCGGTGCAGTCGTTTGTCACGGCCTATAACACGTTGCTGACCAGTATCAATACGCAAACCAAAGTGACGGCCACCGGCGATGCATCGACCACTACGTCAGGGGCTCTGACGGGTGATGCTTCGATGCGCCAACTGGTCAGCAGTCTGCGCAGTGAGTTGTTGCAAAACACCAGTGGTTCAAGCGTTGGTAACTTGTCTCAAATGGGGATCGGCACCGATGCCAAAACCGGGCTGTTAAGCCTGGATGACACCAAGTGGAACGCCGCCGTGGCGACCAAGAATGGCGCGACTGAAATTGCCAAGGTGTTTACTGGCGACACCGGTTTGATCTCTCGCATGGATAAAGCCACTAGCAGTTATGTGGGGACCACGGGCCTGCTGGCCACTCGCGCTGCAGACTTGAACACCAAGTTGACGGGGTTGACTACGCAGCAAGCCGATCTGGATCGGCGCATGGATGCGCTCAAGTCTTCCCTGACCGCCAAATACACGGCGATGGATGGCCTGATTGCGAAGATCAACGCCAGCAGCTCCAGCATCATGACCACGCTCAATTCGCTGAATAACCCGAAGTCGAATAACTGATTTCCGGGCATCTGGTGCGGCTTGAGCGCTAAAGCTTTGAGCCCCGGCGCCGACATAAGAAGTAAGACTTAGCCCATTTGTGATGAGGTAGAAACATGAACCCGATGCGCGCCCTTCGTCAGTATCAGAAGGTCAATTCCCACGCTCAAATCTCCGAAGCCAGCCCTCATCGCTTGATTCAAATGCTGATGGAAGGCGGTCTGGATCGCATGGCCCAGGCCAAAGGTGCGTTGAGCCGTGGTGATATCCCGCAGAAGGCACTGTTGCTGACCAAAGCCGTCGACATTATTGGCGGTTTGCGTCAGGGCCTGGATGCTGACAAGACCGACGACAAGGCGGCGCTGCAGCAACTCGATGACCTGTACGAATACATGGCTGTGCGTCTGACCCAGGCCAATATCAAAAACGATTCTGAAATCATCGACGAAGTCGCGCGCCTGCTGATCACGGTGAAAAGCGGCTGGGACGAGATCGCCCCGCAATCAATCTAATGGCCTGAGGAGTGCGTCATGAGCCAACTGCAACGAATTCAAGAAACCCGCGACGCGCTGATCGATGCCCTGGCGGCGCGCAATTGGGATGCCATCGGCGAGCTGGACTCGGCGTGCCGTGAATGTGTTGAGACAGTACTCGACGAACGCCCGCTGGACGAAGCGGTGCTGCGCGAAAATCTGGAGGGGTTGTTGGTGGTGTATCGCATGCTGCTGGAGGCCGCTACGGACGAGCGGCAACTGGTCGTCGAACAAATGGCGCAGATCAACCAAGCAAAAAATGCTTCAAAGGTTTACCATTTGTTCGGTTAAGGCATAAGAAGTATAGGGTTAATCTGTTTGGCGGCGCCATAAATTTGACTGTGTATGTTTTTTTGACTTAACTAGTACGTATTCTGTTTCAGTCGCCTCACACATCCAACAGGATCGGGGCGGCTAGTGTGCTCCACATTGTCCGGAGCGCTGAGTTTACTAGGGAAGTTGCTATTGCATGTGGCGTGAAACCAAAATTCTGCTGATTGATGACGATAGCGTCCGCCGCCATGACCTGGCGGTAATTTTAAGTTTTCTCGGCGAAGAGAATTTAACCAGCCCTAGTCACGAGTGGGAGCAGGCGGTTACAGGCCTGTCGTCCAGCCGTGAAGTGCTCTGCGTGCTGATTGGCACGGTGAGCGCTGCTGGCGGAATTTCAAGCCTGCTTAAGACACTCGCAGCCTGGGATGAGTTCCTGCCCATTCTGCTTTTAGGTGATATTTCTTCGACCGAGCTGCCCGACGACCAGCGTCGTCGCGTGCTGTCCAGCCTCGAAATGCCGCCCAGCTACAGCAAATTGCTCGATTCGCTGCACCGTGCCCAGGTCTATCGTGAAATGTACGATCAGGCCCGTGAGCGCGGTCGTCATCGTGAACCCAACCTGTTTCGCAGCCTCGTCGGCACCAGCCGGGCGATTCAGCACGTGCGCCAGATGATGCAGCAAGTGGCCGACACCGACGCCAGCGTGTTGATCCTCGGCGAGTCCGGGACCGGCAAGGAAGTGGTCGCGCGCAACCTGCATTACCATTCCAAGCGCCGCGATGCGCCGTTTGTGCCGGTCAATTGCGGGGCGATCCCGGCAGAGCTGCTTGAAAGCGAGCTGTTCGGGCACGAGAAGGGCGCGTTCACCGGAGCCATCACCAGCCGCGCCGGGCGTTTCGAACTGGCCAATGGCGGCACGCTGTTCCTCGATGAAATCGGCGACATGCCGCTGCCGATGCAAGTTAAACTGCTGCGGGTGTTGCAGGAACGCACCTTTGAGCGCGTGGGCAGCAACAAGACCCAAAGCGCCGATGTGCGGATCATTGCGGCCACCCACAAAAACCTCGAAAGCATGATCGAAGTCGGCGCCTTCCGCGAAGACTTGTACTACCGCCTCAACGTGTTCCCGATTGAAATGGCGCCTCTGCGTGAGCGGGTGGAAGACATTCCGCTGCTGCTCAACGAGCTGATTTCACGCATGGAACACGAAAAGCGCGGCTCGATCCGCTTCAACTCGGGCGCCATCATGTCGCTCTGCCGCCACGCCTGGCCGGGCAACGTCCGCGAGCTGGCCAACCTGGTTGAGCGCATGGCGATCATGCATCCCTATGGCGTGATCGGCGTGGCAGAGCTGCCGAAAAAATTCCGCTATGTCGACGATGAAGACGAGCAGTTGGTCGACAGCCTGCGCAGTGATATGGAAGAGCGCGTTGCCATCAACAGCCACACGCCGGACTTCACCACCGGCGCGATGCTGCCGCCTGAAGGCCTGGACCTCAAGGACTACCTGGGCGGGCTGGAACAAGGCTTGATCCAGCAAGCGCTGGACGACGCCAACGGCATTGTGGCCCGCGCGGCCGAGCGCCTGCGGATCCGTCGTACCACCCTGGTTGAGAAAATGCGCAAATACGGCATGAGCCGCCGCGAAGGCGAAGAGCAGGGCGACGACTAACCCCGCCCTAACTGTAGGAGCGAGCTTGTCTCGCGATCTTTTGATCTTTTAAAAAGCTCGCGAGACAAGCTCGCTCCTACAGGGTCCAGTTTCAATCCTTTGATCTGCGTCAACGCATCCCCCTTCATCGAGCCAATGTTATTTTTCGGGCACGGGTATTGCTTTGCTTGGTTTAACGAACCGTTTTATGACGGTCAGCCACGCGAGAACGTCCCATGCCCCACGCCGCCCAACAGTCCTCGGTCCCTGATCTCGCAGGGGCTGCCGCGTCTCTGAGCACCATGCCCGCCAACGCGGCGCAGCTTGAGCAGGCGTTCTCGCTGTTCAATCAGATGTCGACCCAGTTGACCGACTCCTACAGCCTGCTGGAAGCCCGGGTTGCCGAGCTTAAAGGCGAGCTGGCGCTGGCTGGGGAGCGGCGCGTGGCTGAGCTGGCAGAAAACCAGCGGCTGGCCAATCGCTTGCAGCACCTGCTGGACTTGCTGCCCGGCGGCGTCATTGTGATCGACGATCGCGGACTGGTCAGCGAGGCCAACCCGGCGGCATGCGAGCTGTTGGGGCTGCCGCTGCAAGGTGAATTGTGGCGCCAGGTGATTGCCCGCTGCTTCGCGCCGCGTGAAGACGATGGCCATGAAATCTCGCTTAAAGACGGCCGTCGCCTGTCGATTGCCACCCGCTCGCTGGATCCGGAGCCGGGGCAACTGGTGTTGCTCAACGACCTGACAGAAACCCGGCGCCTGCAAGACCAGCTGTCCCGGCACGAACGTTTGTCGTCGCTGGGGCGCATGGTCACCTCCCTCGCGCATCAGATCCGCACGCCCTTGTCGGCGGCGTTGATCTACGCCAGCCATTTGACTGAACAAACGTTGCCGGTCGAAACCCAGCAGCGCTTTGCAGGGCGCTTGAAAGAACGCCTGCACGAACTGGAACACCAGGTGCGCGACATGCTGGTGTTTGCCCGTGGCGAACTGCCGCTGGCGGATCGGGTTTCCCCTAAAGCCTTGATGCAAGCATTGCAGGCAGCGGCACAGACCCACGTTGAGGGTGTGTCAATGCGTTGGCAGTGCGATGTGCACACCGGGCTGGTGCTGTGTAACCGCGACACGCTGGTGGGCGCGCTGCTCAACCTCATCGAAAACGCCCTGCAAGCCGGTGCGGTGCGCCTCAAGGTGCACCTGTATGCCCGCGACAACCAGCTGCGCCTGTGCGTGAGCGATAGCGGCAGCGGCATCGAACCCAAAGTGCTGGAGCGTTTGGGCGAACCTTTTTTCACCACCAAGGCCACCGGCACCGGGCTCGGACTGGCTGTGGTCACCGCCGTGGTGCGTGCGCACCAGGGTGATCTGGGCTTACGTTCGCGGCTGGGGCGGGGCACCTGTGCCTTGCTCAGCTTGCCGCTGATTGCCGTTGCAGGGGAGGCTAACTGATGGCGATGCAAATCAAAGTGCTACTGGTCGAGGATGACCGCGCCTTGCGTGAAGCGCTGGCCGACACGTTGTTGTTGGCCGGTCACGACTTCAAGGCCGTCGGCTCCGGCGAAGAAGCATTGCACGCGGTGGCGGGCGAAGCCTTCAGCCTGGTGGTCAGCGACGTCAACATGCCGGGCATGGACGGCCACCAACTGCTGGGCCGCCTGCGCGCCAGCCATCCGCAGTTGCCGGTGCTGTTGATGACCGCCCACGGCGCGGTAGAGCGTGCCGTCGATGCGATGCGTCAAGGTGCGGCGGATTACTTGGTCAAGCCGTTTGAACCCAAAGCCTTGCTTGATCTGGTGGCACGCCATGCGCTGGGCAGCCTGGGCGCGGCAGACAGCGAAGGCCCGGTGGCGGTTGAACCGGCCAGCACGCAACTGTTGGCGCTGGCGGCGCGGGTGGCCAAAAGTGACTCGACGGTGTTGATTTCCGGGGAGTCGGGCACCGGTAAAGAAGTGCTGGCGCGTTACATCCACCAGCATTCCAGCCGGATCGATCAGCCATTCGTGGCGATCAACTGCGCGGCGATCCCGGACAACATGCTCGAAGCCACCTTGTTCGGCCACGAAAAAGGCTCGTTCACCGGCGCCATTGCAGCGCAGGCGGGCAAGTTCGAACAGGCCGATGGCGGCACCTTGCTGCTCGACGAAATTTCGGAAATGCCCCTGGGCCTGCAAGCCAAGTTGCTGCGGGTGTTGCAGGAACGTGAAGTCGAGCGCGTGGGCGGGCGCAAACCCATTGCCCTGGATATCCGCGTGATCGCCACCACCAACCGTGACCTGGCCGGTGAAGTGGCGGCGGGGCGCTTCCGCGAAGATTTGTACTATCGGTTATCGGTGTTTCCGCTGGCCTGGCGCCCGTTGCGAGAACGCACCGCCGATATCGTGCCGTTGGCCGAGCGGCTGCTGGCCAAGCACATCAGCAAAATGAAGTATGCTCCGGTGCGTTTCTCGGCGCAGGCCCAGGCGTGCCTGGTGGGTTACCCGTGGCCGGGCAATGTGCGTGAACTGGACAACGCAATCCAGCGGGCGCTGATCCTGCAACAAAGCGGCTTGATTGAAGCGGCCGACTTCTGCCTGGCCGGGCCGGTGACGTACGCGCCGCTGCCTGCGGTGGCGCCGGTCGAGTCGTCCGGCGCGTTGGGCGACGACCTGCGTCGCCATGAGTTTGAAATGATCATCGACACCTTGCGTGCCGAGCGGGGGCGGCGCAAAGAAGCGGCCGAACGCCTGGGCATCAGCCCGCGCACCTTGCGCTACAAGCTGGCGCAAATGCGTGATGCCGGGATGGATGTTGAGGCGTACTTGTTTGCTGCAACCTGAAAAACCCCTCACCCCAACCCTCTCCCGGAGGGAGAGGGAGCTTTATCTCGGGTGTTTCTGGATTCAGTGCAAGACTTGCAGATTGCAGCAAAGCACCGGCATCCCCTGGTCAGTTCCGACTCCCTCAGGGAGAGGGCCAAGGAGAGGGAGCTTTGTCTCGTGTGTTTCTGGATTCAGTGCAAGACTTGCAGATTGCAGCAAAGCACCGGCATCCCCCGGTCAGTTCCCACTCCCTCAGGGAGAGGGCCAGGGAGAGGGAGCTTTATCTCGGGTGTTTCTGGATTCAGAGCAAGGCTTGCAGATTGCAGCAAAGCACCGGCACCCCCCGGTCGGTTCCGACTCCCTCAGGGAGAGGGACAGGGAGAGGGAGCTTTATCTCGTGTGTTTCTGGATTCAGAGCAAGGCTTGCAGATTGCAGCAAAGCACCGGCATCCCCCGGTCAGTTCCCACTCCCTCAGGGAGAGGGACAGGGAGGGGGAGCTTTATCTCGGGTGTTTCTGGATTCAGAGCAAGACTTGCAGATTGCAGCAAAGCACCGGCATTCCCCGGTCGGTTCCGACTCCCTCAGGGAGAGGGTCAGGGAGAGGGAGCTTTATCTCGGGTGTTTCTGGATTCAGTGCAAGACTTACAGATTGCAGCAAAGCACCGGCATCCCCCGGTCAGTTCCCTCTCCCTCCGGGAGAGGGCTAGGGAGAGGGGCTTTTGATGTTCAACCTATCCTTTGCGATGTTTTGTAACGTTAATCGTGCGAAAACGACAAAGAGCTGGCACCCTTGTTGCTATACCTCACTACGAGCAGTGAAAGTGTCAAAAAAATGCGGGTCGGCGGAGGCCATAGTCCATGAGCCAAGGTATTGAATTTAATCGATTGATGTTGGATATGCGGGCCATGCAAATGGACGCCATGGCTCAACCCAAATCGGCTGTGCAGGCCGCTCCTGAAGCGGGTGCACCGAGCTTCTCCGACATGCTCGGCAACGCGATCAACAAGGTCAGCGAGACGCAGCAAGCGTCGTCGCAGCTGTCCAACGCGTTCGAAATCGGTAAAAGCGGTGTCGACCTGACCGACGTGATGGTTGCCTCACAAAAGGCCAGCGTGTCTTTCCAGGCGATCACGCAAGTGCGTAACAAGCTGGTTCAGGCGTACCAAGACATCATGCAGATGCCGGTTTAAGGGCGATATTAAGTCATGGCAGATGCACTTCCGGAAAACGTTCCGGCCAAGTCAGGCCTGGGTGGCGGCAAAGGGCCGCTGTTCGGCTTGTCCTTTCTGGACAACCTGGCCGAGATGACCATGTTGCGTCAGGTCGGCCTTATGGTCGGTCTGGCGGCGAGCGTGGCAATCGGTTTTGCCGTGGTGTTGTGGTCGCAACAGCCCGATTACCGGCCGCTGTACGGCAGCCTGGCCGGGATGGACGCCAAGCAGGTCATGGAAACCCTGGCCGCCGCCGATATTGCCTACACCGTTGAACCCAATTCCGGCGCCTTGCTGGTCAAGGCCGATGACGTCTCACGGGCGCGGCTCAAGCTCGCGGCCGCAGGCGTCACCCCTTCAGACGGCAACATCGGCTTCGAAATCCTCGACAAAGACCAGGGCCTGGGCACCAGCCAGTTCATGGAAGCCACGCGCTATCGCCGTGGTCTGGAAGGCGAACTGGCACGGACCATTTCCAGCCTCAACAACATCAAGGCTGCCCGCGTGCACCTGGCGATCCCGAAAAGCTCGGTGTTCGTGCGCGATGAACGCAAGCCCAGCGCCTCGGTGCTGGTTGAGCTGTACCCCGGCCGCTCGCTGGAGCCTGGCCAAGTGATGGCGATCATCAACCTGGTGGCCACCAGCGTGCCGGAGTTGATCAAGTCCCAGGTCACCGTGGTCGATCAAAAGGGCAACTTGCTCTCGGATCAGGCGGAAAACTCCGAGCTGACCATGGCCGGCAAGCAATTTGATTACAGCCGGCGCATGGAAGGCATGCTCACCCAGCGCGTGCACAACATCTTGCAACCGGTGCTGGGCAACGATCGCTACAAGGCCGAAGTCTCGGCAGACGTTGATTTCAGCTCGGTCGAGTCCACCTCCGAGCAGTTCAACCCCGACCAGCCGGCCTTGCGCAGCGAGCAATCCACCAACGAACAACGCACCGCCAGCAACGGCCCGCAAGGCGTACCGGGGGCGTTGAGCAATCAGCCGCCAGCCCCGGCCACCGCGCCGCAGCAAACCGGCCAGGCCGGAGCAGCAGGCGCAGGCATGGTGCAACCGGGCCAGCCGCTGCTGGATGCCAACGGCCAGCAAATCATGGACCCGGCCACCGGCCAACCGATGCTGGCGCCGTACCCGGCCGACAAACGCTCGCAGTCGACCCGCAATTTTGAGCTCGACCGCTCCATCAGTCACACCAAGCAGCAGCAGGGCAAAGTCAATCGCCTGTCGGTGGCCGTGGTCATCGATGATCAGGCCATCGTCAACCCGGCCAACGGCGAAGTCACCCGCACGCCGTGGAGCGCCGATCAATTGGCGCGCTTCACCCGCCTGGTGCAGGACGCCGTGGGCTTCGATGCCAGCCGCGGTGACAGTGTGAGCGTGATCAACGTGCCGTTCTCCTCCGAGCGCGGCGAAGTGATTGCCGATATCCCGTTCTACTCGCAGCCCTGGTTCTGGGATGTGGTCAAGCAAGTGCTGGGCGTGCTGTTCATTCTGGTGCTGGTGTTCGGCGTGCTGCGCCCGGTGCTCAACAACATCACCGGCAACGGCCGCAACAAGCAGGTGGCGGGCATTGGCAGCGATGCCGAAATGGCCGGCATGGGCGGTCTGGACGGTGAGCTGGCCAACGACCGCGTGAGCCTGGGCGGGCCGCAAAGCATCATGTTGCCGAGCCCGAGCGAAGGCTATGACGCACAACTGAATGCCATCAAGAGTCTGGTAGCCGAAGACCCGGGCCGCGTGGCCCAGGTCGTCAAAGAGTGGATCAACGCCGATGAGTGATAACCGAGCTGCCGCCAATGCCAAGCTGACCCGGGTCGACAAGGCAGCGATTTTGCTGCTGTCGCTGGGCGAAGCCGATGCCGCGCAAGTATTGCGGCACATGGGGCCCAAAGAAGTGCAGCGCGTGGGTGTGGCGATGGCGCAGATGCGCAACGTGCACCGTGAGCAAGTCGAGCAGGTGATGAGCGAGTTCGTCGAAATCGTCGGCGATCAGACCAGCCTCGGCGTCGGCTCTGACAGCTACATCCGCAAAATGCTCACCTCGGCCCTCGGCGAAGACAAGGCCAATGGCCTGATCGACCGTATTCTGCTGGGCGGCAACACCAGCGGCCTCGACAGCCTGAAGTGGATGGAGCCGCGCGCCGTGGCCGACGTGATCCGCTTCGAACACCCGCAAATTCAGGCCATCGTGGTGGCCTACCTCGACCCCGATCAGGCAGGCGAAGTGCTCGGTCATTTCGACCAGAAGGCGCGGCTGGACATCATCCTGCGCGTGTCCTCGCTCAACACCGTGCAACCGGCGGCGTTGAAAGAGCTCAACCAGATCCTCGAGAAGCAGTTCGCCGGTAACTCCAACGCGGCGCGTACTTCGCTGGGCGGGATCAAGCGGGCCGCCGACATCATGAACTTCCTCGACAGCTCGATGGAAGCGCAGTTGATGGACTCGATCCGCGACATCGACGAAGACCTGTCCGGGCAGATCGAAGACCTGATGTTCGTCTTCAACAACCTGGCCGATGTCGACGACCGCGGCATTCAGGCGCTGCTGCGCGAAGTGTCTTCGGACGTGCTGGTACTGGCGCTCAAGGGCTCTGACGACAACGTTCAGGACAAAATCTTCAAGAACATGTCCAAGCGCGCGGCCGAACTGCTGCGCGACGACCTGGAAGCCAAAGGCCCGGTGCGCGTCAGCGACGTCGAAACCGCGCAAAAAGAAATCCTCACCATTGCCCGCCGTATGGCCGAAGCCGGAGAAATCGTTCTCGGCGGGAAGGGCGGCGAAGAGATGATCTAAGTGAGCAACGGCGAGTCACCCGGGGATGTAATCCGCGCCAAGGATGTCGGTGCTTTCGACGTATGGGGGCTGCCCAGTTTTGACCCCTGGCAGGAAGAGCCCGAAGAACCCGAGCCGGAACCGGTTGAAGAACTGCCCGCCGACAGAGAAGTGCCGCTCGAAGAAGTCCAGCCGCTGACCCTCGAAGAACTCGAAAGCATCCGCCAGGAAGCCTGGAACGAAGGCTTTGCCACCGGCGAAAAAGAAGGGTTTCACAGCACCCAGCTCAAAGTGCGCCAGGAAGCCGAAGTGGCCTTGAATGCCAAGGTCGCCAGCCTCGAACGTTTAATGGGCAGCCTGCTGGCGCCGTTGGCCGAGCAGGACCAGCAGCTTGAAAAAGCCATGGTCGGGCTGGTCGAGCACATGACCCGGCTGGTGATCCAGCGCGAGCTCAAAACCGACTCAAGCCACATCGAGCAAGTGCTGCGCGACAGCTTGAAACTGCTGCCGATGGGCGCCGACAACATCCGTCTGTTTATCAACCCGCAAGACTTTGACCAGATCAAAGCCCTGCGCGAGCGCCATGACGAGCGCTGGAAAATTGTCGAAGATGACAGCCTGCAACCGGGCGGCTGCCGCATCGAAACCGAACACAGCCGCATCGACGCCAGCATCGAAACGCGGATCAAACTGGCGATGAGCCAACTGTTTGATCAACTGCACGAGCAGTCGCTGCACCCGGCCGCGCCGGACATCGACGTCGACCTGGACCAGCCCCATGCGCCTTAAGCGCACCAGCTTCGCCAAGCGCCTGAGCGGCTATGCTCCGGCGGTGTCTTTACCGGCCCAGCCGGTGGTCGAAGGGCGGCTGTTGCGCATGGTCGGCCTGACCCTTGAAGCCGAAGGCCTGCGTGCCGCCATGGGCAGTCGCTGTCTGGTGATCAACGACGACCTGTTTCACCCGGTTGAAGTCGAAGCCGAAGTGATGGGTTTTTCCGGCAGCAAAATTTTCCTGATGCCGGTGGGCAGCGTGGCCGGGATCGCGCCGGGTGCCCGCGTGGTGCCCTTGGCCGACACCGGCCGCTTGCCAATGGGCATGAGCATGCTCGGCCGGGTGCTCGACGGTGCGGGCCGCGCCCTGGACGGCAAAGGCTTGATGAAAGCCGAAGACTGGGTGCCGATGGACGGCCCGACCATCAACCCTCTCAAGCGCGACCCCATCAGCGTGCCGCTGGACGTGGGCATTCGCAGCATCAACGGATTATTGACGGTCGGTCGTGGCCAGCGTCTGGGCCTGTTTGCCGGTACCGGCGTGGGCAAGAGCGTGCTGTTGGGCATGATGACGCGCTTTACCGAGGCCGACATTATCGTGGTGGGCCTGATCGGTGAGCGGGGCCGTGAGGTGAAGGAATTTATCGAGCACATCCTCGGTGAAGAAGGCCTCAAGCGTTCTGTGGTGGTTGCTTCGCCTGCCGACGATGCGCCGCTGATGCGTTTGCGCGCGGCCATGTACTGCACGCGGATTGCCGAATACTTTCGCGACAAGGGCAAAAACGTCCTGCTGTTGATGGACTCGCTGACCCGTTTTGCTCAGGCCCAGCGGGAAATTGCCCTGGCCATTGGCGAACCGCCCGCAACCAAGGGCTACCCGCCGTCTGTGTTCGCCAAGCTGCCCAAGCTGGTGGAGCGCGCCGGTAATGCCGAAGCCGGAGGCGGCTCGATTACTGCGTTTTATACCGTGTTGTCCGAAGGCGATGACCAGCAAGATCCGATTGCCGACTCGGCGCGGGGCGTGCTCGACGGGCATATCGTGCTGTCGCGGCGTTTGGCCGAAGAGGGCCATTACCCGGCCATCGACATTGAAGCGTCCATCAGCCGGGTCATGCCGTCGGTGGTCAGCGCCGAGCATATGCGCCGGGCGCAGCAATTCAAACAACTGTGGTCACGCTTCCAGCAAGCACGGGACTTGATCAGCGTGGGCGCCTACGTGGCCGGTGGCGACCGTGAAACCGACACCGCCATTGCCCTGCAACCAGCCATGGTCGCGTACCTGCGCCAAGGGCTAAACGACAACATCAGCCTGGGCGAAAGCGGCGGCCACCTGGCCAGCCTGTTCGCCCCGGCGGCGGGTGGTTAAACGATTATGGCGAGCGGAGGAAGGGCAGCGCGTCTGGCGCCGGTGGTCGAAATGGCCGAAAAAACTGAAAAGGCAGCTGCCCAGCGATTGGGGCACTTTCAGGGCCAGGTCAATCTGGCCAACAGCAAGCTGGGCGACCTTGAGAACTTTCGGGGCGAATACCAGGCGCAATGGGTCGAGCGCGGTAGCCAGGGCGTAACCGGCCAATGGCTGCGCAACTACCAATACTTTCTGGGCCAGCTTGAAACCGCGGTGGGCCAGCAACGCCAAAGCCTGCAATGGCATGAAAACAACCTCAACAAAGCCCGCGAATCCTGGCAACAGGCCTACGCCAGGGTTGAAGGGTTGCGCAAACTGGTCCAGCGCTACGCCGACGAAGCGCGCCAGCTTGAAGACAAGCGCGAGCAAAAACTGATGGACGAACTATCCCAGCGCCTGCCACGCAAAGAAGTCTACTAATCCCGCATGCCCCTGTAGGAGCGAGCTTGCCTCGCGATCTTTTCATCGTTTAAAAGATCGCGAGACAAGCTCGCTCCTACAGCCTGCGCAGGTTTTCAGAGCGTCTATAGTTCAGGTCAATCGATACCTGAACCAGGAGCTACCCCATGGCCGTGACTTCTCACGTTTCAGCCGACGGCAACCAACTGACCATCGCCATCAAGGGCCGGTTTGATTTTGCCAAGCATCAAGACTTTCGTGATGCTTACGAAAAGAGCGTCCCCAAACCCGACTCGATTGTCGTGGACTTGAAAGAGGCCACCTACATCGACAGTTCCGCCCTGGGCATGCTGTTGTTGCTGCGCGATCACGCCGGTGGCGATGAAGCCGAGATCCAGGTGGTCAACAGCAGCAACGATGTGCGCAAAACCCTGGCCATCTCCAATTTCGACAAGTTGTTCGACATCAAGTGAACCCGCCCCAGGCTCGCGGCCTGACGATATTGATCGCCGAAGACAGCGCTGCGGACCGGCTGTTGCTGGCCACTATCGTGCAGCGCCTGGGCCATACCGTGTTGCTGGCCAGTAACGGCGCCGAGGCCGTGGAGGTCTTCCGCCAGCAGCGCCCGCATCTGGTGCTGATGGATGGCCTGATGCCGGTGATGGACGGCTTTGAGGCGACGCGCCAGATCAAGGCGCTGGCCGGGGAAGTGCTGGTGCCGATCATCTTCCTGACGTCACTCAATCACGCCGATGCATTGACCCGCACCCTGGAGGCGGGCGGTGATGACGTGTTGCTCAAGCCGTATAACCCGATGCTGCTGGCCGCCAAGATCACTGTCATGGATCGCCTGCGGCGCCTGCAAGACACCGTGTTGCAGCAGCGTGACCAGATCGCCCGGCACAATGTGTATTTGCTCAATGAGCAGCGTGTGGCCAAGGCGGTGTTTGACCGGGTGGCCCACGAGGGCTGCCTGAGCGCCCCGAATATCCAGTATCGGCAGTCGCCGTACGCCTTGTTCAACGGCGACTTGCTGCTCGCCGCCCACACGCCTTCGGGTGATACCCATCTGCTGCTGGCCGACTTTACCGGCCACGGTTTGCCGGCAGCCATTGGTGCGATGCCCTTGGCTGAGGTGTTCTACAGTATGACGGCCAAGGGCTATGGCCTGGGCGAAATGCTCCGTGAAATGAATGCCAAGCTCAAACGCATCCTGCCGGTCGACATGTTCTGCTGCGCCCACGTGGTCTGTGTCAGCGCGCTGAGGCGCAGCCTTGAAGTGTGGAGCGGGGGAATGCCCGATGGCTATTTGCACTCCCTGGCCACGGGGCAACGTACCGCGCTCAGTTCGCAGCATTTGCCGCTGGGGGTGTTGAAGGCCAAGGCGTTTGACCATTCAACTCGGGTGATGCCCATGCTGCCCGGCGACCAGTTGTTCTTGCTCACCGATGGCGTAACCGAAACCACTGGCCCGGATGAACAGCTGTTTGGTGCGCAACGGTTGCAGCGCGTGCTGGAGGCCAATCGCGACCCGCAGCATCTGATCGATGAAGTCGAGCAGGCGTTGCGGCAGTTCCAGGGGCAGATCCGTGATGACGTCAGCATGGTGCAGATCACCTCGCAGGTTGCCCCGCGCCTGGGAATGCCCGCGATGCTCTACACCGACAGCGGCCAATGCAGCCCGCTCGACTGGTCCGCCCGTTTCGAATTCCGGGCGTCGACGCTGCAACAGTTCAACCCGCTGCCTTATTTGCTGCACATGCTGATGGAGGTGCATGGCCTGCGTGCCCAGGGCGCTCAGATCCATGCGGTGCTGTCCGAGCTGTATAGCAATGCGCTGGAACATGGCGTGCTGGGTCTGGATTCTCGGCTCAAGCGGGACGCTAAAGGTTTTGCAAAATATTACGAATTGCGCAATCTGCGTCTGATTGCGCTAAAAAGTGGTTACGTTCGTGTTGCTATGAACGTGGTGCCAGATCGCCAGGGTGGTCGTCTGACACTTCACGTAGAAGATAGCGGGCCGGGCTTTGACGTGGCCAGCATGCTGGCCAGACCGCTTGATCTCGACCGTTTGTCGGGGCGCGGTTTGAGTCTGGTGCGCCAGCTCTGCCCGTCCGCGCGGTGGTCCGACGAGGGTCGTACAGCGACCGTAGAGTTTTTATGGGAGGCTCTGGCATAATCCGAGCATTCTTGATCAAGGAGTGAACAAGTGTCTGAAATTCATATGGATGAGCAAGTCATCAGTTCGTTACGCGAGGTGATGGAGGAGGGGTTTGCAGACCTGCTGGACACCTTTCTCTCAGACTCCGAAGAACGTATCGACCAATTGCACAATGCCCAGGAAGCCCGCGACCTGACCCTGGTTGCGCACAGCTTCAAAGGCAGCAGCAGCAACATGGGCGCCACCCGCCTGGCGCTGTTGTGCGGTCAGCTCGAAGAGCGTGCGCAAAAGAAGCAACTGGCGGACATCAAAGAGCTGGTCATCGAAATCAATGACGAATACCAAATGGTCCGCCAGCTGTATCGTGCCGAGCGCCAGAGGGTGAGCGTCTCCAGTTACCTCTCGGGCAACTGACGGCAAAGCTGGCCCGAACCTTGCTCTGTCTCTTCCACCTGTACCGATGCCTGCCGTACAGCGGAGACTTTGCCAATGCCACTCGCCGCCAACCCGTTCCTTCAGACACCTGCCGTCGCTGCGTCCAAAGCCGCAACGGGCAAAGCTGCACAGCCTGACGTCGAGCCCGTAAAAACAGGGGGCGAGCCGTTTTCCAGGGTCTATGCCAAAGCGTCTGACGCCACCTCGAGTGTCACCAGCAGCAAGCCTGCCATAACACGCGATGCGAGCAATAACAGCGCTGAAAACCCACCGCCTGCTGTTGCCGATAGCGGCAAACCCTTGCCTGCTGGCAAGTCTCAAAGCACCGATCAAGATGACACGCCGGTCAAACCTGACGACGGCCTGCCGACTGCCGACATCACACCCCCTGCTGTGCAAACGCCACCGGCGGTAGCAGAAACGCCTGCGCCTGTCGCCCCGGCACAGCCTGATGAGCAAGCTGCGCAACTGGCCGCCGTGAACATGGCCGTGCAAGCGCCGCCACCGCCTGTGGTGGATGACACCTTTGACCCGCAAGCCGATCCGCTGGATGACATGCCCGCTGTGCGCCTGGCCATGGAGCAGGGCGGCCATGTGTCCGCCAGCAGCCAGTCACCGGCGAAAAATGCTCAACCCGACACTCCGGCCAGTGCGAGCCAGGGCCAGCCGAACGCGATTGCGCAGATGCTTGAGCCCAAAGCCGACGCCTCCAGTACGGGTGAGGGCGGTGAAAAAGCCTTCAAGGGGCTGGTGGATGACGGCCTTAAAGACCTCAAAAGCGCTTCCAGCGACACCCGTGTCGATGACTTTGCCAATCGTCTGGCTGCGCTGACTCAGGCGGCCGTGCCGAAAACCGCGAATGCGCTGCCGGTCAATCAGCCGCTGGCCATGCACCAGAGTGGCTGGTCGGAGGACATCGTCAACCGCGTGATGTACCTGTCCAGCGCCAACCTCAAATCCGCCGACATCCAATTGCAACCGGCGGAGCTTGGGCGTCTGGATATTCGCGTCAACGTCGCGGCGGACCAGTCCACGCAAGTCAACTTTGTCAGCGGTCATGCGGCCGTGCGTGAAGCGCTGGACAGCCAGATGCACCGCCTGCGCGACATGCTCGCCCAGCAGGGCATGGGCCAGGTCGACGTCAATGTGTCGGACCAATCGCGCAATTGGCAGGGCCAAGGCCAGGAGCAACAAGGCCAGCAGCGCTCCCGGGCCAGTGGCGCGCGCCTTGACGACGACACGCCGTTAGCCGCCGCCGAACCCGTCGCCCCCAGCATCGTGCTGGGCACCAGCGCCGTGGACTACTACGCCTGAACCCCAAATGGCCTTGTAGTCGCTGCCGGGGCACGAGGCTGCGATGGGCTGTAAGCACCCCTAAGTGGCGGTCCTGCGGCCCGCACGCAGCCTCGTGCCTCGGCAGCGACTACAAGTGTTATGCCCCCTCCAGTTCTGGCATAACACTTGCTCTGCCTAGTCATGTACCTGTGAAAACCCAAAAGTGACGGATTATTGGCATGGCGACGACCGACGCACCGAAAGACCCCGCCGATAAAGGCAAACTCAAGCTGATTATTCTGGTGGTCGTGGCGCTGTTGCTGGCCATCGGCCTGTCGGTGGGGGCCACCTGGTTTTTCATGAGCGGCGAGAAAAGCGCCGCGCCGCCTGTGGTGGACGCCAACATCAAGCGCCCGGCCATCTACGAGCCGCTGCCACCCGCTTTTGTGGTCAACCTCAATGACAACGGCCGCCAGCGCTATCTGCAAGTGAGCATCACCTTGCAGGCGCGGGAGCAAAATGACCTCAATGCGCTCAAGGTGCATATGCCGGTGATCCGCAACAACCTGGTCATGCTGTTCTCCGGACAGACCTTTGACAGCCTCGCCACTCCGGTGGGGCAGGAAATGTTGCGTCAGAAAGCCACTGCCAGCGTGCAGGAAGTGGCGCAAAAAGAACTCGGCAAAGTGGTTATTGATCAGGCCCTCTTTACTAACTTTGTATTGCAGTAGGACACGACATGGCCGTGCAAGACCTGCTGTCCCAGGATGAGATTGACGCGCTGTTGCATGGTGTCGATGACGGTCTGGTACAGGCCGAGGCGGCTGCCGAACCCGGCAGCGTCAAAAGTTACGACCTGACCAGTCAGGACCGGATTGTCCGGGGTCGCATGCCGACCCTGGAAATGATCAACGAGCGTTTCGCCCGCTATACCCGCATCAGCATGTTCAACATGCTGCGCCGCTCGGCAGACGTGGCGGTGGGCGGTGTGCAGGTGATGAAGTTCGGTGAATACGTGCACTCGCTGTACGTGCCCACCAGCCTCAACCTGGTCAAGATCAAGCCGTTGCGCGGCACCGCGCTGTTCATCCTCGACGCCAAGCTGGTGTTCAAGCTGGTGGACAACTTTTTTGGTGGCGACGGCCGTCACGCCAAAATCGAAGGCCGCGAATTCACCCCCACCGAATTGCGCGTCGTGCGCATGGTGCTGGAGCAGGCTTTCGTCGACTTGAAAGAAGCATGGCAGGCGATCATGGAAGTCAATTTCGAGTACATCAACTCGGAAGTGAACCCGGCCATGGCCAACATCGTCGGCCCCAGCGAAGCGATTGTGGTGTCGACCTTCCACATCGAACTCGATGGCGGTGGCGGCGACCTGCACGTGACCATGCCGTACTCGATGATCGAACCGGTGCGCGAAATGCTCGATGCGGGCTTTCAGTCAGACCTCGACGACCAGGACGAACGCTGGAGCAAAGCCCTGCGCGAAGACGTGCTGGACGTCAGCGTACCGCTGAGCGCCACCGTGGCCCGCCGCCAACTGCGCCTGCGCGACATTTTGCACATGGCGCCGGGGGACGTGATCCCGATCGAATTGCAGGACGAACTGGTGATGCGCGCCAATGGCGTGCCCACGTTCAAGGTCAAACTGGGTTCGCACAAAGGCAATCTGGCCTTGCAAGTGCTTGAACCCATCGTTCGGCGTTAAACACCGAACTCCCCCAATTGCTCAGTGAGGACACCTGATGGCTAACGAAAACGATACAAGCGCCGCCGACCAGGCGCTGGCCGATGAATGGGCCGCCGCGCTGGAAGAAACCGGCGATGTTGGCCAGGCCGATATCGACGCGCTGCTGGCCGCTGACGCCGCGCAAAAACCGGCGTCCAACCGCTTGCCCATGGAAGAGTTCGGCAGCGTGCCGCGCAACAACGACCCGGTGTCGCTGGACGGTCCCAACCTGGATGTGATTCTGGATATTCCAGTGTCGATTTCCATGGAAGTGGGCAGCACCGACATCAACATTCGTAACCTGCTGCAACTCAACCAGGGCTCGGTCATCGAACTCGATCGCCTGGCCGGTGAGCCGCTGGACGTGCTGGTCAACGGCACGCTGATTGCCCATGGCGAAGTGGTGGTGGTCAACGAAAAGTTTGGCATCCGCCTGACCGACGTGATCAGCCCAAGCGAACGCATCAAGAAGTTGCGCTAAGTGAAGCGGTTTCTCGGCGGTTTACTGGCGCTACCCTTGAGCGCCCTGGCAGCAGAGCCGGTGGCCAGCACCGCGAGCGCCGTTGCGCCCGTGGCCGCCAGCAGCCTGGGCGGCCAGTTGACGCAACTGGTGCTGGGTTTGTTGCTGGTGCTGGGGCTGATCTTTGTCCTGGCCTGGGTGCTGCGCCGGGTTCAGCAAGGGGGCGCACGCCAGGGGCAAGTCATCGAACTGATCAGCTCGCGGGCCCTGGGCACCCGTGACCGGTTGGTGCTGGTGCAAGTGGGCAACGAGCAAATCCTGCTCGGCCTGACGCCGGGCCGCATCACCCCGCTGCATGTGCTCAAAGAGCCGGTTGCAGCGCCGGACACCACGCAACCGGCCACGCCTGAATTTGCCAAGCGGCTGATGGAAATCCTCGGCCAGCAAAAGGACAAGCCGTAATGCGTTTAGCTGTCGCACTGTTGTTGGCCTTGCTCGCGCCGGTCGCCTTGGCGGCCGACCCGTTGTCGATCCCGGCGATCACCCTGGGCACCGGCGCCAACGGGCAGCAGGAGTATTCGGTCAGCCTGCAAATCTTGCTGATCATGACCGCCCTGAGTTTTATCCCGGCGTTCGTGATGCTGATGACCAGCTTTACGCGGATCATCATCGTGTTTTCGATTCTGCGTCAGGCGTTGGGGCTGCAACAAACCCCGTCCAACCAGATCCTCACCGGCATGGCGCTGTTTTTGACCCTGTTCATCATGGCGCCGGTGTTCGACAAGGTGAACCGTGACGCCCTGCAGCCGTACCTGGCGGAAAAACTCACGGCCCAGGACGCGATCCTCAAGGCAGAAGGCCCGATCAAAGACTTTATGCTGGCGCAGACCCGCACCAGCGACCTTGAGCTGTTTATGCGCTTGTCCAAACGCACCGACATCCCGACGCCCGACGCGGCGCCGCTGACCATTCTGGTCCCGGCCTTCGTCACTTCCGAGCTTAAAACCGCGTTCCAGATCGGCTTTATGATCTTCATTCCGTTCCTGATCATCGACCTGGTAGTGGCCAGTGTGCTGATGGCCATGGGCATGATGATGCTCTCGCCGTTGATCATTTCGTTGCCGTTCAAAATCATGCTGTTCGTGCTGGTGGACGGTTGGGCGCTGATTATCGGCACCCTGGCCAGCAGTTTCGGCGGAGTCTGAGCCCATGACCCCAGAAGTCGCAGTCGACCTGTTTCGCAATGCGTTGTGGCTGACCACGATGATGGTCGCGGTGCTGGTGATCCCCAGCTTGCTGGTGGGTTTGCTGGTGGCGATGTTCCAGGCGGCGACGCAAATCAACGAACAAACCTTGAGCTTCTTGCCGCGTTTGCTGGTGATGCTGGTCACCCTGATCGTGGCCGGGCCATGGTTGGTGCAAACCTTTATGGAATACATCCTGCAGTTGTACGGCAGTATTCCGCAGTTGATCGGCTAAATGTCGCTACTGGCCCTGACGGACGCGCAGATCAGTACCTGGGTCGCCAGCTTTATGCTGCCGCTGTTTCGGGTGGGCGCGGTGCTGGCCACCATGCCGATCATCGGTACCACGCTGGTGCCCAAGCGCATCAAGCTGTTTCTGGCCCTGGCGATCACCCTGGCGATCATGCCCAGCTTGCCGCCGCTGCCCACCGTCAACCCGCTGGACCTCAGTGGCCTGATGCTGATCGCCGAGCAAATTATTATCGGTGCCTTGCTCGGCTTCTCGTTGCAGCTGTTTTTCCAGGCGTTTGTGGTGGCCGGGCAAATCGTCGCGGTGCAGATGGGCATGGGCTTCGCCTCCATGGTCGACCCGGCCAACGGGGTCAACGTGGCCGTGATCGGGCAGTTTTTCACCATGCTGGTGAGCCTGCTGTTTTTGTCCATGAACGGTCACTTGGTGGTGTTTGAAGTGCTCACCGAGAGCTTCACCACTTTGCCGGTTGGCGGCGGGCTGATGACTAATCATTACTGGGAAATCGCCAACAAACTGGGCTGGGTCCTGGGCGCGGCCCTGTTGCTGGTGCTGCCGGCGATCACTGCCTTGTTGGTGGTCAACATCGCGTTTGGCGTCATGACCCGTGCGGCCCCGCAACTCAACATCTTCGCCATCGGTTTTCCGCTGACCCTGGTGCTGGGAATGGTCATTCTGTGGATCAGCATGGCCGACATTCTCAACCAGTATCAGCCGCTGGCCTCCGAGGCTTTGCAGTTTTTACGTGAACTGGCACAGGCGAAATAGCCATGGCAGAGAGCGAGAGCGGCGCCGATAAAACAGAAGACCCCACGGAGAAACGAAAAAAAGACTCCAGGGAAAAGGGCGAAATCGCGCGCTCTAAAGAACTCAATACCTTGGCGATCATGCTCGCGGGCTCGGCCGGGCTGCTGATTTTTGGCGGGGCGCTGGCCGAAGACCTGATGGAAGTGATGCGTTACAACTTCAGCATCAGCCGCGAGACCTTGTACAACACCGACTCCATGGCCGCCTTTTTGCTGCACTCGGGCAAAATCGCCCTGATTGCCTTGCAGCCGGTGCTGATCACCTTATTGATCGCCGCCATCGTCGGCCCCATCGCTCTCGGTGGCTGGCTATTTGCTGCGGGCAGCCTGGCCCCCAAATTCAGCCGCATGAACCCGCTGGCGGGGCTTAAGCGCATGTTCTCGGCCAAGGCGCTGGTGGAACTGCTCAAGGCGCTGGCCAAGTTTTTCATCATCCTGATCGTCGCCTTGCTGGTGTTGAAATCCGACATCGACGACCTGCTGCGCATCGCCCATGAGCCCCTGGAGCTGGCGGTGATCCACAGCCTGCAAGTGGTGGGCTGGAGTGCGTTGTGGATGGCCTGCGGGTTGATCTTGATTGCCGCCGTCGACGTACCAGTGCAGTTGTGGGAAAGCCATAAGAAACTGCTGATGACCAAGCAGGAAGTGCGCGACGAACACAAGGACCAAGAAGGGCGACCCGAAGTTAAACAGCGTATTCGCCAGGTGCAGCGCGAAATGTCCCAGCGCCGCATGATGAGCGCCATCCCCGATGCCGACGTGATCATCACCAACCCGACGCACTACGCCGTGGCCCTCAAATACGACCCCGAAAAGGGCGGGGCGCCGATGTTGCTGGCCAAGGGCAGCGACTTTTTGGCGCTGAAAATTCGAGAAATCGGCGCCAAGCACAACATCCTGCTGCTGGAGTCCCCGGCGCTGGCGCGCTCGATCTACCACTCCACCGAACTTGAGCAGGAGATCCCGGCGGGCCTCTACCTGGCCGTGGCGCAGGTGCTGGCGTACGTCTACCAGATCCGCCAGCACCAGGCGGGCAAGGGCAAGCGGCCTGACCCGCTGAAAGACCTGCCGATTCCGCCGGATTTACGCCGCGATGACTAAATGTGAAGCCAAGAGCTGACAAGCGGTGAAAATTTGAAGACGGACTGTCACTCCTGACAGTAGAGGCTTTGCGCAAACCTGCTTAACTTGAGACGTCGAGTGCTTTTTGATTCGTGTGCAGGCAATGGAGATGCGCGATGTCGATCGAGTTAACCCTTATTCCCAATGGCTCTATCAAAACCTGTGTGTTGAGCGATACCCGAGAAAAAGCCAAGGTTAATCTTGAGGGGTTGTTCCCGAAGTTTCCTGCGCTGGACGGCACATTTGCGATTTTCTGGCTGGATCAATTGCAAGACCGCCACATCGTGGGCTTCAGCACGGAAGGCACTAATTTGCTGGCCGTCATTTCCTTGCCCACGGTGCCCCACAGCAGCGGGCGAGAGCAGTACTACAGCGCGATCGTTGAGCGCTGCTACAAAGAGCGTGATTCGATACTGACGTTTATGCGCAAGTCATTGAGCTTTGAAGGCATCAACGGGCGCTGTGTGCGCAGTTTTATCCTGTACAAACTTATCCGCCAGTTGCAGCTGGACAGCGTGCCGGTGTGGGAAGAACACCCGCATGTACGGGATGGGCGTTGTGGCGCCATTTTGATTGGTGGTTGCGGCACTGACCGCTATGAGCCCAACCGCAAGATAGACGTCGTGTTCGGTTCAAACAGCAGCGCGTGCCTGGTGATTGACCTGGGCGAATGGCGCTGGAACTGAGCCTCACTTTTTTGCCTCGCCAGAGGCAGATCAAAAGATCGCGAGGCAAGCTCGCTCCTACAGATTTTTGTGTTTGCCTGCCGATTTATCGGCAGCTTCGTACAGCGTTGGCGCTTGCCGCTGTTATACCCCGACGCTTATAGTCCGCGCTCGCCCTCATGGCGACCAGGTTTGGCGACTTGGAATGAAAAGATGAATAACGTTAGTGCGTCTAACCATTGGACTTAACTTATGACGAATTCACCTTTCATCCCGCTGACCGCTATTGACTGCACCATTCCCGCCTTATTGATCGACCGCAACGCGCCACTGGATGTGTTGCACGCCAACGCGGCTGCCCGTGTGTTGGCGGTCACCCAACTGATGGAAACCTTTGCCAGCCGCGAATTGGCCGAGGCCGACGCCATTGATCTCAAACACCTGGCCAGCACCGCAGTGTTATTGCTGCGCGATGGCTGCGACGTACTCGACGTGCTGGGCTGGCGATTAAGGCCGGTGTAAGGCTTTATTTCGGCGCTGTACTTTCAGATCGCCACAGCCTTGAGCATCCCCCAATCAGTTCCCTCTCCCTCCGGGAGTGTATGGACCGGGGACATAGCGAACACAATGTTCGGAGACATCGCGAACACTTTTAATAGGACACATTGACCCCTTAGGAGGTGTGATGTGTCCTGGAAAGAGGTGTCCGCAGTGGATCTTCGTCTCGAATTCGTCGCCTTGGCTTTGGCTGAGGGCGCTAACATCAAAGCATTGTGCGAGCACTTCAATATCGGCCGCACCACTGCTTATAAATGGCTCAAGCGTTTCCAATGTGAGGGTAAAGACGGGCTGATAAATCGGTCCCGTCGACCCCACAGTTCGCCTAATCGAACTGCTCACGAGTCTGAGAAGCAGATACTGGCGCTTAATATCGAGCACACCGGCTGGGGGGCGCGCAAGATCAAGGGATGCCTTGAGCGGCGCGGCAACAACATGCCTGCAGCCAGTACGGTTCATGCCATTCTCAAGCGTAATGAGCGCATCGACCCTCATGCAGGTCTAGTCAAACCATTCATCAGATTTGAACACGAGCAGCCCAATGATCTGTGGCAAATGGACTTTAAAGGCCATGTGCCCATGCGTACGGGTCGCTGCCATCCATTGACACTTCTGGATGACCACTCGCGTTTCTTTTTAACTATCGCCGCCTGTGGCAACGAGCAGCGCAGTACCGTACAGGCCCATTTGATCAATGCGTTTCGCCATTACGGGCTACCTGAGCGCATGACGATGGACAACGGGGCGCCGTGGGGCGACGAGCCTGATGCGTATACAGGGCTGGAAATCTGGATCATGCGTCAGGGCGTAAGGGTGAGCCACTCACGCCCCTACCACCCTCAAACGCAGGGCAAGCTGGAAAGACAGCATCGCAGCATGATCAGGGAGGTTTTTAAGGGCTTGTGTCTGATTGACCTGCCCAGCGCGCAGTTCACGCTGGATGAATGGCGCAAGATCTACAACTACGAGCGCCCGCACGGTGGCATAGGCATGCAGGTACCAGCGTCTCGCTATACGCCCAGCGCACGGGAGTATCAGGAGGTGCTACCTGCCATCGAGTACGGTGCTGAGCTTCATGTGCGAAAGGTGCAGGCTAAAGGTGAGATCTACTGGCAGGGTCAGCCCTGGAGGCTCGGTAAAGGCTTTAAAGGCGAGCGTGTAGGTGTACAAGAGGGTATTGAAGATGGGCAATACGATGTCTTCTGGGGAAGCCATCGTATTGCGCAAATTGACAGAGTGACCGGGGTTGTAATATCAGGGAAAAAGCTTCGTTAACTGTTCGCTATGTCTCCGAACAAAGTGTTCGCTATGTCCCCGGTCCATACAGGGAGAGGGCTAGGGTGAGGGGCTTTTGATTGTGACGTGGCCTTTTGCCAAAGTTGGAAGGCTTCTTGCAGTGGCAGGCTTGCAGACGCATCTGGCGTCAAAAGTTTGCTAAAGGTTTAGGCATGTCATTGGATCGCTCTCAGTTAATCAACACCGCACGCAACGGTCTGGCCGGTTTGGGTCACGGGCAGTTGGGCGTGCCGCTGTTGCTGCTGGTGATGCTGGCAATGATGATGTTGCCCATCCCGGCGTTTCTGCTGGATGTGTTTTTTACCTTCAACATCGCGCTGTCGATTGTGGTCTTGCTGGTGTGCGTGTACGCGCTGCGCCCGCTGGATTTTGCTGTGTTCCCCACCATTTTGCTGGTCGCGACGCTCATGCGCCTGGCGCTGAACGTGGCGTCGACCCGGGTGGTGATGCTCCATGGCCAGGAAGGCCACGCTGCTGCCGGTAAGGTGATCCAGGCCTTCGGTGAGGTGGTAATCGGCGGCAACTATGTGGTCGGTATGGTGGTGTTCGCGATTTTGATGATTATCAACTTCGTGGTGGTGACCAAGGGTGCCGGGCGGATCTCCGAAGTGAGCGCGCGCTTTACCCTCGACGCCATGCCAGGCAAACAAATGGCGATTGACGCCGACCTCAACGCCGGGCTGATCGACCAGAACCAGGCCAAGCTGCGCCGTCAAGAAGTCGCCCAGGAGGCCGAGTTCTACGGCTCCATGGACGGTGCCAGCAAGTTTGTGCGCGGTGACGCCATCGCCGGTCTGTTGATCCTGTTTATCAACTTGATCGGCGGCATGGCCGTGGGCATCTTCCAGCACAGCATGAGTTTTAGCGAAGCGGGCAAGGTCTACGCCTTGCTGACCATCGGTGACGGCCTGGTGGCGCAATTGCCGTCGCTGCTGTTGTCGACCGCCGCCGCGATCATGGTGACCCGTGCTTCGGGCTCCGAAGACATGGGCAAGCAAATCAATCGCCAGATGTTCGCCTCGCCCAAGGCGCTGGCGGTGTCTGCCGGTTTGATGGCGGTGATGGGGATCGTGCCGGGCATGCCTCACGTGTCCTTCCTCAGCCTGGCTGCTGTGGCCGGTGGCGCTGCCTACTGGATGTGGAAAAAACAAAACGTGGCCAAGGTTCAGGCCCTGCAAGAAGTGCAGCGCCAGCAAGAGCTGCTGCCTTCGCCCGCTCGCGCCCAAGAGACCAAAGAGCTGGGCTGGGATGACGTCACGCCCATCGACATGATCGGCCTGGAAGTGGGCTATCGCCTGATCCCGCTGGTAGACCGCAACCAGGGCGGGCAATTGCTGGCGCGGATCAAGGGTGTACGTAAAAAGCTGTCCCAGGACCTGGGCTTTTTGATGCCCACCGTGCACATTCGCGACAACCTCGACCTGGCGCCGAGCGCTTATCGCCTGACACTCATGGGCGTGATTCTGGCCGAGGCCGAGATTTACCCGGACCGCGAACTGGCGATCAACCCCGGCCAGGTGTTTGGCACCCTCAACGGGATCACCGCCAAAGACCCGGCCTTTGGTCTGGAAGCCGTGTGGATCGAGGTCAGCCAGCGTAGCCAGGCTCAATCGCTGGGCTATACCGTGGTCGATGCCAGTACGGTGGTGGCGACGCACCTTAACCAGATTCTGTACAAGCATTCCCATGAGCTGATTGGCCATGAGGAAGTGCAGCAACTGATGCAATTGCTGGCCAAGTCGTCGCCTAAATTGGCTGAAGAGTTGGTGCCGGGCGTGTTGAGCCTGTCGCAGTTGCTCAAAGTGTTGCAGGCGCTGCTGGCCGAGCAGGTGCCGGTGCGCGATATACGCAGCATTGCCGAAGCCGTCGCTAACAATGCCCACAAGAGTCAAGATACTGCCGCTTTGGTTGCCGCCGTGCGCGTCGGCTTGTCCCGCGCCATCGTGCAAAGCATTGTCGGCGTTGAGTCTGAGCTGCCTGTGATCACCTTGGAACCAAGGTTGGAACAAATATTGCTCAATAGTTTGCAGAAGGCCGGACAAGGCCAGGAAGACGGTGTGTTGCTGGAGCCAAGCATGGCAGAAAAACTCCAGCGCTCACTCATCGACGCAGCGCAGCGTCAGGAGATGCAAGGCAACCCGGTGATCTTGCTGGTGGCAGGCCCGGTACGCGCGATGCTTTCGCGGTTTGGCCGTTTGGCGGTGCCCAACCTGCATGTGCTGGCGTACCAGGAAATCCCTGACAACAAGCAAGTGACCATCGTTGCGACAGTGGGCCCTAACGGCTGAGGGTTTGATCTATGCAAGTGAAGCGATTTTTCGCCGCCGACATGCGTCAGGCCATGAAACTCATTCGTGATGAATTGGGCGCGGATGCCGCCATTATTGGCAATCGCCGGATCGCCGGCGGTGTTGAGTTGACCGCAGCGCTGGACTACAAGCTGTCCGCGCTGGCACCTCGGGTGCCGAACGTTGAGCTGGAAGAAGAACTGCGCAAGACCCAGTCCAAGATTGTCTCGGCCCAGGCCGAGTTGAGCTTGCGCGCAGAAGGCGACACGGATGCCAGCCGCCAGTTGTTTGCCGGCTTGCCGCTGACCGCTGCCGAGCCGTTGATTGAGCCGCGCTTTGACGAACCGTCGCGGCCACAGCCTGCGCCTGCACCGGCGCCATCGATTGACCAGCGGGTGTTTGACGACATGCGCAATGAGCTGAACGGCCTGCGCGAGTTGCTCGAAGTGCAGCTGGGCTCGCTGGCCTGGAACCAGTTGCAAGGCTCAAGGCCTGAGCAAGCCAATTTGTGGCGGCGTTTGCAGCGCATCGGTTTGTCCGGTCCGTTGTCCCACAGTTTGTTGACCCAGGTGACCGAGATTGAAGAGCCGCGTCAGGCCTGGCGCATGTTGTTGGCGCACCTGGCCCGGATGATTACCACCCCTGAACTGGAGCCGCTGGAAGAGGGCGGTGTGATCGCGATGGTCGGTCCTGCAGGCATGGGTAAAACCACAACGCTGGCCAAGCTGGCGGCACGTTATGTGCTCAAGTACGGCGCGCAAAATATTGCATTGGTGAGCATGGACAGCTTTCGTATCGGCGCCCAGGAGCAGCTTAAAACCCTGGGGCGCATTCTCAATGTGCCGGTGACCCACGTGGCCCCCGGCCAGTCATTGGGCCAAACCCTCGAGCCGCTGGCGCGCAAGCGCGTGGTGCTGGTCGACACCGCCGGGCTGCAAGCCAGTGACCCGGCGTTGCGCCTGCAACTGGACAGCCTCGCCGGGCGCGGGATCAAGGCGCGCAATTATCTGGTCCTCGCCACCACCAGCCAGAAGCAGGTGCTGTCGGCCGCGTACCTGAGCTACAAGCGCTGCGGGCTGGCCGGTTGCATTCTGACCAAGCTGGATGAAACCGCCAGCCTTGGCGAAGTACTGAGTTTGGCGATCAGCAATGACCTGCCCGTGGCGTACCTCACGGACGGTCCGCGGATCCCGGACGATCTGCACTTGCCGCGCCGCCACCAATTGGTGAGCCGGGCGGTGAGTGTGCAAATGCAGGAAGAACCCAGCGAAGAAGCCATGGCCGATATGTTCGCTGACATTTACCACAGCCCGCCCAAACGGGTTGGCTAGGGTAAAGATGAAAACGTTGCAATGTACCTACATTGAAGGTCTGCACAGTGTTGTTCCTGGGGGAACACGCAGCACTCTCTGTAGCCGCGTCTAAGTAAGACAAGGTAAAAAAAGATCATGGGCAGCATGCATCCCGTACAGGTGATCGCAGTGACCGGCGGCAAGGGTGGCGTCGGTAAAACTAACGTGTCAGTCAATTTGTCCATCGCGCTGGCCGAACTGGGCAGGCGCGTCATGTTGATGGACGCCGACCTCGGGTTGGCGAATGTTGATGTCCTGTTGGGGCTGACACCGAAATTTACCCTGGCCGATGTGGTCGAGGGTCGCTGCGAGCTGCGTGATGTATTGCTCCTGGGCCCCGGCGGGATTCGTATCGTGCCCGCCGCGTCTGGCGCCCAGAGCATGGTGCAGTTGAGCCCTGCGCAACACGCCGGTCTGATCCAGGCGTTCAGCGACCTGAGCGACAACCTCGATGTGCTGGTGATTGATACCGCCGCCGGGATCGGTGAGTCGGTGGTCAGTTTTGTCCGTGCCGCCCAAGAGGTTTTGCTGGTGGTGTGTGACGAGCCGACCTCTATCACCGACGCCTACGCGTTGATCAAACTGCTTAACCGCGACTACGGCATGAACCGTTTTCGGGTGTTGGCGAACATGGTCCAGAGCCCGCAAGAAGGGCGCAACCTGTTCGCCAAGCTGACCAAAGTGACCGACCGTTTTCTTGACGTTGCCCTGCAATATGTGGGCGCCGTGCCGTACGACGAGTGCGTGCGCAAGGCCGTGCAAAAGCAGCGCGCCGTGTACGAAGCATTCCCGCGTTCCAAGTGCTCCCTGGCGTTCAAGGCTATCGCGCAAAAGGTCGATACCTGGCCGTTGCCGGCTAACCCCCGTGGCCACCTGGAGTTCTTTGTCGAACGTTTGGTACAGCAAGCAGGTGGAGGACGAGTCTGATGACTGCCAGCGGCTATCGCATGTACAGCAAGCCGTCACGTGACAGCCAATATGAGCTGATCGAGCGCTATGCGCCGTTGGTCAAACGCATCGCTTATCACCTGTTGGCGCGTTTGCCTGCCAGCGTGCAAGTGGACGACCTGATTCAGGCCGGGATGATCGGCCTGCTCGAGGTCTCGAGCAAGTACGACGCCACCAAGGGCGCGAGTTTTGAGACCTACGCCGGCATTCGCATTCGCGGTGCCATGCTCGATGAAGTGCGCAAGGGTGACTGGGCGCCACGCTCGGTGCACCGCAATACGCGCATGGTCAGTGACGCAATTCGCGTTATTGAAGCAAAAACCGGCTGTGACGCTAAAGATCACGAGGTTGCGGCCGAACTCCAGTTAAGCCTTGATGATTATTACGCCATCTTGAACGACACCCTGGGCAGTCGTCTGTTCAGCTTCGACGACCTGTTGCAGGACGGCGAGCACGAGGGGCTGCATGAAGATGGCGCCAGCGCACACCTTGAGCCGTCGCGAGACCTTGAAGACGAGCGCTTTCAGGCCGCGTTGGCCGAGGCCATCAGCTTGTTGCCCGAACGTGAGCGGCTGGTGTTGGCGCTGTACTACGACGAAGAGCTCAACCTCAAGGAAATCGGTGAGGTGCTGGGGGTCAGCGAGTCGCGTGTCAGCCAGTTGCACAGCCAGTGTGCCGCCCGTTTGCGCGCACGCCTGGGGCAGTGGCGAGCGCATTAAGGCGTACGCAAATCCTGTAGTCGCTGCCGCAGGCTGCGATAAGGGCCGAAGGACCTTCGCTTCTACGAGGCAGGGTCGCTGCGCAACCCATCGCAGCCTGCGGCAGCGACTACGGGGTTATCGATTGTTAATGCACCGAATTGATTGAATGGCGCGGTCCGGTTGTGATCGCGTTTAAGACTGCTGGAGGTCGACTTGAACAAAGACATGAAAATCCTCATCGTTGATGACTTTTCAACGATGAGGCGGATCATTAAAAACCTGTTGCGTGACCTGGGGTTCACCAACACGGTCGAGGCCGACGACGGCACCACGGCGATTCCAATCCTCAATCTGGGGCATATCGACTTTCTGGTCACCGACTGGAACATGCCGGGCATGACCGGTATCGACTTGCTGCGCCATGTGCGTGCCGACGAAAAACTCAAGCACTTGCCGGTCTTGATGGTCACCGCCGAAGCCAAGCGCGAGCAGATCATCGAGGCTGCCCAAGCCGGTGTAAACGGTTATGTGGTCAAGCCATTCACCGCCATCGCCCTCAAGGACAAGATCGAAAAGATCTTTGAACGCATCGGTTGAACGGTTCCCCGGGGGGCACTATGGAGCGGCAGGAATCAACAGTGGGCGAGTTTGAATCGACCCTGAAAAAACATGCTCAAGAGCTGGTTGAAAGCCTTGAAAAAGGCCAGTTCGGCGACGCAGTACAGCTGATTCATGAACTGAACCAGACCCGCGATCGTGGCCTTTATCGTGAAGTCGGCAAGCTGACGCGTGAATTGCACAGCGCGATTGTCGATTTTCACATTGATCCGACCATGCCGCGCGCCGAAGAAGTGTCGCAGATCACGGATGCGACCGAGCGCTTGGCTTATGTTGTGAAGCTGACGGAAGCCGCCGCTAACCGGACCATGGATCTGGTCGAGAACTGCACGCCGCTGGTCAATGGCCTTGGCCAGGAAGCCAAGGCTTTGAGCGCGGACTGGGGGCGTTTTATGCGCCGCGAAGTCGGTGCGCAAGAGTTCCGCGAGCTGGCACGTCGGGTAGACAGTTTTTTGACGCGCAGCGAAGCCGAGCAGCAGATCGTCTCCAGTAACCTGACTGACATTCTGCTGGCCCAGGATTACCAGGACCTCACCGGTCAGGTGATCAAGCGGGTCACGCAGTTGGTTACCGACGTCGAGCAGAACTTGCTCAAGTTGGTGCTCATGGCCAGCCAGGTCGATCGCTTTGCCGGGATCGAACATGACCACGAAGCGCTGCGTGCTGAAAATAATTCGCAAAAAAACCTGACGAAGGGTGAAGGTCCGCAGATTCATGCCGATAAGCGTAGTGACGTCGTATCCGGCCAGGATGATGTAGACGATTTGCTGTCCAGTTTAGGTTTCTAGGTCTTGAGTAGGCGTGCGGGCGCTGTTGTCCGGCGCTGAAAGGTCCTCCTTCAAGGAGCACACACATGAGCTTCGGCGCCGATGAAGAAATCCTTCAGGATTTTTTGGTTGAGGCCGGCGAAATTTTAGAGTTGCTGTCCGAACAACTGGTCGAGCTGGAAAGCCGACCGGATGATGCAGACTTGCTCAATGCTATTTTTCGCGGTTTTCACACTGTAAAAGGAGGCGCCGGCTTCCTGCAGCTCAATGAGTTGGTGGAGTGCTGCCACATCGCCGAGAACGTGTTCGACATCCTGCGCAAGGGTGAGCGCAGCGTCGACGCGGAATTGATGGACGTGGTGCTTGAAGCTCTGGACGCCGTCAACGGGATGTTTGCCCAAGTGCGCGAGCGCAGCCCGATCACCGCCGCCAGCCCTGAGTTGCTGGCCGCGCTGGCGCGTTTGGCCGAGCCTGCTGCTGCCCCGGCAGCGGTCGAAGCGGCTGCTGTGGTGGTCGAGGCCGTGTCTAACGACAGCACCGGCGACATTACCGATAACGAATTTGAACAACTGCTCGACTCGCTGAATGCGGTCAAGGCTGATGCGGCGCTTGGCGAACAGGCCTCTGACGACGCGACCCTGAGCGACGAAATCAGCGACGCCGAGTTCGAGTCCTTGCTCGATCAGTTGCACGGCAAAGGCAAGTTCTCTGCGAACGCCGTGGCCACGCCCGCAGCCGCTACAGCTGCGGCAACGTCTGCTGCGGCCAGCAATGAAATCACTGACGATGAATTCGAAGCGCTGCTGGACCAGTTGCACGGCAAGGGCTCGTTCAGCGCAGACGCCCTTGAGGCTGTCGCTACTGCCCCTGCTGACGTTGCGGCTGAACCCGTTGCGGACACGCCGGCAGCCCACATCACCGATCAAGAATTTGAAGCCCTGCTCGACGAGCTACATGGCAAAGGCCAGTTTTCGGCCGAAAGCCCAGCGGTCGCCGCTACCGTCAGTGCGGTTGCAGCGCCAGTCGCCAGCAAGGTCCAAGCCAAGCCCGAAGCCAAGCCTGCCGCCCCACGCCCGGCACCTGCCAAGGCAGCACCGGCACCGCAGGAAAAACCGGTGGCCAGCGAAGCCGAAACCACGGTGCGGGTAGACACTGCGCGGCTCGACGAGATCATGAACATGGTCGGCGAGCTGGTGCTGGTGCGTAACCGCCTGGTGCGCCTGGGCCTGAACATTCATGACGAGGCCATGGCCAAGGCGCTGTCCAACCTCGACGTGGTTACCGCGGATCTGCAAACCTCGGTCATGAAGACCCGCATGCAGCCGATCAAGAAAGTCTTCGGCCGCTTCCCGCGTCTGGTTCGCGATTTGGCCCGCCAGCTGAAAAAAGAAATCAGCCTGGAACTGGTGGGTGAAGACACCGACCTCGACAAAAATCTCGTGGAGGCGCTGGCCGACCCGTTGGTGCACTTGGTGCGCAACGCGGTTGACCACGGCTGTGAAACCCCCGAAGAGCGTGAAGCGGCGGGCAAGTCGCGGTGCGGGCGGGTGGTGCTGTCGGCCGAACAGGAAGGCGACCATATCTTGCTGTCGATCTCTGACGACGGCAAAGGCATGGACGCCAATGTGCTGCGCGCCATTGCCGTCAAAAAAGGCCTGATGGACAAAGACGCCGCCGATCGTCTGAGCGAAAACGACTGCTACAACCTGATCTTTGCCCCGGGCTTTTCGACCAAGACCGAGATTTCTGACGTGTCGGGCCGTGGCGTGGGCATGGACGTGGTGAAAACCAAGATCGCCCAGCTCAATGGCTCGCTGGCCATTGAGTCGACCTTGGGCAAGGGCTCAAAAATCGTCATCAAGGTGCCGCTGACCCTGGCGATCATGCCGACCCTGATGGTCATGCTGGGCAATCAGGCGTTTGCCTTCCCGCTGGTCAACGTCAACGAAATTTTCCACCTGGACCTGTCACGCACCAACGTGGTCGACGGCCAGGAAGTGGTGATCGTGCGCGATAAAGCGTTGCCGCTGTTCTACCTCAAGCGCTGGCTGGTGGCCTCGGCCGCCCATGAAGAGCAACGCGAAGGGCATGTGGTGATTATCTCGATTGGCACCCAGCGCATCGGCTTTGTTGTCGATCAACTGGTCGGCCAGGAAGAAGTGGTGATCAAACCGTTGGGCAAAATGCTTCAGGGCACGCCGGGCATGTCGGGCGCCACCATTACCGGTGACGGTCGCATTGCCTTGATCCTGGATGTGCCGAGCATGCTCAAGCACTACGCCTCGCGGCGTATTTGATTCTCGTAGCAGGGGGCGCCAGCGTGCCCTGCCGCCTAACGGAGTGTTTATGGTAGTCAAGGTCCTGGTGGTGGACGATTCTGGGTTTTTCCGCCGTCGTGTGTCGGAAATTCTGTCGGCTGACCCGACGATTAAAGTGATCGGCACCGCCACCAATGGCAAGGAAGCAATTGATCAGGCGTTGGCGCTCAAGCCCGACGTGATCACCATGGACTACGAAATGCCGATGATGGACGGCATCACGGCGGTGCGCCACATCATGCAACGCTGCCCGACGCCGGTCTTGATGTTCTCGTCGCTGACCCATGAAGGCGCGCGCGTGACTCTCGATGCGCTGGACGCCGGGGCCGTGGACTTCCTGCCGAAGAATTTCGAAGACATCTCGCGCAACCCCGACAAGGTCAAACAGCTGCTGTGTGAAAAGGTCCATACCATTTCGCGCAGTAACCGGCGCCTGTCCAGTTACAGCGCGCCGCCGCCCGTTGTCGCACCGGCACCTGTGAGCCGTGCGCCGCTAGGTGGGGCGCCCACGCCTGCACCCGCACCGACCCGCACCACACCGATTGCCAGCCGTGCGGCGCCAGCCCCGGCCGCGCATTCGCCTGCACCCAAGCGCAAGCCTTACAAGCTGGTGGCCATTGGCACGTCGACGGGTGGCCCGGTGGCGTTGCAGCGGGTTTTGACCCAGTTGCCGGGCAATTTCCCGGCGCCCATTGTGCTGGTGCAGCACATGCCAGCGGCGTTCACCAAAGCCTTTGCCGAGCGTTTGGACAAACTGTGCCGCATCAGCGTCAAGGAAGCCGAAGACGGCGATATCTTGCGTCCCGGGCTGGCCTTGCTGGCACCGGGTGGCAAACAAATGATGATCGACGGGCGTGGCACGGTACGGATTCTGCCGGGCGATGAGCGCCTGAACTACAAGCCCAGTGTCGACATCACCTTTGGCTCGGCGGCCAAGACCTACGGTGACAAAGTTTTGGCGGTGGTCTTGACCGGCATGGGCGCGGACGGCCGTGAAGGCGCACGCTTGCTCAAGCAGGGCGGTAGCCAGGTGTGGGCGCAAGACGAAGCCAGCTGTGTGATTTACGGCATGCCTATGGCCATCGTTAAGGCCAACCTCGCTGACGCGGTGTACAGCCTTGATGACATGGGCCGCCACTTGGTTGAGGCGTGTCACTGATGGACGTGCTCAGCCTGATCGGCATCATCATGGCCTTTGTCGCGATTATCGGCGGCAATTACCTCGAAGGCGGGCACTTGGGCGCGCTGGCCAATGGCCCGGCGGCACTCATCGTTTTGGGCGGCACCATTGGCGCCGCACTGTTGCAGTCGCCCATGAGCGCCTTCAAGCGGGCGATCCAGACCGTGGGCTGGATTTTCTTCCCGCCGCAGATCGACATGGCGGGCGGCATCAACCGCGTCGTCAACTGGAGCCTCACGGCGCGCAAGGAAGGCTTGCTGGGCCTTGAAGGCATGGCCGACTCCGAGCCCGACAGCTACTCGCGCAAGGGCCTGCAACTGCTGGTGGACGGGGTAGAACCCGAAGCCATTCGCAGTGTGCTGGAGGTCGACTACATGACCCAGGAAACCCGCGACATTGAGGCCGCCAAAGTGTTTGAGTGCATGGGCGGTTATGCCCCGACCATCGGCATCATTGGTGCGGTGATGGGCTTGATCCATGTGATGGGCAACCTGGCCGACCCGACGCAGTTGGGCAGCGGCATTGCCGTGGCGTTTGTGGCGACCATTTACGGGGTGGCCAGCGCCAACCTGGTGTTGCTGCCCATTGCCAGCAAGCTCAAGGCCATTGCGTTGCGCCAGTCGCTGTACCGCGAGATGTTGCTCGAAGGCATCCTGTCGATTGCCGAGGGCGAGAACCCGCGGGCCATTGAACTCAAACTCCAAGGGTTTACGGGGTAACGATGAGCCGACGCCGCCGCGCTGCTGAAGAGCACGTCAATCATGAACGCTGGCTGGTGTCCTACGCAGACTTCATCACCTTGCTGTTTGCCTTTTTTGTGGTGATGTACTCGATCTCGTCGATTAACGAAGGCAAGTACAAAGTGATCTCGCAGGCGCTGGTGGGCGTGTTCAATGACACCGAGCGCAGCGTCAAGCCGATCCCGGTGGGCGAAGAGCGCCCACTGACCACCAAACCGGCCGAGCCGCTGATCAAAGACAGCGAAAACACTGACGCGGGGTTGGGCCAGGCCCAGGACGATCCGCTGAAAACCATCGCCAATGACATCACCCAGGCCTTTGGGGACTTGATTGCCTCGCACCAACTCACCGTGCGTGGCAACGAACTGTGGGTCGAGATCGAACTCAACTCCAGCCTGCTGTTTGGCAGTGGCGATGCGATGCCCAATGACCTGGCGTTCAGCATCATCGACAAGGTGGCGGCGATCCTCAAACCTTTCGATAACCCGATTCACGTCGAAGGCTTTACCGATAACCTGCCGATACGCACCGCGCAATATCCCACCAACTGGGAACTGTCGTCAGCGCGCTCGGCGAGCATTGTGCGCATGCTGGCTATGCAAGGCGTAGACCCGGGGCGCATGGCGTCGGTGGGCTATGCCGAGTTTCAGCCGGTGGCCAATAACGCAACGCCTGAAGGGCGTGCGCTCAACCGTCGCGTGGTGCTCGTGGTGTCACGTAACCTGGAAGTGCGTCGCAGTTTGACCAGCAGCGGCGCCGCCAACGTCACGCCAGATGCCGCCTTGAAGCGTGCTGGCACACAAACTGCACCGCCACGATCAACGCCGCTGGTTCGAGGGAATGCCGTCAATTCCCCGTCACCGTCCCTATAAGTGCATGGCAATTCTCGGTCGGCACGCGTGCAACCGGGAGGAATAACTGAATGAGAGTCTGGACTGTAGCTAATCAAAAAGGTGGGGTCGGCAAGACCACCACCTCCATCGCCCTGGCGGGTTTGCTGGCTGAGGCGGGCAAGCGCGTGGTCGTGGTCGACCTCGACCCGCATGGCTCCATGACCAGTTATTTCGGTTATGACCCGGACGCCCTTGAGCACAGCAATTACGACCTGTTCTTGCACAAGGGGCAGGTGCCCGACGGCCTGACCGCGCAGTTGCTGTTGCCCACCAGCAACGAGCAGATTGCCTTGTTGCCGGCTAGCACCGCGCTGGCCACGCTTGAACGCCAATCGCCGGGCCAGAGTGGCCTGGGCCTGGTGATCGCCCGTGCCCTGGCGCAATTGTGGCAGGACTACGACTACGCGATCATCGACAGCCCGCCCTTGCTCGGCGTGCTGATGGTCAATGCATTGGCGGCCAGCCAGCAGTTGATCATCCCGGTGCAAACCGAGCACTTGGCCCTGATGGGCCTGGAGCGCATGGTCAACACCCTGGCGATGATCAATCGCTCGCGCAAACAGGCGTTGCCGTTCTGCATCGTGCCGACCCTGTTTGACCGCCGCACCCAGGCCTCTATGAGCACTTTGCGGGTACTGCGTGACTCACACCCCGAAACACTGTGGCAGGGCTTTATCCCGGTCGACACGCGTTTGCGTGACGCCAGCCGGGCAGGGCTCACGCCCTCGCAGTTCGACGGCAAAAGCCGGGGTGCGATTGCGTATCGCGCGTTGCTCAAACACATGTTGACCCAGCAACTCACACCGCAGCCGGTGTGAGCTGGGCGTGCATTCAAGTATCTGCATGGCGTGGCCGATAACCCTTAGAGGCCATGGTCGCGCCAAGGTTGAGTGAGGCACCTGATGAAGCAACCGGTCGCGCTGTCTACAAGCCCGCAAGTGGCCTTGCAGGCTTACCTGGACAACTTGCTGTTTGATGCAACCGAAGAGGCACTGCAAGCGCCGGAGCCTGTACTGACGGCCGAGCCCGAGGCGCTGGACGAATTCGCCGCTGCGGTGCTGGAAGAGCAAGTCCGTGATGCCCGCCTGACGCCCCCGGAGCCTGTGCAGGAACTGGCGGTGCCGGTGCCGCTGTCAGAGGTGTTGCCGAATGCCGACTTACTGGCGCCGCCGCTGCTCGACGTGCAACGGCCGAACGCAACCGACACCCGCTTGCCGGTACAGGACGATGGTCGCCCGGCGTGGGCCAGCGAGGCGTTTGAATGCCTGCTGTTTGATGTCGCAGGGCTGACCCTGGCGGTGCCGCTGGTGTGCCTGGGGTCGATTTACGCGTTGCACAATCGCGAGTTGACCCCGCTGTTTGGTCAGCCTGACTGGTTCTTGGGGATTCTGCCGAGCCAGAGCGGCAAGCTCAACGTGCTCGACACGGCGCGCTGGGTGATGCCGGAGCGTTACCGCGACGATTTTCGTGAAGGGCTGCAATACGTTATTTCGGTTCAGGGCTATGAATGGGGGCTGGCGGTGCATCAGGTCAGCCGTTCATTGCGCCTGGACCCCAACCAGATCAAATGGCGTTCGCAGCGCGGGCAACGCCCGTGGTTGGCGGGCACCGTGATCGAACACATGTGCGCGTTGCTGGACGTGGCAGAACTTGCCGACTTGATCGCCAGCGGCGCGACCCGCCATCAGGCAGACACATAAACGACCGCGCTTGAGCGCGGTTAGACAATTAAGGTTTTTAGTCAGGGGTTTGGGGTATGCAGAACACAGCCGCAAAAGGTTCCGAGGATCCGATTCTGCAATGGGTCACTTTCAAGCTGGACAACGAGACCTACGGCATCAACGTCATGCAGGTGCAGGAAGTGCTGCGCTATACCGAAATTGCCCCGGTGCCGGGTGCGCCAGCCTACGTGCTGGGCATCATCAACCTGCGCGGCAATGTGGTGACCGTCATCGACACCCGCCAGCGTTTTGGTTTGTACAACGCTGACATCACCGACAACTCACGCATCGTCATCATCGAAGCCGACCGGCAAGTGGTGGGCATTCTGGTCGACAGCGTGGCGGAAGTGGTGTATCTGCGTCAGTCTGAAATCGAAACGGCGCCGAACGTGGGCAACGACGAGTCGGCCAAGTTCATTCAAGGCGTGTGCAACAAGAACGGCGAGTTGCTGATTCTGGTTGAGCTGGACAAAATGATGACCGAAGAAGAGTGGTCAGACTTGGAGAACATCTGATTGATACTTGAGGTGGCGGTAATCGTGCTGGCCCTGCTGTGGGCCGCGAGCCTGTGTGCGTTTGTGCTCTATGTGCGCAAACAGCGCGTGGCCGCCGTGCAGCAGGCCGAGGCCGACGCCCGCCGCGACCGCCGCCTCAAGGAACTCAGCCGCCGCCTGGACACCTACCAGAACGGCAATGTGCAAATGGGCGAAGAGCTGCACGAAATGCGCTCGGTGGTGGCCCCCTTGCCAGAAAAACTCACCCGCCTTGAGCAGCGCGACCCCACCAGCCTGTCCTTCGACCAGGCCGCGCGTCTGGTCGGCATGGGCGCCAGCGTCGACGAACTGACCCAGTCCTGCGGCCTGACCCAGGCCGAGGCCGAGTTGATGAGCAAGATGCACAAGGGTTGAAATTTGACTTCTCTTGCACTGCCGTGAATTGTTTTTTTAAAGTAAATATTTAAGCGTTTCGGATGTTATTTAGTGATTTGTGAATATAGATAAGTCGGTTTTTTTTGTTACTGGATATGTTTTTTTTGAGTGAGTTAACTGTATTTGCTTGATGCGTGGTTCTTTGTGCGCTGGGTATGTTTAATAATTCTTCGTGTTGGGCTTTGAAATAAATATGTGCTGCGTCAAATGCAGAGGTGTCGACTGCAGGGAGGTGGCCGGCAGGGCCGTCAATATATTGTGGAGCCATTTTTGCTGAGGGTGCTACTTTAAAGGCATAAGTTTGTCGAGCAAGCTCATAAGCGTTATTAATGTTAGCGGTAGATGAGGGTGTCTCATAGACCGAGACACGATCTATAAATTCACCCCGTTTTTCAGCTTCAACGGCGAGGGTATAATCAAATTCTTTAATATGTTGATATTGGCGGTTTAGCAGTGCTTTCCGTGTGCGTGTAAATACATTCCCCTGAGGTCTGACGATTGGTGTTTTTACGACTAAGGAAGCTATTTTCTTTATGGGAATATTGCCCGACGGGTCACTCCAGTTAATGGGGTCGTTTTTACAATAGGCATAAGCATTTATGCCTCCGCCCTCAAAGGGGCTCATGGGGTCAGGGATATTGAATCTCATCAGTACGGGATTGAATGCGCGAGTGCCATTGCCCAATAAATAATGTCCGGTCAACGACTCGCAACGCTCGCCATTAAAACCTAATAGACTGACGAACCCGCTGTGATCGGACTGATATCCGTAAAGGGTATAAGTAAGGGTATTAAACTGCGTTTCTGTTATTGCTTGAATCACCGAACCTTGTGGGTCATTGGCTAATAGAATGTTTTCCCGTTGAGGTCCTTGCTGGCGAAACTGTGCCAAGCTATTTTTGTCGTATTGGAACAGCGAATAACTGGCCGGTCCTTGAATGTCTGTCACAAGTTTATTGGCGCAATAAAAGCGTTGTCCGCTGGCTTGCGTGTCTGACAAACAACTCATCAATCGATCCAGCGGATCATAACGATACATAGCGGCCATGTCTGGAACTCCTGTCAGGTCAGTTCAAGTTCGCAGAATCGGTTGTATGAATGGCGTTGTCTACTAGCAGAACTGACAGGTAAGTCATGGTCACTGCCTGTGACGGGAACTCAACACAACCCCTGCACAAACTCCAGAAACGCCCGCACTTTAGCCGCCGGTAAATGCCGCGACGGGTAGAACGCGTACAGCGGAAAACGCTCATCGGGCCAGTCCGGGAACACGTCCACCAGGCGACCGTCCTTGAGCGCGGGCGCCAGCCCCAAGTCGAGCATTTGCGCCACCGCGTGGCCGTGCTCGCACACGCTGTACAAGGTGCTGGCGTCATTGATGATCAACCGGCCATTAGTGGGCACGATGAGTATGTGCCCGTCGCGATGAAACTCCCACGCAAACGGCCGCCCGGTCTGTGTGTCGCGAAAGTCGATGCACACGTGCTGGCCGTGTTCAAGGTCCTGCGGCCTGGCAGGGCGCCCGTAACGCTGGAAATACGCGGGTGCGGCGACGGTCAGTACGCGTACTTCCATCAGCTTGCGCGCCACCAGCGAAGACGACTGCGGGTGGCCAAAGCGAATGGCCAGATCAAAGCCGTCAGCCACCAGATCGCCCAGTTGGTCTTTGGTGTGCAAGTCCAGCTGCAATTGCGGGTGGCGGCGCATGAACTCGCCCAATACCGGGCCCAGTACCAGCCTTGAGAAATACGGGTCGATATTGACCCGCAAGCGCCCGCGCACGGCCAGCGCGCTGTCTGCCGCCGAGTTGGCTGCGTCTTCAAGCCCGGCCAGCAGCGGGGCGACTTCCTGATAAAAGCGCCGCCCTTCATCGGTCAATTGCACCGAGCGCGTGGTGCGATCGAACAGGCGAATGCCCAAGCGTTTTTCCAACCGCGAAATCGCCCGGCTTACGCCCGAGGGCGTGATGTCCAGCCGGTCGGCGGCCTTGGCAAAACTGCCGCTGTCGACCACCGCGCTCAACACGCCCATGCCGCTGGCCAAACCCGGGTCAAAGCTCATTGGTGATTACCTGTCACGTATGCAATGACACTGATGCTATCGAAGAATCATGTGCCTGCGCTGGATAATTTCTGCCAACACAACAGCCGTTGTTTGAGTTGAGGAGAGAAGCATATGTACGCAGTCACAGGCATTACCGGAAAAGTGGGTGGCGCTGTCGCGCGGGCATTGCTCGGTGCCGGACAGCCGGTGCGGGCGGTGGTACGCAGTGCCGAGAAAGCGCTGCCTTGGGCGCAACTGGGGTGTGAGGTGGCACTGGCAGAAGTCGACGATGCCCAGGCCATGGCGCAGGCGTTTAGCGGTGTCGACGGGGTGTTCATCATGTTGCCGTCCAACTTCGATCCTTCGCCGGGGTTCCCTGAGGCGCGGGTGTTGGTCGACAACATTCGCCAGGCATTGCAATGCGCGCGGCCGGGCAAGGTGGTTTGCCTGTCAACCATCGGTGCTCAGGCCATACAACCCAACCTGCTGAACCAGTTGCAACTGCTTGAACAGGCCTTGGGGTCGCTGGCCATGCCGATGACGTTTCTACGCCCCGGCTGGTTTATGGAAAACGCCTTGTGGGATGTTGCCCCGGCGATTGAGAGCGGGGTGATCCCGAGCTTTTTGCAGCCGCTGGACAAGCCGGTGCCCATGATTGCCACGGCAGACGTGGGGCGGGTGGCTGCCGAGTTGTTGCAGGAAACCTGGCAAGGGCAGCGCATGGTTGAACTGGAAGGCGCGCAGCGTATTACCCCGAACCAGATTGCCGAGACCTTCGCCCGCTTGCTCGACAAACCGGTGAGCATGCAGGTCGTGCCGCGGGATCGCTGGCAGGCGCTGTTTATCGAGCAGGGCATGCGCAACCCGTTGCCGCGCATGCAAATGATCGATGGCTTCAACGAAGGCTGGATCGAATTCGCCGGTACGCCGCGCAAAGGGCAGGTTGAGCTTGAAACGGTATTGAAGGGGCTCTTGCTGTAGCTGCAGCTTCGTCTTCGACACCACGCTGTCGCGCAGTAAACAGGCCACCGATAATCTTCAGCCTCCCCCAATCAGTTCCCTCTCCTTCGGGAGAGGGCCAGGGTGAGGGGGCTCTTGATCTGGGTAGATAAAACCTGCGTTCGGCCAGCGTGATTTAACGGGGCCTCCTGGATCAACAGCCAGATCAAGATCAAAAGATCGCGAGGCAAGCTCGCTCTTATCAAACATAAAATAAGTGATTGATTTTAAAGGCTTTGTAGGGGCGAGCTTGCTCGCGATCTTTTGATCTTTATCTAAGAGCAACCCTCACCCTAGCCCTCTCCCGTAGGAGAGGGAACCGATTGGGGGATGCTGAAGATACTCGCTGTCCTGTTTGCTGCGCGACAGCGCGGCGTCGAAGACGGGGCGGTGAACTGGTCAAGTAATCCCGGACACCGATTACGGTGTTTATGCCGCTTTTTGCTCCATGGCTATTGGCGACAGGTAGTTGTTGTAGCTGTGGAGCCTGATTCGGTTGTATCGCATGAAGAAGCTAGTTATATCCTGCCTGGCTTCTTCAACTGTCGTGTAGCCCTTATTGGGCACCCACTCTGATTTGAGTGTCCCGAAGAAACGCTCTGTTGGCGCGTTGTCCCAGCACTGCCCTCTGCGGCTCATGCTTTGTGTTATCCCATGCTCCAGCAGCGCGGACTGAAAGAGCTGGCTGGTGTATTGGCAGCCTTGATCCGAATGAAACATCAAGCCTGCATGTTTACCTCGAACCTCCACCGCCATTCTCAGCGCTCTGCTAACCAGGTTGGCGTCATTGATCAGAGAGAACGCCCAGCCAACGATTCGGCGGGCGAACAGATCAATGACTGCTGCCAAGTGATACCAGCGTTTACCAACCATCAGGCTGGTAACGTCGCCGCACCAGACCTGATTGATTGCGGTTGGCTCGAAGTTACGCTTGAGCAGGTTCTTGGCCACAAATGCTTCGACGCCTCTAGAGCGATACTGATGGCGACGGCGCTGTCTGCTGGCCAAATTTGCCTCCGCCATGAGTTTTCCGGCCAGATGCCGCCCCACTTTGATCTGCTGGGCCTTCAAGTGCTGAGAGATCATCCGCGCGCCTGCACTTCCCCGGCTTTCGTCATGCAGTTGCACGACTTTTGCTCTGAGCGCGTCACGCTTGGTATTCGGCGCTGAACGACGCTTAAGCCAGTCATAAAACGCGCTGCGGGAAACGCTCAAAGCACTACAAAGGAGGCGGGTCGGATATGAGGTCGACTCTCTCAGCTCTTCGATCAGGAAAAACGATCGGGATCCGACATCAAGAGAGCCGTAGCTTTTTTTAAGATTTCAGCCTCGGTCTCCAGGCGCTTGACCTTGGCTCGCAGCTGTTGAAGCTCTCGTTGTTCGTCGCTGATTGCCTTGGTACCTGCCACTGGCTGCCCTTTCTGACGCTCTTTGCGAACCTGATCAATCCAGCGGCGCAGAGCGGTAGGCCCAACGTCCATCGATGCACAGACGTCAGGAACTGAGCAGCTATCATCAAGAACCATGCTTGCAGCACGTTGCTTGAACTCGCGGGTGTAGGTCTTTCGCTCTTGCATGGAACCTCCTGATTGGGCGAATCATATCGCCCTTAAGAGGTGTCCGGGAGCATTAGGCCAGTTCACGGCCACTCCTACAGGGGAGGGGTATAGCTCGTAATTTACGGCCGCAACAACGCGCTGCTCAGCGCTGCAACCATCCGTGGTTTGGCGCTGTGTGCGTGGCTGATCAGGACGATCTCGCGGTGGTAGCGCTCGTCGCCCACGGGCTCTGCCACGCAACCGCTGGCCCAGCGTTCAAAGCCGGACCAACGGGGCACCAGGCTCACGCCCAACCCTTCAGCGGTTAGCAGGGCAATGGTTTCCAGGGCGTCCAGTTCCAGCACGGCGGTGGGCAACAAGCCGTGGTCTTGCAGGTACTGCGACGCATGCCGGGCGCCCCAGGCGTCGGGGTCGTATTGAATGTAGGGCTGGCTCTGCAAGCGCTGGTTGACGCTCTCGGGCGAGGTTTCACGAGCGATAAACACCAAGGGTTCCCGACGCAGCAACTGCGCATTAAACCGCTTGGCCAGATCAAAGGGCGGTGCTACCACGATGACGGCATCCAGCTCATTGGCTTCCAGCGCCTGAAACAGTGAGCGCGAGGTGCCCGGCACAATGATCGGCTTTAGCTGTGGGCTTGAGCCGGTCAAGGTGCGCAAGGCGGCTGGCAGGATGCCAGTGAGCGCGGTTGAAATCGCCCCGATGCGCAACGGGCCGGTCAGCCCCTCAGCGTCGGCATCGCCGGCCAGCAGCGCTATTTCATGGGTGATGCGCCGTGCTCTGGGCAATAAGTCCAGGCACGCTGCGCTGGGCTTGGCCTCATGCCCGACGCGCAGCAGCAGTTCCAGCCCCAACTGGCGCTCCAGCGCGACGATGCGCTGGCTGATCGCGGCCGCGGTCAATCCTTCAAGGCGTGCAGCCTTGGCAATGGACCCGCACTCGACCAATGCGATCAGGCTTTTCAGGTAGCGCGTATCCATAAGAATTAATTTCGTTCTGGGAAAAAATAACAGGTTATCTCTTTTGAGTATGACGCGGCATGATTTCTGCCCTGGTCATGTGGCCACATCTGGCTCAAGGAGCTTGCTGTGAAATCGCTATTTCATTTCGCTTACCACGTTCACGATTTGGCCGCTGCGCGTGGGTTCTATTGCGGGGTTTTGGGCTGCATCGAGGGGCGCAGCACTGAGACCTGGCTTGACATCAGCTTTTTCGGCCATCAATTGTCACTGCATCTGGGCGAGCCGTTTGCCGTCACTAATACCGGTAAAGTGGGCGAGCATTGGGTGCCCATGCCGCATTTCGGGGTGGTGCTGGAAATGCCGGACTGGGTGGCGTTGAAAACGCGGCTGGAGGATCGCTGCGTCGACTTTGTGATGGTGCCTACACGACGCTTTGTGGGAACACCGGGTGAACAGGCGACGATGTTTTTCCTTGATCCGTCGGGCAATCCCATTGAGATCAAAGGCTTCACCGATTGGGCGTCGGTATACGCCGTTTAACACCCATAAAGCCAAGAGGTGAGCACAACCATGAGCCTTCTAGACACCGCCGATGCCGGGATGATTGCCGAGCAGGTACGCACTGCGGGTATCAGCCCCGCTGAAGTCGCTGAGCATTTTTTGGCGCACACCCATGCGCGCGAAGCTGACATCCAGGCCTTTGTTTCGCTGGACCCCACCGCGCTGCGCACGCAAGTGGCACAGTTGAAAGGGCCTGCACTCAACGGTTTGCTTGCGGGTGTACCGGTGGGCGTCAAGGACATCATTGATACCCACGATCATCCCACTTGCTTTTATTCCCCGATCTACCAAGGCAACCAACCCTCGCGCGATGCCCATGTGGTGACGCTGCTGCGCCAGGCGGGCGCGCTGATCATGGGCAAGACCCACACCACCGAGTTTGCTTATATGCAGACCGGGCCGACGCGTAACCCCCATGACCTGAACAGAACACCCGGCAGTTCCAGCGCCGGTTCTGCTGCGGGTATGGCAGCCGGGTTTTTTCCTCTGGCGCTGGGCACGCAGACTGCGGGTTCGTTGCTCAAGCCTGCATCGTACTGTGGCTTATATGCGTTCAAACCGTCCTGGGGGCTGGTCTCTCTGGAGGGGATCAAGCCGCTGGCGCCGAGCTTTGACACGCTGGGTTGGTATGGGCGCTCGGTGGGGGATCTGGCTTTGGTCGCGCAGGTGCTGATTCCGGGGCTGACCAGCAGCCCGCGGGCGAGCGGGCGCAGAACGTTTGGATTTTGCCGCACGGCACGCTGGGGCGACATTGATCAGCCGGTGGCCGACGCGTTGCTGGCGTCACTCGACGTGCTCCGCGCGGCCGGGCACACAGTGACGCAGGTCGAGTTGCCGGAGGCGTTTGCCGGGGTGTTTGACGACCATCTGTTGATCAACGATTGCGAGGGTGCGCGTTCGCTGGCCAAAGAATGGCACGTCAGCCCCGAGTTACTCAGCCCGCAGGTGGTGGCCATGATCGAGCGGGCCCAACAGACCACGTGGCAGCAGGAAACCGCCGCCAAGGCCCGCCTGGCCGCGCTGGCCCCGGTCCTCAAAGCGCTGTTCGCCCCCTATGACGCCATGCTCGGGGCTAGCTGCGGCATGGTCGCGCCCTTGGGGCTGGAGGCCACAGGGCCGTCTGACTTCTGCAAGTTCTGGATGGCATTTGGCTTGCCGCAGATCAACATACCGCTGCCCAGAGCGCCGGGTGAACTGCCCGTCGGCCTGCAAGTGGTGGGGGATTTTCGCAGCGACAGCCAACTGCTGGACGCGGCGCAGCACGTCGACAGTGCACTGAACGGTGGGGTTACGTTGGCGTGATGTCGCGCTCCACCGGCCCTGCATCCGGGTCAAATCCCTGTGGGTATTTGCCTTTTAGCTGCCAGGCAAAGGCAATGATTTCAGCCAGGGTTCGGTACAGCTCCTGCGGGATGCTGTCGCCCAGCTCCATGCGCGCCAATAATCTGACCAGCTCAGCGTTCTCATAAATAGGCACTTCGTACTCGCGGGCCAGTGCGAGGATAGCTTCGGCCAGTGCGTCATCGCCTTTGGCGGTCAGGGTGGGCGCCTGTTTGCCGTCGTACTTGAGGGCAATCGCCTGACGCGGTTCGGGGGGTGTGCTCATGCGGTTTCGTCGACCCAGCGTTGTTCAAGGGGAGTATGGCCATGGGCGGGTGGGATGCCCTGATGGCAATCGAGATCGGTCACGCTCAGCCCCGCATCCTTCAGACGCTGGCGCAGCACGCCCAGTTGGCTGGCGATCAGTTCAGCGGTGGCGCTGTGTTGCGCCCATAACTGGCCCGACAGGTTGCCGCGCAGCAATTGCGCCTGCACATGCAGCGGGCCCAGCGGCGCGAGGTCAAAGGCCAGTTCGACGCGCCACAGTTGATCTTTGCTCTCACGGTGTTCGCGTTTGTCTTCAGGCCCTTGCTCGGGCGGATCTTCACGCTGGAACTTGACCTGCAACGGCACGATGTCGTGGGCGTTGCGCAGGGGGATTTCCAGTTGCCAGGTGGTCAGCAGGCTACCGTCTGCGGTGCGCCCGCTTTGCTCCAGGCTCGACAATTGATGGCTTTGCAGGCGCGAAATGGCAGCGGCGGCGAGCTTGAGCAGGTTTTCCAGGCTGTCTTCGCCTTCGCCCCGTTGCAGCAGGCGCGGCGGCAGCGGAAAACCGCCAGGCTGCGGTTTGGCGCTGACTTGCCCAAGCATGCCCAGCGCATTGCGCACAAACGTCGGCAGGGCTTGCGCCTGGGTGCTGGCGGCGACACCGGGGTTGAAAGTGGGGTTGGCCGGCACGCCGGGCACTATTTGTGCAATCAGCCGCAACAAGCTGGCTTTCATGTCGGGGGCGAGGTTTTGTAACTGGCCACCGAGCAGCTTGGCTTCGAGAAACGCGCCGCTGTTGAGCAGGGCATTACTGAGTGTGGCGGGGTTGCTCAGTTGTTGCGGCGTAGGCAAGCCGCTCAGCAACTTGTCGATAGAGGCGCGCAAAGCGTCGGGCATGCTCTCGCTGGGTGGAAGCTTCTGCAGGGCGTTCAACAGGCCGTCGAGCGAGCCCTGACGGCTTTGCTGGGCGGCCAGTTGCTGGGTAATTGCCAGTTGGTCTTGTCGACCGCTCAGGGGTACGAAGTTCAGGCTCTGGCTGCCTTGCACTTGCGCGGTCAGCAAGCTGTCGACGCGCAAAGGTCGCGGGCTGTCGACGGTCAGGGTGCTGCCGCTCAAGGCGCTGTTAAGCAAGGTTACCAGTGAGCGATACACGGCCGGTTGCCCGGCGGCTTGCGCCAACACCTGGGTGCTCAGCACTTTGCCTTGTACTAACGTGCCCACCGGCAGTTGCTGCGGATCAAGGCGGGTGAGGGCGCTGGCATTGCTGCTCAGGGCTTGTTGCAGGCTGACCGCCAGGCTGGCGGGCGAAGGTTGGGTCACCGACAGCAGCGTGCCCAGCGGTAGCGGCTGGTTGCTGCTGACCTGCACGTTGGTTTGGCGGCCGCTGTCCAGGGTCAGTTTGAGCAGCAGCTGAAACACCGCATCGCCCTGTTTAAGCGACAGCACCTGCGCCTGGGCGCTTTGCCCCGGACTGATCAAACCCTCGAGCGGTTGCAGCAACTTGAGCACTTCACCGCCTGCTGCTCCGGGGCGTACGGGATTGGACGCAGCAGGTGGGATGGGTGGAATATTCATGTCGCTTTTCATTGTTACAACCTTATGAATATGCCCTCTTTAGAGTAGGACATGGCATGTATAATGCTGCCCCATCGTTTAAGGTGCCTAAAAACAACACAATTCTTTGATCCAGCTCTCTTAAACAGGCCGCAAATGTATCTATCCTGCATCACTTTAACGGCCACGCCCGGGCCGACTTGAACCGTGAAGGCCTCAACGACGTGACCAGCCCTCTTTTAGAAACCGTATCGCTGACCTGTGAGCGTGACGGGCGCCTGTTATTTGAAAATCTCGAATTGCGACTCAGCCCCTGCGACATGCTACAGATCAGCGGCCCCAACGGCAGCGGCAAGACCAGCCTGTTGCGTTTGTTGGCGGGCCTGATGCAACCCACCGAGGGCGAGATTCGGCTGAGCGGGCAACGGTTGAGCGAGCAGCGTGCAGAACTGGCCAGCAACCTGCTGTGGATCGGCCATGCGGCCGGGATCAAAGATTTGCTGAGCGCCGAAGAAAACCTGCGTTGGCTGTGCGCCCTGCATCGTCCGGCGAGCCGTGAGGCGATTTGGGCAGCATTGGCCGCCGTGGGTTTGCAGGGTTTTGAAGACGTGCCGTGCCACACCTTGTCGGCCGGGCAGCAGCGGCGCGTTGCTTTGGCCCGGTTGCATCTGGACAGCCCGGCGCTGTGGATTCTCGACGAGCCGTTTACCGCGCTCGATAAACAAGGCGTTGCGGCCCTTGAAGAGCACTTGGCCAGCCACTGTGAGCGGGGCGGCATGGTGGTGTTGACCACGCACCATACCTTGACCCGCACACCTGCCGGTTATCGCGACATCGATCTGGGGCAGTACGCCGTATGAGTGTGTTTGCATCGTTATTGGCTCGTGAAGCGCGTTTGCTTTTTCGGCGCCCGGCCGAGTTGGCCAACCCGCTGGTGTTCTTCGCAATTGTGATCGCGATGTTCCCGCTGGCGGTTGGCCCGGAGTCTCAATTGTTGCAAACCTTGTCTCCCGGACTGCTCTGGGTGGCAGCGCTATTAGCGGTTTTACTCTCGCTGGACGGGCTGTTTCGCAGTGATTTTGAAGACGGTTCACTGGAACAGTGGGTCCTTTCGCCGCACCCTCTGGCGCTACTGGTGTTGGCCAAGGTGCTGGCACACTGGGCGTTTTCCGGGCTGGCACTGGTGATTTTGTCACCGTTGCTGGCGCTGATGCTGGGATTGCCGGTGGCCTGTTTGCCGGTGCTGTTGTTGTCGTTGTTGCTCGGAACGCCCGTGCTGAGCTTGCTCGGCGCGGTGGGCGCCGCGCTGACCGTGGGGCTTAAACGCGGCGGCTTGCTGCTGGCGTTGCTGATTTTGCCCTTGTATATCCCGGTGCTGATTTTGGGTAGCGGGGCTTTGCAAGCAGCTTTGCAAGGCATGCCTGCAACCGGTTATCTGCTCTGGCTTGCCAGCCTGACCGTGCTGGCCGTCACCCTTACACCTTTTGCAATAGCGGCCGGCCTGAAGATCAGTGTCGGCGAATAAATAATGAGGTCTGGCCCTGCACAGGCCAGTAAAGACCCGCGCGTTGATGAGGCCGTGCACAGGCCACGTCAAAGCACCGTGATGGAAACAGCGTGATGAACTGGACTTGGTTTCACAAACTCGGCTCACCTAAATGGTTCTATGCCATCAGTGGACGTTTACTGCCCTGGCTAAGCATTGCCGCCGTGCTGCTGATGGTCGTCGGCGTGATTTGGGGCCTGGCTTTTGCGCCACCGGACTACCAGCAGGGTAATAGTTTCAGGATCATTTACATCCATGTTCCGGCCGCCATGCTGGCGCAGTCCTGCTACGTGATGCTGGCGGTGTGCGGGGTGGTGGGGCTGGTCTGGAAGATGAAAATCGCTGACGTCGCGCTGCAATGCGCCGCCCCCATCGGCGCGTGGATGACCGCCGTGGCGCTGGTGACCGGGGCCATCTGGGGCAAACCGACCTGGGGCTCGTGGTGGGTCTGGGATGCGCGCCTGACCTCGATGCTGATTCTGCTGTTTCTGTACTTCGGCCTGATTGCCTTGGGCAACGCCATTACCAATCGCGACAGCGCGGCCAAGGCCTGCGCGGTGCTGGCGATTGTGGGCGTGATCAACATCCCGATCATCAAATACTCGGTGGAGTGGTGGAACACCCTGCACCAAGGCGCCACCTTTACCCTCACTGAAAAACCGGCGATGCCTGTAGAAATGTGGCTGCCGTTGCTGCTCACCGTGCTGGGTTTTTATTGTTTTTTTGGCGCGGTGCTGTTGCTGCGCATGCGCCTCGAAGTGCTCAAGCGCGAAGCGCGCAGCAGTTGGGCCAAAGCTGAAGTGTTAAAAGCGCTGGAGGGTACGCGATGAGTTTTGCTTCTTTCAGCGACTTTGTCGCCATGGGCCAGCATGGCCTTTATGTGTGGTCGGCCTATGGCATTTGCCTGGCGGTGCTGGCGCTTAACGTGGCGCTGCCGCTGACGGCGCGTCGGCGTTATCTGCAACAAGAGGCGCGTCGTTTGCGCCGGGAGAATTCGAAGTGAATCCGCAGCGCAAAAAACGTTTGATCATCATTTTGGCGATTCTGGTAGGCATCGGCGCGGCCGTTGCCCTGGCCCTGAGCGCGCTGCAGCAAAACATTAACCTGTTCTACACGCCGACCCAGATCGCCAATGGCGAAGCGCCATTGGACACGCGGATCCGCGCGGGCGGCATGGTTGAAAACGGTTCGCTGAAACGCTCTGGCGACTCGCTGGACGTCGAATTTGTGGTCACTGACTTCAACAAGGGCGTGACCATTCAATACCGTGGCATCTTGCCGGACCTGTTCCGCGAAGGGCAGGGCATCGTTGCGTTGGGCAAGCTCAACGCCCAGGGTGTGGTGGTGGCCGACGAAGTGCTGGCCAAGCATGACGAGAAGTACATGCCGCCCGAGGTGACCAAGGCGCTGAAGGAGAGCGGCCAATCCGCCCCGGCACCGGCTAACGAGGTTAAGTGATGATGTCTGGACTGTTTATTCCTGAATTGGGCCACCTGGCCATGATTCTGGCGCTGTGCTTTGCCATCGTGCAGGCCATCGTCCCGCTGCTCGGCGCCTGGCGTGGCGACAAACTGTGGATGGGCCTGGCCCAGCCGGCGGCCTGGGGGCAATTCGCCTTTATGCTGTTTGCCTTCGGTTGCTTAACCTACGCCTTTATGGCGGACGATTTTTCGGTCCGCTATGTGGCCAGCAACTCCAACAGCGCCTTGCCCTGGTACTACAAATTCAGCGCCGTGTGGGGCGCCCACGAAGGCTCGCTGTTGCTCTGGGCGCTGATTCTGAGCGGCTGGACATTCGCAGTGTCGGTGTTCTCACGCCAGTTACCGCAAGTGATGCTGGCCCGCGTGCTGTCGATCATGGGCATGATCAGCGTCGGCTTTATGCTGTTTCTGATCCTCACCTCCAACCCGTTCGCACGCCTGCTGCCGCAAATGCCTGCCAACGGCAACGACCTTAACCCGCTGCTGCAAGACATCGGTCTGATCGTGCACCCGCCGATGCTGTACATGGGGTATGTCGGTTTCTCGGTGGCCTTTGCCTTTGCCATCGCGGCCTTGCTCGGTGGTCGACTGGACGCGGCATGGGCACGTTGGTCGCGGCCGTGGACGATTGTCGCGTGGGCCTTTCTGGGGATCGGCATCACCTTGGGTTCGTGGTGGGCGTATTACGAGCTTGGCTGGGGCGGCTGGTGGTTCTGGGACCCGGTTGAAAACGCCTCTTTCATGCCATGGCTGGTCGGCACGGCGCTGATTCACTCGCTGGCAGTGACCGAAAAACGTGGCGTGTTTAAAAGCTGGACCGTGCTGTTGGCCATTGCCGCGTTTTCGTTGAGCTTGCTCGGGACATTCCTTGTGCGTTCCGGGGTGCTGACGTCGGTGCATGCGTTTGCGGCCGACCCGGAGCGCGGCGTGTTTATCCTGATCTTCCTGCTGTTTGTGGTGGGCGGTTCGCTGACGTTGTTTGCGCTGCGTGCGCCGGTGGTCAAAAGCCATGTCGGTTTTAACCTGTGGTCACGTGAGACGTTGCTGCTGGGCAACAACCTGATTCTGGTGGTGGCCGCGTCGATGATTCTGCTCGGCACCTTGTACCCGCTGATTGTCGACGCGGTGAGCGGGGCGAAAATGTCGGTCGGCCCGCCGTACTTCAATGCGCTGTTTATCCCGTTGATGGCCTTGCTGATGGTGGTCATGGCGGTGGGTGTGCTGGTGCGCTGGAAAGACACCCCGGTCAAATGGCTGCTGGGCATGTTGACCCCGGTGTTGCTGGGCAGTGCGGCGCTGTCGGTGATTGCCGGTGTGGCCTATGGCGACTTTAACTGGGCGGTGATCGCGACCTTTATGCTGGCGGCCTGGGTGTTGCTGGCCGGGGTGCGCGATATCGGTGACAAAACCCGTCACAAGGGCCTGGTCAAAGGCCTGCGCAGCCTGACCCGCAGTTATTGGGGCATGCAGATCGCGCACTTGGGTATCGCGGTGTGCGCGCTGGGTGTGGTGCTGTCGAGCCAAAACAGTGCCGAACGCGATCTGCGTCTGGCGCCGGGTGAGTCGATGGAACTGGCCGGTTATCAGTTCATTTTTGACGGTGCCAAACATTTTGAAGGGCCGAACTTCACCTCGGACAAAGGCACCGTGCGGGTGATCCGCAATGGCAAGCAAGTCAGCGTGCTGCACCCGGAAAAACGTTTGTACACGGTACAAAGTTCGATGATGACCGAAGCCGGTATCGACGCCGGTTTTACCCGCGACCTGTACGTGGCGCTGGGTGAACCGCTGGGCGATGGCGCCTGGGCGGTACGGGTCCACGTTAAACCGTTTGTGCGCTGGATCTGGCTGGGCGGTTTGCTCACCGGCTTTGGCGGTTTGCTGGCGGCGCTGGACCGACGTTATCGAGTCAAGGTTAAAACCCGCGTGCGCGACGCGCTGGGCATGAAAGGAGAAACAGCATGAGACGCTGGCTAATGCTGGCCCCGCTGGCGGTGTTTTTGGGCATGGCGTGGTTTCTGTACAAAGGCTTGTACCTGGACCCGACCGAGTTGCCGTCGACCCTGATCGACAAGCCGTTCCCGGCGTTCAGCCTGCCAGCGGTGGAGGGCGACAAAACCCTGACCGAAGCCGACCTCAAGGGCAAACCGGCGCTGGTTAACGTCTGGGCCACCTGGTGCATCTCGTGCAAGGTCGAACACCCGGTGCTGACCAAACTGGCCGAGCAGGGCGTGGTGATCTATGGCGTCAACTACAAGGACGTCAACGAGGACGCAAACAAGTGGCTCAAGGAATTCCACAACCCGTACCAGTTGGACATCAACGATGAAGCCGGTTCGTTGGGCTTGAACCTGGGCGTGTACGGCGCCCCGGAAACCTTCCTGATCGACAGCCAGGGCATCATCCGCCACAAGTTTGTCGGCGTGATCGACGAGCGCGTGTGGCGCGAACAACTGGCTGGCAAGTATCAGGCGCTGGTTGATGAGGCCAAGCCATGAAGCGTTGGTTAGCAGCGCTGGTGTGCGGGCTGGCCTTGACCGGCATCGCCCATGCGGCCATCGACACCTATGAGTTTGCCAATGACGCTGAGCGCGCGCGTTTTCGCGAGTTGACCCAGGAGCTGCGTTGCCCCAAGTGCCAGAACCAGGACCTTGCCGACTCCAACGCGCCGATTGCCACCGACCTGCGCCGCGAGATCTTCCGCATGCTGGGCGAGGGCAAGGACAACCAGCAGATCATCGACTTTATGGTCGACCGTTACGGCGACTTCGTGCGCTACAAACCGGCCTTGACCAGCAAGACCGTGGTGCTGTGGTTCGGCCCGCTGGCCTTGTTGGTGGGCGGGGTGGTGGTGATCGGGGTGATTGTCGGGCGTCGCCGTCGTACAGCGCGGGCCGAAGCTTCGGACACTCTTTCTGCCGAGGAGCGTCAGCGCCTCGATACCTTGCTGGATAAAAACAAAGATGATTGATTTCTGGCTTGCAGCGGGCTTGCTGCTACTCATCGCCCTGAGTTTTTTGCTGATCCCGGTGCTGCGTGGTCGCCGTGCCCAGCGTGAAGAAGACCGCACCGCCCTCAACGTGGCGCTGTACCAAGAGCGCGTGGCGCAATTGCAGGCGCAACGTGAAGAGGGCGTGCTGACCGAGCAACAACTGCAAAGCGGTCGCGACGAAGCCGCGCGTGAACTGCTGGCGGACACCGAAGGCGTGGCGCCGGGGCGCAGCTCCAGCTTGGGCAAAGTAGTGCCCATACTGGCGGCGTTGATGGTGCCGGTGCTGGGTGTGGGCCTGTACCTGCATTTTGGTGCCAGCGACAAGGTTGAACTGACCCAAGAGTTCGCCACGCCACCGCAATCGCTAGAGCAAATGATCTCGCGTCTTGAGCGGGCCGCCGCTGCCCAGCCGGACTCCGCCGAGAGCTGGTACTTCCTGGGGCGTGCCTACATGGCACAAAACCGTTCGGCAGAGGCCGCCAAGGTGTTTGAACGTGCCGTGGCGCTGGCCGGGCGCCAGCCTGAGCTGTTGGGTCAGTGGGCGCAGGCGCAGTACTTTGCTGACGATAAAAAGTGGAGCGACAAGACCCAGGCCCTGACCGACGAAGCCTTAAAAGCCGACCCCAACGAAGTCACCAGCCTGGGTCTGCTCGGCATTGCGGCATTTGAGGGCCAGCGTTATCAAGAGGCCATCAACTACTGGCAGCGACTGCTTAATGAGCTGCCTATAGGTGACCCGTCCCGCGAAGCGCTGGAGGGCGGCATCGAGCGCGCACGCGGGCAATTGCTGGCCAGCGGCGGCAAGGTTGAAAGCGCCCCTGTGCCTGCGGCGCAGGCGTCGATCAAGGTCAGCGTCGACTTGGCTGATGCCGTTAAAGCCAGTGTGTTGCCGGGCGACAGCGTGTTCATCTTCGCCCGCGCCGTGTCGGGCCCACCGGCCCCGTTGGCGGTCAAACGCGTGACCGTGGCGGACCTGCCGATCACCGTGGAACTGAGCGATGCCGACGCGATGATGCCGCAGTTGAAACTGTCCAACTTTCCTGAAGTCCAACTGGTTGCGCGCATCTCCCGTGCGGGCCAGCCCACCGCTGGCGAATGGGTAGGGCGCGGCAAACCGCTGCCCAACAGTACCCAGACGTTGCAACAGCTGATAATCGACAGCCCGGATAAATAACCGGCGTTTGGGCGAACAGTGTGTAGGAGCTGCCGCAGGCTGCGATCTTTTAATCTTCACCCTCAAAAGATCGCAGCCTGCGGCAGCTCCTGCATTTTGGGCCCTAAATACCTAGACGAGACCCCGTTATGGCCGCATTTGCTCGAATCACCCTGCTTAGCCTGGCCATCGGCCTGAGTGCCTGCTCGGTTCATCAACCGTACGAATCCACGCCGCCTACGCCGCCCAGCCCGATCCCGCAGCCGCAACCATCGGACAAACCGCTGCCGGACATGCCGATCCCGCAGCCGCCCAAACCGTTGCCGCGCACCTCGGCCACGTTCGCCCCGCCACCGGGCGGCCCGAGCCACTGGGACGCACGTCTTGGCGTGTATGTGCTGGATGACCAGAGCAACATCTTTTATCGCCAGCGCACCTACTACCGCTGGGACAACGGCTGGACCCGCGGGATCAGCCCGAATGGGCCCTGGGAAGAAACCGATACCAGCGGCGTACCGCCGGGGTTGAGCCGTCAGTTCAAGTAACGCGGTCGATTACCCCGACGCCGCGCTGCCGCGCAGCAAACAGGCCACCGAGAATCTTCAGCATCCCCCAATCGGTTCCCTCTCCTTCGGGAGAGGGCTAGGGTGAGGGTGCTCTTAGATAAAGAGCCAGATCAAAAACATAGCCCTGCGCCACGCAAAAATTTTGTAGGAGCTGCCGCAGGCTGCGATCTTTTGATCTTTTGAAAAAAACGCGCCTGCATAGCGGTAGGATGGCCCTCTCACTACACAAGGAACCCGCCATGAGCCTCTTCGATTTCAAGCAAGTTGATGTGTTTAGCACGGTGGCCCTCAAGGGCAATCCGGTAGCGGTGGTGTTAAATGCCGACGGTTTGAGTGATGAGCAAATGGCCGATTTTGCGCGCTGGACCAATCTCAGTGAAACCACGTTTGTGCTGAAGCCACAAAACCCGGAGGCGGATTATCGGCTGCGAATTTTTACCACGCTACGCGAGTTGCCCTTTGCCGGGCACCCTACGTTGGGCAGTTGCCATGCCTGGCTGGAAGCCGGTGGCAAGCCACGTGGTGAGGAGATCATTCAGGAGTGTGCGGTAGGTCTGATCCGGGTCCGCCGCAACGCTGGGCAATTGGCCTTTACCGCGCCGCCTCTGTTGCGTACTGGGCCGGTCGATGAGGCGTTGTTACAGCGTGTGTGTCAGGGCTTGGGCATTGAGCCGCACGCTGTGCAGCAAGCGCGTTGGGTCGATAACGGGCCGGGCTGGCTGGCGCTGCTGCTGGCGGATCGTGAGCAGGTGCTGGCGATTAAGCCCGACTACTCGCAATTACACGGTCTGGCCTTGGGTGTGGTCGCGCCTTGGTCGGCTGAGCGTGATGGCGCTGAGGCGCAGTTTGAAGTGCGGGCCTTTTTGGCGGGGGACGGGATGCAGGAAGACCCGGTCACCGGCAGTTTGAACGCCGGTTTGGCGCAATGGTTGATCGCTGACGGCCTGGCGCCGCAGCGTTATGTGGCCAGCCAGGGCACGGCCCTGGGGCGGGCAGGGCGGGTGTTCATTGAGCAAATCGGCCAGGACATCTGGGTCGGTGGCGCGGCGGTGACGTGTGTCTCCGGGACGCTGAGCCTTTGACCCCCGTCAGGCACTTTTAGCTTTTGTGATGCGCTTGGGCTTGGCCTTGCTGGCCGGGCTTTTGCGTTTTTTCTTCCAGGGCGGTGTTACGCCCGCCGGGCTGGCCGGGCCGCTGATGGTCATGCTCATGCCGCTGCAGCGCTCGATGTGTTTGCTCATCCAGGCGGCCTGCTTGGCGACGAAAATCTCAAGGGGCATTTCGCCACTTTGCACCATATCCAGCGCCTGTTCCCAGATGGCGGTGGTGCCGGGGTCGGCGATGGCGCGGGGCACCGCGTCGATCAGGCTGAAGGCCGGGGGCGTGGCGGCCAGCGCCTTGCCGTTTTTGATCAGGTAGCCGCGGTCGAGCAAGCCTTGAATGATCCCGGCACGGGTGGCTTCGGTGCCGATGCCGGTGGTGTCTTTGAGCTTTTGCTTGAGTCGCGGGTCCTGGACCAGTTTGGCGACGTTTTTCATCGCCTTGATCAGGTCGCCTTCGGTAAACGGCTTGGGCGGTTGGGTCCACAGGTCTTTGAGGTTGACGTTGGCAACCGCGCAATCGAGCCCTTCGCGTAAGGCCGGTAAGGGTTGCGGGGCCGGGGCTTCGCGACCTTTGGCCGGGGCCAGAGCCTCGGGCAGGGCGCGCTTCCAGCCGGGTTCGACGATTTGCTTGCCGACAGCCCGCAAGTGCTGGCCCGCGCAGTCGAAATCAGCCTGGGTGCGGTCGTATTCATGGTTGGGCAGAAACTGCGCCAGGTAGCGGGCACGAATCAAGGTGTACACGGCGCGGTGCTTGCCGCTCAGGCGTTCGAGGTTCTTCGCCGCTGCCGTGGGGATGATGCCGTGGTGGGCGCTGACCTTGGCGTCGTTCCAGGCCCGTGAGCGGCGTTGCGGGTCGAGGTGCCCGGCCAGTGGCGCAAGGCTTGGGTCGGCCTGACGCAAGGCGGCCAGTATGGACGCAGCCTCGCTGTGCTGGCTGAGCGGCAGGTAGCCGCAATCGCTGCGCGGGTAGGTCACGACCTTGTAGGTTTCGTACAGCGCCTGGGCGACGTCGAGGGTTTCTTGCGCGCCGAGGCCGAGTTTTTTTGAACACACTTCTTGCAGGGTGCCGAGGTCGAAGGGCAGCGGCGCGACTTCGCGCATGCGCTCGGTGTGCAATTTGCTGACCCGTGCGTGGCGGGCGTTGCTGATGGCGGCAGCAGCCTGTTGCGCGTGGGCCTGGTTGAGGCAGCGGTCCTGATCGTCACAGGTGTCGGGATCGGCCCGCCATTGCGCGGTGAACAGTTGCTCGTCGTGCTTGAGTTGCACATCGATCGCCCAGTACGCCACCGGCACAAAGTCGCTGATGCTGCGATCACGGTCCACCACCAGGCGCAGGGTCGGGGTTTGCACCCGACCGACCGGCAACACCCCCTGATAGCCGGACTTGCGCCCGAGCAGGGTAAACAGGCGGCTCATGTTCATGCCGATCAGCCAGTCGGCCCGCGAGCGGCCCAAGGCCGAGTGATAGAGGTTAAAGGTTTCGGCGCCGGGCTTGAGTGCCGCCAGGGCTTTGCGAATGGAGGCGTCGTCCAGTGCGGACAACCACAGACGCTGGATGGGCCCGCGATAGCGGCAATGCTCGACCAGTTCGCGGGCGATCATTTCGCCTTCGCGGTCGGCGTCGGTGGCAATCACCAGTTCACTGGCTTCACCCAGCAGGCGTTTGACGGCTTTGAACTGGCTGGCGGTTTTGGGCTTGACCCGCATCTTCCATTTGTCCGGGATGATCGGCAGGTCGGCCAGTACCCAGCGCTTGTAGCGCTCGTCATAGGCGTCTGGCGGGGCGGTTTCAAGCAGGTGGCCAATGCACCAGGTGACGGTTGCATTGGCGCCCACCCAGCAGCCATCACCGCGTCGGCTGGCGCCGAGCACGGCCGCAATATCTTTGGCCTGGGAAGGTTTTTCACACAGAAACAGCCGCATAGCTCCACTCATTCATGCATCGCAGAAGAGGTGCAGCATGGGCAGTCATTGGCTGGAGATCAAGCGTTTTTACTGTGTTTTTGTACAGGTAGGGAGGGTGGGCTTGCTTCGCGAGCTTTTAGAACGTCAAAAGATCGCGAAGCAAGCTCGCTCCTACGCGGGCGTGGGGTTATTGGCCGCTGTAGATCTGATCGAACACGCCGCCATCGCTGAAGTATTTTTTCTGCACTTCACGCCAGTCGCCGAAGGTTTTCTCAACCGACAGGAAGTCGACTTTGGGGAAGCGGTCGTTGTACTTGGCCAGGATCGCCTGGTCGCGTGGGCGCAGGTAGTTGTTGGCAGCAATTTCCTGGCCTTCTGGCGACCACAGGTACTTGAGGTATTCCTCGGCGATGGCGCGAGTGCCTTTTTTGTCGACGACTTTATCAACCACGGTCACCGGCGGCTCTGCTTCGGCGGAAACGCTTGGGTAGATCACTTCGAACTGATCACGACCAAACTCGCGGGCAATCATTTCTGCTTCGTTTTCGAAGGTCACCAGCACGTCGCCGATCTGGTTGGTCATAAACGTGGTGGTGGCCGCACGGCCGCCGGTGTCCAGCACAGGTACTTGCTTGAACAGTTTGCCGACAAACTCTCGGGCTTTTGCTTCATCGGCGCCGTGTTTTTGCGCATAGCCCCAGGCCGAGAGGAAGGTGTAGCGGCCGTTACCCGAGGTTTTCGGGTTGGGCACGATCACTTGTACGCCGTCCTTGAGCAGGTCTGGCCAGTCGTTCAGGCCTTTAGGGTTGCCTTTACGGACGATAAATACGGTGGCCGAGGTGAACGGCGCGCTGTTGTCCGGCAGGCGGGTGACCCAGTTTTCCGGGACCAGTTTGCCGTTGTCAGCCAGGGCGTTGATGTCGGTGGCCATGTTCATGGTGATCACGTCGGCCGGCAGGCCGTCGATCACTGCGCGTGCTTGTTTGCTCGAACCGCCGAAGGACATCTGCACAGTCGGCTTTTCGTTCTTCTCTTTTTCCCAGTGCTTTTGGAACGCAGCGTTGTAGTCTTTGTAGAAGTCGCGCATCACGTCGTAAGACACGTTAAGCAACGGTTTGTTGTCGGCGTGGGCCAGGCTGCTGAGTGCAAGGCCTGCGACCAACAAAGAGGCGCTAAAGAGTTTTTTCACTGCGTAGTCCTTGTTATAGGGGGCAAAAGAGGCAATATGCCAGCGACTATAGCGGGTGCTGCATAGTCCTTAAAAGATTAAAAAGCACTTTGTTTATACGTTTTTGACGAACAGCGCATTACCACACCGGGAACAAAAAGACGCCGAGGCCTCGTGCTGGGCTTTTTTGCAGGTGGTGCACGTGTGTTGCAGCTGTTCGCCGCGCATGGCGTTGGCCAGTTCGGCGGTAAAAATACCGGTGGGCACGGCGATGATTGAGTAGCCGGTGATCATCACCATGGCCGAGATGACTTGCCCGGGAATGGTCTGCGGGACGATGTCGCCATAGCCGACGGTGGTCAGGGTCACGATGGCCCAATAGATGCTGACCGGGATGCTGGTAAAGCCGTGATCCGGACCTTCAACCACGTACATCAAGGTGCCGAACACAGTGACCAGGGTGGATACCCCGACCAGGAATACGATGATTTTCTGTTTGCTGCCGCGTAAGGCCGAGAGCAGGTAATTGGCCTGGCTCAAGTAGGGCAACAGTTTGAGGATCCGGAAGATCCGTAGCATGCGGATGACGCGAATAATCAACAGGTACTGCGCGTCGCTGTAATAAATCGCCAGTATCCCCGGCACGATGGCGAGCAAGTCCACTAATCCATAAAAGCTGAACGCGTAGCGCAATGGTTTGGGCGAGCAGTACAGGCGCAGGCCGTATTCGATGGCAAACACAAAGGTGAAGCCCCATTCGATATAGGCCAGCAGGTCGCCGTATTGCAGGTGAATGCTGTTGATGCTGTCGAGGATGACCACCACCAGGCTCGCCATGATGATCAGCAGCAGGGTGGTATCGAAACGGCGCCCGGCGGGGGTGTCGGACTGAAACACCATCACGTACAGGCGCTGACGCCAATCCTGATTCTTCATGTAGATCGCTCGATACCCAAAACCCAGAAGATTCGGGTATTAACGTTCGATGCGCAACCTGCTTTGCGCTTCACTGTCAGCGGACTTGCGGCTTAACAGGCGAACACCGCCACCGATAACCCAGCAACTGAGCACAAAGGGCGCGGTTAAAAGAGGCAGACCCAGCGCACTGAAACCCGGTGCCAGGGCCAAGGTCACGACGATGCCCAGTAATGGCTTGCAGATTCGGCTCCCTTGCTGGCTCAAGGCCAATGCTGCCAGCGCCGGGTTGTAGCCAGCCAGCCCGTTGAGTGCGGCGCCGGTGTCTTGTTGGTAGAGGCTCCATAACAGCCCGGCGAGTGAGCCAGTCAGCGCCCACAGGGCCGCCCGCCAGTGGCTCAGGCACAAGCCGATGACAATCAGCAGCCCGGCGACCGGGTGATTCAGCAGCATGACTTGGCTGATCCCCTTGAGCAGGGCTTGCAACAGCGTCCAGGCGTTGAGGGCATACGGCTCAACGCTGTACTCCGGTGTTCCTTGCAGGGTGAGCAGGACCCAGCCGATGGCGACAAAGGGAGCGGTGTAAATCATCAGGCTATGGGGATGCGTGGCGCGTTTGAGCCATTGATGCACGACCATGCTGCTGAGCCCGGCGCTGGCGATGATCAACAGTGGCAGCATGGCTGACCACGGCAATTGATGGCTCAGCAGCAGCCCCAGCAACACACCGTTGTAGCTGTAGAGCCCGGCCTGACGTTCGGTTTTGGCGTAGCCGCGACGTTGTGCCGTCAGCAAGCCTGCGACTGCACCGAGCAACGCTCCGCCGAGCAGCGCAGGAGCGCTGACGACAATGGCCAGCAGGCACAACACGCCGCAGAGCGGGTGACGTTGCAGGAAGACTTGGCTGAAACCATTGCACAGGGCCGTGGCCCAGTCAGGGCAATGAGTCATGGCGCAATCAACTTTTTTGAGGGTGAACGAATGCCCCGCAGGGATCACGGTATCGATACAGCCTTTGGGCTTTGCGACATCTGTGTAGTCGCTGACGAGGCACGAGGCTGCGAAGCGGACCGCTTCGCAGCCTCATTCTTCGTCAGCGACTACAACACGTTGCGTGCAGAGGTTATTTGTCGCGAATGGAGAAGTTGGCCATGTGTTCCAGGCCTTTGATCAGCGCCGAGTGGTCCCAGTTGCTGCCACCGAGAGCGGCGCAGGTGCTGAACACTTGCTGGGCGCTGGCGGTGTTGGGCAGGTTGATCCCCAGCTCACGGGCGCCAGCCAGCGCCAGGTTGAGGTCTTTCTGGTGCAGGCTAATGCGGAAACCCGGATCGAAGGTGCCTTTGATCATGCGCTCGCCGTGCACTTCGAGGATTTTCGAAGAGGCGAAACCGCCCATCAAGGCTTCGCGAACCTTGGCCGGGTCTGCGCCGTTCTTGGCGGCAAAGACCAGGGCTTCGGCCACGGCCTGAATGTTCAGGGCGACGATGATCTGGTTGGCCACTTTGGCGGTTTGGCCGTCGCCATTGCCGCCGACCAGAGTGATGTTTTTACCCATGCTTTGCAGCAAGGGCAGGGCGCGGGCGAAGGTTTTTTCGTCGCCGCCCACCATGATGCTCAGGGTGCCAGCCTTGGCGCCGACTTCACCGCCAGACACCGGGGCGTCGAGGTATTGCGCGCCCTTGGCGTTGATTTTTTCAGCGAAGGCTTTGGTCGCTGTGGGCGAGATCGAACTCATGTCGATCACTACTTTGTTCGGGCTCAGGCCTGCGGCAATCCCGTTTTCACTGAACAGGACTTCGTCGACCTGCGGGGTGTCGGGCACCATGATGATGATGAATTCGGCTTCTTGAGCGACTTCTTTCGGGCTGGCCAGGGCGATGGCGCCAGCCGACAGCAGGTCGCTAGGTGCTGCGCCGCGATGGGTCGACAAGAACAGGCTGTGCCCGGCCTTTTGCAGGTTGCTGGCCATAGGCGAACCCATGATCCCGGTGCCGATAAATCCGATTTTAGCCATGACAAATCCTCTTGTTTTTATTGGATAAAAAGCCGTAGTCGCTGCCGAAGGCTGCGAAGGGTTGCGGAGCAACCCGTTTTCTTACACCGCGTTATGCGTCTTGAGCCACACCAGCCCGGCTTCGGTGCTGGTCAGCGGCTTGTACTCGCAACCCACCCAGCCCTGATAGCCGATGCTGTCGAGGTGGTCGAACAGGAAGCGGTAGTTGATCTCGCCGGTGCCCGGTTCATGGCGGCCGGGGTTGTCGGCCAGCTGGATGTGGTTGATCTGCGCCAGGTGCGTTTGCATGGTGCGCGCCAGGTCGCCTTCCATGATTTGCATGTGATAGATGTCGTATTGCAGGAACAGGTTGGCGCTGCCGACCTTGTCCTGAATCGCCAGCGCCTGTGCGGTGTTGTTGAGGTAAAAGCCCGGAATGTCGCGGGTATTGATCGCTTCCATCACCAGCTTGATGCCCGCCGCTTGCAGTTTGTCGGCGGCGTACTTGAGGTTGCTGATGAAGGTTCTTTCGACGGTGGCGTCGTCTACGCCTTGTGGGCGAATCCCGGCCAGGCAGTTGATTTGCGTGTTGCCCAGTACTTTGGCGTAGGCGATAGCCTTGTCGACGCCTGCGTGGAATTCCTCGATCCGGTCAGGGTGGCAGGCAATCCCGCGCTCGCCCTTGGCCCAATCGCCGGCGGGCAGGTTGAACAGCACCTGGGTCAGTTTGTTGGCTTCCAGGTGATGTTTGATTTCTTCAGCGCTGTAGTCGTACGGAAACAGGTATTCAACGCCGTGAAAACCAGCGTTGGCAGCCGCTTGGAAACGGACAAGGAAATCCTGTTCGGTGAACAGCATGGACAGGTTGGCGGCAAAACGCGGCATGGTGAACTCCTGCTTTTTTGTTCCCTCTCCACGCAGGAGAGGGCTAGGGCTTAGGGGTTAATCGAGCATTGAAATGGCGGTCGGTGCATCGTTACCCACCAGCGCCAGATCTTCAAATTCATTGACGGCGTTGATTTCGGTGCCCATCGAGATGTTGGTCACGCGCTCCAGAATAATCTCTACGACTACCGGTACGCGGAACTCTTTGAGCATGTCTTGCGCCTTGCGCAGTGCAGGCTGGATTTGAGCCGGTTCGAATACGCGCAGCGCTTTGCAGCCCAGGCCTTCGACCACGGCGACGTGGTCGACGCCGTAGCCATTCAGTTCTGGGGCATTCAGGTTGTCGAAAGACAGCTGCACGCAGTAGTCCATTTCGAATCCACGCTGTGCCTGACGGATCAGGCCAAGGTAGGAGTTGTTCACCACTACGTGGATGTACGGCAGGTTGAACTGCGCGCCCACGGCCAGTTCTTCGATCATGAACTGGAAGTCATAGTCACCCGACAGGGCTACAACGTTGCGGCTCGGGTCGGCTTTGACCACGCCCAGCGCCGCCGGAATAGTCCAGCCCAATGGCCCGGCCTGACCGCAGTTGATCCAGTGGCGTGGCTTGTAAACGTGCAGGAACTGCGCACCGGCAATCTGCGACAAACCGATGGTGCTGACATAGCAGGTGTCTTTGCCGAACACCTGGTTCATCTCTTCGTACACACGTTGCGGCTTAACCGGCACGGAGTCGAAGTGAGTCTTGCGGTGCAGGGTGGCTTTGCGTTGTTGGCAGTCTTGCAGCCAGGCGCTGCGGTTTTTCAGCTTGCCGGCGGCTTTCCATTCGCGGGCCACCTCCAGGAACACAGTGAGGGCTGCGCCTGCGTCGGAAACGATGCCCAGGTCCGGGGTGAAAACACGGCCGATTTGCGTCGGCTCAATGTCCACGTGGATGAATTTACGGCCTTCGGTGTACACCTCGACCGAACCGGTGTGGCGGTTGGCCCAGCGGTTGCCGATGCCCAGCACGACGTCGGATTTGAGCAGGGTGGCGTTGCCATAACGGTGCGAGGTTTGCAGGCCGACCATGCCGACCATCAGCGGGTGATCGTCGGCAATGCTGCCCCAGCCCATCAAGGTCGGGATCACCGGGATGCCGGTCAATTCGGCGAATTCCACCAGCAACGCGCTGGCGTCGGCGTTGATGACGCCACCGCCGCTGACCAGCAGTGGGCGTTCGGCCTGGTCGAGCATGGCCAACGCTTTTTCGACCTGTACGCGGGTGGCCGAAGGCTTGGCCAGCGGCAGGGGTTCGTAAGCGTCGATGTCGAATTCGATTTCAGCCATTTGCACATCAAACGGCAGGTCAATCAGCACGGGGCCAGGGCGGCCGGAGCGCATTTCATAAAAGGCTTTCTGGAAGGCGTAAGGCACCTGGCCCGGCTCGAGCACGGTGGTTGCCCACTTAGTCACCGGCTTGACGATGCTGGTGATGTCCACGGCCTGGAAGTCTTCTTTATGCAGACGCGCCCGTGGCGCTTGGCCGGTGATGCACAGAATCGGGATCGAATCGGCAGAGGCGCTGTACAAGCCGGTCACCATGTCAGTGCCCGCAGGGCCGGAGGTGCCGATGCACACGCCAATATTGCCAGCTTTGGTGCGGGTGTAGCCCTCGGCCATGTGCGAGGCGCCTTCCACGTGGCGAGCGAGGACGTGATCGATGCCGCCCACTTTTTGCAAGGCTGAATACAGCGGGTTGATGGCGGCGCCCGGGATACCAAAAGCGGTGTCGACACCTTCACGACGCATCACCAAAACAGCGGCTTCGATTGCTCTCATTTTGCTCATTTGATTGTGCCTCTTACGTTTTATAATTGTATACAAATGGCTGATGGTTGAGTTTATTCATGGTCCGGCCTGCAGGTCAATGGCTTTTGTTTAATCCATGGCAAGACGCTTAGAAGGCCCTATTTCGGGAGATTTTAGATTTTTTGGAATTTGTTAGCTGAAAAACTGTATACAAATAATCGTGTTTTTGTGTTCTATTGCTCTCATTGGTTCTGCCTGAAGCAGGCGGGGCAAGGCTTCCAATAACAAAATAAGGACGGCAACCATGAGTGCTTTAACCTTGAAAGTCGCTTTAACCCTGACGGCTCAAGCCTTGAATGCAGGTCGCAGCATCAACGCGTCCCCGCTGACGGTCGCGGTACTCGACTCGGGTGGGTATTTGCTGGCATTGCAGCGTGAGGACGGCGCCAGCTTGTTGCGCCCCAACATTGCGATTGGCAAGGCCTGGGGGGCGATTGCATTGGGCAAGGGATCACGTGCACTGGCGCTGGACGCGCAGCAGCGCCCGACGTTTTTCGCGGCGCTCAATGGCATGGGCCAAGGCGATATCGTGCCGGTACCGGGTGGCGTCTTGATCCGCGATGCTCAGGGCAAGGTGATGGGGGCGATCGGTATCAGCGGCGATACTTCGGACATTGATGAGCAATGCGCCATCAGTGCAATAGAAGGGCAAGGGTTGCGGGCGGATGCGGGAGTGGTGGCTTAATCACTTTTTCTGTAGGAGCGAGCTTGCCTCGCGATCTTTTGAGCGTTTAAAAGATCGCGAGGCAAGCTCGCTCCTACGGTTTTTGCGCCAGGCGTCAATCCGGCGCACAGCCTTTAAGCACCAGCCGAATAATGGTCTGGGTCGCAGCTTCGTAGTCGCTGTCGTCGAGTTTGGCCTTGCCGGTGATGGCGGAAATTTGCCAGTCGAAGTCGGCGTAGGTCTGGGTCGCGGCCCAGATGCTGAACATCAGGTGGTGCGGGTCGATCGGGGCGATCAGGCCGCGGTCGATCCAGGTCTGGATGCAGGCGATGTTGTGTTTGGCCTGGTCGTTAAGCAGTTCGACCTGTTTTTCACTGAGGTGCGGGGCGCCGTGCATGATTTCGCTGGCGAACACTTTCGAGGCAAACGGCAGTTCGCGGGAAATCAGGATTTTGGAACGGATGTAGTTGCTTAACACCTCGTTCGGCTCGCCATCGGCGTTGAACGGCGTTGATACACGCAGGATCGGCTCGATGATGCTTTCGAGCACTTCGCGGTACAGGTTTTCCTTGGATTTGAAGTAGTAATAGACGTTGGGCTTGGGCACCCCCGCCTTGGCCGCGATGTCGCTGGTTTTGCTGGCGGCAAACCCTTTGTCGGCGAATTCCTCGCTGGCGGCTCGCAAAATCAGTTCTTTGTTGCGCTCGCGGATGCTACTCATAAACCCGGTATTTCCTTGCCTGTTTTGGCGGTCGGGCATGGTAGCACCGTGATTGCAAACGTCTCAAGACAGCTGCTTGCAGGCGGTCGTACGCCAGCCGTCAGGCCAGCGCGTTACCCGGCTGCGAGGTGCTGTTTTGCAACAGCCGATAGCCCGCGATGGCAAACAGCAACATGCCCAAACCTGCGATCAACGACACCCGGAAGCCTGCCGGTGCTCCGTAAGCATCGATCACCCAGCCACCGACCACCGCGCCGAGGGCAACCCCCATGCCCAGGCCGGTAATCATCCAGGTCAGGCCTTCGGTCAGCTTGGCCGGGGCGACGATGTTTTCGACCAGCGCCATGGCGGTGATCAGGGTCGGGGCGAAGAACAGCCCGGCGACAAACATGGCCGCGGCCAGGGTGATGATGCTGTTGGCCCACATCAGCGGCACCATGGTGATTGCGGTGGCCAACGCGCCCAACAAAAACAACCGGGGCAGGGGCATGTTCAATTTGAGGCTACCAAACACCAGCCCGGCCAGGCATGAACCCAGCGCATACACCGACAGGACGATACTCGCGGCCGCCGGTTCACCCTGGTGTTGGGCAAAGGCCACGCTGACCACATCCACGGTGCCGACAATGGTGCCGAGGCCAATCAAGGCCATCATCAGCACCAGAACCGCGCCCTGACGCAAGACTGTGACGTCATTCTCCAGGGTGCGCGGGTGCACGGGCGGCTCAGTTTTGTGTTGCATGACAAAGGCGGTTACGCCCACTGCCAACAGGATCGCGGCCGCCAGTGGCCCGGCCTGGGGGAACAGGGCCACGCTCAGGCCCACGGAAATGGGCGGGCCGATGATAAAGCAGACTTCGTCCAGCACCGATTCAAACGAGAACGCCGTGTGCAGCTTGGGCGAGCCGCGGTACAGCTCACTCCAGCGGGCGCGGACCATGGCCGGCATGCTGGGCATGCAGCCGGCCAGGGCGGCGCAGACAAACAGCGTCCAGTCGGGCGCGTTCAGGTAGCTGCACAGCAGCAACGCAAGCATGGCGCAGACGCCAACCGCCGCCACGCCGGGCAAGATCCGGCGTTGCCCGTAACGATCAACCGCGCGAGAAATTTGTGGTGCCAGCAGGGCCATGGCCAGTGCAAAGGTGGCCGCCACCGCGCCCGCCAACCAATACGAGCCGTGCAACTGCGAAAGCATGGTGATGATGCCGATACCTGCCATGGATATGGGCATTCGGGCGATCAGGCCTGCGGCGCAAAACGCTTTGCTGCCGGGGGCGCTGAAAATCTCGCGATAGGGGTTGGCCATACAAGCTCCGTGACGTTGCAGGTAAGAAAGGTGTTTTGACATACATGGCGTATGCAGAAATATACGCATGCGCGGCGTATGTCAAATAAAGGTGGCCAATGAGGGGAGGTTGCTGCTCAGGGAGGAGGGCTTCAGCCACGCGAATGCAGTGGCTGAAGCGGGTGCATCAGAAGTGGTACTTGACCAACAGGCTCGCGGTGTCCTGGTTGGTTTTGAAAGAGCCGCTGTCTTCGATGCCGTACTTGTTTTTCCAGTAGTCGTATTCGATACCGACGTACAGTTGCTTCGCGCTCCAGTTCAACGCCTTGCCCAGGTCATATTTGATCTGTGGGTTGAAGTGCAGGTTGGCGTGGTAGGTGCCGCGCGCGTTCTGGTCGTTGTCGACCACCCAGTCCATGTAGCCGTCGATGACCACATCGGAGTTGCCCACGGGCTGGGTCCAGGACCACACCGGGGTGATCTGCCAGACGCCACGGCCCGGGCGGTTGCCCTCTGGGTAGCGTTTGTAGAAGTTCAACTGGAAGAAGTCGAAGCCCGGCACATTCAGGTCGAAACCGGGGCCGATCAAGTAGGAGTCTGAATCGCCTTCGCCAAACTCGTACGTGAGGGCCAGCAACACGTCTTTGATGGGGCCAAATTCAAACTTCTGATCGAAGATCTTGCCGAACGACAAGCGCGGCGTGAACTCGCCGTAGTAGGTGTTGGTACCTAAGTTACTGTCTTCTTTGCCGTTGTAAAAAATACGGTCGACGAACAAAAAGTTATCACCGTATTTCCAGCTGTCGGCGTGTTCGAAGGTCAAGGTCTGTTGGATCTTGGGATTGACCTGAAAGTCCTTGCCATACAAGTACGTCAAGCTGTTGGTTTGCCACTGTAGCAAGTCTTCTGCGGCTGCCGTTGTACCGCCCAGCAGGCTCCCCGCAAGCACCAGGCCGGTCAGAATGCGCTTCATTCGGTTGCTCCAAAAATTAATCAATGCTGCATGAGTAGAACTCGGCGCTCTGTGCGGCACCTTGGTTCTTTTGTTTTAAAACTTGTCTTTGTGGTCAACTTAAAGGCGTTTTAACACCCTGTTTTACGGCAAAGAGACATCGCTCGGCTGTCCGTGGACAGTTGAGTGGCGGGAGACTAATGCAGGCCGTAAACAGTTGGTTGAACGATAAAGTTGGCTTCAGAGTCAGCTTTAAAACAGCGCCCGTCTTTGAGCGGCCGCGCAGAGTACTGACTCTGGCGTCGGTACTCAAGCGCGCTGTGGTTGCCCGGGCGCAGCAAGGCTTAAAAGTGGACTTTGATCAGGGCGCTGGCGGTGTTTTGGTTGGTGTCCAGACGGCTGCTGCTTTCGATGCCGTACTTGTTTTTCCAGTAGCTGTATTCAAAGCCGACATACAGCTGTTTTTCCCCAAGATTCAGGGCTTTGCCCAGGTCATATTTGACCTGCGGGTTGAAGTGCAGGTTGGCGTGATACGTGCCGCGTGAGTTCTGGTCGTTATCGACCACCCAGTCCATGTAGCCATCAATCAGCACGTTGGAGCGGCCTACAGGAATGGTGTAGGAGAACGACGGTGTGATCTGCCAAACCCCCGTGCCAGGGCGTGGTCCTTCGGTATGGCGGCGATAAAAGTTGAGGGTGAAGTAGTTAAAGCCCGGCACCGCCAAGTCAAAGCCCGGACCAATGAGGTAGGCCTCGCTGTCGCCTTCGCCGTACTCGTAGGTCATGGCCAGGAGCACGTCTTTGATGGGGCCGTATTCGAGTTTTTGGTCGAAGATCTTGCCGAACGACAGGCGTGGGCTGAACTCGCCGTAATAGGTGTGCGGGCCTTTGTTGGGGTCGGCTTTACCGTTGTAGAAAATGCGGTCGACAAACAGGAAGTTGTCGCCGTACTTCCATTTGTCGGCGTGTTCAAAGGTGATCGTTTGCTGGATCGACGGGTTGATCGCGAAGTTCTTGCCGTACAGGTAGGTGAGGCTGTTGGTTTGCCACAAGAACAGATCGCCGGCCATGGCCTGACCTGCAGCCAAAAGCCCACCCGCGAGCGTGACGCCCCAGTGTTTGCAGTGCATGGGATGCTTCCTTTTTTATTATTGTTTTGATGCTGTTCAGAGAATCAAAAGCCCCTCACCCCAACCCTCTCCCGGAGGGAGAGGGGGATGATTGAGGGCATGATCAATGCTGATGCACGTGACCGCTCATGGCTGCACGCTCGGCGCCGCCCAGTACGTTGAACAGCAGGTTCAGGGACACGGCGCTGACTGCTGCCATGGCGATGCCGCTGTGGGTGATCGGGCCCATCCAGAGTGGCAAGTGCGCGAAGAACTCGGGGCGCACCACCGGGATCAGGCCCATGCCGATGCTGACGGCCACCAGCAGTTGATTGCGGCGGTCGGCAATGTCGGCCTCCTGGAGGATTTTGATCCCCGTTGCGGCAACCATGCCGAACATCGCAATGGCGGCGCCGCCCAATACCGCAGGCGGAATCGAGGCCACCAGAAACGCGGCTTTAGGCAACAGGCTGAGGGTGATCAGGAAAATCCCGGCCATGATCGTCACCGAGCGGCAACGCACGCCGGTCATTTGCACCAGACCGATGTTCTGGGCGAATGAAGAGTGGGTGAAGGTGTTGAAAAAGCCCGCCAGAAACGAAGCCCCGGCGTCGCACAGCAAGCCGCGACGGAGCATGCGTGGGGTGACTTCCTGGTCGGTGATCTTGCCCAGCGCCAGAAACATCCCGGTGGACTCGACAAAAATGATCACCACCACCAGACACATCGACAGGATCGGTGCCAGATGAAACTCAGGCATGCCGAAGTGCAGCGGCGTGACGATCTGGAACCACGGCGCCAGGCCGATGCCTTGCAAGTTGACCATGCCGATGGCACCACACAGGGCATAGCCCAGTGCCATGCCGATCAGTACCGAAACGTTGACCCAGAAACCGCGCATAAAGCGATTGATGAGCAAAATGGTGCCCAGCACCAACGCCGCAATAAACAGGTAAATCGGTGAGCCGAATTGCGCAGCTGTACTGCCGCCGCCCGCCCAATTGACGGCGACCGGGAACAGTGACAGGCCGATGGAAGTAATCACGGTGCCGGTGACCAGCGGCGGGAAGAAGCGCACCACCTTGGACATGAACGGCGCAATGATCATCCCGAAGAAACCGGCGGCAATGGTTGCCCCGAAAATACCGGTCATGCCGATGCCCGGCATCCCGGCCATCGCGACCATGCTGCCAACGGCGGCAAAACTGGCGCCCATCATCACCGGCATGCGAATGCCCATGGGGCCGATGCCCCACGACTGGACGATGGTTGCCACGCCTGCCACCAGCAGGTCGGCGTTGATCAGAAAGGCGATTTCTTCACGACTCAGCCCGGCTGCCTGGCCGATGATCAGGGGGACGGCGACAGCACCCCCGTACATCAGCAGCACGTGCTGCAGACCGACCAGAATCAATTGCAACAACGGTAGCCGCTGGATGGGTGGTGGTGCGGTTACTGCGGGTATGCGCGGTTCGGTTAAGTCGGACATGCAACACCTCGGTCATTTTTATTGTTGTGAGCTAATGGTGTGGTGGGTGGCCGCCCACGGTTTGCGGCCACCCGTGTGCGTCAGTTGATGTGGGCTCCTGAGTTGACCCAGGCACCGACCAGATCGCGTTCTTGCTGGGTCATCTGAGTGATGTTGCCCAGCGGCATGATCGGTGTGGCGACGGCTTGCGCTTGAATGCGCGGGGCCATCAGTTGGATTTGTTGCGCGGTGTCAAACATCACCCCGGCCGGAGCCACGCTGAATAGCGGGCTGGTAGGGGAGGCGGAATGGCAAACCGTGCAGCGTTCCTGGATTACCGCGTGGACTTTTTCGAAGTCAACGCCGGCCACCGGGGCGGCGGGAGCGGCAGGCGCGGGCGCTGCTGCTGGCGGGGCATCTGCTGCTTTAACACCGCCCACGGCCGTTTCTGGCAGCGGTTGGTATTTGATGACCTTGGCCACGTCAGGCGTTGCAGGTGCAGGTTTGGGGCCAGTGACATACGCCAGGCAGACCATGCCCAATGCCGCGACGGGTAAGGTCCAGGCATATTTGTGGCTGTCGTGGCGGGTGTTGAAGTAATGGCGTACCAACACCGCGAGTACCGCAATCCCGGCCAGGATTAGCCAGTTGTATTGGCTGCCGTAGGTGCTCGGGAAGTGGTTGCTGATCATGATGAACAGCACCGGCAAGGTGAAGTAGTTGTTGTGACGCGAACGCAACAGGCCTTTGGCTGGCAGCGTTGGATCGGGTGTGCGGCCTTCTTTGATGGCTGCAACCAGGGCCCGCTGGGCGGGCATGATGATGCGGAACACGTTGCCGACCATGATGGTGCCGATAATGGCGCCGACATGCAGATACGCGCCGCGCCCGCTGAACACTTTGCTCAGGCCGAACGCTGCGGCAACCAGCAGCAAAAAGAGGATAAAACCGAGCAGTGCCGGGCGTTTGCCCAAGGCAGAGTCGCACAGAAAATCGTAGACAAACCAGCCGGCAATCAGCGAACCAATACCGATGGCAACCGCTTCGGGGCCGCTCATGCTGGAGCCGGGAGCGATCAGGTACAGCGCCGGATTGAAATAGAACACCAGGCAAAGCAGGGCGATGCCGGACATCCAGGTGAAGTAGGCTTCCCATTTAAACCAGTGCAGGTTTTCCGGCATGGTCGGTGGGGCCAGCTTGTATTTTTCGAGGTGGTAGATACCGCCCCCGTGAATGGCCCATAAGTCGCCGGACAGGCCGTCTTTGGGGTTGGCTCGATTGAGGTTGTTCTCAAGCCAGACAAAATAAAACGACGCGCCAATCCAGGCCACACCGGTAATCATATGAATCCAGCGCACGCCCAGATTCAGCCATTCCATCAGATGTGCTTGCACAGTCTTTACCTCTCGCCTGTCACTCTTGAGTGAATGAGCAGACCTTCTCTTATTGGTGGGGGGCGAGGATCAAACGCTCATCCTCTTTAAAGAAATGCTCATCGCAGTTATTGCCTGAGCCACTGCGATCAACCACCAGGAAGTCATCCCGCTTTTCGATCGTCAGCACCGGGTGGTGCCAGACGCCGCGATGGTAATTAATGCCCTGCCTGCCATTACTGACAAAGGCGCGGACCAAGCCTGATACAGGTACATCGCCAACGGGCGCGACCACGATCAGAAAGGGGTTGCCGAGCAGCGGAATAAACGCCTGGCTGCCCAGCGGATGGCGCTCCAGCATGCACACAGTGAACGGCATGTCCTGCGCTTCGGCGCGGAAGATGCTGATGATCGCCTTGCACTCTGGCGTCGCCGTTTGGACCTCGGCCAGACGATGAAAGCGCATGGTTGAACCGTTGTTGATCATGAAGTGGTCGCTGCCATCGGTTTCAATCACGTCACCGAACGGGGCGAAGGCTTCTTTGGTCAGCGGTTCAATCTGTAATGTGCGCATGTTGGTCTTCTTTTTCTAAATGACTGACAGGTGTTCGTTTTGCTTTTGTAGTCGCCGCCGCAGGCTGCGATAAGGTCCGTAGGGCCTTTAACAGCAGGGTCGCAGTGCAACCCATCGCAGCCTTCGGCAGCGACTACAGTGTTGGTGTTATTTAGCGACCTTGCCCAGTACACGCAGGCGGCTTACACCGCCGTCCGGGAACAGGTTGAGGCGGATGTGGGTGATCGGGCCCAGCGCTTTGATTTGCTCGCTGAAGCTGTGCTCGGCGTGCATTTCGAGTTTTTGGCTCGGCAGCAATTCACGCCAGAACAGGCTCTGGGTTTCGATCTGGCTGTCGGTACCGCCTTTGACGAACGCGCCCTGGATCGAGCAGCTGTCCGGGTAGTTGCCCTTGAAGTGCAGGGTGTCGACGACGATTTTTTCAACTTCACCGGCGTGGCCCAGCGCGACGATGACCCAGTCATTGCCAGGGGTACGGCGACGTGCGGTTTCCCAACCATCGCCCATGTTGATGCCACGGCCCGGGTTAAGAATGTTGCTCATGCGGCCGAAGTGTTCGTCGGAGCAGGCGAGGGCGCGGCCACCATTGAGGGCGGCGGCCAGGTCGACCTGTTCGTTGTCACCCAGCGCAGACCAGTCACGGAATGGCACGCCATACACACGCAGACGCGCTACGCCGCCGTCAGGGTAGATGTTGAAGCGCAGGTGGCTGAACGCCTGGTCATTAGTGATCTCGTGGTAGTGGTGGCTGTTGCCTTGCAACTCGACCGCCGACAGCACTTCAACCCATTGGGTGTTTTCAGTCGGCTCGCCTTCAGCCAGGAAGCAGGCTTCGAGGGAGGCCGATGGCGGGAAGTTACCGGTGAAGAATGAAGTGTCGATGTCGACGCCCTTGATAGAGCCCGGAACGCCGAGGCGGATGACGGCACTGTCATAGCCTTCAAAGCGCTTGCGGCGGGACTCCCAGCCGTCCATCCACTTGCCGTTGTCATCGAAAACGCCCTCCTTCCACACGGCCGGGGTCGGCTGGAACAGGCGGTTGGCGTCTGCGAACCAGTCATCGGTCACCGAAACAATTTTGGTGCCAAGACGGGCATCGGCCAGGTTGACGAACTTCTCGAACGGTACGGCGTAAGCTTTCATTCTTCTGGTCTGCCTTTAAATAAGTGGCTGGAGATACGTCACCGGCACCTGCCGGCTCGGCTTAGAGCTGGCGTAATCGGAACAGGGCTATTTTGTTGATTTCTGCCAACGCGCATTTGAACTCGACGTCTGCCGGGTTGTGGATGCGAGTTTCGAACGCGGCGAGGATCTGGTGCCGGTCGCTGCCTTTTACCGCCATGATGAAGGGAAACTTGAACTTGGCTTTGTAGGCTTCGTTCAGCTCGGTGAAGCGCTGAAACTCTTCTTCCGTGCATTGGTGAATACCGGCGCCGGCTTGTTCATTAGTGCTGGCTTCGGTCAGTTGGCCCTGGACGGCAGCTTTGCCGGCCAGGTCCGGGTGAGCGTTGATCAGTGCCAGTTGGCGGTCGTGATCAGCGCTCAATAACAGGTCGCTCATACGCTGGTGCAGGGTGTCGATCTGATCGACGCTGGCGTCCAGGCCCAGGTCGTAAGCCTTTTCAGCCACCCAAGGTGAGTGCTCGTAAATGTCGGCAAAGGCTGCGACGAACTCATCGCGGCTCAGGGTTGACGGCTTGAGGGTCTTGAAGGCGCTCATCGGTCGGTCTCGGCAACAAAAGGGTGGGTGGCGTGCCAGTGCCGGGCAATGTCCACGCGGCGGGTAAACCAGACCTGTTCGTGGCCTTTGGCGTACTCGATGAAGCGTTTGAGGGCGGCGAGACGCGCAGGGCGGCCAATGAGGCGGCAATGCAGGCCGATTGAAAGCATTTTCGGCGACTCTGCGCCTTCGGCGTACAGCACATCGAAAGCATCCTTGAGGTACTGGAAGAATTGCTCGCCGGTGTTAAAACCCTGCGCCTGGGTAAAGCGCATGTCATTGGTGTCCAGTGTGTAAGGGATCACCAGATGTGCTTTGCCGGTCGGGTTGTTGGGTTCCCAGTAGGGCAGGTCGTCGTCGTAGGTGTCGCTGTCATACAAGAAGCCGCCTTCTTCCATAACCAGCCGACGGGTGTTCGGGCCGGTGCGGCCGGTGTACCAGCCCAGCGGGCGTTCGCCGGTGATTTCGGTGAGGATGCGGATCGCTTCGAGCATGTGCTCGCGTTCTAGCGTTTCATCCATGTACTGGTAGTCGATCCAGCGATAACCGTGGCTGCAAATCTCGTGGCCGGCGGCAACCATGTGGCGGATCACGTCCGGATGACGCTGCGCGGCCATGGCCACGGCGAAGACCGTGAGCGGAATGTCGAATTCCTTGAACAGCTTGAGCACCCGCCATACGCCTGCGCGGCTACCGTATTCGTACAAGGACTCCATGCACAGGTTGCGCTCGCCTTGCAGCGGCTGGGCCGAGACCATCTCCGAGAGGAAGGCTTCCGATTCTTTGTCGCCATGCAGAAGGCTGCGTTCGCCGCCTTCTTCGTAATTGAGCACAAAAGACAGGGCGATACGGGCGTTGTCCGGCCAGTGCGGATGAGGAGGGTTTGGACCGTAACCAATCAGGTCGCGTGGGTAGTCAGCGCTCACTACAGTCTTCCTTATTGTGGGTGTTAACAGTCGACTGGCCAGACTTGGCGTCTCTGCGATGACTTGATTGTATACAACTTAATAATAAATTTGTAACCCTGAATTTGTGCATTTTTATCATGCTTTGTGCTTGAAGGGTACTTGCAAAAAACTTGCCTGATTGGTCAGGTTCTGAATACAAAGTCTCTAAAGGCCGTGTCTTTGAGCGTTGATAGTCTCCAAACCTCAGGTTAGACGTGTCGCGAAAAATAGCATTTTTAATTGTGTACAATTTTTTGAATAAGTGTCTTAATCTTCGCATCGCCGTGTCTTTCGGGGCTTATCTGAAAGCACGGCAGCCGAATTTATTCACCGAGTCGGGGAGGTCGCACACTCAATGGGACGTTTGACTACACACGTTTTGGATGCCGCACACGGATGTCCGGGCAGTTCGATCAAGGTCGAGCTGTACCGCGTTGAAGGTGCCCAGTTGACCTTGGTGGCGAGCGCCTTGACTAACGAAGACGGGCGCTGCGACGCACCGCTGTTGCAGGGTGACGACTACCGTTCAGGGGTTTACCAGGTGCAGTTCAGTGCCGGTGATTACTACCGCGCACGGGGTGTGAAATTGCCGGAGCCGGCGTTTCTGGATGTGGTGGTGCTGCGTTTCGGGATCAGTGCCGAGCAGGATCACTACCATGTGCCGTTGCTGATCTCGCCGTACAGTTACTCGACGTACCGTGGTAGTTAGGGTTTAAAAGTTCGCATCGTGGTAGATGATTTGCCCGCTCACACTGCGGGCTTTTTTTTGCCCGCGATTTAAGCAAAACCTGTAGGAGCGAGCTTGCCTCGCGATCTTTTGACCTTTTAAAAGATCGCGAGGCAAGCTCGCTCCTACAGTGGCGGTGTGATTTAACGACTCAACAACGAGGCCGTGCCCGCCACGCTGAACAAGCCAGCGCTGACCTTATTGAACCAGCTTTGCCCCTTGCCACTGCGCAGGTAGCTCGCCGCGCCGTGGGCGCCCAGGCCGTAGGCCAGCTTGCAGAGCAGGTCGAGTACGGTCCAGGTGGCGATCATCACCAGCAGTTGCCCCAAAAAGGGTTGGTTGGGGTCAAGAAACTGCGGCAAGAACGCGGCAAAGAACAAAATGTCTTTGGGGTTGCTGGCGCCGAGCACAAACGCGCGCCCAAAGAGTGCGCGAAAGCGCGGTTTTGGTGCGGCATCCGGCACTGTAGTGGCTCTTGCCGGTTGGCACGATTGCTTCCAGCTTTGCCAGGCCAGGTAGAACAGGTACAGCGCGCCGACGATTTTCAGGGCGCTGAACAATTGCTCCGATGCCAGCAACAAGGCGCCCAAGCCCAGTGCCGACGCGCTGAGCAAGCAAATCGAGGCAATCACTCCGCCCAAAAACGCCGGATAAGAACGGCGTAAGCCGTAGTTCAGGCTGTTGCTGATCATCAATAACGACAGTGGCCCTGGAATCAGGATCACGACCAAGGCGGCACTGCTGAACAGCAGCCAGGTTTCCAGACTCATCACTTTCTCCATATACCCGTACAAGCGTTTCCCGTTGCACGATCGGGGGTCAGCTGATTTATGCGTTTGTATACAAATAAAGCAAGTATTGTTTTCAAATTTACAGGTTTGTCAGCTTGAACGGCTTTGCCCCAGCGCCTGATTGATCGTCAGCCAGCCGTTCACCGCTTCTTCACCGGCTTGTTCGAACACCCGTTGCAGCAATTTAACCTGTTCGCGGCGCAGGCTGGCCTCAAAGCGGACTCCGTCGGCGGTCAGTTCCAGCAGGCGTTTGCGCTTGTCGGAGGGCGGCACCACGCTGACGACCAAATCCATTTCGATTAATTGGCGCAACGGCGTATTGAGGGCTTGCTTGCTCACGCCGAGCAAGGTGAGCAGTTCCTTGACGCTGACGCCGGGGTAATGGGCGATGAAAAACACGATGCGCTGATGAACCCGGCTCAGTCCGCGCCGGGCGAGCATCTCGTCGGCCTTGGCCGTGAACGCCTGGTAGCCAAAGAAGAAGGCTTGCATGGCTGCACGCTGGGTGGTCGGGTTTTTAAGGTCAAGCATATTGACGTATCCAGTCGCTGAGGCGTAATTTCGGTCAACCAGTTTGACTTATTTCCAATGATTTCTGCTACGGGTGACCTCAATGGCTTTCTCCGAACGTGTATCGCGCCTTAAAAGTTCTTTGATCCGTGAAATTCTGGCGGCTGCTCAGCGTCCGGAAGTCATGTCCTTTGCCGGCGGGCTGCCGGCAGAGTCGATGCTGCCTAAAGTCGACTGGACCGAGATGCCCGTCGCTCTGGGCCAGTACGGCATGAGCGAAGGCGAGCCGGCCCTGCGTGAGGCGCTGGCCGCAGAGGCCCGTGCGTTAGGGGTTAACTGCGAGGCGAGCCAGGTGCTGGTGCTCAGCGGTTCGCAACAGGCACTCGACCTGGCAGCCAAGCTGTACATCGACAAGGGCACCGAAATCATGCTCGAGGCGCCGACCTATCTGGCAGCGCTGCAAATCTTCCAACTGTTCGGCGCCGAGTGCCTGACGTTCCCGCTACAGGCCGATGGCCCGGACTTGGCAGCGCTGCGTGTTCAGCTGGCTAAACACCGCCCGGCCTTTATCTATTTGATTCCGACCTTTCAGAACCCGTCTGCCGTGCGTTACAGCGAAGCCAAGCGCGACGCCGTGGCCGCGCTGCTCGACGAGTTCGGTGTCACCCTGATTGAAGATGAGCCGTACCGCGAACTGACCTTTGATGGCGGCAGCGCGACGCCGATTGTCAGTCGCTTGAAAACAGCCAGCTGGATCTACACTGGCACGGTGTCGAAAACCCTGTTGCCGGGCCTGCGCGTGGGCTTCCTGATTGCCAGCCCGGATTTGTTTCCGCACTTGCTGCGCCTTAAGCAGTCGGCCGATTTGCACACCAACCGTATTGGCCAGTGGCAGGCGTTGCAGTGGATCGGCACCGAGAAAATGGCTAACCATTTGGCGGTGTTGCGTGATTTTTACCGCGTGCGTCGTGACGGCTTCCAGGCCGCGCTGGAAGAACACTTTTCGGACCTGGCGGATTGGCAGGTGCCGCAGGGTGGGCTATTTTTCTGGCTGACCCTCAAGCAGCCGCTGGATACCCGCACCTTGCTCAAGCCAGCGCTGGCTCAAGACGTCGCGTTTATGCCGGGTGAGCCGTTCTTCGCCGACCCGGACCAGAACGTAGGGAGTCTTCGTTTGAACTTCAGTCACATTGATCCAGAACGCCTGCACGAAGGTCTCAAGCGTCTGGCAATGGTTATCCGTCAAGCACACGCCGCAGAGGCGGCTTAGGAGTTGCGATGCTCAAGGTTTATGGCGATTACAACTCGGGCAACTGCTACAAAATCAAACTGATGCTGCACCTGCTGGGCCTGGAATATGAGTGGCAGTCGGTCGACATTCTCAATGGCGACACACAAACCCCTGAGTTCCTGGAAAAAAACCCGAACGGCAAAGTGCCGGTGCTGGAATTGGAAGATGGCACCTGCCTGTGGGAGTCCAACGCGATTCTCAACTACCTGGCAGATGGCAGTGACTACTTACCTACCGAGCCGCGTTTGCGCACCCAGGTATTGCAGTGGCAGTTTTTTGAACAGTACAGCCACGAGCCCTACATTGCGGTAGCGCGGTTTATCCAGTTCTATCTGGGCTTGCCCGAAGAGCGGCTAGAGGAATACCGCAAGCTGCAAAAGCGCGGTTACAGGGCGCTGGAGGTGATGGAGCAGCAATTGCAACGCACGCCGTATCTGGTGGGTGAGCACTTCTCGATTGCTGACGTGACGCTGTATGCCTACACCCACGTGGCGCATCAGGGCGGGTTTGATCTGAGCAGATTCCCGGGGATCCTGGCCTGGATACAGCGCGTGGCGAGCCAACCGCGCTATGTCGGGATGCTGGATTAAGCGGGGACTGCCGCAGGCTGCGATGGGTTGATTTTAAACATCAATAAATCGCAGCTTGCGGCTGCTACTGGCGTTTAAACGCTGGCAAACCGCGTGTTCAGGTACTCAATGATCACTTTGGAGTCATACATCCAGGTGGTCTTGCCGTCTTCTTCGATCCGCAGGCAAGGCACTTTGATCTTGCCGCCTTGCTCCAGCAGGGTCTGGCGATCTTGCTCGTTGTTTTTCGCGTCGCGCAGGGCCACCGGCACGTTCAGGCGGCGCAGGTTGCGGCGGGTTTTGACGCAAAACGGGCAGGCGTGGAACTGATACAGGGTCAGGCTTTTGGCCGCTTGATCAACTTTTGCCTGGTCAGCAGCAGGGCGCTGTTTTTTGCTGGGGCGGGTAATGAAATCCCCGGCGATGATCAATTGGCCCAAACCGATGCGAAGCGCTTTGATAAACACAGTAGAAAGCCTCATGGGCAAATAAATAAAGGAGGGAGCTTAGCCGAAACAGCCAGGCGAAAAAAAACCGGCGATGAACGCCGGCTCTTTTATGCCCGGATTACTTGATCAGGCTGAGAAACTCACTGCGTGTGGCCGCGTTTTCGCGGAACTCACCCAGCATCACCGAAGTGATCATCGACGAGTTTTGCTTCTCGACGCCGCGCATCATCATGCACATGTGCTTGGCTTCAATCACCACGGCAACGCCCAGGGCGCCAGTGACTTGCATCACCGCGTCGGCGATCTGACGGCTCAGGTTCTCTTGAATCTGCAAGCGACGGGCATACATGTCGACGATGCGTGCGACTTTCGACAAGCCCAGCACTTTACCGCTTGGAATGTAGGCCACGTGCGCCTTGCCGATAAAAGGCAGCAAGTGGTGTTCGCACAACGAGTACAACTCGATGTCCTTGACCAGCACCATTTCGCTGTTGTCAGAGCTGAACAAGGCACCGTTGGTGACTTCTTCGAGGGTCTGCTCATAACCGCGGCAAAGGTATTTCATGGCTTTGGCGGCACGCTTGGGCGTGTCCAGCAGACCTTCGCGGGAGACGTCTTCGCCAAGCTGACCGAGGATGGCGGTGTAGTTTTGTTCCAGGGACATTAATCTACCTGTGGGATTTTTCGCAAAGGGCAAGGGTACGGGGGCTGACTCGGCGCTGCAAGTGTGGCGATGCGCGGTTACTCGTCGCGGCCTTCCATCATGGTGCGTTTGAGCATGACGTAAACGGCGCCAGCGCCACCATGTTTGGCCTGGCAGGAGCAGAAACCCAGGACTTGTGCATGTTGGCGCAACCAGGTGTTGACGTGGCTTTTGATCATGGGTTTTTTGCCGTCAAGGCGCACGGCCTTGCCGTGGGTGACGCGCACGCAGCGGACTTCAAGGCGGGTGGCTTCGCCGAGGAACTCCCAGAGCGTTTCGCGGGCCTTTTCGACGGTCATGCCGTGCAGGTCCAGGCTGCCTTCGAAGCTGATCTGGCCCAGCTTGAGTTTGCGCATCTGGCTTTCTTGCACGCCATCGCGGGCCCAGTGCAGTTGATCTTCGGGGCCGACATCAATCACAAACTGGTCAGACAAACCGTCAATGATCGTGGTGTTGCTGCGCACGATAGCGTTTTGCCGCAGTTTGGCCAGTTGCGCACGGTCAGTTTTGGGTTTGCCGGTGTCGGCGCGATCATGCTTGATCGGTTTGACACCGCGAATCTCGTTTTTGAACAGGGAAAAGTCGTCGTCTTGCATGTCAGCCTCCGCGAAGGGCGCACAGTTTACCCAAGTCGACGACAATCGGCAGGCCGATGTGTATTAGTCGCGCTTTTTCATCAGGTGCGGCGCCATGTTCAAGCCAAATGGAGCACGCATGCGCCGACGGCTACGGCGCCATAGCCAGATGCCCAGCCAACTGACCAACAACCCGGCAATCAGCACCAGTACGGCAGCGGTGGGGTTGGCGTTCAGGTCGCCCAGAGCTGCCGGGTGGCCGATCAGGCTGCTGGCACTGGTCAATAATAACGCGACCCCTGCCAGTGTCAGCAGGGCAGCCAAGGTCAGAATCAGCCATGCGCGCCAGTTTCGGTGTTCTTTAGGGCGTAAGCGTCGTGCATCAAAACCATCGGAGATCTTCATTCCGATCTTTCCTTATAGGGTATCGGCCCTTCAGACAGGAACATGGGCGGGTTGTTCCTGAGGTGCTCCGAAATCGGAGTTCAAGCTGGCGCACAGCAAGGGTGCAGATAGGCGGTCAAAGGGCGCCGCCTATCAGTGGCAGGCTCAGATGAGGTTTTTGGTTTGGGCCAGGGTGGCGAAGTTGTCATTCATGATCGCCATTTCGGTACGCTGCACGTCTGCCGCGCTGATGACGCCGTTGGCGGTGGGCAGGTCGCGGGTGGCGCAGGCATCTTCGACCAGGGTGCAGCGAAAGCCGTAGTCTTTGGCGGCGCGCACGGTGGTGCTGACGCTGGAATGGCTCATGAAGCCGCAGACGATCAAGTCCAGATGACCCAGTTTTTCCAGTGCTTCTTTCAGGCCGGTGTTGTTGAAGGCGTTGGGCATGCGCTTCTCGATAACCACTTCATCGCCTGTCGACTCAAGCCCGGCGATGAACTCGCCGCGTGGGCCTTGCGGGTCGAACATGCCGCCGACCGTGCCCAGATGGCGAACGTGCACCACCGGGCGCTTGGCCTTGCGGGCGGCTTCGAGGAGCAGGGCGATGTTGGCAGTCGCGGCTTCCATCCCGGACAGGGCCAGAGGGCCGCTGAGGTATTCGTTTTGTGCATCGATGATCAGCAGGCTGGCATTGCTCAGATTAGCTGCGGCATAACCACGCCCAGTGAGTTGAAACATCGTCTTTAAAGCGGACATTCGGGGGCTCCTTTGAGTGGGGCTTTTGCGACATTCTCCACTGGCCGAGCGTTTATGTGAATGGGCAGTCGTGTAAGCCACGCCGTTGTTGGCCTACAGCGATGTCAAGAAACATTGCAAACGTGCATAAACCTACGAAATGTAACGTTTTTAAGTTTTTTGTAACGGATTCAGACGCGTACAAATGTGTGCCCCTGATCACCGTCCGGCACAACTTTGGCTGCGTCGGAATTTGGCTGTTAGAATCGTGGGTCGATTTTGAGGAGTAAGACCGTTGATCACTTCCCGACTGCGCACACTGCGCGACCATATTCGCTGGGCTGTTAGCCATTTTCACAGGGAAGATCTATTTTTTGGTCATGGCACCGATAACGCTTGGGACGAGGCTCGTCAACTGGTGCTGGGTGCGTTGAACCTGCCGTGGGAAATTGCCGACAGCTACCTCGATTGCCGCCTTGAAGACGACGAGCTGGTGAACCTTCAGCATTTGCTCAAGCGCCGCATCGAGGAGCGCGTGCCCACGGCGTACCTGTTGGGCGAAGCCTGGTTCTGCGGCATGTCGTTTATTGTCGACGAGCGCGTGTTGATTCCGCGTTCACCGATCGGTGAGCTGATCGAAAAACGTTTCGAGCCATGGCTGGGCGCTGAACCGGCGCGCATTCTCGACTTGTGCACCGGCTCGGGCTGCATCGGTATCGCGTGTGCCGATGAGTTCCAGAATGCCGAGGTAGTGCTGGCGGATCTGTCGTTTGAAGCGCTGGAGGTGGCCAATCAGAACATTGAGCGCCACGGCGTCGATGAGCGTGTGTACACGGTGCAGGGCGATGGCTTTGATGGCTTGCCCGGCCAGCGTTTTGACTTGATCGTGTCGAACCCGCCGTATGTGGATGCCGAAGACTTTGCCGACATGCCTGCCGAGTATCAACACGAGCCTGAGCTGGGCCTGGCCTGCGGTGATGACGGTTTGAATCTGGTACGGCGGATGCTGGCCGAAGCAGCGGATCATCTGACCGACAAAGGGTTGTTGATTGTCGAAGTGGGCAACAGCCAGGTGCATGTTGAAGCGTTGTACCCGGAAGTGGATTTTGCCTGGCTCGACTTTGAACATGGCGGCCACGGCGTGTTTATGCTGACCGCTGAGCAGTGCCGCGAGCATCAGGCGCTGTTTACTGCACGGGTTTAAGGGGTGAAACCCGGCAGGCCCTGCAAGGGGGCCTGCCTCAGCGATGGGTGGCAATCCAGATCAGTAAGGCGGCCTGAAACACGGCGAACGCCACCAGGCAGGTGATGGTGAAGCGTAAACCGGTGTCTTCACGCTTGAACTTGCTGATCTTCTCGTCTTTTTCGCGCAGCTTCAGCTCTTGCTCCTGCAAGTTCTGTTCGGCCTGCTGAAGCATCTGCGCCGCTTCGAGAATCTCGACAAACTGGATTTTTTCGCTGTTCCAGGTGTTGTACAAATCCGCCGCAAGCCCCGTTTCAATCCGCGCCTTGCGATGCAAGGCGTCTTCATAGATCACGTCAAAGCCCTGGGTGCGCAAGCAATGGTCGCGGCGCAGGCGCATGTCTTCGTGCAGGGCGTCCTTGGTCGGCAAATCGAAGCTTTCAAAGCGATAGCGTGACCATTTTTTCTGAACCCACTGCGCGCCCTGGGCCATGAGAAAGCGCCCGATACCCCGATTCAGCGGCTCAACCAGCACGCCGCGTTCAGGGCTGATGCTGGCAAGTTGGGTGGTGTGATCAAGCCAGATATCGAGCTGGTTTTGCTCTTTGCGGACCTGTTGGCCGGGCAGCGAAATGCTCAGGCGCAGCAAGCTCTGCTCTTTGTTATGGCGCTCGGCATAACCAAACTGGACGAAGCGCAAAGGCCGCGCCCCGGTGCTGCGATCGGTGGGCAATGGCGCCAGGCGCAGCATTTTGAAATGCTCGGGCTGCACGTCAGCCCAAGGTCGCGGGGGCGCCTCGGGCGTGGCCGGCTCTGGCGAGTCGGCGGGTTGTGATGGGGTGTCGCTCATAACGGCAAAATCCTGTGCAAGCACGATATGTCGGCTCATTGAAGACGGCCGACAATGTTTTATCGGCCGTTATGCGCAGGACTGGAGGGCTGAGCGGCATTCACTTTTGCGATAAAGCGCACAATTCGGTCACCGACTTCACCCGCGAGGCGCTGGTTAGGGTCGTTGTAGGACAGTACTTGGCGCTTGATGTCCATCGGCACAATGCGCATGACGTGGTTCATGCCGTGTACCAGGGTCAGGGATGCATCTGGCTTGGCGGCTTTAAGCAGGCGCGCATCTTTGACCTCGACCTGAATATCGTGGGTGCCCTGAATAATCATCGCCGGCATTTTCAGTGCAGCGAAGGCTTTGGCCGGGTTATAGCGCAGCAGGCTGATCAGGTAAGGCTGCACGCTTGGGCGAAAGATCGCTTCAAGGGCCGGCGGCACGTTGTCGTCGGTGTGCCCGGCTTCGAGGCTGGCGATCAGCTCAAAGCTGCGTTTGAGCAGGGCCGGCGGCAAGTTGTTGCGCTGCAACTGCTCACGCAGCAACTGACCGACAGGGCGCCCGGAACCGGCAATCGAGATAACCCCGGCGGCGTCGATGCGCGGGGCGGCCAGGACGGCAATCAGTGCGCCTTCGCTGTGACCGAGCAAAAACACTTTGCCAAAACGCGGGTCGGCCTTGAGCTTGTCGCCCCAGGCCACGGCGTCGTTGACGTATTGATCGACGCTCAGTTGGCGCTCATCCGGGGCGGCCGGCTGGCTTTGCGCAATGCCGCGCTTGTCAAAGCGCACGCTGGCAATGTTGTTTTGCGCCAGACGCCAGGCGAGTTTTTTCAAGCTGTCGTTGCGCCCGCCAATCGGGTTGTTGCCATCGCGGTCGGTTGGCCCGGAACCGGCAATAAGCAGGACCACCGGCACCGGCTTGTCACTTTTTGGCAGCACCAGCGAGCCGTACAGAGTACCGGAGCCGGTATCCAGCTCGATGGGGCGCAGCAAGACGTTGGACTGAGTCGCCGCAAAGGCCTGAGTACCAAACAGGGTTAGAACCAGAAGGAGTATTCGCAGCATCATCACGCCATCATTGTTGAAAGTGCCGGTTACACAACACCGGATGAGTAAGGTTGGAGGATGAACTACAGAGGCAGCCTGCGTATACTGGCGCGCTTAGTTATCCAAGCTTAGTTTTTAGGCTGATTTTCACGGAGCGCCCTGAATGTCCGGCAATACCTTCGGCAAGCTGTTCACTGTTACCACCGCAGGCGAAAGCCATGGTCCGGCGTTGGTCGCTATTGTAGATGGCTGTCCACCCGGGCTCGAGCTGTCTCTTGAAGACCTGCAACGTGACCTGGACCGCCGCAAACCGGGCACTAGCCGCCACACCACACAGCGTCAGGAAGCCGACGAAGTCGAGATTCTATCCGGTGTGTTTGAAGGCCGCACCACCGGCTGCGCCATCGGTTTGTTGATCCGCAACACCGATCAGAAGTCCAAGGACTACTCGGCGATCAAGGACCTGTTCCGCCCGGCCCACGCCGACTACACCTACCACCACAAATACGGCGAGCGCGATTATCGCGGAGGTGGGCGCAGTTCTGCACGTGAAACTGCCATGCGGGTAGCGGCCGGGGCGATCGCCAAAAAGTATTTGGCGACCCAGGGCATTGTGATTCGCGGCTACATGAGCCAGTTGGGCCCGATTGAAATCCCGTTCAAAACCTGGGATTCGGTCGAAGAAAACGCCTTTTTCAGCCCTGATCCGGACAAAGTGCCAGAGCTTGAAGCCTACATGGACCAACTGCGCCGTGATCAGGACTCGGTCGGGGCCAAGATCACCGTGGTGGCCGAAGGTGTGATTCCGGGGTTGGGCGAGCCCATTTTCGACCGTCTGGATGCTGATCTGGCGCACGCCTTGATGAGCATCAATGCGGTCAAGGGCATCGAAATCGGCGCCGGCTTTGCCAGCGTTGCCCAGCGTGGCACCGAGCACCGTGATGAACTGACCCCGCAGGGCTTTGTGAGCAACAATGCGGGCGGCATTTTGGGCGGTATTTCGTCGGGCCAGCCCATCGTGGCGCACCTGGCGCTCAAGCCTACGTCAAGCATTACCACCCCGGGCCGCTCGATTGATAAAGACGGCAACCCGGTCGACGTCATCACCAAAGGTCGTCATGACCCGTGCGTTGGCATTCGGGCAACCCCGATTGCCGAAGCCATGATGGCCATCGTGCTGATGGACCACCTGTTGCGTCATCGCGGGCAAAACGCCGATGTGCGTGTGACGACGCCTGTGCTGGGCCAATTGTGATTCAGCGGTCGTTGAGCGCCATGGTCTGATGGCAATGGCGCCTCTTCCTTACTGGCGTTTGTCAGGGTTTTACCTGTTTTACTTCGCTTTGCTCGGTGCTACAGCGCCTTTTCTGGCGCTGTACTTCCATCACCTCGGATTCTCCAGTGCACGGATCGGCGAGTTGGTCGCCATTCCCATGCTGATGCGCTGCGTGGCGCCCAACTTGTGGGGCTGGCTGGGTGATTACACCGGCAAGCGCCTGCTGATCGTGCGGCTGGGTGCGTTGTGCACCTTGCTCGGCTTCAGCCTGATCTTTATCAGCAAGAGCTACGCCTGGCTGGCGCTGGTCATGGCGTTGCATGCGTTCTTCTGGCACGCGGTGCTGCCGCAGTTTGAAGTCATCACCTTTGCCCACTTGCGCGAACAACCGGAGCGTTACAGCCAGGTGCGTTTGTGGGGGTCGATTGGTTTTATCCTCACCGTGGTGATTCTGGGTCGCCTGTTTGAATGGCTGAGCCTGGATATTTACCCGGTGGCGCTGGTCGTGATCATGGGCGGCATAGTGTTGTGCAGCTTGTGGGTGCCCAATGCCCAGCCTTCGAATCAGGGGCGAAAACCCCACGAGGGCGGCTTTTTCAAGCAACTGCGCAGCCCCGGCGTGATTGCGTTTTATGTGACTGTTGCGCTGATGCAACTGAGCCATGGCCCGTATTACACCTTCATCACCTTGCACCTTGAAAGCCTGGGTTACAGCCGTGGCGTGATCGGTATGCTGTGGGCGTTGGGGGTTGTGGCTGAGGTTCTGATGTTTTTGGCCATGCGCCGCATCCTGCTCAAGTTTTCGTTGCGTCGCGTGTTGATGGCCAGCTTTGCCTTGGCCGCCTTGCGCTGGCTGTTGCTGGGATCATTTGCTGAATACCTGTGGGTGTTGCTGTTGGCGCAGTTGATGCACGCGGCAACGTTTGGCAGTTTTCATGCATCGGCCATGAGTTTCGTGCAGCGCAGTTTCGGGCCTGGTCAACAAGGGCAGGGGCAAGCGCTCTACGCCACCCTGGCCGGTATGGGCGGCGCGGCGGGAGCGCTTTATGCCGGTTACAGCTGGAACACACTCGGGCCGACTATCACCTTTAGTATGGCAAGCCTCGCAGCACTGGCTGCAGCCGTTATCATCGCTACTCGATTGCAAGAGGACAGGGCATGAGCCTTACCCGTGAACACTTGAGCCTGGAAATCATTGAAGCCGGGCGTTTTTTATATGGTCGCGGCTGGTCGCCGGCCACCAGCAGCAACTACTCGGCCCGGCTATCGGCCACCGAGGCGCTGCTGACGGTGTCTGGCAAGCACAAAGGCCAGTTGGGCATTGATGATGTGCTGGCCACGGATTTGTCAGGCAACAGCTTGGAACCGGGCAAAAAGCCTTCTGCGGAAACCTTGCTGCACACTCAGCTGTACAGCTGGCGCCCGGAGATCGGCGCGGTGTTGCACACGCATTCGGTGAATGCCACGGTGCTGTCGCGGCTGACGCCGGGTGACCGCATCGAATTTAAAGACTACGAACTGCAAAAAGCCTTCAGTGGTGTGTCGACCCATGAGTCGACAGTTCGGGTGCCGATTTTTGACAATGATCAGGACATCGAGCGACTGGCCGCCAAGGTTCAGCCCTGGCTTGAGGCACACCCTGACTGCGTGGGTTACCTGATTCGTGGGCATGGTCTGTATACGTGGGGCGCCCGCATGAGCGATGCCTTGCGTCAGATCGAAGCCTTTGAATTTTTGTTTGAATGCGAGTTGAAAACCCGCGCTGTGCTTAACCGTTAACGCTGACTTCACGTCGAAGAAGCCCACCGCCTGATTTCAACGGTCTGCCTGAACGGCCTGGAAAAAGCCGAAAGTGCACGCCGAAGCTGAGGAATACCCCCATGAGCAGCCTTTCTGTTTACCACGTTTCAAGCCCGGAAATACCCAACAAGGTATTGACCCACCTTGAAGACATCGCCTCCACGCTGGCCGAGCAGGGCGTGCGCTTTGAGCGCTGGCAGGCGGCTGCGCCGATCCAGCCGGGCGCCAGCCAGGACGAAGTGATCGACGCCTATCGCACGCAGATTGATCAATTGATGACTGAGCAGGGTTACGTCACCGTTGACGTGATCAGCCTCAACAGCGACCACCCGCAAAAAGCCGAGCTGCGCGCCAAGTTCCTCGATGAGCACCGTCATGGCGAAGATGAAGTGCGCTTCTTCGTGGCGGGCCGTGGGCTGTTTACCTTGCACATTGGTGACTATGTGTATGCCGTGCTGTGCGAAAAAAACGACCTGATCTCAGTGCCAGCGGGCACCCCGCATTGGTTTGACATGGGCGAGCACCCGCACTTTGTGGCCATCCGGTTGTTTAATAACCCTGAAGGCTGGGTTGCAAACTTTACCGGCGAAGACATCGCCAGCCGCTTCCCGCGCCTCGAAGACTAAGGACACCGTATGCCGATCAAAGCCATCCTCACTGACATTGAAGGCACCACCAGCGCCGTCAGCTTTGTGTTTGACGTGTTGTTTCCATTTGCGGCCAAACACCTGCCTGACTTCGTCCGTGAACATGCCGAAACCCCTGATGTTGCGAAGCAACTGGGGGCGGTGCGCCTGGACAGCGGCGAGCCCGAGGCGGACGTTGAGCGGGTGATCGAGATCCTGCAACAGTGGATCGCTGAAGACCGCAAAGCCACGCCGCTTAAGGCGCTGCAGGGCATGATCTGGAAGCAGGGTTACGAGGCGGGCGAGTTGAAAGGGCACGTCTACCCGGATGCCGTCGAGGCACTCAAGGCCTGGCACGAAAAGGGCTATGACTTGTACGTGTACTCGTCAGGATCGATCCAGGCGCAACAGCTGATTTTTGGCTGTTCGGAAGCGGGCGATCTGACCCCCTTGTTCAGCGGCTATTTCGACACCACTTCCGGGCCCAAGCGCGAAGCCCAATCGTACCGGCACATCACAGAAGCCATCGGCTGCCCGGCGGGGAAAATCCTGTTTCTATCGGACATCGTCGAAGAGCTGGACGCGGCACAACAAGCCGGCATGCAAACCTGTGGTCTGGCGCGAGAAGGCGGGAAGAAGTTGGGTGATCATCTGACGGTCAGCAGCTTTGCCGAGATCGATATTTAATCTTTGAACGTGAAGGAGCGAGCTTGCTTGCGATCTTTGATGTTGGAAAGATCGCGAGGCAAGTTCGCTCCTACAGTTTGTTCAGGCTTTTATCAACGCGTGTGATAGGTCGGCAGGGCAAAGCGGTGCTGGCTTTGCAGCAGTGAAATGGTCGGCAGTTCACTGGCTGTACCTGCCAGATCCCGACGGATCGCGCTGATCACCCAAGTCAGTTGCTCTGCGGTGTGCAATTGCGCGTATGAAATGACCCGCTGAGTCTGTTTACCTTCGCTGTCACACAACGTCAGCAATACACCGCCATCCGGGCGGGGCTTAACGTTGACGGTGTAGTTCGAAAACAGGGACGCGAATTTTTCTTGGATCAGGCTCATGTCAATCAGCTCCATTAGCTCATCTGTGCTTGCATGGAGAGGTAGTTGCAGTGATTGTGCCAGTATGGATATCCAATAAAACCCTTTTAAATCAATGGCTTAGATTTTTGTTGAGATGCGGGGTTCGTGCATTTTGCATGAATGGCCATCATGCATCCTGCATTTTGCCCAATCGCACGGTTTGTTGGTGCGTTTGTACAAGAGTCGTTTGCTGATTGATTGTTTCTATGACGCACTTGAGTAAAAAGGGGATGACACCGTTGGCCGCTCTCGGGAAACTACGGCTTTATGTAGCCAACCTGGAGCCTCATATGTCAGACAACAAGCCAGCCGATCAACAACGGCAGATGACCCCCGAGGAAGCGGCTGAGTTTGCCGAGCAGGTTTTCAATAAAGCCCGCGAGGGCGACGCCGCCATGCTGGCAGCTCTGATGAGCAGGGGCTTGCCGCCTAATTTGCGTAATCACAAGGGCGACACCTTGCTGATGCTGGCCAGCTATCACGGGCATGTTGACGCTGTGAAGGTATTGCTTGAGCACAAGGCTGACCCTGAAATTCGCAATGACAACGGTCAAAGCCCGATTGCTGGCGCGGCTTTCAAAGGCGATTTGGAGATGGTTAAAACCCTGATCGAGGGCGGGGCGCAGGTTGAAGGCGCTTCGTTTGACGGCCGTACCGCCTTGATGATGGCTGCGATGTTTAATCGCACCGAAATCATTAAGTACCTGATCAGCAAAGGCGCCGATCCAAAAGCCAAGGATGCCAATGAGGTCACCGCGCTGGATGCTGCCAAGACCATGGGCGCAAACGATAGCGTCGCGCTGTTGAACGAGTTGTTGGGCTGATTACATGCCCTTGAGGCGCGCAATTGATATATCCTGCGCGCCCTCAATTTTCCTTGTGACAGGCCTTGCCCATGAAAAACACTCTCGTTGAACTCATCAGCAAAATCAGCTCTGGGTGCATGGGCGACGAAGAAATTGCAAAAATCGCTGACGAAGCAGCACAAGCCTACGCTGATCAAGACGCATTTCTGGCGGCAAACCCGGACATCAACTACGACGACACTTACCCTATTGCGTTGGGCGAGTGGGTCGTCATTGGCAGCCTGCCGGAAACCGTCCTGTTCCAGGCTGACACCTATGTCGACCTGTTCACCCAGATCGTTGCCTCGTTTGGTCCTGGCGTGCCTTTCAACATCAAACCCAAGCAATTGGCCAAAACCGAAGCGCTGACGGCGTTGAACCGTATCCAGATCCAGATGGGCAGCATGAACCCGGAGAACGGCGGCTATGTGCTGCTGAACCTGAGTCAGCCGCTGGATGATGAACTGCAAATGGTGCTGGTGTACGGCAATGACGTGCCGCGGGTGCTGGCCTTGTGTGCCGAGGTAGGTATCAGTGCTGCGCCTGCGCTGGAAGCGTTGAAGGTCGCTGTTCACGTTTGATATCCGGCCTGCAATAAAAAAACGGAACCCTCGCCGTAGCTGACTATCCTAAGTAAACACGCACTCACTCAGGAGCATCACCATGGGGTCGACGTTTAATGGTCTGGTAGGTCTGATTATTCTGGCGCTGGATATTTGGGCCATCATCAATGTGCTCAAAAGTAACGTCGGAACCGGGATGAAAATCCTTTGGGTGCTGTTGATTATCTTCTTGCCGGTGCTCGGCCTCATTATCTGGGCCATAGCCGGGCCGCGAGGCAATGTGCGCATTTAAGTCGTCGGCCAGTGGGTGGCGACGGCTTTATTTGGCGCCACCCGCTGAGTTTGTCTGCGTCAAGGTTCGACCTGTCATGCTCGTCGTCGTAGAATGCGCGCCTTTCTTGGGCAGTTGAACGCGTGTACCGCAACAGTGGTAAGCGCTCAAGCTGCCGATCATGGGCGGGTGACCGTCCGTTGCCATCTGCATTCAAAGGGACTTCCCATGACTGAAGTACTTAGCACCGACTATCTCGAAACCCTCTACGAGGGTTATGGTCAGCGTTTTCGTATGGACAAGCTGCTGCACGAAGTGCGCACTGACCACCAGCGCCTGGTGATTTTCGAAAACCCGGTGATGGGCCGGGTCATGGCATTGGATGGCGTGATTCAGACCACGGAAAAGGATGAGTTCATCTACCACGAGATGCTGACTCATGTGCCGATTCTGGCGCACGGCACGGTCAAGCGCGTGCTGATCATTGGCGGCGGCGACGGTGGCATGCTGCGCGAAGTGACCAAGCATGTGGGCATTGAGCACATCACCATGGTCGAGATCGACGGCACCGTGGTTGAAATGTGCAAAGAGTTCTTGCCGAACCACTCCAAAGGGGCCTACGACGATCCGCGCCTGAATCTGGTGATCGATGACGGCATGCGCTTTGTGGCGACCACTGAAGAAAAGTTCGATGTGATCATTTCTGACTCCACCGACCCGATCGGCCCGGGTGAAGTGTTGTTCTCTGAAAACTTCTATCAAGCCTGCCATCGCTGCCTGAATGAAGGTGGTGTGCTGGTGACGCAAAACGGCACGCCGTTCATGCAACTGCAAGAAGTTAAAACCACCGCAGAGCGCATGCGTGGTTTGTTCGCCGATTGGCACTTCTATCAAGCGGCCGTGCCGACTTACATCGGCGGTTCGATGACCTTTGCTTGGGGCTCAACCAACAGCGACTACCGCAAGTTGCCGCTGGAGACGCTGCGTCAGCGCTTTATTGGCAGTGGCATTGTTACTCGCTATTACAACCCTGAAGTTCACCAAGGTTCGTTTGCCTTGCCGCAATACGTTTTGCAGGCGATTAACAAGCCAGGCAACGTTTAACGCGCAGTGAGTTACAGAAAGGGCCGAAAGGCCCTTTCTTATGTTTCAAATTATGCATTTGCACAAAATTTTCACGTGCCGTCCATGACAATTTGCGTGCAAAATTTCGGCTCGGCTGCTTCTCAGAAGCCATTCACCTGGATTTCCAGTTCAGGTGTCGAGCCAAACCCTGTGCATTAAAGGGTGCAGTATCAGTGGTAAATCACCGGTGATCGTGCAACATTTGCCCGCCCGCGCATGACCTCCCTGCACGTGTGCCCTATAGGCGCAGGTGCTGGCCGTGCACAGAAAAGCCACTTCAACTTGAATCAATTGGGTCCTAAAACGACATGGCAAACCCGGACGCCTTAAAACAACAGAACGCTGCCCAGCGAATGTTGCAACCGACCGTCAAATCGCATCTGGCGTTTACGCTGCTCAGCGCCTTGATCATGATGCTGATGTTTACCCTGTTGCGGGTGGCATTGCTGGTTTACAACCGGGAAATGATCCTGGATACCCCGGCCTCAACGTTCCTCGAAGCCTTTTTCAATGGTCTGCGCTTTGACCTGCGCATCGTGGTTTATCTCAGCATTCCTTTGTTGCTGTCATTGCTCAGTGCGCATGCGATGCGACTGCGCGGTGCCATGCGTTTCTGGCTGACTGCCGCCTCCAGCCTGGCGCTGTTCCTGGGCCTGATGGAGATGGACTTTTACCGTGAATTCCACCAGCGCCTCAACGGTCTGGTCTTCCAATACGTGAAGGAAGACCCGAAAACCGTCATGAGCATGCTCTGGTACGGTTTCCCGGTGGTGCGTTACCTGCTGGCCTGGGCCGTCGGGACGGTGATCCTGTACTTTGCATTTAAAGGTGCAGACCGCCTAACCCGCACCCGTGCGACATCGGCTGCTGGCGCTGGTACTCAACATGCCGTCGCGCCATGGTATGCGCGCATTGCCGTGTTCATGGTGATTCTGGTGGTGTGTGTGGTCGCTGCTCGCGGCACACTGCGCCAAGGTCCTCCACTGCGCTGGGGTGATGCCTACACGACGGATTCCAACTTCGCTAACCAGTTAGGGCTCAATGGTTCCTTGTCGCTGATTTCAGCGGCGCAGAGCCGCTTCTCCGATGAGCGCAGCAATATCTGGAAAGCCAACCTGCCGCAGCCTGAGGCTCAGCAGACCGTGCGCGACATGCTGCTGACCCCGAACGACAAGCTGGTCGATGCGGACACCGCGCCTGTGCGCCGTGATACCACGCCACCAGAAGAAAAAACTCTGCCGATCAAGAACGTTGTCGTCATCTTGATGGAAAGCTTCGCTGGCCACTCGGTGGGTGCGCTGGGGCGTCCAGGCAACGTCACGCCTTACTTCGACAACCTGGCCAAAGAAGGCCTGTTGTTTGAGCGCTTCTTCTCCAACGGTACGCACACGCATCAGGGCATGTTCGCCACTATGGCGTGCTTCCCGAACCTGCCAGGTTTCGAATACCTGATGCAGACCCCGGAAGGCAGCCACAAGCTGTCCGGTCTGCCGGAGCTGCTGAGCGCCCGTAAATACGATGATGTGTATGTGTACAACGGTGATTTTGCCTGGGACAACCAGTCTGGTTTCTTCAGCAACCAAGGCATGACCACGTTCGTTGGCCGTAATGATTTCGTAAACCCGGTGTTCTCTGATCCTACGTGGGGCGTGTCCGACCAGGACATGTTCAACCGTGGCCTGGAAGAGCTGAAAAAGCGTGAAGGCAAAGAGCCGTTCTATGCCTTGCTGCAAACCCTGTCCAACCACACGCCGTATGCCTTGCCAACGCCATTGCCGGTTGAACGGGTGACCGACCGCGGCTCGTTGAACGAGCATTTGACCGCCATGCGCTATTCGGACTGGGCGCTGGGTCAATTCTTTGAAAAGGCGCGTAAAGAGCCGTATTTCAAGGAAACCTTGTTTGTGATTGTGGGTGACCACGGTTTTGGTAACGAGCAGCAGATCTCCGAGATGGACCTTGGGCGTTTCAACGTTCCATTGCTGTTGATCGGGCCGGGCATCCAGGAGAAGTTTGGTGCGCGGGTTGATACCGTGGGTACGCAGATCGACATCGTACCGACCATCATGGGTCGTCTGGGTGGTGAGTTCCGTCAGCAATGCTGGGGCCGTGACCTGCTGAACCTGCCGGAAGGTGACAAGGGTTCAGGTGTGATCAAGCCATCTGGCAACGATCAGACCGTGGCCATCATCAGCGGCGATCATCTGCTGGTTCAGCCTAAAGACATGCCTGCCAAGGTATGGCAATACAACTTGGGCCCGAACCCGCAAGCCAAAGTAGTGACTGACTCGCCAGACGAAGCTGAACTGAAGAAGAAGCTTGAATCCTTCTTGCAGACAGCAACCAAAAGCTTGTTGGATAACACTGCGGGTGTCGTGGATCCGAAGTAAACCAGCGTGAAAAAAGAAGAGGCCTCAGGGCCTCTTTTTTTTGCGCGTAATGCCATGACTACGGCGCTATATTTTGCCGAGCAAGAGCAGTATCAGCAGTACGACCAGTACGGTGCCGATAATACCGGACGGGCCGTAGCCCCAGTTTCGGGAGTGAGGGAAAACTGGCAGCCCGCCCACCAGCAGCAAGATCAGGATGATCAGAAGTATCAGGGTCATGACTATTTCCTCATTGATTATTGTCAGTAAGGACGGCGTTCAGTGGCGTTGAAACCACTGCTACGTACGCTCTTAATAAGTCCGACTTGCCGGGTGCGAAAATAATTCAACTTTTTATTCTGTGACGCGTGCTAAAGGTTGGCTATTGCCTGGCTGATGGGGCGCGAGTAGGGTGGCGCGCTGCCTAAGGAAAGAAGTATTCATGCTTAATTACGTTTGGTTTTTTTTGGCCGCGTTATTTGAAATTGCAGGCTGCTACGGATTCTGGATGTGGCTGCGTCAAGGCAAGAGTGTGGTGTGGGTTGTGCCGGCAGTGTTGAGTCTGGCCGTTTTTGCCCTGCTCTTGACCAAGGTCGAAGCGGCATATGCGGGCCGGGCTTATGCCGCGTATGGCGGGATCTACATCGTGACGTCTATTGCCTGGTTGGCGGTTGTGGAGCGAGTCCGGCCATTGGGCTCTGACTGGATCGGACTGGTGCTGTGCGTGATAGGGGCAACCATCATTCTGTTGGGGCCACGCTTTTCGGCACCCTAAGCCAAACCCCCTACTGATGAGGAATATTCGACAGCTGTCGCGTAGGACTTTTAGCTAGTCGATGTAGGGCTTAATCCAGATAGGAGTAAGCCCAAGCTGAATTGCTGTGTAAGGATTGAAGTACCGAATGACGCGGTTCAGTCTTCGTGGCCAGACACCTTTAAGGATAAGAGCCATGCAGATTCTAAAACGCGTCAGCGGCGAACGCTTCTCGATTGGCGAAGACATTATTGTCCATGTCATTGCCATCAGTGGCAGCCACGTACGCCTGGGGATTGATGCCCCCAGGAGCGTCAGCGTTCACCGAGGCGAAATCTACGACCGGATCAAAAATCAGGACCCCGGGCATTTGACCATTGGGCCGTTGAGCAAGCGTTAATCAAAGAACTCTTTGGGAACGGCATGTTTGGGCATCAACTGGCATTGCTGGCTTTCCAGATCAAAGAAGATCACGGCTTGCCCTTTGCTCAGGGCATGGCGCACCCGCAGGACACGTGTCTCCTGGGGAGTGTCATCACCGTTGTCGGTACCGTCGCGGCTGACGAAGTCTTCAATCAGGCGGGTGAGGGTGTCAGGTTCAAGCTGGTCGTAAGGAATTAGCATGAGGCGGTCTCGCAAATGAGTTAAATCGATTTGTCGCGGTTATCCCAATAACCCTGCGCCAACTCGAATGCTTGTTCTCGCGGTGTGCCCAGCCCGCGAAGGGCCAAGGCCATGGTCGAGAGCAGGGCCAGTTGCGGGTAACTGTCTTCGATCTCGCCCCGCCACAGTGCCTTGAGCTGCCGCGGCTCAAGTGAGGCCGGTTTCACGTGGCGTCGAGCTGACAGTGCTGGCCACTCTTCATCCCAACTGACGCCCGCCGTGGTGCCGTACAAATGGCTGATGGTGTCCGGGTTGATCTCGATTTCACCGCCGTCGCCTTTGATCACGATGCTGGTGTCGCCCAGCAAGCCGCTGGCTTCGCGGTGCACGCTTTGGTAGCCCGGATGGAAAATGCTTTGCAGGCCGCAGCGGGCGCCCAGCGGGTTCAAAATGCGCGCCAGTGAGTGAATGGGCGAGCGCAAACCCAAGGTGTTGCGCAGATCGATCATGCGCTGCAACTGCGGCGCCCAGTCCTGCAATGGCATAAAGGCCAGATGCTGGGTGTCGAGCGCAGTTTCAACGCTTTGCCAGTCGCGGCACAGCGGAATAGACAACTCGTCCAGCAGTTGTTCACTGTACAGTCGCCCTGCGGTATGAGCGCCGCCGCCGTGCATAACAATCCGCACACCGTTTTGCGCCAGGCATTTGGCAGCCAGCAGGTACCAGGGCAGGTGACGCTTCTTGCCTGCATAAGTCGGCCAGTCGATATCAACGTTGATTGCTGGCGCTGTCAGACGCTCACGCAAGGCTTCGGTAAAGCCGGCCAATTCCTCGGGGCTTTCTTCCTTGTGACGCAGCAACATCAGGAAAGCACCCAGTTGCGTGTCTTCGACTTTTTCGTCAAGGAGCATGCCCATTGCCTCGCGCGCTTCTTCGCGGGTCAAGTTGCGGGCGCCGCGTTTACCTTTGCCCAGAATGCGCACAAATGGCGCGAAAGGGTGTTCGGCCGGGGTTTCTAATGTCAGCTCAGCAGGCGTATTCATAGGCAATTAGTCGGTTTTGGCAGGCCCGCCAGCTTGGCAGCGAGCTTGGCCGGTGTGCCATTAAACAGGCGGTTGAGGTGCAAGCTGTTGCCTTTTTCAGGGCCCAGCTTGAGCGCGGTGTACTTGATCAGCGGGCGTGTCGCGGGTGACAGCTCGAACTCCTGATAAAAACTGCGCAACAGCTCAAGGATCTCCCAGTGCTCGGGGCTCAACTCGATCTGCGCCTCGGCCGCCAGTGCATGGGCGACCTCGGCAGACCAGTCGTTAAGGTCGAGCAAATAGCCGTCTTTATCCAGCGCGATGTGTTTGCCGTTGAGAAGGAGGGTACTCATAGCCAGCTGTTGACCTTGTCATAGTGAATCGACAGCTCGACAAAGGCCGGGTAATCCACCGCTGTCGCCCACTGCGGGCAGTCGAGATGGCGTGCGAGCAGATCTTCTTCGAGGACAAAAAGCTTAAGCGTGGCGCTTTTTTCTTCCAGGGCCTTCAGAGGGCTGCTTTGAGGTTGTAGAGCGTAAACCGCGTCACCTGTCAGCAACAGCGCGTCATCGGTGCCCAGAACGCGTAAGCAGCTGCTAAGGCGTGTGTCTGAAAAGGGCGAGTGGCTCAGGACGTGTAGGGTCGTCATCAGAGAGTTATCACTTGGTCAAAACGGTCAATAAGGGCGCGTACTTCATCGGTTGACAGGGCGTGTACATCGTCGACTGCCAAATGTGCGGGCGAAATGCCGCGCTCGGCCAGGCTGTGGCCGCAGGCAAACACGTCATCAATCCCGAACAGTGACAGGGCTTGCAGATTGGCCTGAAGGTTTTTTTGTTGCAGCGCGGCCGCGTTTTGTCCGGGAACGAGCTGGAATACCCCATCGTCCATAAACATGAGTGCAATCGGCAAATCGAACGCGCCCCCCGCCAACACAAGATCCAGTGCCTCTTTGGCGCCTGGGCCCGACCAGGGCGCCTGGCGGCTGATAATCAACAGCGACTTAGCCATATCAAGGCCCTCCGAAGCAGATCAGTCGATCAGCCGATTGAATCGCGTCGTGTAACTGGCCCAGGCCAGACAACTCCCATGGCGCTTGCAGATTGACCGCCGGGCGCTCATAGCGCGCTGCTTCGTCTTCATTCAATACACCGCGGCGCAGGGCTGCGGCAATACACACCACGCCGTCCAGCTGATGTTGGCTGACGAACGCGGCCCACTGCTGCGCGATGTCTTGCTCGTCTTGCGGTGTGACCACATTGCTCGAGGCGCTGTGCACACCGTCCTGATAGAAGAACAGCCGCACGATCTCGTGACCGCTTGCCAGCACTGCCTCGGCAAAACGCAAGGCGCGGCGAGAAGAGGGCGCATGGGCTGCTGAATAAAGGGCAATGGCAAATTTCATGGTGAGCTCTGTCAGCAAATCTGCGGCAATGATAAAGGCAGACGCTCAAAGATGCTTGCAGCAGGCAACAAAAAGCCCGCCGAAGCGGGCTTTCGTGTTGCGCTATCAATCAGTCGTCGCTGCTCATGATGCCGAAAATTTGCAGCAGGCTGATAAACAGGTTGTAGATCGAAACATACAGGCTGATGGTCGCCATGATGTAGTTACGCTCGCCGCCATGAATGATGGCGCTGGTCTGGAACAAGATGCAGACCGAAGAAAACAGCACAAAACCTGCGCTGATGGCCAGTTGCAGGCCGCTGACCTGGAAGAAGAAGCTGGCAACTACGGCGCCCAGCAGGACAAAGAAGCCTGCGGTGATAAAGCCGCCCAGGAAGCTCATGTCCTTGCGAGTGATCAGCACATAAGCAGAAAGGCCGCCAAACACCAGCGCGGTCATGGCAAATGCCGAGCTGACAACCTCAGCGCCGCCCTGCATGCCCAAGTAACGGTTGAGGATTGGGCCCAACAAAAAGCCCATGAAACCGGTCAAGGCAAACGTAGACACCAAGCCCCAAGCCGAATCGCGCAGCTTGTTGGTCAAGAAAAACAGCCCGTAGAAACCGATCAGCACCACGAAAATATTCGGGTAACCGACCCGCATCTGTTGAGCGACATAAGCCATCACGCCGCTGAAAGCGAGCGTCAAAGCCAGTAAACCGTAAGTGTTGCGCAGGACGCGGCTAACCTCTAGCTGCTCAGCCTGCACGCTGTTATTAACGGCGTAATCCTGTTCGCGCATGGCGATACTCCTGTGGTTTGAAATGTTAAGTAGCAAAGATCATAGCAGAGGCTCTGAAACAAGCGATCAAGAGAGTTTGACAACGTGTTTCATTCAGGTATTATGGCGCCCGCAACAACATAGGAGGTGTGGCCGAGTGGTTTAAGGCAACGGTCTTGAAAACCGTCGACTGTAACAGGTCCTAGAGTTCGAATCTCTACGCCTCCGCCATATTGCTACACCGACAGAGCCCGCTTTTAGCGGGCTTTGTCGTTTCTGGGGTTCGGAGAAGGGTGCTGCTCAAGGGCGGTTTTGGGTGAAGCGTTCCAAAACTTTTTAGCATGTGTTCAATAACTCAACTCATTTTGACGGGTTAGCGGTCGCTCAGATGCGGCTGTAAACACGCTGCGTAATATCTCCCCTGGTGTGGCCCAACGGCAGGCGTGCTTCGCCGATATCCTTGGCTGGCAGCCTGCGACCAAACACACTATCGCGCCATGAGCGGTGAGAAAACTAACCAAGCACACCTGCGTGATCGCCTTGTTACTGCTGATCTGCGGCTGTCAGTCCTACTCGACGCCACCGACTCAGTTCAATGCAAACTCGCACTCACAGCTTGGTTTATGGCCCTGTAGTGCTCAACTTGACCCGGCGCATACTCAACGAATTTTCGGAATCACCGGCGACGTAGATCAAGGATTGATCGCACTGTCGGCCTGTCAGGCATGCTCCAAAAAAGTCCCAGACACGAAATAAAAGGAGCGGCGCAAGCTGGATGCGTGAACTAAACGAGCCACTTCAAATAGCTTGTACGCTCGATATCAACAATCTCAACGGTTATGGAGCATGACACCAAATTAAGTTCGCTGAGCTTGGTCTGTATCGATTTAGAGAGCACTGTTTTTTGCACCAAGGATCTCCCGGAAAGTATCTTGACCGTTACATGAACAAAGTCGCTCTTAAAGCCGCCTACACTGTAACTGTCATAGGCAATTGCCCGGACTTTAATATCGCTACCGTCCGGTTCGAAAAGCATCGAGTCTAGTGTGCCCTGATAAACTTTCGATGTAAGCATGTCGCCATTCAGAGTGGCTGAACACTCAATAATGCAATGAGGCATAATGTCTTCAACTATATCCGTATTATTTGAATGGTAAATTTGAGTGGGTACTTTCGAACGTTTGCCTCCAACTGTCAAGTGGGGGTATTGGCACTAAATGAGTTGTTCCGGGTTTCGTAGACGTTCGGTGACCGCTATTGGACCAGAGCAGTCTTTCGCTACTGGCGGCTTCTGGCTGATAGCTTCCGCTCGCGAACGACCACTTTTGGCCAGATGCAGCTATTGAGTCATATTCAACACATCTCTGCACTGGAGTACTCTGATGCCATTTACTAACTCATTGGATTAGCACTGCTGAACGAGCATGATCCCTATGTATACCCAAAGATGTACTCGCGTCGATTCCAAAACAGCAGGCAGGCAGTGTAGGGCAGTTGCTGCCTTAGCAGTGGATGCCTTCCTCGCTACGTTGAGTAGGTTTGGCGCCCCCTTCCGGCTACACTAGATATCAATGACCAAACACTGCGAATCTACAAAATGTACTTAAAGCGATATAGATGTTTTGGAACAGAGCCAAATAGCGGCAATGAAGCTTTGGTAATTTTTGAAGGTGCCTCCTCTGGATCGTCGACTGCTGAGCGTCAAAGTTTTGCATCCGCTCAGAAAGTTAATGCTTGTGTGTTCATCAACATAGGGGAGGGTGGCGTCGGACCGTGCATTCTCGATTTCTATTATCCACATGCCAGAAGTCCTCTTTGTTTTCACGCTTCACTGGCGGCGGCGTATTACATGCACACCCATCATGCTGCTGAATATTCTGGGTCAATGCAGACATCTATAGGTAACCAGTTGTTGGCATTTACGCACTCGGAAAATGAGCTGAGCATCAGTGTCGAACCGGATCAAGTGAAAAGCCCTGTACCCTCTATGGGTGCCATTGCAAAACTGCTCGGCTGCGATGAAACAGCTATCAAGCCCACCGCGGCAGTAGCGTCGGTAGGTAGTCCGAAGCTATTGGTTGAAATGGTCAGTCCAGAGGAGTTGTACGCATTGCGTCCCCAGTTAACTGAGATTGTCGAATGGGGGAAGGTGTTTGCTGTGAATGGCATTTACGCCTACGCGCACTGCGAACTGAATAAGTACGAGGGACGAAATTTCAATCATTTAATAGAGAGCCTGGAGGATGCTGCAACTGGCGTAGCAGCGGGCGCGCTTAGCGTTTATCTGGCAAAAAACATCATTCTGCACCAAGGACTCATGCTAGGTAATAGGTGTCAAATCACTGTGTCTAACTGTGATGGAATGATCAGAGTTGGAGGTTTGGTTTTCGAAGCATGACAGCGGAGTTTGCCTGCATGGTAATTCGTTTCTTCTCGCGCTGACATGAAGCGAACCACCCAACAACAGACGACTTTTCGAGGGGCAAATTCATAGACAACAAATGAGCAGAGAGCCAGAGCCGGCCTTGGGCTCCTGGATGTAAGAACTGGCTCTTTACGGGGTCGTTATACAGCGCATAACGGGCGGCGGCGATCATGAGCCAGATCCAGTCGGCGCGGCTGAATGGTCATGACCCGTACGCTTATTTGAAGGATGTTCTCACGCGCCTGCCGGCGCAGCGGGCGAGTGAGATAGATCAGTTGCGGCCGCATTAAGTGGCAGCCGGTTTAATTACGCAAGGCTTGATGCCCGGACGCTTACCCACAGCTACATCCCCAGCGCACATCAGTTACCTCGTGAGAGTGTGTCCGACATGCAGGGACGACGCGATCACCCATTTTCCGCTGCCAACATTGATCTGAACTGAGAAATGCTCTCTGAAGATAGCCCGGCACCTTCAAACACTGCACAGGTGAAGCTAACGGGGGCGGTACCTGGAGCAGTAATGATGCGGTCTTCCATCACCGCTATCGAGCTGCTTCGGTAAAGCGTGAAGCCTTCATAACTGACGGCATTCTGTAAGAAGTCAGCGCTGTTCGAGGTATGAGGAATAGTGTCGAGAAGCCCGGCCCTCGCAAGTGCCAGCGTTCCTCCACAGATACCGGCAATGGTTGCTCCACTTGAACGACTGTCATGAAGAAAATCTCGAATATCCGGGGCGTCTGCACTTTCCCAGACCATTCCGCCGATGATGACGACGACGTCCGGTTTCCAGTCCAGACATTGTTGCAAGCTGCTATCGACCGTTACAGCCAATCCACCCTGCGAAAAAAACTGCCCCGTAGTAGGAGCGAAAAACCTGGCGTCGATCCCGTAAAAGGGGGACGCCGTACCAGCAATGAATGCATATTCCCAGTCCGCAAAACCGGGTGTCAGTATCAAACCTACGCGTGCCATCAGTCAGAATCTGCAATGAATGCCCGTAACATATAAAGATAACAAACAGACATCAAGGGCTGCTTCGCGTCGACTGGCGTCGGTCCTCACCAGCAGCCAGTAATGAACCGTAAAATTCGTCTGGAGCGGTCTGTCGCGTTAGTAGCCGGCAGTCAACTCCTTGAGTATCGTCGTTCAGCACATGTTTATTTTTATCTCCTGATGATCTCAGCCATGTATTCACTCAGATCACAGCCCTTGGCTGGGATTAGGTAGGTGTGTTCGCCGCCCGCTTACAAAAATCCTTTCCGCAATTAGAGAGCACGCCACAGGCTGATGGTGACGGTCAGAAGTATCACGGCCGGGGCCTGCCCAGTTCACTGGCGGGGCCAATTACATGACCTGTGGGAAGGCGCTGGCACTGGATCTGTTCAATCAGACGGAGCTGCTGAAAAGCCGCAGCACACCGGCAAGTCTGCAGCTAAGTACTGGGCATCCAAAGGCCTAAATACGCTGGTCGACGCAGGCCAGTTCAACAAGATAACCCAGCGTAATAATGGTGGCCAGAAAGGCGCGGCCGATCGGCAGGCGTTGTATGACCGGGCGCTCAAGGTGTTATGAGGTGGGGCGAGGCGGCCCGGTATACGGATCCCGTATAGCCCAGCTTGGCCTGGCGTATGCTCAACGAATTATCGGAATCACCGGCGACGCCGATCAAGGACTGATCGCGCTGCAGGCCTACGCCAAAGAAGTCCCAGGAGCGAAATAAAAAGAACGGCCGAAGTTCTCTGACCCAATAACAGTGGGAACCAATTTTTTGGCCCAATCTCGAGGTATACATCTAACAGACGTCGGTGTAAATCAATTGGCTATCCGCACAGCAGCGGGTATAGCCGACTGAGCAATGATATGCCAGCAAAACTCTTGACAGATCAATCACGTTTACCTAAGGTCAAAACAGCGAAAAATAACCATACAAAATCAAAGGGATCAGCAGCTTATGTGTATTGAAGATCGACTCGTATATTGCACATAGACTAAACACGAACAGTGAAGGGCTTATGTCTTCATGCAATAAGGAGCGGATGTATCTAGGTCGATAAGGTTTGAAGGCGTTCGCAAATACAATGCGCCTGCAGGAGGATGGGGGCGTATAAAAAATAATTGCAAATGCTATTCGTGTGCAAATGCGAAACTCCGATGCAATTCCAATAGCCATTAATGGGAAGCACTCTAGCGGTGTCGGTTGACTGGTTTGAGTTTGGCCTGGTAGTTAACATAACTGTGATGTTGTGAAAATTGATCTGAATCAATAGTTGTGAGGTTTTCTTTAGTTCGTTGGCTTACGATTTTAAGTGTTTATACAGATTCGGAGTTTTGGATTGCAGCGATTCTGATCTATAGGGTGATGGTCGTTTAACCCGTTCGCTGATTACTGATTCGACCTCGGGTGAGTGCAATAAACTCGGTTGAAGGCCTGTTTTACATTGTATTTATTTAGCTTTTAGTTGGTGTTTCTGTTAAGGGTTTTTATGTTTTGTAGTAAAGTTAAAGCGTCGAGTTGTGAGCGGTATGATGAGTGTGACGTAGTGATTTAGTTGATTCTTCTATGGTTGAGATGTTAAGGGGGTTTAAGGGAGGGATAAGCTCTGCTGGTGACAGTCTAAAGCTTAATGAAATGTACGGTAGGGCGTCCGGATATATTGAAGCTTTATATGATGCTGGGTTAGTTGAGGGGAATGAAGCTGCTGATTACCTTGAGGGGATAATTGTATTGTATCGTCAAGTAGCTTTTCTTCTGTCTTGAATTTTCGGTTGGGCTTAAGGTGGTAGTCTCTGAGAAAGGAAAGTAATAAAGTTGATTTTTAAATGCTTTTATTGGTTTTTTTTATTTGGTTCAATTGACTGGAGTCAGTCGCTGAGGTTTTATTTCTAGATGTTGTCTTTCGGTTAATTTTAGGGTGAGTCTTGGTTTTTTTGTGAATCGCCCTTTGTTAGCTATACACTCTCTAAACTCATGAAATCGCGAAGACTTTGAAATACTATCGTTGCCGTCTGGAACAGGCTTGATTGACTGTGTCTGAATTGCAAGTTCTTTGTGCCTTTACCTAGATAAGAATAAATCACAGAAAACGCGTTAAAGTGGTGCCGGAACCAAAAATCCAAGCTTTGCAGGACGCGGCATATAGCTGCGCAAGAATATTTATCTTGCGGAATATAATGAATACTAATCTGTTGAAATATAACGATTTAATACGATGCTTGAAATTCGTCAGCTGTTACATGTCCTAGAGTTCGAATCTCTACGCCTCCGCCATATTGTTACACCGACAGAGCCCGCTTTTAGCGGGCTTTGTCGTTTCTGGGGTTTGGCAAATGGGGCTGCAGGGCGGCCATGGTTTCCGCAATCAGAGGTGCCTCAGAGTCAGCCTCCTTCTCGTTGCGATTTCTCGCCACCCCCACAACCTCGTTCGATGTCTCTATGTGTGTAGCTCAGCAATCCATAGGCATCCCCGCGTTTTAGAAGCGGGAAATTTCTTTTAGCGAAGTACACAGGTAACGCATCGCAATGCGGTCTGACTCAGACAGCAGGCGGTAGTGCTCAATCAGGCTGGCTTCATCGCGACTGAGCCGGCGAGGCGTAGTGGTTCGCTTAAAAGAGAAGAGGCCACACAGCGTCCGCACAATGCCAATTGAAATCGACATAAGTCACCTCTTTAGCCAGAAACAACATCCCCAGAGTTGCTGCTCTTTGATCCTGCTCAGAAATCAGTTCCAAGCAAGCAAGTGGCATTGCCTAAAGTGTAGAGCCAGTTCTCTTCCTGCATGGTCAGATTCGATGATTGTGTTTACCTAATCATTCAGCTTCTTTGATAGAGCCTATTGAGCAAGAACGCTGACTAATTGGCCACAGCCCTTGGAGTATTTGGCTACCCGTCTCCCCAGTGCGTCGTAGGCGAAGTCGGCTGTCAGGCGGTCGTCTTCGTAGCGGGTCAGGCGGTCGTAGAGGTCCCAGGTGAAGCGGGCTTTTTTGCCGTTGTCGAGGCGTTCAAGCAGGTTGCCGCGGGCGTCGTAGGTGTAGTGCTGGCCGACGTAGTCACGCAGCAGGTTATCGAGGAGCTTGGGCGGCGGGTGGTGGATGGGCCGGCGCGGGGCCTTGGGGTCTAGCGGGTTGCTGGCCGGGTCAAAGGCGAAGGTTTCTTCTTTGTGCTGGCTGCTGGCTCCGAGCAAACGGCCGAGCGGGTCGTAACGGTAGTTGATGTCGCCACGGCGGTTGTCGTGCAGGTCGGTCAACTGCCCGGCGTCGTCATAGCGGTAATTGCGCACCATCAGGCGCTTGCTTGAGCCGCTAAGGGCTACGGTCTGTTCCTTTAACTGGCCGTAGGTCAGCTAACTGACCCTGTGGCCATCGGCGTCGCGGGGTTTGAAAGGTGTGTAGGCATTAACGGCGCAGGGCCAATGCTGTTGTTGGGCTGTTAAAGAGCGATAAACTTATGGTCAACGGTGCACCGATGCACGCGAGGTGCTGGCGATTAGGCTGGCACCTCAGGCGGTCTTCATGCCGTACGTGACGACAGGAACGCCGCTGGCGGAATAGGTGCCGCAGCCCTCTATAATCGGAAACGGCACTTTGCACTAGGGGCGCATCACCGGGTCGCCTACACTTGCCCTCGGCTTGCCGTTGAGGTAGGTGTGGGGGGCGATGATGACTCCGCCGTAGTCGGTGATGTCGCCGAGGCAAACTATGGTTTTGATTGGTATATGCCTGTGAGTTTTTTTAATATTTATTAAAGCGCTAGCTTATTAGGTTATATTTATAATTTGTTGAGTCGGTATTGGGTTGGCTCTCATGACTTATTATTGTATTAATTTGTCATGTAAGACTTGCTGAGGTTCGAATATGGCTTCGCCGCCCATTATCTGGAGGCGTTTGAATTTAAGTTTTTTTTCAGGTTGGTTGTCTCTAATAGCATAAAAATCCATGGCGTCTATTTTTTTCTCTATTTCATCTGCATGACTGAGTAACATATTATTTGCCGCATGCTCCAGTTCGGAGAAGATAGGTTTATATTTAGAGAATTCAGTGGTTGGAGAAAATTTTCCTTGTATTTTTGGGGTGAGTTGTATTGGGTCGATGCGTCCTATTATCACTCCGTTTTTGTCCATTAAAATAAAAGCTTGAATAGTCATGGGCATTTTGTTGTGCTCCCTAAGGCGTCAGATAGTTTTCCTAAATTATCATCGTTGAACCCGGTTTCCCCATTTGGGTGAATAATCCTTGCATGGTTGGGGAATTTTTTTGTAGGGTCCTCAATTACATCAAAGCCAGCTGCTCTAATTTTATCCGTTGATCCCGATGCAACTGTTTCTGCTGCGCGTTGTAAGCCGCTTGCTTTGGGGAATGCTTCTCGCATTTGTCGTGATGCATCGCAAGGGCAGCAGCTGTGAAGGACAGATATTCCTGGAGGATCTAGATTTTTCTCTGCATCTTTAAGTCGAAGATTATCTGAGGAATTTCCCCCTATCCGGTGAACTGGTATTTTTGATGGGAGAGGCCTTTTAGACAACCCAAACGGATCAACCCACCCCACCGGATTCGGCGCATACGCATAGACATTCAGCCCACCCGCAAACCCGATCGGGTCTCTGCTGATAAACCTTCCGACTTGCGGATCATAGTACCGATAGCGGTTGTAGTGCAGTCCGGTTTCAGTGTCGAAGTACTGCCCTTGAAAGCGCAGCGGGTTGCGGATGTTTTCGCGAGTTGCGCTGTCGGTACGCTTTTCTTTGGCCAACCCCCACGCTTGATAGGTCCCACTCCAGGCAATCTCGCCGCGTTGGTCGGTGAGTTCCATCGGCGTGCCGAGGTGGTCGCATTGGTACCAGGCCATGGCGTTGAACGGTTTCGCTACGGGTTGGTGTCGCCACAGCGGGTCGCGGTCGATGTGGTAGCCGTTTTCATGGCTTGGCTCGCGCACTAGCGACAGGCTGCGGTTTTCGACGGTTTGGGCGACGGGGATGAAGCTGCCCGGTTCGTAGAAGTAGTGGATCAGGCGTCGTTCGCCGGGGTTGTCGCTGTAGCGTGTTTCATAAGCGAGGGTGTCGCCGTCCCAGCCGTAGATGTTTTGGCCGCAGTCGTATTGGGCGTTGAGCGTGCGCTGTTGCTGCTCGATCCACGCCGGGCCGGCGCCGGGGCTGGGCGGGCAGTGGGCTTTGGAGTATTTGGCTACCCGTCGCCCCAGTGCGTCGTAGGCGAAGTCGGCGGTGAGGCGGTCGTCTTCGTAGCGGGTCAGGCGGTCGTAGAGGTCCCAGGTGAAGCGGGTTTTTTTGCCGTTGTCGAGGCGTTCAAGCAGATTGCCGCGGGCGTCGTAGGTGTAGTGCTGGCCGACGTAGTCGCGCAGCAGGTTGTCGAGGAGCTTGGGCGGCGGATGGTGGATGGGCCGGCGCGGGGCCTTGGGGTCGAGCAGGTTGCTGGCCGGATCGAAGGCGAAGTTTTCTTCGTCCTTTAGGGTGGTGGCGCTGAGCAAACGGCCGGGCAGGTCGCAAGTACGTACACCATAGGCATTGGTAGCGCTGGGTCAATGTTATTGGGCTGTTAAAGAACGATGAACCAATGCGCGAAAGCCTGTGGCGATCAGGCTGACACCGCAGACGGTTTTCATGCCGTCCAAAGCGACAGGAACTCCGTTGACGGAATAGGTGCTGCTGCCCTGACAATAGGGAAAGGCCCCTTACATCAGGAGGCACATCATCAGGCTGTTTTTACCTGCCATCAACTTACCGTTGAGGTTGGTGTGGGGGATGGATTCAATGACGACTCCGCTGTCGTGGGTGATGCCGCCGGGGCTGAATACTAGGGCATGAGTATCCATCTATTTAGTTGGCATTCTGAAAGTGAGAGGCTCGATATTTTCGGCTTTCCAGCTGCATTTGCTATTAAATTTCATGTGATAACAATGGTGATATTGTCTGGATGATTTCTATTGTTGACGAGGACTCGAACGCGTGCCTCTTTATTGTTTGTATTTGTCTCAAGAAGTTTCGTGTCGTCGGCCGTTACAACTGAAATTGTGTTGTTGGGTGTGGCCACAACTTGATCGCAAATTTCGATGCTTGGTGTTTTTGGGTATTCATTTATTAATGAAATAGTGATATCCCCGTCAACGTCAGCAATGGCTCCAATCGATATGCATGATGAGGTAGTACTTACTCCGGCGGATTCGTCATAATCGGGAATTTCAACCTCTTCACTGGAGTGATCAAAGATAAATATCACTGGATGAGTTAGTGAGCATGTTGTGGTTGTCATTATCCTTTGCTCCTTCTGCGCTTTTCTTGAAGAACTTGACCGCCTTGCCTCGCTTTGCACGTGTTGCAATGAGGGAGGAATATTTCTGGCTCTCCCAGTGCCTGCGGCGGCTGATGATCGGCTATTGCGTTCCCACTTTTTGTGCCAGTAGAGGAAGTTCCACATGTGTGGCATCCGTACTTTTTCATAAGTCCGTTGACTTATCTTTGTTCCTCTGATGTCGGTCGGCCTCGATGCGCGGGAATGTACTCTACTGCAAATGGACCGGGTTTAAGAGTATCAACACTTTCTAGCCCAAACGGATCAACCCACCCCACCGGATTCGGCGCATACGCATAGACATTCAGCCCACCCGCAAAACCGATCGGATCCTTGCTGATAAACCTCCCGACCTGCGGATCATAGTACCGATAGCGGTTGTAGTGCAGCCCGGTTTCGGTGTCGAAGTACTGCCCTTGAAAGCGCAGCGGGTTGCGGATGTTTTCGCGTATTGCGCTGTCGGTACGCTTTTCCTTGGCTAGCCCCCACGCTTGATACGTCCCACTCCAGGCAATCTCGCCGCGTTGATCGGTGAGTTCCATGGGCGTGCCGAGGTGGTCGCATTGGTACCAGGCCATGGCGTTGAACGGTTTCGCCACGGGTTGGTGTTGCCACAGCGGGTCGCGGTCGATGTGGTAGCCGTTTTCATGGCTTGGCTCGCGCACTAGCGACAGGCTGCGGTTTTCGACGGTTTGGGCGACGGGGATGAAGCTGCCCGGTTCGTAGAAGTAGTGGATCAGGCGTCGTTCGCCAGGGTTGTCGCTGTAGCGTGTTTCATAGGCGAGGGTGTCGCCGTCCCAGCCGTAGATGTTTTGGCCGCAGTCGTATTGGGCGTTGAGCGTGCGCTGTTGCTGCTCGATCCACGCCGGGCCGGCGCCGGGGCTGGGCGGGCAGTGGGCTTTGGAGTATTTGGCTACCCGTCGCCCCAGTGCGTCGTAGGCGAAGTCGGCGGTGAGGCGGTCGTCTTCGTAGCGGGTCAGGCGGTCGTAGAGGTCCCAGGTGAAACGGGCTTTTTTGCCGTTGTCGAGGCGTTCAAGCAGATTGCCGCGGGCGTCGTAGGTGTAGTGCTGGCCGACGTAGTCGCGCAGCAGGTTGTCGAGGAGCTTGGGCGGCGGGTGGTGGATGGGCCGGCGCGGGGCCTTGGGATCGAGCAGGTTGCTGGCCGGGTCGAAGGCGAAGGTTTCTTCTTTGTGCTGGCTGCTGGCCCCGAGCAGGCGGCCGAGCGGGTCGTAACGGTAGTTGATGTCGCCACGGCGGTTGTCGTGCAGGTCGGTCAATTGCCCGGCATCGTCATAGCGGTAGTTGCGCACCAGCAGGCGCGTGCTTGAGCCGCTAAGGGCTACGGTCTGTTCCTTTAACTGGCCGTTGGGCGTCCAGCTCTGGCGCTGTTGCAGGCCGTTGCCTTGGTGGCGGACGATTTCGCGGTGCAGGTCGTCGCGCTGGTAGCTGAGCAGTTCGATGTCGTCGACTTTCATCGCCAGCAAGTGGCCGCTGCCGTAGGTCAGCCAACTGACCCGGTGGCCGTCGGGGCGGATGGTGGCAATGCGTTGGTTGAGGGCGTCGTACTCGTGCTGCCAGATGGCAACGTGGCAGGGTTTGTAGAGGTGCAGGTGCTGATGTTCGCGGGTATTATTGCCCGCCGCATCGTAAAACCACTGCAGTTTGCAGGTCGGGTTGGTGGCCAGCAGCAGGTTGCCGTTGCCATCGTAGGCAAAGGTTTCGGTCTGCCACTCGAAGCCGTCCTTGTGCCCGGTGTGGCGGGCGATAAAGCATTAGCGACGCTACGCCAATGCTAATGCCAATGGTTTTTTTATTAAAGAACGGTTGATAATTAATTATGCGCTAGGTGCTGGTAATTGAATCTTGTTTTTTTCCAGTATGGTCATTGCTCGATCCAGGAACTCTATGGGAAGGTTTGTTCTTCCTCCATATAGATCTACAATTCCGATTTCTACTACGCTATCAACTAGGTCAGTTAAATCGGTAGCTTTATTTTTTATTAAAATTTCTTCTAGATCTGCTGGTATCTCATCTCCTCTTCCATTTAGTTCTAATAAAGCCCCTTGACGATCCCATTCAGGTAGATTTTGGCTGAAATGCATGGATTCAAGATGATCGAGTAGATCAATGATTGCTGGGTGTGAAATTTTTTTCTCTGCGCAAAATGCTCTTAGGCACGACGAGCCGTATCGCTGGATTTCCGACACGGGGAGGTTTTTGAATTCCGATAAAATTTTTGTTCTATCCATTATCATGGCATCTCTCTAATAGGTTCATGTCAAATTTATTTAAAAGTGGATTGCAAACTGAGCAGGGGAGCTTGCTAGTTCCGTGAATGCCGCTGCTGCTTTTCTTTCCACGAACATTTGCGACTGAAATTGAGGAATCTTTTAACTCTATCCCTTTGTTCTTTGCTCTTGAGATTGCGTTTACTTCTGCGCACTGGGCGGAAAACTCGTTGGGAGATAGTCCGTCTAGGGTATTTTGCACTTCGGGGTTGGTCACTCCCCCTTGATTTTTTCCAATAGTAATTTTTCCATCAGTAGATGTGATTACGGCTACTGTGTTCGGACGTTTGGAGGCAGGTAAATTTTGGGCTTTGTTCGCAAGCCGTTCTGCGAGAGTTACGCTCAACCCAAACGGATCAACCCACCCCACCGGATTCGGCGCATACGCATAGACGTTCAGCCCACCCGCAAACCCTATCGGGTCTTTGCTGATAAACCGTCCGACTTGCGGATCATAGTACCGATAGCGGTTGTAGTGCAGCCCGGTTTCGGTATCGAAGTACTGCCCTTGAAAGCGCAGCGGGTTGCGGATGTTTTCGCGAGTTGCGCTGTCGGTACGCTTTTCTTTGGCCAACCCCCACGCTTGATAGGTCCCACTCCAGGCAATCTCGCCGCGTTGGTCGGTGAGTTCCATGGGCGTGCCGAGGTGGTCGCATTGGTACCAGGCCATGGCGTTGAACGGTTTCGCCACGGGTTGGTGTTGCCACAGCGGGTCGCGGTCGATGTGGTAGCCGTTTTCATGGCTTGGCTCGCGCACTAGCGACAGGCTGCGGTTTTCGACGGTTTGGGCGACGGGGATGAAGCTGCCCGGTTCGTAGAAGTAGTGGATCAGGCGTCGTTCGCCGGGGTTATCGCTGTAGCGCGTTTCATAGGCGAGGGTGTCGCCGTCCCAGCCGTAGATGTTTTGGCCGCAGTCGTATTGGGCGTTGAGCGTGCGCTGTTGCTGCTCGATCCACGCCGGGCCGGCGCCGGGGCTGGGCGGGCAGTGGGCTTTGGAGTATTTGGCTACGCGTCGCCCCAGGGCGTCGTAGGCGAATTCGGCGGTCAGGCGGTCGTCTTCGTAGCGGGTCAGGCGGTCGTAGAGGTCCCAGGTGAAGCGAGCTTTTTTGCCGTTGTCGAGGCGTTCAAGCAGGTTGCCGCGCACATCGTAGGTGTAGTGCTGGCCGGCGTAGTCGCGCAGCAGGTTATCGAGGAGCTTGGGCGGCGGGTGGTGTATGGGCCGGCGCGGGGCCTTGGGGTCGAGCAGGTTGCTGGCCGGATCGAAGGCGAAGGTTTCTTCTTTGTGCTGGCTGCTGGCCCCGAGCAGGCGGCCGAGCGGGTCGTAACGGTAGTTGATGTCGCCACGGCGGTTGTCGTGCAGGTCGGTCAATTGCCCGGCATCGTCATAGCGGTAGTTGCGCACCAGCAGGCGCGTGCTTGAGCCGCTAAGGGCTACGGTCTGTTCCTTTAACTGGCCGTTGGGCGTCCAGCTCTGGCGCTGTTGCAGGCCGTTGCCTTGGTGGCGGACGATTTCGCGGTGCAGGTCGTCGCGCTGGTAGCTGAGCAGTTCGATGTCGTCGACTTTCATCGCCAGCAAGTGGCCGCTGCCGTAGGTCAGCCAACTGACCCGGTGGCCGTCGGGGCGGGTGGTGGCGATGCGTTGGTTGAGGGCGTCGTACTCGTGCTGCCAGATGGCAACGTGGCAGGGTTTGTAGAGGTGCAGGTGCTGATGTTCGCGGGTGTTGTTGCCCGCGGCATCGTAAAACCACTGCAGTTTGCAGGTCGGGTTGGTGGCCAGCAGCAAGTTGCCGTTGCCATCGTAAGCAAAGGTTTCGGTTTGCCATTGCTTACCACCCTGGTAGGCGGCGTGGCGGGCGCTCAGACGGCCGAGCGGATCGTAGTCGTATCGCCAGACCCGGTCGCCGTCGGATCGGTGGGTCGGCTGTTGGCTACCGTTCTCGTACTGGTAGTGAATGGTTTGCCGGTCGAAGCCGGTTTCGCTCAGCAGTTTGCCTGCCGGGTCGTAGGCGAAGGTGGCTGTGCTGTTGTTCTCGTTACGCAGTTCCAGTAATTGGCCGAGCTTGTCCCAGCGGTAGGCCAGGGTGCTGCCGTCGGCCTGCAGGCGTTGCTGGATCAACCCGGCTTCGTTGTAGTGCCACACTGTGCGCTGGCGCAGGGCGTCGGTGTGGCTGAGCAGGCGGCCTTCGGCGTTGCGCTCGAAATGCTCTTCGGTGTTGTCTGGCAGGGTCAGGCGCACCAGTTGCCCGGCGCTGTAATGGTAGGCGGTGATGTTGCCCGCAGCGTCGGTAAACCGGCTGAGCTGGCCGAGGGCGTTGTACTGCCACTGGCTGACTTTGCCCGAGCAGTCGGTGTAGCGGGTCAGTTGGCCGTCGGCGTTGTAGGCCAGGTGTTTGCTGCCGCCGAGGGAGTCGGTGATGAGCACCGGCAGGTTGTCGCTGTTGTAGGCGTAGCAGGTTGTGTTCTCCAGGGGGTCGAGGGTTTCGATGATGTTGCCGCGCGGGTCGTAGTCGTATTTCCACAGGCCGCCTTCGGCATCGCGGGTCTTGAAGCGCTGGTCCTGGTCGTCGTAGGCGTGGTGAATGCTGCTGCCGTCGGCGCGGGTGTGTTGCAGCAGGTTGCCGCGCTCATCGTAGGCATATGAATCGGTGCTGCCATCGGTGTGGATATGGCGGGTGACGTTTTTGGCGGCGTCGCGAAACAGCCATTCTTCGTTGCCGTCGGGGTAAATGATGCGATAGGTGTAGCCGAGGATGTCGTAGTAGTGCCAGGTCTCTTGGCCCAGGGCATCGGTGACGTAGGTGAGACGGATGTTGGCGTCCCATTCCAGGCGGGTGTCGTAGCTGCCGTCGTCGGCCCACTCGCGCACGGCTTTGGCGTCCGGACCGTCGCCTTGCCATTGCAGGTTCATACCGCGCCCGGTGCGGTCGGTGTAGCGGGTGATCAGGTGATGCTGATATTGATACGCCCACTGCGCGGCGTTTTCGTCGCGGGCAGCGCGCAGATCGCCGTGTTCGTCATAGTCGTAGCCCGCCAGTTGGCGCAAGGGCGCGCCTTCGTGCATCAGCCACAGGGCGTTGATGCGGCCGTTGTCGTCGAGTTGGGTGTGGATATGCTGGTGCGGGGTGTCGCCCTGATAGGTGATCAGGTCCGACAGCACCGCCTGGCCTGCGTGCTGGTGGTCATAGTGCAGGGTGATGCGGGCGCCGCCGCGCAGGGTGATTTCACTAAGGGCGTAGTGATCGCTCAACTGCTGGTAGTGTTCCTGGCTGTCGTGGCCGCGGGCGATGACCAGGGTGGTGGCTGAGTTGCGAACCAGCAGTACGCCTTCAACAGCGTCGTAGTGATGTTTGCCGAGCTTGGGGTTGGGATAGCGATGGTTGCGCCCGTCGGCACCGAGGTAGATCAGGCCTGTGTCGTTGACCGTGATGCGGGTCGTGAAGGGGGTGATCCAGCGTGCGCCGAGGCTGCCGTGATCCAGGGCGTCGAGGCTTGAACGGTAGGTGCGCACCCATTCAACCGGGAAGGGTCCGGGCAGGGAAAAGTCAGCGTGTGCGACGGTTTCGCTACCCGTGGCGAAGCTGATGCTGCAACCGGTGCTTGAGGCGGTTTTGTTTTTGCAGCCGGGATCTCTGTCGGTGTGACGTTGAGTGTTTTGAGTCACCATCCCCCGTTGGCCAGTTTGGGCCTGGGCGTGGCTGACGTGTTGTGGTGCGACGCTTGCTGGCTGGGTGCCGCGGCGCTTGCGGCGGGCGAGGGCGCAGACCAGTTCGGCAATCAAATTGCCAATACTGCCGATTTTTCCCGCATCGCCCAGCGACGTGACCTTTTGCGCGGTCAGCTTGCCGATATCGTCGGCACTCTTGGCCACGCTGAGCAGCTCTTGGCAGGTGCTTTTGGAGAGCAGTCTGTCGTCGATTAAAAAATGCGCCCCAATGGCGAACAGCGGGCCTGCGAACAGAGACGCAGTTTTAGTCTTGTTTGCCAGCGTCTTCTGTCCGTCATCGCTGGCGATGCTCCTGAGCATCTGGGCGAAGGCGGCACAGGCTTTGCTGATTTCGGCGGCGATTTTCGCCAACAGCTCGCTGAGACGGGTTTGAATGGCGGCGGCAAAGTCTTCGAGTGCGCCTCGGGTTTTGTCGTTGAGATTCTCTTCGAGGGCGGTAAGCATGGCTGCTGAGATGGCCGCCAGACCGTTTTTGCGCACCGTGGACAGCGTGGTGCGCACCGCAAGCCGGGCAGGACCGACGCCGGGGAACGAGACCAACCCGACCACATTGATACCCAGGCTCACCCAAGTGAGGAAATCCTCGCGGTCACCTTCGATCAGCGTGAGCAGATCGCCAATGGCATCAATCCCCGCAAAGACTGTACCGACCCCGGGAATCACCGAGCCAGCGGCGTGCACCATGTTCCAGCTGACCGTATCGTTGGTGAGCTTGCGCAGCCATTGGTCGAGCTTTTCCTTGCTTGCCTCGATATCGTCTTTGGTGACCGTATTGATTGGGCTGTTGGCCGATTGCCGTGGGCGAGTGGCAGGAGAATTCATGATGATTTCTCCGGGTTGCCGGGCCGCTGTCCGGAAGCATCGCTGCTGCCTGCGAGGGTTTTGACGGACGAGGGCATTTTGCTGAGAGCTGCTGCCTTCAGCGCGTTTTTAGACGGTGGGGTGTTGAGTACTGTCTCAAGCACTGCTCGGGCCTGAACCGGCAGGTGGGTGCGGGTGGTGTCAGCGGTGGTGGTTTCGATTTGTTCATGGGGCCCGGGGAAACCCGGATCGGTCCAGACATCAACCGGGTCTTTGTTGAACTGGACGTTGGCCGGGCCGGGCGCCAACCCCGCCACGGCTGCAAATCCATTGGCATCCAGCACGCCTTTGAACACCTGCCCTAGAGCATCTTCTACCTGGTATTGGCCCCCCTTGAACGCCAACCCATTGGCATACTGCTGAAGCAACTCCAGATTCCCGGTACCGCTTTTGAGGTCTTGGGGAAACGCCGCGGCCTGGTTTTGCGCGTTTTTATAGGCAAAGTTACTGGCATGGGCGATGTATTGGCCGCTAGTGGTGTGGATGATGCCACCGGCGTTATAGGTGGTAGTGCTGCCTGCGGCCTTGATTACCAGTTCTTCTTTGGCGCTGAGGGTGATGCGTTCGGCTGTGGCGGTGATGTTGAGCTTGGCCAGCAGGTTGATGTTGTCTTTGAGAGCGCGAATGTCAATGTCGCCAGAGGCCGCGACCAGTCGCCAGCCCATACTTTGGACGAAAGTGCGCACGCCGCGGCTGGCGCTGATCAGCAGGCGTTTGCCGATGGCCAGGCTGGTGTGGCCGCCACTGGTCAGGGCCAGGTGCTCGCCGCTGGTCAAGTGAGTGGATTGCGGTGTGCTGCTGGCGATTCCGGCAGGGCTGTGCAGCACCAGATAGGGTTCGCTCAGCTCCGGGAACTGGTTGGCGCTCGGGTTGCCGCCTGTGCCGCGAATGGCCGCATGCTGGTCACTGAGTGCCTGCGCGACTTCATCTTGATCGCCGCTTTCCTGGGCCAGATGGTCGCGGGCCAGTTGGGAAAAGGTAGCGTGATGTTGCTGCGCAATGCTGAGTTGCTCGGCGCATTCGGGCAGGTCGGTGTGATGGGCGACGGCGCGGGCGCGAAGCTGGGTCGTCAGCAACAAGCCGCCGCCCGCACGCACCACACCGTGGGCGTCGGTACGCAATTCAAAACCTTCGCCACGAGGCGCTCCGCCATCCGGGCGCGGATGGGTCAAGAAGCCCGTGTTCAGCGCTGTGTGCTGATGGTCGGTCATCAGCGTGGCGCTGATTTGGCCATGGGTGTCATCAAGGCGCAGTTCGTTGTGGCGTTGGCCGTGCAGCTCCTTGCTGCGGATCGGGCTAATGGCCTTGAATTCCGGGAGTTTGTAAGGTGTGCGGTTGATGGCGTGGTAACTGCGGCCCATCACCATCGGCTGGTCGGGGTCCCCATGCAGGAACGCCACCAGCACCTCTTGACCTATACGCGGCAACGCCACATGGCCCCAACCCGCCCCGGCCCAGCTCTGGCACACCCGCACCCAGCAAGAGCTGCGGTCATCGTTGCGGTCTTCGCGGTCCCAAGGGAACTGCAGACGCACCCGGGCATGCTCATCGCAATAGACTTCTTCATTGGCCGGGCCGACCACCGTGGCGATTTGCGGGCCTTCGATGCACGGCTTGGGCAGCAGCGGGGCTTGCCATTGCAGGGTGTCCGGGATCAGGGTGGCGGTCAGGTTGTAGCGAGTGCCGACCCGGCTGTCGGCGGACTCCTCTTCCAGGGCGGTGTGCTGCTGCCCGCTGTGGTGGATGTGCACGGCGCGCCAGCCGATGTTCATGTCTTCGCGCGGGTGGCCGACCAGATCAAAGGCCAAACCCGGCACCAGCCGCGCATCATCGCCCGTCACTTCAACCGTGCGCGCATCGCTGCGCAAGGCCAGCAGGCGGGTGCGGGTAAAGGGTTTACCGGCGTTGTCATGTTTGTAACGACCGGGGTAGTCGTAGCGTTCATAGCCGCTGGATTGATGGTCCAGATGCATCGCCTGTTCTTGTTGCTCCAGGTTGTAACGCGGGTGGGTGAAGGTGTAATCGCGCTGAGTCTGCTCGCTGCTACGCACCTGTTCGCGGTAGGTAAAACTGTGCAGTGACGGTTGCGCGGGATCGCCGCCGGGGTTGGGCGCATAGACCAACGGCTCATCCTGCAAAATGCCGAAGGTGGCGATGTGGTCAGCCAGGATCAACGAATGCCCGGCCTCACTGTGCTGAAAGATCGACAGCAAGCCTTCTTCGGCGCGGCCAGGCGCTGATAAAACGCCAGGTCCAGCTCGCCAGCCTGAACGCAGAACTCGCGTGTTTTATGGGGCTCGGTCAGGCGCTGGGTACACGCGCCCCAGTGGCGATCCTTGAACAACTGCTGGAGAATCTGCGGCACGCTGCGCTGCTGAAAGATGCGCCAGTCCGATTGCAGGTTGGCGCGGGCCAGCTCGGGCTCGATACGGGCGCGATACCAGGTGCGACGAAAGCCGGTTTTACCTTGCTCGAACTGGCTGATCAGGCCGTGTACGTACCGTACGGGCTGGTCATTTTGGAAGAGGGTCAGTGTGGCGGGTTTGTCCAGCAGGGTGGCGAAGTCGGCATTGGCGGATTCACTGATCAATTCAACGTTTAAACAGAAAAGTTCAGAGATGCCTTCGCTCAGTTCAAATGACACCACATCAAAGGCAATGTCTGCTGTTGAACTGAAGGTAAACCGCACATCCTGTGGACGGGACATAGTTGCTCCTGAGTGCGTGCACAGGGGGCAGAGTTAAGTTGCTCTGTGCGCAGATTGCGGTTTATAGGCAATGGCTTAGATTGAATGGCATGAACTTTAAAGATGACTTTTGAGTTCGTCCTCTTCCGTATTCCTTATATTGCGTAGGAATATTCCGTAATTAAGTTATTTGCGGGAATTATTCGGGCGAGGTAATCATGTGAAGGCAGCAAATTTTGGGGCGAGCATGCGCGAAATAGCTCGCCACAAGAGCAGAGTCTGCAGTTGGCTGAGCAATTTTTGCAGTGCCTGATCATCTTTGGTGTTGCACGCTGTGACGGCCCAGGTTTCCTGTCGGAACGTGCTGAGCAAGGATGTGGCCGATGAGGTGAAACCATATCGAGCCGGGCATGGAATAGATAAAACTTCCCCAATTAAAGGAAAGATCTGACAGATCTCTAGCAGAACTGGCCGATACAGTCCGCGCTCTTCAAATAAGTTGGCCAGCATCAATCGGCGCGGTCGGTCTTAATCAGGGAAAATACTACATGCGCCTTATTCGTCGACAAGATCGCGAACGACTTGGAATTAGCTTCAGAAATATAGAATCACCATTTTTTGCAAAAGCGAACGTAGAGCGTGCTTTGCATTTGCCCCATACGGCTCTTAACTTATTTCATGTTGATTTGTTCGGTCGGCCAATGAGTGAGCAACAGATCGTAGAGACTGTTGAAAACAGTGATTTTTGTGTGTGGGTGTTGGAGGTGGCGTCGTTGCCGTTTCACTTTTAACGGTCCCTGTCGTAGCAGGTTTATGTATTTTACTTGGCTTACAGCGTTATGCGGGGTAACGGATGTGGGGGCTGGCTCTTTAACTTCAGGCATTGCTGGAGAGTTGGTGGGTGATGTGATCTGCGAGATCGTAAAATGAGTACTGTCGACTTTGTCGTTGGTTGTCTATGTGGTGCAGTAATTGTCTGTATGTTTGTTTGGATAACTCTTGCGCTTCGAATTGCATTTGCTCAGATGGATTTGATGTTGGGGTGTTTGCGGAACTGTTCTTTTATTGAAAGTTTGGCGCAATTTAAGCAAGGCGGGCTTTGGGGTAAGTTGCTGCTGGTTGGTAGTGTTTCAGGGGTTGTAACTTTTCCCGGTTTATATATTAGGCGCGGAACTGTTGATGCTGAAGATATCAGGCGGTTTCCAGTGCAGCTTAAGCGTAGGCTAGTTTTTTTGCAGTGGGCTGGAATCGTGCTAATAAGTTTGCTTTTTTTGCTAGTGTTGGTTAGCAAGATTTTTGGTTGATTTGAGCAGTAACGGTATCGTTGCTAATAAATGGCTCTCTTTCTTGATCGAGCCAGCTTCAACGCAACGAGTTAATCACTGACAAATTTTTGAGAGTGCTTGGTAAGTTTGAATGCCGCTGAATTTTTCTTCGGCTATGTTTGTAGCGCAGTGCTGATTAGCTCAGGGTTAGTACTGTGGCTTCTAGGCAAAAGTAGCGGCTGGCTTGCCTAAAATTCATTCATTGGTAGCCAACGCATCACCCTCTGTGATGCGATCCATCCTCCAAGGTGTCTGGTTGTAAGCTGTAGCTTTACCTAGACGACCAGCCAGCCTTCCATTTCACGGTCACGGGCCATCAGCGCTCGAAGGCCATCACGAATGACTTCTTTTTCAGTGGGGTATTGACCAGTAGCAACTTTGGCTTTCACCGCCTCGCCCATCTGATTGGGCCAAGTGATGCTGAAGTGTTGAGTGCTGCACATGATGTGCTTACCGTGCCTCTCCATCCTTAAAAAACACCTGACCGCTATCGAAATTACGGGGTCTGCGGTTTGCTTCGTGCCTTCTAAAAATGATGAAGCTTCATCACAGTACATTGCTGGGCAATTTGTAGGATATTTCTGCTATCGTCGCAGGTAAAATCTCAAGCCTGTGTCGGCGGGCGCTCCTACTATTGTTAAGTGCTAGCAAAAATGAAATTGAAGCCCCAGCAAATCAATCAGTTTCTTGAAAATTTGAAATTTTCCGTCGTCAGCCATACGGATAAGATCTGCATTTGGCGTTATAAACATGGCGAGTACCTGATCGTAAATGTGAAGAATATTTCAGGAAAATCTGCCCTGATAATTGATCCCGGTTTGGCGGCGCGAGTTTCTGAACTTCAGAGTGTTAACGGTGTGAACGTCGGGAGCGAATATATTCACCATAGCAATATGACCGTGTTTCCAAAGCGCTTAAATCAAGGTGGGGAGTTGATTCACTACGGTATACCCTTATCGCTAGAGTCTGAAAATTCGTTAATTGGTTTGTTGAAGATTTTGTATCCATCGCTTACTGACGAACTGGTTGATGCAGGAAGGCTCTCATTTTCTGCCGGGGCTTCTGCCCCTGAAAGTCAGCGTGTTACCCATTCAGAGTTACTAGCGTGGTTTGAACAGCGTGCGGGGCAAGTTTTGACTTGGGAACAACTTCAAAATGCACCATCTACTGTTGCGATTTCAGCAAAAGGCATTTACAAGCCAAAGGAATCTGACTATGCGCTGTCGATTAGTCAGAGGCTAGACAGTCCTTACAGCGATCAAATGCCCATTTATCAAGAGAATGGAAGTTGGCACTACACCTATGCTCAAGAGGAGAGCCCGCGTGGGAGTTCCACTAAACTTTTCACCAATCAGGGGCTGTATAGGTGTAAGGAGGATGGAGTGCCTGTGGCTGTTCTTGTGCAGCTTACTAAGAAACCACAAGTCACGACATATAGAGTATTAGGGCTAGCAAAGGTTATTTCGTGGAAAAAAGGGTTCTTTACGCTTGAAAGCACGACTCTCTCAGAGGACGGTATCACCATTAGTGCTGCAACCGAATCGTCTACTTTTTCGCCAGACGGCGTCGAAGATAACCGTACACGAACCTTGAAAGAGATAACTCTTCGTCAAGGGCAGGGGGCATTTCGCAGTGGGTTGCTTACCGCCTATGAGGGACGTTGCGCTATCTCAGGTTCCGCAGTTCAGCAGGTGCTTGAGGCTGCCCATGTCACGCCTTACTTAGGTAAAGAAACCAATCATATTAGTAACGGGCTTCTACTGCGCAGTGATCTCCACACGTTGTGGGACAGAGGTTTAATTTATTTGTGTGAGGAACTCAAGTTGCAGCTTAAACCCAGCCTGGACACTTCTGAGTACGCTTGCCTCGCGGGCGAAAAGATTAGGGCTAGAGCGGCGAATACTCCTGAACTCTCAATGGCTGCAGTGCGAGCCCATCGAGAGTGGTGCTGTAAGACTTGAGTGCAGTGGTGGATTTGATGAATTGAGTCCATTCATGTTCCTGGCGGGCTGCAACCCTAGCGCGAACCCGCCCCTATCCACCCCCAACCACCCGCGCCAAACGCCTCACATAACTCCCCACAATCACCTTATGCGCCACCCCCACCGGCACCATATAAATACGCCCATACAGGTTATGGGTAACGACTGATGAAGTAATGGTGAGCAAGCGATCTGCGATTGAAATGCAGATCATCACGTCCAGGTGTCTGTCGCGCTCGGTCAGGATCAGCATCTGCGGGTCGCTATGTTCCACCAGAAAGAAATCCAGATGATCGCCGACGTGTACGTCTTTGCGCTCGGCGCCTGTGAAGCCGCCGATCCGTTTTACGCCAAATTTTGCGGAGATCGCGTCCCTTATCTGGAACGCTGTTCGCATGAGCAGCCCCGAGTCGGCGGTGATGATGTTCCAGGCGTCAAGCGGGCTGATGTGCACCGGGAGTTGGACCGATCTGATGTGGTAGTAGTCAAGTTCGGACGGCGCGCGCAGCGTGGGTGCAGGGGAGGTGATGGCCAAACTTTTTCCCTTCCGGTGAGCTGATTTTATTTATCACAACGTCTTGAGCCCTGCACACTCTAGAGAATCTCTACCACAGGGGTGATGAGTTTGGCGCCCAGGGCGATTTCTTCAGCCAGCACGCTTTTGAGTGTTTCTTTGCTGCCTTCTTTCATGGTTTCGGCCAGGCGCTGGCGGATTGAAAGCCCGTGGGTAAGGCAGTGCGGCGTTGATTTCAGGGCTTCCAGGCCTTTTAAGGTCAGGACGGCTCCCGAGACTTGGGTGTTGGGGCAGATTTCGCCGGTCAGGTAGCCGGTGCCGATAAGCCAGCGGACGGTGGCATTAAAAAAATCGGCGTCGCTTGCGGGCAGCTCCAGCAGGCACAGGTCGTTGCCTTCAGAGGTGAAGGTGGGGGTCGCCAGTTTTTTTGCGACGAGGTCGTAGGGGATCGGGAAGTGCTCGTACAGCTCGGCAAAAATTTTGCCAGCCAAGTCATTGAATTTATCGATATTGGTATCTGACATGTCGCAGGGCTCCGATAACAGACACTCAGCGTAAGAGGTAGCTCGATTGTAGCTCGCTCCTGCCAGGCTGGCTTCACTCTGGCTCAGCTCTTTGCAGGCGTCATGATTAGGCAAAGGAAAAAAACATCGACTACAGTCATCCTCTGCGCAGGTGTGTGCGTATTAATAAAGGCAGTACTGCACGTTACTCGATAAGGATATGGAGTTATTTAATGTCAACGTTATTGGCAGTGAGACCCAAATCAGAAAGAAACATAGAGCTTGCTATTTGGGCCGGCATAGTGGCCGGTGTTATTTCGGCGCTGGTGAAGTCGGGCTTTGAGACTTTAATTCCGCCCAGAACCCTCAGTACCACGCCGCCGCCGGTCGTGCTTCTGGAAAAGCTCGGTTTTAACGTGGACCTCATGACCTATGAGTGGCTGGGGTACAGCATCAACTGGGGCGGCAATGGTGTTCATATCCTGTTTTCTATCGCGATGGCGATTATTTATTGCGTGGCGGTGGAGTTTTTACCCCGAGCAAGAATGCTGCACGGTGTTGGTTTTGGCGTGGGTGTTTCGGTGTTTGCCCACGGTCTGGTCGTTCCGTTGTTGGGGCTTTCGGGGTGGTTGTGGCTGGCGGGCTCGCAAGCGCTGATCTCGGAGTTTGTCGGCACGGCCTTCTGGATTTGGACGATTGAGGCGGTCAGGCGTGACCGTCGCTACAGCATTCCTCGCAATCAGTTGTAAATTTGGTTTCCTGCGACTGGCGATGACTGTCTGGCGTCAGTCGGTTATAAAAGACAGAAATAGACTAAAAGGGGAGCAGTATGAAAAACCGGGTTCAAAAAAAGCATGTGTTTTTAATTATTTTTATTGCCTTTGCTGTGTTCAGTTTTTTGATGACTAACTGGGATCAATCACTCTGATTTATTGAGTCGGCTTACGCCGCGCAGGTGTTTGAGCCTTACTCGTACAACAAAAAAGGGTGACCTTAACCAGTCACCCTTTTTTGCGTCTGCGCTTTTACATCATGCGCGCATGTTGGTCCCACAAAATCCAGATCGTTCCTGCAACGATCAACAGCAAGATCAACGATGTAAAGAGTATGAGCATCAGGTCATCGCGGTGAGATTTGCCCAAGTCGATGTGCAAGAAAAAGCGCAAGTGCACCACCACTTGCACCAACGCCAGGAAGCCCAATACCGCGAGGGCCTGGGTGCCTGTAACGACCTTGAGCCAGACCAGGCCGAAGGCGATCAGGGTCAGGACCAGGGCCAACACGAGGCCGATGCAATAGCTACGCTGCTCGTTGCCCGGTTGCGTCTGCACAGTGTTGCTCGATGAGGTTTCCGGGTTCATGTGGCGACTCCGAACAGGTAGACGAAGGTGAAGATGCCGACCCAGACGATGTCGAGCATGTGCCAGAACAACGCGAGGCGTAAAAGCCGCAGTTTGACCGGTGTATTGACCCCCAGCGTCATCACTTGCACCGCCAGCACGATCATCCAGAGGATGCCGGCCGACACGTGCACGGCGTGGGTGCCGGTCAATAAGTAGTAGGCGGACAGAAAGCCACTGGTTTGCGGCCACGCATCGTGGGTTTCGATCATCACGTAATAGTCGTGGAGTTCGAACGCCACAAAGGCCGCGCCAAGCACAGCGGTGAGACCCAGCCAGCCCAGCAGGCGGGCGCGGCTGGTGCTGTACTTCATGGCCAAAATGGCGAAGCCAAAAGTGAAGCTGGACAACAACAGCAAGAGCGTTTCGATAAAGGCCGAGCCCAGGTCAAAGACCTCGGCAGGCGTCGGGCCATGGGCGATGCCTTGGCTGCTCATGGCGGCATAGGTGGCAAAGAGCGCGGCAAACAGCACCAGGTCGCTCATCAGGAAAATCCAGAACCCGAAGATGACTTCTGAGGCTTTGGCGTGGCTCTCGCGGTCTGTCACGTCCAGGTTGACCCCAGGGTGCAGAGAGTGAGGTGCATTCATAGGGCTGACTCCAACACGTCATCAGGGAGTTTCTGGCCGGGCTGCCCGATTCTGTCCGGGGCGGCCTTGCCCCGATTTTTCGGGCTCATTTCCAGGTCGCGGGTCACGCCGGGCGTGGCCCGTACGGCAGCCAAAAAGGCTTCGTGTTCCGCTTCGACGCGGCTGGCCGGAATAATCTCGGTTGTCTGTGAGACAAACGAACGTGCGATCACCACAGCCCAAGCGGCGACAAACGAGAACACCACCAGCCACCAGATATGCCATACGAGGCCAAACGCCAGGGTGAAGCTGAAGACGCCGATCAATGGCGCCGCCATCGAGTTGCGCGGGACTTCGATGTCGCTGTAGGCCGCGGGTGAGCGATAGGCCTGACCGGTTTTCTTGGCTTCGGTAAAGGCGTCGCGGCCGTCGACGTGAGGGATGACCGAGAAATTCCACGCCGGTGGAGGGGAGGGTATCGACCACTCTAACGAACGCCCGTCCCACGGATCGCCCAGCAACACTGTGAGTTGGCGGCGCTGGCGGATCGACACGGCGATCTGCACCAGCAAGAACACCGTACCGAGCAGCAGCAATGCGGCGCCGAGCATGGCCAGAGCAAACCAGGGGGTGAACGATGGGTCGGACCACATTACGGTGCGCCGTGGCGCGCCATTCATGCCGAGCCAGTAGAGCGGGAAGAACGCCAGCAAAAAGCCGGGTGCCATTGACCAAAACGCCGCTTTGCCCCAGCCCTCGTGCAAGCGGAAGCCAAAGGCTTTCGGGAACCAGTACTGCACGGCGGCAAACATGCCAAACAGAACGCCCGGAATGATCATGTTGTGGAAGTGCGCGATCAAAAACAGCGAGTTGTGCACCTGAAAGTCGACGGTGGGGTTGGCCAGCAGAATGCCGGTCATGCCGCCGAGGACAAAGGTCAGCAGAAAGTTGATGTGAAACAGCATCGGCGTGGTGATACGGATCCGCCCGCGGTACATGGTCAGGATCCAGTCGTACACCTTAACCCCGGTCGGAATGCCGATGATCATCGTGGCAATACCGAAAATGGCATTGACGTTGGCACTTTGGCCCATGGTGAAAAAGTGATGCAGCCACACGCCGAACGAGAGCACGGCGATGCACATGGTGGCGTAGACGAGCGAGGTGTAGCCGTAGATCCGTTTGCCGACAAACGTTGAGACCACCTCTGACCACACGCCCAGGGCCGGCAGCAACAGGATGTAGACCTCCGGGTGCCCGAACAGCCAGAAGAGGTTGGCAAAGTTCATCATGTTTCCGCCGTCACCGTTGGTGAAGAAGTGGAAACCGACGTAGCGATCCAGCGCCAGCATGATCGTCGCGACCGTGAGCGGCGCCATGGCGAAGATCATCAAAATCGAGGTGCACAGCGTGGTCCAGCAGAACAGCGGCATGCGAAACATCGACATGCCAGGGCAACGCTGTTTGTACAGGGTCACGGCAAAGTTGAGCCCGGTCAGGGTTGAGCCGATTGATGCCAGGGTGACTGACCAGATCCAGTAATCCACGCCTTCACCGGGGCTGAACTCAATGCCGGTGTAGGGCGGGTAGCCACTCCAGCCGCCCGTTGAGAACTCGCCGACGACCAACGAGACCATGATCAAACCTGCGCCTGCCGCCGTCAGCATCAACGAAATCGCATTCAGCAGCGGGAAGCTGACATCACGTGCGCCGATCTGTAGGGGCATCACGTAATTCATCAGGCCGGTGATAAACGGCATCGCCACGAAAAAAATCATGATCGTGCCGTGGGTGGTAAACAGTTGGCCAAAGTGATCAGCCGAGAGATAGCCCGCGCCATCGGCGGCCGCGAGTTGCTGAGAACGCATCACACCCGCTTCGATCAAGGCCCGCAAGAACATGACCAGGGCGATGACGATGTACATGATGCCGATTTTTTTGTGGTCGACACTGGTCAGCCAGTCCCGCCACAGCGGCTTCCACCAATGCATGACGGTCAGCAAAACCACCACACCGATCGCGCCGAGGATCACAATGCTGCCCGCCCCGGACGCTACGAATTCGCTGGTTGAGGGGTGCTTGATGGCGCCGGCAAACACCAGTGAGTCCCAGCTAAGTTGCCCGAAAATAGTCTCCCAACTCACTGTTCTGCCCCTTTTGTGCTGGTGTGTTGAAGATGCTGTTCATGCCCTGGTGATGGGTGGGCGCTAGCCGCTTTGGCGTGCTCATGGCCGCCGGTGAAACTGCCGAGAACCCGCTCGAACAAGCCGCTTTCGACACTGCCGTAATAGCGCGGCGTATGCTCGATGCTGGGTTTGAGCAGCTCTTGGTAAGTGCTCAGGTCCAGTGTCTGCGCGCTTTGGCGGGTGTCACGGACCCACGCGTCGAATTGCCCGGCCGGCATCACCACCGTGGGGAACGATTGAGTGGCAAAGCCATCGCCGTTGTACTGCGTGTTACGCCCGCGGTACTCACCGGCGCGGTCCGCCATCAGGTTCAATTGCGTGGTCATGCCGGCCATGGTGTAAATCTGCCCGGCCAGTTGCGGGATCATGAAGGACTGCATTACCGTGCCGCTGGTGAGCTTGAGGCGCACCGGGCGGTCTTGCTCCAGTGCCAGGTAGTCAAGGGTGGCGATACCTTGCTGCGGGTAGATGAACAAGAACTTCCAGTCCAGCGAGACCACTTCAATGTCCAGCGGGTCGCTGCCGAGCGGGCGGTACGGGTCATATTTGTGCGTGTGCGCCCACAGCGCCGAGCTGAGAACAACGATCAGAATGATCGGTATGCCCCACAAAACGGCTTCGTTACCCCAGTTGAAATCCCAGTCAGGCCGATACGCGCCCCGACCGCCGCGGCGATAACGCCACAGCACCCAAGGGACGAGGATAAAAATCGGCACGACGACAATGAGCATCAGCGAAATAATCGTCTTGAAGTGCTCAAATTGCGCGGCCGCAATCGGGCCTGCGGCGTCGATAAAGCCGGCGTTGGCGATCGCCGTGTCAGCAGATGGAGCGGCATGCGCCAGTGCGGGCAGCAAAAGGCCCGAGACAATCAGAGCGCAGGGTGTGATTCCTTTCACGCGGTAATCTCCTTGAGTCTTACAACTTGATCAGCGCTTGTTTGAGGTGGCTTTAGTCAAGGCATGCGTTCAGATGACCTCCAGTCCAGGGTCCGTCAGGAGACTGCCTAGTGATTGATCGATCTAGGGTGTCAGTTAAGGCTGGAGCGTATGACCCGCACCGGCACTGATTTGTAAGCCGGAATACCGCTCTGCGGATCAATGTTGTCCAGGGCAATCAAACAGTTGGCTTCCGGGTAGTAAGCGGCCACCGAGCCGGGCGCGATGGCGTGTTCTACGGCGGTCAGTTTCTCGTAACGCATTTGCCGGCCCGAGGTCACCGTCTCGATGTCCACCAGATCACCGTGGGCCAGGCCGCGAGCCTGCAAGTCTTGCGCGCTGATGAACAGCACATCGCGTCGGCCGAAGACGCCCCGGTAGCGATCATCCAAGGAGTAAATAGTGGTGTTGTATTGGTCATGGCTGCGCAAGGTCATGAGCCTTAACACATCCTCGCCTTGCACCACCCAGTCTTCATCCACACCTGGGTACACATAAAACTCGGCTTTACCGGAGGGCGTGTGCCAAACGCGTTCGGTAGCCGGCAAGGGCAATCTGAAACCGCCGGGCACACGGATTCGCTGGTTATAGTCTTCAAAGCCGGGGATGGTTTTTTCGATCAGGTCCCGGATCAGGTCGTAATTGGCCACAATTTCCGGCCACGCAATCGACAAATGAGGCAGTGCGGCGCTTGCCATCCCGGCCACGATCGCCGGTTCTGAGCGCAGGTGCTCGGAGGCGGGCGGCAAGCGACCGGCAGAGGCGTGGACCATGGACATCGAGTCTTCAACGGTAATCGCTTGCGCGATGCCATTTTGCAGGTCCAGTTCTGTACGGCCCAAGCAAGGGAAAATATAAGTCTCTTTCGCGACCAGCAAATGTGAGCGGTTCAACTTGGTGCCGATATGCACACTCAGGTCCAGCTGTTTCATGGCCGGAAAGCATTGTTCGGGGTCGGGCAGCGCCACCGCAAAATTTCCGCCGAGGCAAATCAGCGCCTTTGAGGTACCGGCAACCATGGCTTGCATGGTTTGCACCGCGTTATGGCCCGGGGCAGAAGGGGGCTTAAAGCCCAAGGTCTGTTCAATTTTTTGCAAAAAGCTCGTCGAGGGTTTCTCCGTGATGCCCACCGTGCGGTTGCCTTGCACATTGGAGTGCCCGCGCAACGGGCATATGCCGGCGCCCGGTTTGCCCAGGTTGCCGCGCAGCATCAGCAGATTGCACAGCGAACGCACGTTTTCAGTGCCGGCATTGTGCTGGGTGATGCCCATGCCGTACGTGATGATGGTGGCATTGGATTTGGCATAGGCTGCCGCGACTTGTTCCAGCTCTGCGCGGGTGAGCCCGCTGTGGCGTTCGATCAGCGACCACTCGGTCGCGACCAAGTCTGCTTTCAGTGCTTCAAAGCCTTGGGTATGAGTCGCGATAAACGCGTGGTCCAGCACTTCACCGACACGCTCCTCAAGTTCCAGTACAGCTTTCATCACCCCTTTAACCGCAGCCACGTCACCGCCTGCTTTAACATTCAGGTAGGTGGAGGCAATCGGTGTTGATCCATAGGTCGCCATTTCAACCATGTTCTGCGGGTCGGCAAAGGTCTCCAGGGCGCGTTCTCTAATAGGGTTAAACACCAGGATCGGTACTTTGCGGCGTGAGACCTCATGCAGCGTGCCCATCATCCGCGGGTGATTCGTACCCGGATTATGGCCAATGGAGATGACCAACTCGCACAGATCAAAATCATCAAGAGACACCGTGCCCTTACCAATGCCGATGGACTGGGGCAGGCCGACACTGGTGGGTTCGTGGCACAGATTGGAACAATCGGGGAAATTGTTGGAGCCTAAACCGCGGGCAAATAACTGGAACAGATAAGCCGCTTCGTTAGAGGCTCGACCCGAGGTATAGAACTCAACTTGAGTGGGGTCGAGGCTGCGTAAGACCTCGCCAATACGTTCAAACGCAACGTCCCAGGCCACGGGTTTAAACGTGTCAGAGGCGCGGTCATACACCAGCGGGCAGGTCAGGCGGCCGTAGTTTTCCAGCTCGTGATCGCTGCGATTGAGCAGGGCGCTGACCGTGTGTTCGGCAAAAAACTCCGGTGTCACACGTTTGCTGGTCGCCTCCCACGTCACAGCCTTGGCGCCGTTTTCACAAAATTCGAAAGTTGAACTGTGCTTTTTGTCTGGCCAGGCGCAACCAGGGCAATCGAACCCATCGGGTTGGTTGGTTCTCAGGAGCGTGCTGACGGCCTGCACATTCTCCATTTGTTCGCGAATGGCATTCGCGGTGGCCTTTAACGCGCCCCATCCTCCGGCAGGCGCTGTGTAATCACGAATACCCTCGACCTTTCCTTGCTTGGACATGTTCACTCCTTGAACCCCAGAAAACACGCTCTACGACAGCGTTGAGCCTGAATCCGGGCGTAACCCAACAAACTGACTCACGGTTATAAGTCTGTTTTTTATAAGGTTATTATCGGTACGATTGACCATAGGTAAGCCCTATTGATCTGTCAAGAATGCCCCAGCGTGTGCACAAAAAATGCTCAGGCAGGGTGTGCGACTTTGGACAGAGTGATGATTAATTATTCTTCTGCCTGCTGTGAGGCAATAGTGTTCGGACTTCATCAATTGACTTATAGGGGATCAGGCTGCTGGGAAGTTTCGAGGTGCTGGACAAGTTGTAAACGCTAAAGTCAGCGTTTATGACCTTTTCTGCCATCAGTTCAAAGGAGGGCAGAATGCGAGATTCCATATGCTCATCCAATACGCAGGGTGACTTGTCTGATTGAACCGTCTCATAAAAACGCCCTGTATCAGGGCACAAATCTACTCCGACCATAAATACTGTGTTGAAGCCCGCGTGATAGGCAACTTGCAAGGCAAGATAGGCCACTGTTCTGGCGTCGAAATAACCTTCATTCAAATCTTTGCTGAAGCCGATGCTGCTGTTGCGGCCTGTATGGAATTTGGAGCGGCGGATCAAATTACCAGGCTCGACTGAGAATAAATCTCTCCAGGTAGATTTAGCGGCTTTTTTCAAGGCGTAGAATTCGCCGGATGGCACGGGAATGTCATGCAGCACATAATCTTCTCGCAGGACTACGCGCTGGCTAAGTGCCAGCCCTGCGTGGAACAAGCGGCTTTGCTGTGTGAAGAAGCCAGAGTCGGTGCAGACATAGAAAAAAGGGCTGATTGAAGTATTCAGGAACATCGAAATCGCACCGTTCACCACAATCATCGGCACGTGTTTAAACTCATTTAGAGGGAAGTCTTTGGCTGATGCACCCGAAGCAATGATAAATACAGCACCCTCAGCAATATCCTTGCAGCCCGACAGGGCAAGCGGCGCAGGAGAAGGGGTGGAAATATAGGTGCTGGCAACGCCCATGGCTTTGAACCCTCTGGAGCAGTAGCTGAAGAACATTTACTCTCATATGTACAAAGCATATGCAGTCCTTTTCCAGTATAGGTGTGGGATATTGACTTCGCTCATGAAAAATCTGTCAGCTTGAAAGTTTTGAAGCAATAATCGAGTGAAATTTCACCAGATTTTCACAACTGTAAAGAAGTGTTAGTTGTCTTAACGTAAGTTTAAAAAACTTGTTGCTGGTTGATATTTTTAATTTGCTGAGTTATAGCAGGTTCTCTGAGTTGGAACCTGCTATTTGTGGTGTTGTTGAACTACTGGGCCTTATTGGTTGCGGCAAACTTCTTGGCCGCAATAACACACACAATCACCGCGCCGGTCACGCCAAACATGCCAAGGGTCACCGTTTCATGCAGAAAAGTAGCGGCCAGGGCCAGCCCGAAAAAAGGCTGCAACAGTTGAAGCTGGCCCACGGCGGCAATACCCCCCAGGGCCAGGCCGCGGTACCAGAAGAAAAAGCCGATCAACATGCTGAACACTGAGATGTAGCCCAGGCCGAACCACGCAGGCGGGCTTATACCCGTGAAAGAGGCGGGGGCCATGATGCAGGCCAGTGTTGCCATGATTGGCAGCGAGAGCACCAGCGCCCATGAAATAACCTGCCAGCCGCCCAGGGTTCGCGACAGTTTGGCGCCTTCGGCGTAGCCAAGACCGCAGATCAGGACTGCCAACAGCATCAACATGTCGCCTCTGGCAGAGGCGGTCAGCCCTTGTGAGATGGCAAACGCGATGACCAGTGCACTGCCCAGAACCGAGAAGAACCAGAACGCCGGGCGCGGGCGTTCACCCCCGCGCAACACGGCAAAGGCAGCAGTCGAGAGCGGCAGCAGGCCGAGGAAGACGATGGAGTGCGCTGAGGTGACATGCTGCAAGGCCAATGCGGTCAACAATGGAAACCCCAGCACCACGCCGATCGCCACAAGCAGCAGTGAAAACAGCTGGCTTCGGTCGGGGCGTCTGGCTTTAAGCGCCAGCAGAATGCACAGCGCCAGCACCCCGGCGATTGAGGCTCGGGCAAAGGTCAGAAAAACCGGATTAAACTCTTGCACGGCGACGCGGGTCGCGGGCAACGAGGCGCTGAAAATGACCACGCCGATAAAACCGTTGATCCAGCCGGAAAGGTTTTTCTCGGTCGCAGGGGTGTGCAAATTAGAGGTGCGTTCCATCGGGTCTCACGCTCAAGGCTAAAGGCAGGATTGCTTTAAACGCATGCTATGGCCGAAGATTGATGACAATCAAAATATTGTCATGGATACATATTCCGATGCCCCGTTCCCGATATAAGTCGCTGGTTGACTCGTTTGCCGCTGATATCCGCTCAGGGCGGTTGTCTCCGGGTACACGCTTGCCTACGCATCGCCAGTTGGCCGCGACACAGGGGTTGGCGCTGGTCACGGCGAGCCGCGTGTATGCAGAGCTTGAGGCCATGGGGCTGGTCAGCGGAGAGACCGGGCGCGGGACGTTCGTCAGGGAGACGTCGCTGCCGCCAGGTCACGGCATTGACCAGCCGAAAGTCACGGCGGGCATGCTGGACCTCAACTACAACTACCCGTCCGCGTTGGGGCAGGCCGACATGCTTCGCACTGCGTTGCGGCAACTGGCGTTATCCGGGGATCTGGAGTCGTTGTTGCGTTACCAGCCACATGGCGGCCGCCTGCACGAGCGGGCGTCAGTGGCGAGGCATCTGTCAGCTCGCGGTTTGAACGTCCCGGCCGAACAGGTGTTGATCGTCAATGGCGCTCAGCATGGGTTGACGGTGGCGCTGATGGCCTTGTTAAAACCTGGCGATGTGGTGGCGGTTGATGCGCTGACTTACCCGGGGTTTAAAGCGCTTGCGCAGACCCTGCACCTGGAAGTCTTGTCTGTGCCGGTGACCGACTGCGGACCCGATCTCAACGCGCTGGAAAAACTCTGCTGCAGCCGTTCAGTCCGTGCGGTTTACAGCATGCCGACACTGCACAATCCGCTGGGTTGGGTGATGAGCATCGAGCAGCGTCAGCAACTGGTCGCCATAGCGCGCACCCATGATCTGCAGATTATTGAAGACGCTGCTTACGCTTTTCTTGTCGAAAGCCCACCGCTGCCGATCGCCGAACTGGCGCCAGAACGGACAATTTACGTGTCAGGGCTTTCCAAAAGTGTTGCTGCGGGCTTGCGTGTCGGCTTTATGGCCGCCCCCGGCCACCTGATCGCGGCATTGGAGCGCGTGATCCGGGTGACCGCGTGGAACACCCCCGGCGTCATGACTTCGCTTGCTAGCGCGTGGCTGGAGGATGGAACTGTAAGCCGTCTGGAAGTGCAAAAGCGCCAAGACGCACATGCCCGACAAAACATTGCTGACGAACTTCTGGCTGGGTTGCGCACTGTCCGTCACCCGTACTCCTACTTTATCTGGCTGCCTTTGTCTGAAGACGCCCGCGCAGAGCAAGTCGTGTCGGCCCTGATGCGCGAGCACGTTTCGGTGTCGTCTGCGCAGCCATTTGCGACCTCGACCCATGTGCCGCGAGCGATTCGTCTGGCGCTAGGGTCAGTAGACTTGGCGTCACTGCGTGAGGGGCTGGATAAAGTGAAGTGGGTGGTTGATGCGTATTCGTAGGGCTTAGCGCGGGGTTTGGTTTTGCTCGGGTAAAAGCTGCCACTGAGCTCTTCAGTGGCAGGCCGACCTGTGCTGGTGGTTCAAATCCCTGAGCGTGTCATTGGGCTGAGTATCTGGCTCCCCAGATTCAGGGCTTGGGTCACCAATATCCTTAATGCCCGCGGGTCTTCACCCTGGACGTGCTGCGCAAGTTTTTCTCCGAGAGTGAGGGTGCCATCCTGGCCTTCGGCAAAGGCTCGAAGGATCAGCAGACCATTGCTCGTAAGGACGACTTCAAAAAACGAAACGCCTGACATGCCGTCGAAGTGGATGTAGCCGACGTCGGCCAGCCATTTGACGGTAGCCAGAAACAGGTTTTCTTCTTGGCTCAGTAGCTGGCGGTTGCTGTCTTCGAGGGTGTTGTAGTCGATGAATTCTTCTGCGCTCAGGGTGATGGGCAGCGGGAAATTGCGGTAAAGGCGGCCGAGAATCAAGCCGGTGTAGCTGTCGAACAGTTCTATGTTGTTGGACGGCAGGTCGTTGACGGCGTGCGTGCTTTTATCTTTGGCAGAACCAGCAAATCCTTTGAACATGCGAACCTCTTCCAGTGGCGGCTGCGTGCCGCGTTCAAACATTTGTCCCTATGGGTATAGCACAGGCCCTGAAGATGGGCTGAGTCGCGTACAACCCGTAGTCGCTGACGAGGCACGAAGGCTGCGAGCGAACACCCCCGTAAAAAGAGCCAAGATCAACAGATCGCGAGCAAGCTCGCTCCTACAGTTTGAATCGCGTACACCCTGTAGTCGCTGACAAGGCACGAAGGCTGCGAGCGAACACCCCCGTAAAAAGAGCCAGGATCAAAAGATCGCGAGGCAAGCTCGCCCCTACACTTTTAATGCGCCTCAACCTCAAGGCCATACAACTCGCAATACTCGGCCCATTCCATGCCTGCCATTTGCGCCACTTCGCGGTGTACTTCAAGGCGCTGTGCTTGAAAGTCTTCGGGCGTTTCACTGGTCAATTGCAGGGTCAGTTCCCAGGCAAAAAAGCCCAGTTTTTCAGCCTCCGCTTCAAAGGCTTCGTTGAGGCGTTCCTGACGATATTCCTCCATGGATAGGCCCGCCGCGCGGGCTTCCAGCGGGTTTAGATTGTCGAGTTTAGTAGCCAATTCCGGGCGTTCGCCCAGGAACCGGTCAAGGGCTTTTTGATGCCGAGGTCCAGGTTCGGTCACACAGATCTCCACGTGATGAAGGTTATAAACACAGCATAGACTGCGCGCCAAGCCGCTCAACGCCGCTCAACGCCGCTCATGCTGCTTGCGATACGCCCCCGGTTGCACGCCGATCGCTTTGGTAAATGCCCGGGTGAAGGCGGCAATCGACTGATAGCCCACCGCACCACAGACTTGCTCGACGGTGTGCCCGGTTTGTAGCAAGCGGCAGGCATGGCGCATGCGCAGCGCCAGTAAGACATGCCCCGGTGATTGCCCGGCCTGCTCGCTAAACCGTTTAAAAAACGCCGAGCGTGACAGGCCAGTGCAGGCGGCCATGCTTTCCAGTGTCCAGGGCCGCTCGGGGTGTTCGATCAGTTGCTCCAGCAAGCTGGAAAACAGCGGCTGCCGCGCCAAGGCGACCAAGCCCCCCAGGTTCGGGTTGTCGCCGACTTGCTGGCGTAAGACATAGAGAAATAGCAGGTGGCTAAGGCGCTCAAGCAGGGCTGACGATGGCCCCGGTGTTCGCTGACATTCTTCCAGTATCAACTGGAAAAGCGTGCGCGCTGCGTGGGACGACGGGTCGTCGGCGCGCAAGAGAATCCACGCGGGCAGGGCTTCGATGATCAGCGCGGAAAGCCCCGGCTGAAAATGGAAGAAACCACAGACCAGGCCCACGCCATCTTCCGCCTGACTGTCGAGCGATTGCATGGTCTGGCGCGGCAGTTGCGCGGCCAGGCTTGGGTCTTGGGCGCTGGACAGCCGGTACTTCAAGTCTTGCAGCAGAAACAGCGCATCTCCCGCGTTGAGCTGCACACCCGTGGTTTGTCCCTCGACATGCAGCCAACACTGGCCCTGCACGACCATATGGAAACTGGCACGGGCCAACCCCTCGGTGCTGCTGTGCCAGCCGCCGCAATAACGGCCGACGTGAAAAAGACTGGCATCCAGCTCAAGGCTTTCTAATAACCAATCGATTAGTGGGGTGGAAGAAATCATCTAATGGAAACACTCAGGAGCAAGTAATCGCTACTTTAGAATATGGAATGAATTTTTTATAACCAACAGACTGTTTAGACACCTTACGCAGGAGTCACCACATGTCTCGCGTCACCCTTCATACCCTGGAAACCGCACCGCAAGCCGCCAAGCCATTTCTGGAAAACGCGCAAAAAAACTCAGGATTTATTCCGAACTTGCTAGGGATTCTAGCCAATGCGCCGGCGGCATTGGAAACCTATGTCACGGTTTCGGCGCTTAACGGCAAGTCTGAGCTGACCCTGCCTGAGCGCGAAGTGGTGCAGTTGATTGCTGCCACGCGTCATGGTTGCGATTTTTGTGTCGCAGGGCATACCGCCGTGGCGCAAAACAAGGCAAAGCTGCCAGACGAAGTGGTGACGGCGCTGCGCGGCCAAACCGAACTGCCAATTGAGCGACTGGAAGCGCTGGCGGCGTTTACCCGTGAAGTGATTGCCACCCGTGGTGATGTCAGCGACGGCACTTACGCCACCTTCAAGGCCGCCGGTTTTACCGAAGGCCAAGCGCTGGAAGTGATTCTGGGCGTGAGCCTGGCGACCTTGTGCAACTTTGCCAACGTCTTCGCGCGGACCCCGTTGAACCCTGAGCTGGCGCGTTACAGCTGGAACAAACCTGAGTAATCAGCGGGCCACGATTTTAAGGAGATACCCACATGCTCGACCCCGTACTCAGTCATTGGCTGGAGAACGAAGCCGAAGCGCTCGACCTGGGTCACAGCGACCCGCAGTCCGTTCTGTCACAGCTGGCGGCCGCCAATGTGCTGCGGGTCGGGGTTGACCCGGCGTTGGGCGGCAGCGGCGGCTCCGTCGTCGATGCGATAGAAAGCGTGGCCAGTGTCGCCAGTCATTCGCTGGCCTCGGCGTTTGTGTTTTGGGGCCAGCGCGCGTTTATCGAATATGTCCTGCAAAGCCCGAACAAGGCCCTGGGTGAGCGCTTGCTGCCCGATTTGTTGAGCGGTCAACTGGCGGGTGCGACGGGCCTGTCCAATGCCATGAAGTTTCTGTCGGGGGTCGAGGCGCTGCAAGTCCAGGCGCGGGCCGAGGCCAATGGCTGGAGCCTCAACGGGCGTTTGCACTGGGTGACCAACCTGCGCAAAAGCGGGTTTGTGGTGGCGGCAGCGATTGATCGGGAAGAGGGCGGTACGCCGTTTGTGCTGGCGATCCCTGACGCCCTGCCGGGGCTGACGCGCTCGGCGGACCTGCAACTGATGGGCTTGCAGTCGAGCAATACCGCAGCCATTGATTTGCAGGGCGTGCAGGTGGCTGAAGAGTGGTTGTTGCACGACAATGCCAAAGTGTTTTTGCCCGCCGTGCGCCCGGCCTTCCTGGGCTTGCAATGTGCCATGTCCATTGGCCTGGCGCGGCGTTCGCTTAATGAAGCGCAAGCGCATCTGCAAGGCCCACGCGCAGGCTTGCTCGAACTCCTGGAGGAGCAACGGGCGGCTCTCGAAAGCCACGTTACAGCCCTCAAGGCCGGGCTGCTGGACGGCCGTTTTCTGACGCAACCGGCAGCGCTGTTCAAGATCCGCATCGCCTTGGCCGAAGCCACCGCCAGTGCCGTGCAATTCGAACTGCAAGCCAGCGGTGGCAAGGCTTACCTGAGTGCTTACGGCAGCGCGTTTGCGCGTCGCTGGCGCGAATCGGCCTTTGTGCCGATTGTGACCCCAAGCCTGGTACAGCTGCGGGCCGAGTTACAGCGTCAAAGCCAGGCCAGTGCGCAATGAGTGCGGTGGTGCTTGAGGCGCGCCAGATCACCCTGGGCTATGCCCGTGACGCGGGTTGGCAGTCAGTGCTGGAAGGCTTTGATCTGCAATTGATGGCCGGTGAAGTGGTCTCGGTGCTTGGCCCCAGCGGCGTCGGCAAGTCCAGCCTGCTGCGGGTGCTGGCCGGTTTGCAGACAGCCCATGGTGGTAGCGTCAGCGTGCTGGGCCAGCCGCTCAGCGCGCCGCATCCGCGGGTGGCCGTGGCCTTTCAAGACCCTAGCCTGTTGCCGTGGTTGAGCCTTGAAAGCAACGTCGCGTTTGGCCTTGATTTCGCCAGCCAGCCCACAGTCTCCAGCGCCGAACGCAAGGCGCGGGTGGACCAGGCCATTGCCGAGGTGGGCTTGCAGCACGCACGCGGCCAGTACCCGGCGCAACTGTCGGGCGGCATGGCGCAGCGGGTCGCATTGGCGCGGTGTCTGGCACGCCAACCCCACGTGCTTTTGCTTGATGAGCCGTTTGGCGCGCTCGACGAAGTGACCCGCGCCGACATGCAACAGCTCTTGCTCAAAGTGATCGAGCGGCACAACACCGCCGCATTGTTGATCACCCATGACATTGACGAAGCCCTGCTGCTCAGCGACCGAATTCTGCTACTGGGTCACAGCCCGGCGCAGACGGTGGCGCAGTGGCGCATTGATCTGGCGCAGCCGCGCGACGAGCGGATCGATGAACTGGGTGCCTTGCGCATAGACATTCTTAAAACCCTTCGGCGGGCAAGCCGCAAACCCGATGCAGTTATTGACCCTTTGCCCAACTCGCTGGAGCGTGAACATGTGCCTGGACGACTTTACCCACACTCGACGTGACATTTTAAAACTCAGCGCCATGCTCACCGCAGCGGGCGCTTTGCCAATGCTGGCCAGCTTGCAAGCGCGGGCGGCTGCCGAGCCGGATGCGCCCGTTCGCATTGGCTACCTGCCCATCACCGATGCCACACCCCTGCTGGTCGCGCACAACAATGGCCTGTTTGAAGCCGAAGGCATAAAGGCCGAGCGCCCGGTGCTGTTGCGCAGTTGGGCGCAGGTGATCGAGGCGTTTATTTCGGGCCAGGTCAACGTGATCCACTTGCTGTCGCCGATGACGGTGTGGGCACGTTATGGCAGCAAGGTGCCGGCCAAGGTCGTGGCCTGGAACCATGTGGGCGGCTCGGGTTTGACCGTGGCGCCGCAGATTACCGACGTCAAGCAATTGGGCGGGCAATCGGTAGCGATCCCGTTTTGGTACTCGATCCACAACGTGGTGGTGCAGCAGTTGTTCCGCGAAAACGGTTTGCAGCCGGTGACACGGCCCGTCAACAGCCCGTTGGCCGCGAATGAGGTCAATCTGGTGGTGATGCCGCCTTCAGACATGCCGCCAGCACTGGCCACCCAGCGTATCGCCGGCTACATCGTTGCCGAGCCGTTCAATGCCCTGGCTGAAGACCTTAAGGTTGGGCGTGTGCAGCGCTTTACCGGGGACATGTGGCGCAACCACGCCTGCTGCGTGGTGTTTATGCACGAGCATGACTTGAACAATCGCCCCGAGTGGTCGCAAAAAGTCGTGAATGCCATTGTTAAAGCGCAAGTCTGGACCCGCGACAACCGTGAACAGGCCGCCAAACTGTTGGCTAAAGACGGCGAAAATCGCTACACCCCGCACAGCTCGCAGGTGTTGCAGCGGGTGCTGTCCCCTGCGGCCACGGAGCGCACGGGCTATGAGCATGACGGTGCGATCCGGCACGCGAATTGGGACGAACAGCGCATCGACTTCCAGCCGTATCCTTTCCCGAGCTACACCGAAGAGCTGGTCACGCGCCTCAAACACACGCTGATTCAGGGCGATAACGGTTTTCTCGCTGACCTCGACCCCAAACAGGTGGCGCAGGACCTGGTGGACGACCGCTTCGTCAAAAACAGCATTGCCAGCGTCGGTGGCCTGAAAGCGTTCGGCCTGCCCGATAGTTTTGAGCGCACCGAGGAGTTCGGCTTTTGAAAACCCAAGCACCTTCACTTGCACGCCAATGGCTGCTCGGCGTGGCAGGGCTGTTGAGCCTGTTGCTGCTGTGGTGGCTGGGCATTGAGCTATTCGGCAGCGCGCAGGGGCTGTCGGCACGATTCTCGCCGCAGGCCACCTTTGCCAGCCTGTTTGACTTGCTCGGCAGTGCGCAGCTGTATGACAACGTCTGGGTGAGCGTAAAGCGCATTCTGATCAGCTTGCTGATGGCCCTGTTGATCGGCGTGCCGCTGGGCCTGTTGATTGGCGGCTCGCGCAACCTTGAAGCGGCCACCACGCCAGCGTTTCAGTTTTTACGGATGATCTCGCCGCTGTCTTGGATGCCGGTGGTGGTGATGCTGATGGGCGTGGGCGATCAGCCGATCTACTTTTTGCTAACGTTTGCCGCCGTGTGGCCGATTTTGCTCAATACCATCGCCGGTGTTCGGCAACTGGACCCGAGGTGGCTGCAACTGAGCCGAAGCCTGAGTGCCACGCGTTGGGAAACCTTGCGCCGGGTCATTCTGCCGGGGGTTTTGGGGCATGTCTTGACCGGGGTGCGGTTGTCGATAGGGATCTTATGGATCGTGCTGGTGCCATGCGAAATGCTCGGTGTGAGTGCCGGTTTGGGATACTTCATCCTCGACACGCGTGACCGCCTGGCTTACTCAGAGCTGATGGCCATGGTGGTGCTGATCGGTGTGCTGGGCTTTGCCCTGGATGCTTGCGCGCGCAGCCTGCACCGGCGTTGGGTGCATGCCTGAGCCGGTGCCGCTAGTGTTCGGTCATAGAACCTTTGCTCAATGAACCGAAGGGTGGCTGCCTGTGCGTGGTGCGACGGCCGGTGATGATGTACAGCACATCCACACCGATCATGGTGATGGCGGCCAGATAATCGGCGCGAGGCATGCTCAGGTCCCGCTCATAACAGCCTTGTGCGTAACGGCCAATCCCGCCAGCGTCGGCGAAAAGTTCTTGCGTCAGCTTCAGGCGCAGACGTTCCTGCTTTAAGCGTGATCCGTATGTACTCATAGATGCAGCCCGTGATAGCCAGAGGGGTCACAAAAAAGAGTAATTCAAGCAATGAAATAGGGAAAGGGCGGGAGCTGTAAATGCCTACTAACAAGTAGGATATTTACCAAATCCATGCAGGATTGCTTCTAAACAATCCTGCATGGCGGGGTATCAGACGGCTGGCCGGGCTTCTGTTTCTGGCAGGAACCAGTTCAGCAGTAGGGCGCAAATACCGCCTGTGGCGACCCCGGACTCCAGCACATCGCGCAAGGCTGCTGGCATATGGGCGAGGAACTCAGGCACTTGCGACACGCCCAGGCCCAAGGCCAACGACACGGCAATGATCAGCAATGCGCGACGGTCCAGTTGAATGCTCGCCAGAATATTGATCCCCGACGCCGCCACCGCACCGAACATCACCATGGCCGCGCCGCCCAGTACTGGTTCCGGTACGGCCTGGATGGCCCCGGCCACGCTTGGGAACAAGCCCAGCAGGATCAACATGCCGGCAATCCACACACCGACATGGCGGCTGGCAATCCCGGTGAGCTGAATCACGCCGTTGTTTTGCGCAAAGATCGAGCTTGGGAAGGTGTTGAACACACCGGCCAGCAACGAGTTGGCGCCGTTGACCAGCACGCCGCCCTTGATACGCTGCATCCACACCGGGCCTTCAACTGGCTGGCGCGATATTTTGCTGGTGGCGGTCACGTCGCCAATCGCTTCCAGCGACGTCACCAGGTAAATCACCAGCATCGGGATAAACAACGCCCACGAGAACCCCAGGCCAAAGTGCAGCGGCACCGGCACCTGGAACACTTCGGCCTGATGCATGCCGGTGAAGTCCAGACGGCCCAGATAACCCGCCAGCGCGTAGCCCACCGCCAAAGCGATGACAATGGCGCAACTGCGCATCCACACCAGCGGGATACGGTTGAGGATCACGATAATCGCCAGCACTACGCCGGACAGCATCAGGTTTTCACCGTTGGCGAAGGTGCCATTGGCCATGGCGCTAAAACCGCCGCCCATGCTGATCAGGCCGACTTTAATCAGCGTCAGGCCAATCATCAGCACCACGATGCCGGTGACCAGCGGGGTGATCATGCGTTTAACAAACGGCAAGACCCGCGAGATGCCCATTTCGACAAACGACCCGGCAATCACCACACCGAAAATCGCGGCCATCACGCCCTCGACCGGGGTGCCTTGTTTGACCATCAACGCGCCACCGGCAATCAGCGGGCCGACAAAGTTGAAGCTGGTGCCCTGAACAATCAACAAACCGGCGCCAAAAGGTCCGAAGCGTTTGCATTGCACAAAGGTCGCGATGCCAGAGATCACCAGCGACATGGAGACAATCAAGTTGGTGTCGCGGCTCGACACCCCGAGTGCCTGACAAATCAGCAGCCCGGGGGTAACGATTGGCACGATGATGGCCAACAGATGTTGCAGCGCGGCCAGAAAGCCGATCCACGGCTTGGGGCGGTCTTCGAGGCCAAAGACCAGTTCGCTGGTCTGGGACTCGGCTTCATGCGGGGTTTTGGGAGAGGTCATGGCGAGCGCCCTGGAAAAAAGAGCGCGATTCTACTGGTGTTAGGCCACCACGCCCAGTGTTTGCTTGCACGGGCTTTCGCTCCGGGCCCAAGCGAACTTAAATCAATCGAATGATTAAGCCGCGTTGTGGTCGCAGTTAAAGGCCCGAAGGGCACACGGCAGCACTTTTAAAGGGACGTGACTTGATGCTTGAACCCACCTGGACCGCCTTGAAACACCATCGCCGACTGCAGCACATTGTGGCGACCCTGGTGCGCTTTGGCGCGCAGGACGTCTTGATTCGCCTGGGGCTGGGGCGCTTGCTCGCCGAGGTGAAGGCCGAACCCGGCGAATCGCTGCCCGCCACTACCCCGCAGCGGGTTCGCATGGCCCTGGAAACGTTGGGGCCGACGTTTATCAAGTGCGGGCAGATACTCGCCAGCCGCAGTGACATCCTGCCGCCTGCGTGGGTTGAAGAACTGCAAGCCTTGCACAGTCAGGCTTCGACCTTGCCCTGGTGTGAGCTTGAAGCCCAAGTGTTGGAAGACCTGGGCTGTGAGCTGGATCAGGCGTTTGCCGAATTTGACACCCAACCTTTGGCGGCGGCATCGATGGCCCAGGTCTACCGCGCGCGGTTGCTCACGGGTGAGGCGGTGGTGGTCAAAGTCCAGCGGCCCGGCTTGCGCCAACAAATGACCGCGGATTTGCAGTTGCTGGAAAGCCTCGCGCAGTTGATTGAGCAAAATGATGCGCTGGCGCTGTATCAACCGCGCCAGATGGTTCGGCAGCTGGCCAGGGCGATGCTCGAAGAACTGGACTTCACCCAAGAGGGGCAAAACTGCGACAGCGTGGCGCAGAATTTCGCGCAGACCCCGCACATCGTCATCCCGGCTATTTATTGGGCGTTCAGCAACCAGCGCTTATTGGTTCAGGCGTTTTTGCCCAGCTTTACCCCGCTGACCCGTGCGGCATTGATAGAGCAGGGGCTGGACCCAAGCCTGCTGGCCAAACGCGGAGCGCAGGCATTTATCAAAATGTTGCTCGAAGATGGCCTGTTTCATGGTGATCCGCATCCCGGCAACTTGCGGGCAATGAGTGAGAACCGCGTGGGGTTTATCGACTTCGGCATGGTGGGGCGTCTTGATGAACGCCGTCGGCTTGAAGTCATGAACTTTATGCGGGCTTTGACCGAGGGCAGCACCGAGGTATTGGTGGGTGTCTTGATCGACTGGAGTGGCGAGCGGGTGCAAGACCTGTCGCTGATCGAGCAGGCGGCCCGCGAATACATGTCGAGACAAAAGGGCGGACCTCTGAAAATGAGCGCCTTGATCACCGACTTTCTTGAGTTGATCCGTGAATACCGCTTGCCGCTGCCCGCGGATTTGCTGGTGCTGTTTAAAGCGCTGATCACCGCGGATGGCGTGTTGACTCAGCTGGATCCGGAGCTTGATCTGGTGGCCACGGCCAAGCCTGCAGTGGAAAAGATGCTGCGCGAGCAATTTGACTGGAAAGCCGCCAAGCGTCTGGGCATTGAGGGCGTGCAACTGGGGCGCGGGGTGTTGGCGGACTTGCCCAAACTGACCCGCTTGATGGTGCATCGGCTCAAGCACGGCGTGGTCGACCTCAAGGTCGATATGCCGGGACTGGAACGCCTGGAGCGCTCGCTGCGGTTAGCCTCAACCCGTCTGTCACTGGCGTTGTTGATCAGCGCGCTGCTGATTGCTTTTGGCCCGCAAATAGCCGCGGCCGGGCCCGTTTGGCAAGGCTTGTCGGCGGTGGGGTGGTTGGCCGGGATTGCCACATTGGGAGGTTTGCTGGCGTTTCTATGGAGCTTGTTTAAAAGCCCGTAATGATCTGTAGGAGCGAGCTTGCCTCGCGATCTTTTAACCATCAAAAGATCGCGAGACAAGCTCGCTCCTACAAGAGGCTGTTACAAATGCAACGCATGCCCCAAGGCGCGCAGGGTGGCTTCTTGTACGGCTTCGCCCAAGGTCGGGTGAGCGTGGATGGTGCCGGCGATGTCTTCCAGGCAAGCGCCCATTTCCAACGACTGGGCAAAGGCGGTCGACAGCTCGGAAACCCCGGCGCCCACGGCTTGCCAGCCAACAATCAAATGATTGTCACGCCGCGCGACTACCCGTACGAAACCGGTTTTGGATTCCAGGGTCATGGCCCGGCCGTTGGCGCTGAACGGGAAGCTGGCGCTGATAAAATCCAGCCCCGCCGCTTCAGCGTCAGCCGGGCTTTTGCCCACCACGACTATTTCCGGGTCGGTAAAGCACACCGCCGCAATGGCTGCCGGGCTGAATTCACGCTGTTTGCCGGCAATGATCTCGGCCACCATTTCACCTTGCGCCATGGCCCGGTGCGCGAGCATCGGTTCGCCGGTGAGGTCGCCGATGGCCCAGACGTTGCGCATGCTGGTGTGGCAACGGCTGTCGACGCGAATTGCCGAGCCGTTCATGGCCAGCGCCAAGGTTTCCAGATTGAAGCCCTGGGTGCGCGGGCGACGACCGACGGCGACCAGCACCTGATCGGTTTCCAGGGTTTGGCTTTCGCCCATGCGATTGCGCATCGACAGGGTTTTGCTGCTGGCCTGGAAGCCTTCAACGCTGTGCTCAAGGTACAGGGTGATGCCCAGCGCTTTGAGCGATTCAGCCACCGGTAACGTCAGGTCTTTGTCATAGGTTGGCAAGATCCGCTCACGGGCCTCGACCACTGTCACTTCAGCCCCCAGTTTGCGGTAGGCGATGCCCAGTTCCAGACCGATATAACCCGCGCCCACGACAGTCAAACGTTTAGGGACCGCGGCAGGGTTGAGCGCTTCGGTGGACGAAATAATGGCCCCGCCAATCGGCAGTATCGGCAAATCCACCGTCTGCGAGCCGGTGGCCAGCAACAGGTGCTCGCACTCGATGCGCTGCCCGTCGACTTCCACGGCTTTGCCATCAAGGATGTTGGCCCAGCCATGAATGACCTTGACCCCGTGCTTTTTCAGCAACGCGCCAACACCGGTGGTCAGGCGATCAACAATGCCGTTCTTCCATTGCACGCTCTGGTTGATATCCAGGGTCGCAGCTTGGGTCTTGATGCCTAAAGGCGACTGGTTAGCGCTGTAGCGCTGCGTGGTGTGGAACTGTTCGGCCACGTGGATCAGCGCCTTGGACGGGATACAGCCGACATTGAGGCAGGTACCGCCCAGCGACTGGCCTTCGATCAAGACCGTTGGAATACCTAGCTGACCGGCGCGGATCGCTGCTACATAGCCGCCAGGACCACCACCGATAATCAGCAGCGTAGTGTGATGAGTGGGTTGCATATTCACTCCAGAAACAGGCTGGCAGGTTGTTCGAGCAAGCCACGCATGGCCTGGATAAATTGCGCCGCGTCCATGCCGTCGACCACGCGATGGTCGAATGAGCTGGAGAGGTTCATCATTTTGCGGATCACGATCTGGCCTTTGACCACAACCGGGCGCTCGACGATGCGGTTGACGCCAATAATGGCGACTTCCGGCAGGTTGACCACCGGGGTGCTGGCTATGCCGCCCAGCGCGCCGAGGCTGGTGAGGGTGATGGTCGAGCCGGACAGTTCTTCGCGGGTTGCCTTGCCAGTGCGCACGGCGTTGGCCAGACGGGCGATTTCATCGGCGGCAGCCCACAGGTTCAGGCTTTCTGCGTGGCGAACCACCGGCACCATCAAGCCGCCATCGCTCTGCGCGGCCACGCCAATGTGGGCGGCGCCAAAACGGGTGATGATTTGCGCTTCGTCGTCATAGCGCACGTTGATCTGCGGGAAGTCGCGCAAGGCCACAACCATGGCCCGCATCAAAAATGGCAGCAAGGTCAGCTTGCCGCGGGTCTCGCCCCATTTCTGATTGAGCTGGGCCCGCAGCTCTTCGAGTGCGGTCACGTCGATTTCTTCAACGTAGCTGAAGTGCGCGGCGCGGCGTTTGGCATCTTGCATGCGCTGCGCGATCTTGCGGCGCAGGCCGATCACCGGGATGTGCTGTTCATCCGTGCGCATGGCGTAACCGCTGGCAGGTGCAGCGCTGGTGCTGGTGTCCTGTGCCAGGTAGGCATCAAGGTCGTCATGCAGCACGCGGCCTGCAGGCCCGCTGCCTTGCACAAAACGCAGTTCAATCCCGGCATCCCATGCGCGTTTTCGTACAGCCGGGGAGGCCAGCGGTCGTTCGTTGGCTTCACGGGCTACAGGAGCCGCTCGCGGGGTTGGTGCAGTTTTGACCGCCGCCACCGACACCGCCGCCACTTCAACCCGGGCTTGCGCCGGGGCTTTGGGCGCAACTGCCGGTGCTTCGGCGGCCACTGCGGGTGCGGGCGCAGCGTCTTCACGCAGGTTGCCCGCGCCTTCGACTTCAATGCGGATCAGTTCGCTGCCCACCGCCATGACCTCGCCGGGCTGACCGCCCAGCGCCAGTACACGTCCGGCCACAGGGCTCGGAATGTCCACGGTGGCTTTGTCGGTCATGACGTCGGCCACCACCTGGTCTTCGCTGACCAGGTCACCGACTTTGACAAACCACTCCACCAGCTCAACTTGCGCAATGCCTTCGCCAATGTCCGGCATCTTGATAACGTGCGTACCCATTTAAACCTCCATGACCCGTTGCAAAGCCGCACCCACTCGCGCCGGGCCGGGGAAGTAGGCCCACTCCTGTGCATGCGGGTAGGGCGTGTCCCAGCCGGTTACGCGTTCAATCGGTGCTTCCAGATAGTGGAAGCAGTGCTCTTGAACCAGCGCAATCAGCTCGGCGCCGAAGCCGCAGGTGCGGGTGGCTTCGTGCACGACAACGCAACGACGGGTTTTCTTTACGGAGGTAACAATTGCATCCAGGTCCAGCGGCCACAGGCTGCGCAGGTCGATGACTTCAGCGTTGATGCCGGTTTCTTCGGCTGCGGCCTGGGCCACGTAGACGGTGGTGCCGTAGGTCAGGATGGTGACTTCAGTGCCAGGGCGCACGATGGCGGCGCAGTCCAGCGGCACGGTGTAGTAGCCATCCGGCACGGCGCTGGCGGAGTGTTTTGACCACGGCGTGACCGGGCGCTCGTGGTGGCCATCGAACGGGCCGTTGTACAGGCGTTTCGGCTCAAGAAAAATCACCGGGTCATCGTTTTCGATGGCGGCAATCAGCAAACCCTTGGCGTCATACGGGTTGGACGGCATGACGGTGCGCAGGCCGCAGACTTGGGTGAACATCGCTTCGGGGCTTTGGCTGTGGGTCTGGCCGCCATAAATGCCGCCGCCGCAAGGCATGCGCAGGGTCATGGGGGCGATGAACTCGCCCGCCGAGCGATAGCGCAAGCGTGCCGCTTCAGAGACTATCTGGTCAGAAGCCGGGTAGAAGTAGTCGGCAAACTGGATTTCAGCCACCGGACGCAAGCCGTAGGCGCCCATGCCCACGGCGGCACCGACGATGCCGCTTTCCGAGATCGGCGCGTCAAACACCCGCGAGCTGCCGTACTTGGCCTGCAAGCCTTCGGTGCAGCGGAACACGCCGCCGAAGTAGCCGACGTCCTGGCCGAACACCACCACGTTGTCATCGCGCTCAAGCATGACATCCATGGCCGAGCGCAGGGCCTGGATCATCGTCATGGTGCTGATACTCACGGCGTTCTCCATCTGAATTTTATTGTTGTCGTTCATCTGGTTATAACCCCAACTCTTGACGTTGCCGACGCAGGTGGTCGGGGATGTCCTTGTACACGTCTTCAAAAATCGTCGCGGCGCTCGGCATTTGCCCGCCCGCCAGGGTGCCGAAACGCTCGGCTTCTTTTTGCGCGCCAATGATTTCGGCTTCGAGCTCGGCGCTGACCGCCGCGTGTTCTTCTTCCGACCAGTTGCCGGTGGCAATCAGGTGCTGCTTGAGACGGGCAATCGGGTCGCCCAGCGGGAAGTGGCTCCAGTCGTCAGCCGGGCGGTATTTGGACGGATCATCCGAGGTGGAGTGCGGGCCTGCGCGGTAAGTGACCCATTCGATCAGCGTGGGGCCCAGGTTGCGCCGCGCGCGTTCTGCGGCCCAGACCGAGGCGGCGTACACGGCCACAAAGTCGTTGCCGTCAACCCGCAGCGAGGCAATCCCGCAGCCTACGCCACGACCGGCGAAGGTGGTGGATTCGCCGCCGGCAATGGCCTGAAAGGTCGAAATCGCCCACTGGTTATTCACCACGTTAAGAATGACCGGCGCGCGGTACACGTGGGCAAAGGTCAGGGCAGTGTGGAAGTCTGATTCGGCGGTGGCACCATCGCCAATCCAGGCCGAGGCGATTTTGGTGTCGCCTTTGATGGCCGAGGCCATGCCCCAGCCGACCGCTTGTACGAATTGAGTGGCGAGGTTGCCGGAAATACTGAAAAAGCCGTAGTCGCGCACCGAATACATGATGGGCAATTGCCGACCCTTAAGGGGGTCGCGCTCGTTGGACAGTAATTGGCAGATCAGGTCGACCAGCGGCACGTCGCGGGCCATCAAAATGCTCTGCTGGCGGTAGGTCGGGAAGCACATGTCATCCAGGTTCAGCGCCAGGGCCTGAGCGCTGCCAATGGCTTCTTCGCCCAGGCTTTGCATGTAGAACGACATTTTTTTCTGACGCTGGGCGACCACCATGCGGGTGTCGAAAATTCGCGTTTTGAGCATGGCGCGCATACCGGCGCGCAGTACCTCGGTCGGGACGCCTTCGGCCCACGGGCCAAGTGCCTGGCCCTGATCATCAAGCACGCGAATCAGGCCTTTGGCCAGATCAGCCGTGTCGGCAGGGTCTACGTCGATAGCGGGTTTGCGGACCTTGCCGGCATCGGTCAGGCGCAGGTAGCTGAAGTCGGTCTTGCAGCCTGGTCGGCCGGAGGGCTCGGGAACGTGCAGGCGCAGCGGTGCATAGTCGGTCATGGCTTTCTCTACGCTCGATCTTGTCGTGTTTATTAGGCGCGGGAGCTAGTTGTGAGTCGAACATCTGGCTGTTTAAAAAGCCAAATCTTGTCCTACAACAATCATAGGCCTGACCGTGAAGAATATTTATCTGTAGTTGATTGTGCTTTGCGCTCAATAAGGATAAGAATTCTGCATAAACATAAAAAACAGGTGTTTTTATCTCATGCGCAAGCTAGATCGAACGGATATCGGGATTCTCAACAACCTTCAGCAGAATGCGCGCATCACCAATGCGGACCTTGCGCGCTCGGTTAATTTGTCACCGACGCCGTGTTTTAACCGGGTCAAAGCCATGGAAGAGCGCGGGCTGATTCGTGAACAAGTGACCCTGCTGGACGCCGACATGCTGGGCCTGCACGTTAACGTGTTTATTCATGTCAGCCTGGAGAAGCAGGTCGAGGAGGCGTTGCAGCACTTTGAGGCGGCGATTTCGGATCGCCAGGAAGTCATGGAGTGCTATTTGATGGCTGGCGACCCGGATTATTTGATCCGGGTGCTGGTGCCGAGCATTCAGGCGCTGGAGCGTTTCATGATGGACTTTCTGACCAAAGTGCCGGGGGTGGCGAACATTCGTTCCAGCTTCGCCCTCAAACAAGTGCGCTACAAAACCGCGCTGCCCTTGCCACCGGGCGGCCTGACCCTGGAAGAGTGATGTTCAACTGTAGGAGCGAGCTTGCCTCGCGATCTTTTGATCTAGATCTTGCTTTTGATCTTGATCTAAAAGGCCCCATTAAACCACGCTGGCCGAACGCAGGTTTTGCGCAGTGGGTAGCCCGGCAGGACGCCGGGTTAGCCGCGACACGGCCATGGATGGCCGATCGCGGCGGGCCTACGGAGCAAGGCCTGTGGTGAGGGCATGCCGAGCCAGAGCGAGGCACCGAGGGGTAGGGGCAAAAGCGTTTTGGTTACTTTGCCGCTTTTTGCAAAGTGACGCGGCGTAAGGCCGGAACCCTAAGTGGCCGTTGCCGCAGCAACGGATATGTACTCAAGTCAAGAGCCCCCTCACCACGCCTCTCCCGAAGGAGAGGGAACCGATTGGGGGATGCTGAAGATACTCGGCGGCCTGTTTGCTGCGCGACAGCGCGGCGTCGAAGACACGGCCCCTCCTACGGGGGGCAATTGGGTGTGATGCATGCTTTTAAAACCGCAGGCGCCAGCGATCATTGAAGCGCAGGTCGACAATCGCCAGCGGTTCGATATCGATCAGGTTAAAGGAGGCGGTGCTGGCCTGCAGGGCATGCAAGATCGCGGCGCGGATGACGAAGGGGTGAGTCACCACGGCAAAGTGGCCTTCTTCGCGAAATGAGTCGAGCCAGGTGCCAACCCGCACGCACAGCTCATTCACCGTTTCGCCGCCATGGGGGGCCTTGTCGGGGTTGCTGATCCACTCGGCCAGCGCCTGGGGAATATTCTGTTGGAGGTCTGTCAGGCTGTGACCTTTCCAGTCCCCTGCGTCGTAATCCTCAAGCTCGGGGATGATTTCTATTTCGCCACCCAAGGCGTGGGCCGTTTGCAAGGTGCGCGCTTCTGGCGCGCAAAGGATGCGCACGGGTTTTTTCAGGGCTGAGGCAATAAGTGCTGCTTTTTCCAGGCCTTTGGGTTCAGGCGGCTCATCCAGTGCAAAGCGCCCTTGACGCTGCGCTTCAGTGCGGGCGTGAGAAATAAAACTGAGGCGAGTGGGCATTATCAATTCCTTGCGCGGTACGCGTTGTTAACCCTCGGGCAGCGTTTGGGCGCCCCCCAAATGAGATTAGGCGAGTATTATTGCGGCGTATTCCTATCTCAAGGTACTTCGCGATGTCTGCTGCTTTCTTGAAAAAAATCCTCAATGCATCAGCGTTGGTGGCACTGATGGCCGGTGCCAGCACTGCCTTCGCCCACGCGCATCTCGAACAAGCGACCCCGGCTGCTGATAGCAGCGCAAGCGACGTGAAGGTATTGCGTTTGCAGTTCAGCGAAGGTGTTGAGCAGGCGTTTACCAAAGTGGCTGTCAGCCATGACGGCGCTCCCGTCGCATTGAGCAGTGTCAAAACCGAACCTGCGGATAAAAAAGTATTGATCGTGACGCCTGAGCAGCCCTTGGCGGCGGGGCAGTACGAGGTCAAGTGGAACGCGGTGTCGGTTGATACCCACAAAAGTAACGGCGAATACAGCTTCACGGTGAGCAACTGATTTGATGTTCAGCGCCATGGTGGTCTGCCGGTTTGTGCATTTCAGTGCAGTGTTGCTTCTGTTCGGTGGCTGGGTCTTCAGACCGTTGTTGCCGGGGACGCTGTCAGGTCCCCGGCAGCAGGTGCAGGGCGCCTACCGCGGGTTGGCCTGGTTGGCGCTGGCCAGTGGCCTTGCCTGGTTACTGCTGACGACGTTCTCAATGGCCGGGAGCTGGGAAGACACGCTGGACCTGGCCACCCTGAAGCTGGTGCTGGGCAGTACCTTTTTCGGTCAGGTCTGGACCGCCCATTTGCTGTTCAATGGGCTGTTACTGATCGCGTTGTACACCACGGCGCGTTTCGGCCTGATCGCTGCCGTGAGCTTTTTGCTGCTGGCCACGCTGGCGCCCGTTGGTCATGGCGCGATGCTTGATGGTTGGCAGGGCCAGTTGTTAATCCTCAATCAGATGATCCATTTGCTGTGTGTCGGTGCCTGGGTGGGCGGGCTGCCGGTGTTGTGGTGGATCCTTACGCGGCCTGCCGGGGTAGCGGTCGATACGGTATTGCGGCGTTTCAGTAATATCGGTTTCGTGCTGGTGGCCGGGATCATTCTTACAGGGCTGATCAATACGCGGGTGCTGACCGGAGCGCTCTGGCCTACGCCGCTGTTTCAGGGCTTTGCGCTGATCCTGTTGATCAAGGTGGCGCTGGTCGGGTTGATGCTGCTGTTGGCCCTGTTCAATCTGCTGATGAGTCGCGCGGGGCACTTCGAGGTCTTGCGTCGCAGTGTCGCACTGGAGTGGCTGTTTGGGGTGTCGGCAGTAGCGGCAGTTTCACTGTTAGGCACGTTGCCACCGCTGGTCGTCAGCTAGGGCGCATCTGTCTCAATCTTCATCCAGAGCGGTTTTGCCATCCGTTATATTTACCCCTCTCGTAACAAAAAAATACAAAGAGAGGGCTTTTCGTTGGATCTTTCACATCCGCTATGGCTTGCGCACGACACGCAGTTGATCGTGTGCTGCCTGCTGGCAATTGTCGCCATTATTGTTTTAATCAGCGTCTGCAAGCTCACGCCTTTTCTTTCGATTCTGATCGGTACCTTTATTGCCGGCATCGGTGCCGGGTTGCCGCCAGAAATGGTCGCCAAGGCATTCAGCAAAGGCGCAGGCAGCATCCTCGGGGAAGCCGGGATCATTATTGCCTTAGGCGCGATGCTCGGAGCTTTGATGGCGGAGTCCGGGGCGGCAGACCAAATCGCCGCCACTTTGTTGCGCCATGCCAAGGGCCGCGCCTTGCCGTGGGTGATGGCATTAGTGGCAATGGTGATTGGCTTGCCCTTGTTTTTCGAAGTGGGGCTGGTGCTGATGGTGCCGATCATTTTCGTGATCGCCCGGCAGTCGGGCCAACCGCTGCTTAAGGTCGCCATCCCGGCATTGGCCGGCATGACGGCGCTGCATGCCTTGATGCCTCCACATCCCGGGCCTTTGATTGCAGTAAGCGCTTTGCACGCGGACCTGGGGCTGACCATGTTGCTGGGGCTGTGCCTGGCGATTCCGGCGGTGATTCTGGCTGGGCCGCTGTACGGCATTTGGTTGTCCAAGCGCATGCATGTGGTGGAGCCAGCCGAGTTGGGCGCGCTGTTTTCCGCCAAGGTCCCGACCCGACGCAAGCCAACCTTTGCGGTGTCTTTGCTGATTATTCTGCTGCCCGTGCTGTTGATGTTGGGCAGCACGCTGGCCAAGGTGGCCATGGCGCCGGAAAGCGGATTGGCTGTGACCCTTAAGTTTCTCGGTGAGCCGTTGATTGCGCTGGGGCTGGCGGTGCTGGCGGCGGTGATTTGCCTGGGCTGGTCCATCGGCATGGCCCGTGATCAAGTGGGCGGTGTACTGCGCAAAAGCCTGGCGCCGATTGCTGTGTTGCTGCTGACGATTGGCGCAGGCGGTGGCCTGAAAGAAACCCTGCTGCAAGCCGGCATCAGCGACACCATCAGTAAAGTGGCGACTGGTGCGCATCTGTCCTACGTGATGCTGGCCTGGCTGATTGCCGTGGCGTTGCGTCAGGCCACGGGTTCGGCAACCGTGGCGACCACCACGACGGCCGGTATTCTGGCACCCCTGATCATCGGCCTTGAAGGTGTCCAAGGCTCGTTGGTGGCGCTGGCAATCGGGGCGGGCTCGGTGTTCTTTTGCCACGTCAACGACGCGGGCTTCTGGATGGTGCGCGAGTACTTTGGCCTGCAACTCAAGCAGACCCTGATGGTGTGGTCAGTGTTGCAAACCATCGTCTCGTTGGTGGGGCTGCTGGGCGCGCTGTTGCTGTGGAATTTGCTGGTGTGACGCCTGTAGGAGCGAGCTTGCCTCGCGATCTTTTAAAAGGTCAAAAGATCGCGAGGCAAGCTCGCTCCCACAGGAGGGTGGGCTAAATCAGCAGGAACACTGCCAGCAATCCACCAAAGATCGCCCATTTTTCCAGGTAGTAGCGCGTGCGATTGCGCTTTTTCAGCTCTTTGCCGCGCAGACGGATCTTGTACAGCCGGGTAAAGGCCCGGTTCAGGCCGCCGGTTTTATCGTTGTCATCATTCGGCGAGCTGGCCGACGCCATGACGGTGCGGCTGAACCACTGGTTGAAGGCCGCCGCCCAGCGATATTTCATTGGGCGCTCAACGTCACAGAACAGGATGATGCGGTTCTTGTCGGTGGTGTTTTCGGCGTAATGAATAAAGGTTTCGTCGAACATCACCGCTTCACCGTCCCGCCAGGCATAGTTCTGGCCATCGACATTGATGTAGCAGCCCGGATCATTCGGGGTGTCCAGGCCCAAGTGGTAGCGCAACGAACCGGCGTAAGGGTCACGATGGCGAACCAGTTTCGAGCCGGGTGGCAACTCGGCAAACATCGCCGCCTTGACGGTGCCGATACCATTGAGCAATTCAATCGTGCGTGGGCACAGTTCCACCGCTGAAGGGTGGTTATCGCCGTACCATTTCAGGTAGAAGCGCTTCCAGCCGCTCTTGAAGAACGAGTTGAAACCCACGTCGTTCGGTTGTTCGGAGCGTTTGATCTCTCCGGCCTGCATCAGGTTTCGTGCTTCTTCGCGAATTTCTTGCCAATGGTCCTGCAGGATCTGGAGCTGCGGGAAGTCTTCCGGCTTGAGGTAAGGCTGGCTGGGCACCTTGGAAAACAGATACAAGAAGCAGTTGAGTGGCGCCAGAAACGTGGAGTGGTCGCTCAGTTGGCGCCCTAGCTTGTGGCGAACGTTGCCCCGCAAGTGGACGTATGCGATGGAAAAGACATAAACAGCAATAATGATGAGTTTCAAAAGTATCGTCACACAGTAAGAAATACACTGCCCGACTTGCACGCAAGTGGCCCGACATCCTGTAGGAATTGCCGGGTACTGGTGTAGCTGGAAGGGAGCCAAAGCGTAAGGTTAAACACCAGTTTGCGCATTTTCCAGCCTTTGACGACAGATAAGTGTCTGTGTGCGTACAGTCTTTGGTCGGGTTGCGAGTCAGTTTCTGTTTGTTTTGAGCTGTTTTAGCAGTGTTTTTGCGCCTGAATGCGGGCTTCCTGAATCAGTCTGTCAACTTCATCGGCTTTGGGTGACGTCGCCGGCCCCCGGCGGGTAACGGCCAAAGCCGCCGCGGCATTGGCGCGTTTGGCCGCCTCTGGCGCAGCGTAGCCAGCGCTTAACGCAGCAATCATGACCCCGCAATGAGCGTCTCCAGCACCATTGCTGTCGATGGCCTGCACCTTGAACCCGGCAATCAACTGTGACCCGTGGGCGTCGCTGACCCAGCAGCCTTGCGGGCCGTCGCGCAGCACGATCAGGCAATCGCCGGGCAGGCGCGCTCGCAGGCCGGGCAGGGCGTCGGCCACGGTGCGGGTTGAGGTAAAGCTGAGCGCTTCGCTGCGATTGCTGGTCCACAGGTGCAGACGCGGCAATAAAGCGCTGATCAAGGCGGGGTCAATGTTGTGCACCAATGGCCCCGGGTCAAATGTGACGTGCACGCTGCGAGGCAGTCCATTCAGCCAATTGAGCAGGGAGTGGGCTTTGCCCGCATGCAGCAGGCTGTAGCCACTGACGTACACGTAGTCATCGGGTGCGACCTGGACGCTTGCCAAGTCTTCATTGGACAGAGTCCCTTCAGCGCCAATACAGGAAATAAACGTGCGTTCGGCGTTGGCCTCCGTCAGCGCTACGCACAGCCCGGTGTCTTTGTGCGGGTCAATCGGCTGGATGAATTCGATGCCTTCGTCACGCATGGCCAGACGTGCAATGTCACCGAACTGACCTTGACCGTGACGGCCCAGATAGACGGTGTTCAGGCCGTTGCGCCGGGCAGCGGCCATGACATTGAAGCCGCCACCGGCATGGAAGCTGGCACTGCTGGCCAGCGCATCACCGCCGGGGCGGGGCAAGGTGTCGAGGGCCATGACCAGATCGATGATGACTTGGCCTGTGTGCAGCAATCTAGGCATTGGCAGACCCCGTGCTGGCAGGGCGACGGTCTTTGGCACCGCCCAGCAGTGCATACAAACCACCTGCCACCACAAACGTGACAACCCAGCCGAGTCCGTTATGGCCCAGCCATGAGTCGGCCAGCGGCCCGACGAACCAGTTGGCGTCTGAACTGCCGACCTGGGTAAAGCAAAAGCCCAGCACCAGTGCCAGCGCCCAGGAGCCCAGCGCCCGCCATTCAATGCCGCCGTTGTACCAGTAACGGCTGTGACGGCTGAGGTCCATCAGGTCGGCGGGGCTGTAGTAGTGGCGATGAATCAGGTCGACGATAAAGATGGCAACCCATGCGGTGATCGGAATGGCTGTGAGGGAGATAAAGGTAATGAATGGAGCGTAGAAGCTGTCGGCATACAGCATGAAGTACGTCGAACCGGCGAATATGACGACGATATCGACGACAACGGCCTGCACCCTTTTGATCTTGATGCCCAGGGTTAATGTGGTGAGCCCGGCCGAGTACACAGACAAGTGATTGGACAGCAGCAAGCCACCAAAAGCGCTGAGCAGGTAGGGAACCGCCATCCAGGCCGGCAACATATTGCGTATGGCCGCAATGGGGTCGGTTGCCGAGGCGAGGTCGTGGTTGCCGACAGACAACAAGCCGCCCAGGGTAATCAGCAGCACCAGCGGGATACCCGCGCCGCAGGCGGCAGACGCCACCAATTGCCGGGCACTGACGCTGCGGTGTTGGTAGCGCGACATGTCGGCGCCCGCATTGGCCCAGCCGATCCCGGTGCCGGCCGCCATGATCCCGATACCGATAATCATGGCGCTGACCGGCGCCGAAGGGGCGCTGAACACGGCCTGCCAGTGGATGGTGGCGCAGAGAAACCCCGCGACCAGCAGGTTGAGCGCGCCAAACAGGTAGGTGGCCCACTGCTGAATGACCAGCAATGTGGCATGGCCCAAGCCCGAAACCGACAAGGTCAACAGGGTAAAAATGGCGATAAAGAGCAGGGTGAGCAGCGGGGCATGGGTCGCCTCGGTGGGGGTGCCGAACACAATGGCGGACAACGCCAGCAGGACGTAAGCGGCGGTGGTGGTGTTGACGGTTTCCCAGCCTACGCGTGAAATCAGGGAAACCAGCGTAGGGCCAATATTGCCCCGCACGCCGAAGATCGCGCGTGACAGCGTCAGACTTGGCGCACGGCCTCTACGCCCGGCAATGGAAATGACGCCGACCACGGCAAATGAGCCTGCCGCGCCGATCAGCGCAACAATGATCACCTGCCAAAAGGCCAGTTGGTGGAAGGCCACCAACGTGGCGCCCAATGGCAAACCGAGAATGCTGATGTTTGCCGCAAACCAGACCCAAAACAGTTGTAACGGATTGCCATTACATTCGTTTTCGGGAACGGGCTCTATGCCACGGGTTTCCAGTTGCCCGGCGCTGTGCCCGACGTTGGGGTTGCTCATGGGGGGCTGCTCCTGGTGCTATTTTGCCGATCGGACACAGTCGCTCGCAGCTGTCTGTGAGCGCTGAGGGTGGGGCGGTCCTTCGCGGTTTTTCAGGTGTTGCGCAGTATCAGTAAGTGTTCAACCAAGGGTTCCAACTGCAGGTTATTGACCTCTTTGACTTGCTGGATCAACGCCTGCGGCCATTGTTCCAGCCCGGCACATGCACCCAGCATCGCGCCGAGGATCCCGGCAATGGTGTCGGTGTCGCCGCCAATGCTGGCGGCGATGCACAGGGCGTTAAAGCTGCTGAGGCTACCGCTGGCAACCCGTTGCGCAAGGGCAAAGGCGGCCACTACAGATTCTTGTGACGCGACCGAAGTGCCAATGACGTCGTACAGCAAATCACCGAGGTTGTCCGGGTTGCACTCATGGCTGGCGTGCCGGGCCCAGCGAATACGCGGCCCTATGCGTCCACCTGCGACCCAGTGGCCGTGGTGTTCGGCGATGTAGGCCATTTCTGTGCCTGCATTGAGGGCATGCTCGAGTTTTTTACCGTTGAGACCGCTGGAGATTACCGCTGCCACAGCGGCTGCGCTGGCGATCCCCAGGCTGGTGTTGTGAGTGACCTGGCAGGCTTGTACCACCGCCTTGATGAACAGGTCTGGCTGGCTGATGTCAGCGGCTATGCCGACCGGGGCAATGCGCATCGCTGCGCCATTGGTGGTGCCATAGCGGCCTGATTCTTCAGGGCTGTGGCCTGCCAGAATCATTTCGATTGCGCGCTTGGTTGAGGGCCCCAGTAAATCTTGAGAGCCTTTGGCCTGCATCACGGCTTCCCAGGCGATCAGGCGTTGCGCGAGGGTGTTTGGGTCGATATCGCCATTACCGTCAACCAGCAGTTGGGCGACCAGAATCGCTTGCTCGGTGTCGTCGGTGATTGAGCCTTTGGGCATGTTGGGGGCGATCGGCTGGTCCGCTGGTGCGTCTACCAGTCCGGTGATCTGCCCGAAGCGCGCGATGATCTGGGCGCGGCTGAACGACTGGGTAGGCATGCCCAGGGCATCACCCAGCGCCAGGCCATAAAAGGCACCCAGCGCACGATCATTCGAGTTCATTGGGGGCTCCAAAGGAGTGGTGCATGCGAAAGTGCGTCGGATCAAGCCAGCTTTCGACATGCTCCATCAGTCGCCCATGGCGGTCATAGGTGGTGCGTAACGTTTTGAGAAACACCGTACCTGCCGGGCGGCCGAGTAAATAGGCGTCTTCATCGTTCAGGGGTTCGGCGCCTATCCACTGGTCCCCGTGATCGCCAATAAAGCCATAGGCGGCGAGGGTAATGGTGAGTGAGTCATCAATCATGCCGACCCCGGGCAGACCTTCAAGGCCGCCGATTGCGGGGATGAATGAGCGCTCCAGGGATATCGCTGTCCCGTCGCTACGCCGACGTCGGCGCTCCAGCACAATGAAATGGCTCAAGCCAAACAGAAGGTTTAAGTCCGGGCGTTCTACGGCCTCCAGTTTGAGCTGTTCGGTCTGGATGCGCGCGCCAGTACTGGCCAGGGCTTGCGCCCAACCCTTTTTTTGATCGAGAGGTATACCGTCAAAGGTCACAACCGAGCCTCCAGCAGTGCGTCGAGCGATGTATTTACGCCGCTCCAGCTCCATCAGCGCCTTGTGCAGCGTGCTGCGACTGACACCCAGTTCCTCAGCAAGTTGTTCTTCACCGGGCAAGACATAACCGTCTTCCATGAGCCCGCTTTCGATCTGGCGGACGAGCTCATTGACTACCTGTTGTTTTTTGTTAAATCGAGCTTGTTTTATCATGCAGAGAGTAATAGCTCAGGCCTGACAGTTCAGCAACCCGGGAGTTCCATGAAATTTTCACGGGCATGGGCGATGACCGAAGGTGACGTACGGGCCCCGTAGTACCGGGTGGTGCGAAGCGGTTCAGGGCAGGTGCAAGCCCAGTATCGACAACAGGTCTTGTGGGAAGAACAGGGCAGATGTCTGTTGCAAGTCTTGGCGAGACCACCAGCGATGCTGGGTCATGACCTCGCGTTCTTGAGCGGTCCAGCCGCCATCGCTGACCTGTTCGACGCCCACGCGCACGATAAAAAAGCGTTCATCGGCCATCACCCATGTGCCGTCAGGTAGTTGCATCTCAAACACCCGTTGTGCGCACTCTGCGCCCACATCGGCCGCGACGATGCCGACTTCCTCTTGCAGCTCGCGGATGGCGGCCTGTTCAAAGGTTTCTCCCGGCTCTACTCCACCGCCGGGTGTTGCCCAATATTCCTGACCTTGCAAAGCGCCTGTCTTATGGGTGAAACGGAAAAGGAGTACGCGATTCTCGGGGCTTATGACCAGTAATCGGGAGGAGGGTCGTTGGCGCATTGGACTGCTCACTGTGGTAATGATCTGAAAAGAAGAAGGCGTGCGGCACGGCTGATGTGCGATGGGGCAGTATGCTTAACCGCGAAGGGCTCGTGTAAGACGATTTTTGATATTTACAGGGGAGTCCGTATTAAAGAAGCTTGGGCGCAGCCTAATAACGGCTCTCGAAGCAGTTGGCGCAAGGCCTGCGTGAGGGGGTAGGGGCAGGGCGCGGGCAAATCCCATTGGGATTGAGCTGCCAACTGAAGCCCAAGGGTTCCTTTGGGTCGAAATCATTGAGGGCGCTCAGCAATCCGCTGTGCTGCAAGTGCCCAGCGCCGTATCGGCATAAAGTGGACAACGGTTCGTTTTACATGCCCTGCAGCGTCTGAAGGGCATGTAACAATTTTAGCCGCAGGCCTTGAGGTTGACCGGGCCGACAAATTCGTTGCCCCGGCCCATTACGCAGGCCACTGCCTGGTTGCGTTGGCGTTCCCAGGCTTGCACCGGGTAGGTCTTGTTCCAGGCCTCATACAACTGCCGATCCTGGTTGGAGAGCCGCAAGTTGTAGTGCTTGCTCATATAGAAGTAGGTGCGCGCGATCATGCCGCGTATGGATGGGCGCGGCATGACTTTTTTGGCTTTGAAATCGACTTGCGTCAGGCAAGAGCCGTATTGACCGGATTGTGCGGGCAGCCAACCAAAACTGAAGTTGTTTCGGTCACCGTTAACTTCACCAATGCTCGGCACCAGGTTGTGCAAATCGGCTTCTGCCACTTTGTAGACCGGGTCGTTACGGGTGCAGTTTTTACGTCCGCCGTTTTGCCAGCATTGGCGCTGATGGCCAATTTGCCAGGCGGGAACAATGTGTTCCCATTCAATGCGCGCTGCACGGTTGGCATTTTTACGCGGGACGTAACCACAGCCTTTAAGGTCGACGCGGTTGCCGGTGTATTTGCAGCCACAATAAAACTCGGTTGATTGCGGGGCGTAGAGCTTCCAGGCGACCTTTTTAGCTTCGTTGAATGTTTGCGGGGCTGCGGCGTGTGCGCTTAACACAGTAAAGAGGCTGGCAAATGCCAGTAAACGAACCCTCATTGACTCAGTCTTCCTCAGATACGGTCCAGAAAACATTCACGCCGCCACAATCACGGTGAGCGATGGTGACGTTATCGTTTTCGGAGATTTCTTCCAGCAAGCGTTCCCAGAACTCCGGGTTGTCACCTTCTTGCCGTTCAAGCACCGCCATCCGGTCTTTTTGGGCTTTAGGCGAGCTGATGATTTTTTGTATGCGCATACCGAAAACTTCGTACGGACTTGGAAGGGTAGGCTCTTTCGCCCCTTTTTTAGCCATGATGCAATCCTTGGTTAGCTGTATGCGCATACAGTATTTTACTGCGAGAGATTTGGCAACTGTTTGCAATGCTCGCGCTGCCGGGATGGGACTGCGTTTTTTCGGTTTAGTGCGAAAACAAGAAGAGAATCAAGCAAATAGACCACTCATTCGGGCGAATGAGTGGTAGGGAGCCAAACGCCGGGCGGCGTTTGGCGCGGGTTTTTAGTATTCCCAGAACATCCGCTGCAGCTCTTTGCTGTCTTGGGTTTTGGTCAGGGCGACCATGGCCAGGATGCGGGCTTTTTGCGGGTTAAGGTCGTGAGCGACAACCCAGTCATATTTGTCGTCAGGCTGTTCTGCATTGCGCAGTACGAACCCGCCGTTGTTTACGTGGGAAGAACGAATGATTTGCACGCCATCTTTACGCAGTTCTTGCAGGGTCGGGACGACGCGAGACGATACCGAGCCATTGCCGGTGCCAACATGGATGATCGCTTTGGCGCCGTTTTGTGCCAGTGCTTTGTAAGCGGTGTCGTCTACGTTGCCATAGGAGTAGGCGATGCCGACATTAGGCAGGGACTTGATGTTTTTGATATCGAATTCAGAGTCCATGGTGTGACGCTTGGCCGGCAAGCGGAACCAGTAGGATTTGCCTTCAACCACCATGCCCAGCGGGCCCCAAGGGCTTTTGAATGCTTCAGTCTTGATGTTCATCATTTTGCTGACATCACGACCCGACTGGATTTCATCGTTCATGGTCACCAGTACGCCTTTGCCGCGAGCTTCTTTGCTGCCGGCTACCGCTACCGCGTTGTACAGGTTGAGCATGCCGTCAGCGGACATTGCAGTGCCTGGGCGCATGGAGCCAACAACGATAATTGGCTTGTCGGTTTTTTCAACCAGGTTGAGGAAGTAGGCAGTCTCTTCCAGGGTGTCGGTGCCGTGGGTGATCACAATTCCGTCGACATCTTTGCTGTCTGCCAGCTCGGCAACCCGGCGCCCCAATTGCAGCAAGTTGTCGTTGGTGATGCTTTCGGAGGCAATTTGCATGACTTGCTCGCCACGCACGTTTGCCAATTGGCTCAACTCAGGAACACCCGCAATCAGTTGGTCGATGCCCACTTTGGCTGCGGTGTAAGTTGCGCTGTTGGCTGCGCTGGCGCCTGCGCCTGCAATGGTGCCGCCGGTTGCCAGAATGACCACGTTAGGTTTGGCGGCGGCTTCTTGAGCCTGAGCTGCCGGCATAGCCAGAAGGAGGGCCAGGGCACCCGGAATAATTGATTTCAAGACTGCTGTTTTCATTGTTCTCTCTCTTATTAGTAAGCGCGCATATTCGCGCGGCGCACGTCATTGCAAAGGCATGAGCCGAAGGAAGGGCAGCACACTCCATGCCACTGTCAGTGCCAATTTGTATTTTTGTAACTTGTTGTTTTGTAAGGAGATATTTTGAATTTTTTATTTGGTTTTATGCGCAGGGACGGAATCCCGAACATTCGAGGTGTTGTCTGTTCGGGGATTCGACTGCTCACAGTGTTTTGAAATGCAGAATGGCGATCTACCAAAACGGAGTTTGGCGATGCTTTTGGAGGGCGCGCGAGGAGGGGGAGCTCAGATTGATTTTGGGCTGTCAGCAGGTTTGTATTTTTCAAACACCTGGCTGACAAACGCTCTTGCAGCCTCTGTGCCCAGCTCTTTGACTAGAAGATCAATGCCGATGATGGCCAGCTCTTCCGGGCTGCCTGGGCTATAAGAGCATTGCCCTTGCGGCCACTTGGCTTTGATATCTGCATCGATGCTGACTGTTGTCATGGGTATCTCATGAGGGGTTTCAAAAACGCGATTTTAGCAAAATGTCATCTCGAGACGATCAGAATGGTGAAATTATTCATGTCGCTCGCTGCTGACCTATCCGCCTTTGCCTACTGCGACGGCGGTTATGCCTGAATGAAGACAGTTTATGGGTTGTACATATTTCGTCATGATTAGGCGTGCGCGGTTGTAATCCAGTCGGGCAAACTCTTGCGACTGTAGGCCTGATCTGAAAATGCTATCAGTCCACATGCAACCTATGTGCGCAAACGCTGTCGCAAGGGTTCTGACTATTTATCTTAAGGAGGCTTCATGTCCTGGAAGCTAGCATCATTGGGTTCATTGTTGGCAGTCGCAGTGCTGTCTGGGTGCAGCAGCACGCACGATGCTGTGAAGGAGCCTGTTGCTGACACTGGGCATACGCGTTGCGATGCCAAAGCTGCCGATTTTGCGATTGGCCAAAAAGCCTCTGCAGCCCTGCTGGAGCAAGCCCGTATCAAGGCTGGCGCGCAGACTGCACGGATCTTGTCGCCGCACGACATGATCACCCTTGAGTACCGTTCCGATCGTTTGAACCTGAATGCCGATGACAACGCTGTCATTACTCGCGTTAACTGCGGCTAAAGGCATGTAGCCGAATTTCAGGCATAAAAAACCCCGTCACATGGACGGGGTTTTTTAGTTCGCGGGAGATTTACTCCGGACGAACCTGTGCAGCTTGCATACCCTTTTGGCCTTTCTCAGCCACGAAGGAAACGGTTTGGCCTTCTTTCAGGCTTTTGAAACCGTCGCTTTCGATAGCTTTGAAGTGTACGAACAGGTCGTCACCGCCACCTTGAGGAGTGATGAAGCCGAAGCCTTTTTCATCGTTGAACCATTTTACGGTGCCGGTTTGGCGATTAGACATGGTGTATCTCCAAGAAACTTATATTTTCAGTAGTACTGTGCTGCTCAGGCCAACTGGGCACACTTGGCTATCATAGTCGAAATGTGCGCTTTGGGACCCCCCCTGAGCTGTAGTTTGCAGCATTGTTAGCATTTGTCTGGGGCTAAAAAAGCCGCGGGGTCCCGTTTTATGGGGGTTTCAGGGCGAAAACGGCCTTAAAAAAAAGCAACTAATGAGGCGTATTTTTTAGTTCAAAACTGCATTTTGGGCGTTTTAGCCTTGTTTGTTGCCATACAAAATCCTATTTCTTGGGTTGAGGGCTTGCTTTGCACTCTGCGATTGCGTTCAAAGCTTTCTGCTGGAGCTCTGGATTTTTAGCGCCTTCCTTGCTCATCAATTCTTTGATTTCAGCCTGGGTGAAGTTCTCTCCGATTTTAGTGGCGCCACATTCACAGTGCACTTTGGCAGCCTTTTCGCCGATGGTTTGAGCTGCTGCGGGTACACACTGGGCCATGAATTGTTCTTTCAAGACCGTGTCCTTGGGCCAGGCTGCCTGGGCGCTCAACGGCAGCAACAGTGCCAGTGGTGCGGCGAAAGCCAAAAGATGAGTCATGCGCATGTGATGCTCCTTGAGATCGTTGAATCTGAAATGATGTCACTCACTATCTGAGGCACTAATTAAGCTCAAGTTCATCATTTAGCAAAATTCGCTGGCTGTTTTTTACGCAAAAAAAGAGGGAGGGGCGAGGCTCAGGCATCTGTGTTAGCATGCCGCCCTTGGCTGATTTGTGTGATGGTGAGCTATTGGGCCGCCAGGCACCGCCATAAACTTTTGATTTGAATTCCAGTCACTCTGGTTCGGTTTCCGGTTGGCCGCAAGGCTCCTGCCACTGTGAGGCAGGTACACCACCGAATCGCGTACTGGCTCATCCCAACCCACGTGACCTTTGGTAGGGGTCACCACTAGGAGAGGAGGCGCCATGCCAACTATTACTCTTCCCGACGGCAGTCAACGTTCATTCGATCATCCGGTCTCTGTGGCCGAGGTCGCTGCTTCCATTGGTGCAGGCTTGGCCAAGGCCACCGTGGCCGGCAAAGTCAACGGCAAGCTGGTTGATGCCTGCGATCTGATCGAACATGACTCCACCTTGCAAATCATTACGCCCAAGGATGAAGAGGGGCTGGAGATCATTCGTCACTCTTGCGCTCACTTGGTCGGTCACGCAGTCAAGCAGTTGTACCCGACCGCCAAAATGGTGATCGGTCCTGTTATTGACGAAGGTTTTTACTACGATATCGCCTTTGAGCGTCCGTTCACTCCGGATGACATGGCGGCTATCGAGCAGCGCATGCAGCAGCTGATCGAAAAAGATTACGACGTCATCAAGAAAGTGACGCCACGTGCTGAAGTGATCGAGCTGTTTGCCGAGCGCGGCGAAGACTACAAGCTGCGTCTGATCGAGGACATGCCGAACGAACAGGCCATGGGTCTGTACTTCCATGAAGAATACGTTGATATGTGCCGCGGACCTCACGTCCCGAATACGCGTTTTCTGAAATCGTTCAAATTGACCAAGCTGTCGGGCGCCTACTGGCGTGGCGATGCCAAAAACGAGCAACTGCAGCGTATTTATGGCACGGCCTGGGCCGACAAAAAGCAGTTGGCTGCTTACGTTCTGCGTATTGAAGAAGCCGAAAAACGCGATCACCGCAAAATCGGTAAGCGTCTGGGCTTGTTCCACACTCAAGAAGAAGCGCCGGGCATGGTGTTCTGGCACCCGAATGGCTGGACGTTGTATCAAGTGCTTGAGCAGTACATGCGCAAAGTACAGCGCGACAATGGCTACCTTGAGATCAAGACTCCTCAGGTGGTAGATCGCAGCCTGTGGGAAAAGTCCGGTCACTGGGCTAACTACGCTGAAAACATGTTTACCACTGAGTCGGAAAGCCGCGACTACGCGATCAAGCCGATGAACTGCCCTTGCCATGTGCAAGTGTTCAACCAGGGGCTGAAGAGCTACCGTGAGTTGCCGCTGCGTCTGGCTGAGTTCGGTGCTTGCCACCGTAACGAGCCGTCGGGTGCCTTGCACGGCATCATGCGTGTTCGTGCGTTTACTCAGGATGATGCGCATATTTTCTGCACTGAAGAGCAGATGCAGGCCGAGTCCGCCGCTTTTATCAAGCTGACTCTGGATGTGTACGCAGACTTCGGCTTTAAAGACATCGAGCTCAAGCTGTCGACTCGCCCTGAGAAGCGCGTAGGTTCCGACGAGCTGTGGGATCGTGCTGAAAGTGCATTGGCTTCAGCGCTTGATAGTGCGGGTCTGGCGTATGATCTGCAGCCGGGTGAGGGTGCCTTCTACGGTCCGAAGATCGAGTTCTCGCTAAAAGATTGTCTCGGTCGTGTCTGGCAGTGTGGTACCTTACAGCTCGATTTCAACCTGCCGATCCGTCTTGGCGCTGAATATGTGTCCGAAGACAACAGTCGCAAGCATCCCGTTATGCTGCACCGCGCGATCCTCGGATCGTTCGAACGTTTTGTCGGTATTTTGATCGAGCATTACGAAGGTGCGTTCCCTGCGTGGCTGGCGCCAACTCAGGCAGTGATCATGAATATCACTGATAAACAGGCAGATTTTGCCGCCGAAGTTGAAAAAACTCTCAATCAGAGCGGATTTCGTGCCAAGTCTGACTTGAGAAATGAAAAGATCGGCTTTAAAATCCGCGAGCATACTTTGCTCAAGGTTCCCTATCTTTTGGTTATCGGAGATCGGGAAGTCGAGATGCAGACTGTCGCTGTGCGTACTCGTGAAGGTGCTGACCTGGGCTCGATGCCCGTCGCCCAGTTCGCTGAGTTCCTCGCGCAAGCGGTTTCCCGGCGTGGTCGCCCAGATTCGGAGTAATTATTATTAAGCGTGAAATGAGACAAGATAAACGAGCTGCACCGAAAGCCCCGATCAACGAGAATATCTCGGCACGCGAGGTTCGGTTAATTGGCGCTGACGGCGAGCAGATTGGCATCGTCTCGATTGATGAAGCGCTTCGTATCGCTGAAGAGTCCAAGCTGGACCTGGTAGAAATCTCAGCGGACGCAGTCCCGCCTGTTTGCCGGGTGATGGACTACGGCAAGTCGATCTTCGAGAAGAAGAAGCAGATTGCTGCGGCGAAGAAGAACCAGAAGCAGATTCAAGTAAAAGAAATCAAGTTTCGTCCAGGGACGGAGGAAGGGGATTACCAGGTAAAACTGCGCAACCTGGTACGTTTCCTGAGTGATGGGGACAGGGCCAAGGTGTCATTACGATTCCGCGGCCGTGAGATGGCCCACCAGGAGCTGGGTATGGAACTGTTGAAGCGGGTTGAAGCTGACCTTGCCGAATACGGGACCGTCGAACAGCATCCTAAGATGGAAGGACGCCAGCTGATTATGGTCATCGCCCCGAAAAAGAAGAAGTAACCACCAGGGCACGGCAGGCCTTGCGGTTATGTTTATCAACTGAATGCGGAGTATCCGAACATGCCAAAGATGAAGACTAAAAGTGGTGCTGCTAAGCGGTTTCTGAAAACTGCAAACGGTATCAAGCACAAGCACGCTTTCAAGAGCCACATCCTGACCAAAATGTCGACCAAGCGTAAGCGTCAACTGCGCGGTAGCAGCTTGCTGCATCCGTCTGACGTGGCAAAAGTCGAGCGCATGCTGCGCCTTCGTTAATTTTTGGATCAAGACTAGAGGAAGTAACTCATGGCTCGTGTAAAGCGTGGCGTCATTGCCCGTAAACGTCACAAAAAAATTCTGAAACTTGCTAAAGGCTACTACGGTGCACGTTCGCGCGTATTCCGTGTTGCCAAGCAAGCGGTAATCAAGGCAGGCCAATACGCCTACCGTGACCGTCGTCAGAAAAAACGTCAGTTCCGCGCTCTGTGGATCGCTCGTATCAACGCTGGTGCTCGTATCAACGGTCTGTCTTACAGCCGTCTGATCGCTGGCCTGAAAAAAGCTTCCATCGAGATCGACCGTAAGGTTCTGTCTGATCTGGCAGTGAACGAAAAAGCGGCGTTTGCTGCGATTGTCGAGAAAGCTAAAGCCACCTTGGCTTAAGTACCCCCGACAGTTCTTGCGCTCACTGCGTGGGCGCAAGCGCTAAACGTCTTAAATAGGGGAAGAGCCTTCAAGCTCTTCCCCTATTTTGTATCTGGAGTCTGTACATGGAAAACCTGGATGCGCTGGTCTCTCAAGCACTAGAGGCTGTGCAAAGCGCTGAAGATATCAATGCCCTGGAGCAAATCCGGGTTCAATACCTTGGCAAAAAAGGTGAATTGACTCAGGTGATGAAGACCCTGGGGAATTTGCCGGCAGAAGAGCGCCCGCAAGTGGGGGCCCTGATCAACGTTGCCAAGGAACGTGTCACAGAGGTTCTCAATACGCGCAAGGCACTGTTTGAAGAGGCTGAACTGGCCGCCAAACTGTCTGCCGAGTCTATTGATGTGACCCTGCCTGGCCGTGGCCAGACCTCCGGCGGTCTGCATCCGGTTACCCGGACTCTGGAACGTATCGAACAGTTCTTCACTCACATTGGCTACGGCATTGCCGAAGGCCCTGAGGTCGAAGACGACTATCACAACTTCGAGGCGCTCAACATCCCAGGCCATCACCCGGCCCGGTCGATGCATGACACCTTCTATTTCAACGCGAACATGCTGTTGCGCACCCATACCTCGCCGGTACAGGTCCGCACCATGGAATCGCAGCAGCCGCCGATTCGCATCGTCTGCCCAGGCCGTGTGTACCGTAGCGACTCCGATATCACTCACTCACCGATGTTCCACCAGGTCGAAGGCCTGCTGGTTGATCGCGATATCAACTTTGCGGACCTGAAAGGGACCATCGAAGAGTTCCTGCGGGTGTTCTTCGAAAAAGAATTGGCCGTGCGCTTCCGTCCGTCGTACTTCCCGTTCACTGAGCCTTCGGCCGAAGTGGATATGGAATGTGTGATGTGCAGCGGCAAGGGCTGCCGTGTCTGCAAACAGACCGGCTGGCTTGAAGTCATGGGCTGCGGCATGGTGCATCCAAACGTGTTGCGCATGTCTGGAATCGACCCGGAAGAGTTTTCGGGCTTTGCTTTCGGCATGGGCGTTGAGCGTCTGGCCATGCTGCGTTACGGCGTGAACGACTTGCGTCTGTTCTTCGATAACGACTTGCGGTTCCTCGCGCAATTTCGCTAGTCGTAACGAATTCTTAGGAGAGCAGGATGAAATTCAGTGAACAATGGCTGCGTGGTTGGGTTAACCCGCAGGTAGGTCGCGACGAGCTGGTTGCTCGTTTGTCGATGGCCGGCCTTGAGGTCGATAGCGTTACGCCGGCCGCCGGTGATTTCAGCGGTGTTGTTGTGGGTGAGGTGCTCAGCACCGAACAGCACCCGGACGCCGATAAATTGCGCGTGTGCCAGGTCAGCAATGGCGCCGAGACGTTTCAAGTTGTGTGCGGTGCACCCAATGTGCGCCCAGGCCTGAAGATCCCGTTCGCCATGATTGGTGCCGAACTGCCAGGCGATTTCAAAATCAAGAAAGCCAAGCTGCGGGGCGTTGAGTCCAACGGCATGCTGTGCTCGCAAGCTGAGCTGCAGGTTGGCGAAGGCAATGACGGCTTGATGGAATTGCCTGTCGATGCGCCGGTAGGCGAAGATTTTCGCGTCTATCTGGACCTGGAAGACGCCAGCATTGAAGTTGACTTGACCCCTAACCGCGGTGACTGCCTGTCGCTGGCGGGCCTGGCTCGGGAAGTGGGTGCTTTGTACGCAGCGGAGGTGAAACGTCCTGTGGTCGCTGCTGTTGCAGCCGTGCACGATGAAGTTCGCCCTGTTGAAGTGCTTGCGCCTGCTGCGTGCCCGCGTTATCTGGGGCGTGTCATCCGTAACGTTGATCTGTCCCGTCCTACGCCGCTGTGGATGGTTGAGCGCCTGCGTCGTGCGGACGTGCGTAGCATCGACGCTGCTGTCGACATCACCAACTACGTGATGCTGGAGTTGGGTCAACCGTTGCACGCATTCGATCTCGCCGAGATCAATGGCGGTATTCGCGTGCGCATGGCAGAAGAAGGCGAGAAGCTGGTTCTGCTTGATGGTCAGGAAGTCGCCCTGCGTAGCGACACGCTGGTGATCGCCGATCACTCCCGCGCATTGGCAATTGCCGGTGTCATGGGCGGTGAACACAGTGGTGTCTCGGCAACGACCCGCGACGTGTTCCTCGAAAGCGCATTTTTCGATCAAATTGCTGTTGCAGGCAAAGCGCGTTCTTACGGTTTGCACACTGATGCTTCGCATCGTTACGAGCGTGGCGTGGACTGGAAACTGGCACGTGAAGCGATGGAGCGGGCCACAGGCTTGCTGCTGGACATCACCGGCGGTGAAGCGGGTCCAATCGTTGAAACCGTCAACGAGCAATACCTGCCATCCATTGCTCCGATCACCCTGCGTGCTGCGCGTATCACCCAAATGCTGGGTCTGGAAATGGACCCTGCCGAAGTTGAGCGTTTGCTCAGCGCTTTGGGCCTGACCATCTCCGCCGACGGGGCAGGGCAGTGGCGCGTAGAAGTGCCAAGCCATCGTTTCGATATCAGCCTTGAAGTTGATTTGATCGAAGAGCTGGCCCGTCTTTATGGTTACAACCGTCTTCCGGTTCGTTACCCGCAAGCTCGCCTTGCGCCACAAGCGAAAGCTGAAGCGCGTAGCGAACTGCCGGAATTGCGTCGTCTGTTGGTCGCGCGCGGCTATCAGGAAGCAATTACTTACAGTTTTATCGATCCGAAGCAGTTCGAATTGTTCAGCCCGGGTGTTGAGCCTCTGTTGCTGGCCAATCCGATCTCCAACGACATGGCGGCCATGCGCGCTTCCCTGTGGCCGGGCCTGGTTAAGTCCTTGCAGCACAACCTCAATCGTCAGCAAGATCGCGTTCGTCTTTTCGAAAGTGGCCTGCGGTTTGTAGGGCAACTGGAAGGCTTGAAACAAGAGCCGATGCTGGCTGGCGTTGTATGCGGTACCCGTCTGCCGGAAGGCTGGGCGCAAGGTCGCGATGTAGTCGACTTCTTTGACGTCAAGGCTGACGTTGAGGCTGTGCTGGGTTTTGCTGGCGCGCTTGATGACTTCACCTTCGTAGTGGGTAGCCATCCAGCTCTGCACCCTGGTCAAACCGCTCGCATTGAGCGCGATGGCCGTGAAGTAGGCTACGTCGGTGCGATCCATCCTGAGCTGGCTAAAACCTTGGGCCTGGATCGTCCAGTGTTCCTGTTTGAGCTGGTATTGGCAGAAGTGGCTTCGGGCAAAATGCCTAAATTCCACGAACTGTCGCGTTTCCCGGAAGTCCGTCGTGACCTGGCGCTGTTGGCCGATCGTGACGTTGCAGCCAGCGACGTGCTGAATGTAATCCGTGAAAATGCAGGCGAATGGCTCACAGACCTAAGGCTATTTGACGTTTACCAGGGTAAAGGTATTGATCCGCTTAGAAAAAGCCTTGCAGTTGGCTTGACCTGGCAGCATCCATCGCGCACTCTTAATGACGATGAGGTGAACACCACGACACAAAATATCCTCACCTCGCTCGAAAACAGGTTGAACGCCACGTTAAGGAAGTGACGTATGGGGGCTCTGACGAAAGCTGAAATGGCGGAACGTCTTTATGAAGAGCTGGGCCTGAATAAACGCGAAGCCAAAGAATTGGTTGAGCTGTTTTTCGAAGAAATCAGGCACGCTCTTGAAGACAATGAACAGGTCAAATTGTCAGGTTTTGGCAATTTTGACTTGCGTGACAAGCGACAGCGGCCTGGCCGCAATCCGAAAACGGGAGAGGAAATCCCGATCACGGCTCGCCGTGTGGTCACCTTTCGTCCAGGGCAGAAGTTGAAAGCCCGAGTAGAGGCCTATGCTGGAACCAAGTCATAACGACGAGCTCCCGCCGATCCCAGGCAAACGCTACTTCGCCATTGGCGAAGTTAGCGAGCTCTGTGCGGTAAAACCGCACGTGCTGCGCTATTGGGAGCAAGAGTTTCCTCAACTCAACCCCGTAAAGCGTCGCGGAAACCGCCGGTATTATCAGCGCCAAGATGTGCTGATGATCCGGCAAATTCGCGCGCTGCTGTACGACCAAGGCTTCACCATCGGCGGCGCGCGTCTGCGTCTGTCAGGCGATGAAGCCAAAGACGACACCACGCAATACAAACAACTGATCCGCCAAACGATCTCCGAATTGGAAGACGTTTTACTGGTACTTCGCAAATAAACCTGCATTTAAAATACTTTCGTATTTCAAAAGCTTAAGGTATATTTCTCGACGTTCTAGCAACACGCAACACAGATGTAACGCCTAGTCGGGGCGTAGCGCAGTCCGGTAGCGCACTAGCATGGGGTGCTAGGGGTCGAGTGTTCGAATCACTCCGTCCCGACCATATTTTTCAATGACTTAGCCACCTTTAGGGTGGCTTTTTCATTTCTACCCTAGTGACTTTTCGAGTGACCTTGGGTTTTCCTGCTATCCCTGCCTCCTCTTCAGGATCGTCAGCGCTGGTGCGCGTGAGTCGGTTACTGATACCTTGTTTGCAGCCTCAATCAGTTGGTCCAGCTCTGCCGCTGAGTAGTGACTGGTGATGCTGCCGTTCTTATGGCCGAGCAAAGCTTTGCGATCCTCCTCAGTCACGCCTGCTGCACGCAACCTTCTGCCAAAGGTGTGCTTCAGGTCGTGAATGCGGATCCGGGTAAAACCATCATGTGCCGGCCGCAAATACTTCTCCTGCCATTTCTTAGCCGCCCTGACCCTGGCCTTCTTCCAGGCAGAGTCATTCATGCGGTGAACCATTGTTTCGTCCCCATCGCCGTCTGGCTTGCCGAAAGGGAAGACGTACAGCTTGTGCTGACCTCGCTGCTTCTCAATGACCGACTTGGCCACCGTGTTGAGCACCACTAGGCGCTCGTCCCGGTTCTTCACGCCAGACCTTGCGCTTCGTCCGCCGAACCCGGCCGGAATCAAAAACACCGTGGTATCCAGCTCCGGTACCGCGATTTCCCAATCCCACTGAAGCTTGCAAACCTCCTGCTCCCGACACCCCGTATTGACCTTGAACATGGCCATGGTCTGCAGGTGAGCCGGCAGTTCAGCGAACAAGATCGACTGCTCTTCCCAAGAAAGCGGGTAGGGCTTGCGGCAGTTCGTCTTCTCATCCAGCAGCGAGATCATCGGCACAACATCGAGCCATGGTCTGCGTTCATCATCACGCCATTTGCGCGCGCATAGATTGAGAACCCTGATTGCCCGCTGAAGGGCAATGTTGACCGTGCGATTCGTTACAGGCTTGCCTTCCGCAGGGTGCAGCTTGGAATGAATGTACGGTGCCAAGGAGTCGTCATCGATGTGCGTGATCGGCATGTCCCCAATGAACGGATCAAGCTGAGCCATATAGGTTGCAGATATATGGATTGACGCCTGATCCTTCACCTCAAGCAGAAAGCGAGTTGCCGCTTCCCGCCAAGTTCTCACCTTTTTGATCCCGTACACTTTTTCCTTTCGGCGCTGTTCCAAGAGATAGATCAGGTACTGCTCCGCTTCGGCGCGGTCACGAGTGCCAGTGCTCTCTTGAATTCGTTCACCTCGATACTTCTTGTCGATTTTCCAGATGCCACTCGGCATTTGCTGGAGCCCAGTGATTGCTTTATGTGCCATTGCGTATCTCCTTTGGATCCGCCTTGGCGCTCGCTGCGGTGCCGATTGTTGTCCTGATTGGTTGCTTTATCAATTGCCATAGTCTGAATGTAGGCGTCGGCCCAGGCGTCAAGTTCAAGTCGGTCGAAGCCCACACCCTGTCTTCCGATCGGGAATTCTCGAACATGAGGCCGGACGGTTTTGTTGAATTCTTCCCGGCACATGCCGAGATAGCCGTATGCATATCCGGCGCGAATAAAGCGCGGGAGGATAGGCGCGACTTGAGCCGCGCTTCGATTGGTCATAACTTTTTCCATGCTGTTCGTGGCGGCACTTGTTGGAGAGAGATCTCAGGCTGTCTGAAACATCCAGCACCGCACGGTTTTTGCTTTGTTAGCGGCATCGACATCCCATGCCGAGCAAACATTTCTGTTCGTCTCTATGAACTTGGGGCACTTGCTGGTTTTGAGGTGGCGCTTCAGTTCTGTCAGATCCGGCACTTTTTGACGCTTCTCTGCGGCTTCCTTGGCGAAGTCATTGAGGTTCACAGCGATCAGGCCGTCATTACGGGAGTGGTTGAGTCCGCCCGCTGCGCTGTTCAAGTACTCGTACAGTTCCCAAAATTCGACGACGATCGGATGGTCAGCGTTGATAGCCAGTTGGCGTTCTTTGGCCATGCTCTGGATTTCGGTATGGGCCGCGTCTATTTGGTGCTTTTTCAACGGAATAACGTGAACCAGGGCATCTATCAAAGCGTGTAACTGAGCATGGTTTTTTGCGATCCGGACGGTGCGTATCTCCGGTAGAGCCAGCAGCTTTTGTTCGTAGATCGGCACTTGTTCACGTACGGTCTGCATCACGATGTTTTCTTTCATCGTTGCTTTGATCAGGAACCCACTAACGCGGTCCACAGGCATACGCTCCAGTTTCTCAACCTGTAACTTGGTCTGCGGCGTCTGGCCGTCTTTGGTCATGGCGATGTGGATCAAACGCTGCAGGATGGGCTCGGATGCATTCACCGCATGGTTCTGGCCAATGACCACGGCGCCACGGAATGGAGGCTCTCGGGTATCGTTGCCGTTATTCTTTACGCCCGTAGATCGAACGCTACGCCCGTTGTAGGCGGTTTTGAGCTCATCCCAGTCGTATTGCTTGGTCTGGCTGCCATCGGTTTTTTCTCGCTCCGACTCGATCAGCACCACGGGCAAATTTGCCACCTGAGCAAAGTTTCGTGCTCGAGCAACAGGGGTGCCCTTGGTTGGGTCAAAGCCTTCATAGTCGAGCCGCCCGGACAGCTTCCACAGGAACTCAATCAGCGTTGATTTACCGGCACCTGGTTCACCTATGATTTCCATGAAGGGGTAGCTTTTCTGGTGCTGCCGGATCTGTTCGGCAAACAGCGAGCCGAACCAGAAGGCGAGAGCGACCAGGCCTTTGGCACCAAAGCACTCCCAAATGATTTCAAGCCACTCGGTATCGAACTTTTCCAAATCAGTGTTGAGGTTGAGGACTACGGACTGGCTCAGTGTCTTGATACTCAGCCGATCCATGTCGAAGAAGTCTTCTTCGTTCAGTTCGAAAACTTTCCCGTCGCGCACAGCCACGTCGCCATAGACATAGGCCCCGTGTTCACGGGTGTAACCGGTGAAGTCGATCGTCTGCACGGTCTTGAGAGCGTCGGTTTGTTCTTCAATGAACGCATCCAACTGCTGGGTGGTGCCGGTGAACATCCCCCCTGGGGCAATACCGAGTAGGCGCTTTTTGAATTCTGCAGACGATGCGATCTGCGAGCTGGTGAACGTGTTTTTGATCGGCGCCGCATCGTGGGCGAACGTGATCCGGAAGTAGTACCAGGACTCGTCGGTTAACTTGTTCTCTTGGTAATACAGGGCTTTCGGATTGCAGGTGGCAATACGCTGCAGCGCGCCGCACTGCTGCATAGCCTTGGCGCGCATCTGTTTGTTGTTCAACTGCTGGTCGTCGTGGTGCTCGCTGTCCTCAAGCTCTTGAATGGCCTTGTTGTACTTCTCTAGATCGAGCTTGAACCAGTACAGGCGGTTGCCGAACTCCAAATGGAATTCGCTGCGGCGCTTCCAATCGAACATCACCAATGCTTTCTCGGTGGCGTTCTCAGCGATCAACAGCGCACCGTGGTGCCGGGCAATGTTCAGGTCTTTTTCTACCTGAGAATCACGTTTCTCGCCTTCGTCGAGGAACTGCCAACGCTGATGCAGATCGTTCCAGTCGGACTTCTTCTTATCCCGCTGGGGGATCTGTGCGGCTTCACAGGTGAAGCCCAGTTCGCGGGCCATACGAACCCAGCGCTTTGTGTATGCGTGTGCACCTGGCTCATTGTCGAGCGCCCAAACCAGCTTCGGCAGTTTGCCGTGGCGAGCGGCTACAAGGGCCTGCAGGGAGTCGTTTGGAAAGGCATTTGAGGACATAGCCGAGACTGCGGCAATGTTGTGATGCACTAGGGCGATGGCATCGAATATGCCTTCGACAATCCAGATCTCCTTCGCCTCAACCACGTCCACGCACGGTGGGCACCACCAGACGCCTTTGTAGGACTCTCCAGGCTGGAAGCGAGCTTTCATCTTGCCGAAGCGCGATGGCCGATCGATCAAACGTTCCCAATACCCGCCTTTTTCCAGGGCAAAGCGTACTGTTGCACTGCCGGCGTTATGCTGGTTGGAGTAATAGGTTTCCTGTGTAAACCAACCGCCAATCAGTGACATGTCAAAGCCGCGGGCAAACTCAAGGTATGCACGTGCGGTTGCTGTCGGGGTGTTTTCAGTGGCAGGAACGCGCTTGCTCCAATCCTCAAAGAGATCGTCGTAAATCTCTTTGACGTGCACCGTGTGGCCACACTTTTCCTGACGGCCGCAAATGAGCTGCCACGGTCTATCGAAGCGGGTGTACAGCTCTTTTTTGTTGCACTTAGGGCAAGTCCCGCCGCGCATGTAGTCGGTAGGTGCGCGGTGTTTAAGACCAAACTCGGCCTCGATGCGCTGTAGGACGTCGTGACGCAGATCGTCTCTCATGGTTACTTCACTGATTTAAGGCTGAGGGAAAGGGCTGCCATAAGGCGTTTTTGGGCAGCCATTACCGGGACTTGAGCGAGTATGGCGCCATGGCGCAGGCCGTCCGCGATAAAGCGGAACTGGTCGGCATACCAATATTCATTGAGGCTTGAGCGGTACTGCTCACGCAGGGCCAAGAGCAATGCTTGAGCCTCTGCCGGTGGCAGTTGGGCGGTGACAATCACGGCATTTCCCATAGTGAAACCTCGAATTTGGACGCAGCTCACCCAAACCCACGGGGTTGTGTGGGGCAGGCAATGTTTTGGGTTGGTGGTGTTACTGAGCGCCGGATGCCGGGCTTTTTGCGTGCAGGTGGATAACCGCGAGAACTTCTGCACGTCTTGCCGCCATATGCAGGCTGTCAGCTTTCAGGATTGCTTCGGTTTCGGCTTCGTCAATCTCGCCATCCTCAAGGGCTTGGGCAATGATTTGGTCGACCATCCCGCGCTTGGCATCGGCCTGAACACCTAAGGTGTACAACTCAAGATTGTCCAAGGTGTCCGGTTTAGGCACGGGTACGAACATCCCGCCGTACATGCTCGCGACATACTCAGCAAAATGAGTAGTCCCGGTGACGAGTTCCAACAGATAAAGCTGTTCAGCCGTCAGTGGCCGGCTTTTGTTGTTTTCGTAAGCATGGTTTTCGAACTTCTTTTGTTTCATGCCGAGCAGATCGGAAGCGAATTTGCAGCCGCCAGGCAAAGAGCGAATCAGCTCACTGACCACGTCCTTGCGAGTTTTTAGAATGATGGTTTTCATCTTCTGTTTTTCCCTGTGAGCCTTTGGCATTACTGTTCAATCACGCCGTCTTTGATGCCTAGCAACACAGCGGCGCGATGTGCCTCCCCACGGCGACAAAGACTCTGTCCACTCAGCACCGCGTAAACGGTGCTGGGGTTCAGATTGTTCAGTACGGCGAAATCTTTCGCCGATTGCCCGCGTTTCTCCAGGGCCTCACGCGCCTGCTTACGCGCTTGATCGGTAGTACTTGTGTTAGGCATAGTGCAGTTCCGTGCAATTTCATGTGATGTGAGATGCACAATGATGCACTTAGATGCATTTGTAAATACAAGGAATGAATTATTTTGCATCTTTCTGAAGAGATTGGGGCCCGGCTGCAAGAAGAACGTAAGCGGTGTTCGATGACGCAGAACGAACTTGCAGAGGCCCTCGGAATAGCCAAGCGAACGCAAGCAAACTATGAAGCTGGGTCGAGTGATGCGACAGCTGCCTACTTGAGCAGGGTCGCTACTCAATTCGGCTTTGACGTTCCTTACGTGCTCACCGGCGTTCGTACAACGCTTTCAGAGGACTCTCTCTCACAAGTGGAGGACGGTCTGGTAAAGCAATATCGAAGCATTCCGGATGACGACCAAAGGGCCGTCCGCAGAATCCTCAAAGCAATGGCGGATGACGCTGCCCGAGCCAAGAATTAATTTCTTAAAAGAATCTGAATCATTCGTCGAAAACCTATTTCAAAGCCCTGAGCTCGCCCGATAACGTCAATTCAACAATGCATTTTATGGAGTAGTAAGCATGTTGGATGATGCGAAAGTTGATTGCGGCTGCGTACAAAATGGTGGTTTTGAATGGCATTCACTTACGAATGTCGAGCAGGGTCTGATTAGGCTTTACCGACAGTTGTGTGAAGAGGATCGTAAGCAACTGCGACGGGTAACAGAGACCTTGGCAACCAACCCGGAAGAACAGGCTGTCACTCGATAGCCCATTCCCAGTAACGCGATCGCCGGCATTGTGAGTCGGCGGTTTACGCCGTCGACTGTGCCCCCAGTTGCTCAAACAATTCCCGCTGCTGTGCCCTGGGCATGCTCTTCAAACGATCAAGCAGCATGTTGTCAAAGGTCTGCGCTGACGGGCTCAGCGTGCGATAAAACGTCAGGTGTGCAACCCACGTATGCCCGCACTTTGCGTTTAGGCACTGGCAATACAGTTTTGAAAATTCCGTATTGAGTGTCTCTCTCGAAGAGATCCGCCCCTTATTTCCACACTTGCACGTTACTCGCATATGTCCCTCCCCAGGGGCAAATAATCGCCACTATTTTGCCACAAATAGTAGTGGTATTTGCCGTCTATTGAGTGTTTCTAAGTGTTTTCGCCTTCCGTGCTAGCTTCCTTCCAGTTAAATCGTCTGTCTTCGCGTAGCACTGAGTTGACCTGGTCAAACAGCTGGCAGATCGGGCGTATCTCGTTGCTGGTGTAGACCTGGTCGATCTTTTGAATATCGCCAAAACCTGCGCTGTTTTCCGGGATGATGCCCGCCAGTGCTGGGTTCATTCGCCAAGCGGCGATCACGTCGTTGCGGGTGATGTTCTTGACCTTCTCCAGCTCGTCTTTGGCTTGAAAGTCGCCCACCGGGATGATCTGAATGGCGTTCTCTTTGCCGTTGGGGATGTTGACGAACATCGAGCGGAAGTTACCCACACCTTTGCTTGAGCTGATTTGTTCGCGCAGGTTGTCTTCGTCTTCTTCCGTCAGATCCGGGTCGTTGGTGTAGAAGATGTAGCCCGCGTGTGCGCCGTTGCTGTAGTAGCGGCGGCGAAACAGGGTCGCGGCTTCGTTGAGCAACAGCGCCTGCAGCCCGCCGAGGTAGTCCGGTATGCCGTAAATGGTCTGCTCGACGTCGTAGTCCATGACGTGGGCGATCTCGTCCTGGTCAAAGTCGATGAACTGGTTGTCTGCCTGCAGCATGCGGTAACCACCGTCGACCTTTACCCGCATGTTGATCGCGGGCAGGTGCTCAAGCTCCAGGCATTCCCCGAACGCATTGGGGTGGCGGTAGAAGAACGCATCCCCAAACACCATGTAGTCCAGCGCAGCACAGCCCATGGTGTGTGCGCTGCAGCCCGTCGATGGTTTGAACTCACGCAGCAGCAGGTTGCGTTTGAACTTCGGAATGGCGCCGTGGTGCGCGTTGGCACGCAGCAGCTTGGCCAGGCCGGTACGCGACACCGGGGGCTTGTAGATATCGCCGTCGTCGCTGGGAAACACCCCGATGTACTCGCCAATGTTGCCGCTCAAGACCTGTTCCGGCTCGCCGAACGTAAACATTCGCGTGGGCTGCTGCGGTCGTGGTTGAGTGGCCTGCTGCTTTCTGCGTCGTGGTTTGGGCATTGCTGTCGCTCGTCAGATAGCGGCTACGGCGCCGCTTGTTCGTGTTCAAGGGTTCGTTGGCCAGGGCGTGCATGATTGCCCAGGCAATGTCGGCGTGGCCGGTGGCCTCGGTGCGCGAAGCGCTGTAGGTGATCTGGCCGCTGCCGGTGGTACCGCGCTTGATGGTCAGGAAGGCTTGGGCGACGTCCGTCCAGCCTGCATCCCACTCGATACGGCTGCCTTGGATCGTGTCCTGTGCCTTGAGAACCAACGTGTTTTTGGCTTCAAGGCTGTAGTGAATCGGCGTTGTGCGCGGGTAAAAATCGCGCACCAGGTCGAACACGCCGTAACCGATGCCGGTGATATCGATGCCGATGTGCTGCACGTTGAAGCGCTGGGTAAGTTTCTCGACTTCCTTGGCCTGGTGCTTGAACGAATGCCCCCGCCAACTGTGCTTCTCCAGGATGCGGAATTTCGCCCCGGGCTCCAGCGGCGGGGCAATGACCACACAGGTGGCGTCGTCGCGGGTTCGACTTGGGTCGTAGCCAATCCATACCGGGCTGTTGCCGTAGGGGCGATCCTCGTCGGGCTTGTAGTCTTCCCACAACGTCAGGTCGGAATAGCAACGCTCCAGGTCTTTGAGGCCGAACGCGCTTTGCGTGCTGTCGATGAACTTGCAATAGAACAGCTGCTGGAACTTCTCTTCGTCGTACTCCAGCTGCAGTTGCTCAAGGTCGAACAGATCGCAGCCACCGTCGATAGCATCCTGAATGGTGATGGTCTTGCGCCATTGGCCGTCCGGGCACAGCGCGCCTTGGGTGTAGGCCGCTTCGGTCGGCCAGGTCCCGCCGGCCTTTTTCCCGCGCTTGCTGTTGCGGAACTCGTCGCCTGACCAGAATGGGTACGCTTGGTGCGACACCGCGCTGGGCGTTGAAAAGTAGGTTTTGCGCCACTTCTTGTGAGTGCCCATGGCGCTGGCCACGGTGCTGAGTTTTTCAAAGTCACGGATCCAGAAGTACTCATCCACGTAAACGTGGCCGTGGTAGCCCTGGGCGGTGCTGCTGTTGGTACTGAGAAAGCGCAGTTCGGCACCGTTGCTGAGCACGATCGGGTTGCCGGTCAGCTCGATGCCAAACCACTTGTTGGCAAACTGAATGATGTAGCTGCGGAAAATTTCCGACTGCGATCGGCTGGCCGACAAGAACACCTGGTTGTCGCCGGTTAACACCGCGTCCATGAACGCTTCGCCGGCGAAGTAGTAGGTCAGACCGACCTGTCGACTTTTGAGGATGTTCCGGATCCGGCAGGTCAGCGGGTTTTGCTTGGCCGCGAACAGTTCTTTTTGGTAGCCGTACATGCTGCCGATGAACTGATCCAGAAAGTCGACCTCAGTTAGGCCGCTGATATCGTTTTTGGGCTTCTTTTCCCGTTTCTTATCGCCGCTATCCCTGCGGCCTTGGCGTTCGCCACGCGAGCGTTGAGAGCGTTCCCGGGGTTCGTCCGGTTCGTCTGCAGTTGCCGCCGGTACCGCTGCCGGTTTGGCAGCCTGCTTAAGTAGGCGCTCACGGACGGTTGTCAGACGATCCAGTTCATTCAGATCGTCTTTGGTCAGGCTACCGGCCTTGTCCAGGAGAAGGGTGATCCGCCGGCCAACCGCTGTCAGCGGTTCTTCGTCCGACAGCATGTCCTCCCATCCGCCCTGACGGATCCAGTAGTAGACGATCCGGATGTTAGGCAGGTTGAGTTGCGCCTGAATTTCCTTGGCCTTACAGCGGCGCAGAAACAGGCGTTTGGCGGCTTCTTTAACTTCGGTTGAATAGAACATGGGCCGCAGTCTATGCGGCGAAAAGGCGGTGAACGCGCAGTTAAATTCCTTGTTTCTCCTAGATTGTGAAAATAGGAGGAAAGCGAAAGTAAACCGTTTGTTTGAGGGGTATCGGCTCCCTATCGTGTGGGCTACTTCACCGATTGAGCGCAGTTATCACTCATGCCCCGTTCCCTTGTTTCGTACTGGAAACGTGTCGCTGTCAGCGGCCCGACCGTCGATGGCCGCGAGATCCTTCCCCAGGAACTGCGTGATATCGCTGAGACCTACAAGCCTTCGCTTTACACCGCCGTGATCTGGTGTGACCACGAGCGGTGGTCAGGTTCATTTGGCACGGTGTTCGCCGTTCGCCTGGTTGAAGAAGACGAAGAACTGGAACCCGGCCAAATCGCACTGGAAGCACAGCTTAAGCCGAATGATCGACTTCTTTCGCTCAACGACCAAGGTCAGAAGCTGTTCAGCAGCATTGAAATTTATCCGAATTTCCGTGGTACCGGCAAAGCGTACATGACCGGCATGGCCGTCACGGATGAGCCTGCCAGCACCGGCACTCAAGAGCTGTATTTCTCGAAAAAAACCAACAAAGCCGCGTACTACGCCGCCTCTGTCGAGCTGGGCAACTTGAGCGAAGAAAAGCCACAAGGCGAGGTGGGCAAGCTGATTAGTTTGCTCACCAACGTGTTCAAGCGTTTTTCCCTGGACAACAAACCCGCCGAAACCCCGTCAACTTTCACTGAGAGCAAAACCCCTATGGATGAAGCTACCGCAACGGCTCTAGCAGCCCTGCTGGAGCAGCTGTTAATCGTCGCTGCCGGTATTAAGGCAGTCATCGATCCAGCTGTTGAAGAAGCACCTGAGCCCGACCAGGAACCGATCGACAGCGTGAGCGATGCGGTTGACGACATCGTCGCCACTGCCGAGGAAGAGCGTGAATTCCGTCGCAACGGTGGCGGGAACAAGGCCGTGCTGTCTGCTCTGGCAAGCCTGCAAAAGCAGTTCTCCGCTCTGCAGAACACTCCGAATGGCCGTCAACTGCCGCGCAATACCGGCCCGGTAACTCCTAAGAAAAAGCGGGTGCTCTGACATGGCTCACTCACTAAGTGCCTACGGCGCCAAAATGTTCGCCCAGCTGCAACTTGCCATTGCTGAAAGCTATGGCGTTGAGCTGGCCAGCGAGCACTTCAGCGTAGACCCTACGATCGCTCAAGAGCTGAACGACGCGATCACGGCCAAGTCCGACTTTTTGCAGCGCATCAACGTCATTGGTGTGACTGAGATCAAAGGGCAGAAGGTGTTCATTGGCACCTCTGGTCCTGTCACTGGCCGAACTGACGTTACCGAAAATGATCGTGAAGCCAAGGACGCTTCGGCGCTCTCCCAGACGACTTATGAGCTGTCGTCAACTGAGTCTGACGTAGGCATGGCCTACGCGAAAATTGACGCTTGGGCCAAGTTTCCGGACTTCCACCAGCGTTACTCCGCTGCAGTTCAGAAGCAAATTGCATTGGACCGCATCCTGGTCGGTTTTCACGGTACGCACGCGGCGGTGCAGACCGACATCAAAAAGTACCCAATGCTGCAAGACGTCAACAAGGGATGGTTGCAACAAGCCCGTGAGCAGATTCCGGCTCAAGTGCTCCAGGAAGGCAAAACGGCAGGTAAGGTCACGCTGGGTACCGATGGTGACTATGCCAACCTCGACGGTTTAGTGCATGACACCAAGCAATTGGTGGATGAACGTCTGCGCGATGCGGGTGACTTGATTGCGATCATTGGCAGCGACTTGCTCGCCGCTGACAAAGCCAAGCTTTATGCCAAGCAAGGTGATGTCCCGACCGAAAAAGAGCGCATCGAAGAAGCCCAGGTTATTGCGACCTATGGCGGTCTGCCGGCTTTCAGCGTGCCGTTTTTCCCGGTTAACGCAGTGGTAGTCACCAGTTGGGACAACCTGTCGATCTACTTCCAAGATTCCAGTTGGCGTAAGCAGACGATCGACAATCCGAAGCGCTCCCGTATTGAGGACTACAACAGCCGCAACGAAGGCTACGTCATTGAGCAACTGGAAAAGTTCGCCATGACTGAGAACGTGGAGCTTGTAGCGTGAGCCTGGCCCTGGCGCACAAGCGCCGCCTGTTGGCAGCAGGCGCAGCCGCAGTAGTCGCAGCAGCCAGTGCGCCGGTGGCCTATTCGCCGGAATCCGCCCTGAGCAGCCCAGCCAATGCCCGTAAGCATCTGATGTTGCAGGAAGCAGCCTTGGATCAAGACCTTGAACGCCTCAGTGCAATCAATGGGTTGGCCGGGCGTCAGGCGCTCAAGCGGGACGAGCTGTTGCCCAAGTACCAGGACTATGTGCAGCGCTATTGCGAGTCGGGTTTGAACTTCCCTAATCGCGTCCTGGTGCAGGTGATGATCTGGCTGTTCGACACGGAAGAATTTGACGACGGCATGGAACTGGCCCATTTCGCGATCGGGCAGGGGCAGAAGATGCCCGAGCTATTTAAGCGCGACATTCAGACCTTCGTTGCGGACGCCGTGATCGATTGGGCCTACGCGGAATACAACGCCAAGCGCAGCCCGGAGCCCTACTTGTCCGACTTGCTGTCGCTTGTTGACGGTGAATGGGAACTGACGGAGCAGATCCCGGCCAAGTACCACAAGTTAGTGGGTATCCGTGCCATGGAGGACAAGGACTGGGGCCTGGCTCTGCTGCACTTTGAACGTGCCACTGCGTTGTATCCGAAAGTTGGCGTTGATACGCGGGTCGAAAACTGCCGCAGGGCGCTGAGAAAAGAAAGCGCAGCGCCCTACCAGCCACCACCCGCAAAACCCTAAACGACTACCCCCCCCCGGCGAGAAACTGTGGATGTGAGCCAACCATTTATGGCCATGCCCCACTGAAACAGTTTCCTCGCCCCTATTTGAGCGGCCAGCGATGAGCTTTTCAGGCAACCCCACCACGTTTGTGGAGCGTCAGATCGAGAACGACGGCTTTTGGCCCGACCTCTCTCTGACTGAGTTTCAGAAGGCCTACCGCCTTCCAGGGGAATACCTGGTCGAAACGCTGGTCGTTGGCTTGATCTCGGCAATGACCGAGGTCAACGCAGACTTGGCCAAGTGCAAAGGCAAATGGCAAGCCGCAGGCGTGTCCTGCTTGAAATCTGCTGACCCTATGGTGCTGCCGGAACGCACATTTCAAGCAGAGACGTACAAGCGCGCCGTGTATTGCCGCGCCAAAGCCGAACTGCTGCCCCAGTTCGCCACCATCACCCGCCGCGAGAGCGCCGAAAACACCGGCAAGGAAGCCCCTGAGCGCGCCGAAACCTTTTTGGCGTTTAGCCAGGCCGCTGTCCGTTCGCTGCAGGGCCGTGGCCGCATGACGGCGGTGCTGCTGTGATCAAGCTTATTGCCCTGACCAAGTTCCTCAAAGAGCGCCGTTTAGTGCTGCCCGACCAGCTCGACAGCTGGACCGACCAGGTTACGCTCGATCTGTTCTGGAAGCCTGACGTTGACGGCCTGCACATGGGCGACATGCGCTACAGCGCAACGATCGTCTTTGAGCGGTTCGCGGATCACCCGGCGCGTCTTATGGCGTTGGTGGGCAGTTGGCTGGAGACCAACGACAAAAATCGCGACGACCTGCCAGCGCCGAAGTTTGACGTCTCGATGCTGGACAACGATCTGGCTGACGTCGAAATCACCCTGGAATTCATCGAGCCGCAGTATCTGGCTGAGGATCCCAACGGCGAGATCGAGGCCTTCGACAAGACCTGGGCGTTTGTTCCGTTCGATCTGTGGGTTGCCGAGCACGGCGAGGTGGCCGCCCGTGGCCGCTAATCCGCTGAACCTCGATGTTCGGGGCCTGCTCAGCGTTGAAGCCCAAATGGCCTTGCTTGAGCTGTCGCCCCAGTTGCGCCGCCGGCTGCTGAACAACGTCAGCAAGCGCGTACGTACGCAGAGCCGCAAGCGTGTGCGCGAACAACAGAACCTGGACGGCACACCGTTCGCTGAGCGCAAAGGCCCGACCAAGGGCAAAAAGAAGATGGAAGCCGGGTTGGCCAAGCTGCTGCAGGTGACCCGTGTCAGTTCCGATGAAGCCGAACTGGGCTGGAAAAACGCCCTGACGCGTTGGGTTGCCTCACAGCAGCACAACGGTGTCAGCGAACGCCGTACGGCTGCGCAGATGCGCCGCTGGAACAAGGTCCCACCCGGTATTGCCTGCACCGACAAACAAGCCAAGCGCCTGCGCCAAGTGGGTTTTCGCGTGCACGTGAAGGGCAGAAAGGCCATGGCCAAACCCTCTGTGGCGTGGATTCAAGAGCATGTGAACTACGCCAAGGCGGGGCTGCTGATCCGCATTTTGAACGACGAAAAGAAAGCGTCCTCGGGTGCGCAAAGCTGGGAAATCACCTTGCCGAAACGTCAGTTCCTGGGCGTGAACAACGGCAACGAAACAAGCGAGCTGGTTAACCAGGTCTTTCAACAAATCCTTAACTCACCCCGCTAACGAGGCACTGTATGGCACTCGGCCAAGTCACCGTTAACAATCTCAATCTTGGCCAGGGTGCCGTGACTGAGATCGAACGCTATTTTCTGTTTATCGGCCCCGGCGCGAAGAACGTCGGCGAGCTGATCCCTTTGAACACCGACAGCGATCTGGAAAACACCCTGGGCATTCCGGCCAGTGACCTGAAAACCCAGATCACCGCCGCCAAACTGAACGGTGGCGATCGCTGGGCCTGCCTGGCGGCGCCGATCGCTGCAGACGGTGACTGGGCTAAAGCGCTGGAAAAGGCCATGCAACAAGGCCATTCGGTTGAGGCAGTGGTGATCACCAAGCCGGTGAAAGCCGCCGGCGAACTGTCGGCCATGCATGACGCAGCCATTGCGCTCAACAACACGTATGGCCGCCGGGTGTTCGTGATGGCGGCCAGTGCTGGCATCACGGCGCTGCAGACGTGGAATCAGTACCTCACCGAGCAGCGCGCCATCACCACCGGCCTTGTCGCGCCGCGTGTCCTGGTCGTGCCTCAGTTGCACGGCAATGACCTGGGCGTGCTGGCCGGGCGATTGGCCAATGCTGCGGTAAGCGTTGCTGACAGCCCGATGCGGGTAGCGTCCGGTGCGCTGCTGGGCTTGGGGCCTGTGCCTGTGGACAAAGACGCGGTGCAGTTGCCGACGGCGACCCGTGCCGAGCTGGACAAGGCCCGTTTCTCGGTTTCGCAGACCTATCCCGATTACCCGGGCGTGTACTGGGGCGACGGCAACATGCTCGATGCGCCGGCGAGCGACTTCCTGGTGATCGAGTACTTGCGCCTGGCTGACAAGGCTGCGCGTCAGGTACGCCCGTTGCTGATCCGCCGTGTGGGTGACCGTCGCCTGAACAACACGCCCAACAGCATGGCCGCTGCTGTCAGCGCCTTTATGAAGCCACTGCGCCAGATGGCCAAGTCCGTGACGTTCGCCGGTCAGGTGTTCCCGGGCGAGATCGAATCGCCCAAAGACGGCGACATCGTTCTGGTGTGGCTCAGCAAAATCAAGGTTGAGATCTACATCAAGATCCGGCCACTCAACTGCCCGAAAGACCTGACGGCCAACATCGCCCTCGATCTTTCCACCGACGACTAGGAGTCACCCTTATGTCACGTATTGGCGGCAAGAACTTTGACGTGAACCTGGGCGACATGCTGGTTCACGTTCAAAACTGCACCCTCGACATCACCGATAACACCGCCGTGGCCAAGAGCCGTGGCGTGCCCGATGGGCATGTGGACGGCGAGGTTTCGGCCAGCGGTGAAATGGAATTCGACACCAACAATTTCAACCTGTTGATCGAAGCCGCGCGCACTGCAGGCAGCTTTCGCAAGCTTGAGCCCTTTGACAGCGTTTTCTTTGCCAAGGCAGGCGAAGAAGAACTGCGCATTGAGGCATTTGGCTGCAAGTTGCGGATCTCCAGCTTGCTCAGCATTGACCCCAAAGGCGGTGAAACCTCCAAGCACAAGGTGCCGTTTGACGTCACCAGCCCGGACTTTATTCGCATCAACGGCGTGCCGTACCTGGACGCTACCGAGATCGAGGGCTTGAGCTGATGGTGTGCCCGTTCGATCGCGCCCAAGCGCTGGAACAACGCGACCGTGACCGGGCGATTGCCCACCAGTTGGCCAAGTCGCGATCGACCGGGCCGAGCCTTAGCGAATGCCTGGACTGCGGCGGCGATATCCCCAAGGCGCGCCAAGCGTTTGGCGGGATTGAGCGTTGCGTGGGATGCCAGACCATTTTCGAGAAAAGGACTACCCGATGAGCACGAATCAGGCCGCTCAGGACACTGTCATCGCTGTGGCCAAGGCCGCACCGGCTATTGGTGTGGCAGCGACCGGCGCGACCGGGGCCATCGATTGGTCGGCCGTGGCCTACATGCTGACCGCGTTCTACATGGTGCTGCAGATCCTGCTGTTGGTGCCCAAATACCGACAGATGCTGCGCGATTGGAGGAAAAAGTAATGAGCCTGCGTAACAAAATCGCGATCGGCGCGCTGACCGGCGTCCTGGGCATGACCGCTGCAGTGGTTACCTGGTTTGAGGGCCGCTCATTGGTGGCCTACCTCGATCCGGTGGGCATTCCGACTATCTGCGAAGGCGTCACCAAGGGCGTGAAGCTGGGCGATCGGGCGACACACGAACAGTGCGACGAGTTGCTGCAGCGTGAATTGCGTATCGCGCTGACTGCTGTTGATCGCCAGGTACGCGTGCCGCTGCCTGACACGCGCCGTGCTGCCCTTGGATCCTTTGTTTACAACGTGGGTGAGAGCCAGTTTGCCAGCTCAACGCTGCTACGCCTGCTGAACGCGGGTGATGCACGTGGCGCTTGTGCCCAGTTGTCGCGCTGGATCTATGCCGGGGGCAAGCAATTGGCCGGGCTGGTGAACCGCCGCGCTGCTGAGCGTGAACTGTGCGAGGTGGGCCTATGAATTGGCTTGTCACCGCTTTGATTGCATTGGGTTTTGCTCTTTTGTTTGCGTGTGGCCAGCTCATCGATGAGCGCGATCGGGCCTTGGACGAACGGGACAAAACTCAGCTTGAGGTGGCCGGCCTGCGCGAAGCGGCCCGTATCAGCGGCGAAATGCTCGCCGATCGCGACGAGATCGATCGCACCCGTACCCAGGAGTTGAACCATGCACTTTCCCAAAACGCTGACCTGCAGCTTGCTGTTGGTGGGGGCACTCAGCGGCTGCGCGTCAACACCGCCTGCCCAGCCACAGTGCCCGCCAAAACCGGCACCGGCGGCGTGGCTGATGCAGCCACCGCCGAACTCTCAGCAGACGCTCGATCGGATTATTTCACCCTCAGAGATCAACTCGCCGTCAGCCGCGAAATGATCCTGGGCTTGCAAGACCACATGCGCCGGATCTGCCTGCGCTAAGCCGTATCACCCATTTTTTACCCTTAAACGGAGTAACACCGATGACTGACCGCCGCGAAATCACCCTGGAAGTAGGCACCCTCGAATTCACTTTCACTCTGACCCCGCAGGACGTGACCAAGTACTTCAACACCTTGACCCCGACTAACAAGGTATCCCCGGCCAACAACCTGCTGGTGACGACTGTCGGGCAGGCAGATCGGGCAGCACTGAAACAGATTCTGGCCAACCCGGTGTTGACCATGCAGTTGGCCGGCACCGTGCTGGAAGAGTACGCCCCGGACGTTGAAATCATCGTAAAAAAGCCCTTGAGCACGCCGAACGACTGAAAGAAGACGGGCTGGGCCAGTTAATGGCCCTGACCCATCGCTGGATGCCCGGCGCCGAGCCCTCGATCGAGAACATGGGTACGGCCAAGTGGCTAGAGGACGAGTACTGGCGACGAACGGAAAACGCCGTGGCCAATGGCATTGCCTACGCACTGAACGGATAAAAACACATGGCAGATCGCAGCGCCCGTCTGGCCTTCATTCTCAGCCTGACCGACAAGGTCACCGCGCCTCTGGGCAAGGTTAAGACCAGCTTTTCGGACTTGGCTGAGCAAGGTCAAAACAACATCAAGACCATGGGCTTAGGGCTCGCGGGCATGGTGGGCGCGGGTGTGGCGATCAAACAGTCCCTGGAACCGGCACTGGAAATGAATCGCGCTCTGGGCGAGGTTCGTTCCTTGGGCGTGGCCGAAGACGCGCTGGATGCGCTCAACCAAAAGTCACTGGAATTCTCGGTGGCCTACGGTGAAAACGCCCGTGACTTTGTGGCCTCGGCGTACAGCATTGAGGGCGCTATCAAGGGCTTGAGCGGCAGCCAGCTGGCCACCTTCACCAACACCAGCAACCTGTTGGCCAAGGCCACCAAAACCGACGCCGGCACCATGGGCGACTACGTGGGCACCATGTACAACCTGTTCAAGAACCAGGCTGATGCCATGGGCAAAAGCCAGTGGGTCGAGAAGATGGGCGGGCAAACCGCTTTGGCGGTGCAACTGTTCCGCACTGACGGCGCCCAGCTCAAGGACGCGTTCAAGGAGTTCGGCGCGATCGCGACCACTGCAGGTGTCGACCTGGCCGAGCAGTTCGCGGTCATTGGTTCGTTGAGCAGCACCATGGAAGGTGGCGACGCCGGCGGCATGTACAAATCCTTTTTCGAGAACATCGGCGCCGCTTCGCAGAAGCTGGGCATGAAGTTCACCGACCAGAACGGCAAGTTGCTGCCGATCCTCGACATCATGGACAAGCTGCAGGGCAAGTTTGGTGACCTGACCAGTGCGGCCAGTGGTACGGCGCTGACTGACGCATTTGGCGGTGAAGGTGCGCGGGTCATTGGTGCGCTGGCCAAGGACACTGACCGGCTGCGTAACGGCCTTGATCAACTGGGCAATGTCCGTGGGCTTGAAAGCGCGCAGAAGATGGCCCAGGCCATGGTTGACCCGTGGCAGCAGTTCGGTGCCGCTGTGCAAGCGTTGCGGATTGCGTTCGGTCAGGCCCTGATTCCGATCCTGAGCCCGCTCATGGCCAAGCTGACCAGCGTGGCGCAGACCCTGACGCGCTGGTCGCAGCTGTTCCCCAACATCACCCGCGTTATCAGTATTGCCTCGTTGACCATTCTCACGATCACAGCGGCCATGTCTGCGCTCACGCTGGTGGTCGGACTCAGCAAAATGGCTTGGCTGGGCATGGTGGTGGTTTGGAAAGTCCTCACCTGGACGGGCTACCGCAGCATTGCCATGTTCCTGTTCCACACCGCCATGACCGTGGCGTTTGTGGCCGGTTTGGTGCTGATGTACGGCTGGATGGGCCTGGTCAAAGTCTCAATGCTGGCTTGGCAGAGCGCGATCTGGCTGGTCAACAGCGCATTGCTGGCCAACCCGGTCACGTGGGTGGTGGTGGGTGTTGTCGCGCTGATCGCGGCAGTGGTTGCCGCCGTCTACTACTGGGATGAATGGACGTCCGCGCTACTCGACAGCGAGGCGTTCAAGTGGGTCAGTGAGCAGCTCGGCGCCATGTCGGACTGGTTCAATTCCATGGGCGGCTGGTCGGGCATGGCGAAAGCCGCGTGGGACAGCATCGCCAACGTGTTCAAGCAGGCCATCAACGGACTGATCGACATGATGAACAAGATCCCGGGCGTGAACATCGAAACCCGCTTTGGCGAGCTGCCGCAGGTGCCCGGCGCCGAAGCCGCCATAAGGGCCGCAGACACCGCCAGTGCAGCAGACAAAGCCCAGCAGACCATTAATGCGGCTATCCCGAGCCTTTCGCCGTCGCGGCCTACAGCGGTGCCGCGTGGCGGGCTGCTGACCAGCATTCAGAACACCAGCAACCAGAACCAGGGCACGCACGTGGAGAAAGTCGAAATCCACACCGCCAAGCCTATGAGCCCGTTAGAGCTGGAAAACATGCTGGCAATGGGGGTGGGCTGATGAGCCTCTATATCGATCTGCTGATCACCAACAACGATCTGACCCTAGACCCTTCAAACCAGCCGTTGCTGGTGGACGATCGGACCAGCATCGCTCAAGACATCGGCCACATGATCCGCGAAAGCGGGCTGTTGGTGACGCTGGTGGCCGAGCGCGATCGCTTCCGTCGTGCCGACTGCATTCAGCAACTGGAACTGCTGGTGGAGACGGACGTACGCCTGGTACCGGGATCCGTGCAAATCACCGAAGAAGGCAAGGGGCGGTACCTGTTAGCCGCAAAGACCGTTGAATTTGGAACTGTCGAGGTAGTGTTTTGAGCGACGTAGATTTTAAAAAGGCGATGAGTGACGCCGGCATTCCGACCACCGAGGCCAAGTTGCGCGCAGCCTGGGAACTGGAAGTCGTCGCCCAGGGCAGCAAGTTGAGCAACACCAGCGCCTGGTCGCCGTTCTGGCGGGTGATCACTGCCCTGGTGACCAAGCCGGTAATGTGGCTGATCGACTTTATCGCCGGCACTGTGTTGCCGAACTTCTTCGTGAAAACTGCCGAGAAGGCGTGGCTGGATATGCTGGCCTGGGCGGTCAACGTTACCCGCAAGCCTGCGACCAAGGCCGAAGGGTTGCTGCTGTTCACTCGCAGCGCGCTGGCCGGTCTGCTGGAAATCCCGGCCGGTACCCGTGTGCAATCGATCGCGATCAACGGCAACGTGTACGAGCTGGTGACGGTGGCAGCTGCCAGCTTTGCCGATGGCGAGTCTCAGATCCGTGTCTTGGCCCGGGCGAAACAAGCGGGCAGCGGGTTCAATCTCGCACCAGGTTACTTTTCGATTCTGCCGGAGCCGGTACCCGGCGTGGTTCAGGTGGTCAACGCTGACGGCTGGCTGACCCACCCCGGGGCCGACATAGAACCGGATGACGAGCTGCGTTTGCGCACCCGCAACCAGTTCTCGGCTGTCAACCAATGGCATACCGACGCTGTGTATCGCGCCATGATCTCGTCCTTCCCGGGCGTGCAGCCGGATGGCGTTTACTTTGAGCACAACGCGCCCCGGGGCCCCGGCAGTGCCAACGCGCTGGTGTTGTTTGAGGCCGACTCGCCGGCAGACACCTTTCTGGCCGAAATCAACAACTACATTCGTGACCAGGGCAACCATGGCCACGGTGATGACCTGGTGGTGATGGAAATGCCCGCCACGCTGCACACCGTGCGGGTGACCGTCTGGCCCAAGGCCGAAGTAGGTACCGAGCGCTGGCCAGCACTGAAAACGGACATAGAGCTGTTCATTCGTGCCGCATTCCGTGAGAGCACAGCCAGTGACTATCAACCGACGTTGACGCATCCCCAGTCACGCTTTTCGTTCAGCCGCCTGGGCGAAGAACTGCACAAACAATTTACCGGCATCGAGTCGCTGCACTTCGACAACGCAGACATCCTTTCAGAGCTGACCATCCCGCGCTTGGCCGGGGTTGAGGTAGAGCTCAATGCTTAAGTTGAGTTTGCCTTTCTGGCTGGACGGCCCGGAGTTGGCCAAGCTCAAAGCCGCCGCGCAATCGTGGTGGGGCAAGGTCGAGAACTGGGTTAACTGGCCACTGCTGCAGATGGATGCCGAAACCTGCCACTTGAGCGTGCTCGATCTGCTGGCCTGGCAGCGTGACATTCAGCGCTTCCATGGCGAGCCCGAAAAGCTCTACCGCTTGCGGGTCAAGTACGCGTTTATCAACGCCGTGGACGCGGGCAGCACCGCCGGCATGGTTCGCATCTTTGAACGCCTGGGCGTGGGTTATGTGGAGATCCAGGAGCGGTTGCCGGGTCTGGATTGGGACGTGGTGTTGCTGCACCTCTCCGACACGCAGCTGAGCGAAAACCCGGTGTTGCTGCGCGTACTGATGCAGCAATACGGCCGCACGTGCCGCCGGTACGACTTCGTCACGATCACGCCGGTGAAACTCAACATTGCCGTGGCCGACTTCAACGATGACCAGCAGACCCTGATAGCCACTCTCGACGATAGCGCGAGCCGCCTTGTGGTGATCAATGAACTGGCCGTGCTCACCTTTTTGAACGATACCGTTAGGAGCCCCCATGGGAGCTAGCATTACCCTTGCCGGCGAAAGTCTGATTGCTCAAAAGCAAGGCGCCGGGGAAAAACTTGATATTGCCCGTTTCGTCCTGGCCCTTGTGCCAGGGCTTGATCCGAATGCCCCCGTGGATCGCGCCGCCGGCAAGCCGCCTGCCGATCAAATCGTCTACATCAAGGGCTACGACCGCAAAGGCTATGTGAGCCCCAACCAGGTGGTTTACAGCCTAATGGTAGGCTCCGACGTCGGCGATTGGGACTTCAACTGGATCGGCCTTGAAGCGGCAGAAGGCGTCCTGCTGGCAGTGGCCACCGTGCCGGTGCAGCAGAAGCGCAAGAACATCCCGCCGCTGCAGATCGGCAACAACGTTACCCGCAACTTCCTGGTGGAGTTCAACGGCGCCCAGGCACTGACGGGCGTCACCGTTGACGCCAGTACCTGGCAGCACGACTTCACGGTGCGGCTGAACGGCATCGATCGGCGCGAGCGCATGAGCAACCGTGACGTGTTTGGCCGAGCGTGCTTTTTGGCCGACAGCCTGCAGATGGAGCGCAGCTTTGGTCTGTACCAGGTCAAAGCAGGCATTGCCTACGTTGAGGGGATCCGGGTCGACCTGGCCGAGCCAGTGCATGCGCAGCTACCAGCGTTGCCAGCCAAAGCCTGGCTGGACGTTGCGCTGGCACGTGAGGGCAGCGACAGCGTGGCCTCGTGGAAAGTGGTCTTTGGCGAGGCTAAAGCGGACTACGTCGACAGCAACGGTACCGCTCATTACTTGGTGGAGCTGGCCAGCGTGGATGTGGCCGGCGACATAACGGACTTGCGGGCCAGCGAGCCCATCACCGGCGCCCTGGTCAAACAGTTTGCCTTGCGCAGCGGCGACTACGAGCACCTGCGCGCGCGGGCCACGAAGAAAGAAGACGTCGGCCTAAGCGAGATCCCCAACGCCAAAAGCGACGATCCGGGCACAAACAGTAGCGAAATTCTGGCGACCACCAAGGCGCTGAATATGCTGCGCCAACAGATCGCAGAATCCGAGGTCGGGGAAGTCTTCGCCGTGGCCATGGATACGCCGCCGCCTGGCTCTTTGAAGGCCAACGGGGCGGCGGTTTCTCGTACGGCCTACGCCCGGTTGTTTGCCAAGATCGGCACCCGGTTCGGCGCTGGTGACGGGATCAATACCTTCAATCTGCCGGACCCACGCGGCTTACACCTTCGTTACTGGGATGACGGGCGAGGGATCGATGCAGGCCGGGTACTGGGCAGCTATCAAGCGGATGCCATTCGCAGCCACACCGCGACCGGCACCACTAACCCGGGAGGTGCCCACACGCCAACCGCGACCACAGCCAGTGCCGGTCGACATGCTCACGCGGTCCGATCGGGAGCCAATACCCCAGACGGCGTTGACCAAGAAGGCGACGCAGACGAGCCGCGCAACATCGTCAACTACGGCCAACCCGGCGTGCATGACAAGTCGACCAGTGAAAACGGCGATCACACGCACCCCGTGACGGTGGCACCGGTTCCCGATCACGTTCACCCCGTTACGGTCAGCTATATCGGCGCGGCAGAAACGCGTCCCCAAAACATCGCTTTCCTTGCCTGCATTAAGTACTGAGGCCGTTCATGAAAACAAAAACCGTCTACCAAACCGATCACCTGGGCATCTACACCGGCACCACCGTGGCGGATGAATCCCCTCTAGAACCGGGCGTTTGGCTGATTCCGGGCGGGTGTGTTGAAGTGGCGCCGCCGCCGGTACCGGACAAAAAAGCCGCGCTTTGGGATGGCCGCAAGTGGCAACTGGTCGATTCCTACCAGGGGCTGACGGTCTACAGCACCACCACCCGCGAACCTTTGGTGATCGAGCGCGCCGGCTCACTTCCTGAGGGTTACACGTTGGCGGTACCGGGCCCGGGGCAAGTCTGGAGCAATGGCCGCTGGATCGATGACATGCCGACGGTGCTGGAACTGCGCTACAGCGCCCAACTTGCAGCGGTGAATAAGGCCTGTTTGCAGGAAATCACCGGCGGATTCTGGTCGGCAGCGTTGGGCGAGCGTTTTTTCTACGACGCCTGGGTCGAAGACCAATTGAACCTGACCGGCTTGATTCTGCGTGGCCTGGGCGGTGGGTACGCCTGCCGCGATCAATCCGGTGTGACTGACTTGCGCGAGCACACCCACGAACAACTGCTGCAGGTGAGCAACGAATTCACCGAGTTCAAGCTGCAGCGCTTGCGCAAGGCCAACGACCTTAAGCAAGCCTTGGCAGCAGCGCGAGCGAGCGCGGATCTGGACGCCATCAATGCCGTGGCGTGGGAGTCTGCAGCGCTATGAATTGGGCCCCCATTACCCTGCGCTGGCCTGAGCAGTCCACGCAGTGGCTGAGCGATCTCGATAACGCCAAGGACTTGGCCACCATCGAGCTTGCCAGCGCCGGGCAACGCCTTGAAGGTCTGGCGGACTTGGCCACCACGTCACCGGGTCCGGTCGGCGCCGCTGCAGAAGCCGCCGTCGCCGCTGGCCGTGCCGGTTTAGCCGATGCCCTGGGCGAAGTACCGGCCTGCCTGGTGGTGACGCCGTTTCAAAGTGGTGTGGGGCAGGGCCGCGGCTACCAACGTTATCTGTCTGCCCCCAACTTGCTGCAGCAGCTGGGCGAAAAGCTCGAAGACACCGGCGACGACAGCCGCCCGGCGGGCTCGCAATACGCCCTGGTGGTGATGTTCCTGGGCACCCGCTACGACAAGTTTGCCGCGACCTTGGCCCGCTTCAATGCTGTGCTGCCAATGCCGGACCTGCAGCGCGCCGAGCGCCGGGCCAAAAACCTGTTCGCCCTGGACGCCGAAAAGTGGGAGTTGCCCAACGCGGGCACCTTGCCGCGCTGGGGGGCTTTGCCGCTGGAGCGCTGCACCGTGACCAAGGCCGCCACCCAGGCACTGAACAGCCAACTGTCGGCACTGGAGAGCTACGCCGACAGTTCTCCCATGGCTGACCTGGCCAAGTTGGCCAAGCGCAAAGCCAGTCAGGCACAAGCGCAGGCTAAGAAGCTGGCCGACCTCAAATCCATGTTCGATGGCGCCGCCGCCGATGACAGCATGCGCGCGCGGTTGATCGGGCCAGGCAATGCGGCCGAGTTGCGCCGGCAACTGCTGCAGGGCGATGCACCAGGTCACGAATGGGGCTTGGCCGCTGGCCTGATGCTGGTCGGCTCTTTGAAAGGCTTGAGCTTTGTTCAGGAACTGGTGGGCCTATGACCTTATTGCTCGATGGCGAACGCGTGCGCGGCAAAAACATCAAGGTCACCGCCAACCTGCAGATCGAAAGTGACGATCTGTCGGGCCAGACCAGCAACACGGACTCGGCTCACAAAGGGTTCAAGCCCAAAACGCTGACGGTCACGCTGCAGATCCCGTTCGTCGACAGCGCGTATTTGCGCAACATCATGCGCCTGGCGGAAGCAACCGGCAGCGGTGGCCAGCGCAAAACCTACCGGGTCGTTAATGACTCCGCGTCCGCGTTTGGCGTGCGCCAGGTGGAGTTTTCCGACGGCGTCAGCGCCCGTGAAGACGACACCCTGCGGGCATGGCAGGTGCAATTCACCCTGTCGGAAAAGCTCTCAAACCCTGAGCGAGTCGAAACGCGCCGCGCCGGCAACAGCGTCACCCAACAGGGCGCCCCGGGGCAGTCAGTGACTGCACCAGGTGCAGGCGAAAATGGCGAGTCTGGCAAGGAACTGACCGGCTTCGAAGCCACGCTGAAAAAGTTGGATAACTACTTGGGCGGTGTGCTGTGAGCATGAAACTGCACAAGGTGCTGACCATCGGCGGTCTGGTCTATCCCCTGGTCAGCGATGACGTGCGTCTTGAGCTGCGCACACCGGGCCGCGCAACCCTGACCATTCAGGCAGCGGCGCCGGTGAAAGGGCTGGTGACGCTGGACATCGGCTACAACGACAACCCGCTGCAGCGCCACTTCATCGGCTACGTCGAGCGCTGCACGTCGTCTAACGCGATCGAGCAGGTGCTGTTCTGCCGCGAACTGGCCGCGATCCTGTCCCAACCATTGCCGCTAAACCTGCGTCATGCCGATCTGACCACCGTGCTGGCCGAGATCAACCAGAAAACCGGCCTGAGCTTTCGCGTTCCGGACAAGGCATACGCCAAGGTCAAAGCCCCGTTCTTCTACAACCTGGCTGCCGGTTACCAGGCCATGGACAGTTTGCCCCGGGTTTTCGGCATCACGGACTTTATGTGGCAGCAGCAGGGCGATGGCGAAGTGTTTGTGGGCAGTTGGGCCGACAGCTTCTTTGGCGCCCGATCGCCGCTACAGCTGCCCGTGGAGCTGTTCAACGACTACCAAAACAACCAAAGCGCGATGATCGCGGCCCTTCCCGGGTTGCGACCAGGTGCATCGATCAACCAAGGCGAGCGCATCACCCACGTGACGCTCACCGGCAACCAAATGGCGATCCGATGGAAGACGCAATCCGCCGCAGTGTAGAGCGGCAATTTCCCGAACTCACCGGCGGTTATCACCTGCCGCGCTTTGCCCGGGTTGTTGGTGTGGCAGACGCCCCGGCCGGCGCCGGCATCTGCGACGACTTTCGTCCGCGCTTTGCGGTGGACGTGGAGCTGCTGGGCGTTGACGGCGAACCTGACCCGGCTTTGCCGCTGCTGGCCGGTGTGCCACTGCCCATGCCGATGGGTGGGGATGAAATGGGCTTTTTCGCCTTCCCGGAAGAGGGCACGCAGGTAGTCGTGTGTTTCGCCTATGGCCTGCCGAACAAACCCTACATCCAGACGATCTTGCCGCACGGCTTGAGCCTGCCCAGGGTGCCGAAGGGTGACCAGGTGTGGCAGCACAGCGAAGGCGCGCAACAGCGCGTTGACGCCGATGGCAACTGGCTGCGCCAGACCGATGGCCGGATCCGTGACAAGTCGATCGAACGCGACGTTGAGAGCCTGACCAACGCTGAGCGTCACCAAAGCAGCACGGTAGAGGTTGAAGACCACTCAACGGAGTCAGTCGGCGGGGTCAAGACGATCGAGGCGGTCGGCGCGCTCAAGCTGCTGTCGGGCGGATCCGCGAGCCTGGCCGCACTGGATGACCTGCACCTGGCCAGTGGCCGCGACCTTAACCAGGTCGTGGCGCAAAAACTCAACCTGACCGTGGGCGGCAACGTGCAGGAGCAAATCCAAGGCATGCGCCGCAGCCTGGCCACCAAGACCTGGCTGGGCTCCGAAGACGTGAACGTGCTGCAGATCCTGTGCGATCTGCTCGATCTGGTGCAGGCGATGAACGCACAGCTGGCCAGCCACACCCACGTGCCTGGCCCCACGCCGAGCCCAACTGATGCCACTGGATTCACTGCGAAGGCCGCCCAGGCATTGGCGCTGGCCGCGCAGTTGGAACCCATCACCGCTTAATCGAAGGAATACCAAGTGGAATTAAAGAACTTTTTCGCCCAGGACGACCAGGGCAACAAGTTGCCCGGAGCAACTTGCTACCTGTATCAACGCGGTACCGAGAATCTGTTTGGAGGGCTATATAAAACTAATGGCCTGCCATTGGCCAACCCATTCACCACAGACAAAAACGGCTTGGTGCAATTTGCAGCACCTAATGGCATCTATGACTTGCGAGTGGTGAAGGGGGAGCGTGATTACCGCTTACATATCCAGTTCAACGATGTATCTGAAACATTGGTTGCTGCCGAAGCAGCTGCTGATCGGGCAGAAACCGCTAAGGATGCCGCTGTTATCTCAGGCGGGATTAAAGATGACATTGAGCATGGATTACGTACCACTTCACCAGGTGAGAACTTTCAGGCTATTAGCAATGTATCTAAGACTTACGTAACGCTCTACAAAAATAAAGGGGATGGAGTTGCGGAGCCAATTGATAGTTATCCCAATATGCAGGCTATTGATGAATTAGGTATTAGAACCATGGATGCTGAGGCTAACGATATGTCGTTTGCTCTTGGCGACGAGGATATGAACTCCAGCTGGCTACAGACTGATCGTAGAGGCCAACCCACGAGATACGCGGCCAAATGCATGGGCGCGAAAATGCGGCCTGAAGATGCACCGGCGTTGATCGACGGAGCCTCGAAAGCCGCCGTTATTGAGGCGGGTTTCGGGACATTCGACGCTGATGCAAACGATATGTCGTTTTCTCTCACTGATAGTGAGTTTACCCAAAGTGATCTTGAGCTAGACCGGCAAGGACGATTCACGCAACGCGTGATTAATTCCATTGCTAAACGGATAGGCATCAGCACTGTTGTACCGCCTTTTCCGCTTGCGGCTTGGGCGTGCTGGGGAGATTCGCTCACAGCCGGTGGCTGGCCTACAACTTTGGCAGCCTTGTGCGGTCTGCCAGCTTACAACGGCGGCTGGGGTGGTCAGGGCTACAGCCAGATCGCAGCACGACAGGGCGGCGTACCAGCGCGCTTAACGGTTGCCGGTAACACTATTCCGGCAACTGGATCTGTGACGGTTACTGCGGCGTTGAATAACCCCCTGAGTGATGGCGGTGGCCGGCAAGGTTTGTTGGCCGGTGTGCTGGGCATGCTGAATATGGCGGGCGGTGTTCTGACGTTCACCCGGTCGGCCCAGGGTGAAGCGGTTAGCTGTCCAGCTATGAGTTATTTCACCCCTGCGGATGGGCTCGCGCATGCCGATCGGCATGTGACGATTTGGATCGGTCGTAACTCGTTTAAAGACGTTGCTCCTGCGCTGATCGTGGCTTCGATTCGCAGCATGATTGACTACCTGACGCCACGCGTTAAACGAGTGATTGTCATGTCCATTCCGCCTTGGGTAGGGGAGGAATTCGGAACGTCGGGCCGTGCAAGGCTGGACGCTTGCAACGCAGCAATTGCAGCGGCTTTCACTGAGTTCTGGCTGGATATTTCGGCATGGTTGAGGACTGCCGAGGCAGCAACAGCGGCGGGTATTACTTTCACTAGCGATGACCTAGCAGATATTTCTAACGGCCTTACGCCGCGTTCGCTGCGGTCTGACAGCGGTCATCTGAATGCCCTTGGCAACATTGCCATTGGGAAGCGTGTTTACCAAGAAAGTCAAATTAGAGGTTGGATGTGATGAGCGTAGGTCGTGTATTGATTATTCCTGGTTTGAAATTCAATAACCCTGATGCGCCCAAACTGGTTGAAGTTGACGTAATTGAAAGCGCGGGCTCGTTGCTTCTGATTGACCCAACTCACCCATCGGGTGTATGGCCTGGTGGTATTGGCCCATCCGGTAGCACTCTGCGCAACGTGCTGTGGAAGAAAGCTCAGGCGGTTTATGGTGCAGGTTCGGAGGCCAGCTTGGTGCCTACGCTGAATTATGCAGGCATGAGCGGTGCTACAGGTCTTCTTGAGCGCTCGTCGAAAGGCGGGTTGCATGCGTTAGTGTCGCAGGCGCCGGGGCTGGTGTCAGCCAAAAACACCCCTTATGCGCGTATCAATATTGATCTTGAGCTGCGTAAATGGCTTTTCCAAAACCCGACTAACGACTTGTATATCTCGATTTGGGGTCAGGTAACGCGGCCATATAAGACAGGGGTAGTGGACTCCACCTACACGGGGATGAGTGCTACTGCTCTTGTTGAATTGGCGACTGGAGGAGGTAACCAGCGCCTCGTGCTCGGTAAAAAGACGGAAGTGCAAAACGAGCTGGGCAAGCTGAGCAATAGTGAAAGTGCTTCTGGGCCTGTGTTTATGAACGGCGCCAGTCGTGGCTGGTTGACGAACCCAGCATTAGAAACCTCCATATTTACCAGTCTGCTAGGTGTAGGTAATACAGGTTTAAACAACACCTATACCAGTGGAGCCTCTACGGCAAAAACTCGTTGGCCTTCTTGGATTATCTACCGGGTATACGTTGAAGACCTGACGGTGTCCGGCCGAACTTATCAGCAGGTCCATGACATCGATTACGCACTGTATGAAAAAAATGTGTTGTGTGAAGGTGGGCGCTACTACGGTGATACCTATACCGTCCCGTCAGTCCTTCCATAATAGCTAACTGAGTTGTTCGATAAACAGCCCGTCATGTACGGGCTATTTTTGGTTTATGAGAACACTTAAAAACGATAGTGATAGCTGGTGAGCGGTCTGCCGGCGTTCACTTTTTAAAACTTGCCGCTCTTGCCGAAGTTAAACACCTTACTTCAGTTCGGTGACGTCATTTGGTGTGCTGAGTATCGAGGCCAAAATTCTGGTTCCTTCTGGTGTTGGGTGAATGCTGTCACGATAGAAGCTTTCCGACCAACGTGGATCGCGAGCAACGCTGTATACCTTGACGGAACTGTTTTGGCTGCTCAAAAGATCGGTTGCGTACTTTTCAAGAGCTGACGCAACGGGTGAGTTTCCTGCTTGTTCATTTTTATTCGGGTATAGAAAAAATGTTACAGGTCTTCCCTCTATTACTTTGTCGTTTAGAAAGTTTTTTAGTTCTTTCTTCCAGTCGCCCGGTTCTACTTTTAACTCTTTACGTGGCTCGCTGCATTTGTTCCAGTTGTATATGTATTTTTTGAATACATAAGCAGTGGCAAGAGTCGGGCTGGAGCGTGGGTGTGTTATATCGCATCTCCAAGAAGATGCTTGATCGAAGTCCTCTGAGTTTAATATGAAAATAAAGTTGTCTATGTTTTTAACAACTTCAGGGTGTTGTTTGAGATAAATTAGTTCGTTTCTAAGTGACCAGCTTCCGGCAGATATGGGCCAAACGGCGTTTTGGATTTCTGCTTGGAGTCTAGGTCCAAGCCTCTCTTCCTGCCGGTAAGGGTTCCCCCCCAGCACAACGCTATCACCGATCAAAAGGGTATCAATGTCTTCGCTAGGTTTGAAAGGGCCTGATCCCATGCTAAGAGAATTGAACTCCCACGAGTGGCTATGGAGGAATGATCCCGATTGGGATGGTTTAGGGATGTAACCTATTTCGTTATTAGCTTCATATAGTGGGAAGTCAGTGATCTTTGTTGCACGCACGCCTAGCTCTATAGCAATTAATAATATAGGGATAGTGATTGCTATTTTTTCATACGGTAGCTCCACTGCTTTTCTCTCCAAGACTGATTTATAAATTTATCAAAATACAATATCGACGTTCGTGTTGTTCTGTAGTAACGGCTCATCCTTGCTGTAGTAGCCGAGAATAGTACGCTTTTCCCATCTTACTCCAAAACAAAATCTTACCTAGGCTCATACGGACGCCTTTTATCCACAGATGAAAGCTGGCCGGTTGTTGAACAGAAGCCTCGCTCTGCATAAGGCCAAAGAGGCCCGGGAGGGTGATTAATAGAGCGACTTTAGGTGATCTATTGCTGCCAGCCAGAAAAATCCTGCTGCCCAATAAAAAATGGGACGAAAAAGCACTTATCCCCCTCCCGCCGACGGGCCTTGTGTCCTTTTTTTGTGCAAATCCAGATGTAGTGCAAACGAGCCTGCAGCCTAGGCGGGACATGGGGCTCTGCAGGGGCTCGGCCATTGCACAGAGTGCAAAGTTTTGAAGGGAAATGTAGCGCGGTTACACAGTTGCGTAGGTGGCGGCCACGGAAGGAGCAACGCTGAAGTGCCCGGTTTCATTGGGCGAAAACTTTTAAAACACGGTTTTTGGTGTGTTTTCAAAAAAGCGCACGATCTTTTGGGGCGGATATTGGCTGTGTGCGGGTAGACGCTGACTTCCCTGCAAGCCATGCGCGACGGGGCTTAAAGACAGCTTGGCTTATTTCACAGACTGACCATGGAATCTATCCTGCTAGAGCGCAAATTCAATGCCTTGATAAGGGGGCGGAAAATATGTGCATTGCCATTTTTCAGGGCTGACGCGGTTAAAGATTAGTAATTATTAATTACGACGAGAACTGCGGAAGGGCCTAAGGGTCACCCTATCTCCAAAAGTGCTCTCGGGGGAGCGAAAGCACCATTGGGTGACAGGTGAAAAGACTAGCTCATGTATTTTTCTGTATCGGTTTTTTAAAAGTGTGGTGAGTGATTGTTCCGTTCATAGCAGTCTCTACAATTTAATTCTTTGAATTTAAAATTTTAGAGAAGGTCTCGAAAATTTCAACAGGTAAAAACTTGGGGTAATCCGATATGGCTTCCATGACTCCTAGCTTAAGCACTGCATCTCCTTTGCCTCGAGCTATCGCCTGTAGTCCTGGAAACGCAGCTTTAAGTTTTTCTTCATAGTCATGGCCCTGGTGTAAAAGGAAGGAGCTCGGATAATTTAATTCGAATCCATTGACTAGTTTGGTAAGTAAAAGGTCGTTCAAGGCTATTCCGGATTGGGTCAGTAAGCTGTCAATCATAATTTGACACTCTTGCTGTGTGAGATCCGGAATTTCCGAATAGCGTGCTTTCCCGGTGCTTACGCCGAAATCAGTGAATTTTTTTTGGTTGTTGCGGATTAAGCAAAAACAGACATAAAGCGGGTCTAATAGATAATTTTCGATTGCATATCTACTGCCGCCACCAAGCACGATAATCGAATCGGTAGATTTGTTATCGTTGTCGAAGTCGATTATTCCCCAGACTAAATCATTTTTAGCATGGCGCAGTCTATTTACTATGCTAATAACGTCGGTGCAATTTGAGGTGCCGCTATGCGGCTCTATAAATACGGGTTGGTAGGTGAACTTGTGCAAGCGGGAGACGGCGCCAAAAAGCTTGTCGAAGTACACTACGTCATATTTGCTCTCGACAAATATTTGTCGGCGGCTTTCGAATGAGACACGGAGAAAATCCACTCCCTCTGTTAGCGTGCGAACAGCGTCCGAGTTTCTTACGCTGAATGGGGTTCTTGTTCTTTTATCTATTTCAAAAACACTATTTTCTGGTGCCATCGCGACGGTTGAAGGCGAATGTGTAGTGATGATAACTCTAATGCCCGCTTTGTTTACAATCGTCTCTGTCAGAATTTCAATTAATAGTTTTGAAAATTGAGGGTGCAGAGCGGCATCAGGTTCATCAAGTAACAGTAGTTCGGGAAGAATTCCTTCTTCCGTTGTCCTATAAATCGCTAGCGCGAGTGACATAAGGACTTTTTCGCCAGATGACAAATCATTAGTCGAGATCTCGATATTGCTATTTGTATCTTTTAATGTGACGCGGTATGGGAGTTCGAAGTCTGCAAGATTTGGTGGTGATATTTCATATGGCAAATTTGCACGAGCCAGAATGTCATTGATTAGATCCCATGGAGGAGGACCGTATTTCTCAACAAAATCTTCTCGGCTCAGATAGTTGTATCCGGTGCCGCCGTGCTTTGATGCTCTGTACTCCGCAAAATCATTTTTTTCTAATCGGTAGTGATAAGATTTTATAGTCATCGCAAGCTGTGCGGAGAATAACGAGTTCGGTGTGATGTCCGCAAAGCTGATGTTTCTAGCGATCTCTTCTTCTTTTATTTCATGAAGATCTTTGCCGGTGTCTGCAATTATTTTGCTGATGACGGCATTAATAGTCGGATTGCCATATCCAGAAAGGAAGTGGGTGAGATTCTGAACTTGGTTGTTCTGTAAGGCTTGTTTGTACAAGTGGCCAAGCTCAGTGACTTGATTGCACCAAGTAGTTATGTGTTCTGTAATTTGCGATGGGTGGCAATGTTCGGCTATTTGTGGCGTCAGTCCATTGAATCCAATGTGCAAAATATTTGTAACTTCAACATTGTCAATATGGATTTTCGCTACTTTGCTCGCAATAGCCTCCAATAGGTGACTTTTGCCACTGCCGTTCTTTCCGGTCAAGACGCAGAAATCGGGGAGACTAAAACTAATACCCCTTGGTATGGATTTGGGTTTGCGTGTACAACAATTTCCATAGGACGGTCCCTCGCTAGGTCTAGCCTAATAACTATGAGTTAAATGGCCATCATTTTTGATTTCGCGAGGTTACTCAGGAATGGTTGCGGAGTCCAGATTCCAGGCCGGTCAGCAGGAATCCTGCGAGCGGTTCATCCAACCCGGATCGTCTAAGGACGGAACAGTCCGAGTTGAGATTGGTTCTTAAGGGCATGGGGCTTTTTTAAAAAGAGCGATATAAGGAATACGACGTCGCCAGCGAGGCTGGCGGCCCCGGTTTTTCTGGGTTTTGGGTATTACAACGGGAGGTAATACGAAGCGATATGAAATGTAATATTTCCGCCAACCCCCCGGATTCATTGGGTTATAAGGAATAGAAATATAGCTTTATAGAAAGGTAATACTATCGCCTTCCTATCGCTCAAATATCGCCTTTTCCTGATACGGCTGGATGCCTTGGTTTACAAGGTCTGTAGCCGATTTTCGGATGGGATATTACTAATATTACTTTTTTTCTGGACCCCCACACATTTTAGGATTAGCACCTATAGGGAGGTTGAAATCAGGCTGGTCGACTTCAACGGTGAATTGGGTTTCTACGTCATCCATGGCGAAACGTCCCCTAAAATGGCCCCCAAGTAGATTGAAGTCATGTACATTCACCGCTGGAGGTCTTGAAATACGTGGAGCTGGTGAAGGGAATCGAACCATCGTTATCGAGGATTTCCCTTCGAACCAAACGGCCTTTGCATAAGCGAAAGGAGTATTTCTAGGGCCCCAAGCGGATAGGCTGAAGCGGCAGGATAGGGTTTCATGCCGGTAGGTTTGGGATAGTGTTCGGTCGGCAGGAAGTCGGTGGGGGGAAAAGGCCGAGTGACTTTTCGAGTGACTTTGTCACTCACGGTTAAGCACTGTTGGGCATCGTTGCAGCGAGCGCCAAGCGCGAAGCCTTGAAATTAGCGGCCTGTAGAGATACAAGCGTGCATGGGGTGCTAGGGGTCGAGTGTTCGAATCACTCCGTCCCGACCATATTTTTCAATGACTTAGCCACCTTTTGGTGGTTTTTTCATTTCTACCCTAGTGACTTTTCGAGTGACCTTGGGTTTCCTGCTATCCCTGCCTCCTCTTCAGGATCGTCAGTACCGGCCCGCGTGAGTCGGTTACTGATACCTTACTTGCAGCCTCAATCAGTTGGTCCAGCTCTGCCGCTGAGTAGTGACTGGTGATGCTGCTGTTCTTATGACCGAGCAATGCTTTGCGATCCTCCTCAGTCACGCCTGCTGCACGCAGCCTTCTGCCAAAGGTGTGCTTCAGGTCGTGAATGCGGATTCTGGAAAAGCCATCATGTGCTGGTCGTAAATACTTCTCCTGCCATTTCTTCGCCGCTCTGACCCTGGCCTTCTTCCAGGCTGAGTCATTCATGCGGTGAACCATCGTTTCGTCCCCATCGCCGTCTGGCTTGCCAAAAGGGAAGACGTACAGCTTGTGCTGGCCTCGCTGCTTCTCAATGACCGACTTGGCCACGGTGTTGAGAATCACCAGGCGCTCGTCCCGGTTCTTAACGTTCGTCCAGGTGAGTCAAAAAGCACGGTAACCAACTCCACCACCACAATCTTCCAATACCATTGAGTCTTGCAGATTTCCTGCACCCAACACCTAGTTTTAACCTTGAGCATAGTCTCCATTTACCAGCGGACCAAACCAACAAGCCATCGGCATGGGCAGCGAACGCATCACCCTCAAAGGCGCGATCTACCCCGGGTTTAAAGGCAGCCTCAAACAACTCGACACCCTGCGCAGCATCGGCGCCCAGCTCCAGCCGCTGGGCCTGACCACCGGTTACGGCGACGTACTGGGCAACTGGTGTTTAAAAAACATCGAAGAAGAACAAAGCGCCTTCCTGCAAGGCGGCATCCCCCGTAAACAGGGCTTCACCTTGGAGTTTATGCTCTATGGCGACGACCTGCAGAACCGCTAGAGGCGACGTGCTCGACATCCTCTGCCAAAACTATTACGGCCACCTCAACGGCACGGTCGAAGCCGTGCTCGATGCCAACCAAGGGCTGGCCGATGAGGTGCAGCTGTATCGGGCTGGGGTGGTGATTCACTTGCCGGATGTGGTGGGGGCGAGCGAGGAGGGGGTGATGTTGTGGGGTTGATGACTGCAAACGGCATCGTTTTTAAATGGCCGAGCATGAAATAGATAAAGCCTTCTCAATTAAAGGAAAGGTCTGACAGATCCTTGTTAGAACTGGCCGATACAGTCCGCGCTCCTCAAGACGTTGGCCGGTATCAATCGGCGCGGTCAGTTTTAATTAGGGAAAATACTGCATGCGCCTTATTCGTCGACAAGATCGCGAACGACTCGGAATTAGCTTCAGAAATATAGAATCACCATTCTTTGCAAAAGCGAACGTCGAGCTTGCTTTGCATTTGCCCCATACGCCTCTTAACTTATTTCATGTTGATGTGTTCGGTCGGCCAATGAGTGACCAACAAATCGTAGAGGCTGTTTAAAACGGAGACTTGTTGCTGGTCGACGCTGACCCCTTCAGTCCGTTAAGCGATGACAACTTGGGTCGGTATGCGCACATTACGGGGCAAGGCAGGCCCGGCAGTTTTCATAGCCACGTTGAGCGGGAGAGAGAGCTACTCCCAGTCTCAAAGCCAGAGTTCAGGCAGCCACTGCAAGAGCCGGGTTTCTATGTTGTTCCCAAAAGCACGACAGTCGATCAGTTAAAGGCTGCGCTGTTCTCGTCGCAATACCCGGCTGTGATGAGCAAGTTTGATGCACTCAACCCCGGGCTGAGTATTGTCAATGCCGGTTCGATGATCGTGTTGAGCGATCCCAATAACCTGCAATGCACCCGTGAAGAAGCGATATTGATGGCGGCCGCTGCCAAAGCTAATGAAGCAGTTAACGCGCTTAGCCCGGAAGAGGCTGACTTCATGGTCAGGCACCGTGGTGAAATCGAAACCTTTTTCGCCCAGGGTGCAACGGCAATAGGTATTGGCGAGGCGATGTTTGCCAAGAACCTGGATGACGTATCAAAACTTTTTAAAGAGGTCGAAGCGTTACACGTTCGTTCGTTCCAAGCGGATGGACATCTGCGTTCGTCAGCGTTTTTTGCAGAGCGTAAGCGGCTGCTGGCACAACTCAACACGAACCTGACCGCTTTAACCCGTAAAGGCATAGGGTTTGCGGACCATCCAAATTTAAAAAGTGCACTTGGCATCTCTACGCGGAGCTTGGTTCATCGCTGGACGGCAGCGGGCGGCCCCGATCAAATACCGGGATATGCCACCCATATTGAAGGTGTGTCCAAGGCATCCAAATATCTTAAGTTCGGTGGTTGGATTGGCACGGGTATTGGTGGAACTGCCTCTTACATGAAGGTTCAAGACGTTTGTTCGGCGGGTAATACTGAGGCTTGCAAGAGGGTTAAGTTTACTGAAACAGGCGGCTTTTTGGGCGGCTTCGCAGGTGGTGCAGCGGGAGGCGCAGTGTTAACAGGCTCTACTGTTGGATATGTTTGTTTGGGGCTTGGTGTGCCAACTGGCGGTGTTGGGACATTGGTCTGTGGCGTACTGGTCGTAGGAGTGGGCTCTTTAGGTGCTGGTATTGCGGGAGGAAAGGCTGGGGAGAGCATTAGCGACATAATTTACGAGGCCGTTAAATGAGTATAAGTACGAGTGATGCAATAACGTTAGGTGTGGGGCTATTTATTTTTGCTGGGTGTATTGGTTTTGTTGGTGTGGCGTTATATGTGGCGTATGCAAAGTTGGATGAAATGCTGGGTTATTTTGAAAACTCTCCAGTCGTTACAATTAAAGCGCCCTTAAAAAATGGAGGTCCCTGGGGGCGTTTGTTTGTTTTAGGTGGGATCGTCGGGGTGATAAAAGCTCCCGGTGTTTATATTCCAGACGGTGGAGCTTGTGTTGAAGATATTGCGAAGTTTCCGGAGGAACTAAAAGCAAGGCTGATTGCTCTTTATAAGGTAGGGGGGTGTTTTACGTGGGCTCTGTTTCTATTCGCGGCTGTAACGGTCGTGGACTGGTCATCAATGGGGGGGGCTCGGCTTGGGCTTGCACTGTTAACGATCGTTGCAATACCTGTTTGGATTTTATTATGTCTGCGCCTATGGCGTACCCAAATTAGTACGATTGCTACTGGTTTAAAAAATAGTTCGGCAATAGGTATCAGGTTGAAACTGAACGCTGGTGGGTACTTTGGAAGGCTGATTTTCATAATCGCGGTGTCGGTAATACTGACTTGTAGTCATGTTTTTATAAAGCGCGGCACACTTGATTCGGCAGATTTTGAAACGGTGCCAAGGAATCTCAGGTTTAAGCTATTTGTGTTGTTCGTGATCGAGGTTGGGTTGGTCGTTAGTTTGTTTTTGCTTTATTTGTTTGGGAAGTAATCTTATGGTTTTACTTGCTTCGTGAGGAATGAGTCAGGAAGCGTAAGTTGGCATTGCTAAAGTGTCCGTCAATAGCTCTTCTAGCTGAATTGGTTGCTCTGTGAGCGCTCGGAAATTCCGGACCATAAAATAGGGTTGTATTAAAATAAGTCTTGAATAAATCAGTATGGCACTTAAATTATTAGCCAACTATTGAGTGGTTTTTTTCATGTCTGAAATTAACCCGAGCGCCCCATATTTCACATTGTTTCAAATGGTTCTGATATCAACGCATTGATCAATGATTGCCTGCTATTACTGCGCACCACGGACAAATCCGGTATGGAGTCCGACGACTTCGAACTGAGTACCAATGACCGCGACAGCGCCGTATCCCTGCCAAGTCGCGCGGCCAGCCTCGAAAAATGGATATTTTATCATTTGCATTCTCAACCCTGGTGCTCTTGCACATATTGTTGCAGCGCTTGATCCAAGCGAGTTTGCCAGCCGCTACCACCCGCTTTGAAGTAGTCCACTACCTCTGGAGAAAGCCGCAAAGTGACCCGCTCTTTGAGCGGAGCTTTTTGAGGTCCGCGTTCGCCTCGACGACGGACAGTTGCTTGAGTGAAGAACGCATCAACGGCTGCCGGATCATTGGGGTCATACAACTCACCAGTTTCTGGCGTTACAGGCTCATCGGCAGCGGCTTCACGCTGGACACGTTCCCAATCAGTCTTGCTGGAGGTTTGCATAGTGTTTTCTCTCCTGTTTTGAAGCGCGGCGCAATGAGATAGCTCGAACATCCTGGTCACGTTCCACATAAACCAGCACCAGAACGACCCCCATAACCTCGACCATGGCGATGTCCAGCAACCGATCTTCATCCTGTCGAGGCGAGCAGAGTGTGATCTTGTTCGGCGCGTCGTACACCAAGCCAGCATCTGCCAAGTCAAGACCATGCTTGGCAAGGTTGGCTTGACGCTTAGCATCGTCGAAAACGATCATTGATTTTATCGTACTCACAAATAAATAAGCGGGCAAGCCTACTGTGGCAACAAGCAGACAGAAGGCGAGCGGCGAAACTAGCCTGTTTGGGCTTTTTTTAAACCTTCCTTGATTCTGTGTTTTGTGTGGGAATTTTCTAATTTGGAGTATTTATGACCCCCACCTTTCGCATCGTCGCAGACGGCGCCGACATCACTTCGTTGATCAATGACCGCCTGCTATTGCTGCGCACCACTGACAAACCCGGAATGGAGTCCGACGACTTTGAACTGCGCATCGATGACCGCGACAGCGCCGTCGCCTTGCCAAATCGCGGGGCCAGCATCGAAATCTTCCTCGGCTATACCGGCACAGCGCTGACCCGGTTGGGCCGTTACACCGTCGATGAAGTCGAGTTATCAGGCCCACCCGACACGTTGGTGATCCGAGGCAAAGCCAGCGACATGCGAGGCAGCGGCAAAAGCACACGCAGTGGCAGTTGGGAAAACGTCAGCCTGGGCAGCATCGTCAACGACGTGGCAGTGTGAAATGGTTGATCGCCCATCTGCCCGGTGACGACCGAAGTTGCCCGGGCGGATCAACTGAGCGAGTCAGACTTCAACTTCATCACCCGGCTGGCCAAGCAATACGACTGCACCGCCAAAGTGGCCGACGGCATGTTACTGGTCCTGCCGGGCCAGGCGGGGCAAAGCGCAAGCGGCAAGCTCTTGGGCGCATTCACATTGACCCGCATCGACGTAAGCCGATGGCAGTTTCGTTTGGTCGATCGCAGCGCCCACAAAGCCGTGATAACCAAACATCAGGATCCAAACACCGGCCAGTTGCACATCATCACCCTCAACAATGAAGACGCGCCGGAGGAACTCCCCCCCGTGCACACTGACCGGCATATCTACCCAAACAAATCTGCCGCCGAACAAGCGGCCAAAGCTCGGCTGACAGCCTTCAACCGTTCTACCGCTGCTGTTCGACTGGAAATGCCCGGGCGCACCGACCCGTTCGCCGAGCGGAGCATCAACGCCCAAGGCTTCAAGACAGGGCTCGAGGGCGAGTACCTGGTGGACTCGGTAGAACAGGTCTTTACCCAAAGCGGCTGGAGCACCACCGTTGAATGCAACGGGGGGAAGCAAGGCAAAGTCAAGGCTAGTGGTTTGAAGCCTGTAGTGCCGCTGAAAATCGTTGACCTCTAACCATCAAAACCCCAAACCCAACCCGCTCTCTGATTTCGTATAAAGCTTAGAAGAAGTACTTAAGGCGTCGGTATTTGTCATACATGGCTGTCGGTGGTTATCTGGGAATGAGCTGGTAGCAGCTCAATAACGTCACAGAAGAGTTTCCGCTGCTTCCAGTCATTGCGATCGCCAATCACATACAGGCGGCGCTTGGCCCGGGTGGCAGCGACGTTGAGCAGGTTAGGCTTGGACACTGCCCATTCGCGAGCGCCGCCGTTTTCACTGCTCCCACCCAGGACAAGGATGATTATTGCAGCCTCTTTACCTTGCATGGTGTGAATCGTACCGCGCACGATCTTGGTATCTAATCGATCCCTTAGCTGGTTGCGCACGTCCTGAAAGGGCGTGATAACTGCGATGCTATCCAGCGGCACTCCGTCGCTATAAAGCAATGCCAACAAACGTTCGAGCGCCTTGCCTTCATTGTCGACCCAATTGCCAGAGGAGCGGCCACTCGCGTGCACCCAGCCGGTGAGTAGACCGGCAGGAGTTTCTTTGGCGGGAGAGGGCTCGATGGTGCCATAGACCATGGCTCCGTCGTAGGCGATGCGATTAGCCAGGTCGAACATTGGTTTGTCACAGCGGCGATGCACCACCAGCGGCAGGCCGACCCAATGTTTCTTGTCCTTGGGACCAGCCATGCGACCCCAAGGGGTGGCCTGGTCGGCTAAGGTTTGGGCAGACTGGCGATTGGGTAGCCAGTGTGCATCGACTTGATAGCGGGTACGCATGTGTTCGAGCACGGCATCAGATACGGTGACGATCGGTTCCAATTGCAGCGGATCACCGACAAGCACAGCCCGGCGTGAACGCCATAGGGCCCCCACTGCAGCCTGCGGTGTAGCTTGACCTGCTTCGTCCACCAACAGCCAGCCAATCTCTGCGCAGCCAAGGCTACCGAAGGAGCGGGCGAACGAGGCGAAGGTACTGCTGAGCACCGGTACTACCATGAACAGCGAGGCCCATGCAGAACGTACCACGGACTTGGATACCCCCCGATAATGACTGCCAGTAAGCGTGCTGGTGATGAAGTCCAGGTTAGCGCGTAAACGCGAGGCTTCGATCTGGAAGAAGACGCGGTGCAGCTTGAGCGCTTCAATGAATACCTGTGCCCGAGCCTGACGCCAGCCTTCGACTATCCAGGGTTCGAGCAGCTCGATCTCGCTGCCTCTGCCGATCTGACCTTGTTCCAGCCAGACTTGCAAATGCCTGGCCTTGCCCGCCTGGGCAATGCTGCGAGCCTTGTCGAGTTGCAGGGCGGCGTGGAGCACGGCTTCATTGATCTCCTGTTCGTCTCTAGCCAATTGTTGATTGAGTTCGGTGAGCCGGCCGCTTAGCCGCTGTGCCTGGCGTTGCGCACAGTCGAAGGCGTCCTTGGCCAAGGTGCAAGTGCTATTGAGCAGTCGTTGCCGAGCTGCCCACGTGCGATGAGCACCCCAAAGGCTGAATAGGTTGGCGAGAAAACCCGGTTTTTTTGCAAGGTGTGCTTCAAGAGCCTGGAGTTCGCGTTGCAGTTGCTCGCGAGCGGGCTTGAGCTGCAGTGTTTCCAGCGTAGCGTGTTCGTCATCAAGACCGCTGCGTTGGGTCAGACGGACTTGGCGCTCCTTTTCCTTCTGATGTACTCGGGCTTTGGCGCTGATCACTGCCTGAACCCGTTCCAGAATGTCGCTGACTTGAGTGCGTATCGCTTGTTCGGCGTTCTTGGCGTCCTGGTATTGCTTTACGGCGGTGCGCCAGAAATTGGTTTTTTCGGCGGACGAGAGCAACTTCATTTGTGGAACTTGCTCGGACAACCATTCGCGCATGCCTTTGGGGGCTGGCTTGTCTTGCGTGTTGTTCGCTACGGATGCGTCGGGCGTTGGGTCGTCGTCCGGGAGATCTTCGTCCAAGATACCGTTGTCGAGGGCCTCTGGTTGGGAGAGTGTGGATTCGTCTTGGGTCTTATTGGGTGGACGCTTGCCATAGAAGAAGCGATCGACGAACTGGGTACGTTTGGCTTTGCTGCCCAATGCCGCAGAAATCATTGCCCAAGCCGGTTTGTCGCTGGTGAGTTCGCCCAGTTCGCTGAAGTATTCGGCATCGGGCAGCCAGGATGGGTCAACCTTATCCTGCTGGGGCAACTCGAGAGTAACGTTCTCCACGGCACCATTATTGGAGGAGGCTACCACCATTTCGAAGCCAAACAGGCGGGGGTTGAGCTGATAGGCAAAGCGTTCGCGTCCGCCATCGTTGGCGGATTCGCGACCATCCTGGATGAAGGCGTCCGAGGCCCTGGTCAACGAGGCCAGTACGTCGGCTCGCTGTGTCACCACTGCTGCGATCAGGTCGCGGAGCAGGGTGGTCTTCCCGGTACCTGGCGGACCGTTGACGCCCATTATGCCGGTGTTGTTACTGAGGTTTTGGAGCAGGCTGTTGACTGCCAGTTGTTGGGAGTGCACCAACCCCAAATGTCTTTCGGCAGGCCAGCAGCCGGTCGCATAGCGCGAGGGGGCGAGGCGATCAATCAGAGCCAGATCTGCTTCGGACTTGTCGAGGTGCAGGTGCTGGGTGGTGTCGTGATGACTCAGGTAGCGGGCCAACGGCTCGCTAGTTTCGCCACGGGCCAGGGCATCGGCCATATCGGCCAAATCGCTTAGCAGGAAGCTGTTGAGCGGATCGTCTTCTTGTTCGGGCTTGTTCGGGTTGATCGGTGCTGAGCGGAAGCGATGTTCGCGCGGCGTGTCTGCGAAAAAATCATCGAGTCCCAAGGTCTGGCGAATACAGTTTGTCAGCCGTGACAGGTCAGCAGCGTGGACCACGCCACTGAGCAGACTTTTAGCCTGTTCGCGGAGGGAATCCTGGGTCTCCTCGAAGCCGCGTGTCCAATCTTTCTTGTTGATGGCGCAGCCGACGAACCATGCCTCGCTGGATAGCACCAAGCTATCAACCACCATCATGCCTTGATCGTTGAACTTGAGTGCGTATAGGGCGGTGAGCCTTTGTTGTGGCTCCTTGTAGCCTTGGTCAGCGCCGTAGAGAGTCTCTAGCTGGCGAGAAACATCCAGGTTGTTGTAGAGGTGTGCGTAGAGCGTGTGGCTCCATACGCGTTTGTTCGGCAGGCGCTGTCGGCTCAGGGGATTGGCTGGTATCCACGGCAGGATTTGGGCTGAGGTGGGGATGTCTTGGAAAAACGGCTGGTAGTCGCTGTCGCGCTTTTTCAGCTTTGGGACTGCCTGAGGTTGCAGCAGTTCGACGGCGTGCCAATAACGGACGATATTTTGCGAATTCATTCACTACGTCCTTGAAAGCGCTGGGGCTTGGATTCCTGGCAGGGAAGGATATCAGGCATGTTGCATCGCTTGATGGCGCCCGGCGCGCAAAAGTGATGCTAATCGTGAGCCGGGTCACTTACCTGAGAGATACAAGGTGGCGTAGTTACCGCCACAGACGCTGACGGAAGTGGCGACTTCCATATTGCGACCCCTGATCCGAAAGAAATAGCAGCCCTTGAGGCTTACCGCGTTGCTCATAGGCCATATCCAGTGCTTTGGTGACCAAGTCACCATCCAGTCGCAAAGGCGACTCGCCAAAGCCGAGCGAACGACAGGCTTCAATGCGGCTGTAATTTTACTTGAGTACGAGGTCGACAGCCTCGCGTTTGAATTCAGCGGAAAAGATACGGCGTTGTCTGGTCATCTGACACCTCGATATGGCGAACATTCGTGCCTGAATGGGTGTCCGGAATCATTAGACCACTGCAATAACTGAAAGCCCGCTGAGTAGCGGGCTTGGGTTTAAATCAAAGAGGTACTATCAAGCGGCTTTCGATGGGGTCAAACTTTTCTTCAGGCTTGCTTTGAGAGTAAGCATTTGATCCCCGAGCTCATCAAGTTTGGCTTTTCCCAAGATCTTTTTCGCGTGAGGGAACATGTCGGTTTCTTCTTCTTCAATGTGGTGTTCCAAGAGTTCTTTGATCACTTTCACGCGACCAGCGAACTCAGGGCTTGTCGGATCTGTGCCCTTCAGGTCAGGCAGTACCAGGGAGTCGACTGTGCGGTGCTCCTCTTTGGCTTCATAGTACATTTCTGCCTCAGCTTTACCGCCTGCAGCTTTATAGGCCGGGTAAAGGATTTGCTCCTCAAGCTGGGTGTGAATGCTTACTTCCAGTTCAAGCTTTTCCAAAAGCTCCTTGCGTTTCTTGACGGCCCGATCAGTCGACTCGCTTAACTGACTAAGAATGCCTTTTACTTTTTCGTGGTCGGCTTTCAGAAGGTCGATGGCGTTCATGGTATTCCCTCGCTATCACGGATGGTGGGGGCCGATCTTTGCCGGCAATGTCCTTATGCCTGTCGCATTTGCCGTGCCAGTTTTCCGGGAATTTTTTTTCGCTTAAATTCAGTCGGTTGCGGTGGATGGTGGCTAATGGCGCTCATGCAGCATGCCCGATCCTGTCTTTCGGACGATGCATAAATCCCTGCTCAATTGTTCAAACGGGATTACCTCTCACTTAGTCGTCATTTTAATGAACGCTTCCTGTGCAGGCTGGTCAACCTCATACCACCCCAGCGAGCGCATAGCTGTGGTGACTTCTTCATGAAGTCTGCTTGATTGGGTCAGCAACGTGTTCGCTATGAGCGGGCTAAAGGATTCTGAAAGCCCTGCCTGAGCACTGCCCGGTCTGACAGAGGATTGATCAACGCACTCGCTGCGCCACGTCCACAGAGGGAATAACTGATGACTTACAAAAAACCATTTGCCGCTTTAACCATCGGGCTGCTTTGCTCACTGTCCAGCCTGTCCTTTGCCGCCGATGAGCCTAGCGTGACTCTTGATCGACCAGGTGCCGGCGCAGTGGAAATGAAGATTGGCGATATAGTCCCGGCTGAATATCAACGTGAGAGCCTGGAAATCAAAGACTGGAAAAATCGCAAGCTTAAAGCACCTGAGCAGCATGAGCAGTGGGTGGAGATCAAGGGCAAATACATGTTGATTAGCGTCCCTACCGGAACGATTAAAGAGATGGTCAACAAGTAATGAAATAGTGCCGGCCTGACGTCGTGCGCTTCTTTCTGAACGCATGTATTTTCGGCCAGGTCAGTACTGTTGCTATTCGCGAAGAGTTACAGGCTGACTTGGCCCAGGCTTTCGATGACGTCCTGCTATGACGTCCTGGCTGATGCAGTGCAGTAGATAGCCTGATCCCTCACTCGCGCTTCCAGGCCATCTCATTACCCGAAAGCATCGGCACCAGCGACCGATCACACATATCGGCCATGGACAACAGTTTCTGCGCTTCTTCGCGATCACCTGCCTGAATCAGTCGCCAGGCTTTGACGCGCATCCTTTGGCCGTGGTCATAAAGGTTTTCGGAGGCTCTGGCTATTCCCTCGTTACCTGAAGGCTTGTTCATGGGATGGGTTCCTGCTGTGTTCAGTGGAGAGTCACGACACGGCGGCTCTCGCCAATGCGGATTCTGTCTAACGCCCGGTTTAATGCATCAAGTGCTTCAAGCAGTGCTTTAGCCTCGGTCTCTCTGCCATCGCCCCATAAACGTTCAGCCATTTTGTTGAGCGTAAGGATGGATCGCTCGATATCTGCAGCAGTAGCGGCTGCAGATGTTGCAGTTTGTTTCTTCGGCATTGTCACAACTTCTGCAGTTCTGGATGGGCAGTCATCTAACTATCATTGATCCGCCTGGCTTGCCAGCCCCGTTATGTATCCCAGTGGTAATGAGGTTTTGCGAAGGCCTGTGCGCGTGAATTCGCTGGACACTTAAATTGTAAAAATCCAGTTGTAGGATAAATCCGATATGCCTTGAAGCAATGGGCGGCCCAACATCAAACGACCAGGAGGGTGGTGATAAGGGTGATTCAGCGAGTGGTAGTGATCGTGTGCATAGTCTTGCAGGCACAGACGGCTTTGGCAGAGGGGTTGCAGGAGATTGCCGTCGCGTTGGCCTACCCGCGAAAAGAAGTCATCGCCAAGATAGCCGAACGCAAGGGTGGGGATGTTGTATCGGCATTGATACTGGAGAGGACGCTGATAAGAAACCGAGCTGACGGCGCCCAAGGGTCGCTCTGTGAGCAAGTAGAGGACAGTTTAAAGTCGGGTTGCCTGCTGTTGGTCAGCGCAAATGCGATCAGTGCCGGTAGATTCGATGATCTGCGCGGTATTTTCGCAACGCTTGATACTCGTGCAAAGAATCAGTTGTTTCAGCTCGTTCCTGTTGCTCTATTCGAAAAGTTGGCAGCCTTATCGCCTACGCGATTGATCAGCCAAGCTGAAACCAATATTGCCTTGAATCCGGAAAGCGAGGGCTTTTTGCAAGACAGCACAAAGCCTCTTGTCGATATCGAAATAAATGGCCAGAAGGTAAGCGGCGCACTTGATACCGGTGCCAGTGTCACCCTTATCAGCGAACAGGATGCGAGGCAACTTGAGTTAACGCCCCTGCACTATGACGCCGAGATAGGCACTTATTATCGGGCTGGCAAAGTAAAGGCGGCTTTTTATCAGATCAAGGAACTGAAGATCGGCAATACGCAAATGCGCGATGTTGTGGTGTTAGTTGGAGGGCAGATGACGCTTATTGGTCTGGATATGATCTCGCGATTCGACAGTTTGTATCTCTCGCCGGAGCGAATTGCCATCAACCTGACGGCTCATGAACTTGCAAGCCTGGAAAAAGAGTGTCGAGCAAGGGTCTTCCTGAACAGCGATTTCATGCGCTTTAACCAATTCTTGTACTTCATCGCCAAAGTGGATGGCAAAAGTACGATCGTGGCACTGGATTCCGGGTACTCGGGCGACTATCTGGCGACTGCGATCATGCCGCAAGGTGCTGTGCGGGACATCACATCCAGCGGTGTCGTCAATGACGCACGCGGAGCGGCTTACGAACAACCTTACAGTGCCGAAGTCGAGGTGGAGGCGGGTAATAAAACAATCCGGATGCCCGCGATCTTTTCGGGGACTCGCAAGCTACCTGCACCCTATGTGTTGGGCTGGAGGGGCTTCTCTCACTACCACTTGGTTTACAACGTTAAATCTGCAAGGGCGTGCTTGATATGAAACCACTTAAGACACTGCTCCCGTGCTTGTTAGCACTGGTTGTTCTGCAGACCTCTGCCAGTGCGTTAACGATTGAGTATGCTCGCGCCGAGTATTCGGCAGGGCGCTATGACAACGCGTTCTCCATGGTTCAGCAACTGGCTGCGAATCCCGATGAATTGGCGGCCAGGCACATGCTGGCGGGTCTTAAGCTGACGGGCAGAGGCACGCCCAAGGATGTTCCCGGCGCGCTGGACATCTGGAAAGCGCTGGCGGCCAAGGATTATGAGCGGGCCAACGCAACCTTGGGCGCCCTGTATCTGGCAGGTGGCGATATCGAGCAAAATCTCGACCTGGCCAAGACCTACCTGGAAGCAGCGGTCAGGCAGAAAAATCCGGAGGCTACCTACAACTTGGGTTTTATGTACCAGCATGAACTTGGAGTTAAGTTTTCTGAGCAGAAGTTTCTCGATCTCTACAATCTCGCAGCCGCAGCTGGCTATGCAAAAGCGTTATTACAGTTGGGCTTGCTCAATGAGCGCAACATCCTAGCCGATGCGTCGATGCAAAAGGCTTGCGATTTCTATGTGCGAGCAGGTGAGGCAGGATTGGCGCAAGGAGCCTTTCAGGCAGGTAAGTGTTTTGCAACGGGTAACGGAAAAGCCAAGGACCTCAAGGCGGCCTTTCGTTGGTATGAAATCGCGGCACTCGCCAACGACTCGATGGCACAGGCCAATCTGGGCTACATGTATGAAAAGGGTTATGGCGTTTCCGCCGATATGGCCAAGGCCTACAAGTGGTATCGGCTCAGTGCTGACAAGATTCCATCGGCGGCGCAACGGGCCGCAAACCTCACCGAAAGTGGAAAACTGGACCCGGACCTGACAACGGAACAGCAGAAAAAACAATGGCAGGATGAACTCGCCAAGAACATCGAGTTGGGCAGGCAACGTGACGGAATTCTCTTCAAACAATAGGCTGTCTGCCTCAATAACATCCGGCCAAAACACTCCCGATCCACCTTGCGCACATCTCCCCGAACCTGCGAAAACCATGTGCTACGCTCTTTCGGGTTTAAACCTACCTTTCTTTTCAACAGGGAGTGCGCCATGAGAAGCATCATATCCACGTTAACAATCACCCTCGCAGCGCTAGTGCTCAGCGCCTGTGTCACTGGTGGATCTAATAACGGCGGGGAGTTTGAAATCCGTACGGGCGTGCTTGAGCAAGTTGAACTCACGCAAGTCAAGTCAAACCATGACAGTGGTATTGGCGCCATTGTGGGCGGTATCGCAGGTGCCGGTCTGGGCAGTTTGATCGGTGCAGGCACCGGGCGGGACGTGGCAATGGTGGCGGGGGCGCTGGCGGGGGCCGTGGGGGGTAATTACGCCGAGAAGCAAAATTACGACAAACCCCGTGAAGCGCAACAACTCATTGTGCGCCTCAAAAGCGGTGTTCTGGTGTCAGTAACCCAGCCGGTAAACCCGGCTTTGGCGCCCGGCATGCACGTGTACATCGAAGGCTCCGGCAGCGGTGCGCGAGTTATTCCGCAGAACTGATGTGCGCTGTTCGGGCGCACGATATTAAAAGCTCAGGGGCTGTGTGCCCCTGAGCTTTTTGCCAAACCAGTCACTGCCACAAATCCTCATTTCCTTCCTGCAGCAGGTGCACCTGATAAATCGTGCGTGCGCGATTTTTTGGCGTGCTATACCTAGTTCAAATCCCAACTTAAAAATTAAAAACATGCTCTCAATATTCCATCCCATTGATATGTATTCGTGGTTGATTTTAGTGTCGATGCTGCTGGTTTTGTGCCTGGCAGCGTTTGCAGGCAAGGTGGTATGGGGCGGTAAAGCTGTTCGCAATGCTGATTTCGATGATGAGCTAAAAGTTGTATTAGGCTGCATCTTGTCGATGTTTGGTTTGTTGGTGGGTTTTATTCTTTCTTTTGCAATAAGCGGTTTGAACTCACGCATGGCCGCCGAAGAAAATGAAGCTGTCGCCATCGGTAATGCATTCCAGCGCACGACGTTGCTCACCGAGTCTCAGCAAGAGACCGCAGAGAAGTTGCTGGAGGAATACCTGGCCCTACGGATTGCATTTTATGCCACCGATGATGATGCCAAACGCGCGGATATCCGGATGGAATCCATCAAAAAACAAGCCTATATGTGGTTTCAAATCAGCAAGCTCGCTAAGCAAAATCCCAACCCGGTCATTGTGACCGTGCTAAATGCAAGCAGTGAGTTGTATGTGGCCCAACAAAAAACCATGTCCAGCTGGCGGCATCAGATACCGGTCGTTGCATGGGCACTGCTTGTGTTAAGTGCGGTTTGTTCCAACTTTTTGATTGGTTACAATGCGCGGGGCAAGTCCGGGAGCAATGTGTTGGTGTGCATCATGCCAATTTTTACAGCGCTGGCACTGTTCATGATTGCGGAGATCGATGTGCCGGGCAAAGGCTTGATACGCGTGGCCCCCGATAACTTGAACGCCTTGATCTTGACCCTCGAACAAGGAGGGCTGACGTTCTAGTGGGCTGAAGTTGCCTGAGCGTGTCAGCGAGTCGCCCCCTCGAATCGCTGACCGATTGGCAGCCAGACCCATTACCGGGTAACGTTACGCCTCCAGTCCTTAACGATTTACGCCATGTCCTCGCTCAAGTTGCATCGCCTCACCATCCTCGGTTTGATCTTTTTCATTCTCGGCCTGCTCGGTGTCTTTTTCGCCCTGTACAGCATCTATACCGGGCCAAAGCCTACAGAGCCTGCCCTCATGCGCAGTCTGGTACTGGCCGGGTGCATGCAGTTGACCGGCTGGGTACTGCTCAACCGCAATCGCTGGCGCATGATGTTCGGCAAATCGCGTAAGTAGGCCGCCCATACGCTGTATTCCTGTCACACCAGAAAAAAGCAACTCAACCCAGCACAAGGCGGCCCTCAAGCATCTCTTTGAGCACCACCGCCTCATTGTGTGATTGATCCTTGGCCGCATAAATCAGCGTGATGTCGCCTTGCTGCGCCTGTTGCTGGAGTTGCGGCAGCGCGGGGTTGTTCTTGAGTTCTTCGCAGTAGCGCTTTTTGAACTCGGGCCATTTTTCAGGTGCGTGCCCGAACCATTGGCGAAGTTCGGTGCTGGGCGCGACCTCCTTGAGCCACAGATCAATCCTGGCTTTCGCCTTGGCCACGCCCCGAGGCCAAAGCCGGTCGACCAGAATGCGCTGGCCATCCGTGTCACTCGGCTGTTCATAAGCCCGCTTCAACATAACGCTCATGGCGTCCTCCCTGTTCACGCGACAAGACACACAGCGTAGCAGGGCAGGGTGCACTTACGTGCGGTAGATCATGTCGCATGCACAGTCGCCACGCTCGCATGCAGGGTCTTCAAATGGCTACTGATGTCACCAAACCCTGTAGTCGCTGCCAAGGCACGAAGGCTGCGATGGGTGCTTTCGCATCCCATCGCAGCCTCATACATCGTCAGCGCTTAAAAGCCGGGCCTTTAATCAGACGCTGCCCACCAGTTTCGATTCATTCATTCGGCGCTTGTACGCACTGTCCCGGCTCGCCAGCCAGTAGTACAGCGGCGACGTCACCAGCAGCCCTACGACCCAGGACAAATCCGCTCCGTCGATGTGTGCCGAGATCGGGCCCACATACAACGGTGTGTTCATGAACGGGATCTGCACTGCAATGCCGATGGCGTAGGCCAGCAATGCCTGCGGGTTGTAGCGGCCATAAATGCCACCGTCGACGCGGAAGATTGAAGCGATGTCGTATTTGCCTTTGTGAATCGCGTAGAAGTCGATCAGGTTGATCGCCGTCCACGGCACCAGGACCACCAACAGCACCAGCACCATGTCGACGAAATGGCCGATAAAGTCTTTCGAGGCGAAGACCGCCGCAATCGCACATGCCGCCAGTACCACGGTAGAGATCAGCGCACGGCTTTTGGCCGTCGGAATCCAGCGATAAGCAAAGGTCTGAATCAAGGTGATAAGCGACAGCACGGCGCCGTACAGATTGAGGGCGTTGTGGCTGATCACGCTGAGCAGAAACAGCACCAGCATCAACGGGCCAATCGCGCCGGTGGCGAGTTTCACGGCGTCCATGGTGTCCATCCCGACCGGCGTAGCGAGCACGGCCACCGCACCAAAGATGAAGGACAGGCTGGAGCCCAGCACCGAGCCCATGTAAGTGGCCCAGAAGGTGGACGCCACCGGTACATCCGCCGGGAGGTAGCGCGAGTAGTCAGACACGTACGGGGCAAACGCGATCTGCCACAGGGCCGCCAGCGACACAGTGGCCAGCCAGCCGGAGATGTTGAACTCGCCGCGGGTCAGAAAGTCGGTGGTCTGGATGTGGGTGAAGATATAACCGAAACCCAGCACGATACCGGCGCCCAGCACCCAGGTGCCGATGCGGTTGAGCACGTGGATAAAGCGGTAGCCGATGATGCCGATGATCCCGGAGCCGATGGCGCCGATCACGATCCCGACCGGTACGGGCACCGAGTCGACCACGCCGTGCAGGGATTTACCGGCAAGCACGATGTTGGAAGCAAAGAAGCCGATGTACATGACGCCGGCGATCACCACCACCAGCAACGCGCCGAGAGAGCCGAACTGGGCGCGGCTCTGGATCATTTGCGGGATGCCCATTTGCGGGCCCTGGGCCGAGTGCAGCGCCATCAGCACGCCGCCGAGCAAGTGGCCGACCAGAATGGCGACGATGCCCCACACCAGATTCAGGTGGAACAGTTGCACACCCAGTGCGCCGGTCACAATCGGCAACGGCGCGATATTACCGCCGAACCACAGGGTGAAGAGGTCTCTTACCTTTCCATGGCGATCTTCCGGGGGCACGTAGCCAATCGTGTGCTTTTCGATGAGTGGTGCGGAGGATGTTGCAGTGGTGACCATGATGAACTCCAAGGCAGGAAGAGTACGTGGGCGTACTTCGCAGTGCGCTTTCAGGGCAGCGCTTTGTTGTTGGAGTGATCATCTGTAATGGTGGCAAGCAGGTAAATTAGTAAGTTTGTTGCTATAGACCTTAAAAAATATAGCTCATACCTTTTTTTGCTCCGGTATGTTGCATACACCGCCAACGCTGAAAAAAACGGCTTTTTTCTGCACTTGTTTGGGGCGAAACCCCACGTTTATCGAGGTTCCGATGGCTGCCTACAACCTGCGCCAACTCAAATATTTTATTACTACGGCCGAATGCGGGAGCGTCGCAGAGGCGTCACGCAAGCTTTATATCGCCCAGCCTTCGGTGTCTACCGCCATCAAGCAGTTGGAAGACAGCTTTGGCGTGCAGCTGTTTATTCGTCACCACGCTCAAGGCGTTTCGCTGACGCCCAGCGGCGCGCGTTTTTATCGCAAGGCGCAGGAATTGCTGCGCGTGGCCCATGAATTTGAGCAAAACGCCCTAGCGGACAATGACGTGGTGTCGGGCCAGATCGACATCGGCTGCTTCGAGACCGTCGCGCCGCTGTACTTACCGCGGCTGATTGCAGGGTTCAAAAAGCGTTGGCCGGGGGTGGAAATCCGCATCCGTGATGGCGAACAGCAAGAGCTGGTGCAGGCGCTGACAGCGGGCAGCATCGACATGGCCATGCTCTTCGAACACGACCTGGGCGGCAGTATCGAGACCACGCCATTGATGCCGCCGCAGCAGCCCTACGCGCTGTTACCGGCGGACCACCGCTTTGCGCAGCAGGCCAAAGTGTCGTTGGCCGACCTGGTGCTGGAGCCGATGATTTTGCTCGACGTGCTGCCGAGTCGGACCTACTTCGTGAGCATCTTCGAAGAGCGCGGACTGACCCCGAACATTGTCTTCAGCTCGCCGTCGATCGAGATGGTGCGGGGCATGGTCGGTCGGGGGTTCGGATTTTCGATTCTGGTCACCAAACCCTTCACCGAATACACCTACGACGGGCAGAAACTGGTGTGCATTCCCTTGGCCGAAACCGTCACCGGCTCCGGGCTTTCAGCCGTGTGGCTGCGTCGGGCGCCGCTGACCAAACCGGTGCAATTGTTTGTCGATTATTGCCGCGAAGAACTGGCCAGAGTCCTCAGCTAACCTCACGGCCCTGTAGGAGCGAGCTTGCCTCGCGATCTTTTGATCTTTAAAAAGATCGCGAGGCAAGCTCGCTCCTACAAGGACGAAACTTAAGCGCGGATAGAATCCAGCATCCGCAGCAGCATCGCATCACACCCGGCCAGTTGCGCCACGCTCACAAACTCATCCGGCTTATGCCCTTGGTCCATGCTGCCCGGGCCGCAGACCACCGTGGGGATGCCCACGGCATCGAACAACCCGCCTTCAGTGCCAAACGCTACCGTGCCGAATTCCCGAGACCCGGAAAACGCCGCAATCAACTCAGCCGCCTGGCTGCGCTCATCGGTGACCAGCCCCGGATACGCTGACAGCTCGGTAAAACGGATCGCACTCTGCGGGCTCACCGCCTTCATGCGTGGCAGGACCTGTTGCATCGCATAGGTTTGCAATGCCTCGGCCACTTCACCTGGGTCCTGTGACGGCAAGGCGCGAATCTCAAAATCAAAGCGGCAATCGGCGGGCACGATATTCAGCGCCTTGCCCCCGGCAATCACCCCGGTCTGCACGGTGCTGAAGGGCGGGTCAAAGCGCGGGTCCTGGCGTTCGCGCAACTGGCGACCGAGGCGGCCCAGCTCGCCAATCAACTCGGCGGCATGCTCGATGGCATTCACGCCATAGGGAGCATAGGCCGAATGGCAGGCTTCGCCGTGCACATCACAGCGCATTGCCAACTTGCCTTTATGCCCGAGCACCGGCTTGAGTTCCGTCGGCTCGCCAATAATGCACAGCATCGGCTTGACCGGGCGCTGCTCCAGCACGCTGAGCAACGAGCGAACGCCCAGGCAGCCGACTTCTTCGTCATACGACAGGGCAATGTGCACAGGTATGCGCAACGGCGTCTGCACCAGCGTCGGCACCAGTGCCAACACGCAGGCGATATAGCCCTTCATGTCTGCCGTGCCCCGGCCAAACAGCTTGCCATCGTGTTCGGTCAGCTCGAACGGCGGCGTTGTCCAGGGCTGGCCATCAACCGGTACCACGTCGGTATGCCCCGACAGCACAATGCCGGGGACCTCGCTCGGGCCAATGCTGGCAAACAGATTGGCCTTGCTGCGTTCGTCGTTGTAAACCAGCTCGCAGCTCACGCCAAAACCTGCCAGGTAATCGCGTACAAACTCGATCAAATGCAGGTTGGACTCGCGGCTGGTGGTGTCAAACCCCACCAGCGTGTGCAGCAGTTCGCGGCTGCGGCTCATCGATCATCTCCCGCCACGCCGTAACCTGGGGAACGGTCAGGCGCGAGGGCGCGGTCGATGTAATCCTGGACCTGCGGGCGATAGGCGTCCCAGAGTTTTTGCAGCTCACCGATGGGGTTTTCATCGGCCCAATCCACCCGCAGATTGATGATCGGCCAGGTCAATTCGCCCACCACCACCAACGCGGCTGAATGCACCGGGCCCGCTTCACCACCGGCGGCAATGGCGGCGTGCATTGCGGCCAGCAGGCGGTCGGCCAACTGACCTTCGCCTTGCTCAAACGCCTGAACCATTGCGGCAATCACTGTGCGGTCAGCGAGCATATTGCCCGCCGCCACACACTGTTCGCCCGACAGCGCATTGTGCGTGCCCAGGGTTTCGCTGCCGCTGAAGTGCACGGTGCGGCCCTGATGATCAATCGCCGTCAGTTGCCGGTACTGGCTGTAGCCATTGCGGGTCAGCGCCGTGTCGATGGCCGCGCCGGGCGCGAGGCCTTGTTCCAGCAGGTCGAGCACATCCGGGCCCAATGCCGGCAGCGTGATGTTCTGGGTCGACACCGCCCCCACACCGGGACGTAGCCACGGGCAACGAGCGCCCACGGCAATGCTCGATGAGCTGATGGCGATGCCCAACTGGCCGGTTTCTGCGCAACGGGCGACGATTGAAAAGGTCATGGCGAGCCTCCTTACTCCGGGATTACTGCGATCACGTCAATTTCCATCAGCCACTGCGGCTGACCCAGCGCCGACACCACCAGCCCGGTGGAAATCGGGAACACGCCCTTGAGCCATTTGCCGACTTCCTGGTACACCGGCTCGCGGTAGCGCGGATCGATCAGGTAAGTGGTGGTTTTAACGATGTGGCTCAGGTCGCTGCCGGCTTCTTCCAGCAGTTGCTTGACGTTGCGCATGGCTTGCTCGGCCTGGGCGCGGGGGTCGCCGAGGCCGATCAGGTTGCCCTCGAAATCAGTGCCCACCTGGCCACGGACATACACCGTGTTACCGGCACGCACGGCCTGGCACAGGTCGTTGTCCAGGCTCTGGTTCGGGTAGGTTTCTTTGGTGTTGAACATGCGGATGCGAGTGTGAGTAGGCATCAAAAAAACTCCAGAAATAGTTAATCAGGCGCTGACAGGCGATTGCCGAACAACCGGTGCAGCGTCGCGGTATTCAAGGTATTGGCGCTGGATGCTGATGTGGTCGGCCACGTATTTGGCGTCGTGCCACACGCCCCAGATAAACGACGAGCCACGGCGTGACTGCCATGGCAATCCGAGGAAGTAGATCCCCGATTCACTCGACACACCGCGCTGGTGCTGCGGCTTGCCAGCGGCGTCAAAGGCATCGACTTGCAGCCAGCTGTAGTCCACGGCAAAGCCGGTGGCCCAGATAATCGAGGTGATCCCGGCGGCGGCCAGGTCCAGCTGCAGAATCGGGTTTTTCACGCAGTCGGCGTCCGGGAACACCCGGCGAGCTTGCGGCTCCAGCGGCAAATCGAGGCCATTGCGCTCAATGTAGGCGTCTGCCGCATCCAGCAGTGCCAGGTAGTTTTCATCGCCGCGCTTGAGGTTTTCCAGCAGGTTGGGCTGGAAGCTGGCGACGCCGTTGTTGAACGCCTGGGTCAGCCCCACCAGGATCATGCCTTGCTGGGCCAGCTCACGAAAATCGATGGTTTTGCCACCGTGGGCACCGCTGACGGCAATCGTTACGTGCTCGCGCCCCGGCTTCATCGCCGCCTGATCCCATTCACCCAGCACCCCCAGCCACCAGCAGAAATCACGGTTGCGGTAGGCGCGGGGAGGGCGATCGTGAGCACCCACCGACAAATACACCTGGCGCCCGGAGCGTTGCAGTTCATCAGCAATCTGCACCCCGGACGAACCGGCGCCCACCACCAGCACAGCGCCCGCAGGCAGTTGCGCCGGGTTGCGGTAATCCGCTGAATGGATTTGATGCAGTGCGCTGCCTTGCGGAGCAATGGCCGGGATCACCGGCTTCTGGAACGGGCCGGTGGCTGCAACCACACGCTTGGCGTCGATCACGCCTTCGCTGGTGTGCACGGTAAAGCCCGGGCGGCCGACATTGCGCACCACCGAGAGCACATCGACACCGGTGCGGATCGGCGCATTGAACGTGCGTGCATAGGCTTCAAAGTAATCGGCGACGCGTTCTTTGGGGGCGAAGCCATCGGCGGCCACGTCATCGAATTCCAGGCCGGGGAAGCGGTCATGCCAGGCCGGTCCGTTGGCGACCAGCGAATCCCAGCGACCGGTGCGCCAGCGTTCAGCGATACGACTGCGCTCCAGCACCAGATGAGGCACACCTTGCTTGCTCAGGTGCTCACTCATGGCCACACCCGCCTGGCCAGCCCCCACTACCAAGGTGTCTATTGTTTTTGTCGCTAGCGTCATGTCTCTGTCCTTGCGTAATGCAGTTGGATTCAGTTCGTGCATGACTTCAAGGCTAGGGGGAGGGCTGTTTTAAATAAAATATTATTAAGCTGGGATGTGAGCATAAATATCAGATACAGAGGCCTGATCCAGCCCGCAGGAGCCACTGTGTAGCTGCACCATAGCCTCAGATTGCTAAAAACCTTCAGCATCCCCCAATCGGTTCCCTCTCCTTCGGGAGAGGGCCAGGGTGAGGGGCTTTTGATCTGATGGTGTCTTGAAATGTCAGGGTCAAAAGATCGCGAGGCAAGCTCGCTCCTACACAAGCAGGGGGCGATTTCTTATGCCTTTAAGCTATTTAAAAAGCTGTTTTTAGTCTTGGATGAGCCGTCAAAACGCCCTCTATAGTGTCGGCCTTTCCACCCCCACTCACAAAGATTGCAGGTCGCTTCATGCCGTCACGTTTTCTGTTCGCTGCACTGTTTCTGGCGCTTGCCGGTTGTGCCAGTGCACCGCCCGCTGCTGTACACACCAAAGACCCGGCCAGTTCATCACTGCACGGCGACCCGACGCGACCCGCCCAGGCGCAATGGCTGCGCACGGAGCTGTATTTCTCATTGGGGTCGCTGGGCGGCAGCGGCGCTGATGTCATCAGCCCGCAGCGCTGGACAGAGTTTTTGGACAAGGAGGTCACGCCACGCTTTCCGGACGGCTTCAGCGTGCTCGAAGCCTACGGCCAATGGCGCGACCACGGCGCCCCCGAGCCGGAGCGGCTGAGCACCAAGGTGATCGTCATCCTGCACGAAGGCAACGCGCAGCATGAGCAGGACATCGAAGCCATTCGCCTGGCCTGGAAGCGCATCACCGGCGATCTGTCTGTGCTGCGCCTGTCACAACCGGCGCAGGTGTCGTTCTAGTGTGAAAGTTGCCGATTGTCGTCCAGACGTTCGGCTGTCCAGTCCGGGTCGCTTGCCCGGACCGGATTGACCACTTGCAGCACGGCATAGCCGAAGCGTTCCTGGAACATCTGGCCGATGGTGGCCAGCGCTTCGCGGTTGGCGCTGTTGTCGGCATGGATCAGGATCATGATGCGCGACGCCAGCTTTTCCGGCTTGCCGGACGGCCCGCGCCATTGCCCGTTGACCTTGTACCAGCTCAGGCCATCCGGGAAGCGTGGCGTTACCTCGGCAGACAAAAACTCATCCCACGCCTGCGGGTCCACCGCAGCAAAGTACAGCTCACTGCGCACCATGGCGCGGCCATCAAGGTCGCCCGCCAGCGTTTTTTTGTCTCGCGTGACGCCCACGGCGACCACGGCGGCAACCACCAGCAGCAGCGCAAACACGCCCCACTTCTTCATAACAGCTCCTCAGTCGATGACGGCTTGATGCTGGTGTTGCCCATCAACGCCAGCAAAATCGCGCCCAGTACCAGTACGGCAATCCCCAGCAGTGCGCCGTAACCGACGAACACCACGCTGGAATACAGCATGTACAGGCATAGCGAGAAAAACAGCAGCGGCAGCACCGGGTATAAAGGCACTTTGACCGGTCTTGGCGCATCGGGATACTTGTGCCGCAAGATCAACAGGGCCAGGGTGCTCAGGCTCAGAAACAGCCAGTACACCGGGGTCAGGTATTCCACCATGGTGTTAAAACCGCTTTGCGAAAAGCTGCCAAATAGCACCAACAACAGCGACACGGCGCCAATCGCCAGCAACGCCCGACGTGGCACGCCATGGCGTTTGTCCCACACGGCGAGGCCGCTCAATTGCGGCACTTGCCGCGCCGCTGCGAACGTTGTGCGGGCACCCACCAGCAGGGTTGAGTTGATACTGGCAATCGCTGAAATACCCACCACCAGCAGAATCAGGCCGACACCGGGTGCACCAAATGCCCTATTCAGCAGCTCGACCCCCGGCGCCTCGCTGGCCGCCAGCCCCTCGTAGCCCAGGCCCTGAATAAAGGCCCAGTTCAAGGCCAGATAAATAGCCAGCAGCAGGCTCAGCGCGCCGAGCATGGCGATGAACATGCCACGCCGCCCATCACGCACCTCAGCCGACAACGTGGCCGCATCGCTCCAGCCACCAAAGGCCAGAAAAACAAAAATCATTGCCGCAGAAAAACCGGCAAAACCGGTTTGCTCAGGCACCGCCAGCACTTGCGGCACCTCGGGTACAAAATCTTGCCAGGCCAGCCAGCCACCTGCTGCCGCAATGCTCAGAAACCCCAGGGCGAGCAACACCACCAAGGCTGTCTGGGTCAGAAAGCCGATCTCACGGCCGAGCAGATTCAACAGCACCAGGGCGATGATCACCCCGGCGGCAAACAGCCCGGAACCATAAGGCCCGAGCGGCAGAACCGCGTTGACGTAATCGGCAAACATAAAGGCTGAAAGCGCGATCCAGCCGGTGTGCATGACCGAAAAACGCGACCAGGCAAACAGCATCCCCACACGCTCGCCATAGGCCAGACGCAAAAAATGGTAGTCGCCGCCGGGGTGCGGAAACGCCGTGGCCATCTCTGCAAAGCACAAGGCGCCCGCCATCGACAGCAGCCCGCCGAGTATCCACACCCAATAAAAATGGTCGCTGCCCACATTGAGCGCGACCGTAGGGGCGGTTTTCAAAATATCGGTGGTAATCACCATGCCGAGGGTGACCAGCAATGCCTGGAAAACCGGCAAATGGCGCTGAATACCGGCAATGGCAGATACGTCTTCGCTCATAAAAGTGTTCCCCAAAAACCCGAATCCCCCCTGTAGGAGCGAGCTCGTCTCGCGATCTTTTGACGTTTTAAAAGATCGCGAGGCAAGCTCGCTCCTACACAGAACATTTAAAACGCGTAAGTAAGGCGGGTGTAGTAGTACGCGCCGTTGGTGCCGATCGGCGACAGCACGTCATACGGCAGGTTGCCCCCGTAGTTGATTTGCGAGTTGGAGCGGTCCGGGTATTTGTCGGTCAGGTTGGTGCCACCCACCGCGATGTCGAACGCCGGGGTGAATTTGTATTGCGCTTCAGCATCCAGTTGCCAAACCGCCCCGTAGGTTTGCGTCGGCCAGGAGTCGCCAAAATCGAACACGCGGGTGGTTTTGCCCTGACGCGTCAGGCGGCTCATCAGGCCCCAGTGCTGGTTGGCCCAGTTGGTCGACAGCACGATGCGGTCCTTGGGCGCCGCGTCGGTCAAGGTGTTGCGTTCCTCGACACCCACCAGCGCATCGCTGCCGATGCCCAGCCCCGACAACTGCGAAGGTGTGCCACGGGTTTTGGTGACTTTGGTGTGGTTGTAGGTGTAGGCACCGGTTACGCCCCACACGCCGTCGAACAGCGGCTGGTGGTAGTTGAGCACCAACTCGGCACCGTTGGTGCTGGTGTCGGCGGCGTTGGTGAAGAAGCTCACGTCATGCACGCCCGGCACACCAAAGTTGTCGTTGATGTACTGCTCCAGCGCGTCACTGCCAATCCGTTGAGACAGGGTGATGCGGTCTTTGACGGCGATATGGAACACGTCCAGCGACGCATCAAAGCGGTCGTTGAGCTGAGCGGTGAGGCCGAGGCTGAAGTTTTTCGAGGTTTCCGGGTCGAGCTTCTGGGCACCCAGGGCGCGGGCGATCGGGCTGTTGACCGGCAACGTGCGGATGTCGGTCAGCACGCCGTTGTCACCGTAGTTAGTGGTGGTGTTCTGGAACCCGACCTGTGCCAGCGACGGCGCGCGGAAGTTGTTCGACACCGCACCTCGCAAAGCCAGTTGGTCTGTCAGGCGATAGCGCCCACTCAGCTTGCCGGTGAGTTTGCTGCCCGCGTCGTCGTAATGCTCAAAACGTGTGGCCACGTCGACAAACAAACGGTCGGTGAGGTCGCCGGACAACTCGGCGTACGTACCGAACACATTGCGGTCCAGGTTCACCTCTTCGCTTGGGCGCAGGCCGTTGGCGCCGTCGGCACCGTTACCGAAGTAAGAGGCCTGGTCACCGGCAAACGTCAGGTAGTTTTCGTAACGGTATTCACCGCCCACGGCCAGCACGAACGAGCGATCGGCAAAGCGCACCTCGCGACTCAAGTCCAGGTTGGCGGTGGTCTGGCGGAACTCATAGTCGCCGGTGTTAAAGCGGGTTGGCGAATCAGCTCCGAGGCTGGGGTTGAAGGTGCGCTGGGTTGAGCCATCGAAGCGATTGCGCCCGTGGGTGAGGCTGCTGTCGTAGTCCCAGTCGTCATCGAGCATGCCTTTAAAACCTGCGGTCAAAGACAAGTCTTTGTTGTCGCCAAGGGACTGGGGGAGGTAGCCGTTGGGGTAAAACTCCGGGTGTTCATAGGCTTCGCGGTAAAAATCCGAGCCGGTGGTATGGCGCTCGTTGTAGGTGCCGAATGAGTAGGCCTTGCTGTCGCCAACAGGCAGTTCCGAGTTGAACCACACGTTCACATCCCGCGCCAGACCATCGCCCATGGCGAAGTTGCGTTGCCCCGGTGTGTCAGCGAAACCGTCATAACCGGCGCGGTTGGTCGGATTGCGGTCCTTGTATTCGGTGCCCACGCGGATAAACCCGCCGTCTTCACCCAGGCGGGTGCCGATCTTGGCCGAAGTCTGGCTGCTCTGGCCGTCTGTGATGCGCTTGCCGATGGCGTTTTCACGGGTGTGATAAACGCCATACGTGGTGGACACTTCACCGCCTTCCGGGGCGTCATCGAGAATGATGTTGATCACCCCGGCAATCGCGTCGGAACCGTATTGGGCGCCCGCGCCGTCGCGCAGCACTTCAATACGTTTGATGGCGCTGATCGGGATCGAGTTGAAGTCCACCGGCGCCGTACCGCGACCGATCTTCGACGAGTCGTTAACCACCGCCGAAGTGTGCCGACGTTTGCCGTTGACCAGCACCAGCACCTGATCGGGGCTCATGCCACGCAATTGCGCGGCCCGCACGTGGTCAGCACCGCCAGAGTTGGACTGGCGCGGAAAGTTGAACGAGGGCAGCAAGGTCTGTAGCGCCTGGCCCAGCTCGCCGCTGTTGGCACCGGCCGACTTGAGATCGGCAGCGGTCAGCACATCCACCGGGACCGGCGAGTCCAGCACGGTGCGGGCCTTGCCGCGTGTACCGGTGACCAGCACCGTGTCCAGACGCTCGCTGCTGTCGGCGCCGGGTGCCGGATCGTCGGCGTAGGCGGGCAACAAGGTAAAGGTTGAAATCACTGCAGCCAGTAAAGAAAGTGAACGGTTATGCATATGCAACTCCTGAACTGCAGCTAATACTCGCCCGTTGCCGAGAACTTGCGTTTTCGGCATTAGCGTCGCGGCAGTACTGCTCTATCGTTGTTATTGAGTGTTGGTTGAGTGCGAAACGTGTTACTTGGCCAGCGGTATCCAGGACGCCGTGGCAATCCCTGATGTGTCCCCAAACGCAGGTAGTTTCTGCGCCAGATCGCGAACGTTCTTCACATCAAGGTCCAGCAACTGCTGACGGGTAATCAGCGTTGGCGGGACCAATACTTTTTGCCCCGGATTCTCGCCGGCAATCAGCATTGCCAGGCTACGAACACTGATTGCCCCGGCCACTTGCGGGTTGACCGCTGCGGTCGCCACCCAGGCGCTGTCAGGTTCTTTCATGATCTGTATGTCAGCCGTGGAAATGTCGGCGCTGTAGATTTTCACCTTGGAACTCAGGCCCGCCTCGTCAACGGCAATTTTTGCGCCTTTGGCGAACTCGTCAAATGGCGCGAAAATCACGCTGATGCCCGGATTGGCACGCAACACGGCACTGGCCTGGTCGGCGACCGAGTTGGCAATTGGCGGGTTGAGCGTGCCAAAACGGGCCTTCTCGACGATGCCCGGATTGGCCGCCTTGACCTGAGTCCAGATCTCGTTGCGCAACTCCATCGGGGTAAAGCCGCTGATGTACACATACCCGGCATCGAACTTCGTGCCGTTGTCTTTGACTGCCTGCTCCAGCGCCAAACGCGCCAGTGCGTGGTGGTCCTGCTCGACCTGAGTCACGTTCGGGTTGTTCAGGTCGACGTCAAAGGTCACCACCTTGATGCCTTTGGCCACGGCTTTGTCGATCGAGTCCTTGAGGGTTTCGGCCAGGCCCAATTGCACGATGATGCCGTCGACCCCCAGATCAATCGCCTGCTCGATCATCTCGCGCTGACTGGCTGCCTGTTGCCGCGCATCGAAAATCCGCAACGTCGCACCCAGAGCTTTGGTCTGTTTCTCGACGCCTTGCAGATACGCCTCGGGGAAGTCGCCGGAAAACAGATAACCGACCATGGCAATCTGCACATTGCCTTTGTCGAAGGGCGCGGGGGCGCCCGGCAAGCCGGCTGCCTGTACGCCCAAAGCCGCGCCTGACAGCAGCGCACCGGCCAGAGCATGGCGAATGGCGCTTTTGATGGATGTGTACATAGGTGATCCTTGCAAGTAAGGGCGTCCAGATCAGCGCACGCGCTGTCCGACACCAAAGGTGAAAATCAGCGCCAGCACCAACACCAGTCCTTTGACGAAATCTTGGGCGTAATAGGGTGCGTTGAGCATCGTCAATCCATTGAGCAAGGTGGCCACCAGTAAGGCGCCTATCAACGTGCCAAACGCGTTGGGTTTCTTCGCGCCCAGCACGGCAAAACCAATCAGCGCCGCGCCCAGTGCATCCAGCACCAGCCCGTTGCCGGAGCTGACATCGCCGCGCCCCAGCCGCGCCGCCAGCAGCAAACCGCCCACTGACGCCAGCAAGGACGACAGCACGTACGCCAGCAGTTTGTAGCGATGCACCGGAGCGCCCGCCAGGTGCGCCGCTTGCTCGTTGCCGCCGATGGCATAAAACAACCGGCCGATGCGCGCCCGCTCCAGAAACAGCCACACGGCCAGCGCTGCGACAGCGGTTACCAGCACCGGAACCGGCACCGTGTCCCACAACCGACCGCGCCCCAGCGCCAGAAAAGCCGCACTGAACACGCCTTCGGTTTCTTCTCCGTTGGGTAGCGTCATGCCTACCGCAATCGAGCGCCCGCCGGTGGGAATCAGTTGCACACCGATCACCAAAAACATGCTGCCCAAGGTGGCGAGAATGTCCGGCACGCGCATTTTGACGATCAGCCAGCCGTTAAAAAGACCGACCAAAGCCCCGCCCGACAGGCTGATCAACACCGCCGGTACGGCGCCCCAGCCCAGCACCACCATCACGTAGCTGGCGATCATCAGGCTCATCGCCGCCACCGCGCCGATGGACAAATCGAGGCCGCCCACGGCCATGGTCAAGGTCACGCCAAGGGCCAGCAAGGCGACGATGGACACCGACTGCAAAATGATGAACAGGTTGTTGACCCGCAAAAAGGCCGGTTCGGCAATGCTGAAAAACACCACCACGGCGGCCAGCACCAGCAGCAGGCCATAACGGATCAACGCATCCAGCACGCGCTTGGGCTTGGGGGCACTGCCCGGCAAAGAGGAAATCAAATCAGCCACGCGCACTACTCCCGGGCGTTGCGGTACGGTTTAAAGGGGAAGAGCAAGGGATAGGGGATGGAACGTCACTGCCCACCAATTGCGCCACCAGCATGGCGCGGTTCAGCCCGGCTCGGGCGTAGTCAGCGACCACGGCAAAATCACGCACCACCAAAATTCTGTCGGCGATCTCCAGGGCCTCGTCAACGTCAGTGCAAATCACCAGCGTGGCCCGGCCTTCGCAGCTGTTACGCAGCAAATGGCCAATCTCGCGACGGGCGCGCACATCCACACCCTGGAACGGTTCATCGAGCATCAGCACACGGCCGTTGCCCAGCAGCCAGCGGCCCAGCACGACTTTCTGCTGGTTACCGCCAGACAGCGTCTCCATGGGCAATTCGATCCCGGCGGTCTTCACACCCAGCGCGGTCACGGCGTCTTCTACCGCCTGCGCCTCCAGCCGGGTGTTGATAAATCCGTAGCGGGTGAAACGCTGCAAAAAGGGCAGGGTCAGGGTTTTGCGCAACGAAAAGCCAGGAATCAACGAATGGCTGGCGCGGTCTTCGGCGGCGTAAAACACCCCGGCTTTAACTGCGTGCTCTGGCGAATTGAACAGCCCGGCAACACCTTCCACGTGCAGCGTTCCGGCAGCCGGGCGACGCAAACCGAACAGCACCTCGGCAATTTCACTTTTGCCCGCACCCAATAGCCCGGTGAGCGCCACCACCTGACCTTCGTGCAGGTTTAAATCAAACTCAGCGGAGTTCGCCGTGACCTTCGCTGCGCGCAAACTCAACACCTTGCGGCCCGCCTCACGCGGCTCAAAAGGCCGGGTGTCCGGCGCTTCACCGAGCATGGCGTACACCGCCTCGGTGAGTTGATCGGCAGCAAATTCACCGGCCAGCCTGCCGTCACGCAACACCACGGCGCGATCCGCCAGACGCTGCAAATCGGACAAGCGATGGGAGATATAAACAATCGCCACCCCGCGCTCGCGCAAGGTATCGACCAGGGCAAATAAACGTTGCGCTTCGGTGTCCGAAAGGGCGGCAGTCGGCTCATCCAGAATCAACAAACGGGGCTGCAAGGCAAAAGCCCGGGCCAACACCACCAATTGGCGTTCCGCCTGGCCGAGGTGTTCAATCGGCTGCTCCAGCGGTAGATCTAGCCCCAGCCCGGCAGCGATTACCGAGGCACGTTGCAACACGCGTTTGCGCCCCAGCCAGAAACCGGCACCGGGCTGGCACAACTCATCCAGCAGCAGGTTTTCCGCCACGCTCAAACCCGGCGCAATCGCGTCATTGACGTGCTGATGCACCGCCACAATCCCGACCTCACGCGCCGCCAGTGGCGAATTGAAACGCTGCAACTGCCCGTCAACCAACAGCTCGCCCGCATCATGGGACTGACTACCGGCGAGGATCTTCACCAGCGTCGATTTGCCCGCGCCATTGGCACCCAACAACGCCACGACTTCGGCGGGGTAAATCTGCAAGTCCACATGGTCCAGGGCACGGTTGGCCCCGAACGATTTACTCAAAGCGCGCACACGAATCAGCGGATCAGGCGCCACAGCGGCAGACGCGTTCATAAAAAGTACCGAAACAGAAGTCGCTGAAACATCAGCAAACACAAGACGTTGGGGCCGCGATTAAAAGCATTTCCCTAGGAACAATCCAATATATGTATCGAATATGAAATATCTTTTAGTTATATGAGGATGCGCCCGGATGGGCGCAGAGGGGAGGGAGTTCACTGTGTAGGAGCGAGCTTGCTCGCGATCTTTTGATCTTTATCTGGCTTTTGATCTAAGAGATCGCGGCCTCTCCTACGGGATGAAATAACCAATCACCGGCACAATCAGCAGCGTGCTGATCGCCATCGACAACACATTGCCAATGTAAGGGTGCATGTACTGGGGCAACCGCCGGGCAATGGCGTGGGCCAAAGGCGGGGCGACCAGAGCCCCCAGCACAGCGCTGGCGATCATCACCGTCGCGCTGGCGCCGTAGGTCAGCACCGCCGCCGGAACCACTGACACCAGCGGCACATACGTGGGGTACCAGCCGAGTTTCTGCCATTGGCTGCGCCAAATAATCACGCCCACTAACGAGGTGAATGCCTGTGCTGTAACCAAATGCAGCAGCAAGCCTGAACCATAAGCAGGGCTCAGCGGGTTCAATGCATAGGCCAGTAAAACGCCAGCCAACATTCCCAGGCTGGCCCATTCATTGCCAAAAAAAGGCGCTTCGGAAAAGTCTGCCAATACCCGGCGTAACGTCCAGATTACCCCGTAGTCAGGCTTGGGCCTGGCGGCGGGCTTCTCAACGATGGGTTCGACCTGGCTTTTGACCAGTACGGGCACACACCGGCACAAGCCAAAAGCCAGCGCACTGCCCAGCGCCATCCCCAGTACATTGCCAATCACGACGGGCAACCCCAACGGCAGGCAGACGAAGTTAACCATCAGCAGGCAACAAGGTGTGACCAGCAGGGCCCCGAGAACCGCTCCGTTGAGGGTGACTTTCCAGCCGCCACCAAACAGCAACACCATCGCGGCGGGCAGGGACACAAAGGCGGCAAACGTTGGCTGCCAGGTGTCGGCAGTCAACGTCCAGCCCCACAATGCATTGCTCAGCGCCAACCCCAGCAGTGAACTGGTGACCAGCCAGGGCCACAGTCCCGTGCCATAGCTGATGCTAAACCCTTGCCACGTTTTGGCGTACCGACTGGCCCAATACCCCAGGGCACCCCCAAGCAATAACCCCAACGAGGCGAACTCGTGCTTGTAAAAAGCGACTTCGCTGATATCGCCGATCACCCAACGCAGCCAGGCCAGCGGTGAAGGCCAGTCGCCCATCATATCGGCATATCCGGGCCAGTAACCGGTTGCCGATGCTGAGTAGAACCACGATAAACCCCCCATCAAAATAATGATTAGCAGCGCGCTGGCTACAAGTAAAACCAGGTAACGCACTGACGCAGTGGAAGACGCTCTTGGTGATAAAGACGACATGATGGCGTCCTCATCAGCGTGGAAGGAGAGGGTGGTCGGTATAGCCGAGCATCGACTCATACACATCGACCCGGCGGTCGCGATGCAGGTCGTTCAAACTGTTCCAGATCGGCGCGCTGCGTGCGCTGGTCAGATCAATATCGGCATAGAGAATGGTCTGCTCATCTGCTGAGGCCACCTTGCCGATGGGCCAGCCATTGGTCCCGGTAATCAGCGAGCAGCCCAGATAGCGTTCGCCTTGTTCCTCACCGATGCGGTTGGCGGCGGCAATAAACACGTTGTTGGCATGAGCAGCGGTCATCGTCAGGTACGAGGCCATGCATTTTCCGCTGTCATCGAACAGAGGCGGTGGCGTCCAGATCCAGTTGTTCAGACTGCAGATAATGTCGGCGCCTTGCAGGCTCAACAGGCGCGGTACTTCGGGAAACCAGATGTCCCAGCAAATCAGCAGGCCGATGCGGCCAATGGGTGTGTCAAACACCGGAAACCCCAGATTGCCGGGAGTAAACCAGAGCTTCTCGCGGTTCCATAAATGGGCCTTGCGGTACTTGCCAATAAAACCGCCCGGGCCCACCAGCACCGCGCTGTCGAACAACTGCACACCGTCCCGTTCCGCCAGTCCTGCGGCCAGATACACCTGATGCTTTCGGGCAAAATCGAGCCAGGCCTGCATGCTCGGACCCTCGGGAATCAACTCGGCATGCAGGAAGGCTTCCTGGCGAGTGCCGAACAAATACCCGGTGTTGGCCAACTCCGGCAGCACAATAAGATTTGCCCCGTTAATGGCCGCCTCGCGGGCCAATTCAAGGCTGTGCTCCAGATTGGCCTGGCTATGTTGAATGCCCACCTGCGGATCGAATTGCACAACCGCAACGCGCACCGCACTGACCGCTTCGTTCATGGCTGACACCTCTTTTTATTGTTATGACCCGCTGGTTTGCGGGTCTTTAGTAAGAGGATTTATCAGTGTGGGTGTATGTCGGTTGTGTCCGCTTGGTGTGTAGTCCGTTGCCTTGTCTAGGTTGTTACATATCAAACGGGACTACATAAGAGGGGAATTAAACTGGCTTTCGACATGCGTAGTTACTACATGATCTGCCCCCTTTCGTAGGAGCTGCCGCAGGCTGCGATCTTTTAAAAAATCAAAAGATCGCAGCCTGCGGCAGCTCTTATCAAACATAATATAAGTGATTGATTTTAAAGGCTTTGTAGTAGCGAGCTTGCTCGCGATCTTTTGATCTAGATCTTGCTTTTGATCTTGATCTAAAAGGCCCCATTAAACCACGCTGGCCGAACGCAGGTTTTGCGCAGTGGTTAACCCGGCAGGACGCCGGGTTAGCCGCGACACGGCCATGGATGGCCGATCGCGGCGGGCCTACGGAGCAAGGCCTGTGGTGAGGGCATGCCGAGCCAAAGCGAGGCACGAGGGGTAGGGGCAAAAGCGTTTTGGTTACTTTGCCGCTTTTGCAAAGTGACGCGGCGTAAGGCCGGAACCCTAAGTGGCCGTTGCCGCAGCAACGGATATGTACTCAAGTCAAGAGCCCCCTCACCACGCCTCTCCCGAAGGAGAGGGAACCGATTGGGGGATGCTGAAGATACTCGGCGGCCTGTTTGCTGCGCGACAGCGCGGCGTCGAAGACGGGGCGGCCCCTCCTACCGAGGGGGGACTGAACGGATTACAGCGGCTTGGGCAACACTGTAGAACTGGCCCGCACTTGCAGTTGTGGGGTCAGCACAATCGATTCAACGGCTTCGCCCTTGATCCGTTTCAGCAATAACTCCACCGCCTGCTGGCCCATTTCGGCCAGTGGTAAGCGCACGCTGGTCAGTGGCACGGTGAGTTCGTGGGCGAGGGCGATGTCGTTGAAACCGACCACGGCGATGTCTTTGCCCGGCAGCAGGCCTTTGTCCCGTGCAGCGCCCATCAGGCCGATGGCGAGGAAGTCGTTGACCGCGAAAAACGCTTGAGGGCGCGGGTTCAGCCCCAGCAGATGCTCACCTTGCTGGTGCCCGGTCAGGCTGTCAAAGGGGCCGTTGAGGGTCCATTCCGGGCGCAAGGTGATGCCCTGTTCGCGAAAGTAGCGGGTGAAGCCGCGCGTGCGATCGGCGCCGGTTGAGGCGTGGCGTTCGCCTGCCAGAATCGCGACGTCGCGCCAGCCCAGGGTGTACAAATGCTCCGCCGCCAACCAGCCGCCCAGCTCATCATTACTGCACGACGCGACTTGCCCGGCTATCTGGCGGCTGACCAGCACGTAGGGGATGTGTTTGCGGGTTAATAACTCAAACAGTGGCTGGGTTTCTCCCACGTGGGAGTCAGCCACGATCAGCCCGGCCACCGAGCGGCGCAAGGCGTGTTCGGCACGTTGCATCTGGCGCAGGGGCTGGTCGTCGGTGTTGGACACGAACGTGAGGTAGCCCGCCTGTTCAGCGCTGCTGTCGATGCTGTCGTAAATGGTCGCCATCACCAGGTCGGTGATGCGCGGCATCAGTACGCAGATTTCCTCACTTTTACGCAATTTCAGGTTAGATGCCTGCGTGTTCGGTCGATAATCCAGCTCTTTTGCCAATGCGCGAATACGCTCAATCACCTCGGCCGATGCTGCCCGTTCGACGCCCGCCGGGTCGCCGTTGAGCACCCTGGACACGGTGGACACATGCACGCCAAGTGCAGTCGCCATGGACTTGAGGGTGGCGGGGCGGGCTGGGTTCGGCATGTTCGAGGGGTTTCCTGCTGTCTGTTATGAGCGCGCGAATTCTACCTGAACGGGCGATTTTCGGCCGGACAAAATTTTTACCCAAACGTTTGACTAAAATTTTTACTCGCTCTACATTTCGTCAACCCAAACGTTTGGGTAAAAAAATAAAAATACGCCGGAAGCGGCCGACTTTTTGACTTCTGCCATCATTTGAAGAGTCAGATACCTATGAACAACCCAGCTATCCCTTCCTTCCGCTATCAGATTTTCTTCTTGATCATGCTGATGGCGTTGCTCAATTACATTGACCGCGGCGCCATTGCCTACGCATCGGCGAGCATCCTTCCCGAGTACGGTTTCGACAAAGCCGACTGGGGCAAGGTGCTGGGTTACTTCGGTTACGGTTACATTTTGGGGGCGTTGATCGGCGGCATTCTGGCTGACCGTTTTGGCGCCAAGCGTATCTGGCTGATCGCCGGTGCCACCTGGTCGATCTTTGAAATCGCAACCGCTTTTGCCGGTGACTTCGGTCTGGCATTTCTGGGCGGCTCGGCAATGGCCGGTTTCGCCACCATCCGGGTGATGTTCGGTTTCGCTGAAGGCCCGGCGTACTCGGTCATCAACAAGAGCGTGGCGAACTGGGCGACCCCTAAAGAGCGCGGTTTTGTGGTGTCGGTGGGTTTACTCAGCACGCCGCTGGGCGCTCTGTTGACCGCGCCGATTGCGGTAGGCCTGCAAACCCTGACCGGCGACTGGCGCAGCATGTTCGTGATCTTGGGTGTGATCAGCCTGGCGCTGTTGATTTTCTTCATGACGCGCTTCACCAACACCCCCGATGAAAACCCGCGAGTGTCCAAGGCGGAACTGGACTACCTGCGCAAAGAGCGCGCCGAAGCGGTCAATGCCTCGACGCCAACCACCACGCTGACACCGGTCTGGCACTTCTTCAAAAACAAGGACCTGCTGCTCAACGCGGTCGGCTACTTCTCGTTTGTCTACGTAACCTTCCTGCTGCTGACCTGGACCCCCAAATACCTCCAGGACGAGTTCCACTACAACCTGTCCTCGCTGTGGTACATGGGCATGATCCCGTGGACCGGTGCCTGCTTTACCGTGCTGCTGGGCGGCAAAATATCCGACCTGCTGCTGCGCCGTACCGGCAACCTGAAAGTCGCCCGCAGCTGGCTGGCCGCGACTTGCCTGCTGTTGACCACACTGTGCTTCATCATGGTTTCGCAGGCCCAAACCGTCTGGGGCGTGATTGCCCTGATGACCCTGGCCAACGCCCTCAATGCGCTGCCTAACTCGGTGTACTGGGCCGTGGTCATCGACACTGCGCCCTCCAACCGCGTCGGTGCCTACAGTGGCATGACCCACTTTATTGCCAACACCGCTTCGTTCATTGCCCCGATGCTGACCGGCTACCTGACCGTTCGCTACGGCTATTCGTCGATGTTCGTGGCCGCCGCCGTGGCGACCGCGTTGGGCATGAGCGCCATGTTGATGGTGCGCCCAGGCGGCCGTCCGGCTGCTTCCCCCCTTCCTGCTGCTGTTTGATTGAGGTGTTTGTATGAGCCCGGTACTACCTGCCCATGCTGGCTATTTTTTCGGTCGATCGGTCGTCGAGCTGGCTGAACGCCTGCGCGACGGCAGTTTGACCAGCGTTGAACTGACCCAGGCCGCTCTCGACAGCATCGAGCGGCTGAACCCGACCCTGAACGCCTTCGTTCAAGTGGATGCACCGGTTGCTCTGGCCCAGGCGCGCAAGGCCGATGACCTGTTGGCCCAAGGCCAGGACTTGGGGCCGCTGCACGGCATACCCGTGGCGGTCAAAGACAACATCGACACGTTGGACTACGTCAGCACTTATGGCTCGGCGCATTTCGAAGGCTTCAGGCCGCGCCGTGATGCCGTGTGTGTGCAGCGTTTGCGCGAGGCGGGTGCAGTGATTGTCGGCAAAACCTTGACCCATGAATTCGCCTACGGCCCGACGGGCGACCGCTCGCTACAGGGCGCGGCCCGCAACCCGTGGGCCCCGGATTGCATCACGGGCGGCTCCAGCGCGGGCAGCGCGGCGGCCGTGGCCAGCGGCATGGTGCCGCTGGCCTTGGGCACGGACACCGGCGGCTCGATCCGGATTCCGGCGGCGTTGTGCGGTGTGGTCGGCTTCAAACCGTCCTATGCTGCCGTGCCACTGGAAGGCGTATTCCCGCTGTCGTCCAGCCTCGACCACGCCGGGCCGATTGCCAACTCGGTTGAAGACGCGCGCCTGCTGTTCGAAGTGTTATCGGGCAAGGCATGCGCCGCGACAGCCACTGAACCACGTGCAGTACGGGTTGGCTGGATCCGCTCGGGCAGCTTCGGCCCGGTCGACGCCGAAGTGGATCAACAGGTTTACCAGGCGGCCAAGCAGGTGTTTGGCGATACATTGCACGAAGTGACGGAATTGGCCGCCATGGCTGCCGGCATGAAAGAAACCCTGCTGATACTGCAACGCGCCGAGGCCTACGACGTGCATGCCGAGCGCATGCAAGAGGCGCCGCAATTGTTCGACCAAGAAGTGCGCGAGCGCCTTGAACTGTCGCAAGAAGTTCGCGGCTGGCAATACATTCGCGCGCAGCGGGCCCAGCAGCAGTATCAAGCGCATATGGCGCGGTTATTCGAAGACTATGACCTGCTGGTTTCGCCCTGCGTACCGATCATCGCCCCGCCAGTGAACGCACGGGAGACACCCGTGGGCGAGCAACTCATCGACGTCCGCGCCGCCGTGCTCAGCTACACCAGCCCCTGGAACCTCACCGGCCTGCCCGCAATCAGCCTGCCAGCAGGGCAGGTGAGAGGCCTGCCCGTGGGCCTGCAAGTGATTGCAGCGGCGGGTGAAGATGAGCGTTTATTGCAGGATATGGCCAAGCTGTTCGTACGCAATTAGGTCTTTAACCCTCTCAGTCCCCGTCAGTCATATGCCTTGCGGGGGCTGACGTGATAACGCTGTGTAACCACAGGTGGAGTGCTTTTTTCGGAAGTCTGTCCTGCTCTATTGGCGATCCTTTGCGGACATCCGCACCCGCCTAAACCTGTTTTGTGGATTTCGACAGTTGCTTGCCCAGGCCTGTAGCCCTCTGAATCCGCACCCTGACTTTTTGGTTAGTCCATTACCTTTTTGTGCGTTCTTGTGGCCTGTCTGCAGCACTCCTATCTTGGGGGCCACAACCGTCCCTCAGGAATACGTTCATGCCCCTTATGTTCCCCCAACCCATCACCCGTTACTTGGCCGCCGCCGTCGTGATGAACGACGAAGGTTGTACCTGCACCCAGTCGGCTTCGCTGGAGATTTTGGTATGAGCTTTGATCTTGGACTTGAAGGTCTTCGCGCAGTGGTGACTGGCGGCACCCAAGGCATCGGTGCTGCCGTAGTGTCGGCATTGCTCGAACAAGGTGTACAGGTGATTTCGGTCGCACGTTCGTCAGGGCGTTCGATTCCGGACGGCGTGCATTTTATCGCTGCCGACTTGGGCACCGCGCCAGGTTGCGCGAGTGCTACCGATGAGGTTAAAAAACGGTTCGGCGGCGTTGATATCATCGTCAATGTTCTAGGCGGCTCAAGCGCGCCAGGGGGTGGTTTTGCAGTGCTTGACGATGAGCAGTGGGAGGATGCCCTGGGCCTTAACCTGATGGCTGCGGTGCGGGTAGATCGCGCACTATTGCCGGGAATGCTTGAACGCGGGGCCGGGGTTATCATTCATGTCACGTCGATCCAGCGGGAGTTGCCATTGCCAGAATCGACCACGGCGTATGCCGCCGCCAAGGCAGCATTGGCGACCTACAGCAAAAGTCTGTCGAAAGAGGTAACGCCCAAGGGGGTTCGGGTCGTGCGGGTCTCCCCAGGCTGGGTTGAGACGGATGCTGCCGTGGCGTTGGCGCAGCGTCTGGCGCAACAGGCAGGTACAGATTATGAAGGTGGAAAGCAGATCATCATGCAGGCACTCGGCGGTATTCCTCTCGGGCGGCCCGCCAAACCAGCGGAGGTCGCTGACTTGATTACCTTTTTAGTCTCGCCTCGGGCGGCGTCGATCAGTGGAACTGAATACGTGATAGATGGCGGCACTGTGCCGACTGTTTAGGTCGCTGGTTTGGCGGTCTGCCATTTGAGCAGGCCGTCCAATACTGGGCAGAGGCTCTGGCCCCATTCCGTCAATCGGTATTCGACCTTGGGTGGCACTACCGGATAAACCGTACGATGCACCAGGCCATCAGCTTCGAGTTGCCGTAGTTGTTGGGCCAGCATCTTTTGCGAAATGTCCGGAATCAGACGTTCAAGGTCTGAATAGCGCTGCACTTGCCCGCCAAACAGATGGAACAGAATGATCAATTTCCAGCGGCCGCCGAGCCAGTTGAGTGTGGTTTCAACGTCGGCCGCTGCAGTGACTGCGGTGTAGATTTTGCTCATCGCTTACTTCCTGATCGTTGCGCAAAAATGGCCATTAACGTTTATCGCTGACCAGTCCTGGCTAGTTTTTGCAGCATTGTACGGAACATCTCCCAGGCCCGCAGTCTGACCGGTAGATGGGAGTTTTCGTCGGTATCTTAATCCGGCTTGTGACTGGGTTTTTGGTCTTGATCTACCTGCCCCTTCGAGAGGCCGTGCGCCGACGCAAGGCCTTTCAAGATCAAAAGATCGCGAGGCAAGCTCGCTCTTATCAAGCATAAAATAAGTGATTGATTTTAAAGGCTTTGTAGGAGCGAGCTTGCTCGCGATCTTTTGATCTAGATCTTGCTTTTGATCTTGATCTAAAAGGCCCCATTAAACCACGCTGGCCGAACGCAGGTTTTGCGCAGTGGGTAACCCGGCAGGACGCCGGGTTAGCCGCGACACGGCCATGGATGGCCGATCGCGGCGGGCCTACGGAGCAAGGCCTGTGGTGAGGGCATGCCGAGCCAAAGCGAGGCACCGAGGGGTAGGGGCAAAAGCGTTTTGGTTACTTTGCCGCTTTTGCAAAGTGACGCGGCGTAAGGCCGGAACCCTAAGTGGCCGTTGCCGCAGCAACGGATATGTACTCAAGTCAAGAGCCCCCTCACCACGCCTCTCCCGAAGGAGAGGGAACCGATTGGGGGATGCTAAAGATATTCGCTGTCCTGTTTGCTGCGCGACAGCGCGGCGTCGTAGACGGGGCGGCAACTCCTGCCGGGTTGTGGTTCAACAGAATTGCCTCACCCCGCGATATACAACCCGCCATTCACATGCAGCACTTCCCCGGTCATGAAGCTCGATCCGTCACTGCACAAAAAGGCGATGACAGAGGCGATTTCACTCGGCTGGCCAAGGCGTTTGAGCGGGGTTTGTTCCACCGAATCGCTGCCACGGGTGGCGATCAGGCTTTGTGTCATCGGGGTTTCGATAATGCCCGGCGACACCGCATTCACCCGCGTCTGTGGCCCCAATTCACGGGCCAGTGCGCGAGTCAGGCTCAACAGGCCGCCTTTGGAACTGCCGTAGTGGGCGTTGGAATACGCGCCTCGGTGCGCCGCCACGGAGGTCAGGTTAACGATGGCGCTGTTGGCGCGCAGGGCAGGGATGGCGCGGCTGCACAGGTAAAACACGCCGTCGAGGTTGATGCCCAAAGTCTGGCGCCATTGCTCGTCGGTCATTTCGCGAATCGGTTGTGATTGGTACAGCCCGGCAGACGGCACCAGAAAATCAATCCCGCCAAAGCGCTCGACCGCCAGTTGCACCGCTTTTGCCGAGTCATCCGGATCGCCAGCGTTCATGCGCAAGGTGGCCACACGCTCACCCTGTGGGTCCAGCGTACGGGCGAAGTCAGCCAACCCTTCACCGTCCAGATCCGTCAGCACCATCGACGCGCCGTATTGATAAAACAGCTTCGCCACTTCGCGGCCGATACCGCCGTTGGCGCCGGTCAGCAGCAAGACGCGGTTGTTGAAGTCATACATGAGCAGTGTCTCCAGAGAGGGCAGGGGTCAGTGGCCGAGAATGCGCGCAACGTGTTCAGGCTGCAGGTCAACACCGAGGAAGCGGCAGATCTGCACCACCTGCCCGTAAATCATGTGCTGTCCGGGGTGAGTGCGGCAGCCGCGCTCGCGTGCCGCCGCCAGCAGCGCGGTGCCGTCCGCGCGCATCACCGCTTCGCAGACCAAAGCGCCCGCTCGCAAGGTGTTCGGATCGAGGGGCAGGGGATCATCGTCCTTGAGGCCCAGCGAGGTGGCGTTGATGACCACGTCGTAGTCCTGCGCATTGCCGTCACTGATAACCAGATCGAGCTCGGGAAACTGTTTTTGCAGACGCTCCAGCAACGCTTGCGCACGGGCCGGTGAACGGTTGTAGAGGGCCAGTCGTGCAGGTTTCTGCTGGGCGAGGGACCAGGCAATGGACTTGCCCGCGCCTCCCGTGCCCACCAGCAACACGCGTTTGCCAGCAACCGTATGCCCCTGTTGGTGCAGACCGGCCAGCATGCCTTCGCCATCAAAATTGCCGCCCGTGAGGCGCCCGGTGTCAGGGTCGATGCGGATGGCATTCACCGAACCGACCTGGCGGGCGATGTCGGTCAGGTCGTCGCAGTATTCAAGGATGCTTTCCTTGTACGGGATGGTAACGACCAGGCCTTGCAGGTTGGCGAAGCCGCCAACGCCACCCAGCACCTTTTGCAGGTTTTCGGCGTGCACGTGCAGGGGTACGCAGACCACATCCAAACCTTGGTTGGCCGTACTCTGATTGATGACTTGCGGGGTTTTTACATGGGCGATCGGATCAGCAACGATGCCGATCAAACGCGTTTGGCCAGTGATCATGAGGATTAACCTGTCTGACATTTGTTTTTGTTGTCTGACAGGATGGTAGGAGGCTTCCCTTTTCAGTGTCAAGGGTGCTGCAGGAGGATCAGTCCTGCAGGTACATGTCCATGCGTTTGGCAGCATTGCGCAGATGACGTTCGGCGGCTTCGCCCGCCCGCACCGGATCGCGCGCCTGAATGGCCTGGAAGATGGCCTGGTGTTCGTCCTGCACCGCCTGGATCAGCTCGTTGTAGATCGCCGCCGTGTTGCTGCGGGCCTCGCGAATCAGGCGCCGGACACTGTGATCGAGGTATTCATTCAGCGATTTGAAATGCGGGTTATGGGTGGCCGCGACAATCGCCTGGTGGAAGGCATAGTCCTCTTCATCACCCAGTTGGTCGTTGACCATGGCGTATTCCATGCCGACTAACGCCTGGCGAATTTTCTTCAAGTCTTCCGGGGTATGGCGCAACGCTGCAAGGCGCGTGGCGCCCACTTCGATGGTGATCAGGAACTCGAGGATGTGCAGCAGGGAGTCTTCTTCGTTGAGCGACACTTCATTGAGGCGGAAGGCGTGACGCTCGCCGCGCTTGGCCACGAAGGCGCCTTTGCCTTGCTGGGTGGTGATCAGTTCTTCGAACTTGAGTTGCGACAAGGCTTCGCGCACCACCGCCCGGCTGACCGAAAACTGTTCGCACAACTGTCGTTCGCTGGGCAGTTGATCGCCGGTGGCCAGCCGCCCGGAGTGGATTTCGCCACTGAGCCAGTTGACGATTTCCATTGGCAAGGGCTGGTTGCTTTGTACGTTAACGCTTTTCATTGTGAGTCCTCTGCCGCGAGGCAGCGCGGGTACGGGCATAAGTGATTGGCTGAGAATAGTGAAGGAATGGGCTGTGGTCTTACAAGTTTAGAAATTTTTTATCGGCTCAAGCCTGCACATTTCAAGGTGTTTGAGTGAATCAATCAGAAATAAATGCACTTTTTTGCCCGTGGGTGCTTTGACTTCGGCGCAGCGTTGTCGTAATTTTCGTCAACTGGTCTGACATGTCGATGATGATGTTCGACCAGATCGTACATAAAAATAAAAAACGAGGCTTCCATGCACACAAAGACCACGCTGCGTCTGCTCACCTTCGGCACGACCCTGCTCGCCGGTATCGCCTGCGCTGATCCTTTGAAAGTAGCGTTGGTTGAGACCCTGTCGGGACCCTCCGCTGCCACCGGGCAAATGTTCCGGGCTGCCACGCGCTTCCAGATCGACCGCCTGAACGCTGAAGGTGGCTGGAATGGCGAACCCATCCAGTTGCTCGAATTCGATAGCCAGGGCACCCCGGCCGGCGCTTCTGAAAAACTCAAGGCTGCAATTGGCAGCGGCGCACAAATGATCGTTCAGGGCGCCTCGTCAGTGGCGGCCGGGCAAATCACAGAAGATGTGCGCAAGTACAACCTGCGCAACAAGGGCAAGGAAGTCGTGTTCCTCAACGTCGGCGGTGAGGCCCTGGAACTCACCGGCAGCAAATGCCACTTCTACCACTTCCGCTTCAACGGCAATGCGCCAATCCGGGTCAAAACCTTGGTGGCAGCCATGAAAGAAGCCGGCACCCTGGGCACTAAAGTCTATTCCATGAACCAGAACTACAGCTGGGGCCAGGACATGGAAAAAGCCATCACCGACAACGCCGCGGCGGGGGGGTATCAGTTGGTGGGCAAAAGCCTGCACGACACCCAGAAAGTCCAGGATTTCGCCCCTTACATCGCCCGTATCCAGGCCTCTGGCGCTGAAACCGTGCTCACCGGTAACTGGGGCAACGACTTGCTCTTGCTGATGAAAGCCAGCCGTGCGGCGGGCCTCAAATTGCGCTTTGGCACCGCCTTCCTCGATCAGCCAGGCAACCTGGCGAACGCCGGTGATGTTGCGTTGGGGCATTACGTTTCGCACCCGTTCAACATTGAAGCCGCAGGCGAGCAGGGCGAGAAGTTCGCCACCGAGTACCAAGCCAAGACCGGGCACCTGCCAGCCTATATCGAGCCGCAAACCGTGTTCGCCTTGCAGATGGTGGGCAATGTGCTGAAAACCTTGCCGGCAGAAGACGGCCGCCTCAACACCCGCAGCTTCGCCCTGGCCCTGGAAAAAGCCAGCGACAGCAACCCGCTGGGGGCCGTGCGCATGCGTGCCGAAGACCACCAACTGCTGATGCCATTCGTGGTGTCGGTGGTCTCCAAAGACGCGCGCTACAAGGTTGACGGCACCGACATGGGCTTTGTCCCGATCAAGTCGTTCAGCGCCGATGAAGCCGCAGCGCCGGTGCAAGCTGACTGCCGCATGCAACGGCCCGACTGACGCCGCCTGGCGTGCCACCCGGCACGCCTTTTTGTCCATCGCGAACGCTGGAGTCGCCTATGGAATTCCTCACAGTTTCACTGCTTAACGGCGTGATCTACGGCCTGCTGCTGTTCATGGTTTCTGCTGGCCTGACGCTGATCTTTGGCATGATGGGCGTGCTCAATTTCGCCCATGCCTCCTTTTATATGGTGGGCGCCTACCTGGCCTACACCCTGCAAAAATACGTCGGCTTTGTCGGCGCGGTGCTGCTTTCGACCGTGCTGGTGGGGCTGATCGGGGTGATTGTCGAGCGCTTCTTCCTGCGCCGCGTACACAAGTACGGGCACGCCCACGAACTGCTGCTGACCTTTGGCCTGACGTTCATCATTGTTGAGCTGATCAAGTTGTTCTACGGCAACTTCTCGGTGGAATACCGGGTGCCGGAGTTCCTCAACTTCGCCGCGTTCCAGGTGTTCAGCACCGACTATCCGTTTTACCGGCTGCTGATGGGCATTGTCTCGCTGCTGGTATTTGCCCTGATCTATCTGCTGCTGACCCGCACCCGGGTCGGCATCGTGGTGCGCGCAGCAATCCATCGTCCACAAATGGCCGAGGCCCTGGGGCATAACGTGCCGCTGGTGTTCATGGCGGTGTTCGGCATCGGCGCGGCCCTTGCCGGGCTGGCCGGTGCACTGGCGGGCGCCTTCTACACCACCAACCCGAACATGGCGCTGGAGCTTGGGGTGATTGTGTTTGTCGTGGTGGTGGTCGGCGGTTTGGGCTCAATGGCCGGGGCGATGGTGGCCTCGCTGTTGATCGGCCTGATTTCATCCTTCGCCGTGGGCGTGGACCTCAGCCTGGCGTCAGTGTTCGGTCTGTTTGGTGCCGGTGAATGGGCGCAGCAAATGGGCGGTTTGATGACCCTCAAGGTGTCCAGCGTTGCGGCCACCATTCCATTTGCGCTGATGCTGCTGATTTTGCTGATCCGGCCATCCGGGTTAATGGGCGAGAAGGGGTAGACCATGAAACTCACAAAAATCCTGCTGCTGGTCTTGCTGCTGGCACTCGTTGTGGTGCCCGCTGTTGTACCGGCGTCGATGGTCAACGCGGCCATTCAAATGCTGATCGCGGCCTTGTTTGCCTGTGCCTTTAACCTGCTGTGCGGGCAGGGCGGCATGCTTTCGTTTGGCCACGCGGCGTACTTTGGCGTCGGCTCGTTTGCCACGCTGCACGCGATGAACGCGCTAAATGGTCATGGCCTGCTGCCAACACCTTTGCTGCCGCTGATCGGCGCCCTGGGTGGTTTTATCTGCGGGGTGTGCGCGGGCTGGTTCGCGACCAAACGTGCTGGTGTGTACTTCTCGATGATCACCCTGGCGCTGGCCGAGTTGCTGCACTCGCTGGCTCCGCACCTGAGCGCGCTGTTTGGCGGTGAAGCGGGTATTTCGTCCATGCGCAGCCCGGCGTGGGGCCTGGATTTTGGCGATGCGACCCAAGTCTATTACCTGACCCTGGTGTGGGTGGTGATGTCGATTGCCTTGCTCTACGCCTTCACCCTGACGCCCATGGGCCGCCTGACTTTCGCCCTGCGCGAGAACGGCCACCGGCTGCAATTTCTCGGCTACAACGTGCACCGTTTGCGGGTGCTGGTGTTTGCTCTGTCAGCGATGTTTTCCGGGATCGCCGGCGGCTTGCAGGCCCTGAACCTGGAGTCGGCCAACTACGTGCTGTTCGATATGCACTATTCCGCCGAGGTGGTCCTCAACACCTACATCGGCGGGGTCAACGTGTTCCTCGGACCGGTTCTGGGCGCGGCCTTGATGACCTTTTTTGGCAACGCCGCCTCCGACCTCACCCAATCCTGGTTGCTGTATCAGGGGCTGTTGTTCGTGCTGGTGATGATGTTTATGCCCAGCGGTCTGGCCGGGCTGGTGCTGGCCTGGAGTGCGCAGATCCGGCGCAACGGCTGGCTGGCGGTGATCCCGGCTGCCGTGACGGCGTTGCTGACGGCTGCGCTGGTGAGCCTGGCCGTGGTGTTTGCCATCGAAACCTTGCAACGGGTGTTCAGCCAGGATTACCAGGCGCTGCTGATTGCCGGTCAGCCGTGGCCCGCCATCAGCCTGTTTGGCCGCGACTGGTTACCTGGTTCGCCACTGACCTGGGCCATGCCGCTGCTGCTGTGCCTGGCCGGGCTGTTGATGCTCAAACTGGCACGGCGCCAATGGCTGCGCCTGCTAGACGATGAACGCGGGTCCAAACCTGCCGCACTCACGCTGCAAGCCGAAGGAGATGCCCCATGAGCCGCGCGATTTTGCAGTTACACGACGTGCACAAATCCTTTGGCGAGGCCCACATCATTCGCGGCGCAGAGCTTGAACTGCGCGACGGCGAGCGGCATGCGGTGATTGGTCCCAACGGCGCGGGCAAGTCGACGTTGTTCCACTTGATCTCCGGGCAGTTGCAGCCCACCAGCGGCAAGATCGTGCTGGGCGATACGCCGATTCAGGGGCGCTCGCCGGAGCACATCAACCATTTGGGTCTGTCGCGCTCGTTTCAGATCACCAACATTTTTCCGGGGCTGACGGTGTTCGAAAACCTGCGCATTGCGGTCATGCGCAAGCACCACATGCAGTACCACTTCTGGCGCTCGGTCCAGCGTTACCCCGAGGTGCGCGAGCAGACCGAAAAGCTGCTGGAGCAAGTGCGCCTGCAAGACAAGCAAAGCGTGTGCGCGGCGCAGCTGTCTTACTCCGAGCAGCGTGCACTGGAAATCGGCATGACCCTGGCCAGTGACCCGCGGGTGATCCTGCTCGACGAGCCCATGGCAGGCATGTCTCACGAAGAAACCGACTACGCCTTGCAGTTGATTCGTGAGGTGACCCAAGGCCGATCTTTGCTGATTGTCGAGCACGACATGGACGTGGTGTTTTCGCTGTGCGACCGCATCAGCGTGCTGGTGTACGGCCAGGTCATCGCCACCGGTACGCCGGATGAAATCCGTGCAGATCGCCGGGTACAGGAAGCCTATCTGGGTGAGGAGCAATGCGCATGAGTGCGACCCCGCAAAACCTGCTGTCGATCAGCGACCTGCATGTGCATTACGGCAAGAGCCACGTGCTGCACGGGGTCAACCTCAACATCGGCCACAACGAAGTGGTCAGCTTGCTGGGGCGCAATGGCGCCGGGCGCTCCACCACCATGAAAGCGGTGATGGGCCTGGTGCCTGCCAGCGCGGGCAGCATCCAGCTGGCAGGCCGTGAATTGACCGGGCTCAGGCCGTATCGGGTCAGCCGGGCCGGGGTCGGTTTTGTCCCGGAAGAGCGCGAAGTGTTTGCCAACCTCAGCGTCGAAGAAAACCTGCGCATGGGCCAGCAAGAGCCGACGCCGGGCGCCACGGCCTGGACGGTCGAGCAGATGTTCGAGTTTTTCCCGAGGCTGCGGGAGCGCCGCAACACCGGCGCGGGCAACCTCTCGGGCGGCGAGCAGCAAATGCTTACCTTGTGCCGTTCGCTGCTGGGTTGCCCGAAAGTGCTGCTGATCGATGAGCCCACTGAAGGCCTGGCGCCGAAGATCGTGGCGGTGGTGGCAGAGGCCATTCGCGACATCCACCACCGCGGGGTGTCGATCCTGCTGGTGGAACAAAAGCTGACCATCGCCCTGAAGGTGTCCTCGCGGGTTTGCGTGATGGGCCACGGGCAGATTGTTTTTGAAGGCACGCCGCAAGCGCTGACCGACGACCCCGATTTGATGAAGGAGTGGCTGGCGGTCTAGAGCGCCAGCCGCAACATTCAACCCGGCAGGTTCGCCTGCCAATTCCCCCCGACGGTATGGCGAGACACGCGTTCGCCAGGGGTTTCTGCGTCTTAAATCCAACAGGAAAAACAATAAAAATGAACCTGAATAAATACATCGCCGCACAACCCCTGCTGTTGCTGAGCACCTTGCCGGGCCTGGTTCTGGCGCAGGAGCATGGCTTTATCGAGGACGCCACGGCCAACGTGCTGATGCGCAACTTCTACTTCAATCGCGACTTTCGTGACAGCAACGCCAGCCAAGCCAAGAGCGAGGAATGGGCGCAGGGCTTTCTGCTCAATGCGCAGTCTGGCTACACCCAAGGGTTTGTGGGGGTAGGCGTAGACCTGATCGGCCGCCTCGGGGTCAAGCTCGACAGTGGTGGTGGGCGTGCGGGCACGCTGTTGCTGCCTGCCGACGGCAAAGGCTCGGCGGATGACTTTTCCAGCCTGGGCGCGGCGCTGAAATTAAAGATGTCGAAGACCGAACTGAAAGTCGGTGAATTGCTGCCCAGCCTGCCGATCCTCCAATACAACGACGCGCGCCTGCTGCCGCAGACGTTTCAGGGGGCGATGCTGACCTCCAAAGAAATCACCGGCCTGACCCTGAATGCCGGGCAGATGCGCTCCTTCACCCAGCGTAATTCCAGCAACCGCGAAGACATGTTTATCGATGGCCGCGCCTTCGCCACCTCTGACCGTTACAACTATTTGGGCGGTGAATACCGCTTCAACCAGGAGCGCACCATGGTTGGCCTGTGGGGCGCTGAGCTGGAGGACATTTACCGGCAGCGCTTTATCCAGTTCACCCACAAACAACCCGTGGGCGACTGGACCCTGGGCACCAATATCGGCTTGCTCGACTCAGAAGAGCAGGGCGATGCCAAGGCCGGCAAAATCGACAACCGCTCGTTCTTCACCACCCTCAGCGCCGCCCATGGCGGGCACACGGTGATGGCTGCCTGGCAGCGCATGTATGGCGACGACGGGACCATCTGGCTCAGCCCGACCACCACTGTGTTGCCCAGCGATGTTCAGGTGCGCAATTTCGCCTCCGCCCAGGAAAAAGCCTGGCAACTGCGTTACGACTACAACTTTGTCGCCATGGGCATCCCGGGGCTGACCACCTTTGTGCGTTACGTCAGTGGCGACAATGTGCTGGTGGCGGGCAGCAACACCGGCAAGGAATGGGAGCGCGATTTTGACGTGTCGTACGTGATCCAGAGCGGCCCTCTGAAAAACCTTGGCCTGCGCTGGAGAAACGCCATGGTGCGCTCCAGTTTCGGCCCGTCAGTGGACGATAACCGCCTGATCGTCAGCTACAGCCTCGCGCTGTTTTGATCGGCAAGTTGACTGATCCGGTAACAATTTCCTTTGACAGAGCCCTTACTGCGGGTTAGTTTTTCGTCACTGGTCTGACAAGTTAATTTAAATGTATGACCAGCTATAAAAATAAGTGAGAACCTCATGTCCCATTCAGATAGTTCTGCACCTGTTTTCCAGCACAGCGCCTATGCCGGCATCCAGGACAAAGTGGTGGTGGTCACCGGCGGCGGCAGCGGCATTGGTCTGGCCCTCGCCAAAGGCTTTGCGCGCAACGGCGCACATTTGCTGCTGATCGATATCAACGCTCAGGCCATGGCCGATGCCAAGGGCGAGCTCCAGCAAGAATTCCCTGAGACCCGGGTTGAATGCTTTGAGGCGTCGGTAACTGACGAAGACGCCATTGACGCAGCCTTTGCTCACGCCAAGGCGTGCTTCGGGCGCATTGACGTGCTGCTCAACAACGCCGGTGTTTCCATCAACAAGCCGTCCCTCGACATCACCCCGGTCGAATGGCGCCGGGCCGTAGAGATCAACTTCAGCAGCGTGTTCATCTGCGCCCAGGCGGCTGCCCGGCACATGATCGAGCAGCAAGCGGGCGTGATCATCAATACCTCGTCGATGTGGGGCGTGTCGCACTCCGCAGAGCGCACCGCGTACTGCTCGACCAAAGCGGCGGTGGTGTCCATGACCAAATGCCTGGCCGTCGAGTGGGCGCGCCACGGTATCCGCGTCAACGCCATCGGGCCTGGTTACACCCGCACTCCGCTGGTCGATGAGCTGCAACGCGCAGGCCGTCTGGACGTTGACGCCCTGAGCAAGCGCACGCCGCTGCACCGCCTGGGTGAACCGGGCGAAATGGCCGAGCTGGCGCTGTTTCTGGCCTCTGGCAGCGCGACCTTCATTACCGGGCAAATCTACGTCTCGGACGGCGGCTGGACCGCTAACGGTTTCTAGCTTTCCTTCGTTGTGCCGGCCCGCAGGGGCCGGTCGCTTTGAGTTCTTTGTGGAGAAGTAAACATGCCGAATAGTGTTGCCTTGTCGCCGGCATCGCCGTGGGTCGAGCTGAGTACCACCGACGCCGACTGGAAGCAGGCCGACCCCGCGCTGCTGGGCACCATGCTCAGCCAGTTGCACCTGATCCGGGCTTTTGAAGAAACCGTACTGGAATTGGCTGGAGAAGGCCTGGTGCACGGTCCGGCGCACTCCAGCATCGGCCAGGAAGGCGGCGCGGTCGGTTCGATCGTGCCGCTGGGCGCAGCAGATGAAGTCAACGGTTCACACCGTGGCCACCACCAGTTTCTGGCCAAGGCGCTGGTGTACCTGATGCCCGAGGGCATTGACCCGAAAGCGCCGATCAACCCGTCGATCCAGAATTTGCTGCAACGCACCCTGGCAGAAATCCTCGGCCTGGCCCAAGGCTTCTGCAAAGGTCGGGGCGGCTCCATGCACCTGCAATGGGCCGAGGCGGGCGCCCTGGGCACCAACGCGATCGTTGGCGGCGGTGTACCGTTGGCGGCGGGCGCGGCCTGGGCCCACCGGCATGCGCAGACCGACACCGTGGCGGTCACCTATTTCGGTGACGGCGCGGTCAACATCGGTTCGGTGCTGGAAACCATGAACCTGGCGGCGGCCTGGAAATTGCCGCTGTGCTTCTTTATCGAGAACAACCTCTACGCCGTGTCGACCACGGTAGACGAAGCCACCGCCGAACCGCGCCTTTCGGCCCGCGGCCTGGGCTTTAATATCCCGAGCTGGAAAGTCGACGGCATGGACCCGCTGGCGGTGTACCTGGCCATGCAACAAGCGCTGGCGCACATGCGTGCCGGCAATGGCCCGACCGTGATCGAAGCCGACGTGTACCGTTTCTTCCACCAGAATGGTCCGTTCCCCGGTAGCGCCTTCGGTTATCGCAGCAAAGAGGAAGAGCAACACTGGCGTGCCCGTGACCCGCTGGACCGCCTGGCCACTGAAATGAAAAAACGCGCGCTGATCGACGATGCCGGTCTGACCGCGCTGCGTGAAACCATCAAGGCGGCCATGGCTGAAGCCGCGGCCCAGTTGCTTGAAGCGGACCCGTCCGGCAAGCCGGGCAAACGGCGGATTCGCCCCGAGCTGTGGCCAGCAGCGGACTTTCGTGACGTGGGCATTCGTGGCGACCTCAGCGAGCTGTCCGATGCCCGCACCTGCGAGCAAGCGAGCTACAGCGGCACCCTGGAAAAACGCAAATTCATCGACGCGATTGCCGATGTGATGAACCGGCGCATGGAAACCGACGACAGCATCGTGGTCATGGGCGAAGACGTACATCGCCTCAAGGGCGGCACCAACGGCGCCACCCGTGGCTTGAAAGAGCGTTTCCCGGAGCGGATTCTCGGCACGCCCATCAGCGAAAACGCCTTCTGCGGCCTCGGCGGCGGGATGGCCCTCGATGGTCGCTTTAAACCCGTGGTGGAGTTCATGTACCCGGACTTTATGTGGGTGGCCGCCGACCAGGTGTTCAACCAGATCGGCAAGGCCCGGCACATGTTCGGCGGGCAAAGCGACGTGCCCTTGGTACTGCGCACCAAAATCGCCATGGGCACCGGCTACGGCTCGCAGCACTCCATGGACCCGGCAGGCATTTACGTGACCAGCCCCGGCTGGCGCATCGTCGCCGCGTCGACGCCGTTTGACTACATCGGCCTGATGAACACCGCGCTGGCCTGCAAAGACCCGGTGCTGGTGATCGAACATGTCGACTTGTACAGCCAGACCGGTGAAGTGCCGACTGACGACCTGGACTACCAGATCCCGTTTGGTACCGCCGCCATTCGCCGCGAAGGCCGCGAGCTGACCATCCTGACCTACCTGAGCATGGTCGGGCATTCCCTGGAAGCCGTCGAGCAGACCGGCATCGACGCCGAAGTCATCGACCTGCGGTTTCTCGACCGCGCCAGTTTTGACTGGGCCACGGTAGAGGCGAGTATCCGCAAGACCAACAACGTGCTGATTGTCGAGCAGGGCGCCCGTGGCACTTCCTACGGTGGTTGGCTGGCAGACGAACTGCAACGTCGTTGCTTCGACTGGCTCGACCAGCCGATTCAGCGGGTCACCGGTGGCGAAGGCTCGCCGAGTATTTCCAAAGTTCTGGAGCGTGCCGCCAGTGCCCGCACCGAAGAAGTGGTTGAAGGCCTGCAACAGGTCATCCGCGAAAAAGGAGCACGTCCATGAGCGTCAACATGCTGGTTCCAATGGAAGTCGGTATTTGCTGCGTCGACTTGCCGGCCCTCAGCCGGTTTTATCAGGACGTGCTGGGCTTTACCTTTGTCGCCCAGGTGCAAATGCCCGCCGCCGCTGCGCAACGCGTGGGGCTGAGCGAGGGCGGTTACAGCGTGGTGCGCTTGCAGACGCCTTACGGCGAGCGGATCAAATTGCTTGCCCCGGAGCGCACGCCCACCCGGCATGTCGACGGGTTGATCCTCGACCGCCAGAACGCCAGTTACCTGACCTTTATCGTCGAAGACATCGCCAGTCTGGTCGCTGACTTGAAGCGCGCCGGTGCGAGCTTTTTCGCCGGTGACGAGGCGATCCAGCTGCGTCCCGAGGTGAAAGCGCTGTTTTGCCGCGATCCGGAAGGCAACGTGCTGGAGTTGGTCGAGTACGCCGACATCGCCGCCTACCGTCCTGACCTTTTCAACCACCGGAGTGCCTGATGGCCAAGCTCTTGCACATGCCCGAGGTGTCGGCCAACGCGACCCACGCCGCCATCCAGAATTGGGCCATCAAAGAAGGCGAAACAATTGCCGTGGGCGATTGCATTGCCGAGATCGAAACTGAAAAAGCCCTGGTAGAACTGGCCGCTGAAGAAGAGGGCGTGCTGGGTAAAATCCTCGTCGAGGCGGGCCGCGAAGTGGAAGTGGGCTCGCCCATCGGTGTGTTGTTTGCCAAGGGTGAAAACAACGTCGACATTGCCGCGTTGCTGGCCAAGGCGGGCGCGCCACAGGCTGCACCCGCGCCGGTAGCCGATGAGGCGCCTGTCGTACCTGCGCCTGTCGCTGCGCAGCCAGCGCAAACGGGTCGGGTCTTTGCCAGCCCCTTGGCGCGCCGTCTGGCGGCCGCCAAAGGGTTGGACCTGGCGAGCCTTAAAGGCAGCGGCCCCAACGGCCGTATCGTCAAGCGCGACGTCGAAGCCGCCAGCGCCGCCCCCGTAGCACCTGCGCCGGTGGTTGCAGCAGCGGTCAGCGGCCCGGGCTTTGATGAAATCCCCCACAGCGGCATGCGCAAAACCATTGCCCGGCGCCTGGTAGAGAGCAAGGCCACGGTCCCGCATTTTTACCTGGACGTCGAGATTCGCATGGAGCGCTTGCTGGCCTTGCGTGAGCAAGTCAACCAGAGCGCGCCGCGCAAAATCTCGATCAACGACTTTATCGTCAAGGCCGTGGCCGTGGCCTTGCGCCAGGTACCGGCCATGAACGTGACCTGGACCGACACTGCGCTGCGCCAGTACCACGAGGTCGATGTGTGCGTGGCGGTGTCCACGGACACCGGGCTGATTACCCCGGTAGTGCGCAACGCGGGCGGCAAAGCCTTGTCGCAGATCAGCGCCGATGTCGCCGAACTGGCCGGGCGTGCCCGTGACGGACGCCTGCGGCCCGAGGAATATCAGGGCGGCAGTTTCACCATCAGCAACCTGGGCATGTTCGGTGTCGAGCAATTCAGCGCCATTATCAACCCGCCTCATGCAGCGATTCTGGCCGTGGGCGCGACCCAGCAGAAGCCGGTGGTTGAAGACGGCGAGCTGAAAGCCGGCGCGGTCATGCGTTGCACCTTGTCGGTGGACCACCGCGCCGTGGATGGCGCGCTGGCGGCGCAATGGCTGGCCGTGTTCAAGGGCCTGATGGAAAACCCGCTGGGCATGCTGATTTGAGGGAGTCCCCATGAGCAATAACACTTTTGACGTGATCGTGGTGGGCGGCGGCCCCGGCGGTTACGTCGCGGCGATCCGGGCCAGCCAGTTGGGCCTGCGCACGGCGCTGGTCGAAAAGGCCCACTTGGGCGGGATCTGCCTGAACTGGGGCTGCATCCCCACCAAAGCCTTGTTGCGCAGCGCCGACGTCTTGCGCCTGATCCGCAATGCCAAAGGCTTTGGCATTGACGTGGGCCAGGCCAAACCGGACCTGGAGGCCATCGTCAAACGTTCCCGCGACGTGGCGGCGCAGTTGCAGCGCGGCGTCAGCGGGCTGATGAAAAAACACCGTGTCCAGGTCTTCAACGGTCATGGACGGCTTAATGGCCCGCAGCGGCTGAGCGTGACAGGCGAGCAGGGCGAACAACAGCTGAGTGCGGCGCACATCATCCTTGCCACCGGCGCACGGGCCCGCGTGCTACCGGGCATGGAGCCAGACGACCAACACTTCTGGACCTACCGCGAAGCGCTGGTGCCAAAAAGCATACCCAAGCGTTTGGTGATCATTGGTGGCGGCGCCATCGGCATCGAGTTCGCCAGCTTCTACCACGCCCTGGGTGCCCACGTCAGCGTGGTGGAGATGGCCGAGCGCATCCTGCCGGTCGAAGACCAGGACATCAGCGCCCACGTGGCTCAGTCGCTGACCCGTGAAGGCATCCACCTGTATACCGGTTGTGCAGTCAAAAGCAGCCACGTCCAGCAGGGCAGCGTCCAGGTGCAACTGCAAGGCAAGCGCCAAGAGGCGTTACAGGCCGATGTGGTGCTGGTGGCAGCCGGGATTGTGGGCAACGTTGAAGACCTTGGGCTCGAAGGGACTCGGGTCAAGGTCGAGCGCAGCCATGTGCAGGTTGATGAATACTGCCGCACCGACGAACCGGGCGTGTACGCCATTGGCGACCTTGCCGGGGCACCGTGGCTGGCGCACAAGGCCAGCCACGAAGCGGTGATCTGCGTAGAGAAAATCGCCGGGAAAACCCCGCATCCGTTGAACCCGCTCAGCGTGCCCGCGTGCACCTACAGCCACCCGCAAGTGGCCAGCGTGGGCTATACCGAAGCCCAGGCACGCGCGGCCGGCAAAGCGCTTAACGTCGGTAAATTCCCCTTTGTAGCCAACGGCAAGGCCATCGCCATGGGCGCCACCGAAGGTTTCGTCAAAGTCATCTTTGACGCCGACAGCGGCGAACTGTTGGGCGCACACATGGTGGGTGAAGAAGTCACCGAAATGATCCAGAGCTACGTCATCGCCCGCGGGCTTGAGACCACCGAAGCGGAACTGATCGACAGCATCCTGCCGCACCCGACCATGTCCGAAGCCATGCACGAAGCTGTGCTGGCCGCCTACGAGCGGGCACTACACAGCTGACAACCCTTTCACCTCGCCTGTAGGAGCGAGCTTGTCTCGCGATCTTTTGATCTTCAAAACACCCGATCAAAAGACCGCGAGCACGCTGGCTACAGCGCTTTATTCACTGCTGCACATGACACCGGACACCCGTCTCAAGCGCTTGCGGCTGTTGGCAGCCGTCGGTGCTCAGGCTGCAGCGTTCGCGGAAGAAACACCCCTGGGGAAGGTTTCGGTTGCCCGGCAATTCGGTGGGCGCTGCCACCTGTTCGGCCCGCAATGGCACGCCCAGGCGGGGAACAGCTTCGAAGAGCAAGCGGGTGTACGGGTGGCGCGGCTGGTCAAGAACTTGCGCCGCGCTGCCCAGCTCGACGATCTGCCCCAAGTACATCACGGCCACCCGGTCAGACATGTGCCGTACCACCGAGACGTTATGGGAAATCAGGATGTAGGTCAGATTGCGCGCCCGTTGCAACTCGGCCAGCAGGTTGAGGATCTGCGCCTGCACCGAGATGTCCAGCGCAGAGGTGGGCTCGTCCAGCACGATGATGTCCGGGTCCGACGACAAGGCTCTGGCAATGGCGATCCGCTGGCGCTGGCCGCCGGAGAACTGGTGGGCAAAACGGTCGAGGTATTCCGGACGGATACCGACCTGGGCTGCCACTTTCGAGGCAATGTCGCGCATCTGTTCGCGTGAGCGCATGCCGCGCGCATAAAGCGGCTCGGTGATGATGCGCCAGATCGGCAACCTCGGGTTCAGTGATGATTGCGGGTCCTGAAAGACAATTTGCACATTGCTGCTGCCCTGGCCTTTTTTGCCGTTGGCCCAGCTCAACGCGCCACTGCTGGGGGCAACCAGGCCCATCAGCACTTGCGCCAGGGTACTTTTGCCACAGCCGGACTCTCCGACGATGCCCAGGGTTTCTCCGGCCCTGACCTGAAGGTCGATGCCATTGAGGGCATGGGCATAGCCGCGGGGCCGACCCAGCCAGTCATTGCTGACGGGGAAGCGCACCCGCACGTCGGTCAATTGAAGGATCTCGTGAGGCACCACGGCCACCGATTCAGACACTGCACTGTTCATCACGAAAGCTCCTTATGCGGTAGCCAGCAAGCGCTTTTACGTTGTTCATCGTGGTTGATGGCGGTCAACACCGGCCGCTCGCTGCATATCGGCAACGCATGCTGGCATCGCTCCGCGAACGTGCAGCCGACGGGCAGGCGCGAGAGATTCGGCACTTGCCCGGGAATGGTCATCAAGGGCTGCCCCGGCTCGACCATTTCCGGCAAGCCGCTGAGCAATCCCCGGGTGTAGGGATGGCGCGGATGGCGCATCACATCCGCGGTAAGCCCTTGCTCAACCACCGCGCCGGTGTACATCACGTACACCCGGTCACAGAACTGCGACACCAGGGCCATGTCGTGGGTGATCAACAGAATGGCAGTACCTTTTTGCCGGGCCTTTTCTTGCAGTAACAGCAGCACCTGGCGTTGCACCGTGACGTCGAGTGCGGTGGTGGGTTCATCGGCGATCAGCAACTGCGGCTCACATGAGAACGCCAAGGCAATCATGACCCGCTGGCGCATGCCGCCCGACAGTTCGAACGGGTAGCTGTCCAGAACCTGCTCGGGGCTGGCGATGTGCATGTCACGCAGCAGCTCGATGGCCTTGGCCCGGGCCTGTTGTGTGCTGATTTTTTGGTGATGGATGATCACGTCGAGCATTTGCCGACCGATCCGCCGCGTCGGGTTGAGTGCGGTCATCGGCTCCTGGAAGATCATCGCCGCATCACGGCCGCGAATCTTCAAAAGCTCTTTTTCAGGGGTGTTGAGCATGTCGCGATTGAGCATGCTCAGGCTGCCGGAGGTGATCCGGTAACTGCGCTCGGGCAGCAAGCGCATGCTGAGCATCGCGGTGACGGATTTACCCGACCCGGATTCGCCGACCACGCCCACAATTTCGCCGGGGTTGACGTGCAACGACACGCCATTGAGGGCCTTGACGCTGCTCTTGTAGGCCGGGAACTCAAGGCTCAAGTTGTCGATGGCCAACACTGGATTGCAAGTAGACATGCTTATTTCCCCTGCTGGCGTGGATCGAGCAGATCGCGTACGCCATCGCCCAACAAATTGAAGCCCGTCGCCGTGATCAGAATGGCCAGCCCCGGGAAGGTGGAGTACCACCAGTTATCCAGAATGTAATTGCGCCCGGTGGCGACCATTGCCCCCCACTCAGCGGTGGGCTGTTGCGCACCCAGGCCGATAAAGCCCAGGGCCGAGGCCATGAGAATGGCGCTGCCGATGTCCAGACTCAGTTGCACCAGCAGAGGCGGCATGGCGTTGCGCGCAACGTGCCAGTGGACCATGTGCCAGCGCTCGGCACCGAAGGTTTCGGCGGCCTTGACGTAGCCCATCTGGCGAATGCTCAAAGACTGGCCGCGGGCCAATCGCACATAAGAAGGGATCCGCACCAGAGTAATCGCCAGCATGGCATTGAACAGGCTGGCGCCCAGAGCGGCCGCCAGGGCCATGATCAGCACCAATGACGGCACCGACAGCATGATGTCCATCATGCGCATGGTCACGGCGTCGAAACGCCCGCCAATCACCCCGGAAAAACAGCCCAGCAGCCCGCCGATAAAGCATGCGGAAAAGGCCACGAACAAACCGACGCCGACCGATTGACGGCTGCCGAACAGTACCCGGCTGAACAGGTCACGGCCTACTTCATCGGTTCCGAACCAGTGCTCGGAAGACGGCGCGGCCAAACGCGCCGAGAGGTTCAGGGCGTTAGGGTCATGGCTGGCCAGCCACGGCGCGAAGATCATGCACAGCACCACCATCAGGGTGATGGCCAAACCGGCCATGGTCAGCGGGCTGCGGCGGATCTGATGGATCAAGTAGGCGGTTTGCTCGCGCCAGCGCGGGGTGGGGGCGGTGGAAGTCAGAGGAACGGACATTTCAATTCACCTCGCCGATACGCGGGTCGATCACGCGATACAGAAGATCGATGGCCATGTTCAGCAACACATAGATAAACGACACCAAAATGGCGAAACCCATTACCGCCGGGAAATCCAGCGACTGGATCGACTTGACGACGTAGGCGCCCATGCCGGGCCAGGCGAAGACGGTCTCGGTGAGCACTGCGCCGTAGAGCAGGTCGCCCAGGGTCAGGCCGAGCACCGTGACCGAAGGGATCAACGCATTGGGCAGGGCGTGGCGCAGGATCACGGTCCAGCGCGACAGGCCATAGGCGCGGGCCGTGCGGATATAGTCCTCGCCGAGCTGGTCGAGCATGGCGGAGCGAATTTGCCGGGCGATCACCCCCAGCGTCACGAAACCCAGTGTGGCGGCGGGCAGGATGAGGTGTTTGAGCGCGTCCATAAACAGGCTGAAGTTTCCGGCCAGCAGGGCGTCAATCAGGTAGAACCCGGTGATCGTGGTTGGCGGGGCAAGCCCTTCGGACAGACGCCCGCCACCGGGCAGCCAGCCCAGATGGCCATAAAACAGCACGATGGCGCCCAACCCCAGCCAGAAAGCCGGGGTTGAAATCCCGGTGACCGCCAGGGTCCGTGCAATCTGGTCGATGGCGCGGTTGTGATAGACGGCCGACAACACACCCAGCGGTACGCCCACCACAATCGCCAGGAACAACGCGACTACCGCCAGTTCCAGGGTCGCCGGGAAGAACGCCTGCAGGTCTTCGAGCACCGGGCGATTGGTGCGGATCGACGTGCCGAGGTCGCCCTGCACCAGGTCCAGCAAGTAACGGCCATATTGTTGGTACAGCGGCAAATCCAGCCCCAGTTGATGGCGGATGCCGGCTACCAGCTCATCGCTGGCACGGTCACCGGCAATCAGTCGGGCGGGGTCGCCAGGAATCAGATGGGAAATGGCAAAAGTAATCAGCGAAACACCGAACACGACCAGCAACAGGCCAAGCAGGCGCTTGCGCAACAACGTCAGGAAGGCCATAAGGCACCTCTGTTACTCAAACGACAGATATCAGAAAACCGTGCACGCCTTTAGCGGCGTGCACGAAAGCGCTGGTTCACTTGCTCATGCTGCCCAGGTTGAAGACCTGTTCGAGCATGGGGTTGAACACATAGCCTTTGACCGAATCACGCATCGGCAAGGTGTAGCTCTTTTGGTAGAGGTACACGTAAGCACTGTCGTTGAGCGCCAGCTTTTGCGCGTCCTGATACAACTCGACGCGCTTGGCCTGATCGCTGGTGGTGGCCGCTTCACGAATCAGCGTGTCGACCTGCGGGTTGCTGTAGAACGAGCGGTTGCCTTGCAGGCCCTGCATTTTGGAGTCGAACCAGAAGTTCATGAACATGTACGGGTCGGCGAAGTCAGGGCTCCAGGTGCCGACGGCGATGTCATAGTCGGCCTGGCCAACACGTTCGCGCAGGGTGGCGTTGGCAGTTTTTTCCATCTTGAGGTTAATGCCCAGTGGCATCAGGGCCGCTTGCAGGGTCAGGCCAATCGGTTCCCAGTTGGCGTCCTTGTCCGAGTACATGTAACTCAGGTTGGTGATCTTTTTCGGCACTTTGGCCAGGCTGTCGGCTGCTGCCGTCATGTCCTGCTTCATGTTCGGCAGCGAGCTGTCATACGCCCACATGCCTTTGGGGATCGGCCCGTTCAGCAGCTCGGCCTTGTCCTTGAGAATGCCGCTGACGATGCCCTTGTAGTCCACCGCTTCGGTGATCGCACGGCGGGCGTCAACGTTGGTCAGCGGGCCTTTTTTGTTGTTGAGGTACAGGTAGGTCACCCGCAGGGACGGGTACTCTTTGACTGCAATGCCTGGCTTGCTGGCCAGCGCCCCCAACTGGTCTTCGGGCATGTCTTCAATAATGTCGAGGTCGCCACGTTCCAGTTGCAAGCGACGTACCGAAGGCTCGGCGATGATTTTCAACACCACGGTTTTCAACGCAGGCGCGGGGCCGGCGTAGTGAGGGTTTGGCTCCAGGGTCAGCGACTGGCCTTTTTGCCAGTTGGCCAGACGATAAGGGCCCGAACCTGCGGTGTGGCTGGACAGCCAGGCGTTGGTGTCTGCGCCTTTGTTCGCCACCAGCGGGTTGATCACCGAGGCGCCGTTGTGGGCCAGGGTGTACAGGAACGGCGCAAAAGGTGTTTTCAGGGTGAAGCGGATGGTCTGCGGGTCAACCACAGTGACCACCATGTCTTCCGGGAATGCACCGGACGGCCCTTGCTTGAGGGTCATCAAACGGTCGAACGAGAATTTCACTGCTGCGGCGTCTACGGCGCTGCCGTCATCGAACTTGTTGCCCGGCTTGAGCTTGAATTCCCATACCAGGTTGTCGGGGGACACGGTCCAGCTTTCGGCCAGGTCGCCCTCGACTTCGGTGCTGCTCTTGTCACCGTCGGTCTTGTAGCCCACCAAACGCTGATAGGACGGGTAGGTAATGGTCCAGTCGTTGTTATCAAACGTCACGGCGGGGTCGAGGGTTTGCGGGTCGGCGGGTTTGCCGATAATCAGCGTGTCCTGCGCCACGGCGGCGGTAGCAGCCTGCCAGGCGCCGAGGCTCAAGGCGGCACACAAAAAACTCAGCGCCAATCTGCGGGCACGGGGAGGGGTGTGGCGGTTCACGGGGTTCATGACGGTCATTGCCGGTTTCCTTCAACATTCGATGTCTGGAAGTGGGTCAGGTTTTTTTTTGGAATCTATAACCGGGCAGTAGCAGTTGAAGCATGTTTGCAGCGTTTTTGTTGTTCTTTTCTGGCAGTGCGTTGGCCCTGAAACTCTTTGGTTTCATCGACCTTTACGGCTCAAACAGGTGTTACTCGTGGATCAACGGGTAATCGTCGGCGTTGGGTAATTCGTAATGCCACCATTCACTGGCGATCGGCTGAAAGCCGGCTCCGAGCATCACTCCTAACAGCAGCAAGCGATTGCGTTGCACCTGCACGGGCAAGTGTGGGTAGAACTGGTGCGAGGGCTCCTCCATGGTGTCGAAACCCGTGCCCATATCCAGCGCTACACCGTCGCCGTCCACCAGTGTCAGGTCAACCGCGACACCGCGACTGTGGTGTGAACCCAGGTGCGGATCGCGCACGTAGTCGCCGTTGGGCAGGGCTTCCCACAACAGGAACTGCGCAGCAGGCGGCCGGTAGGCGTCATAAATCAGCAGGCTGTAACCGGCCAGTCGCGCCAGTTCGCTGGCCTTGCGCAGGCAGGCAGCGGCATCGCGATGCAGCAGGCAACGGGTTGTCGGGTAGATCACTTTGCCGGCCAGATTGTCGGCAGTGGCGTAGATCATGTTGATCTGCACCTGAAACTGCCGGGCATCAATCTCAATCAGCGGGCTGGGACTGGTAACGCTCTGATTCACACACTCACTCAGGGTGAAATCGGTTGGGGCACTGCACTTAACCTTCGAACTGGCCGAAGGCTTTTTGCAGTTGACGGTTCTTGGCCAAACGTTCGTCCAGATGCTCGCCATATTGCTGCGCAACAGCTGAAACCATGAGATTCAACAGGCATGCCAGCGGCGCCGGGGAATCCCAGAATTGGCCAACATCGGTTTTGATCTGCAACAGATCCAGCGCGTAGTCACGGGCCCACGGGCATTGCAGGTCGGTAATCAGGGCCAGCGGCAATGCGTTTTCAAGGGCCGCCTGGCAGAAGGTCTGGGTCACACTGGAATACGCGCGAAAGTCGGCAATGATCGCGTAGGGGTTGTCGAAGCCTGAGTTCAAGGTTTCGGCATAAATACCGGACAGGCCGTCTACGTAGAAAACCTTGGGGCGGATGTACTCAAGGTGGCTGTGAAAGGCCGTGAGAATCCCGCGGGTGGACTGGATGCCGATAATAAACACGGCATCGGCTTCGTGGATGCGTTTGACGATCTGGGCAAAGGCTTCGCTGCGCGCCACTTCATAGACGTACTGGATCGCTTCGATTTCACGTTGCATCGAACGGTCGAGCGCGTCACCGCCGTTGCTTTCAGCGCGAAAGGCTGCAATCCGGTCGGTGATCAACCAGGACGCAGGCACTTCACCGCGCAAGCTCTGTTTGACGTCGTCGAGGTTCTGATAACCCAACGAGCGCAAGAACCGCCCGACCGAAATTCCGGTGGTTGAGGCTTGCAGCGCAATGCTGTCCGCGGACTCGAAAGGGAGTTGTTGCGGGTTGCCGAGCAAGTAACTGGCAATGCGCTTGCCGGTCGGCGTCATGCTGGAAAACTCATGTTCCAGCAACTGAAAAAAATTGTTTTTTTCCATAAAGATCAACGCGCGCCGACAGGTGAGTGTTATATGAGTGTCATTTTCACTCTTTGTGTTATCAACATAACATCAGTCTTCGAGCGGACACAACGGCTTTTCTGCGGATTACAGAGGAATTAATTTTTGCGTGGGAATGCGTTGTTTAAGAGCAAAAGATCGCGATGCAAGCTCGCTCCTACAGGGAGGGTTAGCCGATTGGCTTGCGACTTCGGGTCAGTAGCCACAGCAGGTAAAACCCGCCCAACAGCCCGGTGGTCAGGCCGATGGGCAGGTTGAGGTTCAAGGGGAAGCGCTGGCTCGCCAGATCGGCGCTGAGTAACAGCAGGGCGCCCATAATGGCGCCGGACACCAGCGGGATGTCCGGTGAGCCGGTCAGGCGTCTGGCCAGTTGCGGCGCTGCCAGGGCGATAAAGCTGATCGGCCCGGCCGCTGCCGTGGCGATCGAGGTCAAGCCCACGGCGGCCATGACCATCATCAGTCGCGAGCGCTCAACCGGGACGCCCAGTTGGCAAGCGGTGTCGTCACCCATCTCGAGAATGTTCAATTGCCGCGCATGGTAGATCGCAATCGGCACGATCAGCACAAAGCCTATTGCAGCCGGCACCACGTGGGACCAGGTGCGGGTGTTCAGCGAACCCGACAACCACAGTTGCGCGGTCATGGCCTGATCGAGGTCGCCGGTCACCAGCAAGACAGTGTTGAGGCCGGTGAGCATGGCGCCGACGCCAATCCCCACCAGCACCAGACGGTAGCCGCCCGTGGTGCGGCCTTTCAGCGACAGGACAAACACCACGGCGGCTGTGCAGACGCCTGAGAGTACGGCCGCCAGCGAGGTGCCCAATGGCCCGGCATTGAACAGGATGATTTGCACAATGGCGCCACTGGCTGCGCCGGTGGTAAAGCCAATGATGTCCGGCGAGCCCAGCGCATTGCGCGAGATCGACTGAAACACCGACCCTGCCATGCCCAACGCGGCGCCGACGAACACGGCGGTGAGCACGCGGGGCAAACGCACCCGCTGAATGATCCGCTCGGCCGTCGGATTGTCACCCAGGCCGAACAGGCTGACGAGCACTTGACCTGGGCTCAGGTGCAAGGTGCCGATGCCCAGCAACAGCACGGCCAGCAGCAGCGCCAAGAGCATTAAACCGGCGCCGATCAATGCCGCCCGTGGGCGCCAGACAAACGAGCAGTGGGCGAAACGAACCACGGCGGGCAGGCTGTTTTTCATAGTTGGCTCAGTCGGTACTTGCGCACCACAGCAATAAAGAAGGGCCCGCCGAGTAACAGGGCGACGATCCCGGCAGCGATTTCAGACGGGGCGACCACCACCCGGCCCAGCACGTCGGCGCCCAGCAACAGAATGGCCGCGTAGAGCCCGGAGTAGGGCAGGATCCAGCGATAATCCGGGCCCACCAGCAAGCGGGCAATGTGCGGTGCCACCAGCCCGACAAAGGCAATCGGCCCGGCCCCGGCCGTGGCTGCCCCGGCCAGCAGCATGACCGCCAGGCACGCCAGCAGCCAGGTCGAGCGCGGGCTGGCGCCGAGTGCCAGGCCCAGGTCCTTGCCCAACGCCAAAATGTTCAAGTTGCTGACAATCAGCAGGGCCACCGTGCAGCCGAGGCTGACCGCCACGGCCAAGACGGCGGCTGCCTCCAGCCCGCTGCGCTCAAGTGATCCAGAAGCCCAATGGCGAAACTGATCGAACACCTCGGTGGGGGCATTGAGAATGAAGATTCCGGTGATCGAGGTCAGCATGATCGACAACCCGGCCCCAGCCAGTACCAGCCGTACCGGGTTGTTCCCGCTGGAGTGGGCCTGGCCGATGATGAACACCGCTATCCCGGCCAGCCCGGCGCCGATAAAGGCAAACCAGACATAGGCCAGTGGCGTGACCACCTGGAACGCCACCGCGCCGATGATCACCGCCAACGCGGCACCGGCGTTGATCCCCAGCAGGCCCGGTTCGGCCAGCGGGTTGCGCGTCACGGCTTGCATGATCGCCCCCGCCAAGCCCAGGGCCAGCCCGGCGAGGATCGCCACCAGCGTGCGCGGCACGCGCATTTCGCGCACGATCAGGTGCAAGTCGTTATGCCGGTCGTAATGCCTGAGCGCGTCCAGCACCTGCGCCAGATCAATCGAGCGTGAGCCCAGCGTCAAGCTCAGCACACTCATCAACAGCAGCAGCGCCACGCCGCCGATCAGCCCCCGGTAACGCTTGCGTTGGCGGGCATCACCGCGTGCGGTGTATTGCAAAGACAATGGCCTCACTCAGTGAAAACTCCGTGCCACGGTGTCGATCATTTGCCGCCCCGAGTAATAGTCGATGCGAAACGAGCTGACTCCCAGCGGGTAGACCCGTTTATTGATCACCGCAGGCAGGTTGGCCAGCACCGGATCCGCGAGAAACGCTTGCACGTCGGCGTCATTGCCGCCGAGTAAAAACACGCTGTCACCGACAATCGCCCTGGACAGGTTTTCACGTGAAATAAATCCCACGTCCGAGCTGCGTCGCACTTGCGCGTCCAGCGCCTCGGGCAAACCCGCGACCTTGAAACCCAGCGCCGACAACAGGCGCGCCTGCGGGCTGCTCGGCAGGCCGACCGAGTAACTCCCGGCAATGTTATAGCCGACCACGCTCACCGGTTCGGCTGGCGGTGTCAGGGTCGCGGCAACCTGCGCGGTGTAGTCGTCGAAGCGCTTGATCGCGTCCTGTGCCTGCTGTTCCAGGCCCGTCACCTTGCCCAGTTCAACTGCCATTTGCTGCCAGCTCTGGTTCGAGTAGTTGACCACGGTGGTGTTGATGCCCTGGGCTTGCAGCTCACCCTGATGCTGAATCACGCTGTCGGCCCCGGTGGCAGACAGCACCAGCAGGTCCGGGTCCTGGCCGATCACCGCTTCGATGTCGAACAGCAAATTGCTGTACAGCACCTGCACCCCGCGTTGGTCGGCCACCTCAGCCCATTGCGTGAAAAAGCCCTTGGCGTCAGACAGCCGGCTGGGGGTGGTCGCGGCGGTGGCGATCAAGGGCGCGTTCATGGCCAGCAAGATGCCGGTCACGCTGGGAGTGGTCGAAACGATGCGCCGGGGTGTGTCGGCGGCGTGGGCGACACTGGCCAGCAGCAAGGCCGCCAGCGACAACAAGGGCAGGGCGCGCAGTTTAATCATCGGTGCATGGCTCGTTGAGGTGATGGGCAAAGGTCGAGCCGCTGTATTGCTCGCGGAAACGTCCGGCTTGTACCAGACGCGGCATCACCTGCTGCAGAAATAAATGCACGGACTCGACAGCCCCTCCCGGCGCCGCGATAAAGCCGTCGATGGCACCCGAGTCGGCCCATTCAAGGATCTGCTCCACGGCATCGTCGACGGTGCCCACCACTTGCCAGTGCGCCGCCGAAATCACTTCCGGGCGCAGCAGCAGTTGGTCAATGGTCAGTGATTCGCGTTCGATCAGGCGTCGCAGCAGGCTGTTGTGGGTACGGCTCCCGGCACTGGGCGGTACTTCAGGCAGATCGGCCCTGGTCACCAGGCGATCGGCTGCCCAGTTGCTCAGGTCGAGGCCGATCATGTCTTTGATCGACGCCAGTTTGCGCGTGCGGTCGAGGCGGGCATGGGTTTGCATAAACAGGGCGCGGGCTTCTTCGCGGGTGGCGGCCAGGTACAGGCTGAGGCCGGGCAACAAACGAATATCCGCCGGGTTGCGACCGTGGCGCAGGGCACGTTCAGACAGGTCGCGCCGCAGGTCTTGGGCGGCCTCTATGTCGGGCGTCGGGGCGAACACCAGGTCGGCCACCGAGGCCGCAAAATCGCGCCCGGAGTCTGACGCGCCGGCTTGAATCAGCGGGATGCGGGTGTCGGGGAAGGCGGGCAAATTGAGCGGGCCTTTGACCTTGAGGTGCTTGCCGTCATGGTTGATCGGATTGACCTGGGCCACGTCCGCATAACGGCCGCTGGCGCGGTCAATCTGCAAGGCTTCACTGGGGAAGCTGGCCCACAGCGCCTGCACCACCTGGGTGAATTCGGCGGCGCGCTCATAGCGCTCTTCGGCGCCGGGCATGTGTTCCAGGCCAAAATTTTCGTGGCCTTGCAGGGCGGTGACGATGTTCCAGCCCGCGCGGCCACGGCTCACCCAGTTCAGCGATTGCAACTGACGGGCAACCACGTACGGCGGAAAAAAGGTGGTCGAGACGGTTGAGACCAGGCCGATATGCGTGGTTTCCCGGGCGACGGCCGCCAGCAGCACGGTGGGGTCGAGGCTGGCAAAGCCGGAGCCGCTGGCAAGCATTTCGGTGGGCATGCTGCTGACGTCCGGGCGGAACACAAAGTCCAGGTGTGCGGCTTCGGCGCGGCGGGCCAGGTCAATGGCGTAATCAGCGGTGAAAATCCCTTCGATGTTGCTGTTTTCGCGTCTCCAGCCGTCGCCGCTCAACCAGGTGGGCGCCAGGGACAGTCCGATGTGCAGGTATTTTTTGCGACTCATGATCAAACCTTTGTGACCTGAATAAAAAGATCGCGAGACAAGCTCGCTCCTACAGGAGGCGTGGGATTAGAACGCGCCCTTGACCCCGATGCCGAACATCCGGGGTGTGGTCATGCTCGCTTCAAGGCCGCCGATGCCACGGTTTTGCTGCATGTAAATAGCGGAGCGGTCGTCGAAGACGTTCTTCACGTAGCCATACAGCTCGACCGCTTCACTGAAGCGATAACTCATGCGCGCATCGGTCAGGGTGTACGAGTCGATGCTCAGGCTCTTGGTGTTGGCGGTGTCGGAGTAGTAGCCGTCGAAATGCCGCACTTGCACCGACAGATTGGCTTTATCGGTGATGTCCCAGCTCGGGCCAAAGCTCAGGCTGTAGCCGGGGGAACGGGCAAATTCATTGGCTTCATACGATTCGTTGCTGGAGATCTTGTCGATGCGGGTGCGCAAGGTGCCAACGCTGCCGCGCAGTTTGAGGGTGTCCAGCACTTGGTAGTCCGCACCCAGCTCAAGCCCGTAGCCATGGGCTTTTTCGGCATTGATGGTGTACGACTGGGCGACGCCGGGCGAGATCACCACCGGGATGTTGTACTGCGCGTCCTTGAAGTCCATGTAGAACAGGTTGGCGCTGAGGATCAGCCGGTCATTGAGCAGGTTGGCGCGGGTGAACAGTTCATAGTTCCACACCGATTCTTCCTTGAAATCCTGCCACTGGCGGGTGCTCAGGTTAAGCGACATGCCGCCCGGGTTGTAGCCACGGCTGACCATCGCGCCGACGGTCCAGTCCGGGGTGGCGGCAAAGGCCAGCGACACTTTGGGCAGAAACGCCGAAAAGGTTTTCTGGTAGTCCAGCGGGCCGGGGGCGAGCACCGAGGTGCCCTGGCGGTCAATGCGGTCTTCCTGATAACGCAGGCCGCTGCTGAGGGTCCAGCGGTCGTTCAGGCGGTAATTCAATTCACCGAAGACACCGTAGTTTTCCTTGGTGTCATCAAAGCTCGACAGCCCCGACAGCAGCAGGGATTCATCGGATTTGGTGCGGGCCACATACACGCCGCCGACGCCGCTGAATTCGCTGTGCTGGTCACCAAAGGTCAGGCGCGTTTCGTTGGACAGGTTGTTCTGCTTGACGTCGGCGTCGCCCTGGCCGCGAATGCCGGTGTAGCGTTTGACACTGGAGTGCGAGTACTGGGCCTGGTTGAACAGTTTGAGGCCGTTGTCGAAGTCATAGCTGACATCGAGGATCCCGGTGTTGGTGGTCTGCTCCCACGACGGCATGGTCGTGGTGGTGTGGTCGAGCTTGTGGAAAGGCTCGGAGGCCGCTTCCTGGCTGGGGCGGTTGCTGTCGTTATGGACCAGTGTCAGCTTGGCTTCCAGTCCGGTGATCGAGCTGGGTAGCCAGAGCAGTTTGGCGCGGGCGTTCAGCGCGCTGAAGTCCTGATCGGTCTTGCCCTTCTGGAAGTTGGGGCTGGTGTAGTCAATAAACGTGTCGCGGGCCGAGTAATCCACCGCCAGACGGCCCGCCAGGTCTTCGCCCATCAGCGGGCCGGAGAGGGCAATCGAGGTGCGTTTGTGGTTGTAGTTGCCGATTTCGGCCTGGTACAGCGCCTCGGGGGTGAAGGTCGGGTTTTTGGTGTTGACGATGATCGCCCCGGCAATCGCGTTGGCCCCTTGCGAGGTGGTTTGCGGCCCGCGGAACACTTCGATGCTGTCCAGGTCCCAGACCGACGTCGCGCCAAAGAACATCTCGTTGTAATTCAGGTAATGGCCGTCGAGGTTGATCGTCGCGCGGGGCACGGTGCCGCCCCAGAACACGTTCTGCCCGTTGTTCGGCCCCTGGCTGTCCATCCCGCGAATGACCGGAGCGCCCACGGTGTCGGTGTAGATCACGTTGGGTACGCCCTGGAGCACTTCGTGAACCGTCGAGTCACCGGTTTTTTGCTGGTCGATTTCGCGACCGCTGATGACCGTGACCGACGAGGCGGTGTTCTTTAACTCACGCTCAAGTTTCTCGCCAGTGACGGTAATCGGCTCGAACACCAGCGATGTTTTCTTCTCGCTGACCACGCTCTCTTCTGCCAGCGCACAGGACGCGCCGAGCAGGGTATACAAGGTTAAAACGCTGAAACCACGGCTCAGCTTGCGGGATGGATAGGCCTTCAAGAGATGCTCCAAATGAGAATGATCCTCGTTAATGGCGATCCTAGCATGTAGCCATTACGTTCCTCAATAAGGAATTCATTCCTCTATGCGGTATTTGTTGGTGTGTACTACGCTGCTTTTTTTGTCCGCAGTAAGGGACGCTAAAGCCGGTATCATGCGCATCGCCGTTGCGTCATCGCGTCGTCGATGGATGCCTATTGAGAGACTGCTGCGAGACAGTGGCGAGGAGAGGTTATTTGAAGAAGTTGAAGGCCAGCGTGGACGACGAGGCCCCCGAGACCCCGAACGAAAAGCGCTCGGGCACGATTCAGTCGGTGGCCATTGCTGCACGGTTTTTGAATGTGCTGGCCAGCGCTGAGCGCGAACTGGCCTTGGGTGAAGTCGCCCGGCGCACCAGTACCGGCGGTTCCACGACCCATCGCTACCTGCAAAGCCTGGTCAAGGAAGGCCTGGCCAAACAGGACCCGGCCACCGGCCTGTATGACCTCGGCCCGGCGGCACTGAGCATTGGCATTGGCGCCCTCAAACGTGTGGACGCGGTAGAAATCGCCGCCGCGCAAATGAAAGCCCTGGCCTACCAGCATGCCGCCAGTGGCGGTGTGGCGATCTGGACCGACCGCGGGCCGACGCTGGTGCGCTGGTATCGCAGCGCCTACTTCTCCATCAGCCCTTTGGCCCTGGGCGATATCTTGCCGCTGGACAACACCGCCTGCGGGCTGGTGTTTCAGGCCTTTTTGCCGAAGACCACGATTGATGCAGCGCGCAAGCAACAGCCCGCGCATTTTCGCGGCACGCCGCCAACCAAGGCGGTGCTTGAAGACGTGCGCAGTGCCTGCTGGTCCGAGCTCACCAGCCACCTGCTGTCGAACGTGACCGGGCAGGCCGCTCCAGTGTTTGACGCCCAGGGTGAGCTGGTCTGTGTGATGACCACCGTGGCCGATCTGGGCCAGTTGAAATCGCCAGAAGATCGCCGTGCGCTGTTCCATGCGGCCAATCGGGTCAATCAGTCCACCGGCGGTTTGCCCTGGCAGGGTGGCGAGTAAGCCTTAGTCAATGGCCCGGGCCTTGGGCACCACCAGCGGGGTGCCGGTGATCGGGTCAGGAATGATCACCGATGCCAGGCCGAACACTTGCTCGACCAGCGCTTCGGTGAATATTTCACTGGGAGCGCCCTGGTCGACAATCGCACCGTCCTTCATCGCAATGATGTGTGAAGCGTAACGGCAGGCCTGATTCAGATCGTGCAGCACGGCGACAATCGTGCGGCCCTCGCGGTTGAGGCGGGCAAGCAGTTCGAGCAACTCGATCTGGTGGGCAATATCGAGAAACGTGGTGGGTTCATCCAGCAGCAGGATCGGTGTTTCCTGCGCCAGCACCATGGCAATCCACACACGCTGGCGCTGGCCGCCGGACAGTTCGTCCAGCAAGCGGCCGGCCAGTTCCGTGACCTGCGCTGCCGCCATTGCCGCGCTGACGGCCTGCTCGTCGGCCTGCGACCATTGGCGCAAAAAAGACTGATGCGGATAACGCCCACGGGCGACCAGATCGGCCACGGTGATGCCATCGGGGGCCACCGCCGTTTGCGGCAACAAACCGAGGGTGCGGGCAACTTCCTTGGCCGGCAACTGCGTGATGACCTGCTGATCGAGCAACACCTGGCCGCTGGCCGGGGTCAGCAAACGGGACAAGGCGCGTAACAAGGTCGACTTGCCACAGGCGTTGGGGCCGACGATCACGGTGAACGAGCCATCGATAATGCTGACCGAAAGATCGGTCGAAATCGTCCGTTGCTCGTAACGCAGCGTCACGGCATCGGCACGCAAGCGATGGGTCATGGAGAAGAGTTCCTGGCCAGTCAGAAGGGCGGCCAGTATCACAGATGCGGAATTTGTTCCGCAATACGGAAAGTGCGGGGCGATATCAAGATCAAAAGATCGCGAGGCCCGCGATCTTTTGATGTGAACGTTACGCGGCCTTGGTTTTAAGGGCCTCGGCAATGTAATCCGCTTGCCGGATGGCCAGGCTGACAATCGTCAGCGTGGGGTTTTCGGCCGCGCTGGTGGTGAACTGGCTTCCGTCCGAGATAAACAGGTTAGGCACCTCGTGGCTCTGGCCGTGTTTGTTGCACACCCCGTCAGCCTCTTTCAGGCTCATGCGGCAAGTGCCCAGGTTGTGGGTTGAAGGGTAGGGCGGCACGCGGTGGGTTTTCAGCGCGCCCACCGCTTCGTACACCGCGCTGCCTTGTTTGAAGGCGTGCTCGCGCATGGCCAGATCATTGGGGTGATCGTCGTAGTGCACGTTGGCCACGGGGATGCCCAAGTGGTCCTTGGTGTCACTCAAGGTGATGCGGTTGGTCTCGCGGGGCATGTCTTCACCCACCAGCCACATGCCCGCCAGATGCGTGTAGTTGTCCATCACACGGGTGAAATCCCGGCCCCAGGCGCCCGGATTAAAAAACGCCGCCATAAACGATGGGCCGAGAGAAATGGTCTCCATTTCATAGCCGCCGACAAACCCGCGATCCGGGTTGAAGCGCGACTCGTCACTGATCAGCCCCGCCATGATCGTGCCCCGATAGAAATGCACCGGGTCGTTGAACTCGGCGAACACCGAACCTGTGGTGTGGCGCATGTAGTGCTTGCCGACCATCCCCGAGCCATTGCCCAGACCGTGGGGAAACATCGCGCTGGACGAGTTGAGCAACAGTCTCGGTGTTTCAATCGCATTGCCGGCAATCGCCACGATACGGCCTTTTTGCCGGTGCAACTGGCCTTGGGCATCGGCATAGACCACGGCATTGGCGCGGCCCTTGGCGTCATGTTCGATGCGCACGGCATGGGCCTGGGTGCGCAAGTCGAGCTTGCCGGTGGCTTCGGCGGCCGGGATTTCGGTATACAGCGTGGACCACTTCGCGCCCATCTTGCAGCCCTGGAAACAGAACCCGAGCTGCATGCATTGTGCGCGCCCGTCACGGCCACGGCTGTTGATTGCCATGTGCCCGGTTGAACACTCCTTGTAGCCGAGCTTTTTGGCGCCGTTGTACATCACCTGAAAATTGTTGTTGCCCGGTAAACCGGGGATGTCGTGGGTGCGGGTCACGCCCATTTTGTTTTCGGCGCGTTCGTAAAAGGGCTCCAGTTCAGCCAGGGTCAAGGGCCAGTCCAGCAGGTTGGCGTCTTTGACATCGCCATACATCTGGCGCGCGCGAAATTCGTGTTCTTGCAGGCGAATACTGGCACCGGCCCAGTGGGTGGTGGTGCCGCCCACGGTTTTGCAGATCCAGGCGGGCAGGTTGGGGAAGTCTTTGGCGATCTGCCACGAGCCCGACGTGGTGCGGGTGTCGCCCCAGGATAATTGTGCAAACGAAGGCCATTCGTCGTTGATAAACGTTGCCGGGGATTGCCGTGCACCAGCCTCCAGCAACACCACCGGGATGCCTTTTTGGCACAACTCGTTGGCCAGCGTGCCGCCGCCTGCGCCGGAGCCGATGATGATCACTACCGAATCGTCGTCAAAACTGTAAGTCGTCATGTTCGCTGCTCCTCAAAACGCACTGGGACTGGCATCGGCTGGCGCGGCGGGTAGCCACTTCAGGTCATTGAAGCCGCGCATCAGGTAGCCGCCTTTAGGGAAGGAGGCGCCTTCGTAGCCGAAGTGCTCGTAGGCCAGTTCATTGCTGTACAGCGAGTTGACCGACGTGCCGCGCACCAGCTTGAAAAAGTCGCTGTTCTGGATTTTTTCAAGCAGGGCCACTTGCTGGTGTTCATCCAGGCTCGCCCACTTGCCGCCCGCCAGCGTGTCCAGCTCGGCGAGGCCTTTTTCCAGCTGCGGCAGAATTGAAGGATCGGCCGATGCGCGCTCATCCAGCGCCTTCACAGCAAAGGCGTAGACAGCGTCTTCCATACGGTCATGGGGATAAATGCGCCGCACCACGAGCAACAATTGCGACGCTGCATCACTGGGGAGTGTGTTCATTTGCATGGCCCAGGACTGGCTGGGAGCCAGCAGCGCAATAGGGCCGGAGCTGAACATGAGGGTGCCTAACAGCAGCCCGCCACTTCCTTGCAGGAAGCGACGACGATTGACCTTTAGGTCTTGCATGAAATGTCTCCTTGTTATTTTTATAGGAGTAACAGTGTCACAGGCAAATCACAGGTCGCGGGTAGGCGGGAGCGGGTGACAGCGGTAAGCCCGTCCAGCCGGACGCCGGTTTAAAGCAATCAGGTGTTTCTATTGATAGTGACCTCCACGTTGCAGCACCTCGATCTTGTAGCCATCGGGGTCCTGAATAAAAAAGAACCGCGCGAGCAGTTCGCCGTCTCTTTTAAATTCTTTGATGGGGGCGGGCGACCACTGCAAGTCGCTGAGGCGCTTGAACTGCTGATCGAGATCATCAACCACGAAGGCGGCGTGCCCGTAGCCCGTGCCGTGGGTGTACTCGGTCTGGCCCTTGTTCCAGGTGAGTTCTATTTCTGCGCCACTCTCGATGTCGCGCAGATACACCAGTGAGAAATCGTCAAACTCCAGGCGATGCGACTCGATAAGCCCAAACGCCTGCTGATAGAAATGCATGGATTTTTCGAGATCGCCTACGCGAATCATGGAATGAATAAACTTTGCCATTGCCTCATCCTGCCTTGGAATTCTGGTTCTTGTTATAAGCACATTCCAATGGATCATGAGACCAATTGCAGGAGGGCAGGTAATAGAGGGGTACTACGTTTTGGCATGGCGCGATCGATTTAAAGATCGCAGCCTCGCGCTGCTCGGCAGCGACTACAGATGCGTAGTCGCTGCCGAGCAGCGCGAGGCTGCGTCAAGGTTTACCCCTGCGACTGTTTATACGCCAGCCGGAACGTGTGCAGCAGCGGCTCGGTGTAGCCATTGGGTTGCGCGCACCCTTCAAACACCAACGCGCACGCCGCTTGAAACGCGACCGATTGATCAAAATTTGCCGCCATGGGCGTGTACTGCGGGTCGTCGGCGTTTTGCTGGTCAACCACTCGGGCCATGCGCTGCAAGATTTCGAGGGTTTGCTCGCGGCTGATCACGCCATGCAGCAGCCAGTTGGCGATGTGCTGGCTGGAAATACGCAACGTCGCGCGATCTTCCATCAGGCCCACGTCGTGAATGTCGGGCACTTTGGAGCAACCTATGCCTTGCTCAACCCAGCGCACCACGTAGCCCAGCAAACCCTGGGCATTATTTTCGACTTCTTCGCGGATGGTGTCCGCTGACCATTCGGCCTTGCTCACCACCGGCACGGTCAGCAGCCCTTCAAGCAGGGACTCGCTGACGTCGGCGTAGCGGGTCTGTTCGAGGGTGGTTTGCACGTCGTGTACCGACACCTGGTGGTAATGCAGCGCATGCAGGGTCGCCGCCGTGGGTGAGGGCACCCAGGCGGTGGTGGCACCGGCTTGGGGGTGGGCGATTTTCTGTTGCAGCATGTCGGCCATTCGGTCCGGCATGGCCCACATGCCTTTGCCGATCTGTGCGCGGCCGCGCAAGTTGCAATCAAGCCCCACCAGTACGTTGTTGCGCTCGTAAGCGGCAATCCACGGCGTGCCTTTCATGTCGCCCTTGCGCAGCATCGCCCCGGCTTGCATGGCGCTGTGGATTTCGTCGCCGGTGCGGTCGAGAAAGCCGGTGTTGATGAACGCCACCCGTGACGCGGCGGCGCCAATGCAGGCCTTGAGGTTGACGCTGGTGCGCCGCTCTTCGTCCATGATGCCCATTTTCAGGGTGTGACGTTGGAGCTGCAGAAGGTCTTCGATCCGGCTGAATAACTGCTCGGCGAAGGCCACTTCGGCCGGGCCATGCATTTTCGGTTTGACGATGTACACGCTGCCAGCGCGGGAGTTTCCCCGGCGTTGCAGGTCATGCACGGCGATCAGGCTGGTGATGACGCCGTCGAGAATCCCTTCGGGAATTTCCAGGCCCTGGTTATCGAGGATCGCCGGGTTGGTCATCAGGTGCCCGACGTTGCGGATAAACAGCAACGAGCGCCCCGGCAGCGTCAGCGGCGAGCCGTCGGTGCCGGTGTATTCGCGGTCGGGGTTGAGGCGTCGGGTGATGGTTTTGCCGTTTTTGACCAGGTCTTCTTTAAGGTCGCCCTTCATCAGGCCCAGCCAGTTGCGATAGACCTGCACCTTGTCGTCTGCGTCGACCGCCGCTACCGAGTCTTCACAATCGATGATGGTCGAGAGTGCGGCCTCCATCAGCAGGTCTTTGACCCCTGCGGCGTCCGACTGGCCGATGACGCTGTGGCGGTCGATCTGGATTTCAACGTGCAGGTCATTGTGCTTGAGCACAATGGCCGTCGGCTCGGCGGGGGCCCCCTGATAACCAAGGTATTGGGCGGCGTTGGCCAAACCGCTCTGGCTGCCATCTTTGAGGCTGACCAGCAGGGTTCTGCCTTCAATCTGGTAGCGCGTGGCATCCACGTGCGAGCCCTTTTGCAGCGGGAACGCCTGATCCAGAAACACCCGGGCAAACGCAATCACTTTGGCCCCGCGCAGCGGGTTGTAGGCGCGGCCCGCTTCAGCGCCGCCGTCGCTGGCGATCACATCGGTGCCATAGAGCGCGTCGTACAGCGAACCCCAGCGGGCATTGGCCGCATTCAGGGCGTAGCGCGCATTGGCGGCAGGCACCACCAACTGTGGCCCGGCCTGTGTGCTGATTTCGCTGTCGACGTTGGCCGTGTTGACCTTGACCTGCTCCGGTTGCGCCTGCAGGTAGCCAATGCCGCTGAGGAAGTTGCGGTACGCCGCCATGTCGGTGATCGGGCCGGGATGCGCGCGGTGCCAGGTGTCCAGCTCGCCTTGCAGGCGATCACGCTCGGCCAACAGGGCGCGGTTGATCGGTGCCAGTTCGTGCACTAGCCCGGCGAAACCGCTCCAGAATGCTTGCGCATCCAGCCCGGTGCCAGGCAGCACGTCGTGTTCAATGAAGTGGTGCAGCACGGGTGCAACCTTGAGGCCGTGGCAGTTAATGAAATCGCTCACTGTTATCTCTCCTTCAGTTGGGTTTATTTGAGGCTGTGCGCGCCAGCTTTGGCGACTTGCGCGTCTTGCACGGAGGTGACCCCGGACACGCCAATGGCTCCGATGACCTGGCCGTCGACGATGATCGGCACGCCGCCTTCAAGGGAGGTCAGCAACGGCGCGGACAAAAACGCATGGCGGCCGCCATTGACCATGTCTTCGTAGCCTTTGGACTCGCGGCGGCCCAGGGCGGAGGTGCGGGCTTTTTCGGTGGCGATGTAAGCGCTGATCGGTGCGCACTCATCGAGCCGCTCCAGGGCCAGTGGGTGGCCGCCGTCATCGACAATCGCGATGCTCACGGCCCATTGGTTGTTCTGCGCCTCGCTGCGGGCAGCCTTGAGAATCTGCTGGACTTCGGTCTGGCTCAATACGGCTTTGCTTTTCATGACAGGTCTCAAGTGAGTTGGGGGTTAAGGCAATGCCGCTTCGACCAGCTCGATCCAGTGCCGCACCGGGGTGCGTCCGGCACCGTTAAGGTGGGTCTGGCAGCCGATATTGGCGGTGATGATGACCTCGGGTTTGCCGCTTTCCAGCGCGTTCAACTTGTTATCGCGCAGTTGCCGCGACAATTCGGGTTGGGTCAGCGAATAAGTGCCTGCCGAGCCGCAGCACAAATGGCTGTCTGGCACCGCAGTGAGGTTGTAACCCAAACGGGTGAGGACGGATTCCACCGCGCCGCCGAGCTTTTGTGCGTGCTGCAAGGTGCACGGGCAATGGAAGGCCACCCGCTGGCTGCTGCTGATGGCAAGGGTTTCCAGAGGCTCGTTGCGCAACACCTCAACCAGGTCCTTGGCCAGGGCGCTGACCTTTTTGGCCTTGTCGGCATACGCCGGATCGGTGCTCAGCAAGTGCCCGTATTCCTTGATAAAAGCCCCGCAGCCGCTGGCGGTTTGCACGATGGCTTCGGCGCCTTGTTCAATGCTTGGCCACCAGGCGTCGATGTTGCGCCGGGCCCGGTTCAGGCCCGCGGCTTGTGCGTCGAGGTGGTAATCCACGGCGCCGCAACAACCGGCCTCACGGCCTGGCGTGATGCTGATGCCCAGCCGGTCAAGCACGCGGGCGGTGGCCGCGTTGGTGTTGGGCGACAAGCCGGGTTGCACGCAGCCTTCGAGCATCAATACCTGACGGGCATGACGGAGGGTCGGGCGTGCTTTGGCAGGCTCGACGTTGTGTGGCAGCTTGCTTTGCAAGGTCGCGGGTAACACGGCGCGAAACACCTGACCGCTGCCCAGCAACCCTTTAAGCAGGCCCGGTTTGGGCACCACGGCGCGTAACCCCTCGCGCAACAGGCGCTGGCCAAGCGGCCGCTGCACCGCCGCGTCCACCACCGCCCGGCCGATGTCCAGCAGGTTGTGGTAATCGACCCCGGAAGGGCAGGTGGTTTCGCAATTGCGACACGACAGGCAGCGGTCCAGATGCGCCTGGGTTTTGCGGGTGACGTCGTTACCTTCCAGCACTTGCTTGATCAGGTAAATCCGCCCGCGCGGGCCGTCCAGTTCATCGCCGAGCAATTGATACGTCGGGCAGGTGGCATTGCAGAAACCGCAGTGCACGCAGGACCGCAGGATGCGTTCGGCTTCTTCGGCACGGGGCAGTTGCCGGGCCTCTTGGCTCAAAGTGGTTTGCATGGCTCAAAGCTCCGCGTACAGGCGCCCGGGGTTGAAAATACCCTTGGGGTCGAGTTGTTGCTTGAGGTTGCGGTGGTAGCGCATCAGGGCTGCCGGCAACGGTTGGAACGGGCTGTCAGTCCGGCCGTGTGTGTAGCAGGTCGCATGCCCGCCCACTTCTTCAACCACACGGCGGATAAAGGCCGCCTCGGCATCCGATTTAAGCCAGCGCTGGGCGCCGCCCCAGTCGATCAACTGCTGGCCGGGCAGGGCCAGCGGCGCGGTGTTGTTGGGCAAGGACAAGCGCCACAGCGGCTGGCCTTGAGCAAAGTAATCCAGGCGTTGCTCGTTCAAATCCGCCCAATAGGCGGCGTCCAGCAACTCGCCACCCAGTCTGTCATGGGCAGCCGCCACCGACCCTTCGCCGCCTTCAAGGCGAAGGTGCAGGCGCTGCCCGTCGTGGCACGCGGCGCTGATCGGCAGCGGCTCCTGGCCCCATTGCGCCAGGCGTTGCAGGGCCCGGTCAGGGTCGATCTCCAGGCTGATGCTCAAGGCCTGACGCGGTTTGGGCAGGACCTTGAGCGACACCTCGGTGATCACCCCCAATGCGCCATAACTGGCGGCCATCAAGCGCGACAAGTCATAACCGGCGACGTTTTTCATCACCTCGCCACCAAAGCGCAAATGCTTGCCGTGCCCGGTGATCACGCGGGTACCCAGCACGTAGTCACGCACCGATCCGGCCCACGGGCGACGTGGCCCGGACAGCCCGCTGGCGACCATGCCGCCCACGGTTGCGTGGCTGCCGAAAGACGGCGGTTCGCATGGCAACATCTGTTGCGCCGCGTCCAGGGCAGCGGCCAGTTCACTCAATGGTGTGCCGCAGCGAGCGGTGATCACAAGCTCGGTCGGGTCGTAGCTGACGATGCCCCGGTGGGAGCGGGTGTCGAGCACTTCGCCGGTCATAGGACGGCCCAGAAACGCTTTGCTGTCAGCCCCCTGAATGCGCAAGGGCGTGGCGCTGTGCAGGGCCTGGTTGACCTGTTGCAGCAAGGCGGCGCTGTTGTCGACATCATGTTCACTGCGCATCAAAAACGCTCCAGTTCAGGGAAGGGCAACTGGCCCATGTGCACGTGCATCGCGCCAAATTCGGCGCAGCGGTGCAGGGTGGGGATGTTCTTGCCGGGGTTGAGCAGCCCGCCGGGGTCGAACGCGGCTTTGACGGCATGGAACAGGGTCAGCTCATCACTGTTGAACTGCGCGCACATCTGGTTGATTTTTTCGCGGCCCACACCGTGTTCGCCGGTAATGCTGCCGCCGACTTTCACGCACAATTCGAGGATCTTGCCGCCCAGCGCTTCGGCGCGATCCAGCTCGCCGGGCTGGTTGGCATCAAACAGGATCAGCGGGTGCATATTGCCGTCACCGGCGTGAAACACGTTGGCCACGCGCAAGTCGTATTCGGCTGACAGTGCGGCGATTGCTTGCAACACGCCGGGCAGCTCGCGGCGTGGAATGGTGCCGTCCATGCAGTAATAGTCCGGCGAGAGGCGGCCCACCGCCGGGAACGCATTTTTGCGTCCGGCCCAGAACCGCACGCGCTCGGCCTCATCCTGGGCCTGACGCACTTCGGTGGCCCCCGCAAGTTCCAGCACCTGGCGCACGCGCTCGCAGTCATCGTGTACGTCGGCCTCTACGCCATCGAGTTCGCACAACAGGATGGCTTCGGCGTCGACCGGGTAACCGGCGTGGATAAAGTCTTCGGCGGCGCGAATCGCCAGGTTGTCCATCATTTCCAGACCGCCCGGAATAATCCCCGCCGCAATAATGTCGCCCACCGCGCGCCCGGCTTTCTCGACCGAATCGAACGCGGCCAGCAGCACCTTGGCGGTTTGCGGCTTGGGCAGCAGCTTGACGGTGACTTCGGTGATCACCCCGAGCATGCCCTCGGACCCCGTAAACAGCGCCAACAGGTCCAGCCCCGGCGAGTCGAGTGCTTGCGAGCCGAGGGTCAGGTGTTCGCCGTCCACCGTGAGGATCTCGACCTGCAACACGTTGTGCACGGTCAGGCCGTACTTCAGGCAATGCACGCCACCGGCGTTTTCGGCCACATTGCCGCCAATCGAACAGGCGATTTGTGACGAAGGGTCCGGCGCGTAGTACAAGCCATAGGGCGCGGCAGCCTGGGAAATCGCCAGGTTGCGCACCCCCGGCTGAACCCGCGCGGTGCGGGCGGCGGGGTCGATGTGGAGGATGTTGTTGAAGCGCGCCATCACCAGCAGCAAGCCTTTTTCCAATGGCAAGGCGCCGCCCGACAAGCCCGTGCCCGCGCCGCGTGCGACCACCGGCACCTTGTGCTCATGGCAGAGCCGCAGCACGGTCTGCACCTGCTCAAGGTGATGGGGCAGGACCACCAGCATCGGCGTGGTGCGATAGGCCGACAGACCGTCGCACTCGTAGGGCTTCAGTTCCTCAGGCTCATGCAGGATTTTCAGGTCGGGCACCTGTGTTTGCAGGGCCAGCAGCAGCGCTTTTTTGTCGACGTCGGGCAGAACCCCGTCGACGGCTTCGTCGTAAAGAATATTCATGGTCGGTGGGCGACACCTGTTTATTTTTATTAGAGGTCCGTTGCCGGAGAGTGCTGGCTTGCATCATTGGCCCGAGGCGATTTACTGTCCATACGTTGTTGAACTGGTCGAACCAGTTTTTTCAGCGTCGCTTGTTTGTTTCAAATAAAAATAAATTCAAAAACAATGCGTTAGGTGTGTGCGCAAACCGACAGGATTGTGCCGACCGAACTGGTCGTACCAGTTGGAGTGTTCATGGACAGAATGGAATCACCGCGTAACCCGCAAGTTGCCGACGTGGTGTGTGAGCGCATCGAACGCCTGATCGTTGATGGCGTCCTCAAGACCGGGCAGTTGCTACCCTCGGAACGGCGCCTGACCGAAAAACTCGGCGTGTCCCGTACCGCCCTGCGTGAAGGCCTGAAACTGTTGCGCGCTCGCGGCATCATCAAGACCGAGCAGGGCAAGGGTTCTTTCGTTGCTGATCTTTCCGGCGAGGCGAGTGCGTCGCCGCTGATGCACTTGTTCAGCTCGCAACCGCGCACGCTGTATGACCTGTTTGAAGTGCGCAGCTTACTGGAGGGCGAATCTGCACGACTGGCCGCCTTGCGCGGTACTGACGCCGATTTTGTGCTGATCACCCGCAGTTATCACGCCTTGCTCGATGCGCATAACCGCTCCCTCGATGCGTCTGCCCATGCACGTCTGGACCATGCCTTTCACCTGGCCATTTGTGAGGCGTCGCATAATCCGGTGCTGGTGCAGACCCTGCGTTCACTCACCGATCTGTTGTTGAACACGGTGTTTGCGTCGGTCAATAACCTCTACCACCGCGAGCCGCAAAAGCGCCAAATCGACCGCCAGCACGCGCGGCTGTACAACGCCGTGACCGGTCGCTTGCCGGAGCAGGCGCGCAAGGCGGCGATCGCCCATATTCAGAGCATCAGTGAGAGTCTTAAAGAGATCGAAAACGAAGAACAGCGGCTGGTGCGAGCGACGATGCGCCTGGAGGGGTGGAGCTGAACATGGCGTCCAGCTCCTGTGTCGCGGGGTCAGGCCACTTTGCCGCGGATGGTCAACAGGCTGATGCCCAGGCCCATAAACGAGGCGCCAAACAAGCGGTTTAGGGCTTTGGCCCGCGCTGGCGTCGCCAGGTAGCCTTTTAGCGTCTGTGCGAGCAGGGCATAAAACAGGTGAGCGACAATCGAGCAGCCGGCAAACGTGATGATCAGCACGGCCAGGTAAGACAGGCTGGAGTCACCGCCCTGAATGAACTGCGGCAAGAAGGCGGCAAAGAACAGGATGGCTTTGGGGTTGGTAATCGCGACCGAGAAGCCCTTGGTGAACAGCTTCCAGCCCGACAGATTTTCCGAAGAATTGGCCTGCACGTTATCAAACGCGCGATTGCGGCTGCGCCACTGTTTGATGCCCAGATAAATCAGGTAACTGGCCCCCGCGACCTTCAGTACCAGGAACGCCGTGGCAGACGCGATCAACAGTGCACCGAGGCCGGCACTGGTGGCCGAGGCAATCAGCAGCAGCCCGATGGCATTGCCCAGCGAACCGATCATCGCCCGCCACGGGCCATGGCTGATGGAGTTGGACAACGACATGATCACCGCAGGCCCGGGGGTGAGCGTCACGAGCATGGCGATAAAAGTGAAGCTCAGCCAATCATTTAATGAAACCAAAGGGGAACTCTCCGCAAGACCCACACAGCAGGGGCTGCAAGATTCTCATAGAGCGGGTGCTGTGTTCTATACATCTCTTGGATATCTGTAGAAGCGAGCTTGAATTGCGTACCCCCGTAGCAGTTGACGAGCTTTGCGAGGCTACGTCCGGGCGCGCAGCGGCCGTAAAAAGAGCCAGATCAAAAGATCGCGAGGCAAGCTCGCTCCTATCAAACACAAATAAGTGATTGATTCTAAAGGCCCTGTAGGAGCGAGCTTGCCTCGCGATCTGTTGATCTTGATCTAAGAGCCCCCTCACCCTAGCCCTCTCCCGAAGGAGAGGGAACCGATTGGGGGATGCTGAAGATACTCGCTGTCCTGTTTGCTGCGCGACAGCGCGGCGTCGAAGACGGGGCGGCCACTCCTACAGTTTTCATCGTGCACGCCCGTTCTGATTGTGCCCAGTGATGGCGCACCCTCCGCGCACCAAAAGCGGCCGCGCATGATCGATGCCGATGCATCCGCATGCGTATTTTTATGAAATTTTCTTCATTTTTAGTGGTTTTGACAGGCTGGCACAGCCCTTGCTCCAGGCCCTTGCAGGCACAGATATTTTCTTTCGCTTCAAAGGACTGATCATGCAAGAGCAAGCAATGGTTGTGAGCCGCCGCAAGGTGCTGAACTGGATCGGTGTGACAGCGGGTGCCGCTGCGATGTATCAGGCAATGAGCGCCTTGAGCTTTGCCGCAGAATCCACCTACGAGCGCAATTTTGCCTTGAGCGGCGCGCCCAAGGGCACCCGAGTATTGATTCTCGGGGCAGGGCTGGCGGGCATGACTGCCGCTTACGAACTGCGTAAGGCCGGGTACCAGGTCAAGGTCCTGGAGTTCAACGCCAAGCCGGGCGGGCGTTGCTGGACGTTGCGCGGTGGTGACCGCTTTACCGAGTTGGGTGGTGCGACCCAGCAGTGCGAGTTTGATAAGGGCTTGTACCTCAATCCCGGGCCGTGGCGTATCCCTTACCATCACCATGCAGTGCTCGATTACTGCCATAAGTTCGGTGTCGCGCTGGAGCCCTTTATTCAGGTCAATTACAACGCCATGGTGCATTCCACCAAGGCGTTTGGTGGCAAGCCGCAGCGTTATCGCGAGGTGCAGGCCGATTTTCAGGGGCATGTTGCCGAACTGCTGAGCAAGGCCGTCAACCAGCACGGCCTGGACCAGGCCCTGACCCGCGAGGACCGCGAACGCTTGCTGGAAGTGATGCGCAAGTGGGGCGCGCTGGATGCTAACAACGCCTACAAAAAATCCCTGGAAACCAGCCTGCGCCGGGGTTTTGCTGTGGATGACGGCGGCGGTCTGATGCCCGAGGCAGTGCCATCCGAGCCCATTGACTGCAAGGCGCTACTCGATTCCAACCTCTGGCAAAGCATCGCCAGCGGCCAGGAGTACGAATTCCAGAGCAGCATTTTCCAGCCGGTGGGCGGCATGGACATGATTGCCCAAGCCTTTCAGAAACAGGTGAATGACCTGATTCATTACAACGCCAAGGTCACGCGCATCCAGCAAGATGCCAACGGCGTGACCGTGACCTATCAAAACAGTGATGGCAGCGGCGGGGCACAGCAGGAGCAGGCGGACTGGTGCGTGTGCACCTTGCCGCTTTCGATCCTTGGGCAACTGCCCATCGATGTCAGCGCGCCAATGATGAGCGCCATTCGCGCCGTGCCTTACGAGTCTTCGGTGAAGGTCGGCTTACAGTTCAAGCGGCGTTTCTGGGAGCAGGACGAGCATATCTACGGTGGCATCACCTACACCGACACGCCCGTCAGCAAGATCAGCTACCCGAGCACCGACTATGGCAAGCAAGGCAAGGGCGTGTTGCTAGGGGCGTATATATGGGGCCCGAATGCCTACGAATTTACCGCCATGAGCCCGCAAATGCGCGTGCAAAAGGCTGTGGAGTTTGGCGCGCAGATTCACCCGCAATACCCCGGCGAATTCGAAAACGGCATCGCCGTTGGCTGGCACCGTGTGCCCTGGACTAACGGCTGCTACGGCTTATGGACGCCCGAGACGCGCCAGCAGCACTACAAAAACCTGTGCCAGATCGACGGCCGCATTGTGCTCGCGGGTGAGCATGCCTCGTACATTCCAGCCTGGATGGAGGGCGCTATTTTGTCGTCGCACGATGCGATCAAGCGCCTGCACACCCACATCATCGCCAGCACTAAAACCGCCTGACAGGGAGTTAGCCATGCGTACGATTATGTCCACCGCTGTGTTGTGGGGCCTGATGGGCAGCGCGACGGCGTTTGCCGCTGACGCCCCGATCCTGTCCACCTCCGGCAAATTCGAAGAACAGACCGGCGAAGCGCTGTTCAATCAGGTCTGCCAGGGCTGCCACATGGCCCAAGGCCAGGGGGCTCACGGTGCCGGGGCTTACCCGGCGCTGTCGACCAACCCCAAGCTCGGCGCCAAGGTGTACCCGATGTACATGGTGGCCTCCGGGCAAGGCGGTATGCCGGGCTTCAAAAAGTACATGGATGACCAGCAGATTGCAGCGGTGGTCAACTATGTCCGCACACATTTTGGTAATCAATACCCCGATACGGTCACGGCCGAAGAGGTTAGGGTTCTTACCCAGCGCTGAAAGTCTCCATGGATTACGTTTTTTCATCCCTAAAGGAATAAACAATGTCGAAGACCATCATCTCCACCGTCCTGCTGACCTCTTTGTTGGGCGGCCTCATGGCCACGCAGGTTAACGCTGCTGAAGTGATCCGGCACAAGCTGCCAAACTCTGATTTCCCGATCTCCCTGGCCGTGGAAATTCCGCCAGGGGCCACCGTGGTCAACCTCAGTGGTGTGGTGCCGCCAATTGCCGACAGCAAGGCCGATCCCAAGACACTGGCCGCTTATGGCGACACCGAAGTGCAGACCGTCAATGTGCTGAAGAACATTGAAGGCACGTTGAAAAGCCTCAATCTGACCATGGGCGATGTGGTGAAAATGCAGGTCTATCTGGTGGGCACGCCTGAAACCGGCAAGATGGATTTCGCCGGCTTTATGAAGGGCTACACCCAGTTCTTTGGCACGGCTGCCCAGCCCAAGTTGCCAACCCGCTCAGCGTTCCAGGTGGCAGGTCTGGCCAACCCCAACTACCTGGTAGAAATCGAAGTGACGGCGGTTCGTCCATAACCTGATCTGTGCCTTAAACCCTGGTCAGCAAACACGCTGGCCAGGGTGGGTGGCCTTTAAACCTGGCCGCTGATAATCGCATCGGCAATGGTTGCGCAAAACCAGCGCAGCGCCGCCGAACTCTCACTGTTGGGGTTCCAGTGCAACGAGACATCGAACTCGGGCACCTGGAACGGCAAGTCCAGCATCTGCAACCCCCCGTCATGCACAAATAATCTGGCGATCTGCTCAGGCAGCACGGCCAGCAGGTCGGTGCCCGGAAGAATTTTCGGCAGCACGGAAAAATGCGGCACGTGCAGGTTTATCCGTCGCTCGACATTCATGCTCTTCAAGACGTCTTCAATGCTGCCGTGGCCGGAGGTACGGGTCACGGTGACGTGCCGTTCGGCGAGAAACTGTTGCAGATTGATGTGCTCGCGGATGCGCGGATGACTGGCGCTGAGCAAGCAGGTATAGCGCTCATGCATCAGCACCCGGTTGTGGGTGCCGGGCACCGGATGGCGGCAGATCGCGGCGTCGATCTTGGCGCTGGCCAGCCATTCACCCACCTGGTCGACCTGCAGCGGTATGACTTCGACCTCCGCCTGCGGTGCCTCGCGATTCAGGCGCGCCAGAATCAGCGATAAAAAGCCCATCTCACCCAGATCCGAGAGCGCAATGCGAAAGCGGCGCTCAGTGGTTGCCGGGTCAAACTGGCGAGTGCTCTGCACGGCGCCCTCAATGCGTGTCAGACAATCACGCAGCGTGGGGTAGAGCTGCTGCGCGACAAATGTCGGCTGAATGCCGTCTCGGGTGCGGCTGAACAATTTGTCATCGAACAGCTCGCGCAGGCGGGCCAGGCCATAGCTCACGGAAGGCTGGGTGACGAACAGACGTTCTGCGGCCAGGGTCACGCTGCGGGCTTCATACAGAGTGATGAAGGTGCGGATCAGGTTCAGGTCGATGTGGCTCATGGCGCCTCAAGTGGCTACAGCGATATAGATGGGGCTTATTTTTAATAGAGATAGTATCGATTTGATCAATCAACTGGCAGCTGCAAGAGTAACCCAAAGTCTAAAAACAGCTGCAAGGGTCCCTATGAAAACCGTTCACTCTGCCACTTACGACATTCTGCGCGAGCAAGGCCTGACCACCATTTTTGGCAACCCCGGCTCCAATGAGCTGCCGTTTCTGAAGGGGTTCCCCGAAGATTTCAGCTACATCCTCGGCCTGCACGAAGGCGCCGTGGTGGGCATGGCCGACGGCTTTGCCCTGGCCACCGGCAAACCGACCTTCGTCAACCTGCACGCTGCGGCAGGCACCGGTAACGGCATGGGCGCGCTGACCAATGCCTGGTACTCCCACAGCCCGCTGGTGATTACCGCCGGGCAGCAAGTGCGTTCGATGATCGGTGTCGAAGCGATGCTGGCCAACGTCGATGCCGCGCAGTTGCCCAAGCCTCTGGTGAAGTGGAGCCACGAACCGGCCTCGGCGCAGGACGTGCCGCGCACCCTGAGCCAGGCCATTCACATGGCCAGCCTGGCGCCCCGTGGTCCGGTGTATGTGTCCATCCCGTATGACGATTGGGCCTGCGAAGCCCCTGCCGGGGTTGAGCACTTGGCCCGGCGCCACGTGGCAAGCGCCGGTGTGCCGTCGCCCGCGCAGTTGCACGACTGGGGGCAGCGCCTGTCGAGCGCGCGTAACCCGGTGTTGGTGCTCGGCCCGGACGTAGATGGCAGTGGCAGCAACGCGCTGGCCGTGCAACTGGCGGAAAAACTGCGCATGCCCGTATGGGTGGCCCCTTCGGCATCGCGCTGCCCGTTCCCGACTCGTCATCCGTGTTTTCGCGGTGTGCTTCCCGCGGCGATTGCCGGGATCAGCCGCCAGTTGGCGGACCATGATGTGATTCTAGTGGTGGGCGCGCCGGTGTTTCGTTATCACCAGTTCGCCCCCGGTGACTACCTGCCAGCGGGCACGCAACTGCTGCACATCACCTGTGATCCGGGCGAGGCGGCGCGTGCGCCGATGGGTGACGCGCTGGTGGCGGATATTGCCCTGACCCTTGAAGCCCTGGTGGCCGAGGTTGCACCCGGCACGCGGGCAATGCCCCAGGCCTTGCCGCGCCCGCCAGCGGTGGTCGAGGAGGGTGGTTTGCTGCGCCCGGAAACTGTCTTTGATCTGATCGACCAACTGGCGCCTAAAGACACCATCTACGTCAAGGAGTCCACCTCAACCGTGGGCGCGTTCTGGCAGCGCGTCGAAATGCGCGAACCGGGCAGTTACTTCTTTCCGGCCGCCGGTGGCCTGGGCTTTGGCTTGCCTGCGGCGGTCGGCGTGCAACTGGCCACGCCAGAGCGGCGGGTGGTCGGCATTATTGGTGACGGCTCGGCCAACTACGGCATTACGGCGCTGTGGACGGCGGCGCAATATGGCATCCCTGTGGTGTTCATCATCCTTAAAAACGGTACGTACGGTGCCTTGCGCTGGTTTGCCGATGTATTGAACGTCAGCGATGCGCCGGGGCTGGATGTACCGGGCCTGGACTTTTGCGCGATTGCCCAGGGGTACGGCGTACACGCCGTGCGCACCGACACCGCCGAGCAGTTTGCCGCGGCATTTGCTGAGGCACTGGCGGGCCAGCGCCCGGTCTTGATCGAGGTGCCGACGCTCACCATCGAGCCTTAGCAGCCCACGTCAGGCCCGAGCCTTGTCTGGGGGAACGGGCCTGATACCGCACGACAACAACAATAAAAAAAGAGGTGGTTATGAACAAAACTTCCGTCAGTGAAGTGATCGACGCCGCACCGTTTAATCGCACGCACCTGCTGATACTGATGTGGGGCTGTTTCATCATGCTGTTCGATGGCTACGACATGGTGATCTATGGCTCGGTGGTGCCGCAGTTGATGCAGGACTGGCGATTGTCTGCGATTGAAGCCGGAACCCTGGGCAGTTGCGCGTTGTTCGGCATGTTGTTCGGCGGCACCTTGATTGCACCGTTGGCCGACCGTTTTGGACGGCGCAAGCTGATCATCCTCACCACCTTGCTGGCCAGCCTGGCGGCGTTTTTTACCGGGCACGCCACCACGCCTTTCGAGCTGGGCGCCTGCCGTCTGGTGACGGGCCTGGCCTTGGGCGCGCTGGTGCCGAGTGCGATCAACCTGATCAGCGAGTTCGCCCCCGAAGGGCGGCGCAGCACCATGATTACCGTGATGTCGAGCTTCTACTCGGTGGGCGCGGTGCTGTCGGCCTTGCTGGCGATTGCGGTGATCCCGCAGTGGGGCTGGCAGGCGGTGTTTTACGTGGCCGTCCTGCCGGTGTTGGCGGTGCCATTTATGCTGCGTTATCTGCCTGAGTCGGCGGCGTTTCTGGCCCTCAAGGGGCGCCGTGGTGAACTCGACCAACTGTTGGTCAAAGTCGACCCGGCATATCGTCCCGGCACTGCGTTGAGCCTGCCGGTCAATCACAAACAGACCCGCGCTGCCCGTCTGCCGCAGCTATTCAGCAAAGGTCAGGCGCTGGCCACCTTGTTGCTGTGGGTAGCATTCGCCATGTGTATGCTGATGAGCTACGGGCTCAATACCTGGTTGCCCAAGCTTATGGCGCACGGTGGTTACCCCCTGGGTTCGAGCCTCGCGTTTCTGGTGACCCTCAACGTGGGTGCCACGGTGGGCGCACTGTTCGGCGGCTGGCTGGCGGACCGTCTGGGTGTGCAGCGCACTCTGGCGTTGTTTTTTGTTCTGGCGGCGCTGTCGTTGGCCGCCCTCGGCTTTAAACCCGGCCCGATCCTGCTTAACCTGCTGTTGCTGATTGCCGGCGCAACCACCATCGGCACCCTGGCGGTGATTCATGCCTATGCTTCGATTTCTTACCCGGCGCATATCCGTTCTACCGGCGTGGGCTGGGCCGCCGGGATTGGCCGCCTCGGGGCCATTGCCGGGCCGATGCTCGGTGGCAGCCTGTTGGCGCTGGACTTGCCCTTCCAGCAGAACTTTTTGGCGTTCGCGTTGCCCGGAGTAATAGGTGCTTTGGCCATCGTGTGCATTCACGTACGCCCCACGTCTTCCATTACCCAAGCCTCTGAATCTGTTTAAAAGGAGCATGACATGACCCATTACAGCGATTTTCATCTGCAACCGATTGCCGGAGAGTGGCGTAAAGGCACGGGCGGCAAACACCTGCGGGTGACTAACCCGTTCGACGATTCGCTGCTGCTGGAAATCCCTCAGGCTAACCGGGCCGACCTCGACGCTGCCTATCGCAAGGCCGCCGAGGTGCAGCCGCAATGGGCTGCGCTTGGGCCTTCGGCGCGAGCGGCGGTGTTGCATGAGGTGGTGGCGGTGTTTGACCGGCGCCGCGATGAAATCATCGACTGGCTCATCCGCGAGTCCGGCAGCACCCGGCTCAAGGCGCAACTGGAGTGGGGTGCGGCACGGGCCATTGCGCTGGAGTCGGCATCGTTCCCGGCGCGGGTTCACGGGCGAATCGTCGAGTCCAACGTGCCGGGTAAAGAGAGCCGGGTGTATCGCAGCGCGCTTGGCGTGGTAGGCGTGATCAGCCCGTGGAACTTCCCGCTGCACTTGACCCAGCGCTCCATTGCCCCGGCGCTGGCGCTGGGCAATGCCGTGGTCATCAAACCGGCCAGCGACACCCCGGTGTGCGGTGGTTTGCTGCTGGCGCGGATCTTTGAAGAGGCCGGATTGCCGGCTGGTGTATTGAGCGTGGTGGTGGGTGCGGGCAGTGAAATTGGTGACGCGTTTGTCGAGCACCCGGTGCCGTCGCTCATCACCTTCACTGGCTCAACCCCGGTCGGTCGCGGTATTGGCGCAATTGCCAGCGGCGGCGAACACCTCAAGCACGTCGCGCTGGAGCTGGGCGGCAACAGCCCGTTTGTCGTGCTGGAAGACGCTGACCTGGAGCAGGCGGTGAATGCTGCGGTGTTTGGTAAATTCCTGCACCAGGGTCAGATCTGCATGGCGATCAACCGCATCATCATCGACGAGCGTTTGTATTCGGCCTTTGCCGAGCGTTTTGTAGAGCGGGTCAAAGGGCTCAAGGTGGGCGACCCTAACCTGCAAGACACCGTGATCGGCCCGGTCATCAACGCCAAGCAGTTGCAGGGCTTGCATGAAAAGATCGAACTGGCCCGCGCTGAAGGGGCCCGTCCGCTGTTCGAGGGCGGCAGTAATGGGAACTTGATGGCGCCCCATGTCTATGGCGAAGTCACCGTCGACATGGACCTGGCCCGCAATGAGATTTTCGGCCCGCTGGTGGGGTTGATCCGTGCCCGCGACGAAGCCCATGCCCTGGAATTGGCCAACGCCACTGAATTCGGCCTTTCCAGTGCCGTCTTCAGTACCAACCTGGAGCGCGCCGTCACCTTTGCCCGCAAAGTGAGAGCAGGCATGACCCACGTCAACGACATCCCGGTCAACGACGAAGCCAATGCACCTTTTGGCGGTGAAAAGAACTCAGGGCTTGGCCGTTTCAATGGTGACTGGGCGATTGACGAATTCACCCGTGACCACTGGATCAGCGTGCAACACACGCCACGGCACTACCCGTTTTAAACGCCAGCGTCCTTGTCTCGCAATCTTTTAAGGTCAAGAGATCGCGAGGCAAGCTCGCTCCTACAGAACCCGTAGTCGCTGCCGAGGCACGAAGGCTGCGATAAATCTCAAGGTCAAGCTCGCTCTTATCAAATATAAAATAAGTGATTGATTCTAAAGGCTTTTTAGTAGCGAGCTTGCTCGCGATCTTTTGATCTAGATCTTGCTTTTGATCTTGATCTAAAAGGCCCCATTAAACCACGCTGGCCGAACGCAGGTTTTGCGCAGTGGGTAACCCGGCAGGACGCCGGGTTAGCCGCGACACGGCCATGGATGGCCGATCGCGGCGGGCCTACGGAGCAAGGCCTGTGGTGAGGGCATGCCGAGCCAAAGCGAGGCACCGAGGGGTAGGGGCAAAAGCGTTTTGGTTACTTTGCCGCTTTTGCAAAGTGACGCGGCGTAAGGCCGGAACCCTAAGTGGCCGTTGCCGCAGCAACGGATATGTACTCAAGTCAAGAGCCCCCTCACCACGCCTCTCCCGAAGGAGAGGGAACCGATTGGGGGATGCTGAAGATACTCGGCGGCCTGTTTGCTGCGCGACAGCGCGGCATCGAAGACGGGGCGGCCCCTCCTACAGTGGGAATGGGGGGATTCAAAACTTCATCGCCGGATACGATTCTTCTGCCAGCTGAAGTCACTGTGAAACGTGCCGGTATCTCCCCGTAAAACATACAAAGTGGCCCTGTAGGCAGACGACAGGCGTGAGCATTGCAAGCTGCGGACTTTTCGGTAAGCCCAGACCCAGCCGTGTGAGGAAGTGGCGTTCATCTTGGCAATCCTGAGTCGATAAGAACCTCATTGGACTCAGTTTAGAACTCAAGTTCCCTTGCCATGACAAACGTCATACCAATCGTCGGTTGCCTCATAAAACAGGCGTAAAACCGCAGTCTGGCAAGCTCGCCTCGAGTTTTGCTAGTCTGTGTGGTAATCGCAAAGGGAGTACAGACAGCATGGAACTGAAATCACCGGACAAAAATATTCGAATTGTCGGCTTGGCAGGGATCGTCGCGGGGCTGGGAATGATAGTGGCCGGTCATGCCAGTTTCGGCACTACGCTTCTGGGCGGCGGGCTACTATTTCTGGCACTGCCTCTGTTCAGGACAGCGGGCAAAAAATAAAGTTTTTCCGTACGGTGCTCCCTGCCGGTCGTGATCTTCTGGAGAGCTGAAATGCTGTTTGTTGTCATGCTCGGGGGCAAGCATCCCCGAGCCAAAATCGAAGTCCATGACGTGGTGTTTGCCATCGCCGACAGCCTGGAAGCAACCTACCCGCAACTGCGTCAGGGCTGGTTTGGCAACCCGGCAGGGTTGCACATCGACGCCTGGATGCGGGTTGACGGCGTAGAAGGCTGGAAGGTTGAGCTGAGCCCGCTGGCACCGCTACCAGGTTCTCCGCGTTTGTATTTCATCAACCTGGGTGGCTACGAGGCGAATACTTTTGGTGAAGCCCATCATTACCTGCTGGTGGTTGCCCAGGACAAGAACCAGGCCAAATCCAGGGCCAGACAGCACATGCTCAAGCACTGGCATCAGGCCCACACCGACGCGCTGCTGGATGTGGATGATTGCTTGCCGATTGATCAGGTGAGCGGGCGCTACATTCATCTGGTTGAGGGCGAGCACCGGGGTGTGATTCAGCACAACGACTACATCGTTATTTAGCGTGTATCAGCAACAGCCGCAGCTCCTGCAGGCAATTGTTCAATCACCGCTTACCGCACAACACGCGTTTGCCCTTGGTCATGCAACAAAAACTTTATTTTTGAGTCGAGTTCGTCCGGCGCGCTTTCAATAAAAAGCTGACGCTCAAGGTTTTGAATGACGAGGTCGAGTTAAACATCCGGGCAGTCCATGGCGAGGGATGCGCGTATGTAACAGGGTTTTTTGAGCTGCCGCAATGCGTCTTGCATGCTGATTTGCTAGGGTGACCAACGGACTCATTTAAGGAATGACGTGATGAAAAAGGAAGTGATGACGCCCCTCGTGGCGCTTGTGTTGCCGTTGCTTTTGAGCGCATGCAGCCAGCATGCGCCCTCGGTCAGCACCACGGCCCCTGAAGCAACGGGCGCGGCCCGGCAGTTTGTCGCCCGTGGCAACGAGCCGTTCTGGACCCTCAAGGTCAATGGCGACACCCTGGCCTGGATTACCCCGGATCATTTAGAGGGGCGGCAATTGCATGCCGACAAGGTGGTGTCGGGGGATCGCACGACCTACACCGGCACCGATCAGGGCAAGGCGTTCAGCCTGGTGATCGAGCCCAAACCCTGCACCGATTCGATGTCGGGTGAGACGTTCAGCCACACGTCTACCTGGACTTATGCCGGTGAACGCAACAGTGGTTGTGCTGGCGAAGGCAACTGATTCAGGGGGAACGCACTCGCTGTGTATCACACTGTGTACCAACCCCACGCTGATACACCCGCAGGTTGTTAACGGTCGAACGCGACACAGACCAGATACACGCCTGGCTTTAAATCTGTCTACCCGATAGCGCAAGTGATCACTCACCTGAACTTGCGCTACGGACACATTCAGTCAAGCCAGGAGATCTAACAATGAAGCGCCATTACGCCGCTCTCGCCGCCACCCTCGCTCTGTCCCTCGGTGCTTTTGCCGGTGCTGCCCACGCTGATGATGCCAAGCCCCAAGAGAAATGCTTCGGCGTGTCGCTGGCCGGTGCCAATGATTGTGCCGCGGGTAAAGGCACCTCGTGCGCTGGTACCGCCACAGCCGACTATCAGGGCAACGCCTGGATCCTGGTGGACAAAGGCACCTGCACCCAGATCAAAACCCCTAAAGGCTACGGCAGCCTGACGGAAAAACCGTGATTGCCGCTGCCCCGGCGGTGCTCAAGCGGTTATTGCCTGAGGCACTGCTGTTGTTGGTGGCCCGTGTCGGTATCGCCTCGGTGTTCTTCCTCTCGGGCCGTACCAAAGTCACCGGTTTTCTGGAACTCAAACAGTCGACTTACACCTTGTTTCGCTCGGAATACGCCTTGCCTGTGATCCCCCCGGAATGGGCGGCGCACCTGGCGGCTTACGCCGAGCATGCGTTCCCGCTGTTGCTGGTGCTGGGCCTGATGACCCGCCTGTCTGCTGCTGCGCTGTTGGGCATGACCCTGGTGATCGAGGTGTTTGTCTACCCCGACGCCTGGCCGACGCACCTGACCTGGGCGGGGTTGTTGTTACCGCTGTTGGCCTACGGTGGCGGGGCCTGGTCGCTGGACAACGTGTTGCGCCGTCGGCGTGTGTGAACCCTTTAACAATAAAGTTGTGGAGTGTCTTTATGCGTGTTCTGTCTTCTCTGGTCATCGCCATGGCGTTGACGGCGCCCATGCTGGCTTCGGCGGCTGAAAAGCTGCAGGCGTTGCCCGGCACCGGCAAAAACGTGGTAATTGTGCCTGGCTCGTTTGTCGACGGCTCCGGCTGGCGAGTGGTGCACGACATCCTGTCCCACCAGGGCTACAAGGTCACCGTGGTGCACCAGGGCCATGAAAGCCTCGCGGCAGACGTAGCCGAAGCCCGTGAAGTGCTGGAACAACAGGTCGGCCCGGTGGTGCTGGTGGGTCACAGTTCCGGCGGCGGCGTGATCTCGATTGCCGGTGACCGCGGCAAGGTCAGGGCGCTGGTCTACGTTTCGGCCTTGCAGCCGGAAGTGGGCGAGAACATGTCCCAGTTGTTGAACTCCATGCCTGCGCCTAGCAATGACATCAAGCAGAGCCGCGACGGCCATCTGTTTGTGGACCGCAGCAAGTTCCATGATGATTTTGCCGCTGACCTGACCACCAACCGCACCGACTTTATGGCCGCCTCGCAAGTTCCGGCCACCACCGCATTGTTCGGCGGCACCGTGTGGGACGCCGCCTGGCACAAGAAACCGACCTACGCGGTGCTTTCTACCGAAGACAAGGCCCTGAGCCCCGATTTACAGCGCTGGATGTACAAGCGCGCCGGTTCCAAAGTCACTGAGCTAAAAGGCAGCCACTCCGTGTACATTTCCCAGCCGGAAGCGGTGGCCAAAGTGATCGAAGACGCTGCATCAGTTATTAACTAACCCAAAACACCAAAAAACACCCTGGAGACACCCCCATGAGCACTTCTTTGAAATCCCGCGTCAGCCTTGCCACTGCTGCTGCCCTGATCGCCATGGCATCCGCGTCCTTCGCTACGGCCGCCAGCGCTGCCGATCAGCAGGAAAAACCCGGCCGCTGCTACGGCGTCAACAACTGCAAGGGCGAAAGCCTGTGCGCCACGTCGAAAAACGACTGCAAAGGCCTCAATAGCTGTAAAGGCCAGGGCGTTGTGGTGAAAACCCCGTCCGAGTGCCTGAAACTGGGCGGCACGACCACCGAGGCCAAGTAACCCGCCCCCGGTGCAGGAGCGAGCTTGTCTCGCGATCTTTTAAACGATCAAAAGATCGCGAGACAGTTGGCTCCTGCAGTGTTTGCGTACAACGACCTATCGATGCACTGGAGCACATCACATGGCGACATCCAATCCACGTTTCTCGGGCTATGGCCTGGGGTTGCGCAAGGAACATTACAGCGACTTTCTTGAAACCTCGGTCGCCGTGGATTTCGTCGAAGTGATCTCCGAGAATTTTATGGTTGCAGGCGGCCAGCCACTGCATATCCTGCGCCAGATCCGTGAGCGGCATCCGGTGGCGCTGCACGGCGTGTCCATGTCCATCGGCACCGCCCAAGGGCTGGACCCTGACTACCTCAAGCGCCTCAAGTCGCTGGTGGACGCCATTGAACCGCTGTTTGTGTCGGACCATTTAAGTTGGTCGCGGACCGGCGGCTTCAACTCCCACGATTTGCTGCCACTGCCTTACACCGAAGAGGCACTGAACCTGGTCTGCGCCAATATCCATCAGGCTCAAGAGGCCCTGGGCCGCACTATGCTGTTTGAAAACCCGTCGAGCTATCTGGCTTTTGCGGGCGCGTCCATGAGCGAGTGGGAATTTATTGCCGAGATGTCCCGGCGCACCGGCTGCGAGCTGCTGCTGGACGTCAATAATGTGTTTGTCAGCGCCAGCAACCATGGCTTTGATGCACTGGCGTTTCTCGACGGCATACCCGCCGAACGCGTGCGTCAGGTGCACCTCGCGGGCCACAGCCAGGGCCCCAGCCTGTTGATTGACAGCCATGACAGCCCGGTGTGCAGCGGCGTCTGGCACTTGTACGCCAAGGCCATTGAACGGCTGGGCCCGGTGGCCACCATGATCGAGCGTGATGATGAGATTCCGCCTTTGTCCGAACTGCTCGATGAACTCGCCATCGCACGGGCATTGGGCGCTAGCGCGGCCAAACAGCGTGCGCAGGTGCGAGCATGAACCTGGCCCGTTTGCAGCAGGAATTCCAGAACTGGCTGGTGAACGCTTCGGATGAATCCGCCGCGCTCCTGGGCAATCATATTGCCGGTCTGGCGGTGTACCAGAACAACTACCGGGCGCAATTGGTAGGCTGCCTGGAAGGGGCGTTCCCCAACCTGCGCCAATGGCTGGGGGATGAAGCCTTTTTGGCCGCGTGCATCACCCATATCGACCGCCATCCGCCGCATGCCTGGACCCTTGATGTTTACCCGGCAGGCTTGCAAAAAACCTTATATGAAGTCTTCCCTGACAACCCGGACGTGCACGAACTGGCGTGGATCGAATGGTCACTGAGCGAAGCGTTTGTCGCCGCCGACGCTGCGCCCCTGCGGATGGAGGCGCTTGCCTCCGTTGACTGGGACACGGCGCGCCTGCAATTGGCGCCGTCGCTGCGCAGCCACGCCTTGACCACCAATGCCGAAGCCATCTGGTCGGCCTTGTGGCAGCAAACCCCGCCGCCCGAAGCCGCGATGCTGGCCGAGGCGGGCGGGTTGCTGGTGTGGCGTCGCCAATACACCTCGCGCCTGCGCCAGGTCGACGCGCTGGAACTGCACGCGCTGCAGCACCTGCAACACGACGGCAGCTTTGCCGGGTTGTGCGAGTTTTTAGTTGAGCGTCTGGGTGAAGAAGAGGGTATAGCCCGGGCCGGTGAACTGCTGGCGGGCTGGATTGGCAGTGAATTGATTGTCGGTGTGATCAGCGACTAATAACGGCGTCGGAGCGAGCTTGCTCGCGATCTTTTAAACATCAAAAGATCGCGAGGCAAGCTCGCTCCTACGGTTAGCTGCGCTCGATGGCCAGGGCCACGCCCTGACCGCCGCCGATGCATAAGGTCGCGAGGCCTTTTTTGGCGTCACGCTTGATCATTTCGTGCAGCAACGACACCAGTACACGGCAGCCCGAGGCACCAATCGGGTGACCCAGGGCAATGGCGCCGCCATTGACGTTGACCTTGTCCATGTCCCATTCCAGCTCTTTGCTCACCGCCAGCGCTTGCGCAGCGAAGGCTTCGTTGGCTTCGATCAGGTCCAGTTGGTCGAGGCTCCAGCCGGCTTTTTTCAAGCAGGTGCGGGTTGCCGAAACCGGGCCGATGCCCATGATGGCCGGGTCGACACCGGCGTTGGCGTAACCGGCGATCCGGGCCAGCACGGGCAGGCCCAGGGCTTTGGCCTTATCGGCGCTCATCAGCACCACGGCGGCAGCGCCGTCGTTGATGGTCGAGGAGTTGCCAGCGGTGACGCTGCCGTCTTTTTTGAACGCAGGCTTGAGTTTGCTCAAAGCCTCGGCGGTGATGCCGTCGCGCGGTTGTTCATCAACCTTGAACGAAATCGGCTCGCCTTTGCGCTGAGGAATCTGGATGGGGGTGATCTCGTCGGCAAAGCGCCCGGACTCGATGGCTGCAATGGCTTTTTGTTGCGACGCGGCGGCGAAGGCGTCCTGTTGCTCGCGGGTCAGATGGTATTTGTCCACCAGGTTCTCGGCGGTGATGCCCATGTGGTAATCGTTGAACGCGTCCATCAGGCCGTCTTGCAGCATGCTGTCGAGCATTTTGGCGTGGCCCATGCGCAGGCCGGTGCGTGCGGCCGGCAGCACGTACGGCGCCAGGCTCATGCTTTCCATGCCTCCGGCGATGATGACTTCGGCATCGCCGCAGCGAATGGCCTGGGTGGCCAGATGCAGCGCCTTGAGGCCCGAACCGCAGAGTTTGTTCAGGGTCAGCGCCGGTACAGCGTGGGGCAGACCGGCGAGGATCGACGCCTGACGCGCCGGGTTCTGGCCGCAGCCCGCAGTGAGCACCTGGCCAAGGATCACTTCGTCAACCTGCTCGCCTTTAAGACCGGTGGTTTCCAGCAGTTGACGAATGACGGCGGCGCCGAGTTCGGCAGCCGGAATGTTGGCCAGCGCGCCCTGAAAACTGCCAATGGCCGTGCGGGTGGCGGCAACAATGACGACTTCTTGCATGACTTCTCTCCTTAAATAGTGGCGGATCAGGCGAACTGCATTTCCGGGACGTGGTCCGGGACGATCAATTTACCGGCTGTTTTGCTGACGATTTCTTCAACGCTGACGCCGGGCGCCCGCTCTTTAAGGATGAAGGCGCCGTCTTCGATTTCCAGGTAGGCCAGGTCAGTCAGCACCCGCTTGATGCATCCGGCACCGGTCAGCGGCAGGCTGCAGCGCGACAGCAGTTTGGATTCGCCGTCTTTGGAGGCGTGGGTCATGGTGACGATGATGTTGTCGGCACCGGCCACCAGATCCATCGCGCCGCCCATGCCCTTGACCAGCTTGCCGGGGATCATCCACGAGGCGATGTTGCCGTGCACGTCGACCTCAAAGGCGCCCAGCACCGTGAGGTCAATGTGGCCGCCGCGTATCATCGCGAACGACTCTGCAGACGAGAAAATCGACGCGCCGGTGCGGGCGGTGACGGTTTGTTTGCCGGCGTTGATCATGTCGGCATCGGCTTCACCCTTGAGCGGGAAGGCGCCCATGCCGAGCAGGCCGTTTTCCGATTGCAGCATGACTTCCATGCCATCGGGGATGTAGTTGGCAACCAGGGTCGGGATACCGATGCCGAGGTTCACGTAAAAGCCGTCCTGCATTTCGCGGGCGACGCGCTGAGCCATTTGTTCGCGGGTAAGGGCCATTATTATTCTCCGTGCTCTGAATCCAGAGCTTAAGGCTGGGGGTAGGGGATCAAGAGCGCTCAGTGAGCTGTTCGATACGTTTTTCAAACGTGCCGCAAATGATCCGGTCGACGTAGATGCCAGGGGTGTGGATCTGCGCCGGGTCCAGCTCGCCGGGTTCAACAATTTCTTCGACTTCGACCACGGTGATCTTGCCCGCGGTAGCGGCCAGCGGGTTGAAGTTTTGCGCGGTGTGGCGGTAGATCACGTTACCGAAATGGTCGGCTTTCCAGCCTTTGACGATGGCAAAGTCGCCGGTGATGGACTCTTCCATCAGGTAGTCGCGGCCTTTGAATTTGCGGGTTTCCTTGCCTTCAGCGACCGGAGTGCCTACGCCTGTGGCAGTGAAAAACGCCGGGATGCCCGCACCGCCTGCGCGCATTTTTTCTGCGAGGGTGCCTTGGGGGGTGAGTTCGACTTCAATTTCGCCGCTGAGCAGTTGCTTCTCGAACAGCGCGTTTTCACCCACATAGGAGGCGATCACTTTGCTGATCTGGCGGTCTTCAAGGAGGATGCCGAGGCCGAAACCGTCGACGCCACAGTTGTTGGACACCACGGTCAGATCACGGGTGCCTTTGCGTTTGATCTCGTTGATCAGGTTCTCGGGGATGCCGCACAAACCAAAACCGCCTGAAATCACGGTCATGCCATCTTCGAGCCCGGCCAGCGCTTCCTCGTAGGACGCTACGCGCTTATCAAAACCTGCCATATGCACCTCTTTTATTATTGATGGGTGATGGTGTGTCGAATGGTACGAGTGTTACTCCACTGGATTGATTTGTTAAATTGATTTTTGCGGTTGATTGATAGATAAATCGAAATAATCAAACACAAGAGCACGCCCATGACGGTGAAACAGATCCGCGCCTTCCTTGCCGTGGCGCAAAGCCTGAGCTTTGCCGTGGCCTGCGAGCGCCTGCATTTATCGCAATCGGCCTTGAGCCTGACCATCAAAGCGCTGGAAGAAGGCCTGGGCGGCCGCCTGTTCAGCCGCACCACGCGCAACGTGGCCCTGACCCCCGAAGGTCAGGCGCTGTTGCCGCGAGCGCGAAAGCTGGTGGCGGACTGGGACAACGCAGAAGACGAAATGCGCCAACTGTTCACCTTGCAGCGTGGGCGGGTGACGTTGGCGGCTATTCCGTCGTTTGCCTGCAACCTGCTGCCGCCCATCCTCAAGCATTTTCGTCTGCGCTATCCCAAGCTCAATGTCACGGTCAACGACGTCATCAACGAGCAGGTGCTGGAAATGGTCCGCGATCGCCAGGTTGAACTGGGGGTCGCGTTTGAACCGGCGCCGGGTTCATCACTGACATTCACCCCGCTGTACATCGACCGTTTTGTGGCGGTGGTGCCCAGTGACAGCCCGCTGGCGAATGCCACGGTGATCGACTGGAAAACCTTGCTGGAGCAGCCATTTATCACCCTGCAACGGCCGTCGGCGGTGCGGGTGCTGCTGGAAGAGCATTTGCAGGCGCGGCAGATGAAATTGCCGGTGGAGTTCGAAAGCCATCAACTGGCTACTGTCGGGCGCATGGTCGCCAGCGGGTTGGGCGTGAGCGCTGTCCCGGCCCTGTGCGTCGCGCAAATGCGCGAGTTGGGCGCACGTTGTATCACCTTGCATGAGCCGATTGTCGAACGGGCAATGGGTGTGCTGACCAAGCCGGGGCATGAACTGTCAGCGGCCGCGCAGGCACTGTTCGACAGCCTGCAGGATGAGTGGAAATCTGCCCTGTAGGAGCGAGCTTGTCTCGCGATCTTTTGATCTTGAAAAGATCGCGAGGCAAGCTCGCTCCTACAGAGGTTTATTTAAGGCTTAAACCTTTTTTGTTGACGGCAACAAGATGGTCAAAATGCCCAGCAATGGCAGGTACGAACACAGCGAATACACGTACTCAATGCCGTGAATGTCCGCCAGGTGCCCGAGCAAAGCCGCGCCGATGCCGCCAAAGCCGAACATCAGGCCGAAGAACACCCCGGCGATCATGCCGACATTGCCCGGCACCAGTTCTTGCGCATACACCACGATGGCCGAGAACGCAGAGGCCAGAATAAAACCGATGATCATGCTCAGGATGCCGGTCCAGAACAGGTCGACATAGGGCAACGCGAGGCTGAATGGCGCTGCGCCGAGTATCGAGAACCAGATCACTGCCTTGCGCCCGATCTTGTCGCCAATCGGGCCGCCAAAGAAGGTACCCGCCGCCACCGCGCCGAGGAACAGAAACAGATACAGCTGGGAGCTGGCCACCGACAGGTCAAACTTTTTGATCAGGAAAAAAGTGAAGTAGCTGGTGAAGCTGGACATGTAGAAGTACTTGGAGAACACCAGCAACGCCAGCACCACCAGGGCACCGGTCACGTGTTTTTTCGACAGGCCGTGGGTGGCCACGCTGCCTTGCTTGAGCTTGAACAGGTTGAGGTGGTGGCGGTACCAGCGGCTCAAACCGAACAGGATCAAAATGGCAAACGCTGCAAACAGGCCGAACCACGCCACGTTGCCCTGACCGTAAGGGATGACGATGGCTGCTGCCAGCAACGGGCCGAACGCGCTGCCCGCGTTACCGCCGACCTGGAAGGTGGATTGTGCCAGGCCATAACGCCCGCCCGATGCCAGCCGCGCAACCCGCGAAGTCTCGGGGTGAAAGGTCGAGGAGCCCACGCCGATCAGCGCCGATGCCACCAGAATGGCGGTGAACGAGCCAACAAACGCCAGCATCAAAATGCCGATCAAGGTGCACACCATGCCCGCTGGCAACAGCCACGGCTTGGGGTGGCGGTCGGTGTAATAGCCGACGCCCGGTTGCAGCAGCGAAGCGGTTAGCTGGAAGGTCAGGGTAATCAGGCCGATTTGGGTAAAACTCAGGTCGTAGTTGGCCTTGAGCATCGGGTAAATCGACGGCAGCACGGCTTGAATCAGGTCGTTGATCAGGTGGGCAAGCGCGCAAGCGGCGATCACGCGCATGACCAACGGGCTGGACTGGCTGCTGACTGAGGCACTGGGACTGCTGCTGGGGCTGCTGATAGCCGCCGGGGTCGTACTTGTTATAGACATCGAAGATCATCCGGGCAGGGAGTAAGGACACGGGATGCACGCAGGCAAACCAGCGGCTATCCTAGGTTTCGCGAAATTGCCTGTCTCGCGCAATTCGGGCGCTCACTGTCGCAAAAAGGGAATCATGATCAAACCGCTGAAAGAATTTCTGCTTGAGGTCGATGAAGCGCACTGGACAGTGAGCTGCAGCGCTACCGATTATCCGGCCGACTTTGTTATCGCGCCGCATTCCCACGCCAAGCATCAACTGCTGTATGCCATTGAAGGGGTGATGGTGGTGCACTCGGCGTTGAGCCAGTGGACGGTGCCGCCCAGTCGCGGCATCTGGATGCCCTGTGGTCAGGTGCACTCGGTGCGGTGCGTTGGCCCGCTGAAAATGCGCAGCGTGTATGTTCGGCCCGAAGTGGTGGCGCAACTGCCGACACAGACCCGTGCAGTGAGTATTTCGGCGCTGTTGAGCGAACTGATCAAGGCCTCGGTCGACATCCGTGCGCCTTACGAGGTCGACTCACGAGAAGACCGGATCATGAAGCTGATTCTGGATGAGCTGGCGATTTTACCGGTGCTGCCGCTGCACCTGCCGCAGCCGCTCGACCCGCGCATCCAGAGCATTTGCAGCGTGTTGCAGCGTGACCCTGGCGACGGTTCGACCCTGGCCGACTGGAGTGCCCGGCTGGCGCTGGATGAAAAAACCATCCAGCGGCTGTTTCACAAGGAAACCGGCATGACCTTTGGCCAATGGCGCCAGCAATCGCGGTTGCTGCTGGCATTGGAGCGCATTGCCGTCGGCGAAAAAATCATCGATGTCGCCGGGTCATTGGGCTACGACAGCCCCAGTGCGTTTACCACCATGTTCAAAAAGCAATTCGGCAAAACACCGAGCAATTTCTTCAAATAACACCATCCCGTAGGAGCGAGCTTGCCTCGCGATCTTTTGATCGTTTAAAAGATCGCGAGGCCAATCAGGGCTTAATACGTAAACGCGATCGGTGGGTGGCGGCCGTTGAGCAGGAACTCGCCAATCGCCTTGTATTTGTAAGCCAGCGAATCATGGGTGGTGTGGGTACGGGCGTTGCGCCAGTGGCGATCGAAGTTGTGCAGGCTTTGCGTGGTGGCTGCGCCGCCGACTTCATACAAACGCTCGCACACATGCAGCGCCGCACGGGTGGAAGCGATTTTTGCTTCGGCCACTTCGATGGAGGCCTTCGCCAGGACCGCTTCCAGTTCATCGCCTTGCAGCAGGCCCTGTAACTGGCTGCGGGCGGCGAAGTCGACAGCCGCTGCGGCTTTCTCAACCAGCGCTTCAGCGCCGTGGATGCAGGCGGCAAGGTCGCCAATGGTGTGCAAAATGTACGGATCATCGCTGGCCCGCTGCACACCGCTTTCACGCACCGGCCGTGAGCCATTGCGCGCCCATGACACCGCATCGTCCAGCGCTGCCAGGCCAATGCCGATGTCGATAGAGCAATGGATCAGTTGCGCGCTGGCGCCAATGTAATTACGCCGTTGATACCACTGGCTCAAGGGGATCACCTGCTCGGGCGCTACCTGCACGTTTTCCAGCAGAGTGCTGCCGCTGGCCGTGGTGCGCTGGCCCATACCGTCCCAGTCATCGAGCAGGGTGATGCCCGGTGTATTGGCCGGGAGCATGACGTACAGGGCGGCGCCGGTCTCGTCCACGGCCTGGATTTTCAGCAGGTCGGCAAACAGGCAACCGGTGCTGTAGAACTTGCTGCCGTTGAGGATCAGTTGCTCGCCACGACGTTCGAGACGGGTGTGGATCTCGCCGCGAAAAGTGCCGCTGCGCTCGGCAATGGCACCCGATGACAGCTGGTGGTCTACGAAAGCCCCCAGGTAACGGGCCTGTTGCTCCGGGTTGGCGATCAGGCGCAGGTGCTCGACGGTGGCGAAGTGTGGAAAAATGGCCTGGGCCACACACGGGTCAGCCTTGGCCAGGTTAATGAAAATCCGCGCCACATCGACTTGGCTGATGTCACCGCCGCCCAGTTCGGCGGGCACTCGTGCGGCGCCCAGCCCTGACTGGCGGATCAACTCGATTTGTTCGTGGGGCAGGGTGCGCTCGGCATCGCGTTGCGCAGCGCCGGGCTGGATCTGCGCAGCCAGTTGTGTGGCCAGGGCGACGTAGTCAGTCATGTGTTTTTTCCAGGGTTGAAGGAGCGTCGCGCAAGGCTTTGCGCGGTACGCCGAAGAACAGGATCAAGGCGCCGCTGGCGACCATGGCCGCCACGATATAGAGGGCCAGGCGAATGTCGCCGGTGGCGGTTTTGATCTGGCCGATCATGATCGGGGTCAGCAGGCTGCTGATTTGCCCGCAGCAATTGACCATGGCCAGACCCGCCGCTTTTGCCCGGTCCGACAGGTAGTACGTAGGGATGGTCCAGAACACCGCCGTGGCGCTCAGGTAGCCGGTGGTCATCAGGATCATCGTCGCCACGGTCGCGGTCGGGCTGCCCAGGCATTGCGGCAAGATCAACATGGCCAGCGCCGCCAGCAGACCGGGCACGGTGAAGTGCCAGCGCCGTTCTTGCTGCTGGTCTGAGTGGCGACACACCAGCAGCATCACGCCTACGGCGATGACGTAGGGCAGGGCTGAGAGCAGGCCCAATTGGCTGAGGCTGGTAATGCCCGAGTCACGGATGATCGACGGTGCCCAGATGTTGGTTACGTTGCCGGTACTCATGATGGTCAGGCAGTAGGCGAGGACGATAAACCAGACTTTGCGGTCTTTAAGCGCACCCAGAAAATGCTGATGGCCGCCCGGTTGGCGGCGTCCGCGTTCCTCGGCCAACGCTTGCTCGATGCGCCGTTTTTCATCCTGGCTGAGCCAGCGTGCGTCGGCCGGGCGGTTGTCCAGCCAATACCAGGCGAACAGCCCGGCCAGAATCGGCGGCAAGCCGGTCAACACGAACAGCCATTGCCAGCCGTGGAACCCGGCCACGGTGTCGAAGTGGCTCATGATCGACGTCGACAGCGGCCCGCCGATAATCCCGCACACGGCAATCGCCATGATGAACCTTGAGGTGATCCGCGCCCGGTGACTGGCCGGGAACCAGTACGTCAGGTACAGGATCACCCCCGGAAAAAACCCCGCCTCGGCCGCGCCCAGCAGCACGCGCAGCACATAGAATTGCGCGGGTGTCTGGGCAAAGGCCGTGGCCACGGTCACCAGCCCCCACAGGATCATGATGCGGGTCATGGTCTTTTTGGCGCCGATCTTTTCCAGCAGCAAGTTGCTGGGAATTTCGAACAGCAAATAGCCGATGGAGAACACCCCGACAATGATGCCGAAGGTGGCATCACTGATATTCAGGTCGGTTTTGAAGCGCAGGTGGGCAAAGCCAATATTGACCCGGTCCAGCCAATTGAGCACAAAACACAGAAACAAAAAGGGCATGATCCGCCAGGCAAGCTTGCGGTACAGGGCCTGATCAAAACCCTCGGCCGCATGCGGCGAGGGGTGAGTGACGGGCGAGGCAATGGGCGGATTCATGGGCAATTACCAGCTCACGTCGACTTTGGCGAAGTAGTACGCGCCGTCCAGACCATAGGGTGAGTACCAGCTGTAGGTCGGGTTGTCGGTGGGGGCGAAGTAGTACTTCTTGGCTTCGTCGTTAAGCTGCTGCGGGCGACGGTTGAAGATGTTTTCGCCGCCCACGGTCAGTTTCACCGCGTCGCTCAGCCAGTAACCCACGCTCAGGTCGGTGATAAACGCCGGGTCGATTTTTTCGTCGCGGGTTGGCGAAACCTGGTTCAGGCCGGTGACGCCGGTGTAGTGGGTTTCTTTGAGGTTGACGTCGAAGTCGCCCAGTTGCCATGCGGTGTTCAGCGAGGTGACGTTTTTCGGGTAGGCGCTGGTCAGGTTGCCGATCTTGTCGCGGCCCACGGCGGTCACGCCGGTGCCGGCCAGTGCGGCGGGTTCCTTGACTTTGCGCACGGTCTGCAAGCTCTGGTTGCTGAGCAGGGTCCACTTGACCTTGCCGTACTGGCCGAAGTCGTAGCGGTAGTCGGCCACCAGGTCGATCCCGCGGGTGCGGGTGTCGGCCAGGTTGCCGAAATACGAGACGATCTGGTTCGGGTCCAGGCCTTTGCTTGCCAGCAGGTTGGACACGGCAGGGCCTTGCAGGTTGCTGGTTTGCAGGATGCGGTTGTTGATGTCGATCTGGTACAGGTCGACGGTGATGTCCAGATTGGAGGTGGGCGTGGCGACAAAGCCGACGCTGTAGTTCATCGATTTTTCCGGCTTCAGGGCTTTGGCGCCCAAGGCCTGACCGGCCGGATCATCGACGGTGACGTAACGGGTCACGTTCTGTTCAAGTTGCCCGGTGAGGGTGTTGGCGCGCCAGGCTGTCAGCGACGATGAGTAGTATTCCTGTTGCAAGGACGGCGCTCTGAAACCGTTGCTCACCGTGCCGCGCATCGCAAATTGCGGGGTGAAAGCATAGCGGGTCGAGAGCTTGCCGCTGGCGGTGTCGCCAAAGTCGCTGTAATGCTCAAAACGCCCGGCCACACTGGCATCCCACTTGTCGGTCAGGCTCTGGCTGAAGTCGACGTAGCCTGCGGTGTTGGTGCGCGAATAGTTATGCGCATCCGCCGGGGTAAAGCCGGTCAGGCCCGGTGCACCGGGGTTGGGGCGCTGGCCTGCCAACGGGCTGCCGACCGGGAACACGTAGCCGCCGTCGCCATAAGAAGCCAGTTCGCCGGACTGGATCTCGAAGCCCTCGCGACGGAACTCAAGGCCGGTCGAGACGTTTAGCGGTTTCTCGAACAGACCGGTGTCAAAGGCGCGGGTCAGGTCGAGGTTGTTGGTCCACTGGTTGGCAATCAGGTTGCCGCCATCCATGTTGCGCGGGCTGTCGGGCCCGAAAGACGGGTTGATCGACTTTTCATTGCGGATGTTGGCGTTGTCCTGGCCGAAGCTGGTGCTCAGGTCCCACTTCCAGCCGAACAGGTTGTCGTTGCGCAGGCCCACTACGGTCTGGAAGTCATCCTCTTCAACCACAAAACGCGGCGAGAAACCGTCCGGGTACACCGAGACGATGTTCTGCGGTGAGCTTGCGGTGCGATAGGTGCCCCAGCTCTCTGAGTTGCGATGGCTGGCAGTGGAGAACGAGTACAACGTGTAGTCCGCGTTGAGCGGCAACTCCATGTTGTAGGCCAGGTTATAGGTTTGCGAGCGCGGCTGGCCCATGATCTGGCGGTAGCGGCTCTCACCGTTTTCCCGTGGGTCAGGCTGGCCGTTGACCGGGAAGTAGATGCGGGTGCGCGCCGGTACGGCACCGGCCACGTTGGAGTTGTCTTGAATGCCGAGGTCGGCACTCAGGCTGAAAAAGCCATCGTTGGGCAGTTCAAAGCCCTGGTTCACCGAGGCCTGACCGCGTGCGCCGAAGTTGCCTTTGCCGCCCACGCGGTCTTTGAACTGGCCGTACAAGGCGCTGCCGCTGCCGCCCGAGCTGTTGCTTTTGAGGATGATGTTGATCACCCCGGCAATCGCATCCGAGCCGTATTGCGCTGCCGCGCCGTCACGCAGTACTTCGATGTGATCCACCGCCGAAATCGGGATCAGGTCCAGGTCGGTGGGCGACTGGCCGCTGGCCGTGGCCGCCGTCTGGACGAAGATCAGCGAGGTGGTATGGCGGCGTTTGCCGTTCACCAGCACCAACACATGGTTGCCGCCCAGTCCGCGCAGCGTGGCGGACTTCACTGACAAGCCGGTGCCGCCGGTAAACCCGGCGGCATTGGTGTACGACGGCACCGCAGCGGCCAACGCGTCGCGCAGGTTTTGTTTGCCCGAACGCATCAAATCGTCGGCGCTGATCACATCAATCGGCGCAAGGCTCTTGGCCACAGTGCGGCCGCCGTCACGGGCACCGGTCACCACCACGGTTTGCAGTGAAGGCGTGCTCGACTCTTCGGCGAGCGCAGGCTGGCTGGCGTACAGACCGAGAATCCCGACGGTCAGGAGGCTCAGCTTGGGGCGGAAATTTTTACGTGGGCGAAACATGGTGAGGCTCCAAAAATGATTGGCGCCCGCTTTCCATTCCTGGTGGTGGGTGTTCCTGACAGGTCGTGGTGGCGAGTAAGTGTTAGTGGCTGTCAGTGAGGTTGCATTACGTCGGTTCGGGCTTCGTCGATCAGGGCCAGATGCTGTTGCAGGCGGTTGTTGCGATCGGCCAGCAGCAAGCGTTTGGTCCATTGCATGGCGCGTGAGTCATGGGCTGCCAGACGCCGGGCGAGGTCCAGTGCGGCGGCGATGGAGTCGTCGACCACAGCATTGACCAGCCCCATTTCCAGTGCCTGCGCGGCATCGAACGGGCGTGCGCTAAGCATGATATCCAGCGCAGCGGCTTCGCCGATCAGGCTGGGCAGGGTGATGGTGCTGAAACCAGAGAGCATGCCATGGCCGACTTCGGGAAAGCTGAAGCGGGTGTCGTGCCGGGCAATGCGGAAATCGCAATGAATCGCCAGGCTGATGCCCAGGCCCAGTGTATGGCCCTGCAACGCGGCGATCACTGGCTTGGTCAACGGGGTGCCCACGCCGGGCAGCGAATTGGCCAGTACCTGTGTGCTGACAGTCTCACCCGTGGCGGCAATTTCCTTGAGGTCGGAGCCGGCGCAAAAGGCCCGTTCACCGGCACCGCGCAGCACGATGGCGCGCACTGCGCAGTCGTCTTGCGCACGCTGCCAGACCTGCGCGAGGGCCAATTTGGCGGCACCGTTCAAGGCATTCAAGCGTTCCGGGCGATTGAGCGTGACCAGTAAAACGCCGTCTTCAACTATTTCGTACTCGACAGTCATGGCTTCGATTCAGTGTCGTTTTAAGGAAAACGCATTGCCACTTGAGCTCTGCGTCAAAGTGAGCAAAACTTAAATCATGTGCACAATACAAACAATGTGTTTGTTATATGAACATATTCTTATGTACTTCCATATGGTTATAAAAGATGAAAGCAATCGTTCTAAAAGATTTTGGTGGCCCCGAGCAGTTGCAGCTTGAGACGGTGCCGACGCCACAGCCAGACGCCCATGAAGTGCTGGTGCGCATTGAAGCCGCTGGTGTGTGTCATCACGATTTGATGCACCGTGCTGGCAAGTTGCCGGGGGCGCACACCGGTGTGGTGCTCGGTCATGAAGTGTCGGGTGAGGTGGTTGAAGTAGGTGCCCAGGTGCATCACTTGAAAGTCGGCAGCCGCGTGGTGGTGTACCAGCGACGTTTTTGCGGGCAGTGCCGTGACTGCCTGCGTGGACGTCAGGACTTGTGCCGCGCTTTAGGCTTGCCCTCGGTCGACACCGAAGGCGCGTATGCCGAATACCTGCGCGTACCTGCGGCTTCAGCAGTGCAATTGCCGGACAGCATTGGCTATGCCGATGCCGCCCTGGCATGTTGCCCGATCGCCACCAGCGTACGTGCGCTGGTGTCGCAAGCACAGCTCAAACCGGGTGAAACCGTCTTGATCAACGGCGCCAGCGGCGGGTTGGGCGCGCACCAATTGCAACTGGCGCGCTCGCTGGGCGCGCGGGTGATTGCAGTGACTGGCAGCGCCGACAAAGTGGACTTTTTGCGTACCTTGGGCGCCCATGACGTGGTGGTAGCGGGCAGCGAAGGCTACAGCGCCGCCGTCTGGCAACTGACCGGACGTCAGGGTGTCGACGTGGCCATGGAGAACGTCGGCCACACCTTGCACGACACCTTGCGCAGCATGGCGATGGGCGGGCGCGTGGTGGTGCTGGGCAATGTGCAGCCGGGCACTGTGCCGGTGTCGCCGGGGCTGTTGATAGGCCGACGCCTGAGCCTGCTCGGCTCCGGCAGCGCCACGCTGGAGGATTTGCGCACGGCGTTGGCAATGATCGCGGCCGGTCAGGTCCGGCCTTTGATCGACCGGGTGCTGCCGTTTACCGAAGTGGCTCAGGCCCACGCCTTGCTCGAAAAACGCCAGGTCAATGGCCGCATCGTCCTCAGTGGGTGGTGAGCATGGACATCAGCACACTGTTTACCCAGGCTGCCCGCAAATGGCCGCAGGCGCTGGCGATCAAAGACCTGCGCAGCGCTCGTGAGCTGACCTTTGCCGAGCTCGATCAGGCCCTTGATGACTTCGCGGCCGGACTGGTTGAGTTGGGTGTCCTTACAGGCGAGCGGGTTGCCCTGTTGGCCGATACCAGCCTGGATTATCTGCTGGCCGATTACGGCTGCATGGCCCATGGCCGGGTCCGCGTGCCGCTGGATCCGTCGCTGGCATCGGGCGAATTGCTGGCGCAGATCAACGATGCTGGCGCGCGTTTGCTGCTGTTCGGCAAAGGCCATGCTCACGTGGCGGCTGCGCTGGTTGAGCAGGGCGTGGTCTGCCTGCCGCTGGACGCGGTGAGTGTTCGTGGCATGGCCGATGCACCGCTGCGGGTTGCCCGGGCACGCACGGAGCTGGCGTCGTTGAACTACACCGGCGGCACCACCGGCGCGCCGAAGGCGGTCATGCACACCCACGCCAGCCTGTGTGCGGTGTTGCAGAACATCATCATGGCCCGTGCGGCGTTGCCCGGTGATGTACTGCTGAACGTGCGGCCGCTGTGGCCGATTGCGGCGGTGGCATTGCTGGCCCATGTGCTCAGTGGTGGGCAGTTGGTGCTGGCTGAGCGTTTTGAGGCATCTACCTTTGTTGGCCAGTTGCAGCAGCACCGTGCGGCCTTCAGTTCGTTGGTGCCGACACATTTGTTGCGGGTATTGCGTGAGCCGCGCCTGGCTTACCCGGACCTGAGCGTGTTGAAGAGCATCGACATCGGTGCGGCCGCCATCGCGCCCTCGGTTCTGGACGACGCCTGTGAATTGTTCGGGCCGCGTTTGAGTGTGTTGTACGGCATGACCGAAGCCCCCTGGACCTGTTATTTGTCGGCCGCACAAATGGGCCAGTTGCGCCGCGACGGCGAGAGCGCCGAAGGGCTGGTCGGACGTCCGGTGTTTGCTGCGGGGTTGCGAATCGACCGGCCCGATGACCAGGGTATGGGTGAAATCATGCTGGCGGGTCCGCAGTTAATGGCGGGTTACTGGCAGCAGCCCGAATTGACTGCGCAGGTGCTGGAAGAGGGCTGGCTGCGCAGCGGCGACCTGGGCCGGATCCGCGCTGATGGTTATTTGCAGGTCATGGGCCGCAGCAAGGAAATCATCCGCAGTGGCGGTAAAAGCATCCAGCCGGGTGAAGTCATCGAGTGCCTGCTGAACCATCCGCAGGTGGCGGATGCCCATGTGTTTGGTCAGGCCGATCTGGAGTGGGGCGAGCGGGTATGCGCGGCAGTCGTGCTTAAGCCCGGTGCTGCGCCTTCCAGTGAGCAACTGCAAAGCCATTGCCAGCAAGTGTTGTCGCGTTTCAAAGTGCCGCGCCACGTGTACTTCGTGGAGACCTTGCCGCGTTCGCACTACGGCAAGATCCAGCTCAACCGCTTGCTGGAGCAACTGGGCTGAGCGTGTGCAGTATTAGTTGGGCGCCATTTGCGCAGCAATGCCCTGACAGGTACGGCGCAGATGGCTGGCCAGCTCAGAGCCGGGGTGGGTTTGCTCTTCCATGGCCAGCCCAGCGATGACCAGTGCCCCGACGGCATGGCCGTTGGCGGGGCGAATCGGGTAGGCAATCGAGTGCAAGCCCGGTTTGAACTCTTCGTGGCCGAAGGCAAAGTCCTGCTCGCTGCGGATCTTTTGCAAGGCTGGATCGATCTGTTGCCAACGCTCTTCACCGAGTAAACCGTGCGCTTGCTCGGCGCTGTAAGTGGCCAGAATCGCCCGTCCGCTGGGGCTGCCGTCGATAGGGAATTGATCCGCCAGATCGACAATCACATTCAGCGGCGTCGACGGCGTCCACATCCGCTCAATCAACACCACCTCATCACCCACCGGAATCGACAGCGAGACAATGGCCTGCAAGTCACCGATCACACGCTGCAATTCAATGGTGAACGGCAGGGCGATCTTGCGCAGGTTAAGGCGATTGAGATAAGCCGACGAATAAATCAATGACTCGGCGCCGATCCGGTACGTACCGGCGTGCGACTCGATCAGATTCCAGTGATTGAGCGTCTTGAGTAGACGATGGATCGTGGTGCGATCAATCCCCGTCAGCTTGGCCAGCTCCAGCGCCGACGCGCCCTGCTTGAGCCGGGCCAGCGTCCTGAGCAAGACAATCGAACGGTCAATCACCTGAACGCGTCCGCAGTTGCCGGCTTTATCCTGGCTGGCCTGTGCTGCGAGTGGGAGTGAAGAAGTGTCCATTAAAATCCTGTGCGTGTCCGAGCCATTGCGAGCGGGTAAGGGTAGCGGTGAACGCGGTGGGAGAGAAAGGGGGGAATGCGTGGGGGATGAAAAATAGAGGGTAGGAGGAGCCGAGGTTTGGCGTAGGAAAAGTCTTGAAACTGATGATCTGCATTTCCTTTAACTTGCAGCGAAGTATCTTTTTAAGAAATAAGAGTTTGTTTTGGGTGGTTTTAATTGTTGTGCGTGGCGTGCTGAAAGTGTGGTGTTTAGTCGTAAATAGCTATTTGTCATATGGTTTATTTGTATGGCGTGTTTGTTTGATTTTGTATGCGGGTATATGTGCCGTTCGTCAGCTTTGCTCGGGTTGTGCTCGTTGTAAAAGTCGTTATATGTTGGCTTGGAGTGTTAAGGGTAAGGGGTGTGGTGGTTTGAGTTTTCGTGTGTCGTAATGTGTCGTTTTAGTGGTGCTTTTTATCTTGGCCTGTTAGTGGCGTTGGAGGATGATGTTTTGTGTTGGGGTAGCGATTTTAACGGGCTGCTGAGTGTGAGTATATTTTTAAGGGGGTTGCACTAAGTTATTAGGAGTAGGTCTATGTTGTGCGCTAAATTTTTGTTATGAGTTATGCTCGCGCCGGAGCCAAGGCTGGTTTGCTCGCGGCGATAATCTCAAATGTACTGCTTGGGCTTTCTTCACTTTATTGGAAAGCACTTGATGAAATGTCCCCGTTTGCTTTATTAAGTTATAGAGTTGTTTTTTCAACGGTAAGTGTGACGTTTATTTTGTTGGCTCGAAAAGAGCTTAAGTGCTTGTTGTTGGAGATCAAGTGGAAAGATGTATCACTGCACGGCGCGGCAGCGATTTTAGTGGCTTGTAACTGGGGGGTATTTATTTGGGCTTCGATTCATTCTCGGGTGTTTGAGAGTGGGCTGGGTTACCTCATTGCTCCGTTGTTTGGAATTGGCTTAGGGCTGGTTTTTTATAAAGAGTTTATATCCATATTTAAAGGTGTTGCCCTGTTCTTTGTAGTGTTGAGCGTGTTGTTTCTGATTTTGAGCGTGCCGGGCTTGGATTTTCGTGTGTATTTAAGCATCGGTGTGACGTGGGGGGCTTACACGTGGTTGAAAAAAATGGCCCGTCTAGATCCTGTGTCTGGATTGTTTGTTGAATCTTTATTGCTCTCCGTTATGGTTGTTGCCTTGGTTTTATATTCTGATGGTGGCATGGAGGTTCCTGTAGGGTTAACTGTAATCGATTGGTCATTGCTTCTAAGCTGTGGTCTGGTTTCATTGATTCCTTTGGCACTCTTTGCATTTGCTGCAAAAAGTCTGCCTTTGAGTGTCATGGGATTGTTGCAGTTTGTGCTACCACTGACTCAGTTTTGTGTTGCAGTGGTTTTCTATGGGCAAATAATTTCTTTTGAAATGCTTGTGGTATTTTTAGTGATTTTTCTGGGGATGATTTTGGTGGTTTTGGAGTCGCCCATAAAAATGTTTTTGCGGATAAAACGACGATCATAAATCTCGCGTACAACTATTCGTTGTTGGGCCAGAGCGGATTTGCCTAATCACAATGTATCAAGATCAAAACATCGCAGCCTTCGGCAGCGACTACAAAACTGGCTAATAACGCACCCTCTGTAGGAGGTGCCGCCCCGTCTTCGACGCCGCGCTGTCGCGCAGCAAACAGGCCGCCGAATATCTTCAGCATCCCCCAATCGGTTCCCTCTCCTACGGGAGAGGGCTAGGGTGAGGGGCGCTCTTAGATCAAGATCAAAAGATCGCGAGGCAAGCTCGCTCCTACAAGGTCTTTAGAATCAATCACTTATTTTATGTTTGATAAGAGCGAGCTTGCCTCGCGATCTTTTAATCTTTCCATATACCCTAAATAACCTGTCGAAACGCGTAGTTATTGTTTTAAGGAGTAAATCATTTTCTGCTGATCGTCGATCACCTGCTCAATGGCTTGTCGGCGAATTTCAACGCCGCGCGCAGGATTTGCTTGCGCAGCAATGCGCCGGGCACCTTGGCCAGTTGCTCGACAAAGGTTACGTCGAGCAACTCAGCGACGTGCGCAGCGCTGGCCGGGCTGCCGACCAACAGGTAGCTGCAGTGTTCGTCGATGCTGATCAGGTTGAGCAGCCAGTCCGGGTCATGGGCTTGCAGGGTCGATACCAGCGTTGCCCGCTGTGTCTGCAACAGGTGCTGCGCATTCCATACTGTGAGCTGCCCGATCACCCGTGGCAGCGGCAATTGAGCATCCATGCGCTTGAGGTCTTTGTTGATCGCCGCAGGCAGGTCATGCTCGATCGCGGTCTGGCATTCACTGAAGTAACGGGCTGGCCAGTCCTGAGCCAATCCTGCTTTGTCGGCCAGCGCTGCGTAGGCCTGCAGATCGCGGGCAGTGGTGATCTGGCCCTTGAGGTTCAGGGTGTTATCGAGAATCGCAGTGGCCAGCAAGGCGGCGGTGCTTGAATTCATTGCGTGGAACAGACCGGCTTCGACCCAGCGCTCATACACCTGTGTGCAGGCAGCGCCGACAGCTTCGATGGCGGCCCTGGTGCCCAGCCGTTGCTGCCAATACGACTCAAAGCCCGGGTGATGGTCAATCACTTCAACCACACGCTGTGCATCGACACAGGTATCGAAATGGCTGGGGTCACTGATGTCGATCATCACGAAGTGATCGTGCTCAGTGGCATGATGCGCATCAAGGCCCACGGGCCAGTCGCGCAGGGTCTGGCTGATGCTCTGATTGAGCGGGGCACTGCTGATCGCCTTGGCTTCAAGGCCTTGCAGGTTAAGCAACTGGGCGAAAGCAATACACCCCGCATAAGCATCGACATCGAGATAGGCAGAGCCGCTGGTGACAACAATCATGGGCGAGGGCAAGTCCGGGAGCGGCAAGATAGAGGCCCGCCAACTTAGCTCAAAGAGATGTCAGCGGTGTTTCAGCTTTTGTGATCTCCCACGGCCTGTAGTCGCTGACGAGGAACGAAGGCTGCGATCAAGATCAAAAGATCGCGAGGCAAGCTCGCTCCTACGGTTTTATTGCGTGTGCAGATCTTGCTCTGGCCGCATTCTGCCCGGCCCGTCGATTGCCGCCTGCAGCGCGCCCCAGTGTTAAACTCGCCCTCGCCGCAGAACAAGCCAGCGCGGCGGTTGATTAAGTTAGCCAGGCGTGAGGCGGGCTTTTAGTTTTTAATGAGGCCACGCATTGCTTACCGGAATACTCCCATGATGGATCAACAATGAGTCGCTACCAGCCACCCCTGTCGCTGACTCTGCCGATGCTCGGGCTGGTGGCAGAGATCAGCGAGCAGATTGGCCGGTTGTCGGCGTTGCACGCTGCGACCCTGACACCGCAGTTGCGACGGGGTAACCGGATCCGCACCATCCAGGCTTCGTTGGCGATTGAAAACAACCCCCTGAGTGTCGAGCAAGTCACGGCCGTACTGGAAGGTAAACGCGTGTTGGGCTTGCCCCGTGAAATTCAGGAGGTCCGCAATGCGTTTGCGGCCTATGAAGCCATGCCTGATTGGCGTCCGTCATCGCGTGCTGATGTGCTGGCGGCTCATCGGTTGTTGATGCTGGGGTTGATTGACGACGCAGGCCAATTTCGTCGAGGTGGCGTTGGGATTTACCGCGGTGACAAGCTGGTACACATGGCGCCGCCGCCGAGTCGGGTGGCAACACTCATTGATGATCTGCTGGCCTGGCTTGAGGTGACGGAGCTTCACCCCTTGATCGCCAGTTGCGTCTTTCATTACGAGTTTGAATTTATTCATCCGTTCGCTGATGGCAACGGTCGTATGGGCCGTTTATGGCAAACACTGATCCTCAGTCAATGGCGCTCGGTGTTGGCCTGGCTGCCGGTGGAAAGCGTGATTTGCGAACAGCAAGAGGCTTATTACGCCGCGCTGCTGGCTGCCGATCAACAAGCGCAGGCCACGCCCTTTGTGGAGTTTATGCTGCAAGCCTTGCAGCAGGCCTTGTTGAATGCAGAACAGACCGACCAAGTAACCGACCAAGTAACCGACCAAGTAAGCCGTCATGTAATCCGCTTGCTTGAAGCATTAAAAGGCAGCACGGGGTTGAAAACGGCTGAATTGATGCCTCTGCTGCGGCTGACTCATCGGGCAACCTTTCGCAGTAACTATTTGTCACCTGCGTTGACAGCCGGGCTCGTTGAAATGACGGATCCGCTTTCGCCGCGCAGCCCGGTACAGAAATACCGACTGACTGCCCAAGGCCTCAATTGCCTGGGCATGAGCAAGACCTGAAGATTTTTATTCACCCTGAACCAGAGACTCACATGGCCCACCAAGACATTACCTTCACCCCTGATCCAGACGCCGATTCCATCTCTTCGGATGTTGCCGGTTTTGCCGGGATTCTGGTCTCCACGCAGATCCCGACCCGCGCTGACGGCAGTCTGGAACTGGGCGGGATCACTGAGCAAAGCGAGTGCACGTTGCAGGCACTCAAGGTTGCCCTGGAAAAGGCTGGCAGTTCGATGGACCGGGTGTTGCACCTGACGATTTACCTGACTGACATGGCTGACCGCGCGGCGTTCAACGAAGTCTACAAGCGCTTTTTCGCCAAGCCGTGGCCGGTGCGTGCTGCTGTTGGCGTAGCGGCTCTGGCGGTAGAAGGCATGCGTGTGGAAGTGACCGCCATGGCGGCCAAGGCCTGAGTCAATAACACCCAACTGCGTTCGGTCTTCTACACTCCCTTTTGGCCAGTTTTTGGCCGTGCCAATGAAGGCACACAAAGAAAGGGAGTAATGAACATGGTTCGCAGATTTTTGGGCGTTGTAGCGTTGGTATTGCTGGCCGGTTGCGCCACCAACCGGGCAGAAGTGGACGTGGATGTTTTGCCGCCGGGCAATACGCAAACGCCTGCCCCGAGCAATGGCAAGAAGGTGTTTGTCAGTGCCGTTGATGAGCGTGTTTTTCAGATCAAGCCAGACAGTTTCGATATCCCTTCGCTGAAGTACGACGACATTGACGATAAGTCGATTACCGAACGGGCGATTGCGCGCAAACGCAACAACTTCAATTGGGCCATTGGCGATGTGCTCCTGCCCAAAGGCCGCACGGTGGCCGGGTTGGTGAGTGATGCGGTGGCCAGCGCTTATCGCCAGGCCGGTTATGAGGTCGTGAGCACGCCAACGGGCAGTAATGTGAACAAGGTGCAGGTGCGCATTATTGAGTTCTGGTCATGGTCAGGTGTCGACGGGGTGCTGGACAAGGGCGTACGCAATCAGTCGCTGTTGCAGATCAAACCCGCAGGCGCGCCTGAGTACAGCGTGAAAACCCTGGTCACCGAAAACGCTAAGGTGGTGACCGACTCGGTCTGGAAGAACATCACCGAAGAGGGTCTTGAGGCCATTACTCAGGAAACCCTGAAGAAGCTTTAATCCGCTTGCAGGGCGAGGCTGTGATGGGTGTCACGGCCTCGCTTTACTCTTTAGCGAGCACACGTTTTACGCCAGTGACGTGCGCTGGCCGAAGAACATTTCAGTGATCAGATCGTTGTTGATGGTGTCGCCTTGCAGGGTGCGTATCAGCAATTCACTGCCCAGCAGCGGCAGTGACAACAGCAGGGTCGGGTTAACGCGTTTGACCTTGGAGATGTTCTGAGTGTCGTTGACCAGCGCAATGATCTTGGTGTTTTCGCCGGCCACTTCCTTGGCCGCCAAAATGGTGAATACGTTTTGTGCATCGCTGTCCGACAGGGTGACGATGTACTTGGCTGCACCGGCGTCCGCCAGTTTGAGGGTCGCGATGGCCGACGGGTCCCCCTCGATGATGTCGGCCTGGTCTGGCAGATCGTGCTGGCTGCCCGGAGCGCAGATCACCGTGACATGCTCGCCACGTGCCGTCAGGCCTTTGTAGACGTTGTGGGCCAATGAACTGGCGCCCACCAGGATGTAGTGCTTTTTGCGCGCCATGTGGGTCATCCGGCCTTTAATGATGCGCTGGATATTGTTGCTGATTAGCGGCCCGACAATGGACGCCAGGGAAATGGCAAACAGGGTGATGCCCAGCACAATCACCGTCAGGCAAAAATACCGGGACACGGTGGAGTGCGGGAGGATGTCGCCAAAGGCAACGGTGGTCATGACCTCAAGCGCGAAATAGAACGCCGTGGTCAGGTCGGTGACTGGCGGTGCGAACTGCTCACCCAGGTACAACGTGCCCAGCGTGCTGTAGACGGTCAGCGAGGCCAGGCTGACGATTGCAAAAAAGCTGCCGGTGGCCAGGCTGTAGTGGTCAAACCGTCGCCAGTTATAAAACAGCACGGCGATGCTGACTAACGAAAGGTAAGTGACATAGCTGGGCTTTTTCTCGATGAAAAAGTCGATGCAGACCGCCGCCAGCAATAACAGCAGGGCAAAGAACCAACTGATCCGTGACTTGATCAGCAGCCCGAATGACATCAGTACAAGCACGCAGCCTGTGATGACCACAGGGATTTCCAGCAAGGCGAAAAAGCCCAGGGCTTCTTTCCATGAATGAAACGAGCTGCCCGCAGCTTCGGCCTGCGCGAGCCAGCGTAGCCACACGGGCAGGACCATCGCACAGCCATTGATTGCCACCAGCAGCGCGACGCCATAGGCAAAACTGAGTCGCGATTTAACTTCCTGTAATAAAGCCATGGTTCCCACCTACCACATGTCCGTTATGAGGTTCGGGGGAGTGTAGGACAGGTTTTAAGTTTTACGCTGGCAGGGCGAGGGGCCCCGTAATGGCCTTGTTCCAGGCCATTGCGGGGCAAAACGAAAGGGCGTTTGGTTACAGCGACGTGCGCTTGCCGAAGAAGATTTCGGTGATCAGGTTGTTGTCGATCTGGTCGCCCTGCAGGGTGCGCACCAGCAGTTCACTGCCCAGCAACGGCAGGGACAACACCATGTTCGGGGCCACGCGTTTGACCTTGGGGATGTTGTCGGTTTCGTTGACCAGCGCGATGATTTTGGTGGTGTCGCCGGCCACTTCCTTGGCAGCCAGAATGGTGAACACATTCTCTGCATCGTTTTCACGCAAGGTGACGATGTATTTGGCTTCGTCGGCACCGGCCAGTTTGAGGGTCGCGGTTGAAGACGGATCACCCTCGATGATGTCGGCGGTTTCCGGCAGTTCGTGCTGGGCGCCAGGGACATTGATGACCGTGACGTGCTCGCCACGATCAATCAGGCCGGTATAGACGTTTTGGGCCAGTGAGCCAGTGCCAACCAGAATGTAGTGATTTTTGCGGGCCATGTGGGTAATCCTGCCTTTGACAATGCGTTGAATGTTGTTGCTGATCAGAGGTCCGGCAATCGACGCCACCGACACCGCGAAGATGGTGATCCCCAGAATAATCACCGTGACGGTGAAGAGCCGGGCATCGGTGCTATGCGGCACGATGTCGCCAAAGCCGACGGTCGACATCACCACAATGGAGAAATAAAACGCCGAAGGCAGGTCGTTGACCTCGGGGGTGAACTGATCGCCCAAGTACAGCGTGCCCAGCGTGCTGTAGACAATCAGCGAGGCGATACTGACGATCGCAAAGAAGCTGCCGGTGGCCAGGCTGTGGTGATCAAAGCGGCGCCAGTAAAAAATCAGCAGGGCGATGGTGAACAACGAGTAGTAGGCCACGCCGTTGGGATTTTTCACGATAAAAAAATCGACGCAGACCGTGGCGATCAATAACAGCAGCGAAAAAAACCAACTGATGCGTGACTTGAGCAACAGGCCTATCGACATCAGCACCAGCAAAAAGCCAACGACAAATCCGGGGATTTCCAGCAAGGCCAAAAAGCTTAAGGCGTCCTTCCACGAGTTAAAGACACCGCCTGCCGCATCAGAGTGGGCGATGCCGCGTTGCAGCACCGGCAGAATCAGGGCCATCCCATTGATGGCAGCCACCAGGGCTACCCCATACGCAAACGAGAGTCGCGATTTAACTTCCTGTAATAAAGTCATAATTCCTACGACGTGTCTATTTAGCGGTTTCAAGAGTGTAGGTCAGGTTAATGCTCCTGACCTTTCTGGCTTCGCGCAGTTTAACAAGTGCCCTTAGACGCTGGCACCCAGTTGGTCATAGCCTCGCAAGTAGTAGTTGAGCCCCGAGATCAGCCAGCAGAGCACGAACAGGGCGATGATCCAGTAGCCAATTTCTCCAAAGTTGTCGTTAAGCGCCGCAATCGGCGCCCATACTCCGCCGCTCAGTTCCAGCTTGTCAGCGATCAGGCCCAGCGCTTCGACGCCGCCGATAAACAGCGCGACAAACACCGACGCGGCGGTGATGGTGATGTTGTAGTAGAGCTTGCGCACGGGCTTGGAGAAGGCCCAGCCATAGGCGCCGATCATCACGAAGTTGTCGAGCGAGTCGATCAGTGCCATACCGGCGGCAAACAGCACCGGGAACACCATGATTGACCACAGGTTGATGCCTTGTGAGGCGCTGGTGGCGCTGATACCCAGCAGCCCGACTTCGGTGGCGGTGTCAAAGCCAAGGCCGAACAGGAACCCCACCGGGTACATGTGCCAGCTTTTATTGACCAGGTTGAACAGGCGGCCAAAGATGCGTGCCATCAGCCCGCCCTTGTTGACCACCAACAGGTCCAGTTCTTCGGCGGGCAAGGTGTGGCCCGCCTTGACCTGTTTGAACTTTTTGTACACCGACAGCAGGATCACCAGGTTGAGCACGCCGAACAGCAGCAGGAACACAGAGGACACCAGGGTGCCGATCAAACCGCCGGTTTCATGGAACCACTCCATGTCGTCCTTGAAGGCCATGGCGGTGGCGGCGATGGCAAAGGAGGCGAGCACCACAATGGTTGAGTGCCCGAGGGAGAACCACGTACCGACGGCAATCGGTCGCTTGCCTTGCTGCATCAATTTGCGCGTGACGTTATCAATGGCCGCGATGTGGTCAGCATCCACCGCATGGCGTAACCCGAAGCCGTAGGCCAGCAACGCGGTGCCCATCAGTACCGGGTTGCTGCCGAACTCGATAAACGCCCAGGCCCAGGCGAGCAGGTTGGCGACCACCAGGCCTACCAGTAAATAAATGGCCCGCCTTGTGGTATCGCTGGTGTCAGAACGGCTGGAAGGGTGAGCGATAGCGGTCATTGTTGTTCCTCAAAACACTGCACTTATTGACGATGAGAGGGCATTACGTCCTTGTTTGGCACCAGAAATAACCACGACGCGAGCACAAAAGGCATGGTCAGGGTCGGGATGCCCACAGGGGCCAACACAGTATTCAAAGCACCCTGCACAAATACAGTGAAAATTACGCCGATCAGCGTGTAAATCAGTACCCGCAAGCGCGGCTTGTTGAAGGTTGAGCCCAGCGCGATGGCGGTGAGCACGGCACTGAACGCATACAAGCCGTTGTTGATGGCCGACTGCTCGCCCTGCAACAGGGTTGCCACCAGCACCGCCAGTAATGAACCCACCAGCCCAAACAGCGCTGCCCACAACGAAGACACTGCCAGACCGGCCAAAAATAATAAACTGCCGACCACGGTGCTCATCAAAAACACTTCGGAGATGCCGTAGAACGTGGCATGGAACACATCGATGCCGTCGAGCAGGTCTGGCGTATGTGCGACCAGATCGTGGGGCAGATTGGGCAGGGGCAGTGCGTGGCTGTTCAGGCCGCCAAAGGCATAGCTGGCCAACAGCATGGTCCAGGTCACCAGAACGAAGGGCGCCGTCAGGGCCGCGACTTTCCAGGTTTTCAGAATGTCGGCAATGCAGATGGTGACGATCACCGAGACCACGCCGCCGAGGATGATGCACAGCCAGACGATGGGCGTGACCTCCAGAAACGTCGGCAAGCCAACGCCCACCAGGCAGCCGTTATAGCCGAACAAACCGGCTTTCCACGACGTCTGGTCCTTGAGGTGCATGCCGGTAAATGTGGCCGCGACAGTGCCCAGCACGCTGCCAAATGCGACCGCCGGATTGCCTTCGGCAAAGGCCCCGACAAATATCGCGGCAAAAAACAGCAAGCCGGTCAGCGGGTTGTTCTGGAACATCACCTGCGCGCAGCCGCGCAGGGTGACGTCAATAAACCCCAGCAGTGCATTGCCGTTTGCCAGTTGCGACCACTTGGATAACGCCGCGTGCATAGTGACTGTCTCCATCGAACCCCGCTGGGAGCCGTGTTCACCTGCTCCCGTCAGCGGCGTTTACTTCCACAAATAGGGCGGTGGCAAAGTCACGCCCAGGATCTCTTCACGGGCGACGGCCCAAAATGCGCGGATTTGCGCTTTGACCGCGCCGCTGTCATTGCCCAGCACTTTGAAGATTAAACCGCACTGATTGGGCAAGCGTGTGACACCGCTGGCCAGCCCCGCCTGCCTGTCAAACACGGCCGGGATGCGCTCGACAATGCGCTCGTGATGTTCTTGGGGCGTGAGCAACACCACGTTGGCGAACACGTCAAAGGTTTGCATGACACCCACGGCGTCCAGGCTTTGCTTTTTCGGCTCCAGCACGTATTTCTCGACAAACAGCTCCTTGCCCTCAAGGGTTTCGGCGGATACCCGCGAGGAATACACATCAAAGCCGAAACGCTCATCGACATGGTGATACTTGCGCCCCGACATCAGGGTCTCGCAGTAAAGGGCCGTTGCCGTCGGGTGGATGCTGATGCGCGTATCAGTGATAAACCGCGCATCGCGATGGGGGATCAGCGGGTCGGGCATAAACTCCAGATAGCCGTTTTCTTCGATTCGCAGGTGCTGAACCTGCGTGGCGTAGTTGGCGTTCATGGAGTGCACTTTGGTCGCCGATTGGGTGGTGACATGCCCGCAGGCGCCCACGCCCACGCTCACATCGGTGGCCAGACGGTCGCCCTGGAGCACGCAACCCGAGGTCGAGATCATGGTCACGCAGGGCAGTTGCGGCAGTGCTTCGTCCCAGTACAAGGCTCGTTGCACCAATGACGGCACGCGCCGCTCCATGTCCGCCAGCACGCTGCGCTTGCCGCGTTGCTCAAAGCCCAGGCGCAGGTAACCGCTTTTGCCGACGGCGCCGCTGTGCATCTGCGCGGGTTCGTCCTGGTACTGCGCGAGTTCCGGGGCGTCGTTGCCGAGTGAATGAGCACGAAGCCGTGAAGGGTTGTTCACGATCTGGCTCTGCGCGGTCATGCCGTAACCTCAGCCTTGGTCGCCGGGGCAGAGGGTTTGTGGGCGAACAGGAACATGTGTTCGATCATGTCCACCAGCGCTTCGATGCCATGCCCGGTTTTGCAGTTGGTGAGGATGTAAGGGCGGCCGCTGCGCACCACTTGGGTGTCGCTTTCCATGACCTCCAGGCTCGCGCCCACGTAAGGCGCCAGGTCGATTTTATTGATGATCAGAATGTCCGCTTGCACCAGGCCGGGGCCGTTCTTGCGGGGGATTTTCTCGCCTTCGGCGACGTCGATCACGTAGATATAAAAGTCGGCCAGGGCGGGGCTGAAGGTCAGGGTCAGGTTGTCGCCGCCGCTCTCGATCATGATCAGGTCGCTGTCCGGGAACTTCTCTTCCATCTCTTCGACCGCGGCGATGTTCATGCTCGGGTCTTCGCGTACCGCCGTGTGCGGGCAGGCGCCGGTTTCAACGCCAAGTATCTTGTCTTCGTCGAGGATGCCCTTGAGCGTGCGCTTGACCTGTTTGGCATCTTCGGTAGTAACGATGTCGTTGGTGATGATCAGCGGTTTGTAGCCACGCTGGATCAGGATCGGGGTGATCACTTCAATGACGGCGGTTTTGCCGGAGCCGACCGGGCCGCCAATACCAATACGGGTAATCTTTTTCACAGGCTCTTCCTTGGAAAGTGCAACGATTCAGTTCATGAACAAACGCACATGGGCTTTGACGTGGACCGCCGCCAGCACGTCGACGATGGGGACATACGACGACATTTGCTCGATGTCGCCGATTTCTGCGATGTCGCAGAAGGTTTCGATGTCATGGTTCAGTTCAAACAAAATGCGCTGGGTGTCGAGGTGGGTGACCCGCATCAGGCGCATGGCCGCGCTGAGGATGGTCATGGCCACACCATACTGGTGCATCACCACCACTTCTCGGGCACCGATGCCTTGGGTCGACATGACCACGGCCTGGGTGACGGGGTAGGTGCCGGCGGCATGGCCGGCTTTGATTTGTTCGAGCCACCAGCGCACCAGTGGTTTTTCCACCACATGGATCGACATTTCGGCGAGTTTTTTGCCCATGCGGGTGGCCATTAACCGGCTTTCTTCGTTGAGCTTGCGGTTGTTCACCGCCCAGTCGGCGCGCAGGATCGCGTCACGGTCATCGGCCACGGCGGCCCGGTGCGCCGCGACCACGCCCATGCCGTCACAACTGGCGGCTTGTTTGAGGGCGGTGAGGACAAACCCCTTGAGGCTGTCGACATCGTGCACGATGCCGGTCTGAATCGCCGACTCGACGCCGTTCGAGAACGAAAAGGCGCCTACGGGCAATACCGAGTCGCCAAACTGCATGATGCGAATCAGGTCTGATGCGTTCATCCAAAGTGCCTTATGCCGGGTTTAGTGCTTAGCGTCATGGCTGTGAAACGTCAGGCCGTTGTCATGGCTATGGCTGTGCGGGTCATGCAGGTATTGGCCTTTGATCTGCAGGGCGGCGGCTTCCAATTTGTCCTGGGGGCTGGCCACATGAACGTGGGTGGCGGTTTCTTCGGCGCCACCAAACAGCAGGCGCGCTTCAGAAGAGGTGAGGTTGGGCAGCACGGCGGCACCGCTGACAAAGGCGTAGGGCAGGTGCTCAAAGCCGTGGGTGCGCATCACCGAATCCATCATCTTGGTTTCCACCGTGAGCGGGATGTACACCTCGTTGTTTTTGGTCACGGCTTTCCAGTGCTGGTTGCCCAGGGCATGCCCGAGTTCGAAGCTGGTCTTGATCAGTACGTCCAGGGGTTGCTGCTTGAGCTCTCTCAAGTCAATGACCATCACGTCGCGCAGGTTGAGTTGCACCACCACGGCATGCCGGGTGGGCTCATCCCACATCAGTACGTCGCCGTCAGCCAGCACCACGTTGCGGTCCAGCGAGATCCCGAGGTCAAGCCCGCCGACGCTGGTGCGGCGGCAGCGGCTTTTTTGCGCTTCACGCTGATCGAGGACCAGCACATCAATGTCAGCCCCTTGCAGTTTTTGCTTCCAGGCCGGGTCTTTCTTGGCATTGCCCAGAATGTGTTCAATCAAAATCACGTCAAAAACTCCTTATTGAACCCGTAGGAGCGAGCTTGCCTCGCGATCTTTCGATCGTTTAAAAGATCGCGAGGCAAGCTCGCTCCTACAGATTTGTTTGGCTTAGCCGAAGAAGTAGCGCTGGTTCATGGCGGCCACGTCGATGGGTTTGCACGTGGCGTGCACGCCGTCGACCTTGACCTCGAAGGTTTCCGGATTCACTTCGATTTTTGGCGTCTGGTCGTTACGCACCAGGTCTTTTTTGGAGATGGTGCGGCAGTTGCGTATGGCCATGACCTGGCGGTCCAGCCCGGCTTTTTCTTTTACCCCGTCCTCCAGCGCGGCTTGCGACACAAAGGTCACGCAGGTGTCCTGCAGGGTTTTGCCGAAGGCGCCGAACATGGGGCGGTAGTACACCGGTTGCGGCGTGGGCAGGGAGGCGTTGGGGTCGCCCATGGCGGCCCAGTTGATCATCCCGCCCTTGATCACCATTTTTGGCTTGGCCCCGAAGAACCGTGGGTCCCAGAGCACCAGATCGGCCATTTTGCCGACTTCGACCGAGCCCAGAACATGGCTCACACCCTGGGCAATGGCCGGGTTGATGGTGATTTTCGCGACGTAGCGCAGCACCCGGAAGTTGTCGTTATCCGGGCTGTCTTCCGGTAGTTTGCCGCGAGAGGCTTTCATCGCGTGGGCGGTTTGCATCACCCGCAGCCAGTTTTCCCCGACCCGGCCCATGGCCTGAGAGTCGCTGGAAAACATCGAAATCACGCCCATGTCCTGCAGCACGTTTTCGGCAGCGATGGTTTCCGGGCGCACCCGGCTTTCTGCAAACGACACGTCGGCGGGCACGTTGGGGTTAAGGTTGTGGCACACCATGATCATGTCGAACAGCTCTGCCTGGCTGTTGACACCATAGGGCAGGGTCGGGTTGGTCGAACTCGGCAGCACGTTGAGCTGGCTGGCCACGCGGATAATGTCCGGGGCGTGGCCGCCACCTGCACCTTCGGTATGGAAGGTGTGAATGGTGCGGCCTTCAAAGGCATCAATGGTGTCTTCGACGTAGCCGCCTTCGTTCAGGCTGTCGGTGTGGACCGAGACCTGCACGTCCATTTCATCGGCAATGCGCAGCGAGTGGCGCAGGGCGTTGGAAGTGGCGCCCCAGTCTTCGTGGACCTTGAGGCCCGCGACCCCGGCAATGATTTGCTCGGCCAGCGGGGCGTGGGCATAAGAGTTGCCTTTGCCCAGCAAACCGACGTTGATCGGCAGGCCTTCAATGGCCCGCAGCATCTTGCGGATGTTCCACGGACCGGGGGTTACGGTGGTGCCGTTGGTGCCATCTGTGGGGCCAATGCCGCCGCCGAAGAAAGTGGTAATGCCATTGGACAGGCCGTGGTAGGCCTGTTGCGGCGAGATCAGGTGAATATGCGTGTCGATCCCGGCAGCGGTGAGGATCAAGTGCTCGCCCGAGATGGCATCGGTGCTGACGCCGACCACCATGTCTGTGCTGATGCCGGACATCACGTCCGGGTTGCCGCTTTTGCCGATGCCGCAAATCTTGCCGTCACGAATACCGACGTCGGCTTTGATCACGCCCTGAATCGGGTCAATGATGGTGACGTTGGTGATCACCAGGTCCAGCACGCCGTTGTCGCGGGTCAGGTGGTTGTTGTGACCCATGCCGTCGCGCAGGGATTTACCCCCTCCGTAGACCGATTCTTCGCCGTAACCGCGCAGGTCCTTTTCGATTTCGACGAACAGGTTGGTATCGCCCAGGCGGATTTTGTCGCCGGTGGTGGGGCCAAACAGGCCTGCGTATTCTTTGCGTGAAATGGTGGGCATCGGTGGCTCCTTGCTAATGCCGCGCTGGCGCTGAGGGCGTCACTGCGCAGGTGCAAAAAAAGTGAGTGCATGAGGGGCTGAGCGGTCTACGGGTCGGTCTTGGAAAACTTGAAACCCAGCTCGGTGGCAAGTTGTATGGCTTGCAGTTTTTCCGCGCGCTCATGCAGGGCGATGGTGTTGTCTGGCGCCCAGCCATCGACCAGGTTGTTGAAGCCGTAGACGGTTTGTTTGCCACCGTAAGGGATCAGTGACACTTCAATTTCATCGCCCGGCTCAAAGCGGATCGCCGTGGTCGAAGTGATGTTCAGACGTTTGCCAAAGGCGGCAGCCCGGTCGAATTCCAGTGCGCGGTTCACTTCAAAAAAGTGGTAATGCGAGCCGATCTGAATCGGGCGGTCGCCGGTGTTGCGCACTTTGATCTGGGTCACCGGGCGGTCTTCGTTGAAGGTGATCGGTGTGCTGGCGTAGACAATGCCGCCCAGCGGTACATCGTCCTCTTGGCCTTTGGGCACGCCACCGGGGTCTTTGGCGTTGGGGATGCTGTGCTCAGGATGCGTGTCCTGGTGCGGGCTGGCGGGTGCGGCAGTTTTTTTGCGGGTCATGACGGGCTCCTCAAAACAGGGCTGTGTGCGTTGAGCGATCAAGCCAGGCCGTTATTTGATCGGGTCGTGAACGGTCACCAGACGGCTGCCGTCGGTAAAAATCGCCTCAACCTGAACGTTCGGAATCAGCTCGCTGACGCCTTCCATCACATCGTCTTTGGTCAGCACTTTGCTGGCTTCTGTCATGACGTCTTCAACCGACTTGCCGTCCCGGGCGCCTTCCAGGGCCGTGACGGTGATGATTGAAACGGCCTCCGGGTAGTTCAGCTTCAAGCCGCGCGCCTTGCGGCGCAGCGCCACGTCCGAGAGGGTGTAAACCATGAGTTTGTCGATCTCTCTGGGGGTGAGTTGCATAAGCCCTCCTGTCTACAGTGCGGTAAAAATGAGTGTTCGGCGTGTGGGGCAGGGCATGAACCTGCGCCCACACAAAAAGGCCGGTAACGGGCTGAGCCGTTCAGGCGTGGTGACAATAAATGAGGGTTTTACAGGGGCTGCCCACCCCGATTGACGGGCCGTAGGCACGTAATACCCGATGCAGGTGTGTTTCATCGGCTCGACCGTTCAAATCCATTGCGGTGGGGGCGATCTGAGCCTAGACCATATTTTTGGGGGGGTTAGCGCAAGAGCAATTATTTGGGCACAGGGGTTGCCAGAGCGTGTTGGCAGGGAGTGTTTTTTGTTCTTAATTTTTTAATTAAAAACAATTAGTTATTTATCTATTCATGACTTTTTTTGAGCGTTTATCGTGAATTTGCGTTGTTATAAAAAATCACAAGAAGGTAAAAAATCTTAGTTTTAAGTAGGGTAATTCCTACCTAATAAGTAGGAATTGTCTTTAGTTTTTTGCGCTCAACTTCGATGAGCAGCTACGTGTCCTCGATAGAGCGCGGCATGCAATTGATCATTCAGTTCGGTCAACTGCTGGAGCATTTGCAGGCTCAGCCAGACATAGGCGTAGAACGGGGTTTCGACACTTTTGCTGTTGGCGACTTGCAGGGCCAGGTCCTTGAGGTCACGAGTGGTTTGACGCAACTGGTCGCTGATGTCGTTGTTGCCAATGCCCATGCACAACGTGTTTTGCAGCGACTGCAAGGCTTGGGGGATCAACTGCCGAACCTCACGCAACACTGGTTGGTCTTCAATCAGCGTGTGGCTTTGGGCAGACGACCAGTAGGCATCGATCATCAGCGTCAGCGTCGACAGCAGATTCCGGTGCAGCGTTTGCAACCCGTGTAAAACCGCAGGCTTGAGCTTGCTTTCACTGCTGGCCGGGACGATGTAGTTTCGCAGTTTAAGGATGGTGTCTAGCTCATCCTTTAGCTGTTCTTCCAGTTGCGGCCGCTCAAGGGTCTTCTGCGAAAAGCAGGTTTCGTACAGATGCTTGAGTTTGCCCAGGCTCTGGCTGAAGGTGATGCGCCAGTCGGTGTAGGCGCGCTGCGGGTAGATGCTCGAATAGAGCATCGCTAGCACGGAGCCGGTCAACACATACAGGCTGCGCAGAAGGGCAGACTCCATGTCATTGGGCGGTGAGCAACTGACCACGGCCAGGGTTGAACCGATGAGCAAGGCCATGTACGGGTGCTTGCCGAGGGTCAGGTAGCCGGCTACAAACATCACCACCGCGCACCACAGCAGCATTGCCGGGAATGAATAGATCTCCAGAAACAGCGCGATCAGCCCGGATAATGCGCCGATCACCGTCCCGCCAGTACGTTGCAGCGCCCTTGAGAACACGTTGCCCCAATACGGCTGCGGCCCCATTACGATCAGCAGGGTGATGAGGATCCACACGGCCCCGTCGAGCCTGAAATAACGGATCACGGTGTAGGTGATGAGAAACGCCAGGCTGATGCGCAGGGCGTGGATCCAGCGGTAGTACCGGTAGGTCAGCTGTTCCAGGTTGGAGATCTTTTTACCCAATTGCATAGAGAGCCCCACGACGACGAAGGATCGGGCAGCCAGCGTAGTTCAGGCTGGCGCGATTGACCATGTGCCATGCTTTAAGCAGATAGTACCCTCTGTATTTGGAATGGCGAGGAGGGCGGCCGCTGCGTTTAAGATGCTCGCGTGGTGCCAAAAAAATAATCGAGGATGGCCTGATGAACGCAATTCCAACGCTGCTGAACCGCAAGCCCTTGCCCGAGTCTTTATTGCTCGCACTGGGGCAACTTTTGGGCACACGGCTGTCGACGTCGGCCAGTGTGCGCGAGCACCACGGCAGCGATATTTCGTCGTTGGGCCCGGTCCCGCCGGATGCGGTTGCGTTTGTCGAGAGCCTTGAGGAGATCATTAGCGTCTCGAGCCTGTGCCACGCCCACGATGTGCCGATGATTCCTTACGGCAGCGGCACCTCACTTGAGGGCTGGCTGCAGGCGGTGCAGGGCGGGGTGTGCATCGATGTGTCGGGCATGAACCAGATTATCCAGATCCGCCCGGACGACATGGACGTGACGGTGCAGCCGGGTGTCACGCGCAAACAATTGAACGCCGCTTTGCACGGCACCGGTTTGTTTTTTCCGATTGATCCGGGGGCCGATGCGTCGTTGGGCGGCATGGCCTCGACCCGGGCGTCGGGCACCAACGCTGTGCGTTACGGCACCATGCGCGAGAACGTGCTGGGCATGACCGCGGTGCTGGCAGACGGTCGAGTGATCCAGACCGGCGGCCGGGCCCGCAAGTCTTCGGCCGGGTATGACCTGACGCACTTGCTGGTGGGTTCGGGCGGTACGTTGGCGACCTTCGCCGAGTTGACGGTTAAATTGCACCCCTTGCCTGAAGCCGTGTCGGCGGCCATTTGCACGTTCCCTTCTGTGGATCAAGCCGTGCAGGCGGTGATCCAGACCATTCAGTTGGGCGTGCCGATTGCCCGCATCGAGCTGATCGATGCGCTGACCGTGCGGGCGATCAACGCTTACAGCAAGACTTCACTGCGTGAAGCGCCGTCCTTGTTCTTTGAATTGCATGGCTCGGAGTCCGGGGTTAAAGAGCAGATTGAAACCGTGCGCCTGGTGGCTGATGAACACGGCGGCCAGGACTTTGAATGGGCGGTCAACCCTGAAGACCGTACCCGGCTGTGGCAAGCGCGGCACGATGCCTACTTTGCTTCGGTGGCGTTGCGTCCTGGCTGCCGATCCTTGACCACCGACTCGGTGGTACCGATTTCGCGCCTGGCCGAGTGCATTGAAGCGACCGCCGCAGACCTTGAAGAAAATGGCCTGCTGGCGCCGATTTTTGGCCATGTGGGCGATGGCAATTTCCACGCCCTGATCCTCGTCGATCCCGACAATGCCGACGAAGTGGCTCGCGCCGAAGCGGTGGCGCACCGCCTGGCCGAGCGGGCCATTGCTTACGAAGGCAGTTGCACCGGCGAGCACGGCATTGGCTTGACCAAGCGGGACTACATGGCGGTCGAGCATGGCCAGAATGCGGTGGATGTCATGCGTTCAATCAAGCACGCGCTAGACCCCAAAGGCTTGATGAACCCCGGCAAGATTTTTGGCTGACGCCTGGGCACCTCAAGGGCTGTAGAATCGCCAGCATGGAAATTCGACAGCTCAAATATTTTGTGGCGATTATTGACTGCGGCAGCCTCTCGGGGGCTGCCCGCGAAGTCTTTGTGGCCCAATCGGCCCTGAGTAAACAGGTCCTGGAACTCGAAAAAGAACTCGGGGTGCAGTTGTTGCACCGCAGCCGCAACGGCGTCAGCGCGACGGATCCGGGCAAAGTCTTCTACGAGTACGCCCAAGGCATTCTCAAGCATCTACAGGACGCCCGCGTGGCGGTCCTTGACTCGGCGCAAACCCTCAGCGGCTCGGTGGTGGTGGCCTTGCCGCAGAGCGTCGCCAGCCCGCTGGCCTTGCCATTGCTGCGTGCGGTGGCGGCGCGTTATCCGCATATCAGCCTGAACCTCAATGAAGAACTGACCGGCAATCTGTTTGAGCAACTGCTGTACGGGCGCATTGACCTGGCGTTGTTTACCGATGTCGGCTTGCCTGCCGAAATCGCCTTCAGCCCGCTGCTGCAAGAGGACTTTTACTGGCTCAGCGCGGCGACCGACCCACAGCCTCCGGGCACCGGCGCCCTCACGCTTGAGCAGGCACTGGCGCGCCCGCTGGTGTGGCCGGGGCTGGCCCACGGGCATTGCACGCGGGCGCTGGTTGAGTCTGCGCTGGCCAAACAGGGTGCGTTCGTTGAGTCGGTGGCCCTGGAGGTCAACTCGGTGCACATTCTTAAAAGTGCGGTGGAGGCGGGGATTGGGCCGACCATCATGCCGCTCAACCTGGCCCGCCGCGAAGTCGACGAAGGTCGGTTGATTGCGCGGCGCATAGACTGCCCCGGGTTGAATCGGCGTGTAGGGTTGTGCGTGTCGACGCGCATGCCATCGACCCCGGCGCGGCAGGCCGTGGCTGACCTGATACGTCAGGTGGTCAGCGACATGTGCCTGCAGGATCAATGGCCCGGCAGCCATGTACTGACCGCCGGGCCCGCCTGAGCGGTCAGGGCTGCTGTGGCAGCGGGTTGGCCGGGGCCAGCCCGCTGATACCGGCTTTGACCTTGGGCACACAGAGGCCCAATACGCCGCCCAGCACCAGCACCGCCGCCATCATGTACATCGAGGCTTGGGTGCTGCCGGTGACTTGGGTGATCCAGCCGACCACGATGGTGGCAAAGAATCCGGCGACGTTGCCCATGGAGTTGATCAGCGCGATACCTGCCGCTGCGGCAGCCCCGCCGACCACTGCGGTGGGCATGCTCCAGAACACCGGCAGGCTGCTGACCATGGCCGCGGTGCCAATGGTCAAACCGATCATGCCGAGCAGCAGATTGCCGCCGAACAGTGTGCCAAACAGCACCCCGGCGGCGCCCAGGGTGGCGCAGATTGCCAAGTGCCAGCGGTACTCACGATGGCGGTCTGAGCTGCGCCCCACCAGCACCATGACCACCGCTGCTGCGGTGAACGGAATCGCCGAGAGCATGCCGATCACCCACGGTTGCTCGATGCCGCTGTTGCGGATAATGGTCGGCATCCAGAAGCTGATGATGTACTGGCCCATGACCAGGCAAAAATACACGCCGCCCAGCAGCCATATTTTCGGGTTGAGCAACCCTTCGCGTATCGAGTGTCCTTGCTTGCCTTGGTTGTCACGCTCGATGGCGGCCTGCATGCCTTGTTTTTCCTCGGCCGTCAGCCACTTGGCATCGGCGATGCGGTCATGCAACAGATAAAACACCGCCATGCCCAGCGCCACCGCCGGCAAGCCTTCGATAACAAACAGCCATTGCCAACCTGCGAAACCCGCCACGCCATGCATGTACTGCATGATGAAACCGGAAATCAGTGAGCCCAGCATGTTGGAAATCGGCAAGGCCGAGATAAACAACGCCACCATCACGCCCCGACGATGGCCCGGGAACCAGGTGGTGAGGTAAAAAATAATCCCCGGGAAGAACCCGGCTTCAGCCACGCCGATCAAAAAACGCAGGGTGTAAAAGCTCCACGGTGTTTGCACAAACATCATTGCCGCCGAGAGCAACCCCCAGGTGACCATAATCCGTGCGATCCAGCGGCGCGCGCCGTAACGGTGCAGGGCGATGTTGCTCGGGACTTCAAACATCAGGTAACCGATGAAGAAAATCCCGGCGCCCAAGCCGTACACCGCCTCACTGAATTTAAGGTCATCGAGCATCTGCAATTTGGCAAAGCCGACGTTGACCCGGTCCAGGTATGCGACGAGAAAACACACCATCAGCAGCGGCATGACACGCCAAGCCGTTCTGCGATAAGCCGAATCCAGATGCTGATCAATGCGCTCGGGGTGAGGCGAAGATGAAGGAGTCATGAGTAGCCCTTTTTGTTATAGCGCGCCTGAACACGGGCGTGGCCAGGCATCCTTTTTAGGCCGTGCAGAACATAACGTTTACGTAAACGCCAGCAGGGCAACCCAGACTCTAGAGTCGATGGACGATTCATACAATCGTCAGAACGTTTTTTGTAGGACAAAAAAACCCGAATACCCTGTAGGAGCGAGCTTGCCTCGCGATCTTTTGATCTTAGAGGCGCTCTATCTCCCGCTCCAACAGCCGGTAAATGCGCTCATCCAGGGAATGCGCCACATTGAATCGCATCCACGGAACGATCTGAGCGTTGGGCATGAATAACTGGCCGGGGGCGAGCAGGATTTTTTCGTCGCGGGCTTTGGTTGCCAGCGCGGTGGAGTCTTCGATCAAGGGATGACGGGCCCACAGAAACATCCCGGCATGGGGTTTGACGAACAGCTCCATGCCCACGCCTTCCAGTAACCGCGCGACGGTTTCGTGGGCGTCGGCGAGGTTGCTCTGTAACTGTTTGACGTGTTTGCGGTGGCGGCCCTGTAGCAATACCGTCAGGGCCAGTTCTTCGGTCAGCTCCGAGGTGGTGAGGCCGCTGACCAGCTTGAGCGGCACCAATTCGTCGATCAGTTCCTGGTGTGCCGCTACAAACCCGACCCGCAATGCCGGGGCAATGGTTTTCGAAAAGCTGCCGATGTAGATCACCCGCGACAGCTGATCCATGCCCGCCAGCGCTTGCTGGCCGGTGGTGTCGAGGTCGGCGTAAATGTCATTTTCGACAATCAGGAAGTCGTACTTTTCAGCCAGTTGCAGCACCCGATGTGCCACCGCCAGCGACAGGCTGGTGCCGGTCGGGCAGTGCAGGCGAGTGTTGGTGAAAAACACTTTGGGCCGATGCTGGATAATCAGCGCTTCAAGCACCTCAAGGTTAAAGCCATCGAGGGTGCGCGGCACACCCAGCAGTTTGGCCCCTTGCAAACGCAAGTTGAGGAACAGGTTGTGATAGCCCGGTTCGTCGACCAGCACGCTGTCACCGCGTTGCACCAGATAACGCGTGACCAGGTCCAGCGCATGGCTGCCGCCGCTGGTCAGCATGATCTGTTCAGGGTGCGCAGCGATTCGCGTGTCTGCCAGTTTTTCGGCAAGTTTAGCGCGCAGCCGCGGCGAACCTTTGGCCTGCCCGTAACCGGAAAAACTGCCGGGCTCGCTGCGCGCCAAAGTGCGCAGGCCGCGTTGCAGGCCGTCGTGGTCTGTCCACTGCTCGGGCAGCAGGCCGATGCCCGGGCGTAATTCCATGCCCATGGGCTGGAAGACTTTTTGCAGCAGCAGGTGCGCGTCAAAGTCGAACTCAGTGTCTTCCTCGTGGGTCACTGGCACGGGGTCGGGGCGCGGGTTGCCGGGGCTGCTGCGCACATAGAAACCGGCATTGCGCACCGGCGTCAGATGACCGAGCGCTACCAGGCGGTCGTAGGCTTCGACAGCAGTAAAGTGGCTGACCTTGTGGGTCTGTGCGAATTTGCGGATCGAAGGCAGTTTGCTGCCGGATTTCAGCCGGTGTTCTTTGATCGCCAGGCTGATCCCCGAAACGATCTGGTTGACCAGTGACTCCTCGGAGTCGGGATCCAAAAACATCATAAACATCCGTCCAGGCTCGAAGGGCTGCGGTGTGTGTACCGGTAAAAAGACCATAACAGTAATGCGCCAGCAGCAGGTTTTCTGTGCATGGTCGCCGCTGGCGTGCGGGGGCAAGCTTATGCCATTGCCACCTCAATCGAACAAGGACCCGCGATGCACGACACGCCTTTTCAATTCGACCGCAGCCTGATTTCCGATGACGAGTGGAAAACCCGTTGCGACCTGGCAGCACTGTACCGGCTGGTGGCGCATTTTCGAATGACCGATCTGATCGACACGCACATTTCGGCTCGGGTGCCTGGTGAGGAAGGGCACTTCTTGATCAACCGCTACGGGGTGTTGTTCCATGAAATGCGCGCGTCCGATCTGGTCAAGATCGACTACGACGGCAATACCGTCGATGCCCATCACGGCCCTGACAGCGTCAACCGTGCGGGTTTCAACATCCATTCAGCGATTCATGCTGCACGGCATGACATCAGTTGCATCGTGCATACCCACACCTCGGCAGGCATCGCGGTGTCCGCGCAAGAAGACGGCTTGTTGCCGATCAGCCAGCACGCGCTGAAGTTCTATCGGCGTCTGGGTTACCACGACTACGAGGGCATCGCTCTCAACCCGGATGAGCGCCAGCGCCTGGTGCGCGACCTGGGTCCGCACATGGTGATGATTTTGCGTAACCACGGTTTGCTCGCCACCGGCCGCTCGATTGCCGAGGCGTTCAATCAGATTTACTTCCTGGAGCGTGCCTGTCAGGCCCAGGTTCAAGCGCAGGCGGGCGGGGCGACGTTGCGGTTCCCCTCCGAGGCCGTGTGTGAGTTGACCGCTCAACAGTCCGATGACGAGATTGAGCATAACCTGCATCAACTGGCCTGGTCGTCTGTGCTGCGTTTGATTTCCAAAGATGAAGGAGATTACCAAAGCTGAGGGACAGCAGCGGTCAGGTCGTCACCGGCCTGACTCAACACTCGACTGGCCCCAGAGCCAGATGTGCGAAGCTGGGCGCTCGCTCAGTGAGCGCTGCCAAGCGTGATTCAACTCTGCCATAACAATTAATCCTAGAGGTAGATATGAAAAAGACAGCAATCGGAGCCTTGCTTATCGCGGCTATTTCGGCCAATGCGATGGCTAACGAAATTACCGTGATTTCGTTTGGTGGTGCCAGCAAGGACGTGCAGACCGACGCGTTCTACAAACCCTTCGCCAGCGCCAGCGGCAACAAAGTAATCGCAGGCGAGTACAACGGCGAGATGGGCCGGATCAAAGCCATGGTCGACACCAAGAGTGTCAACTGGGACGTCGTGCAGGTCGAAGCGCCGGAGCTGATTCGCGGTTGTGAAGAAGGCCTGTTTGAACCCCTCGACCAGAGCAAGCTGGGCAACCCGGCGGACTACGTGCCCGGTACGCTGTCCGAGTGTGGTGCCGGTGTGCTGGTGTGGTCGATGGCCATGGCCTACAACGGTGACAAAGTCAGCAGCGCGCCGACCGGCTGGGCCGATTTTTGGGACACCCGCAAATTTCCTGGCAAGCGCAGCCTGCGCAAAGGTGCCAAGTACTCACTTGAAGTAGCGTTGATGGCCGACGGCGTACCGTACGCCGACATCTATAAACAGCTGTCGACCAAGGAAGGCGTGGATCGCGCATTCCGCAAGCTTGATGAGATCAAGTCCGATATCCAGTGGTGGGAAGCCGGTGCGCAACCGATGCAGTTTCTGGCCAGCGGTGACGTGGTCATGACTACCGCCTTTAATGGCCGGGTATTCGCCGCTCAACAATCCGGGGCCAACCTCAAGGTGGTCTGGAATGGCAGCATCTACGCCATCGACTCGTGGGCGATCCCGACTGGCAGCAAAAACAAGGACGTGGCTGAAGACTTTATTGCCTTCACCCTCAAGCCGGAAAACCAGAAGATCCATACCAAAGAGTTGGGCTACGGCTCGGTCAACCTGAACACCGCAGCGTTGTTGGACCCGGCCTTAGCAGCACGGCTCAATACCGCGCCGGATAACCTGTCTCAGGCCATGCCGATCAATAACGAGTTCTGGGTCAACCATGGCGAAGAACTGGAACAGCGCTTCAATTCATGGATCGCCAAAACCAAGTAACCGCGGCGAATGAATGCGGCCTGCCAGCAGGCCGCATTGCGTTTGGTGCAGAGGTTCAGATAACCGGATTGCGCCCGCCGTTCACCGGCAGGATCGCGCCGACGATGTAACTGGCCCGGTCGCTGGCGAGAAACAGCGCCGCGTCGGCCACTTCCTCAGGTTTTCCGTAACGCCCCAGCGGCACGCTGGCCACGCCACGCGCCAACGCTTCTTCGGGGGAAATACTCAAGCGCTTGGCTTCCACGGCCACCGATTGTTCGACCCGGCCCGTGAGGGTATAGCCGGGGTTGATTGCATTGATCCGGATGCCCTGCGCCGCGTAGTGTTCGGCGGCGCCTACGGTGGCCAGCATCAATGCGGCGTTGGCAGCCCCGCCGGACAGGTGAGTGCTGGTCGGCACCTTGCCGCCCGAGCCGATGATATTGACGATCACGCCCTGACCGCGGGCGCGCATGCCCACCAGTACGGCTTGCTGGCTATTGATCACCGGATAGTATTTGTCCTCCATGCCCGCGCGCAGCGCCTGGCCGTCGAGGTCTTGCGGGTCATATCGTTTGGCCGCTCCGGCGCTGTTGATCAGGATGTCGACAGGGCCATGCTGCGCTTCGATATCGGCGATCACCTGCACTGCATTTTCGTAGACCGACAGGTGAGCGGCAAAACCGCTTGCCTTGATCCCGTCCTGCTCCAGGGTTGTGAGCGCAGCTTCGATGTTCTCAAGCGTTCGCGACACGATCACCACACGGGCCTGTTCCTGGCCGAATGCGCGAGCGCAGGCCAGGCCGATGCCCTTGCTGCCGCCGGTAATGACCACAAGTTTTCCACGCAGATTGAGATTCATGCCAGGGTTCCTGTCAGTGGGTTAAACGAGTGAGCATCATAGACCTGATGATGAGCCGGTTTGTAGTCGCGGCCCACGTATGAGGCAGCGATCTTTAAAGGCGTGTTTGGGGGGAGAAAGACATGGCGTCAAGCAGTGAGAAAAAAGGGCCATTACCCTCATGGGGATCCGGTAATGGCCAAGATTCTCAACCAAAGAGAGCGTCAGGCATCAACCTGACGGCGGGCAATTTACCTGTCCGGGGTTTAGTTAGCTAGCTAAGGAGCTGGGATACAGTTTTACCTTCTGCGCAATAATGGTGCGCCGTTTGCCTTCTCTAATGGGCGATGCTGTTTGATGCATCTGGCCTCTGCGGGCCTTAAACGCTAACCTTGCGGCCATGCAAATACCTGACTTGAATCTGCTGGTTGCCCTCAATATCTTGCTCGAAGAGGGCTCTGTGGCGGGCGCTGCCCGGCGCATGAACCTCAGTGCTCCGGCCATGAGCCGCACCCTGACGCGTATCCGCGAAGTGTTGAATGACCCGATTCTGGTGCGTTCCGGGCGCGGGCTGGTGCCAACCCCCAGAGCCCTGGAACTGCGCGAGCAGGTCCGCGGCGTGGTGGAGCTGGCGCACGGGGTGTTCACCCAAAGCCAGGACAGTGATTTGCGCACGCTGGAGCGCACGTTCAGCATTCGCTCCAACGATGTGTTTTTCGGTGTGTACGGCGAAGCGTTGCGTCAGCGCATGGCCCAAGAAATGCCCAAGGCGACCTTGCGGGTTGTGCCCGAGGGGTTTACCGATGATCAGGCGCTGAACGAGGGGCGTATCGACCTGACCATCTGCGCCACCAACAAGTTTTCTGCGGACATCAAGGTCCAGCGCCTGTTTACTTGTCCGTTTGTGGGGCTGGCCCGGGAAGGTCACCCCATTTTTGACCAGCCGCTCACCGTGCAACGCTTTACCGAGTTTGACCACATCAGTGTGTCCCGCCGAGGTGTTCCTCGTGGGCCGATCGATTCGATGCTGGCCGAGATGGGCCTTGAACGGCGCGTGTCCTTTACCACGCCGACTTTTTATTCAGCGATCTTTGCCCTCGCAGCTTCCGACCTGATCTTGCCGCTCATGCCGAAGATGCTAGTTAAAACCCTTGAACCCATGGGCTTGAAGCTGCGCCAGTTTGAATTGCCCATCACCCTGCAACCTGTCGAAATCAGCCAGGCCTGGCACCCGCGCCTGGACAATGACCACGCCCATCGCTGGTTGCGCCGCACCCTCAAAACCTTCTGCGATAACGCCACTGCCTGATTGTGGATTGCGTCTGACGCACTCCACAGTTAGCTATTTATCAATTTTTATAGCATTGCCGCTTGGTTAAACTTTTTGTCATCTAGTTAGAAGACGGAGTTAGCCATGTATTGGCGTTTTAAGTGTGGGCGTGATTGGGCGCCGGGAGCCTGGCGGTGACCTCGCTGGCCGCAGGCTCGGTCAGCGTCGCGCCGCCCGTTGCAGCGCCACCGGCCAGTGCCGCGTTTGGCCTGCGAATTTTTACCGGGCTGGTGGGGGTACTGCTGGCGGTGTTGGTCTCGGGTTTTAACGAGAACGTGACCAAAGTGGCGATGCCGGACATACGCGGCGCCATGGGCATCGGTTATGACGAAAGCACCTGGTTGCTGGCGGTGTATTCGGCCACGTCGATCAGCGCCATGGCCTTTGCCCCGTGGTGTGCGGCAACGTTCTCGCTGCGTCGTTTCACCTTGTGTGCGATCGGCGCGTTTTTGCTGCTGGGCATCTTGTGCCCCTTCGCCCCCAACGTTTCTGTGTTGATGTTGCTGCGGACCTTGCAAGGGTTTGCCGGGGGCGCGTTGCCGCCCATGTTGATGTCGGTGGCGTTGCGTTTTTTGCCGCCGCACATCCGCCTGTACGGGTTGGGCAGTTATGCGTTGACCGCCACCTTTGGCCCCAGCTTTGGTACGCCGTTGTCGGCCTGGTGGGTGGAATACGCCGGTTGGCAGTGGGCATTCTGGCAAGTCATTCCCCTCAGCTTACTGGCCATGGCTTGTGTGGCCTGGGGTTTGCCGCAAGACCCGCTGCGCCTGGAGCGTTTCAAGCAGTTTGACTGGCGCGGGCTGCTGCTCGGCTTGCCCGGTTTGATCATGCTGGTGCTGGGCCTTGAGCTGGGCCAGCGACTGAACTGGTTCGAGTCCGAAATGATCCGGATCTTTATCGTCGGCGGGCTGGCCTTGCTGGTGCTGTTTTTCATCAACGAATGGTCGCACCCGCTGCCGTTCTTCAAATTGCAGTTACTGAAGAACCGCAACCTCTCCAGCGCCTTGTTGACCCTGGCCGGGGTGCTGTTTGTGCTGTTGGCGGTGATCAAGATCCCGTCCAGCTACCTGGCGGAGATTCAGGGCTATCGCCCGCTGGAAACCGCGCCGGTGATGCTGATGGTGGCCTTGCCGCAGTTGATTGCGCTGCCGCTGGTGGTCGCCCTGTGCAACCTGCGCCGGGTTGATTGCCGCTGGGTGCTGGCCATCGGTCTGGGCTTGCTGGCGTTGGCCTGTGCGCTGGGTTCGCAGGTGACCTCGGTGTGGAGCCGCGAGAACTTTTACGCCTTGCAGGCGATTCAAATCATCGCTCAGCCGATGGCGGTGATCCCTTTGCTGATGCTGGCCACGGGTGGCCTCAATCCGGCTGACGGACCATTCGCTTCGGCCTGGTTCAACACCGTTAAAGGCTTCTCGGCGGTGGCGGCGGGCAGCGTGTTGCAAGTGCTGACGGTGAATCGTGAGCACTTCCACTCGATGAGCCTGGTCGATCGCCTGGGCAACTCGCCGCTGGTGTCTGCCGGTGTCGATCTGGCGCACCGGGTGCACCAGCAGGCGATGGTACTGACCTCGTCGGATTTGTACCTGTGCATGGCCGGTGTCGCGATTTTATTGGTTGTCATTATTCCTTTTGGCCCGACGCGGATTTATCCGCCGGGCACAGTGGCGGGAGCAGTTAAATGAGTACGACAAACGGGCGCAAGCCTTTGCTGATGGCTGGTGCAGGGGTACTGGCGCTGGCGGTGCTGTACGGGTTGTGGCGCGTGGTGTTTGCCAACGGCCCGGAGCAAAGTACCAATGATGCTTATGTGAGTGCCGACTTCACCCTGATCGCGCCGAAAGTCGCGGGCTTTATTGATGAAGTGCTGGTGGAAGATAACCAGCCGGTCAAAGCCGGGCAGTTGCTGGCGCGCATCGATGCGCAGGATTACCAAGCCAGTGTTATGGCCGCCCAGGCCATGGTGGCTACAGCCCAGGCCCAGCAGATGAATGCTCAGGCGATGCTTGAGCGCCAGCGTTCGCTGATCGAAGAGGCCAAGGCCACGGTCGATGCCGACCTCGCCCAGGTGGAGTTCGCCGAGCACGAATTACAACGCTATGAGCACTTGGCCGGGCAGGGTGCAGGCACTCTGCAAAACTCGCAGCAGGCGAAGAACCGTTCACAGACAGCCCGAGCACAATTGGCGCAACACCGCGCGGCACTGGAAGCCGCCCGCCAGCAAACAAGAGTGCTGGCCGCGCAACACACCGCCGCCGAGGCTTCGGTGCAGCATGCACAAGCGTTGCAGGCTCGGGCAGAACTGGAGTTGTCGTACACCCAGTTGGTGGCGCCATTTGACGGCGTGGTCGGGCGCCGCAGCGTGCGCAAAGGTGCATACGTCAAACCGGGCGACACCTTGCTCGCCGTTGTGCCGGTGGCCAAGGCCTACGTGGTGGCGAACTTTCTTGAGCATCAACTGACGCACATGAGCCCGGGGCAGCGGGTGATGGTTACGGTCGATACCTTCCCCGGCGAGCAACTGCACGGCACCGTCGACAGTATTGCCCCGGCCACGGGGGTGACGTTCTCGGCCATCGCGCCGGATAACGCTACCGGCAACTTCACCAAGGTGGTTCAGCGCATCCCGGTCAAAATCACCTTGGACTCAGACCAGCCGTTGATCCAGCAACTGCGTCTGGGCATGTCGGTGGATGCATCCGTCGACACCGCTAGCACCTCCGGGCAGCAGGTCAGCGCACGATGAACAGCAAAATAATGACCTGCGCCGTCACCTGTTTCAGCCTGCTGAGCCTTGGCGGTTGCGTAATGGGCCCTGATTTCAGGACGCCCGAGACACCGTTGGCCGCGCATTGGGCGAACACGCCAAGCCAGTCCGGGCACAGCGGGACGGTTGAGTCGCCGGTGGACATGCGCTGGTGGGACAGTTTTGGCGACGCGCAGTTATCGGCGTTGGTACGTGAAGCCCAGACGCGCAACTTCGACCTGCAAATGGCCGCCAGCCGTCTTGAGCAAAGCCGGGCCATGCGCCGTCAGGTCGCCGCCGACACGCTGCCGGCGGTAGACGGTTCGGCGGGCTACAGCCGCAGTCGCAACAGCCAGCGCGGCTTGAATGACCCGTCGGGTAAAGCGGGCAAGCAGGCGTTTAACCTGTGGAACGGCGGGCTCGGCATCAGTTGGGAAGCCGACCTGTGGGGGCGCGTGAAGCGCTCGGTGGAGGTAGCAGATGCGTCGGTGCAAATGGCTGAAGAAGACCGCCATGCCGTGCAACTGCTGGTGATCGTGCAGACCGCCCAGGATTACATTGAACTGCGCAGCACCCAGCAAGGGCTGGCGGTGGTCGAGCAGAACCTGCACATCGCCCAACGCAGTCTGGAACTGACCCGGTTGCAACTCAAGGAAGGCGTGGCGACGGATCTGGAAGTCTCTGAAGCGGCCGCCCAAGTCGCAGAAATCCAGGCGCGTCTGGCACCGTTGCAACAGCACAGCGCGCAATTGATCAACGCCCTGAGCCTGTTGCTGGCACGCGAACCGAGAGCCTTGCAGGCGCAATTGAGCACGCCAGCCAACGTACCGTCCTATACCGCGACCGTACCGATCGGCTTGCCCAGCGAACTGGCAGAACGACGTCCGGACATTCGCCGCGCGCAGGCCCAACTGCATGCAGCCACGGCCGCGATTGGCGTCGCCGAGGCGGACTTTTACCCGCGCATTACCTTGTCCGGGAGTGTGGGGTTTCAGGCGTTGCAACTGTCGGACCTGGGCAGTTGGGGTTCGCGCAGCTTTGCCTTTGGCCCGGGGCTGAGCGTGCCCTTGTTCGAGGGTGGACGCCTGAAAGGCGCGCTGCAATTACAAGAAGGCCGCCAGCAAGAAGCCGGTATTGGCTTTCAGAAAACCGTGCTGCGTGCCTGGCACGAAGTAGACGACGCGCTGGTGGCGTACCAGGCCAACCAGCGCCGCCGAGACAGCCTGCTGCAGGCGGTCGCGCACAACCAGCGGGCACTGGACAGCGTGCACCAACAGTACACACAAGGCACCGTGGACTTTCTTAACGTGCTGACCGTGCAAAACGCACTGCTGGCCAACCAAGCGGCGCTGGTCGACAGCACCGCCCAAGTTTCACTGTCGCTGGTCGACCTGTATGGCGCGCTGGGCGGAGGCTGGCAGGGCTGATAAATCGAGACCCTATCGCGAGACAGGCTCGGGCCAAGGATTTGAGGCGCATCCCGAATCCGAAGTACGAGCTTGTCTCGCGATAGGGTCTTTTTACTACCCCTCCACGTGTAGGAGCGAGCTCGCCTCGCGATCTTTTGACTTGATCTAAGAGCCCCCTCACCACGCCTCTCCCGAAGGAGAGGGAACCGATTGGGGAATGCTGAAGATACTCGCTGTCCTGTTTGCTGCGCGACAGCGCGGCGTCGTAGACGGGGCGTCAGTTCCAACAGCATTCTGCAAGACGAGTTGCAGCGTTCGTATCTGCGTGGCTGCTCAGGGATTTGTTATGCTCGGCCCTCGAATCAAGCGCCAGCATAGGCGTGTCCAGTTCACTTTGAGCGTATTTATGTCTGCCGATACTCAAGCTGTCACGACGCGTTTTTCGCGCTCCGACTATAGAACTCTGGGGCTGGCGGCCCTGGGTGGGGCGCTGGAAATCTATGATTTCATCATTTTCGTGTTCTTCGCCCTGACCCTCAGCCAGCTGTTTTTCCCGCCCGATATGCCGGAATGGCTGCGCTTGCTGCAAAGTTTCGGGATTTTTGTGACCGGCTATCTGGCCCGCCCGTTGGGTGGCATCTTGATGGCGCATTTTGCCGATCATCTGGGGCGCAAACGGGTGTTCAGCCTGAGCATCCTGATGATGGCCCTGCCGTGTCTGCTGATCGGGATCATGCCGACGTATGCCGATATTGGCTATTTCGCGCCGCTCTTGCTGCTGGCGCTGCGGATTTTTCAGGGCGCCGCAGTTGGTGGTGAGGTGCCCAGTGCTTGGGTATTTGTTGCCGAACACGCGCCTGCCGGGCGTCGCGGCTATGCCTTGGGCTTTTTACAGGCCGGTCTGACCTTCGGTTATTTGATCGGCGCCCTGACGGCGACCTTGCTGGCGCAACTGTTTACCCCGGCCGAAATCCTTGATTACGCCTGGCGCTTTCCGTTTTTGCTGGGCGGCGTGTTTGGCGTGATCGGTGTGTGGCTGCGTCGCTGGCTGAGCGAAACCCCGGTTTTTCTGGCCTTGCGAGAGCGCCGTGAGGGCAGGGTAGAGCTGCCTTTGCGCACGGTATTGCGGGATTTTCGCCCGTCATTGCTGCCCGCCGCGTTGCTGACCTGCGTACTGACCAGCGCCGTGGTGGTGTTTGTCGTCATTACTCCCACCGTGATGCAACAGCAATTTGGCATGACCGCCAGCCACACGTTTGCCTTGAGCAGCGTAGGCATCGTGTTTTTGAACATTGGCTGTGTGTTGGCGGGTCTGGTCGTTGACCGGATCGGCGTCTGGCGCAGCATCGTGCTGTACAGCGTGCTGTTGCCGCTGGGGATTGGCGTGCTCTACGCCAGCCTGGTCGGGCAATGGGGCTTGCCGGGGCTGGCTTACGCCTTGGCTGGTTTGACCTGCGGGATTGTTGGCGTGGTGCCATCAGTGATGGTCGGTTTGTTCCCGGCAGAGATTCGCGTGTCGGGCATTTCCTTTACCTACAACATCGCTTACGCGCTTTGGGCCAGTATCACGCCGTTGTTGCTGATTGCCCTGATGCCGTGGAGTCCGTGGGTGTGCGTGCTGTTCTGTGGGGTGATGGGCCTGGTCGGCGTGCTCACGGCCCGCTGGTTCGGCTTTGCCCGTGGCCATCAGGTCGAGCGGCGTTTGCGTGCGTTGGCAGAGGTGTGATGCAGAAACCTTCCATCAGCGCAATGATTGCTGGGATTAATAGGAAGCATTACTATTCACGCCCCACCTATTCAGTCCAGTGCGATGACTCACAAAGTGCCCCGCCGAGCGGGCTTTTTTGAACATTACGAAGAGTTGATCGGTACCTGGACACGTCGCTTGCGTAATCGCCAGCAGGCGCAAGACTTGGCCCATGACACTTTTGTACGCGTGCTCGAATCCACTTCGGAGGCCGTCGAGCAGCCGCGTGCCTATTTGCATCAAATGGCGCGTAATATCGCTGTCGATGGTTTTCGCCGTGAAGAGTTACGTGACGCCAAGGAGCAGGCAGCCGTTCCCCCAAGTTCGTCCGAGGCGGGCGACCCGGAGCAGTACATGCGTGCTATCCAGTTGGCTGAGTCTGTTGAAAAAGCCCTGCAAGAGCTCCCGCTGAACTGCAGGAAGGTGTTTGTCTGGCAGAAGATCGAAGGCCTGACTCAAGCCGAGATCGCCGAGCGCCTGGGACTGTCCAAGAACATGGTGGAAAAATATATGATCCGCACCCTGCGACATCTGCGTGAACGGGTGGAGGCTCAATGATGGATACGCGTGACGCTACCCTCGACATCGCCAGTGTGCGTGACGCTGCCGCAACCTGGTTTGCCCGTGAGCAGGCGCAGGCCTTGAATGCAGCAGAGCAGGCTGAATTCGAGGCCTGGCGTGCCCGCCATCCGAGCCATGAAACGGAATACCAATGGCTGGTCAACCTCTGGTCGGCAGCAGATTTGCTGCCCAAGGAGCGCCTGCAGGCCCTCTGCGAGGTGCCGGTCAAGCCGATCAAACGCCGTTCTGTACTGGGTTTTGGTCTGGCCGCCAGCGTGCTGGCAATGGCGGGCGGCGCATTGGTGTGGACGCAGTTGCAGTCTATGGGCAATTACCAGGGCAGCTTTGCCACCACGGCAGGCGAGCGCCGCACCGTAACCTTGCCGGACGGTTCGGCCATCGAACTCAACAGCCGTAGCCAGTTGCTGGTCAGTTTTGAGCGCCAGCAACGCACGGTGGTGCTCAAGCAGGGCGAGGCGATGTTCAACGTGGCCCACGACACGGATCGGCCTTTTGTGGTGCTCGCAGGCCCTGGCCAGGTGACCGTCACCGGCACCCGTTTTGATGTGCGCCACGAGGACGGCCAGGCGCAAGTCGCCGTGGAGTCGGGCACTGTGCGGGTGCAGGGTAACGAACCCGGATCGCGGGTTAACCTGACGGCGGGTCTGGGCACGGTGGTCAATGCCCAAGGGCAGGTGGCGGCCGTACAGCCGGTGAATACCGAAGCACTGACGGCCTGGCGCAAGGGGCAACTGGTGTTCAATAACGCCAGCCTGGCTGAGGTTGCCGCCGAAGTGTCGCGCTATCGGGACACGCCGCTGCACGTCAGTACGCCAGCGCTGGGGCAGTTGCGTCTGACCAGCGTGTTCAAAACCAATGACACCGACGCCTTGCTCAGCGCCTTGCCGCGCATCCTGCCGGTGGCGATCAAAACCCGTGACGATGGCAGCCAGGAAATCATCTCGGCAAAATAATTTCAGATCGGATTCAGGTTTTTTTCGAGTTCTTCGTCTTCTTGATCAACTGCAACTGGTTTGCATTAACAAGCGCAATCAAATGCGATCAACTGGGCAAGACTCGACGTGAAAAACAACCATCCTTGTGTGCGGTTTTCCTCGCTTAAATCATCTTTGAACGCTCCATCGTCCAGCGCACGATCGCGCTTGTTGCCACTGGCGCTGGCCCTCGCGGTCAGTGCGGCGATGCCCGCTGCGTTTGCCGGCGAAGCCGTTGCCAGCGCCATCCATATCCAGGCCCAGCCGCTGGGTGCCGCGTTGAGCCAGTTGGCGCAGCAAACCTCGTTGCAGGTGTTTTTCAGTCCGCAACTGGTGGCTGGCAAGCAGGCGCCTGCGGTCAACGGCACCCTGTCACCCGAGCAAGCGTTGCGTGAACTACTGCAAGGCAGTGGCTTGAACTACCAGCTTGATGGCGACGCCGTGACTCTGACCCCGGCGGCCACCGTGAGCGCCTCCGACGCTTCCGGCCCGCTGGAACTGGGGCCGGTTGACGTGAAAGTGGTGGGTAACTGGCTGGGTGATGCCAACGCCCAAGTGGTGCAGAACCACCCCGGTGCGCGGACGGTGGTGCGCCGCGAGGCAATGGTTGAGCAGGGCGCAATGACCGTCGGCGACGTGCTCAAGACCATTCCCGGTGTGCAGGTGCAGGAATCCAACGGCACCGGTGGCAGCGATATCTCCCTCAACGTCGGCGTGCGTGGCTTGACCTCGCGCCTGTCGCCCCGTTCGACCGTATTGATTGACGGCGTTCCCGCAGCGTTTGCCCCCTATGGCCAGCCGCAACTGTCGATGGCGCCGATTTCCTCGGGCAACCTCGACAGCATTGACGTGGTACGCGGTGCCGGTTCGGTGCGCTATGGACCACAGAACGTGGGCGGCGTGATCAACTTTGTGACCCGCGCCATCCCGGAAACCTTTCAGGGCGAAGTTGGCACCACTCTGGAAACCTCCGAGCGTGGCGGCTGGAAGCACCTGGAATCGGCCTTTCTGGGCGGCACGGCCGACAACGGTATCGGTGCTGCATTGCTCTATTCCGGTGTCAAAGGTGATGGCTACCGAGCGAGCAATAACAACAACGACATCGACGACGTGTTGCTGAAAACCCATTGGGCGCCGACCGATCAGGACGATTTCAGCCTTAACTTCCACTACTACGATGCCACCGCCGACATGCCCGGCGGCCTGACGCAGAAGCAGTTTGACGCTGACCCGTACCAGTCCGTACGCGACTGGGACAACTTCACCGGGCGCCGCAAGGACGTGTCCTTCAAATACCTGCGGCAGATTGATGACCAGACCCAGTTTGAAGTCCTGACCTACTACACCGACAGCTTCCGTGGCAGCAACATTGCCGCGCGCAACCTGCAAACCCTGGCGTCATACCCGCGTAGCTACCACACCTTCGGCATCGAGCCACGGGTGTCGCACGTCTTCACCCTGGGTGAGGTTACTCAGGAAGTGGGCATTGGCTATCGCTACCTGAAAGAAGCCATGCAGGAAGAAGCCAGCCAGCTGCAACTGGTCAATAACGTGCCTGTGGCCCGTCCGGGGGCTGACGGCCATGTTTATCAGGACCGTACCGGCGGGACCGAAGCCAACTCGTTCTATATCGATGACAAGATCGATGTCGGCAAGTGGACCATCACCCCGGGCATTCGCTTCGAGCGCATCAGCACCAACTGGCATGACCACGCTGTACTGGACAACAAAGGCGTGCCGGTTCCGGAAAAAAACCGCAGCATCGACAGCAACGAAGCCTTGCCGGCCTTGAGCGTGATGTACCACCTATCCGATGCCTGGAAACTGTTCGCCAACTACGAAACCTCGTTTGGCAGCTTGCAGTACTTCCAGTTGGGTCAGGGCGGCCAGGGCGACCAGACCGCCGCGGGCCTGAAGCCTGAGAAGGCCAAGACCTATGAAATCGGTACCCGTTATGACAATGGCGTGTGGGGCGGGGAAGTTACGCTGTTCTACATCGACTTTGCTGACGAACTGCAATACGTGAGCAACGACGTGGGCTGGACCAACCTCGGCGCAACCAAGCACCAGGGTATCGAAACGTCGGTTCATTACGACATGTCGACGCTTAATCCGGCCCTTGACGGCCTGTCGGTGAACGCCGGTTTCACCTACACCAAAGCCACCTCCGAGGGTGACATCGCCAACTTCAAAGGCCGTGACCTGCCGTTGTACTCGCGCCAAGTGCTTAACTTGGGCGCCCGTTATGTGGTCAACCGCTGGAGCTACAACCTCGACATGTTTGCCCAGTCGCAACAGCATGCACCTGGCACTGGCGGGGTTTACATCACCGACCCGACCCCGGACGGCCAATACGGTGATATTCCGGGTTACGCCACCTGGAGCACCCGTGTCGGTTACGACTTTGGCCCTGAAGCCTCGAACCTGAAAGTGGGCGCGGGCATCAAAAACCTGTTCAACCAGGAGTACTACACCCGTTCCAGCGACAACAACTCGGGCATCTACGTGGGTGAGCCGCGCACGTTCTTCGTGCAGGCCAGCGTAGGGTTCTAAAGCAGCACGGCTTGTCTCGCGGTCTTTTGAGGGTTTAAAAGATCGCGAGGCAAGCTCGCTCCTACAGAGTGAATCAGACCTTCAAGATGCGCCCGCTGATGGCCACGCCTACCAGCATCACGGCGATCAGGCCGAAGGCGATGTTCAAACTGCTGGCATGGGCGATAAAGCCAATGGCCGCAGGCCCAACCAAAATCCCCGCATAACCCAGCGTAGTAATGGCCGGCACGGCGATGCTCTCAGGCATCACGGTCTGCTTGCCCACCGCGGTGTACAGCACCGGCACGATATTCGAGCAGCCGGCACCCACCAGCGCGTAGCCCAACAGCGACACTTCCCAGTCCGGCGCCACAGTTGCCAACGCCAGCCCGGCGGCAGCACATAGCCCGCCCAGAACAATGACCCGACGTGCGCCCAGGCGGCTGACGATGGTATCGCCGAGCAAGCGGCCTGCCGTCATGGTCAGGGCAAACGCGGCATAACCGAGCCCGGCATACACTTCGTTGATGTGTTTTTCAGAGGTCAGGAATACCGCGCTCCAGTCGAGCATCGCGCCTTCAGCCAAAAACACGGTAAAGCACAACAGGCCGATAAACAGCACCACGCCATGGGGGATGGCAAACGCCGGGCCGCTGCTCTCGCTGCCATAGGGCAACAGGTGTGGAGCGGCCTTGAACAGCGCCGCGAGGATCAGCACGATGACCACGGCCATGGCCCACAAAGGCGTCAGACCGACGGCCAGCAGGCCGCTAACCCCGGCAGCGCCGACGATCCCGCCGACACTGAACAGGCCATGAAAGCCCGACATCATGTTGCGCCCGCTGGCGCGTTCAACAATCACCGCCTGCAAGTTGACGGTGGAGTCGACGGTACCCAGCCCCGCGCCAAAAACAAACAGCGCGGCGATCAGCAACGGGATGGAACTGACCGTCGCCAGCAGCGGCAGACTCAGGCAGATCAGCAGGGTCCCGGCGGTCAGTACCCTACGGCAACCAAAGCGGGTGGCCAGCACCCCGGCAATCGGCATGGCCAGAATCGAACCGACGCCCAGCGACAGCAGCAACAGCCCCAACGTCGCGTCATCCAGCCCGGCCCGCGCCTTGGCGTAAGGCACCAGCGGTGCCCAGGCAGCGATGCCGAAGCCGGCAATAAAAAAGGCAATTCGCGTCGAAAGTTGTTCGAGACGCCCCGGAACCGGAGGCGCTTTAGGCATGGAGGTCATGGTCTTCCTTGAAGGACAAGCGGCAAAAACAAAGCAACATCCTTACACAGTTGCGGCCAATCTCGCGACCCGCGAACGCCATCAAACCGTAGGAGCGAGCTTGCCTCGCGATCTTTTGATCCTCGAAGCCCCGCAATCGCAGGGCTTCTAAGAACAGACCTAAGCTTTACGCCGCGCAAACACCCAGCCCACCAGCAGCACCAGCACGACAATCGCGCCCCAGGCCAGCGCCGGGGCGTAGTTGATCAGCCAGCTCACCGGTGTTTTATCCGACAGAATGCTGGCCACCTCCTGTTCATCCGGCCCGGACCCTGGCACTTGCCCAAATGTCGAACGCACATAGCGCGCCAGCGCGGCGATTTGCTCGTTGTTCATTTGGTCGCGGAAACCGGGCATGAGGATGTGCCTGCCATCTATTTTGAGGTTGATGCCCCCGGCGATGACTTGCACCAGGTTATTGGGATGGGCCGAGCGCAAGTCGCGTAACCGGCCTAGATCCGGGCCTGCGGTGCCAGTGCCGTCGACCCCGTGACAACTGGCACACGCCGATTGATACAACACGGCACCATCGGTGGTGGCGTTGTTGGCCAGGTTACGCCAGCCGGTAATCGGCCCCTCGACCGTGTCAGGGTCGACGCGTGCCGGACGTGAGGGCGCAGCAGGCAAGCTTTGAGTCATGACCGGTGGCACTTGGCGCAAATAGGCAATGATGTCGGCAATGTCGCTGTCGCCCAGATGGCTCAGGCTACGACTCACAGCCAGGCCCATATCACCCCCTGCGACCGCCCCCGAGTTATGGCCTTTTTGCAGAAACTGATTGAGTTCCTCATCGCTCCAGCTACCCAGCCCGGACGGGTCGTTAGTGAGGTTGGGGGCTTGCCAGCCGCCGACAAACGCGCCGCCCAGATGCTGCTCCGGCAACTCCGCCATGAGTACCCCGCGTGGTGTGTGACACGCACTGCAATGCCCGAGGGCCTCGACCAGATAGCGCCCGCGTTCTGCCGACTCACCTTGCGCAGGTTTCTCGCCTGCCGCGTGTCCTTCCTTCAGGTACAGCGCGCTCCAGATAATCATGGCCGGCCGCATGAATGGAAAGCCCAAGTCGGTTGCGCGCACTTCATGGTTGACCGCAGGCACGCTCTGCAAATAGGCGTAGAGCGCTGACACATCGGCATCGCTGATGCCGGTGTATGACGTGTACGGCATTGCCGGATACAGCCAGCCTTTGCCGGGGGCGCGGCCTTTGCGCAGGGCGTCGCGCAACTGTTCTTCGCTCCAGCCGCCGATGCCGGTGCGTGTGTCCGGGGTGATGTTGGAGGCATAAATAGGCCCCAGGGGGCTGGCAATTGCAGCGCCGCCCGCCAGATTTTCGCCATGGCAGCCCGCGCAATCGGCTGCCGTGGCGATGTATTTGCCACGCTCAACCGTGCTGGCATCGTTTGACTGAGCACTGGCCCACTGTGTGCCGAGGGCGAGGGTGACGGCTATCAGGGCTTTACGCATGTCACACCTCCTTGGCGATATGTTTGCCAGCGCGGATGGCCAGCGCCATCCCGGTCAGGGTGGGGTTAACACCGCCCGCCGTGGGCATGACTCCGGTGGTCACCAGAAACAGGTTCTGGTGATCAAAACAGCGCAGATCCCGGTCCACCACAGCATCCTCGGCCTGGGTGCCCATGCGTACCGTGCCCATGATGTGTTGCTGGCAAATCCATTGTGTGGGTGCACTGATCCGCTTACCGTTGGTGGCTTGCAGGAAGTTGGCAAAGTCGTCCATCAGCCGGGGCAGGTTGGCGTTGGTGTAGTCCGAGATTCGGTAGTCCAGACGTAATCCCGGTAAACCGAGCGAATCCTTGAAGCCGGGGTTCAGGGATATCCCGTTGGCCTTGTCGGGCAAATCTTCGGTCAGGGCTTCAAAGGTGAAAATACGGGCTGAACGATCGTGGATTTCGTCATCCAGCGCGGCGCCGATCTTGCGCTCCGACAGGGCGGTTTCGGCAATGCCGACAGTGGGCGGGTTGTTCAGCAAGTCATAGCGCGTCGAAGGAATACGCGTGCGGTCTGGCTGATTGCGCCGCTGCATGATCGCGCCGTGAATGTTCTGCCCGCGTCCGGCCCACAACGGCTCCGACGAAAGCAGGGTCATGTCGATGGTGGGGTGAACCATCAGGTTGCGCCCGACCATGCCCGAACGCGCCCCGAGGTTGTTCATCAGCATCAGCTTGGGGGTTTCAAAGCCATGGCCGGCCAGCACATAAACTTTGGCCGTGAGCCGCGTGGCAGAACGGTTTGGCGTCAGGTAGTGGAGGGCGGTCACCTGGCCGTCCGCGCCGGTTTCGATCTTGTGCACGATGGCGTTGCTGCGCAGGTCGACGCCCAACTTGCGGATCTTTTCAACGACGTGATACCCCGAGTGCTTGGCGCCGATCGGGCAGTTCCAGTTGCACATGTTGTTGCCAATGCACGCGGGGCGGCCGTCATAGGGTTTGCTGATGCGTGACGAAGGGGCGACGTCGATGCGATAACCCTTGGTTGCAATTTGTTGCTGCAAGCGCTGAATGGCGTAGGGCTTGGCTTCGGGCGGCAGTGGAAAAGGCCGGGAGCGGGGCGGGTAGGTATACCCCAACCCTTGGCCGGACTCGTCGTAATCGGCGATGCCGTTGACCCCGATTTCGTACTCGGCGTCGCAATAGAACGGCTCAAGCTCGGCATAGGTGATGGGCCAGTCCACGGCGAGGCCGAAGCTGGACTTCAAGGTCATGTCTTCGGGGAGCAGGCGCCATGTGGCCGCCGTCCAGTGCCGTGAGGTGCCGCCCACTGAACGCAGGGTGCCGGGGAACACCTCGATCCCTTCAAGGTGCGGGCTGATATAGCCGGGGCTGAAGCTGTTGGGGGCGTAGGGCACATCCGGGAACAGCGCGTTGAAATTGTTTTGCCGCGCCGAGTTACGAAAGTTGTCGGTGACTTTCCAGTCCGTGGTTTCAGGCCCGGCTTCCAGCACGATGACTTTTTTCCCGGCACGGGCCAGTTCCAGCGCCACCATGGAGCCCAGTGAACCTGAGCCCACGACAATCACGTCTGCATCGTAATCGCTCATTTCCTTGCCTCCTGGCCCAGTGCCGCGCGGGCAGCTTCGATTGAATCGAACCGGCCTTCTGCATAGGCGTGCCAGGCCGGATCAGGGGCGGCGATGGTGTAATGCTTCAGTGGCTGATAAGCCCAGGTGGTGGCGCCTTCCGGCAGATCAGAAGCATCGACCCCGCGTGGCGTGTCTCGCCACCAGCCTGCCGGGCCGGGTGGGTAGCTCTGCGCAGGGATAATGCCGCCGGTCTTGGCATACGCCTGCATTTCAAGAAACGTGGCGAAGGCGGCGTCATCTTCAAGAATTCGCCCTGACGGCGTGCCGACATAGCCCAAATACCAGGGCTTGGCGATGATCAGTGCTGTATCCAGATCCGCACCGCTGAGGGCCGACAGACCCGCTTCGCGGCTGGTGCTTGCCGCCAGGGTTTTGTGCAATGCGGCGAGGTGTGCGGCAAATCCTGCATGACGCTCAGTCAGCAAGGCCTCGATCCGTGCGGCGGCACCGGGGGTCAGGTTATCGGCGCCGGTAATGATCCGGCTCACCTCGCGAAACGCATCTGAAGCAGACCCTGCGGCCAACAGTGCACTCGACCAATACAAGGCAGGCGGTATCAAGGCCAGCGATACAAGAAAGGAGCGACGATCCATAGACATAGTGCCCACCCTGGCAAACTGATTAACGTCCGGTGTTAATACTTTGAAAGTTGTTTATAGCCAAAATACAACTAACAGCAAGTTTTGATTGTTAGTCAGGGAGGGGACTTTCAGATTAATAAAATGGGTGTTGAATCTTTGAAGTGCGGCTATTTATATATGTGTTTTTGGAAATGAAAATCATTATTGGTTTGTGGGAGCGAGTTTGTCTTGCGATCTTTTGATTATTTAAAAGATCGCGAGGCAAGCTCGCTCCTACAGTTAAAGGTGCGATTTAGATCATTAAACCTGCAACAACCGCTCCCGGAGTTTGCCGATTTCGTCGCGCATTTGTGCGGCGGCTTCGAATTCCAGGTCGCGGGCCAGGGCGTACATTTTTTCTTCCAGTTGGCGAATGCGTTTGCTGATCTCGCTCGGCGAGCGCAATTCGTTTTCGTACTTGGCGTTTTCTTCGGCGGCCTTGGCCATGCCTTTGCGCTTCTTGCTGCGCGAACCCGGTACCACCGCGCCTTCCATGATGTCGGCGACGTCTTTGAATACGCCTTTAGGGGTGATGCCGTTGGCTGCGTTGAACGCGATCTGTTTTTCGCGACGGCGTTCGGTTTCACCAATGGCCCGTTCCATCGACCCGGTGATGCGGTCGGCGTACAGAATCGCCTGGCCATTGAGGTTACGAGCGGCGCGGCCAATGGTCTGGATCAAGGAGCGTTCGGAGCGCAGGAAGCCTTCTTTGTCGGCGTCCAGAATCGCCACCAGCGACACTTCTGGCATGTCCAGGCCTTCACGCAGCAAGTTGATGCCCACCAGCACATCAAACACCCCCAGGCGCAAATCGCGAATGATCTCGACCCGCTCCACGGTGTCGATGTCCGAGTGCAGGTAACGCACGCGCACGCCGTGATCGGCCAGGTAGTCGGTCAAGTCTTCGGACATGCGCTTGGTCAGCGTAGTCACCAGCACCCGTTCTTCAATTGCCACGCGTTTGTTGATTTCGGAGAGCAGATCGTCGACCTGGGTCAGCGCCGGGCGAATCTCGATTTGCGGATCAACCAGACCGGTTGGCCGTACTACCTGCTCAATCACCTGGCCCGCGTGCTCGGCTTCGTAATTGCCCGGAGTCGCCGAGACGAAGATCGTTTGCGGGCTGATGCGCTCCCACTCGTCAAAGCGCATCGGCCGGTTGTCCAGCGCCGAAGGCAGACGGAAGCCATATTCCACCAGGGTTTCTTTACGCGAGCGGTCGCCTTTGTACATGGCCCCGACTTGCGGCACGCTGACGTGGGATTCGTCGATTACCAGCAGCGCGTCAGCAGGCAGGTAATCAAACAGCGTTGGCGGCGGGGCTCCCGACTCACGGCCCGAGAGGTAGCGCGAGTAGTTTTCGATGCCATTGCAATAACCCAGCTCCATGATCATTTCCAGATCGAAGCGGGTGCGCTGTTCCAGACGCTGCGCCTCAACCAGTTTGTCGTGGGTGCGCAGGTAGTCGAGGCGTTCCTTGAGTTCTGCCTTGATCCCTTCGACGGCCTCGAGCAAGGTTTCGCGCGGGGTCACATAGTGGCTCTTCGGATAGAAGGTGAAGCGCGGCATTTTGCGGATCACTTCGCCGGTCAGCGGGTCAAAGGCGCTGATGCTTTCGACCTCGTCATCGAACAGTTCGATGCGGATCGCTTCAAGGTCCGATTCGGCCGGGTAGATATCAATCACATCGCCGCGCACGCGGAAGGTGGCGCGGGCAAAATCCATGTCATTGCGGGTGTATTGCAGGTCGGCCAGACGGCGCAACAGCTCGCGCTGGTCGAGTTTGTCGCCACGGTCGATGTGCAGCACCATCTTCAGATAGGTTTCCGGACTGCCCAAACCATAAATGCACGACACGGTAGTCACGATGATCGCGTCCTTGCGCTCCAGCAACGCCTTGGTCGCCGACAGTCGCATCTGTTCGATGTGGTCGTTGATCGACGCGTCTTTCTCGATAAAGGTATCGGAGGAGGGCACGTAGGCTTCCGGCTGGTAGTAGTCGTAGTACGAGACGAAGTATTCCACCGCGTTGTTCGGGAAGAACGACTTGAACTCGCCGTACAACTGCGCGGCCAGGGTTTTGTTCGGCGCCAGCACCAGCGTCGGTCGATTGACATGGGCAATCACGTTGGCAATGCTGAACGTCTTGCCCGAACCGGTTACCCCGAGCAGGGTCTGGTGCGACAGACCGGCCTCAATGCCTTCGATCATCTGGCGAATGGCCACGGGCTGGTCGCCGGCGGGCTGAAAGCGGGTAACGAGCTGAAAATCGGACATAAAGGACCTCTGGTTTCGCTTCCTTGAGTCGGGATAATCCCGGCCAAAGCGAGAAAGACTGCACACGACGCATGCCGCAGCGCAAACAGGATACGTGTAAATATGGAGATCGTGACTGACTGTTTCAAGGCGTGAGGCTGGCACGCCGGTTTGGGCAAATATTGCAATTAGACCAGTGGGCCAAAAATAAACTCAAATACTTGGCCAAAACCGGGTTTCGCCTGTTGCCCCAATCCTGATCAGCTTTATACTTGCTCCCCGTTTGTGCACCGCTCTAGTGCAATCGGCTGGAGCGTTGTCACCCCTCCATCATCCATTCAGAGCCGCCGTAATAATGAGCCTGTTCTCCGCTGTCGAAATGGCACCACGCGATCCTATCCTGGGCCTCAACGAAGCATTCAATGCCGATACTCGTACCGACAAAGTGAATTTGGGGGTCGGTGTTTACTGCAACGAAGAGGGACGAATTCCACTCTTGCGTGCCGTTATCGAAGCCGAAACGATCCGGGCAGCAGAGCACGCTTCGCGCGGCTACTTGCCGATCGATGGTATTCAAGCCTACGACCAGGCAGTACAGAAGCTGCTGTTCGGTGCTGACTCGGCACTGTTGGCGGCTGGCCGTGTGATTACCACGCAATCGGTTGGTGGCACGGGCGCGCTGAAAATCGGTGCTGACTTCCTCAAGCAACTGCAGCCAGACGCTGTGGTCGCCATCAGCGATCCAAGCTGGGAAAACCACCGCGCACTGTTCGAAGCCGCGGGTTTCCCGGTACAGAACTACCGTTACTACGACGCCGCCAGCCATGACGTCAACCGCGCTGGCATGCTCGAAGACCTCAACGCCCTGCCTGCCGGCTCGATCGTTGTGCTGCACGCTTGCTGCCACAACCCGACCGGCGTTGACCTGACCCCGGCTGACTGGCAGAACGTACTGGAAGTTGTTAAAGCCAAGGGCCTGATCCCGTTCCTGGACATGGCTTACCAGGGCTTTGGCGATGGCATCGCCGAAGACGCCGCTGCCGTGCGTCTGTTTGCTGACTCGGGCCTGAGCTTCTTCGTGTCCAGCTCGTTCTCCAAATCGTTCTCGATCTACGGCGAGCGTGTAGGTGCACTGTCGATCGTCACCCAATCCAAAGACGAGAGCGCTCGCGTTCTGTCCCAGGTCAAGCGTGTGATCCGCACCAACTACTCCAACCCGCCGACTCACGGTGCAAGCATTGTCGCGGCCGTTCTCAACAGCCCGGACCTGCGTGCCAAGTGGGAAGCCGAACTGGCTGAAATGCGCGAGCGCATCAGCGGCATGCGCCGTCAGATGGTTGAACTGCTCGCGAAAAAAGCACCAGGCCACGATTTCAGCTTTGTTGCGCGTCAGCGCGGCATGTTCTCGTACTCTGGCCTGACCGCTGAACAAGTAGGGCGCCTGCGCACCGAGTTCGGCATCTACGCGCTCGACACTGGCCGGATCTGCGTTGCAACCCTGAACCAGCGCAACATCGAAGGCGTAACCGACGCCATTGTGAAGGTCATCTAAAAATTTTTGGAGAGAAGTCAGCCAAAGCGTTGACTTCTTTTTAGATATCAGTAAGATAGCCCTCATTCCGCGATAGCTCAGTTGGTAGAGCAAATGACTGTTAATCATTGGGTCCCTGGTTCGAGTCCAGGTCGTGGAGCCAGATAAAGATTCAGAGCCGCTTTCAGCGCTTCTGAATCGTCCGAAAAACCCGCCGAAAGGCGGGTTTTTTCGTTTATGCGCTGAGCTCGCAGATGAACCGCGCATCCTGCCCAAATTGACCATTTCTATCTAGACCGCACCCCAAAAAGTATGGGATTGATTCTAAAGCCCCTGTAGGAGCGAGCTTGCTCGCGATCTTTTGATCTGGCTTTTGATCTAAAAGCCCTCACCACGCCTCTCCGGAAGGAGACGCGACCGATTGGGGGATGCTGAAGATATTCGGTGGCCTGCGCGATAGCGCGACGTCTTAGGCGGGGCGGCTTTTCCTAGGACTATTCCCACGCCATAAAGCTATCGTGCCTACAGTACAGCTTGGGTCTTTACAGGGTTAAATGTTCCTTATTCTGAATAGGAAAAAGGACATCCCTAATGTCGAAACAATACTCCGGCACCACTCCAAAAGTACGTCCTGTTCACTTGCCTGTGCTCGGCAGGCAAGAGCAGGGCTAGCGCCCGTCAAAATCCTCCCTCCCTTGGTCTAGATCCACGCCGTGCCAGTTGCCTTCTACCGGTAAAAAATCCGGGGTAGGGTGCTTGCCGCCTCAGGAGCGCCCATGCCCCGTCAAAGCGATCTGCGTTTTACCTTCGAGCCCCTGCAAGGCGATGCCTTTGAGGTGGTCGAGTTCAAGCTCGAAGAAGGCTTGTCGCAACCCTTCAAATTAACCCTGGACCTGGTCAGCCACGACCCGGCGGTGGACTTTAATCGTGTCCTCGATTTGGGTGCGCTGTTCACGGTGTGGCGCGGCGAAACGCCGGTGCGCTATGTCCATGGTCTGGTCAGTCTGTTCCGTCAGGGCGACACCGGTTTTCGCCGCACCCGCTACCACGCGGTGATCGAACCGACCTTGGCCCGCGCGGGCCTGCGCTCCAACTGGCGGATGTTTCAGTACAAAACCGTGCCCGAGATCATCGCCCTGGTGCTCAAGGGCCAGCGCATCACTGACCTCGAAAAACAGATCTGTTTCGATCACCAGACCCGCGAATACTGCGTGCAGGCGGGTGAAACCGATCTCGACTTTATTGCCCGCCTGGCCGCTGAGGAAGGCCTGCTTTACACCTTCGAACACCGCGCCGATGGCCACACCTTGATCCTCACCGATCGCGTCGGCGGGCTTGGCACCATCGGCACCCACAAAGACTGCCCGGTGCTTTACCAGCCCATGGGCGGCGGCGATTCGGCAGAGCCTGCCCTGCATCGCTTCAGTTACACCGAACAGGTGCGCACTTCTCGGCAAGTGCAGCGCGATTACACCTTCACTCACCCGCGCTACAACCAGCAACACACCGCCGATGGCGGCCTGGCCCTGAAAAACCAGCACAAGGATTACGAGCGCTACGACTACCCCGGCCGCTACAAGCGCGATGCGGCGGGTAAACCTTTTACTAAAACCCGCCTTCACGCCTTGCGCAGCGACGCGCGCATGGCCGAACTCGAAGGCGACGACGCCCGCCTGCAACCCGGTCTGGCCTTCGACCTGAGCGAACACCCACGCCCGGATTTCAACGATCGCTGGCGCAGCATCGCCCTTGAGCACACCGGCAAACAACATAGCAGCCTGCAAGAAGAAGCCGGCGGTAGCGACTACAGCACCACCTACCATTTAAAGGCCAGCGCCATCCGCTGGGACGCCGAGTGGAAAGCCCCGTTGCAGCCCAAACCCTGCATCGACGGCCCGCACACCGCCACCGTGGTCGGCCCGCCGGGGGAAGAAATCTACTGCGACGAATGGGGCCGGGTCAAAGTCAGCTTCCCGTGGGACCGCGACAGCCAGGAAAACGACCACAGCTCCTGCTGGATCCGCGTCACCCAAGGCTGGGCGGGCACCTTATGGGGCGCCATGGCCGTGCCGCGCATCGGCCAGGAACTGATCATCAGCTACCTCGACGGCGACCCCGACCAACCCATCGCCACCGGCAGGGCCTACCGCCAGGCCAACCTGCCGCCCTACGAACTGCCCAAACACAAAACCCGCATGACCATCAAAAGCCGCACCCACAAAGGCACGGGGTTTAACGAACTGCGCTTTGAGGATGAGCTGGGCCAGCAAGAGGTTTACATCCATGCCGAGCGGGACAAGAACGTTTACATCAAGCATGACAACACGACGTTTGTGGGCAATGACCGTAAGGAGCAGGTGGCGCGGGATGAAACCCTTGAGATTGGTCGTGACCGGACCGAACGGGTAGGGCATGACGAGCGGGTCGCGGTTGGTCAGGACCAAAGGCTGAAAGTAGGTCGTGATCGCATTCAAACCTTGGGGCGTCATTACCGAAGCAGCATTGGCGGGGATCATACCGAGGAGATTGCCAATAACCGCAGCGTCAAGGTGGCTGCAAACTGTGATAGCCAAATCGGTGGCTCGTCGAGCCACGCCGTTCGCCATCGGTACAGTCTGTCGGCAGGGCAATTGATTGAGCAGAACACCACGGTGTTCGATGTTGCAGCAGGTCAGCGCATTGTCCTGAGGGCGCCCGGCGGCAGCATTACCCTCGACAGTAATGGCATTACCCTTGATGGCCTTGCCATCCACATTAAAGGGCCGGTGGCCTCAACACCCCTCGGCACGGGTAATCCACTGGACAGCACTCCAGTGCTTCCCGCACCGCCGGGCGCCTACCTGGGGCGCTATACGTTACTGAAGAACGATCAACGTGCTTTTGCAGGGTATCGGTACCGCATCACTAAGGGCGCGGTACTGTTGACCGAGGGCTTGACGTGCCCGGCGGGCGGAACGGACTGGACGGTGACCGATGCCAGCACATCTGTCCAGGCGCACAAAGCTGTCATGCGTGAAGACCAGAGAGTTACTGAGACTTGGCAGCCGTATCTGAAAGGCATTGATGAACCGGCCGAGAGCATTGATCCGAAGGACATTTTTGCGGATGAGTTTCTGGATCTGCACGGTGGGGACCTTGACTGATGCCAGCGCCTCTTATTCATCTTATTGGTCGCATTGTCGACGGGGCATATCGTGCCTACCGGGCAAACCAAACCATTGAAAATGGCAAATCTGCTGTTGAGCTGGTTCAGCTCGTGCGCGAAATCGAGCAGCGCAGGGAGCATATTAAGCAGACCCTGAGAGCAACCATCGAGGCCATGGCCCAAGAGATTGACACCAAAAGTTCGACGTTTGCGGTGGTCGACCGGGGCGGCAATAGCACGGTCTCGCGCAGGGGGCAGGAGAACATAGAGTTCAAGGAATACATTGAACGCAAGGTGCCTTTTCGACCCGCTATTAGCCAAGTTTGCACCGTGGCCCTGCAGATGCCGATCAAGGTGCCCCGGCGCATTCGCAAGAAAATCGCCGGTGACACAGTGGAAACGACGATTGAGATAGCACTCAAGCAGTTCACCGCCTCGCTGTTTTTTGAGGCTGTCGACGAAGCCCTGGAGTGGCGCAGCCCGCTCAAGTCCGAACCCAACTACAACGGCACCAGCAAGAAGGCCTTGCTCGGCGAGCCCGCCACACGGCCTAAACGCTTTGGCAGCGACATACAGCCCTTTTGGCCGAGACCTAAAGGTTTATTGGCGCCTGATCTGGTGATTGTTGAATACCGCCATGAACCTTTTGAAACCGAAAACGTGTTCGCAGCGGTAGAAATCAAGTTTCCGGGGGATTGGGCCAAGAAAAATCAACTGGAAACCTATGTCGAACTGATGACGCCAACTGTGGGCATCAACCCGATAAAAACGGGCAGGGAGAAAGTGGCCTTGCTGCGGGTGCCGGAAGATTGCACGGGGTTTGAAACCACGGGGAAGCAGACACCAGTAGCCAAAGGCAACAAAAACAGGAGGTAAGCGTGAGTACTACTCATGGATTGTTTGATGAAGAAGAGCGCCAAGAGTTTATTGCAGAGCTCAAGGAGTGGGCCAATACGGACTGGGGAACGGACTATGCACGACACAGCGTCAGCCCATTCATCAGCTTCTACTTCCCACCCAAGCCCGGAAATCACGTTGAGGCCACACTGCTGATGCTGGACGTCCATGAGGCTTTTGAACAAATGCTTGGCAAGCCATACACCATTGCGACTCACCCGGTTTCAGAGCGGCCATACCCTTATGGCTCTTCACGGATACCGGATTTGCGCAAGGCAGCCATGGAGGCGTACGAGGCCGAGGCCTTTCTGTTCAATTTTACCGATGAGCAAAACCACCGCTCATCCCCCACCACTGCGGGGTATTTCTGGCGCCACTGGTTTAATCCCTACAAGGGCAAAATGCAGGCGTACTCTTCAATCACGTTCTATTACCGCTGGCAGTGGTGGCTGGATAACCGCGATGCCTGGCGCTGCTTTGTGCTCAAGACAATCGACCTGCTGAAGGCTGATCAGGTCTACAGCGGTTTCGCCATGGCCAACCCGCTTCAGTTCGGAACGCGCTCGGCCATCGAAACCTGGGAGCGATCATTGACTCCTGCTTTCTATGGGCTGGATATCGACTACGACTTTGTCATGCACAGCGATCTGGAAAACGGCATTCGCCCACCCACCTGGGGCTTCCTGTTGTCTGACCCCTGGCGTGAAAAACTTGATCTGACCCGCAAGCAGGTACAGGAAAACCTGGCCCATCCGCGCATCAGCATCACCGAATTGCACAGCGGCCTGTGGATTGAACTGGGTGAGCAGCCTGAGCTGTATCCGGTCGAGCTGGGCGTGCCGGAACTGCCCATGCTTTTGAACAAACTCCTCAAACCAATCCGTAATGACGAAATGGGTTTGTTGGGGCTTGGTCAATGGGAAGGCGACCCTAACGAGCGTTTCACTGACCCTGACAGCCGTCGCTGGTTGGCCCGTTTTGATGCAGACAGTGACTGGCCATCAACGCAAAAGCGCTTTAACGCACCACCGGCCAAAGCGGCAGGGCAGGGGCTTATGCCACAGCTCAAGCGGATCATTGCCGGCATGGCCTGTACTCAGGCCGGTTGGTGGTTGGCGGTGGGTCAGACCAATACGCGTCGCGCGTTCAAGGCCGGCGAGACCATGCCGAGCGTTGATTCAGCACCCGCGGGGCAACTGACCCTATGGCAGCTTGATGCGGATCAAACCGCCCCCGAACCCGCCCGCCATGCTCACAGTCAGGAACCGGCGCCTCGTGAAGGTCGCTGGGAGCTGGAAACCGATTCGTGCATCTCGTGCATTCGCCTCCTGAACGAAAAACTGCCCACCCATCAAGGTCGCACGGTTCTGTGGCGCTGGACGGTCACCAGGATGCGCGCCTGCAGCGGAGAACCTTGCCCTTATCCGGGTGCGTATATCTTTGAGCGCAAAGAGGGCATCCGGGTGCACATGAACTATGGGGTGGTGATGCCGACGCTTGAGGGGGAACGTGTCTCTTGGTTGTGGGACGGAATGGAGCCGCCGCCAGACGAGGGCTAGCCCCCGTCCTGACCCTGCCTTACGGTCAGCGCTTCACCCTGCGACATCATCCATTTGAGCAGCGCGCTTACCGGCACCCGATGAGTGCGCTCAACCCAGTGCACGTCGTCGAGGCTGTAATGCTCAATGTAGCGAGTGAGCACGATTTCATCCCGATCATCCGACAGGCACAGGCTGGTTTCACTGCATTGCAGGGTGGCGGTGTCACTTTTTACCAGGCGTTGCTCCAGCAGCATGGGTGAATTATCAGCAGACATGGCACACCTTCTCGATCGCGGGAGGCTGATGCTCGCACCCGCGTTTTGCGCGTGTATGTCTGCTTTGTTGCCAAGTTGAAATATATGACGGGGCGCGCTGAATAGTTTTAGATATGAATTCTTACAGAACTTAAGTGATGCGCCGGTGAGCAGTCTGTTGATCGTAGACGATGACCTTGAGGTCCTTGCGCTACTGAAAAAATTCTTTGAGCAGCACGGTTATTCGGTGCAGGTCGCTATCGATGGCGCGGCGCTGTGGGCGGCCGTGGCGATCCAGTCACCCGACTTGATCATTCTTGACTTGATGTTGCCCGGAGAAAACGGTCTGGCCCTGTGCCAACGCCTGCGCCAGCAGTATTCCACGCCCGTTATCATGCTGACCGCCATGGGCGAGTTGAGTGACCGGGTGGTTGGCCTGGAAATGGGGGCCGACGATTACCTGAGCAAACCTTTTGACGCCCGCGAGCTTCTGGCCCGGGTTCGTGCGGTGCTGCGCCGGGCGGCCGACAGCCAGCCGGTGACCGGCGAAGTGCCGCGGCCAATCCTTGTGTTTGCCAATTGGCAACTGGACCTCACGCGCCGCGAGTTACGCTCGCCGCAGCAAGTAATGATCCCGCTGTCGGCGGGCGAGTTTGATTTGCTACTGGTTTTTCTGGAGCACCCGCAGCGCATTCTGACCCGTGAAGTGTTGCTGGATTTGGCCCGCGGTCCTGCCCATGAAGCGTTTGATCGCAGCATCGACGTTCAGGTCAGCCGCTTGCGGCGCAAGCTGGAGTTCGACAGCAACGGGGTAGAGATGATTCGTACGGTACGCAACGTCGGCTACCTGTTCACACTCGGCGTGGTTCGTAAGTGAAGCGCTGGTTTTCAGGCTGGAGCCTGCGCACGCACGACACCCTCACGCGCTGGATCGCCCTGACCACGCTTGCCGCCATGCTCACTGCGCTGGCCTTCAATGCCCTGTTTACCCAACTGGCCGGCGTTTGGGCTTACCCGCCCTTGAGCGAAATAGGCTTGCTCGAACGCACCGCGTTAACCACGCACCTGATTGAAGCCGCGCCCCCTGGGCTGCGTGCGCATCTGGCAGCTACGGCGAGTAACGCCAAATCCACCGTCAGTTGGCACGCCACGCATCAAGAAATGCACTTGCCAGTGCTCCATGATGATCTGCGTCGAACCGTCACGCCCGAGGGCAGGCAACTGTTGGGCAAGCCTGAACAGCAACTGGAGGTCTACAACCCCGACGATTGGCCGCAGGGACACGGTTATTACGCCTTGGTCGTGCAATTGTCTGATGGCTCCTGGTTGATGTTCAGCGCAGCAGCGCGCAGTTGGGGGCTGGGGGAGTGGCAGCGCAACTTGATTCTGATCGTCCTGGTGCTGATCTCCACCGTTCTGGTCGCGCTGATTGCGACGCGTCATCTGGCCAAACCGTTGCGCCATTTTGCCGAAGGGGCCCGGCGTTTCGGCGCAGACTTCGGCGCTCCGCCAATTGAACCGGTTGGGCCTATAGAAATCCGCCAGGTGATCGTTGCGTTCAATGCCATGCAGGGGCAATTGCAGCATTTCATCAACGACCGCACGCAAATGCTGGCGGCCATTTCCCATGACCTTCGCACGCCGCTGACGCGCATGCGTCTGCGCGGCGAGTTCATTGAAGACTCCGAGCAACAGCAGCGGCTGTTTCGCGATGTCGACGAGATGCAGGCCATGATCAATGCCAGCCTGGAGTTCTTTCGCGACGACGCCCGCCTTGAGCAGGCGACCTCATTTGATCTGGCAGAACTGCTGCGGACCCTGACGGACGACTACCGCGATCAGTCCATCGACATCGCAATCAGCAGCCCGCAGCATCTGGTCTTTTTTGGTCGGCCCATGGGCATCAAGCGGGTGGTGGGCAACTTGCTGGACAACGCCGTCAAATACGCTAAAGAACCGACAATTGAGCTGAGCGCAGACGACCAGCAGGTGACCCTGCTGGTACTTGACCGAGGCCCGGGGATTGCACCTGAGAGCCAGGAACAGGTGTTCGCACCGTTCTTTCGCCTTGAAGGCTCGCGCAATAAAAACACCGGTGGGGTGGGCTTGGGCTTGTCAGCCGCCAGAGCGATTGTGTTGGGGCAGGGCGGCACACTAACCCTCTGCAATCGCCCTGACGGCGGGCTCGAAGTGAAGGTGTTGCTACCGGTTTTGCACGGCAAATAACAAGGCCGCCACCAGCGCGCACAACGCGCACAGTGCCCAGAGCGCTTCCCATCCCCACTGGCTCACGGCGGCAGACGCAACGAGGGGTGCGAGGAACAAACCGAGGAAGGCGCCGCTGTTGCCCATGGCGATGGCCGTGCCTGAGCGTTGGGCCCCGGCAAGGGTGGCCAGTTCGGCGTAGGCCACACCGTGCCAGATCGACACCAGCGAACCGGCAACGATCAGCACGGCGGGCAGCACCACGCTGGCCAGTGCGGAAGGCATTGGCAGTACGCCGCTGGCGATGCTCAGCCCAAGGAACGCTGCGGCGCTGAACAAGGCGCAGGCTTTTAGAAAGGTCGGGCGGTTATTGCGTTGATCGGTCCAGTGGCCGCTCCACAAACGGCCGACAATGGCGCCGGCCTGGATCACTGCCAGCGCTAGCGAAGCCGTCGCCACACTCAGGCCGACGCCATCGTGGAAGAACACCACGGCATAGGTCACCAGAGTGAATTGCGGTGCGCAGAGCAGGCTGATGGCGAGCACGGCGCGCCATACGTTCAGATCACGCAGCGGGCTGACACGCTTGAGCGCAGGCTTGGTCTGGGCGATTTCTGGCTCATGAATCCAGCGCCAGACCAGGCCACTGCACAGCAGGCACAACGCCGCGGCAGCAGCAAACACCGCGCTGAACCCATAGGTGTGGGCGAGCCAGGGCAAAACGATTGCGCCCAATGCATAGCCGGTGGGTACGGCGGTTTGCCGAATGCTCATGGCCAGCCCGCGTTCGCGCTCCTGAAACCACAGCATGATCGCCCGGCCACTGGCGCCGTTGACGCTGCTGCCCAACACGCCGGTGGCGAACAGTCCAAGACACAATCCCAGCGCGGTGGGGGCATGCCCGGCAAAAGCCGCGAGCAAGAGTAAAGACAGCGCAGCGCTCAACAAGCCTGTCAGCAGCACAGGCCGGTCGCCCCAGCGGTCGGTCAGCAAACCCCAAGGGATTTCACTCACGGCAATGCCGAGTCCGAGAATACCCAGTGCCAGCCCCAGTTCACTGTTCGATAACTGATAGCTGCTGCGCAGATACACCGCCGTGGCCGGTACACCGCCGACCACGCAGGAAAAACTGACGTTCGCGCCAACTCCCGCAGCCAGTACTTTCCAGCGATGTTGTTGATTGAGTGGCATTGACGCTCTCCCGTTGGGTGACTTGTGAGCGGCCAGCGTCCCATGCCATGATCGTGCGTAAAATCAATTAATTTATAAAATAATCCCGAAAAACAGGATGATTATGCGACCAGTCAGTTTCGACCTTGATGTGTTGCGCAGCTTCGTCTGCGGGGTTGAGTCAGGGAGCTTTGCGGCAGCGGCGGACAAGCTGGCGCGCTCGACATCGGCCATCAGCGCCCAGATGAAAAAGCTCGAGGCCCAAGTGGGTGCGCCGTTGCTGCGCAAGGCGGGCAGGGGGCTTGAGTTGACTCAGGCGGGCGAGCAATTGCTGGACTATGCGCGGCGCTTGCTGAGTCTGAATGACGAAGCGCTGTTTGCGGTTTCAGAGGCGTCCCTGCAAGGTTGGGTGCGATTCGGCCTGCAAGAAGATTTGAGCGGTTTTCTGCCCTCGGTGCTGGGGCAATTTACCCGTGCCCATCCGCAGGTCCGGGTCGAGGCGCAAATTGCCCGCAATGCCGATTTGCTCAGCCGTCTGGAGTCCGGTGCGCTGGACATGGCAGTGGTGTGGGGCGAGGGCGCCCGGCGCAGTGAAACCATCGCCCGTTTACCCATGCGCTGGATCGGCTCCGAACAGCAGTCACTCGCCTGGAAAGCCCATTTAGCGGAGCCCCTGCCGCTGATCATGTTTGACACCCCTTGCCCGTTTCACACGGCGGGCACCGAGGCGTTGAGCCGTCAAGGCATCGACTGGCGGGTGGCGTTCACCAGCTCCAGCTTGCCCGGCCTGGCAGCCGCCACCCAGGCAGGTCTGGGCTACACCATCAGAACCCGCCTGGGCTTGCAGGCCGGCACCTGCGTGCTTGACGAGCAGCACCTAGGACTGCCGGAACTGCCGAGCATCGCCTTGACCTTGCGCTATCAGCAGGCGGAAAGATCCGTGGCTGTCGAGCGCTTGTCACGCATCGTTTTGCAGGCGATCAAGCAGCAACTGGAGTGAGTGTTCTACTCACCAGATCACGTCTGCGCTGGCGCAGTCATGCCCGGTCGACGGCTCAAGGCCAGCACTGCCAGCCCTCCTGCTAGTGAAACACCGACCAGCAAGCCCATCGCGGCCTGAAAACCCGATAAAAAAACCACCTGTGTCCACACGCCCGCGGACGATGTCACCGAGGTATACAGCGCCGTAGCAATCGTCACGCCCAGCGCGCCGCCCAGGTTATGCAAGGTCCATGACGTGCCCATCGCGACTGCGCCCAGTTGTTCTGGCACCGAAGACAAGGCCGCCATGGTCGAAGGGCCGAGCATGCATCCCCAACCGATACCCATACAGGCAAATGCCAGCAACACCGTGGACAGATCACTGTTCAGGGTAAAACGCGACTGAATCAGCGCCGACAGCGCCAGAAACAGCAGGCCCGCAATCAACACTGGCGTGGTGGTGTAGCGATCAACCAGTCGTCCGGCGAGCGGGGATACTGCAGCCATCACCAAGGTCGTCGGCAGGAGCATCCAGCCAATGCCCGCGCTGTCCTGCCCGCGGATAAAACCCAGATACAACGGCATGAGAAAAAACGCCGCGCAGTAAAAAAACGCCAGGCAAAACGTCGCAATACTGGCCGCTATAAAGCGCCGGTTAGTAAAAATCCCGAGGTTTACCAACGGTTGTTCAGCCCTTAGCTCGATGCGAATAAACAGGCCCAGCACCACCACCGTGCCCCCCGCCAGCAGCAGCGTCTGAACAGACCCCCAGCCCCATTCACCGGCATGGTTGATCAACAGCAGCAGGCCGGGGATGCCCAGCATGAGCAGGAGCAAGCCGGGGATGTCGAGCTTTTGCGTCGTTGCAGGTGGGCGTGAGGCTTGCAACTGCCCCAGGCACAGCGCAAAAGCGAGCACGATCAAGGGCACATTGAGTAAAAACACCGAGCGCCAGCCCCATGCCGCCACCAGTAACCCGCCGGCAACCGGGCCCGCTGCCAGCCCCAGGCCATTGGCGGCAAACAGAAGCCCCAGGGCCATGCCACGCTGCCGGGGCGCGAACGCATCGGCCACCAGGTTGGCCGAGGTGGTGTAGAGCACGGCGCAGGCCAGGCCTTGCACAAAGCGCCAGGCAATCAGCATGCCGATTGAAGTCGACAAGCCAGCACCCAATGACGCCAGGGCAAACACCAGCATGCCGGCATACAGCGCGCCACGGCGGCCATACAGATCCGCCAGCCGCCCGGCTGCGACCATGAATGAACAGAGCGCCATGACAAACATCGTCACCACCCATTGGCTTTGATCGATGCTCGCACTCAACTCGGTTTGAATCGCCGGTATCGCGGTGTTAACGATGGTGAAGTCGATGCAGCCCAGAAAGCTGGCAATGGAAATGCCCCCCAACGCCAGCCAGCGGCTGTGGGTTTTGAAAGCAGAAGACATGGCAGACAAGACTCGTGCAAAAGAAGTTTGCGTATTTTATCTGTGAGGTTTAATCCGCAGTTCAGCTATAAATACCAAGCTCTCAGGACTATAAGTCTCAAATAGAAAAGGCCTCAGCCATGGTTTCAGTAGAAGGATTGACCGGTATTCAAGCGTTTGTCGCGGCTGTGCAAACCGGCAGTTTCAGTGGCGCTGCCCGCCAATTGGGGCAGACACCTTCGGGCATTGGCAAAGCGGTGTCGCGGCTTGAACAACGGCTGGACGCGCGATTGCTGCACCGCACCACCCGCAGCCTGTCGCTGACGGATGAAGGGCTGGCGTTTTATGACAGCTGCGTGCTGGCGCTGGAGGAATTACAACGCGCGCAGTCCTCTTTAAGCGAGCGTCGTCGCGTGCCTTCCGGGCGATTGCGCATGGCTGTTCCGGTCTTGCTGGGGCGCTACTGGATTGCGCCGTTGCTCTTGAAATTGGCAGCGCAGTACCCGGCACTTGAACTTGAAATGGTCTTCTCCAGCCGCGCGGTGGACTTTGCCGAAGAGGGTTACGACCTGGCGGTTCGCATTGGCACGCTGGAAGACAGCACCACCTTGGCGGCCAGACATATAGGCAGCCAAAGCCTGGTGGTATGTGCGTCACCGGCCTATTTGCAGGCGCATGGTCAGCCGCAATCTCCCGCAGACCTGGCCAGCCATGCCTGCATTGGAACGCTGCGCAACGGGCGTGTCGAGGGCTGGCATTTTAGCGGCTTGCAGGGCCGCACGAGCCTGTTGCAACTACCTGCGCGATTGCGTCTGGGGGACATGGAAGCCGTTGCAGCTGCGGCTCTCAACGGCCACGGAGTGGCACAGTTGCCCGGTTGGTTGGTCGATGCACAGATCAAGACGGGTGCCTTGGTGGCGTTGTTGCAAGCGTATCAGGCACCGGGTTTGCCGATTCATGCGGTATGGCCAGCGTCCCCGGCGATGACCGCCCGGGTTCGCATCGTCATAGACCTGCTGCGCGAGTCACCGCTGCCGGGTCGAGCATCTTTATAAACTAACCCCCGTAGGAGCGAGCTTGCCTCGCGATCTTTTGATCTTGATCTGGCTTTTGATCTTGATCTAAGAGGCCCCGTTAAACCACGCTTGAGGGGTTGGGGCAAAAAGCGTTTGGTTACTTTGCGCTTTCAAAGTGACGCGCCGTAAGGGCGGAACCCTAAGTAGCCGTTGCCGCAGCAATGGATATGTACCCAAGAATCCCGAGGTGGATGGTTTTACGGCTGCACGCAGCCGATCGCAGCCTTCGTACCTCGTCAGCGACTACAGTGGCCTGTTTGCTGCGCGACAGCACGGCGTCGTAGACGGGCCCCTCCTACGCACCGAGTACATGGCGCCAGCAAAACCAAAACAGCTATATCCATAGCAAAAAACGATATTGGTATAGACCAGATTTCACCTTTATAAATCGCCTACTCAAAAAACAGCGCCCTTCACCGTTGAGTGGCAGGGCAGGAGCGCGGTAATGATTGGCGTACGCGTAATGCTCGAATATTTCCACCCCTGGCCGAACTCGGCCGGGCTTTATCTGGCCCGTGAAAAGGGTTGGTACAGCGACGCCGGTCTGGACGTTGAACTGGTGGTGCATGACCCATGGCGTGGCGACACGCTGGATCACTTGCTCGGCAAAGCTGTGCACTTCGGTTTGTTCCCCAGCAACCGCTTATTGGTGCGTCGCGCCTTGGGCCAGCCATTGCGCGGCATTGCGGCGATCAACCATCGCGGCCTGGAGTCGATTCAAACCCTCACCGACTCGGGCATTACCCGGCCCCGTGATCTGGCCGGGCGCCGCCTGGCGTTGAACCCGACCCCACGCGGTCTGGCCATGGTGCGTCACCTGGTGGCAGCCGATGGCGGCGATCCGGATGCGGTCATCATCGTCGACAGCGGCGTGCGCGAACTGCGTCCCGAGGAGTTGGCCGCCGGTGCCGCTGATGCCAGTTTTGGCGGTTACTGGGCCTGGGAAGCGTTGATGGCCAGCCCGGTTGCCGAAGAGCGTCGCGTGGTGTGGCCGGTGGATGACATCGGTGCCCCGGCGTATCACAGCTATTTGCTCGGCGCCCACGAAGACACCCTGGCCGCTGACCCTGAACTGACCCGCGCCTTCCTTGCCGTCACTGCTCGCGGTTATCTGGCCGCCGCGCAAGACCCGTTGAGCGCGCTGCAAGCTTACGAACTCGCCACGCCGTATTTCCCCCGAGAACTGCTCGCGCAGTCTTTGCAGCACATCGCCCCGACCTGGCTGCACCAAGGCCGTTGGGGCGAGCAGCGCGAGAGCTTGCTGCAACCTTATGCCCAGTGGCTGCATGAGCATCAGGTGCTGAACGACGCACACGCCTGGCGTGGCGCAACCACCAATGCCTACCTGCCGGAGACGCTCTGATGGCAGACGCGCGCAGCAGTGCTCATGGCGTGGGACTGGAGCCGGTACAAGCCGACTGGCCAGCGATTGGCGATGCGGCGATTGAGCAACTGCTCAGTCACTACCCGGCGGCCGGCCGTCTGCGTGAAGTCAATTGGCACAGCCCGCGTCCTTTCTCGGCGGCCTGCCTGATCACCACCAGTGAGCAGCCGCTGTTTGTCAAACGTCATCACCGCTCGGTGCGTGAGCCGGAGTGGTTGCGCGAAGAGCATCGCTTTATGGCCCATCTGCGTGGCAACGGCGCGCCGGTGGCCCAAGTGCTGAGCAGTGCTGAGGGCGATACGGCCATTGCCCTTGGCGAGTGGACGTATGAAGTGCACCAGATCGCTGCCGGGCAAGACCTCTACCGTGAGGCGCTGTCGTGGACGCCGTTTCAGGCGTATCAACATGCCTGGGCAGCCGGGCAGAGCCTGGCCCGTTTGCATGACGCTGCCAGCGGTTTTACCGCGCCGCCGCGTCAGGCGCCGGTGCTGTTGGCCAACTTCCGTCTGTTCAGCCAGCCCGATCCGATTGCGGCCATCGAAGCGGCCTGCGTGAATGATCCGGCACTGGCGGCGTACTTGAGCCAGCGCGATTGGCGTGCTGACCTGCAAAGCCTGCACCTGCCTTTTCATCAGCAGTTGTATCCGTTGCTCGCCACGCAACAGCCCTTGTGGACCCACAACGACTGGCATGCCTCCAATCTGCTCTGGGACACCACGCAGCCAGACAGCCAGGTCAGCAGCGTGCTGGATTTTGGTTTGGCCGATCAGACCTTTGCCTTGTTCGATCTGGCCACGGCTGTGGAGCGCAACAGCATTCCCTGGCTGGACCTGGACATCGGCGGCAGCGCTGCCGCCTCGCTGGAGTCCGTCGACGCTATCTTGCAGGGCTACCACAGTGTGCGGCCTTTGAAGGCCCAAGACTTTTTGACCCTGGCGGCCTTGCTGCCGCTGGTGCACACCGATTTTGCGTTGTCAGAAGTCGCCTATTACCAGGGCATCGTCGGTTCCGAGGCCAATGCCACGGTGGCCTACGAGGTTTACTTGATCGGCCATACGCGCTGGTTTAACGGCGCAGAAGGTCAACGCCTGCTGGCTCATCTGCACGATTTGGCCGCCCGCGCCGAAGAGGGTGAGCAACCATGAGCGACGCCGGGAACAGCCCGTTGATCTGCCCGCAGGCCCTGCATGCGGCGTTGAACGACCCGGATCTGTTGATCATCGACGCCACGGTTGAACTGCCAGCACCGCGTTTTGATGGCGACTATCAAGTGCGCAGCGGTCGCGATGGCTGGCTGCAGGCACACATTCCGGGGGCGTTGCATGCCGACTTGTACGGCGCTCTGGCAGATCAGCAAGCGTCGTTCAGTTTTGCCTTGCCGGGCATTGCGCAGTTGGCGGACGGCTTGACGCAACTGGGTATCAGCCCACAAAGGCGGGTGGTGATCTACGACCGTAATGACGGATTCTGGGCGGCGCGGCTGTGGTGGATGCTGCGCAGTGTCGGCCTGCACAGCCAGGTGCTGGACGGCGGTTTCAGGGCCTGGCAGCGCGCTGGTTTGCCCGAGCAGAGCGGGGCGCAGGTGTCGCAGCCAAGCCAGTGGCTGCCAGCCTTTGTCGAAGGCTTGTGGATCGACCGTGCAGGCGTTGAGGCCGTACTCGCCGGGGAGCGCTCCGCGACCCTGGTCTGTGCCTTGTCTGCCGGTTTGTTCGAGGGCAGCGCCGTGACCCGTTATGCCCGTCGCGGGCATATTCCGGGCAGCCTCAATGTGCCAGCCCGCAGTGTGTTCGATGACCACGGTCGCTACCTCGAACCCCATGCTTTGCGTGAGGTGCTGGCGCCGCTGTTGCAGGCCGCGGCACCCGTGGTGGTGTACTGCGGGGGCGGTATTTCTGCCGCCGCGCAGGCGCTGGCCCTTACATTAGTCGGTCGCTGCGACGTCTATATCTACGACGGTTCCCTCCAGGAATGGGCCGCCGACCCGCGCTTGCCAATGACCACCGGAGCAGCTCCGGCCTGACGTCCACGGGCCTTCGGGCACTGGCCAATCAATCCAAGTAGTACCGGGGCTTTGCAGTTCTGGCGCGTTTGCGGCACCGTGCCTGGCAAATAGCGCCGGTGACGGCGGTGCCCGTTAAGGAGCTTTCATGGTCATGTTGTATCGAACTGCCGAGTTATCCCTCCCTCGGTTTTCGCCAAATCTGTTACGCGCCGGCATGTTGATGGCCTGTGGTGTGGGCACCACCTTGCTGCCGGCAGGGGCATGGGCGGACAGCCCGGCGGCTTCATCCAATAGCGTTCAACTGGACGCCGTAACCGTAGTCGGCGAGCACGACAGCGGTTATCAGGCCACCTCCGCCTCGGTCGGCGGTTTTGACTCGGCGCCGCTGCTCGACACGCCCGCAGCAATCAGCGTGATCACCGATCAGCAGATCAAGGATCAGCAAGCGCGCCTGCTCAGCGAAGTCCTGCGCAATGACGCCTCTGTGGGCGAAAGCTATGCGCCGATTGGTTACTACGAAAACTTTGAGGTGCGCGGCTTCTCTTTGAACTCGGCCAGCAGTTACAAGATCAATGGCCGCACCATCACCGGCGAGCAAAACGTCGGCCTGGAAAACAAGCAGCAGGTCGAAGTGCTCAAAGGCCTGGCGGGCCTGCAAAGTGGCGTGTCCGAGCCTGGCGGCCTGGTCAACTACGTGACCAAACGCCCGGAAAATGTGCACTCGGTGACGGTATCGACCACCGATCAGGGCGGCAGTTATCTGGCGACTGATTTGGGTGGCTGGTTCGGCAGCGAGCAGCAGGTGGGTATCCGCACCAACCTGGCCCATGAAGACATCCATTCCTATGTCGACCATGCCGACGGCAAGCGCGATTTTGCCTCGCTGGCGCTGGACTGGAACATCGACCCCAACAGCACGTTGCAATTGAATGCCGAGTACCAGCGCCGTCAACAGCGCTCGGTGCCGGGTTATCAGTTGCTGGGCGGCACTGAGCTGCCTCATCACGTCAACCCTCACGATCTGCTGGCTTATCAAAGCTGGTCGAAGCCGGTGACCATCAACTCGCTGAACATGGACGGCTTGTACGAGTACCGCTTCAACGAGAACTGGAAAGCCAGCTTCAGCGCTTCGCGCAGCCGGGTGGTGATTGATGACTACAGCACCTTCGCCTGGGGCTGCTATGGCTCGGCCAGTTGCGCCGACGCCGCCGTGCCGAACACCTTCAGCCCAGAAGGCAACTACGACATTTATGACTACCGCAACCCTGATGACACGCGGCGCAATGATGAGGCGCAACTGGCACTCAGCGGCCAGTTCGACACCGGTTCGCTCAAGCACGAACTGACGGTGGGCAGCAGCGCATTTCGCCGGGTGCTCGACAGCCGCCCTGAGTTCAACCAGATGATCGGTTCCGGCACGATTGGCTCCACCCCTGAACCGCTGGATCCGTATGACGGCACCCCGGGCCACACTTACCGCCATCTCGACAGCCGCCAATACGGCGTGTTCGTGACCGACCGCATCAGTTTCAACGAGCAGTGGCAAACCGTGCTCGGCGGGCGGCAGATTCGCCTCGACGAAAAAGCCTATGACAGCGACGGGTCGACCAATCGGCATACCCAACGCTCGGAGTTTTTGCCGCAAGCGGCTTTGATCTACAAGCCATGGCTAGATACCTCGGTGTACCTCAGCTACAGCAAGGGCTTGTCACTGGGCGGCCAGGCGGCCTGGTTCAGCACCAATGCCAGTGAAATCCTCGCGCCCACCACCTCGCGCCAACTCGAACTGGGGGTCAAGCACGACTGGCAAAACCTGAGCCTGACTGCCGCGCTGTTCCAGATCAGCCAGGACTACCAGTACAACAAACCTAACGGCGACGGCAGCTTCACCTACGTGCAGCAGGGCAAGCAGAAAAACACCGGGATCGAGTTATCGGCCAATGGCTACGTGAGCACTAACCTGCAAATCGCCGCCAGTGTTGCCGCCATTCGCGCCCGGGTCAGCGACAGCGGCACCGACGCCTATGACGGGCATCAAGCCATCAACGTCCCGAACCTGCGCGCCAGCCTGCACGCTGACTACAGCATCCCGGGGGTGCCGGGGTTGGCCTTGCTGGGCGGCGGGCAATACAGCGCCAGCAAATATGCCAATCAGCAGGGCAGCGTCAAAGCCGCCGGTTACACCGTGTTCGATGTCGGCAGCCGCTACAGCACCAACATCGAAGGTTACGACACAGTGTTTCGCCTGACCGTCGACAACCTGTTCGACAAACGCTACTGGCGTGACGTGGGGGCCTACATGGGCGACGACTACGTATTCCAGGGTGCGCCGCGAACCGCGCGATTGTCCGCCACTGTGAACTTCTGATTCGGGCAGCACCCCTGCGTGCTGCACCACTTTATTGAGGGCGCAAGAATGTCAAATCTGGAAATCGTCGCCGTGCTGATCAATGTCCTCGGAGTCTGGCTGACCACCCAGCGCATCCGCTGGTGCTGGCCGGTCAGTGTCGTGGCCGTGTTGTTGTATGCGTGGATTTTTTTCGACGCCAAGCTGTATTCCGACACCTTGCTGCAAATCATCTTTGCCTTTCTGCAAGGTTACGGCTGGTGGCGCTGGAGCCAAGGCGGGCTGGATCACGGCAAAGTGCACGTGGCGCGACTGCCATTACGCGATGCCGTGCTGGGCGCGATTGCCGGTGTTATCGGCACCCTGTTGCTGGGCGGCCTGATGTCCAGTTTTACCGATGCCGCTGTGCCTTGGCTGGACGCTTGCTTGACGGCGTTCAGTTTGGTCGCCAGCGTCTGGGCAGCGCGTAAATACGTGGCCAGCTGGGCGTTATGGATAGCCCTGGACGTTGTCTACGTGGGCATGTACTTGAGCAAAGACCTGCAACTGACGGCAGGCCTTTACGCCGGGTTTGTGCTGCTGGCGTTCTATGGCTACCGTAGCTGGAAGCGTGACCTGCTGAGCCAGGAAGCGCAGACCCAAGCCCGTGGATGTGCCAATGCCATTTGATCCCGTGTCCCCTCATTACCTGCGTATTCGTGATGAAATTGCCGCTGACGTCGCCAGCGGGACGCCCTGCGCCGACCACAAATTTCCGTCCGAACGTGAGATGGCCGAGCGTTTTGGCTGCACCCGCGTGACATTGCGCCAAGCGTTGCAGCAACTCGAAGCCGAAGGGGTGGTATACCGGGAAAACCGCCGGGGCTGGTTCGTCAGCCCCCAGCGAATTCGTTACGACCCGACGCGCATCACCGGCTTTATGGACTACGTTGCCGCCCAAGGGCGTACTCCATTAACCGAATGCCTGCACGCCGAACTGCGCCCGGCGGGCAGTTGGCTGGCACAGCGGATGGGCTTGGCATCGGCTGACGAGCCGGTGTTTTATCTGCAACGGCGGCGCTGGGTAGATCGGCGCCCGGTGCTTCTGGAATTCAACGCACTGGTCGCCAACTGGTGCCCGGGGTTACTCGATGCTGACCTCAACACGTCTCTGACTACTGTGCTGAGAGAACGTTTTGGCCGTGTCCAGTCGCGCTGCGAACTGGCCATGCACACCGGCACCGTAGACGAGCATCAGGCCGAACTGCTGCAACTCAGTGTCGGTTCCAGTAGCTTGTACCTGGAACGCCTGAACTTTGGTGAAGCCGGCCAGCCGGTTGAGTTTGACCAGGAGTTTTGGCGCCCGGACGCCTTGTCCGTGGTCATGGAAACCCGCTACCCGGGTTAACCGTAAAAGATCGCAGCCTTCGTTCCTCGGCAGCTCCTATCAAACACAAAATAAGTAATTGATTCTAAAGGCCCTGTAGGAGCGAGCTTGCTCGCGATCTTTTGATCTTGATCTAAGAGCCCCCCCTCACCCTAGCCCTCTCCCGAAGGAGAGGGAACCGATTGGGGGATGCTGAAGATACTCGCTGTCCTGTTTGCTGCGCGACAGCGCGGCGTCGAAGACGGGGTGGCCCCTCTTATCAAACATAAAATAAGTGATTGATTTTAAAGGCTTTGTAGGAGCGAGCTTGCTCGCGATCTTTTGATCTAGATCTTGCTTTTGATCTTGATCTAAAAGGCCCCATTAAACCACGCTGGCCGAACGCAGGTTTTGCGCAGTGGGTAACCCGGCAGGACGCCGGGTTAGCCGCGACACGGCCATGGATGGCCGATCGCGGCGGGCCTACGGAGCAAGGCCTGTGGTGAGGGCATGCCGAGCCAAAGCGAGGCACCGAGGGGTAGGGGCAAAAGCGTTTTGGTTACTTTGCCGCTTTTGCAAAGTGACGCGGCGTAAGGCCGGAACCCTAAGTGGCCGTTGCCGCAGCAACGGATATGTACTCAAGTCAAGAGCCCCCTCACCACGCCTCTCCCGAAGGAGAGGGAACCGATTGGGGGATGCTGAAGATATTCGGTGGCCTGTTTGTTGCGCGACAGCGCGGCGTCGAAGACGGTGGCAGCAAACCAATAGCCCTGTGCCGTCCTGGCACAGCGGGTATGAACCCCCGTCACAGCCAATTCATAGACGCTGTCCGGGCTTAAGCGTATGTTTTTGCCATCACCTTCTTAATAGCGATTGACTGCATTTTCCAGGGTATTTCGCCCCCTAAAAGCTGGCGCCCTGCGTCATGGTCAAGGCGTTCGGCTCCCTTCAAGGCAGCACACCCATAGTGAACCTGGAACGTGTTTATTCCCTCGCTGGAGCACTACGCGTGAATAAAAACTATATAGGCGGAGAGTGGGTTACCGGCGTTGATGTGAACCTGAACATCAATCCGTCAGACACCAAGGATGTAATCGGCGAGTATGCGCGGGCTGATGCCACGCAGGCACAAGCGGCGGTTGAAGCGGCGTTTGATGCGCAGGCCGCATGGGCAAAATTTACCGCAGAACAACGCAGTGACGCGCTGGACCGTATCGGCAGCGAGGTCCTCGCACGTCGTGAAGAACTCGGGCGTTTGCTCGCCCGTGAAGAGGGCAAAACCCTCGCAGAAGGCGTCGGGGAAGTGGTGCGGGCCGGGCGCGTGTTCAAGTTTTTCGCCGGTGAAGCCTTGCGAATGTCAGGCGAGCGTTTGCCTTCCATTCGCCCTGGCGTCGAGGTCGATGTACGCCGCGAGCCTGAAGGGGTGATCGGGATCATCACGCCGTGGAACTTCCCCATCGCGATCCCTGCCTGGAAGATCGCCCCCGCGCTGGCGTTCGGCAATACCGTGGTCTTCAAACCCGCAGATCTGGTGCCGGGCAGTGCCTGGGCGCTGGCCGAAATCATTGTGCGGGCCGGGGCGCTGCCGGCCGGGGTGTTTAACCTGGTCATGGGACCGGGTTCAAAAGTGGGTGACGTCTTGGCCCATTCGCGCAAAGTGCGCGCTGTGACCTTCACCGGCTCAACCTTCACCGGCCGCCAGGTGGGCCTGGCCTGCATGGAACGGGGCGCCAAGGTGCAACTGGAAATGGGCGGTAAAAACCCGCTGGTGATTCTGGACGACGCCGATTTGCAGCAAGCCGTGGAAGTCGCGGTGTCCGGTTCGTATTTCTCGACCGGCCAGCGCTGTACCGCTTCCAGCCGCTTGATCGTGCAAGACGGCATCCACGACCGCTTTGTCGAAGCCGTGAAACAACGGCTCGCCGGGCTGCGGGTCGACCATGCACTGGCCGACGGCTGTGACATGGGCCCGGTAGTGTCCCAGGCGCAACTCAAGCAGGACTGCGAGTACATCGACATTGCGCGCAGTGAAGGCGGCAATCTGGTCTTTGGCGGCGAACGTCTGGAACGTGCAACCCCCGGCTTTTACTTGTCCCCGGCGCTGATTACCGAGACCACCAACGATATGCGCATCAACCGCGAAGAAGTCTTTGGTCCGGTGGCCAGCGTGATCCGGGTCAAGGATTACGAGCAGGCCGTTGCGTTGGCCAACGACACCGATTTCGGTTTGTCCTCGGGTATCTGCACCACCTCGCTGAAATACGCCGCTGACTTCAAGCAGCGTTCCGGCGCGGGCATGGTGATGGTCAATGTGGCCACCGCAGGCGTCGACTATCACGCCCCGTTTGGCGGCCGAAAGGCCTCCAGTTACGGCACACGAGAGCAGGGCAGCTATGCCCGTGAATTCTATACAGGCGTAAAAACCGCCTACACCCTGGCCTGAAGCAATGACTGACATCACTCAAATAAGCGGCACCACACGGGTCTTCGCCATCCTTGCCGACCCGATCCACCACGTGCAGACCCCGCAAGCCATGAACCGGCTGTTTTCCTCGATGGGGCTGGACCAGGTGCTGGTGCCGTTTCATGTGTCGCCGTCCGACCTTGAGCGGGTGGTCAACGGCTTGCGCGGTATCAAGAGCCTTGACGGTTTTATTGTCACGGTGCCGCACAAAACCGCCATTGTAGATCTGTGCGACAGCGTTTCCGAGGCCGCGCGCCTGGTGGGTGCGGTGAACGTCGTGACCCGTACCTGCGACGGCAAATTACACGGTGAAATTCTCGATGGCGAAGGCTTCGTCAGCGGCTTGCGGCAAGCGGGCATCGAACTTGAAGGCCGCGCGGTGTACCTGGCGGGCGCAGGCGGTGCGGCCAATGCCATCGCTTTTGCCCTGGCAGCCTCCGGGATTGGCTGGCTGACCATCGCCAACCGCAGTCGCGAGAAAGCCACGTCGCTGGTTGACCGTCTCGCCAAGGCGTTTCCTGATCTGCAAGTCACGGTCGGAACGTCCGACCCTTCAGGCTACGACCTGGTGGTCAACGGTACGTCACTGGGGCTTAAGGAGGGCGACCCGCTGCCGTGTGACGTCACGCTGCTCACGGCCGATCAAGTGGTTGCCGAGATCATCATGAAACCTGTTATCACCCCATTATTGGCGGCGGCGCAAAAAGTCGGCTGCCGGATCCACGAAGGCCTGCCTATGCTGCTCTGCCAGATTGAGTTGATGGCAGCGGCAATGTCGTCGAGCAAGAAAGAGTCCTGTCATGAGTGCGTTTGATTACATCATCGTCGGCGGCGGCACCGCAGGCTGCATTCTCGCCAACCGTTTGACTGCCTCCGGCAAGTACCGTGTCCTGGTGCTGGAAGCCGGTGGTGAACCCAAGGGTTTCTGGATTCCGATTCCGGCAGGCTTCAGCAAACTGCTGGTCGACAAACGCTATAACTGGCGTTTCAAGACCCAGGCCGAAGAGAACACCCAGGGTCGCGAAATTGCCGTACCACGCGGCAAAGGCCTCGGCGGCTCGACCTTGATCAACGGGATGATCTACGTGCGCGGTCAGCCGGGTGATTACGACGCCTGGGAAGCCGCTGGCGCCAAGGGCTGGAACTTCACCACCCTCAAGCCGTACTTCAAGAAGATCGAAAACTATCCGCTGGGCGATCATCGCCGCGGTCATGACGGCCCTATGCACCTCAGCCAGGTGTCCGAGCGCTATCCCATTGCCGACGCGTTCATGCTTGCGGCCAAGCAAGACAATCAGCCATTCAACAGCGACTACAACAATGAACAGCAGACCGGTTTCGGCTACTACCAGGTGGTCCAGCACCAAGGGCGGCGCTGGAGCGTGGTTGACGGTTACCTGAATCCGGCCCGGCGCAGGCCCAACCTGACCATTGAAACCCATGCCCATGTGTTGCGCCTGGAGCTCAAGGGCAATCGCTGCACGGGCATCACTTACCGCCAGAATGGCCGGGAAATCACCGTCAACGCTCAGCAGGACGTGATCCTCTGTGCCGGGGCGATCCAGTCGCCACAGATCCTTGAGTTGTCCGGGATCGGTCGACCGGATGTCCTCGAAAAAGTCGGCATCGCAGTCAAACACCGGTTGGACGGGGTCGGTGAAAACTACATCGACCACTTTGCCACCCGCCTGAACTGGAAGCTCAAAAACGCGATCACCCTCAACCAAATGGCCCGTGGCTGGCGCTTGGGCATGGCGGTGTTCGAGTACTTCACCCAGCGCACCGGGATTCTGACCCTGGGTACCGGGCTGGTGCACGGGTTTGTCAAAAGTCAGGCGCAGATGCCAACCCCGGACGTGCAGTACTTTGTGGTGCACGCCAGCTACGCCAACGCGGCCGAGCGGATTCTCGACAAGCACCCGGGCATGACCATCGGGGTTAGCCAATTGCGGCCAAAGTCCAAGGGCAGCATCCATATCCAGTCAGCCGACCCGCAAGTCATGCCGGCCATTCGGCCGAACTTCTTGAGTGTCGAAGAAGACCGCCAGAGCCTGATCGAGGGCATGAAAATCGCCCGTCGGATCATGCAGCGGCCTGCCATGCAAGCCTTTGTCGAGCTGGAAACCGGCCCGGGCATTGACGTGCAAACCGATGAACAATGGCTTGAATTTGCCCAACGTAACGGCCAGACCATCTATCACCCCATCGCCACCTGCCGCATGGGCGAAGATGCTGACGCCGTGGTCGACTCGTCCCTGCGGGTACGGGGCATGACGGGGTTGCGCGTGGTTGACGCTTCGGTGATTCCGTCAATGGTCTCCGGCAACATCCAGGGCGCGGTCATGGCCGTGGCAGAGCGCGGCGCGGACCTGATTCTGGAAGCGGCTTCGCTGCATTGAAAAAGCGTCACCCAACGGTAGGAGCGAGCTTGCCTCGCGATCTTTTGACGTTCTTGATCAAAAGATCGCAACCTGCGGCGGCTCCTACAGGCCTTTTTACCCCCCAATAAACTCCTGCATTGCATCTACCAGCGCTTCGTGAAAATAGGCTTTCGAGGGCCGGTCAAACAGAATGTGCAAAGCCGGCTGCTGCGCACTGCCCGAATTGATCACGATGACGTTGATACGCGCCGCCGAGGTTTGCGCCACGGCGCCAAACCCGAAAGTTTCGGCACTCAGGTCGACGCCGCAGAGCTTGGCCATGATCTCGCTCAGGTGCTCGCCACTGAGCTGGAAACAGCCGTGGCTGTCCTGGCGCGGCAGCAGGTAGTTGGCTTGATGGTCCATCTCCCAGCGTGCTTCTTCGTCGGCGATGCGTTCGTCTTGCAGGTGGCTGGCGATCAGCAGGTATTCGGTCTGTGACAGCCGTGCCACCAGGCTGCCGTCAGGTTGGGTGATGGCGCGGTTGGGGGCGGTCGGCAGTTCGAAGCCGCGGCCGCGCAGGTAGTCGGCGCTGTCAGCCCCGCGAAAGCCGACCCGGGGCAGGTCGGTCAAGTCGCTCAGGGCACAGCCAATCAAGGGCACTTGCTGTTGTCTCAGGCTGGTCATGGGTCAAAGCTCCTGGCGCTGGTTTTCAGGGTCAAAGAAGGGCAGGGCGACAACCTCGGCCTGAACGGTCACACCACCTTCAACACGGATCGGGATGCGTTGCCCCGGCGTGCTCTGGTTGATGCCCGCATAGGCCAGGCCAATGATCTTGCCCAAGCTGGCAGAGTATTCACATGAAGTGACGCTGCCGCTGATGTCCGGGCCGTTAAGCACCAGATGCCCTTCAAGCGGTTGCGCGCTGTCTTTGGGCAAGCTGAAGCCCACCAGTTTGCGCTTGAGCGGTTGGGCTTCGAGGATGTCCACCGAGCGCCGCCCGACGAAGAAGGGTTTGTTGCGGCTCACCGCCCAGCCCATGTCGATTTCTGCCGGGTGGGTCATGCCGTCGGTGTCCTGGCTGATGATCACGTGGCCTTTTTCAAGGCGCAGCAAGCGCTGGGTTTCAACGCCAAACGGGCGAATATCAAACGCTTTGCCGGCGCTGATCAGGGCATCCCAGAGCGCCAGCCCGTGACGGGCCGGAACGTGGATCTCATACCCCAGCTCGCCGACAAAACCGACCCGCAGCAAGCGCGCTGCAATCCCGGCCACCGTGCCTTGGCGCACGCCCAGATACGGGAAGGCACTGGCACTTAAATCGAGGTCAGAACAGAGCAGTTCGAGGACTTTGCGTGAGTCCGGCCCGGCCACGTTGACCGCGCAAATGGCGGCGGTCACGTTGGTGATGTCGACGTCCAGACGCCATTGCGCGTTCCACTTCAGCATCTGCTGGTAAATGCGGTCTACGCCGCTGGTGGTGGCGGTGACGTAAAAGTGCTGCTCGGCAAAGCGTGCGCACACGCCATCATCAATCACCACCCCGTGCTCGTTGGTCATCAGCGCATAGCGCGAGCGGCCCACGGGCTGCTTGATGAAGGCAAAGGTGTACAGGCGGTTCAACAGCTCAGCCGCATCCGGGCCGCGCACATCGAGGCCGCCCAGGGTCGACACGTCAATGATGCCGACCTTGTTGCGCACGTGCAGGGCTTCGGCCTGCATGCAGGCTTCGCGGTCTTTGGCCGCGCCGTAGTAGGCCGGGCGTTGCCAGATCCCGGCCGGCATCATTTTTGCGCCTGCCTGCACATGGCGGATATGCATGGGTGTTTGTCGATACGGGTCAAACGCGCGACCGGCCACATGGGCCAGTTTTTCTGCCACAAACGGCGGCCGCGCGGTGGTGACCCCGGTCTCGCTGATGTTGCGTTGTGTCGCCCACGCCACCAGGCGTGCGGTGGGCAGTGCCGAGTGGCGGCCTTGGGACGGGCCCATGCCCACGGTGGAGTAGCGTTTGACCAGTTGCACGTCGCGATAGCCGATGCGCGTGGCGTTGACGATGTCGGCCACTTGCAGGTCTTCGTCATAGTCGACGAAGTCTTTGCCCTTGGGATGCGGGAATATCGGCCAACTGAAGTTGACGGGCGCTTCTGCCCGCCACCGTTCAGGGGCTGCGTCTGCGCTCAGGCCGAGTGCCCGTGCCGCAGCAGCACCGGCACGGGCGCCGTCGGCGAGTACGTTGTCCAGTGAGTGGCGGCCATTGACGGACCCGGCTACCAGCAAGTTTTGCGGCAGCCCGCTGAGGGTGAACTCGGCGCGCTGGTCGTCATAGGCCAGTTTGCCGCCCGCCTGGCACAGCAGTTGATAGACCGGCATATAGCCTGCCGACATGCACAACAGGTCGCAGTCCAGACGTTTGCCGCTGTCGGCCACGCGGCCCTGGGCGAGGATGGTGCGCACCTCGACCCCGGTCACGTGGCGCATGCCTTTTTCGTGCAGGGCTTCGTACACGGTGCTGTTGTTCAGGCACGGGATCTTGCGTTGCAGCAAGGCTTCACGCAGCGCCTGATTGCCCGGCGCGGCCCGCAGGTCGATCAGCGATGCAACCTCCACCCCTTGCTCATGCAAATCCAGCGCGGCCAGATACCCGTCGTCATTGCCGGTCAGTACCACGGCCCGCTGGCCGGGCTTGACCGCATAGAGTTTCATCAGGCGTTGGGCGGCACTGCTCAGCATCACCCCCGGCAGGTCGTTGTTGCGAAAGATCACCGGCTGATCGAACGACCCGCTGCACACCAGGCATTGGCTGGCCCGCACCTTGTACAGGCGTTTGCCCTGAATCACCGGCAGGTAGTTGTCGGTGAACCAGGCGTTACAGGTCGCCTCGGTGAGCACTTTAATATTGGCGTGCTGCACCACTTGCGCCAGCAGCGAATGGCGCACAGCGTTGGCCTGAATGCCTTCAATGTCGAAGCGGGCATAGGTCAGTGAGCCACCGAGCACCGCTTGCTGCTCGATCAGCAGCACCTTGGCCCCGGCATTGGCGGCCGTCAACGCGGCTTGCAAACCGGCAGGCCCGGCGCCGATCACCGCCAGATCCGTGAATAAATACGCCTTGTCGTAGTACTCGGGGGTGAAATTCAGGTCGAGCACACCCAGCCCGGCTTTTTTGCGAATCATCGGCTCCCAGAGCTTCCACATACCCTTGGGCTTGTAGAACGAGCGGTAGTAGAACCCCACCGGCATGAATTTGGAAAACTTGCCCAGCCAGGCGTCGCGGTCATGGTCCAGGCTGCCGTTGACGTTTTGCGCGCTGACCTGCAAACCCGACGTCAGCGGGCAGGCATCGGCCAGCACGTTGGGTTCTTTGGGCAGTTGCACCAGGCTGTTGGCGTCTTGCCCGGCCATGGTCAGCGGGCCACGGGGGCGGTGGTATTTGAACGAACGGGAGAGCAGAAACCGGCCGTTGGCCAGCAGCGCACTGGCAATGCTGTCACCTTGCAGGCCCTGGTAGCGTTCACCATCGAAGGTGAAGTCCAGCGGCTGATGACGGTCGATCAGCAGGCCCATCGGGGCGGGGAGGCGGTTCATCCTGCAATCTCCTTGGCGGCGGTGCTGAACTCGACACGGCGGGTAAACAGCTCTTTGGGGTCGAAGGTGCGCAGTACTTCATCGCTGACGGTGTGGCGCTCGGCGATAAACCAGTAGCTGGACGGCGTGTGCATCCACCATTCGCGCACCACCCCGGCGAGGTTTTCGCTGTTGAACACGTAGTCGGCCCATACGCCATCGCTGCAGGTGGTCGGGTCTGGCATGACCTTGAACTCGCCGCCGTAGGTGAACTCACTGATATTGCGCGGCCCGTTGAGCGGGCACATCATGATTTTCATTGCGTGCTCCGGGTCAGTGGCTGGCCGCCGTGGCGCCCATTTCGTTGACTTGCTGGAAGGTTGAAAAACGTTCGAGGGCGAACGGTTTGATCAGTTCGGGCACCTTGCCGCCGCTGGCAACCAGCTCGGCCATGGTCTTGCCGCAGATGGGCGTGGCCTTGAAACCCCACGTGCCCCAACCGGCGTCGAGGTAGTAATTTTTCACCGGCGACAAGCCCATGATCGGGCTGTAGTCGGGGGTCATGTCGGTGCTCCCGGCCCATTGGCGCATCAGTTTGGCGTTGGCCAAAAATGGGAACATCTCGATGGCGTGGGCCAGCAAGCTTTCTTTCAAGTCCAGGGTAGAGCGGGTGTTGTACAGCGGGTAGGGGTCGGAGCCGCCACCGAACACCACTTCGCCTCGGCTGGTTTGCTGCACGTAACAGTGCAGTGCCGACGAACTCACCAGCGGGTCGAGAAACGGCTTGAAAGGTTGCGTGACCATGGCTTGCAGCGGGAAGGTCTGAATCGGCGAGCGGATCCCGGCTTTGGCCATCAGCAGCGAGCTATGCCCGGCAATGGCCTGCACGGCGCAACCGCAGCGGATCGTTCCGCGATTGGTTTTGACGGCGGTGATTGCGCCGTTCTCGATGACCAGGTCCTGAACCTCGGTCAGTTGATGAATCTCCACCCCGCGCTTGGCCGCCTGCTTGGCATAACCCCAGGCCACGGCATCGTGACGGGCGGTGGCGCCGTCGATGTGCCACAGCCCGGCGAGCACCGGCAGATGGCCAGGATCAAGGTTGAGGGTGGGCACCAGTTCGCGGATCTGCTGGCGGTCAATCATCTCGCTGCGCCCGCCAAAGTGCTTGTTGACCTCGGCCCGCTGGCGGAACGAACGCACGGTGGCATCGGTGTGGGCCAGCGTCAGTTGGCCGCGCTCCGAATACATGATGTTGAAGTCGAATTCGTTGGACAGCGACTGGAACATTCGCACTGACTCGGCGTAAAACTTCACGCCTTCGCTGGTCAGGTAGTTGGAGCGAATGACTGCCGTGTTGCGCGCCGTATTGCCGCCCCCCAGATAGGCCTTTTCGAGTACCGCGATATTGCTGATGCCGTGGTATTTGGACAGGTAATAAGCGGTGGCCAGGCCATGCCCGCCCGCGCCGATGATGACCACGTCATAGCTGGGTTTGAGCGCCTTGGGCGGCGGTAAATCGACCTCTACCGGGTACTCCGAACTCAGCCCGTATTTCAATAGATTGAAGGGCATACGGCCTCCGACAGGCTGCGTTGCGCCTGAGATTGGTTAAGGGCAGCGGTCACGGTGTTTTTCATCAGAAAAGCGATAGTCATCGGGCCGACACCGCCGGGCACCGGGGTGATGGCCGCGACGCGGGTCAGTGCGCTGTCGAAATCCACATCGCCGACCAGGCGGCTGCGACCGTTGTCATCGATGCGGTTGATGCCGACATCAATCACCACGGCGCCGGGCTTGAGCCAATCGGCGTCGATCAGGCGCGGGCGGCCCACGGCGGCGATCACAATGTCGGCCTGGCGGCACAGCGCTTGTGGGTCCTGGCTGCGAGAGTGGAGCACGGTCACCGAACAGTCGGCTTGCAGCAGCAGGGCGGCCATGGGTTTACCGACGATGTTCGAGCGGCCAATCACCACCGCGTGCTTGCCGCGCAAATCACCGCAAGCCTGCTTGAGCAAATACAGGCAGCCGCTGGGGGTGCAGGGCGCCAGCACCGCGCGGCCCTGACTCAGCCCGCCGACGTTGTCACTGTGGAAACCGTCGACGTCCTTGTCCGGGCTGATGGCCTGCAGGGCGCGCAGTTCGTCGATATGCGCGGGCAGGGGCAGTTGCAGCAACACACCGTGAACCGAACGGTCGGCATTCAAATGATCGATCAATTGCAGCAAGTGCTCAGTTGTGGTGTCGCTCGGCAGGCGATGTTCCAGCGAACGAATACCGACCTCTTCGGCGCGCAGCACCTTGTTGCGCACATACACCTGACTGGCCGGGTCGTTGCCCACCAGAATCACCGCCAGCGTGGGCTCAATGGCCTGCTCGTAGAGGCTGGCCACGTCTTCGCGCACTTGCTGCAACACGCGTGTGGCGGCGGCTTTACCGTCAATCAAAAGGGGCGTATTCACCGGAAAATCACCGTTCTGTCCTGGTTGAGAAACACCCGATGTTCAAGGTGGTATTTGACCGCCCTGGACAGCGCCACGGTTTCGGTGTCGCGCCCGATTGCCACCAGATCTTCGGGCAAATGGGCGTGATCGACCCGTTGCACTTGCTGCTCAATGATCGGCCCCTCGTCCAGGTCGCTGGTCACGTAATGCGCGGTGGCACCGATCAGCTTTACCCCGCGTTGCCAGGCCTGGTGATACGGCTTGGCGCCCTTGAAGCCGGGCAGGAACGAATGGTGGATATTGATCGCCCGGCCTGACAGCTGTTGGCACAGGTCGTCGGAGAGGATCTGCATGTAACGCGCCAACACCACCAGCTCGGTGCCGGTGTCGTCGACGATTTTCATCAGTTCGGCTTCTTGCCGGGCCTTGGTGTCTTTGTTGACGGGCAGGTAAATGAAGCGGATACCCTCGCGCTCAGCCATGGGCCGCAGGTCGAGGTGGTTGGAAACAATGGCGGTGATGGTCATGTCGACCTCGCCCTTGTGGTAGCGGTACAGCAAGTCACCCAGGCAATGGTCGTACTTGCTCACCATCAGCAACACACGCATCGGCTGGCGGGTGTCGTGGAGTTCCCAAGTCATGTCGAAGGCGGCGGCAACGTCACTGAACCCGTCTTTGATCTGCTGAAGGTCAGCGGCCTGCTCATCGTTGAAGCGAAACACGGCCCGCATGAAAAAGCGCCCGCTGAACTCATCGTCGAATTGCGCCATCTCCCCGATGTAGCAACCGTTGTCTGCCAGAAACGTGGTCACGGCAGCAACGATGCCAGACACCGCCGGACACGTGACCTTGATGATGAAATGGTTTTTTTCGTGTTGCATGACACATCCTCGGGAAGGTAGTGGCAGCTCATCGCAGGGCGAAAAAAGACATCAGCACAGCCGTTCTCGAGGCGGAACGTACTTTCTTAGGGGGAATAAAATATTCCTGAATGTTGGCTTTATAGGGGAATGCCCGCGCCGCGTCCAGAGGTTTTGAGAAAGTTTTTTAACTGACAGGAATTTTATGCGGGGAGAAAGATGCAATCTGTAGGAGCGAGCTTGCCTCGCGATCTTTTGATCTTGATCTAAGAGCCCCCTCACCCTAGCCCTCTCCCGAAGGAGAGGGAACCGATTGGGGGATGCTGAAGATATTCGGTGGCCTTTTTGCTGCGCCACAACGCGGTATCGAAGACGGGGCGGCAGCCAAAGAGGGGATGGCTTATTCCTTGTCGTTGCCGTAGTTCATGATCGACAGCAAACGAATCGGGACTTGCACCAGCTGTTCTGGCCCGTGGGGAATGTCGCCTTCGAAGGTCAGGCTGTCGCCTGCCTGCATGCGGTACAACTGGTTGCCGTGGCGATAAACCAATTCGCCTTCCAGCAAATGCAAAAACTCGGTGCCCGGATGGGCGAAGGTCGGGAACTCTTCGCTGGCGTCGTCCATGCTCACCATGTACGCCTCAAAACTCTTCTTCGGGCCGCGCGTGTGGTTGAGCAAGTGATAGGTGTGGCCTTTCTCGGTGCCCCGGCGCACCACCTCCATGCCTTGGTCGGCCTTGACCAGCAGCGCGCTGCCGTCCTGCTGGTCGTATTCACTGAACAGCTTGGACATCGGCAAGCCGAGCACGTCGCACAGACGGCTCAAGGTATCGAGGCTGGTAGAGACCTGGGCGTTTTCGATTTTGCTCAACATGCCCTGGCTGATATCGGCAATTTTGGCCACGTCGGACAACTTCAAATCCTGAGCCTGGCGTTGGCGCTTTATCTGCATGCCCAAGTATTGCTCAAGCTTGAGCCGTGGAGCGGGTTCGGTTGGCATCGTCATTCAGTCCTGCACACTTTCCGTTCAGTAATAATAGTTTCGCACTGAGAAAGTGCAAAAAGCTGGTTACAGGCTAGCGGATCATTGGCCATATTCCCACCGGGAAAAGAATTTTCCCATATAGACAGCACGAAAACGCCACTGGAGGCGTTTTGACGCAGCGCTGACAACTCTGGCAAGGGCTTTGCATTCCTATTGGGAAACTAACTTTCTTTTTAGGAATAAAAAGACAGTTAAGGCCAACCCTCACTGTTTTGCCTTTCGCCAGGAGTGACGAGTAATGCTGCCAGCAGAAACCCAGCGCATCATCGATAAGCACGGGATCAAGTACGTGCTTGCGCAGTTTGTCGATATTCACGGTGCGGCAAAAACCAAGTCGGTGCCGATTTGTGGTCTCAAGACCGTCGCCGAAGAGGGTGCCGGGTTCGCCGGTTTTGCCATTAGTGGCATGGGCATGGAGCCCCACGGCGCGGATTTTATGGCCCGTGGCGATTTGTCGACCCTGACCCCGGTGCCTTGGCAGCCAGGTTACGGGCGAGTGGTGTGCGTGGGGCATGTTGATGGCAAGCCGCACCCTTACGACAGCCGTTATGTGTTGCAGCAACAAGTGCAGCGCCTGGCGGACAAGGGCTGGACCCTCAATACCGGGCTGGAGCCTGAGTTCAACCTGATGCGCCGTGACGAGCAGGGCACGCTGCAACTGGTCGACCCCAGCGACAATCTCGACAAGCCTTGCTACGACTACAAAGGCCTGTCGCGCTCAAGAGAGTTTCTGGAAAAACTCACCGAAGCCCTGCAAGCGGTGGACTTTGAGGTCTACCAAATTGACCACGAAGACGCCAACGGCCAATTCGAGATCAATTACACCTACAGCGATGCACTGACCTCCGCCGACCGCTTCACGTTCTTTCGCATGGCGGCCGGTGAAATCGCCAATGACCTGGGCATGATTTGCTCATTCATGCCCAAGCCGGACCCCAAGCGGGCGGGCAACGGCATGCACTTTCACCTGTCGATCAGCAGCGCCGAGAACAAAAACCTGTTCCATGACGCCAGCGATCCGAGCGGCATGGGCCTGTCGAAAATGGCTTATCACTTTGCTGCCGGTCTGCTCGCCCACGGCCCGGCCCTGTGTGCCTTCGCTGCGCCGACCGTCAACTCTTACAAGCGCCTTGTGGTGGGGCAGTCCTTGTCCGGCGCCACCTGGGCACCGGCCTTTATCGCCTTCGGCGCCAACAACCGTTCAGCCATGGTCCGCGTGCCTTACGGGCGTCTGGAATTTCGCTTGCCGGATGCCGGGTGCAACCCGTATCTGGTCAGCGCAGCGATCATCGCGGCCGGGCTCGACGGCATCGATCGCCAACTGGAAATCGACCACGTCTGCAACGAAAACCTCTACAGCCTGAGCCTCGAAGAAATTGCCGCCCGGGGCATCAAGACCTTGCCGCAATCGCTCAAGGAAGCCTGTGACGCGTTGCAAGCCGACCCGCTGTTTGCCGAAGTGCTCGGCCCACAAATCGTTGGCGAGTTTATCAAGCTCAAACGCATGGAGTGGGTGGAGTACAGCCGCCACGTCTCCGACTGGGAAATCAAGCGTTACACCGAATTCTTCTGATTATGTCTGGCGGCACAGCCGCTCCCGAACAACCTGAGGACTGCTCATATGTGTGGAATCGTAGGTCTGTATCTGAAAAACCCGCAGCTGGAAGCCCGGCTCGGCACGTTGTTTGAACCCATGTTGCAGGCCATGACGGATCGCGGCCCGGACAGTGCCGGCTTTGCTATCTACGGCGACGAAGTGGCGGCAGGCTGGGTCAAGTTGACGTTGCAGGCAACCACTGAAAGCTTTGACTGGAACAATTTGATGGGCGCGCTGGAAGGACGCCTGGGCTGCTCGCTGGACTGGTTCCAGAACGCCAGTGCTGCGGTGCTCAAGGTCAATGCCGACGAGGCATCGGTGCGTGCAGCACTGGCTGAGCTGGCGCCGACGGTGCGCATCATGAGCGCCGGGCAGAGCATCGAGATCCTTAAGGGCATGGGCTTGCCTGAGGACATTTCCCGGCGCTTCGGCCTGGCCGGCATGCAGGGCAGCCACATCATCGGCCACACCCGCATGGCCACTGAAAGTGCGGTGACCATGGAAGGCAGCCACCCGTTTTCGACCGGCGCCGACTTGTGCCTGGTGCACAACGGTTCGCTGTCCAATCACTTCCGCCTGCGTCAGGAGCTCAAGCGCGAAGGGATTCATTTCGAAACCGACAACGACACTGAAGTCGCGGCCGGTTATCTGACCTGGCGCCTGCAACAGGGCGACTCGCTGAAAGAAGCGCTGGACCATGCGCTGGAAGACCTCGACGGCTTCTACACCTTCGCCATCGGCACCCGTAACGGTTTTGCGGTGATCCGCGACCCGATTGCCTGCAAACCGGCGATTTTGGCTGAAACCGACGATTACGTGGCCATGGCTTCTGAGTATCAGGCGCTGTCGAGCCTGCCGGGCATTGAACACGCACGCATCTGGGAGCCGGCACCGGCCACGTTGTACATCTGGGAACGCGAGTCAGCTTAAGGAGCGCACACATGAAAACCATCGATCTTTCCACTGCCAGCGTGCGCGAACTCAATCAGGCGCTGCACGACCAGGTTCATAACGTTATCGACGCTGAATGGCGGGTGATCCACTCCAACGGCAAGCACAACCTCGCGGTGGGCGTGAACCAGGCCGTGTCCATCGATATTGAAGGCCACGCCGGTTACTACTGCGCGGGCATGAACCAGCAGGCGACGATTACCGTGCACGGCAACGTCGGCGTGGGCTGCGCCGAGAACATGATGTCGGGCGTCGTGCGTGTCAAAGGCAGCGCCTCGCAGGCGGCCGGGGCCACTGCCCATGGCGGCCTGCTGGTGATTGAGGGCGATGCCGGGGCGCGCTGCGGGATCTCCATGAAAGGCATCGACATTGTGGTCGGCGGCAGCATTGGCCACATGAGTTGTTTTATGGGCCAGGCCGGGCGTCTGGTGGTGTGCGGCGATGCCGGTGATGCACTGGGCGACTCGCTGTACGAAACCCACATCTATGTGCGCGGCAGCGTCGAGTCGCTGGGGTCGGACTGTGTTGAAAAAGAGATGCGCGCCGAACATTTGCAAGAGCTGCAAGGGCTGCTGGATGTAGCCGGTTTTACGCACAAAGCCGCCGAGTTCAAGCGCTATGGCTCGGCCCGTCAGCTGTACAACTTCAAAGTCGATAACGCGTCCGCGTACTGATCCGCGCGAGGAGAACCCCATGAGCGATTCCACTAACCCAACGCCAACCACGCCGGTACTGCGCGAATCGGCCACCTTCGATCGCCTGACCATTCAGGAGATCCAGCGCGCGGCCGAAACCGGTATCTACGATATTCGTGGCGGTGGCACCAAACGCAAACTGCCACATTTCGATGACTTGCTGCTGCTCGGCGCCAGCGTCTCGCGCTACCCGCTGGAAGGCTATCGCGAGAAGTGCGGCACCGATGTGATCCTCGGCAACCGCTTCGCGAAGAAGCCGATTCACCTGAAAATCCCGGTGACCATCGCCGGGATGAGCTTCGGTGCCTTGTCGGCCAATGCCAAGGAAGCCCTGGGCCGTGGCGCGACCATCGCCGGGACCAGTACCACCACCGGCGACGGCGGCATGACCCCGGAAGAGCGTGGCCAGTCGCAGCATCTGGTGTATCAGTATTTGCCGTCACGCTACGGCATGAACCCGGACGATTTGCGCAAGGCCGACGCGATTGAAATCGTCCTCGGGCAGGGCGCCAAACCGGGCGGTGGCGGCATGCTGCTGGGGATGAAAGTCACCGAGCGGGTGGCCGGGATGCGCACCTTGCCGATTGGCGTCGATCAGCGCAGCGCCTGCCGTCACCCGGACTGGACAGGCCCGGATGACCTGGCGATCAAAATTGCCGAACTGCGGGAAATCACCGACTGGGAAAAACCCATCTACGTAAAAATCGGCGCCAGCCGTCCGTACTACGACGTCAAACTGGCAGTCAAAGCCGGGGCCGACGTGATCGTGCTTGACGGCATGCAAGGCGGCACGGCGGCCACTCAGGAAGTGTTTATCGAACACGTCGGCATCCCGATTTTGTCAGCCATCCCGCAAGCAATTCAGGCTCTGCAAGAGATGGGCATGCACCGCAAAGTGCAGTTGATTGTCTCGGGCGGCATCCGCAATGGCGCCGACGTGGCCAAGGCCATGGCCCTGGGGGCAGACGCTGTGGCCATTGGCACGGCAGCCTTGATCGCCCTGGGTGACAACCATCCGCGGCTGGACGCTGAACTGAAGAAAATCGGTTCGGCAGCGGGTTACTACGACGACTGGCAGAACGGCCGCGACCCCGCAGGGATTACCACCCAGGACCCGGAACTGTCCAAGCGTCTGGATCCGGTCGAAGGCGGTCGGCGTTTGGCCAACTACCTGCGGGTGATGGTGCTGGAAGCCCAGACCATGGCCCGGGCCTGTGGCAAATCGCACCTGCACAACCTTGACCCCGAAGACCTGGTCGCCCTGACCGTGGAGTCGGCTGCCATGGCCCGCGTGCCGCTGGCGGGCACCAGTTGGGTACCGGGCTCCGGCTACTGATAGACCCCAACCCGTAGGAGCCAGCTTGTCTGGCGATCTTTTGATCTTTTAAAAGATCGCGAGACAAGCTCGCTCCTACAATTTCGAACGTTCTTTTGCAGGAGCTTTGAACATGGTCAATCGCCCTCTCGGCAAATCACTACTGATGGTGGGCACAGCCATGCTGTTGGCACCGCTGGCTCAGGCCGCCGATGCCCCCGTCCTGAACACCGGCAGCACCGCCTGGATGATCACCGCTGCCGCGCTCGTGTTATTTATGTGCCTGCCCGGTCTGGCGCTGTTTTATGGCGGCCTGGTACGGGCCAAGAACATGCTTTCACTGTTTACCCAGTGCTTCGGGATTGCCGGGGTGGTGGGCGTGCTGTGGGTGATCTATGGCTACAGCATGGTGGTGGATACCACGGGCATGGTGGAGGGGCAGGTGACCTTCAACAGTTTTGTTGGTGGCCTGGGGCAAGCCTTTTTGAAAGGCATTAACGCCGACAGCCTGGTGGGTGACATCCCGGAAGGGGTGTACGTGACCTTCCAGATGACCTTCGCCATCATCACCCCGGCGCTGATCGCCGGTGCCTTTGCCGAGCGCATGAAGTTCTCGGCGGCGCTGCTGTTCATGGCGGTGTGGTTCACCCTGGTGTATGCCCCGGTGGCGCATATGGTCTGGGGCGGCCCCGGTGCATTAATGCATAACTGGGGCGTGCTGGATTATGCCGGTGGTACGGCGGTGCACATCAATGCCGGGGTTGCCGCCTTGGCCGCTTGCCTGATTCTGGGCAAGCGCAAGGGCTACCAGAACACCCCGATGCCCGCGCACAACCTGAGCCTGACCATGGCCGGTGCGGCGATGCTGTGGGTCGGCTGGTTTGGCTTCAATATCGGTTCGGGCGGCGGCTTGAGCGGGTTGTCCGGGATGGTGATGCTCAACACCCAGTTGGGCGCATGTGCAGGCATTCTGGGCTGGATGTTCACCGAGTGGTTCAAGGTCGGCAAACCCAGTGCTCAAGGCTTGGCCTGCGGTGCACTGGCCGGGCTGGTGGGTATTACCCCGGCGTGTGCTTATGTCGGCGTCGGCGGTGCGCTGGCCATCGGCTTGTTGTGCGGGGTGTTCTGCTACCTGAGCGTCACCGTGCTCAAGCGCCGTATCGGTTATGACGACAGCCTGGACGTATTCGGCTTGCATGGCATTGGCGGGATGATCGGTGCAGTGCTGACCGGGGTGTTCTGTGTGCCGTCGTTGGGCGGTCTGGTGGACGGCGTGAGCATGGGCGCGCAAGTGATGGCGCAGATCAAGGGCGTATTGCTGACCACGGTGTATTGCTTTGCCGCCAGTTGGGTGATTCTGAAAATCATCGACCGCGTGATGGGTTTACGTGCCGACGATGCCGTGGAAGAGCTGGGGCTGGATCTGGCTGAGCATAACGAGCGGGCTTATAACCACTGAAGCATTAGCATCCTGTAGTGATCGTGCTCGCGATCTTTGACAACAGATCGCGAGCAAACTCAAGCCTACAGAGCGGTATTCAGCGGCGGGGTGCGGGGCGGGACCTGGCGTTTGCTGCCCAATGCTTCAAACGCCGAAGCAATGCTCAGCAACGCCGAATCGTCGTAAGCGCGCCCGGCAAAGGTCAGGCCCACCGGCATGCCGATGTCTGCCATCACACCCATCGGCACGGTGACGGTCGGCACACCCAAATGACGGATCGCCAGGTTGCCGTTGGCGACCCATACGCCGTTGCTCCAGGCAATGTCGGCTGATGCCGGATTAACATCGGCGTCGGCCGGGCCTACATCGGCGACAGTCGGGAACAGCACGGCATCCAGGCCCAGATCATCCATCCATTGTTCAAGGTCGATCTTGCGGGTCTGTTCCAGGCCTCGCAGGCCGTCCGGCAAGCTCGCGATCTGGTCCCACGGGGTGATCCCGCGCTGGGCCATGCGCACGTACTCATCCATGCCCGCAGCCAGGTCATCTTCGCGGTTGGGCAGGGTGCCCGGGTCGTGCGGGAAAATCTGCGGGCCATCCACGTCGGCCAGGCGGTTGAGTTTCGGGTCGCCATTGGCACGCAGGAAGTCATCGAAGGCCCAGGCTGACAGCTCCCACAATTCGTCGTGCATGAATTCCTTGGACACCAGCCCGCGGGTGAACACGGTTGGCGCGCCCGGACGGTCGCCTTCGCAGTTGGACACCAGCGGGAAGTCGACCTCGATTACTTCGGCGCCCTTGGCCTCAAGGGCCTGACGCGCGGCTTGCCACAGGTCGATGACCGAGGCGCGGGTGATGATGCGCTGCCCGGTCGGGCCGCCGATGCCGGGGTTCTCTGCGGTGCCGGCCAGCGGGTCGGCATTGATGTACATGCGCGGCACGCCAAAGCGCTTGCCGGCCAAGGATTCAGCGCTGGCGGCCAAATCCAGGTACGACGCCGGGCGCACGGATTCAACGCTCGGTAGCGGCACCCAGGGCTGCATGCGCCACAGGTCGCCACGGGTGTCCGGGTCTTCGGCAACCACCACGTCGAGCACTTGCAGCAAGTCGGCCATGGTCCTGGCGTAGGGCACGACCACGTCCATGGTCGGCGTCAGCGGCCAGTTACCGCGCACTGAAATCACTCCGCGAGATGGCGTGTACGCGCACAGGCCGTTGTTGGAGGCCGGTCCGCGCCCGCTAGACCAGGTTTCTTCGGCCAGCCCAAACGCCGAGAAACTCGCAGCGGTGGCCGTGCCAGCACCATTGGACGAGCCGGACGCGAAGGGCGCAGTCAGGTAGTCAGCGTTGTAAGGGCTTTCGGCGCGGCCATACACGCCGCGTTGCATGCCGCCGTTGGCCATGGGCGGCATGTTGGTTTTGCCCAGGCAAATGGCCCCTGCGGCACGCAAACGCTCAATGGTGAACGCATCGCGATAAGCGATCAGGTCTTTAAAGGCCGGGCTGCCGGAGGCGGCTGTCAGGCCCTTGACCAGGTAACTGTCCTTGGCGGTATAGGGGATCCCGTCCAGCGGGCCGAGGGTTTCACCCTTGGCGCGACGGGCGTCCGACGCTTCGGCTTCTTTAAGGGCTTCGGGGTTGCGCACCACCACCGCGTTCAGCGCGGTCGGCGTTTGCGGGCCGTCATAGGCCTCGATGCGTGCAAGGTACGACTTGACCAGCTCAACCGCGGTGGTCTGGCCCGAATCGAGCGCTTCACGCAGTTGGGCAATGGAAACTTCAGTAACTTCGATCATGCGCTCACCGCCGAAGGTTAAGGGTGGATGTGGACTGTGTGCAGCTTAGCGAAACCGTTTTCGTTAATCGATATTTATCCGTAATTATTAAGCGGCTCGCGCCTATCGAATAAAACGCTGAACATAATCTGCGCTTAATTCCAGCACGCTCTGATAGCGCGAGTCGGCTAATTGTAACCGTCATTTTTAACGATTAAACTCGCGCCCCATGAAACGCTATCTGCGGCTTTGCCTTGTTTTTGTCCTGAGCCTCGCGCTTCCCTTGAGTGGGATGGCGGGTGTGCAGGCACCGGCAGACCCGTGCCCCATGCAAGTGTTGGGCATGAAGATGATGAACGACATGGGCATGGACTGCTGCGACGACAGCAAGGCGCCGTCCGAACATGGCAAGTCGTGCAAACCCGGCCAGGAATGCAAAACCGGTACGATGTTGCAAATTTCGGTCATCAAGCCCGCACTTTCCTTGCCCAATCCGCTCACGCTGGCGCTGTTCAGCGATGCCGTACCCACCTCAGCCCCGTCCGGGGTGTGGCGCCCGCCACGGGTTTGATTCCTGTTCCTCTTTGAACCGTCTTGCGCATTAGCGCGAGGCACAGTTGTGCGCTGTGTTTGCAGCGTGCACGGGATCTTCACAGGAATTTAAAACATGAAACCCATGTGCTTTGGCACGGGCTTGCGCGTATGCGTCGGCCTGGTGGCAAGTGTGCTGGCGTGGCCGAGTTTCGCGGGTGGTCTGACCCTCGATGAAGCGCTGCGCCTGGCCGACAATACGGCGCCTGCGCTGGCGGCCCAAAACGCCAGCGTGCAAGCGGCCAGCAGTGCCGCAATCCCGGCGGGCGAATTACCGGACCCTAAGCTGGTGCTGGGGGTGCAGAACTTCCCGGTGGGCGGCCCCGATCGCGGCAGCCTGGACCGCGATTTCATGACCATGCAAATGGTCGGCATCCGTCAGGACATGCCCAATAGCGAGAAGCGCAAGGCGCGCATTGAAGTGGCGGATGCCGCCGTTGACACCGCCATAGCCCAGCGCCGGGTGGCGCGGCTGAATGTGCGTCAGGCCACCGCGCTGGCGTGGATCAACAGTTATTCAGTAGAGCGCAAAGACGCGCTGTTTAAGGGTTTTTACTCTGAAAACCGCCTGTTTGGCGATGCCGTGCGTGCGGCGATTGCGGGCGGCCGCGCGCAACCCTCTGATGCCGTGACCCCCAAACAGGAAGCTGCATTGTTGGCTGAGCAGCAGGATGAGTTGCAGCAACAGCGTGCCCAGGCCCATGCCGCACTCAAGCGCTGGATTGGCCCGGCGGGCAACGATACGCCGCTGGGGCGCTTGCCCGAATGGCCGGTCGAAGGCGGGATGTACACCCATAACGTGCAGCACCATCCGCAGCTCGCCGCCTTTGAACCCATGACCCGCGAGGCGCAAGCCAAGCTCCATGAGGCCGAGGCCCAGAAGCATTCGGACTGGAGTTGGGAGCTCGACTACCAGCACCGTGGGCAGCAATTCGGTGACATGGTCAGCGTGCAGTTTTCCTGGGATTTACCGATATTTCCCGGTCGCCGACAAAACCCGGTGATTGCCGCCCGGCAAGCCGACCTCGACCAGCTGGATGCCGAGCGCGAAGACATGACCCGCGAGCATACCCGGCAACTGGACGATGATCTGGCCGATTTTCAGCGCCTCAATCGCGCTGTGCAACGCGGTCAAAACAGCCTGATTCCGCTGGCCCAAGAGAAGGTCGCGCTGAGCATGGCCAGTTACCGCGCAGGCAAAGGTGATCTGAATGCGCTGGTCACGGCGCGTCGCGAGTTGATCCAGGCCCGCCTCAAACAGGTGGACGTTGAAGAGCAGCGCGCAGCGGTCAATGCCCGTCTGTATTTCGCTTATGGGGAAGGCGCACATGACATTTAATAAAACCAAAGTAACCGGGCTGGTAGTCGCTGCGCTGGCGTTGGGCGTGGCAGCAGGCTGGTGGGCGGGGCAACCCCGTGACACCGGTATGGCGCCGTCAATGGCAACCAACGAGCCCAAGGCGCTGTACTGGTATGACCCGATGTTCCCGCAGCAAAAGTTCGATAAACCGGGCAAGTCGCCTTTTATGGACATGCAATTGGTGGCGCAGTACGCCGACGATAAAGCCGACGCGCAAACGCTGCGGGTTGATCCGGGGCAGACCGAAAATCTCGGTGTGCGCCTGGCCACGGTCAGTCGCGGCATGTTGGCGACCCGTGTCATGGCGTCCGGGGTGCTGGGGTTCAATGAGCGTGATGTGGCAGTGATTCAGGCACGCACGCCGGGCTTTGTCGAGCGCGTTTACAATCTTGCGCCCGGTGATGTGCTCAAACCCGACGCTGCGCTGGCGGATGTTCTGGTGCCGGAATGGGCGGCGCCGCAGGAAGAGTTTCTGGCGCTCAAGCGCGTGGGTGATTCCGCGCTGTTGGCGGCGGCGCGTCAGCGTCTGCGCCTCACGGGCATGCCGCCAGCACTGATTGCGCAGGTCGAGCGCAGTGGCAAGGTGCAGCCGGTGTTGACCGTTACCAGCCCGGTGGGCGGTGTGCTGCAAACCCTGAACGTGCGTCAGGGCATGACCTTGGCGCTAGGAGAAACCTTGGCCCAGGTCAATGGACTGGGCAGCGTCTGGCTGACCGTGGCGGTGCCCGAGGCGCAAGCCGCAGCCGTTGCGCCGGGGCAAACCGTCGAGGCTCGTTTACCGGCCTTTGCCGGGGAAGTGTTCAAGGGCACGGTCAGCACAATCCTGCCGCAAACCAACGCCGACAGCCGCACGTTGCAGGTGCGGGTCGAACTGGCCAACCCCGGTGCACGGCTGCGACCGGGTTTGACCGCGCAGGTCAGCCTTGAACAGGGTATCGATCAGCATGTGCTGTGGGTGCCCGGCGAAGCGGTGATTCGCACCGGCCATCAAGCCTTGGTCATGCTGGCTGAGGAGGGCGGGCATTACCGCCCGGTTGAGGTGCGTACCGGGCCTGAAAATGACGGCCAGACCGCGATCCTGCAAGGGCTGCAAGAAGGCCAGCAGGTAGTGAGTTCAGGCCAGTTCCTGCTTGACTCAGAGGCCAGCCTCAAGGGGCTGGACGTCACGCCGCTGGCGCCAAACCTGCCAACCGGGAGCCAGCCATGATTGCCGCGCTGATTCGCTGGTCTGTCGGCAACCGGATGCTGGTGTTGCTGGCGACGTTGTTTGTGACGGCGTGGGGCATCTGGTCGGTGCAAAACACGCCGATTGATGCCCTGCCGGACTTGTCCGATGTGCAGGTGATTATCCGCACGCCGTACCCTGGGCAAGCCCCGCAGATTGTCGAAAACCAGGTCACTTACCCGTTGACCACCACCATGCTCTCGGTGCCTGGCGCCAAGGCCGTGCGTGGCTATTCGTTTTTCGGTGACAGCTTTGTCTACGTGTTGTTTGAAGACGGCACCGACCTGTATTGGGCGCGCTCGCGGGTGCTGGAGTACCTGAGCCAGATTCAAGGCCGCTTGCCCGCCAGCGCCAAACCGGCGCTGGGCCCGGATGCCACGGGGGTGGGCTGGATTTATCAGTACTCGCTGGTGGACCGCAGTGGCAAGCATGACCTCGCACAATTGCGCGCCCTGCAGGACTGGTTTCTCAAGTTCGAACTCAAAACCCTGCCCAATGTGGCGGAAGTGGCGACTGTGGGCGGGATGGTCAAGCAGTATCAGGTGCAACTCGATCCCCTGAAAATGGCCGCGTTGGGCATTACTCAGGCTGAAGTCACTGAGGCCATCGGCAAGGCCAATCAGGAAACCGGCGGCGCGGTGCTGACCATGGCCGAAAGCGAATTTATGGTGCGGGCGTCGGGCTACCTCAAGACCCTGGAGGACTTCAGGGCAATCTCGCTCAAGCTTGGCGTCGGTGCGGTACCGGTCACGCTGGGGGACGTAGCAAACATTCAGCTGGGACCAGAATTGCGCCGGGGCATTTCAGAACTCGACGGTCAAGGCGAGGCCGTGGGCGGCGTGGTGATTCTGCGCAGCGGCAAAAACGCTCGCGAGACCATTGCTGCCGTCAAGCAAAAGCTCGAGGAGCTGAAGGCCAGCCTGCCCGCGGGTGTCGAGATCGTCACCACCTACGACCGCAGCCAGTTGATTGATCGGGCGGTGGACAACCTCAGCCACAAGCTGCTGGAGGAGTTCCTGGTGGTGGCGCTGGTGTGCGGGGTCTTTCTGTGGCATCTGCGCTCCTCGCTGGTGGCGATTATCTCGCTGCCGGTGGGGGTGTTGATGGCCTTTATTGTGATGCGCTACCAGGGCATCAACGCCAACATCATGTCGCTGGGCGGTATCGCGATTGCCATCGGCGCCATGGTCGATGCGGCGGTGGTGATGATCGAGAACGCCCATAAAAAAATCGAAGCCTGGCACCACGCGCATCCCGGTGAAGAACTGAAGGGTGCGCAGCACTGGCAGGTGATCACCCAGGCCGCCACGGAAGTCGGGCCGGCGTTGTTCTTTTGCCTGCTGATCATCACCTTGTCGTTTATCCCGGTGTTCACCCTGGAGGCGCAGGAAGGGCGGTTGTTCGGCCCGCTGGCGTTCACCAAAACCTGGTCGATGGCCGCGGCTGCCGGGTTGTCGGTGACCTTGGTGCCGGTGCTGATGGGTTACTGGATTCGCGGGCCCATCCCCGACGAAAAAAAGAACCCGCTCAACCGTGGTTTGATCCGGCTGTATCAACCGGCGCTGGACGCGGTATTGCGCCGCCCTAAAACCACTCTGGCAGTTGCCTTGCTGGTGTTCGTCAGCGCCTTGTGGCCGATGTCGCGGCTGGGCGGGGAGTTTCTGCCGCCACTGGATGAAGGGGATTTGCTGTACATGCCGTCAGCGCTGCCAGGGTTGTCGGCGCAAAAGGCCGCGCAACTTCTGCAACTCACCGACCGGTTGATCAAGACCGTGCCGGAAGTTGCCCACGTGTCGGGCAAGGCCGGTCGCGCCGAAAGCGCCACCGACCCGGCGCCGCTGGAGATGTTTGAGACCACCATCGCGTTCAAGCCCCGCGAGCAATGGCGTCCCGGTATGACCCCGAAAAAGCTGGTGGAGGAACTGGACCGTGTGGTGCGGGTGCCGGGGCTGACCAACCTGTGGGTACCGCCGATCCGCAACCGCCTCGACATGCTCGCCACCGGGATCAAGAGCCCTATCGGGGTCAAGGTCAACGGCGGTGATCTGGCCGCAATCGACAGCGTTGCCCAAGCCATAGAGCGCGTGGCCAAGGGCGTGCCGGGAGTCAGCTCGGCGCTGGCTGAACGGCTCACGGGCGGGCGTTACATTGACGTCGATATCGACCGTGGGGCAGCGGCCCGTTACGGGCTCAACATTGCCGATGTACAGGCGATTGTGGCCGGGGCGATTGGCGGTGAAAACGTTGGTGAAACCATCGAAGGGCGGGCGCGATTCCCCATCAACGTAAGGTACCCGCGTGCCTGGCGGGACTCGCTGAGTGCGCTGCAACAGTTGCCGATCTACACCCCGCAGGGCAGCCAGATCACCCTCGGCACCGTGGCCACTGTGCGCATCAGCGAGGGCCCGCCGATGCTCAAAAGTGAAAATGCGCGGCCTTCCGGCTGGGTGTATATCGACGTACGTGACCGCGATTTGGCATCGGTGGTGAGGGATTTGCGCCAGGCCATCAGCGAGCAGGTGCACTTGCAGCCGGGCATGAGCGTGAATTACTCGGGCCAGTTTGAATACCTTGAGCGGGCCAACGCACGGCTCAAGCTGGTCGTGCCTGCGACCTTGCTGATCATCTTTGTGCTGCTGTACCTGACCTTCAGCCGTTTCGACGAAGCCCTGCTGATCATGGCGACCTTGCCCTTTGCCCTCACGGGGGGCGTGTGGTTCTTGTACCTGCTGGGCTTCAACTTGTCAGTGGCCACCGGAGTCGGGTTTATCGCCCTGGCCGGGGTGTCTGCCGAGTTCGGTGTGATCATGCTGCTGTACCTGAAAAACGCCTGGGCCGAGCGTCAGCAGGCGGGCGAGGGCAGCGAGCCAGGGCTGGTTGCTGCCATTCGCGAAGGCGCCGTGCAACGTGTGCGGCCCAAGGCGATGACCGTGGCCGTGATCATTGCCGGGCTGTTGCCGATCTTGCTGGGCGGCGGCACCGGCAGTGAAATCATGAGCCGCATCGCGGCGCCCATGGTCGGCGGCATGCTCACCGCGCCTCTGCTTTCCCTGTTTGTTATCCCGGCGGCGTACCGCGTGATGCGCCGTCGCCATTTACCTGTTGAAACCCAACCTTCTCAAGGAAACCCCCTATGAAATTCCCTCTCGTAGTCGTAGCCAGCCTTGTTGCCGCGTTCAGTGTCGCGGCCCATGCAGAAGACATGTCGGGCATGCCAATGGACGGCATGCAGGCTCAGCAGCAAGCACCGGCTGCCAGCGCCGAAGGCGTGATCAAGGCGATTGATCCGGCCAGGCACACCGTGACCCTGGCCCACGGCCCGGTCCCGGCTTTGCAATGGCCGCCCATGACCATGGGCTTTGCCGTGACCGACGCGCAATTGGCCGGGCTGGCGGTGGGTGACAACGTGGTGTTCAGCTTCCGCATGGAAGGCAGCAAAGCGACGATTGTCTCCATCAAGAAATAACCGGATGACTCTAGGAGCGAGCTTGTCTCGCGATCTTTTCAACGATCAAAAGATCGCGAGGCAAGCTCGCTCCTACAGGGGTATATTCTGCGGGCCGATTCACAAGGATGTTGTTTAGATGCAATGGTTTAAGCGCTTCAATCAGGCGTGTGAACGCTTCGGAAAGCGGTTCCCGACCTGGCTTTTTGGTCTGGTCGCCGCAGGCTTTTTTATCGCATGGCTGATCACGCTGTTGATCCCGGTATCTTTCAACCCCGTGCTGCTGATGATCCCTGCGGTGGTTATCACGATGGGCGTGCTGAATAGACTCTACCCTTCAAAGGAACGATGAAATGGTTACGTGTTACCTGCGTTATGTGATCGACCCCTACCAACTGGCAGAATTCGAAGCGTATGCGCGCATCTGGATCCCGCTGGTGGAGAAATTCGGCGGCACCCATCACGGTTATTTCCTGCCTTCGGAAGGGGCCAACAATATCGCCCTGGCCATGTTTACCTTCCCCAGCCTGACCGCCTACGAAGACTATCGTCAGCGCTCCAAGACCGATGCTGAATGCATCGCCGCGTTCAAGCTGGCCGAAGACAACCGCTGCATCCTCAGCTACGAGCGCAGCTTCTTCCGGCCCGTGTTCGAATAAGCCCTATTTCAAACGTGCGGGTGCCTGACAGCGCCCGCCGCTATTCGGTGCTTGACAGCCAACCCGTCCGGAGAAATACTCGCCACCCATATTCATATATATGACTAGATAACAAGGCGAATAAGGTCAATGAATTCTCTATCCGGTGATACCCGCCTGCCGCAGTACCAACGCTTGCGTGATCATTTGGCGCAGCAGATCGCGCAAAATCGCTGGCGTCCGGGGGAGGCGATCCCGACTGAAGCCGCGCTGTCGGCGCAATACCTGCTCTCAACCGGCACCGTGCGCAAAGCCATTGATGCGCTGGTCAGCGAAGGCATTCTGGAGCGCCAGCAAGGTCGCGGGACGTTTATTCGTCGGCCTCAGTTTCAATCGTCGCTGTTTCGTTTTTTTCGTTTTCAAACTGCTGCCGGTGAGCGCCAGGTGCCGCAGAGCCGCATCCTCTCAGTAGAGCCGGTCGCCGCGCCTTCGGCCGTGGCTCAAGCCTTGGGCTTGCCCGCCGATGCGCAGGTCATTCGTATCATGCGCGTGCGTTTGCTGGATGAGCAGCCGGTGCTGGCCGAAGAAATCTGGCTGCCTCACGCACTGTTTGCGCCCTTGCTGCAGCTCGACTTGAGCCAGCAGGGCCCGTTGCTCTATCCCATCTATGAAGATGTTTGCGCTCAGGTCGTCGCCCGTGCGGAAGAGACCCTGACCGCCGAATCGGTCAATGACGTGTATGCGCGCCTGCTGCAAGTGCCGGTCAACAGCCCGGTGGTGGTGATTGAGCGCCTGGCCCGTGATTACGCCGGTACGCCGCTGGAATGGCGGCGCTCGCGCGGGCATGCCGAGCACTTCCGTTACAGCGTGGACATCCGCTAACCCCAAGCCTTCGGCCCGCTGCCTGCGGACCGGGGGCTTTTTTGTGTGTTGCTTTTGACTGGCCTGACGGCGGCACGGTCCGCATCCGGCCGCCTTGCGTTTGACTTATAAGGATAAAAAACATGTTCAGTTGGTATCGTCAGATCACTTCACGGGAACGCAAAACGTTCTGGGCCTGCTTCGGTGGCTGGTCGCTCGACGCTTTGGAAGTACAAATGTTTGGTCTGGCGATTCCGGCACTGATTGCCGCTTTCGCCTTGACCAAGGGCGACGCCGGCCTGATCAGCGGCGTGACCCTGGTGACTTCGGCCATCGGCGGCTGGGTCGGCGGCACGTTGTCCGACCGCTACGGGCGAGTGCGCACGTTGCAGTGGATGATCCTGTGGTTTTCGTTCTTCACCTTTCTCTCGGCTTTTGTCACCGACTTCAACCAACTGTTGATCGTCAAGGCGCTGCAAGGCTTTGGTATCGGCGGCGAGTGGGCCGCGGGCGCGGTGCTGATGGCCGAAACCATTAACCCGAACTATCGCGGCAAGGTCATGGGCACCGTGCAAAGCGCCTGGGCTGTGGGCTGGGGGCTGGCCGTCGGGGTGTTTACGCTGATCTATTCGCTGGTGCCGCAAGACATGGCCTGGCGGGTGATGTTCCTGGTCGGGCTGCTGCCGTCGCTGCTGATTATCTGGGTGCGACGCAACGTGCAAGAACCCGACAGCTTTCAGCGTCTGCAAAAAGAAAACGCCATCCCGCCAAGCTTCTTCAAATCGCTATCGGGTATTTTTCGCCCTGAACTGCTGCGCGTGACCTTGTTTGGCGGGCTGTTGGGCCTCGGTGCCCACGGCGGTTACCACGCGGTCATGACCTGGCTGCCGACCTTCCTGAAAACCGAGCGCAACTTGTCGGTGTTGAACTCGGGCGGTTATCTGGCGGTGATCATTGCGGCTTTCTGGTGCGGCTGCGTGGTCAGCGGCTTTTTGATCGACCGCATCGGGCGACGCAAAAATATCATCCTGTTCGCCCTGTGCTGCGTAATCACCGTGCAGTGCTATGTATTCCTGCCCCTAAGCAATACGCAAATGCTGTTCCTCGGCTTCCCGCTGGGCTTTTTCGCGGCGGGGATTCCGGCCAGCCTCGGGGCGCTGTTCAACGAACTGTACCCGGCGGATGTGCGCGGCGCCGGTGTCGGCTTTTGCTACAACTTCGGGCGCGTGTTGTCGGCGGTGTTCCCGTTTTTGGTCGGTCACATGAGTGAATCCATGTCCTTGGGCTCGGCGATTGGTATCGACGCCGGGATTGCCTATGGCGTGGCAGTGATTGCCGCCCTGTGCCTGCCGGAAACCCGTGGCCGCAACCTTGAAGCGCCCATCCAGGCGCAACCGGCCAGTGGTAGCAGCAACGACGCCGCACGTGCCTGATACCCATTACTTTTGATAGATGAACGACATGCCTGATACCCGCTTTACGCCGATTAGCGGCATTGACTCCCACGCTCATGTGTTCAGTCGCGAACTGAGCCTGGCGGCCGCACGGCGCTATACCCCGGGCTACGACGCCACTCTGGCGCAGTACCAGAGCCAATTGCAGGCCAATGGCTTCAGTCATGGCGTACTGGTGCAGCCGAGTTTTCTCGGCACTGACAACCGCTACCTGCTGGCGGCGCTCAAGCAAGCGCCGCAACAGTTGCGCGGGGTTGTGGTGCTGGACCCCGGCACTGAACGGGCGCAGATGCGTGAGCTGGCTGGCCAGGGCGTGGTGGGCGCACGCTTGAACTTGATGGGCTGTGCATTGCCTGATTTTAACCAGCCGGTCTGGAAGGCATTTCTGGGGAATATCGCGGCGTTAGGCTGGCACATCGAACTGCACCGCCAGGTTGAAGACCTGCCGGGTTTGCTCCGGCAACTCAAGCCGTTCGGGATAAAAGTGGTCATCGATCACTTCGGTCGCCCGGATGCGCGTTTGGGGCTAGAACAGCCGGGCTTTCGCCAGATGCTTGAACTGGGGCAGGGCGGGCAGGTGTGGATGAAAGTCTCGGGCATTTATCGACTGACCGGGACTGAGCAGCAGAACCTCGATTTCGCCAGGGCGGCGTTGCGCCTGTTGCAGCAAAGCCTTGGTCCAGAGCGGTTGGTGTGGGGCAGCGACTGGCCGCATACGCAACACGAAGAGCGTGTCAGCTACACCTCGGTGGTTCAGCAGCTGGACGCACTGGAGTGCTCGGCCGAGGTCAGGCATGCACTGCTGGTCGAGGCGCCACGGGCATTGTTCGGGTTCGAGTAGCGTTTATTGATTTGGGTCAGTACCGCCCGGAGAAAAATCGCGCAAAATTTCTTGTTACCTGTCGTAACACTGGGGTATTATCGCCCTGCGTTCACCTACCACGGTTTATGCATTTTTAAGCCCCAAGTTTCCATCAGCTACTTGGGCTTTTTTTTGCCTGAAATTTGGCATGTACAGCAAAACTGTAGGAGCGAGCTTGCCTCGCGATCTTTTAGAAGATTAAAAGATCGCGAGGCAAGCTCGCTCCTACAGAGTGATCTTTTAATCGATCACCCTCGCACTCCACTCGCCATTGACCAAGCGCTGCAAGCCCAGCGGGTTGCTGTTTTGCAACGCTGCGGGAAGCAGGGCGTCGGGGTAGTTCTGGTAGCACACCGGGCGCAGGAAGCGATCAATCGCCAGCGAACCCACCGACGTGCCGCGAGCATCCGAGGTGGCCGGGTAAGGGCCGCCGTGGACCATGGCATCGCACACTTCGACGCCGGTCGGGTAGCCGTTGACCAGAATACGCCCGACCTTTTGTTCAAGGATCGGCACCAGCCACTGATAGTGTTGCAGGTCGTCCGGTTCACCAATCAGGGTGGCAGTCAGTTGCCCGCGCAAGGCTAGCAAGGCAGCTTTTAGCTGCGCGTCATCAGCCACTTCGATGATCAAGGTCGCCGGGCCAAACACTTCTTCTTGCAGCAGCGGGTCCTTGTTCAGCAGCAGGCTGACATCGGCCTTGAACAATTGCGGCTGCGCTTGCGTGCCGCTCTGTGCGTGCCCCGCCAGATGGCTGATGCCCGCGTGGTTGAGCAACTGCTCGATGCCCTTGGCGTAATTGCGCAGGCCACCGGCATTGAGCAAGGTGTGCGGCGCCTGTTCGCTCATGTGTTGGGTCAGTTGTTGCACAAACCCGCTGAACTCAGGTGAGCGCACGCCGATGACCAAGCCCGGATTGGTGCAGAACTGGCCGCCGCCCAAGGTCACCGAAGCGGCCAGGTCTTTGGCGATGCTTTGCGCGCGTGCGGCCAGGGCTTGAGGCAGGAGGATGACCGGGTTGATGCTCGACATCTCGGCAAACACCGGGATCGGCTGCTCGCGCTCGGCGGCCATTTTGCTCAGGGCATTGCCGCCATGCAGCGATCCGGTAAAGCCCACGGCCTGGATAGCCGGGTGCTTGACCAGCGGCTCGCCGACGCCTGCGCCAAAAATCATGTTGAACACGCCTTTGGGCATGCCGGTTTTTTCGGCGGCGCGGATAATCGCGCAGCCGACCTGATCTGCCGTCGCCATGTGCCCGCTGTGGGCCTTGAACACTACCGGGCAGCCTGCGGCAAAGGCCGCGGCGGTATCGCCACCCGCCGTTGAAAACGCCAGCGGAAAGTTGCTCGCGCCGAACACCGCAATCGGCCCTACACCAATCCGGTATTGGCGCAAGTCTGCGCGGGGAAGCGGCTTGCGATCCGGCAACGGCAAATCAATGCGTGCGCCCAAAAAGTCGCCACGCCGCAAAACCTTGGCAAACAGGCGCATCTGCCCGCTGGTGCGGCCACGCTCCCCTTGAATGCGCCCGGCCGGCAGCGCAGTTTCACGGCAGACCAGCGCGACAAAATCCTCACCCAACTGGTCGATTTCATCGGCGACGGCGTCGAGGAACTCGGCGCGGCGCTCGGAGCTCAGTTGGCGGAAGCTCGCAAAGGCTTCATCGGCGGCCTGGGCGGCCAGGTCGACCTCTTCGGCGGTGGCTTGATAAAAGTGATAAGGCAGGGCTTCGCCCGTGGTCGCATCAAGGCTTTGAAGGAGGGTGGTGCCTGCGGCGCTGCGGCGACCGGCGATAAAGTTGTGGCCTGTAACTGTCGACATGTGTTCAATCCTTACTCATTAGGCGTGCGTGCAGCGCGGCTCAGCGCACCAGACACGGTTTTTTGTTATCGAATTTCCAGCCGGGAATCATGTATTGCATGGCGATGCTGTCGTCCCGTGCGCCGAGGCCCATGCCTTTGTACAGCTCGTGGGCCTTGGCCACGGCGTCCATGTCGATGTTCACGCCCAGGCCGGGTCTAGCCGGCACCTGGATCTCTCCGTCAATGATCTGCAGCGGGTCGCGGGTCAGGTGCTGGCCGTCCTGCCAGATCCAGTGGGTATCAATGGCGGTGATTTCGCCGGGCGCGGCAGCAGCGACCTGGGTGAACATGGCCAGCGAAATATCAAAGTGGTTGTTGGAGTGCGAGCCCCAGGTCAGGCCCCATTCGTGGCACATTTGCGCGACCCGCACCGAGCCTTGCATGGTCCAGAAATGCGGATCGGCCAGCGGGATATCGACCGATTGCAACTGGATCGCATGGCCCATTTCGCGCCAGTCGGTGGCGATCATGTTGGTGGCGGTCGGCAGGCCAGTGGCGCGGCGGAACTCGGCCATCACTTCGCGCCCGGAATAGCCGTTTTCGGCGCCACACGGGTCTTCGGCGTAGGCCAGCACTTTATGCTGATCGCGGCACAGGGCGATGGCTTCCTTGAGCGACCACGCGCCGTTGGGGTCAAGGGTGATACGCGCGTTGGGGAAGCGTTCGGCCAGGGCGGTTACGGCTTCGATTTCTTCAGCGCCGCGCAGCACGCCACCCTTGAGCTTGAAGTCGTTAAAGCCATATTTGGCCTGCGCGGCTTCAGCCAGTCGCACCACGGCTTCGGGGGTCATGGCGTGTTCATTGCGCAGGCGGAACCAGTCATCGGCGCTGTCTTCAGTGCGGTATCCCAGATCGGTTTGCTGGCGGTCGCCGATGTAAAACAGGTAGCCGAGCATCTTCACCGCGTCCCGCTGCTGGCCTTCGCCGAGCAAGGCCGCCACCGGCACCTCAAGGAACTGGCCAAGCAGATCGAGCAGGGCAGACTCCATGGCCGTCACGGCGTGAATGGTGATGCGCAGGTCAAAGGTTTGCAGGCCACGGCCACCGGCATCACGGGCAGCAAAGGTGCTGCGCATGCTGTTGAGCACCCGCTGGTAGTTGCCGATGGCCTGGCCGACCACCAGGCTGCGGGCGTCCTCCAGGGTTTCACGAATGCGTTCACCGCCCGGCACCTCACCCACGCCGACATTGCCACTGCTGTCCTTGAGGATCACGATGTTGCGGGTAAAGAAAGGCCCGTGGGCACCGCTGAGGTTGAGCAGCATGCTGTCGTGGCCAGCCACCGGAATGACCTGGAGGCTGGTGACCACGGGCGTTTTGCTGGCGTGATGAGGGTGTTCGGCAGTCATGGCATGGTCCTTATTAGAATTAGAGTCAGGGCTGGGCGAATCAAGTTGACAGACATCATATGACTTGAGTTTTCACCTCGCAATGCCTCAATCAAACCAATCAGTTAAAAAAAAGACCCGAAAACGGTGATTTCTATAAGCGGTCCGCCATTTTTACGTCTGCGTAAGCCCGTTGAGAAGCGCACCGTTTTAAAAAAGGCTATCAAGTCATCGTATGTGTAGTGGTGTGGCTGTCAGTCAATGAATCCGCTGTACCCGCGTGCTATCGTGGGCGACTTTTTTTGAGGGGATATTCAATGCGAATGCTGATTGGCGCTGTAGGCATGGCCTTGCTGGCGGGGTGTGTCTCACCGGCGATGAATGAAGCCCGCAACCAGGCCCCCGCGCGGACCCTGATCTCTGACAAAGAGACGCCGAAGGTGGCCGAGTGCATCAAGTTCACCTGGGAAGACGAGGGTGTGTTCGGGGTGGACGCCAGTGCCTATATCGATAAAGACAAATCCGGTCGTTTGACGGTTTATACCCGTGGCGCCGAGTCGTTTGTCGACCTGCAGCCGCAGGGCACCGGCACCGCCTTGAGCTATTACGCCAAGCAGCCAGACGACAGCGCTGCATTGCGCCGTTTGGCCATGGTTGCCACGTGTCTGTAAGGCGCGCCTCGTTTTGCTGAGACATGGCTTTGTACTGACCCGGCATTGGCGCGATACGCCGTCAGGGGTTGAAGTGGAGTTCTGGCTGGCCACCGATGACGGGCCGCAGCACGTGCGCCTGCCAGTGCAGACGTCTGTCGCGTTTGTGCCGCAGGCGCAACGTGCCCAGGTCGAAGCGCTGGTGCAGGATGAGCGCAATATCGAGTTGCGTGAGCTGGCCCTGCGCGACTTCCACTCGCGGCCGGTGCTGGGCCTTTACAGCCAGCAGCATGGGCAATTGATCGACATCGCCCAGCGCCTGCGCCGCGCCGGGGTTGAGGTGTTCGAGGCCGATATTCGGCCACCTGAACGCTTTTTGATGGAGCGTTTTATCACCGCCCCGGTGAGTTTTAGCGGCCAGCCCCAAACGGATGGCCCGCTGCTGGATACGCGGATGAAACCGCACCCGGACTATCGGCCGCGTTTAAAACTGGTCTCGCTGGACATTGAAACCAGCGCCCAGGGCGACCTGTATTCGATTGCCCTCGAAGGTTGTGGCCAGCGCCAGGTGTACATGCTGGGCAAGGCGACGGACGCCGACACCCCGGTGGATTTCGACCTTGAGTTTTGCGCCACCCGTGGCGACCTGTTGTTGCGCCTGAACCACTGGATGGCGCTGCACGACCCCGACGCGATCATTGGCTGGAACGTGGTGCAATTCGATATGCGCATATTGCACGAGCATGCTCGACGCCTGGGCATCCCGTTGCTGTTGGGGCGTGGGGGCAGCGAAATGCAGTGGCGTGAGCACGGCTCGCGCAACAATCATTACTTCGCCAGCGCGGCGGGGCGCTTGATCATCGACGGTATCGAATCGCTGCGTTCGGCGACCTGGTCGTTTACCTCGTTCAGCCTGGAAAACGTCGCGCAAACCTTGTTGGGTGAAGGCAAGGACATCAGCACCCCGTACCAGCGCATGGACGAAATCAACCGCATGTTCGCCGAGGACAAGCCCGCTCTGGCGCGCTACAACCTCAAGGACTGCGAGCTGGTGACGCGCATCTTCCACAAGACCGAGCTGCTGACCTTTTTGCTGGAACGTGCCTCGGTCACCGGGCTGGAAGCCGACCGCAGCGGCGGTTCGGTGGCGGCGTTCTACCACTTGTACATGCCGCTGATGCACCGCCAGGGCTATGTTGCCCCGAACCTCGGCGATAACCCGCCGCAGGCCAGCCCCGGCGGCTTTGTCATGGAGTCGCAGCCGGGGTTGTATGAGTCGGTGCTGGTGCTGGACTACAAGAGCCTGTATCCGTCGATCATCCGCACGTTTTTGATCGACCCGCTGGGGCTGATAGAAGGGCTGCGAGAGCCTGACGATGAACACTCGGTTCCGGGCTTTCGGGGCGCGCGTTTCTCCCGTACCCGGCATTGTTTGCCCGCGATCATCGAGCAGATAGCCAATGGCCGGGAAGTGGCCAAACGCGAGAAAAATGCGCCGCTGTCACAAGCGCTGAAAATCATCATGAACTCGTTTTATGGGGTGCTGGGCTCCAGTGGCTGCCGCTTTTTCGACACCCGGCTGGCGTCGTCAATCACCCTGCGTGGCCATGAAATCATGCTCAAGACCCGTGCCCTGATCGAAGCGCAGGGTTACAGCGTGATCTACGGTGACACCGATTCGACCTTTGTCTGGCTGCGCAGCGAGCACAGCGAAGCCGATGCCGCACGCATCGGCCGTGAACTGGTGCAGCACGTCAATCAATGGTGGCAAGCCCATGTCCGCGATGAGTACGGGCTGGTCAGCGCGCTGGAACTGCAATTCGAAACGCACTACAGCCGGTTTTTGATGCCGACCATTCGCGGGGCCGAAGAGGGCAGTAAAAAACGCTATGCCGGGCTGGTGATGCGCCCTGACGGGCAGGCAGAAATGGTCTACAAGGGCCTTGAAGCCGTGCGCAGCGACTGGTCGCCGCTGGCGCAACAATTTCAGCAGGCGTTGTACTTGCGCATCCTCAACCGCCAGCCGTACCAGGATTACGTGCGCGATTTTGTGCAGCGCACCCTGGCGGGCCAGCATGACGAATGGCTGATCTACCGCAAACGCTTGCGCCGGCCGTTGAGCGACTACGAGCGCAACGTCCCGCCGCACGTGCGCGCGGCGCGGCTGGCAGACGAATACAACGACCAGCAAGGCCGACCCCGGCAATACCAGAATGGCGGCTATATCAGCTACGTCATCACTGTGGCGGGTCCGCAACCGCTGGAAAACCGCACCGCCGAGGTCGACTACGACCACTACCTGACCCGGCAGTTGCAGCCCGTGGCCGATGCGATTCTGGTGTTTGTCGACGATGACTTCAGCGCGCTGGTGGGCGGGCAGATGGGGTTGTTTTAAGCGTCGCTGGCGGGCGTCGCGGCCTTGGAACGGGCACGGTCTTTTGCGGCCTTGGCTTCAGCGGCCAGACTTTCCAGACAAAACTGCTCGGCGTAACTCATCAGGATCTCGGTGGTATCGCCTTTGATCGTGCGCGAACCGGCGAGAATGTAGCGCATGCGTTTTTCAGTGACACCGATGCGCTGGGCAATCCAGGCCGGGGTCTGGCCGATGCGGTCCACCAGCTTGTTGGCGTATTCAGTGGAATGGTTATAGCGTTCAGCGTTGGGAAACATAGAGGGTCCTGGGGCGGAAAATAAAAGCCGGACGGCAGGGTACTCCTTTTCGCCACAAATCCCTTACACCCCCGTATCTGTTTTAGCCGACAGCCGGGTAGCTGATCGGGCGCTCTGCGCGTTGCAGCTCACTGGCGATCAGGGTGTTTTTCAGTAGATAGGCAATGGTCATCGGTCCCACACCGCCCGGAACCGGGGTGATGGCGCTGGCCACGCGACTCGCGCTCTCAAAATCCACGTCGCCCACCAGTCGGGGCCCGCTGCTGGTGTCGATGCGGTTGATGCCGACATCAATCACCACAGCGCCCGGCTTGAGCCAACGGGCATCGATCATCTGCGGCCTGCCCACGGCCGCGACCACGATATCCGCCAGACGGCACAGCGCCGCAGCATCGACGCTGCGCGAATGCACCACACTGACGCTGCAATTGGCCTGCAACAGCAAGGTCGCCATGGGCTTGCCGACGATGTTGGAGCGACCCACCACCACGGCATGCAGGCCGCTCAGGTCACCGAGGGTTTCGTGCAGCAGGCGCATGCAACCGCTGGGCGTGCAGGGTGTGAGGACCTCGTCGCCCTGCACCAGCCCGCCAACGTTTTCACGATGAAATCCGTCTACGTCCTTGATCGGCGCAATGGCCTGGATCACCGCTTGTTCATTGATGTGCGCAGGTAACGGCAGTTGCACCAGAATGCCGTTCACGCCCGGGTCGGCGTTGAGGCGCTGGATCAGTTGCAGCACCTGCTGCTGACTAACATTGTCGGGCAGGCGGTGCTCCAGCGATCGGATGCCGACGTCTTTGGCGCGCAGCAGCTTGTTGCGCACGTAGACTTCGCTGGCCGGGTCCTGGCCGATCAGCAGGACCGCCAGCGCCGGGTAAATCTGTTGTGCGGCGAGGGCGCGGACGTCTTCGCGAACCTCATCGAGGACCTGCGCCGACAGGGCTTTGCCGTCGATGATGCGGGCGTGTGTCTGGGCTGAAGGGTTCAATCGAATCACCGTTGTCTTGAGGTTTAAAAAGGGCTGGAGCATCAGGGACGTGCCCTTATGCTCCAGCCGTAAACGTCAGATCACCGCCAGTTGATGGCAGCCATAGACCACGAGCACACCCGCGATCAACGTGGCGTAGGGCAACCAGCCCGCGCGTTTTTGACCCGAGTCGGCCTCGATATAGAGGTCGTTGAGCATGGCTTCGGGGAAGCGCCCTTTGTCCTGCAGGTAATGGCGGAAGCAAAACACCGGCAGGATCAGCAGCGCCAGCAGCAGCCCTGTCAGCAATGTGCCCGCGCCCCAAATGTCGGCGCCCAGGCCCATGCAGGCCAGGTTGACGAAACTCAGCACGCCACCGGCTGCCAGCAGCAGGGTGGGCGCCTTGTACGGGCGGGCCCAGTCCGGGCGGTCCATGCGGTGGATCCAGCCGGCATTGAGGTTGAGGAAGTTAAAGATGATGTAGCTGACGTTGGATGCCGCCAGCACGAACACGTAGTCCGACATCAATAACAACAGCAGGTTGAAACCCAGGTCGGTCCACATGGCCGCTGTCGGCGCCCCATGTTCATTGGTGCGGCCCAGGTATTTGGGCAGCCAGCCGTCTACCGACGCCTGGTACAGGGTGCGCGACGAGCCTGACATGGAGGTCATGATCGCCAGCAAAGTGGCGAGCACCAGCATGATCAGCACGATGTTGGCCACCAGCTTGCCGCCACCGATGCTGTCGGCCATCACTTGGCCGACGCCCATGCCGCTGTAGATGGCAGGGGACAACAGCCCGCTGTAGACCGCCGGGGTAACCACCGCACCGCTGGCATCAAGCACCGCCGGTGTCACCAGTTGGCCCAGCCCGAGGCTGCCCTGAAACGCCAGCGGGACCAGGGTGAAGACGAAGATACACAGCACGCCCGCGTAAAAAATCGCCTTGAAGGTGTCGCGTTTCGGGTCTTTGAATTCGCGGGTGTAGCACACTGCCGTTTCGAAACCGTAGGTCGACCAGGCGGCCATGAACAGCCCGCCCGCCATCAGGGTCCAGCCGGACATGTTCCAGCTGCCGTCGACCACTTGCCCGGCTGCATCGTGGGCCAGCGGGTAGAGCGGGAAGAAATTGGCCTGCAGGGTGTCGCCGGTAAACAGCGGAACCACGCCGACCAGCAGCAGCGGAATCAGCGAAGTCATGCCCAACACCAGGGTCAGGCGTGCCGAGCGCAGAATGCCGCCGTGCTGCACGGCAAACACCGTCAGCAGAATCAACAGGCCGATAGCGAAGGTGGCGTTGATGCGCAACGACAGCCCGCTTTTGACCCAGCCCAGATCGAGCAGGGTCAGTTGCCAGGTGTTGATCAGCGAGTCGGCCGGAAACAGCGCCGTCAGGATGTAGCCTGCGGCCAGCCCCGAGCCGATGGACAGCACCGGCGACCAGGCCAGCCAGTTGCACCACACCGACACCGGGGCAATCAGCTTGCTGTAGCGCACCCAGGCCACGGCGCCATACACCGAAGCACCGCCGGATTTATGCGGGAACAATCCGGCAATTTCGGCGTAAGTGAAGGCCTGGATAAACCCGAACAGGATCGACACGATCCACACAATCCAGGCCGGTTTGCCCACCGTTGCGGCAATGGCGCCGATGGTGAACAGCACCAGCGCCGGCACGCCGCTGGCGACCCAAAACGCCCCTCGCCAATCGATTTTTCGCTGCAGGCTGCCCACTGAACGGGCGGACTGCGGTACGGCCTCGAACGTAGTCGCTTCCATTTTCTTGATCCCATATCTGTATTGCGTGGTAGTGGGGCAGGCAAAGTGGGGTGACGTTCGTCGATCAGCTACGGACCCGGCTCTTGTCCGGGTCATAGAAGATCGCTGCGCTGACCGTGGCGCTGATGCGCTTCTGCAGGCCATCGACTTTTCCAACTTCCAGCTCAGTACCGGCTTCGCTGCACGCCACATCCACCCGGCACAAAGCAATGTTGCTGCCCAGCAGCGGTGAGCGGCAGGCGCTGGTGACCACCCCGACCTGGGCTCGGCCACGGTAGACCGGGTCGCCGTGGTGTGCGCCTTCGTTGCCGTTCAGGTGCAGGCCCACCAGCTTGTGCGTGGGGTGGGCGCTGCGGCGCAGCAGGGCGTCGCGGCCGATAAAGTCATCGGTTTTGCTTTTAAGCGGCACTGAAAAACCGATCCCGGCTTCAAACGGATCGGTCTGATCGCTGAATTCATACCCGGCAAAAATCAGACCGGCTTCGATGCGCAGCATGTCCAGTGCTTCCAGGCCCAACGGGACGATGCCCAAGGGTTGGCCCAGCGCCCAGATCCGGTCCCAGACGCGCTCGGCATCTTCGGGCTGGCACCAGACCTCAAAGCCCAGTTCGCCGGTGTAGCCGGTGCGTGAAATCATCAGCGGGCAGCCGTCGTAACCGTCCAGGCGGCCCACCAGAAAGCGGAACCAGCCCAGGGTTTCAATGCTTGGCTGGCCGGGCGGGGTCCAGACCATCTGTTGCAGCAGCTCGCGGCTGCGCGGACCTTGTACGGCTAGGTTGTGAATCTGCTCGCTGGCGGACTTGATCCAGACTTTCATGCCCAGTTTTAGTGCTTGTTCACGCAACCAGACCCCGGCGTAGTCCTCGCCGCAGATCCAGCGAAAATTGTCCTGGCCCAGCCGCAGCAGAGTGCCGTCGTCGAGCATGCCGCCGTGTTCGTGGCACATGGCTGAATACACCACCTGGCCGATTGCCAGACGCCGCACGTCGCGGGTCAGGCAGTACTGCAACAAGGCTTCGGCGTCCGGCCCGAGGATTTCGAATTTGCGCAGGGCGGTGAGGTCCATTACCGCCACCCGCTCGCGGCAGCCGAGGTATTCCTCGATGGCGCCGTAGCCGTCGTAGCGCAGTGGCAGCCACCAGTTGCGGTAGTCGACAAAACTGCTGGTGAGGGCGCGGGTACGCCCGTGGAATGCGCTTTCGCGGGTCAGGATCGGGTCGGCATCCGCCGTTGCTCGAGTGCTCATGGCGATGGAAAAACGCTCCTTTTCGCTGTAGATGCGGACATGAATGTCCGTCGGGTTCCAGCCGTTTGCCGGGTCGATGTCGTCCGGGCACGACGTGCTGCCACACACCAGGTCGGTCATGGCCCGCAGCAGCACGTAATCGCCGGGGCGTGACCAGGGCTCGTCGAGGGTCAGGTGCTGGTGGGCATCGATCCCGGTGTTAAAGAAGAAATTGATCGCCGGCCAACCGGCGCGGGGTTGTACGCCATGCGCGGCGAGTACCCGGCTCAGGTTGTCGCTGCAGTTGTCGTGCCCAAAATAGCCATGGGTTTCGTAGTAGCGTGCCGCGCAGGCCAGGGCGAAGGAGTCGTGGCGGCCAACGGTGTCTTGCACCACTTCGAGCATCGGTTGCATCTGGCGGTCGAAAAACTTCGAAAACAGGCCGGGCAGCGGGTAAGCACTGCCGTTCAGGGTACGGGTCACGGTCTGGTCGAGGTCCAGCTCCTGGCCGCGATCCAGCGCCCGGCGGTCCAGCGCGACAAAGTCAGAGCATTGCCGGCCAGCCACATCCAGTACCTGCACGTACTGGCCCTTGGCGACGGTATAGCTGTGCGCCGTGCCGGGGCGCAGGGTGAATTCGTCGACCAGTTCAGCCAACGGCTCGGGCAGCGCGGGCAGCAGCAGGGCCGAGGGATTGGCCCGGGTCACCAGCACCCGCAGTTCGCTGGGCCGGTACTGGCGGTCAACCGCGGTGGGTTCGGCGGGGGCGGCGATGAGTACCAGCCGTTCGGCCTCGGCAACCCACTGGCGCTGGTGTCCGGCCGGGCTGTCGGCGCCCCAGAGCAAGGCCGGGTGCGGCAGGTTGTTAGCCTCAATGGCGCGTTTGCCCAGGGCTTGAGTGATCCGTCGGGCTTGCAGCGTGGGCTCGCTCAGCCGGGTGCGCAGGTAAGTGTTGGCGGCCGATGCGCTCAGCCCCCAATCGCTTAACGCGCTGGCACCTTGCGCAGTGAGCGCCAGCAGCTCACACGGCTGCTGGCCTTCAAGGTCGATCACTTGCAGGCCGTCACCGGGTTGCAAGGCGATCAGGGTCAGGCCGCCCGCCGCCACCCGGTAGCGCTCCAGATTGGGCGCCCGGGCAAACAGCCCGGGTTCGTGGGGCCGGGAAATGCGTGGTGCATTCATTAACAGGCTCCCGGGTCAGCCGACCGACTTGATGGTGGTGGGCGGCTCGCCCAGATACGCCGCCATGGAGTCGTCCAGCGCATGCAGCCACGGCGTGTGGTGGGGCGGCGATTGGGTGCCGGTCATCAGTGAGCGGTACGACTTGTCGCGATAACCCATGATGTTTTCGGCTTTGTCATGCTTCCAGTGCAGGAAGGTTTGATTGACCGCCGCGATGTCGAAGTTCGGGTAGTCGGTGGCGTCGACCAGTTCCTGGATGTACGCGCCCTGGAATTCGAACATCTGCTGGTTGGTTTCCAGGGTTTGTTCACGGGCCTGCCATTGTTGGCTGTCAGCGGTCCGCTGGGCGTGGTCGGGCAACTCGATGCGCCCCAAAATCACGTCGCGGGCGTACCAGGCCTGGGCGTCGAACATGTTGAACGAGTACCACTGGTCTTGCATGCCGAGGTAGATCAGGTGCGGGTTGGGTTCCCAGAACACGCCCTTGTAGAGGTTCATCGGCCACAAGCGGTTGTCGGTCTTGAGGCTCAATTCGTCGGGCAGGAACGGGAAATGATGCTTGTAGCCGGTGCACAGAATCACCGCATCGATGTGCTTGCTGCTGCCATCGGCAAACCAGGCGCGGTTGTTTTCCAGGCGTTGCAGCTGCGGTTTTTCTTCCCAGTTGTCCGGCCAGGCATAGCCCATGGGCGCGGTGCGGTAGCAACTGGTAATGCTCCGTGCCCCATATTTGTAACACTGCGAACCGATGTCTTCGGCCGAGTAGCTGCTGCCGACAATCAGCAGGTCCTTGCCCTTGAACTCCAGCGCTTCGCGAAAATCATGGGCGTGCAGGATGCGCCCGGCGAACTGCTCGAAGCCTTCGAAGTACGGGACCTTGGGCGTAGAAAAGTGCCCGCAGGCGTTGATCACGTAGTCGAACTGCTCGCTGGTCAATGTGTCGCTGTTGTAGTCGTGGGCCTGCACGGTAAAGCGCTGGCTGGCCTCATCGAAAGTCACTTGGCGCACCGCATTGTTGAAGCGGATGTAGTCGCGCACTCCGGCTTTTTCGACCCGGCCCTTGATGTAGTCCCACAGCACTTCACGGGGCGGGTACGAGGCGATGGGGCGACCAAAATGCTCTTCGAAGGTGTAGTCGGCGAACTCCAGGCACTCTTTCGGCCCGTTCGACCACAGGTAGCGGTACATGCTGCCGTGCACCGGCTCGCCGTTTTCATCCAGGCCGGTGCGCCAGGTGTAGTTCCACATGCCGCCCCAATCGTTTTGCTTCTCGTAACACACCAGCTCGGGGATCTCGGCGCCCTTGTCACGGGCCGACTGGAAGGCTCGAAGTTGCGCCATGCCGCAAGGGCCGGCACCGATGATTGCCACGCGTAAGGTCATGATCGTGCCTCGGGTAAAAGGGGAAATCAGCGAAAGATCACTGTCTTGTCCTGGTTGATGAACACCCGGTGTTCCAGGTGGTACTTCAGCGCTTTGGAAAGGGCCACGGTTTCGGTGTCGCGGCCGATGGCGACCAGCGAGTCGGGCAGGTGGGTGTGGTCAACGCGCTGGATTTCCTGCTCAATGATCGGCCCTTCGTCGAGGTCGCTGGTCACGTAGTGCGCGGTGGCGCCGATCAGCTTGACGCCCCGGTCGTACGCCTGGTGATAGGGCTTGGCGCCTTTGAAACCGGGGAGGAACGAGTGGTGGATGTTGATCGCCCGGCCCGACAGTTGCTGGCACAAGGTGTCAGACAGGATCTGCATGTAGCGGGCTAGCACCACCAGGTCAGTTCCGGTCTCGTCGACAATGCGCATCAGCTCGGCTTCCTGGCGTGCCTTGTTGTCTTTGCTGATCGGCAGGTAAATGAAGCGAATGCCTTCGCGTTCGGCCATGGCCCGCAGGTCCAGGTGGTTGGAGACCACGGCGGTGATCTGCATGTCCAGTTCGCCCTTGCGGTGGCGGTACAGCAGGTCGGTCAGGCAGTGGTCGAACTTGCTCACCATCAGCAACACGCGGGTGGGCTGACTGGAGCAGAACAGTTGCCACTGCATGTCAAAACCACCGGCCAGAGCGCCCAGCCCTGCACGCAAGGCGTCTATGTCGCCCGTCACACCGTTGTTGAAACGAAACACCGCGCGCATGAAAAACTGCCCGGTGAACTCGTCGTCAAACTGCGCCAGTTCACTGATGTAGCACTGCTGGCGGGCCAGGCAGTCGCTGATCGCAGCAACGATGCCGGAGGTCGCCGGGCAGTTGATCTTGAGGATGTAATGTTCGGTCGAAGTGTTCATCAAAGGCTCCGAGGGTAAAAAAATGTGCGGATCAGCCTTTGGCCGTGCGCTTGGTTTTTTGCGGGTCGTCGAAGGGCAGGGCGTGGCTGGCGGCGCTGGCATTGAGGCTGCCGCGCACCTGCAACGGCGTGCCGGGGGTAGCGCAGTCGACGCTCAGGCGGGCTATCGCCATCGAGCGTTTGCTCAGGCGCGAGTACATGGCGCAGGTGATGACCCCGACCTGTTTGTCGCCTTGCCACAGGGTGTCGCCCGCCTCGGCGGGACGTTCGCCGTCGAGCAGCACGCCAGCGATCTTGAAGCGCTCTTTGCCGCGTAAACGAAAGTGCTCTTCGGCGCCGCGAAACTCGCGCTTGTCGGGGGAGACGGTGAAGTCCAGGCCCATCTCCCACAGTGTGTCCCCGGCCTTTTGGTCGGCGAAGGGGTACATCTGCGAGTTGTCATACGGGAAGAACATCAGTGCGCTTTCGACCCGCAGCCAGTCCAGCGCGGTAAAGGCACACGGGATGATGCCCATGCCGGCGCCGTGCTCGACAATTGCGTCCCAGATGGCCGGTGCGTCGGCGGCCTTGCAGAAGATTTCGTAGCCGCGCTCGCCGGTGTAGCCGGTCCGGGAAATCATCACTGGGCGGTCAAACAGGCGGGTTTGCAGGTGGTGGAAGTACGGCAGCTGGCGAATGCCCGGCACGTATTCCGCCAGAAAATCCACCGCCAGCGGCCCTTGCAACGACAGGTCGTGCAGGTCGTCATCGAACAGCACCGCCACTTGCCGACCTTGCGCCGAACGCACGAGCATTTCGTAGCCGGTGCCTGCGCCGTGCACCACCATGAACGCGTTGGGCCCGGTGCGGTAAACGATGCAGTCATCGACGAACTTGCCTTCTTCGTCGAGCATCGAGGCGTACACCGACTTGCCGGGGTATAGCTTGGCGATGTCGCGGGTGGTCGCCCATTGCAGCAGGCTCTCGGCATGCGGGCCGACGTAGTGGACTTTTTTCAGCCCAGAGACGTCCATCAAGCCTGCGCGGGTGCGGATCGCCTCGTGGTGATCGGCCAGCGGGCTGGCATAGGTCCAGGCGGTGCCCATGCCGTTCCAGTCTTCGAGGTGGGAGCCGAGTGCGCGGTGACGCTCAGCCAGTGCAGAAATACGCCATGAATGTGCCATGTGAAAATCCTTGTCTGGAGGAAGGGGTCAGGAGGCAGAGGTCAACTCTGCGGATCGAATTGCGCCAGCCACTCGACCAGGGTCTGGCGGTAGCGGGTCATGCCCTTGTAGTCGGCAATCGGCTCGGGCAGGTCGCGCAGCACCCGGTGCAGGCGGCAACCCCAGCCGGGCTGGGTCACCAGTTCTTGCAGGCTGATCAGGTAGGTGCGAATGCTGAACATCACCGCGTTGCTGCGCGGCAGGCGCAGCATCACTTGCAGCTCGACGCGCAGGTGCACCTCCTGGCCGACGTTGTCAGCGGTGATGCGGCCGCGGTCGGCGCCCCATTCGTGAAAGGTCTCGGGCGATGAATCCAGGCGCGGCTTGATCGTCAGCGTCCAGTTCAGGCGCCGAACCGGCTGGCCTGTTTGCAGGTTGAGCAGGTATTTCAGGGCCCGTTCGAAAATGCCCATTTGATGGGCCATCGGCACCGGCGAATGCCACTGTTTGAAGCTCATGCCAGCGTCAAAGGCCAGCGACCAGTCGGCCGGGCTGGTGACGATGCCGGCGTCCATAAACAAGTCGTTGTCGCGTTGATCGAGCAGGGCGAAGTCGCCTTGCACCTGGCGCCCGATAAACTCCAGCGGTTCGCACGGCAAGCTGCTGGCGTCACCGAAAACAAAGTGCTGATCAATGTCCAGCAACAGGTTGCGCCAGTGCCAGCGCTCGCCGTCACGATTGAGCACGAACCACTGCGGGTAATCGGCGGCAAGGCTTTCCATCAGTAATTGCAGGGCATCCCAGGCGGCCACCTGCATGTGTGGCAGGACCAGATAACGGCGCGGGTCTTTGTCCAGCACCTGGGCGCGTTCGGCCATTTCCGAGCGGTAGTGTTCGTCGATGTCAAACGTGCAGTGATAAATCGAACCGGGGTCACGGGAGGTGGCGGGTTCGATGTTCACCGAGTACAGGTAGCTGTCTTCGGTGAACGGGAAAGGGAAGCGGCGAATGGCGGCCGGGCTATTGCGAAAGCTGAAGTCGTCGCGGTAGCTGAGCACGGGGCTTGATGGGGTGAGCATGGTCGACTCCTCCTAGAGATCCAGCGAGACGCAAGGGTGGCCGCGCGAGACGCAGGGCATTAAGAATTCGGCTTGCTCGGCGGGGCTCAGAAAACTGTCGCGGTGCTCGATGACGCCACCGATGTGGCGCACTTTGCATTGGCCGCACACACCGCCACGGCACAGGTTCGGCACGTTGAGCCCGGCAGCTTCCAGGGCTTCGAGCAGGCTTTGCTCGGCGCCGACCCGCAGTTGCCGGGCGCTGCGCAGCAGGTTCAGGTCAAACGGCTGGCCGGGCTGCGCTGCACTGAAGGCCTCCCAGTGCACCCGCTGTGCGGGCCAACCGAGGGCGTTAGCCTGCTGGCGAACGGCATCGAGCAAGGGTTGTGGGCCGCAGCTGTAAACGTGGCTGCCCAGCGGTCGCTCGCGCAGGATGTGGTTCAGGTCGGGTCGTTGGTTATAGGTGTGCAGGCGCGTGCCAAGGCGCTGTTGCAATTCGTCGATATAGGCATCGCTCTGGCCCTGGCGATACACATAGTGCAATTCGAAGTTTGCCTGGCGCTGCTCCAGGGCCGCGATATAGGCCATGAACGGGGTGATACCGATGCCACCTGCAATCAATATGTGCAGGCTGGCGGTCGAGTGCAGGGCAAACAGGTTGGCCGGGGCCGACAGTTGCAGGGTGTCGCCCACCTGCACCTCGCGGTGCAGAAAACGCGAGCCGCCACGTGAGTGTTCTTGCAGGCGCACGGCAATCCGGTAATGGCGGTTGTCGGCCGGATCGCTGGTCAGCGAATAGGCATTGCGCAACGTGCCTGCGGCCAACGGTAAATGGACTTGCACATGGCTGCCGGGGGAGAACGCGGGCAAGTGGCCCGAGCACGGCGTGAAGGTGAACTCGCGCACGGCTTCGGTGAGCATCCGCGTGGCGCTGACCTGCACCTGAAGCGGGCGGCTCATGAGTGCGCTCCTGCATACGGTTGGTCCGGGTTGCGGCACACGCCGATGTAGGCGCCCAGGCGCCGGGAAAAATGCTCGCGCACTTCCAGCTCGACGTCACAGCCCAGGCACGCCAGTTGCGCGATGGGCGAGGCGGCCTGGAGCAGGCCGCAATGCACGCAATACACCTGGCGCGGGCCGCTGAGGGTGTGGCTGAGGTCGATTTCCTGTTCTTCGAGCCCGGCGTCGCGGGCCAGGCCGTGGATGCGCCACATAAACGCTTCGTCGCCCATCACGTAGAGGTGGCTGCCCACCGTGGCGCTGCCCAGAAGCTGTTGCAGGCGTCGGGCAAAGTCCGGGTGCTCGGCGTTCAACACCTGAGCCGGGTCCAGTTCGCTGACAAAGGGCGCGCTGGCTGCGGTGCTTTGCATGACCACGAGGTGCTGGCGGGCATTGGCGCCAAGGGGCGCTGCCTGATAGCGCGGCAGGCTGTGGCGTTGCTCGAGGGCGGCATTGAGGCTATCCGTCATGTGGGCTGTCCTGGCTGATCCACCCCGGTAAACAGGGCGAAAGTGGCGTTTTGTGTTTCCTGTTGGGGAAGATAGTTTCCTAAGGGGAAAATCTTCTCAATCTGGCCAAAGGGCTACCTCTTTGGAGATAAGCCAAGCGTGGCGGGCCTCAGGGGCACGGAAGTTGCTCGTGTTTGCGTGGGTTCACAGGGAGTTAACGAGAGTGCAAACACGATCGCGATGGTGGCCGCTCTGGTTGGGGCGTGTCCGCCCTGAACAGGCAAGTAGCGTGCGCAAGCTGCTGATCGAACTGCCCTTGAGTCAGTTGCACGTGGACAGTGCCGTGAGCGATTTTTTGGACCGTTTTGAAGCACTGCTGCCGATGGCCAGACTTGATTTGATGCTCGCCGAGGAGGGGCCGCAGACTGCGCACTGCGGTGTGCTCAAGCGTTGCCCGGCAGTGGCCGGTTGCCCCTTGCTTGATCATCCGGCTACTGACACCGCGCATGCCTGCGCCCCGTGTCGGCGGCGTGGCGTGCAGCGGCTGTTGTGCGCCACGGCGGCCGCCGCCGATGTGCCATCAGGCTGGCTGTTGCTGGACACCCCGCGGGCGGCCGATGGCAGTTGGCGCCAGTTGTTGAACGAAGTTGCCCAGGGGGTCAGCGTCACCCTGCGCGTGCGCGGCTACAGCCGGGAGCAACAGCGCAAGCAGGCCACCTCGCAGCACGCGGCTCTGGCCCGCGAGCTGCACGACTCCGTGGCCCAGCAGTTGGGTTATCTGTCGTTTCAGGCGCGGGTGCTGCACGCGCAAATCAACATGCCTGAGCAGGCGGGCGCGGTACTCCAGGAACTGCGCAGCGGTTTGAGCCAGTTACAGCGCCAGGTGCGCGAACTGATCACGAGCGCCCGCCTGACCATGGACGGGCGCTCGTTGCGCCAGGCCCTGGCAGACTCGGTTGCAGAGTTTTCCCGGCGTTGCATCATCGTCTTCGAGCTGGATAACCGGCTGGCCGACAACGCCTTGAGCGCGGAAACAGAATTGCAGGTGCTGCAGATCATCCGCGAGGCGCTGGCCAATGCAGTGCGTCACTCGCACGCGCGGCATGTGCGCATTGAACTGCGGCAAAGCCAGGGCGGCGAGGTATCGGTGTCGGTCGAAGACGACGGCATCGGCCTGAGCCCTGCATCCGGTGAAGAAAACCATTTTGGTCTGGCGATCATCCGCGAGCGGGCGGCCAGCATTGGCGCACGTTTGAGCATCGACGCCAACCGCCCGCACGGGGTGCGTGTGCACCTTGCGCTGGTCGGCCATCCAGACGTGCCAGAGGGGAGTTTCGATGCAGAGCACCACCTTATTGCTGATCGATGATCATCCGCTGTTTCGCAAGGGCCTGGCGCAGCTGTTCAGTGCCAGTGACGACTTCGAAGTGGTCGGGCAGGCCGCCAGTGGGCGCGAGGGCATCAACCTGGCGGTCAGCCTGGCACCACAGCAAGTCCTGCTGGATTTGCACATGCCCGGCCTGAGCGGCTTGCAAGTGCTCGACGAACTGCGCCAGTTGCGCCTGGAGTGCCAGATCGTGGTGCTAACCGCGTCCATGGACCGTAGCGAGTTGCTCAGTGCCTTGCGCTTGGGCGCCAGCGGTTATGTGCTCAAAGAAACCGAACCCGATGCCTTGCTGGCCTACATGCGCAATTGCAACAAGGGCGCAATTGTTCTGGATTCCACTTTGATCGCTTTGCTTGCCGATCAAAACGAGGCGGTGAGTGTGTGCGATCCGTTGGACACAAGTCACCTGACCGAGCGCGAAGGCCAGACTCTGGCGTTGATTGCGGCGGGCATGAGCAATAAACAGATCGGCCGCAAACTCGGGATAAGCGACGGCACGGTGAAGATCTATGTGAAGAACCTGCTGCAAAAGCTCAGCCTGCACTCACGCCTCGAACTGGCAGCCTGGGTGCATAACGGTGCATCGAACCGGTCCGAGGAGCGTCATTAAATGATGGAACGACGAGAAACACAGCCGCAGGTGCCGTCGTGGGCGCTGATGGATGGTTTTGCGGCGGCGCTGCTGGAGCTGCGCGACAACGGGCAAATCGTTCATTTCAACCAGGCCTGGGTCGAGTTGATGGACCAGCCGTCGGCGCAGCGCAACCTGATCGACTACGTACACCGTGAAGACCGCTCGTTATGGCGCCAGGCCCTGCTGGAACTGCAACGGCGCCCGGCCACCACGTTCAGCCAGCGCTTGCGCTTTGTTCATCCCTCAGGCGAATTGCGCTGGCTGGAGGTGAGCCTCAAGCGTGGGCCTGGCGGCTTTTATCTGGTGGCAGGCGACGTCACCGCACACAAACGCCGCGAGATTGCCCTGCAAGCCAGCCAGCGCAGCAGTGCCAGCTTGCTCGACAGCATGCCGGGGTTAATTTATCGCGGGCGCAACAACCGCGACTGGACCATGGAATTTGTCAGCGCCGGGTGCATGCGCCTGACCGGCTACCCGCCGGAGCGTCTGGTGGACAACCATGAATTCACCTACAACAGCTTGATCCTGGAACAAGACGCCGACTACGTCTGGCGCGAAGTGCAATACGCCCTGACGCGTTGTGAACCGTTTGAATTGAGCTATCGCATTCGCTGCGCGGATGGCGCGATCAAAAAAGTCTGGGAGAAGGGCGTGGGCATCTATGCCGACACCCGCGAAGTGCTGGGCATCGAAGGCGCGATTTTCGAACGAGGCACTTAAGGGGCTCGTCTACAACACCGCGCTGCCGCGCAGCAAACAGGCCACTGTAGTCGCTGACGAGGCACGAAGGCTTCGAACGGCTGCGTTCAGCCGTAAAACCATCACCTGCGTTCGGCCAGCGTGGTTTAACGGGGCCTCTTAGATCAAAAGATCGCGAGCAAGCTCGCTTGTACAGGTGACGGTGGTGCCGATCTACGAGCGGCGCGGTTCGCTGTTGACCATCTCGCGCATCAGCGCCAGGTAGCGGCTGGCGCCTAATCCCAGCGGGCGGTTTTTGACCCAGACAATATCGACCCACAAGCGCATCTGGCTGGCCATGTTGTCAAACACCACCTCGGTCAGGGCTCCGGTTGCAATCAAGGGTTGCACCAACGGTCGCGGTAACCACGCCCAGCCAACCCCGGCTTGTACCAGATCAAGGGTCGCCAGGTAGCTGTCGCTCAGCCACACGCGGCGTGACAGCACCACCCGCGGGTCGGAGCCGGTGGGCTCGTCGGTGGCGACGATAATCTGCCGGGTGTTGACCAGCTCTTCTTCACGCAGCGGGCTTTTCTGCTCGCCACCCGCCGGGTGGTCTGGCGACACCACGGCCACCAGCAACTGGCTGCCGGCCTCGAGAAAGGTTTCGCGCTCATCAATACCCGGACGCTCAAAAACCAGCGCCAGTTGCACCGTGCCCTCGTGCAGCATGCGGATGGCCTGGGACTGCGAAGCCGAACGGATCTCGATTTCCAGGGTGGGAAATTCCCTGGCCAGCGTCGCCAGCGGGCGGCTCCAGACCCCGGTTTGCAGCTCTGGGGCCATGGCCACGATAAAGCGTTGCTCCAGCCCTTGATGCAGTTGCAAGGCGTGGGCATCGAGCAGGTTCAATTGGCTGGCGACCTGCCTGGCCTGCGGCTCCAATGCTCTGGCAGCGGGTGTGGGGATGGCTTTTCGGGTCGAGCGGTCGAACAGCGCCAGGTCCAGTTCGGCCTCCAGTTGTGACACCGCCATGCTCACCGCCGAGGGCACGCGCCCGAGCTTACGCGCTGCCGCAGAAAACGAACCGCTGTCGACGACGGCAAGGAATACCTTGAGTGTTTCGCTGGTGAAGGCCATGGGTTGTCAGTTTTGTTGATGATAATCGTCTTTTTTTATCAGCTTTATGAACCTAAATTCCAGTCCCATCACAACCGCAGGTGGATCGCAGCATGTTCAACGCGAATGATCAGGGGCGCGTCGCGCTCGTCAGTGGCGCCGGTAGCGAACGCGGCATCGGTATGGCCATTGCCCGCAGGCTGGGGGCGGCCGGGGTCAAGCTGATCATTACTGCCAGCAGCGCGCGCATTGCTGAGCGGGTCGCAGAGCTGCGTGCAGAAGGCTTTGACGCCCACGGCCGGGTCGCAGACCTGACCGATGAACACCAAGTGCATGAGTTGGGGCAGTGGGCCGAAAGCCTCTGGGGGCGCATCGATATTCTGGTGAACAACGCCGGCATGGCCATGCAAGGCAGCCCGGAACCGTTCAGTGAACTGGCAAGCATGGATTTGCACACCTGGAACCTGTCGCTGGCGCGCAACCTGACCAGCGCCTTTTTGCTCACCCGCGCCGTGTTGCCGGGCATGAAAGCCCGTGGCTACGGGCGCATCGTCAATGTCAGCTCAACCACCGGCACGCGCGGCAGCAACCCTGGCGAGTCGGCTTACAGCGCGGCCAAGGCCGGGATGCTCGGGATGAACATGGGGCTGGCCCTGGAAGTGGCCAGCCATGGCATTACCGTCAATGCGGTGGCCCCCGGCTGGATCGCCACTGGCTCCAGCACGCCAGAAGAAGCTGAAGCTGCACGCTACGTGCCCATAGGCCGCGCAGGCGACCCGCGAGAGGTGGCCAGCGCTGTGGCGTTTTTGGCGTCATCCGAGGCCAGCTACATCACCGGCGAAGTGCTGGTGGTGGATGGCGGCAACTGTCTGATCGAAAACAAGGCGCCCTGAATGTCTGAGTCCACCATTTCAGTGCTGGTGACCGGTGCCGCAGGCGGCGTCGGACGGGCGCTGGTTGAGCATTTTAAGAAGCAGGGCTGCAAGGTATTCGCCACCGATCTCGCGGCTTTAGAGGTTGACTACCAAGCCGATATTCGCCGCCCTGCGGCGTGTAAAGCGGTGGTTGCCGCTGCGGTGGCGGCTATGGGGCGCCTGGATGTGCTGATCAACGCCGCCGGTGTCTGGCGTGAAGGCCCGGTAGAGGAATGCAGCGAAGAAGACTTTGATCTGGTGCTGGATGTGAACCTCAAGGGCACTTTTTTTATGTGCGCTGCGGCCATCCCGTATTTAAAAGAATCTGAAGGCAGCATCGTGAATATTTCCAGCGATGCCGGTCGCCAAGGCAATAAAAACGCCGCCGCGTATTGCGCCAGTAAAGGCGGGGTGACGTTGCTGAGCAAAACCCTGGCGCTGGATTTGGCGCCCTTTGGCGTGCGTTGCAACGCGATTTCCCCCGGCGATATCGAGACCCCGATGCTCAGGTTTCAGGCCGAGCAATACGGCCAGGGCGATACGCAAGGCTATTACCGGGCCTTGCTGGACAAGTACCCGCAGGGCGCGCGTGCCCGTTTTATTCAGGCGCAAGAAATAGCCGAACTGGCGTTTTTCTTGAGCCAGCCCGGTGCGCGCTCGATTACCGGCGCCGACCTGGCCATCGATTGCGGCCTCTCGGCTGGCAACTAACAACAACACGCAGCAAAAAGGACTTAAGCATGTCGATCAGTGGAATTAGCGAATCAGCGGTTGAAGCGTTCGCAGCGGCCGAACGCGAGCGTTTTATCCAGAACAACCCCAAGTCGATTGCGCTGGCAGAGCGGGCCCGGGCCAACCTGTATAACGGCGTGCCCATGCACTGGATGAGTGACTGGTCAATGCCTACGCCGCTGTTTGTGCAGCAGGCCAAAGGCGCACGTTTCACCGATGTGGACGGTCATGAATACGTCGATTTTTGCCTGGGCGATACCGGCAGCATGTTCGGGCATTCCCCCGAGCCGATTGCCCGCGCCATGATCGAGCAAGCCCACAGCGGCCTGACCACGATGCTCCCCGGCGAAGATGCAGTGGTCTGCGGCGAATTGCTTGCCGAGCGCTTTGGCTTGCCGTTTTGGCAGGTGACCGCCACGGCCACCGATGCCAACCGCTACGTGGTGCGCTGGGCGAGGGCGATCAGCCAACGCAAGACACTGCTGGTGTTCGACGGCTGCTACCACGGCACCGTGGATGACGTGATGGTGCGCAATCGCGAGGGCGCCACGGTGCATCGTTCCGGTCTGGTCGGCCAGGCCTATGACCTGACCCAGTACAGCCGGTCGATCCCGTTCAATGACGTCGACGCGCTTGAGGCGGCGTTGGCGCAGGGCGATGTCTGCGCGCTGTTGTGCGAACCGGCGATGACCAATATCGGCATGGTCCTGCCCGCAGACGGCTTTATGCAAAAGTGCCGCGAACTGACGCGCCGCTATGGCAGCCTGCTGATCATCGATGAAACCCACACCATCTCCACCGGCATGGGCGGTTGTACCCGCCTGTGGGACTTGCAGCCGGACTTTTTTGTGGTCGGCAAACCGATTGCAGGCGGCGTGCCCTGCGCGGTATTCGGGTTTACCCAAGAAGTCGCGACGGGGATGCAGGCCGTGCAACAGAAAAAAACTGAACACAGCACCGGGCATGGCCACAGCGGCATGGGCACCACCCTGTCAGCCAATGCCCTGGCCATGCATTGCATGCGCGCCAATTTGCAGGAAGTCATGACCGAACAGGCCTACCAGCACATCTTGTCGCTGGCAGCCGATCTGGCCCAAGGGCTGCGGGGAGTGTTTAAACAGCATGGCCTGCAGTGGTCGGTGACGGAGTTGGGCGCACGCTGCGAGTTCCAGTTCTGTGCCGCGCCCCCCAAAACCGGCGCGCAAGCCGAGGCGGCGTTCCATGACAGCCTGCAAATGGCCTTGCACCTGTACCTGATCAACCGCGGGATCCTCATCACGCCGTTCCACAACATGACCCTGTGCTGCCCGTCCACCAGCGCGGCGGACGTCGAACGTTTAATTGGCGAACTGGATCAAGCGCTAAGCACCTTGCTGGCGCTGCCGGGTGCCCGCGTCGCTACTCAAGAGGTTTGAAATGCAGTTTGCCGATAGAAAAGAAGCTGAAGCCTTTTTGGCTGCCAACCCGCAGGTGCGCAGCATCGAGCTGTTTCTGATCGACGCCAACGGCGTGCCGCGTGGCAAGTTGCTGCATCGCGATGAGCTGCTGGCCATTTACGACAACGGACGACCGCTGCCCAGTTCGATTCTGGCGTTGACCCTCCAGGGTGAAGACGTTGAAGGCACCGGGCTGGTCTGGGACGTGGCCGACGCAGATTGCTGGACGTACCCGTTGCCCGGAAGTCTGACCGTACAACCCTGGCGCACCACGCCGACCGGCCAGTTGCAGGTGAGCATGCACCCCGAACAGGGCTTGCCAGCAGCCCCGGCCGATCCCCGGCATGTGCTTGCGCAGACCATTGACCGGCTCAAGGCCGACGGCTATCACCCGGTGATGGCGGTTGAGCTGGAGTTTTATTTGCTCGACCGCCAACGTGACGCCAATGGCCGCCCGCAACCGGCACTGCAAGCCAATGGCGTGCGCCCGCAGGCGCCGCAGGTGTACGGGATTTACGAGCTTGAGCAGCTACAGCCTTTTCTGGACGACCTGTATGCCGCCTGCGAAGCGCAAGGCTTGCCGGTGCGCACGGCAATTTCCGAGTACGCGCCCGGTCAGGTCGAGCTGACCCTTGAGCATCGTTTCGACGCACTGCAGGCCATTGATGAAGGCGTGCGCTACAAGCGATTGGTCAAAGGGGTGGCCAACAAGCACGGGCTACAGGCCTGTTTTATGGCCAAGCCGTTCAGCGATCAGGCGGGCAGCGGTTTGCACCTGCACGTAAGCCTTGCCGATGAACAGGGGCATAACCTCTACGCCAGTGATGACCCGCACGGTACGCCGCTGCTGCGCCATTCCATCGGCGGGATGATGCACACCCTGACGGATTCACTGGCGATCTTTTGCCCTCACGCCAACTCGTACCGGCGCTTTCAGGCCAGCAGTTATGCGCCGCTGGCCAAGAGTTGGGGGGTGAACAACCGCACCGTGTCCTTTCGCGTGCCCGGTGGCCCTGCGCAGAGTCGGCACATCGAACATCGCATCTGCGGCGCCGACGCCAACCCGTATCTGGCGGCGGCTGCGTTGCTGGCGGGGATCCATCTCGGCATCCGTCAGCAGATCGATCCCGGGGCGCCGATTGTGGGTAATGGCTATGAGCAGGCGACCGACTTTCTACCCACCGACTGGCTCACTGCGCTGTTGGCACTGGAGCATTCAAGCTGGGCACGGGAAGCGTTGGGGGAGGGGTTTATCAAGGTCTACCTGGCGATCAAGTGGCAGGAGTACCGGCTGTTCAACGCTGAAGTGGGTGAGCAGGACTGGCGCTGGTATTTGACCCACGCTTGAGCTGTGAAAAAACCTGTAGTCGCTGCCGAGGCACGAGGCTGCGATGGGTTGCGAAGCGACCCCTCTGACGGCGGTCCTGCGGCCCGCATCGCAGCCTCGTGCCTCGTCACCGACTACGTCTTTTAGCTTTTTACGCTGTTGCCGATCTGCCAGACGTATTTGGGTTCGATGCCGTTGACCACCCAGTCGCCGATGATCCGCGCCTTGAAGATCCACGGGTTATGCGAAGCGGCGGTGCGGGCATTACGCCAGTGACGGTCCAGCGACTTGTTGATGCTGACCCCCGAGGCACCCAGCGCATTGAACAGGTCGGTGGTTGCCCGCAGTACCAGTTCCGAGACCACGACTTGAGCCTTGGACGTTTCAATTTCGGCGTCGATATTGGCCTGACGTTCGGCTTCGGCATCGTTGGCAAAACGCGCAAGGTAAGCGCGCTGCAGCGGTTCGGCCGAGCGCAGGGTGGCCGCTTCGGCGGCGTAGACCTGTGCCGAGATTTGCCCCACCACCTGCTGTATTTGCGGGTCGCCGTGGGTGGTATCGGCAGAGCCCTGGCTGAACACGCGCTTGCGGGTGCGCACTTCATGGGCCACATCGCGCTCCACGGCACGGCCAATCCCGGCCAGCACCGCCAGCAAGACCAACTGATAAAACGCGGTCTGGTATTTGAAGCGGGTTTCGAACGGGATCACCTGCTCGGCGCTCAGCGGTACCTCGACATACAGCGACGTGCCGCTGCCTGTGGTGCGCTGGCCAAAGCCGTCCCAGTCATCGCTGTGGCTGACGCCCGAGTGACGGGCGTCGACGATGGCAATCACATCGGCGCCGTTGTCCGAGCGCTGCGCGTAGACGTCCACCCAGTCGGCAAAAATGCTGCCGGTGCTGTAATACTTGGCGCCGTTGAGCACAAAATTCTCGCCTTCCGGGCGCACTTTGGTGATGACCTCACCGATTTTAACTGCGCCGATTTCGGTCCAGCCGTTGCCCACCAGATCCCCCGTTACAAAACGCGCAAACCAGGCATTCCGCGCCGGGCTTGGCGGAGCATTGAGACGGTCTTCGACAAAGGCAAAATGGCCACGCAGCGATTGCACAATGTTCGAGTCGGCCTCAGCCAGTTCGATCAGCAACTGGAACAGCTGGCTGATTGAAGCCCCCGCGCCGCCGAACTCCACGGGCACCCGCACGGCGCCAAACCCGGCCTCTTTCAGCCAGCGAATCGGCTCAAAAGGCAGGTCGCGCGCCTGCTCGCGCTCTACCGTCCCGGCGGCGATTTGCCGGAACAGTGGGCGAAAACGATTGGCCAGCGTTTCGTAGTCGGTGCCGACGGACAGAGGGTTTTGACTCATGACAATGCTCCTGCATAAATAAAGGTCATTGGCATGCCCGTTGCACACTCTGTGCCGTTAAATCGCAAGCCGATAATTCGGGCGTTTGGTGCTTTTTTGTCAGCTCAACTGTTGGCTTTGCAACAGTGGATTAACACGTTGTACGCCAATCCAACAGCACCGCTCCCCCCTGTAGGAGCGAGCTTGCTCGCGATCTGTTGATCTTGATCTGGTTTTTGATCTTGATCTAAGAGGCCCCCTTAAACCACGCTGGCCGAGCGCAGGTTTTGCGCAGAGGGTAACCCGGCAGGACGCCGGGTTAGCCGCGACACGGCCAGGGATGGCCGATCGCGGCGGCCCTCGGAGCAAAGCCTGTGGTGAGGGCATGCCGAGCCTCAGCGAGGCACCGAGGGGTAGGGGCAAAAAGCGTTTGGCCACTTTGCGCTTTTCAAAGTGGCACGGCGTAAGGCCGGAACCCTAAGTGGCCGTTGCCGCAGCAATGGATATGTACATAAAAGCCAAAGCCCCCTCACCCTAGCCCTCTCCCTGTATGGACCGGGGACATAGCGAACACTTTGTTCGGAGACATAGCGAACAGTTAACGAAGCTTTTTCCCTGATATTACAACCCCGGTCACTCTGTCAATTTGCGCAATACGATGGCTTCCCCAGAAGACATCGTATTGCCCATCTTCAATACCCTCTTGTACACCTACACGCTCGCCTTTAAAGCCTTTACCGAGCCTCCAGGGCTGACCCTGCCAGTAGATCTCACCTTTAGCCTGCACCTTTCGCACATGAAGCTCAGCACCGTACTCGATGGCAGGTAGCACCTCCTGATACTCCCGTGCGCTGGGCGTATAGCGAGACGCTGGTACCTGCATGCCTATGCCACCGTGCGGGCGCTCGTAGTTGTAGATCTTGCGCCATTCATCCAGCGTGAACTGCGCGCTGGGCAGGTCAATCAGACACAAGCCCTTAAAAACCTCCCTGATCATGCTGCGATGCTGTCTTTCCAGCTTGCCCTGCGTTTGAGGGTGGTAGGGGCGTGAGTGGCTCACCCTTACGCCCTGACGCATGATCCAGATTTCCAGCCCTGTATACGCATCAGGCTCGTCGCCCCACGGCGCCCCGTTGTCCATCGTCATGCGCTCAGGTAGCCCGTAATGGCGAAACGCATTGATCAAATGGGCCTGTACGGTACTGCGCTGCTCGTTGCCACAGGCGGCGATAGTTAAAAAGAAACGCGAGTGGTCATCCAGAAGTGTCAATGGATGGCAGCGACCCGTACGCATGGGCACATGGCCTTTAAAGTCCATTTGCCACAGATCATTGGGCTGCTCGTGTTCAAATCTGATGAATGGTTTGACTAGACCTGCATGAGGGTCGATGCGCTCATTACGCTTGAGAATGGCATGAACCGTACTGGCTGCAGGCATGTTGTTGCCGCGCCGCTCAAGGCATCCCTTGATCTTGCGCGCCCCCCAGCCGGTGTGCTCGATATTAAGCGCCAGTATCTGCTTCTCAGACTCGTGAGCAGTTCGATTAGGCGAACTGTGGGGTCGACGGGACCGATTTATCAGCCCGTCTTTACCCTCACATTGGAAACGCTTGAGCCATTTATAAGCAGTGGTGCGGCCGATATTGAAGTGCTCGCACAATGCTTTGATGTTAGCGCCCTCAGCCAAAGCCAAGGCGACGAATTCGAGACGAAGATCCACTGCGGACACCTCTTTCCAGGACACATCACACCTCCTAAGGGGTCAATGTGTCCTATTAAAAGTGTTCGCGATGTCTCCGAACATTGTGTTCGCTATGTCCCCGGTCCATACACTCCCGAAGGAGAGGGAACCGATTGGGGGATGCTGAAGATATTCGGTGGCCTGTTTGCTGCGCGACAGCGCGGCGTCGTAGACGGGGCGGCAACTCCTACAGGTATGTGTTGCTATCGCAACTGTTGCTTAGCCAACAGCAAGTGGACAGATTGCACGTGAGTTGTTGTTATTTGCTCAGCATTAAATTTACTAACTATATGATTTATAACGATATTTAAAAACGGCACGACCTGTGCAATGGGGACTTCAGTGTTTTCCACTGGATTGGAGTCTGCCCATGAGCATTTCTGTATCACCCCCTGCCAAGGCCCATGTGATCGCCTCGGATGCCGAGGCCATCGAGATCGCCAAAGCCCTGGCGGTGCGTTTTGCTGAAGAAGCCTCGGTGCGTGACCGGGACCGGCGTTTGCCGGTGGCCGAGCTGGATCTGTTTGCCGCCAGTGGCCTGTGGGGCATTACGGTGCCTAAGGCCTACGGCGGGGCCGGGGTGTCGTATGTCACCGTTGCCGAGGTGATCAAGATCATTTCGGCTGCCGACTCATCATTGGGGCAAATCCCGCAAAACCATTTGGGCGTGCTGGATATCCTGCTGCACACCGGCAGCGAAGAGCAGAAGCGTTACTACTACGGCAAAGCCCTGGAGGGCTGGCGTTTCGGCAACGCCTTTTCAGAATCCAAGAGCAAGAATGTCGGCGCCTTTCAGACCCGGATCCGCTTTGAAGACGAGCATGCGGTGGTCGACGGTGAGAAGTTTTACTGCACTGGCGCACTGTTCGCCCATATCGTCCCGGCGGTGGGCGTGGATGAACAGAATCGTCCCTTTATCGCCTTCGTTGAGCGCGACAATCCGGGGCTGACCATCATCGACAGTTGGGACGGTTTCGGCCAACGCACCACCGCCAGTGGTGGTGCTGTGCTGGCAGGCGTGCGCGTGCCATTGAGCGCCGTGATCCCGGCGTATAAAGCCTTTGAAGAGCCCACGGCAGACGGTCCGATCTCGCAAATCATTCAGGCGGCAGTGGACACCGGCATCGCCCATGGCGCCTTTGAACAGGCGCTGATTCATGCGCGGTTGTCCCGCCCGTGGGTCGACAGCCAACTGGATCACGGCTGGCAAGACCCTTACACGATTGCCGCCATTGGCGATTTGCAATGGCGCCTGCACGGCACCGACGCGATTCTGGCCAAGGCCGGGCGGGCCATTGATCACGCGCTGCGCTCGCCCAGCGAAGAGAGCGTGGCTGAAGCCTCGGTGATCGTGGCTCAGGCCAAAGTGCTCTCGGCCGAGATCGCCTTGCTCGCCAGCAGCAAGCTGTTCGAACTGGCCGGTACACGCTCGGTGCTCGGCAAACACAACCTAGACCGCTTTTGGCGCAACGCCCGTACTCACACCCTGCATGACCCGGCGCGCTGGAAATACCACCTGATCGGCAACCGCCTGCTCAACGGCATCCTGCCTCCACGCCATGCCTGGAACTGATAGAGGACTCACCATCATGAACAGCCCGGCAATCGCTTTGCCCAACCAGCTTGCAGCAGCGGCCGAAGACTTGCGTCTGGCCCGCCAAGGCCTGGAGCAGACCCTCACATTCGTTCGCGAACAGGCTCAACCGTGGGCGCTCAGCGGCTTAAGCAAGGCCGTGGACGACCCGTACATCATCGGCAAGTTTGGCGACCTGAACATTCGCCTCGACGTGGCCGAGGCCCTCTATCAGCGCGCGCAACACTTTGTTGGCCCGGCTGCCGAGATCCTGGTGGCGACGGCCGAAGCCGTGCTCGCCAGCGCCGAAGCATTGCAGGCGGTGGGCAACGTGCAGCAAGAGCTTACCGGCAGCCGTTCGCCGTCGCCTTCTCTGGAAGGCCGCGAACCCTTGCGCTGGCAGGCCCGGATTATTGGTAACTACCGTTTGAACGGCGTCATACCGCCTCAGCTTCAGGAGTAAACAGATGTCCCGTGAAATTCGTCTCAACGCTTTCGACATGAACTGTGTGGGCCACCAGTCGCCCGGCCTGTGGGCGCACCCGCGTGATCGTTCGTGGCAATACAAAGACCTGGAATACTGGACCGATCTGGCAAAAATCCTCGAACGCGGCAAGTTTGACGGCTTGTTTATCGCCGACGTGCTGGGCATTTACGATGTTTATCGCGGCAACGGCGAGGCGGCGATTCGTCAGGCGGCGCAAGTGCCGGTCAATGACCCGCTGCAACTGATTCCACCCATGGCGATGGTCACTGAGCATTTGGGTTTTGGCCTGACTGCGTCGTTGTCGTTTGAGCACCCGTACCCGTTCGCCCGTCGTCTGTCCACGCTTGATCACCTGACCAAGGGCCGTGCTGGCTGGAACATCGTGACCTCGTACCTGGAAAGCGGCGCCAAAAATCTCGGGCAAAAAACCCAGACAGCCCACGACTCGCGCTACGACTTCGCTGAGGAATACCTGGAAGTTTGCTACAAACTCTGGGAAGGCAGCTGGGAAGACGGCGCTATCCTGCGTGACCGTGAGCGCCGGGTGTTCAGTGATCCGAGCAAGATTCATGAGATCCAGCATGTCGGCGAGCACTTCCAGGTGCCTGGCATTCACCTTTGTGAGCCATCGCCGCAGCGTACGCCGGTGTTGTACCAGGCCGGAGCCTCCAGCCGTGGCAAGCAATTTGCCGCTGAACATGCCGAGTGCGTGTTTGTGGCATCGCCGTCCAAGGCCTTGTTGAAAAAGACCGTGGCCGATATTCGCCGTCGTGCTGCCGAGGCGGGCCGTGATCCGTCGAAAATCCTGATTTTCAACCTGCAAACGGTGATCGTCGGCGAGACCGACGCCAAGGCCAAAGCCAAGTTCGAAGAGTACAAAAGCTACGTCAGCTACGAAGGGGCGATGGCCTTGATTTCGGGCTGGACCGGCATCGACTTCAGTCAGTTCAAACCTGACGAGCCGCTCAAGCATGTGCACACCAACGCCATCCAGTCGGCAGTGGAAACCTTCTCGACTGCCGATCCGAACACGATCTGGACGCCAAATGCGCTGGCCGACTGGGTGGGTATCGGTGGTTTTGGCCCGTTGTTTGTCGGCGGCCCGGAAACCGTGGCCGACCTGCTTGAAGAGTGGGTGGCCGAGACCGACGTCGACGGGTTCAACCTGGCTTATGCCGTGACCCACGAAACCTTTATCGACGCGGTGGAGTTGCTGGTACCGGAGTTGCAAAAGCGCGGGGTGTACAAAAAGGAATATGCGCCGGGTACATTGCGCGAGAAACTGTTTGGCGAGGGCCCGAAACTGGCGGATTGGCACCCCGGTGCCGGCTACCGTAACCTCGGCGAACTGAACCGGGCGCGTGAAAAAGAACGTGCGTGATGAGCTGTTTTCAAAAGAGAGAATACCCATGAGTGAGCCACAAGGCGGACAGGCAACGTCTGCCATCCGCGAGGCCGATGTGTTGATTGTTGGCGGTGGCCTGAGCGGCACCTTGCTGGCCATGCAATTGCTGCGTTTGCCGGGTGCCCGGAATATCGTGCTGGTCGAGCCGCGGGTCGAACTGGGGCGGGGCGAGGCTTACAGTGCCACTGAACTGGGGCATACCCTGAACGGCAATGCGGCGCGCATGAGCATTGACCCGGACGATGCCGATGATCTGACGCGCTGGCTCAACGCGCATATTGCAAGCGGCGGCTGGCCTGAGTCGGCGTTGCAGAATGTGCCGGTCGAGCACCTGTTCCCGCCACGCGGGCTGTTTGGCCAGTATGCCCAGCAGAGGCTGGCCGAAGCGCTGGCCACCGGTTCGGCGCAAGGCTCAAGCCTGACCCATGTGCGTGACGAAGCCATCGACCTGCAAACCGAGCAAAACCGGGTTCAGGTGACCCTCAAGGACGGGCGTCAGTTGCAGGCGGCGGTGGCTGTGTTGGCCACCGGCATGTTCCCGGCCGCGCGTACGGCGCAGCGCCAGTCCAGCGGCCTTAACGCGGCCGCGCTGGACCCTTGGGATGTTCAGGCATTGCGCGATTTGCCGGTGGATGCACGGGTGCTGATCATTGGCTCCGGGCTGACCATGGTCGATGCGCTTGAGTCGTTGAATCGGGCCGGGCATCGCGGCTCCATCGAGGTATTTTCACGGCACGGCCTGTTGCCGCACGTGCGGCGTCAGCCACCGGCCTGGGAAGACTTTTTGACTCAGGACCCGGAGATTCGCAGCCCGTTGCAATTGCTCCGGGCGTTGCGTCGCCAGTGTGAGCTGGCCGAGGCGGCGGGCATTGACTGGCAGGCGCCGCTGGACACCGTGCGCGTGCATATCGGTCGGTTGTGGAGCCAGGCCAGTGATGTTCAGCGTCGCCAGTTTGTGCGCCATGTGCGGCCGTGGTGGGAAAGCCATCACCACCGTTCGCCGCCACAGGGTAATGCCTTGCTGGAGCAGTTGCTGGGGGAAGGGCGGTTGACCATCAATGCCGCGTCACTGCAGGGCGTGGAGGTCAGCGCTGACGGACGTCCACGGGTTCACCTGCGCTATCGTGGGCAGGCGCAGGTGAGGGTGGTTGAAGGGGATGGCCTGATCAATTCCACCGGCATTGAATACGACTGGCGTCGGGTCGATAAAGCCTTGCCGCGTCAGTTGTTGGAGCGGGGGTTGATTCGTGCAGGCAACCTGGGCCTGGGTATTGCTGCTGATCCGTCAGGGGCTGTGCTCAATGCACAGTCGGAACCGGCGAAACGCCTGTTTGCCATGGGCCCGCCGTTGCGTGGCGAATGGTGGGAAAGTACCGCCGTGACCGATGTGGCCTTGCAGGCCAAGGCGTTGGCGGCGCGGTTGGCGTTGTAATGCAGGTGTAGGAGCGAGCTTGTCTCGCGATCTTTTTAGAAGATCAAAAGATCGCGAGGCAAGCTCGCTCCAGGTGAGGCTGGGTTATTCAGCCGTTGATGGTTTTTCCCATAGGTTGATCCCGCCTTCCTGGGCAAAGCGGTCGATTTCGGCCAGTTCTTCTGCGCTGAACGCCAGGTTCTGCAACGCACCGACGTTTTCGACAATTTGCTCGGGGCGGCTTGCGCCAATCAGTGCCGAGGTCACGCGCGGGTCACGCAGGGTCCAGGCCAGTGCCAGTTGGGCCAGGCTCTGACCGCGGCGTTTGGCGATCTCGTTGAGCGCGCGTACATGGGCAATGTTGCTTTCAGACAAGTGCTTGCTCTGCAACGAACCACCACCCGGGCGATTGACCCGCGCATCAGCCGGAATGCCATTGAGGTATTTGTCCGTCAGTAAACCCTGCGCCAGCGGGGTGAAGGCAATCACCCCGGTGCCGAGTTCCTCGGTGGTGTCCAGCAGGTCTTTTTCCACCCAGCGATTCAACAGGTTGTACGCCGGTTGGTGGATCAGCAGCGGTACTTTCCACTCTTTGAGCAGCGCCGCGATTTCACGGGTTTTGACCCCGGAGTACGACGAAATCCCGATATACAGCGCCTTGCCTTGTTGTACGGCTGTGGCCAGAGCGCTGGCGGTTTCTTCCAGCGGGGTGTCCGGATCGAAGCGGTGCGAGTAGAAAATATCGACGTAGTCCAGGCCCAGGCGCTGCAGGCTCTGGTCAAGGCTGGCGAGCACGTACTTGCGTGAGCCGCCGCCCTGGCCGTAAGGGCCGGGCCACATGTCCCAGCCGGCTTTGCTGGAGATGATCAGCTCGTCGCGGTAGTGCTTGAAGTCTTCGCGCAGCAAACGGCCAAAGTTGATCTCGGCACTGCCATACGGCGGGCCGTAGTTGTTGGCGAGGTCAAAGTGGTTGATGCCCAGGTCGAAGGCGGTGCGCAGCAGGGCGCGCTGGGTGTCGATGGGCGTGCTGTCGCCAAAGTTGTGCCACAGCCCCAGGGACAGGGCTGGCAACACCAGGCCGCTGCGGCCTACGCGGCGATAAGGAATGGATTCATAGCGGTTTTCGGCTGCGGTATAAGTCATCGAAAAGTCTCGTGTTGAGAAGGTAGAGACCCTGCATCCCGGTTGGCCGGACGCTTCAATCCCAAGTGTTCACGCAGTGTCGCAGGCGCGGGATGAGGCGATATGCGCCCCGGTTGCCCGCCGTTTTCGGCCTTGTTCGGCGAGGCTTAGGTTCGCTCTGGCTTTCGATCAGGTCAACACCTTAAGCAACCCTGGATACAGACCCGCCAGCAGATTATTTATTAATACGTTGGCGATCCCTATTGAACACTGCCCGACAATGTATTGCGTGTACCTGTGCTATCTGCGGACGATAGGCCTCAACTGCCTCAAAGACACGATCAAGGTTGCCTTCGAATGTTCTATTGTCCTGAGATGTTGTTGTTTGAGGTTCAATAAAAATTACACCGTAGTTTCTTGTCGGGTGTTTAGAAAACCTGGGGCCATTCAGTCGTCATTCACGACGGTTTCGCAACTGTGCCAGTAATGTCGCCTTCAACGGTGCTGGCGGCACCTCTTGGTCCAGGTCATTTTCATCTTCGCTGATGGTGTACCACGTCAGGTAGGTTTGGCGGCGCCATCCGCCTCTGGCAGTGAAGGTGTCCGTCGGCCGCCCCAGTGAGTCGTAGAACTGGAGATTGCTGTAACCGAACTCACGAAAGGACTCATCGTTGATATAGCGATGTTTATCCGCGAAGTAAGGCTGATACGTACGAATCGCCAGGCCTTTGTTGTTGTATTCCACCCGCTCACTGACCCGCCATCGCGGTACGTCCTGTACCTGGACCGGTTTACCGTTTTCGATGATCAGGTTGCCTTCATCGTCGACCGCAAAGGCATAGCCATTCTCGACTTTCTGTTTGCTTTGCAGGGGGCGGCCAAAACCGTCGAAGCTCGCCAGGCTGATGCGGATTTGTTGAGCGGCATCTCCAGGGTAACGATCTGCCACCAGCACGGCGCTGTGTACCGGCTCGCGCCGGACCGCCTGAGCCAGGAGCGCCAACTCCGGGTGGGTCATGGCGCGGGCCCGAGCCTTGGCACACAGATGCCCGGAGGGTATGACGTCACCTGAGGCCACATGCTTGCGCATCCAGGCCTTGTCATTACGCAAGGTGTCGGGCACACGGCCCATCCAGCTAAACGCGTCGTAGACACTCACCGATGCGGCGTTTTTAATCGCGTCTTCAGGGCTTTCGATGGCCGCCCCCGGATCTTTGATGCTCGTTTCAAAACTGCTGATCGGATCAAATCCGATCGCTTCCCCGCGTTCGGTCCCGTAGAAGCTGCTCGCCCGCAGTTGCCCGAACGCGTCAAAAATGGCCTCTTGGGTATTTTGGTTAGGGTCGACGATGCGCCACGCTTGCAGGGTTCGGTAGTCATAGGTAGCCACGGTGCTACAGCCATCCGGAGTGGTGACACTGAGCGGCGCCAGGAAGTACGGGTCATAGGTGACGGTTGTCAGACCATGACTGAGGGTGGGCCGAAATTGCAGGATGTTGTAAAACTGGGCCGCCGTGCCGTAGCTCGCGAATCCGCGTCTGACGGCCCACAGCGCCTCTCCATCGTTGGGTAAAAAAACCGCCATGCGTACATAACCCAGCTCTTCGAGGCGCTGATAAAGATCAGCACGCTTGGTAAATACACGGTCATAGGCGGCCAGCGCGGTTTCATCCAGCTCCGCCGTTTCAGTGAAGTCGGCGAGTGCCGTCAGTGTGGCTTGACCACCTTTGTAATGCTGGACGGCTTGCCCTGTCAGCACGCGTTCTTGTCGTGGCCTGAGCGGCCCTGCCAGGGTATCCAATAGCGTTTCGTAACCCAGCGTTTCGGGGGACAGTTCGCTTGCAGGGAGCACCAGGGCATTAGTGCGCGTCCGGTAGGGCAAGCCAAGACGCCAGGCTTTACGGGTCGTCAGGTTGATCGCCTGGGCCCGGCTTTCGCTCAAGTAATAAGACTGCTGGGCCTCATCGTGCGCTGCCTGCCACCACCGTTGTTGATGTTCGTCGATGAACGGAGGCACGCTGGCAGACGTTTTGCGCCGTGCATAATCGACTACAACGGCGTGAGTCGAGCTGCCATAGGCATCCCAACTCAGTCCTACGCTGTGCTTGCAGAGCGGATCAAAATCTTCGATTTGGTTGGTAACGCTGTCGTACTGGTAGCTGATGGATTCCAGCGGCAACACCAGCATTGCCGCGTAGGGCTGACGGTGTTCTAGGTCCTGGGCCATTAGCTCACGGACCAGGTATCGATTGTGTTGCACCGAATACAGCACGTTATGACCGTCGGCATCTTCCAGACCAAAGACTTCTACGCGAAGGGGGGAGCCGCTAAGGGTTCGTGCCACTTCGCGCAATTGGGTCTGCGTAGGCGCGAGAACAAGGTTGTCATGGTGCCGAGTTTCACCCCCACCGATGTTTTCAGCCTTGTAACGGCTCAGCAGGGTAGGGCCTAAGGGTTGAGCCTTAGTGTCCCGCAGGTCATAACCTTCTGGCGCAAGCTCGGGGTAGCGGCCGGTGTGGAACCAGGTTTTGGTCAGTGTCGGGGCGGTATAGCCTACCGGTGTGTTTGCGTTTTCGGCAGCTTCGGTATCAGTTTGGATCAGCAGACCAAAACCGCGGACTTCTCGCTCAAGACCGTCGTAGAAGCCCTGACGATACTGGAAGTGTTGAGTCAGGCGATTGCCGGTAATCTCGTCGAGTTGAGTTTGCTGAGCCACCACGTGCATCGGAAACGGCAGGTAGCAAACGGCAGGCTTTTGAGCGGCAAGCAGTGATTGCTTTTCGTCCAGCCACTCCTGGGCCGAACTGCGATATCTGACAGTGCCTGTTGCCCCCATGTTGTTATTGGTTTCAACAAGCATGTACGGCTTGGCCTGTACAAAGTCGCAACGCCAATGGCGTGGTGACATGTGCGGTGATGTAAAAATCAGGCTCGAACAACCCAGCCCTTGCAGGTCTGCGGTACTGAGCTGGCAGGTATTGTCGTAACGAACGCCTTCGGGCCAGGGCACGCTTTGCCTGGCAGCAAAAGCGTTACCGCATTGGTTCATATAGATATCGATCGTTTGCGAGTTCAGGTACAGAATATCGGCCGCACCGCTGCCATCCAGATCGGCCAGTAATACACGGGATGCGTCAAAGTCTGCGTACTGCGCAAACTGCGGGCAAGGCAGCAAGAAGCCTTTGCCAAAGTTACCCCGACCCAGATTCGGCCAGCAGCGCACCTCATTGTGGCGAATACGTACCAAGTGTTGTTGGCCGCTGCCCAGCAGGTCGCTGAATGCTACGACTTCGGTTCGGCTGTCACTGAGCAAGGGCAGATGGTCGTCTGGCAGCGGGTGGGGCACGTCCAGTGCAGCGCTAAAACCTGCTTCGCGGCGATTGGCATACAGGCGCACGCTGCGCGTGCCGATCAGTGCCAGATCGGAGAGTCCGGCACCGATCAAATCGGCCATTTGCCCTTGCGGGTGGAAGAACTCCTGAGGGAATGCTGCGAACGTTGCAAAGCGTGACCATGTGCGATCCGGGTTGAGGGTGAAAAAACCGCTCAAGCCTGGCTGGGCTACGATCCAGTCCAGTTTTCCGTCGCCGGTCAAATCGGTCAGTGACTGCTGCACCGGCTTGCTGGAGTCAGCCACTGGATGCGTAGGCAACGATTGCCAAGGGCCATATTTGACTTGGTTGGTGTCACCCGAGTCGGCGCGCATCGGTTCGCGGTACAGCCAATTATCATCACTTCGGTACAACACGCCGGGCATGCCTTCGCCATAAAGGTCCAGCAGTTGATACTGCTGGCCATCATTGAGGCCGGGCATGGACTCAAACTCGGTAAAGTGCTGATCCTGCAGCTTAAACGCTGAGTAGGTGAACTCCACAGGAGGGCGAAACTCTGCTGCGCCATCATCACCATAGGCGATGAGATGGGCTGCCACCAGGCAGTTGTAACTCAGTGGGCTGGTTTCATAGTTCAGCAGCAGGCGCTGCACCAGCATTGGCGCCTCACCCAATTCGTCGGGGAAGTGATGAAACATCAATACTTGACGGCACAGACGCAGATTGCCCAGTTCAAAGCCGTAGGCAAAACTTGAGTGCGGGTCGCTGCGTACCGGCCATACGGTTTCTTCTTCATAGGTGGGTTTTTCGGTCAGCTCGACTGTGCGCTCGCCGTAGTCAAACAGCAGGTCGAAATGCCACTGAGCACTTTCAAGCGCTTGCTCATCCCATAAGTAAAGCGCGTCATACGCCTCGAAATTGCCGTAACGCACGCGGTTCAGATAGCACTGGGCGATGAAGTCGCGAGGGTGCTCGGGGTCCAGCCCCACCTCGTCTTCAGATTTGTACTCGTAAAGCACGTGCTCACCGTGGGCGTTCATGGTCTCTTCCAGCAACCATTCGCCGACCCGCAGCGGGTTGTGCGGGTCCGTACTGCGAGAGCCGGGACGTAAGCCAAATACAGACTGGCTGCCATCGGCGCTGTATACCCGCCAAAAACCCGGGTCTAGCGGATCTGTCGGTTTGGCCGGTGCTGGCCGCCAGTGCTCAATGCGATCGAAAGCGCCTTCGGCACGGGCAAAGTGGCGGGTCACATCGTATGCAATGCCTTGTTGGGTAACACGCGTCGCGAAACGCTCGCCCTGTTGATCTCGCTCAGCCAGCCACACATCACCGCTGGGGCCGACAATCACATCCTCGTCAGTGTAAGTGGGTACGCCCTTGTTGCTGCGTCGGGCAACAACCCCGCGGTTGAGCGCCCAACCCAGGCCAAAAAGCCCGTTCCCCGCTGAACTGCTGTAGCTCAAACTCAGAGAAGGCCCATAACCACGTCCCGCCGACACAGGTAAAGGCAGCCCACTGCTGGCAGCCCCTGAGCTGCCAACCGCGCCCCAACCTTTACCGATGCTTTGAATCGCGCCGCCGCCTTTGGGCAGTACCGGGGTAGAAACACTCAGCGAGTCTTCGGCCATGATCAAATACTCCGGCGGGGCAGTTTTTTGGCGGCTTTACCTGATTGGGCAGGGAGTGCAGCAGCCGCGAGCGCGCCCATGAGGTCCTGTCGATCAGGTGCGAGGGCCTTTTCGGGAAGTTTGGCGGTGGGCACAAGTGTCATGAGAAGTGAATGTGTGGCCATTTCCGCATCCTGGTCGTGTAGATGATTTCTGACCAAGCTACGGAATTTTCCTACTTCTGTGACCTGTCATTTCTGACAGTTGTTTAAAGTATTTACAGAGCGCTACTGTCACCAGATTGAACACTAACCTCATATTCTGAGGCGGTATTGAGCATGTCCCTGCACCAAAACACCCCGACTTTGACTGTGAGCGACCCTCGCGGTCTTGTCGTGCGCACGGTGTCTTGGCACCGAAGTGCAACGCAGGACACGGTACAAGCACGCAATACGCTTCAGCGCTACGACGCGATTGGCCGGTTGAACCAGCAATGGGACCCGCGTTTATTTGAACTGAGCGATCTCGCAAACCAATCCAGGCTGTACAGCCTCAGCGGCCAAGCGCTGCTGACCACGAGCGTGGATGCCGGCTGGCGGCTTGCCTGCCATGACGCTGCCGGGCAGTTGCGTGATAGCTGGGACGGGCGTGACACCCATCGGCGCTTTACCTACGATGAACTGATGCGGCCAGTGAATGTGTTCGAACACGATCCGCCGCTGTGCGTGGAGCGTTTTACCTACACGGGCGCCGACGAAGAGGCCGCCCGCCACAACCGCTGCGGGCAACTGCTTCGCCACGATGATCAGGCAGGCTGCCTGTGGCATGACGCATTTGCCCTCAGCGGGCAGCCGCTGAGCGAAGCGCGGCAATTCTGCACCACACTGACGCAGCCCCATTGGCCCGCGTCTGAAGCCGATCTTGAAGACACGGCTTACACCACGCGCTGGCGTCACGATGCGCTGGGCGCTGTTATCGAGCAGACCGACGCCCTTGAGCACGTGCAACGTTTTGAAGTGGATGTGGCCGGGCAACCTCTTGCGTCCTGGCTGGACGATGTTGCCTTGCTTAAAAGCACGACCTACAACGCCTTTGGCCATGTAGAAACTGAGCAGGCAGGCAACGATGTGACGACCACGGCCTATTACTCGGCGCGGGACGGCCTGCTGTCCAACCTTAAGGCCAAAAGATCAGACGGCAAGACGCTACAGGACCTGCACTACCAGTACGATCCGGTAGGCAACATCACCCGTATCGAAGACCTTGCCCAGCCGGTGCAATGGTTTGCCGGGCAGCGTATTCAGGCAGTCAGTACGTACGCCTATGACACGCTCTATCAATTGATCAGCGCCACCGGTCGCGAAAACGCCAGCCAAACCATCGGGCCGAACCTGCCGGGGCTGGAGATTTTCGGCTCGGTGGATGACAGCCGTTGGCGCACTTACAGCCAGACCTACAGCTACGACAGTGGCGGCAACCTGACCCGGCTCAAGCACGCTGCCGGGGCTGGCAATGGCTACACCCGCGAAATGGTCGTCGACGCACGCAGCAACCGCAGCCTGTTCAAGGACGGCTCACCGTTAGATTTTGCCAAGGCGTTTGATGCCAACGGCAATCTCCAGGCTTTGGCCCCTGGCCAACTTATGCAGTGGGACAGCCGCAACCAGTTGCAGCACGTAACCCAAGTGCAGCGCGAAGATCCCGATGGTCAGGACGACGATACGGAAACCTACGTCTATGACGGCGGCGGCCAGCGCGTGCGCAAAGTACGCCGAGCCAAAACCCGGGGTGGCGAGCACATCAGCGAAGTGCGCTACTTGCCTGGGCTGGAGATCCGCAGCCGCACATCAGGCGAGCAATTGCACGTGGTGCTTGCCCAAGCGGGGCGTAATGCCGTGCGTTTGTTGAACCGGGAAAATGGCCAGCATCAACACCGTTACAGCGTGAATGACCACTTGGGCAGCAGCACGCTGGAGCTGAATCAAAGCGGAGAAGTCTTAAGCCAGGAAAGTTACTACCCCTACGGCGGTACGGCCTGGTGGGCGGCCAAAAATGCACTGGAAGCCCGCTACAAAGTGATTCGTTATTCGGGTAAAGAACGGGATGCAACCGGGTTGTATTACTACGGGTTCCGTTATTACGCACCGTGGTTGCAGCGCTGGATAAATCCGGATCCGGCGGGGGATGTGGATGGGTTGAATGTGTTTTGTATGGTTAGAAATAACCCGGTCAGTTGCTCCGATACCGATGGGCGAATGCTTCGAGCTGCAAACCAAGCCTTTGCTAATGAATCAGATGAGCCTGAAGTAAACGCTCAGGACCACATGAGTAACGTATTGGCTTTCTCATTATTAACTCAGCTCTCTCCAGAGGATGACAGCGATGAGAGAGGTAGTGAGAACGCAACAGTTGATTTTTTTCGAGTGGATCTTGCTCCACCCAGTGAAGTATTAGCCCAAGGTTTCCAAGGTAATAATACAGAGAGAGTACTAAAGTATTTTGGAGACGATACGATTTTCGTAGCTCAGGATCTGGAGGGTATAGATGCCTTTAGAGCAGAGGTGTCTAACAAAAGTGAGAATATGTTTGGTGAGGCGAGAAAGTACTATTTTGAAATGAAACTGGTAGGAGGGTATTTTAAAGAGGTTCCAAGGCCGCTTTATTTATATAAGATTTCGATTCCTGAACATCATCCTCATAAAGTGCTGAGCAGTGCGGTGAATGAAGATGGCTTCATTGAGGCTGCTTTTATAGCAACTTATGGGGAGGGTGATGTGGCCATGCTGAAAGAAAACAGTGAAGAGTTATATGAATTAAATATTGAAAATTTTAAATCAGTTCTTGAAGGGTATGCGCTGAGCTTTAATGTGACTAAAGAGGTGCAGGTGAAAGGGCCTATAAAGCCGGAATTTATAACGCATATTAACCCGGGTGAAGAAGTGTTCATGAGAATGAATGCCGTGAGGCCAAAGAGAGCCGCATGAGGTTCGACTGAATATTCGGTCGTTTCGCTTGCACATCGTTCAGTGACGTTATTGCAGGCCGTGATAAAAATCACAGCCTGTCTCGGCTCTTACAGGTTATTTGGCCTGGCCTGGCAGCACATCATTGGCGATCATTTCGCCAAAGGGCCCGGTCAGGTTGGTGATGCCGCGACCCGCCAGGCTGGCGTAAGGTTCTGGCAGCAGCGGGAACACCAGTTCAGCAAAGCGATAGGCTTCTTCCAGGTGCGGGTAGCCCGAGAAGATAAAGCTTTCGATGCCCAGGTCGGCGTATTCCTTGATGCGTTCAGCCACCTGTTGCGGGTTGCCCACCAGCGCGGTGCCGGCGCCGCCGCGAACCAGGCCGACGCCTGCCCACAGGTTGGGTGAGATCTCCAGATTGTCGCGGCGCCCGTCGTGCAGCGCAGCCATGCGCCGCTGGCCTTCGGAATCAAAGCGCGAGAAGGACTTTTGCGCGGCGGCTATGGTTTCGTCGCTGATGTGTTCGATCAGGGTGTCGGCGGCTTTCCAGGCTTGCTCCTCGGTTTCACGGACAATCACGTGCAGACGAATGCCAAAGCGTACGGTGCGGCCCAAGCGTGCTGCGCGTTCACGTACATCGGCGATTTTCTCGGCCACGGCCGCAGGCGGTTCGCCCCAGGTCAGGTACACGTCAACCTGCTCGGCGGCCAGGTCATGAGCGGCGTCGGACGAACCGCCGAAATACAGCGGCGGATAAGGTTTTTGCACCGGCGGGTAGAGCGCCTTGGCGTTCTGCACGTGTAAGTGCTTACCTTCAAAGTCGACCGACTCGCCTTGCAGCACCCGGCGCCAGATTTTCAGAAACTCATCCGACACTTCGTAGCGTTCGCTGTGGCTGAGGAAGCTGCCATCACCGCGGTTTTCATCCGGGTCGCCGCCGGTCACCACGTTAATTAACAAGCGCCCGCCGGACAGCCGGTCCAGGGTGGCCGCCATACGCGCCGACACGGTCGGCGAGATGATCCCCGGACGAATCGCCACCAGATAACGCAGGCGCTCGGTCAACGGTACCAATGCCGAGGCGATGACCCACGAGTCTTCGCAGGAGCGTCCGGTCGGGATCAAAACGCCGTAGTAGCCCAGGTCATCAGCCGCCTGGGCGACTTGTTTGAGGTAGTTGAGCGTGACCGGGCGAGCACCTTTGGTGGTGCCCAGAAAGTGGCCGTCACCGTGGGTGGGGAGGAACCAAAACACATTCATGAAGAAGTCCTTAAGCGATTTTCAGCAAAGGTGTGGCCGAGGCGCCAAACAGCGGCGCGGCACGTTCTGCAGCAAGGCGGATACGAGCCTGCAAGGGCTCGCTGATTATTTGGTAATTGGCGAAATCAGACTCGGTGGCATACACGCCGATCGGCAGCGTCAACGCCTGGAAAAAGCTGAACAGCGGACGCAACTGGTGTTCGAGCACCAGCGCATGGCGATCGCTGCCACCGGTGGCGGCCAGCAACACCGGGGTGTCGATCAGGCCGTTGATATCCACCAGATCGAACAGATGCTTGAGCAGGCCGGGGTAGGAGCCGCGATACACCGGGGTGGCAATGATCAGCAGGTCGGCGTTTTCAATCGCCTGGATCTCGGCATCGACCTCAGGGCTCAGTTCCTGGCGTGACAAGGCGCCGCCCAGTTGCCGGGCAATAGTGCCCAGCTCAATCAAGCGGCTTTCGATAGTGAGCCGGGTTTGCAGTTCATCGAGAATGGCCTTGGCCAACACCAGAGTGCGCGAAGGGCTGTACGCCCCACCCGAAACGACGACGACTTGCAGCGCGTTAGACATGTTCGAATCCTTGGCTAGTGTTCAGCAGACTGTGGACAGGTACTCCCTGTCAGCAATCTCCGTACCAACAGGCAAACCCCTGTAATTCGGGGGGTTGGCCGGAGGCGGGCAAGGCGGGCGCTGTTGATTGAGTGGTTAAGTGCAGATTTGCTGTTTGATTTGCAACAGTTGCTGGATGAACACTTGGGCGATGCAAGAGGGCGATGGCGGACATAGATTCGGACACAAACAATGGCCGTAACGATCCCTTTTTGGCCTGCCTACCCCTGTGAACCGCTCCAGCGGTCGGCAAGAATCAAATCAACTTATAAGAGTTGTCTTCCTGACCCTTGCCCTTTTTGCGGGCTGCTGCCGTGTACAAAACATAACAACTATCGATCTCACGCCAAAGATGGGGAATACATTCATGAGCACGATCAAACGCTTACTGGGCGCCACGGTATGTGGGTTGTCACTGTTGGCCAGCGCGGTGCAAGCCGATCAGCGCGAATTGCGGGTGTACAACTGGGCGGACTACATCTTGCCGTCAGTGCCCAAAGACTTTGCCAAGGACACCGGGATTAAAGTGACCTGGGACACCTTCGACACCAACGAATCGCTGGAAGCCAAGCTCCTGACCGGCAACTCGGGCTATGACCTGGTGGTGCCGTCCAACCAGTTCCTCGACACCCAGATCAAGGCCGGGGTGTTTCAGAAACTCGACAAATCCAAGCTGCCCAATTGGCAGCACCAAGACCCGCAATTGCTCAAGCTGCTGGAAACCAACGACCCCGGCAACCAGTACGCCGTGCCCTACATGGTTGGTACAGTGTTAATCGGTTTTAACCCGGCCAAGGTCAAGGCGGCCCTGGGCGAGGACGCGCCGGTGGACAGTTGGGACCTGGTGTTCAAGCCTGAGAACATGGCCAAACTGAAATCCTGTGGCGTCGCGATGCTGGATTCGCCGTCGGAGATCTTGCCGCTAGCCTTGCATTACCTGGGCCTGGACCCGAACAGCCAGAACCCGGCCGACTATGAAAAAGCCAAAGAGCTGATGCTGAAGATTCGCCCGTATGTCACCTACTTCAACTCGGCCAAATACATGACCGATATCGCCAACGGCGACATCTGCGTGGCCATTGGTTATTCGGGCAGTTTTTACCAGTTTGGCAACCGGGCCAAAGAAGCTAAGAACGGGGTGGTAGTGGACTGGCGTTTGCCAAAAGAGGGCGCGCCGATCTGGTTTGACACCTTCGCTATCCCTAAAAGCGCAAAAAATGTCGAAGAAGCGCATGAGTTCCTGAACACCTTGCTGGAACCCAAGGTGATTGCGTCGATCAGTGACTTTTTGGGTTACCCGAACGCCAACAAAGACTCGCTGCCACTGATCAATAAAGACATCACCGGCAACCCGAACCTGACGCCGACGCCAGAAGCGTTGAAATCACTGTATGTGGTGCAACCACTGCCACAAAAGCTGGAGCGTGTACGGACCCGCACCTGGACCAGCATCAAATCGGATAAATAACCGCCCAAACCCGGTAGGAGCGAGCTTGCCTCGCGATCTTTTGGTCTTTTAAAAGATCGCGAGACAAGTGGCTTACTCTTCGATCAAGACTTTAGGGTTGGAGTTGCCCCATACGGTGTACAGGTCAGCCAACAATGCACCGTTGATGTCTTCAACTTCGCTCTGGCTGATCTCGGCGTCGCCCTGTTTGCCGAACAGCACCACTTCATCGCCGCTTTTGACGTCCGGCGCATCGGTCACGTCAACCATCAAGGTGTTCATCGACACTTTGCCCACCACCGGCACGCGGTGGCCGTTGATCAGCACGATGCCCTTATTGGTGAACGCACGGCGATAGCCGTCGGAGTAACCGACCGTAATGTTCGCCAGCTTCGAATCACGCGCCAGGGTGTAGGTGCGGTCGTAGCCGACGGTATTGCCTTTCGGGTAGCTGTTGACCGAGGCCACGTGCGACTTGAACTGCATGACGCGCTTGTAATCGGTGTGCGAAGGCACCGTGTCACCGAACAGCGCGCCGCCTGGGCGGACCATGTCCAGGTGCGATTCAGGCACTTCCAGGGTGGCGAACGAGTTGGCCGCATGCAGCGTGATTTTGCTGCGATCCAGCTTGGCCTCTTTGATCAGCCACTGTGCCTGTTCGTTGAACGCCTTCAGGCCCGCGCGCACGTCATCGGCGTCTTCCACGGCGAAGTGGGTCATGATCGCCCGTACTTCCAGGTTCGGTATTTTAGTGATGGCTACGGCATCGCTGCGGCCTTGAGCGGTGCTCATTTCTACGCCGTTACGGCTCATGCCGCTGGAGTTCAAGCCCAGGTGCACGACGAGTGGACGGCCGTGTTTCTCGGCAATTTGCGCGGCTTTCTTAGCGAAATCGAGGTTGCCGACCAGCTCTTCCATGTTGTATTGCAGCGCCGCTTCCAGCTCGCTCAGGGCGGCGGTGCGCACGCGAATCAATTGGCCTTTGTAACCGCTCTCGCGGACCACGCGGGCTTCTTCGTTGCTGGCAACGCCGACGCAAGGTACGCCAGTGGCGATGATCGAAGGCATCAACAAACCAATGCCGTGGCCGTAGGCATCGGCCTTGAGCACCGCACAGATTTTCGATTTGTCGCCGAGGGTGTCTTTCAGGACCTGAATATTGTGTTCAAACGCGGTTTTGTTGATTTCAACCCAGGCGTTGCTGTCTTGGGTGTTCACCTGCGCGACGCCATTGCTCATGGTCAATGGCGGAGCGGCGAAGGTCGGGGTTTGCAGCAATGTCATGCCCAAAGACAGGGCGAGCAGGGTGCGAGCGAAAGGGAGCATGCGAGTTTCCATACTTTATTGTTAGGGAAGGGATTTAAAACGCCGGCGATACTAGGGGCGGGCTGCTGGAAAGTCACGTCCCGGGCCGCGTATCTGTCAGGTTGTGTCGTTATCTCGACCATGAGCAGGGCATGCCACAAAAGTGGCAAATAATGTTCGGCTATCGGACGCCAGCCGTTTTCCTGATTGATCTGCGGTCAGGCAGATGGGTACTCTGGCTGACGTAACACCCACAATAATTACAAGACGCGTGAGAGCCTTACCGATGGATAGCCGCCTGTTGAGTGAGCGCAGTAGCGTGTTCCAGCACGCCGATCCGCATGCCGTTTCCGACTATGTGAACCTGCATGTCGGGCAACATTGTATAGGCCTGTCGCGAACCACCCGACCCCAGGCGAGTCTCAACCACCGCAAATTTGCCGAGCTGGATCTGTGCCGTATCAGCTACGGTGGCAGCGTGCGCGTGACCTCGCCGGCGCTGGAAAACATCTTTCATCTGCAAGTGTTGTTGCGTGGCAATTGCCTGTGGCGCGGGCCCCGGCGCGAACACCATCTGGTGCCCGGCGAACTGTTGCTGATCAACCCGGATGACCCGGTTGACCTGACGTATTCAGAAGATTGCGAAAAATTCATCCTCAAACTGCCGATCGAAGTGCTTGAGTCGGTGTGCGATGAGCAGCGCTGGAAGCGCCCGGCCAGTGGCGTGCGCTTTGTGCGCAACCACTATCAGTTGGACGAACTGGAAGGGTTTCTCGGTTTGCTGGGCATGGTCTGCCAAGAGTCTGAAGCCAGCGACCCGTTGCTGCGGGTGCAAGAGCATTACACGCAGATTGTTGGCAGCAAGTTGCTGACTCTTATGCAAACCAACATTAGCCGCGAAAATCTCGCCGCTGGCGGCGCCAGCCTTGAGCGCATTCTCGATTACATCGAACGCAACCTGAAACAGGAACTGAGCGCCGGGCACCTGGCACTGCAAGCCTGCATGAGCGAGCGTTCGTTGTACGTATTGTTCGAACGCGGATTGGGTGTGACGCCGTTGCATTACATCCGCCAACGCAAGTTGGCGCGTATTCACACGTGCCTGAGTGACCCCCATTGCACTGTACGCAGCCTGACTGAATTGGCGCTGGATTACGGGTTTGTGCATTTGGGCCGGTTTTCTGCCAGCTATCGCCAGCAATATGGCGAACTCCCTTCCAGCACCCTCAAGCGCCGCCACTAAAAACACGCCTCGCGTGCAGTAATCGGATAGCGATCTGCAGCCAACGGATAGTGCTGCGCCCCTCGGTTCCCTACCTTGACCTGGCCTGAATAATAACAACGGAGGCCCTGGCCATGTCCCTGGGAATCGACTACCTGAATGCCATGCTTGAGGAAGACAAAGAGCAGGGCGTGCATCGCTGCAAGCGTGAGATGTTCACCGATCCGCGTCTGTTTGAACTCGAAATGACGCACATTTTCGAGGGCAACTGGATCTATCTTGCTCACGAAAGCCAAATCCCCAACGTGAATGATTTCTTGACCACCACGATGGGGCGCCAGCCCATTTTTATTGCCCGCAACAAGGCCGGTGAGTTGAATGCCTTTCTCAATGCCTGTAGCCACCGCGGTGCCATGCTCTGTCGCCACAAGACCGGTAACCGCGCCAGCTATACCTGTCCATTCCATGGCTGGACGTTCAATAACAGCGGCAAGCTGCTCAAGGTCAAGGACCCGAGCGAGGCCGGTTATCCTGCGGGCTTCAATTGTGAAGGCTCGCACGACCTGACCAAGGTCGCGCGATTCGAGTCTTATCGCGGCTTTCTGTTTGGCAGCCTTAATGCAAACGTCAGCACGCTGGCCGAGCACCTGGGCGAGTCAGCGAAAATCATCGACATGATCGTCGACCAGTCTGCCGACGGCCTGGAAGTGCTGCGCGGCTCCAGCTCATATATCTATGAAGGCAACTGGAAACTCACCGCTGAGAACGGCGCCGATGGTTATCACGTCAGCTCCGTGCACTGGAACTACGCCGCCACGCAAAACCAGCGCACCTTGCGTGAGGCTGGTGGTGAAATCAAAACCATGAGCGCCGGTAGCTGGGCTAAAAGTGGTGGCGGTTTCTACTCGTTTGATCATGGCCACTTGTTGCTCTGGACCCGCTGGGCCAACCCCCAGGACCGCCCGGCGTATGAGCGTCGTGATGAGCTGGCGCGCGACTTCGGCCAGGCGCGGGCCGACTGGATGATCGAGAATTCGCGCAACCTGTGCCTGTACCCGAATGTGTACCTGATGGATCAGTTCAGTTCGCAAATTCGTATCGCCCGGCCCATTTCGGTTAACAAGACCGAAATCACCATTTACTGCATTGCCCCCAAAGGCGAGAGCGAAGAGGCCCGGACCCAGCGGATTCGCCAGTACGAGGATTTCTTCAACGTCAGCGGCATGGCCACCCCGGATGACCTTGAAGAGTTTCGCTCATGCCAGACGGGCTACGGCGCCGGGCGCGGCTGGAACGACATGTCGCGCGGGGCAACACACTGGGTTGAGGGCGCGGATGCGGCGGCCGAAGAGATCGACCTAAAACCGCTGCTCTCCGGGGTTCGCACCGAGGACGAAGGGCTGTTCGTGCTGCAACACAAGTATTGGCAAGACACGCTGCTCAAGGCGGTTGCCAGTGACCCGGCGCTGATCCCCGTGGAGGCCGTGTAATGCCCACGACCTATGAAACCGTCCGTGATTTTTTGTACCGCGAAGCGCGCTATCTGGATGACTCGCAATGGGATCTGTGGCTGGAGTTATACGCCGCCAACGCCAGCTTCTGGATGCCGTCCTGGGATGACAACGACGCGCTCACTGAAGACCCGCAAAGCGAAATCTCGCTGATCTGGTATGGCAACCGTGGAGGCCTTGAAGACCGTGTGTTCCGGATCAAGACCGAACGCTCCAGTGCGACCATGCCCGACACCCGCACCTCGCACAACCTGAGCAACATCGAAATCGTCGAGGAAGGCGACGGGCACTGCACGGTGCGCTTCAACTGGCACACCCTGAGCTTTCGCTACAAGACCACTGACAGCTACTTCGGCACCAGCTTCTACACCCTTGATATGCGCGGCGCCCAACCGTTGATCACGGCCAAGAAAGTGGTGCTCAAGAATGACTACGTGCGTCAGGTCATCGACATCTATCACATCTGATTAACCGAGTGCCGAGTGGTGGCGGGCGCCTCTGGGCGCCTTCGGCCCGGCATTGTGCGGGAGACATATCATGAGCTTTCAGATAGCGCTCAACTTTGAAGACGGAGTAACCCGCTTTATCGAGGCCAGAGGCCACGAAACAGTCGCCGACGCGGCGTATCGCCAAGGCATCAACATCCCGTTGGACTGCCGTGATGGCGCCTGCGGTACCTGCAAATGCTTCGCTGAAACGGGGCGTTACGACCTGGGCGACGAGTTTATCGAAGACGCCTTGAGCGATGAAGAGGTCCAGCAGGGTTACGTGCTGACGTGCCAGATGCGTGCCCAAAGTGACTGCGTGCTGCGGGTGCCGGCCTCTTCGACGGTCTGCAAGACCCAGCAGTCCATTTTCGAGGCCGTGATCAGCAACCTGCGCCAACTGTCCGAAAGCACCATCGCGTTGACGATCAAGGGCGAGGCCCTCAGCCGCCTGGCGTTTCTGCCGGGGCAGTACGTCAACCTGCAAGTGCCTGGCAGCGCGCAAACACGGGCGTATTCCTTCAGCACCCTGCAAAAGGATGGCGAGGTCAGTTTCTTGATTCGCAACGTGCCGGGCGGACTGATGAGCAGCTTCTTGACCGGGCTGGCCAAGGCCGGTGACAGCATGACGCTGGTCGGGCCGCTGGGCAGTTTCTACCTGCGCCAGATCCAGCGCCCGCTGTTGCTGCTGGCCGGCGGCACGGGCCTGGCACCTTTTACGGCAATGCTCGAAAAAATTGCCGAGCAGGGCAGCCCGCACCCGGTGCATTTGATCTACGGCGTGACCAACGATTTTGATCTGGTCGAAGTGGACCGGCTGCACGCTTTAAGCGCACAAATCGCCAATTTCAGCTTCAGCGCCTGTGTGGCCAACCCGCACAGCCAGCACCCGCTCAAGGGGTACGTCACCCAGCACATCGAGCCACGCCACTTGAACCAGGGCGATGTCGACGTGTACCTGTGCGGTCCGCCGCCGATGGTCGAGGCGGTCAGCCAATACATCCGCGAGCAGGGCATCTCCCCGGCCAACTTCTACTACGAAAAGTTCGCAGCCGCAGCGGCGTGATCTGTATTAAATCGAGGTAGCCATGAACAACCGATTCGACAACAAAGTCGCACTGGTGACAGGCGCTGCGCAAGGTATCGGTCGTCGCGTCTGCGAACGCCTGCTGGCCGAAGGTGCGCAGGTGATCGCGGTCGACCGCTCCGAACTGGTTCACGAACTGCAAGGCCCCGGTGTGCTGACGCTGATCGCCGATCTTGAGCAATACCCGGACTGTGCCCGGGTGATGGCAGAAGGCGTACAGGCCTTTGGCCGTCTGGACGTGCTGGTCAATAACGTTGGCGGCACGATCTGGGCCAAGCCATTCGAACACTACCAGGCTGACCAGATCGAAGCCGAAGTTCGGCGCTCACTGTTCCCGACCTTGTGGTGCTGCCACGCGGCATTACCGCACATGCTTAAACAGGGCCGCGGGGCGATTGTGAATGTGTCTTCAATCGCGACCCGAAGTGTCAATCGCGTGCCTTACGGAGCCGCCAAAGGCGGGGTCAATGCGTTGACCGCCTGTTTGGCCTTCGAAAATGCCGAGCGTGGCATTCGGGTTAACGCCACCGCACCGGGAGGCACCGAAGCGCCGCCACGGCGCATCCCGCGCAACCCTGGCGAACAAAGCCCGGCGGAAAAGGCGTGGTATCAGCAAATCGTCGACCAGACCCTCGACAGCAGCTTGATGAAACGCTACGCCCGTATTGACGAGCAGGTCGGCGCAATCCTTTTTCTGGCCAGTGACGAGGCGTCATACATCACCGGCGTGACACTGCCGGTGGGTGGCGGCGACCTCGGCTGATCCTTATCTATCCGATTGGAAAAACTCAAATGCCCACTGTCCTGATTGAAAGCCTGACGACGATCATCGTCGACCTGCCGACCATTCGCCCGCACAAGCTGGCGATGCACACGATGCAAAAACAAACCCTGGTCATCCTGCGCCTGCGTTGCAGCGACGGGATTGAAGGCATCGGCGAAGCGACCACCATTGGTGGCCTGGCCTACGGCTACGAAAGCCCTGAGAGCATTAAAGCCAACATTGATGCGCACCTGGCACCGGTACTGGTGGGCCTGGCTGCTGACAACATCAATGGCGCCATGCAAGCCCTGGACAAAATCGCCAAAGGCAACACCTTCGCCAAGTCCGGGATCGAAACTGCACTGCTCGATGCGCAAGGCAAACGCCTCGGCCTGCCGCTTAGCGAACTGCTGGGCGGGCGGGTGCGCGACAGCCTGGAAGTGGCCTGGACCCTGGCCAGTGGCGACACCGCCCGCGACATTGCCGAAGCCGAGCAGATGCTTGAGGCGCGGCGCCACCGGATTTTCAAATTGAAGATTGGCGCCAACCCGCTGGAGCACGATCTCAAGCACGTTGTCGCGATCAAAAAAGCCCTGGGTGAGCGGGCCAGTGTGCGTGTCGACGTCAACCAGTATTGGGATGAGTCCCAGGCAATTCGTGGCTGCCACGTATTGGGCGAGCACGGTATTGATCTGATTGAACAGCCGATTTCACGCGTCAACCGCTCGGGCCAGGTGCGTCTCAACCTGCGCAGCCCGGCGCCGATCATGGCGGATGAGTCCATTGAAAGCGTAGAGGACGCATTCAGTCTGGCGGTTGACGGTGCCGCCAGTGTGTTTGCCCTCAAGATCGCAAAAAACGGCGGCCCGCGCGCGGTGCTGCGTACGGCGCACATTGCCGAAGCGGCGGGCATCGCACTGTATGGCGGGACCATGCTCGAAGGCTCGATCGGCACCCTGGCCTCGGCCCATGCGTTTCTCACGCTCAAGCAATTGACCTGGGGTACCGAGCTGTTCGGTCCGTTGCTGTTGACCGCTGACATCGTCATCGACGCCCCGGTGTACCGCGATTTTGAACTGCACATTCCGTACGCGCCGGGCCTTGGCCTGACGCTGGACGAAGAACGCCTGGCGCATTTTCGCCGCGATTGATCTCTGTAGGAGAACCTCATGCTCTTCCACGTAAAAATGACCGTGAACCTGCCTCTCGACATGGACCCGGCCAAGGCTGCCCAGCTCAAGGCTGACGAGAAAGAACTGGCCCAGCGACTGCAACGCGAGGGTCAGTGGCGCCACCTGTGGCGTATTGCCGGGCATTACGCCAATTACAGCGTGTTCGACGTCGCCAGCGTCGAAGCCCTGCATGACCTGCTGCTGCAACTGCCGCTGTTCCCGTACATGCACATCGACATTGAAGGCTTGTGCCGCCACCCGTCTTCGATCCATGCCGACGATCGTTGACGCCTGTTTGACACTGAATAATCCGTTGCATAAAAACAAAATGAGGTGAGCAACATGACCGTGAAAATCTCTGACACCGATGCGATTCAGGCTTTCTTCAAAGAAGCCGCCGGATTCGGTAACGACAACGGCAATCCGCGTCTGAAAAGCATCATCCTGCGGGTGCTCCAGGACAGCGCCAAACTCATAGAAGACCTCGATATTAGCGAAGACGAGTTCTGGAAGGCGGTGGACTACCTCAACCGATTGGGCGGGCGCTCGGAAGCGGGCTTGCTGGTGGCCGGGCTGGGCATCGAACACTTCCTGGATCTGCTACATGACGTCAAAGACCAGCAGGCCGGATTGACTGGCGGCACGCCAAGGACCATTGAAGGCCCGTTGTATGTGGCCGGAGCCCCAATTTTCGAAGGTGAAGCGCGCATGGATGACGGCAGCGAGGACGGCGTCGGCACGGTGCTGTTCCTTGAAGGCCGGGTGTTCGATGCCCATGGCAAACCGGTGCCTGGCGCCACGGTTGACCTGTGGCAAGCCAATACCAAGGGCACGTACTCGTTTTTTGATCCGGGCCAGTCAGAGTACAACCTGCGCCGCCGGATCATGACCGACAGCGAGGGGCGCTACCGCGCGCGCAGCATCGTGCCATCAGGCTACGGCTGCGATCCGCAGGGCCCGACTCAGGAATGCCTGGATCAACTGGGTCGTCACGGGCAGCGTCCCGCCCATGTGCACTTCTTTATTTCGGCCCCCGGCCAGCGGCACCTGACCACCCAGATCAACCTGTCGGGAGAGAAATACCTGTGGGACGACTTCGCCTATGCCACCCGTGACGGGCTGGTGGGCGAGGTGGTGTTCCGCGAGGACGGCGCCCGTGGTGTGCCGGGCCGATATGCCGAAATGAGCTTCGACTTCCAGTTGCAGCAGGCGGTCGACCTTGCAGCCGAACAGCGCAGCCATCGCCCGCGTGCGCTGCAGGACTGAACTGCGACGCACACTATTGCGCTCAGCCCTTGAACACGGCTTTAAGTAGCGGGTCGTTCAAATACGCCACGTTGAGCCGGGTCCAGGGGTTGGTGCGTGATTGCTCGGGAGAAAAGATGTGCCCCGGCGCGATCATGAAGCCCTTGGGCTGCAATTGGCGGGTCAGTTCCTTGGCGTCGTCGATGTGGGCAAAGCGTGCCCACAGGTACAAGCTTTGTTGCGGGCGGCAAAACACCTCGGCGCCAATCTCATCGAGCATCGCCAGCCCGGCAGCGGTGGCGGCTTGCAGCCGTTCTTGCAGGCGAATCAAATGGCGCAGGAAATGCCCCTCGGTGAGGATCACGTCCATGGTTCGCTCACACAGCTCAGAGGAGCTGGTGTGCAACAACATTTTCAAGTCGCCCAGCTCATCAATCACGTCCTTGCTGCCGGCGATAAAGCCTACCCGCAGCGCCGCAGACACCGATTTGGAAAAACTGCCCACGTACAGTGAACGCTGCAGTTGATCGAGCGCAGACACCTTGATCGCAGACGCCGGTTTAAAGTCGGCCAGGGCATCGTCGTCAACCAGAATGAAGTTGTGTTGCTGCGCGAGTTGCACCAGCCGATGAGCCTTGCCCGGCGAGATATCCGAACCGGTCGGGTTGTGGCCCACCGACTGGATAAAAAACAGTTTTGGCTTGTGGTTGCGCAGGTGTTGCTCCAGCACCTGCATGTCCGGGCCATCAGCCAGGCGCGGTACGCAGAGCATGTGGGCGCCTTGCAGTTGCAGCTTGCCAAACAGCGGGTAATAGCCGGGGTCTTCAACCAGCACCGTATCGCCGTGGGCAATGAAACGTCGGATGATCAGGTCCAGCGCATGGTTGGCGCCGTGAGTGGTGACGATCTGGCGGGGGCTGGCGGTGATCGAATAGCTGGCCAGTTTTTGCGCCAGATGTTGACGCAGGCTGGCATTGCCCAGGCGGTTGCCGTAGCGAAACAGCGTGTTGACCTCAGTGCGCATGATCTGGCGGGTGAACTTGTCCAGGCGCATGTCCATCAGCCATTCCACCGGCGGGAAGCCTTCGCCGAGCGGCGAATGCCCCGGCTCACGGACGAACTGCTGGCGCATCAGCCAGATCGTGTCCATGGCCCGCGCATAGGGCTGCGGTTCGTCCGGTTCGCTGTGGTTGGGGCTGCCCTGGCGGACAAAAAAGCCCTGGCCATGGCGCGGTTCGACCAGCCCTTGGGAGGCCAGGGCTTCATAGGCATTGATCACGGTATTTTTCGAATGACCGAACAGGCGCATGCATTCACGCAGCGACGGCAGGCGGTCGCCCACCCGGTAAGTGCCATTGCCGATCTGTTCGACCAGTGACGCGGTCAGTTGCTGAGCGAGTGTCAGACGCACCATGGTTGGCCATCCTGCTGTTTTTTAGCGAGGGTACAGCTTGGGTACTGTTTGTGCGAACTGTACCTTTCATGCGGGCACAGGGCGCTTTAGGGTGGTGCTCAAAGACAACAATAATGACCACAGGATTGAACCATGAGTATTGATTCGCGCCTTCCCAAGTTCCGTAGCCTGGCGCCCGCCGAGCGTTTGCAGCACCTGCAAGCGCTGCTCGACCTGCCCGCTGATGACGTCGCGCTGTTGCGTGAGCCGGGTGCACTGGCGCTGGAGCGGGCTGACGGCATGATCGAGAACGTGATCGGCACCTTCGAGTTGCCCTATGCCGTCGCAAGCAACTTCCAGATCAATGGCCGCGACGTGATCGTGCCCATGGTGGTCGAGGAACCTTCGGTGGTGGCGGCGGCCTCCTTTATGGCCAAGCTGGCGCGGGAGGCAGGCGGGTTTCAGACCTCCAGTTCGTTGCCGTTGATGCGCGCGCAGGTGCAGATCGTTGATGTCGCTGACCCGTTCAATGCGCGCCTCAGCCTTTTGCGGCGCAAGGACGAAATCATCGAGCTGGCGAACCGCAAAGACCAACTCCTCAACTCGCTGGGTGGTGGCTGCCGGGACATTGAAGTCCACACCTTTGCGCAAAGCCCGCGTGGGCCGATGCTGGTCGCGCATTTGATCGTCGATGTGCGTGATGCCATGGGCGCCAACACGGTCAACACCATGGCCGAGGCGGTCGCGCCGCTGATCGAAGAAATCACCGGGGCCAAGGTGCGCCTGCGCATCCTTTCCAATCTGGCTGACTTGCGTCTGGCCCGTGCGCAAATCCGCATCGCCCCCGAGTTGCTCACCACGCCAGCATTCAAGGGCGAGGAGGTGATCGAAGGCATTCTCGACGCTTACAACTTCGCGGTGATTGACCCGTACCGCGCCGCCACCCACAACAAGGGCATCATGAACGGCATAGACCCGTTGATTGTCGCCACCGGCAATGACTGGCGGGCGGTGGAGGCGGGCGCACATGCTTACGCCTGTCGCAATGGCCATTACGGCTCGCTGACCACCTGGGAGAAAGACGGCCAGGGCAATCTGGTGGGCACCCTGGAAATGCCGATGCCGGTCGGGCTGGTGGGCGGTGCCACCAAAACTCACCCTCTGGCGCAATTGTCGCTGCGCATTTTGCGTGTCGAGAGTGCTCAGGAACTGGCGGAAATTGCCGTTGCGGTCGGGCTGGCACAGAATCTCGGAGCGTTGCGGGCGTTGTCGACTGAGGGCATCCAGCGCGGGCACATGGCCTTGCATGCACGCAACATTGCGCTGACGGCGGGCGCCAAGGGTGAAGAACTCGACTGGTTGGTCAAGCAGATGGTCGAAGCCCACGACGTGCGTGCGGATCATGCGGCGGCACTGCTCAAGCAAAAACGCGGCATGTAGGAGCGAGCTCGTCTCGCGATCTTTTGACCTTCTAAAAGATCGCGAGGCAAGCTCGCTCCTACACGTCATGAGTTGTCTCTCTTCACCTCCATAACAATAAAAGCAGTGGGAGAATTCTTTGAAACCTGAACTCTATGAAGTCTGGGGTGACACGGTTGATGTGCGCCATCTGGTGTACGCCATTTTGATTGGCGCCATCGTCAGCCTCAGCGCGTTTTTTACCGCACAGCACTTTTTGCTTGAGTGGGTGGCCTCCGCACAGATGGCCCGGGCCTACGCCATGCTGGTGGGCATCGTGGGTTGCCTGGTGGGCGGGGCAATCAGTGCGAGCCTGTTCAAACCCAAGCGCCATGTGGTCGAGCACGAGGCAGACCCGGCCTGGCGCAGCCAGATCTTGAAGGATTTGCAAAGCGAGTTTGGTGACCTTGGGCGTCTGGCTGATTTGCCCCCCGAAACCATCGCCGAGCTCAAGGAGATGGACCTGTACGAGCTGTTCGTGGACTACGAGAAGGGCTTGCACAACGCCGGGGCTGATTCGCCGCCAGCGGTCGATGGCCTGGCTGCCAATGGAGGCCGCTCATGATCGTTTCATTGTTCGATCAAGTGCTGATTGCCCTGGGCATGGGCATTCTGGGGGCGGTAATTTTTGCCGCCATCGGGCTGATTTCCGGCAGCGATGAAACCACCACCCTGGCACCGCTGACCTTGCTGGTGGTGCTGTTGGGCGTGCCTGCGCCGGGAGTGCTGACGTTCTTTCTGGCCGGTGCGGTGGCCAAGCACATGACCCACGCCGTGCCCACGGCCCTGCTGGGGATTCCCGGTGACACCATGGCCACGCCGTTGATGCGCGAGGCCAACTTTTTGCGCAACCTCGGGGTGCCGCACATTGCCTTGCGCAAGATGATTTCCGGGGCGGTGATTGCTGCGCTGATCGCCGTGCCCATGGCAGTTCTGTTTGCGGTCATGCTGGCGCCGTTTGGCGACACCATCAAACGCTCGGCGCCGTGGATTTTCCTGGCGGCGGCGATTGCCATTGCGTGGTTTTCGAAAGGGCGGCTGGCGGCGGTACTGGCCTTGATCCCCTTTGTGCTGATTATTCTCGGCCTGCAAACCCTGACCGGCCAATACGGGGTCAAGCTCACCGTCAGTTACTTTCTGGGCATCGCCATCGGGCCGTTGATTGCAGCCCTGTTCGCGATGATGGCCCCGGCCGAGCGCGAGAACATGCGCCGCAGTGAAGTGCGCACGTTTTCACTGTCGCCTGATGTAAAAAGCGGCGGCGGCTTCTTTCCCAACCCGCTCAAGGTTCTGGACCGCAAACAAAGCCTGTGGACCGGCATTACCGCTGTAATCTCCAGTGCAACCTTCGTGTTCAGCCCGGTGGCCATGACTGTGATCATGGGTGAACTGGTCGGCTCGCGGGTCAAGCATGTCTACCACCGCCTGACCACAGTGATTACCGCGCGCAATGGCGTGACCGAGTCCACCTACATCGCCGAGGCGCTGATCCCGCTGATTGCCTTTGGCTTGCCACTGAGCCCGGTGGCGGCGGGCCCGGCAGCGCCGTTGTTCAACGCGCCGCCGCGCTTTAGCGTGGACTCGGCCTCGGGCGAGGTGCACAACCTGCACTCGTTGCTCAGCACCTGGGAGTTTCTCGGCTATGGCATGTTGGCAGTGGTGGTGGCCTTGTTGATCGCCTATCCCTTCACCATGAACTACGCGTATCGCGCGGCGTCGTACGTGTCGCGCAAAATCAGCCACGAAGCGGTAATCGCGACGTTTGTCGGGCTGATTCTGGTGATCGGGATCTGGGAGGGCGGTTTGCTCGGCTTGCTGGTGATTGTCACCGTTGGCCTGCTGGGCGGTTTTCTCTCGCGCTTTCTGGGCTTCAACATCGGCGTGCAGTTCATGGGGTATTACACCGCGGTGCTGACCGTACCGGCCCTGGTTGCGCTGTTGGCGGGCTGAGTGACCTGCCCCGAACCGGTCTGGCCTTGATTGATCATTGGTTAGACCGTTTATTTCTTTAAGGTCTTTAGATATTCCTCGAATGAATATCTATTGCGTCGGTATAGCTGTAGCAGCAGACAGATTATGCAGTTGCAACAAGTATTTACCTGCAATGGCAGCGTTAAAGGCTGTATTGCTTGGGTAAACAGGCGGTGCAACGGCTATTTCTGCTGCTCGGCCGTCACCTTGCGCGGGCCTCGGGGCGCTCTAAAATCGAACCCAGAATTTCTACATGACTGTCGATTACGGAGTTTCGAACATGATGAACGCCATGCAAATGCCAATGAACACCTCCATGCCAATGATGCCGATGATGGGCATGCCGATGATGATGGCCACCATGAAGTGCGAAATGACCGACAAGGGCATGAAGTGCACCATGAAGCCAGCTGCGGGCATGGACATGGCAATGTTCAAAAACAACGCCGAAATGATGGCGATGATGATGAACTGCGGCATGCCGATGATGATGCAGTGCGCCAACATGTCGATGATGTGCATGTCTGAAGACGGCATGGCGATGATGAACAGCATGTCGAGCATGAACATGCCGATGATGATGCCAATGGGCATGCCTATGCCGATGATGAAATGCGTCATGCAATGCAAAATGGAAGCAGATGGCATGACCTGCATGATGATGCCGATGCCCGGCATGAGCATGGACATGATGAACAACTGCTGCATGTTGATGATGAAAATGATGAACGACTGCGCCATGCCGATGATGATGAGCTGCAACGGCATGCCAATGATGTGCTGCACCTGCTAACCCCCCCGTAGTCGCTGACGAGGAACGAGGCTGCGATGGGCTGCGCAGCGGCCCGCTTGACGGTTGCGGCCGCTTATCGGTTGCAGCCCGCTTGACGGTCCTTCGGCCCGTATCGCAGCCTGCGGCAGCGACTACAGCATTTAATCCAGGCGTTCGGGGTAGGTAATCACCAGAAACGCCACGGCTTCGCTGTCCGCCGGGTTGCGATAGCGGTGGGGCTGGTCGGCATAGAACAGGATCGAGTTCCCGGTCGAGAGTAAATAACGTTCTTCGTTAACGCTGACCTCCACCACTCCCTGGGCCACCACCAGGTTCTCCTGAATGCCGGGGCCATGCCCCTCGGACACTTCTTCGCCCAATGGCTTGAGGCGAATCTCGTAAAACTCGGACTGGCGCGCCCTGTCGTAGGGGAACAACGCCCGGCTGGTGAACGCACCACTGGCACTGACCAGTCGCTTGCTCTGTTGCGCCGGCAGCAACTCGACCCCTTCAAACGCGCGGTTTTCCAGAAACGCGGCCACCGAGACTTTCAGCCCCTTGGCAATTTTGCACAGCACCTTGATCGAGGGCACGCTGCGCCCGGACTCAATCTGCGCCAGCATCGCCCGACTCACGCCGCTGGCGCGGGCCAGTGCATCCAGTGACAAGTAGCGTTTGCTGCGCAGGCGTTGCAGGTTGAGGGCGACGCATTGGCCAATGGCGTCATCGTCGCCGTTATTACAGTCTTTGGCGGGGGGAGGGAGTTCTGGCAGATCGGGAACGGTGTGCAGGTAATTCATCCACGTTACGCCCGGCGGGTATCGCTGGACGAACTCACCGGCGGGGCAAAAAACACAGCGATCCCGGCTCGTGCTGCGTACGCAGTCCACATCAGCTCAGCCGCCGCACGTGCCTGACGGCGTTTTCGGTAAAGGGCGAAATCAATGACATTGGCAGATACGGACATGGTCAGATCCTTGGGCAGTGGCAACTCAGTGGACCCACAGTAATCCGATGTTCTTATTTCTATAAATACTGAATTTTCATTTGTTAATTCGATTTTGGACTTAGCGTGTCCTCCCTATTCAGACAAATAACCTCTGTAGGAGCGAGCTTGCCTCGCGATCTTTTAATGAATCAAAAAGATCACGAGGCAAGGTGGTTTTTTACTTAAGCTAATTCTAAAAAGGTATTGGATGGTGATTTTTAAGATCGTTTAGCTTTAATGAAACGCAGGGCAGTTACATCGCCCGCGATCTTCATTGATTCACATGGGAGTGAAGCATGTCGCATACAAGGGATATCACCGCCTTGCCAGTCCTCGACTTGTCGCTGCTTGAAGGCACCGTGGCGCAGCGTCAGGGCTTTTTTGAGGAGTTGCGTAACGCGGCACGGGACGTTGGCTTTTTCTATTTGACCGGGCATGGCATCGACAGCGAGTTGTTGAGCCAGGTGCAACAGCATTCTCGGCAATTCTTCGCCTTGCCCGACGCCGATAAAGCGGCCGTCGGGATGATCAACTCCCCGCACTTTCGCGGCTACAACCGCGCCGCTTCCGAGATCACCCGTGGCAAGCCCGATCTGCGCGAGCAGTTCGACCTTGGCGCTGAACGGGCGGTGCTGCCCACTGACCCAAACAGCCCGTTCTGGGCACGTCTGCAAGGCCCGAACCAGTGGCCCGAAGCGCTGCCCGAGCTGAAACCCTTGCTGCTGGAATGGCAGCAGGCGATGACCGCTATGTCCTTGCGTTTGTTGCGTGCGTTTGCCCAGGCGCTGTCGCTGCCCGAGCACGCCTTTGATCAGTTGTACGGCGACACACCCAATGAACACATCAAGTTGATTCGCTATCCGGGCCAGGCGGCAGATGCCAGCAACCAGGGGGTTGGGGCACACAAGGATTCAGGTTTTCTGAGTTTTCTGTTGCAGGACCAGCAGGCGGGTTTGCAGGTCGAGGTTGAAGAGGGGCGCTGGATTGACGCACTGCCGCGCGCCAACACCCTGGTGGTGAACATTGGCGAGTTGCTCGAGCTCGCGACTAATGGCTATCTGCGCGCCACTGTGCACCGTGTGGTGTCACCGGCCCAGGGCAGCGAGCGTTTGTCGATCGCGTTCTTCCTGGGTGCCCGACTAGATGCCGTGGTGCCGCTGTATCCATTGCCTGCGGCGCTGTTGCGCGAGGCCCGTGGACCTGCCAGCGACCCGGACAACCCGTTGTTTCGGGATGTGGGCTGGAACTACCTTAAGGGTCGCCTGCGTTCGCACCCCGATGTCGCCCAACGTTATTACGCCGATGCACTGATTCCCGACGCGCTGAGCGCTTGAGTCCCTCACCCGATCAAGGATTTTGACCATGTTGAAACAAACAGGATTGACCCTGGCGGTGCTCGGCAGCTTGCTGACGTCTTACGATGCATTGGCACTGGAAACCCTGCGAATAGCAGCCGACCCGGTGCCCCATGCGCAGATTCTGGAATACGTGCGCAAAATCGATCCGGAACTGAAGATCAAGGTGATCGAACTCACCAGCGGCATCAACGCTAACGAACTGTTGGCCCACGGTGATGTCGATGCCAATTACACCCAGCACTTGCCGTATTTAAAGTCGCAGGAACAGGCTTTGGGGCAAAAATTTGCCGTGGCCGCGACCGTGCACATCGAGCCACTGGGCATTTATTCCCAGCGCCATAAAAGCTTCGCCGATGTACCGGTCAAGGGCACCGTCGCCGTGCCCAATAACGTGACCAACCTCAGCCGTGCCCTGTATCTGCTGCAAGACAACGGCCTGATCAAGCTCAAACCCGGCTTCAACGACCCCGCGGCAGAGCAGGCAACCCCCAAGGACATCGCTGAAAACCCCAAACAACTGAAAATCCTCGAAGTGGAGTCGGCGCAGATCCCACGGGCGCTGGGCGACCTTGATCTGGCGGTGATCAATGGCAACTACGCGCTGGAAGCCGGGCTGGTGCCGGCCAAGGACGCCTTGGGGCTCGAAAAGGTCGAGAACAACCCGTACGCCAATATTCTGGTGACCACGCCCAGGCTGCTGGATGACCCGCGCATCAAGCGCCTGGCCAAGGACCTGACGTCGCCCGAAGTGGCCACGTTCATTACCGATTCCTACACCGGCTCGGTCTTGCCCGTGACCCAGGTGGGTGCCCGGCCATGATCAGCATCGAGCAGTTGAGCAAGACGTACGTACCGGGGCAGGGGCCTTCACTGGATCAAGTGTCATTGAGCATTCCAGACGGTGCCATCTACGGGATTCTTGGGCGTAGCGGGGCGGGTAAATCGACGCTGCTGCGCTGTCTCAACCTGCTCGAACGGCCCAGTGCCGGGCGTATTGTGCTGGACGGCGCAGACCTGACAGCGTTGTCAGATCGTGAATTGCGCCTGCAACGGCAACGCATCGGCATGATCTTTCAGGGCTTCAACCTGCTGCACTCGCGTAATGTTTTTGACAACATCGCCGTGCCTCTGGAAATTGCCAAGGTCAGTAAATCGCAGCGTCAGGCGCGGGTGCTGGAGTTGTTGGAGCTGGTGGGCCTGAGTGACAAGGCGCTGGCGTTCCCGTCGCAGTTGTCCGGCGGGCAAAAGCAGCGGGTGGGCATCGCCCGGGCCTTGGCTGCGCGGCCTGCCTACCTGCTTTCGGACGAGGCAACCAGCGCCCTCGACCCGGAAACCACAGCCTCGATTATCGAACTGCTGCGCGACATCAATCGCCAGTTGGGGCTGACTATCGTTCTGATCACCCACGAGCTGGACGTGGTCAAGTCCATATGTGACCACGCCGCCTCACTGGCCAATGGTCGTCTGGTCGAGGCGGGGCCGATTGCTCAGCTGTTGGCCAACCCCGACTCTGCACTCGGTCGCTCCTTGTTACCGGGCTACAGCACTGCACTGGGCAGTAACGCGCAGGTACTGGAACTGAGCTTTTTCGACTCGCTGCTGGCCACGCCAGTGCTCAGCGAATTGACTCGCCAGCACGGTGTCGCAGTGGACTTGCTGGCCCAAGGGGTTGAATCCGTTGGCGGGCAAAACGTGGGCCGTTTGCGTGTGGCCTTGCGTCAGCCGGGCAGCGAACTGAAGTTGACCCAGGTCGTGGACTTTCTTAAACAGCGCGGCGTCAGGGTAGAACGCACATGAACCGAACGATCGATTGGAACGAGATTTTGCAACTGGTGTTCAATGCCACCGGCGAAACCCTGTACATGGTGCTGTTGGCGGGGCTGTTTACCCTGCTGATCGGCCTGCCTTTGGGGGTACTGCTGTTTATCAGTCGCAGTGGCGGCATTTATCCGATGCCGCAATTGCATAAAAGCCTGGGAGGGCTGGTCAACCTCGGGCGTTCATTGCCGTTCGTGGTCATGCTCATCGCCTTGATCCCGCTGACCCGGCTTATTGTCGGTACCACGTTGGGCAGCACGGCGGCGGTGGTGCCCATCACCATTGGCGCGTTCCCGTTCTTTGCGCGAATTGTCGAAAACGCCCTGGACGAAGTCGACAAGGGCCGCATAGAAGCGATCCTCGCCATGGGCGGTGATCTGCGTGATGTGATCTTTAAAGTGCTGCTGCCCGAAGCCTTGCCGGCGTTAGTGGCGGGCGTGACCTTGACCCTGGTCATGCTGATTGGCTTTTCATCCATGGCCGGGGTTATTGGCGGCGGCGGGCTGGGTGATTTGGCCATTCGCTACGGCTATCAACGCTTCAACAACCAGGTGATGGTGGTCACCGTCATCGTGCTGGTGGTTCTGGTGCAGAGTGCGCAAAGCCTGGGCGACCGGATGGTGCGTTCGTTGGCCCATCGGCGTTGACGTGTGGTGCTTGGCGAATGCAGGCATTCACCCTTCACGGGTGAAGTCAGCATTGTTCTGATAATCGATACCTCTGCAGGTATGATCGGCCCGGTACATGCGGCTGTTCGTTAACCTGACCAGATGGATCGAATCGTGATTGAGCGTCGTCAATTCAGTGCAGGCCTTAAAGGCAAGAACCTGCGCTATCTAACCGAAAACCCGGGTCTGGACCGGCCAACGGTGCGCGTGGGTTTTGTCCTGCTTGAGCACTTTTCTCTGCCAGCGTTTACCCAGGCGCTGGATGCCCTGATCACCGCCAACTTGCTGCGCCCAGGGTTGTTTGCCACCCAGACTTTCGGCCTGGCGCAAGGCGAGGTGGTCAGTGACCTGGGGCTGGTGATCCGGCCCGATTCGCAGCTTGATGTGTCGCAGCTCTACGCGCTGGATGTGCTGGTGGTGTGCGGCGGCTACCGCACTGAACTGAACAGCGATGAGGCGTTTACCCACGTGCTTAAAACCGCTGCGCAACAGGGCATTACCTTGGCCGGGTTGTGGAATGGCGCCTGGTTTCTCGGCAGTGCGGGGTTGCTGGAAGGCTATCGGTGTGCGATTCACCCTGAGCATCGCCCGGCGTTGGCCGAAGTGTCCAAGACGGCGCATGTGACCAGCGAGCCTTTTGTGATTGACCGCGACCGGCTCACGGCCTCCAGCCCCTCGGGGGCGATTCAGATGGCCCTTGCGTGGATCAAGAGCCTGCATGACAAAGCGCTGGTTGAAGGGGTCGAGGACATTCTGGCGTTTGAAGAGTCGCGTTACCGACGTATCAAACCCACCGAAAAAATCAGCGTCAGCGCGCCCTTGCGTGAAGTGTTGAAACTGATGGATGCCAACCTTGAAGAGCCGCTGGAACTGGAACAGTTGGCGGTGTACGCGGGGCGCTCGCGTCGCCAGCTTGAGCGGTTGTTCAAGGAACAGCTGGGCACCACGCCACAGCGTTATTACATGGAGTTGCGCATTACCGAAGCGCGCCGCTTGTTGCAACACACCGAACTGTCGCAGGTTGATGTGCTGGTGGCGTGCGGATTTGTCTCGCCCAGTCATTTCAGTAAATGCTACAGCGCCTACTTTGGCTATCGGCCGTCCAAGGAAAAACGCCTGGTTAAATAGCGGCTGGGCGATGATCAAAAGATCCAGAACGCGCCCGTTCTTATCAGACATAAAATAAGTGATTGATTCTAAAGGCTCTGTAGGAGCGAGCTTGTCTCGCGATCTGTTGATCTTGATCTGGTTTTTGATCTGAGAGGCCCCGTTAAACCACGCTGGCCGAACGCAGGTGTTGCGCAGAGGGTAACCCGGCAGGACGCCGGGTTAGCCGCGACACGGCCAAGGATGGCCGATCGCGGCGGGCCCACGGAGCAAGGCCTGTGGTGAGGGCATGCCGAGCCACAGCGAGGCACCGAGTGGTGGGGCAAAAAGCGTTTGGTTACTTTGCGCTTTCAAAGTGACGCGGCGTAAGGCCGGAACCCTAAGTGGCCGTTGCCGCAGCAACGGATATGTACAAAAAAATCAAGAGCCCCTCACCCTAGCCCTCTCCCGAAGGAGAGGGAACTGATTGGGGGATGCTGAAGATATTCGGTGGCCTGTTTGCTGCGCGACAGCGCGGCGTCGAAGACGGAGCGACCCCCTCTTATCAAACGGCCCTGTAGGAGCGAGCTTGTCTCGCGATCTGTTGATCTTGATCTGGTTTTTTGATCTGAGAGCCTCTCCCCACGCCTCTCCCGAAGGAGAGGGACCGATTGGGGGATTCTGTCGATTATCGGTGGCCCGTTTGATGCGCGACAGCGCGGAATCGAAGACGGGGTGGCGGGTCCTGCAGGTTTTCGCGGGCATGCATTAGCGGTTCAGGATGGCTGTGCTATACACAGTGGTCAGAAATTTAGAACTTGCAGTCAGGAAGACGAAAGCGATGACACTGAGGCTAGTTGCGGCTAAGCAGATGTTCAGAATGATGTGCATTGCCTGGCCTTTAATGGGCGTTTACACGACGGCAAATGCCGACGATTCTCAGGGCAAATCCAGTACTGATAAAGATGAATGGCTGGTATTGGTCAGCCCTTTTGTCTGGGCCCCGGCCATGAATGGTCAAGTGGCGTTGGGCGGGGTTGATGCCAAGGCGGATGTCGGCTTTCGCGAGATTTTCAATAATCTCAACCGGGTCTTTATGGGCAACCTGGAAGTCACCAACCGCAAACTGGGCTTTTACCTGGACGGGGTCTACGCCAAGACCAGCCAGTCTGAACGTGCCTACGGCCAGAAAATCGGCCTGGACATCACTCAGAGCACCCTGGCAGGGGGCGTGTATTACCGGGTGTATGAATACGCTTTAGGCGGCAACAATGTGTTTGGCGAGCCACGTAGCTGGCGGGTTGAGCCCACGGCGGGGCTGCGCTGGACCAAGCTGTCGACCAAAGTCGAGATCGACCCGGTGGGCTACAGCACCAAGAAAAAAACCGAGTGGACCGACCCGTTTGTAGGGCTGCGCATGCAGGCCGACCTGACCGATCGCTGGACGCTGTCTGGCGCGGCGGACACCGGCGGGTTTGATACTTCATCGAAAAAAACCTACAACGCCCAGGCTTACCTCGGCTATCGCCTGTACCTGTTCGATAACCCGACGATTGTGCGGGTCGGTTATCGGGTGCTGGCGCAGGAATACAAAAGCCGGGATTTTACCGGCAACACCTTTAAATACGATGTGACTCAGCGCGGCCCGGTGTTGGGCTTGTCCATGCGTTTCTAATCTGTTTTTGCAAGGATCAACGGAATGAAAAAGCCTGTTCTCAAAGCGCTGGTACTGGCGGTATCAGGGTTTGTTTTATCACTGCCATTGGCGCAGGCGTGCACCCGGCTGGTGTACCTGGGCGACGATCACAGCGTGATCACGGCCCGTTCCATGGACTGGAAAACCGACGTCGCGACCAACCTGTGGGTGTTTCCCAAGGGCATGCAGCGCACGGGTGAAGTCGGGCCTTCGTCCGTCAAGTGGACCTCCAAGTACGGCAGCCTGATTGCCAGCGGTTACGACATTTCCACCACTGACGGCGTCAACGAAGCCGGCCTGGCGGCCAACGTCTTGTGGCTGGTGGAGTCGGAGTATCCGCCGTTCAACAAGGACAAACCCGGCTTGAGCATTGCCGCTTGGGCGCAATACGTTCTGGACAACTTCAGCACCGTAGCCGAGGCCGTTGAAGTGCTCAAAACCGAGCCATTCAATGTAGTGACTGCGCAAGTGCCGGGCGAAAGCCGACTGGCCACGCTGCACCTGTCAATGTCTGATGCCTCGGGCGACAGCGCGATCATTGAATACATCGACGGCAAGCAAGTGATTCATCACAGCCGCAAGTATCAGGTGATGACCAACTCCCCGGCGTTCGAAGCCCAGCTGGCGATGAACGCTTACTGGCAGGCAATTGGCGGCACGGTCATGTTGCCCGGCACCAACCGGTCTGCGGACCGTTTTGCGCGTGCGTCGTTTTACGTGAACGCGGTGCCCAAGGATCAAGATGCGCGTTTGTCATTGGCCAGCGTGTTTAGCGTGATCCGCAACGTGTCGGTGCCTTACGGCATCACCACCCCCGGCGAGCCGAATATCTCCTCGACCCGTTGGCGCTCGGTTATCGACCACAAGCAGGGGCTGTACTTTTTTGAGTCGGCCGTCACCCCGAATACATTCTGGGTGGACCTGAAAAAACTGGATCTGTCCCAGGCCACCGGCAAGGTTAAAAAGCTCGATCTGGGGCCGAATCAGAGCAACATCTTCTCTGGCGAAGTGTCGGGCCGCTTTGAAGTGGCTGCGCCGTTCAAGTTTGAAGGCGCTTGATCAGGCTGTTTCTGCGAGGCCTGTCATTCACATTCACCGATCAGCAATTGCCCGAATGCGCAGGCCGCCGGGGTTTTGGTGGTGGTACTCCAGATAAGCCGGAAGTCCGCTTCAGGCAACGCTGGCAGGCCGTAGTGGCCGTCAATCACGCGCATGCCGGGTTCCAGATCACCCAAAGGCAAAGCGGTCACGGCCAGCCCGGCCAGTACCGCTGCGCGCAAGCCTTGCTGGCTGGGTGAGGTGAACGCCACCCGCCATTGCACGCTGGAGTTTTGCAGCGCGTCGATGGCCACTTGCCGATGTACACAAGGCATGGGGGCAAAGGCCAGCGGTAGCGGGTTCTCCCCTGAGAACTCGAAGTCGTGCGCAGCCGCCCAGACAAAGTGAGTTTCACGCAAAACCGTGCCCGCCGGCGGGCTGCCCGGCAGTGCCAGCACCACGGCCAGATCAAGCTTGTCGGTGTCGACCTGTGCGCGCAGGTCAAGGTAAGGGCAAACCGTGACGTCCAGGCGCACGGCCGGGAATTGGCGGGTAAAGCGCGTCAGCAACGGCGGCAAACCGTCACCGATAAAGTTCTCGGGCAGGCCAAAGCGCACGGCACCTGACACCGATGAGGTGGCAAAACGGCGGATCAACGCGTCCTGTGCCTTGAGGATGCATTCGGCGTGGCGCAGAAAATCCTCGCCATCTTCGGTCAGCGTCAAACTGCGGGTGGTGCGGCTCAGCAGTTTGGTTGCGGCCTGTTCTTCGAGACGCCGGATCTGATGGCTTATGGCCGATTGGCTGATGTGCATCCGCTCTGCGGCACGGGTGAAGCTGCCGGTTTCTTTGATTGCAATAAAGGCGCGCAACAGCGCCGGGTCGAAATCCATTTGGCCCACTCATGATGAAAATTAATAAAACCTACGAAATTAAATCATTTTTGTCATTTTTTAATTGCTCGCAGAATGCGCGCGGTCGCCTGAAGACACCTCGGGTGATGCTGGCAGCAATACCTTATGGAGCCTTTGCCAGTACCCATCCCTTTGATCTGGAAGATCGCCATGCTGTTCTCCCCCGCACAAAAAGATGCTTTTACCCTGGCTGCCGTGTGCATTGCAGCCCTGATGTTTGGCCTCGAAATATCCAGCGTACCGGCCATCCTGCCTACCCTTGAGGCAGAGCTGAACAGTAATTTCAGCGATCTGCAGTGGATCATGAATGCCTACACCATCGCCTGTACCATGGTGCTGATGGCCATCGGTACACTGGCGGATCGTTACGGGCGTAAACGCGTGTTTATGATCAGCCTGGTGTTGTTCGGCATCACCTCGTTGAGCTGCGGCCTGGCACCCGACAATGACGTGCTGATTGCCAGCCGTTTTCTGCAAGGCATGGCGGCCGGGGCGATGTTGATCTGCCAGGTGGCAGTGCTCTCCCACAGGTTTCAGTCAGCGGCTGCACGGGGTAAAGCTTTCAGCGCCTGGGGCATTGTCTTCGGCATTGGCCTGGGCTTTGGTCCGATCATTGGCGCGGGCATTGTCGCCGTGTCGAGTTGGGAATGGGTGTTTCTGGTGCATGCGCCGATTGCCGTGCTGGCGCTGCTGCTGGTGATTGCCGGGGTCGACGAGTCCAAAGACCCGCAACGTCGGCGTCTGGATGTGCTGGGCATTACGTCGCTGTCATTGGCGGTGCTGGGGCTTTCATGGTTTTTGACTCAAGGTGCGGTCACCGGGTTTGGCACTCGCGAGGCTCTGTTCAGCTTGCTCGCGGCAGTGCTGAGTTTTGCTGTGTTTGTAGGGTCGCAGCGCCGTCGCAGCGATGCGATGTTCGACTTTTCGGTCCTGCGTATTCGGCGTTTTTCGGGCGCGCTGATTGGCGCTGCGGCGATGAACTTCAGTTTTTGGCCTTTTATGATCTACCTACCGTTGTACTTTCAAAACAGCCTGGGCTACAGCAGTGTGGGGACCGGCTTGGCCCTACTGGCGTACACCTTGCCGACGCTGGTGGTGCCGCCCCTTGGCGAACGCCTGGCGCTGCGCTACCGCGCCGAAAGGGTGATCCCCGTGGGTTTGTTCACCATCGGCCTGGGCTTTTTGTTGATGAAATGGGGCAGCAGCGTCGAGCAGGCCAGTTGGCTGACCATGCTGGCCGGTTGCGTACTGGCCGGGACCGGACTTGGCCTGACCAACACCCCGGTGACCAATACCACCACCTGTTCTGTACCCAGCGAGCGCTCAGGCATGGCCTCGGGCATCGACATCAGCGCGCGCATGATCAGCCTCGCGGTGAACATCGCGTTGATGGGTTTTATCCTCGTGCAAGGCACGCTGTCTTCGTTGCGTGGCAGCGTGACCGGCCTGGTCGATGAGGAGCAATTGCGCGTGCTGGCGCAGACCATTTCAGCGGGTAGCGTCAATGGTGTGGGGCAGGGCGCGGCATTGGCCCACGGCTTCGGCTGGGTGATGCTGTATGGCGCGATGGCAGCATGGTTGTTGATGGCGGCCAGTTACTGGGTGTTTCGAGACCGTACTGTAGTCGCTGCCCAAGCTTGAGGATGCGATGGGGTGCGAAGCGCCCCCAGACGGCGGTCCTGCGGCCCGCATCGCAGCCTTCGTGCCTTGTCAGCGACTACAGATAATTGCGGCGCGTGGGCATGGCTGTACTTGTAGTCGCTGCCGAAGTATGAGGCTGCGATGGGAAGCGAAGCGCCCCCAAACGGCGGTCCTGCGGCCCGCATCGCAGCCTTCGTGCCTCGTCAGCGACTACAGGGAAGTGCGGCGCGTGGGTATGGCTGTACTTGTAGTCGCTGTCGAAGCATGAGGCTGCGATGGGGTGCGAAGCGCCCCCAGACGGCGGTCCTGCGGCCCGCATCGCAGCCTTCGTGCCTCGTCAGCGACTACAGAGAACTGCGGCGCGTGGGCATGGCTGTACTTGTAGTCGCTGCCGAAGTATGAGGCTGCGATGGGGAGCGAAGCGCCCCCAGACGGCGGTCCTGCGGCCCGCATCGCAGCCTTCGTACCTTGTCAGCGACTACAGAGAATTGCGGCGCGTAGGCATGGCTGTACTTGTAGTCGCTGTCGAAGCATGAGGCTGCGATGGGGAGCGAAGCGCCCCCAGACGGCGGTCCTGCGGCCCGCATCGCAGCCTTCGTGCCTCGTCAGCGGCTACAGAGAACTGCGGCGCGTGGGCATGGCTGTACTTGTAGTCGCTGTCGAAGCATGAGGCTGCGATGGGGAGCGAAGCGCCCCCAAACGGCGGTCCTGCGGCCCGCATCGCAGCCTTCGTGCCTCGTCAGCGACTACAGAGAATTGCGGCGCGTGGGCATGGCTGTACTTGTAGTCGCTGTCGAAGCATGAGGCTGCGATGGGGAGCGAAGCGCCCCCAAGCGGCGGTCCTGCGGCCCGCATCGCAGCCTTCGTACCTCGTCAGCGGCTACAGAGAGTTGCGGTGCGTAGGCATGGTTGTCGATGGCGGCCAGTTTGTGGGTGTTTCGCACCGCCAGTGCCCGGCGCTAGAGCAGCGCTTCTTCAATCACCATCCGGTCCAGGTTCTGGTTGAGGCGACGCAGTAAAGCCAGCAGTGTTGCCGCCTCTGCGTCGCTAAAACCTTCCAGGGCGCGGCTGCTGCCCGCATCCAGCGCTTCGCGGGCAGCGGGCAGTTTTGCCAGTGCGGCGCCGGTCAATGAAATTAGTTGGCTCCTGCGGTCATCCGGGGCCGGGGTGCGCTGGATCAGGCCTTCACGTTCCATTCTGACCAGGGTTTGCGCCATGGACGGCTGTTCGACCCGGGTCAATTGGGCGAGGCTTTTCTGTGACAGCGCCTCGCCATTGCGCAGCAGGTAGAGCACCGGGACCTGAGCAACATTGAGCCCCAGGCTTTTGAGGCGCCGCTCGCCCAAACGGGAAAAGCTGCGCGCTGCCATGTTGATCAGCGGGGCCGGTTTGGCGAACAAATCCCAATCTAGTGTGTTCATGTAAATGGCCACTCGAGCGTGTTATATAGGAGCCTATATAAATTGAATGAGGCGCCAAGTCCATGACTCAATTACTGCGCATTGCCATTATTGGCGCCGGTCCTGGCGGTTTGACCCTGACGCGGATCCTCCAGCAGCACGGTGTGCAGGCGACGGTGTTTGAGCGTGAGGCGCATGCCCATGAGCGACCGCAGGGCGGCACGCTCGACCTGCATGTCGGTTCCGGGCAGCACGCCATCGAGTGCGCGGGGTTGTCCGAAGCGTTCATGGGCATTGCCCGTTATGAGGACCAGGGCGATCGCCTGTATGACAAGACCGGGCGTTTGATTTACGCTACGGATGACTCCGCAGCGCAGGGCGAGCGCCCGGAAGTTGACCGGACGGCGTTGCGCGAGATGCTCCTGCAATCACTGGCTGGGCCCTCCGTTCAGTGGGGCAAGACCTTGCAGCGCGTGCAGCCCCGTGAGGACGGTACATGGGAGCTGGTGTTCGAGGGCGAAACGGTCGGGCCTTTTGACTTGGTGGTGGGTGCAGATGGCACGTGGTCACGGGTGCGGCCGTTGCTGTCGCGTTATCAGCCAGCCTATACGGGGCTGACGCTGGTTGAGTTTGGCATCGATTCGGCTGACAGCCGCTACCCGGCGTTATCCGCGCTGGTGGGGCCCGGCAAAATGGATGTGCAAGGTGACGGTCGCGGGTTGATTGTGCAGCGCAATGCCCATGCGCATTTGCGCGGTTATGCGATGTTTCGGGTGCCGGCAGGCTGGGCCGATGCGACCTTTGCATTCAGCTCACCGGCAACAGCACGCGCCCGGCTTGAGCAGGAGTTCAGCGGTTGGGCGCCGGTGTTTACTGATTTGATCCGGGCCAGTAACGACCTGCTGGTTGCACGGCCATTGTATGCGCTGCCCGTGGGGCATCATTGGCCCAACCGAAACGGACTCACCCTGATCGGAGATGCAGCGCACGTGATGTCGCCATTTGGTGGGGAAGGGGTGAATGCGGCGATGCTTGATGCGGCCGAGCTTGCGCGCCATTTGCTGAGTAGCGATGACTGGCGCGAAGCGGTAAGGGCGGCTGAAACCGCAATGTTTGAGCGGGTGATCGAGCCGGCGACCCACGCTGGCGAGGCAGTGGCCACCGCGCTATCTCATGTGGGGCTGGAGCTTTCGCTGGAGCACTTTGAACAACGTTAAAAATATCGCAGCCTGCGGCAGATCCTACATCGGACGTAGGAGCTGCCGAGGAACGACGGCTGCGATTTTTTCTCTGCATCAGAAATCCCAGCGCGTGGTCACCATGAAGTTACGCGGTTCGCCGTACACCGCCGAGTTATAGAAGCCGATGTTGGTGAAGTAGTATTTGTCGAACAGGTTGTTGACGTTCACCGTAGCCGAGAGGTTTTTGCTGATCTGGTAACGGGTCATCAGGTCAACCACCCAGTAGTCCGGCTGTTCAAACTTCTCGTACTGGCCGTGCGGTGAGTTCCAGATGTTTTGCCACGCGGTGTTCTGCCAGCGTGCGCCGCCACCCACGGTAAATTTGTCCAGCTGGCCTTGCAGTTTGTAGCTGGTGTACACCTTGAACTGGTCCTGCGGTTCGAAGGTGGAGATTTTCTCGCCGTTGTCGTCGCGCACGATCTTGTGGGTGTAGCCGCCTTGTACCTGCCAGCCAGGGCTCAGCTCGCCCGACAGTTCAAATTCAAAGCCTTTGGTCCGGGCTTTGGTGCCGACGAACGCATAGTTGGAAGGGGTCGGCTTGAGGTTGTTGTAGGCATCATCGGGTACTGAACGGTTGCTTTCCTTGATCTCGAAGTAAGCCAGGCTAGCGTTCAGTCGGCCTTCAAGGAACTCGGCCTTGAGACCCACTTCGTAGTTCTCGCCTTTGTCCGGATCAATCAGGCGATCATTTCGGTCGCGGTTGTAGTTTTCCTGCGGAATGAAAATATCGGTGTAGCTGGCGTACACGGAGTAGGTGTCATTCAGGTCGTAAATGGCCCCGACATAGGGAATGAAGCGCCCGGATTCGCGGTACGACGGCGTGTTGCCAGTCATGTGGTAGTCCACCACGCGGCCACCGACCAGCACTTTCAAGTCATCAGTGACGTTGAAGCGGGTGGTCATGTAGGTGCCGGTCTGGCGAATCACGTCATCGGTGTATTGGCCAACAGGCCCCCAGGCCGGTTTTTCGGCGTGGCCGTCCCAGTTGTTGAAGTCCACCAGATTGGTGCCCTGGTAGATGGGGTTCCAGTAGCCTTGACCCTTCCAGTGGGCCGAGCTGATCGAGCCGCCAAGGACCATTTCATGTTCACGACCAAACAGCTGGAAGGGGCCGCTCACATACAGGTCGGCCGAGTTGCTGCGCGTGTTGCCAACGTAGCGTTGGGCGTTGATCGGGGTGGTGCCGTCTTCATACGGGTAGTCACCCTGGATCGAGCCCATTTGCGCATCGTAGCCATTGAGCTTGTGGTCCAGTTGCAGCTTGGTCACCCAGCCTTCGCCCAGGTCATGCTCAAGCGTGGCGAATACGGTGCGGGTGTATTGCTTCCAGTTGCTCCAGTCGGTGCCGTTGTTGAATGAGCGTTTGACGCTGTTGAGGTCACCCTTGGAATTGATCAGCGGGTAGCTTCCGGACCAGCTCGAGCCCATGGGTTTGTTGTCCTGATAGTCGCCGCCCACGGTCAGTAGTGTGTCGGGCGTCAGGTCAAATTCGAGAATCCCGTAGAACACCGAGGTTTTGCGCGAGTAGTGGTCCTGGTACGAGTTTTTGTCCTGATAAGCCGCGACGGCGCGGCCACGCACGTTACCGGTTTCGGTCAGGGGGCCGCTTACGTCCACTTCGCTGCGGTAGTCGTCCCACGAGCCCGCACCGAGCGTGGCATGGCCTTTGAACTCAGAGGTGGGTTTTTTGCGCACCAGGTTGATGACCGCGCCCAACGAACCAGCCCCGGTGAGCAGGCCGGTCGAGCCCTTGATCACTTCAATACGGTCATAAATGGCCGTGTCGCTCAAGGTATTGCCTGCCGAATAGCCGACGTTGGTGGTGGCCGACGGGATGCCGTCGTACTGGAAGTTGCTGATCGAGAACCCGCGTGCGTAGTAGTTGCTGCGGTCACTGTCATAGGCCGACACGGTGATGCCGGGTGTGTGGCGCATCACGTCGTCGACGTTGTTGAGGCCGAAGTCGTCCATGTGCTGACGGGTCACAACGGTGACCGTTTGCGGTGTTTCACGCGGTGTCAGCACCAACCGGGTGGCGGTGGCGATGGTGCCCGGCGTGTAGGACCCCGAGCCTTCGGTCACGGTACCCAACAGGTTGCTGGTGACCGCTGTCGCGCCCAGTTCCAGTGCCGAACCGGTTTGCGGCACCGGCGCCAGCACCACGGCATTTTCGCCACTCGACTGGGCTTCAAGGCCGCTGCCGCTCAGCAGTTGAGTCAAGGCCTGGCGGGTGGTCATGGTGCCGTTGACGCCCGGCGAGGTAATGCCCTGGGCCATGTCTGCGGAGTAGGCGATTTGCAGCCCGCTCTGGGTGCTCAGTTGGTCCAGCGCATTGGCCAGCGGCTGGCGGGCAATCGCGAAACTGTGGGTGTCCAGCGCTGTATTGCTGACGGAGGTGGTTGCGGGCTCGACGGCCTGAACGTTGCTGTATGCGAGGAAAACAGCGAGCGCCAATGCGCTGCGTGCATAGGTGGTGTTGAGGGTAGGAAAGTACATGCGAGCCCCGAGTGAATAGGAAGTATTTGCAATAACAAACACCTTGACGGGTTGAGCTCACGAAAGCCGTAAAACTTTTTGAATTTTTTTGCGCGGGGCGCGCTTCTACCTGCAATGAAGTGCGTGGGAGCCTGCCATTGTTTAGTCAAAACCGATCCAAGCATCAGGAAAGCAGACTTTTACCCTCAATAGCACCGTGCCACCTTACGCCGTTCATTCAGCCCGCAACAGGAGAGCAAGACCCATTCGAGTGATGTGCAATCACCCTTGAACAGTAGGAGATAACAATAATGATCAAAGCTCTGAAATTCGCAGTTCTGGCAACGGGGATCGTCACTGCCAGCCACGGCCTCGCGGCCGACCTCACCATCGTTTCGTTTGGCGGCGCCAACAAGGACGCCCAGGTAAAAGCCTTCTACAAGCCTTGGCAAAAGGCCGATGGCAGCAAGGTGATTTCCGGTGAATACAACGGGGAAATGGCCAAGGTCAAAGCCATGGTCGACACCGGCAGCGTGTCCTGGAATACCGTGGAAGTTGAGTCTGCCGAGCTGGCTCGCGGCTGCGACGAGGGCATGTTCGAAACCCTCGATCCGGCGCAAATCGGCCTCGACCCCAAAGACTTCGTGCCAGGCGCCATCCAGCCGTGCGGCATCGGCTTTCTCGTCTACTCGACGGTACTGGCCTACAACACCAAGAAGCTGAAAGAGGCGCCTACCGGCTGGCAGGACTTCTGGGATGTCGAGAAATTCCCGGGTAAACGTGGCCTGCGCAAACTGGCCAAGTCGACCCTGGAGTTTGCCTTGATCGCTGACGGCGTTGCGCCTGCCGAGGTCTACACCACCTTGGCGACCAAGGCCGGTCAGGACCGTGCCTTTGCCAAACTGGACCAGATTAAACCGCACATTCAATGGTGGGAGGCCGGTGCCCAGCCGCCGCAGTTTTTGGCTGCCGGGGACGTGGTGATGAGTTCCGTCTACAACGGACGGCTCTCGGCCGAGCAAAAGAAAAAGTATGACCTGGACCTGGTCTGGAACGGCGGGCTCTACGAGTTCGATTCCTGGGCCATCCCCAAAGGCGCCAAGCATCAAGACAAGACCCGCGAGTTCATCGCTTTTACGTTAGAGCCTGAACAGCAGAAAAACTTCGCCGAAAACATCGACTACGGCGCCGCCAACATGCGCGCCATGGACCTGCTCGACAAGGCCCGGATCGCCGAACTGCCCACCGCGCCTGCCAACCTGGCGCAGCAGATCCCGGTAGATGCGCTGTTCTGGGCCGATCACGGCGAACAACTGGAACAGCGGTTCAACGCCTGGGCTTCGCGCTGACCTGAATGACACCGCCATGGTGTGTGAGCCATGGCGGTCGTCCTAATCATATGCGGCTTTCTTCGTCTGGATTCGTCAACTCGGCAATCACGACCACTCAATACGAAGTCCGCACAGTCCCGAGTAAAGTCAGGCCGCGACAGTTTTAATTCTCTGTGCTTTAGCCTAGGACAATTACCGTTCGCCCTCTTGTAGGACGCTTCCCAAAGTTACTCCTTGCGCCTTTTTAGCGTTGCGAGTGCCTTTTCCGTTATCTAGTGTTGGTATGTCGCTGCCGTGTCCCCTCGTTCGACCTGGAGACTCATTCCCTGCATCGCAGCGTGTGGTTCGACATCGTGTCCTTGAGCCGCTTCCTGGGAGCGGGCCCGGAGTTCTCGTGGGATCTGGAGGAGTGGGTGGCCCATTACTGTGCATGCCGTGAGATTCCTGCCCACTATTACGATCTGCAGAAAATCCGCGACTGCCTGCAACGTGTACAGGCCTTGGGGCCTGGGCGGATGTATTACGAGCAGGCGCTGCCATGAGGTGGATGTACTGCTTTACACCGGCATTGTGCTATCGGATGGCCGCTCCCTCTGAAGGACGATCCTTTGCCGATGGTTTTTTCGGCTTGGTCTTTAGCGTTGCGCCCTGGGCGGTCGGCGCTTATGTGCTGGTGTCGTTATTGCAATACAGCGTGCCGTTGTTGTTCATCTATAGGCTGAGCACTCTGGTGATGGCCCAGGGAAGTGCCGATGTCGCGCTCCTGCTGTTCTTGGCCATCAGCGTTTTTTTGCTGGTGGTGAGCGAGCTCAATCTGGAACGCTACATCTCCTTGAGGTTATGCCGCGAGTTCGAGCGCCTTTTGGCGCGTAAAATGCACCTCCGGGTAGAGGTCTCGGTGCTGGAACGGGTAGTTTTGCGGGATTTCAGCATCATTCTCGACGGGATCGGTGCCTGCGTTAACCTGTTGGCGATTCCGATTTTCCTGCTGCTTTCAATCCTGCTGGCGTTGTTGGTCTTTGGCCGCGCAGGGTTCTGGGCGGTTGCGGTGATCGGTGCATTCCTGCCGCTTTCCTATCTGTTGGCCAGGCTCTCGGACCCTAATTACAAGCGGATCATGGACAGGGTGGCACAGCGTATCGAACAGTGTTCGGTATGGTTGCGCGAAGGACCGTGGCTCAAGCAGTTCGCTGACCGCACAGCCTTGCAGAGTATTGAGCGGACGCTGGCGGGCGAACGCTTCCTGCGAAACGTGGATACGCTCCTGCGCGGTGCCGACAGCTATATCATCGGTTTCGGCCGCCTGATTCCTTTTGTCTTGCTGGGGCTGCTGGGCACCTCTGAATCGGCTATGGTCTGGGACGGGGCGATTTTCTGGCTGAGCATTCCGTTGCTGGCGGCGGTGCTCGAGTTACCCCGTTCCTATGTGAGTTACAAGGCTGTCGGCCGCTCTCTGAAAGAGCTCAATGGCCTGTATCAGAATTCCTCCAGGCATTCGCTATTACCCCCAGCTGCAGCCGATAAGGTGTGCGGTTTGATCGCGTTCGATGCCGACTGGCCGATCTGGCCCGCGGCGCTGATCGAGCTGATTCCTGGCCCGCTGGAGAGCCAACGCGAAAATCTGCACGCGTTGCTGGGTGCTTTGCGGCTGATACCCGAGCTAGGACAGGACCCACATCAGGTCCTGCAACTGCCTGTCGAGCTGAACGGGAGCAACCTCTCTGCCGGGCAGCGCATGCGTTTGCAACTGCTGCGTGGGGTATTTATGGCTCGTGCCCAGGATGGGACCCTAAGTATTGATCACGACTTGTCGGCGTTGGACGCTACGGCTGCGTTGGCAGTGAAAGACGCCTTGGAGCGCCTGCCTTGGGTAAGCTTCAGCCCATCGGCCACAAGGGCGATAGCGCTGCGCGAAGGCCCGCTGGCCCAAGTCGGCGAGCGGATGGCTTCGTCAGTGCCTGCCCGAGACCCGCCGCCGGCCCGCTTCAGTCTCGCCGATCTGTTCAAGTACTGTGGCTGGGGTGTGCTGATGTTGTGGGTGCCGGCGCTGATGATGAGCTATGCGGCCAACCTGACGCTGCCAGAGGCCGGTTACTCGCCGTGGCAGGTTCTGTTGTATGTCGTGGCCGGGGTAGGAGCAGGAATCACGGGCGCGCTGTTTATCGAGAATCTGTTGCGCAGCCGCTTTTCCTGCTTGTTCACCGTTGGCCTGCGCGACATCCGGGTCACCGGCCTGGCTGATGCGTTGCAGGTGGTTTCTCGCGATATCACCACTACATTCGAACGCATTGCCTGGTATGCCCACGACATTGCCTGGATCATCGCGTTGTTGCTGTGCAATGGCGTGGCCTTGTGGATGGGGTTTGGCCTGTTCGGCATCGCCGTGGCGCTACTGTTCAGCGGTCTGCTGGCGGTGTTGTATCGTCTTTCGATCAACGAGCTGTATCGAACTCGAGTCGAGAGCGTGAAGGGATTCGACTCCCTTCTACGCTCGGCCCATGTGGCGTTTGCCATTTCCCGGATCGCTGGCGTGGGTTTCGAACGCCTGGGCGACTGGCTGGCGCTGACCCAGCGGGACGCGATAGCTGATGGGCTGCAGCATTTCTACACTACCCGCATGCGCAGCGTGATCGCCCGCAACATCACTGCGGCCAGTTGCACCTTGCTCAGCGATCTGGTGATTGTCCTGGTGGCCCTGATGGGCAGTTTTTATCAGACCTGCGAATCGGCTTTTGTGCTCGCGGTCACGGCCTTGCTGCTGGTGCGTTCCGACCTGGCCAATGTGTTTCTAGCCATCACGGGGTTCAAATCGCAGTCGGTGTCGGTGGAGCGCCTGCAACATTTTGCCCGGCCTAAAAGCTCGGTGGCTGTTGTGATCGCCGGGCAGAGCCTGCGCATCGCGCCCTTTATCGCTCAACGTGGCTATCGCGCTCTGCACCTGGAACTGGGCCGGTTGTATTCGCTGTCTGGCCACTCCGGATCCGGCAAGAGCGAGTATCTCAAGGGCGTGGCGGGTATCACCGATGTGGTCATAGAAGAACCGGGCGCGACGCAGGACCTGACATCAACCCGCTATTACCTGGACAGCAATACCCTGGCGTTGCTCAGCGGTGCGTCCGGGGCAAGCAGATGGCTGGATACCTGGCTGAGCACATTGCCGAAGGAACACCACCATCTTTTATTGCTGGATGAGCCGTTCAGCGCTTTGCCCTCCGAACAACTGGCCGAGCGTGTGCAGGCGCTGCATCGTTTCGTCGAGCGTAGCGGCAACACCCTGGTGTTGGTGGATCATCGTTGCCGACTGGAACATGACATCGAGCTCGGCGAGCTGGTCAGCGGCGACCGGCCCAGGAACGCGGTCTAAGTGACAGTTGCTCGTCGGGCCGTGACGATACTCAACTCTTAATGAATCACCAGCACACCACCGGGCAAACGCGTCAGTTGGGTTGACGTGACTTTATTCAGCGCCTCAACGATTGCCACGGGATTGTTCAGTTGGTAATTGCCGCTGACACGGTGTTTGGCCGCCGCTTCGTTGAACAACAGGATGGGCTGCGGGTAGTAACGCCCGAGGGTGTTCAGCACCTGCGCCAGTGGCTGGTCCTGAAATGACAGTCGGCCTTGCACCCAGGCCATTTGCCGTTCAGCCCCGTCGCTGTTGAGGTCTTGCAAATGACCGTTTTCGAACTGTTGCCAGTTGCCGGCCTGCAACAGGCTTTGCTCACCGGCCTTGTCGGTAAAGCGCACCTTGCCTTCACGTACTGCGACGGTAACGTTCTCGCCCTGGAGGGCCACGCTGAATTGGGTGCCGACCACGGTGACGCGGGCGTCGGCGGCGTCGATTTCCAGCGGGCGCGATGGATCATGGGAGGCTTCGATAAAAAACTCACCCCGCAATAAGCGGATGCGCCGGTGATCGGCGTTGATGTCGGTGCTGATGGCGCTGTTACTGCCCAGCACAATCTGCGAGCCATCGCCCAGGGTGAGGTGTCTGACCTCTGCCACGCCAGTCATTTGATCGGCGCGCAGGTGCATCGGCAGGTCTGACAACCAGGCGCTGGTGAGCATGAGCAGCAGCATCGCTGCTGTGGCAAACGCCCACACCTTGCGCGGCTTGTGGGGCGGGGCGGCGGGCAGGTCGAGATCCAGTTCAAGGCTGCGCAGCGCTTGCTCGAACGCATGGCTTTGCCACAGGTTTTCCAGGGTCTGGTAGGCGGCGCGGTGTTCGGGGTTTGCCGTACGCCATTGTTCAAAGCGTTGACGCAAGGCGGGTTGCCGGGCCATTTCTTCGCGCTGGGCGAACCAGTCGGTTGCCTGACGTTGCACGTGCTCGCTGGGCACAACAGGGGCGGTGGGTGAGTCAGTCATGGGCGGCTTGCTTCTGGATGGCTTTGGCGCAGGCATTAAGCGCAGTACGCAAATCTTTTTCAACCGTACTGATCGAAACATCCAGGCGCTGGGCGATTTCTCCTTTGGACAGGTCCTGTAATCGGCTCAGCACCAGAATCTGTTGCTGGCGCTTGGGCAAGGTCTTGAGGGCAGCCTGAAACTGCTTCAGGGACTGCTGGCCTTGCAGCTGACTGTCCGGGCCGGGGGCGGTGGTGGCGATTTCGGTCAAATGGCGCTCATCGCTGACCTGGCATTCGAAGCGCCTTTTGCTGCGTAAGCTGCGCAGGTGATCGAAGGCCAGGTAGCGGGCGGTCTGATACAAAAAAGGGTGCAGAAACTCCACTGGCCGGGTTTTCAGCGCATGGGCCACTTTTACATAGGTTTCCTGCGCCAGGTCTTCTGCCAGGCTGGCGCAGCCCACCACCCGCGAGAGCATCCGCACCAGCGAAACCCGCTGGTTGATGAAAAGCTCGCTCAGTTTTTGCTGACTGTCCTCTGTACTCATGCTGAACCGCTCCCGCCATTCCCACGCAAATCCAGCGTGCTCGGGGAGCATTCTAATGAGAAACAGTATCATTTCCACATAATTTTTTATCAGCCCGCGCTGGTGGGCCGATCAGCGTTGACAGAATCGTATGCGGTTGCCGAAAGGGTCGTGCACTTCCAGCACTTGGCCCCAGTCCTGTTGAACGATTTGCGGGCGCGCATAACCATAGTGTTTGGCTGCTAACTCAGCGTGAAACAGCTCGATATTGTGCATCGGGACAAACAGCGTCGAACCCGGGCTGGCATCGCCGTGATGTTCCGACAAATGCAGTTCAAGCCCGTTACGGCTGATGCCCAGGTACAACGGCATGCCAGGTTCAAAGCGATGCTCGAACTCCACGTTAAAACCCAGAAACTCGAGATAAAACTCCCGCGCCTTGGCCTCGTCAAACATTCGCAAGATGGGGATGGGTTTTTCGAATTCGATTGAAAACATGCTGCCTCCTGTCACCGACATGTCTGGATGCTCGCGCTGCCAAGCCTTGATGCTCAAGAGAGACAAAAGGGCGGGCAGCTTCAGCCAGCGCCGAGCATAACCAAGCGGGTGCAAAGGTGAAAGTTGCGTGTCTCGGCTGGGCATTGCTTGCTGGCCCGATAGCGGTTGGGCATGATCTTTGGCTCACCTTCAGGAAGGCTGCTTATGACCACCCCCGATCTGCATTTGATGTGCGGCAAGATCGCTTCGGGCAAATCGACCCTGGCAAAGGCGTTGGTCGAAGAGCATGCGGCGATTTTGATTAGCGAAGATCGCTGGCTGGCGGCGCTTTACCCTGAGGAGATTCGTTCGGTAACCGATTACCTGCGCTGCGCCCGGCGCCTGCGTGACGTGTTGCAGCCCTTGGTGATCGACTTGCTGGGTTCCGGTGTCAACGTGGTGCTGGATTTTCCGGCCAACACCGTCGCCGATCGTCAATGGCTGCGGGCCTTGGCTGATCAGGCACAGGTTGCGCATTGTCTGCATTACCTGGACGTCGATGACGACACCTGTCGCGCCCGATTGCGCGCGCGCAACGCCAAGGGCGAGCATGACTTCGCCGCCACCGATGCAGAGTTCGACTTGATCACCCGTTACTTCAAGGCCCCGGATGAGGAAGAAGGATTAACCGTCGTTAGACATAACGCCTAGCCGCCCTGTAGTCGCTGACGAGGCACGAAGGCTGCGATCGGTCGAGCATCGGCCGTAAAGATCGCGAGACAAGCTCGCTCCTACAGTTGGATCGCGTACAACCCGTAGCGAGGGTCAGGCCTCGTCAATATCCAGCGCTTCGCCAGTCGCGTAGTAGTGGCCACCGGCAATGTAGTGCAGGCTGCGCCAGGCCGGGTCGGCGGTTTCGAAGTGCCAATGGCCGTCGCTGAAAACGCGGGTGTCTGCCCAGGCACCAACCACTTCACCTATAAACAGGTCGTAGGCCGACTGGTTGTGCGGTTCGGGGATCAGTTTGCAGGCCAGCCATGCCGAACACCCGGCTACGAAAGGTTGGTCATGCCCTTCAATCGCAAACAGTTCAACACCGCTGTCGCTGAGTTTGTTCGGGTCGGTGTTGAGGCTCAAACTGCCGACTTTGCTGGTGAGTTCAATTTGCGCCACGGTCGGCACCTGAATCACGAACAAGCCGCTGTGCTCCACCAGTTCGCGGGTTTTTACGCTCTTGTCCAGCACCACGGTGAGCTTGGGCGGGGCAAAATCCAGCGCACAAGCCCATGAGGCCGCCATGACGTTTTGCACGCCAGCATGGCGCGCCGAGACCAGAATGGTCGGCCCGTGGTTGATCAGTCGATAGGCTTTGTCCAGCGGGACGGCGGCAATGTGCTTGTCCATTCTTGCTCCTGAATAGAGGGCCGGGTGGGGAGCAGATAATGACTGATTTGTGCAAACCCGTCAGCGGGCCGGCGTTGACAGCGCCGCTGCGGGTTACACGTGCACGGTTCAGGGGTATTACTTTTCCCACTCAGCCTTGGCAATCAGCAAGCCGTGATTGCCCTTATAGGCGGCGCGCTCGGGTTGCTTCCAGCCTTCGAGCAGCGACTCGTCGAGTCTGTAGATTTCTACGCCCAGCGGGCGGCAGACCTTGAGCGGGTCTTCTGCGTCCGGGCCCCACATTGGCAATGACAGGTCGCCGCCAGGGCAGGTCGACAGGGCACACAGCACGTCAATTTCGGCGAAAAACTCCAAGTAATCACCCTGTTTTGCCGGGCATGCCTTCATAAAGTACATGTCGTCGTGGTTCAGGCCGGTGCACTGGAAGATGTTCAGCACGTCATGCACGTCGAACTCGGTCAGGCCGTGGGGCAGGACTGCGCGGGTCAGGTTGGAGTGGCAGTGATGATGAAAGTCTTCGCCGGTGAGCATCTTGTTGACGTAAGGGTCGCAGCGGGTGCCGAGCAAGTCGTGCAGGCGGCCGCCGTGTTCATCAATGCCGTAATCGGCCAGGCTGTCGTCCGTGATGGTCACCAAAGGCCGCAAAAATGGCAGGTTCGACCACAGGCGGTCATAAGTAGTGACGTGCGCGCCCTGCAACTGGCGGGTACGGGCGGCCCACATGCGCTCGCGCGGGTCGTTGGCGTTCCAGATGTTGAAGTCGCCGACTTGCGGACCTACCGGCGTGGTCACGCGAAACACATGGCCTGCGGGTACTTTCCAGGCACGGCCGGTACGGATCGGCACTTCAAACTGTTCGATCAGGGTGCGTTTGCCGGCAGATTCACGCACGCGGTCATAGAAAGGCTTGTCGACTTGTAGCGCGGCACCTTTGCTGACTTGGTAGGCCGCTGGATAGTCCTTGTACATAGTGGGTCCTCTTCTCAGGGTTTGGGCGTGCTGGCCAGAATGTCCAACAGCACGGTTTCGGAATCATTGAGGTAGCTGCTCATGGCTTCCTCGGCGGCTTTCTTGTTGCCTTCGGCGAGCAGGTCGTGGATCTGCCGGTCGCGTTCGAGCCAGGGTTTCTGAAAGTTTTCTTCACTGGGGGCGCTGGAAAACACCAGGCGCATTTGCGCCGCGACCTGGGTGAAAAACTCATCGAACAGCGGGCTGCGCAGCAAGCCGACGATGTGTTGGTGAAAGCGCAAGCTGTGGGTGCCGAAGGCTTGCCAGTTTTCCCGGTCCTGGGCCAGTTGCGCGGCTTCGATGGCTTCAAGCATCAGGTCGGACTGGTACTCACGCAGCGGTTTGCTGGCGGCAATGGCCTGTAATTCGAGGGTGCGGCGCACATTGAAAATGTCGCGCACGTCGTCGATGCCCATGCGCCGTACCATCACGCCTTTGTTGCGTACGTAGCTGGTCAGGCCCTCACGGCCCAGTTGGTGCAGGGCCTCGCGCACGGTGTTGCGAGAGGCGTTGTAGGCATTCACCAGCTCGCTTTCTGTCAGCGGCATGCCCGGCAGCAGGCGCCCGCCAATGATGTCTTCACGCAATTCGATGGCGACCTGATCCGACAGGGACAGGCTTTTTTCCTTGGGCTGATTCACGCTGAGACTCCTTGGGCTCATGCAAGCTGTACGTCTTTGAGGAACTTGGTCATGCGTTCGCTGCGTTGTTCGAGCATCTCGCGTGGCGCCGCGTCCTGGATGATCTGGCCGCCCTCCATAAACACCACGCGGTCCGAAAGCTTGAAGGCGAAGTTCATTTCGTGGGTGACGATGACCATGGTCATGCCTTCGCGGGCCAACTCTTCGATGACCGTCAGTACGTCGCCGACCAGTTCCGGGTCGAGGGCCGAGGTCGGTTCGTCAAACAGCATCACCGAAGGACGCATGGCCAATGCCCGGGCGATGGCCACCCGTTGTTGCTGGCCGCCAGACAGTTGATGCGGGTATTTGCCGGCGTGGTCGAGCATGCCGACCTTTTTCAACAGGGCCAGGCTCAGCAGGCGCAGTTCTTCACCCGCGCCGTGGGCGTGATAGACCGGGGCGAGCATCACGTTCTCCAGCACGGTCTTGTGGGCGAACAGGTTGAAGCCCTGGAACACCATGCCCACGTGCACAATGTTTTGCATGTGCACTTTGTGGCTGAGCGGGCCTTCAGGGTCTTGCGTGCCGCGCAGAAATGGCTGGCCTTGCAGGGTGATCTGACCATGGTCGAGACTTTCGAGACCATTCATGGTGCGGATCAGCGTGGTCTTGCCCGAGCCGGAAGGGCCGATGATCGATACCACTTCACCCCAGCGCACATTCAGGTCCACGCCTTTGAGCACTTCCAGTTCGCCATACGACTTGCGCACGCTTTGCGCTTGCAGGGCGAATTCGCCGGGCGCAGCCTGATCGCTGTTACGCCGGGTAACCACTTGACCCAGTTCCGCCGGGGCGATGGTTTTGGGTTTGCGGCGGGTCACGTCCAGATGGTTTTCCAGCAGGTGTAGCAGGCGGCTGAACACTGTGACGATAAGTACGTAATAGAACGCCACGGCCAGCATGGTCTCCATCACGAGGAAGTTCTGGGTGTACAGCTGTTGGCCCACCAGAAGGATTTCTGACAGCGAAATCACCGACACCAGCGAGGTCAGTTTGACGATCGTGATGTATTCATTGGCCAGGGTGGGCAGCGCGACACGCAAGGCTTGGGGCACCACAATCAGGCGTTGAATGCCTTTATAGTCAACGCCCAGCGCCTTGCCGGCCTCCAGTTGCCCTTTGACCACGGCCAGCAGCCCGCCACGGTGGATCTCGGCGATATACGCCGCTTCACTGAGCACCAGCGCAATAAGCCCGGCGCTGTAGGGGTTGGACAACACCACGCTGGTGGACGGAAACACCTGCGGCAGGTTGTAGACAAAAATCAGCAGGACCAGCAGCGGCAGGCTGCGAAAGAACCAGATATACAGGCCCGCGGCATTACGCAGCCAGCGGCGTTGCGACTGTCTGGCCAGGGCCAGAAAGAAGCCGAAGATGATCCCCAGCACCCAGGTTTCCAGGCTCAGTTCAACCACCGTCGCGACGGCCCGCCAGAAGTCACCGTTCCACAACAGGCCCAGGGTGTAGTGCCAATCGAATTGCATGTGCTTGCTCCGAATGTCTGTGATCGTTGCGCCGGTAGGGAAACACCGGGGATCCGCTACCGGTTACGCCTCACGGGGTGTTTCAGTTGCCCAATGCCGTGCTGATTTCCTGAGCCGTGGGTTCAGCCAGGTTGTAGCGGGCGAGCAGTTGGCCGTAACTACCGTTCTGCTTGATTTGCGCGAGGGCTTCGGTCAGTTCTTCCAGCAGCGGCTGGTTGCCCTTGCGCACGGCCAGGCCGATGACCACCGGGTAAATCAGTTCGTTGGAACTGATAACGGTTTTGCCCTGAAGTTTTTCGACGGTGATCTTGGCTACGGCCGGGTCTTCCATTTGCACGTCGACCGCGCGTGACAGCAGGGCCTGAGTAGCTTCCGGCGATGTCGGGAACTCGCGGGACTCAATTGCTGGCTTGCCATTGGGCAGGCAGTACTCGGCGGAAACCTGGTTGAGCTTGGGCACCCACGAGGCGCCTTTGATCGAGCCGACGCGCTTGCCGCACAAGTCCTGGGGTTGCTGAGGCTTGAAGTCGCTGCCGCTGAGCACCATCAGCGATGAGCCGGTTTTCAGGTAGCTGACAAAGTCGACCTGCTTGGTGCGCTCCGGGGTGACGTAAAGCGCCGAAGCCACCACGTCGAAGCGCTGGGCGTTGACTCCGAGAATCAGGTTGGCGAAGCGAGTATCGAGAAAGCGCGGCTTCAGCCCCAATTGCTGGCCGAGCAACTGGATGAACTCCGGGTCGAACCCGGCAGGTTGTTTTTGATCCAGGTAGGTGTAAGGCGGGTAGGTCAGGTCGGAGCCGATCGACAGCTCCCCTTGTTTGAGCGTGCCTTTGACCTCTGCCGCCGATACCAGCGGCGCTAAACACGCAAGGGCGACTGTCAGCGCCAGGGTGTGCTTGGTGGTTTTGCTCATCAGACCTTTACGCATCTTCGTATCCTCGGTGGGTGACAGCAGTGCGGCAATGATTGTTCAACAATCTGTTATTAGTGAGTAAGCGTATTTCGTGCCAACTATTATTTTTGGCGTGCGAAAGAGCGCTTTAGAGTCAGGTAAATGATTTTTTGAGGGGGGAAGGTGCGCTTAAGCGGTGCGATTTGTTACCGGGCGCCACGTTTTGGGGCGGGGTGTGGGGCAGTTCAATGTGTAGGAGCGAGCTTGCCTCGCGATCTTTTCAAAAATCAAAAGATCGCGAGGCAAGCTCGCTCCTACAAGGGGGCAAGGGCAGCCTATGGCTCCAGCCCGATGCCACGCAGGATGACCGTGGTGATGGTTTGTACCGCCTGGTCAAACTGTTGGTCTGACAGCGGCTGGTGGCCGTTGAGCACGTTGACCTGGTAGTCGAAGTCCGCGTAGTGCTGGGTCGAGGCCCAGATCATGTACAGCAGGGCAGAGGGCTCGACCGGGTTGATGCGTTTTTCTTCAACCCACTGGCGGATCTTCTCCTCCATGAATTTGGCGCCCTTGGACATGTGTTCTTCGAGCATGTCCTGAAACAGTGGCGCCCCGCGCATGATCTCGTTGGCCCAGAGTTTTGAACCGTGGGGGCGCAAACGCGAGTGGGTCATTTTTTTCATCACGTAGCTGGTCAGTACCACGCGCGGGTCGTCGAACTGCACAAAGCAGTCGCCTTCCAGATCCCAAGTGCCGAGCAGGTTAACCAGCACTTCGCGGTAGAGGTCTTCCTTGGTGGTGAAGTAGTAATGCAGGTTGGAGCGTGGCAGTTCGGCATGCAGGGCAATGTCGGCCATTTTGGTCCCGGCATAGCCTTGTTCGGCAAAAATTTTCTCCGCGGCTAAAAGGATTTTTTCGACGTTTTTTCGGCGGATTTTAACTTTAGGATTGGTCATCGAATTCCATATTCGGGCGAAGGATCAGCTCGGGTTTATGCGTGCGTAGCATAGTTCAAATCATTTACAAAAATCAGGTCAGCCGCCTGAACAGACGGCCGACTGGCCCGTTTTTCAAGGCGTAGGGCGGAAGATTTCTGCGTACAGCGGCCAGTGGTCAGACACGCCTTCGGCATGCCGGGCACTGTCAAAACGTGCCGGGCTGCCCCAGCGATTGACCTGGTACGGGCTATGGTTGGCCAATCGGATGCTCGCCGGGTCAACCTGCCAGCCATTGAAGCCGCCCGCCGTGGTCATTTGCTTGGGGAACAGCAACATGTCGAAGAACGACCACTCGCGCTTGGTGTGGTAGTAGTAGCTGCCTTTGCAGTCATTGCAGCCAATGAATTGCGAGACTGCCCAGGTGCTGGCCAGGTCTTTGGCGATATAGCCATTCTGTTTTTCTTCCCCGGCATTGATGTTGAAGTCACCGCCGACAATGGGCAGCACATCGCTTGGCAGTTCGCTTTTCAGGTGTGCCAGATACGCCACGGCTTGCTGGCGCAGGTAGCCCGGAGCGCCGCCAGACGGCAAGTGCACGGCGAACACGGCGGCCTTTTGGCCACCCGGCAGCAACAAGCGCACTTCAAGAATGCCGCGGGTTTTGCTCACGCGTTCCTGATCTTCGTTGCCCAGGGCTTTGTACGGCACGCGGTGCAGTCGGGCCTTGTCCCATTGCGGTAAACGGCTGAGCACGGCGGTGTCGATACCCCGCGCATCCCAACCTTCGATCAGCACACGGGTTTTGTAGTCCGACTTGCCGAGGTGGCTGTTGAGCTGCTCAATCACGTTGATGTTTTCAACTTCGTCGAGCATCAGGATGTCCGGGCCACGGCCCTGGTTGACCTGCTGGATGACGGCGCTCAGGCGTTTGAGTTTTTCGTTGAGCAGGGCGTCGGTCCAGTCGTTTTCTTCACATTCCTTGCGCCACGCCGCCACGTCAATTTTGGTGCAGGTGGCGAGGTATTCAGGGTGAGCTTGCTTGACGCTCAGGGGCAGGTAGGCGTAGTCGTCCTTGCCCTCGTCGTGCACGGTGTCGAAGAGGTTTTCGACGTTATAGGTCATCAGCGACACCCGCGCTGTGTCGGCGCTGTGATGGGGGGTGCAGGCGCTCAGGCACAGGACGCTCAGCGCAATGGCGATAGGGGCACGGAGGAATTTCATGGTGGATCGATCCAGGCAAGTAGGGAAGTTTTAGTCTTAAGCGTCAGGGGCTACGGAGTGGTCAGCGCCTCCAGGCTCAACTGCATCATGGTGTGGAAGTCGTCCTGGCGTTGTTGGGCGCTGAGCCTGTCACCGGTGAGGATGTGGTCGCTGACGGTGAGTACGGTCAGGGCTTTTTTCCCCAGCTCGGCGGCAACGCCATACAGCCCGGCCGCTTCCATTTCGACGGCCAGCAAGCCCATTTTTTGCATGCGTTCAAACAGGCCGGCCTCTGGTTCGTAGAACAGGTCGGCGGAAAAAATATTGCCGATGTGTACCGGCAGTTTTTGCCTGTCGGCCTGACGCACCACCCGTTCAAGCAGGCGGTAATCGCAGATGGCGGCAAAGTCGTGGCCGGCCAGACGTTTGCGGTTGACGTTGGAATCGGTGCAGGCGCCCATGGCGATGACCAGCTCGCTGAGCTGTACGTGGGGCTGCACCGAGCCGCAGCTACCGACGCGGATGATCTGTTCCACGCCAAACTGGCTGAACAGTTCATGGGCATAGATGGACACCGAGGGGATGCCCATGCCGGAGCCCATCACCGAGATCCGCTGGCCGTTAAAGCGGCCGGTGTAGGCCAGCATGTTGCGCACGCCGTTAACCTGCACCACGTCGGTCAGGTAGGTGTCAGCGAGCATTTTGGCGCGCAGCGGGTCGCCGGGCATCAGCACGGTGTCTGCAAAGGCGCCAGGTTCGGCGTTGATGTGCACAGTGGCCATGATCAGTTGCCTCGCGCCGGTGTTTCGAGAAGAAAAGACCGCCCATGGGAGCATGGCGGTAGCCTGAAGAAATCAGCCAGGGTCTGGCCAAAATCGGCAAAACTGTCGCGTTCGCCGAGGCTGCCAGGCGTAATGCCTGCGCCCCAGGCCAACACGGGAATGTGTTCGCGGGTGTGATCGCTGCCGGCAAAGCTGGGGTCGCAGCCATGGTCGGCGCCAAGCAGCAGCAGATCGTCAGGGCGCATCTGCGCGAGCAACTCGGGCAGGCGCCGGTCGAAGGCCTCCAGCGCTGCGGCATAGCCGGGAATGTCCCGGCGATGGCCGTAGAGCATGTCGAAGTCGACAAAGTTGCTGAATACCAACGTGCGGTCCGGGGCATCGGCCAGCGCGCTGAGGGTGGCGTCGAACAGCGCATCGTTACCGTCGGCCTTGTACAAACGGCTGATACCACGGTGGGCAAAAATATCGCCGATCTTGCCCACGGCAAATACCTGGCCACCGGCTTCGCACAAGCGGTCAAGTACGGTCGGGGCGGGCGGCGGCACGGTGTAGTCATGGCGGTTGCCAGTGCGCACGTAGGTGCTCGGGCTATCACCTTTAAAGGGTCGGGCGATGACCCGGCCGATGGTGTACGCATCGCACAATTCACGGGCGATTTCGCACAGAGCCAGCAACCGCTCAAGGCCAAAGTCGTCCTCGTGGGCGGCGATTTGCAACACGCTGTCGGCCGAGGTGTAGAGAATCGGCTTGCCGCTGCGCCGATGCTCGTCGCCCAATTGCTCGAGGATAATGGTGCCGGAGGCGTGGCAGTTGCCGAGAATGCCCGGCAGATTGCCCCGTGCGATCAAAGCCGCCAGCAGTTCGGGCGGGAAGCTGTTTTGCTGTTCGGTAAAGTAACCCCACTCAAACAGCACCGGCACACCGGCCATTTCCCAGTGCCCGGACGGTGTGTCTTTGCCGCTGGACAGCTCACGGGCGTAGCCGTAGGCGCCATCAACCCGACTATCGGCTGGCAGGCCGGGCGGGAACACCCCGGAGCTTAATGCAGCGGCATGCCCCAGCCCGAGGCGGGCCAGGTTGGGCAGGTGCAGCAGCCCTTGGCGTTGTGGAGTGTTGGCTTCGCCACGGGCGCAGGCCTGGGCGATATGCAGCAAGGTGTTGGCCCCGTTGTCACCAAAGGCGTCGGCATCGGCGCTGGCGCCAATGCCGAAAGAGTCGAGCACCAGCAGCAGTGCCCGGCTCATGAAGCCTCCATCAACAGCTGCACGATCAACGGCGAGGCGCTGTCGGTGTGCTCGGTGATGGTATAGGCCGCAAGCACGGCCTTGGCGGCTTGCTCGGCCTTGAACGGGTTGCTGGCATGAACCATGGCCAACGGTTGACCCGCCTCAACGTGTTCGCCGGGGAGCTTCAACTGGCTGAGCCCGACGCTTGGGTCGATGCGGTCTTGCGGGTGCAGGCGGCCGCCGCCCAGAGACACCACGCAAATGCCGATGGCCCGGGTATCAATGCTGTTGACCACGCCCGACACCGGGGCGCAGACCGGGATCACTACCTCGGCTGAGGCCAGGTAGGCCTGCGGGTGATCGACCAGGTCGGCCGGGCCGCCGAGTGCTTCGACCATGCGTGAGAAGCGGCGCAGGGCTTCACCGCTGCGCCAGGCGTCGAGCAAGTGCTCACGGGCCTGCTCGGCGCTGCTGGCCAGGCCTGCACAGAGCAGCACTTGGGTGGCCAGCGCCAGGGTTACTTCCCACAGGCGCTCGCTGCGCACTTCACCGCGCAACAGGGCAATCGCTTCTTCGACCTCCAGCGCGTTGCCCGCCGAGCGCGCCAGCGGCTGATTCATGTCAGTGATCAGGGCGCGGGTCTTGACTCCGGCACCGTTGGCTCCGGACACCAGCGAGTCGGCGAGGGCCACGGCGTTGTCGGCGGTGGACATAAACGCGCCGTTGCCCACTTTGACGTCGATCAGCAGCACATCGAGGCCTGCCGCCAGTTTTTTGCTGAGGATCGAAGCGGTGATCAGGTCGATGGATTCGACGGTCGCGGTCACGTCGCGAATCGAGTACAGGCGCTTGTCGGCCGGGGCCAGATCACCGGTCTGGCCAATGATTGCGCAACCCACGTCAGCGACGATGGCCTGCAAGCGCTCGGGGGAAGGCAGGCTGTTGTAGCCGGGGATGCTGTCGAGTTTGTCGAGGGTGCCGCCGGTGTGGCCCAAGCCGCGCCCGGAGATCATCGGCACGTAACAGCCGCAGGCGGCCAGCAGCGGTGCAAGCGGCAGGCTGACCATGTCACCGACTCCGCCGGTGGAGTGTTTGTCTACCACAGGGCCCGGCAGGTTCCAGCTCATGACTTGTCCTGAGTCGCGCATGGCCAGCGCCAGGGCGACGCGTTCCTGCACCGTCATGCCCTTGAGCATCACGGCCATGGCGAAGGCGGCGATCTGGCCTTCGCCAATGCTGTTGTCGGTGATGCCGCGAACAAAGCGCTGGATATCGCTGTCGCTGAGGGGCAGGCCTGCGCATTTGCGACGAATGACTTCTTGTGGCAACCAGTTCATCAGTACGCTCCTTGCGCTGGGGTGTCGGCACTCAGGCCGATGAGTTCAAGCGTGTTGTCGAGCAGGCTGGAGGCGCCAAAGCGCAAGTGGCGTGGCGTGACCCAGGCTTTGCCAAGCGTGTGCTCGGCCAGCCACAGGTACACGGCTGCGTCGCCCAGCATGCGCATGCCGCCTGCGGGCTTGAAGCCGACGTTCGGGTTGGTTTTGGCGATCACATGCAGCATCAATTCAGCCGCTTCAGGGGTGGCGTTGACCTTCACTTTGCCGGTGCTGGTCTTGATAAAGTCGGCGCCGGCTTCGATGGCATCGATGCTCGCCCGGCGGATCAGCAAGGCGTTAAGCTCGCCGGTTTCGAGGATCACTTTGAGCAGCGCGCGGCCTTCGCACAGCGCTTTGCAGGCGGCGACCAGCTCGCGCCCGCGTTGTTCGTCGCCGCCAATCAGGGCGCGGTATGGGTAAACCACATCGATTTCGTTGGCCCCGTCTGCCAGTGCCTGGCTAATTTGCGCCAGCACCTCGGCCAGCGGCGCATCGCCTGCGGGGAAGTTGCACACGGTGGCCACCTGGATCGAGTCGCCACCCAGGGTATTCAGGGTGCTGCGCGCCAAACGGACAAACTGCGGGTAGACACACACTGCGGCGACAGGCCCGACCGGGGTCAGGGCCTTGCGGCACAGCGCCTGGATGCTGGCGTCGGTGTCGTCGGCGTTGAGTGAGGTAAGGTCCAGCAGGGCGATGACTCGACGTGCCAGTTGGAGTTCGGTGTCATTCATGTCGGTTCTTCGATCTTTCAAGGGCGCCCGGTCAGTGGCGGGCGCCTGTTGGGGTAATAAGGTGCGTTTCACAGTGAAATAAACACGCCGGCCAGTGCTGCACTCATAAGGTTAGACAATGTCCCGGCGGTGACAGCGCGCAGGCCCATGCGGGCGAGATCCTTGCGACGGGAGGGGGCCATGACCCCCAGGCCGCCGAGGATGATGCCGATCGACGAGAGGTTGGCAAAACCGCACAGGGCAAAGGTCACGATGACTTGGGTATGGGCCGACAACACGCTGACGCCTTTGCTTGCCGCTTGCACTGGGTCGATGTAAGCCGCGAAGTCGACGTAAGCAACAAACTCGTTGAGCACCAGTTTTTCACCGATAAACCCGCCCGCAATGGTGGCTTCGCTCCATGGCACGCCAATCAGGAAGGCCAGCGGCGCAAACAGGTGGCCGAGGATCAGTTGCATGCTCAGGTGCGGCAGGCCGAACCAGGCGCCGCACCAGCCGAGAATGCCGTTGAGCATGGCGATGAGGGCGATAAAGGCCAGCAGCATGGCCCCGACGTTGAGTGCCAGGTGCAGGCCGTTGCTGACGCCCAGTGCCGCAGCGTCGATGACGTTGGCCGGTTTGTCCTCGGGGTACACCTCAACGCAGCTCGGGTCGTCATGGGGCAGGTGGGTTTCAGGCTCCATCAGCTTGGCCATCAGCAGCCCGCCGGGGGCGGCCATAAAGCTGGCCGCGATCAGGTATTTAAGCTCGATGCCGAGGCTGGCGTAGCCGATCAATACAGAGCCGGCCACCGAGGCCAGGCCGCCCGCCATCACCGCGAACAGTTCGCTGCGGGTCATGCTGGCCAGAAACGGGCGCACCACCATCGGCGCTTCGGACTGGCCGACAAAGATGTTGGCGGTGGCCGACATCGACTCGGTGCGGCTGGTGCCCAAGATGCGGTGCAACGCGCCACCGATCACCCGGATGATTACGTTCATCACGCCCAGGTAGTAAAGAATGGCAATGAAGCTGCTGAAGAACACAATCAGCGGCAACACCTTGATCGCAAAGACGAACCCCTGATGGCCGAACACCTCGAACATCTTCTCGCTGGCCAGCGGCCCGAAGAGAAAGCTGATCCCTTCGTTGGCATAGTCCTGCAGCGACGAAACGGTGTTGGAAATGGCCGCCAGGGTGGTCTGCCCCCATGGCACGTACAGCGCGAATGCACCGACACCTGCTTGCAGTAAAAAGGCTCCGCCCACTGTTTGTAACTTGATCGCCCGGCGGTTGCTGGAGAGCAAGACCGCCAGAAGGATCAATACACCTACACCAATGAAGCTCATGACTGCATTCCCATGTGTAAAGCATCAAAATCGCCTGCACCTCTGTTGGGTGCTGCGGCGGGCAGGGCAGTGGGTCGTTAAAAACGGAAAGCGCCGGGTAACAGTTGCTCGATGGTCCAGTCGCGGCTGGCCGATTCTTGATGCCCGACGCAAAACACCGGGCAGTGAGCAAGCATGAGTTCGTGCATGACCTGACGGCAGGCGCCGCAGGGGGAAATCAGCGCCACTTTGGGGGCATACACCAGCATCGCCTTGAAGCTGCCGGGGGCATGCCCCTGGGCGATAGCGCTGAACAGTGCACTGCGTTCAGCGCAGTTGGTCAGGCCGTACGAGACGTTTTCGACGTTGCAGCCGCGGATGATCTGATCATCCGCGGTTAGCAACGCGGCCCCGACAGGGAAGTCCGAGTGTGGGCACCAGGCGGCTTGCGAGGCCGCAATGGCCTCGGGCAGCAGGCGCTCGTAAAGTGCTTGCGCTTGGGCCGTGCGGCTCATCGTTGGGCACTCTTGGCCAATGCATCGTCGACCTTGTGAATGCGCTGCGCGGGAGTGTGTTCGCCCACCGGGTTACCGGCGCGGTCGTTGACTTGCAGGTAGTCGATCAACGCATTGAGGTCATTGAGGCCGGTGTCCAGACGTTCGCTGGCGTCCTTGAAGACCGTGAAGTTATCGCCGCCGCCGGCCATAAACGAGTTGACGGTGACTTGGTACGGGTAATCGGCAATCACCGGCACGCCGTCAATTTTCATGCTGTTGGCCAGTACCCGGTCACCTTGAGGTTTGCTGGCATCCCAGCTGTAAGTCAGCGAAGACGACGGCTGCAACGGGTAGAAGCCGAAACCGTTGTTTTGCCACTGTTGTTCTAGCAGTTGTTTCAGCTGTGCGCCGGTCAGGGTGAGGATGTTCAGGGTGTTGTTGAAGGGCTGGACCGAGGCCACCTGGCTGTAGCTGAGTTGTTCCTGGCCCGGGTCGAGAATCAGGTCGGTACGGATCCCGCCGAGATTGATGAACGCCACCTGCGCACCCAGCGAACGGGTGGCATGCAATTGCGCATCGGACACCAGGTCACCCATGGCGGACTCGCCTGCGGCGTTGAGTGTGCGTTTGACCTCTGTCGCGGCCATGCGCGCGATGGGCTTGTTCAGTTGCTCATGGCTGCGGGCTTCGACTTCGGCCTGTTGCGCGGCGATTTCTGGCATCGGCTGGTAGCGCTTGGGATCGACCACAATGTTTTCGGCCTTGGCATCCAGCAACTGGTGCTTGCCGGTGTCGATCTTCAGGTTCAGGTGCGTGACCAGCCGCCCGTACGAGCTGGCCTGGGTGATGAGTTTGTCGCCCAGGCGGCACATGTAGCCCTGGTGGGTGTGCGCAGTGATCACCACCTTGATTTCCGGGGCCAGACGGTTGGTCACGTCGAGGATGTCGCCCTTGAGCTGGCTGCAATCGGTCTTATCGAAGGACTCGGTAGTTTCGCCGCCCTGGTGAATCACCATGATCACCGCGTCCACACCTTGCTTGTGCAGTTCTGGCAGCAGCGCGTTGGCCGCTTCGGCTTCATCGATGGTGTACAGGCCGTTCATGCTTTGGGTGCTGACATAGGTCGACACATTGCGCAGCACGGCGCCGACGAACGCGATTTTCGCGCCGTTGGCTTCTTCAATCTGGTAAGCCGGAAAGAGCGTCTTGCCGGTTTGTGCGTCCATCAGGTTGGCTGCCACATAGGGGAAGCGCGTGCCTTTGTAATCCTTGCTGTACAGGCAGGCCTTTTCCGGGCGCGGCGAGTCGCAGCCGCCGTTGATCTGGCGTTGCAACTCGATCGTGCCCTGATCCAGTTCATGGTTGCCGATCACGCTGAACTTCAGCCCCAGGGTGCCGAGAGCCGTCAACGTCGGCTCGTCGGCCCACATGGCAGACATCGGCGGGCTGGCCCCAATCATGTCCCCGGCGCCGACCAACAGTGTTTGCGGGTCTTTTTTGCGCAATTCGCTGACCACACCGCTGAGGGCGTTAATACCGCCCGCCTGCATCGTCACCTTGCCACCCGGCGCCGAGGCATCGGCGTAGGTGAACGGGTTAGGTGCGAGATTGCCGTGGAAATCGTTGATAGCAGCAATGTTGACCTCGACCGTTTTGCCGGGCGGGTTACAGGCGGCTATTGCCAGGGCCAGCGGCAGAATCAGGCTGGCCTGGCACAGGCGCGAGAATACATTCGACATGGGGGCTCCTTGGCTTGGCTCAGGCGGTACGTGGCTGGCCGGCCAGCGAGGCGGCAGGTGTAGGGGAGGCGACGTATTGAGTGCCCAGGCCTGCGCGCAGCAGAAGCATTTTCAGGTTGTCGTTGATCAGTTCCAGGCGGTCTTGCAGGTGGCTGTTGAAGACCATGCCCACCAGTGCAATGGCGATACCCAGCGCGGTGGCGTACAGCGCAGTACCGATACCGCGGGACACTTCACCCGGGTCGGAAACACCGGCTTCGGCCAGGGCCTTGAAGGTGTCGATAATGCCCATGATGGTGCCGAGCAAACCCAGTAACGGTGCGCCGGCGACGACGGCTTCGAGGATCCACAGGCTGTGGGACAGCTTGCCGCGCATGGAAATGTAAATGGCCTGGCCGAGGTCTTCGAGTTCTTGGTGCGAGTGCAGTTGGCGACGGCCGTCGTAAATCTGCGAGAGTAATTGCAGTGGCAGGCTGTCACGTTGGGTCAAGGCTGCTGGCAGGTCATCGACGCTGCGCACTTTGCCGCTGATGGCCGGGACCAGTTGGCGGGCCTTGCGCAGGGAGTAGCTGAAAAAGATGCAACGTTCAACGACGACAAAGGCGGCCAGCGCAGCAGCGCCGTACATGACGTAGAAAGTGAGATCGTGCAGCAGATTCATGTTCATCAGGTTCTTCCTATGGGTGGGTACAGCCCAGGCCCGCTGTTTAGCCGGGCCTGGTTACAGGTCAAATCAAGGGTTAGAAGTTGGCTTCAAACGAAACCATGGCAGTACGTTCTTCACCGACGTTGTAGTACGGCGTTGCAGCGTTCAGACCGTTAACCGGCGCGGCGTTGAGCACCACGGTGCGTGCCGACGACAGGTATTCCTTGTCGAAGACGTTGAGCATCGAGACGCGGATGGCGGCAGATTTGAAGATCTTTTTGTCGACCGGCAGGCGCACGCCGGCGCTCAGGTCAACGGTGGTACGGCCAGCGATTTCCTGGTCGTTGGTCAAGTCGCCGTAGTAGCTGCCAACGTATTTGCCGGCGATGTTGGCGTAGTAGCGTTTGTTGTCCCAACCGATGCTGGCGTTAAGCATGTTTTTCGGCACGTTGGCCAGTTGCTTGCCCGCGGTCGGCAAGTCTCTGTTGCGAACTGAGATATCGTCTTTCTGCTCGGAATCGGTGTAGGTGTACGAGGTGTAGTAGTTGAAGTTGTAGGGCAGCAGGCCGCTCCACTCCAGTTCCAGACCTTTGTTGACCACACTGCCGACGTTGAGCATCTCGTAGTCGCCATCCGAGTTGGTGGTTGACAACTGACGGTCGCGGTACGAGATGTGGAACAGCGTTGCGCTCAACGCCATGTCGTCCTTGGTGAAGCGCCAGCCCAGTTCCTGGTTCCAGCTCAGCTCAGGCTTGGTGCTGATCGAGTCGCCGACGTTGTACAGCACGTAGTTCGGCGGGGTGCGCATGTTGCGGGTGATGTTATAGAACGCCTGGTTCTGCTCGTTGATCTGGTAGCGGGCGCTGAAGTTCGGCAGGAACTGGTGGTACTTGGCGTCACGTTTTTCAGGCTTGTTGTACAGGTCGCCGAGGTTGTTACCGTCACGCTCGACGTACTGGTAGGCAAGGCCGCCGACCAGGGTCAGGTCGGGTGTCACGATCCAGGTGTCTTGCAGCGAGAGTTTCTGCGCCGGGGTAACGGTGTACTGATGGCGGCCCTGTACGGTCACGCCATTGTTGTCTTTAACCTGGTTGCCCGAGTTGTAATCGCCCCAGATGTCGCTTGGCGCGCCGTTGGCATCGATGCTGATAAATGGCTGGGTCTGGCGCTGACGGGCGCGCTCGTACCAGTAGCCCAGGTCGATGCTGTGGGACTCGTTCATGTCCCATTTCAGCTTGTTGTAGATACCTGTACGCCAGGTTTCGGTCCAGGAAGGGCGGTAGTAGGTGTCGTACGGCAGGCCCTTGAGGTCGTAGTTGCCGGCTTTGCTGCTGGTGGACGACAGGGCGGAGGCGGTCTGGCCGCTGAAGCTGCCGCCGTTGGCCCACATGTAGTAAGGCGCAATGGACAGTGACAGGTCGTCGCGCAGCTGGAAGCGCTGGGTCAGCGTGGCGGACACGTTTTCAAACGGGTTACGGTTGATCTTGTAATACGAGGTCAACTTGCCGCTGCTGTTGTAGATCGGGTTTTCTGCGTAATCAAGGCTACGACCCGACTTCTCGAACTGCGCCTTGCTCAGCGTGTTGTAGTTATAGTTGTCCTGGCGGTTGTATTTAATGATGGCGTTGGTCGAGTTGCCATTGCCGTCTTCAAACAAGGTGTTCCATTCAACTTTGTCTGCGCGTACAACACCTTTACCGCGCCATTTATCACCTTCGGTGTGGGACGCCGATATATAGGTTTTAAAACCGTTGATGTCGCCGGTGTTAATACGCACAAACGATTTGTCGAGGCTGTTGGAACCCACCGCCTGTTTAACGAAAACACCAAAGTCCTTCGTCGGACGCAGGGTCACCAGGCCGATGTTGCCACCGCTGGAACCAATATGCGGGCCGTCAATTTCCGAAGAACCTTGAGTGGCGAATATTTCACTGAAGTTCTCAGGGTCGCCGAGCAAGTTTGGATAGATCGAGTAGTCACCCGAGTCGTTGATCGGGATGCCGTCAGCCGAGACGCCGACCTGGTCGGAGTTCATGCCGCGCATGGTGAAGCTGGTGCCGCTGAGGCCCGAGGCGTCGGTGCTGGACACGTTGATGCCGGGCGTGTACTTGAGTTTGTCGAGGGCGTTGGCAGTGGGTGCCATTTCGTCCATCGCCTCTTTGGTTACCGTTGAGCGCGCCTTGGCCGAGTCTTCCTGAACCATATGGCCATTGCCCAGACTTTGGCCGGTTACTTTAACGTCGCCTATATCAACTGAATCTTGCGCGAGCGCAGACAAAGTCCAGCCGCCAACCCCAACGGCCAGCAACGTTGCAAATAAAGTATTGAGTTTCAAAACGCTTTCCTCTTGAACATCATGAGTGGAGCAGAAGTGGTTTTAGTTATTGCTCAATGTTGTATACAAGCGTGGCGCTAAAGCGGTATTTATCCTTGCCCGAAAAAGTGTTGTCGGGAAAAGGCACAACTTGGTCGAGGCGTTTCAAACTTGTTTGTGCTGCCCGATTGAGCAACATGTTTGCCGCCTTCTTTTCAATGCCCGAATCGAGCACCTTGCCGCTTCGGTCAATCAGCAACCACACCACCACATTGCCTTCAGGGCGTTGTAATGAAGCTTCGCGACCTCGCGGGTATTGCTTGTATCTCTCTAACTCTGCGAGCAGGCGAGCGGTGTAGCGGCTCTCCTGGTCTGCCGGGTTGGTGTGGGGTACCTGGGCAACAGGTCTGGTCACCGGGGCTGCCGCTGGCGGTGCCGCTGCCGGAGCGGGGGCCGGTGCCTGCACCACCGGTTGTGGCTTGGGCGGTGTCGGTGCGGCCTTGACCACTTGCGGCTTGGGCTTGGGCGGCGGCGGTTTTGGTGCCGGCGGCTTGGGCTTGGGTGGCGGTGGTGGCGGCTCTTCGATTTGCGCTTCGGCCTCTTCGATTTCCGGCGGCGGTGGCGGTTGTTCAACCACTGGCTCAGGCTCGGGCTCAGGCGGCGGGAGCAATTCCTCAGGATCGATCAGGGCGATTTCGACGGTTGTATCGTCGTACTTCGGCGTGATCTTCAAGGTCGTGTGTGTGGCGCTATGAATGGCCACCGCCAGCAGGCAAATCGCGGGAAGACAGGCGATTGCTTTGCGGGATTTGAAAAGAACCGACATGACTTAGAGCTTCCGGGTCGCGATGGAAACGGAGGAGAAACCGCTGCTTTTGAGCACGTCCATCACGCTCACCAAACGCGCTACTTCAACACCCTCATCGCTGTTGAGGATGATCACCATCTTCTGCTCAGGGTTTTCCATGGCCTTGAGCTGTACCACCAGTTCGGTCTGGTCCAGGTCCTTGCCGTCCAGTTGCAGGCGGTCGTCCAGGCCCAGGGTAATCACAGCCTTGTTTTGCGGCTTGAGTTGTTGCGCGTGTGCAGCGCCTGGCAACTGAGTCTTGATCCCCAGCGCAGGGATCACGTTGAGACTGATCAATACGAAAAACACCAGCAGAAACATCATCACGTCGATCATCGGAATGATCTCGATATGCAGGCGCTTTTTCTTCGGTTCTTCCCAGCTTCGCATCACGTGTACTCCAGTCCACAGAGGGGATCACACAGCTGATCGCCCATTCAGATTCTCACTTGTGGTTAGCCAGGGCACAGTAGCTGTCGAACCTGTCTCAAGTGACAGGTTGGAGAGTAGGGGAGCGGTGTTTCATTTTGATTTCAGCAATATTATTTTGTTACGAAAGCTCTGGATGTGTGTTGTTTCTGTAAAGTTGCTGTGTAAGTCGCGGTTTTTTATGGGTTTTAACGTGATTTTAAGGGTTTTGAACTGGTGCGCAGGGAGTAGGTGAATTGCTGGCTCAAACTGAAAAAAACTGACATGTGTGTCAGTTTTTTTGGATTTATGAGTGGCTTTCAGCGTGGGGAGGGGAAGCAGACCGTTACAATGTTGACGACACGTTACGGTCAGGTCATGGTGATTTGTATGACAGCGAGGTTAAAACTTGCGAACAGCTCACGATCAAAAGAGCCCCCTCACCCTAGCCCTCTCCCGAAGGAGAGGGAACCGATTGGGGGATGCTGACGATTATCGGTGGCCTGTTTGCTGCGCGACAGCGCGGCGTCTAAGACGGTCCCTCCTACAGCACCATCACCATCTCGTGCCACGCCATCCCGCCATGCTCGGAGGGTGAAGGCTGCACGTAGACATAGCCAAAATGTGTGTAGAGGTCGATATGCTGTTCTTTGCACATCAGGTGAATGGTGGATTTGCCCATTCCGCGCATATGTTCGACAAATTGGCGCATCAGCTTGCCCGCATGGCCCTTGCCTTGATAGGCCGGATCCAGCACCACCGACATGATCACGACATTGGCAGCGTCTGGGTCGTGGCCTGCCAGCTCTTTGAAAGACTCGTCGGACATGACCACTTCATGGGCACAACCACTGTTGATGAAACCGGCGATTTCGCCCTCCAGTTCCAGTACCAGAAAGCCTTCAGGATACTGACCGATACGCGTGGCAATTTTTGCGAGGGTGGCGGCTTCGTCACCTTCGTAGGCCTTGGTTTCGATTTCGAAGCAGCGATCCGCGTCAGCGGGTACTGCCTGGCGGAAGATGGGGTGTGTCATGTGGATCAATCCTGTTGAAGCGCGAGTAGGTTTGGCCTTTTAAGCTCAGAACAAAATGCGCCCCAAAAGACTCAGCTCAGTCCTTTGGGGCGCTTGCAGTATGGTTCTCGATCGCTTCAGGTGGAAGGCTCTTAAGCTTCGCGCTTAACCACCAAGGTCAAAATATCGTAACTGGCGACCAGTTCGCCCAGTTGGTTGGTCACTTCAACATCCCACGCCACCACCCCTTGCGGGATGCCTTGGGGGCTCTTCTTGCCTTGGTCAATCTTGCGCTTGCAGGTCAGGCGCGCCTGAATGGTGTCGCCAATCCCCACCGGGTTGATAAACCGCAGGGTGTCCAGCCCGTAGTTGGCCAGTACCGGGCCGGGTGCCGGGGAGACAAACAGGCCAGCCGCTGCCGACAGCACAAAGTAGCCGTGGGCAATGCGTTTGCCGAACTGCGATTCCTTGGCGGCGATGTCGTCAAAGTGCATATAGAAGTGATCACCCGACAGGCAACCGAAGTTCACCAGGTCGGCTTCGGTGACGGTGCGCCGGTGGGTCAAGAGTGACTCGCCGATCTGCAGGTCCTGGAAGTACCGGCGGAACGGGTGCACGTCGGTTTCGATGACCTTGGCGCCGCGTACGTATTCCCCGGTGACCGCTGCCAGCATGCTCGGCGAGCCCTGTACGGCGGCGCGTTGCAGGTAGTGTTTGACTGCACGCAAACCGCCGAGCTCTTCGCCGCCGCCCGCGCGGCCCGGGCCGCCGTGCTTGAGTTGCGGCAGGGGCGAGCCGTGGCCGGTGGACTCTGCCGCCGATTCACGATCAAGCACCAGTAAACGGCCGTGCCAGGCTGCCGCCACCGGGATGGCCTTGGCCGCAATGTGCGGGTCTTTGGTGATCAAACTGGCCACCAGGCTGCCTTTGCCGCGTGCGGCCAGTGCCAGTGCTTCGTCGAGATCGTCGTAGGCCATCAAGGTGCTGACCGGGCCGAACGCTTCGATGTCATGGGCGCCGCCTTCAGCATGCGGGTCACGGGCTTGCAGCAAGGTTGGGGCAAAGAACGCACCCTGGCTGACGTTTGTACCGCGTGGCTCAAAACCGTCGCGGGCACCGAACAGCAGGTCGCTGCTTTGCAGCAGGCTTTCAAGGCGTTCGCTGACGTCTTTGAGTTGATCGTGGGAAGCCAGTGCACCCATGCGCACGCCTTCGACCGACGGGTCGCCGACCACGACTTTACGCAATCGATCACGCAAGCGGCTGGCTACCGCATCGATGTGCTTGGCCGGGACGATGGCGCGGCGGATGGCGGTGCATTTTTGCCCGGCCTTGGTGGTCATCTCGCGGGCTACTTCTTTGATGAACAGCTCGAACTCTTCATCGTCCGGGCTCACGTCCGGGGCCAAAATTGCGCAGTTCAGCGAGTCAGCTTCGGCGTTGAACGGCACCGAGTGGCGGATCAGGTTGGGGTTGACCCGCAGCTTGGCGGCGGTGTCGGCAGAGCCGGTAAAGGTCACCACATCCTGGCCTTGCAGGCGATCGAGCAAGTCACCGGTGCTGCCAATGATCAGTTGCAGGCTGCCAGCAGGCAGCAAGCCCGACTCGTCCATCAGACGTACCACGGCTTCGGTCAGGTAGCTGGTGGCGCTGGCCGGCTTGACGATGCACGGCATGCCCGCCAGAAAGCTTGGGGCAAATTTTTCCAACATGCCCCAGATCGGGAAGTTGAAGGCGTTGATGTGCACCACCAGGCCGCCACGGGGCACCAGAATGTGCGTGCCCGCGAACGTGCCCAGCTTGCTCAGCGGCATCGCTGGACCTTCGTGCACGATGTTGCCTGACGGCAGTTCGCGTGAGCCGAGGCTGGCATAGGTGAACAGCGTGCTGTTGCCGCCCTCGATATCAATCCAGCTGTCGGCACGGGTCGCGCCACTGTGATGGGACAGCGCGTAGAGCTGTTCTTTGCGCTCGCTCAGGTACAGCGCCAATGCCTTGAGACGCTGGGCGCGCTGTTGAAAATCGAGGGCCTGCAGGGCGCTGATGCCTTGATGGCGCCCGTGCTCGATGGCTTCGGCAAAGTCCAGGCGCTCCTCGTGGGTGCGCGCCAGTTCGTGGCCGTGGATGGCGCTGCGCAGCACTTGAGCGCCGTGTTGGCCGATCCAGCGGCCAGCGATAAAACTTTGCAGGGTAGGGGCGTGAGGCATCACGGTTCCTCCGGGTTTAAAAGATGGGATTAGTGTTTGCTGGCGCCCGCAGCGCCAATGCCGGTCATGGAACGAATGAACTGCGCCAGGTATCGGCCGCGCTCAAGGACTGCACGGGGCGAACGGTCGGTCACGGAAAAGAACCACGCGCTGAAAAACGCCAGGCTCATGGAAAACAACGCGGGGTTGGAATACGGGAACAGCGCCTTGTCGTGCTGCAACACGTTGACCCACACCGCCGGGCTGAGCACCAGCAGCACAATCGCCGAGACCAGTCCCGACAAGCTGCCGAGTACGGCGCCGCGGGTGGTCAGGCCCTTCCAGTACATGGAAAGGAACAGCACCGGGAAATTCACCGAGGCGGCAATTGCCAGCACCAGGCCGGAGAGAAAGGCAATGTTCTGAGATTCAAACAACAGGCCGAGGATGATCGCCAGCACGCCAATGCACAGGGTGGCGATGCGCGACACGCGAATTTCCTGTTGTTCGCTGACCTGGCCCTTGCGGATGACACAGGCATACACGTCATGGGACACCGCTGAGGCGCCCGACAGTGCGAGCCCGGCCACCACCGCCAGGATCGTGGCGAAGGCCACCGCCGAAATGAACCCCAAAAACAGGTTGCCACCCACCGCCTGCGCCAAGTGCACGGCGATCATGTTGCTGCCTCCGATGATCGCCCCGCTGGCGTCACGGAACTCCGGGGCCGTGCCGACCATGACGATGGCGCCAAAGCCGACGATGATCAGCAGCAGGTAGAAGTAGCCGATAAAGCCGGTGGCGTAGAACACGCTCTTGCGGGCTTCCTTGGCATCGCTGACGGTGAAAAAACGCATAAGAATGTGCGGCAGGCCAGCGGTGCCGAAAATCAAGCCTAGCCCCAGGGAAATGGCCTCGACAGGGTTGGCCAGCAAGCCGCCCGGCGCCATGATCGCAGTGCCCTTGGTATGGACTGCACTCGCTTGGGCGAACATCGCTTCGGTGCTGAAACCAAAGTGCTTGAGCACCATAAAGGCCATGAAACTGGTGCCGAACAGCAGCATGACGGCCTTGATGATCTGCACCCACGTGGTGGCCAGCATGCCGCCAAAGGTCACATAGAACACCATCAGCACGCCGACCAGGATCACCGCGTAGAGGTAGTCGATGCCAAATAGCAGCTCAATGAGTTTGCCCGCCCCGACCATCTGCGCCACCAGGTACATCAACGCCACGGTCAGGGTGCCGAACGCTGAAGTCAGGCGTACTGGCATTTGTTCAAGGCGATACGAGACCACGTCGGCAAATGTGTATTTGCCCAGGTTGCGCAGGCGCTCGGCGATCAGGAACAGGATGATCGGCCAGCCGGCCAATACGCCCAGCGCGTACAAAAGCCCGTCATAGCCGTTGAGAAACATCATCGCCGAGATGCCCAGAAACGACGCCGCCGAGATCATGTCACCGGCAATCGCCAGGCCGTTCTGGAAACCGCTCATGCCACCGCCAGCGGTGTAGAAGTCACTGGCCGAGCGTGTGCGCAGGGCGGCCCAGCGCGTGACGCCGAGGGTAAACAGCACAAACACCATGAACATGCCGATGGCGTTCCAGTTCAATGGCCGTGATGTTTCCTCGGCGGCAAGCGCCAGGTCCGCGATCATCACCAAAGGCAAAACAAACCCAGCATTGAGGCGGCTCACAGCGCGCACTCCTGTTTGAGTTTATCGTTGAGCGGGTCGATGACCCGGTTGGCCCGGTACACGTAAAAGCCGGTCAGGGCGAAGGCCGCCAACACCACCAATACACCGACCAGCATGCCCACCGAGGTCACGCCGTCACTCAGGGGCCGGCCCAGGGTTGCCGGAGAGAACGCCACCAGTAGCACAAAGCCGAAATAGATCACCAGCATGATCAACGACAGCGACCAATAGAGGTTTTGCTTGCGGCGTACCAACTGAATGAAATCGGGGTTTTGGCAAATACGTTGGATGTCGTCGGGGGACATGGTGGTGTGCTCCTTCTTATTGTTGTAGTGGGGCGAGACGGTGTTACAGCTGGTCGAAGTCCAATACCACCTTGTCACTGACCGGGAATGCCTGGCACGACAGCACATATCCGGCAGCCACTTCGTAGTCTTCGAGGGCGTGGTTGCTGTCCATCTCCACTTCGCCTTCGATCACCTTGCACTTGCAGGTCGAGCACACCCCGGCCTTGCACGAATACGGCAGCTCGGCACCCTGCGCGTTGCCTGCGTCGAGGATGCTCTGGCTGTTGCGCGGCAGGTCGAAAGCCAGAGCGCGACCGTCGCTGATCACGGTGATCTGGCTGATCGCAGCGTCTACTTGGCGGGCCGCTTCGCGGGCCTCGCGTTTTTGCTGGCTGCCAGCCGCGGCAAAGAGTTCGAAATGAATGTTTTCAGGCACCATGCCCTCAGCCTTGAGGCAGTCGCGTACGATTTCGGTCATCTCTTGGGGGCCGCAGATAAACGCGGCGTCGAGTTGCTTGACGTCGAGCCAGCGGGTAAACAGCTGGGTGCATTTTTCGGCGTTGATCCGGCCGTTATAAAGGTCGACGTCCTGCTGCTCACGGCTGAACACAAAGATCAGGTTCAAGCGCTGCAAATAGCGGTTTTTCAAGTCTTCGAGCTGCTCGCGAAACAGCGCGCCGGAGCTGGAACGGTTGCCGTACAGCAGCGTCACGCGGCTGTGCGGTTCAGTCTGCAAGGTGGTCTTGATGATCGAGAGAATCGGCGTAATGCCGCTGCCTGCGGCCACCGCCAGGTAATTGCCATGGCGCGCCGGGTCCAGCTCTACGTGAAAATGCCCGGCGGGCGGCATCACCTCCAGGCTGTGCCCGGCCTTTAACTGCTCGTTGGCAAAGGCCGAAAAACGCCCGCCTGCGACACGTTTGACGGCAATTCTCAGCTCGCCGTCATTGACCCCGGTGCAGATCGAATAAGAGCGTCGCACTTCTTCGCCGTCCAGCAGGGTGCGCATGACCAGATGCTGGCCTTGGGTGAAGTGAAAACTGTCTTGCAGGTGCTGCGGAATGTCGAAGGCGATGGACACCGCATCACGGGTCTCGGTGCGCACATCCTTGATGGTCAGGCTGTGAAACTTACTCATGGTTATTCTCCAACCAAGACGGCCGAGGGCGCCTCAGATGCATTTGAAATAGTCGAACGGTTCCAGGCAGTCGCGGCAGCGGTACAGTGCCTTACAGGCGGTGGAGCCGAATTCGCTGAGCACTTCGGTGTGGGTGCTGGCGCATTGCGGGCAGGCGATCACCGGGCTTTCGCCAAGCAACGTGCGCTTGCTGGCGCTGCCCTGCGGCGGCGCGATGCCATAGGCGCGCAGGCGCTCACGGCCACTGTGGGTGATCCAGTCGGTGGACCAGGCCGGGGTTAACTTGCGCTCCAGTTGCGGTGCGCGAAAACCGGCCAGCTCCAATGCCTCACGAATGTCGCTCTCGATCACTTCTGTGGCGGGGCAACCGGAATAGGTGGGCGTGACCACCACATGCAGGTGCCCGGCTTGCCAGGCCAGATCGCGGACAATGCCCAGGTCGACCACGCTGACCACCGGCACTTCCGGGTCCATGACCTGCGCCAGGATCGCCCACGCCGCCGCCAGGTCCGTAGGTTGCGCCGGGCGCGCGCCGAGGTCGCTGGCGATCAGCTCACCAGGTTGCATCGGGGTACGCTCGGGGCAAAAACTGCATTTCGGCCAGCAAAATGCCCAAGTGTTCGGTGTGCAGGCCGCGTCGCGCGTTCAGGTAGAAATAGCTCGGTGCCGCGGGCACGGGCAGGGTGGCGCGGGTAAACGTGTCGCTGACGGTGGCCTGCCATATGGCGGCGACTTGGGCTGCATCTGGCGTGATGGCGGCCTCGCACAGGCGCTGTTCGCTGTCATCGGCGCTGGTCAGTTCCACAGTAAAGCGCCACACCTCGGGGAGGGCGGCGAGCATGCGCGTATGGCTTTCGTCGGTGCCGTCACCGAGCCGCTCCACCCATTCGCTGGAGCGGCGCAGGTGGTAAGTGACTTCTTTGACGGCTTTGGCGGCGATACCGGCGATGCGCTCGTCGCTGGACTGGCTCAGGCCTTCGAGGACTGGCAGGTGCCAGGCGTCATACAAAAACTGCTTGAGAATGGTGACCGCGTAGTCGCCATTGGGTTGCTCCACCAGCAGCAAGTTACGATAGGCCCGCTCATCCCGGCGAAAGGCCAGGTGGTCGGCATCGCGGCCGTCATCCAGCAGTTCGGCGGCGTATTCCAGCCAGTTGCGCGCCTGGCCGACCAGGTCGAGGCCGACGTTCATCAGCGCCAGTTCTTCTTCCAGTGCGGGTGCATGGCCGCACCACTGGCACAGGCGCTGGCCCTGGATCAGGGCGCTGTCGCCGAGGCGCAGGAGGTATTCGATCAGATCAGTGTTTGGCTTCATGGTTGACCTCACATGTGCCCGACTTCGGCCGGCAACTCGTAGAAGCTGGCGTGGCGGTAGACCTTGTCGTCGGCCGGGTCAAACAACGGGTCTTTTTCATCCGGCGACGAGGCGGTAATCAACATGGAGGGCACCACCCACAGGCTCACGCCTTCGCTGCGGCGGGTGTAGAGCTCGCGGGCGTTCTCGATGGCCATGGTGGTGTCGGCGGCGTGAACGCTGCCAACGTGTTTGTGGTTGAGGCCGTGCTTGCTGCGCACAAAGACTTCAAAGAGGGTCCATTCAGACATAACGGTAACTCCGGATCAGGCAGCGTTCTTATTGTGTTTTTTACGGGCGTGGGCGACGGCGGCTTCGCGCACCCAGGCGCCGTCTTCAATAGCCTTGCGGCGGGTGGCGACGCGCTCCTGGTTGCATGGGCCGTTGCCCTTGAGCACTTCGTAGAATTCGTTCCACTGGATTTCGCCGAAGTCGTAATGACCGCGTTCGGCGTTCCACTTCAGGTCCGGGTCGGGGCAGGTGCAGCCCAGCAGTTCAAGCTGTGGAATGGTTTGGTCGATGAAACGCTGGCGCAATTCGTCGTTGCTCTGGCGCTTGATCTTCCAGGCCATGGACTGGGCGCTGTTGGGGGAGTGTTCGTCGCTGGGGCCGAACATCATCAGCGACGGCCACCAGAGGCGGTTGATCGCGTCCTGAACCATGTCTTTTTGCGCCTGATTGCCTTCGCGCATCATGGTCAGGAGGATTTCGTAGCCCTGACGCTGATGAAAGCTCTCTTCCTTGCAGATACGCACCATGGCCCGTGAATAAGGCCCGTAAGAGGTGCGCTGCAGCACTACCTGGTTGACGATGGCCGCGCCATCCACCAGCCAGCCGACGGCGCCCATGTCGGCCCAGTTCAGGGTCGGGTAATTGAAGATGCTCGAGTACTTGGCCTTGCCGCTGTGCAGCTTGGCGATTTCTTCGTCGCGGTCGGCGCCCAGGGTTTCCATCGCGCTGTACAGGTACAGGCCGTGGCCGGCTTCGTCCTGGATCTTGGCCATCAATTGCAGTTTGCGTTTGAGCGACGGCGCGCGGGTGACCCAATTGCCTTCCGGCAGCATGCCGACGATTTCTGAGTGGGCGTGTTGAGAGATCTGGCGGATCAGGGTTTGCCGATAGGCATCGGGCATCCAGTTTTTCGCTTCGATCTTGATTTCGGCGTCGATTTTTTCCTGGAAGGCGCGTTCCTGATCGGACATCTCAGCTAGGTCCTTGATGCGCTTAACGCCGGTTTCTACAAGCTGTGCGTACATGGGGCTCTCCCGCCTTGCATGTGTTCATAGGCATGGAGAACTTTATAAGCGATACAAAAATTAATATCAAACAGAAAATACTTTGTTCTATTTATTTTTGTATCGCTTTCGATGTGTTTGGGTTTTTGCCAGGCGAAAAAAAGCCCCGCAAAAGCGGGGCTGTACGTCAATCATCTGTAGGAGCGAGCTTGCCTCGCGATCTTTTGATGCTGAAAAGATCGCGAGGCAAGCTCGCTCCTACAGGCCGGTGGTCAGGCTTTAGGGCGTTTGTCGATCACGTGGCAGGCTTTGCCTTCCGAGCGCTTGAGCGAATGAAGCGGCTGCAAAACGATACGGGAACTGATGCCGATATGGGTTTTGATATGTCGGCTCAGCTCGTTGGTTACGGCGCTCTGTTGTTCGCTGCTGAGGTGTTGATGCTCGGCTTTAAGCTCTACATGCACGTCCACGCTGTCGAGATTGCCATTGCGATACAGATGAATCTCATAGCTCTCGCAAAGTTGTTTTACTTTGAGTACTTGTTCCTCGACCTGGGTCGGGAACACGTTGACCCCGCGAATGATCAGCATGTCATCGCTGCGCCCGGTGATTTTGTCGATGCGCCGCATGGGCCGCGCCGTGCCTGGCAGCAGGCGCGTGAGGTCGCGGGTGCGGTAGCGGATCATGGGCAGCGCCTCCTTGCTCAGGGAGGTGAACACCAGTTCGCCCATTTGCCCGTCTGGCAGCACCTCGCCGGTGACCGGGTCGATGATTTCGGGGTAGAAGTGGTCTTCCCAAATGGTCGGGCCGTCTTTGCTTTCTGCGCACTCCATGGCAACGCCGGGGCCCATGATTTCCGAGAGGCCGTAGATGTCCAGTGCGGTGATGCCCAGTCGCGCTTCGATGGCGCTGCGCAGTTCGCCGGTCCACGGCTCGGCGCCGAAGATCCCCAGGCGCAAGGCCAGCTTGTGCGGGTCGATGCCCTGGCGTTCCAGCTCATCGGCAATATTGAGCATGTACGAGGGGGTGACCATGATGATGTCCGGCTGGAAATCCTTGATCAGTTGCACTTGCTTTTCGGTTTGCCCGCCGGACATCGGGATCACTGTGCAGCCCAGGCGTTCGGCCCCGTAGTGAGCGCCAAGACCGCCGGTAAACAGGCCGTAACCATAGGAAATATGCACCTTGTCGCCTCGCTGGCCGCCAGCGGCGCGAATCGAGCGGGCAACCACATTGGCCCAGGTGTCGATGTCGTTCTGGGTATAGCCCACCACCGTTGGTTTGCCGGTGGTGCCGCTGGAGGCGTGCAGGCGTACGACCTCATTCATGGGCACGGCAAACATGCCGTACGGGTAACTGTCGCGCAGGTCGTTCTTGGTGGTGAAGGGGAACTTGGCCAGATCCGCCAGAGACGTGACGTCGTTGGGGTGAATGCCCAGTGCATCGAAGCGCTGACGGTAAAGCGGCACGTTGTTGTAGGCGTGGCCCAGGCTCCAGCGCAGGCGTTCGAGCTGGTGTTCTCGCAATTGATCGACGCTGGCAGTTTCCATCGGGTCCAACAGCGGGTTAAGCACGGTCGTTGACATTGGCATGTTCATAAGTTCACTCGAATTATTTTTGTCTATCAGCCCGGCTTAAATGTCGGGCCTTGAGTGCATGCCCCAAGGATACCGCTCGGCTCCCCGGGAATCGCGAATCTTTTAGTCGCCCAGGCGTTCGATGATCAGCGCTATGCCCTGGCCGACGCCGATACACATGGTGCACAGGGCATAGCGGCCATGACGTTCTTCCAGTTCATGCAGGGCGGTGGTGACCAGTCGCGCACCACTCATGCCCAGCGGGTGGCCCAGGGCAATGGCGCCGCCATTGGGGTTTACCCGTGGGTCGTTGTCGGCCAGGCCCAACTCGCGCAGAACCGCCAGGCCTTGTGCGGCAAAGGCTTCGTTGAGTTCGATTACATCCATATCGGCCAGGTTCAGGTTGGCCAGCTCCAGCACCTTGTGGGTGGCGGGTACCGGGCCGATGCCCATGATGCGCGGTTCAACACCGGCGGCGGCCATTGCCAGCACCCGGGCGCGGGCGACCAAACCGAAGCGCTTGGCCACTGCGGGGCTGGCCAGCAACAGCGCGCAGGCACCGTCATTGACTCCCGAGGCGTTGCCTGCGGTGATGCTGCCGCCTGCACGAAATGGCGTACCGAGTTTTTGCAGTTGTTCGAGGGTGGTATCACCGCGGGGGTGTTCGTCGTGCTCGACCACTTTGGCCGGGCCTTTGCGCTGGGCAATCTGTACCGCGACGATTTCTTTGGCCAAGCGCCCGCTGGCTTGGGCAGCCGCGGCGCGTTGCTGGCTGCGTAAAGCAAAGGCGTCCTGATCGGCTCGGGAGATAGCAAACTGCTCTGCGACGTTTTCAGCGGTTTCGGGCATCGAATCGACGCCGTGAGCCTGCTTCATCAGCGGGTTGATAAAGCGCCAGCCGATGGTGGTGTCGTACAGTTGTGCCTCGCGTGAAAACGCCTGCTCGGCCTTACCCATGACCATGGGCGCGCGGGACATTGACTCAACGCCACCGGCCAGCAGCAAACCGGCTTCACCACAGCGAATGGCGCGGGCGGCGTTGCCGATGGCGTCCAGCCCGGAACCACACAAACGATTGAGAGTGGTGCCCGGCACACTCACTGGCAGCCCGGCGAGCAAGGCCGACATGCGCGCGACGTTGCGATTGTCTTCGCCGGCCTGGTTGGCGCAGCCATAGATCACGTCGTCGACGCTGTTCCAGTCTACTTGCGGGTGACGGCGCAGCAGCTCACGCAGCGGCACCGCGCCAAGGTCGTCGGTGCGCACGCTGCTCAAGGCACCGGCATAACGGCCAATCGGGGTGCGTACCGCGTCGATGATCAAGGCGTCATTCATTGGGGGTCTCCTGCGCCAGCACCGTGCCGCGCACTTTGTAGGATTTGCCATGGAACAGCGCAATCAGCTGGCCCAGTTGGTTGGTAATGCGCACGTCGTAGTTGCCGGTACGCCCGGCGCGGCTTTGCTCGCGGCACTCGGCGCTCAAGGTGTCACCCAGGTGGGCCGGGGCAACGTAGTCGATGCTGCAACCGAGGCCGACGGTGGCATCGTTGTAGCTGTTGCAGGCCAGGGCGAATGCCGAGTCGGCCAAAGCAAACAGGTAGCCGCCGTGGCAGGTGCCGTGCCCCTGGATCATGTCTGCGCGCACGCTCATGCTCACGTGCGCGCAACCGGGTGCTGCTGCCAATAAATGCATGCCCATGGCCTGGCTGGCCGCGTCACGCTTGAGCATTGCCTGGGCGCATTGATTGGCCAGGTTCATGGCTTGAAGGTCAGTCATGCAGTGTTCTCCCTTCAGCGACCCGGCGGCGCAGCAGTAACGACGGCCGATAGCGGTCTTCGCCGTACGTGGCTTGCAGGTTGTGCAGCACCCGCAGCACATAGGCCGGGCCGATGGCGTCAGCCCAGGCCAGCGGACCTTGGGGGTAGTTGACGCCAGCGCGCATCGCCAGATCGATGTCAGCGGCTGATGCCACGCCTTGTAGCAGCGCGTCGGCAGCCTCGTTGGCCAGCATGGTCACGGTGCGCAACACCGCCAGCGCCGGGGTGTCACTGAGCAGGCTGACGTGCAGCCCGGCCCGTTGCAGCAGCCCCACGCCTTGTTCAAAAGCCTGCGGGTCGATACCGGCGGCGCAACTGATACCAATGCGCGTGGCCTGGCGGTAATCGAAGGCAAGGTCGAGCAGTATCAGATTGCGCAGGCCGTCTTCCTGCGCCCGTTGGCACGCCATGCGCCCGTCACTCAGGGCCAGTACCGCATCGCCAACTCGCAGCAGGCCGCCCCCGTCACGGCGGATGACCTTCACGCCCTGGCCTTGCAAGCGGCTGAGCAGCGGTTGCGCAGCGCCCAGATCGCCCTCGACCACGCAGGTGTGAGGAGCTGGAGCATCGGGCAGGGTGCTGGGGCCGGGGCGTTCGGCCTGCTCGCTGTAGCAGTAGAAACCCTGACCGCTTTTGCGCCCCAAGCGTCCTGCGTCGACCAGCGCTTTTTGCGCCAGTGATGGCTGAAAGCGCGGGTCGCCGTAATAGGCGTCGAACACCGAGCAGGTGACTGCGTAGTTGACGTCATGGCCGATCAGGTCGGTCAATTCGAACGCGCCCATGGCGAAGCCACCGGTCTCACGCAGCAGCGCATCGAGCGTCGGGCAATCGGCTGCGCCTTCTTGCAGCAGGCGCAGGCTTTCGGCGTAAAACGGCCGGGCGACACGGTTAACAATAAATCCGGGCGTGGAGCGCGTGTGCACCGGTTTTTTGCCCCAGGCCTTGGCGGTGTCGTACAAGCAGTCGGCGAGCGCCGGGTCGCTGGCCACGCCACACACCACTTCCACCAGCGCCATGACCGGCGCCGGGTTGAAAAAATGCAGGCCGAGCAGGCGGTGCGGGTGCTTGAGTGGCGCGGCGATGGCGGTGATCGACAGTGACGAGGTGTTACTGGCGAACACGCACTGCGCACTGCACACGCTCTCCAGCTGCACAAACAGCGCGCGCTTGGCCTCGAGGTTCTCGGCAATGGCTTCGATGACCAATGCGCAGTCAGCCAGCGTTTGTGCGCTGTCGACCGGGTGCAGGCGGGCGAGGGTGGCGTCGCGGGCTTCGGCGGCAAGCTTACCGTTTTCGACGCGTTTGCCCAGTTGCCGATCGATGTTGTCAATGGCCTGGGCAGCAGCGCCCGGACGGTTGTCCAGCAACAGCACCTGATGGCCGGCCTGTGCTGCGACCTGGGCGATCCCGGCGCCCATGGCCCCGGCGCCAATCACGCCGATGCGAGCATTGAGGTTGAGTGCGCTCATGGCTAGCACCCCTTGAAACGCGGGCTGCGTTTTTCCATGAAGGCGCTGACGCCTTCACGGTAATCGTCGCTGCGCCCGGCCAGGCGTTGCAGGTCTTTTTCCAGCTCCAATTGTTCATCGAAGGTGTTGCTCAGGCTGGCATTGAGGCTGCGCTTGATCAGCGCCAGGCCATAGGTCGGTTGCGTGGCCAGGTGGCGGGCGAGGATCAGGGCTTCGTTGCGCAGTTCAGCATCGTCTACACAGCGGTAGATCAAGCCCCATTGTTCCGCTTGTTCGGCACTCAGTTTGTTGCCCAGCAGGGCCAGGGCCTTGGCCCGTGCCATGCCGACCAGACGGGGTAAGGTCCAGGTGCCGCCGGAATCCGGGATCAGGCCAATTTTGCAGAACGCTTGAATAAAGCTGGCCGAACGCGCCGCCAGCACCAGGTCGCAGGCCAGCGGGATATTGGCCCCGGCTCCGGCTGCCACGCCATTTACGGCGCAGATCACCGGCATGGGCAGGTCGCGCAGTTGGCGGATCAGCGGGTTGTAGAATTTCTCGATGGACAGCCCCAGGTCCGGCACTTCGCTGCCGGGCGCCACATTGCGGTCGCTGAGGTCTTGCCCGGCGCAAAAGCCGCGGCCTTCACCGGTCAGCAGCAATACCCGCACTTCGGGGTTTTGCCGCACCTGTTTCAGGGCTTCCTTGACCTCGCCGTGCATCTGCGTGTTGAAGCTGTTGAGCTGCTCGGGGCGGTTGAGGCTGAGCAGCGCAACGCCGGCCTCAATGGAAAACACAATGTGTTCGAAAGTCATGGTCTTGATGCTCGCTTGAGTAGTCGTTCGAGTGCGCGGTTTATTCGCCGGTGAAGGCCGGTCGGCGCTTTTCCTGGAAGGCGCGGATGCCTTCATCGCGGTCACGCGTGCCGGCCAGCAGGGTGAAGGCATGGCGCTCCAGGCGCAGACCGCTGGCAAGGTCGGTGTCCATTGCCTTGAGCAGCGCTTCTTTGGCCAGACGCACGGCCAGCGGCGCCTTGGTGGCGATGCTGTGGGCGATGTGCAGGGCGCGTTCGACAGTGAATTCGGGCTGGGTCACTTCACTCACCAATCCTGAACGCTGGGCCTGGCGGGCGCTGATCGGCTCGCCCGTGAGGACCATTTGCATGGCCATCGACTTGCCCACGGCGCGCAGCAGACGTTGGGTGCCCCCCGCGCCGGGCATGATCCCCAGGTTGATTTCCGGCTGGCCGAAGCGTGCGTCTTCACCCGCGATGATGATGTCGGCATGCATTGCCAGCTCGCAGCCACCGCCCAGGGCAAACCCGTTAACCGCTGCAATCAACGGCTTGCTGAAACGAGTGAGGGTCTGCCAGGACGCCTGACGCGGGTCGTCGAGGATGCCGACCAGATTGCGTTCGGCCATCTCGTTGATGTCGGCGCCTGCGGCAAAGGCCTTGGCGCTGCCGGTGATAACCACCGCGTGGGTGTTGTGATCGCTTTGCGCAGCGTTCAGTTCGTCTGCCAGTTCGCCGAGCAATTGGGTGGTCAGGGCGTTCAAGGCTTGCGGGCGCTGCAAGGTAATCAAACGCACGCCGGGCTCGATGAACTCGACGGCAAGGGTTAGTGGCATGGCGGATGCCCTCACGGTGCACGCTCGGCGGTCAGCCGGCTCATTATTGGATCGGCCTGAGGGGCCGGTTTTGCCCAAGTATAGCTTTGACGTGATACACAAATGCAACGATAAAATTAATTTAACGTGTCTTATTATGCTGCTTTGAATTTTTGTGTAGCGCTTTTTTATGAGGATTTATGACCTGAGAGCCGCGATTTAATAGGCTTTTAAGGCGTTGTATGGCCGGCTTTACGGGGTTGCTGGTGAGAGGTTTTTAAGTGATACGCTTTTTTGTAAATTGTGATTACAAAAGTGATGTGATACAAAATGCCCGAACATTGGCATCGCTTTGCGAATACGCCAGGCACTGAGTCAAAAGGAAGCGTTCATGACCTGTTACAGCCTCGATGGCCTGACCCCGGTGGTCGATCCCACCGCCTATGTCCACCCTTCAGCGGTGCTGATCGGCGATGTGATCATTGGCCCGCATTGCTACGTGGGCCCGCTGGCGAGTTTGCGCGGTGATTTCGGGCGGATCGTGCTCGAAGAGGGCGCCAACCTTCAGGACACCTGCGTCATGCATGGTTTTCCGGACAGCGACACAGTCGTGGAGCGCAACGGCCACATCGGCCATGGCGCGGTTTTGCACGGCTGTCGGGTGGGCGCTGATGCGCTGGTGGGGATGAATGCCGTGGTGATGGACCATGCGCGCATCGGTGAGCGCTCATTTGTGTCGGCGGCGGCGTTCGTTAAAGCCGGTTTCGAGTGTCCGCCGCAGTCATTGGTCATGGGCACACCGGCCAGCGTCAAACGCACACTCAGTGATGAAGAAGTGGCCTGGAAGCGCACGGGCACCCTTGAATATCAGCGCCTGGCCCAGCGTTGCCTGACGCAGATGCAAGAATGCGCGCCGCTTGGTGAGCCGGAGCCCGACCGGCCGCGTATCAGCGACAGCGGTTTGCGCCCCAAGCGCAGCGCCCAGTGAACTCTGGCGCCGAATTTTTCGGTATATTCCTTTCTTTTTTCAGCCCGGTACGTCCATGTCGTCCCTGACCCCCTTGAATCAACTGATTACGCGCTTTCAGGAGCAAACGCCGATTCGCGCCAGTTCCCTGATCATCACCTTGTACGGGGATGCCATTGAGCCCCATGGCGGAACGGTCTGGTTGGGGAGTTTGATTCAACTGCTCGAGCCTGTCGGGATCAATGAACGGCTGATCCGCACGTCGATCTTCCGCCTGACCAAGGAAGGCTGGCTGAGCGCCGAAAAAGTCGGCCGACGCAGTTACTACAGCCTCACCGGTGCCGGGCGTCGGCGTTTCGACAAGGCGTTCAAGCGGGTCTACAGCTCGACCGTTCCGGCCTGGGATGGCTCGTGGTGTCTGGTGATGCTCACGCAACTGGCCCAGGACAAGCGCAAACAAGTGCGCGAAGAGCTGGAGTGGCAAGGTTTTGGTGCAATTTCTCCGGTGCTGCTGGCCTGCCCGCGCAGTGATCGTGCCGACGTTAACGCGACCTTGGCCGACCTCGATGCCCAGGAAGACACCATTGTCTTCGAGACCACCGCGCAGGATGTAATGGCCTCCAAGGCCTTGCGTCTGCAGGTTCGTGAAAGCTGGAATATCGAGGAGCTGGCAACCCATTACAGCGAGTTCATCAAGTTGTTCCGACCGCTCTGGCAAGCCCTGCGCGAGCAGGACAATTTGCTGCCGTCAGACTGCTTCCTGGCACGTCTTCTGCTAGTGCATGAGTACCGTAAATTGCTGCTGCGTGACCCGCAGTTGCCAGACGAACTGCTGCCCGGCGACTGGGAGGGCCGGGCTGCACGACAGCTGTGCCGAAATATCTACCGTTTGATCTTCGCCAAGGCGGAGGAGTGGTTGAACAGTGCACTGGAAACGGCCGATGGGCCGTTGCCGGATGTCGGAGAGAGTTTCTATCGGCGTTTTGGCGGGCTTAAATAAGCCGCCATCATCCCAGGAGAGTCGCTGTTCGTTTTAGCGTGGATCAACGTAGATAAAAACAATAAACCTGCGTGAGGCCTCACATGAATTCTTCAATTGCACAGCGCCGTGACGGCTTCGATCAATGGATCCATCAGGTCAACCGCATCTGCGGCGCCTTCAGTGCGCAAACCTTGGGCGATGAGTTTTCCGGTCACATCCGTGAATACCAGAGCGGTGCACTCAAACTCAGCTTTGTCGATGCTTGTCAGGCGCGGTTGTACCGCACGCCAAAGGAAGTCGCAGCGAGCGAAGGCGGCAAGTACTTTGCGGTGTTCCAGCTTGACGGCAGCGCCTGCATGGCGCAGGGCGACAACCGGGTGTCGCTGTGCGCCGGTGACATCACCTTGATCGACGCCTCCCAGCCCAGCGATTTCACCTATCACGAAAACTCCCGGCAGTTGTCATTGATCCTGCCGCACCGGCTGATCGAGCAGTCCTTGCGTTATACCCCGGTCAAGTGCGGCCACTTGATCGGCGCGAAGTCACCCATTGCCACGTTGTCGCACCACTTGATACTGGACGCTGCGCGCCAGACCAACTTGAGCCAGCAGGAAAGCGAAGCGACCCTGGATGCCGTGATCAGCCTGCTGCGCCCGGCCATCAGCCAGAGTGAAGGTGTCGACGATGTGCATGAGCGTATTTTTCGCAAGACCCTCGGCTATATCGATGAGCATATTCGCTCGGAAGACCTCTGCCCCGAACTGCTGGCGCGGGAGGTGGGGGTGTCGATGCGCGGGTTGTACCGGATGTTTGCCCGCAAGGGCCTGGTGGTTGCGCGCTATATCAAAAATCGCCGCCTTGACCTGTGTGCCGAATCCCTTCGTCAGTCGCGTACCGAACAGAAGTTGTCGGCACTGGGCTACTCGTGGGGATTTTCCGATTCGAGCTACTTCTCTACCGCGTTCAAGTCGCGCTTTGGTATTTCGCCTGGTGAATACCGCAAGCAGTACGCCTGAAACAACAATGCCCCCGTCACCACGGTGACAGGGGCATGGCTTATACAGGTTATTTTGCCGTGTTGAGGTTCAGCGTCGGAGTCTCATCGAAGAAGTTCCACGGTTTCAACAGCACGTGTACCCACTCGGTCGGCATGATCGGCCATTCCTCGGCCCTGGCGATGTGGGTTGTACCGGTGGTGAGCCACACCACATTGTCGGTGTTTTCGATGGACTGGTTATCATGGGTGAACTGCCCCAGCCCGGTGTCGGTTTGCGAGCGGTTCGGGTATTTGCCTTCCGGGTACTTTTCGTCCGGGTTGTAGCGCGTCACCCAGAGTTGTTTGTCCATGAAGCTCAAGCGGTGGTAGAGCCATTCGTCCTTGCCGAAGTTGGCGCCCTTGGCCACCGGGTGAGTGCCACCGGCATACGGGATCAGTTGGTAGGACACGGGGTTGCCGACTTTGTTTTCCTTATTAAGGTTGCTCAGCAGGCGCACGGTCGACGGGTCGAATTTTTGTGCAGCTTGCTGTTCGGTGCTGACCACCCGCTGTTCGGTCTGCATGGTGCTGGTGCGTGGGCCGCCACGGTCGTTTGGCGCGATGACCGGGTTTATTTCGACCAGTGAGTTGTTTTCCCCGTCTATGTCCATGTCCAGGCGAAAGTTATAGATGTGCTGGTGGGTGGTGCCGACGATGTTGTGGTCGATCAGGGTGCCGTAGCGAGTGTCTTCCTTGGCGGTTGCTTCATGCATGGTTTTACTTTTCACGCCCTTGACCGCTTCGATACCCGTAGCGCCTACGTCGATGCCAATGGTGCCGTTCTGCTGCAAGACCCAGTCGAAGATGTAGTCGTAGTTGCCCACGGTGCTGATCCAGCGGATCACCAATTCACGGCGCTCGGCGCTCAGGTTGGGCTGGCCCATTTCCTGGTGTTTGTATTCTGGACCGGCGTAACGTTCGAACACAGCGAGGGCGTGAGGGATTGTGGTGGGTGCACCGGTGTAATCAGCAATGGTTGCATCCAGCAGCACGGCATTTTGCGGAGCGTCTTTACCACGGGCAATCGGCGAGGTGAGCGTGCCCATGCCGTAGTCGCCCGAATCCAGATACGCCTTGAAGTACCAGCCTGCGTCCGGATCCCCGTACGGCACGATCATGCCGCCCAGGTTGCCCTCGTACATGATCTTGCGTTTATTGCCCTTGTCGTCATAAGTGACGGTAGACAGGATCGGCCCGACCCGTGAGTCGAGACGCACGTGCAAGTCCCAGTTCTGCCAGTGAATGCTGTTGCCGGTAATGGTGTAGTTCTTGCCCTCCGGCTCGATGATCTCCAGCGGCTTTAGCGCGACGCTCTTGCGATCGCGACCATCGTAGGGGGTGGCTTTTATGGGGACCGGAATCACTCCTCCATCCTCGACCTTGATGAGTTTCTTTTGCTCCAGGTCGACCACCGCGACCAGCCCCTCGATCGGATGGGCCCAGTAGTTGCCGTCACCAACATCGAGGTAGCTGACGATTTTCAGCAGGCGCTTGTCTTGGGTCAGACCGTCCTTGCCGTCGAAATAGCCCACGGTGAGGGGTGTCGTCACCACTTTTTTAATGTCAGTGATGCCACGTTTGGCCAGCGCCTGGGCGTACTCGGGGCTGGTATCGATCACGGACTGCACGGTGGCAAAGTCGTCCAGCAGCACCATGCCGTGAGCGCCTTCAATGGGCTTCCACGACAGCAGGGTTTTGCTGTCCAGATCGACCTGGCCTTCAATCACGTGCTTTGCGTCCAGCACCACGATATTGGCCTGACGCGGCTGTGCAGGTTTTTGCCCGGTGTAGATGAAATTCCACACCTGGTCCTTGGGCGGGGTATGCACCGAGATTTCGGTGAAACGCAAACCCGGTTTGTAGTGCCCGGATGTCTTGATGATCTCGACCGCAGTGTTGATCTCATCCGCGCTCAGCGGGTTGAGCGGGCTGGGGCGGGTTTCGATGACAAATGTTTTGTCCAGACCGGACTGGAACACCTGGTTGATGAAGTCTTTGGACATGAACGCCGTCTTGCCCTTGAACACCACTGGCACCGTCAACTCCATGCGCTTGCCGTTGAGCACGGCGACTTTGCTGTCGGGTTTCACCTTGAGGTAGGCGCCGTCCTTGGCAATCACAAACACATCGGCGTAATCGTCCCATTTGACGGTGGCGCCAAACGCTTCAAGGGTTGACTGCAGCGGCACCATTTCGGCGGCACCGCCATGGGCGTGGGCGTTGGACTGCAAACCGGGCAGGCCTAAGGTGCCCAGGGCAATGGCCAGTGCGAGTCGGGCCAGGGGCGTTCGTTTGAGCAAAGCGGCGGGCGAAAGCATTTCTGATTTCCTTGAGGTAAACCGAGGACAGTGTCAGGCAGCACTTTGCTACAGCGCGTGGAGGGATGCTTTTGGATTCTCGCCAAAATCCTTGTGCTGCGTGCCTGAATTGTCAGGCCGCCTTATTCGCAACCGTTGTTATACCTGCGATCCAGGTTGCGCAACGTTTGGCAAATCAGCCAATACAACTGGCACGCAGGGAAAACCCGGCTTGGCGTCGAGCATCGACAATCGCGTCAACCTTGCCGGTAACAGTGAACGGCTTGCAACTCAATTGAAAGAAAGGTGCTTTATGAGCAACGTTGAAATCCTGCCACAGGTTGCTGCATTCCTCGATCGTCGCCATGGCTGCTTTATTGACGGCCAATGGGTATTGGCAGACGGGCAAACCATTGCAGTACTCAACCCGGCGACGGGTCAAGTGCTGTGCGAAACCCTGGATGCACCGCCACACTTGGTTGAACAGGCCGTACAGTCGTCTCGCGCGGCTTTCAAGTCGGGTGTGTGGTCCGGTTTGCGTCCGGCCGATCGGGAACGGATCCTGCTGAATTTCACTCGCCTGGTTGAAGAACACGCTGAAGAACTGGCGCAGCTTGAAACGCTGAGTCAGGGCAAGTCGATCAATATGGCGCGGGCGCTGGACCTCAATGCCACCGTTGAATTCATGCGTTACATGTCCGGTTGGGCGACGAAAATTGAAGGCCAGACCTTTGATGTGTCGATTCCGCTTCCGCAGGGGGCTAAGTTCACCACGTTTACCAAGCGTGAACCGGTCGGTGTGGTGGTGGGTATCGTGCCGTGGAACTTCCCGCTGATGATCGCTGCCTGGAAACTGATGCCAGCACTGGCCAGCGGTTGCACGGTGATCATTAAACCGGCGATGGAAACCCCGCTGACCGCCATGCGTCTGGCTGAACTGGCGGTTGAGGCGGGTATTCCGGCTGGCGTATTCAACGTGGTGACCGGCGGTGGCGCCTCAGTCGGCGGTAGGTTGACCAGCCATCCACTGGTGAGCAAGGTGTCGTTCACCGGCTCCACCCTTGTGGGCAAAAGTGTCGGCGTGGCTTGCATGGAGAATATGACGCGGTTTGCCCTGGAACTGGGCGGCAAGAACCCGATGATCATCCTGGCCGATGCTGACGTCGAAAAAGCCATCCAGGGCGCGATCCTCGGCGGTCTGTTGAACAATGGCCAGGTGTGTGCTGCGGCATCGCGCTTCTATGTGCACCGCTCGATTCACGATCGTTTTGTCGAAGGGCTCGCCGCTGCAGTCTCGGCGTTGCCGATGGGCGCGGGCATGAATTGCGATGCAGCGATCAATCCTTTGGTGTCGCGTAAACAGCAACAGAGCGTGCTCAAGCACATCGAACTGGCGCGCGAGCAAGGTGCGCGCGTGGTGTTGGGGGGTGAATCGCAGGAAGGCGAGGGGTTCTATGTGCAGCCGACCATCCTCGCAGACATTGACCACAGCATGGCGGTGGCCCGCGAGGAAGTGTTTGGTCCTGTGCTGGCTGTCATGCCGTTTGACGATGAGGACACCGCGATTGAGCTGGCCAACGACAACCGCTATGGCTTGGCTGCCAGCCTCTGGACCAACGACCTGACCAAGGCACTTAACCTGGTGCCACGCATTGAAGCCGGCACCGTGTGGGTCAACGCCCATGTCCTGCTGGACCCGGCGATGCCATTTGGGGGTGTTAAACAATCGGGCATGGGGCGTGAATTTGGCCGTTCGGTGATTGAGGCGTGTACTGAGCTTAAATCGGTGTGCATTGCCCACTGATTGCTCGTCGCCCAGTTTGATTGCCTTCTCACGCTTCACTGCAAACGGCGCAGGCATGGCTGCGCCGCCGGGTAATCAGGACTCCAGTGGCCACCACCAAAATGCCCACGTAGGTGGTCCAGTGCAGGGCGTCGCCAAACATCAGGGCGGCCCACAGCAAGGTGACCGGCGGCTCCAGATAGACCAGCGCCGACACGCGAGTAGCGGACATTCGCTTGAGCAGGGTCCACAGGCTGAGGTAAGCAATAAACGTTGAGAACAGCGTCAACCAGCCGACGGCCACCCAGACATTGGCCTGGGTGGGCACCTGGATGTCATTCAGTGCCAAACCGGCAGCAAACAGCAGGACCAGCGTGGTGGCCGATTGTAGAAACAGTGGCATTAGCTGGCCGTCCTTGCTGTGTCCGGTTGTCAATACCGATTGCTGGCGCTGATACAACGTGGCGATAGACAGGGTGATCGCCGCGATCAATGGCAGGGCATACAGGCCAATGCCGATGTTGTTGTCGGACAGGGCATACTCGCCGCAGATCACGATGCCGACCCCGCTGAATCCGATCACCAGCCCAAGCCATTCTTGCAAGCCGCTGCGCTCGTGGTTGCCCCGTGCGGCCAGGGCGGCGGTGATCAATGGCTGCAGTGCGCAGATAATCGCCGCTATCCCGGCGGGCAGGCCGCCACGTATGGCGATATAGACACTGACCAGGTAAGCGAACTGAGACAGGAAGCCAATAATGGAGTTATAGCGCAACTGTGCCCGGGACAATGCCCACAGTCGCTGCCAGACAAACGGCAGCAAACACGCAGTGACCAGCAGGAACCGCCAGAACAGCAGGTTGATGGCGCCTGCATCTTCAGTGCCCAAGCGGGCGCCGATAAAGCCCGAACTCCAGGACAGGACGAAGACGGCTTGCAGTGAAAACAGATACAGCGTGCTGCGTGACATAGTCAACTCTCTGGATAGCGCAGTTCTTCGAAGGTAATGGGGGCGATACCGATACGTGCGAATTGTCTGGCGGCTGAGCGCTGTAAGGCCCAGCGCAGTTTTAACCAGTTAGGAATGGTCGCGGGGATGCCGTCGTCTGAGGCGAGGTGCCAGAACTGGTTGGAATCTTCACGGGCGTAAGGGCAGTGGAAGGACAGCACCAACGACATGCGTCGGCCGGTGCTTACTGGCCGAACGCCATGAAACAATCGACTGCCATAAATGAATAGCGCATCACCGGGTTCGATCAGCGGGGCGGTTTCGAACGTACGGTGATTAAGGGCGTCGAAAGACTCGACAGTGCTGTTATGAAAGACGAATTCCCCGCCGGTGTAGTCGGACGAGCGCGTCAGCACAATGTTCAGCACATAGTTGGTGCCGTCGGTATGCCACATACCGAGTTGCTGCTGTTCATGCTCAGGCTTGGGATAGAAATAATTGATCTGCGACCGGGCATTGAGCATGGGGTAGGGCACCAAGGGGACGCCCGCAATGCGCGAGATGGCTAACAGGAAGCGGCGACTGTTCATCATGGCGTTGATGAACGGCGATAGCGTGGTGACTGCGCGTGTGCGCCGGGAAATGATCCAGTCGCTGTCATCTGCACGTTCTTCCAGACGCGTGCAGATGTCTTGAAGAATCGCCACGGCTTCGGGCGTGAACAACCGGTGTGCGCAAGCCACTGCGGTGATGGTTTCGGCCGGTATGTCGGGGTGCGGGCTCAAGGCGTAGCCCAGGTCGGCAAGTGTTCGCGCATCGCTGATCGTAAGGTTTGCCTGGCAGAGCAGGTCGTCACGCCAGGGCGCTTGCTCGTCGGCAGCGGGCGAGGCACTGCGCGAGCTTTTTCTCAACGTGGATTTCAGCGCCAGTTTTACTCGCCCGACGCCGCGTTCAAACAGGGGTAGCGGGTCTGTGTGATCCATGGTTCATGGCTCCCTGTGGTGTTGCTATTGGAGGTATTTGGCAATCTGATAGCGCACCGAGCCATCACCGCTGGCGAATTCATCCAGCACGCTGCAGTTGCAGTGTCGGGCTCTGATGCGACGGAACTGTTCTGGGGTGTATTTGAGGCAGATATTGGTCAGCAGGCAGCCTTGTTGGCGTCCCTTCTCAACGGGTTGCAGGGTGACTGCCACATGGATCAGCTCATCCAGCAGTTTGAATCTCACGAGGGTGACAGCATGCTCATCCAGCGGGATGAAGCCTTGCTGCATTGCAACGACCTGCGAAAACCTGATCATGTGCGGGTTGGCATAAAAAGCGTGGATGTTGCTTTGCAGCCCTTCTTCGTAGATCTGCATCTCCGAAATGATGTATGTGGCGTCGCTCGCGAGGCTACGAATGAGTCGTCCGGTGGTCACCGGCAACTCGTTGCCTTCTTGAAAGCCAAGCAAGGTAATCAGGGTAATGTCCTGCTCATGATGCAGGTCGGCACGTTCAACGGTTCGATAGTCGGCGGCGATGTAATTGAAGCTGCCATGCTGTTCCACGATTGGAAACACCGCGTCACGCATTACGCTTTCTGAGGTCTGATTGATGTCGATGGCGGTATAGCGCAGGGAGGTGCAAGCCTCAGTGATCCGCCCTAGCAAGTGTGCGGTCTTGATCGGTTCAGGGCCTAATTCAACATAGTGCACATGGCGATTCTCGCTCAGCAGGGCCAGCCGCTCGGCAAGCGTGCCGAGAATGTCTTTGAGTGCGCCCTGGCCTTGGGCGTCGGCACACAGCCCATCCTCGGCCATGCCTTGCTGATTCAAGGCGCACATGAGCTGAAATATTTGCAAGTTGAAGCGCGAAGGGTTGCCAGAACTGGCCAGGGGGGCGGTCAGGGTCGAGTACTTGGCGTGGTTCTCAACGGTCCATAGTCGGGTGTTCTTATAGCGTTCGGTGCGTATGAGGGCATCTACAACAAAGTCATTCAGGCTCATCGGTGTCACTCCATACGATGGTTTGAGTGGTCTTGTTTGCTCCGGTTGAGGTTGCGCGTGCAGTGGCTGGCATGTGTTGACCCCACCATAGGAGTGGGTGTAAACCCTGTACAGTTGAATAAATCGAATCGCTGGTTCGACATAACGAAATCAGGTGACCTCATGGGCAGAGCCCTCGACATTGATGTGCTCAGAACCTTCCAGGCCGTGGCCAGGTTCAGGCGCTTCAAGGATGCGGCCGATTACGTCCATCGCAGCCCTTCGGCAGTGACAACGCAGATCCAGAAACTTGAGGCAAAGGTTGGGCATCAACTTTTGGTCCGCAACAATCAACTCGTTGAGTTGACGCCTGCAGGGCGGCAACTGTTGGGCGAAACCACGCGTTTTTTGATGGCTCATGACCGGCTGTTGGCAACGTTGTCGCCACAACTGATGACGGGCAAGGTTCGTATGGGAGTGCCGGACGGTTATGCCGAGCAATTGATGGCGGACTTTTTACCGCTGTTCGTCGCGGGCAATCCGGCTCTGGAGCTTGAAGTGGTGGTCAAATCCAGTACTGAACTGCTCGACCTGTTTGCACGCAAGCAACTGGACCTGACCATCGCTGTCAGTCATGAGCAACTGAGCCATGCTGAGCGCCTGCGTTCTACACAGCCGTGCTGGGCGGCGGCTGCTGGCTTCAAGTACGATCCAGATCAGCCTTTGCCCATTGCCCTGCAATTGAGTGGCTGCCCGTACCGGGAGTCAGCGCTGGCGATCTTGAAAGCCGCCGGGATCCGTTACCGGATCCTGCTGGAGAGTGCCAATTCCCACGCTGTATTGGCGTGTGTGAGAAGCGGTTTGGCGTTGGGCATTGTGGAAGCCCAGGGGGCGGCCGATGACGGTTCGCTTATTCTTCAGATGGCGTTGCCTGGCCTGCCTGAGCATCACGTTTATCTGCTGACGGATACGTCCCATCATGCGGCAGTGCATCTGCACGAAATGCTCAGGTCATCCTTTTTGATTCAGTGATGAAACGCAGGCCCGTTGGGCTTTAAGCGGATGCCTTCACGCAACCTTGTCCACGGGATGTCCGCCGGGTCTGCGGTCATCGGACCGGGTGCTTTGGCCACCAGGATGTGCTCGGCGATGGGTTGGAAGTCGGCGCGAAAATGCACGGAGCTTTTGTTGACCAGTACGCTCATTTTTTCAGGGTCGATGCCGGCCAGCCGGTACAGGGTACGGTCCAGCATCTGGCATTTGCCTGAGCTGACGGCAATGCTCACATCGTCGATTTTCAGACCCGCCACCGGGCCGACATCAACGTCCATGCCATTCATCATGGGGCCTTCGAAGCGGCAGCGGCCGTCAGACAGGTGGGTGACTTCAAAGCGGCCTTGTAATGGCTCATCCCCCGGCACGCCGGATTGCCCGCCCAGCGCGATGTCAATAAAACCGCCCAGCCCGGCGGCAATCGCGGCCTGAACGGCCGCAGGATCATAGATCAAACCGATGGCAGCGTTACGCGCCTGGTGGCTTAACAGGGCCTTGAGCATGCCCATGGTATTGCCGTCGCCACCTGCGCCGGGGTTGTCCTGGGTGTCTGCAATCACGATGGGGCGTTGGGCCGACGCTGCCAATGCCATTGCCTGGCGCACGGCATCGTCTGGAAGCAGAAGCGGTACTTCCCACTGATCTTCTTCACTGAGCAGCTTGTCATACAGGGCTCCGACGGCGGCTTGCAGCGCCTGCGGATCCAGCCCATAGCCCCAGATGACCGGCCCGCACTCTTCGAAATCGGCGGCCGGAAAGCCCGGGGTGAAGGACAGCGACAGGCCTTCAGACTCAAGGTGCTCCAGTTGCTGGTAAAGGCTGCGCGCGGGCTCCAGCAGGGTGCACATGCCATTGACCGGAATCAGGAAGGGCAGTCGCAGACTGGCATGCTGCAGTTTCCCGCAACGCAGTCGCAGATCAAGCAGTTGCGCGGCTTTTATGCCGGTTTCAGCCATGTCCACGTGGGGATAGGTTCGAAAGGCAACCATGGCATCGGCCTGTTCGAGCATCAAATCGGTCACGTTGGCGTGTAGGTCCAGTGAGACCACGATCGGTATGTCCGGCCCCACCACGGCACGCAGCCGGCTCAGCAGTGTGCCTTCACCGTCATTGGTATGTTCGGCAACCATGGCGCCATGCAGGTCCAGATAGAGGCCGTCCAGTGTCTGGCTGGCAGCCGCCTGAATGATTTCGTTGGCAATGCGTTCGTAGGCCGCTTGGGTGACATGGGCTGACGGGCTGGCTCCGGACCAGATCACTGGAACCACCTCATAGCCCAGTCGTTCAGCCTCAATCAGAAAGCCGCCTGCGGGGATGTTGACCTCGCGTAATTTCAGCACGTCCGCGCCCCTGACCATTTGCGGGAAACCTTCGCCTCTGACGAAGTTTTCGTATTCTGCTTTGGAGGGCGCGAAGGTATTGGTTTCATGCTGGAAACCAGCCACCAGGATTCGATAGGCCATGACAGTAAAATCACCTTTTTATTATGGGTTTAAACGGTTTGGGTAGACGTTGCTCTTTGCTGGGCGTGTTCAGGTTTATTCGCGGCCAGCAGCACGGCCCCCAGCAGCAGAATCACCGAGATGAACACCAGGCCCGAGTCAGAGTTGCCCGTGGCCGTTTTGACATAGCCCATCAGCGTCGGGCTGAGGAAACCACCGGTAAGCCCGATGGTGTTGATGACGGCAATGCCGCCTGCGGCCGCGTCACCCTTTAAGTGCTGCGATGGGATGGCCCAAAACACTGTGTAGGCTGACCACATCATGGTGGTGGCCAAGGTCAGGAACAGCAGTGATAACCCGAAGTGGGTCTTGTAGATCACCGACGCGGTCAGGCAGATCGCACCTATTAATGCCGGAAGGGCTGTGTGCCAGCGCCGTTCATAGAAACGGTCGGAGGTCCGGGCAAAGATCAGCATGCCCGCCATCGCGCCTATATAAGGAATGGCCGAGTACCAGCCGATCTGCATGGTGTCGTGGATACCTGACTCTTTGATGATGGTCGGCAGCCAGAAACTCATGGCATAGATGCCGCAGATCAAGCAGAAATACCCCGCAGCCATCAGGTAAACCCGTGGGTCTTTCAATACCTGTTTGAACGAATGGTGGTCGCCCCGACCTGTGCCGATGTGCGCCGCCAGTACCTGTTTTTCAGGTTCACTCAACCAGGGCGCGGTGGCCGGTTTGTCACTCAGCACTTTTAGCGCAAGCACGCCCAGCAGCACAGCGGGGATGGCTTCCAGAAAGAACATCCATTGCCAGCCGGACAAACCGTGTACGCCTTCGAACGCAGTCATTAGCCATACCGAGAGCGGCGCGCCAAAGATCCCGCCCAGCGGCGCTGCCAGCATGACGATTGCCAGCACTTGCCCCAGCCGTTCGCGGCCGTACCAATAGGTCAAATAGAACAACATGCCCGGCGCGAATCCGGCCTCAAACACCCCGAGGAAAAAGCGCAAGACGTAAAACGCCCGCTCCGTCTCGACGAACATCATGCAAGCCGACGTGGTGCCCCATAAGATCATCACTCGACTGAGGGTCTTGCGAGCGCCGATCTTGGGTAGCAGCAGATTGCTCGGCGTCTCGAACAAGGCGTAGCCGATAAAAAAGATACCGGCGCCCAGCCCATAAGCGGCATCGGACAAGTTCAGGTCGCTTTGCATTTGCAACTTGGCAAAGCCCACATTGACCCGGTCCAGATACGCCACGAAGTAACACACGAGCAAAAAAGGTAATAACCGCCAGTCAATCTTTCGATAGATGGCTGAAAGCTCACTCGCTGGCTTGCTGCTGTGCATACGGCTCTCCACGGGATCTTTTTATTGTTCGATCGATATTCAAGTGGAAACCTTGCGTGAGCAAGAGCAACTTTTTAATGCTAGCGTTGCTCTGTAAGCAACAGTCATTGAGCAGCAGGTTTATCGTGAGAGATCTGAATCAACGTCGAATGCGCTATTTCTATGAAGTCCTTTCCAGCGGCTCCATTCGCGGGGCGGCGGAGAATCTGAACACCGCACCTTCTGTGATTACCCGGCAAATTCAATTGCTGGAGGAAGAGGTCGGCAGCGTCTTGTTTGAACGGCAAGCCCGCGGTGTGGTGCCGACTGAAGCGGCGCAGTTTCTTCTGGAGTTCTGGCGTGGCTGCCAGGCGCAGCAAGAACACCTCGAAGACCGCTTGCGCGGGCTCAAAGGCTTGAGGGAAGGGGATATCCGGATTGTTATCAGCGAGGGCTTTATCGACTTGCTGATCGATAAGGTCTTGAGTGAATTCACTGACACCTATCCCGGCATTCGTATCACGCTGGACGTGTTGCCGGTCAACAGCGTGCTTGAAGAAGTCGCGCAAAGCACCGCGAGCATTGGCCTGGCCTACAACCCCCCGGCGCACCCTGACGTGACCTATCGCGCGTCGTCCTTGCAGCCGGTTCGTTTACTGATGCGCTCGGGCCATCCGTTGGCGCAGCTCAGCGAGCCGTTGAAGCTGGAAGACATTTTGCGTTACCCGCTGGCAGTGATGCCGTCGGAATACGGTTTGGGGCAAATCATTCAGCTCGTGCTGCATACCGAAAACCTGTCCATTCGCCCGGCCATGGTGACCAACTCCCTGACGGCCCTCAGGCGGTATGTGATGAGCGGTGATGCGGTGACCATGATGAGCGAGTTCTCGGCCTTCAACGACCGGGTCAGCGGTGCGCTGGTGACCCGCTCAATCGATCACCCGCTGTTTCAGAATGTGCATGCCCGGCTGTTGGTCAAGCTCAACAAGCCGCAATCGGTAGGGGCTGAAGAGTTGCTCAAGTGGATCGAGCATCGAACGTCTATTTTCGGTCAGTGAGCGTGTGGCTCAGGCGTGGACGAGCCCAGCCGTTCGCTGATGAACGTGACAAAGGCATTGAGCTTGGGCAGTGATTTTTTTGAGCGCAAATAGACCATTTGCACCGGCTTGGGCTCCGGTGCACAGGCACTCATCAGCGGCACCAGCTCGCCACTGGCCAATGCCGCAGCTACCAGGAAATCGGGCTGCATCAAGATCCCGCAGCCGGCAATGGCCGCTTCAAGCAGCACCTTGCCATCGTTGCTTTTGAGGACCGCCCGCTCGGGCCACGGAACGTCCTTGTTGCCTTGGCGCAAGGGCCAGGCAAAGCGATTGTTCCACGAGGTGTGGGTCAAAATACGGTGTGTAGAAAGGTCCTCCGGGGTCTGCGGTGCCTGCCAGGTGGTGAGGTATTTGGGCGCCGCGCAGATCACCATCCGGTAGGGCGGCAGTGGCCTGCAGACGAGGTTGACGTCCACCCGCTCGGAAATCCTGAAGCCCAGATCAAATGAGCTTTCGTAGAGGTCCACGACCTTATTGCTCAAGATCAGCTCAATCTGAATTTCGGGATACAGCTGCATGAACTCGGTGACGAGTGGACCAATCAACGCGCTGCCCAGGGTCATCGGCGCGGTTACGCGCAGCAGGCCGCTGGGTCTGTCGGTGGAGGCTTCGACGCGCTTGAAGGCGTACTCGATCTGCTCAAGGGCGGTTTTGGCTTCGGCGTAAAACAACCGGCCTTCACCGGTGACGGACTGGCGGCGCGTTGTTCGCTGAATCAGCCTGGTGTTCAAGGCCGTTTCAAGGCTCTGAATATGCCGCCCGACCATGACCGCCGACATGCCCACCTGAACCGCAGCCTCAGCAAAACTGCCCGCCTCGACGACCGCCACAAAGACTTCCATTTGCCTGAGCTTGCTCATAAAAAATGCCTTCTGGCTGGACAGATAAAAAACCAAAAACCCTTATAGCGCAGTTTGCGGCCTGAACAGCAGGCGACATCGATTGCGAACCTCAGGTTATACAAGTACTAACTTTCAGTGCGTTTATTACCCGCTGGTTTGTTCCTATATTAATTAAGAATAAACATCAGCGATGAGGTAACAGAACATGCAAACCAGACTGGACAAGGCTTTGGCGGCCTTTCCCCGGGCAGATGTGTTGCAGGGCGCCACCCGCATTCAACGCGCCGAGCGGCTTGAGCAGGAGTTGGGCTTGCGCGAGCAAGGCGTCGGCCTTTACCTCAAACGTGATGATCACATGCACATCGGCGGTGGCGGCAACAAGCTGCGCAAGCTTGAGTTTCATCTCGGTGCCGCGCTGAAAAACGGTGTTGATACGCTGATTACGGTTGGTGGTATTCAGTCCAACCATGCGCGTTTGACGGCGGCGGTCTGTGCGCGACTGGGCATGGCCTGCGAGTTGATTCTGACCCGCTCGGTGCCCAAGGCCGACACCGATTACGAACTCAACGGCAACGTCTTGCTGGATCAGCTTTTTGGTGCCCGGATACAGGTGCTGGCCAAGGGGGGCGACTCTCTGGCCGCCGCCGAGCACCGGGCCAATGAATTGAGAGCAGCGGGGCGCAACGTCATGGTCATTCCCACTGGCGGCTCGACGCCGTTGGGTAGCCTGGGCTACGCCCGTTGCGCGGCAGAAATCGCGCAGCAAGAGATCGAGTTGGGCGTTCATTTCAGCGAAGTGGTGATCCCCAATGGCAGTGCGGGCACCCATGCCGGGCTCGCGGCAGGCTTTGAGCTGCTGGGGCGTGGGGCTTCGACCGTGAAGTCCTGGTCGGTGCTGGCCGATCAGCAAACCTCTGCAAGCAGGACGCGGCAGCTGACTCAAGAGGCGCTGGCGCTGCTCGGTCATGCAGCCACCCTTGCGCCGCAGGCCATCCATATCGATGGCAGCCAACTGGGGGAAGGCTACGGGCTGCCGACACCGGCGATGATCGAAGCCGTGCACCTGATGGCCCGTTGCGAAGGGCTGCTGGTTGACCCTGTGTACTCGGGCAAGGCCTTCGCAGGCCTGCTGGCCGACCTTCGCCAAGGCCGCTACCGCGCTGGCGATAACGTGCTGTTCGTTATGACCGGCGGCACTCCGGGCCTTTATGCCTACCGCGACACCTTCAGCCAAAGCCTGTAGTCGCTGCAAAGGCACGAGGCTGCGAGAGATGAAACGGCGGTCCTGCGGCCCGCATCGCAGCCTTCGTCCCTCGACAGCGACTACAGCTGCGCCCTCAAATAATAATCAAGGAGGCCACCATGGGTGTGCCAAACGAACGTGTGCCGGTTGACAGTGATCGCGATGAAACCCTGGAGTGGCTGGAGTCGCTGGAGGCCGTGGTTCGGGAGGCTGGCTGCGAGCGCGGCCAGTTTTTACTCAAACAACTGGAGCAACACGCAAGAGCACTTGGCGTCACCGCGCAGGTGCATCCGTACTCGGCCTATCGAAATACCCTTTCGATTGAACGCCAAGGGCCTTACCCGGGCGACCTGGCCGTCGAGGAACGGATTACCGCAATCATTCGCTGGAATGCATTGGCCATGGTGGTGCGCGCCAATCAGGCCTACGGCGAACTGGGCGGGCATATCGCCAGTTACGCCTCTGCCGCTGAAATTTTCGAGGTGGGGTTCAACCATTTTTTCCGTGCCCGTGATGGGCAGCATGGCGGCGATCTGGTGTTTTTCCAGCCGCACTCGGCGCCTGGGGTCTATGCCCGTGCGTTCCTTGAGGGGCGCTTGTCTGAAGAACAACTGGCGAATTATCGTCAGGAAGTCGGCGGCAACGGCCTGAGTTCATATCCGCACCCCTGGTTGATGCCGGACTTCTGGCAATTCCCGACCGGCTCGATGGGCATCGGTCCGATCAGTGCGATCTATCAGGCGCGGTACATGCGTTACCTCGAACACCGCCACTTGGCCGATACCGCCGAGCGCCATGTCTGGGGCGTCTTCGGTGACGGTGAAATGGATGAGCCCGAGTCGATTGCCGGGCTCACGCTCGCGGCGCGGGAGAAGCTCGACAACCTGACCTTTATCGTCAACTGCAACTTGCAGCGTCTGGATGGCCCGGTGCGCGGTAACGGCCAGGTCATTCAAGAACTTGAAGCCCTGTTTACCGGCGCTGGTTGGAATGTGATCAAGGTGATCTGGGGCTCGGACTGGGACCCGCTGTTTGCCCGGGACACCCACAACGCCTTGTTGCAACGCTTCGCCCAGACGGTCGATGGTCAGTATCAGACGTTGGGTTCCAAGGATGGCGCCTACAATTTGCTGCACTTCTTTCAGCAGGATCCGGAGATCCAGGCGCTGGTCTCGCATATGTCGGATGCCGAGATTGATGCCCTCAAGCGTGGCGGGCATGACTTGCGCAAGCTGTATGCCGCGTTCGCCGCCGCCAAGGCGCACAAAGGCCAGCCGACGGTCATCCTCGCCAAGACCAAAAAAGGCTACGGCATGGGCGGCGCGGGGGAGTCACGCATGACCTCGCACCAGGCTAAGAAGCTGGATGTCGATGCGCTCAAGGCGTTTCGGGATCGCTTCGCCTTGCCGCTGTCGGATGATGATGTAGCGCAATTACGCTTTTATCGCCCGGCTGAAGACAGCCAGGAAATGCGCTATCTGCGCGAACGCCGCAGTGCATTGGGTGGTTACCTGCCTGCGCGTAACAAGGGCAGTGAGCACGTCGCCATACCGGCCATGGCGGACTACGCGCGTTTCGCCTTTGAAGCCGATGGCAAGGAAATGTCCACCACCATGGCCGTGGTCCGCATGCTGGGCGGTTTGCTCAAGGACAAAGAGCTGGGGCCGCGAATCGTGCCGATTGTGGCGGATGAAGCGCGCACCTTTGGCATGGCCAATCTGTTTCGTCAGATCGGCATTTACTCGCCGCTGGGCCAGTTGTACGAGCCTGAAGACGCGGGTTCCATGCTCTATTACCGCGAAGCCCGCGATGGCCAGTTGCTGGAGGAGGGCATCACCGAAGCCGGGGCGATTTCTTCGTGGGTGGCGGCTGCGACCTCGTACAGTGCCCATGGCAAGCCGATGCTGGCGTTCTACATCTATTACTCCATGTTTGGTTTTCAGCGGGTTGCGGACTTGATTTGGGCTGCGGCGGACCAACGTGCACGGGGCTTTTTACTCGGCGCCACCGCCGGGCGAACTACCTTGGGCGGCGAAGGGCTGCAGCATCAGGACGGCAGTAGCCACGTGGTGGCGGCCACCGTACCCAACTGCCGCGCCTATGACCCGGCGTTCGCAGGTGAACTGGCGGTGATTGTCGACCATGGCATGCGCCAGATGATGGAGCGCGATGTCGATGAGTTCTATTACATCACCGTGATGAACGAAAACTACGCCCAGCCGTCATTGCCGAGTGGCGTTGAAGCCCAGGTTATCCGCGGTATGTATCGCTATGCACAGACAGAGGCTGATGCGCCCCGTGGTTCGGTTCGGCTGCTGGGCAGCGGGACTATTTTGCGCGAAGTGATCGCCGCGTCTGAAATGCTCGCAACCGACTGGCAGGTTGCGAGTGAGGTGTGGAGCGTCACCAGTTTCAGCGAGCTGGCGCGTGAAGCCCGTGAGGTCGAACGGCACAACCGGCTCAATCCGGCCGCGCCTGAGCAGGTCAGCCATCTGTGCGCGTCGCTGGCTGGCGATGCGCCGGTGATTGCTGCCTCTGACTATGTTCGCGCCTGGCCGCAACTGATCGCCAGTTATGTCGATGCGCGCTTTATTGCGCTGGGCACCGATGGCTTTGGCCGCAGTGATACCCGCGCCGCCTTGCGTGACTTCTTTGAAGTGGACCGTCAGCAGATCGTTTTGGCGGCATTGGACGGCCTGGTGCGTGACGGCCGTTTACCGCGACAGGTGTTGGCTGAGGCCGTTGAGCGTTATGGACTGGGCGGTGATCGTCCCGCGCCCTGGACGCGCTAACGGATGTCTTCCCTTTTTTATGCGGCGGTAAGTCATGAGTGAAATCAGAGAGATTCATGTCCCGGACATTGGGGACTTCAAAGACCTCCCGGTGATTGAGGTGTTGGTCAAACCGGGCGACACAGTGGCAATCGATGAGCCCTTGCTGACCCTGGAGTCGGACAAGGCCTCGATGGATGTGCCCAGTCCCGAGGCCGGGGTTGTGGTGGCGGTGACGGTCAAAGAGGGTGATCGGGTTTCCAGGGGCAGCCCCATGCTGACGTTGCAGGTGGCGGTGAGTGCCGAGCCTTCGCCTCAACCGGTAGTCAGCAGCCCTGCGCAGGTCAGTGTTACGCCTGTGGCTGTCACTGCGCCGTCGGCTCCTGCGGCTCCTGCGGCTGTTGCGGCGGTGAACCCATCGGCGGCCAAGCCGCACGCCAGCCCCTCCGTGCGCAGTTATGCGCGCAAATTGGGGGTGGATGTGTCGCGCGTGGTGCCCACCGGCAAGGGCGGACGCATGCTGCGCGAGGATGTCGAGCGCTTCGTCAAGGACGCCATGGTGCGTCTGGATAGCCCTGGGCAAAGCGCCGGGCTCAATCTGCTGCCGTGGCCGGAGGTGGATTTTGCCCGGTTCGGTCCGGTTGAAAAAGTGGCGCTGTCACGCATCAAGAAAATCTCGGGGGCCAACCTGTCGCGCAACTGGGTGATGATTCCCCATGTCACCAATAACGAGGAGGTAGACATCACCGACCTGGAGGCATTCAGGGTTCAACTCAATCAGGAGGGCAACAAGGAGGCGATCAAGTACACCTTGCTGGCATTCCTGATCAAGGCGGCGGCTGCGACGCTGAAGGCTTTCCCGGCGTTCAACAGTTCTCTGGGCCATGAAGACGGTGAGCCGATCCTGATTATGAAGCAGTACTGCCACATCGGTTTTGCCGCGGACACGCCCAATGGGCTGGTGGTGCCGGTGATTCGCGATGTCGAGCACAAAGGCATCGGCCAGATCGCCACAGAGTGCGCAGAACTGGCAAAAAAGGCCCGGGACGGCAAATTGGGGCCTGCTGACATGAGCGGAGGGACCTTTACCGTTTCCAGTCTGGGCGGGATTGGCGGCACCGGCTTTAACCCGATTATCAACGCCCCGGAAGTTGCCATTCTGGGGGTGACCCGGGCACAGATCAGGCCCCTGTGGGATGGCCAGGCGTTTGCCCCGCGCCTGGTTCTGCCGTTGGCGCTTTCGTGGGATCACCGCGTGGTCGATGGCGCGGCTGCGGCGCGTTTCCTTCAGCATCTGGCAGCGCTGTTGGCTGACTTTCGTCGAATTACCTTGTGAGGAGGGCGCACATGAGTCAGGTGAACGAAGTAAGTGTTGAGTGCGATGTGCTGGTGCTGGGTGGCGGCCCCGGCGGCTATTCGGCGGCCTTTCGCTCGGCCGATCTGGGCCAGAACACCCTGCTGGTTGAGCGCTATGCCACCTTGGGCGGCGTGTGCCTGAATGTCGGCTGCATCCCCTCCAAAGCGTTGCTGCATATCGCTGCGGTGATGGAGGAAGTGCCGCACTTGGCCGCCATGGGCATTGAGTTTGGTGTTGGCAAGGTTGATCTGGGTTCGTTGCGCCGTCACAAAGAGGCGGTGGTCGACACACTGACCAGCGGGCTGGCGGGGATGGCTAAGGGGCGAAAGGTTGAGGTTGTACGAGGGGTCGGGCGTTTTCTGGACCCGCATCACCTTGAGGTCTCGCTGTGTTCGGGCGCAGGTCTTGAGCTGACGGGTGAAAAGCAGGTGATCCGGTTCAAGCAGTGCGTGATTGCTGCCGGTAGCCAACCGGTGACGTTGCCGTTCATGCCGGATGATCCACGCATCGTGGATTCCACCGGCGCCCTTGAACTCAAGGCGGTGCCCAAGCGCATGCTGGTGGTGGGCGGCGGGATTATCGGCCTGGAAATGGCCACCGTCTATTCGGCCCTTGGTGCACGTATCGACGTGGTCGAAAGGCTGGATGGCCTGATGCAGGGGCCTGATCGCGACCTGGTCAAGGTCTGGGAGCAGTACAACCACCCGCGTTTTGATCGGGTGATGGTCAATACCCGCACGGTGAGCGCCCAGGCCAGCGAGCAGGGCATCTGGGTGACCTTTGACGGTGAGCAAGCACCTGCCGAGCCGCAGTGTTATGACTTGGTGCTGGTTGCGGTCGGGCGCAAACCCAATGGCGACCGGATCGGCGCTGACAAGGCCGGTGTCCATGTGGATGAGCGCGGGTTTATCCGCGTCGACAAGCAGATGCGCAGCACTGTGCCGCACATTTTCGCGATCGGTGACATTGTTGGCCAGCCCATGCTGGCGCATAAAGCCGTGCACGAAGGCCATGTCGCCGCCGAAGTGGCGGCGGGTGAGGCCCTGAATAACCCTGAGCTGGTGTGCAGCCATTTTGATGCGTTGCAGATCCCCGGGGTTGCCTACACCAACCCGGAGGTGGCGTGGGCCGGGCTGACTCAGCAAGAAGCCAAAGTCCAAGGCATCAAGGTAGAGGTGGCGGTGTTCCCGTGGGCTGCATCAGGCCGTGCGATTGCCAACGGCCGCGATGAAGGTCTGACCAAACTGGTGTTCGATGCAGACACGCGGCGTGTGATCGGCGGCGGCATTGTCGGCACCGGGGCGGGTGATTTGATCAGTGAAGTCTGCCTGGCCATCGAAATGGGGGCCGACGCTCTGGACATCGGCAAGACCATTCACCCGCACCCCACCTTGGGTGAGACGGTCGGTATGGCTGCCGAGGTTGCCCTCGGCAGTTGCACCGACTTGCCTGCGCGCAGGCGTTAGAGCGCCGCCTTAAGCCTGCTTGCTGCCAACCGCGCGGCAGGTTCACACCCTTATCAAATAATCCCGCCGTTGGCGCGCAGGGTCTGGCCGTTGATCCAGGCACCGTCCGGGCCCGAGAGGAACGACACAACTGCTGCGATATCCGCAGGTTGGCCCAGGCGTTCCAGCGGCGCCAGTTTGGCCAGGCGGTCGATTACCTCCTGAGGTTTGCCGTTAAGGAACAGGTCGGTTGCCGTCGGGCCTGGAGCCACGGCGTTGATGGTGATATTGCGACCGCGCAGTTCTTTGGCCAGAACGCTGGTCATGGCTTCTACTGCGGCTTTGGTGGCGGCATAGATTGAGTAGGTCGGTTGCAGCAGGGCGGTCACGCTGGACGAAAAGTTGACGATCCGCCCGCCATCACGCAAGTGCTTGGTGGCTTCGCGCAGGGTATTGAAGGTGCCTTTGAAGTTGATCGCCAGCAGTCGGTCGAAGGTCGCGTCGTCGGTATCGCCCAAGGGGGCCAGCGCCATGATCCCGGCATTGTTGACCAGCACATCGACACCGCCAAAGGTTGTGATGGTGGTTTCGAACAGTTGCTTGACCGCTGCACTATCGCTGATATCGGCTTGAACCGCGATTGCGCTGCCCCCTTGCTGGGTGATTTTATCGACCAAGGCGTGGGCCGGTTCAGCGCTTCCCGAATAATTGACCACGACTGCGAAACCATCGTGGGCGAGGCGCTCAGCGATGGCTGCGCCGATCCCACGTGAGGAACCGGTAACGATGGCGACTTTTTTGCTGGACGTGTTCATGAGTTAAAACCCTTAAGAAAATAACCTGGCCCCCGGCACGTCTGCACAGTCGTGCGGGTGAGCTTAATCGTGCTCTGTCCAAAGGTTTGCATGTTCGGTGATGCTGAATAAAGAGAGATTTTCTGCAATCTCTATTCGTAAAATCACAACAATGTTGCGCGCCGCTCAGATCGAAAATGAAGAAAAAGTCATGTTTTTTAATTTGCTGAACAACGTTAGCTCAATTACTTTCCGCTGACTTTGAAGCCGACAGCGCTTCAGCGCGTGGCCGGTTCAAACGGCGCAACACCCCAGCACAACTGCTGCTCGACACGGTTGATAACCGCCTGTGTATGGGCGCCCAGGCCTTGGCCATCTGATCCGTTGTATTGACCCCGAATTCATCGCCCGCGTGTGCAACGTTCGGTAGCCGCAGTTACCGGGTGTGATGGCGCGTGCCGAACGTGTCGGGATCACACTCCAGAGATAAAAATAAAGTCGAGGATTCAAGAAGTGTTAGACAGGATAGTAGGGCCTCTTTTGCCTGTTGCATGCGTCATCCTCCTCGGCTTCATCGCCGGTAAGCGCGGGAAGTTAACCCACTCGGACAGCTTGTTGATCAGCCGCTTGGTACTCGGCTGGATCATGCCGGCTTTGCTCTTCGTGGGCATGGCGAACACGCCGCGAGCGCAGCTTTTGGACTTCAAGTACATTTTCGCGACGGTGATTGGCATCATCGGCATGTTCCTGCTGGCGCTGGGCATTGGCTGGCTGCGCCTTCGCGACCTCAAGGCGGCGACCCTCAAAGGGCTGGTCAACGGTTTTCCGGATGCCGCGTTCATGGGGATCCCCATCCTGGGTGCCATGTACGGGCCGCAGAGCATCTATTCGGTGCTGGTCTTAAACCTTGTCGCAACCTTGATCATGATCCCCCTGACCATCACGTTGCTGACTATCGCCGATGGCAAAGACAGCGGTATTCAGGCGTTTGTGTCGAGCCTGTCAACGGCAGTGCGCCGACCTCTGGTATGGGCGCCTGCGCTGGGTATTCTGCTGTCCATGCTGGAGTTCAAATTGCCCGCCGTGGCCGCCGAGTCGTTTAACTTGCTGGGCAAGGCGACGCCAGGGGTTTCGCTGTTTTGTCTGGGTTTGATCATGTCTACCGACACGCTGAAGATGTCGGGTGAGGTATGGACCAATCTGGGGCTCAAGCTGTTTGTTCAGCCGGCCTTGATGTTTGGGGCGATGGTGGTACTGGGCAGACACGGCTTATTTGCCCAGCAAATGATCCTGTTGAGTGCGCTGCCCTCGGCGACGATACCGGCCATGTTCGCCAACCAGGCCGGTGTTTATCAGAGCGAGGCCGCGACCTCCATCTTGATCAGTACCGTGTTGTCGATCGTCACGTTTTCTGCCGCCATCTACCTCATAGATGGCGGGCTGGCTGCCTGATCACTGCATCTTGCCGGGGCGCGTTTTCAATAATCGCCCTGGGTCAGGGTAGAGCGGTCGATCTGGTCAATCGACGTAACACCTGTGAGCGTCATGGCAACGCGCATTTCCTTGCTGAAGATATCCAGCAGGTTTTCAACTCCTTGCTGCCCGTCAGCCGCCAGTGCATAAGCGCTGGAGCGCCCCAGCAAGCATCCTTTTGCGCCCAGTGCCAGCATGCGCACTACGTCCAGCCCGGAACGAATGCCGGAGTCGACGAGGACGGTCAGGTCATCTCCCACGCTGTCGGCAATCGCGGGCAAGGCTTTGGCGGTAGACAGCACGCCATCGAGTTGGCGGCCGCCATGGTTGGAGACAACGATGCCGTCGGCGCCGAAACTCACCGCATCCTTGGCATCCTGCGGGTCCAGGATGCCCTTGATGATCATCGGGCCTTTCCAGAACTCACGGATCCATTCCAGGTCTTTCCAACTGATGGACGCGTCGAAGTTGTTGGCCAGCCAGCCGATGTAATCTTCCAGCGTGGTAGGTTTGCCGCGGTATTTAGTGATATTGCCCAAGTCGTGGGGGCGACCCAACAGACCCACATCTAGCGCCCAGCTTGGCTTGGTCATGGCTTGCAGGATGCGCCGCGAGGAGGCGTACGGCCCTGACATCCCGGAGTGGGCATCGCGGTAGCGCGCCCCTGGGGTGGGCATGTCAACGGTAAACACCAGGGTGGTGACACCTGCTGCCTGGGCACGCTCCAGCGCGTTGCGCATAAAGCCGCGGTCTTTGAGCACGTACAACTGAAACCAGATCGCCTGCGGACTCTGCGACGCCACCTCTTCAATGGAGCACACCGAGACCGTCGACAGGCAGTAAGGGATGCCTTTGTTGGCGGCAGCCTTGGCCACCTGCACTTCACCGCGACGGGCGAACATGCCGGTCAGGCCGACCGGGCTGAGGATGACCGGCATTGCGTGTTCCTGGCCAAACAGCGTGGTCTTGAGGCTCAGGCTCTCGACATTTCGCAGGATGCGTTGGCGCAAGCTGATGGACGAGAGGTCGGCGCTGTTGGCGCGCAGGGTGTGCTCGGCGTAGGCACCACCGTCGATGTAGTCGAACAGAAAGCGCGGCAACTTGCGTTTAGCGGCTTCACGATAATCGGAAGCGGATGAAATAATCATGTCAATCATTCCTCAAAAACCAGATGAGCTCAGTGACCGCGCCGTGTCGCCGGGGTGGGCTAAAGATAGGCAAAAACCAATTCTGCGTCAGCAAGGCGTTCAAGTCCCTTGAAGACGAGTTAGGCATGCCCTTGTTTAACCGCGCCGGTCACAAAGTTTAGCTGACGGCTGCCGGTGAGATCGCCTGCCGGCGTGCACTTGTTTTGCTCTCTGAGCGTAGTGACATGCTCGCTGAAATCAACGAACTGCTCGACCTCAAGCGTGGCAGGTTGCGCATCGGCCTGCCACCGGTGGCTTGTAGGGTGTTGTTTGCCGCCATATTTGGGACCTACCGTAAAGCGCTACGCAACTGTAGTCGCTGTCGAGGTACGAAGGCTGCGGTCTTTTAACCTCAAAAGATCGCGAGGCAAGCTCGCTCCTACGGTTTTGTGGTGCCCCGCAAGCTGCGTTCCATCCGCGCCAGACCTTCTTCCAGGGTCGAGCGCGGGCAACCGAAATTGAGCCGTACAAATTGCTGACAGGCTGCGCCGAACTCAGTCCCGGCGCTCAGGGCAACCTTGGCTTCTTCGAGGAAAAAGCGTTGCGGGTCGTCCAGGCCCAGGGCTGAGCAGTCCAGCCAGGCCAGGTAAGTGCTTTGCGGCGCGCGCAGGGTAATGCCCGGCAGCCGCGAGCGCACGGCCTCAAGCAGATAATCACGGTTACCCTGCAGGTAAGCCAGCAGCTCGATCAACCACGGTTTAGCATCGGCGTAGGCGGCGCGAGTGGCTTCCAGACCCAAGGCATTTACACTGTCGACCATGCCGGCGCGGGCGTTATCAAACCGCTCACGTAGCTGCGGGTTCTGGATCACCGCAAACGCGGTCTTCAGACCGGCAATGTTATAGGCCTTGCTGGCCGACATCAGAGTCACCGTGCGGTGCGCGAACTGCGGATCAAGTGACGCAATAGGCACATGGCGCAGACCATCAAATTGCAGATCGGCGTGAATTTCGTCGCTGATGATCAGCGCATTGTGCTCGACACAGGCATGACCAATATCTGTCAGTTCGCTGGCAGAAAAGCTTTTGCCCAACGGATTGTGCGGGTTGCTCAACAGCAGCGCACCGGCGCTGGCCAATGCCTCGTGCAGTGCCGGGATATCGGTATAGCAGTGGCCTTGGACATCGGCCTGGAACGGCAACTCAATGCTTGGCAACCGCCAATGGCTGGCGGCATTACGCAGCGGCGAATAGTTTGGGGTCTGCACAACCACCCCCGCCCCCGGTTCGATCAATGAGCGCAGCGCCATACTGACGCCGGGTTCGATACCCGGCAGAAACACCAGATCCTGAGGTTCGATCCGCCAGGCATAGTTATGCCAAAGGTAATCAACCAGCGTGTGGCGCAACGCGTCGGTAGCCAGGCAATAACCGAAAGCAGGGTGTGCGATGCGCTGTTGCAAGGTCTGTTGAATGACCGGCGCGACGGCAAAATCCATGTCCGCGACCCACATCGGCAGAACCTCATCCGGATAGCGGCCCCATTTTTTACTGCCGCTGCCGGCACGATCCAGCAGCGTATCGAAGTCAAAAGTCATGCTGTTCTCAAAAGAGTCAAAAGGTGTCAGCGCAAGGCATACACCGCCGTATGGGGCGCTTGGATCGCGTTATTGAAACGGGCGTCATAGTACGCACCGTTGGCACCAAACGGCCACTGTCTGGCGTTAAAAGACGATGGGTTATGCGGGGTGGGAGTGTTGATCGGTTTTAGGTTTGCAGGGTAGGGGTTGTGCCGTGTTGGTCGGCGGGTTTCATGGGGGGAGAGATGCAGCAGGCTGGTACCCCGCAGGCTGTCTTCATGCCGTCCTTGGCGACAGGAACTCCGTTGACGAAATAGGTGCTTCCGCTCTCGACAATATGGAACGGCCCCTTGCATAAGGGGCTCATCACCAAATTGCCGTTGAGCTTGGTGTGGAGGATGGATTCGATGACGGCTCCGCCATAGTCGGCGGTGTCGCTGAGTCGAATAATAAGCTTCGTCTCAACTGGATCATTTTGTTGTCAGGACTACATCTTTATTAATAACAATAATGTCCACGTGATTCTCATGTGAGAAATTTTTAACAATATCCTGAAAGTGTATGTGTTCCAGATCGTTGGCCTCCATTTTTTTAGCTGAATTAGTAAGAAAACTCCCGATTAATCTGAGTGTTTGGGCATCGGCCACTATTGATATTTCATCAAGTTTTATATCTTGATAGGTACTTTCGGCAGTTCCGTAGATGGCGAACGTTTTCAGATTATTCATATGTCAAAACCCTTTTCTTTCAAAAAATCTTTTTCATGCCTGGTTAATCCCGAAATATCTCCGCGAGAGCCGTGACTTTGTGTGCCATCTTGATTTATGACTATTTCTTTGCGTCTGGATTTGCATTCACAGTGTGCATGTATTTGCTGATTTATATTCTCAACGTGAGGTGGATCAATGCGAATCCTTCCATTTCCAACTGGCTGCCAGCGTCCAGATTTAGCCAACCCCAGCGGATCAACCCACCCCACCGGATTCGGCGCATACGCATAGACATTCAGCCCACCCGCAAACCCGATCGGATCCTTGCTGATAAACCTCCCGACCTGCGGATCATAGTACCGATAGCGGTTGTAGTGCAGCCCGGTTTCGGTGTCGAAGTACTGCCCTTGAAAGCGCAACGGGTTGCGGATGTTTTCGCGAGTTGCGCTGTCGGTACGCTTTTCTTTGGCCAACCCCCACGCTTGATAGGTCCCACTCCAGGCAATCTCGCCGCGTTGGTCGGTGAGTTCCATGGGCGTGCCGAGGTGGTCGCATTGGTACCAGGCCATGGCGTTGAACGGTTTCGCCACGGGTTGGTGTTGCCACAGCGGGTCGCGGTCGATGTGGTAGCCGTTTTCATGGCTTGGCTCGCGCACTAGCGACAGGCTGCGGTTTTCGACGGTTTGGGCGACGGGGATGAAGCTGCCCGGTTCGTAGAAGTAGTGGATCAGGCGTCGTTCGCCGGGGTTATCGCTGTAGCGCGTTTCATAGGCGAGGGTGTCGCCGTCCCAGCCGTAGATGTTTTGGCCGCAGTCGTATTGGGCGTTGAGCGTGCGCTGTTGCTGCTCGATCCACGCCGGGCCGGCGCCGGGGCTGGGCGGGCAGTGGGCTTTGGAGTATTTGGCTACGCGTCGCCCCAGGGCGTCGTAGGCGAATTCGGCGGTCAGGCGGTCGTCTTCGTAGCGGGTCAGGCGGTCGTAGAGGTCCCAGGTGAAGCGAGCTTTTTTGCCGTTGTCGAGGCGTTCAAGCAGGTTGCCGCGCACATCGTAGGTGTAGTGCTGGCCGGCGTAGTCGCGCAGCAGGTTATCGAGGAGCTTGGGCGGCGGGTGGTGTATGGGCCGGCGCGGGGCCTTGGGGTCGAGCAGGTTGCTGGCCGGATCGAAGGCGAAGGTTTCTTCTTTGTGCTGGCTGCTGGCCCCGAGCAGGCGGCCGAGCGGGTCGTAACGGTAGTTGATGTCGCCACGGCGGTTGTCGTGCAGGTCGGTCAATTGCCCGGCATCGTCATAGCGGTAGTTGCGCACCAGCAGGCGCGTGCTTGAGCCGCTAAGGGCTACGGTCTGTTCCTTTAACTGGCCGTTGGGCGTCCAGCTCTGGCGCTGTTGCAGGCCGTTGCCTTGGTGGCGGACGATTTCGCGGTGCAGGTCGTCGCGCTGGTAGCTGAGCAGTTCGATGTCGTCGACTTTCATCGCCAGCAAGTGGCCGCTGCCGTAGGTCAGCCAACTGACCCGGTGGCCGTCGGGGCGGGTGGTGGCGATGCGTTGGTTGAGGGCGTCGTACTCGTGCTGCCAGATGGCAACGTGGCAGGGTTTGTAGAGGTGCAGGTGCTGATGTTCGCGGGTGTTGTTGCCCGCGGCATCGTAAAACCACTGCAGTTTGCAGGTCGGGTTGGTGGCCAGCAGCAAGTTGCCGTTGCCATCGTAAGCAAAGGTTTCGGTTTGCCATTGCTTACCACCCTGGTAGGCGGCGTGGCGGGCGCTCAGACGGCCGAGCGGATCGTAGTCGTATCGCCAGACCCGGTCGCCGTCGGATCGGTGGGTCGGCTGTTGGCTACCGTTCTCGTACTGGTAGTGAATGGTTTGCCGGTCGAAGCCGGTTTCGCTCAGCAGTTTGCCTGCCGGGTCGTAGGCGAAGGTGGCTGTGCTGTTGTTCTCGTTACGCAGTTCCAGTAATTGGCCGAGCTTGTCCCAGCGGTAGGCCAGGGTGCTGCCGTCGGCCTGCAGGCGTTGCTGGATCAACCCGGCTTCGTTGTAGTGCCACACTGTGCGCTGGCGCAGGGCGTCGGTGTGGCTGAGCAGGCGGCCTTCGGCGTTGCGCTCGAAATGCTCTTCGGTGTTGTCTGGCAGGGTCAGGCGCACCAGTTGCCCGGCGCTGTAATGGTAGGCGGTGATGTTGCCCGCAGCGTCGGTAAACCGGCTGAGCTGGCCGAGGGCGTTGTACTGCCACTGGCTGACTTTGCCCGAGCAGTCGGTGTAGCGGGTCAGTTGGCCGTCGGCGTTGTAGGCCAGGTGTTTGCTGCCGCCGAGGGAGTCGGTGATGAGCACCGGCAGGTTGTCGCTGTTGTAGGCGTAGCAGGTTGTGTTCTCCAGGGGGTCGAGGGTTTCGATGATGTTGCCGCGCGGGTCGTAGTCGTATTTCCACAGGCCGCCTTCGGCATCGCGGGTCTTGAAGCGCTGGTCCTGGTCGTCGTAGGCGTGGTGAATGCTGCTGCCGTCGGCGCGGGTGTGTTGCAGCAGGTTGCCGCGCTCATCGTAGGCATATGAATCGGTGCTGCCATCGGTGTGGATATGGCGGGTGACGTTTTTGGCGGCGTCGCGAAACAGCCATTCTTCGTTGCCGTCGGGGTAAATGATGCGATAGGTGTAGCCGAGGATGTCGTAGTAGTGCCAGGTCTCTTGGCCCAGGGCATCGGTGACGTAGGTGAGACGGATGTTGGCGTCCCATTCCAGGCGGGTGTCGTAGCTGCCGTCGTCGGCCCACTCGCGCACGGCTTTGGCGTCCGGACCGTCGCCTTGCCATTGCAGGTTCATACCGCGCCCGGTGCGGTCGGTGTAGCGGGTGATCAGGTGATGCTGATATTGATACGCCCACTGCGCGGCGTTTTCGTCGCGGGCAGCGCGCAGATCGCCGTGTTCGTCATAGTCGTAGCCCGCCAGTTGGCGCAAGGGCGCGCCTTCGTGCATCAGCCACAGGGCGTTGATGCGGCCGTTGTCGTCGAGTTGGGTGTGGATATGCTGGTGCGGGGTGTCGCCCTGATAGGTGATCAGGTCCGACAGCACCGCCTGGCCTGCGTGCTGGTGGTCATAGTGCAGGGTGATGCGGGCGCCGCCGCGCAGGGTGATTTCACTAAGGGCGTAGTGATCGCTCAACTGCTGGTAGTGTTCCTGGCTGTCGTGGCCGCGGGCGATGACCAGGGTGGTGGCTGAGTTGCGAACCAGCAGTACGCCTTCAACAGCGTCGTAGTGATGTTTGCCGAGCTTGGGGTTGGGATAGCGATGGTTGCGCCCGTCGGCACCGAGGTAGATCAGGCCTGTGTCGTTGACCGTGATGCGGGTCGTGAAGGGGGTGATCCAGCGTGCGCCGAGGCTGCCGTGATCCAGGGCGTCGAGGCTTGAACGGTAGGTGCGCACCCATTCAACCGGGAAGGGTCCGGGCAGGGAAAAGTCAGCGTGTGCGACGGTTTCGCTACCCGTGGCGAAGCTGATGCTGCAACCGGTGCTTGAGGCGGTTTTGTTTTTGCAGCCGGGATCTCTGTCGGTGTGACGTTGAGTGTTTTGAGTCACCATCCCCCGTTGGCCAGTTTGGGCCTGGGCGTGGCTGACGTGTTGTGGTGCGACGCTTGCTGGCTGGGTGCCGCGGCGCTTGCGGCGGGCGAGGGCGCAGACCAGTTCGGCAATCAAATTGCCAATACTGCCGATTTTTCCCGCATCGCCCAGCGACGTGACCTTTTGCGCGGTCAGCTTGCCGATATCGTCGGCACTCTTGGCCACGCTGAGCAGCTCTTGGCAGGTGCTTTTGGAGAGCAGTCTGTCGTCGATTAAAAAATGCGCCCCAATGGCGAACAGCGGGCCTGCGAACAGAGACGCAGTTTTAGTCTTGTTTGCCAGCGTCTTCTGTCCGTCATCGCTGGCGATGCTCCTGAGCATCTGGGCGAAGGCGGCACAGGCTTTGCTGATTTCGGCGGCGATTTTCGCCAACAGCTCGCTGAGACGGGTTTGAATGGCGGCGGCAAAGTCTTCGAGTGCGCCTCGGGTTTTGTCGTTGAGATTCTCTTCGAGGGCGGTAAGCATGGCTGCTGAGATGGCCGCCAGACCGTTTTTGCGCACCGTGGACAGCGTGGTGCGCACCGCAAGCCGGGCAGGACCGACGCCGGGGAACGAGACCAACCCGACCACATTGATACCCAGGCTCACCCAAGTGAGGAAATCCTCGCGGTCACCTTCGATCAGCGTGAGCAGATCGCCAATGGCATCAATCCCCGCAAAGACTGTACCGACCCCGGGAATCACCGAGCCAGCGGCGTGCACCATGTTCCAGCTGACCGTATCGTTGGTGAGCTTGCGCAGCCATTGGTCGAGCTTTTCCTTGCTTGCCTCGATATCGTCTTTGGTGACCGTATTGATTGGGCTGTTGGCCGATTGCCGTGGGCGAGTGGCAGGAGAATTCATGATGATTTCTCCGGGTTGCCGGGCCGCTGTCCGGAAGCATCGCTGCTGCCTGCGAGGGTTTTGACGGACGAGGGCATTTTGCTGAGAGCTGCTGCCTTCAGCGCGTTTTTAGACGGTGGGGTGTTGAGTACTGTCTCAAGCACTGCTCGGGCCTGAACCGGCAGGTGGGTGCGGGTGGTGTCAGCGGTGGTGGTTTCGATTTGTTCATGGGGCCCGGGGAAACCCGGATCGGTCCAGACATCAACCGGGTCTTTGTTGAACTGGACGTTGGCCGGGCCGGGCGCCAACCCCGCCACGGCTGCAAATCCATTGGCATCCAGCACGCCTTTGAACACCTGCCCTAGAGCATCTTCTACCTGGTATTGGCCCCCCTTGAACGCCAACCCATTGGCATACTGCTGAAGCAACTCCAGATTCCCGGTACCGCTTTTGAGGTCTTGGGGAAACGCCGCGGCCTGGTTTTGCGCGTTTTTATAGGCAAAGTTACTGGCATGGGCGATGTATTGGCCGCTAGTGGTGTGGATGATGCCACCGGCGTTATAGGTGGTAGTGCTGCCTGCGGCCTTGATTACCAGTTCTTCTTTGGCGCTGAGGGTGATGCGTTCGGCTGTGGCGGTGATGTTGAGCTTGGCCAGCAGGTTGATGTTGTCTTTGAGAGCGCGAATGTCAATGTCGCCAGAGGCCGCGACCAGTCGCCAGCCCATACTTTGGACGAAAGTGCGCACGCCGCGGCTGGCGCTGATCAGCAGGCGTTTGCCGATGGCCAGGCTGGTGTGGCCGCCACTGGTCAGGGCCAGGTGCTCGCCGCTGGTCAAGTGAGTGGATTGCGGTGTGCTGCTGGCGATTCCGGCAGGGCTGTGCAGCACCAGATAGGGTTCGCTCAGCTCCGGGAACTGGTTGGCGCTCGGGTTGCCGCCTGTGCCGCGAATGGCCGCATGCTGGTCACTGAGTGCCTGCGCGACTTCATCTTGATCGCCGCTTTCCTGGGCCAGATGGTCGCGGGCCAGTTGGGAAAAGGTAGCGTGATGTTGCTGCGCAATGCTGAGTTGCTCGGCGCATTCGGGCAGGTCGGTGTGATGGGCGACGGCGCGGGCGCGAAGCTGGGTCGTCAGCAACAAGCCGCCGCCCGCACGCACCACACCGTGGGCGTCGGTACGCAATTCAAAACCTTCGCCACGAGGCGCTCCGCCATCCGGGCGCGGATGGGTCAAGAAGCCCGTGTTCAGCGCTGTGTGCTGATGGTCGGTCATCAGCGTGGCGCTGATTTGGCCATGGGTGTCATCAAGGCGCAGTTCGTTGTGGCGTTGGCCGTGCAGCTCCTTGCTGCGGATCGGGCTAATGGCCTTGAATTCCGGGAGTTTGTAAGGTGTGCGGTTGATGGCGTGGTAACTGCGGCCCATCACCATCGGCTGGTCGGGGTCCCCATGCAGGAACGCCACCAGCACCTCTTGACCTATACGCGGCAACGCCACATGGCCCCAACCCGCCCCGGCCCAGCTCTGGCACACCCGCACCCAGCAAGAGCTGCGGTCATCGTTGCGGTCTTCGCGGTCCCAAGGGAACTGCAGACGCACCCGGGCATGCTCATCGCAATAGACTTCTTCATTGGCCGGGCCGACCACCGTGGCGATTTGCGGGCCTTCGATGCACGGCTTGGGCAGCAGCGGGGCTTGCCATTGCAGGGTGTCCGGGATCAGGGTGGCGGTCAGGTTGTAGCGAGTGCCGACATGGCTGTCGGCGGACTCTTCTTCCAGGGCGGTGTGCTGCTGCCCGCTGTGGTGGATGTGCACGGCGCGCCAGCCGATGTTCATGTCTTCGCGCGGGTGGCCGACCAGATCAAAGGCCAAACCCGGCACCAGCCGCGCATCATCACCCGTCACTTCAACCGTGCGCGCGTCGCTGCGCAAGGCCAACAGGCGGGTGCAGGTGAAGGGTTTGCCGGCGTCGTCATGTTTGTACCGGCCGGGGTAGTCGTAGCGTTCATAGCCGCTGGATTGATGGTCCAGATGCATCGCCTGTTCTTGTTGCTCCAGGTTGTAACGCGGGTGGGTGAAGGTGTAATCGCGCTGAGTCTGCTCGCTGCTACGTACCTGTTCGCGGTAGGTAAAACTGTGCAGTGCCGGTTGCGCGGGATCACCGCCGGGGTTGGGCGCGTACACCAACGGCTCATCCTGCAAAATGCCGAAGGTGGCGATGTGGTCAGCCAGAATCAACGAATGCCCGGCCTCACTGTGTTGAAAAATCGACAGCAGGCCTTCTTCGGCGGCCAGGCGCTGATAAAACGCCAGGTCCAGCTCGCCGGCCTGAACGCAGAACTCGCGTGTTTGATGAGGTTCGGTCAGGCGCTGGGTACACGCGCCCCAGTGGCGATCCTTGAACAACTGCTGGAGAATCTGCGGCACGCTGCGCTGCTGAAAGATGCGCCAGTCCGATTGCAGGTTGGCGCGGGCCAGCTCGGGCTCGATACGGGCGCGATAACAGGTGCGACGAAAGCCGGTTTTACCTTGCTCGAACTGGCTGATCAAGCCGTGTACGTACCGCACGGGCAGACCGCCCTGAAAGAGGGTCAGTGTGGCGGGTTTGTCCAGCAGGGTGGCGAAATCGGCAGTGGCGGATTCACTGATCAATTCAACGTTTAAACAGAAAAGTTCAGAGATGCCTTCGCTCAGTTCAAATGACACCACCTCAAAGGCAATGTCGGCTGTTGAACTGAAGGTAAATCGCACATCCTGTGAAGAGGGCATGAAGGCTCCCGCATATTAAGTGCATGGGCAGATTTAATTAATGAGTGTTCGGGCATGTAAGTGCCCACGGTTAAATAAACGTGCAAGTGTTTGTAGGTACGCTTGTCAGGCTTGAATTGCCTGTTTTATTGTTGTCAAAGACAAGATGCTTTTATGTTTATTCGTCTATGACGTCTCGTTGTTTATTTGACAGGTCTGTTTTTATAAATAGACACCCGTTAACACGTTTAAATGTTGGCTTGTTGGCCAGTTTGAACAGGCCAGGTGAACGCGGTATCGCGAGCAATATTGACCATGTGTAAAAGGTGAAAAGACTGGTTGCTGGCGTATAACGCCATAAAGTGCGACAGGACACTGCCGAACACCTGTAAATCGCCCTCGCCACTGAAGGCTGCCGGATCGACACAGAGCGTGGTTTGGCTGCCCCGCATCGGGATGCCCTTGAACACATAGTCTATGGGCTGGTTGCTGACCTTTTTGATGCCGTTCAAGCGGTGCTGGGTGGCCCGCTGATGCTGCAGGTCATGGGGGGCGATGAAGTCGTAGACCTGCAACACTGCCTTCAACGCGGCGGGTGAGGTGAGGGACAATCGGTTCAGCGACAGGTTGGAGATCAGCGCCCAATGCGCTTCACCGTCAAACACGGGCGGGTATTGAGGTGTCGGCCGGGTCAGGTTGCGGTAAGTGGCAAAGGCCGGTGTGGTTTGTGTCACCAGGCAGATATCGCCGATTTCCAGTTGCTGGGGCACGTCATTGTTGGTGCAGGTCAAGGCAATATTGAGTTCTTCGCGCTGGCCCAGGTAAGGGCGCTGATTGCCATGTATCAGGCTGAGGGTGTGCCTGGCCTGTTGCGTCAGCAGCTCGGATTCAATCGCCAGGTTGTAATAGGCCGCTTCTTGTTCGCTGGCAGTTTCGACGCGATGGGCCAGCGACTGGTAAGGTTCGAAACGCCGCTCGGGCTGTAGTGACTCGGGGTCACGCTGACGGGCGCTCACCTGATCAACGCTGAAAATACTGTAAGCCTCCGGGCGCCGGGTGCGCGGGCGTACGATTTGATTCAGTTCTGCACCGTCCAGCAGGATCGGCTCGGCCGGGTGCTCAAACAGGTTGATGGCTGGGGTGCAGTACAGGCAGAACGTCTCGGGGCTGATCTCTACTGAAGCGGGCAGCGGTTTTGAAAAATGCAGCTCCAGGCGCACGGTTTCGCTGGTTTTTTCGGGCCAATGGCGCTTCAGCCCTTTGAGCGTGAACCCATGGAAACGCTCGGGAAAGCAGAAATACTCCTGCAGCAGGCGATAGCCGTTCTGGTGTGGAGCAAAGCCAGGCAGCAGTGCGTCATCGGGATCGAAGCCGGCAAAACTCAAGATATTTGGCGGCAAACTGAGTTGATGATCACCGATGCCCAGGCTGATTCTCTTGAGGTGCTGTGAGAGCCATTGGTAAAGCACCAGCGCGTTGGCGCTATTGACGCCGAGGTGGAAATCCAGCCGGTCGCAGTTGATCTGGTTCCAGGGCTGTTGCGACAGAGCTTGCAGCTCAAGTCTGATAACGGACTTTTGCACGCTGTGGGAGACACTGGCGCTGCTGACCACCATCGGGTGCAGGTGCACGTCGGTACAGGTGCGGAAGGTGCAGTTCACACCATTGACCGGCTTGGCATGCAACAGTGTGCCCTTGGGGATGATCTGCGAGCCGCTGAGCGCATGTTGCACCGGTTCAAAGCGCATGAGCGTGGTGCTGGGCAATGGCCGCAGAGCATTCGGGGCGACCATTTGCAGCAGCGGGTGAGTGAGTTCGGGCAGATCATCTTCAATCTTCATCGCCAGCTTGGCGGTCAAAAAAGCGAACCCCTCCATCAAGCGCGCCACATCCGGGTCGCTGGCTCCCGGCCCTAGAAAAGGTGCCAACTGCGGATTGTCCTCAGCAAACTCGCGCCCTAACTCCTGGAGGTCGCGAAGTTCTTTCGCAAAGCGATCTTTCAAGGACATGGCGATACCGATTAATAAAGGGTTGAGTTTGAGTGGTTAGTTGCAGGAAGTATTTGTAAGAAGCTTCCTGCAACTAACAGCTGTGAGGTTTTATGAGTGGACAGTTTCAGGTTGGATAATTGTGAAGTGAGTACTTATCCCTACATGAAGAGAGTCTAGGCAGGGGGCTATGCAGTCACAACCATCTAGCAAAAATCAGGAGCGAACTTACCTGTGATGATGTTTTTGTCTGACGGTTAATTCCTACATAGGCATTGTTTGGGCGAAGGTACAGTTGGGCTAAAGGCGCGATTGCTCGTATGCCGCTGTCATGACTTGCCAGGTGTGTGTATCCGCCGGAATCAAATGTTCGATGCGTAGTGAGGTGACGGTGATGTCGAGCGGCATGCCGAAGGTGGTGAACGTGGACATAAAGTTCAGCTCGCCCTGCGGGCATTTAATACGCGTCAACACCAGCGGGGGGAGTTCGCCGGGGCCTGTTTCAGGGGCATCTGGTGCGGGCAGGCGCTCCAGTATTCTGGCCAGAACCGAGTTGTTCAATGCCTCGCGGGTAGCGCGCTGCCAGGCAACATGGCGGATTTCGTCGGCATTGATCAAATGATCACCCAGCCCGCCGGGCTGTAGCAGGGTGACTAACAGATTCAACCCATGTGCCGAATCACTCGGCAGGCCGACAAGGTCGAAGAGCACTTGAGTGCTGGCATTGGCGGCCAGCACTTCCCATTGGCTGCCCAGCACAATGGCCGGGGCCGGGTTGTTGGCGTGCAGGACATGAGTGATGGCCTCGCGTACCGCCTCCATGGCGGGAGAGGCCAGCGGGGTGGCTTCATAGCGGGGCGCATAACCCGCCGCCAGAAAAACACTGTTGCACTGCTCAAGGGGCGCTTCGAGGGCCATCAATAAATGATGCAGCGTGGCGGGGCTCGGCTTGGCCCGCCCGGTTTCGATGCAACTTAGATGGCGCTGGGAAACCCCGGTGATCAGAGACAGCTCAAGCTGGCTCAAGCGGGCGTGGCGGCGAAGCTCACGCAACAGTGGGCCGGCGGTGATCGTGGGCGGGGTGCGCTGAATCGGTGGGCTGCTCATGGGCGAACTCTGGCAGTGCAAACGGGATTAGTCCATGACCTGGGAGGTCATTGCTGAGCAGGCAAAAGTATCACTAACGTGGGCCTCCCATCAGCCGTTGCTGTTTTCCTGGATGAAGACATGAAAAGACCGTACCTCGCCCTTGTCGCTTTACTGGGTTTCTCTGTGTACACGGCCTATACCCTGTGGCTGGCAGATCAGCCACTGATTGAGTTTGGCCTGGCACTGATGTCCAGCCCGGACACCGCCCAAGTGGTGATTGATCTCTATTTGATGGCCGCCCTGGCGTGCGTATGGATGTACCGGGATGCGCAACGGCAGGGCCGCTCTAAAGTCTCGCTGTTGCCTTACTTCATGCTGACGGCTGTATTCGTATCCATCGGCCCGTTGCTGTACATCGTGGTCAATGGTTTTAAAAACAGGGCGCAGCCATGAGCGGCGTGTTGAGTGTCTACGCGCTCTGCGTGGTAGTGCTGTGCGTGAAGATGTTTGCGCTTTCCTGCTATCAAGGCTTCTATCGCATCAAGTCCCTGGTCTTTACCAATCGTGAAGACGCAGGTTACTTCAAACGCCCGGTCAGCCCGCAGGAATTGCCGCAAGTCGCACACGCCGCGAAAGCCTGGGCTAACGATCTGGAGAACATCCCATTGTTCTTTGTATTGGGCGGTTTGTGTTGTGCATTGGAGACGTCGAGTGGTGCCACGATTTGGCTATTCTGCGTGTTCAGCGTGGCGCGGGTGTTGCACTCCGTGTGCTATCTGGCAGGGTGGCAGCCTTGGCGAACCGTGGCGTATGCCATCGGCATTGTTTGTCTGTCGGGGCTGGGCGCAATGGTTGGGCTTAGGGCGCTAGCGACGCTGTGAGGGGATTAATGACCTGCAAGGGAGTTAACAGGCTATGAAAAAAACCATAAGAGTTGCCAATGTCGGCGATATCGACACCATTTTTGAAATTCGAACCCGTGTTCGGGAAAACCATTTGTCACGTGAGCAATTGGCAGACATCGGCGTAACGCCAGAGGCTATCCGCGAAGTCATTGCGAACGCCCCCTGCATTTGGGTTGCCGAGGTCGATGGCACCCCAGTCGGGTTTTCCATGGCTGATCTGCAAGACGCTTGCGTGTTTGCAGCCTTCGTTTTGCCGGACTACGAGGGGCTCGGTCTGGGTCGCCTGTTGATGGCGAAAGCGGAGGCTTTTCTGTTTGAGCAGCACTCCACGATATGGCTGGAAACCGCTGAAGCCAGTCGCGCCAATGGCTTTTATCGAGCACTTGGCTGGCAGCCTGTGAAGAACCTGCCCGAGGGTGATATCCGCTTTGAAAAGAGCATCCCAACCCTTCGTCGCAGTTGACGAGCACCGCGAGGCTACGTCTCAGGTTCAACTGACACACCGCAGAGCATGGTTTTACGACTGCTGCGCAGCCGGACGTGGCCTCGCAAAGCTCGTCAACTGCTACGGGTATGTGTTCATCGGATCTGAGGCCGCGTTGTCAATTTGCCAAGTGGTTCAAGGTGTCGTCGATTGCTCTGCATTCAGAGCGCCGAAAACTTTTTTTTGTGATCTTGGCCCTCTAAAATGGCGACCTTGAATCGCTGTTAACGTTTGCCAGCAAGCTGCGCCCATCGCCAAAGCGGTGGGTTGGGAGTGACCACCATGAGTGATCGTCAGATCATCGTTCCAGACACCATGAAATTGCTGGCTGAGCGCGCCGGTTATGCGCCTGCGGTCAAAGTCGGCACAACGCTGTATTGCGCAGGTCAGGTCGGGCGCACGGCGGATTTAGTGGTGATAGAAGACCCCGAGCAACAGTTTTTGGCCGCCTGGGAAAACCTTCGCCAGGTGCTCGCAGCCGGTGGCTGTAGCTTTGAGGATGTGGTCGAAATGACCACCTATCACATCGACATGAACCAGCACATGCCGTTGTTCAGGCAGGTGAAAGACAGCCTGTTCCCCCGCAACACCTGCGCATGGACCTGTATTGGCGTCAGTGAACTGGCCAAGCCCGGTCTACTGGTGGAGATCAAGTGCATCGCCGTGCAGCGATCAGCGTCTGCGAGTGACTAAGCACAGGGCTATCGCGCTAATCAGCGCAGCTTTCGTGGTGCCGTTCATGCTATAAACGGCGCCCAAAAAAAGGAGCTGCAGGTTATGGATATCAAATGCTCGGTGTTTATCGCCGCCAGCGTAGACGGTTTTATCGCGCGCGAAGATGGCGATATTGAGTGGCTGCACTCGCCTGAGTATGAGTGCCCTGCGTTGAACGGCCTCAGCTACGAAGACTTCATGAGCAGCATCGATGCGTTGGTCATGGGGCGCAAAACCCTGGACAAGGTGCTGTCATTTCCTGAGTGGCCTTATGCGGATAAAGCGGTCATCGTGCTTTCCCGTCTAGGCGTGAGCCTGCCTGAACCCTTGCAAGGCAAGGTTGAAGTATTGGCAGGCGAGCCGGCCGATATCGTGGCGCAGTTGGCGGCTCGCGGTATGAAGCATCTGTACATCGACGGTGGGCAGACCGTTCAGGCTTTTCTTGCGGCTGGCCTGATCAATGAGCTCGTCATCACCCGCATTCCCGTGTTGCTGGGCCGGGGTATCCCCTTGTTTGGCCCGCTGGGCACCGAACAGAAACTACGCCTGATCGACTCGGCGATGTCCGATAACGGCTTTGTGCAAAGTCGCTATCAAGTGCTTTGAGTGGCTTTTAGCGTCAGCCTCCAGAACACCAGCGCTGCCAGACTGACGCTGGCGCCCAGCGCGCAAACGCCCGTCCACCCATACAGTGTGTAGAGGGTGGTCGAGGCGAGTGCGCCGAGGCCGCTGCCCACGGCATAAAACAGCATGTAGCAGCCAACCACCCGGCTGTGTGAACCCGTGCTGGTACTGAAAATCATGCTCTGATTGGTGACATGAATGGCCTGGGCGCCAAGGTCCAGCACCACTACGCCAAGGACCAGCCACAGGATGGACCAGGGGGTGAGCGCAAGCATCAGCCAGGCCAGTATCAGCAACGCCAGTGATAAACCGGTGGTCCATTGACCCAGCCCTTTGTCCGCCAACACGCCTGCACGTGCCGCCGCCAAAGCACCGACCACACCGACCAGACCAAAGGTGCCGATGGTGGTATGCGAAAAGGAGTAGGGCGGGCTCGTTAGCAGAAAAACCAGCGCACTCCAGAAAATGCTCAGCACCGCAAATATAAACAGCGCAAGCATGCCGCGGATTTGCAGGACGCGATCGTTTTTCAATAGCGTGAACATTGAAAACACCAGCTTAGGGTAGGGCATGGGAGGCGTAGAAGGACGCTGCGAAACCAGCGATCTGCAGAGCGTAACCGCCAGCGCCACCATCACCAGCGCCGCGCCCAGATACACCCAGCGCCAACCGGCCATGTCCGCGATCAATCCGGCGGCCAGCCGTGACAGCAGCAGACCGATAACGACCCCGCCTTGAACTGTCCCCACTACGCGCCCGCGCTCTTGCGGCAAACAGGCCGTCGCGGCATAGGCAATCAGGCCTTGGGTCATGGCCGTGCCCATAAGACCGATGGCCAGCATGCTGACTAACATCACCGTCGGGGAGTGCGTCATGCCTACACAGAACAGTGCGCCGATCAGGGCGGCAATCTGCATCAACATCAAGGAGCGACGGTCCATCTGGTCGCCCAGAGGCACAATCAGCAGCAACGCGAGTACGCTACCGACCTGTGTAGCAGTGATGACACCGCCAACCGCAGCCTGGCTAATGGCAAAATCAGCAGCCACTTGATCCAGTAACGGTTGGGCATAATAGACGTTAGCGACGCTCAACCCGCTCGCGCAGGCAAATAGCCCCACCAGGCTACGCGGCATGGGCGTATTCGCGGGTTCAGGCGTCAAGGGGCGGGCGGACAGGCATTGATCAATGGGCATAGTTGAACCTTTGGTAATCTAGTCTCAAAAAAAGACCGATTTGATTCTAGGTCTATCAGTCTTAAAATAAAACTGCTTTTTTGATTCGATCTGATGTCCGACACACACCAAGGAACCGGCATGAGCAAAACCCGCAACCTTTCAGCGCAAACCTGCCCCGTGGCACGAACGGTCGACTTGATTGGAGATCGCTGGTCATTGTTGATCGTGCGCGACGCCTTCGATGGCGTGCGCCGGTTTGGCGATTTTCAAAGTGGCCTGGGGGTGGCCCGCAGTGTTCTGACCCAGCGCCTCAAGGCGCTGGTTGAAGCGGATATTTTGCAGGTGCGCCCGGCATCCGATGGCACGTCGTATCAGGAGTACGTGCTGACAGCCAAGGGCGAGAGCCTGTTTACCCTGGTAGTAGCGCTGCGCCAATGGGGGGAGCAGCACCTGTTCGAGCCGCACGAAGCCCATTCACGACTGCTGGATACCGTGACACAGCAACCGCTGCCGCTCATGCAGCCAGTAGCGGCAGATGGTCGGGTGATTGCTGCGGAGCAAACCCGGGTCGATAAAGAGGTGTTGTAAATGCGTTTTACCGCTTGATGGCCTGCGCCGCCTGGGCCAGGCGCTGTGTAGCGCTGCGGATTTCCTCCTGATCGAGCGAGGCAAAGCCCAGGCGCAAGGCGTTTTCAGGGTGACCGTCGGGTGAAAACTGGCGAGCGTTGCGTATTACCAGGTCCAGCTCCAGGGCTTTTTCAACCAGCAGGTTCACGTCGATTGAATCAGCAAACCTCACCCACAGCGCCAGTCCTCCTTCCGGTTCCTGTACGGATATCTGCTCGGCAAACGCTTCTTGCAGACAACTGAGCAGCGTGTCCCGGCGCTGGCGGTATTCTCTGGAGACCCGGCGCAGATGCTTCTTCAGTTCGCCGTCATTGATCAAGTCCCCCAGCATCCGCTGCATGACGGCATCGCCCTGGCCCAAGGTCACCGCAGCGGTGCGTTCGAGGGCCTGAATGAGATCCGGCGGGGCAACGATGTAGCTGCAACGAAAGGTGCTGCCTAACGATTTGGACAGCGAGCCGATGTAGATCACATGACGCTGCGCGCTGTCGCTGGCCAGAGGCAAATAGGGGCGCCCGGCAAAGTGGTACTCATGGTCATAGTCTTCTTCGATGATGCAGAAATCATGCAGCCGGGCCAATTCCAGGAGTTGCTGACGACGCCCGGCACGCAAGCTGACGGTGGTGGGGAACTGGTGGTGAGGGGTGAGATAGAGCATTCGCACGCTGTGCAGCCGGCACAAGTCGGCGAGTTGATCGATTCGGCAACCTTCGTCATCCAGGTCCACGGTGACCAATCGCGCGCCCAACTGGCGGAAAATTTCCCAGGCCGGGGGGTAGCTCAGGCGTTCGACCACCACCACATCGCCAGGTTTTAGCATCACGCTGGCCGTCAGATACAGCGACATCTGCACACCCTGGGTCAGGCAAATCTGCTGCGCGTCCACCGCCAGGCCGCGATTATGGCGCAGCATTTCGGCCAGGGCGTTGCGCAGGTACTGGCTGCTGCTCTCGCTGCCATGGCGCACGGTGTTGGTGGTGAAGCTGTTGCGCAAAGCGTTGCGGTAGTAACGGTGCAGCACTGCCTGGGGCAGCAAGCGATGGTCAGAGGCGCCATTATCGAAAAACAGCGCCCCGACCTGATGTTGCAACGCGATGACCTGCTCGCCCGGGTCGAAATAGATCGCGGCAGGGGTTGGCTTGAGCGCCAGGGCAAATGACGTGGGTGCACTGGGGGCCGCAACCTTTCCTGGCGCCAGTTGCGTGCTGACGAACGTGCCGCGACGCTGAAGGCTGACCAACCAGCCTTTGGTCACTGCCTCTTCGTAGGCAAGGATCACCGTCTTGCGATTGACATCCAGCAGACGGGCCATTTCCCGCGTGCCGGGCAACAACGTACCGGGGCGCAGACGGCCTTCGACAATCGCGCTCACTAACCCTTCTATGATCTTTCGGTATGACGCTTGCGGTTGCGCGCCATCGAGTTTGAGCAGCGGGCGCCATTTGCGAAGCTGGACCATATGAATTATCCAAAACTGGAGGTTCTTGGGGTCCTAGTCTAACGCAACAATCGAACCTCAATTGCCCTGAGGTGTTTATGCAGAACCGCCATGTCGTAGAGTTGTTGCCCTCGGGCAAATCGTTTCAAGCCGCCGATCAATTACTCCTCGACGCCATGCTCGCCAGCGGTCTCGCGGTGCCGTTTTCTTGCAGGCGCGGCGCTTGCGGGTCGTGCAAGGTCAAGGTGGTCTCAGGTCACTACCGCGCAAAGCAACTCGCGCCAGACGCGCCAGCCCCTTGCTACCCGCTGGCGGCGGACGAGATGTTGCTGTGCCAGAGCCATGCCTGCAGTGACATGCGCCTGGAAATACCCGGTTGGTCGTTGGACGCGCCGGTGCGGGACGTCAGCTCACGGGTGATCAGCAAGCGGGCACTGAGCATGGATATTGTTGAACTGGTCTTGCTGCCCGCTCAGCCCCTTGAAGTACGCGCCGGCCAGTACGTCAGATTTCGCCTCGATGAGGGCGATAGCCGCTGTTTCTCCGTGGCCAATCTGCCTGCACAGGACCAGGGTCAGTGTGTGTTTCATATTCGTCAGGTCAGTGGTGGACTGTTTTCCGAGGGTATTCTGGCAGCCCTGCAAGTGGGCGATGTGCTCACCCTGGAAGGTCCTGTCGGCGCGTGCACCTGGCAGCATGAGGATGAGCGCCCGGTTGTGTTGTTCGCCACCGGTACCGGGTATGCCGGCATCAAGCCGATGCTGCTAACGGCGTTGGACCGTGATGCCGAAGTTACCTTGTATTGGGGTAATTCAGCGCCAGAAGACTTCTACGATACTGAGTTTCTGGAGCAGGCCAGCCGTGCCCATCCACGTTTTAAGTGGCATCGGGTGCTGTCGGCAGACGCCCGCGTACAGCAGGTCGCGCAGGCACAACCGCACAACTGGTCCGATAGCCAAATCTATGCCTGTGGCAATAGCGCGATGATCAATCAGGTGCGTGAAACCTGCCTGGCTTCGGGTGTACAGGCCCATCGTTTTGTCGCTGAAGCTTTCGTCCCCAGCGGGGCATTACCGCCAGCTTCATCATTGAAGGCATTGGACCCGGTGCTGGAAAAAGTCGGTCCGCGCTACTCACTGGATGGCATGCTCGCAGCCCGCGAGCAAACGGTACGGGCATTGGCCGCCATCGCTGAGCAATTGAAAGTTGGCATGACCACCGCGCAAGCCCTCGATATGGCCAGTCAGACCTTGCAGAGCATGGGGGCATCCCACACCTGGCACCCTACCTATATACGTTTTGGCGACGACACCATCCGCACCCCGCGCCAAGGCATTGATCCACAGCGCACGCTGCGCGCCACCGACATCGCGGTGGTCGACCTTGGCCCGGTGTGGGACGGCTATGAAGGTGATTATGGCGACACGTTTGTCTTCGGTGAGCACCGGCTGTATGAGGACTGCGTCAAGGCGCTGCACCAAGTGTTCGACGAAACCCGCGACGCCTGGCACCGCGGGCTGACCGGGCGCGAGCTGTATGATTTCGCAGAGCAAAGTGCCCATACCCAAGGCTGGCGCCTTGAACGCAATCTGGCCGGGCACCGCATTGCCGACTTCCCCCATGCCCTGTTCGGGCAGGACAAGCTGGCAGAGATCGAGATCGTCCCGAGCGAAATGGTCTGGGTGCTGGAAATACAGCTGTGTCACCCCACAGAACCGGTCGGGGCGTTTTTTGAAGACATCCTGATTGGCGAGCAACGTAGTCGCTGACAAGGAACGCAGGCTGCAGGAGCGCCGCTCAGGTGAGCGGCGAATCCCCAAGACCACAAGATCGCCAGCGCCTGCCTGTTTTTCGCATGTCACAGACCATCTGGCTTCTTCTTGCTCCGTCGACAACGCTCCGAGCAGTAGCGCACATCTTCCCAGCAGCGAGCCCATTTCTTGCGCCAGGTAAACAGCAGCCCGCAGGTGGCGCAGGTTTTGACTGGCAGCTCACTTTTTTTCACAACGATTCACCGTTGTCCAAGGCAGTGAGCAACAACTGGCCGCGGTCCCACAGCGCTTGCTGTTTGGATTCAGGCATGCGGTCGAGGTTTTTGTAGATCATGCCCATGCGTTGATTACCGCGCAGGCGGTCGCCGTGACGCATCAAAAAGTGCCAATAGAGCGCGTTGAACGGGCAGGCGTCGTCTGTGGTGCTTTCGCTCACTTTGTAGGCGCAGCCACGGCAATAGTCAGACATGCGTTTGATGTACTGGCCACTCGCGCAATAGGGTTTGGAACCCAGATAGCCGCCATCAGCGTGCATGACCATACCCAGCGTGTTGGGCAGCTCCACCCAGTCGAAGGCGTCCATATAGATCGCCAGATACCACTCGCAGATTGCACTTGGAGCGATCCCGGCGAGCAGGGCGAAATTGCCGGTGACCATCAGCCGTTGGATGTGGTGAGCGTAGGCGTGCTCAAGGCTCTGGTTGATGGCTTGGCGCATGCAGTTCATCTGCGTGTTGCCTGTCCAGTAGAACTCTGGCAGCGGCCTGGTATTGCCGAAGGCATTGCCATGGGCATAGTCAGGCATCTTCAACCAGTACACGCCCCGCACATACTCACGCCAGCCGATCAATTGCCGAATAAAACCTTCGGCGGCGTTGAGCGCAATATTGCCGGCCCAGTACGCCGACTCCACATCGCTGCACAGCTGGCGAAGATCCAGCAAGCCAATATTCAGCGCCGCGCTGATACGGGCGTGGAACAGAAACGGCTCATCGCTGGCCATGGCGTCTTGATAGTCGCCAAAAGCTGCCAAACCCCAATCCAGGAAGTAGTCCCAAAGGGCCTGAGCTTCTGCGTGAGTCACCGGATAATCGAACGTGCCGAGGGCACCATAGTGATCCGAGAAGTGTTTTGCGACCAGCGCCAGAACCTCTTGTGTGATTGCATCCGGGGTAAAACGGGCGGGCGAAGGGGGCCTGACGCCCTTGGGCAATGCCTTGCGGTTTTCTGCATCAAAGTTCCAGGCGCCGCCAACCGGGCTGCCGTCACCATTGAGCAACAACCGGCTCTTGCGGCGCATCTCGCGGTAAAAGAACTCCATGCGCAGCTGCTTTTTGCCCTGAGCCCAGCGAGAGAACTCGGTACGAGAGCACAAAAATCGATCATCGCAATGCCACTGAACAGCCAAGCCGCAATCCTTGATGGATTGCTCCAGACGCCAGTCGCCGCATTCTGTCAGGTGGATTTCATGCGGTTGAAGCTGTGCTTGCCAGCGGTGCAACTCACTGGGCACTGAACCGGTATTGTCCGGATCATCCAGCTTCACGTACTGCACCTTGATCCCCCTCATCTGCAAGGCTTCGGCAAAGTGACGCATCGCGCTGAAAATCAGGGTGATTTTTTGCGGGTGATGGGGAACATGACTGGCTTCCTCCATCACCTCGACCAGCAGCACTGTATCGCGCTCTTTATCCAGCCCCTGCAATGAGGCCAGGTCGAAAGATAATTGGTCGCCCAGGACCAGGCATAATCGGCCAGGCTTGGCGTTACGGCCCGATGGCTGTGTGGCTCTCATCTGCAGAATGCACTCAAGGAGGTTGAGTGCGAATTCTTGTACAGAACAAATAGTTTGTACAAGTTTATTGTTAAGGAGTGTCTCGTCCAACCGATCGTGGCGTAACGGCGTAGTCGCTGACGAGGAACGAAGGCTGCGAGCTTTTAAAGATCAAAAGATCGCAAGGCAAGCTCGCTCCTACGGATTGTATTGATCGTCGTAGCAGTTGCCGAGCTTGGCGCGGCTACGTCCAGGAAGAGTGAATGGGATATCGTGTCGATCCGCTCAACCCTCCAAGGAAGCCAATGCTCAGTTCACTCATATCAAACGGTCAGCCTCAATCGTCTGCCCCATCAGATCTGATGGTCCCTTGGTGGAGCTTTACTAAAACAGTCCTGGCTGCGACGGCTCTGACGTTAGTACGTGACAGGCTGGTCAGCCTGGACGAGCCAATACTTGATCAGCCGTTCACATTACGCCAGCTACTGCGGCATGAGGCGGGTCTGGCTGATTATGGTGAACTCGTTGACTATCACACAGCCGTTAGCAACGGCGAACCAGCCTGGTCTGCTGATGAAATGATGCAACGCCTCGACGGTACCCGACTTCGATACAGTCCCGGAACCGGTTGGCGGTATTCGAATGTGGGCTACTGGCATATCGGCAGGCTAATTGAGCGCCTGACGGGTCTGGCGCTTGATGACGCGGTGATGCAACGGGCGCTTGCTCCTCTGGGTCTGTCAAACGTTCGCTTTGCCAAGTCACGATCAGACTTGCCAGCCTCCATTCCAGGAAGCACCTCAACTTATGATCCCGCCTGGGTGTATCACGGTCTGTTGATCGGCCCTGTCTCGCAAGCGGCGCTATTTCTCGATCGGCTCTTGTGCACAGACCTCCTCCCCACAGCCTTGCTTCAGGACATGCAGACAGCACGAATAGTTGGTGGTCCGATTCCCGAGCGTCCATGGATCACCCCGGGCTATGGCCTGGGGGTGATGCAGGGGGCTGTTGCGGGTGGTTATACCCTGACAGGGCACACAGGCTGCGGGCCAGGCAGTGTCATTGCCGTTTACCGTATAAGCGACGGCGACACAACGGTGTGTTGCGCTGCTTTTGAGCAAGGCGCCAGTCAGGGTGCTATCGAAGCCGTCGTTGTTGAGCAACTGAAGCAAGTTGTTCTGCCGGGTGGCTGAAGGCGCCCTATTGCGATGCAAGGTCACCATACCAGTAAGCGGCAGTCACGCCACCGTCCATCAAAAAGTCGCTGCCGGTGATAAAGGTGCCTTCGGGTCCCATCAACAGGGCGGCGAGGGCGCCGACTTCATCGGGTGTGCCGCCACGACCTGTTGGGCAGAGGTCAAGCATACGGCGGTAACCTTCGCCTCGTGGGCCGTTGAGTTCGTCTCTGGCCAGCGGGGTGAAGATGATGCCGGGACTAATGGTGTTAACCCGCGCCCCACGTTTTCCCCAGCGAACGGCTTCGGCCATGACGCGCAGCGAGTTGCCGCGTTTGGACAGTTGGTAAGCGTGCAGCGGATCGCTGATGTTCTCGGGTTGAAGCATGGGCAACGTCAACAGGTCTTCAACGGCGGTAGTCGCCAATGCGCTGTTCTGTTCACGGGTGAGCGCGGGTAACCGGTGGCCTGATTGCGAGGCGATGACAATACCTGAACCTCCTTCGGCGATCGCATTGCCGAAGGCTTCCAGCACCAGCGCAGTGCCATACAGGTCCACACGCAAAATGGTGGCCACAGGTGCTTGTGAAGGGGAAACACCGGCGGCGTGAATGACCCCGGTGATCTCTCCCAGGGTCATTGCGGTTTGGACAAGCGCCTCGACTGAGTGGCGCGATGACACATCGACGATAGCGGTGCTGACGTCGAAACCGGCATCGAGCAGCACTTTGGCCGCTGCATCGAGGTTGTCCTGACGCAGATCGGCCAACAGCACATGTTTGCCTGCGCTGACCCGACGGGCGATCGCTTGGCCAATCGAACCTGCACCGATGACAACGGTGACTTTACGGGTATTTTTCACAGGCATCTCCAGGTTGACTTAAAAGCGCCGAGGTACGGTTAACGAGCTTGAGCATAGTGCTCATCGCTGACGTGCTCCATCCACTCAACCACTTCGCCTTCCAGTGCTTCGGCTATTGCGATGTGAGTCATTGCACACGTCGCTGTCGCACCGTGCCAGTGTTTGACGTAGGGGGGGATCCATACCGTATCGCCCGGATTGATTGAACGCGCCGGCTGGCCGGACTCCTGAATCCACCCCGAGCCTGCGGTGACGATAAGCATTTGGCCTAGTGGGTGGGTGTGCCATGAAGTCCGTGCACCTGGTTCGAAGGTCACTGTGGCACCGCTGATTCGAGCGTCTTCGGTGCCTTTGAAAGGCGCATCGACACGCACTGTGCCGGTAAAGTAGTCGGCCGAACCCTTGGCGGATGGCTGGGAGCCATTGGTCGTAATCGTTAGCATGGTGTTACCTCTAAAGGTCGTTCAGATGGGGGCAGGAAACTCGCCATGAGAATAGTCACTTAAATTTAACAACTGCCAATTGCAATGATTAGTCGCTAGAGTTCGATAATATTTATGAAAGGTGCTCATCAATGTTGCGAGAAAATGCTAACGACTTACTCGCCTTTCTTGCTGTTGCACGTGAGCGTAGTTTCACTAAGGCAGCTGCCAAGTCAGGTGTTTCTCAATCGGCGCTAAGCCACACTGTTCGAGCGTTAGAGGCGCGGCTAGGTCTGCGGTTGCTGACGCGCACTACCCGCAGTGTTTCGCCAACTGAAGCGGGCGAGCGTTTAATCAGAAAAGTAGGGCCGCTTTTTCAGGAAATTGAAATTGAGTTGGCCGGGCTGAGTGATTTGCGCGATACCCCGGCAGGCAATATCCGCATTAGTGCCACAGATCATGTACTGGACCTGATCATCCGGCCCGTGCTCAAAAAGTTTTTGCCCAAGTACCCGGATATTTCGGTGGAGGTATGCTGCGATTACAGCTTTGTCGACATTGCCGCCCAAGGTTTTGACGCCGGGGTCAGGCTGGGCGAGGACGTGGCTGAAGGCATGATTGCTACCCGAATCGGCCCGGATATGCGCATGTGCGTGGTTGGCTCGGCGGCCTACTTTGCTCAGCGCCAATTACCTGACACACCCCGAGCGCTCACGCATCACTTATGCAATAACTTGCGTTTGCCCACCAATGGCGGCCTGTATGCGTGGGAGTTCGCCAAGAATGACGAAGTCATCAAGGCGCGGGTTAAAGGCCAAGTCACCTACAGCGGTGTCTATCAATTGTTGCACGCAGCAGTGGATGGCTTTGGGCTGAGCTATCTGCCTCTTGACCTGGTGGCGCCGTATCTTGCAACGGGTCGGCTGATTCAAGTACTTGAAGACTGGTCGCCGCAATTCGCCGGCTTTCATCTTTATTACCCAAGTCGGCGCCAATCGTCGCCTGCCTTCGCGCTGCTGGTTGAAGCGTTGCGTTACAAGGGCTGATTGACCAAGGCAGTCGATTCTTCTTTGCTTGTGTGAGCGTCATTCATTGGCATTTGCTGGCTGATTATGCTGTGCTGTGGTCAACGAACCCAGTGTCTAAGCGGGTTCTGGTCATCTCAGCACACAACCGATGAGGCCCGTCTCTTGAGCAATACACCGTACGTTCCGCCTAAAGTCTGGACAAACAACGCTCCGTCTGGCGGCCATTTTGCGAGTATCAATCGCCCGGTTGCAGGCCCCACACATGACAAGGAATTGCCGGTCGGCAAGCATCCTTTGCAGTTGTATTCGCTGGCCACGCCCAATGGGGTAAAGGTGACGATCCTGCTGGAGGAGTTGCTGGCAGCGGGGTACTCCGGGGCTGAGTACGATGCCTGGTTGATCCGTATCGGCGAGGGGGATCAGTTCTCCAGCGGGTTTGTTGAGGTCAACCCGAATTCCAAGATTCCAGCCCTGCTGGACCGCAGCGTAGAGCCTGCCATTCGGGTGTTTGAGTCGGGTTCGATCCTGCTGTATCTCGCGCAGAAGTTCGACGCGTTTATCCCGACTGATCTGGCCGGGCGTACCGAAACCCTCAACTGGCTGTTTTGGCAAATGGGTGCTGCGCCTTATCTGGGCGGCGGGTTTGGGCATTTCTATGCGTATGCGCCAGAAAAGCTCGAGTACCCGATCAACCGCTTCACTATGGAGGTCAAGCGTCAACTGGATGTGCTGGACCGTCGTCTGGCTGAAACCCCGTATCTGGCGGGCGACACCTACACCATCGCCGATATCGCGGTCTGGTCCTGGTACGGTCAACTGGTGCGCAACACGGTGTACTCGGCGGCGGAGTTCCTTTCAGCCCACGAATACACCCATGTTCAGCGTTGGGCTGAAGAAATTGCCAATCGCCCGGCGGTAGTTCGCGGGCTGCGGGTTAACCGGACGTGGGGCGATGAGGCCAGCCAGGTGCCGGAGCGGCATGAGGCGGCCGACCTGGATTAATCGTCAGGCCAGCAGTTCAGTGATCCAGCGTATCTGTTGGGCGATGTCTTGCAATTTGTGCTCGGGTACGGCGTGCCGTGCACGGGCGAATTGCTCCAAGGTTTTTTGCCGCTCGCCCAGGATACGCTGCCATTTGGCCAGGAATACCGGGCTACGGGCCTCTAAGTGCAGCGGCCCGAAATACAGTGCTTCGGCGCTGTAAGTCACGGGCCCGCTGCGTTCAGCGACGATGATTTCGTAGTAGAAGCGGTTTTCTTGCAGCACCTCTTCAGCGACGATGCGGTAGTGGTTGTCCATCAGCCATTGGCGCAGAGGTTGTTCGCCGCCATTGGGTTGCAGGATCAGGCGTTCCTCACCGCGCAGGTGCGCCTTGCCACTGTCGAGAATGTCGCGGATGGTCTCGCCACCCATGCCGCACAGGCTGATGGCGGTGATGCCGTCGGACGGTTCAATGGCTGCCAGGCCGTTGGCCAGGCGCACGGTAATCTGCTGTTCAAGCTGGTTCTCGCGCACGGTACGCTGTGCGGCATGGAAGGGCGTTAAGGCCACTTCACCTGCGACTGCCGCGCAGAGGGTGCCACGGTGTACGAGCGCTACCGGTAGATAACCGTGATCCGAGCCAATATCTGCCAATCGGGCCCCGGCGGGCACGTGCGCCGCCACCCGTTCCAGGCGCATGGACAATGTGTGTTCGTTCAACTGCAGTTCCTTGTCAGCCCGAATGCGCGGCACTCACGTGAGTCCATCAAACGCTCGTTCTGGGCAAAAGGGCGATTTTGGCATATCGGGTCTGCGGTGTGGCGCTGACGACTAAATGGAGCGTTGATTAACCCGTTGAGTCAGTGCTTCAGCTGATTCCTTGCGCTCCGAGTAGCGGTCAACCAGATCAGGGCGCTCTCTGAGCAACAGCGTGAACCTGACCAGTTCTTCCATCACGTCCACCACCCGGTCATACAGGGCAGAGGGTTGCATACGGTTGTGTTGATCAAATTCAAGGTAGGCCTTTGGGACTGACGACTGGTTAGGGATAGTGAACATCCGCATCCAGCGCCCCAGCACTCGCAGTTGGTTAACCACGTTGAAGGATTGCGAGCCGCCACAGACCTGCATCACCGCCAGGGTTTTACCCTGGGTGGGGCGCACGGCCCCCAATGCCAGAGGCACCCAGTCTATTTGCGCCTTGAACACCGCAGACATGGCGCCATGGCGCTCCGGGGAGCACCAGACCTGGCCTTCAGACCACTGCATCAGTTCTAGCAGTTCCTGCACTTTTGGGTGATCGACGGGTGCATCGTCCGGCAAAGGTAAGCCGCTGGGGTTGAAAATCCGGGTTTCGGCGCCGAAGTGCTCCAGCAATCTGGCGGCCTCTTCAACCAATAAACGGCTGAACGAGCGTTCGCGGGTCGAGCCGTATAACAGCAGGATCCGGGGTTTATGAACGTCGGCATCGACCAGCGTGCCGGTGGCTAATGAGGTGTCGAGATTAGGCAGTTGATCGGTCATGTGAACTCCGGTTAGAGGGTGCTGATGCGGTCCAGGTGCTGCTTCAGGCTTGCACTGTCGAGCTGGGCAAGAGGCAGGGCCAGCAGGGCGCGGCAACGTTTTTCAATAAGCGCCAGGGTCGCGTGGAAAGCCGCCGAGATTGCTGCTTCATCGCCAACAACTTCTGATGGATCCTCAAGCCCCCAGTGGGCTTTGATCGCCGGACCAAAGTACACAGGGCAGGCTTCGCCGGCTGCTTTGTCGCAGACGGTAATCACGATGTCGGGCGGGTTGCTTTCGAAGGCTTCATTGCCCTTGCTGCTCAAGCCCGCGATGCTGATACCGGCTTGTTGCAGTGTGCTCAAACTGCGCGGCAGCACCTGGCCTTTGGGAAAGCTCCCGGCACTGAAGGCTTGGACGCCTTCAGGGGCGAGGTGGTTAAACATGGCCTCGGACAAAATGCTCCGACAGCTGTTGGCCGTGCACATAAACAGGATCCGCATAAGGTTGCTCACTGGTTGGTCAGAGGGTTAAAGGCTCAGGCGCAAGGCCAGGGCCGACAAGGTGATGAACAGAATCGGCAGGGTCAAAATCACGCCTGTCTTGAAGTAGTAACCCCAGGTGATGCGAATGCCTTTGCGCTGCAAAACGTGCAGCCACAACAGTGTCGCCAGGCTGCCAATAGGGGTTATTTTCGGGCCCAGATCGGCGCCGATGACGTTGGCATAGATCATGGCTTCACGCATGACACCGCTGGCCTCACTGGCGTGAATCGACAGGGCGCCAATCAATACGGCAGGCAAGTTGTTCATGGCTGATGACAGAAATGCCGAGAGAAACCCGGTGCCCAGCGTGACCAGCCACAGATTGGAGTCGAGCAGATAATTAAGGGCCAGGGTCAGATAGTCTGTCAGGCCAGCGTTTTTCAACCCGTAGACCACCAGGTACATACCCAGCGAGAAAAGAACGATTTGCCAAGGGGCTTCGCGAACCACGCGGCGGGTCGAAATGATGCGCCCACGGGCAGCGACCGCCAGCAAAATAACGGCGCACACCGCAGCAATGGCACTGATGGGAATGCCCATGGGTTCCAGTACAAACAGGCCCGCCAGCAACAGAATCAGCACGCCCCAGCCTGCGCGAAAGGTCATGACGTCGCGCACGGCCTGTCGAGGTTCTTGCAAGTCGTCTTGTGAATAGCTGTGCGGGATGTCGCGGCGGTAAAACCCGTACAACACCGCGAGGGTGGCGGCGACTGCCACCATGTTCACCGGCACCATGATCGAGGCGTACGCGCTATAACTCAGCCCGAAGTAGTCCGCCGAAACGATATTGACCAGGTTTGAGACCACCAGAGGCAAGCTGGCGGTATCGGCAATAAACCCGGCGGCCATGACAAACGCCAGGGTAGAGGCGGGCGAAAAACGTAAAGCAAGCAGTATCGACATCACGATGGGCGTGAGGATAAGGGCCGCGCCGTCATTGGCAAACAGGGCCGACACGGCAGCCCCCAGCAGCACGGTAAAGGCGAAAAGGCGGCGGCCCTTGCCTTTGGCCAGGCGCGCCACATGCAGGGCCGCCTACTGAAAAAAACCAGCTTCATCCAGTAGCAGGCTGATGATAATGACCGCGATAAAGGTGGCCGTGGCGTTCCAGATAATGCCCCAGACCAGAGGGATATCATCCAGCTTCACAACCCCTGTAATCAGGGCCAGCGCAGCGCCCAATGTGGCACTCCAGCCGATGCCCAGGCCTCTGGGTTGCCAGATGACCAAGACCAGCGTGAACAAAAAAATGGCGGAGGCGGTGAGCATAAGCGTCTCGTCCTTTGATCAGCAGCACGCTGTTGTGTTGAGAGGGCGGCCATCCATGGTGCTGAGGCGGCGAGTGTTTGACGCAAGCCACTCGGAGTTGGCCGTCAGGGTGGTTTCCAGTACTTCACGCACCCAGGCGGGGAGTTCCGGGTTCAAGCGGTAATACACCCATTGGCCCTGGCGACGATCAAGCAGCAACCCGCAACTGCGCAATTGTGCGAGGTGCCGGGATATTTTCGGCTGGCTTTCGTCCAGAGCGCAGACCAGTTCGCACACGCATAGCTCGCCCTCACGGGTGATCAGCAAGGTGGCTCTGGCCCGGGTTTCGTCGGCCAGGCATTTGAAAATGGCGGCTGGATTAAGCATGGGTTTGCCTCTGTGTATATGTTTATCCGAATATACGTTTATCCATATGTATCAAGCAAGCCTGAATTTAATAGACACCTGTAGTCGCTGTCGAGGTACGAGGCTGCGATGGGTTGCGCAGCGACCCCGGCTGGCGGTCCTGCGGCCCGCATCGCAGCCTCGTACCTCGTCAGCGACTACAAGAAAGCGGGGGTGAGGTCTCAAGCCTGCACCGCTTCACCCACATAGTTCGCGCGGGACCGGATCAGTATGCATCCAATGGCCTGTTCAGATCGCAGGCTGCCCGGCCTGGTGGGCATTACCAGCCCATGAACTCGGCTCTGACACTGCGCAGTGGTAGCTAAATAACACTATGATTAACCTCTTTTCACGACAGGCGGGAGGTTCTCATGAGTGCTAACGGTAACGATCGGCAGATCGACAATATCGAATTCAATGTGGGCGATATCAGCCGCAGCAAAGCCTTCTATGGCAGTGCGTTCGGCTGGACATTCGTCGATTACGGTCCGGCGTACACAGAGTTCAATGATGGCCGCTTGACGGGTGGTTTCACCACGGGTGAACCGGTTCGGCCTGGTGGGCCATTAGTGATTGTGTACGCTGATGATCTTGAGGCCACTCAGGCACGCATCAAAAGCTTGGGCGCCGTGATCAGCCGTGAGACCTTTTCTTTCCCCGGTGGGCGCCGCTTTCATTTTGTCGATCCTGACGGTTATGAACTGGCGGTTTGGACGCGCCAGGAGTAGATTTCACTCTCGCGGTCTACTCGCCTACCTGGACAGTACGTGTTCGGGTGACCGGCCTGCTTCTTTTAACTGATATGATTCAAACGCTTACAAACCGAGTGACCCAAGATGAATCGTCGTAAAAAGATCCAGCAGCTTTTAAAGGCACATGCCAAGAAAGCCAGTGCCAAATTGGCACCGAAAAAAAAGTCCACTTACGTTAGCAAGGCTGACCGATTGAAGTTGGCGACTGAATCGGCAGAGGCCTCAACCGTTGTATCTGAAAGCTGATTGATAGCGCTCAGTGACAACCCTCCCGTTGTAGATGGGCGGTTAAATGGCACAGCCTTTGCTTTTTGATTGCGTGGCCCGGCGCTCAATGCCGGGTCTTGCGACAAATACCTGCATACCAAGGTTCTGAATGAGCGTGGTTAAGGTCGGATGAAGGCAATAGTGTCATCTAAGTGCTCTAAATTGAGGCAGTAAGCGCAAGTTTTGGGGATGTTTAAACCCGGCGTGGCGGTTCAAACGGTACAAAAATGAAGATCAGTTCCCTTAAGGAATTCAGGGTATGACGGTGATCAAGCATTGTGCAGTGGGTTTTTTGTCAGTTTTAGTATTGGCCGGGTGTGAGGCTGATAAAGATAAAGTTGCACGGGAAAAAGTTGAGGCGATTAAACAAGTGATTGCCACACGCACTCTGGAATACGCTGATATTTCAAGTTCGCAGCCGCTACGCTCTGATAACGTCAATCGCTGCATCGTGCAGATGTCTGAAAACAAAGCGAAGCTGGATGCCATACAAGTGGATTATGCCGAGACACAAACGGTGCAGTCCTCGGATACCCATACGTTGTACAGCCTGATTAATTACCAGCTCACGGCCTGTAAGGATGCCCGGCAGACGCAAGGCTATTGATTTTGTCTCGTGGATTTCAAACCTGCTACGCTGGTGCGCATTGGACATTGCGCAAAGTGATTGATAAGGGAGTGGTATGGAGTATTACGCATGGGTACTGGCGAAATTCGTGGCGGGGTTCGCGATTATTGCAACTCACATGTATATGTCAGGCCGGACCCAACTGTCGCAAATGACAGCGATCGACCTGATTGGCAACTTTATTCTGGGCGGTATTATTGGGGGTGTTATTTATAGCGATACCATTCCCTTTAAACAATATTTGCTGGTGCTGTTATTAGGTGTGTTGTTGATCTACATACTGAATACCGCCACTAAACATATCCAGGTGCTGCGTGGTTTTGCGATCGGTAGCCCTATACCGATCATCAAGAACGGAAAGTTCATTGTTGAAAATCTGGTCGATAATAAACACAAGATAGACATCTTGCGGCTAGCCTCGCAGTTACATGCTCAGGGGGCGTGTGCTTTCCAGCAGGTCTACTACGCGCAAATTGAGCCGGGTGGCGAGTTGACGGTCATTTGCGATGAACGCGACATGCCGTCGGTGATCGTCATGTTTAACGGTGAGGCGCGACTCGATCAACTGACCTCCATCGGCCATGATCCGCAATGGCTGGATGACAAAATCAAAGAACTGGGGCTTGAAACTGAAGAAGTCTTTCTCGCCGAGTTTTGGCGCGGGGAATTATGCATCACCGCTCGCGATGGCAGCGTGATAAGCCCCGTCCCCCAGCCCGCTTGTAGTCGCTGACGAGGCACGAGGCTGCGATGCGAGCCGAAGGATCGCCTAATAGCCCGAGCCTGCGGTCACCCTGTCTGTCCCAAACCTGCGCACAGATTAAGCAATTGCTCCTGCAACACTTTGCCAGCGTAGCTCAGCCCGCCCTGAGCATAGAGCGCCAAATACACGCCCTGGATATCTGGCAGGCCGCTGCTGGCGTCGAGCACTTGATGGCCTGCGGTGATGACCCGCCGCGGGAGCAAACTGACGCCCAAACCCGCGGCCACTGCTGAGCAAACACTGGCCAGGCTGGCGCTCGAATAACTGATGCGCCAGTGCCAGCCGCCCATTTCCAGGTGGTTCAGCATTTCATTGCGGTACAAGCCGCCTGCGGGGAAGGTCACCAGCGGCAACGGATCACGCCCCAGCGCTGGCTGGGAGCGGCTGTCGACCCAGCACAAAGGTTCTGGCCAACTCGCCAGGCAATCATCGTTCTGGCCCATCTGCTTGACCAGCAACACCTCAAACTCACCCCGGCGAAATAGCCGCTGCAAGTCGGGGCCCAAGCCGCTGGTGACTTCCAGACGCACACCCGGATGCTCCAGGCCGAAGCTCGACAGCAACGGCATCAAACGGTCTGCGGCGAAATCTTCCGGCACCCCCAAACGCAATACGCCTTCGCTTTGTTGGTTGAACATGGCCTCACGGGCTTCTTCATGGAGCGTCAGAATGCGCCGCGCATAGGCCAGCAAGCGCTCGCCCTCAGCCGTGGCAATGACGTGGCGTTGATCGCGATCGAGCAGTGTGCAGCCAAGGTTGTCTTCAAGGCGACGAATCTGCTGGCTGACCGTGGACTGAGTCAAATGCAGCCGCTGCGCTGCCCGAGTGAAATTGGCGCACTCCACCACGGCAACAAAACTGCGCAACAACACGGGATCGAACATACACGTCACCATTCGAATTGCCACTGAAAGGCATGGTTATATTTAATTTCAGAATACCTGTCTGGCTGACCATACTCGTTCTTCATTGAATCTGCAGAGAGAAAGTGACCATGAGTCGCCTGACGTTTAAATCCGGCCTTCTAGCGGTCGGGATATTAATGATGGGAGGAGTGATGGCTAACGAGAAAAGTCTGTTGGATGCGGTGCGTAGTGGTGAAGTGACCCACGTGCAGCAATTGATCACCGGCGGTGCGGATCTGAAGGCACAGGCGCCGGACGGCAGTAGCGCGCTGCTGCTGGCGACCCAGCGCAACAACGTTGAGATCGCCCGCGCCTTGATAGCGGCGGGCGCCGACGTCAATCAGAAAAACCTGATGCACGACAGCGCCTATTTGCTGGCGGGTGCCAGTGGTTACAACGACATCCTCAAGTTGACGCTGGCCCATGGCGCGGACCTGAAAAGCACCAACCGTTACGGCGGCACCGCGTTGATTCCCGCGTGTGAGCGCGGCCATGTTGAAACCGTACGCTTGTTGATTGCCGCCGGGGTCGACGTTAACCATGTCAATCGACTGGGCTGGACCTGTTTGATGGAAGCCATCGTACTGTCCGATGGTGGCCCGGCTCATCAGCAGATTGTTGCCCAACTGATTCAGGCGGGCGCAGATCTCAACCTGCCGGACAACGAGGGTCACAGCCCGTTGTATCAGGCAGAGCAGCGCGGTCAGAGCGCAACGGCCAAGTTGCTGCGTGACGCTGGCGCCCAGTGAATGACCTGCACGGGAGTGTTCATGAATAACGATCAAGATTACCTGCAACGCGCGGTGGAACTGGCGCGCATCAACGTTGCCGAGGGTGGACGACCTTTTGGCGCAGTACTGGTCAAGGACGGTAAAGTAATTGTCGAGGCGGTTAACGAAATTCATCTCGACCAAGACCCGACCGCCCACGCGGAATTGCTGACCATCCGCCGTGCCAGCCAGCACCTGGGCTCGCGTCTGGACGGGTGCGTGATCTACGCCAGTGGCCAGCCGTGCCCGATGTGCCTGGCCGCCATGTACCTGTGCGGTGTGAGCCGTGCCGTGTATGGCGCAGCAAACGAACTGGGTGAACCGTTTGGTTTGTCTACGGCGGCGATCTACCAGCAACTGGCGTTGCCATTGAGCGAGCAGCGCCTGAACGTGCAACATCTGCCGCAGCCCGCAATGGTTGAGGTCTATGAAAACTGGCAGGCGCGCCATGCCGCTCACTAAAACCCGTCTGCGCAGCCTGGCAAGTTGGGCCCTGATCATCGCATTGGGGCTTAACTTGCGGCCGATTTTGAGTTCCATCAGCCCATTGTTGATGCAGATTCGTGGCGACACCGGCATGAGCTTTCAAAGCAGCGCCTGGCTGACCAGCCTGCCGGTGATTTGCATGGGGCTGGTGGCCTTGCTCGGGGTGCGCATAGAAGCCCGTTTGGGCGAGCGACGGGGCGTGGCGTTGGGCCTGCTGATGATTCTGGGCGCGTGCCTGTGGCGCCTGCTGGGGCATCAGGCTGAAGTGTTGCTCATCACGGCCTTGCTGGGCGGCGCCGGTGTAGCGTTGATTCAGGCATTGGTGCCGGCGCTGATCAAGCGCCAATTTCAGGGGCAAGTGGCGCTGGCTTTGGGGGTGTATTCGGCCTCGTTGATGGGAGGTGGCGGTTTGGCCGCGTTGCTCAGCCCGGTGGTGGCCGGGCATTTCAGCCAGTGGCAGGCCGGGCTCGGCGTGTGGTTGTTGCCCGCGCTGGCGGCGCTATTGATGTGGTGGCTGTTGCCTTTTGCCGGGCTGACTGCGCGCACTCACGGCGCGTCTGCGCAGCCATGGCGCAAACGCAGGGCCTGGCTGTTGGCGCTGTACTTCGGGCTGGTTAATTGCGGTTACATGAGCATGGTTGCCTGGCTGCCGGCGTATTACCTGCAAATGGACTGGAGCGCGACCCAAAGCGGTTCGCTGCTGGCGTTCATGACCGTGTTTCAGGTGCTGGCCGCGTTGGTGATGCCTGCTCTGGCGCAGCGCAGTCGCGACAGACGCCCGTTTTTGGCCCTCAGCCTTGCTGCGCAGGCATTTGGGTTTTTCGGTCTGGTGATGTGGCCGCTTGAGTCGCCGCATATCTGGGTGGCGTTGATCGGCTTTGGTCTGGGCGCTTGTTTTGCCCTAAGCCTGATCCTGACCCTTGACCATTGCCGGGAACCTCGTGCAGCCGGGCAGTTGGCGGCGTTTGTGCAAGGGGTGGGGTTTCTCATCAACGCGGTCTCGCCCTGGTTGACCGGCTGGTTGCGAGAACTCACGGGCAGCTTTGTCAGCGCCTGGTGGGTGTTGATTGTCGGGGTTATAGCGATGCTGCTGTTAACCCGCATTTTCAGCCCGGCGAGTTATCGGGAATCGTTTGCTGAACCGCATGGCTCCCCGGCGCTGTCGACACATCCTTGAGCGCTACATTCAGATCCAATATCGACATAAAGCGCTCAACCAGCGGTGAAACGTTGTGGGCATGCCAGCCCACATAGAGGCCAATGCCGGGGTTGCGTGATTGCGCCACCGGCAAAATGCTCCGAAACACCACGTTGTCTTGCGTAAACGAACGGGCAATGGAGGCCGGCACCAACGCCACACCGAAGCCACAGGCAACCAGGCCGATCACGGTGTGGAGTTGTGCCGCTTCCTGCACCACCTTCGGGTAAAAACCCGCGGCGTCGCACAGGGCAATCAGTTGTCGGTGATAACCGCTGCCCAGCACTTCGGGAGTGAAGACAAACGCTTCATCTGCGAAGTCACGCAGGTCGATGTCGGCGGCATGGGCTTTGGCGTGATCGGCGGGCAAGGCCATGACGATTGCCTCTTCAAACAGCAAGCGCGACTGCAAATTGGGCGTGTCAAAAGGCTGTTTACGCATAAAGGCGATGTCCGCTTCAGCGTGCGAGATCGCTTGGGCCTGGCTGGCTGAGGGCATTTCCTTGAGGGTCAACTGAACGTTGGGGAAGGTATCGCGAAACGCTCGCAGTGCATTGAGCAGCGGCGTGTAGTGGGCAATGGACACGGTGGTGACCGTGAGTTTGCCAGCGATGCCTTGTGCCACCAAGCGCGCATGCTCGGCACCGGATTCCAGCGTGTTGAGGGTGCTGTAGGCCGTGTCCAGAAAGGCGCTGCCCGCAGGCGTCAGTCGCACTTCACGTTTGCTGCGTGTCAGCAGGCTGATCCCCAGTTTGTCTTCCAGGCGGTTAATCGCCTGGCTGAGTGCAGGCTGGGCCATGTGCAGGCGCTTGGCGGCGTTGTGGAAGTGCAATTCTTCGGCAACGGCAATGAACTGCTTGAGCAGACGGGTCTCGATCATGGTGTCCGTTCCTTCCTTTGAACTGTGATAGGCGCAGCGTATCAACTTCGCGCTTGAACAGTATTAAACAAGCCTCTAAGGCAGGGTTAAGGTGAGGGCAGTGATCAAGAGGAGTCAACTGTGGACTTTGCAGGCAAAACCGCAATTGTAACGGGCGCTGGTCAAGGTTTGGGTCTGAGCTACGCCTGCGAACTGGCAAGGTTGGGCGCCAATGTGGTGATCAGCGATATTGGCGCGGATACGCTGGGCGAAGGTGCCGATGCCTCGATTGCCTACGAGGCGGCACGTGCGCTTGAGGCCGAAGGTTACAGCGTGCTGGGTCACCACACCGACCTTGCCAGCGAGCGTGGGTGCGAGCAATTGGTCGCGGCGGCGGTCGACACGTTTGGGCAACTGGATATCGTGATTCACAACGCGGGTTGGGTCGGTTATCAGCGGATAGAAGAGGCCGAGGTGGCTTTTATCGAGCGGGCACTGGATATCAATGTCTACGCGCCTGTCTGGTTGTGCAAACATGCCTGGCAACACCTGCGGCAATCGCCAGCCGCGCGGGTGGTCCTGACCACCTCGGACCGGGCCATGTACCAGCCCTATGCACAGCCGGGGCTGGTGGCTTACGCGGCAGGCAAAATGGCGCAACTGGGCGTCATGAATGCCCTGAGCATGGAGGGAATGGTCGACGGGATTTTGGTTAACGCTGTGTCGCCGGTGGCAAAAACCAGAATGTGGGGCCTGACCGAAGCACCGGTCAACCTCAAGCCGGAATGGGTCACACCCGGCGTGGTGTTTCTGGCTTCGCAGCAGTGCCGCGACACCGGCTACATCGTACGGGCCAGCAATGGTCAGTTCACCGCCACCCGTTTCGTTGAAAACCCTGGCGTCGACTATCCCGTCGACCTGGCGCGGGTCAAGGCCAGCAGTGCCGAGCAGGTGGCGCAGTTGTGGGAACAGATCAAAGAATGTTGATTGGTGTAGGAGCGAGCTTGTCTCGCGATCTTTTGATCTTATGTTTTGTTCAACAGATCAAAAGATCGCGAGGCAAGCTCGCTCCTACAGGCTGGATGGTTGGTGTTACAGCTTCCACTCCAGGCCCAGGCTGACGGTTCTTGGCTCGCCCCAGAACACGCCGTTATAGAAGCCGACGTTGTCGTAGTACTTCTGGTCCAGCACGTTTTTGACGTTCAACGTTGCCGAGACGTGGGTATCAAACTCGTAGCGTGCCATCAGGTCGAGGAGGGTATAGGACTTCTGGGTAATGTTTTCCTTGAAGGTGTTCGGATTGCCTTTTGCATCTGTCGTCCCGTCGGGGCGACGGGCGGCACGGTAGATATCGCTCTGCCAGTTAACGGCTGCCCCCACGGTCATCGCGCTCCATTCACCCGGGAGTTTGTAGGTAGTCGATACCTTGACCAGGTTCAACGGTGAGGCCGTATTGATGCGTTTGCCGTCGGCGTTAAGCGAGTGGGTATAGGTGTAGCCCGCCATCATGTTCCAGTCGCGCATCACTTCACCGGCCAGCTCAACTTCAAAGCCTTTGACTTTGTTGCCCTTGCCCCCGGAAGTGTAATAGTTCTCACCATTCGGGCCGCGCGGCACGGAGCTATCGATCTCTGGCACGTTATCCTGCTTGCTCCAGAACACCGCGCTCGTCAGGTTCAAGCGTTCCTCCAGGAAGCTACCTTTGAGCCCCACCTCATAGACGCTGCCGACCACGGGCATAAGGTACGAGCCGCTGACATCTTTATTGGTAGAAGGCTTGAAAATGTCGGTATAGCTGACATAGGCCGTTAACTCTTCAGTGAAGTCATACAGTAAGCCAGCATAGGGGGTGATCATGTCGTTGTGGGTCTGCACGACTTTATCGTAGCTGACACCGCCAGGTGCTTTATCGTCGAATTCGCGGTCAACGTTTGAGCTTTTCCAGCTGCCATAACGTGTGCCGAGCACGGCGTGCCACTGATCGGTGAGGTTAAAGCGCGTGGCCAGGTAGCCGGACTTCTGTTTGACGGTGCTGTGGTTGCTGTCGATACCGCTGTCAAGGTCGCGGTATTTCGGGATGGCGCCCATATCACCCCAGTCAGGCACTCTATCGTAGCCCTCAGGGTTTAAACCAATAAAGAGCGGCGAGGTATTGTCGTACTTGGCTTCGCCGTAACCGACCATTAATTCATGATCACGCCCCAGCAGGGCGTAAGTGCCCGATAGGTTAACGTCGATCGCCGTCATGGTTTCGTCACCGGCAAAGTGGCTGCTATAGGCGGACATGCCGGTGCCATCTGCGTTCGGGAAGCCGCCACCGGCGTAATACACCTTGCCTTCGGAATCGCTGGAACGGTGGGTATAAGCGGCTTTCAGGCGCCAGTTATCGAACAACTGCTGGTCGAGGGTGGCGAAGGCGGTTTTGTCCTTCTTCGGCCAGGAGCTCCAGGGCGTCGCATAATTGGTCGAACGCCCCAGGTTGGCCTTTTCGCCAGTACCGGTCCAATAGGGCGTTGTGCCCCAGGAGGAGCCGCGAACCTGCTTGTCCTGATAGTCGTAACCGACGGCTACGGTGGTGTTGTCGGTGAGGTCGGCCTCCAGAATTCCGTAAGCTACTTCACGCTTTAGCGCGTAATTATCGCGAAACGACTTGCTGTCTCGGTAGGCCAGTACGGTGCGGCCGCGCAAACGCCCGTCGAACCCCAGTGGTCCCCCCACATCGACGTAACTGTAGTAGTTGTCATAGCTGCCGCCGCTGACTCCGGCCGTGGCCGCCAGTTCGTGGGTCGGGCGTTTGCGGATCATGTTGATGGTCCCCGACGGATCGCCTGCGCCGGTGGTCAGGCCGGTGGCGCCGCGGACCACTTCAATGCGGTCGTAGATGATGGTGTCGGCGTCAGTCTTCATGTAGCTGAAGGTGTTGAGCATTCCATCAATCTGGAAGTTATTGATGGTATAGCCGCGTGACGAATAGCTGACCCGGTCCGAGTCGTTGTGTTGCACCACCACGCCGGTGGTATGACGCATGGCTTCAGTGAGGGTATTGAGGTTGAAGTCATTCATTTCCTGGCGGGTAACCACCGAGATCGACTGTGGCGTTTCGCGAATGCTCAAGTTGAGTTTGGTCGCGGTGTTGGTCGAGCCGGTGGTATAGGAACCGGTGTCTTCAGTCGTCGAACCCAGTCCTTGGGCGCTGATGCGGGTGCTTGCGAGTTCCATGCCGGAAGGTTTTGTCTCAGCTTCATCCAAGGCCTCAGTGTCGGCCAATAAATGCGAACTGCTGATAAGGCCGAGGGCTAACGTGACGGAGCGGGTGAGGGGAGCACGCATTGCAACGGATTCCTTGTCAGGTTTTTTGAAGTTGTCAGTGCTTCAAACGAATGACAAAGGACATAGTTAGGCCATTTTCAGTGTGTTGGCTAAATAGAGACTTTTCGCACAAGCACCCTGTAGGAAGAAGGCTACGTGCAACCCGTCAATCAACAACAGTGCACATACGTTCACGGTTTATACTGGCCGCCTTCGCACATCTTCAAATCAAACAAACCGAGATTCTTAATGAGCCGTTCTCTGTCTATCGCACCGGAGCGCAAGTCGTTTGCGCCGCTGGTGGCTTTTATCTTGCTGTTGCTGGGCGCAGCGTTCCTGCAAAACACGGTGGGTTCACGCCAAGTGTTATTGCTGGTGGTGGGCGCTGCACTGGGTTTAACGCTGTATCACGCGGCTTTTGGCTTTACCTCGGCCTGGCGGGTGTTTATCAATGACCGGCGCGGTGCCGGCTTGCGCGCGCAAATGATCATGCTGTCGGTGGCCGTACTGCTGTTTTTCCCGGCACTGGGCTCCGGCACGCTGTTCGGTCAGCCCGTGGTCGGGCTGGTCGCGCCAGTGGGTGTATCTGTAGTGTTCGGTGCGTTTATTTTCGGCATCGGCATGCAGTTGGGGGGCGGCTGCGCCTCCGGCACCTTGTTCACAGTCGGCGGTGGTAATGCGCGAATGCTGGTGACACTGTTCTTTTTCATCTGTGGCTCGGTCATCGCCACCCATCACGCCGACTGGTGGTTTGCCCTGCCTTCGCTGCCGGCCACCTCCATCGTCAAAAGTTTGGGGGTCGTGCCAGCGCTGCTGCTGAGCCTGGCCATTTTCGGGGTGATTGCGGCGGTTACCGTGCGTCTCGAAAAAGCCCGTCATGGGCAGCTTGAAGCGGGTGTGACCAGCGAACACCAAGGGCTGCGCCGGTTTCTGCGCGGGCCATGGCCATTGGTCTGGGGCGCGATTGGCCTGGCCTTGCTCAATTACGCCACGCTGGCTTTGGCCGGTCGCCCGTGGGGCATCACCTCAGCGTTCGCTCTGTGGGGCGCCAAGGCGGTGAGCGGGTTGGGCGTAGATGTCAGCAGTTGGGGCTTCTGGCAAGTGCCGAGCAATGCCAAGGCGCTGGCGGCACCGGTGTGGGAAGACATCACCAGCGTCATGGATATCGGCATCATCCTCGGCGCGCTGCTGGCTGCGGGGCTGGCCGGTCGCTTTGCACCGAGCCTGAAAATTCCCGCTCGCTCGCTTTTCGCGGCGGTGATCGGTGGTCTGCTGCTCGGCTACGGCTCGCGTCTGGCCTACGGCTGCAACATCGGTGCGTACTTCAGCGGCATAGCCTCAGGCAGTCTGCATGGCTGGGTGTGGCTGGTAGCGGCTTTTCTGGGCAACAGTGTGGGCGTGCGCCTACGGCCGTTTTTCTTCGTCGGCGAGCGTCCGCAGGTGGCGTTGAGCGGTTGCTGAGTTTGACTCGCATCGATGCAGTCAATTCGACCCTCTTAGGTTCAAGCACTGCGCGGATCTTGCTTTCAACATCAGCCGCCGTGTGGGACAACCGGAGTCGGTTCTGCGGTTGACCCAACGCAAGCCTCGTAACGGATTATGCCGTGGCCGCACGGTGTGATTTCAAGCACACCCACATCGCGGCAATGATGGGCACCAGCAGGCTCCACAGCCCGATGGACAGGTAAAGCAGGGCGGCGCTTAAGCAACCCGCCGTGAAGCCGGTCAGGTTCACGGCAATAGGCGCCATGCGAGTCCGCACACGGGCTCGCTCCGGGGCGTTGCGCTCTGTTAGCAGGGTGAAAATGTCGATCGCCAACTGGGTGACATTGCCCGTCATCAGGGTGGTCGGTGGCGCGGCTTTCAGATGTTGACGCGACAATGTGTTTTGTATGGCCATGGCTGCCACGCCGACCATTCCGGTGGTGAGTGCCATGGCAGAATCCGGGTCGCTGAAGGGCCCAAACCACACGGCCAGCCCTCCAAACGCCGACAGCAACAACACATAAGCTGCCAGCAAAATATGCAGTGAAGCCAGGTTTCTGCGGTGTAGCGCGCACGCGGCGAGGTGAGTCAGGCCGACGACAAGGGCGAACACCGGTAATGCCATCAGCTTGCCGATAATGCCGGACGTGCCTTGAACAATACTGACCCCCAAGGTGACAAAGTTTCCGGTGACGTGAGCAGTAAAAAGCCCTTGCAGCGCAATAAACCCGATGGTGTCTACGAACCCACCGTTAAAGCTGAGGGCGGGGGCTATTTGGCGAGAAATGTCCTGCATAGGGGGGTGACTTCACTTGGTTAAGGGGAAGCCAGCTTAGCAACCGTGCGCAGGGCCTCCCGGCCAACAGCTTCAGCAAAACGGACAGATACTTAGTTTTAAAGGCACGCACACTTGTAGCAGTTGACGAGCTTTGCGAGGCTACGTCCGGCTACGCAGCAGCCGTAAAGCCTCGCGACGGCGCGGCGTCGAAGATCACGGTCGCTCGTGCCGGGCAGGCGTGTCCAGACAGAACCGGTCAGGCCGACACGCTGTGAGCGCATCGCTCAACTTGGCATCAAGAATTTCTTCACTCACCAGGCGGCCGACTATGGCCGCCAGTGCAACGCCGGGGTGCAGGGTGCACACATACACACCGCTGACGTTGGGCAAATAGCCGACGATGGGCAGACGATCGATCGATATCGGCCTGAGCCCCACACATGCCAACTCCGGCTCTGATAAAGCCGCGCCTTCAAGCTCGCTTTCGATGGCCTTGGTCGTCCGCTGCGCCACAGCGGACGGCTGGTTCTCGGCGCTGTCGTCCAGATAATCTTCTGCCGCCAGCAACGTTCCATCCGCAGCTTGTCTGACTTCCATCGCTGAGTTGGAAATGATTGTCTGCACCAGACCAGGCTGCGCCGTGTAGCGGATAAAAATGCAAGGTGAAGCTTGCACAGGGAGGGGGCTGTTGAGCATCTGAGTCAGCTCGGCAATGCCGGTCCCGGCTGCCAATACCACGGTATCAGCCACTAATGTGCCGTTTGAGGTTTCAATCGCTGTCACTGTGCCGTGCAGGGTTTTAAAGCCCAGCACGCGGGTTTGCGTGAGCACTTTTGCCCCGTTCGCCTGAGCGCCTGCGATCAATGCGTGGGTGGCTGCGACAGCGTCCAGTGCGCCTTCTTGCGCCACATACACCGCCTGTTGTGGTGGCTGCTTGAGGTTCGGTTCAAGGGCGAGAATCTGTGATCGGCTCAGCAACTGAGCGTGAGCAGGCGACACTTCACTCTGCCCCTCGCCATACGACAAAGCGCCCGTCCAGCGTATGTTCAGCGCTGGCAGTTGCGCTTCAAGGCGGTGGTATTCCTTGATGGCTTCGCGGCGCAGTTGCGCTATAGGGTCCGGTTCACCGTGCGTGGTGTTGATCCAGGCGAACGAGGTTGCGGTCACCCCTGACGCAATCTCGGCCGCTTCAACAACAGTGACCTTTGCCCCTTTATCAGCCAGGTGGTACGCCAACGAGGCGCCGACGATCCCTGCACCGATAATCACAATATGCTTGTCAGGCGTTAACGCCATAAGGTCTTCCTTGTCTCGGCTTTGATCCATTGACGTTACGGATGTTGCGGCCAATGATCGCTAATGTCATGCCACGAGGCCTTTGACGCCACACAGATATGCTTTTGTTTAGCGCCGGTGACGGGCGTGTCGAGGGTACCCATGGCGATTGAGATCCAGTCGGCGTAGGGCCCTTTTGAAGTTGACCAAAACAAGGATGAACCGCACTCGCCGCAGAACTGACGCAAGACCGACTCTGAAGACTCAAATGACTTGAGACTTTCAGCACCGCGGGTCAATTCAAGATCGTTACGCAGCACATTAAAAAAGCTGGCAAAGGCGGCCCCGTGTCCTTTGCGGCATTGGCTGCAATGACAGTGTGAAACCACCTTGGGCGGCGTACACGTTTGATAGTGGACAGCGCCGCACAGGCAACTGCCGAGCAAGAGGTTATCCATTGGCACACACTTCCAGACGAGGAGAGCGCCACTCTAAACGCGGGCGGGCGCGCATCTCAATGATTACTGCGCCGCACGCCGTCATAATTCAGCCACTTCAGCGCCGTAAAATGGCTGGCCTCTTCATGCGCAGATAGACCGCATGCTGCGCTTTCGCGACCTGTTGCGAGTAAACGACAACATCCGCCAGCAATATCAGGATGTAAAGCTACAGCTGGAGGCCAGCAGTCGGGGAGGGATTGGCGAATACCTCTCGCACAAAGCACCTTATATAGATGCCTGGCTTGAGCCGCATCTGGATGAATAAGGCTAGCTTCAGGCGTGTATGGGGTGTCGGTTTTAGTCGTAACGCCCTGAGTGGCGTTTAGGGTGCGAGCAAGCTTACCAGCTCAATTGTCAGGGCAGCAGCCTCTTGTCGATACCCGGCAGCCCAGCTGTTTGACCAATCATCAGGCCGTCCCTGATCATCCCATTCTGCCAGTGCAAGCCCGTTCAAGATTTCCAGTTCAAACCAGACGCGTTGCCAGGCATCACCGTCCTCGACCAACGCAGTGTTTTGCCACAAGAATTCGGTTTGCGCGACAAAAGACGACCATGCGAACAAGTCCTCCGATGCCCGCTCGGCCACGCTGCGCCAGCGCTTAGTGATTGTCATCAATAACGACCTCAGAAAGTGGGTGTACACGGTTTGCCGCTGGTTTTTGCAAGCGCCTGCCTTAGTGCATCAACCCGTTTTCAAACTGTGGAAGCGAACTATCCGACCATCGTGTCAAATGTGAGTTCTATTGTGCAGACTTGCCGGCCTCTACTGTGTGCATGACTATGGTCCGCAATTATCCCGTTATGAGCTTTCACATGACACAAACGCCTTTATACCTTTTCGCGAATGTACGCCACCCCTGTGAGGGGCGACCCAATGTGACGGCTATTGTGTTGTTTGGTCTCACTGTTGAAGGGGAAGACTCGCCTGTCTATATGGAGATTCGTTTCATTGATTACCTGGCCCGGCAGATAGACGGCGATCACCTCATGTTCTCACTGGATCAGGCCCTCATGTCTGCACGAAATGACTACGGCATCCTGGAAACTGATTGGCGCGCGATGAGCAGAGAAGAAATTGACCGTATTGACTGGTAAAGCCTTGAGTGCAGAACGGGTGCCATTGACAAAAAAGCCCGCCAGACAAGAGCTGGCGGGCCATGTGCAGGTAGCAATCACCCAGGTGCTATTTCTGGGTGATGCTGTCCGGCAAGGCATACGCAATGATGTTAAAAGAAAGCCACGAAAGAACAGTGTTGGATAATTGCCATTGGGTGAATGTTTTAATGCTCAAGGCTTTTCGCAAGTCATTGCCAAACATCTGGCCTCAGATTTGCCCGTCAGTGATATCTGATGCCCGGACAATCTGAAGCCAGCGTCAATTTGAAACGTACAGTTTCAAGTGCACAGACCCGTAGTTAAGCTGTTTTTTACAATTGATTAGCCGTGGTCCTGTCCACCAAGCGCAAACTGTTACGCCCCCCGCGTTTGGAGGCGTAGAGCGCGGCGTCACCCAGTTCGATCAATTGGCTGAGGCTGGCAGGTGGGCGGTCGAAGAGTTCGGCGCCGATACTCAGCGTTACCGCTTGCGGGGTGGCGAAGGTTTGTGAAGTGGCGAGGTAAAACGGCTCGCGCAGGACGCTGGCCAGCGCTTCAATGCGCTCGCTTGAGGCGTTGCTCAACAGGATCACGAACTCATCGCCGCCCAGCCGGGCTGCCAGTGCGTCTTTGGGCAGTACCGCACGAATCATTTCGCTCAGGGAGATCAATAGCCGGTCGCCTGCCGTATGGCCAAACAGGTCGTTGATCAGTTTGAAGTTGTCGATGTCGATCAGCAGCAAAGCCCCAGGTCGTTCGGCTGAGACGCCGTTCAGCAAGGGCGGCGCGCGCATTTCGAGGGCTCGGCGGTTGTACAGGGCGGTCAATGGATCGCGGGCGGCGAGGCGGGCGATCTGTTTTTCGCGTCGATAGCGTTCGGTTCCGGTCATCGACAAGGCGATCAGCATGATCGCCATTGCGCCTTCTACCAGCGAGATCTGAATGATTTCGCCGCGAAACGCGGCCAAGTCAATAAACTCGCCCGGAAGCACTGCAATCAGCGCTTTGATGAGATAAAACACCCCGTGGATCAGCAGTACATAGCGCAACTGCACGGCGCCCACGCTCAACGACTTGCCGTGGGGGCGCAACAACCAGCTGGCCTTGAGTGCCAGGAGCGCGACCAACAGCGAATTAACCAGCAACATGACCCTGGACCATGACGGCTCATTCGGGATAAGCAACAGCACGGGCCAGATCGCAAAAATAAGGTACCAACTGCGCGACAAACGCACTTGTGTGAAGCGCGCAACACCCAGCAGAAACAGCCAGTGGGCCACCACCAGCAAGCCGTTGGCAAACCAGATACCGATGAGCAGCAGTCCGATACTGCGTAACAGCGCAAGGGATGAGCCTATGGCGATGGTGGCAAAACCTGCACTCCACAACAGCAGCGAGGATTCTCGGACGCTGCGCCATTCAATGGCCAGATAGAGTGCGGCGGCAGCGGCCAGCGCGATGGTCAGGGTCAATAAAGTGAGAGGGTCGAGCGCCATGAATTGACCGGCTTGCCTTAAGTGCGGAGGTGCTGGCAATTGTATGCGTATTTAGTGACTTTTCGCAGACTGCAAAACGCACTTCATCCCCAGTGGGAGCGGGCTTGCTCGCGATGCAGGCAACTCGGTGTATCTGTAACACCTTGTTGACTCCATCGCGAGCAAGCCCGCTCCCACAAAACAATGCTACCCGTCCAGGGGGCGCCTGCCGATCTGAACGATCTTTTGAGCATCTGTTAACTGCGCACAGCCCGCCGAGCCATAACCAGCGCCAACACTGGTGCCACGGTAAACAGTCCGAACAACCACAGTGCCGCATTGGCGATGCCGGCATCGCCCGTCGCGTCATTAATGCCCGCCACGTTGGAAATCACCCCGGCCAATGCTGCGCCCATGGCCATGGCGAACAATTGCAATGTGGTGATCGAGGCAGCCGCGGTGTCTTTGTCTTGTTCCGACGCCACCTGCAAGATGCGCGTCAGCAGGTGCGGCCAGCCCAGGCCGATGCCAAATCCCACCAGGAACAGCCCGAGACAGATCGGCGCCAGTTGCATCCATTCACCCAGGCCCGCCATGGGCGTGGTGATTGCCAGCATTACCAGGCCAATCACGATAAACAGCGGCCCCGCAAGGATGGCGCGCTGTGGGCCTCGACCTGTCCAGCCGGAGCTGAGGATTTCCGAGACGGTCCAGCCCGCCGCCATTAACGCCGTCATGTAGCCGGCAGCCAACGGCGACTGACCATGCAAGTGCTGCAGAAAATACGGCATGAAAATTTCGCTGCTCATCCCGATCACCAGCAGGCAAGTGGTCGCGTAAAGCGCGCAAAGCGGGGTACTGAACCTGAACGCGTCTTTAGGCAGCAGGCGTACCGTGGCGCTGGATTCGTAGCGGATCAGCATGAATACCAGTACCGCGCAGACGGCGATACCCAGCACGTTCCAGCTTGGCAGCGACGAGACACTGCCTGCACACACGGCCAGCACGGCAGCGGCCAGCAGCACCAGTTGCACAACCGGCAGGCGCGTAGACGCAACGGCTTCACTGTCGCGAGGCGGCAAGGCGCGGTGAGTTAAGGCGATATAGGCAAGGCTCACCGGGACCATGACACCAAAGGCCATGCGCCAGGCATCCATTTCGGCAAATACACCCCCCACCGCAGGCCCGACCAACGTCGCGACACCCCACATACCTGACACCAGTGCCATGGCACGCGGCCACAGACGCTCTTCAAACACCAGTTGAATCATCGAGTAACACAAGGCCAGCAGCACGCCACCGCCCAGCCCTTGAATCAAGCGCCCCGCCAGCATCACCGGCATGCTCGGCGCCAATGCGCAGATCAGCACGCCGACCATAAATATCAAGGTGGCGATGGTATACGCCAGGCGCGGGCCGGTGTGCTGGAGCAATTTGGACGTCAGTGCAGAGCCCAGGATAGAGGCCACCACGTACAGCGTGGTGCTCCAGGCATAGAGTTCCAACCCGCCGATTTCGGCGACCACCGACGGCAAAATCGTCGTGGCGATATAGGTGTTGGTGGCATAAAGCGCAATGCCACCCGAGAGGGCGATGGAGCGGGTGGCGTTCTTGCCGAGGAGTAATTCTCCCCAACTGCTGTCTTGGGCTTGCATGGATGTTTCCTTGTGCGGCGACTGCCTGTGAACGCTCGGCGAATTGCATGAAACGTGGAGCTGGGTTAATTTGCCAAGCAATTGCTTTGAATATTGCTGTGGGGCTCTTTATTTTGTCAAGAAATGACTTGGAATATTCGGCGTCGTCATCTCCGGCGGATCGCCTTTTACACCTGCTCAAAACACGCGGGCCACAACTGGCCAGTGATGCGGGCGAGTATTTGGGCACCACCGGGGAGGCGGCGCGACAACAATTGGTCAAGCTGGCGGCCAGCGGTTTGGCAGAGGCCAAGGCAGAGGTGCGTGGTGTCGGGCGCCCGACGCAGGTCTGGCACTTGACCGCAGCGGGGCATGCGCGTTTTCCGGACACGCATTCAGAACTGACGGTGCAGCTGTTGCAGACCGTGCGCGAAACCTTTGGTGAAGACGCGATTGAGCGTTTGATCGACGTCCGTGAGCGTCAGACCCAGGCGCTGTATGAGCGCGAAATGCAAGGTGTGGTGGGCCTTAAAGCGCGAGTCGAGCGACTGGCGCAGTTACGCAGCCGCGAAGGCTACATGGCCCAATGCAGCGAGCAACCGGATGGCGCCCTGATACTGGTGGAAAACCACTGCCCGATCTGCGCGGCTGCCACGGCATGCCAGGGGTTTTGCCGGGCGGAATTGCAAGTGTTCGAGCAGGTGCTACAGGCGAAAGTCGAGCGCGTGGAGCACATCCAACTGGGGGCAAGGCGTTGTGCTTATCGCATTGCTGCAAGGTAATCGGTTCATGAAATGTTACATTTTGAGTGCTTGACGCTTTACCTGATAATTGATCTCAAATAGTATTCAGGCGCATTTGCACTTATGGATCCGTTATTTTGAAATCAATTCTGCCTGTCTCAGCCCTGCTGGCCGCCGCATGGGCTGCAGCGCCTGCTGCCCACGCCGACGCGTTAACCCTGCCCAAAACTGAAGTTCAGGCCAGTGCCGAAAGCGAGATATCGCCGAGCGACTACCAACAACCTGTCGACAGCAGTACCACGCGAATGGGCCTGACGGCCAAGGAAACTCCGCAGGGCGTGACCACGTTGTCACGCGAGCAGTTGAATGATTTCAACCTCAATAGCGTCAAGGATGCATTGCGCAGCGCGCCCTCGGTGACTATCGAGCAATATGAAACAGACCGCACCAACTTCACCTCACGTGGTTTCGATATTAGTAACTTTGAGTACGACGGCATGGGTGCGCCGTTTAGCGCGGGCTTGCTCAACGGCGATCTGGACATGGCAGAGTACCAGCAGGTCGATATTCTGCATGGCGCCAACGGGTTGATGAGCGGCACGGGCAACCCTTCGGCCACGGTCAACTTTATCCGCAAACGCCCGACGGCCACACCCCAGGCCCAATTGAAGGTGTCGGCCGGTTCATGGGACACCCGTCGGGTCGATGTCGACGTGTCTGGCCCGCTGAACGACGCAGGTAGCGTGCGCGGTCGCTTTATCTATGCCAACGAAACCGGCAATTCCTATCTTGATCGTTATTCACGCGAGAAGAACGTCCTCAGCGGCATGCTGGCTTTCGACTTGAGTGACGCAGATACGCTCACGCTGGGTGTTTCTGACAACAAGAGCAATTCCAACGGCAGCAGTTGGGGAGGCCTGCCTCTGGTCGATGCTGAAGGCAATCTGATCCATTACAGCCGCCGTGGCTCCAGCGTCGGCCAGGACTGGACCTATTGGGACGTGCACACGTTGCGAACCTTCGCCAAGTTGACCCACGACTTCGGTAACGGCTGGAAGAGCACGTTAAACGTCACCGCAGTGGATCAGCGGCAGTCAGCCAATATGTATTACCTGATGGCCAACGATGGTCAGCAGCCCTGGCTGGCCGATCCGAGCCACACCAATGTCAACGAAAGACAATTGCTTGGCGAGGCGCAACTGAGCGGTCCGTTCAGTCTGGGCGGTCGCGAACATGAATTGACGGTCGGCATGAACTACGGGCGCTCGCGCCACCATGAGCGCGGCTACTACAACAGCATTGACGAGATGATGCCGGCCGATCTGGACCAGACCCTGGGTGGCCACGTCCCGCGTCCTGAGCTGTCATACACCGACAACGATACAAAAATGGCCAGCTTCACCGATCGACAAAAAAGCGTGTACGCCGGTGCTCGTTTCAACCTCACCGACCAACTGCACTGGATCGCCGGTGCGCGCATGCTCAGTGTCGACAGTGAAGGCACCGATTATGGCTCGCCGCGTGACGTGCGTATTCACGGCAAAGTGACGCCGTACACCGGGTTGGTCTACGACCTCAACGCGCAATACTCGGTCTACGCCAGTTACACCAAAATCTTCAATCCGCAATACGTGGTGGACTCCGCGGGCAAGGTACTTGAGCCGCTTGAAGGTAAAAGCTATGAAGTCGGGGTCAAGGGCAGCGTGCTGGAGCAGAAGCTCGATGTCTCGGCTGCCGTGTTCAAGACCGACCAACGTAACGTTGCTGAAGCGACGGGCGAGATGATCGGTGCACAATCGGTTTACCAGAGCGAAGACTATAAAAGCCGCGGCGTAGAGCTTGAAGCCAGCGGCCAATTGGCGACCGGGTTACAGGTGCTGGGGGGTTACACCTATGTGCATATCGAAGATCCCGACGGCGACAAAGCGCGCCAATACGTCCCGGCGCACACCCTGCGTGGCAGCCTGACTTACCAACTGCCCGGTTTACCGCAGGCCAAGGTTGGCACCCGGGTCGCGTGGCAAAGTGCGATCCAGGTCGACGGCGACAGCCGCATTCGCCAGAACGCTTATGCTTTGGTCGACCTGATGGCCAGTTACGACATCGACAAACACTGGAGTACTGCGCTCAATCTTAACAATGTGGCCAATCGCAAATACCTGATGAGCCTGTACAGCGGTGGTTCCGGCTTCTACGGCGCATCGCGCAACGTGACGGCATCGCTGAGTTATAACTTCTAACTCGCAACTGGCTGACTTTTGCTCCTGCTCAAGCCCAATGCGCCGGGTCATCGACGATGGCCTGGTGTTCTTGCAACACCTTAGGGATTTCGTTTTTCAAGAACTCGACCCACGTTTTAACTTTCGCATCCAGAAAGCGGCGCGAAGGGTAGAGCGCATAGATGCTTTTCTCATGCAGGCGGTATTGCGGCAGCAGGCGGACCAATGAGCCGCTGAGGTAGGACGCCATGCTCACGTAGTCCGGCATCAGGCAAACACCCAGGCCCGCTTCGGCAGCTTTGGCCATGGCCTCGGCCACGTTGACCCGAAACACTTCACCTGGACGAATCGAACGCTCACCCTGTTCATCACGGAACGTCCAGCTGTCGGTGAACAAAGGGTCGACAAGGTGCAAGCAACGATGCTCGCTCAGTTGTTCCGGGGTTTGCGGGATGCCGTGTTTTTCCAGGTAGGAAGGGGCGGCACTGAGCACGCTGTAAATGCGCCCCAACTCTTGGCCCACCAGCTCGGAGTCAGGCAGATGAGCTGACAAGGTAATGACCACGTCGTGGCCTTCTTCAAACAGGTCTGGCTGGCGTTGCGACAGGGTCAAGTCGACATTCACTTGCGGGTAAAGCTCGGCGTACCTGGCGACCAAGGGGGCCAGCAACTGAATCCCGATGCCCGTGGTGGATTGCACGCGCAAATGGCCGCGGGGTATCAGGTGCGCCCCTCCGGCTTCAGCATTGGCGTCTTCAATTTCTCCGAGAATCAGTCGGCAACGTTCCAGATAGCGCATGCCGACTTCGGTCAGGGCCAGGCGACGGGTGCTGCGCTGCAACAAGCGTGCTTGTAGTGAAGATTCAAGTTCAGACAGCAAACGAGAGGTTTGCGCGGTTGAATAGCCCAGCGCCTGAGCCGCTGCGGTAAAACTGCCTGTCTCGACTACGCGCACGAACACTCGCATCGCCTGAAAAATATCCATGCTTCTTGTAACCCCACACGTAGGCGTGCTTTTTGGTGATGGCAATCATTACACAGAGCGCTGAAAGATGCCGTGTTGGCGTGCTCACAGGTTTAGATGAAAAATCATTGTGCGCTGTAGGAATATTCTTTTTTGCTGTTAAAAATTCTCTTATAAAACAAAAGGCTATGAGGCTGTACCACAAAAAGTGCGCAGCCCTTGGTTTCGCGTTACTTGATTTTGTCATCGTATGTGCTTGATTCTTATGAATTGGAATCTTTTCGTACAAGAATCTGTCAGACGTTTATTCTGTTTTTGCTCAGCTCTTTCATGCCTCAATCAAAGAGGCCAGCTGAACAAGATGTATTACTCACAAGGCGCCTATTTTTGAAAAACACCGAGCATCCGCGGCCTAAAGCCTCCAGCCCCGAAATTGACCTGGTCGACCTGTTTTCTTTTTTTTGGCAGCAAAAGAAATTTATTGCGACTACTTCAGCAATCGCTGGCGCCATTGCACTAGGCTACGTCTTGGTTGTGCAGCCAATTTATCAGGCAAGCACTGTGCTGCGCCCCGCAGAGATTAATGAACTGGATGCCTTGAACCGTTCAGAGGTCTACAAGCTCCCACCAAATGAAGCGCTATTGAAAGTCGGTGCAGCGCTGGATTCCTATGAGACGCGCCTGAGCTTCTTCCGCAGCCATCAGGAATTGTTCAAGCCACTTGAAAAAGAGGGTATGACGCTTGAACAAAGCTTTGAGGTGTTTAACCGGGACTCGATCAACTTGACTCAAGTCGGCGTCAAAAACCCTGATGCCTTGAGCCCGTCTATCAAGCTTGAGCTGACCTATCCCAAATCGGTTCTGGGTGTCGATATCATCAACGGGTTTGTTGCCTACGCAATCGATAACCAGCGTGCGCAAATCAGCTCGGATCTCAAGACCATCATTAATAACCGGCAGAAAGAGCTGAGAGAAAAAATCAGCGCTGCACGATTGGGCTACCAGTCAGACAAAGAAGCCAAGATTGCCACGCTTGAAGAAGACGATGAGTTAAAGCGCGCTACCTTGAAGGACGAATTGCAGGCCCTGCGCCTGCAACTCAAGGCCATGCGTGAAGCGCGCATTGATCAACTGGACGAAGCCATCAGCATTGCCAGTACCTTGGGCATTTCCCGCCCGACCACGCCTTATGCAATGGGCGAGAGTGCTGGCGGCGGATCACGAGTGATTCGCACGGACATCACCTCCCAGGATACGCCGCTGTACTTTTTGGGCACTCAAGCCCTGCAAGCTGAACGCGCCGTTTTGCTCAAGCGAACTTCCGACGACTTTACCGACAAAAGGGTTCTGGAGATCGACAAAAAGCTGAAGTTGCTGGAGGTCAATCGCGAGGTTGAGCAACTCGGCAAGCGCGCGAATGAAGACGTCTACCTGAAAAATATCGAGCCTTTGCGTGCAGAGATCGTCCGCCTGGGTAATTTGAATACCGACATGAGTGCGTTGGGCCTGGTCAGTATTGACCGTAAGGCGCAGACGCCTGTCAGCGCGCTCAAGCCGAAAAAAGCCCTGACCATTGTGCTGGGCTTGTTCCTCGGTGGTCTGTTGGGCTTGGGTATTACCACGGTGCGTTACTTCAATGTCCGCCGCCGTGAAGAGCTCAAGCAATCAAGCTAAAACCGCAACAGATTTGATCTGCAGCCAGATGCTTTGCCCCGGCTGCAGGTCAAGCTGGTCACGGGAGTAGCGGGTAATACGGGCCAGCAGGGCGCTGCCGGCGATGTCCAGACGCACCAGCACATGGGCTTGGTTGTCTGCCGCAGTTTCGCTGATGACAGTGGCTTGCAGGCTGTTGAGGATACTGCTGTGTTCGCTGCGATGGAGGCTCAGGCTGATGTCGCGGGCCTGCACCTTTACCCGTAGGGCCTGACCCACCGCCAGTGGCGCATGGGCAACCCGCAAGCATTGAGTACTGTTCGGCAGTTGCAGGGTCAGCAATTGATACTGCGCATCGTATTCACACACCGTACCTTCGATCACCACGCCTGCGTCATCGCCCTGCGACAGCGGCAGATCAAGCCTGGCCAGAATGTCACCGACAGGCCCGCTGGCCAGAGCCTTGCCTTCACTCAAGAGCACGATGTGGTCTGCCAGACGCGCGACTTCATCCTGCGAGTGGCTGACATACAGCACCGGTATATCCAGCTCGGCATGCAGACGCTCAAGGTAGGGCAGGATCTCGGCCTTGCGCTGGCTGTCGAGTGCAGCGAGCGGCTCGTCCATCAGCAACAGTTTAGGGCTGGTCAACAGTGCACGGGCAATACCGACCCGCTGACGCTCGCCACCCGACAAGTGATTGGGGGCACGTTCCAGCAGATGAGTGATGCCCAGCAGGTCGGCCGCGTGGGCCAGTTCTACCCGCCGTTCTTGACCCGGGATGCGGCGCAGGCCGAATTCAAGGTTGGCGCGCACCGAGAGGTGCGGGAACAGGCTGGCTTCTTGAAAGATATACCCCAATGACCGTTTATGAACCGGCACAAACAGCTTGTTGTGGCTGTCTTGCCAGACTTCGTCATTGATCTGCACGAAGGCATGTTCAGCCCGCTCCAGACCGGCGATACAGCGCAAGCAGGTGGTCTTGCCAGATCCCGAGTGACCAAACAAAGCCGTCACCCCTTTTCCGGGCAACTGTACGTCCAGGTCCAGCGAAAAACCGGAATAGCTGAGCTGCAGCCGAACAGTGATGTGAGAACTCATGTTCAACTCCAGGTGCTTTGAGATTTGCGGCTTGAGTACAGCGCCAACAGCACCAGAAATGAGAACACCACCATGGCGCCTGCCAGCCAGTGCGCCTGGGCATATTCCAGTGCTTCAACGTGGTCGTAGATTTGCACGGAAACCACGCGGGTTTTTTCCGGGATATTGCCGCCAATCATCAGCACCACGCCAAACTCACCGACTGTGTGGGCAAAGCCCAGAATCGCCGCAGTGATAAAGCCGGGGCGCGCGAGCGGTAGCACCACGGTGAAAAAACAATCCCAAGGATTGGCCCGCAACGTGGCGGCAACTTCCAGAGGTCTGGGACCGATGGCGGTGAATGCGTTCTGCAAAGGCTGAACGACAAAGGGCATCGAATAAATCACTGAGCCGATCACCAGCCCGGCAAAGCTGAAGGTCAGCGTTCCCAGCCCCATGGCCTGGGTGAGCTGCCCGACATAGCCATGCGGGCCCATCGCCAGTAACAGATAAAAACCGATGACGGTGGGCGGCAACACCAACGGCAAGGCCACGATAGCGCCAATCGGCCCGCGCAGCCGTGATCGGGTATGCGCGAGCCACAGGGCGATCGGAGTGCCGACCAGCAGCAGAATGACCGTGGTCAGTGACGCCAGCTTCAGGGTCAGCCAGATGGCCGCAAAGTCAGCACTCGAGAGCGGCATTTACAGCTGATAACCGTAGGATTTGATAATGGCCGCCGCTTTAGGGCTTTTCAGGTAATCAACCAAGGCTTTGGCAGCGGGATTGTTTTCACCCTTCTTCAGGATCACCGCGTCTTGTTTGATCGGGTCGTGCAAGGCTTCTGGCACCAGCCAGGCGGATCCTTCGCTGACTTTGCCATCCTTATAGATCTGCGACAGGGCGACAAAACCCAATTCGGCATTACCCGTCGAGACGAATTGATAGGCCTGGGTGATGTTCTGGCCTTCAACAATCTTGCCTTTGACCGCGTCAGTCAGCCCCAGTTTTGCCAGCACTTGCGTGGCTGCGAGGCCGTAAGGGGCCGCTTTAGGGTTGGCGATAGACAGGTGTTTGAACTGGTTTTGCTTCAGCACTTCGTCAGTGTTATTGATGTAGCCGTCTTTGGCTGACCACAGCGCCAGCGTGCCGATGGCGTAAGTGAAACGTGAGCCCGGGACGATATCTTCTTCTTTTTCGAGTTTTTCTGGCGTGCTGTCGTCGGCTGCCAGAAAGACTTCAAACGGAGCACCATTTTTGATCTGGGTGTAGAACTGACCTGTGGCGCCATACGCAGCGATCACTTTGTGCCCGGTGTCTTTTTCAAAGTCTTTGGCGATGGCCTGAATCGGCGCGGTGAAGTTGGCCGCGACGGCTACCTGAACGTCATCGGCCTGCGCTGAAGTAAACGCGAAACATCCAATCAGTGCCGCAAGCGCGGAGGGGGCAAAGTGTCGAGCGCGAAGATTCATGGCGTAACTCCATTCCTTTAGAAGCGTGAGCTGCCCGAATTGTTGGGTTGATTTTGGTCGGGCTAGAGGAAGATAGACGGTATATAAAAAAATATATAGCCCTGTGCTATGCCTCAGCCTGCCTTGCGCAGGGTGATATTGATGCGCTGTTCGCCCAACTCTGGATGGTTGCCCGGTTTTATCGGCAGTACGCCATGGAAACGCAAGCGATCGACGCCGCCCCACACCACCACATCGCCATGAAACAGAGAGATCCGCTGCGCCGGGTCACTGCGCTGAAAACCGCCAAATTGGAAGACCGCAGGCAGGCCCAGAGAAATCGAAACGATGGGGGCATCGTAAGAACGTTCGTTTTTGTCCTGATGCAGGGACATTTTTGCGCCGGGACTGTAGGTATTAATCAGCCCTGCATCAGGTACAAAACCTGCAAAACCAGCCGCGTTCGCGGCGCCTGCAGCGATGTTGAAAAAGGCCTCTGGCATGTGCGGCCAGGGCGTCGCGCTGACCGGATCAACAGGGCTGTAGCGGTAGCCGTGGCCATCCGAGGTCCAGCCCAAATCACCGCAACTGCTTAAACGGGCCGACATGGTAAAACCGCCGGGGGTTTGCATGTGCCTGAAGGGCGATTGCTGCAACACGGCCTCAACAGCGCTTAGCAGTGCCTCGATCCACGGCAGGGCGAACCCGCGAAGCACATACGCCTGCGCACCGATGCGTTCGATCCGGGCGGGCTGCTGCAGGTCTTCTTCGCCAAACAGGTCGAGCGTCATCGGGCTTAGAGCGCCTTGCTGACCTTGATGTCGGTAAATACCTCGGTATCACCGTGGAGCTTTTTCATCGCTTCACGTGCTTCTTCTTCGCTGCCGGTTTTGAGCTGGGCAAAGTCAAAGCGGCGTTCGTCGCTGAGCTTGTACTTGATGACGTATTTAACGGTGTCCACAATATTTCCTGTCTATTAAAGAGGTGTCAGGCTTAGCGCAGCTTGGAGGTCGAGCGACGTACGATCTTGATCGTAGGCTTGAACGAAGGCTTGCGGGTTACGCTGATGGCACGGGTGGTTACCGTATCGATGGTAATGTTCCAGAAACCGGTGCTTGGCGCGGTGATGCGAGCCGGGAAATCTTTGAATGCGCCGCCGTGATAAGAGTGGCGCCCGCCATTCTTGAAGCTGCGAAAGTGCGCATCGCTCATCAGGCGGATGTTGCAGGGCTGGGAGCACTCGATAACGACAATGTCGTCTTCGTTAAGGTGCTCGCGCTGGTGAATGAACTTCATGTGGGCTCCAAAAAGGCGGCTTTTGCCAAAAAATCAGCACGATAGCACGTGCTTTAGTCCAAGCTTGGGTCTAAAGGCGCTTATTATGCCGTGGTTCAGGCGAGTCTGACGTAAAAGGCAGATAATTGGCCACTGTTGAAAACTTATTCCCTGACATCAGGGAGCAAAGTTAAAGATTTACTGTCTTAGGGTCTTTAACGGAGGAATTGTATGAAGTGGGGCGTTTTGGTGGCGGTGCTGGCGTTGGGTGGCTGTGCTTCAGTGACGGATATCGAACACACGATTCCTACCCTGAATGTTATTTCGGGCAAAAAACCGGACGCCTATGCTCAATGCCTGGTGCAACAGTTGTCCAAAACTCGTAACGACCCACAGATCGAGCCGCACAAAGATGGGCTGAGGATTATCGTGCCGCAAAAACTGACCTCCAATCCAACGGCGGTCATTGATATCGAAGAGCGTTCAGGCGGCAGCAGCATCAAGGTCTATGAAAGCATGTCCAATGTGCCGGTTCGTCCGGGGGACATTCGTCAGTCAGCTACACATTGTATTTCTGGAGAATAACGCAGGCACCTGATCGGTCCGCGTTCCCCGTAAAACCTGACAGCGGCTCAAGGCCGCGTCAGGTTTTTTTATGCCTGTTAGGCGGGTTCCTTTACCCATTAGTTGTGACTCCGTCGGAATTCCCCTACGGTCCATAAGGCTTATATTTTTTAGGCCTAAACTTATAACAATAATGGAGTGGGTCATGATTCCACTTAACCGAGCGCTGTTGGGCGGTGTAGTGCTGCTCACGCTCATCAGCGTACAGGCGCAAACCTCTGCCAACATTTACCTGCAGGGCGGGGCACAGCCCGGTGCCCTGGCGTGTGTGGCTTGCCACGGGGCTGATGGCATGGGGCTGGCACCTGCAGGTTTTCCGCGATTAGCCGGTATTTCTGCTGACTACCTGAGCAAACAGCTTCACGACTTCCAAAGTGGCAAACGGTTCAGTCCTGTGATGCAGCCGCTGGCCAAGGCCTTGACTGACGACGAAATTGCCTTGGTCACCCAGGCTATTGCTGCGATGCCGGCGCCGCCGGTCCCGCCGATCAACCGCAGCAGCATGCCTGAAGGCGTGGGGGAAACGCTGGCATTGCGTGGCGCTTGGGATCGGCAAATCCCGGTGCGTGAGTTGCCACGGGCCGGGCGGGGCAGGGGTGGGCAGCGCTTTCCCGCCACTGGCCAATCAGCCTGCGCTGTATCTGGTGGCGCAGTTGAATGCCTGGCGCGATGGCTCGCGCAAGAATGACCCCGACGACTTGATGGGCCATATCGCCAAGGCCATGAGTGAGGACGAAGTCAAAGCCGTGGCCGAGTATTTCTCAACCGTGGGCCACAAGGAGGTCGCGCCATGAAAAGCATGATGCCTGCTTGCGCGCTGTCGATGCTATTGAGCCCTGTCGTCCTGGCCGCGACGATCGCCATGGACGATCAGAGCCAGATCAAAATCCCGCCGGTGAGTGGCCACGGCCCGGAGTATTTCCAGCCGCCGCTGGAAAGCGAACTGCCGGATAACGCTTACGGAAAAATGGTTAAAGACGGTTATGCGCTGTTTGTCGATACCAAGCGCCAAGCCCCGCAGTTCGTGGGCAATGGCCTGAACTGTACCAACTGCCACCTGGATCAGGGGCGCATGGCCAATTCGGCGCCACTATGGGGTGCTTACCCGATGTACCCGGCCTATCGAAAGAAGAACGAAAAGGTCAACACCTTTGCCGAGCGCTTGCAGGGCTGCTTTCAGTTCAGCATGAATGGCGGCACGCCCCCTGCGGCCGACAGTCGTGAGATCACCGCATTGTCGGTGTATGCCTATTGGTTATCGACCAAAGCGCCGGTGGGTGTCGAGTTGCCGGGGCGTGGCTATCCGGATGTCGCGCAGCCCGCCAGTGGCTACGATCTGGTACGCGGCGCTGTGGTCTACAAGGACCAGTGTGCGATTTGTCATGGCGATAATGGCCAGGGGCAAAAGGTTGGCGCTGATTACGTGATGCCGCCGCTGTGGGGCAAGGAGTCTTATAACTGGGGGGCCGGCATGCACCGGATCAACACCGCTGCCTCGTTTATCAAACACAACATGCCACTGGGCAAGGCCAACAGCTTGAGCGATGAACAAGCGTGGGATGTGGCCGCCTACATCAATACCCATGAGCGGCCGCAGGATCCGCGGCTGGTAGAAGGCTCGGTCGAGAAAACCCGACTCAAGTACCACGCCAATGATGGTGTGAATGCTTACGGGCTGACCATTAATGGCGTGTTGATAGGTGTCGGTACCCAATAAAAAAGGCTGCCGCCCTCAGGCGGCAGAAGCGTCTATGCTCAATCCTTGCTGCGCCCGCGAGGTGCTGGCCCAGCAAGGTCTTCAAAGACTTCGGCAACCTCGATTGCGGCTTTTTCCGTGGGGAATGGCCCCGCGACGTGTTCGCCTGATGGAGCGACCATCCACCATTCTTTTGAACTGACATTTTTTATCAGGTAACCGTTGACGCTTTTTGTGGCTGACATCGAAGCTGGGACCTTTAAGAATCGAAAACGGCGGCAATAATACCGCCAATCGAGGGCGTTGGCCTCGTGATATGGCGTTTGGCCGCAATCTGCCTGTAGCAGCTGCAGGCGTGTTAACCGCCTCACCCAGTCGATGAGTAGTTGAAAAATAAGTAATTAATGAACTTGTTGGCAAAAAATTCATCTAGGTTGGCATCAGTTTGCTATTCGGGGCATTGTAACGTCGATGCCGCCTGATTAGACTGCGCCAAAATTCGAACGTACAGCCCTTTTAAGGACTCATATGATCAAGAAATGCTTGTTCCCAGCAGCCGGTTACGGCACTCGCTTTTTGCCAGCGACCAAGGCCATGCCAAAAGAAATGCTGCCGGTGGTGAACAAGCCACTGATCCAGTACGGGGTTGAAGAAGCACTGGACGCTGGCTTGAATGAAATTTCTATCGTCACAGGACGTGGCAAACGCGCACTGGAAGACCACTTCGACATCAGCTATGAGCTGGAAAACCAGATCAAGGGCACTGACAAAGAAAAATACCTGGTAGGTATCCGTCGTCTGCTGGATCAGTGTTCGTTCTCGTACACCCGTCAAACCGAAATGAAAGGCCTGGGCCACGCCATTCTGACTGGCCGCCCGCTGATCGGCGACGAGCCGTTTGCCGTGGTACTGGCAGATGACCTGTGCGTAAACCTGGAAGGCGACGGCGTACTGACGCAGATGGTCAAACTGTACAACCAGTACCGTTGCACCATCATCGCGATCCAGGAAGTTGACCCGCAAGAAACCAACAAGTACGGCGTCATCGCTGGCGACCTGATTGGTGATGACCTGTACCGCGTGCGCAACATGGTTGAAAAACCAGCACCGGAAGACGCGCCATCGAACCTGGCCATCATCGGCCGCTACATCCTGACTCCGGACATCTTCGACCTGATCAAGCAGACCGAGCCGGGTAAAGGTGGCGAGATCCAGATCACCGACGCCCTGATGAAACAGGCGCAAAACGGTTGCGTGATTGCCTACAAATTCAAAGGCAAGCGTTTCGACTGCGGTGGTGCTGAAGGCTACATCGAAGCAACCAACTTCTGCTTCGAAAACTTCTACAAAACCGGCAAGGCTTACTAACAGAGCCTGCGTGTAGAACGTTGCAAGACAAAGCCACCTTCGGGTGGCTTTGTCGTTTATTTGCCTCGCGTTAACCGTCGGCGCTGGTCAATCGCGCTGGAGCGATTATGCTGATGGCCTGCCTAGGAGAGAGAAATGGCCTACGAATTTGATTTGTTTGTAATTGGTGCGGGTTCCGGTGGTGTGCGTGCTGCACGCTTTGCTGCGGGTTTTGGAGCCAAAGTGGCGGTAGCAGAAAGCCGTTATCTGGGCGGTACCTGCGTGAACGTGGGCTGCGTGCCGAAAAAGCTGCTGGTCTACGGTGCGCACTTCGCCGAAGACTTCGAGCAAGCGTCCGGCTTTGGCTGGAGCCTGGGTGAAGCGAATTTTGACTGGGCGACCCTGATCGCCAATAAAGATCGCGAAATCCACCGCCTCAACGGTATTTACCGCAACCTGCTGGTTAACAGTGGCGTCACCCTGATGGAAGGTCACGCCAAACTGACCGGGCCCAACGAGGTTGAAGTCAATGGCCAGCGTCATACGGCCAAACATATCCTGATCGCAACGGGCGGCTGGCCGCAGATTCCGGAGATTGCGGGGCATGAGCTGGCAATCAGCTCCAACGAAGCGTTCTTCCTCAAAGAGCTGCCCAAGCGCGTGCTGGTGGTGGGTGGCGGCTACATCGCCGTGGAATTCGCCGGGATCTTCCACGGCCTGGGCGCCCAGACGTCGTTGTTGTACCGCGGTGATATGTTCCTGCGTGGCTTTGACGGCGCTGTGCGCAAACACCTGCATGAAGAGCTGACCAAGCGCGGCATGGACGTGCAGTTCAACGCAGACATTGCACGCATCGACAAGCAGGCAGATGGCAGCCTCAAGGCCACCCTTAAAGACGGCCGTGAGCTAGAAGCCGATTGCGTGTTCTACGCGACGGGTCGTCGCCCGATGCTCGACAACCTCGGGCTGGAAAATACCGGGGTCAAACTCGACAAGCGCGGCTTTGTGCAAGTCGATGACCTGTACCAGAGCACCGAACCGTCGATTCTGGCGATTGGTGACGTGATTGGCCGTGTGCAACTCACGCCAGTGGCTTTGGCCGAAGGCATGGCGGTTGCGCGGCGTCTATTCAAGCCTGAGCAATATCGCCCCGTGGACTACCGCATGATCCCGACTGCGGTGTTCAGCTTGCCGAACATAGGCACGGTGGGGCTGAGCGAAGAACAGGCCATCGAAGACGGGCACAAGGTGCAGATCTTCGAGAGCAGCTTCCGCCCAATGAAACTGACCCTGACCGAGTGTCAGGAGCGTACGTTGATGAAACTGGTGGTCGATGCCGACACCGATAAAGTGCTGGGCTGCCACATGGTAGGGCCAGAGGCGGGGGAGATCGTGCAAGGACTGGCGATTGCCTTGAAAGCCGGTGCAACCAAACAGCATTTTGACGAAACCATCGGCGTCCACCCGACGGCGGCTGAAGAGTTCGTCACCATGCGCACGCCGGTTAAACGGTAAATCCCTTTGTAGGCGCGAGCTTGCCTCGCGATCTTTTAAACAATCAAAAGATCGCGAGACAAGCTCGCTCCTACAGGGTTTTTACTTAGTTGTCGTAGCCGAGGTTAGGCGCCAGCCAGCGTTCGGTCACATTCAAGTCCTGATCTTTACGCGCGGTGTAGCTGTCGATCTGGTCCTTATCGACTTTACCTACAGCAAAGTACTGCGCTTGCGGGTGCGCGAAGTACCAGCCGCTCACCGCAGCTGCCGGGAACATCGCGTAGTGCTCGGTCAGGAACACGCCGCTCTGGCCTGCACGCATTTCTTGAGCTTCAGGGTCCAGCAAGGCGAACAACGTCGCTTTTTCAGTGTGGTCCGGGCACGCCGGGTAGCCAGGAGCAGGGCGGATGCCGCTGTACTGCTCTTTGATCAATGCCTCGTTGTCCAGGTGCTCATCCTTGGCATAGCCCCAGTAGTTTGTCCGCACTTGTTGGTGCAGCCACTCGGCGCAAGCCTCGGCCAAACGGTCGGCGAGGGCCTTGACCATGATCGAGTTGTAGTCGTCGCCTGCATCCTGGTAGGCCTTGGCCACTTCTTCGGCTCCGATCCCCGCGGTGGTAATAAAGCCGCCCACGTAGTCGGTCACGCCGCTGTCTTTTGGCGCGACAAAGTCGGCCAGCGAGAAGTTTGGTTTGCCATCGGTCTTGATGATTTGTTGGCGCAGGTGATGCAGCTTGGCCAAAGGTTTGCCGTCGTCACCGTAGAGCTCCAGATCGTCATCGTTAACCTGGTTGGCAGGCCAGAAACCAAAGACCGCCCGCGCACTGATCAGCTTTTCATCAATCAGCTTTTTCAGCATCTCTTGCGCGTCGGCGTACAACGCTCTTGCCGCTTCGCCGACCACTTCGTCGTCGAGGATGCGCGGGAACTTGCCGGCCAGGTCCCAAGAGATAAAGAACGGCGTCCAGTCGATGTACTCAGCCAGTACTTTGAGGTCGATATTGTCCAGCACCTTGGCGCCCGTGAACGTCGGTTTGACGGGCTGGTAGGTGGCCCAGTCGAACTGCGGCTTCTTGGCAATCGATGCGGCATAGCTCAAGCGTTCGGTGCGGGCGCTGCGGTTTGCCGTGCGCTCGCGCACCTCAACGTACTCTTCGCGGGTTTTCTCGACAAAACCGGCCTTGAGTTCCTTGGACAGCAGCTGTGTAGCCACGCCCACGGCCCGTGAGGCGTCGGTGACGTAAACCACGGCATCATTTTGATACTTGGGTTCGATCTTGACCGCAGTGTGCGCCTTGGAGGTCGTGGCGCCGCCGATCATCAGCGGCAGATGGAAGTCCTGGCGCTGCATTTCACGGGCCACGTGCACCATTTCATCCAGCGACGGGGTAATCAGGCCGGACAAGCCGATGATGTCGCATTTCTGTTCTTTGGCCACTTGCAGGATTTTTTCCGCAGGCACCATAACGCCCAGGTCAACGATGTCGTAGCCGTTACAACCCAGCACCACACCCACGATGTTCTTGCCGATGTCATGCACATCGCCTTTCACCGTGGCCATGAGGATCTTGCCCTTGGCTTCTGGTTTGTCGCCTTTTTCCAGTTCGATAAACGGAATCAGGTGGGCCACCGCCTGTTTCATCACGCGGGCGGACTTCACCACCTGCGGCAGGAACATTTTGCCCGCGCCAAACAGGTCGCCGACGATATTCATGCCCGACATCAGCGGGCCTTCAATCACCTCAATCGGGCGGCTGAAGGACAGGCGCGATTCTTCGGTGTCTTCGACGATATGGGTGGTGATGCCCTTGACCAGTGCGTGCTCCAGACGCTTGTTGACGTCCCAGCTGCGCCATTCCTCGGTCTCGGCCTCTTTGACGCTGCCATCGCCCTTGTACTTGTCGGCAATCGCCAACAGGTTGTCCGTGGCGTCCGGGGTGCGGTTGAGCACCACATCTTCGACGGCATCGCGCAGTTCCACCGGGATCTGGTCGTAGATCTCCAGTTGCCCGGCGTTAACGATACCCATGGTCAGGCCGCTGCGAATGGCATACAGCAGGAACACCGAGTGGATCGCCTCACGCACCGGGTTGTTGCCGCGGAACGAGAACGATACGTTGGACACACCACCCGAGGTCAGGGCATACGGCAGTTCATCGCGGATGTAGGCGCAGGCGTTGATGAAGTCCACTGCATAGTTGTTGTGTTCTTCAATGCCGGTGGCCACGGCGAAGATGTTCGGGTCGAAGATGATGTCTTGCGGCGGGAAACCGACTTCATTGACCAGAATGTCGTAGGAGCGTTTGCAGATCTCTTTTTTGCGTTCTTCGGTGTCAGCCTGGCCCGCTTCGTCAAATGCCATCACCACCACGGCAGCGCCGTAGCGCTTGCACAGTTTGGCGTGGTGAATGAACTGCTCGACGCCTTCTTTCATGCTGATCGAGTTGACGATGCCTTTGCCCTGAATGCATTTGAGGCCCGCTTCAATCACGTCCCACTTGGAGGAGTCGATCATGATCGGTACGCGGGAGATATCCGGCTCGCCGGCAATCAGGTTGAGGAAGGTGATCATCGCCTTCTTCGAATCCAGCATGCCTTCGTCCATGTTGATGTCGATGATCTGCGCACCGGCTTCAACTTGTTGCAAGGCCACTTCGAGGGCTTCGGTGTAGTTGTCTTCGCGGATCAGGCGGGCAAAGCGCGCAGAGCCGGTGATGTTGGTACGTTCGCCGACGTTGACGAACAACGAACTGCGATCAATGGTGAACGGCTCAAGGCCCGACAGGCGGCAAGCCTTCGGGATGTCCGGGATCTGGCGCGGCGCGTAACCGGCCACGGCATTGGCGATGGCCTGGATGTGGCCCGGCGTGGTACCGCAGCAGCCGCCGACAATGTTCAAAAAGCCGCTTTGGGCGAACTCTTCAATCACCTTGGCGGTTTGTGCAGGCAGTTCATCGTACTCGCCGAATTCGTTTGGCAAACCCGCGTTGGGGTGAGCCGAGACGTGGGTGTCGGCCTTGTTCGACAACTCTTCGAGGTACGGGCGCAGTTCGCTGGCGCCCAGTGCGCAGTTCAAGCCCACCGAAATCGGCTTGGCATGGCTCACAGAGTTCCAGAACGCTTCGGTGGTCTGGCCCGACAGCGTGCGGCCGGAGGCGTCGGTGATGGTGCCGGAGATCATGATCGGCAACTCAAAGCCCAGCTCTTCGAACACGCCTTGCACGGCAAAGATCGCGGCCTTGGCATTCAAGGTGTCGAAAATAGTTTCGATCAGGATCAGGTCGGCGCCGCCTTCGATCAGGCCCCTGGTGGCCTCGGTGTAGTTTTCCACCAGTTCATCGAAGGTAACGTTGCGGTAGCCGGGGTTGTTGACGTCTGGCGACAGCGAACAGGTACGGCTGGTCGGGCCGAGCACGCCCGCAACAAAACGCGGTTTGTCCGGGGTTTCGAGGGTCTTGGCGTCGGCGACCTTGCGCGCAAGGCGTGCGCCTTCTACGTTTAGCTCGTAGGCGAGGGCCTGCATGCCGTAGTCGGCCTGGGAAACCTGAGTGGCGTTAAAGGTGTTGGTTTCGAGAATGTCGGCACCGGCATCCAGGTAGGCTTTTTCGATCGAGCCAATGACATCCGGGCGGGTGATGACCAAAAGGTCGTTGTTGCCTTTGACGTCGCTCGGCCAATCGGCAAAACGCGTGCCACGATAGTCGTGTTCCTCAAGGCGGTAGCTTTGGATCATAGTACCCATGCCGCCATCGAGAATCAGAATGCGCTCTTTGAGGGCTTGCTGAAGTGCTTGGATACGAGCGCTGCGGTCAGACATAGGACTACCTGTTAGAGCCATGCAAAAGATGGCAAATCATAACAAACCTGCGCCTAATTTGAGCGCCGGAAGATTTGCATGAATTCAGCTCATGTTGAAAGACGTGTAGCACGGGTAGAATCGCGAGATTTCAATATCAGGACAATGGCACATGTTTTTTCGCCTACTCACCGGCGCCGTGACGCTGGTGGTGTGTAGTACAGCGCTGGGACAAGCCCCGCTGGCGAGTCCGGCTATATCCTACACACGGGACATACAGCCGATCCTTACCGAAAAATGCGTTGCCTGCCATGCGTGCAACGACGCAGCCTGCCAGCTCAACCTGGGCAGTGCCGAGGGCGCAACCCGTGGCGCCAGTAAAGTGCCTGTCTATAAAGGAGACCGCACTACACCGGTTGCACCCACGCGGATTTTCTACGATGCCAGCGGTCCGGATGAATGGCGCCGCAAAGGCTTTTACTCGGTGCTCGATGCGCAAGGCGCGCAAGCGGCCTTGATGGAGCGGATGCTTGAGCTGGGCCATAACACCCCGCTGACGCCCAATGCCAAGTTGCCAGAAGAAATCGTCCTGGGGCTGAACCGAGATAACTCATGCCCCGCGCCGGGCGAGTTCGATGCCTACGCCCAAAAGCACCCTAAAGAAGGCATGCCCCTGGCCGTCACCGGCCTCACCGACAAGCAATACCAAACCGTGCAGACCTGGCTCAAGCAAGGCGCACCGGTTGACCAGCACGCTATCAAGCCAAGCGCAGGTGAAGCTGCGCAGATTGCTGAATGGGAAGCGCTGCTCAATCGTCCGGGCTCAACAGAGGCGTTGGTCGGGCGCTGGCTGTTCGAACACTTGTTCCTCGCCCATACGTATTTTGACAACGGCGTGCCAGGGCATTTCTTCCAGTGGGTGCGTTCGCGCACGCCGAGCGGTCAGCCGATTGATCTGATCGCCACCCGCCGTCCAAATGATGATCCGGGTACCACGTTCTATTACCGGTTAATGCCGGTACAGGGCGTGATCGTGCACAAAACCCACATCACTTACCCGATGGGCAAGCAAAAGCTTGAGCGGGTCAAGCAGCTGTTCTACAGCGGCGACTGGCATGCCACTTCGCTGCCGGGTTACGGGCCGCGCAGCCGCGCCAATCCGTTTGAAACCTTTGAAGCGATCCCGGCCGTGGCGCGTTATCAGTTCATGCTCGATAACGCCGAGTATTTTGTGCGCACCTTTATTCGCGGGCCGGTGTGCCGCGGGCAAATTGCCACGGACGTAATCCGTGACAACTTCTGGGCGCTGTTCCAGGAACCTGCCCACGACCGCTACATCACCGATGCGGCCTATCGGGGCGAGGCAACGCCGTTGCTGGCGATGCCGGGGCAGAACGATGACGTCGGCAGTGTTCTTTCGCTGTGGCACAGCTTCCGTGACAAGCGCAATGAATACGTAAAGCTGCGTCAAGATGCTTACGCGGACATGCCGCCTCCCAGCTGGGCAACTCTGTGGGCGGGCAATGACAATGCGTTGCTGACGATCTTTCGGCACTTTGATAGCGCCAGCGTCACCAAGGGCTTGATCGGTGAAGTGCCGCAGACGATGTGGCTATTCGACTTCCCGTTGCTCGAGCGCACCTACTATCAGTTGGCGGTCAACTTTGATGTGTTCGGCAACGTTTCGCATCAGGCTCAGACGCGGTTGTACTTTGACTTGATCCGTAACGGTGCTGAGGCCAACTTTTTGCGCCTGATGCCGGCAGACTCGCGCGCCAGCATCCTCAGTGACTGGTACCAGAACAGCGGCAAGATCAAGATGTGGCTGGATTACGAAAAAATCGACACCAGCACGCCAACCGGCATGATCCTCGATCCGACTGATCCAAAGCGTGACTTTGCCCTCAAGTTAATTGACCGCGCCGGCACCTTGAATGCCAACCCGGATCCGATCAACCGTTGCACCGGCGCTTATTGCTCGCGACCTGATATTGCACAGGAGTTCCAGTTCGCCGAGCAATCACTCAGCCGTCTTACTGCGCGTCCGGCAGCGGGGCTGGCGGTCATCAATCAATTGCCAGAAGCGACCATGCTGCGCATTGAAGGCAACAACGGTGACCGCGAGATGTACAGCATGTTGCGCAACCGTGCCCACAGCAACGTGGCCTTTATGCTTGGCGAGGCCTATCGCCTGCAACCGGGGTTGGACACACTGACGATTTTCCCGGGTGTGCTCAGCAGTTACCCGAACTTCATGTTCAACATTCCGGCAACTGATGTTGAGGCGTTTGTCGAAGCGATGGAGCAATCCAAAGATCAGAAAAGCTTCGAGGCTATCGTCGAGCGGTGGGGCGTTCGCCGCAGCAACCCGCAGTTCTGGCAGTACTTCCATGATATTGGCGAGTACATCAATGAGACCGATCCGGTTGAAGCGGGTGTTTTGGACATGAATCGCTACGAAAACCTGTAATGCGGCCGGTAATAATTTAACAAGAGAGGGCAGATTGCCTGACAAAAACACTAGGACTTTGTCAGGCGCGCCGATTGGCGTAAACTGCCCCCCATGTCTGCGAGGAGATTCCATGAGCGCCATAACGATTACCGACGCCGCCCACGATTACCTGGCTGATCTGCTGTCCAAGCAGAACACCCCGGGTATCGGCATCCGCGTCTTTATCACCCAGCCGGGCACCCAGTACGCTGAAACTTGCATAGCCTACTGCAAGCCCAATGAAGTGAAGCCTGAAGATACTGCCATTGGCCTGAAGAGTTTCACGGCCTGGATCGATTCGTTCAGCGAAGCGTTCCTCGACGATGCGGTGGTGGACTACGCCACAGACCGCATGGGTGGCCAACTGACCATCAAGGCGCCGAACGCCAAAGTGCCAATGGTTAACGCTGATAGCCCGATCAACGAGCGTATCAACTACTACCTGCAAACTGAGATCAACCCCGGTTTGGCGAGCCACGGTGGTCAGGTCAGCCTGATCGAAGTGGTTGAAGACGGGATTGCCGTGCTCAAGTTCGGTGGCGGCTGCCAGGGCTGCGGTCAGGCAGACGTAACCCTGCGCGAAGGCATTGAGCGCACCTTGCTTGAACGCGTGCCCGAGCTTAAGGGTGTGCGTGACGTGACCGATCACTCGCAGAAAGAAAACGCCTACTACTGAGTGATCAGTAACAGGGTGTTCGCTGCGACGTGAATAAAAAAACGGTGCCCCGTGAGCACCGTTTTTTTATGCCTCATCTTTGTAGGAGCGAGCTTGCCTCGCGATCATTTGATCTTAAAAGATCGCGAGGCAAGCTCGCTCCTACAGTTGTGTGGCGTTACAAAACCCGTAGCAGTTGTCGAGCTTGGCGAGGCTACGTCCGGGAGTTGCGCAATTAACCTTCAGGTCGATACAAATGTGCATGCCCGGCCCGGTATAGCGAGGACTCGGCAAAGCTGTCACTGGCCAGTACCCGGCCGACCAAAATCAACGCGGTGCGTCTGAATCCCTTGGCCTGTACTTTGGCCTGAATATCTTCAAGGGTGCCTTGTACCCAATCCTGATCCGGCCAACTGGCGCGGTGAATCACTGCTATCGGGCAGTCGCTGCCGTAATGCGGCTGCAGTTCGCGAACGATGCTTTCAAGGTTTTTAACCCCTAAGTGAATCGCCATGGTCGCGCCGTGCTGCGCCAGGCTGGACAGCTCTTCACCGGGCGGCATTACGGTTTTTTCCGCGTAACGGGTCAGGATCACTGTTTGCGAAATGTCCGGCAGCGTCAGCTCGGCGCCCAGAATGGCGGCGCACGCTGCGGTGGCGGTCACGCCCGGAATGATTTCAAAGGCGATGCCCAGCTCACGCAGGCAGCGAATTTGCTCGCCAATGGCGCCATACAGGCTTGGATCACCCGAGTGCACGCGGGCCACGTCTTGACCTTTGGCGTCGGCGCCTTTTATCAGCTCGATGATTTGCTCAAGGTGCAGTTCAGCGCTGTTGATAATCTGCTCAGCGCGATTGCCGTCCAGTACGGCCGTGGGCACCAGCGAGCCGGCATAAATAATCACCGGGCAGGTACGGATCAAACGCTGGCCTTTGACGGTAATCAGCTCTGGGTCGCCGGGCCCGGCACCGATGAAGTAAACAGTCATGGCAGTCTCTGAAAAGGTCGAATTAGAGCCGCTCGTGAAGAACGCTCATAGTGAGGCGGGGGATTATCGCGTTATTTGCCCTGTGCAGGCCAATGCAAAGGTTGCCACTGAGGACGCCTGGCGTGTCACAAGCAGTGTTGCGCCTGCGCCACCCAGCTGTTCGGCCAGTGCCAATGCGGCACTTTCGGCCACACCCCAGCACCCGGTTTGCTCGAAAGCAACCTTGGAGCGCTGACTGAGCTGTGAGGCATAGGGGGCAAGCTGATCGGCGCTGAACACATTAAAAGGCAGGTTCAGCCGCCTGCAGAGTTCGATAAGACCCGGTTCTTCTCGCTTGAGGTCGATGCTGGCAATGCCCTGAACAGCGCTTAATGTGAGCCCGGTCTTGTCGAGAGATTGCTCAACCAATGCCAATAAATCCTCGCAAGTGCACCCCTGGCGGCATCCCAGGCCAATAATCGCGCAAGCGGTGTGTGTGGCAGGCGGCATCACTGTTCCAGAGCCAAAACGAGGTGCGCAGTGTTGTTGAGGTGCGTTTAGCCTGTCAACTTTGCGTCTGGACCAACATGCTCTTTACCTTGACGCGCAACTGATCAATAGAGAAGGGCTTGCCAATGACGGCCATGCCCTCAGGCACAGTGAGGGTCTCGGCGTAGCCGCTGGCAAACAGAATGGGCAGTTGCTGATACAGTTCACGGGCTTTGCAAGCCAGTGTATGACCGTCCATACCCGGTAGCCCGACATCGGTCATCATCAAGTCGATACGCTGGCCTTTGTCTTCAAGAAACGCCATTGCGCGCTCACTGCCTTCAGCTTCAAGCACGTTGAACTCCAACTCTTCAAGCACGTCAACGATCAGCATACGAACAATGGCGTCGTCTTCGACTACAAGAATGGTGGAGGGCGTTGCAGACATATTTATGATCTCGATAAAAATTTAAATCCAGGACCCTTCACACTGGCATCTGGCCGGTAAGAATAGCCTTGAGCACCAGCAAAGTACGGTTTTTTGTAAGAAAAATCCTACTAAGGTGCAAGAAAACTGAACTATTTCGCGGTATTCCTTCAGACTCTCACTAATTTTTACGTCCACAGGCCAGAAAAATGAATTCACCTGCATCCATTGACGAGCGAAGTTTTCGCAAACTGCTGAGTCGTAACGTTGGTTTGCCTTTGGCAGTCGGTGTGATGAGTGCAGTGCTGTTCGTGGTGATGATCAGCTATTTGCTGTCAGTCCTTAAATGGGTCGAGCACAGCGACCGTGTCATCAGCAACACCAATGAAGCGATCAGGCTGACAGTTGATCTGGAAACCGGCATGCGCGGGTTTCTGATTACCGGCGATGAGCATTTTCTTGACCCTTACGCGGTCGCCAAACCGCAAATTCTTGCGCAGATCCAGGGTTTGCAAGAACTGGTCAGTGATAACCCGCAGCAGGTTGATCGCCTCAAACGCATTGCGGCGCTGCAGAACGAATGGGCTTCTTATGCCCAGTCCATGGTGGATTTGCGCCGCCAGAACGGTGATTACCGTGCAGCGGTGCAGTCTGGCAGAGGCAAAAGCCTGACCGACCAGATCCGTCAGGAGTACGACGACTTCATCCAGCTGGAGCAACAGTTGCGGGTAGCCCGCAACAACGAAGCCAGTACGACTACCTTCGTCTGCGTCAGGCTTTATTTGCTCTTTGTGCTGGGCCTGAGCGGCTTTTTGGCGTATGTCGGCCGTAGAGATTTACTCAATCTTTCAAAGAGTTATCAAAATAACTTCGAGCTTCAGGTTAAGGCCGCAGAGCGCCTTGAGCGTCAAGCCTGGCTGCGTAACGGGCAGACCGAACTTGCCGAGCAAGTGCTTGGCCGCCTCACGCTGAACATGCTGGGCCGCAATATCCTGCAGTTCTGCGCGCAGTACCTCGGCACGGTGGTTGCCGCGGTGTATGTGCGTGAAGATCACGGTGGCTTGCGCCGCATCGCCAGCTACGGATTCTCTCGTGAGCAAGAAGCGCGCAACGAGGTGATTCACAATGACGAAGGGATTGTCGGGCAAGCCGCGTTCCAGGATCAGTTGATCCGTCTGGACGATGTGCCGTCGGACTACTGCTTCAAAGTCAGCTCCGGGCTGGGTGAGGGCGCGCCTCGCAGTGTGCTAGTGGTGCCGACCAGCGACGATGACCGGGTAAACGGGGTGATTGAGCTGGGCTTTCTTCGCCCGTTGGAAGACCGTGACATCGAGCTGTTCGACTTGATCGCAGACAACATCGGCACCTCGATTGAGGCCGCGCGTTACCGCCAGCGCCTTCAAGAGGTGCTGGCAGAGACCCAGCAGCTCAATGAAGAGTTGCAAGTGCAGCAAGAAGAACTCAAGACCGCCAACGAAGAGCTGGAAGAGCAGTCGCGCATTCTTAAAGAGTCGCAGACCAGCCTTGAGGCGCAGCAAGCAGAGCTCGAACAGACCAACGAGGCCCTGGCAGAGCAGCGTGATGCCATGGACCGCAAGAATACCGAGCTGAACCAGGCTCAGGAGCAGCTCGAAGAGCGTGCCGATGAGCTGATGCGTTCAAGCAAGTACAAGTCGGAATTCCTCGCCAACATGTCCCACGAGCTGCGCACACCGCTTAACAGCTCGCTGATTCTGGCCAAACTGTTGTCGGAGAACCCGCAGCAGAACCTCACGGGTGAACAAGTCAAATTTGCCGAATCGATCTACTCGGCAGGCAACGATTTGCTCAACCTGATCAACGACATTCTGGATATATCCAAGGTCGAGGCCGGCAAGCTTGAGGTGCGCCCCGAAAACACCAGCGTGGCACGGATGCTCGATGGCATACGCGGGGTGTTCCAGCCGTTGGCCAGTGACAAGTCGCTGGAGTTGCGCGTCGACTTGCAGCCTGGCACCCCCGCGTTGATCTACACCGACAGCCAGCGCCTGGAGCAAATTCTCAAGAACCTGCTGTCCAACGCGGTCAAGTTCACCGAAAAAGGCCGGGTCAGCCTGACGGTGTCGCGTCATTCGGGCAATGCCATTGCCTTTGCCGTCGAAGACTCCGGCATCGGCATTGCGGCCGAGCAGCAAGAGAGCATTTTTGAAGCGTTCCGTCAGGCAGATGGCACCACCAACCGCCGATATGGTGGCACCGGCCTCGGCTTGTCGATCTCGCGGGATCTGGCGACCTTGCTTGGCGGTTCTATCAGTGTCAGCAGCGAGCCGGGGCAGGGCAGCGTCTTCACCTTGATCATGCCCGTACAGTTCGTCGAAGACGCCCAACTGCCCGTAGAGGCTCCAGTCAATGCCCCGCGCGTGCCACAGACATTGCCTGCCAAGGCGTTGCCGGTACAGGCGCCGGATGTGCCGCTGAATATCCCGCGCTTCATGGACGACCGCGAACAAGCGCCATTCAGTACGCGCTGCATTCTGGTGATTGAAGATGAGCCGAACTTTGCGCACATCCTCTACGATCTGGCCCACGAACTCGGCTATCGCTGCCTGGTCGCCCACGGTGCTGACGAAGGCTTCAGCCTGGCGGCGCAGTTTATTCCCGACGCCATTCTGCTCGACATGCGCTTGCCCGATCACTCCGGGTTGACCGTACTGCAGCGCTTGAAAGCCCTGGCCGCCACCCGGCATATCCCGGTGCACGTGATTTCTGTCGAAGACCGGGTTGAAGCTGCGATGCACATGGGCGCCGTTGGCTACGCGGTCAAACCGACCACCCGCGAGGAACTCAAAGATGTCTTCGCCCGCCTTGAAGCAAAGCTCACGCAGAAGGTCAAACGAATATTGCTGGTCGAAGACGATGACCTGCAACGCGACAGTATTTCCCGCCTGATCGGCGACGATGACATTGAAATCACCGCCGTGGGTTTTGCTCAAGAGGCGCTTGATCTGCTGCGCAGTAACATCTACGACTGCATGATCATCGACCTCAAGCTCCCGGACATGCTGGGCAACGACCTGCTCAAGCGTATGTCTACCGAAGACATCTGCTCGTTCCCGCCCGTCATTGTCTATACCGGGCGCAACCTGACCCGCGACGAAGAGGCCGAACTGCGCAAATACTCACGTTCGATCATCATCAAGGGCGCCCGTTCGCCTGAGCGTTTGCTGGACGAAGTGACATTATTTCTGCACAAAGTTGAATCTCAGTTGTCCCATGAGCGTCAAACGATGCTCAAGACGGCACGCAGTCGCGACAAAGTGTTCGAAGGGCGCAAGATTCTGTTGGTTGATGACGACGTGCGGAACATTTTCGCCCTCACCAGCGCGCTGGAGCACAAGGGCGCAATCGTCGTTATCGGGCGTAATGGCCGCGAGGCGATCGAGCGTTTGAATGAGGTCGACGACATCGACCTGGTGCTGATGGACGTGATGATGCCGGAGATGGATGGCTATGAGGCCACCATTGAAATTCGCAAGAACCCGCGCTGGCGCAAGCTGCCGATCATTGCAGTCACGGCCAAGGCGATGAAGGACGATCAGGAGCGCTGCCTGCAAGCGGGTTCCAACGATTACCTGGCTAAACCGATTGATCTGGATCGACTGTTTTCGTTGATCCGGGTATGGCTACCGAAAATGGAACGACTCTAAGTGCTACGAAACACCGACATCGAGATACGGCTGCTGATTGAGGCGATCTACCTCAAGTACAGCTATGACTTTCGAGACTACTCCGGCGCATCGATCAAGCGCCGGGTGCTGCATGCAGTGCGCCAGTTCGACTGCAAAACCATCTCGGCCTTGCAGGAGCGGGTGCTGCATGACCCGGCCGTGTTCATGCAGTTGCTGCAACTGCTGACGATTCCGGTGAGTGAGATGTTTCGTGACCCCGAGCACTTCCTGGCCATTCGCCAGGAAGTTGTGCCGATTCTCAAGACCTATCCGTCGCTGAAAATCTGGATCGCAGGGTGCAGTACCGGCGAAGAGGTGTACTCGATGGCGATCTTGCTGCGTGAGGAAGGGCTACTCGATCGCACCATCATTTATGCCACTGACATCAACCCGCGCTCGCTTGAAAAAGCCAAGCAAGGGATCTTTTCGCTGGAAAACGTTCGTGCCTACACCCACAACTACCAAAAGGCCGGGGGGCAGCGCTCATTTGCCGATTACTACACGGCGGCTTATGACTACGCGATTTTTGACAAAAGCCTGCGTGAAAACGTGACCTTTGCTGATCACAGTCTGGCGACAGACAGTGTATTCTCAGAAACTAATTTAATTTCGTGTCGTAACGTATTGATTTATTTCAATAAAAATCTACAAAACAGGGCGTTTGGTTTGTTCGCGGAGTCGCTCTGTCATCGGGGCTTCTTGATGCTGGGTAGCAAAGAAACCCTGGATTTTTCCGATTACAGCAAACAATTTTCGCCTTTGCTCAAGCAAGAACGGATCTATCGCAAGCTATGACAGTCCAAGACATCGCAATCACCGGACTGCGCCCTGTTCAGGCCATTGTTGTTGGGGCTTCTGCGGGGGGCGTCGAGGCGTTGCTGGCGATTTTTGCTGATTTGAAGCCCGGTTTCAGGCTACCGATCATCGTCGTCTTGCACATGCCCGACGAACGTCGCAGCCAGTTGGCTGCTGTGTTTGACCGACGTTTGGAGATACCGGTCAAGGAAGTAGAGGACAAAGAGCCGATTGCGTCGGGCACGTTGTATTTCGCGGCGCCGGGTTACCACGTGTCGGTGGAGCACGATCACAGTTTTTCATTGAGTCGAGAGGAGCGGGTGCATTATTCACGCCCCTCGATTGATTACCTTTTTGAATCCGCAGCCGATGTGTACCAAGACACCCTGGCTGCGATATTACTCACGGGCGCCAATCAGGATGGTGCGCAGGGGTTGGCCACGGTCAAACAGCTGGGCGGCCTGACGGTCGTCCAGGACCCTGAAGAAGCCTGGGTACCCACCATGCCGCTTGCGGCGCTGGAGCGTTGCCAACCGGACCGCATCCTGAGTTTGAAGGGTATTGCCCGTTTGCTTGTTGAGCTGGAACGAATCGAATGCCACTAAGTGATATTCAAGCCAAGCTGCTGATCGTCGACGATTTGCCAGAGAATCTGTTGGCGCTGGAAGCCTTGATCAAACGCGATGACCGAATCGTCTATAAAGCCTTGTCTGCGGACGAGGCGCTTTCGTTGTTGCTGCAACATGAGTTTGCAATGGCGATTCTGGACGTGCAGATGCCGGGCATGAACGGCTTCGAATTGGCCGAGATGATGCGCGGGACCGATCGCACCAAAAATATTCCGATAGTGTTTGTCAGTGCCGCCGGTCGGGAGATGAACTACGCGTTCAAAGGGTATGAGAGCGGGGCGGTCGATTTCTTGCATAAGCCTTTGGACATTCACGCGGTTAAAAGCAAGGTCAACGTATTTGTCGACCTGTACCGGCAAAGCAAAGCGGTGCAACGACAGGTCGAAGCGCTGGAGCGAAGCCGCCGCGAGCAAGAAGTGCTGCTCGCGCAATTGCAACAGACACAGGTTGAACTGGAGCATGCGGTGCGCATGCGTGACGACTTTATGTCGATTGTCTCCCATGAGGTCCGCACGCCTTTGAACGGGCTGATCCTCGAAACCCAGCTGCGCAAGATGCATCTGGCGCGGGACAACACGGCAGCGTTCACCAAGGACAAGCTGGAGGCCATGGTTGACCGCGACGAGCGGCAGATCCAAAGCCTGATTCGGCTGATTGAAGACATGCTGGACGTATCACGGATTCGCACGGGCAAGCTGTCAATCAGGCCGTCGGAATTTGATCTGTCGCAGTTGGTTGCCAATTTGCTTGAGGTGTTTTCGCCCCAGATCAGTGCAGCGCAAGCGAGCATCAGCTTCAGTGCGGCGCAGCCGGTGGTGGGGCAGTGGGATGAATTCAGAATCGAGCAGGTGATTTCCAACTTGCTCACCAACGCCCTGCGTTATGGTGCACAGAAGCCAATTGATGTGGCGGTGTACAGCGAAGAGGGGTATGCCGTGGTGCAAGTACGTGATCAGGGTATTGGCATTAGCCAGGAGAATCAGCAGCGGATTTTCCAGCAGTTTGAACGGGTATCTGGCAGCCATGTTGTTTCGGGCCTGGGGTTGGGCTTATTTATTTCGGAACAGATTGTCGCGGCCCATAGTGGCAAAATAGAAGTACGCAGTGAGTTAGGTGAGGGCGCTTTGTTCAAAGTCTGCCTGCCGCTGGTACAAAAGACATAAATTGGCCGCAACCTATGGCCATGGCTGCGGTCGTAATGGCAGCAAAGTTCGGATTAAGGTTTCCCATGAGTGAAGATGCGCAAGATGTTGTTTTGATTGTCGAGGACGATCCATCGATCCTGATGATCCTCAGTGCTTACCTGTCAGGCGAAGGCTACCGGGTATTGCAGGCCGAAAACGGCGAGCAGGCGTTTGCGATTTTAGCCACTAAACCGCACCTGGACCTTATGGTCACGGACTTCCGTTTGCCGGGCGGGATATCAGGCGTGCAGATTGCCGAGCCTGCAGTGAAGCTGCGCCCGGACCTGAAGGTGATTTTTATCAGCGGTTATCCGGCAGAAATCCGTGACACCGGCAGCCCGATCACCCTCACAGCCCCGATTTTGGCCAAACCCTTCGACCTCGACACCTTGCAAGCACAAATCCAGAAACTGCTCGCCTAATTGCTTGCAGCTTGCGCGCAGCGCACCTACAACCCTTGTTGCAGCGCTGGATCGTCAGGGTTTAGTTGCTCCAGTTGCGCCAGCAGCACCTGTACATTCTGTAGTTGACCGGCCTCTTTCCAGTAGCGAATCAACAACAGACGCGCCTTGCGATTGGCGGGCTGGCGTTGCAACAACTCTTCCAACTGACGCTGCGCCGGTTCCAGTTGCTCCAGCTCATGCAAGGCAATAGCGAGCTTATAGCGGTACTCGCTGTTGTCTGGCTCCAGTTCAACGGCTTTGGCCAGACCCAACAACGCGTATTCGGTTTGCCCGTGATTGAGCAACCAAATCCCCAGCGCGTGTTGCAGGTACGCGGAGTCGGGGTGGGCTTTAAGCTGATTGGCCAGCAGTTCACGGGCCTGATCGGTTTTGCCGCGTTTATCCAGCAGATCAATCTGCGCCACCACAGCCTTGAGATTCTCCGGATCCAGCGCCAGGAATTTCTCCAGTGCTGCCTGCGCCTCGTCCAGTTGCCCTTCATGCAAATACAAACGTGCGAGCTGGCCTTGGGCCTGCGGGTCGTCGGGTTGTGTCTTGAGCGTACGCTCGTACTCGTCGATGACTTGCTGCAGCGGGCCGAAATACAGACCTTGCTCATCAGGAGACAAGCCCAGCAGCGCGCTGGCGGCGGCAAAGCGAACGCTTTGCTCGGGATCATCCAGCAGCGGGCCAAGCAGCAGCGTGCGCTGAGCATTGGGCACCAGTCCCGAAATACTTTGTATCGCCGCCTTGCGCACCAGCGGTGACGGGTTTTGCAAGTCGGCATCGGCCAGCTTCAGTGCTTGCGGGCTCGGATAGTTAGGCAGCTCGGCATGCAGGCTGGCGCGGCGAATATCGGAAAGATCAGTGCGTGCCAGTTGCTGATACAGCACCCTGGCGGCCCCCGGCTGCCCGTTATGGGCTTGTTCCAGGGCGGACGAATAGCTGTGATTGACCGTGTTTGACGGCGCGGTGCCCGGAGCAGGGCGCATCCAATACCAAAGGCCCACTGCGATCAGAGCAGACAGAAGGCTTACAATCAGGTAACGGCGAGGCTGAGACATGCAAAATCCAGTAACAGTCGTGCGTATGAAGTGCAAGATTGGGACAGTAGAGGGCCTGAGTCAAACCGGGATCCACAAACACGGCCCAAATCCCCTCTGTAGGAGGGGCCGCCCCGTCTACGACTCCGCGCTGTCGCGCAGCAAACAGGCTACCGAGAATCTTCAGCATCCCCCAATAGGTTCCCTCTCCTTCGGGAGTGTATGGACCGGGGACATAGCGAACACAATGTTCGGAGACATCGCGAACACTTTTAATAGGACACATTGACCCCTTAGGAGGTGTGATGTGTCCTGGAAAGAGGTGTCCGCAGTGGATCTTCGTCTCGAATTCGTCGCCTTGGCTTTGGCTGAGGGCGCTAACATCAAAGCATTGTGCGAGCACTTCAATATCGGCCGCACCACTGCTTATAAATGGCTCAAGCGTTTCCAATGTGAGGGTAAAGACGGGCTGATAAATCGGTCCCGTCGACCCCACAGTTCGCCTAATCGAACTGCTCACGAGTCTGAGAAGCAGATACTGGCGCTTAATATCGAGCACACCGGCTGGGGGGCGCGCAAGATCAAGGGATGCCTTGAGCGGCGCGGCAACAACATGCCTGCAGCCAGTACGGTTCATGCCATTCTCAAGCGTAATGAGCGCATCGACCCTCATGCAGGTCTAGTCAAACCATTCATCAGATTTGAACACGAGCAGCCCAATGATCTGTGGCAAATGGACTTTAAAGGCCATGTGCCCATGCGTACGGGTCGCTGCCATCCATTGACACTTCTGGATGACCACTCGCGTTTCTTTTTAACTATCGCCGCCTGTGGCAACGAGCAGCGCAGTACCGTACAGGCCCATTTGATCAATGCGTTTCGCCATTACGGGCTACCTGAGCGCATGACGATGGACAACGGGGCGCCGTGGGGCGACGAGCCTGATGCGTATACAGGGCTGGAAATCTGGATCATGCGTCAGGGCGTAAGGGTGAGCCACTCACGCCCCTACCACCCTCAAACGCAGGGCAAGCTGGAAAGACAGCATCGCAGCATGATCAGGGAGGTTTTTAAGGGCTTGTGTCTGATTGACCTGCCCAGCGCGCAGTTCACGCTGGATGAATGGCGCAAGATCTACAACTACGAGCGCCCGCACGGTGGCATAGGCATGCAGGTACCAGCGTCTCGCTATACGCCCAGCGCACGGGAGTATCAGGAGGTGCTACCTGCCATCGAGTACGGTGCTGAGCTTCATGTGCGAAAGGTGCAGGCTAAAGGTGAGATCTACTGGCAGGGTCAGCCCTGGAGGCTCGGTAAAGGCTTTAAAGGCGAGCGTGTAGGTGTACAAGAGGGTATTGAAGATGGGCAATACGATGTCTTCTGGGGAAGCCATCGTATTGCGCAAATTGACAGAGTGACCGGGGTTGTAATATCAGGGAAAAAGCTTCGTTAACTGTTCGCTATGTCTCCGAACAAAGTGTTCGCTATGTCCCCGGTCCATACAGGGAGAGGGCTAGGGTGAGGGGGGCTCTTAGATCAAGATCAAAAGATCGCGAGCAAGCTGAACTGGTCAAGTAATCCCGGACACCGATTACGGTGTTTATGCCGCTTTTTGCTCCATGGCTATTGGCGACAGGTAGTTGTTGTAGCTGTGGAGCCTGATTCGGTTGTATCGCATGAAGAAGCTAGTTATATCCTGCCTGGCTTCTTCAACTGTCGTGTAGCCCTTATTGGGCACCCACTCTGATTTGAGTGTCCCGAAGAAACGCTCTGTTGGCGCGTTGTCCCAGCACTGCCCTCTGCGGCTCATGCTTTGTGTTATCCCATGCTCCAGCAGCGCGGACTGAAAGAGCTGGCTGGTGTATTGGCAGCCTTGATCCGAATGAAACATCAAGCCTGCATGTTTACCTCGAACCTCCACCGCCATTCTCAGCGCTCTGCTAACCAGGTTGGCGTCATTGATCAGAGAGAACGCCCAGCCAACGATTCGGCGGGCGAACAGATCAATGACTGCTGCCAAGTGATACCAGCGTTTACCAACCATCAGGCTGGTAACGTCGCCGCACCAGACCTGATTGATTGCGGTTGGCTCGAAGTTACGCTTGAGCAGGTTCTTGGCCACAAATGCTTCGACGCCTCTAGAGCGATACTGATGGCGACGGCGCTGTCTGCTGGCCAAATTTGCCTCCGCCATGAGTTTTCCGGCCAGATGCCGCCCCACTTTGATCTGCTGGGCCTTCAAGTGCTGAGAGATCATCCGCGCGCCTGCACTTCCCCGGCTTTCGTCATGCAGTTGCACGACTTTTGCTCTGAGCGCGTCACGCTTGGTATTCGGCGCTGAACGACGCTTAAGCCAGTCATAAAACGCGCTGCGGGAAACGCTCAAAGCACTACAAAGGAGGCGGGTCGGATATGAGGTCGACTCTCTCAGCTCTTCGATCAGGAAAAACGATCGGGATCCGACATCAAGAGAGCCGTAGCTTTTTTTAAGATTTCAGCCTCGGTCTCCAGGCGCTTGACCTTGGCTCGCAGCTGTTGAAGCTCTCGTTGTTCGTCGCTGATTGCCTTGGTACCTGCCACTGGCTGCCCTTTCTGACGCTCTTTGCGAACCTGATCAATCCAGCGGCGCAGAGCGGTAGGCCCAACGTCCATCGATGCACAGACGTCAGGAACTGAGCAGCTATCATCAAGAACCATGCTTGCAGCACGTTGCTTGAACTCGCGGGTGTAGGTCTTTCGCTCTTGCATGGAACCTCCTGATTGGGCGAATCATATCGCCCTTAAGAGGTGTCCGGGAGCATTAGGCCAGTTCAAGCTCGCTCCTACAAGACCTTTAGAATCAATCACTTATTTTATGTTTGATAAGAGTTGCCGCCCCGTCTACGACAGCCGCGCTGTCGCGCAGCAAACAGGACAGCGAGTATCTTCAGCATCCCCCAATCGGTTCCCTCTCCTTCGGGAGAGGGCTAGGGTGAGGGGCCTCTTAGATCAAGATCAACAGATCGCGAGACAAGCTCTCTCCTACAGAGTCTTTAGAATCAAGTACTTATTTTATGTTTGATGAAAGCGAGCTTGTCTCGCGATCTCTTGATGTTGAGGGGCGACAAATCGCAGCCTTCGTTCCTTGTCAGCGACTACAGTCAGGCGCACATGCACAAACAAAAAAAAGCCCCGCGACCGAAAGAGCGCGGGGCTAAAAATTGGTTGGTTGCGGCCAACCAAAGGAGCTCTTTACTTTACTGCACGCTAGCGACGGTCTCGGCTTGCCAGCCACCGCCCAGGGCTTTGTAGATCGCCACTACACCGCGAAACTGATCTACTTCTGCCTGGGCCTGGCTGTCTTCTGCCGCCAGGCGCTCACGCTGGGCGTCCAGCAAGACCAGAAAATCCACCGTGCCTTCGCGGTAGCGAATTGCTGCCAAGTCGGCGGCGGTACGGCTGGCTTCGCTTTGACGAATCAACGAGACCAAGCGCTGCTGACGTTTGCCGTAGTCACTGAACGCGTTCTCAGACTCTTCCAGGGCCAGCAACACTTGCTGCTCGTAGTTGGCCAGCGCGCCATCGGCCTCTGCGTTGGCGCCACGCAAACGTGCCCGCACGCTGCCCAGGTTAAATGCCGGCCAGGTAATGCTCGGGCCCAAAGCCCAGGCATTGGCCGCCGCCGAACCGATCTGCGAACCACGCCCGGCGGTAAAGCCCAGGAAGCCGCTGAGGCTGACACGCGGGAACAAATCCGCCTTGGCCACGCCTATCCGGGCCGTAGCAGCTGCCAGCTTGCGTTCGGCGCTCAAAATGTCCGGGCGACGTTGCAGCAAGTCGCCGGGATTGCCGATGTTCAAGGCCTTGGCGATGGCAGGCAGTTGCGCCGGGCTCAGATCAACGCTGAGGTTTTCAGGGCGCTCACCCAACAGCGTGGCGATACGGTTGCGCTCACGCACTTGCTCGGCCTGCAGTTGCGGCACGCTGGCCTCAACCGCCGCAAGCCGGGCATCGGCGCGCACCACGTCGAGTTCATCGCCGACGCCAGCATCACGCAGGCTGACAGTGATGGCCTTGGAGTCCTGCTGGTTTTTCAGGTTTTCCAGGGCGATATGTTCACGCAATTGTGCGCCGCGCAGTTCGCCGTAAGCGTCAACCAACTCGGCAATCATGGTCACTTGCAACTGATACAGGTCTGCCGCTGCGGCCTGTTCGTCGGCATCGCTGGCCTCCAGTTCGCGCTGGATACGGCCAAACAGGTCGACTTCCCAGGCCATGTCCAGGCCCAAATCGTAGCGCTCACTGTTGACGCGCTTTTCAGTAGTGCCCGGCACTTGCCCCTTGCCCACATCGCTGCTGGCACGGCTGGTGATGGTCGGCATGGTTTCTGTGCTGACGTCATCACGAATGGCGCGGGCTGCCCGCAGACGGGCAAAGGCCACGCGCAACTCACGGTTGCCTGCCAGCGACTGAGCGACCAGTTTGTTCAGGGTCGGGTCGTCGAACTGCTGCCACCAGATCCCTTGAAAATGCGCCCGGTCAAAGCCCTTGAGGTTATCAGCGCTGATCTGTGCAGGCTCGGTGGCCGGGGTTTTGTAGTCCGGGCCAACGGCGCATGCACTCAGGGCCAGCACCAGAAGGCTGGGAAGGAAAACTTTGAGGCTCATTGTTGCGACTCCAACTTGAGGTGCCGCGCCGCTTTGCGCGCTTCACTGCGCTCAACATAGTTGCGGATCAACACATAGAACACAGGCGTCAACAGCAGGCCGAAGAAGGTCACACCGAGCATCCCGGAGAACACTGCAACACCCATCGCATGGCGCATTTCAGCACCTGCACCCGTGGACAGCACCAGCGGCACAACACCCATGATGAAGGCGATGGAGGTCATCAGGATCGGACGCAGACGCAGGCGGCAGGCTTCCAGCACCGCAGCCAGCGGGCTGAGGCCTTCGGCTTGTTTGTCCTTGGCAAATTCGACGATCAGAATCGCGTTTTTACACGCCAGTCCCACCAGTACGATCAAGCCGATCTGGGTAAAGATGTTGTTGTCACCCCCCGAGGCAATCACCCCGGTGATGGCCGACAGCAAGGTCATCGGTACGATCAGGATCACCGCCAGCGGCAGGCTCCAGCTTTCGTATTGAGCCGCCAGTACCAGGAAGGCCAGCAATACGCAGAGCGGGAAGACGAACAGCGCGGTGTTGCCAGACAGAATCTGTTGGTAGGTCAAGTCGGTCCATTCGTACGTCATGCCGTTCGGAAGTTCTTCCTTGAGCAGTTTGTCGATGGCTGCTTCAGCCTGGCCCGAGCTGTAGCCCGGGGCCGCAGCACCGTTGATTTCGGCAGTGATAAAGCCGTTGTAGTGCATCACGCGGTCCGGCCCCGAGGTGTCGCTGACCTTGATGAAGGTCGCCAGCGGGATCATCTCGCCTTTGTTGTTGCGCACTTTCAACTGGCCGATCTGGTCGGGTTCGAGGCGGAACTGTTGCTCGGCCTGAACGTTGACCTGATAGGTACGACCGAAGCGGTTGAAGTCGTTGGCATACAACGAACCCAGATACACCTGCAGGGTGTCGAAGATGTCGCTGACGGCCACGCCATGGGTCTTGGCTTTATCACGATCGATTGCGGCGTCTACTTGCGGCACGTTCACGGTGTAGCTGGTGAACAGGCCGGCCAGTTCTGGCACGTTGTGGCTTTTGGCGATGACGTTCTGTACTTCTTTATAGAGCGCCTCATAGCCCAGACCACCACGGTCTTCGACTTGCAGACGGAAACCGCCAATGGTCCCCAGACCTTGCACAGGCGGCGGCGGGAAGATCGCAATGTAGGCTTCTTCAATGCCACCGAACTTGGCGTTCAGGGTTGCCGCAATGGCCGCAGCCGACTGGCTTGGGTCTTTGCGCTGGTCAAAGTCCTTGAGCGCCACGAACACGATGCCGCTGTTGGGGCTATTGGTGAAACCGTTGATCGACAGACCCGGGAAGGCGATGGAGTTGGCAACGCCCGGTTCCTTGAGGGCAAAGTCGGACATACGCTTGATCACATCTTCGGTACGGTCAAGGCTCGCCGCATCCGGCAGTTGAGCGAAGGCCACCAGGTACTGCTTGTCTTGCCCCGGCACGAAACCGGTCGGCGTGTGGGCGAAGCCAAAGAAGGTCAGCACCATCAGGCCTGCGTACACCAGCAAGGCAATACCGCTGCTGCGGATAACCCGGGCGACAGTGCCGACATAGCCGTGGCTTGCACGTTCAAAGAACCGGTTGAACGGGCGGAACAACCAGCCACCGAAGAGCTTGTCCAGAACCCGCGTGAAACGGTCTTTGGGCGCGTGATGGCCTTTAAGCAACACTGCTGCCAGTGCTGGCGACAGGGTCAGCGAGTTGAAGGCCGAGATGACCGTCGAGATCGCAATGGTCAGCGCGAACTGTTTATAGAACTGCCCGGTCAGCCCGGAGATGAACGCAGCCGGAATAAACACGGCGCACAGTACCAGCGCTGTGGCGATGATCGGGCCGGTCACTTCGCGCATGGCGCGCTTGGTGGCTTCTACCGGTTCGAGCCCAAGCTCGATGTTTCGCTCGACGTTTTCCACCACCACAATCGCATCGTCGACCACGATACCGATGGCCAGTACCAAACCGAACAGCGACAGGGCGTTTAGCGAGAAGCCGAACATGTGCATGACCGCAAAGGTACCGATCAACGACACCGGCACCGCCGCCAACGGAATGATCGAGGCGCGCCAGGTCTGCAGGAACAGGATCACCACCAGCACCACGAGAATCAGCGCTTCGAACAGGGTATGAATCACCGCCTCGATAGAACCACGAACGAAGATCGTCGGGTCATACACGATGCTGTAGTCCATGCCCTGCGGGAAGCTCTTCTTCAACTCGTCCATCTTCGCGCGAACTTCGTTCGAGATATCGATGGCGTTCGAGCCAGGACGCTGGAAAATTGGGATCGCGACTGCGGGCTGGTTATTGAGCAAGGAGCGCAAGGCGTACTGGCTTGAGCCCAATTCAACCCGGGCAATGTCCTTCAAACGAGTGATTTCACCGTCATCGCCTGCGCGAATGATGATGTTCTCAAACTCTTCCTCGGTCACCAGACGGCCTTGGGTGTTCACCGACAGCTGGAAGCTGGTGGCGTTCGGGGCAGGGGGCGCGCCCAGTGCACCGGCTGCTACCTGGCGATTCTGTTCGCGAATGGCGTTGACCACGTCAGTGGCGGTCAAATTGCGCGAAGCGGTTTTGTTCGGATCAAGCCACACACGCAACGAGTAATCGCCCATGCCGAACAACTGCACGTCACCCACACCGCCCAGACGGGCCAGCTCATCCTTGATGTTGAGGATCACGTAGTTGGACAGGTAGAGCATGTCGTAGCGCTGATCCGGTGAGGTCAAGTGCACCACCATGGTCAGGTCGGGCGATGCTTTGTCTACCGTAATACCGATGCGCGTCACTTCCTCGGGCAACTTGGGCTCGGTGCGGGTTACGCGGTTTTGCACCTGCACCTGCGCGTTGTCCAGGTCAGTGCCCAGGGCGAAGGTAATGGTCAGCGTGAGTTTGCCGTCAGCGGTGGATTGCGAAGACATGTACAACATGTGTTCAACACCGGTGATGGCCTGCTCCAATGGCGCTGCCACGGTTTCACCGATCACTTTAGGGTTGGCACCCGGGAAGTTGGCGCGCACCACCACCGTTGGCGGTACGACCTCCGGGTATTCGCTGATCGGTAACTGGAACAGCGAAATGCCGCCCGCAATCAAAATCAACAGCGAAAGTACGGCAGCGAAAATCGGCCGTTGAATGAAGAACTGGGAAAAATTCATCGAAGTTGTCGTCCCTTAACCGCGAGGAGTCGCAACGCTGGCCAGCTTCGCCGCAGGGGTTGCGGGCGTTGCAGGTAACAGGTTGCTGGCTTCCAGGGCGTGTCGTTGTTGCGCCAGTGCGGCGAGGGTTTGTTCATTGGCCATCGGGATGACTTCAGGGGTCACCGGCGAGCCAGGACGAACCCGTTGCAGGCCCTTGACGATGATGGTGTCGTCTTTGTTCAGGCCGCTGCGGACAATGCGCAGGCCTTCGATTTTTGGCCCCAGGTCAATGGCCCGGTAGGCGGTGTTGTTATTGCCGTCCATCACCAATACAAACTTCTTGCCCAGGTCGGTGCCGACCGCTTCGTCATTGATCAGCACGGCTTCGTAGGTGCCGCTACCGACCAGTTTGAGGCGCGCATACAGGCCCGGGGTGAAGCTGCCATCAGTGTTGTCGAACACCGCGCGACCGCGAATGGTGCCGGTTTTAGGGTTGACCTGGTTGTCGACGAAGTTCATCTGACCCAAGTGCGGGTTGCCCTCTTCGTTGGACAGCCCAAGATAAACCGGCGTGGTCTGGCCACGCTTGCCATCGCGTGCCAACTGGTTGTACTTGAGGAACACACGCTCATCAGCATCGAAGTAGGCATACACCTTGTCGGTCGACACCACACTGGTCAGCGGCGTGACATCCGCTGTGACGATGTTGCCGGCGGTGATGTCGGCACGGCTGACACGGCCAGTGATCGGCGAGGTGACGCGGGTAAAGCTCAGGTTGAGTTTGGCCAGATCCAGTTGCGCCTGGATAGCAGCGACGGCAGCCCGCGCAGCTTGGGAGGCGGTGCTGCGCGAGTCAGCCAATTCAGCGGAAATCGCGTTGCTCTGACGCAGACGCTCGCCGCGCTGGGCTTCGTTTTCACTGCGGGTGGCATTGGCGCGAGCTTGCTGGAGTTCTGCTTCAAGTTGACGGACAGCCGCCTGGAAAGGGCGCGGGTCGATCTGGAACAACAGATCGCCTTTTTTGACCAGGGCACCTTCAGTAAAGGCGACCTGATCAATTTGGCCCGACACACGCGGGCGGATTTCAACGGTTTCGGGTGCTTCGAGGCGACCGGTGAACTCGTCCCACTCGTTCACGGGTTGCTCTAGCACTTTGGCCACACTGACTTTTGCAGCAGGTGCAGGAGCAGTCGCTTGTGGAGTTTTACCGCATGCACTCATCACCACGATCGCCAGGGCCGCGAGTGGGAAGCGCAAATGTTTCAGTGACTGTTCCATGAGGGGGAGTCCGCCAATCTATTGAGATGGGCGGGATAATGCTGTCGCGCGCGCCGGGGCACGAATCGAACCCAGCGAAGGTTAATATCATTCAGAATGATACAAAGCTTATCCAAGCCCTCTAGCCTGCGCGTTTTATGAGTGAGCTATCAATTAAATTCGTATTTGAACAAGGTGAAAGTCCGTTGCATGACCGGAATGAGGATTGCTCGCTGTAGGCCAGCAGGGCTCTAACACGGTGCATTTGGCCGTTGCTCAGTAGCCAATAACACCGTAATCATTTGGACACATAAAGCTGCCTGTACGACCACCTTGGCACATGACCTGATCACTACGCTTTTTGAATCATTGTGTAAAACAGGTCGTTTCTTATGTCTTCGTTACATCAGCACACACCGTCATTGACAGCCTTTGATCCCAGAGGTTTAACCCTGCGCGCGGTGGCTTATCACCGTGCCCGAGCCCAGGATGAGCCCCAAGCGCGCGTGCATAGACAAACGTTCAGCGCCGGCGGCCAGTTGCAACAGCAGTGGGATGCGCGTCTGCACCGCCTGCATAAGACAGACCCTGCGGTGCAAGCCAATCAGCGCCTTCGGCACAGTTTGAGCGGGCGCGTCTTGCGCAGCCACAGCATCGATGCCGGGTGGCGTATTGCATTGAGCGGTATTGCGGGTCAGTTGTTATCGGTCTGGGATGCACGTGGCTCACTGCAGCGTTATGAATTTGACTCTGTTCTCAGGCCGGTTGCCGTGTATGAACAGGCCGACGATGACACGCGCGAGCGTTGCACCGAGCGGTTGGAGTACGCCGCGATGAACCCCCAACATTCAGCGCGCAATCAATGTGGCCGACTGATTCGTCACGATGATCCTGCCGGTAGCGTGTTGTACGAGCAATACGCGTTATCGGGAGCCATTGCCCAACAAGGCCGCCTGTTTTTACGGGCAGAGGAGACCCTTGACTGGTCTGCGCAGCTCGATGTGCGCAAGGCGCAACTGGAGACTGAGTGTCATACCAGTGCGTGGCGCTACGATGCGTTGGGTGGTCTTGTGGAGCAAACGGATGCCAAGGGTAATTGCCAGCAATTGTTATACGGGCCTGAGGGCGAGCTTACCGGGGCCTCATTGGTGTTCAGCAGCGGCACGCGCAAGCGGTTGTTCGACTTGCGCACCTATAACGCACAGGGCCAGGTTGGGTCAGAGCGTGCGGGCAACAATGTGCAGACCCTAGCCACCTACAGGCCCCACGATGGGCGTTTGCTAAGGCTGACAGCGCGCAAGCCGGGGAGTACCCAGGTCATTTTGCAAGATCTGACCTACACCTATGACCGCGTCGGTAATGTGCTCAGTATCCGTGATGCGGCGCAACCCACGACGTGGGCCAGCAATACGAAAATCGACGCCACCGCCAGCTTTGAATACGACACGTTATACCAGTTGATCAAGGCGACAGGTCGCGAAAATGCGCAACATGCGAGCGGTCCGGCGTTACCGGCCCTGGTGCAGTTTGGTTCAACCGATAGCAGCCTGATGCGTAACTACACCCGCCACTATCAGTACAACGAGGGCGGCAATCTTGTGCAGATGCAGCACGTGCCGTCCAGCGGCCAGGGGTACACCCAGCGCATCAACACCGCCGCGCACAGTAATCACGGCGTACTCAATGGTTTCGATTCGCACGCTGATCCGCTCAAGGGTTTTGATAAAAACGGCAACCAGCAATTGCTCATGCGCGGCCAGGCCATGAGCTGGAATGCGCGCAACCAACTGCAGCGGGTCACGCAAGTGGTTCGTGAGCAGGGGAGCAGTGACGACGAAACCTATGGCTATGATGGTGCAGGCCTGCGGGTATTCAAGAGGCGCTCAAGCCTGGCTAAAAACCGCCAGCACGTTGAGCAAGTGCGCTATTTGCCAGGCCTTGAGTTGCACAGTAATGACGCCACAGGCGAGTCGTTCAATGTGCTGTCGATTGAGGCCGGATTCGCACGCGTCAGGGCGTTGGTGTGGGAACACCAACGCCCTGCGGAGGTTGCAGACGAGCAACTGCGTTTCAGCCTTGTGGACGCGACAGCCAGCAGTACCCTCGAACTCGACGAGCAGGCGGCCTTGCTGAGCCAGGAAGGCTATTACCCGTTTGGCGGTACAGCCTGGTGGGCTGCCAAAAGTCAGGTCGAGGCCAGGTTCAAGACGGTGCGTTACTCGGGTAAAGAACGTGATGCAACCGGGCTTTACTATTACGGCTACCGGTATTACGCACCCTGGCTGATGCGCTGGATCAGTGCTGACCCCGCAGGCGATGTAGACAGCCTTAACCTGTATGCAATGGTTGGCAATAACCCTGTCACCCTCACTGACGCTATGGGGCTGGCACCCAACCAAACGCTTGTTCGTTCTATAGCAAGAATAATAATTACAGGCGCACTGGCTCTTGTCGGGTATGCCTTGGGCTGGGCAGCAGGCTATCCACGAGAGGGCGCGATGACCGGCGCGGCGGCGGGTGTTGGTCTGGGTTTAATGAGTTGGCGCACGAGTGTCGCAGCAGAACAATTGCAATCCATGGGTTCAGGGGAGGAGGGATACGCTCAGTTGGTCGCCCATGTCATTCTGGAAACTTCAAAGCGCAGGGGATTGAGCAGAGAAGAAACAAACAGGCTGGTTAATTTCATCTATAGCCATCGTCAGGGATATCAAGGAGAAGGGCTTGCCATTGTTTTCAGCCCTGCGGCCAACGAAAACATCTATGCCTACACTGGGCCTGCTCGGGCAGGTCAACAGCTAAAGTTGATAAGTAGCACGCGTGAGCCCACGCCAAGGGAAATCAGACAGTTGGGCTTCAGGAGTATTCAGCTTCGAGATTCGCAGCGTGAAAGCACTTCAGAGACACCAGCATCTCGCCCCTCATCCGCTCAGGGCAGTGTCAGCCAGTTTGAAACTCAAGCGGCTACTCATCTGGCCAGAAAAAAACTGGGTAATAGACAGCAGCCAGCGCCCTCCGGTGAAAGCACTTCGCAAGCGGGCGCAGCGTCTGAGCCCCGCTTCATTATTGACGAGTCACAGATAACGCATTTAATGGAGGGCGCTGCAGGACGAAGCATTGGTATTACCCTGGGTCATTTGCAAGAGGGGCGTTTTGCAGCGGTTAACTGGCATCGTCATGCTGACAGACTGTGGTCTGCAGATTTACATGGTCATCCGGGATCAACCAGGCGAGGCGCTGTACGGCTGATGCTTGAGCACACAGGTGGCCGTACTTACCGGGCAGTCGGTGTCCGCGATCCCCATCGGCGCTAATGAACCGAGCGGTATAATCCGCTGACACGCGGGCTGCATGACCGTCGTACTGGTGGCTCACCCACCCAGTACGACGGGAACTCACCTAACTGTTTGAATCTGGCTCGTACGTATCGTTTTCGTCTTCGCTGATGGTGTACCAGGTGCAATAGGTCTGGCGGGTGAAATCACCGTTGGCATGCAGAGTCTTGATTACGCGCCCCAGTGGGTCGTAGAAGAGTTGGTCACAGTAGCCGTTTGCGCGCAGTGACACGTCATTCAGGTAGCGGTACTGATCAGCAAAGTACGGTTGGTACTGACGGATAGCCTGACCTTTGTTGTTGTATTCGACCCGGCCGCTGACTCGCCAACGTTTGTCGCTGTGACTGCTTACCGGTTTGTCGCTGCTGTCCAGTGTCAGAGCACCGTTCTTGTCGATTTGATAAGCAGGCCCTGGCACGGTCAGTTGTTTGTTTTGCAGAACCCGGCCGAACCCGTCGCTGCACGCCAGGCTGATACGGATGATCAGCTCAGCACTGTCCGCACTGGTGGGGTAGCGGTCGGCCTGCAGCACCGCAACATGCACGGGCTCACGGTTGTTCATCCAACTGAAGGGTTGGTAGAAACAGGCACTGGCAGCTTTCTGCAAAGCGCTGCCTGGATCGGCAATGGCGGCTTTCGGGCTGTCATCTTTGGGGCGGGCATATTTATCCAAGGGGTCAAACCCCACGGGCTTACCGTCTTCTTCGCCGTAGAAACTGGAGACCAGCAACTGACCAAATGCGTTATAGCGGGCCTCTTGCACGTTGTTTTGCGGGTCGGTGATCTTTATTGGCAGCAGGCAGCGATAGTCATGTTTAGCCTGGGTTGTGCAGCCATCCGGGGTTTTAACCGAGGTGACCAGACAGTGGTAGCGATCATGTTCAACCACCGTGACCCCATGGTCTTCTGTGGCGCGAAAATGATTGGCCCGGTAAAAACCGGCAAGACCGCTATAGATCGCAAAGCCTTGTTTGATTGCCCATAACGCGGTTTTGGCGGGTTTTTCAGACAGGTCTGGCTCCGGGTCTGGCAGAAACGGGGTCATAGGGGTGTAGTGGGCCTCGGTCAGCGCCTTTTCCAGGTCGAAAGGTTCGGCTCCGGGCATGCGTGGTACGTCGTCATACACGGCTAATGCCTGTTCATCCAGTTCCGCGTGTTCACTGTGATGCTCCAGCGCCTGAATAGAGGCCTGGCCTGCAGGCAGGGGGGTAGAACTTTGAGCAAGGCAGTAATAGTGCTCGGACATACCCGCCAGCACGCGCTCGGCATTGACGCCTAGAGGGCTGTCAGCGGTGTCCGAAATGAAGTGTTCGTAGCTGATGCGCCCGTCGTCCAGGGTGTTTGCGCCTTTGCCTTTAGGTAACACTAATGCGTTGCTGCGCTGACGATAGGGCAAGCCCAGGCGCCAGCATTGAGGCTCGACCAAGTGAATGGCCTGGGCGCGGGCTTCTGTCAGGTAGTAGGCTTGTTGCGCTGAATCGTGGGTATCGCGCCACCATGTTTGCAGATGTGTGTCGGTGAACGGCGGCATGTCGGTCGGGAGTTTACGCCGCGCGTAATTGATCGCTACGCCATGTTCCAGGCTGCCGTAAGCGTCTACACGCAGGTTAAGGGTATGGCTGCAGGCCGGATCAAGCGGTTCGCGCTCATAGCGTCGGGCAATCGACTCAATCGCCAGCAACATGCACCCTGAGGGCTCCAGCATGCGGACCATGTAGCGTTGCTGGTTGACGGAGTAGGGCACAGCGGATTCCGCTGGATCGTTGGCGGCGTAGATCTCCTCGCGCAGCGCCGAGCCGCTGAGGGCCTTTTTCATCTCCAGGACCATCGAGTCCGAGCGAGTGGTGACCAATGTATCTTGAAGGCTGTCGGTCTCCAGACGACTGAGCAACGTTAAGCCTGGAGCCTCGACGTTTTTGTCCTTGTCGTAGTAATCAGTGAGTGGCATATCGATGTGTTTGCCGGTGTGAAACCATGATTTGCGCAGCAGTGCATCGCTGTGTTCGGTACCTGAAGGTTCGCCGAGCAGGGTGGGCGTGTCAGTTTCAAGCAATAAACCGTATCCCTGAAACGAACGTTCCCGACTGTCATAAAACCCTTCCCGGTACTGGAACTGCTGGATCATCCGGTTGCCGCTGATCAAGTCTTGTTGCTGCTGCTGGCTGACCAGATGCAGCGGGAATGGCAAACCGCTGACCAGGGGTTTGTTGGCTGCCTGACGTTCTTGTTTTTCATCCAGCCATTCCTGAGCGCTACTGCGATAGTTCAGGGTTGCCGTCGCACCCATATTGTTGGTGGCGCCGGTTAGCAGGTAGGGCTTATGAGTGACAAAATCATAGCGCCAATGACGGAGGGTGGGATGCGTCGTAGTCAACACCAGGCTGGAGCAACCAATGCCCTGCAAATCGGCAGTACTGACTTGGCAAAAGCGGTCATGACGTACGCCTTCAGGCCACTTTAAAAGGGTGGGTGACGATTGCAGACCATTACCAAAACGGTTCATGAAAATCAGCACGTGATCGGTTTCTACATACAACAGATCGACCGCCCCGGATCCATCCAGGTCAGCCAGCAGAACCCGCGAAGGATCGAACGCTGTGTAACTGAAAGGCAGGTTGGCGAACACAAAACTTTTACCGAAGCGACCGCGTCCCAGGTTTGGCCAGCAGGTGATCTGGTCGTGGCGAATACGGATCAGGTGCTGCTGACCACTGCCCAGCACATCACTGAACGCGACCAGTTCGCTGGCTGAGTTACCGGGTTGTGGCAGTGCGTCGGTGTCGGGCTCATGGTCTATCTGCTGCGGTGCGGTAAACCCCGAGGTGCCCTGATTGATATACAGTCGAACACTTTGGCTACCGATCAGGGCAAGGTCCTGGATACCATTACCCATCAAATCGGCCAGTTGGCCCGCGGGGTGAAAAAACTCTTGGGGCAGTGCTGCAAACGGGGTAAAACCTGACCAGCTTCTGTCGCCATTGAGGGTGAAAAAGCCGCTCATGCCGGGCTGTGCGAGCACCCAATCCAGCTGGCCATCGCCGTTCAGATCGCTCAGTGCTTGCAGGGTGGGTTGGCTCGAGTCCGCAACAGGCACACGAGGTAAAACGTGCGCCGGGCCATAGCTCACCGCGTCCTTGCCCTCGGACGGCGATGCTCTGAGCGGTTCCCGGTAAGTCCAGTTATGGTCTGAGCGACTGAGCACCCCCGGCAGGCCATCGTTGTATAAATCCACTAGCTGATAGCCTGTCTGACTGAGGGGCACCTGCAAAGCGTCGAAAGGCCGGTAGTTTTCAGGCTCGGTTTTCAGCACAAAGGCGCTGTACCTCAACCTCAGCGGCGGCCATTTACCCGTGCTGTCGGATGCGTCGTAGGCCTGGTTTTGCACGATATGCAGCAAGTTTCCGCCCGTTTCAGTGAACTGGTATTGCAACACCAGGCGCCGGACCAGCACTGGAGCCGGCCCCATTTCCGGCTCGTCAGGAAAGTAATGGAACATCAAGATTTGCTGACACAACCTTTGCGTGCCGAGCTCAAAGCCGTAGGTGTAATTGAAGAACGGATCCTGACGCTGTAACCAGGGATTCTGTTCAGTGTAAGTGGGCTTTTCGGTCAGCCCGATTGCTCGTTCTCCATAGTCCAGTACCAGCTCAAAGTGCCACTGTATGTCTGTCGGAGCATGGCTATTCCACAGCACGAGATTCTTCAGTGCCTTGAGATTGGCATAGCAAACACGTACCAGATAACGCTGCGCGCGATAGTCATGGGGTTGGCTGGCGTCTTGGGCGGCCGTGTCGCTTTTGTAGTCGTAGTAAATATGTTCGCCGTGGGGGCTCAGACTTTCTTCAAGCAGCCATTGCGCGACATGCTCGGGCGCATCGGGATCTGCACAGCGCGCCGCTTGGGTTTTGCCAAAAAAATGGATGTTTCCATCGCCACTCTGTACCAACCAGAAACCCGACGTGTCTTCGCTGGTCGACCAATGTTCTATGCGGTCAAAAGTGCTTTCGATACGCGGAAAATAACGCACCACAGTGTGTGGCGCGCTGAGTTCTACACCGTTGTACTCACTGACGGTGCTGGAGATGAGCGCCCCTTGTGCGGTGCGTTGGGCGAACATTTCCTCACCGCCAGCGCTTACAAAACCATCCTGCTCGGTGTAGGACGGTACGCCCTTGAGGGTATTACGAACAATGGCCCCGACCGATAAACTCCAGCCCATGCCGAAAGGGCCATTGCCTAGCGTGCTGCGGTAACTGAGGCTCAATGATGGGGCGAAAGCGCGACCGGGTGACAACGGCAGCGGTATGTCAAACGATGCCTGCCCGGTCATGCCAACAGCGCCCCAACCGGTACCGATGCTCTGGATGGCACCCCCGCCCTTGGGCAGAGCAGGGGTGAGCACCTCATTATTGCCAGGTTGGCCGGTCATGCTCTGCCTCCCAAGTTTTTTGCGGTGTAGCGCACGTGAACAATGATGTCGGTCAATGACCCCAGCAGGATGGCCTGATCTATAGGGTTGGGAAATGCCAGTTGCCAGCGAGACACCGCACCGGTGTATTCGAAGGGTAAGTAGCGCTCATCGTGATCGAAATTCAGAGTAAACAGGCCGTTGTCATTCAGGCCGGTAGAGAGGGCTATTTCTTCATGTACGTGCAGGTTTTCCTTGATGCTGTCGGGCGCTTCGGAGAACTGGATTTTGTTGTAAGTCTGGGTCAGGGTGGCCCTGATGTTCTCATAAGGCCCCAACGTTGCAGGAAGCGACACACTGATGCTTTTGATTCGGCGCAGATAGTGCCCTGGATAGTCAGCATCAAACAGTGCTTGAGTGAGTTCAAAGTCTACGGTGCCGTTCACCAGCAGATCAGTCTTAAGTGCGCTCCACTCTTGATTCAGCGTCGCATCGTTGTCTTTGCGGTGCAGTTGGCGCAGTGAAATGGTTTTACTGATTTCCAGTGCCCGCTGGTTGTGCTGCAGGTAGGCAGTGCTCATTTGCAGCAGATTGAGCTTAAGCGATTCGCCCGCTGCCAGGCCCCGGTATTGGTTGTTCCACAGGGTGTTCTGAATAAAGGTTCGGGTATAGTCAGCCTGCTCAAATTGCCAGCATGCTTGAGCGGCCAAGCACAGTGAATGAGCCATGTCATAGGCCTGGAAGTAAAACGTCGACAGTTGGTTGTTGAGCCACTGATAAAGTTGAACGCTGCAGAAGCGTTTGCTGAGTGTTTCGTAAGTCGCTTTGGCCTGTATCAGCGCCGTTTCAGTGTGTCGAAGTTGTAAACGCGAGACTCGGGTTTGTTCGGCATAAGTTTCAAGCTGGGCATCAATTTGACTGAGCTCAAGCTGGGCTTGCTCCAGTGCGTAACTCCATTCCTGGTTGCGGCGGTTGAACTGCTCGGTGCGTTCAAGGTGGAATGCGCTGGAGCGTTTTATATGTGCTTCACTCTGAAGTGTTGCTTGTACAGCCTGCGCAGCGCCTTCGAATCGCATACCTCCATTGGAAGTGCCGAAAATATTGGGCAGTAACATGGCGATACCGGCAGCCGCCTGTGCGGCATAGGCGCCGATTTCCACCTTTGCACTTTCCTGATATTCCTGAGTGGCCCGGGTTTCACCCGGGTTGATACCTTCCAGCAATTGTTTCTCGAAGTACTTTGTGCGGGCTTCGACGACCCTGCGACCGGCGCGCAAGGCCGATTGATTTTTTTCATCAACAAGCAGTGCTTGAGCCTGCTGTTCTACAGCCACTGCGCTCAGGTCCCAAGCGTGTGCATATTGCTGCGCGATCTGTTCTGTCTGCTCTTTTCGCTCGAGTAACGACAGCAAGGTGTTTCCAAATTGAATCAGGTTATCGACAGCCAGCATGGCCTGCGCATGCATCACCTGGAAGCGATAATGGCCAGCTTGGAATTGTTGCGCATGCAAGGCTGTCACCTGATTATTGCCGCCTCGATCAGCTCTCGACAGCAGATCATGAGGTGACAACGGGGTGGCAAACAAAGAGAGTTGCAACGGTTTACCTGCGAGGTCGAGATGGTGGCGCAGGTTATGCAATCGACTGTCTATTTTGTCCCACCGTGCAGTCAGGCCCGGATTCAGAGGTCTGCGCAAATAAGGCGTGTCTGCGGTCAATGGCAAGAGATTGTCGCGAGCGGGGCTACGACTAGGAAGCGCTGAAACCACATCTCTCTGGCTGACATGCGCTTCCAGTTTTCGCAGCTCATCGGACGATTCAGCGCTAAGCTTTTCAAGGCTGATGCTTGCCCACGGGTCAATGGATGTGAAGGCCGGACGTGGCCCGAGCAGACGTTTGGCGCGTACATACCAGAGCTTGGCTTCTGCCAGGCTGTCGGCGGTCATTTGTCGATAAGCCGCATCGCCACGATTGATCAGAATGTCCAGGTACAACTGGTACAAGGCCTGGCGAAAATGAACAGGCGCACTTAAAGCAATCTGATTGGGGTCATAGGGGTTGTCGCGAGCATAACTGGGTTCTGTGATGGTGCTTGTCAGGAGTTTAAGTCGCCAGAAACCGGACGTATCATCGTTACTGTCATCTTTGCACCCAGGGTTGAAAAGGTAATGCAGCCACTTCTGAGCCTCTGCATAACGCTGCTCCATATTCAGCCGATAGGCGATCAGCCAGGGCAGATACAAAAAAAGCTCCCAATAGTACTTGCCATGGGCGCCATGAAAGTCAAGAGGCTGCAATCGGCGATCTTCTGTTAATGGAGCTTCGAACCATGAATTGGGGGGTAATGAGAAGAGCGCTTCGAGGCTGATAGTAGCCGCTTTTGTCAGCGTTTCGGCAAAACCGGTATTCAGGCGAATAGGTTCACGGAGTTCTTTTTGATGTAGGGAGTCACTGTGTTCAATGAATGAGCCGCTGAAGTCCATGCATTCGGTGGTGCTATTGATATTTGACGCAATGCGCTTGACTTTAGGAGCCCGTGGAATAATGGCTTTGGCATTTTTGTCCAGGGTGACTGTCAGCGTCTTGAGTGCATAACCCAGTAGGTAGGGTTGTGAGTACCTGGTTTCTACCTCAAGAATAGCGACGCCATGCAGAAGGGTGAATTCAGTCTGCTCGGATCTAAGCGCCGATTGCACGTTTTTTTCAGCATACGGGCGCAGTGAATCAGCGTCGAGTTGCACTTGGGAGGTAATTGATTGTCCGGATTTTAGTTCTAGCGAGGTGCCTTTCAGAAAGTGGCGCGGTTCATCATAGTCTTCACCAATAATCAGAGTGTTTGAGCGAAGTATTTTTTTCGGAGTAGGTGTTTGTTTATCTAGAGGGATAATGATGATGTGTTTGTAGGTGCGGTTAAACGCAGTGGTTGTCAAATTATCAAAGGTTAAATGTTTTACAGGGTCTTCTTTGTCATCGGATTTGATCACGACGCTGATAGAATACGATTCGGAATTGGAAATGTGCAGTTGACTGAAGATGTCTTTGTCTACCTCTAGGTCTTTCAAGTCAAACGTTATTTTATTGTTTTTGTCGGGGAGGTTGACGTGGCTTTCTATCTCTTGAGAAACGGAGAAGAGTGAAGTCTTCTGGAGGTTTCTGGTATTAATGATGATGATGTCTTGTACATCTTTAATGGCGAACGTCTGTTGTGTAAAGGTGATCGAGGAACCTGGTTGCAAGAGCAGTTTGGGTTGGTCGGTAACGTTCAAGTTTACTGTCAGATCAAGCCATACCTTATTGGGGCCGTTGTTGGATTTAAAATTAAGCCTCTGACGTTTTGGGAAGTCATCCGCAAGGGTGGACTTAACTTCAAGCGCGCTGGTGGTTGTATTAAACCGTAATCCATCAGTATTTGAAATATTGTTTATATGCTTTTGTTTGTCCTCGAAGTTCCATTGGGCTAAGTCAGTGTGGTCGGACATGTTTGTGAAGTGCTCAACTTCTACGGCTCGACTGGAGGGCGCGTGAAAATTAAAGTTGAATTTGTTGTGGACAGCAAAAATCGCTCCATATTGTTTGGCCAGTCGGGCGTTTGTTGGGGTGGCAATAAAGTCCCGTAGTGTTCCAACTGAATACAGTGGCTTGATGCCGAACTGCAGGTCGAGTCTTGCGGCTTGGTAAAAACCCTGGGTCAATTCTGTGGTTGTTTCGTGGGTGTTGTTGCTGACAGTTTCAATGTGCAAGCCCAAAAATAGAGAGGGGGGGCGAGTTGATGAGTCCAACGTGGCAATAGTCGTGGTAGCGGCATTAATGCCATCCGGACTAACTTTTAACGTGTTGTATTCATCAATGCAGATTTGTGGCAGGCTCCAACTGCCATCGTATTTCTGATAGATAAAGTTTAGGCTGATCTTTGAAAGCCGAGTTTTAAGAAATGCTTCGGAGCGGGCTTTGTACTGTTGCTCGTCTTCGTCATGTTTGAAGTCTGAAAGCGGGTCGGTTTCACTGAATGAAGGTGTGGGTTTTATCACCTGTGCCCAAATAATGAATAGACGATTGTTGAAAAAAACCGGGCGCACACTGCGATCCGGAATATTGTCTGATGCCGGTAGCGGAATTTTTTGCCAGTCCGACCAGGCAGAGGCTTCGGGTGTGTCTTTTTTTCCAGTACTTGTGCCGTCTTCGGATGGATGCATGGCTCGTTTGGCCATGTTTAGAGATCGCCAATAATAAGTTTTTTCTGCTCTGGACTTGCCCACAAAGTAATACACGCTGCTGGCTATGTTTTTTTTGACAGATTCATTATTTTTGATATTGATTTCTTCATTTGCGGCTATATTGATTTCGCCATCAATATAGCCGTTAAGCGTCGTCAGGCTGGCAATATCTTCAAACCTGCCCAGATAACTTTGTACCGCCGATAAAATAGTGCTGGATTGAATTCGATTTTGATTTATGTCATTTTCAAGTTGCTGAAAATTTTCAGTCTTGTTATTACGTAGTTCCGGGTTTAAAAAAGTAGAGGGGAAATACCGCAGTTGCTGGTTGGCGTGCCAGGTCGAGTAGTTGTGCAGGGTGTCCTGCCAGGTTGCAAGTTGCGCTGGCGACATGCCAACGTTTTCATAGCCGGGTTCCAGGCCCAGTGAAATGCCATTGATATATTGCTGCAGGCTGGCAATGACGCACGCCACCCGGCTGGTCGGTACCGCCTGGCTGACTAGCACATCCAGCAGCCAGTAGGCGTAAAGATCATCGGCGGTTTTGAGTGTCTGGGCCAGCCCAAGTGCTTGTAGCGCCGGGTCATGCGGCACAGCATGGGTTAAGTAAAGCGCAAGTTGCGCATCTCGCAGTTTTTCATTGAGTTGCTGATTGAGCGTGTGAGACATGGTCATTCCTTGAACAGTTCGGTAAGAAAAACGTTATGGTTTTTGCGCCGCAATGACGGCCTTGCCGACCAGCTCCCAATCAGCGTTGGCAATTTGTGCGTGTAAATCCGTAGCCTTAAGCAGCACTTTGCTGGATAGCCCGGTGATTTTGGCGGTGTCATGCCCGCGCATCAGCCACTCCAACTCCTGCATGGAACGCACTCGTTTGGTCGGCAAATGATTGACCAAGGCCTCAATCTCAGCGGAGTCCCAGTTAAAAATTGCCCCCAGCAATTTGTTGCAGTGCGCAGCCAGTAATGTGGAATCACTTTTTGCGTGGTCGGTGTTCGAGGAATGGAAGTAACTCAGCAGGACGTCTTGCGTTACCCCATAGGTGTTGATGCAGTGTTTGAATTGCTGGAGCAGGTACAGGGTGCTCAGGGTCAGCTTGAGCATTGAATGAGGGGCGTTGTGAGTGTCCAGCCAGTGCGGATTCAGCAAAAACACTTGCAAGGCTTCCCGCGTCAGAGGTAGTTGCAAAGTGCTATCCGCATCGGGGAGTAAGAGCAGCAGGTATTTGAGCCCGTAGGGTGTTCTTGGCCGCCCGAGCGCATTGACCATGTGGCGAGCGACATGTTTGAAGCGCAGGTTTAGTAACTGACTCGTGTCAGATGCGTGTGAAGAGTCTTTGAACAACCGCGTAATGTGCTCGGCCACGGGTTGTAAACGTGTGTAGGCCGCGAGCAATTTGGGTTCAAGGTTTTGTATAACTTGGGCTTTTAGATGTTGGTCGGTATCAGTATCAGCATGGAGTTCAACTTGATCAGAAATGACATAGAAAACGGCACGTTTTAGTGACTCCAAATCGGTTTTTTGCGCTAACTGCGGCTGGGCTCTCACCAACCCAATAGCAATCAAGTTACGCCATGAAAGCGAGATAGGTGCCACTTTGGATTCGGGGTTGAAATTTGCCCTGGTCTTGAGTTTAGCCTTGGGCTCGGGCAGGTTGAGTGCATCGATTTCTGCCTGGGGGATCAGTCGCGCCTGAAAGTCCTCAAGTAACTCACCGAGTTTTTTTAACTGCTCGGTGACGAGCGAGCTTTGTGGTGTGTGGCTTAAAATCAACTGATGGCGCAATTGCTGCACACTGCTGCCGTTACGCTTCAGCCAATTGACTGCCCAGTCCATTTGCATGAGCACATCAAGAAAGTCTGCTGGTGAGCTTTGGCCAGAGGCGCGCAAACTGGGTTTGACCCATTGATCGGACGTATTTGCGGATCCCAGCATATTGGCCAGATGGGCGCACTCCATGACTGAAAGCCCGAACAGGCTGGCAATCCGTGATTGTCGGTAGAAGGAAGAAAGCGTGGACAGGTCTTTTTTGAGGTGTCCATTGATCTGTTGTGTGCGCTCGGCCACAAAACCCAGGGACTCGGCCGTATGGTTCAGGCCAAGTGCCGTACAAATCTGATACAGGGCAGTCTGGGTAGCGATGTCTGTCGCGTTCAGGTTCAGCGTACTGTCATCGAGTTGCAGAGACTGCTCGTTTAATTGCCCCCTGTTGAAGAGGCGATCAAACAGTGAATCGCTGTTGCCCACCGCATGAACAGGCAAGCGGTACAGCAGCGCTGAAAATTCTTCAGCCTGCAGGCCGTAGCGACGTTTCAAGTAACGGAACACCCCCAACACACGCAGGCTGTTGTCATTAATCGCAAAAGCCGGGTCCGGCCCGCCTTCGCAGCGCATGGCGCTGTACATCAGGGTATCCAGTTGTGCGAAAGGCTCTTGTAGCCAGCGCTGCAAGCGGATCATGCGCTGCAGGCGATCAAATCGCTCGGCAGAAGTATTGAGCAGTTCAACCTGACCGTTGCGGTCAGTTTTAAGGTTTAACCGCTTGGTTGAATCGAGTTCAGTGCCATTGATGTAACAAACACCATGGAGGCTGGCCAGATCTGTGTCCAAGTGGGTGGGCAGTCCAATTTTAGACGATCGGGGCAGGTACTTGCCTCGCGCCAGCAGTTCATCCGCCTGTGCTGATGTCAGCCCTGTTTGCTGCATGAAATGAGCAAGCTTTTTGAGAGCAGGTTCATCGCTGCCATAGTGGGCCGTGAAAGCCGATTGACTCTCTGTCCAAAACGGCTCGGTTAACAGGGTTTGCTGCTCAGGGCTTAGACCTGACATTAACCGTTGAGCTTCGTAAGCCTGATGATGGATTACGCCATAGGTGTTTGTGGCCATTTCGCCGAGAGGCAAGCTCAGGCTTAAGCGATAATTCAGTTCACCCAGTCCGGGTTTGTTTGCGTTCAAGCCCAGCAGACACTGTTGATGCGCAAGATCAAAGGGCAACTCGAAGGGATAGCGCGTTATTGCCAATACTTCATTAACCGATTTTTTTTTGTACCTATCGGTGTTTTGGGCCAGGTGGATGTGCAAATGCTCGGTTAAGGTTTCATTGACGATGGTCAACAGAGGCAGCTTCCTGGAGAGGCTCTGGTTGTCTATTACCATGTCTTTGAGGGCGGGTCTTCGTATGGCGAGGGTAATGCGCCTGCCGGTGCCTTTACCGGTTTTCTCGACCTGTTGCGCAAACAGATACAAAGCCCGCAAATAAGCCGCAGGCGAGTCGAGCGCAGCGATTGAAGATGCATCGCAGAACGTATTCCAGCTTTCTTCAAATAAGGCCGCATAGGTCGGCCCGGCAGCTGTTTCACTGCCAAGGCTTCGCTTGGGCCTTACCAGTTGCTCCCGGTGCAGGAACTCCAACTGTGCGGCGTAACCGCAGGCGTGATCGTAAGCCTCTGCGGCGTTGTCATCGCAGTGTTGAACCACTTGTTCGATAAATTCAGTTCTGGATAAGCGAATGATGTCGAAGACAGAATGCAGTTTGAGCGCTGCCATAGTCTGTTTGAAGTTAAGCCTGCCTTCAGCGGGTGGCGCTGGAGAATCGATTAACGAATGCAGCAGTGGGAGGGAATCGGGCATAGCGAGGCTGCTCCTAAGGGCCAAATGGACAATCCTTTGGCCGTTTCGAAGCTATCAAGGCACTCAGGTGTAAACAGCCAGACCGGGCCCTTTGCAGGCTAGGAGATATCGCTTCTTGTTACAGATAAAGGCGTTTTGCTTGCCTGACTTGGGGTGACAGCATCAAAGCCTTGAGCGACGCGGGCTATCGGGTAGTGGCGCCGGACCAGATTGGTTTTTGCACCTCAACTAAAACGGCAGACTACCAATTGAGTTTGCAACAGTTGTCAACCAACACCCATGCATTACTGGCCAGCCGCGGCAGCGACTACGGTGGGTTCATCTGCGAATCAAACCTTGATTTAGAGCGCTCACCTGCGTTATAGCTAAAAAGGTATTCAATAGTTTTACAGGAAATGACAAACACTTATGGACGGAAGCACACGTATCCATCGCCAGTTCGGCTCACATTTCGCCACCCTGATTGCGCAATGTGGGCCTCATCTAAAAGGCTGCGTTCGCGCAACCGCAGGGTGTCTCTCCCGCCTCCTGGCAAATCTCGCTTTACCCCACCTCAAACCCTGCTTTTCAGGTAGCAGCGCCAACTGGCGCCACTGTTACATCCCTCCGCCTGATTTTTTCTGATCGTTCGCCCAACCGGCGCGTTTACCGCACGTTTTTAACGGCGAGTACGGCTGCCCGGCTTTTTATCTGAACCTTTCATTGTTGACCTGCTGCGTCTACTGGACAGTGGTTTCAGGTCTCCATCAGCGCTTTGCTGGCCATCCAGAAACAGGCGGCCAAGCGCTCGCAGTACAAGGAACGACACCCCCATGATCTATTTCCAGGGCAAGAGAATCTTGAGCGCCATCTTTGATATGGATGGCACCATGTTTGACACCGAACGCCTGCGTTTCAAAACCCTCAAGCAAGCTGCCGTTGAGCTTCACGGCACGCCGCTGAGTGAAGAAACCCTTATTGGGTCATTAGGCTTGAGCGCGAAAAAGGCCGAAGCGCTGGCCAAGGCCAATCATGGCGAAGACTTCCCCTATGCCCAAGTGCGCAAGCGCGCGGATGAGCTGGAACTGGCCTATGTGCGTGACCATGGCGTGCCGATCAAGGACGGCTTGCTCGAAGTGCTGGAACGCTTGCGCAAGTACGGCCTGACCATGGCCGTTGCCACTTCCAGTCGGCGTGCGATTGCCGAGGAATACCTGATCAACGCTAATGTCTTGAAGTATTTCGATGTCACGGTGTGCGGTGACGAAGTGACTCAGGGCAAGCCACATCCAGAGATTTTTCTGACCGCAGCCAGTGCGCTGAATTGCCTGGCGCCGCATTGTCTGATGCTCGAAGACTCCGAAAATGGTTTGCTCTCGGCCATTCGCGCTGAAGGCCAGCCGATTCTCATCGAAGACATCAAAGCCCCCGCGCCCGAGGTCAAGGCGGGCGCTTTAAAGGCCTACCAGAACATGCATGAGTTCTTGGCTGACTTGAACGACTGCATGCCCGACTTGGGCACGCCGGAGCTGACCGAGAGCTTCCCGCAGGCGTTCAACCAGTTCAGCGTCGGGATTCATGGTTTTGGCGCCATGGGCGGCGGCTACCTGACGCAAATTTTCTCTCACTGGGATGGCTATACCCGGCCGTGTGAAATCATTGCCGCGACCCGCTCGCGGATGTTGCGCGACACCATCCAGGCATTTGGCCGCTACAGCGTGCGCTATGGCGCGACGTCATTCGACCAGACCATCGATAACCTGACCATGATCGACCTGGACGACGCCGAAGCGGTGATCCGCATGTACGACGTGGCGGAAATCATCGGGCTGAGCCTGCCCGAAACGGCCATTCGCAATCAGGCGCACGTGATTGCCAAGGGATTGATCCGCCGCTATGAGCGACGCGGGCGTGAACTGACGATTTTGACGGTATTGAATAAAGTGGGCGGGGCCGATTTTGTAAGGCGTCACGTGAAAACCCAACTGGCCCAACTGGTGTCGCCGGAGATTGCGCAAAAAATTCTTGATAACACCCATTTTGCAGAAACGGTGGTCAGTCGCATTGTCTCGAAAATCTCCAACGATGCACTGGTGCGGCAATTGCGTATCAAATCGAAGATTTTCCAGAACAGCCTGGATGAGCAGCCATTGCCCCGTAAAGCTTCACCCAAAGTGCCTGCGCCTGAGTACGAGCGTTTGATCGCACGTTTTCGGCCCTTTGCTCAGTCGAGCAACGCCCTCAGCCAGTTGCACCTGATTTTGTTTAACAGCGAGTCGGACATGCCGCTGTATGCAGAGCGCAGCAGCAACTTGCTGGAGCGTTTGCGTCAGATCAAAACCGTGGAAGACATCAGCCAGACCCAGGTCATGAAAAACCTGCTGTGGAACGGCCCGCACGCGATCATTGCCTGGTATGCCAGTGTGCTGGGTTACAACGTGTTGGGGCAGGGCATGGGCGATGCGCGGGTCAGCGCCCTGGCTGAACGCTTGATTCACCAAGAGGTTGGCCCGGCGCTGGTAGCTGAGTACCCGCAGATGGCCGAGGCGGTGGCAGATTTTTCGAAAACCTTTCTGGAACGCTGCAACACCTCGTTCAAAGACCCGTGTGCCCGCGTTGGACGTGACCCACTGCGCAAATTGCAGCGCAACGAACGCATTTTTCGCAGCATTGACCTGGCCAAAAAGCATGGCATTGACAGCAGCGCCCTGGAGTTTGGCAGCGCCCTGGCCTTGCATTACGCAGTGTATTGCGCCGACAGCAAAGACCCGGAAAGCCAGTTGATCCGCAGCGTGTATGACGCGTCGGGGAACATTGAAGACGTGCTGACCTACAGCGGCCTCTACAACGGCAAAGCCTATCCGGGGCTGGACCCGGTGGCAGATGCAGCGTTGGTGAAATCCATTAGCAAGCAGTTTGCTCGGTTACACGAACAACTGCCTGCCGTCTGTGGCTTGTAGTCGCTGAGGAGCGAAGCGAGGCTGCGATCGGTTGCGCAGCAGCCGTAAAATCCCATGACACGGTATGCCTGAGACACCGCATTGCCCGGATTTACGACGACTGCGTCCTCGATCGCAGCCTCGCTCCGCTCGTCAGCGACTACAGATCTTTAACGTCAATACGGCATCCAGCCCGCCTTCGGGGCGGTTACGCAGCACCAACGTGCCGCCATGGGCCGTTGCTACGGTCTGGGCAATGCTCAAACCCAGGCCGTAGCCGCCGGTGCTGCTGTTGCGCGAAGTGTCGAGTCGGTAAAAGGGCTCCAGCACTTGTGTCAGTTGCTCAGGCGCAATACCGGGGCCGCTGTCGCGCACGGTAATGACTAAATGCTCTGGTTGCTCATCGACGATCACCTGCACGTCACGGGCGTAGCGCACGGCATTTTCCAGCAAGTTTTGCACACACCGCTTGAGGCTGCGGGCATAACCCGACACCGGGTGTCTGGCGCGGCCTGTCAGGGTGATGTGCTCGCCAATGTCTTGCAGGTCAGCCTGCAAGCTCTGCAACAAGGCGTTGATGTCGATGTTCTGCCGGGCTTCGTTGATCTCACCACTGCTGACAAACTCCAGCGTGGTCGACACTAACCCCTCCATGTCGGTCAGGTCTTTGCGAAAGCGCTGCTTTTGTTGCTCGTCATCAAGCATTTCGGTGCGCAGGCGCAGGCGGGTAATTGGCGAGCGCAGATCATGGGACACCGCCGCCAAAAAACGTGTGCGCTCGGCCAGGCTCTGCAGCAGACGCTGTTGCATCAGGTTGAAGGCCTCGGCGGCGCGGCGGACTTCCACCGGCCCTTCGACTTCCAGTGGCTTGCGGCGGATATCGTTGCCCAGCGCCTGGGCGGCCTGAGCCAGTTGGTTTAATGGCCGAATGGCCAGGCGCACGGCAAACAGGGCGATGATAACCAGCACGATGATGCGCACCAGGTAGATACGCCAAAAGTAGTCGAGCATCACATCGGCAGGGGACAGGCTAGTCCAGCCTTGATCTTCCTTGGCCTGCACCTGCAGCCAGCGCCCATCGGGCAGTTGCAGCTCAATGGAAAACTGCCCGGCGACCGGGCTGGAGCCGAACAAGGCGTCGACCCCGGCTTTAAGGCCTTGCTGATCAAGCAAGGTCAGGTTAAGCAACCTCAGGGGCGTGCGGGTGCCGGTTTTTTCATTGATCAGATTTTTCAGCAGGTCTTGCGTCGCCTGATCCTGAGTCGACAGCCTCGCGCTGACGGGGAGGGGCGCATCGTGCTCGGTCAACTGAAAGTCAGGTGTGTTCAAGTTGCTGAGCAACTGGGCGGTGTTCTCGGGGCTGAACGCTGACACCCGCACGATATCGGCCAGGCGGCTGGCAATCAGCCGGGTCGGGATCTCCAGCACCTGGCTGTGACGCACGTCATACCAGATGCTGCTGGTGGCCACCTGGGCGCCGAGCATGCCGGCCACCAGAATGATCACCAGTCGCCCATAAAGCGTGCGCGGTATCAGCTTCATGATTCGTGGGTCACCTTGCTTGAGGTCAGCATGTAGCCTTCGTTGCGCACGGTTTTGATCAGCTCGGGAGTCAGTTGCTGGCGCAGGCGGCTGACGCACACATCAATCGAGCGGTCGAAGGGCGTGCTGTCTTTCTCGAACACATGATTAAGCAAAAAATCCCGGCTCAGCGGGCGGTTAGGGTGCTGCAACAATAAGCGCAGCACACGGTAGTCGGAGTTGCCGAGGCTGATCACCAGCCCTTCGGGGGACAGTACTTGACGCGCGCGGGTGTCGAGGCGCCAGCCGTCGAAGTTCACATACGGCGCTTCGTCGACCCGTGCCCGCTCCGGAAAGCTCTGCGCCCGGCGCAAGACCACCTTGATCCGCACCAGCAATTCGCGCGGATCGAACGGCTTGGGCAGGTAATCATCCGCGCCAATTTCCAGCCCCACAATGCGGTCGATCAGGCTGCCGCGTGCGGTGAGCATGATCACCGGGATGTTGGAGGTCACCCGTAACGTGCGGCACAGGCTAAGGCCGTCTTCGCCGGGCAGCATCAGGTCGAGCACGATCAGGTCAATGACGTTCATCTCTAGGCGGCGGTGCATCTCCTTGCCGTCACAAGCCGTTGACGTCTGATAGCCGGCATCGCGCAGGTAGTCGGCCAGCAGTTGGCGGATTTCGGGGTCGTCATCGACGATTAATACGTGATCTAGCTTGGACATGTGAACTCGTCTGGGCCTTGGGAAAGATGTGCAATAGCGGATTTTGCGATGGCGAGGCCAGCGAAATGTAATGAAATGTTGTGGCGGCGATTTTCATGCGTCACCAATACAAAGTCGAACAATTGCCGGCAATGACCCTCTTTAGAATGGCGAATCTAAATGCGAGTCATTGTAATTAAGGAAGGTCCGATGCCATCGTCACCCGATGCGGCTGTTGTTCGCAATACCCCTTATGCCTTGAACGGGACATTGGCGCCCTTTATCGGAGTGATGGCGCTCGGAGTCTTCAGCGTGCCAACCCGTGCTGCCGAGCAAGCTGACGCCGCCCTGACCTTGCCTGCCTTGAGTGTTCAGGGTAGCTACGATTCACCGTTCAAGGTGGACGAAGTGTCCTCGCGCAAAGTCATGACGCCGCTGCTGGACGCCCCGCAAAGTATCACCATCGTGCCCCAGCAAGTGCTCAAGGAACAAAACGCGCAGAGCCTGCAAGACATTCTGCGCAACGTACCGGGCATCACCTTTATGTCAGGGGAGGGCAACCTGGGCTGGGGCGACCTGTTTTCTATACGCGGGTTTTCGTCCGAGCAAAGCCTGACAGTCGATGGCGTGCGTGATGCGGGCATGTCGAGTCGCAATGACACCTTTAACCTGCAACAGGCTGAAGTCTTTAAAGGCACCGGCGCGATTGAGTCGGGCATTTCGGCAGTGGGCGGCAGCGTCAACCTGGTGAGCAAGGAAGCTCATTTGGGTGATGCCAACCGCATCTCTGCCGGTGTGGGCACCGACGGTTACCGTCGGGTGACCGCCGACATCAACCAGGAACTGACCGACACCAGCGCCGTGCGCATCAACTTGATGAAGCATGAAAGCCAGGTGGCCGACCGTGATGACGTCGATTACGACCGCTGGGGCATTGCCACCTCACTGGCCTTGGGGTTGTCGACACCGACCCGTGCTTACCTCGATTTCTTCTATCAAAAGGATGACAACACCCCTGACGGCGGCTTGCCGATTTTGCGCGGCACCGATGGCAAACGTATGCCCGGTGTTAAACGCAACAATTGGTACGGCGACTCCAGTTTGTACACTCAACAGACCGAGACCACCTCGCTGACCGGGAAGCTGGAACATGACTTTGACAACGGCGCCTTGCTGACCAACCAGGTGCGCTGGCAGCAGACTGACAACTTTGCGGTCTTGTCCCCGGCACGGTTTTTCTCCGCCAACCCGGATGGATCCAAGACCTGCACCGGCAGCCGTTGCGCCACCCTGGGTTATGTCGGCGTGGGCCCTGTGTCGACGGTCAACGGGGTCAAGGTGTACACCGATTACACCAACAACGGCAGCACCGCCAATGGCGTGTTGCGCGGCAGCGATTTCGGCCTGTCCAAGCGCTACACCATCCTCGACAACCAGACCGACCTCAGCTTTGCCTTCGACACCGGCTCCATCAGCCACAAGGCCGTCACCGGCCTGGATCTGTACCACGAAACCTACGGCGGCCTGCACCGCAATGCCAAGGTTCCGGCGGCGAACATGACGTTCGACATGGGCGACCCGCAACACAGCTTTGATACGGTTTACACCACCAAAGGCTTTAACGAACCGCGCTCCAGTATCGACAACGCCGGGCTGTACGCGGCCGACACCCTGACCCTCAATCAGTGGTGGCAAGTGATGGGCTCGCTGCGCTACGACCACTGGACTGCCGAAACCACCCAGAGTGGCCAGGCGGACATCAAAGACACCTCGGGCGCCTGGAGCGGCCGTGCCGGTGTGGTCTTCAAACCCCGGCCAAACGGCACTATTTACGCGTCTTACAGCCAATCGGCGCAGCCTTCGGCGGTGGGTGCCTCGACCAACAATCAGATCTATGGCGCGGCGAGCACCAGCAGCTACAAACCCGCCCAATCGAAAACCTATGAACTCGGCACCAAGTGGGATTTGCTGGATAAAGGCATCAGCGTGACGGCGGCGATTTTCCGTACCGAGCTGGAAAACTCCTGGGAATACACCGAAGGTGATGCTTCGCCGGTGCGCGCACTGCCTGCCAAACGGGTCGATGGCGTCGAGTTGGGCCTGCAAGGCAACATTACCGAGCGCTGGACGGCCTACAGTGGTTTCTCGGCGCTTAAAAGCGATCAAACCAAGGGCGTCAACAAAGGTGAAGAGGCCAAGAACGTTCCCGACCTGACCGCCAATCTGTGGACCACCTATGCCTTCACCGACGACCTGAGCTTCAGCTACGGTGCCAACTATGTCGGGCGTCGCCGTTACACAGACAACAAATACGTGGGCGGCCTGAACAACAACAGCAGCAACGCCGATGGCCCGTCCGGGGTGCTGCCGATCTACACCCGCGACAAAGAAAAGGCGCCGGGCTACTGGGTGCACTACGTAGCGGCGCAGTACAAGGTCAACCGCCAGACCACGGTCAACCTCAACGTCGACAACCTGTTCAACACCTTTTATTTCAGCCGTATCGGCGCCTCGCTGGATGGTTTCCAGCTGTATGGCGTACCGGGTGCCGGGCGCACGCTGACCGCCAGCATCGACTATGACTTTTAAGCCTGGCGGGCGCGGGAGCCGCGCATGCTGATCGACATTGCCGACGTCTTCACCGCCGACGAAGTGGACGAGATGCGCACGCGGTTGCTGGCTGAACCTTGGGTGGATGGCAAAGTCACGGCCGGGCAGCGCTCGGCCCGTGACAAGTTCAACCGCCAATTGAACGAAGATTCGGCGCTGGGTGTGTTGTTTGGCCAGCGCATCCTCGCGCGGTTGTCCGAGAACGCGCTGTTTATGTCGGCGGCGTTGCCCAAGCGGATCTATCCGCCACTGTTCAATCGTTACAGCGGGGGCGAAGCGTTCGGCTTTCATATCGATAACGCCATTCGCGGCATCAAAGGTGTGCGCGAACGGGTGCGCACCGACCTGTCCGCCACCTTGTTTTTGACCGACCCGCAGACCTACGACGGCGGCGAACTGGTGATCCGCGACACCTTTGGCGAGCGCAGCGTCAAGTTACCGGCCGGGCATCTGGTGCTGTACCCCGGCACCAGCGTGCACAAGGTCAATCCCGTCACTCGTGGCGAACGGGTGGCGGCATTTTTCTGGATCGAAAGCCTGGTCCGCGAAGACAGCCAGCGCAGCCTGTTACTCGACATGGATGTAGCCATTCAGCGCCTGAGCGCACAACAGGCCGACGACGAGTCGTTGCTGCAACTCAGCGGCGTGTACCACAACCTCTTGCGTCGCTGGAGCGACGTGTGAGCCCTTCATTTAGTGGGAGATTAATCGTGTCCAAATCGTTTTCACGCATGTGGTCATTGCTGGTGGTGTTAGTTGTTGGCGGGTTCGGCATGGTGTCGTCGGCCTGGGCCAAAGACGTCACCGACGTGTTGGGTCGGGTGGTTGACGTGCCTGAGCATGTTCAGCGGGTGGTGCTGGGCGAGGGTCGATTGATTTCGACGCTGGCCATTCTTGACCGCGATCAGCCTTTTAAGCGCGTCGTGGGCTGGCAGAACGACTTGCGCAAACTTGACCCCAATACCTACGCCGCTTACGTGGCGAAGTTCCCCGAGGTCAAAGACATTCCGCTGATTGGCCAGGCCTCGGAGCAGAGCGTCAGCGCTGAGGAAATCCTCTCGCTGAAGCCGGACCTGGCGGTGTTCAGCATCTCCGGGCATGGCCCGACCGAGCACAGCCCGGTGGCCGATATCCTCGAAAAAGCCGGTATCCCGGTGCTGTTTGTCGACTTTCGGGTTAACCCGGTACAGGGCACCCATGACAGCATGACGGCACTGGGCAAGGCCCTGGGGCGTGAAGCGCAAGCTCAAGCTTTCCTGGATTTCTACCAGCAGCACATTGACCACATCACCGAAACCTTGGGCGTGATTGACGACAGCAACCGCCCAAGCGTGTTTCTTGAACTGCTGGCCGGGGTCTGGGCCAACCCGGGGCATACCACGGGCAAAGGCGGCATGGGCGAACTGATCAAACTGGTGGGCGGCCGCAATATTGCCGCTGGCGTCGTGCCCGGTGCACTGGGCGATATCAGTGTTGAATATGCGCTCAAGGCTGATCCGGACATTTACATCCTCACCGGCAACCAAAAGCCCGGCGTGATGATGGGCGCAGGCGTTGACCAGGCCACGGCCCAGGCGTCGCTCAAGCAGGTGCTGAGCCGCCCTGAGTTCGCCCAACTGCGGGCGATTCGCGAAGGCAATGTACATGGCTTGTGGCATGACTTTTACAACTCGCCGTACAACATCCTGGCGATCGAGGCCATGGCCAAGTGGATACACCCCGAGAAGTTTGCCTCCCTTGACCCGCAGCACACGCTGGAGCAAATCAACCAGCAGTTCCTCGGCATGCCGCTGGCAGGCCAATACTGGATCAGTGAACAGAAATGACCGCGCACCTGAACCCTGCCGTGGCTGCTGCCAGCCACGGCTACCGGCGTCTGCTGGCGCGACGGGTTGGCTTGTTAGTGGGCATCGGCATTGCTTTGGTCGCGGCGGTGTTGCTCGATTTGTCGACCGGCTCCTCGGGGATGACCCTTGGGGCTTTGGTCGACGGCCTGTTGCACCCGCAAAACCTGGCTGTGACCGACCGGGTGATCATCTGGAATGTGCGCTTGCCTTACGCGCTGATGGCGGTGCTGGTGGGCGCTGCGCTGTCACTGGCCGGTGCAGAAATGCAGGCCATCCTCAATAACCCGCTGGCCAGCCCCTTTACCCTTGGTGTTTCGTCGGCGGCGGCGTTGGGCGCCTCGCTGATCATAGTTTTTCCAGTCAGCAGCGCCTTGTTGAGCCGCGATTCGATCGTGGCGTTGTCAGCCTTCGTGTTTGCCTGCGGCTCGATGTTTTTGCTGCATGGCATGTCGCGATTAAGAGGCGCAGGGGTCGAAACCCTGGTGCTGTTCGGCATTGCCCTGGTGTTCAGCTGTAACGCTTTGGTGGCGCTGTTGCAGTTGCTGGCCACCGAAGATGTGCTGCAACAGCTGGTGTTCTGGAGCCTGGGCAGCGTCGCGCGGGCCAATTGGGACAAGTTGAGCATTCTGGCCGTGGTGCTGGCGCTGATCATGCCGTTTTCGCTGCAGGCGTCTTCGCGCATGACCTTGTTGCGCATGGGCGAGGACCGCGCGCAAAGCTTTGGCGTTGACGTGCGCCGGCTGCGGTTTTTCTCGCTGCTGCGCATCAGCTTGCTGTCGGCGACGGCGGTGGCCTTTGTCGGCACCATTGGCTTTATCGGTCTGGTGGGCCCGCACATTGCGCGTATTTTGATTGGTGAAGACCAGCGCTTTCTGTTCCCGGCCAGCGCGCTGGTGGGGGCGCTGTTGCTGTCACTGTCCTCGGTGGTCAGCAAAATCATCATGCCGGGGGTGATCGTGCCGGTCGGCATCGTCACCGCTTTGGTGGGCGTGCCGATTTTTGTGGCGCTGGTGTTCAAGCGGGGTCGACAGTTATGAGTGCTCAAGGCTTAGTGATCAGCCATGCCCAGGTGACTTATGGCCGTCGCGTGGTGATTTCGGATGCGTCATTGCCCGAGTTACAACCCGGCACTCTCACCGCGTTGATCGGGCCCAATGGTGCCGGCAAATCCACGTTGCTACGCGGTCTGGCGGGGCTTGAACGCTTGCAGGGCACGGTCAGCTTGCAAGCCCGGCCATTGACGACGATGTCGGTGTCGGAGCGAGCGCGACTCATCACCTACATGCCGCAACACCTGCCGCCGGGGCTGGGGCTCAGCGTGATCGAAAGCGTCATGGCAGCCTTGCGTGTCGGTGGTAGCGGTGGTGATTACCTGGAACAGGCCTATGCCGCTTTGCAGCGCATTGGCATCGAACACCTGGCGGATCGTATGCTCAATGCGCTCTCGGGCGGGCAGCGGCAACTGGTTAGCCTGGGGCAACTGATTGCGCGTCGTCCGAGCGTCATGCTGCTGGACGAACCCACCAGTGCGCTGGATCTGAGCTACCAGCTGCGGGTGATGGAATGCGTGCGTGACATGGTTCGCCAGCACCAATTGATCGCGGTGATCGTGATGCACGACATCAGCCTTGCGGCGCGTTATGCCGACACCATTGCGGTGTTACGTGACGGGCAAATCATGGGCTTTGGCGCCGCAGAGGATGTACTGACCCCGCAATTGTTTGCCGATGTATACGGCGTCAAGGCACGGGTCGAGCGCTGCTCGCAACAGACCCTGCAAGTGCTGGTGGATTGCCCTGTCTAATAAATAGCGTATGGATTTAAAGGTCCTGTAGGAGCGAGCTTGCCTCGCGATCTTTTGATCTTTTAAAAGATCGCGAGGCTCGCTCCTACAGTTTTCAGGGTAGTTATCCGTTCTTCAACACCACCCAGCCTCGCAATCTCTTGATCTCAGCTCGCGACCACAACTGTCGAGACCTTGGCCTGAATAGGCTCCAGCCGTTCTGCCGGGGCGTCATGCTCCACCACCAGCACACTCAATTCGTCACAGGCAGCGACGTGGTAGTGGGCAATGCTGGACAGTTTTTCATTGGTTACGGCCACCACAATTTGCCCGCTTCGCGACACCACGGCACGCTTGAATTCTGCTTCGTCCATGTTGAACGCTGTCACGCCCTTGCTGGCATCAATCGCGCAGGCGCCTAAAAAGCACAGATCAAAATTGAAATGGGCCAATTGTTGAATCGCGCTCAGGCCATGGATGTTGCCTGAGGTTTTGTCCAGGCGCCCACCCAGCAAGATCACTTCGGCCAACGGCAGCGTGTCCAGTTGCAGGGCAATGGTGGGTGAGTTGGTGGTGACGCAAACTGCAATATTGTGATCGATTGCGCTCGTTATGCAGGCGTTGGTGGTGCCGCCATCGATAAACACGTGCTGGCCCGCTTTGATCAGGGTCGCTGCCGCCTGGCCCAGCGAGCTTTTGCGCTCGATGTGTTGCGTTTGCCTGTCCTTCACAGGTCGCTCAGGCGCCAATGAAATGGCCCCTCCGTACACCCGTTTACACAGCCCCGCTTGCGCCAGCGCCGCAAGATCGCGGCGGATTGAGTGCTCGGAAACGTTAAATTCTTGAGCCAGCTCCCCAGCCACCACCCGGCCGTGAGTCGCCAGCCGTTGAGCGATCAGGGTTTGTCGCTCTCCGGGGAAACTCTCATGAGTGAGCATTGACATCCCTTGAATCCTGTTTAAATTGAGCATAAACGAGCATTTATAATTAGTTTTGTGCTCGAAGTTGATCGATATCATGCGTGGCGGCTGGTCGCGCGTCAAATAGCGGTAAAGGAGTCGTAATGTCAGGTGAACTGCTGCGGGCTGCGTATTCGGTATTGTTGCCCGCCATCGGCGATTTGAATCTGGATGAGCCTGTCCGTCGCCATTTAAGCCGTGGTGGCGTCTCGGTGTTGTTGGGCGAAACACGGGATGAGTACATCGGCAGGGCCATGACCCAGGCCCGTCGCGACGCCGAGACGCAAACCAAATTGGCCAGCCTGACTCAACACGTCGCGGCATTGGCCGGTGGGCCAGTGTTAATCGCGGTGGATCAAGAACTCGGTGGCATCGAGCGCCTGCACCAATTGGTCCCGGCTATTCCTTCAAGGGCGCAACTCAAAGACCTGAGTGCAGAGGTTATTGAACAGCGCTGCTATGAAATGGCCAGTGTGGCACGCCGGTTAGGCGTCAATCTGTTCCTCGCGCCGATTGTTGATGTGGTGACCGGCATCAATCCCTGGCTGCTTAACCGGCATTTGGGTGATGACCCGGTGCAGGTCAGTCGAATTTCTTGTGCCTTTATCCGTGGGGTTCAGCGTGCCGGGGTCATTGCCACGGCTAAACATTTTCCGGGTCACTACGCCACTGAGCATGACCCGGCCATTGCTCTGGCTGCCGTGCACGGCCCGCTGGAGTTGCTTGACGACAACCTCCAGGTGTTTCGACAAGTGATTGGAGCCGGTGTGCAAGCGGTGATGCCAGGCCCGGCGGTGTTCCCGGCTATTGACCCTGACCAGTCGGCCTCGACATCGGCCAAGGTCATTGCCTTGTTGCGTGACACGCTGGGGTTCGACGGGCTGATCATTTCAGATGACCTGGACGCAGTGTCCATCCTGCGGGGCAATACCTTGACCGATACGGCCGTGGCTTCGCTGGCGGCGGGTGCGCATCTGTTGCTGGTGTCCAGCGAGTCAGGGCTCGATGCCATTGCCGAGGCGATTGTCAGCGCAGTGGATGAAGGAACGCTGGAGCGTCAGGTGTTGCTGGCGGCCTCTTTCAAAGTGCATCAGATGGCTTTAACGCAGGCAGTCAGTACCTGATTACCTCAGCACTTTCTCCGACGGGCTGGTATAGCAATATGTAGTCATTGTCGCCCCCATGTTCCGCGTACTGTCCCCACTCATAGGGGCTTGTGCCTTGCTATTCGGCAGGGCAGGCCCTCCTGACAAGGACGGACCTATGACCGATGCGTCAAACTATTACTATTCGGAAAATGCGATCAAAGAGCGTTTTCTGGCCCAAGTGAATGAGCAGTTTTTAGCAGGAACCTTAAGCCCGGATCAGCGCAGTTGGCTAAATCAAGTGCTGCTTCAAACTGAAGATAGCCGCACCGGCCAGCCTGATCCGATGCATGTGTGCGAAGTGTTTTTTTATCGTGGCGCATCCAACACTCGCAAAGGGTATTTCAGAGGGGCCTTCACACTGTCCAAAGGGCTTAAAGACTCGGATACCTACGTGCTGTTCTCGTTGGTGAACGGGCTGGAAACCTTTTCCAGTTGGCAGTCTCTGACTGAGACCTATCGTCAACACCTGAGCAACAGTAAAGCCCAAATCATGCATTTTCTTCCAATGGATGCACGTCCGCATTTATTGGAAGCGGGTGATTTTAATGTTGTAAAACAACCGATATCGGGCTCTGTATTCGGGACCACCAGTTCTCTATTTGAGTCTGAGCGAACAATCGACCTGCAAAATGTCTTGAGCCTATTGTCGGGTGTGCCTTCTGCTCGAACAGTGGTAATTGAAAAACTTAATGCTCAGGCCAATGGCGCCCTGGAGCCCAATGCCGCAGAAACCCAGAACCGGGTGCGCAACCCTGTAGCAGACCTGGTTTTTGAATTTTTTTTGAAGGGCAGTTTCTCCGGTCTACATGATTATGAGTTTGCTCGTTCTGCCAATAGCAGGGGCATAAAGGGAAAAAGTCGTGAAGTACTGGAACTTGAGTTTCTACGTTCTATTGGACAGGTTTCTAACAATCTGGACAGCCAACTTGAAGCAGCGATTACCCAGTACTGGGATTCTCCCATCCATCCTGAGCTGAGTTTGCATGAGTGCATCAAACATGCCCTGCGAGATCGCTTCATGGATGCGCTGATGCAAGCCCGGCATGTTGGTTCAATTACCGAAAACGACTTCAACGCAGTGTATGAATGCGCGATGGGCATAGATTCATCCAGCGTGAATTCAGCGACTCTGCACTTGGCGGGCGTAAAGGGTGATCCAATCCCTTTGGCGGGCTGGTATTGCTTTTTCATCGACAGTCACGAGCGCAGTTTACTGGTGATGGGGGATCAAGGCCTGAAGTTCTACAGAGACTGGTTCGATTTCACACGTGAGAACCTGCCTCGTTTTAAAGCCTTGCGATCTGACACGTCCTTGAAAGAACTGCCTTTGTCTGAGGCCTCATTAAGCCGCTATATAAGTTTCAAGGACCGTGACCGATTGACTAAAGGCCTGCAGCTGAATATTGAGTTTGGTTTACGGGCCATTGACTTGTTTGCCGTCTTGGCAAGCAGTGTGCGTACACGAATGAGTGATGATATTAACGGGCTTACTTCCTTTCTGAAAAATACCGCCACTCAGATAAGTTCTTACACGTCCCAAGATTACGCCAGCTTTACGCACTCTGTGTTGGACCAGGCATCGGATATTCGTCTGCTGATAAATCCTGAACTGCTGGAGGGGGCTATTAATAATCGCTGGAGCTCACGTTTTTCCATCGGTGAAACTGCATTTGAAACCCCGACAGAAGCCATTGAACAATTAAAAGTGCCATTGTCCTTAGTCAGGGCGCGTCTTGAATCGTTACGTGATGATATAGCCTTTTACCACAACGGATTTCCAACTATTCGGACATGCGTCAAGGAACTCATGCAGCAGGATTGGGCGCTTATGGGCCGATCGGGGCTGGTAGATGCCGAAGCCTTGAGGGTGATTGTATTTAACGGTTCACAAGGCCTCAATCGGACGCCGCTCACCTCTCGCCCCATGATTGACGCTTTTTTGGAAAACCTGACCGGTCATACACCATTGCCCGATGATAAAACACGGGTCACTTTCGAGCGTGTCGGCCAGGTCGATGGAAAAACCATCTCTCTGGATGCTGCAGAGTGTGCAGCCCTCCACCAACTGATGGCGGAAATTACCCGCGATTTCAGCCAAAAACTGGATCTCTATCTGAACTCGTTTTTCTATAGTCGATCTCCTGAGGTCGATATTTTTACGAAGGCTGATCGATTAGCTATTTTCAAATCCACGTTGATATGGGCAGGCGGATATTACTTTTTCAGTTATAACGACTTGTTAGGCGTGCGCGAAGCCAGTTACATTGCGGGTGTTCAGACGCAACGCAAACGCGCTGAGCGAACTACCTTCTTTTACTTTGTTCCGGATGTTTACAGTCTGGTGCTGTACTCAGCGTCGGCTGGTATTAATGTTAATGTAGAAAACTGTTTTCTCATTACTGAGCGCGGAGGCCTGGAATCCGAATGTGCAGGGCATGTTATTTTTTGGTCGCCAGGTCATAAGTTTGAAGTGTTCGATACGCTTGACGCCTGTCAGTCGGCATTAAAGACGCGCCTGTTTGATAAAACAGATTGCATGACCCTATTGAATAACATCGGGAAAAACGCGCTGGGAAGCGTGTTCGGTCATCTGTCAGAGCTGTCAGGTGAGCAGGGCGCCTTGTTCAGTTTTTTCCTGATTGAAGATGACTATATGGATACCTTGTCACGCAGCTTTATTGATCAGCAAATCAGAGAGGTCGGTGTGGCATTGATGGAGGCCGTCACGGCAAAATTGTCCAGTGAGGCCCTGGAAAACACCATTCAAAGCTACGTAGAGCGATTCCGCGAGAGTTTGGATGTATCGACGATTATCCAGCAAGTTGATACCGCACTATTTAAAAAGGCATTGCCAATAACATTAGGCATGGCCACGGTTGACGAGCAAATTGAATATATACGTTTACTTGAACGTTACCGTGATGTGGTCAGAGACAATCATGATTATCTGTACGGTATACCCGAGATCAATGCCTATGCCCTGGATGCTCTCAAGGTTCAACTGGCTCTCGATTTTCCAGATCTCTCACTGACGCCAGATGAAATCACTATTACTCTGACACAAGTCATCAGCCCTGGTTGGTCAGCTGAAATAGCGGCCATGGGCGCTGCGGTTTCTCGTGAGACGCAAACATTGACAGCATTTGCCCTGACCGGTTTCAGTCAATTGAAGGGCCACCTGAAAGCAAGCTCAACCGGTACGACACCCCTCCCGAGTGGCATCGATGAACAGTATGTAAAGTCGCTAGTGCGCAAGTTGAACATTGGTGGCCAGTACAGAACATTGCTGAAACAAAAACTTCACAATCCCGGCCAGGAGCGTGTTGAGCGCTGCGCACTCTTTTACAAACAGCTGCCTCCTCACGCTCTGGAAGCAGCGTTCAGGGCAAAGTTGGAGCATACGTTAAGTGACAAAGCGTATAGCTTTATAAAGCATGTTCTTGATATGCCAGATGCTGTTGCCCGCGAACCTCTCAACGGGACCCTTATCACCATACGGCAGTTGAAATTACTCGCCTCACCCAATTCAGAGCCTGATCTTGTCAAGGGTATGTATTTAATTGCCCCCGTCTCATCAAGTGATGGCCCGTTTATTTTGTGGACCTTGTATGCACAAGACTTTACGTTCAAGGAATATACGAACGAAGCCAGTTTTCTGATTGACCTACGCTCGCGCGAGACATTGCAGCAACGTGTTCTGAAACGACTGGACCAGCAGAACCGGAAAAAATATGACAACGGTGGCTTCAATGAACCGCACATTATTTACATTGGTCTGGATTTCTTTTCGTTTGATGTGTCCAGTACACCCGCTCCAGCGAGTATTTCAAACACGCCCATTCAGAACAATCTGCTGTTGCAACTGTACGACGATAATTACAACTTGTTGATCGATTTGGCAGAACAGCAATCGCTCTCCACAGAGGAGGCTGACTGGAAAACGTTCAAGGGCTTGATGTCTTTAGGCAGTGATTCAGCAATGGGGCTTGCCGCACCTTTTTTACCGGCTGTGTTGAATATTCCCTTCTTTGTGGCACAAACACTGGGCCTGTTAAAGGCAGGGGGGAGGGCCGTGAGCAAACATCAATGGGGCGAGGCGGTCGAGACATTTGTGACGGCATTTATGTTGTTGATTCCTGGTCCGAAAAGACAGCCAGACAATCGCTTGATGCACTTGCCTGAGTCACCTGTTCTTGAACAGGTTGACATTGACTCGCCGCTAACCCTGCCGCTACCCGAGCCAAGCCCTAAGGTCGATGACATCGTCATCGAAAAAAACATGTTCAATGCAAAACAGTTAGCGGCATTGGACGCCTACAGTGAGAACACTGTTTCACTGGATGCCATGGAGCATGATGTTTTAACTCATCTGTATCACAGCAAGCCAAGAGGCCTGTATTACATCGTGCTGGCAGGCAAGGTCTTTCGTGTCACTGAGTCTGAAAATCGCTGGAGAATCTATTTAGGTGAAAACCGTGTAGGCCCTGCGGTCAAGTTGAATGCGTGGCAAAAATGGGAACTGGATCCCCGGGAACGTTTATTGGGCGGTGGCCCTGCTTATTCCAGGCATTCGAGTGGTCGTGATGTTCACGATTACACGATTCAGGCCCGAGGTATCAAGAGCATCCGACGGTTATCACCTGACAAAGCCTTGATGATTCAAATGGCTCATCAATTGGCCATGGAGTACCTGAGCGGAGCAAAGCAAACACTTAGTGCGATGAAAGTAATGGATCCGCAAGCGCTTCAGTATCGTTTGTGGCTGGCTGATTACTTGAATATGCCGACGTTGACAGAGCGTCAGATTCTTACTATTGATCTGGCTATCGACTTGATCTATACCCGCTTGAGCAAGCCTTCCATGAACCCTGTCAATTCCGAGCGTTTTTTGCAGGTCAAGGCTAAAAGGCCGGACGATGGCGTTGTCGCGTTTATTGACCCGAATGACACACATAAATACGTGTACCTGACAGATTTTTTCTTCAACACCCCGTTCGACAACCTGAACGCGAGTGATCATGAATGGCTGGAAGCCACCTTGCCACCCTTTGACTTTAACAATCACTACCGGGCAGTCACATTGATCCATGAGTTGTCTCATCAAAAGTTCTTCACGGAAGATATTCAATACATGAACGTGGCCTATCCGTTTGTTGAGCTCTTGAAAAACAACCCCGCCTTTGGTGCTGTTTCCAAACAAAGAATAAGTGATCTTCAGCGCAATACCCTTTCCCTGACTACACCACGCGACAAATTGTTCTCCCGGGACGGCTCTGAGCCCCCGCTCGAAGCAAGCGCAGTACAGCGTATTCTGTCCGTTACGGGCACCACGCGGTTGGACGATGCACGTGATGTGTTCTTGGCCGACCCGGTAAAACGAGCCAGCGTTATTCTTTCCAATGCCGATTCTATAACGCTCATCATCAGCCGTTTGGGCGGAAAATTAGATACCTATTTACCGGTTCAGGCTCCGACGCCTTGATTGCAAGGCAAGTGGCATGGGGGCAGAGTTCCTGCCCCCGGTTTTTTTTAAAAAAAATCTGCAAGAAAAGACCCACTCGCGCCACATACCCATAGAGCAGAGTTTTGCTTGTATCGCGGGCAGGCATTTACCCTGCCCGTGGGAGTGGCAGAGACGCCGCTGATCAATACAAAAAGTTATATAAAAATACATTTTAAGTATTATTAGCGAATAACGCCTTTTGATAGCATTGCCCCGCCGGTACACCGGACACACAGCGCATCTCACCCTGATTGGAGTCTCCATGTCCGGCGCCGACACTTCTCACAGTGAATACGTGGGCGGATTATTCCGCAGTCATTACCAATGGCTGTGCACACGCCTGCGCCGCCACCTCGATTCCAGCGCCCACGCCGAAGACATTGCCGCCGATACATTTGTGCAGTTGCTGACTTCGCCGGGCGTGGTGCCGATTCGCCAACCCCGTGCGTTGTTGACCACCATTGCCCAGCGTTTGATGTACCAGCTGTGGCGCCGTCGCGATCTGGAGCGGGCCTATCTCGATGCCCTGCAACTGGATGACGTGTACGAAGCGCCTTCGCCCGAAGACCTGGCGCAGATGATTGAGGCGCTGCAATGCATTGACCAGTTGCTCGATGGCTTGCCGGCCAAGGTCAAGGCCACCTTTTTGCTGTCTCAGGTCAATGGCCTGACTTACCCTGAAATTGCCGCTGAATTGGGCATTTCCCAACGCTCGGTCAGTGACTACATGACCAAGGCGGTCAATCGCTGCCTGCGGGCTTGCCTGGAATGACATGAACATCGAACACCAACACGACGACGTGATCGACAACGCGACTCGGTGGATTGTATTGCTGCGTTCTGGCCATGCCAGCGAGGCTGATTGGCAGGCTTACCGGCAGTGGCGCGCGCAAGACCCGCGGCATGAACAACTCTGCGCGCAACTGGAAACCCGCCTGGGGGTTTTTAAGGTGCCGATTGCCCAAGGGATCAGCGGCAAGGTGCTGCAACAGGCCCTGACTACCCCTGGCACCAGCCGCCGCAAATTATTGCAGGGCGCACTGGCCTGTACCGGTGTGGCATTGGGTGCCAGCCTGTTGGTCAGCCAGCGCACCGCGCTCGGGGAGCTGACGGCGGACGTTTCAACCGGCACCGCTGAACGCCGTACGGTGAGTTTGCCCGATGGCAGCGAACTGTTTTTGAACGCCAAAAGCGCGGTCGATCTGGATTTCAGCGGCCCGCACCGGATCGTCCGATTGCTCGATGGGGAGCTGCGAGTCAAGGTCGCCGTCAATCCGGCAACGCCTTTTCAACTGGTGACGCCGCAGGCGTTGATCCACGTGCTGGGCAGTGATTTGACCGTACGTGAACGCGAAGGGCAGGGGCTGGTGGTGGCGCTCAAAGGCGCGTTGCAGATCGCTCGCCAGGGGCTGGAAACCCTGCAACTGCAAACCGGGCATGAAGTCTCTTATGACCGCTACGGGTTTAGCCCTGTACGCGTGATGAGCCTGGGTGCCGCCGCCTGGGTCGATGGCTTGCTCGAAGTGCGGGATGTGCCGCTGGCACAGATTATCGAGGCCTTGCGGCCTTATCGCGGCGGTGTGCTGCGTATCGACCCTGCGGTTGCTGAGTTGCGCGTCAGCGGCATGTTTCGGCTGGATAAAACCGAACAGGTGCTCGACACATTGGCGCGAACCTTGCCGATCCAGGTGCTGCGTCGCAGTGATTATTGGGTCACCGTCACCTCCGTTTAAGTGCAGTTCTAAGGACATAACCAAACGATCTGCAAGTTTTCTTTGCGCCAAACCACACCTCTCCCGTAAGCGCTGCGGGGAGCAGCGTTGTTCAGAGATTTAGGGAGAGTCACCTTGAGCGCGTCCAACACCTTTTCACGTCGCCAGCTACGGGCTTTTGCCATAGGGCCTCTGGCGAGCCTGTTCCTGACCTGCGCCTATGCGGCCGAAGAAGCCCGCCAGGTCTACCACATCGCCTCCGGCCCGCTGGATGAAGTGCTGCTGAATATCAGCCGTCAGAGCGGACAAGTCATTTCGTTTACCCCGCAACTGAGCCGTTATTCGTCGGCGGCGATCAATGGCTCGTTGTCGGCGGAGCAGGCCGTTGGCGAGGCCCTGCGCGGCACCGGTTTGCAGTTGCAAGTCAGCCCGGACGGGGCGTTTATCATCAAAGAGGGCGCGGCCAGCGCTAACAAAGCCGGGACCCAGGCCCAGGACGCAGCGCCCACCACAGCCCTGGACCGGGTCGTCGCCATCGGCACTCGGCGCGCCAACGCCACGGCGTTGAGCAGCAGCGCCCCCGTGGATGTGATCAACAGCGAAGAGCTGGTGCAGACTGGCGCCGTGACTCTCAACCAGGCGCTGTTCCAGTTGCTGCCCTCGTTCAACTTTCCGCAAAACCAGAGCGCGACCCGTGGCCAGGACCCTAAAGGCGCTTCTTTGCGCGGCCTGTCCCCGGACGAAACACTGGTGTTGATCAACGGCAAGCGTCGGCATGCGTCGGCAGTGGTGAACTTGTCGGGTGGTGTGCCATTTATTGGTGCGCAGTCTGTCGACCTGGACATGATCCCGATAAGCGCCATCGACCACGTCGAGGTGCTGCGTGACGGCGCTTCTGCGCAATACGGTTCGGATGCGATTGCCGGGGTGATCAACATCGTGCTCAAAGAGCGCGACAGCGGCGGGCAAATCAATACGCAATTGGGCAAGTTTTCTCAGGGTGACGGCTTCAGCAAAACCGCTGATGGCTGGTACGGCCTGGGACTGCCGGGGGACGGTTTTCTGACCGTCAGCTTTAACGCGCTGAACAATAAACCGGACGATATCGGCGACAAGTATTTCGCTGATGGCCAAGTGCAAGACCCGCGCTGGGGTGGTGCAGGGCGTGACAAATACAACCTGGCGGCGAATGCCGAAATCGGTCTCAACGATCAATGGCGCCTCTACAGCTTCGCCACGTTCGGTCAGGACAAATCGGTCAACAATACCCCAAAGCTGTTGGCCAACAACCCGAACAACGTCACCGAGATCTACCCCAACGGGACCATTCCCAAATACCGCTACCGCTATGAAGATGGCGCGCTGACGGTCGGCACCCGGTATGAAGACGACACCCTTGGCCGCTTTGATTTAAGCGCCACTTATGGCCGCGACGAACATGACGAACTGGCCTACAACACCCTCAACCCCAGTTTTGGCATCGCCAGCCCGACCAAATTCCAGATTGCGACGCTGATCAACGAGCAAACCAACGTGGGTCTGGACTACGTCAAAGACTTGCCCGTGAACTGGCTGACCAACCCGCTGAACATTTCGGCCGGGATCGCCTACCGCAACGAGCGTTATCGCCTGGAGTCGGGTGATTCAGACTCCTATTCGTTTGGCGGAATCGACGGTGTGCAAGTGGGGGGCGTACAGGCCTCAGGTTTGACCCCGGACGATGCCGGTACCTACTCGCGGGATGTTGCCGGGGTGTATTTCGGTCTGGAAAACCAGCTCACTGAAAAGCTGCAACTGGGCCTGGCGGCGCGGACCGAGCATTACTCGGACTTCGGTTCGGCCACCACGGGCAAACTGTCGGCGCGGTATGACTTCACGCCCAAGGTCGGGTTACGTGCCACCGTCAACAACGCTTATCGCGCACCGACACTGGGTCAAATCGGCACCTCCTGGACCACCACCACCAACGTCGATGCCAATGGCAACCCGGTACTGACACGCATCTTGCCGTCCGATAACCCGGCGGCACGCGCCTTGGGTGCCGAACAATTGAAGCCTGAGAAATCGACCAACTACTCGCTGGGTCTGGTGCTGCGTCCTGTTGACCAGGCCTCTGTGACCATCGATGCGTATCAGATCTCCATCCGTGATCGACTGTTGTTCAGCGGCGGTATTTCCGGGCCAGACGCCGAGCGCATTCTGACGGAGGCGGGCTACGGCCAGTACACCTGGGCGCAGTTCATGACCAACGCGGTCGATACCCGCACCCGCGGCGTCGACATCGTCGGCAAGTACAACTTTGACCTGCAACAGTACGGTTCGCTGGCACTGAGCGCGGGTTACACCCGTGCTAAAACCACCATTGAGAAGGTCCACGAAAACGCCAACGGCTTTGAAACCGTGACCCGTGAAAGCCGTGGTTACCTGGAGTATGGCTACCCCAAAGACAAGTTCGTGCTGGGCGCGATTCACCGCTACGGCCCGTGGACCGTGGCCTTGAACGAAACCCGTTATGGCGAATACCGCAAGTTCGCCGCACAGGCCAGCGACTCGCAATACGATCAAACCTTCGGCGCTCAATGGACCACAGACCTGGACGTCAACTACGCCTTCACCAAGCAACTGCGCGTGTCGGTCGGTGCCAACAACCTGTTCAACAGCAAACCGGATGACTTTGACAGCCACCTGCGTCAAACCCCAAGCCAGAAGTACAGCTACCTGTCACCGGCGGCACCTGAAGGCACGTTTTACTACACCCGCTTGAGCTACGAGTTCTGATACGCGGTGGCGGGGCAACCCGCCACCACTTCAACCATCGGTTTTACCCGTCCTTCCTCCTTCTGCATAACGTCCCGCTCATCGGCGGGGTTATGCGTCTGTAAATTCAAAAATAAACATATCTTTCAAATAGATAGCGGTTTTTAGCACTCCATCTTGCTGTCTTCACGATTATTTAATGGTTTTAAAATTAGTTAATGCAATTGACAGTTGTATTTATTTGATCGAGCATTGCAATTAAATGATTTATAGATATCGCACAGCGATACGGAGATTAAATTGTACGATCCACTGGTCAATGCTCATCCAGGTGTCGGAGTGCCTCATTCCTCTTCTTACTGGGTGGATACGGCAGGTACAGCGCCGCCAGATGACGGCCCGCTCAAGGGAGACATTGAGGTCGACGTTGCGATTATTGGCGCCGGTTACACAGGCCTGAGTTGTGCGTTGCACCTGGCCCGCGAGCACGGCATTCGCGCCGTGGTCCTGGAAGCCAATCAGGTGGCCTGGGGGTGCAGTGGGCGTAATGGCAGCTTTGCCCGTATCTCCGGCGGGCGAGTGCCGCTGGCGCAGTTGATCAGTCGCTACGGCGAGCACACCGCGAAACAGTATTTTGCCGAGATGACTGCCGGGCTAAACACCGTGCGTGGGCTGATCCGTGAAGGCCAGATTGATTGCGACGCGCAGCCGGACGGCGTGTACAAGGTCGCCAGCAATGCCAAGCATGTTGAATCGCTCAAGCGCGAAGTGGGTCTGTATCACGATGTACTGGGTTATGGCGCGCAACTGGTCAGCGGCGACCAGGTGCAAGCGGTGCATCGCGGTGCTGAGTCATTTGGCGCGCTGTACATGCCTGATGGCTTTTCCATGCACCCGTTGAAGCTGGCCTGGGGCGTTCATCGCCTGGCCCGTGAGGCAGGGGCCACCGTGCACGTGGGTTCGCCGGTGGTCGACTGGATCAGCGCCAATGGCAGCCACCGGCTGGTGACGCCGGGCGGCGTGGTGACAGCGCGCAAGGTGGTGGTCGCCACCAATGGCTACACCTCCACGGCGCTTAATCGTGCAACCGCGGGGCGTGTGTTACCGGTTCACTCGCAAATTATCGTTACGCGCCCCCTCAGCGCTGAAGAAAAGCGCCAGACACTGCCCGGCAGCGAGTGCATGTTCGATACCCGCCATCTGTTGTCTTACTACCGTCGTTTGCCCGACGACCGCATTTTGTTTGGCGGGCGCAGCGCCATTACCGGGCGCGAAGCCGAAAGCCCGAAGCACCGGCAAAACCTGCAGGACGCCTTGTCCCGCAAGTTCCCGATGCTCGAAGGTATCCAGGTCGATTACAACTGGGGCGGCTGGGTCGCCGTCAGTGAAAGCTCGCTGCCATTTGTCTGCAAAGTGCCAGAGCTGGAAAACGTGTTCGCCGGCGGCGGCTATGCCGGCAGCGGTGTTTCATTTTCACTGCAGGTGGGCAAGCGTCTTGCACAGATGGTCACCGGCGATCCGCATCCCACCGAGGTGGACTTTCTTCATCAATGCCCCAAGCGTTTCCCGTTCCAACCGTTTTTGCGCATGGGCCAGCGTATGGCCTATGCCTGGTATCGATTCAAAGACGCTTCATAACGACCACGGTTTCAGCGAAAAAGAAGTAACCCGTGCAGGTGTGACATTGCCTGCGCTCATTATAAAAAGAGTGATTCGGGCCAACACGGCCGGCGTTTTATTCAACTGTCTAATTACAACAAACTCAGGAGTTGAAAATGCGATTAATCAACACACCCATGGCCAGTCTTGCGCTGGCCATTACCTTCGGTGCAAGCGTGCACGCACAGGCGGCCGATACCGTCACCTTTGCGGGTTGGGGAGGGGCGCTACAGGATGCCGAGCGTACGGCGTATCTGAAGCCCGCGGAAAAAGCACTGGGCATCACCATCAAAGAAGACAACATGGACGGCCTTGCTGCGGTGCGCGCCCAAGTGATGTCGGGCAAGCCCAAGTGGGATGTTGTCGAGCTGGCGTCCAATGATTGCGTGCTGGCCCAAGAGCAGGGGCTGACCGAGCCACTGGATTATTCGGTGATCAGCACCGATGGCGTGGCCTCGAACTTCTACGGCAAAAACTGGATCGCCAGTAACGCCTATTCCACCGTACTGGCCTGGGCAAAAGATGCCACAGGCCCGACCCCGAAGAACTGGCAAGAGTTCTTTGACCCGTCTATCAAGGCTTCACGCTCCTTGTACCGCCAGCCTTACACCACGCTGGAACTGGCGTTGATCGCCGATGGCGTTTCACCCAAGCAACTCTACCCGCTGGATATCGACCGGGCGTTCAAGGTGCTGGAGCGCATCAAGCCGCAAGTGGTCAATTGGTGGCGCAGCGGCACCGACTCTGCACAACTGTTGCGCAGCCGCGAAGTGGACGCGCTGTCCATCTGGGCGTCGCGGGTTGATGAGTTGAAAAAGTCCGGCGAGAACGTGGACTACACCTATGACCATGCGTTGCTGGATTACGACTGCGTCGTGGTGCCAAAAGGTGCACCGAACAAAGCTCTGGCGATGAAACTGATCGCCGAAATCATGAACCCCGAAAGCCAGGCAACCCTGGTAACCGTGATCCCGAACCCGCCGATCAACGTCAAGGCCTACGACACCGGCATCATTCCTGCGGACATGGCGGCCACGTTGCCGACGGCTCCGGCCAATATCGACAAAGTGGTGTTCTTCGATCCGGTCTGGTGGCAAGCCCACCAAGCTGAGGTTCAACGTCGCTACGACCTGTTCATCCAGAATTGAGAAGGCCGTGACCATGATCAGTTTCAAGAAAAGCCTGTTGTGCGGGGCGGTCATCGCTTCTTTGGGCTGGGGCGCAAGCTTTGCCGCCCTGGCTGACACCCTGACCTTTGCCGGCTGGGGCGGAGCCTTGCAGGACGCCGAGCGCAAAGCCTACCTCGAACCCGCCGCCAAGGCCTTGGGCGTGACTATCCGTGAAGACAACATGGACGGCCTGGCGGCAGTGCGTGCCCAGGTGATGTCAGGCAAGCCCAAATGGGACGTGGTGGAACTGGGCAGCACCGAGTGCGCCCAGGCGCAGTTGGAGGGGCTGGCCGAGCCGCTGGATTACAGCGTGATTGATGCCACCCATGTCGATAAGTCCGTGGTCAGCAGCCACTGGATTGCCAGCCATGCCTACGCCACAGTGGTGGCTTGGGCTGAAGACACCGGCGCGCCGGTGGCGAAAAACTGGCAACAGTTCTTCGACCCGCAGTTCAAGGGTGCCCGCGCCTTATACCGCCAGCCGTGGCTGACCATGGAAGCGGCCTTGTTGGGCGACGGAGTTGCGCCTAAAGACTTGTACCCGCTGGACGTAGAACGGGCGATCAAGGTGCTCAACCGGATCAAGCCGCAGGTGGTGAACTGGTGGGGCGCGGGCGCGGACTCGGCGCAGTTATTGCGCAGCCGTGAAGTCGATTTTCTGGCGATCTGGAATGGTCGGGTCAACGAGGTCAAGGCCAGCGGTGAGAAGGTCAACTACAGCTTCGATGGCGCGCTGTTGAGCCATGACTGCCTGATCATCCCCAAAGGCGCGGCGAACAAGGCGCAGGCCATGAAACTCATCGCTCACATCATGCAGCCCGAAAGCCAGGCCACGCTGGCCACGCTGATTCCGTACTCCCCGGTGAACAGCAAGGCGTATGACTTGCCGATCATTACTGACGAACTGGCCGCGCGGTTACCGACCTCGCCTCAGAACATCGACAAAGTGGTCACCGTGTCGCCCGAATGGTGGGTCAAGAACCAGGCGGCGGTTCGCCAGCGGTTCGCCCTGTTCCTCGCCAACTAAGCAGTGGGGTGGGACGCCGCTGGCGTCCCGTCTACGAAACAAGGGCGCCTGACGTCCGTATGTGCCGAGTGTGAATATGTCCGAAGAACACAAACTTTCGATGTCGATCGATATCGAAAAGCTGACCAAGACCTATGACAGTTTTGCCGCGCTGGATGATGTTTCGCTATCGATCAAAAGCGGTGAGTTTCTGTCGTTGCTGGGCTCCTCCGGCTCTGGCAAGACCACGCTGCTGATGGCCTTGGCCGGGTTCGTTCGCCCGGATGCAGGCAGTATCCGTTTTGGCGGGCGCGAGATGATCTTCGAGCCACCGCACAAGCGTGATGTGGGCATGATGTTCCAAAGCTACGCGTTGTTTCCGCACATGAACGTGTTTCAAAACGTCGCCTACCCGCTGAAGTTGCGCGGTTACAAACGTGCCGACATCCGTCAGCGGGTCGAGCAGGCGTTGGCCACTGTGGAGCTGGATCACTTGATCGAGCGCGGCATTACCGAAATGTCGGGCGGCCAGCGACAACGCATTGCGCTGGCCCGGGCGATTGTCTTCGAGCCAAAAATCCTGCTGATGGACGAGCCGCTGTCGGCTCTGGACAAACGCCTGCGCGAAACCATGCAACTGGAGCTGCGCCGTCTGCACGAGCGCCTGGGCATGACCGTGGTGTACGTCACCCATGACCAGCGTGAAGCGCTGACCATGTCTGACCGGATCGCGGTCATGAGCAAAGGGCGGATCCGCCAGATCGATACTCCGGTCAATCTCTATGAGCGCCCGGCCAACCGCTTTATTGCGGAGTTTGTCGGGGAGTCGTCGTGTTTGCCGATCACCTTGCAGGGCGGCCAGGCACTGTTTCAGGGCCGGGCTTTGCGCGGCGGCAACGTTACCGGTGGTTTAAAGAACCCGAGCCTGGTGGTGCGCCCGGAAAAACTGCAGTTCGTGCCGGCCGAGGCCAGCGATTACAACCTGTTGCGCGGGCATGTGGCCGACGTGATTTTCCAGGGGGAAAGCCAGTTGGTGCAGATTGATCTGGGGGAGGGCATGTCGGTGGCAATTCGTCGGCCCACCAACAGTTCCGAAGGCAACCGCCTGCCAGCCCGCGGCGATGCCGTGGTGCTGGGCCTGCACGTACAGGACACGCTGCTGGTTGGAGATGATCAATGAGCAGCGACCTTTTCGATGCGCTCAACGCGCGTGACCTGCGCAAGGCGCAAAGACGTGAGCGCTGGTACTTGTTCGGCTCCGGGCTGCCGGCCTTGCTTCTGGTGCTGCTGACGTTTGTGCTGCCGATTGGCTGGCTGTTCTGGCTGTCACTGTTCAATGCCGACGGGCAATTATCCATAGAGAACTACACCCGGCTGCTGGAACCGATCTATGTGCTGACGTTTGTGCAGACCTTCAAGACCGGGATCATTGTGACCATCGCCTGCGTGCTGATCGGTTATCCCTACGCGTACTTCATGATCAAGGGGCCGCGCTGGCTGGCTAATGTGGCCATGGCGCTGTTGCTGGTGTCGCTGTGGACGTCGTTGCTGGTGCGCACCTATGCCTGGCTGATCATTTTGCAACGGCGCGGCATCGCCAATGACTTATTGATGAGCCTGGGCATTACCGATGCGCCGCTGCCGCTTGTGTACAACCTGACCGGCACGGTGATTGGCATGGTCCACATCATGTTGCCGTTCATGATTTTGCCGCTGTATGCCGCCATGAAGAGCATCGATCCGATCTACAGCCAGGCCGCCGCCGCGTTTGGCGCGTCACCGTCGCGGGCCTTCCGTGATGTGTTTCTGCCGTTGTCGGGGCCGGGGCTGGCCGCCGGTGCCACTTTGGTGTTTGTGATCACCCTGGGGTTCTACGTCACACCGGCGTTGTTGGGTGGCGGCAAGGTGCAGATGATCTCGATGCGGATCGAAAGTGACGTCTCCATGTACGCCAACTGGGGTGCGGCTTCGTCCTTGGGTGTGGTGCTGCTGTTGGCCACGTTGCTGATCTTGTTCATTGTCAAAAAGAGCGCGGGCCTCGGCCGGCGCAGCGAGTGAAATCATGGTCCGACTAAAACAAAACCTGATGGCAGCGGTGCGCGGCTCCTGGCTCTATGTACTGGTGTTGGCGACCATGGTTTTCCTGGTGCTGCCCACCTTGATCGTGATCCCGATGTCGTTCTCGGATGCGCGCTACCTGAGCTTTCCGCCCAAGTCGTTCAGCATTGAGCCGTTCTTCAAGTATTTCGCTTCGCTGGAATGGCGCAGCGCAACCCAGGTCTCGCTGATCACGGCGTCACTGGTAATGGTGCTGGCGACCACCTTGGGCACCGCGGCGGCGTATTCGCTGCACGTGACCCAGTCGAAAGTCTCGGGGGTGCTGCGCGGCTTGTTGATGGCGCCGATGATTGTGCCGACCATTTTCATCGCCATTGGCTTGTTCTTTGTCTATGCCAAGTTTGACCTGAACAACACCATTCCCGGCCTGGTACTGGGCCATACGTTGCTGGCGCTGCCTTACGTGGTGATCAACGTCAGCGCCGGGTTGCGCAGCTATGACATGACCCAGGAACAGGCTGCCTGCATTCTTGGCGCCAGTCGTTTACGGGCGTTCTTTGACGTGACCTTGCCGCAGATCCGCTTTTCCGTGATTGCGGCTGCGATGTTCGCCTTCGCCATTTCCCTGGACGAAGCGGTGATCTCGCTGTTTATCAGTGGCGGCGACACGTCGACCCTGACCAAGCGGATGTTCAGTTCGCTGCGTTCTGAGATCGATCCCTTGATCGCGGTGGTGGCGACCTTGATGACATTCCTGTCGATCATCATGCTGTGCATCAGCATCATGGCCAAGCGCAAGGCCGGGAGGGCCGTTGAATGAGTGAGGTCAACCTGCGCCTGCGCCATGCCAGCAGCGAGTGTGTCGAATTCTTCTGGAATGGCCGTTCCCTGCAAGGGCGCAAGGGCGAGAGCCTGGCGGCAGCGCTGCTGGCCAACGGTGTTCAGACACTTGCCTGGACGCGTAAATCCCATCGGCCGCTGGGTTACTCGGGCAGCTACGTGGCCGGGGTGCTGGCCAGGGTCGACGGGGTGCCCAATGTGCGACTGGATCTGCTGGCGGTCACAGCCGGGGTACAGGTTGAAATGCAAAATTGCTGGCCGGGCCCGGCGTTCGACGTGCTGCGCCTGTCGCGGCTGATTCCGGACCGTTGGCTTCAGGGCGGCTTTGAGCACACCAATCTGGTGCCCAGCGGTTCGCCGCTGTTTCAGCGTTGGGAAGCCCTTTTGGCGTTCCTCGCCGGCGTCGCCAAACCGGCCGAGCGAACGGCTGAAGTGGCTGTGCCGCAAGGCCGGTATTTGAGCAGTGACGTTTTGGTCATCGGTGGCGGGCCAGCGGGCTGTGCCGCCGCCAATGAAGCGGCACGGGCCGGGCGCAGCGTGGTGTTGGTGACCCGTGGTCATCAACTTGGCCGTTATGCGCAAAGCGCCGGGCAGCCGAAACCGCAGTTGGATGAGCGGGTGCAACGGGTGACCGGGGTTGAGGTCTTTGGGGCTTACCGGGAAGGGCAATTGTTACTCGGTGCGCCCCACGACCCGGCGCAAGGCGCCGTGGCGTTCGAAGCTGATGACGTGGTACTGGCCACCGGGCGGCGTGCTTGCCCGCCGGTGATCCCGAATATGTGGTTGCCCGGCGTCATGGACGCGCGCACCGCGTTGATCATGGCCCACGAACAGGCAGTGGCGCCCGGTGCGCGAGTGGTAGTGGTCGGTAATGGCGATCAAACCGCCCATGCCAATCGTTTGCGTGAGCTGGGGGTGAATGTGGTGGCGGTGAAAGCCATTAGCGAATTGCGCCGTGTTCTGGGGCGCAACGCGGTGTCGGCGGCACTGTTCGAGCAACCGGTCGCCTGCGACGCGCTGGTCCACGCCGGGCCGTGGCTGGTTGATGCCAGCCTGACGTTCCAGAGCCGCGCCGAAGGGCTGCTGCAATTGCGTGAGCAGCGCCAAAGCCGCCTGCGCACGGTTGGCTCGGCGGCTGAACCTGATCAACCGCTGCCGGTGGCTGCACGTACTCGCTACAAGGCGTTGTTGTGCCCGTGTTTTGATGTGTCCTGCCACGAGGTCGAAGCCTTGATCGAGCAGGGCATCACCGACCTTGAGGTGATCAAACGCCTGACCTCCTGCGGCATGGGGCCGTGTCAGGGCCAACCTTGCTGGGACTTGCTGCGCGCTCTGGTCAGCGCCCGCAGCGGGATCCCGTTGCACACCTTGCCAAGGCCAACCCTGCGCCCACCACGGCGTGCCCTGAGTGTCGCGCAAGCGGCCGGTCTGGCCGATGTTGTGGAGCCTCTGCAATGACCCCTACACAACCTTTGCCTGCACAGGCGTCGATCATCATCGTTGGTGCGGGGATCCAGGGCCTGTCGCTGGCCTTCAATCTGGCTGAGCTGGGCGTGCGCGATGTGCTCGTGCTTGACGCCGGTTATTGGCAGGGCGGCGCCTCGGGTCGCAACGGGACGTTGATTCGCGGGGCGTTCAGTTCACCGGAATGGACGCGCTTCTTCGCCCATTCGTGCTACTTGTGGCAGGGCTTATCCAGGCGCCTGGGCGAGAACGTCATGTACTCGCGCCGCGGCTACAGCATGATCGGCGAGCGCAGCAGCACGGCCGCCATGCTTGACCGCACCCTGGAGGTACACAAAGCCTGCGGCATCAACTCAAGCCTGTTGAACGCTGCGCAACTGCGTGAAGTGCTACCGGCGCTGGCACACCAGCGGGTCAGCGCCGCATTGCACCTGCCCGACAGCGGGGTCGCGCCGCACCATGCCGCCATGTACGCCTATCGCCAGGCATGCGAGGCGCGTGGCGTGAGCATTCGTTACCGCACCGAGGTTAGCGCCATCGACCGCAGCGCCGGGCGGGTGACCGGCGTTCGTGTGGGTGAACAGCGCATTGCTACCGACACCCTGGTGCTGGCTGGCGGTGCCGAAAGCAACCGGTTGGCGCAATTGGCCGGCGTGCCGCTGGACGGCTACCCGATGCGCCTCGAAGCCATGGCGCTGGAGCCGATGCGGCCCTTGATAGGCCCCGCCGTCGCATTGCTGGACCGGCTTTGTTACATGCACCAGACCGCACGTGGCGAAGTGGTGGGTGGCGCAGAAGTTGCCGAACGCCCGCAAAACACCTTGAATGCCGACGTGCCGGTGATGGCCGCGACTGCCAAAGCGTATCTGGAGATGTTTCCTCAACTGGGGCATGCCCGTATCTTGCGGCAATGGGCCGGGCTGGTGCATATATCCAAAGATTTTGGCCCGCTACTGGGCGCGCACAATGCCTTGCCGGGTTTGTTTATCAGCGCTGGCTGGTGCTACGGTCACGCCGGCGCACCGGCCGCCGGTGAATTTCTGGCCAAGGCCATCGTCAAGGGCGTGGTGGATGAGCGTATGCGCCCGTTTGCCGTCGACCGTTTTGAGCGTAACCAAGCCGTGGTAGAGCCCGGTATTGTATTGAGTCATTTTGAATAACCAACCGTGCTTGAGCCCCAAGCCGGCTCTCGAATTTACGCACCGTGATCGACATGCCTCGCGGCACACAAGGAAACAACCATGAGTTCTCTGGAAGACTCGCCACTTTTCATTACCGCCTTGTCCAAAGGTCTGTCTTTGCTGACGGCCTTTCGCGCCGGGCGCCCCAGCATGAGCCTGATTGAACTGGCAGAAGCGACAGGGCTGAACAAAAGCGCCGTACAGCGTTCGGCGTTCACCCTTGAGGCGCTGGGCTATCTGTACAAGGATCCGGTCACCAAGCGCTTTCGCCTGGCCCCCAAATCCCTTGATCTGGGCACCGGTTACCTGCAAACCAGTGAGCTGATCGAACGCGCCAACCCGTACCTGCATGAACTGAACCGCGATGTCGAAGAGAGTTGCAACCTGCTCGAACCCTGCGGCCTGGACATGCTCTATGTGGCGCGTTTTCCCAGCCACAAACAAATTGCCATTCACATCCCGCTGGGTCGCCACCTGCCCATGTACTGCACTTCGGCAGGCCGGGCTTATCTGGCGGCGCTGCCGGAGCACGAGGCTGACGCGATCCTGGTCGCCTCTGAACGCAAGGGCTACACCCCCAACACTGTCACCGACCTTGATCAACTGCGCGCCATCGTCGCTGAGGCCCGTCACGACGGCTACGCCTACGCCCTCGAAGAGTATTACGCCGGGGATATCAGCGTGGCCGCGGCGGTGGTCAATGCCGATGGTTACCCGCTGGGGGCCGTGAACATCTCGGTGCCGTTCAGCCGCTGGAACCTGGACGACGCCCGAAAACAGCTGGCACCCAAAGTGATTAACACCGCCCGGTCCATCGCCAGCGCGACACGCAGTTTGCGCCCGGCGGGCTAACCCCCAGGGCAATCCTTTTACCTGATACGCACTGCTGCGGGCCTGGCCCGCGGTATAGGTGCCGCTTTGCCCGGCCTCAGGGCCTAACTACAAGGAGACAGCGATGAGTCAAACCATGAAGGCTGCCGTACTGCACGCCGTGGGTGAGCCACTGCGGATCGAACAGGTGACAATCCCGACCCCGGGGCCCGGTGAAATCCTGATTCGCATCGTTGCCTGTGGCGTCTGCCACAGCGACCTGCATGCCATGGACGGTGACTGGTCGGACTTACCCACCTTGCCGCTGATACCGGGCCATGAAATCACCGGCCATGTCGCCGCCCACGGCGCAGGCGTAACCGAGCCCGCCATCGGCACAGCGGTCGGCATGCCTTGGATGTACAGCGCCTGCGGTACCTGCGAGTTTTGCCTGGGCGGCATGGAAACCATCTGTGAGCATCGTGAATCCACGGGCTACAGCAAGCAGGGCGGTTATGCCGAATACATGATTGCCCCTGCGGCATTCGTCGCCAGCATCCCCTCCGGTGCCGACCTGTACGCCTTGGCGCCAATTCTGTGCGCGGGTGTCACCACTTATCGCGGCCTGATGCGCTCGCGGGCCCGGCCGGGGCAATGGGTGGCCGTCATGGGCATCGGTGGTCTGGGACACGTTGCTGTGCAGTACGCCATCGCCATGGGCTTGCGTGTGGCGGCCATTGATGTGTCGGCCGACAAGCTCGAACTGGCCCGCAGTTATGGCGCCGAGTGCCTGATCAATGCCCTCGACAATCCACTGGCAAGCCTCAAGCAACAGATCCCTGGTGGCGTGCACGCGGTGTTGGTGACCGCCACGGCCAATGCCGCTTTTGAGCAGTCGATCAAGATGCTGCGACCCGGTGGTACAGCGGTGTTTATCGGCTTGCCAGGCGGTGATGCCGACACGGTTCGCGCTTCCATTTCCAGCATCAGCGGCTGGGAGCTGTCGATCACCGGCTCCAATATCGGCACCCGCCAGGACCTTAACGAGGCGGTGGCGTTTGCCGCCCGTGGCCAGGTCAAGGCACAGATCAGCCTTGAACGCCTGGAAGACATCAACGACATCTTTGAACGCATGCGCCGGGGCCAACTGGTCGGGCGCACGGTCCTGAAAATCGCCTGACCTGATCCTTAAACCTCAACAGGAGTTAGCACCCATGACCATTACTCGCCTGCAACCCAATCCAGGCCTGCTCAGCCATGCGCTGGTACACAACGGCATTGTCTACATCACCGGCCAGGTCCCGGCCGACCGCACTCAAGACGTCGCCGGGCAGACCGCGCAGGTTCTGGCGCGGATCGACGCCTTGCTCGCCGAAGCAGGCTCGGACAAATCACACATTCTATTCGCACAGATCTGGCTCAAGCATGCCGTGCAGAATTTTGCCGCCATGAACGCCGTCTGGCGTGAGTGGATTCCGCAGGATGCATTGCCGGCACGCGCCACCGTCGAGGCCAATATGGCTGCCGACAACATTTTGGTTGAAATCGCCTTGCAGGCAGCCGTCAAGGCCTGAGCCATTTAATACGGCCGGGCAAGGGCTGCTTGCCCGGCATGGGAGAGTCGTAATGGGCAGTATCGTTCCTCATTTGATCAACGGTGTGCGGGTCCAGGGTACAGGCCGCACCGCCGACGTTTACAACCCCTCAACGGGCGCGGTGAGCAAGCAAGTGGCCCTGGCCGACGCGGCAACCTTGCAGCAGGCCATCGAGGCCGCCAAGGCGGCGTTTCCGGCCTGGCGCAACACGCCACCGGCCAAACGCGCGCAGGTGATGTACCGCTTCAAGCAGTTGCTTGAGGAAAACGAAGCGGCGATTGCCCTGATGATCAGCGAAGAGCACGGCAAAACCCTCGAAGACGCGGCGGGTGAACTCAAACGCGGGATTGAAAACGTCGAATTCGCCTGTGGCGCGCCGCAACTGCTAAAGGGCGATTACAGCCGCAATGTTGGCCCCGGCATCGATGCCTGGAGCGACCTGCAACCGCTTGGGGTGGTGGCGGGCATTACGCCGTTCAACTTCCCGGCCATGGTGCCGTTGTGGATGTACCCGCTGGCGATCGTCTGCGGGAACTGCTTCATCCTCAAACCCTCGGAGCGCGATCCGAGTTCGACCTTGTATATCGCTGAGTTGCTGATTCAGGCGGGCTTGCCCAACGGCGTGCTGAGCGTGGTGCATGGCGACAAGGAAGCGGTGGATGGCCTGATCGAGTCTGTGCATGTCAAAGCCCTGAGTTTTGTCGGCTCTACGCCGATTGCTGAATACATCTACAGCGAGGGCACCAAGCGCGGTAAGCGCATTCAGGCATTGGGCGGGGCAAAAAACCATTGCGTGGTGATGCCCGACGCGGATCTGGACAATACCGTTGGCGCCTTGATGGGCGCAGCCTATGGTTCCTGTGGCGAGCGCTGCATGGCCCTGTCGGTGGCGGTGTGTGTGGGCGATGCGGTTGCCGATGCGCTGGTAGCAAAACTGCTGCCGCAAATCCGTGGACTGAAAATTGGTGCGGGCACTTCCAGCGGCCTCGACATGGGGCCGTTGGTCACCGCTGCGGCGCGGGACAAGGTCAAGGGCTACATTGATGCGGGCGTTGCCCAAGGTGCTGAGCTGGTGGTGGATGGCCGTGACTTGCAGGTGCAAGGGCATGAAAACGGCTTCTTTGTCGGCGGTACGCTGTTCGATCGGGTGACCGCGCAGATGAGCATCTATACCGATGAAATCTTCGGCCCGGTATTGTGTATCGTCCGCGTGGGAAGCCTAGAAGCGGCCATGCAACTGATCAATGAACACGAATACGGTAACGGCACGTGCATCTTCACCCGCGACGGTGAAGCGGCCCGGTTGTTCTGCGATGAAATCGAAGTGGGCATGGTCGGGGTTAACGTCCCGCTGCCCGTGCCAGTGAGCTACCACAGCTTTGGCGGCTGGAAGCGCTCACTGTTTGGCGATCTGCACGCCTATGGCCCGGACGGGGTGCGTTTCTATACCCGGAAAAAAGCCATTACCCAACGTTGGCCGCGCCGTGCCAGCCACGAGGCGGCGCAGTTTGCCTTCCCCAGTAACCATTGAACTGAGTGAACACAATGAACAATGCACTGAAGTTTTATATCGAGGGTCAATGGCTTGAGGCCGAGTCTGGAGAAACGCTTGAGGTGGTTGATCCCTCAACCGAACAGGCCTTTATCAAGATCGCCGTGGGCAATGCCGAGGATGTGAACAAAGCTGTGGCAGCGGCCCGCAGGGCTTTCCCGGCGTTTTCGGTGAGCAGCGTTGGTGAGCGTCTGGCACTGCTGGAAGAGATTTTGCGGGTCTACAACCTGCGCTATGACGACCTGGTCCAGGCCGTCAGCCAGGAAATGGGCGCGCCGCTGCATTTTGCCCGCGATGCACAGGTCTGGAGCGGTCGTGCGCACCTTGAATCAACCATCAGCGCGCTGAAGTCGTTCACGTTCAGCGAACAGCACGGCACCACCCGTGTGGTGCGTGAAGCCATCGGCGTGTGTGCGCTGATCACGCCGTGGAACTGGCCGCTCAACCAAATCGTCTGCAAAGTCGCGCCGGCCATTGCCGCGGGCTGCACCGTGGTGCTCAAACCCAGTGAAATCGCACCGTTGACCGGCATCATCTTTGCCGAAATTTTGCATGAAGCGGGCGTGCCGGCCGGGGTATTCAACCTGGTCAATGGCACCGGGCCGGATGTCGGCCAACCCATGAGCAGCCATCCGCAGGTCGACATGGTTTCGTTCACCGGCTCTACGCGTGCAGGCATCATGGTCGCCAAGTCGGCAGCCGATACGGTCAAGCGTGTGGCTCAGGAACTGGGCGGCAAGTCGGCGAATATCCTGCTGGAAGACGCTGACTTTGAGGTCGCTGTTGCCAAGGGTGTGCAGGGCTGCTTCTCCAACTCGGGGCAATCGTGCGACGCGCCGACGCGCATGCTGGTCCCGGCGGCGCAGCATGCCCGGGCGTTGGAAATTGCCAAACGTACAGCGCAGCAACTGGTCACCGGCAGTCCGCGTGATGCCAACTCCAACCTGGGCCCGGTGATCAGCGCGGCACAGTTCGACAAAATCCAGGGCTTGATCCAGGCCGGGATCGAGGAGGGCGCCACCCTGGTGGCCGGTGGTCTGGGCCGCCCGGAAGGGTTGGACAAGGGCTATTACGTGCGTCCCACGGTGTTCGGTAACGTACAGCCAAGCATGACCATTGCCCGCGAAGAGATATTCGGGCCGGTGCTGTCGATTCTGCCTTACGACAGCGAAGAGCAAGCCATCGAAATCGCCAACGATACCGTTTACGGCCTGGCCGCTTATGTGCAATCCACTAATCTCGAACACGCCCGAGCCGTGGCCGGGCGCATGCGTGCAGGTTCGGTGTACCTGAACTACCCGGACTGGGACACCTTTGCGCCGTTTGGTGGCTACAAACAGTCGGGTAATGGCCGCGAATATGCGGGCTGGGGCATCCACGACTTCCTGGAAATCAAGGGCGTGGTGGGCTGGGGCAACTAAGCAGTTGGCTTGACCCGGTGGGAGCGGGCTTGCACGCATCGCGAGCAAGCCCGCTCCCACATCAAGGTGCCACTTGATACATGGACAGGAACTGCGATTTAAACAGGCTCTCCATGACGTTCATAAAGTCCTGGGTCAGCCTTGAACGATGCTGGTGGCTGGGAAAGACCATGGAAATTTCGAAAGGGATGTCCTGATCCAGCTTTCTGAAGGTAATGCCCGGGTACTTTGAGTAGGCCGCCGTAAACGGGTCACAGATCGTGATACCCAACCCTCCGGCGACCATGCCACAGGCTGAGTGCGCGGCCGTGGTTTCCACATTTGACAGCCCGACAACCCCACGCGACTCCATGGCCGAGGTAATGCGCCGTTGCAGCGGATTATGGGTATTGAGGCTGATCAAGCGGCGCTGGTGCAGATCCTCCAGTGAAATGACGCTTTTAGCCGCCAGTGCATCGTCTGCTGGAAGCACGCACACGGCACTGATGGGGGGCAGTGGAATCGTTTGTATCCCCGGATATTCCCCCGACGGTATCTGAACAAAACCGATGTCTGTCTGGTTGGCCGACGTCAGCTCCAGAATCCCCAACGAGTTGCGAACATCCAATGATGTTTTGACCTCGGGGTGTTTGCGGGCAAACCGGCAAACACCTTCTGCAACCACGCTAAGCCCCAGCGTACTCATGGACGCGATTCGCAACGTACCGGTGCGCAGTGTTACCAGGTCGTCAGCAATGCGCTCAATTCGCTCGATCCCTTGATAAAATTTGTCCACTTCGGCGTACAGCACTTGTGCCTCTGCGCCGGGTATCAGGCGGTTGCCTTCACGGCGAAACAACTTCAACGACAATATTGATTCCAGATCACGTATCAGCCTGCTGACCGCAGGCTGGCTGATCTGCAGGCTTTCGGCCGCGATGGTCATGCTCCCGGTGAGCATGACGGCCCTGAAGGCTTCGAGTTGACGGGGGTTGAGTTTCATCGAAGTGCTCGGCGTGGTGTGAGTAGCATGCGGCGCCAACGTATAACATTTTGTTATGTGCGTCCAACATGTTGCCGGTTTGCGATAGTGAGGTGGCCGAGCGATGATTTGTCGGCGATGTTTCGCGATACAGCACTGACCGGCCATTAACGCCGGACGGCGCTGAACAAAATAAGAAGAGGGCAACTCGTGCTGAACTATACCTTGCGCAGGTTATTACTCCTGCTTCCGATGCTGGCGGGGGTATCCATCGTGGTATTCCTGGTAATGCATTTTATTCCAGGAGACCCGGCTCAACTGGCGGCCGGCCCCGATGCAACTGAAGAAGATATTGCGCAAATACGCCATAACTACGGGCTGGATAAACCGCTGGCCACGCAATACTTCATTTATGTGAAAAAGATAGTCACCGGCGACTTTGGTGAATCGTTCCAAACCTACACCCCGGTACTGCAAGGTATCGCCAGAACATTACCGGCAACCCTTGAACTGACATTGGCGGCCATGCTCCTGGCAATCATTATCGGTGTGCCATTAGGGATTATCGCGGCGCTGCGGCCACGGGGTTTTCTGGACAGTTCACTGACAACGTTTGCGGTGTTGGGTATCTCCATGCCCGGCTTCTTTTTAGGGCTCATCCTGATGTCGATCTTTTCGGCTTATTTGGGGTGGCTTCCGCCGACGGGCAGAGGCGGCTGGCAACATTTGATACTGCCGGCCATCACTTTGGGCTTCCCTTATGTGGCGACGTTCTCGCGGCTGGCGCGCTCCACCATGATGGACGTGCTCAAAGAAGACTACATTCGCACCGCCTACGCCAAAGGTGTCCCCAGTTATAAAGTTGTCCTTAAACATGCACTTTCCAATGCGGCGATTCCATTAGTAACAGTGTTCGGGATGGACTTCGGTCGCTTGCTGGGCGGTGCCGTCATTGTTGAAACCGTATTTGCCTGGCCCGGCATGGGGCGATATTTGATCGATGCAATCATGGCGCGAGATCTTTACGTCGTTCAGGGAACCATCCTTGTATTTGCGGCCCTCGTTGTAATCATTAATTTAATGGTGGACCTCGTATATGGCATCCTCGACCCTCGCATCACCTACAACTAAGACGGATACACAGCCGTCGGTTAAACGTCGATTGGGCTTTGTACGGTTTCTGGTTTCCCATCAGCGCTGGTTCGCACTTAGCGCATTAATTGTCATTGTTGCCATGGTTCTGGCGGCACTTTGTGCACCGTTGTTCTTCGATTGGGACTCGGTGACCAAAATCAACTTGTCCAAGTCACTGATTGCACCGGGCAGTGACTACTGGCTGGGCACCGACCAGATGGGCCGGGACTTGCTCGGGCGGGTTTTGTGGGGCGCGCGCATCACCCTGACGGTTGCGGTTTCCAGCGTGGCGATAGCGATGCTGGTGGGTGTTTCGGTCGGCGCTGCCTGCGGCTATTACAACGGGGCGCTTTCCAGTGTGGTGATGCGCATCATGGACTCCATGATTGCCTTCCCGCGCACTCTGGTGGCCATTCTGGTGATTACGGTGGCCGGTAACAGCATCTTGAGCCTGACCCTGGCGATTGCCATCTCCAGCATTCCGATCTATGTGCGCTTCTTTGCCGGGCCGGTCATGGCCCTGAGAAATCGCGAGTTTGTGCTGGCTTCCAAATCCATCGGTGTGAGTGACCTGCGTCTGTTGCTGGTGCATATCCTGCCCAACATCGGTTCGCTGGTGATTATTCAAATCACCGTATCGCTGGCCGAAGCCATCCTGATTGGCTCCGGGCTGAGCTTCCTCGGATTGGGGCCACCGCCGCCCACTCCAGAGTGGGGTTCGATGATCGCCGAGTCACGGCCGTTGTTGACCACACACCCTTACGTGTTGTTTGCCCCCGGTTGCGCGCTGGTGCTGACCATCTTGAGCTTCAACATTGTTGGCGATGCACTACGAGACTTTATCGATCCGAAATCACGCAACGCCTGAGTAAACATCAGGCGAGGCAGTGGCCGATAAACGCGACAACAATAATAAAGCGAGAAAAGAGAATGGGACGCTTAACGTTACTGGCAGCACTCATGCGCCGGGTTTCTGTGCTGGGCATGATTGGGCTGTCGCTCAGTTTGCCGCTGGTTGCCCAAGCTAAAGACGCGGGCAAGATAACCTTTGTGCAAGGTTCTGATATCGATACGTTGGACCCAGCTGTCTCGCGCAGTGTGCCTTCTTACAATGTGATTAATCATGTGTTTAATCGCATGGTGGCCTGGGACGGCCGCGATCGCTCGGCGGTTGTCCCGGATTTGGCCACCTCATGGTCAAAAACCGAAGACGGGAAAACCTGGACTTTTGTTTTAAAACAGGGCGTGAAGTTTCACGACGGCACGGACTTTAATGCCCAGGCGGTGAAATTTAACCTGGACCGCATTCGTGACCCCAAGTTGGGCTCTCCGCACCGTTCGTACTATGCGGACATCAGTTCGGTCGAGGCAGTATCACCTTACGAACTTCGCATTACCACCAAAGAAGCTTCGCCGACGCTGCTGGAGTTACTGGCCAAAGAGTCTTCGTCCATCAGCAGCCCGGCAGCGGTCAAACAATACGGGCGGGCCTATGGTCATCATCCGGTCGGGACGGGGCCTTATACCTTCGACAGCTGGATACCCAATGATCAGGCGATTATAGAAAAGAACCCGGCCTTTTATGGTGAGCCCGGCAAACCCTCGAAAATCGTCTTCCGGCCTGTGCGGGAGGATTCGTCCCGGGTGATTGAACTGCGCACCAACAATGCCGATGTGGCGGGCAATTTGTCGCCCGAAGCGGCGATCGAATTACAGTCGCTCAACAAGTCCGATCTGTTGCGGGTGCCCAGTACGTTTCAGGTGTTCTTTGAAATGAACCTGACCAAGCCGCCTTTTGATGATCCGCGTATCCGCCGCGCGGTGAGCATGGCGATTGACCGTCAGGCGCTGGTCGACAAAGTGCTGCTGGGTTATGGAAAGGTCCCGACGGGGCCATTCCCTGAAGGCACGCAGGCGCGGCAAGTGTTTGAGCCGGTCAAGTACGACCCGGACGCGGCAAGAAAAATCATTAACGACGTTTACCCGGGCGGTTACCCCGGCACCGTGGTGATGTGGACACCCGCAGGCCGCTATACCAAAGATCGCCAGGTTGCCGAAGTGGTGCAGGGCTATCTCAATGCGGTGGGGCTTAAAACCGATTTCAAAGTGTGGGAATGGGCCACTTATCAAAAAAGTCTGTACCGCGCCGACCCTGGAAAGGGCACGGGTAAAGGCACTAACGACGCCAACATGTGGTTATTGGGCACCGGTCTATCGGACGCTGATATTCGACTAAGGCGCAAGTTGTCGACCGGTGATCCGCAAAACCTCACGGGTTACAGCAACCCGCAAGTTGATAATTTGTTGAAACTCGCGGCCCATGAAATGGATGTTGATAAACGCCTGTCTTATTACAAGGACATACAAAAAATTTTATGGGAACAAGACCCCGATAATTTGCCCCTGTTTGATCAGGAACAAATTATCGGCGTGCGTAAAGAGTTAACCGGTCTCGATGTTAATTACGAAGGGACCCTCGATTTCAAGAATGTAGAACTCATTAAACGGTGATTTAAGATGTCCAATTTACATGCCAACGAAGCCCTGTTAACTGATGCCCGTTTGAGTGCTCCGCCTGCAGAACGCATGGTCAAACATCATGATGTACCTGCGCTTGAAACCGAGAAGCGGCAATTCCATGAGTTCGTCGAAGTTGATTTGGCGCACACCGTGATGCTGGTTGAGCAACATATCCTTACTGAAGCAGTCGGTAAGTCGATTCTCCTTGAGCTGCGCAAAATACGCGACATGGTGCCTGCGGACTTCCCGTTCGACGTGAAAAAAGGCAGCTTTTTACTGCAAGTCGAGTCTTACCTGTTTTCCCGGATCGGCGAAGATTCGGCCGGGCAAATGCACACCGGGCGCAGCCGTATTGACCAGGGCGCCACCGTGCGCCGGTTGTACGATCGCAAGCGCATTCTGGGTGTGCTCGACCGCCTCAATGTGTTCCAGGCGGCGCTGATTCAAAAGGCCGCCCAGCACTCGAACACCATCATGCCGGGCTACACCCATATGCAACACGCCCAACCATGGGTGTTCGGCCACTACCTGTTGAGCTTTACCTCGCGTCTGCACGACAGCTTCAGCCGTCTGGTGCATGCCTATAGCCGGGTTAACCGCAACCCGCTGGGCGCGGTAGGGCTGGCAGGCACGTCGTGGCCGCTCGACCGTCAGCGCACCACGTATTTGTTGGGTTTTGACAGCCTGGTCGAGAACTCCAAACTGGGCCGCGAGGCCTGGTATGCGGCAGAAACGATCAGCGCGTTGTCTTTTATCATGGCGGACCTCAACGACCTGGCCACCGACCTGCATATCTGGTCCAGTGTCGAGTTTGCCACGGTCGAAAGCCACGACGGTTATTGCGGCACCAGCAGCATTTTCCCGCAGAAGAAAAACCCCAGCGGCCTGGAAACCATCAAGAAGGCGGCCGGTGGTTCGGTGACCTGGTTGAGCACCGCACTGGCTACGTTCCGTGCTGAAGGCACTGGCGATCAGGCCATGCGCGATTTGCCGTTGATCCATGATGCCCTGGCCATTACCGACGGGATGCTTGACCTGTTTACCGGCATCATCGAGACCCTGATCGTGCACGAGGACCGCATGGCAGAACTGTTGTCAGGCAGTTGGTGCACGGCGAGCAATCTGGCTGACGTGATTGTTCGTGATCGCGGTATTTCGTTCCGTCAGGTGCACCATGTGGTGGCGCGTCTGGTGCGTAACAGCTTGCGCGAGGGCGTGATACCCGCGCAGGTCACGGGCGCTGCTCTGGATACCGCGGCACTGGAAACCATCGGTTCAACGCTTAAGTACACGGATGAACAGGTGCGCGACGCGCTGAATCCACGCCGATTTGTCGAGACCCGAACCTCTGCGGGCGGTGTCTGCCCGAACGAAATCGAGCGCTTGCTGACCATTGCCCGCGTTGAGCTGGCCCAGGACAACGAGTGGGTAAGTGAGCACCGCCTGAAGATCGCCCAGTCCCGTGCTGACCTCGATGCCGCTGTGTCGAAGATCGTCGACTAAGGAGCCGTACATGAACGAGAATTTGGTCGCTCGGGTTCGAAACCTGAGCGTGGGGTTCGGCCCGGTCGGGCGTGAATTGCCCGTGGTGCGTGATGTCTCTTTTGATGTGAAGCGCGGCCAGACGCTGGCGATAGTCGGTGAGTCCGGCTCCGGCAAGTCGGTCACGTCAATGGCCATGATGGGCCTGACCAAGCGCGCGGGCGGCAGGGTTTTGTCGGGCTCGATGGAGCTTTACACCCGCGACAACCAGGTCATTGATCTGGTCTCGGCTCCTGAGTCGGTGATGCGTCACTTGCGCGGCTCGTCGATGTCGATGATCTTCCAGGAGCCCATGACCTCGTTGAACCCGGTGTTCAAGGTCAGCGCCCAGTTGACCGAGGCGATCATTCTGCACAAACGCTGCACCCGTGCAGAAGCTGACGCCCAGGCCTTGCGCATGCTGGATCTGGTGCGTATTCCGGATGCCCGGCAGGTGATGAACCGCTTTCCCCACGAGCTTTCCGGCGGGATGCGCCAACGCATCATGATTGCCATGTCGCTGGTCTGCGAACCGACCTTGCTGATCGCTGACGAACCGACCACCGCGCTGGACGTGACCGTGCAGGCGCAGATTTTACGCATCATCAAAGAGCTGCAAAGCAACCTGGCCATGGGCGTTATCTTCATTACCCATGACATGGGCGTGGTGGCCGAAGTGGCCGATCAGGTCATGGTCATGAAACGCGGTGAGACTGTCGAGCAGGGTTCCGTCAATGCGGTGTTGCAGTCGCCCCGGCAACCTTACACCCAATCCTTGCTGGCGGCGGTGCCTAAAATCGGCTCGATGCAGGGGACGTTGCTGCCCGCCAAGTTTGCGCTGATTGAGGACCAAACTTCCGCGGCCTTGGCCACGCAGCCCAGTGTTGCCCCTGATTACCAGCAGCCCCCCATCCTCAGCGTCAAATCGCTGTCCATTCGCTACGACCTCAAAGGCGGGCTGTTGGGCAGGGTTCAGCGCCGGGTGCATGCGGTCGAGGCCATCGACTTTGACATCTATTCGGGCGAAACCCTGGCGTTGGTAGGGGAGTCCGGGTGCGGTAAATCCACCAGCGCGCGTGCCATTGCCGGGTTGATGCCGATTCAGGGCGGGAACATCGTTTTTGAAGGCAAGAACCTCGGTTCATTGAACAAGAGTGGTTTGAAGGCTTTGCGCCGGGACATTCAAATGGTCTTCCAGGACCCTTATGCCTCGCTCAACCCGCGCCTGACGATTGAAGACAGCCTGATGGAGCCGCTGCAGGTCCATAACATTGCCCATGGCGCCGAAGCCCGTAAACAAGTGCGCAGTTTGCTGGAACGCGTGGGGCTGTCGGCAGAACATGCGCAGCGTTACCCGCATGAGTTTTCTGGCGGGCAACGGCAGCGGATTTGCATTGCCCGTGCCTTGACGTTATCGCCCAAGTTGATCATTGCCGATGAAGCCGTGTCGGCGCTGGACGTATCCATTCAGGCCCAGGTTATTAATCTGCTGCAGGACTTGCAGCGGGACATGGGTATTTCATTCCTGTTTATCTCCCATGATCTTGCGGTGGTCGAACGGGTGAGTCATCGCGTCGGAGTGATGTACCACGGACGAATTGTTGAAATTGGCCCACGTCACTCGGTCTTCGAAAATCCGCAGCATGCTTACACCCAAAAGTTGCTGAGCGCGGTGCCTTCTGCGGATGTCACCGTGGCCAGAAAGCGCTTTGAACTGATCGAGGAAGTAGCACCGAGCAGAATTTACGACATCAACTACCAAGCCCCTGATATGAGTTACAGGGAAGTTGCCCCAGGGCACTTTGTGGCCAGCTCGAACATTATGTAAGCGTTTCGTGCAATGCGAAGTTAACGTCAGTTATTCAATACGCAGTCTGTTTGAGCAGTAAAGTTTTATAAGTGTGGCAAATAACAACAATAACGTGCGACTGACAGCGGGCTTTACGCCTGCATGGGAAAACACACATGAATAAACGTGCAATGGCACTCGGCTTGAGCGTGGCCGCTTTTTATCAACCGGCCTGGTCTGCGGGTTTTATAGACGACAGTAAAGCTTCTATTGGATCTCGCTCGCTCTATTTTGAAAGTGACCAGCGTGGCAAGAACGGCGTCGATCAACGCCAGTCAGTCACGGGTTTAAGAGTTGACTTTAACTCGGGTTATACCGAGGGCTTTATGGGTGTCGGGCTGGATGTTATGGGCTTGCTGGGCGTCAACCTGGACGGCGGTATTTCACCCCACAGCCCCGCCACCAGCAATACCATCACCCCGTTGAAAACCAACGGTACGCCGGTTGATAACTGGAGCCGCGTGGGCGCCAATGCCCGCTATAAAGTCGCCAAAACCGAACTGAAAGCCGGCAATGCGCTGGCGCCCAACTTGCCGGTGTTGGTGGCCAATGACGCACGTTTGCTGCCCCAGTCTTTTCAAGGCGCGATGCTTACCTCACAAGACCTCGATAACGTCACGTTCACCGCGGGGCAGCTTAACCGCGCCATAGGGCGGGCTTCGAGTAACTGGGGCGGTATTGCGGCGGGCGGGCGCAAGGGCAGTGACGCCTTTCGGTTTGCCGGAGCCGACTGGAAGCCCGCTAAAAACCTGCTGCTGCAGTATTACTACGCGCAACTGGATGACTATTACGGGCAATCGTTTTTCGGGTTAGTCCATGACCTGCAAATTGATTCGCAACAGTCGCTTAAAACCGACCTGCGTTACTTTAATAGTCACTCTGACGGCAAGAACGGCAGCGACCCCGATTACCAATATAAAAGCGGCTATAACGCAGGCGGCACAGGGAAAATTGATAACACCACCTGGTCGGCGGCATTTACTTATGCGCTCAATGCTCACTCGCTGACCCTGGGTCATCAACGTGTCAGTGACAGTGGCGGCATGCCCTATATCACCAACGGCAACTTGGTGAATGGTCGCGGGCGCTCAGAAGGTGAGGGCGGGGCGAGTGTGTATTTGTACACCGATATCATGATCAACAACTTTACCCGCGCGGGTGAAAACTCCACCTTTGGTATCTACCGGTATGACTTTGCCGGCATGGGATTACCGGGGCTGAGAGCGCAATGGACTTACGTCAAAGGCCAGGATATCCGTGGCATCGGCAATACAACCACCGGGCGGTATAGCGAATGGGAGAGTGATTACCGCCTGGACTACACCCTCCAGAGCGGCTCACTTAAAGGACTAGGCGTGTCATTACGTCGGGCCAACTTCAGAACCGAACTGCCGACGTCAACGTTGCAGAACCAGGACCAGACCCGGTTCTATATCAACTACACCTATGCGCTCTGGTAGCGCGATCTTTTGATCTTGATCCCATCCCCGCCGGCGTGGCCCGGCGGGTCATGGCGGGTCATGGCGTGCCATTTCTGCCGTGCAGGAGGTAGCCCGGTCGCTGACTCAAACGTTCGTAATAGTCGCTGACGGCCGGGAAATCCGGGTGTGCAAGCGGCGTTTCGAACCAACGATTAACCGACAGGCCGATGGGGATGTCTGCAAGGGAAAATTCGTTGCCGGCAACGTAGGCCCCGGTTGATTCAAGCTGCCTGTTGAGAATCTCCATGTGCCTGGACCAGTCATTGCACGCGGCAGCCAGCGCCTGGCTGTCCTGGTGCTCTGGCGAGTGCCTGACCAGTGACATAAAGGCATAACTCCACGACTTGTTGAGATCCGACGCTTGCCAGTCGATCCATTGGTCCACGCGGGCTCTGGCTTTCGCTTCGTGGGGGTAAAGGTTGCTGGCGTTGTCACGGGCAGCCAGGTAGCGAATGATCGAATTTGATTCCCACAGAATGAAATCGCCATCCTGAATGACCGGCACCATGGCATTGGGATTCAGTGCCAGAAACTCAGCGGTGTGCGTCGATTTGAAGCCAGCCCCCCAATCCTCTCGCTCAAAGGGTATTTCCATCTCGGCGCAGGCCCAGAGTACCTTGCGTACATTGATCGATGATGCCCTACCCATTATGCGTAACATGCCAGGCCCTTCTCGTTGGAGGCTATTGGTGTCGACACTTCGGTATATTCCACATTGGCCCGATTGCTTCAAGCCAAATCACTGAGGTTGGTTGGATTGATACGAAACCCGGGTTCCCTCTTTTCAAACATAAAATAAATGATTGATTCCTAAGGCCCTGTAGGAGCGAGCTTGCTCGCGATCTTTTGATCTTTATCTAAGAGCCCCCCTCGCCACGCCTCTCCCGAAGGAGAGGGAACCGATTGGGGGATGCTGAAGATACTCGCTGTCCTGTTTGCTGCGCGACAGCGCGGCGTCACAAAATAAGTGATTGATTAAAAGGTCCTGTAGGAGCGAGCTTGCCTCGCGATCTTTTGATCTTTGCCGCCAGGCTCTACGGCTGCTGCGCAGCCGGACGTAGCCTCGCAAGGCTCGTCAACTGCTACAAGAACCAGGCAACCCTGTGGCTGTTGATCCAAGGAGCGATTCCCACGGTGTTTAGAAGCTGTATTTTGCCGTGATGCTGAAGTTACGCGGGTCGCCGTAAACGTCGTAGGGGCTCCAGGTGCTGTTGCTGGCGATACCCTGGTAGTACTTTTTGTCGAACAGGTTGTTGATGTTCAAGCGGGTATCCAGGTGCTGGTTCACCTTGTAGCCCGCCATCAGCCCAACCAATGCATAGGTTCTTTGCTCGATGTGATATTGGCCGAAGGTTGAGTTGCTGCCTTTGTTGAAAATGCTGCTCTGGCTATACAGGTTGGCCCCGACGCGCCATTGGTTGAGCTCACCCGGCAGGGTGTAAACCGTATTGAGCTTGAACAGGTGGCGCGGCACGTCGGTATCGAACAGTCGGCCTTCCTTGTTGTGGTCAGCATCCTTGCGGTACTTGGCCTGGGCAAAGGTGTAGCCTGCGCCGATTTGCCAGTCCGGGGTCAAGGCGCCGATCAACTCCAGGTCAATGCCCTGGCTGCGTACTTTGCCCGCGGCTTCGTAGCAATACACGCCGTCATCGCTGCGGGCGCATTGGGACTGGTTGTCGAGCAAGGCCGCCCGGTTCTCCTGATCAATCTGGAAGATGGCCGCGCTGGCGTTCAAAGCGCCATTGAAGTATTCGCCCTTGATCCCGATTTCGTAGTTCTTGCCAACGATAGGCTTGATGACGGAGTTGTCATTCGCCACTTCGCTTTGCGGCATGAAGATGTCGGTGTAGCTGGCGTAGACCGAATGGTTGGCGTCCAGTTCATAGATCACCCCGGCATAGCGGGTCAGGTTGCGCGTGACCTTGTAATTGCTGTTGGTGTAGTAATCGTCGTTCAACTGATCGTAGATCGACGTGGTGTCGTACCAGTCCAGGCGAGCGCCGAGGATCACTTTTAACGGGTCGCTGATACTCCAGCGGGTGGTCACATAGAGCCCTTCCTGGTCGATGTTTTCGCTCAGGTTGTAGCTGTCAGGCACATAGGGTTTGGGCACGCTGTGGGGGTCGAAGTTGATGATGTCGGCCACCGGAATAAACATGTTGCCGCCCTTGCCGGAGGTCTTCAACTGGCGCTTGCTGGCACCGACTACCAGCTCGTGCTGGCGGTCAAACAGGTTGAAAGGCCCGCTGACATAGGCGTCATAGGTGGACTGGTCGTAGTTGCGCTTCTGGTTGAAGACCCGCTGTTGGTAGGTGGCGTAATGCTCCAGCACAGCGCCGGTCAGCTTGAAGTCCGACCAGTTTTTAGAGGCCGAAACATGGCCGCGCCAGTCATTGGCGAAGCGATGGTCCAGCTCGGCAAACACGGTCTTGTTGTCGATGTCCTGATGGCTCCAGGTGTAACCGAAGGTCTTGGAGCGAGAGAAGTTGACGTGGCTGCCGTCCGGGTTGACCGGCAAGCCGCCCCAGTTGATGTTGTTGTTATCGTTTTGATCCGAAGCTCCGACGGTCAGGGTGGTGGAGTCGTTCAGGTCGAACTCGCTGATGCCGTAAAACACACCGCGCTCACGTCCGGCATAGTCCTGGAAACCGTCCTTGTCCTGGTAGGCGCCGACAAAGCGTCCGCGCAGGCTGCCCGAGTCGTTCAACGGGCCTGAGAGGTCCAGTTCGGAACGGTAATTGTCCCAGCTCCCGGCCCCTGCGCTAATGCTGCCTTGAAAGTCATGGGTTGGGCGTTTGCGCACCATGTTGATGGCGGCAGACGGGTTGCCCGCGCCTTGCATCAAGCCGGTGGCGCCGCGCACGATTTCTACGCGGTCGTACGGTGCCATGTCTGCAGCGGCTACCCAGTCGGCGTTGTAGGTGGTGGGCAAGCCATCGAACATCAGGTTGGTAATGGGAAAGCCCCGTGAAAAATATTCGCTGTTGGCGGGACGTGCAGCCGCCATGCGCAAGCCCGGAGTCGCTTGCACCACGTCATCCAGGTTACGCATGTCTTGGTCGTCCATGCGCTGGCGGGTGATGACGGTGACCGCTTGCGGGGTCTCGCGCTGGCTCATCGACAGTTTGGTCGCTGTCTGCATGGCACCGGTGGCGTAGGATCCGGTGTTCTCTGTGGTGCTGCCCAATGGCGAAGCGTTGATACTGGTGGCGCCAAGCTCCAGCGCACCGGCGACCTGCGGCACCAGCAAATAGGCGCCATTGGCCTGCTGCACGGCGGAGTAACCGCTGCCTGCCAGAATGTGTGCCAGCCCCTCGGCCACGCTGTATTGACCCTTAAGGCCCTGGCTGGTTTTGCCTGCGGTCAGGCTGGCATTGGTCGACAGGGCAATGGCGGCTTGCCGGCCAAACTGGCCGAGCGCTTGATCCAGGGGGCCGGGATTGACTGAAAACTGAATCTGCCGATCCGCTGCCTGCGCCTGAACCTGGGGTATCAGCAAGCCTTCGGTAACGACCAGTCCGCCGAGCAGCAGCATGCTGACGGCTGATACACAGCTGCGTTTACGTAGAGGCGGTCGAGGGATAGAGCGGTCTTTCATGGCGGGTTTCCGACGTCAGGAGAGGGGCTGCCCGCTAGCGCAATCAGCGGGATTTGCCCATAAGCCAAATGAGAATCAAAAACCTGCCGATTTTTTTGATTTATTTTGCAGACGTGTTCAGCGCGAGGTAAGGGTTGTCCAATAACGGGTGCGACGCTGCACTGTCACCGGCAAACTTTGCTCCAACATCGAGAAGATCTGTTCGGGGTCTTGCAACGGGTACGACCCTGTCAGCCGCAGGTCCGCGACAGCGGGATCGCAGCGCAACAGGCCCGGCACATGGCGCGAAAGTTCCTGTATGAAGTCCCCCAGGCGCATGCGCTCGGCGACAATAAATCCGTCGATCCAGGCTGTATCGGCGAGATTGGCGGGTTGTGCAGGGTACACCTGGCGACTGCTGATCCAGGCTTGGGAGTGGGCTTGCACCACCCGTGAGTCGCCACCGCTCTTCAGGCTGGCAGCCACTTTGCCGCTACTGACCGCCAGCAGAGTGCCGCGCCCATCCTCCTCGCGGCGCACGCTAAAACGCGTGCCCAGCGGTTGCAAACTTGCCTCGGCGGTATAGACCAGCAGCGGTCGCCCGCCAGGGTCGATGCCGGTAAGCACATCTATTTCGCCTTGCCGCAAGGTCAGACGCCGTACCTGAGCGTCGTAGTGCACATCCAGCAGGGTGCGCGTGTTAAGCCAGATCTGCGTACCGTCTGCCAAGGTGTAGTGGCTGCGTTCGCCGGTGCCGGTGTGATAATCGGCAAACGTGCTTTGCAGCCAGAAGCTGTCGCTGGCTTGCCAGGCAGTGCCGCCCAGCAGCCCTGCGCCGAGCAGTATCTTGAGCACTTGGCGACGATCGCGTTCCTGTGCAGGGGTGTTCTTTAAGATCTGCCGGGCCAAGGGATTGGCCAGTTGGCTGGAACGACGCTGCAACTGTTGGCGAATGCTGTTGAAGCGTTGCCATGCCTGTTCGTTTTGTACATGTGCGTTGCGCCATTGTTGGAGCGCCAACGCTTGCGCCGAATTCATTTCGCCCGATTGCGCCAGGGTAAACCATGCCAGGGCCTGGTCACGGATGGCTTCGGGCAGAGGCGTGGACGGGTTTTCGGGTACTGACACGCGACTCACTCGAACTGGCTGGCGTAGCACATGGCGAACGCTTTGCTCATGGACTTTTGGACTTTATCGACACTCATCCCCAGTTGGCTGCCGATCTGTTTGTAGGTCAGGCCGTCGAGTTGCGAGAGCAAGAAAATTTCTCGCATGGACGGCGGCATGCCGTTGAGCAATTCATCGATCTCTACCAGGGTTTCAATCAGCAGGGATTTGTCTTCCGGGGACATTTGCAGTGCTTGTGGCTGCTCGGCCAACGCTTGCAAGTAAGCGCGCTCCACCGCCTGACGGCGCCAGCGATTGATCAGCAGGCTATTGGCAATCGTCGCCAGATAGGCCAAGGGCTGGCGCAAGTCATCGACCGGGCGCCGCGACCGCATGATGCGTACAAACGTATCCTGCGTCAGGTCATCGGCATCGGCGTTTTCCTGCAAGCGTTTACGCAACCAGTTCTTCAGCCAACCACTGTGTTGCAGGTAGAGGTGCTCGACATCCTGTTCGAAACTGCGGTGGTTGGTCATGATGATGAAAATCAGTTAGTGATTGATAAGTATTCTCAACTTTAGCGTGGCCGCAGGAGGGATGCAATCTGCCAGTACCGGGCCCAGTGTGTTCACAGGGATGGCAGGAGAGTGAATAACCCGCTGTTTAGTGCGCAGCATCCTTGGTATCGAGCAACAAATCATGGGTTGCCCGATTGAAACGCTCGATAAGGAAGGGGCCGCAAGCCATACCGTGGCTGGTGCTGGGGTTGTTACTGCCAGCGCTGTTTATCGTGTGGGCAGTTAGGCACCAGCAAATCAGACGTTAGGCCCGTTACGAAAAGCAGGTTGGCAAACACTCCGTGGCAGAGGCCAATGCTGGCCTCTGCCACGGATTAGCGTAATGCACGTCGAGAAGCGTTCGGCAGCATGCCCCGTATGACTACTCGCCAGGCACTGTGCGCTGCACGCGAAACAGGATTACGTCTGGCCTGCTTTAAGCCCCACTGGAATTCCTTGGCTATGCGCAATCTTTCCTGGATTTTAAGTAAAACCTCGGGATCAGGTTTGACATGTACAGCAATAATGTCGATATCCACCCCTTTGAAGGCATCACGAACCACTTGCCTGTAGATCGCCGTTGCCTGCAGACCGAATGCATCCATGATTCTTTTGGTAGAGCGGCCATTACCTGCACTGTTGAGGAAATTCACAAGCATTCCTTCCTGCTTTTTGGTCGCGTCCAGCGCCTCATTATTAATGACGTCCCAGCGCACAATGACTTGCGGCAGCACGCCGTAAAAATTGTTTTGCCTTGAGATCTGTTCATATTGGTACCACGTCACATCAGTTGCGTTCGCTTCTGCGTCGGGGGCGCGGAAGTTTTCCATCATTTTCCAACGCCCCGGTAAGTACTCATTTTTGAAACGAAATCTTTCAGGTATGGAAGGATCCGTGTAGACCGATCCCATCGTGTGTGTGCCATACACCTGATGAGAAAGGCTACTCGCAACAGCTTCTTGACGTGCTACCGCTGCCTGCTCATCCAGGTCCCGACGCCAGAATGTTTTCAGTTCTTGTTGAACGCCCGGAAAGTGTGCGCTGGGGGAATTGTCTGAGTAGTCATCATCATTCTCTTTGGGCTGCCTGCCATCGCCATCGTAAAAGCGCACTGGGTTATTTCTGACCATTCGATACAGGTTCAACCCATCCACATCCCCCGCCGGATCCGGATTGATCCAGCGCTGCAACCACGGCGCGTAATACCGGAATCCGTAGTAATACAACCCGGTTGCATCTCGCTCTTTACCCGAATAACGAATCACTTTGTAGCGGGCTTCCAGTGCACTTTTGGCCGCCCACCAGGCCGTCCCGCCGTAGGGGTAGTAACTTTCCTGACTCAGCAACTCGCCGTTTTGATCCAGCTCCAGCGTGCTGCTGCCCAAGTGGTCGTTCACGCTGTAACGGTGTTGATGCTGGCCATTTTCACGGTTCAACAAACGCACGGCATTACGCCCCGCTTGGGCAAGCACCACGTGCAATTGATCGCCTGATGTGCGCCTGCGGATCTCCAGCCCCGGCAAGTAGCGCACTTCGCTGATGTGCTCGCCACCCCGGGTTTTGGCTCGGCGTACTTTACGCACGCGCTGGCCGCCGCCGTCATAGACGTAAGTTTCTGTATCGTCGTCCTGGCCATCGGGATCTTCGCGCTGCACTTGGGTCACGTGCTGTAACTGATTGCGGCTGTCCCACTGCATACGTTGGCCTGGGGCCAAGGCTTGGAGATTGCCGTTGGCATCAAACGCCTTGGCAAAATCTATCGGTGAGCCGTCCTTGAACAGGCTGCGGTTGCTGCGTGTGTCGACGACCATTTCGCGGGTGTAGCTGTTGCCAGCCCCGGCAGCGTGCTTGAGCCGGGTCAGGTTGCCGCCGCTGTCGTAGCTGTAGGTCTGGCTGTAAGTGCGCCAACGGCTGTCATCTACCGGGCCGAAGATCTCCAGCCCAGGCAGGTTCGGGCCGATGGTTTGGCTGGCGTTTTCGCGACCGGTGGCGCTGATTAACTGATAGAGCGTGTCGTAGGTGTACGTACTGACTGCCTGAATACGCTGCCCGGCAAACCATTGCACTGGCTGGGCAAGGTCTTCGATACGGGTGATGTTGCCTACCGGATCGTACTGATAGTGCAAGTCCTGTAGTGTCTTGCCATCTGACCTTTTGGCTTTGAGGTTGGACAGCAGGCCGTCCCGCGCCGAGTAATAGGCCGTGGTCGTCACATCGTTGCCTGCCTGCTCAGTTTCTACTCGAACCAAAGCGTTGTAGGTCGTGCTTTTGAGCAGGGCAACGTCGTCCAGCCAGGACGCAAAAGGTTGCCCGGCCACATCAAATTCAAAACGCTGCACATGCTCAAGGGCATCGACTTGCTCGATCACCGTGCCCAAGGCATCGTGACGCCAGCGTGTGGTGTAAGCAGTGTCTTCAAGATCGGCCTCAGACGCGGGCCAACGGGGCGGTTCCAGTGCGGTGCAGAATCGCCGCGCTTCGTTCAGCGGCTGCACGCTGAGGGCAAATGCGTCATGCCACAGGCTGCCCGCTTGATCATCGTGGCGAAGCAGTTGTCCGCAGCGGTTGTGGTGGGCGTCTTCTTCGTCGGCACCTGCGTAGGTAAAACGTTCCACGCACAGCGGCGGCTCGTTCTCGAAAACATTTACTGGCCGCATCAGTTCATCGTAGGTAAAGCGCCGATGGCTATCGCGCCCGTCCCAGCTATCACGCAACTGCCCGGCAGCGTCATGGCAGGCAAGCCGCCAGCCGGCATCCACGCTCGTGGTCAGCAGCACTTGGCCGCTGAGGCTGTAGCGCATGGACTGGTTTGCAAGATCGCTCAGCTCACATAAACGCGGGTCCCATTGCTGGCACAAGTGCCCGTTGGCATTGAACACTTGACGCTGGATCCGCTCAGCGATGGGCTCCTCAACTTCCTGTCGATGATAAGCAATGCTGCGCACAACCAAACCACGTGGATCGGTGACAGTCAGCAAAGGCGTGCGCTGATGCAGGGAGCTTGGCATAAGCAATTCTCAACGTATCAGCCACGGACTCAGTTGTAGAAGCCGCTTGAATTTAAACGGTAGCAGGCGGTTATGGAATGAGCCAAGTTACTTGGAACGCCGGGCTGAGAAAGGAAGACATCTGGATCAATTTGATCGATGTCAAACGCGGCGAGCCGCTATTGCCTCACAACCTGCTTGCCCGCCAGGTTTAGGGCATGGCCGGTTTTGCCAGGTCCTCTTTTTCAGCGTCTTGCTCCAGCAGCACCAGTGCACCGACGATCAGCGCATGCATGCCTTGTTCAAGCTCGGCTTCCATCTCGGCTTCTTCTGCCGCGCTTTCCGCCTCCAGCACCGGTTCCCGACCGGTCACCGAATACACCGTATCGGCCACGGCGATACCGTGAAAGGCGACAGTCGCCAGCAGCCAGCGCGCGCGCTCTTTTGAAAGGCCATAGGCCTGGGCGATATGGCTCTGATGGTCGTCGATTTTGGCGAGCATCGGCTGGGTCGCCGCCAGCCTGCGGATGACGTAAGGCGTCAGTCCGGGATGCGCCTTGACGAACACCCGCACCGAGGTGGCAAACACCAGCATGTAGTCCTTCAGCCCGCTGTATTGATCAGCCTCGGCCTGGGGTATCTGCCAGCGGGTGAAAATCTCCTCGGCGACCATGCTCTTGAGGGCTTCCAGATTCGCCACGTGCTTATAAAGCGCCATATGGCTGACGCCCAGCGCCGCAGCTACGCCGACAAAGGTAATGCTCGGCAAGCCCATCTTGATGCCTGCTTCGACGATGCGTTCCCGGGTGATGGTACGAGGGCGCCCTCGGGTTGCGGGCGATTGTGGCGGTGTCATAACAAATCCTTGAACGGGGGTGACAGTCTTGTAGCCGTCTTGTCAGGATTTCGCAAATTAGTTTATAGTCATGCAACTAATTAAGATTGGCGTTTACAGTGGCGTTTCTAATGCGCTGACGACGCTTGTATCCCTGCGAAGGAAAGCGCGAGCTTTCCAGCTCTCCTGAAATTCCGGACGTTTGAATTCCATGGAAACTCCTGACCCGGCCTCGGCCAAACCAAAGGTGCGTGGCCCGATCAGCCAGCTACTGAAGCCAGTTCGTGGGCGATTAATCCTTGCCGCCATGCTTGCGGCTTTAGGTGCGATGTTGATGCTGGTGCCGCTGGCGGTAATTGCGCACATCGCCCGGCTTGCCCTGAGCGATGCCGACATGCTGCAAACCCAGGTGTGGTGGGCCGTGACGGTCGGGCTGGTGAGCCTGTGTGCAGGTTTGTTGTTGATCGCCGCCTCTGAGCTGCTCGCGCATTTGGCTGACAACCGCCTCACCCATCATTTGCGAGTGGCGATTGCGCAACGCCTGAGCCGGGTACTGTTAGGCTGGTTCACCAGCCGGGCCTCGGGCGAGGTCAAGCAGGCGATGCAGGACGACATCAATACGCTGCACAGCCTGACGGCGCATTTCTACACGACACTGGGCCGTGCAGGCGGGGCCATTCTGATCGCGCTGAGCTACCTGTTTGCGCTGGATTGGCGGCTGGCTATTGTCTCGCTTCTGCCGCTTGGGGGGTTTTTCCTGTTTTTTGCCAAGGCCATGAAAGCCAGCGAAGCGAACATGCAGGCGTTCGCGGCCGGCATGGGGCGCATTGACAACGCAGTCGTGGAATTCGTCAACGGTATTGCCGTGGTCAAATCGTTTAATGGCAGCGCCAGGGCTCCCCGCAGCTACCGCGATGCGGTGGATGCCTTCGCCGAGGCTTTTGTCGGTTTCACCCGGCCACTGGTGGTGCCGATGGCCAATGCCAATGCGCTGATTGCGCCGGTCACGGTACTGGGCATGGTGCTGGTGTTTGGCACCGTATTCGTTGGCCTGGGCTGGATGGAACCTCTCGATGTACTGCCGTTTGCCCTGGTGGCCCCGGGGCTTTGCGGCCCCTTGCTGTTGTTGCACTACATCACCCATGACCTTAATCACGCGACTGGCGCCGCCCGGCGTGTGCAGACCTTGCTGGATACACCGGTGCTGGAGCAGCCGAGCCCGAGCGAACAGGCATCGCCCAACGGCAACGAGATCCGCTTTGAGCGTGTGGGTTACGCCTATGACGCCGAGCGCCGTGTGCTTGCAGACGTCGACTTGACGCTGAAACTGGGCACCACCACGGCCATCGTCGGTTACTCCGGTGCGGGCAAATCGACGCTGGCGCGACTGCTGCTGCGCTTCTTTGACCCTACCGAGGGGCGCATCACGCTGGGCGGTGTGGACATTCGCCACATCGAGTCCTCTAGCCTGTACCGGCACATCGGTTTTGTCTTGCAGGAGGTGCGCCTGATCCACGCCAGCGTGCGCGACAACATTGCCCTGGGCAGGCCGTCGGCCACCCGGCAAGAGGTCGAGGAGGCAGCGCGAACCGCGAATATCCACGAGCGAATCCTCGCGTTGCCACGCGGCTATGACGCCGTGATCGGCGAAGACGCACAGCTCTCCGGCGGCGAACAGCAGCGTTTGAGCGTCGCCCGCGCCGTATTGCTTGATCCGCCCGTGTTGGTGCTCGACGAAGCCACGGCCGCCGCCGACGCCGAAAGCGAAGTGGCGATCCAGGAAGCGCTGTCACGCTTTGCCGCAGGCCGCACTCTGCTGGTGATTGCCCATCGCCTCGACACGGTGATGCATGCCGACCAGATCATCGTGCTCGACAACGGCACGGTGCATGAACAGGGCTCGCATCAGCAACTGCTGGCACGCAAGGGGCTCTATGCGCGCTTGTGGGCGCAGGGTGGTTACACGCATTCAGAACAACAGGCGGTGCCGTCATGCTAAAACCCCTTGCTCAATTATTGGGCGATGACACGCCCGTCTTGCGCCGCTACCTGTGGATGGCCGTAGCCTATGGCCTGCTCAGCGGGCTTGCCCTTATCACCCTGGTCCCCGTGTTACAGCATTTACTGGCCAACGATGTACGGGGCGCCGGGTTATGGCTTGGCCTGACGCTGGCGGGCGTAGAGGTGTGCTGGGCCTGGCGACGCCAGTTAGACAAGGCAGGTGTGGCGGTGGGTGTGGCGATCTTGCAGGGCGCCCGCCAACGTATCGGCGATCATGTCGCGAGCCTGCCGCTGGGCTGGTTCACCGCGCAAAATACCAGTCGCCTTGGGCATGTGATTACCCACGGCGTGATGGCGGTTGCGCAATTACCGGCGCATGTCTTTACGCCGCTTATCACCGGCGCCGTCACGCCGCTGGTGATGGTCGCTGCGCTGTTTGCGCTGCACTGGCCGCTGGGCCTGATTGCACTGCTGGGCCTGCCGCTGCTGGTGCTCGCGCTGCGTTTAACAGGGCGGCTCGGGCGACACTCCGGCCGGGCTTACCAGCAGCACTTTGCCGATGCCAGCCAGCGCATGGTTGAGTTCGCCCAGGCACAGTCGGTGCTGCGCGCCTTTAACGGCGAAGGCGGCGGGACGCAGTTGCTGGAGCAAGCCATCGACCGGCAGCGCCGCTCCGGCATGCGTCTGATTTTGCAGTCCACGCTCTCGGTGGTGCTCAACGCCTGGGTGGTGCAGGCCATCTTTGCGCTATTGCTGATAGCGGCTGTGGGCTGGCTCGACGCACAACTGGGTATTGCCCAAGACACCGGCTCGGTGATTGCTGTTGTGGTCGCGCTGGTGTTGGCCAGCCGCTACATCGATCCACTGCTCGACGTGGCCAGCTACGCCGAAACCGTGCGTGGTGCCTACGGCCAGCTTGAGCAAGTGCAAAGTATTTTTGCCGTTGCGCCATTGCCTGAACCCGAGCAGCCACAGACCCCGGCAGATGCTTCGATCGAGTTGCGCGGGGTCAGCATGCGCTATGCGCCCGATCAGCCGGAAGTGTTGCACGGCGTCAGCCTGCGCATTGCGCCGGGCAGCATGACGGCACTGATTGGTGCTTCCGGCTCCGGCAAGACCACGCTGGTGAGTTTGCTCGCGCGGTTTTTCGATGCCAGCCAGGGCAGCGTGCTGATTGGCGGGGTGGACGTGCGGCAGATGTCCAGCGTGCAACTGGCCAGCCAGATCAGTCAGATTTTTCAGGACACTTATCTGTTTCAGGGCAGCATTGCCGACAACATTCGTATCGGCAGACCTGCCGCCAGCCTCGCCGAAATTCTCGATGCGGCGCAGCAGGCCGGGGTCAGTGAGCTGATCGAGCGTTTGCCTCAGGGCATCGATACGCCGGTGGGTGAGGGTGGTACGCAATTGTCCGGCGGTGAACGCCAACGCATTGCGATTGCCCGGGCGCTGATCAAAAACGCCCCCATCCTGCTGGTCGATGAAGCCACCGCCGCCCTGGATGCCGAGAACCAACAGGTGATCGCCCAGACACTCGCCAGGCTGCGCGGTCGGCACACGCTGGTGGTGATCGCGCACCAGTTGTCTACGGTGGCCATGGCGGACCAGATTCTGGTGCTCGATAAGGGCCAATTGGTTGAGCAAGGCTCCCCGGCAGCATTGCGCGCCAGCAACGGTCGTTATGCGCAGTTCCTCGCACAACGCCGGGCGGCCAAGGGCTGGCGGATTGCTGCGCCCATAAACGGCGAGCAAGCCTGATGCGTGCACGGTGGACTGTGCTGTTTGCCTTGCTCTGCCTGGCGTCGCTATTGGTCGGGGCACGGCAGTTGCAGTGGTCGCAGCTGTTCTCTGCGTCGGGCGATGCCTGGCTGACGATCACGGCCAGCCGCCTGCCGCGGCTTGCCGCATTGGTGCTAACCGGGGTTGGCCTGGCGGTGTGCGGGGTGATTCTGCAGCATATTGTGCGTAACAAATTCGTCGAGCCGGGCACCACGGGCGGGCTGGATGCGGCCAAGCTCGGCATCCTCGTGTCGTTGGCGCTGGCGCCCGCTGCCGGGGCGCCTGCACGAATGCTGTGCGCCTTGGTGTTCTGTTTCGCTGCCGGCCTGATCTTTGTCTTGGTGATCCGCCGCATCCAGTTCAAAAGCACAGTATTGGTCCCGGTTATCGGCCTGATGTACGGCGGCGTACTGAGCGCTTTTGCCGAGTTTTATGCCTATCGCAATAACATCATGCAAAGCATGCAGGGCTGGTTGCTGGGGGACTTTTCCCGGGTGGTGCAGGGCAGCTACGAAATCATCTATTTGATTCTGCCGATTGTTGTTCTGACCTACCTGTATGCCCACCGTTTCACCGTGGTGGGCATGGGCGAAGGCATGGCCACCAGCCTGGGGCTCAACTACCCGGCAACCGTGGTGCTGGGCTTGCTGCTGGTGGCAGTCACGGTGTCTGCCACGGTGATTACGGTCGGCGCGATCCCCTTTGTCGGCCTGGTCATCCCCAATCTGGTCGCGCTGCGTTATGGCGACAACCTGGCGCGCACGCTGCCCATCGTGGCACTGGGTGGCGCGTGCTTGCTGCTGGTCTGCGACATTCTTGGGCGCCTGATTATTTATCCGTTCGAAGTGCCCATCGGTTTGACTGCGGGCAGCGTAGGCGGGGTGTTGTTCCTCGCGCTGATCATCTGGAGGCACCGATGAACCGCGTGCTGCCCCGATATGCCGTGTGGGGCGTGGTCGTTGTGTTGGCGCTGGTGTTTGTGTTCCTGCGCTCGGGCCTGGACGTTGACTATGTGATCCCCAAACGGCTCGCCCGGCTCGCAGCCATGGTGATCGGCGGAGTGGCGATTGCCTGGTCGTCGATCACCTTCCAGACCCTTACCGGCAACCGCATATTGACCCCTGCAATCATGGGCTATGAGGCGGTGTATCTACTCTTGCAGGCCTTGCTGGTGTTGTTTCTCGGCACTTACAGCGCGGTTCTGCTAGGTGTCTCCGGTAACTTTTTGCTGTCCGTGCTGCTGATGCTTGCCTATTCGTGGTGCATCCATCGCGGGTTGTTCCGGGACGGCAAGAACAACGTGTATTTTCTGCTGTTGGTCGGCCTGGTACTGACCATGGTGATCAGTACTTTTACCCAGTTCGTCCAGCTCAAGGTCAGCCCCGGTGAGTTCTCTGTGTTGCAGGGCTTTAGCCAGGCTTCTTTTAATCGGGCACAGCCTGCGCAGTTGCTCTTCTGCGGGGCGCTGGTGGCGGCGGTTTGCCTGGTGGGCCTGAAGGCCTTACCCACCCTGGATGTACTCGCCCTTGGGCGCGATCAGGCCATTTCGCTGGGGGTTGATTACCAGCGCAACGTGCGCCTGCACCTGGGCTTGATAGCGGCGCTGGTGGCGATTTCCACCAGCTTGCTCGGGCCCACAGCCTTTATGGGCGTATTTGTCGCAAACATCACGTATGCGCTGGCCCGCACCTTCAGGCACCGGGTCACCCTGGCGCTGGGCAGCGCGATTGCCGTCGGTATGTTTATCGCCGCCCAACTCTTGGTCGAGCATGTTTTCAACTACAAGACCACTGTCGGCATCCTCGTCAATCTGGTGTGCGGCGGGTACTTCCTGGTGTTGATGGTGCGTACCCGAGGAACCCCATGATTACTGTCCATGACATCCATAAGGCCTATGGCGCCAAGACCGTGCTGAACAACGTTAATGCGTGTTTCCCGAGAGGCGGGCTGACCTCGCTGATCGGCCCAAATGGGGCTGGCAAGACCACGTTGCTGATGATGATCGCGCGGCTGATGGCGCCGGGGCGTGGCGAAGTGCGTCTTGAAGGCCGCTCGGTCACGGGCTTGCCAATCAATGAGTACGCCAAGCGGGTGGCGACGTTGCGCCAGTCGCCAGACTTCAACTTGCGCTTGACGGTGGAGGAGTTGGTCGCGTTTGGGCGCTTTCCGTTCAGCCGTGGGGCGTTGACCGCCGAAGACCGGCGGCTGATCGGCGAGGCAATCGAATTTCTGTCTCTGCAACCGCTGCGCCATGCCTACCTCGATGAGCTCAGCGGCGGGCAGCGGCAAATGGCCTTTTTGGCGATGACGATTGCTCAGCAAACCGACTACCTGTTGCTCGATGAGCCGCTCAACAACCTTGATATCAAGCACGCCGTGCAGATCATGCGGGCGCTGCGCCGACTCTGCGACGAGTTCGGCCGCACGGTGATTCTGGTGGTGCATGACATCAACTTTGCCGCCAGCTATTCCGATCACATCGTGGCGATGAAGGCGGGTGCGGTGCAGTGCGCCGGGAGCGTTGAGCAGGTGATTACTCAAACCCGGCTTAGCGAACTGTACGGGCTGGACTTCGACATCAGCCAGGGCCCGCGCGGGCTTCTGTGCAACTACTTCAACCCCTAGAGAGAACCTTGAACATGGCGCATCACACCCAGCGTTTGTGGCCGTTGGCCCTGTTGATAGCCGCAGCTTTTGCGCTGCAGGGCTGCAACGACAAACCGGCAACACCGACCAAGGCCAGCTCTTCCGCGCAGACGGTGCAGGGCGCTTACGCACCGGTCAGCGTGCAGCATCAATTGGGCACAACGGTGATCGAGCACGCCCCGCAACGTGTGGTGGCCCTGGACATGAATGAGGTCGATTTTCTTGACCAGCTCGGCGTGCCGGTGGTGGGGATGCCTAAGGATTTTGTCCCGCATTTTCTCGCCCGCTACAAGGATGCCGCGAGTGTCGAAGACGTCGGCGCCATTGTGCAGCCCAATCTTGAACGGGTGTATGCGGCCAGGCCGGACCTGATCCTCATCACCTCGTTACAGGCCAATCACTATCAAGAGCTGAGTGAAATGGCCCCGACGGTCCATTTCGATGTCGACTATCGCGACAGCGAAGCGCGGCATATCGACGTCATCAAGGATCATTTGCTGACCTTGGGGCAGATTTTCGACAAGCAGGCGCTGGCCCGTCAGAAGGTTGATGAGCTGGATGCCATAGTCGAAGAGGTCAGGCATCTCACGCAAGGAAGGCCCGAAAAAGCCCTGGTGGTGCTTCATAACAATGGCGCTTTCAGTTCATTCGGCGTGCAGTCGCGCTACGGCTTTATCTTCAATGCCCTGGGAGTGAAACCCGCTAGCGCGACCGCCGAAGCGGGTCTGCATGGTCAGCCGATTTCCAGCGAATTCATCCAGCAGGCCAACCCCGACATCATTTATGTGGTGGACCGCACGGCGGTGATGGAGCGTCGCCCGGTGATGGACGCCCAGAGCATGGGCAACCCGTTGCTGCAACAGACCAATGCATGGAAGAACGGCAAGGTGATTTTTGCCGATGCTCAGGCCTGGTACGTGACCGGCGCGAGTCCGACCTCGCTGAAATTGATGATTGAGGACGTTGAAAAAGGCTATCAGCGTTAAGCCGCGCCAGGTCTTGGCCAGTCATTTATTGGCTATCTAACGATTCTCATTAAAAACACCCTTTTTATTTAGATAAACAACAACCAGCAACTTCCCAGTTGAATGGAGCCTTAGCGTGCGTAAAAATCACTTTTCAACCCGCATTGCGCAACCTTGCGCAGACTTTGCCTTGAGCCGCACCGCCACTGCCGTACAGCGCGTGCTACTGGGCATGACCTTGGCCGTGGCCGGCTTGCCAGCCTATGCCGACACCTTGAACACCGAAGAAAAGGCTGTTTCGACACTGCCTGAAACGAGGGTGGAGGGTGAAATGGACTTGCCTTCCGAATTGCCCCCCAGCTACGCGGGAGGGCAGGTTGCCTATGGCAGCCGGGTTGGCTTGCTGGGCAATAAAGACTTTATGGAAACGCCATTTAGCACCGTCAGTTACACCGAAAAATACATTGCTGACCGCCAGGCGCAAAACATCACCCAAGTGATCGCTGCCACGGACCCGGCAGTGTTCAGCAATGGGTTGACCGGCACCTTCAGCGAGAACTACTCCATACGCGGTTTTGCCAGCAACATCAGCGACGTGACCATCGGCGGGTTGTATGGCGTCGCCCCTTACTACCGGATTTCGCCGGAAATGTACGAGCGCATCGAGGTGCTCAAAGGCCCGTCCGCGCTGCTCAACGGCATGCCGCCGGGAGGTTCGGTCGGAGGTGCCGTCAACCTGGTGCCCAAGCGCGCAGGCAACGAGCCGTTGACGCGCTTCACCGGCACTTATATGTCCGATGCGCAGTTTGGCGGTCACCTGGACGTGGGTCGGCGCTTTGGCGAAGACCAGCAGTTCGGCGTGCGCTTTAACGGGGTGTACCGGGATGGCGACGGCGCTGTGAATCATCAAAAGCTCAAAGCCGAATTGACCTCGCTCGGTCTGGACTGGCGAGGCGAGCGCGCGCGTCTGTCGGCCGACCTGTATGAGAGTGAAGACCGTGTTCGCGGGCAAAACCGCGGTATCAACCTGGCCTCCGGGGTGGCGGTGCCCAAGCCACCCAAGTCCGATACCTTGCTCAACCCTGACTGGGCCTACGTGCAGACCAAGGATCACGGCGCCATCGTACGCGGTGAGTACGACCTGACTGACGACCTGATGGCTTATGCGGCGTTTGGCACCAGCGAAACCCGCTACGTCTACAGCGGCACCATGTTGGCCACGGTCTTTAACGAGGCGGGCGACTTCAAGACCAGCATGGGGCAACTGAAAATGGAGCTGGAGAAAACCTCAGGCGAAGCTGGCTTGAAAGGCAACTTCCAGACAGCGGCGATCAAGCACCAATGGTCGATCAACGCCACGCACTACGGCGACACCCAGAAGGACTACGGCCGCAGACAGGTGCCCGGAGCGGACTGGATAACCAACATCTACAACCCGGTCTGGGGCCCGGCGGCGGATAAAAGCTTTCCGTACATTGCTCACAGTGAAACCCGCCTGACCAGTTACGGCGTGGCAGACACCTTGTCAGTGCTTGAAGACCAGGTGCAATTGACCCTGGGGGTACGTCGTCAGCAAGTCCTGACCGACACCTTCAGCGTCAGCACCGGCGCACGAACCGGCCGCTATGACGAAGCCGCTACCACACCTGCAGCGGCATTACTGATCAAGGTCACCGACAATGTCTCCGTGTATGCCAACTACATAGAAGGCCTGAGCAAAGGCGCCACCGCGCCGATGACAGCCGCGAATGCCGGGGATGTGTTCGCGCCCTACAAGTCCAAGCAAAAAGAAGTCGGCCTCAAACTGGACTTAGGCGACTTCACCCATACCCTGAGCCTCTATGAAATCAAGCGGCCCAGCAGCTATACCGACCCGGACACCAACGTCTTCTCCTTTGGCGGCGAACAACGCAACCGCGGGATTGAATGGGGCTTCTTCGGCGCGCCGCTGAACGACCTGCGGCTCATGGGCGGCGTGGCCCATGTTGATCCCAAACTCACCAAGACTGCTGGCGGCATCAATCAGGGCAAAACAGCCACCGGCTTGCCCAAATTACAAGGCAAGCTGGGCGTGGAATGGGACACCCCGGTAATCGACGGCCTGACCCTCACCGCCAATGCAACCTCAGTGTCCAAGCAATACATCAATGCTGACAACTCGCAATCGATCCCTGGCTACACCATCTTTGACGTTGGCACCCGCTACACCACCCACCTGGCCAGCCGCCCGATCACCTTGCGCGGCAGCGTGACCAACGTCACCAACAAGGGCTATTGGGGGACGCCACTACTGTCCAGCCTGGGGCTGGGCGCGCCACGGACGGTAGAGCTTTCGGCTTCGGTGGATTTTTGAGCTAGCTTGGAAGAATGTCTGGCGGCAGGTGCCGCCAGATTTTGGTTGGGGGGAGGGTCAAACCTTCATCCACGCTACGACTCATGGCGGCTTCAAGTCTGCGCATAAGCTTCAAGATATATAAATCCAATAAAATGTGGCTAAAGTCAGTAAATTGGCTTTAACTCACAAATACAGGGAATTAAGCCGTTTATAGGATTAGGTGCTAATTCGAGAGTTTTTGCGAATTAACTGATATTGCACAGACTTGGTACACGCTATGTTGGATTTAAGCTTCAGCAAACCCGGCGAGATCGTTAAGCGCCTTTGCGAACGCTTGCGCACAGAGCGCCTGGCACTGGGCATGACACAAACCGAATTGGCCGGGCGTGCCGGTATCGCTGCTAACACGGTGTCCAACCTTGAGGCCGGACGTAATGTCGGGTTCGAGAATGTGGTCCGGGTGGCAATGGCCTTGGGTCGAGCCAAGGAACTAGAAAGTCTGTTCCTGCCAAAGCTGGAAAGCATTGAGGATATTCGGCGCTACGAAAGCACTGCCAATCGTCAGCGATCCAAGAGGAAATCCAGCAATGCTTGAGCAGGTGAGCGTCTTCTATGAGGGCTGGGGTGAACGGTGGCTATGGGGCACGCTGGTCTCCACGACTGCGCTGACCGGTCGCCCGCTGATTGTATTCGAGTACAGCAACGAAGCCCGGCAAAGGCGCCTGGAACTGTCCTCCTACACACTGCCGTTGGAGAGGGCTCAGTTGCGCCGAGATTTTCCGGGCCACCAACTGCACTTGCCCGGGCCTGTTTACGACTCGCTGCCGGACGGCTGGGGGCTGTTGCTGATGGACCGCATGTTCAGACAGCGCAGGCTTACCACGGCGCGCATAGGTGCTCTGGAGCGGCTGGCCTATATCGGTAGCAATGCGATGGGGGCCATGACATTTCATCCCGTCGCCCCCGAAGGGCAGGAATCTGACGTTCACGTCCCGCTGCAACAGCTTGCCGCCCAAGTGCAGGAAGTGCTTCATGGTCACGGTGGTGAGTTTTTGCAGACATTGCTGCTGGTGGGGGGCTCGCCTCAAGGAGCAAGGCCTAAAGCTCTCGTTTATCGCGACCCCGAAACTGGCGGGTTTACCACGGCTGTCACGCCGGGCTTTGAAGCCTGGTTAGTCAAGTTCCCGGCAAGAGATGAGCATGCCGAGGTATGTGCTATCGAAATGGTCTACGCCGCGTGCCTGCGCAAGTGCGGCATCGACACTCCTGATACGCAGTATTTCAGCCTGCCTGACGGGTTGGCGGCGTTTGCCAGCAAACGCTTTGACCGCCAAGAGGGGCTGCGCATACCTATGCAGAGTCTCGCTGCCTTTACCGGAGCCGATTACAGATCACCTGGGGTACTGGATTACGTCAACTTCTTGCGGGCAACGCAGATGTGTACCAACGACGTGCGAGAAATGGCAGTGGCCTTCGAGCGGGCCGTCTTCAATGTTGCGTTCAACAACAGAGATGACCATCCGAAGAACTTCGCCTACCTCATGTCGCAAAACGGAAAGTGGCGACTGGCGCCGGCTTATGACGTGACCTTCTGCGAAGGACCTGGTGGATATCACCAAATGGATGTACTGGGTGAAGCCCTGTCGATTTCTCGCGCGCAAATGCTTCGGCTCGCTGAGGAAGCCGAAGTGCCTCAGGACGTTGCAGGTAGAGTGATTGACGGCATTTGTAATGTCGCGAGCCAGTTTGCAGCTATCGCTGAGGATCTCTACCCAGGGGCTATTACTCGAGACACCTTGCACACGATCCAAAGCCGCATTGAGCACAATATGGCGCTGCTGTCTTGAGGGGGCCGAATTTTTAATCGAGTTGGAAAGCTGGAGCCTGACGAGACATTTCTCGGCTGTTTAAAGGCTGTCAGGTTTACAATAAATATTTTGACTGGGCTCTATAGCGGTGATTTAAAGTGGTTTTATAAATATTTATGAACCGACTTTACCGCACTCGCAGTGGACTACCAACAGAATACAAATAGGGAATAGGCTAGCCTTGAGTAATTCCGCTCACTTCAGACGATTGGTTAATTCATGCGTAGCAACGTGCTCCACTCGTTTAGCCTCTAAATAATTATGCCACCAACTCATGATCAATTTCGCTCTTCAAGTGGAACTAGAGATAGTGCCCGAAGCCTAAGCCTAGACTGGCTGAGATTGTCGATAAGTTGACTTTATTAAGCATCAGACTCTACCGGGTACGATCCATCACGCCGCGTATGCGGATGCAATTGGTTGGACATATCGCCTAGGGAGATGGCAGTGCGCTATCATTGGGATTCTGGAAGCATGCCAGTCGTCATCGGCTACGAGGGGCGAAGAATTTATAGATAGTCAGGAGACAAGGATGCTCAGGCCTGCATTGGCTTTTTTTCATTCAATTCATGATCGCGGCAGTGACGTGATTCGGCTGGTCATTCGACAGTACAAACGATACACCACGGCGTTGCGCAAGGCGCTGCAAGCGGCGCGGGATTTTTTAAGCGCTCCGGGAGGCACTACAGTCTTTGAACCGCTGACGCCTATTCTGTTAGACCTACCATCGTCGCGTCGTTATGAGCGTGAGTTGTTGAGTGCGCTGAGTAATGATCAGGTGCGTAATATTGCGATAACCGGTGAGTACGGTGCCGGCAAGAGCAGTGTTATTCGGACATTTGTGGATCGGCATCCTGAATTCAACTATGCGTTTATTTCACTAGCCGCCTTTGGCAAGGAGCGGGACTTGGGCGTGGACATCTCGGTCCCCTCGTCGCTCGCGTCTAATGAACAACCCACTCCACGACCGACAGAAAAACAATCCGCGGTACCTTCAAACGACTCCAGCCTCTCAACTAGAATAGAGGAAGCCATCGTTCAGCAGTTGCTGTATGCCGTGCCATCAAAGCAACTGCCCAAAACCCGTTTGAAACGCATCACTCAAGCCTCATTGTCAGTGCTTTGGGCTCACACTGTGTTCTACATTTTGTTGGCGGTGTGTGCCCTAAGGCTGTACGTGCCCGTGGCAGAGAAAACACTCACCATCATCCCTGAGTGGCTACTTGGATGGCTTGCACTGCTTCCGGAAGGGATGGCGATCATCGTGCTCTGTGTGGGTTGCGTGTACCTAGTGTTCTCTGGATTAAGGTTGCTGTCCTCGTTCAGCATTGACGGCTTCACCATCAAAGGTGGGAAGTTGGAAACGACACATCACGGTTCGGTGTTGCATAAAAATGTTGACGAAATTATTTATTGTTTCGAACGCAGTGATATCAATGTGGTGGTGATCGAAGACCTGGACCGCTTTGGCATTCATGATGTGTTCACGCGCTTGCGCGAGATCAATTTCATTATCAAACAGTCACCGCAGATTCGGCGGCGCGTTTATTTTTTGTATGCGCTACGCGATGAGATGTTCGCGGTGGGTGAAAAGACCAAGTTTTTTGACCTGATTATTCCCGTCATACCGGTGGTCAACTCAGAAAACTCACGTGAGAAGATGATAGAACTGCTGCGGCAGCGAAAATTCAACGGGGCGTCGTTAGACGCTGGGTTGAGTCCTCATCTGCTTGAAACCGTGTGTTATTTTATTGATGACATGCGCTTGATCAAACATATCGTCAATGAGTTTGACATGTTCTCCAGCATCTTGAGTGCTGGCTCGGGCTTAAAGCTCAACCCCAACAAACTGTTTGCGATCATTGTGATTCGCAACTTGCACCCAAATGAATATGCCGACTTGGTAAAGCGTTGTGGCGCTATCTACGAAACCGTTCATGGTTTTCGTGAGTGGCGAAGCCAACTGCGCCAAGAGGCCGAAAATGTCTATCAGGCATTGCGAGAGAAGCGCGAGCAGAAGGTAGAGGAGGTAGCTGCTAGTACATCTGAGCTTCGCGCATACGTTTGGTTAGAGTGTCAGAAAAGAGCCGGTAATTTTGGAGCAACACATATTCAGGTGCGCAATGCTAACCGATATACGTTGAGTGAATTCGTCAGTGATGAAGGTTTTGGCGCGATTTTTTCTCAAAGTGCCCAGCTGTTCATGATCGCCGTTGATCAATATGGACGACTTTACGATCAGTCATCCATGGCACTCGACCCGCAGGAGCTTTTGGCTGCAACGACGTACCAAAAACGCTATGACTTGCTCCAAACAACGAAGGGTAGTATTGAAAAAAAGATTTCCGAACAACGTCTGGAGTTGGCCCAGATAAATCGCATGTCCTTTCGCGGTGCGGCCAAAAAAGCCTATGGCGAAGTCATCCTTCAAAAACTGGGGGGCCTAGATATTGTTATTTATCTGATGCGCCACGGCTACCTTGATACCGATTATATGGATTACTTCGGTTACTTTTACCCAGGTTCGCTCACGGCGGAAGATAAAAACTTGATTCTGGGACTCCGCGGCGGCGCCACGCCTGATGTGGCAACAGTCATCAACGACCCCAAGACGGTGGTAGAAAAATTGGATGCCGACGACCTTAGTGATGGAAGGGGCATCATTGCAACTCTGATCGATTACTTGGCTAGCTGTTCTTATACTGAGTCCGGTGGGAACCATGATCGCGAGTTACTCGCGACCATTCTCGGAAGCGGATTCAAAGATGATCTGAGCAGGATGGCGGAGGCTGTCGAGTTGCTGACCCTAGGTCCAAGTTCGAATCACTTTGTTCAAACCATATTTTTACTTGAGCCCAGATTGTTTCGTGCGCTCTTGACGGACGCCGCCCGTTTTGAGCCTGTGCTCTCGAAACAATATCTGGTTAGCGTCATCTGCGACGCGTTGACCGCCGATCAAATGCAGACGCTTGATGATCAGCCTGACACTGAAATTTTGGATGCCATTGAGGGGCTTGAGGATAGCTCGCGCTTGATACCGCGACTTGAGTTGGGGGCGGCGGGCTGGGGTTGGTTAAAGAATTTGCCCCTTAAGTTCAATCGTTTGGGCGACACCTCGACTTTGAACGATTTACAGCAATTGATTACGTGGCGTTGTATCAACTTTAACCTGCACATGCTTTCGCTGATTTGTCAGAAGGGTGAAGCTAAAAAAGCTTCGGACTTACAGAGCACGCCCTCTATCGATAGCTCGAGCGTCAGTTATCGTAGACTAAAGGCGCTGAATATCACGGACCTTGATGAGCAGTTGTTTGAATCGCCGGGCGAGCTAGCAAATGTTTTGTTGAGTCAAGTGGGGCAGTTGGACGAATCATCCGCATCACTTTCAGTACTTTTACGATCGCTTTACGATGCGCTCGAGATAGGCAGTATGTGTCAGCTGTTTGAGCGAACAACTTGCAAGTTTGAGCGTTTGGAGAATGCTCCTCAACTCTTGTGGACGGACGTGCTGTCAACGGATCGAGTATTGATGGAAGTCGACGCCGTATGGGCATATTTCAATAGTGTATTGCTGCCGGTGTCTACCGAGATAGTTCTAAAGCATGCAGACATGGATACATTCGCGGGTTACATCAAGCGCCACTTATTAGCGCTGAATCATGATTTATGGAAAATCAATCAGGCTCGACATTTTGATTTTCAGAGTTATCTCCTAGGTTCATCAGAAGTCGATAACGAAACCCTTGCTGGTCTGTTCGCAGGGCTTACCCTGGATAACCCCGCGATCCTAAGTAGCGCCTTAGGGAAGTTGCCAACAGAGCGATGGGCAATGCTGGCGAGTGCTGAGTTCTTGGCATTTAATCCCGAAATCCGAGAATGTGTACGCGCGCACGACACAAACCTGGAGGTTCCGTATCTCCTCACTCACTGGGGGCAAGCGCGCGAACAAATGGACTTCGGCCAATTGCCTCTAGAAGCATTACTTAGGCTCAGCCAAAGTAGCGTGCCGACACCAGATGACAAAATCAACATGTGGACGGCTGTACCGCTCGGGACGTTTGATAGCTCTAGCATTGCAGCCTCGGAAATTGCCCGGCTTTGCAGTTGGCTCAACGCCGGTACATTGCAATTCCCCGCTTCATTTGCCCCCATACTTAGAAAGCTAATGGCTGAGAATGGATTGTCGTCAGAACAGCGACAGGAAATGCTCATTCAATGTTTAGCGTCCAGCACGTGGGCAGAGGTGGCATCCCTACTTGGACTGCTAGCGGAAGGTTTCGACCGGTTAGCGCCCAATGTGAGAAAGGTTGAGGTCGCGTCCAGTGCAGCCAATCTACGATTGCTTGAGGCATTTAAAGCACGAGGCTTTGTTGGCAGTGTGACGGCGAAAGACGACGTACTAATAGCGCACACACGACCCAGTGAAATGAAAAGCACGGCATTCGCCGAATAGATAGATTTTTTGTCTCTATTATATCAGCGCTATTTATAATGGCGCTGAGAGTACGGCTCGTAAGGAAGTCAATAATGACGCCGTGGTAGACGCTCCATATGAGGCTTTTAAGGTGTCTAGAATTTTCAGGACGATTCAATGCCTAGTCCATCACCGGGCTAGTACTAAAATATTAGGCTTCGTCCAAAGCAATGTTGAGACACTGCAATAATCAGGTAGGTTGACCAGTTCGTGGGTTTTTTAGTGGAGCACTTAAGACGGCTGGAATAGAGTAAAGCCAGCGTTATCTCAAATCCCTAGAAATTATTAATAGTTTGAGGAGTTTTTGTTTTCGCGGATTTCGAAGTTGGTTGATGAAAAAAGAGGGGGAGTGGTTTTGTTAGAAGCTAAGTTTAGCTTGGCTACAAAAGACTACCCCTCCTTGGTTTTATTTTTTCATTGGACAGTTACGGGCATCATGATTGCGGCCGGAGCAAATACTGCATCGTCTTGCATCTGGGCATGTTTGAGCATTATGCCCAGGTTTACTACAAACAGTGCAACGATTAACGTTAGGGCAGTTACGCAGAGTGTGATTGCCTGCACCGCATTGACTACACGACATACATATACCTCTTAATCATTTTCTTGGCGGTTTTTTAAAACGAGATTCGCCGCCATTTTTTCTTCAATCCTGCCTGTGTCGCGCAGTTTCCGTAAGTGGGCATCCGGCAAATCTTGATAGGAATCTTTCAGATCATTTGCTTCACGTACTTTCTTTACTGCCGCTGTACCTGCGTAAAGAACTGAGTTGAACAACCCTTTGCCAAAAAGCTTGGCTCCAGCAAAAGCAGTGTCTTTGGCACCTATCGCTCCAGACACCTCTTGATATGCATCCTTGAGATCGAAATAGAGAGATTGCGATTCTTTTTCCGGTTGTGAATCTTCGTCGCTATCCATTGCTAGCTATCCTGCGAGCTACTAGAAAAATTGATTTTAACCATTCTAATATCATTGCGCCACCAAGAGAGGATTCGACACACCCCAAAATAGGCTGATGTCGAACGTGGCACTGATAGATCTCGAAGACTAGGCCTACCTCCTATCCTTGACGGGAAGGCTAGGGATACTAACCATACGCCCTTATACTGGGATGGCTGGCAAGCTAGCTCTTGTAAAAGTCAACCACAACTTCACCAACAAAGCCTATCAGCGAGCGCCGATACCATCCAGTTTGGGATGGGGGGGCCTACGAACAGTTGAGCTTTGTGAATCAGTGCATTTCAAAGTTGGGTGGGAGGATCAAAAGATCGCGAGACAAGCTTGCTCCTACAACTTCTTTGTAACAGTTGTCGAGCTTTACGAGGCCATGACCCCATGGCTCTGCATAGCAGGAAAACCCGTTTTAAAGACTCTCCGGATCCCCAAAAAACATCTGAATCCTCGACCGCAACCACCGTTCTCCCGGGTCGTTGTCCTGTGCCCCGCGCCAGGCCATGTGCAGTTCAAAGCTTTCTATCTCTAGCGGCGGGTCTTCGGCGCGGACGCCGCCGGCGGCGGTGAGGGCTTCGGCGGTGTAGTCGGGGACCATGGCGACGATGTCGGTGCCCGCCAACAGTGTGCTTAAACCATTGAACTGCGGCACCGCGAGTACCACATGGCGCTTGCGTCCGATTTTTTCCAGTTCGGTGTCGATGTAGCCGCTCAAGTCGCCGGCAAATGAGACCAGTGCGTGGGGCCGCGCGCAAAAGTCGTCCAGGCTCATGGCGCCGGGCATGGTGTCGGCACGCAGTAGTTTGGATCGGCTGCGGCGCAAGACTTTGCGCTTGGCATTGGCGGGCAGGTCGGTGGTGTAGCTGACGCCTACCGAAATCTCTCCCGACGCCAACAGCGGTGGCATGAGGATGTAGTTGACTCGCCGCACCACGAGGACGATGCCCGGGGCTTCTGCGCGCAAGCGCTTAAGCAGCATCGGCAGCAGGGCGAATTCAACGTCATCCGACAAGCCAATACGAAACACCGAGGTGCTGGTGGCCGGGTCGAACTCTGAAGCACGGCTGACGGCGGTGGAGATGGAGTCGAGTGCCGGTGACAGCAGCGCGAAAATCTCTATCGCCCGCGCTGTGGGCTCCATGCTGCGGCCGGTACGCACGAACAAGGGGTCGTCAAACAAATTGCGCAGGCGTGACAAGGCCGCACTGATGGCCGGCTGCCCCAGAAAAAGCTTTTCGGCGGCACGGGTCACACTGCGTTCATGCATCAGGGTTTCGAAGACGATCAGCAAGTTCAGATCGACGCGACGCAAGTCGTTACGGTTCATCTGGCGGGATTCACTGAAGGGTCAACGGAAAGTCAGGTAATGGATCTTACTGGCAAAGTTCATAAATCGTCACTCGGTAGATTGCCTTTCTTGGATTGAGGAGGCGTGTTTCAGGGCTTATAGGCGGCAATTAGAAGGTTTTTTGCGGCGCAGTTCACGGCTTTTCACGGCTAAAAAAACGCGCCGGATCAATGACAGGCATGTCGACTATTAATGCTGTCTGTTAGTCTTGCGCACAAAGCCCGGATAAAGTCCCGTGGTATTAGCGATTAATAAGGCGAGGTTTGTGATGTCGCGCACGATCCGTTTTCACAAGTTTGGGCCAGCAGAGGTGCTCAAGTGCGAAGAGCACCCGGTCGCTGTGCCTGCGCCTGGCGAAGTGCAGGTGCGTGTCGAGGCGATAGGTATCAGTTGGTATGACGTGCTCTGGCGCCAGAACCTGGCGCCAAGCCCGGCGCGTTTGCCGGCGGGTATCGGCCACGAAATGGCTGGCATTGTTACTGCCGTGGGTGAGGGCGTTGATGACTTGGCGGTGGGCGATAAGGTGGCGAGTTTCCCGGCCGAGAGCGCCAACGCGTATCCAACCTACGGTGAGCTGATCCTGATGCCGCGCTCAGCACTCACCCGTTATCCGGATATTTTGACCCCGGTGCAGGCCAGCACCCATTACACCCCGCTGTTGATAGCCTATTTCGCCTATGTCGATCTGGCGCGTATCAAGCCGGGTCAATCGGTATTGATTACCGATGCCAGCCACTGCGCTGGCCCTTCATTTGTGCAGTTGGGCAAAGCGTTGGGGGCGCAGGTCATCGCTGCGACCAAAGAAAGTGAAGAGCGCGAATACCTGCTGGGCCTGGGTGCCGATCACGTCATCGTGACCGAAGAGCAGGACCTGCTGATGCAGGTCAACAAGATTACCGACAGCCGAGGCGTGGACGCCGTATTTGATGGCCTGGGTGGTCCGCAAATGTCAGTACTGGGTGACGTGCTGGCACCTCGCGGCAGCCTGGTGCTCTACGGTCTGCAAGGTGGCAACCAGACGCGTCTGCCAGCCTGTGCCTGTTTTCAGAAGAATATTCAGTTTTTTGTGCACTGCATCGGTAACTTCACTGGCAAGCCGGAGTTGGGCATTGACCAGGACGTTGAGGCCATCCAGCGCGCCCTGCGTGAAATCAACCAGTTAACCGCCGACAGGGTGTTGCTGCCTCTGGACGTAAAAGTGTTCCCCTTCGATAAGTTCGTTGAAGCCCATCGCTACATGGACGATTGCCCATGCCGCGGACGTGTGGCACTGGAACTGGGGTAATTTTAAGCCTACAGACTGACTGCAGTTGCAAACAGCCTGCCCTTGAACCTTGAGTTCAAGGGCATTTTTGTTGCGCATGAATAAACATGGGCCTGCTTTTGTTTATTGAATAGTGATGCTGGCAGTTTTTAATGTCGGGCATCAATTCGTTTAGATTTTTCCAAACTGGAAAAATATTCTTTTGTGTGTGTTTTATGTGTAGGTGAATTCCTATGCATATGTGGGTCGCATCTGTTATGAGGTGAACCTATTAGGTAACGGTGTGCTTGGCGCTGAGGGCTGTCGATAATACAGCGGTCGAACTGGAGGAATAGCCCATGAGCAACTTTCATGAACAAGCCATGCATTTTGTTTATCAACAAGTTCTACACCGGCTGCTGGGGTTTTTTAGTCGTCCCGAGCGCATTGCGTTGCAACTGTTGGTTCAACGCATATTAGTCGCCGCAGGAGGACTGGAACGGATTGGAAGTTATCGGGTCATGGTGGTCCATGAAGGCGGCAAAGAATGCGCTTACACCTTGGCTTTTTTACGTGCAGCCCAACTGAGTATTGCCGGTCGTACCCCCGAAACATTTACTTTGCGTATTGCCGTATTGCGTCAGCCTCGTGTCACGACCAATGTCATGGCGCGAATACAGACACAATGCAATGAGTTGTTTGTGTATGACGATCCCACAGTGGAACTGCTGCTGGTGGATGAGACGCAAGTCAGGCGGTTGGACAAGCACATACCGGTAGCCTTTGAGCGCTTGGCGTCGGTCATGGATCGCACACAAATACTGATGGCAGGGCATCTCTCGGAAGCTGCGCCCCGAGCGACGTTCTTTTATGCCGATCTGCTGTCACGGGCCAAGCTTTACCGGCGCGCCTGCGAATGGGGTGGGCACGTTGATGCGTTAATTGATCGCCGCCCGCCTGAACACTTGGGTGAATACACTCGATGGATACGGCAGGTAGCCCTTAAACAGGGGCATGCGGCTAATGCTCTGTATGCCCAAGACTTTGAAAGTGCAGTTAAATTATGTTCAAAACTGGATGATGACTTTAAACACTGGTTGCGTCTTCCTGTGCCGTTGAATCTGTTGGGGGCACACAGCGCAGACAGCGAAATTAATATTATCAACGTCTTTGATTGCCTCTCTTATGAAGTCGATATGCTGCATTCGCAAGTGCTGATGTTTGTAGAAGGCTCTTGGAATGTAAAGGTGTTGGATGTTGAGGAACCCCAGGCTGCTGTTGTTTTATTATCGGCGCACATACAGGGCATTCGTGGTGTCTGTCACTGCGGGGATGAGTACCATGTTGGAGTGCAAGATTTCTTGCGCAAGGCCAGCGCCGACAATCAAACTAACGAACGCTATAAAGGTCAGGTGATTAAAAAGTTGGGCGGCAGTTTTAATACGCCAAAGCGCATAGAAAGACTACGGCAAACCATTACTCACTATCTGGCCGAACTTCATGGCATGACCGATGAACATCTGATCTGCGCTCTGTACTCACCGTTTGTGGATCAGGCAAGCGGCCTCGAAGTGTTTTTACAACAACGTCATCCCGAAAAACTCCATGTACGCAATGACTTGCGACAGACCCTGATGGAGGAAAATGCCGCGTCTGAGGCTGATGTAAAGTGGCTTGAATCTGTCAGCGGGCTACCTGTGTCATCACTTCGTGTGCTGTTTGGTATGTCAAAAACAGACTTCTCAGCCGGTAAGTCCTTGATTGCCGCACTGTGGATGTATGACCCAGACAAGCAGCTCTGAGGTTCAACCGTAAATCTGAAGCCGCTGCCTGGTCCCGGGTCAGCGGCTACCACACGGGAACTTCCCGGCCGCTCATCCAATAGGGTTTGCCAGCCGGGTAGGCGAACTGCTATCTGTATGCATAACCAGTAACCTAAGCCAGTGGTTTGTTGTGCCTGTGATTTCTGATCCCCTACAAGACCCGTTTTACTACCTCAAAAACTTTCAGCATGTACTCGCCTGGGTTGCTGCCCGGTATGAGGATGTCCTGAGCCCTGAAGAACAGCAATTTATTGCCGGTTTTGGCCAGTTGCCAACGCCCTCACAAGCGCTGTGGGTGCGAATGGTGATGCGTAAAGGCGCGCATTTTCGCGCGAGCAAGCTCAGTTATGCAGAAATAGGTGATATCCGCTCTGCTGCGCGGCCTTTGGTGGAGGGCGGCTGGGTGAATGATCAGGCGCCCTTGGTACTGGCCGAGGTGTTTGAGGTCTTGACCAAGCCCGAGATTCTTGGCTGTTTCAGTGCGCACATCACCCAGCCCAAGGGTAAAAAGACCGCGTGGCTGGAGGATCTTGCAGCCGATTTCCCTCATCAACAAAGTTTCAATAAATGGCATCCCGCACTGGATGAACAGCTCTACACCCTCAATTACCGGGACTTGAGCGATCGTTTGCGACTGATGTTCTTTGGCAACCTGAGCCAAGGCTGGCCGGATCTGGTACTGGCTGACCTGGGGCTGTTTAACTACGAAACCGTGGCGTTCAGCCCGGAATCACGCGCCTTGCGCTGCCGGGCCGATATTGATGGCTACCTGCACCTCCACGCCTGCCGTGAGGCGTTTGAAGCGGGTGGCGATGTGCAGGACATACAGGGCAGGGTGCTCGACTACCACACTGATAACCGCTGGCTGCAACGCCGTCGGGCGCGTTTGTTGTTTCAAATCGGCCAGTTCCACGAGCGGGCAGGGCAGTTGGCCCTGGGTTTACGGGTCTACCGTGACAGCCAGCACCCTGAGGCGCGTTTGCGCATGGTTCGGGTGCTTGAGCTGCTGGGTGAGTTTGAACAAGCCATGGCGTTGACCGAGCCCGATGCGGATGCGCCTTTTACCGACGCTGAGCAACAGCAATTGCTGCGCATGCTGCCCCGTTTGCGCCGCAAGCTGGGCCTGGCGGCGCTGGAACGACCCAAGGCGCAACCGATCGAGCGCCTGGACCTGAGCCTTGATCGCGATGAACCCCTGTCGGTCGAGTTCAAAGTGGTCAACCACCTGCAAGCGCCTGAAACACCGGTTTACTACGTCGAAAATACCTTGATCAACGGTCTGTTCGGCTTGCTGTGCTGGCCGGCGATTTTCACACCGCTGCCGGGTGCGTTTTTTCACCCTTATCAAAGCGGCCCGGCCGATTTGCTCGATCAAGATTTCTTTTCCAGGCGTGCAGACTTGTTCGACGCCTGCCTGGCGCAGTTGGACAGCCTGCAATACCAACACACCATACGCGCCACCTACGCCGCCAAGTTCGGCGTGCAGTCACCTTTTGTGGCCTGGGACTATGTCAGCCAAAGCCTGCTGGACGATGCCTTGCTGTGCTTGCCGCCTGAACATTTGAAAGTCTGGTTCAAGCGTTTGTTGCAAGACATCAAAACCAATCGTGCCGGCATGCCTGACCTGATTCAGTTCTGGCCCGCGCAAAAGGCTTACCGCATGATCGAAGTCAAAGGCCCCGGTGACCGCCTGCAAGACAACCAGCTGCGCTGGCTCGCGCTGTGCGAGCAACATCAGATGCCGGTCACGGTGTGTTACGTGCAATGGCAGGACCTGAGCCCTTGAGTTATCGCGTGGCAGTGCGCGCCTTGTGCGAGTTCACGGCCAAGGTCGGCGACCTTGACTTGCGATTTACCCCGTCGCCCACGGCCCAGCAGGGTATTGCCGGGCATCGTACGGTGGCTTCACGGCGCAGTGCCGGGTATCAAACCGAGGTGAGCCTTGAAGGGCAGTACCAGAGCTTGACCGTGCGCGGTCGTGCCGACGGTTACGACCCGCAAGGTAATGTGCTTGAAGAGGTAAAAACCTTTCGCGGCGACTTTGCCTCGATCCCCGCCAACCATCGGCAATTGCACTGGGCTCAGGCCCGGGTGTATGGCTGGCTGCTGTGTCAAAGCCTGCAACTGCCCCAGGTGAATCTGGCGCTGGTGTACTTCGATATCGTTAGCGAGAAAGAAACACGAGTCGAAGAAACCTGGAAGGCCGCCGACCTCGAACAGTTCTTCAATCAGCAATGCTCGCTGTTCCTGAACTGGGCCGAACAAGAGATGCGCCATCGTCAGGCCCGTGATGAGGCGGCGCAGCAGTTGGCATTCCCCCATGCGCAATTTCGTACCGGGCAACGCAGCCTGGCAGAGGCCGTGTATAAAACCGCCAGCGGCGGTCGTTGCCTGATGGCCCAGGCACCCACCGGCATCGGCAAAACCATAGGCACCTTGTTCCCCTTGATCAAGGCCATGCCCAAGCAACAACTCGACACGCTGATGTTCCTGACCGCCAAGACGCCCGGCCGCAAATTGGCGCTGGATGCTGCACAAGTGCTGTACCCGGTGGGCTCGCAGAGCCCGTTTCGCGTGCTGGAACTGGTGGCGCGGGACAAGGCCTGTGAGTACCCCGAAAACGCCTGTAATGGCGATTCCTGTCCGTTGGCCAAGGGTTTTTATGATCGCCTGCCCGCTGCGCGTCAGGCGGCCGTTGCCCAGTCACCGCTGGACCAGCAGACACTGCGCAACGTCGCCCTGGACCATCAGGTGTGCCCGTACTTCCTGAGCCAGGAAATGGCCCGCTGGGCTGATCTGGTGATTGCCGATTACAACTACTATTTCGACTTTACGGCCTTGCTCTACGGCCTGGCCCAAGCCAATCAATGGCGGGTCGCGACGCTGGTCGACGAAGCCCATAACCTGGTGGAGCGGGCGCGCCAGATGTACAGCGCCAGCCTCGATCAACACACCCTCAACAGCGTTCGGCAAAACGCTCCGGCGCCGCTCGACAAGTCGTTCAAGCGCCTCAATCGTGAATGGAATGCGCTGCACAAGGAACAAAACGGGCCTTATCAAGTGCATCCGCAACTGCCGGCTAAATGGCTCAGCGCGTTGTCGGGCTGTATAACGGCAATCGGTGACTACCTCAACGATCATCCGCAAGGGCTGACCGGCAACCTGCAAGCCTTCTATTTCGAAGCCCTGCAGTTCAACCGGGTCGCAGAGCTGTTTGACCAGCACTTTTTGTTCGACGTCAGCGTGCGCGATGCTGGCCGGCGACGTGTGTCACAGCTCAACCTGCGCAACATTGTCCCAGCGGGATTCATCGGCCCGCGCCTGGCCAGCGCGCAAAGTAACGTTTTGTTTTCTGCCACCCTGAGCCCGCGCCCTTACTACGCCAACCTGCTGGGGTTGCCTGCCGATACGGTCTGGATCGATGTCGAATCGCCGTTCAGTGCACAGCAACTCAAAGTGCAGGTTGTCAGCCAGATCTCGACCCGCTATGTGCACCGCGAAGCGTCCCTGGCGCCTATCGTCGAATTGATCGCGGCCCAGTTCGCGCAACGCCCCGGCAACTATCTGGCGTTTTTCAGCAGTTTTGACTACCTGCAACAGGTTGCAGAGTTGCTCGCCGAACGCCATCCGCAGGTGCCGCAGTGGTTGCAATCACGACGCATGGACGAAGCCGCGCGCCAAGGCTTTCTTGATCAATTCACCTTGGCCAGCCAAGGGGTAGGTTTCGCGGTGCTGGGCGGTGCGTTTGGCGAGGGCATCGACTTGCCGGGCGCGCGGCTGATCGGTGCATTTGTCGCCACCCTTGGGCTGGCGCAATTGAACCCGGTCAATGAGCAAATCAAACAGCGCATGGCCGGGCTGTTTGGCGCGGGGTATGACTACACGTATCTCTATCCTGGCCTGCAAAAAGTCGTCCAGGCCGCCGGGCGCGTGATCCGTACCCAAAGCGACCAAGGCACGCTGTTCTTGATCGATGACCGCTATGCCGAGCCCAAGGTGCAGCAACTGCTGCCCGGTTGGTGGCAATTGGGCTGATGGCGTGGCGTGTGCCACACTGCCTGCCTGTTCACTAACCGAGCCCTGCTTATGAGCATCAAACGTTACGGTACTGGCGCTGTGGGCGCCGGTGGTCAACCCTTGCCATTTGCCCGCGCTGTAGAGGCCGATGGCTGGCTGCACGTGTCGGGTCAGGTGGCCATGGAAAACGGTGAAATCATCAACGGCGGGATTGTTGAGCAAACCCACAAGACCATGCAAAACCTCATCGCGATTCTCGAAGAAGCCGGTTACGGCCTGGAAGATGTGGTGCGTGCCGGAGTCTGGCTGCAAGACCCGCGTTATTTCTGGAGCTTCAACAAGGTCTTTGCGTCGTATTTCAAAAGCGAACATGCCCCGGCCCGCGCCTGCGTTCAGGCCATGATGATGGTCGATTGCAAGGTCGAGATCGACTGCATCGCCTACAAAGCCAAGGTCTGACACACGAGGTATACCGATGCCACTCAATACTGCGCTGGTGCCAAAGGGCGCTGGCAAACGTGCCGACAATCTGCTGCGTGACGTGAGCTTGCCTGCGCTGGTGATCCACCGTGCGGCGCTGGAACATAACATTCGCTGGATGCAGGACTTCGTGACCCGCAGCGGCGCAGTGCTGGCCCCCCACGGCAAAACCAGCATGGCCCCGGCCTTGTTTCGCCGCCAGTTGGAGCAGGGCGCCTGGGGCATTACCTTGGGCACTGCGGTGCAAACCCGTGCGGCCTATGCCGCCGGCGTACGCCGCGTGCTGATGGCCAACCAGTTGGTGGGTCAGCCGAACATGGCACTGATAGCCGAGCTGCAAACGGACCCGGCGTTCGAGTTCTACTGCATGGTGGATCACCCGGACAACGTCGCGGCCTTGGGCGCGTTCTTTGCCGAGCGCGGCCAGCGTCTCAACGTGATGATCGAGTACGGCGTGGTTGGCGGGCGTTGCGGCTGTCGCACAGAGGAGCAAGTGCTGGCTTTAGCGGCGGCGATCAACGCCCAGCCAGCGCTGGCGTTGACTGGCATCGAAGGCTACGAAGGGGTGATTCGTGGTGACACAGCGATCAGCGAGATTCGTGCTTTTGCAGCGTCGCTGGTGCGTTTGGCCCTGCATCTGCAAAAAGACGGCGCCTTTGCCCTCGATAAACCGATTATCACGGCGTCGGGGTCTGCCTGGTATGACTTGATTGCCGAAGCGTTCGCCGCCGAGTCGGCCAGCGGGCGATTCCTCAGCGTGCTGCGCCCCGGCAGCTACGTGGTTCACGATCACGGCATTTACAAAGAGGCGCAATGCTGCGTGCTGGATCGGCGCAGCGATCTGCACGAAGGTCTGCGTCCGGCGCTGGAAGTCTGGGCCCACGTGCAATCGCTGCCCGAGCCGGGCTTTGCCGTTGTTGCCTTGGGCAAACGTGATGTGGCCTACGATGCGGGCTTGCCGATGCCGCTAAAACGTTACCGCGAAGGCGTAGTGCCTGCGTTTGGCGATAACGTCAGCGAATGCCGGGTCACCGCCGTGATGGATCAGCATGCCTTTATGACCGTTGCTCCAGGCATTGAGCTGACCATCGGCGACATCATCAGCTTTGGTACTTCACATCCGTGCCTGACCTTCGACAAATGGCGCGTCGGTTGCCTGGTAGACGAGCTGTTCAACGTGGTTGAACAGCTGGATATCGAGTTCTAACCCGTAGGAGCGAGCTCGCCTCGCGATCTTTTGATCTTAAAAATCAAAAAGATCGCGTGGCAACGTTATGAACATCAAGCGTTGGTCATGCCCCGGGTCATGCGCAAGGCCAGCAGGCTGCCACCGACAATCACGGCAGCCAGCATGTACAAGGCCACGTCCGTAGAGCCGGTCGCATCTTTGACAAAACCGACCAGGTAAGGGCTCAAGAAGCCCGCCATCTGCCCCATCGAGTTAATCAAGGCCAGGCCACCCGCTGCGGCACCGGCGCTGAGCAGGGCGGTCGGCACCGGCCAGAACATCGGCAGGCCGGTCAATGCGCCCATGGTCGCGATGGTCAGGCCCAAAATCGCAATGGCCGGTTGGGTGGCGAAGTTGACCGCAATGATCAGCCCGATTGCCCCCATCAGCATCGGCACCACCAAGTGCCAGCGCCGCTCTTTGCGCAGGTCGGCAGAACGGCCTACCAGCAGCATGAATACTGCTGCCAGCAAGTAGGGGATGGCGCTGATCCAGCCAATGACCAGGGCGTCATTGAAGCCCAGGTTTTTGATGATCGACGGCAGCCAGAAGTTGATCGCGTACACGCCACTCTGAATGCAGAAGTAAATCAAGCCAAACGCCCAGATGGCCGGGTTCTTGAACACCGCCAGCAGCGAATCAGTTGCCGTGGAGGGCCGGTTGGCGGCGTCCAGTTGATGGTCGGCTTCCAGTACTGCGCGCTCGTGGGCGCTCAGCCATTTGGCATTGGCGAAGCTGTCGCTCAACAGGAAAATCGCCAGGCCACCCAGCAGCACGGTCGGAATCCCTTGCAGCAGAAACATCCACTGCCAGCCTGCCAGACCACCCTGGCCCGCCGCGAAGTGGCTGAGAATCCACCCGGAGAAAGGCCCGCCGAGCAATCCGGACACCGGAATGGCCGACATAAACAACGCCATGATGCGACCACGGCGGAAGGTCGGGAACCACTGCGAGAGGTACAGCACCACGCCGGGGAAGAAGCCGGCTTCGGCGGCGCCGGTGAGTAGACGCAGGCCGTAGAACTGAGTTGGCGTGGTGACGAACATCAGGCAGGTCGAGAGCAGGCCCCAGGTGATCATCATCACCGCAATCCAGCGCCGTGGGCCGAAGCGGGTCAGCGCCAGATTGCTCGGTACGCCGCAGAGCACATAGCCGATAAAGAAAATACCGGCGCCCAGGCCGTATACGGTTTCGCTGAACTTGAGTGCGTCGAGCATCTGCAGCTTGGCAAATCCAACGTTGACCCGGTCGAGGTAGTTGAATAGGTAGCAGATGAAGATAAAGGGGATCAAACGCAGGGTGATGCGCTTGTAGATGGCGTTTTTGTCGTCATCGCTGGTCAGCGTCGTGTTGGCGCTCTGTGACATCTTTTGTCTCTCTTTATTATGTTTTTTCACGATCCGAGGTTAACGTTGATCGCTGCATGAGTCTCGGTCACCTCGGCGTTGCTGTCTTTGTGCCAATGCACAGTCTTTTGGCCAGCCGCCTGTGCCCATGAACAAATGTTTCCAAGGATTGTCACCCCATGTTTGAACTGGATCATGATCTGGCGCAGGACATCGTTGATCGAGCGATGGCCATTTTGCCGTACAACGTAAACGTGATGGACAGCCAGGGCCTGATTCTAGGCAGCGGTGAGCCAGAGCGCATTAATACACGGCACGAAGGTGCACAACTGGTCCTGGCCAACGGACGGGTGGTCGAGATTGACACGCAAACGGCCAAGCACCTCAAAGGCGTGCAGCCGGGTATCAACCTGCCGTTATTGCTCGACCAGCGCCTGATTGGCGTGCTCGGGCTGACCGGCGAGCCAGAACTGTTGCGCACCTATGCCGAGCTGGTGCGCATGACCGCTGAAATGCTCGTGGGCCAGCGTCACCAGCAGGCAGAGCAACAATGGCGGCGGCAGCGTTGCGATGACCTGGTGGCTTTATTGCTCAGTGATGCGGGCGACTCGCCCCGGCTGATTGATGAAGCCCAACAGTTAGGGCTTAAGCCACAGCTATCACGCATTCCGTTTTTGTTTGAACTGGGTTCCGGGCAAAGCGCCGAAGCCTTGAGCGCCTGGTTGCAGGCTCGCTACCCGGACAGCTGGTGCGTAACCCCGGCCACCGGTTCGTTGTTGTGGTGTCGCCCCTCGACCACCGTGCTGGATGACGTGCGCTTGCTTGAACGCCTTGATGGCCTGGGCTGGAACGTCTTGCGCGTTGCCGCAGGCGGTCAGGCTGATGGCTTGAAGGGTTTGCGCCGCTGTTATCGACGGGTCGGGGACTTGCTGGCTTATGGGCGGGATGTGTTGCCACAGACCCGTGTCTTGACGCTCAACCGTTATCGCTTGCCGGTGATGTTGTGGCGCCATCGCAACGATGATGCTCTCGAAGAGCTGTTGGGGCCGCTGCACAAAGTGGTGGCCAAAGACAGTAACGGCCAACTGATTTCAACCTTGCGCAGTTGGTGCGAACACGACGGCCAGAGCCAGCCATGTGCCGATGCGCTGGGCATCCACCGCAACAGCCTGCGCTACCGCATGGAGCGTATTGCCGAGTTGAGCGGGGTCGATCCGTTAAGCCTCAATGGCATGCTGGCGCTGTACCTGGGGGTGCAATTGCTGCCACACAGCTAGCTTGCACAGCTACGGTTGTAGAAATGAACAACAAACCCTGTGATTGCTTGTGCACCAGACCGGCGTGTTTGCAGCTGATTACTGGCAGCATGGAAGGCATAAGAACTGGAGATTCGCCCCATGAAAATCGTGATTGCCCCCGACTCGTTCAAAGACAGCCTGAGCGCTGAAAAAGTCGCCGATGCCATTGCTGCCGGATTCAGCGATGTGCTGCCGGATGCGCAGTTGATCACGTGCCCCATGGCCGATGGTGGCGAAGGGACGGTAGATGCGATTGTCGCCGCCGGTAACGGGCAACTGCGACGTAATCGCGTGCAAGGCCCTTTGGGTGCTGCGGTCGAGGCCAACTGGGGCTGGCTGCCAGACAGCCGCACCGCAATTATTGAAATGGCCGAGGCCAGCGGCTTGCAGTTGGTCGCCCGCAGTGAGCGCGACGCCTGCATCAGCAGCACGTACGGTACCGGCGAGTTGATCAAGGCCGCGCTGGATGCCGGAGCCCGGCGCATCATCCTGGCCATCGGCGGCAGCGCCACCAACGACGCCGGTGCCGGTGCCCTGCAAGCGTTGGGTCTGGGTTTGTACGATGCCCAGGACCAACCTCTGGACCATGGTGGCCTGGCCTTGGCCAACGTCGCACGCATTGACCTGGCTGGTCTGGACCCGCGTTTGAATGACGTGCGTTTTGAAATCGCGGCAGACGTCAACAACCCGCTGTGCGGCGAGCATGGCGCGTCCGCCATTTTTGGACCGCAAAAGGGCGCCTCGCCTGAGCAAGTGCGCCTGCTGGATCAAGCCCTCGGGCACTTTGCCGATCAGTGCGCCAAGATCTTGCCCAAGGATGTGCGTGATGAGCCGGGTTCGGGTGCTGCGGGCGGGCTTGGTTTTGCCGCAAAAGCCTTCTTTGGCGCGCAATTTCGTGCCGGGGTCGAGGTGGTCGCCGAGTTGGTTGGTTTGTCCGAAGCGGTCAAGGGCGCAGACCTGGTGATCACCGGGGAAGGGCGTTTTGATGCGCAGACCCTGCGTGGCAAAACCCCGTTTGGTGTTGCCCGTATCGCCCAGGCCCACGGCGTGCCAGTGGTGGTTTTGGCCGGTACGTTGGGCGATGGCTATCAGGCCCTTTATGCCCATGGCATCCACGCTGCCTTCGCCTTGACCAGCGGCCCGATGAGCCTCGAAGACGCCTGCGCCCAGGCTGCGCAATTGCTCACCGACCGCGCCCGCGACATCGCCCGTTTGTTGACCTTGCGCTCCCTGTAACCGCTACCGGCCCTCTGTAGGAGCGAGCTTGCCTCGCGATCTTTTGATCTTTAAAAAGATCGCGAGGCAAGCTCGCTCCTACAGTTAATGCAGTTGCCAAGAATCGTGTAAGCTGTGCGGTCTTTTGCATTCGACCCTTGCGAGCCCTATGCCGTCGCTCTTCAAACGTTCCTTGTTGCCCAAACTGCGCAGTTTTCCATTGTCTGCCGATGCGTTCAGCATTTTGCCCAGCGCTGCCGAGTTCCGGCGCAGCCTGCTGGCGCATATCGCTGGCGCTCGTCATCGGATCACGCTGGTGGCCTTGTACCTGCAACAGGACGAAGCCGGTCAGGAAATTCTCGACGCCTTGCACGCTGCCAAAGCGGCACGTCCTGAACTTGAAATTGCGGTGGTGGTTGACTGGTTGCGGGCACAACGCGGGCTGATTGGCGCGGGCAAGCAGCCCGGCAACGCGGCCTGGTATCAGGCACAAACGGCGGCTCACGACAGCGAGGTGCCGATTTACGGCGTGCCGGTGCAAACCCGTGAACTGTTCGGGGTGCTGCACCTCAAGGGCTTTATTGTCGACGATTGCGTGATCTACAGCGGCGCCAGCCTGAACAACGTGTATTTGCACAAGCTGGACAAGTACCGCTACGACCGTTATCACGTGCTGCACAACAAGGCACTGGCGGATTCCATGCAGCACTTTGTGCAGCATGACTTGATTGAAGCCAAGGCCGTGCACCGTCTGGATCTGCCGTCATTGCCGACAACGCGCAGCCTGCGCAGCGCCATCGGCAACTTGCGCAGCCACCTGAAAAAAGCCAGTTACGACACCACACACGGCACGGTCGGGCACTTTGGCCTGTCCGTCAGCCCGCTGCTGGGCGTTGGCAAAAACAACCCGCTGAACCGGGTAGTGTGCGAGCTGATTGCCAGCAGCCAGCAGCAATTGACCATTTGCACGCCGTATTTCAACTTGCCATTGCCCGTCACCCGCGAGATCAACCGTGCGCTGGAGCGTGGGGTGAAGATCGACATCGTGGTCGGTGACAAGACTGCCAACGACTTCTATATCCCGCCGAGTGAACCGTTCAGGGTGATCGCGGCGTTGCCTTACCTGTACGAACTGAGCTTGCGCCGTTTTGCCAAAAGCCATCAGCGCCAGATCGACAGCGGCTTGCTCAACCTGCACCTGTGGCGTGACGGTGACAACACCTATCACCTCAAAGGCATGTGGGTTGATGACCGCTACACCTTGCTGACCGGCAACAACCTTAACCCGCGAGCGTTCCGCCTGGACCTGGAAAACGGCCTGCTGATCGACGACCCGCGTCGCGAATTGCTCGAACCCCGGCGCAAGGAACTGGAAGCGATCTTCGCCCACACCCAGCGCATCGATCACTTCAAAGATCTTGATACCCTGACGGACTACCCGCCCGCCGTGGCCAAGTTCCTGCGCCGCGTCAGCCGGGTTCGAATCGAACGTCTGTTGTACAGGATTCTTTGAATCCAGCGGTCAGCTACAAGCTCCCGCCCCCGGCGGGAATATACGCGACGCTTTCAGTCTCGCGGCGGCGCAGCAGGCGGTCGCCGTTATCGACCTGGCTGCTGACCACCTGATGATCCACGCTCAAATAGCCCAGCGGCAACGGGTCGCCGCTGCGGTGCTGGGCGAAGATCAAGGTGCGTTTTAGATCAAAGTGATGGCCGCTGGTTTTATCCAGCCAGGCCATCAGGGCAGCGCTGTCACCCACCAACAGCAGCAGCGCCCGGTGTTCTGAGGTCCAGCGTTGGATAACGGTCATTCAGGGTTGGCCTGAGGAGATAGGGGATCACTAGACGGCTACTTTCAATCGCTGATGTTAGCGATCTCAACCTTACGCTGAGCTGAATCTGCATCGCGCCGTGTGTGTTTAAAGGCACGTTAGAGGGCTGCGGGTGGATGGGAGGTGAACTCAATGTGAAAAAACGCAAAGTGGCTGGAACGGCAGCGGACTACGATTTTTGATGTTGAAAGTCAAGAGATCGCAGCCTGCGGCAGCTCCTACAAAGAGGGTGGAGCTTTGTTAAAAGTCGACCGTAGCCGAGACTTTCAGTGCGCGCGGTTCGCCCTGGCTCAGGTAGCCGCCATTGGCCGATGCCCAGTAACGGGTGTTGGTGACGTTCTCCAGGTTGGCCCGCAGTGTCACGGCGCGCTGCTCAACCTCGAAGCTGTAACGTGCACCCAGGTCAAAGCGGTTCCAGGCCGGGATGCTCTGGGTGTTGGCTGCATCGACGTATTGGCCGCCAGTGCGCAGCATGCGCCCATTCAACGCGACGCCCTCAAGCCCCGGTACATCCCAGTCGGCACCCAGGTTGTACTGGAAGTTCGGCACGCCGATCGCCCGATTGCCATTGTTGGCGCCGTTGTTGGTGCCGCTGAGTTCGGTGTCCATCACGGTCGCACCGGCCAGCAAACGCAAGCCGTCCAGTGGCTCGCCATAGATGTTCAGCTCAATCCCGCGATTACGCTGGGTGCCTTGGCGGACGTAGGTGTTTTGCGCGTCAACATAGCCGTCGCTGGGCTGTTCGATGCGATACACCCCAAAACTCGCGCCAAAGGTGCCCTTGTCGTACTTGATCCCTGCTTCGACTTGCTTGGAGCGTGCAGGCGCAAAGGCCTGCCCGCGGTTTGTCACTTCAGCACCGCCAGCGGTTGCCGGAGCGGTCGGGCCCTTGGCCAGACCTTCGATGCTGTTGGCGTAAAGCGACACGTGTTCCCATGGCTTGAGGACGATGCCGTAGACCGGCGTGGTGATGGACTCGTCATAGGTGGCCGTGCGCGCGCCGGCGTAGCTCCAGCCGTCGACTTTCAGGTTTTGCCGACGCAGACCGTAGGTGACCAGAATACGGTCGTCCATAAAGCCCAGGGTGTCGGAAATCGCCATGCTGCGGTTGATGGTCTTGCCGACGATGCCCGGGTCGTTGATATCGCCGCCCACGTACGGGTAAACCGTCGGCTTGGCCACGTCTATCGGGTGGTACAAGTCGTTGGCGAAACTGCCACTCAACTCATATGCCGAGCGTTGCTCGGTCCAGATACCCGTCACCCCGAGGTTGATTTGATGGCTCACCGGGCCGGTTTGCAACGTGCCGCGCAGGCCGGCCATGGCGCTGCGGTTGTCTTCATCATGGGCGACAAACATGCTTGAAGCGGTGGTCGCGCCTGCGGTACTGCGCAGGGTCGGGGTGGAATAGTTGCCTACTTCGCGGGTGTGCTTGGCCCCGGCGGCGGCATACAGGGTCCACTGGTCGTTGAGGTCATATTCGCCACGGGCCATGCCGTAGGTGTCCTCCAGCTCGGTGAAGGTCCACTTCTGGCTGTAATTGGTGTCGGCATCCGGGGCGTGGGGGATGCCGGTCAATGTGGCGGGGATATACACCGTGTTGCGATTGCCATTGATGCGCTGTTTTTGATAGCCAAAATCGGTCGACAGCCGCAAGCGATCACCCCGGTAATCTAGCCCCAGGGCAAACAGCTTGGTGCGCTGGTTTTCATCGTCGATGGCAGTATCGCCTTCGCGCTGGGCGATGTTCATGCGCACGCCAAATTCATTGTTGTCGCCAAAGCGCTGGCCCAAATCGAGATGTTCACCCACGCGGCCGCTGCTGGAGATATCGGTGCTAAAGCGCCTGGTCGGGGTATCCTGGGCACGCTTTGGCTGCAAGTTGATGCCACCGCCGACGCCTGAGCCGGTCGGAGTTACGCCATTAATAAAGGCATTGGGGCCCTTGAACACTTCAACCCGCTCAAGACTGTCGGTACTGATCACCTGGCGCGGTAATACGCCATACAAGCCGTTATAAGAAATATCGTCACTGTTCAGAGGCAAGCCCCGAATCACAAAAATCTGCGCCGCGTTGCCGTAGCCAAAGGACTGGCGCACCGATGAATCGTTTAGCAGCACATCGCCGATGTTTTCTGCTTGCTGGTCTTCGATCAGTTGCGCGGTGTAACTCGACATAGTGAACGGCACATCCATCATGTCCTGATTGCCCAGCACGCCAAGCTCACCACCCCGTGCGACCTGGCCGCCGCTGAACACGGTTGGCAGGGCGTTCTTGGGTAACTCATCGGCTGAAATGGCCGTGCTGTCCAGGGTCAGCACGGAGGACGGGGCCTGATCGGCAGCAGCCACGCTGCACAGCGAGGTACCCAGCAGGCCAAGCAAGGTGGCAGCCAGTGAAGTCAAACGAAACGGGGCGAGGGTGGTCGGCATCAGAATTCCGCGCAGAGTGAGAGAAGTGTCGGCGTCCGTGCAAACTTAAAGGCAAATGATATAGATTCTCTCTTGCGTCAAAAAGCCAAACTTCACGCGCCTTTACATTAATTAACCTGATCGCCACTGCGGCGCTTATGACGACCAGGGGGTGAGCAGTCTACCTGAGTCGATTTGTCGCACCGCCGCCACGTTGCCCGGATTTGCTGGCGTTGGGCTTATATGCGCACCACAACGGGGCGTGCCTGCCGTGCGACAGGGGCGTGACAGTGGTAGATTCAGCGCCCATGAAACGCGTTTACCCCACAGCAATCGTGCGCTGCTGCTAATGGCGGATCCATTGGTCGAGTCATGCGCACACCTGTGCTGACTGCGCAGGGCAAAGGTCAGGCTTATGGGCCAGACCGCTTAAAGGAACCTGACATGAATGCATTACTGACTCGCCGCCATGTCGTTGCCGGTCTTGGCTTGCTCAGTCTCGGCTTGCTGGCCGGTTGTGACCCCGGCAGCGGTTTGTCGTACAAATACGGCAAAGACCTCAGCAACGAGATTCTGGGCCGCAAGTTCAAGCTTCGCGACGCTGAAGGCAACGAGATGATGCTCGGCAGCTTTCGCGGAATGATGCCGATGATTTTCTTCGGTTTTACCCAATGCCCGGCCGTGTGCCCGACCGCATTGGCCCGCGCTGCGCAAATCAAGAAAATGATGGGCCCGGACGGCGATCGTTTGCAGGTGGTGTTCATCACCCTGGACCCGGAACGCGATAAGCCGGCAATGCTCGATGCCTATGTCAAAGCCTTCGACCCAAGCTTTATTGCGTTGTCTGGCACCCTCGAAGAAACCGCTGCCACGGCCAAAGAGTTCAAGGTGTTCTACGAAAAGATCCCGACCGGATCGTCGTACACCCTGTCGCACACGGCCACCAGCTTCGTGTTTGATACGCGTGGCGTACTGCGTTTGGGCTTGTCGCCTTCACTGACGGCCAAGCAGTGCACCGAAGACCTGCTGACGGTGATGTCGGTCTGCTGATCTCCGCTTCCTTTGAAAGAGCCCGTCTTATGAAAACTGTAAATCGCTTGATGTTGCTGTCGTTGCTCGGCTTGAGCCTTAACGTTTCTGCGCAGACCGTTGTCGATGACGCCTGGGTGCGCGCGACTGTTCCTGGCCAGCCTTCGTCCGGTGCCTTTATGCACATCACCGCGAGCGCCGACAGCAAGCTGGTTGAGGTCAAATCCGCGGTGGCCAAGACCGTTGAGATTCATGAGTCGACCATGAAGAACGACGTCATGAGCATGCACGCTGTTCCTTTCGTGGCATTGCCGGCCGGCAAGACCGTCAACATCGAACCCGAGGGTTATCACGTGATGCTGATGGACCTGACAGGTCAGATCAAAGACGGTGATCACGTGCCGCTGACCTTGATTGTCGAAGATGCCAAAGGCACCAAAGAGTCGATCGAAGTCAAAGCCCAGGCACGTGCGCTGAACACGATGCACATGGAAATGGACATGCACGATCACGGCACCGCGCACTAATCCCCCCTCATCAAACCGTAGGAGCGAGCTTGCCTCGCGATCTTTTAAATCACCAGATCGCGAGGCAAGCTCGCTCCTACAGATTCTGCTTAAAACCTCCCCGTCAGCGGGTATTCCACCGCGACCCGCAGCTGGTCAGCGTCCAGCTCTGCTTGCGCCGCATTGCCACGATGCACGTTATAGCGCAGTGACAGGGTGGTGCCTTTGGCCGCGCCACTTTGCACCACATAGCGCGCTTCCAGATCACGTTCCCAGTGTTTGCCGCCTTTGCCATACCCCAAATAGGCATAGCCGCCTTTAGGATCAACCTGCGTGCCGTTGATCTGGCTGCCGCGCACATAGGCGGCACTGAACATCAAACCCGGCAGGTTCCAGGGCGACATGTCCAGATCGTAGCGGGCTTGCCACGATTGTTCGTTCGGCGCATTGAAGTCAGACAGTTGCACGGCGTTGCTGATAAAGATCGCGCCACGGGTCACGTAGTCGAACGGCGTGTCGCCATGCACCTTCTGGTACCCGAGGCTGAAACTGTGCGGGCCTTGGGCATAGGTGCTCATCAAGCTCCAGGTGGTGTTGTTGATGGTGCCCGACAGCGCCTTGCCTTCATCGGTGGTGCGATAGAGGTTGAAGTTGAATGCCAGCGAGCGCTTTTCATCAAGCGGCTGGTTGAACAGGGCGCCCACGTATTGCTGGTTCCAGGTGTTTTCATAGCGAGACGTATAAAGGCTGGTGCTCAGTTGTTTGCTGGGGGTATAGACCACACCCGCAAGGTCGAACGCGTCGCCTTTGCGGCCGTTGGAGTAGTTCACCACAAACTCCTGGTTATGGCTGCTGGCGTTGCGATCGGTACTGCCGGTGAAGTGCCCGCCGACCATTTTCAGGGCATTGAACTCGTTGCTGGTCACAAACAGCCCGGTGGCGGTCTCGGGCAGCAGGCGGCTGTCGGATGAGCTGAATACCGGGGTCTTGACCCGCTGCTCGCCGTACGACAGCACCGTGTTCGACATGCGCAGCTTGATCGCGGCGCCGCCCCGGGCGTAGTCGTCCTTGGGGTAGCCCTCGTTATCCAGCCCCAGCAACCGGGCCTTGCCCGCACGACCACCGCCACTGTCCAGTTTGACCCCGAGGTAGGCGTGGGCATCGACGCCGACACCGATCAGCCCCTGGGTGAAACCTGACTGCAACGTGCCCATCAGGCCGTACGCCCATTCCTCGGCGTAATCGTTGCGTTCAGCCCTGGTTTTGTAGGCATTACGTGCGCTGCTGTTGCTACTGCCGTGCTGGTAATCGCGGCGGTCGTAGACGCTGCGATTGAGCACAGCCCAGGTGCTGTCTTCGATAAAGCCATTGGCCTGGGACTGGGCCGAATCGGCCATGCTTGCGGGGCTGGCGAGGGCCAGCAAAATGGCTGAGCGGGTACGTATGGCGGTCATGGCGCGGCCTGTCGGGCGAGGGCGGCATTCATGCGGTCGAGCGCACGCTTGGGCAGTGACGCAGGCAAAACTGGCGCCTCGGCTGGTGGTTCGCCCACTTGAATCAGCATCACCATGCCCATGGCCAGATGCGGCGTGCACTGAATGCCATAGAGGCCTGGCACCTTGAAGGTCTGTTCGATTTCCTGATCAATCTTGCCCACAAAAGTCGGAACGCCTTCTGGCCAAATGGCCGGTAAGGTCGCTGCGTTATGGCCGCTTTGCGCCGCCACGAACTTGACCGTATCACCGGGGGCAATCTGCAGGTAATCCGGGTCGTAGACCATGCCGGCGGTCGGGCTGCGAGTGAGCATTTTGACTTCATGGGTCTCGGCCATGGCAGCAGGGGCAAGCAGGGAAGTGGTCAACAGCACGGTCAGGGATGAAATACGCATATCTGGTTATCCATAGAGTCTGGGTCCCAAACGCGGGATGCGCGGCATGTTAGAGCAACACGCCGCGCCGTCCGCATTAGAAGTATTTCAGCCATGAAACATCTCGGCGACGGGCCTTGAGACCGGCAAACCAGCGCACCGGCAGATACAGCGCCGCGGCCAGCAAAATAGCCGTCAGCCACACGGCGCCGATGCCGTCGAAACCGAAGAAATCGCCCTGATTTAACCCAAACAGGCCCACGCAGATCAGGTACAGCACTTTGAGCACGTACAGGTGCAGCAGGTAGAAGAACATCGGCGCGGCGCCAAACACCGCCAGGGTGCGGATCCAGCGTTGCTGGCCGGCGCGTTCAAAGCCGAGCAACAGCAGCAGGCCGACACCCAGGGTCAAGGTGAGAAACAGCAGCGAAGGCGGGTATTTGGTGATGTTGAAAAAGCTCATCAGGGTTTGCGTTACGTTGCTGTAGCCCACCCATTGCGCCTCGCCATAACCATTGATCAAACGCAGGGCGACAAAGCCGAGCAGGGCGCCAGTGCCCGCAAGCAGCAGAAAACGCTGACGCAAGGCTGCTGAGGCAGAGCGTGCGAACCACGGCCCCAGGCAGTAGCCCAGCGCGATGACCCCGATCCACGGGAGCACCGGATACGATGTGCGCAAACGCAGGTTGTCCGAAAACTCGATCCAGCCGCGATCATGCAAAATCGCCCAGGGCACATGCATCGCAGAACCTGCGGCAAAGTGCACGTTGTCCAGCAGGTTATGCCCGGCAATGATCACCACGGCGAGCAGCAGAAGCAGCGGGCGGGGCAACCAAACCAGCGCGGCCAGGGCAATCATGCTGACGCCGATGGCCCAAATGACCTGCATGTAAATCACGCTTGGCGGGAACTGGAAGGTCCAGGCGAAGTTCACCAGGGTGAATTCCAGCACTACCAGAAACAGCCCGCGCTTGAACAGAAAAGCCGAGACGTCGCGGGTGCCCTGGTATTTTTCACCGTACAGAAATGCCGACAACCCGGTCAGCAAGACAAACACCGGAGCGCACAAGTGGGCCAGGGTCCGGCTGAAAAACAAGGCGGGGTCAGTCACATCAATGTTCATAGGGTCGGCCACCTGGCGATGCAAAAAGAACGTCTCGCGCACGTGGTCCAGCAGCATGAAGATGATCACCAGGCCCCGAAGGGCGTCGATGGAGAGCAGGCGTTGGCCTGAAGGCGGGGCTTGAATTGCGTTTGGCATTGAAGAGATCACAGGCAGGTGAATGTCATAAGTTGCGTTACCTTATAACATTCGATCCGTGCCTGTCACTCGTGTGAGAACAATTCGCAATTAATACTGCGCGTGCTGGCGATCAGCGACGCACTTTGACCCACGCCATCAAGATCGCTGAGGACAGCACCCCGGCGAACATGAAGATGTAAGCCGCACCGGGGTTGCCGGTCAGGCCAATCAGGTAGCCGACGATCCATGAGCCAACAAAGGCGCCCAAGGCCCCGCACGCATTGATCAGGCCAATGGCACCACCGAAGACGTTAGCGGGAAGGATCTCCGGGATCAGCGCAAAAAAGGGCCCGTAAGGTGCGTACAGCGCGGCACCGGCCAACGTCAACAGCACGAACGACAGCCAGAAATGCTCAGAACCCAGCAGATAAGAGCCGAGGAAAGCCAGCGCACCGAGTGCCAGCAACGGCCAGACGAAGTGTTTGCGTTGCTGGGATTTGTCCGAGGCCCAGGACACCGCCAACATAGCGGCGACAGCGGCCACGTAGGGCACCGCGCTCAACCAGCCGACGGTGACGATGTCAGCTGCGGCTGCCTGTTTGATGATGCTCGGCAGCCACATGATGAAACCGTACACGCCGATGCTCCACAGCGCGTGAACACAGCACAACTGAATCACCACCGGGCTGGTGAAGGCCTGGCGGTAATTGCGTACTTGCGGCATGCCTTTCTGTTCATCGGCCAGGGTGGCGGCCAGCTGGGATTTTTCCTGTTGCGTCAGCCAGTTGACCTGCTCGGGTTTGTCACGCGCCATGCGCCACCAGACGAAGGCCCACAGCACGGCCGGAGCGCCTTCAATGACAAACATTTCGCGCCAGCCCCAGGCCTGAATCAGGTAGCCCGACACCACCGACATCCACAGCACCGTCACCGGGTTGCCCAGTACCAGAAAAGTGTTGGCCCGTGAGCGTTCCTTGCGGGTGAACCAGTTGCTGATAAAAATCAGCATGGCGGGCATCACGGCCGCTTCGACGATGCCCAGCGACACCCGAATGAACATCAGCATCGGGATGTTGGTCACCAGCCCCGTGGCCATGGCGCAAAAGCCCCACAGAATCAGGCTCCAGAACACCAGTTTGCGTACGCTGTATTTCTGCGCGTAAATCGCCCCCGGCACCTGGAAGAAAAAGTACCCGAGAAAAAACAGCGCGCCGATCAGCGAGGACATGCCTTTGGTAATGCCCAGGTCATGCTCGATCCCGGCAGCGCTGGCAAAGCCGTAGTTGGCCCGGTCCAGATAGGCGAGGCTGTAAGTGATGAAAATGATCGGGATCAGGTACAGCCAGCGTTTGGGCGCAAAGCCCTTGGCCTTGACCGTTTGCTCACGGCCACCTGTCAGCGGCAGTGCGGGTTCTTTGAGAGTGCTCATGGGGTTCCCCCTGTTATTGTTTTTTTTAGATGCAGGTTTAAACGACGCTGGTCAGGCCTCCATCGACAAACAGCGTTTGACCGTTAACGAAATCCGAAGCCGGGGAGGCCAGGAACACGGCAGCGCCGCACAGTTCTTCGACACGGCCCCAGCGCCCGGCCGGTGTGCGTTTGCACAGCCATTCTGAGAACTCCTGGTTGTCCACCAGTGTGCGGTTCATCTCGGTGGCAAAGTAGCCCGGCGCCAGGCCATTGGCCTGAATACCGTGGCGTGCCCATTCGGCGCACATGCCCTTGGTGAGCATTTTCACCGCGCCCTTGGAGGCGGCGTAAGGCGCAATGGTCGGGCGTGCCAGCTCGCTTTGTACCGAGCAGATATTGATGATCTTGCCGCGCCCACGACCCATCATGTGCCGCGCAACCGCTTGCGAGACATAGAACACACCGTCCAGATTGACCCGCATCAGATCGTGCCAGTCGTTGGCGTCGTAGGTTTCCAACGGTGCACGGCGCTGAATGCCCGCGTTATTGACCAAAATATCAATGGCCCCGGTCTCGGCTTCAAAGGCGTTGATCGCGTCGAGCAGTTGCTCGCGTTGGGTCACATCAAACACCGCGAACTCGGCCTTGAGCCCCTCATCGCGTAATTGGCTGGAAACAGCGCGGGCTTTATCGATATTGCGATCATTGATGACCACCGTAGCGCCCGCAGCCCCCAGACCGCGTGCCAGTTCAAGGCCAATGCCTTTGCCAGAGCCGGTGATCAAGGCGCGACGGCCATCCAGTCGAAAGCTGCTGAAATTGAAGGACATGCTGTATTCCACCTGTGTGTTATCTCTGTCGATGCAGGCTTTGTGGGTGACAGAGATGATCTTGTTTTAGCCAGTTCACCCCAGGCCTTGCAGTGCGTCCAATCGTCATTGATGATCTCGTGATCAAAAACGCTGATAACCACGTGTCAGCGTGCCTTTTGTTTGGAGTTTGAGAGTGGAAATCAAGCACCTGCGATCCTTTGTCACCCTGGCCGAAGAACTGCATTTCGGGCGGGCCGCACACCGTTTGTCCATCGTGCAACCGGCCTTGAGCATGCAGATCAAGGTGCTTGAAGAAGAGCTGGGCGTGCGCCTGTTCGAACGCAATCGGCATTCGGTGATGCTCACTGAGGTGGGCGCGATCTTCTTGCCCGAAGCGCGCGCCACCCTGCAGCAAGCCGCCCACGCCAGCGATGTCGCCAAAGCCTGCGGGCGAGGGGAGATTGGCCGGGTGCGCTTTGGTTTTGTCTCATCGGTACTGCCGGAACTCTTGCCGACCCTGATCCGCACCTTGCATGCACGTTTTCCGCGTATCGAACTGGAACTCAAGGACATGCCCGGCCCGGATCAGGCCAGCGCCTTGCACAATGGCCAGCTGGATTTCGGGCTGATGCGTTTACCGGCGGTGATCGCTGGCATCCATACCCGCGTGGTATTGCAAGAGTCCTTCGTGGTCGCGTTGCCGAGCGATCATCCGCTGGCAGCCTGTGCCAGCATTCCGGCGACAGCGTTGGCCAACGTCCTGGTGTTTATCCTCGCCAGACGCTACGCACCGGGGTTCTACGACGAACTGATTCAAGCCCTGCGCAATCGGGGCGTGCAATTGCAGATCGGCTCCGAGCTGGGCGAATTCACCACCATGCTGGCGCTGGTTTCAGCCGGGCTGGGCATAGGTTTGCTGCCGGCCAACGCAGGCCGCGCATTGCCTGCCAACGTGGTCTCCCGGCCCCTGGAATTGGACGACTACAGAGCTACCACCGGCCTGGCCTGGGTAGACCTGAACAGCGCGGTCAAACAGACCGTGTTCAACCTGATCAGCGACATGCTGTAGGAGCGAGCTTGTCTCGCGATCTTTTGATCTTTTAAAAGATCGCGAGGCAAGCTCGCTCCTACAGATTGAACTGCCGCACAGGAAGGCTCATCCCAGCGGAATCGGGTACAACCCGTGGGCGCTGTCATGCCAGGCGAATTCCAGGCTGAAGGCCTGCTCCAGCCAGCCCGTTTCCCGCACCACTCGCGGGCTGCCGTGCCCCAGTAAACGCCCATCGGCCAACACCGCAATACGGTCAGCAAAACGCATGGCTAAACCCAGGTCGTGCAGCACCAGCAATTGCGCGCAGTGCGCCAAGCGGCTGCGCAGGTAGCTCAACAAGTTGAGCTGATGGGTTATGTCCAGCGCCGCGGTTGGCTCATCAGCAAGCAAAATCGGCGAATCCGCCGCCAGAGCCCAGCCTATGCCCGCCCTGGCACGCTCGCCGCCCGACAACTGCGACAGTCGCCGTTGCAGCAAGTGGCCGATATCCAGCGACTCAATCAATTGCGCCGACACCGGCTGCCCGACACGGGCGGCATTGCGCCGGGCACCCAGCTCAAGCAGTTCCTGGACCTGCAAATCCCACTGGCTGCGAAAGTCTTGCGGTAGATACGCCAACGTTTGCGCACGCTGTGGCGCGGGCCAGTGCTGAAACGCCCGCTGCTGCAACTGCACATTGCCGGCACTCAGCGTCTGCACACCGGCCAGCGCACGCAAGGCGCTGCTTTTGCCCGAACCATTGGGCCCCACCAGTACCAGTAGTTCGCCGGGCATCAAGTCGAGATCAAAATCATGCAGCACGGCTTTGCCAGCGTGGTGCACGCTCAAGCCATGCGCCTGTAAAACCGGGTTCACCTTCATGCTGCGGGCCTCGCACGGGTTAACAGCAGCAGAAAAAACGGTGCCCCCAACAAGGCGGTCAGCAACCCCAAGGGGATTTCGGCAGGCGGCAAGACACTGCGCGCCAAGCCGTCGAGCAACGCCAGCAAGGCGCCGCTGGTGAGGGCGCTGGCGGTAATCAGGCGCTTATGGGTGGGGCCAATCAGCCAGCGCACCGCATGGGGAGCCACCAGCCCGACAAAACCCACCAGCCCGCCCCAGGACACCGCCAATGCGGTAATGGCTGCGGCCAATAACAGCGACACATTGATAAAACGCTGCGGTCGCAAGCCCATGCTGTAGGCCACATGATCGCCCAGACCCAGCAGATCCAGGCCGTGGGCCAGGCGCTGTGCGCAGATCAAGGCCAGCCCGGTCAGCAAGGCCAGCAAACCCAGTGCGGGGAAATCCGGGGTGTGAATCCCGCCCAGTGTCCAGCTCAGCACCACCTGTAAATTCACCGTTTCATCGGACAGGGCGAGCAACAGCAGGCTGCGCAAGGCCCCGAGCAGCGCCGCCACGGCAATCCCGGCCAGCAGCAAGCCGCTGGTGTCGTTGATGCGGGTCAAGCGGGTGATCAGCAGCACCAATAGTGTCGCGCCCCAGGCACCGGCGAAGGCCAGTAGCGGCAAACTCAACGACATCGCCAAGGGCAAGGGCACCAGCAACGCGATGGCCGCGCCGACCGCCGCACCGGGCGCGCTGCCCAGCAAGTACGGCTCTGCCAGCGGATTACGGAACACCCCCTGAAAGATCACCCCGGCCAAGCCCAGGCAAGCGCCCACGCAAAAGGCCGCCAGTACCCTGGGCAGGCGCCAGGTCATCAGCAGTTGCGCGAACGGGGTTTCATCGCCTCGCCACAGCGCCCACCAGTCACTCCAGTGCGCCAGTTCGGCGCCAAGCCACAGGCCGATAAAAATCGCTGGCAAGGGGGTCAGGCACAGCAGGCGATAGCGTCTGTTGGCGGCGCTCATGGCGGTGTCTCGGCAAGGGGCGGGAACAGTTCAGGGTGCAGCAGCGCGGCTAACTGCTCGACGCCTTCGACCACGCGCGGGCCGGGTATCAGCAACAAGGCACTGGGAATGCTGTCGACACGGCCGGCTGCGACGGCCGGAATGCTTTGCCATCCCGGACGCACAGCCAGGCTGGCCGCCTGTTGCGGGCTGCCCGCGACGATAATGCGCCTTGGATTTGCCTGAAACACTGATTCGCCGCCCACCTGGCTCAGGCGGCTGTCAACAAACGGGTTAGTGCCGCCTGCCAGGCGCAAAATATCACTGGTGTAATTGTGCCCGCGCAAGGTCAGGTAGTGGCCGCGATCATTGCTGCCGGTCTCCAGGTACACCGGCACCGCAGGCTGCCCGGCCAAGCGCGCTTGTACGGCATCCAGTCGCACCTGCATGCGTTCAATCAGTTGCTCGGCGCCCAATTCATGGCCGGTGGCCTGGCCCAGCAGACGGATATTGGCCAGCACGGCCTCCAGATCGCGGTGGTTGAGCACCAGCGCCGGTATGCCGATGCGTTGCAGCGGCTCCACCAGGGTTGCCGCTTGCCGGGCCGGGGTCATGACCACCAGATCAGCTTGCAGGCGGGCGATGGCCTCCACAGAAAACCCCAGACGCCCGCCAACTTTGGCCCGTTCGGCAATGTCGGCGGGGTAACGGGTAAACGCCTCGACACCGACAATGGCATCCCCGGCGCCGATCGCCGCCAGCATCTCGACGTTACTGGCGAAGATGGCGACGATCCGTTTGGGCGGGTGCGTCAGCGTGACCTCGCGGCCCAGGGCATCGACCACAGTCCGCGGGAAGTCGTCATCGGCCCTGGATACAAGGCTTACCAGCAGACACAACAGCACAAGCCAGCGCATACGGCTTAGAACCGGTAATGCGCGCCGAGGTACAGCTCACGCCCCGGATTACTGTTGCCCAAACCGCCATTGGAGGCGCGTGGGTCGGCTAAGGGCGAATCGTTGCCGGTGGCGATAAACAGCGTGCTGCGCTCGATATCGAACAGGTTATTGACCCCGCCAAACAGGCTCAATTGCTCGCTCAGGTGGTAATTGCCACGCAGGTTAAAGACCCAGAACGGTGCCTTGCGGTACACGTAGTTGGTGTCCGGGTTGAGCAGTTTTTCTTCGGTGCGGTAGTACACCGGGCCGCGCAAAATGCCATTGACCCCGACATCCCAGTCACGTTCGCGGCCATAGGTCAGCGCCAGGCTGGCCTGGTATTGATACATGCGCTGGATCTTGTCGCGGTACGGGCCGGTCAAGGTGGGCGCTGCGCCTTTGTCGTCCATGTCGAAGTTCCACACCGCATTGGTGTTGAGCCGCAGGATGCGTTCGTCACCGAGGGCCAGGGCGCTGGCCAGATCGTATTGCCATTGCGCTTCAAGGCCACGGATCACCGCGTCGCCGTCGCCATTGACGTATTGGCTGATGCTCTTGGTCACCGGCTGCGTGGTGATGCGGTCCTGAATGCGGTTCTGGAATAGCGCCAGGTCAAAGAACTGGTTGGCATTGGTCAGGGTCACGCCGGTTTCGAATTGCAGGCTGGTTTCGGGCTTGAGGTTGGCGTTGCCCAGCGTCTGTGTGCCACTGATGGTGGTGAAGTCTGCTGCCAGCTCGCCTGCCAGCGGCGCACGGAACCCGGTCGAAACGCCTACCCGCAGCTTGACCCCCGGCATGGCCTCGTAGGCGCCGCCTAGGCTGTAGGTGACTTTGTCGAAGTCTCGGGTTTTCTCGTCCAGCAGCGGCATGTAGTCGGTCTTGACCGTGCTCGACTGGCCATAGCTGTAGCGCGCACCCGCGCGCAGGGTCAGGCGGTCGTCCATCATCCGCTGCACGACTTCGGCGTACAGCGCCGCGCTCAGGTCATCGGAGTTGATGTCGTAGGGCGCCACCTGACTGCTGGTAGAACCGTTGACGGCAATACGGAAGCGATCGTTGCGCAGCTTGCTCTTTTCCAGGTCCAGGCCCACCAACAGATCAGTGCTTGGCGTCAGTAAAAACTGCGGCGTCAGCTTGATACCGTAAGCCTCAAGACGACGCTCGATGTGGTCTTTGCTGAATCCCGGGCTGCCATTGCCCAGCACCGGCGAACCCCAGTGCAAATCGTCAATGTCACGGAAGGCATAAGCCTGCGAAGACCAGTTCAGCCACTCGGTGGGTTTGGCGACCCAATCGAGCTCTACCGACTGGTTGTAGCGATTGTCGTAGTTGCCATAGTTCCACTGCGAACCGCGAAAGCCCGCGTCATAGATGCCGTCTGAACGCACGGTCAGGTCGAGGCGCTGGTCTTCTGACAGCTCGTACCCCAGCGCCAACAGGCCGCCACGACGTTTCCACGAGGTGTTTTTCTGGGTGCCATCGGCGCTGTGGTAGTCATTGCGCCGACCGTTGTCCAGGCCCAGGTAGTAATCCAGCGGGCCCGAACTGCCACTTTGGTACACGCTGCCCTGTGCCAGCCCCCACGAACCGCCTTGCAACGTTGCGCCACCGCCTTGGGTGTTGCGGCCATTGCGGGTGATGATATTAATCACCCCGCCAATCGCCTGGCTGCCGTAAATGACCGAGGCCGGACCGCGAATCACTTCAATGCGCGCCACTTGCGCTGGCGACAGCTTGGAAATATTCGCCGTACCTGCGCGGCGGCCGTTGACCAGTACCGTTACCTGGCTGCGGTAATCGCGGCCCTGGCCATCAGTGTTGCCGCCACGGATGTTGATCGAGGTCTGGCCCGGCGTCCATTCACTGAAAAAGCCCACGGCGTTCTCGGCCAGCAAATCGGTAAGGTTGCGTGCCGAGGAGCGCTCGATCTGATCACTGTCGATGACCTGCACGGTGCTGGTGACATCCTTGAGCGACTCACCGGCGCGCGGTGCGCTGACCAGGGTTGAGTCCATGTGCAGGACCGACGGGTTTTCTGCGGCAAAGGCCGCAAGACTGACACCGAGCCAAAGCGGCACGGCTGCGCTGAACGAATGGCGCAGGGGGGCGTTGCACAGGTTGAGCATGGAGAAGTCCGAAGGCATTTTTATAGGAGTTATTTACGCGTGCCAGATCAAGCTGGCCGCCCGTTTCGGGGCACTGGCAAGCCAACCCCCTGGCACTTTTTGCAGGTTGTCTTGCAGGTGGCGTTCAAGCAGCCCTTGCGCCGCGCCATCCAGGGCGCCGAGTTTTTCCATAAAGTGCATCAAGGCCGCATACGGTGAGGCAAACAGCGTGCTGAAGGCCCAGTCGGTGAAATGGATCTGGTCGGGTTGCCAGCGATCCGGCAACTCAGCCAGCGTCAGTTGGTAGCCGGGGGTCATGTCACTGCGGTGCAGTTGCGGCGGCAAGAAGCCGGACAGGCAATAGGTGCGCGGGCCTTCCTGCGCGGGCTGGTTCCACACCAGGGTGCGCGTGGCCAGCGGCCGAACCTGCTGAACAAACGCCAGGGCCTGGCCGTCTGCCACCGGGATATTCGCGCACAACACGGTTGTGGTCGGGGTGAGCGGCAAATTTGGCAAGTCCTGCCAAAGGCCGTTGTGCAGGCTCAGTTCAACACTGGGTGCCTGGGCTGCCAGTTGCTCAATGCTGCTACGCATAAAGGCGTTGGGCTCAACCACCGTCCACTGCCCACAGGGCATCAGCAAGTGGCGACCGAGAATCCCCGAGCCGGCGCCAATATCCAGCAATTGCTGTTGCGGGCCGAGCAGCTCGAGCAAGCGACCGCCCACGCGCTCCACATAGTTGGAGGCGGCCAGATGCTCGGCATAAAACGCAGCCTCACGGTCGGGCCAGACAAAAGGGGTAGTAGCGGACAGTCGGGTTGCAGGGGTCATGGAGGCGCCGTCAGATAGAACCAAAACGGGCACTCAGGGGAACTCACGCAGAAAAATGACGGGCAGGGAGGGACTTTGCGCGCGCCAAGGCCTGCATCCGCCCACCGCGGAGTGCCATATGTTGGATCAGGCCGGTCTCCGGGCTCACGAGGGTCATGAAACATTCGCCTTCCCATGCCAAAGCACAGTGGCTACTTGAATATTTCGCTCGCATACCGTTGCGGGGGCAGCGCCGGATTGGCCTGAAAAGGCGTACCGGCTTCCCGTTTCACCCTGGGCGCGATGGCCAAGGACACCTGAAACAGGCGCGCATCTGACCATTGGTCACCCGATGCGTCAACCATGAACATGAATAATAATTCATGAATACACAGCCTGTAGGAGCGAGCTTGCCTCGCGATCTTTTGATGTTTTAAAAGATCGCGAGGCAAGCTCGCTCCTACAGATATTTATATAAATCAGATAGATAGAAATTAAATTTAAGGTAAAGAGTTAACTGCGATCGTGAGCCTTATCCGCCAGTTTCCCGGCATCGACCCGCACAAACACCGAATCCCCGACCGCCGTCAGCACGTCCCCGGCATACACCTCGCAGATCACCCGGCTCTTGCGTCCGACGTCACCCTCAACCCAGGCCCGCAGGGTCAGAGGGACGCCCATCGGGGTGGGTTTGATGAACTTGATGCCCAGGTTGCCGGTGACGCAATTGATCCTCGGCAAGCTCTCTGGCTGGCGATCTTCCGCGCGGTAGTGATACGCCATCACCGTCCAGTTCGAGTGGCAATCCACCAACATCGCAATCAACCCGCCGTACACCAGGTCAGGCCAGCCGCAATAACGCGCATCCGGCAAATGTTCCGCTACAACGTGAACACCGTCTTCATGCCAGTAGCTCTTGATGTGCAGGCCATGGGGATTGTTGCTGCCACAGCCATAGCAAACGCCTTCAGGCGCAGCGGTGTCTTGCAAGGAAGGGGAGATGTGGTGCATACCGTGATCGTCCTTTACTGGATTTCAAATCTTGCCATTCCCCTTACGTTAACGTAAAGATTGGTAACAGTGCGCAGATCTAAAATAAAAATCGCAAAGCTCACTGCTGTGGAGCGCCTGATGACTCTTACAAAAACACTTCAGCCCAAGCCCCTTCGCGAAGTTCGCCTGGCCCGGGAAAAACTGCACCTCGAAGGTCTGGTGCCCAGTGGCGTGTTGCGTGCCGAAATCGACGCCTCATGGCGCCGCAGCCTCAACCACGGTGTGCCCGTGAGTGGCCAGCATGAACTGAGCCTGCAAACCACTGCGAGCCTTGACCTGTTATTGGCCAACAACCAGTTACTGATCGACGCGGCCATGCCGGCCATTGATTACTTGAACCAGCGTCAGGGCAAGGATGGCTTGATCATTCTGGCCAACGCCGACGCCACCATTCTGGCCGTAGAGGGCCGCGCCGACCGCCTCAAAGGCAGCGGGGTGCCGGACATTACCCTCGGCGCCTGCTGGAGCGAAGCCGCACGCGGCACCAACGCGCTGGGCACCACGCTGGTCGAAGGCCGACCCATGTTGATCGATTGTGGCGAGCACTATCTGGATCGGCTGAGCCGTTTTTCCTGCACCTCAGTGCCGATTCATTGCCCGCAAGGCGACATCCTCGGCGTGCTCGACCTGACCCGCGAAGGGCCGCTCGGTCGCGTGCACGACAGCACCGCGTTACTGGGCATGGCTGTCAGCCAGATTGAAAGCCGGGTGTTTAATACCAGCTATTCGGAGCACATCGTGCTGGCCTTCCACAGCCGTCGCCAGTACCTGGAGTCCCCGTGGCAAGGCCTGTTGGCGGTCAGCCTGAGCGGGCAGATCCTCGCGGCCAGTGGCCAGGCCTGCCAATTGTTGCGCACTGAACGCTCGGTGCTGGTAGGGCAACGTTGCGAAGCGTTCCTCGGGCTCGATGGCCTGCAACTGCTGGCTCGTCTGCAACAAGGCGCCCTGGGCAGCCTGCAAACCGCCCAGGGCGAATTCTTCTACAAAACCCTGCGTGCGCCACAACGTTTGCCGAATGTGCTGACGGCGCCACGCACGGCGCCGAAAACCACGCCGCCCGCGCCTGATCTGGAGGCGCTGGCCGGTAGCAACGCCCGTTACGCCCGGGCCTTGCTCATGGCGCGCCAGGGCCTGGCGAATGAGCTGCCGGTGTTGCTGCTGGGGGAAACCGGCACCGGCAAAGAGGTGGTCGCCCGTGCCTTGCACATGGCCGGCAGCCGTAGCGCCAAGCCGTTTGTTGCGGTTAACTGCGCAGCAATTCCTGAAGGCCTGATTGAGTCCGAACTGTTTGGTTATCGCGAAGGGGCCTTCACCGGCTCGCGCCGTGGCGGCATGATCGGCCGCCTGCAACAGGCCCACGGCGGCACCCTGTTTCTGGATGAAATCGGCGACATGCCGCTGGCCCTGCAAGCGCGCCTGTTACGGGTGCTGCAAGACCGCAAGGTCGCTCCTTTGGGCGCAGGCGAAGAGCAGGACATCGACGTCGCGCTGATCTGCGCCACCCACCGTGATCTCAAACAACTGGTGCACGAACACCACTTTCGCGAAGACCTGTTCTACCGGGTCAATGGCATCAGCGTGATGCTGCCGGCCCTGCGCGAGCGCGAGGATTTCGGCGCCTTGATTGCCCGCTTGCTGGGCAAATTGCAGGCCCCGCACGTGAGCTTGCACCCCGACTTGCAAGCCTTGCTCGACGGTTATCACTGGCCGGGCAACATCCGCCAACTGGAAATGGTCCTGCGCACGCTGCTGGCCATGCGCGAGCCTGACGAGGCTGAACTGACCCTTGAGCATCTGCCCGACAGCCTGCTCGATGACCTGAGCGCCAGCGAGCGCCCACCGGCGGGCAGTATTCGCGAAAACGAACTGGAGCTGATTCGCCAATCCCTGGACAACCACCAGGGCAATGTGTCTGCGGCTGCTGAAGCGCTGGGTATCAGCCGGGCCACCCTGTACCGCAAACTCAAACAGTTGCGCGTGTGATGCGGCGCCTGATCGTCGGGCTGATCGACAGCCCCAACCCGCAAGCGTTGCATCAGGCGCTGCACTGGCTGTACGGCTTTGTTCGCCCGCACCGCTTGGCGATTGCCGGGCTGCTGGGCTTGTCGGTGTGTGCCTCGTTGCTGGTACTGGTACAGCCGTGGCTGACCAAACAACTGATTGATGACGGCTTGCTCGCGCGCAATTTTCCGGTGCTGGCGACGGTGGCCGGGCTGATGATCGTTGCCGGGCTATTGGGCACGGCGCTCTCGGGGGTGAATCGTTACCTGCACACCCGGCTGTCCGGGCGGATTCTTTTTGCCCTGCGTGATGACCTGTACCAGCACCTGCAAACCCTGTCGCCGGGGTTCTACGGCCAGAGACGTATTGGTGACCTGATGTCGCGGATCGACGGCGATGTCGCCGAAATTCAGCGATTTGCCGTGGATTCATTGTTCTCGGCAGTGTCCAGCATCATTGGTTTGCTGGTGGCCTTGGGCATGTTATTGGCCTTGTCGTGGAAGCTGTCGCTGCTGGCCTTGATCCTGATCCCGCTTGATGTGCTCTGGCTGCGCTGGATGCGGCGCAAAGTGGAGCGTGATGTCCGACAATTGCGCGAGCGCTCGGCTGACGTCTCATCGTTTATGGTCGAGACGCTGCCGGTGATGAAGTTTATTCAGTCGGCCGGTCAGCAGCAGCGCGAAGCCAAGCGCCTGGAAACCCTGGGCCAAGGCTATATGAGCCAACTCCTGCGCCTGCAAGTCACCGAGTTTTTCACCCAGGCCGTGCCGGGCACCTTGACCTCGCTGTCACGGGCCTGCGTGTTTTTGATTGGCGGCTATTGGGTCGTGCAGGGCACCTGGCAACTCGGTGCGCTAATCGCCTTTTCAACGTATCTGGGCATGGCCATCGGGCCGGTGCAAAGCCTGCTCGGGCTGTATGTGGCGATTCAACGGATGACCGTCAGCCTCGGCCGGGTCATGGAATTGCGCGGCGAACAGCCTGCCGTGCTAAGCCCTTCGAACCCCAAACCGCTTCCAGACGAGGGCGACTTGCGTTTCGAGGCCGTGCACTTTAGCCATCCCGGCCGTCCCAGCACCCTGAACGGCATTAATGCGCATATTCCCTACGGGAGCAAAGTCGCCCTCAGTGGCGGCTCCGGGGTTGGCAAGTCGACCCTGGTTGACCTGTTGCAACGCCACCACGACCCACAGTCCGGTCGGGTGTTGTTGGGCGGTGTTGACCTGCGTGAACTGAACTTGCTGGAACTGCGCCGCCGGATTGCAGTGGTCAGCCAGGACATCGTGCTGTTTCGCGGCAGTCTGGCCGATAACCTGGCTTACGCGGTACCGGGGGCCAGCCGTGAAGCGGTGGCCGCAGTTGCCAGGCTGGCGCAACTCGACAGCTTGATTGCCGACCTGCCCGAAGGCCTCGACAGCCCGTTGGGCGAGCGTGGTCAGCAGTTGTCGGGCGGGCAAAAGCAACGGATCGCGATTGCCCGGGCGTTGTTGCAAGACCCGTTAATTCTGGTGCTGGACGAGGCCACCTCGGCTGTCGATGAGGCCACTGAGCGCGAAGTGATTGAGGCCATCGACCGCCTGTTTGCGCGGCGTACACGAATACTGATCAGCCACCGGCCTTCAACCCTGGCCAACGCCGACCTGTGTTTGCATTTGCAGGCCGGCCAACTGACAGCAAACAAGGTGCTGCATGAAGCCTGAACTCAGAATTGGCGTGGTCGACAGCGGCCATGCCCCCGCGCAACAGCCGCAGGTGGTGGCAGGGCGCAGGTTTGCCCTGCTCGATGGGCAACTGTTGCGCAGCGAGCTGCAGAACGATCCCTTGGGGCACGGCACTGCGGTCATTCAGGCAATTGCCCGGCGGGCACCGGCGGCCGTGTTTTGCGTAGCGCAAGTGTTCGATGAGCGCGGGGTCACCAGCACCTTGCAGATTGCGGCGGCGATTGACTGGCTGCTGACGCAAAACGTGCGGCTGATCAACTTGAGCCTTGGCTTGCGCCAGGATCGCAGCCTGTTGCGCGAGGCGTGTGAATTGGCGGTGGCACGCGGGGTGTTGCTGTGTGCCTCAAGCCCGGCGCAGGGCGAGGGCGTGTACCCGGCCAGTTACCCGCAGGTGCTGCGAGTGACCGGCGATGCCCGTTGCACGCAAGACCAATGGTCGTGGCTGAATACCGCACAGGCGGATTTTGCCGCCTGCGTACGTTCAAACACCGCCGGGCAATCGGGGGCGAGCCTCGGTTGCGCGGCCTTGAGCGGTCATCTTGCCAGCCAACTGCTTGCACAGCCGCAGGCAACTAACCCGCAATTGCTGGAGTGGCTGAAAACCAATGCCCACTATCACGGGCCTGAGAGGCGGGTGTGCTGATGAGCGCGATCGTGGTGTTGGGTGCAGGCCCCGCGGGTGCGGCGGTGGCCATGGGCTTGCGGCGATTGGGCTACCCGGTGACGCTGGTCAGCGAGTGGCGCCGGTTTGCCGCGCTGGAAGGTATTTCCCAGCGGGTGCTGGAGGCCTTGCGTGCAGCGGGTTTGCAGCGGGCAGTGGCAGACGCGGTAATGCCTTCACAGCGGCAAGTGGCGTGGAACGGCCAGCAGCACGCACAAAACATCGAGTGGTTGCTGGATCGACCGTGTTTTGATCGCGGGCTGCGTGAAGACTTGCGTCTGGCCGGGGTAGACGTGATCGAGGCTCGCGTGTTGGCAGTGGCGTCATCAACCACCGGCCACAGCATCAGCCTCGAAGGGCGCGAGCCGCTGCAGGCAGATTTTCTGGTGGAAGCCCGAGGTCGTCAGGCGCCTGCCGCCGGCAAAGGCCTGCGTGGTCCGGAGACGGTGAGTTTGCTTAATCGCTGGCAAGCGACGCCTGGCCACACCGCCAGCGCCGTTGAAAGCCTGGCGCAGGGTTGGGCATGGATGGCACGACGGGCGGACGGCCAATGTTATTGGCAATGGACCGTGGACGTGGCCAGTGCCGAACTGCCGGGCAAGGCGCAATTGCTGGAGTACTGCCAGCAACAGCGAATGGCCTCGCCGCTGGCTCGAGCATTTTTTTCCGATTCAGGGCAACACGATATGCAACTGCATGCCCGCAGCAGCACGGCAATCTTGAGCCCGCAGGTGTGCGGCGAAAACTGGATTCGGGTCGGGGATGCGGCGATGGCAGTTGACCCACTGTCGGGCAACGGGATTTTCCAGTCCTTGTCATCGGCGTTGCAGGCACCGGCGGTGATCAACACGCTCCTGCGTAAACCTGAACGAGCGGCCCTGGCCCAGCGCTTTCACCAGCAGCGGGTCGAGCAACTGTTTATGCGCTTTGCGCGCATTGGCCGGGATTTCTACACCGAAGAACAGCGCTGGGCGCAACAACCGTTTTGGGCTGCACGTCGCCATTGGCCGGACAGCCAGACAGCCCACGCCGAGGCAGTTTTTGCCGCATTGCGAATAGAACGGGCGCCGGTGTTGCGTGATGGCTTTGTCGATGAAGCCGAGGTGGTCATCAGCCCGGACCAGCCACTGGGGATCTGGCATGTGCAAGGGGTCGAAGTCGCGCCTGTGCTGCGGCGTTTGCGGACTGAGCCTGCGCAAAACGTATTGGCGGGGTTCACGCAAGAGCAAGCCCGCGCGCTCAAAAGCTGGTTGGTAAGCCAAGGCTACGAACCCATCCTGTAGTCGCTGCCGAAGCATGAGGCTGCGATGGGTTGCGCAGCGACCCCAAAGCGGCGGTCCTGCGGCCCGCATCGCAGCCTCGTACCTCGTCAGCGACTACATGAGTTACAGCTTGATCAACACCGATTTCAGCTCGGTGTAATGCTCAATCGCCGCATAACCCATTTCACGGCCTACACCGGACATTTTGTAGCCGCCAAACGGCAGCGCCGGGTCGAGGGCGCTGTGGCAGTTGACCCACACCGAACCGGATTTGATGCGCGGGATCATCCGGTGCACCGCGCCCAGGTCGTTTGACCAGATGCTCGCACCCAACCCGTAGGGGCTGTCATTGGCCATGCGCAGTGCGTCAGCTTCGTCGTCAAACGGGATCGCCACCAATACCGGGCCGAAGATTTCTTCCTGCACCAGTGAGTGCTGTTGGTCCACATCGACAATCACCGTCGGTTTAACAAAAAAACCGGGTCCGTAATGCTCGCCGCCACAGGCAATGGTGGCGCCACTTTCACGGCCCATTTCAATGTAATGCGCCACACGTTCCTGCTGGCGGGCGGAAATCAGCGGGCCCATGTCTACGCTGGAATCCAGGCCGTTGCCCAGTTTCATGGCGTTGGCAATGTCGGCAATATCAGCCACCACATTGTCAAAATGCTTGCGCTGCACATACAGCCGCGAACCGGCGCAACAGACCTGGCCCTGGTTGAAGAAGATCGCACTGGCCGCTCCGGCAGCGGCGCTTTTCAGGTCGGCGTCGGCCATGACGATGGTCGGGGACTTGCCGCCCAGTTCCAGGGTCACGCGGGTCATGGAGTCCATGGCGATCTTGCCGATCTGCTTGCCCACGGCGGTGGAGCCAGTGAAGGTCAGTTTGTCCACCAGCGGATTGTGTGTCAGCGCCGAGCCTGCGGTGATCCCGGTGCCGGTCACCACGTTAAATACGCCTTCGGGGTAACCGGCTTCTTGCACCAGTTCAGCCAGTTTGAGCGCGCTCAGCGGGGTTTCATCGGCAGGCTTCAGCACCACGGTGCAGCCGGTTGCCAAGGCCGGGCCGAGTTTCCAGCATGCCAGCAGCAGCGGGAAGTTCCAGGCCACGATAGCGCCGACCACGCCCACCGCTTCACGGCGAATAAAGCTATGGAACTGATCGTTGGGCATCAGCGGCAACGACACCTCGACGCTGGAACCCTCGATCTTGGTCGCCCAACCGGCCATATAGCGCAGGAAATCGATGGACAACTGCACGTCCATGACTTGGGCCACGGCAGCACTTTTGCCATTGTTCAGGCATTCCAGTTGCGCCAGTAACTGCGCATCACGCTCCATCAGGTCGGCCAGTTTCCACAGCAGATTTTGCCGCTCCCGTGGCCGTGTGCGGGTCCATGCAGAGTCATCGAAGGCGTGGCGGGCAGCCAGAACGGCGCGGTCAACGTCCTCAGGTGTGGCCTTGGGCACTACGCAAAGGACTTCGCCGGTGGCCGGGTTGTGCAAGGGCATGGTCTGGCCGTCTGCGGCCTCGACCCAGGCGCCGCCAACCAGCATGCGCGGGGCGCGTTGAATAAAAGCCGTAGTGGCAGGTAGCAGAGCAGCAAGCGACATGATGAGTCCTCGTCTTGTTAGTGTCCGAGGGCATTCGCAACGGTTGTGCCAGTTTGCTGTTACCCCGTATTTGCAGGGTTTTGAGGCGATACAGCGTCTGCCCGGCTTGGCAAGTTGTCGCAATCTGCGACAGGCTTGAGACGGTTTTCGCAACAAGGGCGCTCTCGGTCCGCGTCTCAGAGTGCAACAGCTGTCTCGATATAAAACGCCCCAATGCCTGTAAACACGGGGGGCAAAACTCGTATCGCCGCCCATCTCGCTGATTTACCGGGCTTTTCGTAAGCTGGCACGCTCCGTGTATTACTCCGTTAAGACGTTTCAAAACGATAAGCCACAACAATAAGAAAGCACCGTGCGAGGTCCGACGTTGATGAAGATAAAACTCCGATCAGGCTTGAACGCCAGCCTGCTGGCCCTGGCCGTTTGCGCAGGCTTGCATGCACCGGACAGCCAGGCTGCCCGCGATGCCCAGAGCATCCTCCAGCAAAACTGTATGGGCTGTCATATTCCCGAAGCCAACAATGGCCTGAGCCGTATCAGCCATCAGCGCAAAACCCCGGAAGGCTGGCTGATGAGCATTGCCCGGATGCAGACCATGCACGGCTTGCAGATCAGCGATGAGGATCGCCGCACGCTGGTCAAATACCTGGCCGACACTCAAGGCCTGGCGCCGAGCGAAACGGACGGCGTGCGCTATGCCCTTGAGCGACGCTTGAACACGGTCGAGCATTTTGACGAGCAAACCACGCAAATGTGCGCCCGTTGCCACTCTGGCGCACGGATTGCCTTGCAACGGCGTCCGGCCCAGGAATGGGAGCGGCTGGTGAACTTCCACCTCGGTCAATGGCCGTCGCTGGAATACCAGGCCTTGTCCCGCGACCGTGACTGGTTTGATCTGGCGCGTACCCAAATGGTGCCGATGCTGGCCGAGCGTTATCCGCTGGACAACCCGGCCTGGCAGCAATGGCTGAAAACTGCGCCCAAAAGCCAAACCCTGGCAGGCAACTGGAGCTTTAGCGGGCACTTGCCGGGCAAAGGGGAAGTGGCCGGGGTGATGGCTGTTGCGCCAGATGGCGAGGATACCTTCAAGGTCAAGATCACCGGCCAATACGCCGATGGTGCGCCGTTCAATGGCGAAGGCAGCGCCTTGCTGTACAGCGGCTACGAGTGGCGCGGCAACGTCAAGATCGACGGCGTCAACATGCATCAGGTGTTCGCCGCCAAGGACAACACCCTGCAAGGGCGCATGTTTGAAGCCGATCACGACGAGCGCGGGCTGGACTTTATCGCCGCCAAAGAGGGCAGCAACCGTGTGCTTGCGGTGCAGCCGGGCTACGTAAAAGCCGGCAGTGAAAGCGAAATCACCCTGGTCGGCAGCGGCCTCAGCGGCACCCCGAACCTGGGCCAGGGCGTAGAGGTGCTAGAAGTGCTGGAGCAGAGCCCGTCGCGTATCAAGCTGAAGGTCAAGGCTGGCGCCGATGCGCAGCCGGGCTTGCGTGAGGTCAGCGTGGGCGTGCTCAAGGGGCCAGCTCTGGCGGTGTACAACCAGATTGCCGAGATCAAGGTGGTGCCCGAGTTTTCGGTGGCGCGGATTGGCGGTGGCGGCGGTTCGACGCCCAAGGTTCAGGGCCGCTTTGACGCCGAAGCGTGGGGTAAAGGAGCCGATGGCAAGCCTTACCGCATCGGTGTAGTGCCTGCAAAGTGGCATGTAGAGCCGTTCAACGAACAGGCCAAGGAAGACGAAGACGTCAAGTTCGCAGGTGTCATGCAGGCTGAAACCGGCATCTTCACCCCGGGCGATGCCGGGCCGAACCCGGCACGCAAAATGTCCACCAACAATGCCGGCAACCTCAAGGTGATCGCTGCGGTCGACGACGCAGGCAACGCGCTGACCGGCGAGGGACACATGATCGTCACCGTGCAACGCTGGAACAATCCGCCCATTCCCTAAGCAAGGCCTTTGCAAGCACTGGCGACAAACACTTTTCGGAATGACCGCAAGTCCCGCCGACGGGGCTCGCACTGGAGGTTTGGCATGGGCGCAATCTTGAATCTGGTGGAACGCAACCTGCACGAAGTGCACGTGGATGCTGACCGCATGCTGTTTCACATACCCAGCTCATCGCTGTTTGCCAGCGATGAGCTGACCAGCACCATCATTGATACGCTACGCGGCCCCGGCTGCTCATCGGATGACCTGATCCAACGCTTGGCTTCGCGCTTTAACGGTGAAGAAATCACTGAAACCTTGCGTGAGCTGATGTCCCTGGAACTGGTCAGCGACGGTTCGCCACTGACCCCGGACATAGCCGCCAAACGGGTTGAGCGCACGGCCATCAACACTGTGGTGCTCAACGTCAACACCGGCTGCAACCTGAGCTGCACCTACTGCTACAAGGAAGACCTGGACAAGCCCTCCGAGGGCAAGAAAATGGACATCGACACCGCCGTGGCGTCGGTGGAAATGCTCTTGCGCGAGTCCCCGGACGAAGAGCGCTTTACCGTGGTGTTCTTTGGCGGCGAGCCGTTGAGCAACCGCAAGCTGATCGAACATATGGTCGATTACTGCGAGAAGCGCTTTGCCGAGGCGGGCAAGTCGGTGGAATTCGTGATGACCACCAACGCCACGCTGCTGAATGAAGACACGGTGGACTACCTCAACGCTCACCGTTTCGGGTTATCAGTGAGTATTGACGGGCCAAAAACCGTGCACGACCGCAACCGCATCACCGTGGGCGGGCAGGGCACCTATGACGTGGTGCGGCGCAAGGCCGAAATGCTCTTGTCGCGCTACAACAGCCGCCCGGTCGGTGCCAGGGTGACGCTGACCACCGGCGTCACCGATGTCGAAACCATCTGGGACCACCTTTTCAACGAGCTGAGATTTGCTGAAGTCGGTTTTGCCCCGGTGACCTCCGGTGATATCAGCAGTTTCAACCTCAGCAATGACGAACTGGTGGAAGTCTTTGCCAGCATGAAGCGCCTGGGCCGCCGTTATCTGGAGGCGGCACTGGAGCACCGCAACATTGGTTTTTCCAACTTGCACCAGTTGATTACCGACATCCATGAGGGCCACAAAAAAGCCCTGCCATGCGGCGCAGGCCTGAAAATGCTGGCCGTCGACTACAAGGGCGAACTCAACCTGTGCCACCGCTTTACCGGCTCGACCTTGCCGACGTTTGGCAACGTGCACAGCGCAGTAAAACAAGTGGAACTCAATGACTTTTTGTCGCAACGCCTGGACCGCACCAACACGGGCTGCGATGACTGCCAGATCCGTAATCTGTGCTCCGGTGGCTGCTACCACGAGAGTTACGCCCGCTATGGCGATGCGACGCACCCGACTTATCACTACTGCGAACTGATGCGTGACTGGGTCGACTTCGGCATCGAGGTGTACACCCGGATCATGGCCCAAAACCCTGCGTTCATCAGCAGTTACATCACTCCGCGCAAGGCTCACTGATATGAAACATCTCAAGGCAATCAATAACAAAGCGTTGAAACTCGATGAGGCTGCGGCCGAAAACCAGATCGAGGAAGTGGTGGCGATGAACTCGGTGGCGGGGTGCACCTCGACCACCGACCCAGGTTGGGAAATTGATGCGTTTGGCGGCGTCTCGTCGTTGTGCCAGCCCATGGAGTCTGACTTGTACGGCTGTTCCGACCCGTGCTGGTGGCCAGCCCAGGTGCCCGACATGATGAGCACCTACCCGGACTGGAACAAGGACGCTCAGGCGTCCAACGAAAACTGGCGCAACCTTGGGACTGTCTTTCCAAAAGACAAATGACTTGCCTGGGTAAACAAGAATAAGGATTCCAGCATGCCAAGCATCAAAACCTGCGGCCAGGCCGCGCTTGCCGTTCTCAGCGCCTTTTCGCTGACCGTGTTGGCCGATGACAATCGCGCATTGCAAACCGGCCATGAGTACATGGTGCTCACCAACTACCCGAACAACCTGCACGTGGTGGATGCGGCTACCGACACGCTGTTCAAAACCTGCAAGATGCCGGACGCATTCGGGCCGGGCTCGGTGCAAATATCGCCGGACCACAAAACTGCGTACGTGCTCAATAACCACTACGCCGATGTGTATGGCGTCGAACTGGACACCTGCAAGCAGGTGTTCCATGCCAGCATCACGCAAAAACCGGGGGAAAAGGCCCGCGCCATGTTCAGCTTCACCCTCAGCCCGGACGGCAAGGAGCTGTACACCATCGCCAACCCGACGTTGATGCTCAACGACCATTACGAGGTGCAGCAACCGCGGCTTGATGTGTACGCCACCGATGCCGGTCTGGATGCCAAGCCGATCCGCAGTTTTCCGGCGCCCCGGCAGTTAAGCATCATGCAGGCGGGTGACGACGGCAGCTTGTACGTGGCCGGACCAGACCTTTATAAGGTCAACCCGCAGACCGGCAAATTCGATGTGCTGCTCCCCACCCGCCACTGGAACCGCCCAGGCTACAGCTCACCGGACGTGCTGTATTTCTGGAACCATCAGAGCTACCTGCACGATTTCTCGCTGCTTTACACCGCGGCCAAGTTCAAGGACGACAAACAGGATCTGGCCACTGCCGACTATGTGTATGGCCAGCTCAGCGTTGACCTTAAAACCGGCAAGGCGACAACCACCGATTTTGGCCCGCTGACCGAAATTTACTTCACAGGCATGCGATCACCGAAAGACCCGAACCTGATGTTTGGCTTGCTCAACCGCTTGTCCAAGTACGACATCAAGCAACAAAAGCTCTTGCAGTCGGCGCCACTGGACCATTCGTACTATTGCATTGCATTCAACAAGGACGGCAGCAAAATCTACCTCGCCGGGACCTACAACGACGTTGCGGTGTTTGATGCTGACAGCATGAAACAAGTGGGCAGCATCAAATTGCCCGGTGGCGATATGGCCATCACCACCTCGCAACTGTTTGTGCGTTAACCCCAGCCACTTGCCTCGCGATCTTTTTAAGATCAAAAGATCGCGAGGCAAGCTCGCTCCTACAGGATTGTTAGCCACTGACAGTGTCGCAAAACTTGCGAATCGCTTTGCAGGCGGCCAGCAACGACGCCTCATCCAGTGCATAGGCAATGCGGATGTAAGGCGCCAGGCCAAACGCGCTGCCCGGCACCACCGCCACATTGGCTTCGTCGAGCAAGGCATGGGCGACGTCTTCGTCGGTGTGCAGCACGCGCCCACCGGCAGACGTTCTGCCAAGCAGCCTCGCGCAGTTGGCAAACACGTAAAACGCACCCGCCGGTATGGCGCATTCCAGTCCGGGTGTGGCGTTCAACTGTTCGACCAGCAAATCCCGTCGGCCCTGGAACGCGGCCCGGCTCTGCCCGATGAAATTCTTGGGACCCTCCAATGCCGCCAGCGCCGCCTGTTGCGACACAGAGCACGCCCCGGAGGTCTGCTGGCCTTGGAGTTTTTCCATGGCCTCCAGCAACCAGCGTGGCCCGGTGGCAAAACCAATACGCCAGCCGGTCATGGCGTAAGCCTTGGAAACGCCATTCATGGTCAAGGTTCTGGCGGCCAGTCGAGGTTCAACCTGGGCCAGGGTGAAGAACGCCTGGTCATCGAATATCAGATGCTCGTAGATGTCGTCGGCCAGGATCAGCACATGCGGGTGGGCCAGTAGCACCTCGGCCAGCGCTTGCAGTTCGGCCCGGCTGTACACCGCGCCGGTCGGGTTGGACGGCGAGTTGAGGATCAACCAGCGGGTGTGCGGCGTGATTGCCGCGGCCAACAAAGCCGGGGTCAATTTAAACTCGGCATCACAGGTGACGATGCGGGCTACACCACCGCACAACTGAACCATCTCCGGGTAACTGACCCAGTAGGGCGCCGGTACGATGACTTCGTCACCTTCATTCAAGGTGGCCGCCAGAGCGTTGTAGATCACTTGTTTGCCGCCGCTGCACACCAGGGTGTCAGCCCAGTTCACGGGCAGGCCGTTCTCACGGCGGAACTTGGCCGCAACGGCTTCGCGTAATGAACGCACGCCCGCCACCTGGGTGTAACGGGTATGGCCCGCCTCGATGGCCTGGATGGCAGCGGTGCGCACATGCGCCGGGGTGTCGAAGTCCGGCTCGCCTGCGCACAACGAGATGATCGCCGCCCCTTGCGCCCGACGTTCTGCCACACGGTCCATGATCTGGTAAGTAGCCGAAGGTTGGGCACTGGCCAGCCGCTGGTTCAGGCGCTGGATGTCAGTACTGAGGCTCATCAGTTCTTACTCTGCAAGTGGTGATAGCCCAGCGCCGCGCGGGCGTCTTTCAAGGATTTGCCCTGAGCGATTTGCTGGCGGATTTCGGCTTCTACCGACTCGATTTGACGGGCGCACGCGGCAACTTCTGCGGCGCGGGCACGCGGCACGATGACCACGCCGTTGGCGTCGGCCACGACGATGTCGCGGGCGCACACACGGGCGCTGCCGATGGACACGGGCTGATTCACCGACTGCACTTGCACGCGGTCTTTGCCGGTGCGCATAAAACGCCCTTTGCTGAACACCGGGTAGCCGTCATGCAAGGCTTTGCTGACATCCCGGCAAACCCCGTCGATGACCGTGGCGGCGATGGCCCGGCTGCCTGCGTACTGGGTCATGATGTCGCCCCAGACCGTGCAGTCGGTGCGCCCGCCGTTATCGATCACCACCACGTCGCCGGGGGCTACGTCATCAATAAAGTCGCCCACCGTCCCCGGCGGAACGCTGGCCGAAACGTATTGCACGGTGAATGCAGGCCCCACAACCACCTGGGTGTAGTTGGCCAGGGGGGCGATGCCCAGGCACTGGCCGGGCAAGCCGAGTTTGTCCAGGGCATCAGAGACGCCGGGGGTGTCCAGCCCTTCAAACAGGGCTACCAACTGCTGATCATTCATTGTGCGTGCTCCGCATTGATGGCATCGAACTGACTGTCGTGCATGACCTCGGCCACTGAACGGCCCGCGCGAATGGCATCGACCATGGCGTTTTGGCGGCGGGTGATGCGCTCGCCGATCGTCACAACCTGCTCAATGGCGGCTTGAGGTACAAACACCGTGCCGCAGTTGTCGGCGATCACGTAGTCGTCTTCACTGACCTCGACGCCTGCGACCGTGATCGTCACCGCCGAGTCGATCTGCACCACCCGGTTGCGTGCGCTGATCATGGTTACGCCACGGCCAAACACCGGGTAACCAATGGACGCGTTGCCGTCGATGTCACGGCTGAAGCCGTCAATCACCGTGCCGCGCACACGTTTGCTGACAGCGGCATTGGCCAGGGTGTCGCCCCAGCACGAGATGCCCTCAAGGCCTCCGGCGATCACCAACACCCGGTCATCGCTGTCGATACGTTCAACCACCGGGGTGATCAAATGCACGGTGGGCAGGTTGTCGCCTTTGGGGCCGAGCAGCACGGTGCTGGCGCGGCCGACGATTTTGGGGCAGTTCCACAAGGGCCGCAGGCCAGCAGTGGCGCCTTTGATGCCAAGGAAATCGAGGGCATCAGACACCGTGTTGGTGTCCAACGCGGCCAAACGGTCAAGCAAGCAGGGGGGCTTCATGGGGGGAACCTCGGTGGTGACGAAGGCGCCCAGTGTCGAGGAGTGTGTTTGATAGGTATATTACGAATCAAATAAGCGTTAGATACGCCAAACCTATGGATATGCCATGATCAATTTCCGTCTGATCCGTCACCTCTGGTTGTTCCTGGCCGTGGCTGAAGAACAAAACTTCGGCCGCGCCGCCAAGCGCCTGGGCATGTCGCAGCCACCCTTGAGCGAGCAGATTCAGGTGCTTGAGCAAGCGCTTAAGGTCAAGTTGTTTGATCGCTCCCGCCGCGGTGCCAAATTAACCCCCGTGGGCGCGGCGATCCTGCCGGCGGTACGTAAATTCGCCGAGCAACTGGAGCGTCTGGAACTGGCCGTTGAAGAAGCCGTGGCCGGCCAGTCGGGGGTTCTGACCATTGGTGCAATTTCTACGGCGATGTTCGATGTACTGCCGGGCTTGATTGAACAATTGAAAAACGACTACCCGCACCTGACCGTCTCGGTGCGTGAAATCGACAGTGTTGAAGCCGTACCGGCCCTTGAATCGTCAGACATTGATCTGGCGTTTGCCCGCCTGGACGGTGACTTGGGCGCATCAATCAAGTCGTTGCCATTGCTCGAAGACCGACTGATGGTGGCGATGGCCGCGGATCACCCCTTGGCTTCGCGCAGCCGGATAAACCTGTCCAGCCTGGCCAATGAGCCGTTGGTGATGTTCTCGCGCAAAGTCAGCCCGGTGTATTTCGACAACCTGATCGCCACCTGCAAGGCCAGCGGTTTTTCGCCACGGGTGTTGCACGAAGTACGCTCGGTGGCGTCACAGATTGCCTTTGTCAGTTATGGGCAGGGCATTGCGCTGGTTCCGGCGTCCTTGAAAAAGCTGGCCCCCGCCAACGTGGTGTTTCGCCCGTTGAGCCAGAAGCTCAATGTGGTGACCACCGCGGTGGCCTGGAATGCCGAGCGTGCCAACCCGCTGATCGATGAAATCATTGCCAGGTTCCGCGACAAGGTATGAGTCCGGGTCTGTGGTTTTGATAGGTTTGGCCTATAAAAACCTAACGGAATAAGGAATGTACAGCCGCAGCAATTGCCCCGACATTGGCGCTTTGTTTTTTGTACCAGAGGTTTTACGTGCCAATCCTTACCAGCTTTACCCACCACCAGTTGCCGCTCAGTGTCGAGGGCGTGCCGATGAATGTCGCCGCCATCCACCGCGAAGGCCATTTGGCCCCGATTGTGTTCATGCATGGTTTTGGCTCGACCAAAGAAGACTACGCAGACATTGCCCTGCAGCCAGCATTCGCCGGGCATCCATTCCTGGCCTTCGATGCACCGGGGTGTGGTGAAACCCGCTGCGATGACCTGTCGCGGGTCAGCATTCCATTCCAGTTACAAACCGCCCTTCAGGTATTGGAGCATTTCGGTATTGAGCGCTTTCACGTGGTCGGCCATTCCATGGGCGGGCTGAATGCGCTGTTACTGGCCCACCAGTACCCTGAGCGGGTGCTGAGCTTTGTCGATATCGAAGGCAATATTGCCCCCGAAGACTGTTTTCTCAGCCGCCAGATCGTGGATTACCCGGCCCAGGACCCGCAGGCGTTTTTCAATGCCTTTATCGAACGCACCCGCCATGCTCCGGCATTTGCCAGCGCGCTGTATTCAGCAAGCTTGCGCCACAAGGTACGAGCTGAGGCGGTGCGCGGGATATTCGAGTCGATAGTCGATTTGTCTGATAACGCCGACCTGATGGGCAAATTCCTCAGTCTGAGTTGCCCGCGCCTGTTTATGTATGGCGAACAGAACGCCTCGTTGTCGTACCTGTCATCCATTCAACGTGCGGGCGTGCAACTGGCGCAGATACCGGCCTGCGGCCACTTCCCTATGTACTCCAACCCGACCGAAATGTGGAGCCGGATCGCCGGGTTCTACGCGCAACACTGTCAAATTGGTTAATTGATGGCAGCCAGCGATAAGTTTCCACTGTGCGGTAAAGTTTGTTTTTAGAATGGTCCGGGAGTCAATTCGCTTTGCTGAAGGTCGTACTGGGTGTACCCATCACACATCCGCACGATCACGTATGACAAGGAGAAGCGATGAACATCCAATTCAATGACAAACGCGCACTGGTAACGGCTTCCACCGGCGGTATCGGCTTTGCCATCGCCCAGGGCCTGGCAGAGGCGGGCGCGCAGATCGTTCTCAATGGTCGCAGTACGGAGTCTGTGGCTGAGGCCGTCGCCAGGTTGACGAAAGCGGTGCCGGGTACGTCGGTGCAGGGTATTGCTGCTGACTTGAGCACCGCCGAGGGTGTTGCGGCGCTGGTTCGCGAGGCGGGTGAGGTCGATATTCTGGTGAACAATGCCGGTATCTATGGGCCTCAGGACTTATACGAAACCGATGACGAGGTCTGGGACAGCTATTGGCAAACCAATGTGATGTCCGGGGTTCGTTTGAGCCGGGCGTTGCTGCCGGCCATGGTCAATAAAGGTTGGGGGCGGGTGGTGTTTATGTCGTCGGAGTCGGCACGCAATATTCCGGCTGACATGATCCATTACGGCGTGTCCAAGACAGCGCTATTGGCGTTGGCGCGAGGGTTGGCCAAGCGGGTTGCAGGTAGCGGCGTGACCGTTAACAGCGTATTGCCGGGACCGACTTTGTCTGAAGGGGTTGCAAACATGCTGAAAGACGAGGTTGAGCGTACGGGTAAAACCCTGGAGTCAGTGGCGACTGCATTTGTTTTACACAATCGGCCCAGCTCGATCATTCAGCGCGCAGCAACGGTTGAAGAAGTCGCCAACATGGTCGTCTACGTGTGTTCACCTCAGGCGTCGGCGACGACAGGGGCGGCACTGCGGGTAGACGGCGGTGTGGTAGATGACATCGTCTGACGTAACGCTCTCCATGCGGTCGTTGTCCAACCACAGGTCTATTAAGGTGGTGAGATAACGGCCGTGTTATCCAACCGGGGGGTAAATCACTCTTTTACGTCCATGAACTCTTTGGCCCAGGCCACGTAGTCTTCCGGCTGGGTGTAGGTGTGGGTCAGTTCGGTAGCGCTGAGGTTATTGGTGCTGTTGGTCAGGTGACGCTGGGCACGCAGGCTGTCGTAGGTGGCCTTGATCGATGCAAAGTAAGCGGCGTGACCGGCGACGACAATGCGTACACCCAAGCTGGCCAGACGCTGGCTGTCATTGAGTTTCGGGTTGCCATAAGTCACCAGCATCAACGGCACTGTGAGCTTCGCGCTGATTTGTTCAAGCTGTGCAAAGTCATCGATCCCCACGATGCAGATGCCGTCTGCACCCGCTTTTTCGTAAGCTTGGGTGCGTTTGATCACGTCTTCGGTAGACAACACGCCAGCGTTGGTCCGCGCGATGATCGAGAGCGCCGGGTCTACACGGGCTTCCAGGGCGGCCTTGATTTTGCCGATGCCTTCATCGATAGAAATCAGGTCGGTGGATTTACGGCCAAATTGTGCGGGCAGCAAGGTGTCTTCAATGGTCAGTGCGGCAACACCGGCACGCTCGAGTTCTTCGACGGTGCGCATCACATTGAGGGCATTGCCATAGCCGTGGTCAGCATCGGCAATGAAAGGCAGTTGAGCGACGCGGCCGATACGGGTCGCCTGCTCGACGAATTCACTCAGGGTGATCAAGGCAAAATCAGGGGCTGCCAGGACTTGCAGCGACGCTACCGAGCCACCGAGGATACCGACCTCAAAACCCAGGTCAGCGGCGATGCGTGCGGACATCGGGTCAAAAACCGAAGCCGTTTCGAAACACGCAGGGGTGGCAAGCAATTGGCGGAAGTTATTGCGCAGGGCGGTGTGGGACTTTTTGGGCATGATCTTTCCTGTTTCTGGCCATCATCGAATTACGATCTATGCCTGTTCATGGTTCAGCGAGACTACCACGCAGCAAAACACAGGTTTATGACGTTTCAGAATGGGCTATGCCGCAACTGCATACCTTAAGTGTGGCGAGATGCCTTTATGAAGAAAGTTTCATCAATCGGAGGCTCCATTGAGGCTGAAGCGTTTCTGCCCCTTGCGGTTGCTGTGCGTACGGACGTCGCCTCGCAAAGCTCGACAGCTACTACGGGAATGGGGGGCGGGCAAATCAAAAGCCCCCTCTCCCGAAGGAGAGGGGGCCTGTTAATCAGAACTGATAGTTCAGCCCCAACGTCAACGAGCGTTGCGGTGCAGTTTGGCGGCCCCACGGGCTGGTGTCGATGCCGCGAAAGTAATACTCGCGGTTGAACAGGTTGCTGATGCCCGCAGAGGCGGTCAGTACGCTGTGGTCTTGCAACTTGAACTGGCGCTCGATGGCGGTATTCCACAACCAGTAGGCGGGCAGCCGGCCGACCGAGGCTATGGCATCTTCGTCTACGCTGTTGGCGGCGTCGGTGTAAGCGCTGCTCACGTACAGGCCATCGAGGCTGTAGCTCCAGTGTTCGGCAAAACGGTAATGACCGTCGACGCTGAATTGGTTGCGCGAGGCGAAGGGCACGTCATTGCCTTTGTAGATACCGTTACGCTGCTTGGCATCGAGGTAGGCATAACTGGCGTGCAAGTCAAGGGCGGGCAGGGCTTGCGGGGTCCAGAAGATTTCACTTTCGATGCCCTGGTGACGGGTGCTGCCCAGGTTGACAAAGCGGTCGGTGGTGCCGTTGTAGACGATCTGATCCTCAAAATCGATGCGGTACAGGCCCATATCGACGCGCAGGCCGTCCCAAGGTGTATAGCGCACGCCCGTTTCGTAGTTCCACGCCAGTTCAGCACCGACCTGACCTTCCTTGACGATCTGCGTGACTTGCGGCGGCCGCAGGGATTTCTGCGCGTTGGCGTACACGTACCAGTCGTCACTGGCCTGGAAGCCGACGGTCAGGCCCGGCAACCACTCCCGGGAGGTGTTCTCGTTGGTAAAGCCAGTGATGCCGTCGTCGTAATCCATGCGCGCATTTTCATAACGCGCACCGGGGGTGATGGTCAGGCGGTTGTCGAACAGGCCGATGGCGTTGCTGATGTAGAACGCCTTGGCCGAGTCATTGAACTGCCAGTCACGGAACGGCGTGGTTTTGCCCGTGGCAACGCTTTGGCGATCGACCTTGTAGTCGATGTCTTCCTTGACGTAGCGGGCACCCAGTAACCAAGTCTGGCTGACCTGGTCGCCGTCGATGTTCATGCTCAGGCGCGGCTCGCTGCCCCAGACCTTGAAGTCTCGCGGGCCATCCTGCTTGGTGACGGCGGTGCCATCCGGGGTGAAAGGCAGGCCCACGACAAAGTTGCGGTAGCTCTTGTGGGCGAAGTTGGTCCAACTGAACTGCACCGAGTCGAACGGGCCAATAGCGCCCAATTGTTGGGTGTAGGTGCCCCAGACGCGGTCTGTATTGCCTTCGAAGTTGTCCAGCGGGCGGGTCGACTGGCGCGGGTTGTCTTTATAGTCGCGCACGCTGAGGGCGCCCGGCAGGTCCATGTCGGCGCGGTAGTGCTGAATGCCGAAGCTCAGGTCACGGTCATCGTCGATGTTCCATTGGCCACGCAGGCGGTAGTTCTGGATATCCGTGTCGGAGTGTTCACGACCGGTTTCACCGTTGATGCTGTTGAGGTCCAGTTGCAGGCCGAAATTGTCGGTCAGGTAACCGCCGGTGCCCACGTAGGTGTCCCATAGCTGGCGGCCGCCGGGGTTGAAGGTGGTGCGCTCTTGAACCGTGTTTTGCCACTCGCGGGGGATGGGTTTGCTGATGAAGTTGATCACGCCGCCGACGTTGTTCGGGCCGTATTGCACCGCCGCGCCCCCGCGCACCACGTCGATACGATCCACCGTCGCCATGGTCACCGGGAACAATGACAGTCCGGTCTGGCCATAGGGCGCCAATGCCAGCGGAATCCCGTCGGACAAAGCCTGAACCCGGCCGCTGCGGCTTTCATAGAGGCCGCGCACGGCGATTTGTGGCAGCGCGCCGGTGCCGGTTTCGTCAAACACCTTGACCCCCGGTACACGTTGCAAGGCTTCATCGACCCCGCGCACGCTGGCTTTTTGCAGTTGCTCGTTGCCGATCACCGTACGGCTGCCCGCGTAGGTGCGAACTTGCGGGTCGGTGGCGCTACCCAACACATCGCCTTTGATCACCATGGTGCCCAAAGCCACCGGCTCAGCAGGCTGTAGCGGGGTGAGGGTATTGGCCTGGGTGTCTTGCGCGACGATAAAAAACGTCTGGTCGTCGCGCTTTTGCACGTTAAGGCCATGTTTATCGAGCAGTCGGTACAGAGCTTCTTCGGCGGTATAGCGCCCTTTGAGCGCCGGGGTGGTGCTGTTGCCGACCACGTCGCTGGCGAAAATGATTTGCACGCGGGACTGTTGGGCCAGCGTATTCAGCGCTTGCTCCAGGTTGCTGCTCGGCAAGTCGACGTCGAAGGTGTCCTTGTCCTTGTCCTGGGCATTGGCCGAGAGGGCGAACAGAAGGCTGGTGGCGAGTACAGACAGCGACAGATACTGACGCGCCGGCAAGCGTTGTTTCATGGACGGGGCTCCTGAGAACGTTAGGGTTAGTTCTATTGCCGTCACCCGCACGGCAAAACCCTACCTCGTCACTGAATTATTTTTTTGCAGGCTTGTGGGTGATGTGCAACGTACCGTCCGCATCCCGCGCCATCGTCAGCGGCAAGATATGCGGAAACAGGTCGAGCAGGTCTTCAACGTTGTCGGTGTTAAATACGCCGCTGATGGGCAATTGCGCCAGGGCTGGGTCTTCGAGGCGGATCGGCGCCTGACGATAACGCTGGATCTGCGCAATGGCCTGTGCCAGCGGGGTGCGCGAGAACACCAGCTTGCGTTCTTGCCAGGCCAGCACGCCGGGCAGGTCGGCGTTACGGGTTGGCTGTAGCTGACCGTCAAGGACCGCCAACTGCTGCCCCGGAATCAGCCGCTGTTGCTGTGCCGGATCGGTAATTGACTGCACGTTGACGCTTCCGCGCACCAATGCCACGTGCACGGCATTCGCTTCGCGGGCCACATTGAACAGGGTGCCCAACACGGTCACACGGGCAGCACCGGCATCCACCTGGAACGGGCGCCACAGCGTCTTGCTGACATCGAACAAGGCCTGTCCGCTGTTGAGTGCCACGCGACGCGAACGCAAGTGCCAACTGACTTCAACCTGGGTGCCGCTGTCTAGCACCACCCGGCTGCCGTCTGCCAGATCGAGCACGCGACGCTCACCCAGTGCACTGCTGTACTGCTCGATGCGATAGCTGGGGTCTGTCCAGAACAGGCCTGCACCCACCAGCGCGACCAGGGCTCCAACCACCAGCGGCGTGCGCGGTTTGCGCGGCTTGGGGGTGGGCATCGGAAAGCGCTTGCGCAGCTCTTCGCGATGGCGGGCCAGGGTTTGGTCTTCGGCGGACAGCGGTTGCTCGGGTGAAGAGGGCGTGTTCATAAAGGGCCGGGCGGACGATTCAGGTGTGCGCGGCAGGCAGCGATGCCCAGACGCAAGTGTTTTTCGACGGTTTTTAGTGAAATGCCCATACGTGCGGCCACTTCAGCCTGGGGCAACTCGTGAATCTTGTGCATGACAAAGACCATCTGGCAACGCTCCGGCAATTGGCTGATGGCCTGGGTGAGCAACTCCAGCTCCCGTGCCGCCTCATACTGGCGCGCAGGTGACGGCGCCGGGCAGACAGCATCCAGCGGTTCGGGCATCTCAATGAGCCAGGCCTGGCTGCGTCGCTCACTGCGGTAGCGGTTGACCGCTTGATCGTGGGAGATCTTGCGCAACAACGCCAACGGCGTGTGGACGTTATCCTTTTCGCGTTTTTCAAGCAATTGCACGCAGACGTCATGGACCACTTCGCGGGCAAAGCCACGATCGCCAAAACGCCGACGCACATGATCAACCAGCTCGTCGTAGTGACGTACCAGTGTACTGAGCAGTGAGGGTTTGACGGGGTCGAAGGGCATGATCGGCCTGAGCGGGTGCAGAGCGGCAGCAAATATAAATGAGAAATGTTTCCATTCATAGTGAAGATTGCCACAGCGTGCTTGCGCTCATGGGTGGAGGATTTACCGGCCGCAAAAGGGTTTCAAAACCCAAGAATGCGTCGTACAGTCTCGCGCGGCAAAACGCTAGTCGCTACGGCACGAACCCACGGTCAACCAAGGCATAACCATGATCGATTTGAACCAGGTCAGCGCTTTTCAACAGCAAACACAGGTCTTCGACCGCGTCTCGCTGCACATTGGCTACAACGAACGCGTGGCCATCCTTGGCCCTAACGGCGCTGGCAAAAGCACTCTGTTAAAGCTAATCAACCGCGAGATCTACCCGGTTGAGCGTGAAGGCAGCTACCTGAAGCTGTTCGGCGATGAAACCGTTAACCTGTGGGCCCTGCGCAGCAAGATCGGCTTTGTGTCCCAGGACATGCAAGAGGATTACACCCCGTACACCTCGGCGCTGGATGTGGTGGTGTCCGGTTTCTTTGGCGCCATGGGCGCCCACGCTCACTTGCAGCCCAATGAAGAACACATCACCTTGGCCCGCAACCTGATGCAGCAATTGGGCAGCGATATTGAAGAACAGCGTATGTTCCAGCGCCTGTCCACCGGGCAAAAGCGCCGCTTGCTGCTGGCCCGCGCCCTGGTTCATCACCCGCAAGCGCTGATTCTTGACGAACCCACCAGCGGCCTGGACATGGGCGCCAGCCTTGGTTTGTTGTCGCTGATGCGTAATTTCTGTGGCGAAGATCGCGCCATGATCATCACCACTCACCACATCGACGAGATCATTCCGGAAATCGACCGGGTGATTCTTATCAGCCAGGGCAAATTGATTGCCGACGGGCCCAAGCGCGAAATCCTCACCAGCGAGAAGCTTTCGGCGCTGTATCAAACTGAACTGCAAGTTTCGGAAAACAACGGCTGGTATCGCTGCTGGCACGCGTAACAGCGCTTTAGCCCTGACAGGCCGGGCTTGGTAGCTTAACGCCCGGCAGTCGATGGCGCCTCGCCGCCCAGACCACGCCGCCCACCAACAAAGCAATCGACACCAACTCGATGAGGCTGGGCAGGCGTTGGGCGTAAAAGAAGCCATAAATACAGGCGAACAGCGTTTCAAAGACAATCAATTGCGCGCTGAGCGACGCTGCCATACGCCGTGAGCAGGCATTCCATAGCCCATTGGCAATCCACGAGCCGCAGAACGCCAGGAACAGGCAAACCCACAAAAAGTTCATCCAGCGGCTGCTGTCGATGTTGGCAGGCATGAGGTTGGGGAACAGCCACCAGGCCACCAGGCCAAACACCACGGCGACGGTCCCGGTAGCGATGCCCAGCAGGGTAGACCATTCGCTGCTGTTGAATGCGCTGTGCTTGAGGTAACGGGCATTGTGGGTGGCGTACCACGACCAACTGATCACACCGCAGAACCCGCAAGCGATGCCCAGCAGTTGCGTGGTCAACTCTGTGCCCGATGAATGGGCGCCAGTGTGTTCCAGGCTGATCGATACGATTCCGAGGAATACCATCAATAAAGGCAGCTTGAGTTTGCTGATCGGCAACGAGCCCGCATCGGCGCGGCCCAAAAACGTGATAGCCACCGGCATGATGCCGTTGATCAACGAGGCCGCTGTCACCCCGCTGAGCTGCACAGAGGCCCCCAGCAGCGCATAGTTCAACACGTTACCGGTGAGTGACAGACGCAGCAGCATGCTGACATCGGCGCGGCTGATTTTGGCCAGCAGGCGTGCTGCCATGGGCAGTGCAACGGCCAGGGAAATCAGGCCATACATCGCAAAGCGGACGCTGCTGATCAGTACCGCATTAAATTCCGGCAGCAAGGAGGGCCCAAGAATGACTCCGCCCCAAATGGCTCCGGCCAGCAACGCAAACACAATCCCGCTTTTCATCACGCCTACTCAAATAATGACTTTGGCGAGATTCTATCGGTAGCAATTGAACGCCACCTGCGATAAAAAATCAGTCATCCATTCCGCTGCGGAATATCTTGCTGTTTATCGCCACAAGGAACTGCATCATCAACCGTTACCTGCGTGCCTTGCCGCCTTTGGAAACCCTGATCACCTTTGAAGCAGTCGGCCGCCACTCAAGCTTTACCGGCGCTTCCAGAGAGTTGTTCCTGACCCAAAGCGCCGTGAGCAAACAAATGCGTCAGCTGGAAGACTGCATTGGCGTGCCGCTGTTCGAAAGAAAACCGCGCGGCGTCATGCTCACGCCTGCCGCGCAGGAACTGCTGATAACGGTCAATACACTCCTGACCACCCTGCACCAAAGCGTGACGCGGATCCGCAATGTGCATCAACCCAACACCGTCTCAATTTTGGCGACCCACGCTCTGGCGCAGTTTTGGCTGTTCCCCAAACTGATCGAATTCAACAAGGCCTATCCCGACATCGCCGTGCACGTGCACGCAATGAATGAATTCGATGAAGCCAGCCTCAAGGATTACGACCTGGGCATCCTCTACGGCCAAGGCGAGTGGGGTGCGCTGAACAGCGATTTTTTGATGCCGGAAATCGTCTTTCCGGTGGCTCATACCTCATTGGACGTCACCGGCATTGAAACCCTGGAACAACTGGCCAGCACCAATTTGGTGCAGATTGACACCTCGGCCTGGCATTGCCTGGACTGGGAGCAGTGGTTTGAGCATTTCGGCATCGACTACCTCGCCCCGGAAAAAGCCCCGGTGTTCAACCAACTGACCTTGGCTTTTCGCGCGGTGCAACAAGGCATGGGCATTGGCCTGGCGTGGACCTTCATGGGCGACGAAGCCTTCGCCAAAGGCGAGCTGCAGCGCGTCACCGGGTTTGAATGCGTGACAGGGCGCGCCGAGTATCTGGTGTCAGTCAAGCATCGGCCGTTGTCGCCCTGTGCGGTGATTTTTCGCGAGTGGGTGTTGGGGCTGGCGCAAGGCTAGATTTAATGGCGTAGGCAGTCATGAAACCGGCTTCAGCCTTTCTCGGCACTGCGCTGCAACATGCCTTCCAGCACAGCCTTGGCCTCGGCGCTTTTCAGGCGTTCCATAAACAGCAGGTTTTCCCGGCGCAGGGTGTCTTTCAGTGCTTCCAGCAGCGGCTGTTTCAACAGACGCTTGGTGTGCAACACGGATTCACGGGGCAGGGTGAGTAAGCGCTGTGCCATTTTTTGTGCTGCGGCCAGGCATTGCTCGCCGTCTTCAAAAGCTTCGTTGGCCAATCCCAGGGCGACCGCTTGCGTCCCGTCCAGGCCGTCCCCCCACAGCAACAGCCGGGCGGCTCTGGCATGGCCGAGCAGGCGGGGGAGCAGCAGGCTGGCGCCGAATTCCGGGCACAGGCCGAGGTTGACGAAGGGCATGCGCAGTTTTGCGTGGCGGGTGACCAGCACCTGATCGCAATGCAGCAACAAGGTGGTACCGATGCCAATGGCCGCGCCGCAGACGGCCGCGATCAAGGGTTTGTCCAGCTGGATAACCGCGTCCATAAAGCGGAACGCCGGGCTGTTCAAGTGGGTGGGCGGCGACTCGAGAAAATCCCGCAGGTCGTTGCCACTGGTAAAGCAGTGCTCGCCCCCGGTGATGATGACGGCGGTGATCGCCGGGTCTTCGTCTGCCGCATACAGCAGGTCGGCCAAGCGGGTGTACATGGCATTGGTGAGGGCGTTGAGCTTGTCTGGGCGGTTGATGCTCAGGGTGAGAACGGCGCCTTGCTGGTGGCTATGGATCAGATCGTTCATAAAGCTGCCTTTTAATGACGGAGTAAGAACGCAGGCCATGCCTGCATCAGGGCAAATTATTCACCTCTCTGCGCCGAGTGGTGTCTCGACATAGCGATAACCTGTCCTGGAGGCATGACGCATGGCGCGCATCAGCAGCAACACGGCCCAAATCACTGGCAGGTTCACCAGCAGCAAGGCGTAGCGCAGCGACTCGTATCCGAATACCGGGTGCAATAAATCGCTGAACAGGCCGGTGATCAATGGGCCGATACCGACCCCAAACAAGGTGCTGATGATGGTTTGCAGCGCCATGGCGGTGCCGCGACGACCTGTCGGCACCAGTTGGGTCACGAGGTTGTAGGAGGGGGCAACCCACCACACGGCAAAGAACGAATACAGCGCACACCAGAGCATCGCGGTCGGGATTGGTACAGTGCCGACCTGCACTAGCAAGCTGTCGGACCACAGCAGGTAGGGGATCAGGGCACAGAGCGCGATCAAGTGGCCGAGGATCGGAATGGTCAGTTGCCAATGCGCCTGGCGGCGACACAGGCGATCACTCAACCAGCCACTGAATAGGCCGCCAAATCCGGCCGAAGACCCGCAAATCACCCCGGCCAGCAAGCCGGCATGTTGCAGCGACAAACCGTGGGAGCGCACCAGAAAGCTGGTGTTCCACATGCCGATTGCGTAAGAGCTGAGCGTGGTCAGGCCGCCGGCGAGCACGAGGCAGCGATAAGCGGGTATGGCCCATAGTTTGCGCGCCTCGGCGCCCATGCCGAGCAATGCAGGCGCCGTGTGCGAGGGAGCCACTACGTCCCAGCGGCCACGCTGCGGTTCACGCACAAAAAAGGCCAGGATCGCGCAAAACACCAAGGCCGGGATGCCGAGTGCAATAAAGCCGCTGCGCCAGCCGTACACCTCGACTACCCAGGCACCGATGCTCAAGCCGATGATCGAAGAGAAGGTGGGGGCTGCGGTAAAACAACTGATTGCAAACGAACGCCGTTGGGGCGGGTACAGGTCTGCGATCAGCGACAGCGATGCTGAGGTCGTGGGTGACTCACTGACAGCGACCAGCATGCGGGCAACGGCCAGCGCCAGGAAACTGCCCGCCAACCCGCAGGCCATTGTCGCCAACGCCCACAACAGGCATGACATGGCCAGCAGGCGGACACGCGGCATGCGGTCTACCAGACGCCCGGCAGGCAAACCGGTGAGGGCATAGACCCCGGCAAACGCCAGGCCCGAAATCACCCCGATGGCGGTGTCGCTGACGCCAAACTCAGCTTTGATCGGTTCGACCATCACCGCAAGAATTTGCCGGCCGACAAAGTTATCGGCAAACACCAGGGCCAACAGCATCAGCAAGCCATGACTGCCCCAGCCAAGCGTGGCGGGGGGTAGTACACCTGCGCGAGCAGTCATCGCGGGGCCCACAAATCGGGCAAGCCCGGGTCACTGACCACGATCAAGCGCTTGAGCAATACCTTCAGGGCTTGCGCATCCGCGGCGCCCAGCGTGCTCGACAGATCCTCTTCCACGGCCTTGGCCAGCGCCAGTTGGTGCAAGGACATTTCGCGGCCTTGAGCGGTGAGCACAAAGCGCAATGCTTCTGCTGACCCTTCGAAAGCCACCAGACGCTGACGCTCAAGAAAACGCATGCTGGCCAGCGTCACCTCACGCCCGGTGTAGCTCACGAAGGTGTTGATTTCTTCTAGGGTGAGGTTGTCGCGAATGCACAGGATCGACAGGATGAAAAATGTCTGTTCGTCCAGTTGTTTGCTGTTGAGCAACTGGCGCAGGGTGTTGAGCACCTGGTAGTGGGCGCGGCCCAGCAGGTAACCGAGCAGGTCTTCGGTGTAGCTGCATTCCGGTGGCGGCGGGGTGGTCGCCAGACGTAACTCGCTGCGCGGCTTACGCGTAGCCAGCGCATATTGACCGCTCTGGAACGCCAGCGGTGCGCGGTCGCTGTGATCGAAGGCAAGAACTTCACCAACAAAAATGACGTGATCGCCGCCTTCGTACTGAAAGGCCGTGCGGCACTGGAAACGTGCGGTGCAATTCTGCAGCAGCGGGGCCGCGCTGACGCCATTATCGAGTTCGATCTCGGCAAATTTGTCCTCGCCCTGGGTGGCAAAACGCCCTGAAAGCGTTTCTTGCTCAGTGGACAACACATGCACGTTCCAGTGTTTGCCACTGCTGAAGACCGGCAGGCTGCGGGCTTGCTTGGACAAGCTCCAGAGCACCAGGGGCGGGTTGAGCGACACCGAGTTGAAGCTGTTGGCGGTAATACCTACCGGCGCGCCTTCTTCGGTCTGGGTGGTGATGATCGTGACCCCGGTGGTGAATGTGCCAAGCGCGGCACGAAACGCCTGGGGGTCGAAGCTGATGTTTTGCATTGCCATGACTGGCCTCATGGAGTGGAGTTTTCGTATGGCCAGTATTGAGGGTTTACCCGCCTCGAACATCGTCTCAACGGACTAACACTAATGAAGGGCCCTAGTTCGATTGGACGAGGCGCGGCAAGGGCTTGCGCGGTTAGGGTGGCGCCAGGCGCATAGGGCGCTCACCGGCCATCGAGCCAACCTGCAAGGGGATAACAATGAGTTCAGCCACGGCTTCTGTCCCGGACCTCGTCAGCCTGCTGGCGCAACAGAAAAGCGCCTTTGCGCGTGCTGGAAGCGTCAGTGCCGACACCCGTCGTCAGCGTCTTCAGCACGTGATCGACTTGCTGGTCAATCACCACGAGGCATTGACCCGAGCCATCGACCAGGACTTTGGCGGGCGGCCCGCCGGGTTTTCCCTGATGAACGACGTACTGGGTGCACTGGCTTCACTGAAATATGCCCGCGACCACTTGCAGGGCTGGATGCAAGACGAGCCCCGCGAGGTGTTTTCGCCTTACGACCAACTCGGTGCCCGGGCGTGGGTGATGTACCAGGCAAAAGGCACGGTGGGCATACTCGGCACCTGGAATGCTCCGCTGTATACCCTGTTCAGCCCGCTGGCCTCGGCCTTGGCAGCCGGCAATCGGGCGATTCTCAAGCCTTCAGAAGTGCTGCCGCGTACTGCTGAACTGCTGACCCGGCTTTGTACCGAGCACCTGGACCCACTGGTCGTAGCGATGTTCAACGGCGGGCCGGAACTGGGCGAAGCCTTCAGCAGCCAGCCCTTTGATCATTTGGTGTTCACGGGCAGCACGGCGATTGGTCGACGGGTGATGAGCAATGCGGCGAAAAACCTGGTCCCGGTGACCCTGGAGCTCGGCGGCAAGTCGCCAGTGATCGTTTCTCGCTCGGCGGACTTGAATAAGACCGCCTTCAGCCTTGCCGCGGGCAAGTCCAGCAACGGCGGGCAGATCTGCATCAACCCGGACGTGGTCTACGTGCCTCGGCAGCATCTCGAAGGGTTTCTGGATGCGCTGCGCAGTGCTTATCGCGAACTCAACCCCAGTGTGGCGGGCAACCCGGATGTGGTGGCAGTGGTTAACCAGCGCCACCTGGAGCGGGTCGAAGGTTTGGTGCAAGACGCCGAATCACGCGGTGCGCGGGTCGAATGTTTACCTGAGCCATTGGCCGTGGATGTCGACGACCGCCGCCGACCGCTGCGGGTCGTGGTCAATCCGCCTGCGGACAGCCAGATCCTGCAAGAGGAAATCTTCGGCCCGGCCATGGTCGTGTTGAGTTATGACGAAGTTGCTGAGGTTATCGCCGATATCAACGCCAGGCCCCGGCCACTGGCGTTGTACTACTTCGGCGATGATTTGGATGAGCAGCGCCAGGTGCTCGAGCACACCGTGTCCGGCGGGGTCACGATCAACGATGTGATGATGCACGCTGCGTTGCACGACGCTCCTTTTGGGGGCGTCGGGGCTTCAGGGATGGGCCATTATCACGGCCGTGAAGGGTTCCTTGAATTCAGCCACATGCGCACGGTATTCAAGGCTTCGGCCCATGATCCGCGCCGTGAATGGGGGTTGTTGCCGCCCTATGGCGAACACTACCTCGCCACCATGCTGGCCGGTGTCACCGCCGACTGATGACCGTACAGGTGGTCTTCAGGCCACTCCCAATAAATGATTAATCAGGGCGTGATAACGACAATGGACAACCCTAAAAACACACCACACAACACCGCCACTGACTGGCCTCGGCGCAGCGTGCTCAAGGCCGGTGCAGTGGCTGTTGGCGTTGGCTTGCTGGGGCGCTTTGCCGATGCGCGTGCTCAAGGGCTTGCTGCCAGCGACTACCAGCACATGGATGCCTGGGCCATGAGCGAGGCGATCCGCAGTGGCGAACTAAGCCCCGAAGACCTGCTGACGGCCGCACTGGCTCGCTATAACGCGGTTAACCCGAAAATCCAGGCCGTGAACATGCTGCACGAAACTTACGCACGCAATTTACTTGCCCAGCGTCGTGTGGCGGGCACCAGCAGCCAGGGCGCTTTGGCCGGTGTGCCGTTGCTGTTCAAAGACCTCAACACCACGCTGCAAGGCACGATCACCAGCAACGGTAGCCGGCTGTTCAAGGATTCGCCGCCTGCCGAGCGCACCAGCACGCTAATAGCCCGTTACCAGCAGGCCGGGGCGGTGCCGTTTGGCAAGACAGCGGCACCTGAATTTGGCTTGACCACCACCACTGAATCCCTGGCCTGGGGCCAGACCCATAACCCGTGGAACCTGGCCATGAGTGCGGGCGGTTCTTCGGGTGGTTCGGCTGCTGCAGTGGCCGCGGGCATCGTGCCTGTGGCCCACGCCACCGATGGCGGCGGTTCGATCCGCATACCGGCGTCGTATTGTGGCGTGATCGGGCTTAAGCCCAGCCGCTATCGCACCCCCAGCGGGCCTCAGCATTTCGAAGGCTTGTTTGGTGCCAGCGTGGCCAATGTGGTGTCGCGCACCGTGCGCGACAGCGCGTTGTTCCTTGATGCCGGTCAAGGCCATGAGGCCGGAAGTGCCTATTGGTGCGCTCCGCTAGAGCGTCCCTATGTCGACGAATTACAGCGTGATCCGGGCAAACTGCGGGTGGCTGTTGTGCGCCGGTCGCTGACCGAAGCACCTCTGGAATCGGCAATTGCCGCCACGCTGGAACAGACCATCAAGCATTTGTCGGCGCTGGGGCACGAGCTTGACGAGTTGACCCTCAACATCGACCCGCGCCAGTTGTTCGGTGCCCACGGCACGGTCATAGGGACCGCCGTACGGGCGCAGATTCAGGACCGCGAGCAAGTGCTCGGGCGCGCCGCCACTGCGCAGGACCTGGAGCAAATCACGCGGGTCAACCTGGAGCGCTCACAGGGCACCCGCGGTGAAGACCTTTATCGGGCGCGGCAGACCTTTGAGAGCATCGGCGCAACCATGGAGCAGCAATTCGACCGCTACGACGTGATCCTGTCGCCGGTCACCGGCAGCCTGACACCGACCCTCGGCTTGTTGTCCCTTGATCAACCTTGGGACAGCTATGTCGGCCATGCCATGGGCAGTGCCGGTTTTACCGTGCTGGCCAACGTCAGTGGCCAACCGGCGATTTCATTGCCTCTGGGCATGAGTGACAACGGCTTGCCTGTGGGCATGATGTTCACCGCCCGCCTGGGCGGCGAAGACGTGCTGCTGCGGCTGGCCAGCCAACTGGAGCAAACCAGCCCCTGGGCCGACAGGCGCGCGCCGGTCTGACCCGGCGCGCCCTTGCGCGGTGCCGCAGGTCGGTCTTCTAGTCTGCTTTGACGATGAGCCGAACCTGTGCAGCGCTGATCATGGGTTGCACTCCGCCAGCGCAGGTGCTGCGTCGTTGGCGGTTTTTTCTGACCTCAGCTAATGGCATAACAATAATGACGGCTCAAGTTCAGTCTAAGACCCACTACGATGTGATTGTCGTCGGTTCGGGCGCAGGTGCGATGACCTCGGCAGTGTTCCTGGCCGACCAGGGTTTTAACGTCCTGATCGTGGAAAAAAGCAATCAGTACGGCGGCACCTCGGCCATTTCCGGGGGCGGTATCTGGATCCCCAACAATCACTATTTCGCCCGCTTGAGCGATAACGACAGCTATGCCAAGGCGCTCACCTACCTCAAGGCAGCAGTGGGCGAAACAGTCGATGAGGAACGCCTGCGCGCCTATCTGGACAATGCGCCGAAGATGATCGAGCAACTGACCCGCAGCAGCCGGGTGCGTTATGCGGTCGCGGACAAATACCCGGATTACTACCCGCATTTGCCGGGAGCCCTGGCCGGGGGCCGGACCCTGGACCCGGAGCTGTTCGATACCAGCCTGCTGGGTGACGAACTGGCCAATCTTCGTAAACCGTCGCCTTCAACCCTCTTGATGGGGCGAATCGCCTGGACTGCGCGGGATGCGCACAAAGCCATGGCCCGCAGTTTTGGCTGGCGCTTGCTGATCATGAAACTGATGCTGCGCTACAAGCTGGATTTTAAATGGCGGCGCAAAAGCAAAATGGACCGCAGGGCTTCTCTGGGCAGTTCGCTGGTGGCTTCGCTGCGTCGTTCGCTGATGGACCGCAACGTGCCGTTGTGGCTTAACACCGACTTCAGCGGGCTGATCAACGATAACCAGCGCATCACCGGTATCACCGTGCAGCAGGATGGCGCCGAGCGAGAGTTGTATGCGCGTTACGGCGTCATCCTCGCCTCGGGTGGCTTCGAGCAAAATCAGGCCCTGCGCGATCGCTATCTGCCAAGCCCGAGCCGCCAGGCCTGGTGCGCGACACCGCCGGGCAACAACACGGGTGCAGCATTGATTGCCGGAATGGAGCAAGGTGCTGCCACCGCCTTGCTGGACTGGGCCTGGTGGGCCCCGACGATTGCCGTGGTGGGTGAAGACAAGCCCCGTGCGGTGTTTGCCGAACGGGCATTCCCTGGAGCCATCGTGGTCAACGGCGAGGGTCAGCGCTTTGTCAACGAAGCGGCGCCGTACCTGGAGTTTGTCGATGCGATGTACCAGGACAACGCAAAAACCAACGGCAAGTCGGTGCCGGCCTGGGTGATCTTTGACGCGCATTTTCGGTTCAACTACGCCATGGGGCCGTTGATGCCCGGCCAAGTCATGCCGGACAGCCGCTTGCGCAAGGAATGGTTGAACTCACTGTACTGGAAGGCCGATACCCTGGACGACCTGGCCCGGCAGATTGGCGTCGACGCCAGCGGGCTGCAAGCCACTGTCGGCAAGGTCAACGACTATGCCGTGACAGGTGTTGACCTTGATTTCGGTCGCGGTGCCAATGTGTTTGACCGTTACTACGGTGACTGCAACATCAAGCCCAACCCCTGCCTGGCGCCGCTGCGCAAAGGTCCGTTTTACGCCATGCGCCTCGACGCAGGCGACATCGGCACCAAAGGCGGCCTGCTGACTAACAAGCATGCGCAAGTGGTGCGTGAGGACGGCACGAGCATTGCCGGTCTATACGCCATTGGTAACTGCTCGGCATCGGTGATGGGTACCCGTTACCCCGGCGCTGGCGGCACGTTGGGACCGGCGATGACCTTTGCTTATATCGCCGCCAATCACTTGGCCAGCCAGCGCTAGGAGGCGATATGTCTACACGTGAGAGCAGTTTCGCTAGCCCGGTGCTGCCGCCCTTGCAGGTGGCGGATGGCAACAGCCTCGATTGGGATGAGCAGTGTGATGTGCTGGTCGTTGGTTGGGGCGCGGCGGGAGCTTGTGCCGCGCTGGAAGCTCGCGCCCGGGGCGCCGATGTACTGATCGCCGATCGGTTTACGGGTGGCGGTGCCAGCGCCAAAAGCGGCGGAGTGGTCTATGCCGGTGGGGGGACGCGGCATCAGTTGGCCGCGGGCTTCAATGACAGCCCCGAGGCCATGTTCGATTACCTCAAGCACGAAACGCACAATGTGATCAGTGATGACACCTTGCGCCGCTTCTGTGCTGACAGCGTGGGCAATCTTGCCTGGTTGGAAAGCCACGGCGCGCCTTACTCTCACCAGATGCCACCCGGCGGCAAAACCTCGTACCCGTCTGACGGCTACTATCTGTATTACTCCGGCAACGAGTTGGTGCCTGCGTATGGCGGTTCCATGGCACCCGCGCCACGGGGGCACCGCACGGTGGGCAAGGGGCAGGGCGGCGCGGTGCTGTATGCCCACCTCAAATCGGCCTGCCTGCGAGCCGGGGCCCGGCCGTTGTTGCAAGCAGCGGCGCGGCGGCTGGTAACCGACCCTCAGGGCCGGGTGCTGGGGGTTGAGTTCTATTGTTTGCCCGCAGGCAGCAAACCCGCGTTATTGCATGCGCGCCTGGCGGCCCGGGCTGAACGTTTGCAGAACTTTGCACCAGGTTATTGCAACAAGCTGCGACACAAAGTTCGCCAGTTGGAACGTGACTTCGCCCAGCCACGACGGGTGCAGGCGCGAAAGGGCGTCATCCTCAGTACAGGCGGGTTCATCTTCAACCGACAGTTGCTTGAACAGCACGCACCCAAGTTTGTGCGTAATTTCAAAGTCGGCGCCACCGGCTGTGATGGCAGTGGTCTGCGTCTGGGCCAAAGCTGCGGCGGCCAGGGCGAACGGCTGGAACGGGTATCAGCCTGGCGCTTCCTTAACCCGCCGTACAGTTGGCACAAAGGCATTGTGGTCAATCGCACGGGGCAGCGCTTTTGTAATGAAGAAGTTTATGGGGCCACGCTGGGCCAGCCGTTGATGGAAGAGCAGGGCGGCAAGGCATGGCTGGTGCTGGATGCACCGTTGCGCAAAAAGGCCATTTGCGAAGCGTTGTTCGGCGGTTACTGGTGGTTTCAGAGCTTTCCGGCGTTGGCGCTGATGCTGTTGAAGGTGCGCAAGGGCAAAAGCCTGGGTGAACTGGCCGCCACCACCGGCATGGACCCTGCTGCACTGAGCGCTTCGGTGCTGGCTGCCAATGCCGCCGCCCGTGGTTAGGGCCCGGAACCGTTCGGCAAGTCCGCGGGCGGGCGACAAGTGCTCGAACAAGGGCCTTTTTATGCGTGCGATATCTCGGTGAATAACCCGCTCTTTCCGCTGGGAGCCCTGACCCTGGGTGGCTTGCGTGTTGATGAACGCAGCGGCGCGGTGCTGGGCGGGCAGGGCCAGCCAATCGAAGGCCTGTACGCCGCCGGGCGTAGTGCCCTGGGCATCCCTTCACACTTATACATCAGCGGTTTGTCACTGGCCGACTGTGTGTTTTCCGGCCGCCGTGCGGGAGCCGCTGCTGGCGATGTTTGCTGAGTTGCTGAAGGCTGCGATGTTTTGATGTTGATGGGTACAAGATCGCAGCCTTCGGCAGCTCCTATCAAACACAAAATAAGTGATTGAATCTAAAGGCCCTATAGGAGCGAGCTTGCTCGCGATCTTTTGATCTTTATCTAAGAGCCCCCCCTCACCCTAGCCCTCTCCCGAAGGAGAGGGAACCGATTGGGGGATACTGAAGATACTCGCTGTTCTGTTTGCTGCGCGACAGCGTGGCGTCGTAGACGGGGCGGCCCCTCTTATCAAACACAAAATAAATGATTGATTCTAAAGGCCCTGTAGGAGCGAGCTTGCTCGCGATCTTTTGATCTTGATCTGGCTTGTGATCTTGATCTAAGAGGCTCCGTTAAACCACGCTGGCCGAACGCAGGTGTTGCGCAGAGGGGTTGGGGCAAAAAGCGTTTGGTTACTTTGCGCTTTCAAAGTGACGCGGCGTAAGGCCGGAACCCTAAGTGGCCGTTGTCGCAGCAATGGATATGTACCCAAGAATCCCGAGGTGCATGGTTTTTCGTAACTCGTCAGCGACTACAGTGGCCTGTTTGCTGCGCGACAGCGCGGCGTCGTATCAGTCAATGACCTTCAAACTGTGCCGGGCGTTTTTCGATAAAGGCTTGCATGCCTTCTTTCTGGTCCCGTGAGGCGAAGAGCAGGGCGTTGGCTTTGCGTTCCAGGGCCAGGCCGGCTTCCAGTGGTGCGTCCATGCCGGCAAGGATAACCTCCTTGATCTGTTCAGCAGCCAATGCCGGCATGCTTGCAATTACCCGTGCCAGTTCCAGCGCGTGCGCCTGCACCTGGTCATCCTCCACCAGATCACTGACCAGCCCGGCAACCCAGGCGTCTTCGGCGCTGATGGGTTGCCCGGTCAGCGCCATGCGCATGGCCTTGACCTTGCCCACCGCACGCACCAGGCGCTGGGTCCCGCCGATGCCGGGCATGATGCCGATGCGGATCTCTGGCTGGCAAAACCGCGCACTGCGCCCGGCGACGATCAAATCGGCGTGCATCGCCAGCTCACAACCGCCGCCATAGGCATAACCGCAGACGGCTGCAATCACAGGTTTAGGGCAGTGCTGGATCGGCCCCCAGACTCTCTCGGTGTGACGTTTATAGATATCGATGGCACCGACCTCGGCCATGCTATTGATGTCGCCCCCGGCGGCGAACACCTTGTCACCGCCGGTCAGCACGATGCAGCGCACCTCGGGATCAAGCGCCAACTCACTGAAGTACTGCGACAACAGCGCCTGCAATTCCAGGCTCAAGGCATTAGTCGCATGGGGGCGGTTAAGCCGCAGCAGGGCCACGCCGGGCAGCGGGTGTTCAAGTAAAACCGGTGCAGCGGGCAAGTCGGACATGTGCATCCTCGAAAACCAGACAACGTAAATGAGTGCCAGTGTCCTGTTCTCAAGGCCAGATTTTCATCGTCCGTTCAGACGTAGTTTGGCCAGGTTTTCGGCCCTAGAGTGAACCTTGTCAGCAGAGAAGGAGCACATGATGGAGCTGCATTCGGGTCTTGATTACAGCGGCAAGGTGGTACTGGTCACCGGGGGGACCAAAGGGATCGGCGCGGGTATTGTCTCGGGATTTCTGGCAGCCAACGCGAGGGTGATTGTGTGCGCCCGGCGTGAGCCAGAACAGATGCCGGCATTCGGCGCCCGGCAGGCCACTTTCATCGCCGCCGATGTGCGTGACCCTGATTCCCTGCAACGCCTGTTTTCTGCCATCGAGCGCGACTTCGGCCGCCTCGACGTGGTCGTCAACAATGCCGGTGGCAGCCCAGCCGCCGAGGCAGCGACGGCTTCGCCACGTTTTCACGACAGCATCATTGGCCTGAACCTGATCGCGCCCCTCAATGTCGCTCAGCACGCCAATCGCTTGATGCAGGCACAAACGCAGGGCGGTTGCATTGTCTTTATTGGCAGCATCAGCGCCTTGCGTGCCTCACCAGGTACCGCTGCCTATGGCGCAGCCAAGGCCGGAGTACTGGCCCTGGTGCAATCGCTGGCGGTGGAGTGGGGGCCTAAAGTGCGCGTCGTTACGGTCAGCCCCGGGCTGGTGCTGACCGAACAGGCGCACCTGCATTACGGCTCCGATACCGGTATCGCGGCGGTCGCTGCCGGTATCCCGGCAGCCCGTATGGGCGCGCCCGACGACATCGCCAACGCCTGCCTGTACCTCGCGTCCCCGCTGGCCAGTTACGCCAGTGGTTGCAACCTGTTGTTGCATGGTGGCGGTGAGCGCCCGGCATTTTTAGGGGCCGCGCAGGCACTGCCGACCTGATCGATCCATGGCGGTGGCCGGGTCTGGTCGCCGCCTTCAATGTGAAGGAGACGACTTTGGCTGATCCACAATTGCTATCCAATGTGCGTGCCCTGGTGGGGCGCCAGTACGGCCGCGTGTATGCCTGGGACGAGGTGAATGCGCCGATGATTCGCCAGTGGTGCGAAGTCATGGGCGTTGACAACCCGCTTTATACCGACGCGGGTTTTGCCTTGGGCACTCAACATGAAGGGTTGATTGCTCCGCCTGCGATGCTGCAGGTGTGGACCATGGAAGGCCTGCACGCCAACAACTATCCGCCGGGCTCCACGGATGAAAACCCTTACGAAGTGCTCAAGGAAATGGAAGCGTACGGGTATGCCTCGACCGTGGCGGTGAACTCCGAGTTGAGCTTTCGACGGCCGGTTCGCCTGGGTGAAAAGCTTTACTACACCACCCGGCTGGATTCAATCAGCGACGAAAAAACCACCGCATTGGGTGTCGGCTTTTTCGTCACCCTGGTCATGAGCCATTTCGTTGAGGGGCCGGGAGCAAAACACAGCAGCGGCGACGAAGCCGTTGGCGTACTGTTGTTTCGGGTCTTCAAGTTCCGCCCGGCCAATGTCCAGGCACCGGCCAAGGCCGAGGTTGCCTCACCCACGATCAAGCGCCCGTTACCCGGCATCAGCGACGATACGCGGTTCTTCTGGGAGGGCTGCGAAAAAGGCCAGTTGCTGATCCAGCGCTGCACCGCGTGCCAGACCTTGCGCCATCCCCCTGCACCGGTGTGCATCGAGTGTCACAGCTTCGACTGGGACAGCGTGCAGGCCAGTGGTCGCGCCACTCTGTATTCGTTTGTGGTGATGCACTACCCCGAAGTGCCGCCGTTCGATTACCCCAACCCCATCGGTCTGATCGAGCTGGCGGAAGGCGTGCGTCTGATCGCCGGCCTGGTCGGGATTGAACGCGAACAACTGCAGATCGGCCAGCACTTGCAGGTTGAACTCCAGACGTTCGATGAGCAACTGACCCTGCCGTTGTTCCGGCCGGTAGAGGCATAGGAGCCAGCATGGATTTTGAATTGAGCGAAGAGCAGCGCGCGATTGCGCAAATGGCCGACAGCCTGTTTGTCGACCATTGCCATGACGATTACATGCGTCAATGGGACGACAGCGGGGAACCGATAATGGCGCCGTTATGGGCGCTGAGCATCGAAACCGGGCTGCACGCACTGGCCATCCCAGAAGAACACGGTGGCAGCGGCTTGGGCATGACCGAGTTGATGGTGGTATTGCAGGCCCAGGGCAAGGCGCTGGCTCAGGTGCCGTTATGGCGGCATCAACTGGCCGCCGCGACGCTTGCGCAGTTCGCCGCCAGCCTGTGCGGGGCCTGGGTCGACAAGGCGGCCAGCGGTGAGGCGCTGCTGAGCCTGTCGATAGATGGCTTGAACCACGCGCTGGGGATCGAGTTGCACGGGCAAGCCACCGGCGCAGGCTGGTCAATCAATGGCCGGGTCGCCGCCTTGTCCCTCGGGGCTCAGGCCAGCGCGGCCCTGGTGCTGGTCGAGGTCGAAAAGCAACCGCGCCTGCTGTTGCTCGACCTGTCGGCTGCTGAAATCCAGAAAGTCCCGGCGGTACTGACCCACGGTGAGTCGGTCGCCGACTTGCATATCCACGGCTTGACGGTCGAGGCCGGTGCCCTGTTGCCTGCCGAGGCCGTGGCCTGGCTGGAACTGCGCAGCGTGGCTGCCTTGGCGGCACTGCAACTGGGGGTCAGCGAAGAGCAGATCCGCCGCACCGTGGCCTATGTCAGCGAGCGTCGGCAGTTCGAGCGCAGCATCGGCAGCTTTCAGGCGGTGCAGATGAGCATGGCCGACACGCACATCGCTGTTGAAGCCTTGCGCACGGCGCTGTGGCAACTGGTGTACCGCATCGATGCCGGGTTGCCGGCCCCTTCTGAAGCACTGGCTACGGCCTGGTTGGCCTGTGAAGCCGGGCACAGTATCGGCCATGTCGCGCAACACGTGCATGGCGGCATAGGTGTCGACCTGACGTACCCGATCCACCGTTTTCTCTATTGGAGCCGCGGCCTCTGCCTGGCCTTTGGCGGCTCGGCGGCCAACCTGGAACGCCTGGGTGACTGGCTCAACGATAACGACAAGCTGGGATGGAAATATGACCTCGAAGAACACCAAGCGCTTTGACGACGTGCGCCCCGGCGAAGCGCTGCCGGAGCTGGCCGTGCCGATCACGGTGACCCTGATTAACGGCGGGGCAATTGCCACCCGTGACTATTTCCCCGGTCATCACGACGCGGAGGCAGCCCGTGCCCTGGGCTCGCCGCATGTGTTTATGAACATCCTCACCACCAACGGCCTGGTGCAGCGGTTCATCGAACAGTGGGCCGGACCGCTGGCGCAGTTCACTGCGCTGAAAATCAAGCTCGGCGCGCCGAACTACCCCGGCGACTGCATGACCTTCAGCGGCAGCGTCAGCGCTGTTGATGCCCACACCCGTTCGGTGGACGTCACCTTGAGCGGCAAAAATTCCATGGGTAACCACGTGACCGGCACGGTCTCGTTGGTTCTGCCCTGACAGCCGGAGAAACGCAGATGATTGACTCATCGATTTCCGGGCGCGCTGCCATCGTCGGCCTCGGCGCGACCGAATTTTCCAAAAACTCCGGACGCACCGAATTGCGCCTGGCCCTGGAGGCTACCTTGAGCGCGCTTGAGGATGCCGGGATCGATCCTGGCGAGGTTGAAGGGTTTAGCTCCTACTCGGTAGACAAAGTGCCGGAATATGAAATTGCCCGGCTGCTGGGCTGCAAGGACGTCAAGTTCTTCTCCCAGGTGCCCCATGGCGGCGGCGCAGCCTGCGGGCCGGTGATGCACGCGGCAATGGCCGTGGCCACCGGCATGGCCAAGGTTGTGGTGGTGTATCGGGCCATGAACGAGCGCTCGTGGTATCGCTTCGGCACGGGCAACTATGGTTTCGCCGCGGCGCCGACTTTCGACAACGTCAACTATGGCTGGTACATGCCCCACGGGTTCCACACCCCGGCCGCCTGGGTCGGAATGTTTGCCCAGCGCTACATGCACACCTACGGAGCGACCAGTGAAGACTTCGGGCGAATCGCCGTAGCTGCGCGGGATTTTGCCGCGAGCAACCCCCAGGCGTTTTTCCATGGCAAGCCGATCACCCTCGAAGAGCACCAGGCTTCGCGCTGGATCTGCGAGCCGCTGCACCTGCTTGATTGCTGCCAGGAATCCGATGGCGCGGTGGCAATGGTCATCACCTCGGCCGAGCGCGCCCGTGACCTGCGCCAGAAGCCGGTGAGCATCAAGGCTGGCGCCCAGGGCATCAGCCAGGGCCAGCAGAGCATGACCTCGTTTTATCGCGAGGACATTACCGGGCTGCCGGAAATGGGCGTGGTTGCCCGCGAACTGTATCGCCAGTCGGGCCTTGGCCCGGAGTCATTTCAGACCGCCGTGATCTACGACCACTTCACACCGTTTGTTTTGCCACAACTGGAAGAATTCGGTTTTGCCAAACGCGGCGAAGCCAAGGAATTTATCCGCGCCGGGCACCATGCCCGTGGCGGCAAACTGCCGATCAATACCCATGGCGGGCAACTGGGCGAGGCCTATATCCACGGCATGAACGGTATAGCTGAAGCCGTGCGCCAGGTGCGCGGTACGGCTGCCAACCAGGTGGCGGATGTGCAGAACGTGCTGGTCACCGCCGGTACCGGCGTGCCTACCAGCGGCCTGATTCTCGGCGCAGCCTAAGGAGCAGCACATGTTCGTTGACCTCACACCCGAACAACATGCCCTGCGCCACAAGGTGCGGGACTATTTCCAGGCCCTGATGACCCCGCACATGCGTGACCAGTTGCGCGGCAAGGAAGGCGGTGAGTTGTACCGCCAGACCATCCGCCAAATGGGTCGCGACGGCTGGCTCGCAGTCGGCTGGCCCAAAGCCCACGGCGGCCAGGGTTACGCCGCAACCGAGCAGTTGATCTTCTTCGAAGAGGCGAATATCGCCGGGGCGCCGCTGCCCTTTGTGACGATCAGCACCGTAGGTCCGGCCCTGATGGCGCACGGCAGTGAATGGCAAAAGGAACGCTTTCTGCCGGGTATCGCCGCTGGCGAGATCATGTTCGCCATCGGCTATTCCGAACCCGAGGCTGGCAGCGACCTGGCCGTACTTAAGACCAGCGCCCGTCAGGACGCCGAAGGGTTTGTGGTCAATGGCAATAAACTCTGGACCTCGGGCGCTGAATCTGCCGACTTTGTCTGGCTGGCAGCGCGTACAGACCCAAGCCAGGCGCGGCACAAAGGCATTTCGTTATTGATTGTCGACACCACGACGCCGGGGTTTTCGCACACGTTGATTCCCACCACCAGTATTCCCACCACCGCGACCTACTACGACAACGTCCGGGTGCCCAACGACATGCTGGTGGGTGAGTTGCACGGTGGCTGGAAGCTGATCACCTCGCAACTGAACCACGAGCGTCTGGGCCTGGGCACCTGGTCGGACAAAGTCGTGGCGCTGTTTCGCAGGGTTTACCTGTGGGCGCGAGCGCGTGATGAGCAGGGGCATCGGGCGATGGATAAAGCCTGGGTGCGCAGTTCACTGGCCGAATGTTATGCGCGTCTGGAAGCCATGCGCCTGATCAATATGCGCATTGCCGCAGACCTGGAACGCGACCGCATGGACGTGGCGCTGAGTTCGACCACCAAGGTATTTGGCTCGGAGTCCGCCATCGACATCTTGCGCAAGCTGGCGGCCATCGTTGGCGCCAATGGCTCGATGCGCAGCGGCTCGGCGGCGACGATGCTGCACGGAGAGCTGGAGTTCGAGCTGCGGGGTTCGGTGACCCTGACCTTTGGGGGTGGCACCAATGAAATCCAGCGCGAGCTGATCGCCCAGTTTGGCCTCGGCATGCCGCGCACCCAACGCTGACGTTCGTCCATTCAAAACAAAAAACCGTACCCGCCCCTTACCGGAGCGGGTCGAAGGGGACATTCATGAGCACTATCGAGCAATTTCGGGCGCAGACCCGTGCCTGGCTGGAAGCCAACTGCCCGCCGTCGATGCGTACAGGCATGGCAGAAGGCGATGTGGTGTGGGGCAGCCAGCACCCGCAGTTTCCCTGTGAAGACGCACGCCTGTGGTTCGAACGCATGCGCGACAAGCGCTGGTTCTGCCCGGAGTGGCCCGAGGAATATGGCGGTGCCGGGTTAAGTGATGAGCAAGTGGCCGTGCTCGAAAGTGAGATGCGCCGACTCAAATGCCGGCCGCCGCAGATTAACCTGGGCATCTGGATGCTCGGCCCGGTGTTGTTGGCCTACGGCAGTGAGCAACAAAAACGTGACCTGCTGCCGCCCATTGCCCGTGGGGAAGTGCGCTGGTGTCAGGGCTTTTCCGAGCCGAACGCCGGTTCTGACCTGGCCAACCTGAAAATGGCCGCGCGTGATGCCGGTGATCATTTTGTCGTCGACGGCAGCAAAATCTGGACCTCCTACGGTGACAAATCCGACTGGATGTATGCCTTGGTGCGCACTGATTTCAGCGCGCCCAAGCATGAAGGTATCAGCCTGATCGTGCTGGACATGCGCAGCCCGGGCGTCAAGCCGCAACCGATCGACTTGATCAGCGGCAAATCGGCGTTCTGCCAAGTGTTCTTCGATGCTGTGAAAGTGCCCAAGAGCCAATTGATCGGGCCGTTGAACGGTGGCTGGAACCTGGCCAAGTACCTGTTGCAGCACGAACGCAAGGCCATGTCGAAATTCGGCGAATTCAGCCTGCCATCCCACGTCGACCTGCTGGCCTTGCTGCGCGAGTACGTCCCGGCGCCGCAGAGCCAGAGCGAGCATGCCTTGCACGCACGGGCCAGCGCCTGTGCGATGAGCGAGCACGCCTACAACCTGACCGTCCAGCGTATGGGCGAGGAGGCGCGGGCAGGCGAAGACATCAGTGGCCTGATGTCGATCATGAAGCTCGTCCACACCGAACAGGAACGCGACAAGTTCGAAGTGCTGCTCGACGCCATGGGCGGGCACGCCCTGGGATGGGAAAACAGCCGTTATAGCGAACAACAACTGGCGGTCACCCGTTCGTGGTTGAACAGCTACGCCTTGACCATCTCCGGCGGCGCTTCGGAGATCCAGTTGAATGTCATTGCCAAACGCGTGCTGGGCTTGCCCGACGCTAAAAAAACCGACGCCAGACAAGGAGCCACGCAATGAGCCTGCGTTACAGCGATGAACAGCGTTTGCTGGCCGACAGTGCCCGGGATTTTCTGGCTGATTGCAGCCCCGTCAGTGCCCAGCGGCGTCTGCGCGATGAAGCGTCGGCCCTGGGTTTTTCAGCCCAGCTGTGGAGCGACGCGGTGGCGTTGGGCTGGAGCGCGGTGCCATTCCCCGAGGCGTTTGGCGGCCTGGAATTTGGTTGCAAGGGGCTGGGCCCACTCTTCGAAGCCATGGGCCGCAACCTGTCAGCCATGCCGCTGTTGTCCAGCGTGGTACTGGCCGGCTCGCTGGTGCATCTGGCCGGTAACACGGCGCAGCAAACACGCTGGTTGCACGCGCTGATTGGCGGTAAACAGCGCCTGGCCCTGGCGTTGGAGGAACACTCGCGGCACGAACCGCAGCGTATCGCCGTGCAAGCGTTACCAAACGAGCAGGGTTATCGCTTGCAGGGCGAGAAGTTCTGGGTGGTTGATGGTTTGGGGGCAGACGCCTATGTGGTGGCTGCGCGTACAGCCGGGCAGCCGGGCGATAGTTCGGGCATCAGCCTGTTTCTGGTGCCGGCCGATGCGCCGGGTTTGACCGTCAGCGCCTTGCCGATGATCGACTCACGCAATAGCGCACGCCTGCAAATGGACCAGGTGCAGGTCAGCCATGGAGCGCTGCTGGGCAATGAGGGCGAGGGCTGGCACGCCCTCGACAGCGCACTCGATCGTGGTCGCGTGTGCCTGGCCGCAGAGTTGCTAGGGATGGCCGGGCAATTGTTCGACACCACCCTGGAATACCTCAAGACCCGTGTGCAGTTCGACACCCGGATTGGCACTTTTCAAGTCCTGCAACACCGCGCCGCCCAGATGTACATCGACCTGGCACTGAGCCGCAGCGCCTTGATGGCCGCACTGGCGAGTCTGGATGACGACAGCCTGGATACGCGCACCCGCGCCCGATTGGTGAGCCTGGCGAAATGGAAAGCCGGTGACACCGCCATCAAGGTTGCCAACGAAGCCGTGCAGATGCACGGCGGCATTGGCGTCACCGATGAGCTGGACGTCGGCCTGTACCTCAAACGCGTCCGCGTCGCCCAAAGTTGCCTCGGTGATCGCGACTTCCATTGCCAACGCTACGCAAGCAACACCTAGCCGCGAACGGGTGCCAACGCTGTGGGACATATGTTTTGGAGAATACATCGATGAGCATAGAACGCTGGCAAACCGCGTGGCGGCAATTGATCGCCCCCGGTGCGCCGTTTGAAGTAGTGACCCCGGACGACGGCGCGCCACGCTATTTTCGCCATGCGCCGCGCAATCTGTTGCAGGTGATTGACGCCGGGCGGGTCCATGGCGACCGTGAGTTCCTGATTTGGCAGGCGCAACGCCTGACGTTCAACCAATTTTTCGCCCAGGTTGATCGCCTCGCAGAACAAATGGTGGCGCAGTTTGACCTGCAACCCGGTGAACGCGTGGCAATCGCCATGCGCAACCAGCCCGCCTGGCTGGTGGCCTTTGCCGCGATCCAGCAGTGTGGCGGTGTGTGTGTGCCGCTCAATAGCTGGGGCCTGCGCGACGAGCTGCAGCATGGGTTACAGGACAGCGGTTCACGTTTGCTGTTGTGTGACGAAGCGCGCTTCAACACCTTGGCTGAAGACCTGCGCCGTGAACAACGGGCGACCATCGTCGTGGGCGCCCGTGAGGGCGTGTTGCCCGAATACTGCCTGCGTTTCGAAGACCTGATCAGCGCCCCGGCTGCGCCGTTTCCGGCCCGGCCCATCGAGCCAGAGCAAGCGGCCCTGATCCTCTATACCTCCGGCACCACCAGCCGGGCCAAGGGTGTGGTGTCCAGCCACCGGGCTATTAGCCAGGCACTTTATGCCCTGGATTTCCAGGGGGCGTTCTGCGCCATGAGTTCGCCTGAACGCATCGGTGTAGTGATCAACAGCGGTTACTCGCCGACGATTCTAGCTGCGGTGCCGATGTTTCACGTCAGCGGCCTGCATGCGCAGTTTCTCTCGGCGCTGCGCGGCGGGCGCAGGCTCCTGCTGATGTACAAATGGGATGTTGAGCACGCGCTGGACTTGATTCGCGACGAGCGCTGTACGCAGTTCAACGGGGCGCCGGTGATGATGCAGCAACTGCTGGCGTCTCCGCGCTTTGCCAGTGAACACACTGCCAGTCTGTTCGGGCTGGGCCTGGGCGGCGGAGCATCGTCCGCCGGGGTGCTGGATAACATGCTCAGGCTCAAGCCCGAGGTCATCGGCGGCGCCGGTTATGGCCTGACCGAAAGCAACGGTATCGGCGCGGCGATTGGCGGTGATCCGTTTGTGTACAAGCCCGCATCGGCCGGTTGGGCCTTGCCCATCGTGGATATCCGTATTGGCGACGACCCGCACCAAGCGCAATCAGCAGGTGCACGCGGGCTGATCTGGCTGCGCTCACCGACGCTGATGAGCGCTTACTGGAACCTGCCCGAAGCCACCTCTCACTGCCTGCGTGACGGGTGGCTCGATACCGGGGATATCGGTTACCTCGACGATGAAGGTTTTTTGACTATCACCGGCCGGGTCAAGGAATTGATCAACCGTGGCGGCGAGAAGATCTCAGCGGCGGAAATCGAAACTTGCATCCTCGATATGCCCGGCGTTCTTGAGGCGGCGGCGTTTGCCATTGCCGACCCGTTGCTGGGCGAAGTGGTGGGGCTGGCCGTGCATGGTCAGGCCTCGTCGCTGCCCCAGGAGCCGCAAGTGTGCGCGTTCATCGCCGAGCGCCTGGCGGCTTACAAAGTGCCTGCACGGGTGTATCGCCTGCTTGAGCCGTTGCCGCGCAATGCCACCGGCAAGGTGCTCAAGTCGCACATGCAAGAAAACCTCGATGCATAGCCCTTTTTTAGTCTTTCCGGACGATGTTGCGGCCGGCAGAACACTAACAATGGGGCCATACCCAAAAGCCTTATCAGCGAAGGAGGCACAACATGACAATAACAAGAACAGGTCTCATGCTTGCGGTCGCAGTCACAGCCCAGTGCGGGTTGTCGACGTATGCCAGCGCCGAGGTCTCAGCCCAGGAAGCTGCCAAACTGGGCAAGGAGCTGACCTGCGTCGGCGCCGAACAGGCCGGTAACGCCGAAGGCACCATCCCGCCCTACACCGGCAAGTATCTGGGAGAGGTGCCGGGCTGGCAGCATGTGAAATTCTCGGGCGACCATCCGGTTGACCCTTATGCCGCCGAAAAACCGATTGCGGTCATCACGGCGCAGAACATGAGCCAGTACGAAGCGCATTTGACCGAAGGCCAAAAGGCGCTTCTGAAGAAGTACCCCACCACCTACAAAATGAACATTTACCCCGGCCATCGGGATTTCCGTTACCCCGATTACGTTTGCCGACGCGCGATGGACAACGCCTTGCACGCCAAGCTGGTCAATGACGGCGCAGGTTTCACCGGGCTGGGCCAGGTGCCGTTCCCGATTCCCAAGAACGGCATGGAACTGCTGTGGAACCACCAACTGCCGGCACGGGCCTGGACTGAAGAAAAAACCAGCGACCTGGCTTCGGTCCTGCCCAACGGCAGCATCGGCTGGGGCCGTGCTCTGGCGCGCAACCTGTCACCCGCCAACTCGCCGGTCGTCGACCCCAGCACAGACGGCAAGATCCAGTCGCTCAGTAACAACATGACCCTGAAACCCGCGCGTGACAACGGCACCCTGAACATCGCCCACGAGCCTTACAACTTTGCCACCGACGCGCGTCAGGCCTGGACCTACAGCCCCTCGACCCGACGCGTCAGGCAATTGCCGGGTTACGGCTACGACCAGCCGATGATTGGCACCAACGGCACCATGACCGTCGACGAAGATCGCTTGTACAACGGCTCCCCGGAACGCTACACCTGGAAACTCATCGGCAAACGTGAAATCTACACCCCGGCCAACGCTTTTAAAGCCAACGCCGGCACCCTCAAATATGCCGACATCCTCACGCCCAACCACCCAAATCCTGACGTCATGCGCTATGAGCTGCGGCGCGTCTGGGTCCTGCAAGCTGACTTGAAAGAGGGCTTTCGTCACGTGTATGGCAAACGCGTGCTGTTTATTGACGAAGACACCTGGAACTCGGTCCTGGCCGACAACTACGACGCCCGTGGGCAGCTGTGGAAACACGCCATGGTCAATTACTACTACCACCCTGACATGAGCGGCTGGCAGGCCGGGTCGCAGTTTTTCATGGACCTTAACTCCGGTCAGTACACCGGCTACGGCATGACCAACGAATCGAAAAAAGGTCCGATTCTCAATGAGGGTAAATACACCCCTGACCAGTACACCGCCGATGCAGCACGCGCTTCCGGTCGCTAAAACCAAGCCCTGAAGCAAAAGCCCCGGCAACCGCCGGGGCTTTTTTTTGTCCGGCCAATGGGTTCGCGCTGCCTTCGTGGTGCAGGTAAGTCAGAGTTCACAAGGGAAGGGGGGCAACGTCACCTGAGGTGCTGGTGCTGGCATGAAAAAGCCGCTGCAACCAGTGAGGTTGCAGCGGCTTGGTGGTGCGGGATAAAGATCAGGCCGTGACAGCCCGCAAGGGTGTGGCCAGGCGGGCAGGGTGTTGCATGTGTTGGCGGTAGCGCGGCAAAGCAAGGATCAGAAAGACGCTGGCCAACACCAGCATCGACACTGAGCAGGCCAGCGCATAACGCAAGGATTCATTGCCCAGGCTCGGCACAAAAAAGTCACTGAGCATGCCGACAAACAAGGGCCCGACGCCGACGCCAAGCAGGGTCATGGCCATCACAAAAATCGCAGTCGCCTGCGCCAGTCGGGTTGCCGGGAACAAATGGGTGATGGCGCTCAGGCAGGGAGTCGCCCACCACACGCCAAAAAACGCGAAAACACTGTAGAACAAAAAGGCCTGTGGCACTGCCGTACTACCAACGTAAAACGCCGTGCCTTGCGGCCATAGAAAGTAGGCGAGGACGAAGGGGATGCTGATCAGTGTGCCCAGCAGCGGTACGCCTATTTGCCAGCCCGCATCACGTCGCGCCAGGCGATCGGTGAGCACGCCGCAGACCAGTGTGCCAATGGTTGCGCCGCCACCGCCGACTACGCCCACCAGAAACCCGGCCTGTTGCATGTTGAGGCCGTGGGAGCGGATCAGGAAGCTCGGGCTCCAGGTGCCGACGGCATATCCGGCAATCGCCGCTGCGCCGCCGGTAAGGACCAGCCAGAGGAAAGACGGCATGCGAAACAGCTCGACGAGGGTCTGCATCCAGCCTTCCGTTTGCAGCGCCGTACTGCTTAACGGCACAACTCGCTTGGGGGTACGCACCGTCAACAGCAGCACCAGGCCGAGCAAGATTCCGGGCGCGCCAATCAAGATAAAGGCGTACCGCCAGCCGTGGTGCTGGGCGACCCAGCCGCCCAGGCCCAGACCGACAATGGCGCCCAGGCTTGAACCCAGCATCAGGCAGGCCAGGGCGGTGGATCGGCGCTCGGGCGGGTATAAATCCGACACCATGGCCACTGAGGGCGCTGTACCGCCGGCTTCGCCCACCGCCACGCCAATGCGCGCGAGCACCAACGTCAGGAAGTTGCCGGCCATGCCGCAAAGCATGGTCATCAAGCTCCAGGCCATGCAGCTGAAGGCGATCACCGGCTTGCGTCCGACACGGTCGGAGAGGCGCCCCAAGGGAAAACCGAACACGGTGTAAAACACCGCGAAGGTCACCCCTGACAACAGGCCGATCTGGGTATCCGAAATGCCGAACTCGAGCTTCACCGGCTCAATCAGAATCGCCATTAACTGGCGGTCGATGTAGTTGAAGACATAAATCGTGGCGAGCACAAACAGTGCGTAGTGCGTTCGCCAGGTCACGGGGGGGGAATGGTTCACTGCGGGTGCTCCCGGTTTTATTAGGGTGTGCGTGATGCTCAGTCTGTCACGGGATTTTCTCATCGTCTGTTCAGACCATGTTCTTGCCATCTTTGGTCGAGTGCAGTCCCGTTTGATCGGTCAGGCCGCACAGATCTCCCACCTAGTCTTGTCGGACGATGTTTGTCTGGCGTTGACGATTAATCATTCAGCTCATATTCGCTGGCAGGTCAGCACTTGCCCACGCTGTGGCAAGCCTGCGGGCAGCCTGAAAACAATAAGAAGCTGAGGAATTGAAATGAGCGTCTTGTTCGAGCCGGTCACCCTGGGCGAGCTGAAGCTGGCCAACCGAATTGTCATGGCGCCGATGACCCGCAGTCGAGCCCTGGCAGATGCGATCCCTGGCAGCGAGATGGTCGAGTATTACCGTCAGCGCGCCGGTGCCGGGTTGATCATCGCCGAAGGCACTGCACCTTCAGCCAGCGGCCTGGGCTATTGCCGGACGCCCGCAATCTACAGTGCCGAGCAGATGGCCGGTTGGCAGCGGGTGACCGAGGCGGTGCATGCCGAGGGCGGACGCATTGTGCTGCAACTGATGCACGTTGGCCGCGCGGCCAGCCAGCACAATAAACCTGCAGGCGCAGCCACGGTGGCGCCTTCGGCATTGCGCGCAAACACTCAGGTGTTCAGCGACAGCCACGGTCTGGTAGACACTGACGAGCCTCAAGAACTGACCGAGCAAGGTATTCAAGAGGTCATCGAGCACTACCGCCAGGCGGCCTTGAATGCGCGTCAAGCAGGCTTTGACGGTGTTGAGCTGCACTGCACCAGCGGTTATCTGCCGATGCAATTTATGGCCACCGGCAGTAACCGGCGCAACGATGCCTACGGCGGGGACGCTACGGCCCGTGTGCGGTTTGCCAAGGAAGTGATCGAGGCCATGGCTGGGGCCATTGGTGCGGGCCGTGTCGGTTTTCGCCTGTGCCCCGGCAACCCGTACAACGACATTGACGATCTGGAGCCTGCACACACCGCTGCGGCCTTGTGTGCTGCGGTCGCGCCGCTGTCGCTGGCTTACCTGCATATCATGCGTTCGCCGCTGCAAGGGCTGGATGCCTTTGAACTGGCGCGTCAGCACAGCCCTCATGCACTGATTCTCAATGACAGTTTCGACGGCCCCTCGGCCAATGCCGCTCTCGCGTCGGGCGAGGGGGCTGCCGTGTCGTTTGGCCGTCACTTTATTGCCAACCCGGACCTTGTTGAACGCCTCCGGCACGGCCGGGCGCTGAGTCGTTTTGATCGCAAGACGCTGTATACACCGGGCAAGGCGGGCTATACGGATTACCCCACTTGGCAAGCCGTTGCGCAGGAGGTGGTGCAATGAGCCTGAATACCCTGTCCGGTGTGATACCAACCTGCCCGGTGCCACGGGAGCAGACCCAGGCGCTGCTGGATCTGCGTTCTGCCGCTGCCGGGTTGATCAAGCCCCGTGACCTTTACACCCTGGCCGACCGCCTTGAGCAGCAGGCGCAAGAGCAGGGCGAACGACCGTTCCTGATCTACCGCGAGCAGCGCCTGAGTTATCGCGAAGTCGACGCACGGGCCAATCAGATGGCCCACACCTTTTACGCCAATGGCCTGCGCGCTGGCGACGTGTGCGCGTTGATCATGGAGAATCGCCCGGCGTTTTTCTGCACGTGGTTTGGCCTGGTCAAACTCGGTGTGGTGGTGGCCTTTGTCAACACCCAGGTCAGCGGCAAACCGCTGCTGCATGCGCTGCAGACCACCGAGGCCAAAGCTCTGGTGGTTGGCGAAGAGTGCCTGGCCAATATGCAGGCCACCGAGGGTTTGCCGGACGTGCCTTGCTGGTTGATCCACGACCCTGAAACCCCTTGGTCGGGGCCGCTGCATAAAGGAGTAGACGGGCATTTTGATTCGCGCATCGAGAACGCCCCGCGCACACTGTTCCCGCGCGATATTCGCGCGCACATTGATGCGCAGACGCCGACCCTGTTGATTTTCACCTCGGGCACCACTGGTTTGCCCAAGGCAGCGCGCTACAGCCATATGCGCTGGTTGTCATCGGGGGATGTGATGGAAGTCACCCTGCACGCAACCCGCGACGACGTGTTTTATTGCTGTCTGCCGCTGTACCACGGCGCTGCCGCCACTTCGGTGACGTCAACCGCGCTGCGCGCCGGTGCTGCCATTGTGATCCGGCGCAAGTTCAGCGTGCGTGAGTTCTGGAGCGATGTGGCGAGTCATCGCATCAGCATCTTCCAGTACATCGGGGAAATCTGCCGCTACCTGCTTAACCAGCCTGTGCGCGAAGGCGAACGCCAGCACAGTTTGCGCTGCATGCTCGGCGCCGGGCTGTCGCCCGATTCCTGGCAACGCTGGCTGGAGCGATTTGGCCCGATCCAGGTGTTCGAAGGCTGGGGAGCCACTGAAGCCAACGCCGCGATCATCAACGTTGACAACTATTTTGGTTCCTGCGGCCGTGTGCCGGACTGGAACAAAACCAATGTTCGGCTGGTGCGTTACGACATTGAAAACGACTGCCACCCGCGCGATGAAAACGGCTTTTACCAGATTTGTGAGGTAGGTGAAGCCGGTGAAGCCATGGGCTTTATCGTCGATCACCCCGAAATTGGTGGCGGGCGCTTTGAGGGCTACACCTCGGCCGAGGCGACTGAGAGCAAAATCCGCCGCAATGTGTTCCGCGAAGGGGACGCTTACTGGAGTTCCGGTGATTTATTGCGCCAGGACGCTGACGGCTACTGCTACTTCGTCGACCGCATTGGCGACACCTATCGCTGGAAAAGCGAGAACGTGTCAACCGCCGAAGTGGCCGACGCACTGAGCGACCTTGCCGGCCTTGAGCTGATTAACGTGTACGGCGTGCAGGTGTCGGGGCACGAGGGCCGGGCAGGGATGGCGGCTGTGTTGATGCAGCCAGGTTGCGACTTTGACCCGCAAGCGTTGTATCACCTGACCGAGGCCCGTTTACCCCGGTATGCGGCCCCGGTGTTTGTCCGTGTCACCCGGTCGGCCGATTTGACCGCGAGTTTCAAGCTGCGCAAGGTTGACCTGCAACGTCAGGGCTATTGCCCGGCACGTTGCAGCGACCCGCTGTATATCCGCGACGAATCGGCTCGTACGTATGTGCCGTATTCGCTGCGCGCCCTGGAGCGGGCAGGGCTCGCGGCATTCGCGGTGGCCGACCATGGCTGATCTGGATCACAACGGTCATGAGCTGCGCGCCGGGCTGCGTTATCCCTGGGTGCAGGCACCCGAATCCGGGCAGGTTCGCGAAGTGGCGCCGGGCGTGTGGTGGCTGCGCATGCCTCTGCCGTTTCGCCTCGATCACATCAACCTGTATCTGCTGCGCGATACCCACGGTTGGGTCGTGGTCGACACCGGCATGAACACCGAACAAACCCGCGAGGTCTGGGGCCGGGTGCTGGATGAGGTGTGCGCGGGCCTGCCCGTGCTTGCAGTGGTCTGCACTCACTTTCACTCCGACCATGCCGGGGTTGCCGCCTGGCTCAGCGAGCGTTTCCAGTGCCCGGTGTACATGACGGCCAGCGAGTTTCAGGCGTTGCACGTCAGGTTCCCGGCAGATCAACCGCCCGGGTGGGACTTTCTCGATTTCTACCGCAAGGCCGGTGTGAGCGACGAGCACAGCGCCGAGTTGTTTACGGTGATGAGCAACGCGCACTTTCTGCCCGTGCCGTTGAACCATTTTCGGCGCCTGCGTGAAGGCAGCTGCCTGGAGATCGGCGGTCGCACCTGGCAGGTCGTGACAGGCAAAGGCCACTCGCCAGAGCACGCCTGCCTGTATGCCGCTGAAGACGGCCTGCTGATTTCCGGCGACCAGGTGCTGCCGCGCATCACCTCGACGGTCGGCGTGCATGCCACCGAACCGCTGGCCAACCCGCTGCTTGACTGGCTCGACTCGATTACCCACCTGCGCAGTCTGCCGGACACCGTGCTGGTGCTGCCTGCCCACGAGCGGCCGTTTTTCAATTTGCATCACCGCCTGGATCAACTCGACGCCCATCACCAAGGGCAACTGGCGTTGATGCTGGCCAACTGTGACGAGCCGCGCACCGCGCTCGAGCTGATGTCTGCGTTGTTTCCCAGACTGTCGGGGCGTTTCGACGAACTGATGGCGCTTGGCGAGACCTTGGCCCATGCCAATTACTTGGTGGCCAATGGATCGCTGGAACGGGATGTGGACCGGGGGCGCTATCGCTACCGGTGCGCAGTAAAGGGCGCGTGCCCGGCAACTTCACTCAAAGTGTTTTGAGCGAAGGGCACGCCAGCAGTGTTGAACATTCCAGGCGACCAGCCGGTTGCCCTTCAGGAGAGTCAGTGTGATCAAGAAAAATAAAAATAACTCTACGGTCATGGCTTCAGGCGCGTTGCAGGTCAGCGGTTTGACAGCGGCGCTGGCCCTGGCGTCAACACCCGCCTGGGCCGGTGACACGATCGAGTTCGATAACGGCATGACCATGGACTGGTCGGTGACCACCAGCTATGGCATCGGGGTGCGGACCGGCAAGCAAAGCAGCCGCCTGATGACCATCAACGCCGACGATGCCAACCGCAACTTCGACCGGGGCAGCCTGACCACAAACCGCGTGGGTGCGCTGGGCGAACTGATATTGCGCAAGGACAACTACGGTGCCGTGGTGCGTGGCAGCACGTTTTATGACGACGTTTACCACCGTGGCAACGATAACAACTCGCCCGACACGGTAAACAAGTACGGCAGCAACGATGAGTTCACCAGTGACACCCGTTATTACAGCGGCGGTCGTACACGCCTGCTGGATGCCTATGTGTTTGGCGGCTGGCGTTTTGACAATGACACCATGCTCGACCTCAAGGCCGGGCGACACATCGAGTCCTGGGGCGAAAGTTTGTACTACCCCGGCGTCAACGGCGTGCAAAACCCGTCAGACGCAGTTAAGGCCGCCCAGCCGGGGGTTGAAGTCAAGGAAGTACTGCTGCCGGTGGGCCAGGTCTCCGGTTCATTTCGCCTCAACCCGCAAGTGACCTTTGGCGCCTATGTGCAGTACGAGTGGAAGGGCACCGAACTGCCACCCGTGGGGAGCTACCTGTCGAGCAGCGATGTGATCGGTCCAGGCCGCGAGTTCATTTACGCCAACGGCCAGAAGGTCGCTTACCGGGGCACCGACGAGCCGCGTGATGGCGGCCAATGGGGTGTGCAAGTGCGTTACCGGCCAGTGCAGGCAGTCGAGCTGTCGCTGTTTCACGTCAATTACCACGACAAGAACCCGGCCACCGCCTTGCTCGGTTATGACGCCCTGCCAGTCGGCGGTGGCCTTAACGCGTTTACGATCAACGGCTATCGGGTCAAGTACTTCGAAGACATCAAACTGACCGGTATCAGCGCCTCTACCAAAATCGGCGAAACCCAGGTCGGGGCTGAATGGTCGTACCGCGATGGCGCGCCGGTCATGGTCAATACCGCTCTGGGCGCAGTACCGGCCAAGGGCAAAGGCCAGCAAATGCAGTTGTCTGCCATGCGCATCCTTGGCGATCGCCCCTGGGCCAGCCAGACCACGCTGACCGCCGAGGTCATTCGCGTGCAGGTTGATAGCGTCGAATCCACCTCGGCAGCGCCGAACCTGCTGGGGGTGAACCTGTTACCGACAGTGGGGGCGCTGGTCGGGCCGTCCAATGACTACACCTACAACACCAGCGCTGGCTGGCGTACCAAAGCCTCCAGTGCCTACACCGTGGGCGCGTCATTCAGTTATCCGGGGGTTTTCCAGGGCTGGGACCTGGACGTTCCCTTGAGCTTTTCCAACGTGTTCAGTGGCTCTACGCCCATGGCCGGGAGCATCTCCGGTGTCGCTGGCGACCGGCGCCTGAGCGTGGGCTCCACGTTCAAGTACCTGGGCAACCTGGAAGTCGGTTTGAAATACATCGCTTACCTGGGTGAGCCGGACCCGATCAAGCGTCCGTTTGCCGACCGTGACTACGCCACGTTCTCAATGAAATACACCTTCTGATCACTAGCTCATGTCCGGGCCTTTAACCACGGCGCCGGGCAATCACCATCACTTTAAAACGGCCGAAGCCTGTGCTTCGGCAGGGAGGCGTCATGGGGCTCAAAGGGCATGCAGCCATTGTTGGCACTGCACAATACAAACCGGAAAAATACGCGACGGCGCCCAAGATGTTTCACCTTGAGCAGGTTGCCGACCTCGCAGCTCAGGCGTTACGCGATGCCGGGCTCAAGGCTTCGGACCTCGACGGGCTGGTAATCAACGGCCCGCACTTTCACGAAGCCTCGGTATTTGTTCCGGCCATGGCCGCCGAATACCTGGGCCTGCGTTTGAACTTCGCTGAAGTAGTGGACCTGGGCGGTTGCACCTCGGTGGGCATGGTCTGGCGCGCTGCGGCGGCGATCGAGTTGGGCCTGTGCCAGGCGGTGCTGTGCGTCATCCCTGCACGCATGGCGCCATTTGGCCCGGATGAGGACCCGTCCTGGATGGCGCGCTCCATGCGCTTCGGTGGGCACAGCACGGCCTTTGGCGCACCTGAAGCCGAGTTCGACCTGCCTTATGGGCACATGGGCCAGAACACTGGCTACGCGATGATTGCCCAGCGTTATGCCGCGCAATACGACTATGACCAGCGCGCGATGGCCAAGATTGCCGTCGACCAGCGCACCAACGCTCTGGCCAACCCGCAGGCAATGTTTTACGGCCAGCCCTTGACCATCGAACAAGTGCTGGCTAGCAAGATGGTCGCCGACCCGCTGCACGTTCTGGAGATTGTGATGCCGGTGGCCGGGGGCGCAGCCATGATCATCACCAACAAGGAAGTCGCGGCACGCTCGCGCAAGCGACCAGCCTTTATTACCGGGTTTGGTGAGCACCTGGCGTTCAAGTCGCCGTCTTATGCTGAAGACATGCTCAACACGCCGATTGGCCCGGCTTCTCGGCGCGCCTTTGGCATGGCCGGGCTTAAGCCTGCGGACATCGACGCCGCGCAAATCTATGACTGCTACACCATCACCACCTTGCTGACCCTGGAAGATGCCGGTTTTTGCGGCAAGGGTGAAGGCATGGCGTTTGTCCGTGAACATGACCTGACCTGGCGTGGTGACTTCCCGATGAACACCCACGGCGGGCAACTGAGCTTCGGCCAGTCAGCTTCGGCGGGCGGCATGAGCCAGGTGATCGAGGCCGTTACGCAAATCGCCGGCACGGCCGGAGAACGCCAACTGGGGCGCTGCGACAACGTGTACGTGTCCGGTACCGGCGGCGTGATGAGCGAGCAGGGCGCATTGATACTTCAGGGAGCATAAGCACATGTCTAATAACAAACCCATGCCGGTCCCCACGCAGATATCCATGCCATTTTGGGAAGGGCTCAAGGCGCGTCGCCTGCTGATCCAGCAATGCAACGCATGTACACACTGGAACTTTTACCCGCGTCGGCATTGCCCGGTCTGCCTGGAGCATGACCTGACCTGGCATGAAGTCGATGGCGCTGCAACGCTGTACAGCTATACCGTGACGCGTATCGCCACCTTGCCCGACTTTATCGATGAAATGCCGCAAAAACTGGCGGTGGTTGAATTGGCGCAAGGGGTGCGCATCAACACCAACCTGGTCGGTCTTGATGAAAGCGAAATCAAAATCGGCATGGCGTTGCAGCCTGTCTTTGCCCAAGTGGATGGCAAAGGTAACCGCCTGCTGCGCTTCACCGGCGTTGACAAGGCCGTCGCGCCACTGGAATCGCTGCCAGAACAGGCTCGCGTTCCGCAGCCTGTAGCGTGCGAACAGCCACTGGCCCGGCAGATCGACCTGAACGATGAACCGGCTTTGCAGGCGTTGGTCAGCGAGCAGTACAGCGACTGGAGCAACGTAGTCGTCGTCGACCAGGCACTGATCGATGCCTTTGCCCAGTTGTCGGGCGACGATTACTGGATCCACACCGACCCTGAGCGGGCGCGACTGCAAAGCCCGTTCGGCGGCACCATCGCCCATGGCGCGCTGGTGCAGGTTTTACAATCGCGAATGAAACTGGCGCTGGGTTTTGAGATCAGCGGTTTTAGCACCCAGATCAACTACGGCTCCGACCGTCTGCGCTTCCCGGCGCCCGTACCTGCAGGCTCACGCATCCACTCCCGGGCCCGGGTGAAAAAAGTTGAGCGGCTGCCCCGTGGCACCCAATTGACCCTGGAGCTCAATACCCATGTGGTAGGCCAGGACCGCCCATCCGTCATCAATGACTTGGTCATTCTCTACATCGCTTGACCCCTCTGCAGGCGCCAGATCTGGCGGCGAAATCAATACACACACTTTTCGCCGCCAGCCTGGCTCAGCAGCCCGGCGACATAAGCCATTTGGACGATGTAACGGCCAGGGCTTGCACGGAGTATCACTTAGGAAGCCGCGCAGGTCTGGCGTGCTTCTGCTGCCCTCGCACCTGATAAGAACAAGAGGATTGGCCCTATGACTTGCCCTATGCACGTGTGCCTGGAACAGGAGCGTTGTGTATGCGTTCTCTGATCGGTTACGCGGTTTGCCTGATGGTCGCGTTGACCATTGGCTACACCTTCTCGCCCAAATCCCCTGCGCAAGCAGAACCTTTGGCCACGCGGCCGGATCGGGTGCAGATCAACGGCTTGCTTAATCTGGGCTCGCGAGTGGTCGCAGTGGGCGAGCGCGGCAGCATTTTGCTCAGCGATGATCAGGGCGTCAGTTGGCAGCAGGCCAGTGTCAGCACTCAACGCAACGCCACCTTGACCGCTGTCGTCGCGCTGGACGCCAAACGGTTGCTGGCTGTCGGGCATGACAGCTGGATCCTGCGCTCCGACGATGCCGGCAGCACCTGGCAGGAAGTGCGCTACGACAGCGAGTTGGGTGAACCGCTGCTGGGGGTGTGGACTGCTGGCGGTGACAGCGTCATGACGTTTGGCAGTTTCGGCAAGTTCTATCAATCCCTTGATGGCGGCAAGACCTGGGCGCCAAAGGCGCTGGATATCGACAAGGCCCATTTGAACAGCATGGCCGGTGGCAACGATGGACGGCGCATGTTGGTGGGTGAGCAAGGGCTGGTCTTGCGCACCGATGACGCGGGTCGGCACTGGCGCAGCTTGACGCCTTTTTACAACGGTTCGTTGTTCGGCATCGTGCGCCTGAGTGCCGATAACTGGGTGGCTTATGGCATGCGCGGGCATGTCTTCGTCACTCACGATTTTGGCAACAACTGGACGCAGATCAAAACCGGTAACCAGTTGCCCCTGTATGGCCATGCCGTGCTGCCCGATCACACCGGGCTGGTGATTGTCGGCGCGGGCAGTTCCGTTGTGCGACTCAATGAACAGGGAGAACTGGTCGGCGTGGGGCGTCTGGCCGGGCTGGGCACGTTGACTTCGGCAACGTTGATTGGCTCGCGCCTGCTGGTGGGTGGCGAGCGTGGGGTATTGCAGGGTTCTGCCGGCAGCGTCGCTGCCCTGGTGACCCCTCAGGCCAGCGAGTCCAAGGGAGTCATGCAATGAATCAAGGCAAACACTGGGTGACGCGTTGCGTCGAAACGTGCGCAGACTACCTGATGGCCTGGCGCAAACAGCTGTTGGCGCTGTTTGTGCTGGTGACAGTGGGCCTGGGCTACAGCGCCACCCATACGCAACTGGACCCGGGGTTCAACAAACAGATCCCGGTGAGCCACCCGTACATGATCAACTTCCTCAAGTTCAGCAATTACTTCACAGGGGCCAACCGCTTTCTGGTCAATGTGCGCTGGAAAGGTGAGGGTGATATTTATAACCCCGAGTACCTGGAGACGCTGAGTAAAGTCACTGACGACGTGTTTTTCATCTCCGGGGTCAGCCGCCCCAGCGTGACATCGCTGTTCACCGCCAATGTGCGCTATATCGAAATCACCGAGGAAGGTTTTTTCGGTGACGTGGTGGTGCCACCGCGTTTCAGCGGCACCCCCGAAGACCTGGCGCAGGTGCGCAGCAACACGGCGGCCTCGGGTCAGGTCGGGCGGCTGGTGGCCAACGACCTGAAATCGGCCATGGTCCGTGCAGACTTGCAGGATATCGACCCCAAGACTGGTAAACCGGTGTCTTATGTGGAGATCGCCAAGCGCCTGGAGGACATTCGCAACCAGTACAACAGCCCCGATATCGAAATCAATATTGTCGGGTTCGCCAAGCTGGTGGGGGATGTGGTTGAGGGGCTCAACACGGTGATCGGCTTCTTTATCGTTGCCTTTGTCATCACCGGTTTATTGCTTTGGGTGTATTCCCGCTCGCTGCGTCTGACCGTGGTGGCGCTGGTGGTGGCGTTGCTTCCGGTGGTCTGGTTGCTGGGCTTATTGCCGCTGCTGGGCCTGGGCATCGACCCGATGTCGATTCTGGTGCCCTTTCTGATCTTCTCCATTGGCGTGTCCCATGCGGTGCAGATGACCAACGCCTGGAAGCAGGAAGTGCTGGCAGGCCATTCTGCAAAAGACGCCGCGCGCTCGGCGTTCTGCAAGATATTCATCCCCGGCTCTTTGGCCTTGTTGATGAACGCCTTGGGGTTTGCAGTGATCATGCTGATCGATATTCCCATCGTTCACGAGCTGGGGGTGACGGCCTGTATCGGTGTGATGCTGATGATCATCACCAACAAATTGATGTTGCCAATCATCATTTCTTACCTGCGTCTTGAACCCGCCTTGTTGCGTCGGGCCCAAGCGCAGCCCGCGGGCAAACACCGCCTGTGGTGGCGACTGTCAGCGCTGGCCGAACCTGGCCCGGCGCTCGGGGTATTTGCTATCAGCCTGCTGCTGTTGCTGGCCGGTGCCTATAAAGCCCGCGATCTGGCGGTGGGCGACATTGGCGCCGGTGCACCGGAACTGCGCGTCGATTCTCGCTACAACCAGGACAATGCCAAGATCATCAGCAGCTACTCGATCGGGCTGGATGTGATGTCGGTGTTTGTCCAGGTCAAAGGGGTCGAGGAAGGTTGCCTGTCACCCACCGTGATGCGCGCGGTTGAGGCATTTGATTTTCGCATGCGCACCGTTCCGGGCGTGCAGTCGATCCAGAGCGTAGTGGACATGGGCAAGCGGGTGATTGCCGGTAACAACGAAGGCAACCCGCGCTGGGCCGCAATACCTGGGTCTTCACGGGGTTTGAGTCAGGGGGCACGGGCCTACATGCCGGATGACGGGCTGGTCACCGACGGCTGCCAGCAGATGCAGATCCTGGTGTTTTTGGCCGACCATGAAGGCAGCACCGTCAGCCATGCCATCGAGCAAGCCAGGCGCATCATCGCCGAGGTCAGTTCGCCGCAGGTCGAGTTCCTCCTCGCCGGTGGCAACGTCGGTGTCATGGCGGCCTCCAACGAGGCGGTCAAGCATGCCGAAGTGATCATGCTCGGGGCACTGTTCGGCTCGGTGGCGCTGTTTTGCTGGCTGACCTTCCTGTCGATTCGTGCAGTGCTGTGCATTCTGGTGCCGCTGGCGATCGTAGCGATCCTCTGTAATGCCCTGATGACGATGCTCGGCATCGGCCTGAAAGTCGCGACCCTGCCCGTAATGGCGCTGGGTGTGGGCGTCGGTGTCGACTACGGGATTTACCTCTACGAGCGTATCCAGCACGAAATGCTTCGGGGGGCGAACCTGCGCGAGGCTTTCTACGAGGCGATGTGTCAACGCGGTACGGCAGCAGTGTTTACCGCCGTAACCATGTCGATTGGTGTCTGTACCTGGGCATTTGCCCCGCTGAAGTTTCAGGCGGACATGGGCGTGCTGTTGTCGTTCATGTTCCTGGTCAACGTGCTGGGGGCGATTTTTCTTCTGCCAGCACTGGCGGCCTGGTTCAATCTCGGGCGCCCGCTGGTGCGTCAGCGAGTGAGGCAACCGGCCATGGCACAGGGCCAGTTTCGCCTGAAAAACAGCCCGGCATCGCGTGATATTCAGTAACAAAAATAAAGGTGCCGGACCTATTGTGGAGTCAATAAGCGATCGTGACACTGATCCCGGTCGCGCCGCATGAGGCCACGCTGCAAGCAGCGTTCAAAGGGGGAGCCCAGAGCTCTCCCAAGCCGAAATTATAAAAATAATAAGGGAAGGAATGTGTCCTTACCCGAGCGAGGAGAAGACTATGCAAAGTAGCGTCTTGACCCATGAAGGTCTGGTGAGTCTTGGTCTGGAACTGGCGCGTTACAACGAATTGGTGGGCGAAATCTATGAAGGCGCACTGGACCCGAAACTGATGGCCCGCGCCCTTAAAAGCTTTCTCAAACTCTACGATGCCAACTTCGCCACCCTGATCCTGCGTGTGCCCGAACAAACCGATACCGGGGTGATGATTCTCGCGGGGGACATTGAGGGCGCCGGTGATGTCTGCTACATGACCTACCCGCAAACCAGCACACCGTTCGCAAACCAGCCGCTGGACCATGTGTTCACCGTGGACGACATCATGTCGTCCACCGAGTGGGAGCAAAACGTCTACTTCAAGATGTTCTGCGGGCCCCATGACGTATACCACCTGATGGGCGCCGACATTTCCACCCCGGATGGCGGCAAACTGCGTTTTCGTGTGACACGGCCCAAGCACAAACCCAACTTTTCGGCCAATGAACGGGCGTTGTGCGCCAGCTTTCTGCCGCATCTGCGCCGTGCGTCGCAGTTGCACAACCTTATTGATCGCAGCGAATCGTTGAGCGACCTGTACTCCCAGGCCATCAGCCGCTTGTCGGTCGCGACGCTGGTGCTGGACGAGAGTGGCAGCGTGTTGCAGAGCAACCCGGTGGCCGATGAGATCCTCGCCCGTTCTGATGGCCTGAAGCTGGTGGGCGGCCGCCTCGAAGCCACTTATCCAAGTGACAACCGGGTGCTGCAACAGCTGATTCGCAGTGCGTTTGACCCGGATGCCCCAAAAAGCGCCGAAGCTATGTCTGTGACCCGGCCTTCGGGGCTGGTCAATCTGGGGGTGGTGGTCGAATCGATTCCATCCCTGGATTGGGCCGAGGAAAAAGGCCAACCGGCGGCGCTGGTGTACATTCGCGATGCGTCGAGCAAGTCCCTGGCCAGCGAAGTGGTGACTAAGCAGTTGTTCAACCTCACCCGTGCAGAAACCGCCCTGGCGATGGAACTGGCCAACGGGTTGTCACTGGAGGAGGCCGCCGAAGCCTTGAATATTCGCCGTAACACGGCACGCGCGCATTTGCGCTCGATCTTCTCCAAGACCGGTGTGCGGCGTCAGACCGAACTGGTGCGCATCATGCTCAACAGCGTGGTCGCGCTGGGTAAACCCAAGCCGACCATGAAAGTCGCGGAAAAAATCAAAGTCCCACCGCCCCGACTGTCTGCACCGATCTACAACCACGCCTGAGTCAGGCTCGAGTTTTTTAGTCTGCTCAGACGATGCCGGGGCGGGATGCGCGTGCCGATACTGCCTGGATCATTACGGAGAATACACATGCCTATAACTGCTATTACAGGAAGCGCCTCGGGAATCGGTGCCGCCGTCAGCGCGGCCATGCGTGCTGCAGGGCACCAGGTGATCGGGATCGATCGCAGCAACGCGGATGTAAACGCCGATCTATCGACGCCACAGGGGCGTGACGCCGCCATCACACAGGTACTCGAACTCAGCGGCGGTGCCCTCGACGGGCTGATCTGCTGTGCCGGGGTAGGGGTTACGGCGCCCACCTGCGGCCTTATCCTGGCGGTCAACTATTTTGGCGTCAGCCAGTTGCTCGAAGGCCTGCAAGGCGCATTGAGCCGCGGGCATCAGGGCGCGGCGCTGGTGATCGGCTCAGTGGCGGCGACTCATTCAGGCCCGGCGGACCAGCCGATGATTGATGCCATGCTCGGCGGCGATGAAGCCGGGGCCTTGGCGTTGGCCAACGACAGCGGGCAATCTCACGTAGCCTATGCCGCCTCCAAATACGCCATCAGCCATCATGCCCGCAGCCTGGCGGTGAGCTGGGGCAAGCAGGGGTTGCGACTTAACGTGGTTGCACCGGGCGCGGTAGAAACACCGTTACACCAGGCATCCCTGAACGATGCCCGGTTTGGTCAGGCAACCCGCGATTTTGTTGCGCCGCTGGGCCGTTCCGGTCGCCCGGTTGAAATCGCCGCCGTGGTGGCGTTCCTGCAATCGCCCCAGGCATCGTTTGTTCATGGCAGCGTGGTGTTTGTTGATGGCGGCATGGACGCCATGGTTCGCCCCGCACGCTTTTAAAAGGATTGAGCATGAATAAGGTGGCATTCATCACTGGCGCCAGCCGGGGTATTGGCCGTGAGGCGGCGCTGGCATTTGCCCGCGCCGGGTTTGACGTAGCAATCAGCGCCCGCACGCTCAACGAGGGTGAACGGCATGAGCACGCGTTGCACGACGCCGACGGAGCACCGCTGACAGGCAGCCTTAATGGCACCGCGCACACGCTGCGTGAGCTGGGCTGCCGGGTACTCGTGGTGCCGATGGACCTGCTCGACAGTGACTCGGCCCTCGTTGCCTGCGACGCAGTGATGGCTGAGTACGGGCGTATCGATGTGTTGATCAATAACGCGATCTACCAGGGCAGCGACCTCAACGCCGGCTTCATGGACCTGCAAGCGCAGACGCTGGAGCGGATGTTCCAGGGCTATATTCTGACGCCGTTCCTGTTGACCCGGGCCGTGACCGAACACATGGTGGCACGTGGTGGCGGGGTGGTGATCAATGTCACCTCTGGTGCCGGAGAGAGCGACCCGCCCGTGGCAGCAGCCAAGGGCGGCTGGGGCTATGCCTACGGTGCGGGCAAGGCGGCGGTGTCGCGGTTGTCCGGGGTGTTGAGCACCGAACTGGGCGCGGCTGGCGTGTGCGCCTACACGCTTAACCCTGGGGTCGTCACCACCGAAGCGCTCAAAGCCACCATCGGCGACAAAGGCCTGATAGCCCTGCGCGCCGGCAGCGCACCGCCGCAGGTTCCGGCAGCTGTCATGTTGTGGCTGGCCACCGCGGAACAAGCCCCGGCGTTCCAACGCCGAACCATAGCGGCGCAACCCTTCGCGCTAGAACACAACATCGTCGCTGACTGGCGATAAAACTAACACCAGCGTGTAGGAGCGAGCTTGTCTCGCGATCTGGCTTTAGATCCAAAAAGCTCCGTTAAACCACGCTGGCCGAACGCACGTCTTATGTACTCAGCTCAAAAGCCCCCTCACCCTAGCCCTCTCCCGAAGGAGAGGGAACCGATTGGGGGATGCTGAAGATTCTCGCTGTCCTGTTTGCTGCGCGACAGCGCGGCGGCGTAGAACGGTTATCTGTTGCGAGCGAGGGTCATGGCGGTGTCTTCGATCATGTCTTCCTGGCCACCGACCATGCCACGACGGCCCATTTCTACGAGAATTTCCCGAGCGGATACGCCGTATTTTTTCTCGGCGCGCTTGGCAAACAGCAGGAATGAGCCATATACCCCGGCGTAACCCATGGTCAGGGCGTCACGGTCACTGCGGATCGGGAAGTCCATGATCGGCACGACCAGGTCTTCGGCCACGTCCTGAATACCAAACACGCTAACGCCTGTGTCGATGCCCATCCGGTCGCACACAGCAACCAGCACTTCCATGGGCGTGTTGCCCGCACCGGCACCGAGGCCCGCGCAAGCGGCGTCAATACGGTTGGCGCCAGCGGCAATGGCGGCAATCGAGTTGGATACGCCCATCGACAGGTTGTGATGGCCGTGAAAACCGATCTCGGTGCCCGGTTTCAGTGCCGCCCGCATCGCGGCCACACGCGCGCTCACCTCATGGGGCAACAGGTAACCCGCCGAGTCGGTCAGGTAGATGCAATTGGCGCCGTAGCTTTCCATTAGCAGGCCTTGCTGGACCAAACCTTGCGGGCTGTTCATGTGGGCCATCATCAGAAAACCGACGGTGTCCATGCCCAGCCCGCGCGCGTGGGAAATGTGCTGTTCGCTGACATCAGCCTCTGTGCAGTGGGTGGCAACCCGAATGGTATTGACCCCCAGTTCATGGGCCATTTTCAGGTGGTCGACGGTTCCGATGCCCGGTAGCAGCAAGGCCGATACCTTGGCTTTTTTCATCAGAGGGATGACGGCAGACAGGTATTGCTCGTCCGTGTGGGCCGGGAAGCCGTAGTTCACCGAGCTGCCGCCCAGGCCGTCGCCGTGGGTGACTTCGATCAGTGGCACACCCGCGGCATCGAGACCACAGGCGATGTCTTTCATCTGCTGCAGGCTGATCTGGTGCCGCTTGGGATGCATGCCGTCACGCAGGCACATGTCATGAACGGTGATGCTTTTGCCGCGAAGATCCATGGTCGGCTCCTTAAGCGTGGGCGGTTTGAGCGATGACGGGCAACACGAGTTCGCCCTTGAGGATTTCTTCGGCAAACATTTCGGCAGTGCGCGCTGCAGCAGCGGTCATGATGTCGAGGTTACCGGCGTACTTGGGCAGGTAGTCACCGAGGCCCTCGACCTCCATGAAAATCGACACCCGATTCCCATCGAATACCGGGCCGTTGACCAGTTTGTAGCCGGGCACATAGCGCTGCACTTGCTCAATCATGGCCTCGATGGCAGCGGTAATGGCTTCCTGGTCGGGCTCTGTAGCGGTCAGGCAATGCACGGTGTCACGCATGATCAACGGCGGCTCGGCCGGGTTAATGATGATGATTGCCTTGCCTTTTTTTGCCCCGCCGACTTTTTCGACGGCACTTGAAGTGGTGCGGGTGAACTCGTCGATGTTTTTCCGGGTGCCGGGGCCGACTGATTTGGACGCCGCCGTGGCAATGATTTCGGCGTAGTCCACCGGCTGCACGCTGGACACCGCCGCAACCAGCGGAATGGTCGCCTGACCGCCGCACGTGACCATGTTGACGTTCATGATGCCCAGGCCCAATTGAGCCTTAAGGTTGACCGGGGGCACGCAATACGGACCGATTGCCGCCGGCGTCAGGTCGATCATCAACACACCCAGGGCGTTGAGCTTTTGCGAGTTCTGCGCATGCACGTAGGCCGAAGTGGCATCGAAGGCGATCTGGATGTTGTCTTCCAGAACGTAAGGCAACAAGCCGTCAACCCCCTCGGCGGTGGTTTTCAGGCCCAGTTCGCGCGCGCGCAGCAACCCTTCGGATGCTCTGTCGATACCGACCATCCATACCGGTTCCAGCACATCGCTGCGCATGAGTTTGTAAAGCAGGTCGGTGCCGATGTTGCCCGGCCCGATCAGCGCACATTTGATTTTGCTTCTCATGTTTTTTGGCTCTTGGGGAGGGAAGGGGGCGTCAAAGGACAAAACGCAGGCTGATGTCGCCAAGCCCGCTCATGGACAGGCTGATATGGTCACCGGCGACCACCGGTACCAGCGGTGCCAGTGCCCCGGAGAGAATGATTTCGCCCCGGCGGAACGGGATGCCCAGTTCGCCCAGGGTATTGGCCAGCCAGGCGACAGCCGCACAAGGGTGGCCCTGTACCGCCGAGCCCAGGCCTGAGCCTGCCGGGTTGTGGTTTTTCAGCAGTTGCATGTGCACGGCGGCCAGGTCCAGCGAGCGCGGGTCGATGCGTTGCGGCCCAAGGGCAAATACACCGCAGGAGGCGTTGTCGGCCACGGTGTCCTGGATGCGGATCTGCCAGTCGTGGATGCGCGAATCGACTATTTCAAAACAGGGCACGACCCACTGGCTGGCGGCCAGCACGTCTTCGCGGCTGATGCCCGGCCCGTGCAGGTCTTCACCGAGAATAAAGGCAATCTCGCCTTCAGCACGTGGCTGGATCAGGTTGTAGCGGGCCAGGCTGACATCGCTGCCATCGGCAACCTGCATCGCGTCTGTGAGAAAGCCGAAGTCCGGTTGGTGAACATCGAGCATTTGCTGGACAGCGAGGCTGGTGACACCGATTTTTTTGCCAATGACCCTTTCTCCCAGGGCTTCACGGCGTTTTAGAAATTGCAGGGAAATCTGGTAGGCCTGCTCTAGGGTGATCTGCGGATAACGGCGGGTCAGCGGGGCCAGTGTCTGGCGGTTGCGCAGGGCGTTGAACAGTTCGTCACCGAGCGCTTTGATCAAGTCTGTGTCCATGGTGAGGACTCCGGATGGATTGCAAAGCGGGAGAGAAAAGGCCGGCCCAGCGCTTCAGGGCTGGCCTTGAAGGGTGTTTAACCTGGCCAGACGGTGGAGTCGGCGCCGCCATCGACATCAATGATCTTGCCGGTTACCCAGGCCGAGGCAGGGCTGGCCAGGTACAGCGCAGCGGCGGCGATATCCTGAGGGGTGCCCAGGCATTTGAGCGGGGTGTTGGCTTCCATGACCTCACGCATGGCGCTGGGCATCACGCCGCTGAGTGCTTCGGTCAGGGTCGGGCCGGGCGCCACTGCGTTGACCCGGATGTGCGGAGCGAAGTCCTGGGCCAGCAGGCGGGTCAAGTGGCTGAGCGCGGCCTTGGCCGTGCCATAGGCACTGAAATGGCGCTGCGCATAACGCGCCGCTACCGAGCTGATATTAAGAATGTTGCCGCCACCGGCTTCGCGCATCAGCGGCACACACAACTGGCAGAACGCATAGGTGGTGGCAACGTTGAAATTCAGCACCTGGGCAAACGCTTCAGGCGTCATGCCCAAGGGGTCGTTGGGGCCGCCGCCGCCCACGTTATTTACCAAGTGGGTGATACGGCCCATGTGTTCGACGCTGTGGCGCACCAGCGCCTGGCGTTGCTCGCTGTCATTGACGTCACAGGTCAACGCCAGGGCGCGCCGACCAAGGCCACGGACTTCGTCGGCGACAGCCTCAACCTCGGCCAGCGAACGTGCCGTACACACCACATCGGCGCCGGCCTCGGCAAACGCCAGGGCAATCGCCCGACCGATGCCCCGGCCGCTGCCCGTGACGATGGCGACACTGCCGTGCATCTGGAAACGCTGCAAAATACTCATGACCACTTGCTCCATGGGGTCGACTGTTAATAGCGCCACTATTGCAGTCGCCCCCATAAGCAGCATCGTCTTATCGGACTAGCGCCCGTCGGCACGGGCTGAGGGTTTGCAGCCCCTAGTCCGCTTTGACGATGAACAATGCCCGGCTCAATCCGATGATCCATCACACCTCGCGCAGTGGCGCAGTGAGATCGGGAGAATTGAGTGATGCACAGCATGCGTGAAAAGACCCAGGACGAGTGTGATCTGCTTGAATGTGCGCAGCGCCTGGTGCCTGCTCTCAAGGCGCGTACGGCGCAGGCCGACCAGGATTTGAAGGTGCCGGTGGAAAACATCGTCGAACTGCAAAACTCCGGTTTGCTGCGGGCTTTGCAGCCACGGGCATTTGGTGGCTACGAAGTTGATCCGCGGACGTTTTTTGAAATTCAGACCATCCTTGCCCAAGGCTGCATGTCGACCGCCTGGGTTTACGGCGTGATGGGGGTTCACCCCTGGCAGTTGGCCCGTTACCCGGTTGAAGCACAGCGCGAAGTCTGGGCCGATGACCACAACGCGTTGATCTGCTCGACGTACATGCCTGCGGCCAAGGTCACGGTGGTAGAAGGTGGTTATCGCATCAGTGGCCGCTGGGGTTTTTCCAGTGGCAGCGAGCATTGCCAGTGGGTATTCCTGGGCGGCATTCTGCCGGCCGATGGCGAATACGCCGCCGAGCACGGCACCTTCCTGCTGCCGCGCAGCGACTATCAGATCGAACGCAACTGGGATGTGCTGGGCCTGCGGGGCACCGGCAGCCACGACATTGTGGTCGAAGATGCTTTTGTGCCAGCTCATCGCGTGCAACGCACCAATGACTGGACCCTTGAAGCGACGCCGGGGCGCGAGGTCAACAAAAACCCGATCTACGCCATTCCGTTTGCCCAGGTGTTCTCCCGCGCGGTCTCGACTTCGGCCATTGGCGCGCTGCAAGGCGCCATCAATGAGTTTCGCGACAACGCCGCCCGGCACATCGGCAAGCACGGTGCGCGCACGGCGGATGACCCGGTGGCACAAACCGCCATTGCTGAAGCGATGATCACGGTCGACAGCCTGCGTCTGGTACTGGAACGCAACTATGAGCACCTGATGAGCCTGGCCCGTGCCGGTGAATACCCGGACACCGAGACGCGCCTGCTTTATCGCTACCAGTCGGCATATGTCACCAATATCTGTGCCGAACGGGTCAACGACCTGCTGCGCAGCATGGCGGCCTCGGGGTTGTACAACACCAACCCGGTAGCGCGGCTGTTTCGCGATCTGCATCAGGCCCGTGGCCATATCGCCAACAACTACATGGCTTACGGGCGCAGCTACGGCGCAGTGATGCTCGGCCTGCCCAACCCGGACCCTTACGTCTGAAGCCGTTACGCCGTAATGAACCTTGGGTTTACACCTGCCCGTCGTTGGGGCGGGTGGTCATGAGTACATGATCTATGAGCAATTATCTGGCCCTGCGTGTGGCACGTGTAATCGAGGAAACCGCCGATGCGTCTTCCGTGGTGTTCGACGTGCCCGCGCATCTGGGCGAACTTTTTTCTTATAAGCCCGGCCAGTTCCTGACCTTGCGTGTGCCCTTTGAGGGTGGCTGGCTGCCGCGCTGTTATTCATTGTCGAGCACGCCGCTGCTGGATGAGCCGTTGCGGGTGACGATCAAGCGCGTACACCAGGGTCGCGCCTCGAACTGGTTGTGCAGTGAATTACAGGTCGGTCAGACCCTTGACGTGCTGCCACCGGCAGGCGTTTTTGTGCCTCGCAACCTCGACGGCGACCTGCTGTTGTTCGGCGGCGGCAGCGGGGTGACACCGGTGTTATCGATCCTGCGTTCGGCCTTGCTCGCCGGTTCGGGACGCATTCTGCTGATTTATGCCAACCGCGATGAAGCCTCGGTGATTTTCAAGGATGAGCTCAAGGCCCTGGCCAGCGCTTATGCACAACGCCTGCAAATCGTTCATTGGCTGGACTCGGTTCAAGGCATCCCCAGTGTTGAGCAACTGGCCGAACTGGCGCGGCCGTTTCTGCTCGCCCAAGCCTTTATATGTGGTCCGGGGCTGTTTATGGACGCGAGCGTCAACGCCCTCAAGCGCCTGGGCATGCCTGATCGTCATGTGCATGTTGAGCGGTTTGTCTCCTTACCCGGTGAGGGCGAGCTGTTAGCGGCCAGCAGCGAAGCGGCGGTGGCCGCGCAGTTGGCTGTGCGCCTGGATGGCGAGGATTACCAGTTGCTCTGTGACAGTGGCGAAACCGTGCTCAATGCCATGGAACGCGCCGGTCTCAAACCACCCAGTGCCTGCCGTGTCGGGGGCTGCGCATCTTGCATGTGCACCCTGGAAAGCGGCGATATCGAACTGTTGCACAACGATGCACTGGATGCGGGCGAGCTGGCCGAAGGCTGGATTCTAGCCTGTCAGGCAGTCCCCACCAGCGCGCAATTGCGCATCCGCTTTCCTGAATAACTAACACGAGCCCACGATGAATCAGAGTCTGAACCTTGCCGCGCCCTGCAATACCGCGCCTGTCACCCTGGCCCAATTGGTTTTTAGCAGCGCTGAACAGTTTGCCGGTCGCACGGCCATCGAGGAAAACGGCGAAAGCATCGACTTTGCGCAATTGCCTGAGCGGGTCATGGCTTTTACCCGGGGCTTGATGGCGATGGGCATTCAGGTCGGGGACAGGGTCGGCATTTGGGCGCCCAACAGCACCGACTGGATTCTCGCGGCGTTGGGCATTCATTGCGCAGGCGCTGTGCTGGTACCTATAAATACCCGCATGAAAGGCCTTGAAGCGGCCGATGTGCTGGAGCGCAGCGGCTGCCGCCTGCTGTTTATCCAACAGCGTTTTCTCGAGGTTGATTACCCGGACATGCTCGCGCCCCATCGGCCAGCCAGCCTCGAACACCTGGTGGTGCTGGAGGGCGACCGCCCTCAGTCGCCAGCGGACCTGACAGTGACGCAGTTTCTGCGCAGTGCCGCGATCATTGATGCGCAAAGTGCTCGACGCCGGGCATTGGCAATTGGTCCGGATGCGATATGCGACCTGCTGTTTACCTCCGGCACCACCGGCAAACCGAAAGGGGTGATGAGCGCTCATGGGCAAAACCTGCGGGCCTTCCGGGAGTACGCGAACATTATTGGCCTGGTGCCGGGCGACCGTTACCTGATCGTCAATCCATTTTTCCATGCGTTTGGCTATAAGGCCGGGTGGCTCACGTGCCTGATTGCCGGGGCAACCATCCTGCCGCATGCGGTGTTCGACCCCGAGCAGGTGTTCCAGCGCATTGCCCGCGAGCGCATCAGCGTTTTGCCCGGTGCACCGACGCTTTACCTGTCGTTGCTGGCCCATCCGCAACTCAAGCAGACAGACCTGTCGAGCCTGCGCATTGCCGTGACCGGCTCGGCCAGCATTCCCCCAAGCCTGATCGAACGCATGCGCAATGAGCTGGGTTTTGCCGTGGTCACGACCGCCTACGGCCTGACCGAGTGTGGCGGCCTGGCGACGATCTGCGACCCGCAAGACTCGGCGCAGGTCATTGCCGGGACCAGCGGGCGGCCCATCGCCGGGACTCAAGTGAGTATCCGCGACCCGCACAACCAGGCACTGGACGCAGGGCAGACGGGGGAAATCTGCTTGCGGGGTTTTCACGTCATGCAGGGCTATTTCCAGAACCCAGAAGCCACCCGCGAAGCCATCGACACCGATGGCTGGCTGCACACCGGCGATGTTGGACGTCTGGATGAGGCAGGCAACCTGATCATCACTGACCGCCTGAAAGACATGTTTATCGTGGGCGGTTTTAACTGCTATCCGGCAGAAATCGAAGCTGCATTGATCCGCCACCCGGCAATTGCCCAAGTGGCGGTGATCGGTCTGGCCGATGCGCGCATGGGCGAAGTTGGTTGTGCCTGCGTCGTGCTGCGCGAAGGCGCAGAACTCGACGAAGGGCAATTGATCGCCTGGAGCCGCGAACACATGGCTAATTACAAGGTCCCGCGCCGGGTGTGTTTTCTCAGCGCGTTGCCGCTTAACCCGTCGAGCAAGGTCGCCAAAAACGAGCTGCGGGCGATGCTCAGTGACCCTGTCAGCCCTTAAAGCACGCCTTACCCGTAAACAACAACAAAAACAGGAGAAGAGCATGGCCATGCAAAATACGGTTGCACGTCATTGGGGGCACCGGGTTATCGGTGGCAACCTGCTGGTGACCGCCATTACTATAGGCAGCCCCGCAGCTTACGCCGCGCCTACCCTCCAGTTGGGGGAAGACACCACACTGGATTCGTCGTTGACGGTTAACTACACGGCCTCCATGCGCACGGCCAAACAGGCAAACGAATACCTCAACGACCCGAACAACGATGACGGCACCCGCAACTTCAAGCGCGGTTCATTGATCAACAACCGTATGAGCTTTTTTGGCGAGCTGCAACTCAAGCATGACAACCTTGGTGCGGTGTTGCGTGGCAGTTACTTTTATGACGAGGTCTACAACCAGCGCAACGCCAACAACTCGCCAGACACCGTGAACAAGCTCGGGCACAACGATGAGTTCACTGACCGCACCCGTAAACTCAGTGGCAACAATGCGCGCCTGCTGGATGCTTATGTGTACGGCAACTTCGATGTCGGTGAAACCCAGTACTTGTCGGTCAAGGCTGGCCGGCATTTGGTGGCATGGGGCGAAAGCCTGTTCTGGTCCAACATCAGCCAGGGCCAGGCCCCGGTGGATGCCACCAAGTTCAACGTGCCGGGCACCGAGGCCAAGGACTCGTACCTGCCGGTAGGCCAGGTGTCGGCGTCGTGGTCGCTGAATGAAAACCTGGCCCTGGTCGGTTACTACCAGTACGAATGGGATAAAACCCAACTCAACCCGGTCGGGGATTACTTCGGCAGCGACACCTTTGGCCCGGGCGCTGAGTTTTATCGGCTGGCAAGCGGCCTGGTCAGCAGCTTGCCCAATGGCGCGGCAGTCGCCTATGCCGGCGAGAAAGACCCCAGCAACAGCGGCCAGTGGGGCCTGGGTGTGCGTTATCGGATTACCGAAAACACTGAAATCGGCTTGTTCCACTACCGCTACAACGAGCGCATCGCGTCGCTGTTCTTCGACTTTAGCGGCACCACCCAATATTCATCGAACAAGGGTATTGGCCATAGCGGCGACCCGATGACCTATCGCCTGGGTTACTTCGAAGACGTCAAACTGACCGGTATCAGCTTCAGTTCCAAGGTGGGTGACTCGGTGCAGTACGCAGGTGACTTGAGTTACCGCGACGGCGCATCGGTGTACCTGAACAACGGCGCCCCGACGACCGGGCAGATCTGGCAAGGCAACCTCAACGCCTCGTACATCCTTGGCCCGAGCTTCCTTGCGCAACAGTCCACGTTCATGGCCGAAGTGGTGCATCAGCATATCGCCGGCGTCGATAGCCTGACGATCACCGGCGGCGGGGAGGGTGTTGACGGGACCTTCGACAAGTTCCTCTCGGCGACCCAGACCCGGGGTTCAACCCTGTTGGGTATTGGCGCGTACATGGACTATCCGTCAATTTTCAACGGTGTTGACCTGAACACCAAAGTCGTGTGGACACAGAACGTCGACGGCAGCGCTTATCAGGGCTTGGGCCGCGATGAAAAGCGCCTGACCGTAGGTGGCGACTTCAAATACCTGGGCAACTTCCAGGTCGGCATTACCTATGTGGCCTACCTGAGTTCGCCGGATATTGCCCAAGGTCGTTTGATGGCCGACCGCGATTACCTGTCGCTGAATGCCAAATACGCCTTTTGACCAGCATGGCTGCGTCGCGACACGGCGAGGCAGCCATCTTTTGTAGCCTGAGAACAATAAAGAGAGGCCCGTCATGAACCCTCGTTCAATCCCATCGCCATTCAGCCCTGTCACGATTGGCCCGTTGACCTTGAAAAATCGCTTTATCAAGGCGGCCACCAACGAAGGCATGAGTACCCAGGGGGTACCGTCCAAACAGTTGGTGAAGCTGCATTCAGCCCTGGCCGATGGCGGCACGGCACTGACCACCGTGGCTTACTGCGCGGTGAGCAGCGATGGCCGTACTTTGCCGAACCAGTTGATCCTCATCGAGTCCAGCCTGCCGCACTTCAAGGCGTTGACCGATGGTGTGCATCTTGCCGGTGGCCTGGCCAGTGCGCAGATCACCCACGGGGGCTGTTTTACCTTTATTCGCGAACGCTCGACCAAACGCCCGCTGTCTGCCAGTGGCGGGTTTAACAAAATTGGCTTGATGAGCGGCATGTTCCTTAAACAGGCCATGAATGAAAGCGACATGCAGCAAGTGGTCCGTGACTTTGCCCACGCGGCACGCCTGGCGCGCCAAGCCGGTTTTGATGCCGTGGAAATTCACATGGGCCACGGTTATCTGCTTAGCCAGTTCATTTCGCCGTTGTACAACAAACGCCGCGACCAATACGGCGGCAGCCTGGAAAATCGCCTGCGTTTCCCGCGACGGGTACTGCGCGCGGTGCTCGATGCAGTGGGCCAGGACATGGCGGTCATCTGTAAATACAGCATTACCGAGGGCGTGCGCGCCGGTAACAGTGCCGAAGACGGCGCGCAGATCGCACGCATGCTGGAAGCCGAGGGCGCGCACCTGCTGGTGCTCAGTGCCGGGATGAACGCCGAGTCGATCACCACCATGTTTGGTTCTTCCTTTCCCAAGGAAAACCGCGTGCAGCAGAAAAACAAAATCATTGCTTTGGCCATGGCCATCCAGCGCCGTAAAGAGCCGACTGTGGAATTTCGCGAGCTGTATCTGCTGGAACATGCACGTAAAGTCCGTGCGGCAGTGAACATGCCTCTGGCCTATTTGGGAGGCGCCAGGAGCCTGGCCAGCATCGAGCAGATCATGACCGAAGGCTTTGACCTGGTTGCCATGGGCCGGGTACTGCTGGCGGAAAATGACTACGTGAACAAGCTGGCCAGTGGTGCCAGCCGTGATTCGATCTGCACCGCCTGCAATCGCTGTGTGGCCATGATGTATACCCCGGGCGGAACCTCCTGCGTATTAGGGCAACCGGGCGATGCGCAGCTCAACCGACAACCTGCTGCTTCGGTTTAACGTTTTTTGGCGTTTCAGGAGCAAAAGATCGCTCTTATCAAACCCAGGGCTCTGAACTGCCCCCTCACCACGCCTCTCCCGAAGGAGAGGGAACCGATTGGGCGGGGCGGCAGCCCCTACAAGGACCAACCCGGCAGGACGCCGGGTTGGTCTGAACGGATTAGCCGTTTTGCAGAAAGTCGATGCAACTGCGGTTAAACAGTTCGCGGTGTTCTACCTGCACCCAATGCCCACACCGGTTCAGAACGATGAAGCGGGCATTCTGCGCGCCGTCGATGATGCGCTGGGCGCCGCTGACGGGGTTGAAGTGGTCGTTGCTGCCCCAGAACCCAAAGATCGGACATTGGATCTCAGCCAGGCGTGCCTCCATGTTGGGCACCATCATCGTACTGAACAGGTTTTTTGGCTGGGTGATCGCCACCGCCACCCGTTCCTGCAGCAGGCTTTGCGGCAGTATCGACGCATCGAACAGTTGCAGGCTCATCATGCTGCGCATTTCGTCCATGCCGATGGGCCCGGCATTGTAAAGCGAGACCATACGCACGATGCCTTCCATCTTGAAGTAGATTTCGCGCTCTTCAACACCGCCCGGTGCCAGCAGGATCAGGCTTTGCGGCAGTTGTGGCAGGCGCAGGGCAAGGCCCAGGGCGATCGCCCCGCCCAGTGAATTGCCCAGCAAGGTGCAACGGCGTACACCGATGGACTCCAGGAAAGTGGCCACGCATTCAACAAAAAACTCCAGGTTGTACTGAACGTCTTCGGGCTTGTCTGAGCGCCCGAAACCGGGAAGGTCGAGGACGATATTGCGATATCCGGCGGCGACCAGTTGCGGGTAGTTGCCCTTGAAGTTACTGAAACCGCTGGCGCCCGGCCCGCTGCCGTGTAGCCAAAGCACCACGGGGCCTGCGCCTTCATCCAGATAGTGCAGGCGCAAGCCGTTGGGCAGCGTTGCGTAATGGCCGACGGGCAAGGGCAGGTCTACGGGTTGGTTCATGGGGATCTCCATTGTCTGCGGATTGGACAGCGCAGTCGCGCACCGCGCGCGAGTCGCACGTGCCCATGCTGGGACTCCCCGACCTCGGCGGCATCGTCCGTTCAGACCACGCTGCGCTAGTCCCATCGGACGATGTAGGCCCAGGCCCTTGGCGCTAATCATTCAAGGCGCGGCGCTACTGCACGGGCAGCAGCTCGCAGACTCGGAGATTGCGAATGAAGTTACTCAACAAAGTGGCCTTTGTGACCGGCGCCGGGCAGGGCATGGGCCAGGCCATCGTGCGCGGGTTTGTCGACGAAGGCGCCCGCGTAGTGGCTGTCGATTTGAACCAGGCAGCGCTGGCCGAAAGCCTCGCAGACCTGGGCGACAAGGTGCTGGCCCTGGCGTGCAACGTGGCTGACAGCGCCAGCGTGGCCGATGCAATGGGCCAGGTAGAACAGCACTTCGGCGGCCTCGACATTCTGGTCAATAACGCCGGGGTAGGGGGGCTGGACAGCTTTCTCGAAACCTCTGACGAGAGCTGGGCGCGAGTAATAGGCGTGAACCTGGGCGGCACCTTCATCTGTTGCCGAGAGGGCGCAAGGCTGATGCTCAAGGGCGGTCGCAAGGGCTCGATCATCAATCTTTCCAGCACGGCCGCGCTGACCGGCGACGGCCCAAGCCATTACTGCGCCTCAAAAGCCGCGGTGATGGGCCTGACCCGCTCGATTACCCGCGAACTGGCGCCCAGCGGCATTCGCGTCAACACCCTGGTACCGGGGCCGACCAACACGCCGATGATGGCCGGGATCCCTGATGAGTACATGCAGGCGCTGCTCAAAAACGTGCCGCTGGGGAGAATGTGCGAAACCAGCGAAATCGCCAAGGTCGCGGTGTTCCTCGCCAGCGAAGACGCCAGTTTCATGACCGGGCAAAACATTGCGGTGAACGGTGGTATGGCTTTTATCTGATCCAGGAGTTTGCATGAACACTCGTCTACAAGGAAAGATTGCCTTCGTCACTGGCGCCGGTTCCGGCATCGGCGAAGCGACCGCGCTGCGCTTTGCCGAAGAGGGCGCCACGGTGGTACTGTGCGGGCGCCGCATCGAGCCGCTGCAAGGCGTGCAGGAAAAAATTCACGCCCTTGGCGGGAAAGCCGATATCGCCGTGGCCGATGTCAGTAACGAACAGGCCTATGTCGAGGCGCTGCAAGCCACCGCGCAGCGTCATGGCCGTCTGGATATCCTGGTCAACAACGCCATGGCATACACCTGGGGCGGGATTGAGGGGATGACCACTGCCGACTGGCACGCCAACTTCACGACCACCGTAGATGGCACCTTTTGGGGCACCCGCACGGCCATGCAACTGATGAAAGCCCAGGGTGGCGGTTCGATCGTCAATATCGCCTCTATTTGCGGCCTGTTTGGCACGGCGTGGATGGCTGGCTATTCGGCGGCCAAGGCGGCGGTGATCAACTTCAGCCGCGCGGCGGCCAGCGAGGGAGCCCCGCACAATATCCGTTGCAACGTGATTATTCCCGGCGTGGTCGACACTCCGGCCACCGCCGGTATGCTCGGGGACGCGAAAACGCGCAGCAACACAGAGAAAGTCATCCCGATGAAACGGGTCGGCCTGCCGCTGGAGCTGGCCAACGCGATTCTGTTTCTGGCCAGCGACGAAGCATCGTATGTGACGGGCGCCAGCCTGGCGGTAGACGGCGGGCGCGGTTCTGACCTGTACACGGTGCTCGACTGATGAACCAGGCCACAGACACATTACTGGCGCGCATCGACCGCCTGGAGTCGCTGGACGCGATCCGCCAACTGGCCGGCAAGTACGCCCTGGCCCTGGACATGCGCGACATGGATGCCATGGCCAACTGCTTTGCCCCGGACGTGCTCGTAGGCCGCGATAAAAGCGGGCGCGCGCACCTCAAGGCGTGGCTGGACGAGACCATGCGCAATCAGTTTCACGGCACCTCACATCACTTGGGACAGCACATCATCGAGTTCAGCGATGCCGATCACGCCACCGGTGTGGTCTATTCCAAGAACGAGCATGAGACCGGCCCTGAGTGGGTGATCATGCAGATGCTGTACTGGGACGATTACGAGCGGATTGATGGGCGTTGGTGCTTTCGGCGGCGCTTGCCGTGCTACTGGTACGCGAGCGACCTTAACAAGCCACCGATTGGCGGCCTGAAAATGCGCTGGCCGGGCCGCGAGCCTTACGCCGGTACATTCCATGATCTGTTCCCGTCCTGGGATGCGTTCTGGGCACAGCGCCCGGATAAAGACGCGTTGCCGCAGATCGCTGAACCCGCGCCGCTGGAAGGCTTTCTCAAGACCCTGCGCCGTGGCGCCGACGCGCCGAAAATTCGCGTGCGTTAGCTAACTCGTCCTGAACAAACATGACTCACCCGGCAGCATGCCGGGTGAATCATCTTGATCAGCCGTGCCGGGGTTCGCGGGGCATGGACAGGGCGCGTTCGGCGATGACGTTGCGCTGGATTTCGTTGCTGCCGCCGTACAGGGTGTCGGCCCGGGTGAATAAGAACAACGATTGCAGACGGCTGAGCTGGTAAGGCGCACCGTCGAGTATTTCTGCGTCCTCACCCAGTACGTCCATGGCCAGCTTGCCCAGATCGCTGTGCCAGGTTGACCAGGCCAGTTTGTAAATCATCGCTTCACGCCCCAGGCTGCCACCTTGTGGGCCAGAAAGCATGCGCAGGGAGTTGTAGCGCAATACCTTGAGCCCGGCCCAGGCCTGAGCGATGCGCTGGCGCAATATCGGGTCGCGCGAAGCGCCGTTGCTGCGGGCGATGCGGATGATCTCGTCGAGTTCGTTATGGAACTGCATTTGCTGGCCCAACGTCGACACGCCGCGTTCGAACCCCAGCAACGCCATGGCGATTTTCCAGCCGTCACCTGGTCGGCCGATCAGATTGTCAGCCTGGGTAACGGCCTGATCGAAAAAGACTTCGTTGAACTCGCTGGTGCCGGTCAGTTGCTGGATCGGTTGCACGCGAATGCCAGCCTGGGCCATCGGTACCAGCAGAAATGACAAACCGTGATGCCCCTCGCTGCCGGGCTCGGTGCGGGCCAGGACAAAGCACCAGTCGGCTTCATGGGCCAACGACGTCCAGACCTTTTGCCCGCTGATAAGCCAATGCTCGCCGCTGGCATCCAGCTTTGCCCGGGTTTGCACATTGGCCAGGTCCGAACCGGCTCCCGGTTCCGAGTAGCCCTGGCACCAGAACTGGCTGCCATCGAGGATGCCGGGTAATAACCGTTGCTGTTGGGCTGGTGTGCCAAATGCGGCGAGTGTCGGGCCCACCAGGCCTTCGCCGATATGGCCCATGCGACCGGGGCCACCGGCGCGGGCATATTCTTCGTGGAAGATCACCTGCTGGCTGATGGACAGCCCGCGCCCGCCGTGTTCGGTGGACCACCCCACACCAATCCAGCCACCGCTGGCCAGTTCACGCTCCCAGGCTTTGCGTTCTTCGGGAAAGCTGTGCTCGTCTCCCGGTCCGCCCCGAAACCGCAAGGTTGAGAATTCACCGCTCAGGTGCTCAGCCATCCACTGCGCGACTGTTTCCCGGAATGCCTCATCGGCGCGGCTGAAACCGATTTTCATGCTGAATCTCCTAATAGATGCCCGGCGATACGTTCGCGATGCAGCGCCGGGTTGCCGAGCATTTGTTCGCTGGCACGGGCACGTTTGAAGTACAAGTGAGGGTCGTATTCCCAGGTAAAGCCGACGCCGCCATGCAATTGGATGGACTCGGCGGCGCAGAGAAAGAACACCTCGCTGGCATGAATTTTTGCCGTCCCGGCGGCCAGTTCGAGCTCCTTGGCGACGTTTGCATCCCCGTCTGGGGCCAGCCGCTCCTGAGCCACGCACGCGGCGTAGTAGGCCGCCGAGCGTGCGCATTCAACGTGCAGCATCATGTCGGCGCAGCGGTGTTTGATCGCCTGAAAACTGGCGATGGTGCGCTTGAACTGACGGCGCTCGGCGATGTACGCAAGGGTCAGGTCCAGCGCCTGTTGCGCGCCCCCGGTTTGCTCGGCGGCCAGCCCGATGGCAGCAATCAGCAGGGTGTCGCGCAGCACCGCCCACCCTTGATCGGGACCACACAGCTGCTGTGCTGCGCTGACCTGCACCTGATGCAAGTCGATACGGGCCAGACGGCGGGTTTGGTCCAGTGTCGGCAGAGGAGTGGCGATGACTCCCGGTGCAGTTCCCGGCAAGGCAAACAGGCGGATGCCCTGTGCCCCATGAGAACCGGGAGCGCGGGCAGCGATGATCAATACATCGGCGCAAGCGCCATCGATCACTTGAGCGTAGTGGCCGCTAACTGTCCAGCCGTCTCCCTGGGGCTCGGCCACGGCCTGCACGCTGTCAGCTTCCAGCCCGGCAACACTGGCAAAAGCCAGAGTGGCGCGGGTGTTGCCGCTGGCAATCGCCTCCAGCCATTGCGTCTGCAGCGCCTCGTTGTGCCCCAGTAATAAAGCTGGGGTGGCCAGGCAGGCCGTAGCGAACAACGGCGAGCCAAGCAAAAAGCGGCCGCTTTGTTCCATCAGGATGGCCAGTTCGACAAACCCCAGGCCCATGCCACCAAAACGCTCAGGGACCATCAGCGCAGGCCAGAACAACTCCTGGCCGATGCGCTGCCAGACATCGGGGTCGTGGCCATCCGGGCGCATCATCGCGGCACGCACGGCATGGGAATCGCTGGCCTGGGCGAGAAATCGCCCGGCGCTGTCACGAATCATCAGGTGCTCTTCGGTAAAAGCAAACTCCATGGGCACAGGTCTCGGTAAATAGCGGAGGGGTGCACGAAGTCTGCCGTGCCCCCCGCACGCGACGAATCACTAAAACGGACTAGAGGCCTGCAGGTGTTGGGGACGGGGGGTAACGCTCTTCGGGCCGTGCGGGGGCTTAGTCTCAACGGACGATGAAGGGGCGGGAGGGGCTTAGCACAATGCTCGTCACGCAAGCCCTTCACTCAACGAGGACCCAGGCATGATCGACATTCGCGGTTTGAGCTATTTCGTCTCGCAGATCGAAAATCTCAGCCATTGGCAGCGTTACGCCGAGGACGTGCTGGGCATGCAAGTGCTGCCGGCGCCGGGCGGCGGTTTGTACGTGAAGATGGATGAGCGGCCCTTTCGCATGCTGATTGTCGAAGGCAGCGAACCACGCTACCTGGCGTCCGGCTGGGAGCTGCCCAGCGAACCGGCCTTTCTCGCCGCGATCGAGCATCTGAATGCGGCGGGGATCGAGTGGCAGGCGGGCAACGCTGACGAGGTCAATCAGCGCGGGGTGCAAGCGCTGATCAAGGTCATCGATCCGTCGGGCAATTGCCATGAACTGAGTTGGGGGCACCGCTCTGACTGCCTGCCGTTTGTGTCGCCCCAAGGTGTGCCGCGTTTTATCACCGGTGACATGGGCCTGGGCCATACCGTGCTGCCCGCTCCGAATTTTGATGCAACGCTGGCCTTCGCCAAGGATGTGCTGGGGTTTGAACTGTCGGACATTTTCAACTTCCGTCCCGACCCCGCGGCCCCGGCAATCCGTATTCACTTTTTGCATTGCCAGAATGCCCGCCATCACAGCCTGGCACTGGCCGAGTACCCGGTGCCGTCAGGCTGCGTGCACGTCATGGTCGAGGTCGATTCGATGACCGAAGTCGGGCGCGCCCATGACCGTATCCAGGCCCATGCGGTGAATCTGTCCGCGACCCTTGGCCAGCACCTCAACGACCGCATGACCAGTTTTTACATGAAGACACCGTCCGGTTTCGACCTGGAATACGGTTTTGGCGGGCTGCAAGTCGATTGGGCCGAGCACTCGGCCTTCGAATTCACCCGCGTGAGCATTTGGGGGCACGACTTTTCGGTCGGCCAACAGTAAGGAGTTGTCATGATCAATAAGCAACTGACAGCGGCCGATGCGGTCGCTCAATTACGCGATGGCATGACCATCGGTTTCGGTGGCTGGGGCCCGCGCCGCAAGCCTATGGCGATTGTCCGTGAAATTCTTCGTTCGCCGGTCAAGGACCTGACGGTGGTGGCTTACGGCGGGCCGGAAGTCGGCATGCTCTGCGCGGCGGGCAAGGTCAAGAAGCTGGTGTTCGGTTTTGTCACCCTGGACGCGATCCCGCTTGAACCCTACTACCGCAAGGCCCGTGAAGCGGGTGAGCTGGAGTTGATGGAACTCGACGAAGGCATGTTCCAGTGGGGTCTGCGTGCGGCCGGCATGCGCCTGCCGTTTCTGCCCACCCGCTGTGGTTTGGCCACTGACGTGGCGCGTCTGAACCCGGACATCAAGACGGTTCAGTCCCCCTATGAGGATGGCGAGGTGCTGCTGGCGATGCCCGCGCTCAACCTCGACGTGGCGTTCTTGCATGTCAACGTTGCCGACCGGCTGGGCAACAGCCTGGTAATCGGTCCGGACCCGTACTTTGATCACCTGTTCGCTCGCGCCGCAAACCAGTGTTTTATCTCGTGCGAGCACTTAGAGGAACGTCTGGAACTGAGCGCAGATCTGGCGCGTTTCAACACGTTCGAGCGTTATCTGGTCACCGGTGTGGTGCATGCCCCGCTGGGTGCGCACCCCACCAGTTGCGGCCCCGATTATGGCTGGGACATCAAGCACCTCAAGGCTTATGTCGCCAGTAGCCAGGCGGAAAACGGCTGGCAAGATTACGTAAAGACCTACGTCGCTGCAGGTGAGTTGGCCTATCAGGCACAGAACGGCGGTGCTGATTCCATGGGCGCTTTGCCCCTTCCCGTGTTCTGAGGAGTAGCCACTATGACTGCAACCTGCGATTTCACCCTGGCCGAGCTGATGATTGTGGCCGCTTCTGAGGCCTGGCGCGACAATGGCGAAGTGATTGCCTCCGGCCTGGGCGTTATTCCGCGCCTGGGCGCAAGCCTGGCCAAACTCACTCACAGCCCCGAACTGTTGATGACCGACAGCGAAGCGTTCCTGGTAGAGGAGCCAATCCCTCTGGGGCCGCGTGGCGACTACGTGCCCCGTTACTCCGGTTACCTGTCATTTGAACGGGTTTTTGAATGTGTCTGGGGCGGGCGTCGCCACGCAATGATCGGGCCGACCCAGATCGATCGTTGGGGGCAGACCAACCTGTCTTGCATTGGCGATTATCAGAAGCCCAAGACCGCGATCCTCGGGGTGCGCGGCCTACCCGGCAACAGCATCAACCACCTCAATTCGTTTTTTGTCGCCAGCCACAACACGCGGGTGTTTGTCAGCGGCGAAGTGGACATGGTGTCCGGTGTCGGTTTCAAGGCAGATCGCTGGCCGCAAGCCGCGCGTCGCGACCTGATGGATATCTGTTGTGTGGTCAGCGACCTCTGCGTGCTTGATTTTGATGGCCCGGAGCGGGCCGTGCAGGTGCGCTCGTTGCACCCCGGCGTGAGTTTCGAACAGGTCCAGGACAACACCGGCTTCCCGCTGCTCAAGTCAGCGCAGCTGCATGAAACCGTCCACCCGACGCCGGAACAGTTGGCGCTGATCCGCCGTCTCGATCCCCACGATTACCGCGCCGCGGCGATCAAGGGCAACCCGCCGGGCATTCGTACGGCCTGAGGCAAGGAAGCGAGCATGCACAGCAGCGACAGTGAATTTATCGTCCGTGAGGACAACGCCGTCTACGAGACGGACACCCCGGTGCTGTACAGCGTGGCCGAGGGTATTGCCACGCTGACGCTGAATCGGCCGAGTTTTAATAACGCGCAAAACTCACAGATGACTTACGCGCTGGATGCGGCGTTACGTGAGGCGGTGAACGATGACAGCGTCAAAGTCATCGTGTTGCGCGGCAACGGCAAACACTTCTCTGCGGGGCACGATATCGGCACCCCGGGGCGAGACATCAATAAACCCTTCGAGCGCGCGCATTTGTGGTGGGACCACACCAATAAACCTGGCGGCGAGCAATTGTATGCCCGCGAACAGGAGGTGTACCTGGGCATGTGCCGGCGCTGGCGAGAGTTGCCCAAGCCGACCATCGCCATGGTGCATGGCGCCTGCATCGCCGGTGGGCTGATGCTGGCCTGGGTGTGTGACCTGATCGTGGCCAGCGACGACGCGTTTTTCCAGGACCCTGTGGTGCGCATGGGCATTCCGGGGGTCGAGTATTTTGCTCATCCCTATGAAATGAACCCGCGTATCGCCAAGGAATTTCTGTTTACCGGCGACCGCATGAGCGCCGCCCGAGCATCGCAGGTGGGCATGGTCAACCGCGTGGTCCCGCGTGAAGAGCTGGAGCAGGCGACCTACGCCCTGGCCGCTGGCATCGCCAGGCAGCCACGCATGGGGCTGGCGCTGACCAAGCAGGCGATCAACCACGTCGAAGATTTGCAAGGCAAGCGCACGGCCATGGATGCGGTGTTTGCCTGGCACCACTTTGCCCACGCGCATAACGAACTGCTGTCCGGTGACAAGCTGGGGGGCTTCGATGCCAAGGGCATGGCCCGCGCCAACAAGCAAGCCGAGGACAAAAGCCAATGAACCGCTGGCTGCATACGCCGCTGACCGAGGCACTCGACTGCCGTTACCCGATCGTGCAAACCGCGATGGGCTGGGTCGCTGACGCCAATCTGGTGATTGCGACGACACAGGCGGGAGGCTTTGGCTTTCTGGCGGGGGCGACCATCACCGCCGACGCCCTTGAGGGCGAAATCCGCAAGGTGATCGACGCCACCGGGGGTAGCAATTTTGGTCTCAACTTTCACATGTTTCAGGACAACGCCGCGCAGTGTGTCGATCTGGCCATTCAATACCGTTTGCGCGCCGTCAGTTACGGGCGTGGCCCGGACAAACAGACCATCGCCCGTTTCAAAGCCGCCCATGTGCTGTGCATCCCGACCGTGGGGGCTTTAAAGCACGCGCTCAAAGCTGTGGAGCTCGGCGCGGACCTGATTACGGTGCAGGGCGGTGAAGGCGGCGGCCACACAGGCGGCGTGCCCAGCTCGATTCTGTTGCCGCAAGTATTGGAGGCGGTCAACGTGCCGGTCATTGCCGCCGGTGGCTATGCCACCGGGCGTGGCCTGGCGTCGGTACTGGCCGCAGGCGGGGCCGGTATTGCCATGGGTACGCGGTTCCTCATGACCCGCGAATCGCCAACCCCGGCCGCAACGCTGGCGCGCTACCTGAAGGTCAATGATCCCCAGCAGGTACGGGTGACCACGGCGGTGGATGGTATGCGCCACCGCATGATCGAAAACCGCTTTATCAATCACCTGGAGCGGGCCGGTTCCTTTGGCCGCTTGCGCATTGCCCTGAGCAGCGCCTGGCATTGGAAGCAACAGACCGGCATGAGCCTGGGGCACATGCTGTCGGTGTTTGTTCGGGCCCTGCGTGAAGACCCGGCGCAGTTGTCGCAAGTGGTGATGGCCGCCAATCAACCGGTATTGCTGCAACGCTCAATGGTCGATGGCGCCCCGGACGAAGGGATTTTACCCAGCGGTCAGGTCGCCGCCGCCATCGCCGAGCTGCTGTCGTGCCGTGAGGTCATCGAAGGCATTGCCAACGAGGCCGAGCAATGCCTGGACGCGCTCCTGGCCCGCAGCCAACAGCTTTACACGATCCCGTCAGCCGTTATTGGAGAACCCCTGTGAATCAGGCATTTACTACCCAACTCAATCAGGGGATCGCTGAACTGGTGATCGCCAAACCACCGGTCAATGCGCTGGACAGCCAGGAATGGCTGGCACTGGCGCGGCAAATCGAGGCGCTGGGCGCCAACCCCGAGGTGCGGGTCATCGTGATTCGCGCGCAAGGCCGCGGTTTCTGTGCCGGTGTCGATATCAAGGAACTGGACAAGTACCCGGAGCGGATCGTCGAGGTCAATGCCGGCAACTACGCGACCTTCAAGGCCGTACACCGTAACCCGGTGCCGGTGATTGTCGCGGTGCATGGTTTTGTTCTCGGTGGGGGCATTGGTATCACGGGTGCTGCAGACATTGTGATTGCCGCAGAGTGCGCAACCTTTGCCTTGCCGGAAGTGGACCGTGGCGCCATGGGCGGCGGCGCACATTTACAGCGGCTGTTCCCGGTGCAGAAAGTCCGTTACCTGTTTTTTACCGGCGACAGTATCGGCGCCCCCGAGGCCCTGCAATACGGGTTTATCGAGCGCATCGTCAGTAAGGATCAACTGCGCGAAACCGCCTTGGGCATCGCCGCCAGAATTGCCGAGAAGAGCCCCGACATGATCCGCATCGCCAAGGAAGCCTTGAACGGTATCGAAGACGGAAACCTGGAAGACAAGTACCGCTGGGAGCAGGGTTTCACCCTGCAGGCCTACAGCAGCCCGGATTCTGCGCAAACGCGTCGGGCCTTCGTCGAAAAACGCGACGCCAAGTTCTGAGGTAACGCCATGGACCTGACTTACACCCCCAAACAGAACGCTTTTCGCGCCGAAGTGCGCGCCTGGCTGGCAGCCAACCTGCCAACCGAGCCCTTGGCCAGCTATGACACCCGTGAAGGCTTTGAGCAGCACCGTGGCTGGGAAGCCAAATTGTTCGAAAGCCGCTGGTCAATGGTGATGTGGCCGGCCGAACTGGGCGGTCGCGGCTGCGATTTGATCGAGTGGCTGATTTTCGAGGAAGAGTATTACGGCGCCGACGCGCCGATGCGCGTCAACCAGAACGGCCAGTTGTTGTTGGGGCCAACCTTGATGGAGTTCGGTACCCCCGAACAGAAGCAGCGCTTCCTGCCACGCATGGCCGCCAGCCTGGACATGTGGGCGCAAGGCTGGTCGGAGCCCAATGCAGGCTCTGACATGGCGGCAATTACCAGCAAGGCGGTGCTCGACGGCGATCATTACCTGATCAACGGCCAGAAAACCTGGTCGACCCGTGCGATCTACGCCGACTGGCTATTTGGCCTGTTCCGCAGCGAAGCTGGTTCGGCCCGGCATCACGGCCTGTCGTTTGTCATGGTGCCGCTGGATGCACCGGGAGTGACTATTCGCCCGATCAAGGCACTCAACGGCAAGGATGCGTTTGCCGAGGTGTTTTTTGACAATGTGCGCGTGCCCGTGGGTAACCGCATCGGCGCTGAAGGCCAGGGTTGGCAAGTGGCAATGGCCACCGCCGGTTTTGAGCGGGGGTTGCTGCTGCGCTCCCCGGCACGCTTTCAGGCCACCGCGCGAAAACTGGTTGAACTGTACAAGGCCAACCGCGCCAGTGCCGACCGCGACCCAAGCCTGCGTGATGCGGTAATGGAGACCTGGATGGGCGCTGAAGCCTATGCGCTGTCGGCTTATTACACAGTGGGGCGCTTGAGCCGGGGCGAGCAGATAGGTGCAGAGTCGAGCATCAACAAGATCATCTGGTCGGAGCTGGACCTGAAGATGCACGAAACCGCCATGCACATTCTCGGCATGCGCGGCGAACTGACGGCTAAAGGCTCTGAGGCCGGTGATGCAGCCGGCTGGCTGGAGGGGTTTCTGTTTGCCCAGTCCGGGCCGATCTATGCCGGAACCAACGAGATCCAGCGCAACATCATTGCCGAACGCATGCTCGGCTTGCCGAAATAAGGAACCGCCATGGACTTCACTTTTAACGATGATCAGTTGGCGTTCCGCGAGGCCATCAGTCGTTTCCTGATGACCGAAGCCGCACCGGAAATGCTCCGGGAAATTTGGGAAACCGACGTCGGACGCTCCCGCGATCTGCGCAACAAGATAGCCGAGCAAGGGTTGACGGCTTTATCTGTGCCCGAGGCCGACGGCGGTCTGGGCATGGACGATGTGACCTGGGCGCTGATGACCCAGGAGCTGGGCTATTACGCCATTCCTGATTCACTGGCCGACACCGCCTATGTGGCCTGCGGCGTGCTGACCGATCTGCCTGCGCAGCATCCGGCCCGCGCCGAGCTGTTGCCGCGTATTGCCGACGGCAGCTTGCGCATGGCGATCAGCCACCCGATCAATGCGCTGGTCAGCGATGCGCAATTGGCCGACGCGCTGATTCTGTGCTGCAGCGACGAGATTCACCTGGTGCCGCGCTCAGAGGTACAGGTGCAGAGCCATTCGAGTATCGATGCCTCACGGCGCCCGGGCGGTGTGATCTGGACCCCGTCGGCCGCCACTTGCATCGCCAGTGGCGGGCAGGGCCTTGCCTTGCAGGCGCGCATGCTGGATCGCGGCGCGCTGTCGGTGGCCGGGCAACTGTTGGGGCTGGCCCAGCGCATGCTGGATTTGTCGGTGGACTACGTGGCGCAACGCAAGCAGTTCGGCAAGCCAATCGGCAGTTTTCAGGCGGTCAAGCATCACCTGGCCGATGTCGCCCGCCATATCGAACACGCCAAACCGGTGCTTTACCGCGCCGCCCACGCCCTGGCCCGTAACGACAGCAATGCCGGTATCTGGGTGTCTCAAGCGCGGCTGGCGGCCAATGAGGCCAGCTGGATTGCTGCGCGCAAGGGCATCCAGGTGCATGGCGCGATGGGGTACACCTGGGAAGTTGATTTGCAGATGTTCATGAAGCGCGCCTGGGCGCTGGATGCGTACTGGGGCGACCGGGGCTTTCATAAAACCCGGGTCAGCGGCTACCTGTTCGCCAACACCACCGGCCTGGGGCCGGGACACACTTTTGAGGAATGAGTCATGGCCCAAGCCTATATCGTTGATGCGTTGCGCAGCCCGACCGGCAAGCGCAAAGGCGCGCTGAGCGAGATCCATGCCATTGATCTGGGCGCCCATGTGCTCAAGGCCCTGGTGGAGCGAAACCCGATCCCCGCCGAGGACTACGACGACGTGATTTTCGGTTGCGTCGATACCATTGGTGCCCAAGCGGGTGATATTGCACGCACCAGTTGGCTGGCCGCCGGTTTGCCCTTGACGGTGCCCGGTACGACGGTGGATCGCCAATGCGGCTCATCACAACAGGCGCTGCATTTTGCCGCCCAGGCCGTCATGAGTGGTACCCAGGATGTGGTGGCGGTGGGCGGTGTACAAACCATGACCCGGATCCCGATTGCCTCGGCGATGCTCGCGGGCCAGCCGCTGGGGTTTGCCGATCCGTTTTCCGGCAGCGTGGGCTGGCAAGCGCGGTTTGGCCAGCAGCCGGTCAATCAGTTTTACGCGGCGCAGCGAATTGCCGATCACTGGCAGATCAGTCGTGAGCAGATGGAAGCGTTTGCCCTGCACAGCCACGAACGCGCCCTTGCGGCCATTGCCAGCGGCCGTTTTGACCGGGAAATCGTCGCCTGCCACGGCTTGACGCAGGATGAAACGCCGCGTCACAGCAGCCTGGCGAAAATGGCCGAGTTGCAACCAGTGGACCCGCAGTACCCATCGATTACCGCCGCGGTGTCGAGCCAGACCTGCGATGCCTCGGCGGCGCTGCTGGTGGTGTCAGAGGCCGCGCTCAAGCGCTATGGGTTGACGCCTCGGGCGCGCATTCATCACTTGACGGTGCTGGGCGATGACCCGATCTGGCACCTCACTGCGCCGATTGCTGCAACCCGCCGGGCGTTGGCCAAAAGTGGCCTGAGCATGGCCGAGATCGACCGGGTGGAGATCAACGAAGCCTTTGCGTCGGTGGTCATGGCCTGGGCTAAGGAGCTGGATTACGACCCGGCCCGGACCAACGTCAACGGCGGCGCTATTGCCTTGGGGCATCCCTTGGGCGCAACCGGTGCACGGTTGATGACCACGCTGCTCAACGAACTGGAATGCAGCGGCGGCCGCTATGGCCTGCAAACCATGTGCGAAGGCGGCGGCCAGGCCAACGTCACCATCATCGAACGTTTGTAATGTTTCAACGGCCGCCTATTCGCGTGCGGCCGCTTACCCTGTCAAGGAGTCAAAAAATGGCTATATGTGCAGACCGCACCGTGATCATCACCGGGGCTGGCGGCGGGTTGGGCCGTGCCTACGCGCTGGCGCTGGCCGCGCAAGGGGCGAACGTGGTGGTCAACGATATTCGCAGCGAAGCCGCGCAGGCGGTGGCGCAAGAGATTCGCGATAACGGTGGCCAGGCCATCGCCAACCACGATGACATCACCACATTGTTGACCGCACAACGGATTGTCGATGCGGCAATGGCGGCGTTTGGTGAAGTGCATGTGCTGATCAACAACGCCGGTGTGTTGCGTGACCGCATGTTCATCAGCCTCAGTGAAGAGGATTGGGACAGGGTGATGCAGGTCCATCTCAAGGGCCACTATTGCCTGGCCAATATCCTCGGACGGCGCTGGCGCGACCTGGCCAAGGCCGGTACGCCGGTGGATGCGCGGATTATCAACACCAGCTCTGGCGCAGGCCTGCAAGGCTCAGTGGGGCAGTCCAATTACTCGGCGGCCAAGGGCGGCATCGCGTCATTGACCCTGGTGCAAGCGGCGGAACTCGCGCGTTATGGCGTGACAGCCAATGCGCTGGCGCCGGCGGCGCGAACATCGATGACCGAAAGCGCCATGCCCGACGTGGTGAAAAAACCTGAAGATGGCAGTTTTGATGCCTGGGCCGCAGAAAACGTTGCACCGCTGGTGGTGTGGCTGGCCAGCCCGGCGTCGGCCCATGTCAGCGGGCAAGTCTTTGAGAGCCAGGGCGGGCGCATATCCCTCGCTGACGGCTGGCGCACCGGCGTCACCCGTGACAAAGGCGCGTTGTGGGCGGTGAACGAAATTGGCGGTGCCGTCGATGCGATCCTCACCGAGGCACCCAAAGCCCAGAAAGTCTGGGGCAGTTGATACCTGCATGGCGAGTGGGCCAGGGGCTTTGTTTCGCTGAGATACCTCATTTTGACGATGTGGCAGTGCCTGCGGCTCCGTACAAAGACGGGGTATCGAATTTTCGGAGGTAGACACTGTGAAGCAAGCCCCCCCTTATGTGCCCGGTCATCAATTGTTGGCCGGCAAGTCGGTGTTGATTACAGCGGCAGCCGGCGCCGGGATTGGTTATTCGGCGGCTCGGCGCAGTGCCGAAGAGGGTTGCCGGGCGCTGATGATTTCAGACGTGCACCCGCGTCGTCTGGAGGAGGCGGTCGAGCGGCTGAAGGCCGAGACCGGGCTACAGGCGGTTTTTGGCCAACTGTGCGATGTCACCGTCGAGGCGCAGGTCCAGGCCTTGGTGGCGGCGGCCGAAGATGCGCTGGGCGGGGTCGATGTGCTGATCAACAACGCCGGCCTCGGCGGTCAGAAAACCGTCGTGCAGATGAGCGACGAAGAATGGCAGCGGGTGCTGGATGTGACGTTGACCGGAACGTTCCGCATGACCCGGGCCATGTTGCCGCATATGCAGCAGCGTGGCGCCGGGGCCATAGTCAATAACGCCTCGGTACTGGGCTGGCGAGCCCAGAAAGAGCAGGCCCATTATGCCGCCGCCAAGGCCGGGGTCATGGCGCTGACCCGCTGCAGCGCTCTGGAAGCTGCCGAATTCGGCGTGCGTATCAACGCCGTGTCGCCCTCAATAGCCTTGCACGACTTTCTCAAAAAAGCCTCCAGTGAAGAGTTGCTGGCCAGCCTGGCAGGACGCGAAGCGTTCGGGCGCGCGGCTGAGGTTTGGGAGGTGGCCAACGTGATGATGTTTTTGGCCAGCGATTACGCCTCTTACATGGTCGGCGAAGTGCTGTCCGTCAGTTCGCAACAGGCTTGAGGACTTACCCATGACGCACGTTTTCAGTTCGGCTCAGGCGCTGTTGGCGGCCGAGGGCCTGGACCTGGGGCAAAGCGACTGGCTGACCATTGACCAGCAGCGCATCGACCTGTTCGCTGAAGCCACCAGTGACCACCAATGGATTCATGTCGACCCGGTGCGGGCCGCCACTGGCCCTTTTGGTGCTTGCATTGCTCACGGTTACCTGACCCAGTCGCTGGCCAATCTGTTCATGCCGCAGTTGATGCGCATCGACAATATGGCGATGGGCATTAATTACGGCAGCGACCGGGTGCGCTTTCCGGCGCCGGTCAAGGTCGGTTCGCGGGTGCGCGGCAGTGGCCAGATTATCCGCGCCGAGCTGCTGGGCGACACCGTACAACTGGTGGTGCGCATGACCATGGACGTCGAGGGCCAGGCGCGCCCCGGTTGCGTGATCGACACCATCAGCCGTTATACCTTCAACCCAATTTGCCAGTGAGCGTGTCATGGACCTGAATGAAGTTGTCATCGTTTCAACTGCCCGCACCGCCTTGGCCAAGTCGTTTCGCGGATCGTTCAACGACACCGAAGCCCCGGTGCTGGGCGGGCATGTGGTGCGTGCTGTAGTAGAGCGCGCGGGCATCGACCCAGCCGATGTCGAGGATGTGATCATGGGCGCCGCGGTGCAGCAGGGCACCCAGGCGTACAACATCGGTCGGCTGTGCGCGTATACCGGCGGCTTGCCTGAGAGCGTGCCGGGTATGGCGCTGGACCGTATGTGTGCCTCGGGGCTGATGAGCATCGGCGTGGCGGCCAAAAATATTCTCAGCGGTGAGATGAGCATCGCCATCGGCGGCGGTGTGGAGTCGTTGTCGCTGACCCAGACCAAACACAAAAACAGTTATCGTGCGCAGTCAGAGGCCGTGCTGCAGGCAATGCCCAGCGCTTATATCCCGATGATTGAAACCGCCGAAATTGTTTCCCGGCGCTATGGCATCAGCCGCGCCGCCCAGGATGAATACGCGCTGCAAAGCCAGTTGCGCACCGCCGCCGCGCAACGGGACGGCCTGTTTGACGACGAAATTGTCAGCCTGAGCGTGGACAAACTGTTGTTTGCCGGCGATGGCCAGGCCAATGGTCATGAGCGTGTGCAGGTCTCGCGGGACGAATGCAACCGGCCCTCTACGCGTCTTGAAGACCTGGCTGCGTTGAAGCCAGTGTGGAAGGACGGCAAATGGATCGGGCAGGGTGAGTATGTGACTGCCGGCAACGCCTCACAGTTCTCGGATGGCGCCTCGGCCAGCCTGCTGATGAGCCGTGCTGAAGCCCGGCGCCGGGGGTTAACGCCGCTGGGCATTTACCGGGGCATTGCAGTCGGTGGCTGCGCCCCGGAAGAAATGGGCATCGGCCCGGTGATTGCCATCCCCAAGCTGCTCAAACGCTTTGGCTTGAGTGTCGCGGATATCGGTTTGTGGGAGATCAACGAGGCTTTTGCCTGCCAGGTACTGCACTGCCGCGATGCCCTGCACATCCCGGCCGAACGCTTGAACGTGAATGGCGGGGCGATTTCCATCGGCCACCCGTTTGGTATGTCCGGCGCCCGCATGATCGGCCACGCCCTGCTCGAAGGGCGCAGGCGCGGTGTGCGTTATGTGGTGATCGCCATGTGCATTGGGGGGGGCATGGGGGCTGCGGGCCTGTTCGAGCTGCCCTAGTCCCTGCTGTTTCAACTCAAACCATGCGGGCCTGACGGTCGGGCCCGCTGCTGGGGAATGGTTATGCAACCTTGTCTGCCCAATGCACAAATCCTGGCGCACATGGGCCTGGAGCTGGCCGATTACGAACAGATGATTGGCGACATCTATGAGTCGGCCTTGAATACGCGCTGTTTAAGTGATTCGTTGAGAGCGGTACGCACGCTGTTCAAGGCCAACTTTGTGACCTTGATCTTACGCGTCCAGGATGAACCGCTGCTGTCGCCGATGGTGGTTGCGGGTGATATCGAATTGGGGGAGGGCGGGATCAACCATTACGCCTATTACGCCAAATCCACCTTGTTCGACGGGTTGCCCACCGACACGGTGTTCACCATCGACCAATTGATCAGCGATGCCGAATGGCGCCGCTCGGCGTTTTACCTGCTGTTTTGCGAGCCCCACAATTGTTACCACATGCTCGGTGCCGATATCCGCATGCCGGATGGCGGCATTGTGCGTTTCAGGATCAATCGCCCATTTGATCATCCGCGCTTTGACGACACCGATCGGGCCATGTGCGCGATGCTCTTGCCACATTTGCGCCGGGCTTTGCATCTGCACGCCCAACTGGATCGCAGTGAGTCACTGGGCAGCTTGTATTCACAGACCATCAGCCGCCTGGCGGTGGCGACCATCGTGCTGGATGAAAACGGCACGGTGTTGCAACTCAACCCCGTGGCGCGGGAGATTCTCGACAGCCAGGACGGCCTCAAGATCGTGGGTGGCCGACTGGAGGCAACGTACCCCAGTGACAATAGAGAATTGTCACGTCTGGTGCGAAGCACCTTTCAGCGCGTCAGGCAAGGCACCGGCCAGGGTGTCCAGCAAGCCGAGGCCATGTCGATTTCCCGCCCCTCGGGGCAGGTCAGCCTGGGGGTGGTGGTGGAGTTGATTGCCACCCGCGAACTGCTCGAAAGCAACGGTAAACCCACGGTGGTGGTGTATGTCCGCGATGCAGTGAGCAAGTCACTGGTGAGTACGGTGCTGACCTCGCAGCTGTACAACTTGACCCCGGCAGAAACCGCCCTGGCGCTGGAGTTGGCCAACGGCCTGTCGCTGGAAGAAGCCTCGGAGCTGCTGAACATCCGCCGTAATACTGCCCGTGCCCACCTGCGCTCGATCTTTTCCAAGACAGGCGTGCGTCGCCAAACCGAACTGGTGCGGATCATGCTCAACAGCGTGGTAGCCCTGGGCGCGCCCCAGGCGGCTGCGTCCTTACTGTGACGCTGCCCGGCGCCAACTTGCATTAGTCCGTGCGGACGATGCTGCGCCGCTCGTGGCCTGTCGATACTGGGCAACCGATGTCGAACCCAGAAAAGGAGAATAAAAATGATCGGCACTCATCAGTCCCGTGGCCGGGCCTTGGCGATGTTTTTAGGATGCTGTGCTGTTGGCCTGGCCAATGCCGCGCCGCAGGACGTTGCGCGGCTAGGCACTGACTTGACGTGCATGGGCGCGCAAAAGGCCGGTAATGCCGATGGCAGCATTCCTGCCTTCAGCGGTCAATGGCTGGGGGTACCGCCCCACGTGGATTTCAAGGGCACCGGTAACCATCCGGTAGACCCGTACCCCGACGAAAAGCCGCTGTTTGTGATCACCGCACAGAACATGGAGCAGTATGGCGACGCGTTGTCCGACGGGCAAAAAGCCTTGTTCAAGCTGTACCCGAGCACTTACAAAATGCCGGTGTACCCCTCGCACCGGGATTTCCGTTTTGACGACTCGGTGTGCCAGGCCACCCGCGAAAACGCCAGCGTGGCGCGCTTGGTCGATGACGGTGAAGGCGTTGTCGGCAAAACCGGCGGCACGCCATTCCCGGTGCCGCGCAGTGGTCTGGAACTGCTGAAAAATGCCTCGACTTTCACCTTGCGCGCGTGGACCGAGGAGTACACCTCCGACAACGCCTATGTGCTCAAGAACGGCAACATCAACTGGGGCCGCGTGCATTCGCGCAACCTGGCCCCGGCGCTGCAACCGGGCAAAATCGGTGACACCACCGGCAACTCGTCGTTCTACCTCAACGAAACGCTGCTGCCACAGCGGGACAAGGGCGAGATCAATACCGGCACCGAGTTCTGGAACGACAAGACCGAACCCCGTCAGGCGTGGCGTTATGACCCGGGCACGCGTCGTGTACGGCAGTCGCCAGGGTATGGTTTCGACATGTCATTCCCAGGCAGCGGTGGCTCGCTCACGGTAGACGAAGTACGCCTGTTCAACGGCTCGGGGCAGCGTTATGACTGGAAGATCGTCGGCAAACGCGAAATGTTCATTCCCTACAATACCTATCGCTTGCACGCCGCCAACCTCAAGTACGCGGACCTGTTGCCCCCCGGCCACATCAACCCGGATGCCATGCGTTACGAGCGGCACAGGGTCTGGGAGCTGGAAGGCACCCTCAAACCGGGTTATCGCCACCTCTACGGCAAACGCAAGTTGTACATCGATGAAGACACCTGGTTCCCCATCCTCGCTGACAACTACGACAACCGTGGCGAGTTATGGCGCACCTCAATGGTCAATTACTTTTATGCCTACGAGAGCCAGCGGCCACAAGCCGGTGTGGGCCTGTATTACGACCTCAATGCCGGGAGCTACCTGGCGTTCAACCTGATCAACGAACAGCGTAACGGCTACTTGCTCAACCGGCCGGGTTTCAGCCCACGGGATTTCGGCCCCGAAGCCGCGCGGCGTTTCGGTCAGTAGTTGAGGAGCAGGGCGCCAATGCTGCGCGGCGCCCACTGCGAGTCAATCGCATTTCATCTAGTCCAATTGAAGGATGTTCTCCTTGTGCAGCTGTTAAATGATGGCTGCCAAGGGTTCACCCTGTATTTCTTGGGGGCATTACAGGCCCCGAAGTCTGCAACCGAGGAACAATAACAATGACTAAACTCGCTGAAATCAACATCGAGAATGCCCAGCGTACCCACCGTTACGCCCGCGGCTGGCACTGCCTCGGCAACGCCAATGATTACCGCGATGGCAAGCCACATACCCTGAATATTTTTGGTACCCGCCTGGTCGCGTTTGCTGACAGCCAGGGCGCCATCAGCATTCTTGATGCCTACTGTCCGCACATGGGCGCAGACTTGTCCCAGGGCACCATCGAAAACGACCGTCTGGTGTGCCCCTTCCACCACTGGAAGTACGACACCGGCGGCAAGTGCGTCGAGATCCCTTACTGCAAGCGCATCCCCCCCAAGGCCAAGACCCGTAGCTGGCTGACCTGCGAAGAAAACAACCTGCTGTTCGTCTGGAACAACCCTGAAGGCCGTCCACCGAAAGAGGGTGTGATCATTCCGCACCTGCCAGAAATGGATGACCCTGAATGGATCCACGACTGGAACATCGACACCATGCACATCGAGACCAACCCTCGTGAACTGGTCGATAACCTGGTGGATGCCCAGCACTTCGGGCCAGTACACGGCACGCCGACCAAATACTTCGCCAACATCTTCGAAGGCCACATCGGCCACCAAATTTTCCATGGCGACTCCGAGCGCCTGGGCGGTGACCTTATCGCGCCATCAGCGTATTACGGCCCGGCGACCCACTTCACCCAGATCAGTTCGATGTTTGGTGACGTACGTATACACGCCATTCTGCTCAACAGCCACGTGCCCGTGACGGCCAACAGCTTTGACTTGCGCTTTGGCTGCATGGTCAAACGCGTACCGGGCTGGACCGAAGAACAGAACCTGGAAGTGGCCAAGGCGTATGTGAAGGGCAACCGCGACTCGTTCTACCAGGACGTGGTGATCTGGAAGCACAAAGTCCGCATCGACAAGCCGGTACTGGCCGAAACCGACGGCCCGGTTTACCAGTTGCGTGAATGGTACGAACAGTTCTTCACCGATGAAGACCTGATACCGGCCAGCATGGCCGAACGCCGGGAAATCATCACCGTCGACGAACGCTAATTGCAGTCAACCTCTTCAGGCGGCCCGGGAAATACTGCCGAGTGCCTGGAGAGGGTTCTAGAACAAAGAGAAAGCTTTATTTCAATGTTCATAAGAGCACTCACAATGAAAATAAAAAATCATGTCGCCTACTATGTTCCTTTGTTCATTTTTATCGTGATTGCCACCGTCGCGAGTGGCACCCCCAAAGAGTCACGAAAGACCCAGTTGTGTAAGCAGTATTCGAGCTGCGTGGCCATGATGCCCAGTTTTAGTGGTTGGCCGAGCTTGCGCTGAGGAAGGAGTAGCTATGGTGAGCGCAAACAGTGCTGCGCGGCGCCGATGGAGTAGCGCCTACCGTCCTCGTGACTGATTGAAATATTTTTTCACAAAGGCGTTGACTTGCTATTGGTGAGGAGCGTAATTTCGGATCAGTTTCGCAGTTAACTCGGCTTGTCTGGTTAGTCTGCCGACCTTAATGGTCAATATCGGAACATACATTTACCTGATTGCTCTTGCGGTTGGGTACGGCGAAGAAGCCCGGCATGCCTTAATTGGCTGTTGGGCTTTTTTCGTTTATGACGTTTGATAACAACAAGAATGGCGGTGCACGATGACGCTTTCGACGACAAAACAGACGGTACCGTTAGGACTGCTGTTTTCGACCACTGGGACTTACGGTTCCGTGGGCCAAGCCATGTTGTCCGGCTCATTGCTGGCTATCGAAGAAATTGCTGCTGACAAGCAATTCGATTTCGCCTTCGAACCGGTTATTGCTGACCCGGGGGGCGACCTGTCGCGTTATACCGAGTTGGCGCAAACCATACTGGAAGACCGCAGCGTGACCCACGTTGTCGGTTGTTACACCTCGTCCAGCCGAAAGGAAGTAGTCCCCGTATTCGAACGGGCCAATGCCTTGCTTTGGTACCCATCGCACTATGAAGGTTTCGAGTGCAGCGACAACGTAATCTACGTCGGCTCATCGCCTAACCAGCACATCGTGCCGTTAGCTGGTTACATGCTTTCTGTTTACGGTAATCGTATCTACACCATCGGCTCCAACTATGTCTGGGCTTGGGAAAGCAATCGGGTCATGCGCGACATCGTCGAGACACATGGCGGTGAGCTGTTAGCTGAACGCTACTTGTCATTGGACGACACCGATGTCGAATGGATTGTTGACGAAATTCGTGCGCTCAAACCGGATTTCATTTTCTCGACCTTGATCGGTGCCTCGACGCACGCGTTTCTCAATCGCTACACCGAGGCCGTTCGCCAAGGAGAACTGGGTGATTGCCCTGCACCTTCGATTGCAAGTTGCAACCTCTCTGAAACCGAATTGCAACATGTTGATCCGCAAGCACGAGCAGGTCATTTTTCATCTTCTGTGTATTTCCAAAGCATCATCAGTCCAGCGAACAGCCTATTTGTCGGCCAATACAAGGCGCGGTTTGGCGCGGCAAACGTCACGTCGGTAGACGCCGAGGCTTCGTACAACGCGGTTCACTTACTGGCCCGAGCAATACAAAAAGCCGGGAAACACGATGTGGCAAGCATTCGTGAAGCGATTACCGAGTGCACCTTTGACGCGCCTCAGGGGTGTGTGCGTGTCGACCCTGGAAACTTCCACTGCGTACTTACCCCCCGGCTGGGGCGGTCGGAGGAAAATGGTCAATTCGAAGTGATTATGGGGGGACACTCACCATTGTCTCCCGATCCGTATCTGGCGTGGTTCGACGCCAAGCATGATGTAGACGCGTGGTCAGTATTTAAAGACTCAAGTAACGCATCAGAGGCTGCTACGCCTGTGCAGGTGGTGAAGTGAAAAGTGCGGCTATTCCAGTTTTCCGCGGACGCCGCGTTCTGCTTTTGCACAAGAACGATCGCGATCGCCAAACACTGGAGTCACAACTCAATCGTCTGGGAATGCTGGTTGAATCTCGAGACACTGCGCAGCGTCATGACTTGGACTTAATTGATGTGTGTTTCTTCGATGCGGACTCAGAGAAACGTTTCACTTTTCCCTGGGCTTGCAACGAACCAAAAATCCCACTGATTGCAATGATGGGTTCTGAAACACCGGAACGGATCAAATGGTGCCTGGCCAATGGCGTCTCAAGTTTCTTGGTCAAACCTGTGCGCTCGAGCGGCACCTATCTTGCGCTAATGCAGGTCGAACACCGCTTCGCGGAATTGAAGAGGATCAATACGCAAATAAATGAACTGCGTGAGCGGGTGAAGTCTCGACGCATCGTGTTCAAGGCACTGCTGCAGATAATGCATGCATTTAAATTGAATGAAGATCAGGCGTTTGAAAAGTTGCGTAGTGTCAGCATGCATCAACAGGTATCTATTGAAGCACTTGCTGTATCGATAGTATGTGGCGAGCCTGTTGAAAGTTATAAAGATGCTGATGCAGCTAAAAACAAATCACCAAACAAACTTGATGACCACTAAATCGTCTGCAGTGGGCGATTATTATTAAATAATTCATAGATTCACGTTTACACGTTTACACGTTTACACGTTTACACGTTTACACGTTTATTTTTGCTCTGCCTTTATGTTTGGCAAAGTGAATCCCCGTGGGCGATTGTCCGTAATTACAATAACCGAGGAATAGTTCATGACGTTACGCAGACCTTCTCGCAGCGATATTCTTAACATCAGCGAGTCAACCCATGTTCATCTGACCGAGCACGAGTTAAGTGTGGTCGAGCAAATGATCGCCGATAATCTGGTGCACTATGATGTACTTGATCAAATACCCGAAGTCATCCAGACAAACGTTGCAGCCATTCGTATCCCTGGTAGTCGGCCGACTCGGGAGCACGATCCTTTCAACGCAATTGTGCGTACGTGCGACGTCAGGTCGGCTACACCGATTGAAGGTTCACTCAGCGGTATGAAAATCGGTGTTAAAGACACCATCTGTGTTGCCGGTATCCCTACCACCTGCGGTTCGAAATTGCTTTACGACTATGTGCCCGATGTAGACGCACCGATCGTAAGCCGGACCATCAACGCGGGCGGACATATAACCGCGATGCTTAATACGGACGACTTTGCTTTTTCGGGTGCGGGTCATACCAGTACCTATGGGCCGGGGCTAAATCCACGCAATGCAAAACATGTGGCAGGCGGATCTTCTTGCGGTTCCGCGATCGCCGTTGCAACCGGCCAGGTAGACATTGCAATCGGTGGCGATCAGGGAGGCTCCATTCGAATACCTGCGTCCTGGTCAGGCATCGTAGGGCACAAACCAACGCATGGTTTGGTGCCTTACAGCGGAATTGCCGGATACGACCTTACGCTCGACCATATCGGACCGATGGCCAAAAACGTGGAAAGTGTTGCTTTGATGCTATCCGCCATAGCCGGCAAAGACGAAGCGTGGAGCGATCCTCGGCAGCCCGACTCCATAGAGAAAGTTGACTACACCGCGGCGTTGAGCGGTTCTCTGCGAGGACTGCGTATCGCTGTGGTTGAAGAAGGTTTCAATACGCCATGGTCAATGCCTCAGGTCAACGAAGCGGTGCGAGAAGCAATCAAACTGCTCGAGCATTTAGGCGCTACAGTGCAGAGTATTTCGGTACCAGAGCACAATCACGTAGTCCCCATCTGGAACAGCATCGCGACCGAAGGCGGTATCGACACGTTCTTCCACGGCCTTAACGCTTATGGCACTAAAGCCTGGTACAACACCCGTCAGATGTCGGCGATGTCTAAAGCGATTAAATCCAACGCCAGTGACTTTTCACCCACTGCCAAAGTAAGCGTGATGGTCGCTCACTATATGAAGGAGCAGTACCACGGAGTGTTTTACGGCCGAGCCCGTAATTTGGCGCGCCAGTTGACAACTGTCTACGACGAGGTGTTCAAGCACTTCGATTTGGTGGTGATGCCGACCACACCGCAAACAGCACATGAAGTTCCGCCGATGCCAGAAGTGGACAGAGCCGCTCATATCTCCCAAGCCCTGAACATGCTGTGTAATACCGCAGCGTTCAACTTGACCGGCCATCCATCGATCTCGGTACCTTGTAAAGATGTCGTCGGTCTTCCCGTCGGACTCATGTTTACCGGACGTTATTTTGACGACGCTACCGTATTGCGGGCTGCCCACGCCTACCAAATTGCACAGTAATTAAATCAGTTCCCACTTAAAAGCATCATCACCTGCTTTAAACCGTATTAGTCACTTACCCGTTTCTATCGCATGTTCTATGCGAGGGGATCTTAATAAATAAAAACGAGGTGAACGCCATGAGCAAGTTCAAAGAATGGTTTCAAGGCCCCCAGGACATTACCGAAGCGGAGGCTGTGGAAGACTATGCGGTAGGGCGTGTACCCGGCCATTATCGCTGGCCAATCCCGGCGATTATTCTGGTTCTTCTGGGTAATTCGACGGCCATGTTCTGGTTCAGCTTAGGCGCCGATATGAGCTACCAAGTGGGATGGCCGACGATGCTGCTGCCAATTACCTATTTGGTGGTGCTGGCAACAATTATTGGTGCCTGCGTTATGAAGTTGGCAGCTAAAGAGGGACTGTCACTGAGTTTGCTGACACGAGGACTGGGCTTTGGCTATATGGGGTCGGCGTTTACCTCGTTGATTTACGCAATCAATTTCATTTTCTATTTCCTGTTCGAAGGCACAATCGTGTCCCATGCGATCGCACATTATGCAGGAGTGGAAGTCAGTTCGTGGGGGGGCGTCGCAATCTTCGCTGGCATCGGCATCGTGACTATTTGGTTCGTATGGAAAGGCATGTCGTCGATGCAGTTTTTGCAAACATGGGGTGTACCCATTTTTGTGGTGCTGTTCGGTTTTTGCCTCTATCAGTTGACTCAAAATTATGAAGTGGTCGGTCCTTCCGGTTGGCTGCCCCAAAGTCAAAACAGTTCTACTGCGCTGTGGACCGTGATGAATATGGCTAACGGGCAGATTGTCTTCCAGGGATTGCTGGCTACAGACTACGGACGATTTGCCAAACCGAACATCACCCACAAAGGTACCGCCACTATCATGCTGGGAATGATGGTGCCTATGGTCGCTGTCATGTTGTGCGGAGCGCTATTGGCTTACACCTTGATCCCGCACATTACTCAGGGTGACAAGCTGACTCAGGCTATGGACCCAGGTTTTATCTTCCCGACTGTGATCGCACTCACGGGTGTGATCTTCACCGTGGTCACGCAAATCCGTATCAACGTGCTGAATCTGTATTCGGGCTCGATCGCCTTGTCCAACACCATGGACATGACGTTCAATTATCGTCCGGGCAGACAGTGGTGGATGCTGCTGGTCTGGTTACTGGGCGTGCTGTTTTACGTGTGCAATGTGCTTCAATACACCGGCACCTTCCTCGCGATCACCGGAATTTTGACTAACACGTGGGTGTTCATCATCCTTGCCGATTACCTGGTTTGCCGGAAGATATTCAACCTGGCACCTACTGATTTCGTCGAGTTCCGACGTGAGCACCTGCGCTCGTGGAATCCGTGCGGCGTATTCAGTTTGTTGATCGCCGTAGCAATTGGCGCCGCCGGGATTCTGGGTGCTTACCCGATGTACTACGCCTCGTTCATCGCCATGTTGGTGGGACCGGTATTGCACGTCATTTTCAGCCTGGCGACGAAGGGCCGCTACTACTTCAAGAGCTTTCCGCAGGACATGCCAACCCAATGGCAGCCGGCTGGCGATTACGATGGGCCGAGGCCGGCAGCAGACGCGGCTTGAGGTAATAAATGTCAAGCACCCAGGACTGAGTGCTCTGACTTAATATCCGGAGCAGGTCAAAGCAGCGGCGGTATGGTCGCTTGCACCGGCACTTCCAGTACCGTTGGCACGTTCCGCGTGAAGGCCTCGCTGCAGGCCTTGCGTACCTCATCGAGGGTATTGGCGCGCACCCCGTGGGCGCCATAGCCGGTTGCCAGAGCGACAAAATCCAGGCCTGGCAAATCCAGCCCCGGCACGTTCGGCGTTTGTTCCAGCACAGCAAAGGACTTCAAAATCCCGTATTGCCCGTTGCGAGGCACGACAAAGAGAATCGGTAACTCGTGCTGCACCGCCGTCCATAAGCCTTGAATGGAGTATTGGAACGAGCCATCGCCGATGATCGCCAGCACGGGGCGATTGCGCCCACTGTCACGCTCAGCCAACGCAATACCGATACTGGCCGGAAGGTTCCAGCCCAGGCTGCCACTGGCAAAGGTATAAAACGAGTCGGGCTGATCCACAGGCCATGCACTGTGTAGTTCTGCGAGGTTAGAAGGCGACTCTTCAATCAGAACCGTATTGGCGGGCGTTGCAGCGCGCAGGGCCTGGAACACACTGAGTGATGACAACAGTCCATCAGCGCTTTCTGCGTGCTTGGCTGCCGGGTGCGGAGCCAAGCCATGTGCCTGGCGCTTGACCGCAGCACTGCCAACAGGGCGCGGCTTGACCTGAGCAATCAAGGCATCCAGTGACAGGACCGCATCCCCCAGCATACTGTCGCCGACCGGTGCACGCGCCGCCTCACTGGGGTCGTCAGTGATGTGCAAAAGGCGTAAGCCCGCAGGCAAGTAGTCGCCAGCTACGTAGGGATAATAGCGAAACACCGGGGCGCCAATGACGATGGCCAAATCATGACCGGCAAGCTTCTGCGATAAAGGCGCAATGGCAAAAGGCAAGCCGCCGGCGTACAGCGGATGGCTTTCCGGGAAAGGAGGGCGCTCAGAAGCAGGCGCGGCGTACACCGTGGCCTGCAACTGCTCAGCAAGAGCAATGGCTTGCGGCCAGCCTTGACCACGGGCGATGGCCGCACCATAAATCAGCGCCGGATTACTGGCCTGGGACAACGCCTGAGCAAACGCGCTGAGCACCTCAGGGTCTGGAGCTATTCGCGTGGCCACCGAACGCACAAGGGCAGGGCCTTTGGCAGGCTTGTCCCAATCATCCAGCGGAATCGACAAAAACACCGGCCCGGCCGGCGGCTGCACGGCGATGGCGTAAGCGCGCATAAACGCGGCCGGGACATCTTCGGCGCAAACCGGCTCATAACTCCACTTCACCCAAGGCTTGGGCAAAAGAGCTGGCTCAACGTTGGTCAACCACGGCTCCATCAGCAACATGTCCCGGGTTTGGTTGCCCGCGGTGATGATCAACGGCGTTCTGTTCTGAAACGCGGTCAAAATGTTGCTCATGGCGTTGCTCAGCCCGGCACTGGTATGCACGTTAACGATCGCCGGTCGCCGATTGGCCTGCGCAAAACCATCGGCAGCGCCAACCGCAGAAGACTCGTGCAAGGTCTGGATATAGCGAAAATCGGCCGGGAAATCCTTGAGAAAGGTCTCCTCAGTCGAGCCAGGATTGCCAAACATCGTGGTAAGCCCCAGCTCTCGTAGCAACTGATACGTCACATCGCGGACGGTTTTGCCTGTCATGGAAACTCCGATCAATTCATATTGAAGACATTGCGAAATAGCTGATGGGCAGAGTAGTTATCTCGCGTGTGTTCACCACAAGCCAGCGCTGGTACTGCGCGGTGATCAGAACGGAGGGTAGGCGAAGAGGGGGGTAGTGGGGGTGAGGGCGACGAGTGGTTTGGGTGTGAGGGGGATTGGGTCGAATGTAGTGGGGCGCGCGACAAATAGAGACCTATCCTTTACGGGTTTACATACCCTATGGCTACTGCATGCCAAGGAGCGACAGGCTCACTGAACTTTAGGCCAAAGCATTGATTTCCTGTTAAGCATTCAAACGGGAGAGCCAATTTTCATCTATCAGCTTCCTGATCATGCGCCCGATCTTGCTTTTCATGCTTGCCACAAGACAGTGAGGGCGTCATCATTTAGCCATCATAGTGGCTATCTGATGCGAAAATACGTTATGGACGACGAGTACTGCTGATCCCGCCCTCCGAACCGGACACCTAGGCAACATATGTCTAGGCATTCGTGCGCGCAAAGAAAGTCAGAAATCATTGAAAAACAACGAGTGTAAATATACAGATGCGTTTTCTAAAACGACTCTTAGCTTTTTTTGCATCCCTTTTTTCGGGACAAGAAACAGAGCATAGCGAACCGCTAATCCCGAAAATCGATCCTGAGAAACTTAAGAAAAAACTTGATCTTCAACGAATTGCTAAAGAGCAGGGCGCAAAGGGAATCCCGCGTAGCAGTGATACACAGCTCACGGCTTCAGAACACGCGGTCCGCGCGGAGCTTGGTCGTATGCGAGAGCAGACAGTGAAATACGGGGAGCAGCGCAATAAGCAGATTCAGAATCGTCTGGATTCGATCGACATCACGTCTGAAATAAACCGCGCTATCGAGTTGGGAAACGAGTTTATTCGTACATCCGACCACCACCTTACTCGCGAGGATGCTCGCATTAAGGATGTTGGCGCAGATACAAAAATAAAATTCCAGATCCTGAGTGATTTCCGTAATAAAAATGGTCTGCCAAATACTCCTGCGAAATGCCCCACTAGCGGCAGCAAATTTCTCAAAATCATGTTGGTGCTAGTCTGTTGCGTCTTGGAGGGTGCTCTAAACGCGACGTTTTTCGGATCTGGTCTAGAAGGTGGTTTGTTAAGCGGATTCATGATGGCTTTCATGCTGTCTTCTTTTAACGTGATCATTTGCTTTATCGCTGGATACGGTTTTCGATATAAAAATCACATTAGAAGCACCCGCCGACTATGGGGTTGGTTTTCTTTCTGTTTAGCAATTACCGTCATGTTGATGTTAGGGGTATTGATCTCATATTTCCGCTATGTATTGACCGCCTACGATGATGGAAGTCAAAACGCCTTTCCACTTGTATGGCAAAGCTTTTTGGCGGGTGTATTCCCTGTACAGGACTTTGAGTCTTTGATCTTGTTTTTTGGAACCATATTATTTGGATTCATTGCTCTATGGGATGGCTATAGCTTTACAGATCGCTATCCAGGTTATGCCACTATTTGGGGGCAATATGCTGAGGCTCACCGCAACTACATTAAACTAATCGAATGGTTGCGAGATAAACTCGAAAACGAGAAATCTGAAGTTTTGAAAAAGATTGATAATGGCGTGCAAGTTGCTAAAAAAGAGATCGAAAGATTTAAATTCAACATGAGCCAAAAATCGATCGTGAAAAAGCAGGTGAGCGAAACACTAGTCATGGCTGATGAAACGCTACAAAGTCTGACCCGCTATTATCAAAATGCAAATTCCATGGCTCGACCAAAGGATGCCCCACCGCCAGACTATTTTGACCACCCTGTAACCTTTGGGATTTTGGAAATGCCAGATTTCTGTACTCAAACAGATGAGGCGCGCTTGCACGCTCAAGAGTATTTACTTAAGGATATGGTCGCTCAGGTTGAACCTATCAGGTCGAGAATTCAGTCCTCCTTTAATAAACAGTACGACCAGCTTCAGCCGCTGCAAGACTTGGTATAAGGGGATAATTAATGTCGGTTTATGCCAAGCGTAAAAGTAGTGTTGGAAGTTGGGTTTGGGGAAGCGTGATTGGTGTTGCACTGGTCATGGCCCTCTGTGGCATTGGCTACTACAAATTGAGCCACGAGACATTGGATAAAGGAACACTCTGCCCCAGTGGGGGGGCAAAAGGTCAATACGTCGTATTGATTGATAATACTTCGCCGTTCCCATTTACTCAGAAGTCGGCTTTGACCCAGCGATTAAAGAGTATGGTGTTGAACGATATCCCTGAAGGCTACATGCTTTCTGTATTCCTGCTAGGAGAGAAATTTGAGCAGTACGAAAAGCCCGTTTTCGAACGCTGCAACCCTGGCCAATGGAGTGATCGTAACCAATTCACGGCAACTAAGAAGTTTGTTGATAAAGACTTCAATGATAAGTTTTCCAAACCACTAGACGCCGTTGTGCGACAGATCTCGTTGGATGAGCACAGCAAATTGTCGCCCATTTTTGAGATGCTTCAGTTAGTAGGCATCAACGGTTTCGAGCATGCCAATGTGAAGGGTGATCGCAAACTCATCATCTATTCGGACATGATTGCTAACATGCCCGGGTTTTCAATGTACAAAGGAGTACCTGCCCATTACTCAGACTTTGCGAAATCCCCCTATGGCCGTAATGCTCAGGCACTAGGACTGAGCGGTGTCAGCGTAACGATTAATTTGCTGGCAAATGAACAGAAAACCCCTCAAACCAACCGTCTTGGTGATTTTTGGGCTCACTATTTCGAGGCCAATGGGTCTTCAGTTGAATCAATTGACGCAATGGAGGGGTTGTAAATGGAACCTGACAATCTAGTCCATCGAGTGAAAAGCTACTTTATTGTTGCATTAGTCCTTAAAGCAGCTTTCGCCTATGCAAGCCTGCAGTTGAACGATCCTCAGTGGCTGGGTTTTGTTCTTCCGTTGCTGGTGATGGTTGGCTACTGGGCAGTTGGCTACCAGGTTAGGAAAAAATGGAACACCCAACTCACGCTCGCAAAGTTTGCCGACTCGGTGTACTACCTGGGTTTTTTGTTCACTGTATTCAGTATTATTGTTTGTCTGATCGACATTAAATCTATTGGTGACAATCTCAATGGGATGGCAGCGCGTTTCGGTGCAGCCATGGTGAGTACCGCGATTGGTATGGCCGCACGAGTCTTTCACACAGGGTTTAGGGTTGACACCAATGATGCGGTGAAGGGCGTCGAGGAAAGGGCCATTCAGTCTGCCGAAAATCTGGCAATGTCTTTTGATGCTGCCAGCCAGCAGCTTGAGGTTTTCAGAGATCAAGTTATGGCAGCGTCCAAGGAGGCAGTACAAAGCGTCCATGAGCAGATCACAGCCATTTCGCAGCATAGTACCAACACGATGGAATCCTTTTTTACTAATGCCACGCGTCAAAGTAATGATGCATTTGAGCGCATCCTCACTCAAGCTAATGAAGCGAGTACGAACTTACTGATCACCATCAATAGCTTGCGTGAGAAAAGTGAGCAAACCCTTGATCGTATGGAGTGCCACGCCCTCGATTTTGGCAAGAAAGCGCAAGACAGGCTTGACCACACCTTATTCCCGGATGATCTGTTCTCGCAAAAATTAAACCCGGCTATTGATACGCTGTCAGGAACTACAGAAAATCTGAACGAAGGTGTCTCGACATTGGCGCTAGACGTCAAGACAGCTGTACGGATGGTGGGTACTTCTATTCGCAGTTTGAATACTAAGACGGAATCGATAGGTCAGGCGATTACTGCAGTGGGCTCAATCGTAGAAAATCAAGAGCGTCTTGTGGAGTCTATGAAAGCTCAAAGTCAGGATGTTATGAAGCAAGTGGAGGGTCTTCAAAAGGACTACCTGGACTCTCTGGATGATCAGCGTGAAGACTTCATGGCAGACATGAAAGCTAACCAGCACGTTTTCGCTAAAGTGGTCGACAAACTTGAAGAGTTGCAAACCACTGTTCGAGACGATAGTGCATTAGAGCGTATCACTCAGGAAGTATCAGGCGCGCTGCGCGCCATCAGTGTTGCAGGCATCAAAAGCAACGAAACAATGGCTGAAGGTTTGCGCACAACACTTATGCCCTTGGTTGAAGCAGTAATAGCCAGTACCGATGAGCACAAAGTTATGGCCGCCAACATCGAGACAAGTAACCGCAGCCTTGAGGCGGCTCATTCACATTTAATGGATGAGCTGATGGGTAAGATTGATCTCATCAACAAGTCTGAGAAGCACATACCAAACACCGATGAAACAGTCGATGGGCCTTCGCTCGAGTCCATTACCGAAGCGACGTTGACGCTGGAAAAATCCAGTCCAGAAGAGATGAGAACCGCCTGATGAGTTCTAAAAGCGATCAGGTGTTTCAGCTTTCACTCACAGAAATCTGGATCATTCTATGTTTTATTCTGCTTTTGTTGATGGGATATAAAGTTTGGGAGCTTGCTCATAAGAATATGGCGTTGGTAGAAAAAGTATCCTCCTATCAGAATTTTGATGAGCGTGAACAGGCTATCAAGCTTGCAAGTGATGAACTTAAGGCACAGTTGGTCTCGCTTAAGGTGAAAAATCCTGAAGAAATTATCTCGAAGCTCGTTGACGCCTCCAAAGCAAAAGAAGAGGCCAGCCGTCTCAAGGTTTTGCTAACGCACAAAGATGAGCTTCTTACAACGCTTGCAGCGATCGACAAAGCTTTGCAAGAGGTTGGTAGTAAAGATAAAGGAGAGGATGCCAAACGTCTGATTCTGGAAACGATGATGTCCTATGAGCAGCTCAAAAAACTGGTTATAGATCCTGACGATGAAAACGAGACTCAACCAACGGATGTCATTAAACGAATAAGCGCTCTAAATGCAACCGAGCAATTGTTAAAAACTGTATTAGAACAGGATGGCAGCCCGACTTCCGAGCAGATTTCGAAGATAGTCAAAAATGCCGAATCTTATGCTCAAGCAGAGAAACTTGGGTTAAATCCTACAACATTGCAGAAAACCAATAGCGATTTGAAGGGCCAGGTTCAGTTTCTACAAAACAAGCTAAACAGAGGGAAGGGTGGTGACCTTCCACCTTGCTGGGCGAATGAAGCAGGTAAAGCCGAGATGTTTCTTACGGTCTATTTGAAGGACAACTCAGTTAGCTTTGAGCCAGCGTGGCCGTCGACTCGACAGGCGGATGCTGAATCGCTACCCAATTTTTCCGCATTGATGTCTAACCCCTCTCGAACATATGAAGATTTTCTTCAGGCTACTCGCCCAATTTCCGATTTGGCCAACCAACGAGAGTGCAAGTTTTACGTACGATTGGCGAGCCAGATTCAAGGCGCGGTGCTGTCAGATCGACGTCGTTTGATGATAGAGACGCAATTCTACAAGGTAGAACTCAGGCGTTAATTCGAGCGCTGCTATGTTTTTTGATGAGCATCGCATGCTAAACGTCTGTTATTTGGCGGCATAGGCTTTAACCTATGCCGCCAAATAACAATCGATTAAGGCTGAGCATAAGCAGGACAAGTATTCGATGCAGCTATTTCATTAAGAATCGCAGTCCGTAGTGAGATCCGACGTTTAGAGCAAATAGAGCAAAAGTCAGAGCCCAGTGCGTGAAACATAATTTAACATAATATACATTATGCGAATATTGACATTACGCCCACAGCCACGGCGTAGGTCAGATTTCAAGCCAGGAAATCGCGTTCCTGGAATTTCCCCCTCAATCCATCTCTACCAATCCACACCCACCACATGCGAACCTCTCAACACTCGCCTTGCATACATAATCACCACCGTCGCATATCCCAATCCTTTGGAACTAAAAATGATCAGAACATTTGAACCACGTGACATGGATCGACTGCTGGAGATTTGGCTTAGTGCATCTATCAAGGCACATGATTTTATCGACGCGTCTTTTTGGCAAGCCAATATTGAGTCGATGCGAGACGTTTATATTCCGGCCTCGGAGACTTTTGTTATTGAGGACTCGTCAGGTGTCTTGGGGTTTTATTCTTTGCTGGATAACCAATTGGCTGCTTTGTTTGTTGATCCCGCGCATCAAGGGAATGGCTTTGGTAAGCAGTTACTCGATCATGCCAAGTGTCTTCGCAACGAGTTGAGCCTTGCGGTTTACAAGGAAAACACGCCCAGTGTCGGCTTCTACACGTCGCAAGGTTTCAAACGGGTCAAAGAGCAAATTGATGAGAAAACAGGCCTCGCCGAATTTCTAATGTGCTACCCAGTCTGATCTTTATGCTAGATTTGACCTGTTGCTACAGGCCGTCGTACATGGAGAAAGCATTGTGCTTGCAATAGGAATATCGATGTTAGCCGTGGGTTTAGGCACTGGAAACGCTGGTTTTTGGATACCGGGCTGTGTCTTGATGGCTGTAGGGTTGTCTCAAAAATCCAGCAGAAAATGAATAAAAGCGGCCTGTTCAGTCGCACACATATGTTTAGCCAGTGCATCTTCTAAGCACTATTTGGATATAACTCAACTAAACAGTCATTTAGTAGAGTTAAATAACCGCAACTTTTAGCTTTTCACTTTCCTTTATACGCCACCCGCCTTTGTTCGCGTTCTGCGGCAAATTGTTCGCTCATTCTTGCTTCCAGATCTTTACGCTCAACGTGTACGCCACAGTTTGGGCACACAGTCCCCAAACCAATGTCGTGCCCGCACTCGCGATGGGTAAAGCGTACGGCAATCTCTTCTTCCTCGCCCTTGGACCAAGTTTCTCCCCAGGCACGCAGTGCGTAGATGACGGGATAAAACGCCCGGCCTTTTTCGGTGAGTCGATATTCATGGCGCAACGGTTTTTGGCTGTATGGGTGACGTTCGATCAGCCCGCCCGCCTCCATGGCTTTAAGGCGCGTCGCGAGCATTTGCGGTGTCGCTTTGGTCTGGATTTGTATTTCTTCGAAGCGAGTGGCGCCCATAAACAATTCACGCAGGATCAGCAGGGTCCATCGGTCACCGACAATGTCTAACGACCGCGCTACCGGGCATGCCGTGTCGGCTATCTCTGCATCACGTTTCACGCTGTATCTCCCGATCTGACTATTAAATTCATAGTAGCACGGGCAGTTTTGGCCGCGCACGTGCACTGCCCTCCTCTCATCTAGCGTCAGTGTGTGGGATGGCATGACGCAGGTGTGAATGTCTCTGGCAGCCCAACGGTTGTTGACGCTATGATTTTCATAGTGCTAGATTTTGCTGGCTGCATTCGCTCTGTGAGCGATCACAAGGCATTAGACCACGGGGTCTTGGGTCGACTGTGAAACCGCAATTATCTTATGAGTGGAGAACGCCATGACTCATCCCGTCTACCGCGCGGAGCGCACTGGTTTGCTGCTGGTTGATCCGTATAACGACTTTCTCTCGCACGGTGGCAAGTTGTTCCCGTTGCTCAAGGAAGTCGCTGATGAGGTTCATCTGCTGGACAATCTTCGCGCCACGGTCGCCGCCGCCCGCGCTGCTGATGTCCAGGTGTTTTACGTGCCGCACCGTCGCTGGCAGCCGGGTGATTACGATAACTGGGACCACCCCAACCCGACCCAACGCCTGATGCAGCAACGCCATACATTTGCCAAGGGCACATGGGGCGGTGAATGGCATCCGGACTTCATGCCGCAAGACGGCGACATCATCATTCAGGAACACTGGGGCCAAAGCGGGTTCGCCAATACCGATCTGGATTTTCAGTTGAAGCAGCAAGGCATCACCCATGTGATCGTCATCGGCCTGCTTGCCAATACCTGCATCGAATCCACAAGCCGCTTTGCGATGGAGCTGGGTTATCACGTCACCCTCGTACGCGACGCCACGGCAGCCTTCAAAAAAGAAATGATGCATGCCGCCCATGAACTGAACGGCCCGACTTTCGCTCACGAAATTTTGACGACAGCCGATGTGATCACTTCCCTGAACGCTGCCACCCGCGCCTGACGCCGTAGGAACTCACCATGAAACTCACAGGTCATTTGCTTATCGGCGCTCAGGAAGTATCCGCAACCGCCGGCACCATGAAAGCGCTGAACCCCGCGACGAACACCGAGATAGAGCCTTCGTTCGCATTGGGTGGCCCAGCCGAAGTCGATCGTGCCGCGCAGTTGGCCGACGACGCGTTCGACAGTTTTAACAACTCCAGTCTGGCCGACCGAGCTGCGTTTTTAGAGCGTATCGCCGACGGACTTGAGGCGATCACCGCCGAACTTGCGCAACGCATTTCGCTGGAAAGTGGTTTACCAGTCGCACAACTTGAAGGTGAAACCGCCAAAGCGACGACTCAGTTTCGTCAATTTGCCGCGGTTGTCCGTCAAGGGCGATTCCGCCAGGCGGCCATTGATCCGGCGCAGCCCGAGCGTCAACCGCGTGCGCGGATGGATCATCGTTTGCAAAAAATTGCCTTGGGGCCGGTGGCGATCTTCGGTGCGAGTAACTTTCCGATCTCCTATTCAGTGGCCGGCGGCGATACCGCTTCGGCGCTGGCGGCAGGCTGCCCTGTGATCCTGAAAGCGCACAACGCTCACCCCGGCGGATCGGAACTGATGGGCCGGGTCATTCAGCAAGCAGTTAAAGACGCTGGCCTGCACGAGGGCGTGTTTTCATTGGTTCGCGGCGGTGGTAATGAGATCGGCGAGGCGCTGGTTGAGCATCCGCTGATCAAAGGCGTCACCTTCACCGGTTCGGAAGTGGGCGGCATGGCACTCTACCGCCGGGCACAACTGCGTCCGGATCCGATTCCGGTCTTCACTGAAATGACCAGCGTCAACCCGACCTTCATACTGCCCGCAGCCCTCGCAGCCCGCGGTGCTGAGATCGGTGACGGGTTTGCAGAGCGGATGCTGGTCACTGTTGGCCAAGCCTGCCTGAAACCTGCCATTTTACTGGCAGTCGACGGCCCCGGTTATTTAGAACTGAAGAACGCAATGATTGCCCGCGTCCAGGCCATGCAAGCGCGCACCATGCTCACACCAGGCATCAACAGCGCGTATCGCAAGAATGTCGAGCGGCAGATCAACGCGGGGGCGCAACTCATCGCGGCTGGCGGTGAAGCGCAACTTCCATGGGATGGCCAGTCGGTGCTTTTCGAAGTTGACGGTGCGCAGATGCTGGCTGATTCAACACTGGGGCAGGAAGTATTCGGGCCTGCTGCGCTACTGGTGCGCGTCAGCGATACAGAGCAGCTGATCACATTGGCCAAACAGCTCCAGGGCCAATTGAGTGCGACGATGCAGATTGACCAGGCCGATCACGCCTTCGCCTCCCGCTTGTTACCTATTCTGGAACGTCGCACGGGCCGCATTGTGATCAACGCGTTCGCGCATCCCCAAGAAGTGTCCTACGCGTCGATTCACGGCGGGCCTTTTCCTGCAACGTCAGACAGCCGTTTTACCTCGGTGGGCATGACGGCAATCGAGCGCTTCGTGCGGCCGGTCTGCTACCAGGGCTTTCCGGACGACTTGCTGCCTGAAGCCTTGAAGCACAACAATCCGGCGGGTATCTGGCGCCTGAGTGAAGGTGAACTGGCTAAAGCCTGATCTAAACCAGCCCCACGAAGGCGGCATCGTGCCCGTTCGTGGGGCCCGCAAGCAGCAAACAAACCCGCCACTCTCCTTCTGTATCGCCCACCTTCTCCCCTCGATTGTTACGCGCTCCACAACAGTGTTTCTCGTTCATGGCGACTGACAATTTGTCGCAGGCGCATTTTTTTTGATATTGTGTCGGTAATTAACCATTTAGTTCATAACCCATGTGCATCTGTCTGTTCCAGACGATGCGGCATCCGCCTGAGCTTCCTTTGTGGAAATCAGCGCTAACGTTATGGCTGGTTACCCTGAATTCCTTATCACTTTCATGCATCTAATAGGGTCATGCGCCATGAATAAGTCTCAACCTGCGGCCACTGTCAGCCGTTGGCCAATCTGGATCGCCGCCTTGGGCGTGCTGGTCTTCGGCTTGCTGTTTATAGCGGGCGGCGGTTACCTCGCCACGCTCGGCGGCAGCCTGTACTTCGTCCTTGCCGGTATCGGGATGCTCGTTGCTTCGGTGCTGATGTTTAAACGCCGTGTGGTCGGTGCCTGGCTGTTTGCAGCGGTGATGGTGGCATCGGTTATCTGGTCGGTCGCAGATGCCGGGCTAGTCTTCTGGCCACTGGTTTCACGGCTGTTTGCCCTGGCCGTATTGAGCCTGGTAGTGGCGTTGGCTTACCCGACGCTACGCAAGGCCAATGGCCTGCAGGGTAACGGTGGCTATGCGCTGAGCGCTGCCCTCGCAGTAGCCATTGTTGTGGGTTTCTGGGGAATGTTTCAGCCCCACGCCTCGGTTGCACCTACAGGTGACGGCCCCGGCCTGACCAAAGTTGATCCAGCCAAAGCGCAGAAAAACTGGGAACACTACGGTAATGATGAAGGTGGCAGCCGCTTTGCCGCACTGGATCAGATCAACCGCAGCAACGTATCCAAGCTGGTGCCAGCCTGGACTTACCACACCGGCGACATCGCGTTCAGCGATGGCAATGGCGCAGAAGACCAAATGACCCCCCTGCAAGTGGGCGACAAGGTGTTCATCTGCACCCCGCACAACAACATCATCGCGCTGGATGCCGACACCGGCAAAGAGCTGTGGAAGAACGAAATCAACGCCAAGTCGGCGGTCTGGCAGCGTTGCCGTGGCCTGGCTTACTTTGATGCCACCGCTGCCATCGCTGCCCCAACCGATGGCAGCACCCCTGCAGCTACCGTCAGTGTGGCGCCGGGTGCAGCTTGCCAGCGTCGTCTGTTGACCAACACCATCGACGCCCGCCTGATTGCTGTTGATGCCGATACTGGCAAGTTCTGCGAAGACTTCGGTACCCACGGCCAGGTTGACCTGAAAGCCGGCTTGGGCGATGTGCCTGACTCTTATTACCAGCTCTCGTCCGCGCCGTTGATGGCCGGTACGACCGTGGTGGTGGGCGGTCGTGTTGCCGACAACGTACAGACCGACATGCCTGGCGGCGTGATTCGTGGTTTCGACGTGGTCACCGGCGCCATGCGCTGGGCTTTTGACCCGGGCAACCCGCAAGACAAACAAGCTCCGGCTGACGGCAAAACCTATGTTCGCAGCACGCCGAACAGCTGGGCGCCGATGTCTTATGACCCGTTGATGAACACCGTCTTCTTGCCGATGGGCAGTTCGTCCACCGACATTTATGGTGTCGAACGTACCTCGCTGGATCACACCTACGGCGCCTCGATACTGGCACTGAACGCAACCACCGGTGATGAAAAGTGGGTGTATCAAACCGTCCACAATGACTTGTGGGACTTTGACCTGCCGATGCAGCCAAGCCTCATCGACTTCACCAAGGCCGACGGTTCTCAAGTGCCTGCGGTGGTAATCGGCACCAAGGCCGGTCAGATCTATGTGCTGGATCGCCACACCGGTCAGCCGCTGACTGAAGTCAAAGAAGTTCCGGTCAAGGCCTCGAACATTCCAAACGAGCCGTACTCGCCAACCCAGCCAAAATCGGTGGGCATGCCGCAGATCGGCGCGCAAACGCTGACTGAGTCGGACATGTGGGGCGCCACGCCGTTCGACCAGATGCTGTGCCGTATCGCCTTCAAGAAAATGCGCTACGACGGCCTGTACACCGCGCCGGGTACTGACGTTTCGTTGAGCTTTCCGGGATCGTTGGGTGGCATGAACTGGGGCAGCCTGTCGACTGACCCGGTGCACGGTTTCATCTTCGTCAACGACATGCGTCTGGGCTTGTGGAGCCAGATGGTGCCGCAGAAAAAAGACGCCAAGGCGTCTTCCGGTGGCGAAGCACTGAACACAGGCATGGGCGCTGTACCGCTTAAAGGTACGCCGTATGCCGTGAACAAAAACCGCTTCCTGTCCGTGGCCGGCATTCCATGCCAGGCGCCGCCTTTCGGCACGCTGACCGCCATTGACATGAAAACCCGGAAAATTGCCTGGCAAGTACCCGTGGGCACTGTTGAAGACACGGGCCCAATGGGCATCAAAATGAAGCTGCCATTGCCAATTGGCATGCCAACCCTGGGTGGAACCCTCTCCACTCAAGGCGGCCTGGTGTTTATTGCCGGCACCCAGGACTACTACCTGCGCGCCTTCAACTCGGCCAACGGTGAAGAAGCCTGGAAGGCCCGCTTGCCCGTCGGCAGCCAAGGTGGCCCGATGACCTTTGTTTCGCCGAAAACCGGCAAGCAATACGTGGTGATCACCGCCGGTGGTGCACGCCAGTCGCCTGATCGTGGTGATTACGTGATTGCTTACGCGTTGCCCGACAACCAGTAAAGTGCTGTAAATAAAAACCCGCCTGAACAGGCGGGTTTTTTGTTTAGCGGTTACAGAAACTACCCTTCTTTCGTCAACAACACTCGCGTCACGCGGCGTTCTTCGACTTCAACCACGGTCAGGCTCCAGCCTTCCCACGTCAGTTTGTCGCCAACCACCGGCAAACGGTCCAGCAAACTCATGACCATGCCGGCCAGTGTTTGATAGTCATCCGTAGGCCTTGCAGTAAAGCCGGTATGCCGACTGATCTGGCTCAGGTTCAAGGCCCCACTGACCAAATACCCGTCCCCTTGCGCCACGATATTCGGGCCTGCAATTTCGCTGGCGTCCGGCAGCTCACCGGCAATCGACTCAAGAATGTCGGTCATGGTCAGGATGCCGATAAAGTCACCAAACTCGTTGATCACAAACGCAATGTGGGTCGACTCTTTGCGCATCTGCTCCAGGGCGTTGAGGATGGTAAAGCTGTCGAGCAAGTTGATGGCCTTGCGCGCCATCGCTTCAAGGTCGGGTTTGTGACCGGCCAACAGTTCCTTTAATAGCTCTTTTTTGTGCACAAAGCCCAACGGCTCATCGATGCGCCCTTCCCTGATCAATGGTAAACGCGAGTACGAAGAATGCATCAGCGTGGTGCGGATCTGCTCCTCAGAGTCGGTCAGATCAATATGGTCAATCTTGGCACGCGGGGTCATCACCGTGCGAATCGGACGTTCTGCCAATTGCAGCACACCGCTGATCATGATCCGTTCACGTCGATGGAAGACCTCTTCAGCCTCCCCGCCTTCGAGCATGTCGGCAATTTCCTCACCCACTTCATCCTCGTTCAGCTTGCGACCGCCAAGCAGGCGCATCACCGCATGGGCCGTGCGCTCACGCATCGGCCGCAGGCCCTGCAAGCTGCGTTTGCGGCGCGAGCGAGCGATCTGGTTAAACAGCTCGATCAGGATCGAGAAACCGATGGCCGCATACAGATAGCCTTTAGGAATGTGGAAGCCCAAGCCTTCCGCCGTCAGGCTGAAACCGATCATCATCAAAAAGCCCAGGCAGAGCATGATCACGGTTGGATGGCTGTTGACGAACTTGGTCAACGGCTTGCTGGCAATGATCATCAGGCCGATGGAAATCACCACGGCAATCATCATGACCGACAAGTGCTCAACCATGCCCACTGCCGTAATCACGGCGTCGAGGGAGAACACTGCGTCCAGCACGACGATTTGCGCAACGATCGGCCAGAACATGGCGTACACCGCATTCGACTTGCGCTCGGCAACGTGTCCTTCCAGTCGCTCATGCAACTCCATAGTCGCCTTGAACAACAGAAACAGGCCACCAAAGAGCATGATCAAATCGCGGCCAGAGAAGGACTTTTCAAACACTTCAAACAGCGGCTCGGTCAGCGTGACCATCCACGAGATGCTGGCCAGCAGGCCCAAACGCATCAACAGGGCCAGCGTCAGGCCGATAACCCGCGCACGGTCGCGCTGCTCAGGTGGCAGCTTGTCCGCCAGAATGGCAATAAACACCAGGTTATCGATGCCGAGCACCAACTCCAGCACGATCAATGTCAACAGGCCAAGCCAGGCCGTGGGATCTGCAATCCATTCCATATCGGTTATTCAGCCTCTCGAAACATCGGGGTCAACGAATGACGCGCACAAGCATGCGAAGCGACGGGCGTATTGCCCGTGCCCAATAAATTTGGGAAACACGCAGGAGATTCAAGAGTGGCGGCTAAGCGCAAAACGGATGCGGGGTGCAAGAAAAAACTGGGAGGCTCCAGGAGGGTGTTCATATAGGCCTTGATGAAATTCGGGAGGCAATCCTACAGCGACTCCCGCACCAGTCAGCGCATATTGTTATTACAAGATTTTACATCGCCTGCTGCTCCACCTTCGTATGCCACAGCAAGCGAGCCATGCGATGGGCGTTAGCGATTATCCGGGCTGGACAATCGCAACGCTCATCATCGCCAGGCACGGCGCTAGCTCGAAGACTTAGGGTGGGCGTGTTGTTTGGCGCCCACCAGCAACCATGCCAACATGCCGAACAGCGGCACAAAGATCACCACGGCCACCCACATGCACCGGCTGTTCACCGGTGCATTGCTTCTCAGCACCCCGCGAATGGTCCATAGCTCCAGTAGCAGCAGAATGACGGCTATCACAGCCCAAAACGTAGGAATTTCCATACATCACCTCGCTAGTTGTAAAACTTTAGGCGGGCTGTAGGCGCGAGGGTTCATTAATTTTTCAAAATGCGTCGAGGGCCAGTGCGCTTTACAGTGAAAAACGATCAGTGGCATTACGCCGCTCGTTGTCATCGCGCATGTCATAGCTGACGGTGGTGGCAATGTTGGCGTGGTGGGCGAGTTTCTGAGCGATCGACACATCATATTCCTCAATCACCCGCGTAATGAACGAGCGCCGAAAGTCATGCGGCATGATGTCCACGCCCACCTGTTTACCGCGCTGCTTGGCAATGTAGTAAATCGCATGTTTGGTGATGCGTTCACGGGTGATGTGGCTGCCACGGCGAATCCGGTTGAACAAAAACGTGTCGTCGCTGACGCCTTCCGGCAATTGTTCGCGGCGAAAATCGAGCCAGACCTGGAGCTTTTCGAAGGCCCAGGCCGGGGCGAACTTGATCAGTTCTTTGTTGCCTTTGCCCAAGACCTGCAAGCTGCGCTCGGCCATGTTGACCTGACGCAAATCCATGTTCACAGACTCGGATTTACGCATGCCCGAGCCATACAAAATCGCAATGATTGCTGCATCCCTCAGCCCCTGTGGGCGTGGGTCCGCAGCGCAGACATCCATCAGCTCGCGGATCAACGTGCGACGCAGATTGCGGCCCTTGGTCAGGCGCGAACCACCGCCCGCCTTCACTGCGCGAATTTTAAGGAGCTGATCCTGAGTAATCAGGCTCTGCTGCCAGGCCTGATTCATCACGCCGCGAATCGCATTCACATACAAAGACGACGTATTGGGCGCATAACCATCGGTACGCAGCGCCGCCACCAGGGCCGTGATATGCCCCGGCTGCAGTTGATGCCAGGGGAATTCCTCAATCGCGACATCATCGACGCCCAAACGATCAGCCGCATCCTGCAGCACATAGCGCATGGTCTGGCGGCTGGACGCTGCCAACTGTTGCAGGTAAAGCGCTACAGGCGCTTGAAGAAGCTGTAATGCTGCGGGGTCTTTAATCGACACAACCACTCTCGGTACGGGTTGAAACACGCCGTAATATAACCCAAACCTATAGATCCGACGCGCACTTATAGCCGCAAATTGACTCGCTGAAGGCGATGGTCTGCGATCTTTAATCATCAAGTTCTAAAGATCGCGAGGCGAGCTCGCTCCTACACGGTATAGGTGATGTGTTATTAATTTGTAACTGTCATATAACTGCCTTATTTGAACTTAGTGCTCAATGCACTCTTTCAAGTTGCTGAACGCTCCCTGTACCGCCCGCACTTGCTGGTGTTTAACGTTGACTTGATATACCCGCATCAGTAGATTGCATGGGCCGACTCAGTCGGCACTTTACTCACTCACAAAAGAAGCTAATGGACACAGTATCTAGTCGCTGCCCGGCCTGCGTGAAAACGCCTGACCGGGCGCCCAATTCAGACATTGACGGGACTCGCCTGCTGGGCGAGGTCAACTGCGCTAGAGCTTGACGCTCCAACGTAACGACCTCCCCGGCAGCCGTCCGGTTACGAGGTGTGTTATGACCTTTAAAGCCTTTGTTCTACCTGGCGTTCGCGCCTTTACCTCAAGCATGCGGGTTAAATTGGCCCGTGAGCCCGGCACTGCGCGCTCCGCCCGCACGCCCTTCTCATCCCCCGTTTTCGGCGCAAAACCTGGGCACCATCAGGTGCATTGGCGCGTCAGCCCTGCCACAGGTCAACTGGAGCAGCGCTGGAGCATGGCCGACCTTCAGGAGCCTCAGAGTCGCGCCTGGCGCTGACCACTGACAGGCCTTAAACCACTGTTGAATAACTGGAGTTCCCTATGGAAGAAGCCAGTAGCCACCCGCTGCGCAACTATTAAGTTAATTGTTGTAGCGGGCATTTAAAGCGCACTTAAACACTTATTAAAACCGATCGCGATATCTGCGACTCGGCATACTTTGGCTCGTCTTGAATACGGCAAGCCAAGGTATGTTTTGTCGAGCGTTGGCGACAGGAGTATGACCATGAGCGCGGTAAAAAACAGCAACGTTCGAGACAAGAACAACGCGGGCGAAAACAGCAAATTGTCGATGCGCGCTGCACGGGAAGCGCAAAACGGCCTGGCCGCCACCCTGGCCAATGTCCGGGCCACCACGGATGGCCTGACCCTGCTGGATGCAGCTGATCGCCTGGAACATGAAGGCTATAACGAAGTAGCTCACGACAAGCCGCCTCACGCGGTCGTGCAGTTCATGATGGCGCTGCACAACCCTTTCATTTATGTACTGCTGACCTTGGGGGTTATCAGCTTCTTCACCGATTACTGGCTGCCTTTGCGTGACGGTGAAGAAACCGACCTGACCAAAGTCATCATCATTGCCTTGATGGTGGGCCTGAGCAGTTTTCTGCGCTTCTGGCAGGAGCACCGCTCGGCCAAATCCGCCGAAGCTCTTAAAGCCATGGTGCGCACCACGGCGACAGTACTGCGTCGTGAGCGCGTTGGCGCCCCCGCCAAAGTGCTTGAAATCCCCATTCGTGAACTGGTGGCCGGCGACATCGTGCAACTGTCCGCCGGGGACATGATCCCCGCCGACATACGCCTGATCGAATCCCGTGACCTGTTTATCAGCCAGGCGGTGCTCACCGGTGAAGCCTTGCCCGTAGAGAAATACGACACCCTGGGCAATGTCGCGCAAAAGTCGGCCTCCAACGCTGCGGCTGATCAAAGCAACCTGCTGGACCTGCCCAACATCTGCTTTATGGGCACCAACGTGGTCAGCGGTACGGCGCGTGCCGTGGTGGTCGCGACCGGCCCACGGACTTACTTTGGCTCACTGGCCAAGGCGATTGTCGGCTCGCGCTCGCAAACCGCATTCGATCGCGGCGTTAACAGCGTCAGCTGGTTGTTGATCCGCTTCATGCTGGTGATGGTGCCGGTGGTGTTTTTCCTCAATGGCTTCTCCAAAGGCGATTGGGGCGACGCCTTCCTGTTTGCCCTGGCGGTGGCGGTCGGCCTGACCCCGGAAATGCTGCCGATGATCGTCAGTGCCAACCTGGCCAAGGGCGCAACCGCCATGGCCAAGCGCAAAGTCGTGGTCAAACGCCTCAATGCCATCCAGAACCTCGGTTCGATGGACGTGTTGTGCACTGACAAAACCGGCACCCTGACCCAAGACCACATCATCCTCGAGCACCATGTCGGCCCTGATGGCCAACGCGATGAATCGGTACTGGCACTGGCCTGGCTCAACAGCCATCACCAAAGCGGTATCCGCAACCTGATGGATCAAGCGGTGGTGCAGTTTTCCGAGCGCGATCCAAAGTTCAAGCTGCCTTTCGCCTACAGCAAGGTCGATGAGCTGCCGTTTGACTTCGAACGTCGTCGCCTGTCGATTGTGGTCAAGGACAACCGTGGCGATCACTTGCTGGTGTGCAAAGGCGCCGTTGAAGAAATGCTCGGCATCTCGTCCCACGTGATGGAAGACGGTGTGCGCGTAGCACTCGATCCCGTGCGCCGCGCTGAACTGCTGACACGGGCCACTGAGTACAACGAGGACGGTTTCCGGGTACTGGTGGTCGCCACCCGCGACATCCCCAAGGCTAACGCGCAGAAGCAGTACACCACCCAAGATGAGCGCGACCTGGTGATTCGCGGCTTCCTGACCTTCCTCGATCCGCCAAAAGAAACCGCAGGCCCGGCCATCCGTGCCCTGCAAGACATTGGCGTGGCGGTGAAGGTACTGACCGGCGATAACGCGGTGGTCACCAGCAAAATCTGCCGTCAGGTTGGCCTTGAACCCGGAACCCCGCTATTGGGGCCGGAAATCGAAGCCATGAGCGACGCAACCCTCAAGCACGAAGTCGAGCAGCGCACGGTCTTTGCCAAGCTCACACCGTTGCAGAAATCCCGGGTGCTCAAGGCGCTACAGGCCAATGGTCACACCGTAGGCTTCCTCGGTGACGGCATCAACGACGCCCCGGCATTGCGTGATGCGGATGTGGGTATTTCCGTGGACAGCGGTACTGATATTGCCAAGGAATCGGCTGACATCATCCTCCTGGAAAAGAGCCTGATGGTGCTCGAAGAAGGCGTGCTAAAAGGTCGCGAAACCTTCGGCAACATCATGAAGTACCTGAACATGACCGCCAGCTCCAACTTCGGCAACGTGTTCTCGGTGCTGGTGGCCAGCGCCTTTATCCCGTTCCTGCCCATGCTGTCGATTCACCTGCTGCTGCAAAACCTGATGTACGACATCTCCCAACTGGCGCTGCCATGGGACCGGATGGACAAGGAATACCTGCAAAAGCCGCGTAAATGGGACGCCAAGAACATTGGCCGCTTCATGATCTGGATCGGGCCAACCTCGTCGATCTTCGACATCACCACCTTTGCCCTGATGTGGTACGTGTTCAAGGCCAACAATGTCGACGTGCAAACCCTGTTCCAGTCCGGCTGGTTCATCGAAGGGCTGCTCTCGCAAACCCTGGTGGTACATATGTTGCGCACCCGCAAGATCCCGTTCTTCCAGAGCAACGCCGCATGGCCGGTCATGATGATGACCCTCATTGTCATCGCCCTGGGCATCTACGTGCCGTTCTCTCCGCTGGGCACTCTGGTGGGCCTGGAACCGCTGCCATTGGCGTACTTCCCATGGCTGGTCGCGACGCTGGTCAGCTACTGCTGCGTCGCACAACTGATGAAGACTATTTACATCCGCCGTTTCAAACAGTGGTACTGACGTAAAAAGCCGGGCTGACGCGGTTTCGCGTCAGCCCGGCCGTGTGTGTAGATGGCGTAAACATGAATGTTTGTTTTGTGGAGATTCCTCATGTCAGGAACCACTCTCTTGCTCAACCTGGCCGGTGCGATTGCACTGTTGCTGTGGGGCACTCATATGATTTCTACCGCGCTGCTGCGCGGTTTCGGCACCCAACTGCGCAACTGGATGGGGCGCAATCTGAATAACCGCTGGATGGCACTGCTGTCCGGCATTGGCATCACCGGCGTGCTGCAAAGCAGCACCGCCGTGAGCATGATGGCCACCTCTTTTACCGCCGCCGGCACCTTGAGTCTGGCGCCAGCGTTGGCCGTGATGCTCGGCGCCAACATCGGCTCAACCCTGGTGGTGCAACTGCTGAGCTTCGACACGTCGCTGGCTACACCGATCATGCTGCTGGCCGGTTTTATCGTGTATCGCCTGCGCGACGACTCACGCTACGAAAGCATCGGCTGCGCACTGATCGGGTTGGGGCTGATGCTACTGGCCTTGGGGCTGCTCAGTGCAACCCTTAGCCACATGGAGGCCACCTCGGTGTTTCGTGCGGTCATGCAAAGCCTGGATGGCGACTTGATCATTGCCGTCGTGGCCGCGGTGTTGCTGACCTGGCTGTGCCATTCAAGCGTGGCCGTGGTGCTGTTGATTGCTTCCCTGGCCGGTGCTGGAATGATGGCCCCGGTCACCGCCATGGCCTTGGTGCTGGGTGCCAACGTCGGCGGCGCGTTGCCCTCGGTACTCAGTGCCGGCTCAAGCGTGGCGCGTCGTCTGCCCGTGGGGAACTTGCTGATTCGCCTGCTCGGCACCGTGCTGTTGTTGCCGTGGCTGCCATTGCTGGCCGACCAACTGGCCCAGACCAACCTCGGCCCAGCGCACCTGGTGGTGTACTTGCATACGGCGTTCAACCTGGCGTTGGCGGTGCTGTGTATTGGTCTGATTGAGCCAATGGCCAACGGCCTGAGCCGCCTGTTCCCGCAACAAGAGCGGCCAGCAGACCCAGGCATGCCGCAATACCTGGACGAAGCCGGGTTGGAAGTGGCCAATATCGGCCTTTCCAATGCCGTGCGTGAAGCGTTGCGGCTGGCGGACATGGCGTCGCTAATGCTCAATCAGGTGCTGCAACTGTTCGAAAAGCCCGATCAAGCGGCTTTCGACAAGGTGCGCCAGCTGGACCACTCCGTGGATATGTTAAGCGCGGCGATTCGCGCCTATCTGGCAGACATAGGCCAGGAAGGCTTGAGCGACGATGACGCTGATCGCGCCCAGGAAATCCTCATGTTCGTGATCAACCTGGAGCATGCGGGCGACATCCTCAGCAATCTGGCGCAACTGGCGATTCGCCGGGCCCGCCGTGGCGAACATTTCTCGACCTTTGAGATGCAGCATATCCAGGGCCTGCACCTGGCCTTGCTGGACAGCCTAAACCTGGCGATCACAGCTTTCTTGCGCGAAGATATCGCCGCTGCAAACAGGCTGGTGAGCCACAAAGAAATTGTCCGCCAGCTCGAAGCCCGTGCCAGCCGCGAGCACTTTCGCAAACTGCAAAATGACAAGACCGCCTGGGCCGAGTCAGGCGATATCTTCCAACGTGTACTGCGCGACTACCGCCGCGTGCACCACCACATCGCCGCGCTGGGCTATCCAGTGCTCGAACGCAATACCCCGGACACCCTTAACCTGTAGGAGTGGCCGTCCCGTCTTCGACGCCGCGCTGTCGCGCAGCAAACAGGACAGCGAGTATCGTCAGCATCCCCCAATTGGTTCCCTCTCCTTCGGGAGTGTATGGACCGGGGACATGGCGAACACAATGTTCGGAGACATCGCGAACACTTTTAATAGGACACATTGACCCCTTAGGAGGTGTGATGTGCCCTGGAAAGAGGTGTCCGCAGTGGATCTTCGTCTCGAATTCGTCGCCTTGGCTTTGGCTGAGGGCGCTAACATCAAAGCATTGTGCGAGCACTTCAATATCGGCCGCACCACTGCCTATAAATGGCTCAAGCGTTTCCAATGTGAGGGTAAAGACGGGCTGAGAGATCGGTCCCGTCGACCCCACAGTTCACCTAATCGAACTGCTCACGAGTCCGAGAAGCAGATACTGGCGCTTAATATCGAGCACACCGGCTGGGGGGCGCGCAAGATCAAGGGATGCCTTGAGCGGCGTGGCAGCAACATGCCTGCAGCCAGTACGGTTCATGCCATTCTCAAGCGCAATGAGCGCATCGACCCTCATGCAGGCCTAGTCAAACCTTTCATCAGATTTGAACACGAGCAGCCCAATGATCTGTGGCAAATGGACTTTAAAGGCCATGTGCCCATGCGTACGGGTCGCTGCCATCCATTGACACTTCTGGATGACCACTCGCGTTTCTTTTTAACTATCGCCGCCTGTGGCAACGAGCAGCGCAGTACCGTACAGGCCCATTTGATCAATGCGTTTCGCCATTACGGGCTACCTGAGCGCATGACGATGGACAACGGGGCGCCGTGGGGCGACGAGCCTGATGCGTATACAGGGCTGGAAATCTGGATCATGCGTCAGGGCGTAAGGGTGAGCCACTCACGCCCCTACCACCCTCAAACGCAGGGCAAGCTGGAAAGACAGCATCGCAGCATGATCAGGGAGGTTTTTAAGGGCTTGTGTCTGATTGACCTGCCCAGCGCGCAGTTCACGCTGGATGAATGGCGCAAGATCTACAACTACGAGCGCCCGCACGGTGGCATAGGCATGCAGGTACCAGCGTCTCGCTATACGCCCAGCGCACGGGAGTATCAGGAGGTGCTACCTGCCATCGAGTACGGTGCTGAGCTTCATGTGCGAAAGGTGCAGGCTAAAGGTGAGATCTACTGGCAGGGTCAGCCCTGGAGGCTCGGTAAAGGCTTTAAAGGCGAGCGTGTAGGTGTACAAGAGGGTATTGAAGATGGGCAATACGATGTCTTCTGGGGAAGCCATCGTATTGCGCAAATTGACAGAGTGACCGGGGTTGTAATATCAGGGAAAAAGCTTCGTTAACTGTTCGCTATGTCTCCGAACAAAGTGTTCGCTATGTCCCCGGTCCATACAGGGAGAGGGCTAGGGTGAGGGGGGGGCTCTTAGATCAAGATCAAAAGATCGCAAGGCAAGCTTTACAGCATTGCTCGCAACTTAAGCGGATCCACCAGCCCCGCCGCTATCGCCATGCCCACCAGGTCCGGCAAGTGTTCGGCCTGCATACGCTTCATCACGCGGGCGCGATACAGGTCGATGGTTTTTACACTCACCGCCAATTGCTCAGCAATTTCACGGGTGGTGTAGCCCTTGACCAGCGGCAGCAACACATCGCGCTCGCGGGGTGTCAGGCTGTGCAGGCGGGCTTCTAACTCCGTCAGTTCCTGGCTGGCACTTTGCCGCGCATTACCGCCGCTCAAGGCCTGTTGCACACTGTCGAGCAGCAACTGCTGGTTGTAGGGTTTCTCGATGAAGTCATGGGCGCCCGCCTTGAACGCACGAACCACAATAGGCACATCGGCGTGGCCACTGACAAAAATCACCGGCAGGGTTAACCCGCGTTCCTGTAACGCTTGCTGCACATTCAGGCCACCCATGGCGGGCATGCGGATATCCAGTACTACACAGGCGTTAAGGGCCGGATCCACGGCGTGCAAAAAAGCCTGACCACTGGTGAATGGCACTGCATTCAGGCCGATCGACTCCAATAACCAGACGGTTGAATCGAGCATGCCCTGATCGTCATCGACGACGTAGACCACATGGCGCTGCGGGGTTGTCATGGCTTAATTGCTCTCTTCTTGTTGTGGGGTGACGGCCATCAGTGGCAGGCGGCAGCACATGCGCAGCCCGTGGGGTTGCGGCTCGGCGTCAAGCTCGCCGCCCAGGCCCTCAATGATACTGCGACTCATCGACAAACCCAGCCCAAGCCCTTCGGCCTTGCTGGTGTAAAACGGGGTGAACAGTTGCTCAAATTGTTCGGCCGTGACGCCGGGGCCTTGATCCTCGACGCTGATGCTTAACTCGCCAGCACGCGCGGTCTGCACGCTTATACGAATGCGCGAAGGCTGCCCCGGCTGCTGCTCGCAATTGGCGTCAATGGCATTACGCAACAGGTTGAGCAACACCTGTTCCAGCAACACCCGGTCGGCATACACCAACGGCAGAATGGCCGGCAACTCCTGCTCAATCGTCACCTGTCGCTCACGGGCTTCCCACGCGCACAGATTGACCGCTTGGCGCACCACTTCACTGACGTCCAGCGCTTGTAACGTACGCCGGCCCTTGCGTAAAAAACCGCGCAAACGCTTGATCACTTGCGAGGCATGGCCGGCATGCAGGGTAATTCGTTCCAACCCTTGAGCGACACGGGTTGCAGCGTCGGGGGTGGTGGCCAGGTTTTGCAGATAACGCTGGCTGGCACTCGCATAATTCATTACCGCGGCCAGCGGCTGATTGATTTCGTGGGCGATGCCGGACGCCAGCTCCCCCAAGGTCACCAGCCGGGCGGTATGGGCCAGCTCATCCTGATGATGACGCTGTTGGGCTTCACGCAGTTCGCGCTCGCGCATGTCACGGGCCACCAGTGAAAAAAACCGCTCACCCGAGGTGGCGCGATGGGCTAGCAGCAATAAAGACACCGGCACAGAGGGTTCGCCATTCAACGGCTGCAAACGCGCTTCACTGCTCCACAAGCCGTGTTCTTCAGCGCTGGACCAGCCCACTGACTGCAACTGCGCCAAATCGCCAGCACTTAAAAAATCCGCCAGCGAAATCACGCTTTTCCCACGCGATAAACCGATAATTCGCCGGGCCGCCGGGTTGAGGTAAGACACCCCGCCCGCCGGATCAATAAACAGCACCGGGTCAGGATTGACCTCGACCACTTCAGCCAGGCGCCGCTTGTTTTCTTCTGCTTGAATGCGCGCGGTGATGTCCCTCGACACGCTGACCACTTCAACCACAGCGCCGGTATAGGTTTCGCGAATCGCCCGGCTGGCGGTTTCAAACCACAGGTAATGCCCGGCCTGATGGCGAATCCGGTAGGTCATGGTGTAGTAGCCATCGAGCTCAAGCGCATCACGGGCCTGGCGCAACACCTGGGCCAGATCATGCGGGTGAAACAAACGCTGCGCCCGGCTGCCGCGCAGTTGCTCGGGCCAATAGCCAAGCAACGTCCAGGACGCTGGCGAGGCATCGAGAAAACGCCCGTCCGGGGTATGCCGCGAGATCAGGTCGGTGGTGTTCTCGGTAATCAGCCGATACAGGCGCCGGGCTTTGGCGGCTTCACGTCCGGCCAGCAGTTCGGCACTCGCCTCCCGGCCACGGGCCACGACACACTGGCTTTCAGGTATCGGTATCAGCGTCCACAGCCACAGGTGTTCCGAAGACTGCGCCTGGACCTGCTCGATCGCCCGCTCTTGTTGCAAGCAGGCACGAACCAGCTCTTCGATATTGCCCGGCAGCAACGGGCGCACGGCTGCCAGCGGTTTGCCTGCCAGCAGCCGTGACAGTGCCGGATTGACCGCCAACGGCGCGCCAGCGGCGTCAAGGACTACTGAAGGTTGCGGGTCATGGGTGAGCAGCGAAACAGGCATGGGGCATCCGTGGATTAAGTCGCGCTTCAATATAGAACAAATACTATATTGCTTAGGTATTGCTTCCATATCAAACACAAACTGAGCTATAACTCAGACCGGACATAAAACTGACCCTCTCGACAGCATAAGAGCGGGCAGCCATTAGAGCTAACAATCAGCCACCGGAATGACCATCATGTCGATTTTTGAGCAGGGCCTTGAGCCGACTGCCGTCAACCATATTGCCCTGTCGCCTCTGAGTTTTATCGAGCGCACCGCCAGCGTCTACCCCGACTACCCTGCTGTGATCCACGGTTCCATTCGCCGCACCTGGGCGCAAACCTACAGCCGTTGCCGTCGTTTGGCCTGCGCGCTGGCCGGGCGCGGGATCGGCAAGAACGATACCGTCGCCGTCATGTTGCCCAATATTCCGGCCATGCTCGAAGTGCATTTTGCCGTGCCCATGGTCGGTGCCGTACTCAATGCCCTGAATGTGCGCCTCGATGCCGAAGCCATCGCCTTCATGCTGGCTCATGGCGAGGCCAAGGTACTGATTGCCGACCGCGAATTCCATGAAGTGATTCATGCGGCAGTGGCCATGCTTGATCATCCGCCGCTGATCATCGACGTGGATGACCCCGAGTACGGTGAGGGCCAGCCGGTCAGCGAGCTGGATTACGAAGCGGTACTCGCAGAGGGCGACCCGGACTACGACTGGCAATGGCCCGCAGATGAATGGCAAGCCATTGCGCTCAACTACACCTCAGGCACCACCGGCAACCCCAAAGGTGTGGTCTATCACCACCGGGGCGCTTACCTCAACTCCCTGGGCAACCAGATGGTCTGGGCCATCGGCAATCACCCGGTGTACCTGTGGACCCTGCCGATGTTCCACTGCAACGGTTGGTGTTACCCCTGGATCATCACCGCGCTGGCCGGGGTGCATGTGTTCTTGCGCCGGGTCGACCCGCAAAAAATCCTTACCTTGATTCGTGAACACCAGGTCACTCACCTGTGCGGCGCACCGATTGTGCTCAATGCACTGGTGAACATGCCGGAATCAGCCAAGGCCGCTATTGATCACCCGGTGAACGCCATGGTCGCAGGCGCGGCGCCCCCGGCCAAAGTGATTGGGGCCGTGGAAGAAATGGGCATCAAAGTCACCCACGTGTATGGCCTGACCGAGGTCTATGGCCCGGTGACCATCTGTGCCTGGCATGACAAATGGGACGAACACACCCTGGCCGAACGCGCCCAGATCAAATCTCGCCAGGGCGTGCGCTACCCCACGCTGGAAGGCGTGATGGTGGCCGACCCGAAAACCCTGAAGCCGACCCCGCGTGACGGCGAAACCATGGGTGAGATTTTCATGCGCGGTAACACGGTGATGAAGGGTTACCTGAAAAACCCCAGCGCCAGCGCAGAAGCCTTCGAAGGCGGTTGGTTCCACACCGGCGACCTGGCCGTGTGCCACCCGGACGGTTATGTGGAAATCCGCGACCGCCTTAAAGACATCATCATCTCCGGTGGCGAGAACATCTCCACCATTGAAGTTGAAGGGGTCTTGTATCGCCATCCAGGCGTCATGGAAGCCGCCGTGGTGGCGCGCCCCGATGAAAAATGGGGCGAAACCCCTTGCGCGTTCATCACCCTGAAGGCCGACCACCAGCAGGTGCGTGAAGCTGACATCATCACCTTTTGCCGCGAGCATCTGGCCGGGTTCAAAGTTCCGCGTACCGTGGTCTTCACCCTTCTGCCCAAGACCTCCACCGGCAAAGTCCAGAAATACGTCCTGCGCGACATGGCCAAAGCCTTGTAACCCTCCTTTTGTGTAAATGTTTGACGAGGTTTTGTGATGCCTGAATTCAATGCCCCGCTGCGTGACATGCGCTTTGTGCTGCACGAAGTATTTCAAGCGCCAGCACTTTGGGCGCGCCTGCCCGCTCTGGCCGAGCACGTTGATGCCGACACCGCTGATGCGATCTTGCAAGAAGCGGCCAAAGTCACCAGCCAATTGATCGCCCCTCTTAACCGCAGTGGCGACGAAGAAGGTGCGCAATGGCACGCGGGCAAGGTCAGCACGCCGCAAGGGTTCAAGGCGGCCTATGACACCTATATTGAGGGTGGCTGGGTCGGCCTGTCAGGCAACCCGGACTTTGGCGGGCTGGGCATGCCCAAGATGCTCGCCGTGCAATTTGAAGAAATGCTCTACGCCGCCAACTCCAGTTTTGCCCTGTATTCGGCGCTGACATCCGGCGCCTGCCTGGCCATTGATGCTCACGCCAGCGCGACGCTTAAAGAAACGTATCTGCCACCGATGTATGAAGGTCGCTGGGCAGGTTCGATGTGCCTCACCGAAGCCCATTCCGGCACCGATCTGGGGCTTATTCGCACCCGTGCTGAACCCAGGGCTGACGGCAGTTTCAGCCTCAGTGGCAGCAAGATTTTCATCACCGGTGGCGATCAGGACCTGACCGAGAACATTGTCCATCTGGTCCTCGCCAAACTGCCGGACGCACCGGCCGGGCCGCGTGGCATTTCGCTGTTCCTGGTGCCCAAGGTGCTGGTCAATGCCGACGGCACGCTGGCTCAAGCCAATGCCGTGAGCTGCGGCTCTATCGAACACAAAATGGGCATCAAAGCGTCTGCGACCTGCGTGATCAACTTTGACGGCGCCCAAGGCTGGTTGATCGGCGAAGCCAACAAGGGCCTGGCGGCCATGTTCACGATGATGAACTACGAGCGCCTGTCCATCGGTATTCAGGGCATCGGCTGTGCCGAGACCTCATACCAAAACGCCCGTACCTACGCCCGCGAACGCCTGCAAAGCCGGGCGCCGACCGGTGCAGTAGCGCCCGACAAAATGGCCGACCCGATCATCGTTCACCCTGATGTTCGACGCATGCTGCTGAGCATGAAGGCCATGACCGAAGGCGGTCGCGCGTTTGCCAGCTATGTCGGCCAGCAACTGGACCTGAGCAAGTACTCAGCCGATGCACAAGAGCAGCAGAACGCCGCAGCGCTGGTGGCTTTACTGACGCCGGTGGCCAAGGCCTTTTTCACTGACACCGGGCTCGACAGTTGCGTACTGGGCCAGCAAGTGTTCGGGGGCCACGGTTACATTCGTGAATGGGGGCAAGAGCAATTGGTGCGCGATGTTCGCATCGCGCAAATTTACGAAGGCACTAATGGTATTCAGGCGCTGGACTTGCTGGGGCGCAAGATCATTGCCAATGACGGCGTAGCGCTGCGTTTGTTTACAGCGCAGATCCGCGAGTTTGCCGCTCAACCGGGCAAGCCTTACCAGCACGAACTGTTACAAGCGGTGCAACGGCTCGAAGACTTGAGCGACTGGCTACAAGCGCAGGCCAAGCTCAACCCCGATGAAATCGGTGCAGCATCGGTTGAGTACCTCCAGGTCTTTGGCTATGTGGCATACGCCTGGTTGTGGGCACGCATGGCAGATGTTGCCCAGGGCTCCCTTGAGGCGGATCCGGCGTTCTATACGGCGAAACTGGCCACGGCGAGGTTCTATTTCAAGCGGCTTTTGCCACGCATCGACAGTCTGGAACAGTCGATACGCGCGGGCAGCGAATCACTGTTTGAACTGGACGCTGCGAGCTTTTAAGGGGCCCACTAAAAACGGCGGCCCTTTCAAGGCCGCCGTTTACGGGTTAGAGACTCAATTCATCCAGCACCAGCACCTCACGGTGCTCCAGCAAGTCCGCAACGGCCTTGGCCATCGCTAAATAGTGTGGCGTTGTTTTGTGGTGCTCGATGGCCGCCAGGTCTTTCCAGCCTTCGATAAACACAAAGCGCTGCGGATCGGTACGGTCAATATGCAGATCGTAGAACGTGCAGCCCTCTTCTTTGCGTGAGCCTTCCACACACGCCAGCAGCGCTTGTTTGACGGTCTCTTCTTGACCGGCCTTGGCGCGCAATACAGCAACGATTTTGATGATGTTGGACATTTCGGCTTCCTGGGAGTGGTGTTCTTGAACACGCCAACCCTACTACGGCACAGAGACAGAAACATCTGCAGCGTGCAAAAAAATTGGCCGCCAAGAACACCTTCAAAGGATTAGCGGGCCGCCTGGCTGGCCAGACGGCTTACGATGTCATCCTTGATTTTCAGCCGCTTCTCCTTGAGCGCCAGTAACACTTCATCAGTCACACCCAGCGCACTGGGCGCCTCGGCCTCTACCACCTGCTTGTCAGCCACTGTGTATTTCTCAATTAACGCAGCCAAGTGCGGGTCTTGACCTTTAAGCGTGTCGAGAGCCTCTTTGGAGAAGCCCAAATCCAATGGCAAATCATGTTTGACTGGCATAGATGCACCTCATTGAACGTTTCGGTGACGGTTTCAGACTCTGAGGATGAGCCTGCGCAAAAGGTTCCATCCGTGATGAACCCACTACAGCAATACCACGCATCCGGGCAGTGAGAAAGCCGCGCTTGTCTTTCTGTCAGCTAGCATTGCTTGAGATCAACGCCCGGATTGACGAGTTCTGATCGCCAATTAAATGGCGGTATTTTTTCCGCAGCTATTTTTTTGACATTTTCCGTTTTAAACATGGACTAACCTCACAAAAATGTAAGAAAATTCCTACAGCAACGAAATAATCGACCACTATTTGAGTGCCAAGTGCGTTGACAAGGAAGGTTAAGATTTTGGCTCACCGGGCCTCTACATCGCGACATGGATCAAGTCGGCGAACCACCAATCACTTCATGATTGACGCCATTGAACAATACTCAGGCTTGAAGGCGGATGACCGACCTGCAAGCACCGAATGAATGGCGCAATACATAACAAACCCGCCATTCGCTCGTGAACCTCCTGGAAGAGAACGTAGCGTTTGCCTTATATCAATCTCGGCATCCACGGATTACTGGACCAACACATTGCTTTGCGCGCTGGCGGCTTGTACTGGATTACGGCCAACCAGCCTGATGATGCAAGACTGCTGGCCTGTCAGTTTCTGGAAAGCCTCCCCTCCAGCACCCCTGCCGCACTGATTGTGTGTGCAGACCCCGTCCAGACAGTCATTGACGAGATCGCTCCTGATCGCGGTCCGGACAAACTCAAACTGTTTGAAATCGCGCAAAAGGTGATCGAGCCGGGGCTGGCCACATTGACCCGCGACCTGGGTCGCGCGCGGATCGCCCCCCATAGCCAGATTGTGTTGCTGGTACCGGCCAATAGCTGGACCGAGGCCTCGGCGGCAAAACGCCTGCAGCATTGGTGCGAACACTTGCGCCCGTGGCTACGGGACAGAAACGCCACCTTGCTGGTAATCGCCCACGGTGAAGCGTCGCCGCTGCATGCCCGGTTGCTGGCGCTCAACGAGCAACTCTCCGGGTTGAGTCGGCTGTATCGACATAACGGTGAAACGCGCTACCACGTGCACTTTTGGTACAACGACATTGGGGTGAGCGCCGGGCTGGAGTTCAAACTCTCGACCCGCAACAAAACCCTGGCCTTGATTCCGGAACCCGTGGCCGATATCGCGCCACGCGTCGCTGACGACCAGCATGTCTACCTCGCTGAACGTACCGTGCTTGAAGGCAGCCCGCCGCTGTCCAATCACTGGTACCTATTCAATGACCGCCAGACATTGCTTCAGCAAGCCGCTTCTGCTACCGCAGCCACGGTAATTGTCGGCATCGATAGCAGCCATCAACTGCTGGAGCTGGCGCAGCAACTGCACGACCTGCGCGAACAGTGCGGCCCGGCTTTAAAGATTGTGGTGCGTGAACTGGAACCTGCCGTGCGCTATCGCGACGAGCGTTTGCTGCTGGCGTGCGGGGTCAACCTGATCATTCCTGACGGCACCCTGCTGTCGCGCTTTTTGAGCCTGATCGAAAGTATTCAGGGGCAACGCTGGCAGCACACCCAGGGCACCGACTTTGCCACATTGCTTGAGCGCCAGCGGCCACCGGCCATTCGCGGCTTGGTGAGCCCCCGTGAGTTCATCACCCAAGTGCAACACCTGTATCAAAACAGCTCCGGTGAAGTGCCCCATCAACTGCTCAAGTTCCAACCGGTTGCCGGGCTTAAACAAGAGCTGTTCCTGAACCAGATGTGTTTGCGCCGACTGGGGGATTTCGCCTGTTTGTTCAACGGCGACCTGTACCTGTTTCTGTTTGCCTGCCGCGCAGACGCGTTGGAGCCAGCGCTGGCCAACATCTGCCGCCTGCCCTGGCGCGACCTGTTTTTGACCCGTCAGTCGCTGAGCAGCCCGACGGATCTGGATCAAGATGCCTTTATGGAAGATGACTCTGTGCCCCCTCATCTGAATATTCCCGTTGAGCCGTTGATCATGGCCCAACCGGCTCCCGGAAGCCGCGCTGCGATTAAACCGCAGCGCATCACCTTGACTGTCAGCGAGCCACAGCCATGACCTTTATGGAACTTGTGCAGGTCATTGCCCTGACCTGCGGGATAACCATACTCCTGACTCTGTTCTCACAGCGTATTCGCCAGTACCTCAAAGCGCATTTTGAGCAGTACTTGCCGCCGCGTTACCTGAAATCCTGCGGTGTCAGACGTCGTGCACCCGCCAGCCCTTCGATGAGAGCGCCGGATGAATCTGTCTAAACCTGCGGTTGCACCGCAAAAACTCACCACGGTATGGCGCGGACTGGGTGCCTGGAACCTGTACTTCCTCGGCAAGTTCCTGTTGACCTGGACCGGGCACCTGAACTTTCAGATCGTGCCCAACCTGATTTTTGCCCTTGCGCTGCTTATACCGATCGCCCACCCAATGCTGCGCCGTGCCCGCACGTTGCTGGCGATTCCTGTGGCCGTCGCACTGCTGTACCAGGACACCTGGTTCCCGCCCTTCAGCCGTTTGCTGGCGCAGCCCGGTGTCCTGAACTTCTCAGCGGATTACATCATTGAGTTGCTGGGGCGCTTTATTGACTGGCAAGTGTGCGCCCTGCTGTTGGTGCTGATCATTGGCTACCTGTTTATCAGCCCTTGGTTACGCCTCACCACACTGACCCTGCTGGGCTTTGTCTGGTTGAGCCTGGGTAGCTTGCAAGCATTGCTGCCAGCACCAGTGACCTTGCCAATTGCCAGCAACACCAGCGGTGCTGCGACACCGGTCAGCAGCGGCGGCGGTGAGCCGGACGATGCGACGCTTAACGCCTACCTCGACACGTTCTACAAGAACGAAGCCCAGCGTAAAGTTGAGTTCAAAGAACCTGCGGTCAAACCGCCGCCCTTTGACCTGCTGGTCATCAATATCTGCTCGTTGGCCTGGGATGACCTTGATGCCGTGGGGCTGCGCAACAACTCGTTGTTCAGCCAGATGGACGTGATCTTCGACAACTTCAACTCGGCGACAGCCTACAGCGGCCCTGCTGCCATTCGGCTGCTGCGCGCCAGTTGCGGTCAGACCTCGCACGCGCAGTTGTATAAACAGCCGCCCGATCAGTGCCTGCTGTTCGACGACTTGCGCAAGCTGGGCTTTACCGATGAGTTGATGCTCAACCACACCGGCGAGTTCGATGGCTTCTTGCAAGAAGTCCGCGATCAGGGCCAATTGCCTCCACCTGCCTTGGGCGTCATCCCGGCCGGTTTGCAGCGTACCTATGTCGGCTTTGACGGTTCGCCGATCTGGCGCGACCGTGACGTACTGAGCAAATGGTGGCAACACCGTTTGAACAGCAACCAGCCGAACATGGCCCTGTTCTACAACACCACCAGCCTGCATGACGGCAACCGTCAGGTGAGAGCCGATGGCGGCACCCAGGCGGCGGACTACAGCAGCCGTGCCCAGGTCTTGCTCGACGACCTCAACGCCTTCATCAAAGAGCTGCAAAAAAGCGGACGTCGCGTGGTGGTGGCCATCGTGCCTGAGCATGGCGCCGCCTTGCACGGTGACCGTATGCAGATCTCCGGCATGCGTGAAATCCCTAGCGAGTCCATCACCCATGTGCCGGTGGGCCTCAAGCTGATCAACATGGGCGACGACGGCCAGACCGAGCCGGTGCATATCACTCAGCCAAGCAGCTACCTGGCGATCGCTGAAATCATTGCACGCCTGTATGCCAGCCCGCAGCTCAGCAACGGCCAGACCGTGGATTGGTCAGCCCTGCTCCAGGACCTGCCGCAAACCGCAAAAGTATCGGAAAACTCAGGGACCGTTGTGCTCGATTACAACGGCAAACCTTATGTTCGAATCAAGGAGAACGGTGGATGGCTACCTTACCCACAGCAGCTCAAATAAGCGCGGATATCCTGTCGCGTAATGAGCGCGCCGATGATATTGAACGCCTTAAATTCATGGTGGACCTGCCAGACCTGCGCTATGTCGATATCTCTGCGCAGGTGGAGTTGCTGCAAGCCCTTGAGCGCTGGCCGTTACTGGCCCACCTCGAAACGCGGCACAAGACTGCCACTTTGGACGCCACTCCATGATCGCCCTGAGCCTGCAAGGTATTCGTGGCGGAGTGGGCACCAGCTCAACCCTCGCGGCACTCAGCTATGCACTGTCGACCCTCGGACAGAGAGTTCTGGTGGTTGATATGTGCCCGGAAAACACCCTCGGCCTGCATTTCAATCTCGATTACGCACTGCCGGGTGGCTGGGCCCCTGCCACGCTCAATAACAGCCCTTGGTATCAAGACGCCTGGAACATCGAACCGGGCCTGGACGTATTGCCCTACGGCACGCTCGCCGTTGAGCAGCACCTGCAACTCGACACCTTGCTGCGCGATCACCCGCAGCTGTGGGCGCAACGCCAAACCAGCCTGGCTGACAGCTATGACTGGGTGCTGTTTGACCTGCCACAGCGTTTGCCGGGGCATGCGAGCAACCCGCGGTGCGACATTGCCCTCACGGTGTTGAACCTCGACGCGGCGAGCCATGTACTGCTGCAACCGATGCGCAGCAGTGCGGCGCGCTTGTTGATCAATCGCTTTGAGCCGGCCAGCCAGTTGCAGCGCGATATGTTGCTGCTTTGGCAGAACCATTTCGGCAAGCATTTGTTGCCCATCCATTTGCATGCCGATGAAGCCATGGCTGAAGCCTTGGCCAAGCTTGAACCCACCGGCCGGTATGCACCGGGCAGCCTGATAGCCCAAGACCTGATTAGCCTGGCCAGTTGGTGCCTGCTGCGTGGCGGGAGGCTTGAATGATCGACCGCTGGTTCCCCTACACCTATTTGCGCCGTGAACAGAACTGCACCCGCTTCACCGCCTTGGTGCTGGCACTGATACAGGCTTTTGGCTGGATATTCCTGCGTCTGGAAGCCCCGTCGTGGAAAGCCCTGCGCGCGCAACACCGCAGCCTGTTCCCGCACTTGGCAGACAAACGCCCCACTATTGGCGACCCGCTGCGTTACATCATCCAGATCGCCTGGCTATTGCTGGTGCGCCCGGGTGAGCAAAGCTTGCCTCAGCGTCAGCGTACCCGCCGCCGTTTCGCCAGTGCGTTCAAGGCCTTGATCGGCATTGTGCAAAAGCCCTGGAATCTGCTGGCCAACAGTTTTGAACAGTTGCCATCAGCCATCAGCCCGCAAGTGCGCAAAGGTTCGCGCTGGTGGAGCTCGATGCACTGGCCGCTGCGCAAAATACTCTATATCGCCATCGGCGCCTTGGTGGTGGTGCTGGTGTTTATCTGCGTGACCGAACCCTTCGGTTACCTGGCCCAGTTGGTGTTTGTGGTGCTGTTGTGGGCCATTGCGATGCTGGTGCGGCGCTTGCCGGGGCGTTTTCCGACGCTGCTGCTGATTGCCTTGTCAGTGATCATTTCATGCCGCTATTTGTGGTGGCGCTACACCTCGACGCTGAACTGGAGTGACAGCCTCGACCTGGTCTGCGGGCTGATCCTGCTGCTGGCCGAGACCTATTCCTGGATGGTGCTGATTCTCGGCTACGTGCAGACCTCATGGCCGCTGAACCGCAAACCCGCGCAATTGCCAGCAGACCCGAGCCAGTGGCCAACCGTCGACTTGCTCATTCCGACCTATAACGAAGAACTCTCGGTTACCCGTGGCACGGTGTACGCCGCGCTGGGCATTGACTGGCCGAAAGATAAACTGCGCATCCATTTGCTGGATGACGGCAACCGCCCAAGCTTCAAGACGTTTGCCGATGAAGTGGGCATCAACTACATCGCGCGTACCGATAACCGCCATGCCAAGGCCGGTAACCTCAACCATGCCCTGACGCAGATTGACGGTGAACTGGTGGCGATTTTTGACTGCGACCACATGCCTGCCCGCTCATTCCTGCAATTGACCGTGGGCTGGTTTTTGCGTGACCCGAAACTGGCGCTGGTACAAACCCCGCACCACTTTCTCTCGCCCGACCCGTTCGAGCGAAACCTGGGCACCTTCCGCAACCGTCCCAACGAAGGCGAGCTGTTTTATGGCCTGGTTCAAGACGGTAACGACATGTGGAACGCGGCGTTTTTCTGCGGCTCATGTGCAATCGTGCGGCGCACAGCAATTGAGTCCATAGGCGGGTTTGCTGTCGAAACAGTCACTGAAGACGCCCACACCGCCTTGCGCCTGCACCGTCAGGGCTGGAACTCCGCCTATTTGCGCATTCCGCAGGCGGCGGGCCTGGCCACTGAGAGCCTGTCGGCACACATTGGCCAGCGTATTCGCTGGGCACGGGGCATGGTGCAGATTTTCCGCACCGACAACCCGCTGATGGGCAAAGGCCTGACGATCTTCCAGCGGGTCTGTTACGCCAACGCCATGTTGCACTTTCTGGTAGGCCTGCCACGGCTGGTGTTCCTGACCGCGCCGCTGGCCTTCCTGCTGCTGCACGCCTACATCATCTATGCCCCGGCCTTGATGATTCTGCTGTACGTGCTGCCGCACATGATCCACGCCAGCCTGACCAACTCGCGGATGCAAGGCGCCTATCGCCAGACATTCTGGGGGGAGGTTTACGAGACGGTGCTGGCCTGGTACATCGCCCGGCCAACCACCGTGGCCCTGTTCAGTCCTTCGCGGGGCAAGTTCAACGTGACCGCCAAAGGCGGGTTGATGGAAGAAAACCAGTTCGACTGGCAGACCGCCAAACCGTATCTGGTGCTTTCGGTGCTCAACGTACTGGGCCTTGGTTTTGCTGTGTGGCGGATTTTTACCGGGCCTGCCGACGAGATCATCACGGTGATCGTCAGTGTGTTGTGGGTGATCTACAACCTGCTGATTATTGGTGCAGCAGTAGCCGTGGCGGCTGAAGTGCGCCAGGTCCGACAAACCCATCGGGTGCAAACCCGCCTGCCCGGCGCCATAAAGCTGGCTGACGGCCATCGCTACCCGTGTGAGCTGGTGGACTACTCCGACGGTGGTGTTGGACTGCTGCTCAATCAACCGTTGCCGCTGGCCACCGGCTCGCTGGTGTCGTTGATCCTGCAGCGCGGCAACCGCGAGTTTGTCTTCACCGGCACCCTCACGCGCTCCAAAGACTTGTTTATGGGCCTGAACTTTGCCGATTTGCCGCCCGAGCAAAAAATCGAATTTGTGCAGTGCACCTTTGGCCGGGCCGATGCCTGGCTCGATTACAACAGTGGCTTTGAAGCTGACAAACCGGTTCAGAGCCTCAAAGAAATCCTCGCCCTGGGCGCTAAAGGCTACTACCGCCTTTATCAGTATCTGCCTGCATGGCTGCGCCATCTGGCACGGCCTTTTGTGCGAGTACTGCAATGGCTGGGCAGCTTTTTGCCGCGCATGCCCAAAGCGTCCACCCCTCTTATTTCCCGGCCAGTGAGCAAATCATGAGTCGATTCGCCAAAAAAAATCTTTTCGCCAGCCTCGCGCTGATGACCCTCGCCTGTGACCTGATGGCTGCCCCTCTGCCCCTGCCAACCGGCAGCGCGGCGGCGCAGGATAAACCTGCGATCACCCAGAGTACCGACCCGCTGCCAAGCTGGACCGTCACGCGTACGTTCGAACAATTGGGCCGCCCGGCCGACACCTTGCTGCTGGGCATCCACAGTTCCGAGCAGGTTGAGTTCACCTTGCGCCGCGACCGCATCGCCAGCGATGCCAGCCTGCAACTGAACTACACGCCCTCGCCTTCGCTGATTCCGACGCTTTCGCATATCCGCGTGTACCTCAATGACGTGCTGATGGGCGTGTTGCCTATCGAGAAAGATCAACTGGGGCGCCAGACTCAGCAGAAAATGGCCCTTGATCCCCGGATGATTGCGGACTTCAACCGCATTCGTCTTGAGTTTATCGGCCACTACACCGACATCTGCGAAGACCCGGCTAACAACACCCTGTGGGTCAATATCAGCCGCAGCAGCAGCTTGACCCTGCAAGAGCAGGCGCTGAGCCTGACCAACGACCTGGCGTATTTCCCGCTGCCGTTCTTTGACCCGCGCAACAGCGGCACGCTGGAACTGCCGTTTGTGTTTGCCGCCAACCCGACTCTGGGCGAACAACGCGCCGCCGCGATTCTGGCCTCGTACTTCGGCAGCCAGGCCAACTGGCGTGGCTCCAAGTTCCCGGTCCTGTTTGACACCTTGCCTGGCGTGCAAAGCAAGGAAGCGACACAGCCAACCGTGGTGTTTGCCACCAACGACCACCGCCCTGCGTTTATGAGCGACCTGGAGAAATTCCCGGCCGTTGATGCACCCGTGGTTGAGCTGATTGATCACCCTGATGCGCCTTACAGCAAAGTGTTGCTGGTGATGGGCCGTAACGAAGAAGACCTCACCACGGCGGCCAAGGCGCTGGCGCTGGGCGGCAAACTGTTACGCGGCTCGCGGGCAACCATCAACAAAGTTGAAGAGCTGCAACCGCGCAAGCCTTACGACGCTCCGGCCTGGATGCGCACCGATCGCCCTGTGCGCTTTGCCGAACTGATCGACTACCCGCAGCAACTACAAGTCAGCGGCCTGCAACCACGGCCGATTACCCTGGACATCAACCTGCCGCCTGACCTGTTTGTCTGGCGTAACCAGGGGATCCCGCTGCGCACGCAATACCGCTACACCGCGCCGTCGGCCAATGATGATTCACGCCTGAACATCAGCCTCAACGATCAGTTCATCACCAGCCTGCCGCTGACCCGCAAAGACAACAGCCGCTTTGAAGAGCTGCGCTTGTCGGTACTGTCCAATGACTCGGCCAACGTCAATGACAAGCTGATCGTACCGTCGCTGAAAATCGGAGACCGCAACCGCCTGCGTTTCGACTTCAGCTTCGCCAGCACCATGGGCAGCGCCCAGCGCGATCACTGCCAGACCATTTTGCCGGCTAACACCCAAGCGATTATCGATGAAGACTCAACCATCGACTTGTCCGGCTATCACCACTACATCAGCATGCCCGACCTCAAGGTTTTTGCTCGCAGTGGCTTCCCGTTCAGCCGCATGGCCGACATGTCGGAATCCATCGTTGTGGTGCCGAGCAAAGGCACCCCGACGCAAATCAGCACCCTGCTGGAAGCCGTGGCCAGTATTTCTGCCCGCACTGGCTACCCGGCCTTTGGCGTACGCCTGAGTGATGACTGGAAATCGGCCTCCAAGGAGGACGCAGACTTGCTGCTGCTGGGCCAAATGGCGCCTGAAATGCGCGACAACCCGGACCTCAGCCTGTTGTTGCAACGCCAGCACGACATGCTGGTGCAGCCTTACGGCAACACTGCCATGGATGCCACCAACCGCCGGGGCCCGTCCACTGACGATCGTAACCAGCCAGCCAACCGGGTTGAAGTCACCGCCCAAGCACCTATCGCCGCCATCATCGGCATGCAGTCGCCTTCGCATAACCAGCGCAGCGTTGTAGGTTTGCTGGGCAATGACGATGCCGATTTCAACCTGCTGCGTGAAACCCTGGTCGACAGCAGCAAAATGGATGCCGTGGCCGGTTCCGTGGCGCTGATTCGCAGCAGCGGGATCTACAGTCAACTGGTAGGTGATCAGTACTACGTGGGTAACCTGCCGTGGTACCTGCTGATGTGGTACCAGCTCTCCGAGCACCCGGTTCTGCTGGCGATCCTGGCGGTGATCAGCGTGTTGCTGAGTGCTTTCCTGTTGTGGCGCGCCCTGAGCTGGGCAGCTCACCGCCGCTTGCACAAGGATGACTGATCAATGCCACGTCTTGCAGTGCTCGCTCTGAGCTTGACCCTTGGCTTGTTACCTCAGGCAGCGAGTGCCGCGAGCTGTGACTGGGCTGCCTGGGACAGCTACAAGCAGACCATGATGAGCAGCGACGGGCGCATCATTGATCGCTCGTCCAAGCAGTTGATCACTACCTCGGAAGGTCAGAGTTATGGCTTGTTTTTCGCCTTGCTCGCCAATGACCGCAAAAGCTTTGAGCGGATCCTGGAGTGGACCCACAACAATCTGGCGGACGGCAGCCTGGATGCGCACCTACCTGCCTGGGAATGGGGCCGCTCCGAGTCCGGCAAATGGCAGGTGCTCGACAGCAACAATGCCACGGATGCCGATCTGTGGATCGCCTACACCCTGCTCGAAGCCGGGCGCTTGTGGGAGTCGCCTGAGTACCTGGAACTGGGGCAAAACATGCTCTGGCGCACCGCCGCACAAAGTCTGCGTCCGCTGCCAGGGTTGGGCCTGATGTTACTGCCGGGTGATACAGGGTTTGACAGCCCTGAAGGCTGGCGGCTGAACCCCAGCTACCTGCCGCCGCAATTGCTTGCCCGCTTTGCCAAAGTAGCGCCCATTTGGGCGGAACTGGCGGCCAGTCAACAACGCATGCTGGTCGAAGGTTCACCCAAGGGCTTTGCCCCCAACTGGCTGTTGTGGCAAGTCGGGGCCGGCTGGGCGCCTGACCCCAAGAGCGGCAGTACCGGCAGCTATGATGCAATTCGCGTGTACCTGTGGGTCGGCATGCTGGCCAAGGACGCGGCGGGTCGCCAGGCCTTGCAGGCGCAGTTTGCACCCATGGCTGCCCTCACCCAAACCCTGGGTTATCCGCCCGAGTCGGTAGACGCCCTCACCGGCCAGTACACCGGCACCGGCCCCGTGGGTTTCTCTGCCGCTCTGTTGCCACTGCTCGCCAGTACCGGCTCACCGGCGTATGTCGTGCAACAAACACGGGTACAGCACGAGCCACCCGCAGCGGATGCTTATTACAACCAGTCCTTGCTGTTGTTTGGCCAGGGCTGGAATGAACAACGCTATCGCTTTGACAAGGATGGTCAGCTTTTACCGGCGTGGGTTAACACATGCAAAAACTAATGGCATGGGCAGTTTTGTTCAGCGGTATCTCGACGTCAGCACTGGCGCAGCCGGTGAGCATCCAGGACCAGCAACAGTGGTTGCTGGAGCAGGTGCGCATTGGCGAAGCCTTGTATCGGGACGATCTGGTGCGCGACTCATTGGCACGGCTGTGGCTGATCGCGCCGAACAACCCGCAAGCCCTGGCGGCTTCAGTGCGTCAGGCCTTGCTGGACAAAAATCCGGACCTGGCCAAGCAGCGTCTGGCCCATCTGCAACAATTGGCATCTGACTCGTTGGCACTGCGTCAGGCGCAAAACCTGATGAAATTGCAGGATCCGCAAGTCCAGGTGCAATTGCAACAGGCGCGTCTGTATGCGGCTGGGGGACGCCCTGAAGAGGCTGCCGTCATCTTTGAGCAGTTGTTTGGCGATGCTCCGCCGGACTTTGCCACCGCATTGGAATACCTGCGCATTCGCACCAATATCACCGGGCAACGCCCGCGCGTCATCGAGCAATTAAAAACGCTGGATGCGCAATACCCTGGCAACATCGGCCTGCGCCAAACCTTGGCCGACTTGCTATTCCGTGAAAAACGAGATGCCGAGGCGCTGGCGGTGCTCCATGAACTGTCGACAGACCCCAATGCCATTAACGCAGCAGCAGAGCGCGAATACGAGTACCTCAGTACCTTGCCGATTGACCGCTCCACCACGTTGGCATGGCAAGCGTATTTGCAGCGTTATCCGCGTTCTCCGGTCCTGAGTGAAGCCACCCAAAAGCTTAAAATTCAGCAGCAATTGCTCGCAGACCCGGCTTGGGTCGCCGGTACGCGCGGCAAACAGATGATTGATCAGTCACGTAACCCAGTGACGGCTGAAGCCCTGTTACGGCGCGCACTCAAGCATTACCCCGATGACACGACATTGTCCGGTGCACTTGGCGTCGCCCTTTTCCGTCAAGCTCGGTATGACGCGGCCTACGCAGCATTCAATACTGCGCGCAGCAAAGAGCAAGACACGTTCAAAATCAGTAAATGGCAGGATTTGATGGATGCCAGTCGCTATCGTGCGCTACTTTCTCAGGGCGAGAAAGCTCTGCAGCGCAACGACGTCAACGCAGCATTCAACGCCTACCAAAAAGCTCGTAGCACCCAAACGCGTGAAGCTGAACCGCTGATAGGGTTAGCTGACGTTGCTTTAGCACGGCATGACACGACACAGGCCGAAACCTTGTTGTTGCAAGCCAGACGGCTCGAACCCACCAATAGCAGTGCTGTACGGGGATTGCTGCGCTTGTATGCGGCACAATCGCCAGACAAAGCCAAATATTTTCTTGATGGCTTACCGCCCTCTCTGCAAAAAGAATTTGCCTCCTCGCGCCAAAGCCTGGAAGTGGACGAACTGAACCGCCTGGCCGATGCGGCCAGCGAGCGCAAGGACTGGCCGCAAGTGGTGACCTTGCTCAGCAAAGTGCGCAACCTGACACCGGACGAACCTTGGCTGACGTATCGCCTGGCCAATGCCCAGCGCGAAATAAACCAGCCCGGCGCGGCTGATGACAGCTTTAAACAGTTGATGCAGCACCAGGGCCAAAACCCTGAGGCGCGGTATGCCTATGCACTGTACCTGTCCAGTACCGAGCGCAATGCCAGCGCCTTGAGCGTGCTGGAGCAGTTGCCCAAAGTGCAGTGGAACGACTCCATGCGTGAGCTTCATGCGCGCCTGCAGCGCAGCGAACTGCTGGCCCGCGCTGACAGCTTGCGCAAAGCCGGCAATGAGCCTCAGGCGATTGCCCTGCTGATGCAGAACCCGGACAACGACGACCTGCTGACCCTGGCGCGCTGGGCGCAGGAACGTGAAGACTACGCACAAGCGCAGAAACTCTATGCGCACGTTCTGCGCCAGGACCCCGGCAACACCGACGCGCGGCTCGGGCAAATCGAAACCCTGATCAATACCCGTCAATTGGACGCCGCACGCCGCCAGTTGGAACAGTTCCAGCCTGCGCCCGGCGAGGCATTGACCCCGACACAGCAACGGCTGGTGGCCAATGCCTGGGCCGAAGTGGGTGAACCCGACAAAGCCCAGGCGCTATTTGCCGAACTGCTGAAAACGCCGCAGGACGATCCTACGATCTATCGCGATGCTGCGCGGTTGATGTCTGCCAAGCAGCCGCAACAGGCGCTGGACTACTACGCCAAAGGCATGGCTGGCGCCGGGCTGATTACACCCGAACAGGCCAACCCGCGCGACAACCGGGCAATGACCCTCGCCAGCCGTGAAAAAGACGACGATGAATGGCTTGAAAGAAGCCTGCGCAGTGACGTCGACGAGTTGTACCAGCGGCAAAATCCGACGCTGCATCTGTATACCGACTACGGATGGCGCGCGGACGATGCTTCGGCGGGTACCTCGGACACCGACACCCAGACCACCATCCTGCAACTGGACTTGCCGATCGCCGACGGCAGCGGCTTTATCCGGGCTGAACAAATCGACATGGATGCGGGCAAGTTCGATGCAGATGAAGACGGTTTTGTCCGCGAGAGCTACGGCACCTGCGCGATAGGCATCAAACGCAAAGGCACCGACGAGCCGGTTTTTTCAGGCTGTGAGGACCGTTCACAGTCAGCCCGAGGTACCACACTGGCGGCTGGCTGGAAAAACGAAACCTGGAACATCGACGTTGGCCGTACGCCCGACACCTTTAAAGTGCCCAACTGGTTGGGGGGCGTGGCCTACAGCAACAAAATCGGTTCCTTGGGCTGGACCCTGACAGGCTCGCGTCGACCGTTGAGTAACTCGATCTTGTCTTACAGCGGGGCAAAAGACCTCAACACCGGCGTGACGTGGGGCGGCGTGACCTCAAACGGTCTGACCTTGAGCCTGAGCCATGACGAAGGCGGCGTTGACGGGGTTTGGGCGAGTTTGGGCCAGCACTGGCTGCGAGGCAAAAACGTCGAAAACAACCATAAAAACACCGCCATGGCCGGGTATTACTACCGGCTTGTGGAGCGTGCTGATGAACGCATGCGCACCGGTTTGACGGTGATGTACTGGGGTTACGACAAAGACCTGAGCGAATACACCCTCGGCCAGGGCGGGTATTACAGCCCGCAGCAATACTTCTCGATCGGGGTGCCGTTGAACTATGCGTGGCGCACGCCCAATTGGTCGGTGTCGCTGGAGAGCTCGGTGGGCTGGTCATATGCCAAAACCAAATCCAACGACCTTTATCCGTTGAGCGGGTTGAACGACAAACTGCTCAGCGTCGTCGACCAGGAAGGTTTTGAACTTGCAGAGCCACTTGGCCAAACCTCGGGCGGGAGCAGCAATGGTATCGGCATACGCCTGCAAGGGCTGGCCGAACGCAGACTGACGGACAACCTGGTACTGGGCGGTGGTTTGCTCTATCAGCACAGCGAAGGCTACGCCCCAAGCCGGGCCATGCTGTACCTGCGCTACACCTTCGACGCCTGGCAAGGCAACTTGCCGTTGCCGGTAGAACCGTTGATCCCGTACGCCGACTTTAGATAGTAGGCATCACCTTTTTGTAGGAGCGGCCGAAGGCAGCTCCTATCAAACAAAAAATAAGTGATTGATTCTAAAGGCTCTGTAGGAGCGAGCTTGCTCGCGATCTGTTGATCTTGATCTAAGAGCGCCCCTCACCCTAGCCCTCTCCCGAAGGAGAGGGAACCGATTGGGGGATGCTGAAGATACTCGGTGGCCTGTTAGTTGCGCGTCACCTGATATCGAATCCAGCAAGAGGTACGCCGTTTATGAATGGCTGCTCCAGAATAGCGCGGCGGCCGCTACCAGGATGACCAGGAAAAGAATGGCCCACGCATCGACTTTGCTGCTGGTTTTACGCACTTTCATTTGAGTTCTCATCGCATCGCCTTTTTTCGGTTTTATGGGTGAATGCTTAGAAGAATGTCTCTAAGTAAAGACCTGTAATACCCTTTGTACAAGTAAGTGATTGAGAATCAGCCTCTTATAGTCGCTTTGGTTCTTTGCATATGCTTAAACATCACTTTTGCGCATAACTACAAACTGGTATCTTGCGACCGCTCCGTGGGGAGTGCGCGGCCGTGCGCGCAGATAAGCTGTAAGCAGCCTGAGAACAGGACCTATATGTACGTATATGACGAGTACGATCAGCGGATCATCGAGGACCGCGTAAAGCAGTTCCGAGATCAAACCCGACGCTACCTGGCAGGGGAGCTGAGCGAAGAAGAGTTCCGCCCTCTGCGCCTGCAAAATGGCCTTTATGTCCAGCGTTTTGCCCCAATGCTGCGGGTTGCCGTGCCGTATGGCCAGCTGACTTCGCGTCAAGCACGAATGATGGCAAAGATTGCCCGCGACTACGACAAAGGCTACGCCCACATCAGTACCCGCCAGAACGTACAGTTCAACTGGCCGGCTCTCGAAGACGTGCCCGATATTCTGGAAGAACTGGCGACCGTGCAAATGCATGCCATCCAGACCAGCGGTAACTGCCTGCGTAACGTCACCACCGACCAGTTCGCCGGTGTGGCGGCGGATGAACTGATTGACTCGCGCCCATGGTGCGAAATCGTTCGTCAGTGGACCACCTTCCACCCGGAATTCGCCTACCTGCCACGCAAGTTCAAAATTGCGATCAATGGCTCGGCGTCTGACCGTGCAGCCATCGAAGTTCACGACATCGGCCTGGAGCCTGTGTTCAACGAAGCGGGTGAACTGGGCTTCCGTGTACTCGTGGGTGGCGGCCTGGGCCGTACGCCGGTGGTCGGCGCATTCATTAATGAATTCCTGCCGTGGAAAGACTTGCTGAGCTACCTCGAAGCCATCCTGCGTGTTTACAACCGCTATGGCCGTCGTGACAACAAGTACAAGGCCCGGATCAAGATCCTGGTAAAAGCCCTGACGCCTGAGGTCTTTGCTGAACGCGTTGAGGCCGAAATGGTTCACCTGCGTGGCGGCTCGACCACGCTGACCGAAGCGGAAGTTCAACGGATCGCCAAGCACTTCGTTGACCCGGCTTACAAAGCCCTGCCTGACTTCGGCGCAGAACTGGCCGAGCTGGACAAGCAGCATCCAGGCTTTGCTCGCTGGCGCAGCCGCAACACCCTGGCCCACAAAAAGCCGGGTTATGTTGCCGTTACCCTGTCGTTGAAACCCACCGGTGTTGCGCCGGGCGACGTGACCGACAAACAGTGGGACGCGATTGCCGATATGGCCGACCGCTACAGCTTCGGCCAGTTGCGCACCTCCCACGAGCAGAACATCATCCTGGCCGATGTTGAAGAAGGCCAGTTGTTCACCATGTGGGGCGAGTTGCGCGAACAAGGTTTCGCGACGCCGAACATTGGTTTGCTGACCGACATGATCTGCTGCCCGGGCGGTGACTTCTGCTCGCTGGCCAACGCCAAGTCGATCCCGATTGCCGAATCGATCCAGCGCCGTTTTGAAGACCTGGACTACCTGTTCGACATCGGTGAGCTGGACCTCAATATTTCCGGTTGCATGAACGCCTGTGGTCACCACCACGTCGGTCATATCGGTATTTTGGGCGTGGACAAGAAAGGCGCTGAGTTCTACCAGGTGTCACTGGGTGGCAACGCCAGCCGTGATGCCAGCTTGGGCAAGATCCTTGGCCCATCGTTCGCACAAGATGACATGCCGGATGTGATTGAAAAGCTGATCGACGTCTATGTTGAAAAACGCAATGAAGATGAGCGTTTTATCGACACTTACCAACGTATCGGCATCGACCCTTTCAAGGAGCGCGTCTATGCAGCGAATAATTAAGAACAACGAGGTTATCGACGAAACCTGGCACTTGCTGCCAAAGGACGCAACCTTCGACGGTATTTCCAACTGTGACGACCTGATCGTGCCGCTGGCATTATGGCGCGAACATGCTCACGCCCTAAAAGCCCGTGATGGCGGTCTGGGTGTGTGGCTGGACAGTGATGAAGAAGCCGAAGAGATTGGCCAGGATGTTGAGCACTTCCAGGTAATTGCCCTGAACTTCCCGGCCTTCACCGATGGCCGCAGCTACTCCAACGCCCGCCTGTTGCGCGACCGCTATGGTTTCAAAGGTGAGTTGCGCGCCATTGGCGATGTACTGCGTGACCAGTTGTTCTATCTGCACCGTTGCGGCTTTGACGCGTTTGCCATTCGCGCTGACAAAGACCCGTATGAAGCACTGGAAGGCCTGAAAGATTTTTCGGTGACCTACCAGTCTTCAACCGACGAGCCGATGCCTCTGTTCCGTCGTCGTTAAGCACAGCGTGACAGCCCTGAGCGAGCCTCAGGGCTGTTTACGCAGCGCTTAAATATCTGGCGATGGTGTTTCGCCCGGAACAGCCGACGCTGACACAACGTTAGTCTCCAATTCCATTTGGGTCAGTTGCTCTATAACGTCTGCAATGGCCTGTTTGCGCTCTTTGCCCACCCTTTCAGCCTCTTGACGGTATTCATCACTGCTGAGCGTTGCTCGCTTTGAGTACACCTCATCCAGCATCTCTTGATACTTGCTCATTACGGCTGTGAACGACTCTGGCTTTTTTTTCTGCAAATAATCGCTCCAGAATTCTTGCCCGGAAATTGAATGCACCAGCGCCGGTACTTGCTCTTGATCGAGTACATAACGCTTTGCGGTGTCGAGATGCGCTGCCGATACGTTTGCAATATTGCCAAAGCGCATGCTGGTTGGGCGTGCGGGCAACTCCAGCGGGCTGGCCAGATTGACGTGATAAAACATCTGGATCTCCAACGGGTCAAGACGTCGTATCTGCTGCTCTACACTGCCTGGGCTAAGTAGCTCTGCCAACCTCGTGCCTTCCGCACTCTCCAGACGATAAGCAACCCCCTGCTGCTCTACCGCCGGCATGTCGGCCAATGGCCCGGAAGCCAGATCCGGATTTATCGCATCAACCAATTCTTGCAGTTGCTGCACGTACTCGCTCTGCGTGGCATGGATGGCATCTATCCGCGCTTTGATAATGCTCAACACATGCTTGTTGAGCATTTCGATACGGAACAACCCGCGCGCCAGCTTGAGCATTGCGCTCTCACCTTGCTCCGAGTGCTCCGCCAGAAAAACCAGATGCTCAAGCTCCAGCTCTGCAAACACCATTGCAATGCCGTCACCACAGGTACTTAAGTGCCCAGCCAGAGTAAATAGACGACTGCGCAATTGGGTGCTGTCGTTAGCGGCTTTTAACAGCGTCCAGACACGCAGAGTCAAATCCACCCGTGCGTTGGCAAATTGCGATGACGTACTCAGATCTTCAATGACCGCGAAAAAATCACCGGCGCCAGGCTCACGCAGCAAAGCGTTCCACACACGGCTTTGCTCAGCAGTGGGCTCAACAACCCAATGCTTGATACCTTGAGTTCGAGACACATGTTGACGTACATCCACCATGCCCAGCGTAATTTGCTGGCTGTCGCGGTAAAGACCTAAACGTCTGGTTGAGTCAGGGGTCAATGGGTTGTCATGCAATGAAGTCACGCGATTAATCGAGACCATTGACTCGGTCAAAATGGCACTTGGAATAAAACTGATCGAGTTATTACGCAGGTCCAGCGTCTGCAGGTCATTCAGTATGCCTATGCCTGTTGGCCATTCACTCAACCCGGTGTAACGCAGCATCAAATGCTGCAGTTGTGGCATCTGCTGCACTGAAAAATTGCGACCCAATGGATTACCGGTCAGCACCAGTGTTTTTAGTTTTGTTTTCGCCGACAGGATGTTGGCACTTTCAGGGGTCAATACAATTTGATTGTTGCGCAGATTCAAATGTGTCAACTCTGGCATGGTAACTATAGAAGCCGGAAGCTCAGTCAACTGTGTGGTGTTGAGGGAAAGATGGCGCAGTTCAGTAAATTTCTCTAAAAAACTCGCGGGTACGGTGCTCGTAGTGTTGGACAGATGCAACGAGAGGATATGCCGAAAATCCGCCTCAAGAGGCGGCAAAGCATCCACCGGCCAACCGTTGAGATCCAGTTCGTAGCCTGCGGCCCCTTCCAGGCTGACCGGCGTGCTCAATCTGCGCCAGGCCCGAATCAGCGACCGGCTCATGGCTCGTTTGGTTTGAACAGGCACCAACGTGCGCTGCCCTCTGGACGGATAGCTCCAGGCATTGACCTCTTCCCAGTCCTGTAACGTCTTGCGCAGCAGATCCAGCTCGGCTTTAAGTCTCACCAATTCACTGGCAGCCTGAATCGGCGTTTGCTGCAAGCGGTATAAATAATGTCCTATCTGGGTTTCCGACATGTTTGGGTACAGATCTTGAACCAATTCTTTTAATGCCAACGGTTTGCTAGCGTCGAGCTGATGTCCGGACCGGCCGCCTAACGTGTAACCCACTCGCCCATCGGCCAGGCGCATGGGGGATTTAAACCAGGGTTTTATAGGTTGTATGCCCAATGCGCTAGCTGAGCTATCAGGTTGCTTGGCTGCCAGGATGGCAACGCGTGACATGAAGTCTGAATAAGACAGTGTTGTGCCTGAGTTAAGCCCATTACGTTCGTTGTCAGTCAGCGATTTAAACACGCACGCCGTCAAATCCGGGCTGGTAAACGGTTGCCCCACGCTTGTCCCGGAAAACTCATAAAGTTCGCCTTTTTTAAAAATCTCTCGCCTTGACGAACCGGTCTCGCCTTCAATGACACTTATTTGCTCATTGTTCAGGCTGCTGCGCACTGAAATAGTCACTTTCTTTGGCCAGCCAGGCAGTTGCGCGATGGTTTTCCAGGCCAACGTTTGGCTGTCAGCGCTGCTCAAGGCTTCGCAAGCAATCCCCTCAATAGCTCTATTTAAACGCAGCCTTTGTGCATAGATGCGCGCCTCTTCGGCAGCACGCAGGGGCATGTGAGCACGATAGGTGAGCGCGGTTAACTCATCCTGCGTCAGATGACTGACCAGCTCTTCAAGCACATTTAGCGGCAAGCCTGGAAATTGCTTGCTGATATTTTTAAGCGCGGGCTCAAGAGCTTTTTCCACCGTATAAAGGCTTGAAACCAGTGTGCGTTGGCTTGTGTGCGCCAGACTGCCCAATTTGCGCGCCAGCACCAACGTTTGCGCCTCCCTCCCTGTTACCGACTCCCCCAGCAATGTTTCGATCTGCGTCGCAGAGAGCGCCTCAAGCGTTGCGTCAAGCAACTCGCCCTTATTAATGCGCGCCTGACTGATTTGCGTCCTTGAATAGGCTCTTTCAGGGCTCACACCGAAGTCCTTGAAGGTTCCTCGCGGTAAGTCAACCACCCTCAGCCCCAGGCCTGTTGGCCAGCCGGGCAACTGTGGCAGCAGTTCAAGTTGCATCGGCGCGAAATCTGAAGTGGCATACACACCCTTGAGCATCTGCGACGAAAAATACTCAATTTGCTGACTCAACCGCATACGTTTGATGCAATCTGCCAACAAAGGCGGCCTTGGCAGCGTGTCGATGTACATCGTGCGCAACTCCCCCTCGGTTGTGCCGGTCAGTAACAGGATCAACTCGGCGGTCGCGTCGGAAAATAGCTCTGTATCAGGGCCCAGACGCTTGAATAGCTGCAAACGTGACCATTGCATCGGTGCATCAAACTCATGAGTCCAGGCCCCGCTGCCGTTATGTCTCAACAGGGGGCTATAGCCTTCCGGGTTTCGCACCGGATCAATCGACATACGCCCCTTACTGACGTCCCCTTGCACTTGATAGACCTTTTGCTCAAGTTGGAGGTAGTGCACGCCCTCTAAGTGGTAGAGGCCTTGAGCATCAGGCTTGAGCCCGGTCAAGATTTCTGGCCGACGCTCATAGGGCTTCAGATCCGCTTTCCACAAACGTTTCTGACCATTACTGCGGGTAATTTGCGTCAGACGATTGACCATAGTTGATGAACTTAACGACTTGGCAACACCTGGCACGGCGACCATTGAAAGGTTCTGCGCAACATCAAACAGGTGTTCAAGCGCAGCCACTTTGTCGTTACGCTCCCAGGCCTCAATGCCTTCGAAGATATCGACCCCTAGCTGCACGACGCCAAACAGCAACATGAATTCGCCCACCACAGGCACAAACCCCAATGCCAGCGTCAGGGCGCTCAACCCTGCGTTCCACAAGGCGGTCTGCCGTTCAAGACGTGATTTGCTGTCTTCGTCTGCCGTCGGTATGACTAACAGGCGAGCGTCATCTTTAATCTGCGCCAGTTGTAACTCCCAGGACTTTTCAAAGGGGTTGCTCAACTGCGCAATCACCTCACATTCATTGAAGATTGCAGGTTCGTAAATAATAGGGGGACGCAGTAATAACAGAGAGTCCCAGGCAACCTTTTTAAGATCTGTTCTCCTGATGAATTCGGCGCGATAGCGCAAAGGTACCAACTTCATAAAGTAATCGGCAAACTCACGTTGGGTGAGCCATTCGCGCAGTTCAACCTTGAATTTGTCGATGTCATCAAACGCATAAAAGGCCCGTTGCGGCGCTTGTGGCATGTACACGATACAGCGTTGCCTTTGACCCGCAGGGAGTTTTTCTGGCCATAAGACAATCACACCGGCGACTTCAAATCCCATGAGCTTTAATGTGCTGTGAAGGTTGGGGATGGTTTGCGCAGCGACATTGTGGTTCAGCAGTGTCGCCTGTATGAAATCATAGTGCTCGACCGTCACATGGCTTTTCATATATGCCACTTGCAGTTCCGCCACAAACTCAAGTCGCTTATTTGAGACAAACATCGACTTCAGTTTGGACCCTTTAGAGCGTTGATCCGTTATTTCAAACTCGTTATCAACGGGCGTGAACACACTGCTCAAATGGTCTTGATACTTTTTACCCACATTGAGCTCACGGCAAATACGTGCAAATTTTTCGGGCTCGTATTCAGACAGATCAACCAACACATTTTTTTGCACCCCATAAATAGCAGTGCCCGGGTCAAATCCGCCTTTGACTGTTTCAGCCGCCTCAAAATTCTGCAAAGCAGCCTGTAGCAAATCATGATGGCTGGTACTGGAAACCAGATTGACCTCCAGCGAGCTGGGTATCAATGACTCCGGCAGCAGAAACTTGGCCAGACTATCAACCAGCTTGGTTTGCTGATTCGAAATAAACAATACCGCATTGCTTAACAGCCGGACCTGTTTAAAACCATGGGTCTTAGGGTTGACAGTTGTCCAGCCATTGGTGACCAGGGCGGCCTTTAACAATGGCTCAGCAAACTGCTCTATAGGCTTGATGTCAGCAAATACTTTGGCAATCTCGGATTGGGTCGCATGCCATTCCAGCATGGTCTTGCGCAAAGTGTCACGCATCAACACCGACGTGTCTTTAAACCACGCAGGTATTTGTTTCGCGATTAAATCCTCATGGAGATGCTGTACTTCGAGGTTGCCCCATTGGCTGGCTGTCAGCGGTTTCTCTTGAACGGTAGAAGTTTCGGATAAGTCACGTGCATCTGTCATGGCATTAGCCTTCATCAGAAGTAGGGACTTCAGCTTATAGACAGCGCACGTATAAATTTAATGGAATAACTGATGACTAACTACATAAATGCAACTGCAATTCGAGGGAAACCACTACATAAATAACGCACATTTAACAAACCCCCGGTTGCGGTAATAAAACCGCAACCGAGAAGCTAATTACCAGAAACGCTGTTGGGTCAAACGGCTCCACAACGAATCTGCCACGCGCTCAGCTGAGTGGCTGGCAGCGAGCCCTACTCGCTCTTGCAAGCTTTTGCGCTGAACATAATGCAAGTGAAACAGCTGTGCTTGTTTGGCACGCTCAGACAAGTATTCATCGCTGGTTTTCAACTCATCAACCAGCAACTTGTCCACCGCGGCCACACCCAGCCAGACTTCCCCGGTGGCAATCTGATCAATCTCCAACTGCGGGCGGTACTGGGCCACGAAGTTCTTGAACAATTGATGAGTGATATCCAGGTCCTGCTGGAACTTTTCACGGCCTTTTTCGGTGTTCTCACCGAATACCGTTAACGTGCGCTTGTACTCGCCAGCGGTGAGTACTTCGTAATCAATGTCGTGCTTTTTAAGCAAGCGGTTGACGTTTGGCAACTGCGCCACCACCCCGATAGAACCTAAAATCGCGAACGGCGAGCTGATAATTTTTTGCCCGATACACGCCATCATGTAACCGCCGCTGGCGGCCACTTTGTCGATGCAGATCGTCAGCGGGATGCCGGCCTGACGAATACGCGCCAGCTGCGATGAGGCCAAACCGTAGCTATGGACCATGCCACCGCCGCTTTCCAGGCGCAAAACCACTTCGTCAGCCGGTGTGGCCAGCGTCAGCAATGCCGTAATTTCATGACGCAGGCTCTCGGTTGCCGAGGCTTTGATATCGCCTTCAAAGTCCAGTACGAAGACCCGTGGCTTTTCTTCCGGTTGTTTCTTCAGCTTTTTATCGACCTTGGCCTGCTGCTTGCGCAACGCCTTAAGTTGATCTTTGGACAACAGTGATTGCTCGAGCTTGTCGCGCAGGCCTTTATAGAACTCGTTCATCTTGCTGACCTGCAATTGCCCGGCAGTCTTGCGACCTCTGCCACGCAATGCTGCCAGGGTCACCAGGACTACCAGAATGGCAACCACCAAAGTGACGGTTTTAGCCAAAAAACTGGCGTATTCGGCAAGAAATTCCACAGCCTCTCCTTACAAACGCTTGCAGCCCTCGGGACAGGGCCGCGTAATGCTGCCCAGCATACCGACGTGATACCGGGCCTGCCAGCCGTGAAACACCTTGTCGACGGTGCTTGCAGACAATTCAAACAAGCGTATGTTTTTTTATTGACAGGCTCCCGGCATCCTCCTAACCTCGCCAGACTTTCAACGTGCCGGGAAGCGGACGTGGGCATCATCTATTTGATTCGACATGGGCAGGCCTCATTCGGTGCAGACGACTACGACGTGCTGTCGCCTCTGGGTATACGCCAGGCGCAAATCACAGGTCAGCATCTGGTTGACTTGGGGATACGCTTTGATCGCTGCCTGTCGGGTGATTTACTGCGCCAGCAACACACCGCCGAACATGCCCTCGCCCAGTTCACTGCTGCCGGATTACCCACGCCCGCACTGGAAATAGACCCGGCGTTTAACGAGTTTGATGCGTTCGGGATTCTCGATGCGCTATTGCCAGGCATTCTGCCGCAAGAGCCGAACGCCCTGCACACGCTGAAAAATGCGGCTGAACAGCCCGAAGAGTTCCAGCGCATCTTTGATCTGATTATTGCGCGCTGGCTCAGCGGCACCTATGACACCCCGCAGATCGAAAGCTGGCTGGCCTTTGTCGAGCGCGTACAAGGTGGCCTCAATCGCGTGCTTGATCACGCCGGCCATAAACAAAACATTGCCGTGTTCACTTCCGGCGGCAGCATCACTGCCCTGCTCCACCTGTTGACCCAAATTCCTGCCAGCGAAGCCTTCAAGCTGACCTGGCAAATCGTCAATACCTCGCTCAGCCAACTCAAGTACCGTGGCCGTGAGGTAACCCTGGCTTCCTTCAACAACCATGTGCATTTGCAGTTGTTGAAGACGCCATCGCTGATCACCTACCGATGAGCGTTGGCAACCGCGACCTGCGGGTCGCCGTAACCCACCCTAAAAGGATCGTACCATGACTTCTGTAGCTGATGCCGTTCAAGCAATGAAAGCCAAATTCAACCCAGCCGCTGCTGCCGGCCTGGACCTGGTATTCGGTTTTCGCATTGATGAAACCAAGAACTTCTCGCTGGTAGTCAAAGACAGCACGTGCGAATTGCTGGAAGGCGAAAACCCGGACGCACAAGTGACTCTGGTGATGGACGGCGAAACTCTGGAAGGCATCGTCAGCGGCGAAACCGACGGCATGCAAGCATTCATGGGCGGCAAGCTGCGCGCTGAAGGCGACATGATGCTGGCCATGAAGCTGAGCGAACTGTTCCCGTCGTAAGCCACACGCAACATCCTGAAACCGAAGCCCCGTGCTTCGGTTTTTTTTTGGCTGTGCTTCACTCAATGCCAATCAAGGGCACTGATTATTCACTAACACGCGTACCTATTAAGGCTGTGCTTGGCGTTACAGCGCATTAGATTAGCGAATGTTGTCAGGTCACAAAAATAAGCAGAAGAGATAAACATGACGCTTACCGACTCATCTACCCGTATCCGTTCTGGCGAAGAGCTCGACGCCAGCCAGATTGATCCTTATCTCAAAGCTCATATTCCCGGGCTTTCGGGGCAGCCGACAATTAGCCAGTTTCCGGGTGGAGCCTCAAACCTGACCTACTTGATTGAGTACCCGGGCGTCGAGTTGGTCCTTCGCCGCCCACCGTTCGGCCATAAAGCCAAGTCGGCTCACGATATGGGCCGAGAATTCCGCATTCTCAACCAACTGAAGGACGCGTTCCCGTACTGCCCCAAAGCCTATGCCCATTGCACCGATACCAGCCTGATCGGTTCCGAGTTCTATGTGATGGAACGGGTCAAGGGCATCATTTTGCGCTCAGACCTGCCGCGCGAACTGGCGTTCAGCGCCGACGACACCCAAGGACTGTGCCAGAGCTTTATCGACAAACTGGTCGAGTTGCATCGGGTTGATTACGCCGCCTGTGGTCTGGGCGAACTGGGTAAGCCAGAAGGTTATGTCCAGCGCCAGATCTCGGGCTGGAGCGATCGCTATGAAAAAGCCCTGACTCCCGATGCTCCGCTTTGGGAGGAGGTCAAGGCGTGGCTAAAGGCAAAGATGCCCGCCGACCATTCAACCCCTGCGATTGTTCATAACGACTTTCGCTTCGATAACGTGATCCTTGATCCAAACAACCCGATGCAGATCATCGGCGTGCTGGACTGGGAACTGACGACCATTGGTGACCCGCTGATGGATTTGGGCAATACCCTCGCCTACTGGATCGAAGCTGACGACCCGGCACCGGTCCAACTGATGCGCCGCCAGCCCAGCAATGCCGCCGGTATGTTGACCCGCCGCGAGTTCGTCGACTACTACGCCGAACGGTCAGGGATTCAGGTCGATAATTACGACTTCTACTACACCTACGGGCTGTTTCGTCTGGCCGGTATCGTTCAGCAAATTTACTACCGCTACTACCACGGTCAGACCCGGGACAAACGCTTTGCACCGTTCGTACATATGAACGCACTGCTTGAGCAGATGAGCCTCAAGGTCATCCGCCAGTCCAGCCTTTAAGCCCGCGATAAACAGGGAATCAGCATGTCCAAGACTCAATTGTTCGACCTTGACGGCAAAATCGCCTTTGTTTCCGGCGCCAGTCGCGGCATTGGTGAGGCCATCGCAAAGCTCCTGGCCCAGCAAGGCGCCCATGTGATTGTCTCGAGCCGCAAGCTCGAAGGTTGCCAGCAGGTGGCTGAGGCGATCATTGCCAATGGCGGCACCGCGACAGCCATGGCCTGCCACATTGGTGAAATGGAGCAAATCACCCGGACCTTTGCGCGTATTCGCGAAGAGTTTGGCCGCCTCGATATTCTGGTAAACAACGCGGCGACCAACCCGCAGTTTGGCAACGTCCTGGATACAGACCTGGGCGCGTTCCAGAAAACAGTCGACGTGAATATTCGTGGCTACTTCTTTATGTCGGTTGAAGCCGGCAAGCTGATGCGCGAACACGGCGGCGGCAGCATCATCAACGTGGCCTCGATCAACGGTGTCTCGCCGGGGCCATTTCAGGGCATTTACTCAATGACAAAAGCTGCGGTCATCAACATGACCAAGGTGTTTGCCAAGGAGTGTGCGGGTTTCAGCATCCGCTGCAATGCGCTGCTGCCGGGCCTGACCGATACCAAGTTCGCCTCGGCACTGGTCAAGAACGACGCCATTCTCAAAGGCGCACTGCAACAGATTCCGCTCAAGCGCGTGGCCAACCCGAGCGAAATGGCCGGTGCAGTGCTGTATTTGGCCAGCGATGCGTCCAGCTACACCACGGGTGTGTCATTGAATGTGGATGGCGGATTCTTGTCCTGATCACGCTTGCCCAGAGGTCGATCGGCAGGATGGCGATCGACCTTTGTGTGACCTTCGATAGTCGAAAGATCGTGATTCAGCGTAGGGTCGTGCGCAACGCGCTTAATATGCGGGTGTAACCTTGTCTTGCGGCTAGCACCAAAAGCCCTCTGAACTCTGTGAGCGCCGTCGCCACTCCGCGTGCCGCACCGACCCAGAATCGGGTTCGCGAGCTTTGCCCGGAAGCGGGCTGGCCAGTGACAAAAGCGGCAATGGCTTCAATCCCCGCCCCCGACCAATACCCCCACGCTTGATTGAACATTCGGCTTAACCCGCCGTGGCCAGTGGCTTCAAGTTCAGGAAGTTGAATCGCGTCTACATGGGCATCGTAAACGGCGGTTGCGTGACCAGCACGAATTAAGCTGGCGGCGCCGGCATCGTAACCCTCCATAAGCGGCCCGACATTGGGCATTAAAGCCCCAGGAATTGAACTGTTATAAATCGTGTTGGGTATGGTGGCCAATCCATAAGCCGCAGCTGCCATTAGTGTTCTGGGGGCGCGAGCAGCCAGCGGCGTTTGTCCCCATGACACAGTCGTACCCAGCCCCCGTACAATTTGCTGCCCCACCTCCCTGGAAAACGCCCGTACGTGCCCGATTAAACGTTCCCGGGCCACGGGATCCCACTCCTGTTCAAGGTCAACTGCGCCGCCATCGTTCATGCTGACAAACGCTCTGTCAGCAGCAGCGACTACTGCGACACCTGCTATCGGACTCAAGCGCGTCCAATTGCCTAATAATCCCGCTGCCATGTGCCCTAGAGCCAGCCCATCCAGCACCGCCACGACTTGCCTCAGCACGTTATTCAGGACGCGCGTCGGTTGCCGGCCTGCAAACAACAGCAGATCGACCCCCGCCCCAAGCGCGTTGCTTGCGTAGGTCGCCAATGAGTCACGAATAGCAGCCGAGCTTGCCGCCTGCAAAGCCGGGCGAATTCGCTCGCAGAAGCGTGCGGCTGCACCGCGAAGCTGCGAGAAGCGATTGACTGGTGCCTCCAAGGCCACTTTCTTCGACGCCATTCCTTGACTGTCGACATAACTGACGGGGTTGCCGCGTGCCATCGCATACAGGTTTAAACCATCAATATCCCCGCCTGGGTCGGCGTTGATCCAGCGCCCCAGCCACGGCGCATAGTAGCGATACCCGTAGTAATACAGCCCGCTGGCATCGCGCTCTTTGCCTGAGTAACGAATGGTTTTATACGACGCGTCAACGGCGTTTTTTGCCGCCCACCAGGCGGTACCGCCATAGGGATAATAGGTCTCTTGGCTCAGTACTCGCGCGCTGCCATCCAGCTCCAGCGTGCTGCTGCCCAGGTTGTCCGAAAGAGCAAAGCGTATTTGTTCATTTTCAATGCCCTCAGGGCGGCCTAGTTCCCACTGCAAGATCCGGATGCTGTGCAATGCGCCTGAGACAACTACGGTATTCAACCACTCGCCGGTAGCGCTGTTATGGTGGATTTCAAGGCCGGGCAGGTAGCGTACTTCGCTGCGGTGGCTCTGATTTTTGGCAACGCTACGGCGGATTTTCAACACCCGCTGTCCGCTGCTGTCATAGCGATAGGTTTCGTCATCGTCCTCACCGTCAGGGCGCACGACCTGGATGACACGCTGCAACTGATTGCGCACATTCCAGCTGAGCGTCTGCCCCGGCTGCAGTGCCAACTGGTTACCATTTTTATCAAACCCGCTGCCCAACCCCGGTGCCAAACCGGCGGGGCCTTGTTCTACGCCGTGGTTGCTGTGGGTGGCGATGCTCATCTGCCGGGTGTAGCCCGTGGCCTGGGCAGGAAGGTGTCGAAGTGCGCTCAGATTGCCGCTGGCATCGTAGCGGTAGTTTTGCCGGTAGTGACGGCACAGATTGGCCTGGGTCGAGCCAAAAGGCACCGCCTCCAACAGGCCCGACCCGCTGGCAGCGCGGGTACTCTCACGGCCCGTAGCCTCGATCAGTCGGTAGAGGCTGTCATAGCGGTAGGTGTTCTGCGCCTCGGTCCGTGTGTTGTCAAACCACTGCACCGGCTGCGCCGCGTCACTCACGCTCAACACATTGCCAACACGGTCATAGGTGTAGCTCAAGTCTTGCAATGGCTCTTCGGCCTTGCCTGACCGATAGCAGCGCAAACGCTGCAGGCGCTGATTAAGTGCGTTGTACTCAAGCACGCTGACGACGCCATTACCCGCGCGCTCACTCAGCACTTGCCCGGATGCGCTGTATACCCTTTGTTCAACCAGGGTTTGGGCGCTGCCGCGGGCAAGCGTAACGCTCACACCGGTCAGCAAGCCATCCACGGTATAGCCCGTACGCTGAAGATTGCCCTTGGAATCAACCTGCTCGGCAAGTTCACCTGAGGCCTGATAACGCCAGGTACTGGCATGCCCTGCGCTGTCCTGCTGCTCGTCACTGAAGCGGCGTATTTGCTTCGACAGTTGGCCAAGTACATCGTAAGACTCAAAGCGCACATCACCTGCCGGGTCGACATGGTTGATCAGTCGGCCACAACGGTTGCGCATGGCCTCGCCGCGAGTTGACGACCCGTAGGTCAACTGCTCGACAAACACGGGGACGCTTTCGTCACTGGCTTGCTCAGCTACCCCGGTCAGGCGTAACAAATGATCGTATTCGAACGTTTGGCAAGCGCCGCGTGAGTCCCAGCGCCGGATCACCTGGCCAGAACTGCCCAGCCAACTGATCCCCTGCCCTTGGTCGACGCTGTCACTCAACAGCAGTCGGCCCGACAGTGAGTAACTCATGCGTTGGTTGGGCCTGACACTCGTGTCGTTTTCGTGCAGGACTGATAAGCGCGGGTCCCATTGATCCTTGAGCACCCCGAGAGGATTGAACGCGTTTCGGTTGATGCGCGCCTGCACGGCGTCATGAGCGTTTTGACGGTAATAAGCCACTTGGCGAATACTCAACCCGCGTGGGTCGAGCGCTATCAGCGATGGGGTGTGTTGATGTAAAGACGCAGGCATAAGGTGTGGTCCTGAACGGCACAATAATTAAAAAGTGTAGCGATCAGGTTCCATGCCTCCTGACTAATCAGGGCGTGTTTTGTATCCATATAAGAACGCTTACACCCTTTAAAGCGCCTTCAACGGTTCACTGCTGGCTGCGTCTGACTGTGCGCAGAACTGTGATGTGCAGGGATTCCCAAAGATGCAAGGACTGCGGGTACAATCCCCGGCTTTCTCTCTGAACCAAGGGTTGCCAATGTCCGGGCTGGTGATGGTGCTGCGCATATGAAGGTCGTGGTCTTGGCTGGCCCGGAATCCAGCGGCAAAAGTTGGCTCGCGGCGCAGTTGCAGGCTCATTTTGGTGGCGTGTTGGTGGGCGAATATGTGCGCTACTTCATTGAGCAGAACCCGCGTGATACCTGCCTGGCCGACATTCCGACCATCGCCCGCGGGCAACTTGGCTGGGAGGATCAGGCCCGAGCCAGGCAACCTGAATTGTTGATTCTGGATACTCACTTGTTGAGCAACATACTCTGGAGCCAAACGTTGTTTGGCGACTGCCCGCACTGGCTGGAGCCGCAGTTGCTCAGCCGTCACTACGACCTGCATTTGCTGCTGTCACCCGACGACGTCGAATGGACGCAAGACGGTCAGCGCTGCCAACCGCTGCTGGCCGAACGCCAAGCTTTTTTCAACGCCAGCCGGCAATGGCTCGAGCAGCACCAACAACCACTGCAAATTCTGACCGGTGATTGGAAAACTCGGCAGCAACAGGCCTTCGCTGCCGTCCAGGGTTTACTTGCGTAAACCCGCTGAAACACTCGCAGGGCCTTAACGCCTTATAAAACTTGGGTTTAAAGCTTTTAAACAAAACTGTAACGAGACTGAGACATCTACGCCCTGCGAATCCGGGCGTTAATCCTTAATCCGACTCATATCTGAAACACTGCGCTAGGTTGCCTCTGAAAGGGATGTTGTAACTTGCTGTTTTAAAAGCATTGCTTACTAACGGCACAGGTATTGCTCCGTACTGCTTAACGTTTAAATCAATACGTACACACAGCACGTTGGTCTGTTGAATAAAGTTCGGAGTCTGCAATGAAATCTGCCGATGCTCTCAAGCCTTTGGTTTATGCCCTCGCCGCATTGATGGCCGCCGCACAACCGCCGCGCCCTACCGAATGTGATGCTTGCGCAACAACCGATAAAAAGTAGGCCGGGACACACCGAGCACTTTGGCCGCAACGCTCAGGTTATTAGAGTGACGATGCAACACATCGCACAATGCCTGCCGTTCAGCGCGGTGTTTGTAGTCTTCAAGGGTCTCCATGGCTTGCTGAGTCGTGGTGTGAGACTCCAGGCCCAGGTCAGCCGCTTCGATTTGTCGGCCTTCAGCCAGTACCAGGCCACGACGAACCCTGTTGGCCAGTTCGCGAACATTGCCCGGCCAGGCATGGTTGCCCATCGCGATCAGGGCGCCCTCACTGAACGAGCGTGGGCGCCGGCCAGTCTCCTGGCTGTAAAAGCGCGCAAAGTGGTTGGCCAACAGGCTCAAATCACCATGTAATTCACGTAACGGGACGGTAGAAACCTGTAACACGTTGAGGCGGTAGTACAGGTCTTCGCGAAAACGGCCTGACTGAATCGCGGCTTCAAGATCGATATGGGTGGCCGCCAAAACTCGGACATCCACGGCGATCGGTTCACCGCCACCGACCCGTTCAATGTGTTTTTCCTGCAGAAACCGCAAGAGGCTGGCTTGCAACTCCAGCGGCAGGTCACCGATTTCATCGAGGAACAGCGTGCCACCGTTGGCCGCCTCGATACGCCCGATCTTGCGTTGGTGGGCGCCGGTAAATGCGCCCTTTTCGTGACCAAACAGCTCGGATTGAATCAGATTCTCGGGGATTGCCCCGCAATTGATCGCCACAAACGGCTTGTCGTGACGCAGGGACTGATGATGCAACGTTCGCGCAACCAGCTCTTTGCCAGTACCGCTTTCGCCACGGATCAGGATCGGCGATTCGGTGGGAGCGAATTTGCCGAGCAGTTTGCGCAATTCGCGCAAGCTGCGGCTATCACCCAGCAGTTCATGCCCCTCGGCCTCGACAAGGTTGACCACATGATCACGCAACCGGGCCATGCCGAATGCGCGACCGAGCGTCACCTCAACCCGTGGCACATCAAAAGGCAAAGTGTGGAAATCAAAGAACCACTCACAGACAAAGTCCCCGACATTTTTGAGTTTCAACACCTCGGGGCTGACGACAGCGATCCATTGAGTGCCACTGCGGTTGATCATTTTTTTGAGCGGGTCGGGCCGCTCCAGGTGCTCAGGCAGCAAACGAAACAAGCCGACGTCACACGATCGGTCGATCACGGACTCCAGGCTGCAACTGTCTACCGACCAGCCGATACTTTGAAGCCCAGGTAATAACTGGTGACAATCTTCGAAAGGATCTACTACTAACAGACGCCGAGGTGATGACATTTCAAGCATGGCTAATCCCTCGCGCCATTGAGTAAAAAGAGTTGTAGAAACAAAGTGTTGATATGGGTGAGCGTAACGTTAGCAACTGGATTGGCGGTGACTTGTACCGTTTCTTTATAACGGTAATAGCCAATTAAACTTTGCCAATCCAAAGTGATATCGCGCCATTGCAACAACCCTTTAAGCGGATACAGACAGCCGTTCAGAGTTGATCTAAATCAATGAGGTAAAAAAAATTAAAAAAAGTGACACGTGTGTGTGACCCGAAGCAGGTCTCAGGACATCAGTACAAGTAACCAACCGAACGGTACGCCCAGCCGACGGTTAATCATTTGATGGGCACACATGAGAGAAGACCCTATGAACGCCCCGCTCCGTTTCAACGAAGCACTTTTGATTGCCGGCCACGCCTTTGAACCTTTCCAGTGCGTTGCCTGGGCAGCGCCTGATGGCCAAGGCGAATTGAGCCTCACAGTGATTGACCGCACCAACACCCGTATCGGGCGCAAACAAATCTCGTTGAGCGCGTTGTCTGACGCCACCCAGCTGAAAAACCTGCTAGCCCAGGCCCGTAACGAACTGAGCGATGAAGGCTACGCGCTACAACCTTGGGTAATGCCGGCTTAACAGCCGCCCGAGGTGTAGGAGCGAGCTTGCCTCGCGATCTTTTGATTATTTAAACGATCGCGAGGCAGTCAGTTACGCGTCAATATGCCGGTAATCGATTTGCAACTGCGCTGCCATTTGCTCAGCACGCCCCAGACGAATCGGACCTCGCTCGATATCAATCAACAGGCCCGGACAATCCAGTTTCGGCAACGCCTGCCCTTCTTTTAAACGTCCGTCGGTGATCAGCAAAAAACGCTGCTGCTCTTGGGGCAACTGCTTGCGACGCACGTCTAACCAGCGCGAAACCTCTTGCAACGCTTCCAGCAACGGCGTGCCACCACCCGCTCCCAGACTCTGCAACCAGTTATCCAGTGCTTTTGAAGCCTTGGCACCGCTGACGTGCCAGTGCGGCGCGTTACCACTGGCCGTCATCACGGCAACTCGGGCACGTTGGCGGTAGGCATCTTCAAACAGTTGCGCCAACAAACCTTTGGCATCGCCCAGTGCCTGATGCCGACGGGTTGAGGCCGATGCATCAATCACCACCAGCCACAGTTCCTGCGCAGCATTTTGGCGGCTTTTAAAAGCCAGGTCGTCGCGACTCTGCGGACGACCTCGCTGCAGTGTTTGCAGCCAATCAATGGCGCCGCTGTCAGCACGGCGACTGGCGCCCTGCCGCCCCTGCTCAAGGGTGCCCGACTGAGGTTTGGCATCCACCCCCGCCGTTGTACGAGGGCGAATGCCTAAGGCTTTTTTGGCCAGCTCGGCACTTCACGTCGAGCGCCCATGGCTTGCGGTTGCGCAGGCAACTCACCCCATTGGCCCTGGCCTGAACGGCTGGAGCTTCCCGCCGACTGATCCTGGGGTTGAGGCTGTTCGGGGGTTGGCGCTTGAGGCGGCTGTTCGCGGCGACGATGACGCAAGGCGAACTCGGCCACGGCATCAATGTCTTCGAGGCTGATTGCATTCGCCCCCCGCCATGCGGCGTGAGCCCTCGCGGCACGCAGCCAGACCAGGTCGGCGCGCATGCCATCCACGCCGGCCGCGAAGCAACGTTCAGTAATGATGGCCAGCGAGTCATCGTCCAGCGCAATGCCCTGCAAACTGTTGCGGGCCTGCTGGCAGCGCTGGCGCAACGTGTCTTGTGCCTGCTCCCAGTGCGCGCAAAAACCTTGCGGGTCGCTATCAAAGGCCAGCCGGCGACGGATGATTTCACTGCGTTCTGCCGGCTGCGGCTGGCCGTTCATGGCCACGTTCAGGCCAAAACGGTCGAGCAATTGCGGGCGCAGTTCACCTTCTTCGGGGTTCATGGTGCCGATCAGCACAAAGCGCGCCGGGTGACGATGGGAAATACCATCACGCTCAACCACATTGATGCCGCTGGCCGCGACGTCCAGCAGCACGTCTACCAGATGATCGGCCAGCAGGTTGACTTCATCGACATACAGCACGCCGCCATCAGCCTTGGCCAGCACGCCAGGGGAAAACTGCGCCTTGCCCTGGCCCAGCGCAGCGTCCAGATCCAGGGTGCCCACCAGCCGTTCTTCTGTGGCACCCAGCGGTAAGGTGACAAATGGCCCGCTGGCCAGCACATCAGCCAGGCCACGGGCCAAGGTTGATTTGGCCATGCCCCGCGGGCCTTCGATCAACACACCGCCGATTTTCGGGTCAATCGCCGTCAGGCACAGCGCCAGTTTCAATGAATCCGCGCCAACCACCGCCGACAGCGGGAAATGCGGGGTGTCCGTCATGGGTTGAGCCCTTTCAAAAGTCAGTCTTCTTCAATGTCCAGCAACAGATTTTCCAGCGCCTCGCGGTAGTCGCCCGGTTCGCTCCAGAGCCCGCGCTGCTGGGCTTCCAGCAGGCGTTCGGTCATGTCGCGCAAGGCATGCGGGTTGTGTTGCTGGACGAAATCACGGGTGTTCGGGTCGAGCAAATAGGCATCTGCGAGCAACGCGTACTGATGATCGTCGATCAATTGGGTGGTCGCATCAAACGCAAACAGGTTGTCGAGCGTCGCTGCCATCTCGAACGCACCTTTGTAGCCGTGACGCTTTACCCCTTCGATCCACTTTGGATTAGCGGCACGGGAACGGATCACCCGATTCAACTCTTCCTTGAGCGTGCGTACTTTCGGCAAGTCCGGCTGGCTGTGATCGCCATGGTAACTGGCCGCAGTTGTACCGCTCAGGCTCTCGACGGCCGCCAGCATACCGCCCTGGAACTGGTAATAGTCGTTGGAATCGAGCAAGTCATGCTCACGGTTGTCCTGGTTCTGGACCACCGCCTGCACCTGGCTCAAGCGCTGGGCGAACTGCCCGCGGGCAGCGGTGCCTTCATCGGCGCCACCGTAGGCGTAGCCGCCCCAATTGAGGTAAATCTCTGCCAGATCTTCGCGGCTTTGCCACAGGCGCCCGTCAATCGCGTTTTGCACACCTGCACCATAGGCACCCGGCTTGGCGCCGAAAATACGCCAGCCCGCCTGCCGCGCTGCAAGTTCCGGGGCCAGGCCGTCCCGTTCAAGTTGTTCGCGTTCGCTGCGCACTTTGGCGGCCAGCGGGTTAAGGTCATCCGGTTCATCCAGCGCAGCCACCGCCTGAACCGCCGCGTCAAACAGGCGGATCAGGTTGGCAAAAGCGTCCCTGAAGAACCCCGAGACCCGCAGGGTCACGTCTACCCGAGGCCGGTCGAGCAAGCTGACCGGCAAAATCTCGAAGTCATCGACGCGCTGGCTGCCCGTGGCCCAGACCGGGCGCACGCCCATCAGCGCCATGGCCTGGGCGATGTCATCGCCGCCGGTACGCATGGTCGCCGTGCCCCATACCGACAACCCCAGTTGGCGCAAGTGATCGCCATGGTCTTGCAGGTGGCGTTCAAGAATCAGGTTGGCGGACTGAAAACCAATCCGCCACGCAGTGGTCGTGGGCAGGTTGCGTACATCGACCGAAAAGAAGTTACGCCCGGTGGGCAGTACATCCAGACGCCCGCGACTCGGGGCGCCACTGGGCCCGGCAGGTACGAAACGCCCGTTCAGGGCATCTAGCAAACCTTGCATCTCCGCCGGGCCGCACGCGTCCAGACGCGGCGCGACGACGTCCTGCAAAGCATCAAAAATCGAGCGCACTTCAGCCCATTGGTCGCTGTCCGGCAACTGCAAGCCGCCGTCTAATGCTTGCTCGATTAACTGTGCAGCGTACAACTCAAGACGCTCACGGGTGTCTCCGGCAGTGCGCCACAGCGCCTCGCTGACGGCTTGCAGCTGCGGCGGCTGACGCTGGGTCCAGGGTTCGGCCAGCGCGCAGTCCAGCGGGTCGAAACTCAGTTCAAAGGCTTTAGCCAATGCCCGCAACAGACTTGATTGGGCGCCCCGGCCATCACCACGGGGGATGCGCAGCAACGCCAGCAAGGTGTCGATACGCAGTCGCCCGGCCGGGGATTCGCCGAAAACATGCAGCCCGTCGCGGATTTGCGACTCTTTGAGGTCGCACAAATAGGTGTCCAGACGCGGCAACCAAATAGCCGCATCGGCATCGCTGTCGAGGTTGTCGTCCAGTTGCAGCTCGCGATCAATGTGGGTGTCGCGTACCAGCTTGAGAATATCGCCCTGCAATTCGCGGGCGCGGCGCGGGTCAAGCAACTGCGCCTCGTAATATTCATCGGCCAGCAGTTCCAGATCACGCAGCGGGCCGTAGGTTTCGGCGCGGGTCAGCGGGGGCATCAGGTGGTCGATGATCACCGCCTGGGTGCGCCGCTTGGCCTGTGCGCCCTCGCCCGGGTCGTTGACGATAAACGGGTAAACATTGGGCAGTGGGCCGAGTATCGCATCCGGCCAGCAGTGTTCAGACAGGCCGACGCCTTTGCCCGGCAACCATTCCAGATTGCCGTGTTTGCCCACGTGCACCACGGCATGGGCGCCATAGGTGTGGCGCAACCAGAAGTAAAACGCCAGATACCCGTGCGGCGGCACCAGATCCGGATCGTGATACACCGCGCTGGCGTCCACCTGATAACCCCGGGCAGGCTGAATGCCGACAAAGGTCAAACCAAAACGCAGCCCGGCAATCATCATGCGGCCACTGCGGAACATCGGATCGTTGTGCGGCGTGCCCCAGCGCTCGTTCACGGCCTGGCGATTGGCTTCGGGCAACTGATTGAACATTGCCCAGTATTCATCCAGGCCCAGACTTTGATGGCAGGGCCGCAGGTCAAGGCTGTCCAGATCGTTGCTGACCCCGCCCAATAGCGCTTGAATCAACGCGGTGCCCGATGCTGGCAAGTCGTCTTGCAGCGGATAACCCTGAGCCTGTAACGCGCGCAATATATTCAACGCCGCCGCCGGGGTATCAAGTCCCACGCCATTACCAATGCGCCCATCACGAGTCGGGTAATTGGCCAGAATCAGGGCAATGCGTTTTTGCGCGTTGGGAACACGGGCCAGTTCAACCCAGCGCCGTGCCAGCTCGGCAACAAAGTCCATACGCTCGGGTTGTGCGCGGTAGCACACCACGTCTGACTGGCTGCGCTCACTGCGCCAGGCCAGGTCTTTGAAGCTGATAGGGCGGCTGATGATTCGCCCATCCAGCTCGGGCAAGGCAATGTGCATCGCCAAATCACGCGGGCCCAGGCCTTGTTCACTGTCGCGCCAGCCGGGTTCATTGTCTTGAGCGCAAATCGCCTGGATCACCGGAATATTGCGCCGGAACGGCCGCAGATGCGGCGCTTCCGGGCTGGATTGAGCAAAACCGGTGGTATTCAAAATGACCCCGGCATCAACCTCATCGAGCAGATCTTGTACCACCGCCAGACAGCCCGGCTCTTTAAGGCTGGCCACCGCCATCGGCAAAGGGTTTAGCCCGGCCGCCTGTAAGCGCTGGCAAAACACATCGACAAATGCGGTATTGGCCGCCTGCAAGTGCGAGCGATAGAACAGCAATGCCGCTACCGGCTGCCCGGCTTGCCAATCGGCTTGCCAGTGAGCAAGTTCGGCGCTGCCGTGCTGCGGGTGGTAGATGGCCGTACGCGGCAAGGTTTGTGGCTCGCCCCACGGATAATCGCGCTCCAGCCACAGACTGGCCAGGCAACGATAGAGTTGCAACGCGTTTGTCCGCCCGCCCTGGCGTAAAAAGTGCCACAGGCGCTCGGCGTGTTCGGGGGGTACGGTGCTCAACGCGCTGAGCTCCGGATCGGGCCGGTCATCGCCCGGCACCAGAATCAACGTCACGCCGCGTTCGGCCAACTGCATCAACCGCTCGATGCCATAGCGCCAGTAACCAATGCCGCCGTGCAATGACAGCAGAATCACTTTGGCGTGTTGCAGCACCTGATCGACATACAGATCGACCGAGCCGTGGTTTTGCACCTGCATCGGGTTAGCCAGACGCAGGCTTGGATAATCTTCAGGCAACTGCTGCGCGGCGTCCGCGAGCAGTGCAAGGCTTGAATCACCGCTGCACAGGATCACCAGCTCGGCGGGGGTCTGGCCTAGGTCGGCAATGTTGTCGTCCGATACAAAGCCACCGGGCTGGGTCCTGAGCAAATGCATGGTTTAAGCGCCCAACGCTGTACGCAGTGTGGACTCAAGCAAGGCTGCGTCCAGGTCCTGACCGATCAGCACCAGTTTGGTGGTGCGTGCTTCGTCGCTGCGCCAGGCGCGGTCGAAGTGCTTGTCAAAACGCGTGCCCACGCCCTGGATCAGCAAACGCATCGGTTTGCCAGGAATGGCAGCAAAGCCCTTAACCCGCAGAATGCCGTGCTTGACGACCAGATCCGTGAGTGCGTCAAGCAGCAGGCGCTCTTCTGCTTGTGGCAGCTCGATGGAGATCGAGTCAAAGGCGTCGTGGTCGTGATCGTCGTGGTCATCATCGCCATCGTGGTGATGGTCGTGATGGCTGTGGCGGCTGTCGATATGGTCTTCAGAACCGGCGCCCAGGCCCAGCAGCACGTCTAGCGGCAGGCGACCGCTGCTGGCTTCGATGATTTTTACCGCCGGTGGCAGTTCTTCAGCGACTTCTGCACGAACTTTGGCCAGGTCTTCGGGGTTAATCAGGTCGGTTTTGTTGAGGATCACCAAGTCTGCACTGGCCAGTTGATCAGCAAACAGTTCGTGCAATGGCGATTCGTGGTCCAGGTTGGGGTCGAGTTTGCGCTGTGCGTCGACCTGGTCCGGGAAGGCGGCGAAGGTGCCACGGGCAACGGCCGGGCTGTCAACCACGGTGATGACCGCGTCAACGGTGCAGGCGCTGCGGATTTCTGGCCACTGGAAGGCTTGAACCAACGGTTTTGGCAAGGCCAGGCCCGAGGTTTCGATGAGGATGTGGTCGATGTCGCCGCGACGGGCAACCAGTTCGCGCATGACCGGGAAGAACTCTTCCTGCACGGTGCAGCACAGGCAGCCGTTGGCCAGCTCGTACACGCGGCCGTTGGCTTCTTCTTCGGTGCAGCCGATGGAGCATTGCTTGAGGATTTCACCGTCGATGCCCAGCTCGCCGAACTCGTTGACGATCACGGCAATGCGACGACCTTGAGCGTTGTCCAGCATATGGCGCAGCAAGGTGGTTTTGCCCGAGCCGAGAAAGCCGGTAACGATAGTGACGGGGGTTTTGGCCAGTGTTTTCATCGGATGCCCTTTGGCAAAGCGGCGGGCATACGGGACGAGAACCGCCCGGTGTGTGCGGTTACTCTTCGCCACCGGATCACCCCGCCCGGTTGAAGTAAGAATCTGGTACGAGGCAGGTCTCCTGGCTCACGGCTGGAAGTCCGCCAGCGGCTGACCTCTGCCCTGCGCCTTCCCGCTGAATCAGCAGTGGCCTGGCAGGGTTATTGACCGTTTACAGTTGCGGGGGCAGCCGCGGCATACCGCGTTCCCGTCTTAGCTTCGCGTGGCGAAGAACCTCGAAGGTGCAAGGCTACGCAGTGCTTTGTAACAGGTCAATGTTGAGCGACTATCCACGCCCACAATCGAGTTGGTCATACGTACCTGACTGCGCGACAATTGCCGCCTTTTTTCAGCCGCCCCCGGTTCCAAGGATCTGCTCATGTCGTTGCCCCGCCCTACCCACGTTCTGATCATTGGCTACGTGTGGCCCGAGCCACGCTCCTCGGCGGCGGGCGGGCATATGATGCAAATCATCGAGAGCTTCTTGCAGGAAGGCTGGCACATCACCTTCAGCAGCCCCGCCGGGATTGGCGAACACAAGGCTGATCTGGCGGCCCTGGGCATTGCTGAGGTTGCTATCGAGCTGAATAACAGCAGCTTTGATGCCTTTATCAGTGAACTGGCCCCGGATATCGTGCTGTTTGACCGCTTCATGATGGAGGAACAGTTCGGCTGGCGTGTCGAAAAACACTGTCCGAATGCCCTGCGGGTGCTGGAGACCTCAGACCTGCAAAGCCTGCGTGATGCTCGCCATCTGCAACTCAAGGCTCACTTAAAGGATCATCCCGAGCAGGATGACTTCAGTCGCCTGTTTGCGCCCTCGCCCGTGCAGACCTTCGAACACATGGCCGATGCCGATTTGGCGCAGCGAGAAATTGCCGCCATCTATCGCAGCGACCTGAACCTGATGATTTCTGAATACGAGATTGATCTGCTGGTCGAGCAATTCCACGTGCCCGCCGCCTTGTTGCACTGGTGCCCGCTGATGGTTGACAAGGTGCCGACCGAGTTCGTGCCGTTTGAGCAACGCCAGCACTTCTTGAGCATTGGCAACTTTCGCCATGCGCCCAACTGGGACGCGGTGCTATGGATGAAAACTCAGGTCTGGCCGCTGATCCGCCAGCAGTTGCCCGATGCCCAGTTGCATATCTACGGTGCCTACACACCGCCCAAAGCCACGGCCTTGCATAACCCCAAGCAAGGTTTTCACGTGTTGAACTGGGCCGAAGACGCGCTGGCCGTAATGAGCAGCGCCCGCATCTGCCTCGCGCCGCTGCGCTTTGGCGCCGGGATCAAAGGCAAAATTGCCGACGCCATGCTGTGCGGTACGCCCAACGTGACGACCCCGATCGGCGCCGAAGGCATGCACGGTGACATGCCGTGGGCCGGGGCCATTGAACAGAGCGCCAGTGCCATTGCTGCCGCCGCGCTTGAGCTGTATCAAAACCCGCAGGCCTGGCAGAACGCCCAGCAAAACGGCCAGGCACTGCTCCAGGCGCGCTACCTGCAAAGCGACCATGGCCCGGCGCTGGTGCAACGAATCAACGCGTGCCGCGCCGGGCTTGAGCTGCATCGGCGCAACAACTTCACCGGCGCCATGCTGCGTCATCATCAGCATAAAAGTACGCAATACATGTCGCAGTGGATCGAGGCGAAAAACAGCGCCAGGCCACTCACCTCATAATTCGGGTGCAAGGCACCGGCGCAGCAAGTAAGTGTCCATGATCCAGCCTTTGCGCTGCCTCGCCGCTTCACGGGTGTGTTTGATCTGCTCGCAAACGTCAGCGAGCTTGCCGGCAATCAGGATTTCATCGGCGGTGCCCAGGTAAGCGCCCCAATAGATATCGAGGTTTTCCTGGGTAAACGCCTGAAACGCGCAGTGGGCATCGAGCATCACCACCACGTTGTCCAGGTCTGCGGCGGTCAGTCGTCGCCCGGTGGTGATACGTATCGGCTGGCCAATACCGTTCAAGGGCACGCGATGGCGCGCCGCCAATGCCTGCACACTGCTGATGCCGGGGATCACTTCGTAGTCGAAGCCGGTGCAGCCATTCGCCCGCACCCGCTCAAGAATACGCAGCGTACTGTCATACAACCCCGGCTCGCCCCATAACAGAAACGCCCCCGACTCGCCCTCGGCCAGTTCATCTTCAATCAGGCGCTGGAACACTTCGGCGCGCTGCTCATGCCAGTCTTCCACGCCCTGGGTGTAGGAAGGCGTTGAGCTATCACGCTGCGGATCACTGACCTGTACCACGCGGTACGCGGGTTCGCGGATATAGCGTTCGCAGATTTCCAGACGCAGGCGCACCAGATCTTCAGTGGTCTGGCCCTTGTCCAGCACAAAAAACACCGATGCGCGGTTAAGGGCGTTAATCGCCTGGACGGTGATGTGCTCCGGGTCACCCGCGCCGATGCCGATCAGTAACAGTGTTTTCATTGAACCAGGCCCTATGCGTACAGAACGTCGCCTCGATTGCGACGGAGTAATAACCGTAGCTGGTAGGAATTTAGATAAGGCGGCATGATCGCCCCATAACAATCCGAATAAGCGCGAAATCATGACGCGACTCGTCAGAGCTACCGACCCTTCCTACGAACTGATGGACGACCATAACGGCTTGTCGATCATTTATCGCCAGCATGGCTTCCCCTGCCCCTTGGTCCGCTGGCACTTCCACAAGGAATACGAGCTGCACCTGATTGTGGCCAGCAGCGGCAAAGTGTTTGTCGGCGACTATATCGGCAATTTTTACCCTGAAACACTGTTTCTGACCGGGCCCAATCTGCCCCACAACTGGATCAGCCAGGTGGGCGAGGATGAAGTGGTGCCCCTGCGCGACATGCTGGTCAACTTCACCGATGAAATGCTCGAAAACGCGAGCACTGTGTTCACCGAGCTAAAAGCCCTGACCCCGATGCTTGAGCGGGCGCAGTACGGCATCGAGTTTCGTTGCGCTAAAACCATTCGCCGGGCGGTCGACCTGATGCAGGCCATTGCTGACGCCACCGGCACCACCCGTCTGGGGCATTTTTTGATCCTGCTGCAGTTGCTGGCCGACTGCGACGATTATCAGTTGTTGTCAGGTGTGAAGGCCGGGCACTTGGCTGACGAGCAGACCATCGACCGTACCAACCGCGCCGTGGATTATATTTTTACTCACTACGCCCGCGAGCTGACCCTGGAAGAAGTAGCCGCGTACATGGGCATGAAACCGACCTATTTCTCGCGGGTGTTCAAACAGGCCACCGGGCGTTGTTTTATCGAGTTTGTGAACCGTTTGCGCATCAGCAAATCCTGCGAGTTGCTGGCCGATGGCGAAAAAGCCGTCACCGACGTCTGTTTTGAGTCCGGATTCAACAATATTTCCAACTTCAACCGGCGTTTTCAGCAGCTCAAAGGCATGACTCCATCACACTATCGGCGCCTTGCGGTCCAGCGTTTGACCGAGCAAAACCAGCCGCTGCCGGGTGAACGCCAGCGCAGTGCAAAATAGTATCGGTTCAAGTGTTTCCAAAGCTTTGTCACGACGGTGATTGAGGGCTGTAATCAGCCTACGTGCAGGTCTCTGGACCGGCAGCTATAAAAACAATAACCGTCCTTCAAAAGCCGCCTGGCCGATGAAGAGGAGTGCTCAATGAATATTCCTGTCAAAGCGTTATGTGTGGCGACTTGCATGACCCTCAGCGGCATCGCCTTGGGCGCGCAAACCCTGACCATCGCCACGGTCAACAACAGCGACATGATCCGTATGCAAAAGCTCGCGAAAACCTTCGAGAGCGAACACCCCGATATCAAGCTCAACTGGGTCGTCCTCGAAGAGAACGTCCTGCGTCAGCGCCTGACCACCGATATTGCGACCCAGGGCGGCCAGTTCGACGTACTGACCATTGGCATGTACGAAGCCGCACTGTGGGGCGCCAAAGGCTGGCTTGAACCCATGACCGACCTGCCCGCCACGTATGCCATCGAAGACGTGTTCCCGTCAGTACGTGACGGTTTGTCAGTCAACGGCACGCTCTACGCCCTGCCGTTTTACGCCGAAAGCTCCATGACCTATTACCGTACCGATCTGTTCAAAGAGGCAGGTCTGACCATGCCTGAGCACCCGACCTGGGAACAGATCGCAGGCTTTGCCAAACAACTGAACAAACCCGATAAGGAGCAATACGGCATTTGTCTGCGCGGCAAAGCTGGCTGGGGCGAGAACATGGCCCTGATCGGCACCGTGGCCAACGCCTACGGCGCGCGCTGGTTCGATGAGAAGTGGCAGCCAGAATTTACCGGCCCTGAATGGAAGAACGCCCTGAACTTCTACGTCAACACAATGAAGGAGTCCGGCCCTCCGGGTGCGACCAGTAATGGTTTTAACGAAAACCTGGCACTGTTCAACAGCGGTAAATGCGCGATCTGGGTTGACGCCAGCGTCGCCGGGTCATTTGTCACTGACAAAACCCAGAGCAAAGTTGCTGACCATGTCGGCTTCACCTTTGCCCCGCATCAAGTCACCGACAAAGGTAGCGCCTGGCTTTACTCCTGGGCACTGGCCATTCCCACCAGCTCCAAAGCCAAAGACGCCGCAAAAACTTTCAGCACCTGGGCAACTTCCAAGGAGTACGGCGCTTTAGTGGCTGAAAAAGACGGCATCGCCAATGTGCCGCCGGGCACGCGCAACTCGACCTACACCGACGCCTACCTGCAGGCCGCGCCATTTGCCAAGGTCACGCTGGAGTCGCTCAAAGCCGCCAACCCCAAAGACCCGACCCTCAAACCTGTGCCCTATGTGGGCATTCAGTTGGTGACGATTCCTGAGTTCCAGGCCATCGGCACCCAGGTCGGCAAATTGTTCTCGGCAGCGCTGATTAGCCAGACCACGGTGGACCAAGCCCTGGCGGCCGCCCAGCAATCCACTGAGCGCGAAATGAAACGTGCGGGCTATCCCAAGTAGTCGACCCAACGCCAAAACCTTGTGGGAGCGGGCTTGCTCGCGATACAGGCAACTCGGCACACCTGATTCACTGAGGTGATGCGATCGCGAGCAAGCCCGCTCCCACAAACGCTTTGCGTTATTTTTCAGGTACTTACCATGACAACTTCGACTGTTACGACAGCGATTGACGCCCCGCCGCAGGTGCGTAAATCACGGCTACTCAACCCCGGCTGGTTTCTGGTCTCACCCTCCGTGGCGCTGTTGCTGCTGTGGATGATCGTGCCGCTGGGCATGACCCTGTACTTTTCGCTGATTCGCTACAACTTGCTCTACCCCGGCGAAAACCAGTTTGTCGGGCTGGAAAACTTCACCTACTTCCTGACCGACTCGGGCTTTTTGCCGGGCGCCACCAACACCTTGCTGCTGGTCGGCAGCGTGTTGTTGATCAGCGTGGTCTTCGGCGTGTTGATCAGTGCCCTGCTGGAAGCCACTGAGTTCATGGGCCGCGGCATTGTCCGGATATTGCTCATTTCACCCTTTTTCATCATGCCCACGGTGGGCGCGCTGATCTGGAAGAACCTGATTTTTCACCCGGTGTCAGGGATTCTCGCGGCCGTCTGGAAGTTCTTCGGCGCCCAGCCGATTGACTGGCTGGCGCATTACCCGCTGCTGTCGATCATCATCATTGTTTCGTGGCAGTGGTTGCCGTTCGCCATCCTGATCCTGATGACCGCCATGCAGTCGCTGGACCAAGAGCAAAAAGAAGCCGCCCGCCTCGATGGCGCGGGGCCGATTGCGATTTTCTGGCACCTGACCCTGCCGCATCTGGCCCGCCCGATTGCCGTGGTGGTGATGATTGAAACCATCTTCCTGCTGTCGGTGTTCGCCGAAATCTTCACCACCACCAACGGCGGCCCCGGCTACGCCTCGACCAACCTCGCCTACCTGATCTACAACCAGGCACTGGTGCAGTTCGACGTCGGCATGGCGTCGGCCGGTGGGTTGATCGCCGTGGTTATTGCCAACATCGCCGCCATTATTCTGGTGCGCATGTTGGGCAAAAACCTGACAGACAAGTCGTGAGGATCACGTGATGACACTCCAACAATCCCGCCGTCTGCAAAGCGTGCTGCTCGGCACCCTGGCCTGGGCCATCGCGATCCTGATTTTCTTCCCGATCTTCTGGATGGTGCTGACCAGCTTCAAGACCGAACTCGACGCGTTTGCCTCACCGCCGCAGTTTATCTTCACCCCGACGCTGGAAAACTACCTGCACATTGAGCAGCGCAGTGGCTACTTTCACTTTGCCTGGAACTCGGTGGTGATCTCGTTCACCGCGACCCTGCTCTGCATGTTGATCGCGATCCCGGCCGCCTACTCCATGGCGTTCTACGAAACCAAGCGGACCAAAGGCACGCTGCTGTGGATGCTCTCCACCAAGATGTTGCCGCCGGTGGGCGTGCTGATGCCGATTTACCTGCTGGCCAAGACTTTTGGCCTGCTCGACACCCGCGTCGCGCTGATCATCATCTACACCTTGATCAACCTGCCGATTGTGGTCTGGATGATTTACACCTACTTCAAGGACATCCCCAAAGACATCCTCGAAGCCGCCCGGCTGGACGGCGCCACTCTGTGGCAAGAGGTGATTCGCGTGCTGCTGCCCATCAGCAAGGGTGGCCTGGCGTCGACCTTGTTGCTGTCGCTGATTCTGTGCTGGAACGAAGCCTTCTGGTCGCTGAACCTGACGTCCTCCAGCGCTGCACCGCTGACCGCCCTGATCGCCTCTTATTCAAGCCCTGAAGGGTTGTTCTGGGCCAAATTGTCGGCCGTCTCGACCTTGGCCTGCGCGCCGATCCTGATTTTCGGCTGGATCTGCCAGAAGCAACTGGTGCGCGGCTTGTCTTTCGGCGCTGTTAAATAAAAATAACGACTGGAGGCTCAACATGGCCAACCTGAAAATCAAGAATTTGCAAAAAGGTTTCGAAGGGCTGTCGATCATCAAGGGCATTGACCTTGAAGTGAATGACCGTGAATTCGTGGTGTTTGTCGGCCCGTCGGGCTGCGGTAAATCGACCCTGCTGCGCCTGATTGCCGGGCTTGAAGAAGTCACCGGCGGGACTATCTCCCTGGACGGGCGTGACATCACCGAAGTCAGCCCGGCCAAGCGTGACCTGGCGATGGTGTTCCAGACCTACGCGCTGTACCCGCACATGACCGTGCGCAAGAACATGTCGTTTGCGCTGGATCTGGCGGGAGTGCCCAAGGCCGACGTCGAGAAAAAGGTCAACGAAGCGGCGCGCATCCTTGAACTTGCGCCCTTGCTTGAGCGCAAGCCCAAGCAGTTGTCCGGCGGGCAACGCCAGCGCGTGGCCATTGGCCGGGCGATTGTGCGCAACCCGAAGATTTTCCTGTTTGACGAGCCGCTGTCCAACCTGGATGCAGCACTGCGGGTGCAAATGCGCCTGGAACTGGCGCGCCTGCATCAGGAACTGCAAGCCACGATGATTTACGTGACCCACGATCAGGTTGAAGCCATGACCCTGGCCGACAAGGTAGTGGTGCTCAACGCCGGTAAAATCGAACAGGTCGGCTCGCCGCTGGAGCTGTATCACCACCCGGTCAACCTGTTTGTCGCAGGCTTTCTCGGCACGCCGAAAATGGGCTTTTTGAAAGGCAAAATCAGCCGCCTCGATAGCCAAGGCTGCGAAGTCGCGCTGGATGCGGGCACGCGCATTCAACTGCCTTTAATCGGCCCTTCGCTGAGCCTGGGCAGTGAGGTGACACTGGGCATTCGCCCCGAGCACCTGAACCTGGCCAAGCCCGGGGACTGCACCCTGACGGTCACCGCTGACGTCGGTGAGCGCCTGGGCAGCGACACCTATTGCCATGTGATCACTGCCTGTGGCGAACCCCTGACCATGCGTATTCGCGGTGACATGGCGAGCCAGTACGGCGAGCAATTGCACCTGCATCTGGACAGTGAACATTGCCATTTATTTGATGCCCAAGGGCTGGCCATAAGCCGCTCCTTGCGTGCTGCTGCCTGACTCTGACGCGCTTTTTTTGAGATCGCACCCATGAAATTGAACCGTCGTAACCTCGACAACCTGACCCCAAAAGTGGCCAAGCCAACCTACCTCGACAGCTACACGCAGCACGGCATCGCGCACTTCGGGGTCGGCGGCTTTCACCGCGCGCATCAGGCGTTTTATACCGATGCGCTAATGGATCAAGGGCGCGATCTGGACTGGAGCATCTGCGGCATCGGCCTGCGCCCCGAAGACCGCAAAGTGCGTGACGACCTGGCAGGCCAGGACTACCTCTATACCTTGTTCGAACTGGGCGACAGCGACGACACGCAAAGCCGCATCATCGGCTCGATCAGCAACATGCTGCTGGCCGAAGACAGCATCCAGGCGGTGATCGACAAACTGGCCAGCCCGCGCATCCGCATCGTCTCGCTGACCATCACCGAAGGTGGCTACTGCATCGACGACAGCACCGGCGAGTTTATGGCTCAGTTGCCGCAGATTCAGCAGGACCTGGCCCAGCCGCACGCACCGCGCACGGTGTTTGGCGTGTTGTGTGCCGCCCTCGCCCAACGCCGCGCCAACCACACCCCGGCCTTTACCGTGATGTCGTGCGATAACCTGCCGCATAACGGCAATGTGGCCCGCAAAGCCCTGCTGGCCTTCGCCGCATTGAGCAACCCGGACTTGCACGACTGGATCGCCGCCAACGTCAGCTTCCCCAATGCAATGGTCGATCGCATCACGCCCATGACCAGCAACGCCCACCGTTTGCAACTGCATGACCAATTGGGCATCGACGATGCCTGGCCGGTGGTGTGCGAACCGTTTATTCAATGGGTACTGGAGGACAAGTTCAGCAACGGCCGCCCCGCCTGGGAAACGGTGGGCGTACAGCTCACCGATGACGTCACGCCCTATGAAGAAATGAAGATCAAACTGCTCAACGGCAGCCATCTGGCGCTGACGTACCTGGGCTTTTTGAAGGGCTATCGCTTCGTCCACGACACCATGAACGACCCGCTGTTTGTGGCGTACATGCGTGCCTATATGGACAAAGACGTTACCCCGCAACTGGCTCCTGTGCCGGGCATTGACCTTACGGCCTACAAAAACACGTTGGTGCAGCGCTTCTCCAATCAGGCGATTGCCGACCAGTTGGAGCGCGTGTGTTCTGACGGCTCGTCGAAATTCCCTAAATTCACCGTGCCGACGATCAATCGCCTGATTGCCGACGGCGCTGAATTGAAGCGTGCCGCCTTGGTGGTCGCGGCGTGGGCGTTGTACCTCAAGGGGGTTGATGAAAACGGGCAAACCTATGCCATTCCGGACCCGCGTGCTGAGTTCTGCCAGGCGCTGGTGGCTGACGACGAACTGATCGTGCAGCGCCTGCTGGGGGTTGAGGAGATTTTTGGCACGGCAATCGCGCAGTCGGCCGAGTTTGTGGCGGCGTTTGAGTGGTGCCTCAACAGTTTGCGTGAAGTGGGCGTAAGCGGGACGCTGGAGATTGTGGCGCGGCTGTAAAAGCGCCTATTCCCCGCCCTCATCCGCGACCACACGTACTGCAAGGTTAGGTTTCTATGAAGCATTTATACCTGGGCATCGATTGCGGCACCCAGGGCACAAAAGCCCTGGTCCTCGACAGCCAGTCCGGCCAGGTGCTGGGGCTGGGGACTGGCGCGCATACATTAATCCAGGGCGAAAACGGGCGTCGCGAGCAAGACACCGGGCAATGGCTTGAGGCCTTGCAGATCGCCACCCGCCAGGCCCTGAACAACGCCGGGGTCAGCGGCCTGCAGATTCAAGGCATCGGCGTTAGCGGCCAACAGCACGGGCTGGTATTGCTCGACGCAGACGGTAATGTCCTGCGCCCGGCCAAACTCTGGTGTGACACCGAGTCCAGCGCCGAAAACCAACAATTGCTGGACTGGCTGGGCGGTGATACCGGTTCGCTGGAACGCTTGGGGCTGGTGATTGCACCGGGTTATACCGTGTCCAAACTGCTCTGGACACGCCGTCACCATCCGCAGGTACTTGAACAGACCGCACATATTTTGCTGCCCCACGATTACCTGAATTTCTGGCTGACGGGGCGCTATTGCAGTGAATATGGCGACGCTTCCGGCACCGGTTATTTCAATGTGCGAACCCGCCAGTGGGACCTCGGCATCTTGCGCCACATCGACCCCAGCGGGGGTCTGGAACAGGCGCTGCCGCAGTTGCTGGAACCCCATCAAGCGGTCGGCACACTGCGCCCGCACGTCGCCCACTTGCTGGGCCTTAACCCGAATGCCGTAGTGTCCAGCGGTGGCGGCGACAACATGCTGGGCGCCATCGGTACGGGTAATATCAGCCCCGGGATCATCACCATGAGCCTCGGCTCGTCGGGCACCGTGTACGCATTTAATGCGCAAGCGCAGATCAGCCCGGATGCCTCGGTGGCGAGCTTTTGTTCCTCCAGCGGCGGCTGGCTGCCGCTGATTTGCACCCTCAACCTGACCAACGCCACCAGCGCTGTTCGTGACTTGTTCGGGTTGTCCGTCGAGGCCTTTAATACGCTGGCCAGCCAAGCCCCGATTGGCGCCGACGGGGTCAGCATGCTGCCGTTTTTGAACGGTGAACGGGTGCCCGCCCTGCCCCATGCCACCGGCAGTGTTCAGGGCTTGACCCTGACCAATATGACCCAGGCCAATCTGTGCCGCGCCGTCATCGAAGGCACCACCTTTGGTTTGCGTTACGGTCTGGATTTATTGCGCCGTAACGGCCTGCAAAGCCAGGCCATCCGCCTGGTTGGCGGCGGCTCCAAAAGCGCACTGTGGCGCCAGATGGTGGCCGACATCATGAGCACCCCGGTGGTCTGTACCGAGCAAAGCGAAGCGGCGGCACTGGGGGCGGCCATTCAGGCGGCATGGTGTGTCAGCGCAGGTGCCGAGACCCTTGAAGACCTCTGCCAACGTTGCGTGCGGCTAGAGTCAAACAGCCAGACACACCCCGACCCGACCCATGTCCTCGCCTATGAACAGGCTTATCAGCGCTACCGAGAGCAGGTAAGCGCCTTAACCGAGTGAGACTTATGTACCTGGTATGCGGTGAAGCGTTATTTGATTTTTTTGCCCAGGCGGACACGGCCGGCTTGCCGAATAAAGTCGGCTTTAATGCGATTGCCGGTGGTTCGCCCTTCAACGTGGCCGTGGGCTTGCGTCGACTGAGCGTAGAAGCCGGGTTGTTTGCCGGGCTTTCCACGGACTATCTTGGCAAACGCCTGAAACAGGTCCTGCTCAACGAAGGCGTGACGGATCAGTATTGGTGGGAGATCGATGCACCCACCACCCTGGCCATGGTCGCGCTGGATGCCAATGGCGTGCCCAACTACAGCTTTCGCGGAGAAGGCTGTGCCGACCGGCAACTGCACGTGCAGCACCTGCCAACGTTGGGGCCGCAGATACGTGGAGTACACGTCGGTTCGTTCTCGCTGGTGGTGCAACCGATTGCCGATACGTTACTGGCCTTGGTGCAACGCGAAAGCGGCAAGCGCCTGATCAGCCTTGACCCGAACGTGCGGCTCAACCCTGAGCCTGATATCGAGGTGTGGCGCCAGCGGATCAAGCAACTGATCCCCTATGCCGACCTGATTAAGGTCAGCGATGAAGACCTTGAGTTGCTGTATCCGGGACAAGATCCGCAGCAGATCGCGCAATCCTGGTTGAGTCAGCGTTGTCAGTTAGTGTTTTTGACCCGGGGTGCCCAGGGCGCAAGCGTGTTCAGTCGCGAACACGGGCAGTATTCGCTGCCAGCGCAGTCAGTGACCGTGGCCGATACCGTGGGTGCCGGTGACACTTTTCAGGCAGCGGTCATTGCCTGGCTGACCGAGCAGCAACGGGATTCAATCGAAGGTTTGCAGCAGTTGAGCAAAGCGGACATCGCCGCCCTGCTCGATTTTGCGTGCCGTGCGGCGGCACTGACCTGCAGCAAAACCGGGCCGGATTTGCCGTACAGGCACCAATTGGATTAATACATCTCTTGTAGGAGCGAGCTTGCCTCGCGATCTTTTGATCTTTAAAAGCTCGCGAGGCAAGCTCGCTCCTACAGGGAGGGATGGTTACCAGATCGACAGGTTATAGCCGACGATCAGTCGTGTTTCGTCGACGTCGCGGGCGAATTTCGAATAGTTGGTGCGGTAGGTCGCATTTCTGAAGCGCACGCTGACGTCTTTGAAGAGGCCGCTCTGCACCACATATTTGAGCTCGCTGTCGCGTTCCCACTCTTTGCCTTCTTCGTTGCGGCCAACCACTTTGATGTTGTCGCCGTTCACGTAACGGGTCATGAAGGACAAACCGTCGATGCCCATGGCCTTGAAGTCATAGTCGTAACGCAGTTGCCACGAACGCTCTTGCGCGTTGGCGAAATCGTTGACCTGAACATAGTTGACCAGGTACGGATTGGTCCCATCCAGGTACGGCATTGAGGTCTTGCCGTTCAGGGTCTGCCAACCGGCAGCGAACTTATGACCGCCCAAGGAGTAAGACAGCAAAGTGCCAAAGGCGCGGTTATCGATGGTCCCGGCTCTGGACGAGCCGCTGTCATCGCTTTTTAGCAAGCGCACATCGGCGGCCAGTACACCCGGCCCCATCGGCTGCTTGGCCAACAGGCCAATGAACTGCTGACGGTAAATGTCTTGCAGCTCAGCGTAGTGGTACTGCGCCGTCAGTTGCTCGTTAACCTTGTAATCGAGGCCGTACATCGTGAAATGGTCAGCCGTGATGTTGCAGGCATAACGCTTGTTTTTGCAGTTCAGTCGCAGATCCTGGGAGTCGGTAGAGTCCCGTGCGGTGTAGCGGTCCAGCCGCGAAGCCATGAACTTCAGGTCTTTGATTTCCTGGGATTCCAGCATCGCGCCGTTGAAGATATTGGGCAGCAAACGGCCGTCGTTGTACTTGAGCAACGGCAGGTCAGGCAGCAAGGTGCCGTACTTGAGCACGGTCTTGGAAACACGCATTTTGGCGGTCAGGCCACCTTTGGCGTATTGATCTTTGGAACGACGCGGATCGCTGCCGGTCGAAGGCAGCAGGCCGCTGTTACTGTTGGCCGGGCTGGAGTCCAACTTGATCCCCAGCATGCCCAGCGCATCGAGGCCAAAGCCGACGGTGCCTTCGGTGTAGCCCGATTGCAGGTTGAGGATAAAGCCTTGCGCCGTCTCATCGCGCTTGGAAGCGCCTTGAGGGCTTGAACTGCTGCCATCGCGAAAGTCGCGGTTGAAGTACACCGTGCGCGACTCCAGCGAGCCGCTGCTGTCTTCAAAAAAACCGCCGGCCTGCGTCTGGGCAGCGAAACCGGCACACACGGCCAGTGCACTCATACGCGCCATGCGGCTTTGCTTCAACGATGAAAAAGGATGAACCATGACCATGCTCCAGCAGCGAATCTTTCGCGCAACAAAAACAAGGGACGTCGCACCTGCGGTGAAATACCGAAGCGAATCCCTTGCCTGCAAAAACGGGGCGCAATTGTACGAAAGGCTAAGCTCGACACTCATTGGACCTTAGTCGCACGCTCAAGCATGGGCTTTTAAAGATCATTAATAGCCTTTAGCCGCTATCCGGCATTAAATACACTTCTTTTAGCTTCACACTCGGGACTTATCCATGAGCGCCGTTTTTACCACCCGCCAACTCACGGCGTTGGCACGCAGCCCTTTGGGCCAGATCACTGACTGGCCGCAAAGCCTGCGCACCAGTGCACAAATGGTCATGCACTCACCCATGCCAATGTTGTTGCTGTGGGGCGAAGAACTGACGCAAATCTACAACGACAGTTTTGCCGCACTGGCGGGCAACAAGCACCCGGCAGGCTTTGCTCAGCCGCTGCATTTCAGCTGGCCGGAATACGCAGAGTTCAGTCGACCGGTGATTGCTTCGGTATGGGCCGGGCAAAGCCGCTCGTACCTGGACCAGTACTTCCTTTATCCGGACCAGAAGCACGCCACCGAACTGTGGCTGGACCTGACCTTCAGCCCGGTTCACGACGAGCAAGGCAACGTGGCGGGCATCCTGATGACGGCAGTCAAGACCTCGCGCCGCAGGCGCACCGCCATCAAGTTGCGCCAACGCTCGCTGGCCAGCCGCAAAGCCCAGCATGACACTGAAGAGCGTCTGCAACTGGCACTGACCGCCACCAACGGCGTCGGCACTTGGGACTGGAACATTGACCAGGACCTGTTTGTGACCGACAGCCGCTTCGCGCAAATGCACGGCATTGAGCCGCAGCTTTCCGGGCAATTGCAGATCACCGCCTACCTGCAAGGCGTGCACCCTGATGACCGCGCACTGCTGACCCGTACGATCAAGGACTGCGTGACCCGCAACGGCGAGTATGCCCAGGAATATCGCCTGCAGAACCTGGACGGCAAGGTGCGCTGGATTTTTGCCCGGGGCCGTTGTTTTTCCGGCGGCCATGGCAGTGCTCAACGCTTTATGGGCGCGGCGCTGGACATCACCGAGCGTAAAAAAACCGAACAAGCGCTGCTCAACCTCAATGAAACCCTTGAGGAGCGCGTTGCGCAGCGCACCCAGGCATTGGCCGAAGCCAACGCGCAACTGCAACGTGAGATGCACGAGCGTGAACGGGCCGAAGAGGCCTTGCGGCATGCCCAAAAAATGGAAGCTGTGGGCCAGTTAACCGGCGGTATCGCCCACGATTTCAACAATATGCTCACCGGGATTCTCGGCAGCCTGGACTTGATGAAGCGTTACATCGCGGCCGGGCGGATCACTGAAGTGGGTCGTTTTACCGACGCAGCGGTGTCTTCGGCACAGCGTGCAGCGGCCCTGACGCACCGATTGCTGTCGTTTTCCAGGCGCCAATCACTGGACCGCAGGCCGCTGGATCCCAACCAACTGGTCAGCTCACTGCAAGCGCTGTTCAGCAGTACCAAAGGGGCCAACATTGATTTGCACGTCGAACTGGGCGAAGACGTCTGGGCCGTGAACACTGACAGCGGCCAGCTCGAAAGCGCCCTGCTCAACCTGATTATCAATGCCCGTGACGCCATGCCAGACGGCGGCGAGCTGGTCGTGCGTACCGCCAACACCTACCTCACGGACAGCCAGTCCAGCACGCTTGAGCCGATCAAGGCCGGCGAGTATGTGATGTTTGAAGTCAGCGACAACGGTGCAGGCATGACTCCGCAAATTCTTGCCAAGGCCTTTGACCCGTTCTTTACCACCAAGCCGGTGGGCCAAGGCACCGGTCTGGGCCTGTCGATGATCTACGGCTTTGCCCAGCAGTCCGGCGGGCACGTCAGTATCATCAGCGAAAGCGGCTCCGGCACCCGCGTGCGCTTGCACTTGCCGCGCTACCTGGAGAAAACTCAGGCATAATCCGCGCCCTCGTAAAAAGCCCCACAGTTGCAAGGTATCTGCCCCATGAAAGCTCAAGCCCGTCACATTTTGGTCAAGAAGGCCGAAGAAGCCGAGTCGCTCAAGCAGCGCATTGCCAAAGGCGAAGCCTTCGATGTGCTGGCAAAAAAGTTCTCGACCTGCCCGTCAGGCAAGCGCGGGGGTGACTTGGGCGAAGTGCGTCCGGGGCAGATGGTCGGGGTGATTGATCAGATCATCTTCAAAAAGCCGCTGCGCGTGGTGCACGGCCCGGTGAAGAGCAAATTTGGCTATCACCTGGTGCAAGTGTTTTACCGCGACTGAATCGGTTAACCCTGCGGGAACAAACCCCTACCTCCTTTATGTTATTGCCCTGCACCTTCCATAGCCTCAAGCTATGCACTTCCTAAAAATCATAAAGTGCGTTTCAACGAGGCTGTTGTGTCCAAAGGTATTGTTTTATCGGTTCTGGCATCGAGCCTGTTCGGTGTCATGTATTACTACACGTCCATGCTGTGGCCCCTGAGCGGGGCTGAGATATTCGGTTGGCGGATGCTTCTGACGCTGCCATGCATGACGCTGTTCATGTTTTTCTCGGGTGACTGGCGACACGTCCCGGTGATCTTCTCCCGCCTGCGCAAGCAGCCTCGGTTGTGGGGCGTGCTGGCGGCTTCCAGCGCGCTGGTTGGGGTGCAACTCTGGCTGTTCCTGTGGGCGCCGCTTAACGGGCATAGCCTGGATGTGTCGCTGGGGTACTTTTTGCTGCCGCTGACCATGCTGCTGACCGCGCGCATCGTGTTTGGCGAGCACTTGTCGCACTTGCAAAAAATCGCTGCTGCCCTGGCCACCATCGGTGTGGCCAACGAGGTCTATCGCGTGGGCGGGTTCTCATGGACCACGCTGCTGGTGGCCATTGGTTACCCGGTGTATTTCGTGCTGCGCAAACGCATGGCGACCGACAACCTCGGCGGTTTGTGGTTTGACATGCTGTTGCTGATCCCGATTGCCTGGTGGTTCGTGCAAAGCGGCGAACACGGTTTCGACGTGGCCAGCGAGCGAGCAGCACTCTATGTGCTAATCCCGATTCTGGGCGGCATCAGTGCCCTGGCCCTGATCAGCTACATCATTGCCAGCCGGATGCTGCCGTTCAGCCTGTTTGGCTTGCTCAGCTATGTTGAACCGGTGTTGTTGGTCCTTGTGGCCCTTCTGCTGGGCGAAAGCATCAACTCAGGCCAATGGCTGACGTACATCCCGATCTGGCTGGCGGTGATGGTGCTGATCTTCGAAGGGTTTAAACACTTGGTGCGCCAACGTCGCTCTGTGTAACGTTTGAGCCTGTCCGGGTGTGGCACACACTACCGTTAATCACTTTTTCGAAAAACACGAACACTCGTTTAAAACGACTTTGGCCCAGTATTTGCTTGGACTTTTAGAGTTTGATCGTTTTCTGTAAGTCTTTGAGCCAAGTCACTGGTTTAAAAGGGATTTGCCAACGACCTCCAACAACCTCAATCTATGTGCCCACTCTCATGAGTAACGCTGTAGATCCATTGAGGTTGTTGTGTCTAAAGGTATTGTTTTATCGATTTTGGCTTCGTGCTTGTTTGGCGTCCTGTACTACTTCACTTCCCTGCTTTGGCCGCTTGATGGCCAGGAAATCTTCGGCTGGCGAATACTGATCTCGCTGCCCTTCATGACTCTGTTTATCTGCTTCTCTGGTGATTGGAAATGGGTTCCCATAATTTTCAATCGCTTACGAGACAAACTTCTACTAATTCCTTGCGTGCTGATTACCAGCTTTCTGGTCGGCGTGCAGCTATGGATGTTTATGTGGGGGCCACTCAACGGGCACGGCCTGGATGTGTCATTGGGTTACTTTCTGCTGCCGCTGACCATGATTCTCACCGGGCGCATTGTCTACGGCGAGCATCTCTCGCATTTGCAGAAAATAGCCACCGCCCTGGCCGTGATTGGCGTGGCGAACGAGTTGTACCGCACCGGCGGGTTCTCCTGGACAACACTGGTTGTGGCCATCGGCTACCCGATGTACTTCGTGCTGCGCAAGAAAATCGGCATCGATAACCTGGGCGGTCTGTGGCTGGACATGCTGTTGATGGTGCCGGTTGCGCTGTGGTTTGTGCTGGCGGGCCAGCATGTAGACCTCGATGCGCAGCGCCAGGCACTGTATTGGCTGGTGCCTTTGATGGGGATCATCAGTGCGGCCGCCGGCTTTTCTTATATTCTCGCCAGCCGCTTGCTGCCCTTCAGCCTGTTTGGACTGCTCAGCTACGTTGAGCCGGTGCTGCTGGTGGCCGTCGCCCTGTTGCTGGGCGATAGCCTGGAAGAAGGCCAATGGCTGACCTATGGGCCGATCTGGCTGGCCGTGGCGGTCCTGGTGCTTGAAGGCTTGAAACACGTCAGCCGACAACGCCGCTCGATCTAAAGCAAAGCGCGGGTTCGCCCGCGCTACGTTGCGTCAGACTGGCAACCACAGCTTGAAACGCGCCCCGCCCAACGGCGATTGCTCAACATTCAAGGTGCCGCCCTGGGCTTCCAGGGCTCGCCTGCTGATGGCCAAACCCAGGCCAAAACCACCGGTTGCCCGATCGCGGCTGCGGTCCAGGCGATAAAACGGCTCGAAGATGCGTTCCCGCTCTTGCTCGGGAATGCCGATGCCGTCGTCATCCACCCACAACGAGCAGCCTTTGGCATTGAGGCTAACCCCCACCTGAATCCGTCGATCGCAGTAACGCATGGCATTGCGCAACAGGTTTTGCAAGGCACGGGCCGTCAGCCTCGGGTCGAGGACAAAACGCTCTTCGGTGCCGTGCAGCATCACGTCGAGGACGATTTCCGGGGCTTCAAGCTCCTCGTCAAAACTGCCGAGGATGCTGTCGATAAACTCCGCCAGTGACACCTCGATGCGCTCCGGGACCAGCGCCGGGTTTTGCAGACGGCTGAACGACAGCAATTCCAGCACCAATTCATCCAGTTCGCGAATATGCCCGACCAGCACTTGCAAGCGCTCACGGCTGGCGGGCGGCAGGTCGTCACAGAGTGCCAGCGCCAGGCCAAAATCGAGGCGGGTCAATGGGGTACGCAACTCATGTGAGACCGCGTTGAGCAAATCCCGCTGCTGGTTGAGCAGGTTCTCGATGTCCTGGGCCATCGTGTCAAAGGCGCTGGCCAGGCTGTAAATGTTGGAGCGCGGGGATATCTGCGTACGCTCGCTGAGCTGCCCCTGACCAATACGTGCTGCCGTGCGCTTAAGGCGTTCAAGATCGCGCCAGTGCGGGCGCAGCCACAGCAATAAGCCAGCAAGCAATGCCGCACCAATCAACACGTTGATGCTCCAATACAGCACGTTCAGGTCAAACGGATCAGGCGGCATCACCAGTTCGATGGCCTGCTCGCCGTTCAACGGCGAAACCACTCGCGTGCGCCAGCCCCACTCACCGATGCGCAACACGCCCTGCCCCTGATGTAACTGGTGCTGTTCGGCGGTGCTGAACTGCGGGTCAGTAATGGGCAGCAGATTGATCCGCAGCGGTGCAAATTGAGTATCAAGGTCGTGTGCCAACGCGGGCCACTGTTGCGCAGGCACCTGGTCAAACTGCTTGACCAGCAAGGCTTGCATGCCGCGTGACATATCAACGTTGTAGTTCATGAAACGGTCGTGAAACACCGCCACGATCATTTCCGGCACCAGATAAATGGCCCCGGCGAACGTCACGATAGTCACCAGATACAGGCGGATGAGAATTTTGAACACGAATCAACATTCCCATTCCGAGCGGCTAAACAAGTAACCTTTGCCCCACACGGTTTTGATTTTGCGGGCTTCACCGGCGTCATCGTCGAACTTGCGGCGCAATTTGGAGATGGCCACATCAACCGAACGATCGGTGCCGTTGAATTCGATGCCGCGCAGACGCTGCAGGATCTGGTCGCGGCTGAGCACTTCGCCGGCATGCCGGGCCAATACCACTAAGAGGTTGTATTCGCCGCTGGACAGTTCGATGATGTCGCCGCGCCATGTCACTGTGCGTTCCGACAAGTCGATGCACAGGTTGCCCATCAGGATCCGGTCACTGGCGACGTGCGGCTCTGCCAGGCTGCTGCGCCGCAATAAAGTGCGCACACGCGCCAACAGGACGCGAGGGTCGCAAGGTTTTGTCACATAATCGTCGGCCCCCATCTCTAGCCCCAGAACCTGATCATGACTATCGTCGCGCGCAGTCAACATCAGGATCGGCAAGCTTTCGGAGTCGGCGCGCAGTAACCGGCAGACCTGCAAGCCATCCAGCCCCGGCAACATCAGGTCGAGAATCACCAGATCCGGGGGGTTGTTTCGCGCTCGATCACGCACTTGGTCACCGCGCGCAATGACATTGACCTGGTAACCATTGCGTTCCAGATAGCTGGCGATCAGTTCGGAGAGTGCGGCGTCGTCTTCGACCAGCAAGATAGTGGGCATAATAAATGCTTACAACCGGGGGAAAACCCAAAGGATATACAACCTCTCAGGGATAGGAGCAGAACCTTCACACTTTTTCACACACCGCCTACACAGCTTCACAACGCCTTTTGCGTGCTGCGCTTAGCATGCCAAGGTCTTTTACAGACTTACCCTGCATATATAAGAAGGCACGAACGTTGAAAAAGCTCTTCGTCCCGCTATGTCTTTCGGCACTGGCTTTAGCCTTGAGTGCCTGCGGTAAAACTCCGGCCACAGAAGAAAAGACGCCTGTGGTCAAGGTCAGCACTGAAGTCATCGTCCCGCAAGCGCTGTCGATCAATAACGAACTGAGTGGCCGCGTGGTTGCGCCGCGTGTCGCGCAGGTCAGCGCGCGAGTGGCGGGTGTTGTCCTCAAGCGCGCTTTCGAAGAAGGCAGCGAAGTCAAACAAGGGGACGTGCTGTTTATTATTGATCCTGCGCCGTTGCAGGCCGATCTGGACAGCGCGCAAGCAGCACTGCGCAAATCCGAGGCACTTGCCCTCCAGGCAAAACTGCAAGACCAGCGTTACAGCGCCTTGGTCGACAGCAATGCCGTGAGCCGTCAGGACTACGACAATGCCCGCGCGCAATCGCTGCAGGCCCAGGCCGAAGTCGCCGCCAACAAGGCCGCTGTGCAACGGGCAAAACTGAATCTGGGCTATGCCACCGTGACAGCGCCGATTTCCGGGCGTATAGGTCGTGCGCTGGTCACCGAAGGTGCACTGGTAGGCCAGGGTGAAGTGACACCGCTGGCGCGCATCCAGCAGTTGGACCCGATTCAGGTCGACCTGATGCAATCAACCCGTGACCTCGACAACCTGCGCGATTCATTCCGCGCCGGGGACTTGCAGCAGGTCGGCAAGAATCAGGCACGCGTCACCTTGATCCGCGACAACGGCAGCCTCTACCCGGTACCGGGCAAACTGTTGTTTACCGATGTCAGCGTTGACCCGAGCACCGGGCAGATCATCCTGCGCAGTGAGTTTGCCAACCCGGACCGCGACTTGTTACCGGGCAGCTTTGTCCGCGTGCGCCTGGAACAGGCGGTCAACAAGCAAGGCATCAGCGTGCCGCAACGGGCCATTCTGCGTGACAGCGCGGGGGTGGCGCAGGTGCTGCTGGTAGATGCTGAAAGCAAGGTCAAACAACAGCCCGTGCAACTGGGCGGCGTGATCAATGATCGCTGGATCGTTAACGAAGGCCTGAAGGCGGGCGACCGCATTGTGATCGAAGGCCTGCAACACGCACGTCCCGGTGAACAGGTGCAAATTGATGACCCGACACCTCCCCTCGCACACTCCACGGATCGGTGAGCATGCCGCAGTTTTTTATCGACCGCCCGATCTTTGCCTGGGTCGTAGCGTTATTTATTGTGCTGGCCGGGGCCTTGGCGCTGCCGAAGCTGCCCGTGGCCAAATACCCGGTGGTCGCACCGCCGCAAGTTGAAGTGTATGCGGTGTACCCCGGCGCGTCGGCGCATACCCTGGACGAAAGCGTGGTCAGCCTGATTGAGCAAGAGCTCAATGGCACCGACGGCCTGCTGTATTTCGAGTCCCAGAGCAGTTTGGGTAGTGCCAGCATTACGGCCACGTTCAAGCCGGGTACCGACCCGGAAATGGCTCAGGTCAACGTGCAAAACCGCCTTAAAGCGGTGGAGTCGCGCTTGCCACAAGCAGTTATCCAGCAAGGCTTGCAGGTGGAGAAAATCTCCTCGGGCTTCTTGATGCTGGTAACGCTGACTGCAGACCCGAGCAGCGGGCTGGATGAGGTTGCCCTCAGCGACTACCTCGCGCGCAACGTGATGAACGAGATCAAGCGTGTTGAAGGGGTCGGCAAGGCTCAGCAGTATGGCTCTGAACGGGCCATGCGGATCTGGATTGACACGCAAAAACTCATTGGTTTCAACCTGACACCGGCCGACGTCAACCAAGCGATTGCTAGCCAGAACGCGCAAGTGTCTGCCGGCAGCATCGGTGATTTGCCGGGGCGCTCGACTCAGGAAATTACCGCCACGGTGCTGGTTAAGGGCCAACTGTCGAGCCCGCAAGAGTTCGGCGATATTGTCCTGCGCGCCAACCCGGACGGTTCCACGGTTCGGGTCAGCGATGTGGCACGGGTTGAGATCGGCAGCCAGGAGTACCAGTACGGCACCCGCCTGAACGGTAAGTCGTCCAGCGCTTTCAGCGTCAAATTGGCGCCAGAAGCGAACGCCTTGAGCACCGGCAATATGATCCGCGCCAAGATGGATGAGCTGAGCCGCTACTTCCCTGAGGGCGTTGAGTACAAGATCCCTTATGACACCACGCCGTTCGTCAAAGTCTCGATCACCAAGGTGGTGTACACCCTGATCGAAGCCATGGTACTGGTGTTCGCGGTGATGTTCCTGTTCTTGCAGAACATCCGTTACACGCTGATCCCGACCCTGGTGGTGCCTGTGGCGCTGATGGGCACATTCGCCACGATGCTGGTCCTGGGTTTCTCGATCAACGTACTGACCATGTTCGGCATGGTGTTGGCCATCGGGATTCTGGTGGACGACGCAATTGTGGTGGTTGAGAACGTTGAGCGGATCATGCTCAGCGAAGGCTTGCCGCCCCGCGAGGCCACGCACAAGGCCATGACGCAAATTAGCGGGGCGATCATCGGCATTACTCTGGTACTGGTGGCCGTGTTCATTCCCATGGCGTTTATGCCGGGCTCGGTGGGCGTGATCTATCAGCAGTTCTCGGTGGCGATGGCAACCTCGATTTTGTTCTCGGCGTTCTTGGCCCTGTCGCTGACCCCGGCCCTGTGCGCGACACTGCTCAAGCCCATTGCCAAGGGTGAGCACCATGCCAAGGGCGGTTTTTTTGGCTGGTTCAACCGCAAATTCGAGCGTCTGTCTGAAGGCTACGAGCATTGGGTGGTGCACCTGATCAAACGCAGCGGCCGTTATCTGTTGCTTTACGGTGCCTTGCTGGTGGTGCTGGTGGTGTGTTTTGCGCGCCTGCCCTCCTCTTTTCTGCCCGTTGAGGATCAGGGCTTCATCATTACTGACATTCAGTTGCCGCCGGGGGCCAGCCAGGGCCGGACGATCGCGGTGGCCAAGCAGATCGAAGCTCACTACGCCGAAGAGCCCGGGGTCAGCAACGTGACCATGATTCTGGGCTTCAGCTTCTCGGGTAGCGGACAGAACGCCGCGCTGGCGTTTACCACCTTCAAGGACTGGTCGACCCGTGGCATCAAGGATTCCGCTTCGGCCATCGCAGATCGCGCAAACGCCGCGTTTGGCGAACTCAAAGACGCGGTGGCGTTCTCCATCCTGCCGCCTGCGGTCAGTGGTTTGGGCACCTCCAGCGGTTTTGAATTGCGCCTGCAAGACCGTGGCGGCGTCGGTTATGACGTGCTGATGCAAGCGCGAACCGAGTTGATGGCCCTGGCCGAGAAAAGCCCGGTGCTGGCCAACGTGCGCGAAGACTCCCTGGCAGAAAGCCCGCAAGTACAACTCGAAGTCGACCGCAAACGGGCCAATGCGCTGGGCATATCGTTTGCCGACATCGGTAATGTGCTGTCGACCGCCGTGGGCTCTGCCTACGTCAACGACTTCCCCAATCAGGGGCGCATGCAACGGGTTGTCGTGCAGGCTGAAGGCGATCAACGCAGCCAGGTTGAAGACCTGCTGAAGATCAATGTGCGAAATAACCTGGGGAAAATGGTGCCATTGTCGTCATTTGTCGAAGCGCGCTGGATTCAAGGCCCGTCACAGATGTCCCGCTACAACGGTTATCAGGCGGTGAGTATTTCTGGCGAAGCAGGCCCGGGCCACACAACGGGTGAAGCCATGCTGGAAATGCAACGCCTGGTTGATCAGTTGCCGGCAGGCATCGGCCTTGAATGGACTGGGTTGTCGCTGCAGGAAAAGCTCTCCGGCTCTCAGGCGCCGTTGTTGTTGGGCCTGTCGTTACTGGTGGTGTTCCTGTGCCTGGCGGCGCTGTATGAAAGCTGGTCGATCCCCACCGCAGTGCTGTTGGTAGTGCCTTTGGGCGTGCTCGGTGCGGTGTTGGCGGTGACGTTGCGCGGCATGCCGAATGACGTGTTCTTCAAAGTGGGCTTGATTACGATTATTGGCTTGTCGGCCAAGAATGCCATTTTGATCATCGAATTCGCCAAGACCCTGTACGACGAAGGCCATGACCTGGTTGAGGCCACGGTGAAAGCCGCCCGCCTGCGTCTGCGGCCGATTGTCATGACTTCGCTGGCCTTTATCCTCGGCGTTGTGCCTCTGGCGATTGCCACAGGCGCCAGCTCGGGCAGCCAGCAAGCCATTGGTACAGGCGTTATCGGCGGCATGATCGTCGCCACATTGGCCGTGGTATTTGTGCCGGTATTCTTTGTGGTGGTGATGAAACTGACCCGCAGCAAACCGCGTCAACGTTAACGTCAGCTTCACGTGTTAAGGTTCGGCAACGCCCAGTAACATGGATTGTATTGACGATGCCGCACCTTGCACGCACTCATCCTCGCCTGACCGCTGGCACCTTGTTGGGGCTGGCGGTCGGCATCTTTAATCCCGCCACCTCGTTGACCACCAAGTTTCTGTTGGGCTGGAACGCCGGTGTCTGGCTGTACTTGCTCCTGACCCTGTGGCTGATGCTTCGCTCCAAAGTGGGCGACGTCAAACGCACCGCAGAAATAGAAGACGAAAATGCCAGTATGGTGCTGTTCACCGTGAGCTTTGCGGCGGTTGTCAGCTTGGCGGCGATTACCCTCGAACTCACCGGCAACAGCCAACTGCGCCACTCTGAGCAATTGCTGCACTACGCCTTTACCGGGCTGACTGTAGTGGGCTCATGGCTGATGATCGGGGTTATTTTCGGCCTGCACTATGCGCGGCTGTTTTATAACAACGAAGGGACGGAGCCAGCCTTGCGCTTCCCCGAAGGTGAATTGAACCCGGATTACTGGGACTTCATGTATTTCTCTTTCACCCTGAGCGTTGCGGTACAAACGTCAGACGTTGAAGTCGCCACTCGCGAAATGCGCAAAGCCGTGCTGGGCCATTCGCTGCTGGGGTTTTTGTTCAATACGGCAGTGCTGGGGTTTTCGATCAACATTGCAGCGGGGCTGTTTTAACACTAACCGCCAAACGTGCAGAAGCGAGCGTGTCTCGCGATCTTTAGCGTGTTTAAAAGATCGCGAGGCAAGCTCGCTCCTCCAGCCGTTGGCTGTTACTTAGTTGGCTTCAAGCACGCCACGACGAATCTGGTCGCGCTCGATGGATTCGAACAGTGCCTTGAAGTTGCCCTCGCCAAAGCCATCATCGCCCTTGCGCTGGATAAACTCGAAGAACACCGGGCCCATCAGGTTTTCCGAGAAGATTTGCAGCAACAGGCGCTTGTCACCTTCAACCGACGAGCCATCCAGCAGAATGCCGCGCGACTGCAGGGCTTCGACCGATTCACCATGGTCAGGCAGACGACCTTCGAGCATTTCGTAGTAGGTGTCTGGCGGCGCGGTCATGAAACGCATGCCGATTTTTTTCAATGCATCCCAGGTCTTGATCAAATCATCGGTCAAGAAGGCCACGTGCTGGATGCCTTCACCGTTGAACTGCATCAAGAACTCTTCGATCTGGCCAGAGCCTTTGGACGACTCTTCGTTCAACGGGATACGGATCATGCCATCCGGTGCGGTCATGGCCTTGGAGGTCAAGCCGGTGTATTCGCCCTTGATATCGAAGTAGCGAATTTCGCGGAAGTTGAACAGCTTCTCGTAAAAGTTGGCCCAATAAGCCATGCGACCGCGATACACGTTGTGCGTCAGGTGATCGATGATCTTCAGCCCTGCTCCCACTGGATGACGCTCAACACCTTCAATAAACACGAAGTCGATGTCATAAATCGAACTGCCTTCGCCGTAACGGTCAATCAGGTACAGCGGCGCGCCGCCAATGCCCTTGATCGCAGGCAGGTTCAACTCCATAGGGCCGGTCGGGATTTCAATAGGTTGAGCGCCCAGTTCCAACGCACGGTTGTAGGCTTTTTGCGCGTTGGCTACGCGGAACGCCATGCCACACACGGAAGGCCCGTGCTCGGCGGCGAAGTAGGAGGCGACGCTGTGCGGCTCGTTATTGAGAATCAGGTTGATATGGCCCTGGCGATACAGGTGCACGTCTTTGGAGCGATGGGTGGCCACCTTGGTGAAGCCCATGATTTCAAAGATAGGTTCGAGGGTATTGGCTACTGGCGCTGCGAATTCGATGAATTCAAAGCCCATCAGGCCCATTGGGTTTTCGTATAGATCGGCCATTTTGGCGCCTCATCAGAGTCATTTTTACAATTAACAATAGGTTATTTGCCAAGAATGCTGAGGGACACAGGCGGCGCACAGGAGATCCCGCGTACACTGCGCGCCAGGAAATCTCCGTAGATCAGTTGAAACCCGAATATCTTCATTTAGCCATCTCTTACGCGGTGGTGACGCCTGATGACAGGGGTCATTATTCTTGTATGCGTAAGCGGATTCTACATGGCGTAATCATGTTTGTCTTACATCATGTGAAATGACCCTGAACCAATGCTAGGCTTTGTCTATTCATCTCACCTTGTCGCAGCCGCCATCAGTCCTCGGGATCTTGAATGCCATTAACGCTTAAACGGACCCGAAAATGGACCGATCGCTACGCGCTGGTCGTACTAAGTGCACTACTGCCCATTGTCCTGGGTGTTTTTATTATTGTCTGGGAGGCCAGCAGGTCACTGGAATCAGAAGCCAGTGATACCGCTAAAGAGGCCGTTCGCCAATTCGATCTCATGCTGGACAATGCCAAGCTGGCCACAGATGTTGTATCCCCGCTCGCAGGCCAGAACTGCGAACAGGTAGAACTGCGCTTGCGTGAAGAGGTCACGCGCCGCCCATTTGTACGCTCGGTGAATTTGGTCTGGAATAACCAGATGTATTGCACGTCCCTTTATGGCAACTTTGAACAGACCATCAATGCTACTGACTACAACAACGGCATATTGAGGCTAATGCCCGGCAACGCGGTTACCCCAGACCAGCCACTACTGGCTTATCGCCGAGAAAAAGACCATGGCGGTGCTATTGCCAGTCTCTATGGACTGCACCTGATCAATGTCTTGAGCTTGATCAACCCACATACGCAGATGATGCTTCAAGTAGGCAACACCTCCATTGACCGTAACGCAGTGGTCCGCAACACCCCCTCTGCGCCTTATCCTGTCGCGTCTGTAACCGTATCGTCTGCGCAATATCCTTATCGCGTCATGGCAGGGTTTAGCGAAGGCACGCTGTGGCGCTTTATTAAAGCCCGGTACTTGGGCTTATTGGCCCTGTTTGTATTTTTGGGCTGTGTTTCTGGCGCGACTGTTCTCTGGCTACAAAAGCGTATGTCTTTATCCTCCCCCACCCACGAACTGCAACGCGGGCTGGAAGCCGAAGAGTTCATTCCTTACTTTCAGCCAGTGGTGCGCAGTGACACACAACAATGGGCCGGTGCCGAAGTCCTGATGCGCTGGCAGCACCCAACTGAAGGGTTGGTGCGGCCTGATTTGTTTATTCCACTGGCGGAACACTCGGGTCTCATTGTGCCGATGACCCGTTCACTGTTTCGTCAAACTGCACAGGTACTGGCGCCTCACGCCAACAGCATGGCGCCGGGCTTTCACTTGGGCTTCAACATTAGCGCTCATCACTGCCACAGCCTTGAACTGATAGACGACTGCCGTGCGCTGCTTCAGGCATTCCCGCCGGGACGCATTACGTTGGTACTGGAGTTGACTGAGCGCGAACTGGTGATACCCAGCGTGATCACCCACCAGTTGTTTGCCGAGCTGCGCGCGATGGGGATCATGATTGCGCTGGATGATTTTGGTACCGGGCACTCAAGCTTGAGCTACTTGCACGAATTCAATGTCGATTACTTGAAGATCGATCAAAGCTTTGTCGCCATGATTGGGGCAGATGCATTATCCAGCCCGATCCTGGACAGCATCATTGACCTGAGCGCCAAGCTGAACCTCGGGCTGGTGGCTGAGGGCGTCGAAACACAAGAGCAAAGTGAGTACCTGGCACTTAAAGGCGTAGAGTTCTTGCAGGGGTATCTATATGCCCGTCCGTTAACCGCCGACGATTTCATTAAGTCTTTAATGGCGCAACATCGAGTGTCGGTTTAAACGCTCAAGATGATTCTTCAGCAAAAGTGAATATCGGCTGGCGCACGGAAAAATGACAACTACAATTTCGATCAGGTTGAAGTTTATTGACAGTCAATAACAAAGCCCTCGTGTTTCGGCTGAACTGTTGACTCGGGTCTCTGTCTACCCCTTGCTGCCTCGCCTCATTAATTCACTTCGGCCCTGTCAATGCCGAAGCCATGACCGGAGTAATGACCTTGTCTAGACTTGCTGAATACCGTGCTGCCGAAAAGGCCCTTCAAGAACAAATGGCTCAGTTGGAAGCCTTGAAGAATGATGCCGGACTTAAGAAAGAAATCGAGTTTGAACAGAAACTTAAGGCGCTGATGAGCTCTTACGGCAAAGGCCTGCGAGAGATTATTGCCATTCTGGATCCAAACCCTGCAACTGCGCGCCAAACAGCAGCACCAAAACAGCGCAAGGCTCGTGTTTTAAAAGTCTATAAAAACCCGCACACCGGCGAATTGATTGAAACCAAAGGTGGTAATCACCGTGGTTTGAAGGCATGGAAAGAACAATACGGCGCAGCCACTGTTGAGTCCTGGGTACGCACTTAATGCTTTAGTAGTATAAAAACCCTGCCCGGCAGGGTTTTTTAATATCACTAAACCCAGACATAACTAACGTGACTTACAGACAGTGTGAGGCCCGTGCAACACGCGCCGTTAAGCAAAATGTTAATAATCACTCACGATCAATTGTCACAATGATGACCCTCGCAGAAGGCACAATAAGTCCATTTCCCGAGAACGGAGTCTCCCCGGATGAAAGGCCAAATTAACCGATGCCCTTTCACAGTTTTTTCACACGATTCATCACAGGATAGAGGCTGCTAAAGGACTAGCGCCCCATGCCCGCTTCGGCGGGCTTCTTTTTGCCTGAATTTTGCCAATTCCCCTCCCCGCACTCCCGCTGAACATCCCAAACAACGATCTTTTGTTGCCCGCGGGGTTCGCGCAGGCCGTCACATTCCGTATCATTCGTGCATCGACTGTTTACCCATGCATCACTTTCGGAGGGTTCATGAGCCTGCAAGAGCTGAACAACGTCCCTGGCGTAACCGCACAACCGGATAGCGCTACCCAACAATTCGTTTTCAACCACACTATGCTGCGCGTCAAAGACATCCAGAAATCCCTCGATTTCTATACCCGCGTCCTGGGTTTCTCGCTGCTGGAAAAGCGCGACTTCCCGGAGGCCGAATTCAGCCTGTACTTTCTGGCGCTGGTTGATAAAGCCCTGATCCCGGCTGACGACGCTGCCCGTACCGTGTGGATGAAGTCGATCCCAGGCATCCTGGAGTTGACTCACAACCACGGCACCGAAAACGATGCCGATTTTGCTTACCACAACGGCAACACTGACCCGCGTGGTTTCGGCCATATCTGCATCGCGGTACCTGATATCGTCGCCGCCTGCGAGCGCTTTGAAGCCTTGGGCGTGGACTTCCAGAAGCGCCTGACTGACGGCCGCATGAAATCTCTGGCCTTTATCAAGGACCCGGACGCCTACTGGGTCGAGATCATTCAGCCGACCCCGCTGTAACGTTCGCACGTAAAAAAACCCATGATCACTCATGGGTTTTTTTACGCCTGAAACATGAGCGTTGTTCAGAAGCGATCAAGCCCGTAGCATTAGATACGCCACGTATGTTGTATGGATTGAATTGGATTCAGGAGATCTGCGCCTCTATGGTACGAACACGCAAAGAGATGATCGAAGACACGCGGCACAGGCTTTTGGCAGCAGGCAGGCAAGCATTCGCGAGCAAAGGTTATGCCGAGTCCTCAATGGATGACTTCACTGCCAATGTCGGCCTGACCCGTGGAGCGCTTTATCACCACTTTGGCGACAAGAAAGGCTTGCTTGAGGCCGTCATTCAGCAAATAGACGCCGAGACGTCTGTACGCCTGCACGCCATTACCGCTCAGGCGAGCTCCACCTGGAATGGCTTTATCAATGAAAGCATCGCCTACATGGAGATGGCGATAGAGCCGGAAATCCAGCGTATTGTGCTGCTCGATGGCCCCGCAGTACTGGGCAACCCTGCCCTGTGGTCAAACCAGAACGCCTGCATTCAGGGCACCATGGAGTGCCTGGAAAAGCTGAAAAGCGAGCACGTCATCCAGGACATCGAGGTTGAAGCAACAGCCAGGCTGTTGAATGGCGCCACATTGAGCGCCGCCTTGTGGATCGCCGCTGATCCACAACCACTGGCCGCACTGGAGAAAGCAAAAAATGCATTCGTCGCGCTGGCCAATGGTTTGCTGAAAGATTCAAGCCCCAAGGCGTAATCCATGGTGCACACAAAAAAAGCGCAGCCCGTGGGCTGCGCTTTTGTTTACTGAGAGGCTTTGCTAACGCAACGCGACTCTATTGCCGAGCAATCAATCCGGCGCCGAAGTGCGGATCAAGTGATCGAAAGCGCTCAGAGAAGCTTTAGCGCCCTCGCCGACCGCAATCACGATCTGCTTATAAGGCACAGTGGTCACGTCACCGGCAGCAAATATCCCGGGGATCGATGTCTCACCGCGTGCATCAACCACGATCTCGCCACGCGGCGTCAGCTCGATGGTACCTTTGAGCCAATCGGTGTTAGGCAGCAGACCGATCTGCACAAAAATGCCTTCCAGCTCGACGGTGTGCACGGTTTCTGTTGCACGGTCCTTGTAGCGCAGACCGTTGACCTTCTGCCCGTCACCGGTCACTTCAGTGGTCTGGGCGTTAGTGATCACCGTTACGTTTGGCAAGCTGTTGAGCTTGCGCTGCAACACGGCATCAGCGCGCAACTTGGTGTCAAACTCGAGCAATGTCACGTGTGACACGATACCGGCCAGGTCGATGGCCGCCTCAACACCCGAGTTACCACCACCGATTACCGCAACGCGCTTGCCTTTAAACAGCGGGCCGTCACAGTGCGGGCAGTAAGCCACGCCACGGCTGCGGTATTCCTGCTCGCCCGGCACATTCATTTCGCGCCAGCGGGCACCGGTCGCCAGAATCACGGTCTTGGCTTTGAGCGAAGCACCGCTGGCGAATTTAACTTCGTGCAGCTCACCCGCTTTGCCCGGCAACAGCTTGTCGGCACGTTGCAGGTTCATAATGTCGACGTCGTATTGCTTGACGTGCTCTTCCAGCGCGGTGGCCAGTTTCGGCCCTTCGGTTTCTTGCACCGAGATAAAGTTCTCGATCGCCATGGTGTCGAGCACCTGGCCGCCGAACCGCTCTGCCGCCACACCGGTACGAATGCCTTTACGCGCCGCGTAGATGGCCGCTGCTGCACCGGCTGGGCCGCCACCGATAACCAGCACATCAAAGGCTTCTTTGGCGCTGATTTTTTCGGCCTGACGCTCAATGGCGCTGGTGTCCAGCTTGCCAAGGATCTCTTCCAGACCCATGCGGCCCTGACCAAAGTTAACCCCGTTGAGGTAAACGCTCGGCACCGCCATCACTTGACGCTCAGTGACTTCGTCCTGGAACAGCGCACCGTCAATCGCCACGTGGCGAATGTTCGGGTTCAACACTGCCATCAGGTTCAGCGCCTGCACCACATCCGGGCAGTTCTGGCATGACAGCGAGAAATACGTCTCGAAGTTGAACTCACCTTTGAGGGAGCGGATTTGTTCAATCACTTCGGCACTGGCTTTCGATGGGTGGCCGCCGACTTGCAGCAGGGCCAGCACCAGCGAAGTAAATTCGTGGCCCATCGGGATACCAGCAAAACGCAAGCTGATATCGCCGCCTGGACGGTTCAACGAGAACGACGGTTTGCGCGCATCGTTGCCGTTTTCCAGCAAGGTAATTTGGCTGGAGAGGCTGGTAATTTCTTTTAACAGGTCATGCATTTCACGGGATTTCGCACCGTCGTCGAGAGACGCAACGATCTCGATCGGCTGTGTGACCCGCTCCAGGTATGACTTCAACTGTGCTTTTAGATTGGCGTCCAACATACGGGCGATCTCCTAACTGTTTAATTCTGTGTCAAAAAAAACGCCCGAGCGAATGTCGCCCGGGCGTTTTGAGGGCGATGCTGCTGACAACTCAGGTGCGGATCACCGCCCTAGTCTTCACAGACTTAGATCTTGCCAACCAGGTCCAGCGAAGGAGCGAGGGTGGATTCACCTTCTTTCCATTTAGCTGGGCATACTTCGCCTGGGTGAGCAGCAACGTACTGAGCAGCCTTGATTTTGCGCAGCAGCTCAGAAGCGTCACGGCCAACACCGCCGTCGTTCAGTTCAACGATTTTGATCTGACCTTCCGGGTTGATCACGAAAGTACCGCGGTCAGCCAGACCTGCTTCTTCGATCAGAACGTCGAAGTTGCGGGAGATAGTCAGCGTAGGGTCGCCGATCATGGTGTACTGGATTTTGCCGATGGCTGGCGAAGTGTTGTGCCAGGCAGCGTGAGCAAAGTGGGTGTCAGTCGACACGCTGTAGATTTCCACGCCGAGTTTTTTGAACTCTTCGTAGTTGTCAGCCAGGTCTTCCAGCTCGGTTGGGCAAACGAAGGTGAAGTCGGCTGGGTAGAAGAACACTACAGACCACTTGCCTTTCAGGTCAGCGTCCGACACTTCCACGAAGCTGCCGTTTTTGTATGCAGTAGCTTTGAACGGTTTTACTTGGCTGTTGATGATAGGCATCGTTGACTCTCCGTCAGGGTTGAAAAGTTGATGGGGTGAATCCTAACAACTCATTTCGTATCTGGCTCATTGGTAAAGCTGATGCTCACGATTGGTTTTGACTATCAGCCGACCCTATAAATAGTCAAAAACTAAATATGGACCGAATGACCGGCTTTCAAGTTGACGTCGATCAGCTACCAATGCGTTTTTCAGCGGTCATGCTCATCCCGGCAAACGGGGTGGACTCAACATAGCGCATGGCTGACTTGATGTCTTTCCAGCCGACGTAATTCATCAGCGACTTCAAGTCCCATCCACTTTGATGCGCCCATGTTGCAAAACCGCGACGCAGCGAGTGACTGGTGTAATGTTCGGCAGAAATACCGGCGCGCTCCAGCGCCTGACGCAACAACGGGATCACGCTATTGGCGTGCAAGCCCTCCTCACTCAGATTGCCCCAGCGATCAATCCCCCTGAACACCGGGCCACGTACCAAGGCTGCTGTATTCAGCCATTCGATGTAAGCCCGCACCGGGCATAGCCTCAGCAGCGCCGGGGTTTGAAAGGTCTTGCCCAGATTGTTGCGATCACTTTTGCTGCGCGGCAAATACAAGGTAATGCCCGAGCCTGCCACCGCCTGCACGTGCTCGACCTGCAAGCGACACAACTCATCGCTACGAAACCCGCGCCAAAACCCCAGCAGGATCAACGCCGCATCGCGCCGCGCACGCAGCAGCCCCGGTTGATCCGCATTGGCCTGCGCGGTATTCGCCTCACTTTCAAGCCAGTCAATGACTTGCTCCAGATGCTGCAACTGTAGCGGCGCAGCTTGCTTCTCTTGGGCCGGATGCAGTGCGCGAATGCCCTTGAACACTTTGCGCACCACCGGCGACTTGGTCGGGTCGGCAAAGCCCTGGCTGTTATGCCACTGCGCAATCGCCGATAAACGCAGCTTGAGCGTGTTGATCGACAGCTGACCGGCGTGCGCCACCAGATAGCGCGCCACGCTGTCGCTGGTGGCGGGCAAAAAGCCGCCCCAGGTCACTTCGAAATGCTCGATGGCTGCCCGATAACTGCGACGGGTGTTATCGCGGGTCGCGGCGTTTAAGTAGCGATCCAGCTCGCTCATGCCCTGTTCTCTGGTTGACGTACTGAAATAGCGCCTAAAAAATGGCTCAGGCGCTATGACACGGGATAATACCAGTATATCCCGCCTCAAAATCAGCAATTAAAAACAAAAATAAAGTGCTAATATAGTACGTAATTACAGGGTACGTACCACAGTACATAATCGTAGGAGAAGGCCATGGCTCGTGGCGGCGTAAACAAGGCGGTGGTGCAAATAGCGCGCACGGCGATACTGGCTCGCGGTGAACACCCCAGCATCGATGCAGTACGGATTGAAATGGGCAACACCGGATCGAAAACCACGATCCACCGCTACCTCAAGGAACTCGACGAGACCGACTCCCGGCGTGGCGTGCAGCACGAACAGTTAGGTGATGAGCTGAGCGAACTGGTCGCCCGCCTCGCTCAGCGCCTGAAAGAGCAAGCGCAAGAGCCGATAGACCGCGCCGAGGCGCACTACGAGCAGCTCAAAGCAGAGTTACGCGACCAACTGGCGCAAGCGCAGCAAGACCATCTGCAATTGCAGAAAGAGCTGGAGATCCAGAACACGGCCTTGCAGCAAGAAACGGCGAACCTGGAAGCCACCCGCTCCATGCTGCAAACCGAGCAAACGCGCAACGCCGCCCTCAATCAGGCGTGCAGCGATTTCGAGCTACGCCTCAACGACCGCGACGAGCAGATCCGCTCACTGGAGGAAAAACACCTGCACGCCCGCGATGCGCTGGAGCATTACCGCAGCGCAGTCAAAGAGCAGCGCGAGCAGGAACAGCGCCGTCATGAAGGGCAACTGCAACAACTACAAATGGAATTGCGCCAAGCGCAGCAAAGCGCGCTGGTGCGTCAGGACGAAATCACCCAACTGCACCGCGATAACGAACGCGTACTCAGTGAAAGCCGCGCATTGAGCAAAGAGTTGAACCAGGCCAGCGATCAGCAGCACAAGCTGAGCAACCTGAATGAACGACTGACCGCCCTACTGAGCCAGCAAGAAAGCGAACGCACATTGCTGCAAGAACGCTTGCGGGTCGCCACCCAAGAAAGCCAGGCATTAAAAGAAGCGCAAAACCAGGCCCTTGAAGCCAGCGCAGCTTTGACATTAAGAGCCCTCAAGGCCGAGGCGGCGCTGGACACCCTCACTGCCAGCCCAAGCAGCACCCCCAAAGAAGATCCCGAGCTTTAACCCTTGAGCAGGCTTGCCCGTCAGTGCCACCAACTCAACGTGCAAGCCCGCCCCCATAACATGCGTTCAGCAACCGTTCAGCCAATGAAATCGATTCTTGTTTAGCAATACGTATCAGTATGTTACAAATTAGCCACTACTAATTCGTGACGCGGTGCTCTCTTCATGCTTGTTCCTTTTCTGATCATGCTGCGCGAGGGCATTGAAGCCGCGCTTATCGTCGGCATTATTGCCAGCTACCTTAAGCAAACCGGGCGTGGGCAGTGGATGCCAGCGGTATGGATCGGGGTTTTCCTTGCCGCAGCCTTGTCCCTGCTGGTCGGTGGCGGCCTGGAGCTGATGAGCGCTGAATTCCCGCAAAAGCAACAAGAACTCTTTGAAGGCATCGTCGGCCTGATTGCTGTCGGCATACTCAGCTCGATGGTGTTCTGGATGCGCAAAGTCGCGCGCTCCATTAAAAGCTCGCTGCACACCTCCCTTGATCACGCTCTTGCCGGCTCCAAACACCAGGTCACTGCGCTGATCGCCATGGTGTTTTTTGCCGTGGCCCGTGAAGGCCTGGAAACCGTGTTCTTCTTGCTCGCGGTTTTCCAGCAAAGCGAGGGCCCTGCAGCGCCTTTGGGCGCCCTGCTCGGTTTGATCCTGGCGATCTTTGTGGGTTTTGCGATCTACACCGGCAGCATGCGCCTGAACCTCGGCCTGTTTTTCCGTTGGACCGGGCTGTTCATTCTGGTGGTAGCGGCGGGCATTCTGGCCAACTCAGTCCAGGCCTTGCACGAAGCCGGTTTGTGGAATGCCCTGCAAGGCGTGGTGTTTGACATCAGCAGCACGCTGCCGATGGACGGACCGCTCGGCTCGGTACTCGCCGGCATGTTCGGCTATCAAGATGCGCCCACCGTCAGCGTGCTCGGCGCCTATGTCATTTATCTGGTCGTGGCCCTGGTGATGTTCTTCCGCTCCCCGCCCGCACCAAAGGTTGCTCAACCCTCTTCAGTGACGAACTCATAAGGTCCTGCATGTCTACCCCTGCAAGCGGTACACCCCCTCGCGCACTGCGCTGGGCGGTGGCCGGCTCGGTGATCGTTATGATCGCGGCCGGCGGTTTGTTCTATTACGCCTCGCAACTGGCCGCCGCCAAACGCAAGGTTCACAGCAATGAAATCACCGTAACGATCCACCCGCACAGCTGCGAACCGAATGAGCTGACAGTTCCGGCAGGCTTTAACAGCTTCCGCATCGTCAACGCCTCGGAACGCGCGGTGGAATGGGAAATCCTCGACGGCGTACTGGTGATTGAAGAGCGCGAAAACATTGCCCCCGGTTTGAGCCAAGTGATCAATGCCACGCTCAATCCCGGCGATTACGCCATTACTTGCGGCCTGCTCAGCAACCCGCGCGGAAAGCTCCATGTCACACCGACCGCCGAATCTGAAGCCAAAGCCAAGGCGCGCCCGTCGATGGTGGCGTTTATCGGCCCACTGTCTGAGTTCCGGGTGTACTTGAGCAGCCAGAGCAACGCACTGATCAAGGCGGTAGACGCTCTGTCGCAAGCCATCAACAGTGGCGACCTTGCCCAGGCGCAAGCACTCTATGTACCGGCCCGCGAGGCTTATCAGCGCTTGGCACCCGCCGCGCAACGTTTGGGCGAACTGGACAACACCCTCAATGCCCGCGCCGACTATTTTGAAAAACGCGAGCTAGATCCAGGCTTCAGCGGCTTCCATCGCCTCGAATATGGCCTGTTTGATCAACGCAGTACCCAGGGCCTGGCACCTGTGGCCGAACAACTGCAAGCCAATGCGGCGCTACTCAAGCAGCAACTGATGGCGCAATCACTGCCGCCCGAGCAGTTAGTCAGCATCGTTTCGCGCACGCTGCACAACATGGCCGACACCCGCGCCACCAGCGGCGAAGAAGAGCGCTACAGCCATATCGACCTCAACGGTTTTGCCGCCAACCTGCAAACCACCCGCAAAGTGGTTGACCTGTTGCGCCCACTGCTGGCCAAAAACAATGCCGACATCTTGCTCAACATTGATAACGCCAGCACTGCACTCGACACCGAACTCGACACCTTTAAAACCGCACAGGGTTACGCCACGTACGACACGGTAAGCGCCGCCCAGCGCCAAGCAATCAGTAACAAGGCCAAGGCTCTGGCCGATGCACTCGATGGAATCGATCCAGCCCTCGGCCTTTCCGGCCTGTAATGCAGACGAGACGTACATGAGCGATTCAGACAACACCCAGAATGAGATCAACCTGCAACGTCGTCGCGTACTGCTCGGCATGGGCGTCGCCGGGGCAGCATTGGCAGGCAGCGCTCTCAGTTGCCCGGCCATGGCCGCCAGCGGTGCAGCCAATGCGCAAGTGACTCAGGCACCCAGCAGTGACAAGACTCAGGATCACCACGAATTCCATGGCCAACACCAAAACGGCATCGTCACGCCTCGCCCGGCTGCCGGCATGCTGGTGTCCTTCGATGTACTGGCCACTGATCGCGCAGACCTCGAACGCCTGTTCCGCACCCTGAACGAACGCATCGCGTTTCTGACCAAGGGCGGCGCGGTGACACAAGTCGACCCCAAACTGCCACCCACCGACTCAGGCATCCTCGGCCCGGTGGTTACGCCTGACAACCTGACCGTGACGGTGTCGGTCGGCGAGTCGCTGTTTGATGAGCGTTACGGCCTGAGCAGCGTTAAGCCCAAGCACCTGAGCCGCATGCAGGGCTTTCCCAACGACGCGCTGGAGCCTGCCTTTTGCCATGGCGATTTGAGCTTGCAATTTTGCGCCAACACCGCCGACACCAACATCCACGCCCTGCGCGACATCGTTAAAAACCTGCCCGACCTGTTGCTGGTGCGCTGGAAGCAAGAAGGCACAGTACCGCCGCAAGCGCCCACCAAACCGGGCGTTCCCCCGCAGAGCGCGCGCAACTTCCTGGGTTTCCGTGATGGCTCAGCCAACCCGGACTCCAACGACAACACCCTGATGAACAGCATCGTCTGGGTCCAGCCAGGCAGCGACGAACCCAAGTGGGCGGTCGATGGCAGCTACCAGGCGGTGCGCATCATTCGCAACTTTGTCGAACGCTGGGACCGCACGCCGCTGCAAGAGCAGCAAAGCATCTTCGGCCGCAACAAGGCCAGCGGCGCACCGATGGATGGCCATCACGAAACCGACGTGCCGGATTACAGCAAAGACCCCGAAGGCAAAGTCACCAAGCTGGATGCGCACATCCGTCTGGCCAACCCGCGCACCGCCCAAACCAGCAAAAACTTGATCTTGCGCCGCCCGTTCAACTACTCGAACGGCGTCAACAAGAACGGCCAGCTGGACATGGGCCTGCTGTTTATCTGCTACCAGAGCAACCTGGAAAACGGCTTTATCGCCGTACAGACCCGACTCAATGGTGAGCCACTGGAGGAATACCTCAAGCCAATTGGCGGTGGTTACTTCTTTACCTTGCCGGGCGTACGCGACGACAAGGACTTTATTGGGCGCTCGCTGCTGAATGCCGCAGCGCCCCTGACTCGAGCTTGATTTCACCCCCAACCTGAACCTAAAACAAACCGGAAAAGTCCCATGAAGAAGACGCCGCTCGCACTGTTTATCGCTCTAGGTCTGCTCCACACCCCGCTCTCGGTATTCGCGGCGAATGCACCACTGGACCTGGTGCAACCTGTATCGGACTACAAGATTTACGTCACCGATGAAATCGACACACTGGCGCAAGAAACCCAGAAGTTCACCGACGCCATCAAAAAGGGCGACCTGGCCACCGCCAAAAAGCTCTACGCACCGACCCGCGTGCATTACGAGTCGATTGAGCCGATTGCCGAACTGTTCAGTGACCTCGACGCGTCTATCGACTCCCGGGTTGATGACCATGAGAAAGGCGTGACCGCCGAAGACTTCACCGGCTTCCACCGCATCGAATACACCCTGTTCTCCGAGAACACCACCAAGGGTCTCGATGTGCTGGCTGACAAACTCAATGCCGACGTCAAAGACTTGCAAACCCGCGTTGCCGGTCTAACCTTCCCGCCAGATAAAGTCGTGGGCGGTGCGGCCGCGCTGATGGAAGAAGTGGCTGCGACCAAGATTTCTGGCGAGGAAGACCGTTACAGCCATACCGACCTGTATGACTTCCAGGGCAACGTAGACGGCGCGAAGAAGATTTTCGACTTGTTCCGTCCGCAAATTGCAGCCAATGACAAAGCTTTTGCAGACAAGGTCGACAAAAACTTTGCAACGGTTGACAAGATCCTGGCCAAGTACAAAACCAAAGATGGCGGTTTTGAAACCTACGACAAGGTCAAGGATAACGATCGTAAGGCACTGGTTGGCCCGGTTAACACGCTGGCCGAAGACCTGTCTACATTGCGCGGCAAGCTGGGCTTGAACTAAACCCGCTTGAGTAGCGCCAATCTGTGTGATGCACATCACAAATCCGCAGGTTGGCGCTGTTTTTTGCGTCCGTTAAAAAAAGTCATTTTTCTGTGTAATGAATGACTTGGATCATTGTTTAAAATCGCCAATACCCCATCCTTGTTGCCCGATACATTTCCCCCTCACTTTTACCCATAAAGCCGCGGGCCAAGCGCTACACGGGGTTTCCTGAATAGCACCTGTCTGCCCCCTAAAAACATGGCCTTTTGATTCAACTTTCATAGGTTTTTCACACCTCTGCGTTTAACGTAGGCGGCAGCTTTTAGGAATAACAAAAATAGTTTGTAAGAAAAATCATGTAGATAACGTAGTTTGATGACTTTACCTTCGTCAGTTTTAGGCTTTAATGCCTGCAGGCGTAATCTGTCTAGCGCGCCTGAACAGGCCGACTTCTCAGACGAGTCATCTTGTACCATTGAAACTGACTGGAACGAATAACTTGAAACCCTACCCTATCCAGTGCGTGTCGATCGTCATTCCGGTCTACAACGAAGAAGAGAGCCTGCCTGAGCTGCTGCGCCGTACCGAAGCAGCCTGTGCCCAGCTTACCCAAGCTTACGAAATCGTACTGGTTGACGATGGCAGTCGGGACAAATCGGCGCAAATCCTGCAAGACGCCGCTGAGCGTGAAGGCAGCCCGGTAGTGGCGGTGATCCTCAACCGTAACTATGGACAACATGCCGCCATCATGGCTGGCTTTGAAAACTCCAAGGGCGATGTAGTTATCACCCTGGACGCTGACTTGCAAAACCCTCCAGAAGAAATCCCGCGTCTGGTTGCCCAGGCAGCCTTGGGCTATGACGTGGTCGGCACTGTGCGCAACAACCGTCAGGACTCGGCCTGGCGCCGCTGGCCTTCGCGCCTCATCAACCTGGCCGTACAGCGTTCCACCGGCGTTGCCATGAGCGACTACGGCTGCATGCTGCGCGCCTATCGCCGCTCGATTGTCGACGCGATGCTGGCATGTCGCGAGCGCAGCACCTTTATCCCGATTCTCGCGAACAGCTTTGCCCGCCACACCACCGAGGTGCTGGTGCAGCACGCCGAGCGTGAACACGGCGATTCGAAATACAGCCCGATGCAACTGATCAACCTGATGTTTGACTTGATCACCTGCATGACCACTACTCCCTTGCGCCTGCTGAGCATCATCGGTTTCAGCATGGCCTTGCTGGGCGGCGTTTTCGCCATTCTGCTAATCGTACTGCGCCTGATCTTTGGCGCTACCTGGGCAGGCGACGGCACCTTCGTACTGTTTGCCGTGCTGTTTGTGTTCACCGGCGGCCAATTCATTGGCATGGGCCTGCTGGGTGAGTACCTGGGACGTATGTACAGCGATGTGCGCGCACGCCCTCGGTTCTTCATCGAGAAAATCGTCCGCGCTGAACCGGCTACTGAAACTGCTACACCTTGCAACTCGTCTTCTTCTACTTCGACACAGGTCTAACCATGAGTTTGAAAGCCGTTGTTTTCGCCTATCACGATATTGGCTGCACAGGCATCGAAGCCCTGCTCAATGCAGGCTACGACATTGCTGCCGTGTTCACCCATGCTGATGACCCCTCGGAAAATAACTTCTACGGTTCTGTGGCCCAACTGTGCGCCCGAAAAGGCATTCCGGTACACGCTCCGGAAGATGCTAACCACCCACTGTGGATCGAGCGCATTCGCAAACTGAATGCCGACTACATTTTCTCGTTCTACTACCGCAACCTGCTGGGCGAAGAACTGCTGGCCAGCTCCAGCAAAGGCGCGTTCAACCTGCACGGTTCCCTGCTGCCCCGCTACCGTGGCCGCGCTCCAGCGAACTGGGTACTGGTCAACGGCGAAACCGAAACCGGCGTTACCCTGCACCGCATGGTCAAACGTGCCGATGCCGGTGACATTGTTGCCCAGGAACGCATCAGCATTGAGCGCAGCGACACCGCGCTGAGCCTGCACGCCAAGCTGCGTGAAACCGCTGCAAAACTGCTGGCAGAAACCCTGCCTGTGCTGCCTGAAGGCAAGCTCAAAGAAACCCCGCAAGACGAATCCAAGGCCACTTACTTTGGTCGTCGTACGGCAGCTGACGGTTTGCTGCAGTGGAATCGCCCGGCAGAAGAACTGTTCAACCTGGTCCGTGCAGTTACCCAGCCGTACCCAGGCGCGTTCTGCGCCGTTGGCGAGCACAAACTGATTGTCTGGGCCAGCGAAGTGGTTGCCGGCAACGAAGGCCAGGCACCGGGCAACGTGATCAGCTGCGACCCGCTGCGTATCGCTTGCGGCAAAGACTCGCTGGTGATCACCGCCGGTCAGCGCAACGACAACGGCCTGTACCTGAGCGGCCCGCAACTGGCCCGCGAACTGGGTCTGGTTGACGGCTCGCGTCTGCGTGGTAGCGAATCCGGCCGTGCGGCCCGTCGCACCCGCGTTCTGATCCTGGGCGTTAACGGCTTTATCGGTAACCACTTGTCCGAGCGTCTGCTGCAAGACGACCGTTACGAAGTGTACGGCCTGGACATCGGCTCCGACGCTATCGACCGTCTGCGCAGCCACCCGAACTTCCACTTCGTGGAAGGCGACATCAGCATCCACACCGAGTGGATCGAGTACCACATCAAGAAGTGCGACGTGATCCTGCCACTGGTCGCCATCGCCACGCCGATCGAATACACCCGCAACCCGCTGCGCGTATTCGAACTGGACTTCGAAGAGAACCTCAAGCTGGTTCGCTACTGCGTCAAGTACAACAAGCGCGTGATCTTCCCGTCCACGTCCGAAGTGTATGGCATGTGCCAGGACCAGAACTTCGACGAAGACACCTCTAACCTGATTGTTGGCCCGATCAACAAACAGCGCTGGATCTACTCCGTTTCCAAACAACTGCTGGACCGCGTGATCTGGGCTTACGGCACCAAAGGCCTGAAGTTCACCCTGTTCCGTCCGTTCAACTGGATGGGCCCGCGTCTGGACCGTCTGGACTCGGCTCGTGTGGGTAGCTCGCGCGCCATCACTCAGTTGATCCTGCACCTCGTGGAAGGTACCCCGATCCGTCTGGTTGACGGTGGTGCTCAGAAGCGCTGCTTCACTGACGTGGCTGACGGCATCGAAGCCCTGGCTCGCATCATTGAAAACAAAGACGGCAAGTGCGACGGCCAGATCATCAACATCGGCAACCCGGAAAACGAAGCCAGCATTCGTGAACTGGGCCATGAGTTGCTGCGTCAGTTCGAAGCGCACCCGCTGCGTGACAACTTCCCGCCGTTCGCCGGTTTCCGCGATGTTGAAAGCCAGTCGTTCTACGGCACCGGCTATCAGGACGTGAGCCACCGCAAGCCAAGCGTTGAGAACGCACGTCGCCTGATCGACTGGACACCGACCACCGAGCTGAGCGAAACCATCGGCAAGACTCTGGATTTCTTCCTGCGTGAAGCCATGGTTGAAATCGCGGAAAAACGTTAATGCAAGCTGGACTACGTATTGATGTCGACACCTACCGAGGCACCCGTGAAGGGGTGCCGCGGTTACTCGAACTGCTCGACGAAGCCGATGTAAAAGCCACGTTTTTCTTTAGCGTGGGGCCGGACAACATGGGCCGCCATTTATGGCGCCTGATCAAGCCCCAGTTCTTCTGGAAAATGATGCGCTCCAAAGCTGCCAGTCTGTATGGCTGGGATATTTTGCTGGCCGGCACCGCCTGGCCTGGCAAACCGATCGGCAAGGATCTGGGGCATTTGATGCGCCAGACCCTGGCTGCGGGCCACGAGGTAGGCTTGCACGCGTGGGATCACCACGGCTGGCAGGCCAACACCGGGCGCTGGAGCGAGGCACAACTGATCGAGCAGATTCGCCGGGGTGTTGACACCCTGAGCGACATCACCGGGCAAGCGGTCGAGTGTTCGGCCGCCGCAGGTTGGCGCGCAGATGAACGCGTAGTCCAGGCCAAAGAAACTTTTGGCTTTCGTTACAACAGCGATTGCCGCGGGCACAGTCTGTTTCGGCCAAGGTTGGCCGACGGCAGACTGGGCGCGCCGCAAATCCCTGTTGATTTGCCTACATTCGATGAAGTAGTCGGGCCCGAGCTGAGTGCTGCCGACTTCAATTCATATATTCTTGATCGCTTCAGCCCGCAAAAGCTGAACGCGTACACCATCCATGCAGAAGTAGAAGGGATTCTAATGGCCAATGACTTTCGTCAATTGCTGACGCAGGCCCGTGCCCGCGACATTCACTTTCAGCCGCTTAAGGACTTGTTACCCGCCGATATCGACAGCCTGCCCGCCGGCCAATTGAGCCGTGGCGTGCTGGACGGTCGTGAAGGCTGGCTGGGAGTGCAGAAGCCATGACTCAACGCTGGATGATTCCACTGCTGGTATTGGCATTTGTTGCTTTCTACCTGTTGCCCCTGGGTACCCACGGCCTGTGGATCCCGGACGAAACGCGTTATGCCCAGATTGGCCAGCAAATCCTGGTCGATGGTAACTGGGGCACCCCGCACTTCATGGACATACGCTACTTCGAGAAACCGATTGCCGGTTACTGGATGATCGCGATCGGCCAGGCCATTTTTGGTGAAAACCTGTTTGGCGTGCGGATTGCCTCGGCGATTGCTACGGGCCTGAGCGTGTTGCTGGCCTACTTGGTCGCCCGCCGCCTGTGGAACGACCCGCGCAAGAGCTTCGCCTGCGCGCTGGTGTACATGACCTTCGGCCTCATTGCTGGCCAGGCTGGCTACTCCAACCTCGATCCGCAGTTCACCCTGTGGGTCAACCTGAGCCTGGTTGCCCTGTGGTTTGCAGTCGATACCCAAGACTCACGCCAGCGCCTGTTCAGTTGGGCGCTGCTGGGTTTTGCCTGCGGCATGGGCTTTATGACCAAGGGCTTTCTGGCCCTGTTACTGCCGGTTCTGATCGCCCTGCCCTACATGATCTGGCAAAAGCGTTTTCTGGAGCTGGTCAAGTACGGCCTGGTTGCCATGCTGGTCGCGGCTGTGGTGTCGTTGCCGTGGGTACTGGCGGTACACGCACAAGAGCCGGACTACTGGCGTTTCTTCTTCTGGCACGAGCACATCCGCCGCTTTGCCGGTGAAGATGCCCAGCACGGTCGCCCATGGTGGTTCTACCTGCCGCTGATGGTGGTCTCCAGCTTGCCGTGGGCAGCCCTGCTGCCTGCCACGCTCAAAGATGCCTGGAGCCAGAAGCGTCAGACCGGGGTGATCTTTGTGCTGATGTGGATGTTGCTGCCACTGGCCTTGTTCAGCCTGAGCAAGGGCAAACTGCCGACCTACATCATGCCGTGCATGCTGCCGCTGGCCCTGTTGCTGGGCCATGCCCTGATGGATCGCGTTGATCAGGCGAAAACCCTGTCGCTGCGCCTCAACGGCCTGGTCAACCTGCTGATTGGCGCCGTGGCCTTGCTGGCCCTGATCTTCTTCCAGATCAAAAAACCGTTTTACGACAACGAGCCGCTGCACATGGCTTTGCTGGTCATGGTCTTGCTGACCTGGATCGTCACCGGCCTGCTGGCCATGACCCGTCCGCTAAAAATGTGGGCGGCGCCTGCAGTCGCCATGGGCGTTCTGGTCCTGGTGTTGCCAGCCAGCATGCCAAGCAGCGTGGTGCACAACAAAATGCCTGACCAGTTTGTGCTGCATCATCTGGACGCACTGAAGCCTGCGACTGCCCTGCTGAGTAACGACTTGGGCGCCGCATCGGCACTGTCATGGCGCCTGCGTCGTCCAGACGTGACGCTGTACAACACGCAGGGCGAGGTCAAATACGGCCTGACTTATGACGATGCCAAAGGCAAAAGCATTGGTCTGGAAGACGTTCAGCAATGGCTTGCCGATGCACGTCTTAAAGGCCCGGTAGGTGTTGTGATGCGGGTCAAGGACAGCGATGAAACCCATGAAATGGACATGCTGCCCAAAGACGCCCAACGTTTTGACGAAGGCAACATGGTGATTTTGATCTACCCGCAGACCACTCCATGACTCTCACCCTGTTGCTCATGGCATGTCTGTTGACGTGTGCAGGCCAAGTGGCCCAGAAGTACGCCGTTGAAAGCTGGCGTGGGCCTGAGTCGGGGATCGCGCAAAAGCTGCGCTCCCCCTGGCTATGGTTGGCCCTGCTATGCCTGGGTCTGGGTTTGCTGGTGTGGTTGCTGGTGTTGCAACGCCTTGAAGTGGGCATCGCTTACCCGATGCTCAGCCTCAACTTTGTCCTGATCACTCTGGTAGCCCGCTACCTGTTTAAAGAAACCATCGACCTGCGCCACTGGTGTGGCGTGGGCCTGGTGATTGCCGGTGTGGTTCTGCTGGGGCAACACGCATGAGCCTGCGCCGTGGTTTTACCTTTGCCTGCTCCAGTGTATTGCTGGTCAGCGGCGCCCAGTTGGGCATGCGCTGGAGCATGACGCGCTTGCCGGAACCGACACAGTGGCTGGAGGCAATCAGCCAAGGAAACGTTTCAATCAGCGCATTAACAGTCGTGTTTGCCGCGATCATGGCCTACGCGCTGTCGATGCTCTGCTGGTTGCTGGCCTTGCGTGATCTGCCCTTGGGGCGGGCCTATTCGCTGCTCAGCTTCAGCTACGCCCTGGTCTACCTGCTGGCGGCCAGCCTGCCGGTATTCCATGAAAGCTTCACCCTTTCAAAAACCCTTGGGGTGGCCTTGGTCATTCTGGGGGTGCTGACGATCAACTCTCGACGTACCCCAAGTTCCAGGAACAGCGCATGAAAATCAGTGTATTTGGTAGTGGTTATGTAGGCCTGGTGCAGGCAACGGTATTGGCGGAAGTCGGCCACGACGTGATTTGCATGGACATTGATCAGAAAAAGGTCGAGCTGTTACAGCAAGGTCACGTCAGCATTTTTGAGCCTGGGCTTTCGAGCCTGGTGCGTGAAAACCTTGAAAGCAAACGCCTGCGCTTCACCAGCGACGAAAAAACCGCTGTTGAGCACGGCCAGGTACTATTTATCGCCGTTGGCACTCCGCCCAGCGAAGACGGTTCGGCAGACCTTAAAGCGGTATTCTCGGTGGGCGACGCAGTAGCCCGTCACCGCATAGAACCGGTGATTCTGGTCGAGAAATCCACCGTGCCCGTGGGCACCGGTGACGCACTGACCGCGCACATCAATAAAGCGCTGGAACAAGCCGGCCGCTCGTTGCAATTTGACGTGGTGTCCAACCCCGAATTCCTCAAAGAAGGCTCGGCCGTCAGTGACTGCCGCCGCCCTGACCGCATCATCATTGGTTGCGAGCGAGACGAAGTGCGCGACGTGATGCGCGACCTGTACGCCCCCTTCAACCGCAACCATGACCGCATCATTAACATGGACCTGCGTAGCGCCGAGCTGACCAAGTACGCCGCCAACTGCATGCTGGCGACCAAAATCAGCTTCATCAACCAGATCGCCGAACTGGCCGAACACCTGGGTGCGGACATTGAGTCGGTGCGTCTGGGCATCGGTGCCGACACCCGTATTGGCTACCACTTTATCTACCCTGGCTGCGGCTATGGCGGTTCGTGCTTCCCTAAAGACATGCGCGCGCTGATCCATAGCGCTCAGCAAGTCAATTGCTCCAGCGACCTGCTGCAAGCTGTAGAAGCCATCAACGAGCGTCAAAAGCACAAGCTGTTTGATCGCATCAATGCCTACTTCAAAGGCGACCTCAAGGGCAAAACCTTTGCCTTGTGGGGCCTGGCGTTCAAACCCAACACCGACGACATGCGCGACGCGCCTAGCCGCGTGCTGATGGAAGCTTTGTGGGCAGCGGGCGCAGACGTTCGCGCCTTCGACCCTGAAGCCATGCAAGAAACCCAGCGCCTGTACGGTGATGAACCTCGCCTGAGCCTGATGGGCACCCCTGAGTCCGTGTTGCAAGGCGCCGATGCTTTGATCGTGTGCACTGAATGGCAGCAATTCAAGGCGCCAGATTTTGACCTGATCAAACAACGCCTGAAAACCCCGGTGATTTTCGACGGTCGTAACCTGTACGACAGCGAGCGCCTGACCCGCGCGGGCTTGCAGTACTTCCCGATGGGACGCGGTGAGTCTATCAACTTGCCGGTTTCACAAGGCTCTACAGCCGTTTAACGCTACAACAGCGCCGCCATTGGTAACAATGGCGGCGTTTTTTATGGATGAAATTCGACTGTTTGCCCCTGCGCGCCCCCTATTGAGTCAAGGAAACTCGACATGCCGGCTTTCTCTTCCCCCAGCGTTTTACGTGCCTTGCACCGACAGTCACTGCTACTGGGTGCGTTGACCTTACTGCTGTTTATTGTGGGTGATATTCACCAGGCTGCGATTGGCTTTGACTCGCGCTTTGTGATGTTTGCCAAGGAAATGCTGCGTCACGGCCCAAGCTTTTTCCCCACCACCTATGGCGAGCCCTACGCCGATTACAACGCCACCACCACCGTGTTTACCTGGCTGCTGTCGTTGCCATTTGGCGAGGTCAACAGCCTTACCGCCTGGCTGCCCACCGCCATTGCCAGCTCGGTCATTGTGACCCTGATCTATCGCCTGGTAGCCCCGCAATCCACGACGTGGGCCTTGCTCAGCGTCGCACTGCTGTTACTCAGCATGACCTTCATCACCGAAACCCGCGCCGTGTCGCTGGACCAAATGCTCGCAGCCGTCAGCCTTGGCGCGTTCTATCTGGCGTATGCCCACGATCACTTTGAAGCACCGCGCCGACATTTCTGGCTGCTGCTGTTGCTGATCCTCGGTTTTGCCATTCGCGGCCCGATTGGTCTGGTGATTCCAACCGGTATGTTGTGCAGTTACTTCCTGCTCAGCGGCCAATGGCGACGCATGATCAGCGTAGGCTTGCAGGCACTGGTGATTTTGCTGCTGTGCATTGGCCTGCTGTTGTTTCTGGCCTGGGTCAGTGGCGGGCAAGCGTTTGTACAAGACGTGATCCGCATGCAGGTCACTGGCCGTATCGACGGCTCTGAAGGTGCCAGCGGCCCCTTTTACTACTTCACCAGTTCCATGGGTAACTACGCCCTGGCCTATCCATTGGCCGTACTGGTGCTGGTTGTTGTCTTGATCGCCGGGCGCAAGCCGTCGAGCCCGGCCTTGCATCTGGTCAAATATTGCGCCGCTGCGGGCTTGATAGTGATGATCGGCCTGTCGGTTCCGCAAGCGAAAAAAGCCCGTTATTTATTGCCGATGCTGCCGATGGCCGCAATTATTGCCGCGTACCCGTTTCAAGGCGTTCGAGGTCGGGCATTCGCCGCATTGCGCGTATTTATCCAGGCCATTTTGCTGGTGTTGCCAGCCTTGCTGATTGCCGGGCTGATGGTCGCAAGCAAGCGTTTCGCCGACCAACTGCCGCCTCTGAACGTGATCTATATCATTTTGGGCATGTTGCAGGTCATCGCACTGGGCCTGCTGTTCAAAGCGCAGTTTCGCGCTGTGGGCTTGGGTGCGTGTGCGGTATTGGCGATGTGGAGCAGCTACATTCTGGTGCTCGAACCGGCTGAGCAGAACGCCTACAACACCCGCGATTTCACCCTTAACGCCCTGCACCTGATCGACCAGGCACCCGCGCCCCTGGTGTTGCACGGCATGGGCAAAGACGCCAAGGCCATCAAGTTCATGGTTAACGTGGATCGCGACTTGCTGCCGGTATTCACTCAGTCGGCAGTTGAATTGACGGCCTTGCAAGCGCCGGCATGGATCGTGATGGACCGCAAGGACTATCAAGCACTGCAAGGCACCGAGTTGGGCAATATCGTTCCGGCATTGACCGGGCAGTTCGACAAGAACGACTTCGTGTTGCTGCATTTACCCTGAGCCTTGGGTAAGCACAGAGGCTGCGGCATGTACGCCGCAGCCTCGAACATCGAGTACTTATTGACCCGCTGAACGCGCCTGATAGTCGTCGATCAGCTTGCGGGTCAGCTCAAGCGATGACAGCTCAGCCGTGCGTCCTGGGCTCAACGGGAACGCCTGGCCAGCCCACAAGTTGATGAAATCGCCTGAGCCGGCAGGCTCGGATTTGGCTTTCAGGGGCAGCAACACGCCGCCAGCCAGCGGAAACGCCGGGGCTTGCGGATTAATCGGCCCAATCTCTCGCATCACTCGATTAAGAATGCCCCGCGCCGGTCGCCCGGTGAACAAGTTGGTCAATGCGGTATCACTGGAGCTGGCTTCGCGCAGCGCACGGTGATGAGGTCTGGATATTTTCGCCTGCGGGCAAAACAGGTACGCGGTACCGATTTGCACGGCGCTTGCGCCCAAGGCAAAGGCTGCTGCGATACCTCGTGCATCGGCAATCCCGCCAGCGGCAATCACCGGCACCGAGACCGCATCAGCGATTTGTGGGACCAGCGCAAAGGTGCCGATCTGACTGGTCCACTCAGTGGTTAAAAACATCGCCCGATGGCCACCCGCTTCATTGCCCATGGCAACAATGGCATCGCAACCATGGCGTTCGAGCCACTGTGCTTCTTCGACAGTGGTTGCCGAGCTGAGAATCTTCGCGCCCGTGGCTTTGACTCGCGCCATCAACTCTGGGGCCGGCAGCGCAAAGTGGAAGCTCACCACCGCAGGCCGCAGCTCCTCGACCAGCGCACACGTGGCCTCATCAAAAGGCGCACGGACGGAGACCGGAGTGGGTGCGTCAAAGTCGGCGCCGAGTTCGGCGTAATAGTCTTTAAACAACGCCTTCCAGCGCTGAATGTGCGCGTCGTCGTATGCCGGAGCCTGGTGACAAAAGAAGTTCAAATTGAACGGCTGGTCAGTGGCCGCACGAAAGGCGGCGACTTCCTCTCGGATCGCATCATGACTCAACGTGGCGCAGGCCAGTGAGCCCAGACCACCCGCCTTTGCCACACCGATCATTACATCGGCGCCAGCACCGAGCATGGGCGCCTGAATGATCGGAACGCTAATGCCAACCAGATTGATAAAGCGCGAGTCAGGCCATTGAGCCATGGGGGTTCTCTCTACGGTCAATATCGGAAGCTGGATAGTAACGTGTAGGAGCGAGCTTGCCTCGCGATCTTTTAAAGCAGCAAAAGATCGCGAGGCAAGCTAGCTCCTACAGGGGGTTGAGATCAGCGCTTACTGCTCAGCGCCGTTATCAGGGCCGGATCACGGTTGTAGATGTCCGGGGTGTAGATCACTTTGCCGGTTTTATCGGCTTGGGCCGTCCAGTAGGTCATCAGGATCGGTTTGGGGTTGGACAAGCGAAACTCATGGGTTTTGCCGGTACTAAGCAGGTCTTCGGTACGGCTTTTTTCCGCCGGGGTGACCAGTACGTCGCGCAGCTGGAATACCGATTCAACGCGCACACACCCCGAGCTGAATGCCCGCGGGCCTTTGCTGAATAGCGCCTGGCTTGGCGTGTCGTGCAGGTACACCGAAAACGGGTTGGGGAAGCGCAAGACTATCTTGCCCAACGGATTTCTTGGCCCGGCGCCCTGACGCAGGAGGATATTGCCGGGGCGGTCCCAATCAATACTCTGCGGCGAGACTGGCTGGCCGTTGCTGTCAATAACCTGCAAGTCGTGCCGGCTCAGGAAGGACGAATCACGGCGGATTTGCGGCAGTTTGTCTTCCTTGAAAATGGTCGGCGGGATGGTCCAGGTCGGGTTCAGGGTCAGCCGCGTGACCCGCGACTTGAGCAGCGGCGTTTGTCGGTCTGCGCGCCCCACTTGCGTTCGGGTTTGCCAAATCGGTTGGCCGTTTTCATACACCGTTAACTGCGCCGCAGGCACATTGACCAGCAGCATGGACGGCTCAACGTCCTGGGCCATCCAGCGAAAGCGCTCCAGGTTGATCCGCAACTGTTCACGGCGGGTCGCCGGGCTGACGTTAAGCTCTTTTACCGTGCCCGCCCCGATGATGCCATCGGCCTGCAAGGAATGGTTGAGCTGAAAGCTTTTGACCGCAGACACCAGCTCATTGCTGTAGACGTTATCCGCTGTCGCGATTTTATGATCCAGATAACCCTCACTCATCAGCCGCTGCACCAAGGCCGGGACGCGAGAGTCTTGCATGCCGGGGCGCAGTACAGGGCCGTCGCCGATGGTTGGCCATTTGGGTAGCGGTTGAAGACGTTGCCGGGCGTAGACCTGACGCAAGTTTTTGTACTGCTCAAACGCAGGGCGCGCCTTGGCGAAGGCGTCACTGATGTTATTCAAACCGGCTTCGGCAATCGGCAGAATTTCGCGCCTGTCAGGTACTACTTCATTGGCATGCCAGACCGGCTCAAAACGCGCTTGCGGCAGGCGCCCGTAATGCAGGTCTTGCAGGGCTTGCAGGTATTGGCGGCTGATGTCGATATCGGCGCACAGGTCCTGCCCCTTGGGCAACAGGTAGTTCTGTGGGTCGAGGCCATCATCCGCCAGGGTTGGCAACGCGGCTTGCAAGGTCGCCAAACGCACTTTGTCGGCCCAGATTGGCTGGTAATTCTGGCTCTGGTAAAAAGCCTCAAGCAGTGCCTGTGTGGGCTCATTAATACTGCCTGCCAGGGTCGGGCATGCTTGCGGCAGTTGCGTCAACGCCACTTGCACCGGGTTCGACGGCTCTACTGGCGGCTCATCAGCCAGTGCGACCAGTGGCGCAGCGAGCAAGGTCAGGGTCAAGTAACATGCGTGTTTTTTGATCAACTGCTTAACTCCAGTCCGTGGCCTTTATGTGAGGGTCACCGTGTTGCTTGTCGCGCTATACAGTCAGGCTAGCAGCTAAATCGCGGTGGCCCTTGGATCAGCGCAATGTCATTCGTTTATTTAATGTGGAAGCTTTCTTTATATGCTGATTTTTTTGCGACGACTTTTTCTGGTCGCCGCGACCCTGGGCTCAGTCTGCAGCCCGGCGTTCGCCGCCAATACTTCCGCCCCGGTGCTCTACAACAGCCTGTCCAAGGCCGCTCCGGAACTCAATCCGCAAGTCCTGCAAAGCGCCCTCAGCGCCATGCAATGCGCCGTTAACAACGGTGCCAGTCAAGCTCGGCACCTGGCGGTCATCGACTACTCCATGCCTTCAACCGCCCGACGCTTATGGATCTTCGACCTGACCTCTAAAAAGCTGGTCCTGCGTGAGCTGGTCGCTCATGGGCAAAACTCCGGTGAAAATTTTGCCACCCGGTTTTCCAACAGCGAAGGCAGCTTCCAGTCCAGCCTCGGGCTGTTTCGTACCCGCGAAAGCTACCAGGGTGCCAACGGCTACTCCTTGCGCATGGATGGCCTTGAGCCGGGCATCAATGACCGGGCCCGTGACCGCGACATCGTGATCCATGGCGCCAGCTATGTGAATCCGCTGTGGAGCCAACGCCAAGGCCGTATCGGCCGCAGCCAGGGCTGCCCTGCCGTACGCCCGCAAGTGGCACGCCAAGTAGTGGACAACCTCAAGAACGGACAGTTCATGTTTGCTTGGTACCCCGACCAGCGCTGGCTCAAATCGTCGGCTTACTTGAACTGCAAGCCACAGCTGGTGGCGAGCATCGTTTCGACTAAATAAATCACTGGCTTTTCCTGTAGTCGCTGACGAGGCACGAGGCTGCGAGGGGTTGCGAAGCGACCCTTAACGGCGGTCCTGCGGCCCGCATCGCAGCCTCGTACCTCGTCAGCGGCTACACCGAGCATATCCATTCCCGACCCCTTTTCTCTGAAAACGACACCTCGCCCGGTCGATGGTTGACTGCGCCTGCGCAGATCTATTTATTACTATTTATCCGCATTAATACGATAAATAGACAACATGCTTAATCGCCCGATTCGCCGCAAACGCCAGAAGCTGTCCGATGTAATTGTCGAATCGGTGAAGCGTTCGATCGTGACTGATGCACTCAAGCCCGGTGATCGTCTGCCCACTGAGCGTGAGCTGATGGAAAGCTTTCAATGCTCGAAAGGCTCAGCCCGCGAAGCTTTGAAGGCGCTGGAGGTCGAAGGTCTGGTGAGTACCCGTACCGGCCCCAGCGGCGGTGCATACCTGAATCAGGCCGGAACTGAGCCCGCCAGCCGCGCCTTGCGAAACTACCTGCACTTTCAGCATCTGGATGGCGAGCAGGTCTATCAGTTGCGCAAGGTCATTGAGGTCGAGTTGGCGGTTTCTGTTATCGGGCGTTTGAGCGCCGAAGATTATCAAGCGCTGCAAGCCAACGTAGATTTCTGCAGCGCCCCTGAAGACAGCGAGGCCGGCCAGCGGGAGCAGCGTTTGGCCGAGCTTGAGTTTCATACCCTGCTGGCCCGGGCCTGCCCTAACCCGCTGTTAAGTTTTATGGCGCAGTTTCTTAACGATTTGCTGCGCGATCTGGTGGTCCTGAAAAAGGCCTACAAACCCAAACGCAAGCAGTTTGATGCCGCCAACCTCGATTATCACAAGCAGTTGCTGGTTGCCCTGCGTGCCGAGGATGAGGCGCAAGTGCGCACCTTGATGCACGAGCACATGTGCGACGCCGAGCATCACATGACCGCCCTTGAAGGCCAGGTCAATCCGCATTTCCTGCTGGAGTTCGATCACCACCACTGAACCGTTTTGCCCTAACCGTGTGTTAGCAAGCGCTCCACCCCATCCAATAAAAGGCCTGCCCACAGGACCTGATCCGCCGTTTGCCATTGCTACTCCTGCCAATAATTAAACCAGGGAGTTACCCCATGCAACGTCGTACTTTGTTGAAAGCTGGCCTGGCTGCTGCCAGCGCTTTAAGCCTTCCGCTTGGCATACGCCAGGCCTTCGCCGCCGAGCCCTTTACCTTCTATGGGTTGAAGTCCATGTCTGGAGCCTTTGCCAGTTATGGCAAGTTTGCCGACATGGGCTCGCGTCTGGCCGTCGAGCAATACCCGCAGTTGCTGGGCAGGCCATTGGTCTACAAGGTGATTGATACCGAAGGCAATGCCGGCAAAGCAGTACGCAAGGTTCAGGAAGCCATTGGCCAGGACGGCGCACGTTTTTTCCAGGGCTGCACCCTGTCATCGTCTGCCCTGGCCGTGGCCAAGGAAGTGAACAAGACTGGCGGAGTGTTCATGACCCCGGTCGGCGCCGATGAAGTCACCGGCAAGGACTGCAACAGTTCGACGTTTCGCTGGTCCGTGCCCACCTATGGCGCGGTGCGTGAAACCCTGATACCGCTGATCAAACGCCTGCCGGAAGCCAAGCGCTGGTACACCATCACCCCGCAATACGTGTTCGGTGAAGCTCTGCTCGATGGCACCCGGGAAGTGCTCAAGGAACACGGCCTGGAGCTTGTCGGCAACAGTTACCACTCTTTGCAGGAGCAGGAATTCTCCGGCTACTTGACCAACGCCATTTCAGCCAAACCGGACGTGCTGGTGCTGCTCAATTTCGGCAGCCAGTCCAACAACACCCTGCGTCAGGCCGTGAATTTCGGCATGAAAGAGCGCATGAAAATTTTGCTGGTGTGGTCCGCCGGGCTGGATCAATTCCAGGAGCTGGGCAGTGATGTGCTTGAAGGCGTGTACCTCGGCGCCCAGTACTGGCATCAGGTCGACACCCCGCTCAACCGCGAGCTGGTCAAGGCGACCCGGGACAAATACGGCATCAACCCCAACTACCCGCTGGCGGCTGACTACATCAGCACCAAGGTCATGCTCGACACCATCGCCGCCACGGGCAGCTTTGATGGTCCCACCGCGGCCAACGCCATGCAGGGCTTGAGCTACGAAGGCCCGACCGGCAAAGAAACCATCCGCGCCGGTGACCATCAAGTGATCAAGGATTACTACCTGATGCTGGGCAAACCGGAGCGCGAAATGACCGACAAGGACGATCTGGCGCTGGTGGTCAGTTCCGGTCAGTCGTTTGCCCCCGTCGCCGACACCGGCTGCGTACTCAGCTAAACCACCGACTATTTAGCACTTGCTACACGCAGCCGGTCAGCCACGACCGCCTGCAGAGGGTATCTGCATGCTCGAACTTTATATGTTTCAAATTCTCAATGGCCTGGGCCTGGGGATGATCTATTTTCTGATTGCGGTCGGACTGACCATCATTTTTGGCCTGTTGAACTTCGTCAACTTCGCTCACGGTGCGTTCTTTCTGCTGGGCGCCTACCTCTGCTACACCGCCGTCAGCCTGACTGGCAACTTCTGGCTGTCGCTGCTGATTGCACCGCTGCTGGTTGCTGCCCTCGCGTGGGTGATCGAGCGGGTGCTGATTCAACGCATTTATAACCTGCCGCACATGTTCCAGATCCTGGTAACGCTGGGTATTGCGCTGATTATTCAAGAAGCCAGCGTGATGATCTGGGGCCCGGTCGGTAAAAGTGTCGCGGTACCGCCGTTACTGCGCGGCGTCGTGGAAATTGGCGACTTTGTATACCCCTACTACCGCTTGTTCCTGATTGCCTTCTCGGGGCTGGTGGGCTTTGCTCTGTGGTTACTGCTGGAGCGCACACGCTTCGGCGCGCTGGTTCGCGCCGGCAGTGAAAGCACCGAAACCGTGTCGCTGCTCGGCACCAATATCTTCCGCCTGTTTTCCATGACCTTCGCCCTTGGCGCCGGGCTTGCCGGGATCGCCGGGGTGCTGTTCGCACCGTTGCGCGGCGCCCAGCCTTTTGTCGGCCCGGAGATTCTCGGCGTGGCCTTCGTGGTGGTGGTGATCGGCGGCATGGGTTCATTCAGTGGCGCACTGGTGGGCGGTCTGCTGGTGGGTGTGGTGCAAAGCCTGATGACAACTATCTGGCCCCAGGGTGCGAGCCTGATGATCTACGGCGCGATGGCCGTGGTGATTTTGCTGCGTCCTTACGGCCTGTTTGGGAGAGCCTGACATGAGCGAGAAAAACCCCCTGCCGTTCGCCAAAACACAGTCGCGCTCGATGCTGCTGTGGGTGATTGCGGTGCTGATCGGCCTGCCACTGGTATTGCCATCGGCCACCCTGGCCACTGAAATCCTGATCTTCGCCATGGCCGCGCTGGCCTGCAACCTGTTGCTGGGTTACACCGGGCTGCTGTCCTTCGGCCAGGGCATCTTCTTTGGCGCCGGTTCTTACTGCGCCGCCTTGCTGATGATTCATATGCAATGGGGGCTATTCAGCGCACTGCTGGGTGCGGCCATCGCCGGTGCCTTGCTGGCGTTTCTGGTAGGCGCCCTGGCGATTCGCCGTACCGGTATTTACTTTGTGATGCTGACCCTGGCGTTCAGCCAGATGGCGTACTTCCTGACCTACACCCTGAGCGGCTGGACCGGCGGCGACAACGGCCTGCTCGATGTACCACGGCCTGAAATTCGCATCGGCGACACGCTGCTGATGTCGCTGAGTGATGCACGCTACTTCTACGGCTTTGTCGCGGTGCTGTTTCTGCTGATTTTCATTGGCGCACGCCGGGTGATTGCCTCGCCCTTTGGCAGCACGTTGATGGCGATCCGCGAGAACGAAACCCGTGCCGCGGCCATCGGCTACGACACCCGCCACTTCAAGATCCTGGTGTTCATGCTGTCGGGCGCAGTCACCGGGGTTGCCGGGGCGCTGTACGCCATGCTGCTGCACTTTGTGCCGCTGTCCAACATCGACCTGATGATGTCCGAAAACATTCTGATCATGACCATTGTCGGGGGCACCGGATCGCTGTTTGGCTCCCTGCTGGGTGCCGGTTCCATTGTGCTGCTGGGTGATTTCCTGTCAGACCTGTGGCCGCGCTGGCTGATGCTGCTAGGGATCATTTTGATCGTCGTCGTGGTGTTTATGCGCGGCGGTTTGTGGGGTGGATTTACCAGCGCTTTCGAACGCATCAAAGGCTCGCGCAAAAGCCGCCTGCCGATTCAGGAGGAACAGCAATGAGTGCTAAAACACCTTACCTGCTGGAAACCGAGAACCTGAAGCTGTCCTATGGCGCTTTCAATGCCGTAAACGGGGTCAACCTGAAGGTCGAGCAAGGCACCATTCATACCGTGATCGGCCCCAATGGCGCGGGTAAAACCAGCCTGTTCCACTGCTTGACCGGCGAGCGCCGGGCCACCGACGGGGCGATTGTGTTTGGCGGTAAAAACATCATCAAAAAGCCCTCCCATGGCCGGGTTGCGCTGGGCATGGCACGTTCCTTTCAGCTCACCAGCCTGTTCCAGAACCTCAGCGTGCGGGAAAACCTGCGCCTTGCTGCACAGGGCCGTGACGGGCTGTCCGCGCTGAACTTCTGGCGCCGGGTAGACAGCAAACGCGAGCACCTGGACATGGCAGACCAGGTGCTCGAACGCCTGCAATTGACCCAACGCGCCAACACCCTGGCGGGCGAACTGTCCCACGGCCAGCAACGGGTGCTGGAGGTGGGCATGTCGATTTGCTCCAAACCCAAACTGCTGATGCTCGACGAGCCCACCTCCGGGATGGGCATTGACGATATTCCGATCATGACCCAACTGATCAGTGACCTGGGCCGCGATCACACCGTGCTGTTGATCGAACACAACATGAGCATTGTGATGTCCATCAGCCAACGCATCACGGTGATGAGCCACGGCCAGATTCTGGTCGAGGGCACCCCTGAATTTGTCCGCGCCGATGAGCGTGTGCGCACCGCCTACCTGGGAGAAGCCGCCTGATGCTAATCGTCGACAATATCCATTCCTACTACGACAAAAGCCACGTGCTTGAGGGCGTCTCGCTGCAGGTCAATCCCGGTGAACTGGTGACCTTGCTGGGCCGTAACGGTGCGGGCAAGACCACCACATTGCGCAGCATTCTGGGGGTTGTCTGCCCGCGCAAAGGGCAGATCCGCTTTAACGGCCAGGACATGGTCGGGCGCAAGATTTTCGAAATCGCCCGCGAAGGCCTGGCCCTGGTGCCGGAACATCGCGGGATTTTCCGCCTGCTGAGCGTTGAAGAAAACTTGCGTATTGCCCAGCGCAAAACCAGCCGCTGGCAGTTGGAAGACGTCTACACGATGTTTCCACGCCTCAAGGAGCGGCGTAAAAACGCTGGCCATGCGTTGTCCGGCGGGGAACAGCAAATGCTCGCCATCGCTCGAGCCCTAGTCAACGATCCCAAGCTACTGATTCTCGATGAGCCCACCGAAGGCCTGGCGCCGGTGATCGTCGATGAACTGGTGAAGATCCTGCGCAAGATCAAGGACGACGGCTTGCCCGTGCTGCTGGTGGAACAAAACCTGATGGTCTGCGACAAGCTTGCCGATCGCCATTACGTGCTTGAACAAGGCCGTGTGGTGTACGAAGGCAGCGCCGCCGATTTCCGTGCCAACCCAACGATCAAGAACCGTTACCTGGCCCTTAGCGCCTGAAGGGAGACTCGTGTCCATGAACAGCCCTATCGTGATATCCGACCTTTTCAACAGCAACGCGCCGCTGATCAACCGCGACCGCCTGTGGCAATCGCTGATGGACCTGGCACAACTCGGCGCCACGGCCAAGGGCGGTGTCTGCCGCCTGGCCCTGACCGACCTCGACCGCCAGGCCCGCGACCTGTTTGTGCGCTGGTGTGAAGAAGCCGGCTGTACGGTAACCGTTGACGGTATTGGCAATATCTTTGCCCGCCGCGCGGGCCGCCAGCCCGACCTGCCACCCGTAATGACCGGCAGCCACATCGACACCCAACCCACCGGCGGCAAATTCGATGGCTGCTACGGGGTCATGGCCGGGCTGGAAGTCATCCGCACCCTGAACGATCTGCAACTGACCACCGAAGCGCCCATTGAAGTAGTGGTCTGGACCAACGAAGAAGGCTCGCGCTTCCCGCCGTGCATGATGGGCTCCGGGGTGTTTGCCGGCAAATTCGACCTGGACGAAACCCTGAGCAAAGTCGATGAACAAGGCTTGTCAGTGGGCGCCGAGTTGCAACGCATTGGCTACGCTGGCACCCGGCCGGTGCTCGGGCACCCGGTGGGCGCGTATTTTGAAGCGCACATTGAGCAAGGCCCGGTACTGGAAGACCGCAATACCACCATTGGCGTGGTCATGGGTTGCCTCGGCCAGAAGTGGTTTGACCTGACCCTGACCGGCGTTGAAGCCCATGCCGGCCCTACCCCCATGCACTTGCGCAAAGATGCGCTGGTCGGTGCCGCGCACGTGGTCAGCGCCGTCAACCGGATCGCCCTCCAGCATCAACCCCATGCGTGCGGCACCGTCGGCTGCCTGACCCTGCACCCAGGCTCACGTAACGTGATCCCCGGGCAAGTGCACATGACCATCGACCTGCGGCACCTGCATGCCGATCACCTACAAGCCATGGTGGATGAAGTGCGCGAAGCCATTGAAGTGGCCAGTGTCGAGCACGGCTTGAGTTTTGAGCTGACCCCGACCGCTGATTTCCCGCCGCTGGACTTCAATCCTGCGTGTGTCGATGCCGTGCGCCAGGGCGCGCAACAGTTGGGCTTGAGCCATATGGACATCGTCAGCGGCGCCGGGCACGACGCTATTTTTGTCGCCGAGCTGGGCCCGGCCGGGATGATTTTTGTGCCATGTGAAGGCGGCATCAGCCACAACGAAATCGAAAACGCGGCGCCACAGGACTTGGCTGACGGCTGCGCAGTACTGCTGCGGGCCATGGTCAATGCCGCGCAAGGAGGTAAATAGCCATGAGTACAACACCTGACATCGGCCAGATGAACGCCGTCGAACTGCTGGCCCGTTACCGCGATAAAAGCCTCTCTCCAGTCGAAGTGGCCGAGGATGCCTTGCTGCGCATTGAGCGCTACAACCCGGCAGTCAACGCCTACTGCCATGTTGACCCGCAAGGCGCGCTGCAAGCGGCCAGGGCATCTGAACAGCGCTGGTTGAAGGGCACGCCTTGCGGTGCGCTGGATGGCGTACCGGCCTCGATCAAAGACCTGACCCTGACTCAAGGCATGCCTACGCGCAAAGGCTCACGTACCACCACGGCGCAAGGTCCATGGGAGATTGACGCGCCTTTTAGTGCTTTTATGCGCAAGGCAGGCGCGGTCTTGCTGGGCAAGACCACGACCCCCGAATTCGGCTGGAAAGGCGTCACCGATAACCCGCTGTACGGCATCACCCGTAACCCCTGGGACACCCGGCTGACCGCAGGCGGCTCATCCGGCGGGGCTGCTGCTGCTGCCTCGCTAAACCTGGGCGTGCTGCATCAGGGCAGCGATGCCGGCGGCTCGATCCGCATCCCTTGCGCGTTTACAGGCACATTTGGCATCAAGCCGACCTTCGGCTACGTGCCGCAATGGCCGGCCAGTTCCATGACCATCCTTTCGCATCTGGGGCCGATGACCCGCACCGTTGAAGACTCGGTCCTGATGCTACAAACCGTGGCCAGGCCCGATGCCCGCGATGGCTTGATCGGCGCCCCGCGCACCACGCCTTGGCTGGCACAGAGCGATCATCTCAAGGGGTTGCGCATTGCCTACAGCCCCAACTTCGGCTATGTCGACGTTGATCCGCAGGTCGCCCGCGTCGTGGCCCAAGCGGTGGAGCGTCTGGCCGAACTCGGCGCCCATGTCGAGCAGGTTGACCCCGGTTTCAGCGATCCGCTGGAGACTTTTAACACCCTGTGGTTTGCCGGTGCAGCGCGCTTGGCCGGCCAACTCAGCAGTGCCCAACGCGAGTTGATGGACCCTGGGCTGCAGCGGATCGCCGGGCTGGGCGAGCGCATCAGCCTTGAGCAATACAGCACCGCACTGGAAGCACGGGCAGCATTGGTCGCGCACATGAATGACTTCCATCAGCGCTACGACATTCTGGTCTCGCCCATGCTGCCCATTACCGCATTTGCGGCCGGGCACAACGTGCCGCCCGAGTCCTCATTGACCGACTGGATGCAATGGACCCCGTTCACCTACCCGTTCAACCTGACCCAACAACCGGCGGCCTCAGTGCCCTGCGGGCTGGCCGACAATGGCCTGCCAGTAGGCCTGCATGTGGTCGGCGCACGCTTCGCCGATGACCAGGTACTGCGGGTTTGCCGGGCCTATGAAAAACACTTCGCGCAAAGCCACCCGCATGCGCCAATAACGCCCGTATAAAAACGGTTCCCCCTGTAGGAGCGAGCTTGTCTCGCGATCTTTTAAAAGATCAAAAGATCGCGAGACAAGCTCGCTCCTACAGATCAATAGTCGTCAGCCATGGCCAACGCGCTTGGTAGCTTCTGGCCTTGTGCATAAACAAATCAGGCTGCGGGGTTAACGGATTATTGCGTAACAGCCCCTGCCCGATGTCATCCAAACCATAAGGCGCATACACCTCGCCGCTGTCAGCGCAAATCCCCACGCAGGTCCCGGCCACCAGATAACGATCAATACCGTCCCGGGCGGTAAACAACTGCGGATAAGGCCTGCCGAAACGTTCGGGATACCAGAGGTGCACCCGGGCCTGGTTCTTGATATCGACGTTCACACCCAGATCCTCGAACAGCTGCTGTGCCTTGATAATGACTTCGTTTTCCGCCTCCCAGGACACGTCTTGATCAAAGTAAAAAACGTCGTAATCCTTAACTCCAAACGCCGGCGGAAGGTTTGAGCGATGGTTCCAGACCGCCTGAAACAGGCTGCCCGCCGTCAACAAGCACTGTTCAACGCCCAGCTTGGGCAAGCGCTCCATGAGCTCAGCGTTGACCGGGTTACCCATTGCCAGGCTGACAAAGTGTTCAGGCGTCAAATTCATCGGCAGTCCTTTAGCTTCAGCTTTCCAGTTGGGCACAACTCTATCCGGGTTCCATGACCGGTTCTAGCGGCACACACCGGAGCGATTCTGACCGGCGGCTGTCATATGCCGTTACCTATGCCGCACTATAACCACCATGCCTATACGTCCTGCATCACTCGCCCCTGTTTATGAATACCCTGAGCACCTGCGCGCTCAAGTCGCTGCAGCACCACGAGCGCCAGGGGTTTACTTCTTTTATGCGCAAGACGACTTGATGCCGCTGTACATCGGTAAAAGTGTCGATATCCGCAGCCGACTGCTGGCACACCTGCGAACACCCGAAGAAGCCCGCATGCTGCGCCAAGCACAAAGAATCGAGTATGTGCAAACCGCCGGAGAAATCGGCGCGCTGCTGCTGGAATCGCGCCTGATCAAAGAACTGCAACCCCTCAAAAACAAGCGATTACGCAAGCAACGCCGGTTGTGTTCAATACGCGTCATCGATGGTGCTGTAGACATCATCGACACCACAGATTTGCCCGGCGCAAGCCCGTTGTACGGGCTGTTCCGCAATAGGCGCATGGCCACTGAAGCGTTGATGCTGATCGCTGACGAGCAGCGCCTGTGCCACAGCCTGCTTGGCATCGAAAAAGCTACGGGGCGCAGTTGCTTCAGAGCACAAATCGGCAAATGCGCGGGCGCCTGTAGAGGCGATGAAAGCCACGCAGTCCACACCGAACGCTTGTTAACCGCGCTTGCCCGCTGGGCCGTACACCGCTGGCCGTTCCCCTGCGCAATCGCACTGCACGAGCGCCACGGTGAACATGAGGAATACCACGTCGTGGACAGCTGGCATTACATCGGCACCTACGCCACGGAAGCTGAAGCCAGGCAGGCACCGAAAAGCACCGGCCAGGCATTTGATGCCGATTGCTACAAGATCCTCGTGCGTCCGCTGCTGCTAGAGGGTGCCGAGCTGATCATGCTTGGGTAGCGGTCGGCCCCCACCCACCTTATTGACATCTTTAAAGTGCCCCGGCAAATTGGCCGCCCATTCTTTTTCGGCCCCTCTTAAGTGCACCGCCCAGGCGTTAAATCGCGAAGCGGTCATACCTGAAGCCGACTCTTAATCGGTCGCCACTGCCCGGCGCACCTATCATCAGACCTGAAGAGAAGAAGGATGATTTCATGATCATTCGCAAGGGTAACGCTGCGGACCATCCGCAGTTGCTGAACATCTGGCTGCGCGCAGTGCAGGCCACTCACGACTTTTTGCAGCCATCGGACATCGATGCACTGATCCCGCAGTTGCGTGACATCTACTTGCCCGCCGTAGAGTTGTGGGTCGCGGCAAATACTGAAGACTGTCCGCTAGGGTTCATTGGACTGAGTGACAACCATGTGGAAATGCTCTTCGTAGACCCAAAACAGCATGGCCAAGGCATTGGCCGAGCCTTGCTGGACCATGTCCGCACGTCGCGCGCGACGCTCAGCGTGGATGTCAACGAGCAAAACCCACAGGCCGTAGGGTTCTATTTGCACTACGGCTTCGTACAAACGGGGCGTTCGCCACTGGACGGCGAAGGACGACCCTTCCCGTTATTGCACATGAGCTTGCCTGAGTAAAAAGGGTTGGGGCTGTGTGTCACACCGCATACAGCCCCGCAACAGGCCCCCATGAAAGAGATGACGAAGTATTACTCTTCTAGCTTAAAACCAACTCTCCCATATTCAAAAATCGCCTACGTTTTGCATCGCCCCATAGAGCGATGCGTGTATTACTGAGCAGATAAAAAGTTCCATACCTTGTGCAATTAGATAAAAAACCAACTGACCACACGGCAACACCCCCACTTTAAACAATGATTAAAACAGCACAGCAGACTCTCTGTAACATCTCGCCAAATCACACAGCCTAGACACTATCAACGACAACACAAATTTTATTTTATATTTGCATTTTGACAAAACGCCTTCTTAACTCTTTCCGGCTTTAGGAGTACATCTAAACCTCACACAGGAGTTACACCATGAAACGGATCGCTTTAATCCTCGCCGCTACATTCCCTGTCATGGCTTTCGCAGCTTCTCAAAACACCATCACGTTTAACGGACAAGTCACCGATCAAACATGTACGGTTGCAGTCAATGGTAATGCGGCCAGCCCGATGATCCTGCTACCCACTGTGAGTGCCACATCGTTGAGTGCCGCGAACAGCAAAGCCGGAGAGACCCCTTTCACTGTAAGCATCAGCGGTTGCACTGCCCCATCATCAACAGCCCTGGCGATCAAAACTGCATTCTTGGGCAACAACGTGACCAGTGCTGGCAACCTTGGCAGCTCAGGTACAGCCACAAACGTACAAATTCAATTGCTTAGCGCACCTGCAGGTACGGCCATCGTACTTGAAGGGGTCACCTCGGTGGCCGGTCTGGTTCTACCCAGCGCGCAAACTGAAACCAGCCATGATTTCGCTGCGCAGTATGTCAGCGAAACAGGTGGTGCCACTGCGGGTACAGTTACAGCCAGCGTGCAATACGCTTTGGATTATCTGTAAGACAGTAGTCCACTCTACCGGGCAATACGCCCGGTAGAGTTGTCTCCCCCTAACTTCCCTACTCTTTACACGTTGTGTGCGGATTGCCATGTCACGCCTAATAAAACTAACTCAGACCTTCGCTCTAACTCTCCTGGCATTTTCAGTGAATCCTGTTAGTGCCAGTGTCATCATGACCGGCACCCGAGTGATATACCCTGCTCAGGCGCAAGAAAAAACCGTGCAGTTGACCAATCAGAATACACTGCCCTATATCGTGCAAATGTGGATTGATAACGATCCCGACAATAACGAACCGCAAAATACCACTTCACCTTTTATTGCCAACCCGCAAATTTTTCGTATTAACCCGAATGCCGGACAGACTGTTCGCTTGGTCTTTACTGGTAACAGGTTAGCCAAAGATAGAGAAACACTCTTTTATCTTAGTTTCCTGCAAATGCCGGCCATCAAGGCCAGCGAATTACAGGCCAACAAGTTGCTGGTTGGAGTGAACAGCCGGATGAAACTGTTCTACCGCCCTCAGCAACTGGCGGGCAACCCGGATGAGCTGAGTAAATCACTTAGCTTCAAAGTGCAAGGCAGGTCCATCGTCGCCAGCAATCGCAGTGGTTACTACGCCACCGTGCGCGACGCGAAGGTGATCCATGGCGGTCAAACACTTACCGTAAATCAGGCTGTGATGATTCCGCCACTGAGTGAAGTCAACTGGATGCTTCCCACTCATACGTCAGCCAGCAAAGGCGACATGCTACGCCTGACGTTAGTCAACGATTACGGTGCAGATGTCATCAATGACCTCCTTATTAACTGATGGCCCGGGATGAGTGTTTATGCTTGTGCGTCGCGTTTATGTATTTAAAAAGGATTTTAAGGTTTCACGCTTATATGGATTACGCGATCTGGTAGGAGCATCGGCGTTAACCACTGTCAGTTTGTTGTGCCCTGATCCGGTTCTGGCAGAACCTGCCACAGTGAGCGCTAACGACCCTTACGTTTTCGACGACAACATGATGTTCGGTAATGGCTCGTTATCGCGTTTCAACCGTATTAACGCAGTAGAACCAGGGCAGTACAAAGTCGATCTATTTATCAACCGGCGTTTTGTAGATCGGGTTGACTTGCGCTTTGCCAGCCAGGGAAATGGCGATGTCCAGCCCTGTCTGTCAGAGAAACTGCTGGAGTCTTCAGGTGTGCTTAAAAGCGCCATTCATACCACCGACGACAATCAATGCCTGATCCTCTCACAGGCCATCCACGGCGCCTCCACGGCTTTCGATTTTTCGATACTGAGACTGGATTTAAGCATCCCGCAGAGCCTGATGATCAACACGCCAAGAGGTTACGTGCCAACACAGAGTCTTGATGCTGGCAGCCTTATGGGCTTCGTCAATTACAGCGCCAACCAATATCATGTGACTCGCTCCGGTAAAAACAACAGCACTACAGATTCGAGTTATCTGTCCCTGAACAGTGGTTTGAACGTGGGTCTGTGGCGCTTGCGCCAACAGGGAAACTGGCGTTATGACAACGATTACGGATCGCACTGGAATACGACCCGTACATACGCCCAACGAGCATTACCGGGCATTAAGGGCGACCTGACTGCAGGCCAGGGGTTTACGTCGGGGCGTTTTTTTTCAGGGCTAAGTTATACCGGTATTGAGATCGCCTCTGACGACCGCATGCTGCCCGAGTCACAGCGCGGATATGCGCCCACGATACGAGGAGTCGCCACCAGCAACGCACAAGTGATCGTGCGTCAGAACGGCAATGATATTTATCAAACTACCGTCACGCCGGGTCCATTTGAGATCAATGACCTTTATTCAACCAACTACAACGGCGACCTCGAAGTCTCTGTGATTGAAGCTGATGGTAACGTCAGCACGTTTACGGTGCCCTTCTCGGCGGTTCCGGAATCATTACGCCCTGGCGTGTCTCGCTACAGCTTGGCGCTGGGACGAACCCGAGACAACGGAGATCACGATCCGTTTGGTGAGGTGACCTACCAAATCGGCCTGAGCAATAGCATTACCGCCAACAGCGGCCTGAGAATCGCGGATCGTTATCAGGCGTTCGTAGTAGGAGGCGTGTACTCCAGCAGCCTGGGTGCATTCGGCCTGGATACTACGTACTCACGGGCTGACTTGCCCGGAGACGGTCAGTTGGATGGCTGGATGGGACGTCTGTCATACAGTCGAACGTTTCAGCCCACCAACACTACCTTATCAATAGCCGGGTATCGCTATTCCACTGAAGGCTATCGCGATTTGGGCGATGTCTTAGGGGTACGCAGATCGACTCGAAAACACGAAACCTGGGAGTCGACAAGCTACATGCAGCGCTCGCGCTTCGAAGTGTCGATTAACCAAAGCCTTGATGACATGGGCAGCGTATTTCTGTCGGGCTCGACCCAGGACTATCGCAATGGTCGAGACCGCGACACTCAGTTACAGTTTGGCTGGTCCAACACACTGCGTAACAATATCAGCCTGAACCTGACAACATCACGGCAGACTACCGGCAGTTACCTGAACCGCCGCAGCGGGCACTATGACGATCCGCTCGACAACACATTCGCCAATGGTGGTCTTGGCATTGCTCGTACAGACGGCAGAAGCGAAACCGTCACACTGCTGTCCGTGTCTTTCCCGCTCGGCAGCCCCGGTCGCCCTAACACGCCCTATCTAAGTACCTCGGTCACCCATAGTTCGGACTCTGGCAATGTGTATCAAACCTCGTTATCAGGCACTCAGAGCGACGATCAGTCGCTGAGCTATGGCATTGACGCCTCTCGCGATGCCCAACAAAAGCTCAACGTTTTTAGTGCCAGCCTTCAAAAATATCTGCCCAACGCTTCTCTGAGTGCCACAGCCTCCAAAAGTCAGGATTACTGGCAGGCCTCAGGGAGTGCCCGCGGTGCTCTGGCAGTGCACGAGGGGGGTATCACTTTTGGCCCGTACTTGAGCGATACCTTTGCGCTGATCGAAGCCAAGGGCGCCAGTGGTGCCAAAGTCATGAGCGCAAGCGGAGCCACGATCGATAGCCGAGGGTACGCGCTGGTGCCGTCACTAACGCCATACCGCTACAACTCCGTTGTCATCAACCCGGAAGGTATCAGCGAAAAGACGGAAATCGGCAATGGCCAACAGCGCGTTGCTCCATATGCGGGGGCGGCAGTCAAGGTCAAATTCAATACGGTGATTGGCAACGCAATTCTGGTAAAAGCCCTACGCAGTGATGGCAAAGCGGTGCCCATGGGAGCCGATGTACTGGATGACAACGACAGCGTAATTGGCATGGTCGGCCAAGGCAGCCAGGCCTACCTTCGGACCGACAAACTCAAAGGCACGCTAGTCGCACGCTGGGGCGACGCTCCGCAAGACCGATGCAGCATGAACTTCGACCTGGCTCGACAGGATGTCAGTCAGGCACTGATCAAGATCAATAGCGAGTGTCGTATCCAATGATCCCTTTTTACAAAAAGAACACCTCAATGATGCCTTCTCGTTATCGCTTAACGCTCACGCTTGTAATGATGTTGGGGGCAGTCATTTCTGACGCTCAGGCAACCTGCAAAAGAATTTACTCCGGCATCCAGACGCGCGACAACAATACCGCTCAACTGACCTTCGGCCGGATCAATCTGACATCAACGCACTTACAGCCCGTGGGCACTCTGCTTGGTTCAATCGTTATTTCACCGGCTTCGGCCCCCGGACTGACCAGTGAAACTGTTATGTGGGAATGTGATATCACTGATGCTGATGACCTCTATGAACTTTTTGCAACTAATGGTGATGACCGGGTGGGTGGGTTCTGGGACATTGGGGCTGCCGATGGTCTGCCTAATTACTTTGCGACCTGGTTTCCTTATGTTGCAATCAGGCTGACTCATGTCAATTCCGGCCAGGTTTACACCCGTTACTGGCAGCAAGCCCGGATCACCGAATACGACACGGTAGGCAACAAGATCCAGATTAAGGCAAAACACTTGAGCTTGATCCAGGCCGAGCTCGTTCGTGTGTCAAGTCTCCCTCCAACGACAGGCTCAGTTTCAAATTATTGCACTGGAACAGCCGCCAGCAGTGGTAGTGGTGTTTATCCTTACACCTGTACACAACCCAACGGTTATATCCAGTTCCAGGGTGGCGGTATCAAGTCCGACTCGGTCGGGGAAGACTCCAGCAGATACTACAGATTTTGGGGCGCTCGAAACGGCGTTGGGTACGGCATGCGCTCGGCGGCGTCAATCAGCTACGCTGCCACTTGTGTAGCCAGAAACGTCACACCTGTCGTCACCTTCCTGCCCGTCACCGCCGCTGAGCTTAACCAGGGAGCCACGCGCAGCAGCGACTTCACCATTGATCTTGAATGCGATAACGCGGTGAATTCCGGAACATCAACCAATCAAACAGCACTCGGTATTCAAGTCGCTCAAAGCGCCTATACCCAAGCCCAATCCATGGGTCTTGTGACCAGTGGCGGCGCAGTCACTCACTTATTGTCCAACGGCTATGGCAGCGATCCGTCGGTTGCGACGGGTGTCGGGATCAGCCTGCGCAACGCAAAGGACGGCACTGCCATGAATTTTTTAGGTTGGTCCAACACCGGCACCGGTGCCTCCGGTGGCTGGTACCCGGTCTTGGATGGGGCGAGCAGCAATGGGAGCAACACGCAGAACTTCACCAATTATTCGCAGACCATCACTGCCACCCTCAGTGCACTGCCCGGTTTGACGGCCAAACCGGGAAAAGTCAACGCAACTGCTTATGTCTTGGTGAAAGTACAATGAATAAAAAAAAATGTGCGCAATTGCTGCTTTGGGGAGGGTTAGTGCTGAGCGCTTTGCAAAGCGCTCATGCCGGCGTCATGCCGGAAAGGACCCGGCTGATCTTCCACGAGGGGCAAACACAGCGCTCGCTGATGCTTGCCAACACCAATACCTATCCGGTCGTTGTACAAACCTGGCTCGACAACGGCGAGGGTAATCAAGCCCCGGAAAATGCTGTGTCAACCATGGTCGCACTGCCCTCGGTATTCAAGCTGCAAGCAGGCGCCATTCAAGGCTTGCGAATCGTTCAAGATGCTAGCTCACTTCCAAGAGACCGCGAGTCGGTGAGTTGGCTGAACATTTACGAGATCCCGCCCACCAAAACGATTGGCCCGATGCTTGCGACTCAAGTTGCTGTGGCAATGAACACCCAAATGAAGGTGTTCTACCGCCCTGCCAACTTACCTGTTCCCCCGGAAAAAATGGCCACATTGCTCACCTTCAGCCTTAAGCAACACGCTGGTGGCTGGATCTTGGTATGTCACAACCCCACCCCTTATCACGCCTCATTTTCCTCTCTGAGTGTAATGGATGAAGGTCGAGAGCGCGCCAATGCCAAAACGCTGGACATGATGACCCCTCCTTTAAGCGACAAACCCTATTCATTGGCCTCCTTTAGCCTTGATGTTCAGAGCAAGCTGACTGTGAATTACACGCTGATTGATGATGAGGGCCACTATCACGACGCAAGTACAACCGTGAAAATTCCCTAGAATCGACTGAAGGGTCTATGCCCCATCTACTCGGTAGGCTTGGAAGCCAAGACAATTGTACCGTTGAATGTCTGGCATTTTCTAAATCGCTCTATGGTGTGTTACAGGCAGAGCCCATGGCGAGGAACTCTAGAAAAATTCGTCCAACTGCTCGAAAAACTCGCGCTTGGCCGGTTCATCTCCCTCGCCCAACTCAGTTAGAAACTCACCGGCAGCGCCCAAAGAGACGTCTTTACGCAAAAAACGATAAACAAAGGCAATGTCTAACCATCGATCGGCACTCCCGCCACGACCCAAATCAATGAAGTGCAGCGTGTCATGGGCATCGACAAACACATTGGCCCCACACAGATCGCCGTGACTGAACACCCGGTCCTCTGTCGGCTTCGTTTTATGAAGGTGAGCGACAAGATCCAGCGGAGTCTGCAAGTAAGGCCACTGCTGCAGGTTGTAACAATCCTCGCCCAAGTTATGTGCCAGCAGATAGTCCAACTCATGCAGACGCGCTTCAACACTTGAATCAAACGGGCAATCGTGGATTGGCACAGCCTGTAACTGCCGCACCGCCTCGCAAAAAAACATGATGATCGAAGACGGGTCATTAATACGCGCCTGAAGGGGTTGCCCTTCGACACAACGCGTAATCATGAACTCACCTCCAACGCTTTCCGCGACAGCCACCACTTCAGGAACATTCAGGTGACCTGCGATCCAAGACAATACCCGCTCCTCTCGTAACACGCTATACGTGGTAGGTGCCAAGATAGCCGGGCAAATCTTGAGAAAGTAACGATCGTTACCACGTTTGAAGCTATAAACATCGCAGGGGGATTCACCGATCGCGTCGGCTCTCAGCGTGGCGCCACCTATGAATTGTTCAATAGTGCGAGGCAGTTTGATGATCATCGGTACTCGACTCGACAGGCTTTGAAACTCATTTCAGCCGTCACCATAACAAAATTGTAGGAGCGAGCTTGTCTCGCGATCTTTTGCTTTTGAAAATCAAAAGATCGCGAGACAAGCTCGCTCCTACAGGCTCAATGTTTACTTAAGTCAATTGCCATTCCGATTCCTGATAAACTCCCGGCCATTACGCCTCAGCAGAAGCTAAAAGGCTTTGCTGCACTGTGCTTCTCCAAGCAGGCGAAACGGCTGAAAAGCACATATTTGAACGATAGATCATGACCGAAAAACACTCTAAAGCCTCTCATCTAGAGCGCTCAGAACCCTCCAGAAGATTTTCTGTGGCACCTATGATGGATCGTGCTGATCAGAATTAAAATTCTATATATTTCATATAGTTATAAATGCAACACGCATTGCTTAAGCAAAATTTCAGCAACAATCAGCATTCTAAGCAAATTCAGCAAAGAGACTCTCGCTCAGTCCGTCCAATCACAGGCAGAACGGGCAGCTGGTTTTCCCCTCCGTGATTTACTGCCGACCGCAAACTACCGCCTAGCACCCCATGCCCGCAGGAGCATGGCAAACCCTTGGATTATGGCTGTTGTCTCTGGCGCTCGCTGCAGTCGAATAGCCATAGTGCCGGTAGGGATGCCTATAGGTGCGTGAGAGAGTCACGTAAAAGTCACGAACGGCTTACCCTCTACTTTCCGACCTCCTGAAGACAAAAAACAAGGACACAAAACACTATCATTCAGATGGAAATTGGCATTTACTAAAAATCGCCTTCCAATGGAGTTCCGGCATGCCCAATTCAGATTTGCTCCCAAGCCTCCTCTATAAAATCAACGAGAATCAGCTTGCCCTCGAAGCAGCCATTCTTGAACTAACCTCTTGGGCTGAGAAGCATGGGGCATCGGAAGCCGGGAAAAACGTTCGAGGCGCCTTAGATACCCTCGATAAAAATGAGGACTTTATAACCATGACGCTCGCGATACTGATGAGCTCCACATGAATTTTCAGAGTCATGCCTAACCATGTGCTAGATTCAGCATGCATGTGTTTTAGCTACTTTAAGCTTATCAAGCAGCCATAAACAATTAAAACATCCTTATAATAATTAACAAGCTGAAATTTAGATAAACATAGAAACATCGAAGAACAAACAGCACCTCACAGGAAATTAAAATAATGAAAACTGAAGGCCACGCTGACCCTTTACAAGAATTTAGTTTGACATACAGAATTCGCAACGACTTAAATCAGAAAATTCGAGAAATTAAAGCCTCTAACAGCACATCAGGAATTAACTTAGCCACAGAAAGAGCAGAGGGATTTATTGATGGATTAGAATCTGCCCGCATTCTAAAGCCAGAGCAAATATTTAAAGTTAGACAGATTATTGAATCAGCAGCACAAGCCAGAACCATGGTTTTGATTCTTTAATTACAAGAATTAAATAACAATTAGTGCACTTCGATATTGTGTCTATTAAAGCAGCTACTGGCACGCATCAATTGCCGCAACTAACTCCTTCTCATATCCTATTCGCTGACGGCGCTCTGCAAGGAGCGCCCTCACCTTTACCTCGAGTGAATCGGCTTTCTGCAGCCCAGCTGCCGCCCAAGGCGGCACCGCGACCCCTTTCGTCTTGCACGGGACCAGTACCGGAACCTCGACACGCACAGTGCGCACCTCGGGCTCGCGGGTACCACACCCGGCTAGTACCGCAACAAGCCCTATCAGCAACCACCTCATAACCCCAACTCCTGATCAATGATTGAAGCAGCAGCCTCGGCCGGATCGCCGCCGGTTCGCTCCTGCATCAATCTGTTGGCTGCGGCGTAGTCAGCCCCGGCCTCTTCCTTAGCCTTGGCGATCGCCTGGGCCGCGTTCCGCTCTCGCAGTTCACCAGCAGTAACCAACTCGCCCAGCTTGCGGCCCTGCTCGCCCGCCAGCTCTTCAAGGTTGTCCCGTGCGAGCTTGGTCTTGGCCAGGTCGGCGTAAGAGGTGTCGAGCAATGGCCTGTAGTGGTTGGCAGCTAGCCAGGCCCCGCCAGCGGCACCCAGGCTCAACAGCAGAGCCAGGACAAGACCTGTACCGGCAAGCTTCCACAACGCGGGAGTCATGCCGGCACCTTCAGAGCTTGCTCATACTGCGCAATGAGGTCTTGCAACCGATGCTCGCGCTGACCGTAGCCGGCACCCGGCAGACTCGCCCAAATATTCCGGCACTTATCGATTGCGGGCTCAATGCGCCCGGCGATTACGTCTGGAAGTGCCCTGCACTCCCTGATGTGCTGTATCGCCAGCTTGTCCTGGCTGACCGGGCCAAAGTCCGGGAGCTTCAACAGGTCACGGTAATGCGGCCAGTCTCTGAGCATTTGCTGGTAGCGGCCTGAGGCGTTTGACGTAAGCCCGCGGCTATTGATCTGCTTGGACTTGCGGCCACCTGAAAAGGGATGGGTTGAGTAATCATTGAATAGCTCAAGCTTGCCATCAATCCCCGTCACGATGACGTTGTAGCCATCATCGGATCGCTTCAGGTAGTTGCTGCCCAGTTCGGACCAGGCGATCATATCGAGGAATGCGCGCAAGCTGCGGCCAATACCCTGCTGTTCTGTAATTCTTGGCATGTTCAAACTCCGGACGTAAAAACGCCGGCAACTGGGCCGGCGTTCGGGAGGATCTGCAGCAATTGCTGCGATGTGATGGGCATAATTAAGCTCCAGACGTACAAGCGCCGGCAACTGGGCCGGCGCTGATAGGAACTGCTAAAGTGGGACTTATGTGATATTTGAATGATCTTTCGCGATAGCGAAGACCTGTTACGAGCGGTAAATCTTTACGGAACTAAATGTCTGACTGCATGTATTGACTGATTTCCCTTCCCCAAAGCTCATAAGCTTTGCCTGTCAAATGAACACCATCAGTCGTAAATTCATCTGCCAAGAAACCATTAACCGATAGCACGGCGTTCAGATCAATGTAAGGAATGTTATTTTCTTTAGCGTACTCAAAAAGCTTCTGATTAAGCTTTAAAACCTCACCATTATATTTAGCCATTGACTTCCCAGTAAGAAGTGTTGACTGTATATGAGGATTCATGCCTCTATCATTTAAAAGCCTCAAAATATTTTTATAATTATCGAAAACAATATCAATATCTTTGCTATGCGTTATGTCATTTATACCTGCCATCACAAATGTTTTTTTTGCGCCTGTAGAATAAATACTATCCATCCTAAGGAGAATACCCTCAGTAGTATCGCCACCTATCCCGCGATTCGCTATATCCGTGTGAACTAACAACTCATTCCAATCTGGCTGATCGGTGATACTGTCCCCCACCATAACAATGGGATATTCCTTTCCATTAACCTCAAAAAAGGATTTCTTTCCATAATAATAAGGACTTCTAACCTCTTCGGTAGAGTTATGTTTAATGCTTACAATTTGAGGGTACGGGAACAACCCAAACTTCACAGCAGAAGCACCATAAGCCATAGATAGGCCTGAAACCACTACAATTGCAGCAAGCGACTTAAAGTTCACTGGATTACCTTGAGAGTATCAGATATTACTGATGCAGGCAGGTTGCCCGCACCCAAAGCGCCATCATAGCACTTTGCCTTTGGCTAGGCCATGAATGCGTCAAGGCAGCGACGCAGGGTCAAGGTAGATGTCACCATGAAATTTGCCGCCAGGCGCAAATGCTTCCTGATACAGAGCGTAGTCGATCGCCTCAACTTCGGCGTAGGAGCGGCCAGAAACGGTTAGATCCTCAACGTAGGCACGGTAGATAATCCGACTTGCAGCTTTATTGTAATTTGGCCCATTCCACGGCCCTTGCGTCCCGAGAACCATATGGATTCCGTCGGCGGCGGCTGGGCCTGAACCAACTACGCCAGACACCCCTACAACGCCAAAACGGTTATATGGAACAGGTAGCAACTGCGAGGATACATCTCCATTAGCTGGCTCGGATTTACGACCAAGTAATGTGGCACCACTCAGTGGGCGGGCCTCACCGTTCTCATAGTTCCAGAGATAATTGGCCGTGGATGACCCGGAGCCATTCACAAAGTGAAACGGAGATTGTCCTGTCCCTGCAAGCAAGCTCTGGCGAACCACGCGAGTCCACAATGACACGTAGAACTTATGAGAGAGGTTGGCAAGTACATAGTTTTTGATTGCAGGTGCAGCCTGGATAACAACTGACTGAGAAGACGTCTGGGCTCCTGATTGGGTTACGATCCCGTATAGCCCCCCCTTCGCTGTCCGCTCAGCCTTGAATAGGTTGGAGTCAGGGCTTCGGGCTAATACAGTGAATCGATAATCCCCTGCCCCCAAAAGATCTGCAGCGCGATCATCTAAGATATTTGGCAGTGCGTCCCCCACCCGGGAAATTGGGTCTGTGGTATTACCCAATTTGTGGTTGCCGTCAAATAGAAATAGCGAGCCTTTAGATTCGATCTTATCTCTTAGGATTATCTGTGGCGCGTAAGGATCAGTTGTCTCAGTGTCAAGTCTCAAAATTTTTCCCATCAGATAAACTCCAGTTCTTTCATGCGAATAAATACTTGTTTGGCAAGGATCTTGTAACCAGCAGCCTTCCAGTGAACTAAGTCGGTTCTCAAAGAGCTTGGAACTGTCCCATTGGCCATATCTGCAATGTCCTGGGCAGTTGGAGTGATTCCCGCATCGGCGAGCCCGTACTTCACCATGTATTGGCGAATTGGAATGAAGCGACGGCCAAACTTGGCGAACCACTTAGCGTCATCCGCGTCCTGAGCTGACGTGCCGCCAGGCATAGAGATAACTATGAACCGTTTTTCCAGTGCAGTCAGATGACTGATTATCGCCTCAGCGTCCGAAATAGCGCGATCTGTACTTGGGCCGTTCTGCCCCATCCAGATCACGGCGATGTCGCCTCGGTAGGCTTGAGCAACTTCTAGGTACATGGGCTCTGGTCGCTCGACAGGGATAGATTGGCCCGGAGATAAGCGGGTAAAGAAGTACGTGAATACTCCCCCAGAAACTGTGCGCGAGAAAATGCCTCTGACCCCGGCCAAAGTCACAATGTACGAGGTAGGACCTTGTTTTAGCGGGGCGACCGGTTCACCGTTAATCGGATGTAGGGTTAACTCAACTGCAGTGTTGCTACCAGGGATAAGCCCCCCCACTGGCATCACGATAAAGGGGTTAGCACCACATCGAGCTGTTATCGTTACAGATGTCTCACCACCCACTCCAAAGTTCGACACCGTCCCTCGGTGCACGTAGCTGTCAAGCAACACTTGCAGCTCGCCAGGGTATGTCACGCCCGTCCCATCCTGGTTCCCGAAGGTCATGCTGTCCCCGCAACAGAAAATGTCGGGGCCTGAGCGGAAGGGCAATGCCCTAAGGATGCGCGCGGCTGAATCTGCGGTTGGGTCACCGTTTAGTTTGGCGGACAAGAACGTCAAGCTGCCCTGCTTATCAACCACGGCGAATGAGATGTCATTAAGAGCTTCATCGACCTCTTCGAACCCTACGGCCTTTACAGCTTCCTCCGCTGCGCCTGCCACCAAAGCAGGAGCATTATCTTTGGTTAGTTTTTCCCCCATGGCAGCTGCGGAACGGTCTGTGGGCTTGCCGTCTAGGCCGATTTCGATCGAAGTCCGCTCCCCATTCTTGCCGACCACGGCATATAACAAACCTGTTAGATCGGAATCCATGTCTTCAACGCCTAATTCGGCAATTGCTCTTGAGTTAGGGTACCGATCAATTTCTTGCGCTACTCCTGAACTGTTTTGATAAAGAACCAAATACTCAGCCGACTCAGGACTGGGCACGCTAAAGAAACTACCCGAAGCCGTACTTGAAAGCCCCAAAGCCACAGACGTGTATATCTGCGCACCATTCATTTGAGTTGCCAGATCGGCCAGCACCTTGGCGTTAGTTGGACGCATTACCCCGCCCCCCACATCGACCATCTTTGACTCTTCCGACAGGAACAGCTCGTTGGCCTTATCAATCGTAACCGTCAGGCGTGCGAGATCATCGGCTCCGCTCATAAATCCTCCAGGCGAAAAAAAGCCCGCGCGGCGGCGGGCATGGGAATTAAAAAATCAGTTCAGAGTGGGGTTATCTGGCGCCGGGCCAGGACTTGGTGTACCAGCGCTGCATCAGTCCTCGGAGCTGGGCATTCATGACACCAATGTCCATGCCTGCCAGCAGGCTGGCGTACTCAGCCTCGTTGACTACCGGCATTTCAAACAGCTCAAGCACGGCCGTGTAACGCCACATATCGATCCCTACAAGATCTGGGCCTTGGTAAAACTCATCTGTGAACCTAACGCGTGCTAACTGCAAGCCTCGCGGCGATTTAACAGGGCAAAGAAACCAGTCCCCCCAATTAATTTCCCACTTGCAAAACCCTTCGAACAAGCTCGCCTCTTCGGAGTCAAAGAGCCACGAAACTGAAACGAGGGTAGGAACGCTTGAATAAAGCCGTCGCTGCGTGGCGCGCCCACTTACTTTGTTTGAGCGCTTTATCGGACTGACAGGTGCAAAGCCATAACCCTCCCGCTGCGGCAGGGGCAGACCCTCCGGATAGGTATGCATGAGCAGTCCTTATGTAGGTGCGTAATTGTCGTCGTCGGCGTAGTAGTCGTCGCGATACTCGACCCCTGAGAAGCTGCAAGAGCCATCGGGGTCGGGTGCGATCTCGTTAAGCATGGCGCTGTACCCGACCTGCGTTGAGGCTGCGAACAGCAAGCGCGCAGGCTCAATCGAAAGGTCAGTGATCAGGTTAAAGTCCAGGGCCTTGGCCGGGATGCTCATCGTGAAATCAGACAGCCGAGTCGGCGCGATCATTGGCGTGCCTGAGCCGTCGTGTCGTCGAATCACAATGCGGGGATTTTCTATGTCCCAGTCCAACGGCTCGGTCAGCTCAAGCACCACGCGATCGCCCACCAATTCAGCATCAACAATCAATGCCGACTGACTAGTGCCTGGTATGTCATCCGCAAGAGTGACGTGATCAAGGCGCTCAAAGCACAGCGCCTCCAGATCGGTGTTGCCTGAGTAACTCCAGCGCTGATACAGGTGCTTGCGCAACTGACGCATGCCGATCCGCCATGCTCGATCTCGGCTCTGCACGCCATCAAGCTCGAGTACATCCACCTTCAAACCTTGGCTTCCCTCAAAACGGCACGGAACCGTCTCGATAGCCCAAGTTTGCGGGCTCATGTACTTAACGTCCACGCCGTCAAAGTCGTCCGAGCTGATCGCCTTGAACGTGGAAACCAGTTCAGTCGTCATTTCGTGGTTGGTAATTGGGCCGCGCGAAGGTTGCACGCCCTCGCGGGTACAACCGATCAGCCCGTCAGCCAACCGCAAATGACTCATGCCCGCGGCGAAGATGGTTTGCAGCGCCTCGCGCACAGTCACCTGCTCGGTAAAGGCAAAGTCGAACGTCTCGCCTCTCGGCGTCCAGAACTGAGCCTCCAGCTCATTGAGCGTGGCCACGTCGATTTCACTGCGATCAATGCCGCGACTATCAAGAACATGAAGCGCGGCGCCGCTGATTGTGCGCCCTGCCTTGCCCTCGTAAAGCCGCTCAGAGACCATGCTGACACGGCGATCTGACTGAGCCCCAAGACGGTCGCCCGTCCTGATATCCGCTGTGAAGATGGTCACGCCCTCGTATGAGGTGGGTGCATCCAGCTTTGAGCGAAGACCAAACCAGTAAACCGTGTCCCGCGTGTTCCCACCCTCTTGCGGCGCATCCCGGCGCACGCGGATCTGAGGGCGCATCCGATAAGGAAGCTTCAGCGTGAACGTGAACCCCAAGGCATCCTCGGTGCTTTCGGTGATGGTGTGCACTACGTTGTTCCAGGCACCACCCACCGCAGCATCCCGCCAGTTGACATGGACTATGACCGTACCTGCTCGGCGGTGACCGTTGCTTTTGTACCAGGCCAGCCCGGCAGGTAGGTAAAAGTCATATTCAAGCGTGTCTGTCAGCTCTTGCTCTGGAGTGCCCATAAACGAGCCAAGCCAGTTGAGCGAGCCTACAAAGTCAGAACCCAGCGCAAAGTCCAATAGCGTGCGAGCGGCAAATCCCGGCCACCCCGAGTCGACATTGCCCGCATCGTTTAGGCGCTGCACCGTCATGGTCAATGCATCCAGGCTGGCAATCCGGTACCGCTGACCGCGATATCCGATCGACATGCGCTGCGCCCCGTCATTCAGCCCGGCAAAGGGGGCGCCGCTGTCGTAACGCAACGTAATGAAGGCCTCGCGCTCCGCAACACCGCCCGCCGAGGCGGTACCGACGGTATAAACCGGCCCCACGCCAAACAACGCAACCGGTGCGTTGGACTGCGATATAGACCCGCCTTTGTAGGGGCTGTACGGCTCAGCAATCAGGAGTCGCCCCGAATTGTCCTGCGCGATCAGGCCAATACCTGAAAGCTGGGCATTAATTGCCGACACCACGCCGCTCATGTTTACGAAGTCTGAAGCCAGCGATATGGTTCGACTGTCGCCCCGGTAGGTGATCGTCCAGACCGCCGGGGTATCACTGAAATCGTAAGTGGTCGGTGAAGAGGAAGCCTGTACCGATGACGGGTTGCCGCCGGTACCAGGAACAGGCGGAACGTACGGCGAGTAGCTGGCCACCACTAGGTCATAGTCCGTATCAACCGACAGCGTGACCCTCATCCCCACAAAAGGGGCCAGATCACCCAGCGGGCCCGCGATTTGGGTGTACGACCCCGCGTTGCTGACCTTGAAGGTGTTGGGTGCTTTCAGCGTGACGGTAGTGCCCACGGCCCAGTTATCTGGAAACTCAGGGTTGGCACCGGCCAGGCTGACACTAAGCCCGGCCAGAACCAGCGCGTCGGCCACCACGGACGAACCGCCCGAAGCTGTGGACGCCGTGTCCAGGCCAGCCGTACCGGCGCTGGTACCGCCTACCTCACCCACGATGTACCAGTTTTCGGCCCGGCGATCACCCGCCAGGCTCGCGCCGGGCTTGTAAAACATGTACGACACATCAGAGCCGAAGGCCGCAACCGGCGTGTCGCCGATCTTGATACTGCTGGCCAGTGTCGACAGCTCCCCGGCACCAAGGCACAAGCACAGGCTGGTGTGCATTTCGCGCTTATTGACGAACCGTGACACCGGCTGCACCACGCAGTCCGGGTAAATTTTGCTGCGACCAAGAATTTCAGGGACCGGCTCATTCACCTTTGCCCGGTTAACCTTCGCCGGGTTGGTGTCGAGTGATTTGCCCTGCCCCGGCTGCGTCATGCCTGGCGTGGTCATGCTCATCATCATGACCAGCGATACGGCCGCAAGCGCCACCGCCACCCATGCAACAATCGCCACGGCGCCGCGCACTTGCGGGTAGATCCGCAGGTCCGTGTCCGGCTGCACAACAAACGTTGCCCAGCGCTCTACCGGCAACACCACACCATCAACTTCAATGAAAATCGGGTGCTCGCGATCCAGTTCAAAGTCCGGCGCCTGGCCTTTCAGCCAGTCCGCCAGCAGGATCGGCTCAGCAATGGCGTGACTCTCCAGCGGCGCGCCCTCCAGGCGGCTTGGGTAGATGCGAATCATCGGTAGTACTCCACGCTGAAAAACCGGCGCTCAAAGCGGCGCAGAGGGGTGAAGCTGACGTTGCGGCCCTGGTTGATCTCCAGCACCTCAAGCAAGCCATTGATCCTGACCACGACCCCGATGTGATCCTGCACGCTGCCGCGATAGGCCACGGCAGCAACGCCGTGGTCTGGCTCGCAGAGCGTCAACTGGGTCTGGATCATTTCCTTGCAGGCTCGCACCAGGCCGCCATCCGCCTTGCGCATCTCCGACCACTCAGGCCAATCCGGCAGGCCCAAGTCCCGACGCACCTCCAACACCAGGCCGTAACAGTCAACGTGCGGCCACAGTCGGCCGCCCTCGACGTATTGGCCGAGGGTGTATTTTTCGAGGTTCATAGGTAGCGAATGCCCGGGAATTTAACGAGGTTGTAGGTGTTGCGCAGGAAGTTGGTGTCCAGCAGGTTGAAGTAGCCAGCGGTGACAGACACCTGAGTCGCTGTGCACTGCCCGCCCTTGATCTTGAAGCGACTCGGCGCAGTGGCCGGCGCTCCCAAATCGTTTGAGGTGAAGGTGAACAACTCCAGGTGCATTTCGCGACCGTCCTTGATCGCGGCACGGATAAAGCCCGACGCCTGCCCGTCGACGTTGCTCAGGGAAAAGTTCAAGTCCTGAGTCCCGTCGTCGTTGCGCGCCGGGATGGCCAGTTCCATGCCGCACGGTGTGCACGTCACAACCGAGCCATTACCCAGCCCCACCACCAGCTCATCCCAGCCGTTGGTGAGGTAATACGTGGTGATGCCGTCCGTGACCTTTAGCACCGGGTGAATGATTTCAGGCCCGGAGCTTGCGTACAGCCTTTTTAAAATGCTCATCGAGGCACCCTCCGCAGCCCGTAGCCGTTTGTCAGCGCTCGCGTGATATCGCCATTGCCGCTGGCAAGATCACCAGCGATCTCGCGCTTGGCTCGTTTGATGAAGATGTTCCAGTCGTCGCCGTCCCGCTGGGCTTCCACCTGGTTGCCGCCGTAGTTGTGGATGTTGACGTTTCCGCCCGGCTTTCCTGCCCCCGAGTCTTGACCGCCAGATCCTGAGCCTGAGCCCGAACCTGTTGCACCAGGGCGAATCGGAGAAACGTTGCCCTTGCGCAGCGCCTCGACCGTGGCCACGCCGCCGTGACGGCGGATATCGGCCTGGCTCCAGACGACTTCGCCTTTGTGCACATCGCCCGCATATTCGTTAACCCCGCCAGCCCCGGTGTAGCCGCCACCAGAGAATCCAACACCCGAGATAGCCGCAACGTTTGCCGCCGCCGCAATGCCTGCCGATATGGCCAAGGCCACGCCCAACGGATAAGGCTGAACTGCAAGGGCGTTTTGCACAGCCACGTAGCCCTGAATCGTCGCCAGGGCAATTGCTGCCGCCTTGCCGATCGCAGCAAGCTTGCTATTACCGGAAGCGCTCAGCGCAGCCATGTTTCCGAAGAAGTCCTGGCTGTAGGAGAGCACCGCGTTGTTTTTGGCCTGCTCAATCTTTGTTTGATTGTCTTGGGCCTGCTGATTGATGTTCGCGATTCGGGCGGCGTAGGTTTCCTCGTTGATAGCCTTGAGGTCCAGGTAGGCTTTTTGCTTTTCGAGTTCCATTTCTCGCCAAGCATCGAGTTTTGTCGACTCATCAGTCAGACGCTGAATCTCGCTGTAAGCCCCTCCAACAGATGCATCAAGCCCGGTTACCGCCGGGGCCTTTGTCACGCCTTCAATGGTTCCGGGCTTCTGAGCGGCCTTGAGGTTTACGTCGCGAATCTTGATCAGGGTTTCAAGCCGCTTTGCAGCCTCAACGTTGCCTTGGCGCTCGTACTCGGCAAGCTGGGCCGCATCATCCAGTGATGATTTGAGCTGGTTTGCCTTTTGGAGTTGCCCGGTGAGGGTCAGCAGTTGGACCTGATCTTTCTGAGCCTGAAGCGTGTCCTTGTTGAGTTGCGCCTCTTTCTCAAGAGCGGCGTTTTTCTTCAACTGGGCGGTGATCAGGTCTTGGCTGGCCAGCAGCGATTTTTGGTCAGCGGTGAGCGTCTTCTTGCCTTTGATGTCTGCAAGTTGCTGCTCCCACTTGATCAAAGCCTGGGCCTGGACGCCTACCCGCTCCGTGGCGATGCCTTGGGCGTTGATTGATGCGTTCTGCTGGATTAGCACGGCCTGGGTCTGGCGGGCAGCGTCCAGCATTTTCAGGCCCGCGTCCTCGCGGTAGGCTTTGGTTTTCTTTGGAGCCGTCTCTTTGTAGATTGAATTCTCGCGGATCGCTTTCAGGGCTGCCGCTTCCTGCTGCTCTGAAATTATGTAGCCGGCCGCTCGCGCGCGGCTGATACGCTTTTCCTCATCCTCGAGCGCCTTGCTCATCTTTTGGCGCTTGGTGAAGTTTTGCTCAATGCTTTTCTGAAACGCCTCGTAGGCCTCCTGGCCCTCTCTTTGAATTCTGGCTGCCTCAGCTGCCGCCTCCGCTGATTCTTGCTCGGCCTTGGCCTTTTTGGTGTAGCCATCAATCTCCGCCTGCAAAGAAGCTATGCGTTGTTTGGCGTCGCCATCCTCATAAGCAGTGCCCAGCGTCGACTTTAGGTAGTTGATTTTCTGCTGTATGGCCGTCAAATCCGGCGCCGCAGCAGACTCTCGGCCAATTCCTAGAATCGCATCCCAGCCTGCCTTGGCAGCTCCAGAAAGATCGTTCCAGGCGCGCTCGAGCGTACCAAGGTCTTGCTTGATGTTTACTGCTCGCTCGGTAAGCGCGCGAGCGTAAGCCTCTTCTGCGATTGCCGCAGCAGCCTGCTTGTCACCCTGTTCCTGCGCCGCGCGGATTTGGGTGTAAACCGACGCGGTGAGGAAGTTGTAATGGTTGTTAAGCTCTGCCACAGCCTTAACAGGATCTTCGCTCAGTTTTTTAAACTCAGCGATGGTCTCAGAGACTGCCTTTCCCGTGGCCTTCTCCCAGGCGATCGCAGCTGTAGCTATTTCCTCAAAGCTGGAGCTCGCGATAGTCCCTGCTCCGGCCAGTTGAGCCAGCGCAGTAGAGGCATCTGCCGTGGTTCCAGTGGTGGCACTGATGCGTTTTGCCATTTGCGCAAGAGCGCCTGTAGTGGTGCCCGCCGCATTCCCGGTGCCTATAATCGACAGCCGGAATGCGTCCTGCTCTTTCGAGCCCTGGTAGTACGCCAGGCCAAGCACGCCGACAGCAGCGGCCGCCACTGTGAACGGATTTACAAGCCCAAGCGCGGCACCACCAAGGGATTTAAGCGCCTCGGAGGTTCCGCCGGAGGAAACGCTAATCTGCTGGAAGTTGCGAGCCGCGCCTTGCCAGTCACCTGACTTCAAGGCATTGAGAAGTTGTGCGGCGTCACGCTGAGCCCCTTTCGTGGTCAGCCCGAAACCCTTTAGGTCGTCATCAATACCACCAATGGCTTTGCGCGTAGCGGCGATCTTGTCTTGATAGTCGGAAAATGTATCGGCATCGAGAAACTTCTTGTTCTTGGCCAGCTCCCTCTCAAGCTGATCTATTTCAGCAAGCTTTCGATAAACCGGATCAATCTTGCCAAGCAGCTTTTCGAGCTCCTGCGCCTGCTCTTCGGTGGCCACAGCTGCCTTCCTTGTTCCGTCTGCAAGGGTGTTGTTGGTTTTAACGTTGGCGTCGGATTCGGCCCGCATGCGACGCGCAAGCTCAGAAAGCCTTTCAGCCTTGTCGGCAGCATAATCAAATGAGCTGGCTGCCTTTCCGGTACCGGTAGAGAGCGCATTAACGTACTCGCTCGCCTCAAGCGACCTTTTGGCCATTGCCAGTAAGCGCGCCTCTGCCTGTGCAGCCGTCTCGCCAATCTTTTCGATTGAGGCCGCAGCCGCATCATTACTCGGCTTTAACTTCCCCGCCGAGCTGGCCACATCAAGAAATGACGTAGAAGCCTTCGACAGGGATAGTCCAAGCGACTCAATCAGTTTGGCGGCAGCGTCCTGCTTGGCGTTCAGCGACTGAAGCTCTTTGACTACTTGCTGAATCCCCTTGCCTATACCGTCAGAAGCCGAAGACCAAGCCTTACCCGCTTCGTCAGCCGACTTTCCCGCACCAGATCCTGATTTGTTCAGGCCATCCAGGCCGGTAGACGCCTTGTCCATGGCTGGCTTAATCCGCAGCCCGGCAGACTCAAGAGCGTCCAGCGCTTTTTGAACGTCGACAGCCTTCTGCTCGGCATCGCGACTATCGATTTCAAGCACCAGGCGGGATTTTTGCTCAGCCATGCTTTTCTCCGGGCATAAAAAACCCGCCGGAGCGGGTTCTCATTTCAATTTCAGTTAGTTTTTTGTTGCGTTGAAACAAACTCTGTATGCCTCGTTTTGAAACTCTTTGACGGCCTCTTCCTTGCCTTTGGCGTCCTGAGAAATCGGCTTCTCATACGCCATCATGATGACTTTGTGAGCGAAATCGCTGCCATCCCCAACACTCTCAATAGAGTCCTGAAGCAGGTCTCCAGCTTGACGAGCCTTCATTGCGTCATGCGCAAGTTCTGAAACTTTTTTGCAGGAATCCCCAGCCGATTGCGCTGCCTGGGAAAGCAAAAAAAGACACGAAAAAATAGCGATTGATAGAGGCCTCATCCTTGGGTTTTCCTTGAAGTTCAGGGAGTCGGGCAATTTATCACCATCCAAACGATGCGCCAAAACCTACACTTTCGTCATTCATCGTCTTCCGAATCCAAGCAGATGCCATCCAACACAAACATCACCTCGTCAATCTCACGACGACTCAGCGGCGATGGGTGAGCATCAAGCCAGTCTGAAATCTCGCGAGCCGAAAGCGGCAATGGAAAAACACCAGTCATCGACGTTATAAAACGACGCCCCCGGCAGACGCCATAAAACGTACTCAGTAAGTGCTTGGTTATGGGGTCTAGCGGGGGCTCCTCGGGCAGCGCCATGCCCAGCCGCTCGTAGATAGCTTTGCGCTTATCGGACTGCCCACCCCACTGCTGTTCCCATTCAAACCGGGCTACTGCTTTTCCACTGTTTCTACCAGCTCTTTGCTGATCTCTTCAGTGGATTTGCTGCCCTCCCGGAGAACGAACAGGAAGAAGTCAAAGTTGACTTCAAGAAGCTTGGAGCAAGCCTCGACATCAAACTTCAACGGATTTCCTTGCTCATCCTGAACACCTTCCCAGTCTTTGACAACGAACTGAGCCAGCAAGGCGCAATGACTTTCGTGCTCGGTCTTTTCGCCCGGCAGAACACCGACTTCGCCTTGGGCAAAGGCGGCATCATTGCGCTGAATGCGCCGCTGCACACGCTCAAGGGCAATACGGTAATCCGGGTTGTCGATCCCACCAATCTGGAGTTTGGTGTCTTTGTCGAATTCCACCCAGCGCAGACCGGGTGTTAGAGCCTTTTTCGTCAACTGGAGAGCCATGTGAAATCCTCAACGCCACGCCAATAAAAAAGCCCCCTCCGGCGGGCGTTATCACCGGAGAGGTCAAAGGGTTGAACTGTTTAAGCCGTGACAGTGATGGTTGCCGTCGCAGTCTTGGTTGGATCGGATACGCTTTTCGCGGTGATGACGGCGGTACCGGCAGAGACGCCCGTAACCAGCCCGCCAGCGCTCACAGTTGCGACACCGGGCGTTGCGCTGGACCAGGTGACGTTTTGGCCCGCCGTTGCCGGCAAGGCCGAAGCGGTCAGTTGCCGGGTAGCCCCGGACGCGATAGAGGCAGTCGCAGGCGCCACGGACACACTGGCAACCGGCACAAACGGAACACGTGTGATGGTCGGGCTGACCTTGGCCACGGTGTAGTTGAGCGTTACCTCAACCAGATCGCGCTTGCCGCCGCTTGGCAGCTCGCCGTCGACCTCTACAGCCGGGAAGTCAAAGATGTACTTGTTGCCCAGGCTGTCAGTGATTGGGAACTGAATACCGATCGGGAGACGCGTAAACGTGCTCTTCCAGATTTCCCATGCACGCTTGGACCAGGCCAGCACGATCGTGCCGGTGATTGCGGCCTCGGTTGCGATCTGCGCGCCTGGACCCAAGCGGCTGGAGCCGATGCAGCGTTGGGCCTGCAAGCTGTTGTCCAGACTGAGCGTCATGGCCGAAACGCAGGCCACGCCTTCCAGCGACTTGCCGTCCACCAGAATGGTGCCGACGTTCTTGTTGCTCAGGAACGGTGTGGTGGTCGGCCCATCCGGTGCGGTAACGATTGGGGTGTCGCTATCGTCGTAGTCCAGGCAGGCCATGCCGAAGGTGGTGGTGATCTTGCCGTCAGATGGAATGTCGAGGGCAAAGGTGGAGACGTGGGCACCCTTGAACAGGCTGTAAACGCCCACGTCCATGTAGCCTTTGGCGATGCTGAAGGTGTGGCGAACATCGCCAATAGCCAGCACGTTGTTGGTCCAGTTGCCGTAAAAGGCCGCTTCCAGCAGCTGGTCGAACGAACCAAACGACAGCTCGGCCGTCAGGTCGCCGTTAATGTCGGTACTGGTGGCCACCGAACCCTGGCTGAGGCGAGAGTCAGTGATCTCGTCACTCGCCGCCGTGTTCACGGTCGGAGTCAGCGCATTGCCTGTCAGGCGCAGCGTGCTCCACTTGCCGGTTGTCGGGGTGATGCCTGGGGTCACTTCGGGAATGATGTGACTGACGATCTTTGCGCCGGAGCTCATTCTTTCCACCTTTGTGTAGGTAATAAAAAACCCGCACAGGGCGGGTGGGATGGGTACATCTGGGGTCAGCCGGCGCGGAACCGGATGTTCACGTTGATCTGATAGAAGCCTTCAAACTCGCCCGCATCGACCTGAGAGGCCTCTAGGCACTCAAGATCCCCGGACGACCAGTAGCCGAAGTGCGCTTCAAGCTGATCGGCCAGCTCGGTCAGGGCCTTGGTGCCGGTTCTTGCCCGGGTGAAGCACTGGATGCTGACCCGGCCCGGCTTGCGGGTGTAGGGCTTGTCGGCCATGCCTGCCATGAAGGCAGTACCGTGCTGCAAGTTGAACCGGCACCACAAACCGGTTGCGGGTGGCTTGAAAATGCCCGACTGATCGGTGTTTTTGGCCGGGTACGGCGCGTTCGGGTAGAAAATGGAGTCCTGCTCAATACCGGAAAACGCTTTCATGTGACCGGCAAGTAGTGCGCGAATCTGCTCGTAGGTCATCGTCCGTACTTCTCTACTACGTCACCAAACGCCACTCCGTACACGCCAATAGGTGCCTGTTGCGAGTGCCCATTCTCCAGGCGCTCGCCGTATGGAGCGTTATTCTGAATGACGATGTTGTGATAGGGGCCAGTGACTGTGGCGATGGTCGTTGCTCCCTCCAGAAGCGTTTCCGTTCCGATTGGGTCGTCTCGTTCAGAGTCGAAAAGCAGCGTTTGCTCGTCCACTGTCACCCGATGATTGCCCTTATAGGTGCCCTCATCCACCGGTGAACCGCTGATGATTGCCTGCAAAGCCGTAGTGGCGATTTCCCTTTGCAGTTCGGTGAGATCCTTCTCAACGACTTCCATAAAATCACTCGGATCGATGTTCCAGCCTTTCGCCATGTCACACCTTCCTGAGCTGAATGACCCACGTTGCGCGCGCCGGGTCTTGCTGCACGTTTTTGACGTCATACCCGTTCAGTTTGTGCCCTACTGACGGGATTCCGGTGGTTTCGCTCTGTATGGCCAGAAGCCGCACATCTGTCGCAAGTATTTGGGCGCCGTCCACCAGCCGCGAGTCGAAAGAGCCGAATACACCGCGCCCGCTATAGGCGATGACGGTCGGCTCGCCGCCTATTTCAGTCACTGGGTCCCAGGTGCCGGGCAGCGTGATACCTCCACTGAAAGGCTGCACCGCATCAGCAAGCCCGTCCTCGTCATCGAAGGCTTCCGCCAGCTCAGCCTGAATCTCTTCTCGCATTCCCATGATCAGGTCCTTTTGAGCATCATGACGCCCGAGCGCCTGGCCCATGGATCAATCAATGCCAAGGCGAAGTTCTCGCCTGCTGACAAGTCCGTTGAGCCCGCCACGTAGGTTTTGGATACCGAGGTTCCAGGCTGGGCAGATACCGTCTTGCTCTGCACTTCCTTTTGCGTTGACTTGTACAGCTTGCCCGCTGCCGCCTCCTTGGCGACCTGGGCGCCGGCTGTTTTGATCTCGTCTGGAACTGGATCGGGAACAGCCCGCTTAATCTTGGTCGTGAGCCAGGCGTTGGCCATGGCCACGGCAAGGACCGGATCACCGGTGCCAGCCCAGCCAGGGCCCAGCGAGGCGTCAACATCGGCAACGGTGATGAAGTCGGTCATTAATTACCCCTTGTCTTCAAGAGCCTTTACGCGGGCAGATACCGCTTGGAAACCGGCCTGCAAGGTTGTGGCAGCAGCCAAGCCAGACGCGGCATGAGCGGAAATACTGTGGTTGTGATTACCAGCTGCAGCAGTCGAGTCAGTGGCGCCAAGGGCCAACAGTTCAGGCTTACCCTTGATATCTGACCAATTAACCTCAATGCCAGGCGCCGGAGGTTTAGCGGTGGTTGGTAGCGCCTCCAAAACAGGAACGCCCGCAGCCTGGTACGCCCCAACAATATCGTCAGCATCGCCGTCGACAAACACACCGATAGCACCAGAGACGACGCCAAAAAACTCCGTGAGAGTTCGATAAGCGATCCCTTCCACCTTTTCGATGGCGGGGCTATCGCTGTAAACAACGTATGACATAAATCACCTCATCATAGAGAGGCGGCATGACCGCCCCTCATAGCCAGTTTTAGCCGCTGATCACGGCGGCGAAAGGAACCTGTTTGCGGTCGAAGACACGCTTCCAGTTGCTCGCCTTGGCGAATTCAACAGCTGTAGGCGACTTGTTCTGGTCTTCATCGCCTTGCCAACTGAAGCCAGCTGGTTGCAGTAGGTAGGTTTTACGCTCCCAGAGAACCTCGGCGCCGCCACCGTTACCACCGGAGGCATTACGATCCAGCTCCACAGGGGTATGAGGCTCGCCCAGGCCGTAGCCGAACGCACCAGAGCCGTAAAACACTGACAGGTGCTTGCCGTCAGCCATGGTCAGGCTATCATCCATAAAGATTGGCTTGCCCAGATAGGTGCGCAAGATGATTTGGCCCTGGGAATCGCGCAGGTACTCAATCAAGTCAAGCTCCGACATCTGTTTCATCACCGCGGAATGAACCCCGATTGCAGAGAACTGATCTGCGGCATCGCCGGCGGTAAATGCCGCATCGATGAACGCCTTGGCACTGATGCGAGCGCCAGCATCGACCACCATGTCGCCGCCATCGTTCGCCAGATTGGAGGCGATAATGCCGCGAGAGCCGCCAATAAGGTAACGCTGCCAGCGGCGAGTCCAGTAGGTGCCAAAACGATTGCGCACCTGCTGCATCGGCTCGCTGTTCGCCAACTCTGCTGTCAGGTCGGCCACACCATAACCTTTGTTGAGGTAGAGCGTGCGGGCCTTCATGCTGCCCTGGGTGACCTTACCGACCTTGCCGATATCATCCGGGTTGTCAGTCGAGATGTTCGGCTCTTCGTTCGGGTCCAGGTCTTGCCAGTAGCTGACAGTACCGACGCCTTGACCGTTCGATGCAATCGCATCCAGCGCAGGGTTGCGTGTGATGATGCCCGACTCATACATCGCAGTAAGTTCAGGGGAGTTAACGGGCGCCAGGGTCTGGTAGTAATCGCCGATGAAAATATCGGTCAAGCGTGTAGTTGCCATGGATTAAGTTCCTTTGGTGGCCAGAAGTTTTTTGAATTGCTCGGGGTTGTCACGGGCGATCGCTGCGCGCTCGGTTTCCGTGTAATCGCCCCACTTTTTCGTGGCCTTGCCACCGTTGTCGCCGATTTGTCCGGCGCCCTGAGCCCTTGGCCACAGGTGTGTTGCTGTTTCGCGCAGAGATTCCGCCCATTCGAGCGGTGACAGCGGGGTTTTCCCGTCCTTGCCGTAAATGACCTCGCCATCACGGTCGGTAGCGATCGCCTCGCCGTCTTCTCCGAGCTTGAAAGTACCCCGAGCGCGAAGGATGATGTCCTCAGCAGCTTCAGGCAGAGCGCCAGCCTTGATTGCTGCGGCGCGAATGGAGTCAGCCAGCACCTTGTCGCTGTATTTGGCAGCGAAGGCCTCGGCCTTGTCGGCACGGGCTTTCTCGGCGGCCAACTTGGCGTCGTAGTCGGTGCGCAGGCGCTCAGTGCGGCGAGTGATCACCTCATCAAGCTTGCCTTCGGCCAGCAGGCGGGTTTCCTCGTCCTGGCCGACCTTGGTCAGCAACGCCTTCACTGCGTTGATATCAAGGCCTTCAAACTGGCCTTTGAGGCCGTCCAGCTCGGTTTTGGTGGTCTTGAGCGAGCCAAGCAGCTCGGTGTTTTTGTTCTTGAGGCCCAGCGTGGCCGCTTCCACCGCTTCGGCGATCGCGGATTTAACTGCCGGGTCTTCGAGATCAATCTGGTTTTCGTCTGCCACTTGGTACACCCCTTGGGTTTGGTCGGCCCGCTTTGCAGGCATAAAAAAACCCCGGCATAGCCGAGGTTAAAGTTTTTACAGAAGCTTTCAGCTATCCGGATGCATTTGTTCAGACATTTCTCGAATGGCCATTAAGTTTGCGGAGATATCCCCCTTCCAGCTCCCTGTAGTCGTACGGATTTGAAATGACAACCCGTCAGTCCGCCCCTTACAGCTGTTGTTTACATAACGTACAAGCTCAACTTCGGCGCCTGGCTGCAAATGAATGCTTGCTCGCTGACCGTACTCGAGCCGGACAGGCAAGGATTGGACGGGGGAAGTTATAGAGAATCCAGTAATAGCAAGGGCTTGAGTGCTGTGCGTAGAAATCACGCTCACACCGACTACCGTTACTGGTCGCTTGCCCTCTGATGTCAACTCAAGAGAGATAAACGGACGCCCAATGTAGCCAGGGCCAAACGGGATACTTGCGTTTGAAACCACGGTAAGAAGTTCAGCATCATCTCTGCGCTGCTTGTCCGCTAGCCAAAGCGTGACCAGTACCGCTAGCAAAGCACCGGTGCCCGAGACCCAATCTCCCAGACTGCCCCATTCTGGAATGAATTTAATGGTCGATTGCGGGTTAAGATTGATGCCAGCGGTAAGGCCAAGAAGCCCAGAAATCAAACATAAGAACAGAACAATAGAACACAGAATCCACTTCATAAACCCTCCAGGTGAGAGGGATTTATATCAGGCAAATTCTAGCCCATCCAATTCCAAATAATCTTGCTGCTTAATACAAACACGTAATATTTAGAAATAAGTAAACCTCATTCCGCCGAGGCACAGCGCGCCTCCGAGTGAGTTATCTAAATGGACTCAGCCGGGTACGGCGAGTCATCAAACGGAAACAGCTTGTGCTGCCCTGCCAGCGACATTTGGAAGAACAGCCAGGCTTGTGGCTGCTCTATCACCGAGTACTGCTCCACGATGTGAAGCCCCCAATAGGCAAGAAACCAGTGATCAGCGGGTTCGAATCTATTCACCAAAGACCTGCATGAAAGTCTCCTCGTCACGCGCGCGGAGCTGATCAAGATTGTATTGCTTGCCTTGCGGGTCTACAAATCGCTCCAGGGTGTAACCTCCCTTCTTGTAGAGGTCATACCGAGCAGGCCCCAACCATTCGCGCTGAAACGCTGCGTCCTGATCGCCGAACCATTTGGCGTAGCTTGTGTTTGCCGAGACCTGCCCGACCTCAAGTCCAGCTTTCTCGCGCTGCTTCTTGGTCATGTCACCAATGCTGCGAAACGATGCCGGTCGTGCCTCGCGATTACCTTCTTCGTTGATCCGATACCCGCCGCGAACCTTCAGGGCCCGCACAAATGGCCGATTGCCGATCAGCTCATCCAAGAAGCTTGGCGCCAACACGCTTCGACAGTTCGGGTGCGCCGGCGGCACGGGGTGCGGCTCATCAATCCTGTAGCGCATGCCGTCTCGACTGGCGCAGACAAACGAGGTTCGTCCGTCCAGGGTTGAGCACCAGATTACGAACTGAACGCCCAAGGCCTGATAGGTCTGCTGATAGGCGACGTTTGCTACGTGGTTGCGCGCCGTTCTGACAACCTTGGACGCGTCGTTTTTGGTGATCTGCAGCAGGCCGTCTTGATGCTTGAGAGCCTGGGTTCCGCGTAACGCACGGATGACCTCGGCATTCGTCTGCCCTAAGCTGATGCCCTGCCGGATGCTTGCATACACCCGAACCTTGGTGCTTTCAGCGATGCTCGACAGCATGCTTTTGACCAACTGCCCGAGAACTGGCTGCGCCATTGCGGCGTTGTAGGCCTGCGCAGCCGTTACTCCCGACTCAGCGATCCCTACGAAGGCCTTGGCCATCAGGTTTGATGCGTAAGCAGCTTCGTACCCGGCGAGCGCAGTTGCCGAGACGAACCATTCAGCCTGGATGGACTGATTAAGGGCGACAGCCCAGCCGTCCAACGCTGCTTTAAGCGCTTTCAGGCTGCTGGTCGTGTACTTCCCCGAGAGAAACGCCTGCACCTCGGCCGCACTGAGTTCCTCCAGCCTCTCCCCCAGTTCGAGCGCGAGCTCGCGTGCAAGGCGATCAATTTCAGCGTTGATGCGGTTGACTACAGCCGATGAGGCTCGGTAATTGTGCGATGCATGCTGAGCAAGCGCGGCAACGATAGCCCGCTGTGCCGCCGCCAACTCTTCATTGGTCGCCATTATCTACGCCGCCTGGGTTTTCAATGTGCAGTGATTCTTCGTTCCAGTCGCGCTCAGGCAGCTTCCCAGTCGAGATATACGACCAGTATGACTCCTGACTGATCTTCCCTGCGAGCGCCGCCTGCAGAAGCTGAGCGGCAAGCTGAGGATCAACCCCGGCAACAACGAACTCCGGCGTGACCTTGAACTTCACCTGTTTGGGGTCGTACCCCTTCCATTCAGCGGCGTAACGCAGGCCTTGCTCGACTGCCTCAGCAGCAGTGACGACGATACTGTGGAGGGTGGCGTGCTGATCGTTCTGGCGGGTTTTACGCGCCTCACCCGACTCAGTGCCGCCCACGTCCATGACCTTGGCGCCAGCCTCAAGCGCGGCGTTCTTCTGATCACTCATGGCTTGACGGTTAGCTTCAATGCCTGAGCCCTGAAACTCCAGGTAGTCACACTTACCGTTCGGACCAAGATCCCATGCGGCTGACGGCCCTGTAACGCTCAGCTCAATACCCTCATCCAGGCCGGAAACCCACGGCTGCGGGTGACTGGTTTGGTGCAGGGACGTGAAATAGTCAGCGCTGATCTGGTAGGACTTCAGCGCGGCACGCGCCATGCTCAGCAGCGGCACCTCATCCACATCAGGCGAGTTATCGGTTGAGCCGCAGTAGATCACTGGAATGTACGACAGCCCTCTGACCAGTCGATTGTCAGCCCCAGTACTGCCAAGGGGCTTTTCCTCGTCGACCAACTCGCCGCCCTCATTCCGGACGGATGTGTAGCAAACGTCGTCGCTCATGAAGAATTCACGAAATACCGTGTCGCAGTCATGGCTGTAGCGGTCGCTGCCCTTCTTGCGGAACTCGCGGAACACAGCAAGTACCAGGTCTTGCCGGCCGCCCTGATCAGCTGTATCCCAGTTGATGGCGTTTCGCGCGGCATAGGTCGAGAAATACGGATCGCCGTTTTCGTCGATATTCACCACCAGCGGTACCCGGCCATGAGAAATAGCCTGGCGCACCATCCGGAAGAACAACTGCTTCAGGCCAAAGCCGTCAGCGGTTGCATTATCGAGCAGGCCCTGCATGCCAGAGGGCAGCTCGATCTCCGGTATCAGACGGGACACCAAGCCCATCATGGAGCGCAAAGAGTCCCGCACCCAGTGCTCGTACTGGGCGCGAGCCGTGTAGTTCTCGTAGAGATACTTGTTGCCAGCCCCATCCTTCTTTTCGGCTTCCACCATGCCGCTTGGCTTGGGCAGATTGCGCTCTTTACGCTTAATCGCGCACTCACCCTCGAGCGCGTCGTCCATCATTTCCCACTCGCCGATATGATCGTCGTAGTCAGGATTAGTTGATTGCACTGGCATTAGCCCAAGCCTCCTATTCGGCGAATTCCGCCTGTGCGTTTGCGTCTGCCCATCGCCACGGCAAAGTATCGAAAGGCATCCGACCCGTGCGATGACCAGTCGTGCAGCGGCTTGTCCTTCCAGCAGCCGCGCTTGTCATCCCACTCTTTGCGATAATTTTCGAGGCAAGAAATGCCTTTTTCACACTTGGATTCGTCGAAAGCGCAAGACGGGAGTATTTCCCGCACCTGCTCAATACCCTCGTCGACACCAAGTTTCGGAACCACGCTGAACTTGAGGCTGTATTTCTGCCCATCGATCTCGTAGCCCTCTCGCGCCAATTCACGGCGAGTCTTTCCGTCGCTTCCAAACTCGCGGTTATCAATGTCGTGCGGTCCCCAATGATCGCCGTACGTGTAGTTGCGATCCTTGAGCACCTTCATGTAATGCCGAAGACCCTCACCGCTGTTCTCGCAGTAATCAATGACGTGGTATTCGTCGCCTACGATCCGAACAAACCAGATGGCTGTAGAGTCGCCGACACCGATATCCCAAATCGTGTGAACAGGCAGGTGGCTGTTGTCAGGCAGCACGCCAATGCGCTTAGCCGCATACAGCTTGGTGAACTGCTTGGCGTAGTACGCGCCCTCAATCGACTGCTGGAAGGCTTCGGCAGGAATTGACGGGTATTCCCGTTTCATGTCGTCGCCGAGCGTCTTCTCCTTGGCCGCATACCAGGCGCGCTGGCCGTCATTGCTGACGATCCCGTGCTTAGCGTGCAGTTCGTTGAAGTAATCGGTCAGGCGCTGCGGAATAACCGCTTCGGACGGGTCAAGCCAGTACTCCTTGTTCTTACACCAGGAGAAGAAGAAAAACTTCCAGTCCAGCAGGCCCAGCGGAACACCGGCAAGCTGCTGCCGTTCTGCGCTCTGCGAGTAATCGAAGAAGTAGCCCGCCCGCCCCTCCGCAGTCGATTCAATCGTGACGAAGCAGTCTGTGGCGACAGCCTCGAAGGCGCCGGTGACGATCTCTCGGGCTTTGTGCGGAAACTTGGCGCAAATCTTCCCAAACTCGGAAACGTGCAGGAACCGTAAAGTGCCGCCCCGGAAGGAAGTGGACACGTATATCGAGCCGCCTTTGCTGAACACAAGCTCACCAGCAGCATCGTTAGAAGCAGGGTTGGCAGCGCGTATCTCGGCAGGCAGGTTGTCGTAGGCATATTTGACCTTCTCCCGGAACAGGCGCTTGGCGTCATTCAGGGTGTGAGCGATCAGAGCGCACTTGGCTGACTCAAACAGCGCGGCGTCCAACTGGATGATGCAGCACTCGGTAGTGAAGCCAAGCTGCCGGGCCTTCAGAATGATGTTGCGGGTGTGCATCCCTTCGAAGTATTCGATCTGCTCGTCTGTCATCCGGAAGCGGACCTTCTTGCCCGCCTTGTCAGTGATGAAGTAGAGGTTGTTCAGACGCCAGTACTTGTCCCGGAGCAGCTTCAAGTGCTCGGGCTTCATGTCAGGCTTCCTTCGATAGATCGTCCATCATTTTCGATAGCTCGTCGGCGTCGTCCGTCTTCTCCTTCTCGTCTAGGCCAAACGCCTGACGCTCCAGAATCTGGAGGTTCTTCATTGCAGATGAGAGCTGGAACAGTGTTTTGGAGTTGCTAGGAAGCGCGACGGCGGCGAGCATCGAGGCCCGGCGCACTCCATAACTATCTTCAGAGGTTTCTTCCTCGATCGCGTCTTCAATCTCTTCGCGGCGCTGGATGGTGGTCATCAGATCATCCATCAGCAAGTTCGCAAGGACCGTCGCCTTTCGAATGTCTCGCCGGTGACTGCGAACCACCTGAGCGCCTTCCTCTGCGGCCTCTTCGATGATCTCAGCATCAAGTTCGCGGTTCGCGCCTTGGTCATTGCGAACCTCTCCGCGAACCAGCTTACTGCGAACCTCCTTGCGCACCTGGTCAGAAAGGTCTCTCACCCACCCAAGGGTCTTGGCCTTCTTCCTGATTGCTGTGTCGCTAACGCCTTGGCGGTCAGCGATAGTTCGGATGGAAAGCGAACCAGCCCGGTAGGCACGTTCGATCGCCTCCCAGTCGGGTTGCTTAGTTGTCATAAATTGTCTCAGGTACGCCTAAAGGCGGGATTGAAATAGTGGCTCATTGCCGGTATTGGTAGGGATCAATATTAATGAGGCCGCACCCATGTCAGAGATTGGTAAAAACATCGTAGCCGCTGGCACTAACAAGACAGAAGAAGAGCATCGCCGACGATATGCCGTAGCCGCTGCTCTTGAGGTTATTGCCGAATATGTGGCGAGCGGAAGCCCAGGAGCCAGTCTCAGCTACGAGCTTGACCAGCTTTCCAGCTACGCAGACCTGATCCAAGATGCATTAAAAGTTAAGTGATTCGCCCGTGCCGCACTCGCCTGCGGCACACCTACCCTTCCACGCTCAATTCTGAGATTCGCTGTTCTGCCATGACTCTCCATGAGATCGAACAGCGCTGGGCTTTCCCCACCAGCCGATAGCAATTGCATTGCACGGCCTGTTGCGCGCAAAGGGCGGGCGGATAACAAAGCACCGGCCACGGCGCCCTGTACCTTTTTCATTGGTGAAGCCGCGATCAACCAATGGCGCGCCAGCAGCCTGGCCGCACCTGGCGAAGTACAGGCGACCTATGCAGATAGTGCTCATTGCAGAAACCTCCAGATGCGCGCCACGATTTGGCGCATTCGAAAACGTGGCGCGGATTACTGCGATACCCGGTTGAGGGCTTCGTCCGCTTTGTCGGCAGCTTGGGCGGCAGTGGTTGCTGCCTTCGATGCTTTGTCAGCAGCGGTGCCGGTCTGGCGGGTCAGCTCTTCCAGGCGCTTGTCACGCTCGATCATTGCCGCGTCGTAGGCCCTGCGGATTTCCTGTACCTGGCTGTTCTGCTTTTCGGCGAGGCGCCAGTCAGCGGCCTGATAGCCCAGCACCGCACCGCCACACACCAGCATGACGGCAATGGCCCAGACCTCAGTCCGGCGCCACCAACGGCGGGCGATAAATTCCAGCGAGCATCTGTCCATTAGGCGCCACCCCCCAACTTGGTGCGCAGGCGGTGGATTTCGTCGCTCTGAAGTGTCACGCGTTCGGTGAGCTGGGCGACTTGGCCGGTCAGTGCTTCGATCTTGCCTTCCATGCGGCCAACGGCTGCGGCAAGGTCGTTGCGCTCTTTCGCGAACTGGTCAGCGCGGGCTTCAGCCTCTTTACGGGCAGCGCGCTCCTGGTTCAGCAGTTCGTTCAGGCGCTTCAGCGTGCCGATATCGGCGCTATCCATTGCGCGGTCTGCTGCATCCTTGGAAAGGAATCGGCGCAGCCAAAGCAGGCCGCCGAGAATGACCGTGGCACTACCGCCCAGCCAGGTGGCTGTGCCTGGGCCGAGATCGGTAGGATCCATCGTTGCTCCGTATTGTTTGAGGTCTCGACCTGAACGTCGAAAGAATAAAAACGCTTGCAGCTGGGAGGACGCAGCACCGCGTTATAGTCATTGCTCAGTGGTGATATCACCAGCAGTGGCAAAAAGCTGGATAGCTGCCTTACTGATGTTCAAATAGACAAACTTGTAAGAGACAGACCAATGAAAAAGCTTTGTATTTTTACAGCATCATTAATTTCATTTCAGGCTTTAGCATTCTCTCAGTCAGAAATATCTGGTAGCTGGGAATGCATGAGCCCAGAACAGACGTACACAATGATGATAGGTAATGACGGTAGCTTTGAGTCTCATCAGGGTAATGGCGGCAACTACGTGGGTAGCTACTCAATCGAGGAAAATTTCCTCCGCATAAATGCGCATAACACAAGCGATCAGCTCTCGAGCCTCGGTAGTAGCTACACAGTCGTACGCTTGGGAGAGGGGCAAATGGTGCTCACGGCTGATGGTCAAATGATCTCCTGCAACAGGCAGTAATCTGTCGCATTTTGGGGCAATAAAAAACCCGACTCGATGGTCGGGTTTTTAGCGAGCCTGAGACTCAAATGAAATCGGCGGCAAGACCGCTTGCCAAGCAACTGCACCCTACGGCGTGAACGGTATCAACTACTGCTATTCCGAACGATTTAACCATAGAGCTAACCCCCTTCAAGGACAAAACCGCCTTGGTCGGCATTACATTATTAATGGCTTCTGATTTGATCGCGGCCAAACTTAACAACGCCAGGGTGCTTGTTGCCAATACTTCCGGGGTTGAACCGGCGCCTCCGAGAAAATGACTCGTCAATCCGTTACGCGCAAGATCGACAGGATGGGCAAATACTCTCTCACTTTCTCACTCGTTGCAATGGCTATTTGCTACGCCGCGCAACTTTCGATTAGACCCTCAGCCTCGAGCAGCTCCTCGGCAGCCGTCAGTGCGTTGTTTACCTGGTCATCTAGTGCCTTGCGAATCGACGAACGCCACCGGTAACGGGTGGATTCCGGCTTGCCGTCATTGTCCCAGTTGGTGATGTCGTACCAAGCTGCCGGCAGCACTGCAGCGGAGCGCTTGCCCTCGGCACCAACAACCTGCGGAATGGCCCAGGTCAGCACAGCGCACTCGCGAAACCGCTTCGGCGCAGGCGACCTCACCGAATTAAGCAGCTCCAGTATCGCGCCGTGCTTGCGTTCCACGTGGGTAGAGTACTTCGCTACTAGGGCGCGCCAGTGCGCCGAGGACAACGACTTATGCAAGCGACCGAATACCCAGCAGTCCTGGAGAAACGCCGCCTCCTTTCCGACAATCTCCCCTTTCTGCTTGGCGCACTGCACCTTGGGCTCAAAGTCGCAGCCGCCGGCCGAGTTGATTGTTTCGGCGGCAAGCGCCCGAACTACTGCTGAAACAACGTTTCGATAGGTCATGCCGCGGCCCTCTTCAGTTCTCTTGTTTTTGCCCGGTACTCAGCCTTGATGGCCTTGATCTCTTCGATGGTGTACTTGCGTACGCTCTTGTCAGCCTCCAGCGCATCAACTGCATCCTGGCCGATACGCGCGATCAGGCCGATCCGGTAATCCACGGCATTGCCCGACAGAAACCGGTTGTCCTGTTTGCTTTGAGCGTGGCAATTGCGCTCGTCGAATCTCAGGTGTGGCGCAGAACCAACGCTGCGGTAATGACCTGCATCTACCGCGTTGCCGCTCCAGTCCAACGGCTTGCCGCTGGATATGCAGAGGTGGCCTGCTGCCTGATCCCGGGCGCGGATAAACTCGTTGAACGCCTGCTGCGCTTCGCGCATGTGTTCGCCGCGAGACTTCAGCTTTTCCTTGCGAACCTTGATTTCATTGCGCTCAACCTGAGCCAGTGATTTGCGGGCCTTCTCCTGGTGGCGCGGCGCATCGATGATTGCGCAGGCCGGGCTGCATACCGACTGGCCGAGGCGTGCAGGTACGAACATAGATCCGCAAGTAGCAACGCGGCACTTCTTCGGCTTGGGCTGCTTGCGCTCAATGATCATGCGGCCTCCTTAAATGCTTCGAACTCAGCCATTTCGGTCAGGCGCTCTTCCGTGAGCGTCGGCCAGTCATGCAGAACCAAGTACGCGCAGCACTGCCGCCAGAAGTCCTGGAATGTCTCCTCCCCCATCGAGTCATAGGACAGGCTTCGCGGTGTCTTGCGGGTAAGCTGGCCAAGGCCGGGAATGTCGAACTGTTCTTCATCGCAATAAACGCCCGACTCCAGTTGCAGAGCCTTGATAGCGTCGTGGGACTGCTTGCCAGAAAAGCGGTCGATGTTCTGGCTCAGCACCCGACCCAAGCCGTGAACCAAGCCATTGAACCGCGGGTTGCGCGGCTGCTTGAGTTCGGCGCGGATCTTGGTGTTGATCCGGAAATCACGCTCGCGGAGGATCGACCGGTCGGCGTCAGAGGAAGGCACGAATGCAGCAACCTCTCGACCGGTGACAGGATCGACCAAGCGGCGCAGCATCAAGTACACAGGCATTGGGCGGAGCTTAGTAGGCTTAGTCACGACTTCACCTTCAGGCCCGTGGCCTTGATGCTCTTCTCGCACGCGCTGCGCATCCGAACGGCTGCGTTGTAGCCATCCATGTGGCTGTCATCTATGGCTTCTTCCGGTTCGTATGGCACTGGGGGAACTGGTGGTAGCTCAATCACCAGGGATTCGCGGGAGGCCCGCCAGCCATCCCAAGCACCGTTCGCGTAAGGGCTCTCGTAGTGGTCCAGGTGAGTGGATGAGCGGGTGAAGTCCATACCCCTGAATTGCGGGCTACTCTCAAAATCGTTGCGCATCTTGTCGGTCATGCCCGCTTCTCCGCTGCTTCTGCAATCAAGGCCATGCGCTCAAGGCGATCGGCTGCCTGGTTCACTAAATTCGCACCGTCCGCTTCATCGACAACCGGAATGCACACGAAATTGATTCCGTGCTCGGCCAGGGCCTTGGCGGCATCGAGGGCTTTGCGTAGCTGTACTGGGGTTGCTCGCCTCATCAAAATCCCTCCTTGCCGCGCTGCGACTCCCAGTTGAACGGAACAACGATCAAGCCACCCTCGCGCAAGCGATCAACGCAGCGCTCGCCCATTGCGGCCGGCAACTGCCCGGCAGACATGTTGGTAATCACCACAGTTGGGCGCCGCTGCTCGTACCGGCCGTTGATGATCGCGAACAGAGTGGTTAGCTCGAAATCGCTCGGGTTTTCCTTGCTCACGCCGATCTCATCCAGAACCAGCAGATCGGGATTGACCAGACTGGACAGAATGTCCGACTCGGATCGCTCGCTTTTGCGGTCGAATGTCGCCTTGATGGCCTGCAGGACGGCGCCGACAGTGCGGTACACAGCTGTGCGTGGGGTTGTGTGAAGCAGCGCGTTCGCGATGGCTGCGCCCAAGTGGGTTTTGCCAGTACCAGGCTTACCGATCAGCACCATGCAGCGCCCTGTTTCGTACATCCGGTCAAACTCAGCGACGTAGTGGCGGCAGAACTTCAGTGCGTGGCTCTGTTCGCCATGCTCGACGCGGAAGTTGTCCAGGGTGCTGCCTTGGAAGCGCAGCGGGATAAGCGCATCCCCAAGCTTGCGGGTCAGAGACAGGCGTTGTTCGTACGCGGCAGCGGCCTGAGCATTGGCTTCACGCTCGGCGGCTTCGGCGCGCAGGCACTCAGGACAACCGCCCTTCAGCTCGCGATTCAGGATCACGGTTACCTTCTGCTCGAAAGGCCCGTGCTTCTCGCAGTCGGCTGGCTGGGTGCGGACGTTGGTGCTCGTAACGGTGTCCGTGGTTGGAACGATTTTTTCAGAGCGCATAGGTGCCGTCCTCCCGACGAATCAGGCCATCGGTGTAGTCGCGGTCGGCAAAGCCGGTGTGGTGGGACTGGGGTTCGCGTTTCGGGAATGGACGGACGTTACTGGCGCGGTTCTTGTCGTCCTTGACCCACTTCACCAGCAGTGATACCCACTTGGACTGAACCTGCAGCAGGCCGGTGGTTTCATGATGAGCAGTGAACGGAGCCACGGCCTCCTTGGTGAACAGGTCGACCGATACGCCGAAGTGCACGCAGTAGGTTTTCAGGAGGTTGGAGTCAGGCATCCAGTCCAGGGTCATTTCGACTGGCGACTTTGGGTCGACAAGCTCTGGCTCTTTTTCTGGCTCAGGCTCGGGCTGCGAGTTTTCTTCGCCCGCAGAGAGAGAGTGGTTTTGATCCTTTGGTTCTTGGTTAGTGGTTAATGGTTCTTGGTTAGGTGGCGATTCGTTCACGGCTGGTGCACGCTTCGTGCGTTTAGCTGCTTCTCGCTTCTCGGCAATTTTTTTGTTCTTCAAGGCCATAGCGTGATAAGCACTGACCTCATCTTGAATGCGAGCCTGCACATAACGCCCGTCAACCAGTTCAAAGAACTTGCTAAGCACGAAGGTCACGGCAGCGATTTCTTCTGCTGATCGAGCCCAGCACCAGTCAATAGCCTCATCCATGGTGGGGAAGCGTTCACGGTCGTAGCACGCATCCAGCAGAAGCGTGTACGCACCGTGCTCAAGCATGGAGAGCCGCCCGGCCTTCTTGTGATAATCGCCTATGTTGCGCTTGAAGTAATGCATCAAGACCGCCCCTTGCCGATTAGGTCGGCCCAATCGTAGATGCGGTCTCTCAGCCGGTGAGGCTGTGCGGCGCGCGCAGTTGTTTCCCGCGCCTCGTTTTTATGTAAGGAAAATCGAGGCGCGAGATTGTTGGAGCTATTGATATGTGGCTGCGTTTGCATATAATCGATCTCACATAGCGTTAATGAACTAGCCGACCTCGACCGTCGGCTTTTTTGTGCCTGGTTTTCAGATCCGCTTAATTCACAGTGCAAACCCGATGGGCACCGATTTCCGCGCATGCGCGGAAAATCAGGAAACAGATTTCAAATTTCGCTGGGCCACCGCGAGCAACTGCTCAGCGCGGCGCCCCAACTCACCTGCCTTCGCTTCAACTTGACGGCACTGCTTGGCGAATGACGGCAAGAGCGGTAGGTCTTGCTCGCACATAACCTGGTCGTCGAATACCTCGCTGCCGGTGTTGATCACGTCACCAAAGGCGCGAATGAGCGCGCCAAAACTCTTGTTGGCGCACTGGTCGTCGGTCATATGGCGGGCGCCGGTCAGGCCATAGCGGCTGGCCAGCTCGTTCACGCAGTGATCGCGGTATTCCGGCTCAAGGGCGTTGACCCACGATTCCTCCAGCCAAGACGGCATTTCCTGATCCCCTGACAGCCAGCGCTGAACGCGCTTGAGCCAGCGGCCGGTCGCCTTGATGAACTCGCTCACATCGTTCATGCGGGCCAGTTCTTCGAAGTCGGGGACTTTGGCGTCCTTAATTTTTTCAGCAGGAACAGTCAGATAAATTTCCCGACTCAGCGCCTGGGCAAAGTCGTCCTGGCTCAGGCTGGTTCGAGCAATCTGGTTTGCTGCATGCGCAACCAGGACCTGATCACGGGTTTGCGCTGTGTGTCTGGAACTGGACGTTTGCATGAGGTCCGCTCTCTTTTAGTCTGGCTTCAATGGAAAAGTGGATGAGGGTCAGGCGGCGCCGCGCAGAACCTTGTGCGCCAGATCGAGAAGATCCGGTCGCAGGCCTGCAATGGTGATCTCGCCACCAGAGGCGTCTTGCAGGCGCTCAGCAAGCTCGGCGGAAGCCTTGCGGTGACCGCCCGCCAGTTGCCAGAGATGGCCTACCGTGGTCTTTGCGGCGTCCGCGACAGCCTTGCGCCGATCATTTGGAGCGCTGGCTAGCCAGTCACGCAGATGCACATTCATTGGATTCTCCTTACACATAAGCGAAATTTAGCTCATGGCTAATATCGCAGCAAGGAATATTTAGCTTTGAGTACATTTAGCATTGAGCTAAACGCTGGCATTCTTGAGCGCATGGATATTTATGCGATTCGCAAGCAGCAATTAATCAGCCTGATCGGCAACCAGAAGAAAGGCGTTTGTGCTGAACGCTGGGGGATGGCGCCTGCGCATCTGAGCCAGATCCTGTCCGACAAGACCGTCAAGAACCTGGGTGATGACGTAGCACGCCGGATTGAGGCCGTTGAGGGGCTTCCAAGGGGGTGGTTTGACTCTCTGCAACCAACCGACGAGCGCGACCATGCCGCTTCGCCAGAATCCGAAAGCAATGCATCAGTAAAAGAAACGTCATCGCCATTGAGCGCTGCTGACCAGGTGAAGCAGATGCTTGCCAAAGTCAAAGGTCTTTCGGGCGAGATTCGAGAAAAAATCATTGCCGTTGCTGACGGGGCAAGCGATGGGTTGGCTGTCGATTACTTCAAGCCAGGCCAAGTCGGTGACGAGGTTTGGATTGCCCATTACGACGTGCGCGGCGCAATGGGTGGAGGGGAAGTTCCTCACGACTACCCAGAAATGCTCCAGGACGTCAGGGTGAGCCCTCAACACCTGCGCGAAATGGGTGTTGAGTTCAAAGAGCACTTTCATCTGAAGGTTGTTACGGGCTGGGGCCAGTCCATGGCGCCAACGATCAAGCATCGCGACCCCCTGCTGGTAGATGTAACGATTCGCGAGTTCTCAGGGGACGGGATTTACCTGTTTTCTTGGCAGGGGCACCTGTACATCAAGCGACTGCAAATAGTCGATGAGGATCACTTCGAAATGATCTCCGACAATGAGATGCATCGCCCCCGCCAGATTCGGAAAGATGACACATACATTCACGCGCGGGTACTCCTGGTGTGGAATGCCAATCTGGTGTGACCCGATACAGGGCTGCGCTTCTTTACTGACGAGAACAGGAGCCCTACCCCATGCAAAACGCACCTGGAACTGACGGCATAGCCAAGTCATACGAAAACCTGCATGACCACAGCCAACAAATGCGGGTTAAAGCATGGGTACAGATTCAGGCGGGCAACCTGGAGGAAGCTGAAAAGCTTCTGTTCTTAGCCGATAAGTATGATCGGATGCTGGTGAAGGTGCTTGCGCGGAACCATTCGGTTTGGAAGCGGGAGTGAGCCAGGCGGGTTATGCGGATGAGGTGAAGGTTGGAAAGATTTGCGCCATGCGTAGCGAGATCTACATCCAAGCACGGGCATGGAATGCTCATTAAACTTAAATGCTGAAATACCTGCTCTAACGGGCGCTAAAACTGAGGATGACCAATTGACCATGGATTTTGTCGCCCGAGACTTTTCTGGATCTAACACCATCACGCACAGTGGCATCACTAAGCATTTCAAGAATGTTGAGCCTTGGCAGGCTCTAGCTGAGCTTGTTTGGAACGGTCTAGACGCCGGAGCAACAAACGTCCAGATTGAAATTGAAAGTACGGAAATAGGTGGTACTGTTTCAGTTGCTATTTTAGATAATGGCATTGGAATCAACATTGATAAGCCAGACGAAAATTTCCGCAGATTCAACGACTCATTAAAAAAAGACTCATTTGACTCTCATGGATCTCAGGGGCGGGGGCGACTCGCCTTTCACAAAATATGTCATAGCGCGACATGGTTTACTCGCTTTGAAGGAAGTGATGCTCGAATTGTTGTACTGAGTAGCAATCTAAGCGCAGTTGATGGCAGAACCATCAAACAAGATGAGCAACACACCCTGCTTTCCAACTTCAAGTCTGGCACATGCGTCACCCTGACAAACTTTGAAAAAAATCTCCCAGCCGACAGCTTCTTAATAAAAGAGTTCAGCAAAGAATTTGGGCCACACCTTGTATTAATGCCGGAAAAAAAATTACAATAAATGGCATTAAAATCCTACCGCAATCTCACACAAAAACCTCACTTGCAATCAAAACAAACTCTGCAGTATTTGATGTAGACCTGGTGCAGTGGGATGAAAGGCCCGGAACAGAAAAATCATATCTTTACTTCATATCCAGCAAGCTGAAAACAATTTACAAGCAGTACAGTAGCCTAAACAAGAAAAGAGATTATTATACCTCCGTTTTCATCAAGTCTTCTTTTCTTGAACGCTATGCTAAAGAAGATGATAGCTTGTGCGAGCCTTTTAGTTCTTTCTTGATTTCCGAAGATTTTCGGCTTCTCACTAGAGACTTAAATGCATTCTTAAGGCATTGCTATGCCGAATTTCTAGTTGGTAAAGCACAAGAGCAGATTGATGCTTTTGAAAAAGCTGGTGATTTTCCAAGTTATGAGGGGCTCGACCATAGCGAGTCCACATGGCGCTTATCTCATGTTAAAGAGATCGTTAAGGCCGTATTAATTAGAGAGCCAAAATTATTCATTGGCGGTAATAAAACCCAGCGCAGACTAATTATAAGATTATTAGACAGACTGTCGGTTTCAAACGAAAATAGTGGCATATTTGATGTACTCGAAAGCGTACTTAATTTGGATGCCGCAGCCATGACTCAACTTGCAAGTCAGCTAAAGAAAACAAAGCTCGACAATATTATCCAAACCATTGAATTATTACAGCATCGCGAGTCGGCAGTTAGCCAGCTTAAGGAAGTCATGAACATCCATTATAAGGATGTCTTAGAGACCCCCGACTTACAAAAAGTTATTGAAAACAACACTTGGTTGTTTGGACCTGCTTACGAAATACTCGGAGCGGAAGAGGACACATTCACAAATACAGCAAAAAACCTACGTTCCAAAATTAAAAATATCAGCGAGGTTACTATCGAGGATTTGGCCAGCGATGTAGAGATCGACGGTGCGAATCGACAAGTTGATTTGCTTTTAATTCGTAAAAAATTACAACTCGATGCAAGAGGTAGAAAATTTTTCAGATGCGTGATAGTTGAGATAAAGCGGCCTGGGGTATCCCTAAACAATAAACATCTGCAGCAACTTGATGAATATGCATCGATTCTAAGTCACTACCCTGAATTTAACAGCGACCTTACGAGATTTGAATTAATTCTAGTAGGGCGCAACATTTCTAAAGACGCCTATTCTATCCACAGCCGACTGAAAACTTCACAGCTGTACGGCGAGCCTGGCCTTGTTACAAGCGATGACAAAATAAAAACCTATATTAAAACGTGGCCGACCATTTTTGATGAGTTTGAAATCAGTAATGACTATTTGTTAGACCGGCTGAAAACTCAGCGCGCCTCACTGTCATCCTCATCGAAAGAAGAGCTTCTCGAAAGCCTTCAAAAAGAGACAGCACAATAAGTCTTAGCGGAGAGCTCGTCGCCTCGGCGGGCTCGGTTTCGAATGCCAGAAAGGCGCGACTTCTTCTTCCTGCTCAAGCTCGACCGTCTCGGCGATAACTCCCAGCACCTCTTCCCGCTCCCTATCCCCCTCCGCATCCAGTCGATGGATTGTGATCCAGCCCAGCGGCGGGCTTCTTGTATCTGCCCTACCGCTTGCCTGCCTGTTCATATACCGAACTACGCTCACGCTTTCCAATGGCCAGCACCAGGATGACAATCCGTTCATTCTCGGTGCGATAGACCAATCGATACCTGCCCCTTTAATTTGGCCTTTTAGACTAATTCGGCCGGCGCGCATGAAAGGGCATGATACGTATGCTCATTTTAGGGGAGTACTGATACGACTGCCGACGCAACGGGCAAGTGAGATTGACCAGTTGCTGCCGCATCAGTGGTATCCGCTCGAGTCTTGCTAGGTGACTTCAACTGACGCTTACACTCCGACACCTAACAGAAGGGCTTAACGTTTACTGAAGGCGAGACGCGCCGCAAAAAGAACGAAGATCACTCCTGTTACACGATCCATCCAGGCAACCACCTTCTCACGCCGCAATATGCCGGCCAGCGGTTGGGTTACGGCGATTAGAATAATCGACCATAGCAATCCAATTACCACGTGAATGCTTACCAAGCCGAATGTCCAAGCAACCAACGGTTGGCCTTGGGGGATGAATTGAGGCAAGAAAGAGACGTAGAAAATACCAATCTTGGGATTCAGGATATTTCCCATCATTCCTTTCAGGAACCAGTTATGGTCTTGGTTTGCAGCTGCTTCGACAGCCGATAATGACTTACGCGGACGCAGAAGCATATTTAGTCCGAGCCAAGCTAGGTAGGCGGCACCGCAATATTTCAATACGTTGAACGCCAATTCAGATACGGCAATTAATGCGCCTAGTCCAAACGCCACAGCGGCGCCCCACAACAAACAACCTGTATTGATACCTAGTGCGGCGCGAAAAGCTTGCTGCTTTCCTTCCACCGTGGCCGTTCTCAATATCAACGCAGTGTCGAGGCCGGGCGTCAGGGTTAACAGCGTTGCTGCGAAGGTGAAAGTAATAAGGTTGTCAGCGATTGACATAGGAAGATGGCCTTGGCGTGGTTTAGAGGAGAGAGTTAACCTTAAAAAGCTACCCGTTAGAAGTCGCACCTCTACGCAGAATGGGCTCAATCTGACGATATAGGTGCTGTGAATCAGCACGAGTATCAGCCTGACCGGACAATGAGCTATCTGTTTGACAATAAGTCTATGCTTCTCGGAGAGAGATGGTTGGCTAACGAGTCGATCCTTTTTTGTATCCACATTGCAATCCGTCTCATCTCGCCTAAGCTGAAAACACCAAGATTGAACCTCCACTCGCTTGGTAGAAGCCCGCATGCTCTTCCCAGCAAGCGGGCTTTTTTGTGTCTGCGCTTGGGCTGATTGCCAGCTTGCACTCCTAAAGGCGCCACCTACACTTTTAAATGCCGGGTGACTATCCCCCCTCCGACCCGGCTTGACTCGCTAATTGTGGGTCTTTTTTATGTCTTGGCTGAACCTCGCAGGGCTTTAGCATTGGCGCTAACCTGGCCCACAAATGGCACTCACATTGTGAGTTTCCTGTGTCTAGGGCGAGCTGGCGTCTCTATTCCACCTTTTCAACCTTTCCGCCGCACGCAACAAATTTCTCGCGATAACCAGAGCGGCAATAATTGGCCACCTTGGTGGGGCTAGGCGCTGGTGGGCACGCATTGGGCGTGTTCGACGTATTAAAATGTTCGCATTGCTGCGTGGTGCGTGCTTGCGTTTCATGAAGCGAGTCAAAATTATCCTGCTGATTTTTCACGTCGGTTTCGCACGCGCTGACCCTTGCATCCAGCTTCTTCAAGCAGTCAAGACCTTCTGATGTCTGCGGCTTGATGTAGCTGTATTGCGTGCAGGCAGCTAGCAATATCGACAATGACAAAGAGGCTAATCTAAACAAATTATTGCTCCATCCAATTTGACTGTGACGCTTCAGACTCCGTTATGCGAGGTCGGTTCAGGTATTGCTTCGGCCCTCCGGGCTATATAGGGATGATCTCCACACTATGGCAAACTGACGATTACTCAAATTGAGGTTTGTGGAGGAAATTTATGCTGACAGCCTCGGAGCTCATTGTACTGGCGCGGGAGGCACCTCAAGATCTGAAGTGCTGGTCAAGCTTCGTGGCCCAGACTGAATTCATGTGGCAACACTCCACCTTGGTAACAGACTGTGAAGAATGGCAGGTCGTTTGGTTTGAGATGGAGATCATCAATGCGCTTGCATTGGCCGAGTGGGAGGAAGAAGGCTCTCCACGGAATTGGTCGCACCGGTGGAGTGAAGGGTACGAACAAGATGCACGAGCGCTGGTTCCGGAGCTAGTTGCTCTGATCGTCTGCCCTGCGTTATCAGAGTAATCTACCGTACCGATGAACTGTCGCTGTATGCAGGAAAGCTGTACTGGAATTTAGATGACACATAACAAACCATGATCCTCAACCAATGGGCAAGCCTAAGCAGCTCTTGCCGCTCAATGCGCCCATCGCCAGAGTGCATCAAAAAAGACACTGTAAGAATTTTGAACGAATCCAAAGGTGTAATAATCATGAATGACATCAGCATTAATCGATACGCTCCAGGCGATGAGAAAGATGTCCTGGCGTTGATAATACCTATCCAGCGCGAAGAGTTCGGAATTGAAATTTCAGCAGAGGATCAGCCAGATTTAATGCAAATTCAGTCTTTTTATCAGACAGGTTCGGGTGGCTTTTGGTTAGCCCGCAGACAAGGTGAGGTGATAGGAACGATCGGTCTAAAGGACATTGGCAACGGTGCTGTCGCTTTACGGAAAATGTTCGTTGCAGCGTCTTGGCGAGGCAGGGAATTTGGCGTAGCAAAACAGATGCTTGAACTGATCATTCAAATTTCGAAAGAAAGCGGAGTAAGACAGATTTATTTAGGTACTACTGAAAAATTTTTAGCGGCTCATCGCTTCTATGAAAAGCATGGATTCAAGCAGATAGAGCGTCACAATCTACCAGCTAGTTTTCCATTGATGCTGGTCGATACGCGTTTTTATGCGCTGGTATTCTAAACACTCGATCTGCCCCCTCCCGTTCCAACGAGATTGATCACGACATAAAAACCATACGCAACTGAGTTGACCCACGCTCATGCGGCAGCAACTGATCAATCACTCGTAATCTGCGCTTGTAGCCGAGTGAGTACGCCCTCAAGCATGCATGCGTTTCATACCTGCTCATAAACGCAGATGGCCTAAGGCTCGGGAAGCCCACACTTGCTGGACTATCAGCAGCCCTTGCTAGCCAGGTGTGGAGCTTTCTGCTTAAAGAGAGTTGTCAGCGACGAAAGATTGCCATGCGCTAACCCCGACGGCTCGGCTGTGGTGATCGGACCCTATGAAGAAAAGGCTGAGGCCGTCGAGACGCTAAAGCAGATCAGGGTTAATCACTCCATTTTCGGCGGACTATCCTACAAAGACTGATCAGGCCAAAGCTCAGAACTCAAATGCAGCCCGCTCAACGCGGGCTTTTTTGTGTCTTTTAAAAAGGTGCCGGCTCTTCCTCTGGCTCAAATTCGTCAGCGTCGACCTGACGATATCCATCAGCAACCATTTCCCATTTCAAGGTAATCGTCCCGTCGTCGTTGATGGTCATATCCAGCTCATCGGTTTCCGAAAGCACGCCCATCACTTCCTCCCACTCCCGGTCCCCGTCCGTGTCCAGCTTGTGAATCGTCACTGAGCGTCGAAGCTGCGCGATCGGGTGATTGATCATCTCTGAAACCCGCAGGCTCAACCTCTCCATCCCGGTCATGACCTCCCCCACATCCCTATTTTTCAGCCGCTGAACACCCATGCCCCACTCCATAAATAACTGTTTATCCATACAGCATTCAAAAATGATAGCTCAGTGCTAAGTCCTGCGTAAAGCCCCTTAGAAGACTACTTGCGCGACGGAACCGCCTCCGTACTGAAGAAAATAAATTTACTCAAAAGCTAAAATATTTAGCTTTGCGCTATTGACGTAATTTTAGCGCAGAGCTAAATTTACTCCATCGCAGCAGCAACACGCCGCGACGGGGCGAGAGCCCACCGCTCTTTAACAGTCTGGAATCTTCGCGGATCGATCCTCGGAAACGAGAAGCCCTTGCGGCATCGCTGGAAACAGCGAACAGCGCGAAACATAAATTTCGATCTCCATGCCAGCTCTGGAACTGGATATCGCGGGAGAACCCGCCGACTCGAAGCCGAGCGAACGTCAGCTGAGCAGGAATACAGGTTCAGCCACGCAAGCAAAGCCAAGAGGCGCACCAAGGTCGCCACCTACCAGATCCAAGATGAGGGTTTTCACTGGCAAGGCGCGGACGGGTGAGACGGAAATTTTCACTGATGCACCTGGTTACCCGGGTGCATTGGGAAAACAGCCGGGAGAAGTGCAAATGCCAACAAAGCGCGGAAGTGAGATAGAGATAGGCGACGTGATTTATCTCGGGCTTGGCGATCGATCGGGGAAAGTCGTCGATCTCAAAGCGCACCCTCGCCTCGCAGATTTCAACCCGGGCCTGACTGCTCGGATAGCAGTCACAGACCGAGGTTCGATAACGATCATCGACCAACAACCAATCAGGGTTCCTGAATGACGTTTCACTAGCAGGCCTTCTTGGGAGGGCCTGACGGGAAACCACCCAACAAGGAGAAGGACCATGTTGATACTCACCCGCCGCGTAGGCGAAATCATCCGCATCAACGACGACATCAGCGTGCAGGTGCTGAGCGTAAGCGGCCAGCAAGTGAAGCTTGGCGTTGTTGCCCCGGAAACTGTTGCGGTGCACCGGGAAGAGATTTACCAGCGTATTCAGGCAGAGCGTGTGACTGATAACGCTGCTTGATTGGAAAGCATCACTGGGGCCCGTTCACTGAGCGGGCTTTGGAGGGGCATCCCACCTAGCCAGTGAGCAGGAAATTTGAAGTTAAACGCAAATAAGAACTTGGGGCCGAAAAAATAAACGTTTCACTCGCAAAAAAAATTAGCATGAGTGTTCGATAACCGAACACTTCCTTCAAAAGCTCCTAGAAAAGTCCTTAGTAGGAAAATGTAAATTTTATTAATTGATTTATGGCGTTTCTCATGAAAAATTGGCCCCTCTGCCAAAGATTATGACTCTCATATAATGCATAAGCTCTTAGGGGAAAATCATGTTGACGCTGACACGCTACATAGGTGAATCAATCAAAATCGGTGATGATATCAGTATTAAAGTTAAGGGCATTTCTGGGGAGAATGTTAGTCTAGCTATTGATGCACCAAAATCAGTCATTGTTCATCGGTACGAATTGTTCAGCAGATTTAGGTCCGCAACCATGACCAAAAACCATGTGCCACATCTGTCCGAAATGTTCACTCCTGCCAAATAGAATCAATTTTTCAACGCTCAGTTACAGAAGTAACGCACAATTACATTCCTTATAAACTATTGAAATTTATAAATAAAATAAGAATTCGGTCCGGAGCTCTCTGGGCTGAATTGCTTATAGATACCTGCGGGCGCCCCCAAGCCAAGGCCATCGCAATAGATCCCCAAGTCTAGTGAGCCACAAGCTACCAATACCCACCTTGTAGCAAGCCAGAAGGCTGCGCTCATCACCCTGGCAGGAGCGGAAAGCAGGGTCGACGATGTGACCGCACATCAGCCAGGTGCTTGTAGACCCAACCAAAGCAAAGACGATGTACTGCAGGCGAGTCCTAGGGCATTGCTGGCCAGACTCGACGCATTCCGGGAAGCGCCGGACGCCTACTACCTCCCCACTTCTATTACGCCAACACTCAACCCTGCGCCCACCGGCAACCAGCGGGAGGAATGAGTGTTGCCGTAATGCAGGTGAACAAACGAATGGAGTCTTCGAAATGCCAAAGATCCTCGACGTGATCAAAACCCAGCAGGGGCAAGTATTCCTGCTGCTGGATGAAATGCCGCGCCGCGTGTACGAGCGCGCCGGGAACATGCTGGTTTCCAGTCATGAAGGTTTCTTCGACTTCATGAAGATCGTGCCCGGCTCCCGGGATGCTTTTGCAGGCCGATCATTCACGATTCAGCTCACTGACGGCTCAACTCTGGAATGCAAAGGCCAAGTCTGGGATTGCGGCGGCGACCCCGGCGTACCGACCTTGCAGGTTGGAGTTGGCACTCGCGAATCACTTGAAAGTTGCTACGTGTTTTGTAGCGCCACTGTCGAGAAAGCGCTGGTAGACACCTGGCTGGCCAGTAACAAGCCAAGCTCTCGCTACTACAAGTACGACAAGCGGGAAACAGTCGAATACTGGGAATCGATTTATCGGACAGAAAAATGGGGAAATCGAGTCTCTCCTGCGCGGGCCCGAAAGCTGCGCAAACGCGGCGCAACCATATGGCGAGTCGACGGCAAGCCAACGTGGAGTGCTCGCTTCGAGAAGCGCAACGCTCAAATCCTCACCGATATCGCCGCTGACGCCTAATCCCAAACACTGGAGGTCGCCATGGGCGACAAGAAATGCGAAGCCGATCATAGCTGGCGTCGTGTAAGCCAATGGCGCGGCGATCCTGGCGCCGTCAGTGGAACGGTTCACTACAGCTACCTGGAATGTCGAGTGTGTAGTGAAGAAAACCACAGCCATCCGAATTCACAATCCTACGAATGTGAACCTGAAGATTAAAACCCGCCACCCTGGAGGCGATCATGTCAGCACTACGCAAGGCTCAGTTTGAGCATGACGAACAACTGCCGCCTCCGGTGAGCGAGACAGCTCAAGAGGTGGCGCGTGAAGAATGGCTGCACAACGCCGTCGAGCAACTGCTGCTGGGCTGCGATGTGAAGTTTCAGCGCCGTATGCGTAAGGCTCAGGGCATCACGGTGGCTGAGCTGGAAGCGGCTGTAGATGAGCATGCAAAAGGCCGCTTGGCCGCCGGCGAGGTTGTGGCGCCTTCCCTTGGGCGCCTTCTGATCGAAAACAGCGGTGGCCGGGTCGACAAAGCCGCCACGGCCGAGTTGCTTGGCCCCAGCGACCATCCTCAGGGAAAGCTTGGCGAAATCGCTGAGCGCCTGCTCCGGCCCTTGGTCAGCGACGCACCGATCGCCCAGGCCGAGGACGGCGAATCATGAGCGCCCACATCAAAATCGACGAAGCGCTTGAGGGGCTGGAGCATGCCGCCAGCACGCCCGAACAAGCGCTGGCCGTTCAACGAATGATCGCCGACTTTCTTGTCGATCGGTCAATCACCCTTCTTGAATTCGACCACTACTGCGCACGACTGAACAAGGTTACGCGCAAGGAGGCAGCGTGAGCACAGCCCCGGTTAAATCGCTCATTGATGAGCAGCTTGAAGAACTGTCACCCAGCACCAACCCGGCAAGCGACCGCGTTCTGATGGTCTTCAAGGGGCGCGACTGGCAAGACGCTTTGCGCGCCGCCGAGCAGGGCTTTATAGAGAACGTTCACGCTTGGAGCCAGCGCGCTTGTTTGTGCGGCGAGTGGACGGTCACTTATGAGGTGAAGCTTTGACCAACCGCCAGCGCCAGCGCCGCTATCTCTTGTTGCTCGGCTCATTCCCTGCCCTCGCCATATTCACCGCCTTAATGCTGCTCAGCGCTATCGCTGATCGAATTTCCTCCTTTGGTTTCTTCATGAATAAAGCCAGCTTCCAAGCTGGTTATGGAGGCTCTATGTCTCAAGAAAACACTCGTCTTATCTCGGCAGCAGACATGCGGCTCGCTGCCTATGCCGCTCCTACAGCAGAGATTGAGCGTCGAGAACTTATCGCTGTCAAGGAGCAAGAAGAGCTCGAGCGAATTGCCAGTATGGCTGGCTCTGCGGAGTTGGTGCTGGAGCTGGAAGCAAGGCTTGCGGCCGAGATTGACAGCCGTAAGCGCGCACAAATTGAAGCCAGTTTCGCAAAAAAGAAGCTTGAACAATTGCTCGACGCGGTGAGCGGGGCTGTGGGTCGCGACGTTCGCCCTCTCGGCCTCGTACAGCTTGGCGTGACCCTAACTGACAGCAAGTCGAAGCTGACCACGCTGGCTGGTTACATAGAGCGATCAATCACACTTGAGGATCTGGTCGTGCTTAAGCGGGTAGCCAGCAATCTTGGAGTAACGCAGCCGCAAACAATGGCCGAGGCAGCTCAACTAATGGGGTTGAGCGTTAGGAGGGCTGTATGAGCCCGGCAATGACCGCCCAGATCGACTGGGCAACGGTCGGCGAGTTCTCACCAGATCGTTTCGCCGGTGAGGCGCGCAAAGAATACGAAGACGAAGCCCGCCGCATTCAGCAACAGTGGGACAACCAACCGAACTGAGGTATTTCACAATGTTCAAGAAAGCCGAACGCAAGCAGGCCAAGCTACGGCTGGCACTTGCTGGGCCATCTGGATCGGGCAAAACCTACTCCGCACTGCTCTTGGCAATGGGCCTGGGCGGTCGCATCGCGGTGATCGACACGGAGCACGGCAGTGCATCGCTTTACGCTGACATAGCCGACTTCGACGTATTGGAGTTGCATGCACCATACGCCCCGGAGCGCTACGTTGACGCGATTACTTCGGCAGAACAGGCCGGATACGACGTACTAATAATTGATAGCTACTCGCACGAATGGACCGGTTCAGGCGGATGCCTTGAAGCCAACGAACAATTGGCTCATCAGAAGTTCAGAGGGAACACTTGGGCGGCCTGGAACGAGACAACTCCGCGACACAGGAAGCTCACGGACAAGATCCTGACCAGCTCGCTTCACATCATCTGCACCATGCGCAGCAAGACGGAAACAGTACAAGGCGAGGGTAAGAAGATCCTCAAGCTGGGTATGAAGTCCGAGCAGCGGGACGGCACCGACTACGAGTTCACCGTGGTACTCGACCTGACCCATGACGGGCATACAGCCATGGCTAGCAAGGATCGAACAAAACTGTTCGATCAGCCCGAGCTTATCAGCATAGAAACAGGCGAACGCCTACTTGCCTGGCTGAACTCTGGAGTTAGTCCTGAAGATCGCGCGAAAGAGCTTCTGATAGATGCGCTGGCCGATATTGTCAACGCCAAGGATATGCCTTCGCTGCACTCCGCGTTCAACGCCGCTAAAGTTGTTGCGTACGGGTTTGATGACCTACTTGATCAGGTCGTTACAGCCAAAGACAAGCGAAAGCACGAGCTTTCCCCACAGGAGCAATCTGCATGACCGCCTACATCTTCGACAGCGAAACTACAGGCTTGAATGACCCCCAGTTGGTTGAGGCTGCGTGGCTGAAACTTGATTCAATGGCTGGGCTGTCCATCATCGACCAGTTCCTGGCTCGCTACAAACCGTCCAAACAAATTGAATTGGGAGCCTTGGCTACAAGCCACATTCTGGACGAAGAGCTTGCTGATTGCCCGTCTCACGACACCTTCGCTCTTCCTACAGATACTGCTTTTCTGATCGGGCATAACGTCGACTACGACTGGAACGTTATTGGGCGGCCCGACATCAAGCGCATCTGCACCCAGGCTCTGAGCCGCAAGCTCTGGCCTTCTGCGGACTCGCATAGCCAATCAGCCATGATTTACCTGCACTACCGAAGTGAGGCATCCACCCTGCTCCGCAACGCACATGCCGCACTCGATGATGTTAAAAACTGCCATCGCCTGCTGATGAGGATTGTTGAGGCTCTATCGGAAAGACTGGGCCGTCCAGTTGCTGGATGGGAAGAGCTTTGGTTGCTTTCCGAAGACGCTCGAATCCCGACCCACATCGGATTCGGCAAGCACAAAGGCATGGCTTTTGCTGATCTTCCTGCAGATTACAAGCGCTGGCTGCTCAATCAGGCAGACCTTGATCCATTTGTGCGCAAAGCGCTAACACGCTAGTGGTGAGTCATGATCAGCAACCACCTCAATCTGGTTGAACAGCAGCGGCAGCGAGCCGAGGCGTTATCAGACCAGGTAGCCCAGTTTATTGCGGCGGGCGGGCAGATCGCCCAACTCAAAAGCCCGCCGCGCAACCCTCTCCCGCCTCCCCGCTCAAACAGAATCGACCCTGAAACGGTGCTCAAGCGAAAGCCCAAAGGGCTGTCACTGGCTGAGCGCCGGACGCTTCGCAGAATGGCGGACTCGCTATGAGCAAACGTAAGCCTCACAACTTCAAGGCGCGAATCGAGCGATCGTGCCGCGCCCTGCTCTCCACGAATCACGTCGCGGTGGTGAACATCGACCCCAGCGGTCGCCAGGGCATGATCAATTACAAGTCGCTCAAGAACATCGCGCCCGGAAAAATCGGCCAAGCCGTTTGCGGCATCCCGCACCGCTGGACGATCTACCTCAGCGTGCTTTGCCTTGACGCCCGCGGCGTTCGCTACAGCAAGTCGATTGAGGTAGCACCAAACGGCAACTACCTCTCTGACCACCTGGAGGAAGTAATCGAGCATTGCTACAAGCAACTGCGTGAATCGGCCAACAAAAGCCAGATGGTGGCTTCTGGATGGATCGCCATACCGGAAGTGATATCGCTGGATGAGGCGCACGCGGCGCGGATCTTTGAGGCGGTCGGCACCTGGAGTCAGCAGAAGGTCGATTCATGCGCCGCATAACCCGCATCCAACAACGCAAACGACAGACCTGGCTGGACTTGCCGGCCAGTGGAATTGAAGAGGTAGGCCATGGCAGCAACACAGAAAGAGCGCTCGGCCAAGTCTGCCAAGAAGCGCACAGCGGTGGGCGAGGAAGAGCTAAGGTTGCGAGTTCGACCGGGCACTCGCCAAGCACTGGCCGAATTGATGGAGTGGTCAGGCATAACTGAGCAAGGCGAGGCGATGACCTTGATGATTCATCACCTGCATGCGCTTGGCTATGCCCACTGCCAGCCTATGCTAAATCCTCCGCGCCACGTTTTCGAGCCTTCTGAAAAGGTGGCGCGGGAATTTCGCAATAAAAGCCTTCTCGCAATTCAGCACGACCCGGGCGACGAGATCATAGAACCCATTTACCCCCCCCTACTCGCTGTAACCGGTAATGGGGGGCGACAACTGTAAGAAGCTGGCACGTTGGGATGTAGCTAGACCTTTACTGCGCTTTTGATAATCCAAACACCAACCAGAACAAATACTGCTGATTTAGCCACGGCAAACAGAGAATCTCTTCCAGCAAACAACTCGAAAGCCGAAAATAGTAGTGAGATCGTTCCTACTACCACCAAACCATAGCCAACCGGGCGCACGTACTTGGGGAACATCTCTTCTTCTCCATGATTAAACAGAAATTGTAAATTTCCCCGCCCAGTAACGCTATCAATCATTCCGCCTCCATCCGATATCACGGAGGGCGGCGCCTGACTGGAGATAATCCATGGACGATCAGTTCTACCTGCAAGACAGCCGCAGTCACGCTTACGTCGGCGACGGGTTATCGTTCTGGGGCTTTGGCGGGTCTGGGTATGTCACCGATCTGGCCAAGGCCCAGTTGTTCACCCGGGACGGCGCTTGCGATCACCGCGACACTGACATCCCCTGGCCCAAGGCCTATGTCGACGCCAGGGCACGAGTCGGCGTCGATTGCCAGAATGTCACCTTGAGCGAAGCCCTGGACCAGCACCCCGACGCAGCCGAGTTTTACATCCAGAAACCGCAGTGCTGGAACGGCAACAACCTGATTTGGCTTTGTGAGGACGGAGTATTCACCAGTGATCTGTCGAAGGCTGTCGTGGTGCCGAGGGCCCACACCGTCACCTGGATCGGAAAGCTCGGTCAATCAGGTGCAGTGGTCTGGCCCAGGCCCTACATCGACGCGCATAGCCGCCGGTTGGTCGAACGCGATGACGTGAACATCAAGGAAGCCCTGCGCGGCACCGGCATCAAGCTGGCCAAGCCGAAGAAGCCAAAAATGATGATGTTCAATTGTGATGGCTGCGGCCGGTTCATCAGTGACGCTCAACGCTATCGCGAAGACTGCCGGAACTGCGGGGCAAGCAACACGCCTTGATCCGGCTCCATGCCGGTCACCCGTAATACGCCAGCTAAAACCAAATTACTACCACAGGTCACGAGGGGCTAGACCAACCGATTAACTTTGCGAACTCAGCAAAACTGGCGGCCGCCGTAAACATGCTCCCTCTCGGATCCACCCCGTCGAAGGTAACAATCGGCCATGGGGCAGCCCCTCGCAGATCGAACGCAAACAGCTGCCCACCGCCATCTCCGCCGAAAACAAATAAGCCAGATGTTATTTCTTCAAACAGGGCTATCTGTGAGGCGTCGGAGGCTGTTTCAGCTGGGTCAAGGCAAAAATTGTAAAGAGGGTCTGGAAGCGGTCCCTCACCCCCATTGCTGTATCTGAGCAATTGGTAGTACTCGAAGGGGAGATCTCGAGGCGCTGCGGCACGCAGAGCGTTCAAAGCTTCAACAGAGGCGCCCGCATTACCGATCCAGTTTGAGTTGAGTATCACAGATATGCCTCTTTAATCCGGCTCCATGCCGGTCACCCGTAATACCTCAACCAAAACCAAAAAGCCACAACGCCCCGCCCGGTCATGGAGGGCGGCGCCATCCCGAGGTAACCACATGCCTATTCGCCACAGCATCATCCACCAGATCGACAAGAAGCCAGACGGCTCCCCTGCTGTGCTGCACATCAGCAGCGCGGAACTGGTCGAATCCCAGGCCACTGAAAACCTGCTGAACGACTTCAACGAGGCTTACAACGCCAAGACTGGTAAGGGCTGGGGGTTCTTCCACCCCGAATCAGGCGCCTACCCTTTCAGCGGCTGGTTGAAGGGCTTTTACGACGGCGACGACTTCATCGAATTCAGTCAAACAGCTGTCGAGCACCTGACAAAGTTGATGGAAGAATCGAACCTTTCCGTTGGTGGCCACGTACTGATCGCGCACTACCAGCAAGGCATGACCGATTACCTGGTTGTCGGCCTGCTCCAGCACAGCGAGAGCATCACGGTAAACGCTGACCTGACCGTCACTACCTCCAAGCACGTGGACTTCGGCAGCATCACCCTGGCTGCCCGGATCAACCTGTCGGAATGGCGCAACAACCCAAACTCGCGGCAGTACGTATCCTTCATCAAAGGCAAAACCGGCAAAAAGTCCTCGGAGTACTTCCGCGACTTCATTGGCTGCCAAGAAGGCGTAGATGGCCCGGGCGAAACCCGAACCCTGCTCAAGGCGTTCAGCGACTTTGTTGAGAGCGAAGACGTGCCGGAAGAGTCGGCCCGCGAGAAGACCCAGGTGCTGGTCAGCTACTCAATGGCCCAGGCCAAACTCGGCGAACCAATCACCCTCGACGAACTGTCTGAGCTGATCGACGAAGACCGCCCGAAAGCCTTCTATGACTTCATCCGCAACAAGGACTATGGCCTGTCGCCGGAGATTCCAGCAGATAAACGCACGTTGAACCAGTTCCGACGCTTCACTGGGCGCGCTGAGGGGCTTTCCATCAGCTTTGAGGCGCACTTGCTGGGCTCAAAAATTGAGTTCGACCAGGAAGCCGGAACGCTGATGGTGCGCGGGCTGCCAACGCAGCTTACAGACCAGCTCAAGCGTGCTTCCGCCTGACGCCAACGAAAGCGCCGCTGCTTGATACGGGCGCGGCGCATGCATGGAGAACACCATGGCAAAGTTTTACTACCAGATCAAAGGCCTCCGTCCAGCCGGACCGCACCGCCAAGCTGAATGGGCGTGGCCACCTGTGTTCAGCGGGATGGTCGAGGCGGAGGACCGCAAGTCAGCCAAGGTCCAGGTTGAAGAAGAATACGGCCGTAAGTTCCCGTCACGCGTGCTGCGCAAAGATATCGAACAGCACGCCTACCTCATCCACATCCAAGAACTGCACGAGCACGATACTTACCTGCTGCGCCGGTTCGAGGATACCGCCTGCAAAGAGTGCGGCGTGGTGTTCAAGCTGATCGACAAGTACAACGATCCGAACACCGAAACGACCAGTCACGACTACTGCACAGAGGCTTGTAAGCAGGCCGCTCGGTTCCGCGACGTGCAGGAGTTCAGATTGGTGAACGAAGGCCGGTCACCCGCCGTAATCTACCAGGTGCGGCAAAAGTCCTCTGGCCGGGTGTACGTCGGCCAAACCACCCAGCCCTTCACGCTGCGCTGGTGGCAGCACCTGAGCAACCCCACAAGCTGCAAGTTCCACTCTGCGCTGGGCGGCTCAGAAATCACCGACTGGGAATTCTCAGTGCTTGAGGTGATCGCCTACCCGGAGGGCTGCACCAATCGAGCGGCCTACATCACCCAGCGGGAAAGCCACTGGGTTGATGCTCTGGCAGCGGTTGAAACAGGGTTCAACACCGTTCGCCCTGCCGGAGCCATCGATCAAGCCCAGGTGTTGCTGCCTCTCGCAGAAACTGCACAGCCATCTCATACCTCTCTCTACTAACGGATCACGCCAAGCGGCAAGGATTACTCAATCAATCTGGTCGGACACCCCCTTTAGAGATCTCGATCGCTTTCGAATATGAACACTCCACATTCCCTCATCATTACCAGTTGACAGCTTGATTCTAGGGTCATGGCTACAAACAAACCGAACCCGGTCTTCTGTGAGGTTGTTGTGACTTGCGATAGCCCGTGTCGACCGAAATGGCTCCTGGTCTTTGTCGCTATTGGCTAGAAGCCAACCATATATGCGCTTCGCGTCTTGTCGAGTTTTAAGTGCAGCAGTTAGAGCCTGAACTCCCAGCACTACAAGTGCTGCAACCGCGCCGCCTGCCGCACCTCCAACGGAGGTTGAAATGATGTCGTTAATCAATCCCTGATCCATTTTAAACCCTCAGTAATTTATTCGGCTGAATATACCGGCGAGGTTCCCCTATGTCCGCACAACAACCCCGAATCGTTTGCCAGTTCAGCTGCGGCGCTGCATCGGCGGTGTCAACCAAGCTGGCATTGGCACGGTACAGCACTACACACGACGTGCAGATCATCAATGCGTTTCTGGCAAACGAGCATGAAGACAACCGACGCTTCCTTCTGGACTGCCAAGAATGGTTCGGACAAAAAGTCGTGGAACTGCGTGACGAGAAGTACGGCGCCGACATCATTCAGGTTTTCCGGCGTGAGCGATTCATGAAGGGCCGAAACGGCGCGCCGTGCACCAAGATATTAAAGCGTCGTCTGCTCGATGCTTGGAAGCAACCGGGCGACATAATGGTGTTCGGCTATACCGCCGAAGAAGTCGACCGCCTAGAAGACTTCCGCGAGCGCAACCCCGATCGCCCCGTCATCGCACCTCTGATAGACGCCGGCCTTGGTAAAGACGACTGCAAGGCGATGATAGAGCGCGCCGGTATCGAGCTGCCACTGATGTATCGCCTGGGTTACGACAACGCTAACTGCATCGGTTGCGTGAAAGGTGGCGAAGGCTATTTTCGGGCGATCCGCGAAGACTTCCCGGAGCAATTTGAAGAGCTTTGCCGTGTTCAGGATGAACTTGGCCCAGGCTCGTACCTGCATCGCGACCGCAAGACCAATATCCGATTCTCTCTGCGTGCCCTTCCGCCCGGTAAGCCCCGCCGAAATGAGGCGCTACCAGCTTGCTCTTTTTTTTGCGAGATAGCAGAAGCCGACTATCAACCGAGCGCTGCGGACATAATGTCGGACAGAGCGTTGGGGTGAACAATCTGAGCCTTCAATTTGCGATGGAGAACACGATGACAGTTGGCGCACAGGCATCGCAATTGGTCGAGGGTTGTCTTATGTTGCTCGCCCATATCTGCGACCTGGATCGCCTCATGATGAACTTCAATACAAGCAACACCAAATTCGCCATACGCTTCGACAGGATCTGTTCCGCACTCCTCGCAAAAAAGCCGGCCATGTTTCTTGATAAATGAAGCCTTCTTGGCACTAGATAGACCCGGTGAGCGTTCACGTTTCAGGTGATACACCAGCTTGACTTGGCCCTCGGCCCACTCCCTATCCTCAGTGTCGTTGGGTATTTCGAGCACCTCGGCTTGCTCGCCTTTCGGGACGATTTTGTAACCCGCTGCTTCCAGCAGCTCGAAGCAAACAGTTCCCTTGCCCGCGGTGAAGTGGCGAGGCTTGAGAGTGAACCCTAGAGCGGCTGTTGCAGCAAGTCCAAACACCTGCTTCGGTGCGAGTCGTTTCCCTTCATCAACCAACAAGTCATAATCAATCGACGGCCCAAACTCATCCGAGATCGCGCCCTGCAGCAAACTTTGCACCGCCTCCCAAATATACTCAGGGGTTACACTGCGTAATTGCTCTGCTGGTAAACGGCGGTGCTCCTGCCCTGGCACATCCACTTGTGAAGGAGGTGTAATCCGAATTGTTGTCAGCGCTTTCAAATCGCGATCAGCTACCAGACCCAGAATCACTCCACCTAACGCTGGAGAAATACTTGCGAGGTAACATCCCTGATTTCCATCGCCATTTTTCTGTAATGGGGAATGCTTCTCTGGCAGAAGGTCCGCCAAAGCATCTAAGTGTAATTTTGGAGAAATTGGATGATCCAGCCTGGCCCACTTTATAGGCACCATCCAGCCAAGAGCTTGCCAGTATTCAGCAGCTTGCCAATGACTGTCGGGGATAGGCTCTTCGCGGTGTGCATCCGAAGCAACGCCTACTGCCTTTATTAGCCCATCCGCATACGAAATTACTACATCACCGGGACTCACGAGAGTGAGGTTCAGATACGTCTGGTTGGCCGCACCATTACGCTTTTCTTTTGGAGACCAAATATATCCGCCAGCGTACTCATCTAGATGAGTTTGCTTATGATTAACCCACCAGTAGCGCAGCATAGGCTTTGCCGAGCGATTGGAGGTTCGCTGAAAAACTGCGGTTTCATTTGCCCTGTTAACGGACTCACATTCCCAGCCAGCAGCGATCCATAAGTGAGCCCACGTGTGGCTATCCTCCGTACGCGAGTTCGCCCACCAAGCGTCATGATTCCTTGCACTGGGCGGCAGGCCATTGACTAGCGCATCGATCTGACCGAATGCAAGTTGGACAGAGTCCTGCGCCTGGGCTTTCAGATAGTCTGCTAAGGGCGCGTATTTACTCACTGCTCACCTCCTTGTTTGAAGGTGGGAGCATATTGATATCACCTACCAGCTGCAACAGCATCAGCCCACCGCCGATGGCGGCACTGGCCAGAGCCAACGATCCATGGCGTACGGTCGAAAGCCAAGCAGAAGCCGCATAAACAATACGCCCAATTTTATCGGATGGAGGTAGAACGGCTCATGCCAGCTTCAGCGGCAATCTAATTGGCTGTCAATATACCTATCGGCAGTTGTTACCGTTTCGACCAGCGCGCTTAGAAAGTCAGCCCAAGGGCCAGTTAGCCGCACCGCATAGTCATCGGAACTTTTGATTTTTCCGTCCTCAACAATATGCACATATGAAGGCGCTGTATCGCTGGTCTTAGCCCAATAAAAAACCATGTGGACTACGTGACCTCGGTACAGATGGATCAGCGAGATCTTTTTTAGGAGCGACATACCCAATAACCTCAGTCTGATCAAAGATCAGTAGACCTTAGCTTGTAATCCATCTTTGTAAGCACGTCCACTTAAGCTTAAGACTCCCCCTCCCAATTCAAAGCCAGCCGCTATAGCGGCCAAGGAATCGCTATGCCTGAAATCACACCGATCAAAACGGAGGCTGAGCTGTGCGAGATATTCATCCGCGACATGAACGCTCAGCCAGGATGGACCTGCTACCCAGAAACTGGCGGCTTCGACATTCTCGTGGTGCATCAGGACGGTCGCCAGATCGGCGTAGAAGCAAAGCTTCAGTTGAACGCCAAGGTTGCTGACCAGATCATGCCTGAGCCATGGCAGTTCAGGTATGGCCTGAAAGGCCCGGACCATCGCCTGGTTATCGTCTCCAAGATCACCGACGCCAGCACAGGCATTGCCAAACTTCTTGGCTTCAGGGGGGTACCGGTGTTGACCCCTCGAGAGGGTTATTCCTCAAGGGATGGTCTCGAGAGGCGAATGGAGTTCTGCGCTTACAAGTTGCGCGACCTTCTCCACGGATCGGGGCATTTCAACGATGGCGAACTGTTCGACTGGAATCCCGAAGAGCGCTGCCAAGTTCCGATGGTGGTTCCGCAAGTTGCAGCCGGCGTGCCAGCACCTATTCGCTTGACTCCCTGGAAGGAGAAAGCGCTGCGGGCACTGGCATTGCTACGCAGCCAAGGCTTCATCACCTCCAAACAGATCAAAGAGCTTGGCATGAGCCCGACTGCCTGGACTCAATCCTCCAGCACCAAGGCTTGGCTCGACAAGGGCGCCTCCCCAGGCCAGTGGCTCGCAACAGACCGAACGCCATCATTCGACAAACAGCACCCTGAGGCATATGAAGTCGCAGCCGCAGAACTTGCAGCGAAGATAGGTGCTCAACTGGAGCTCGCCCCATGAGTGAAGCTATCAAAGAACGCCCAATCCTGTTTTTGGCGCCAATGGTTCGCGCCATCCTGGAAGGCCGAAAGACGGTAACGCGACGCCCAGTCAAGGCGACCAAGGCTCACGCCGATGGCTTCATGATGCTTGACCACGGCAAAGGCTGGCGACCATACAACGCTTTTGGTGACTTTGCCTCAGATCATGAAGGCATGGAATATCCAATCGCTTGCCCATACGGAAAGCTCGGCGACCGGCTATGGGTTCGCGAGACCTGCTTCATCAACGACTACCGCGAAGCCAGTGTGCCGGAGCAGGAGCGCGCAGATTGCGAAATTCATTACCGAGCCGACGGCATACCTGACTTTGAGGGTGAAGAAGAGCTGATCCGTTGGCGACCCAGTATCCACATGCCCCGCTGGGCCAGTCGCATCCTGCTGGAGGTCACCGACGTGCGGGTCGAGCGATTGCAGGACATCACCGAAGAGCAGGCTCTGGCCGAGGGCATCAAAAAGCATTCGGACGGCGGCTATCACGTCGAAGACGGCAAGCACTTCTCGGATAGCCCGGTTGAGTCTTTTGCATGCCTGTGGAGTTCTGTCGGCGGCGACTGGGATGCAAACCCCTGGGTTTGGTGCGTTAGCTTCAAGCGGATAGCCTGACGGAGCCTTGCCCATGAAAACAATGAGCAAGGTGAAAACCGAAGAACTGACCGGATCCGCCCTGCTATGGGCCATTGACTCAATCGAAGGCACTCCCCCGCCTTTACCCGGCCAGATGCAACTCCCCTTTGACCTCCAGATTGAGCAAGCCACGGTCGACAGGCTGATAGACAAGTACAACGTCTGGGTTGAGCCTGGGTGGAGCTACAAGTGGCTGGCCAATGCGCGAGAGGATCGTGACCCGTGCGAGCGAATGCCCGGTGAAACGCGGGAGGACGCAGTGCTGCGCGCCATCATCGCCGTGCAACTCGGCAATGTCGTAAGCATTCCTGCGGATCTCATTTGGTCAGCTGTAAACCCAAACTTTACAACTCAATCAGCCTGCCGGTGATCGGTGGGCGGGGTTTTCCTATGCCTGAAATTAAGTGTGAACACGGCCACACCCTAAGCATAAGCACCGACTCCTGGGTAGCGGCCCTCAGCCTGGACCAGTTGCGCTATGCCCGCGAGGCCATGGATAAAAAGATCAAAGCTGCCGAGGACTCGCCAAAACGAACTGTGTGGCAGGTGTGTCGCGGCGCAGTTGTCGAGGCTAACTACCGCGAAGAGGACTACTCAGCAGCGGCTGACCACCTGGTTCGAATCTACAAAGAGCGATTTGCTTCAGAAGCGGCCGACTGGATAAAGAAGCCTTTCGGCTCTATCAATTTCGAGCGAAATGTGCCGAGCGTCAGCCCCGCGCTGGTGACCCAGTTCGAATACGACACTGAATGGTTTCCTACCAAACCGTGATCCTCATTTATATGCCTGCCAGTGACTGGCGGGCCAGGTGCGCGCGCATGAGTAAACAAATCGTGAAAAAAGACATCCTCGATGAAATGACCAAGGAAGAGTTGGCGGCCTGGATCAGGCAGCGGCACCTCTTCTCAATGCCAAAGCGAAGCGAGCTGCTGTATCTGCGCTGGGAAAGGCAGTCAGCGGACGTTCTCGAAGCAATGGAAAAGGAAAATCGAGCGCTCGACGGATACGACTTTAAAGAGCGCGACTGCTTGGCGGTCAAGCTCAGCGAGCAGACCGACGCCAAAGAGCAGTTGCGACTTCTGGGGCTGATTCAGCCGTACGACGCGGCAATGTTGGCCCACATCAAACGATCGCAAGCCCTCCAAAAGAAAAGTGAAAAGGTCGACGCGCTGTATGCGCAGATCGATATCGAGCGCGAGAAGGAACGCCGCACCTGATTAGCCTTTCCGCTACCCCCCTCTTAACCAACAACATTGATTAGCCTGCCGGCCCCCGGCGGGCGAGGTATTCCCATGTCCCAAGAAAAGAATGCATTCCGCGATGCCGCTATCGAAGCGATCTCGGATATGGCGCAGCATCTGCCGCACGATTGCGAACTGCTGGTGGTGGCCTACCGCCCCGGCAAGAAAGAATTTGACCTGGCGCTGCCTTCGCCTGAATCGAACCTCAACACTGCCTTGGACGCACTGCGCCGAAACGGCCTGAGCATTGATGGCGACAACGCCTATAAACGTGACCTGCTCGACGCGGTAGTCGGAGCCCTGGCACTCGGCGCTCAAAACACCAACCCGCCACCGGCCGGACATTGGGGGCAGCGTTTCTGGGATATAGGCCGGGAAGAGCGCGCGAACAGCGAGGCTCTGTTGAAAGCGCTGGAGTCGCTCACTCAGATAGCTGGCGAATGTGAGCAGATCGCCAGCAATTACAGCGGAACCATCGACGGAATCTTCGAGCATGGCGGCGACGACCATGAAGATCCGTCCTGCGCGATATTCCACCGTCTGTACTACGCCATGTTTGACGCCCGGGCAGCGATCAAGAAGGCCTCCATCTAACCCACCCTCTGCCGCCCAGCGCGGCCGCACGGAGACATGTCAATGAATACTGAATTTCTGCTCCTGGCACAGTACGGCGGCCAAGCCATCATCCCGCTTGCGCGGGTATGCGCCGATTACTTTAGCCATTTGACGCCTGAAAAAATGAAGATGAAAGTCGCGGCCGGCCAAATCGACCTGCCGCTCGTCCCGATGGAGCGCAGCCAAAAGTCTGCAAGAGGAGTTCACCTCAAAGACCTTGCGGCTTATATAGATGCGCAGCATTCACGCGCCCGCACAGAGCACGACAAACTGATGCGTGGCTCTAGCTTTCGTCGCGTTTCTTAATTCGCTTCTGGGCCTCGATAATGGGGCCCGCAATTATCCTCTCCAGCCAAGGCCAATCTTTATACGGGTCGCCATCCCCTTTTAAATGCGTGTATCGACGCATTGAGTTCCAATCCCGGTGCCCGGACACAGAGGCTACTTTCGGGATATCCCAGCCCACCTCAAAAAGCCGACTCACCCCGTCGTGACGCAGGTCATGAAAGTGTAAGTCTTCAATTTCAAGAAAGCGGCAGGCACGCGTGAATGCGGCAGATACTGAGCGCGAGTTGTACGGGAAAACATCATCTGCGACTTTAGGCATCGACTTCATGATGCGCCACGCCTCATCAGGCACAAGGCACCAAATGTCATTTCCGTATTTCTGGCCCGGGTTTTTCATGTCCGTAATGAGGACCATCTTTCGATCCTCGTCAATGTCGGCCCATTTGATGCGGGTTATCTCTTCCTGACGTCGCGTAGAGAAAAGGGCAAACGCGACGACACGCACCATATCTATTTCTTGTCTGCGCCTGTCGCGCATTTGGCTGAAATACTCAAACAGCTTGTCCAACTCCTCTAGGGTTGGCCGACGATTCCTTTCCTTGCTGCGGGTGACCGCACCCATCTTTCTCAAGACTTTGCGTGCGTCGGGCATGGCCATCGGGTCAATGTCATATCCCCAGGCCGGCCGGGCTACCGAAAGGACCGCACCAAAGTGAGCCAAGTCATTACCAACAGTCTGAGCCTGGATTCCATCATCCTTCATTCGACCGTTCGCGTACTCAACCAGCTTTTGGCTGGTTATCTCTTTGTCTTCCAGCTTGCCAAGCCAGGTTTCACCAATCGCCTTCAGCGTGGCTCGCTTCGTTTTACCCAAGGGCCTGAGCTTCTCGTATTCAAGAAGATAGCGGTCAATCATTTCCTTGACCGTTACCCCTGAACGATTGGCTTTGATTATTGCTCCAGGAGCAGCCATTTCTGTTTCGACACGTTTGATCCAGGCGAGCGCGGACGCCTTACGGTCGAAGGTCTGGCTTTCCTGATAAACTGTGACGCCCTTTTGCATGATCCGGACCTGCGCGTTGTAAGCGACAGACCCGTCCTTGCGCTTGCGAACGGTTATAGAGCCCATTTTTTGCTGAACGCCTGAATGAGTTTGCTGAATTTCAGCAACACCATATCAAAAATAAGCAAAAACGGTGGTAAACAGTAGTGAATGAGAGTTACCCGAATGCACTCAGAACCCACAGAAAACCTAGCCCGCCCAGTAGATCCGGTAGTTAGGAGGTTTTCTGTTGCGCCCATGATGGATTGGACTGACCGCCATTGCCGATTCTTCCTGCGGCTGATGTCCAAACATGCGCTGTTGTACACCGAGATGGTCACCACGGGTGCTTTGCTGCACGGTGATGCCGAGCGGTTTTTGCGGCATGACGATACTGAGCACCCGTTGGCGTTGCAGTTGGGCGGCAGTACGCCTGCGGATTTGGCGGCGTGCGCGCGTTTGGCGCAGGCGGCGGGTTATGACGAGGTGAATCTGAATGTCGGCTGCCCGAGTGATCGGGTGCAGAACAATATGATTGGCGCGTGTTTGATGGCTCATCCGGCGCTGGTCGCCGAGTGTGTGAAGGCGATGCGCGATGCGGTGTCGATTCCGGTGACGGTCAAGCACCGTATCGGGATCAATGGCCGTGATAGCTACGCGCAGTTGTGCGATTTTGTCGGCACGGTGCGTGATGCCGGTTGCGAAAGCTTTACGGTGCATGCGCGTATCGCGATTCTGGAAGGGCTTTCACCGAAAGAAAACCGTGATATCCCGCCGCTGCGCTATGACGTTGTAGCTCAGTTGAAGGCTGATTTCCCGGAGCTGGAGATTGTCCTTAACGGCGGTATCAAGACGCTGGAGGAATGCCACGCACATTTGCAGGTATTTGATGGTGTGATGCTGGGCCGTGAGGCGTATCACAACTCGTATCTGCTGGCGGAGGTCGATCAGCAACTGTTTGGCAGCGCAGAGCCGATTATCACCCGTGCGCAAGTGCTGGAGCAGCTAAGGCCGTATATTGCTGCGCATATCGCCTCGGGCGGTTCGATGCATCACATCACGCGGCATATTCTGGGCTTGGGTCAGGGCTTCCCTGGCGCGCGACGCTTTCGTCAGTTGCTGTCGGCGGATATCCATAAAGCCAAGGATCCTCTGGCGCTGCTGGATCAAGCCGCCGAGCTGTTGGAAGGCCGCTAAAAACCGGGCAAGCAAAAGGGGCCGTTCCTGTTCAGGACGGCCCCTTTTTTGTGCGCTATGGATCAATGGCGCTCGAGCGCGTTCACCAGGTCATGAAAGGCTTCACGGTTGGAATCATTGAGGCCCATCAGGATTTTGTGCGCTTCGAGCACCTTGACCCGCACCACGTCTTCAGTCTCGTCTTGCGACGGCAAGTCTGTGAGGCACTCAGGGCAAGGTATTGGTCTGTTGATGATGTTGAAGACCTGATCGAAGCCCATCGACTGCAACAATCGGGTGATGTCTTCGTGGGTGGTCACGACCGTCGGCAACAGGCCTATTTTTTGGCGCGACAAAATCGACAGTTTCGCCAGCAAGCCCAATGTGGTGCTGTCGATACTGCGAGTCTCTGTCAGGTCAATCACGATGGCTGTAAAGTTGCGCGCCGTGAAGATCCTTTCGATTGTCGCATCCAGTGCTGAACACAGTGTCAGACGCACTTCACCGACAAACTTCAGGACGAAGGTGCCGTCCTGTTCGGCGAACTGAATTCTACCGGTACTCATGTAAGATTCCTGCTTAACACCATCAGGGCGATATCATCCGGCATCTCCCCTAGCGTAGCTAATCCAAAAACCTGGCGCAGACCATCCAGGCTGCCACCCGCTGCTTTTACCAACTGAGGTAGAGCAGCTTCTTTCTCTTTGAGTGTAGGCTCGGCCAAAAGGTCCAAAATTCCGTCAGACATCAACGTCAGGCTGAATGTCTCGGGCAATTTAAGCACTTGATCTTCGTAAGTGGCCTCGTTGAACAGGCCGACCGGCAACCCTCGCCCTTCAAGATAAGTCACGCTGTCCGGGGTGAACAGCACCGGTAATGGCAGGTGCCCACCGATGCTGTAAGTGAGCAGGCCGGTCTCTTGGTCAATCACACCGCCGACCATGGTCACATGCTTGCCCAGCTTGCAGTTGATCAAGCCGCGGTTGATGTGCGCGAGCACTTCAGATGGCTTGAACTCAGGCAAAGTGCCATTGCGCTTGGATTCAAACAGCAGACGCGTGGTCATGAACTTGAGCAACACAGTCACGAACGCTGAAGACGCGCCATGGCCAGAAACATCCGCAAGGTAAAACGCTACCCGACGCTCATCGACCTTGAAGTAGTCGACGAAATCACCCGACAAATACAACGACGGAATAATCTGGTGCGCAAAGTCGAATCCGTCGAGCGACCAGGGGCTGGTAGGCAGCATGTTCATCTGCACCTGCCGCCCGGCGTTCTGGTCTTCCTGCAGCAAGTGCAGGCTGGCTTCAAGCTCGCGGTTGGCAGACTCCAGCTTCTCGCGGTAGCGCTGGTTCTCGTGCAATAACCGGGCGCGGTCCAGCGCTCGATGCACGGAATGCTCAAGCACCGCCAGGTCTTCAAGCGGCTTGATCAGGTAGTCGGCGGCGCCCAGACGCAGCGCCTCGACCACATCGCTCATCACACCGGCGCCCGAAATCACGATCACCGGGGTCTGTGCCGAGCGCTGGGCGACCTGGCGAATCAACTCCAGGCCGCTCATTTGCGGCATGCGCAGATCGCAGATCACTAAGTCCGGTTGCTCTTGCTCGAACACCTTGAGACCTTGCACGCCATTACTGGCCTGCAGGACGCTGAAGCCGCTGTCTTCCAAATAGGCTGCCAAACTGGCACGCACTACTTCGTCGTCATCAATGATCAGCAGCGTGGCACTGGTTTTTTGCATGTGGGCAAACGGCGCCAGAATTAGGTTTGCGTCAGGGCTCGAACACATCGGGCCCAACGACTGAATAGGCTTTTGAACATCCCTCATCAGAACGATTGTTTTAATCATTCCTGCAAAGGTGCTCGTGTAAGGCGCAGACGGTACTCCCATCTGCGGGGGGTTTCAAGCTCAGGCCGATAGCGGCTTGACGTGTTCACCCGGTTAAATTCCCTCGGGTTATAAGAACATCGTAAACAGCAACTAAAACCTTGGTTTAAACGCCCTTAAAGATGCATTTTTTTCATGAACTTACATGCAAAAAACGGCCGTAAAGGCCGTTTTTTTGTGGGCAAATGAATGACTTAAAAGTCGTCTTCAACCTCGCCGTCTTTGATTCTGAACTCACGGTTTTGCAGGTACGCGTTACGAATAAAGACGTACTTGTCGCCGGTGATCAGTTTTTCTGCCGACAACAGGCTGGCACGCGCATCGATCACATCCATGCCGATCGCCATGTTGCGCGCCGGAATATCGTTCATGTAGCGGTATGGCTTGGTGAAGGAGTCCGGGTAGATACCGGCTGCGTCACGCACGGTGCTTGGGCCCAGCAGCGGCAAAACCAGATAAGGACCGCTTGGCAGGCCCCAACGACCCAGCGTCTGGCCGAAATCTTCGTCATTACGTTGCAGGCCCATTTTGGTGCCCACATCAAAGAAGCCGCCGATACCGAAGATGGTGTTCATCAACATACGTGAGGTGTCGACAGCTGCGGCGTGAGGCTTGCCTTGCAACACGTCGTTGGCCAGGTTGCGCACATCGCCGATGTTTCGGTACATGTTGTGAATGCCGTCTTGCAGAAACTGCGGCGTGATGAACTGGTAACCCTGAGCAATTGGCTTCAAGGCATAGGTATCAAGCGTGTCGTTAAACGTGAATATGGCACGGTTGAAACCTTCCCACGGGTCAGCCTCGGTGGCCGCATTGGCAGCAAACGGTGCCATTGACACAGTGGCACACAGGCCAATTTGAGCAAGACGCTTGGTCCAGCGCATAGCAAAACTCCTTGAGAATACGTATCACTTGGGCGCTACGCCCTGGGGTCAGGCGATGAGTATAACGGCAATTGCATTTTTGACAGCCCCCTAAGCAGAGTTGGAGTGATGCCGGCCGATTTGATAGAGATCATGCACTCTTCGCGAGACTGGATTAATCTAGACGCCCGCTTATAGATCTTTTGCGCTTCTCGAAGGTCTACAACAGTGCCTATCAATAAAGGATGAATGCTATGCCTGCCCGCGAACTGCAAGAACAACTCAATACCTTGCGCGAGCAACTGGACCAGAATCCGCCGCTCAATGAAGAACAACGCGAGCATCTAAACGATCTGGCCAAGCAGATTGAAGCCGAGATTGCTCTGGAAAAAGCCACTAACGACAGCAGCCTGGCTGACAACGTCAATCTCGCCGTTGAGCGTTTTGAAGTTGAACATCCATCGCTGGCGGTCACTCTGCGCAATATCGTGCAGACCTTGGGCAGCATGGGCATCTAACGCTCGCGCAGCTACCAGAAACAAAAAAGCCCCGGCTCAGTTCAACTGAGCCGGGGCTTTTTTTACTGCTCAGGCTGTCAGAGCCCTGTTTGACCGCTCAACGCCAGATCCAGCAGCTCACGGTTGGCCACGGCATACATCGCGTAGTCGTTGCCGGTAGCCGCACGCAGGTCGACCAGCATCGAACGCCAGCGCTCAACCATCGACTGGTTCTGCTCAAGCCACAGGGCTACCCGTGCTTCGATTTCGACCGGGGCATCAGCCATCTGCAACACCGACACGGTGATTGCGCGCTGCTGCCAGTCGATGTCGTCACGGAAGGCCTCCCGGGCCAGCGCCTGCCAGTTGTTTTCCACCGGCAAGTTGCTGATCTGTTGCAAGTACCAGGTCAGGTCCAGCGCGCTGCCCACGGCAAAGTACGCCTTGGCCACATCTGCGGCGTTCTGGCCGGTAACATCAGACGCCTCGATGATCGGCAGCAAGGTGTACAGGTGCGTGGTGCCTGCCACCATGCGCGACAGCAATTCCGGCACGCCCGCATCAACGTACGCCTGATAACGGGTCTCCCAGCCTTCGCGGGTCGGGCCTTCCAGCAGTTCGTTGAGCTTGAGGCCCAACGCGGCCAGATGCGGACCGAAGTGCGCAACATCGCGCGCTGCGTCCAGCTCGTTACGGCGGCTGCGCAAGAACCAGCGGGTGGCACGACGGCCCAGGCGCATCAGTTCGTCCATCAATGCCAGCTGAATTTCGGCCGGCACTTGATAGTCCAGCGCTTCGATCTGACGGAACCAGTGCGGGAGGTGAAAAATGTCACGCACGATGACATAAGCCCCGGCCACATTGGCCGCGCTCATGCCGGTCGACTCTTTCAGGCGCTCCACAAAGGTGATGCCCATGTGGTTGACCAGGTCGTTGGCGATCTGCGTGCTGACAATCTCGCGCTTCAAGCGGTGACGGCGCATGGCTGCGGCAAACTTGTTGACCAGCATTGGCGGGAAGGCCGTTTCCATGTCGCGGGTCAGGTAGTCGTCATCCGGCACCTGGGAGTTGAGCAACGCCTCCTTGAGGTCGATCTTGCTGTACGAGATCAAGACCGACAGTTCAGGGCGTGTCAGCCCATGACCTGCGGCCACGCGCTCGTTGAGCTGCTCTTCAGACGGCAGGAACTCAATGGCGCGGTCCAGCTTGCCACGGGATTCCAGGTCGTTCATCAGGCGTTTGTATTCAGCAATTCGCTCATAGGCACGACGCGCTGCCAGAGAAATGGCCTGCGTCTGCTTATAGTTGTTGCCCAATACCAGCGCGCTCACTTCGTCAGTCATGCTGCCGAGCAGTTGGTTGCGCTGTTTCTCGGTCATATCGCCTGCCTGCACCACTTCATTGAGCAGGATCTTGATATTCACTTCGTGGTCAGAGCAGTCCACGCCGCCGGCATTGTCGATAAAGTCTGTGTTCGAGCCGCCGCCGTTCAGGCCAAACTCCACACGGCCCAGTTGGGTCATGCCGAGGTTACCGCCCTCGCCCACCACCTTGCAGCGCAACTCGTTGCCATTCACGCGCAGCGCATCGTTGGCCTTGTCACCCACATCGGCATGGCTTTCCGTGCTGGCCTTGACGTAAGTACCGATACCGCCGTTCCACAACAGGTCTACCGGGGCCTTGAGCAAGGCATTGAGCAGCTCGGTCGGGGTCAGTTTGTCGGCAGTGATCGCAAAGCGCTCTTTCATCTGCGGTGAGATGGCGATGCTTTTCGCACTGCGGGAGAAGATCCCGCCGCCCGCTGACATGATGCTGGTGTCGTAGTCCGACCAGGCTGAACGCGGCAAGTCGAACAAGCGCTGACGCTCGGCAAAGCTGTTGGCTGGCTCAGGATTAGGGTCGATAAAGATGTGCAGGTGGTTAAAGGCCGCAACCAGCTGCAATTTGTCAGACATCAACAAGCCATTACCGAACACGTCACCGGCCATGTCGCCGACGCCCACTACGCTGATGCTGTCTTGCTGGACGTTGATCCCGCGCTCTCTGAAGTGACGCTGCACGCCCACCCAGGCACCACGGGCGGTAATGCCCATTTTCTTGTGGTCATAACCAGCCGAACCGCCCGATGCGAAGGCGTCACCCAGCCAGAAGCCATAGTCAATGGCAATGCCATTGGCAATGTCCGAGAAAGTCGCTGTGCCTTTATCCGCCGCGACCACCAAGTACGGGTCATCGTCGTCATGGCGCACTACGTTCAATGGCGGCACCAGCGCGCCATCCTTGAGGTTGTCAGTGATGTCCAGCAGGCCGGAGATGAAGATGCGGTAGCAAGCAATGGCTTCGGCCTGTACTTCATCACGGCTACCGCCCAGTGGCAGGCGACGCGGAACAAAACCGCCCTTGGCCCCTACCGGCACGATCACCGAGTTCTTCACTTGTTGGGCTTTTACCAGGCCCAGCACTTCAGTACGGAAGTCTTCTTCACGGTCGGACCAGCGCAAGCCACCACGGGCCACGTTGCCGAAACGCAAGTGAACACCTTCAACCCGAGGCGAATAGACAAAGATTTCAAACTTCGGCACCGGCTTGGGCAGCTCTGGAATCAGGTGCGGGTTGAACTTGAAGCTGAAATACGAACGGTTCTGGCCGTTGGCATCCGGCTGGTAGAAGTTGGTTCGCAGGGTGGCTTTGATCAGGTCCAGATAACGTCGCAAGATGCGGTCTTCGTTGAGCACCTGAACGTCGTCCAGTGCAGTCAGAATCGCCTGTTCCAGACGCTGTTGCTTGTCTTCCAGGTCTTCGGCGGTCAGCTTGCGCGCCAGATAGAAGCGGGTCTTGAACAACCGGGTCAATTCGCGGGCGATGTCGGTGTGGTTGTTCAGGGTGCTGGCGATGTAGCCCAGATCGAAGCCCAGGCGGATCTGCTTCAAGTAACGCGCATAAGCCCGCAGCAACGCCACATCACGCCACGGCAAACCGGCCGTCAGCACCAGGCGGTTGAACGCATCGTTCTCGGCATCGCCCTGGACGATATGCACGAAGGCATCTTGCAGTGTGTCGTTGAGCTGCTGGATATCCAGGTTCAAGCCTTCGCCGGCGGTAAAGGCAAAGTCATGGATCCAGAACTCACGGCCATTGGCGTGACGCAGGCGGTACGGGAACTCGCCCAATACGCGCAAGCCAAGGTTTTCCAGAATCGGCAATACGTCAGACAGCGCCAGCGGCGTATCAGCGTGGTACAGCTTGCAATGCAGTTCCTGCCCGGCGCTTTGGCCCAGCGGCTGGTAGAAACTCATCACCAGCGGTTTCTTTTCGCTCAAATTGGACAAATGCTGCATGTCCACCACCGCCGAGTGCGCGGCAAAGCGCTCGCGGTAACCTGCCGGGAAGCCTTTCGGAAAGTCCGCCAGCACCTTGGTGCCATTGGCTTCACCGAAGCTTTCAACCACCAGGCTGGCGTAGTCGTCGTTCCAGCTGCGGCACGCCTGAACCACTTCTTTTTCCAGCAACAACGGATCGATGTCGATGCGGTTTTTCGGATCAACCCGCAGAATCAGCTGAACCCGCGCCAGCACGGACTCCGAGAAGAAGGTCCAGAACTCGCAATCCGACGCTTGCAGACGGTCCATCAGCACTTGCTGAATCTTCTGTCGCACCTCGGTGGAATACACGTCACGCGGTACGTAGGCCAGGCAATAGCAGAAACGCCCATACGGGTCTTTGCGCAGGAACACGCGGATCTTGTTGCGTTCCTGGATTTGCACAATCGACATCACGGTGCTGAACAGCTCATCCACCGGGGTCTGGAACAAGTCATCACGGGGCAGGACTTCCAGCACCTGCGCCAACTCTTTGCCCAAGTGAGCTTTGGCCTGGAAGCCAGAACGGCGCTCGATCTCGTCCACTTTGCGGCGGATATAAGGAATCACTCGCACGCTTTCGCCATACACCGACGAGGTGTACAAGCCCATAAAGCGGCATTCCTTGATCACTTTGCCATCTGCGTCGATCTGGCGGATCGACACGTAATCCGGGTACGCCGGGCGGTGCACGCGGCTCGGGTGGGCAGCCTTGGTGAACGACAACAGGGTCGGTTCCCGCAGGTAGCTCACCGCATAATCTTCGATACGCAGGTCTTCAGCGGTCAAGCCGACGCGCAGCAGCTTGGTCAGGCCGAGGAACGACTGCGGGTCATATTCGATATGGCCGCCGTCTGCCTCGTCACGTACCACAAACTCTTCATAGCCGAGGAAGGTGAAGTGGTTACCCAGCAACCACTCCAAAAAGCTCTTGATCTCGGCTTTTTCACCAGCATCCACGGCATACGGGCAGTTGTCGACACTGGCCAGCAGCTCTCTGACCTTGGCCTTCATCGGCTCAAAGTCAGCCACGGCAATGCGCACTTCACCCAGAACCTGCTCCAGCTCCTTGCTCAGTACATTCAATTCAGCGGCGTTCGAGCAGCGGTCAATCTCCAGGTACATCAACGACTCTTGCGCGATGCCTTCACCAGTAGTGCCTTTGGGCAGGATTTCCAGCAGCTCACCCTTGCTGCCGCGACGCACGCTCAATACGGTGGTTTGCAGGGTGTGGATGCTGTAACCACGGCGGTTCAGCTCGGTACGCACCGAGTCCACCAGAAACGGCAAATCGTGGTGCAGCACTTCAACCGCAGTGTGGGTTGATTGCCAGCCATGGCGCTCGTAGTCGGGGTTGAACACACGCACTTGCGGCTGGTCCGGGTCAAAGCGCTCCAGCAACCTCCAGGCCGACAGGGTGCAGCCGGCGAGATCGGACATGCGCCGTTGGGTGAGTTCGTCCAGTGAAATGATGCCGAAGAATTGCTCAGCAAACAGGGCTACTTGTGGCAGAGCCTGTTCGCTAACGTGCTGGGCCAGTGCAGATTGCAGTTGATGCTGGAAGTCGGCTTTGCTGGCTGCGGTGAAGAACGCCATCTGTGGTACTCCGCTTGGGCTTGTTATTGAGAGAAGCGTCGCGTGCTATTCCCGCTTGGGGGACCTGTCACTACTGTGCTCAACCTTCAAGAACACAGCGTGACAGGGAGGTGAAGCTGGCTGTAACCCTGAGGTCACAACATTATTCCGGGATGCTTATCGGTAAAGACGACTGCCAGGTCCACAGGCTGCATGTTTAGCGATAACCATCAACAACGCAGCTTAACGACTGCATCGCCCGGCCTGCTTGCGGTGCGGCGACATATTCGGTCATGGGGCGGCAATCTTGTGACCCGGACAGGAACAACCCTAGCAGTGGACACTCATAAAACTTCATAAAAACGCCTTAATTTCTGTCGGCAGTATCAGAAATATCTGACACGAAATAACAGGCCATCAGCCACCTACCAAGATTGAGCCAGCATAAAAACGCGCGGGCTGGCAAAATCGCCGCTTGTTCAGTGATTAGATGCGCTCAGCGCCAGGAATTCCCCACCATGCAAATGACCACCGCCCTGCTCATGGCCAACCCGTGTGACGACGAAGAAGACAACATGGCCATGCTGTGCTGCCACAGCGACAAGGGCGAAATGTTTCTGATGTCGCGCTACCCGGACGAGGACGAACTGGAAATCACCCTGGATGATGAGCCTTCCAGCCTCGACGGCGTAAAGGTCACACTCAGCCCGACGCGCCTGCTGATCGAAGTGGCGCCCGGCGATGCCGACGTGCTGAACGGCAGCGACCATCTGGAGATCCTCCATAGCGCTGATGCCGATGAACTGGCCGAGATCGAGCAAACCCTGAAAAACATTCTCGACGGCACCGGCACCTACATCAGCGAATTGAACTGACCCACTACAGCCCGAACCCGCACACCGACAGGTATGACCGCCATGCGCCAACTCTTCGATGCCCACTGCCACATCATCGACAAGGCTTATCCGCTGATTCCCAATAACGGCTACGTGCCAGACTTTTTCAGCGTTGATGATTACCTCGCGCGTACCCGCGAGCTGGGCGTCGTCGGGGGCGCGGTGGTTTCAGGCTCGTTTCAGGGCTTTGATCAAACCTACCTGATCGCCGCACTCAAACGCTTGGGCGCAGGCTTTGTCGGCGTCACCCAACTGCCGGCCAGCGTCACTGACGCCGAGCTTGAAGCGTTGAACCAGCACGGCGTTCGTGCCCTGCGCTTCAACCTCAAGCGCGGCGGCTCAGAGCAGCTCGACCAACTCGAATCACTGGCCAAGCGCGTCTACGACTGCGTGGGCTGGCATTCAGAGCTGTACATCGACTCTCGGGAACTGGCGCCGTTGTACGAACGTTTGCTGCGATTGCCAGCGCTGAGCATCGACCATCTGGGGCTGAGCCACGAAGGTTTGCCGGCTTTGCTGCGCCTTGCCGAGCACGGGGTGCGCATCAAGGCCTGCGGTTTTGGCCGGGTTGACTTCGACGTACCGCAGGTACTTAAAGACATTCACGCGGCCAACCCGAGCGCCTTGATATTCGGCACTGATTTACCGTCAACCCGCGCACCAAGAACCTTTGAAAACAATGACATAGATGTTGTAGTTAATGCCTTGGGTGAAGCCGGGGCGCAAAAGGCACTGTGGCAAAATGCCCGGAATTTTTATCGCCTGGACTGAGGTTCGCGGCTCATCGCAATCACGCTCCCCAGCACAATAGCCGCCCCCGCAATCACTCCGGCTGAAACTTCACTGCCCAACACACCCGCCGCCAGCGCCATGGCGACGGGCGGGATCAGGTACATCACGCTGACCGAACGGCTGACTTGGGTGTGATTCAGTACAAAGCCCCATAACAGGTACGCCAACGCACTGGGAAACAAGCCAAGGATCAACACCGCCACATTCACCCGGACCGGCGCCTTGAGCACCTCGTCCGTCAGCCCGGGCCAGTACACGCAGAGCAACAGCGTGCCGCCCCAGACCATGTAACAGACTATGGTTAAAGGGCTGTAGCGAGTAGAAATGTGCTTTTGCAGCACAAAATAAATGCTCCAGGACAACGCCGCCAGTAACAGCACCAGGCCCTGCGGGTGGAACTCACCCACGCCTTTATCGCCCCAGATCACCACCACGACCCCGAGCAAGCCAACCGCGACCCACAACCAGCGCCAGCCGCTGACGCGCTCCTTGAGGCACACCGCGGCGATAAATGTGCTGAACAATGGCGCGGTTTGCGCCAGCACACTGGATGCGCCGGGGCTGACCCAACGCTGGCCCATGTTCAACGCCATGTGGTGCAACGCCACGGCGAACAACCCCAACAGCATCAACCAGGGCACATCCCGCAGCCGAGGCACGCCAATGCCGATAAACAACGCGATCAACGCCATAAACAGCGATGCAATTAAAAATCTCAGCAAAGCCAGGTGCCCCGGCGAGTAGCTTTCCAGCCCGATATGGATGCCGATCGGTGAATAGGCCCAACACAACACGACAGCCGCCATGGCCACGGCCAGTTTGAAAGGTAACGACACGTTAGTGATCCTGAACCCATTGAAGTGGTGTTCAGTGTTTATCGCGCTCACGTGGGGCCACAAGTGAGATATAAAGAGCCCAGAATTCATCAGGAGTGAACAATGGAGCTCAGCCAGTTGCGCATGGTCAAGGCCGTGGCAGAGTGCGGCAGCATTGCGCTGGCCGCCGAACAGTTGCATTGCGTACCGTCGAACATCACCACTCGCATCAAGCAACTGGAAAGCGAACTGGGCACCGCACTGTTCACCCGCGCCGGTCGCGGCTTGCGCATCAGCGCAGCCGGGCAGGTGTTTTTGGGCTATAGCGAGCAGATTCTGGCGCTGGTCGATCAGGCCAAACGCGCGGTTGCGCCCCAGGCCGTGCCCGCCGGCAAGCTGCGCATTGGCGCAATTGAGTCCTGTGCAACCGGCAGACTGCCGCCCTTGCTCGCCGAGTACCATCAGCGCTACCCGCAGGTCACGCTGGAGTTGGTCACCGGCAAATCAAAACAACTGCTCGATGACGTTAAACATCACCGTCTCGACGGGGCCATGGTCGCCGGCTCAATTACTCAAACAAAACTATCTAAAACAATGCTTTACAACGAACAATTAGTGTTGATTGCGAGCCCGAAACTGGCGCCGCTTGCGCAACTGGCTGACGTGCACCGGCATACCGTGTTTATGTGGCCGCCCGGCTGCCCTTACCGTGCGGCGCTGGAAAACTGGGTGGCGGAACACGGTCTGGAAGTCAGCAAAATCGACTACGCCAATTGGGGTAGCATCATTGGTTGTGTCAGTGCTGGCGCAGGCTTGGCGCTGATACCCGAGGGCATGCTTCAGCAGTTTGGCGCCTGCGCACACCTGATCACTTACCGCTTCCCTGAACTGGCGCCCATGCCCAACCTGTTTTTCTGGCACAGCGAAACCGGCTCGCATGCCGCACGCGACGCCTTTGCCGCACTGCTGGCAGAGCACTTTCCCGTAGCAGTTGCCGAGCCTGCGAGGCTACGTCCGATAGCATAGCGATCGTAAACACAGAGCACTGCGCCTATCTGACACACCGTGCTCGCTAACTTAAGCCGGACGCAGCCTCGCAGGCTCGTCAGCGACTACAACAGCCAAATTGCGACTACTGACACCCGGTAGACGCCACCCAAATGAACACTATTCTCAACAACCTGTCTGATTTGGTTTTTTTGCACAAAAAGCCCGCCTGCTATTAGTCCGAAACCCTCGCAATGGATTAAAGTAACGCCCCCGGCAACGGCGTAATTTATACGGCGTTGCAGTCCTTTTCAGGAACAGTCATCGATGGAACATCGTGAAGCGCTACTGGCGCTGCGAACCTTTCTTTCAACGCAGATTCTCGGTCAAGAAAAACTCATTGACCGCTTGTTGATCGCGCTGCTGGCTGACGGCCATATGCTGGTCGAAGGCGCGCCCGGCCTCGCCAAGACCAAAGCCATCAAAGAGCTGGCGGAAGGTATCGAAGCGCAGTTCCATCGCATTCAGTTCACCCCCGACCTGTTGCCTGCCGACATCACCGGCACTGAAATCTATCGCCCCGAAACCGGCAGCTTTGTCTTCCAGCAAGGCCCGATCTTCCACAATCTGGTGCTGGCCGACGAAATCAACCGGGCACCGGCAAAAGTGCAGTCGGCTCTGCTTGAGGCGATGGCCGAGCGCCAGGTCAGCGTCGGGCGCAGCACTTACGAGCTGTCACCGCTGTTTCTGGTCATGGCCACGCAAAACCCCATCGAGCAAGAAGGCACCTACCCGCTGCCAGAAGCCCAGCTCGACCGTTTTCTGATGCACGTGAAAATTGGCTTCCCCGACGCAGCCGTAGAGCGCCGTATCCTGCAACAGGCCCGTGGCGAAGCCCTCAACGGTGAAACCAAGCCTGAACGCAGGGTCAGCCAACAGGCCATTTTTGCCGCCCGCAAGGAAATCCTCGGCCTGTACATGGCCGATGCGGTAGAGGAATACCTGGTGCAATTGGTCATGGCGACCCGTACGCCCGGCAAATTCGACCCGGAAATGGCCGAGTGGATTGCCTACGGCGCCAGCCCCCGTGGCTCGATTGCCCTTGATCGCTGTGCCCGTGCACACGCCTGGCTCGCCGGTCGCGACTTCGTCAGCCCGGAAGACATCCAGGCCGTGCTGTTCGACGTGCTGCGCCACCGTATTATTTTGTCTTTCGAAGCCGAGGCGGCTGGCATTGACCAGGACCGCGTGGTGCAACGCATCCTTGACGTTGTTGCCGTTGCCTGACGATGACCGCCCTCCTGCCCGCCGAACCCGGCATTCGTGTGACCCTCACCGAACTGATCGAGATGCGCCATCGCGTGCGCGAGGTGCAGCTGTTCTCCACCCCCGGCCACCGCAGCCCGCTGGTGGGCTTGCACCACTCCAAGCTGCGCGGGCGCGGGGTCGACTTCGATCAGGTACGGATTTATCAGGCCGGGGACGATGTTCGCACCATTGACTGGCGCGTTACCGCACGCACCCAGGAACCGCACACCAAGATGTTCCATGAGGAGCGCGAACGGCCAATCTTCATCCTCGCCGAGCAAAGCCGTCGGCTGTTCTTCGGTTCAGGGCTGATGTTCAAGTCGGTGCTTGCTGCTCAAGCCGCGAGTCTGATTGGCTGGGCCGCACTGGGCCATAACGACCGGGTGGGCGGTCTGGTGTTTGGCGACCACGAGCATTACGAAATCAAGCCACGGCGCAGCAAGCAAAGCCTGCTGCAATTGCTCAACCGGCTGGTGCGGGTCAATCAGTCGCTGCACACCGAAGTCCAGTCAGACCGTGACGCACTGGGCATGGCCTTGATCCGCGCCCGCGAGGTGCTGCGCCCCGGCAGTCTGGTGGTGGTGATTTGTGATGAGCGGGCACTGACCGACGCCGCCGAACAGCAACTGAGCCTGTTATCACGCCATTGCGACCTGATTCTGCTGCCGTTGTCTGACCCTCTGGACCACGCCCTGCCCGCCGCCGGGCTGCTGCGCTTTGCCGAGCGCGGTGCACAGCTGGAGCTGGACACGCTCAACTATGATTTGCGTCAGGCTTACCGTGCTCAGGCCGAAGCCCGTATCGCACGTTGGGAGTTGCTCGCACAAAAGCTGCGGGTACTGCTGATGCCCCTCAGCACGCAAAGCGAAATGATCGAACAACTTCGTGAATACCTGAACGCCAAACGCCCTGGCAAATCGTCATGAACGAGCTCGAACACCTGCAACCGCTCATCACCCCGCCGGCGATTGGCCTGTGGCCACCGGCGCCGGGCTGGTGGTTGCTGCTGCTCCTGATTCCGGCTCTGGCCTGGGGTTTGTGGTGGTTGCGCCGTTATCTGCCCGCCAAGCGTCAATTGGCCACCACCGAACAGCCCCTTGACCCGGTACGTTTGGCGGCCCTGGAAGAGCTGGCGCGGTTCAACAAACCTTACGATGGCGCGCCTGCCGGTGCCTGGCTGCAGCAACTCAACGGCCTGCTCAAACGCCTGTGCCGCAGCCACTATCCCTACAGCCAGAGCCATACCCTCAATGGTCGCAAGTGGCTGGCGTTTCTCGACAACCGCTGCCCGGCCGCCGGCTTGACCCGCTGGATGGTGCTGGTAGAAGGCGCCTACAAGCCCGAGTGCAAGCTCGATGACAAGGCCATCGCCGGGCTGAATCAAGCGGTTGAAATCTGGATTCGCAAACATGTTTGAGTTCGCCTGGCCCTGGCTATTCGCCTTACTGCCACTGCCCTGGGTGATGCGCCTGGTGCTGCCGGCTGCCGACAGCGGTGAACCCGCACTTAAAGTCAGTTTTTTGGGCGACCTTGAAGAACTGGCCCGGCGCAAGGCGCGGCCCACCCTGCCTTCGCTGCGTCAGCAAATGCCGTATGTGTTGCTGTGGTTGTTGTTGCTGACTGCTGCTGCCCGCCCGCAATGGCTCGGCGAACCGCTGCCGATTGCTGCCAGCGGGCGCGATTTGTTGGTGGCCGTGGACGTCTCGGGCTCCATGGACTACCCGGACATGCACTGGCACAGCGAGGACATCACCCGCCTCGATTCGGTGAAAAAGCTGCTGGGTGACTTTCTTGAACACCGTGAAGGCGACCGCGTCGGCCTCATCCTGTTTGGCAGCCAGGCGTATCTGCAAGCGCCATTGACCTTTGATCGGCACACCGTTCGCACCTGGCTCGACGAAGCGCGCATCGGCATTGCCGGTAAAAACACGGCCATCGGCGACGCTATTGGTCTGGCCGTCAAGCGCCTGCGCCAACGTCCGGCGCAGAGCCGGGTGCTGATCCTGGTGACCGACGGCGCCAACAACGGCGGCCAGATCGATCCCTTGACCGCGGCCCGCCTGGCGGCTGAAGAAGGCGTCAGAATCTACCCGATCGGGGTTGGCTCCGATCCGCAAGAAAACACCGCCAAGGGTCTGTTCAGCATTAACCCGGGCGTGGACCTGGACGAGCCGGCCATGGAAGAAATCGCCCGCATTACCGGCGGCCGCTACTTCCGTGCCCGCGACGGCAACGAGCTGTCCGCCATCAAAGACACCCTCGACCAACTTGAACCTGTCGCCCAGCAGCCCACTCAGGCACGCCCGGCGCAGGCGCTTTACAGCTGGCCTTTGGCTGGCGCACTGCTGCTCAGCGTGCTGCTGGTGATCCGCGAGCTATGGCCCAACCATCCGCTGCAACGTTTACTGAGCAAGGAACACTTTCTGCCTCAAAATCCTGACTGGCGCTCGCGGCTCAAACGCCTGCGCTTGCGGAGGCGCCGATGAGCGCGCTCTGGCCGCATTGGTTTCGCCCCGAATGGCTGCTGGCACTGCCGCTGCTGTGCTGGCTGCTATGGAAACTCTGGCATCGGCAAAAACGCGCCGGGCGCTGGCAGATGATCCTGCCCGAAGCCTTTCATCGCGTCTTGCTCAGCGGCGGTAATGGCCGCGACAGCAAACTGCCGTGGATTGCCCTCGGCCTGGCCTGGTTGCTGGCGCTGTTTGCCTTGCTTGGACCAAGCTGGGAACGCGTTGAACAGTCCGCGCAAAAACCGGCCGACCCGCTGGTGGTGATGCTTGAGCTGACCCCGCAAATGCTCGCGACCGACAGCCAGCCCAACCGCCTCGAACAGGCACGGCGCAAACTCTACGACCTGCTGCAAAGTCGCAGCGATGCGCAAACGGCAATTATCGTCTACGCCGGTAGCGCCCATACGCTGGTGCCGCTGTCCGATGACATGGCCACCAGCCGCAACCTGCTCGAAGCGGTCAAGCCATCGATCATGCCGCAACCGGGCAATCGCGCCGACCTCGCCGTCAACAAAGCCCTCAAGCTGCTGGATCAAGGTGCGCTGGGCGAAGGCCGACTTTTGCTGGTGACTTCATCGCTCAGCGAACAAGAGCGCGCTGGCATCCGCAAGGAACTGGACGGCCACACGCCGCCGCTGTTGGTACTTGGTGTCGGCACCCGCGAAGGCTCGCCGGTGGTCGAAGAAAACGGCGAGTTTCTGAAAGACGCCCAGGGCGCCATCCTCCTGCCACGCCTCGACAGCCCGAGCCTGCGTGCCTTTGCCGAAGACGTAGGGGGGAGTTACCGACAAGCAAAGCTGGATGACAACGACCTGCGCGGCCTGGGTTTGCTCGATGGCCCGCAACATTTACGCGACGACGGTCAGACGCTGCGCCTGGACACCTGGTCTGACCAAGGCTACTGGCTATTGCTGCCACTGCTACTGCTGGCCGCGTGCGCAGGGCGTCGTGGCTGGCTGTTCTGCCTGCCGCTGCTCTTCATGCTGCCTCAACCCAGCTATGCCTTCAGCCTGACCGATCTGTGGTTGCGCCCCGACCAACAAGGCCAGCGCCTGCTGGAGCAGAAAAAACCGTTACAAGCCGTCGAACACTTCAAAGATCCTTTGTGGCAAGGTCTGGCGCTGTATCAGGCGGGCGACTACAGCGCGGCAGCTCAGCGCTTTGGCGAGGTCAACAGTGCCAGCGCACACTACAATCGCGGTAACGCATTGGCCATGAGTGGTGAGCTTGAGGCGGCAATTGACGCCTATGAGCAAGCACTGGAGCTGCAACCCGACCTGCAAGTCGCCGCGCAGAACAAGGCGCTGGTCGAGCAAGTGCTTGAGCAAAAACGCGAACAAGACACACCGCCGCCGGACAAAGTGCCGGAAAAACCCGCCGAACCCGACGAAACCGATCCGTCCGTCAGCAGCAGTAATGCCACGACCACCGGCGAGAACGGCCAACATGATCAAAGCAGCGCGGCCACCGACCCGGCCGCCCATGCCAACCCGGACGACGCCGTCGAACCGCCACCGGCCGCCAACGAGCCCGGCAACGAACCGGAAGAACAGACCACCACCCGTCCAACCGCCCCGACCATGGATGTGCTGGATGACGAACACCACCATGCGCTGGAGCAATGGCTCAGACAAATTCCCGACAACCCCAGTGAATTGCTACGACGAAAATTTTGGTACGAACAGCAGCAACATCAGGACTCGCCGCAATGAATCGCTTCTGCGTTTTACTCTTTTTGCTCTGTTGCTGGACAGTACCCGCCCATGCGCTGGGGCTGGTCGCCAGTGTTGACCGCGATCAGCTCAACTCCGGTGAAACCGTCGAGCTGACCCTGGAGACCAATGACGCCACGTTGTTCGGCAAACCCGATCTGGCGCCGCTGGACACCCTGTTTGAAGTGCGCGGCACGCGTCAGGTCAACCAACTGACCACGCTCAACGATGACAACAAAGCCACCACCCGCTGGATCATCACCCTGCAACCCAAACAAACCGGCACCGTGACCATTCCGTCCCTGCAAGTGGGCGATTACCACAGCTTGCCGATCAACCTTACGGTGACCCAGAGCAGCGCCAGTGACTCCGAGCTGGCCCCTGTATTCATTGAGGCCAGCCTCGATCAGCCTAGTGTGTACGTACAAGCCCAGGCGATTTTGACCTTGCGCGTTTATCACTCGGTGGCGCTCTACGACGACAGCAACTTGACCCCGCTGCACCTGCAAGACGCCATCGTTGAGCAGTTGGGCGAGTCACGCACTTACGAGAAGCTGATCAATGGTGTGCGCCACGGCGTGATCGAGGTGCGCTACGGCATCTATCCGCAACACAGCGGCGAGCTGCAAATCCCCGCGTTGACCTTCAGCGCGACCCAGGTGGACAACCAGCCCGGCAACACCTCGACGCCCAGCGCGCCCAAACCCGGGAAAATGGTCCACGTGACCTCCACCGAGATCCCCTTGCAGGTCAAGCCCAAGCCTGAAGACTACCCGGCCACTGCCGCCTGGTTACCGGCCCGCAGCCTGAGCCTGAGCGAAACCTGGAACCCCGAGCCGGATCATTCCAAAGTAGGCGACTCGCTGACCCGCACCCTGACCCTCAAGGCCGAAGGGCTGTCCAGCGCCCAATTGCCGCCGCTGCCCGCCACCGACGTGAATGGCTTGCGGCGTTACCCGGACTTGCCGCAACTGAGCAATCAGGTCACTGACAATGGTCTGATCGGCAGCCGCGAAGAGCGTGAAGCCTTGGTGCCGACGCGAGTGGGCCAGGTGGAACTGCCCGCCGTTGAACTGGTGTGGTGGAACACCCACGAAGACCGTCTTGAACGCAGCTACCTGCCCGCCCGCACCTTGCAAGTGGCGGCCAACACCAGCCTGGCCGCCGACTCGCTGGCCGGTACTGGCCCGGTCGTCGACAGCGATGACTCAACGCTGTGGCTCTGGCAACTGAGCACCTTGCTGCTGGCCTGTACCACATTGATTGGCTTCGGCCTGTGGTGGCGCGCACGCTGGCAACCAGCCATTCTGCGGGCGGCACAAACCGGTCCGAGCCCACGCACGCTACTCGACGACATCAAACGCGCCTGCCTGGCCAACGACCCGCAGGCCACGCGTCAGGCGTTAGACGCCTGGGCGCGGCAACAACCAGAAACCCTGGCCGAAATGGCCGCACGTTTTGTACTGCTGTCCGATGCACTGGACGGCCTCAACGGCGCGCTCTACAGCGAAACCGGCCAATACTGGCAAGGTGAAGAGCTGTGGAAAGCGATTCGCAGCATCCCGGCCGCCGAACGCGAGCAGGACACCGCCAGCGAATCCAGCAGCCTGCCGCCGCTTTACCCCAAATAATCGCGGGTACGCTTTACCCTTTTTAAACGGATTTTGTTATGCGCCTGTTTCACACTTCCGACTGGCACCTGGGGCAAAACCTCCATGGCCAGGAACGCGACTTCGAACACGCTTGCTTTCTGAGCTGGCTACTCACCCAACTGGCCACTGAACAACCCGATGTGTTGCTGATTGCCGGGGACATTTTTGACACCGTCAACCCGCCGGTCAAAGCTCAGGAACGCCTGTACGACTTCATCGTCAGCGCCCACGAGCAACAACCCAAGCTGACCATCGTGATGATCGCCGGTAACCACGACTCCGGCTCGCGCATCGAATTGCCAGCGCCTTTGATGCGCCGTTTGCGTACCCATGCACTGGGCCGTGTGCTGTGGCTCGATGACGGCCAACTGGATGCCGAACGCCTGTTGATTGCGCTGCCTGACGCCTCTGGCGAAATCGCCGCATGGTGCCTGGCCTTGCCGTTCTTGCGCCCGGCCGAAGTGACCGGCGCACACTTGGGGGATGATTACCTGCGCGGTATTGGCCAGGTCCACGAATGGCTGATTGAAGCCGCCAACGCCAAACGCAAGCCCGGGCAAGCGCTGATTGCCATCAGCCACGCGCACATGGCCGGCGGTTCGGTGTCCGAAGACTCCGAACGCAGCCTGATCATCGGCAATGCCGAAGCCCTGCCCGCCAGCCTGTTCGGACCCAGTATCAGCTATGTTGCGCTGGGCCATCTGCACAAACCGCAACGGGTGAACAGCGAAGAGCGTATCCGCTATTGCGGTTCGCCGATCCCGCTGTCGTTTTCCGAGATCGGCTACCAGCACCAGATTCTCGACGTCAAACTCGATGGCGAAACCCTGGTCAGCGTCGAAACCCGCTTGATCCCGCGCGCCGTTAATCTGCAACGGGTCGGCCCGGCGCCACTGCTTGAAATTCTCGGCCAACTGGCGGAGTTACCGGACATTGACCTGCTGGCCGACACCCAGCGCCAACCGTGGCTTGAAGTACGGGTCAAACTGGACGAACCGCAGCCCGACTTGCGTCAGCAAATCGAAACCGCCCTGCTGGGTAAAGCCGTGCGTCTGGTACGCATCTCTGCTGAATACGCTGGCAATGGCAGCCGCGCCGGGGACAACGACGCCGCGCAATTGATCGAGCTGGACCAATTGACCCCGCAAGAACTGTTCAGTCGCGCCTGGCAGGACAACTACGGCAGCGAAGCCGACGAGCAAACCCTCAAAGACTTTGCCGTGCTGCTGCAAGAAGTCCAGATGGAAGGTGAACAGCCATGAAAATCCTCGCGATTCGCCTGAAAAATCTGGCTTCACTGGCAGGTCCTTTTGAGCTGGACTTCACCGCCGAGCCACTGGCCAGTGCCGGGCTGTTTGCAATCACCGGTCCCACTGGCGCCGGTAAAAGCACCTTGCTCGACGCCCTGTGCCTGGCTTTGTTCGGCGCGGTGCCACGGCTGAACAACACCGGCCGGGATGCCAAAGTCCCGGATGCCGACGGCGAGATCGCCACCGGTGACCCGCGCACCCTGCTGCGTCGCGGCACCGGCGAAGGCTATGCCGAAGTCGATTTCGTCGGCATCGATGGCCGCCGCTATCGCGCCCGCTGGGAAGCCAACCGCGCCCGCGAAAAGGCCAATGGCAAGCTGCAAGCCAGCCGCCAGAGCCTGCGCGATCTGGACAGCGATCAACTGCTGGCCAGCCAGAAAAGCGATTACAAAGTGCAGCTGGAATCACGTCTGGGCCTGAACTTCGAACAGTTCACCCGTGCCGTAATGCTGGCGCAAAGCGAGTTCAGTGCGTTTCTTAAGGCCGATGACAACGAGCGCAGTGAACTGCTGGAAAAACTCACCGACACGGCGCTGTACACCCGTCTCGGCAAGCGTGCCTTCGACAAAGCCAAAGAAGCCCGCGATGCGCACAAGCAATTGCAAGATCAGGCCGTTGGCGTAACCCCGCTGGAGCCCGAAGCCCGTGCGGAGCTGGACCAGCGTCATAGCGAGGCGCAACAACTGCTGAAAACCCGGCAAAGCCAGCTTAAGCAACTTGAACAGCAGCACACATGGCTCAAAACCCTGCGCGAGCTGCAAGAACAGCAGCAAAGTGCCGCCGAACAGCTCCAGCAGGCCCAAGCCCAGTGGGACGGCCAGGCAGAGCAGCGACAAACCCTGGAGTTGCTGGAGCAACTGGCGCCCCAACGCCATCAGTTCGCCCGTTTGGCCGAACTGGACGCGCAACTCACCCCGCTGGCCGAGCAGATCGCCGGGCACTTGCAACAGCAGACCGAGCTGGGGCAACGCCAGACTCAACTACAACAAGTACTCCAGACTGCCCAACAAGCGGCCAATCAAGCCCAGACCGAGCTACGGGATGCCGCACCGCATCTGCAAAAAGCCCATCTGGAACACGCCAATCTCACTCGTCTGACCCAAGCCTTAGAGGCTCAACAGGCGCTTAAAAAGCAGGCTGAAGACGCTTGCGCCGAAGGGCAAAAGGCCTTGCACGGCTTGCTCGAGCGCCAGCAGCAAGGTACAGAACGCTTGGCGCAGATCGCTGCGCAGTTGGAACACAGCAACGAACTGGCCCCCTTGGCCAATGCCTGGGACGGTTACCGTCGCGGCCTGCAGCAATTGGTGCGCCTGAGTACTACGCTGAATAAAGGCCGAGAAGAATTACCGGCTTTAGAACAGCGCGCCAGCCAGGCAGCGCAACAGCTCACTGAGCTGCGCAGCAGCCTGGAAATCTTGTTCCAGGAAGCCGGTGCCGAACCGCACGCCGTTAATGAGCAGATCCAGACCCTGGGCAGCCTGCTGGCTGACAACCGTCAGCAACAGCGCGCTTTTGAAGACTTACAGCGCCTGTGCAGCAGCCAGTTGGCCCTTGAGGCGCGTTTACAGGCGGTGCAGATCAAACTGCAAAACCTGCAAACCGAACGCGGAAATCTCATCGGCCAAGGCACCCAGACCAAAAAAGAATTTGAAGCTGCCGAACAAGCCTTGCGCGTGACTCAGCAGTTGCTTGAACGCCAGCGCCTGGCCCGCAGCGCCAGCGTCGAAGAGCTGCGCGCGCAGCTACAGGACGACCAGCCCTGCCCGGTCTGCGGCAGCCATGACCACCCGTATCACCAGCCTGAAGCGCTGTTGCAGGGCCTGTCGCGTTTTGACGAGGAAGAAGAGACCAACGCGCGCAAAACGGTCGATACCCTCAAAGAAACCCTCAACCAGTTGCGTGAGCAACTCGCCGGGGTTAACGCGCAGCAGCGCGAGCTGATACAGCAGCACCAGCAACTTGGCGAAGAACTTCAGACGCTGGCGCCAGGCCTGGAAGCCCACCCGCTGTATGCACAATGGCAAGGGCAAGATCCGGCCAAGCGCGAAGCCTGGCTGACTCAACGCTTGAGCCAACTGCAACACAGCATCAGCCAGGACGAACAACGTCAAAACGCATTGCTTGCCCTGCAAAAAGAAGCCGCCGCATTGCAACAACAGCTGCAACGCAGTACCGAAGCCAGCCAGCAAGCCACACAGCAACTCAGCGAGCAGCAGCAACACCTCAAGGCAGACACGTTGCGCTTTGAGGAAGGACTTGCCGAGTTTGCCAATCTGCTGCCGGAGACCACACTGGCGGCATTGCGTGAAAACGCCTCAGCCTGCTTTATGCAGCTTGATCAGCAGGTCACCCATCGCCTTGAACAACTGGATCAACAGCGCGATGAACACGCCGAGCAGACTGAACGCGGCAGCCGCATCGAGCGTGAACAGTATCAGCAAGCCACCCACACTAAAGAGCTGGATGCCCTGCAACGCAACGTAACTGAGTTGCACGAACAACAGCAGGCAGGTCAGCAAAGCCTCAAGCAATTGCTGGGCGATCACCCGAGCGCCGAACAATGGCAGCACCACCTTGAACAGGCGCTTGAGCAGGCGCGCAACGCCCAGACCCAGGCCAGCGAAGCGCTGCAAACCATCGCCCACCAATTGGTGCAACTGGCGGCCCAGCTCAAGGCCCAACAAGAGCACCTGCACGCACTGCAAACTGAACATAGCAGCGTGAGCGAGCAGGTCGAGCAATGGCGCGGGCAGCACTCAGCGCTCGATACGGCCCGTTTGCAGCAATTGCTGAGCTTCGACGACACGCACATTCGCGACCTGCGCCAGCAACTGCAAACCAGCGAGAAAGCCGTCGAACAAGCCCGCGTCCTGCTCCAGGAACGTGAGCAACGCCTCAACCAGCATCAGGCGCAGGCCAATGGCAACCTTGATGCCCAGGCGCTTGAGGTTGCCCTCACTGAACTGAACGCGCTAATCGCTGCCAGCGAACAACACGTGGCAGAACTGCGGGCGCAACAGGCAGAAGACCAACGTCGCCAAGAGGCCAACCAAGCGCTGGCGCAACGTATCGCTCAAGCCTATGAAGAATGGCAGCGCTGGGCGCGCCTGAGTGAACTGATCGGTTCGGGCACCGGCGACAAATTCCGCAAGATCGCCCAGGCCTACAACCTCGATTTGCTGGTGCACCACGCCAACGCTCAACTGCGCCAACTGGTTAAACGTTACCGCCTCAAGCGCGGCGGCAGCATGCTCGGCTTGCTGGTGATGGACACCGAAATGGGCGACGAACTGCGCTCGGTGCACTCGCTGTCCGGCGGTGAAACCTTCCTGGTGTCGTTGGCGCTGGCGTTGGGGTTGGCGTCTATGGCGTCCAGCACGCTGAAAATCGAGTCGCTGTTTATCGACGAAGGGTTTGGCAGCCTGGACCCTGAGTCATTGCAATTGGCAACGGATGCCCTCGACGGCCTGCAAGCCCAGGGGCGCAAAGTTGGGGTGATATCCCACGTACAGGAAATGCATGAACGCATTCCGGTGCAAATTCAGGTGCGGCGCCAAGGCAATGGCCTGAGCACCGTGGAGGTCAAATGACCGGCAACGTGCTGTATTCCTTCCGTCGCTGCCCGTATGCCATGCGGGCGCGCATGGCCCTGCGTTACAGCGGCGTGCCGTTATCGATTGTAGAAGTCAGCCTCAAGGCCAAGCCGGCTGAAATGCTCGCGCTGTCGCCCAAGGGCACCGTACCGGTATTGGTCTGTGCCGATGGCCGGGTGATTGAACAAAGCCTGGAGATCATGCACTGGGCCTTGGCCCGGCATGACCCGGACAACTGGCTTGGCCCGGACAGTGCGGCGCTGATTGAAGAAAACGACCAGGTCTTCAAGGTCAACCTTGACCGCTACAAATACGCCATCCGCTACCCGGAACAACCGATGGAGCACTATCGCGCCCAAGGGGCGGCGTTTTTGCAGCGCCTGGAAGTGCTGCTCGAACAGACGCTGTACCTGGCTGGCGACACCTTGAGCCTGGCGGACATTGCCCTGGCGCCGTTTGTGCGCCAGTTCGCCCACGTCGACCGCGACTGGTTCGAACAAGCGCCCTACCCGCGCCTGAATGCCTGGCTGGAACGGTTTTTAGCGTCCGAGCTGTTTACCGCCGTCATGGCCAAAACTGCCTGACAGGATTTTCGCCAGCTCCAACTCGCCGATTATTTCGGCCGTTGTGGTGACTTGCCGGAAATGATGCTGCCACAAGTTAATTCCCAACTGGCCGGACCTGTCTAGCGATGAACCGACGGTCAGATCTGTCACCAAGGTCGGATGCAACCCCAGATCAAAAAGGGCAAAACCCGCCGCCAACACACACGTCTCGGTCTGAATCCCGCACACCAGCACACGGTCAGGATTCAGCGACTTGAGGTAAGCCAGTGTTTCTGCTGAAGGCGCATACCCGTACTTGATAAAAACCCGCTCAACCTCTACCAGGCTTTTGTCCTGTACGGCCGGGCACCATCCCAGTTGGTCCTGGAATGGGGTGTGTTCTTCATCATGCAATTCGATGGTTGCAACTGCTGGTACATGTCGGGCTAGAGCCGAAACTCCACTGACAAGCCATTCGGGAGGGGAAAACGTGGATTGAACATCCACAATAAGAAGAATCTGCCGCATTGCCGGGTCCTTATGCTCGGCAGATCACACTATCACCCCAAGTTGAACAAACAACCCGCCGCATCCGTCTTGGGGTCGCTGCACACCCCATCGCAGATAGGATTTTCGCCAACCTTGTAGTCGCTGACGAGGCACGAGGCTGCGATGCGGGCCGCAGGACCGCCGCCTTGTGGCGGTTCGCAGCCTCATCCTTCGGCAGCGACTACAGGGTCTTCAATCCTTCCCCCGCACCATGCTTTCCAACACCCCGTCACGGCGCACCCAGCCGTGCAGCAACGCTGCCGCCAAATGCGCCAACACGGTAAAGAACAACAAATACGCCAGGTACGTGTGGGCTTTGCGCAAGAACGCAAAGGTGCTTGGGTTAGCTGCCAGGATGGATGGCAGTTGCAAAGAACTGCTCAACATCACCGGATCACCCGCCGCCGAGATCATCGCCCAACCTATGAGCGGCAGGCTGAACATCAGCGCGTACAGCAACACATGCGACAGTTTTGCAGCCAAAACCTGGACCGCCGGCAAATCAGCAGGCAACGCCGGTTGATGGGTGGTAAAGCGCACAAACAGCCGCACAATCACCAGCAGCAAAATGGCTATCCCCAGGGGTTTGTGCAGGTTGAGCAACCATTCATGCCGCTCGGAGACAGAGGCCGCCAGCCCCGCCCCAATAAACAGCATGGCAATGATCATCAACGCCATCAGCCAATGCAGCAGGCGCGCCAGAGGTGCGAAATGCTTGTTAGAGGTGCTCATGGACGTTTCTCCTGGGACAACTGATCAACTTCACTGGTACGCCGCAGATAAGAACTGGCATAGGCGGCCGAACGTGCAGCCAGCAAGGGGTCACCCGAGCCTTCGATGCCATTGGGCAAAATCAACGGGTCGTAGTTGATGTCACGGCACTCGCCATCGTTTTGTGGCTGCGCACTTTGCAGCACCAAGGTTCCCGCATTGATCACCTTGCGGCTGGCTGGCCAGGTTTTACTCGCATCGTTGATCGGGTCGCCAGCGTCGGCCAAGGTCAGGTTGAACTGCCATCTCAAAGGCCCGGCCGACAATCGCTGCACCAGGTCTTTTTCCAGGTAGTCCGCATCATTGGGGGCCGTTGCCCCGGCGGCATCCTGACCTTCCGGCACCACGCCCCAGCGCACGGCCTGACGCTGCCCGGCGGCATTCACCAGATAGAACGCGTTAATCCCGTTGTAGCTTTCAGTCGCAAAGCTGGCCGAGGGTTTGGCGGTTTTCACCCATTGCAAAAAGGCTGCGGTTTCCGGGTGTGCGGCAAAAAACGCCGGCATGGCGTCGGGCTTCGGCTTGCCGGTAGCCGGGTCCGGCGTTCCCGCTTGCAACATCGCATAGAACGCTTCAGGCGTGCCCACCGGGAAGACCGGCATGCTGTTCATTCCAGTTCGCCATTGCTGACCATTGGACTGGGTAAAGCGCAATGCCAGGCTGCGGATCGGCACACTGCTGTCCGGCGCATAGGGGTTGCCGCTCGGCAAGGCAAAGCGGCCCACGACCGGAGTACGACCGGCTTCAAAGACTTGTGCGCGGGACAACGGTTGAGCATTGCCGTTGCTCTCGAAATACCCGATCACGCACATGCCTTTGGCATGGTTACGCCGATACCCCGGATGCACGCCATTGTTGCGCTCCAGGGCATTGACCAGGGTTTTAGGCCGCAAGCGTTCGGCATCCAGTGTGCCGTTGACGTAAAAGAAGATTGTGGCGATGACCGCTACCACTGCGCCAATACCCGCCAGACGCAGCAACACACTGGCGGGGCTCAATGCAGCTTTCACGGGCCGTACGGGCGGTAATTGATCTACCATAAAGTGTTCCTTGGCCACGGGCCATCAGGTGGATGGCCTATGAGACGCAGGCCGATCAGGCTTATTCCCGGCGCCAGGCAATTATTTTCAGGTTATTTATTTTCAAGCCCAGGGAATAAAGGCTAAGCCTGGTCGTCTTCATGACGCTGATCCGATTAACAGACCCACCCGGCGCCAGTCACCATGCACCCATTTGACGAGCAATTGCGCGAACTCATGCCGAGCCTCAGGCGCTTTGCCCTGTCGTTGACGCGCCACGCCAGCAATGCCGATGACCTGGTGCAAAATTGCCTTGAGCGCGCCCTCGGCAGTGTCGCCAGTAAACGCCCGGACGGCGATTTACGGGCCTGGCTGTTTACCATTCTGTATCGCCAGTTTGTCGACAACCATCGGCGTACCCGGCGTTATGCGCGGATGCTGGAATTTTTTACTGGCCGCGACGACGCGCAACCCTCTACCGAGCGCACCGTAATAGCCCAAACCACGCTGCAAGCATTCGACCAGTTAAGCACCGAGCAACGGGCGCTGCTGTTATGGATTTCTGTCGAGGGATTGAGTTACCAGCAAGTGGCCGACATCCTTGAAGTGCCGATCGGCACAGTGATGTCGCGTCTGTCACGCGCACGCCAGGCCCTGCGCGCACTCAGTGAAGGCGAAATTACCCGCCCTGCTTTGCGGAGACTTAAATGATCACCACCCCGCCCAGTGAGCACGACCTGCATGCTTATGTCGATCACGCGCTCAGTGAGTCTGACCGACAGCACGTAGAACGCTATCTAGACGCCAATCCTGAGGTCGCGGCGAAGGTTCATGCCTGGCAACGCGATGCGCAAAACCTGCGCACGGCGTTGCAGCAAACCCTGCTTCAACCGGATAACCCGGCACTCGACCCCGCGGCCATTCGTCAGCGACAACGCCGCCAGGCCACGCGTCATTGGGCTACGGCGGCCGTCTTGTTGATTGCAGTCAGCATGGGTGGACTCGGCGGTTGGCAGGCCCGGCAAATGACCCAGAGCCCGGCCATCCTGCCGATGACCGACGCACTGGCAGCACATCGCATGTTTGCCGAACAGGGGTTTCTGCCTGCCGACTATAAGGTTGAGCAAAGCAGCGACATGCAAGCCTGGATGGACCGTTATTTCAGCCACGCCGAACGCTTGCCGGACTTGAGCCGCGCAGGCTTCAAACCGGTCAGTTGCCGCTTGCTCACCACCGATCAAGGCGGCGCGGCAATGGTGCTGTATGAAAACCCTCAGGGCCAGCAAATCAGCTTTTACATCCGCCCGCCAGGCCCACAAAACAGTTTGCTGCCCCGGGGCAGCCGACGCGATGGTGACTTGCAGGCCGACTACTGGTCAGGCCCCGGCTACAACTACGCCATGGTCGGCCCCGCAGAAGGGCCGACTGCAAAGTTGCTGAATACACTGAGTTTTTGACGTGCCAGATTGGGTTACTTGGCAGCGTATGAACCCAACCCTTATCGGGTACCGACTATTGGCTGACGGCAATACGTGCCATGAACAGGCGTGTCAGGCTGGCAATCTGTTCGGTTTGCTCATCAAGTGCGAAGTGCCCCGCCTCAAGAATATGCACCTCGGCGCCGGGCACATCGTCCTTGTAACGCATGGCCCCCGGCACGATAAACGACGGGTCGTATTTTCCCCACATAACCAGCATGGGTGGCTGGTTGGCCTTCAACCACTGTTGCCATTCAGGGTATGAGGCGACGTTGCTCTGATAGTCGAGCAACAATGCCGACTGTATCGTCCGCTGACCGGGACGGGATATGGCGGCAAATTCGTCCTCCCATGCATCCGGGTTGTAGCGCTCGGGATGAGGACTGGTACCCAGGTGACGTTGCTTCGTGCCCTCGAAGCCAATGAATGCATCGACTTGTTCGGGGTGTTCGTCAGGTGCTTTCCAATACTTGGCTATATTCGCCCACTTGGCCCCCAGGCCCTCGTTATAAGCATTGGCATTCTGGATGATGATGCCGTGCAGTTTTTGTGGCGCGTCGAGGATCATTCTGAAGCCCACCGGACCGCCATAATCCTGCATGAACAGCGTGTATTGATTGATGCCTAACTGCGTCAGCAATTGGCTCATGCTGTGCGCAAGGTGATCAAACGTGTAGGCGTAAGTAGTGGCCGAGGGCGCGTCGCTTCTGCCAAATCCCGGGTAATCGGGCGCGATGATGTGATACCGATCCGCGAGCAGCGGTATCAGCGAATCCCACATCCTCGAAGACGAAGGGTATCCATGTAGCAGAACCAAGGTTGGGGCGTCCTTGGGCCCCGCTTCACGATAAAAAATCTTCACTCCGTCCACGCTGGACCAATGATAGCTGGTGGACTCATTGGTATACGGAACGGAAGGCACGGGGTCGGCCGCTTGTGCTGATTGGGTGAGCGGAAGAGTCGTCATAAGTGCTCCGAGCATGCAAAGGGTCGGTATGTTCATTGGCTTGATCTCTGATGTACCTTTTTCAGGTGCAAAACACCTGCGATCAGAGTGGACGCATCTGAAAAACCGCACCATTGGCCCGAAATACATTCTTCGATAGAATCGGGCCAATTTTTTTAAGGCCACCTCCATGGGCAAACCTTTAACAGTTGCAGTCATCGCCTTTAATGACATCAGCCCGTTTCACCTTTCGGTCCCCTGCCTTGTGTTCGGCAAAGACCGCAAGGTGGGAGACTCGCCTTGGTTCGAACTGGTGGTGTGTGCGGGCGAGGCAGGAGAACTGCGCACCAATGCCGGTTTCGCTGTCCATTGCGAGCATGATCTTAATGAGGCCGTGAGGGCAGATATTGTAATTGTGCCTAGCTGGCGCGACGTCACTGAAGCGCCGCCGCAGGCGCTCATCGAGACACTTAAAGCTGCTCATGCAAATGGAGCGCTGGTTGTGGGTCTGTGTCTGGGCGCTTTCGTGCTTGCTCATGCAGGTTTACTGCAGAGCAAGCGGGCGACTACGCACTGGGCTTGGGCTGCGCATCTGGCTCGCGACTTCCCTGACATCCAGGTGGACGCGAAAGTACTCTACGTCGAAGCGCAGCAGTTTCTGACCTCTGCGGGGGTGGCTGCGGGGCTTGACTGCTGCATCCATATCGTCTGGCGCGCTTATGGACGGGAGGTTGCCAATTCGTTGGCACGTCAGTTGCTCGTCTCACCACATCGGGACGGTGGCCAGGCCCAATTCATCAGCCAGCCTGTTCCTCAAGACGCCGCCGACCTGCGTCTCGGTCAACTAATGGACGGGCTTCGAGAAAACCTCAACCAGCCCTTCTCTATTGATCAAGTCGCGACAAAGCTGGCCATGAGCAGACGCAGTTTCACTCGCCACTTCAAGCTACTGACTGGCTCGACGTTTGGTCAATGGCTCATTAACGAGCGAATCAAAGCCGCGCAAGTACAGCTCGAAACGACTCATCTAAGCATTGAGAAAATCGCTGAGTCCTGCGGCCTTGGGTCAAGCCTCTCATTACGTCAACATTTTTCTTCGATGGTGGGTGTTAGTCCAACCGCTTACCGAAAGACCTATCAACGTTAGGTGCTGCAGGCGCGGCCGGAGCAGGCCTGAATGTCTCGCGATCTATTAAAGGTCAAAGGATCGCGAGGCAGATGCTCCCCTAACGGGCTTTCAGGACTGAGATTTAGGGTCCAGTGCCGCATAGAAGTTGGCGCTTTGCTGCAGGTATTTCTGGGTATAGGCCGTGGACTTTTTGTCGCTGGCCACGGTGTTGGCGCTGGCTGGCAGGGCCACGGTGGCAGAGATGGCGGAAGCAGCGATGACGGAGAAAAGATTGAAGTTCATTGCGGTAACCCTCGACGATTCAGTTAGCTTGCTTGCCTGTTCAGGCCGTGGAGCCAACTTAACGCCAAGGGTCTTCACACTGAAATTCATTGCGCCACTAACCAGTATCAGCGCGATTGATAGAAGGCGCAGCCTTCTACTCAAGCCTTAAGGGCAGTGAATGAATTTCACATCGGAGGGCGCATCCATCGCCAGCTTTTGCAAGGTTTTACCCAGCTTGCCGGTCACGGGATCACGTTCAACCACTACGATTTCATTGCTCATCTGGTTCGCAATCAGCACAAATTTACCATTGGGGCTCAAGGTAAATTCACGCGGATGATCACCGTCAACCGAACGACGCTGGATCTCGCTCAACTCACCATTCGCCGGGTTGATGGCGAACACCAAAAGCTCGTTGGCCTTGCCGCGGTTGCTCACGTACAGGAACTTGCCATCGGCCGAGGCGTGCACTGCGCCTGCTGCGCGGTTCTGCGCGGGCATGCCATGGGCCAGGTCCAGTGCCTGACGCTGTTTGAGCTGACCGTTGTCATAGTCAAAGACAAACACTTGCGCGCTCATTTCAGTGGTCAGGTACGCATGTTTGCCGTCCCTGGAGAACAACAAATGACGCGGCCCGCTGCCAGCAGGCAACTCAATGGCCGCAGGCGTGGCTGCAACCAGTGGGTGTTCCGGGTTGGCCACAGGGTCGTAGCGGTAAACAAACACTTTGTCTGCGCCCAAATCACTGGCGTAGACAAATTTGCCGTCAGGTGATGACACCACCGAATGCACATGGGCCGACATCTGCCGTTCAGGGTTAACCCGGCTTGGCTGATGGCTGCTCATTTGCGTAACAGGCTGCAATTGGCCGTCGGCATTCACCGGCACCACGGCCAGGCTACCACCCGGGTCTTCATGCACCCCGTAGTTGGCGATAAACAGGTATTTTTCATCGGCACTCAAACCGGAGTGCGTCGGCTCTTCGCCCAAGGTTTTGACCTGATTGACCAGGCTCAACGCGTGGGTTTTGGGATCAATCGCAATACTGCTGACACGCCCGACGACATCAGCCTGACCTTGCCCATTCTCATTCACCACAAACAGGCGGCTCTGATCTTTGGACAGGGTCAACCACGACGGGTTGGCAGCCTTGAAGACTTGCAACGGCTCAGGGGTGATGCGCCCACTCTCACTGTCAAACTGCAAACGGTAAATACCCTGGCTTTTGCCTTGGGTATAAGAGCCAACAAGCAACTCTGCATCCGCGGTGCAGGCGGCGTGAGCCGACATCGCCCCCACACTGGAGGCCATCAACAAGGGCAACCATTTAAGCTTCATCATGCGCCTCATCTTCATCATCATCGTCGTTGCTGGCGCACACGGCGCTAAAGCAAACCAGGCGGTGTTCACTGGCGTCGCCGCTCAGCGTCCAGCTTTGCAACTTATCGTCAAACACCGCCGCTTCAACCTGCTCCGGGGTCAAGCTCCAGCGCTTGTTGGCCCGACCATCCATGGCTTCAATGAGCAGCCCTTGGTCATCAAGGGAAAACTCAAAAGCATGCAGCCCGTCAATTTCCAGCATATCGCTGGTTTCAAGGGCTGCGCGCAAGGTCTGGTTTGCATCACTCATTAATCATTCACCTGTGGGAAAGGCGTAATGATAGGCCATTAAGGCCTACAACCCTATGCTTGCCAGAAGCGTTTAACCTTCCAGGGGCCAAAAACGTTCATTGAGCATTTTTTCGCTGATTTTGCCGTAATGCACCGTAGACGTTTGCCCTTTGGCAGCCAGACTGGCCTGGCTGTCATAGCGCTGGCTCTTGAGCTTGAAATGCGCCGCCGACGGCGATTTAGCAGGTGTGGTGAGGTCGGGGTAATGCAGATGCGCGTACCACAGCACCTGGTTGTTTTTAGTACGCACCTCGTACTCTTGAACCACATCCCGACGCTCTCCCTTCAAAACCACACGCTGACCAATGCGCACCAGGCTGACCTCGCCTTTGCTCAACAGAAACTCCACCACCGGTGTGGTCGGCGGCACCGACTTAAGCACCCAGATGCCTTGCTCGCGCAACTTGGTTGCCCCCTCGCGCAAGCGCTTGAGCAATGAACGCGGAGTACCCGGTTTGGGTTTGTCCACGACCGGATCATCGGGAAAGGTGCGTTCAATTTCAGCGATCAGCACGTCCAGCTTTTGCGCCTCTCTCTCCAGGGTTTCTTCCATCTCCAAGGGGTATCTGGAGCGGCCCGAGTACAGTTTCACCAGCCTGATTTTTTCATCGAGTTTGCCCAACAACGTATTGCACTGACTGCGAATAGCTCCCAACAGGCGACCATCCTGTCGAGGCAACGGCCTTTGGATCTCGTCCCATGTGTTCTCGGGTGATCGGGTGAACACAAGCTTGGGATTATCGGGTTCAGGACTTTGCGTACGGCGGTCTACAGTAGACGTGAAAGTCATGACATCGACGACTTCCGGCTCCTGCTCAGATGCCCGAGCACGGGCGACGCCGATCAGAATGCCTTGATTACGCGTGCGTATCATTCGCCGTGAAGAGCGCTGGGCGCTGGTGGCCACGGGTTGCTCAGGCAGCCATTCATCCTGTTCCTTGATTTCCTGGGCCAGTTCCTGCTCCACCGTCACATTGAGCCTTTCGAGCACTTCGTTCAGCCGGTGGTAATCAGCCATATTCAACTGCTCGCCCACCTCCAGTTGCAAAAGCGCCAGGGCGTCATGAGCCTTGGCATACTGCTCACGCACGCTCTCCAGAATTTCGATGCGCTCGCCATACGTGAACAGGGTTCTGTCGGCCAGTTGAGAATGCGCCGCAACCGTATAGCCCAAGGGCCCGGTAATGGCGTTCAAGCGTTCCCAGACATCACCAAACAGGTCTTTGGGCATCAGGTCACACAACGTTCTTAACATTTGGTTTTGAAAGTCCATTTCCGTGCCCTCGCGGTCCATGCCGGTGGCGTCCGTGAAGAACTGTCCGATCACCTGCTCACGGGCCATTTTCTCCCCCACTCGGGGCACATCCTTGAGCGCTTGATGATAGCGTTTGAGGGTCTGAAACTCTTCGACCTGCTGGATCTGGACTTTCAGCAAGTCACGTTTGAACCCGATAAATTGCGCTGTACCGGCGGCGTCCAGCGTGAGCGCCTCATGGGTATTGAATATCGGATGCAACTGCCTCAAAAGCCCGCCCTGAACATTTGGGCAAACAACATATTGGTCGACACCATGCACAGTGATCGGTAAAAACCACCGAGGATGTGGTGGTCCTGTGGGTCCGGCTTTAAAGCGTGACGGGCCTGTATATTCTCTAGCCCTATCACAAGATCGGCCTTGGCGTGGTCCAACACGGTGCGCAAATACTTGATCCGCAGGTTCTTTTCCATCTGAGTAAACTGCTGGCTTCTCTCGCCCTCAGTGGCTTCCAGGGCTCTGCCCAGCTCTTCAAGGATTTTTTCATTGGTGGTTTTTTCCCCAACCACAAATGCTTCAAGCCTTCGCGTCAGTTCATTCACCTGACGATTGCGTTGCGCCAGTCGATCATTCGACGTCTTGCGACGGCCGGGTCCGCCACCGCGCAAGCGCATGCCGCTGTCAAAATCCCACTTGCCTGCCCCGTCACTGCGCAACCATGGACCTGTATCCAGTGGGTTGCCCGGGTTAACGGTGACAACGCCCTCATCCTCCAGGGACACCTGGTAACTGAAGCCCCGCACCACCGCACACCAAGTGTTGTCCACCACATACAAGCCCTTGCGTTCACCGTGCGCAACAGGCTTGACCGTACCGATGTCCGGCCCGCGATTGCGGTCCAGCCAAGCCAGTTGTGCGGGTGTGAAGTCAATTCTCGGATTGTTGAACCACGTAAAATCCAGGGCGCTAAGGTTATTACCCACCGGCACATCCAAAAAATACACCGGCCCAGTCTTGACCTCGACAGATGCCTGGGGCTTATCGATCGTTGGGGCTTCTAGGGCGGAAGCCCGCCACGGCTCAGGCCCTTCATTCGCCAGACTGGCTATCGGCGAGCGTGGCACCCCATGCAGCAGCACCAAGGCAATATTGAACAACAGGTCGATAATCGCAGGTGCCCGGGCACGTTCATCATCGCTTTGCAGCACATCTACATCCTGGCGAACTGCTGTGTAGGTCAAATACACCCACCCCAGCAACGCCAGCGGACCTTTGACCCATGGCGACCCCAGCACACTGTTCAGCAACAACCAGCCTCCCGTTTTAAGACTTGCCCAACGGCTTTCAGCATTCGAGACGGTTTGCCGTTCAGCCAGCATCGCCAGCGCCCGGGCGGTACCCAGAAACAGGTCATGCTTGAAGTGACTGTTCAGCGGCTGGGTAAAGAACTGTGCCTGTGCGGGTCGACGGGCAAGGCGCAAGGCACTGTCGGCATAGCTGGAGCGTGCCGCATCCGGCAACCAGTCCAGCACGCTGTCGCGCAAAGAACCTGCGTACGTGAACGCGTCCAGCATTTCCTGCACCGAGGCATACTCAATCAGCGCCTCCTTAAACAGTGGCCGGTACAGCACACACCGCCCGTTCAGCGGGTTGCCGGTACCGATCACATAGAAGTTGCTCACAAAATCAGGTACCGCGCGAGGGTGTTTCACCATGCCCAACGGGCAGATGTTCACCGTCAGCCCTTCCAACATGCGGGTCTCGGCATGGGGCCGCATCAAGGCTGCTACACACCGGTAGCCCCAGTCGGTCAATCCCCCCTGCCCCTGCAGCTTCATTTCCAGCGCCAGCAAAGGCAAAGACACCCGCAACTGCTCAACATACAAGCCTTCGCGACGCAGGGCTTCGGGCGCATCGTCCAGCAGCAGGCGACGGATCAAGCCTGGATAGGCCTCACCGATATTCACTCGCGTAATGAGCTGCCTGATGTAGGCAGCGGTGAGCCACCAGTCTTGAATCAGTTGGTTGTGTTTATGCCGCAGTGTCATGTGGCCACCCGGCCAGGCCACCAGGTTTTGCAGGGCCAGTTCGGTCAGCGTAAATGTGACGGTGTGTACCTGCCCGGCGGTGCCAAACGGCCCGAAAGGCACCGCAAAATCGAGCATAAGGTCATCCGGGTCATACCCCGGTGCCAGCGGCTGGTCCTGACGCATCTTGTGCTGCAACTGTTGCCTGGCCCAGGTGTGAAGGTCAGCAATGCCTTCGTTGAAAACACGGCCTCGGGCCTTGCGGGTGATGTCTGCAAGATCAGTGAGGTGCGAACGATAGGCGAATCGATCTTGCACAGACGCGGTGCGTAACCACGCCGGTAAGGCGTTGTACACACGAGCCAGCGGCTCGGATGCCGGCAGCTCATCGTCTTCGACGATGGCTGCGGGGTCGGTGATGTCCCTTAAGTGCTGTTCAAGTTGAACCAGCGTACGCACGCCAGAGGTTGCCCGGTCCACCAGCGAGGCGATGCGTTCGAGCTGGTTGTTGAGCACGATCATCGCTTGCACCTGCAAGCAGTGACCTGCGGGTTCGTAACGTTTGCAGGTCAGGGTCTTGGCCGGGTAACGGTGCGGGAGTGTCCGACCCAGCACGCGCTCATACGCTCCCAGCGTAGCAAAGGACTCGATGTGCCCGCCTGGTCGACACTGCAAAAGCTGCTCCTGCCCGTTAACGCCATGCACAATCAACAGATCAGGCAGCAGCAGATTGACCGTCGGACCGTCCCCGCCCAGCACCATCTGGGCGAAGTAGACCTTGGGCTGCTCCTGATACCGCAGTTGCTGAAGGCGATCACTTAACAAAGGGGTTCTGACGATGCCCCTTACCACCTCAATCTGCTCATCACTCAAACCGGCCGAGTTATTGGCGGCCGCCAACAAGGTGTCACTCAACCATTGCCCCAGCCATAAGGTGCGGCTCTGATAGCCGGGCACAGGCTCGTTCCAGAAATCCAGCATCGCCTGCTGAAATGACCAGATCCAGTGCCGCAGCACATAGCGCATAGCCCGTTCAACAGTGGGTATATCAAGGAATGAAGGGGTATCGGCACTGAGCACTTCGCCTTCGGCCAGTTGCACCAGATAGCATTGTTTTGACTCGTAGTAGCTGTAATTCAGAGGCGTGCCGACCGCAATGTGCTCAAGCATGGCGTCCAGCAACGGTACGCAGCGCAGCGCAGGCAAAGGCTGCTCATTGGCGTCGACGGCCCAGACGATCTGCAGCTGCAGTACGTGGATTTTTGCAAACCAGCCTGCAAAGTACTGCTTAAGAGCCTTTTCCAACGCATTGGCAATGACTGCGCGCAGGGTTGGGCGGCCATCGAATTGATGGATAAGGCTCTGTTTAAGCAGTTCAGTGCGGCCGAGGGATAACGGGGGGGCGACCGGAACAGTCATGGCGGTGTACCTGCACATAGAAGGAGTGGGTCGGCGCCATTGCGTCAACCTTGCGCAGGTATCTAAAAATAAATAGCAATCACAACTGCGGTATTCCGTTACCGACAGCCCTGACGTGGCTTACAGCAATGGGGCGCAGCAGTGACGCTTGACGCAGTAAAACGTTGCTGGCGGTCTCTCAACTCGGCTCCATTGCTCAGCGACTACCGGTGTTCAATGCACACAAAAAAGGCGCTGACCGAGTAACCGGTCAGCGCCTTTTCAGCCGCCGAGTTTACGCCAGGCTTTTGCTGACCACTTCAAACACGTCGCTGGACAGCTCGCCTGAGCTACGAATGCGCTCAAGCTCTGCCTTCATCAGCGCCTGACGGGCGCTGTCGTATTTGCGCCAGCGGGTCAGCGGGGCCAACTGCCGCGAGGCGATTTGTGGGTTTAGGGCATTGAGCTGGATAACCAGATCCGCCAGGAAGCGGTAGCCCGAGCCATCGGCGGCGTGGAAGTTGATCAGGTTCTGCCCGGCAAAAGCACCGATCAAGGCCCGGACCTTGTTCGGGTTTTTGATGGTGAACGCAGGGTGCTCCATCAGTTGCTGAACGCGCTGCAAACCACCCGGCAGCGGGCTGGCCGCCTGCACGCTGAACCACTGGTCCATGACCAGCGGGTTGTCCTTGAAGTGCTCGGCAAAACTGGCCAGAGCCAGGGCTTTTTCAGCTTCAAACGGCGAGTTGACCAGTATCGCCAGCGCGTTCAGGCGCTCGGTCATGTTGTCGCTGTTTTCGAACTGTTCCAGTGTGGCTTTCACAACTTCAGGTTTGCCACTGAGGCTCAGGTACGACAGCGCAATATTTTGCAGGCTGCGGCGGGCGAAATGCTCATCTTCGGCCACATAGGGCGTGACTTTAGACACCTCACGGTTGGCCTGGTAACGCGCCCACAACTCGTTGAACAGGCTGTCGGCCAATTGCTTGCGCGCAAACTCTCGGGCCGCGTGAATGGCATCAACATCGGCCACTTCGCTGATTTCGGTCAGGTAGGCTTCACCCGGCAACGACAGCATCTCTGCCACCATCGCCTGATCCAGTTGCGGGTTGGTCAGCACGCTGCGCAGGGCTTCAACCAAGCGCGGGTCCATGACCAGGGTTTCGCCACGTTGATACTGGCCAATCAGCGTCTGCAAGACTTGCACCGACAGTTGCTGGCCCGCGTCCCAACGGTTGAAACCGTCGGTGTCGTGTTGCATCAGGAACACCAGTTGGTCACTGCTGTAGGCAAACTGCAATTTCACCGGCGCCGAGAAACCGCGCAGCAAGGACGGCAGCGGTTTTTCATTGATACCGACAAAGGTGAACGTCTGCTCTGCTTCGGTCACTGACAGAACTCGGCTGGTTCCGACCGCCGCCGATTCGCCGGCCAGTTGCAGCGGCAACTCGGCACCCTGGGCATTCAACAGGCCCAGCTCGACCGGGATCACGAACGGCAGTTTTTCAACTTTGTCCGGGGTCTGCGGGCAGCTTTGGGCGAAGGTCAGGCTGTAGGTTTTTTGCTCAGCGTCGTAGTGCTCGCTGACGGCCAGACGCGGGGTGCCCGCCTGGCTGTACCAGCGCTTGAATTGGCTCAGGTCCGCGCCATTGGCGTCTTCCATGGCCTTGATGAAGTCGTCACAGGTCACGGCCTGGCCGTCGTGGCGCTCAAAGTACAGGTCGCTGCCCTTGCGAAAGCCCTCGGCGCCGAGCAAGGTTTGCAGCATGCGCACCACTTCCGAGCCCTTCTCATAAACAGTCAGGGTGTAGAAGTTGGAGATTTCGATAAAGCTCTCAGGGCGCACGGCGTGAGCCATCGGGCCTGCATCTTCGGCAAACTGGTGCGTGCGCAGGAAGGCAACGTCCTGAATGCGCTTGACCACCCGCGAGTTCATGTCGGCCGAGAACTCGGAATCACGGAACACCGTGAAGCCTTCCTTGAGCGACAACTGGAACCAGTCACGGCAGGTCACGCGGTTGCCCGACCAGTTGTGGAAGTATTCGTGGGCAACAATCGCTTCAACCCGCTGGTGAGCAGCGTCGGTCGCCGTCTCTGCACGGGCCAGCACGGCGCTGGAGTTGAAGATATTGAGGCCTTTGTTCTCCATGGCGCCCATGTTGAAGTCGTTCACCGCCACGATCATGAAGATGTCCAGATCGTATTCACGACCATAGGCTTCTTCGTCCCAGCGCATGGACTTTTTCAGGCTGTTCATGGCGTGCTGGCACTTGTCGATGTTCTCGGGTTCGACGTAAATGCGCAGCGCCACGGTGCGGTTGGTCATGGTGGTGAAGGTGTCTTCGACGCACCACAGGTCGCCCGCGACCAATGCAAACAGGTAGGCCGGCTTTTTGAACGGGTCTTCCCAGGTCGCCCAGTGGCGTCCGTCTTCATCGGGGCCGCTGGCCAGCGGGTTGCCGTTGGACAGCAGGATCGGGTAGCGATGCTGCTCGGCCACCACGGTGGTGGTAAACGTGCTCATCACGTCCGGGCGGTCAAGGTAATAGGTGATCTTGCGAAAGCCTTCGGCCTCGCACTGGGTGCAGAACATCGTGCCGGACTTGTACAAACCTTCCAGCGCGGTATTGGATTCGGGGTGGATCTTGACGCTGGTGTCGACCACAAACTGCTCGGTTGTCGGGTACAGGGTCAGGTGGCTGTCTGTCAGCTCGTAGTCCGCTGCGGTCAGCTCGACATCGTCAAGCTTGACCGACAGCAGCTCCAGTTGCTGGCCGTCCAGCGCCAGGGCCGGGAAGCTCTCGCCACGGGCCGGATTGCGGCGCATCACCAGTTGCGCATGGACCAGCGTATGGTCCTCGAACAACTCGAAGGTCAGGTGCGTCTCGTCAATCAGGTACTCGGGCGCCTGGTAGTCCTTCAGGTAGATCATTTGCGGTTGTTCGGTGCGCATGCTGCAATCCTTTTTACTGATGCACGGCCAACTGGTAGGCCGTGTATTTGCGAATATTGATAACGCCGGTGTCGAAGATCAGGTATTGACCCTTGATCCCCATCAACGTGCCTTCAACGACAGGGTCTTTGTCCAGATTAAAGCTCACGATCTTGCTCGGGTACTGCTCGACCGGGTAGCGAATCTCGATGGGCTCGACGCTATGCAAAGGTTGTACCGCCTGCAGCCCGAAACGTTCCTGCAAGATCTGCAGGCCTTCTGCACAACTGCCAAACAGCTCATCACGCACCGCTGCCAGATCCACCGGCTGTGCATCGCCCTTTAGCAGTGCGCGCCAGTTGGTACGGTCGGCCACTTGGGTGCGCAGCAGGTCCTCGACGAACCCCGACTGCTGGCGCGTTGCCACACGCACGATCGGCAACGCCTGGCTCGCGCCCTGATCAAGCCAGCGGGTCGGCAGTTGCGTGGCACGGGTAATGCCGACTTTCACGCCTGACGAATTGGCCAGGTACACCACATGGTCAGTCATGCAGAACTTCTCGCCCCACGATGGCTCACGGCACGTGCCTGCGTCGTAATGGCAGCGCTCCGGGCTCATGATGCAGACATCGCACTGCGCCAGTTTAGTCATGCACGGGTAGCAATAGCCCTGGCTGAAGCTTTTTTTGGTTTTGCGTCCACAGTGGGTGCAGTTGATCTCCCCCAGGAACTCCAGACGCAGTTTAGTCCCGATCAACGGATTGACCGGCACCTCGGTATCGCCCAAACGAAACGCATATTGAACGGTCGGCTCTTGCAGGCTTGCCGACATTTTGCTGATTGCACCGCGACCAATCTCAATCAATGGATAGCATCCGACTTGAACAGGATGTTTGGCACGGGCGCCGACTTGGAGCTGCATTCTTGCGGGCCCATATAGCCGGTACGCTCTTCTTCAGGCAGATTCTGCACTTCCCAGGCGATCATCGCCTGCAACGACAGCTCGCGCTGTTCGGCGGTCAGCTTGTTGCCATCGGCCCACTTGCCGATTTCGACTGCCAGTTTCAGGCTCTGATAGATATCAGGGGTGATGTTTTTAATCATTTCATTGAAAGAGGACATGCTTTTCTACTCTCGAAATACGGATGAAATTAAACCTGTTTGCGGCTGGCCCACAGCCCGCCCAGCAAACCGGTGAGGCAACCAATCAGCAACCCGCCGACGTGGGCTGCGTTGGCGATTTCGCCAAAGCCGATCATCGACACCAGCCCGGACAGGCACAACGCCAACCACACCAGCATCATCACCAGCACGCCTTTGGGCAGGTGATAGACCGGGTTGGGCGCCATCACCTGGTAAATCCACACATGCCCCAACAGGCCGTAGAGCACACCCGACAGCCCGCCGAACAGGCTGGGCCCGCCAAACAGGTATTGGGCAAAGTTGGACACCAGGCTGAACAACAAGCTCAAGCCCACCAGATTAATGCTGCCCTGACGTATTTCAACCCGGCGCCCGAGTTCCCAGAACCACATGCCGTTCATGGCAATGTGCAGGACGCCAAAGTGAATGAACATCGGGGTGATCAAGCGCCACCATTGCCCGGAGGCAAGGCTTTGCGACAAGGGGGTGAATTCTACGTACTGGCCATGAATGTTAAAGCCGACAAAGGTCAATGCACTCAAGGTGGACAGGTTGTCACCCAACTGCGTGACCACCGCCACGATGATGCAGATCAGCAGGATGACAGCAGTGGCCGGGCTGGCCTTCAATTGCTGGGCAAAGCCGGGACGGCCCATCGCCACCGGGCGTTCGGCAATCGGGATCTGGTTATCAGGGTCGCCCAGCGGGAATTGCTCATACAGCCTGCGCACATCGCCAGCAATCTCGGAGGGCGCCCACAACACTTGCTCGCCCGCCTCTTCGCTGACCCGATGGGGCACTTGCATGCGCTTGAGCAACGCCACAAAGCCTGCAAGGTCGACCGAAATCGGTAAACGTAAAACCTCCACCACACTCATTGCACAGCCTCCGGGCGCTCTACATCCACCCATACAAACTTGGCGGGATCGAGCCGGGTTTCTTGATCAAGCCTGTAGGCCACTAATTTTCCGTAAAGCACCGCGCTGTAGTCCAGACAGGCCAGGTTTGGCCGTATCGGCGCGGGTTCACCGCTGCGCCAATAGTGGCCGACAAACAGCATCGGCTCATCGACGGGATAGCGCAGCAAGGTGCCTTTTTCTGTCGAGGACAACGGCTTTTGCGCCACGCGATCAGGCAATGCGTCGGGTTGAAAGACAATATCGCCGTAGGTCTTGGGGTCGTCTTCCCAGAACTTGGTGCGGAAGAACGCCCGTGTCAGACCGTCACCGCCGGTCAAGGTCAGGCCATCCGGCAAGCGCATATCGGTGCCGCGCAGCAGCCGGTTGAAAGCCAGATGAGCAAAACTGTCAGCGTACGCGGCCGCCTGCACAAAAGGCTGATCGATACAGCCGTCAGGGTATTGGGCGCGCAGCGGGGTTATCACGTCAGCGTCCCAACAGGCGTGCACCACCCGGAAACGCCCGGCGTCGACAAACAACGGCATGTCATAAAACCACTGCACAAAGTCGTGCCACTCGCCGGGGTACTGGGCGAACTGCTCAAGGGTTTCGTGGATCAGCCGGGTGTGCCGCGCATTGTGTTCGCGCACATACTCTTTGCCACTGCCCGGCGGGGCCGGTGTGCACCAGCCCAGCGCGTTGAATTCATGGTTGCCCATCAGGCACAGCGCCTGACCGGTCCGAACCATGTCGTAAACGATATGCAGCGACTCGCGAATTCGCGGGCCGCGGTCAATGATGTCACCGAGAAACACTGCCATCCGTTGCGGGTGTCTCCAAATACCGCCGCATCTGCGATAGCCCAGACGGTCCAGCAGGTGCTCAAGGGTATGAGCACAGCCATGCACGTCACCGATCAAATCGTAACTGCGCGCAGGATCGAGCATCAGTCGCTCCTGCCGCCCAGTCGGCTGCCCCAGCCAAGCTTGGTCCGACACACTTCATAGTAGTTGTGGTCCAACGGGTGGATCAGACGCAGCTTTTGTGCCTTTTTGCTGACGGTAATGGTATCGCCCGGCGCGCAGGTGAAATGGTTCTGACCATCGCACGAGACTTGCGGGTAGATCTGCATGTCCTTGGCCACGACGATTTTCAGCTCGCTGTTGCCATCGACCACAATCGGCCGGCTGCTCAGGGTGTGCGGGTACATCGGCACAATCACGATGGCATCCAGCTTGGGATGCATGATCGGGCCGCCTGCCGACATGGCATAAGCGGTAGAGCCGGTGGGCGTGGCGACGATCAGGCCGTCAGCCTTCTGGCTGCAGACGAACTGGCCGTCGATGTGCATTTCGAATTCGATCATCCGCGTCGACTTGCCGGGGTGCAGCACCACGTCATTCAAGGCATCGCCCTGACCAATGGCTTCACCGTGACGGCGGACTTCGGCTTGCAACAGAAAGCGGTTTTCAACTTTAAAGTGGCCATCAAGCACTTCGGCGACTTTGACTTCCAGCTCATCCGGGCGGATATCGGTCAAAAAGCCCAGGCTGCCGCGGTTAATGCCCAGCACCGGGACATTGTGGCGAGCCAGTGCGCGAGCGGCGCCGAGCAAACTGCCATCACCGCCCACCACAATCACCATGTCACAGACTTCGCCGAGCATTTTGCGCGAGGAGGTCTGCAAGCCGTGCCCAGGCAATACCTCGGCAATGGTGTCTTCGAGGATCACGTGCATGTGCCGCTCAAGCAGGAATTTTTTCAGTCGGCGAACCGTATCGAGCACCTGAGAACTGCCCAAACGACCAATAATGCCGATATTACGAAATTGCTCCATGAGGCTCCTGCAAGGTTGTAGGCGTGCGAAAACAGCGATTATGGTCGAAACACGACAATAGGCAAAACCCTTTCAGGCTACGGGAGCTATGCTCGCACAATGATCCTCTTTCCCGACTTGCTCAACCTGCCCCGCCAATTACGTCACCCAGAGGTGCGTGATTTGGCGTGGGTGATCCTCGCCCCGCCGATGCTCAGCCAAACCCCGTGGCCGCAACGCCACCCGTTGGCTGGCAGCGACTGGGTGCAGGCACCGGACCAACTGGAGCACTGGTTGCGAGCGCTGGACCAGCACAGCGAGCCGTTGCAGCAATGGCTGGCGTTGGCCACCACGCGCCGACTGGGGCGTTATTACGAGCGGCTCTGGCAGTTTGCCGTCGAGCATGCGCCAGGGGTTGAGCTGATAGCGGCCAACTTGCCGATCCGCTTGGGCGGCCACACCTTGGGTGAACTCGACCTGTTGCTGCGCGATGGTGACGGGGTTCACCACCTGGAACTGGCGATCAAGCTGTACCTTGGCCCGCAGCAGGCTGATGGCCGCGACCCCGGCAACTGGCTGGGCCCCGGCAGCAATGACCGCCTGGACCGCAAACTCAAACACTTCAGCCAGCACCAACTGCCAATGTCCAACCGCCCTGAAAGCCGGGAGATCCTGGCCGGGCTGGATATTCAGACGTTCACTGCCAGCCTGTGGCTGGGGGGCTACCTGCTGTACCCGTGGCCGGGGCATGCGCTGTCGCCCGCAGGCGCACACCCGCAGCATTTACGGGGGCGCTGGCTGCATCAACGTGATTGGTCCGCCTTTATCCACCAGAGCGCTGAAGGTTGCTGGCAACCCCTGCCCCGCCACGCCTGGCTGGCCCCGGCGCACGCAACACCTGAAGGGTTGTGGAGCAAACAACAGCTCGACGTGTGGCTGGCCGAACTGCACCCGCAGGCGCCGGCACAGCTTATGGTGCGCCTGGTTGAGAACGGCAGCGGCGACTGGGAAGAAGCCGAGCGTCTGTTTTTGGTATCTGACCTGTGGCCCAACGTGCCCGGCAACCCTGAAAACTGACCCACCTCAGCTTTTTCCCTGACAGGCGTATTACAGTGAAGGCACTCCGTCGACCAAGAACGGAGGCTAAACCTGAACCGTGAGGAAACCCCATGTCCTGGAAAAGCACCCCTGAGCGCTACAGTCGTGTCTCCATAGCCCTGCACTGGCTGATGGTGCTGCTGTTTGTACTGATTTACGCATCGATCGAATTTCGCGGCATCTTCCCGAAAGACAGCGACGGTCGCAACCTGATGAAAGACGCCCACTTTATGCTCGGCCTGACGGTTTTTGCGCTGGTCTGGCTGCGGCTGTTGGCACGAACCCTGGGCGTCGCGCCGAAAATCATCCCCACGCCCCCGGCCTGGCAAAGCGCGCTGGCCACGTTGATGCACTGGGCGCTGTACCTGTTCATGATCGCCATGCCGGTGTTGGGTTATTTGATCCTCAGCCACAACGACAAGCCGGTGTTCTTCTATGGCCTCGACATCCCGCCCCTGACCGCGAAAAACGTAGACCTTGCCAAGCAAATCAAAGGCTGGCACGAACTGGGTGCAATCATCGGCTACTGGCTGATCGGCCTGCACGCCCTCGCCGGGCTCGGCCATCACTACCTGATTAAGGACAATACTCTGCTGCGCATGCTGCCGGGACGCTAATTTCACGCCTTAGGGGTGAGCTGTCTTAAAGATCAAAAGATCGCGAGGCAAGCTCGCTCCTACGGGGGCGGTGTTTACGAAGCGAAGGCAAATCCCCGGCGGCCTTGCAAGCCGCCGGTGTGCACGAACACCACACGTTGCCCCCGGCCAATGCGCCCCTGCTCAACCGCCGCTTTGAGCGCCATCAAGGCTTTGCCGGTGTAAAGAGGCTCTAGCGGCAAACCACTGGCCGCTTCGCTGGCCTGGATAAACGCCAGCAAATCTTCATCTACCTTGGCAAAACCGCCGCGACTGGCGTCGATCAATTCAAAATCGCGCCCGATATGCCCCGCTGCCTGCAAAATTGCTTCGATTTGCGGGGCAACACCATGATCGTCCGGCACCGCCAACGCGCCGTACACCTTCTTGTGCTGCCCCGTCTCACCCAACACCAGGCCGGCCAGAGTGGTGCCCGTACCGGCCGCCAGCCACCAGGCGTCGTAATCGTCCCAATCTGGCGCCGCCAGTTGCTCACGCACTTGATGCACCAGGGTCATGCAGCCCCGCGCACCCGGCAGCCCTCCGCCGCCTTCCGGTACCGGCTGCAATCCAGGGTATTGCGCCTGCCAGGGCGCCCAAAAGCCCGGTGCATGCCGCGCACGATAACCGGCAAAGCCCAGCCAATGCAGGTGCATGCCATAGCGTTCAAGGTCCAGCGTGGTCGGGGTCTGTTGCGGATGGCCGCGTAACAGACCGACCGTCGCAAAATCAAAGCGCTTGCCCGCCGCGGCCAACGCATGCAAATGGTTCGAATGAGCCCCGCCCAGGCTGATCAAACCCTGTGCGCCCACGGCGTGCGCGGCTGTCAGGTGCTCGGTGAGTTTGAACCACTTGTTGCCACTGATCAGTGGGTCGATCTGGTCCAGGCGCAAGACCGCCACCTCGACACCGGCCTGTTGCAGCCAATCCAGGTGTAAGCTCTGCAACAGCGCGCGCGGGCGCCAGTCAATCAAAGGCAACATCGCCATCGTTCCCATAAAAGGAAGCGAGTTTACAGCAGCCCGCAGCCACAGCAGACTGTAGGCTTTGGCTGAACAACCGACCAATAAACCGACTTGAATCCCAGCTTCTTGGTAAGGTGTGCGCCGACTTTTGTTGCCCGTTATCGTCCTGCGGGCTGCTGCACTTTTGTTTACTGACATGAGACACCCGGAACATGCCCGAGCCGATCCCTCTTAAAGATCACGACACCGAGAAACGGCTGGTCAATAAAAGACTGATTGCGTGCGCCCTGCTGGTCCTGGCGATCAGTTGCACGCTGATCGGCCGCCTGTATTTTCTGCAAGTCACCGAGTTCGATTACAACTCCACCGTGTCTGAAAACAACCGGGTTCACGTGCTGCCCATCCCGCCGGAACGCGGCCTGATCTATGACCGCAATGGCGTGCTGCTGGCGGATAACCAGCCCAGCTTCAACATGACCATCACCCGTGAACGCGCTGGCGACACCGCCAAGGTGCTGGACAACGTGATGAGCATCCTGCACTTGCCGGAAGAAGACCGCGCGGTATTCACCAAGGCCATGAAGCAGGCCCGCCATCCGTTTGACCCCTCGACCCTGCTGTACGAGCTGACCGAAGAGCAAATCGCCCTGCTGGCGGTCAACCAGTACCGTTTGCCGGGCATTGATGTCGAAGCCCAGTTCGTTCGCCATTACCCGCAGGGCGATCACTTTGCCCATTCGGTGGGCTATGTCGGGCGCATCAACGAGAAAGAAGCCAAGCAACTGGACCCCACCGAGTACCGCGGCACTCAGTCGATTGGCAAAACCGGCATCGAGCGCTTTTACGAGCACGAACTGCACGGCCAGGTGGGTTTTGAAGAAGTCGAGACCAATGCCCAGGGCCGGGTGATGCGCGTGCTGCGCCACCACGACGCAGTGGCGGGCAAAAACATTGTCCTGAGCCTGGATATCCACCTGCAAGAAGCCGCCGAAGAAGCCTTGGGCGATCGTCGCGGCTCCATCATCGCCATCGACCCGAAAACTGGTGAAGTGCTGGCGATGGTCAGCAAGCCCAGCTTCGACCCCAATCTGTTTGTGACCGGCATCAGTTCCAAGGATTACTCGGCCCTGCGTGACTCGGTCGACAAACCCCTGTTCAACCGGGCCTTGCGTGGCCTCTATGCACCGGGCTCGACGATCAAGCCTGAAGTGGCGATTGCCGGCCTGGACAGCGGCGTGATTTCAGCCTCGACGCGGGTCTTCGACCCCGGCTACTTCCAGTTGCCCAATGTTGACCACAAATACCGCAACTGGAACCACAGCGGCGACGGCTGGGTCGACTTGAATGCGGCGATCATGCGCTCCAACGACACCTACTTCTATGATCTGGCGTCCAAGCTGGGCATTGACCGCATGCACGACTACATGTCGATGTTCGGCCTGGGCCAGAAAGTCTCGATGGACATGTTTGAAGAGTCGTCGGGCTTGATGCCGTCCCGCGAATGGAAGCGCAGCACCCGCCGCCAGGCCTGGTTCCCCGGTGAAACAGTGATTCTGGGCATCGGCCAGGGCTACATGCAGGTTACGCCGCTGCAACTGGCGCAAGCCACGGCATTGATTGCCAACAAAGGCGTGTGGAACCGTCCCCACTTGGCCAAGACCATCGACAGCACCCCGCCGGTCGATGAAAACCCGATGCCTAACATCGTGCTGCACGACCCCAAGGAGTGGGAACAGGTTAACCACGCGATGCAATTGGTGATGCATGACCCGCGCGGCATCGCTCGGGCCGCGGCACAGGGCGTGCAATACCGGATCGCCGGTAAAAGTGGTACGGCGCAAGTGGTGGCGATCAAGCAAGGTGAGCGTTACGACCGCTTGAAAACCGCCGAGCGCAACCGTGACAACGCCTTGTTCGTCGGCTTTGCTCCGGCAGAAGACCCGCAAATCGTGATTTCGGTAATGATTGAAAACGGTGAAGCCGGTGGCCGTGTTGCCGGCCCGGTGGTGCGTAAAGTGATGGACGCCTGGTTGCTGGACAACCACGGCGTACTCAAGCCGCAATACGCCAGCCCACAGGAAAAACCCCACACCACCCCGCACGTTTGATATCACGCACTGGCGAATGCCCTGTAGGAGCGAGCTTGCCTCGCGATCTTTTGATCTTTTAAAAGATCGCGAGACAAGCTCGCTCCTTCACGGGTTTACTCAGTAGCGCGCATCCACCGGTTTACCGCCCTTGGGCCAGTCCTTGGCCTTGTCGACGAAGTCTGGCCGGGGTTTGTGCGAGAAGTACTCGGCCACGTCCACCGCGTCCTGATCTGACAAGCCGCCCTGCCCCAACGGGAATTTCTCGTGAAAACCGATCGGCATGTTGCGCTTAACAAAGGCCGCCGCCGTGTAGGTACGCGCCATACCCGCGCCGATATTGAACGACTCATCGCCCCACAACGGCGGGTAAACATAGCTGCCATCCGCATGTTTCAGGCCTTGGCCGTCATCACCGTGGCACACCGCGCATTGCTGCACATACACCACTTTGCCGTTGTCGACATTGGGCTTGATGCCCGGGTCGATCTTGCCGACCCCACGGCCCGCCACTTTATCGCCGGGGGCGGTGTTCATTTTCATCCAGTCGAAATACGCCACCATAGCCTGCATGTCAGGGGACGCGACGGGCAGCGGCTTGCCGTCCATCGAACGGCGGAAACAGCCGTTGATCCGCTCCTCCAGGGTGATTTCCTTGCCCGCACGTGGCGCATAACCCGGAAAGAACGCGGACACACCCACAAACGGCGAGCCATCCGCCACAGTGCCCGCATTCAAGTGGCAACTGGTGCAATTGAGCGCATTGCCGACGTTATCCGGGAGCAAAGCCTTGGTTTGCAGGTGCAGACGCATGCCGCGTATCACTTGATCGGCGTTGGATGCGCTTAACAGATTCGCCAGGCGCGGGGTTTCAAAGGCGCTGGAATCAGTGGTCTGCGGGTCGAGCTGCTTGCGCATTTTGGCCACTTGCGCCGGCTTGATGGCCGCAGCGTCATTGCCCCAACTGCTGCGCACAAAGCTCAGGATTTCAGCGATTTCGGCATCGCTCAGCCTTGCAAAGCCAGGCATGGTGTAGACCCGTGGATGAGCCACCGTTTGCGCGGTTTGCCAGCCGGTCAGGGTGATATGCATCAACGAGGTCGGGTTAGCCGAAAGGATGCTCGGGTTGCCATTCAAAGGCGGGAAGATACCTTTGACCCCACCGCCGTCCGGTCGGTGGCAGTCGGCGCAAAACTGCGTATAACCCAGCCCGCCACGGCTGCTGAACAAGGTATCAGGGGCAAGCGCCGGGGCGTTGGCCACTGCGGGCATCGGCAACTCGTCCTTGCCAGCTGGCAGCGATTTCAAATAGCTGGCAATGGCCGTCAGGTCAGCATCGGTGAAATGCTGGGTGCTGTGGTGAATCACATCGACCATGTTGCCCGCGACCGTGGCGAAGCGGTTTTGCCCGGTCTTGAGCAATTGCACAGTGTCTTGCACCGTCCACAGGTTACGCAGGCTCAACGCTTGCCACTCCTCGACCGTCTCGCCAGCCAGGTAGTGCTTGCCACTGCTGCCGGCATCACTCATGGCTTTTTCCTGGAAAGCCAGCCCGCGTGGCGTATGGCATGAGCCGCAGTGCCCAAGCCCTTGCACCAGATAGGCGCCACGGTTGATCACGTCAGTCCTGGCCGGATCGGGCACAAACGGCCGGGTGTCGAGGAACATCATGTTCCACAACGCCAGGCCCCAGCGCTGATTGAACGGGAAGCTCATTTCAGATTCCAGGTTGGCGTTTTTGACCGGGGTTACGCCCTGCATCAGGTAGGCATACAAGTCCTGCATATCGCCTTCGCTCATCTTCGCGTAAGACGGGTACGGCATGGCCGGGTACAGGTGTTGCCCACTCGGGGTCACGCCTTTGCGCATCACCTCATCAAACTGCTCAAAGCTGTAGTTGCCGATACCTGTGTCGCGGTCAGGGGTGATGTTGGTCGAGTAAATGGTCCCCATCGGGGTTTTCAGCGCCAGACCACCAGACATGGGCGCAGCGCCTTTAGCGGTGTGGCAAGCGATGCAGTCACCCAGTTGGGCAACATACTGGCCGCGCTCGGTCTGCGTGGGTTGGGGGGCGCTGCCAACTGCCGGAGTCGGCTCATTGGCGCAGGCTGCAAAGGTACTCATCAGCGTCAGACCGGCTATGGCCAGACGCGGGAAGGTTAAAACCATGGCGTTATTCCTTTAAGGCGCCGACCTGGGGTGGACCCCTCGGTGCGGACCATTATTTTTATGAACTCCTCATGGGTGGTTGTACCTGATAACAAAATGACATCACTTGACCCGGATCACACCACACGCCGCAACGCACGTTCATCTGCTGGCATAACAAATGCTTGGCTACGCTCCAGCACATTGCAGGTTGTTTAATCGGGACTGCAACGAACTGCGAAAACCCCGACGCTAGACGCGTCCTGGAGCGTAAGAAGGAACCTTGGAATGCCAGCACCTGTTACAGGCTCGTCGATTAATGTGCCCACGGCGAAAACCGTGGGTTTTTTAGTGATACCGAACTTCACCACTATCGGTTTTGCCTCGGCGATTGAGACCCTGCGCATGGCCAATATGGCGGCGCGGCGCGAGTTGTTCCGCTCGGTAATCATCGCCCACAACCTGGACCCGGTGACCGCAAGCAACGGCATGCGCATCCTGCCCGACTACGCCATTGGCGACGCACCAAAACTGGACATATTGCTGGTGGTGGGCTCAAACCCGATCGTGTCTCATCTCAGCAGTCGGCCTTTGCTTAACTGGTTGCGCAAGCTGGCCCACGAAAAAGTCACCCTGGGGGGCATTTGTACCGGCAGTTACTGGCTGGCCCGTGCGGGCTTGCTCAAGGGCTATCGCTGCACCATCCACTGGGAAGACATTGAAACCCTCAAAGACCACTTCCCCGGGATCATCATTTCAAACCAGTTGTTCGAAATGGACCGCGACCGCTTCACCTGCTCCGGCGGCGTCGCGTCCATGGACATGACCTTGCAATTGATCGCCCGTGAACCGGGTGGCCGGGAGATCGCCGCCCACGCTGCCGAACTGCTGTTGTGCGATCGGGCCCGAGGCGCGCAAGAGCAACAGCGCGTGCCTTTGCGGCAAAAGCTGGGGACTTCGCAGCCCAAGCTCAGCCAGGTAGTGGCGATTATGGAAGCCAACCTGGAAGAACCGGTCAGCCTTGAAGACCTGGCCCGGTTCAATGACGTGTCGGTGCGCCAGTTGGAGCGCCTGTTCAACAAACACCTGCAACGCACGCCAAGCCAGTACTACCTGGAACTGCGTCTGGCCCGCGCCCGTACCTTGTTGCTGCGCAGCGAGTCGCAAGTGCGTGACATCGCCCTCGCCTGCGGCTTTGTCTCGGCGGCGCATTTCTCCAAATGCTACAGCCGCCTGTTCGGCGTCTCGCCGGTTGGCGAGCGTAAGCAAGTAGCGTTGCACTGATCCCGCAGACGTAGAAGCGAGTTTGTCTCGCGATCTTTTGAATGTTTAAAAGATCGCGAGGCAAGCTCGCTCCAACAGAAACCCGCGCGTTTTTTTGTTAATCCTGCAATGCCTTGTACGCGGTCTCGCGGCTGGCGAGCATCGCGATCAAGGCCACAGCGGCTGCCGCCAACAAGTACCAGGCCGGGGCCATTTTGTTACCCGTCAGCTGGATCAGCCAGGTCGCGATAAACGGCGCGGTGCCGCCAAACACGGCATTGGCGATGTTAAAGCTGAAGGCAAAACCGCTGAAGCGCACCCGTGTCGGGAAAATCTCGGCCAGGAAACACGGCAAGGTACCGTCGTTCATCGCCAGAATCGCCCCGAAAGCAATCTGAATCATCAAAATCACCACCAGCGACGGGTTACCGAGCATCCCGAACAGCGGAAAGGTCAGCAGCAAAAACAGTACCGATGCCGCCACCAGCATGGTCTTGCGGCCGTAGCGGTCGGACAGTTTGCCCATCAGAAAGATCAAGCCGATATAGGTCGCCAAAGACACGGTAGAAGCGATAAATGAATCGCTTTCACTCATGCCCATTTCTGTCGACAGGTAGGTCGGCATGTAACTGAGCAACAGGTAAAACGCCACGGCATTCAAGCAGGTCACGCCGATCCCGATGACCACTGCACGGCGATGCACCGTGAGCAATTCGCGAATCGGCGCGTGGGTCGCGCATTCCTTGGCCTCAAGGCGTTTTTCCATTTCCAGGAACTTGGGAGAATCCTGCAAGCTGACGCGGATATAACGCCCGACCAGACCAAACGGCGCGGCCAGCAAGAACGGCAAGCGCCAGCCCCAGTCGTGGAGGTTTTCAACGGTCATGAGCGCATGCAGACCCGCGACAAATATCGCACCGAACAACAGCCCGGCGGCGGTGCTCGCCGGGACAATGCTGGTGTAAAAGCCGCGTTTGCCCTGAGGGGCGTACTCGGCCAAAAACGCCGAAGCCCCCGCGTACTCACCGGAGGCCGAAAAGCCCTGCACCAGCCGGATCAACAACAGCAGCGCCGGAGCCCACAGGCCGATGTGGTTGTAACCCGGCAACAAGCCAATGCAAAAGGTCGAGACAGTCATGATCAAAATCGACCAGGCCAAGGCGCTGCGACGCCCGTATTTGTCGCCAAAATGGCCCCATACCAGCCCGCCGATGGGACGCACGATAAACGACAGCGCAAACACCGCGAAGGTTGCCAGCAGACCGGTTGCCGCATCGGTCTGCGGGAAGAACGTCAAGGCGATGATGGTCGCCAGGTAGCCATACGCAGCGTAATCAAACCACTCGACAAAATTGCCCAGAAAACTGGCGGTGGCGGCGCGGCGCAAGGCCTTGCGTTCACTGCTGAGTTCGAGCTGTTGTTCGGCGGTCAAGGAAAGCGTGGACGAGACGGTGGACATGACAAATACCCTCATTGTGTTCTTGTTGGCAGGGGTAATGGGTCAGAAACGCTGCACGTCTGAGGCGCGCATGCGTTGAGCAGGGCTTTGTAGTCGCTGCCGCAGGCTGCGATGGGTTGCGCAGCCTGCGGCAGCGGCTACAGGTGTTTTATTTCTTGATGATGTTGTGCTGCGGGCCATACGGGAAATGGGTGATGTTTTCACCGCCCTGTTCGTTCACGATCAAAATGTCGTGTTCGCGATACCCGCCGGCACCGGGGCGGCCTTCGGGAATCATGATCATCGGCTCAATCGACACCACCATGCCTGGCTCCAGCACCGTGTCGATGTCTTCACGCAGCTCCAGCCCGGCTTCACGCCCGTAGTAGTGGCTCAAGGTGCCAAACGAATGGCCGTAACCAAAGGTGCGATATTGCAGCAAATCGTGTTCCAGAAAGATCTCATTCAACTGCCGGGCAATGTCCGAGCAGCGCATGCCCGGCTTGATCAGCTTGAGCCCGGCCTCATGCACCTTGACGTTCACTTCCCACAGGCGCAGGTGTGCGTCAGAGCAATGATCCAGGAACAACGTACGCTCCAGCGCGGTGTAGTAACCGGCAATCATCGGGAAGCAGTTCAGGCTCAGAATGTCGCCTTTGTTGACCTTACGGGTGGTCACCGGGTTGTGTGCGCCATCGGTGTTGATGCCGGACTGGAACCAGGTCCAGCTGTCCATCAATTCAGAGTCCGGGAAGGTGCGGGCAATTTCCCGGACCATGGCCTGGGTCGCATGCAGCGCTACTTCGTATTCCGGCACCTGATCGGCCAAGGCCTCGACAACCGCCGCGCCGCCGATATCGGCGATACGCGCGCCATGACGAATAATCGCGTGTTCTTCGGCCGATTTGATCATGCGCAGGCGCATGCAGGGGGCGGCGATGTCGACAAACTCTGCTTGCGGGTAACGGCTGGCGAGCTTGTCACGATTGAGCAAATTCATGTGATCGAACTCGATCCCGATGCGCCCGGCCTTGGGCAACGCTTGCTGGATGGCGACAAAGTAGTTGTCGCGCTGCCAGTCGGTGTAAACGATGTTGTCGGTGCCCACGGTCCGGCGCCAGGGCTGGCCGCCATCGATGTTGGCGCTGATGGTTACCACGCGGTCCTGCGTGACCACCAGTGCGTAGTTACGGCCAAACGAGCAGTACAGGAAGTCACTGTAATAGTTGAGGTTGTGGTACGAGGTAAACACCGCTGCATCGATATTGTTCTGCGCCATGTAGGCACGCAGCTTGGCCTGGCGATGGGCGTACTCCTGGGCCGAGAACGTTGGGGTGACTTTTTCGCCGTTCTTGATCTGGATGGTTTTAGGCATTTGCATGTCAGGTACCCTTGTCGGTGATCGCACTTGAAAGCCGCCTGCGGGGCCGGCCGTTGAGGATCATTCGAACAGAAGCAAGACCGGCCTTTTTGTGCGAATCCGACCTGTAGTTGATCAGATCCGCTGTGCATCCACCGGGCTAGACAGATGACAACTCTCATCCTGTCCGTCATAGCAATTGCGCAGCATCGGTATTAATGGGATATTCGCGAATGTGAAATATTCTCATTGATACCCTTCTCCTATGCCTAGCCCCACCCACCTGCTGCTGGTCGAAGACGATTTCCTGCTTCGCCACGACCTCGAACGTCATCTGTTGCAGCGCGGCTTTGCCGTCACCAGTTGCCCGGATGGCATTCAGGGCCTCAACGCCCTGCAACAACGCTCTTTTGATCTGGTGCTGCTGGATATCATGTTGCCCGGCATTGACGGCTTGTCGCTGCTCGAAGCCCTGCGCAGCCAGCAAAATGTGCCGGTGATGCTGATGTCGGCCCTGGGCAATGAACAGGACCGCATCACCGGCTTTACCCGTGGTGCCGATGATTACCTGCCCAAACCCTTTAGCCTGGCCGAACTGGACGCGCGCACCGATGCGCTGCTGCGGCGCATGGCCATGTTCAAGCCAGTTGCGGTTGAGCGTGAGTACGGCTCAATGATCTTTGATGAGAGCGCCCAGGATGTGCTGCACAACGGCGAACTGGCCGGGCTTACCGGCTCGGAGTTCAGGCTGCTGCTCACCTTGCATGAACACGGCGGCGAACCCTTGAGCAAGGCGTTTCTATATCAGCAGGTGTTGCACCGTATCTACACGCGACTGGACCGTGGCCTCGACGTGCACGTGTGCAATGTCCGGCGCAAGCTGGCGGCGATCGGCGCGCAGCATATTCAGATCCAGTCGATACGAGGCCAAGGCTATATTCTGGTCGACACGGAAAAACACTGATGCGCCGTCACCCCTTGCTGTGGAAGCTGGCGCTGATACAAGTCAGTTTTTGTTTGCTGCTGACCTGGATCATCTGGATCTGGGGCCTGTCGACTGAACGCCAGACCTACTTTCTGACGCCTGAAGAGCGCGATTACCTGGCCGAGTATGCCCAGCAGGCCGAAGACATTTGGCAGCAACAGGACCGTGACGCACTGCAGCGCTTTACCCGGCAAGTTGCCGCCAAAGAGAACACCTGGGTCACGGTGCTGGGGCCGCACCTGGAAAGCTTGAGCAACACCCCGCTGACGCCCGAGATTTATCGCCAGCTGACTTTTATGCGCCAACTGCATTGGCCCATGAGCCGACGCCTGCAGGACGAACTGCCCTATGTCAGCATTCCGTTCCCCACGCATCCCGAGCAAGGACAGTTGGTTATCCAGTTGCCCGAGCGCCTGTTGCCCAGCGGCCTTACGCCGTGGACCCATGTGCTCAGTCACGGCGTGATGCCAACCTTGCTCGCCGCACTGCTCGGCCTGCTGCTGTACCGAAACCTGGTGGTGCCGCTCAATCGCTTGCGTGATCGCGCCGATGCCTTGCGCGCAGATGACCTGGACAGCGAAGTGCCTTTGCCGTTGATCAAGCGCCGCGATGAGTTGGGCGAGCTGGCTCAAGCCTTCGAACACATGGCCAGCCGCTTGCGCCAAAGCCTGAATCAGCAGCGTTTGTTGTTGCGTACCCTGAGTCACGAATTGCGCACACCGCTGGCACGTCTGCGCATCGCCCATGACAGCCAGTTACCGGCGCAGCAGTTGCGCCAGCGACTGGACCGCGAAATCGACGACATGCAGCGCTTGCTCGAAGACACCCTTAACCTGGCCTGGATGGACACCGAGCGCACGCAACTGCCCAGCGAGCCAGTGCTGGTGCTGTCGGTGTGGGAAGCCTTGTGCGAAGACGCCTGCTTTGAAAGTGGCTGGTCAGCCGAGCGTTTGCCTTGCCTGTTGGGCACCGAGTGTTATGTGCAAGTGCACCTCGACAGCCTGGCACAGGCCCTGGAAAACCTGTTGCGCAACGCCATTCGCTATTCGCCGCCAGATGGCAACGTCACCCTCAGCGGCTGGCGCGAAGGCGATGCCTGGCATTTGTGCCTGCAAGATCAGGGGCCCGGCGTGGAAGAAGAAGACCTGCCCAACCTGTTTGTGCCGTATCAGCGCCTCAAAGGTTCGATCGGCGAAGGATATGGCCTGGGCCTGGCCATTGCCCAGCGCGCCATCGAGCTGCAACAAGGGCGCCTGTGGGCGACTAACGGCGAGACCGGTTTGTGCATGCACCTGTTGCTGCCTGCCCAGAAGTGTTTAGAAAGTTAATGCGCTTTACTCTCAATTAGCAGTCATTATCATTCGTGATCTTCTTGTATCTGGTTGTCTCGGAGATCACCCGATGTCGTTACATGCGCTGCGCCCTTTCGCCCCTTTTGTGTTGTCCAGTTGCTGGCTGCTGACCAGCTCCGTTCAGGCTGCGACTCAGGACACCACGCCTGCGGCGCTGGAACTCGAAAACACCAACGTCGTCGCCACTGCTCTGGAAGAAACCAAGCAGATGCCCGGCGTGTCGATCATCACCGCAGAAGACATCAAAAAGCGCCCTCCGGCCAATGACCTGTCACAGATCATTCGCACCATGCCGGGGGTCAACCTGACGGGTAACTCCACCAGCGGCCAGCGCGGCAACAACCGCCAGATCGACATCCGGGGCATGGGCCCGGAAAACACCCTGATTCTGGTGGACGGCAAGCCGGTCAACAGCCGTAACTCCGTGCGTTACGGCTGGCGCGGTGAGCGGGACAGTCGCGGCGACACCAACTGGGTGCCGGCCGATCAGGTCGAACGCATAGAGGTATTGCGTGGCCCGGCCGCTGCGTTGTACGGCAACGGCGCAGCTGGCGGGGTGGTCAATATCATCACCAAGCAGGCCGGGGCTGAAACCCACGGCGAAGCCACGGTCTACAGCAATTTCCCGACCCACAAGGATGAAGGCGCCACCGAGCGCATGAGTTTCGGTCTGAACGGCCCGCTGACCGAGAACCTGAGCTACCGGGTGTACGGTAACATCGCCAAGACCGACCCGGATGACTGGGACATCAACCAGGGCCACGAATCACTGCGCACCGGTAACCAGGTCGGCACCCTGCCCGCTGGCCGTGAAGGTGTGCGCAACAAAGACGTGAACGGCTTGCTGAGCTGGCACCTGACCCCGCAGCAGACTCTGGAGTTCGAAGCGGGCTTCAGCCGCCAGGGCAACATCTATACCGGCGACACGCAAAACACCAACAGCAACGCTTACGTAAAAAGCCTGCTGGGCCATGAAACCAACCGTACGTACCGCGAGACCTATGCGCTGACCCATCGCGGTGAATGGGATTTCGGCAGCAGCATGGCCTACCTGCAATACGAAAAAACCCGCAACACGCGGATCAACGAAGGCTTGGCCGGGGGTACCGAAGGCATCTTCAGCAACAGAGGCTTCTACACCGCCGTACTCAAGGACCTGACCGCCCATGGCGAGCTTAACTTGCCATTGCACGCGGGGCTGGATCAGACCTTGACCCTGGGCACCGAGTGGACACAGCAAAAACTCGATGACCCCAGCGCCAACACCCAACTGACCACCGAAGGAGGCGCGGTTCCGGGCTTGACCAGCACCAACCGTAGCACCAGCTCTTCGGCGCAGATTTTCTCGCTGTTTGCGGCCGACAATATCGAGCTGCTGCCCGGCACCATGCTGACCCCGGGCTTGCGCCTGGATCACCACAGCATCGTGGGCAACAACTGGAGCCCATCGCTCAACCTGTCACACGAATTGACCAACACCGTAACCCTTAAAGCCGGTATCGCCCGCGCCTACAAGGCACCCAACCTGTACCAGTTGAACCCGGACTATCTGCTGTATAGCCGCGGTCAGGGTTGCTATGGGCAAACGACCAGTTGCTACCTGCAAGGCAACGCCGACCTCAAGGCTGAAACCAGCGTCAACAAAGAGCTGGGCATTGAGTACAACAACGAAGGCGTTGTCGCGGGTCTGACTTACTTCCGCAACGACTACAAAAACAAGATCGAATCCGGCCTGTCGCCAATCGGCCAGGCCGTGGGCGGCACGGGCTCTTATGCCAATGCCGGGATCTATCAGTGGGAAAACGTGCCCAAGGCTCTGGTTGAAGGCCTTGAAGGTACCCTGACTTTACCGCTGTCAGCGCAAGTGACCTGGACCAACAACTTCACCTACATGCTGCAATCGAAAAACAAGCAAACCGGTGATTACCTGTCGGTGACCCCGCGCTACACCCTGAACTCGATGCTGGACTGGCAGGCCACCCAGGACCTGTCGCTGCAAGCTAGCGTGGCCTGGTACGGCAAACAAACGCCGAAAAAATTCGACTACCACGGCGAACGCGTCACAGGCACCGCCAACAACCAGTTGGCACCTTACGCCATCGCCGGTATCAGCGGCACCTACGCCATCACCCGTCACCTGAGCATCACCGCAGGCGTCGAGAACCTGTTTGACAAGCGTTTGTACCGCGAAGGCAACGCCCAAGGTGTGGCCAACATCGAAGGTGCCGGTGCCGCGACTTACAACGAGCCCGGCCGTACGCTGTTCACCAGCCTGACCGCGTCGTTCTGAGCCATAACGAGATCGCCTGATGAGAACGATGATCCTCCCTCTGGCGCTGCTGCTTGCACTGGCCCTGCCCGTGCAGGCCGCTCAGGCCCGACCTGCGCCTGACCAGCCCATGGACACCAGCCTGCTGCAGCGCAAAGACCTCAAATACAGTTTCAGCTCGCTACTGCTGGACTCTGCTGACGGCCAGCGCCACTACCAACTGTGGATTGGCCGCCCCGCCAGCGCACCGCCCAAAGACGGCTATCCGGTGGTCTGGATGCTCGATGGCAATGCCGCAATGGGTGCGCTGGACCCTCAGTTGCTCAATACGTTGGCGGACGGTAAAGCGCCGCTGCTGGTGGCCATTGGTTACCAGACGCCGCTGCGCATTGAGCGCAACGCCCGAACCTATGACTACACCCCGAACAGACCGGGCGCCGCCCGGCAAACCGACCCGCTGACCGAGCAACCCAGCGGCGGCGCTGACGTCTTCCTCGACCTGCTGCGCGAGCGCATGCGCCCGGCGGTTGCCGCCCAGGCGCCGATCAATCTGCACCAGCAAACCTTGTGGGGCCACTCGTATGGCGGCCTGTTGGTGCTGCACGCCCTGCTCAACCGGCCGGGCGAGTTTGCCCACTACGCCGCGGCCAGTCCGTCACTGTGGTGGACCGACATCAACGTGGATGCGGACTTCAAGCAACGCCTCAAAGGCCATCAACCGCACCTGCTGTTGATGCGCGGCACTGCCGAACCCGGCAACCCGCGCGGGCCGAACATCGGGCAACCGGATCAGCGCATGCAAGCGCTCAAAAGCCAATTGAGCGGCCTGCCAGGGCTCACCGTTGACTACCACACTTTCGATGGCATGAGTCACGGCGAAACCCTGCCCGCCTCGTTGCGTTACGTGCTGCAAGCCCCCTGACCATTCCCCAAACCGTAGGAGCGAGCTTGCCTCGCGATCTTTTAAAAGATCAAAAGATCGCGAGGCAAGCTCGCTCCTACACAAAGACATATGCGCAAGCCCATTCCTACGCGGAATCCAGTCTATAAAAAACATGAATTTTATTTATGGAATGCCTTTCTTTATCTTCACCTGACCTCCATTACCGGGCACCGCCATGACCAGCCAAGCACACTCGAACCCGCTGGATGAACCTCCTGTCGAGGTCAACTGGCAGCGCAACCTGGCTGTCAGTGTGTTCGGCGCATTCACCACTATTATTGCCATGACCTTGTTGCTGCCCTTTCTGCCGTTGTACGTCGAGCAACTGGGGGTCAGCGACCCGGCGGCTATCGTGCAGTGGTCTGGCATGGCCTTTGGCGCAACGTTTTTGACGGCAGCCCTGACGGCACCGTTGTGGGGCCGCCTGGGGGATCGTTACGGGCGCAAGTTGATGCTGATTCGCGCAAGCCTGGGCATGGCCATCGCCATGTCATTGATTGGTCTGGCCGAAAACATTTACCAACTGGTCGGCTTGCGGCTGTTGGCCGGTTTGCTCGGAGGCTACGCGTCGGGTGCAACCATCCTGGTGGCCACACAAACGCCAAAATCGCGCTCGGGTTGGGCGCTGGGCATGCTGGCGTCGGGGATCATGGCCGGCAACCTCACCGGGCCGCTGATTGGCGGGCTGCTCCCGCCGTTGGTGGGCATCCGCAACACCTTCTTTCTGGCCGGCGGGCTGATCTTTATCACCTTCCTCGCCACGTTGTTCCTGATGAAAGAAGTGCCCCGCCGCAAGCCTGCCGCCGGTACGCCTAAAGCCACAGCGGCCAGCGCGTGGAGCGCAATCGCGGACAAACGCCCGGTCATGACCATGTTTGTCGTGGCGGGCCTGATGATGTTCGCGATCATGTCCATTGAACCCATCATCACCGTGTACTTGATCCAGTTGCACACCCAAGATGTCACCCTGATGGCGGGCGTGGTCATGTCCGCCACCGCGCTGGCCAGCGTTTTGTCGGCATCGCGGGTGGGTAAATTGGCCGATCGCATTGGCCACTGGAAAGTCGTCACGGGGTGCATGAGCGTGGCCGCCCTGCTGCTGATTCCTCAGGCGTTCGTGACCAATGAATGGCAGCTGGTGGGGCTGCGTTTTCTGATGGGGTTGGCGCTGGGCGGGTTACTGCCGGGGATCGCCGCGATCATTCGCCACTCTGTGCCCGACAAAGTCGCCGGGCACATGCTCGGCTACTCAACGTCCTGCCAGTACATCGGCCAGGTGCTCGGGCCATTGACTGGCGGCTTTGTCGGCGGGCATTTCGGCATGCCCGCCGTGTTCATCATCACCTGCGTGTTGATGGCAGGTTGTGCTGCGGTGATGCTGGCCCTGCGGCCCCGCCACTCAGTTCAAGGGCATTAAGGGGCATTCGCGGCTTCTGAACGGGCAACCCGGTACATCGTCCATGTGTAGGCGGCCAGGGCCAAACCGGCCAGCGTGCCGCCGATCAAACCGATGTACGAGAAACCCAAGTGGCTGCCGACCCAACTGCCCAGCAGCGCACCGCCGCCGATACCGATGTTGTAGATGCCCGAGAACATCGCCATGGCGACGTCAGTGGCATCCGGCGCCAGGGTCAGCACTTTCGATTGCAGGGCCAGACCAAAGCCCATGATCGACATGCCCCAGATAATGCTCAGGACACTCAACGATTCGACCCAACCACTGGCCGGCAACAGCAGGAGCAGGCACAGCGCCAACAAGCCGATGGCGATCAGCAGAAACAGGTGCGGGTTGTATTTGTGGAACAGGCTGAAGCACAGCGAGCCAATGATCCCGGCGCCGCCGAACAGCAACAGGGTGGTGGTCACGATGGTGCCGCTCATGCCCGCTACGCTCTGCACGAACGGCTCGATGTAGCTGTAAGCGGTGAATTGCGCGGTGATCACCACCGCAGTCAGCACGTAAACCGCCACCAGCGCAGGCCGCCTGAACAATACCGGCAAGCTTCTCAGCGACCCCGAGTTCTGGCTCGGCAGCAGCGGCAAGGTCTTGAACAGCCACAGCACCAGCAAGGACGCCAACCCGGCGATCACCAAGAACGTGGTACGCCAGCCCATTGCCTCACCCAGCAAGCGACCCAGGGGCACGCCCAGGACCATGGCCAGCGAAGTACCGGTGGCGAGCAAACCCAATGCCTGCACCTGCTTGCCTTCCGGCGCCATGCGCACGGCCAGGGATGCAGTGATCGACCAAAACAGCGCGTGGGACAAGGCCACGCCAATCCGGCTGAGCAGCAAAATGCCGAAATGGGTGGCGACGCTGGACAGCAAGTGGCTGACGATAAAGATGACGAACAACGACAGCAGCAGCTTTCGGCGCTCGACGTTACGCGTCAGCAGCATGATCGGCAGCGAGGTCAGGGAGACCACCCACGCGTAAATCGTCAGCATCAACCCGACGCTGGCGGTGGTCATGTCGAAGCTGGCGCCAATGGCACTCAGCAAGCCGACGGGGACAAATTCAGTGGTATTGAACACAAAGGCGGCCAGCGCCAATGCGATGACAGGTTGCCAATTTGCCTGAGGTGTTGCGCCATGGCTGCTCATTTATGGGGTGTTCTACTCGCATTCGGGAAGCTGACAGGTTCTTTTTGCTGCACTGGCGGTCACGCGCTGCACACACAACACGCCCCGGTGCCAGAAGCATAGCCAGAACCACACGGGGCGGCATTCTATAGCGTTCTTGACGGTATGACGGTGAACATCGAGTGACGCCTGCGAGACATTTAGCCGCACGGTGTCGCCACAGCACGCAGCGCCCTTGCAATGGATCCACTAAATACACGCCGCACCCAATTTTGTGTTCGTTAATCGCCTAAATCGACTGTTATTCACTGATTACAAATTGACTCACCCAAGACCAATCCCGCCTAATGGATCCATAAAAGCAATAACACCTGATCTGGAGATTGGTATGTATCCAAAAAATACGTGGTACGTCGCCTGCACCCCCGACGAAATCGACGACAAGCCGCTGGGTCGGCAGATTTGCGGTGAAAAGATGGTTTTTTATCGCGGCCTGGAAAACAAAGTCGCGGCCGTCGAAGACTTTTGCCCCCATCGCGGTGCCCCGCTCTCGCTGGGGTATGTCGACAACGGCAACCTGGTGTGCGGCTACCACGGCCTGGTGATGGGTTGCGACGGCAAGACCGTCGAGATGCCCGGCCAGCGCGTTCGCGGCTTCCCCTGCAACAAGACCTTTGCTGTGGTCGAGCGCTACGGGTTTATCTGGGTATGGCCGGGCGAACAGGACAAAGCCGACCCCGATCTGATCCACCACCTGGAGTGGGCCGTCAGCGATGAATGGGCCTACGGCGGCGGGTTGTTTCATATCGGTTGCGATTACCGCCTGATGATCGACAACCTGATGGACCTGACGCATGAAACCTACGTGCACGCGTCCAGCATCGGCCAGAAGGAAATTGACGAAGCCCCGCCGGTAACCACCGTCGAAGGCAACGAAGTGGTCACCGCCCGGCACATGGAAAACATCATGGCCCCGCCGTTCTGGCGCATGGCGTTGCGCGGCAACAACCTGGCCGATGATGTACCGGTGGACCGCTGGCAGATCTGCCGTTTCACACCCCCCAGCCATGTGCTGATCGAAGTCGGCGTGGCCCATGCGGGCAAAGGTGGTTATCACGCCCCGGCGCAGGCCAAGGCATCAAGCATCGTGGTGGACTTTATTACCCCCGAAACCGACACCTCGATCTGGTATTTCTGGGGCATGGCGCGCAACTTCAACCCGCAGGATCAAGCGCTCACAGCGACGATCCGTGAGGGCCAGGGCAAGATTTTCAGCGAAGACCTGGAAATGCTCGAACGCCAGCAACAAAACCTGCTGGATCACCCGCATCGCGCCCTGCTCAAGCTCAATATCGACTCGGGCGGCGTGCAGTCGCGTCGCGTCCTGGAACGCATCATCGCCAGCGAACGCGAGGCCGCCGAAAGCGTGGTGAGGATCCAGCCATGATTGAAGTGCAGGTTGTTTCGCGCAAAACCGAAGCCCATGGGATTTGCAGTTATGAACTGGCACGTCTCGATGAAAGCCCCCTGCCCGCTTTCAGCGCCGGGTCGCACATTGACGTGCACTTGCCCGACGGGTTGATTCGTCAGTACTCACTGTGCAACCACCCGGATGAACGCCATCGCTACCTGATTGGCGTGCTCAAGGACCCGGCTTCACGCGGCGGCTCTCAACACCTGCACGAGCAAATCAATACTGGCGACCGCTTGCAGATCAGCGAGCCGCGCAACTTGTTCCCGCTCGTCCACGAAGCCCGGCGCAGCCTGCTGTTTGCGGGCGGCATCGGCATCACCCCGATTCTGTGCATGGCCGAGCGCCTGGCCCACAGCAATGCTGACTTCGAGCTGCACTACTGCGCCCGCTCCAGCGACCGCGCAGCTTTTGTGGAGCGCATTCGCCACTCAGCGTTCGCGGACCGCGTGTTCGTGCATTTTGATGAACAACCCGAGACGCTCATGAACGCCGCCCAAGTGCTGGCCAATCCGCAACCTGATGTGCATCTCTACGTGTGTGGACCCGCTGGTTTTATGCAACACGTACTGGACAGTGCACGCGTCCAAGGGTGGGCAGAAGACCGCTTGCACCGCGAATACTTCGCCGCCGCAGCCATCGACAGCAGCCACGATGGCAGCTTTAGCGTCAAAGTCGCGAGCAGCGGCCAGATCATCGAAATCCCGGCCGACAAAACCGTGGTGGCGGTGCTGGAAAGCCATGGCATCGACATCCCCATGTCGTGCGAACAAGGCGTGTGCGGCACCTGCCTGACCAATGTGCTGGAGGGCATACCCGACCACCGCGACATGTTCCTGACCGAAGAGGAACAGGCGTGCAACAACCAGTTCACGCCGTGCTGCTCACGCTCGAAATCGCCGCTGCTGGTGCTGGATATCTAGTCGGCGCGCAGAATCACCCGCATCCGCTCACTGGCCACTGCCGAGCTGAAAATCTCGGCATAGCGCAACGTGGCATTGGCGTGCTCGCGCATCATGGCTTCAGCGCGAGCACCCTGGCCATTGACCAGCGCATCGAACACCGAATGGTGCTGCATGTGCGCGTAATTGAAGCGTCGATACTCGCGGGCCATGTCTTTGCGATCAACCGCCAGCGCCGTGACCGAGGCAAACGGTAAATGATCATTGCGCGCCAGCGCATCGGCAATCGCCGGGTTGTGACTGCCCTCAATAATCACCTGATGAAAGCGCATGTTGAGGTCGTGATAGGCCTCAAGGTCATCTTCGGTCACAAAGCCTTTATCGAACAGCTCGTCGCCTTGCAGCAGGCACAGCTCAAGGGCTGCCCGGCCTTCTGGCGAAAGCCCGCGCTCAGCGGTCAGACGCGCCGCCAACCCTTCAAGAACCCCGCGCACCTCGACAGCACCGGCGATGTCATTGGCACTGACCGAACGCACCTGAAACCCGCGACCGCCAAAACGCACCAGCAAGCCTTCCTGCTCCAGCGTGCGAAACGCCATGCGCACCGGCATACGTGAGACACCGAACAGTTCAGCGGTAGGGATTTCCATCAGACGTTCGCCTGCGGCCAGCTCGCCCGAGGCAATCATTTTGCGCAGTGCAATCAGCACCAGTTGGCCGGGCTTGCTCATCCAGGCGGCTTCCAGAAAACAGGGGGCCGACATAGTAGCCCAGATCGACCTCAAAACCCTGTAGGAGCGAGCTTGCCTCGCGATCTTTTCAACATCAACAGATCGCGAGACAAGCTCGCTCCTACAGGGCGGGTTGAGTACCGGGGTATTACATCGACAACGGGTAGCTGATGATTACGCGGGTTTGGTCAAAGTCGCTATTGAAGGTGCGCCGGTTGGTGGAGTTGTTGACCCGCAGGCTGAGGTTTTTGAAGCTGCCACTCTGAACGGTGTAACCGATCTCGGTATCGCGCTCCCATTCCTTGCCGTTGGTGCCTTGCTTGGTGGTGGCATTGTCGCCGTGACCATATCGCACCATTGCCAATAAGCCCGGTACGCCCATGGCGGCAAAGTTGTAGTCGTAACGCACTTGCCACGAACGTTCGTCCGCGTTGCTGAAGTTGCCGTTGAACATGTCGTTGCCCAGGGTTCGCCCGCTGCTGCCGTACACCGACATCCAGCTGGTGTCGCCGCTCACTTTCTGCACACCGAGGTACAGCGTGTGCCCGCCCGTCGCGGCGGAAAACAGGCCGTACGCCGTGCGGCTGCTGACGTTGCCGATGCGCGCGCTGCCGTCATCCTTGTCGATGAAGTAGCCCAGGTTGGCGCCCAATACCCAGTCGCCCACCGGCTGCTTATGCAGCAGGTTGAAGTAGCTCTGCTGGTAGATGTCTTTGAGTTGCGAATGCCAGACACCCACCTGGGTACGCTGCTCGTTGAAGCGATAATCTGCCCCCGCATAGTTAAAACGGTCAGATGTCACGCCCGGTGCGGCCCACGTCGACAGCTCTTGCATGTCCGAGGAGTTACGCAGGCTGACCTTGCGGTATTGGCCAGCCTGTACCGCCAGCCCTTCGATCTCTTTGGACACCAGCATCGCCCCGCGAAAGGTTTGCGGGAGCAGACGACCGTCGTCATAGCGCAGTACCGGCACGTCCGGCATCAGTTCACCGACTTTGATTTCAGTGGCCGAGAAGCGCATTTTTGCCGCCACCCCGGCACGGCTGAAATTGTCTGCGGCGCGCCCATTGCTGCGCACCGGCAGCAGCTCCGAACCACTGGCCTCGCGGCTGCTGTCGAGCTTGACGCCGAGCATGGCAATGCCATCCACCCCGAATCCGACAACGCCTGGGGTAAAGCCCGAACTGAACTTGAGGATAAAGCCTTGCGCCCACTCATCGACCTTGCTTTTGGTCGCCCCAGGGTCGCGAAAGTCGCGGTTGAAGTAGTAGTTGCGCAGCAGCAGATCCGTGCTGGAATCTTCAAAAAAGCCTTGATCCTGCGCCATGACAGGGGCGCACAAGGTCAACGACAGCAAGCCAATGGTGTTCTTCATTATTATTGTTCTCCGTTTTTTGGACGCAGCCGCTCCCCGCAGCTGAAAAAGCCCGCCCAGCTCTGGTTGAGGTGTACGTGTGGAATGTGCCCGGCCAGGGCCGGGCATTAATCAGTGCCCGAGATCAGGCTGCCGAAAGCACCGGCTGCGCGGTAGGAGCGCCCGGTTTGAGCAGCAACAAACAGCCTGCTGCGATCACGAATACGATGGCGAACACCCCGTACAAGTGCAGCGGTTGCCAGCCGCCATCGAGCAGAAAACCGGCCACGATGGGCGACAGGATCGCGCCGATCCGGCCAATCCCGATGCCCCAGCCCACGCCTGTGGTGCGCACCGAGGCGTCATAGACGATCGGCGACAGCGCATACAGCCCGGCCACGCAACCGTTGGAGAACATCCCGATCAACAGGCCCAGACCCAGCGCCGCCATGACCGAAGAAGCCGAGCCGACAAACAGCACCAACAAGCCCGCCGTCACCAGCATGAACAGCGACAACACCCGTGTCAGCGGCCAGCGCGAGGCCAAACCACCGACCAGCGCGGCGCCAAAGATCCCGCCCACGCTCAACAACACGCCGCCGGTGATGCCCTGCTGCGCAGAAAGCCCGGCAGACACCAGCAACTTGGGCGTCCAGCTCATCACGAAGTAGAAGCCGAACATCACCAGGAAGAACAACGTCCAGATCAACAACGTGGTGCGGCGCAGTGCTGGCGTCAGCAGCTTGGTAAAGCCCTTGCCCTCGCCTGCCACGCTCGCCACCACGGGCGGCATTTGGCTCAAGGTCGGTAGCCCCATGCGCCGGGCCAGACGGTTGATACGTTGCAAGGCGGTTGCCGGACGACGGGCCAGCAGAAAGTCCAGCGACTCCGGCAACCACAGCAGCACCAGCGGGATAACCGCAAAGGTCACGATGCCACCAAACAGAAACACCGAACGCCATCCCCAATGCGACAACAACCACACGGCGATCAAGCCGCCGAGCGTGGCGCCCAAGGCATAGCCGGTGGACTGCAAACTCACCGCCAGGCCGCGCCAGCGCTTGCTCGCGTACTCACTGGCAATCACGTTGCTGCTGGCCAGAATGCCGCCGATACCCAGCCCGGTCAGGCCGCGCAGCAGCGCCAATTGAGTGGGCGACTGGCTCATCGACGAGAGCAGCATGCCAACGCCAGAAACCACCAGGCACAGCAAGATCAATGGACGGCGACCGATGCGGTCCGCCCAGGGGGCGATAAACAGAGAACCAGCGGCCATGCCGAACAAACCGGCGCTGAGCAGCATGCCGATTTGCGCCCCGCTCAACGCCCACTCGGCTGATACCGAGGCGGCGGTGAAGGCCATCACCAGCACATCGAAGCCGTCGATCATGTTGAGCACAATGCAGATTCCGATGGCGAGCCATTGGAAAGAACTCATCGGGCCAGTGTCGACAGTGGTTTTCAGATCGATAGCCATGCGCGTGCCTCCTGCCCGGACATCACCGAAGCAAAAGAGCCGCACAACACGGCGTGACTCACAGACATAAAGCATGCAGAACCCAGGCGGTTCTTTGCCCTTGAGAAGGCTTTCATGACGAGACCCTTTTTGTAGTTTTTATGGGTAACGGTCAGGGGCGAGACCCCGGACATCACCTGGCCGATAGTCAACCCGTTAATGGATCCATAGACAAGATGAGGGCCGGGGTGGGACAGGGCAAAACGTCTCTATTTAACTTTTCAAATTTGTAATATATGCTTATTTATCAGTTAGTTAGACACTCACAACATGACCGATATTACTGTGCGATTATCGATCACCATCCGTTCACTGTAGGAGCGAGCTTGCCTCGCGATCTTTTAAAAGATCAAAAGATCGCGAGGCAAGCTCGCTCCTACAAGCGGCAATTGTGCCCATTGTTTAGAACATCCCGACCTCAGGATCCGAAGGTTTGGATCCTGTGTGGCCGGGCAAGTCTGGTATTAAGCACTTCACAACAACAATTGCCGCCCAAGGACTCCCTCCCCCATGCCATCTTCTGCACCTGCCGCCCGCACGTCCAACGGCGTGTTCGGCCTGTTTTGTCTGGGCAGTTACTTGTTGTCCGTGTCGTACGGCACGACGTTTTTGTTGGCCATGATGCTCAGCGCTCACGGTGGCAGTGAGTCCGATGCAGGCACGATTATTTCGGCGGCCATGGTCAGCACGTTTGCTGCGGTGATTTTCTCCGGGCACCTGACCGATCTGTTCGGCGCGCCCAAATCCATTGCGGCAGGTGCTGTGCTGCTGGCCGCCGCGTGCCTGGGCTTCGCCAATGTGCAGACATTCGGCGTCGCGGCTCTGCTGTTCGGGTTGCTGTTGGGCCTGGGTTGGGGGGTGTTTTACACCTTGGGCCCGATCATCGTGGCAATGATGATCGAACCCGCGCGCCGGGTTAAATATTTTGCCCTGCTGTCGGGCAGCATGATGACTGGCATCGGCACCGGCCCTTTGCTCGGTCGGGCCAGTGAAGCGCTGGGCTACCCGGTCGAAACCGCGTTTATCGCGGCCACCGTCGCCAGCTTGCTGGGCGGCCTGGCGTTTGTCCTGATCGGCCCGAAAATCAAGGAGCAAAGCGCAATTGTCGGCCCGGTCAGCGTGTGCAAAATCACACCACGTGCCGCCGTAACGGTGCTGCGCTCAAAAGCGCTGTTCGCGATTGTCATGGTCGGTTTGGGCGGTGCGATTTTTGGCGGGCTGTCGAGTTTTCAAACCTCTTACGCGACGCTCAATCAGTTGGATTATTCGCTGTTCTTTCTGGGCTTCATGAGCGCCGCGATTTCCTGTCGGCTGTTCATCGCGGGCTTTATCGTCAAACGTGACCCGTACTGGATGGCCTGTGCATTGACCGCCATGATCGTGCTCTCGGTGCTGATGTTTATGTTCAGCGTCACTTCCAGCGCAACCTATGTGCTGGCTGCGGTGACGCTTGGGGTGGGTTACGGGCTGACCTATTCAGTGATCAACGGGCTGGCCGCCAACGAAGCACCCGCCGGGCACACCTCGCAATCACTGGTGCTGTTCAGCCTGGCGTATTTTATCGGGGTGTTTGGTTTTCCATGGCTGGCCGGGCACATCATCGTCAGTTACGGCATCCCGACCCTGCTGTCGATCATTCTGCTGATCGCGCTGTGCAACTGGTCAATCACTGCCGGCCGTCTGTTGTGGCGCACACGGACCGCCACGTGCGCCAATGCCTGATCACGGGTCACTGTTCAGCGACGAGCGCCTCAAGCGGAATGATCTGCGCGCTGCCATGGCGCACGCCACGCTCGGCCATGACCTGACGCGCCAGTGCTGAAACCTCCCCCACCGCGCCCTTGAGCACCGAGACCTCCATGCATTTGCCCTCGTCGAGGTGCACATGCAGGGTCGACAGGGTCAGGTCGTGGTGTTCATGAAACGCGTTATTCAGGCGCTTGGACAGCTCCCGCGTGGCGTGATCGTAGACATAACTCAAGGTCGCCACACAGGGTGCCTCGGGGTCGTCTGCCGCCTGTTCCAGCAAGCCTGCACGCAACAAATCCCGGATGGCTTCGGAGCGACCTTGATAGCCGTGCGCCGCAACCCGCTCGTCAATGACGGTCAGCAAGGCATCGTCCAGCGAAATTGTGACCCTTTGCATTAAAATTTGCCTCGCAGTTATGAGCTTTTTACATAAACTTCACACCCAACGCGTGAATAGGCTACTGGCCATCAATCATTGGGAGACGCAGTGTGAAGCAGTCAAGTGTGAAAAAACAGCTTGCCCTCTGGATCATGGGCGCCTGCCTGTGCATCGGCACAATATCGGCCTACAGCGCCACTGCCGCCCCGACCCTGACCTATTCATGGCCCACCAATGCCGGGCCTCTGGACCCCAGGGGCTACTCGCCTAACCAGATGTACGCCCAGGCCATGGTGTATGAGCCCTTGGTGCGTTACACCGCCGAGGGCACGCTCGAACCTTGGCTCGCCACACACTGGAGCGTCTCGCCTGACGGCAAAACCTACACCTTCACCCTGCGTGACCATGTGCAGTTCAGCGATGGCAGCCCGTTTAATGCGGCCGCAGCCAAGGCCAACCTGGATGCGGTTTTGGCCAATGCCAAACGCCACCAATGGATGGAGCTGGTCTCGACCCTGGACCGCGTTGAAGCCCCCGACGAACACACCCTGGTGTTGCACCTCAAGCACCCGTACTACCCGACCCTGATGGAACTGGCGCAAGTACGCCCGCTGCGGTTTGCCGCGCCCGACGCCAAACCCGGCACACCGGTCGGTACCGGGCCGTGGGTGTTGGCGCAAACCCGGCGCGGAGAGTACGACCGTTTCGAGCGCAACGAGCATTACTGGGGAGCTAAACCAGCCTATGGCGAGGTGTTGGTCAAAGTAATTTCAGACCCGGACAGTCGCGCCATTGCCTTGCAAACTGGCGAACTGGACCTGATCCAGGGTGCTGAAGGCGAAATCTCCCCCGGGACCTTTGTGCGGCTGCGTGACGCCGGTTTCAACACCGCCATATCCGCGCCACTGGCCACCCGCACGGTGGCGATGAACACCGGGCAGGCGCCGACCAACGAGTTGGTGGTGCGTCAGGCCATCAATCAGGCGGTAGACAAAGACACCATCATCGCCAAGGTGCTGCACGGCCTTGAACCGCGTGCCGACGCGCTGTTTTCCAGCAACATGCCCTACGCCAACATCGGTCTTAAAGCCTTGCCTTATGACCCCGATCATGCCCGGCAAACCCTCGACTCTGCGGGCTGGAAAATTCCTGCCGGAAAAACCGTCCGCGAAAAAGACGGCCAGCCGTTGAGCACCGAACTGGTGTTTCTGGGCACTAGCGCGCTGCAAAAAAGCCTGGCAGAAATCATTCAGGGTGAGTTGGCCAAGGTCGGCATCAAGGTCAAGTTACGCGCCGAAGAAGAAGGCTCATTGGTGCAGCGCCAACGCGAGGGCCGCTTCGGCATGATCTTCGCTGATACCTGGGGCGCGCCGTACGATCCGCACTCGTTTGTAAGCTCCATGCGCTACCCCGGACATGCCGATTACATGGCCCAGCGCGGGCTGCCGATGAAAGATGCGATTGACCACGAAATAGCCGAGGTTCTGGGGCAAACCGACGAAGGCAAACGTGCCGAAGGTTACCGCGATATCCTCACCACACTGCATGACCAGGCGGTGTACCTGCCGGTGTCGTACCTCACGGCCATCAGTGTCAGCGCCAAAGGGGTCAATAACGTGCAGTTCGGCAGCACGCTGTTTGACGTGCCCTTTGAAGCCATGCGCCCTACCACGGGGAAGCCCTGAGCCATGCTGCGTTATATCTTTTTGCGGCTTTTGCTACTGGTTCCGGTGTTGCTGGGGGTGTCGTTGATCGTCTTTGTCCTGCTGCACCTGGGCAATGGCGACCCGGCGCTGGATTACCTGCGCCTGTCACAGATCCCGCCCACCGACGCGGCGCTAGCCGAGGCGCGGCATGCCCTGGGCCTCGACCGGCCTTTGGTTGAGCAGTACGTCAGTTGGCTATGGAATGCTGTGCACCTGGATTTCGGCACGTCGTATATCACCGGGCGCCCGGTGCTGGATGACGTGCTGTATTACCTGCCCGCCACCTTGCAACTGGGCGGCCTGGCGCTGCTCGTGACCTTGCTGATGAGTATTCCGCTGGGCCTGGCGGCGGCCCGCTGGAAAGGCCGCTGGCCGGATCAAGTGGTGCGTTTTATCACCTTTATCGGGGTGTCGATGCCGAACTTCTGGCTGGCTTTTTTGCTCATCGCCCTGCTCTCGCTGTGGCTCGGCTGGCTGCCGCCCATGGGCCGTGGCGGCCCGCAACACTTGGTCATGCCGGTGCTGGCGATTGCCCTGATGTCGATGTCGATCAATGCCCGCCTGCTGCGCGCCAGCCTGCTCGATGTGCGCCAGCAGCGGCATGTGTTTTACGCCCGGGCCCGCGGCCTGAACGAGCGCCGGGTTTGGCGCGACCATATTCTGCGCAACGCCTGGATGCCATTGGTCACCGCCACCGGCATGCACGTTGGCGAGTTGTTGGGCGGCGCATTGGTGATCGAAACCATATTCGCCTGGCCCGGTATCGGCCGTTTTGCGGTGAGCGCGGTGCTTAATCGCGACTTCCCGGTGATGCAATGCTTCACCTTGCTGCTCACCACGCTGCTGGTGCTGTGCAACCTGGTGGTCGACATCTGCTATGCCTGGCTCGACCCGCGCACGCGCCTGTCGGGGGTGATGGCATGAGTAGCGTGAACACTGTGTTGGCAGGTAAAAAAGGCGGCCTGCGTGTCGGCTATGTACTGGTTGCGCTGCTGCTGATGTTCGCTTTGTTCGGGGCCTGGATCGCGCCCTACGACGCCACCCTGGTCAACCTCGACGACCGTTTGCTGCCCGCCAGTACCAGCCATTGGCTGGGCACCGACCATCTGGGCCGCGATGTGCTTTCACGGTTGATCGTCGGCACGCAATGGTCGCTGGGCAGCGTTGTGCTGGTGTTGGGGCTGGTGCTGATCTTAGGCGTAACCATTGGCGGCATCGCCGGGATTGTTGGCGGCAAGGTCGACATGTTTCTGATGCGCCTGTGCGACATGTTCCTGACCTTTCCGACCCTGGTGCTGGCGTTCTTCCTGATGGCCCTGCTGGGCACCGGGCTGACCAACGTGATTATCGCCATCGCCCTGTCGCACTGGGCCTGGTATGCGCGCATGGTGCGCGGAATGGTGCTGGCCCAGCGCAACCGTGACTACGTGCTGGCTTCCCGGCTGTCCGGGGCTTCACGCCTGACCCGCCTGCGTCAGCATGTGATGCCCAACGTGGTCGGGCAGTTGCTGGTGCTGGCGTCGATGGACATTGGCCACATGATGCTGCACGTCTCTGGGCTGTCCTTCCTCGGCCTCGGGGTCAGCCCGCCGACGCCCGAGTGGGGTGTGATGATCAACGACTCCAAGGAGTTTATCTGGACCCACCCGCAACTGCTGCTGTGGCCGGGGCTGATGATTTTTATCTCGGTGATGGCCTTCAACCTGCTCGGTGACGCCTTGCGCGACCGGCTCGACCCCAGCGTACTGGCGGAGATCAAGGAATGACCCGGACCCTGAGCATTCAAGGCCTGTGCCTCAAACATCAGCAACGCACATTGGTGGACCAACTCGACCTCACGCTCAAGGCTGGCGAGGTACACGCGCTGGTGGGCGCCAGCGGCTCGGGCAAGTCCCTGAGCTGCCTGGGCATTCTCGATCTGTTGCCTCCCGGCGTGCACAGCCAGGGCGGCACGCTGCGTCTGGACGGCCACGTGGTGCAACCGGCGCAGTTGCGCGGGCGCGAAGCCGCGCTGGTGCTGCAAAACCCGCGCAGCGCTTTCAACCCGGTGCGCTCATTGCGTCAGCATGCCCAGGAGACCCTGCTCAGCCGAGGATTGCGCGGGGTGCACGCCGATCAATTAATTCTCGACACCCTTAACGAAGTCGGCCTCAACGATGGGCCGAGGGTGCTCGATTCTTTTGCTTTTCAGCTCAGCGGCGGCATGTTGCAACGCTTCATGATTGCCCTGGCGCTGCTCGCAGACAGCCACTTTTTGTTGGCCGACGAACCCACCAGCGATCTGGATGTTGTCGCCCAGGCACGCTTTCTCGACTTGCTGGAGCGCCTGGTCGCAGAGCGAAACCTCGGAGTGCTGCTGATTACCCACGACATGGGCGTGGTTGCGCGTTGTGCCGATCAGGTGTCGGTCATGGCCCATGGGCGCATCGTCGAACAGGCCGATGTCCACACCCTGTTCAACACCCCGCAAAGCGAAGAAGCGCGCACGCTGCTGGCCGCGCACCATGCATTGACTCTGGAGACCTGCACGCCATGACGTTTATTCAGGTATGCGATCTGAACCACGGTTACACCGCTGGCGGAATGTTCAGCAAACGTCACCGCGTGCAGGTGCTCAAAGGGCTGAACCTCGACCTGCACGCGGGCCAGAGCCTTGGCCTGCTGGGCGCAAGCGGCAGCGGTAAAAGTACCCTCGCCCGCTTGCTGATGGGCCTGGAAACACCCGTTCAAGGCACTGTCCTGTTCGAGGGCCAGACGTTACAGGGGCTGGACCCGCAGCACTTTCTGCGGCGGGTGCAAATGGTCTTTCAAGACGCCATCAGCGCCTTCAACCCCCAGCGCAGCATTGGCTGGAGCATTGCCGAGCCATTGCGCCATCTTTCGGACATGGACGCCGAAGCCATCCAGGCCCGCGTGGAGCGCCTGTTACTGCAAGTCAAACTGTCGGCCAGTGACAGCGACAAGTTGCCAGCGCAACTCAGCGGCGGCCAGGTGCAACGCGCCGGTATCGCCCGGGCGCTGGCGATTGACCCGCAGATGATCATTCTCGACGAAGCCCTGTCCAACCTTGACCGGGTATTGCAGGTGCAAATACTCGACCTGCTGGCTGACGTGCGGCGTGAATCTGGCACCGGGTTTTTACTGATTACCCATGACCTGAGTCTGGTCCGGCGGTTTTGCCAGCGGGTGGTGGTGCTGGCTGATGGCAAGCTGGTCGAAGACCGCGAGGTCATGCCCGGCATGCGCTTCGAACACCCGGCGGCACGCACCCTGCAAGAGGCGGTATTGCCGGCCATGCCGTCCAAAGTCCGCGCCAGCTAAATACAAATGGTAAAGATTTGTAAATAGAAATGATTTGCATCCGTATAGATGTAAAACTTTGTAACCGATTTTGGCTACGCAGTTCCACATCCGGAGTATTCGCAGATCATGCACAAACTGTTCACCCTGCCAACGTCAGCACTGACGTTGGTTGCTTTAGGTATGTTCAACCACGCTTTCGCCGCTCAAGGCGCTGTCGACCTGCCCGCCACCACGGTCAATGCTGCTGACACCGAAGAGGACTCGCCACAGGGCTATCAGGGCAAACCCAGCGCCACCACGACCCGCCTGAACCTGACCGCGCAAGAAACCCCGCAAGGCGTTACCAGCATCAAGCGTGAGCAACTGGATGACTTCAAGCTCAACAGCATTCGCGATGTACTGGACAGCACGCCGGGGGTGAATGTGCAAAAGGTCGAAACCGACCGTACCTACTTCACCGCGCGCGGTTTTGACATCACCAACTTCCAGTACGACGGCATGGGCATGCCGCTGAACGGAGGATTGCTGGTGGGCGATATCGACATGGCGCCCTACGAGCAAGTGGACATTCTGCACGGCGCCAACGGGTTGATGAGCGGCACCGGCAACCCGTCGGCCACGGTCAACTTTGTGCGCAAACGGCCGACGGCTGACACCCAGGCCACCGTCAGCGTCAGTGCCGGTTCGTGGGACAAGCGCCGGGTTGACCTGGACGTTTCCGGGCCGTTGACTGACTCAGGCAATGTGCGCGGCCGTTTTATTTATGCCAATGACACCGGCAACTCCTACCTCGACCGCTACTCCCGGGAAAAGAACATTCTCAGTGGCCTGCTGGCTTTTGACCTGACCGACAGCGACACACTGACTGTCGGCATCGAAGACCAGAAGTCCAACTCCAATGGCGCCAGTTGGGGTGCACTGCCGCTGGCCGATGCCAACGGCAACCCGATCCACTATCACAGCACCCGTTCGAATATTTCCCAGCCGTGGGTGTATTGGGACGTGCACACCACCCGCGCCTTTGCCGAGTGGGAACACCGCTTCGAGAATGACTGGAAATCGACGCTGACTTTGACGGCGATGGAACACCGTGAAGACACCAACATGTTCTACGTCTACAGCAACAGCGCGTCTGCCACCGGCTATACCGGCCTGGCTTCCAAGTACAAGGACGATACCCGCGAGCTGGATGGCGATCTGTCTTTCAGCGGCCCTTTCAGCCTTGGCGGGCGTGAGCATCAGTTGACCTTCGGCGCCAACATCGCGCGCTCGCACACCCAGGAAACCTCGTTGTACGGCACCTCGTCGTACTACACCTCGGTGTCGCTGCAAGACGCCCTGAACGGCGATATCCCCAAGCCGACGTACAACATTGCCACAGACGCCGCGACCTCCAACTACACCGATCGGCAAAAGAGCCTCTATGCCGGGGCGCGGTTTAACCTTACCGATGACCTGCACCTGGTCACCGGCGCACGCATGCTCAGCGCTGACAGCGATGGCGAAAACTACGACACCGCCCGCGATGTGAGCATTCATGGCAAGGTCACGCCTTACGCGGGGGTGATCTACGACCTGACAGAGCAATACTCGGTGTATGCCAGCTACACCAAAATCTTTAACCCGCAGTACAGCCTGAACACCCAGGGCAAGGTTATCGACCCGCTGGAAGGCAAGAGTTATGAGGCCGGCATCAAAGGTCGTTTGCTCGACAATAAACTGAATGTCACGGCAGCGGTCTTCCACACCCAACAAGACAACGTGCCGACGTATGCTGGCTACAACCCCGCACTGGGCGGTTACTTGTACGATGGCGAGTCGTACAAGAGCAGCGGGATTGAACTGGAGGCGTCGGGCGAACTGGCCCCCGGCCTGCAAGTCAGTGGCGGCTACACCTATGTGTACATCACCAACGCTGATGATCAGCGCGGCAACAAATTTATCCCGCGCAATGCGCTGACCTCCTCCATGACCTACCAGTTGCCGATGGCGCCCAAGGTCAAGGTCGGTGGCAGCCTGAAATGGCAAAGCAAGGTCGAGAACGACACCACCCCGGCCGCCAGCCAGGATGCCTACGCGCTGGTGGGCCTGATGGCCAGTTACCAGATCGACCCGCACTGGAGCACCCAGCTGAACCTCGACAACCTGACCAACCAGAAGTACCTGGACAGCGTGCGTTACGCCCAAAGCAACTTTGGCGACCCGCGCAATGTCACGGCCTCCGTGAGCTGGAAGTTCTAAAAGCACCCGGCAGGCTTGCCCTTGCTGGCAAGCCTGCCGGGCTTCAAGGTTCAACCCCGTGGCAGCACCGCCAAAATCCGCTGGGCGATGTGCTCGGCGTGGGTCTCGAGAGCAAAGTGGCCGGTGTCCAGCAATTCCACCACCGCGTTGGGGTTATCGGTTTTATAGGCGTGAGCCCCCGGCGGGATGAAAAACGGATCGTGCTTGCCCCAAATCACCAGCGTCGGCACCTGGGCAGCCTTGAAAAACGCCTGAAACTGCGGGTACAGGGTCAAGTTGTTGCGGTAGTCGAGAAACAGGTCCAGCTGGATGTCGTCATTGCCCGGCCGCTGCATCAACAGCAGGTCCAGCATCCATGACTCCGGGGCCACCAGTTCTGGCCTTTCAACGCCGTGCAGATACTGATAACGCGTGCCTTCCAGGCTCAGTACCGCGTTGCGGATAACCTCACGATTAGCCGCCGTCGGCTCGGCCCAATACGCACGAATCGGCGCCCAGGCATCGCCCAGCCCTTCGAGGTACACATTGCCGTTTTGCGAGACCAGCGCACTGACTCGCTGCGGCTGTGCCACGGCCAGACGAAAACCCACCGGCGCGCCGTAATCAAACACATACAGCGCATACCGCGTGAGTTTCAACGCATCGACGAAATGCCCCATGGTAATTGCCAGGTTATCGAAGCTGTAGCTGTAGCCCCGCGCCTCAGGCACTTCAGTAAAACCGAAGCCCGGCAAATCCGGCGCAATAACCCGGTAGTGAGCCGCCAGCAACGGGATCAGGTCGCGGAACATATGTGATGAGCTGGGAAAACCATGCAGCAACAACATCACCGGTGCCGACGGATCACCAGCCTCGCGATAGAACACACGAACACCATCGGCCTCAATGTGTTTATAACGCACCACGGGGTTTGAATTGGGCATACAGACGCTCCTCAAGTAACCATTAAAATAAAATATTCGGGTTAGCTTTTAAAAAGCTGCGCCCAAATCAGTAACCTGTCAAATTAATTATTATGGTTACACGATCTAATTAAGTAACTACCCAGATCACTCATTAACGGTTACGATAGCCCAGCTTTTTCGAGGACCGACCATGAGCGCCACCCCCGCCACTCCACCGCTTGAGCCGTATGTGCTGGCTGACCATCCCGTGCTGGACATGCTCAACACCCGAGCCAATGTCGAGGCTGTACCGGTCGACTTTTGGCAAAGCGATGCCGACGTCAAGCGCTGGCTCGTGCGACTTGAATGGTTTGCGCCGGGGGAAATACCCGATTTTGAGGAAGGCGCCCTGCTGACAGCCGCAAGGCATCTGCGAGAAGTGATTCGTGATCTGCTGGAGCAACGTAAGGCGGGGCAGCAAGGGGATCCCGCTGCGCTGAACAACTTTTTGCGCAAGGCGGTGAGTTACCCGCAACTGGCCTGGAATGAAACGGGCGAACTCAGCCTGCAACGCCTGCACAAACAGCAAACGGCGGAACAGTTTTTGGCGCCGATCGCTGAAGCCGCCGCTGACTTGCTGGTGAATGCCGATGCCGAGTTGATTCGCACCTGCGAACACCCGGACTGCGTGCTGTGGTTTTATGACCGCACCAAGGCCCACAAACGCCGTTGGTGCAGTATGGCGCTGTGTGGCAACCGCCATAAAGTGGCTGAATTTCGTAAACGTAAACTGCAACAATAGCGAGTACGCCAAGGGCGTACTCGCCAATTTCATCTCAACCTTTGGCTGCCGTCGGCACCATACGGAACGCCACGCCCAGTCGGTTGTAAGCATTCATCAGGCTGATGGCATAGGTCAGTTCAGCCAGCTCTTTATCGTTGAATTCGGCAGTTACCGCGTCATAGTCAGCCTGAGGCACGCCAGTCTGCTCAACCCGGGTGACGCTTTCGGCCCATGCCAGTGCAGCTTGCTCACGGGCGGTAAACAGTGACTGGGCTTCGTGCCACACCGGCACCAACAACAGCTTGTCGACAGTCATGCCCAGTTTGAGCAAGTCCCGCGAGTGCAAGTCGATGCAGTAAGCGCAGCCATTGATTTGCGACACCCGGAGGAACACCAGATCGATAAGCATTTTGGAGAGATCGCCGTTTTGCAGTGCAACGTGCACACCGCCGAACGCTTTGAAGGCTTCAGGGGATGCTTTGGAGTAGTCGATACGCGTGCTCATGTTCTGCCCTTGCATTGATAAGTGGAGTGGCGCCATAGTGCGGTTTCTTGGCCCTGTCACAAAGGGCCATGATTCAGCTCCATGGCTGGACCATGATTGTGCTCACCCGTGCAGGCCTCACCATGCAAACCTCTGTCCCCAGTTTATCGGCGCTTGACCCCGCCTCCAGCGAGCCGATTTACCGTCAGCTCTATTGGCGCTTTCGCGAAGCCATCAACGCCGGCCTGCTCAAGCCGGGTGATCGCGTGCCCGCAGCCCGCGCACTGGCCAAAGAATTGGGGCTGGCCCGTGGCACCATCGACAACGCCTATTCCCTGCTCACCTCTGAAGGCTACCTGGTGGCCTGTGGTCAGGCCGGCACGCGAGTGGCTGACGGCATTAGCGGCACAAGCTCATCACCGCCCGCCTCCGCCATCGCGCAGGCAGCGCCCCATCAGACAATCCGCCAACAGTCGGCAGTGCTGCCGTTTCAAATGGGCGTGCCGGCGCTGGATGCCTTCCCCAGAAAAATATGGGCGCAAATCGGCGCCCGCTGCGTGCGCGGCACACAGCCCCAAGACATGGCCAACCCTTCGGTCTATGGCTTGCAGGCGCTGCGCGCAGCAATTGCCACGTACTTGCAGGTGGCGCGCGGCATCGCCTGCTCCCCGGCTCAAGTTTTTGTCACCGCAGGTTATCGGGAGACGCTGTCGCTGATCACCCACACCCTGCTCAAACCCGCCGACCGCGTGTTGGTCGAAGACCCTGGTTATCCGCCGACCCGGCGCCTGCTGCAAAGCCTGCATATCACGCCGGTTGCGGTGCCCGTTGATCAAGACGGCCTGCAAGTTTCAACGGCCCTTGAAATCGGCCATAACGCCCGCGCCGCCGTGGTTACCCCTGCGCATCAAAGCCCTTTGTGCGTGTCGCTTTCATTGCCACGGCGGTTGGCGTTGCTGGAGTGGGCGAGCCAGCAAAACGCCTGGATCGTCGAGGACGATTACGACGGCGAATACCGCTACGTCAGCCGCCCGCTCCCCGCCCTCAAGAGCCTGGACCGTGAAGGTCGCGTGCTCTATAGCGGCACCTTCAGCAAGGTGTTGTTTCCGGGCATGCGCCTGGCCTACGTGGTCGTGCCTGCGGCGCTGGTTGAGCGTTTTGAGGAAAGCTGCAAGACCTTCCAGGGCGGCTGCCCGGAATTAAACCAGGCCATCGTCGCGACGTTCATGGCTGAAGGGCATTTCGGGCGCCATATCCAGCGCATGCGCAAGCTCTACAGCGAGCGTCGGGCGATGGCGGTGAACGGGCTTAAAAGCGTGCTTGGCGAGCGGATTCACATTGATGCCAACCCCGGCGGGATGCACCTCATCCTGCGGCTCAACGCGTCCTGCGCAGACAGCCTGATGGTGCAGCGCATGCGCGAAGCCGGGCTATTTGCCGAAGCCTTGAGCGAATGGCACCAAGGCACGGACAAGCCTTCAGGGTTGCTGCTGGGTTTCGCCAATATCGACTCGCTGGCCAGCGCTCAAGCGCTGGGCCAACGTATCCTGGCGTTGATGTAACCGCCGTGTCGATTCAGCTCGCCTATCAGCGCAGCGGCGGCAGACCGTAGGCGCCCAGATCAAACTCTGGCAACTGGCGAATAATCAGGTCTGCGTGGTGGTACTTGCTGTCGGGCATGGCGGCATCGGGTACAGCAATGGCAGTCATGCTGGCGGCCTTGGCAGCCGTTACGCCAAACGGCGAGTCTTCAAATACCAGGCAATCTTGCGGTGCAACGCCGAGGCGGCGGGCAGCGGTCAAGAAGATGTCGGGCGCGGGTTTGGCGGCGCCCACCTCTGGGTCATCGGCCGTCACGATAGTGTCGAACAGCGCAAACCAGTCGCGATGCAACGTGGTTTTGTGGCCAAAGCCGCTGCTGGTTGAACTGGTGCCCACGGCAATCGGGATGTTGTGCGCCTTCAAATGCCGCACCAGCGCTTCAGCCCCCGGCATGGCGAGGGCCTTGGAAAAGTACCCGGCCATCAGCGGCTCGCGCGCCTTGAGGAACTCTTGCCAGGTAATCGGCAGATCCAGCGCTTTGACAATGTACTCAGCCAGATCCTGGGCACCGCGCCCGATGATGTGCTGCTTGATGCTCCAGTCATACGTGCGGCCATAACGTTCGACGACGATCTGCGTGACTTCGGAGTAAATGCCTTCGGTATCCAGCAACAACCCGTCCATATCAAAAATCACGGCCTTGATCGGGCCGACAACAGTACGCGGTGTATTCATCACAACAGATCCTTGGTAGAAGGCGAAAGGATTGCAGCACCTTAACTGGCGGGCTTGCCTGAATGCCAGTGCAGACCCGTATTTCATTCACGGTGCAGTAGAGGCCGCCCCGTCTACAGAGGTCGTGTACGCCCACAAAATTGCGGGATGTTTCGCACAGCTTTGCCAATTGCTGAGGCTGCAGTACGGCGCCTATAGTCAGCGCTCGCCCAAATGGGCGACCGGGTTTGGCGACTTGGCGTAATAATTTTTGCAGTACGGTTGTTGTATTTGGCTAAGCGTGTATTTTGCTCGCTGTGCTTTATGGCAGCTGTGCGTGGGAGATCTTCGGGTCTGCCGGGTTTTGCTTAAATTTACCGGTTCGCCAACCCGCGTACAGCGGCCACCTGTTTTCGTTTGGCGACGAAAACAGATGGCTTAATCCGTGAAATTTAAGAGATTCATCCATGACTAATTCAGCGTACATCCCGCTTACTGCCATCGACTGCACCATCCCCGCCTTGCTCATCGACCGCAACGCCCCGCTCGACGTCTTGCACGCTAACGCCGCCGCCCGCGTACTGGCGGTAACCCAATTGATGGAAACCTTCTCCAGCCGCGACGTCCAGGACGCCGACGCCCTTGACCTCAAACAACTCGCCACCACCGCCATGATCTTGCTGCGCGACGGCTGCGACCTGCTCAACGTTTTGGGCTGGCGCTTACAACCAACCTGACCCGGCCACTGTAGGAGCGAGCTTGCTCGCGATCTTTTGATCTTCTAAGCCTGTAGTCGCTGCCGAAGGCTGCGATTCAGGTGGTGAGTCAACTGCGACGAAGCCGTAATGCTTTCTTGTGTACATATCCATTCGATGCATAACGGCTTTTTACGGGTTTCGCTCTTACAGCGAGGCACTTTTGTCAAACAGCCACAAAAGTACCCAAAAAGGCCTTGCCCCGGCGTACGGCCTTCGCTGCGCTCAGGTTCCCTCGCTCCGGTCCCGCTCCGTGGGCACGCCGCCACGGGCCATCCATGGCCCATCGCGGCTCTCCCGGCATCCATGCCGGGAGACCCACTGCGCGAAACCTCCACTCGGCCTCCCGAAGGGGCGGGTAGATCAAGATCAAAAACCAGATCACAAGATCGCGAGACAAGCTCGCTCCTACAGTGACCGGGTCAGGTTTGCTCAAGACGTTGAAATACTCCACAAACCGGTAGGAGCGAGCTTGTCTCGCGATCTTTTGATCTAAAAGTCCGTCGTCGCAGTACTGGATATGTACTCACATCAAGAGCCCCCCCTCACCCTAGCCCTCTCCCGAAGGAGAGGGAACCGATTGGGAGATGCTGAAGATATTTGGTGGCCTGTTTGCTGCGCGATAGCGGGGATTCGAAGACGGGGCAGCCGTTTGGTGGCAGGCCGGGTACTCCCACACAAACAACGGTATTGATAATTACTCTCAACTAAATTAACGTCGCCGCGCTTTCAGGCTCATCATTTTTGAGTTCTCCCGTGAACGACTCCAACGCCAGGCTGCAACTCTATCTCGAACATCGCATCGCTTTGATCAACTACGCCAAGGTGGTAGTGGGTGATCACGCGCGCGCTGAAGATGTGGTGCAGGATGCCTTTTTGCGCTTTTGCGCCAGTACTGAAGAGGTCGTCGAGCAACCCGTGGCGTATCTGTATCGCATCGTCCGTAATCTGGCCCTGGACGCCGTTCGCCGCCAGGCCGCAGAGAAACGTCAGCAGCAGTCGCCGCCACAATGGATGCGCCCCGGTCACGAGTTGTCGCCCGAGCAACGGGTGGTGCACAGTGATGACGCCAGCCGTATTGCTGCTACGCTGGCCAGCCTGCCCGAGCAAATGCGCATCGCTGTGGAGATGCATCGCCTGGGTGGTTTCACATTGCAGCAAACCGCCGATCATCTCAAAATCTCGCTTTCCAGCGCTCATCGCCTGGTCAAGGATGCCATCGTTCACCTGGCCTCAAGCGTCGCCACCCACGACTCTGGCCACAGCGCGCACAGTAAGGAACGCCCGTATGCATAACGCCCCCCTGCCCCGGACTGTCTCGGCGCAAAGCCTGGAAGACGCCGGCCAGTGGCTGCTGGACCTGCAACAGCAACCCGAGCGTTTCGAAGAGTTCGATCACTGGTTGCACAGCCACGAGGAGCACTTTGAAGCCTGGTCGCAGGTCAATCGTGCGTGGGAAGCCCTCGGCTCGCACTCCCCAAGCACCGGGCAACAATGGCCACAGGCGCCTTCGAACGTCACAACGCTTAAACCGCGCCCACGCCTGCCGCTGCTGGCCGCAGCCTGCATCAGCGCCTTGGCGGTGTGCGCAGCGCTGGTGCTGAGCCCGAACTGGCGGGCGGATTACAGCACCGGGACCGCGCAGACCCGCGAGGTCACCCTGAGTGACGGCAGCCGCCTGACCCTGGCGCCGCAAAGCGCGATTAACGTGAGCTTCGACGATCACCAGCGCCAGGTCACGCTGGTGCAAGGCGAAGTGTTTTTCGACGTGGTGCATGACGCCAGCAAACCGTTTGAAGTGCGCAGCGAAGAAGCCGTGATCAGGGTCTTGGGCACCGCCTTCGACGTGGCACAGCGCCAAGCTGGCCTGAGTGTCGAGGTGCGCGACGGCACTGTCGGCGTCAACAAACAGTATCGGCTAGGCGCAGGCCAGCGTTTGTGGATCGACCGCAACACCGGCAACGCCACGCAATCTCTGGTCATGCCTGATGAAGTCGCGGGCTGGATCAAAGGCGCGCAGTTTTTTGAAAACGCCAGCGTTGCCCAGGTGGTGGAACAACTCGACCGCTACCAGCGCGGCTGGATCGTGATTAATGATCCGGCCCTGGCCAACAAACGCGTGACCGGCCTTTACGACATGCGCGATACCCGGCGCGCACTGCAAGCCCTGGTCGCGCCGATTGGCGGTGAAGTGCGTCAGTACTCGCCTCTGCTGACGGTCATTGGCACTGCCAAAAAAGCTAAATGAAAAATATTTTCGTTATCACTGAAAAAAATCCTGAAGGTGTTCGTCTTTGTAGCTCCTTGTATTGCGAATGACTCGTAATACCAAAACGAAAGGCGATGAAGCATGGGTAACCGATCACACGTTGCGCACTCCAAAGTACCGGTGGCGCTGGCCGTACTGTGTGTGGCAATCAACAGCGCGATTTTCCAGCCGCCGTCGGCGGTGGCGGCAGAACCCAGCGCGCAGCCGAGTGATCAGGCTACCCGTTTCTTCGATATCCCGGCCCAGCCGCTGACCAACGCCCTCAGCGCTTTTGCGCGTCAGGCCAATCTGCAACTGGGTCTGGCGGCCGGGCTGGTAGATGGTCTGCAAGCCCCTGCCGTGCGCGGCAATTTCAGCAACGAACAGGCCTTGCGCCAGTTGCTCGGCGATGCGCCGGTCAACTGGAAAATCGACGGCCAACGCAGCCTGATCCTCAGCCCGCGCAGCGAGGCCAGCACCGGCCTGGACGGTGATCTGGACGAATCTGAACTGCTCGGCGCCGTGACCATCAAAGGTGGCCAAAGCAGCCGCTTGACCGGCCCGGCCGCACAGGTTTACACCCAGGCAGGCTCCAGCGTGTACATCTCCGGCGAGACCATCAACCGCTTTCGCGGCTCCTCCCCGGCCGACATTCTCAAGGGTGTGCCTGGCGTGCAAACCGGTGACACCCGCAACGGCGGCGCGCTGGACGTGAACATCCGTGGCATTCAGGGCCAGAGCCGCGTACCGGTGACCATCGACGGCAGCCAGCAAGCGATTGACGCCTATCGCGGTTACGGCGGCATGCAGCAACGCAGCTACATCGACCCCGACCTGATCAGCGATATCACCGTCGACAAAGGCCCTAGCCTGGGCGCGGACGCAGCGGGCGCCATCGGTGGGATGGTGAAGATGAAAACCCTGCAACCTAAAGACATTCTCAAGGACGGCGAAACCACCGGTTTCCGTCTCAAGGGCGATATCTCCAGCAACAGCGTCGACCGCCCCCACGAGTACAACGCCACCCCGCGCAAAGGCAGCAACAGCATTTTCGACCCGCAGGCGCATTCGGGCAGCGCGGCGTTTGCCAGCACCAGTGACACCATCGATTTTGTCGCGGCCTACACCCAGCGCGAAAGCGGCAACTACTACGCCGGTAAAAAGGGCTTCAAGGATTACCAGGTGTTCAAGCAAGTGCGGCGCTGGGACCCGGCGACCAAGCAGTACGTCTACAGAACCGAAGAGGCCAACGGCCCGGCCAAAGTGTTCAAGGCTGGCAACGAAGTGCTCAACACCTCCACCGACTCCAAAGCGGTATTACTCAAGACCATCATCAAGCCTTCACCGGATCAGGCCCTTGAGCTGGCCTATCGCTGGACCGATGGCGAATACGGCGAAGTGATGCCCTCGCGCATCATCCGCAACACCACCGGCACCGTGCCGCAGTGGCAGCCCGGCACCATGCGGATCAACGCCTACACCGCACGCTACACCTTCAAGCCTGAAGACAACCCGCTGATCGACTTGAGCGCCAACGCCTGGGTGACCAAGGCCCAGAGCAAGGCTTATAACGGCTTGAGCACCGTGACACCCTTGTTTGGCGGGGCTGATGAGCCGGATCAATTGAGCCCGGACGGTTATCAGGACGCTTTGCTCAACCGCAGTAAAGACCTGCGCTGGGGCACCGACGTGAGCAACACCTCGCGTTTCGACACACAGGTCGGCAAATTCGCCTGGAACTATGGCGCCTCTTACCAGAACGAAAAACTGCGCCCGGACGACAACTCGCCGGTGCTGCAATCTGACCTCGAACAAAACCGCTTTATCCGCAGCGGCGACCGCCAGGAAGGCAGCCTGGTCAGCTCGCTGCAATGGGCACCGATCAAGCCGTTGACCTTTACCGTGGGCGGACGCTATAGCGAGTTCCACAGCAAAGACCACAACCAGTTGGCCAGCCCCGCAACCTTTGCCAACCGCCCGGTTCGCTGGACATGGTTGTACAAAGGCAATGACCGCTTCGGTTATGTGTACTGGCGCCCGGACCAGCAAGGCAACTTCACCAAGGACTCGCTCAACGCCACGCCTTACGAAAAAGGCACGGTGGGTGACACCGGCTACGATAACTTTGAAGCCAATGACACCGAGATGAAGAAGTTCGCCACCAGCTACAGCTATGCCAAGCCGATCGAACGTCGCGACCATGCCTTTACGCCTTCATTCGGCGTGAAGTACGACATCAACGACAGCAGCTTCGTGTACCTCAACTACAGCGAAGGCGTGCGCATGCCAAGCCTGTTCGAGTCCACCCTGGGCTTGTTCACTGCGGCCGTGCCCGGTGCCAACCTGAAACCTGAGCGCAGCAAGAACTGGGAAGTGGGCGCCAGCACGCTGAAGAACGACGTGTTTCTGGACGGCGACAGCGCCGCAGCCAAACTGGCTTACTTCGACAACAAGATCGAAAACTACATCACCCGCGACTATCAGGACATCTACGCCGGCAACCTGCAGAACGTTGACAGCTTCAGGGTCAAGGGCGTCGAGTTGCAGACCAGCTACGACATGGGCCGCGTGTTCACTGACGTGTCCGCTACCTACTACCTGAACGCCAAAACCTGTGCGCCGGACCTGGCGCAAAAACTGCGCGACGACGGCACGCCGACGCCTAACTGCGTGGACGGCGGTTTCCCGGGGTCGTACACCAACACCCAGAACCCGCCCAAGTACTCGGTCAACACCACCGTCGGAACCCGCTGGTTTGACAACCATCTGGTCCTCGGTGGGCGCATGGTCTACAACAGCGCACCGACCGCCAAGCTGAACAAACCGTGGAACGATGGCATTACCACCAACCAGATCTACTACCGCCAATCGGCGATTTTCGACCTGTTTGCCAGCTACGAAATCTACAAGGGCACGCAGATCGACTTCGGTGTGCAAAACCTGACCAACGTGTATTACCTCGACCCGCTGGCACAAAGCTTTATGCCTGCACCGGGGCGCACGCTGCGCACAGGCCTGACGGTCAAGTTCTGACCTGACTGTGGTTAAAACACGGGATGCCCACGGGCGTCCCGTTTTACGTTGATTACTATTGATGAGCTCATGACCTACCTGAACCAATCCCGCAAGACGCTCTGGAGCGTGGCCACGCTGATGACCCTGAGCGTGTACACGGGCATCACCGTCTGGCTGTTGCACACTTCACCGATCCCCTCGGCCGAGGCAGCACCGGCGGCGATGATGATCGAACTGGCCGCCGTACCCGTGGCACAAGTGGTCGAACAAGACCTGCAAGTGGCGCCTGACAAGCGGGTGCAAAAACAGATCAGCACGCCATCGGCCAAACCGCCCAAAGAGGTGGTAAAAAAAGTCACGCCCACCCCGCAACCGTCACCGGCCAAACAGGCCAAATCGCCCTTCAAGGACACCGCCCACGGGACGTATCAAAGCGCATCGCAACAGGGCTCGGAGATTCAGGCGCCGCCAAAGAAACAGGAAGAACAGCCGGCGTCGTCGACCACCACTGCCCCGCCTAAACTCGACGCGCAAAAGGCGGCAACTACTGCGGCAGCAGAGTCATCGCGCGGCGCTGCTGATCCGGCGTTGAAAGTGCAATGGGAAGCGCAGTTGCTGGCGCACCTGGAGCGCTTCAAGCGTTATCCGCAAAACGCCCGCGATCGGGGTGACCGGGGCGTGGCCTACTTGCGGTTTGAGATCGACAACAATGGCAAGGTTCTAAGCGCCACGGTGGTGCGTTCAGCAGGCTTCAGCGAGCTGGACAACGCCACCCTCGACATGATCAACCGCGCCTCACCGGTACCGCGACCGCCAGAAGGCAGCAAGCTGCGGTTTACAGTGCCGGTGGTGTTCTCGAAATAGAGCTTTTGTGGGAGCCGGGCTTGCCCGCGATGGGTTCGACACGGCGTCAACAGGCGCACCGGGTTGTACGTATCGCGAGCAAGCCCGCTCCCACCGGGCTTGGGGGCACGATTACACGCTGGCACAAAGAGTTACACATATGTGAGAATGATACGAATTCCTATTAGCATCTCTCTCCAGCGGCTTTGCATGTCATTCCTTACCCCGTCTTGCACATCCTCTTTGAACGCAGTGGTCGACGATCTGTTGGCCAGCTACACCGAGCTGCGCCGCTATTTGTGCGGGCGTTTGCGCAACCCTGACGATGCGGCGGATATTGCCCAGTCCAGTTTCGCCCAGGCCTATGCCCATGCGTTGAACAGCCCGGTGGCCAATCCTCGGGCGCTGTTGTTCAAGGCGGCGCGCAATCTGTGCATCGATCAATATCGCCGCCACAGCAGTGAGGTGGCAGCGCTGGATGACTGGATGAGCCGGCTCGATGTGCTGAGCCCCACCGTTGAAGAAATCGTCATTGCCCGCGAGCAGTTGCAGCATTTGATCGAGCGCATCGAGCGCATGCCGCGCCTGCGCCGTGAGGTGTTTGTGCGGGTACGGCTGGAGGGCTATAGCCATCGCCAGGTGTGCGAGGAGCTTGGGCTGTCGGCCAAGTCAGTTGAGTTGCACATCGCCCGGGCCGTGTTTGATCTGTCTGAGCTGAGCCTGGCTTGCCGTCATGTCTGAGCCACTCTCTGCGCGCAAGGTGCAACAGGCACTGACGTATCTGGCCAAGCTCAATAGCGATGACCCTTTGCGGGTGGAGCAGGCCCACAAGCAACTGGCGCGCTGGCGCAGCCAAAGCAGTGAACACGAACATGCCTGGCTTGAGGCCGAACGGCGCTGGCAAATGATCCATCGGTTGACGCCACAGTTGCGCGGCACGGTGCAGTCGCAGCCGGTCAACCTGAGCCGTCGCCGCCTGCTGCGCCAGGGCACCGGGCTGCTGGCGGTAATCGGCGCATCGGGCTGGTTGAGCTGGCTGTGGCGCGAAACCAGACCTTTCACCCAGTCGCTGCTGACTGAACACGCCGAGCCGTCGCGTCCAGTCACCTTGCCCGATGGCAGCGAGCTGCTGCTGGCCGCTGAATCTAACGTGCGCGTTGAGTTCAGTCACGCTCAACGCCAAGTGATGCTGCTGCACGGCAACGTGTATTTCGACGTGGCCCACGAAACCTTGCGCAGTTTCGTCATCAATACCCGACTGGGCCAAATCAAGGTGCTGGGCACGGCGTTCAGTGTCAGCGACCGTGGCGGCTGTATTCAGGTGGCGGTGGCCCGTGGCCGGGTGCATGTGCAAGGGCTCAAGGGGGAAGCAAAAATCCTCACCGCCGGGCAGCACGTCAGCCTCAATGCCCAAGGCGAGGTGATCGCGCTCAATCCGCACCGCCAGGCCGGGCCGGATATTGAAAACTGGCGCAAGGGCTGGTGGTCATACACCGATGCGCCGCTGTCCGAAGTGCTCGCTGAGTACAACGCTTACGCAACCCGTCCTGTGCGGGTCAGCGCCGACGCCGCACATTTGCGCCTGACCGGCAGTTTCCCCAGCGATAAACCGCAGATGCTGCTGCAAACGCTGCCGCGAATCCTGCCGGTGCAACTGGTCAACAAGGCCGGTGAGCTTTATGTGCAATTGCGTTGAATTATTTTTGAGGGGTAAACGCGCCGAGGTCCGTCTTCACCCATAACTACACTCGAGTCAGGACTGACCATGTCGCATTACGCCTCCCCTTACCGCGCCCCACTGAGCCGCCTGGCACTGGCGTGCTCTCTGCTGTTCGGCGCCGGGACCGCTCTGGCGGGCAGCAACACGCCGCTCAACTTGAACCTGCCCGCACAGCCGCTGGAGGCTGCGGTTCATACCCTGGCCCGTGAAGCGGGCGTCGCCATTGCCGCCGACAGCCAATTGCTCGCCGGGCGCAGTGCGCAACCACTGAATGGTCAGTACACCCTGCATCAAGCCTTGCAGCACTTGTTGGCCAATACCGGGCTGGTCGCCAGCGAAGAAAACGGTGTGATCGTACTGCGCCAGGCGCAGATTGACGGCGCCCTGAACCTGGGTGAAACCCGGGTCAACGGTGCCGGCCTGGGCGCCAGTGATTTGCCTGAAGCCTACAGCGGCGGCCAGGTGGCCACCGGTGCTCGCTTGGGGCTGCTGGGCGATACCCAGATCATGGACACGCCGTTCAACATCACCTCCTACACCGCGCAAACCATCGAAAACCAGCAAAGCGGCACCGTGGGAGCAGTCCTGCGCAACGACCCGTCGATCCGCTTCAGCACCGGCGAAGGTCACGCGTATGAGAACTTCATGATCCGCGGTTTTTCCCTCGACTCGGCAGAACTGGCACTCAATGGCTTGTACGGCATGGCCCCGGACGGCCACGTGCCGACCGAATTTCTGGACCGCGTCGAAGTACTCAAAGGTCCGGGCGCCCTGCTGTCCGGCATGGCACCCAGCGGTGGCGTGGGCGGCGTGATTAACCTGGTGCCCAAACGCGCCGGGGAAAAACCGCTGACCCGCCTGACCACCAGTTATGTGTCTGACGGCTATTTTGCCGAGCACCTGGATTTCAGCCGTCGCCTGGGCGACGAACAGCGCTTTGGCATTCGCTTTAACGGCGTGTACGGCGACGGCGACACCGGCGTCGACAAACAGTCCAAGGAGCGCACGCTCACCTCGCTGGCCATGGATTATCGTGGCGACGGCTGGAAGCTTGCACTGGACGCTTATGAGTCCCACGAGCGCGCCATCAACGGCAGCCCGATGATGGTCGGCTTCAGCGACATTGGTCATGTGCTGAAAGCGCCGAAAGCTGACACCAACATCCTCAAAGGCATCAGCGCCAAGCAGATCAGCAAGGCCGTGATTGTGCGCGGCGAATATGAACTCAACGACGACTGGACAACCTTCGCCAGCGCCGGTAGCTCGAAAAGCCGCTACCAGGGCTTTCTTAACGGCACCCGCCTGCGGGTCAATAATGACAAGGGCGACGCCACTGGCGAAACCTACAACCAGGCCGGTTATACCGCCAGTACCGCTTACGAGGCTGGTATTCGCGGGCATGTGACCACAGGCCCCATCGACCACAAGCTGGTCTTCACCGCCAGCCTGTTGCACCAGAACATTGGCCGGGCGCCCACCGTGACCGGCGCACGCTACCCGAGCAACATCTACCACCCCGGCAAGCCGATTATTGCCGGGCGCACGGGCTCCAACTCGAAAACCGGTGACAACACCCTCTCCAGTTTTGCCGTTGCCGACACCCTGGCCTTCGCTGATGACAAAGTGCTGCTAACGTTGGGAGCTCGTTCACAACGGGTGCGCCAGCAGATGAGCAAGCCAAAAACCTACGACGAGCAAGCCATCACCCCGGCGGTGGGCCTGGTGATCAAACCCTGGGATGTGCCCGTGTCGTTGTACGCCAACTACATCGAAGGCCTGACCCAAGGCAACACCGTCGGTGACGTGACGGCGGCCAACTACGGCGATCAGTTCGAACCGTATAAAGCCAAGCAAGTGGAAGCCGGTGTGAAATGGGACCTGGGCACATTTACCCATACGTTGAGTGCGTTCCAGATCGAGAAACCCAGCCTGATCCTCAACAAGGCCAGCAACCTCTACAGCGACGACGGCAAGCAACGTAACCGTGGTGTGGAATGGAACATGTTCGGTTCGATCATTCCATCGGTGCGACTGCTGGGCGGCGTCACTTACACCCACGCCGAGCTGACCCGCACGGCTAACGGCGCGCTGGACGGCAACACCGCACGTGGCGTGCCGAAGTGGTCGGCCAACCTGGGTGCCGAGTGGGACACGCCGTGGGTCGAAGGCCTGACCCTGAACACGCTGGTCATTCACAGCAGCTCGCAATACCTGAATGACGCCAACACCCTGAAAATCCCGCAATGGACCCGTTATGACCTGGGTGCGCGTTACAGCACGCGCATCCTGAGCAAAGACGTGGTGTTGCGCGCCAGCCTGGAGAACGTTGAAAACCGTTCCTACTGGGCAGGCGTTTTTAACGATGGCTTCGCTACGGTCAGTGAACCGCGCACGCTGAAGCTCTCTACCAGCATCGACTTCTGAGGTGAGCATGAGTCCATTCAATCGCTGGAGCCTTGGTTGCCTGTTTAGTGCCATGGCCTGCGCGTCAGCCCTGGCGGTCGAACCGCTCAGCCAGGGCCAAAGCGTGCGCGCAAGTGTTGCCAAAACCCTGCAGCCCAGTTGGAGCCTGGATCTCAAGGCCGGTGATCTGGTCCAGGGCAAGGTGGCAGGCGATGTCAGCCTGCGCCTACTTGACGCGCGGGGTAATCCGCTGCGCCTGCTGGTGGATGGCGCGGACCTGTCGCGGGACTTTATGTTCGTCGCCCGCGAAGATGGCCAGTACCTGCTGCGCGCTGAACAATTGGCGACGCGCCCACAGGCCGAGTTCACCCTCACCTTGAGCCAGGTGCTGGCGCTGAGCGAACAACAGCGCGCCCCGGCCGCCCTGCTCAGCCCGACCTTGCGCCATTTGGCAGAGCAACTGAAACAGGGCGCCACCACCCAAGCGTTCTGGAAAGACCGCGAGCAACAAGGCACGCCACTGGTTGAAGCGCTGGCTGACAGCCCCAACGAGCGTCTGGTCACGTTTTTGTGGCGCGGGGCCCGGCAAAATGTGCGGCTGTTCGGCTCGCCTTCCGGCGGCCACGATGCCTTAGAGCGCCTGGGCGACAGCGACGTCTGGTACGCCACGTACCGGGTGCCGTCCAGCGCCCGATTGAGTTATCAATTGGCCCCTGACGTGCCAGAGGCCGGCGATCGGCGGACCCTCTTGGCCACGGCTCAGCGCGACCCGCTTAACCCGCACAGCTTCGGCAACCAGAAATATGAGCCGAGCCTGACCCGCTCGGTCATGGAACTGCCTGATGCCCCGCCCCAGCCCTGGCTGAACAAACGCGCGCACGTGGCGCCCGGCAGCGTTGAGCGCGAATCCCTGAAAAGCGAGATTTTGGGCAACACCCGCGATGTTTACGTCTATCGCCCGGCGGGCTGGAAAAATATCGACCAGCAGCCGGGCTTGCTGGTGCTGTTCGATGCTCACGCGTACACGCGCCAAGTGCCCACGCCGACAATTCTCGACAACTTGATTGCCGACGGCCTGATCCCGCCAACCGCAGCGTTGATCATTGCCAACCCGAGCGATGAAACCCGCCCTTTGGAGCTGCCGCCCAACGCGGATTTCGCCCGGTTTATGGCGCAAGAGCTGATGCCGTGGGCCAAGCAACAAGGTTTGGCCACTGACGCCAGACACACAGTGGTCGCGGGTTCCAGCTATGGCGGGCTGGCCTCGGCATGGCTTGGGCTGCAACACCTGGAACTGTTTGGCAATGTGCTGAGTTTGTCCGGCTCGTACTGGTGGAGCCCGCCGAACACTGAAGACCAATGGCTCGCCCGCCAATACGCGGCCAGCCCGCGGCTACCGTTGCGCTTTTATTTGCAGGCGGGTTTGTTTGAGGACAAATCAGGTTCGCCGGGTGCCGGGATACTCGACAGCAACCGCCAACTGCGCAATGTCTTGCAGGCCAAGGGCTACCCGGTTGAACACGTTGAATACGCCAGCGGGCACGATTACCTGCAATGGCGGGGTTCACTGGCGTGCGGCTTGATCAGCTTGATAGGCAAGAGCCCCGAGACACCCGAGGCGTGTGTTCCGGTTGCGTTGAGGTAATAACGGCCTGCGATCTTTTGATGTTCAAAAGATCGCAGGCCGTCTTCTCTCAGCTCAATCAAATACCTTGCAGGGCAAGGTCCATCGCAAAGTAGGTGAGGATCATGTCGGCGCCGGCACGTTTGATCGAGCCGAGGGTTTCACGTACCACGCGGGCTTCATCAATGGCACCGGCCTGGGCGCCGAACTTGATCATCGCGTACTCACCGCTGACCTGATAAGCCGCCAACGGCAGACGCGAGGCTTCGCGAACATCACGAATGATGTCCAGGTACGCGCCAGCAGGTTTCACCATCAGCACATCAGCGCCTTCCTGTTCGTCGAGCAACGACTCGCGGATGGCCTCGCGGCGGTTCATCGGGTTCATCTGGTAAGACTTGCGATCACCTTTCAAGGCACTGCCGCCCGCTTCACGGAACGGGCCGTAGAGTGCCGACGCAAACTTGGTGGAGTAGGCCATGATCGAGGTGTCGATAAAGCCGGCAGCGTCCAGCGCTGAGCGGATCGCTTGCACCTGACCGTCCATGGCGGCCGAAGGCGAAATGAAGTCGGCGCCAGCAGCAGCGGCAGCAACGGCTTGCTTGCCCAGGTTGATCAGGGTCGCATCGTTGTCCACGCCGTGGTCGTGCATCACACCGCAGTGGCCGTGAGAGGTGTACTCGCAAAAACAGGTATCGCTCATCACGATCATTTCCGGGGCGGCGTCCTTGCAGATCCGCGCCATACGCGAAACCAGGCCATCCTCACGCCAGGAATCGCTGCCCGTCGCGTCCAGGTGGTGCGACACACCGAACGCCATCACCGACTTGATACCCGCGCGAGCATACCGCTCAATCTCGCCTGCCAGTTTCGACTCAGGAATACGCATCACGCCCGGCATGCTGGTGATGGGCACAAAGTCGTCGATTTCTTCTTCGACGAAAATCGGCAGCACCAGGTCGTTCAAGCTGAATTCGGTTTCCTGGAACATGTCGCGCAAGGTTTGGTTACGGCGCAGACGACGGGGACGAACAGAGGGGAACTGGTTAGGCATCATGGTTCCTGAAGGGCAGGTTCATAAAACGAACGGCAAAACAGTAGAGCCTTGACCCAGGCTCGATGGCGAAACAAATACAGGAATGAACCTGCAATTGCAAAACTTGCGGCCTGCCTGCGTCCCGTTGTCGCGGGCCAAGACCGGTTGATCATTTCGTTAAAAAGCGTAATATCGCGGCCCATGATTCTCGAACAGCTTAAAGCCTTGGGCAATGACACCCGCATGCAAATGATGCAGTGGCTCAAAGCCCCTCTCACGCATTTCCCGCCCCAGGACCATGGTGATCCTGCGATTGGTGTGTGCGTGACGCATTTGCAGCACAAGGCCAGGTTGTCCCCTTCTACAGCGTCTGCCCATTTGGCGATTTTGCAACGTGCAGGCTTTGTGCTGACCACGCGCATCGGCAAGTGGACCTACTATCGACGCAATGAACAGGCGATTGCTGACTTTGCAGCTAGGCTGAAAATCGAGTTGTAATTTTTAACCAATCATTTCGTTATTTCGCGGAATGTAAAAACATGAGGAAGCCCCATGAGCAACAAAACCATTTTCGTCCAACCTGGCGGCGGCTATCAAAATGTAGTGATCGGCAGCAGCGACGTGCGCGCGCCGGCGAATGACGAAATCACCGTGCGCCTGCACGCCAACTCACTGAACTACCATGACTTCGCGGTCGTGAGCGGCATGTGGGGTCCAACTGAACAACGCATTCCGATGGCCGACGGCGCGGGCGAAGTGGTTGCTGTTGGCGCTGGTGTCAGCGAGTTCAAGGTTGGCGACTCCGTGGTCAGCACCTTCTTCCCTGAATGGATTGACGGCACGCCGCTGGTGGAAGGTTTCGTCACTGTGCCGGGTGACGGTATTGACGGTTATGCCCGTGAGAAAGTAACCGCCAAGGCCACCGCTTTCACCCTCGCCCCTGTCGGCTACAGCCACGCAGAGGCCGCGACACTGACCACGGCCGGGCTGACCGCCTGGCGCGCACTGATGGCCGATGATTCGCTCAAACCTGGCGATACGGTATTGGTACAAGGCACGGGTGGCGTTTCTATTTTCGCCCTGCAATTCGCCAAAATGGCCGGCGCCACCGTGATCGCCACCTCCTCCAGCGACGCAAAGCTTGAGCGCCTTAAAGCGCTGGGCGCGGACCACGTGATCAACTACCGCAAAGACACAAACTGGGGCGAAACGGCGCGCGCATTGACCGGCGGCCGTGGTGTCGACCACGTGATTGAAGTTGGCGGCCCATCAACGCTTGAGCAGTCGATGATTGCCGTGCGCGTGGCCGGTCATATCTCGGTGATCGGTATTTTGAGCGGCGTCTCGGGCGCCATGAACTTCGTGCCTGCACTGATCAAGCAAGTACGCCTGCAAGGCGTACTGGTCGGCAGCCGCACTCAGCAACAAGACATGGTCCGTGCCATCAATGCCGCTGGCATGCGTCCGATTATTGATCGCCACTTCCCGCTGAGCGAGATAGTTGACGCGTTCAAATACCAGGAAACCAATCAGCATTTCGGCAAGATCGTCCTGGACATCTGACCCGCCTCTACCGGATGGCGCATTGACAGTGCGCCTCCGGCTTTACTAGATTCGAGGTTTTGCCCAGCGAGCAGAACCTTATGAGCCTTGAATCCGTACGCGCTTTCTTCAGCGCCAACGCCCCTGACTTGCACATCATCGAATTGGCCACCAGCACCGCGACCGTTGCCTTGGCGGCTGAAGCCCATGGCGTTGAACCGGGGCAAATTGCCAAGACCCTGGCCTTTCGCGTGGGTGAGCAGAATGTATTGTTGGTGGCCCGTGGCGATGCGCGTATTGATAACAAGAAGATCAAGAACGCGCTGGGCAGCAAGGCCAAGATGCTTGATGCCGAGACAGTGGTTGCACTGACCAGCCACCCGGTGGGCGGCGTCTGCCCGTTCGGCCTGGCCACTGATCTGCCGGTGTATTGCGATATTTCTCTGCAGGCGTTCAGCGAAGTCATGCCCGCCGCTGGCACCACGAACTCGGCCGTGCGCATCAGCCCGACCCGTATGGCACAACTGGTGAATGCCCATTGGGTGGACGTGTGTCAGGAACTTGAGGCACCGTGCGCGGTGTAGCACGAGTCTTTTCTAAGAGCCGTAAAAAAGGCTGGCCCCTTGCGGGGCCAGCCTTTTTTACAGGTACTGATTTTTACGCGATGGCGTTATCAACCAGCACTTGAGCTTCTGCGACCAGACGGCCGAGGTGCTCGTCGCTGACAAAGCTTTCAGCGTAGATCTTGTAGATGTCTTCGGTACCCGACGGGCGTGCAGCAAACCAGCCATTCTCGGTCATCACCTTGAGCCCACCGATTGGCTGGTTATTGCCCGGTGCATGGCTGAGGATCTGGGTAATCGCTTCGCCCGCCAAAGTCGTCGACTTGACTTGCTCCGGCGACAGCTTGCCCAGTAGGGCTTTCTGTTGCGGGGTGGCCTTGGCGTCGACACGGGTTGAGAACGGCAAACCGAGGTCTTCAGTCATTTTCTGATACAGCTGCGAAGGGTCACGACCCGTACGAGCGGTCATCTCGCCGGCCAGCAGCGCAGGGATCAAGCCGTCCTTGTCCGTCGACCACACCGTGCCGTCCAGGCGCAAGAACGAAGCCCCGGCGCTTTCTTCACCACCAAAGCCCAGCGAGCCGTCAAACAGGCCATCGGCAAACCATTTGAAACCGACCGGCACTTCGTACAGGCGACGACCCAAACGCGCTGCCACACGGTCAATCAAACCGCTGCTGACCACGGTTTTGCCTACAGCCGCATCGGCACGCCAGTGCGGACGGTTCTGGAACAGGTAGTCAATGGCCACGGCCAGGTAGTTGTTAGGCGCCAACAGACCGCCAGACGGGGTCACGATGCCGTGGCGATCGTGGTCCGGGTCACAGGCGAAAGCCACGTCAAAACGTTCTTTAAGGCCGATCAGCCCTTGCATTGCGTGGCTGGAGGACGGGTCCATGCGGATGCGGCCATCCCAGTCCACGCACATAAAGCGGAAGGTTGGATCGACCTCGGTGTTGACCACTTCGAGGTTCAACCCGTAGTGCTCGCCGATTGCCGACCAGTAACGCACACCGGCACCGCCCAGCGGGTCTACGCCCAGGCGCAGGTTGGCCCCGCGCAGGGTGTCCATGTCGATGACGTTTTTAAGGTCTGCGACATAGCTGTTCAGGTAGTCGTGGCGGTGCGTGTTGCTGGCTTTGAGCGCCTGCTCATAGCTGATGCGTTTGACACCGGCGAGTTTGGCGGCCAGCAGTTCGTTGGCCTTGGCTTCGATCCACTTGGTGACATCGGTGTCGGCCGGGCCACCGTTAGGCGGGTTGTACTTGAAACCGCCGCTTTCCGGCGGGTTGTGCGAAGGCGTAATCACCACGCCATCAGCCAGCCCGGTAGTGCGGCCACGGTTGTAGCAAATAATGGCGTGGGAAATGGCAGGCGTCGGGGTGTATTCGTCGTTCGCAGCGATCATGGTGTCGACACCATTGGCCGCGAAAACTTCCAGCGCGCTGGCACCCGCTGGGGTGGACAAGGCGTGGGTGTCGATACCGACAAACAGCGGACCATTGATCCCTTTGAACTGGCGGTACAGGCAAATGGCCTGACTGATTGCCAGAACATGCCACTCATTGAAGCTCAGCTCAAACGAGCTGCCGCGGTGCCCGGATGTTCCAAAAGCGACTCGCTGGGTGGCAATCGCTGCATCGGGTTGACCGGTGTAGTAAGCGGTCACCAGTCGCGGAATATCGACCAGCAATTGAGCTGGAGCCGGTTTGCCCGCAAGAGGACTGAGTGTCATGCAAAACCTCAAAAAGAAATGATTCGGAGGAAAAACCGCAGTTTACTGGCACTTCGACATTGGCGCGAAGCAATTGTCCTGACACAACGTATCAATTATGTCTTGTCAGCAAATTCTGCTTTATATGACGGCACAATTTGCATCCTGTTCCCGCTCATGGCAAAAATTGCCTCATCCCGGTGCGTCTGCAATGTGTTTACGGATGCGTATGTTTAAGTTCGAAAAAGGAAGCAGCATGAAACCACTCGTTATCAGCGCGGCCCTGACCCTCTCGTTGAGTACGCTGTGCAGCGTGGCCAACGCCGCCAAACTGGAAGATGTGGCACCTTACCCTAAAGCCGATGCGGGCTTCACTCGTCAGGTCATTCGCCTGCCGTCGCAAAAGAACGAAGAGGATTACAAGGTCCAGATCATTGCCGGCAAGACGCTCCAGGTTGATTGCAACCAGCAGCGGCTGACCGGCAAGCTGCAAGAAAAAACCCTCAAGGGCTGGGGCTATCCGATGTACCGCCTCGATAAGGTCAGCGGCCCGTTGAGCACCATGATGGCCTGCCCTGACGGCAAGCCGCACCCCGACTTTGTGCCGGTGGTGGGTGATGGCTTCATGCTGCGTTACAACAGCAAATTGCCGATAGTGCTCTACGTCCCTAAAGGCGTTGAAGTGCGCTACCGGATCTGGTCCGCGTCCAAACAGATCAAGCAAGCGACCGCTGAGTAATCCCTACGCAAGCCTTCAGGCGAGCAGGCATGCGTCTGCTCGCCCGACCCTTCGGTTACTCCAGGCCGACGCGATACACCGCGCCTTTGTCCTCATCGGTCAGTACGTACACGTAACCGTCCGGCCCTTGGCGAACATCACGAATTCTCGCCTTCAAGCCACCCAGCAGACGTTCCTCGTGCACTACTTTGTCCCCGTCCAGCTGTAGACGGATCACATCTTTGTCCGCCAGGGCACCGATAAACAGGTTGTGCTGCCAAGGCTTGAAACGCTCACCGTCATAAAATGTCATCCCGCTGATCCCGGGCGACTTCTCCCACACGTGATAAGGCGCAACCGTGCCTTCGACCACTTTGCCCTTGGCCTCCGGAATCGGCTTAGATGAGTAATCAATGCCGTGAGTCGCCAGTGGCCAGCCGTAGTTTTGACCGCGCTCGATCAGGTTGATTTCGTCGCCGCCCTTTGGCCCGTGCTCATGGGTCCAGAGTGTGCCCGTCCAGGGGTTCAGGGCTGCGCCCTGCTGGTTACGGTGGCCATAAGACCAAATCTCGGGCCTGGCGCCTTTTTGCCCGACAAACGGGTTGTCCTCGGGGATGCGCCCGTCCGGGTAGATGCGCACCACTTTGCCCTGCAACTTGTCGAGGTGTTGAGAAGTGGAACGCTGGTTGTTTTCGCCCAGCGCGATAAACAGGTAACCGTCGCGATCAAAGACCAGCCGTGAGCCAAAATGATTGCCGGTTGAGAGCTTGGGCTCCTGACGGAAAATCACCTTGAAGTCGCTCAGCGAACTCATGTCATCGGACAAACGCCCGCGCCCGACCGCCGTGCCTGCGTTGCCGTCCTGGCCCTCTTCGGCGAATGACAGGTAAACCAGTCGATCGTTGGCAAAGTCCGGGGACAAGACCACATCCAGCAAACCGCCCTGCCCTTTGGCCCAGACCTTGGGCACGCCCGCCAACGGTGCCGACAGCTTGCCCTCAGGGTTCACCCAACGCAGGTGGCCGGGGCGCTCAGTGACCAGCATGCCTTTTTTATCGGGCAAAAACGCCAGCGCCCAAGGATGGTCTAGCCCCTGCACCACAGGTGTGGCTGTAACGGGGCCCAACTCTGACTTGAACGTCTGCGCCTGCCCGATCTGGGCATTCGCCGTCAGCGCAAACATCGAGGTGACGACAAAGGTCGCCAATGCGGTTTTTTTCAACATCCGATAGTCCTTTTTCGATTAACGCGCATCCCTGGGCTGTACCGAGGGTGCCGTTGGCTGCAAGGTTTGAGGTACGGGTGGGTTTCGCGGGTAACCATTGCCGATCTGGCCATTTTCAATCGACGGCCTTTGCCCTTGAGGCACAGGTTGACCGGGGCGAATCAGACCGGGAGCGGGACCTGTGCCTTGTCGACTGTTTGGGTTGATGCGCCGGATGGCGTTGTTGTTGGAAGGCGCCACGCCGGGGGTAAGTGTGTTCTGCGCCAGCAACACGGTGGCCGGTCGTTGGGCATGACCACCGTTGGCTATGTCGGGTTGAGACTGGGCTGACGCGTGGGCGGCGATTGCGGCCAGCAGCAAGAGCCCAAAAGCACTGTGTCGCGTACTGATCATGGTTTGCTCCAATTCAGGGAAGCCTGAGCGTTGGAGTGCAGTTTGCCGATCCGGTTCGCGATTAATCCAGTGAACGCTTCATGCGCGCCCGCTCAAATGTCACATCTTGTTGCCAGCGCGCTGAATCCGCGTCATTGGTCGTCCGTTTCGGGGCCGATAACAATGACCGTCGATTGCCGGGCTTCCTCCAGCAACGCTTGACGACAGACTTCATAGCAATCGTCGATATGCCCGTTACCGACCATCTTCATGACCCCAAAACTGATGCCCGCCGCCACCGCCTGCCCGACAAACGGGACGAAGCGCACCACAGACTTGGTCGCCACCTTGGTGCCCATCTTCTTGAGCATCGACATGACCAGGGTACGGCTGATGAATTTGCCGATGGCTTCGCTGCCAATGCTGCTGACCGCCACGATCACCAGGCGCTTGGAGCGCGAGTCCATCTGCTCGATTTGCTGCGGGGTGAGCCCGAATTTACTGTTGATCGCCGGGAGCATCTCCACCAGCAGCGCCACGTCGGTGCCAAGGTCCAGCCCCGGAACGGGAATGGCGGCAGCCCCCGCAGACACAGCGGAGCGCTTGGTAACCATGGACTTGCACTCGTCACGAATGCGGTCAAGCTCGGCTAATGACCTGATTAACATAAGATTCCCCAACAAAAAGAGATAACACGCAGGCAGTCTACTACGTCCCCCCTGCGCACCAGGCAGCAGGTCTTTATATAGAGGGCGTGTCGCTCAGGAAATTCAGGTGGGATGTGGGAGTTTTTGCAGGTGAAGGGCTCAAGCTAACAGGCGGGTGCAGCCTGTACTTGGGGAAAGTACAGGCTGAAAAGACGTTAAACGTCTTTTTTGACCTTGCTCCAGGCATCTTTGATTTTGTGCACGAAGGTGGCTTTTTTGTCTTGCTGGCAAGCAGTGATGACTTCAGGAGTCACTTTTGCCACACCATCAACATCGAGCACAGCGTCTTCTACCTTGCCACTTTTGTTAACGGCTTCACCCAGGCCGACAGCGACAGGCTGGAAGCTTTCATTGACGGCCAGAAAATCTTCGCAAGTCCACTGCGCCAATGGCTTCTTGGCGTCTGCCTGAGCCAGTGTCGACATCGCCAGCAGGCTTGCTGCGCCAATCATCAGAATGTGCTTCTTCATATGAATATTTCCCTATTATCAATGAGACAGTTACGTTGGTTCTGCCGCCAAAGACCATAGTTGTGGATATGGGTTCTGTCAAACCACACCCCCGGCTTTTTGTGATCGCTAAAAAGACAACTTTGCACGCTAGACAAGTGATAAAAAAACTATAAATAACAGACGAATATCAAACATCGACTGAACGTTAGTTATATAAAGTTACAGGTCAGCACCCGAGGTATATAAGCAACTGACTCAAGATGACCTTCATGGCTTTTTCCTGGCCAGCATTACCGAACACTTCATAGGCTTTGAGAATGTCGTCCAACACAAAGCGGTGGGTGATCAGTTGCGCGGTATCGATCTTGCCCGACTGCAGTGTTTTCAACAGCATCGGGGTGGTGTTGGTATTCACCAGGCCGGTTGAAATATTAACGTTCTGGATCCACAGTTTTTCCAGGTGGTGCCACAAATGGTGGTGTGCAAAATCCGGATGATGGCATCGGTGGGTTTATCGACGACAGGCGTGGAGATTTCCGACCATTGGCCCCTGGTAGGTAAGCGCTTTCATGACAGCCTTCCTTTAGCAGTTCAAGAATCAGCAGCCCTGCCAATCGGTACTCCGTGATCAGCAGACCGAAAATTACTCGATGCAGTTAAACAGTCTTTGGCAGATATGCCTTCGTCCCCAGTAAAAAACGCCCTGTTCCCGACGAGGAGCAGAGCGTTATTGAATGGCCTGCAGAAAATGGCATGGACTGATAGCGCAAAGCCACCGGGGCATGTTGCCTGTATGTATTTACAACAAAAATATTTATATAGGCCCACGCCGCTTTGAACTTGCGATTACCTGATGCATCCGCGCGCAACACTGCCCATTTGCGGATCAACAGGAAGATTCAACATGACGGACCATATAGCCAAACTTAAACAGGCTGCACAGCAACTAAGCGTACTGATTGACGCACAACCGGGTTTTCGTGAGGTGTTGGATCACCGCTTGATGAGCAAGCATTCGCGTCTGCCTGAAGGCAGTTGCACCGATGACCTCTATGTAAACCTTGAGGCTCCAGCCACACTTGGACAAACGCCTGCACTCCTCAGCCATTCGATCACCAAGCTCATTGAGTTCAGTTTTTCCAGCCGGCAATTCCCCACGTATACACAGGGCTCAACCCGGGTTTACAACCATCCCTATACCCTGGCCGATGAAGACGTGGTCCCGGTGATCGATATCGTTCACGTCGAAGAATTTGTTCATGACATTTGCTTCCGTCTTCAACAGCACGTAGAGACCGCACTTGAGCACTTTTGGCAGTCGCCATTGAGTTATCTGCAAGACCAAAGTCCCAAGGACTGGTTCTACACGTTCTTGCGTAATGTGCTCGTCACAGAAAGCAAACTTCGGTTGGCTGATAACACCTTGAGTGCACAGGGCCATGCCGCAATCGCTCAACTGCAAGCGTTTCCGAGCGCCAGGCAGCGCCTGGACAGCCAAGAGCCCTCGCCGCGAGTCGTGTATGAGATCGCTTTTAAAAGGCCACCCTTGCCGAATATCGCTTTGCAAGGCTTGCTGGCCATCGTCGACAACAGCACAGTCGATTCGGGGGATACGTCGCCCAAGGTCGTGCTCTACGTACCCGGCAGCGGCCTCGAGGAATTCGAGTCTCTGCACACCTTGAGTCAAGAACTGCTGGCCAGGCTCGGTGATCCTTACCAACGTACCGCGCTGCTAAGTTATGTCGCTGTCAAAGACCGCGCAGCCGCATTGGACCTGACAGCGCTCAGTTACCATGAAATCAAGGGCGACGTGTTTAGCCATTTCGTCGATGGTTTAATCCAGCAACAAGCGCTCAACCTCCGTGAGGTGTGGAAAACCATTCGTGCCGAGCAGGTTGAGTACGACCTCGATGCGCTGAGCGAACACCTTGAAAAAGCCCTCACTGCCAGTTTCTACCTTGATCCGGCCGGCATTCTCAAAGCGCGCTACACCCGACTGTTTGAAAACCAGTTACCAGAGTGGCTCAAACAGGCGCCCGAGGCGCGTAAACAGGCGTGGCGCATGGCCGTCCAACAGCTTTATCAAGCGCAACTCGCCGCTCAAACTCGGGACACCCAGGGATTTTTTGCCAGCGGCAGCAAAAACAGCCTGCTGGCTTACGCCAGAGCACGTCTCAGGCAACAGATACAAAAGGATCACAACGCAGACATTGACCCCGACAACGTGATCATCGCGACCACCGAGGCCTTTAACACAAGCCCGGGGTTTTATCCTTTTAGCACCTCGGGCTATGCAGCCGGGAACTCCGTTCACCGCACCGGCCCAACGTTCACCTACAAAACAACACGACGCACCCTGAGCGACCTGGCCCTGGACAATGTCGGAAAACTCGATGTCACTTTTGCCCTGACGGCTCAAATTGAAGATGACAAACGTAAGCGTCACCCCTTTCTGACCAGTGCCTACCTCAAAGCTCTGGTAAGAACACTGGATATAGGCGCCACGTATAAAAAAACCATCGAGGATGCACTGCTTTACGAGCCCGCGCTTAACTTCAAGTCAGCCCAGGCCCAATGGCGTCAAGAACGTTATGTCGCGCTCAACGACGCGCAATTGAACCTGGACCTCCTTGAAGCTCAACTCACCGACAACACCGAAAACACGTTGTCGCCAGAGGAAGTGTCGTGGGTTGAAGCGCTGCGCAACTACCCCATTGAAAAAGACCGACCCCTGGTGGCTGGCCATCGCATCAAGGTGAATGAGCTCATGCTCAAAGGCTACCCGTTGCCGGGCGTCTGGGTCATAACGGCAACCCCTTCCAGGCGCCTGCTGTGCTACACGCCCAACGCCCCGGATAAAGTCTGGTTTCGAAGAGTCGACTCCTTTAACGAGCTGGGCCGCGTGCTGTCTTCTGATGCGCTGCGCAGTTATGTATTAAACCGCGTGACACCCGCCAAGCAGCCCTATATCAAACCGTTGCTGATAGATGATTTGCTGGCGGCGAAGATTAACCTTCAGTCCATCAGTAAACATTTTCAAAAAACGGCTTACGCCATAGAAGCGCAATTTGCAGTACGCAATGCCGATGAGCAGTCAACCTCTACCTATGAAACCAATGTGCAAACCGCCAAAGACGTTGCACTCACTGTGATTGACATCATCAGCTTTGTCCTGCCGACCAAAATCATGCTACCGCTGGTGTTGATGAGGTTTATCTACAGTGTGGCAGACGGGATGGATGCGCTAGAACGTGATGAAAAGCTTGAAGCAATGCTGCATTTTTTAGACTCGCTGGCTCACCTCACCGATGGCGCTTCAGACTTTGCCGGATCGATGGTTTTTGGCCGATCACTGCGCAACCGGGCCACACCCCGCAGCTCAGGTCTTAACCCTGAAGCGGCCAGCTCACTGACCCCCAATGACATGACATTACGCACAGGCGGCCACTTTGGCTCAGGTGTCTATGAACACATCGATCCCTCGACCAAACAGGTCAGTCACTACTTAAAGGACAACGCAGGCAAGCTGCATCATGGCCAATACGACAACCTTAACCAAAGCTGGTACGCGCTGGATAAACGCCAGCCTGATGCGCTGTACCGCACTCGCGCACTTGAGATTGCTTATGGCCGCTGGGACTCTGCCCCCACAACCGGCTCAGCCAAGCAACCGCTGACAATCCATCAATTATTGAACAAGTATGAGGTCATAGCGCTTGATGTTTATGGGACCCGCCCTACTCACGAAGGTATCTACACCGTCACTAGAGCCGTAGGCACACCCGACAGTAAAGGTGTTTATCCGCACACTACCCACCATTTTATTCTCCAGGACGACCGACTCTTTGAAGTCAAAAAAGGGTGGTTGGGAAGACATTGGTATTTGCATTTGAACTCAGGTGATCACCGCTCCACGTACAAAGTACGACGCCATGCAAGCAGTAATGTATGGGAAGTCAAAACCCGTCAAGCAGATCAAACCAAGCTGTGGGAACCCTTAAAACTGCACACGCCAGAGGTATTGCCGGATGCACCGGTGGTGCGGTACAGCGAATACGCTGCAAGCCCCGAATTCACTGACACATTGGACAGGCTGACAAGCCATAACGATATTGACTTTACACACTACTGCTACAGGGTTGACTCTCTGGAGAGTGCGCGATCTCATGCGTATCAGTTGCAATTAAAAATGTACAAGGATGCAAAAGCGTTCTTCAAAGACTTGCCTGCAAAACAACGTTTACCCTCGCCCGGCTTCGCACCGGATACCGGTGTGCCCGAGATACTCACAACCCTTCATAAGAAATACAACGGGGTCATTATCGGAGAAGCACACTCAGCCGTTTCAAGTAAAAAGGTGATCATTGATCATTTTGATCTGTTTAAAAAAAACGACGTAAAAACGTTGTATCTGGAGCATTTACAGGCGGATCTCCACCAACTGCATTTGGATGCTTTCTCGAAAACAGGCCAGGTTTCACCCAGACTTAACACCTTCCTTCGCGATCTGGACAACGGCTATAGCATTGACGCGAGCAGCCCTTACTCATTCAGCAACCTGGTCTACAACGCTCAAAAGCATGGCCTGAGGATAATCGCCATCGACTGCGTTGCCAGCTACTACACCAAAGGTATCGCAGGTCCCGCCGATATCGCGCGCCCGACATTATTTAGCTACGGTGCCAGCCAAATCATCCGTAACCACCAGGCACAAACGGGTAGCCATAAGTGGATCGCCCTGGTCGGTAACACCCACGCCAACGCCCATCAAGGCGTGCCCGGACTCGCAGAACTGGAGGGCGCAATTTCACTGCGTGTGGCAGACGTGGAGCCAGGATCACAACGAGGCATATCAGTAGACCGCGGGGATGTTGGAAAAACCGACTTCATTGGCTCGAACGTCGCTTTTATGAAAAACGACTTTTTGCTTGAAGTAGAAATACCTGGCAAACACCCTAAAACGCCTCCCTTAACCGAATCTCAACTTGAGCAAACACTTCCCGAAACCGGCCAGTTCCTGTTCGATAAAGATCACCAGCACTGGCCCGAATTGATTCATCGTTCAAGCAGCCGGGAAATACTGCGTACGCCCTTACAAACCGATGCAGAAGGCAAGCTCTATATCGAACGTCCCAACTGGGAGCACATTCACCAAAAACGCTACCACCAACTGGATAGCCTGATCATTGACCTGAAAGCGTATGGCATGAGAATGATGCCTAACAGTCAACACTAAAGATTGCTGCCCTTTCACATGGGAGCCCTTGAAGAAGGCGCAGACGATAAAAGCAGAAGGTTTTTCACGCTCTCTTTTTGCAGACTTGCCTGAACTCGACGGGGCTACTTAACGTTGCTGCGAAACCGAGAAGTCAGTCTCGCCTTTGTCATCTGCCCGCATCACCACCTTATAAGCCTCGGTCGTCCCGCAACCGGAAACCCGCCAGGTCTCCTCGGCTTTCTGGACTGCGCCGCTCGGTGACTGATCTATGTTGGTAATACGGCTATCAACGGCGCTGATTGAACGGCACTGGGTTACCGCTGAAAACAAACGCTCGACTGTTGCATATACATCCTTGCGCAGCAGCGGATCAGTGACCGATTGCCCCGAGAACTGAGGGCTGCTGGCGCAGCCAGCCAATACCGCCCCGGCCAAAGCGAGGCTAATAAGGGCGCTGTGTTGCTTTGTCTTGGTCAACATAATCATTCCTTGAGACGGCGTCATGCCGTGTTGAGCTCCCTTATCGTGGCTATTCACGGGGTGACGAGGCGCAGAGCACAGCCACCATTTCGCGTATTGCCGGGAGCATCGCCGGCGCGAGTCCACTGACCTGGGAAGTGACAATAAGACCTTCGCCAATCACAAAGAGTTGCATCGCAACCGCCGACGGCTGCGTCAGGCCTGCCTGCGTGCAAATACCTTGCAGGTAATTCAGGACCTGCTGCTTGTGTTGACTGGCCAGGACATGAGGCGGAGCGCTCTGAGCGCTGTATTCAGCCGAAGCATTGATAAACGCGCAGCCATGGAAATCAGCCGACTGCACCCAGCCGATAATGAAGTCGATATAGGCCTGGGGCCTGTTCACTTGGTCAGCGCCCTCTACCGCCGTCGCCATTTGATCCATGAACTCGGCGTGCCGCAGTTGCAGCGCAGCCTCGACCACGTGCTCCTTGCTCGGAAAATGCCGGTACAGGGTTTTCTTGGTCACACCAGCCATCTGGCTGAGTTGCTCGACCCCCGAGGCATGAAAGCCCTGGCGGTAGAACAAATCGAGGGCCGCCCGGGTGATCACATCTGCAGTACTCATCACGAATTCCTTTGGAGTGAATGCGGCCAGTGTATACCGATCGGTTGACTTTCAGGTAAACCGATCGGCATCCTTTTCATCACTGTCTACTCACCGAGTTAACCCCATGCCTATTATTCGCCTGCCTAAATCAAGCGCTCCACCCGCCCCCGATCTGCGTTTCAGCCTGATGTCGTTTGTCGGCGTGGTTATCGCCATCGGCGCCACCGGCTGGCTTAGCCTGATCAGCGGAACGCCCTGGCTGATGGCCTCGTTTGGCGCTAGTTGTGTGCTGGCCTTTGGCGTGCCTGACTCCCCCCTGGCCCAGCCGCGCAGCATCATTGGCGGGCACATGGTGTCGACACTGGTCGGGCTCGTGGTGCTGCACACCCTGGGTAATGAATGGTGGGCTTGCGCATTGGCAGTCGGGCTGGCGCTGGTCGCCATGCAGCAGACACGCACGGTGCATGCCCCCGCAGGCGCCAACCCGTTGGTGGTCATCACCGCCGGTGCCCCGTGGAGCTTTTTGCTGACGCCCGTATTGGCAGGCTCGCTGGTGGTGGTGATCACTGCCTTGTGCCTTAACAACGCACGCAGCAAAGGCAGCTATCCCAAATACTGGCTGTAAAAGCCGCCCCGCTTAGCGATGCGGATGAACCGTCATGGCCACCAGTTTGATCACGATGGGGCGCACCACAAGGATGCACAGGAAGGCGGCAGGCATGGCCAACTTATAAGCCTGCAATGTGTTGTTCAGGTAATCCGCATCGATACCCGTATTCGCAGCAGTAATCACCAGCGACATTAAAAAGGCCATGATCGTGGACATGTACAACGCGAATACATAGGGCGTTGCACGCACCGAGAACTTTAGGCGGCTTGAAATCAAGGTGTTTGAAGTGCTTTTAGCGTTCATGTGTGGCCCTTTAATCCTGAAAGCAGTGGATGGCGCACCTTAACAAGATCAAAAACACGCAACTAGACGGCCATTTCTAGTTTGTTTATAAAGCAGATCTTACGAATACGGCCCGTCGAGGATCAAAACATGGATCTGTTTGCTGCGATTAACAGTTTTATCAAAGTAGTTGAAGCCGGATCGATTGCAGGCGCGGCGAAAAATCTCGGCCTCAGTGCCGCCGCCGTCAGCCAGACCATCAACCGTCTGGAAGCACACTTGGGCACGCGTTTGCTGCAACGCACCACCCGAAGCATGGCGCTGACCGAGGACGGAGCCCTTTACTACAACAAAGTGCAGCGCATCGTCACGGATGTGGAGCTGGCACACCGGGCCATCAGCCACAGCGACAGCGAACTGCAAGGACGGTTGAGCATCGCATCGACTTCCGCTTTCGGGCGGCATGTCGTCGCCCCGTTGGTCGCGGGCTTTGCCACGCGCTACCCGCGTCTGACCCTGGAACTGAACATCACTGACAACAAAATCAGCCACATCCACAGCGGCATTGACCTGAGCCTGAGAATCAAGCCGCAACTGGAAGACGGGATCATTGCCCGCAAAATCGTCTCGGTGCCTTTTATTGTCTGCGCCTCACCGGCTTACCTAGAACGTGCGGGCTGGCCGGCTTCCCCCGACGACCTGCAACATCACGCCTGCCTGAGTTTTCGCTACCCTCTGGATGGTCGCTTTCTGCGCTGGGGGTTTATCAACAATGGCCAGCACAGTTATGCAGCGCTTAATGTTACGGCCACCAGTGACGACATTGACGCACTTGCACAAATGGCTGCCCATGGCGCCGGTATTGCGCGACTGGCAGAGTACATCGCCGCACCTTATATCGAATCGGGTCAGCTTATTCCGCTGCTTCAACACAGCCATTCACCGACTGAGTCATACACCAAGCCTCTGGACATTTATGCCTGCGTTCAAGACCGGGCTGCCATGACGCCAAAAGTTAAAGCTTTTATCAGTTACCTGAGCGAATACCTGGAAATACGCTGGCCAAAAGAGAACATATTTACCGATGTTTAATCTCCGATACAGGGCGCTAATAACTGACAAAATTTAACGTTTAACGCTTGCCTGCCGCAACCATAGACACCAGGCCCGGCCAAGCGAATCGCCCGCAAAGCCGCAGACTGTCGCGATCAGCAGTGACATCTTGGCGGTCTGATGGTGCCGGAGGGTAGACCTCTATAGCCGCAAATCCCTCTGCCCGCCAATTAAACGGCCCAAGTTGCCAGAGTTCGCGTATTGACTCGCCATCCGAGTGTAAGTAAAACAACCAAAGCGTAAACGCTGATTAGTACTCGACACAGCCCGACGATAAATAACAAAGCACGTAACTTACGACTTTTAATAAGCCTATTTGGCTTATCTGCGCACCCGCAAGTGTCATCTTTCGTCGCTAGCATCTAACAACAATAGATGCTCCTTGTGTGAGGCTAAGGCTATGGAGAATAAAAGCAAACGCGGCTGGTCATGGGCTTATAAAAAGATCCGGGGCTTGCACTGTTCAAAGTTTACATCGGCCTATCGGGCAACCCGGTATGCCCTGCTGGGCGACACCGGGACTTTTTACAGCAAGGTGAGCTGGCAGAAAATTCGTATTTATCGCTAACGCTCTAATACCCAGCGCGCATGACTCCGATTGATTGACAACGAAGTTCACCGGCCTGATTCAGACAATTTATAACACCCCGCACTATGTTTGAACTTTCTCAATGACGCTTTATCGAAACGCTCGTTCGATATTTTTCAAGTCATGGAGACTCTTGCGAATGTTTACAAAAAAACTGCTACGTCACTCCTGCGCCCTGGCGCTTTTCAGCGCTCCGCTGGCAGTGATGGCCGCTCCAAGCACCGACCCGCTGTTCAACGTGGGCTTGCTGGGTTCCTACACAGACTTCAAATTCGAAGGCGGCAGCAGATCCGACAAGGAACACATGGGCCAAGGCGGCGTTTTTGCCAACTATGGCAACAAAATGACCGCTGAATCGGGTTTCATCTACCAGTTGGGTGGCGAAGCCAAATACAGCAAGAAGGATGGCAACAAGCTCAAGGAAGCCCAGGCTGACCTCGACCTTGGCTGGCGTGCCGCGCTGGATGCGCGCAACTTTGTCGACGTAATCGTGGGTGGCGGTTACACCTGGACCCGTTTCGAGCCAGAGATCAACGATATCGACACCAAACTGACCTACAAATCGCCGTTCGCCAAGGCCGCTCTGGGTTACAACCACCAGTTCGACACCTCGACCCTGCGCGTTGAAGTGGGTGCCCGCCAGACCCTCGATGGCCGAGCCAAGGTCAAAGTTAAAAACTTCGGCAGCGACACCGTCGACATGAAAGACCGCACCAACCCTTACGCTGAAGTGTCGCTGCTGATGAATCAGCAAGGCGATCTGCCGATCCAGGCGGGCGTGTACTACACCCGTACCGAGTACAAGATCGACGAGGACTCACCGGTTGCTGACAACACCAAACTCAAGCGTGACGAGTTCGGCGTGAAGGTCGGCATGGTCTTCTGATCTGCCCGGTCAGGCCCCGGCGTGGTCGGGGCTTGCACCGCGCCCATCAAGCTCACTGACTGGCGTTAGCGAGCTGCACATAGATGCAAAAACTGGCGAGAAGCAGCCAGAAAATCACAAATAGCCAAGGTGTTCTCATTGAGAACATGAGCGACTTTCGATAGCCCTTCTGGCTGGATTCCTTTTCGTTAAACAAGGGCGAGTCATCGTAGGCTTTACCCATCACCGGGTCACTTCGCAGCAAATGGCTTTGTTTGAAATGCCAGTGATCAATAATCACATACGAAGCCCGAAACCCTGGCCAGGCATGCAATGAGCTAAAGATGCCCAGAACGGCCATCAAGCTTGGCACCACCAGTGTGAACAGCTCTCCCCACTCAGGATTGAGATTGGCCATTGACGATGCAAACGCAATGACCAGGAACGACTGCGCCGTTAAATAGGCGTTCGTCCTATTTGAGAGCAGGCTGGTTTCGTACTGAATTTCTCTGCGATAGAAGTCCAGACGATCTTTCGGTGTACCAAATAACAAGACGTCAGCCGTGCACGCCTGTTGAAGGCGGGTATCTTCAGTGATGATTTTGGCCACAATGTGCCTCCGATAGACTGAATCATCTTAGAAGGCGTTTGGTTAAAGGGGTTCATTCTCACGTCTCGACTGCCGTCCACCCCCGCGCAGCCATGAAGACCTGTATCGCATCAATGGCCCGTCGAAACAGGGCTATCGCGCAGCGTTCACTCTGCGCTCATTCGGTTTCAATGGTCGCCTGCCATACAACTGTCGTCACACCTATGCGACAATGCGCGCCATGTCTGGCATGAACCCCGCTTTTATTCCTCAGCAGCTTGGCCTTAGCGTCCAATTGTTGCTGTCGACTTATGCGCGTTGGGTCAACTCAAGCTCAGATCGGAGTGGGCTTGAAAAGCTCCAGGTTGGTACCAAACGGCTACCAGCTCAAATACGCGCTCTCTAAGTTATTGATAGGTAAAGTAATTGATCTCCACAGCTAACATCACGATGCAGTTCGGCGCAAAGCCGCTATTCGAGAACGTTTCAGTAAAATTCGGCGCAGGTAACCGCTACGGTTTGATCGGTGCCAACGGTTGCGGCAAATCCACCTTCATGAAAATCCTCGGCAGCGATCTCGACCCGTCGGGCGGCCAGGTCATGCTGGAACCGAACGTGCGTCTGGGTAAGCTGCGCCAGGATCAGTTCGCTTACGAAGAATTCACCGTGATCGATACCGTGATCATGGGCCACGAAGAACTGTGGAAGGTCAAGGCTGAGCGCGATCGCATCTACTCGCTGCCAGAAATGACCGAAGAAGACGGCATGGCCGTTGCCGAACTCGAAACCGAGTTCGCAGAAATGGACGGTTACACCGCTGAGTCCCGCGCCGGCGAACTGCTGCTGGGTCTGGGTATCGGCATTGAACAGCACAACGGCCCGATGAGCGAAGTGTCGCCGGGCTGGAAGCTGCGTGTATTGCTGGCTCAGGCGCTGTTCTCTGATCCTGAAGTGCTGCTGCTCGACGAACCCACCAACCACCTGGATATCAACACGATCCGCTGGCTGGAAAACGTTCTGACTCAGCGCAACAGCCTGATGATCATCATCTCTCACGATAGACACTTCCTGAACAGCGTCTGCACCCACATGGCTGACCTGGACTACGGCGAGCTGCGCCTGTTCCCGGGCAACTATGACGAGTACATGACTGTCGCGACCCAATCGCGTGAGCAACTGCTGTCTGAAAACGCCAAGAAGAAAGCTCAGATCAACGAGCTGCAAGCGTTCGTCAGCCGCTTCTCGGCCAACGCCTCGAAATCCAAACAGGCAAGCTCGCGCGCCAAAGCGATCGACAAGATCACCCTGGCCGAGGTCAAGCCTTCCAGCCGTGTCAGCCCGTTCATTCGTTTCGAGCAGACCAAAAAGCTGCACCGCCAGGCCGTCATTGTTGAAAACATGGCTAAAGGCTTTGATGGCAAGACGCTGTTCAAAGACTTCAGCTTTACCGTTGAAGCCGGTGAGCGCGTGGCGATCATTGGCCCGAACGGTATCGGTAAAACGACACTGCTGCGCACCATGGTCAATGAGCTGACTCCGGATGCCGGTTCGATCAAGTGGACTGAGTCCGCTGAGCTGGGCTACTACGCGCAAGACCACGCGCACGATTTTGAAGACGATGTGAGCCTGTTCGACTGGATGGGCCAATGGACTCAAGGCGAGCAAATGATTCGCGGCACCCTGGGCCGCATGCTGTTCTCGAACGACGAGATCCTCAAATCGGTCAAGGTGATCTCCGGTGGTGAGCAAGGCCGCATGCTGTTCGGCAAGCTGATCCTGCAAAAGCCGAACGTGCTGGTGATGGACGAACCGACCAACCACTTGGACATGGAATCCATCGAAGCGTTGAACCTGGCGCTGGAAAACTACCCTGGCACGCTGATTTTCGTCAGCCATGACCGTGAATTCGTATCGTCGCTGGCCACTCGTATTATCGAGCTGAGCCCAAGTGGTGTGATCGACTTCAGCGGCACCTACGACGACTACCTGCGCAGCCAAGGCGTGGTGTTCTGATTCCAGACACCGGTAAAGCCCTTGCTACGACCCGGCCTGTCACGCAGCAAACAGGCCACCGAATATCTTCAGCATCCCCTAATCGGTTCCCTCTCCTTCGGGAGAGGGCTAGGGTGAGGGTTGCTCTTGATTTGAGTGCATATCCATTGCTGCGGCAACGGCCACTTAGGGTTCCGCCCTTACGGCGCGTCACGTTGAAAGCGCAAAGTAACCAAACGCTTTTTGCCCCAACCCCTCGGTGCCTCGCTGTGGCTCGGCATGCCCTCACCACAGGCCTTGCTCCGAGGGCACGCCGCGATCGGCCATCCTTGGCCGTGTCGCGGCTAACCCGGCGTCCTGCCGGGTTGCCCACTGCGCAACACCTGCGTTCGGCCAGCGTGGTTTAACGGGGCCTCTCAGATCAAAAGCCAGATCAAGATCAAAAGATCGCGAGCAAGCTCGCTCCTACAGGGCCTTAGGAATCAATCACTTATTTTGTGTTTGATAAGAGGGGCCGCCCCGTCTTCGACGCCTCGCTGTCGCGCAGCAAACAGGCCACCGAATATCTTCAGCATCCCCCAATAGGTTCCCTCTCCTTCGGGAGAGGGCTAGGGTGAGGGGGCTCTTGGATCAAGATCAAAAGATCGCGAGGCAAGCTCGCTCCTACAGTTGCTTGTGCAGGCAGAGCTGTGATCAAGCGCTTGGTCATGTCTTCCTGCGCTTTTCCCCGACCTATCAACCAGCGCTGAAACCCCCGGCATTGTGCTTTCTGTAGCGTGTTAGGGTGCCAGCTCAGGTAATACGGCGATGGCAGCGCCATGGCGCGCGGCCACGGGATGATCAAGCGCCCCTCAGCAATGTCACGGGCAATCATCGAGTACTGCGCCAGTACGATGCCCTGGTGATCAATGGCGGCCTGAATGGCCATGCTGGCTGAAGAAAAGCTTCGACGCACGGCAATCGTCTGCTCCACCACCCCGCCTTCCAGACCAAACCATTCAACCCACGACGGCGGCGAATCAAACTTCGGCCGTGAGTCAACGCGTATCAGTGGGTGCTGAAGCAAGTCACTGGCCTGCCCCACCGTGCCCGAATGGCCTAAAAGCGCCGGTGAACACGCTGGCACCACACAATCGTGAAACAGTACAACGCTGCGCTCGGCGTATTGGACCGGCTCGCCATAGCCAATCCGGAAATCGGCGTTTTCCTCCTCCGATGTATCCGCAAGCGTGCCATCCAGATAGATGTCGAGATCGTCATGCTCGTGCTGCCATTCGTAGATCAGCGGCCCCAGCCACTTGTTCATCAGTGAAGGCAGACCACTGACATACAAGTTGTTGGGGTTTTTCGAGCGTTCGACTTCAGCCACAGCGGCTCTCAACTCTTCAAAGGCTGTCGAACATCTGGCATGGAAACGCTGGCCAATGGCGTTCAAGCGCAAACGCTGGCCGTCCTTGACCGTCAGGCTCATGCCCAGCGCCTCATCCAGCAGTTTCATCTGCTGGCTCACCGCCCCCACCGAGAGGTTCAAGCGTTTTGCCGCCTGGGAGATACCACCACAGTGGCCGACGGTTTCGAATATTTGCAGGGCGCGCAAAGGCGGTAAGCGACTCATGGCAAGGTGCAGCCTCACAGGCATTTAAAGTTTAGAAATACTAATAAAACTGACAGAAATCGCCATATTTTCTTCACTCAAAAATCGCTTTAGCCTTCTCCCACGCTCAATCGAGCGACGGCTTGGCCGGTCCAGCCCCTTATTCATTTGGTTTCTCGGGAGTTCGCAATGAAAGCTCATCCTCAACAGATCACTCAGGTTGTTCTTGGCGATAGAGAGCCTTCCATCGAAGAGTTTGTCGCGGTCGCCCGTTATGCAGCCAAGGTCTCATTTTCTGAGGCCTACCAGCAGCGCGTGAAAAAATCCCGTGGTCTGGTGGAGCGTTTTCTTGATGAGAATCGCTTGGTCTATGGCGTGACCACCGGGTTCGGCGACAACGTTCGCCATGTGATTTCTGCGAGCAATGCCAAGGAGCTTCAGGTCAATATCGTGCGCTCCCACGCGGTGGCCGTGGGCGAGCCGCTTAAGCGTGAGCAGGTGCGTGCGATCCAGTTGATGGTGCTGATCAGCCTTGGCAAAGGGTATTCGGGGGTGCGCCTTGAGTTACTGGAACTGATTGCTTCCCTGCTCAATAACGACGTCGTACCGTTTGCACCCGGCGAAGGATCTGTGGGCTATCTGGCGGTCGAGGGGCACCTGGCTCTGGTCCTGCTGGGCGAAGGCAAAGCGCGGGTCAATGGCGGCGAATGGGTCGATGGCGCCACCGCACTGAAACAGGTTGGCCTGCAACCGACCGATCTGCAGTGCAAAGAAGGCCTGGCCATGCTCAATGGCACCACCTCGGTGACCGCCATCGCCATTCTGGCCCTGTACAACGCCATGCAGACCGCTTCGTTGGCAGACGTCGCCGCGGCACTGTCCATGGAAGCGTTAAAAGGCACGATTCGGGCTTTCGACCCACGCTATCACTCGATCAAGGCACACAAAGAGCAGGCGCAAACTGCTTGGAATATAAAGGCGATGCTGCATGACAGCCAACTGATCGCTGAAAACATCGACTACCGGCTGCAGGACGCCTACAGCCTGCGCTCCATCCCCCAGGTACACGGCGCGTCGAAACGTTTTATCGAGCACGCGCGGGAAAATATCGAAAACGAAATTCATTCCTCAGGCGACAACCCGGTGATCTACCCGCTTGATGACGGCGACGGGATTGCCATCTCGGGAGCCAACTTTGATGGCACCTACATCGGCATGTCAGCCGACTCCTTGTGCGTGGCACTGGCCAACCTGGCGAAGATTGCCGAGCGCCGTATTGATCGCATGGTTAACTCGCACTTCAGTGAAATGCCCGCCTTTTTGGTGCGCAATCCGGGCCTGAACAGCGGCTACATGATCCTGCAATACACTGCGGCAGGCCTGTATGCAGAAATGAAGTCGCTGTCGTTCCCCTCCTCGGTCGACAGCTTCTCGACCTGCGCCAACCAGGAAGACCTGGTCAGCCTGGCCTATAACGCTGTGATCAAGGCCTACAAAGTGTCCGAAAAACTGGAATCAGTCCTGGCCATCGAGCTGCTGGTGGGCTGCCAGGCCCTGGATTTTCATGACGTGGGCAAAGCCTCCAGCGTGACCAAAGCGGTGTATGACCTGGTGCGCAGCCGTGTACCGGTGGCTGAACATGACCGCGCTTTCTATACCGACATTGCCAGCGTGACCGAGCAAGTGCGCAGCGGCGAAGTACTCGCCACCGTGCAGCAAAACCTCAAGTAAACAGGCCGCGTTCCAAGAGAGGGCTGCCCGATAAAGCGTGGCCCTCCCCACACAGACAGTCGTACCCGTTACCCCTCGCCGCGCACCACTTTAATCCACACTGTCACCGTTCGTACCACCGTGGTGCACTTTCAGACCCAAGCACCCGTCTTGCCACTGCTGGATAAAAACCCCGCAACCAATAAACACCCATAACCCGCTGTTTCTAAAGCCTTCTCACTGAATTTCAAACGGATTTATCGATGAGAAATCAAGTTGGCCGATTGATTGCATATGCTTGTATGTACAAGCAAATACATGTTCGCACGTACCTCTACCCAGCGGGTTTGGTTTGATCGAGTCGAGTGACAGAAAAATGGACGTTCCAACGCTCAGCCACGGCAACAACACCCGTCAGTTGGCCCAGGACGTCGGCGTGGAAAATGCATTCGCCTTCACAGGCTTAGTACCGGTTTGCATCCGTTTGCAATCCCAGAAAAAACGGTGTGTACCGACCTTGGCGATTCGGCCTGAGCCGGATCAGTTCGCAACACTCAATTGATTAGACAGGAAGTACCAAGATGTCGAACAAATCAAGCTGGTTGGGTTCTGTAGCGCTCAGTGCAATGGTGTTGGCCTGTGCTCCGGCACTCCAGGCCAAAGAGTGGACATCGGTCAATATCGCCACAGAGGGCGCCTATGAACCCTGGAACCTGACACTGCCGGGTGGGAAAATCAGCGGCTTCGAGCCGGAACTGATGGACGTGATCTGTCAGCGCATGAAGCTCAAGTGCAACATCGTCGTGCAGAACTGGGACGGCATGATCGCCAGCCTCAATGCAGGCAAATTCGACGTGCTGATGGACGCCATTGTCATCAACGACGAACGCCAGAAGGTTATGGCCTTCTCTACGCCTTACGCCCAGACCCCGGCCAGTTTCGTCGCCCTCCAAGCCGACTTGCTGCCAGGCAAAACCGGTACTGACGCGGCCATCACCCTGGGCACCGACCCCAAGGAAATCCGTGCTGGCGTTGAAGACCTGCGCAAGGCGCTCAAAGGCAAAACCATCGGCATCGCCTCCGGCACCATTTACACCTCATTCATTGATCAAAACTTCAAAGATGTAGCGACGATCCGTGAATACGGCAGCTCGTCCGAGGCCATTCTCGACCTGCAATCCGGGCGGATCGATGTTGCCTTTGATGACGTGACCTTCTTCAACTCGCTGATGGACAAGCCGGAGAACAAGTCATTGGTGTACACCGGCCCGGTGATCAAAGGCCCGATCTGGGGTGAAGGCGAAGCACTGGGCTTTCGCCAGAACGACGTGGAGCTCAAAGCCAAGTTCGACGCCGCCCTCAAGGAGGCCATGGCTGATGGCACGATCAAAACCCTGAGCGAGAAGTGGTTCAAGCAGGACCTGACCCCCAAGCAATGATCTGAATGGCCCGGCAGCGTGAAGGGTGCCGGGCTGCTTAACCCTTTTTAGACGTGGGATCCTCTATGAACCTCTTGCAGCTACTCAGTTTTGGTGACTCAGGTTGGGGGATGGCGCTGCTCAAGGCCACCGGCATGACCGTGATATTGACCCTCGCAGCACTGCTGGTGGGGGCGGTATTTGGCAGCCTGGTAGCGGCGGCCAAACTCTCCCGCCGCCGCAGTTTGCGCGGGCTGGGAAATCTGTACTCGATACTGTTCAGGGGGATTCCCGAGTTGCTGGTGATCTACCTGTTCTACTTTGGTGGGGCCAGTGTAGTCACAGCGGTTGGCCATTGGTTCGGCGGCGAAGGTTATATCGACGTGCCGCCTTTTCTGGTCGGGGCGTTGGCGGTGGGGCTGATCTCTGGCTCTTATCAGGCGGAAGTCTACCGGGGCGCCTTTCTCGCCGTATCGCGGGGCGAACTGGAAGCCGGGCTGGCCATCGGCATGAACCGTGCCATGCGCTTCAAACGGATTCTGGTGCCGCAGATTTTGCGCTACGCGCTGCCGGGTCTGGGCAATGTCTGGCAAATGAGCCTGAAAGATTCCGCGCTGATTTCAGTCATCGGCCTGGTGGAATTGATGCGCGCCAGTCAGGTCGCAGCCGGGTCCACCCGACAATATTTCACCTTCTACATCATCGGCGGCGCGCTGTACCTCATTCTCACCGGCCTTTCCGGTCGGCTGTTCCACATGGCTGAAGCTCACGTGCGCCGTACGCGGCAGCGCAGCCCAGTCTAGTTCGCGTCGGGAGCGACACCTATGATTGATTTTCCGTTCCTCGCAGACACCATGCTCAAGTTGCTGGCCGCCCTGCCCACGACTTTGTCGATCTTTTTTTGCTCGTTGGTGCTCGGCCTTGCCCTGTCGGTCGGCATCGTCAGCCTGCGGGTCAGCCGCTGGTGGTTTTTCAGCTACCCGGCGCGGTTCTACATCATGCTGTTTCGCGGCACACCGCTGCTGATTCAAATGTTCTTGATTTACTACGGGCTGGGCCAGTTCCCGGCCATCCGCGACAGCTTTGCCTGGGTCGTGCTGCGCTCACCTTATGGCTGCGCTGTGGTGTCGCTGGCCTTGTGCACCGCTGGCTACACCGCAGAAATCATCCGCGGTGGCCTGCTCAGCGTGCCCCAAGGTCAGATCGAAGCTGGCAAGGCCATTGGCATGTCGCCCTGGGAGTTGCTGTACCGGATCATCGCCCCGGTGACCCTGCGCCAGGCCCTGCCGGCCTACTCCACCGAAGCCATTTTGCTGGTCAAGTCCACCGCCCTCGCCAGCCTGGTAACGGTCTGGGATGTCACGGGCGTCGCCCAGCAGATCATCCAGCGCACCTACCGCACCATGGAGGTGTTCATTTGCGCGGCCCTGATTTATCTGGTGCTCAACTACCTGGTGGTGCGTGCGGTCGCCTGGCTTGAGTATCGCCTCTCGCCACACTTGCGCGAACGCCCAGCAGACGTCGTGAAAAAAACCAGCCCCACACTGCCTACCCATTCCTGATTTGATACGGAGCCTGCCATGAGCATTCAGTCCGCTTCAGCCTTGTCGGTCACTAACATCCAGAAGTCCTTCGGCAGCGCCCATGTCCTCAAGGGTATTGATCTGGACGCACACAAAGGCGACGTGATCTCGATCCTCGGCGCCAGCGGGTCCGGTAAAAGTACGTTCCTGCGCTGTATCAACCTGCTGGAAACCCCCGATCAAGGCATCATCCGCGTCAACGGTGAAGTGATCGAGATGAAACAGCATGTCGACGGCCGTCAAACGCCGAGCAACAACCGCCAGGTCGAGCGCATGCGCAGTAGCCTGGGCATGGTGTTTCAGAGCTTCAACCTGTGGTCGCACATGACGGTGCTGCAGAACGTGATTGAAGGCCCGATGCGCGTGCTCAAACGCCCTCGCGCCGAATGCATAGAAGAGGCCGAAGCCCTGTTGCACAAGGTCGGCCTGTATGAGCGTAAGGACTACTACCCGGCGCACCTGTCCGGCGGGCAGCAACAACGGGTCGCAATCGCCCGCGCACTGGCGATGAACCCGCAAGTAATGCTGTTTGACGAGCCCACCTCGGCACTCGACCCGGAACTGGTTGGCGAAGTATTACGGGTGATGCGCTCACTGGCCGAAGAAGGCCGCACCATGCTGGTGGTCACCCACGAAATGGGCTTTGCCCGGCACGTGTCGAATCGCGTGGTGTTTATGCACGGCGGCTTGATCGACGCTCAGGGCACGCCGACTGAACTGTTCGAAGGATTGCCCACCGAGCGTTTTCGCCAATTCGTCTCAAGCCATAACGATAGAAGCGCCGAGTAAACCGGCCCCTGGGCCAGATACAACGCGGCGTAACTCTGTACAACCCCTTTCTGGTGCAACTCATAGTGGCTACAGATTAGGGGTTGCCTTCAACAGGAAAATGGCAGGTCGCAAAGCGATCGGCGTTATGGCTCAAGACGTAAAAAGGGTGCCTCACTCGAACTATCGTTAGCCTGCTTTCATTTACCCGGCAGGCACGCCATCATAGCGGCGCCCAAACGCCAGCCGGAACCGCTGCTCATGTCTGCGCAACATCCTCCTCATCCGAGTTCTCTGTCGGTTACGCTGCAAATCCTGTCGATTGTTTTTTACACCTTTATCGCCTTTATCTGCATTGGCTTGCCCATCGCGGTCTTGCCCGGCTTTGTGCATGATCAATTGGGCTTCAGCGCCGTGGTTGCCGGCCTGACCATCGCTTCGCAATACCTCGCCACCCTGCTGACGCGTCCTTCGGCCGGGCGCATCGTCGACAAACGCGGGACCAAGCCTGCGGTGGTGTACGGCCTGATCGGCATCGCCATCAGCGGTGTACTCACGTACGTCGCCATCATGCTGCAAAGCTCCCCGGGGCTGAGCCTTGGGGTATTGATCGTCGGGCGCATTTTTCTGGGCATTGCCCAAGGGCTTATCGGTGTCGGCACGATCAGTTGGGGCATCGCGCAAGTCGGTTCGGAACACACCGCACGCACCATCGGCTGGAACGGTATCGCCTCTTATGGGGCGATTGCCCTGGGTGCCCCGCTGGGTGTTCTGATGATCGACACCCTGGGGTTTTCCAGCCTGGGTATTGCGCTGCTGGGGTTGGCCTTGCTGGCACTGCTGACCATCCGCAACAAAACCTCGATGCCGGTGATCGCCGGAGTACGCCTGTCCTTTTGGTCGGTATTGGGGCTGATCGCGCCCTATGGCCTCAGCCTGATGCTGGCATCTATTGGTTATGGCACCCTGACGACCTTTATCACGCTGTTCTATATCGACCAGGGCTGGACGGGCGCGGCCTACTGCCTGTCGGTGTTTGGCGTGTGTTTTATCCTGGCCCGGCTGATATTCACCAACAGCATTAACCGCTTGGGTGGCTACAGCGTCGCAATGACCTGTATGGCCATGGAAACCCTGGGGCTGGTGCTGTTGTGGCTCGCGCCGTCTACCGGCTATGCCTTGATCGGTGCCGGGTTGGCAGGGTTTGGCCTGTCACTGGTGTACCCGGCGCTGGGCGTTGAGGCGGTCAAGCAAGTCCCCAGTTCGAGCCGGGGTGCAGGCTTGGGCGCTTATGCGGTGTTTTTTGACCTGGCGCTGGCCATGGCCGGGCCGCTGATGGGCGCCATCGCCTTGAACCTGGGGTATCCCTGGATTTTCTTCAGCGCAGCACTGATGTGCATTGCGGGCCTGCTGCTTACCCTAGGGCTCTCGCGCCGGGCCAGCTAGTGGTCTGCGGTACGTAACAGTGTGTGGGCGTTGTTATTCAGCGCCTTACTGAAAAAGCGCCCTGATTCGTAAATCAAATCGCGATGGATATCCTCACGATCAACCCCGTCAGCATCGGTGCAGGCCCAGGCCATGGTTGCGCGCTGTTCATCCGAGCAAGGCGCCAGAAACACAAAATGTCCGGCGCCGGGGATCAGATTGAACTCAGGGGGGATCGGTAATTTACGCGCCAGAGCTTCGGCATTTTTGTCCGGGAACACGGTTTGATCACCCTCGCCGCTGTACAACAAAACCGGCACATGCACTTGGGCCAAGGTGTCGCGGCCAAACATCAGGCTCAGCGGTGCCATTAACAGCAACGCACGCACACGCGGGTCCGCGACGGGCAACAAATCATCCCGATCAGCGATCAGTTCACCTTGGGTCGTGCAGGCATCGTGGTCATCGGGCCGCTCTTGGCAATAACGCCGCAGTCGGTTCAAGTCAGGCTCGGCCCCAGCCAGAATCAGCGCCGTTTCACCACCTGCCGAATAGCCGATCACTCCGACCTGATCCGCATCGACGTAAGCAGACAGGCTGTTTTCATCCAGCACGGCGCTAATCGCCGCCGATATTTGCATCGGCCGCCCGTATAGATTGCTCAGGGTGCCGGTACGGCTGTGGTCTTTGAAGTTGTCACCCGGATGCAGCACCGCGACGACAACAAAGCCTTTGCGTGCCAGTGCGGTGATCAGGTCGTGCAGCGCCAGCGGCGTGCCGACGTTTCCATGGGACAGCACCAGCAACGGGTAATGGCCGATGGCAATTTTGGCATCTTCGCTGGCATCGATGTCGTAGACGCCGATGCGGCTGTGCACTTCGTCATCGGTAGAGGGATAGAACGCAATGGCGTTCATCGGCTGGCCGTCCACCGGGTCCAGAAAGCTGAGGCGATGAAAGCCCACGCTCCATTGGTTCAGTGGCTCGGCGTGCACCAGCACAGGGCAACTAGCCATTATGAGAAACACGACAGCGCATAGACGCATCATGGCGGCTTACCTTTAATAGCGCTCAGCTTGCAGCAGGCAATGAAAAAAGACGGTTACCCTCTTCTTTGCATAACCCAAGCCATTAAAGCCAGATGCAAAAAACTCCGTACTCTGGCCAATGACGGTATCCAGAATACAGAGTTTTATTATGCGGGCACTACAGGGCAGCTTACGCGGCGCTGAACAGACCCTGACTAATGTGCTGATGAGCATCGCTCAGGGCTTTGCTGCGCACTTCATCGCCATAACCCAGGCCCTGTGCACGAACAAACTCAACATCAGTGATGCCGAGAAAACCCAGCAGCACTTTCAAATACTCTTCGTGCGCCACGCCTGTCGCCTGGCCCGAATGAATGCCGCCAGAGGTCGAAACCACGATCACTTTCTTGCCGCCGCACAGGCCAACCGGGCCGGTTTCGGTGTAACGGAAGGTCTGACCGGCCACCGCAATGCGGTCGATCCAGGCCTTGAGCTGGGTTGGAATGGTGAAGTTGTACATCGGCGCGCCGATGACCACTGCATCCGCGGCCAGGAACTGCGCCAGGGTGTCTGCGCTCAATTGCGCTTCGTACTTTTGCGCCGCATCACGCAGTTCAGCCGGGGTGCCAGCCGCCACCAGGGTGGCCGCCGAGAAGTGCTCAATGCCTTCGCTGGCGAGGTCGCGGTAGCTCACTTCAACACTCGGCTCAGCCGCTTGCCAAGCCTTGACTACTTCACCGCTCAGCTGACGCGAAGCCGAGTTGTCGCCCAAGATGCTCGAATCGATATGCAAAAGTTTCATGCGGATCTCCAAATTAAGATCGCCGTCAGGCGTTCAAGTGGAGGTGATGCTACCGATGAAAGCAATCGACGATAAGTCAGCGAGCATGCGATAGTTCGTCCCACCTGTAGGACAGTGAGAAAAGCAATGCAGGATCTTAATGATCTCTACTACTTCGCCAAAGTGGTCGAAGCCGGTGGTTTTGCGGCGGCGGGCCGTCTGTTGGGCATCCCCAAGTCACGTCTATCAAGGCGTGTGGCCGAACTTGAAGAGCGCCTGGGCGCACGTCTGTTGCAGCGCACCACGCGCCAGCTAAAGCTCACCGCCGTTGGCGAGCGCTACTTGAGTCATTGCCAGGCCATGCTGTTGCAAGCCGAAATGGCCGACGAGGCCGTGGCAAGCATGTCCAGCGAGCCCCGAGGGCGCCTGCGGGTCTCGTGCCCGGTGGGCCTGGCTCACCAGTTTATGCCCGAGGTCGTCAGCTCTTTTCTGCGCGCCTACCCCCATGTGCAACTGGAAGTCAGCCTGCTCAACCGCCGCGTAGACTTGATCACCGAAGGCATTGACGTGGCCATGCGCGTCCGCGAACTGGGCGATGAAGACCCGCTGCTGGTGACGCGACGTTTGCGCAAGGCGGTGACCGTCATGGTTGCCAGCCCGGCCTTCGCTGAGCAGTGGGCAATCAAGACCCCGGACGATCTCAAAAACGCCCCGGTGCTGGGGGCGCTTGAGGCCGATCGCATGGTGCATTTGCGCATGCTCGATGAGCACGGCAAAGCCTCAGACATGGTGTTGGAAGCACGGTTGGGCATTGATGACTTTAACGTGCGTAAAGCCTGCACCCTGCAAGGTCTGGGCTTCACCGTGCTGCCCTTGATGTATTGCGAGCAGGAACTTGAAACCGGTGAACTGGTGCAGCTCCTGCCTCAATGGTCACTGCCTGGCGGTTGGCTGCAAGCCGTGTACCCGCACCGACGCGGCGTCATGCCAGCGGTGCGGGCCTGGATCGAACATTTGGCTGATACCTTCGAACGCTGCGGAGAAAAAACCCTATGACGCGCACGTCCAACACCCAAAAAATCATGTCCAAGGAACAGGTAGCCGAGTTCTGCCGCAGCCTGCCGGGGGTCAAGGAGGATGTGAAATGGGGCGGGGTCGAAGTGTTCTATATCGATCAGAGCAAAATGTTTGCCCTGTTCAACCTCAACAGCAACGGGTTGTCGTTCAAGGTCGAGAAAGAACTGTTTCTGGGCTATATCGATCGCCCGGGGATACGCCCTTCGCCGTATCTGGCGCGGGCCCACTGGATCAATATGCAGGCGCCCTACCCGATGGGCGCTGAAGAACTGCAAGACTTGCTGCGCCGTTCCCACCAGTTGGTGGTCGGTAAACTGCCGAAAAAGCGTCAGATCGGCTTATTGATCTGACGCTCATGGCAGCCGCTTACAGGTTCAGAAAGGTGATTTTCAAAAACAGCACATCAATCCAGATAGCTTGATGCACGGCCACGATCAACCAGAACCAGACCTGAAAAGACACCTTGCGGGTCTTATGGCGAAACACTTGCTGGGCCACCAGCGCGCCCGGCCAGCCGCCCAGCAATTCAACTCCGTGCAGGAGCTTTTCCGGGGTGCGCCAGCGGCCATGCCGGGCTTGCTGCTTGTCATAGCCATAAAGGATGAACGCCACGACACTGGCCACGCCATAAACAAGCAGAGGCACCCGCGTAATGCCGGTGAGCAACAGGCTCAGCGAGCCTCCCAGCGGCATCGCGCACAGCAACAGTAACGCCAGCAGCTTGAGCTTCACGCCACGCATCGGCCCAGTTGGCTGCTCAGGCACCCCAGGCGAACCGCGACGGTCTTTGGCCGAGGTCTTCAACCTGCCGCAGCCCAGTCAATCCAGCCGAACTTCCAGGTCGCCAGAATCAGCAGGCCGAAGGCAATGCGGTACCAGGCAAACGCGGCATAGCTGTGGTTGGAAATGAACTTGAGCAACGCACGGACCGCGATCATGGCGAAGATGAACGCCGTCACAAAACCGATGGCGAAGACTGGCAAGTCGTCGGGCTGGAAAAGCTCACGGTATTTGTAACCCGAGTACACCGCCGCACCGACCATGGTTGGCATCGCCAGGAAGAACGAAAACTCGGTGGCCGCTTTACGCGACAGGCCAAACAACAGGCCGCCGATGATGGTCGAGCCCGAACGCGAAGTCCCCGGAATCATTGCCAGGCATTGTGCAAAACCGATCTTGACCGCGTCTTTCCAGGTCATGTCGTCAACGGTTTCAGCGCGAATGACGTGGGTACGGCGCTCAGCCCAGAGCATGATCACACCGCCAATAACCAGGGCAGAGGCCACGGTAATCGGGTTGAACAGGTATTCGTGAATCATGTCAGCGAAGATCACCCCCAACACCACCGCCGGCAGGACCGCGATGATCAAGTTGACGGTAAAGCGGCGCGCGCTGGGTTGCGTCGGCAAACCCACGACAACGTCGAGGATCTTGCGGCGAAACTCCCAGACAACCGCCAAAATGGCGCCGAGCTGGATAATGATGTTGAACGCCATGGCGCGTTCGCCGCCGAAGTTCAGCAAGTCCGCCACAATAATCTGGTGGCCAGTACTTGAGACCGGCAAGAATTCCGTAAGGCCCTCAACGACACCGAGTATCAACGCCTGTGCGGCAGTCCAAAGATCCATCATTCCCCCATTAAAGCGCGGCGTCATGCCGCGCTGATTAGCCAAAAAATAAGTGTGTGCAACCGGTGCCGACCCGTGGTTGCGGGTGTTGCATGTTCACTGACGAGATGTGAAATAACTGTCAGAAAACAATAAAGATTCAGCTTTCTGAATTTCGGCCGAGATCCTATCAGACACGTTCCACTTTCGCTGCTGTGAGTGCGAGCGTTGACAACAAGAACAACAAAGGAGTGACCGCTGTATGAATAACCTGCGCACGTTGTCCATCAGCCAGCGTCTGTGGCTGATCTTGATCGTGGCAATGGCCATGCTGCTGGCGTTGGGTTTGCTGATGCTAAAGCAGATACATGACGATTTGAATGAAGACAAAGCGCAGAAAACCCGGCACGTGGTGCAAGCCGCCAGTGGCGTTCTGGATTACTACCATGGCCTCGAAATTGCCGGAACGTTAAGTCGGGATGCCGCGCAACAACAAGCGCTGCAGGTCATCAGCAAGATGCGCTATGACCAGGGCGATTACTTCTGGATCAATGACCTGCGCCCTTTTATGGTCATGCACCCGACTAATCCCAAACTCGACGGCAAAGACCTGTCTGCCATCAAGGATCCGGACGGTGTTGCGATCTTCAATGAAATGGTCGCACTGGCCAAGACTCAGGGCTCAGGCAACCTGGCTTATCGCTGGCCAAAACCCGGTGCTGACGAGCCGGTGGCAAAAACCTCTTATGTGCAAGTGTTCGAGCCATGGGGATGGGTGATTGGCTCCGGGGTGTACATCGACGACATACAGGTCGAGTTTCAGGCACAAGCCTGGAAAGCCAGTGTCGCTGGCCTAACGATTGCGCTGATCCTGGTCGTGCTGGTCAGGCTGATCGCCCGCAGCATTGCCCGCCCGTTGAAAGAGGCGGTGCAGGCCATGAGCAATATCGCCAGCGGCGAAAGTGACCTGACCCGCAGTCTCGACACCCACGGGCGTGATGAAGTCACCGAACTTGCCCGGCACTTCAACACCTTCACCACCAAGCTGCGCACGGTCATTCGCCACTTGCAGTCCACCGCCACGGCGCTTGAACAGTCTTCGACGCAGATAGGCAACGACGCGACGCAAGCCCAGCAACGTTGCCAGCAGCAAGCCTCGCAGATGGATCAAGTGGCCACGGCGATCAACGAAGTTACCTACGCCGTGCAAGAGGTGGCCAAAAACGCCGAACACGCCGCAGGCGAAATGCGCGGTGCGCAGACCCAGGCCGAGCTGGGCCAGCAGAACATCGACAGCAGCCTGAAGCAGATCGACCAACTGTCGATCACCATTGATCAGGCGGTCGAGGTGATCCGCACACTGGCCACGCAAAGCAGCGGCATCGGCAGCGTGCTTGAAGTGATTCGCTCGATTGCCGAACAGACCAACTTGCTGGCCCTGAACGCGGCCATTGAAGCGGCGCGTGCCGGTGAACAGGGTCGCGGCTTTGCCGTGGTCGCCGATGAGGTGCGCTTGCTGGCCCAGCGCACGCAAAAATCCACGGCTGAAATCCAGACCATGATTGAAGCGTTGCAGCAACACTCCGACGCAGCCGTGAATGTCATTGCCAGCAGCAGCCAGGCGTCGACAGCGACCATCGAACAGGCCACCCAGGCCGGCAACAGCCTGACCACCATCGGCCAGGCGCTCAGCAACCTGAACGAGCTCAACGCATCAATCGCCAGCGCCACGTTGCAACAGGCGCACGTTGTGGAAGACATCAACCAAAACGTCACTCAGGCCGCCGGCCTCTCGCAAAACACCGCCAAGGCTGCCGAACAATCGAGTGCCGACAGCGCTCACCTCAAGGAACTGAGCGTGCAGCTCAACGGACTATTGGGCCAGTTCAAGGTGTAACCCCTGCAAAACCTGTAGTCGCTGACGAAGCATGAGGCTGCGATGGGTTGCGAAGCGACCCTAAATGGCGATCCTGCGGCTCGCATCGCAGCCTCGTGCCTCGTCAGCGACTACAAGGTCATTCAGCGGTTTATTGAAATCGAGTGCACGCAAAACTTGACGACACCGGGTGATTTGAGTTTTCCTGAAACCGGTTTCATCACCCTCTGATCGAAACCGCCTGCGATAACACCAATAAAAGGTTTCAGGCCGTGAACAGTTTTTCTGCAGCCCAGCGCACCCGCGTGACCATGCTTGATGTTGCCCGGCGCGCTGGCGTCTCCAAGGCCAGTGTGTCGCGCTTTATCGGTGAAGACCGGGCTCTGTTGTCCGCGGCCATCGCTGAACGTATCGAACAGGCCATTAACGAGCTGGGCTATCGCCCCAATCAAATGGCCCGAGGCCTTAAGCGCGGCCGTACCCGGCTGATCGGCATGCTGGTGGCCGATATTCGCAACCCCTATTCGATTGCGGTGATGCATGGCGTTGAAACCGCCTGCCGCCAGCACGGCTACAACCTGGTGGTGTGCAACACCGACCGCAACGATGAGCAAGAGCATCAGCACCTCGCGGCGTTACGTTCTTACAACATCGAAGGCCTGATTCTGAACACCCTTGGCCATCATCCTGACGCGCTGCAAGCGCTGCACCAAGAGATGCCCATCGTCCTGATTGATCGAAAAGTCGAGCAACTGCACAGCGACATGGTCGGCCTCGACAACGCCGGTGCCGTGCGCATGGCCCTTGAGCACCTGCAAGAGCAGGGTTATCGCGATCTGCTGCTGGTCAGCGAGCCGATTGACGGCACCAGCTCACGCAGAGAGCGTATCGAGAGCTTCAATCAGCACTTGGCCCAACACCCGTCGCTCAGCGGCGCAGCGGTGCAAACCGGCCCGCAACTCAACACCGATATCCAGGCATTTCTGCAAGCGGCTGGTCCCGGCCCCAAGGCCATCTTTTGTTCCAACGGCGTGGCCGCCCTGGCGTGCACCCAGGTTTTGCGCGAGTTGAATTGCCGCTTGTTCGAAGACGTTGGCCTGATCGCCCTGGATGACCTGGACTGGTTTGCGCTGGTGGGCAGCGGCATCACCGCCCTCGCCCAACCGACACAACAGATCGGCGCCAGCGCGTTCGACTGCCTGCTCAGGCGCCTCAAGGGTGACACCGGTCCCGCACACAACCTGGACTTCGCCGCCCGCCTGATCGTTCGCGGCTCAACTCAACACGCTACCCCCTGACGCTTGAGGGGCTGACAACCGTTATCCGGTCGTCAGCCCTTAACGCTGTACAAAAATGAAACCGGTTTCAGAGAGCAATAACAATGAACACATTTCCCGTTTCCATCAGCCTGTCGAGCTACGGCGCCGACCTTGTTCGCGAACGCGGCCAAGCCAGCTTCATCGAACTGCTGGCCAAAGCCGGCGCCACACGTATCGAGCTGCGCGAAGAGTTGCTCACCGGCGAAGACCCGGCCAGCTTTAGCCAGGCGGTTCAACAGCACGATCTGGAATGCCTGTACTCATCGCCGATGGAACTGTGGGACGCCGGTCAGTCACGCCCCAATCCGCAACTGCTGCCAACCCTGCAACGGGCCCAGGCCTTCGGCGCCAAGTGGCTGAAAGTCTCGCTGGGGTACTTCACCGAGCATTGCGACATGCGCCAGTTGGCCGCCTGCCTTGAGCAGCAGTCCGTACGCTTGCTGGTGGAAAACGACCAAACCTCCCAAGGCGGGCGCATCGAGCCCATGCAGCGCTTTTTCGACAGCGTCGAGCAACTGCAAGCGCCTGTCAGCATGACCTTCGACATTGGTAACTGGCAGTGGCAAGACCAGTCGGCCAGCACCGCCGCGCGCCTGCTGGGCCGCCACGTGACCTATGTGCATTGCAAAGGCGTGGCAAGACGCCCGGATGGCAAGTTGATTGCCACCCCGCCGACGGCCACCGACCTGCAATCCTGGCAACAGCTCATGGGCCACATGCCCCACGGGCTGCCCCGCGCCGTCGAATACCCGCTGCAAGGCAACGACCTGACCTGGCTGACCCGCCAACACGTGCAGGTACTCTCCAGACTCAGTCACACGCAACAGGAGCCAAGCTATGTCTAACGTCGATGTGTTGTCATTTGGCGAAACCATGGCCATGTGGGTGGCCGAGCAAACCGGCGACCTGGCCCAGGTCGAGACGTTTCACAAGCGTATTGCCGGGGCGGACAGCAACGTGGCCATTGGCCTGGCCCGCTTGGGGTTCAATGTGAACTGGTTAAGCCGCGTAGGGGCTGACTCCCTCGGGCGCTTTGTGCTCAACACCCTGCAAGGCGAAGGGCTGGACTGCCAGCATGTGGCGATTGACCCGCAGCACCCCACCGGTTTTCAGCTTAAATCGCGCGTCGATGACGGCAGCGACCCGCACGTGGAGTACTTTCGCCGGGGCTCCGCCGCCAGCCACCTGAACCGCTCGGTGATCAGCGACGCGTTGCTCAGCGCACGACACTTGCATGCCACCGGCATCCCGCCTGCGCTTTCCGCCAGTTGCAATGAGTTGTCTTTTGAACTGATGCGGGCGATGCGCGCCGCAGGCAAAAGCGTGTCATTCGACCCGAACCTGCGCCCGTCGTTATGGGCCAGCGAACAGCAGATGATTCGCGACATCAACGCCCTCGCTGCCCACGCGCACTGGGTGCTGCCAGGACTTGCAGAGGGCCGCCTGCTCACCGGCTACGACGCCCCAGCGGACATTGCCGCGTTTTATCTGGACCAAGGCGCCGAGGCGGTGATCATCAAACTCGGCGCTAAAGGCGCGTTCTTGCGCACTGCCACCACCGAGCACTTTGTGCCCGCCGTGCCTGTCGCCAACGTGATCGACACCGTGGGCGCGGGCGATGGCTTTGCCGTGGGGGTGATCAGCGCCCTGCTGGAAAACCTCAGCCTTGCCCAAGCGGTGCAACGCGGCAACTGGATCGGCAGTCGCGCCGTGCAAAGCCGTGGCGACATGGAGGGCCTGCCGACCCGCGCTGAACTCAACCAGTTCTCAACCGCCGCCTGATTTATTGCTCGACCCGTTACCTGCTGCGACAAAAACAACAAGCTCAGGAGCATCACCATGCACTCACTGAAACTCGCCACCCGCCGGTGGTGGTACATCATGCCGATCGTCTTCATCACCTACAGCCTGGCCTACCTGGACCGCGCCAACTATGGCTTTGCCGCCGCCTCGGGCATGGCCGCCGACCTCAACATCACCCCCGGCCTGTCGTCGTTGCTGGGAGCGCTGTTCTTTCTGGGGTACTTCTTTTTCCAGGTTCCCGGAGCGGTCTACGCGCAACGCAACAGCGTTAAAAAGCTGATTTTTGTCAGCCTGATTCTCTGGGGAGGGCTCGCCACCTTGACCGGCGTGGTGTCCAACGCCTACAGCCTGATCGCCATCCGCTTCATGCTCGGCGTGGTTGAAGCCGCGGTAATGCCCGCCATGCTGGTGTATTTGTGTCACTGGTTTACACGTGCCGAACGCTCGCGCGCCAATACCTTCCTGATCCTTGGCAACCCGGTGACCATGCTCTGGATGTCGGTGGTGTCGGGCTATCTGGTGGAGCATTACAGCTGGCGCTGGATGTTTATTGTTGAAGGCTTGCCTGCCGTGTTCTGGGCGTTTATCTGGTGGCGCCTGGCGGATGACCGCCCAAGCGATGCCAAATGGCTCAGCCAGCAAGAGAAGCAAGACTTGCAAAGCGCGCTGGATGCCGAGCAAGTGGGCATGACCCCGGTGAAAAACTACGCGGCGGCCTTCCGCTCGCCAAAAGTCATCCTGCTGGCCTTGCAGTTCTTTTGCTGGAGCATCGGCGTGTACGGCTTTGTGCTGTGGCTGCCGTCGATCCTTAAACAGGGCGCACACATGGACATGATCGAAGCCGGCTGGCTCTCGGCCCTGCCCTATCTGGCGGCCGTGATCGGCATGCTCGCGGTGTCCTGGGGCTCGGACAAACTGCAAAAGCGCAAACGCTTTGTCTGGCCACCGTTGCTGATTGCCTCTATCGCCTTCTACGGTTCCTACGCATTGGGCGCCGAGCACTTCTGGTGGTCCTACACATTGCTGGTCATTGCCGGGGCCTGCATGTATGCGCCGTATGGCCCCTTTTTCGCCATCATCCCGGAAATCCTCCCGGCTAACGTGGCAGGCGGCGCCATGGCATTGATCAACAGCATGGGTGCCCTGGGCTCATTTGGCGGCTCATATCTGGTGGGTTACCTGAACAGCGAGACCGGTTCGCCGGGCGCGTCGTACCTGCTCATGAGCGGCGCCCTGCTGATTTCGGTGCTGTTGACCTTGATGCTCACCCCAACGCACAAAGATCCGGTCGCCCCTAAACGCCGCGCCCCGCAGCGCCTGGCCCACTCTTGATTTGAATGTCGGTGAACCCCTTGAAAAAATACGTCGTGCTGTACAAAGAACTGTCTGAACCGCTGATGCAGCGACTGCAAGCCGAAACAGACGTCACGCTGATCAAGCGCCTCGACGCCCAAGGGCTGGAGCAACTGCGCGCAGCCCTGCCCCGCGCCCACGGCTTGCTCGGCGCCAGCCTTAAGCTCGATGCGCCATTGCTCGACCTGGCCCCCAAGCTTGAAGCCGTGGCCAGCGTGTCTGTGGGCGTTGATAACTACGATATTGACTACCTGACCCGGCGCAACATCATCCTCACCAATACCCCGGATGTCCTCACCGAGACGACGGCAGACACTGGTTTTGCGTTGATATTGGCCAGCGCCCGGCGCGTGGTGGAACTGGCAATTAAGGTGCGCAATGGCCAGTGGCAGAAAAACATCGGGCCCGAATCTTTTGGCACCGACGTGCATGGCAAAACCCTGGGCATTATCGGCATGGGCCGCATCGGTGAAGCCCTGGCCCAGCGCGGTCACTTTGGTTTCGGCATGCCGGTGATCTACCACAGCAATTCGCCAAAGCCTGCGGTTGAGGCGCGCTTCAATGCGCGCTACCGCAGCCTCAACGAGCTGCTGCAAGAAGCCGACTTTGTGTGCCTGACCTTGCCGCTGACGGCGCAAACCGAGGGTTTGATCGGTGCTGAACAGTTCGCCCTGATGCGCCCAGAGAGCATCTTTATCAATATCTCGCGGGGCAAAGTAGTGGATGAAGCGGCGCTGATTAAGGCCCTGCAACAGGGCCAGATCCGCGCCGCCGGGCTGGATGTGTTTGTACGCGAGCCGCTGGAAGTGGACTCGCCGTTGCTGCAACTGGATAACGTGGTAGCCACACCGCATATCGGCTCGGCTACCGTTGAAACCCGTGAAGCGATGGCACGCTGTGCCGTCGATAACCTGCTGGCCGCCCTGGCGGGTGAGCGCCCGGCCAATCGGGTGAACTGAGCTGAAACTGTAGGAGCGAGCTTGCCTCGCGATCTTTTGATTTTTTGAAAAGATCGCGAGACAAGCTCGCTCCTACAGAGTTACTCGCCCGCCTTGATTTTGGTCCACACGCGGGTGCGGACCCGGTCAATTTTTAGCGGCATGGCTTCGAGTGCGAACAACTTGCCCATCATTTCTGGCGTCGGGTAAACCTTGGTGTCGGCCTTGATCTCAGGGCTGACCAACGCGTCCGCCTGCTGGTTGCCGTTGGCGTAATGCACGTAGTTGCTAATGCCCGCCATCACATCCGGGCGCAGTAAGTAGTTCATAAAGCTGTACGCGGCTTTTTCGTCTGGCGCATCGGCGGGCATGGCAACCATGTCAAACCAGATCGCCGCCCCTTCCTTGGGAATCGAGTAACCAATCTCGATGCCGTTTTTCGCTTCTTTTGCCCGGGTCTCCGCCTGCAAAATGTCCCCCGAGAAGCCTACCGCGACGCAGATATTGCCGTTGGCCAGGTCGCTGGTGTATTTCGAGGAATGGAAGTAACTGATGTAAGGCCGGACTTTCATCAGCAAATCTTCGGCTTTTTTGTAGTCATCCGGGTTTTTGCTGTGGGGCGGCAAGCCCAGATAATTGAGGGCAGCCGGGAGGATTTCCGGGCCGTTGTCGAGAATCGCAACACCGCACTTGCTGAGCTTGGCCATGTTCTCGGGCTTGAAGATCAAGTCCCAGGAATCGACCGGTGCGTTATCACCCAAAACCGCTTTGACCTTGGCCACGTTGTAGCCAATCCCGGTGCTGCCCCACAAGTAAGGGAAGCCATGCTCATTGCCCGGGTCGTTGACCTCCAGCGCCTTGAGCAGCACCGGGTTGAGGTTTTTCCAGTTGGGCAATTGGCTCTTGTCGAGCTTCTTCAGCGCCCCGCCTTCAATCTGCCGAGCCATGAAGTGGTTGGACGGGAACACCACGTCATACCCGGAGTTACCGGTCATCAACTTGCCGTCCAGCGTCTCGTTGCTGTCGAACAGGTCATAGGTAAAACCGATGCCGGTGTCGCGTTGAAAATTCTTCATCGTGTCGGGCGCAATGTAATCCGACCAGTTGTAGACCTTCACCGTCTCGGCGGCCTGACACAAGGTACCAACCAGCATTAAGGGCAACAGGGTAGTCATACGCTTCATGATTCGATTCCTAGCATGTTTTGGGCAGCTTTTTTATAGGCAGGTATCGGCAGTGTTAAGCGATCAAAAGATCAATACATACGTCTTGCGCACGGTTTCCTGGATGTCCCAGATACCGGTGCTGTTGGCAGGCAACATCAGTGCATCGCCCGCTTCTATGGTCAGAGGTTCACCGCCATCGGGGGTGAAAGTGCAGCGGCCTTGAATAAAGTGACAAAACTCCTGCTGGACGATTTGCCGACGCCAGCGCCCGGGCGTGCACTCCCAGATTCCGGTTTCGACGCCATCGGTGCGTTCAACACAGGTGACCGAGGTGACCGACACTGGCGTTCCCAGCGGCACAGCCACCGGGAAGGACTCTTGCAGCACAGCATGGGCGGTGTTTTTAAAGTGCGTGATGCTCATGAAAAACTTCCTGATCAAGACAACAAGGGTTACTGCATGAAACCTTCCATAAAATCCGCCATACGGCTGGCAAATTGCCTACGCCACGGCGGGCTATTGAGATTCGCCAGGGTTTTGTCTTCGTACACAAAGCTGCGAATGATCGCGTTGTAACCCAACCAGCGGCACGGTTCAGGTTCCCAGGCCTTGAGCGCTTTCAAGCCGCCTTCGGTTAACACCCAAGGCTGTTTAACCTCTGCCGTGTCCCGTTGCAGAATCAGGTCGGCCAAGGTTCGGCCGCCCAAATGACTGGCACCCACGCCTTCACCGCCGTAGCCCCCGGCCAGCGCAATGCCCTGCTGGCGGTCACAGAACATGTGCGGCTGGAAGCGCCGTGACATGCCCAGATTTCCGCCCCAGGCATGGCTGATCTCGACGTTTTTCAATTGCGGGAACAGTTCACCGAACAGATAGCGGCGAAGCTCGATTTCGCTGGCAGTCAGGTCGAAGTTTTCGCGCAGGCGCCCGCCAAACTGGTAGCCCCCGCGCGCGCCGAACACCAGGCGGTTATCCGCCGTGCGCTGGCCGTAGGTCACCTGGCGACTGCTCTCGCTAAAAGCTTGCCCCTGCGACAGGCCGATGCTGTCCCATAGCCCCTCGGACAACGGCTCGGTGGCGACAATCAAGCTTTGCACCGGCAACTGATAACGCCCCAGAGGCGCCAGAGTGTTGGCATAGCCTTCCACCGCCGGCACCACCCAGCGGCTGCGAACCTGCGCCTTGGCAGTGCGTGCCTTGCCGGGCTGCCAATCAGTCACCGGGCTTTGCTCAAAAATTTGCACGCCCATGCGCTCGACAGCGAGGGCCAGCCCGCGCACCAGCTTGGCCGGGTGAATCGTTGCGACGTGCGGGGTGAAGATACCGCCGTAGGGTTTGGCGACACGGATCTGCTGCGCCAGCTCATTAGGGCTTAGCCAGCGGTAGTCGGCGTCATTCAAGCCTTGGGCATGCAGCTTGCCCAAGTATCGGCGCATGCTGGCTTCTTGCTCCGGGTAACGCGCTGCACAGTACAAGGCGCCGCCTTTGCGGTAGTCGCAGTCAATGCCCTCGCGATCAATCACGCTTTTGACTTCGTCAGGGATACCGTGCAGCAGGTCGAATGAGGTGCGTCGTTGTTCGGTCGAGAGCCCGGCAAGCAAGCGATCTTCGCCCAGCAGGTTGCCCATCAGCCAGCCGCCATTGCGGCCCGACGCACCAAAACCTGCGATCTGCGCCTCGACAATGGCGACACTCAACTCGGGCGCATGGCGTTTGAGGTAGTACGCGGTCCACAACCCGGTGTAGCCAGCGCCAATGATCAGCACGTCGACCTCCAGGTCGTGCTCAAGCGAGGGCCGAGGCGTCAGGGTTTCCTCAAGCTGGTCCATCCATAAACTGATCGCGCGCCATGCTGGCATTACCGACTCCACCTTGGGTTCAAGAATGGGTCGATCCTAGCGTCAGTGCTCAGCCAGCGTCTTGCGTGCGTGCCCGCAAAGAAATTTGCTTGGCGTAGGCCTTGGGCGACTGACCGGTGTGTTGACGAAAACAGGTGTAAAAGGCCGAAATAGAGTTGAACCCGGCCGAAAACGCCACCTCATCCACCTTGATCGGTGCAACCGCCGCATCCATCGCCGCCAACACATGCCGCAACCGCGCCTGATTCACATAGCGATAAAAGCTTTGGCCCAGCACCTTGTTAAGCAAATACGACATCTGGTTGCGCGTGTAGCCGCAGGCCTTGGCCACCTGTTGCAGGTCCAGTTCGGGGTCGAGATAGGGCTGCTGGCGCTCGAAGTAGGTTTGCAGGTCTTGCGCCATAAAACTCAATTGCCGGGCCGAGAGTCCGAGGCGACTGACCGCCGGGCGCAACGGCGGTTGTTGTGCGGTGTCATGGGCAGCCTCATGCACCAGCGAGGCGTATTCATTGACGCGCCAGATCAGGCCGTCGCGCACGGTAATGGCTTCACTGGCGCGAAACGACACCAGCCCCTGGCTGCCGCGCAAGGTCATTCGGTATTGAATGAAGGCGGTATTGCCGTCCAGACGAATCCGGTCGCTGTGTTCCAGCGCCTCATCCGCAGCCCTGGGCATGGACTTTTGCACGTACTCGCGCAATTCAGCGAGGACCATGACGCGGTTCTGGAAGAAGTCGTGATAGCGCACGTCAGGATGATAAAGCGCCATCACGCCGTCCAAGTCGCGGTACTTCCAGCACAGGTGGTAGCGCATGACCGTTTCGCCAGTCGCCTGGGTCTGTTCAGGGCCGTCGTCGGGGAGTGACATAGAACGCTCAACTGGCAAAAAACACAGAATGCCGAGTTTACCCACACGCTTCAATAACAGCTGGACGGAGCCAAATTTGCCGCAGCGCATGACACACATCAAAACTGGCGCCATAAAACCGACGAAATGCAAAAAAAGGCTTATCGCCATCACTGATGAGTGCTAGGTTAAACACGAAAGACTCGCAAACACTCAAGGAGAGGTTCGCGCCTCGCCATTACGTCAGAGCAAAAGGAATCGCTCTTCATGAAACCCGTCAGTTCCATTGATAAGTTCAGCTTCCCCAACGCCTGCCAACTCATGCGCTGGCACTTTCACCCCATTGGCTTCGAGGCGACCATGGACGCGCCCAAGAGCATGGTTGCCCGGTTGTTTGACCGCGCTACCGGAGAAACCATGATTGCCATCGCCGGCATCCCCTGCGCCACCAGCATGAGCACCGGGGAAGTAGCACGCATCATCCAGGCCGTGGAGGACGAGCTCGAAAGCTTCATCCCCCCTTTGGCGTGGCAGGCGTAAAAACGCCCCTTGTAGGAGCGAGCTAGCCTCGCGATCTTTTAAAGATCAAAAGATCGCGAGACAAGCTCGCTCCTACACAGGGACCTTTGAAGCGCGTAGGTCCTCAAAAAACGCCTTGCCCTTGGGTATCCGGTCCGAGGCCTTGGGCATGTTCGGCCCTTGGGCGTCCTGGCTTTCCAGATACCAATAGCAATGCGTCACGGCCCGGGTGATACCGACATAAGCCAGTCGCAGGATTTCGTCCTTCTGCGCCGCATCGTAAGGGTCCGGCTCGCCGTCCTTGCCCAGGCCCGCCATGCGGTAGACCTGATTTTTGTACGGTGACGAGGTCAGATGCTGGCAATCGCCCAGCAGGAAAACAGCGTCAGCCTGCAGGCCCTTGGAGCTGTGATAGGTCAGTTGTTTAAGCCTGCGATCTTCTGGAGCCAACCTCGAATCCACATTAACTACAGACTGTATATCCTTTTCAATCAGCAACTTATCGCTGCTTTTTCGATACAGCATTAAGATCCGATCGCCCGCGTTGTAATGCTCGATCAATCGGGCGGCCAAATCCTGGTCATCCCGATTGAGGACATTCACCGGCACGGGCTGCTTGGGCTCACCACTGGCCTTGGCGCGTTTCCCGGCAATCGATGGCGCCGCCCGCACGATGTGTTCAGCCGCGTCGATGATGTGCTGATGGCTGCGGAAGTTATCGCTGAGCATCACGCGCGTAGTGGCGGGCGACGGGAATTCTTTGTTGAACTCCATAAAGTACTTGGGCGAACTGCCGCGCCAGCCATAGATCGACTGCCAGTCATCGCCCACACATAGCAGCGAGGAGCGCTGGGCGCCCCGCCCGATGTGCATTGCAGGGCCACGGCTGCGGATTTCACGCAAGCTGGCGCGCAGCCACGAGACGATCTGCGGTGATACGTCCTGGAACTCATCGATCATCAAATGCGACAACGGCCGCAGTTGCTCGTGACTCAGCAGCTTGAAGTTCTGCGGTGTGTTCTCACCAAACAACGAGAACATGCGGTTGTAGGTCATCACCGGCGGCGTTTGCGCCAACAGATGGTCTTCCAGCGCCCGCCAGTAAAGGCTCAAGGCCTCAAAGAAAAAACGGTCCGGGTCATCCTTGGCAAAGCGCATCTCGCCCACCGCCGCTGCCACGTCGAGCCCCAGGTTCTCGATAAAGCTGGCGGCCGTAACAAAACAATCGAGCAACGGCGCTGAAGTCAGCTCGCCCTTGAGCTTGTAATCAAAGCCCGGTCCGGCACTGGCATCTCCTGCCAGCGAAGCAATGACTCGCTTGGCATCTGCATAACTTTCTAACCAAATCAGCGGCTTACTGCAAAAAGCTCGAAACAGTGTGCGCTTTACAGCCCACTCGGCACGTACCGTCAGTTTGGCCCCGGGCCGGGAGATTTGCGGGTTTTCACGCGGATCAAAGCCCAACACAACCCAGGCATCCAACTGCGGGATATACCCGTGGCAATGGAACGGCGAGCCGTTGATCTCCAGGGTTTCCCGGTTCGGCTCGATCCCTTTGATCGGCCAGGCCCCGGCGGCAAACCACAAGTCTTCAAGGGTGTCGCACAGCTCTTCATCGCGCTTGGCCGCCAGCTCGGTGACCGCCATGCGTTTTTGCACATCCGGGTGATCACGCTCCAGCTCCTTGAGCTGCAAGGCATGCCGACACAACGGCGCCAGTGTTTCGCGAAAACGCGCATCGCGGGTGTACAGCCCGTGGTAACAGGCATTGAGCTGCTGGCGCTGAGCGTCGTTGATGCGCAGGTCAAACGGGTTGCTGTCGGCGTCGTCTTCACTCAGCAGGCTGCGCGAGTTCAGGGTTTCGAAGGCCTGCAACTGACCATAGCCGGGCAAGCTGCGCACCATCGGCAAGATCCGCGAGTGGAAGGTCCGTACCACATCGCGGGCCTCTTTAAGGCTCAGGGTGCGGCCCCACAAGGTGAAAATCTCTTGCAGCTTGCTGATGAAGTCTTTGCGCGACTCGCGGGTGAAGGTCACCACGGTTATGGAGTCAAGTTCAAAGCCCAGGTAGTGGGTCAATAACAGGATGCGCAGCACCAGCGACGTCGACTTGCCCGCGCCGGCGCCAGCAACCACGGAGGTCGACGGGGTGTCACTGAAGATCATCTTCCACTGCGCCGCGCTGGGCTGTGCGTGCGCGGGCAACAACGCCGCAACATCGGCCTTGATCTGCTTTTTCAACTCAGGGTTCAAGGGCAGGCGCCAATCGTCGAACAGATTGTCATCAATCCCCGGCGCACGCAGTACCTGCGGGCGCGTGTCGCTGATAAACAGCACTTGCCGCCCTTCTTCCAGCCCTTCGGTATGCCCTTCCTTGAAGCCGTAATCGAAGCCTGAAGTGTGCCCGCTGCGAAATCCGTCAGCCTGCCCTTGTAACCACGACGCCGCATGCTGGGCGCGCAAACGGCTTAATCCGTTGCCAAACAGGCGTGCAGCCAGGCGCTTAAGCCAGGGCAGTTGGGCTTGGGGGACAAGTTGCTCGGGCACGTCGGGGGTCTGTTGCGTCACGCTGACTCCATGGGGTGAGGCTGTCTGGGCACAAAGGCTATGGTCGCCGCATTACGCGCAGATTTCTAGCTAATTGCTTGAGCATCAGCTGCTTAGGGTTTGTTGTGCAGGTAAACCCCACTAGGCAGACAACCTGAAACATCAAATTACCTGATAGCTTTTAAGCATTTTTTGCGCTTTTTATCGATATGTTCATGCAGGAGAATCAGTTCCATCATCAATCGGGTAACCGTTTACACCCTTCCGGCGACCTGAACAGGAGAAGAATCATGCTTGAACTCAGACCCTACAACACCCTGGGCGGCGCACACCACGGTTGGCTGGATGCCCATCACCATTTTTCGTTCGCCAGTTATCACGACCCAAAACGGATGAACTGGGGCAACCTGCGCGTCTGGAACGACGACATCATCGCCCCCGGCACCGGCTTCCCGCAGCACCCTCACCGCGACATGGAGATCATCACCTACGTGCGTGAAGGTGCGATCAGCCATGAAGACAACCTGGGCAACAAAGGCCGCACCGAGGCCGGTGACGTGCAGGTTATGAGCGCTGGCACCGGGATTGCCCACAGCGAGTACAACCTGGAGTCGACACCGACCAAGATCTTCCAGATCTGGATCATTCCTGATCAAGCAGGCCAGGCACCGTCATGGGGCGCCAAACCGTTCCCGAAGGGTCAGCAAGAAGGCTTTGTGACCTTGGCCAGCGGCAAACAGGGCGACCACGAAAGCCTGAGCATCCGCGCAGACGCCCGTGTGGTCGCGGCCAACCTCAAGGCCGGGGAAAGCGCAGAATACCGCCTGGACAGCGGCCGCCGTGCTTATTTGGTGCCGGCGACCGGCGTGATTGAAGTCAATGGCCTGCGCGCCCAAGCTCGCGATGGCGTGGCCATCGTCGACGAAAGCGTGTTGAGGGTGACGGCGATAGAAGACAGTGAAATCGTGCTGGTGGATGTCGCCTGAAATCACCGACTCACATTTGTCTCGCGATCTTTTCGAAGATCAAAAGATCGCGAGGCAAGCTCGCTCCTACAGGGCGATGGAGGGGGTCAGGACGTTGCAAGCGCCTCGGCATTAGCCTTGCGCCGCTGGATGACATAACCCAACACCGCCAGCGGCGCCGTCGCCAGCATCACTTCGACGGTGATTTGCAGCGGCTGACTGATGTAGGTCGAGACCAGCAAGCTGCTCAGAAAACACAAGCCAAGCTGTAAGGTGTTTTGCAGCCCGGCCGCTTTGCCCGAGTTTCCGGCAAAGGGCATCAGTGCATTGGCCACCACAATCGGGTAGCTCGCGCCGTTAACCAGCGCCATCAGGCAAAACGGTATCAGCAAGGTCGCCAACGTCGGTTCGGTTTGCGTCGCCACCCAATACAACCCCACCATGCTCGCGCAGTACGCCACCAGTAGCCACGGCAACAGCGTGCGGCCCTTGATGCGCTGCAAGGCACTGCGGCAGCCATAACCACCGGCCATAAATGCCAGCGTCGGCAAGGCGTAGCTCAAGCCGATATCACTCGGGCTGTAACCCATATCCCCCAGAATGAACGGCGACGCGGTCAGCCATGCGAAGAAACTCGCCGAGCACGCCGCAAACATCATCACGTTGCCGCTAAAACTCGCCGAGCACAGCAACTTCCAGTAGCTGACCTGAGTTGCTTGCGGGGTACTGACCACGCTGCGGGCTTTTTCTTTGAGCAGCAGCGTCGGCACGATCAGCAGCAACGCCAACCCCAGCAACACCGCAAAAATCGCCTGCCAGCCTAAATGGTTGAGCACCACGGCACCCAACAGCGGGGCCAATGCAGGTGACAAGCCCATCAGCGGCATGATCCCGGCAAACACCCGGTTGGCTTTCTCAGACGGATAGCGATCGATCACCAGCGCTTGCCAGGTGACTGCTGCCGCGCAAATGCCGATGGCCTGAATAAACCGCAGGCTCAGCAACAGCGCGGCATTGTCGACAAACAGCATCCCCACACAGCCCAGGGCAAACATGGACAGGCCCGCCAAAAGCACCGGCTTGCGCCCCAGGCGGTCCGACAGCGGCCCCCAGAGCAATTGCCCAAAGGCGAAACCGGCCAAAAAGATACTCAAGCTCGCGCCCACGGCCCCGGCCGAGAGGCCCAATTCGCTGCGCAATGTGCCGAAAGCGGGCAGGTACATATCCATCGCCAGATAGCCGAGCATGCTCAGCCCGGCGAGATAACAGGTAAAACCAAAAGAATTCTTCATGTGCACCCAAAACTTGCCATCAAACAATTTGTTGACTGACGCGCATTATCCGGCTGAGGATTGCCTTGTGAAGCGAGAATTATTGCCTGATGGCATCAAATATTTCGAAGGCAAGCTATGTGGTCTGAATACTCACTGGATGTCATTGACGCAGTCGCCCGCCACGGGAGCTTCAGTGGCGCCGCCCAAGAGCTGCATCGGGTCCCCTCCGCCGTCAGTTACACCGTGCGCCAGCTGGAGCAATGGCTCGCTGTGCCGTTGTTTGTGCGTCGGCACCGGGATGTCGAGCTGACACCCGCCGGGCGCGTGTTCGTCAAAGAAGCCCGCGATGTGATGAAAAAAATGCTCGGCACGCGGCGTCTGTGCCAGCAGGTGGCCAATGGCTGGAGCGGCCAGTTGCGGGTCGGCGTGGACGCCATCGTCAAACAACCCCGCTGCCAGCAAATGCTGCTGGATTTCTACCGACACTTTCCCGACGTGGAATTACTCGTGAATTACGAGGTGTACAACGGTGTGTGGGATGCCCTGGTCGACGGGCGTACGGACATCGTCATCGGCGCGACCCGGGCAATCCCCGTCACGGCCAGCTTTGCCTTTCGCGATATGGGTTCGCTGCACTGGCTGTGTGTGGCCAGCCCGGCACATCCTTTGACGTCACTTCAGGGTCCGTTGAATGACGAGCAACTGCGCCCCTACCCGTCATTGTGCATGGACGACACCTCGCGCAGCCTGCCCAAGCGCGACACCTGGACACTGGATAACCAGCGGCGAATGATGGTGCCCGACTGGGCCACGGGCCTGGCGTGCCTGTGTGACGGATTGTGCGTTGGCATGGTGCCTGCGCATCTGGCGAAGCCCTTGATTGCGCAAGGTCATCTGGTCGCCCTGCCGTTGCAACGGCCCTTCCCCTCCAGCCCTTCGTGCATCGCCTGGAACCAGACTCATCAGTCTCCCGCGATGAGCTGGCTGCTGGAGTATCTGGGCGATACGCCGACCTTGAACCTTGAATGGCTCAACGAACAGGACGTGGAGGAGCAGGATTTTGAGGCGCAAAAAGAGAGATCATGAAGGTTAGCGTTTTGACGACATGGTTTTCACACCACTTTCACATCGTCAGGGCTAATTTGAACCCACTCCTTTAGTGAATCCCGTTCAGCCCGCTCCCCCCAGCGGGCTTTTTTTTGCGCGCGGAAAACGCTTTTAATCTTCCAGCGCCTTAACGGGTTTGGCAGGTTTTACGGGCTTTGCAGGCTTGGTGCCTTTACCTGGTTTTTCTGGGGGGACAGCCTCTGGCGGCGCCTGGGTTTCTTTCTCGCTGGCCGGCAAAGCATCGATGGTGGCGAACAATTTAGGCAGGTCGGCATCGCCCTCGCCTTCAAATTTTCTCTCTCCGTCCTTGCCGATCAGGAACACCTTGGCATCCTTAATAATCATCCCTGGCTTGAGACTGCGTATCAGGGACATCGTGGACTGCGTTTCTAGGTCTTTGCCATCGCGCTTGCCGGCAATACCGACAACCTCATAAAGCACCAGACTGCGGTCCTTGAAGCCCTGCTGAATCGCCGGGTCCTCCAGTTCCTTCTTGAGTTCGGCCAGTGTCGGGTCATTCGGTTTGAGGGCAACAATGACTAACGGGCGGGACTTGCCGCGATCCTGTTCAAGTGGGCTGGGAACCTCAATGGCCTGGGCCGTGCTGGTGGCCAGCACACTGGCGAGGATCAATAAACGGATAAACATCCAGATCTCCTTTTCTTATCGGACCGGGTCCGCGAATGTACCGCCAAGGGCCTGAAACCCTCGGCGCTGAGCCTGTTGTAGGAAGCATAGGCGCAACCGGGCTTTTGGACTTTGCCTTTCACGTTTAGTTATTGCAACCACGCCTAAATATCTTGAAATACCTGAGTCATCAGTTGGTTTTAGCAGCAGAGCGACGCTTGGCCCGGTAATGGCGAATCAGGCCAATACCCACCATCACTCCGATGACACACAGCGCAATCGGCAAACGGTATGGCTTAAGGTCGCCAAAAACGCCTTGCAGAAACTCCCCGGCCCAATACCCCGCATTGACGAACAGCGTTGCCCACACCACTGCGCCCAACAGGTTGATAAAGGTGAATTTCAACGGCGACACCTTGCTCGCACCGATTACCATCGGCCCGACCAGGCGCATGCCGTAGAGAAAACGCACGGAAAAAATCGACACCGTCGGGTACTGGTTGATTAGCTGCGATACCCGATCGATGGCGGCTTTCTGCTTGTGCAACCGGGGCAGCAATCGCTCGCCAAAATAGCGCCCGACCCAGAACAACAACTGATCGCCGAGCATCCCGGCAACGCTGGCATAACCGATTACCGGCAACAGTTTGAGCACATGTTGGTGCGCTGCCATCCCTCCTAAAATCAGAATGGTCTCACCTTCAAGCAGGCAACCAATAAAGATGGCCAGATAGCCATAAGTGGCCAGCAAGTGGTTCAGATCGATGTGTTCAAACATGTGCGCTCTGGCGCTCCATTCCAATAAAAAGTGTTACTGCTTCCTGCAAGAGGCGCTCTGTTCAGTGCGTGTGCCGGTGAAGCATATGACTGTACGTGATGCCCGCAGGTTCTGCCCATTATGTTCAAGCTGATGATGCTCACCAGGCCAGACGCCATGTAAGCGAATGTCCCCTCAGTCAGCAACCCGATCAGGCCAAAGTTGAAACCGCAGATCACTCGGGGCAATCCAACCAGAACCATAGAATTTTTAAATATCAAAAGGCTCGGTAAAAATCTCAGGTCTGCGGCCATTTCACTGCGAGACGAGAGGGCCGGGTTCGAGCTTTTCAAAAACAGGAATTGTCTGAATGACGGCTGAACGGCGCCTATTTACATTAAATGTAGACAAGGAGAGCTCGGTGATGAATACGTTAAACGTTGTAGTTTTTTGTGCAAACCCAGTAAAAACCAAGGCGCTGACCGGCTTATTGAAGACGATCGGCATCGTAAACGTATACTCACCCGACGTTGATAGGGAATCGACCACATTCACACCTCCGTTTGTCGAACTGGACGTCGTTATCTGCGATTCATTTAATTCGCTTAAAGAACTCAGCTACTTGAGGGATCTGTGCGAATATTTTTCATTTTTTTCAGTCATCGAATCAGAAAAACTTGAAAAACCGATGAAATGGGGCGCAAGCAACCTGGTGACACACTATAAGAAACATCATTTGGGGCGCTACGAAGACGACATCAGCAAAGTCAAAATACACAGCCTGCTGAAAAAAGCGCTTACGTTAAAAGACATTGCTAAAAATAACGTATTCAAATCAGGTGTCGAGCAAGAAACACTGAAACAGATACTCCATAAGGACATGGACTTTAAAGACCCTTTTCAGGACGTACAGGCCGACCGTGTAGCCGCCTACTTCCAGCCTCAATACTGCGCATTGACGAAAACGATTACCGGCATCGAAGTTATCGCGCACTGGAGCCACCCGGCTTACGACAGGCTAAGTACCACTCATTTCAAGCACGATACTCCTGAACACATCGTTCACTGGGCATTGTTCTCCTGCGCGCTGTCCAATGCCATTCAACTGCACCGCCACACCCTGAATATTGACCCCACAATTCTTTATACGTACATCATTGATGCTTCCTTGTTGAAATCTAAGCATTTCGCCAGCAACGTATTGGAAGCATTGAAAATATTCGACATTCCACTGCACACCATCGCGCTCGAAATCTCAGGCAAAGTTGACACGCCCATGAGTCTCGAATACATCGATAACATCACAACACTCATGAACTGCCAAGTTGGATTATCACTGGGAAATTTCGGCACCAGTGACTCACCTTTCGACATCCTCGCCGACATGCCCTTCACACAAATAAAGCTCAATACCAACTTCGCTTTAACAAACAGCTCCATCAAAAAAAATCAAATCATCAGTTCGATAATCTCCATGGCGAAATCACTCCATTTAAAAGTCATCGCCAACGAAGTTGAGACAGAGAAACAGTTTGCGCAGCTTCAACATTTAGGCGTTGATGCAGCACAGGGTAATTTCTTCCACCCTCCTATGACAGGCGAGAAACTGCTCACCCTTTTACTGGACAACACTACAACCTACTAAAAAACCGGGCCTGTTCCTGCTTCATTGAGCGCGCAATGAAACAGAACCAGGCCCGGCTTTGCGTGGCAAACCGCTTAGTCTTCTGGATTATTCTCGGCCAGGGTTTTATTCAGATACTCCTTGATGGCCGTCTCAGGCGCACCCAGGAGCTGTGTATTGAACGACTGACCATCAGCCAATCGCGTGGCCAACAAGCCCCAGGCGTGTTTCTTGTCGGGGCTGAAAATAACAATCAGCTGATTATCCGCACAGTCATGGGGCTTGCACATTTGGCCCAGGGTGTATTTCTGCCCATCGATGACCACTTCTTGCAGCGGCGTTGAAGTGCCTTGGCCGGTGCGGACCCATTCAGGGAACGCCAGCATGTCCTGGTAGGCCTGCTTGTACGGGCTCCTGCCCGTCACATCAAACAAGTATTGTGGCGTCTGTGCATTGGCAACACCTGACAGTAAAGAGGCTCCCACAAAAGCCAACGTAATAGCTGTTTTCACTGATTTACTCCTTTTCGACACACTCAACACTGTTCAATCCAGTAATTGATAACTAAAGGTGTGACATTGATTGAACTTGCACTGAACCCCAACCGAGACAAAATTGACCACCCCGATTGCAATCACATAAAAACTGAGCGCCCACGCAATAGTCTTCAGGCCCGGATAAAGCCCAATGTTTTTATCGGCGACCTGCTTATTGGCTCCCCAGATGATCAGTTGCAAAGCGATCGCGGTAATCAGACAGAGCGCAATAATCACTGACCAGACCGGCATATGCAGGCCAAACACCGCACTGCCCACATAGGCATGCCCTGGGCGCGGGTAGATATCCAGCAAGGTTTGCCGAACCGAGATAATCAGCAGCAACACCGAAAACGCCAGGCAAATGCCGGTATTGAACCAGGAGTACCCATGCCGCAATTGCTGCATGATCCCGAAACAAACACCCAGCATGGCCGCGCGCTGCAACAGGCACAGCGGGCAAGGCAACTCACCGTCGACATATTGCAGGGTCATGGCAGTGGTCAATATCCCCGCAAGCACCGCCATCATCCCCAGCAAATAGACATAGAGCAGCGGCGACGCGTACTCACCCCACCCTGCCGCTACTTTATTAGAAAAACGACTCATGGCATCCGGCGCTCCATCGCTGGTTTTCGAGAAAACTTGATCACGCACGTGTACTCGCCGGGAACTCATTACCCGCGTTATTCACCTGAATCCAGGGCATTCTGTAACCGTATTCCGGGCTATATATTTCCCAGAGAAATACCTTGATGGCCAAAACAAAAAACACAAACAGCAGTATCAGCGCCCACTTCCTGCGACCAAACCACCCCACAACCAGCGCCAATGCAAGCACGGCAAAAACGACAAACATCATGGCGGCATCAACTCCCTTTGATTAACCTTGCACTGCATTAGCGCTTACCGAAGAGGCGACTCGCTTTAAATGGCAAAACTGAAGAACGCCAAGAAAATCAGGGTAGACCAGCACTTTTTAAAAGCAAGATGCCCTAGTGCTCACGCTCTACCCTTCACCGAACCAGGAGAACCATCCGCTTCAAGGTTAGCCCTCAATGCCGCTGGTATTCGCCGTCAGGCCATATTTTTTGTGAGGGGATGCTGGCTGTGCCTGGCCCATACACCTCGACTGCCAATGCGCTTTTAAACAAACCCGCAGCAATCGCCAGCCCGAGCAGCCACTCGGTCCTACACACAATCGCGATAAATCCGACCAAACCTTTCCGCTAGTTCCCTAGCTCTCTGATTTTTCGACGATTTTAATCGAGGGGATTTCAAAAAAACTCCTTAAAAAGCACTAACCAACTTGCCTCAACGTCGCAGGGTCTATATATTCGTCCACCTGTCACGCAGGCTACTGAGTACTTTGCACGTCAAGGCACCTCATGCATGACCCGCTTTACAGCGCTACCGCCCGAATGGCGAAATTGGTAGACGCATGGGACTTAAAATCCCCCGTTCGAAAGGACGTGCCGGTTCGATTCCGGCTTCGGGCACCAAACAAATCAAGGGCTTGCACGCTTTCGGCGTGCAGGCCCTTTGTTTTTTGTTCCGCAAAAAGATGGGATGTTCCGAATTCTTGATTGGCGCCCCTCCGGTGTCTTGCCAGCGCAACGGCCCGTGTTGCAGAGGCTGTCTGACCGCCCCGACTGCCCCTAGCGAAATTTCACGCAGCGATGGCTTCGTTAGCCTCGTTCATGCACTGTTCAGGGCGTTAGTTATGGTCGTTCACCCTAAAAACCAGGCGGAATATAACCGGGAACGTAAGGAATATTCTGGCACTTGCCATGCAGTATTTTCCCGTCCTGAATTTTAAACAGGACTATTTTCTTGGCCTGATTGACCGTCGCTTCCAGTTTGCAGTCCGAGCCATGACCCACTTGCTCATAATATTCCGTATGAGTCATGCCATTAGCTCCATGGGTCATTGATGTACCGGCCGCTTCGGTAGTCGTCCACTGAGAGGTTTTGTACCACGTCATCACAACGAGTTTCCCTCCAGCAGCATCTTGCGTTGCTTTCATGGTATCGGGCCTGCCGAATAAATTCAGTGCCTCTTGGGCATCGCGACCTTCCCAGCGATTCTGAGCAATCAACGAACAGCCGCTGGCCACCATAAAACCGGGCACTAGCATTATCAAAAAAAACGTTTTAAGCCATTTATAAACTTTCATTTCATCTCACCAGGACCGTGCGGCTTATCATTACCCAACATCTGCTCCAACTCTTGCATCGGCGTTTTCGGCGGTGCTTGTAACTCCGCGATAGTTTCCAGCAGCTTTTTATGAGTGAACTTCCCCAACGACAACATGCCGTTGAAGACTCGATCCCGCGGATTACACACAAATCCAAACGTGTATAACAGTGCATTATCGTCCAGCGTGAGCCACTCATTGGACACTTCCAGATCCCGACGTACGTTGCTGGCTCGATCAGTAGATGTGCCTTTAACGAAACGAGCCCTGTGTTTGGCGCATTGAACTTCAACTGTATAGACGTCCACCAGCGGTTTTGATGGATCAGTGAAGATCTGGCTAACCTCGACAAACTGTGTACCGCCCTTTTTAACGGGTGGTGTCATGGAAGTGAGGTCGGCGACAAACACAATGTTGTTTTTCCCCGTGCCGACACTGTAAACAAGCCACCAGTCGCCAACGGGATCTTTACTGTCGGCCAGTGCCGAATTAAACCCCGTCAATAACGACGACAACACTATCAGCACACCACCCAACCTGAATATCCCTGACATACACTTACCGAACCTTCCAGAATAATGAGCAGACGTTAAATATTTTTGCTTTTAATCAAAGCACGTAATATTTCGAACATTACCAATACAAGAAAAACGATAACATCAAAACACTCTTCTTCAATTAGCACACCTGTACTAATCCACCCCTGTGGTTAGAGAGTGATTCGCCATTATCGTCAGACTGACCAATACTCTGTGCACTCGGTCAATGAAGGGCGGCACATGGACATCACCATTCATCGAAAGAAGGGGTTTCTAAACAATGCTTTTGGCCGGAGCGCGCCACTTGCCGTCTTTTTTGAGAGCGCGTGTATAGGTCGGTTGGCAACTGGCGAGACCTTGTCCTTGAGCCTTCCAGACGTTAATGGAACATTACAGGTCGGTCTTCTCGACACCAGGAATTCGCCCTACATCGGGAGTGCGCATCAATCGCTCGTATCGATCAGTAATCCGCTTGCTATTTCACCCATGCCAGTTGTTCAGGCGTTTTCAGTGAGGACTCGGGTATGGGTTACTTTTGATGTGATTGATTTGGCGTATTGGGGCCCATTTCGACGCTGGATATTTGCGCTCGAGCGCCGTGCTGAGGGGTGAGTCAAACCACTGCTGACGAAACGCAATGCGATGCAGGAGCTGCCGAACGCTGCGATCTGTTGATCTTGAACGTCAAAAGATCGCAGCCTACGTACCTTGTCAGCGACTACTGCGATCCATAACACCGAAGCGTTCAAGCTTTCACCATCAGTCCGGATGTTTAGCAGACAGTTGCACAATGTACCTTTTTAGGTACACTCCCGTTATGACTGAATTACCTGACGTTCTCAATGTTCGCTTTTTCCGCACAGATGCTGGTAATGAGCCTGTGCGCGAATGGCTGACTGACCTGCCAAGGGAGCATCGGCGTACTGTAGGTGTCGACATCAAGACCGTTCAACTGGGCTGGCCTATAGGCATGCCAGTGGTGCGCAAGCTGGATGCTGGACTTTGGGAGGTCAGAATTGATTTGGGCGATACCATTGCCCGTGTTTTATTTACGGTCGCAGGTTGCGACATGATTCTGCTCCACGGCTTCATCAAAAAAAGCCAAAAAACACCCGCGTCTGACATGGCAACCGCTAAACAGCGCAAAGCAAGACTATGAGGCACTCAACATGAACAAGCATATAGGCTCTGATTTTGATGATTTTCTCTCCGAGCAAGGCCTCGCAGAAGAAGTGTCGGCAGCAGCGCTTAAGCGTGTGATCGCCTGGCAGATTGCTGAGGCGATGAAGGCACAGCACGTTACCAAGAAAGCACTAGCGGATCGCATGCAGACCAGCCGCACCGCCGTGGACCGGGCACTTGACCAGAATGACCCGGGCATGACACTGGCGACCCTGGCCAGTGCCGCGCGAGCACTGGGTCAGCGTGTAGAGATTCGCCTCGTTCCTGAATGATGCATACCGCACTGCCCTTCGCCTGTTAGCGTCAGGCTCCGAGCACTCCCCCTTCAAGACCTCGACTGTTCACACGCCTCTCTCAGACGCTGCATCGCATCCGGGGCCATGGGGGCGGTCATCATTGATCGGTAGGTCATGCACGCTTGGGTGTCGTTAAGTTCGGGCTGTTTTGGCTGATTCGCCGAGCATCCGACCAGGATGGTCAGCGCTGCCAGGCCTATGATTTGTTTCATTCTCTCCCTCCGTTTCAACGTTGGCTGTAAAACTGTCACCAGACGACGTTACTTGGACTCGATGGCACGCCGATAGTTGAGCGTACATTTACGTGTCGGCGAGGGTCTGCCTAAGAAAACTCAAAGCATCTTTGAAGATCTGATCCCAGCTGTCTGACGGCTCACTCTTCAACGGGTGCCAAAAAAACCGGAATTCATGCCCTCCGTCATCGTCAGCAAAATGTGCCCACGTCTCGGGAAGTGCCTGGTCAACATGACATTCATGAAACGCCCAGGTGTGCCCCGTTAGCGTCGATCGCCACTCGCCTAAAGCGTGTTTTGCCGTGGCGGTAATCCCCGCTTCTTCGAATAGTTCTCGTACGGCTGCCACGTCGGTCAGCTCTCCAGGCTCAACGCTGCCTTTGACCAGTTGCAAGCCTGCCAAAGGGTGCTCAAACGCAAGGATTTCCAGCGTTTGACCCCGTCGTAAGACCACCGGGCACGCTTTGTCTGCTGTCATGCAATGACTCCTTTTTTGTGAATTTCAGGGGCGTGTCGGGCGCGCAGTTTATGGCGAATTCCAGCCTCGCGCGTGACCTCCAGAGGGCAGTCACAGCACTCGCCAAAAACCTCAAAAATACCTGCAAAACCCCCGTATCCACGGGCTTTCTTAAATTTAATTTCATCTGCCAAACCCCGCTTTTGACTCCGAACTGTCACATAGGAATCGCCTAATTATGTGAAGCGTTTGACGCTTTAATTTCAGAATAATGACGGAGACCGGGATCAATGAAGAAGTTAGTAAGCCCTATGGTGGGGGTCGCCATGGCGAGCTTTATGCTGTCAGCACATGCAGACTTTATCGATGACAGTCACGCCGATCTAACCCTGCTTAACCGTTACCTCAATCAACAGGGTCGCGATGTAGTTAACAGCAACGCGAAGGCCCACAGCATTCGTGATTGGGGCCAGGGCTTTGAATTCAACTTCAAGTCTGGCTACACCGAAGGTCCGGTTGGTTTTGGTCTGGACTTGCAGGGGTTTTATGGTCTGAAGCTGGACTCCGGTGGTGACCTCAACGACAAGTCTCATCAGGGTCGTTATCCGGGCAGTATGTTCCCGCTGGATGATGGAAAATCTGCCGATCAGTTCGGCGTTCTGAGCCCTACCTTCAAAATGCGCTTCGCTAAAGACGAGTTGCGCGTGGGTACGCTGTACGGCAACAACCCGGTCCTGGCCAACACTGACGGGCGCCTGTACCAGCAGACCAACACCGGTGTGCAACTGGTGTCCAAGGACCTGACGGATTTCACCTTCACTGCGGGTGACATTCTCAAGACCAAGATCCGTAACGAAACTGGCGATCAGGGCATGATCACCGCTGGCGGTACCAAAGAAAGCGATCGCTTCCTGTTCGGTGGCGCCGACTACACCGGCTTGCCGGGCACCACCGTCAGCCTGTGGTATTCCAACCTTGAGGATTACTACCAGCAGTTCTTCCTCGGCGCCAAGCGCCATGACGCGGTGGCTGTCGGTGCCTTTGACACCGACATCCGTCTGTACCGCAGCCTGGGTGTGGGCGGCAACGCCGATGGCGAAAAAGACTATGCCGCTGCCGGCCTGTATGACAATGGCGCCTCCAAGGGCCGTATCAACCAGTCCACCGTCAGCCTGCTCGAAAGCTACACCCTGGACGGCCACACCGTGGGCCTGGGCATCCAGAAAAACAGCGGCGACAGCGACTTCCCGTACCTGGACTCCGGCCTGAACAGTGGCGACAACCGTCAAGGACCTGGCTCGGGCGCCGACACTCCGGCCCTCACCAACATGCAACTGAACAAGTTCCAGCATGCGGGCGAACGCACCTGGCTGGCGCAGTACAAATATGACTTCAGCAAGCTGGGCGTAAACGGCCTGACCTTCGCCACGTCGTATGCCCACGGTGATGACATCCGTACCGCGCAAGGCACCACCAGCGAGTGGGAACGCAACGTCACCCTCGCTTACCAGATCCCGACCGGCACCTTCAAAGGTCTGGGTGTGACCTGGCGAAATGCCCACGCCAGCCCGGATATTACTGGCGCAACCGTGCAAGACGAAAACCGTCTATATGTCAGCTACGTGGTTCCACTCTGGTAGTCGATACACCCCGTCTGCAGCCACAAAAAAGGGCCTGTACGCTTATCGCGTGCAGGCCCTTTAGCTTTACAGCAGCGTTTACATGCCGAGCCAGTTCGGCAGTGCCAGCGACACAAAGGGCACGTACGTCACCAGTATCAAGAACGCCAGCATCACCAGCAGCCACGGCGACACCGCTCGCACCACTCGGGTCAGTGGCATGCCCGTAACCGCCGAGGTCACAAACAGGTTGAGCCCGGTTGGCGGTGTGATCAGTCCGATCTCCATGTTCACCACCATGATGATGCCCAGGTGGATCGGGTCGATGCCCAATTGCATGGCAATCGGGAACAGGATCGGCGCCAGGATCAGGATGATCGCGGACGGCTCCATAAAGGTGCCCGCCACCAGCAACACGACGTTGACCACCAACAAAAACTCAATCGGCGTGAAGCCCTGTTCAACCACCCAGGCGGTGATTGACTGAGGAATCTGCTCGGTTGTCAGCACGTGCGCAAACAGCATGGCGTTGGCGATGATAAACATCAGCACCACGCTGAGTTTGCCCGCCTCGACAATCACCTTCGGGCATTCGCGAAAGGTCATGTCCTTGTAGATGAAGATCGCCACAAACGCTGCATACACCGCTGCTACAGCCGCGGCTTCGGTCGGGGTGAACATGCCGGAATAAATACCGCCCAGAATGATCACGATCAGCATCAAGCCCCAGCCCGCTTTGCGGCCTGCGGTGACGATTTCCTTGAACGACGCTCGCGGCAGCGCGGGCATGTTTTTAACCCGTGCAAGGATGTAGATGGTGATCATCAACACCACACCCAGCAACAGCCCCGGAATCACACCAGCCATAAACAGCTTGCCCACCGAGGTCTCGGTCGCGGTGGCGTAGACCACCATGACAATCGACGGCGGAATCAGAATGCCCAACGTACCGGCGTTACACACGATACCGGCGGCAAACTCCTGTTTGTAACCGGAGCGCACCATCCCGGCAATCACGATAGAACCCACAGCGGCCACGGTTGCCGGTGAAGACCCGCTGAGCGCCGCAAACAACATGCAGGCCATGATCGCCGCAATCGCCAGGCCACCCTTGATATGCCCCACGCAAGCGTTGGCGAAGTCGATCAAGCGGCGGGCCACACCGCCGCTGGTCATGAAGGCGCCAGACAGCAGGAAGAACGGAATGGCTAGCAGCGTGTAGTGCTCACTGGTTTCGAACAGCTTGATCGCCAGGGAACGAACCGAGTCGTTACTGAAGAACAGGATGGTCATGGCCCCGGACAAGCCCAGGGAAATCGCCACCGGAATGCCGATAAACATCAGCACGAACAGAGCGACAAATAGAAAGCTGATAGTCATTTGGCGTTCTCCGAGGTGTCGTTTTCAGCCAGTTTCACGGCCTCATCCACTTCACTGTGCAAGCCCAGCCCTTGCTGCTTGCCCTGCACGACGCGAATGAACACCTGCAGAAAGCGCAGGAACATCAAAGCAAAGCCGATTGGCACGATCATTACGATCTGCCATTGGCGAATCCCGAAACGGTCGAGGTCTTCAGCGCCTGTGCCAACAGCGTACAGCGTGGCAACCCACTGTTCACTGGAGTAAGCCATGAGTGCGCAATAGCCAAGGCAGATCACCAAGGCGAGCAACGCCACGCGCCGCTGGTTCTCAGGGCTGAACTGGCGCACCAGCAAGTCGATACCAATGTGCGCGCCAATGCGCACGCCCCAGGCCAGCCCGACAAAAATCAGCCAACCGAACATGGCCTTGGTCAGCGCCACGCTCCAAGTCATCTCCTGGGCGATATACAGAATGCCGTCACCAATGCTGAGCATGGCGTCGTTGGCGAAGGGCAAAGAGTCGCCCAAAGAATAAAAAACACCGTAAAGGTTGTTGAAGACCACGTAGGAGAACGTCACCAGGGTCATGCCTGCAAGCAGGAATGCCACCAGTACTTCTTCCACACGATTCCAGACACGAAAAAATGCCTGCATGGGTAATCTCCCCTTGAAAGAGCGGTCGCAAAGCTACGACTAAAACCAATGAAGCCAAGGCGCGACAGACCTTGCAGGCTGTCGCTTTCGCCATTGACGCTGCCGCCGGCAAGCGCTCACGCGATTACCGGCGGCACTTCAGGTCTTAACTGCTTTGGTTGGATTGCTCCGCTGCCTTGATCAGGTCGACACCGATATCTTTTTCAAATTTTTTCCAGACCGGGCGCATGGCTTCACGCCACTCTTCGCGCTGTTCAGGTGTGAGGGTGATGACTTCGCTGGTACCCGAATCGACGATGGTTTTTCTGGAAGCCTGGTTCAGTTCCTCGGCCTGCTTGTTCACCTCGACCGTGACCTCAGTCATGATCTGGTCCAGTGACGTGCGCACATCTTCAGGCAGGCTGTTCCAGAACTTGGTGTTGGTGATCACCATGTAGTCGATGGCGCCATGGTCAGATTCAGTGAAGTACTTCTGCACCTCGTTGACCTTCTGGCTTTCATAGTTCGACCAGGTGTTCTCGGTGCCGTTGACCACCCCGGTTTGCAGCCCTTGGTACACCTCAGCAAAACTCATCTTGCGTGGTGCCGCGCGCAACGCCTTGAACTGCTCATCCAGCACCGCCGATGCCTGCACCCGGAACTTCAGGCCGCGTGCATCCTTGGGCTCGTACAGCGCCTTGTTGGCCGACAATTGCTTCATGCCGTTATGCCAGTAACCGAGGCCGGTAATGCCCTTGCTTTCCATGGACTTGAGCAGCCCCTGGCCTTCAGGGCTCTGCTGGAAGCGGTCGAGTGCATTGATGTCGTTGAACAGAAATGGCAAGTCGAAGATCTGGATCGGCTTGGAGTAATGCTCAAACTTGGCCAGCGATGGCGCCAGCAACTGCACGTCGCCGAGCAACAGCGCTTCCATCTCTTTGCCGTCACCAAACAGGGACGAGTTCGGGTACACCTCGACCTTGACCTGGCCAGGCAGGCGCTCTTCGGCCAGCTTTTTAAACATCAGGGCGCCCTGCCCCTTGGGCGTGTGTTCGGCAACTACGTGGGCGAATTTGATACTGATGGGATCTGCCGCACTTGCCAGACCGGCATACAGTGGCAGGGCGCAGGCCAAAGCCTTGAGGGTGTGTTTAAACATGGGGCATGTACCTCTTGTTGTTATTGTTTGGTCGTGCTTAGTTTTTCGTGGTGATGCTTTTGACTCAGGCAGGCGTCACGCCGGCCCGATGTAATACTTGGCGGGCATGCCCGATGACGGGCGCGTCAACCATCTGCCCATCGACCACATAGACCCCGCCGCCAGCCGCCACCGCATCCAGCACCCGGCGCGCCCAGTCCAGCTCTTCAGGGCCGGGCATAAAGGCCGCGTGAATCAGTGCCACCTGGCTGGGGTGGATGCACAGCAAACCGCCAAAGCCCATGTCCCGGGCATCGGCAGCCATGCAAGTCATGCCTTCAGTGTTTTTGATGTCGGGGAAAACGCTGTCCAGCGGCGGCGACAAATGCGCCAGGGTGCTGTGCAAGACGATGGCGTAGCGCGCCTGATCAAGCATGCGCTGGGCGCCAGCAGTGCCACTCATCAAGCCCAGGTCGAGGCCCAGATCCAGCGCCCCAAAACTCAAGCGCGCCACCCCGTGGGCACGGGCAATGGCCGGTAACTCAAGCAGGCCTTTGGCGCTCTCGATGATGGGCCACACCGGTTTGGCGCAAGCTGCCACCCGCTCCACTTGCTCAGCGCTTTCGGCCTTGGGCAGCAGCACGGCGACCACGCCGGGGTAGCGAGCACACAAGGCCAGATCAGCGGCCTGCTGCTCATGCGCTGGCGCGTTAATACGCACCAGAATACGCGCCTGTGGATTGGCCTCCAGATAAGCCTGCAGATTGCTGCGCGCTTCAACCTTGAGGTGTTCCGCCACGGCGTCCTCAAGGTCAACGATGACCGCATCGGCGCCACTGCCCAGCGCTTTGTCGATGCGCTCTGGCCGGGTGGCCGGCACAAACAGTGCCGAGCGAATAGTACTTCTGTCCATGAACTGCTCCATGCAGGAGGTGTGAGGCGCCAGCCTCACACCGCTCCTTGTTCGTGTAGGCGCTGAATGTCATGCGCCTTGTAACCCAACTCCGCCAGCACGCTGTCGGTGTGTTCGCCCAAACCCGGCACCGGATCCATACGCGGCTCAAATGCCGTGTTACGACCCGGCGGCAGCAGCGCCGCCAACTTGCCGGACGGGCTGTCCACTTCACGCCAGCGATCACGCGCCTGCAGTTGTGGATGCGCCCAGACCCCGGCCATGTCGTTGACATGGGCGTTGGCAATCAACGCCGAGTCCAGCCGTGTAATCACCTGTTCAGCCGTCATGTGGGCAAACGTCTCAACGATGAGGGCCCGCAACTCGGCACGGTTCTCTGAACGTCGCGCATTGGCATTAAAGCGCGAGTCGCGCGCAAGGTCAGGTCTCAGCAACACCTTGTCGCAAAACTGCTGCCATTCACGCTCGTTCTGCAAGCCGAGCATCACCGTACCGCCATCCCCTGTGGGGAACGGTCCGTAGGGGTAAATCGTCGCGTGGGCGGCGCTCGCTCTGGGCGGTGGCGGCGCGCCTTCGTAGGCGTAATACAGCGGGTAACCCATCCACTCCACCAGGCTTTCCAGCATCGACACATCGACACGGCTGCCCTCGCCGGTCTTGTCGCGCAGCAACAATGCCGAGAGCACGCCGGTGTAGGCATACATGCCTGCGGCAATATCGGCAATCGAACAGCCGGCCTTGGCCATCTCGTTTTCACCCGGCCCGCCGGTCACCGACAAAAATCCGCCCTCACTCTGGATCAGCAGGTCGTAGGCTTTTTTCTGCTCGTAAGGCCCGCCTTCGCCGTAGCCGGAAATATCGCAGACGATCAACCTCGGGAAGCGCTCATGCAGGTCAGCAAACGACAGCCCCATGCGTTGCGCGGCGCCCGGTGCAAGGTTCTGCACCAGCACATCAGCCGTGCTCAGCAGCTTGTCGAGCACCTGCCCGGCCTCGTCTTGCTTGACGTTGAGGGTCAGGCTCTCTTTGGAGCGATTGGTCCAGACAAAGTGTGAAGCCAGGCCATTGACGCGCTCGTCATAGTCGCGGGCAAAGTCACCGGAGCCAGGGCGTTCAACCTTGATCACCCGTGCGCCCAGATCGGCCAACTGCCGGGTACAGAACGGCGCGGCGATGGCATGCTCCAGGCTAACCACGGTAATGCCGTCCAGCGGGCGGGGTTTGGTGGTGTTGTCGTTCATGCTGCGCTCCCGGCAAAGGTTGTGGTTCGCGTCAACGCGCTCAAGTCATCGAGTTCGCGCAGGTTCCAGACCAGCCCGATCAGGCCCGTCGCCTGCTCGTCAGTGCGTGCCCCGGAGAACGCCAGCAGGCGGCGAAATTTGTCTTCCAGTTCAGCGCGGCTCAGGGTATTGCCCGGATCGCCCTTGGGCTCGTCGATGCGCCCGTACAAGGTCTGACCGGCCAGCGTGGTGACCTCGATCCGGCCCAGCCAGCGTTGCGGATACGCCCCGTCGACTTCCTCGTCCAGCACCATGCGCACCTTGTCGCGCACATCGCTCACCCGCGAATCGGTCAGCGCGTATTGATGAAACTCCGGCAATCCGGCCTTGCCATACACAGCGATCAAACCCAGCACTGTGCCCATGGAAAACTTGGCCTGATGCACGGTCTGCGGCACCTGCACGCGGCCCAGTACATCGATGGCGCCCTGATGCACGCGCGTGATGACCCCTGCGATGTCCTCAGCGCCTAGTTGCTCGCGCTGCATCAGCGCCAGCAGTGCATCGGCGGCCGGGTGCGTGTGTCGGCACGAGGCGTGAAACTTGAACGAGGTTTCTACCAGCGCCCAGCGTGTGCCCAAACCGTCTGACAACTTGCCTGGCTGCGCATCGCTGGACATACCGGCCGCCATGCCCTGCTCGCCTTCCAGAATGTTCTGTGCGCCGCTCAGCCCTTCAGCCGTCAGGTAGGCAGCCAGCAGGCCATCGGCAGCGGCTTTGGCGGTGTGCAATTGCTTGGAGTCTGCGGCGTCACGCAAGAACTCCCACAAGCCTGCCGCCTGAGTACCGGCCGTGCCGAGTAGGTGGGTGAATTGTTCCTGGTTAAAGTCCATCAGCTTGCCGACACCCACCGCCGCCGCCAGCGTGCCCACCGTGGCGGTGGTGTGGAAGATGCGGTAGTGCGAGCGCCCCAGGAACTCACCGATACGAATGCCCGCTTCATACCCGGCCACTGCCGCAACGATCAATTCGCGGCCGGTTTTACCCAGTGCCTGAGCCGCCGCCAGCACTGCCGGGAAGACCACGGTCGCCGGGTGCAGCACCGAGCTGTTGTGCAGGTCATCCTGCTCAACCAGGTGCGAGCTGGCGCCATTGACCAATGCAGCGAAATACGCAGAACTGGTTTTGCCGTTGACCAAAATACCGGACGGGCCGCTGGTCGGGCCCATCATCGCGGCATAGCGCTCGAACAGCGGAATCGGGTGCATGCCCTGGCTGGCCAGCGCTGAGCCCAGCCAGTCGAGAAACAATTCTTCAGTGCGATCAATGACCGCTTCAGGCAACTGCGCGTGATGCAAATTGGCCAAAAATTCTGTAAGCGCTTGCGTGTGCTGACTCATGCAGCGTTCCCCATGAAAGACGAAAGACCGTAGTCAGAAAGAACGCGGCAGTTCGAGCAAATGCTCAGCCACGTAAGACAAGATCAAGTTGGTCGAAATAGGCGCCACCTGGTACAGGCGGGTCTCGCGGAACTTGCGCTCAACGTCGTATTCATTGGCAAAACCGAAGCCGCCATGGGTTTGCAGGCACGCGTTGGCCGCCTCCCAACTGGCCTTGGCCGCGAGGTACTTGGCCATGTTCGCTGCCGCCCCGGCATTGCGCCCGTTGTCGTACTCGTCACAGGCACGCCAGCGCATCAGGTCCGCGGCTTCCAGCTCGATATGGGCTTCGGCAATCGGGAACTGCACACCCTGGTTCTGGCCAATCGGACGGCCAAACACCACGCGATCACGGGCGTACTGCGCAGACTTTTCGTTGAACCAGCGGCCATCACCGATGCACTCGGCGGCGATCAGCGTACGTTCGGCATTAAGGCCGTCGAGAATGTAGCGAAAGCCCTTGCCCTCTTCGCCAATCAGGCTGCTGGCCGGGATTTCCAGGTTGTCGAAAAACAGCTCGTTGGTTTCGTGATTGACCATGTTGGCAATCGGCTGCACGGTCAGGCCGTTGCCGATGGCTTCGCGCAAGTCGACTAGGAAAATCGACATGCCATCGGCCTTTCTCTCGACCTCGGCCAGCGGCGTGGTGCGCGCCAGCAAGATCATCAGGTCCGAGTGCTGAATCCGCGAGATCCAGACCTTCTGCCCGTTGATCACATATTTATCGCCACGGCGCACGGCGGTGGTCTTGATCTTGGTGGTGTCGGTGCCGGTGGTGGGCTCAGTCACGCCCATGGACTGCAAGCGCAACTCGCCGCTGGCCAGCTTGGGCAGGTAATGACTTTTTTGCTCTTCGCTGCCATGGCGCAGCAAGGTAAACATGTTGTACATCTGGCCATGCACGGTGCCGGAGTTGCCGCCACAGTGGTTCACTTCTTCGAGAATGATCGACGCTTCGGCCAGGCCCAAACCCGAGCCGCCGTAGGCTTCGGGGATCATTGCCGACAACCAGCCCGCCTCGGTCATGGCGGCCACAAACGCTTCAGGAAAGCCCTTTTCTTCGTCGATCTTGCGCCAGTACTCGGCCGGGAACTCGGCGCACAAGGCGCGCACACCCTCGCGAATGGCGTTGTAATCGTCGTTCAAATACGGATTCATCTCAGGTCCTTGTTGTATTTATTGTGCTGAATGCCACGGTCAGTCGAAGGTCACTTCGCCTTGCTGGGCGATGCCCTGTGCATTGCCTGCCCACACCTGCGCCTTGCCCTGAGCGCTGACACGCCCGCCCACGACAAAGGGCTGCGGGGCAATCAATGGGCGCAGGCCGCGATATGTAAAACCGCGTAAACGCGCATCGGGATTGGCGCGGCAAAATGCCCGCAAGGCCAGCGTGGCGATCAACGGCCCATGCACCACCAACCCCGGATAGCCCTCGGTTTGCGTCGCGTAAGGCCAGTCGTAGTGAATGCGGTGACCATTGAAGGTGACGGCGGAATAGCGGAACAGCAGGGTTGGATCAGGGTCGACAGACTCCTGCCAAGTGCCAGCAGGCAACGGCTCGCCGCTGGTCAATTTAGGCGGCGTCGGTTCACGGTAGACGATGTCCTGCTCTTCACGGATCGCCAGTTGGCCGTCTTGCAGGTAGTCATGCTGGACCGTGACAAACAGCAGCGAACCGGTCTTGCCGTGTTTTTCCTGAACGTTGGTGATGGTGGAAACCCGCGTTGCGTCAGCACCCACTTTCAGTGGTGCGTAAAACTCAAAACGCCCACCCGCCCACATGCGATTGCGGTTGTGCGCCGGGGGCAGAAAACCACCCCGGGCCGGATGCCCGTCGCCGCCCAGGCCGCTCGCCTCAACGGCCGGCTGGAAGAAGCACCATTGCCACAGCGCAGGTAATGGCTCGCCAGCGAGTGGCACGCGCTCGCCCAACGTCGCAGCGATGCGGGTGACCAGGTTGAGGCTGAGGTGATCGTGGATCTCTTCAGTGCGACCGATCCAGGTGGACAGTGCGTTATCGCTCATCGGTAATGTCCCGTGGCTTGTTGTTTTAGCCAAGATTGCTAAAAGCCCGGCGATCTGTGAATCTGCGTTTTCGTAAGGGGGCGTTCGGATTTGCTTAACGCCAATGTTGTAGGCCAGCACTCACACCCAGCGGAAATCTGCCATGCACTTCGATTTAGTCGACCTGCGCCTGTTCATTCAAATCGCCGAATCCCCCAGCATGACCCAAGGCGCGCGCAAGGCGTTCATGTCCCCTGCTGCGGCCAGTGCGCGCATCAAAAGCCTGGAAGAAAGCCTGGCCAGCCGCCTGTTGTACCGTGACAGCCGGGGAGTAGAACTGACACCCGCAGGCAAGCTGTTTTTGCACCATGCGCGGGTGATCATGCGCCAGGTGGACTACATGAAAAACGAGTTCACCGAGTACGGAGCCGAAGCCAGCGGGCATATCAAGATCTTCGCCAACACCACGGCCGCGACCGAATTCTTGCCGGAAATCCTTGCCGGGTTTCTCGCTGAACGACCGGGCGTTACCGTCGACCTTCAGGAGCGACTCAGTCGTGACATCGTGCGCGGCGTGATGGACGGCTCCACCGACCTGGGCATCATCGCCGGGCCGATCAAGGCAGATGGCTTGCAGGTCATCCATTTCAGCACCGACCAGTTGATTCTGGTCACCCCGCTCGACCATCCACTGGCAGCACGCAAAAAGGTCAAATTGACCGAGACCCTGGCCTATCCCCACATCGGCTTGCATGAAGGCACCACGCTGCTGCGCTTTTTGAATGAACAAGTCGCCCTGAGCGGCCAGACGTTGAATATGCGCATCAAGGTCTACAGCTTCGAGGCCATGTGCCGCATGGTTGAAGCCGGAGTCGGCCTGGCGATCCTGCCGGAATCCTCGGCCCGGCGTCATCAACAGACCATGGGCTTGCACATCGTCGAACTCGATGAACCCTGGCGCGTTCGTGAGCGCAGCATTCTGGTCCGCGACCTGGAAGCGTTGCCCGCCGTGATCCGCGCCTTGATCACTATTTTTTTGACACAAACTGACAAGACCCAGCGTCGTTCATGAATACGTCGAGGGCACTTTTGAAGCGCTCCCACCTCAGAGCTGCCCCGATAATCGATCGATCACGGATCCATTATCGAGGCTCATATGACCAGCACCACAACCGGGCACATCAGCCCTAAAACGCTGAGAAAAGTGATTGTCGCGGCCTCGATCGGCAACTTTGTCGAGTGGTTTGATTTCGCGGTGTATGGCTTTCTCGCAACCACCATCGCCCAGCAGTTCTTCCCCAGTGAAGACGCCAGCGCGGCGCTGCTCAAAACCTTTGCCGTGTTCGCGGTTGCCTTTGCCTTTCGCCCCCTGGGCGGAGTAATTTTCGGCATGCTCGGCGACCGCATCGGCCGCAAGCGAACCCTGGCCATGACCATTTTACTGATGGCCGCGGCGACCACCCTGATCGGCGTGCTGCCCACCTATGCGGCTATCGGGGTAATGGCGCCGATTCTGTTGACGCTGATCCGTTGCGCCCAGGGCTTTTCAGCGGGCGGCGAATACGCAGGCGCGTGCGCTTATTTGATGGAGCACGCGCCGGACCATAAGCGGGCCTGGTACGGCAGCTTTGTGCCGGTGTCGACGTTCTCCGCCTTCGCCGCAGCGGCCGTTGCGGCTTATGCCCTTGAGGCTTCATTGTCGGCAGAAGCCATGAGCAGTTGGGGCTGGCGCGTGCCGTTTCTGATTGCCGCGCCACTGGGCCTGGTCGGCCTGTACATGCGCAACAAACTGGATGAAACCCCGGCGTTCCAGGCGGTCACCGAAGAACACGACGTCGCCCATTCGCCACTCAAAGAAACCTTACGCAACCATGGCGCTGCCATTTGCTGTCTGGGCGCTTTTGTGTCGCTGACGGCGCTGTCGTTCTATATGTTCACCACCTACTTCGCCACCTACCTGCAAGTGGCTGGCGGCTTGAGCCGTGCCATGGCCTTGCTGGTGTCGTTGATTGCCCTGATCTTCGCCGCCGCCATCTGCCCGCTGGCCGGGCTGTATTCCGACCGTGTGGGGCGTCGGGCCACGGTCATGACCGCCTGCGCGCTGTTGATCGTCGCCGTATACCCGTCGTTCCTGATGGCCAGTTCCGGCGGGTTCGCGGCGTCTGTCATCGGCGTCATGCTGCTGGCGATTGGCGCGGTGCTGTGTGGCGTGGTGACCGCCGCCCTGCTCTCGGAAACCTTCCCGACCCGCACCCGCTACACCGCCTCGGCCATCACCTACAACATGGCCTACACCTTGTTTGGCGGTACCGCACCGCTGGTAGCCACCTGGCTCATCAGCACCACCGGCAGTAACCTGTCGCCAGCGTTTTACCTGATGGCCGTTGCGGTACTCGCCCTGGCAGGCGGCTTGGCACTGCCAGAAACATCGCGCATATCCCTGCACGACGTGCCGGGCCCGGAGAATAAACACGCCTTGCGCACAGCCGCTTTATAGAGCGAACCTTCACGCAGCCTGCAAGTAAAGTTGCAGGCTGCGATCTGTTGATTTCGTGGGCATCCCAGCCAAGGATGCCGTTTTGCCATCACCCTCGTTATACTGACGCGCTACTGCCGCCATATTGTCGACACAAACCTTGGACTGTGTTGTGGCCTCTGATCACCGCCCCCTTAACAGAGGTGTTGCAGAAGTGGGTATCATCCAGCGCAACAACGTTAAGCAATTGCCCCACGCGAACCCCGATGCACCGGTCATCATTTACGCCCATGGATTTGGTTGTAATCAGGACATGTGGCACCTCCTCACGCCGGAGTTTGCCGCCACCCACCGGCAAATATTATTCGACTATGTGGGCAGCGGCCGCTCGGATGCGCGGGCATTTGATGCGCTCAGGTACAGCTCGCTGGCCGGCTATGCGCAAGACCTGATCGAGGTGTGCGACGCTTTGGGCCTGTCCAAAGACGTGATCTTCGTCGGGCACTCCGTGAGTTGCAGCATCGGCATCCTGGCGTCGATCCAACGTCCTGACCTTTTCTCACAAATGGTCCTGGTGGCGCCTTCTCCCTGTTTCTTGAACGACCCACCCGCGTATAGTGGCGGCTTCGAGCGAGCAGACCTCGAAGGGTTGCTGGCCCTCATGGATCAAAACTACATCGGTTGGGCAGAGTACTTTGCCCCCGTCGTGACAGGCTCACAGGCAGATTCGCCCATCACGGCTCAGTTGGCAGGCAGTTTCTGCTCAACAGACCCGGTCATGGCGCGGCAATTCGCCCAGGCCACTTTCTTCTCCGACATTCGCCAAGAGCTGGGCCGTTGCACAACACCCAGCCTCATTCTGCAACATCGCCGCGATACGCTGGTGCCCCTGCCCGTCGGGGAGTACCTGAACACACATCTGAAACACAGCGTCCTGCAAGTTCTGGACGTCACCGGGCATTGCGCCCACATGAGTCACCCACACCAGGTGGCTTCGGCTATACGTCACTATCTGTCAGGGAGCGACAGTTGTGTTTTACCTTGAGCGGTTGCCCTGCCCGGTAGTAGTCACAAACTGTAATGGTCACGTACTGCATACCAATCGGGACTTCAGGCAATTGGTGGCGCCTGAAAACTGCGATTACCTGGACAGTTACTTCCCACCCGCCTCGCGTATATTTCTGCACAGCTATGCTTGGCCGATGCTGCTAAAAAACGGTGAATTCAGCGAGCTGTACCTGCAATTGCTGACCCCCAATGGGCAACTGCTACCAGTGATGACGAACGCACGGATCAGTCAGAACGAAAGCGAACGGGTAGTGATCTGGCTGTTTTTCGTGGCCAAAGAGCGACAACGTTTTGAAGCCGAGTTGCTCAAGGCACGCCAACATGCCCAAGAGACAGCCTTGCAACTGACTGAAGTCAACACTGAACTGCAGTATGCCAATGCGCAACTGAGCGAGTATGCGCAAGAAGCCAGAACCAAAGCAGACAAGTTCGCCCATCTTAGCCTGACGGACCCACTGACCAGCTTGGGCAACAGACGCGCACTGACGCGCAATGTCAAACAGTGGATGCTCACCGCAAACAGTCAATCGGTCAGTAGTTTGTTAATGATAGACATCGACTTTTTCAAGCAGATCAATGACCGGTATGGCCATGCCGAGGGCGACAATGTGTTACGCAACGTCGCCCAACGACTGTTAGAAAGTGCACGCGCGCAAGACAGCGTCATTCGCCATGGCGGCGAAGAGTTTGCCCTGTGGCTGCCCAACTCGAACCTTGAAGGCGCAACACGCGCGGCCAAGCGGGTACACCAGCATATTTCCAAGATCAAGGTCGACGGGCATAGCATCACCGTCAGCATCGGTGTTTCAAGCATGGCGCTGAACGGTCAAGAAGCCGGGATACTGCTTGAACGTCTGCTGGCGCAGGCCGATACAGCGGTCTATGAAGCGAAGGCACACGGACGTAATTGCACCCGATGCTTTGCTGAAGTGGATTAAATGGAACAGCTGCCGCCATGTTTTTCGAAGTATCGCTGATGCTCCTCATCGGCCAGCACAAACTCAACTAACGGCACAATCACCGTCGCGACAGGCCGGCTCAACGTTCCCGACGCCTCCAGCGCCTGCCTGGCTACGGATGCGACCTTCGCCTGCTCTTCAGACCCGAAAAACAGCGCTGAGCGGTATTTGATGCCGACATCCGCACCTTGGCGGTCCACAGAAGCGGGATCGTGCACTGTCCAGAAGTGAGCGATCAGTTGATCGTAGGTAATCACTTGGGCATCGAAGTCGACCTGTACCACCTCGATCAACGCAGACTCATCCTCGGCAAAGCGGGCAAAGCCCACCCGGCTGTCGATAACTCCGGGCAATGCCCGGAACGACGCCTCAGCCCCCCAAAAACAACCGGCGCCAAAGGTTGCCTGTTCAACCAGTGCCTCTTTATTAAAATCAGTCATTCGCCACCCTTCTCTTTTTCTGGCAATAAACTCGAATGCAACTGCGCGATGTGCTCAGGCCCTATGCCGCAGCATCCACCCACGATGCTGGCACCGGCCGCCACCCAGGTACGGGACCAACTCAGGTAAGCCTCAGGGCCAAGATCATGTCTAATCTCAAGCAACGTGCTATTGGCTTTGGCTTCGCTGCTCACAGGTGGAAAGGCATTGGCGTAAACCCCCAGCTCCAGGGTTTGACCCAGTTGTTCAAGTACCTCCCGCGCTTGCGCCAGCGCAGCGCCCATGACTTCCGGCTGGCTGCAGTTGAACAGCACCGCCTTTGCGCCCAACTCAACCGCCGCCCGTATGGCGTCGGCGACCGCTTCAGTCGAGCGTAAGCGTGGTGGCTCACCGACCTCGTCCAGCAAGGTAAACGACAGCCAAAGCGGTTTCGGATTTTTGTCCAGGGCCTCAACCAGCGCACGGACTTCAGCGATGGAGCTTTGGGTTTCCGCCAACCAGACATCGACATGAGCCTCAAGACCCTCGATCAACTGCCGATGAATCGCCACCGAACGCTGATGGTCAAACAAATCCGGTCGATAAGAGCCCAAGGCTGGCGGCAACGAGCCGGCCACCGTGACCGGCTCCTTGCTGGCGGATGCGGCCTGGCGGGCGAGCGCCCCAGCACGCCCCGCCAGTGTTAGCCCCTGCTCGGCGAAGCGTTCGGCGCCGATATGAAATGGCACCACCGCGTAACTGTTGGTCGTGATGATCCGGGCACCGGCCGCAATAAACGCGCGATGAGCCTCCAACACATACTCAGGCGCTTCGATCAGCGCGAGCGCAGACCATTCAGGTTGGCGAAACGGTGCCCCATTCCGCTGCAATTCGCGGCCCATGCCACCATCCAGCAAACGCAAGGAGGCATGGCTCATGGGTTGGCACTCACGGTAGGCGCCGGGGCTGCCAGCCACTGATCAACCGTCGCAGGGTTGGCCTTGATCCATTCTTTGGCCGCGACGTCAGCGGGTACTTTTTGCTTTTCGATCTTCAAGATCAGGTCATTCAACTGCGCCGGGTCAATGGCTACGTTGCGCAGGAACTCGGCAATTTTTGGCGCGCGTTTCTGTAAGGCGGTTGATGCCAGGATATGCACTTTGGCGTCCGGATAAGCGCAGGTGATCTGGCTCTTGTTCAGCCAGTCAGGGTCAACTGTCGGGCTGATGAACTTCCAGCAGCCGTCAGCTTTGTACAGCGGGTCACCCTTTTTGTTGTCCTGGGCATAGCCATCGAACGCAGGCTCTTGCAGGCGGCGCAGGTCAAAAGCCGAGAAGATCCAGTCCGGGGTGTAGGCGTAAAAGACCACGCCGCGCCCCGCCTTGTAAGCCGCAGCCAGCTTGGCGTAAGTGACGGAAGCTTCGGTGGACACAGACTCGAACTTGTCTGCAAAACCGTAATCTTTGGCCTTGATTTCACCAATGTAGGTCGACTCCCAACCCGCCGGCCCGACCAACAATTGAGCCTTGCCGCCACCCAGCGGTTCGAAGAGCTTGGCGATTTCAGGCTTTTTCAGGTCGTAGACGGATTTAACGCCGTATTTGTCCTGCAAATATCCCGGAATATAAAAGCCTTGCTCACCCGCATAGGGCTTGAGGTTCGGCACCAGTGAGCGGGTGCCACCCGTGACATATTTGGCCCAGGCCGCCGACTGGTTCGGCAGCCAGATATCTGTCAGCACGTCCACCGAGCCATCGCCTTTGGCGGCAGCACTGAACAGCACCGGAACGTCCCCGGCCAGGTACGAGACATCGCCATCGAGGCGGCTTTTGATCACCTCGCCAAGGATGTTCTGAATAGCAATGGCACCGGTCCAGTTCTGCTCACCAATGACAATTTTTTCTTTGGCGAATGCGCTGGCCGGAAGAATCAGGGAGGCCAGCAGCGCGGCTGCCCCCAATGAACGCAACAGAGGTGTCTTCACGATAAGTCTCACAGTTAATGGTGCGCGCGATCTTGCTTGCGCAAGCTCGATTGAATGATTCGATCCGGAATTAATGCACACAGAACAATCGCCACCCCCGCGAGGATGCCCTCGCCGCCCTTGATGTTGCGCAGCGCCGTCATCACGTCGTAGCCCAGCCCGCCCGCGCCAATCAGCGCAGCGACCACCACCATCGACAAGCTCATGACAATGGTCTGGTTAATCCCCAGCAGCAGCGAACGGCGTGCCAGCGGCAATTGCACTTTGACCAAGGTTTGCCAAGGGCTGGCACCGTGGGCGACAGCAGCCTCGACGGCATCCTTGGGCACTTCCTGGATACCCAGCGACGTCAGGCGGATCATCGGTGCCAGGGCAAAAATGACCGTGGCAATGACCGCAGGCGTCTTCCCCACAGAGAAGAACGCCACGGCAGGAATCAGATACACAAACGTGGGCAGCGTCTGCATGGCATCCAGCAACGGTGTGACCACACGGCGTATCCGCGCCCGTTTCGCCAGCACAATGCCGGTGGGCACGCCGATGACCAAGGCAATCAAGACCGATGAACCCACCAGCGCCAGCGTGGAGATGGTGCGCTCCCAAAAGCCGAACAGGCCGATGTAGAGCAGCGCAACGCTGCTGGTCAGGGCCAGCCCCAACCCCGCCGAACGCCAGGCCAGCAACACCAACGCCAGTGCCGAGACGGACCATGGCAACCAACCCAAGACGTTCTCTATGCCCTCGATAACGGTGCGCACAGCAACGATCACGCCGACAAACGCACCTTCGAACGCCACCTGGGACCAGCCAATAAATTGGTCGATGCTGTCGGCTGCCAGCAATAACAGCTGCCGGTTCGCCGGGAACTCAAACAACGCGTTGGCCGTGTCCGGGGTAAAGACGCGCCAGATCACCAACGCCTGACTGACCAGCAGCACGGCCAGCGGCAACCCCCACCCCGACGCATTGCGCCGCACGGGTTGGCGGCTGACCGACAACGCTGTGAATCGGCTGGCAGCGAACACTACAACCGCCGCCAGTACCGCAAGCCACGATGCGCTGAGAATGCCTTGGCCTAAAGTCGCCAAGGCGGCCAGTTCACCGGCAAACGTCAGCCAGAACAAGCCGCCCTTGCCCCGGTCAGCCAGCGCTGCTGGCCCCAACAACAGGGCTTGCCAGCCGCGCAAACCTGGCGCACCCGGTGACGACTGCGGCTCATTGCCGGGCGCCTGAAGGCTGACACTGGCAACCTTTTGCGCGACCGAAGGCGCGGGCAGGGAATCACGGAAAAAGTCGGCAACTTCGGCATCGGCGGGGTGTTCGAGCAACTCCTCAGGGGTCCCCACCTGCACTAAACGACCATGGCGCAGCACGGCGATGCGATCCGCGAGGCGCAGGGCTTCCGCCGGGTCATGGGTGACAAGCAAGGTGGTGATGCCACGCTCGTGCGCCAGTGCCAGAAAGTGATTTTGCAGGTCGCGGCGGATAGTCGGGTCCAGCGCACTGAAAGGCTCGTCCATCAGCAGGATGTCAGGCTCTGTCACCAAGGCCCGGGCCAGACCGACCCGTTGCTGCATGCCCCCGGAAAGCTCGTGGGGATAATGCTCACCCCACCCCTGCAACCCTACCGCCTGTAACTGCAAGGTGGCAGCGGCATGACGAACCGGCTCGGGTTCGCCGCGCAGCTCCAGCGGCAGCGCGACGTTATCCAGCACCGTACGATGGGGTAACAGGCCAAAGTGCTGAAAGACCATGCCGATACCGCGCGAGCGCAAATCCCGCAAGCCTTTGTCGTTCAGCCCGCTGATGGCTTGACCCTCAATCAACACGTCACCGCTGGTGGGCTCGATCAGGCGGTTGATATGGCGCAACAACGTTGACTTGCCGCTGCCTGAAGTGCCCATCAGGCACAGCACTTCACCGCGCCGCACCTGCAAGCTGACATCGCTGACGGCCAATAGCTCAGGGGCGGTTTTTTTCCCTGAATAGGTTTTGGTGACGCCCCGAAACTCAAGCACCACATCGCCCTGGCTGGCGAATTCTGTGGGCACTTGAGGAGGCCTTTGTGGCGATGGAGTTCGCTCCGCCGCCAAAGGAAGTTGAATGACTGTCACAGGTGCTCCTGACAAACGCCGCTTGAAAACGGGCATCTGGTTCGCCCACAGGCTGCAAAAGTTGAGCGTCAGCGCATGTCCTGAGAACAGTTAGCCTGATGCAAAAAGCGCCGGACTTAATGCCCGACGCTGTAGAGAGGCATAAAGCTAAACGATCTTAAAAAGCTAAAATAAATACTATTTAATTATTAGCTTAAGCTTCTTAATTATTTCGGTTTGTGACAATCGCGCAGCCACAGTTGATTGTGGAACCGGGCGCCTGAATGTTTGGAATGTGCAGATGATTATCTGAAGGGTTTGGCGCCGTATATTGGCCCTGATCAGCGCCATGGAGCGCTCCACTTCAGAGGTCCCCTAATGAGCATTCTGTTTTCTCCCTACACGCTGTCGGGCATAGAACTGAAGAACCGTGTCGTGATGGCGCCCATGACTCGCGCACGCGCCTTGACCACCGTGCCTGACGCGCTGACGGTGCTCTATTACCGCCAGCGGGCAAGTGCAGGGCTGATCATCAGCGAAGGGGTTCCGGTTTCCGTTCAGGGCCGCGGCTATCTGTTCAACCCCGGCCTTTACACCCAAGAGCAGGTTGAAGGCTGGAAAAACGTCACCCGTGCCGTGCATGAAGACGGCGGCCAGATCTTCGCCCAACTTTGGCACGTGGGCCGGGTATCGCACACCACCTTGCAACCCGATGGCGGCGCCCCGGTGTCCTCCAGCAATAAGTTGGCGGCCAATTCGCTGGCCTATGCCTACGACCAAGACGGTCAGCCCGGACCGATTCAAGCCAGCCCTCCCCGTGCGTTGTCGACCGAAGAAGTCGAAGCGCTCAAGCACGACTTTGTCCTGGCTGCCCGCAGAGCGGTTGAAGCGGGTTTTGACGGGGTGGAGATCCATGGCGCCAATGGCTATCTGTTTGAGCAATTTATCAATCCAACGGTCAACAACCGCACAGACCGTTATGGCGGCTCCATTGAAAATCGCATTCGCCTGCTACTGGAAACCCTGGATGCGGTCGCCGATGCAATCGGTCGCAGCAAGGTGGGGGTGCGGGTTTCGCCCTTTGGCCGGCTGTTTGATATGGCGCCCTTTGATGATGAGGCCGAGACCTGGGTCGCCGTCGCGCGCGAACTGCAAAATCGGCGCATTGCCTATGTACACCTGAGCGATCAATTGACCATTGGCGCCGAACGCATGCCCGAAGGTTTTGCCCAGACCTTTCGTGATTCGTACCAAGGCACCTTGATTGCTGCCGGTGGCTTTGATCGCGAATCGGCCGAGGCGGCGCTGGCGTCAGGTGAGCTGGATCTGGTCGCATTTGGCCGACCCTTTATTGCAAACCCGGACCTGGTGGAGCGGATGAAAAACGACTGGCCGATTGCACTGCCTGATCGCTCAACGTTCTACGGTAACAGCGGCGAAAAAGGCTACGTCGACTACCCGTTTTATACGCCAGCCCAGTAACCGTACTCACTTGAAGCGCCCGCCCGGGGCGCTTCAGGTCACTGCTTTAAACGGTCCCAAGGCTTAGGTCCGGTCGAAAAATCACTGCATCACGTTGTGCCAGCGCCAGCAGTTCATCCACAACCATGCGGACCTTGGGCTGTAGATAACGCGTCCGTGGCCAGATCACGTTTATCGGCATTTCAGCCCCGGCATAAGCCTCAAGCACCGGGACCAACAGGCCCTGTTCAACAGGCGTTTGCACCAGCCAAGTGGGCAATTGCGCCAGGCCGGCTCCGGCAAGGGTCAGGTTTAATAACATCTCCCCATCACCGACCTCATGCTTGACCCGCACCTCATGCTCATGGGTTTGCCCCTTTTCGTCCTTCAACATCCAGGTTTTGCGGGTGCCATTACGCCAGCCGACAATGCAATCGTGATGCAGCAAATCATCGGGTGCCTGGGGTGTGCCATGCGTTTGTAGATAGGCCGGGGTCGCACAAATCAGCAGGCTTTGGCTGCCCAACTTGCGGGCAACTATATCGGCGTCATCTTTCAACACACCGATTCTGACCACCAGGTCGACACCCTCGTTGACGATATCTACCAGCCGCTCACTGAAGCTGACGGACAGATCGAGCTGCTGATAACGCACCGCCATGTCGATCAGCGTCGGCAAAATATGCCGACGGCCAAAGGCTGCAGGAAGATCGATGCGCAGCCGGCCAACAGGCGCTTGCTGGCCAGTGGTCAAAAAGCCCTGCGTTTCGGCCAGCTCATCCATCACCCGCAGGCAACTGGCCAGATACGCCTCGCCTTCAGCGGTCAGCACCAGGCGCCGGGTGGTGCGATGCAGCAGCTTCACCCCTAAACGCGCCTCAAGGCGCGTGACACTTTTGCCCACCGCCGAACTGGTCACACCCAACTCAAGCGCGGCAGCCGTGAAGCTTAGTGACTGAGCGGCAGACACAAACTCGCGAATACCGTCAAAAGGGTTTTCAGACATTAGAGGCTCCAGGGCCTGGGGTTGCTTTCAGAATGGGATCGCACCCCTACCAGCTTGATCGTGGCTTATTCACGGGCATTACGCTCAGGCCAGACCACCTCAAGGCGGGTATGGGTGATGCGCCACTCCCCGTCGATTCGCTGGTACTGATCGGCATATAGACCAAGCAACAGCAACGGGTTTGGATCGGGTTTCGAAGCCGTTTCAAAATCGATCAAGTAGCAGCGACCTTGCGCCGTATCAGGCCCGGTCAACTGGATCCAGTGGTTCACAATGGCATGCATAAAGGGATAACTCCCTTGCTTGTCCCGATCGAACAGCGTGAAAGCCTCAGCCAGGCCAGCACGTATGGCGTCGATGCCCTGCATCTTACCGACCGTGACTTGCACCACGGCGTCTGCCGAAAAAACCTGGTCCAGTGCCGCGATATTGTTGCTGTCCAGATGGTGTGCGTAAAGCGTGCGGAGTGCGCGAATCTCTTCGCGATCCAGCAGTGCCTTGAGTTTGATGTCCATGCCAGTGACCTCTTAAAGATGCATGCCTGGGGATTGGATGCCAACGCCCAATCAGTAGAACTGTCACTGTAGTCAGGATTAGTGGAAAGATAATGCGGGATTAATTCCAAACATTATGGAATTTAAGGATGGAATAGAGTGCTGGCGCAACGGCCAAGAGAGATGTAAGCGCACCCGACAACGATGGTTTTAGTAGGTGCGAAGAAACGAAAAAAGGACCCGAAGGTCCTTTTTTCAACGATTTGCAGACTTCAGCTGAACTCTGTAAATCTTTATTTGGAGCGGGAAACGAGACTCGAACTCGCGACCCCGACCTTGGCAAGGTCGTGCTCTACCAACTGAGCTATTCCCGCGTTTTGGTGTTGCGCATTCTATAGGTTTCCAAGAATGCGTCAACCCCTTGATTCAAAAAGTTTTATTTATTTTGTCGAGGTGGTCTTCAAATGCGGCCAGGCAGCCCGCAAGTATTGAACCATCGACCACAGCGTCAACCCCGCCGCGACCATCAGTAACCCATAGCCAATCAGGACCCAGAAGCTGAAATCTGACGGGTTGGCCAGCAAGATGACCAACGCCAGCATTTGCGCCGCTGTTTTCCATTTGCCCATGTTCGACACGGCAACCTGGGCGCGCGCGCCCAGCTCTGCCATCCACTCGCGCAAGGCCGAGATGACGATTTCACGACCTATGATCACCGCTGCCGGCAAGGTCAGCCAGAAGTTGTGATGTTCTTGCACCAGCAACACCAGCGCGACCGCCACCATCAATTTGTCGGCAACCGGGTCCAGAAAGGCGCCGAACGGTGTGCTTTGTTCCAGTCGGCGGGCCAGATAACCATCCAGCCAGTCCGTTGCTGCGGCAAAAGCGAACACAGAGCTTGCCGCGGCATAACTCCAGCTATACGGGAGGTAAAACAACAGAATAAAGAACGGAATCAGAAGAACGCGTAGAACGGTGATCAAATTAGGGATATTCATCGGCACAACTGGCTACGAGGTGAGGGAGCATTCTACTCGCTGTGCAGGTTTGCATAAATCAACTCAGCGAGCTTTTTACTGATACCGGGTGCTTTGGCAATTTCTTCGATGCTGGCACGAGACAGCTCTTGTAATCCACCAAAATGTTTCAGCAGGTCACGGCGACGGGTTGGCCCCACCCCCGCAATCCCTTCCAGGGTAGAGGTGTTACGGGTTTTACCACGTCGCGCACGGTGCCCGGTAATGGCAAAACGGTGGGCCTCGTCGCGGATCTGCTGGATCAAATGTAGCGCCGGCGAATCACCTTTCAAGGTGAATTCATGGGCTGCATCGTTCAGGTACAGGGTTTCAAAACCCGCCTTGCGCGTCGTGCCTTTGGCCACGCCGAGCAAAATCAGGTCCGGTACGGCCAGCTCATTGAGCATGTCACGAGCCATCGAAAGCTGCCCCTTGCCCCCGTCGACCAGGAGGATATCGGGCAGCTTGCCCTCGCCTTCCTTGAGCCGACTGAAACGGCGCATCAAGGCCTGGTGCATGGCGGCATAGTCATCGCCCGGTGTCACACCTTCGATGTTAAAACGCCGGTAGTCGGATTTGATCGGGCCTTCCGGGCCAAATACCACGCAAGAGGCAACGGTGGCTTCACCGCTGGAGTGGCTGATGTCGTAGCATTCCAGCCGCTGGGGGATTTCATCGAGCTTCAAGACTTGCGCCAGCGCTTCAAAGCGCGCCGCAACATGCAAACGGTTGGCCAGACGCGCGCTCAACGCCTGCTCAGCGTTGGTCACGGCCAATTGCTGCCAGCGCGCACGGGTACCGCGCACGCGATAACTGATGGCCATCTCGCGCCCGCGCAGGGCTTCAATCGCTTCGCTGATAGCAGCAAAGCTCTCGTGTTCGACGTTGACGATCAACTCGCTCGGCAAATCGCGCTCGGGGCTGCTGATGTAGTACTGCCCGAGGAACGCGGCCATGACTTCGGCCACCTCCTCCTCGATCCCCACCTGCGGGAAGAAGTTTTTGCTGCCCAGCACGCGACCACCGCGCACATTGATCAAATGCACGCAGGCACCGCCCGGGTTGACGAAAGCCGCGACGATATCCACATCGCCGGTGCCACCTTCCATGCTTTGCTGGTCCTGAACCCGACGCAATAACGAGATCTGATCGCGTATTTCGGCTGCCCGCTCAAAATCGAGGGTACTGGCGGCCTGCTCCATCTCGTTACCGAGTTCTTCCGTCAACGCACTGCTGCGCCCCTCAAGGAACATCACCGAGTGGCGCACATCCTGGGCATAGACCTCTGGCTCAACCAGACCGACACACGGTCCCTTGCAACGCTTTATCTGGTACTGCAAGCACGGCCGGGTGCGGTTCTTGAAATAGCTGTCTTCACACTGACGGACCATGAAGGTTTTTTGCAACAGGCTCAAACTTTCACGGATCGCCCCCGCGCTGGGGTAAGGCCCGAAATATTTGCCCTTCTGCTTCTTGGCACCGCGATGAATGCTCAGGCGCGGGTATTGACCATCCGACAGAAACACATACGGATAAGACTTATCGTCGCGCAGCAGGATGTTGTACGGCGGGCGCCACTCCTTGATCAGCGTCTGCTCAAGCAGCAACGCCTCGGTTTCGTTGGCGGTGATCGTGGTTTCGATTTGCGCGATACGGCTAACCAGCGCCGCTGTTTTAGGCGCCAGGCCGGTTTTACGGAAATAGCTGGCCAGGCGTTTTTTCAGGTTCTTGGCTTTGCCCACATAAAGCAGGCGCGCCTCACTGTCGAACATGCGATACACGCCGGGCCTGCCGCTACACGTCGACAGAAATGCACTGGAATCAAACACGTCAGTCATCGTCAGCCAGCATCAACCATGCCATGACGAACGGCCAGCAACGCCAGTTCAACATCACTTTTGACCGAGAGCTTTTCATAAATGCGATAGCGGTAGGTATTGACTGTTTTAGGCGACAGGCAAAGCTTATCGGAAATGACCTGGACCTTTTGGCAGCCGACAATCATCAACGCAATCTGGATCTCGCGTTCAGACAAGGCATCAAAAGGAGAATCGCTGGCAGGCTGGAAAGACTTGAGCGCCAACTGCTGAGCCACTTGCGGGCTGATATAGCGCTGCCCGGCAAACACCAGGCGAATGGCCTGAACCATTTCGGCCAAACCAGCACCTTTGGTCATATAGCCCGCAGCGCCTGCCTGCAACAAACGCGTCGGGAACGGGTCCTCTTCACACACTGTTACCGCGACGACTTTGATGTCCGGATGGCTGCGCATCATTTTGCGCGTCGCTTCCAGGCCACCAATGCCGGGCATCTTGACATCCATCAGGACGACATCCGGTTTCAACTCACGCGCCTTGGCGAGTGCCTCTTCGCCAGACTCGGCTTGACCGACGACCTGCAGACCATCGATATCCGACAGCATTCGTGTAATGCCCGTACGCACAAGATCGTGATCATCGACCACCAGAACCCGAATCAAGTCGACACCTCGCAAATTGCGTCTAAGTTGGTGCCGCCTACCTTAACAAAAAACAGTCAGCCGACCTACCTATCCATGCATTCATGAATCAATACGCCAGCGCACAGGGCCACTGATCAATCGCTGGACTCTTGACGCTTGCGCAACGGCTGCGCCACCGACATTTTCGCCAGGCTTGAGGTTAGTTGGCGAATGGCATCCTGATCGTCTTTATGCAGTCCGCGATACGTGACCAACACCCGCTCTTCAACTTGGGTAAGGTTATCGACCAGTGTCGGCGTACGGGCGCCCGTCAACACATACAGAACATCAACGCCACGTGCTGCAACACGCGACAAGTAATCAGCTTTTGGCGCACGGTCGCCATTTTCATATTTGCCTTGGGCGTTCGCTTCTACCCCGCCGATTTCGCCAAATATTTTTTGCGAAAAGCCCAGACGCTCTCTTTCTTGCCGTAAACGCGAACCAATTCCATTCATCTGAATATACGACTCCACTTTTAACATCCATTAGGATGGTATAGTCTGCAATAATTGAACAATATTGAACGGTTTTGAACTATGGCCGGAATTCGTACTGCGGCACAAGCCAAGGCTTGGCTTGAACATCAAGGGAAGTCTGTTCAACAGTTCGCGCGTGAACATGGCGTTGACCCGGCGACAACCTATCAAGTGCTTGCAGGGCGTAAAAAAGGAAAACGCGGAGAAGCCCATAAAGTTGCGGTATTGCTGGGAATGAAAGACGGCATAATTCTCCCTTCTCCTGGCGACTCAACTGAAGACAAAAGCGACGGCCTGATGTGAGTCTGCGCCCAATTTGATTGAGCGACATAAAGAGATTAGCTGCCTCTGGCGATGCAAGCACATAAACCGACAAAACGGCTATAAGCTAAGCATTGCATCCTGACCACCGCTCATGGCAGCTACATTTTCCACATGAAGGTGATAGCAATTTTTAATTGAATCGCGCTACCGCTCTCGAGTAAGCTCCTGACCATTCAGTGGAGAACACACATGTTGCATAACGTACATACAGCTATTAGCAAGCAGGTCGCTACCCAGCGCCAGGCTGCTGCTGTGCGCACGCACAATGCACACTCAACTGCACGATTTTATTTTGGGTATTGGTTTAGCCACTGGCGCGCCTGATACCCATCCGGCGGCCACTTTCAAGGGGTCGCCTACCAGAGAATTCTCACCCCCGGTCGGCTACCCGACCGGGGGTTTTGTTTTTTTAGCCCCTGCAAAAATGACTTATTTGAGGAATGCACACATGAACTACACCACTTATTACCGCTTCGACCTTTGCACTGCCTGGCGATTTATCAGCCGCCGTTCGGGACAGCCTGCCGCCTCCGAACGGACCCACATCGGTGGCACACATCAACTCACAGCCAGTCTGGCCAATTGTCGAACACCCCAGTAGGGCTGAGCGCGCGGGAAAGCCCGCCGCCTGCCCAGGAAGCACACACCATGAACGCATCTGTATCTGCTCTGCCAAACACCGCTCACACCGACACCAAAGCTACCCTGACCCAGCGCCTGCCCAGCGCCTCACAGCTCAAACAGCAGTTGCCACTGGGCGCAGAACTCAGCCAGTTGGTGAGTCAGCAGCGCCAAGCCATCCGCGCCATCCTCAATGGCGAAGACTCCCGCCTGTTAGTAGTCGTTGGCCCTTGCTCCCTTCACGATCCGGTCTCGGCACTGGAATACGCCAGTCAACTGGCCGCCCTGTCTCGCGACCTGAGCGAAGACCTGTTGCTGGTGATGCGTGCCTACGTCGAAAAACCCCGCACCACCATCGGCTGGAAAGGCCTGGCCTACGACCCGCATCTGGACGGCAGCGACGACATGGCCCACGGCCTGACGCTGTCGCGCGAGCTGATGATTGAAATGCTGCGCATGGGCTTGCCCGTGTCTACCGAACTGCTGCAACCCATGGCAGCCGGTTACTTCGACGACATGTTGGGCTGGGCAGCGATTGGTGCGCGCACCACCGAATCCCAAATCCACCGCGAGATGGCCAGCGGCCTGGACCTGCCGGTCGGCTTCAAAAACGGTACTGACGGCGGCGTAGGCATTGCATGCGACGCCATGCGTTCATCCGCCCACGGCCACCGCCACTTCGGTGTCGACAGCCAAGGGCATCCGGCCATCATCATGACCTCCGGCAACCCGGACACCCATCTGGTCTTGCGCGGCGGCCACAGCGGCCCGAACTACGACCGCAGCAGCGTGGCCAAGGCCCGCGCCGGTCTAGAAAAAAACGCCATCCCTGCGCGCCTGATGGTTGACTGCAGCCACGCCAACAGCGGCAAAGACCCTCTGCGCCAGCCGCACGTGTTCAAAGACGTATTGGCGCAACGCCTGGAAGGTGATCACTCGCTGATTGGCGTGATGCTCGAAAGCCATCTTTTCGAGGGTTGCCAAGCGCTGGGCAACGACCTGCGCTACGGCGTCTCCGTCACTGACGGCTGCCTGGGATGGGAAGCCACCGAGCAGTTACTGCGCGATGCGGCAAGCCAACTGCAACAGCAACGCCGTGCGCTGCTGGCCGCCAGCTAAACAATCGTCCTGCCTGACTGAATGCGCACCGCTGGGCCCTGCCCACGGTTGCGCGAAGTCGATCCCGTCTGACAGGCAAGCCGACAGATGCCGTCTGAAACACTCCCGACTTTAAACGATTACCGCCCTCGCGCACCTGGAATCATCCAGCGCCCGCTCTGCCTGTAGGCCCACAGCCTGGCGCGGCCGACGGTAATACCCTGCAACCCAATCTGCCCGCTTCATGTTGTCGACTAAGGTGTTTTTATGACCTCAAAACACTCTCTGGAGATACAACATGCACCGCACTCCCAGCACTCGCTACCCCCTTTTATTGGTCCATGGACTGTTCGGCTTTGAACGGATCGGGCCATTGCATTACTTCAATGGTATCAAGGAAGCGCTGCACGATTCAGGCGCCCAAGTATTCACGGCCTCCGTGTCCGCCGCCCACAACAACGAAACCCGTGGCGAACAATTGCTCGCGCACATCCATGACCTACGCCAGCAAACGGGCGCCAAGCGGGTCAATTTGATCGGGCACAGCCAGGGCGCCCTGACCGCACGCTATGCCGCTGCTGTCGACCCTGAATCGGTGGCCTCGGTGACCTCCGTCAGCGGCCCCAATCACGGCTCCGAGCTTGCCGACCGCCTGCGCCTGGCCTTCACCCCCGGCCAATTGCCAGAGACTGCGGCGGCAGCCCTGATCACCGCCTTCAGCACCTTCATGTCGATACTCAGCGGCAAACCCAAACTGCCCCAGCATTCACTTGAAGCCCTCAATGCCCTGACCTCAAAGGGTGTTGCCGACTTCAACAAAAAATACCCGCAAGGCCTGCCAGCAACGTGGGGCGGTATGGGGGCGGCGCAGGTCAACGACGTGTTCTATTACTCCTGGAGCGGCATTATCAAAGGCTCGTTGCTCTCCGAATCAATGAACCTGTTTGATCCCATGCACAACGCCTGCCGCGTGTTTTCCAGCTTCTTTACCCGTGAAAGCAAAGCCAATGACGGCCTGGTAGGCCGCTTCAGCTCGCACCTGGGCACAGTCATTCAATCGGATTATGAGATGGACCACCTGGACACCATCAATCAAATGGCCGGCATGACTCGCCGCAAGGCCAACCCCGTGGCGCTGTATATCGAACATGCGCAACGCTTGAAGAACCAAGGCCTATGAGGCTGAAGTCGGGATCTTTAATCCATGGGAACTTTGCCGAGAAAAAAGCCACTGAATCCGGTAGGCTCACCACTTTCTTGAAAGGAGTAACTCCCCATGGCCAAAGCCACTGCCCGTCACATCCTGGTTTCCAGCGAAGCCAAGTGCAACGAACTGAAAGCACAAATCGAAGGCGGCGCTGATTTCGCCGAAGTTGCAAAGGCCAACTCCTCTTGCCCGTCCAGCCGTCAGGGCGGCGACCTGGGTTCGTTCGGTCCAGGCCAGATGGTTAAAGAATTCGACACCGTGGTCTTCAGCGCGCCAATCAACGTGGTGCAAGGCCCGGTTAAAACCCAGTTCGGTTACCACCTGCTGGAAGTCACCAGCCGCCAGGACTAATCCCCCAGGCTCTGCGTGAAAACGGCCCACCTTTTGGTGGGCCGTTTCGTATCCGCAGTCGCGAAACGCGTGCTAAGTTTCCTCATCGATGAAATCACCGTGTCTCACCTGAGGAATTGATCATGAGCCTGAAAGGTAAAACCGCCTTGGTTACCGGTTCCACCAGCGGTATTGGTCTGGGTATCGCGCAAAGCCTGGCCAAGGCTGGCGCCGACCTGATACTCAACGGTTTTGGCGACGCCAGCAAAGTCATTGCCGAACTGCAACAGTTTGGCGGCAAGGTGGGGCATCACCCGGCCGATGTCAGCGACCCGGCGCAAATCGCCGACATGATCCACTACGCCGAACGCGAATTCGGCGGCATCGACATTCTGGTCAACAACGCGGGCATTCAGCACGTGTCCAGCGTCGAAGAGTTCCCGGTCGAGCGGTGGGATTCCATCATCGCGATCAACCTGTCCTCGGTGTTCCACAGTACCCGCCTCACCCTGCCCGGCATGCGCAAGCGCGGCTGGGGCCGCATCGTCAATATCGCCTCGGTTCATGGCCTGGTCGGCTCGGTCGGCAAAGCCGCCTATGTGGCTGCCAAGCACGGGGTCATCGGCCTGACCAAAGTGGTCGGCCTTGAAACCGCCACCAGCAATATCACCTGCAACGCCATCTGCCCCGGATGGGTACTCACGCCGCTGGTGCAAAAGCAAATCGACCAGCGCATCAGCCAGGGCATCGACCCGTACCAGGCCCAGCACGACCTGCTGGCCGAGAAACAACCGTCTCTGGAGTTCGTCACCCCACCGCAACTCGGCGAGTTGGTGCTGTTTTTGTGCAGTGAAGCCGGCAGCCAGGTGCGCGGCGCAGCCTGGAATGTTGACGGCGGCTGGTTGGCTCAATAGCGGGCGGGTAATCCTGCTTGTTAGCCATGCAAAAATGCATGCCAAGCCTGCACGCATCCGGGTTGTCATCAGCAAATTTGCACTGTTAGCATCGACCATCGTTCGCCCGCGAACACATTCTAAAAATAAAGCACAGCAGGGAGTTAGTGATGACTGCTCAGGTTTCATCCTCGCCGACACAGGATGTCGAGCCGACCCAAAGCACGGTACTGGCCGAGGTCCGCAACCATATTGGCCACCTGACCCTCAACCGCCCCAGCGGCCTCAACGCCCTCGACCTGCCCATGGTTCGCAGTCTGCAACAGCAGCTCGATGCCTGGGCCGACGATGCCAACATCAAGGCCGTGGTCTTGCGCGGCGCTGGCGAAAAAGCCTTTTGTGCGGGCGGTGACATTCGCTCGCTGTACGACAGCTACAAAAGCAAAGACACCCTGCACAGCGTGTTCTTCGAAGAGGAATACGCCCTTGACCGCACGCTGCACCACTACCCAAAACCGCTACTCGCGTTGCTCGATGGCTACGTTTTGGGTGGCGGCATGGGCCTGGCACAAGGCTGCGATCTGCGCCTGATCACCGAACGCAGCCGTCTGGCCATGCCGGAAGTGTCCATTGGTTACTTCCCTGACGTCGGCGGCAGCTACTTCCTGACCCGCACCCCCGGCCAGATCGGCACCTACCTGGGCGTCAGCGGCGTGCAAATCCGCGCCAGCGATGCGTTGTATTGCGGGCTGGCCGACTGGTACACCGACAGCAGCAAACTGCCTGAACTGGATCAAAGCCTCGATCACCTCCAGTGGCGCCAATCGCCCCTTGAAGACCTCAAGGCGCTGCTGGCCACCTTTGCCGTGCAAACCTTGCCCGACGCGCCGCTGGCCAACTTGCGGCCCGTGATTGATGAAGTGTTTGCCCACAACAGCGTGCCCGAGATCGTTGCTCACCTGCGCGCCGTGACAGCACCGCAACACCGCGAATGGGCCACCGAGACCGCCAACCTGCTAGAAACCCGCTCACCGCTGGGCATGGCCGTCACCCTCGAAATGCTCCGCCACGGCCGTCAACTGACCCTTGAGCAATGCTTCGAGCTGGAATTGCACTTGGACCGCCAGTGGTTTGATCGCGGCGACCTGATCGAAGGCGTGCGCGCACTGATTATCGACAAGGACAAAACCCCGCACTGGAACCCGCCGATCTTGAGCGAACTGGACCCCAAGCACGTCGCCAGCTTCTTCACCGACTTCAAAAAGAGCGAGGTGTAAGCCATGCAAGACCTCGAACTGACTGAAGAACAAGTGATGATCCGTGACATGGCGCGTGATTTTGCCCGTGGCGAAATTGCCCCTCACGCACAAGCCTGGGAAAAAGCAGGCTGGATCGACGACGCGCTGGTATCAAAAATGGGCGAGTTGGGCCTGCTCGGCATGGTCGTTCCCGAGGAATGGGGCGGCACCTATGTCGATTACGTCGCCTACGCGCTAGCCGTCGAAGAGATTTCGGCCGGTGATGGTGCGACGGGTGCGCTGATGAGCATCCACAACTCGGTAGGCTGCGGGCCGATTCTCAAATACGGCAGCGAAGCGCAAAAACAAACCTGGCTAGCTGACTTGGCGAGCGGCCAGGCCATCGGCTGTTTCTGCCTGACAGAACCGCAAGCGGGCTCCGAGGCGCACAACTTGCGTACCCGCGCCGAACTGCGCGACGGCCAATGGGTCATCAACGGGGCCAAGCAATTTGTCAGCAACGGCAAGCGCGCCAAACTGGCCATTGTGTTTGCCGTGACTGATCCGGAGCTGGGCAAAAAAGGCATTTCGGCCTTTCTTGTCCCTACTGAAACACCGGGGTTTATCGTTGACCGCACCGAACACAAAATGGGCATTCGCGCATCAGACACCTGCGCCGTCACCCTCAACAACTGCAGCGTGCCCGAAGCCAATCTGCTGGGCGAGCGCGGCAAAGGGCTAGCCATCGCCCTGTCCAACCTGGAAGGCGGACGCATCGGTATTGCCGCCCAGGCGCTGGGCATTGCCCGGGCCGCTTTTGAAGCAGCACTGGGCTACGCCCGTGATCGCGTGCAGTTCGACAAGGCGATTATCGAGCACCAGAGCGTGGCCAACATGCTGGCCGATATGCAAACCCGCCTGAACGCCGCCCGCCTGTTGATCCTGCACGCCGCGCGCCTGCGCAGCGCTGGCAAACCGTGCTTGTCAGAAGCCTCGCAGGCCAAACTGTTCGCTTCGGAAATAGCCGAGTTTGTCTGCTCCAAAGCCATCCAGATTCATGGTGGTTATGGCTACCTGGAAGACTACCCGGTGGAGCGTTACTACCGAGACGCGCGGATCACCCAGATCTACGAAGGCTCGAGCGAGATTCAACGCATGGTGATTGCCCGCGAGCTGAAGAACTACCTGATCTGATGCGTGTTGCCCACCACCCTCACCCTAGCCCTCTCCCAGAGGGAGAGGGGACTGATTGGGGGATATTGAAGGTTTTCTGCACTCTGGCAGTACTGCGCTGAATCTGAAAACGCCCCGGTAAAGCTCCCTCTCCCTCCACTCCCGGCTGGCGGTACTGCGCTGAATCTGAAAACCCCTCGGTAAAGCTCCTTCTCCCTCCGGGAGAGGGTTGGGGTGAGGGGCTTTTAGGGCTTAGCTATTCTTGAACTGCGCTTCGCGCTTGCCGACGAACGCCGCCATGCCTTCTTTCTGGTCATGGGTGGCGAACAGCGAGTGGAAAACCCGGCGCTCAAAACGTACGCCTTCGGTCAGGTTGACTTCAAACGCACGGTTGACGCTTTCCTTGGTCAGCATCAACACCGGCAGGGATTTTTTGGCAATGGTAGCGGCCACTTTCAGGGCCTCTTCCAGCAACTCATCCACCGGAATTACCCGCGCCACCAGGCCCGAACGCTCAGCTTCATTTGCATCCATCAAACGCCCGCTCAGGCACATTTCCATGGCCTTGGCCTTGCCCACGGCGCGGGTCAGGCGCTGGGTGCCGCCCATGCCCGGCAATACGCCGAGGTTGATTTCCGGCTGACCAAATTTGGTATTGTCACCGGCCAGAATAAAATCGCACATCATCGCCAACTCACAGCCGCCGCCCAAGGCAAAACCGGCCACCGCTGCAATGATCGGCTTGCGTCGGGTCGATACCCGATCGCTGTCCGAGAACAAGTCTTCAAGGTAGATCTGCGGGTAGGTCAGCTCCGCCATTTCCTTGATATCGGCCCCGGCAGCAAAAGCTTTTTTCGAGCCGGTGATCACGATGCAGCCAATGTTGTTATCCGCTTCCAGGCCGTCCAGGGCGTGATTCACTTCGCTTACCAACTGTGCGTTGAGCGCATTCAACGCCTGCGGCCGGTTCAGCGTGATCAGGCCCACTTGCCCGTGAATGTCCAACAAAATGGTTTCGTAGCTCATCGATAACGTCCTCAATTCAAAGATTGCGCGAAATGACCATGCGCTGAATATCGCTGGTACCTTCGTAAATCTGGCACACCCGCACATCGCGATAGATCCGCTCCAGCGGAAAGTCGTTCAAATAGCCATAACCTCCCAAGGTTTGCAACGCCTTGGAACACACTCGCTCGGCCATCTCCGAGGCGAACAGCTTGGCCTGCGACGCTTCGACCAGCGCCGACTGGCCGCTGTCGCGCAGAGCCGCCGCGTACTGGACCATTTGCCGGGCGACGGCGATTTCTGTCGACATGTCTGCCAGACGAAACGCTACCGCCTGATGCTCAACCAGCGGCTGGCCGAAGGTCACTCGCTCACGGGCATAATCACGCGCCGCTTCAAAGGCTGCGCGGGCCATGCCAACCGCCTGCGAAGCAATGCCAATGCGCCCGCCTTCAAGGTTGCTCAAGGCGATTTTGTAGCCCTGCCCTTCTTCGCCCAAGCGATTAGCCACGGGCACTTTAAGGTCGGTAAAAAGGATCTGGCAGGTGTCCGAAGCATGTTGCCCCAGCTTGTCTTCTACCCGCGCCACGCTGTAGCCGGGTGAGTCGGTGGGCACGATAAACGCGCTGATGCCGCGCTTGCCCGCCGACGGATCCGTCACCGCAAACACAATCACCACCCCGGCGTTTTGCCCCGAGGTGATGAACTGTTTGCAGCCATTAAGCACGTAATGATCGCCCTCAAGGCGCGCGCGGGTTTTCAGGTCGCTGGCATCAGAACCGGCTTGCGGCTCAGTCAAGGCGAACGCACCGAGCATGGCGCCACTGGCCAAGGGCACGAGGAACTCGCGCTTTTGCTGCTCGGTGCCGTATTTGAGAATCGGCACGCAGCCCACCGAGTTGTGCACGCTCATGATCGTCGAGCAGGCGCCATCACCGGCGGCGATTTCTTCCAGGGCCATCGCGTAGGCTTGATAGCCGGTGTCGCAACCGCCCCACTCTTCGGGCACCAACATGCCGAAAAAGCCCAGCTCGGCCATTTCGTTCACCGCTTCACGGGGGAAGCGATGTTGCTTGTCCCACTCTGCCGCAAAGGGTTTCAAGCGCTCTTGGGCAAACTGCCGGGCCGCTTCGCGAATTTGTAAGTGTTCAGATGTAGGCAGCATAAAACTCCTTAATACAGGCATTCCACGGCAATCGCCGTGGCTTCGCCGCCGCCAATGCAGACAGCTGCAATACCGTGTTTCAACTGTTTCTGGCGCAAGGCCGAGAGCAATGTCACAAGAATCCGTGCGCCCGAAGCGCCGATCGGATGCCCCAGCGCGCAAGCCCCGCCGTAGACGTTGACCTTGTCATGGGGGATGTCCAGCTCGCTCATGGTCACTAGAGTCACCACCGCAAACGCTTCATTGATTTCAAACAGGTCGACCTCGGACAGGTCCCAGCCGGTCTTGCTCAACAACCGCTTGATCGCGCCGATCGGCGCAGTCGGGAACAGCCCCGGCTCGTCGGCAAACGCTGCATGCCCATGGATCACCGCCAGCGGCTTGAGGCCATGTTTCTGCGCTTCGGAGCGGCGCATCAGCACCAACGCCGCCGCACCATCAGAGATCGAACTGGAGTTGGCCGCTGTCACCGTACCGCCCTCACGGAACGCCGGTTTCAACGTCGGGATTTTCGCCAGATTGGCCTTGGGAGGTTGTTCGTCATCGCTGATCAGGCGCTGCTCTTTACCCACCGTGACCTGCACCGGCACGATCTCGGCGCTGAAGCTGCCGTCCTTGATCGCTTGCTGGGCACGGGTCAGCGACGCCACCGCAAAATCATCCTGAGCTTCGCGGCTAAAGCCATGGGCCTGTGCGCAATCTTCAGCAAAAGTGCCCATCAAGCGGCCTCGGTCGTAAGCGTCTTCGAGGCCATCGAGGAACATGTGATCGAGCACCCGATCGTGGCCCATGCGATACCCGCTGCGTGCCCGATCCAGCAAATACGGCGCGTTGGACATGCTCTCCATGCCGCCCGCGACGATAACCTCGGCACTGCCGGCCAGCAGTTGATCATGGGCCAGAATGGCTGCCTGCATGCCCGACCCACACATTTTGTTCAGCGTGGTGCAGCGCGTGCCCTTGTCCAGCCCGGCGCCCAAAGCGGCCTGGCGTGCAGGTGCCTGGCCCAGACCGGCAGACAGTACGCAGCCAAACAGCACTTCATCAACGCTGCTCGGCGCGATGCCCGCACGCTCAACCGCGGCACTGATGGCTGCGGCGCCAAGCTGTGGCGAAGTCAAGCCTTTGAAGTCGCCCTGAAACCCGCCCATGGGCGTTCGTACCGCGCTGACAATGACAATCGGATCATTGGCTAAAGTCATTTTTCACCTCTTATTTGGCGGCCATGCGTAAGGCACCGTCGAGACGGATAACCTCACCATTGAGCATGCTGTTTTCAATGATGTGGCGTACCAGCGACGCGTACTCGGCTGGCTTGCCCAAGCGCGGCGGAAACGGCACACCGGCGGCCAGCGAATCACGGACTTCAGGGGTCATGCCGGCCATCATCGGCGTTTCAAAAATACCGGGGGCGATGGTCATCACGCGGATCCCGAAACGGGCCAGTTCGCGAGCGGCAGGCAAGGTCAGGCTGGCGATGGCGCCCTTGGAAGCGGCATAAGCGGCCTGACCAATCTGCCCGTCAAACGCCGCCACCGACGCGGTATTGATGATGACTCCGCGTTCGCCGTCAGCATCGGCAGCGGTTTCGGCAATGGCTGCTGCCGCCAGACGCAGCATGTTGAAACTACCGATCAGGTTGACGTTAATCACCTGGCTGAAGCTCTCCAGCCCATGCGGGCCGTTTTTACCGAGGATTTTTTCACCGCGCACAATACCGGCACAGTTGACCAGGCCATTGACTCCGCCAAACGCGGCAACGGTGGCTTGCACCGCCGCCTGCGCGGCATCCGCCTGGCTGATATCGGCGACCGTACTCTGCGCGCCCAGCGTGCGCGCCCGGGCGGCCACGGCATCGGCATTCAGATCAACCAGCATCACTTTGGCGCCCGCTTTAATCAGCATTTCTGCCGTTGCGGCGCCTAATCCGGACGCACCACCGGTGACGATAAATACCTTGTTTTCAATTTGCATAAGGGTTCCTGACGACTGGATTTCAGGCTGTAACCTTGGCGCTTAGCGCCTGTTCAGCCTTGGCGATTTCTTGATTGCGCAAAATAAAGCGCTGCAACTTGCCGCTCGGGGTCTTCGGCAATTCGCTGACAAATTCAACTTCACGGGGGTAGGCATGCGCCGCCAGCCGCTGGCGCACGTGCAAGCGCAAGGTTTCGGCCAGTTGCGCGTCGCCCAGGTATTGAGGGCTCAACACCACAAACGCTTTGACCACTTCGGTACGCTCCGGGCAGGGTTTGCCGACGACCGCGGCTTCGACCACTGCCGGGTGCTCGATCAAGGCGCTTTCTACGTCGAACGGGCCGACGCGATAGCCCGAGGTGGTGATCACGTCATCGCTGCGCCCGACAAAGCTGATACTGCCGTCCGGGTTCAACTCCACGGTGTCGCCGCTCAAGTAGTAATTGCCGACAAACGCTTTGGTGGTGAAACCTTCATAGCCACCAAACCAGCACATCGGCGACTGGCTGCGATCAACGGCCAGAATCCCCGGCTGCCCCACCGGCAGTTCCTGATGGTTGTCATCCAGCACCACAATCCGGTGGCCAGGCGAAGCAAAGCCGGCTGCGCCCATATGCACCGGGTGCTCCAGCCCATGGTGATTGCACAGCACCATGCCGACCTCGGTTTGACCGTAGTGATCGTGGATGGTGACGTTGAGCTCTTCGCCGAACCAGCGAATGACCTCCGGGTTAAGCGGTTCACCGGCGCTGCTGACAGCCCGCAACTGGCCTTTGATCTTGCTTGAAAACGCCTCGCCGGCAGCAATCAGCATGCGGTAGGCGGTCGGGGAGCCCGTGAGGTTGGTAATGCCGTATTTCTTGATGACCCGGCAGGTGCTTTCGACGGTAAACGGCCCGTCGTAAAGCGTGATCGGGTGGCCCATCGACAACGGCCCGGTGATCCCGAAGTAAATCCCGTAGGCCCAGCCTGGGTCAGCGAGGTTCCAGAACGAGTCCTCAGGGCGCAGATCCACCGCATCGCGGGTGTAACTCTGGAATGCGACGATGGCCTTGAGCGGCACCAGCAGCGGCTTGGCCGGGCCGGTAGTGCCCGACGTAAACATCAACAGAAACGGGTCTTCCCCACTCAGCAGCACCGGTTCACAGACGGCCGGATAATTGTCCAGCTCAGCCCAGAAACTGAAATCGCCGCGCACCAGTCCCTGGCCTTTGGCGCCCGCCACCGTGACGATGGCCGGGCAGTCGTTGACTTCATCGAGTTTGGGCCGGTTGACCGCGTCGGTGACCACCAGCGCAGCACCTGAACTGTTAAGACGGTGCTCAATGGCTTTGGGGCCGAAAGCAGTGAACAGCGGTTGATAGATCGCGCCGATGCGCCAGGTGGCAAAGACCACCACCAGCAACTCGACATTGCGCGGTAACAAGCCCGCGACCTTGTCGCCCTGCTTCACGCCCTGGGCCAGCAAGAAGTTGGCAAAGCGCGCGGCCTTGTCCTGCAAATCGGTGAAGGTATACGTGGCGCTACTGGCGTCGCGCCCTTCCCAGAACAGTGCAATACGCCCTGGCAAAGCGTGCCGGTCGCAGCACTCAACGCAGGCATTGAGTGCAGACAAATGGCCGTTCAGTGCACCAGCCACCGTCCGTTGGTAGTCAAAGTCATTCATCGCGGTCAGATAGTCGCGCATCAGCAGAATCCCTCGGTCTTTATTGTTGGAGTGGGAACCGTGAAAAGTCCCACTGATAGTCGCCTCGACAGGGCTCTACAACAATAGTCAAACCGCTCAAGCTGGCTGACTGTTTTGGCCAATCAAACACTCGTGCCCGCTTTAGCCTGCAACAGCGGGCGCAAGCGCTTGCCGGGGATGACCGGCTTGCTGAAAAACGACCCGTCAGTCACATATGTAGTGCCTGAAAATAAACACTACATATTTGTTGACGACACGAATTTCCCATCGCATTATGCAGTCGTCTTCCCCACCGGAAGCGCTGGAAAGGGTTGTTGCAAGCATGCTCGACGAGCTGTCGGGCTGTTCCGGGATAGGTACTGCCCACAAGGCAGAATTGATGAAGCTGACCTGGCTTGATCGTCCGAGTTTAAGGCGTGAGAGGCTAGCGAAACGTCCTCAAGAGGCTTGTGGTGATGCGACATGTCGCTCAAGCATCCTGGTTAACGTTGCTCTCCCTCGCTGTAAGCAGCATGTTGTAGTGTTTTATTTCACTACTACATCTGCCGGACTCAAGGCCAGATCTGCTTTAGATGGATATTACGTAGCGCTGCATGTGCAGTTGCGCGAATCAATTAGACAGATCAACGAGTGGTCAAGGAGTTAGCTATGAACCTGAATAATCAACCGACTGTTAACGAGCTGGCTCGACTCTTCGCTGCTCAGAAAGACACGCTGAACGACCACATTCTGTGGGTGTGCAATGAAGGCACTGTACGTATTGAACCGGTTGTTGCGTGCAAGGAAGAAACCCAATTCGAGAAAGAGCGCCCACACATGCGAGCTCATCTCAAGATGTACCGTCGTGGCCAAGGCTACGTGGGCAAAAAAGCCGCTGCCGATAAAGAGTTTATTGCGCGCGTACTGCAAACATTGACACTGACCTGGGAAAAAGCTCAAACCGTGCAAGCCTTGGTTAAAGTTAACAGCTACAGCTGATAACGTCCGCCCTATAAAAACCCCGGATAACCTCCGGGGTTTTTTATGAGTATTAAATAGACGGCGTTTTAATACACGTTTCAGTGCCTCGACCACCAGGCCCATAACCCTCTTGGCTACCGCGCATATAGTCGGGCAGATAATAGGATTTATGCAGGGTCGTCGTGTAATGGCCTTGACTGTCCTGATCGTGGGTGATGACGCCAAGCCCCACACCACGGTCTGTCGGCGCCTCAGCGCTGTCATTGGCAAAGTAGATCGACAATAACTGCCCTTGCGCAGCGGCATACCCCGAGTAAGTAATAGGTACTTGCTCAGTTCCAACATTGAGCGTTAATCGATAAGTGCCAAAACTTCTCTCAAACTGACTGGCCTCTTCATCAAGCGTCAATACAAGATCCCCCTTTAAAGGGCCGTCGTGGCTGTCAAATCCCGTGCACTTATAGTGACCGGCAATATGCAGTGGGTCCGCAGGTGCCGTACTGGCCACACTGCTGGTTGAAACAACGTAAACAAAGCATGCAGCGATAAACGTTTTTCCTGGCGTAATACTCAGCATGTTTAGCCCCTTGAACAAAATAATAGCAATTGGCCTTTAATTTTGTTTTAAGCCAATGCATTAACAACAACGTCGGGCAAACTACACGCTAACTGACAAAGCCACAGCCAGGATCTGACAGCAGATTGTTCCAAAATTTTTCGAGATATACGGGATGTACTTTTATTTAGTTAAGTCCGGATTATCCAAGGTGTAGCATCGCAGCCTTCGTTCCTCGTCAGCGACTACAAGAACGCGCTACCGCGGCATGTAATCACGCTGCCAGCTACGCGGGATTTTTAGCGATACCAACCCCAGGAACGCCGCCAACCCCGCGCTGAACAACAGGGCCCGGATGCCGAATTGCGACTCCAGCGCCGCCCCCGCGACGGCACCGGCCAACATGCCCGTCCACGGCACTACCTGCAAATGCCAGTTGGGCCGCCGCTCACCCAGTATCCAGCGCCCCAGGCTGCGACCAAACCGCGACAACGCACCCGTCACATAAGTCAGCCCCACCTGCAAACCATTCACCTGCTCGACCGCCGCATTGACCATGCCCATGGCCAGCACTGCCGTCAGCAATACCGTCACTTGCGACTGCAATGGCAACAAAGCCGCTGTGCACAACAATGCCGAAATCAGCAGCATCAAGGGCAAAGCCCGGCGGCCGCCCCAGCGTGCAAAAACCACTCCCAGCGCATTCCCGGCAACAAACGCCAGTACCGCAAAGCCGAGGCGCAAGATCACCTGTGTATCGCCCTGGGCAATGCCCACGGCCAGCCGCGTGGTGTTACCGCTCATAAACGAAATGAAATCACCGACCGCCAGAAAACCGATGGCATCGGTCATCCCCGCCAGCACCGACAAACAGGCGACAAACGTCAAACCCACACGGTTACGCAAGGCCCGCACGCGCACAAACGGGGAGGTTTTCGACGTTTCCAATGGCCCACGAGACATCCACTACAGTCCTTTTAGAAATAGGTGCGGGTTAAATATATGCAGTAAAGCGCTTTACGGAAGCTACCCACACGAAAATTCCGTTTTAATCGTAGGTCTAAGCGAACCAAGTCTGAAAAAGGCGTCTAATAATCACCACTCTCAAGGAGCAGAGGCACGAGCTGTACTGACAGGGAACCGACAGGTAATCAGGCAAGCCACACGCTTGGCCTTGTATATCATTGCGCTTCAATACCCAACGTAGGGTTGGTATAAAGCGCGCTGAAAAAATCGGCCCTTTTTCCATCGCTGATCCAGACGTAGCGTTCAGCGGGCTCAACACTTAATTCGCAGACAGTTCAAGGTACACGTCGTATGAAGATCAGCATTATCGGTTTGCCAGTGGTCATGGTGGCGGTTTTGGCACTGGCTGGTTGCGCAACCCCCACTGTGGTGACCTTGCAAAACGGCACGCAGTACCTGACCAAAGACATGCCCAACACCAAAAGTACCAGCGGCTTTTATGAGTTCGAGGATATCGCCGGCAAGCACATCAAGGTCAAAGCCGCAGATGTAGCCACCATCAAAGCGAACAAGTAATCCCTCAGCTACCGCTCAAAATCAGACTGCGGTAGTGCCCCGGGTTGGTACCGGACCATTTGCGAAAGGCTTTGTAAAACGAGCTGGTATCGGCAAAGCCCAAACGCAGGGCGATGTCCGCAAAACTGAGGTCCGGTTCAGCCAGCCAACCAATCGCCAACTCTTTACGCACGCCGTCCTTGAGCCCCTGGAAGGTTTGCCCCTCCTCGGCCAGACGTCGCCGCAAGGTTGAAGCCGACAGGTACAGGCTTTGCGCCATGCCTTGGGTTTCAGGCCACTGCTCGGCGGGTAGCTGTCGAAGGTCTTGTTTGATCTGGCTCGCCAGGCTTTGTGGATCGCGGTATTTGACCAGGATATTGGCGGGGGCCTGGGCCAAAAACCGTTGCAACTCTTCGTTACTGCGCTTGATCGGCGCATCCAGGTAATCGGCCGCAAAGATCATCCGCGTGCGCGGCCGATCAAAACGCAGGTTTTCGGAAAACATCACCTCATAGTCGCCACAGTAATCAGGCTGGGCACAGCGCAACTCAATGGCCAGAATCGGAATCCGCCGCCCCGCCAGCCAGCAAGTCACGCCGTGCACGATCATCCAGTAGGCAAAGTAGGTGAAGGCACGGCTGGACTGCCCTTCGGGCTCATGCAAGACGATTTCGGCCACGCTCTGCTGGCGTACCAGCCGCGCCGGCAAACGCTCAAGCATCAGCGACAAAAAACCCAGCACCAGCTCCACGCCCTGCGCGAGGGTGGGCTGGGCCATGGCCGAGCGGCACATAAACTCCAGGCTGCCCGCGCGCAGCTTGCGCGGGTCCATGCCGAAAAACTCGTCATCAAGGCGCCGCGCCAACAGCCGCCACATGCGTGCATAGGCAATGGCGGGCACGCGCGCGTGCGGCGCGTCGAGCAGCGCCGGGTCAATGCCGACCTTTTGCAGCACTTCGTGCATGGCGCCGGTGGTTGCACAGCTTTGCAACAGCGCTTCGCGCACCAACTGGATAGAGATGGTGTCTTTGTTCAACATTGGCGCCGATCCCATGCCGATGACAGTCAAGTGTCGGCCATCTTAAGCAGCGCCAGTCAAAAAGCCAGCCCTAGACCAACCGCTGAATCGGTTTATGCCGCCAAACCAGTCGGTAATAGGCGGTCTGCATGATCAGCATCGCGATGTACGTCACCGGAAAGGCCATCCACACGCCTTCCAGCCCAAAGTGCGCGTTGAGCGCATACGCCACCGGCAGCTCGATGCACAGCACGCAAAACACGGTGATGCTCATCGGCACCAGCACCACGCCGCTGGCACGCATGATGCCGCCAATGGCCGACTGAAAGCCGAACACCAGAATGCTCCAGAGCATAATGTGCAGCAGGTGCCCGGCACGCATGTGCGCTTGCGCGTCGGTGATGAACAACCCCAGCAACCAGTCGGACAACACATACCCCAGCAGGATCAAGGTGCCGGTCAGGCACAGGTTGATCAACAAGCCGGTGCGCAAGATCGGCCCGATACGCTCGATGCGCCCGGCACCGATCGCTTGTGCGCCAAGAATGGACGCGGTAATGGCAATCGACAGGGCCGGAAACTGCACGTAGTTGACGATTTGCGTCACCGCCCCATACGCCGCTGTGGCTTGCGAACCATGGCTGTTGACCAGCGCCAGGATCACCAGCTCCGACAGCGACAGCACCACCATTTGCAGGCCCGTCGGCAAACCGATGCGCAGCACTTTGGCGAGGATTTCGCGGTTCAGGCGCAACGCCAGCCACAATTCGCGATCCGGCGCCATCACGTGGTTTTTATGGCGTAAGCGCAACACCAAAAACACCATCGCCAGCACGTTACCGAACAGCCCCGCCACCGCCGCGCTCTGGATGCCCATCTGCGGCAAACCGGCCCAGCCGAGGATCAGCGCCGGGGTCAGGAGCAAGCCCACGGCCGTTGAAACCATCAACGCCAACAACGGTGACACAGTGTCACTGACCCCGCGCAGCAACTGGGTGAAGAGGATAAACACCAACAGCAACGGCATGATCAGCATCATCACCCGCGCATAGCCAACGGCCTCGTCGAGCACGTCAACCGGCGTACCCAGCGCCTGCATCGCCGGGCGCGCAAAGAGGCTGCCGAGCACCGCCGCCAGCAACCCGACCAACGCGCCCAAGGTCAGCGTGGCACCGGTGATCTGTTTGACCATCGAGGTCTCACGCGCACCCCAGGCCTGACCGATCAACACCGAGGCACCGGCGCCCAGGCCGATAACCAGCGCAATAAAGAAAAACACAATCGGAAACATACCCGAGACCGCTGCCAGCGCCTGGGTACCGAGCAATTGACCCACATAAATCCCGTTGAGGGTGCCGGAAAAACTTTGCAGAAAATTGGACAGCACCATCGGCGCCAGAAAGATCAGATAGATCTGCCACAGCGGCCGTTGCGTGGGGGTTTGCATAACACAGGGTCCTAAATCAAAAGCGCTGACGGTTTATACCTCAACGCGACAGTGTACGGGCATCAAACAACCACTCGGCTACCCTATCCTGACGCAGGGCTGAACATGAAGAATTATTAAGAAACGTTTCAGCTTTTTGTGGGCAAAATGTGCTCACTGCTGACAAAGGCCAATCAGGTGACGGTATGACCCGCATTTTGACCATCGAAGATGATGCCGTAACGGCGAAAGAGATCGTGGCTGAATTGAGTAGCCACGGGCTGGAAGTTGACTGGGTCGCCAATGGCCGTGAGGGCCTGGTTCGCGCCGTGAGTGGCGATTATGACCTGATTACCCTGGACCGCATGCTCCCCGAGCTGGACGGCCTGGCGATTGTAACCACGCTGCGCACTATTGGGGTCAGCACGCCGATTCTGATGATCAGCGCCCTCTCCGATGTGGACGAGCGGGTACGTGGTTTACGCGCCGGCGGCGATGACTACCTGACCAAACCCTTCGCCAGCGACGAAATGGCCGCCCGGGTTGAAGTCTTGCTGCGCCGTAAAAGCCCGGTCGACAAGCACGAAACGTCGTTGCGGGTCGCTGACCTAGAGCTCAACCTGATCACCCGAGAGGCCAGCCGCGCCGAGCAGCAACTGAGCCTGCTGCCCACCGAGTACAAGCTGCTGGAATTTTTGATGCGCAACACCGGGCAAATCCTCTCGCGCATGATGATTTTCGAAGAAGTCTGGGGCTATCACTTTGACCCTGGCACCAACCTCATCGACGTGCACATTGGTCGCTTGCGCAAAAAAATCGATCCGCCGGGCCTGGTGCCCCTGATTCGTACCGTTCGAGGCTCGGGTTATGTCATTGCCGAACCCCTCTAAGGGCTGGCGCTCCTCCAGCAGCCGACTGCTGGCGCTGTACAGTTTTTTGTTCGTGGCCTGGAGCTGCATCCTCATGGGGGTGCTGTATTACGAGGTCTCGGACTACCTGGGCAACCTGGCCAAGCATTCGCTGATGCAGCGCCAACACCTGTTTGCCCGCTTTACAGGCGAGCAACTGGATGACGCGCTCGCCACCAGCATGACGTTCGATCTTCGAACAGTAGATGCTTATGGGCTGTTCGATGCGCAACACCGGCCCATCAGCGGGCCGATCCTGGCCATTCCGCCGGACCTGCCACTCGATGGCCAGATCCACGAACTGGCCAACTGCATCAACTCTGACGACCCTGACCTGCCGCGCGACAGTTGCGACGCGGTAGCCACCCAAACCCAAGATGGCCGCCTGCTGGTTCTGGTGCGCGATAACGGCTCGTTGTTCGCGGTGACGCGGATCATCTTGCACGCGCTGTTCTGGGGCCTGTCGCTGACCATCATCCCCGGCATTGCGGGCTGGCACCTGCTGCGTCGGCGACCGTTGCAACGCATTCGGGCGATCCAGGCCAGTGCCGAGGCGATTGTCTCGGGCGACCTGACCTACCGTTTGCCGCTGTCCAACCGGCGTGACGAACTGGACATGCTGGCCGCCATCGTCAACGCCATGCTCGACCGCATAGAGCGGCTGATGCACGAAGTCAAAGGCGTGTGCGACAACATCGCCCACGACCTGCGCACCCCGCTCACCCGCCTGCGCGCGCAGTTGTACCGGATTCAGCAGCAAGCGGCAGAAGGCTCGCCCGAGGCGCTGCAACTGGACGAAGTGATTGGTGAAACCGACACCCTGATGGCGCGCTTTCGTGGGCTGTTGCGGATTTCTGAACTGGAAGACCACCAACGGCGCTCTGGTTTCCTGCCGCTGGACCCGCTGGCCTTGCTGCAGGAGCTGTACGATTTTTACCTGCCACTGGCGGAAGAAGGCCAGGTCACGTTGACTCTGGACACCCCGCCCGCGCTTCCCGGCATGACCGGTGACCGCGCCTTGCTGTTTGAGGCACTGGCCAATCTGTTGAGCAACTCGATCAAATTCACCCCGCCGGGCGGCGAAGTGATCTTGCGTGCCGCCAACGAAGAAGGCAGCCCGTTGATTGAGGTGCTCGACACCGGCCCCGGTATTCCCGAGGCCGAACGTGAGGCAGTGTTCCAGCGCTTCTACCGCTGTGACGACAAACACAGTGGCTTTGGCCTGGGCTTGTCCATCGTGGCGGCCATTGTCAATTTGCACGGCTTTAACCTTGAAGTCGGCAGCCGTAAAGGCGGTGGCGCCAGACTGACCCTGCACTGCCGGCAAAGCCTGATCAACGTCGGTTAAGCCGCCTGGCCATGTAGTCGCTGCCGCAGGCTGCGAAAAGAATGGTTTGACGGGGGGAACGGGTTGCTTCGCAACCCTTAGCAGCCTTCGGCAGCGACTACAGGTGGTTTTTGTTAGCAACGTAACAACTTGGCACATTTCTTTCTTGCGTTTGCGCGCTTGCATTTCTGCGACTACGTAAAGGGAAGTCATGTCTGAGTTTGGTGCTATCACTGTTCCACCTAAACGGCCGGCGGCTTTCGTCTGGCATTACATCCGCCAAAATCCCGGTTGGTAATGGGCCATTGCCTTGCTTCAGGTCGGCGCGGCAATGACCGCCACCCTCATGCCGTATGCCATCGGGCGCATCACCGGCGCCGTCAGTGAAGGGCTGTGGGACCACATCGATTTGTTCCAGGCCAGCCTTCCGGCACTCGGCCTGCTGTTCGGCCTGGCCGTGGCGCAGATGGTGTTTGCCCGCGGCGCGACCTTCTGCATGATCATGGTGCGCCCGCAACAGAAGGTGCAGATCACCCGCGACCTGTTCGCCTACCTGCAACAGCACTCACCGCGTTATTTCGGCGAACACTTTGCCGGCAGCCTGGCGCAGCGCATCAGCGAAGGCAGCATTGGCCTGCTGGATGCCACGTGGGTATTGATCGTCGAGATGTTGCCGATTCTGGTGGTGCTGACCACCAGTCTGGTGCTGCTTACCCTCGCCTCGCCCTGGCTCGGTCTGGGCCTGTTGGTGTGGGTTGTGAGTTATTCATTGCTCGCATACGTGCTGTCACGCAAAGCTCAAGTGCTGGCCAATGACCACGCCAAGACCCGCAGCGTCACCACCGGCAAAATCGTCGATGCGGTGAGCAACCTCAGCAGCATCCGCCTGTTCGCCCGCCAGGACTTCGAACTCGGCTATTTGAGCCGCTACCAGTCCACCGAAAAAAAGGCTGCGCAACGCTCGTTCTTCTACCAGGAAAAAATCCGCCTGCTGCAAGACAGCCTGTCCATCGTGCTGCGCGTGGGCCTTGTAGCACTGGCGCTGTACCTGTGGCACCTTGGCAAGATTGATGTCGGGCAACTGGTGATGGTGGCCACGCTGGGCCTGATGATCGTGGCGCAGTGCAGCTTCTTGAGCATGCAGTTCATGCACTTTTTCGAGTTTGTCGGCAACATCGAAAACAGCATCAACACCCTGCTGCAACCCCACGAAATGCCGGATCGCCAAGACGCCCAACCGGCGCTGATCGATAAAGGCTCGATCCACTTTCGCAATGTGGATTTCAGCTACAACCCCGGCAAACCGATTTTCCGCCACTTCAATCTGGACATCCCGGCCGGGCAACGGGTCGGGATTGTCGGCCTGTCGGGCTCGGGCAAATCCACCCTGCTCAACCTGTTGTTACGCTCCTATGATCCCCAGGGCGGCACCATTGAAGTCGATGGCCTGAATGTGCTGGGGATGACCCAGCAATCGCTGCACACGCACATCGCCCTGATCCCGCAAGAGCCGGGGCTGTTCCACCGTTCACTGCGAGAGAACATTGGTTATGGCGACGTGCAGGCCAGCGACGAACAAATCGCCCAGGCCGCGCAACGGGCGCATGCCCACGAGTTTATTCTGCAAATGCCCGAAGGCTACGACGCCTTGATTGGCGAACGCGGGGTCAAACTGTCAGGAGGTCAACGCCAGCGCATCGCCATTGCCCGGGCGTTGCTCAAGAACGCGCCGATCCTGGTGCTGGACGAAGCCACCGCCAGCCTCGATTCCGAGACCGAAAGCCTGATCCAGAACAGCCTTGACGACATCATGGCCGACAAGACCGTATTGGTCGTTGCCCATCGCCTGTCCACCCTCGCCCATCTGGACCGTATTGTCGTACTGGATAACGGCTCGATTGTTGAAGATGGCAACCACGCACAACTGCTGGAACAACAAGGTCTGTATTACCGTTTATGGCAACACCAGTCGGATGGTTTATTAAGCGATATCGACCAGCCCGAAACCATTACCGAACTTTAACCCCCTCTGTAGGAGCGAGCTTGCCTCGCGATCTTTTAAACATTCAAAAGATCGCGAGGCAAACTCGCTCCTCCCCCCATAGAACCTTTAACACTAACGCTATAACCCAATAACTTTACTGTACTCATTGCTGTCAAACAGGTGTTTCAAAGGTGTCCCATTTTTAACAGCAAAGCCACGGCCCGCCTGATTGTCAGACAATGCACACGCTACCCGTTCCTGTTTAAAACCCCGCTCAAAACCTTCTGCATACCCCGCGCTGCTTATTTATATAAAAAATATAAAAAAGTTCACATGACTCACATCAATTAAACGTATTGGCACACCGGTTGCTTTATCAAAGTTAACAAAACTTAACATTGAGCTGTCATGCCTTAGTTAATAGATCCCGTTGTAACCATGCACTACCAAGGCCGCGTGCGGACGCTGTTTGTCCGCACTGGGGGAGCGGCTTGCTTGAAAAAAGTGATTTGCCAGGGTCGACACAACCCAACCGGAGTCATGAGGGCCCACAAGGCCATTCCAATAAACATCTAAAAAAGTCGGATGGAACCATGCAGAGTAAGCGTTCTGGTTTTAACGTAAAGCCATTGGTTGCAAGCCTGCAACGGCATCGTTGGGTGCCGTTGTACCTGGTCGCTCTGGGGATGAGCGCTGGCCAGCTTCAGGCGGCAGAAACACCTGCGACAGATGATTCAGCTGCACCCACCACACAACTGCAACGCGTCGAGGTCACAGGGTCGGCCATTCGCCGGGTAGACGCCGAAACGGCAGTGCCCATTACCATTCTCAACATCGAACAACTGCGCAATGAAGGGGTCACCACTACGGCGCAAATCCTGCAGCGGGTCACCGGCAACCAGTCGACGATCAACGCGGCCAGTTCCGTGGGTTCCTCATCGGGCGGCGCCAGCTTTGCCGACATGCGCGGCATCGGCTCCAATAAAACCCTGGTGCTGCTCAACGGCCGCCGCCTGGGCAACAACGCCATCGATGGCTCGGCCGTCGACATCAACACCATTCCCTTCGCGGCCATTGACCGCGTAGAGATTCTGCGCGACGGCGCATCGGCGTTGTACGGCACCGACGCCATCGGCGGGGTGATCAACTTCATCACCAAAAAGTCCCTGACTGACGGCACCCTCACCCTCGGCGGCGAAGCCCCCGGCCACAGCGGTGGCGGCAACAGTCACGACCTGAACGCCAGCTGGGGTTACGGCGACCTGGAGCAAGACCGCTTCAACGTGTTTGGCGTGATCGGCTACAACAAGCAGGACAGCTTGAAAGCCACAGATCGTTCGTTCTCGAAAAGTTACGTCCCCGGCCGCGGCCTGGACCAGACCTCCGGCGTCTCCTACCCGGCCAACTACAGCCAGAATGGCGTGACCACCAACCCGCTGTCCGCCAGCAACTGCGACGGCCCTAACCTGGTCGCGCGCCAGGGTGTGTGCCGCTACAACACGCGCACTTACCTGGACCTGTTGCCTGAAACCGAGAAGACCTCCTTCTTCGGCCGCGCCACCGGCAAGATCACCGATGACGACAACGTCAACCTGGAGTACTTCTGGGCGCGCAACAACAACTCGGTGAACATTGCCCCGGCGAACCTGGTCGGCGTCACCCTGGACCCGACGTCGCCGTACTTCCCGGGCAATGGCATCACGCCCGGCTCCACCAGCGCGTCTTTTGACCCCAGCCAACCGGTGGGCCTTAACTGGCGCGAAACCGCTGCGGGCGGGCGCTCAACCAAAGACCAGAACACCAGCCAGCGCGTGGTGCTGAGCTTTGACGGCGTGGCCAAGGGCTGGGACTACAACCTCGGCGCGTCGTACAACCAGAACCAGGTCACCGAAAGCCTCACGGGCGGGTTTGTCAGCGACTCAGCCATGCTCGACGGGATCGCCAATGGCATCATCAACCCGTTCGGCCCGCAAAGCGCAGCCGGCCAGCGCCTGATCGACGCCAGCCAGTACCGTGGTCAGTACATCTCTTCGGTAGGGCGCGTGTCGGGTATCGATGGCCGTGCCAGCCGCGAAGTCGGCGACTGGTTCGGCGCAGGCCCGGCCGGGCTGGCCATCGGTGGCGAGTACCGTCACGAGGCTTACCAGCAGAGCTACGCAGCGTTTGCAGACGATCTGGCCAGCCTCGGCGTCGACCCTAACGCCCGCGTCTCGGCAGACCGTAACGTGAAGGCGGTGTACACCGAACTGAACGTACCGGTGCTGGACACCCTGGAACTGTCGGCCGCCGTGCGTCACGACAAATACAGCGACTTTGGCAGCACCACCAACCCGAAATACTCGTTCCGCTACCAGCCGATCAAAGAGCTGGTGGTACGCGGCGCGTACAGCGAAGGCTTCCGCGCGCCCTCGCTGTATGAGCTGTACAACCCCGAATACCTGACCTACACCCAGGGCTTCTATAACGACCCTAAACTGTGCACCAACGGCACCGTGCAACCGGGCGGCGATGCGGGCCGCGATTGCGGTCAACAGTTTCACCGTCGCACTGGCGGCAACACCAACCTGTCGCCAGAAACCGCGCGCAACCTGACCCTGGGCTTCGTCTATCAACCGGTTCGTGACCTGTCGGTGGGCCTGGATTTCTGGTGGATTCACATCGCCAACCAGATTGCCGAGTTCCCGGAATCGACAGTATTTGACGATCCAAACGCCTATGCCGACCGTTACATCCGTAACCCCGATGGCTCGATCAACTACGTGCAAACCGGCAACGCCAACTTGGGTGCGGTTAAAACCAGCGGTGTCGATGTCAGCGCCGACTACAAATTCCCCAACACGCCTTACGGTCAATTTGGCCTGGGCCTGCAAGGGACCTACGTCACTCGCTACGACTACCAGACCACCATTGGCGGCAACTACACCGACAACGTGGGTGACTTCCAGGGTGTCGGCGTAGTCGCGCGCTGGAAACACGTGTTGAGCGGCACCTGGAACCTGGGGCCTTACCGTGGCTCGCTGGTCAACCGCTTCACCAGCGCCTACAACGACTTCGACCCAAGCACCCACAGCCGTGTGGCGTCGTACACCTTATGGGATATTTCGGCTGGGTACACCTTCGACAAAACCGTCGATCTGGACGTGGGCGTGAAAAACCTGTTTGACCGCGACCCGCCGTTCACCAACCAAGCCTATAACTTCCAGAGCGGTTACGATCCACGCTACACCGACCCACTGGGCCGTACCTTCTTCGCCCGTGCGACTTACCACTTCTAAGTGATAGCCCCCTGTTAGAGCGAACTTGCCTCGCGATCTTTTGATCGTTAAAAACGATCGCGAGGCTCGTTCCAGCAGGCTCCACACGCGGCACAAGGAAACCCCATCATGCCTTCATTTTTCATGCCCCTGCTCCGCTCGCTGCTGGTGCCCGCGTTGTCGTGCGTGTGCCTGGCTGTCAGTGCTGCGCCCGGCCCGGCCATGACGGTCTATGGCGAGGCGGCCAAATACCCCGCCGACTTCAAGCATTTTGAATTTGTTAACCCCAACGCGCCCAAAGGCGGCTCACTGAGCCGGGCCGCAATGGAAATCGGCCAGTTCAACCACATCGTGCCCTACGTCGACCAGGGCACCGGCGTCGTGCAGGTTGATCAGTGGGTCTATGAGCCCCTGGCCTTTCGCTCACTGGACGAGCCCTACACGGTCTACGGCTTGATAGCGCAACAGATGGAGCGCGACCCTGACGGCCTTTGGGTGCGTTTTTACCTCAACCCTAAAGCTCGTTTTAGCGACGGCACACCCATCACCGCGCAAGACGTCGCCTTTACCTACAACACCCTCATGACCCAAGGCAGCCTGAGCTATCGCATGCTCTACGGCGAGGTCAAAGACGTGGTCATCGAAGGCCCGAGGCAAATTCGCTTCGACTTTAAAAGCAACCAGAACCGCACTCTGGCTCTGGACCTGGCCAGCCTGCATGTTCTCCCCGAGCACTGGTGGAAAACCCGCGACTTCGCCAATGGCGGCGGCTTCGAACCGCCCCTGGGCAGCGGCCCGTACACCGTGTCCAACGTCGACCCGGGCCGCAGCATCAGTTTTCAACGCAACCCCGACTGGTGGGCCAAGGATTTGCCCATGAGCAAGGGCTTGTACAACTTCGACCGCCTGACGGTGAATTTCTACAGTGACACCGACATCGCTCGGCAACTGCTCAAAGCCGGTGCGTTTGATTACAACCGCGAATTCTCGGCCACCGGCTTCAGCATCGGCTACGACAGCCCGGCGCTGAGCGACGGACGCTTGCAACGAGGCGTGTTTGCCAAGGATAAACCGGGCGCGCCCCAAGGCTTTGCCTTCAATCTGCAAAACCCGGCGTTCCAGGATCGCCGGGTGCGCCAGGCGTTGAGCCTGTTGTGGGACTTTGAGTGGACCAACAAACAAATGATGCGCAACTTCTATGTGCGCCTGCAGAGCTACTTCCCGAAAAGCGACATGGCCGCCACCGCCCTGCCCGACGCCCGCGAGCTGGAAATTCTTGAACCGCTGCGCGGCAAGATCCCCGATGAAGTCTTCACGCAGGTCTATCAGGCGCCGAAAACCGACGGCAGCGGCTACATCCGCGACAAACAGCTGCAAGCATTGGCGCTGCTCAAGGAGGCAGGCTGGACGCCCAAGAACAACCAACTGGTGAATGCTCAAGGGCAACCGTTCACGTTCACCTTCCTCGATGGTCAGGGCGGTTTTGACCGCATGGTCATGCCGTACAAACGCACCCTGGCGCAGATCGGTATCAACATGGAGATTCGCAAGGTCGATTCCGCGCAGTACATCAACCGCCTCAATGCGCGCGACTACGACATGATCGTGGTGGCGTTCCCGCGCAGCGGCCAACCCATCGTCTCGCCGGGCCGCGAGATGTACGACATGTTCGGCTCAGGCAGCGCCACCCAGGTTGGCTCGTCCAACTCATTTGTGCTGCGCGACCCGGCGGTCGACACCCTGCTCGACGGGCTGGTGCAAGCCAACAGTCGCGAGGAGATGGTGCATTACGCCCGCGCCCTCGATCGCGTGCTGCAATGGGGCTACTACATGATTCCCAACTACTACTCCATCGGCACCCCGACCGTGTACCAGAACCGCTTCGGCCGTCCGGCCATCGAACCCAAGTTCGATGAAGGCCTGGACACCTGGTGGGAAGTCAGCAAAACCGCGCAAACCAACGCGCAGTTGAAGGAGCATTGAGATGCTGCATTACATCAGTCGACGTTTGTTGCTCATCATCCCCACCTTGCTGTGCATTCTGGTGGTGAATTTTCTGATTGTGCAGGCCGCACCCGGCGGTCCGGTTGAACAAGCCATTGCCCGTTTGCAAGGCTTCAGCGGCGCCGGAGTAGGCGGTGGCGGTGGTGAAATAGCCGCCGGGGGTTCGGGTGCCAGCCGCAGCAGCCGGGGCCTGGATCCGGCCCTGATCGAGGAAATCACCAAACATTACGGCTTCGACAAACCCATGCACGAGCGCTTGTGGCTGATGCTCAAGAACTACGCGCAACTGGATTTCGGCAACAGCTTTTTCCGGGGGGCCAAGGTCACTGACCTGATCTTGCAAAAGCTCCCGGTGTCGATCTCGCTAGGCTTATGGGCCACCCTCATCACCTACCTGATCTCGATCCCGCTGGGGATTCGCAAGGCCATTCACAACGGCAGCACGTTTGATGTGTGGACCAGCACCGCGATCATCATTGGCTACGCCATGCCCGCGTTTCTGTTTGCCATTTTGCTGATCGTGGTGTTCGCGGGCGGCAGTTATGTGAGCTGGTTTCCGATCCAGGGCATGGTCTCGGACGACTTCGACAGCCTGAGCTTTTTCGGCAAGATCGCCGACTACCTGTGGCACATGGTCTTGCCGGTAAGCGCGCTGGTGATCGGCGGTTTTGCCACCCTGACCATCCTCACCAAAAACAGCTTCTTGAATGAAATCAGTCGCCAGTACGTGGTCACTGCGCGGGCCAAAGGCCTGACCGAAAAACGCGTGCTCTACGGCCATGTGTTACGCAACGCCATGTTGCTGGTGGTGGCCGGCGTGCCGCAGGCGCTGATCGAAGTGTTCTTTGCCGGTTCCTTGCTGATCGAAACCATCTTCAACCTCGATGGCATCGGCCGCATGAGCTACGAGGCGGCGATATCCCGCGATTACCCGGTGGTGTTTGGCACGCTGTTTCTGTTCACCCTGTTCGGGCTGTTGATCAAGTTGATCGGTGACATTTGCTACACCCTGCTCGACCCCCGTATCGACTTCTCGGCGAGGAATGCCTGATGTTTACCCTCTCTCCCCTGAGCCGTCGGCGCTTCGCCCACTTCAAGGCCAATCGCCGGGGCTGGTGGTCGCTGTGGCTGTTTATCGGCCTGTTTGTGGTCTGCCTGTGCGGCGAATTGATCGCCAACGACAAACCCTTGGCCATTCACTTCAAAGACCAGTGGTATTTCCCGATTGTCTCCAGCCACCTTGAAACCGACTTCGGCGGCGAACTGCCTTTCGAACCGGACTACCGCAGCGAATACGTGCAGACACTCATCACCGGGCAAGGCGGCTGGATGCTCTTTGCGCCCATCCCGTTCAGTTCCGACACGGTCAACTACGACCTCAAGGTGCCCTCCCCAAGCCCGCCCAGCAGCAGCAACTGGCTGGGCACCGATGAGCAGGCCCGCGACGTGCTGGCGCGGGTGATCTTTGGCGCGCGGATTTCGATCCTGTTTGCCTTGATCCTCACCGCCATCAGTGCGCTGGTGGGCATCACGGCGGGCGCCCTGCAGGGCTTTTACGGCGGCCTGGTGGACTTGATCGGCCAGCGCCTGCAAGAGGTCTGGGCCGGGCTGCCAGTGCTGTATCTGCTGATCATCCTCTCGGGTTTTATCGCCCCGAGCTTTTGGTGGTTGCTGGGCATCATGGCGCTGTTCAGCTGGCTGGCGTTGGTTGACGTAGTGCGCGCCGAGTTCCTGCGCGGGCGCAACCTCGAATACGTCAAAGCCGCCCGGGCCTTGGGCTTGACCAATGGTGCGCTGATGCGCCGGCACATTCTGCCTAACGCCATGACTTCGACCCTGACCTACATCCCGTTTATTTTGACCGGCGCAATTGCCACCCTCACCGCTCTGGACTTTCTCGGCTTTGGCATGCCGCCCGGCACCGCCTCGCTGGGTGAACTGATCGGCCAGGCCAAGCGCAATCTGCAAGCCCCATGGCTGGGCCTGACCGCGTTTTGTGTGCTGGCACTGATTTTGTCGCTACTGGTGTTTATCGGCGAAGCCTGCCGTGACGCGTTTGATCCAAGGAGTTGAGATGAGCGACACACTGATCGAAATACGTGACCTGCGCGTTGGCTTTGCCGGGCGTGAAGTGGTGCACGGGGTCAACCTGGATATCCGCCGTGGCGAGTGCCTGGCACTGGTGGGCGAGTCGGGCTCGGGCAAGTCGGTGACGGCGCACTCGATCCTGCGCCTGTTGCCGGGTAAAAACGTCGAAACCCAAGGCAGCATCCGCTACAACGGCATCGACCTGGTAAGCGCCAGCCCTGCGCAACTGCGCAGCCTGCGCGGCAACCGCATCGCGATGATTTTCCAGGAGCCGATGACCTCGCTCAACCCGCTGCACACCGTCGAAAAACAAGTCAGCGAAGTATTGATCACCCACAAGGGCCTGAAAAAACGCGAAGCACGGGCCAGAACCCTTGAACTGCTGGAACTGGTGGGGATTCGCGACCCGAAACATCGCCTCAATGCCTACCCCCATCAGTTGTCTGGCGGCCAACGCCAGCGGGTGATGATCGCCATGGCGCTGGCCAATGAGCCAGAGTTGCTGATCGCTGATGAACCGACCACCGCGCTGGACGTCACCGTGCAGCAAAAAATCCTCGAGCTGTTGATCGACCTGCAACAGCGTCTGGGCATGTCGTTGCTGCTGATCAGTCACGACCTCAATCTGGTGCGCAAAATCGCCCAGCGGGTGTGCGTGATGCGCGGCGGTGAAATTGTCGAGCAGGCCACCTGCGAGGATTTGTTCAAAGCCCCGCAACACCCCTACAGCCGCATGCTGATCGAGGCCGAGCCCAGCGGCAGCCCGGTGCCTGCTGACGATCCAGGCAACCTGCTCCAGGTCGACAACCTCAAGGTCTGGTTCCCTTTACCCAAGTCGTTATTCAGCCGCGAGCGGCATTACGTCAAGGCCGTGGACGGGGTCAGTTTTGAGCTGAAAAAAGGCCGCACCCTGGGCATTGTTGGTGAGTCGGGCTCAGGCAAATCCACCCTCGGCCAGGCGGTGCTGCGGCTGGTGGAATCGCAAGGGTCTATCCGACTCGACGGCCAGCAACTCGGTGCCCTCAACCAAGACCAACTGCGGCCGTTAAGGCGCCATATGCAGGTGGTATTTCAAGACCCGTTTGGAAGCTTGAGCCCGCGCATGTCGGTGCAGCAGATCATCAGCGAGGGTTTGCTGGCCCACAACATCGGCACCGTGCAGGAACGTGAAGCCGCGGTGATCCGCGTACTGCAAGAGGTCGGGCTCGACCCGGAAAGCCGCCACCGCTACCCGCATGAATTTTCGGGCGGTCAACGCCAGCGCATCTCCATCGCCCGGGCGTTGATCATGGAACCGGAGTTGATCCTGCTCGACGAACCGACCTCGGCGCTGGACCGCACCGTGCAAAAACAAGTGGTGGACTTGCTGCGTGACTTACAGGCCAAACACGGCCTGACCTACCTGTTTATCAGCCACGACCTGGCGGTGGTGCATGCACTGGCCCACGACATGATCGTGATCAAGGACGGCAAAGTGGTGGAGCAAGGCAACGCGCAAAGCCTGTTCGGCAACCCGCAACACCCGTACACCCGCGAGCTGTTACAGGCGAGCAGCGTAACCCCCTGACCCACCACCCTGTAGGAGCGAGCTTGCCTCGCGATCTTTTGATCTAGATCTTGCTTTTGATCTTGATCTAAAAGGCCCCATTAAACCACGCTGGCCGAACGCAGGTTTTGCGCAGTGGGTAACCCGGCAGGACGCCGGGTTAGCCGCGACACGGCCATGGATGGCCGATCGCGGCGGGCCTACGGAGCAAGGCCTGTGGTGAGGGCATGCCGAGCCAAAGCGAGGCACCGAGGGGTAGGGGCAAAAGCGTTTTGGTTACTTTGCCGCTTTTGCAAAGTGACGCGGCGTAAGGCCGGAACCCTAAGTGGCCGTTGCCGCAGCAACGTATATGTACTCAAGTCAAGAGCCCCCTCACCCTAGCCCTCTCCCGAAGGAGAGGGAACCGATTGGGGGATGCTGAAGATACTCGGCGGCCTGTTTGCTGCGCGACAGCGCGGCGTCGAGGACGGGGCGGCCCCTCCTACAAGGAAGCGTTAATTTTTTACAAAGTTTTACCAAAACTGGCACAGATTTTCCTTGTCATTGGGCGTTGGCAATTCACCGGTTGAAAACACAGCTTCCGGGGTGCGTAACCCGCACCAATTGCGACCGCGGACGTAAAAACTGTCCACATTCAGTGCAACGGCAGACCAAAAGTCATGCCATTGATCAGCTGTACATAAGGAATAACAACGATGTCTGATGTGCACTCGCTGCAAATACTCCCCCGCCTTTACGCCTGCGCGTTCGCTTCGTGTACCCCGCCCGGCATCGATACATAGCCTGAGCTGCGCTATCACCTGATAGACGCTTTTCACCTGCACGCCCCCTCATTGGCCGTCTCTTCGCGAGCAGCCAACGCGGACCGCTTTGCTTTGAAAAAAGGTCAGACATGTCTGAATTTGACGCTATTACCGTTCCTCCCAAACGGCCTTGGGCCTATGTGTGGCATTACGTGCGCCTGTACCCGCGCTGGTATTGGGCAATCGCGGCGCTGCAAATCGGCGCAGCAATGACCGCCACCCTCATGCCCTATGCCATCGGCCGCATCACCGGCGCTGTAAGTGACGGCCTGTGGGACCACGCCGACCTGTGGCAGGCCAGCTTGCCCGCGCTGGGCCTGCTGTTTGGCCTGGCCGTGGCGCAAATGCTCTGCGCCCGAGGCGCCACGCTGTGCATGATCATGGTCCGGCCGCAGCAAAAAATACGCATCGTGCGTGACCTGTTCGCCTATTTGCAGCGCCATTCGGCCCGCTATTTCGGTGAGCATTTTGCCGGCAGCCTGGCCCACCGCATCGGCGAAGGCAGCATTGGCCTGCTGGAGATCACTTGGGCACTGGTCGTCGAAATGCTCCCCATTCTGGTGGTACTGGTCACCAGCCTGGTGTTGCTGACATTGGCCTCACCCTGGCTGGGGCTAGGCCTGCTGGTGTGGGTGCTGGCCTATACGTTGCTGGCGTTTGTACTGTCACGCAAGGCGCAAGTACTGGCCGCAGATCATGCCAAGGCACGCAGCGTGACCACCGGCAAAATTGTCGACGCGGTCAGCAATCTGGCCAGCATCCGCCTGTTTGCCCGCCAGGACTTTGAACTCGACTACCTGAACCGCTACCAGACCCAAGAAAAAGAAGCGGCGCAGCGCTCGTTTTTCTACCAGGAGAAAATCCGCCTGCTGCAAGACAGCTTGTCGATTGTGTTGCGCGTTGGCCTGGTGGCCGTTGCTCTGTATCTGTGGCACCTGGGCAAGATCGACGTCGGCCAATTGGTGATGGTGGCCACGCTGGGTTTGATGATCGTGGCCCAGTGCAGCTTTCTAAGCATGCAGTTCATGCACTTTTTCGAGTTTATCGGCAACATCCAGAACAGCATCGACATCCTGCTCAAGCCCCACGAAATGCCGGACCGCACCGATGCCCTGCCCGCACGCATCGAAAAAGGCGCTATCCGGTTTCGTAACGTGAATTTCGGCTACAGCCCGGACAAGCCGATCTTCAAACACTTCAACCTGAACATTGCAGCTGGCCAGCGCGTCGGGATTGTCGGCCTTTCGGGTTCGGGCAAATCGACGTTGCTCAACCTGTTGCTGCGCGCCTACGACCCGCAAAAAGGTCAGGTCGAAGTCGACGGCGTTGATATTCAGGGCATGACCCAGCAATCGCTGCACAGCCACATCGGCTTGATCCCGCAAGAGCCGGGCCTGTTTCACCGCTCCCTGCGGGAAAACATCGGTTATGGCGACGTTGATGCAGACGAATCGGCCATTGTGCTGGCGGCCAAACGTGCCCACGCCCATGACTTCATCCTGCACATGCAAGACGGCTATGACGCCTTGATCGGTGAGCGCGGGGTCAAGTTGTCGGGCGGTCAGCGCCAGCGCATCGCCATTGCCCGCGCCTTGCTCAAGAACGCGCCGATCCTGGTACTCGACGAAGCCACCGCCAGCCTCGACTCCGAAACCGAAAGCCTGATTCAAAGCAGCCTGGACGACATCATGGCGGACAAAACCGTACTGGTTGTTGCGCACCGGCTGTCGACCATTGCGCATCTGGATCGGATCGTGGTGCTGGATAAAGGCCTGATTGTTGAAGACGGCAGTCACTCACACTTACTGGAACTTAAAGGCCTCTATTACCGGCTGTGGCAACACCAATCCGACGGTTTGTTAAGTGAAAAAGATGCCCGTGAAGATGAAATATTAGTTACATAACTTCCAAGGCACTTTTAAGGCCGCCTTTTATTAACTTATTAACCCAAAGCCCTCGCCATTAACACGCAGTGCTTTGCACTTGAAAGGACACTCATCATGAGTCACGCACAATCGTCACTCAGACGATTCATGCAAACATGTGCCGATATGCCCGGCTTTATTTCATTGCGCCTGGTTGAACAACAAGCGCACACATTGGGCGTGTCGCGCAATGTTATTGAACCGCCCGCACGGCGTCATAGTTGCGGGGTTATGGTCTGCGTACACATTGACGGCCAACAGGCCTTTGCAGCCACCAGCGATATCAGCGCGCCGGGGTTGCAACAGGCACTTGAGCGCGCCCAAAACACGGCCAAATCACTGCTGGGGCGCAGCTTGCTGCACTACCCTGCCCCACAAACACGGGATGTACAGGCGCATTACCGCTCACCCGATCTGGACCTGCCGCTGCCGGACACCGCCGACTGGCTGGCCTTGTTAATGGAAACCTCGCAGAGCGTCCCCGGCGACCCGCGACTGGTGCACTGGTCCGCTCGTTTGCGTGTGGTGCAAGAACAACAGCTGTATCTGGATAACCAGGGCAATGACATTCTGCGCAACCAGCAGCAGCTGTACCCCGAGGTGGGCGTCAATGCTTTTGACGGCCAGCAAAGCCAGCGCCGCACCTACAGCCTTGCCCAGCAAGGCGGCGCTAATGTGGTCACTCAATCGGCACTGAGCGAGCAGGCCCGTCGCGTCGCTGACGAGGCCCTGCAACTGCTACTGGCCCCGAACACACCGCAAGGCCCGCGGGACGTGCTGCTGATGCCGGATCAAATGATCCTGCAGATCCATGAATCCATCGGCCACCCGCTGGAACTGGACCGCATCCTCGGTGATGAGCGCAACTACGCCGGCACCAGCTTCGTCACGCCCGACATGTTTGGCCATTACCGTTACGGCTCTGACCTGCTGAATGTCAGCTTCGACCCCGGCGTGCCCGGCGAACTGGTGAGCTACAGCCACGACGACGAAGGCTTGCAGGCCGAAAAACACTTGCTGATCAGCCAGGGGATTTTGCAGCGGCCCATGGGCGGCGCACTGTCCCAGGCCCGCAGCGACTTGCCGGGCGTCGCCAACAGCCGCGCCTGCAGCTGGAACCGGGCACCGATTGACCGCATGGCTAACCTCAATATCGAACCCGGCGACCAGTCGATGGAGCAACTGATTGGCGGCATTGAGCACGGCATCCTGATGGCCAGCAATCGCTCGTGGTCGATCGATGATGCGCGCAACAAGTTCCAGTTCGGCTGCGAATGGGGCCAGTTGATCGAAAACGGCGAGCTGGGGGCCGTGGTTAAAAACCCGAATTATCGGGGCATTTCATCGCAGTTCTGGCGCAACTTGAGCGCCGTGGGCGACGCCTCGACCCACCAGATCATGGGCACACCCAATTGCGGCAAAGGCGAACCCAATCAGGTTGTCACCGTGGGCCACGCTTCTCCGGCCTGTGTGTTTAGTCAAATAGATGTATTCGGAGGCCAGGCCTGATGAGCAATTGCCAATTCGCCAGCGCGTTCAAGACGCTGGAACACTGGCTCAAGGGCCAGTTGCACACCGATGAACAGTTCACCCTGTGGTTTGAAGCTGAAGACAGCCAGTTCGTGCGTTTCAACCACGGCAAAGTGCGCCAGGCTTACCCGGTGCTACAACTTGAATTGACCTTGCGGCTGATCCGCGGCGAACGCCACAGCAGCGCGCAACTTAACTTGAGCGGCGATTTTGCACAGGATGCCGTCACTCTCGGGCACACCCTGACCGAGCTTCGCGAACTGCTCGATGTGTTGCCTGCCGACCCGTATTTATTACTCGACACGCAAGAATGGAGCACAGAACGACAAGTGCCGGGGCAGGTTCCCGAGCTGCAACAGGTTATCGACACGATCTGCGACTTGAGCCAGGGCCTGGACATGGTCGGCATTTATGCCGGTGGCACGCTGTATCGCGGCTTCGCCAATAGCTGGGGGGCTTACGGTTGGCATCAATGTGCCAACGCGCTGTTCGACTGGAGCCTGTTTGATGCCAGTGGTGAAGCAGTTAAAAGCACATACGGTTCAGCCACGTGGGATGCTCAAGCGTTAAGTGACGTGTTTGTTCAGGCCCGTGAGCAACTCAAGCACCTGAGCACACCGCGCATCAGCCTCAAACCGGGGCAGTACCGCGCTTATCTGGCCCCTGCGGCACTGGAGGAAGTGCTGGGTTTGCTCAGTTATGACGCATTTTCAGCCAAGGCCTTTGCCAACCGCCAGAGCGCATTGCAGCAGTTGCAACTCGGTAAACAGCAGTTATCACCCTTGGTCAGCCTGCGCGAACAACCGTCCACCGGCTTTGAGCCCGGCTTCGGCCCGGACGGCACAGCACGTCAGGACATCGACCTGATCCAGGCCGGAAAGCTGGTCGGGCAACTGGTCAGCTCACGCTCGGCCGCTGAATACGGCATGCAAGCCAATGGTGCCGACCGCAGGGAAATGCCCCACTCGCTGGTCATGGCGCCCGGCGAACTGGCCAGTAGCGACGTGCTGCGCGAACTGGGAACCGGCTTGTACATCAGTAACTTGTGGTACCTGAACTATTCGGATGTGGGCTCTGCCAGCCTGACCGGCATGACCCGCTTTGCTACCTTTTGGGTGGAGAACGGGCGCATCGTCGCACCCATCGAAACCATGCGGTTCGATGACAGCCTGTACAACCTGCTCGGCAGCAACTTGCTGGCCCTGACCCGCGAGCAAACGCTGTGCATCGATTCGGGGACTTATGAGCGGCGCAGCCTGAACAGTCATGTACTGCCGGGCGCGCTGGTAGAACGTTTAACCCTGACCTTATAAGGCCGCACTGTTTATAGGCACGCACTCTTACTTTGGTGCACTTTTTTTGACAACCCCTAACTTTCGTCAGATTGTCAGACAAAGAAATTGATTATCAACGTTTATAACTCAAGTTCAAAACCGCTATTAAGCCGCGTTAATTAAGTTCAGCACTTATTAACGTGGCTTAAGGCACAAAACTGCCTCTTGGCGCTTAAATATCCACCCGACAAAGCGGCTTTTTTTTGACTGTTGGCATAGCCGTTGCAATACATAATTTAACGAATTCTTACAAAAAATCCGGATCCGTTGACTTAACCAACAGGAGCTCAACATGACCCTTTATTCGCGCAGTGATTAAGGCCTTTTGACAGGCAAACATTCACCTGTCAGTGCGCCATTGAAACAACCGTTGAACGACTAGTTCTCGTCCCTGCACGCAAGGGCGAACGGAGCCTTATTGCCCTTCATTTTGTCGAGGGACTCTTAATGAGTGACGAGGTAAAACATAAAGAACGGCCAGCCCCGCTATTGGCAGCTGAGCATGTTCAACAGTGGACACATATCCCCCATGTGCCCAACACCTCACAGCCGGGCGGGCTGAGCAAGCCGCGCATTTTATTGTTGGTGGGTGTGGTTGTGTTGCTGCATGGCAGCGCCTGGTGGTTTTTCCAGCGCGCCAAGGCCGAGCCGGTGATTACGCCACCTGAAATCCCGGAAATGACCGTGGAACTGAGCAGCCCTGCGCCACCGGCCCCGCCGGTCGAAGAGCCGCCTCCACCACCGCCACCGCCGGAGCCCGTGGCGCCGCCAGAAGATGAAGATGCGCTCAAGCCACCGCCCAAACCCGTGGAGAAGCCCAAGCCCATCGAAAAACCCAAGCCGGTGGTCAAACCCAAGCCGGTGCAAAAGCCGCAACCGGTCAAGCCTGCGCCACCGGCTCCGGTAGCGCCACCAGCACCCGCGGCGCCTGCTGCACCCGCCGCCCCGGCCGCAGCGCCAGGCCCGGCCAAGGAGACAGCGGCCATTTCGGGGCTGGCCAGCCTCGGCAACCCGCCACCGGAATACCCCTCCATCGCCTTGCGGCGTAACTGGGAAGGCTCGGTAGGGCTGCGGATCAAGGTGCTGCCTAACGGCCGCGCAGGCTCGGTGGAGGTCATCAAGTCCAGCGGCAAACAAGCGCTGGATGACGCCGCCGTCGCCGCTGTACGTAACTGGAAGTTTGTCCCGGCCAAACGCGGGGACACGCCCATAGAAGGGTTCGCCACCCAGACCATTGCTTTCAAATTGCCGGAATAACCCCGCCGGGTTCCGACACTTATTAATTAGCGCGTTATTTAACCGCAGTGCGAGGTATAGCCATGAACGAGTCTCTGTCTTCCATGATTGTCCCTGGGGTACTTTGGGCCTTGGTGCTTTTTTCGGTGGTGAGTTGGGCCTTGCTGCTCATCAAGTCATCGCAATACCTGCGTCAGAAAGCCCAGAACAACCAGTTCACCAAAGCTTTCTGGGCCGCCCCTGATCTGCTCACCGCCGCCGAACATGCCAGCCAGTACCCCGGCGCCCTGGCCCGCATCGCCAACAGCGGCTTTGAAGCCATGATTGTCGACGACACGCCACGCACCACCCAGCAACTGGCCAATACCATCAACCGCGCCGATCGCCTGGAGCGCAACCTGCGCCAGCAAATCCAGAAAGAACGCCGCGCCCTGGAAAGCGGCCAGGCGATTCTCGCCAGTATCGGCAGCACCGCGCCCTTCATCGGCCTGTTCGGGACCGTCTGGGGGATCATGGAAGCCTTGCAAAGCATCGGCGCCAGCGGTTCCGCCAGCCTGGAAACCGTTGCTGGCCCCATCGGCCACGCCCTGATTGCCACCGGCGTGGGGATTGCCGTGGCCGTGCCTGCGGTGCTGATTTACAACTTCTTCCTGCGTCGCCTGAAAATGGCCTCGGCCACCATGGATGACTTTGCCCACGACTTCGACGCCCTCGCCCAGCGCAGCGCTTTCGCCATCGACCGCCAGGCCATTTCCACCAAGCGCACCGCCGTGCGGGAGGCAAGCTGATGTCTTTCTCAACTCAAGACAGCGATGAAGTGCTCAGTGAAATGAACGTCACCCCGCTGGTGGACGTGATGCTGGTACTGCTGGTGGTGTTCATTGTGACCACGCCGATGATGACCAACGCCATCAAGATCAACCTGCCCAAGACCGACGCCGTGGCCACCGAGAAAAAGAAAGACCCGGTGGTGGTCAGCGTGGATCAGGACGGCAAGTTCTTCCTGGCCAAGAACGAAGTGGCCCCCGAGCTGCTGGAAAAAAGCCTGCAGGACGTCAAGGCCCAAGACCCGGAAGTACGGGTTCAGCTCCAGGCTGACGAAGGCGTCAATTACGGGCAAGTGGCCAAGGCCATGGCCTCGATTGAGCGCTCGGGCATCACCAAGATTTCGGTGATGACGGCTCGGTGATCTCAGGATTGGGCGCGCCCTTAACCCTCGCCCCAACCCTCTCCCAAAGGGAGAGGGAGCTGATGGGTGGTGGTCTTGAAGCCGCCTCCGGGAGAGGGCCAGGGTGAGGGGCTTTTGATGTTGATTAACGTAAAAACTACGCACTAACCCCGCTGTAACCATGCCGCGCGCGAACGCTGTCAGTCCGCGCTGGGGAGCGGCTTGCTTGAAAAAAGTGTTTTGCCACGGGTCGACACAACCCAACTGGAGTCATGAGGGCTCACAAGGCCATTCCAATAATCGTCTGAAAAAGTCGGAAATAACCATGCAGATGAAGAGTTCAGGTTTCACCCTCAAACCGCTCGTTGCAAGCTTGCAGCGGCATCGTTTTGTGCCGCTGTATCTGGTTGCTCTGGGGATGAGCGCAGGCCAGTTGCAGGCAGCAGAAGCCACCGTGTCCGACGACGCAGGCAGTGCCGTCAGCAGCGCCGCCGTGAGCGCCGATGCAACGGCGGCCCCCGCTCCTACCACGCAGCTGGATCGTGTTGAAGTGACCGGCTCGGCGATCCGCCGGGTTGACGCAGAAACCGCCGTGCCCATCACCATTCTGCGCGCCGATCAACTGCGCAACGAAGGCGTGACCACCACAGAGCAGATCCTTCAGCGCGTCTCGGGCAACCAGTCGATTCGTAACCCGGCCAGTTCGGTGGGCGCCGCTACAGGCGGTTCGAGCTTTGCCGACATGCGCGGTATCGGTGCCAACAAAACCCTGGTGCTGCTCAACGGCCGCCGCTTGGGCAACAACGCCATCGATGGCTCAGCCGTCGACCTGAACACCATTCCGTTTGCCGCCATTGACCGTGTCGAGGTGCTGCGCGACGGCGCATCCGCCTTGTACGGCACTGACGCCATCGGCGGGGTCATAAACTTCATCACCAAAAAATCGTTGACCGACGGCACCCTCTCGCTGGGCGGGGAAGGCGCTGACGCCAGCGGTGGCGGCGGCGGCTCCAAAGACCTCAGCGCCAGCTGGGGCTATGGCGACCTCGACAAAGACCGCTTCAACGTCATGGGCGTGTTCGGCTACAACAAACAGGACGATCTGCGCGCCAAAGATCGTACCTTTGCCACCACCTATGCGCCGGGCCGTGGCCTGGACCAGACCTCCGGCACGTCCTATCCGGCCAACTACAGCCAGAACGGCGTCAGCTCCAACCCGCTGTCCTCGGGCAACTGTAATGGCCCTGACCTGGTCTCGCGCCAGGGCGTGTGCCGCTTCGACACCCGCAACTACATCGACCTGCTGCCCGCCACCGAAAAAACCTCGTTCTTCGGCAAGGCCACCGGCAAGCTCACCGATGATGACAACGTCAACCTCGAATACTTCTTTGCCCGCAACAACAACTCCACCCAAGTCGGCCCTGCACCACTGACCGGCATGACGATGGACCCGTCGTCACCGTTCTACCCTGGCAAAGGCATTACCCCGGCCTCCACCAACCCCAACTTCGATCCGACCCAACCGATCGACTTTAACTGGCGTGAAACCGCCGCCGGTGCTCGCCAGTCCCGCGACCAGAACACCAGCCAGCGTCTGGTCCTGAGCTTTGACGGCACCGTGCAGGGCTGGGACTACAACGCCGGCGCCTCGTACAACGAAAACAAAGTGATCTCCAGCGTGACCGGCGGTTATGTCAGCGACGCGGCCATGATCAATGGCATCGCCGACGGCATCATCAACCCGTTCGGCCCGCAAACCGCGGCTGGCCAGGCGTTGATTGACGCCAACCAGTACCACGGCCAGTACTCCTCGTCGGTCGGCCGGGTGACCGGGCTGGACGGACGCATGAGCCGTGAAATCGGCGACTGGTTCGGTGCCGGCCCTTCGGGTCTGGCCATCGGTGGCGAGTTCCGTCAGGAGAACTTCCATCAGAGCTACGAGCAATACGCGGCGGATATCTCCAGCCTGGGCGTCGACCCGGACGGCAGCGTCAAGGGCGATCGCAACGTCAAAGCGGTGTACACCGAGTTGAACGTGCCGGTACTGGACAGCCTCGAACTGTCGGCTGCCGTGCGTCACGACAAATACAGCGACTTTGGCAGCACCACCAACCCGAAATACTCGTTCCGCTACCAGCCGATCAAAGAACTGGTGGTGCGTGGCGCGTACAGCGAAGGTTTCCGGGCGCCGTCGCTGTATGAGTTGTACAACCCGCAATACACCACTTACACCCAGGGCTACTACAACGACCCTAAACTGTGTACCGGCGGCGTGGTGCAACCTGGCGGCAACGCGGCACGTGACTGCGGCCAGCAGTTCCATAACCGCACCGGCGGCAACACCGACCTGTCCCCCGAGAAGGCGCGCAACCTGACCCTGGGCTTTGTCTACCAGCCAGTGCGCAACCTGTCGATGGGCCTGGACTTCTGGTGGATCCACATCGCCAACCAGATCGCCGAGTTCCCGGAATCTACCGTCTTTGACGATCCGAACACCTACGCCGATCGCTACATCCGCAACGCCGACGGTTCGCTCAACTACGTTCAGACCGGCCTTGCCAACCTGGGCGCAGTGAAAACCAGCGGTGTCGATGTCAGCCTCGACTACAAGTTCCCGAACACCCCGTATGGCCAGTTCGGCCTGGGTCTGCAAGGCACCTACGTGTCGCGCTATGACTACCAGACCACCATTGGCGGCAACTACACCGACAACGTCGGTGCGTTTGAAGGCACTGGCGTGATCGCCCGCTGGAAACACGTGTTGAGCGGTACCTGGAACCTGGGCCCATACCGCGCCTCGCTGGTTAACCGCTTCACCAGCGGTTACAACGACTACGACACCGACACTCACTCACGCGTAGCGTCTTACGCCCTGTGGGACATCTCGGGTGGCTACACCTTCAACAAAACCGTGGATCTGGATGTAGGCGTCAAAAACATGTTTGACCGCAACCCGCCGTTCTCCAACCAGGCTTACAACTTCCAGAGCGGTTACGACCCTCGTTACGGTGACCCAATGGGCCGTACCTTCTTCGCCCGTGCGACTTACCACTTCTAAGTGATAACACCCTGTTGGAGCAGGCTTGCCTCGCGATCTTTTGACCTTCAATAAAGATCGCGAGACTCGCTCCTGCAGGGCTCCACACGCGGTACAAGGAAACCCCATCATGTCTTCACTCTTCCTGCCCCTGCTTCGTTCACTGCTGGTGCCTGCGCTGTCGTGCCTGTGCCTGAGTGTGAGCGCCGCGCCCAGCCAGGCACTGACGGTGTACGGCGAAGCAGCCAAATACCCGGACAACTTCCAGCACTTCGATTACGTCAATCCCGACGCGCCCAAAGGCGGCTCGCTGAGCCGGGCCTCGATGGAAATCGGCCAGTTCAATTACATCGTCCCTTACATCGACCAAGGCACCGGCGTTGCACAGGTGGATGACTGGTTGTACGCGCCCCTGGCGTTCCGTTCTCTGGACGAGCCTTACACCGTCTATGGCCTGATCGCGCAAAAGATGGAACGCGACCCGGACGGCCTCTGGGTGCGCTTTTACCTGAACCCCAAGGCCCGCTTTGCCGATGACAGCCCCATCACCGCGCAAGACGTCGCCTTCACCTACAACACCCTGATGACCAAGGGCAGCCTGGGCTACCGCATGGTCTATGGCGAGGTCAAAGACGTGGTCGTCGAAGGCCCGTTGCAAATCCGCTTCGACTTCAAGAACAACCAGAACCGCACCCTGGCCCTCGACCTAGCCAGCCTGCGGATCATGCCCGAACACTGGTGGAAGACCCGCGACTTCGCCACTGGCGGCGGCTTCGAACCACCGCTGGGCAGCGGCCCGTATTCGGTGTCGCACGTCGACCCCGGCCGCAGCATTATCTTTGAACGCAACAAAAACTGGTGGGCCAAAGATTTGCCGGTGAGCAAGGGCATGTACAACTTCGACCGCCTGACAGTGAACTTTTACAGCGACACCGACATCGCCCGGCAACTGCTCAAGGCTGGAGCGTTTGACTATAACCGCGAGTTCTCCGCCACCGGTTTCAGCATTGGCTACGACAGCCCGGCGCTGACCGACGGGCGCCTGCAACGCGGGGTGTTTGCCAAAGACAAACCGGGCGCTGCACAAGGCTTTGCCTTCAACCTGCAAAACCCGTTTTTTCAGGACCGCCGTGTTCGTCAGGCATTGAGCCTGCTGTGGGACTTTGAGTGGACCAACAAGCAGATGATGCGCAACTTCTATGTGCGCCAGCAGAGCTACTTCCCGAAGAGTGAAATGGCCGCCACCGAACTGCCCGATGCCCGAGAGCTGGAAATTCTCGAACCGCTGCGCGGCAAGATCCCCGACGAGGTGTTTACCCAGGTCTATCAAGCGCCGAAAACCGATGGCAGCGGCTACATCCGCGACAAACAACTGCAAGCCCTGGCATTGCTCAAACAAGCCGGCTGGACACCCAAAGACAACAAACTGGTCAACGCCAAGGGAGAGCAACTGAGCTTCACCTTTCTCGACGGCCAGGGCGGCTTCGACCGCATGATCATGCCGTACAAGCGCACCCTGGCGCAGATCGGCATCAACATGGACATCCGCAAGATCGACTCTGCGCAGTACATCAACCGGCTCAACGCCCGTGACTACGACATGATCGTGGTGGGCTTTCCGCGCAGCGGCCAGCCCATTGTTTCGCCGGGCCGCGAAATGTACGACATGTACGGCTCCAGCAGCGCCACCCAGCCCGGCGCGTCCAACGCTTTTGTGCTGCGTGACCCGGCCGTCGACACCCTGCTCGACGGGCTGGTGCAAGCCAACAGCCGCGAGGAAATGGTGCATTACGCCCGCGCCCTCGATCGGGTCTTGCAGTGGGGTTACTACATGATCCCCAACTACTACTCCATCGGCACCCCGACCGTGTACCAGAACCGCTTCGGTCGCCCGGCACTGGAGCCCAAGTACGACGAGGGCTTGAACACCTGGTGGGAGGTCAGCAAAACCGCGCAAAGCAACGCGCAGTTCAACAAGGTCAACGCGCCTGCTTCCAACACTCCGGCAGAGAATCATTAAGATGTGGCATTACATCAGTCGTCGCTTATTGCTCATCATCCCCACCCTGCTGTGCATTCTGGTGGTCAACTTTTTGATCGTGCAGGCCGCTCCCGGTGGCCCGGTGGATCAGGCCATTGCCCGTTTGCAGGGGTTCAGTGGTGCCTCCGTCGGCGGCGGTGGCGGCGAAATGGCCGCCCACAGCGCGGGCGCCAGCCGTAGCAGCCGCGGCCTTGACCCGGCACTTATCGAAGAAATCACCAAGCATTACGGCTTCGACAAACCCATGCACGAGCGCTTGTGGCTGATGCTCAAGAACTACGCGCAACTGGATTTCGGCAGCAGTTTTTTTCGCGGCTCCACGGTCACCGACCTGATCTTGCAAAAGCTCCCGGTGACGATTTCGCTGGGGTTCTGGGCCACGTTCATCACCTACCTGGTGTCGATCCCGCTGGGCATTCGCAAGGCCATTCACAACGGCAGTGCCTTTGATATGTGGACCAGCACCGCGATCATCGTCGGCTACGCCATGCCCGCGTTCCTGTTCGCCATTTTGCTGATCGTGGTCTTCGCCGGGGGCAGTTACCTGAGCTGGTTTCCGATTCAAGGGCTGGTCTCGGATAACTTCGACAGCCTGAGCTTTTTCGGCAAGATCGCCGACTACCTGTGGCACATGGTGCTGCCGGTGAGCGCGCTGGTGATCGGCGGCTTTGCGACCCTGACCATCCTTACCAAAAACAGCTTTTTAAATGAAATCAGCCGCCAGTACGTGGTCACTGCACGGGCCAAAGGCCTGACCGAAAAACGCGTGCTCTACGGCCACGTGCTGCGCAACGCCATGTTGCTCGTGGTAGCCGGGATTCCCCAGGCATTGATCGAAGTGTTTTTCGCCGGATCCTTGCTGATTGAAACCATCTTCAACCTCGACGGCATTGGCCGCATGAGCTACGAAGCCGCGGTGTCACGCGACTATCCCGTGGTGTTCGGCACGCTGTTTCTGTTCACCCTGTTCGGGCTACTGATCAAACTGATCGGCGATATTTGCTACACCCTGCTCGACCCCCGTATCGACTTCTCGGCGAGGAATGCCTGATGTTTACCCTCTCTCCTCTGGGCCGTCGACGCCTCGCCCACTTCAAGGCCAACCGCCGTGGCTGGTGGTCGCTGTGGTTATTTGTCGGCCTGTTTGTGCTGTGCCTGGGCGGCGAATTGATCGCCAACGACAAACCGCTGGCCGTGCACTACAAAGACCATTGGTACTTTCCGATTGTGTCGCACTACAGCGAAACCGACTTTGGCGGCGAGCTGCCCTTTGAGCCGGACTACAGCAGCGATTACGTGCGCAAGTTGATCACCGTCCAGGGCGGCTGGATGCTTTTTGCGCCCATTCCGTTCAGCTACGACACGGTCAACTACGACCTCAAAGAACCGGCGCCCAGCCCACCGAGCGCAACCAACTGGCTGGGCACTGACGAACAGGCCCGTGACGTGCTGGCCCGGGTGATTTTTGGCGCGCGAATTTCGATTCTGTTTGCCTTGATCCTCACCGCAGTCAGCGCCTTGATCGGCATTACCGCCGGTGCCTTGCAGGGTTTTTATGGCGGCCTGGTGGACCTCATCGGCCAGCGTCTGCAAGAAGTCTGGGCCGGGCTGCCGGTGCTGTACTTGCTGATCATTTTGTCGGGCTTTGTGGCACCGAGCTTTTGGTGGCTGCTGGGCATCATGGCGCTGTTCAGTTGGCTGGCGTTGGTAGACGTGGTGCGCGCCGAGTTTTTGCGCGGGCGCAATCTGGAATACGTCAAAGCCGCACGGGCGCTGGGGCTGACCAATGGCGCGCTGATGCGTCGGCACATTCTGCCCAACGCCATGACCTCGACCCTGACCTATATCCCGTTCATTTTGACCGGCGCGATTGCCACCCTCACCGCCCTGGATTTTCTCGGTTTCGGCATGCCGCCCGGTACCGCCTCGCTGGGTGAATTGATCGGTCAGGCCAAGCGCAACCTGCAAGCCCCGTGGCTGGGCCTGACTGCGTTCTGCGTGCTGGCGCTGATTTTGTCGTTACTGGTGTTTATCGGTGAAGCCTGCCGTGACGCATTTGATCCCCGGAGTTGAGATGAACGACACATTGATTGAAATACGTGACCTGCGCGTCGGCTTTGCCGGGCGTGAAGTGGTGCACGGCATCAACCTGGATATTAACCGGGGTGAGTGTCTGGCGCTGGTGGGCGAATCGGGCTCGGGCAAGTCGGTGACGGCGCACTCGATCCTGCGCCTGTTACCGGGCAAGAGTGTGGAAACCCAGGGCTGCATTCGCTACAACGGCACCGACCTGGTGAACGCCAGCGACAGCCAGTTGCGCAGCCTGCGCGGCAATCGCATCGCGATGATTTTCCAGGAGCCGATGACCTCGCTCAACCCCCTGCACACGGTTGAAAAGCAAATCAGTGAAGTGCTGATCACCCACAAAGGCCTGAAAAAACGCGCCGCCCGCGAACGCACCCTGGAACTGCTGACCCTGGTGGGCATTCGCGATCCGCACAAACGCCTTAATGCGTATCCGCATCAGCTGTCTGGCGGCCAGCGCCAGCGGGTGATGATCGCCATGGCGCTGGCCAACGAACCTGAACTGTTGATCGCCGACGAGCCGACCACCGCGCTGGACGTCACCGTGCAGCAGAAGATTCTTGAACTGCTGATCGACCTGCAACAGCGCCTGGGCATGTCGTTATTGCTGATCAGCCACGACCTCAACCTGGTGCGCAAAATCGCCCAGCGCGTGTGCGTGATGCGCGGCGGTGAAATTGTCGAACAGGCCACCTGCGAAGCGTTGTTCCGTGCCCCGCAACACCCCTATAGCCGCATGCTGATCGAGGCCGAACCCAGCGGCAGCCCGGTGCCCTGCGATTACCGGCACAACCTGCTGGAAGTCGACGATTTGAAAGTCTGGTTTCCCCTGCCCAAGCCCCTGTTCAGCCGCGAGCGGCATTACGTCAAGGCCGTGGACGGGGTCAGTTTTGAGCTGAAAAAAGGCAAGACCCTGGGCATTGTTGGCGAGTCCGGCTCGGGCAAATCGACCTTGGGCCAGGCGATCTTGCGGTTGGTGGAGTCTGAGGGCGACATCCGTTTTGGCAACAAACAGCTCAACCTGCTTAATCAGGACCTGCTGCGTCCGTTGCGTCGGCAAATGCAGGTGGTGTTCCAGGACCCCTTCGGCAGCTTGAGCCCGCGCATGTCGGTGCAGCAGATCATCAGCGAGGGTTTGCTGGCTCACGACATCGGCACCGAACAAGAGCGTGAAGCCGCGGTGATTCGCGTGCTGCAAGAGGTGGGGCTCGACCCTGAGAGTCGCCACCGCTACCCGCACGAATTCTCGGGCGGCCAGCGCCAGCGCATCTCCATCGCCCGGGCGCTGATCATGGAACCGGCCCTGATCCTGCTCGACGAACCGACCTCGGCACTGGACCGCACCGTGCAAAAACAAGTGGTGGATTTACTCCGTGACTTGCAGGCCCGGCATGGCCTGACCTACCTGTTTATCAGCCACGACCTGGCGGTGGTGCATGCACTGGCCCACGACATGATCGTGATCAAGGACGGCAAAGTGGTGGAACAAGGTGACGCGCAAACCCTGTTCGACAACCCGCAACACCCGTACACCCGCGAGCTGCTACAAGCCAGCAGTGTGACCGCCTGACCCACCCTGTAGGAGCGAGCTTGCCTCGCGATCTTTTGATCTTTTAAAAGATCGCGAGGCAAGCTCGCTCCTACAGGCATATAAGTAAACGGAATATTTAAATCGTTTTATATTCTTTTTTAAAAGCACATTTTCCTGCAAGACTCTCGTCATAAATCTTCTAACTCATGATGAGAACGAAATGAAAAAACTCACTGCCCTCACCGCGCTGACATTGGCTGTTTTGTCGGGCCTGGCCCACGCTGATCGTCTGGATGACATCAAAAAGTCCGGCGTACTGCGCGTGGCTTCGTTTGACAGCAACCCGCCATTCGGTTTTGTGGACGCTAAAAGCAAGCAAATCGAAGGTCTGGACGTGGACTACGCCAAGGCCATCGCCGACAAACTGGGCGTGAAACTGCAACTGCAACCGACCAACCCGGCCAACCGCGTTCCGCTGTTGCTCTCCAACAAGGTCGACCTGGTACTGGCCAACTTCACCATCACCCCTGAACGCGCCGAGCAGGTGAACTTCAGCATTCCGTACTTCGCCTCGGGCCAGCAATTTATCGTCAAAAAAGGCACCCTTAAATCCGAGGATGACCTGAACAAATGGCGCGTCGGCGTCGACAAAGGCACGGTCAACGAAGGCGTGCTGCGCGAGAAATTCCCGGGCGCCAAAGTGATTGCCTACGATGACACCCCGTTCGCTTTCACCGCCCTGCGCAATGGCAACGTCCAGGCGATTACCCAGGACGGCCCAAAACTGATCGGTTTGCTGGCCAATGTGCCGGACAAAGACAAGTACGAAGTGCCGCCGTTCACCATTTCCAATGACTTGATCGGCGTGGGCATTCCAAAAGGCGAGCAAGGTCTGACCGACGTGGTCAACCAAACCCTCACCGAGCTTGAAGCCAAAGGCCAGGCGCAAAAAATTTATGACACCTGGTTCGGCCCGAACACCAAAACCCCGCTGACCCGCCTGTACAAAATCGGCGACAAGAGCTAAGTCGCGCTAGCAACACTGAATAACCCGTCACGGACAACCGGACGGGTTTGTTTGTTTCTGGATGGACGTTGTTTATGTTCGGTGAACTGCTTGCCCCGCAATACCTGCACTGGCTGTTCGATGGTTTTGTTCTCACCCTGATCCTTTCGCTGTTGACCTGCCTGGTAGCCACCGGGCTGGGGTTTGTGCTGTGCCTGGCGAGGATCTCGCCCTCGCGCCTCTGGTCATGGCCCGCACGGGCATATCTGGCGCTGTTTCGTAATACGCCGCTGCTGGTGCAGCTGTTTTTCTGGTACTTCGGGGTTACGGCGATGCTGCCCGAAGGCTTGGTGGTGTGGCTTAACCAGCCGCGCAGTCTGGACCTGGGTCTGTTCGAGCTTGAATGGCCGTCCTTTGAGTTTCTTGCCGGTTTCTGGGGCCTGATGCTCTACACCGCGGCATTTATTTGCGAGGAGTTCCGCGCAGGCGTCAGTTCGGTGCGCCTTGAGCAACGTGCCGCCGGGTTGGCGCTGGGCTTCAAACCGGCACAAGTGTGGCGTTACATCGTCTTCCCGCAAGCCCTGCGCACCGCACTGGGGCCCCTGCTGGGGCAATACATGAATGCCCTGAAAAACTCGTCGCTGACCATGGCCATCGGCTTGGCGGAGCTGTCTTATGCGTCGCGTCAGGTCGAGACCGAAACCTTCAAGACCTTCCAGGCCTTTGGTTTCGCCACGTTGCTGTATGTGTTGAGCATCGCCCTGCTTGAAGTCATCGGGCAGTTGATTGCGCGCAGCAAGTGGTATCGGCAGGGAGTGCTCTAAGCCATGGACTTTTCGGTAATTAGCGACAACTTGTCGTACTTCTTGATCGGCGCTTACCCCAACGGCCCGCTCGGCGGGGCTGCATTGACGCTAGTGTTAAGCCTGTTTTCGGGAGTGATTTCGGCCATTTTGGGCCTGGTGCTGGGCATTGCCCTGGTGATGATTCGCTCCAGAGTTCGCTGGGTATTGCTCGGCGTACTGGGGTTTTTGCGAGCCATTCCGGTGCTGATGCTGATTTTCTGGAGCTACTTTTTGCTGCCGATTGTGTTCAATGTCGATGTACCGGCATTGGCCACCGTGGTCTGCGCCCTGTCGTTGATTGGCGGCGCCTACCTTGCGCATTCGGTATACGCGGGCATTAGCAGTTTACCGGCGGGGCAATGGGCGGCGGGTAAAGCGTTGGGGCTGGGCACATGGCAAGTGTTGCGCTTGATCATCCTGCCGCAGGCATTGCCGATGATGCTGCCTTCATTCCTCAACCAATGGATTTCACTGATCAAGGACACGTCGCTGGCGTACGTGATTGGCGTGGGGGAGCTGTCGTTTGTGGCGACCCAGGTCAGCAACCGGGTAATGGTGCACCCGACCGAGATCTACCTGTTTGTCGCGCTGGTGTACTTCGTCTTTTGCAGCAGCCTGGACCTGATTGCCAACCGGCTGATCAAGCCCAAGGCCCAGCCTCGATAACTGCTGTTACAACGTGCCATAACTATGTACCGCAAACACACGACCAATAAGCGTTCCAATAGGTCATCGAAAGGTTTTAGCCGGCCGAATTTCTCACAGCATGAAGCTGGATAGGCCGGCTGTAATAAAAGGAGTTTTACCTTGAACATGATCGACAACAATGACGCTCCCGTGGTGGCTGGCAAAGCAGGCGCTGGCGCCTACAACGCTCAGGTGCGCGATTTTCTTAATGAACGACTCAAGCAGCACGGGACCGACTGCGAGCAACTCTACATCACCACGGTTCACAGTGTGATCGAACCCAAAGTGACGTTCAGTCAAGACTTGCTTGCACTGGGCAATGACACCCTGGAGTGGGAGACCGTGCAAGCCCATGCCGAAGGTCTGGTGGGTATTTTCAGCAAGCACTGGACATTCGAAGAAGAGCACATATTCAGCGAACTGAGCGTCCCTGATGTTGAAGCGCTCATGCACGAACTGCTGGCAGAAGCCCGGAACAAATGGTTTGCCTGATCTAGACGCGTAGCGCTGCACACCCCCCTGTAGGGGTTGCCGCCCCGTCTTCGACGCCGCGCTGTCGCGCAGCAAACAGGTCACTGTAGTCGCTGACGAGGTACGAAGGCTGCGATCGGCTTCGATCGGTTACGATCGGCTGCTTGCAGCCGTAAAACCATCCACCTTGTGGCTAGGCATGCCCTCACCACAAGCCTTGAACGTCATCAATCAGGGGCATGCTTAAGCACTCCGCTAAATGACCAAAAACTGAGTCTGTTTGACTCAAGAGATTCGGTCATTTAGCGGGGCTGCCTACCTGTCAAAAATACCTAAACAGACCAACGGTAAAGGCTTAACATTTCGATCACCGCCCACAGCGGGACGAACCCTAGCGGTAACCACACCGCCAGCCGTGCGCGGTACGGCAACAACATCAGCAACGCAAAGCCACTGAGCGAGATCAGACCAAACCAGCCAATGGGACCCATTGCCCAGCCCCAGGCCATGCCGCAAAAATAGAAGCTCACAGCCAGACTCAACCACCCTGCCCCGCGCAAGGTGCGACGCAACCCGGCTGACGGCGGTTTGTTCCAGACGTGCTTGTAATGGCGCTCAAGCCCTTGGCACAGGGCAAGCATGCCGATATAGGCAAAGGCCCAGGCCGCAATGTAATTTGCCAGCATCTCAGTTCACCTCCGCCAGCACCGTTGCCTTTTTACGCGGCACCCGCTCAACTTGCGGTTGCGAGACTTTCCAGCACGCCCACAACAACACGCCACCCAGAGCCATGGTGGTGAGTTCAACGCCCATGCGGCTGTGCAACGCCCACGAATGATCAACGGTCAGCAGACTCACCAGCGGCAAGCTCAGGCACATCACCCCCGCCAGTCCCAGTTGCTCACGCCAGGCGTGCATGCGCGGGCGCAGCAATGCATGCACCAGGGTCAAGGCCCACACCCCAAAGAACACCGTCAGCTCCGCATCCGGGCGCTCAGCCATGCCCACCGGCAACAGGTGATTGCCCCACAGGTAAGCGATACAGGCCAGGCTCAAGCCCGCCATCACCGTGACGTTGACGGCCTCGATCACCCGGTAAAGCACTTGGGCTACCCGGCCTTCGCTGGCGTATTTACGGCGCCGTTTAACGGTGAACAGCACCAGCCCGGTGGCGATCATGGCGCTGCTGATTAACCCGCAAATGAAGTACACCCAGCGCATCGGGTAACCGCCGAACTGCGCAAAGTGCATACCGGAAATTACCCGGTGCGTGAGCACCGAAGCGCGCATCTCAGTCGGCCCGGACAGTTGCTCACCCGTGACCCCGTCAAACCGCATGCCGCCACCTTTAATCAGGGCAATGCGGTTGCCCAGAATCGGCCGGATCTGAATCTCGGCGTTGCTCATGCCAGGGTTGGTAATGCTCACACCGCTCAGCGGCCCCATAACGTCGCGGGCTTTTGCCAGCAATGGCCCGATGGCCACCAGCGGTGCCGGTTCGGCCCGCGCCGGGCGTTTGGCCTCGACCACCGCAGGCGCAGGGTCCTGGGCCTTGAAAAACGCGTCGCGACTGCCATCAAACAGCGCGTCCATGGCCGCTGGCATGTAGATCACCAGGAAAATAGCCAGCCCGCTGTAGGTAATCATCAGGTGAAACGGCAGCAACAGAACGGCGCTGGCGTTGTGCGCGTCAAGCCACGAGCGCTGGCCTTTGGCCGGGCGAAAGGTGAAGAACTCCTTGAAGAATTTTTTGTGGATCACGATGCCGCTGATCAACGCCGCCAGCATGCCCATGGCCAACGCACCGACCACATAAATCCCGAGCATGCCGGGCATGAACAGGGTGAAGTGGAACAGGAAAAAGAAGCGCCCGCCCGATGACTCGCGTACTGGTAAGACTTCACCGGTGTTGGGGTCCAGGGTCACCGACACGCCGTCGCGACGCCCGCCGGTCGAAGCGCGCAGCTCGGGCGAGCGGTCATCGGGCAGGCTCACGCCCCATTGCTTGGCGTCAGGGCTATGCTGACGCAAGTAGCTTAAGCCATGCTCAACGGCCTGTTCGTCCGTCAAGTGGTGGGCGGGCAGCTCCGGGTGCATCCAGTTGTCGATCTCTTGATCGAACACCGCCAGGCTGCCGGTCAGAAAAATCGCAAACAACAACCAGCCTACGATCAGTCCACCCCAAGTGTGCAACCAGGCCAGAGATTGGGTGATGGTCTGTTTCATCCGAGTCGCTCCAGCAGTTGCGGCCAAAAACCGATCGCGGCCAATGGCAGCGCCAGCACGGCCCCCATCCAGGCCGACCACTGATGACGCGCCATAAAGGCCCACAAAATGGCGCAGGTATAGATGGCGAACGACAACAGGCTGGCGACCAGCATTGAGTCCACGTTGTCCATTGGCAACAGCCGCGCCAGCGCCGCCGTAAAGGCATAGGTAAACACATAGCCGCCCACCATGGCGGCCAGTGCGCGAGACAGAATCGGCAGCCATGCCGACGATGCAAGTTTCATCTGTTCAATCCTTCATCAGCCCCAGCCACGGTTTTGCCAGAGCCTAATGTGACAACGGCGCGACACCTTTCAAGGATGTCGCGCCTGTTATTGCCTGCACCCAAACAGCGGTCAGGCCAATGGTGTGATCAGAACGAGGTGGTCACCGACGCAAAGTAGGCACGGCCCGCTTCGTTGTAGGTCTGGGCGCCTGCTTCGTCAGCGTTACCCTTGCGGTACAGCTGCTTGTCGAGCAGGTTGTTGATGCCCACCCGCACGCTTAGATTTTTGTTGAACTCATAGCCGCTGCTCAGCCCCACCAGACCATACGGGTCAACCGACTGCTGCACCGATTTGTCCAGTGACTCGTTGGCGCGCATGTTGTATTTGGGCGCCTTCTGCTCGCCGTAGTACGTGCCGCTGACCTGGAACGAAAGCTGTTCGGTGGCGTACCAGTCCAAAGTGGTGTTGAGCGTGTACTTGGGAATGATGCTCAGTGGTTCGCCGGTTTTCTTGTCTTTGCTGTCGATCATGTAGGTCAGGTTGGTGTTCCAGTCCAGGTCCTTGCGCAGGTTGACGAACAGGTTGCCCTCAACCCCTTGCACGATGGCCTTGCCGCTGTTTTCCCACTGCAATACACGACGGCCGTTGGGCAGGCGGAACGCGGATTCGTTGCTGGCATTGATCTTGTTCTGGTAGTCGTTACGGAAGTACGTCGCGCTGGTGCGCCAGCTGCCTTTGTCAAACGCCAGACCGATCTCTTTGTTGATGCTGATTTCCGGTTTGAGGTCCGGGTTACCCACCAGGTAGCAACCTCCCAGGTTGACTTCTACCGAGCTGCAACCGTTACCACGGCTGTACAACAGATAGTTGGGGTTGGACTGGTACAGATTCGGGGTTTTGTAGGCCCGGGCAATACCGCCTTTAAGGCTCAGCTCATCAGTGATCTGGTGCGAAGCGTTGAGGCTCGGGCTCCAGTTGCCACCAAACTTGTCGTGGTGGTCGTAGCGCAGGCCCGGCGTAACGATAGTTTTGGACCCGGCTTCGAGGTTGTCTTCTACGTAGAACGCGTAGCTATTGGCGGTGGACTTGGTCTGGGTGCGGTCAGTGCCCGGAATACCCGCAGTACCGTCGGCGCCCGGGTCCCAGCTTTGCGGACGCAACGAGCCCGGATCATTCAGCGATTCGTACAGGTATTCGCCGCCCAGGGTCAGCACCTGATGGGTGTAAAAGTCCAGCGGCAAGTTGGCTTCAGCCTTGGCCCGGGTGTTGCGCAGGCGTGACTGGAAGCTGCCGGCCGACTCAGACGGTGCACCTTCACCGTAGCCCGCCAAGCCTTCGTTCAAACGCGAGTTGCGGGTCAGGTCATGGCTGAGCATGGCCATGGTGGTGCCCCAGTCAAACGAGCCATTGTGGGTGGCCGAAAACATGCTGCGTTGCAGTACCGAGGTTTCTTTGCCGTACAGGCTGTTAACGAAATCCCCCCCGCTGTTGAGCATGGTATCGCCCGCGTAGATATTGCCCTGGCGGCTGTAGCTGGCCTCAAGGTCCAGGGATTGCTCCGGGGTGAACTGCCAGCTCAACAAGCCGTTGACGTCTTTGTTGCGCACGCCTTCTCGGCCTGCTACCACGCTGTCTGCGTAGGCCTGCTCGCTGGTGTTGATGCGCGCGTCATCCGCGTCGGTTTTGCTCAAGCCGCCATACACGCGAAACACCAGGTCGTCGGTGAGCGGGCCGCTGAGGTTGAAGTTGGTGCGCTTGCTGATGCCTTCTGCGCTGTCATCCGGTGACAGGTAGTAGGCCGTCAAAGAGCCGCCGAGCTTGTCGGTCGGGCGCTTGGTGATGATGTTGACCACCCCGCCCATCGCGCCTGAGCCGTAACGGGCAGCTGCCGGGCCGCGGAGGATTTCGATACGCTCCACTTCTTCGGCCGGTACCCAGTTGGTTTCGCCACGGGTATCACGGTCGCCACTCCAGCCATAACGTTGGGCGTTGCGTGAAGAAGACGGCTTGCCGTCGATCAGGATCAACGTGTTTTCCGGACCCATGCCACGCAAGTCAATCTGGCGGTTGTTACCGCGTGCGCCACTGGAACTGTTGCCGGTGAGGTTAACCCCGGGCTCACGACGGATGATGTCGGAAAGATCATTGGCCGGCGGCCGTTTTTTAATGTCTTCAGCGGTAATGATCGACACACCCGGCGCCTGCTTCAGCTCTTCAGCGGCGGTGCCCAATACACGGGTTTCCTCCAGTTGCAGCGCCTGCTTGCTGCCATCTACCGGCAGGTCGCTGGCCTCCACGGGCACTTCATCGCGTTCACGCTCCAGCGCATCGGCGAGCAAGGTCGGTGAAGCCAGTGCGGCCACAATAGCCAGTGAAAATTGACTGCGTTTGAATCGAGACGACATGTCCAGTTGATCCCTTAACAATGGAGTGTGCTCAGCAGGCCAAAAGCTGGAATGGCTGGGCACGATTCCCTCAAAGGATCTCGTCTTGCTTAGCTCACCCCGGCGCTGCCAGGGCGACAATAGTAACCATTCTCAATTGAGAGTAAAGCGCGAATGACAATTACCCTCATTGATAAGTTCCGCAAACCCTTGGTTTTAGAGCCTTGTCCTACGAAAAAAAAATTTAAAAATGATTGCCAAACTGGCCGCACCCTGAGAAAAACCGCGCCATATCAGCTCGCTCCTGCACGTTTTAATTTTTTGAGTCTCGCACCATGAACAATGAACTACAGATCACCGACCTCGCACAGGGCGAAGGCAAAGCTGCCGTCAAAGGCGCCCTGATCACCACGCACTACACCGGCTGGCTCGCAGATGGCACGGTCTTCGACTCCTCCCATGAGCGCGGCAAGCCGTTCCAGTGCGTCATAGGCACTGGCCGCGTCATTAAGGGCTGGGACCAGGGCCTGATGGGGATGAAAGTGGGCGGCAAGCGCAAACTGCAAGTTCCCGCGCACTTGGCCTATGGTGAAAGAAGCATGGGCAAACACATCACACCGAACTCGGACCTCACGTTTGAGATCGAACTGCTGGAAGTGCTGACACGAGACGATTGATACGTCAGCACATCGTTCTATTTTTTGGGGAGTTAAGCGTTAGTGAATCGATTTTTCATGCAGGTATTAACGCTTTCTTTGCCCATTGTGATCGCCGGGTGCAGCAGCCAAAGCACCCAGACGCTACCCGGTCGCACGCCCGAACAGGCGCGTGCGCGGTTGCTTCAACTGCTGCCCGCCAACGTTGCGGATCGCCAGGGCTGGGCCAACGACATTTACACCGCCTTCGCCGCGCAAAAGCTTGAGCCCAACGACGAAAACCTGTGCTCGGTGCTGGCCGTGACTGAGCAAGAGTCGACTTTTCAGGCAGACCCGCCGGTGCCCAACCTGGCAAAAATTGCCCGCAGCGAAATCAATCGGCGCGCGGGCAAACTGCACATCCCGGAATTCGTGGTGCGCAGCGCATTGAACATCACCTCGCCAACGGGCAAAACCTATAACCAGCGTCTTGATGCGGCTCGGACCGAAGGCCAGTTGAGCGCCATCTTCGATGACTTTATCGGCATGGTGCCGTTGGGCAAAAACCTGTTTGGCAGCCTCAACCCGGTGCATACCGGCGGGCCCATGCAGGTCAGCATCGCCTTTGCCGAGAAACACGCCCAGGATTACCCCTACCCGTTACCGGGCACGATTCGTCAGGAGGTCTTTACCCGTCGTGGCGGCATGTACTTTGGTACCGCCCATTTGCTCGGCTACCCGGCCGACTACACGCAATCGCTGTATCGCTTTGCTGACTTCAATGCGGGCTGGTATGCCAGTCGCAATGCCGCCTTTCAGAATGCCGTGAGCCAGGTGTCAGGCATACAACTGGCACTGGATGGCGACGTGACCATCCCCGGCTCTTACGCCGTGGGCTCCACCGAACGCGCTGTTCGCGTGCTGGGCAAGCAACTGGGCTTGAACGATAACCAGATCCGCCAGCAGTTGCTCAAAGGTGACCGCCTTGAATTTGAGCAGACCGAGGTCTATCGCAAAGTCTTTGCCCTTGCCGACCGCCAACAGGCCAAACCGCTGCCCCGCGCCGTGTTGCCGGGCATCACCCTGCAAAGCCCTAAAATCACCCGCAACCTCACCACCGCCTGGTTTGCCCAGCGTGTTGATGAACGCCGACAGCGGTGTATGAACAAGGCCAAGTCGCTGCCCAACACATAAAGCAATGGATTACCCAGTTCACATGCGGATACATTCATTGTAATTATCCAGATACGGTGTAGCCTCCAGGGTATCAACGCCTTGGAGGCCACCATGCATTTAGTCGCCCACAACACCCGGCCCGATATCACCAGCGGTGATGCGGGCCGCGTCGCCCTGACGTTCTTCTTCAATTTGATGGAGCACTGGGGTTGCAGCAAAGATCAGCAATGCACCCTGCTCGGCGCTATCGGCAACACCACGTACTTCAAGTACAAAAAACTGCCGAATGTTCGCCTGCCCCACGACACCCTTGAGCGTATTTCGTACCTGATGGGCGTGCACAAAGCGCTGCGCATCCTGTTCAGCAATCAGCCCGAGCGCGCTTACGAGTGGGTCCACAAAGCCAACAACACCGCGCCATTCAACGGCCAAAGTGCGTTGAGCTACATGCTCGGCGGCCAGGTCGTCGACCTGGCAGATGTGCGCCGCTATCTGGATGGGGTACGGGGCTGATGCCAGACACCCCGTTGTTATCCGTGCTGCCCGAGTGGAACAACGCTTATCGCATCATCAACAGTGCATTCCCGCCCATTTCGGTGTTTGAGGACACCCTTGACCCGGCCGATCTGGACATTGCCTTTGCCCTCGAAAGCCTGACCAATGACCGCCTGCGCGACCAGGCCGGAGCTCTTAACCGCGTGCATCCACACGACCGACTGTGTGGAGAAGGCTCGACCCCGATCATGGCGGCTTTTACCCACATTGGCCGCGCCAGCCGATTCACCGATGGCAGTTACGGGGTTTATTACTGCGCCAACAGCCTTGACGCCGCCATCGCCGAGACCCGCTTTCATCAGGAACAATTCTGGCGCGCCACTCAGCAAGCGAGCATCGAAATCACCCTGCGCACCTACATCAACAGCGTGCTTGAGCCAATGATCGATGTACGCGCCGAACCCGGCTTGCACCACCCTTCCCTGTCCAGTTACGGCACTTCGCAAGCCTTTGCCAAACAACAGCGCGAAGCCTCGGCCTGGGGGCTGCTGTACAACAGCGTGCGGCTTTCCGGCCACGAATGCGTTGCAGTCTTTCGCCCGCCTGCGCTTTCGATTCCACGACAAGGCCCGCATTTTCGCTATGTGTGGGATGACAAAACTCAGACCATCACCTGGGTGCTGCAAGTGAGCGAAGTCACGTTCTGATCACGTCGCTGCAAAACTTGGTAACAGGGGGTTTATTTCACCCTCAAAACTCGCCTATCGTCAGTGCATGGCTGAAGTGGAAAAGCAGGACCGGCGCGGGCGCCTTATTAGCCCCCCTTTCTGCCTTAATCCAATAAAAAACGGAGCCACCATGTCTGAACGTTGCAACTCTTATTACACCGCTACCCTCACCCATGAAACCGATTACCCGACGCTGCAAGGCCAGCACCGGGTTGATGTGGTGATTATTGGCGGCGGTTTTACCGGCGTGGCGACCGCCGTCGAGCTGGCCGAAAAAGGCCTCAAAGTGGCCATTGTCGAGAGCAACAAAATCGGCTGGGGCGCCAGCGGGCGTAATGGCGGACAAGTGACCGGCAGCCTCTCGGGCGATGAAGCGATGCGCAAGCAGATGCGCCGTCGCCTCGGCAGCCAGGTCGATGACTTTATCTGGCACCTGCGTTGGCGCGGGCACGAGATCATCCAGCAGCGGGTCGAAAAATACGGCATCCGCTGCGACCTCAAGCACGGGCACCTGCATGCAGCCTACAAACCCAGCCATATGGAAGGCTTGCGCAAGGACTACGACGAAGCGGTGCGCCGTGGCATGGGCAGTGAAGTGTCGTTGCTCGACCGCAGCCAGGTGCGCGACATTCTGCAAAGTGACCTGTATGACGGCGCAATCAAGAATATGCGCAACATGCACCTGCACCCGCTCAACCTCTGCATTGGCGAGGCCCGCGCAGCCGAAAGCCTTGGCGCGCTGATATTCGAAAACAGTGAAGTGCTGGAAATCATCCACGGCGACACCCCCGGCGTGCGTACGGCCCACGGGCGCATTGACGCCAATCAGGTGCTGCTGGCCGGTGACGTGTACCACAAGCTGGAGCCGGGCAAGCTCAAGGGCAAAATCTTCCCGGCCATGGGCGGGATCGTCACCACCGAACCCCTGGGCGACCTGGCCCGCCAGTTGAACCCCCAAGATCTTGCGGTGTATGACTGCCGCTTCGTGCTCGACTACTACCGCATGACCGCCGATGGCCGCCTGCTGTTTGGTGGCGGCGCCAACTACAGCGGCAAAGACTCGCGCGACATCGCGGGGGAATTACGCCCGTGCATCGAGCAGACCTTCCCGGCACTCAAAGGGGTGAACATCGAGTACCAGTGGAGCTGCGCGATGGGCATCGTGATCAACCGCATCCCGCAACTGGGCAAACTCTCGGACAACGTCTGGTACTGCCAGGGCTACTCGGGGCACGGCATCGCCACCAGCCACATCATGGGCGAAATCATGGGCCGGGCGATCACCGGCCAACTGGAGCAGTTCAACACCTTTGCCGGCTGCCAGCACATCCGCGTGCCCATGGGCGACCTCCTCGGCAACCCGATGCTGGCGGCGGGCATGTGGTACTACCAGATGCTTGAGCGGTTGCGCTGATTAACCTTTAACGCTGTAGGAGCGAGCTTGCCTCGCGATCTTTTAAACGATCAAAAGATCGCGAACAAGCTCGCTCCTACAACTACACGGTGTACTGCTTGAACAGTTCTTCCTTGATGATCAGCAACGCGTCTTCGTAGTAGCGCTCGCCCCGCGCTTCGCTGAGCAATACTGAACGTACGCTGCCTTCACCTTCGCTCGGGGTGTGTTCGCAGGTGAGGTAAAACTCGGCCGTTCCAGGCTTGAATTCCAGGTAGTAAAACAGTTCGCGGCCTTCGCGGTACCAGTAGCCTATTTCTCTGCGCATGGGGTTCCTTGGTCAATAAGCCGGGCAATACGCTCCAGCGCGACTTTCAAGCGTTGCGCACTCGAAGCCGCCGTCAGGCTGATGCGTACCGCGTTCAGGGTGCAGGATTTAACCGCAAACACCTCTGCCGACACCACCTCCACACCGACCTTTTGGCAGGTGTGGGCAAAGCTGACTTCAGCGGGTGCCAGGGTCAGCCAGATATGCGGCGATGGCGTGTCTGTCTGGGACATCACCGCGCCCAGCAATTTTTTCGCCAGGCGCCAGCGCCGGGTCACTTCTTCGGTTTGCCAGGCCAAGCGCTGGGCTGCCGTGCCATCGCTGAGCCATTGATTGGCAATCGCCACGCACAGGGGCGAAATGCCCCAGTGCGCCGATTGCGCATGCGGGTCGATGCGCGCCAGCAACGCCGGGCTGGCGGCAATCCAGCCCAGGCGCACACCGGCAGCCACGGTCTTTGACAAGCTGCTGACGAGTATCCCCAAGTCCCCCAGGTAGTTGCACAACGGCGGGCTGTCGGTGAGCGCGCCATACACGTCGTCTTCAATAATCCACACGCCATGGCGTCGGGCAATCCGGGCAATCGCCTGCTTGCGTTCATCGCCCATCACCGCCGATGTCGGGTTGTGCAGGGTCGGAGTCAGCACCGCCATGCGCGCTCCGGTGGCGCGGATGATGCGGTCAAAGTCATCGGGCACGATGCCTTGCCCGTCCATGGCGATGCCATGCATCGGCAAACGCAGTTGCGCGCACGCAGCTTTAATCCCCGGCGCGGTCAGCGCTTCAACCAGCACTGGCTCACCCGCTTGGCACAACGACAGCAACACGGTGAACAAGCCTTGCTGGGCGCCGGTACACAGCATGATGTTGTCCAAGGGCACAGGCAGGCCGCGCGCCTTGAGCCAGTTGGCTCCGAGAACCCGGGCCTGGAGCAGGTCGGCCGCGCTCAGGTAATGCTGCAAACGAATCGACTGATGGGTTTCCAGCAACCATTGCAAGGCCTGCGGATCGCTTTGGCTGGCGTGGTCTATCGCCGGGATATTGGTGCGCAGGTCAATCTGCCCGGTGTGCTCATCGACCTGCTGCAAGCGAAACAACGTCGCCTCCTGGCTGCCCGAGAGCACGTAGGTGCCGCGCCCGACTTCGCCCGACACCAGATGCCGCCGCGCCGCCTCGCGATAGGCCTGCATGGTGGTACTGGGGTTCCAGCCCAGCGCCCAGGCCAGCCGCCGCTGTGGCGGCAAACGCTCACCGGGCTTGAGCTCACCGCAGCTGATGGCGTGGGCAATTGCGTCTACCAGCGCCAGATAACGCGGTTGCGCTGAATCGGTTATGAGGGGAATCCACATTTATTGTCGGCCATGCAATATAAGTCTCGGCCCATACAATGCGACGCCCCTAGAATCGAGTCAAATCCCCTGATGACGGTGTGCCATGTTTGACCTGACAGCCCTTCGACTCGCCGCGACCACGGTGTACCAAAGCATGCCCCCTACCCCGCAACTGGCCTGGCCCCTACTGGCTGAGCAACTGGACTGCACGGTCTGGGTCAAGCATGAAAACCATACGCCGACCGGCGCCTTTAAAGTGCGCGGCGGCATGTTGTACGTGCAGGGCTTGCTGACCCGAGAGCCCGACACCCGCGGCCTGGTCACCGCCACCCGTGGCAATCATGGCCAGAGCCTGGCATTGGCCGCGCGCGCCCATGGGCTGAAGATTCGCATTGTGGTGCCCGAGGGCAATTCCCGAGAAAAGAACGCCGCCATGCGCGCACTGGGCGCCACGGTGATCGAGCACGGGAAAGACTTCGACGAAGCACGCAGCCATGCCGCTGCCCTGGCCGCCGAGCATCACCTGCACCTGGTACCGGCCTTTCACCCGGACCTGATTCGCGGGGTTGCCACCTATGCGCTGGAGTTGCTGGAGGCCGTGCCCGACCTGCACACCGTGTACGTGCCCATCGGCATGGGTTCGGGCATCTGCGGGTTGATCCAGGCCCGTGATCTGTTGGGGCTACAGACCGAGATCGTCGGCGTGGTATCCGAGCATGCCGATGCGTATGCGCAGAGTTTTGAACAAGGCCAAGTGGTGTGCACCGACACCGCCCACACCTTCGCCGACGGCCTGGCCTGCCGCCAGCCACAACCAGACGCGCTGGCGATCATCGACAAGGGCGCAGCACGGGTGATCCGCGTATCAGACCGCGACATTGCCCACGCCATCCGCGTGTACCACGAAGCCACGCACAACACCGCTGAAGGCGCGGGTGCTGCCGCATTGGCCGGGCTGATCAAAGAACAGCCGCAACAGCAAGGCCGCCGCGTGGCCGTAATTTTGAGCGGGGCCAATATCGACCGTCAGTTGTACGCCGCACTCCTCGATGAAGACCTCGTGTAGGCGCTGCCGAAGGCTGCGATCTTTTGATCTTGATCTTGATCGCAGCCTTCGTTCCTCGGCAGCGACTACGGTTGCCCTATCTCCCCCCGGCCCAAGGACGCACCCGCGTCCTTAAATAAAATTTCACCTCTGCGACAAATTGTCTTTATTTGTGACAAAAACAGGCTCAAAATAAAAACTGTACCGTACAGTACCATTCTAAAACCTACGCTCGCAGTGCATGTAAAGGCCTTGGCTGCCGGCTTCAGGGATACCGTAATGAAAAATGCTAAACAAGAGGCACCTGCCTCTAAAGGGAGACACCTGATACTGGGTGTCTTCGGGATTTTGCTTGGGCTAAGCGGCCTGTTTCTGGCAATCATGGGCGCTCAACTGGTCACACTGGGCGGCTCCTGGTACTACCTGCTGGCAGGTTTCGGGCTGCTGATAAGCGGCGTTCTGTATGTACGTAGAAAGCCCGCCGCCACGCTGGTGATTGGCGTTGTCTTTGTCGCGACCGTGATTTGGGCACTGTGGGAAGTGGGTTTCACGTTCTGGCCGATGGTGCCGCGTCTGGCCCCGTTTCTGGTCATCGGCCTGCTGGCCGCGTTGCTGCACCCATGGCTCAGCCAGGGCCGTCACCGCGCAGCCAGCTACAGCGGCGCAGCCGTGTTTGCCGGGGTGCTGGCCGTGGGCTTCTACGCCCTGTTCATCCCCCACGGAGTGATTGAAGGCGAGCCGTCTCTGGCCGTCCAGCCGCAAGCAAAAGGCACCGATAAAGCCACCGACTGGAGCCATTACGGCAGCAACCCGGCCGGCACGCGCTTCTCGGCGCAGACGCAAATCAACAAAGACAACGTCGACAAACTGCAAGTGGCCTGGACCTACCGCACCGGCGAAATCGCCGAGGGCGCGTCGGAGTACCAGAACACCCCGATCCAGGTCGGTGACACCCTGTACACCTGCACCCCGACCAGCAAAGTGATTGCCCTGGACGCCGACACCGGCGAGCAACGCTGGACCTTCGATCCAAAAGCGCAAAACACCAAAACCTGGAACCGCTGCCGTGGCGTGAGCTACTACGAGCCGGCCAAGGTCGAACACCCACTGGTGTTCGCTGATCTGAAACCCGCCAAACCGGCCCAGGGCAACAGCTGCGCCAAGCGCATCGTGCAAGTGACCATGGATGCGCGCCTGATTTCCATCGACGCAGAAACCGGCAAGCCCTGCGAAGACTTCGGCGACCACGGTTCGGTCGACCTGACCGCGGGCCTGGGCCGCGTCATGGAAAACGTGCCGTACTACGCCTACACCTCGGCACCGACCATTTCGCGCAACCTGATCATCCTTGGCGGCTGGGTCTTTGATGGCCGCTCGCTGGACGAACCCTCTGGCGTAATCCGCGCGTTCAGCGCCGACACCGGCGAGCTGGTCTGGGCCTGGGACCTGGGCAACCCGGACATCACCAAGTTGCCACCCGAAGGCCAAACCTACACCCGCAGTACGCCGAACATGTGGTCCACACCTGCGTTCGACGATGAGTTGGGCCTGGTGTACCTGCCACTGGGCAACCAGCAGCCGGACTTCTGGGGCGGTACCCGCCCGGAGCTGACCGAGAAGTACTCCTCCGCCGTGGTTGCCCTGGACATGGCGACAGGCCGCGAGCGCTGGACCTTCCAGACCGTGCATCACGACCTGTGGGACTACGACATTGCCGCGCAACCGTCGCTGTATGACGTGCCGGATGGCAAAGGCGGGACCATCCCGGCGCTGATCCAGCTGACCAAGCGCGGGCAGATCTTCATGCTCGACCGTCGTACCGGCCAGCCGATTGCCGACGTGGTCGAGAAGCCGGTGCCTCAGGACGTCGCTGCCGGTGACTGGGTGGCGAAAACCCAACCGTACTCAGTGGGCATGCCAACGTTCGGTGCCGATCCGCTGACGGAAAAAGACATGTGGGGCGCCACGTTCTTTGATCAGCTGATGTGCCGCATCAACTTCAAAAAGCTCAACTACAACGGTGAGTTCACCGCCCCAAGCACCCAGGACACCCTGATTTATCCGGGCTACTACGGTGGCTTCAACTGGGGTGGCGGCGCGATCGACGAAAAAACCGGTTACCTGTTCGTCAACGACATCCGCATCCCGCAGGTGGTCAAGCTGGTACCGCGTGAAAACGTCGACCTGTCGCACCTCAAATCCGGCCACGGCGTCGGCAGCACCTACCCGATGGAAGGCACGCCGTTCGTGATCGACCACAAGGGCTTCAACTCGCCACTGGGCATTCCGTGCCAGAGCCCGCCTTGGGGCGTGTTTGCCGCCGTGGACCTGAACACCCGCAAGAAAGTCTGGGAGCGCCCTGCCGGTACGGTTGAAGACGCCGTGATCAACGGTGTACGTGCCAACCTGCCAATCCCGCTGGGCATGCCGACCCTGGGCGGCGGTGCGACCACGGCTTCCGGCCTGGTGTTCTACGCGGGCACGCAAGACTACTACCTGCGGGCCATGGACATGGCCACCGGCAAGGAAGTCTGGAAAGGCCGCCTGCCGGTCGGCGGGCAAGCCACCCCCATGACCTACCTGTCGCCTAAAACCGGGCGCCAGTATGTGGTCATCGTCGCTGGCGGCGCACGTCAGTCTCCAGATCGCGGGGATTACGTGATAGCGTACGCGCTCCCTGAAAAAGAGTAGTTCCCATGCCACAGTTGCACCGCTCCAGCCCTTCAACCGCAACCCGGAGCGAGGAGAAGCGGCGCAACTTGCTGATCACAGCCAGTGAACTGTTTTTACAGCAGGGCTACGATGGCCTCAGTATGGACGCCATCGTAGCCGCAGCAGGCGGCTCCAAAGCCACGATTTACCGGTACTTCGGCAGCAAGGCCGACTTGCTGGTGGCAGTGGTCGAATACCTCTGCGAAGACTTCATCATCAACCTTAAGCAACTTGATACTTCGGGTGTCGAACTGACCCGCGGCCTTGAGCTGATTCTTGAAGAACTCGTGGCGGTGGTCACCAGCCCGCGCCATGTCGACTTCTACCGGCTGGTGGTCAACGGCTCGGCGCACGTGCCGCAAGTAGGGCAAACCTGGTACGAGCGCGGCCCCAAAGTCTGGCACCAGTTGATCTTCAACCTGCTCGAAGAACAACGCCATCGCGGCCTCATCGCGGCCAACAGTTCGTTCTCCGAACTGCCGCCCATTCTGTTCGACGCGCTGTTTTCACACCTCACCACGCGCACCGTGATGCTGGGGCAAACCTGCACGGCCAAAGCCTTCGCGCCGATGATCAACGAACTGATCGACCTGGTGGTCCGGCGTCTCAAGGCGCCCTGACACGCGACAACTGCGCGCCGATATGGCTATGCTCATGCCCATGAGCTCATCCACTGTGGTCCGCCAACCCTGCCCTCCCGGCGCTTGTAATTGCGAGCGCGACCACCTGTTGGCGCAACCCGCACCCGACCTGCGTATTCTGGGTCTCACCCGCCAGGCCGAAAAAGTCATGCTTGAGCACCTGGAAAACATCCAGAGCCTGGAAGATCTGCAGCGCATGCAACGACGCATGTATGAACAATTAGGCATAAGGGTGCAGGTTGAACCCGGCTTCAATGAGGTACGGACCATGCGCGGGATCGAAATCCGTGTCGCCGACCAGCCTGGTTTGTGTCGCAAAACGCGCCAGTCGATCCCGGCGGCCATTCGTCGAGCGTTGGAAAAACGCCCGGAGATTGCCTACAAGCTGCTCGACAGTCACGACTTGCTGCGCGACACCTGAACCTCCTGGTAAAAGTAAACTTTGCGACATATCCGGCAATTATCGAGCCAAGCGGCTTATTTTTCTTGCTTATGCCTACTCAATCACTTATAAGCGCGTTTTTGAATAACGATAGAGCCACACCATGAGCACCGGATTCACCGAGGACGAAATGCGTATAGCGCTCGGCCTTGATCTGCCCGTAGCGACAAAGCCAGTTACGCCACCCGCGCCACCTGTAATTCCCGCCACACCCAAACCCGCTGCAACCCTCACCCCCAAGCCCGCACCGCGTGCACCGGTCAAGCGTCGAGGGCCGATGTTGCGGGTTACCCTGCACGTCAGCAAAGTCTATGACGGCGAAGAAACCGTGTTCATTCACGACTCCAAACTGCTGAGCCAGTTCGACGCCGAACAAGAAGCTAAAAAAGCCCTGGCCAAAGCCGGCTTTAAATACTTTGTGGTTGATTCGATTGTTCGGGTTGACTGACGCTGACACGCCTGACGTAACGTTGATCCAGGACTACATGCCAAGGAACCTGCCATGCACAGCCAGCCTCTGAATGCCGCCGACTTCGACGTACTCGAAGACACTCTGCTCAAATACGGCGACGATCACTCCGTCCTCAACACCAGCGAGCTGGATGGCTTCTTTACTGCACTGGTTTCAAGCCCCACGCAGGTAGACATCGCCGACTGGTTCCCCGCGATCTGGGGCGGCCAAAACCCGAACTGGGAAGACCCCGAAGAAGCCAAACACTTCATCGAGCTGAGCGTACGCCACTTCAACACCCTGGCCCGCCAACTGGCAGAAGACAGCAAAACCTTTGCGCCGCGCTTTGAAGAATCCGAACACCAGGGCCAAACGGTGACCCTGGCTGAAGAATGGTGCTTCGGCTACAGCCGCGGCGTGACCCTGGCGCAATGGCCCGACATGCCCCAGATCCAGGCCGGCCTGCTGGAAACGATTTTTGAACTGGCTGAGCAAGAAACCTTTGAACTGCCAGAAGACTTCGACGTACCCGCCTACCAGCAAAAAGTGGCCCTCGTAGCCCCGGCCGCCCGCGCCTTGCATGACTACTGGCTAAGCCAGCGCTAAACCATCCCCTGCAGGAGCGAGCTTGCCTCGCGATCTTTTTAAACAATTAAAAGATCGCGAGGCAAGCTCACTCCTGCAACAGCAGTTTTTTCGCCTCGCAGGCCACGCTTATGACCACCCTCACCCACTTCGACACACCGATCAGCGAGCCGATCAACGCGCAGATCATGCAACTGGTCGTTGACCATCTCAGCGACATCAGCGCCATGGAAATCGCGCCGAGCAACTTGCTCTACAGCATCTATCAGTACGCCATCGGCTTTGAAGTGCACCTGTACCTGCAAGCCCTCGACGGCTCAAAAGGCATTGCGGTAGAACTGATTGTCGCCACCGATGAACAAGACCCGGAGAAGGTCACCGGTTTCGTCCTGTACTTGCCGTACAAAGACGACCCGCAGGCCTGCGGCGTGGCCTACATGGCCGAACTGGCCAGCCATCGCCATCTGGGCGTGATGCAGGCCATGCTGGAGGAAGTCACCCGCCGCTACCCGCACACCGAACTGAGTTGCAGCGTGAGCAAAGTCGCCGCCCTGCAAGGCATGGGTTTCAAGGTCATCGGCACCCGCGGCCCGCAAGTACTGATGAACACCCGCGATTACAGCTCGGACGGGCTCATGGGCGTGCTGGACGTGGCAGCGGTGTATCAGTCTACCGAGGTGCGGCAGATCCACACCTACCTGCTCAATCGCAACGGCAAAAAAGCCATGATCGACGCCGAAAAGAAACGCGACCGCCAGATCGACCAGCTCACCGCCAAAGCCAAGGCTTTCGTGGCCAGCTTGAAATAACGCATGATGGGCGCATTCCGATCCGAGGCAACGTTATGCGCCGTCACTTCACCCTTACCCGCCTTGCCGGGTTCAGCCTGGGCCTGATCTTCAGCGCCAGCGCATTGGCCAGCGAAGAATCGCAACTGGTTGACTCCATCAACCTGTATCGCAGCCAGGCGCAACCATGCGGCGCCCAAGCGTCGCAAGAACTGCCCCCGCTAACCTCTGATATTCGTCTGGTACTGCCCGCCAACGGTTTTGGCGATTTGCAGCAGTCGCTCGCGCAAGCCGCCTACCCGATGGTCAACGTGCAAGCCATCAACCTCTCGGGCCCGCGTAACTCCGAAGCGGCAATGAAAGCCGTGCGCGAAAGCTTCTGCAAAGTGGTGCTCGACCCGCAGTTTGTCGACATCGGCGTCAGCCACACCGGGCAGGATTGGCGCATCGTGCTGGCACGCCCCCTGTTAACTGCACGCCTGGGCGATGCTCAGGCAGAGGGCCAAAAGGTCCTTGAGCTGATCAACAGCGCCCGCACCCAACCGCGCCAATGCGGCACCCAGGTTTTCGCGCCTACCGGCCCTTTGGCCTGGAACGCCACCCTGGAGACCGCCGCCCAGACGCACACCCGCGACATGGCCAACAACAATTACTTTGACCACAAAGACCGCACCGGCGGCACGCCAGGTGATCGCGCAGAACTGGCAGGCTACATTGCCCAGCAAATCGGCGAGAACATCGCTGCCGGTCTGGACACGCCACGCAAAGTCGTCGATGGCTGGCTGGCAAGCCCGGGGCACTGCGCCAATATCATGAACCCGCAATTTCGCGAGTTGGGCGCCGCCTATGCGACCGACCCTAAAAGTGATGCAGGCATCTACTGGACCGCGTTGTTCGGCACGCAGTAACACTTAAGCAGGAAGGGATTTTGCGAGAAGTGCAGCGAGGGATGTTGCGGGGAAGGCTGCAAGGCTAAAAAAGAGCCCCGCCCAACGATTGTTGGGCGGGGCTGATTTTTACAGCGCCATGTCGGCCGCCGGGTTGCTTGGAGCAGGCTTGGCCGGCTCAGCAGGTGCAGCAGGTGTACCGTTGGCTGCCGGAATGGCCGGCGGCGGAGTCAGTTGCAGCACATCGGCGGTGTACGCCCATTCTTGTGCAACGCGCTCAGGCGAACCGTTCAGCTTGGTGCCGTAGCTAGGCACGATCTGGTGCAGCTTGGCTTGCCACTCAGGGGTTGCAACCTTGTCCTTGAACACGGTTTCAAGCACGTTGAGCATGATCGGCGCAGCGGTCGAAGCACCTGGCGAGGCGCCCAGCAGACCGGCAATGCTGCCGTCTTTGGCAGCAACGATCTCGGTGCCCAGTTTCAGCACGCCGCCCTTCTCTTCGTCACGCTTGATGATCTGCACACGCTGACCGGCTTGCCACAGACGCCAGTCTTCTTGCTTGGCGTTCGGGTAGTACTCTTTCAGCGCGTTGAAGCGGTCTTCGTCCGAAAGCATCAGCTGGCCGGCCAGGTACTCAACCAGCGGGTATTGTTCGATACCGACTTTGGTCATTGGCCAGATGTTGTGCGTCGTGGTGCTGGTCAGCAGGTCGAAGTACGAGCCTTCTTTCAGGAACTTGGTCGAGAAAGTCGCGAACGGGCCAAACAGGATCACGCGCTTGCCATCCAGAACGCGGGTGTCCAGGTGCGGAACCGACATCGGCGGAGCGCCAACCGAAGCCTTACCGTAAGCCTTGGCCAGGTGCTGCTCGGCAACCGTCGGGTTATCGGTTACCAGGAACGAACCGCCTACCGGGAAGCCAGCGTATTCCTTGGCTTCAGGGATACCGGACTTCTGCAGCAGGTGCAGAGCACCGCCGCCCGCGCCGATGAAGACAAATTTGGCGTCAGTTTCGCTAGTGGTACCGTCCTTGAGGTTTTTGTACACCACACGCCACGAACCATCTTCGTTGCGCTTGATGTCTTTAACTTCGCTGGACAGGTTCAGCGTGAAACCAGGCTTGGTTTGCAGGTAAGACACGAACTGGCGCGTGATTTCGCCGAAGTTCACGTCAGTACCGATTGGCGTCCAGGTGGCCGCGACTTTCTGGTTCGGGTCACGCCCTTCCATCATCAGCGGTACCCACTTCTTGATCTGGTCCGCGTCTTCGGAGTACTGCATACCCGCGAACAGAGGGCTGGCCTGCAGCGCCTCGTAGCGTTTTTTCAAGAACTTGATGTTGTCATCGCCCCACACAAAGCTCATGTGCGGAGTGGAGTTGATGAACGAACGAGGGTTTTTCAGAACACCGTTCTTGACCTGCCAGGCCCAGAACTGACGCGAGATCTGGAAGGCTTCATTGATTTCAATGGCCTTTGGGATCTCAACGTTGCCGTTCTTGTCTTCAGGGGTGTAGTTCAGTTCAGCCAAAGCCGAGTGACCGGTACCCGCGTTGTTCCAGCCGTTGGAGCTTTCTTGAGCGACGCCATCGAGACGTTCAATCATCTCCATGGACAGGCCGGGTTCCAGCTCGTTGAGCCAGACACCCAAGGTAGCGCTCATGATGCCGCCGCCAATCAGCAGGACATCAACGTGCTTTGGCTCGGCAGCGTGCACGGACGTGATGCCCATGGTCAGCGCCAGGCCCAAAAGCCCTTTGTTCATCTTCTTTAACATGTTGTCGTACCTAAGATAAAACGCCATCTACCCGGCACGGCGCGCTGAACAGAACTGGACAGAGTTACAGGACAGGCTTGCCTGCAACCGAGCCCTTCATCAGGCCTTGGATCGGGTAGATATATAAGGCCTATGCACACTATAGACCTCACTTTTATGTACCTTGGGCGCTGATCTTTTATTGCTTTTGGCTTCAGCTACTTGGGTGACATTTCGGGTAAGTGCCGGGCGCGGCCGATAACAGGTCTGCCCTGTCCAGCTCCTTCACTCCCGACACCTTCATGCGACTCCATTGGTACTGACACCTCTTGCAACTCTTTCCAGAGAGCCTGCCCGGCTGCGAAAAACCGGCGGTGTCAGCCTTCAAACCGCGACATTCTACCTCAGGTGGCACTTTTGACGTAAACGCATCTTTTTAGCGATGTGAAGTAGATCAATGGCTAAGGGACAGTTCACGTACAATTGCGCTTTTGCCACCGCTGCCCACAGGATTCACCCATGTCTTTGAACAAACGTAACCAGGCTCAGATCGAACGTCGCCTGGTTAAACACCTGACCGCAGCCTGTGAAAGCGCCAAAGGGCAAATTCCGGGCTTTGTCTGGCTCACCCATTCAGTCGACTTCGAAGCCTTCCCGGCCAGCCTGAAGGTGGTCTGGGTATTCGACAACCAGGTCAACAAAGACTTCGCCCTGGCCGATGGCGAGGCGCGCTTCATGGTCGAACTCACCACCCGCGCCCTGCTAGACGCCAATATCAACGTGCGCCAGGTGGCCAACCACGTTTTTTATGACTCCGAAGACGAATGCCAGCGCGCCTGTGGCGGCGACTGGGTCAAACGTCTAGCCCAGAAAACCACCCGAAAATAGAGAGACTACACAGTGAGAATTGCACTTTTACTGCTGTTAAGCGCCCTGTCGATGCAAAGCTTCGCCGCCACGGTGGGTGAACACCTTACCCCCTGGACGTTGCAAGACCAGCACGACCAGCCTTACACCCTGGATGCCAACACCCACGTGCTGTTGGTGGCCCGCAACATGGACGGTTCCAAGCTGGTAAAAGCAGCGCTGGAAAACCAGCCAAAAGGCTACTTTGAGGCCCGCCATGTCGCCTTTTTGGCTGACGTGCATGCCATGCCGTCATTGATCGGCAAGTTCATCGCCATCCCGAAAATGCGTGACTACAGCTACCGCGTCGTGCTGGATCGCGACGGCAACATTGCCGCCCAATACCCCGGCGCAGACGACCAGGTGCTGTGGTTGCAACTGGACAACGGCACCCTGGTGTCGCAGCAAACCTTCGCCAGCGCAGACGCCCTGCGCGCCGCCCTGGAAAAACTCCCCACCGAGTAATCCCCACAGCACTTGTGTAGGAGCGAGCTTGCCTCGCGATCTTTTAAACGATCAAAAGATCGCGAGGCAAGCTCGCTCCTACAGTGGGATTGCGCACCCATTCATGCATAAACCTCATGCAAAGGCTGCACGTTATACGTTTGCCTTGTCGCGCCAAGACCCTGAAAATCCTGCCAAATCAATTTCACCGCGCGAGCGCGTTAGCCAGCTCCATGCGCCGAGTGAATGTAGAACTGAATTTGCCTGCAGGAAATACCACCGATGATCGCCCGCCTCGCCCCCCTCCATCGTCTTGATGACGCTTATCAACGTTTTCTAAGCGCACTGACAACGGAAGGCTTCAAGGGTGAAATCGCCAGTGATTTCGGCCTCAGAACCGTGCTGGCCACCGACAACTCCATTTATCAGCGTTTGCCGCAGGCTGCGGTGTTCCCCAAGGATTACGCCGATGTCGAATGCCTGAGCACGCTCGCCGCACGGCCGGAGTACCGCTCCATCGTGCTGACCGCGCGTGGCGGCGGCACGGGTACCAACGGCCAGTCGCTGACCGACGGGCTGGTGGTCGATCTGTCCCGCCACCTCAATAACATCCTCGAAATCAACGTCGAAGAGCGCTGGGTGCGCGTGCAAAGCGGCGTGGTCAAAGACCAGCTCAACGCAGCACTGAAAGCCCACGGCCTGTTTTTTGCCCCCGAGCTGTCCACCTCGAACCGTGCCACCATCGGCGGCATGATCAACACCGACGCCAGCGGCCAGGGCAGTTGCACCTACGGCAAAACCCGCGACCACGTGCTCGAACTCTCGACCGTGCTGCTGGGCGGCAAACGCCTCGACAGCCAGGCGCTGGCAAACGAACTGGCGCACCGCCAGGCCGAGCGCAACGACGTGATCGGCGAGGTCTATCGCTGCGCCCAAGACATTGCCGATAACCAGCAACAACTGATCAAAGAAATCTTCCCGCCGCTCAACCGCTGCCTCACCGGCTATGACCTCGCCCACCTGCGCGAAGCCGATGGGCGCTTCAACCTCAACAGCCTGTTGTGCGGCTCTGAGGGCTCGCTGGGTTTTATCATCGAAGCCAAGCTCAACGTGCTGCCCATCCCGCAGCATTCGATTCTGGTCAACGTGCGCTACGCCAGCTTCATGGACGCGCTGCGCGATGCCAAGGCGCTGATGGCCCTCAAGCCGCTGTCGATCGAAACGGTGGACTCAAAAGTCCTGATGCTGGCGATGAAAGACATCGTCTGGCATGGCGTCGCCGAATACTTCCCCCAGGACCCGGCCACACCCACCCTGGGCATCAACCTGATCGAGTTCAGCGACGACGACAACGAGCGCCTGGAGCAGCGCGTTCATGACTTTATCGAACACTTGAACACCGACAACGGCGTGCGCCGCCTGGGCCATACACTGGCGGTGGGCAGTGAAGCGGTGAAACGCGTCTACACCATGCGCAAGCGTTCTGTGGGCTTGCTCGGCAACGTGCAGGGCGAGGCCCGGCCGCAACCGTTTGTAGAAGACACCGCCGTGCCACCGGAAAACCTCGCGGACTACATCGCTGAATTCCGCGCCCTGCTGGACAGTTACGCACTGGAGTACGGCATGTTCGGCCACGTCGATGCCGGGGTGCTGCACGTGCGCCCGATCCTCGACATGAAAGACCCGCGCCAGGCGGCGCTTATCCGCCCGATATCCGATGGCGTGGCGGCCCTGACGCACAAATACGGCGGCTTGCTATGGGGCGAGCACGGCAAAGGTCTGCGCTCCGAATACGGGCCTAAATACTTTGGCGCGCTGTACCCGGCGTTGCAGGCGATCAAAGCCGCGTTCGACCCGTTCAACCAGCTCAACCCCGGCAAAATTGCCACCCCGGCGCAGGTCAGCACGGCCCGCTTGACCCGCGTCGACGAAGTGCCGCTGCGTGGTGATCTGGACCGGCAAATCGACGAGCGCGTGTGGCAAAGCTACCAAAGCGCCGTGCACTGCAACGGCAACGGCGCCTGCTACAACTTCGACCCGGATGACGCGATGTGCCCGTCCTGGAAAGCCACCCGTGACCGTATTCATTCGCCTAAAGGCCGCGCTTCGCTGATGCGTGAATGGCTACGCCAGCAAGGGGCGCAAGGCGTGGACCTGCTGGGCAACTACTCCACCGGCGTGCTGCGCAGAACCCGCAACTCGCTGGCCAGATTGCTGGGCGAGAAAGACTTCTCCCACGAAGTGTATGACGCCATGGCCGGTTGCCTGGCGTGCAAATCCTGCGCAGGGCAATGCCCGGTCAAGGTCAACGTGCCGGATTTTCGCGCGCGTTTTCTGGAGCTCTACCACAGCCGCTACCTGCGCCCGCTCAAAGACTATGCCGTGGGCTCGCTGGAATTCAGCATCCCGCACATTGCGCGCTTCCCGAGGCTGTACAACGCCTTGATGAGCGCCGCACCGGTTAAATACCTGCTGGAACGCGTGGTCGGCATGGTCGACAGCCCGCTGCTGAGCCTGATGGATTTCCATGCCGTGTGCGCGCAATGGAACGTGCAAATCGCCACGCCGAAAACCCTTTCACGGTTGAGTGACGAGCGGCGCAAACGCAGCGTGATCCTGGTACAGGACGCCTTCACCCGCTATTTCGAGACGCCACTGGCGGCGCAATGGATCGAGTTGATTGCCCGGCTGGGCTATCAGGTTTACCTCGCGCCCTTCTCGCCCAACGGCAAACCGTTGCAAGTGCAGGGCTTTCTCGGGGCCTTTAAAAAGACTGCGGCCAACACCGCCAAAGGCTTGATGGCACTGGAGCAAAGTGGCATACCGCTGGTGGGCCTGGACCCGGCCATGACCCTGGTGTACCGCCAGGAATACACTAAAACCCTCGAACAAGGCAGCGCACCGCAAGTGGCTCTGCCGCAAGAGTGGCTGGTGACGGCATTGCCCGATACGCTCAAGCACGGCGCCCCGCAGGTGTACCAGTTCCTGCCGCACTGTACCGAGCGCACCAACGAGCCGGGCAGCGTTGATCTGTGGAAGAAGGTTTTTGAAGGCTTTGGCCTCACGTTGCAGGTACTACCCAGCGGCTGCTGCGGCATGTCCGGGACTTACGGCCATGAAGCCCGCAACGCCAAGACCTCAGCGGTTATTTATTCGCAGTCCTGGCAGCCACTGGTCGAACGGCACATGCCGAGCGGCAACCTGATTGCCGATGGCTACTCCTGCCGCAGCCAGGTCAAGCGCCATGAAGGCAAAGCGTTGCAGCATCCATTGCAGGCACTGCTGGGCCACCTTCGCCAGTGAGGCGAGTTGTTTGGGTGGGTGATTGATGGCAGGCTGCTCGCATTCGTTGCGATGAGAATAAAAATGGATAATTTTTCCCAGATGCAAGCCTTCCTGTGGGCGCACGAACACGGCAATTTCTCGGTGGCCGCCAGGGCGAACGGAATCACCCCGTCCACCGTCAGCAAGCTGATCAGCCGCCTCGAAAACCGCCTGCAAGTGCGCCTCTTCCAGCGCGGCAACCGCAGCCTCACGCTCACCGAAGAAGGCTCGGCCTACCTGGTGAGCGCACGCAAAGTCATGAACGCCATGGCCGAAGCAGACTCTTTGGCCGAGGCCTTCCCGACTCAGGTCAGCGGCGCACTGCGCATCCACACCATGACCACCTTCGCCAAACACCAGATCATGCCCTGGCTGCCGGAGTTTATGGCGACCTACCCAGGCCTGACGGTTGATTTGCAGGTCGGCCCACAATATGTCGACCACTTTGACCAGGGCCTGGACATCGCCATTCACAGCGGCGTGTTGCCGGACTCATCTCGCGTTGCGCGCAAAATCGGTGAAAGCGCGTGGATCGTTTGCGCCTCCCCGGAGTACCTCGCCCGTAAAGGCACGCCCAACCACCCGGAAGACCTGCTCAACCACGATTGCTTCAACTTTGCCTTTAACAGCGCCTGGAACAACTGGCAGTTCAGGGTCGACGGGGAGACCGTCACAGTAGCCATCAAACCCAAAGCGGTCTTTGCCCAAGGGGATTTACAGCGTGACATCGCCTTGAACGGCGGCGGGATCGTCAAGCTTGCGCAGTTCCATATCGGCGCAGATCTCAAGGCAGGCAGGCTGGTGCCCTTGCTGCAGGCCTACGACATCCCGTCCAAAGAGCCCATTTACCTGATCTACACCCATCGCAAACACCTGAGCCCGCGCATACGCGTGTTCAGGGATTTTCTGGAACAGAAACTTAAGGCATCGCCTTGGGATTAATTTAAAAGATCGCGAGGCAAGCTCGCTCCTACAGTTTTGCGTGCGACCTGATACCTGCGCTGTAGGAGCGAGCTTGTCTCGCGATCTTTTGATCTTTTAAAGAATCGCGAAACAGATTCAAAAGGTCGGCGGTGAGACGGCGCTGACAACAATGCACACTTCATCAAACGGATTGCGCATGCGGTGCGGCAAACGGCTGTCAAAGTAGTAGGCATCCCCCGGCGACAGCACGCGGATCTCATCACCCACGGTCATTTCCAAACGCCCTTCAATGACAATGCCGCCCTCTTCAGCGTCGTGAGAATACAGCTCTTCGCCTTCTTCACCGGTGTCTGCACCCGGTTCGTAACGTTCATGGAGAATCATCATCGAACTATTTTCGAGATTCGCTCCCACTTGCCTGTATGATAGCTTCTTGCCATCAGCGAGTTCGACCAGCTCATTGGCTTTGTAAAACACGGCGCGGTCAACCACCGCCGAGTCGGAAAAAAACACGCTGAGGGTGACGTTCAAAGGCCGCAGCAAACGCTTGAGGATGCTCACAGACGGGCTGGATTTATCCCGCTCGATAATCGAAAGCGTGGCATGCGGCACACCGGCCAGCTCTGCCAGCCCCCTGATCGAGAGACCTCGACTTTGTCGTAATGCCTTGAGCCTTGCGCCTACGGTGGCGGTCTCCAAAACCTCTGGCGGGCTTTCAGGGAGCTCTTCCCGGATATGCGGGCTTCGGCCTGTCGCCGATGTTTCTGTCACGGTGAATTCCTTAGCTAAACGGCACCCGAGCGGGCCAAAGTTTAATGTGGACCTTGAACTGCCGAATTTTCTTACACGGTAAAGGCAACTTAAACGCACCAGGTCGGGTAATCCCGTATCCTGTTGCACACTCCAGGCGCAGCAAAGTAGCACGGTTTCAAACAGGCTCACCCCTGAAGAAAACGTTTATTACTCTAGCTAAAAAAAAGACCGCCAGTTGGTTTGTCAGTCTTTTTTAAATTTTAGACGTGAGAAAACAATCGCTTACCGTTTATCGGGCGATTCAGGGTTTAAACCGTCAGCGAAAATAAAGCTTGCCTGGAGACACCTCCAGTGGTAAAAATTTTTACCACTGAATCACAACATCTGCGTAGAGGCTAATAATGCATAAATCACGCCACGCTGTTGCAGCATATGGACTTGCCCTCATTGGCTTAGCAGCTTCCCAAGTTGCCACTGCCCGTGATCTAACGATTGTCTCCTGGGGAGGCAACTTTCAGGACGCACAGCGCGAGCTGTTTTTTGCACCTTTCGCCAAACAAACCGGCAAAAGAGTACTCGACCAAAGCTGGGATGGCGGAGTGGGCGTGCTCGACGCCAAAGTTAAAGCCGGCAACCCTAACTGGGACGTGGTTGAAGTAGAAGGTGAAGACCTTGTGCTGGGCTGCGACTCAGGGCTCTATGAAAAAATTGACTGGGCCAAAATCGGCAACAAAGCTGATTTTATTCCGGAAGCCGTGAGCGAATGCGGTGTCGGCAACATCGTCTGGAACACCGGCCTGTCGTGGGACGGTGATAAGCTCAAGACCGAGCCAACCTCGTGGGCCGACTTCTTTGACCTGGAAAAAATCCCGGGTAAACGCGGCCTGCGCAAAGGCCCTAAATACGCACTTGAGTTCGCGCTGATTGCTGACGGGGTCAAACCTGCCGACGTGTACAAAGTGTTGCGCACCCCGGAAGGCGTCGATCGTGCCTTCAACAAACTGGGCACCATCAAGTCGGACATCGTGTGGTGGGAAGCCGCTGCACAACCGCTGCAAATGCTGTCTGCCGGTGACATCGTGATGAGCTCGTCGTACAACGGCCGCATCACCGGTTTTAACACCAACGAAGGCAAAAACTTCAAGTTCTTGTGGAACGGCAGCGTATCGGCCATCGACTCCTGGGCCGTGCTCAAAGGCAGCGAGAACAAAAACCAAGCCATGGACTTCATCGCCTTCGCGAGCAAGCCAGAAGCACAGGCCAAGCTGCCCAAGTACATCGCCTACGGCCTGACCAACAAGAACGCCAACGAGTTCGTACCGGCAGACTTGAAGCACACCCTGCCAACCACCCCGGAAAACCTCGCGCAGTCGATCCCTATCGATGTCGAGTTCTGGGTTGAGAACATCGAACCGCTGACCGAGCGCTTCAACGCCTGGGTCGCCCAGAAGTAAACCCCCGCCTCTTGGTCACCCTGCCACCGGTTCCCCGGTGGCAGGTCCACGACGTTATCTGCACGCCGGTGCCTCTCATAATGATGAGCGAGCATGCCCTGGCGAAGATGCTGTGCGCCTGCTCTCAAGTGAGGATGGTTACGTGAAACACTTGGTCAGTTTTAAAAATATTCAGAAGACTTACGACGGCATACGCCCCGTGGTCAAGGATTTGAACCTCGATATCAAAGAAGGCGAATTTGTCACCCTGCTGGGCCCGTCCGGGTCGGGCAAAACCACCAGCTTGATGATGCTGGCCGGCTTCGAAACGCCGACCCATGGCGAGATTTACCTGAACGACAAGCCGCTGCATAACCTTGCGCCACACAAGCGCAACATCGGCATGGTGTTCCAGAACTACGCGCTCTTCCCGCACATGACCATTGAGCAAAACCTGGCCTTTCCGCTTTCTGTCCGCAAAATGAACAGCGTCGACAAAAAGCACAAAGTCAGCCGTGCTCTGGACATGGTGAAACTCACCGATTTCGCAAAACGCTACCCCGCGCAACTGTCGGGTGGCCAGCAGCAACGTGTCGCCCTGGCCCGTGCGCTCGTGTTTGACCCCAAACTGGTACTGATGGACGAACCGCTGGGCGCGCTCGACAAGCAATTGCGCGAACACATGCAACTGGAAATCAAGCACTTGCACCAGCAACTGGGCCTGACCGTGGTGTACGTGACCCACGACCAGAGCGAAGCCCTGACCATGTCCGACCGCGTGGCGGTGTTCAACGACGGCGTGATCCAGCAGATCGACACCCCGACCGCCATTTACGAGGCCCCGAACAAAAGCTTCGTGGCGCAATTTATCGGCGAGAACAACACCCTGCTTGGCACCTTTATGTATTGCGACGAGCAGTATGCCGTGGCGCGCCTGGATGACGGCAGCCTGATCCGCGCCGTGCCGATGGCCGAATGCCAGCCGGGCGACCAGGTGGCCCTGTGCATCCGCCCCGAGCGGGTGGTGGTCGGACCGGCGGGCAGCACACCGCTGACCGCGCGCATTCAGGAATACATCTACCTGGGCGACCACGTGCGCATGATCACCGAAATTGCCGGGCAGCCGAACTTCATGGTCAAGCTGCCGGCCTCGCACATGAACAACAGCTGGACGGTAGGCAGTTCGATTTCACTTTCCTGGTCACCAGAGCACATCCGCGCTCTGGACGTGACCAAGCACTGAGATGTCGATCATGAGTCAGTCCGCCGCCAATCAATCCGGCCAGACCCAGGAGCAGACGCCCACTCTCAGGGCCAAGCTCAGAAAGTCCGAACGCTCTTACAAGTTCAAATCCCTGCTGCTGATCGCACCGCTGTTTCTGTTTGTGCTGGTGTGCTTTGCTTTCCCCATCGGCACCCTGCTCTCGCGCAGCGTCGACAACCCCGATGTGAACACCGCGCTGCCGGCCACCGTTGAAGCGCTGGCTTTATGGAAAGGCAAATCGTTGCCCAACGAACACACCTTCGAAGCGCTGGTCATCGACTTGGCAAACGCCAAAGAGAACGGCCAGATCGGCGCATTGGCCAAGCGCTTGAGCTATGAAATCCCGGCTTACCGGACCCTCATCAGCAAAACCCTGCGCAACCTGCCGGCCAGCGACGTGGCGTCCAAACGTGACGCGCTGATTGCCATCGACAGTTCGTGGGGTGAGCTTAATTACTGGAAGGCCCTGAAGCAGGCATCGGCACCGCTGACGCCTTACTTCTTGCTGGCCGCGCTCGATCACCGTGTCGACTCTGCCACCGGCAACATCGTCAAGGCCGACCCTAACCAGTCGATCTACGTGGACATTTTTGCCCGCACCTTCGCCATCGGCGCCGTGGTCACCCTGCTTTGCCTGGTGCTGGGGTTCCCGGTGGCGTACTGGCTGGCCACCTTGCCAGAGGGCAAAAGCAACCTGCTGATGATCTGCGTGCTGCTGCCGTTCTGGACCTCGCTGATCGTGCGCACCGCCGCCTGGGTGGTGCTGTTGCAGTCCGATGGCTTGATCAACCGTTCGTTGATGTTTCTGGGCCTGATCGACGCGCCGGTGCAACTGGTGTTCAACCGCACCGGGGTGATCATCGCGATGACCCATGTGCTGCTGCCGTTCATGATTTTGCCGCTGTACAGCGTGATGAAAAACATCCCCGGCAACTATGTGCGGGCGGCGATTTCGCTGGGCGCGCACCCGTTTGTGGCGTTCTGGCGGGTGTACGTGCCGCAGACCTTCGCGGGCTTGGCGGCCGGTGCCTTGCTGACCTTTATCCTTGCCATTGGTTACTACGTGACCCCGGCCCTGGTGGGCGGTGCTGCGGACCAGATGGTCAGCTACTTCGTCGCGTTCTACACCAACAAAACCGTTAACTGGGGTATGGCGTCTGCACTCGGCAGCCTGCTGCTGCTTGCCACCCTGTTGTTGTATGGGGTGTACGGCAAACTCACCCACCCTAACCAGGCGAGGTCATGACCATGGCGCCTTATGCGTCCAAAGCCGAAAAACTGGCCCGCTTCGGTCTGGTGACGGTCTGTCTGTTGGTGCTGCTGTTTTTGATTATCCCGGTGCTGGTGATCATTCCGCTGTCGTTCAACTCGTCATCGTTCCTGGCCTACCCCATGGACGGGTTTTCGTTGCGCTGGTACGAAGAGCTGATGTCGTCCCAGGAGTGGCGTCAGGCTTTTAAAAATAGCTTTATCATCGCCCCCGCCGCCACGGCCCTGGCCATGATCTTCGGCACCCTGGCGTCTGTGGGGCTGTGCCGGGGCAACTTCCGCTTTAAGGGCGTAATCATGGCGTTTCTGATTTCGCCCATGATCGTGCCGCTGGTGATCGTTGCAGTCGGCCTGTACTTCTTCTTTGCCAAGCTGCAATTGCTCAACAGCTACACCGGTCTGGTGCTGGCCCATGCCATGCTCGGCGTGCCGTTTGTGGTCATCACCGTCAACGCGACGTTACAGGGTTTTGACAACAACCTCAGCCGGGCTGCCGCCAGCCTCGGTGCGCCGCCGTTGACGGTGTTTTTCAAAGTGATCCTGCCGCTGATTGCCCCCGGCGTGATCTCGGGCGGGCTGTTCGCGTTTGCCACCTCGTTTGATGAAGTCGTGGTCACGCTGTTTTTGTCCAGCCCGTCACAACGCACCTTGCCCTTGCAGATGTTCTCGGGCATTCGAGAAAACATCAGCCCCAACATTGCCGCGGTCGCCACCATCATGGTCATCCTGTCGGTATTGATGCTGCTGACCCTCGAAGTGCTGCGACGACGCAACGAAAAACTGAAAGTCAAACAACAATAACCCATGCCGTACACCTTCCCGGGCCCAACAGCCCGGGGCGGGTAACTCTTGTCCAAATTCAGAGGTTTTTATGCCGAATCTAGTGGGTGATGTTTCCAGCGCAGCCCGCATCCTGCCTGATCTCAAGGGTGAAAAACTGTTTATCCGCAATGGCAAAGGCGCCTACCTGTGGGATGACCAGGGCCGCCAATACATCGACACTGCGCTGGGCTTTGGCGCCGTGTTGCTGGGCCACTCCAATGACGCCGTCAATGCGGCGGTCGTGCAGGCACTGAGCGACAGCGCGGCGCCGTCATGGGCCCACGTGCGTGAGCATGGCGCCGCGACGGCACTGGCCAGGCACACCGGCGAGCTGAGCAAAGTCATCTTCACCAACTCGGGCAGCGAAGCGGTGCACCTGGCCTGCCGCGCAGCGCGAGCCTACACCGGTCGCGGCAGAATCGCCAAAATGGCGGCGGGTTTTGATGGCTGGTTCGATGACATCAGCTACGGCAACGTCACCTCCAAAGAAGCGAGCTTTAGCGACGGCAAGCGCCCGTCTACAGAGCGCACCACCCTGCTGCGTTTTAACGACTTTGACGATGTTGAACGCCTGTTTGCCGAAGACAACAACATTGCCGCGGTGATTCTGGAGCCGATGCTGGCCAATGCGGGCTGCATCATGGCCTTGCCGGGCTACCTCAAACACGTCCAAGACGTGGCCCACCGCCACGGCGCATTGGTGATCAGCGACGAAGTGCTGATGGGCTTTCGCCTGTACCCGGGCCTCGCGGCCTTGCAAGAAGGCCTGGACCCGGACATCGCCAGCGTTGGCAAAGCCATCGGCAACGGCGTACCGGTGTCGGCGGTCGTCGCTAAACCACACATCCTCGCGGGCTTTGAAGAAGGCCGGGTTATACGCGGCGGCACATTCAGCGGCAACCCCATGGCCTGCGCGGCCGTGACCACCACCCTGGCGCAACTGGACAACGTCGACTACCCGCAACTCATCGCCCGTGGTGACGCCTTGCGTGGCGCCATTGAAAGCATCTTTAAAAGCCACAGCATCACCGTGAGCACCAGCGGCTACGGCAACGTATTTGGCATCTGGTTGGGCGCAGTGGTCCCGAGCACCTACGAACAGGCCGCGCAAATCGCCAACCCGTCATTTACCAAAGCCCTGCACCTGGCATTGCGCGAAGCGGGCGTATTGATCATGCCGTCGCCGTACGGCCGATTGTATATCTCCTTCGACCACAGCGACCACGTGATCGAAGAAATCAAAACCGCGTTCGAACACGCGGCGGTTGAATTGAGTGCTGCGTATAGCGATTAAGCGTGTGGGCGTACGCATACACCTGTAGGAGCGAGCTTGCCTCGCGATCTTTTGATCTTTCGCAGCCTTCGTGCCTCGTCAGCGACTACGGGCTGTAGGGCAACTTCTTACGCGGAACTCGGCACTGTCTGACTTGGCGGTGTTGGCCGAGGGGGACAAGCTCTGGATGCTCAGCCCTTGAGATCGGCCTTCTCACCATGAGCATTCAGCCCACTTCATCCAGCACCTGGTGCTGGATCGGTAAATTGACCCCGCCACATACCCTGCTGACGTCTAAGGTGCGCGAAACACTGCTCGCGTCATTGCGCCAGCAACCTTCACCGCCTTTGCTGCTGGTCGTCGCGCCCGCCGGCTACGGCAAAACCATTTTGCTGATGCAATGGCACCAGGAACTGCTGGCTCGCCCTGCCCCTGCCCACCTCGCCTGGCTTTCGCTGGATGAAGCCGACGCCGAGCCCAATCGCTTTTTGGCCTACCTTATTCTGGCCCTCGAACGCGCCGGGTTGGAGCTGGGGCCGCTGTCTCACCTGGCCACCACTCAATCGCTGGACGCCCAGCCGCTGCGAACCCTGTCTGCGTTGCTGCACGCGTTGTCTCACGCTGACCACCCGATCACGCTGCTGCTGGACGACTATCACTACGTGACCTGCAAAGAAGTCGATCACATCGTCTGCACACTGCTTGAACAGGCAACACCCAGGCTGAATCTGGTAATCGCCAGCCGCACCCGCCCGGCCTGGCCCCTGGCCCGCTGGAAAACCAAAGGCTGGGTGCAGGAAGTGTCTGCCCACCAACTGAGCCTGTCAGAAGACGAGACCCGCAGCATTCTCGGAGCACGTGCCCAGACCAGCGATGTTCAGCACATCCATCGCACCACCGAAGGCTGGGCCGTCGCCGTGCAGTTGGCGCGCCTTTGGCGAGAAAGCCATGAAGGCAATGTGTACGGATTGGGGGCGTTTTGCGGTTGTGTCACGGATGTGGCTGACTACCTGGCCGAGCAAGTGCTGGGCAGCCTCTCGCCGCAATGCCAGCTTTTTTTACTCGAAACGTCATTACTCGAACGCTTCAATGCCGAGCTGGCCGATGCAGTACGTGAACGCACGGACAGCGCGCAATTACTCAGCCAGCTCAGCCACCTCGATGCGCTGCTGATGCCATTGGACGCCGAGCGCCAATGGTTTCGTTATCACGGCCTGCTGCGTGACTTTTTGGGCCCGCGGGTGGGCCAGAGCCAAGCCCGGCGCATCCACCGCGCCGCCGCCCATTGGTTGGCGCAAGCCAGCGATTGGGTACAAGCCGTGGCCCACGCCCTGAAGGCCAAGGACACCGCGCTGGCAATCAACCTGGTGGTGCAGGCGGGCGGCTGGGCGCTGGTACTGCGCCAGGGCATTCGCTATGCACAAAGCCTGGTGCAACAGTTTGATGAACAGACCCGGCGCAATGCGCCCGACCTGTTGCTGCTGCAAGCCTATCTGCACGCCAAGCTGGGTGAGCATGCCCTGTGTACGCAACGGCTGGAACTCGCGCAAAAGTCGCTGCAAGGTGAGCCACGCCTGCTGCGCGACTTTTATGTGATCCGCACCTTATCCAATGCATATCTGGACCGCTTTACGCATGACGAGCCGCCCCCCGGCCTGGGCGAGCATCCCGAAGAACTGCTCGCCCAGGCCACGCTTGAATGTGTAAACACCCTGCATTTGCTGACCCGTGGCGACATGCCAAATGCCCTGCGCAGCATCCGCACAGCGCAGGTACAAATGCAGTTGGTGGCCAGCCCGCGCGGCGAAAGTTACTGCTGCCTGCACGAGGCGCAACTGCTGGCCCTGAGCGGGCAAATGCAGGCATCCAGCGCCTTGATCAACAGCACGCTGGCCTTTGTTCATAGCCACTTTGGTGGCGAAAGTTCGTTAAAAGCACTCATCGGCTGTTTAAAGGCCCGTGAGGATTATTGGCAAGGCCACTGGGAGCAAACAACGCCGTGGCTCAACGACGGCTGGGCGGCGCTGGAATATGCCGACGGCTGGCTGGAAGTCGTGGCAGGCACCGCCGAAGTCACGTGGCGCACCACCTTGCAGGCCAAGGGCTTGCACCCTGCGCTGCATGAGCTGGATCGCGTTTCGCAACTGGCCAGCATCCGCAATTGGCCGCGATTGCAGCAATTGATCAACGCCTGGCGGGTCGACGCACTGGTACAGGGCGGGATGCTGACGCAAGCCCGTAAAGAAGCGCAGCAAGCGGACCTGCATACCCAAAGCCCCCAGCAAGACTGGCGCAACCTCGAAGCGGCCAGCCTGGCGCTGAGCCGCTTGCACATCGCCACCGGCGCCTCACAGGTTGCGTTCAGTCGCCTGCAACGTGACGCTGCGCACTTACGTGACAAAGGGTTGCTGCTGCCGAGTTGGCGCTTGAAATTGCTGGCCCTGGTGGCCTTGCACAAAGCGCAAATCCCCCAGCAGGCAGACGACGTACTGGCCACCCTGCTGCCGCTGTGTGAAAACGCGGTACCCGGCTTGCTGCTGGAAGTCGGGCCATGCCTGCTGCCTGTGCTGGAAGACTACACAGAGGCGCTGCCGGTGCTGCAACCCGTGATTAGCCGGCTGCGCAGTTGGCGGGCGCAGCCGTTGCGGGTAAAGATCCCGTTCAGCCCTAAAGAAACCCAAGTCCTGACACTGCTCGCCTGCGGCCAGCCCAACAAAGCCATTGCCCAGGCGCTGGACGTGTCTGAAAACACCGTGAAATTCCACCTGAAAAACATCTACGCCAAGCTGTCGGTGGACAACCGCACCAGCGCCATCAACGTGGCCCTGCGCCAAGGCCTGATTGCCCCACCGTTGTAATCGGTATTCAAACGCCAAACCTACCCGTTGGGGTAGCTCATGGCAGAACATGCGGCCGCCCTACCCTTCGGCTCCGTAGCCCCCCGCCCACACGCCCCCTAGCATCGACCCCGGTACAACGCCGGGCAGGCCCTGCGCTGCCTCCAGCAAAAACAATCACAACAGGAGATGCCCTGTGGGTATGGACGGCAAAATCGTACGGGTTGCCACGGATGTCGGCGGCACGTTCACGGATCTGGTGTATTTCGAAACCGACACCGCCACTGGCCAGCAACACATTCGCACGGCCAAGGTCGACACCACCGCACCAAACTTCGCCGAAGGCGTGCTCAACGTCATTCAAAAGGCCGACGTGGCGCTGGAAAAGGTTGATTTTCTCGCTCACGGCACCACGGTGGTGATCAATGCCCTGACCGAGCGCCGGGGTGTCAAAACGGCGCTGATCACCACCAGCGGTTTTCGCGACATTCTGGAGATCGCTCGGGCCAATCGCCCGGACTACTTCAACCTCAAATGGGTCAAACCCGCCCCTTTCGTGCCGCGCTACCTGCGCCTGGAAGTTAATGGCCGCTTGCACACCGATGGCCGCGAGCGCGGGCCACTGGACCTGTCAACACTGCCCGAGCTACTCGACACCCTGCGCCGTGAAGGCGTCGAAGCAGTAGCCATCTGCCTGCTTCACGCCTACGCCAACCCCGTTCATGAACAAGCCCTGCTGGCCGAAGTCCGCAGGCTCTGGCCCGACGTATCAGCGGTTGCTTCACACCAGATCACCCGCGAGTGGCGCGAATACGAGCGCTCCAGCACTACCGTACTGTCGGCATACGTACAGCCCATTGCGGCGCGCTATCTCGATGAATTACAGGCCGGTTTACGCAACGCGGGGTATCAGGCGCCGCTGTACATCATGCAGTCCAACTGCGGTGTCGACAGCCTGGCGCACGCCCGTGAAACCCCCATCACCATGGTCGAATCCGGGCCCGCCAGCGGTTTTTGGGCGGCAGCCGAACTCGGGCGTTTGATCGATGAACCCAATCTGCTGGGGCTGGACATTGGCGGCACCACCGCCAAATGCGCCTTGATCCAGAACGGTCAGGTCAGCATCAAGACTGACTACTGGATTGAGCGTGACAGCACCCACGCGGGCTATCCGATCATGGTGCCGGTGGTGGATCTGGTAGAGATCGGCAACGGTGGCGGCTCGATTGCCTGGGTCGATGATTTTGACAAACTGCACGTAGGGCCACAGTCCGCAGGGGCTTTGCCCGGCCCGGCCGCCTATGGTAATGGCGGTGAACACATCACCACCACCGACGCCAACCTGGCCTTGGGCCGGATCAACCCGGACTACTTTTGCGGCGGTGAGCTGACCGCCGACCAAGGCGCAGTCGCCCGCGGGCTGGACCTGCTCAGCGAGCGTTTACAGCTGCCGCCCATCGAGATCGCACGCGGCATCGTGCGGCTGGCCAATGACAACATGGTCAACGCGCTAAAGCTGGTCTCGCTAAGTCGTGGCCATGACCCGCGCGAACTCACCTTGATGGCGTTTGGTGGTGGCGGTGCCCTGCATGCCGTAGCCCTCGCGCAAGAGCTGGGGGTTAAAAAGGTCATCGTCCCGCGCAGCGCAGCGGTGTTTTCGGCGTGGGGCATGACCCTGTCTGACCTGCGCCGCGACCTGTTTATCAACCGCTTCGTGGACACCACCCAACCCGCCGCCCTGGCTGACACCCAATGCGCACTTGAAACGCTGATGCACGCGGCCCGCGAGCAATTCGTGGCCGAGAACATGGCGCCAGCTCAGGTGCAACTGCAGGTGTTCGCCAAGCTGCGTTATCAAAACCAGGAGCACTCGGTCGAGGTTGCGCTGAACAGCCATGAAGCCATCGCCGAACACTGGTCCGCGATCGAGCAGCGTTTTCACACGTTATACGAGCAGCACTACACCTACCGCCTGCATGCACCGGTTGAAATTGTCGGTTTTCACCTGATTGCCGTGGCCGAGATCGGCAAGTTAATCCCCCAGGCCCTGCCCGTCACCGGCCGCACCTTGCAAGCCGCCAGCAAAGGCCAGCGCAACGTCGACTTTGCCCTTCAGGGCGTGCACCAGGCCGCGCTCTACGACTATGCCCTGCTTGAGCCGAACATGGCCTTCTGCGGCCCGGCCATCGTTGAAGACTCAGGCACCACGGTGGTGATCCACCCCGGCAATCACGTCCGGGTCGATCACCTCGGCAACTTGCATATCACCCTCGATGGCAACGGAGCGTAAACATGCACAGCCTCGATATTTTTACCCGCGACATCATCCAGAACGCTTTGCAGGCCATCGCTGACGAAATGTTTGCCGCCATGCGCAAGGCCGCGATGAGCCCGATTATTTATGAAGTGCTCGACATGGGCACCGGCATTACCGACGCACAGGGCGATATCGCCAGCTCGGGCGCCGGCATTCCGGCCTTTGTCAGTGTGCTCGACAAGGCCGTGAAGCAAATTCTCAAACACCACCAGGCCGATGAAATCGAAGACGGCGACGTGTTTATCAGCAACGACCCACACGACGGCGGCGCAGTTACCCACCTCAATGACGTGGTGCTGGCCATGCCGGTGTTTGCTGACGGGCAACTGGTGGCCTGGACGGCCAACATCGCCCACTGGAATGACGTGGGCGGCATGGTGCCTGGCTCGTTATCGACTGAAGCCGTTGATATTTTTCAGGAGGGTTTGCGCCTGGCGTCGGTCAAGTTGATCAGCCGCGGGCAGCCGATTCGTTCGGTGCTGCAAATATTGCGCGCCAATTCACGCATGCCGGACTTTATGGAGGGGGATTTGTGGGCCGGTATCGCCGCCGTGCGCGGTGGCGCTCTGCGCTTGCAACAACTGAACAGCAAATACGGTACCGATCTGTTTTTGCAGGCCATGCGCGACTTTATGGACCTGGGCGAAAAAATCTCGCTCAAGGCCCTGGCAACCTTGCCCGGCACAACCCTCAGCCTGAGTGAACCGCAAGACGACGCCAGCGTGTTCAAGGTCGGTATTACCATCAGCCACACACAGCTGTTGATTGATCTGCGCGACAACCCCGACCAGTGCGCTGGCCCCGTCAACCTCAGCCGCGACGGTGCCGTGGTGGCAGCGCAAATGGCATTCAAGGCGCTGACGGCCCCGCAGGGCGTGACCAATGGCGGCACCTTTCGCCCGCTCAAGGTACTGACGCGCCCCGGTTCCTTGTTTGATGCGCAGGCACCCGCCGCCGAGGGCTTTTATTTCGAAAACATGATCCGGGTCTACGACCTGCTCTTGCGCTGTTTGGCCACGGCGTTCCCCGAGCGCCTGCCGGCCGGCAATTTCGCCTCGGTGTGCGCCACCATCATTGGCGGTGTGCACCCGGACACCGGGCGCCTGTTCACCCTGGTCGAACCCGAAATCGGCGGCTGGGGCGCAGAACCGGGCCGCGACGGCAACAACGCCATGTACTCAGGCCTGCATGGCGAAACCTACAACTGCCCGGTCGAGATCTGCGAAGCCCGCTACGGCCTGTATGTCGAGCGCATGGCACTGAACGACGAACCCGGCGGCCACGGTCAGTTTCGAGGTGGCCGGGGTATCTGCATCGACTATCGGGTGCGCTCCGACGCCAGCTTTTTGACCTGCGGCTACACCCGCTCGGTCGTGCCGCCGTGGGGCCTGCAACAGGGTGAGTCCGGCTCGCTCAACTACGTAGAAGTGATCCGCCAGCACAGCGATGTGCACGAACGCTACGCCATGGCCAGCAGCGTGCCCCTGAATGCGGGTGACCTGGTGCGCGTGCGCACCGGCGCAGGCGGCGGCTTTGGCCCACCCGGCAAACGCTGCAAGGACGCGGTGCGCGATGACCTGAAAAACGGCTATGTCGACGCCGCCACCGCCAGCGCGGTGTATGGCGTTCATGGCTGACCAGGGTTGAAACACGGCTTCAAACAAAAACAACAATAAAGAGAGCTCAACCATGCACACACACTTTGCACGGCGCCTCAGCGTCGGTCTTGCACTCGCTTGCACCCTGGGTTCCAGCCCGCTGGCCCTGGGCGAGCAATTTATCGGATTCGCCCAACCCGGAATCCCGGGCAGTTGGGCGGTAGAGTCATTTCCGGTGCTCAACCGCACCACCGACGGCGACCTCAGCGTGGCCGCCAATACGGTGCTGGCGTACTTTTCCGAGACCGGCTTCACCGGTACCACCCGCGACCAACTGCAATTTTGGGTAGGCGCCATCCCCGGTTACGCCAGCAGCAACGGCGCCCGTGACAGCAGCGCGTGGGGCATTGCCTCGCCCAATGTCGGGTTTTCGTACTACTACAACGTGGTCGAGCCCACCAGCGACATGGGTTCAGATGACCACATCACATTCTGGACCAACCCTACGCTGATGGTCGAATTCCCCAACGGGAATGACGACCTGACCGGCCACGGCGCCTTTGCCAATCGTTATGCCGTGAGTTTCAGCGTCGCCAATTACCTGCGCATGGGCCGTTTCGCCGTCACCTTCACCCCCGCAGGCATCCATTACGCCGCCCGCAACCGCCACGCAACCGACTTGGGCGCGGGCGACCCTGCCCAACTGCGCGGCGGGGTCAGCCTGTGGCTGGGCGACATTGCCGCCGGGTATCTGGTAACCGAAGACCTGTGGCTGGGCGTGCACCACGTCTACCACATCAACAACACCACCGCCTCGGACTTCAACGTGTCGCGGGCCGGCAAGATCGGCCCGTCCATGACCTACACCGGGTTTGCCGAGGACGGCCTCTTCATCTCCGCCAACCTCAATGTTGACTACTACCACAGCGCCAACCTCAAGCATTCCAACGCCCTGACCATGGCGCTGGTGAAGTTCTTTTAACCTTGCGAGGACACGCCCATGGACACCCCGACATTCCCCACCCCGGCACACGACGTGCCGGTCACCGTGCGCTGGTTAAACCCGATTGGCCGCCCCACCTTCGATGCGCCGATCAGTGAGCTGCTGCACGCCATCAAACTGCCTTCGACCCGCGTTGAAGTGCTGTCGCTGGCCATGGCGGCCAGCTCCACGCATCTCGAATACCGCGCGTATGAAGCGCTGACCTACGCGCCCATCGTGCACATAGCCCGCGACAGCGCCCAACACAACATCGACGCATTGGTGCTGGGCTGCTTCTACGACCCGGCCCTTGAAGATGCCCGAGAAATCTCTGGCCAGACCGTGGTCATCGGCCCTTGCCAGGCCAGCCTGCAAGTGGCTGCCAACCTGGCCAACCGGTTCTCGATCATTGTGGGGCGCAACAAATGGATAGAGCAGATGCACGGGCGCATCCGGGCTTACGGCGCGCAAGACCGGCTGGCCTCCATGCGCTCGCTGGGCATGGGCGTTGACGAGTTCCAGCGCGATCACGCCCTCACCCGCCGAACCATCATTGAACAGGCCCGGCGGGCTGTCGAAGAGGACGGCGCAGAAGCCATCATCCTCGGTTGCACCATCGAGTTCGGCTTCTTCGAAGAGGTACAGGCGCAAATCGGCGTACCGGTCATTGACCCGGTGGTCGCCGCGTTCAAAGTGGCCGAGGCCGCAGCGGGCATGAAACGCCGCTTTGGCTGGAGCCCCAGCCGGGTGGGCAGTTGTGAGCCGCCATCCGAAGCAGAGATCAAGGCCTTCGGGCTGTTTCAAGAACCGGTGCCAATTGGCAACCGCATCAACGCCTAATCCTGGATGCAGCCCTTATGAGCATGACGCCTGACACCACAACAACCCGGCAGGTCGGTGATGTATTTCGCACCGTGCCCTTGACCCGCGAACATTTAAAAAGCTGCCTGGCGCTGTTTTTTGTCTTCGCGATCGAAGCGTGGGAAATGATGATCATCGTCTACACCTCGCCGCTGATCGCCAGCGACTTCGGCCTCGACACCATCGCCGTCGGCAACCTGATTGGCGCCATGTTTATCGGCATGCTGCTGGGGTCGCTGGCCTGGGGCAAAGTGGCCGAACGCATCGGCCGCAAACGCGCCATCATATTGAGCCTGGCGACCTATGGCGTAATCTCGCTGGCCAGCGCCTTTGCCCCCGATTACGTCACCCTGTACTGCCTGAGGCTACTGTCGGGCGTGGCGGCGGTGGGGATGATGGTCGTCACCTTTGCCCACTTTCAGGAGCTGCTGCCCCTGCGCTATCGCGGCGCGTTGTCGGTGTACCTCGCAGCAGGCTGGCCGGTCGGCATGTTATTGGCGCTGGGCGCGACCGTGTGGCTGCTGCCATGGGGCTGGCGGGCGATTATCTTGCTGAGTTCAATGGGCAGTTTATGGGCGCTGGTGGTTGCGTATTGGGTGCCGGAATCGCCTTATTGGCTGGCAGGTGCCGGTAAACAAACCCAGGCCCGCGCCGTGATTGCCCGGCTCAGCCGAGGCGCGGTGCAAGTCCCGGAGCATTGCCGACTGCACATCGACCAAACCAGCCGGGGCCATCAGCGTGAACTGTTCAAAGCCGCGCTGTGCAAATTCAGCGTGTTGCAAATTGCCGTCAACTTCACCTTCTCGTGGGGCTATTGGGGCCTGCAAACCTGGCTCCCGACCTTGCTCCAGCAGCGCGGCCTCAACTTGCCGCAAAGCTACGGCTTTATTGCCCTGTCAGCCCTGTGCATGATCCCGGGCTACATGGCCGCCTCCTGGCTGACCCACCGTTTGGGCCGTAAAAAAGTCATCATCGCCTTCATCAGCGCCTCCGTGGTGGCCGGGTACGCCTTTGCCAACGTCCAGAGCCTGGAAATGCTCTACCTCAGCAACTTTGCCCTGGCCTTCTTCAGCCTCGGCGCCTGGGGCGTGTGGGGCACCTGGATTGCCGAACTCTACCCCACCCCACTGCGCACCATCGGCTATGGCTGGGCAGTCTTTGCCCAGCGCGTGGCCAACATCCTGGCACCGTCCATCATCGGCGTGCTGGTGGCCTACGGGTCATCCTTCAACCTGACCACCACCCTCATCAACGGCTTCATGTTAGTCACCGTGCTGCTGGTGGTGTTTATTCCGGAGACGCAAGGGAAGGCGTTGCAATGAGCCCGGTTGCAGGCCTTTGGACCAATGAATACGGCTCGCTGATGAGCCTGGTCGTTGAGGGTAATAAAGTGTCGGGGGTTTACCAGTCTTCAACGGGCTCCACGGGCCAGTACGAAGTCAGCGGTTACCAACTGGGCACAGCCGCCACGGCGACACTGGGCCAACCTGTGGCGCTGGCCATCGACTGGCATTCCGTTGGCAAGGGCACGGCGGACCCCAGCTGGAACTGGTCATCCTCACTCTGCGGGCAAATCAGTTTGCAGGGGCAGGAAGAGGTGTTGACCCTCTCGCATTTACTGGTCGCCAGCAGTGACTTTGCGGGGCTTGCCACCCAGGGAACCTACGTCGACAAACTGGTGTATCGCAGGCCTGGCCGTATGCAACGCGGGGTGCCGACGGGTGTTGCAGCCATAGCGTCGAGCGTCGACAACCCGCTGACAGGCACATGGATCGCGCCGGACGGCACGGGTTTAAACCTGTGGATTGAAGCCACCAAAGAAGGTCGAGTGGGCCGTGTGCAGGGCTTTTTGATCAATGCAGAGGGCCAGACACATGTGGTGGGGTTTACCGACATCAAAGCCATGGCCAGCGGGCTAGTGCTGCAATCACTGGCACTGAGCACTGCACACTCATCCCACGTACAGTCGTTATGTGGAACCTTACAGATGCAGGATCAAACATTGGCATTAGCGGTAATGACCAGCGCACCGACAGCGCCAGGACAGACGTACGTACAAACACGTCTGATGGCATTAGTGTTTAAACGCGGGTAGATCTTTTGATCTCGGCCTTTTTTACGGCCGCTGCGCGCCCGGACGTAGCCTCGCAAGGCTCGTCAACTGCTACGGGGGGGTGCGCAATACACCTGTAGGAGCGAGCTTGCTCGCGATCTTTTGATCTTTCGCAGCCTTCGTGCCTCGTCAGCGACTACAGGTGTACGCGATAAAAGCGTAGGAGCTGGCGCAGGCTGCGATCTACGACCGCTGCGCGCCCGGACGTAGCCTCGCAAGGCGAGTCAACTGCTACGGGGGGGGGGGCGCGCAATTCAACTGTAGGAGCGAGCTTGCCTCGCGATCTTTTGATCTTTCGCAGCCTTCGTGCCTCGTCAGCGACTACAGGTGGGCGCGGTAAAAGCGTAGGAGCCGCCGCAGGCTGCGATCTTTTGATTTTGGCTATTACGTAGCCTCGCAAGGCTCGTCAACTGCTACAGGGGGGTGCGCAATTCAACTGTAGGAGCGAGCTTGATCGCGATCTTTTGATCTTTCGCAGCCTTCGTGCCTCGTCAGCGACTACAGGTGGGCGCGGTAAAAGTGTAGGAGCCGCCGCAGGCTGCGATCTACGACCGCTGCGCGCCCGGACGTAGCCTCGCAAAGCTCGTCAACTGCTACGAGGGGGTGCGCGATACACCTGTAGGAGCGAGCTTGTCTCGCGATCTTTTGATCTTTCGCAGCCTTCGTGCCTCGTCAGCGACTACAGGTGGGCGCGGTAAAAGTGTAGGAGCCGCCGCAGGCTGCGATCTTTTGATTTTGGCTATTGCGTAGCCTCGCAAGGCTCGTCAACTGCTACAAGGGGGTGCGCAATTCAACTGTAGGAGCGAGCTTGCTCGCGATCTTTTGATCTTTCGCAGCCTTCGTGCCTCGTCAGCGACTACAGGTGTACGCGGTAAAAGCGTAGGAGCTGCCGAAGGCTGCGATCTTTTGATTTTGGCTATTACGTAGCCTCGCAAAGCTCGTCAACTGCTACAGGTGTATGCGCTTGCCTCGCGATCTTTTGATCTTTCGCAGCCTTCGTACCTCGTCAACGACTACAAGCGGGCGCGATACAACTGTGCGTCTCACGTAAAACATCTCTGTTCGCGCAATAACGTCTCCAGCTCTTTTGTCGGCAATGGCCGGCTCAACAGGTAGCCCTGGACTTGATCACAACCGTTCTCTGTCAAAAACGCCAGTTGCTCACAGTTTTCAACGCCTTCTGCAATCACTTGCAAGTTGAGGCTGTGGGCCAGTTCGATGATGGTGCGGGTAATGGCCGCGTCCTGGACGTTGTGCGGGACTTCGCGGATAAAAGCGATGTCGATTTTCAATTTATCAATCGGGAATCGACTCAGGTAAGCAAGGCTCGAATACCCCGTGCCAAAGTCGTCTATGGAGATCTTCAAGCCGATGTCTCGCAACGCCAACAAACTGGCGATGGTCTCCGGGGTGTTGAACATCAAGGAGCTTTCGGTCAACTCCAGCTCAAGCCATTTAGCCTCGATTTGATGTTCGTCCAGCGAGCGCTGGATGTCTTGCACAAAATCCCCCTTGGCTATCTGCTGCGCCGAGACGTTGACCGCCACTTGCGACACGCCCAAACCGGAGCGCTGCCAATAGGCAATTTGCTTACAAACCCTGGCAATCACCCACTGCCCCACCATGGAGATAAGCCCCATTTCTTCCAGAATCGGCACAAATACCGACGGCGGCACGCTCGCCAGCCCCGGGCGATGCCAGCGCAACAGCGCTTCAACCCCGCACATGGTGCCGTCGCGCAGGCTTATCTTCGGCTGGTAATACAGCTCAAACGCCTGCTTGCGTACCGCATCACGCAACGCCGTTTCGAGCTCTTGGCGTGCCTGCACTTCGACGTTCATTTGCGCGGTGTAAAACCGGTAGGTGTCCCTGCCCGCCTGTTTGGCGCGATTCATCGCGGTGCTGGCCTGTTTGATCAGCCCCTCGGCGTCTGCACCATCATCGGGGTACAGGGCAAGCCCCATGCTGGCGGTCATGGTCACGTCTTGCTCCTGAACCCTGAATGGCTCGCGCAGCACCTCTCGAATACGGTCCACGATCTGTTTGGGCCCCGTCTGGCCTTTGCGGATCATCAAGATCAAGGCCAATTCGTGACCGTCCATACGGCCCAACGTGTCGGTAACGTTAAGGCAGTTGGACAGCCGACGACAAAACTCGGCCAGCACCTGATCACCAATCAAATGCCCCCACACGTCGTTGAAGCTTTTAAAGTCATTCAGATCAACCGTGCACACCGCCAGTTGCCAGCCTCTAAGCTCGGCCTGGGTCAGGCCCATTTGCAAGGTGGTGTAGAACAGGTTGCGGTTGGGCAAGCCGGTCAGCGGGTCGTAGTTGGCCATTTTCAACAGGCGCTCGTCGCTGCCCATGGCGGAACGAAACCGCTCAACGTCGATGGTGCGCTTTTGCAATTGCTGCTCGAGCATCAAGGTGTGCACCACCTGATGATCGCCAAAGGCCTTGAGCCTTAGCAGGTTGCGCACCTTGAGCCACAGTTCATCATTGACCACCGGTTTGCTGAGCACCTCTTCGGCGCCCGCCTCCAGCCCTGAAAGCCGTGCGCTTTGCTCACTGAGGCCCGACAACATGATGATCGGGATATTCGCGGTCGCCACGTTCGCCTTGATGTGGCGGGCCACCTGGTAGCCGTCCATCCCCGGCATCATGGCATCGAGCAAGATCAAGTCAGGCGGTTGCCTGGCCACCATGGCCAGGGCCATTTCACCCGATGGGGCGCTGAGCGTTTGATAGCCCTGATCCTCCAGCATGATCGCCAGCAGCTTACGGATGCCTTCGTCATCATCAACAATTAAAAGTGTGGCCGGCGTTGTAGGCATGAAGAGTCCTTAATTCAGTCGGCCTGGGTTACCAGCCTTGATCGGTCTTCGGTCGGTTTATCCACCGTGTTAAACCCCTTATCACCGGGGCTCTCGCTTTAAGTGAGTTGGAGTAAAGCACCGTTCTCAGGGTTTCTCCACGCGGGCGCTTTACAAAATCTATGCCAGCCACCACCGGGCCAAGGTCTGTTTCAAATAAAGGCACATTCAAACGAAATCGTTACCGATTTAAGCGATGGCAAACAGCCAAAAACTGCGGAACAAGGCATCGGCAGCGCTTAAAAATCAGCCATTTCGTACGACACTTCGCTTTCAATTGCGCGAAACTTCCGAGAAAATCCCGTTCGCTTGCGCCTGTCCAGTTCGAGGCATAGTCTCGGCCCATCGCTGTCCATCAGCGGTTGGGTTTAGTCGCCCGGCAAGTGATCAGGCGCAAGGCGCCACCTGTGCGAGGCGTTTTTTTTCGGCCGCGTTTTATGGTGGCCGTGCGCAGGGCGCCTTCGGGCGCGCCGGGTTTCCTGATCACCGGTCGACTAACCTGCGTACGGCTGCCACCCACTCGTTTAGTCGCGACAGGTGACAGCTCCTTTAAGTGATTAGGAGTTGTACCCATGAAAAAGATTGTCCCCGATCCACCCACCCTTCCCTTGCTTGATGCTGCCCAGTGCAACGATGTGCTGTTAGACCGTGCAGCCGCCGAGCGCGCGCTGGATTTTTACCTGCTCGAACCCAAACCTCCACGACACGTGGATCTGGCCACGTATGTCATCCCGGACAGCGTCAATTTAGAAGCGGCTTTGGCCCAAGCGTCAGACTTGTTGCGCTGCGCGGGTGCCTCCGCGAGTGAGGCAGGAAATGGCATGAGCGGGCACGCGCGCAGTTTGGTGTTATCAACCGTGCACCTGGTGGAGCTGGCCAGGGCGTACGTCGATAAGTCGCTGGATGGCTTAACCACGCACTAAAGCAGCACGCGCCTGCTTGGCGACAGGCGCGTCAGCCCAACCGTGTATTCATGCAAACACCTCACCCCACCCGCCACAGTTGGTCCAGCCGCGTTGTATAGCTCTGGCTCATCAAGTCACGGCGCATGGCCCACTCCGGATGGCTCGGCACACTGGCCGTGCGTAACGTGCCACGCCCCCAGCGCCCGTTGATCTCGTCCAGCACCGCCATCACCCGCGTGGCCTCTGCAGGCTGGTTAATCGCAAACAGATCATCAGTAAACTCACCCGGCTGGCGCAGATCCAGCAACAGCACCTCTGCCTTGCTGTATTTAAAACCCGGCCGAAACACCAACTCCACCGCATCAACCGCCGCCTTGGTGAGCAAGCGCACGTCGTCGGTCGGGTACGGCAACGTCACCACCACACCATTGGCGTACTTGGCCTCATCGGGGTTGAACATCCCCGTGCGAATACTCACCCGCACCTTGCGGCAATAAGAACGCTGGGCCCGAAGCTTCTCGGACGCGCGCATCATATAAGTCGCGACTGCTTCTTTAATAGGTGCCATGGCGGTCAGGCGTTTGCCGAACATGCGGCTACAGCAGATCTCTTGTTTGGGCGGATCTGGCTCATCCAGCTCCAGGCACGACGTACCCGCCAGCTCGCGAGCGGTTTTCTCCATCACCACGCTAAACTTTTTACGCAGCATCCATGGGTCAGCACTGGCCAGATCCATGGCCGTCATAATGCCCATGCCTTGTAAATGCAGCGTCATGCGCCGGCCCACGCCCCACACTTCAGCCACCGGCGTATGACGCAGCACCCAACTGCGCTCACGCTCGCCACACAAATTAACCACCCCGCCTGTACGCGCCTGCAACCGTTTGGCCGTGTAGTTGGCCAACTTAGCCAGGGTTTTGGTCGGGGCAATACCCACCCCTACCGGGATCCCTGTGCACTGCACAATTTTGCTGCGTAACTGGCGCCCCACCTCGCTGGGGTCGGTAATACCGGTCAAGTCAGCAAAACACTCATCAATGCTGTACACCTCGACGGCAGGCAACTGAGACTCGATCAGGCTCATCACCCGCTCACTCATATCGCCGTACAGCGCATAGTTGGACGAGAACGCAACAATCCCCAATGCCTCCAGCCGATCCTTGATCTGAAAATACGGCTCACCCATTTTTATGTGCGGCTTGGCGTCATAACTGCGAGCAATCACGCAGCCATCGTTGTTGCTCAGCACCACAATCGGCACCTTGGCCAAGTCCGGGCGAAACACCCGCTCACAACTGGCATAAAAACTATTGCAGTCAATCAGCGCAAACACCGCTGGCAACTTAATGGCCATGGCTGCGCACGCTATACGTAATCACGCCCCAAATAGACAAGTCATCGCCCTCCAGCACATGGTGGTCGGGGTACTTGGGGTTCTCGGAGCAAAGCACCACGCGCTTGCCACGAATACACAGCCGCTTACAGATCGGCTCGTTATTAAGCAGAGCCACCACCACATCCCCGTCTGCCGCCTCAATAGAACGATCAACCACCGCCAGGTCACCCGAAAAAATCCCCACCCCCTGCATGCTGTCGCCATCAATCGTCACCAGATACACATGCGGGGCACGCAGGCTTAGCACCTCATCCAGCGAGATGGGCTGCTCCATATGGTCCGTCGCAGGCGACGGAAAACCCGCCGGGATCTTGAACGTACACAGCGGCAAGCGAACGCTGCCTTCAGCAAGAGGACCCAAGAGAGAGAAACCCATGACACGCGCCTTTCCATAAACTGTACATGCATACAGTAGACTGTGACGTAAGAGCCCGGTCAATTTTTATGTCAGAAATTTCGACAGGTGGAGCCAGCCGCATCCGAAATTGCCAAAAACGCATACCCGACCTAAATACTCTGCTTTATCGCTGTGCGATATCTGGAGCAATTGCACTAACTTGAAGCGAATATCAGATTCGCCCTACACATTTAGGGCGCATAAGTACTGTCAAACTCAATGACAAAAGCGCGTAATACACGGCTATTTACCGCTTATCGCTTAATTTGATGTTTTGATATCAACATCAATATCACCGTGCCACTACCACTAAGTTTAGGTGAATAGTCATGCAACTTCTGAAGAGCCAAGCGCCAGTTAGCGCCAGATATAACTAAACAGTTCTACCGCAAAACTGCCCGTGCACCCTGCCACCGGCGCCCGTGCAGCCAGGGCGATGAGCGGGCGTCAACCAGCACCAAAACCGGGCAGAGATCGGCATCTGAAAGGATGAGCATCCGCCAGCAAACCCCGACCCGCACAACGTGCCTAGAAGCCGCACAAATGCTCATCTGCACCAGGAAAAGGGATTTGCGACCTCCCAGCCAAGACTCCGAGGCGGAACCTAACGTGTTGATTTTAGATAAAAAAAAGGTCTGAAAATGTTATTTTTTGTCAAACTAAAATCGTTGAAAAAGGCTATATGTAGCCCCTCTCGTTACATCTTGTACATAAAGGTTGCTCTGAGAGACCCTTCGCCGTTAAAATTTTCCGCACCTCCAACTTCACACCGGCCTTATCTGTAATTAAAACAGAGGGGACTGTTGCCTTGTGAAGGCCATGTCCACATAGCAATTGCTGCACATAGGCTTTTATAGACAGGTACAACCATTGCCCAAACGCGGGCATGGTGGTCGTGACGATTAGTTGAATGCTCTCGCCGGCTGAGCATATTTGGCACAAAGGAAGCTGCCTTGTTTAAACGAATCTTGATTGTCTGCGTCGGCAACATCTGCCGCAGTCCTACCGCAGAACATATGCTGCGGGTTGCCCTCGCCCCCTCCGGCATCGCCGTGAGCTCTGCGGGCTTGGGCGCCCTGAAAAACCACGCCATCGAAAAAAACGCTCGTGCTGTCCTTGAGAGCAAAGGTCATGTCCTGAGCGACCACAGCGGTACCCAATTGAACTCTTCTCTGATAAATGACTCGGATCTCATCCTTGTCATGGAGAAGAAACATATAGACGGTGTACTGAAAATCGCACCGGAAGCACGCGGCAAAGTCTTGTTGTTGGGTAAATGGCAAAACAACCGTGAAATCGACGACCCCTATCGCCAGGGGAAAGCCGCCTTCGACCATGCGTACGCGCTGATTGAAGAAGCTGTAAACGCATGGGCAAAGCGCCTCAAGCGCTGAGCAAATTCTCGAATACTGTGAAGAAAAAGAATCGAATTATGCAGCAAGCTCCCGTGACAAAGTCCCATGACCGCGAAGACGATAACGACGAAATCGACCTTATGGGGTTGCTGGGCACGCTGATCGACCACAAATGGCTGATCGCAGGCGTGACCGGCGTATTTATGGCCGCGGGCGTGGCGTATGCGCTCCTGGCCACACCGGTGTACCAGGCGAATGCGTTGATTCAGGTTGAGCCGAAGAAGAATGACCCGTTGGGGTTTTCTGATGTCAGCAGCTTGTTGGGTAAAGAGTCGCCATCGGCTACTGAAATTGAGCTGATCAAGTCCCGTAAAAATATCGGGACTGCAGTAGATAACCTGAAGCTGGATATCACTGTTGAACCCAACCGCTTCCCGCTGATTGGTGAGTTTGTTGCACGTCGCTTTAAACCAGAAGTTGAGGGTGAAGTAGCAAGCCCGCTGCTGGGCATGAACAGCTATGCTTGGGGCGGAGAAGAGCTCAAGCTTGCGCAACTGGAAGTGCCACGGGATTTGCTAGGTAAACCCCTCACTCTCGTCACTGGCGATTCAGAAACCTTTACTCTTCTCGACAATGACGACAATCCTCTTGTTGAAGGTAAAGTTGGCGAAGATATCAATGAACATGGCGTCAAGCTACAAGTCGAAGCTCTAAGCGCAAACCCTGGAACTAAATTTACTGTAGTTCGCACACCTCGCCTCAATACAGTCATGAACTACCAAAAGGCACTGGACGTTGCTGAACGTGGAAAAGACTCAGGCATGATAGGCCTGGCTCTTGAGGATAAAGATCCAGCAGTTGCCATACAGACGCTGAATGAAATAGCACGTCTGTATGTGCAACAGAACGTTGAGCGTACTTCTGCTGAAGCAGCACAAAGCCTTGGCTTTCTAAGAGATCAACTGCCGCAAGTGCGTAAAGACTTGGAAAAAGCTGAAAACGCTCTAAATGCTTTCCAGATACGTAGTAAATCTATTGATATCAGCCTTGAAGCAAAAGCTATTCTTGACCAGATTGTAGCGCTGGATACCAGCATCTCTACCTTAAAGCTACAAAAGGCAGAGATGGACCGCAAATTCACCCCTCAGCACCCAGCTTATCGTGCATTAATGGGGCAACTAGCTGAGTTAACCGCTAAACAAAATCGTTTAGCAAAGCAAGTTGAAGGCCTACCAACTACTCAGCAAGAAGTTCTCAGTCTTACCCGTGATCTGAAAGTCAGTACTGAAATTTACACCCAGTTGCTTAACAAATCACAAGAACTGGATGTTATGCGCGCTGGCGCTGTTGGCAACGTACGGCTTATCGATACTGCCGATGTAGACATGCAAAGCCCGGTTAAACCTCGGAAAACTTTGATTGTACTGATTGCTACCATGCTAGGTGCTTGCTTAGCTATAGGCTATGTACTGTTTCGTAAAGCACTTAACCGTGGCGTAGAAAATCCTGATGACATCGAGAAACTGGGCTTGCCGGTTTATGCCTCGATTCCTTTCAGTTCGCTGCAAAAGGTCGAGGATGACAAAAGCACCAAAGGGCGTGGTACCCGCGTCACCCCTCTGTTGGCAAGCAGCCATCCTACCGATCTGGCAATAGAAGGCTTGCGCAGCCTGCGTACGAGCCTGCACTTTGCAATGCTGGAAGCGGAAAATAATCGTCTGATGATTTCCGGGCCAAGCCCAAAGGTAGGTAAATCCTTTGTGTCGTCTAACCTGGCGGCAGTGATTGCACAATCGGGTCAGCGTGTGCTGCTGGTAGATGTGGATATGCGTAAAGGCTATATCCATAAGATGTTCGGTTTTGAAGTCGAAAACGGTTTATCTGATTTGTTGGCAAAACGCTGCGACTTGGCAACCGCGACTCACCACACTGACGTTGAAAACCTGCATGTCATTACTCGTGGCCAGATTCCGCCAAATCCATCTGAGTTGTTGATGAACAAAAACTTCACCGAGTTCCTTGATCTCGTCAGCGCCACATACGATTTGGTCATTCTCGACACACCACCCTTCTTGGCCGTGGCCGATGCTGCAATTGTTGGCCGCCAGTCGGGCACAAACCTGATTGTTACCCGTTTTGAACTTAACCCGGCGCGAGAAGTTGAATTAACCATGCGTCGCTTTGCACAAAGTGGTATTGACCTGAAAGGCGCAATTTTCAACGGGGTTGAAAAGCGTGCCTCAGCTAAATACGGTTATGGTGCTTACGGTTACTACAACTATGAGTACAAATCTGACAACACTTAACACCGTCAACTCCTGACCATAAATTAGCGCCTTTGATAATTCAAAGGCGCTACGTTAGCGCACAGCAAGCTACAAGCTACAAGCTACAAGCTACAAGTTTCTTAATTGCTTAAAAAAACTAATTAAACCGCTTTCAGGGAATGGCGATTAATCCTGGGGCGGTAGCGTGTCTAATCTATATAAAACTCGCCTAACCTACGGTTGATACAAGCCGGTATACAGCCCTAAATATCTTCATATCTACCACTGGCTTTACGTTTAAAGGGAATCGACATGAAAGTCACAGTTTTTGGCATTGGATACGTCGGTCTGGTTCAAGGCGCAGTACTCGCCGAAGTAGGCCACGACGTTGTATGTATTGATATCGATGCCAACAAGGTCGAACGCCTTAAGCAAGGCCATATCCCGATCTACGAACCTGGCCTAGAAGCACTGGTTAAAGAGAACTACAGTGCCGGCCGGTTGAACTTCACCACTGATGCCGCTGCCGGTGTCAAGCATGGCGAAGTACAGTTCATCGCCGTGGGCACCCCTCCAGACGAAGACGGTTCAGCCGATCTTAAATATGTGCTGGCTGTCGCAGAAACCATTGCACAGAACATGGAGCGTCCACAAATTGTCATAGACAAATCTACGGTCCCAGTGGGTACTGCCGACAAAGTCCGCGCGCGCATCAGCAAAGTTCTCGCACAGCGTCAACGCGATGACTTGACCTTTGACGTTGTATCCAACCCTGAATTCTTGAAAGAAGGCTCAGCCGTAACAGACTGCATGCGCCCTGACCGTATCGTCATTGGCACCAGTTGCACTGAAACAGAAGAAGTCATGCGCGAGCTATACGCGCCATTCAATCGCAATCACGAAAAAATTATTGTCATGGATGTACGTAGCGCCGAGCTGACCAAGTACGCCGCTAACTGTATGCTCGCTACAAAAATCAGCTTTATGAACGAAATGGCCAACCTGGCGGAAATGTTGGGTGCAGACATTGAGATGGTGCGCCAGGGTATTGGTTCTGATCCACGTATCGGCTACCAGTTCTTGTATGCGGGCGTAGGCTATGGCGGCTCATGTTTCCCCAAAGATGTACAAGCACTAATCCGTACAGCCGATAGCATAGACTTCGATGCGAAAGTTCTAAAAGCCGTTGAACGACGTAATAATGAGCAAAAGTCAGTACTATTCAATAAAATTTACAAACACTATGACGGCGATGTTAATGGAAAAACATTTGCCCTCTGGGGATTAAGCTTTAAACCAAATACTGACGACATGCGTGAAGCACCCAGCAGAGTACTAATGGAGGCACTTTGGAAAGCTGGTGCAAAGGTCCAAGCTTATGATCCAGAAGCAATGGAGGAAACTCAGCGCATCTACGGAAACAAAGACACGCTAAGTTTGTGTGGCACTAAAGAAGCTGCGCTGAAAGGTGCTGATGCACTAATGATTGTCACAGAATGGCAAGCTTTTAAAGCTCCAGACTTAGACCTAATAAAATCACAACTAGCAAGCCCTGTTATATTTGACGGACGAAATCTTTCATCACCGCAAAAATTAGCAAAAAAAGGTTTTACTTATTACTCCATAGGACGTTGCAACTCCAAAAATGAAAGTATTTAAAAGTAAAATATTAACGCAAGTAGGGCTAGGCTTCTTTTTTAGACTAACATCTGCCGCAGCACTTCTGATAGCGACGCCCCGGATCATCGAGGGCGTCGGTATGAAAGGATACGGTTTGTGGTCGCTATACATTAGTATTCTGACTTGGGTATTGATGCTCGATTTTGGAGCATCAAACCAATTAAGAAATGCTTCAAGAAAATTAATTGATGAAAACAAGACAGGAACAGAATTAAATACACTCCTACTTGGTTGCCTGGTGGTTTCAGCTGGGTGCGCCACAATAATCACACTCCCATTTGGAGGAATTTTAGAGGTCGGGAGCGAAGGACTATTACTATTTTATCTAAGCATTCTTGTTGTAGTAATAACCAACTGCTGCAAATCTATAATCTACTCATTTAATAGCGCACACTTTGTTTTTTTTATAACCGCGATACCCAACTATGTATTACTGGGTTTTACACTCTACCCCGACACCCACTTTACTCTCCACCAATACTTTATAGCTTATCTCGCTGGCCTGACACTCTCATTAACACTAGCATCAATATTCCTAAAAACCAAAGACGTATCCCTTAAAAAAACATCTGATACGATAAAAACACTTAACAAGTACGACATATTCACAAAAGGAATAGGATTCTTTTTACTACAAATAGCATCTCTAATACTAGTGGCTTCTGACCGCGTCCTTATACTCCAACTATTCGGAGCAGTAGAAGCAGGAAAATATGACTTAACATATAGATTATCAAATATTCTACTAATGCTTTTCTCTGTAATAAATACGGTACTCTGGTCTCATTTCACGACCCAGTGGAACAATAAAAAAACAAACGAAACGACCAAAACTTTTCTTAATATTGACAGAGCAACAATACTTGTAGCGTTGTTAACGATACCACTGTGTGCCTTTACCAACTACATAGTTTCACTTTGGATTAGTCCCGACATAAAATTTGATCTGACCTACTTAATAGGATACGGCCTATATATCGTTGGATACTTCACAATTTCATCTTATTCAGCGTTCCTAAACGGATCAGGCCTATTAAAAACCCAGTTAAAAGCACAAATTCTTGCATCAATTTCAAAATTCTCTATTATCCTAATAATCTTTTACACACTCAATAGCGTATTGACACCAAGCCTCATAGTGTTGCTAGGCGGTGTAACAATGTGCTGCGTTGCATATTTTTTCAGAAGAGCATCTTACCTTGCATCCAGCCAAAATAATTAGTGCATTAATTAATCGAATTTCGCTAATATGTGAAAACACATTATCAACCCTGCGAATACAGTCCAACAAGGTAACTCACGGTAACAATTTAAAAGTAACAGGTTTAATATACATATCAAACCAAGGCACTATAAAAATAGGCAATAACGTAACAATAAACAGTAGTCTTCTTGCCAATCCAATAAGTAGCAATCGATGTTCTTTCGCAACAACATCATCAGGATCTATATTAATATCAGATAATGTGGGATTGTCCGGTGTTACGTTATATTCTGCAGAAAAAATTGAGATAGGTGAAAACTCTTACATCGGGGCTGGTGTAAAAATCCTTGACACCGACTTCCATTCCTTATCTCACAGTGAACGCTTTCTACAGAATGATAACAACATCCAATCTAAGGAAATAATAATTTCTAAAAATTGTTTTATAGGAACTGAGGCAATTATTTTAAAGGGTGTCAAAATAGGCTCGAATGCTGTTATTGCAGCAGGCTCGGTGGTAGTAACAAATGTCCCTGAAAATGAAATATGGGGCGGCGTGCCTGCCAGGTACTTAAAGAAAAACACCCTCTAGCCCTTATCGAAATCAAACTTCACATTCCGCCCTACAAGACTTAACAACTCATGATGAACAACAGCAAAGTTTCGATTGTAACCATCGTCTACAACGATGCGACCGGAATTAGAAAAACAATTGAGTCCGTACTAAACCAAACCTTAGCGGTCGATGAATACGTAGTAATTGACGGTGGTTCAAAGGATGGAACAAAAGAAATAATTGAAGAATATAAAGACGATATAAATTATTTCATAAGTGAGCCTGACGCCGGTATTTATGATGCTATGAACAAAGGATGGAAATTGTGCAAGAAAGGAAACTACATCCTATTTTGTAATAGCTCAGATTTTCTTGAGAGTGACGCAATAAAAGCTTTTTCCATTTACGCACAATCAAACCAAGAACAATCAGATATATATCATGGAATGCTAAAATTCCTTAAAAACCAAAAACTTCTTTATATTCAAGGACGGACGTCCGAGATGCTAAAGACTTGCATGATTGAACATCCTGCATCTTTTGTAAAAAAGAGAGTATTTGAGCAGCTTTCCGGATTCGACTTGCACTACAAAAGCGCATCGGACTACGATTTCATGTTACGCGCTCAACAAGCAGGATTTAAATTTTCATTTTTTGAAAACATCATTAATAATTTTGATACGTCGGGCATATCAAGTTCATCTAACCGTGGGCAACTAGAATCACTGCACATAAAAAATAAGTACGGCCTACTGTCAACGCATGAATATAAGCTTCGAACTTTTGCAGCAAAAATCTCCAACTCTATTAAAAGAGCAATACGGTGAAACTGCTCTATATATCATCTGTAAACCCACTAGTAAAGTCGGGTTATTACAATGCCGTAACCGATAGACTTTCGGAGCTCCGAAAAGATAACGATATAACTTTAGAAGCATTAAATTATTCACAGCACAAAACATCAAGCCCATTCAGCATAAACATCCATAAACCCTGGTTTTTATTCCAAAAAGGCCCTATCAAATATTTAGAAAACTTATACCTCTATAACCGTATTATCCGAGCATTGAAAAAAGTCAAACCTGATGTTGTACACGTGCACTGGTGTTATCCAATTGGTTACTGTACCGTTAAGGCATGTAAAGCCCTTGATATCCCATGCGTTTTAACCAGCCATGGTTCTGATATACATAGCAACCCATTGAAGAGTCGCTATATCTATTCCAAGACGACATGGACACTAAGCAATGTATCGTCAAATATATTTGTGAGCTCAGCTCTTCAAGAGCAAGCGCACAAAATATGCAAATCCCTTTCAGCCTCTTACACTATACCTAACGCCATTGATACTCGAAAAATCGACTCGATCACTAACATACCAAAAGGAAAAACTGATAATAAAACCAGAGAAATACTTTATATTGGAAACTTAAATACTACAAAAGGTGCTGATTTACTACCTGAAATATTTTCAAAGCTAAAAGAAACCTTTGCACCAGAAAAGCTAAACTTCACGATCGCTGGAAATGGCCCGTTATACGACACAATCAAAAATGAACTAATCCACAAAAAAATTGCGGCAAACATGCTTGGGCACGTTAGCAGAGATAACTCACTACAACTAATATACTCGTCAGATTTGGTTGTTATACCCAGCAGGCATGAAGGCTTTGGCATTGTAGCTTTAGAGGCATTTCTCGCTAAAACACCTTGTGTTGGATTTAAAATACCTGGCTTTGATAATGTATTTCAAGGCAACGAAAATTTACTTGTCAAACTTTTATCGCTAGACGACTTCGTATCAAAATCCGTTTCTATTTTGAACAAGAATGAAATCATAAATTATTCTCGATATAGAACTGATTACGACATATCCAACACAATCAAAAATGAAATAAAAATTTATCATATGCTAACCAACCAACCTCAATAAACAATTAACAAACATACTACGACAAGTATTCTCAGAGGACTGGACTGTGTTAGACGTTGTTTTACTTATATTATCAATATGCGCATATGGTTTTGGCAAGCTGAACGATATTCTGCCTGTCACATTGAGCAACGTATTTATTTTTATTTGCTTTTTGTATCATATACCTCGAATTATTCACAACCGCACATTCTATTACAACAATTACCTATTGCTTTTACTTTCATTCATTATAATTGGGGCAATTGTAAATACAAAATATAGTCACTTGATCGACAAAGTCCAGTTTATCGCTTATTACATAATCTATTCACTAGCCATCATCTCAACCATTCAAAAGCATGGACCCGAGAAAATACTACGCATCTACACAAAAATATGTTTCTACTTGGCTATCATTGGGTTATTACAAGTCGCAAGCTATATCGTAGGATTCAGCTTATTCAATGATGCAATACGACTCCTATCCGAAAACAAAAACACCTCTGTGTCTGGCCTTTTAGTAAGGGCAACATCCATCGCATCAGAACCAGCAGTCCTAGGCATATATCTTTTACCTGCCTTGGTACTCTCAGTATCTAAATTGTTTGGCGTTAAGGAGTCATCACAATTTATAAGCAGGCGTCACGCACTGGTTATTCTCGCTGCCGCTGCATGCACGCTATCATTGATCGTCTATGTATATTTACTCGCAATCGTTCTTACGGTAATGATTAAGCAAAGAAAGTTTTTCCTTTCAATTGCACTTTCGTTATTTATTGCGGCACTATACGGGGTTGCGCAAAATATTGAATCAATAAACTCACGACTGACAGAACTCTCAGACTCTCAAAGCATAGACTCTTCAGAAAACATATCTGTCATCGCGTTTAACTCTAACTTAAAGGTCACAGAAGCAAGTCTAGATAGTGATTTCTTTTTCGGCACAGGGATCGCCTCTCACGCAGAAAAATACGAAAGCCTTGTGTATGGCTTTTACTCAGCCAACCTCAATGGCGTGGGACTAAACAAAGATGATGCCGCATCTATGATCCTCAGAACGCTTTCAGAGCTTGGGATGATTGGCTTTATCTTATTTTACTCAGCATCCGCACTTTATTTTTTCAGAAAAAAATATAGCTCAAATAATTTTATCCAAGAAGTTTTCCTGATTTCATTTTTACTATACGGCCTTCGATACGGTTCGATTAACACACCTATGTTTTGGTTTTACTTGACCGGCTTCCTTGGTTGCTATGCCCGAAGGTATGGTTTTAAAGCCTATAGATTCTGACATCTAACAAGACACACTATTTTAAAAACTCAGTTTCATCACAAGGTATTTCGAAAGTGAAAATCTTAAGAGTTATACCTTCAATTGATCCTAAAGAAGGCGGACCAATTGCAGGAGCTCGCAACATTGATAGCGAGCTGATCAAGAATGGTCATACCGTTGAAGTTGTATGTCTCGATGAGCCTGCCGCAGAAAAAATCGCGTTAAGCTATCCAGCAAAAGTAAACCTAATTCCAGGTTCAAGCGGTCATTACCGGTACAACAGCAAACTTATTAATTGGCTTAAAGAAAACTCAGGTCGATTTGACGCAGTAATTGTCAATGGACTCTGGCAATTTCATAGCTTTGCTGTTTGGAGAGCTTTGGCTAAATCTAATACACCATACTTTGTCTACACTCATGGCATGCTAGACCCTTGGTTCAAAAAAGCCTACCCGCTTAAGCACTTAAAGAAATGGCTCTACTGGCCATGGGCGGAATATCGCGTTCTACGAGATGCTGCGGCTGTTTTTTTCACAAGCGAGGAAGAACAACGTCAATCCCGAAAATCATTTTGGCTTTACAGCTGCAATGAAATTATCACCCCGTATGGAACACTCCCCCCCCCCACCGACTCAGAAAAATTAAAATCCCTTTTCCTTTCTAATTTTCCGGAACTATCAAACAAAAAGATCATTCTTTTTCTGAGTAGAATTCATGAAAAAAAAGGATGCGATATATTGATAGAGGCCTTTGCGAAAGTCTTTTCTGAAAAAGATGACTACCATCTCGTAATCGCTGGCCCTGATCAAACCGGCTGGGTAGAGCAATTAAAAGATCGCGCTAAAGCTCTAGGTATTAGCTCTAAAATCACTTGGCCAGGAATGTTACAAGGAGATATGAAATGGGGGGCTTTTTATGCATCAGAAGCCTATTGTCTCCCCTCACACCAAGAAAACTTTGGTATCGCAGTGGCCGAAGCTCTATCATGTGGCACCCCGGTACTCATATCAAATAAAGTAAATATTTGGCGCGAAATTGAAGCAAGTAACTCCGGCTTCATCGACACCGACACTATCGAAGGAACGATCAACAGTCTCAATCGACTCTACAATACAAGTAGAGACAAACTAGATCTGATGAAAACATCCGCACTTAAAATCTCACAAGAAAAATTTAATATTGGCAACGCAGCAATCGAATTAATAAAGACTATCACTTTAACTAAAAACAATAAAAATATAAGTCGCAAATAAGCTACGGAATTGCCCATGCAAGAACTCGATAAATTTGTTCTCCCGGCTAACTTTCGCGGCCGAAGCTCTTTTGTTTGTCAAGCGTGGTGGCTTGTGCAGTCATTACTTTTTTCGATCTCACCTCAATTTTTGTACGGATGGCGAGTTTTTTTACTTCGCCTATTCGGAGCTAAAATAGGAAAAAACGTTATTATTCGTCCATCCGTTAGAGTCACGTATCCCTGGAAACTAACTATCGGGGATAACTCTTGGATCGGCGACAACGTAGAGTTATATACGCTAGGTGAGATCAATATAGGTAATAACACTGTAATCTCGCAACGTTCATATATTTGCACAGGAAGCCATGACTTTACAGAAATCGACTTCCCAATCTATGCCAAAGCTATAAATATTCATGACTCTGTTTGGTTAGCCACTGATGTTTTCGTATCTCCAGGGGTCACTATTCATCAGAATGCAGTCGTAGGAGCACGAAGCTCTGTTTTCAATGATCTCGCTGCAGACTACGTGTATATCGGCAGCCCTGCTAAGCCAATAAAACCACGCAACAAAAACTAATTTTCATCAAAAGGAATGCACTATGAAAAAGGCTCTTATCACCGGTATCACTGGCCAAGATGGTTCTTATCTTGCAGAACTGCTGCTGGAAAAGGGCTACGAGGTACATGGTATTAAACGCCGCGCGTCTTCGTTCAACACTCAGCGCGTCGATCATATCTACCAAGACCCGCATGTTGATAACCGTAATTTCGTACTGCATTACGGCGACCTGAGCGACTCTTCTAACCTCACCCGTATCATCCAGGAAGTACAACCGGATGAGGTGTACAACCTGGGCGCTCAGTCTCATGTCGCGGTCAGTTTCGAGTCCCCTGAGTACACGGCCGATGTAGATGCCATGGGTACTCTGCGCATCCTCGAGGCTATTCGCCTGTTGGGTCTGGAAAAGAAGACTCGCTTCTATCAAGCGTCTACTTCCGAGCTATACGGTTTGGTTCAGGAAATCCCGCAGAAGGAAACTACCCCCTTCTACCCGCGCTCGCCGTATGCCGTCGCCAAAATGTATGCCTACTGGATCACGGTTAACTACCGTGAGGCGTATGGCATGTATGCCTGCAACGGTATTCTGTTCAACCACGAATCACCGCGCCGTGGTGAAACGTTTGTCACCCGTAAAATCACTCGCGCACTGGCAAATATCAGCCAAGGTCTGGAGCAATGCCTATTCCTGGGGAATATGGATGCGCTGCGTGACTGGGGCCATGCCAAAGACTACGTGCGCATGCAATGGATGATGCTGCAGCAAGATGTGGCTGAAGACTTTGTGATTGCCACTGGCGTGCAATATTCGGTGCGCGAGTTCGTACGCTGGTCTGCCGCCGAGCTGGGTATCACCCTGCAATTCGAAGGTGAAGGCGTTGATGAGCAAGCCATTGTGGTGAAAATCGAAGGCGACAACGCCCCTGCTCTTAAAGTCGGTGATGTCATTGTTAAGGTTGACTCTCGCTACTTCCGCCCTGCCGAAGTGGAAACCCTGCTGGGCGACCCAACTAAAGCCAAGCAGAAACTGGGTTGGGTCCCTGAGATCACCGTTCAGGAAATGTGTGCAGAGATGGTTCGCGAAGACCTTAAAGTCGCGCAGCGCCACGCCTTGCTCAAAGAACACGGTCACGATTTGCCGGTTGCTGTGGAGAACTGAGCATGACGCGTGATCTGAATCAAAACATCTTCGTTGCTGGCCATCGTGGCATGGTCGGGTCCGCGATTGTTCGTCGATTGCAAGCGCTGGGGTACAGCCGGATTATCACGGCTGGCCGGGATACGTTGAACCTGCTTGACCAGCACGCAGTACACGCTTTTTTCAAAGAGCACCAGATCGATCAGGTCTATCTGGCAGCGGCAAAAGTGGGCGGTATTCAGGCTAACAATACTTACCCGGCAGACTTTATCTACGACAACTTGATGATTCAGGCCAACATTATTCAGGCCGCGCATCAACACAATGTTCAGAAGTTGCTGTTCTTGGGTTCGTCTTGCATCTACCCGAAACATGCTCAACAGCCAATGCGTGAAGAGGCATTGCTAACGGGTGTGCTAGAGCCAACCAACGAGCCTTACGCAATTGCCAAGATTGCGGGGATTAAATTGTGCGAAAGCTATAATCGCCAACATGGTCGTGACTACCGCAGTGTCATGCCGACCAACTTGTATGGGCCGCATGACAACTATCACCCAGAGAACAGCCATGTGATACCTGCCCTGCTGCGCCGCTTTCATGAGGCCGTACAGCGCGGCGACGATGAAATGGTTATCTGGGGAACCGGCACGCCGATGCGCGAGTTCCTGCATGTCGATGACATGGCCGCTGCCAGCGTGCATGTGATGGAACTGGATGACGCTACTTATCAGGCCAATACCCAGCCAATGCTGTCTCATATCAACGTAGGCACAGGTGTTGACTGCACGATCGGTGAGTTGGCAAAGACCATTGCGAGCGTGACAGGGTTTTCTGGCAAGTTGACCTTCGACACCAGTAAACCTGACGGCGCGCCACGCAAGCTGATGGACGTTTCACGCCTCAAATCCTTGGGTTGGCAAGCGAGTATCGGCTTGGAGGATGGTTTGAAGGACGCCTATGACTGGTATGTCACCAACGTGCAACAGGCGCGGACCCACTGATGAAAATCCTGCTCTACGGCATTAACTACAGCCCGGAGCTGACAGGGATAGGCAAATATAGTGGGGAAATGGCGTCCTGGCTGGCCGCTCAGGGGCATGAGGTGCGGGTTATAACGGCCCCGCCTTATTACCCGGAGTGGAAGGTCTGGAAAGGCTTCAGCACCTGGCGTTATAACAAACGCCAGGAGGCTGGCGTCACCGTTATTCGTTGCCCTCTATATGTTCCGCCTAGACCAACAGCCGTCAAACGCCTACTGCATTTGGCCAGTTTTTCACTGTCATCGGCTGTTGCTGTTATGGCTCAACTGCGCTGGAAACCCGACCGGGTGATCCTGGTCGTGCCCACCCTGTTTTGCGCACCGCAAGCTCTGGCGTTGGCCAAGCTGACGGGGGCAACGTCGGTGCTGCATGTCCAGGATTATGAAGTCGATGCGTTATTCGGGCTCTCCATTGCCAAGGGCGAAAGGCTCAAGCGTTGGGCGTTTGCAGTCGAGCGTGCGTTGTTACGTAGCTTTGACAGGGTTTCCACGATCTCCAGCGGCATGCTGCGGCGAGCCGAAGAAAAAGGTGTTGCTAAAGAGCAGTTGCGGTTTTTCCCAAACTGGTCAGAAACCGCACGGTTTCAGCATGTGCCGCGTCATCCCGAATTGTTACGAAAACTGGGGGTAGCCCCCGAGAAGCGGGTTTTACTTTACTCCGGCAACATTGGGGAAAAGCAGGGGCTGGAGTGCGTCATTGAAGCCGCTGAGCGCTTGGCCAGTCGCACGGATTTGGTGTTTTTGGTTGTCGGTGAAGGCGCAGGCAAAGCCCGTTTGCAAGAGCTGGCCCAGCAACGCAATCTGAGTAACGTGGTGTTCGCGCCGCTGCAACCTTATGAGGATCTTCCAGCCTTACTGGCATCGGCAGATTGCCATTTGGTTATTCAGAAGCGTGGTGCCGCCGATGCAGTGCTGCCCTCCAAGCTCACCAATATTCTCGCGGTCGGTGGCAATGCTTTGATTACCGCTGACCCCGAGACCAGTCTGGGCGTGCTGTGCACGGAATATCCCGGGATAGCTGCACTGGTGGAGCCAGAATCGGTTGATGCATTGATCAATGGCATTGAAAACGTATTGACCATGCCAATGCCCAATGCAATTGCCACTGGCTACGCCTGTGAGTTTCTGGACAAAGACCAAATATTGACGCGTTTTCTGGCCGAGATATGAAACATGTGGCTCAGCAATGATCTTTTTCGCAGTGTTGTCGCTTCAACCCCATTGGTCTCGATCGATCTGGTTGTTCGTAACGCTCAAGGCGAATGCCTATTGGGACAAAGACTTAATCGACCCGCCAAAGGCAATTGGTTTGTGCCTGGCGGGCGTATTTTAAAAAACGAAACATTGGACACCGCCTTTAATCGCCTGACCTTGGAAGAATTGGGGCGTGCGTATCAGCGCGACGATGCCCGGCTGTTAGGGGTCTATGAACACTTTTATGCCGACAGCGTCTTTGGTGATACCGAGCAAGCGCCAAATACCCACTACGTTGTGCTGGGTTATCAGTTGATTCTGCCTGAAGGTGAAGCATTACCATTGCCTCACGCTCAACATGGGGCTTATCGCTGGTGGCCCCTGAGCGAGATGCAGACTCATGAACTCGTGCATGCCAATACACGGGCCTATCTCGCCGCGCTGCGCTAACTTTTCGACGCATACACACAGGATGTTGAACATGCTCTTTCCGATCATTATGGCCGGAGGCTCCGGCTCTCGTTTGTGGCCGCTATCACGACAGCTCAACCCTAAGCAGTTTTTACCGTTGGCTGATGCCAATGTTTCAATGCTGCAAGCCACTTTGCAGCGTCTTGACGGCCTGGGTGCAGCGTTGCCGAGACTGATCTGCAACGAGCAACACCGTTTTCTCGCTGCAGAACAACTGCGTATGCTCGGGCTTGAGAACGCCAATATTTTGCTGGAGCCGATGGGCCGCAACACCGCGCCGGCCATCGCCTTGGCTGCCTTGTCGGCATTAGAAACCAGCGATAAGGCACAAGACCCTGTCTTGTTAGTTCTGGCAGCGGACCATTTGATTCAGGATGTGGATGCTTTCCAGGCCAGCATTCAAACCGCCCTGCCCCTAGCACAAGACGGCAAGCTGGTGACCTTTGGTATCGTGCCAACCCATGCAGAAACGGGTTATGGCTATATCGAACAAGGTGCCGACGTTGGGCTTGGCGGCTACAAAGTAAGCCGTTTTGTAGAAAAACCGGATCTGGTGACAGCACAGGAGTATCTGGCCTGTGGCAGTTACTTCTGGAACAGCGGCATGTTTATGTTCCGTGCAAGCCGCTATCTGCAAGAGCTCGAAAACTTCCGCCCGGACATTCTCGCCGCCTGCCGTAAAGCACTGGCTGGCGGCACGCAAGACATGCACTTCACCCGTGTGGATGAAGCGGCTTTTGCGGCCTGCCCCGATGACTCGGTTGACTATGCGGTAATGGAAAAAACTGCAGATGCAGTCATGGTGCCGCTTGATGCAGGCTGGAGTGATATCGGCTCGTGGACAGCCTTGTGGGATGTGAGTGACAAAGACGATCAAGGCAATGTGTTTAAAGGTGATGTGCTTAATCAGCAGTCGCGTAACACCTTTGTGCATGCTGATAACCGCTTGGTGGCAACGGTCGGCCTGGATGATCTGGTGATTGTCGAAACCAAGGATGCTGTATTGGTCGCTCACAAAGATCACGTACAGGATGTGAAAAAGATCGTTGAGCAGTTAAAAAACGGCGCTCGCAGCGAACACATCAATCATCGTGAAGTGTACCGCCCGTGGGGAGTATACGACTCAGTCGACAATGGTCATCGCTATCAGGTCAAGCGCATTACCGTTAAACCGGGGGCCAAGCTTTCGGTACAGATGCACCACCACCGGGCTGAGCACTGGATCGTGGTCAGCGGAACAGCCAAAGTAACTAATGGCGAGCGCACCTATCTGGTGTGCGAGAACGAATCGACCTATATACCCATTGGTCAGATTCATGCTCTCGAGAATCCCGGGGTGATACCGCTGGAACTGATTGAGGTGCAGTCGGGCTCCTATCTAGGTGAAGACGATATTGTCCGCTTCGAAGACAAATACGGGCGAGCGTGATCTTCCTCAGGCTCTTAATCACCTTTTGCATGACAGCACCTTAATTTGATCTTGCTCTGTGGCCAATAAACAGACTTGAGGTAATATGCCGGCACCGCTGGTCACGATCTGTTGTGTCCCAGAGCAAATCGTTATAAAAAGTCAACAACCACGACGCCCTAGCACGGGTACTCTACAAGCGTTTTGCACAATAAAATGCCTGTAAAGAACCACTTGAGCTTGGTGCCGCGCCATGATGCATTAGCAAGGCACGCAGCTTCCCAGGGCTTTATCGCCCAAGCAGCACTCGTATCAATACAGACGCTTTATCAAAAGGATTTTCCAATGAACAAATTTCTCGTTTCTGCACTTGCACTGGCTTTGAGCACTTCGGCACTGGCTGCTGAAGCTCCTGCATCCACTTCTACACCAGGCGATGCAACCTCTTCTTCCGCAGAAGCAGGGGCTGCTGGTTCTACCTCTGGCACATCCTTGGCTACTAGCACTGGCGTTCTGGGCGGCGTAAGTACCGCTACCGCCGTAGGTGTCGGTGTTGCGGTTGCAGCAGGCGCAGCAGCCATTTCTTCTGGCGGCGGCGGCGGTGGCGGCAGCAACGGCGGCACTACCGGTACCACAGGCACTACAGGAACCACTGGCACCACCGGTACTACTCGTTAAGTACCCGCCAGGCTGATCGAACTAAACCACCTGGCTCACGCCAGGTTTTTGATTTTGAAGTGTTTCTTTTACAAGTGTCCCCAATGATGATTCGTAGTTTGTCGCTCGCGGTACTTGCAGGGCTCGCCCTGCAAGGTTGTATGTTTTCGCCCGGTCAATACCTGGATACCAGTGAGATCGGCACTGAAGGCTCACCAGAAAGCAGTCGGGTTGAGTTGATTCCCATCACCCCCAAGCTGATTGCTCAAAACGCAGCGACCTACGTTTCTAGCTCGGTGCCAGCAGAATTGCTGGCATTCAAGCCTCAGGCCTACAAGATCGGCCCCAACGATGTGCTCTACATCACAGTATGGGACCACCCCGAATTAACTGCTCCGTCTGGCCCACAACAACAGATTGACGCTAACGGTCGGCTAGTACGGCCAGATGGAAGCATCTTTTATCCTTACATTGGCAAAGTTGATGCTGCGGGTAAAAGTATTGAAGAACTGCGCGCAATCATTGCCCAACGTTTGGCGCAATATGTTGACAGCCCGCAGGTGGATTTGAGCGTTTTGCGTTTTGCCAGCAAAAAAGCAATTCTCTCCGGTGCAGTACTTAAAGCTGGGCCACTGCCTATCACTACAACACCAGTCAATGTTGTCGAGGCATTAGGTGCTGCAGAAGTCGATCAACTACATGCTGATCTATCTGGGCTAACACTAACCCGTGATGGTCATGAATATGTGCTCAACATGGATGCGCTCAATACAAAGAATGGCTCTCAACTGCATAACGTCTACTTGAAAGACGGTGATCAGTTATACCTGCCTTACAATGACCGTAAAAAGATATACGTGATGGGGGAAGTGCTTGTACCACAAGCAATCACGTTTAAGACCAAAAGCATGAATCTAGCTGACGTAGTCGGCTCGGTAGGCGGCCTAAACCAAACTACCTCCAACGGCAATGCGTTGTATGTGATTCGCGGTGCAGAGAACTTGGAAACAGAGCCGGCCAAGGTCTACCAACTGGACGCCCAATCTCCGGTAGCGTTTGCCGTTGCTACGCACTTTGAACTGAAGCCCCAAGATATTGTTTACGTGGGCCCGGCGCAGGTTACTCGTTGGAACCGCTTGATCAGCCAATTGCTGCCTTCAGCGACTATTTTGGGCACTGGTGCCTCTGCAACCAATAACCTCAGTGAAGCTAACAGCCGATAAGGTTTGAGCCGTTTTGAAAATTCTTCGTAACCGCTCTTGGCTATTGGTGGGCTTGCTGCTGTGTGGCTGCAGCCCACTGATGAAAGGCTCTATCGATACCTTCAAGGCTGCTGTTCAAGGCGTTCAACCTCTGCAAATAACAGAGGCAGACGTTGCAGCAGTCCCTTATGCGCAAATCAAGGTCACTACCCGCTCCAGTGAAGGGATTATGGCCAGGCTGCGCCAAGAGAGCGACCTGCAGTACTGGGTTGCCTCCGGCAAGCAAGTGTTGATTACCCGTGACGGCCTTGTTGAACGCACTGTCGGCCTGCCACCCAACCTTGAGAGCACCCGTTTTGACGGTCCCTCTCCGTTCAAACAAGGCTTACAGCACATCACTGATGGCGCTACCAGTACTCGACAGATTGATATCTATGACGGTCAGCGTGTCGGTGTAACAGTGCACAGCCGTTTTCGCCGTAAAGGCCTGGAAACGGTCAAGATCCTTGATAAACCCTATGCACTGCAACGAATTGACGAAGAGATCGTTATGCCGGCATTGGGGTTCAGTGGAACCAACCGTTACTGGGTGAGGCCGGATGACGGCGTGATTTTGCAGAGCGAACAATATGCAACGCCAGAGATTTTATTGCAGATCGTGCACCTGCGCCCAGATTGGGAGCCTGCAAGGTGAGTGAGTTAAAAAAACTGACCGCTGGACTGTTGTTAGGCGCATCTATATTTGGCTTCATTCAGCATAGCCAAGCAGCCGTGACTGTTAGCGGAGAGGTACGTAACCCGGTGAGTGTTGCCTACACACCGGGCATGCGCCTGCTGGATGTCATCAGCCAAGCCCAACCCAACCATAATGATTATTGGCTAGCGGCTGGGTGGCTGCATCAACCTCTGATTGAACAGCAAACGCGCTTGAAAGTCGGTGTACTGTTCGATTTGAAAATGCTGCAACGCGGGTCTTTGCTTAATAAAAATGTCGCCCTAGCCTCTCTAGCTGAACGCCTGCATGAATATGTGAGCGGCTTGCCTGTTACCGGACGTAAAGTTGCCAACTTGGACCCTGTGGCATTGGAAGTAAACTTTAGCCATAACTATTTGGTCAGCGATGGTGATCAGGTGATCTATCCGCCTCGAATCAACCGAGTAAGGGTTGTCGGGGCGGTGGCTGAACCTTGCAACCTGCCCTATCAGGCCATGCAAGAGGCGCGCGACTACCTCGACAACTGCCCACCACTGAAAGAGGCAGATGCCGACTTTTTATGGTTGATACACCCAGACAGCACCTATAAGCAGGTACCTATTGCTGCATGGAACCGTAAAGACGGTGTTTATGCGGTAGCTGGCAGTACGATCCTCGTACCCGTACGCAATGACAATCCGGATTTACCCACGCCTGATTTAAATGAGCAGTTGGCGCAGTTCCTCGCCACTCAACTGTTGGCTGAGGTTGCACCTTGAAGTTACGTTTTATTATTGTCGCCTTTTTGCCCTATAGCCTGGCACATGCAGAGCCACGTTACACTCAGAGCGATTTTGGCGGTGTTGGTTTGCTGCAAACGCCGACTGCGCGTATGGCACCTGCTGGCGAGATAAGCCTGAACGCCAACCGTACTGATCCCTACTCACGCTACAGCTTGTCACTACAGCCGCTAGATTGGCTGGAAGGTACTTTTCGGTATACCGCTATTTCTAACAGAAAATATGGTTCTGAAGCGCTAAGTGGCAGCCAAAGCTACAAAGATAAAGCCGTCGACGTCAAAGTAAGACTGTGGCAAGAAAGCCATTGGCTGCCTGAAGTCGCTTTCGGCTTTCTTGACGTCGGCGGTACAGGTCTTTTTTCCAGCGAATACTTTGTCGCAAACAAGCGTTACAAGGACCTGGATTTTAGCCTGGGTATTGCTTGGGGTTATCTCGGGAATCGCGGCGATTTTAGCAATCCAATGAATATTTTGGGTGGCGACTATAACGACCGAAGGGATGTAAACAGCCCTGGCGATGTCAACACCAACACGTACTTTAAAGGTTCTCCTTCTTTATTTGGCGGTATCTCGTATCAAACTCCTTGGGCTCCTCTAAGCCTGAAGCTTGAATACGAAGGCAACGACTACAAGCATGAGCCACAGAATAATAATCAGATTCAGGACTCGCCAATTAATATCGGTGCTGTCTATAAACTGAGTGACTCTGTTGATCTAAGCGTTGGTTGGGAGCGTGGTAATACCGCACTATTCGGTATTACGCTGCACACCAATTTTGTAAGTCGCAAAGCCCCGACCAAAACTTTCGATCCGCCTGCTCAACCGCTACCGACTCAAGAGCCCGTCACCCCGTTAACTGAGGTCGATTGGGCTGAGGTTTCCAAGCAGTTGGATAAAAATGCTGGCTACAAAGTTGAACGTATTTCACAGCGTGACTCGGAGCTAACGGTATACGGCGAGCAGTCTAAATATTTTTACTCAGCCAAAGCCGTCGGCCGAGCCAGCCGGATCCTGGACAACAATGCGAATAGCGATATCCAGTGGTTCAATCTGGTTAACAAGCGATACAACATGCCTATCGAAGAGACCAGTGTTCCGCGATCGACCTTTCGCGATGTTGTCAACAATGAACAAGATCTTGTTAATCTTCACCGTACGACTGAGGTCAATCGCGCGACACCGCGCATAGAAAAAACCCTGTTTCAACAGAAGCCCGATCCTTTTACTTATGGTTTTGGGCTGGGTTACCAACAGAATATCGGCGGCCCTGATGGGTTCTTGCTTTACCAAGTCAGCGCTTATGCCGAAGGGCAATATCGCTTCACCCCTGGAACTTGGGCAAGTGGCGGCATCAGTGCAAACTTGCTGAACAATTACGATAAGTTTAAATACGATGCACCTAGCGGCTTGCCACGTGTGCGTACCGATGTGCGTAAATACGTCACGACTTCAGATGTAACGATGCCTGCTCTGCAACTTAACCAAGCTCGCCAGTTGGATCAGGACCTTTACGGCATGGTCTATGGCGGTTACCTGGAGCCTATGTACGCAGGGGTTGGCGGTGAACTGCTGTACCGCCCAATGGGCGAACGCTGGTCGATTGGTGCAGACTTGAACTATGTGCGCCAACGTGACTTCGAGCAAGATTTTGGTCTGCGTGATTACCGGACAATCACCGGCCATATCACCGCTTATACAAAACTGCCGTTTGATCTGGATGCCGCGGTAAGCGTTGGCCGCTATTTGGCGCGCGATTGGGGCACCACTATTGATATCTCCAGAGAGTTTTCCAATGGCGTAAAATTTGGCGGCTGGGTCACTCGTACCAACGTCTCATCTGAAGAATTTGGTGAAGGCAGTTTTGACAAAGGGATTTATATCTCGATTCCATTTGACGAAATGATGAGCGTCTCGACCATGAGCCGCGCCAGCATTGCTTGGGCCCCGCTAACACGTGACGGTGGCGCCATGCTGCATCGACAGTACTCTCTGCATACCATGACAGATGGCCGCAACCAGGATGCGTTTTATGAAAACTTTGGCAAGATTACGGAGTGAGTCAACTGGTTCAGCGCTGATTTGAGCAAATCCTCACTTAAAGCAACACGACTCAATGGTGGGAGCGGGCTTGCTCGCGATGGCATTCAGAGCGTCTCATTTAAAGGCCAATATGCGTCATTGCGGGCAAGCCCGCTCCCACAGAGGCAGCAATCGCTTAAGTGAAAAGCATTGCAGTCAGGCACTGAATTTTTGAGTTTGTAAATGGTTGCGTGCAGGGCTGCAGTTGCAGCCCATGCCGGAAACCTTTTTTCAGAAGATGAGCGACCCGCAGCGCACTTAAGCGCCAATGGTACCCAGCACAAGCGATCGTTTTTCTAACATTCCAATGCTGTAATAATTCCAATTTAAAAACCAACACGGCCGTACAGTTATAAAAAGTCGGCTTTCATGCGGACGGCTATGGCAAAATCGAGCCGCCTCTACGTACTTGGGTTAGGTGATATGCTTTTCGCAGGATACAAAGCAGACGAGCTGAGTTTTTCAGTGTTAAATTTTGCGCACACACCGGTGTTAATTGAAGACATAAATACTGTCGCCTCATCTGAGGTATTTCATCTTGACTCCTTCAGTTCAGCATTGAGCCACAACCTAGACTTCTCTCAACTTGAAGCAGTTTTTTTTGAAATTAACAGCCCTGATATAACAAATGATAGCCTCGAAGTTTTAAAAAAAATCCGCCAAACCAATCAGGCTGCCTGTGTTTTCATACTAGTGACACACAGCAAATCATTTTCCGGTACGCATTTTTATATTTCGGGCGCAGACCATTGTTTAAAACTGCCCAACGACCCGCAAGAAAGAAAACAACTGCTATCTAAAGCAATAAAAGAGTCACATTGGAAATCAACAGCACAGCTATACCTGGACCGTACACGACTGCTTCTATGCAGCACCACTCACAAGCTTGACATTTCATACACCGAAATGACAATTATAGATGCGCTTATAAAAGCACCTGAACACGTTATGAGCCAAGATAGCATTGCCAAAACACTGGACCCGAATATTATTTTTTATGATCCTAGAGCGTTAGAGAAGACAATTAGCCGCTTAAGAACCAAAATAAGAAAAACCTATAAAATCGAGCTTATCATTAGCGTTCGCGCCTACGGGTATCGCTTGCGCCGAGGGACTATCTCGAGATAAGCAGATCGCTCAGTATTCATATACTCTAAGAATTTTATTTAAGCATATCTGTAGCTGCGCAAAAAATTACAGGAAGTCCATGGAGGAACCTCATCATGAAGGCAGCGCCCAGCATCTTTAACAGTATCACTTCGAAAAGCACGAACTTAGCAAAAACAAACACCAGTCTTAATTTATATGCCTCACCCAAAGGCTGCGTATTACGAACTAATATAACTCATCCTCAAACTATAAATAGGGTGTCGACTACCTACGTGCCAACCTCTACAACTCCAGACCCAGCCTACTCGCCACTTTCGCAGACCTGGTTCTTTGATTTGGCTGCTAGAGAGCTGTGTAACACTACAGCCCGCATTCAACTCACGGCTATTGAATCGCTGCTTATTAATACGCTAGTACTCAGTACTGAGCGGATTTGTAGCAAACAAGAGCTGATTGCCGGCATCAATAAAGACCCCTTGGCTTACAGTGGGCTTGAAATGTGCTTGAGCCGTCTGCAACAAAAATTTCGAGCTGCCTTTGACGAACGCTTGTTTCGCTCAGTGCGCAATCGGGGCTATTGCTTGGTGCAAGACGTAAAGATCACGCACTGACACCCAGTTACGCGACTTCAAAGAGGTCTGCTGTGCTATCACGCCTGATAGAACCTAGTTGATTAAAAAATCATCATACAGCATGCTCAGGACCGTTATAAATCGTCGAGCGCTAACGAACATTTTTCCTTATTATCGACAACCAGTTCAATATCGACAGCATTACCGTTGTGCGTCAAACAGATATGAAGTGTGCCTAATTTAACCTTTCCATCATTAGCCATTTCTATATAATCAGAGACTTTTACAAGGCTGATACCTTGATACATACTCGCATAGATCGAAAATCCGTCGCCAGAGGGCTCACGTTTTGGGGACAGTGGTTCATCTCTATGAGCCTTGTCATTTCGACATTACTGATATTGGTGTACACCAAAAACGGCAGCATCGACTTCCACTACCGCATTGCTGGCATTTTAACATTACTTATTTCAGTACCCGCCTACTCTGCGACCAATACCTATTACAAAAGGCATGGGTATTTGAATGGATTATTGCGTCTATTTATTGCTTGGACATTCACACTAACGTGCTTAAGCACTGTCGCATTTATTACCAAATCCAGCGAGTTGTTTTCACGCGAGGTTATTATTACTTGGGCATTAGTTAGCTATGCCATCCAAGTGCCACCCTACTTACTGCTCCATTACCTGTCGCGCCGCTATCATGAACGCAACAGCCATCATTACAACAGTCTTATTATTGGTTCTGACGGAGTTGCACTAAAACTAGCTGATAGTTTTATACAGCAAAATCAATTTCCATTGGTGGGCGTTGTTAGCGCCTCCCCGTTCGAAGACTCTGAAAACTCCCCCCTTGTTGTCGGAGAGTTGACACAGCTGCGAGCACTTATTACTGAGCACAATATACGTCGCCTGTATCTCGCCTTATCTCTGCAAGATGCGCAGCGCATTGAAGCTCTGTACATTGATTTATTGGATTTAAATGTCGATGTTGTCTGGATCCCTGACCTGGACAGCATGCTGTTATTAAATCACTCCGTCAGTGAAGTGGGGGGGCGCCCAGCCATTCATTTAAACGAGAGCCCGCTTACCAGTTATCCAACAGCTGCTTTTAGCAAGGCTCTGATGGACCGTTCCCTTGCATTGCTGGCCATTATCGGATTTAGCCCCGTACTACTTGTTGTTGCACTTGCAGTTAAACTCTCCTCTCCCGGCCCGATTCTCTTCAAACAGCAGCGCCATGGTTGGAACGGCAAAGTCATACAAGTTTTGAAATTCCGATCAATGAAGGTGCATGATGACAAGCATGTACAACAGGCCAGCAAGAATGACTCCCGTGTAACAGCTGTTGGCCGCTTCATCCGGCGTACATCGCTTGACGAATTGCCTCAACTGTTCAACGTGCTGCACGGGGATATGTCGCTGGTTGGTCCACGACCTCACGCGGTTGCTCATAACGACTACTACACCGACAAGATTCACGCCTACATGGCTCGTCACCGCATCAAACCTGGCATTACTGGCCTTGCACAGATTAGCGGTTGCCGTGGCGAAACAGACACTATAGATAAGATGCAAAAACGTGTGGAAATTGATCTTGATTACATTAATAACTGGTCGTTGTGGCTTGATGTCAAAATCATCATCAAAACGCCGTTCACCTTAATATCCAAAGATATTTATTAAAGTAAACACACGTAGGTAAATCACTCTTAATATTCCAGCGCTTACATCGCCCTCATCATGAGGGCGATTTTTTTGTAGCTACTAACATCATCGCCCCCCCATGAACTACACATTCAAAGCTGCCAAGTAATCTCGGATGCTGTGCTCCCGATTTCTTTCGGGAGTGCGTCCGCCATGATACGACACAATGCAAAAGTCAAAAAAGTCTATCTGTTTTCAAAGCCTGTCAACTTCCGAAAACCATCGACGGCCTGTCTGCACTGGTCGAACTGGATATTAAAGTTGCTTTTTTGATCCCGCGCTCTCCGTCGTCCTGAATAAGTCAATAAGGCCCGCAACCGAGTTAAGATTTTGTATTGGAGCACAAAGGCTTCTGTCTATGGCTCAAACGGCTGGAGTTCGATTGATTCAAAACATCGCCCGATGTCACCGACAAGCCAAGTGTCCTGACAGTTCAATGATTCAACTGGACGCTCGATAGTTTTGACCTTTGGCGTAACCGTCCTCATCAGGTTCTAACACCACGATTCGTCGCCGGATTCGGTATAGATGCCCTAAGACCTTCCTGACGCCCCCGCACTGCTCAGTAATTGCTAGAGCAGTACTGATTGAACGCGAATTTAAAAAGAGCCGTATCGTTCATCTTGAAGAAGTCAACGCGCTACTGCGCCAGCGCCTGTCCGGGTGTAAGTTCGAGCAGACAGCTGATCTGACAACCCCCTCAGTTGGCCCTTTTCAACAAGGCGGAAAGTATCATCGAACCTGTCGAGGAAGACGCTCAGAAGAGGTTGTCGCTCCGACCAATAGTCGTGGCAAACGCAAGCCGTGCCTACCGACCTGCCACGTATCGAAATCATCCATGAACTTCCTGAGCATGAACTTACTTGCGTCTGCGGCTGCCGCAAGCACGCCATTGGCGAAGAAGTCAGCGGGCAGCTCGAAATCGTGCCGATGCAGATCCGTGTGATCAAACACGTTCGTAAAGTCTACGGTTGCCGCGACTGCGAGATAGCACCGTTCACCGCGGACAAGCGGGCTCAACTGATTGAAAAACGCATGGCCAGCCCACGTGTTTGGCGATGCTGATTACCACCAAGTACGTGGACGGTTTACCACTTCACCACTTTGAAAAGTACTAAGCCTCCATGGCATCGATATTCCACGTCTGACCTTGGCTCGATAGGTTATACAGTGCGATGAGTACTTAAGGCCGCTACTGAATTTAATGCGCGACAGCCTCTTGAGCGGCCGTGTCATTCACTCCGATGAGACACCGGTGTAAGTGTTAAAAAAGCCTGACCGGGAGCCAAGCTATCAGGATGCGGGGGTAAACCGGCGGCCCGCCACACAAACCGGCAATCCTTTTTGATTACTCCACCAGACGGTGCAGGAGGTACCTACCCGCCTCCTCGATGGCTAATGCGGGTATTTTATGACCGATGACTAGGCAGTTAGAACTCGCCCGGCGCGCAGGCCGGAGTCAAGCGCTTAGGTTGCTGGCCCCATGCACGCCGTAAGTTTGTTGAGGCCCAAAAAGTGCAACCTAAAGCAAAGACAGGTCGTGCAGATATCGCGTTGAAACTGTTCAGCAAGTTATACGGCATCGAGATCGCCTTCCAAGCGAGTAGCGATGAAAGTCGGAAAAAAGGACGTCAGGATTAAAGTCTCAAGGTGATGAATAAGCTGAAGGTCTGGATAAATGACCACATAGAATGCACTTGGGAAGGCTGTCAACTACCTGGCAAATGACTGGAGCACATTGGAACGGTAAGCTGAGCAGGCTAGCTGCCCATCAACAACACCGCCGAGCGTGCGATCCAGCCCTTCATTATCGGAAGGAAGAACTGGTTGTTCAGCGATATATGGCGCGCCGGCGAGTACTCAACTTTACAGCCTGGTCGAGACCGCCAAAGCCAACGGCCAAGAGCCCTATGCGTGGCTGCGCAACGCACTTGAACGTTTACCGCAACCCTCGTGCTTAAAGGACTTCGAGTCTACTGCTACCGTGGAACTGCACGCCACAAGTTCCATGATAGGCATATATCCCTATCTTTAAAATGTGGGATCATGGAGCGCTTACGCAGAATGCAGCGGCTGCGCCATGTAGTGGCATGCGCTCACCAACATGAAAAAATATTTATGATCGAGGTTAGAACCCGCATATCATTTGCAGCATTAATCTTGCCCTAACCGAAAACTGCCCTCTTAATACATGTCAGCGCAATGGAAGCACTACACAAATGAAAATCACCAAAAAAGCCGCTGCTATATCCTTTATTGCGGCATTGGCCTCTATAGAGTTAGCTGTTAGGGCCTCTGGCCTTACTGATTTCCCGCTATACGATGCAAACAATCAAATTGGTTACATACCAAAGCCTTCTCAATCTGGCTCTTTCTTAAATAAAAACTCGTGGGAATTTAACTCTCTTAGCATGGGGGCTGGACCATTCATTCCGACGGACGGAATCAACACATTATTAGTCGGAGATAGTATAGTTCTAGGGGGAAATCCATATCGTCAAGAAGATCGACTAGGCCCAGTGCTGCAACGAGAAAGCAAGAACACCATATGGCCAATCTCAGCGGGAAGCTGGTCACTTAGAAATGAACTGATTTACCTTAAAACCCATCCAGAAGTTTTACGCAAAATAGACAACTTCATTTTTATATTAAATTCCGACGATTTCCAACAAGCCTCATCTTGGAGTTGCGAGGTTACACATCCACGTTCACATCCGATATCATCTGCATTTTATGTGTTCACAAAATACGTTCACAACCTCACCCCTTGCAACGGGATTAAACCAGAATTGGAGGTTGAAAGAGGAGACTGGAAGCAAGAATTAAAAGATTTTATTTCGAATAAGTATGTGCAAGGAAAACCAGTAACTTTTTTTCTTTACCCCAAGAAAACTGAAGCAATCGACGCATCTCTTTCTGCATCTGACCTTGAGATTTATGCGCCATATTTGATGCAGAAAAACAACGAAAGCATTCGCGTTTTTAGTGTATCCCGTGACTCTCTATGGAGTTCAGACCTCTACCGTGACGAGATTCATCCAACAGTTGAAGGCACTAAGGTGCTAGCGTCTATAATCCACAATCCAAAGCAAAATATTGAACTAAAATAAAATAAAATAAAATAAAACTTTGACTTTGACTTTGACTTTGACTTTGACTTTGACTCAGCGAGCCTCTACAGCTTACTCGCTGAGCTCTTTTAAAAACTTCCAATCAGGAAAGAGTAGACGAATCTGTGCAGCTATCACTTTAGAGCAACTTAAAACGCAGCCATAGATAAGATGGGGCGCGCATACATAGCCTTAAAACTTATCAGAAAGTAGTACAGTATCGAAATCGCTCACAAAGAGAAGAACGACGAGTTACACAAAAAAGTTCTTCCGGACTTAAGTTGCCGCGCAATGGGGCAACTCAAAGAGTGGTTGCACAAAACATTGCCCTATGTGACTACACAGAATGCACTTGGCAAAGCAGTTACCTACCTAGCATACAACTAGGAAAAGCTTGAACGGTATGTCGAGGAATGTTATTTGCCAATTGACAACAATGCCGCTGATCGGGCCATCCCCCCTTCGTGATCGAAAGCCAGAACTGGCTTTTCAGCGACACGCCCAGAGGCGCCAAGGTCAGCTCACATCTTTATCGCTTGGTCGAGACAGCCAAAGCCGCCCTATGCGTGGCTACGCCACGTACTGGAGCGCCTGTCAATTGTCACCTTTGTAGAAGATCACGAAAACCTGTTTCCGTGGAACTGCTCGCCGGCATCGCCTAGCTAAGCGCCCCCCATCTAGAAATCGGTGGAGTTTATGGAGCGTTTACCTTGCTTCTAGCGCAGTAAAAAGCCCCGTAGACGTTGTTCTACGGGGCTTTCAGTGAATGGCTGCATCTGTGATCAGGGCTGCATGGGCGATCGTAAAGCTTGAATGCTGGGCCTAAACGGCTTGATAAGCGTGCAGGTCAAGCCAATGCAAAAAAACTACGGGCTTCTTGCGCCACAACGCAGGTTGAACCCCCAAAGCGCGATTGCCTCACCCCCACACAATCCTGTTCTTACCCATCTTTTTGGCCTCATACAACGCCCGATCTGCGCGTTTGAGTGTGTCTTCATGGGTGGTGTCTTCCGGCACCATGCTGGTGATGCCAATGCTCGCGGTGACGACAATATTGCCCACTGAAAAATGATCCAGCTCTTGTTTGAAGTAGCCATGTAAGCGCTCTGCAAACTGCATGGCCTGCTCTCGCGCGGTATTGGGCAGGGCAATCACAAACTCATCCCCGCCAAAGCGGCAGGCCGTGTCATTTTTGCGCAATGCCGTGCGGCAAATGTTGGCGGCAGCCTGGATCATCTGGTCGCCGACGTGGTGGCCTTGGGTGTCGTTGATTATTTTGAGGTTGTCGAGGTCGAACATGCAGACTGACGTTGGTACGGCATATCGGCTTAATGCCTGGTGGTGCAGCGTGAGGTCATGCTCAAGCCTTCTCCGGTTGTAGAGGCCGGTCAGTTGGTCGGTGTCGCTCAGTTCCCTGAGTTTGACTTCGAGGTGGTGGCGCTCAGAGATGTTGCTGGCGACCCAGAGCACGACATCGTCTTCGTCTACTTGAAAGCTCAGGGCCTGGATGCGGCCTTCAAACCATATGGGGTCTGCGGGGCCTTCATCGAGCAGCCCTTTTACATCCCGGTTGCTTAGCTCGTATTCCACAACCATGAGCTTTTGCGTGTCCAGCGCCTTGGCAATCTGCTCCAGAAACCAGTTGGCTTTTTCGGGTTTGATCAGGTCCTGGATGTACAACCCGATCAAGCCGGTGCCGTCGTGGTAATAGCGCGTATCGCGCCCGCCAAACACTGCCACGTATTTGCCGCTGCGCGTGAAGATAAACGCCGGGTCTGGCAGCGCTTCGAGAATTAAAGCCAACTGTTTAGAGTCAATCATGACGCGTGTCTTCTCAGCCGCTTGATGTGTGGCAGCTTGTCGTTTGAAAGCAGCAAACTTTTGTTATTTTCAGCGCTATGGGCTGCGGCGTAACTCGGCACAATGTGGCTGCCAACAAGATGCCTGGCTGCAATGCAGTACGGCCGCTCTAGTGGTCACTCGACTCCCATCGCCGCCTCATGCTCCGGCAACGACTACAGGTGCTTGCAACGCCCTAGCATTATCAGGCCAGCGCAATCCCGGCCGATGATACTATTGCGCCACTACCTATTGAATGAATGTTTTTTATACGTTGGTCGCGCAGACTTATTCGGTACTTGGCTGACAGGCTTTGCGCCATGTGTACTGCAGTTGCAAGATCGCCGCTTTGGCCATCTCTTGTTCCGCCAACCTCGAGGGTTGCTCCAGTGCCTCGAGCAATGCCTGGCTGGGTGCATCCATAAACGTGAGGCTTTGCTCGCTTGGCCCGCCTTGTTTAAAAGCACCCGCCAGGCAACGCAAATAGCGATCACGCGCAAGCGCCAGGGCTCCCTGGCTGTTTGCGAGGCAGGCGCGCAGTTCGAGCAACTCATCGCCAAGGTCCAAACCTTGCAGGCCACGCGACCAGTGGCTGGTGCCGGTAGCAAACGCTGCGGTGTAGCGTGACAGCCGGATCAAGCGGTCTGCCATGCGCCCGCCAAACCAGCTTTCGGCTTGTTCCAGCGGGCGTACGGTAAGTTGAGCCAGGTCGAACAGCAGGGCTTTGTACATGCGCCGATAATGGCGCTCGCCGGGGTTGAGTTGTATCAGGCGGAACACCAGCACGGCGACGCCGCTGCCCATCAGGGTGGCAACGGCGCTATTGAGGAAGGCGGCGAAGTCGTAGGTCATCAGGTTGCTGGGCCCGATGTTGTTGACAAAGAAGATGCAGAACGCCGAAGCGGTGGCCGCCAATGCTGGCCGGCTCATGCATAACGAGGCCAGAAACAACGGTATGCCCAGGCACAGGCCAAGCATGGCGAAGCTGTCAAATGCGGGCAGCAGGCCAAAATGCACCACCCCGGCCACCGGAATTGATAGGGCAATGCCTTTTAAAAAGTTAAGGCTGGATTCAGAAGGGTTTTCTCTGGCGGCAAACAGGCTCAATACCACGCCGCAGATTGATATCGCGCCCAGGCCCGACGGCCAGGCCGTGTACATCCAGAACGCCGCCACAGCCAAAAACGCCACAGCGCAGCGCAACCCGGCGAGCACGCCCTGTTCAATGTCTTTGTGCCACGACATGGCGCCCGGCGCACCTGGCGGCACTCTCCCCTGCTCCAGGGCCTGAAGTGTCAGCGCGCTCTGCTCAATCAAGCGCAACAACTGCGCCAGCGCCATCAGGCAAAAATGTGCCTCCTGGCCCAAGGATTGATCCTCGAGCGCCAGCCTGATGTGTTGGGCCAGCGCGGGCAGGTCCTGTAGGTGCGCTTGCTGCAATGCCGCCGCCACTTGCTCGATCAACGGCATGACACGCGCAGCCTCATCGAGCATCAACCGTTGGCGTGCCACCGCCCTGGCTGCACGCAACACACTGAGCAGGTCTCGACTGAGCACACGCAGTGCTTGAGAGCGGCGCCGCCCTGCCGGGCCTTCAAAGCGGGCGCTGGCATGTTGATTATCGACCGCTACCAGTCGCCCCAAGGCAACCAGCATGCCTTTACGTTGATCCGTGCCCAGCAGTTCTGCCGCCGCGGCTTCAAGCCCGGCCAACCAGGCCGCTCGCCCTTGAGCCGACAGCGCCTGCTCGGCGTGACGGGGCCACAAAACGGTACTCGCCACGGACGCGCAAATAATCCCTAGGCTGATCTCAATGCACCGCGCAGTCGCATGGTCGAACACCGCCAGCGGGTCCGAGACCGCTGGCAGTGCAATGATCGCGGTGGTGTAGCCTGCCAATACAAAGCCATAGGCGGCATGGCTGCGTAACAGTGAGGCGCCAGTGGTGCACAGTGCCAACCACGTTGCCATGGCCAACAGAAACAGCAAGGGCGACTGGCCAAACGCGGCAATCAGCGCAACCGAAGCCACGCCCCCTACCAGCGTGCCGACCAAGCGGTATGCGCCCTTGCCCAACACCATCCCGCTGGTGAACTGCCCAACGATGAACACCGTCGTCAGCGCCCATTGCGGTTGTTCCAGATCGAAGATCAACGCCAGATACAGCGCCACCGCGCCGGCGATGATATTGCGCAGGGCGAACAGTAAGTCGCTGCGCGAAGGTGCAAGGATGGCCTGCCAAAAATCTGATAACGGTATGGAGGGTGGCTTCATGGCTGCGGGATAGGTAGCAGGCTAATCGTTAGGATAGTATCTATCTCCATTAGAAAATCCAATTCTGATCTTGGGCTGCGTACTGTCTGCGACTTGGCCATGACAGCTTAGCCCAAGGTCTGAACAGCCCGTTTTGGCCTGGCTAAGGTTTTAATTCGGGGCAAAACTGCCCTCAAACGGGGCCCCACCGCAGCGATCACTCACAGTCGGAATGGGCAGAAATCGCAATGGATCCTAAAAGACAACGGCTTTGAAAATCGCAGCTAGACTACAGCCGCTCATTTTTAGTTATGCAGTCAACATGAGCCTTCAGATATTCCATACGTGGGGGTTGACTATGAAAGCAGCTGTTGTCGCAAAGAATAAGACCGTCGTCATTGAAGACAAAAAATTACGCCCTTTAGAATATGGAGAAGCCTTATTAAAAATGGAATGCTGCGGTGTATGCCACACCGACTTGCATGTAAAAAATGCAGATTTCGGTGATGTATCCGGCATAACGCTTGGGCATGAAGGCATCGGTGTTGTGACTGAAGTAGCGGATGGTGTTACATCACTTAAAGTTGGCGATCGCGCCAGTGTCGCGTGGTTTTTCCGCGGCTGTGGCAACTGCGAATACTGTAACAGCGGCAAAGAAACTTTCTGCCGCACAGCCAAGAATGCGGGTTATACCGTCGACGGCGGCATGGCTGAAGAATGCATTGTCAGTGCTGATTACGCGGTCAAAGTTCCGGACGGTCTTGATTCGGCTGAAGCCAGTAGTATTACCTGCGCTGGCGTGACTACTTATAAGGCCATTAAAGTTTCAGGCATAAAACCAGGCCAATGGCTGGCGATTTACGGCCTGGGCGGGTTGGGAAACTTGGCCCTGCAATATGCCAAGAATGTCTTCAATGCCAAAGTGATCGCCATTGATGTCAATGACAAGCAACTGGCATTGGCGAAAGAGATGGGGGCAGATTTAACCCTTAATCCGAAGACAGACAATGTCGATGAGATCATTCAGAAAGAGCTGGGCGGCGCCCATGCGGCGGTCGTGACAGCCGTCGCCAAATCAGCCTTTAACTCTGCCGTCGCCAGTGTCCGCGCCGCAGGGCGTGTTGTGGCGGTGGGCCTGCCAGTTGAAACGATGGACCTGAGCATTCCGCGCCTGGTCCTGGACGGGATTGAGGTCGTTGGCTCGCTGGTGGGGACTCGTGAAGACCTGAAAGAGGCCTTCCGTTTCGGCGCCGAAGGTAAAGTCGTACCAAAAGTGCAGATGCGTCCACTCGAAGATATCAATACGATTTTTGAAGAAATGGAGCAGGGGAAATTTACCGGCCGCATGGTCATTGATTTCACCAAAAAGCATTAACCTGATGATCTTGCCCTTTTGGATTTCTTAGCGTGCTGCTTAATCCATGCCGTAAAAGGGCAAAATCTTTTTTATTGGGATATATACGTTAACTACATAAAAACAGCACGCTGATTACTGTCTATAACTGCCGATAAGCCTCTCACACTTGTAAGTGACCAAGTTGGCCCCGCGATTTGGCATGGCATCCCCCAATCGGTCTCCTCTCCTTCGTGCATCGTTATTTTCAGGCGACTGTAGTCGCTGACGAGGAACGAAGGCTGCGATCGGCTGCGTGGTTTAATGGGGCCTTTTGATCTAGATCTTGCTTTTGATCTTGATCTAAAAGGCCCCATTAAACCACGCTGGCCGAACGCAGGTTTTGCGCAGTAGTGCACCCGGCAGGACGCCGGGTTAGCCGCGACACGGCCATGGATGGCCGATCGCGGCGGGCCTACGGAGCAAGGCCTGTGGTGAGGGCATGCCGAGCCAAAGCGAGGCACCGAGGGGTAGGGGCAAAAGCGTTTTGGTTACTTTGCCGCTTTTTGTAGAGACCGGACACATGGTTGACACATGTGCGGGGACATAGTGGACACATTATGAACCGTAGTCCGGTTTGTTCACGTCGATAGTTCGCAAAAAGTGATGGCAGAAGTAGACGTCAAACAGTTGATCGCTTTCTGGGTTTGGGCGTATAGCAATATGCTGCCCAACCAAACCCTTGGCGATGCTGAAATAACGTTTCTGGAAGCGAAACCGACTGTGGTAAACCTTGGCCAATACGTCATCCGATCCGTATTCAAACTCCGATAGCTGCTGCGGATATGCCCAGGGACTAGACCGGTACCGGTCCATTGGCACCTGGTAGTCCAACCCTTGATGGGGGCGCTGTAGGTTGTAAATTTCACGCCACCGGTCGAAAGCCGTTTGAGCGTCAGTCAACGTAGAAAAATGCCGACCATTGAGCACTTCGGCTTTCAGTGAACGATGGAAACGCTCAATTTTCCCATTGGTTTGCGGGTGATAAGGGCGGCTGAAACTTATCCGGATGCCTAGGCGGATTAGCCAGATACTCAACTCCGTGATCTCGCCGGGATTACGCGGTGAGCCCCAAGGCGGGCCATTATCGACGTTGATGCGGGCTGGCAAGCCGTAAGTTCGGAAAACCTCGATCATCTTCTTCTGCACCGTGTCCCCACGCTCGTTATCACAAGCTTGTATAGCCAAGTTGAATCGGGAATGGTCGTCCAGCAGCGTTAGGGGATGGCATCGGCCTTGTTGCATCGCAAAGTGTCCTTTGAAATCCATCTGCCAAAGGTCGTTAGGCGCAGCATGTTCAAACCTCAGCTTGGCCGGTGGCCCCTTGTCAGAAGGCTGAATCAGGCCGTGCCGATGCAGAATGTTAGTGACGGTGCTGGGGGCGATACGATTTTTCAACAGGCTGCTGATTGTGCGTCCGCCCCATGCAGGGTTGTCTTGTCTAATCGCCAAGACCTCAGACTCCAAACCGGCCTGAGTCAGTTTCGGACTCATATTAGGCCTGCGGGACTTCTCCTCTAAGCCCGGTTTACCTTGGGCTTTGTAGCGTTCTAGCCACTTATAAGCTGTTTGCGGGCTGATACCGAATCGTCGGCACAGCTCGCGTTTATTGCTGCCGGGTTGCCGTGCTAAAGCAACGAACTCTTCTTTCAGGCTCATGGCGTCTCTCGTATTCCAAGGCATGATGGTTCTCCGGCGAAATTAGCTCACCGAAAAGTGTCCACCATGTCCCCGTACACCCGTCAACCATGTGTCCGGTCTCTACACGCTTTTGCAAAGTGACGCGGCGTAAGGCCGGAACCCTAAGTGGCCGTTGCCGCAGCAACGGATATGTACTCAAGTCAAGAGCCCCCTCACCACGCCTCTCCCGAAGGAGAGGGAACCGATTGGGGGATGCTGAAGATACTCGGCGGCCTGTTTGCTGCGCGACAGCGCGGCGTCGAAGACGGGGCGGCCACTCCGACAGGGGGTTAAAAATAATCAGTTATTTTGTGTTTGAGAGGCGCTATCGCGGTCATTAATACACAGTTCGAAGTCGTCGGAATCCATGCCGGGTTTGTCAGTGGTGCGCAGCAATAGCAGGCGGTCATTGATCAACGACGTGATGTATGCGCCGTCTGCGACGATGCGGAAGGTGGGGGTCATAAGTGCTCCAGACGACAAAAGCCCCGCACAAGGCAGGCCGTAAAGGGCAAAATGGCTGCATTGCGGGCAGTATGTATAGAACATGACCGCACGTCATACACTGCCAAGGAGTCGCTAGGTTTGGCTCTAAGGATGGAGTAGGATTAAAACCTACTCAGCCCGGGAGGCTTATCATGCGCAGCACTCAACAATTCAGTATCACTCTGCCCATTCAGATGGCAGAAGCGGTGAAAGCTAAAGTGGCTGCTGGTGAGTACGCCACTGAAAGCGAAGTCATTCGTGATGGCCTACGAGCGTTGATGGCCCGTGACCGCGCGCTGGAAAGCTGGCTGGTCGGCCAGGTAGCTCCCGCTTACGATGCCCTGAAAGCAGACCCTTCTCGAGCAGTAAGCATCGATGAAGTGCGTGCCCGGTTAGCAGCAGAGCATCAGAACGCAACGACCGAATCTTGATGGCGTATTCCATTGAGTATTCACCTGAATCTTTGGAGCATCTGCGTATAACGAACTATCGCAAGCGGGCCGTGATTGCTTTTGCCGTTGATGGCAAGCAGGTTTTTATCATTGGCATTTATTACGGCGGGCAAGATTTTGAGACGGCCTTGCTGTTCGAGTCCGATGATTAGCACACAACAAAAAAGCCCCGTAGACGTTAATCTACGGGGCTTTGAATGTGGAGGCCGAAGCCGGAATCGAACCGGCGTGGGCGGATTTGCAATCCGCTGCATAACCATTTTGCTATTCGGCCATTGCGCTTGAAGCTTCTGTTTTGAAGCATCAAAAGCAAGGAAATTTGCGACTTGATCGCTACAACTCTTTTCCAACTCTTTGATTCTTCAGCTATTCAGGTAGTTGCCCTGAGCTGATGGCGCGCATTATGTACTAGAAGATCGAAGCTGGCAACCCCCTGAATTCTAATAATTTTTAGTGTCGGCTCTCACCCTGTAGTCGTTGACGAGCCTGCGAGGCTACGTCTGTAGAATGCGGTATTCGCGCGAAGTCTGTGTGGGTCAGTGCTTCGCAATTCTTCAGTTGATCGTGCTGTCAGGGTTTACGATCGCTGTGCAATCGGACGTAGCCTCGCAGGCTCGTCAACGACTACGGCTTGCAGGAAATTATTGGGAGTTTCCTCTTGCCCCATCACGCGCATCCACCCAAGCTATGCGCCACATGATTTCAGACCGTCAGGGAATAAGGGATATTCACATGCGCATTTTAGTCACCGGCGGTGCCGGCTTTATTGGTTCGGCTCTGATCCGTCACTTGATTAAAGACACCTCCCACGAAGTGCTCAACGTCGACAAGTTGACCTACGCTGGCAATCTGGAATCGCTGCAAAGCATCGCTACGGACACCCGTTACGAGTTCGCTCAGGCTGACATTGTTGATCAGGCGGCGATGAGCGCCGTTATTGAGCGCTTCCAGCCGCAGGCGATCATGCACTTGGCGGCCGAGTCGCACGTTGATCGCTCCATCGATGGCCCATCGGACTTTATCCAGACCAACATTGTCGGCACTTACAGCCTGCTTGAGGCCACTCGTGCTTATTGGTCGACACTTGCGGAACCTGCAAAAAGCGCCTTCCGTTTCCACCATATTTCGACCGACGAAGTGTATGGCGACTTGCATGGCGTTGATGATCTGTTCACCGAAACCACGCCGTACGCGCCAAGCTCGCCGTATTCGGCCAGCAAAGCGGCGTCTGACCACTTGGTGCGCGCCTGGAACCGCACTTACGGTTTGCCGGTGCTGGTGACTAACTGCTCGAACAACTATGGGCCGTTCCATTTCCCGGAAAAACTGATCCCGCTGGTTATTCTCAATGCGTTGGCCGGTAAACCGCTGCCTGTATACGGCAATGGCCTGCAAGTGCGTGACTGGCTGTTTGTAGAGGACCACGCCCGCGCCCTGCTCAAGGTGGTGACGGACGGTGTGGTCGGCGAGACGTACAACATCGGCGGCCATAACGAGCAAAAGAATATCGACGTGGTGCGCGGCATCTGTGCCTTGCTCGAAGAGTTGGCACCTGAGCGCCCGGCCGGTGTCGCGCAGTTCGCTGACTTGATCACCTTTGTTCAGGACCGCCCCGGCCATGACCAGCGTTATGCCATCGACGCCAGCAAAATCGAATGCGAGCTGGGCTGGGTGCCCGCAGAAACCTTTGAAACCGGCCTGCGCAAAACCGTGCAGTGGTACCTGGACAACCTGGAGTGGTGCAAACGCGTTCAGGACGGCAGCTACCAGGGCCAGCGTCTGGGCTTCACTGACGCCAAGGACCTGATCGCATGAGCCGCACCGCCACGCCGTTAAAAATCCTTATCAGCGGAAAGACCGGCCAGGTGGCCATTGAGCTGCAAAAGCAGCTTGCCGATGTGGCCGAGTTGATTGTGCTGGGCCGTGATGAGCTGGATTTGAGCCAGCCCGAGCAGATCCGCGCACAGGTTCGCGCCCATCGCCCGGATGTGATCATTAACGCCGGCGCACACACGGCGGTGGATCTGGCAGAAAGCGAGCCGGACCTGGCGTTTGCCATCAATGGCACCGCGCCGGGCGTTTTTGCGGAAGAAGCCAAGGCGCTGGGTATCCCACTGATCCACTACTCCACTGACTACGTGTTCGATGGCAGCAAGCCCGGGCCTTATACCGAAGACGATCCAACCGGCCCGCTGGGCGTCTACGGCAAAAGCAAATTGGCGGGCGAGCAAGCGATCACTGCAGTGGGCGGGCAGCATTTGATCCTGCGCACCAGTTGGGTGTACTCCACCCACGGCAAGAACTTCCTGCTGACCATGCAGCGTTTACTCCCGCAAAAATCCGAGCTGCGCGTGGTGGCTGACCAGATTGGCGCACCGACCTGGGCCGGCACCATTGCCAGGAGCACGCGCGCGTTGATCGAGCGCTGGCAAGCGGGCCAAGCCGGCGCATGGGGTGTGTACCACCTGACAGCAGCCGGTGAAACTTCCTGGTTTGGTTTTACCCAAGCCATTGCCGAGCACCTGACGGCCCAAGGCAAAACGTGCGCCACCCTTGAGCCGATTCCGGCCAGCGCCTACCCGACCCCCGCGGCCCGCCCGCAAAACTCGCGTCTGGACTGCAGCCGCCTGGCACGTGAATGGCAGGTCAGCCAGCCAGACTGGCACGCCGCACTCGAGGCATGCGTGACCGAACAGCGCTAGAGCGGGTTCAGGCTTTGTTTAGCCTGACAAAACTCTGCACCCTGTAGGAGCTGCCGCAGGCTGCGATCTTTTAAGATCAAAAGATCGTAGCCTGCGGGAGCTCTTTTCAAACACAAAATAAGTGATTGATTCTAAAGGCCCTGTAGGAGCGAGCTTGCCTCGCGATCTGTTGACCTTGATCTAAGAGCCCCCTCACCCTAGCCCTCTCCCGGAGGGAGAGGGGACTGATTGGGGGATGCTGAAGATATTCGGTGGCCTGTTTGCTGCGCGACAGCGCGGCGTCGAAGACGGGGCGGCAACTCCTACGGGTCTTTGATTCGCCACAAAACTTGCTCGCGATCTTTTGATCTTTCCGTACCTCCCGCGTATTACACCCCGCCCTGCACCGTACCTACAGCGAACGCCGGTAAAAGTATGAGGTAATCCAAATTCCTACCGCTAATAGGTTTTGTGCCTGCGCGAGAGAGGGACTTAGCTGACTTTAATCCTAGGGGTGCTCACGTACAGTCTCGCCGCCGTTAACGAACGGACTGACAAATCTCTTGGAGCTTTACGATGAAAAAAATATGGATGCCTGTCGCATTAGTGACAGCAGTTCTGACTACCAGCGGTTGCATGAGCCACAACGTGAGCCAACCAAATGCTCCAATCGCGGGTACTGTCACTGCTGACCTGAAAGCTAACATTGAAGTGGGCGGCGAGATCACCGGTCAATCGTCTTCGGACATTCTGTTCGGCGTGCTGAAAATCAGCGGCGACAGTGAATTCGCAGACGGCGTGACCTATGGCGGCCCTGCTCCTGCTTTCAGCCTGCCAGACCCAGTGTCTGCCACTAAAGCAGCTGCTGCTTACAAAGCGGTCAAGAGCTCGGGTTCAGATTTGATCGTCGCACCTCGTTACGCCGTGTCGGTTGAAGACTACTTCATCTTCAAGAAGGTGAACGTGACGGTTACCGGTAACAAAGGCACCATCAAAAACATCCGCTAAGCGGTGTGTTGCGTCAGGCCTGCGGTGCAGCCTACGTCGCTCGGGCTGATTCCCCAGTCAGCAAATACCCTGTTCAAGCCAATTGACCTAATGATTGGCCTGGACCGCGAGCGAACGGTGTGCGGCAGCCTGGCTCGGCGGGACATTTGTCCCGCCACCTTTCTCAAATAACCACGTTGCGGATAAAGCGAACCACTTCATCGCCGTCATTGCGGTAGGAGTGCGGTTTATTGCTGGCGTACATGTAGAACTCCCCTGCGCCGAACGTGAACGACTGCTCGTCAATGACCAGCGTCAAGCGCCCTTCAAATACATATAACTGCTCGCTCCAGCCATCGGCATCGGCCTGCGAGTGGTATTCGTCGCCCGGCACAAGGGTCCATTCCCATAGCTCAACCTCTTTACAGGCCACTGCCTTGGCCAATAATACCGCCTTGCTTGCGGTGCTGTTGCCGGCCCACGCCAGTTCGTTGATGCGACTTGGGTCAACAGAACCCGGCGCCTGAATCAAATCACTGAACGCCACGTTCAACGCCTCTGCTACCCGATCAAGGGTGCTGAGGCTGACGTTTTTCTCGCCTGCCTCTATCGCAACCAGCATCCGGCGGCTGACACCCGACAAATCAGACAGGGCACTTTGGCTAAGGTGAGCGAGCAGCCTCAAGCGCCGAACGTTCTGACTGACGTGCTGCAATACCGAAGTACGTTGCATGAAACCTCTCTGTGACGGATCAGAATGGGGAATTTCGTTGGGCACTATATTGCTCACTCTATGGGGGTGCGCAGTATACTGCTCAGCTTTGACGCATTGTGCGTCTCTCATCTTGTGGCGTGCAAGGTTATGTCAACGTTGAAAACTTCCAGGCTCGGGTCGATAACGGCTCGTTTCAGTAAAGCAGAATGTGTACTGATCTTGATCACCATGGTCTGGGGCGGTACCTTTTTGTTGGTACAGCATGCATTGACGTCCAGCGGCCCGATGTTTTTTGTCGGCCTGCGCTTTGCTGCCGCGGCGACGATCGTGGCGCTGTTTTCCTGGCGAAGCTTGCGCGGTTTCACACGACTTGAGCTTAAAGCCGGATTTTTCATTGGTACGGCAATCATGTTCGGTTACGGCTTGCAAACCGTAGGCCTGCAAACTATTCCCAGCAGCCAGTCCGCCTTTATCACCGCTCTTTACGTGCCTTTCGTGCCGCTGCTGCAGTGGCTGGTACTGGGTCGCAGACCCGGCCTGATGCCGAGTATCGGTATCGTGATGGCGTTTACCGGCTTGATGCTGCTGTCCGGGCCCAATGGTGCAGCGCTGAACTTCAGCCAGGGCGAAATCGTGACCCTGATCAGTGCCATCGCCATCGCCGCCGAAATAATCCTGATCAGCGCTTATGCCGGCAAAGTCGATGTGCGACGGGTGACCGTAGTACAGCTCGCCACCGCGTCTATTCTGTCCTTCTTGATGGTGGTGCCGAGCGGCGAGGCTATCCCTGACTTCTCTTGGCTGCTGCTGATCAGTGCGGTGGGCCTGGGGGCTGCGAGCGCGATTATTCAAGTGGCGATGAACTGGGCACAAAAAAGTGTTTCACCGACTCGCGCCACGCTCATTTACGCCGGTGAACCGGTATGGGCCGGGATCGTCGGGCGTATTGCCGGAGAGCGTTTACCCGGCATCGCATTGCTCGGTGCGCTATTGATTGTTGCAGCGGTGATCGTTAGTGAGTTAAAAACAAAAGGTAAAACGCCCAGCGAGTCGGATGAAAAGCAAGGCAACCAAGCCTGCGAGTGATGCTTTTGCACCCCATTCACCCGGTTAAACCTCATTATCTGGCATGACTCGCCCCCACGTATGGGGGCGATGCTCGCATCACGCAAGCGGGTCATTAAGGAAGAGACCCGGCTCGTTGTTAAAGTTTTGCACACATTTTGTAGGATTCATCTACAGATACGTTGTTGGTGATCGTCAAGTCGCCACGTATGATCGTTCGCAAACTCCTGCAGATTAGAAGCCTATGTCCCTGATAGTTCTACTGCTTCTGCCATTTATTGGCAGCTGTCTGGCGGCTGTTTTGCCGCACAACGCACGTAACAGTGAATCACTGCTGGCCGGTTTGATTGCTCTGATCGGCTTAGTTCAAGTTGCCCTGCTCTATCCACAAATCGCCCATGGTGGGGTGATTCGTGAAGAGTTCATGTGGCTGCCGAGTATCGGCCTCAATTTTGTCCTGCGCATGGACGGGTTTGCCTGGCTGTTCTCGATTCTGGTCCTGGGCATTGGCGCGCTGGTGTCTCTGTACGCCCGTTACTACATGTCACCCGAAGACCCGGTGCCGCGCTTCTTCTCGTTTTTCCTGGCGTTTATGGGCGCGATGCTCGGCCTGGTGATTTCGGGCAACTTGATCCAGATCGTATTTTTCTGGGAGCTGACCAGCCTCTTCTCGTTCCTGCTGATCGGCTATTGGCATCACCGCTCCGACGCCCGACGCGGCGCCTATATGGCGCTGATGGTCACTGGCGCGGGGGGCTTGTGCCTGCTGGCGGGGGTCATGCTGCTCGGCCATGTTGTCGGCAGCTATGATCTGGACGTCGTGCTGGCCGCAGGCGACCAGATCAAGGCTCACAGTCTGTACCCCATTCTGTTGCCGCTGATTCTCATCGGCGCCCTTAGCAAAAGTGCACAATTCCCGTTTCATTTCTGGTTGCCCCATGCCATGGCGGCGCCGACTCCGGTTTCGGCTTATCTGCACTCGGCAACCATGGTCAAGGCCGGGGTGTTCCTGTTGGCGCGGCTGTGGTCGCCCCTGTCCGGCACCGAAGAATGGTTCTGGATTGTCAGCGGCGCCGGGGCCTGCACCCTGGTGCTCGGCGCCTACTGCGCAATGTTTCAAAATGATCTCAAGGGCCTGCTGGCCTATTCGACCATCAGCCACCTGGGCCTGATTACCCTGCTGCTGGGCCTTAACAGCCCGCTGGCGGCCGTGGCGGCGGTGTTCCATATTCTCAACCACGCCACCTTCAAGGCCTCGCTGTTCATGGCGGCAGGCATCATCGACCACGAAACCGGCACGCGGGATATTCGCAAGCTCAGTGGCCTGTTCAAGCTGATGCCGTACACCGCCACGCTGGCGATGGTGGCCAGTGCGTCGATGGCCGGTGTGCCGTTGCTCAACGGTTTCCTGTCGAAAGAAATGTTCTTCGCCGAAACGGTGTTCATCAACTCCACGGCCTGGGTCGAAATTGCCCTGCCTGTCATCGCCACCATTGGCGGTACGTTTAGCGTGGCCTACGCGCTGCGCTTTACCGTGGATGTGTTCTTCGGCCCGCCTGCCACCGACCTGCCGCACACCCCGCACGAGCCGCCGCGCTGGATGCGGGCGCCGGTAGAATTGTTGGTGTTTACCTGTCTGATGGTCGGTATCTTCCCGGCCCACACGGTCGGCCCGCTGCTCGCTGCGGCCGCGCAACCAGTGGTGGGGGGCGAGCTGCCCGAATACAGCCTGGCCATCTGGCACGGCCTGAATGCCCCGATGATCATGAGCCTGATCGCCATGTCCGGCGGTATCGTGCTGTACGTGTTGTTGCGCAAGCAGCTCAAGCTTGAGCGCTTCCCGCTGCCGCCGCTGATCAAGTACTTCAACGGCAAGCGTTTCTTCGAACGCAGCATGGTGGTGCTCATGCGCCGGGCGCGGCGTGTCGAGCGGCGCGTGAGCACCTTGCGCCTGCAAACCCAGTTGTTCCTGCTGGTGCTGGCGGCGGTGGTTGCCGGACTGATCCCGATGCTCTACAGCGGCTTGAGCTGGGGCGACCGGCCGAACATCCCCGGCTCCATTGTGTTTGTGACCTTGTGGCTGCTGGCAATTGCCTGTGCCATCGGTGCCGCCTGGCAAGCCAAGTATCACCGTCTGGCCGCTTTGACCATGGTCAGTGTGTGCGGCTTGATGACCTGCGTGACCTTCGTCTGGTTCTCGGCTCCGGACCTGGCCTTGACCCAACTGGTGGTTGAGGTGGTGACCACGGTACTGATTCTGTTGGGCCTGCGCTGGCTGCCACGGCGGATAGAAGAAGTCTCGCCGTTGCCTGGCACCCTGAACAAAGCCCGTATTCGTCGTCTGCGCGACTTGCTGTTGTCGATCGCTGTCGGCGGCGGCATGGCGGTGCTGTCGTATGCCATGTTGACCCGGCAAACCCCGAACCACATCTCTTCGTTCTTCCTCAGCCGTGCGTTGCCCGAAGGCGGCGGTACCAACGTGGTGAACGTGATGCTGGTGGACTTCCGCGGTTTCGACACCCTGGGTGAAATCACCGTACTGGCCGCCGTGGCCCTGACCGTGTTCGCCCTGCTGCGCCGGTTCCGCCCGCCCAAAGAAAGCATGCAATTACCTGCCCAGCAGCGCTTGCTGGCCAAAGACGTGGTCACCGACCTGGTTAACCCGCGCAGCGCCAGCGATACCGCCTTGGGCTTCATGATGGTGCCAGCGGTGCTGGTGCGCTTGCTGTTGCCGATTGCGTTTATGGTCTCGATGTACCTGTTTATGCGCGGTCACAACCAGCCGGGCGGTGGTTTCGTCGCAGGCCTGGTGATGTCGGTGGCGTTCATCCTGCAATACATGGTGGCCGGCACGCAGTGGGTCGAGGCGCAAATGAGCCTGCGGCCGTTGCGCTGGATGGGTACCGGGTTGCTTTGTGCAACGTTGACCGGGCTGGGCTCGCTGCTGTGGGGCTACCCGTTCCTGACTACCCATACCGCACACTTCAGCTTGCCGGTGCTGGGTGAGATTCACGTGGCCAGTGCGCTGTTTTTTGACATTGGTGTGTTTGCCGTTGTGGTCGGCGCCACGCTGCTGATTCTCACAGCGCTGGCTCACCAATCGGTACGAGCCCATCGTCCCGCCCTCCAATCCAAGACGGGAGCTGCCTGATGGAAGAAGTTATCGCTATTGCTATCGGGGTGCTTGCCGCCTCTGGTACCTGGCTGATCCTGCGCCCTCGAACCTTTCAGGTGGTGATGGGCCTGTGCTTGCTGTCGTACGGGGTCAACCTGTTTATTTTCAGCATGGGCAGCCTGTTTATCGGCAAGGAGCCGGTGATCAAAGAAGGCGTACCGCAAGACTTGCTCAACTACACCGACCCTTTGCCGCAGGCACTGGTGTTGACCGCCATCGTCATCAGTTTTGCCATGACCGCGCTGTTTCTGGTGGTCTTGCTGGCCTCTCGCGGCCTGACCGGTACCGACCATGTGGATGGCCGGGAGCCTAAAGAATGAATTTGATGCCGCATTTGATAGTCGCGCCCATCCTGCTACCGCTGTTTACCGCTGCGTGCATGCTGTTGCTGGGCGAAAAACATCGCCCGCTCAAAGCCCGTATCAACCTCGGCTCGACCCTGCTCGGGTTGTGCATTTCGATCACCTTGCTGCTCTGGACGCAACAAAACGGCAGCCCGGCCTCGATTGGCGTGTACCTGCCGAGCAACTGGCAAGTGCCGTTCGGCATTGTGCTGGTGGTGGATCGCTTGTCAGCGTTGATGCTGGTGCTCACCGGGGTGATCGCCAGTTGCGCGCTGATGTTCGCCATGGCCCGCTGGGACCGCGCCGGTTCCAGCTTCCATGCGCTGTTCCAGATCCAGTTGATGGGGTTGTATGGCGCTTTCCTGACTGCTGACCTGTTCAACCTGTTCGTGTTCTTCGAAGTGTTGCTGGCGGCCTCTTACGGCCTGATGCTGCACGGTTCGGGTAAGGCGCGGGTGTCGTCAGGCCTGCATTACATCGCGATCAACCTGCTGGCTTCGTCACTGTTCCTGATTGGTGCGGCGTTGATCTATGGCGTCACCGGCACGCTGAACATGGCCGATCTGGCGTTCAAAATCCCCTTGGTACCCGAAGCCGATCGTGGCCTGTTGCACGCCGGTGCGGCCATTCTGGCCATCGCCTTCCTGGCAAAGGCCGGCATGTGGCCGTTGAACTTCTGGCTGGTGCCCGCCTACTCCTCGGCCAGCGCGCCGGTAGCGGCGCTGTTCGCGATTATGACCAAGGTCGGGATCTACACCGTATTGCGCCTGTGGACGCTGCTGTTCTCGGGCCAGGCCGGGGCGTCGGCCTACTTTGGCAGCGACTGGTTGATCTACGGCGGCATGGCAACCATTGTCTGCGCCGCCATTGCCATCCTCGCAGCCCAGCGCCTGGAGCGCATGGCCAGCCTGAGCATTCTGGTGTCGGCCGGCATTCTGTTGTCGGCAGTGGGCTTTGCCCAACCCAACCTGATTGCGGCGGCCTTGTTTTATCTGGTCAGCTCCACCCTGGCACTGAGTGCGCTGTTCTTGCTGGCCGAGCTGATTGAGCGCTCGCGCTCATCCATTGAAGCGCTGGACGAAGAAGATGCTGAAGCGTTGCCAGCCATCGTTGAGCCGCCCCCGCGAGGGACCAACCTGGACGACGAGCAAAACGTCGTGGTCGGGCAGATCATTCCGTGGGCGATGGCGTTTCTGGGCTTGAGCTTTATCGCCTGTGCCCTGCTGATTATTGGCATGCCGCCGCTGTCCGGGTTTATCGGTAAGCTCAGCTTGCTCAACGCGCTGCTCAACCCGGCCGGGCTGGGCAACGATATAAACGCCCCGGTGTCTACTGCCGCCTGGTGCTTGCTGGCTCTCTTGATTCTGTCCGGGCTAGCCTCTTTGATCGCCTTCTCGCGCATGGGCATCCAGCGCTTTTGGACGCCGCTGGAGCGGCCATCACCGATTTTGCGTCGCCTTGAATGCGTGCCCATCGTAGTGCTGCTGGCGCTGTGCGTGGTCCTGACGGTCAAGGCTGAGCCGCTGTTGCGCTTTACCCAAGCCGCCGCCGAGACCTTGAGCAACCCAGAGCGTTATGTGCAGGCGGTGCTGGAGTCTCGCCCTGTGCCTGGCCCCACTGCCAAGGCGGCGTTGCAGGAGGTGCAGCCATGAAGCGTTTATTCCCGGCACCGTGGTTGTCCCTGGCGTTGTGGCTACTGTGGCTGCTGCTCAATTTGTCATTGAGCGCTGGCAATCTGTTGCTCGGTGCAGCGTTGGGCTTTTTGGCGCCGATCATGTTCGCGCCTCTGCGGCCCCTGCCGATTCACATCCACCGTCCGGGTGTGATCCTCAAGTTGTTCTTTTTGGTGGGGCGTGACGTGATCATGTCCAACATCGCCGTGGCTTGGGGCGTGCTCAATGCTGGCAAGCGCCCGCCACGCTCGCGGTTCATCAAAATCCCCCTCGACCTGCGTGACGCCAACGGCCTCGCGGCCTTGTCAATGATCACCACAGTAGTGCCGGGTACGGTCTGGTCCGAACTGGCGCTGGACCGCAGCGTGCTGTTGTTGCACGTTTTTGACCTGGATGACGAAGCGCAATTTATCGAGCACTTCAAAACGGCTTACGAGCGCCCCTTGATGGAGATCTTTGAATGAGTGCCCTGCTCTCCAATGCCATCCTGATCAGCCTGTTTTTCTTTAGCCTGGCGATGGTGCTGACCGTGGTCCGCCTGTTTAAAGGCCCTTCGGCCCAGGACCGGGTTCTGGCGCTGGATTACCTGTACATCGTGGCCATGCTGATGATGCTGGTGTTGGGCATACGTTATGCCAGTGACACCTACTTCGAGGCCGCCTTGCTGATCGCCCTGTTCGGGTTTGTCGGCTCGTTTGCGCTGGCCAAGTTCCTGCTGCGTGGGGAGGTAATTGAATGAATTCTGTCAGCGAGCTATCGCTATGGATCGAGATACCGGTGGCCGTACTGCTGGTGGTCAGCAGCCTGTTTGCGCTGTTTGGTGCCATCGGGATGCTGCGCCTCAAGGACTTTTTCCAGCGCATGCACCCGCCTGCACTGGCTTCAACCCTTGGTGCCTGGTGCGTGGCACTGGCCTCGATTGTCTACTTCTCGGCACTTAAATCCACACCGGTCCTGCACGCCTGGCTGATCCCGATTCTGCTGGCGATTACCGTGCCGGTGACCACCTTGCTGCTGGCCCGCACCTCATTGTTCCGCAAGCGCATGGCCGGTGAAGATGTACCCGCCGAAGTCAGCAGCGGCGGGCGCAGCGAAGGTGGTAGCTAAATCCACCCTGTAGGAGCGAGCTTGCCTCGCGATCTTTTAACGATCAAAAGATCGCGAGACAAGCTCGCTCCTACAGGTGGGGTTACATCCAGCCCAGCCAGCTCCAGTACGTCGCGCCAAACAGCAACATCAGCAGGTAACCCACCACGGTGACTATCAAGCCGACCTTGGCAAATTGCTTGGCGGTGAAGGTTTGTGTGCCCAGGCACACCATGTTTTGCGGGGCGTTGATGGGCAGGATAAAGCCGTAGCTCACCACAAAGCCCAGCAACATGGTCATGCCCAAGCGGCTGAATTCACCCGGCAAGGTCTGCAAGACCGCAATCAGAATGGGCAGCAAGGCCGATGTCAGTGCCGTCGCGCTGGCAAAGCCCAAGTGAATCAAAATCAAAAACGCCCCCAGAATCGCAAAAATCCCCAGTGGCCCTACCTGATCCAGCCCGGTGTTATGCACCACCTGCCCGCCCAGCCATTGCCCCGCCTGGGTGGTCAGCAACGCCGTCCCCAGGCTGATCCCCACGCCGAACACAATCACCGTGCCCCACGGGATACGCGACTGCACATCTTTCCAGGTCATTACCCCGTAACGCGGCAGCAACAGAATCACCAGCCCGGCGTAGGTAATGGAGGTGGTGTCGAAGCTGTGCAACTTGCCTTCCGTGGCCCAGCCCAGCAACAACGCGATGGAAACCGCCATCAGGCGCTTCTGTGGTCCGGTCATGGGGCCCAGTTCGGCCAGTGATTTTTCCACGGCTTCTTTACCGCCCGGGATGCTGTCGCTTTCCGGCGGGAGCATTTTCAGCACCACAAACAACAACACCGCCGACATGATGATGGCCCACGGCGCACCGGCGATCAGCCAGTCGAGCCAATTAACCCGCTCGCCGAGCATCTTGTCCATAAAGCCGACCGTCAGCAGGTTTTGCGCGGCGGCAGTTTGAATGCCGACGTTCCAGATACTGGTGCCCTGCGCCACCACAATCATGATCCCGGCGGCGATGTTGGAACGCTTGTCGACGCCAAACGCCAGAATCACCCCCATCATGATCGGCACCACACATGCACTGCGCGCGGTGGCGCTGGGCACCACCAGGCTGAGCAGAATGGTCACTGCAATCGCCCCGATCAAAATGCGCCGGGTGCTGGTGCCGATGCGTGACAGGGTCACCAGCGCAATGCGCCGATCCAGCCCGGTGTGGGTCATGGCCGCTGCAATAAACAGCGCCCCGGCCACCAGCGCCAGCGCGGCATTGGAAAACCCGGTGAGGGCCATGGTGATCCCGGCGTTGGTGCCGTAGATTTTTGACGGGTCGGCCAGGGTGGGAGCCATGCCAATCAAAAACGCCATCAGCGACGTGATCATGATGGCGCTGGCTTCGTATGACACCGCTTCGGTGATCCACACCACCACGGCAAACACCAGAATCGCCAACATCCGATGCCCGGCGACCGGCAAGTCGGCGGGCAACGGCATCAGTAAAACGCCCACCATCGCCACAATGGCGATGACCAGACCTATGGGTAGCTTAACTTTCGCCGTTGCCGGCGGCGGGGTCGTAGCGGGCGCGTTCACGGCCATCTCCTTGTGCTTGAAAACGCATGCAGCATAGGTCAAGGACGCGGGTTTCGCGTTGATGCTTGTCAGGTGTTTTCAGGTTAAAAGCGCCCTCACCCTAGCCCTCTCCCGGAGGGAGAGGGGACTAAAAGCTTCGCGCTGAACCTGAGAGCACCTCGGTAATGCTCCCTCTCCCTCCGGGAGAGGGCTGGGGTGAGGGGCATTTGATCTAGCGGATTTTATAGTGAAACGTATTGCGCACCCCCGGCACTGTCACTGCCTGACCATCGATGAAGCGCGGCTGATAGCGAAACGTTGCCGCCGCCACCAATGACGGGCGAATAAACGCCGGGTGGCAGTCACCGACCACTTTGGGGCTTTCAACCTTACCCTGCGGCGTCACCGAATACTCAACCGTGCAATCGCCCTCAATGCCTTTGTCCAGCGCGCGTTGCGGGTAATCCGGGGCCTGCTTGCTAATCGGCAAGTATTGCCGCACATCCGCCGCCGCAGCCGCCTGTTGTGCACGCCTGGCGTTATCCGCTGCCACACGGGCTTGCTGTGCAGCGGCTTCAGCCGCCACTTGCTGACGTTGCATCTCGGCCTGCTCGGCGCGTTGTTGGGCCATTTTTTGCTGCGCTTCTTTGAGCTGCTTTTGCTCCTCTACCCGTTTACGCGCCAACGCCGCCTGCTCCAGTTTGCGTGCTTGTATCTGCGGGTCCGGCTTGACCACTTCGGGTTTGGTTTCGACCACCGGCGGCGGCACTACCACCGGCTGTGGTGCGGGTTCAGGCGGCGCCAGTACAGGTTCCGCGGGCATCATCACCAAGCGGGTTTTCAAGGTGCTCGGCGCGGGCGCGGCCATGTCGTGCTCCATGCTCCAGCCCAGCACTAAAAACGCAATCACCGCACTGTGCAGCGCAACCGTGACCGCCACCGCCTGGCTGTTGTGCCAGAGCCGGGTCCAGGGCAGCGGCCGGGCCTCAACGTGCCCGGCACTCATCAACGCGGCACTCATTGCGGAGCCTCTGTGACCAGCCCCAGGTTGGTCACGCCGCCTTGTTGCAAGGCCGCCATGGCCTTGACCACGCTGCCGTAACCGGCGTCGTTGTCGGCACGAATATACACCTGGGTGTCGCCGTCTTGCGCCACCACATGGCCGATTTTGGCTTGCAGCTCTTCAAGGCTGACGGCGCTGTCGGTCTGGTTTTTGGTGTCCAGTTCGCTGCCCAGGTTCCAGTAGTAGCCGCCATCGGCCTTGACCGACAAAGTGAGGATTTTCTGCTGGGTATCATTGGCCAACGCTTCACTGGCGACTTTGGGCAGGTCGATTTTGACGCCCTGGGTCAACATCGGCGCAGTCACCATAAAAATCACTAGCAGCACCAGCATCACGTCGATGTAGGGCACTACGTTCATTTCGGCCTTGGGCCCGTGTTTGCGCTGTGGTCGAGCAAGCATCTTAAAACTCCCTGTTAAGCGGCGGCGGCCATGTTCCGTGAACCTGCGTGAAAGCCACGGTACAAGCGCATTTGCAGCTCATTGCCGAGGCTGTAATAGCGGGTCAGCAGGGTTTGCCCACGGGACGAGAAACGGTTGTAAGCGATGACCGCCGGGATCGCGGCAAACAAGCCAATCGCGGTGGCGATCAAGGCTTCGGCAATGCCCGGTGCCACGGTCGATAACGTGGCCTGTTGCACCTGGGACAAACCGATAAAGGAGTTCATGATCCCCCACACGGTGCCAAACAGGCCGATATACGGGCTGACCGAGCCAACGGTGGCCAGAAATTGCAGGCCTTTTTCGAGGCGGATTTCCTGCTCGGTAATGGCCACGTACAGCGAACGTTCAATGCCTTGCATCAGCCCGTCAGCATCAATGCCCGGCTGCTGGCGAAGCTGCGCGTATTCGCTGTAGGCCGCGACAAACACCTGCTCGGCACCGGCGTCCGGGTTGCTGGCGTCGCGGCTTTCACGGTACAGCGCGCCCAGGTCACCCGGCGCCCGCAAGCGTTGGGTGAAGCTTTCAATATCGCGCTCGCTGCGGCGCAGGATGGCGCTACGACGCACAATCAAGAACCAGCTCAATACCGAGGCAGCGAGCAGTATCAACATCACGCCTTTCACCAGCAGGCTGGCATCGTTGATCAGACCCCAAATGGTCATGTGTTCCATGGTTGCTTGCATGTTGTAACTCCTGATGACTGTGGATTTAAATACACCTCCCGTGTGACCGGGTTATGGCAGGCGCAAGGCTTTGGCCACTTCGCTCCACGGGACGTACTTGAAGTTCTGGGCCTGCTCGGGCATACGCTTGCGGCCGTCCTGCACCACCAGCATGCCTTTGCTCCAGGGCCCGCCCAGGTTGGCTGAGGTCACGTCCAGGCCATCGGTTTCGGAGGTGCCGTCAATCCCGGCTTCGGCGTTCACGCCTACCCGGAAAGCACCGCGCAGGGCAAACGGCGGCTCGGCATCGACCACCACGTAGCTGTCATTGCCCTGGCTTGAGATCACCAGGTAGTTGTCTTTTTCGGTCTGGTACAGCGCCAGCCCTTCGATGTCGTCATGCACCTGCTCACCGACCTTGATCACGCTGGTCAACGTGGCGGGCTGATCCGGGCGCGCATCCACAGCCCACACCGCCACATCTTCTTCACCCAAAAACAGGCGTTGGCGCTGGTCGTCGGCGACGCAACCTTCAGGCTGGGTCGCCACCTTGAACTGGCGTACCAGTTCACCTTGCACCTGGTCACCCTTGGCAAACAGACGGTGCTGCACAAAGGTCCCGTCCTTGTCGTTGGCGAAGCTGTAGATCTCGCCCGACGGCGCCTTGAACAGACACAGCCCGTAGATGTCTTTGACCGGCGTGGCGATCTCGCCCACGGCTTTCAACTCGCCCGAGGCGCGATCAATGCTGAACACGCTCAGGCTGTTGTGATCGCGGTTGGTGGCGATCGCCAGGTCAACGGTGCGCGCCCCCAAGGTGAATCCCTGACGCACATCGACGTTGTTCAGGCGCCCTACCGGCAAGTGCTGCACGCGCTTGCCTTGCAAGTCGTACACCTCAAGCCCTTGTTGTTTGTTGGTGCCCAGCACGCGGCTCTGCGCCGGATTTTTGGAGTTGACCCAAATCGCCGGATCGTCCGCAGCATCGCCCTGGCTCATCACCACGTCGGTCTGCACCAGCGGTTTGACCACGGGCAACACCGGCGGCAGAGCCACCGGCGTGGCTTTCCAGTTGAGGGCGCCTTCGAACAGACGATTGGTCGCGCCGTCCTGCACCAGCACATCCAGCCCTTTGGCGGTTTCACGCAGGGCCAGATGCTCAGGCTCGGTCACACCGTCAAGCGCCAGGCTGGCCACTGGCGACCAGCGCTTGCCTTGCTGTTGATAGAGGTTCAATTGCGCGGCTTCAGGGTCCAGCCCGAGCACACCACCGGGCACCACCGCCATGGCCCCGGCGGCCTTTTTAACGTTGCCGAAGGGCTCGACGATGGCCACCGGCGAACGCTCAACGTCAGACTCGGCATGGGCCGGATATGCCCACCAGCCGACGTTTTCTTCGTTGACGAACAGTTGCTGCGCCGCATCCTCGACCTGGCAGAACTTGGCTTGCGGCGGCATTGGCAGGCTGCGCACCAACAACGGTGCGGCCAGTTGTTTGCTGTCCGCCGCCACCAGCCATTGCTCACCCTTGCCCTCTTCACCCACGGTAAACAGGTACACATTGCTCGCCTGATCGCGGTACAGGCACACGCCATTTACCGCGTAATCGCGTTTGGGCAGGTAGGTCGGTGCCTGCCACTCGCGGGTTTTCGGGTCCAGGCTGAACAACGCGACTTGCTGCTTGGCCTTGTCCTGGCTGGCCACCAGTACGTTGTCGCCCAGGGGGCGGCTGTCCAGCCCGGCGAAAGAACCGGCGATCTGGCTCAGGGTTTTGCCTTGCGCATCGAGCAGCCGCAGACCGTCGCGCTTGCTCACGGCCAGGCGATCATTGCCGGTCGGCAAATAACTCAGTGCCTGGGCTTTGCCCGTGCCCCAGGGTTGCAGGGTGGGTGCGCTGATTGGCGCCGACTGTACGCCGCCTGCGGCCAGGCACACCAGCAAAGGTAAAAGCCGCGGTTTGTGTTTGAACAAAAGAAACATGGATATACCGTCCGTTGAAGCCGTATCTGTAGCCGCTGCCGCAGGCTGCGATGGGTTGCGCAGCGACCCCGCTCTTGCTCGAAAGCGAAGGTCCTGCGGCCCTTATCGCAGCCTTCGGCAGCGACTACACAAAACGCCAATGCTTTAGAAATGGGTGAAGGTCAGGCCTACAGAGTAGGTGGGGCCGTACTCTTCGTACTGGTTGTTGTAGCGGCTGTTGCCGCTGTACACGAAGTACGGCTGGTCGGTCAGGTTCTGCGCGTCAAAGCTCACTTGCAGGTTTTTGGTCAACGAGTAACGCGCGCTAAAGTCCACAAAGGTCTGCGCGGCCACATGGGTGTCGTGGGCTTTGTCGTTGACCCCGGCCAGCTCATAGAGGTAGGCCGATTTGTAGTTGGCAGACAGGCGCACGCTGAGCTTGTCGTCTTCCCAGCCGAGCATCAGGTTGCCGACGGTGTTGGACTGGCTCGGCAAGTCGATGTCGCGCTTGAGGGTTTGCCCGGACGCGGCGTCGTAGCCTTTAATGCTGGCATTGGAGCGGCTGAAGGTGGTGTTCGCGCCGACAATCACGCCGTTCCAGGGCGCAGGCAACCAGTCGAATTTCTGCGAGTAGGCCAGTTCCAGGCCGTACAGCTTGGCGTTGTCGCCGTTGGCATAGGAATGCGCCTCGGTAAAGTCGCGCCACGCGCCCGTACCGGCCAGGTCATTGTTGTAGACGAAATTTTTGATGTCTTTGTAAAACAGGAACGCCGACACCGTACCGGCCTGCCCCATGAAGTGCTCAATGCCCAGGTCGAAGTTGCTCGACTCCAGCGGTTTGAGGTTCGGGTTGCCGAATTCAGCCTTGTCATCTTCGATCACAAAGCCCGGCGCCAGTTGGCCGAAGGTCGGGCGCACCACCGCGTTGGTCCAGGCGGCACGCACCTGGGTGTTTTTCGCCAACTGGTAACGCGCATGCAGGCCCGGCAACCAGTGGTGGTAGTCGCGCTTGGTGTTCTGGGCTTCATACACCCCGTTGCGGAAGCCCGTGCCCTTGGCGTCGAACTCGGTGCCTTCGTAGCGCAGGCCGGCGATAAAGCGCCAGTCGTCGATGTCTACGGTGTTCATCAGGTACGCCGAGTTGATGTCTTCGTGCATGGTGAAGTCATTCACCCGCGACCCCTGTTCGTTATAGAACTTGTCGCGGTTCAGACCGCCGATCAGGTCTTTGATCGCCCCTGCGCTGATGCCAGGCCCATAACGGCCGAGGGAGTAATCCAGCTCGCCCTTGCTGAAGCGATCGAGGTTCAACTGGTCATCGCTGAAACCCAGTTTCGAGAAGTTTTTGTAGGTCCAGGCTTCGGTGTCGTTGTCTTTGCTGCGACGGCTGACTTTGCCGCCGAACTTGAACTGCGAGGCGTAGCCGTCCACGTCGTAATCGCGCGCCAGGTCGAGGCGGATGTTCTTTTCTTTGTCTTTGGTGATTTCTTTCTTCACGTCGACTTTGTCGAGGATGAAGTTGGCCGGGTCATAAAAACCCGCGCCGATGATCGGCCGGGGCTTTTCCGAGTCGTACCAGCCGCTGTCAGGGAAGCTTGAAATGCTTTTGAAAGTCGCCCCGGCAATGCCCGCCGGGCTGTCTTCGCTGGACTCGCTGTAACCGGCCTGCCCGCTCAGGGTCCACAGGCCCATGCTGCGCTCGCCGCCGAACACGTAAGACTGGATTTCCTGAGTCTCGTCGCGCTGCTTGAGTTTGCGCTTGGCTTTGGCCTTGCCCAATTCGCCTTCGGCTTGCGGGTTGGCGTATTCAATCGAGTCCGAGTTGCGGATCTCGCTGTCTTTGAAGCGGCTGTACAGCGTGCGCAGGTAGAGTTTGGTGTCGTCGTCGGGCTTGTAGTCGAAGTTCAGACCGCCTCCGGAGCGCTCGCGACTGATGTCGTATACCCGTTGTTCGAAGCTGTTGAGCTTGGCACCGTCGGTAAAGTCCCAGGCACCGGCCGTTTCGACGTTGTCCGAGCCAAAATCGCGCTTGTTCCAGCTCAGGGCTGCTGCCACACCGAAGTTGTCGATGCCGTCGCCGAGGCTGAAGCGATCACTGATGGCGCCCGACACTTTGGGGCTGGTCTGGTGGGTGTTCTTGTTGTAACCGGCCTGGGTGGTGGCGGTGTAGAACAGGCCGTCGTGGTCAAAGGCCGACAGGCTTTCGACGTCGACCGTGCCGCCCAGCGAGTTGGCGTCCATGTCCGGGGTCAGGGTTTTGATCACCGACAGCGACTGCACCAGCTCAGAGGGCAGCACGTCCAGAGCAACGGCGCGGCGTTTGCTTTCAGGGGACGGCACCAGCGTGCCGTTGATGGTCACGCTGTTCAGGTCCGGTCCCAGGCCACGCACGCTGACAAAGCGACCTTCGCCCTGATCGCGCTCGATGCTGATGCCCGGCAGGCGCTGTACGGCTTCGGCAACGTTGGCGTCCGGCAACTGCGCGACGCCATCGGCGTGCACCACGCTTTGGATGGTGTCCGAATTGCGTTGCTGCTTGAGCGCCTTGTCCAGGCTCACGGCCTGGCCGACCACCTCAACGTGTTCAGTGGCACCGGCGACCGAAGCTTCAGCGGCGCTCAAGCGTTCGCTGGCAATGGCCATGGCCAATGCACTGAACGTAAAGCCCACCCACTGCGTCTTGCTGCGACCCTTGTACATGTTTGCTCTCCCCCAATTCGCGCTTAAGGCCAGGCAAATGGCCCGACAACTTGGGAGCGAACGCTAGGGGTGCTCAATGACAGTGCCGTGACAGTGCCCGGCACACACCCCGGAAATAGAGGCTTTTAGGGGGGTAATCCGCGCCGGATGAGCTGATTTGACCTTTTTCAGCCCAAGACCCTGTAGGAGCGAGCTTGCCTCGCGAGCTTTTAAACCATCAAAAGATCGCGAGACAAGCTCGCTCCTACACACTTCATATCAACGATTTTCGGCAGGACCCTTGAGCTGATTCGACCCTCACACCTCGTAACATCGCTGTCACAGAGCTCTGTTCTGCTGGCCTGCATTACGTTTGGGTAGACCCGTCATGACTTGGCTCAACATCCTTAAGCATCATCGCTGGAAACTCGGGTTGCTGGTTCTGGCCGCCAATATCGGCGTGCTGCTGAACCTGGCGTTCGGTACGCCCAAGGCCTTTCACGAATGGCAGTGGCTGGACATCATCGGCGAAGGCGGCACCGCGCTGTTTGTGCTGCTGTGGCTGGTGCTGGTACTTAAAAGCCGCCCCACAGGACGGGTCACCAATTACCTGTCGATTGGCCTGTGCTGCATCTTCTTTTCCTGGTGGATGGACGTTCTCGACGAATTTATCCGCCTGCCCAAACACCTGGGCTGGAACCACTGGCTCGAATCCGGGCCGATGCCGGTCGGGATGGTTCTGCTGACCATCGGCCTGTACCACTGGCACCGCGAACAGCAAGCCATCAACCAGCAGATGGAAAAGCGCGAGCGCATATTCCGCGAGCATCGCCTGTTCGACAAACTCACCCCGCTGGGCGGTGCCGATTACCTCAAGCGTCAGGTCAGCGACTGCATGGCGCAGAGCCTTGAGCAGCAACAACCGCTGTCGTTGCTAGCACTGGATATCGACGATTTCGCCTCGCTCAATCAGCACTATGGCCACGCGGAAGGCGACGCGGTGCTGCAAGCTTTGAGTCAGCTGTTGCTGCTCAATCTGCGCCGCCACGATCTGCTCTGCCGCCTGGCCGGGGACCGCTTTGTGGTGCTGCTGCCAAACACCGGCGAAAGCCAGGCCCGCTTACTGGCTCTGGAGCTGCAACAGGCCGTGCAGAGCCTTGCGCACAAAACCCGTCAGCATGGCGAGCGGGTCTATCTGTCGGCCAGCACGGCGGTGGTCATGGCCTTCAACGAAGCCCCCGATGAATTGCTCAAACGCTTGAACCTTGCTCTGGCGCGGGCCAAACCGGTACGGAGCAAACGGGCATGAGCCTCGACAGCCGCTGGTATGAAGCCGACACGCGCTTCATACCCGGGCACTACCAACCCGCGACCCTGATTGACCTGGCGTTGTCCCGCGACATCGACAGCCATCGGCTGCTGCGCGGCACCGGCTTGTTCTATGACGACATCGTCGGCGGCAACACGCGCCTGAGCCCACAACAGTTCTTCGGCCTGATCGCTAATGCCCAGCGCTTGTTGGGGGCCGATGACAGCAGTTTTCTGTTCGGTCAACGCTTGCTGCCTGGCCACTACGGCCCGGCCAGCCATGCCCTGCAACAGGCGCAAAACCTGCATCAGGCGCTGGAAACCGTCATCCACCATCGGGCGCTGCTCAGCCCCTTGTTGACGCCACGGCTGTTGCTGGATGAGCGCTACGCGTATGTGTATTGGCTCGACAGTTGCGGCGCCCAAGAGCAATTGCGCTTTGTCCAGGAAGCCAGCATGACCGCCTTCAAATCCATGAGCCAATGGCTCAGCGGCGAGCGCTTGCCGTGGGAATGCAGCTTCAGCTACCCCGAGCCGCGCTACGTGGAGCAGTACTGGGTGCACTTGGGCGAAAACACCCAGTTCGGGGGCCAGCTCGACCTGATGCGCCTGCCTCGCGAGTATCTGACCCGGCCTTGGCCAAACGCCTCGGCGATTGCCCGGCAAGTCGCGCACCAGCAAGCACAAAGCCAATTGCACGAGCTTTGCTTCAGCGCAAGCTTGCTTGACCGGTTGTACGTGCACCTGCGCGATCAGGCGCAACGCGCCCCTGGCCTTGAAGAAGTGGCCCAGCATTTTGCGATGAGCCAGGCCACCCTCAAGCGCAAACTGAACAAACACGGTACGCACTTTCAGGCCCAACAAGACCAGGCGCGCAAACACGTGGCGCTGTACCTGTATCAGATCAAGGGGTTCAGCAACGAGGCGGTGGCCGAATACTTGAACTTCAACGACCCGGCCAACTTCCGCCGGGCGTTGAAACGCTGGACCGGGTGCACGCCGAATTTGATCCGAAAATTCATGACCTTGTAGGAGCGAGCTTGCCTCGCGATCTTTTAAAGATCAAAAGATCGCGAGACAAGCTCGCTCCTACACGCGGGGTGGGGTTATTCAGCCAATGCGCGCAGTTTGGCCAGTTCTTCTACGCCCAACGGAATGCCGGCTTCCAGGGATTTGGCGCGTTCGATAAAGCGTCGGTCGCCCGGCATGCGCTCAAGGCCCACGGCGTGCATCTGCCGTACCAGCTCGGCGCTGCGCTGGGCGAAGCTGTTACCACCGGATTTGCTCGGGTCAATCACGATCAGCAACTGGCCGGTCCATGGTGTTTGCGCGCCAGGGTGTTTTTTCCAGTCGAATTCAAACGAGAAGTTGCCACCCGTCAACGCCGCCGCCAGCAGCTCGACCATCATCGACAGCGCCGAGCCTTTGTGGCCACCAAACGGCAGCAAGGCGCCACCGTCGAGAATGGCTTTCGGGTCTTCGGTCGGCTCGCCCTGTTTGTCGACACCCATGCCCGCTGGCAACAGGTGACCTTTGCGCGCAGCGATTTGTACGTCGCCATGGGCAATGGCGCTGGTGGCCAGGTCGAAAACGATAGGGCTGGCGCCTTCACGGGGTGCCGCGAAGGCGATCGGGTTGGTGCCAAACAAGGGTTTTTGCGCGCCATGCGGCACTACGCAGGTCATGCTGTTGACCACGCTCAAGGCCACCAGGCCTTCTTCGGCAAACGGCTCAACATCGGGCCACAACGCCGCGAAATGGTGCGAGTTGCGAATCGCCAGCACGGCAATCCCGGCGCTGCGGGCCTTTTCAACCAGCAGCTCGCGGGCAGCCGCCAAGGCTGGTTGCGCAAAGCCATTGGCGGCGTCCACGCGGATAAAACCGGAGGCCACGTCTTCAACCTTGGGGACGGCCTGGCCATCGACCCAGTTGCTCGCCAGCGACGCCAGATACCCCGGAATGCGGAACACCCCGTGGCTGTAAGAACCGTCGCGCTGAGCCCGGGCACAGTTGTCGGCCAATACCTGCGCCACAGCGCGGGAGGTGCCATGACGCTCAAAAATCTGTTGCAGCAAAGCGGTCAGTTCGCTCAGGGAAAGCGACTCGGTGGCCGATGTGGCGGTGACGGGCTGGGACATTAGGGGGCTCCGATCTCGTTGTTATTGTCGAGTTATGACGGTAAAGCACTATCCTGCGATGACAGTTCTCTGTCAATTCTTGACTTAATGACAGAAAACATTCACTTTCTCCACCGCGCTGAAACAAGAACAGGAAGCAGCCGTGAGTCAGTCGATCAAACAACGCCTTGAAAGCAGTCTGTCTACCGCCGCGCCTTCGGGCCGGGCGATTGCCAGTTATATGCTGGCGAACCTCTACGAGCTACCGTTTCAGACCGCCGCCGACATTGCCGCCAAGCTGGGTGTCAGCGAGTCCAGCGTTGGGCGTTTCTGCCGTGCGCTGGGTTACAGCCATTTCAAAGAACTGAAAAACGATCTCAAGGACGACCTCGGCGATGGCCCGTGGCTGGTCGGAGATCGCCTGCAAGAATTCCGCCAGCAATCAAGCCAAAGCCCGCAGGCATTGCCGCGCAGCTTTGAACTGGAAGTCGCAGCGCTGGTCAAGGTTTACGAATACAGCCTGACCCCCGCCTGGCAGACCGTCAGCCAGCGCCTGGCGACCCGGCGCAAAGTGTTTGTCGCAGGGTTCCAGACCGAGCGCGGCATCGCCGCCTCCATGGTGCATTTGCTGCAATACCTGCGTGATGGCGTGCAATTGGTCGATGGTGCTGCCGGGCATTACGCCGACGTGTTGCTGTGCCCGGCCGACGATTGCGCGCTGGTGGTGTTTGAAGCCCGCCGGTATTCGCGCCACGCCCAACAACTGTGCCGTAAAGCGCGTGAAGCGGGCATCCCGGTCACGCTGGTGACCGATACCTTTTGCGACTGGGCCGATGCCTGCGCCGATGAAGTGTTTCGCGTACCGACCGAATTCAATCTGTTCTGGGAATCCACCGCAGCCATGCTGTCGCTGGTGCACCTGCTCATCAATGAAGTGTGCAAACAACTGGGGCCTGACGTTGAGAAGCGTCTTGAGGCAACCGCGGCCTTACACAATGAGTTCGTGGGTTACACATCCTCACCCGGATCAAAACAATAAAACGAGGTGCTAGATGAACAACGTCCTTCGCTTTGCCAGTGCTTGTGCAATGGTGTTCGCGGTCGCGGCCAACGCCCAGGCAGACAAACTGACCATCGCCACAGAAGGCGCTTACCCACCGTTCAACTACGTTGATTCGGACAACAAACTGCACGGCTTCGACGTCGATATCACCGAAGAGCTGTGCAAGCGCATGGACGCCCAGTGCACCATCGTGGCCCAGGACTGGGACGGGATCATTGCCGGTTTGATGGCCAAAAAGTACGACGCCATTGTCGCCTCGATGATCGTCAACGAAGAGCGCAAAAAGAAAATCGCGTTCACCAACCACTACTACCGCACCCCGCTGTCCATCGCCGTGGCCAAAGATTCGGACATCACCGATGCCCAGTCTGACTTCGCCGGCAAGACTGTGGGCGCACAAAACGCCGCCACACAAAGCCTGTACGCCGAATCCCACTACAAAAAAGCTACGCTCAAGTTTTACCCGACCCTGGACGAAGCCAACGCCGACTTGGATAACGGTCGTGTCGACGTGGTGATTGCCGACAAATTCCCGCTGTTGGAGTGGGTCAATAAAACCGGCAAGGACTGCTGCAAAATCATTGGTGACGTTGACGGCACCCTGGATGACGCCGCCATTGCCGTGCGCCAAAACGATGACGCCCTGCGTGAACGCTTTAACAAAGCGCTGGACGAAATCGTCGCCGACGGCACCTATAAAAAGATCTCCAGCAAGTACTTCGACTTCGACATTTACTAAGTCTTTCGCCCTCGATTGAGGGCCTCCCTGCCGATGACCCTGCCCTGCGCGCCCATGGTGTGCAGTGGCTGACCTTCGCCTTTTTTTGACCGGGGACTCGAGCATGCTCGAACAACTTTCACTTCTCTCATTTGCCAGTGGCGGCTGGGGTTCAGCGCTGCTGGCCGGCTCGCTGGTGACCATTTCCCTGGCCTTGAGCTGCCTGCCCATTGGTTTGCCGCTGGGGCTGCTGGTGGCCGTCGCAGCACGCTCGAAAAACCGCTGGGTACGTGCCTGGGCCACGACCTTTTCCACGGTGTTCCGGGGTTTGCCGGAACTGCTGACGCTGCTGATCATTTACTACGGCTGCCAGATCGCTGCGCAAAAGATCCTTGAGGCCATGGGGTATGACGTGCAGTTCACGATCAATACCTTTGTTGCCGCCATGATTGCCTTCAGCCTGGTGTTTGCCGCGTTCTCCAGCGAGATCTGGCTGGGTGCGTTCAAGACCATCCCTAAAGGGCAATACGAAGCCGCCTCGGCGCTGGGCCTGTCGAAGTTCACCACCTTTCGCAAAGTAGCGCTGCCGCAACTGGCGCGCATCGCCCTGCCCGGCCTGTCGAACAACTGGCTGTCGCTGCTCAAGGACACCTCGCTGGTCTCAACCATCGCCCTGGTCGACCTGATGCGCCAAACCAACCTGGCGGTCAGCGTGACCAAAGACCCGATGCTGTTCTACACCGTTGCGTGCTTTATTTACCTGTTTTTCTCGGCGATTTCCGGGCGTCTGTTCGCCTTTATGGAACGCTACTTCAACCGCCACATACGGAGCGTGCAGTCATGAGCCTCGCGGATCTGCAAAACATGATTCTCGACCCCGAATTGCTCGAACGCTTCGCCCCGCGCTTTATTGACGGGCTGCTGGTGACCGCCAAGCTGGTGGCGATTTCATTCACCCTCGGCGCATTGCTGGGCTTGTTGATTGCGCTGGGGCGTTTGTCCAGCAATCGCCTGCTGCGTAACTTCACCGGCGCCTATGTGTACTTCTTCCGTGGTTCGCCGCTGCTGGCGCAGTTGTTCTTGCTGTATTACGGCCTGGGCTCGTTCAAGAGCTTTTGGCAAGACATCGGCCTGTGGTGGTTCTTCCGCGATGCCTGGCTGTGCACCCTGTTGGCTTTTACCTTGAACACGGCGGCGTATCAGGCCGAGATTCTGCGCGGCAGCATCATGTCGGTTGCCCAGGGCCAGCGCGAAGCGTGCAAGGCACTGAACCTGTCGCGCTGGACCACCTTTCGCAAGGTCATCATGCCGCAGTCGCTGCTGGTAGCTATTGGCCCGCTGGGCAACGAACTGATCCTGATGATCAAAGCCAGCGCCATCGCCTCTCTGGTGACCATTTATGACCTGATGGGCGTGACCAAAATGGTCTTTGCCCGCACGTTCGATTTCCAGGTGTACCTGTGGGCCGCCGTGCTGTACCTGCTGATCGTCGAGATCGTGCGTCGCACCCTCAAATTTATCGAAGGCCGCCTCAGCCGCCATCTGCAGTAAGCCCATTGTTCGGGCTGCACAATCGGCCCCTGTTTTAAGGATTTGTTTATGCATTGCGACACTCTCGTTCTGGGGGCCGGCATTGTCGGCGTCAGTACCGCGTTGCAACTCCAGGCCCGCGGACGCAACGTTGTCTTGCTCGACCGCGACCAACCGGGCAGCGGCACCAGCCATGGCAATGCCGGGCTGATCGAACGCGCCAGCGTGATCCCGTATTCGTTCCCGCGAGAGCTCTCCCGCTTGCTGCGTTACGGGCTCAATCAGCAGCCCGATGTGCGTTATAGCCTCAAGCACCTGCCCAAAGCCGGGCCGTGGCTGATGCAGTACTGGCAGCAGTCCGGCAGCAAAGGCCTGGCCAAAGCCACCGAAGCAATGCTGCCGCTGATTGAAAAGTGCGTGAGTGAACACGACCTGCTGGCAGAACCTGCGGGCATGACCGGGCTGATTCAGGACAGCGGCTGGGTCGAGGTGTACCGCACCCCGGCAGACTTCGACAAAGCCCAGCGTGATGCGGCGTCTTTGGGCCGGTTCAACCTCAATTACCGCGTGCTCGACAAGCAACAGGTGCACGCCCTTGAACCGGGCCTGCACAGCGACGTGCTGGGCGGCATTCACTGGCTCGATCCCAAGACCGTCAGCGACCCCGGCGGCTTGACCCGCGGCTACGCCGAACTGTTTGTCCAGCGCGGCGGCCGCTTTATGATCGGCGACGCCAACAGCTTGCGAGCGACCGCCGGGCAATGGCAGGTCGAGAGCCAAAAAGGCTTGATTGTGGCCAATGAAGTGGTGGTTGCGCTGGGTCCGCAGGCCCGGGGGATTTTCGAACCGCTGGGCTATCGCATCCCCTTGGCGATCAAGCGTGGTTATCACATGCACTACGCCGCCAAAGACGGCCACACCATGCAGCACCCGATCCTCGATTCAATCGGCGGTTACGTGTTGGCGCCCATGGTCGGCGGTATTCGCCTGACCACCGGCATCGAATTTGCCGACAGCGATGACCCGATCAATGAAATCCAGCTGCGCCGCTGTGAAGAGCGCGCCCAGCGTCTGTACCCGCTCGGCCCGCGTGTCGATGCCGAGCCGTGGCTGGGACGCCGCCCGTGCCTGCCGGATATGTGCCCGGTGATCGGCCCGGCCAGTCGGCACAAAGGCTTGTGGTTCAACTTTGGGCATGCCCACCACGGCCTCACCCTGGGCCCGGTCAGCGGGCGCCTGCTGGCAGAAATGATGACCGGCGAAACACCTTTTACCGACCCGACTCCCTACAGCGCCGAGCGCTTTAACTGATCGTTGGAGACACACTATGCAAGCTCATTCTGCTTACGTTCATAACCCCGTGTCGCCATCGACTGACACCCGCAAGGTGGTGGTGGATATCTCGGGCCTGAACAAGTACTACAGCGCGTTCCATGTACTTAAAGGCATCGACCTGAAAGTGCATGAAGGCGAGCGTATCGTCCTGTGCGGCCCGTCCGGTTCAGGCAAATCGACCTTGATCCGCTGCATCAATCGCCTCGAAATCGCTGAAAAAGGCCAGATCCTGGTCAACAGCACCGACCTGTCACAGCCCAGCCGTGAAGCGGCCAAAGTGCGCAGCGAAATCGGCATGGTGTTCCAGCACTTCAACCTGTTCCCGCACATGAGCGTGCTCGACAACTGCATTCTGGCGCCAATGTCGGTGCGTGGGTTGCCGCGTAAAAAAGCCGTGGAACTGGCCCAGCACTTTCTGGAGAAAGTCGGCATTGCCAGCCAGGCCGACAAATACCCGAGCCAGCTCTCCGGTGGCCAGCAACAGCGCGTGGCGATTGCCCGAGCGCTGTGCATGGAACCCAAGATCATGTTGTTTGATGAACCGACCTCGGCCCTGGACCCGGAAATGGTCAGCGAAGTGCTGGACGTGATGGTCAAACTGGCAGGCAGCGGCATGACCATGCTGTGCGTGACCCATGAAATGGGCTTTGCCCGGCAAGTGGCCGAGCGGGTGTTGTTTCTCGATGGCGGCATGATCATCGAAGACTCCCCGCCCGAAGACTTCTTCAACGCCCCGAAAAGCCCAAGGGCCAAAGCGTTCCTTGCGCAGATCGTGCATTGAACGGTTGATCGCCGTAGCAGTTGACGAGCTTTGCGAGGCTACGTCCGCTTCGTGGGGCCACACCGAAATAGCAGTCGTAAATAATTAATGCGGCGCCTCAGTCAGGCCTTGCACTTAGCATTTACGATCGCTTCGCAATCGGACGTAGCCTCGCTGAGCTCGGCAACTGCTACGGGAGTAGCCTGGCGCAAAAACCACAGGATCAGCACGGCAACGGCCACGGTCAGGGCGGCCAGCCCGTAAAGCAGTACCTGGAACGCTTGCAGGTAGGCCGCGCCCAGCACGGCCTGCTCCAGCCCTTGGGCCACTCCCGCGGCCTGGCTCAGGTCGCCCGTTGCCAGGTACTGCGCCGCCCCCGCGCTTTGGCTGGGCAAATGGCGTTGAATCAATACCGCCAGCAGCGCACTGACAATCGCCAGCGAGATCCCCTCGCCCGCAACACGGGTGGTGCCGAAGATACCCGTCGCCATGCCCGCACGCTCCTTGGGCACGACGCTCACCGACAACCCGTCCATCAAGCCCCACGGCAACCCCGTACCGGTGCCGATCACCAGCAGCGGGACGATCCATTCGAGCGTCGGCTGATTGATCCCCACCCGGCTCAGCAACAACAACCCGGCCGCCGCGATCAACAAACCCGCTGCCGACAACACCCGCGCCGAGGCCCAGTGGGTCAGCACGCCTGCCAGATAAGGCACGATCAGCATCGGCGCCGACAAGGCAATCATCAGCAACCCGGTGTCGGTTGCACTGCGCCCTTCAATGCCAATCAAACGGACCGGCAGTAACACCAGCAGCACCACAAAACAAAAACAGGTGGCCACCGGCAGCAATTGCACGCCGATAAAACGCGGATAACGGAACAGTGACAGGTCGAGCATGGGCCGCGTCACCCGCCGTTCAATCCGCACAAACGCCAGCACGCAAACCAGCGCCCCGAGCAACATGCCGATCACCGGCGCGCTGTTCCAGCCCGTGCTCGGCACCAGCAATATGCCCCAGGTAAACAGCACCAATGCGGCGGTGAAACTCACGGTGCCTTTAGCGTCCAGCTTGCTGGCGTGCGGGTCTTTGGACTCGTGCATCATCGGGATCGCCATCAGCAACGCCAGCCCGCCGATTAACGCGCCTGAGACAAACACCGCGCGCCAGCCGATATGCTCGATCAGTACCCCCGCCAGAATCGGCCCTAGCGCCAGGCCGACGCCAAAGCTGGTGCCCAACAGGCTGAATGCCTTGGTCTGACTGCGCCCTTCGAACGTATTGGCCAAGGCCGCGCTCCCGCCCGCCAAGGCCGCGGCGGCGCCTACACCTTGTAACGCGCGCAACCCGTCCAGCCAGACAATGTTCGGCGCCAAGCCCAAAGCCAGCGACGCCAATACAAACACGCCAACGCCCGAGACAAACATGCGTTTACGCCCATAGCGGTCCGCCAAGGTGCCGGCGGCCATCAACAAACTGCCAAAACTCAACATAAAGGCGTTGGTGATCCAGGTCAGCGCCAGCGGCCCGGCGCCCAGATCAAGGCCAATGGCCGGTGTGGCCAGCGCTCCACCGGAAAAACTCAGCGGCAGGATCAGTGCCGCCGTGCAGACGGCGAGCAAGGTCCAGCCAGCGGACACGCTCGATGTGCGATCAAGACTCATGAGTAACGCTCCGGCCAGGCGGCCCAGCAAAAGAAGGTTCAGCGAGGATAAAAGCGATCCAATCGGAGAAAAACAGGCTATAAATCCGCTCTAACCCAACCAAAACTCCTTAATAAAGGCAGCACATGGAAAGCTTGAGTGGTCTGAACGCGTTCGTGATTGCCGCCAGACTGGGCAGTTACGTGGCCGCCGCTGAGCGGCTGGGGATTTCGGCCTCAGCCGTTGGCAAGAGCGTGGCGCGCCTGGAAGACGGGCTCGGCGTGCGCCTGTTCAATCGCAGCACCCGGCGCTTGAGCCTGACTGAAGGCGGCACATTGTTCTTTGAGCGTTGCAGCAAGATCCTCGATGAACTGGAAGAAGCCGAGGCCGAACTGCACTCATCGCGGGATGCGCCGCGCGGTCGCTTGCGCGTGAGCCTGCCCGCGATTGGCTACCGCATGTTGCTGCCAATACTCGGCGAATTCACCCGGCGCTACCCCGAGATCGAACTGGACATGGACTTCAGCGACCGCATGGTCGATGTGATTGGCGAAGGCATGGACGCGGTGATCCGCAGCGGCGACTTTGCCGACTCGCGCCTCAAAAGCAAGCCGCTGGGCACCTTCCACTTTGTGCTGGTCGGCGCACCGGACTATTTTGCCCGCCAGGGCGTACCGCAGACGCCCCACGACTTGAAGCAGCACGTGTGCCTGCGCTACCGGTTCCCCAGCAACGGCCAGTTACAGGAATGGGCCTTCACCGGCAACGAGGACGACAGCCTGTGGAAGCGCTCAACCCCGCTGGTGTTCAACAATCTGGAAGCATTGATCAGCGCCGCTGCGGGCGGTTTTGGCCTGGCTTACGTGCCCGACTTTGCCGTACGCCAGGCACTGCAGAGCCAGCAATTGGTCGCCGTGCTGGCCGATCACATCGGTGCCCACGGGCGGTTTTCGGTGCTGTGGCCCAGCAGCCGCCATTTGCTGCCGAAGTTGCGCGTTTTCGTCGATTTTCTGGCCGAACACATGACCCTGAACGCACGCCCCAACCACCCGTAGGAGCGAGCTTGCCTCGCGATCTTTTGATCTTGAGCATCAAAAAATCGCGAGGCTTAGAGGGATTTACAACTGTGCCGCCAGTCGCGAGCCCTGGTTGATCGCGCGCTTGGCATCCAGCTCGGCGGCCACGTCAGCGCCACCGATCAAGTGCACGCTCTGGCCGGCAGCCAGCAGGCCATCCTGCAGCTCGCGCAAAGGGTCTTGCCCGGCGCATATCACGATGTTGTCGACGGGAAGCACCTGCGGCTCGCCTTCGCCAATGCGGATGTGCAGGCCGTCGTTGTCGATGCTCAGGTACTCCACGCTGTTAAGCATTTGTACGTGTTTGTTCTTCAACCCGGCCCGGTGGATCCAGCCGGTGGTTTTGCCCAGGCCGTCGCCCACTTTGCTGGCTTTGCGCTGCAACAGAAACACTTGGCGCGCCGGTGCATGCACCTCGGGCTTGATCCCGGCCACGCCGCCGCGCGCCTCAAGACGGCTATCAATGCCCCACTCGCGCCAAAACGCTTCGCGGTTCTGGCTGGTGGCCTCGCCCTCTTGCACCAGGAACTCGGACACGTCAAAACCAATGCCGCCCGCACCGATCACCGCGACGCTGGCACCCACCCGCTTGCGCTGCAAAATTACGTCCAGGTAGCTGAGCACTTTAGGGTGGTCGATCCCGGGAATCGCCGGGGTACGCGGGGCAATGCCGGTGGCCAGGATGATTTCGTCAAATTCGCCCGCCACCAATTGCTGTACATCCACGCGGGTATTGAGCCGCAACTCAACGCCGGTGGTGCGCAGTTTGTGCGAGAAGTAGCGCAGGGTTTCGTAGAACTCTTCTTTGCCCGGCACGCGCTTGGCCACATTGAACTGGCCGCCGATTTCACTGGCCGAGTCAAACAGCGTGACCTGATGCCCGCGCTCAGCGGCTACGGTGGCCGCCGAGAGCCCCGCAGGCCCGGCACCGATCACGGCGATTTTCTTCACGGCAATGGTCGGCAGGTAGTTGAGTTCAGTTTCGTGGCAGGCCCGCGGGTTGACCAGGCAACTGGTCAGCTTGCCGCCAAAGGTGTGGTCCAGGCACGCCTGATTGCAGCCAATGCAGGTGTTGATTTCGTCGCCGCGACCCGCGGCGGCTTTGTTGACGAACTCCGGGTCGGCCAGAAACGGGCGCGCCATGGAGACCATGTCAGCATCTCCTTCGGCAAGGATCTGCTCGGCGATTTCCGGCGTGTTGATACGGTTGGTGGTGATCAGCGGCACGCTGACCGAACCTCGCAGCTTGGCGGTGACTTTGCTGAACGCGCCGCGCGGCACTTTGGTGGCGATGGTCGGAATGCGCGCTTCGTGCCAGCCGATCCCGGTGTTGATCAGGGTCACGCCAGCCTGCTCCACAGCCTTGGCCAGTTGCACGATTTCTTCCCAGACGCTGCCACCGGCCACTAGATCAAGCATCGACAGGCGATAAATGATGATGAAGTTCGGGCCTACGGCTTCACGGGTGCGGCGCACGATTTCAAGGGGCAGGCGCATACGGTTTTCGTAGCTGCCGCCCCAGCGGTCGGTGCGATGGTTGGTCTGGGCCGCCAGGAACTGGTTAATCAAATAACCTTCGGAGCCCATGATCTCAACGCCGTCATAACCGGCACTTTGCGCCAGTTGGGCGCAGGTCACGAAATCGCTGATTTGCTTCTCGATGCCCGCTTCATCCAGCTCTTTGGGAGTAAACGGGTTGATCGGCGCCTGAATGGCGCTCGGCGCGACTTGTCGCGGGCTGTAGGCGTAGCGCCCGGCGTGAAGGATCTGCAGGCAGATCTTGCCGCCTTCGGCGTGCACAGCCTGGGTCACGACCACATGTTTCTCAGCTTCTTCAGCCGTGCTCAGCTTGGCCGCCCCGCTGTACACCCCGCCCTCATCGTTGGGCGCAATGCCGCCGGTGACCATCAGGCCGACGCCCCCTTTGGCCCGCTCGGCAAAATAGGCGGCCATGCGCTCAAACCCGCCCGGCTGCTCTTCAAGGCCGGTGTGCATCGACCCCATCAACGTGCGGTTACGCAGAGTGGTAAAGCCCAGATCCAGCGGGGCGAGCAAATGGGGGTAGTGGGAGGCGGTCATCAGGGATGCTCCGTTACAGGCTAAATCACGGAAAGCGAGGTGCTCTTTGGCCCTCGTCGGTTGTGTCTGGCACAGTAAAGGCACACCCGGGCTCGCTCAATGACCCAAAATGACAAACTCCTAACCTTAATGCGCAGCCCCCCTTGGCAAGCCGGGCTGAGCGACCTACCCTAGTCGACGAATTCTGCACACGGTTACCGCTTTCGTTCTCATGCGTAAATTATTTACTTGTACCTTATTGACCGCCCTGGTCGCCGCTGGCGCAGGCTACGGATACTGGACCGGACAGCGCCCGGCCAGTCATTACTTGTCTGATCTGCGGGTGGAGCTGGCCATCAACGAGGGCGTTGATCAGGGCCGTGGCAATTTGCTGGGCATCGAGCCCGACCTGTCACCGCGCGACTTTCAAAGCCTGGACCTGGTGCGCTTGAAGCTCGCCGCGTACTTGAACAGCGCGCGCAATGACGGCCTGCTCAACGATAAAACCGTGGTGGTGCTGCCTGAGCACATCGGCAGTTGGCTGGTGTTTGAGGGTGAGAAGAACGAGCTGTACCAGGCTGCCAATTTGAATGAAGCCATGCACATGCTGGTGCTCAGCCACCCGTTGGCCTTTGCCAATGCCTGGCTGCGCGCAGATGGCGACAGCCGGACCAACGATGCGCATCTGCGCATGAAGGCCCGTTCGATGGCGCGCGATTACCAGAGCCTGTTTGGCGGCCTGGCCAAAGAATTTGGCGTGACGCTGGTGGCTGGCAGCATCGCCCTGCCCGACCCGCGCATTGAGGACGGCAAGCTGGTACCGGGCAATGGCCCGCTGTACAACAGCAGCGTGGTGTTTGGCCGTGATGGCGCGCCGCTAGGCACACCGCAGCGTCAGTTGCTGCCGACCTACGAAGAGCAGAGCTATATCCAGCCAAGCCCCGATCATCAGTTGAATGTGGTCGACACTCCCGCCGGGCGCCTGGGCATTTTGATCGGCAGTGACAGCTGGTACCCCGAGCACTACCGAACCCTGAACGAGCACGGCGCGCAAATGATCGCCGTGCCGGCGTTCATCATGGGTAAAAACACGTGGGAACAACCCTGGGGCGGCTACAAAAGTGTGTTGACCCCTAGCGAGATCAGCCTCAAGCCCGGCGAAGTGTCCGAAGGTGAAGCCTGGCATCGCCTGACGCTAATCAGCAGCGTACCCAGCAGCACGGCCGAAGCGGGCGTTACGGTGTTTCTGCGCGGCAAGTTCTGGGACAAACGCAGCTCCGGGCACGGCTTTATCAGCCGCGAGGGTCAGACCAGCGCCAATAACACCGGCGATGGTGCCCGCTTGTTGAACGTGTGGCTGTAAGACCATGAAACCGCTGCCGATGCGTTTGGGTGACCTTTCTGTCGGATTTGTCGATTCTTTGGCCGAGGCCATTCGCAGCCATGGGCATGACCCGCAGCCGCTGCTGGATCAATACGGGCTTGACCCGGCCCGACTGGCGCAGCCTTCGGCGCGCTTGTCGATCCCGCGTTACATGCGTCTGGGGCATGCCGCGATCGCACTCACCGGCGACCCGGCACTGGGCTTGCGCATGGGCCAATTGAGCCGCTTACCTCAGGCCGGGCTGGCCGGGATCACTGCGGCCCAGGCCCCGACGGTGCGTGAAGCAGCCCGTACCCTCACCCGTTTTGAGCCGTTGTACGGCTCCAACTATCGCGGCCAGTCGAGCCTGCACGAAGATGCTCAGGGCGCCTGGCTGCGGTTTTACTCCATCAGCCCGTATAACGCCTATAACCGCTTTGTGGTGGACTCGATCATCGCGGGCTGGCTGCAACAGTTGTCGTCGGTGGCCAATCAACCGTTGCGCTGCGAGCAGGTTGATATTGAGTTCAGCGAGCCGGAATACGCCGAGCACTACCGCTCATTGAGCGAGGCAACAGTGAACTTTCGTGCCGAGACCAATCAGATCCGCCTGAGCCACGCGACCCTGGATCTGCGCAACCCCGAGCACTGCGCGAGCACCTGGGCAAGCCTGCTGCAGGTGTGTGAGCGCGAACTGGAACAACTGACCCGCACCCGCAGCCTGCGCGAACGCATCACACAATTGTTGGGGCCTTTGCTCAATGGGGGCCGGGAACCCGACCTGGAAGAAGTGGCAGCACGTTTGAAGCTACCGACCTGGACCTTACGTCGCAAGCTGGCAGAAGAAGGCACGCAATTTCGCGCGATTTTGAATGACACGCGGCGAGATCTTGCCATGACCTATATCCGTGACACGGAACTGGCCTTTGGCGAGATTGCCTATTTGTTGGGGTTTGCCTCAGCCGAGGCGTTTCAGAGGGCCTTTAAGCGCTGGAACGCGGAGACTCCAGGAGAGTTCCGTCGTCGCCAGCGTCAATTGGCCTGATTCAAAGCTCTGTCGCGTCGTCAGCAGGCTCTAGGTAGTCCTGCTCCGAAGCCTGATACTCGAGCAGTTCTTCTTGATAGTCGTCCATGGGTGCATCCTCTTAAAAGCCTATTGGTTCAAGTCATGCCAGAGTGGCGCTGGTTGAGCTTAAGGCGTACGCATGAAGGTTAAATGACACCTTCGCGGCCCTGTCCAGCACTGACTTTAAACGTAGCAGACCTCTGAAATTTAGCACAAGCCTTTATTGTGCCGACGCAGGCTCTAGCACGGCGGGTACAGCAGGCTTTGGCGACTCGGCTGGCGGCGTGACGGGGGACGTTGGCGCCGGGGCAGCCGGTTCTGTGGTTTTCTCTGAAGGTGTTTCAACAGATTTCTCAGCGGCTGGCGGAGTTACCGCTGCCGGGGCCGCAGGCGTTATTGGAGCCACAGGCGCCGGAGTGACTGGCGTTTCAATCGGCACGATCGGCTGCAAGTCTGCTGGCGGCGCCACGGGCTTGGAGCTTGTGGCTTCTACCGCAGGCTCGGCAACGGGCGTTGGCGCAAGCTCAGGGGCCGCAGGCGTGGCAGGAGCTGTCGGAGCCACTACCGGCGCCACAGGTGCCACTGGCACGGCCTGCGGCTTTACAGCGGCTTCAGGCACACCCAGCTCAGCCTTGGGTTTGTCATCGGTTGGCGTCACTTTTTTCGCATCCTTGGGCAAGAACGCTTCAACCAACGAGAAATAGCGGTCATAGAAGTCCGGGGACGACACGGTTTCACTGGCCACCTTGACCATTGAGTCGTCGGACGAACCGATCGGCATCGACACAGACCCCAGCACACCCACCCCTAGGCTGGCCGAGTTATTCACCTTTTTCAGGGCATAGCGGTCGAGCAAGGCGTTGGCGAACATGGTCGCGTGGTGCGCCGAGCCACCATCGTCGGCACACACCACGTTAAAGCTGATTTCCAGATGGCTTTCGCCACTTTGCTGGAAGCTCTTGTGGCCGCTGATCATTTTCGGATCGTTGCTGGTGATGATGTAGCCCTGGCTCAGCAATGCCCGGCGCGCGGCCTCGCAAGAGACCTTGTCACTCACCGGGTAATTGCGCGAGAACGTGCCTGAATCATCGAAGCTTTCGTGATCGTAAATCGTCGGCTTATTCGATGAACAACCTGCGAGGCCGGCCAGACACAAGGCAACTACCGCGGTACGCAAGGAGAAGGACATGGGCATTAACGATCCTGAAGAAAACGGTACGGGGCGTATTGTGCATCAGATCGCGTTTTTCGCGCGCGGTTTGATTGTATGTAGTCGCTGACGAGGTACGAGGCTGCGATGAGAACCGCAGGGCAGCCCTTGAGGATCGCTTCGCAATCCATCGCAGCCTCATGCTTCGTCAGCGACCACAGAGGCCAAGGAATCGCGGGCACAAAAAAAGCGACCCTAAGGTCGCTTTCTTTGTAGCTTCAGAGAGTTCAAGGGCTCTGAAGCAAATATGGCGCAGCGGACGGGACTCGAACCCGCGACCCCCGGCGTGACAGGCCGGTATTCTAACCGACTGAACTACCGCTGCGTATCGCTCGGACTTGCGTCCGTTTGAATCTTTTAAAACCTTTGATCGAGAAGCTTCGGTGCTTTTCAATCGCAAGCCAGGCTAACCTGACTTGTACAAATATGGCGCAGCGGACGGGACTCGAACCCGCGACCCCCGGCGTGACAGGCCGGTATTCTAACCGACTGAACTACCGCTGCGCGTCGGTTGGTTGCTTCGTTAAAAGCGACCTTCTCTTTCGAGAAACTCAAGAAGTGGTGGGTGATGACGGGATCGAACCGCCGACCCTCTGCTTGTAAGGCAGATGCTCTCCCAGCTGAGCTAATCACCCTTTGCTTCGTTGAGGCCGCGAAATTTACGCAGGTATTGAAGCTAAGTCAAGGACAAGGTTGAGTTTTTTTCAAAAAAAGCAAAAAAACTCAGTTACTCGTCATAAACCATTTTCTTGCTCATGCCACCGTCCACGACAAACTCCTGCCCGGTGACAAAACCGGCATTGCGCGACAGCAACCAGGCGACCATCGCCGCCACGTCTTCAACGGTCCCTACCCGGCCAGTCGGGTGCTGCGCGTGATCGGCGTCGGTTAACGGCTCTGCGCGGCGCACAGAAGGGTCGCGTGCGTCGATCCAGCCAGGGCTGACAGCATTGACGCGGATCTCCGGCCCAAGGCTGATGGCCAGCGCATGGGTCAACGCCAGCAACCCGCCCTTGCTCGCCACGTAAGCCTCGGTGTCTGGCTCTGACTGGCGGGCGCGGGTGGACGCCAGGTTGACGATCGAACCGCAATGCGCGCGCAAATAAGGCGCACAGTGCTTGGCCAACAGCATCGGCCCGGTCAGGTTGACGGCCAGTACGCGGTTCCAGTGATCCAGATCGAGGCTTTCAAGGGTCATGTTGTGCGGATCGGCAATGGCGGCGTTGGAAACCAACGCATCCAGACGCCCAAACTGCCCCAACACTTGGGCCACACACTGAATCACGTCGGCCTCGACCGACACATCCATGGCCACGAACCAGGCGCTGTCACCCAGCGCCTTGACCACTTTTGAGCCACGCGCACGATCAATGTCGGTCAGCACCACTTGCCAGCCTTCACTGATCAACCACGCCGCAATCCCCAGGCCAATGCCGCGTGCAGCACCGGTCACCAGTGCTACACGGCCATTGCCCTCAATCGCTGATTCAAGCGCCCATTCGGTCACAGTACGGCCAAGCCTCGCGACAGGTCAGCTTGCAGGTCAGCTACGTCTTCCAGGCCGACCGCAATGCGGATCAGGCTGTCACGGATGCCGGCCGCTTCGCGCTCTTGTGGCGCCAGACGACCGTGGGAGGTGGTCGCCGGGTGGGTGATGGTGGTTTTGCTATCACCCAGGTTGGCGGTGATGGAAATCAGGCGGGTGGCGTCGATAAAGCGCCAGGCGCCCTCTTTGCCGCCTTTGACTTCAAAGCTGACCACTGCACCGAAGCCGCGCTGCTGGCGCTGGGCCAATGCATGCTGCGGGTGGCTCTTGAGGCCCGCGTAGTGAACTTTCTCGACGCCGTCCTGCTGCTCCAGCCACTCGGCCAGGGCCAGGGCGCTGGCGCAGTGCGCGCGCATACGCAGGTTGAGGGTTTCCAGACCTTTGAGGAAGATCCAGGCGTTGAACGGGCTCAGGGTCGGCCCGGCAGTGCGCAAAAAGCCGACGACTTCTTTCATCAGTTCGCTGCGCCCCGCCACAACACCGCCCATGCAACGGCCCTGGCCGTCGATGAACTTGGTTGCCGAATGCACAACGATGTCAGCGCCCAGCTTGACCGGCTGCTGCAAGGCTGGCGTGCAGAAGCAGTTGTCGACCACCAGCAGCGCACCCTTGGCATGGGCAATTTCTGCCAGCGCAGTGATGTCTACCAGTTCCGCCAAGGGGTTGGACGGCGACTCCACAAACAGCAATTTGGTGTTCGGCTTGATCGCCGCATCCCATCCTTGCAGTTCGGCCAGCGGCACGTAGTCCACCTCAATGCCAAAGCGCTTGAAGTATTTTTCGAACAGGCTAATGGTCGAACCAAAGACGCTGCGCGAAACCAGCACGTGGTCTCCAGCGCTGCACAAGCTCATCACCACCGACAAAATGGCGGCCATGCCGGTTGCCGTGGCAACGGCCTGCTCCGCCCCTTCCAGTGCCGCGATACGCTCTTCGAACGCACGCACCGTAGGGTTGGTGTAACGCGAATAAACATTGCCCGGGACCTCACCCGAAAACCGCGCCGCCGCATCGGCAGCCGTGCGGAACACGTAGCTGGAGGTCAGGTACATTGCATCACCGTGCTCGCCTTCTGGCGAACGGTGCTGGCCAGCACGCACAGCCAAGGTGTCGAACGCTACGCCCTCGAGGTCGCTGTCCAGCCGACCGGCATCCCAATCCTGACTCATGCTGCCCACTCCTTGCCTTGTATATAAATGCTTTTAAGTAAGAACAATGCAAACCGGCCCATCAGGGCCGGTGTGTTGAAGCTTAGTTGTTGTACAAGCCTATCGTTGCACCGACGCCTTGAGCAATCACCTTGGAGGCATCATTGCGCGCACGCTCGATGCGATCCAGGTAGTTCTCGTCAATGTCGCCGGTCACGTACTTGCCGTCAAACACCGCGCAGTCAAATTTCTCGATCTTGATCTTGCCGCCACCGACCGCTTCGATCAGGTCTGGCAGGTCTTGATAGATCAGCCAGTCAGCGCCGATCAGGTCAGCCACGTCCTGGGTGGTACGGTTGTGAGCGATCAGTTCGTGGGCGCTTGGCATGTCGATGCCGTACACGTTCGGGTAGCGAACAGCCGGGGCTGCCGAGCAGAAGTAAACATTCTTCGCACCCGCTTCACGGGCCATCTGAATGATCTGCTTGCAGGTGGTGCCACGTACGATCGAGTCATCGACCAGCATCACGTTCTTGCCACGGAACTCCAGTTCGATGGCGTTGAGCTTCTGGCGCACGGATTTTTTACGTGCAGCCTGGCCCGGCATGATGAAGGTACGGCCGATGTAACGGTTTTTAACGAAGCCTTCGCGGAACTTGACGCCCAGGTGGTTCGCCAGCTCCAGCGCAGCAGTACGGCTGGTGTCCGGGATCGGGATGACCACGTCGATGTCGTGGTCTGGACGCTCGCGCAGGATCTTCTCGGCCAGCTTTTCGCCCATGCGCAGACGCGCCTTGTACACCGAAACGCCGTCGATGATCGAGTCCGGACGCGCCAGGTACACGTGTTCGAAGATGCACGGGGTCAGTTGCGGATTTACTGCGCACTGACGGGTGTGCAGCTTGCCGTCTTCAGTGATGTAAACCGCTTCGCCCGGCGCCAGGTCGCGAATCAGGGTAAAGCCCAGCACGTCGAGCGACACGCTTTCGGAAGCGATCATGTACTCGACGCCTTCGTCGGTGTGACGCTGGCCGAACACGATCGGGCGGATGCCGTTAGGATCGCGGAAACCGACGATACCGTAACCGGTGATCATCGCCACCACGGCATAACCACCGCGGCAACGGTTGTGCACGTCAGTCACAGCGGCGAATACGTCTTCTTCGGTCGGCTGCAACTTGCCACGCTGCGCCAATTCATGGGCGAAAACGTTGAGCAGTACTTCCGAGTCCGAGTTGGTGTTGACGTGACGCAAGTCAGATTCGTAAATCTCCTTGGCCAGCTGTTCAACGTTGGTCAGGTTGCCGTTGTGCGCCAAGGTGATGCCATACGGCGAGTTGACGTAAAACGGCTGTGCCTCTGCTGAAGTCGAGCTACCTGCTGTTGGATAACGCACATGGCCGATGCCCACGTTACCAACCAGGCGCTGCATGTGGCGCTGATGAAACACATCCCGCACCAACCCGTTGTCCTTGCGCAGGAATAACCGGCCGTTATGGCTGGTTACAATACCGGCAGCATCCTGGCCGCGGTGCTGGAGGACGGTTAGCGCGTCATACAGCGCCTGATTGACGTTCGACTTACCGACGATACCGACGATGCCACACATGCGACGCAACCCCTACTTAATGGATCTGAACTGAACACCGCTCACTTGGGCTGGATAGCCGGCAAGAGGTGCTCCTTGAACGGTAGATCAGCAGGTGCGCTGATACCGCTGGCCAACCATTGGCTACTCCACCCCAAAATGAGGTTTTTCGACCAATCGGCAACCAATAGAAATTGTGGCATGAGCCTGGACTCCTGCCACCACGAGTCTTGCTGCACCGGCCCCAGGCTCAAGAGCCCGACCCCCACGACCACCAGCAACGCGCCACGCGCAGCGCCAAAGGCCATGCCGAGAAAACGATCGGTCCCGGACAACCCGGTGACGCGAATCAGTTCGCCGATAAGAAAGTTGATCATTGCGCCTACCAGCAAGGTGGCGACAAACATGATGGTGCACCCGGCGATGATGCGGGCGGAAGGTGTTTCGATGTACCCGGCGAGGTACTGTGACAACGAACCGCCGAACATCCAGGCGACAACCCCGGCAATGATCCAGGTGCACAGCGACAGCGCTTCTTTTACGAAGCCGCGCTTCAAGCTGATCAATGCAGAAATGGCGATGATTGCAACGATCGCCCAGTCAACCCAGGTAAATGGCACAGTTCAGTCTACAGACAGATAAGGCGGCGCATTTTAGCAGAGCGCCGCCTCTCAAGTCAGGCGATTTATCAGTGCATTGGCTATCAGACCCAACCTTTTTATGCGCTTAGCCACGCTCAGGCTGGAAGCGCACCACAAAACCCTTGAGATTTTGCTGCTTGTCGAGAATGTCACGCATCCGATCGGCCTCTGCACGTTCCAGCAACGGCCCTACAAAAACCCGGTTCATCCCGCCAGACGATCGAACGTAAGCGTTATAACCTTGATTACGAAGGGTTTTTTGCAAGTTATCGGCGCTGGCACGATTGGACAGACTCACCAACTGGATCGACCAACTGATGGGCAAACCGTTAGGGTCTACACGCTTTTGCGTGGTGTCGAGCTTGGCTGGCGGCTGCGCCACCGTTTGCGCTGGCGTGACTGCAGGCGGCTTGGCGGGCGCTACCGGTTTGCTGACCACTGGTGCAACCGGCGCCGGAGCAGGTGCAGGCGCAGGTTTTGGCGCTGCAACCACGGCTTGCTCGACCGGCAGTTCCGGCTCTTGCTCAATAACTTGCGGCTCTGGCACCGGCACAGGCTCTACCTGAACCTGCGGCATGACGGGCGCTTGTGGCGCCGTCGGTGCATCGACCTGAACCTGGCGCTGCTCATCCTGACGCGAAAACAGCATAGGCAGAAAAATCACCGCCAGAGCGATCAGCACCAGCGCGCCGACCATCCGCTGCTTGAATACCTTATCCAGCAAAGCCATTTGCAGCCTCCTCCTTGGCGCGCCGCTCCAGCCATTCAAGCGCCTGAGCGACACAATAAAATGACCCGAACAGCAAAATTTCGTCTTGCGGCGCAGCCCGTTCGCACTGTGCCTCAAGTGCTGCATCAACACTGTCGTACGGGGTAACCGATGCGCCCAAAACTTGCAGCGCAGCCTGCAACTCAGCCGTAGGGCGCGAACGCCCGGTGTTCAGTGGCGCGACTGCCCAATGTTCGACGACATCAGTGAGTTGCGACACAACGGCATCCAGATCCTTGCCTGCCAGCAGACCAAACACCGCCAAACGCTTGCCCGCCAACGGTCGTTGTTGCAAACGCTTGCGTAAATACTCGGCAGCATGGCCGTTATGGCCGACATCCAGCAACAGGCTCAGCGGCTTGCCATTCCAGTTGACCTGGCGACGATCAAGACGCCCGGTGACCTTGGTCGCCAACAGCGCCTTGGTCACCGTCTGCGGATCCCAAGGCCACTGCGTCAGGGCATAGGCCTGAAGCGCCAGCGCTGCGTTTTCCATGGGCAGATCCAGCAGCGGCAAATCGCGCAGCTCGAGCGTTTGCCCTTGTGCATCACGCCCCTGCCAATGCCAGACAGTGTCGGCAATGGTCAGATTAAAATCACGCCCGCGCAGCAACAACGGGCAATCCAGCTCTTTGGCTTTGTCGAGCAGAGGTTGAGGCGGGTCAAGATCACCGCACAAGGCCGGCTTGCCCTGGCGGAAAATCCCGGCCTTTTCATAGGCAACAGATTCACGGGTATTACCGAGGTACTCCACGTGATCCACGCCAATGCTGGTGACCAGCGCCATGTCAGCGTCAACCAGGTTGACCGCATCCAGTCGCCCGCCCAGCCCGACTTCAAGCACCACAACGTCCAGTTGTGCGCGCTCGAACAGCCAGAACGCAGCCAGCGTGCCCATCTCAAAGTAGGTCAGGGATGTTTCCCCGCGACCGGCGTTCAACGCCTCAAAGGCTTCGCACAACTGCGAGTCCGAGACTTCAACCCCCTCGATCTGCACACGCTCGTTATAGCGCAGCAGATGCGGCGAGTTGTAAACCCCGACCTTGAGCCCTTGCGCACGCAGCAACGAGGCAACGAATGCACAGGTCGAACCTTTACCGTTGGTGCCAGTGACTGTCACCACCCATGGCGCGGGCTTTTGCAAGCCCATGCGGTTCGTTACCTCTCGTGCGCGGTCCAGCCCCATGTCGATGGCAGCCGGATGCAACTGTTCAAGATAGGCGAGCCACTCGCCAAGGGTGCGCTGGGTCATAGGTTTGCAGGTGCCGGTGGGACAACGACGGTTTCAACAGGCACAGCCACAAACTCAGGTGTTGGCAGGCCCATCATTTGTGCCAGCAGGTTACCCAGGCGCGGACGCAGTTCCTGACGCGAAATAATCAGGTCAATGGCGCCATGCTCCAGCAGGAATTCGCTGCGCTGGAAGCCTTCTGGCAGTTTTTCGCGAACGGTTTGCTCAATCACTCGCGGACCGGCGAAACCGATCAGCGCTTTTGGCTCAGCCACGATCACGTCACCCAACATCGCCAGGCTGGCCGAAACACCGCCGTACACCGGGTCAGTCAATACCGAGATAAACGGAATGCCTTCTTCACGCAGACGCGCCAGTACCGCAGAGGTCTTGGCCATTTGCATCAGGGAGATCAGCGCTTCTTGCATGCGCGCACCGCCGGAAGCGGAGAAGCAGACCATCGGGCAGCGGTTTTCGAGGGCATAGTTGGCGGCGCGAACGAAGCGCTCACCGACGATGGCACCCATCGAGCCACCCATGAAGGAGAACTCAAACGCCGATACCACAATCGGCATGCCCAGCAGGGTACCGCTCATGGACACCAGAGCGTCTTTTTCGCCGGTCTGCTTTTGCGCGCCGACGATGCGGTCCTTGTACTTTTTGCTGTCGCGGAACTTGAGGCGGTCTACAGGCTCCAGATCAGCGCCCAATTCGTTGCGACCGTCAGCGTCCAGGAAGATGTTGATGCGTGCACGTGCGTCGATGCGCATGTGGTGATTGCACTTGGGGCAAACGTCCAGGGTCTTTTCCAGCTCTGGACGGTAAAGCACAGCGTCACAAGACGGGCATTTGTGCCACAGGCCTTCAGGTACCGAGCTCTTTTTGACCTCGGAACGCATGATCGAAGGAATCAGCTTGTCTACCAACCAGTTGCTCATGCTTTTTTTCTCCAGTACCGGCGACCTGAACACTGCGGTTCAGGCCCCGTGTATGCCCTTGAGCTTAATTCAATAAGTGTGTGGCGATGATTGTCCGGGAACAGCGGTCAGCCATGGCAAACCAGCGCATCCCTTTCAACCCTCAGCCTTCCCGACAACACGCCCTGAAGCGGTTGGCGCTTTAATTTCTGCCCGTCATGTCACCGGGCCCACCCGTATCACTGAGCGGTAATGATGGACGGTGGCAGGCTGCCAACCGTCACATCGAGTATCAGTTTGTTGCGCGTACAGCCTGCATAAAGGCCCGAATCGTATCGTGATCCTTGATGCCTTTGCTCTTTTCTACGCCACCGCTGACGTCAACAGCGTAAGGCTGCACCTGAGCAATGGCTTGCGCCACGTTCTGCACGGACAGGCCGCCAGCCAAAATAATCGGCTTGCTTAACCCTTGAGGTATCAGAGACCAGTCAAAGGCCTGCCCGGTTCCACCCGGCACGCCCTCAACGTAGGTGTCGAGCAAAATCCCGCTGGCCGAGGCGTAAGCTGCACACGCCGCAGCAATGTCGTCCCCGGCTTTGACCCGCAGCGCCTTGATGTAGGGCCGGTGATAGCCCTCGCACTGCTCCGGGGTTTCATCGCCGTGAAATTGCAGCAAGTCCAGCGGCACAGCATCCAGCGTTTCGTTCAGTTCACAGGCGCTGGCATTCACAAACAGGCCCACGGTGGTCACAAACGGCGGCAGCGCGGCAATGATGGCCCGCGCCTGCGCGGCAGTCACCGCACGCGGGCTTTTGGCGTAAAACACAAAGCCAATCGCATCAGCCCCGGCGGCCACGGCGGCCAGTGCGTCATCTATGCGGGTAATCCCGCAGATCTTGCTGCGAACGGCTGACATGTAAGCGATACCCCTGAGCACGAGCGTGAAAGTGCCGGATGTTAACAAATGCTTACCCGTGCGTCAGCCGTCGAGTTCGCTAAAACCGGTCAAGAAATGTGGGCCAATGTAACGCTCGGGCAACGGGAACTCGTCGCGGTATTCCACCTGCACCAGATACAGCCCGTAAGGATGCGCTGTCACGCCGCCTGAGCGACGCTCACGGCTCTCCAGCACTTCTTTGATCCATTCCACCGGACGCTCGCCAGAACCGATGGTCATCAGCACCCCGGCAATGTTGCGCACCATGTGATGCAAAAAGGCGCTGGCGCGGATATCCAGCACGATCATCTGCCCGTGGCGCGTCACACGCAGGTGATGCAGTTCCTTGATCGGCGATTTGGCCTGGCATTGGCCGGCACGGAAGGCACTGAAGTCATGTACGCCGAGCAGGTATTGCGCGGCTTGCGCCATGCGCTCGACGTCCAGCGGGCGGTGGTTCCAGGTGATTTCCTGGTTGAGGTGCGCGGGGCGAATCGGATCGTTGTAGATCACGTAGCGATAACGCCGGGCGATCGCCTTGAAACGCGCATGGAAGTTCGCCGGCATCACCTTTGCCCAACTGACACTGATGTCGTGGGGCAAATTGATATTGGCGCCCATGACCCACGCCTTCAATGAGCGTTCGGCCTGGGTATCAAAGTGCACCACCTGCCCGCAGGCATGTACCCCGGCGTCAGTACGCCCGGCACACATCAACGACACCGGCGAGTCGGCGACTTTTGATAGCGCGTTTTCAAGGGTTTCTTGAACCGTCAGCACGCCATTGGCCTGACGTTGCCAGCCGCTGTAGCGCGAACCTTTATATTCAACGCCCAGGGCGATGCGGAAAAAGCCTTCGGCGGCCATTTCGGCTGCCGGGTTATCTATATTTGCCAAGGAGTTACAGCCTGCTCATAAACGCAAAGGCGGCCATTATAAGGCCCACCCGCGAAGACGCCATGAATCAAATCAAAATGCGCTGCGCACTCCTTACTCTGCAGGAGCTGCCGCAGGCTGCGATCTTTTGATGTTGACGCCGGTAAACACGGCGAGCTTTCTGCTTTGAAAATCAAAAGAGCGCAGCCTTCGTTCCTCGACAGCTCCTATCAAACACAAAATAAGTGATTGATTTTAAAGTCTTTATCGGAGCGAGCTTGCTCGCGATCTTTTGATCTAGATCTTGCTTTTGATCTTGATCTAAAAGGCCCCATTAAACCACGCTGGCCGAACGCAGGTTTTGCGCAGTGGGTAACCCGGCAGGACGCCGGGTTAGCCGCGACACGGCCATGGATGGCCGATCGCGGCGGGCCTACGGAGCAAGGCCTGTGGTGAGGGCATGCCGAGCCAAAGCGAGGCACCGAGGGGTAGGGGCAAAAGCGTTTTGGTTACTTTGCCGCTTTTGCAAAGTGACGCGGCGTAAGGCCGGAACCCTAAGTGGCCGTTGCCGCAGCAACGGATATGTACTCAAGTCAAGAGCCCCCTCACCACGCCTCTCCCGAAGGAGAGGGAACCGATTGGGGGATGCTGAAGATACTCGCTGTCCTGTTTGCTGCGCGACAGCGCGGCGTCGAAGACGGGGCGGCCCCTCCTACAGGGTGGGGTCAGGCCAGGCGGGAGAGCAGTTCGATGGCCTCGGCCTGTTGCTCCGGGCTGCCCTCACCCATGACTTCGGTCAGGATGTCACGCGCGCCTTCGTCGTCGCCCATGTCGATGTAAGCCTGGGCCAGGTCAAGCTTGGTCGCGGCCTCATCGGCGCCCGACAGGAAGTCGAACTCCGGCTCTTCGTCAGTGCCCGCTACAGCTCCGGCAAACGGCTCGGCCATCGCTGGCTCTTCCAGGCTCTGGGACAAGCGCTGCAATTCAGCGTTTACCTTGTCCAGTTCCATCGAGAAGCTGTCCGGCACTTCAGGCACCGCTGGCGCTTCTTCTGCCAGGGACAAATCAAAGTCATCCGGCAGGTCGAGGTCAAAATCCGCAGCCTTGTCCAGCGCAGCTTGGGTTTCAGCCTGCTGCTCAAGCACCGCATCGAAGCTCTGCTCGTTCGCATCAACCAGGTCATCAAGCCCCTGCTCAGGCGAGACCTGGGTCGGCGATACCGCTTCCAGATCATCGAGACTCAAGTCGAAGTCGTGGTCAAACTCTTCAACTGGGGGCGTGACCACGGGTGCCGGCTTGAGTTCGGGCTCAGGCTCGACAACCCGGTCGTCGCGCATCATTTCTTTGACGAAATCAGCCTGGAACTGCGAAGCCACCGCTGCCGCGACAATCCCTGCCGCCACCGCAGCCATGGCCGGGTAACGCACCTTGAGCTGCGCCACTTCGGCGTAGTTTTTGCCATTGGCAACCAGTTGGCGCTCTTGCGCGATAAAGGCCTCACGCTCGCCCAACTCGCCATAGACCTGCATCAATTTCAAACGCAGGTCGCTGCGCTGCGGTGCATGGCTGATGGCACTTTCGAGCAACCCGGCCGCTTCATGGAACTGGTGCTGCTGAATCAATTGCTCCGCTTCAACCAGCACTTCAGCGCCTGACTTGGCGGGTGCAGCCACCGGCGCGACAGGCGCGACCACTGCGGCCGGAGCCGGGGTCGGGGTCGGCGCAGCTGCAGGCGCTGGAGCGGCGTCCAGATGAACGCTCGGCGATGCCACTTCAATGCCTTCAAAGCTGCTTTCTGGCAGGTCGAAGTCTGCCGCGAACTCAGGCTCTTCTTCCAGCGCCCGCGCCATACGCGCATGGCGCTCGGCCGCTTGCTGGGCCTTGCGCCGACGTACCAGCAGCAGCAACAAGAGCAACAGCAACAAGACCGCTGCGCCACCCACGGCGGCCGTCAGCATCGGGCTGGCGAGCAGGTCCTGGATCTTGCGTTCATCACTGAGCGTATCGCCCGGAGCCGGTGCTACAGCGGTTGCCGGGGCCCCTTCAGTGGCCGGAGCGATATCGTCTTCAGGTGTGTCTGCCGCCTCACCCACCAAGCTGGCTGGCAACGCAGCGCTGGCGTCGAGCGGCGCGGGAGCTTCACCCTGCAACTTGGCCAACTGGTTGTTTTTCAATTCGATCAAGCGTTGCAACTTGTCGACCTGGCTTTGCAGGTCTTGTACCCGGCTTTGCAACTCGGCACTTTGCCGACGACTGCTGTCTAGGCTTTCCTGGGTCATCGCCAGTTTGTCGCTGACATTCTTGGCGTCACTGCCCGCGCCCTTGCCCGCCTGCCCTGCAACCAGGCTCAAGCCATCTTTGACTTCAGCTTTGGGCTGCGCCGTGGCTGCCGGTTTGCGCGCGGTGGCATCCAGTTGCTGAGCGCGTGGCGCGGTACGCCGACCACTGCGCCAGTCAGCGTTCTGCGTTGCGACTTCAGCAATTGCCCTGGACTGGGCCAGCTCGACACTTTGCGCCGCCGTCGGCAAACGCAGCACCTGGCCGGTTTTCAAACGGTTGATGTTGCCGCCGATAAAGGCATCGGGGTTGAGCGCCTGAATCGCCAGCATGGTTTGCTGCACTGAACCCCCATTGCGCGCCTTGGCGGCAATTTCCCACAGAGTGTCACGGGCAGACGTGGTGTATTGCCCTGCTTCCCCGCCAGCCGTACTGGCTGCGGTAGCCGAAGCTGTCGCCGCAGCGGCTGCAGTTTGTGGCGAATATTTAGCGGGGTCCAGCAGGACGCTGTAGTCACGCATCAAGCGGCCATTGGGCCACATGACTTGCACCAGAAATTTTACGAAAGGTTCCGACAACGGCTGGCTGGAGGTAACCCGCAGCACGCTCTTGCCGTTGGGATTGATCACCGGGGTAAAACGCAGGTCGTTCAGATACGCCGGATGCGGCACCCCGGCTTTGGTAAATTCGTCTGCCGGGGCCAGGCTGGGCACTACTTCGGCAGCGCTCAGGTCCTTGACGTCCAGCAGCTCAATCTCTGCCAGCAGTGGCTGGTTCTGCGTCGACTTCAGGGTCAGCTCGCCGAGCCCAAGCGCCTGCGCCATACCGGATGACAGCGCCGAAGCGGCGGCTATTGCTAACACTAATTTGCGAACCTGAACCATAGCCTCTTCCTTATTGGTACAGGCCTCGTCCCACGAGACCTGTAAAGCTGCTGCCTGACGACATGCGAGGGCTGTCATCGACCCGCGCATTGCCTCATTGAATCTGTAAGCCCTGACAGCAGCTTGACTGCGACGCCGCCTCGGCAAACCTGCCAAATAGCGACGCCAAGTATCTTTTACAGTGGGTCTTTTATCAACAACTCAGCCAGTTGTACGGCGTTCAATGCCGCGCCTTTGCGTACGTTATCTGACGCCAGCCACAGATTTAGTTCACTGCTGTCGTCGACACCGTGGCGAACGCGGCCGACATACACCACGTCTTGCCCCACCGCATCACCTACGGCTGTCGGGTAGTCATCAGCCTCTACCCACTCAATCCCCTCACCGGCTTCAAGCGCAGCATTGACGGCCTGCAGGTCAACCGGCGCAGCCAGTTGTAACGACACACTATAGCTATCGCCAAAAAATACCGGAGCTTGAATGCACGTCACGGAAACTTTCAGGCCCGGCATGCCGAGCACTTCACGCAGCTCGGTAACCAGGCGTTTTTCCAGCGGCACATGCCCCTGTTCATCCGGCTTGCCTACCTGCGCCAGCAAGTTAAACGCCATCTGACGGTCGAAAAAACGAGTTTCCAGCGGGTGCATATTCAGCAGTGACGTGGTTTGGCGGGCCAATTCAGATACCGCTTCGCGACCTTGGGCCGACACCGCCAGGCAGGCGGTGACCGTGACGCGCTGCAAATCCAGCAATTGACGCAGTGGCGCCAGCACTACCGCCAGCGCGGTGGCCGAAGGGCTTGGGCTGCTGATCTGGAACGGTTGCACAAGCCCGGCCAGGATATGCCCATTGGACTCAGGCACGATTTGCGGGGCCTGGTCGGCTGGCAATGCGCCCGACAAGTCGATCACGCTGCAACCGGCCGCACGGGCCTTGGCGGCAAAGCTCAAGGTCACGGCAGGGCCTGCGGCAAAAAATACAAGCTTGGCTTTGCTGAAGTCGAATTCGTCGACTTCACGCACTCTGACGTTTTTACCCCGAAAAGGCACCGAACTGCCGGCCGACTCGCTGCTGGCCAGCAGATGCAAGTTGGCAACCGGGAAGTCTCGCTCTTCAAGGATTTGCACAAGTGTTTCGCCGACAGTGCCGGTGGCGCCGACGACGGCGATATCAAAGGACTGGTTCATGTGTCTACCTCAGGCGAAACGTGGGGAGCGGCACTGTACCGGGAGCCACCGATGGAGGCAACGGACAGCGCTTTGTAGCGCCATGGATGACAATAGCGCATGGATAAAAAAACCCGCGGCCCTTGCGAGACGCGGGTTTTGATTGCAACCGGGGCGATTAACGCTCCAGCAGAATCCGCAGCATGCGGCGCAACGGCTCAGCCGCACCCCACAGCAACTGGTCGCCCACGGTGAATGCACCGAGGAACTGCGAACCCATGTTCAGTTTGCGCAGACGGCCAACCGGCACGTTCAGGGTGCCTGTAACCTTGGTCGGGCTCAGCTCTTGCATGCTGATTTCACGCTGGTTCGGCACCAGTTTGACCCAAGGGTTGTGCTGGCTGATCAAGCCTTCGATGTCCGCAATCGGCACATCTTTGTTCAGCTTGATGGTCAAGGCCTGGCTGTGGCAACGCATCGCACCGATACGTACGCAGATGCCGTCAACCGGAACCGGGTTTTTGAAGCGACCCAGGATCTTGTTGGTTTCAGCTTGCGCTTTCCACTCTTCGCGGCTCTGGCCGTTTGGCAGTTCTTTGTCGATCCAAGGGATCAAGCTGCCAGCCAATGGCACGCCGAAGTTTTCGGTCGGGTAGGCATCGCTGCGCATGGCTTCAGCCACACGGCGGTCGATATCGAGAATGGCGCTGGCCGGGTCAGCCAGTTGATCGGCGACCGCAGCGTGGGTTGCGCCCATCTGCTTGATCAGCTCACGCATGTTCTGCGCACCGGCACCGGAAGCCGCCTGATAAGTCATGGCGCTCATCCACTCGACCAGACCGGCTTCGAACAGACCGCCCAGGCCCATCAGCATCAAGCTGACGGTGCAGTTGCCACCGATGTAGTTCTTGGTGCCTGCATCCAGTTGCTGGTCGATGACCTTGCGGTTGACCGGATCCAGAATAATGACCGCGTCATCCTGCATGCGCAGGCTCGACGCCGCATCGATCCAGTAACCTTGCCAACCCGCCTCACGCAGCTTTGGGAACACCTCATTGGTGTAGTCGCCGCCCTGGCAGGTCAGAATCACATCGAGGGTTTTTAACTCTTCAATGCTGTAAGCATCCTTCAGCGGGGCAATGTCCTTGCCCACGGAAGGACCCTGCCCACCGACATTGGAGGTAGTGAAAAACACCGGCTCAATAAGATCGAAATCCTGCTCTTCCAGCATCCGCTGCATGAGCACGGAACCAACCATACCGCGCCAACCGACAAGACCTACACGTTTCATCGCAACTACACCTTTAACAAAAAGTGGGGTCGTTACTTCCACCAACAGGAAGTAACGGGCCCGAGAGATTACAGATTCTGTAGCGCCGCGACTACTGCATCGCCCATTTCCTGTGTACCGACCTTGGTGCAACCGGTCGACCAGATGTCACCGGTACGCAGTCCCTGGTCCAAAACCAGGCTCACGGCCTGCTCGATGGCGTCAGCGGCAGCCTGCTGATTGAAGCTGTAACGCAGCATCATCGACACCGACAAAATGGTCGCCAGCGGGTTGGCAATGCCTTTGCCAGCGATGTCCGGCGCCGAACCGTGGCACGGCTCGTACATGCCTTTGTTGTTGGCATCCAGCGAGGCCGACGGCAGCATGCCGATAGAGCCGGTGAGCATCGAGGCTTCGTCAGACAGAATGTCGCCGAACATGTTGTCGGTGACGATCACGTCGAACTGCTTGGGTGCACGCACCAGTTGCATCGCCGCGTTGTCGACATACATATGGCTCAGCTCTACGTCCGGGTAGTCCTTGGCCACTTGCTCGACCACTTCTCGCCACAGTTGGCTTGAGGCCAATACGTTGGCTTTGTCGACCGAACACAGTTTTTTACCACGCACGCGGGCCATGTCGAAACCGACGCGGGCAATGCGGCGGATTTCGCTTTCGCTGTACGGCAGCGTGTCATACGACTGACGCTCGCCGTTTTCCAGCTCGCGAGTACCGCGCGGCGCGCCGAAGTAGATACCGCCCGTCAGCTCACGAACGATCAGGATGTCCAGACCTGCAACGATTTCAGGCTTGAGGCTCGATGCATCCGCCAGTTGCGGATACAAAATAGCCGGGCGCAGGTTACCGAACAGGCCCAGTTGCGAACGGATTTTCAACAGGCCGCGCTCAGGGCGAATGTCACGCTCGATGGTGTCCCACTTCGGGCCACCCACGGCGCCCAGCAATACAGCGTCAGCAGCACGAGCACGTTCCAGGGTCTCGTCAGCCAGCGGCACGCCGTGCTTGTCGATGGCTGCGCCGCCGATCACGTCGTGAGTCAGCTCAAAGCCGAGCTGAAACTTGTCATTGGCCAGTTCAAGCACTTTGACTGCCTGAGCCATGATTTCTGGGCCAATACCGTCGCCTGGGAGAATCAGAATCTGCTTGCTCATGTGTTCCTCTGTCTTGTCGGTTGATGCCCCCGCAGGCGCATCCTGAAAATTTAACCATCAATGCCCCGTAGGAGCTGGCGCAGCCTGCGATCTTTTGATCTTTAGAAAAGATCGCAGGCTGCGCCAGCTCCTACAAGGTTTAGTGCTTAAGCGTCACGGAACAACCACGGCTGGCTTGCGCGGTGCTTGCTTTCAAACGCTGCAATCGAATCGCTGTCCTGCAAGGTCAAGCCGATGTCATCCAGGCCGTTGAGCAGGCAATGCTTGCGGAACGCATCGATCTCAAAGTTCAACACTTTACCGTCAGGACGGGTCACGGTCTGGGCTTGCAGGTCGATGTTGAGCTGATAACCCGGCGTCGCTTCAACCTGGGCGAACAGATCGTCCACTTCAGCGTCGCTCAAAATAATCGGCAACAGGCCGTTTTTGAAGCTGTTGTTGAAGAAGATGTCGGCGTAGCTCGGCGCGATGATGCTGCGAAAGCCGTACTCTTCCAGGGCCCAAGGGGCGTGTTCACGGCTGGAGCCGCAGCCGAAGTTTTCACGGGCCAACAACACGCTGGCGCCCTGATAGCGCTCGGCGTTGAGCACGAAGTCCTTGTTCAAGGGGCGCTTGGAGTTGTCCTGGTAAGGCTGGCCAACGTCCAGGTAGCGCCACTCGTCAAACAGGTTCGGGCCGAAGCCGGTGCGTTTGATCGACTTCAAAAACTGCTTGGGGATGATCTGGTCGGTGTCGACGTTGGCGCGATCCAAAGGTGCGACAAGCCCGGTGTGCTGGGTAAAAGCTTTCATGCTGCGCTCCTTAAATCAATTCACGGACGTCGATAAAGCGACCGTTTACCGCCGCGGCAGCGGCCATGGCCGGGCTCACCAGGTGAGTACGACCACCGGCACCCTGACGGCCTTCGAAGTTGCGGTTGGAGGTCGAAGCGCAGTGCTCGCCCGACTCCAGGCGGTCCGGGTTCATCGCCAGACACATCGAGCAACCTGGCTCACGCCATTCAAAACCGGCTTCGAGGAAGATTTTGTCCAGGCCTTCAGCCTCGGCCTGCTCTTTAACCAGGCCCGAACCCGGCACCACAATCGCTTGCTTGATGGTCGAGGCTACTTTGCGACCTTTGGCAATCACTGCTGCAGCGCGCAAGTCTTCGATCCGCGAGTTGGTGCACGAACCAATGAACACGCGGTCCAGCTGGATGTCGGTGATCGCCTGATTGGCGTTCAAGCCCATGTATTTCAAAGCACGCTCAATCGAGCCACGCTTGACCAAGTCAGCTTCCTGCGCCGGATCCGGCACGTTCTGATCCACGGCCAAGACCATTTCTGGCGAAGTCCCCCAGCTCACCTGCGGCTTGATCTGGGCAGCATCGAGTTCAACCACGGTGTCGAACGTGGCGTCGGCATCCGACACCAGGTCTTTCCAGGCTTCTACGGCCAAGTCCCACTCAGCGCCTTTGGGTGCGAACGGACGACCTTTGACGTACGCCACGGTTTTTTCGTCGGCAGCCACCAGGCCCACACGGGCACCGGCTTCAATCGACATGTTGCAGATGGTCATGCGGCCTTCTACCGACAGGTCGCGAATCGCGCTACCGGCAAATTCAATGGCGTGGCCATTACCGCCAGCGGTGCCGATTTTGCCAATCACGGCCAGCACGATGTCTTTGGCGGTCACGCCGAACGGCAATTGCCCTTCGACCAAAACCAGCATGTTCTTCATTTTTTTCGCGACCAGGCACTGCGTGGCGAGCACATGCTCAACCTCGGAGGTGCCGATACCGTGAGCCAATGCGCCAAACGCGCCGTGGGTCGAGGTGTGCGAGTCGCCGCAAACGACGGTCATGCCTGGCAAGGTGGCGCCCTGCTCCGGGCCAATCACGTGCACGATGCCCTGGCGGACGTCGTTCATCTTGAATTCAGTGATGCCGTACTCGTCGCAGTTGTCGTCGAGGGTTTGCACCTGCAAACGGGAAACCTGGTCAGCGATCGCTTCGATCCCGCCCTTGCGCTCTGGCGTGGTCGGTACGTTGTGGTCCGGGGTCGCGATGTTGGCATCGATGCGCCAAGGCTTGCGCCCGGCCAGACGCAGGCCTTCAAAGGCTTGCGGCGACGTCACTTCGTGAATGATATGACGGTCGATGTAGATCAGCGCAGAACCATCGTCGCGCTGTTTGACCAAATGCGAATCCCAGAGCTTGTCGTAGAGCGTTTTGCCGGCCATCAGACGGTTTCCTCATCAGCTACTTTCTATGCCAATAACCACTTGGCTTGTGAGGTCGATGCTATGGGGTTACAGTGAATAACTCAAATTCATATTTTTTATGCTTTGGATAACCAACAGGAATTCACTTAGATGGATCTCGCGAATCTCAACGCTTTCATCGCCATTGCAGAAACCGGAAGCTTCTCTGGCGCCGCCGAACGGTTGTTTTTAACCCAGCCTGCAATCAGCAAACGTATCGCCAGCATTGAGCAGCAACTCAAGCTGCGGCTGTTTGACCGGCTGGGTCGCGAGGTCAGTTTGACCGAGGCGGGCCGGGCCTTACTGCCACGCGCCTACCAGATTCTCAACGTGCTGGATGACACTCGACGGGCGCTCAACAATCTTAATGGTGAGGTCAGCGGACGCCTGACCCTGGCCACCAGTCACCATATCGGCCTGCACCGTTTGCCGCCGTTGCTGCGTGAGTTCACACGCACTTATCCCAAGGTTGCGCTGGATATTCAGTTCCTGGATTCAGAAGTTGCCTACGAAGAAATTCTCCATGGCCGCGCCGAATTGGCCGTTATCACCCTGGCGCCGGAACCTCACTCGCTGATTCGCGCGGTGCCGGTGTGGGACGACCCGCTGGATTTCGTGGTGGCGCCCGAGCACAGCCTCACTCAGCAAACCAGCGTGAGCATGTCGGACATTGCTCACCACCCGGCGGTGTTTCCGGGGGGCAACACCTTTACTCACCATATCGTGCAGCGCCTGTTTGAAGGCCAGGGCCTCACACCCAATATCGCCATGAGCACCAACTACCTGGAAACCATCAAGATGATGGTGTCCATCGGTCTGGCATGGAGCGTGTTGCCGCGCACCATGCTCGATGAACAAGTGGCCTCAATCGCCTTGCCGGGCATACAGCTGACACGTCAACTAGGCTATATCGTGCACACCGAAAGAACTTTGTCGAACGCCGCACACGCTTTCATGACACTGCTGGATGCCCAAGTCGACACGCTGCACACTGAGCAACCCTGAAAACACCGGTTCAGGCATGGATCGTTTTCAAGATTTTCAGCCCAAGGACTGCAGTCAATGTCAAACCCCACGGATGCGCTGCACCCTGCCCCTGATGCGTCTGATATCGACCTGTCAGCCCTGGACAATCACGCGCTGAGTGCCACGCAACTGCTCACCGCCATGAACGCAGCCCAACTGGGCGCCTGGTGCTGGGAACTCAACAGTGGCGACTTGCATTGGTCGAATGGAGCCCACGTTTTTTTTGGCTTTGATTCAGCCCTTGCGCTGCCCGGTAACCTTCTGCAATTGGCCTCCCTGCCCTTTGACGACTGGCCCAAGGCCCAACAGGCCTTCGCCGCGATTATCAACGGCAAGCAATTACTAAAACCCATTCATTACCGGGTGCGCTGGCCTGATGGCAGCCTGCACTGGCTGGAGATCCATGGCAGCCAGGTCCCCGGCGATGACCCGAACCCGCGGATCATGGGGGTGATTCGCGACGTCACCCTGCAACGTCAGCGCCAGCAAGCGCTGAACAGTTCAGAGCAACGCTTTTCGACGCTGTTTCAGTTGTCACCGCACATGGTTTTGCTGGTACGCATCGAAGACGGGCTGATCAGCGAGGCCAACCATAGCTTTGAAAGCCAGTTGGGCTGGACCGCCGCCGAAGCCATTGGCCGCACCACGGTTGAGCTGGGCATCTGGCCAGACCCGGCGCAGCGCCTGCAATTCACCAAAGCCGTCAGTCAGCAGAACGCACCGATCACTCTGGAAGTGCAATTGGCCGACCGTCACGGTCAGTTTCATGAAGGCATGCTGAGCGCGCAAAAAGTCGAACTGGAGGGCGAGGCGTACCTGATCAGCACCTTCGTCGACAACCGTCTACGCAAAGAAGCCGAGCAAGCGCTGATTGAAAGCCAGGAACGCCTGGACCTTGCACTCGACTCGGCGCAACTGGGTACCTGGGACTGGCACATCCCCACCGGCCGCCTGTATGGTTCGGCCCGCGCCGCTCAACTGCATGGCCTGCCCGCAGAGCCGTTCAACGAATCATTTGACGCGTTTTTCGAAGGCGTGCCCGAAGAAGAACGCTTCAACATGCGCAATGCCTACCGCTCGCTGCGCGAAGGCCCGGCCGGTAATTACCAACTGACCTACCGGGTGCCGCTGGCTCACGGCGCCTCGCGCTACCTGGAAAGCCGTGCCCGGCTGTACCGCGATGCAGCGGACAAACCGCTGCGCATGGCCGGCACCCTGCTCGACATCACCGACCAGGTAGAGCGCGAACAGCGCCTGAGCGCCTCAGAAGAAAAGTTTGCCAGTGTCTTCCAGACCAGCCCCGACCCTATTTGCGTGATGCTCGCAGACAGCGCGCACTTTATCGAAATCAACACCAGCTTCACCCAGACTTTTGGCTGGACCGTGGCCGACCTGCAAGAAGGCGCAGACACCAGCAGCGCCCTGACCGACGCCAGCGCCCAGCACCTGCGCCAGTTACAGCGCATTATCCGCGCCCCGGCACAGACCAACCCGGCGTTAACCTTGCACCACAAAAATGGCGAACCGCTGACCTGCGTGTTGTCCAGCCGCCACATCGAGGTCAATGGCCAGCCGTGCATCGTCACCACCCTGCGCGACATTACCCAGCAACAGCGGGCCGAAGCCGCGCTCAAGGCCAGCGAAGAAAAATTCGCCAAGGCTTTTCACTCCAGCCCCGACGCCATCACCATCAGCGAACTGGTGAGCGGCCGCTACCTTGAAGTCAATGACGGCTTCACCCGGCTGACCGGCTACAGCAGCGACGAAGTGATTGGCCGCAGCCCGTATGAGCTGGGGATTTGGGGCGACAGCTCGAAGCGTCAGGCGCTGCTTGATGAACTGCGTGAAAAGGGCCGCATCAGCAACCGCGAGGTGCTTGGCCGGGCCAAAAACGGCAGCCCCCTCACCGTCGAAATTTCGATTGAAATGATTACCCTCAAAGAAGCGCGCTGCCTGCTGCTGACCGCCCGCGACATCAGCCAATTGAAAAGCGCCCAGGCGCAAGTCCGGCACCTGGCGTACCACGACCCTTTGACCAACTTGCCGAACCGCGCCCTGCTGATGGACCGCCTGAGCCAGCAGACCTCACTGCTCAAGCGCCATGATTTACGCGGTGCGCTGTTGTTTCTGGACCTTGATCACTTCAAGCACATCAACGACTCATTGGGGCACCCGGTGGGCGATTCGGTGTTGCGCATCATCACCGCGCGCCTGGAAGCCAGCGTGCGCAGTGAAGACACCGTGGCCCGCCTCGGTGGTGATGAATTCGTGGTACTGCTGACCGGGCTTAAAGGCTCGCAGCAAGAGGTCACTGACGCGGTGTGCCATATCGCCGACACCATTCGCCAATTGCTCGCCGAGCCGATGTTCCTCGACGGCCAGCGCCTGCAGGTGACGCCCAGCATTGGTATCGCGCTGATTCCCGACCACGGCGCCAACCCGGCCGACCTACTCAAACGCGCCGACATTGCGCTCTACCGGGCCAAGGATGCCGGGCGCAACACCACGCAACTGTTTCACTTTGAAATGCAGACCGCCGCCAGCCAGCGCATGCGCATGGAAAGCGATTTGCGTCAGGCGCTGGCCCGCAGCGAATTCAGCCTGCACTTTCAACCGCAAGTCGATGCTCGCAGCAACCGCATCGTGGGTGCTGAAGCCTTGCTGCGCTGGACGCACCCGGAGCTGGGGCCGCAGTCACCCAGCGAGTTTATTAAAATCCTCGAAGACAGCGGTCTGATTCTGGAAGCGGGCACCTGGGTGCTCGATGAAGCGTGCCGTGCTTTCAGCGAACTGCTCAAAGAAGGCCTGCTCGACCCGGAGGGTTTCAGCCTGTGCGTCAACATCAGTCCACGGCAATTTTTGCAGAGCGACTTTGTTGAGCGGGTCCAACGCAGCCTGTTGAATCACCACCTGCCCTACTCGATGCTCAAACTGGAAGTCACCGAAGGCATCGTGATTCAAAACCTTGAAGACACCATCGAAAAAATGCACCAGTTGATCGCCCTGGGCGCCAGCTTTGCGATGGACGACTTCGGCACCGGTTATTCCTCCCTGACCCATCTCAAGCGCTTGCCCGTGGACACCCTGAAGATTGACCAATCGTTTGTGCGTGACGCGATTCAGGACCCCAACGATGCCGAAATCATCCGCGCCATCGCCGCCATGGCTCACAGCCTTGGCCTGACCGTGGTGGCTGAGGGTGTTGAGCAACTGGCGCAATTGACGTATTTGCAAACACTGGACTGCCATTTGTATCAAGGCTATCTGCACAGCAGGCCAGTGCCCTTGGCGCAATTTCGCGAGCTGTTACAAAAAACCCCGTAGTCGCTGACGAGGCACGAAGGCTGCGATGCGGGCCGCAGGACCGCCGATTGGGGTCGCTGCGCAACCCATCGCAGCCTTCGTACCTCGTCAGCGACTACAAGATCCTGGGTTACATCCGGCCAAACTTGCCCGACCGGAAGTCGCTGAACGCCTGATGGATCTCAGCTTCGCTGTTCATCACAAACGGACCGTGACCAACGATGGGCTCGTCGATCGGCTCACCGCTGAGAATCAACAACACGACATCGTGGCTGGCGTGCAGTTTTATCTGCGTGCCTTCACGTTCGAACAGCGCCAGTTGGCCTTCGCCCACTGCTTGCGCGCCATTAACCTCAACCGTGCCGTGCAACACAACCAGCGCCGAGTTGCGGCCCGCAGGCAGGTCAAAGGTTGCCGACTTGCCCGCGTTCAGGCGTATGTCCCACACATCGATGTCAGTGAACGTACGCGCCGGGCCACGTCTGCCATCGAACTCACCGGCAATCAAACGCAAGGTGCCGGCATTGTCCTTGAGCGCCAACTGTGGAATTTCGCGGTCCAGAATGCCTTGGTAACCCGGCTTGGCCATTTTGTCCTTGGCGGGCAGATTCACCCACAGCTGGACCATTTCCAGTGCACCGCCACTGCGGGCAAACGCCTCGGAGTGGAACTCTTCGTGAAGGATGCCGGACGCTGCCGTCATCCACTGCACATCGCCAGGCCCGATGATCCCGCCGTTGCCGGTGGAGTCACGGTGTTCAACTTCGCCTTTATAGACGATGGTCACTGTCTCGAAGCCGCGATGCGGGTGTTGCCCGACGCCACGACGCTCAGTGGTCGGCGTGAACTCGGCTGGGCCCGCGTAATCCAGCAAAAGGAACGGGCTGATGTGCTTGCCCATAGAGTCGTAGGAAAACAACGTGCGCACCGGGAAGCCATCGCCGACCCAATGACCTCGTGGCGCGGTGTAGAGACCCATAATGTTTTTCATGTTGCACCTCCTGTCATGCATGGCAACCACTATAGATTCGCATCACCCATATCACTAGATGGCAATTTTGAATTAGATCGTTCCACAGATAGAACGATCACTCCAACGCCCCAAACCCCCGTCTAAATTTCTGCGTCATCCCCTCGTCCCCTCCTGATAGCAAAGGCCGTATAGCGGCGGATTTCTACTGAGATGGCGATGACTAAATCACGCAGCAAAAAAGCCCTGTTTATCGGTATTCCTCTGGCGCTGGCCGTAGCCATCGGCGGCGGATTTTTGGCCTGGGACGCGTTTTACAAAGGCAATGCCGGCTACCCGCTGAGCATCGTCAAACAGGCCGATGAACTGCAAAACCGTCTGCTGTCATTCGACAGCCATATCACCGTGCCGCTGGAGTTCGGCAGCGCAGGCAATGAAGTCGACAAAGACGGCCCTGGCCAGTTCGACCTGGTCAAGGCAGCCAAAGGCCGGTTGTCGGGCGCCGCGCTGACGATCTTCGGCTGGCCAGAAATCTGGAACGGCCCGAACGCACCGCACCGTCCAACCGCTGGCTTTGTCGATGCCGCGCGTAATGATCAAGAGGTGCGCTACACCATCATCAGTGCCATGGTGCGCGACTTTCCCGAGCAAGTGGCGATTGCCTACACCCCGGATGATTTCCGGCGCCTGCACGGCGAAGGCAAGTTTGCGATTTTTATCAGCATGCTCAACGCCTACCCATTGGGAAATGACTTGAATCAGTTGGACAAATGGGCTGCGCGCGGCATGCGCATGTTCGGCTTCAGCTATGTCGGCAACAACGACTGGGCCGACTCTTCACGCCCGCTGCCCTTTTTCAATGACACCCCCGACGCCCTCAACGGCCTGTCAGACACCGGCAAGCAGGCCGTCAAGCGCTTGAACGATCTGGGCGTGATCATCGACGTTTCGCAAATGTCGAACAAAGCGCTGGAGCAAGTCAGCCAGCTCAGCCGCACCCCGCTGGTGGCGTCGCACTCTGCCCCACGGGCGCTGGTCGACATCCCGCGCAACCTCAGCGACAAGGACATGCAACGGATCAAAGACACCGGCGGCGTGGTGCAAATTGTCGGTTTCGGCACTTACTTGCGCCCGCTGAGCCAGGCCAGCCAGGACAAGCTCAATACACTGCGCAGCCAGTTTGATTTGCCGCCCTTGCACAACCTCGAAATGGCCCTGATGCCCGGTGACGCGATCATTACCGTGTGGCCAGAACAACGTTTCGGCCAATACGCCAGCGGGCTGTACGACATCGTCGAGCATGAGCCCAAAGCCACCTTGAAAGACTACGGCGATGCCATTGACTACGCGGTGAAAAAAATCGGCATCGACCATGTCGGTATCAGCTCTGACTTCAACGATGGCGGCGGCCTGGAAGGCTGGAAAGACGTGAGCGAGACCCGCAACGTGACCGCCGAGTTGCTCCAGCGCGGCTATTCAGAAGCCGACATCGCCAAGCTTTGGAGCGGTAATTTCCTGCGGGTCTGGGACACCGTGCAAAAAGCCGCCAACCCTATCTCCCAGTGAAGTGTTTAACCATGCCCACGCTAAAACCGCTGTATTGCCTGTTGTTCGCCAGTGCCCTGCCCGCCCTGGCCCACGCCGCCCCGGCAGCCGAACCGGGCACGGTCTTTCAAGACTGTAAAGACTGCCCGCAAATGGTGGTGCTGCCGGCGGGCAGTTTCGTCATGGGCACCCCTGACGATGAAGTCGGCCGCGAACCTGATGAAAGCCCGATGCACACCGTGACCTTCAGTAAGCCGGTGGCGATCAGTCGCTTTCAGGTCACGGCAGGTGAATTTGATGCGTATATCAAGGAAGCCGGGGTCAAGATTGCCGACGGCGACGACCGCCCCGGGCGCAAATGTACGGCGAGCAAACCCAGCTACCCGCAAGGGCCGCGTCAGCCTGCGGTGTGCATGGACTTTGAAGACGTGAAGCATTACGTCAGCTGGCTGGCGAAAAAGACCGGCAAGCCGTACCGCATGGTCAGCGAGGCCACCCGCGAATACGCCGCCAGGGCCGGATCGACCGGGCCTTTCCCGTTCCCGATGGATGAAGGCAAGCCCTACAGCATCGCCAAGCACGCCAATACCTACGGCCCTGCAGATGGCTACAGCTACAGCTCGCCGGTCGGCAGCTACCCGGCCAACGCCTTTGGCGTATATGACATGCACGGCAACGTGTACGAATGGCTCGCAGACTGCAAACACAACGACTACGTGGGCGCGCCCACCGATGGCAGTGCCTGGGTGACTGAGTGCGCAGGCGAACTGATGCAGATCCGCGGCAATGACTGGGGCGAAGCCCCGGTGTTCTCACGCTCGGGCAATCGTAACGACATCTACCCGCAAACCCGTGGTGACTGGATCGGCTTCAGGGTTGAGCGCGATCTTTAAAGCCCACTCCTCCCCCTGTAGGAACTGGCGAGGCACGAAGGCTGCGATCTTTTAAGATCAACAGATCGCGAGACGAGCTCGCTCTTATCAAACATAAAATAAGTGATTGATTCTAAAGGCCTTGTAGGAGCGAGCTTGCTCGCGATCTTTTGATCTTGATCTAAGAGCCCCCTCACCCTAGCCCTCTCCCGAAGGAGAGGGAACCGATTGGGGGATGCTGAAGATATTCGGTGGCCTGTTTGCTGCGCGACAGCGCGGCGTCCAAGACGGGGCAACTCCTACAAGGGAATCAACGCTAAATCCCCACCTCAATCACTCGTTCACAAGAGACTGCCCTTCCCTTGAGCCAAGGAACTCTTGTTTATGAGCCAGCCTGCCACGCCCCGGACATCGCCCGGGGTTCTTCGAGAACTGTTTATTCTGCTCAAGCCTTTTCGTTTGATCGTCAGCCTGTCGATCGTGCTGGGCATGATCGGCGGGTTAAGCGTGACGGTGCTGCTGGCGACCATCAACAGTGCCCTGCACGCCGAAAGCGGTCTCACCCAACAGGTGGTCGCGCTGTTTGCCGGGCTGTGCGTGCTGGCGCTGATCAGCAGTATTTGTTCCGACATCGGCAGCAATTATGTCGGCCAGCACATCATTGCCACCCTGCGCCGAGAACTCGGCGAAAAGGTGCTTTCGGCGCCCATCTCGCACATTGAACGTTACCGCAGCCACCGGCTGATTCCGGTGCTGACCCATGACGTCGACACCATCAGCGACTTCGCCTTCGCTTTTGCCCCACTGGCGATTTCGCTGACCGTGACCCTGGGCTGCATGGGCTATCTGGCCATGCTGTCGTGGCCGATGTTTGTGATGATGCTGGTGGCCATTGCCATCGGTACGGTGATCCAGTACATCGCCCGTGGCTACGGCCTCAATGGATTTGCTGAAGCCCGTGAGGCCGAAGACGAGCTGCAAAAGCATTACAACGCAATTGCCGAAGGTGCCAAGGAACTGCGTATCCACCGCCCGCGTCGGCAACGGATGTTTGTCTCCGGCATTCAGCGCACGGCGCAAAAAATCTGCGACATTCAGGTGCGCTCGATCAACACCTTTGTCATCGCCAAAAGCCTCGGCTCGATGCTGTTTTTCGTGGTCATCGGCCTGGCGCTGGCCATGCAGTCGTTTTGGCCCAGCGGCAACCCCGAGGTCATCAGCGGTTTTGTCCTGGTGTTGCTGTACATGAAAGGCCCGCTGGAACATTTGATCAGCACCCTGCCGATCATCAGTCGTGCGCAAATCGCCTTCCGGCGCATTGCCGACTTGTCCGAACAGTTCAACTCGCCCGAGCCGCACCTGCTGCTCAACGCACAGGACGCCCCTGACAAGACCCTCAACAGCCTGCAACTGCTGGACGTGAGCTACAGCTTCCCGCCCGTGGACGGCAGCGCCCCGTTCCGCCTCGGCCCGGTAAACCTGACGATCAAACAAGGCGACATTGTGTTTATCGTCGGCGAAAACGGCTGCGGCAAAACCACCCTGATCAAGTTGCTGCTGGGCCTGTATGCACCGCAACAGGGTGAGATCCGCCTTAATGGCCAGCCCGTGTCAGCTGAAACCCGCGATGACTATCGGCAGTTGTTCACCACTATTTTTGCCGACTACTACCTGTTCGATGACGTGGTGCAAGGCGACATGCACATCCCCCAGGACGCCGAGCAGTACCTCAAGCGCCTGGAAATTGCGCACAAGGTCAGCATCACCGACGGCCAGTTCAGCACCACCGACCTCTCGACCGGGCAACGCAAGCGCCTGGCTCTGGTCAACGCCTGGCTGGAAGAGCGCCCGGTGCTGGTGTTTGACGAATGGGCGGCCGACCAGGACCCGACCTTCAGGCGGATTTTCTACACCGAACTGCTGCCGGACCTTAAGCGCCTGGGTAAAACCATCATTGTGATCTCCCACGACGACCGTTATTTCGACGTTGCCGATCAATTGGTGCGCATGGACAGCGGCAAGGTCAGCACGGCGCTGGACGTGGCGTAATTCCCCGTTCGAACCGTTTTGAGGGATCGACTTATTTATTTTCAGGAACTTTTATCCGGTTTTTCAATCGTGCTGCGTCTAATAACTATTCCCATTAACAAGAAAGAATTTTTCTACGGAGCCTAGGCACGACATGCAACGACCAACCTTGAGCCGAACACCTCTCGCGATCGCTACCCAGCGCCAGACTGTACGCCGCACCCTGTTGTCCAGCGCCTTTGTGGCATCGGTTTTACTAGGCTCTTCACTGGTACAGGCCGCCCCGGTCGCGGTGAACATTCCGGCACAATCGCTGGCCAGCGCACTGAACGAGTTTGGCAAGCAGGCCAACCTGCAAGTGCTGTACAGCCCGGATCAGGTGCAAGGGATCAAATCGCATTCGGTGTCGGGTTCGCTTGAGCCCATCCAGGCACTGGAAACCCTGCTGCAAGGCAGCGGGATTTCCTATCAGCTCAATGGCAACACAGTGATTATCAACACCCACCAGGGCAAAGGCCTGGAGTTGGGCGCCACGACCATTACCGGCAAGGGCCTGGGCAACACGCTGATCACTGAAGACTCCGGCTCTTACACCACAGGCGCTACAGCCAGTTCGACCAAGTTGCCGTTGTCGATCCGCGAAACCCCGCAGACCGTGACCGTGATCACCCGCCAGTTGATGAACGACCAGGCCGCGCAAAGCATCGGCGATGTGCTGCGCAATGCGCCGGGCATTTCGACCCAGGCCTACGACAGTGACCGCATGGAATACTCGGCGCGTGGCTACGCCATCACCAACTTCCAGTACGACGGCGTCAACAGCCAGTACGACGGCGTGTTCGATGAAGGCGCGACCAAGGTCGACATGGCCCTGTACGACCGCGTCGATATCATCAAGGGGGCAACGGGCCTGCTGTCCGGCTCGGGCGAGCCTTCGGCCACGGTCAACCTGATCCGCAAAAAACCGACCCGCGAATTCAAGGCATCGGTCAGCGGCAGCGTCGGCTCATGGGATGATTACCGCACCGAAGGCGATATTTCCGGCCCGTTGAATGAAGACGGCAGCGTGCGCGGCCGGGTGGTGGCGGTGTACCAGGATGCGGACTCGTACCGCGACCATTACTCCAAAAAGAATGACGTGTTCTACGGCATCATCGAAGCCGATCTAACCCCCGACACGCTGTTCACCTTCGGCATGGACTATCAAAAAATCAAGCCACGCGGCTCGTCCTGGACCGGTAACCCGTACTACTTCTCGGACTACAGCAAGACCGACTTCAGCCGCTCGTTCAACCCGGCCACGGACTGGAGCCGTCGTGATGTCGTCGCGCAAACCACCTTCGCCTCTCTTGAGCACACCTTTGCCAACGACTGGAAGGTCAAAGGCACGCTGAACCAGCAAACCAACGACCACGACACCCAACTGGGCTCGGCCAGTGGCGGCAATCCGGACCCGGTGACTGGTGAGGGCATGTTCTTTTACTGGGGCAAGTGGGAAGGCCATCGCGTACAAACCACCGCCGACATCAATGCGACAGGCCCTTTCACCCTGTTCGGCCGCGAACATGAACTGGTCGTCGGCGCCACATCGCAGTCGTCACGCCAAACCGGCGCGACCTTCGATGGCAGCGCGTTCGGTGAGGTTCCGGGCAGTATCTTTGACTGGAAGGGCCATTACCCGAAACCGGACTTCCCGAAAAACGGCAAGTACGAGAAAAACACCAACCAGAACAGCGCCTATATCGCTGCCCGCTTCAAGCCAGCAGACGATTTATCGGTCATTTTGGGCAGCCGCCTGAGCGACTTCCAGTACAACGACACCTACAAGTATTACGTGCAGTCGTCGACGTTCAGCGACAACAAAACCACCTCCAAGCAGCACGGCAAAGTCACGCCTTACGCGGGTGTGGTGTATGACCTGAACGACACCTACTCAACCTATGCCAGCTACACCTCGATCTACAAACCGGTGACCGAGCGCAGCCAGTCCTACACCAACCTGCCACCTACCGAAGGCAACAGCTACGAAATCGGCTTGAAGGGTGAATACTTTGGCGGCCGCCTGAACGCGACCGTGGCGGTGTTCCGCACCGAGCAGAAAAAACTGCCGATCTACGCCGGCACAGACGCGGATACCGGTCGCGACTACTACGAGTCGGTTGACGGAGCGAAAACCAAAGGCATCGAGTTTGAACTGGCCGGTGAGTTGATGCCGGACTGGAACATCATGGCGGGCTACACCTACGCCCAGACCAAAACCGATGACGGCAAGCGCCTGTATGGCTACCCGCTGGAAACCACCAAGCCTGAAAACGTGGCACGGGTGTTCACCACCTATCGCCTGCCAGGCGCGTTGAACAAAGTCACCGTGGGCGGTGGTGTGAACTGGCAGAGCCCGTTCTACGGGCGGATCTGGAACGACCCGAAAGGCGACTACGACATCATCGAGCAGAACAGCTACGCGCTGGTTAACCTGATGACCCGCTACGATTACAACGAGCACCTGTCGTTCAACCTCAACGCTAACAACGTGTTCGACAAAAAGTACCTGTCGGGCCTGGGTAACTTCAGCACTGTTTACTACGGCGAGCCACGCAGCCTGTCGCTGACGACTAAATACACCTTCTAACCCCGCAAAATCTGTAGGAGGGGCCGCCCCGTCTTCGACGCCGCGCTGTCGCGCAGCAAACAGGCCGCCGAGTATCTTCAGCATCCCCCAATCGGTTCCCTCTCCTTCGGGAGAGGCGTGGTGAGGGGGCTCTTGACTTGAGTACATATCCGTTGCTGCGGCAACGGCCACTTAGGGTTCCGGCCTTACGCCGCGTCACTTTGCAAAAGCGGCAAAGTAACCAAAACGCTTTTGCCCCTACCCCTCGGTGCCTCGCTTTGGCTCGGCATGCCCTCACCACAGGCCTTGCTCCGTAGGCCCGCCGCGATCGGCCATCCATGGCCGTGTCGCGGCTAACCCGGCGTCCTGCCGGGTTACCCACTGCGCAAAACCTGCGTTCGGCCAGCGTGGTTTAATGGGGCCTTTTAGATCAAGATCAAAAGCAAGATCTAGATCAAAAGATCGCGAGGCGAGCTCACTCCTACAGTGTCCATGTGTTTTTCGTACATTGCCCTTACACTGAGCACCCCTTGCTCACAGGCACGATCATGGACCTCGACCTGGCCCGTACCTTCCTCGAAATCGTCCGCTGCGGCAGCCTCGCGGCAGCAGCCGAAAAACTTCACATCACCCAGACCGCTGTGACCGCCCGCGTGCAAAAGCTTGAAAGCCTGCTCGGCACCGGGTTATTTGTGCGTAACCGCGCCGGTGCCAAGCTGACCCCGGACGGCGAAGCCTTTGTGGTCTATGCCAATCAACTGATGCAAACCTGGGAGGCCGCCCGCCGTGATGTGCCGCGCCCCGAAGGCTTGCACAAAATGCTGCACATCGGCGGTGAAGTCAGCCTGTGCAACCCGCTGATTCTGAGCTGGGCGAAAACCTTGCGAGAACACCTCACCCAGCACGCCTTGCGGATTCAGATTCGCGACGGTGAGTTTCTGTTGCGCCAGATCGAAATGGGCCTGCTGGATGCCGCGCTGGTGTATCAGCCTGAGTATTGGCCGGGGATGCAAGTTGAGCAGTTGCTTGAAGAGAAACTGATTCAGATTCGCCGCCCTGCCCTGCCCGAGCCTTATGTATACGTGGACTGGGGTGAAGACTTCCGCCGTCAGCATGACGCCGCCCTGCCTGACAAAGCCCGGGCGCCGATCAGTTTTAATCTGGGGCCGGTGGCCTTGCATTTCATTCTGGAAAACGGCGGCAGCGGCTACTTTCGCACCCGGGTGGTCAAAAGTTACCTGGACAGCGGCGCCCTTGAGCGCGTGCCCAAAGCCCCGGAATTCAGCTACCCGACCTATTTGGTGTACTCACGCGAACGCGACAGCCCGGCGTTGCAACACGCCATCGAACTGCTGCGCGAGCTGGTCAAGGAGGACGGCGACTGGTCGCAGCGTTGGGGCCCGGAGATTTAACCAACAGCTGTGCGACAACCGGGCGTCTTGTGAAGATGAAAGCTTTCAGCTTTTGAGCCAATCTCTTAATCTGCGAGCGCTGAATAACAAGAACCCCACAGGTGGCACATGACCAATCTCACGCGTACCAACGAAAGCTGGCTGACTTCTGCCTCCCATCAACAGTGGCTGCACAACCAGGGGCAAGCGCTGGTGGATTTCGCCAAGGCTGCGCGCGTGCCGCTGGGGTTTGCCAGCCTCGACCGCTTGGGCCAGCGCCAGACCGATGCGCAGGTGGATACCGTGACCACCGCGCGGATGATTCACAGCTTTTCCCTGGCGCACATTCAGGGCCTGCCGGGCTGCGGGCCGTTGATTGATCATGGCCTCTCGGCCTTGGCCGGCGCGCTGCAAGATGCCAATCACGGCGGCTGGTACGCGACCCCCAATGCCGAGGATGGCAACCGCCGCAAGTACGCCTACCTGCATGCGTTTGTCGCCCTGGCCGCCAGCTCTGCGGTGGTGGCCGGACGCCTGGGCGCTGCTGAATTGCTCGCAGAAGCCGTGGGTGTGCTGGAGCGTCATTTCTGGTGCGAAGAGCAAGGCGCCTTGCAGGAAAGCTTTGCCGAAGACTGGAGTGACTGCGAGCCTTACCGTGGGGCCAACAGCAACATGCATGGCACCGAAACCTTTCTGGCACTGGCCGATGTACTCGACGAAGATCTCTGGCTCGACCGCGCCTTGAGCATCGCCGATCGGGTGATACATCAGCACGCCGCGCAGTCCGGCTACTTGCCCATTGAGCATTTCGATGCGCAGTGGCAAGCGCTGCCCGACTACAACATTGATAACCCGGCCGACCCTTTCCGGCCTTTTGGCAAGACACCGGGCCATGCGTTTGAATGGGCGCGCCTGTTGCTGCATCTTGAAGCCGCACGCAAGCAGCGTGGCCTGGAAAACCCTGAATGGTTGCTGGACGATGCCCGCCATCTCTTCGCCAGCGCTTGCCGCTATGGCTGGCAGGTGGACGGTGAACCGGGGATTGTTTACACGCTGGACTGGAACCATCAACCGCAGGTGCGTGAGCGCCTGCACTGGACCCTCGCCGAAGCCGCAGCGGCGGCCACGGCCCTGATTCAACGCACCGGCGAGCCTGAGTACGACGTGTGGTATCAGCGTTTTTGGGACTACATCGACCTGCACCTGATCGACCGTGAGAACGGCAGTTGGCACCATGAACTGGGCCCGGACAACCTGCCATCGGCCACCATCTGGCCCGGCAAGGGCGATTTGTACCACGCTTACCAGGCCACGTTGTTGCCGCGCTTGCCACTGGCGATCAGCCTGGCCAGCGCCCTCAAGCTACGTCGATAAAAAACCCGTCCGTAGCAGTTGTCGAGCCTGCGAGGCTACGTCCGATTGCGCAGCGATCGTAAACGCTAAGTGCAAGGTCGAACTGGCAGACTGGGGCGCTTGCTGTGACGACTGCTTCGCAGCCGGACGTAGCCTCGCAAGGCTCGGCAACTGCTACGAGCAGGACGTTCTCCTAAAGCCATTTAAAAATTAACGAACCACGTCAATCACCGTCAACCACGGCCCATAGCGCGTGACTTTGAGCGGCAGGGTTTGCGCCAGTGCACTCAAGGTATGCGCGGTGTTGTCCAGCGCGAATACCCCAAAAACCCGCAACCGAGCGGCTTCTGGGCTAATGCGCAACACGCCGGTCTGGTAAGGGCGCAAGGCATCGATCAAGGATGACAGCGGCTCATCGTGCAGCTCGATGGTTTTGCGTTCACCAGTGCCGGTGTATTGATCGGCCATCAAGCCTGCAAACGGCACTACGCGATCTACCAACACGGCGGTGCCCAGACCGAGCAATAACAGCAGCACAGCGCCTTGCAGGGCTTTTTTGCGAGCTGGCGAAGGCGTATCGAGCAAGGCCTTGAGTGCCGCCTGCATTTCACCCGGGCTACGCCGATCAACTGATTGCAAGTCAGCCATGGAATTTTTCACCAGCCCGGCGACCCGTTGCCAGGCGGCCTTGTGCTCAGGGTTTTCAGCCAGCCAGGCTTTGAACACTTGGCGCTCGGAAGAACAGGCGCGGCCAGACTCAAGGTGCAGAACCCAGTCAATGGCATCACGGGTAATGGGGTCGAGCTTGTTTTTGCTCATGGGCATTGCGCCGTATGTGACAAGCAATGAACAAAGGCACGGCCTGGAAGAGGTGCAGACACGACAGATCACCAGACTCAAATAGCAATAAGTCGCATTATCAGCAGATTGAGCGTAATTGCAATGCGCTTGTTCAGAACGTGTCGAGCGCCCCGCGATCTTTTGATCGTTTAAAAGATCGCGGGGCAGGCTCGCTTCTACAGTTGTTTAACGCCCGCCGCCCAGGTCCAGGAAGGTGCCGGTGGTGTAGGAGGCTTTGTCCGAGAGCAGCCAGATGATGGCTTCGGCGACTTCTTCCGGGCGCCCGCCTCGGCCCATGGGGATGAGGGGTTCAAGTTTGCTGACCCGACCCGGGTCGCCGCTGAGGGCGTGAAAGTCGGTGAAGATGTAACCCGGCCGCACGGCGTTGACCCGGATCCCCTCGCCAGCCAGTTCTTTGGACAAGCCCAGGGTAAAGGTGTCGAGGGCGCCCTTGGAGGCGGCGTAGTCGACGTATTCGCTGGGCGAGCCCAGTCGCGCGGCCACCGATGACACGTTGACGATATTGCCGCCCTGGCCGCCGTAGCGCGGTGACATGCGCAGCACCGCGTGTTTGGCGCACAAAATCGGGCCCAGCACGTTGGTTTTAAGGGTATGCATGATGCGCACTTGCGACATTTCGTCGACCCGAGACTTTTGCCCCACGGTCCCCGCATTGTTGACCAGCGCCGTGACCGGGCCCAACTCCAGGTCAACCCGCGAGAACAGGCTGATAACTTCGTCTTCGTCGCTGACGTCTGCCCGAACCGCAATGGCTTGTGCCCCCAGCGCACGCACCTCGTCCAGCACTTGATGCGCCGCCGTGTCGTCAGACTGGTAGTTGATGCAAATCCGGTAACCCTGTTTCGCCGCCAGCACAGCAGTGGCTGCGCCAATGCCGCGACTACCACCGGTGATCACGATGACTCTATCCATAAATACGCGCTCCCCATTCAACCAGTGGACATGAGCACAAGAGTAACCGCGATGCACCGGTTTTGTCAGGCCGAAGCCGGGTTGCCAGCGACGGGCTGTTCAGCGCGGTGAATATCCACCATAAATTGCTCGGCTGGCAGGGGCTGACCGAGCAAAAAACCTTGCAGGGAATCACAGCCCAAGGTGGTCAGGAAGCTTTGCTGGGTGTCGGTCTCGACGCCTTCAGCAACGATCCGCAAACCCAGCGCCTGGCCCAACGCCACAATGGCCGAGACAATCGCCGCATCATCGCTGTCATGTTCCAGGTCGCGCACGAAACCACGGTCGATTTTCAGCTCGTTGGCAGGCAGGCGCTTGAGGTACATCAAGCTGGAATAGCCCGTACCAAAGTCATCAATGGACAGGTCGACGCCCATGTGCGAAAGCTTTTGCAGCACAGTCATGCTCGCATCAGCGTCACTCATGGCGGTGGTTTCGGTGATTTCCAGGGTCAGGCTGTTGGCTGGCAATTGGTTGCGTTCCAGCGCCGAGACTACGCTGTCGACCAGCCCGGAGTAGCAAAACTGCAAGGCCGACAAATTGACCGCGATGCGCCAGTGGCTGTAGCCCTGGTCAAACCAGATGCGCATTTGCCGGCATGCCTCGTTGAGCACCCACTCGCCAATAGGGATGATCAGGCCGGTTTTTTCGGCCAGCTCGATAAAGTCGTCCGGTTGCAGCAAACCCTGTTGCGGGTGCTCCCAGCGCAGCAAGGCTTCGGCCCCGACCGGCTTACCGTTGCTGGCATCAAATTTGGGCTGGTAGTGCAGGCGGAACTGATTATGTTCCAGCGCCTGACGCAAATCCTGCAACAGTTGCAGTTGTTTGCGCGCGTTGGTGTTCATCGACACGTCAAAGAAGCTGTAGCCGTTTTTACCGCCACCTTTGGCGTGGTACATCGCGGCGTCAGCGTTCATCAGCAGTTCTTCGGCGCTCTGACCATTGCCGGGGTACAGCGCAATACCGATGCTCGCAGAGATCTGCAAGTCATGCTCATCCACCCGAAAACTCTTGGCCAACAGGCTGACTTGGCGGGTGGCCACTTGCGGTGCGTCGTCGGGCCCGGTCAAACGCACCAGCAACACAAATTCATCGCCGCCAATGCGCGCCAGGGTGTCCTGGCTGCGCAACTGCTCGCGCAAACGCAAGGCCACTTCACGCAGCAAGCGGTCACCCACGTGATGGCCAAAAGCATCGTTGACCGGCTTGAAGCCGTCCAGGTCGATAAACATCAGCGAAAAGCAGCCGCCCTGCTCCGCGACCTTGGCCATGGCCTGGCTGATCCGGTCAGCCAGCAGGATGCGGTTAGGCAGCCCGGTCAGGGTGTCATGCAAGGCCAGCTGGGTGAGCTCTTCGTTGGCCAGGGTCAGTGAATCCGCCAGCGCCGCTGTGCGGGCGTCCAGGCGGGCATCGAAGATCGAGGTCAGCAGCGCTATCACCAGCACCGCGAGGCTGGACACCAGCACCAGGTTGTCCAGACCTTTGCCGCTCAGACCATCAACCAGCGCGCCGCAAAAACTGCCCACCGGGAAATTCGCCGCCGCCATGCCGGTGTAGTGCATGCCGACAATCGCCAGGCCCATGACCACCGACGCACCGCCGCGAATCAAACGCACATAAGGGGTTTGCTTGCGCAGGCGAAACGCGATGGACAGCGCAGCCGCCGAGGCGCCGACCGCGATCACCAGCGACAGGCCAAACAGCGTCGGGTCGTAGTCAATGCCTGGCTGCATCTTCAAGGCCGCCATGCCGCTGTAGTGCATGGCGCTGATCCCGGCGCCCATGATCAGGGCGCCCAACAGTAATTGCAGTGCCGGCAGGCTGGGCTGGCTGACCAGCCACAAGGCAAACCCGCAAGACAAAATCGCCACCAGCAATGACCACAGGGTGAGGCCAAGGTCGTAACCCAGCTCCAGCGGCAATTCCAGGGCGAGCATGCCGATGAAGTGCATCGACCAGACCCCGAAACCCATGGCCAGCGCCCCGCCCCCCATCCACAAATAGGCCGTTCGCCCACGCGCGGTAGCGATTCGCCCTGTCAGGTCAAGTGCGGTATACGAGGCCAGAATGGCCACGCATAAGGAAATAAACACCAGGGCGGGAGAGTACGTTGCAGCAACCATGAGCTTTCTCTTGAACGATCCGGACCAGCATCCATGCCCAGTGAAAAATGCGCGATTGTACTGTTTCCTGAAACGAACGCACGCAAATGCTAACCCGCTTCACGCTTGACCTTGTCGATATAACGCACGACTGCCGCGGACTTTTCAAATCGGCGATAGATCAACGACAACCAGGAGGTCGCGTCACACCCTTCAATAGTCCGGTACAGCACATTCGGCAAGCTGATATGCCCCACCACCGAGGCCGGCACCACCGCCACGCCCCGGTTCAAGGACACCAAAGCGATGACAGCCACCAGCCCGCCGGGCTGCGCACCCAGTTTAGGGGCATAGCCACCTTGGGCCGCCACGTGCAATGTGCCGCTGATCTGCTCGGGCAAGATGAAGGTCTCGTGCTGCAAATGCTCGGCGCTGATGTGCTTGAGGCGAGTGAGCCACGCGTCGGCGGCTATCGCCAAGACAAACCCTTCGCTGTTCAGACGAATGGCTTCCAATTCTGGGGGCAGCGCCATCGGTGAGCGCACATAGCCCAGGTCAAAACGCCCTTCGGCCACCATCGTCGGCAAACTGGCCATCGGCGCTTCGCGCACGCTCAAGCTGACTTCAGCAGACTCATGGGCGTAAGCCTGCACCTGGCGCTGCAACACGCCGGAATACACCGCAGAAGCCACATAACCCAATTCGATATGCCCGGTTTCACCGCGCCCGGCACGTTGCGCATGGCGCTGCGCCAGTTCGAACTGCCGTACGGTGGCGTCGGCTTCGGGCAGCAACGCCTGCCCCGCCTCGGTCAAGCTGACCTGACGCTGTTCGCGCACGAACAAGCGAACCCCCAGGGCATTTTCAAGGTCCTGGATTTGTCGGCTCAGGGTCGGCGGTGCAATGCCCAACACTTCGGCAGCGCGGGTGAAATTGCAGTGCTGTGCAACGGCCAGAAAGTAGCGAAAGTGGCGTATTTCCATAGCAGCATTAGCTCAAAGGTAATGGAGTTCGAGCAGCCAGCTAACGCAACTCAGCCAGCGCAGCGATACCCTGTTGACACCGCCATACGAGAGAGACTCGCACATGTCCGTCAACTTGATTACTCACAAAGTAACGCCCTTGGTTGGCACAGGGCAACGCCCATGAAAACAGTGAGCCCACGTCTGACCCTGCTGACTGCCAGCGGGGTGTGTTCATTGATCGTGCTCGACACCAATATCGTCGCGGTCACCCTGCCCACCATCGCCCGTGATCTGGGCGCCAACTTTGTCGACATCGAATGGGTGGTCAGCGCGTATATGCTGGCGTTTGCCGCCTTGCTGCTGCCGGCCGGGAGCATTGCCGACCGCATTGGCCGCAAAACCACCCTGATCTGGGGCCTGTGTATTTTCATCCTCGCGTCACTGGCTTGCGGGGCAGCGCCCAATAGCCTGCTGCTGGAAATCGCCCGCGCAGTAAAAGGCGTTGGAGCGGCGTTGCTGCTGACCTCGGCGCTGGCCTCCATCGGGCATGCCTTCCATGATGAAGTTGAACGGGCCAAGGCCTGGGCGTTTTGGGGCGCGTGCATGGGGGTGGCCATGACCGCAGCGCCAACCTTGGGCGGGCTGATCACCGAGTACCTGGGCTGGCGCTGGATTTTCTACCTCAACTTGCCGGTCGGCCTGGTGCTGATGGCGCTGGTGCGCCACGCTATCAGTGAATCACGTGACCCGCAGTCCGCACGCCTCGACCCTTGGGGCAGCCTGGCCTTCAGCGCCAGCTTGCTGTGCCTGATCTGGGGCCTGATCGAAGCCAACCGGATTGGCTGGGATAACCCGCTGACGTATGCCCGCCTGTGCGGCGGCGCCTTGCTGCTGGCGCTGTTTGTGTGGGTCGAGTCGGTGCAACAACGGCCAATGATCGACCTGCAACTGTTCCGTCACCCGCGGTTTATCGGCGCATTGCTGGGCATGTTTGCCTATGCCGGGTGTGCTCAGGTGATGATGACCTTGCTGCCCTTCTACCTGCAAAACGGTCTGGGCCTCACGGCCATTCTCTCGGGGTTGGGCATGCTGCCGTTTGCCCTGACCATGTTGATCTGCCCACGAATTGGCGCGCGCATGGCGTCACGCTACACCCCGGCGAGCATGATGGCCTTGGGGCTGACCCTGGTGGGCTGTGGCAACTTGCTCAGCGCCTGGGCCGTGGGTTATGGCGGCTACCTGAGTTTCGCCCTGGCCACCGCCGTGACTGGCGCGGGTGCCGGTCTGCTGAACGGCGACACGCAAAAAAACATCATGGCCTGCGTCCCGCGAGACCGGGTGGGCATGGCGTCTGGCATGAGCACCACCATGCGCTTTAGCGCCATCGTGTTGGCAATCGGCGTGTACGGCGCCTTGCTGGGCGGGCACACCGAGCAAAACCTGCAAGCCAGCCTCGCACAGGTGGCCAGCCCCTGGCTGGAGCAAAGCCACTTTATTGCTTCACGGGTAGTCGCGGGCGACATGTCAGGGGCGCTCAGCCAGTTGCCGCTGACGGCACAAGCGCAGATTCAACCACTGGCGACCCAGGCGTTTGTCGCGGGCTTCAGTACCCTGCTGTGGGTGGCCGGGTTGCTCGCGCTGTTGGGCGCACTGCTGGTGGGCACGCTGATGCGTAAACCGATACCACGGTTTATCGTTGCCACCTGAAAAGGCTTCGCCCCGCTCACGGTGATGCTGGCGCACCTTCCTGCAAGCGCTGCAGTTCGCGGCGAACCATGCTGGCGTATTCGGCGGGGCTCAAACTGTACAGTTGCCCCGCCACCCAGCCCAGCCAGGCGCCTTTGAGGTCCGTGCGCCGGGCAAATAACTCGGCAGCCTTGGCTTGGGCCTGCTCAAGGTGCTGCTGATGAAACTGGCTGCGAGTCAGCGTCACTCTTCGCTGGCCTTGAAGGTCAACTCACCCTTGCGCCATTTGGCCGCCTTGGCGGTGACCGCCTTTAAGGTTTTGCTCAAGCCAGCTTCGAGTTGCTCGGCTGCCGCAAACACCAGCATCACGGTTTGGCCGTCCTTGAAAACAATACCTTCACCTAAGGGCGACTTGACGTAGGCATATTCACCAATGCCACACACCGTCATTTTGATTTCACGAAACTTGATTTCCAGCTTGCCGCCTTCACGGCTCGGCATGACGGCGGCACTGAAATGATCGCCAACCTTGAGTTTCAGGCCGGGTTTGTCGTCTACCACCAACGCTGTTTCGGTATCGATTTCAGCGATGTAAATACCTTCTGCCGTTTGTTCGGTGACGTATACAAAGCGCGACTGGAACAACTTGACCAACCGGGCCCGCAAGTCACCCAACACAAATAAAGCATGCATCTCCAAATTGCTGACTGCCAACGAAAAGCCCTCAATAACAAAAAAAAGAATCTGCCTGCTAAAAGGCAGGCAGTAAAAAAGGCCTCACCCGCCCACTTAAAAACCGAGTACGGGAAATTCAACTGACGGCTGGGGGTCAGGGATGGCCTGTGATGTAAAAGTAATGGATTCCCGCCTGGGTTGCCCTGACAAAAAGGCGTCAGAACTTGAAGGAAATTAACCAGGGCATGTGCTCGCGCACAGCGGTTTGTACTCAGTTGGGCGGCTATTCTACCGACTCATGCACAGGAATGGGTATACACATCCTGTTCCCAATTTTGCCAACGGCTTATTTTCTGCCTGATTGGCCCCATATTCAACAGGGCTTTCGTCGCACCGATGCGTTAACTGCGCCACAACCCGCCAACTGCTGCCATACTGGCGCGAAAAATTGGCCTGGCCCATGCCGCCAGGTTGTCTGTACTCCATTACTTGCAAGGAATCATGACACGTGACGGAATTTGATATTGGCGAGTATTTCATCCGTGGTGACGTCAAAGATGTCGACGGAGAGTTTCAGGCAGTGATCGTGATGCGCCCAAAACCACCTTTGACCAAAGTCAGTTACTACCAGGTTGAAAAGGACCGTTGGTTCAAGACCGCCGAGCTGGCAAAAATAGCCGGCATGGAATCGGCCCGGCAACTAAAAGAAGCCGTCGACGCTGGCGCTCTCAACGTTTAAACGCACTTTAAACAACACGCTTCATGTTTCTATTCTAGGCTTGGCCTCGAACTCTTTGCTCTCGCAGGCCTCAAAGCTGAGCACCCACTCAAGGAAATGAACATGGACGATACCCCTGTCACCCTGCAAGCGTTGTTTGAACAACTGGGTCTGGACGCTGATCAAGCGTCGATCGACGCGTTTTTTCTCAAGACCCCGACACTGGCTGAAGACGTCAAACTGGCCGATGCGCCTTTCTGGACCGCGGCTCAATCGCAGTTTCTAAAAGAAAAAATCGCCGCTGACGATCACTGGGCCATTGTTATCGACGAACTCAACGAACGCCTGCATCAAGCACGCTGAGCGTGCTCTAGCCGTGTGCCAAGGTTGGCGCCCAGTTGCGCCAACCACGCCGTGCGACATTCTTCTGCTTCGACCCGGCTTGAGAAGGCCGTCCCCCGCTGTTCACCATTCACCAGTACTACCCAGCAAGCCTTTTGGCCCAAAGCGCGCAAGCTTTTGGGAACACCGCTACCAATCATCACGGCTACATCGACCTGGTTGGTCATGAGGGTCACTCCGCTAATTAGTTAGTCTCCTAACGATGCCGGCTATGTTAGTGCTTCCGTGACAGCGGAAAAAGCTATGTACCGAATAGATGCATTGCATGACCTGTAACAATCCCGCTGTACGCTTACCCGAATACAGGGGCCTTTTGCTCATAAATCAAGCGCCCGCCTTCCTGCGGTCGATTGAAAAAAGCCTGATCGATAATCCCTTCACCCGACCCCACCGAGGCATTCCAATTAGCCGACTGGTGGACGTAGCGCTGACGTAAAACCCGCTCCTGCTCATCGCTCAGATCGATAGCGCCGAGACGCACTTGCGCCTGAAGGCTTGCTTCAATGGGCAGCAGTTCGTCAGGCAGTGCGCAAGCAGCCTCGGTCAATAGCATGAGCGGCACGCCCTGCTCGCACGCCAGGCTGTGCATGATGCGCAGGTACACCCGCGCTAAATCACCGAATACCCGGCGTTGCATAAACACTGCGGCCAGTACTTGTTGCATGGGGTCTTCGCGGCTGCCCTGGCGGCGTGAATCACTGCGCACTTGCAGCAGGCGGTCCGGATCAGTGGGGTCCAACAAGTCCCGGGCCTGCCACTGTTTCAGTTCTGCACTCGCGCGCTGCCAAGCGTGGGTCAGGTTGATCGGTGTGGACGGGCTGACCAGATTGGTTTGCCAGCGCGTCAAAAACACCTGCTCGGACATCAACGCTGGATATCCGCCCCCCACATCGGCATGCGCGCCGGGGACAGCGATTTCCATGGGCCACTGCCCAGCGATGCTGTTCAGCGCAAAATTGCGCCGCTGCTCATCACGCGCAGCCAATTGCACAACATACTTCGCGCAGCCAGGGCTCAGGTACAGGTTAAGACCGGGGTTGATGTCGTCACTGATATCGCCGCCGTCTGCCAGCCCACCCATGGCGGCGACAGTATCGAACAAGCCGATAAAGGCGATCTCGCACTCAAAATCTGCGGCCAGGCTGAACTGCGACTTGAAGGATCCGCTGATGACGAGGTTGGCAAAGTGCCGGGCGGCGGCCGCGCCACGACTGAATCCGAAAATATCCAGCTGTAACCGGCTCAAAGATGCCGCGGGCGCAGCCTGGATGAAATGCGTCAGGCACTCGTGCAGTTGCGCGTAAGCCTGCTCTGCCTTGCCCACTACGCCGCTGCTGCCACGGCCATAGGTCTGGGCCGGAAAACGCGTATCCGCCGCGCCTGTGGTAGTCCCTATACCGCCAATATAGAGAGACGTCACGGCGTTGCTGTCGGCATCGAAGGTTTGTTGCGCCGGGTAATGCTGGTACAACGCGGCAATATTGGTCGTTGCGTTGGCGTAGCTGCTGTCGCTCTCGACCCTCAACCCTTGCGCCATTCGGGCCTGACCCGTTGCACTGTTGAATTGGTTATTGGCGGTGCCATCAAAAAACACACCCACCCGCAACACGCGTTTTGTGTTGCTTGAATCACCCATGAATTTCACCCTCGATCAAATCGGCCACGCGTAAAAATGCCGCGCAACTATAAGGTGCTTCACCGGAGGGACCCACTCAACGCGCGGAGATTGTTGTACAAGGTTTTACAAGGCGGGACGGGCAGCAAAGCGAATGCTCGCAGAACCCAAAAGCTACCGGGGCCGTGCGGCCCCGGCAAGGTCAGGCACTCAGGCTTGACGCTGGTGCTTGTCGATTTGCTCGTGACGCTCTTGAGCTTCGATGCAGTACTTGGTGGTCGGGCTGATCAGCAGGCGCTTCAGGCCAATGGCCTCGCCGCTGTCGTCGCACCAGCCAAAGCTGTCTTCTTTGATGCGCTCCAGCGCTTGTTCCAGCTGAGGCAGCATGCGCTGGTCACGATCGATAGCGTTCACCAGCCACGTACGTTCTTCTTCAACCGAGGCGGCATCCGCAGGATCGGCCGGGGTGTCCAGGCTCTCGATCGCAATGCGGTTTTGCTCGATGCGTTCGTGGGTTTCAACCTTCATGCCTTGCAACAACTCAGTGAAAAAAGAGTGCTGCTCGGCATTCATGTAGTCATCCGCCGGCATGGCCAGCAACTGTTCCTTTGTCATTGATTTCTCTATAAAAAATACGTGCATTAAGGCGAAATGGGGAGCGATCGGATCGTTCTTTATCCAAACCCGTTAGGTGCCATCTATCTCAAGCGCCACCCGGCACTCAATTTACGAGGGGCGGCAGTCTAAGGCCGACTTATCGAGTCAGCAACTGAAATGACAGCTATTTGTCCAGCTAAACGTGGAAAGAGACGAAAAAACCGTTCAGAGGGGCTAATGGAGTGCGTTTATAGCAAGAAATTCAATCGTGCTGCTGAAAATCATCACCCTATGAATAAAGGCCTCGCTCAGGCAGCCGAGTCCTGACCTTTTAACCTAAACCGAAAATAGTTCGGATTGTTACATCAGAGTAAAAATCAGTAAGACCCTGGCTCAACACGCGAGCGTTTGCAGCCATCTCTACGTGCGACTTTGCCGCGCTACGTCTCCCTCTTCTTAGGTTGAAAAATCCCACAAACTTCTCCGTAAATCTTATTGGTAGTTACGCACTGCCTGACAATACTGCGCGGGAATCGCGCTTTACAATCACTCGACCAAATCCCATATCCCACGCCAAGTAAATGATCGATATGTCACTGCTTGTATCGCCAGCGCATAACGCTTTAACCGAACCGACTGCCAGATAATAAATAGCCTTTGTTCAGGGGTACGACGTGATGAGTTATTCCTTGTTTGCCGACGATCAACCCGCACGGGCGCCAAGTGCGCCAATTATCCCTCTGCCAGAGCACGCAGTGAGCCTGCCCGAACTGGAGCGTTTGAGCACACTGCGCGATGCCCTGCTGCTGCTAAAAGTGCCGCTGGCCAACAGTTGCGGATTGCGTGGCCTGATTGAGAGGCAGTTGCTGAGCAATGACGTGCATGACCGCGTGCTGGGCAAATCATCCACCTCGGACTCACCCGCCAGCGCACCGACACTGCCGTAGCCTGCACTGCCGCGTCTTAACTCAATAAAAATGCAGTTAATCATCATTATTATGAATTTGCGGATTGCAAAGGGTGCAAGCACACTGCCCACGTTCCTCCCCCAATAAAGGAACACTTTCAAGGGCTTGCCGGGAAACCCGCACGGCCCTTTTTTTATCCCTTGGTTACCAGATTCCGGATTCCCCCACCATGCAAAACAGCTGGATCAGCCGCCTGTTACCTGCGGCCACGAATACCCGTCCCACCGAGTGGAGCCGCGCAGCGATAGGCGTCTCACTGGGCACACTGCTGAGCGTATGGATTTGTAGCCTGTTCTTTGGCCTGCCCGTGGCCATGCACCTGATTGGCCCTTTAGGAGCCTCGGCCATTTTGCTGTTTGCCGTGTCATCCGGGGCGCTGGCTCAACCCTGGTCGATTGTCGGCGGCTACCTGTGTGCAACGGTAGTGTCATTGGGCGTGGTGCATTTTTTCGGCCGCAACCTGGACAGCGCCTGCCTGGCCGTAGGCCTGGCGATGCTCATCATGTGCTTGCTACGTTGCCTGCATCCGCCGGCTGGGGCGCTGGCCTTGCTGGTCGTCCTCGCAGACCCGGACAGCGCCCGCCTGGGCTGGGGAATGCTCGCCCCCGTGATGCTCAGCGCTGTGTGCATGCTGCTGGCTGCATTGGTCTACAACAACCTCACACGCGTGCGTTACCCGAAAAAAAATGCTGAACCGGCTCCGGCCATTGTGGCTCCGCATATCCCCGGAGAGGCCGGCATTACGGCTGAAGACTTGCAAAAAGCCATGGAGCAAATGGACGCCTTTATCGACGTAACACCCGAAGACCTCGAAGCCCTGGTCCGCGCCAGCGAACACTATGCGCGTCGACGCAGTGTGCGCGAGGTGTTTGCCGAAAGCGCCTAGCGCATAAGCGAGCCTCATGCCTGATACGGCGCCTGTCGAAAACCTGCAGACTCCTGCTAGGGTTACTGAAGCGTCGTCCGGGCGGGTCGTGTTCACACACAGTTGATCACTCGGACCCCACACTCCACGTGATCAAGGCTCGCAATGCTCAGAACCATCGAGAACGAAGTATCCCGGCAGGCTGCGCCACCCGCCCTGCAAGCTGAATTTGCCCAGCATGACTTTGAGAAACTGCGCACGTTTTGCAGCCTGACCTATATCGCCAGCACGATTATCTGGCTGATGTTTGACCTGATTGTCAGCACCAAGGGCGGTCAGGGGTTTACCGGGCTTTCCATGCTGTTCATCGCCAGCATGGTCGGCCTCACCCTTCTTATCGGCTTTCTGCGCACGGCTCAACAATTCAACCTGTTGAACGTGGTCTTTGTGCTGGTGATCAGCATCGGCATACGCTTGCTGGTTGAGGGCCTGCCAGAGACCGAGCAAGCCGTGTGGCTGACCCTGGCGACCTCAAGCATGCTGTATTGCGCCTCGATCCTGCCCTTGAGCCGCTGGGCATTCATCAGCACCCTGGCTATAACCGTGGTAGTACTTAACCCGTTTGTGCTGACTGAAATATCGTTAATGGACCTGCGGGGCAGCATGCTCCTCTGCTATTACTCTTTTCTGGCCTGCCTGACGACTTACAGTTTTTTCAAATTACGCCGCGTGAAACTGCTCAACTACACCCTGTCCAAACTGCTGATTGAGCAGGCCTACATTGACACCCTGACCGAGATCCCCAACCGCCGCTCCTTTATGGCGCGGGCTGGCAGCGAATTGGGCATCCGGCCCCGTGAGCACGATCACTACCTGGCGATGATCGACATCGACAACTTCAAGAAAGTGAACGACCTGTACGGCCATGATATTGGCGACGAAGTGCTCAAACGCACGGCGGCGAATATCAAAGCCGTGGTGCAGGGCTATGAATATGCGCGCCTGGGCGGGGAAGAGTTTGCCGTGTACGTTTCAGGTGTGCGTCGGGATGACGTTGAAGTGCTGATGGATGCATTGTGCCGTCAGGTGCGCGAAGACCCGCATCAATACCCGGTGACCATCAGCATCGGCCTGACCCGGGTTGACGACCACGACACCCTCAACCAGGCCCTGGCCAAAGCGGACAAAGCGCTGTACGCGTCCAAAAATAGTGGGAAGGACCGGTTTACGTTTCATGCTGATTGAGGCTACAGAACGCACTAAATCTCGCGATCCTTTAATTTTTCGCAGCCTTCGTGCCTCGTCAGCGACTACGCCGGACGTAGCCTGAGCAGGCCCTAGCGCTCGCTCACTTCCATTTTTCCGTCCCAGCCACCGCCCAGTGCGGCGATCAATTGCACGCTGGCGATCAAGCGGCTTTGCAGCAGGTTCAAGACGCTGCGCTCGGTGCTCAAGGCGGTGGTTTGAACGTTGACGACATCCAGATACGCAATCAAACCCGCTTTGTACTGGTTGGTGGTCAGGCGCAGTGATTCACGGGCCGATTCCAGCGCCTGCTCTTGCACCACGGTTTCATCACCCAGCACTTTCAACTGGATCCTGTAGTTTTCCACTTCACGGAAACCATCGAGCACGGTCTGGCGGTATTTGGCCACGGTCTGGTCATACACGGCTTCGTTACGGTCCACTTCGGCCGAACGCTGGCCGCCGTCAAACAATGGCAATGAAATTTTTGGCCCCACCGACCAGAACCGGTTTGGCGCGCTGATCCAGTCCTGATACTGGCTGCTGCTGTAGCCGCCGGACAGGCTCAGACTGAAGTCCGGGTAGTACGCCGCCTTGGCCACGCCTATGTTGGCGTTGGCGGCAATAATCGAGCGCTCTGCCGAGGCAATGTCCGGACGCCGCTCCAATAGTTGCGAAGGCACGCTGACCGGGATCGCCGGCAGCTTGGGGATGTCGTTGATTTCTGCCAGTTTGAAGCCCGTCGGCGGTTGACCGGTGAGCACCGCAATGGCGTTTTCAAACTGGGCACGTTGCCAGATCAGGTCGATCAGGCTGGCCTGGGTATTGCGCAATTGGGTCTGCGCTTGCGCCACCGCATCTTTGCCGGAGATCCCGGCGCGGTACTGGTTTTCGCTCATTTTCAGCGACCGCTCATACGCCTCGACGGTCGCTTCTAACAATCGCTTCTGCTGATCAATAACCCGCAGTTGCAGGTAGTTCTGCACCAGCTCCGATTGTTGGCTCAAACGCATGGCCGCCAGGTCGGCGTAGCTGGCTTCGGCGCTGGCTTCATTGGCCTCAAGGCCGCGCCGCAATTTGCCCCAGACATCGGCCTCCCAACTGACGCCGACCTGTGCGTTCAAGGTGTCGCGAATACCGCTGCTGGAACTGGTCAGGCTGGAGTTGGAACTGCCGGTACCCTGGCTGGAGCGGGTTTTACCCACACTTAAATCAGCACTCGGCAAGAAGGCTCCACGGGCATTGCGCACCAGCGCCTGGGCCTGGCGAAATTGCGCCTCGGCCTGGGCAACACTCTGGTTGTTGCTGTTGAGCTTGGCCACCAGCGCATTGAGCTGCGGGTCAGCGTACAACTCCCACCAGGCGCCCCGCTCCAGGGCATCGCTCGGGTTGGCCTGGGTCCAGCCATCAACCGCGTTGAACTGCTGCGGCACGGCCAGTTCAGGGCGCTGGTAATCCGGCCCCACCGCACAGGCGCTGAGCAGCACACCGGTCAGCACCAGGCCCAACAGACGCGAGCCACGGGCGAGCGCCCAACGTTGTGGCGACAATGCCGGAGCAAGGTTAAGCAAACGAGAGGTCATAGCGGAGTTTCCAGAGCAGCATCAGTACGCACACCACGCCATTGGTTGAAACGATGGCGCGCACGGTCGAGATAGAGGTAAACCACCGGGGTGGTGTAAAGGGTCAGGATCTGGCTGAAGACCAGCCCGCCGATGATGGTCAGGCCCAATGGCTGGCGCATCTCGGCGCCTTCGGCATGGCTGAGCATCAACGGCAAGGCGCCAAGGATGGCCGCCAACGTGGTCATCAGGATCGGCCGCAACCGTTGCAGGCAGGCGCTGCGAATGGACTCTTGCGGGCCCATCCCCGAATGCCGTTCCAGCTGCAGGGCCAGGTCGATCATCAGGATGGCGTTTTTCTTCACCACGCCGATCAGCAGGAAGATCCCGAGTAACGAAATCAGGCTGAATTCCCCGCCCGTGAGGTAAATGCTCAACAGCGCCCCGACTCCCGCCGACGGCAAGGTCGAGAGGATGGTCAGCGGGTGAATGTAGCTCTCGTAAAGAATGCCCAGCACCAGGTACACCGCCACCAGCGCGCCCAAAATCATGAACGGCTGGCTCTTTTGCGTGGCGGCAAAGGCATCGCCGGTACCGGCCATTTTCACGATCACCTCTTCGGGCAAGCCCAATTTTGCGATCTCGCGTTCAATCGCTGCGGTGCCCTGCTCCAGTGAAACGCCGGGGGCCATGTCAAAGGAGATGGTTTCAGAGGCAAACTGGCCTTCATGTTCAACCCGGTCGTCTTGCAAACTGTTCTCGTAGTGAGCAATGGCCGACAACGGAATCCGTGCACCATCGGCCGTAATGACCTGCACCTGGTCCAGGGTTTGCGGATCCTGGGCGTATTTGGGGTTGACCTCCATCACCACTTGATACTGGTTCAGGCTGTCGTAGATGGTCGAAATCTGCCGCTGGCTGTAGGCGTTGTTCAGCACCGCAGTGACCATGTCCATATCGACCCCGAGGCGTTTGGCCTGATCGCGATCTACCACCAATGTGACTTGCTGCGCACCCCGCCCTTCACGGGCATCAATGGCAGTAAGCTCAGGCAGGGACTTGAGTGCAGCCACCACTTTGGGGTACCAGGTGCGTAACTCACCCAAGTCGCCGCTTTGCAGGATGTAGGAATACTGTGAGCTGGTTTGCTCGCGGCCACCGCCAAATTGCAGGTCCTGGTCGGCCATCAGCATCAGGCGTCCGCCCGGCACCTTGGGCATGTTCTCACGTAAACGCTCAATGACTTTTTGCGCCGAAATCTTGCGTTCAGAAATCGGTTTTAGACGCACGATCATCAATGCGTTATTGGTCCCGCTGTTACCGCCAATAAAGCCCGCCACACTGTCTACTGCCGGATCTGCCAACACTGCCTGGCGGAAGATATCCATCTTGGGCTGCATTACGCTGAACGACAGGCCATCATCGCCGCGCACAAAGCCAATCAGTTGCCCGGTGTCTTGCTGCGGCATAAAGGTCTTGGGTACCACCACGTACAGCGCCACGTTTACGCCGATGGTCAGCAACAGGCTGAGCAGGGTCAGGCGCTTGTGCCGCAAGACCCAATCCAGGCTGCGGGCATAGCCCAGCACCATGCGGTCGTTAAGCCGGATGCTCCAGCGCTGCATGGCGTTTTCAGTGCCCGGCACATGGGGTTTGAGCCAGCGCGCGCAGAGCATCGGGGTCAAGGTCAGCGATACCACCAGCGACACCACAATCGCCGCCGCCAGGGTGATCGAAAACTCCCTGAACAGACTTTCAATGATCCCGCCCATAAACAGGATCGACAAAAACACCGCCACCAGCGAAACGTTCATGGAGAGCAAGGTAAAGCCGACTTCCTTGGCCCCCAGGTACGCCGCCTTCATGGGCGAGATCCCGGCATCAATATGCCGTGAGATGTTCTCAAGCACGACGATGGCGTCGTCCACCACCAGCCCGGTGGCCAGGATCAGGGCCATCAGCGACAGGTTGTTCAGCGAAAAGCCGAACAGGTACATGATGGCAAAAGTGCCCACCAGCGACACCGGCACCGCCAGGGTCGGGATCAGCGAAGCACGGAAATTACCGAGAAACAGGAACACCACCAGAATCACCAGCGCCACGGCAATCAGCAAAGTCATCTCGGCTTCATGCAGCGTGGCCTTGATGACCGGGGAGCGGTCCATGGCCAGGTTCAGTTTGACGCTGGCCGGCAGGACCGCCTGCAAGGCAGGGAGCTGGGCTTTGATCGCGTTGACGGTTTCAATGATGTTGGCCCCGGCCTGACGGTTGATCACCAGCAACACCGCAGCATCATTGTTGAAGAAACCACTGTTGTAGCGGTCTTCTACGCCGTCCTGGACCTTGGCCACATGGCTCAGACGCAAAGCCGCACCGTCCTGGTAACGGATGATCAGCGGCTCATAATCCTTGGCTTTTTCCAGTTGGTCATTGGCCTGTATTTGCCAGTTATGCTCATCATTCGACACTGCGCCTTTGGGCCGGCGAACGTTGGCGTTGGCAATGGTGTTGCGCACGTCATCCAGCGCCACGCCGTACTGGTTCAGCAGTTGCGGCTCCAACTCGATACGCACGGCAGGCAAGGAACTGCCGCCGATTTGCACCTCGCCCACCCCCGGTACTTGCGACAGACTTTGCGACAGAATGGTCGAGGCCAGATCGTAAAGTTCGCCCTTGGCCAACACATCGGACGTCAGCGACAGCACCATGATCGGTGCTTGCGACGGGTTAACTTTTTTGTAGGTCGGCATGCTGCGCATACCGCTGGGCAACAGGTTACGCGAGGCGTTGATCGCCGCCTGCACCTCACGGGCCGCGCCATTGATGTCGCGGTCCTGATCGAACTGCAAAATCACCCGCGTCGAGCCCTGGCTCGAGCGGCTGCTCATGGTGTTGACCCCGGCAATCGCGCCAAAGGATCGCTCCAGCGGCGTGGCCACGGTAGACGCCATCACCTCGGGGCTGGCGCCCGGCAAACTGGCAGACACCACGATCACCGGAAAATCCATTTGCGGCAGCGGCGACACCGGCAGCAAACCAAAGCTCACACCGCCCAGCAACATGATTGCCAGACTCAGCAGCATGGTCGCTACCGGGCGCTTAATGAACGGGCCGGACAGGTTCATAGCGACGCCTGCTCAGCGGTTACCGTGTTACCGCGCCAGCGGCGGCCCAGTCGATCAAAGTACAGATAGATCACCGGGGTGGTAAACAACGTCAACACCTGGCTCACCAGCAGACCGCCGACCATCACCAGACCCAGCGGTTGACGCAACTCCGCGCCGGAACCGGTCGCCAGCATCAGCGGCACGGCACCAAACAAGGCGGCCAGAGTGGTCATCAGGATCGGCCTGAAACGCAGCAACGCCGCCTGGTAAATAGCATCATGGGGCGCCATGCCCTGGTTGCGCTCAGCATCAAGGGCGAAGTCGATCATCATGATCGCGTTCTTCTTGACGATGCCGATCAGCAAGATAATGCCGATGATCGCGATCATGCCCAGGTCATTGCCGCTGAGAATCAGCGCCAACAAGGCGCCGACGGCCGCAGACGGCAAGGTCGAGAGGATGGTGATCGGGTGGATGTAGCTCTCATAGAGCACGCCCAGCACGATGTACATGGTCACCACCGCCGCCAGGATCAGCAGCAAGGTGCTCGACAACGACGCCTGGAACGCTTGTGCAGCGCCCTGGAACTCGGTTTGCACGCCGACCGGCATGCCGATGTCTTTTTGCACCTGATCAATCAGTTCGACCGCCTGCCCCAGCGCTACGCCGGGCGCCAGGTTGAACGAGACCATCACCGACGGGAACTGCCCGATGTGCGAGATGGACAGTTGCGACTGACGCTCTTCAACCCTGGCCAGGCTGGACAGCCGAACCTGACCGCCATCCGTGGTTTTGACGTGGATCTGCTCCAGCGACTGCGGGCCGATTTTCTCGCCATCTTTGGCCTGCAATACCACGCGGTACTGGCTGGCCTGGGTGTAAATGGTCGAAATCTGCCGCTGGCCGAAGGCGTCGTACAGTGCGTCCGTGATGTTCGCAACCGACACCCCGAGGCGCGACGCGGCATCGCGGTCGATGACCAAAAACACCTGCAAGCCTTTGTCTTGCAGGTCGCTGGCGACATCGGTCAGTTCTGGCTGGTTGCTCAAGGCCGACACCAGTTTTTGGCTCCAGGTACTGAGCAACTCCGCATCCGGCGATGACAAGCTGAATTGGTACTGAGTGCGGCTGACGCGGTCTTCGATGGTCAAGTCCTGCACCGGCTGCATATACAGGCGAATCCCGATCAGCTTGTCCACCTGCGGTTGCAGACGCGCAATCACTGCTGAAGCACTGTCGCTGCGCTCGCTGTGGGGCTTGAGATTGATCAGCATGCGCCCGCTGTTGAGGGTGGCGTTATCGCCGTCCACACCGATGTAAGACGACAGGCTCTCAACATCCGGGTCTTGCAGGATGATCTTGCCCAGCTCTTGCTGACGCTGGCTCATGGCGCTGAACGAAATCGACTGCGGCGCCTCGGAAATCCCTTGAATTACGCCCGTGTCCTGCACCGGGAAGAACCCCTTGGGCACCACCATGTACAGAAACACCGTGAGCGCGAGGGTGCCGATAGCCACTAGCAATGTCAGTGGCTGGTGCTTGAGCACCCACTGCAACATGCGCCCGTACTCGGCGATCATCCAGTCAATAAAGGCACCGCTGGCCCGGTAGAAACGGCCCTGCTCTTCGGGCTTGGGCTCAGCTTTGAGCAAGCGTGCGCACATCATCGGTGTCAGGGTGAGCGACACCACCAGTGAGATCAGAATCGCCACCGCCAGGGTGATGGCAAATTCACGGAACAACCGCCCGACCACATCCGCCATGAACAACAGCGGGATCAGCACGGCAATCAGCGACAGGGTCAGCGAGATCAGGGTAAAACCAATTTGTTTGGCGCCCTTGAGGGCGGCCTGCATCGGGGTTTCGCCTTCCTCGATGTAGCGTGAAATATTTTCCAGCATGACGATGGCGTCATCGACCACAAACCCGGTGGCAATGGTCAGGGCCATCAGTGTCAGGTTATTGACCGAAAACCCGGCCAGGTACATCACGCCAAAGGTCCCGATCAGCGACAACGGCACCGCAATCGACGGAATGATCGTGGCGCTGGCGCGGCGCAGAAACAGGAAGGTCACCATCACCACCAGCGCGATGGCGATCAACAATTCATGCTGCACATCACGTACCGAGGCGCGGATGGTTTGCGTACGATCGGTCAGCACGGTGACATCGATACCGGCAGGCAGGTTGTTGGTGATGCTTGGCAACAGCGCCTTGATCCGGTCCACCACTTCAATCACGTTGGCACCGGGTTGACGCTGGATATTGAGCAATACCGCCTGATTTTCATTGGCCCAGGCGGCCAGGCGTTCGTTCTCGGCCCCGTCGACGATTTCTGCCACGTCTTTGAGTCGCAGCGGCGCGCCATTGTTGTAGGCCAAAATCAGTTCGGCGTATTCCTGCGGGGTTTTCAACTGGTCGTTGGCGTCCAGCATCGACACCCGCGTCGGGCCGTCAAAGTTACCCTTGGGCTGGTTGACGTTGGAGGCGCCGATCAGGGTGCGCACATCCGCCAGGTTCAAACCATTGGCGGCCAGCGCCTCGGGGTTGACCTTGATCCGCACGGCCTGGCGCTGACCGCCGGCAATGCTGACCATGCCCACACCATTGATCTGGGCAATTTTTTGCGCCATGCGGGTATCGACCAAGTTGTTGAGCTTGGGCAACAGCATGGTTTTAGAGGTAATCGCCAAAGTAAGCACCGGGGTGTCGGCCGGGTTGACCTTGTTGTACACCGGCGGTGCCGGCAAGTCCTTGGGCAGCAGGTTGGTCGCGGCATTGATCGCAGCCTGCACCTGCTGCTCGGCGACATCCATGTTCATGTCCAGGTTAAAGCGCAGGGTCAACACCGAGGCGCCACCGGAGCTGGTCGAAGCCATCTGCGTAAGGCCGGGCATTTGCCCGAACTGGCGCTCAAGGGGCGCCGTCACCGCACTGGTCATGACATCCGGGCTGGCGCCCGGGTAAAGCGTCATCACGCGGATGGTCGGGTAGTCGACCTGAGGCAAGGCCGACACCGGCAGCAGGCGATACGCGATGATCCCGGACAAGACGATGGCAATCATGCACAGCGTGGTTGCAACCGGGCGCAGGATAAACAGCCGCGACAGATTCATTCGCCAGCCTTGCCCTTGCCCGTACCCTGGGCTTTGGCAACACTTGGGTCGGCGTCCGCATCCGGCCCACCTTGCAGTTGCCCTGCGGCCGATGTCGGTACTTCGCTGCTGTTGCTGACCACTTCGACCAGGCTGCCTTCGCGCAAGCGATCGGTACCTTCGAGCACCACACGATCACCCGGCTCCAGGCCCTCTTTGACAACGGTCAGGTCGCCATCGGTCGCACCCAGTTTGAGGGTGCGGATCTTGACCTTTTTATCGCCGTCCATTGCATAGACAAACGAGCCATTGGTGCCGTATTGAAGCGCTGCTGTCGGGGCCAGAATCACACCTTTAAGGGTGTCAGCCAGCAGGCGCACGTTGACGAACTGGTTGGGGAACAGCGCCTGATCGCGGTTCTCGAACAGCGCCTTGAACTTCAAGGTGCCGGTGGTGACATCAATCTGGTTATCGATACTGCTCAACACGCCGCTGGCCAACTCTTTCTGATCACCGCGATCCCAGGCTTGTACCGGCAGTTTTGCACCGCTGCGATAACGCTCCAGCACCAGTGCCAGGTTGTTTTCCGGCAAGGTGAAGCTGACCACAATCGGCTCGGTCTGAGTAATCACCACCAACGCGGTGGTGTCGTTGGCCGCGACCAGGTTACCGACGTCCAGCTGGCGCAAGCCCACGCGGCCGCTGATCGGCGCACGAATCTTGGTGAACTCGAGGTTGAGCTTGGCATCATTGACGGCCGCCTGATTGGTCTTGACCGTGCCCTGATATTGGCTGACCAGGGCTTCGGCCGTGTCCAGCGTTTGCTTGGCGATGCTGTCCTCTGCGTAGAGACCGCGATAGCGCTGCACATCTACCTGGGCGTTTTTAAGCTGGGCCTGGTTCTGCAACAGCGTGCCTTCGGCTTGCAGCAGCGCATTCTGATAGCTACGCGGGTCGATTTCGGCGAGCAATTCACCGGCTTTAACCATCTGCCCTTCTTTGAAGTAGACCTTGACCAACTCGCCTGCCACGCGGCTGCGCACATTGATCGTGTTCAGCGCAGTGACCGTACCCAACGCTTTGTAGTAGATCGGGAAATCCCCCCGAGTCACCTCTGCTACCAGAACCGGCACCGGTAACGTTGAGCCACCAAAGCCCGGGCGCATCGCCCCTGTGCGGCTGGTGTGCCCGGCGGGTTGCGCGTTCTGGCCTTTTTTCGCCGATGCGGGCCAAAGCCACCAGCTCACGCCAGCAACGATCAGCAAAATCAGCAGGCCAACCAGCCAGCGACGAGAAGTGCGAGAAACAGAGGATTGCATTGAGTGATCAACCAGTTGGGCGCGAGCGCTTAATTTCAGGAGCCTGAAAGATAAGCAGTGCAGACAGTTATGAAAAGGCTCTTTACCGGCTATTTACGTTATAGCGCGTCAAAGACCTGCTTTACATTCACGACAAGGGCCTGCCCGGACTTTGATCTGTTTAGTTTCCAACACCAACACTCAACCTCAAATAATCCAGACTTGAGGCAGCCCTTGCCTCAATTGTGCCGCGCAGAGTGTCTAGAACCTGTGTGACATTACGTAGGCCGGTTTGATTATTTGATCTTTACGGGCAATAAAAAACGGCCTGGCATTCAATGCCAGGCCGTTTTCGGTGTTGCTGTTCGACTTACTTCAAAACAGCCAGAGCTGCTTCGTAGTTAGGCTCTTCAGCGATTTCTTTAACCAGTTCGCTGTGCAGCACGGTGTCGTTTTCGTCCAGTACAACCACTGCGCGAGCAGTCAGGCCTTTGAGCGGGCCATCAGCGATTGCCACACCGTAGTTCTTGATGAACTCGGCACCGCGCAGCGTCGACAGGTTTTGTACGTTTTCCAGACCTTCGGCACCGCAGAAACGCGCTTGAGCGAATGGCAGGTCAGCCGAAATGCACAGCACCACGGTGTTGGCCAGTTCGTTGGCTTGTGCGTTGAACTTGCGTACCGACGTTGCGCAGGTCGGGGTGTCAACGCTTGGGAAGATGTTCAGCACTTTACGCTTACCGGCAAAATCGGCCAGCGTTACATCGGACAAATTACCGGCAACCAGCGAAAACGCTGGCGCTTTGGAACCTACTGCAGGCAGCACGCCGTCGACTTGAACAGGGTTGCCTTTAAGCGTCACTTGAGCCATGAACGATGTCCTTTTTAACTGTTTTTGAAGAGCCGGAAGTTAAACACGAAACGCGCACGCGACCTATGCCCGGAGCATAAATTGTCATGCCGGGTGTGACAAAAAGAGGATCCCGGCATTGCCAAAGGAATCAGGCCGCGTGCAGGGGCTCTTCTAATCCTTGACCTTCTGAAATGACTGGCGCATGTCCGACGCCCAGCCATCGATCACTGCTTTCACGTCATCTGCCTTCATTACTTGGCTGGCGTTGCTCAGCGGTTTGCCCGTGCCTTTGCGCACCACTTGAGCAATCACATGCTGATCGTTCCCGTCGATAAAAACGGCCTCGGTAGACAACCGGGTTTCCTGATCACGGATCCCCGAGGCCGTCGTCACCGCTGCCGCCACCAGAGCGACCGGGATGTACTCATAAGGTGCCAGGCTTTCAGTTTGACTGCTGACGGCTGTAATCGCCGGGCGTACCACGATCACCCCCGGGCCTGGCGCGCTGGCCAACGGCAGCACTTTACTGATCTCTCGTTTGAGCGCCTGATCGTAGTAGGCCGTAATCGCGTTCAACGTGCTTTGCGGAATTTTCTCGGTAGGTTTTGGCGCCGGATAGAGCTGGCTCGGTTCTATGTACACGCTGGTGTATTGGTCGACCTTGATCGTGGGATCAACCCAGCGCATGACCTCAGCCCCCGAAGGCGACCGGGCTTCTTTAAGTCGGCTGTAATCTTTTAAAAAGCCGGAGTATTCATCCGGTTGCTGAACCTTGCTGGCGCATCCGGCCAGTACCAGCGTAGCCAGGCATAACGTACCGATCATCAACCCAGGTTTCATGGTGAAACTCCTGTATGAGACGCAACCGTTTGAACATGGAGTAGTAGGTATAGCCAATCCCCCACAGATTGCTTTTCTCGCGATTAAATCTCCTGATCGGTTGCACAACGACCTTGTTCGGCGGCATTCTGCCACTTATCGTTTAAAGAACTTTTGCTCGACGACGTACTCCATCTGTACAGCCATTAATACCTTTGAGACAGAGACGCTCATGACTTCCAAGCTGGAACAACTCAAGCAGTTCACCACCGTGGTCGCAGACACCGGCGACCTCGACGCGATTACCCGCCTCAAACCCGTTGATGCCACCACCAACCCTTCCCTGCTGCTCAAGGCCGCAGCCCTGCCGGGTTATGCCGACCTGCTGAAAAACGCTATTACCCACGCCAAAGGTGATGTTGGCCTGGCCTGCGATCTTTTCGCGGTGTCGGTGGGTAGCGGTATCTTGAAGGTTATTCCGGGCCGTATCTCCACCGAAGTCGATGCGCGCCTGTCGTTTGACGAGCCAGCCCTGCTGCAAAAAGCCAATCAATTAATCGAGCTGTATGACAAGGCCGGCGTAAGCCGCGACCGCGTACTGATCAAACTGGCGTCGACCTGGGAAGGCATCCGTGCTGCCGAGAAGCTGGAAAAAGCCGGTATCCAGACCAACCTGACCCTGCTGTTCTCGTTTGCCCAGGCCGCAGCCTGTGCCGATGCCGGGGTGTTTTTGATCTCGCCGTTCGTGGGCCGTATCTACGACTGGTACAAGAAGTCCACCGGTATTGATTACACCGGCTCAGATGATCCGGGCGTGCAGTCGGTAACCCGCATCTACAACTACTACAAGGCCAATGACTACAAAACCGTGGTCATGGGCGCGAGCTTTCGCAACACCAACCAGATCGAGCAACTGGCAGGCTGCGATCGCCTGACCATCAGCCCGGACCTGCTGGAAAAACTGGCGCAGGACGACGGCGCACTGGCGCGCAAACTCAGCCCCGGCGCGACCGGCGAGCCGCGTTTGACCCTCAACGAAGCGCAATTTCGCTGGGCCTCTAACGAAGACGCCATGGCCACTGAAAAACTGGCCGAAGGCATCCGCCAATTCGCCCGCGACCAGGAAAAACTTGAAGCCCTGCTGTCAGGTAAATAACAGCTGCCCCCCACCTTCTGTTGACGCGTCTCGCGATCTATTGGCCATAACACAGATCGCGAGGCGCGCTGGCCCTTTACCAAGAGCCATAAGGCACCCCGTATTTTTCGATGTAGGCTTTTGTTTCTGGCTCTAACGGCAAGGCATATTTACCATTAGTCTGGCCGCCAGAAGGCCCTTCCTTAACGACTTCTCCCTGAACCCTGGCCACTTCTATTGGGCTGACGCAAGGGCCTGAAATCCACACTTTGGCAATACCGCCAGGGGCCAACCCTACCGTCACGCCTTTGCGGTAATCAGTGATCCATTTGTCATCGAACTCGCAAAAGGCTTTCTCAGGCTTGACCATGGCCTCCTGAATGCTTTCGGGGATTACGATATAAGCCTCGTAGGTTTGCGGCTCCACCAATGATTGCCAGCGCACATAGATCAAGCGCGGTACCGCAGCCCCGTAAACATACTTGCCGGCGCCCCAACCGGGGTAGCTGGGCCACCCGAGTGGGTTGCCCTTGAGGTTTTTAGGGGTCTGGATAGAAGCACCTCCGCTCATGGCTCGCTTGAATACACGATCCCGCGCATCTACCGCATCTGCGGTTTCGATCCACACTTCCATATAGTTGGGAGCGAACAGTCCAAGCCGCCAGCCATCATAGGGCAACCCATTGCTGCCCTTGGCACAGCCCACCATCAACCCAAGTACACCGCACACCCATAGCAGCTTGAATGTAGTCATTGGGATGCTCCGCACGTGTGTGACGGCCCTTTACCAAGAGCCATAAGGCACCCCGTATTTTTCGATGTAGGCTTTTGACGTTTCGCCAAGCGGGAAATGATGGCCTTCGGACTTCCCGCCATAAGGTCCTTCTTTCACTACTTCTCCCTGAACCCTGGCCACTTCGATTGGGCTGATGCAAGGGCCTGAAATCCACACTTTGGCAATACCGCCGGGAGCCAACCCTACCGTCACGCCTTTACGGTAATCAGTGATCCATTTGTCATCGAACTCGCAAAAGGCTTTTTCAGGCTTGACCATGGCCTGCTGAATGGCTTCGGGAATCACGATATAAGCCTCGTAGGTTTGCGGCTCCACCAGTGATTGCCAGCGCACATAGATCAAGCGCGGTACCGCAGCTCCGTAAACATATTTACCTTTGCCCCAGCCCGGATAGCTAGGCCAGCCTCGAGGATTACCATTGAGGTTTTTAGGTGTATTGATAGCGGCTATTCCGCTCATGGCTAGCCTGAATTCACGGTCCCGCACATCAACCGCATCTGCGGTTTCGATCCATACTTCCATGTAATCGGGGGCTCCCAGCCCTAAGCGCCATGCATCATAGGGCAACCCATTGCTGCCTTTGGCACAGCCCACCATCAACCCAAACACACCCCATACCCATAGCAGCTTGAATTTACTCATTGGGATGCACCGCCCGTTTACCGCCCGTAGCCGGCCGATTGATAAAGAGCACCTCAATGTCGCTGTTGTTCTTGCCGCTGGCAGCATTCCAATTGCCTGACAAGTGGATGTATTTGCGCTGTAGTAAAGCCACCTCTTCATGGGTCAGTCCGGGAAAGCTGTCGCCGACGGCATAGGCTTGCAGTTTGATGGCGATGTCGTGCAGATCAGCAGGAAGCGCCAATGCAGGGTTACGATCATCAATGGATACGAAAGGAATCCCGTTTCGTATGCCCAGCTCGCGCATGGCCCGCAAGTAAATCAGTGACAACTGACCATGCACCTGTCGCTCACTGCGTAGGGCGGCATACACGCGTTTCTCGGCAAACATGTCACGGCGTTTGTTGTAAGGCAGAACCACCGCCCATGTGTCGACACTCCAGCGCTGCAGATAGGGCTCCAGATCCGGCAGCATAATTCCCAGCAACTGCCTGGCTCGGTCATAAGCGACCGTGGAGGTTTCTGGCATGTCGACAGGCACCTGACTGCTCTGGGGTCTGCTCAGCAGCACTTTTTCGGTGGCCAGAGGCAAATAACCGCCTCCAAGATCGGAGTGGACGCCGGGCAGCTCGATGTCATTGTCGGTACGAACCAGTGAGAAGTTATGACGATATTCGTGGCGCGCCACAAATTGCACCACATGGCGTGCAATGCCGGGCGCAAGGTACAGGTCAAGGCCCGGGTTACTGGCGTTGTGCGGGCTAAAGTCGCCGCTTAAAGGTGCAACCACCCCAGGCACCGTATCAAACAGGCCGATAAAGTTGAGGTTGAAATCTGTTCGGTGGCGCCATCTAAAGCCATCTGACATGCCCTTCGTTCCCGGAGGGATCGATTGGGCGATAAGGCTTTTCGGCCCCTTCAACAAGTCATTGGCACAATGCCGTGCGGCAGCAGCGCCACGGCTGAAACCAAACAGGTCGAAGACGATTCGCCAAATTTTTATGCCGGGATTAATTTTTTGCAGCCTTCGAATCTGCTCCAAAATCAGGGCAGGTGCTTGCTCAACTCGCGCCACAATACCAGTGCTGCCTTGACCGCTGGCCTGGCCATAGACCGAGTCAGCTTGCCCGGTAACTGTACCGACACCTTCAAGGTAGACACTGAGAAACGCCTCTTCAGCCCCTTGCGGCAACTGCGTATATGCCTGATCCGGATATAGCCCATAAAGCCGCGCCACATTGGTGACATCGTTGCTATAGCTGTTATCCGGCGAATTTCCTTTACCGTCAAAACCAAAGCTCGCGCAATGCTGACGTATATCCGCGCCTTCCTGTTCACCCATACCCAAGCTAATAGCCAGGCATCCTTTCGCCGCTTCACTGTTGCCCTGGTTATTCCCCGTGCCATCGAAGAATAAGCCAACATGCAAGGTGATGCCGGACTCCAGTTCCTCTTCTTCGTCCTCTTCTTCCAGCTCGGGTTCAGCACTGGCGGGGGCTGTTTTTTTAGGTGCCGGCGATTCGGGCCACTGAGCCAAATACTCCATGTAACTCTGCTGAGGCCCTCTGGCATCTCCCAGCACTTGGCCTCTGATGTATTGATCAGGGATCAGTCGCGGCGCAGGGCGGCACAGGCACTGGCACAAGTCGCCTTCCAGCGCGGCTTGCCGCCCTCCCAGTGATTCATCATGGCGCGGACCGCACAGCACGATAACGCCTGTGCTGCCGCACACCGGGCACTCGATGCTGTCACCTTCGCGGGCCAGTATCTGGTCGTTGATTGTCATCAGGTCCCAGCCCGTCACCACCACGCCGCCCAGCGTGGTCCTGGCCCCGACGGTGATGTTCATGCGCTTCATACGCAGGCACCGGGCAAGGCGTGAGCGTTGTTGTGTAATAGGGTCATGTCGGCATCCTGGTGGAGGAAGGTTGAGTGCCCGCTAACTGTCAAATTGCCAGTTAGCGGCGCCCAGCCAGTATGCCGAGGGGGTGCGGAACTACCCTGTCAGAAGGATCCGTTTGGTTTGTAGTACGCGTAGCTTTCCGAAAATTGAGAGGGGATCACGCCAGTTTCTGCGTCACAAACGCATAAGTGATGTACGGCACACTGACTTCCCCGCCAGGTTTCAACTCTTCGTATGACGCGACAAAATCACGCAGTTGTTGCTCCACCTTTTCCCGCTCATCAGGCGCCAGTGCCGAGATAAAGCTGGTGGAACGCACGCGATTGAAAATCACGTCCTCGACCGGCCCGTTATGAGGCTGAATGAACTGTTGCTCTTGGAGCGGCCCAAGGCCGTCAAACGGAAATGCCTGACGCCAGACGCCGGTGTAGAAGCGTGGCGCATCGCCTTCCCATTGATTGACCAGCGCATCGAGTTTCGCCACCCACTTGAAGCTGGCATCTCGCAGATTCCAGATCAGCCCTAGGCGCCCGCCCGGTTTAAGCACGCGATGGATCTCGGCCAAGGCTTCATGGTTGGCAAACCAGTGAAACGCTTGTGCGCACACCACCACGTCGACACTGGCATCGGCCAACGGAATGGCTTGTACGGTGCCTTGATGGGCTTCGACCTCAGGATGGGCCTTTGACAACTTGGCGAGCATGGCCTGGACCGGCTCAAGCACGATCACCCGTGCGCCGGTCTGCAACAGGCGCGGGGTGAATTTGCCAGTTCCGGCACCCACTTCGAGTACCGTCTGGCCAGGCTGCAGGCCCAGGGTGTCAGTCAGCCAGGCGCTGACCTGGGGCGGGTAATCTGGGCGCCCGCGAACATAAGTGTCAGCGCCCTGGGCATAGCCCTCAGCCGCAGCATGATGAAGGGTTGAGTCGCTCATCGTCTGGCTCCGCTTGGAATGGTTGCTCAACCATAGCCCAATCGTCCCCGCGGCGATATGAACCCCTTCTCAGAAGCTGTACTTCATCCCCAGCATCAGGTTGCGCGGATCACCATAGTAGTAGGTCGAGTACAAGCCATAACCGCTGAGGTATTCGCGGTCAAAGACGTTGTTGAGGTTGACCGTGGCGCTCAGGTTTTGGCTGATGTCATAACGCGCCATCAATCCCACCACCGCGAAACTGCCTTCTTTGGCGTCGGCTTTGATCGATGAATCCAGCTCACTGTAAGTCGAACCTTGCCAGGACAGATTGCCGCCCACGGTCAGGTCCTTGAGGTCACCGTCCAGTTGGTAACTGGTGGCCAACTTGAACAATTGCTCGGGGTGATTGCTGTTGATGCGTTTGCCGTCCTTGTCCCGGGGTTGAGCGTAGGTGTAGCCCGCCAGCAATTGCCAGCCGCGTGCCACTTCACCGGAAATCTCGGCCTCAAAGCCCTTGGTTTTAGTGCCGTCGATGGCCTTGTAGGCATCTTCGCCGTTATCGCGCACACCATCGTATTCGGCGTAGTTATCCTGTTTGATCAGGAACACGGCAAAACTGGTGTTCAGTGCACCGTCGAAATACTCCGACTTCAAGCCCGCCTCGTAGCTTTTACCGGTCATCGGTGCGAGCACTTTATCGTTGCGATCGAAATAGCTTTGCGGGGTAAAAATCTCGGTGTAGCTGGCATAAACCGAGTGATTGGCGCTCAGGTCGTAGACGATCCCCGCATAGGGAATCGGCTTGCCGGTCTTTTTCGAATCATCCAGCGTAGGGACCGTTTGCGCAGCGTTGTAGGTCATTGTCCCCTTGCGGTCGTAGTCGACCACGCGAGCACCGAGAATGACCGATAAATCATCCGTCGGCTTGAGGCGCAAAGCGCCATAGAGCGCCGATTCCTTCGTCTTATAGCGCTGTTTCAAGCCTTGACTCAATTGAGCAGGGCCCGGACGCGGCGCATCGTTGTTGTTCCAGTTTTGGTAATTGATGGTCAGGTCGTCAGCATTCTCGGCCAGGTAATCGTTGCGACGATTACTGACATTGGCACCCAGCACCAATTCATGGCTGCGCCCCAAGAACTCAAAGGGCCCGGTGGCATAGGCGTCCATCGTATCGGTGTTGATCTCGAAGGTTTTGGTGCCGCTCATGAACTGCGCTTCACCCGTGGTTTTGTCCGGGAACGGTCCCCAGCCCACGATATTGCCCTGCAACTGGTCGGTGCTGCCTTTCCAGTGGCTGGCTTCGACTTTCAACAACCAATCGTTATCGAAACGCTGTTCGACCCCGGCGAAATACTTAGTGCTTTTACTGTCGGCATACGCCCACTTGGCGGCCGGGTTCATGGAGCGCTTGAAGTGGGTTCGGCTGCCATCGCTGTAATACAGCGGCAACTGGCCAAAACTTGAGCCATTGGAGTTGATTTTTTGATAGTCGATACCGGCATACAGCGTCGTATCGTCGGTCAGATCAGCCTCAGCGATGCCATAGAACACATCTTTGATGGACGAATACCGGTCGATAAAGGAGCGCCCGTCTTCATGGGCGGCCACCACGCGCCCGCGCACCGCGCCGTTTTCAGTCAAGGGGCCCGACAAGTCCAGTTCACTGCGATAGCGGTCCCATGAGCCACCGCTGCCCGACACATAGCCCTGGAAGTCTTTGGTCGGGCGTTTGCGCACCAGATTCACCGCCCCCGACGGGCTGCCCACGCCGCTCATCAAACCGGTGGAACCGCGCACCACCTCTACCCGGTCGTAAATGGCCATATCGCGCATGCCCAGACCGTTGGTATTGGTGGTGAAGTCCGAGGTCGGCACGCCGTCGTACTGGAAGTTATCCAGGGTAAAGCCGCGGGAGTAGAAGTTATAACGCTCGCTGTCATCGTGCATCACGGTAATGCCCGGCGTTTGCTCCATCACTTGAGCAATGCTACCCAACCCTTGATCGGTCATTTGCTGACGGGTAATGACGGTGACTGACTGCGGTGTTTCACGCAGCGAAAGCGGCAATTTGGTTGCCGTACTGGTTTCGCCCGTGGTGTAGGAATTGCTGCCTTCGGTGGTCCCGCCCAATGCCACGCCGGTCACACTGGTGGCCTGCAGTTGTAACTTGCCGTCTGCGCTGCCAGAGGTCAGCGGGTACAGTGTCCACACCCCGTTGGCCCCTTCGGTGGCGGTCAGGCCGCTGCCTTTGAGCAATTGCTGCAACGCTTGCGGCACCTCAAAACGGCCCTTGAGCGCTGGCACCTGTTTGTTCTGTACCAGTGCAGGGTCGTAAGGCAGCGAAATATTGGCCTGCTGGGCAAAGCGGTTAAGCGCGTCTTCCAGCGTACTGGCCGGCACATCGAAACTGCGTTGCGCACTGACCGATGCGGCCACCGTCATCGAAAACGGTTGCGCGGCCGCCAGCGCAGCACTGCCCAGCAAGACCGCCTGCAGGGCAATGGCCAAGCGGCTACGCGCGGGCAAGAAAAGAGGTTGAACGGCAGCGGACATGGGTTTTGCTCCTGCAATTAAAAGGTCTTATGCCTAGTTGTCGAAGGACGCGAAAAAACCCGCAAAGAAATTTGATAATTATTCGTATTGACACAGGCGCGAGCTGGCCGCGCGATCTTTTGATCTTGGCTAAACCGCCACAATCCGCGTCCAGAACCGCGTTCTGCGCTCGATGCGCACCGCCAGCGTCTGGCTCAAGCCCTGCAATGCCTGGTCGATGTGCTCGAGTTGAAACACCCCGGACACGCGCAAATCACTGACCGCGGGATCGCACAACAACCAGCCCTGGCGATAACGCGACAGTTCGGCCGCCAAGTCTTCCAGGCGCATGTTTTTCGCCACCAGCGCCCCGCTCGTCCAACTGCTGACGTGCAAGGCCGAGGAGGTTTGCAAACGGGCCGATTGCCCATCGATCACATATTCCTTGCCCGCCGGCACCAACACCGGCTGCGCCGCTGGCAGATGGATAGCCACCACGCCCTCTTCAACCATCAGCCGGGTACGGCCAGATTCCTGGCGCACGTCAAAGGCGGTGCCAATGGCCTGTAACCGCGCCTCACGGGTGTGCACCCAAAACGGTCGGCGCCCGGCCGAGGCGTCAGCGTCTTTACCGGTACGGATAAAAATTTCGCCGTCACGCAACACAATCAAACGCTGTTGCTCGTTGAAGACAACGTCCGCAGCGCTGTCGGTGTTGAGTTGCAGGCGTGTGCCATCGGTCAGATTAAACACCCGGCGCTCGCCCACGGCGGTCGCATAGTCAGCGCCAAAGGTGCGCCACGGTTGTTGTTGCCAAACAAGCCCTCCCGCCCCGGCGCCCAGCACACCTAGCCCAAGGACCTTGAGCGCTTGACGCCGTGAGCGCAGCCGACCGCTGCCACTCAAGGTGTCCAGCGCCACCCGCCCCGATAAGGCTGACGCCTGGCGAAAAGTCGACTCGGTCACTTGCAGGGCTTGCCAGGCCGCCTCATGGCTAACATGCGCGGCGCGCCATTGCTGGCAGGCTGCATGCACCTGCGGATCCGCAGCCCCGGACTGGGTTTTCACCAGCCAGTTAATCGCCGCATCCAGCACCTCGGATGAAAACTCGACAGAACCCGACATGGCGCCGTTGCCCCCGCTCACAGGGCCGCACGCGCCAGGAAGCAATGACGAATCGCCGTCGCCATATACTTCTCGACCGAACTCACGCTCACCCCCAACCGCTCGGCAATCGCCTGATAGCCCAAGCCTTTGAGCCGCGACAGCAAAAAGGCAGTGCGTACGTTGGGTTTCAGGCCATCGAGCAAGGCATCGATACGGGTCAGGGTTTCCAGCAGGATCAAGCGTTCTTCAGGTGACGGCATGTCCTGTTCAGGCACGTGCGCAAGCGCCTGCAAATACGCCTGTTCCACCTGCTGACGACGATAACGGTCAATCATCAAGCCTTTGGCAATGCTGCTCAGCCAGGCGCGCGGTTCACGCAACTGCGCTACCTGCTCCGGTTTGCCGAGTACATAAAGGAAAGTGTCCTGCGCCATGTCGTCCGCATTCTCGGCATTGCGCAGCCGCCGTCGCAGCCAATTCACCAGCCAGTGGTGATGGTCGCTATACAGATTGCGAACGTCGGTGTGTAGCAGCGATGAGTTGGACGGTGATGACGACACAAGAGCCCTCGATGCACACTGTAAATAAAATGCGAATAGGAATTTGTCGCAATAGTATTCAGAGTGCAGCCCAGACTCAAGCGTTGCACAACAAGAGACGATTAATCAGTAGCCTGTCGCCGCGCAGAACGGCAGCGACAGGCCCTGGATCAAGGGATCAGCGAGTAGACCAGCGACGAAATCGCCACCAGGCCGACCACGGTGACAAACACGTTGGAGATTTTGCCCGCGTGCTGACGCATGCTCGGCACACGACGAATCGCGTACATCGGCATCAGGAACAGGATGGCCGCAATTACCGGGCCGCCGAAGCTTTCAATCATGCGCAAAATGCTGGGGTTGAGGGTCGCAACCGCCCAGCACACCAACAGCATGAAGGCCGCCGTCAGGCGTTCCAGGGTTTTGCCTGCCGGACGTTTGCCGGTTTTGAGGATCAGCCCTTTGAGGCCTTCATTGGCACCGATGTAGTGCCCCAGGAAGGACTTGGCAATCGCCACAAACGCAATCAGCGGCGCGGCAAAGGCGATGGTCGGGTTGCTGAAGTGGTTGGCCAGGTAAGACAGGATCGACAGGTTCTGCGCCTTGGCTTCGGCCAGTTGTTCAGGGGACAGCGTGAGCACGCAGCTGAACACGAAGAACAGCACCATCACCACCATCAGCAGGTGCGCGCGCGAGAGGATCTGCGAGCTGCGCTCATCGGCACTGGCGCCGTAACGGCGCTTTTGATCAACGGCAAAAGCCGAAATGATCGGTGAATGGTTAAACGAGAACACCATCACCGGGATCGCCAGCCACAGGGTGTGCAGCAAGGCCGATGGCTCCGGCAGGGTGCTGGCCGTGGCCAGAATGCCGCCGTTCCAGTGCGGGATCAAAAACACTGCCAGAAACAGCAGCGCGGCAATGAACGGGTAAACCATCATACTCATGGCCTTGACGATCACTTGTTCGCCGCAGCGCACCACCGTCAGCAAGCCGAGGATCAGCACCAACGACAAAATGACCCGGGGCGGCGGCGTGATGTGCAACTGATTGAGCATGAAGCTGCCGACCGTGTTGGTCAGCGCCACGCTGTAGATCAGTAGAATCGGGAAAATCGCCAGAAAATACAGCAGCGTGATCAACGCTCCGGCTGTCAGGCCGAAGTGTTCTTCCACCACGTCAGTGATGTCTGAGCCTTCACGACCGGACAGTACAAAACGGGTCAGGCCGCGATGCGCATAAAACGTCATGGGGAATGCCAGCAGCGCCAGGATCAGCAGCGGCCAAAAGCCACCAATGCCTGCGTTGATGGGCAAAAACAAAGTACCCGCGCCAATGGCCGTGCCAAACAGGCCCAGCATCCAGGTAGTATCGTGGCGGTTCCAGCGACTGAGGGTCGCAGGTGTCGCGTCGTCAAAGCGTTCATCGACGCTGTTAGCCTGGTCATTCATCCGGTCAAATCTCCGCTAGCCGGTCGTTACCACGCAGCCGGGGCGGACAAAACACACCTTACTGACCACGCCCCAGCCATAAGAGGGCCGCGATTGTCCGGGATTAGACATAAGAAGCAAAGGTTTAGCTGAGGAATGGTGAAAATGATTGATCACACTAAAGCAAGACTTTGACACCAATTGATACACTATAGCCTTTCGAAACCTGCGCTCAAGGCCTGTTGCCCATGACTGTTTGTCACCGTTACACCGCATTTGCCGGACTGCTGCTGGCCCTGTCGCTGCCTGCGGCCAACGCCGACAGTTTGATGATCACCTGGCCAGGTGGCTGGGACGTCCAGGCCGTGCCGGCCGAGGCCGACACTACCGTTCAACGCCAGCGAGCGGTGAAAAACGACGCCAATGGTGACCCGCAGATGGTCATGGAACTGACCCAGTCGACCCTCGCGCCTGAGCACCAGGTGAACATGGACGCGGTGTTGCTGGAAATGCGCAAGACCTTGCAGAAGAACTTCGCGCAAGGGGGTTATCAGAGTGCCTGTAACAAAATCCACCCCAGCACCTTGGGCGGCCTGAAAGCGCTGGAGACCACCTGCAAAATCACCCAAAACGGCAACCACGTGATCACCCAGACCCTTGTCGCAGCGACTCAGGGCCAAAGCGCTTACGCCCTCTCCTACGCGGGCCCGGCTGACGGATACAAAGCCAACGAGCCTGAAGTCCAGGGGATCCGCGCCAGCTTGCGATTGGGCCAGACGCAGCCGTAAACCTTGTAGGAGCGAGCTTGCCTCGCGATCTTTTAAAAGATCAAAAGATCGCGAGACAAGCTCGCTCCTACAGGTTGATCAGTTATGGAATCAGCACCACTTTGGTGCTCGCCCCGGCGTTGACTTCAGCGTAGCTGACCAGCCCTTGCACCAGTGGGGCTTGTTCAAGGTCGCGGGGTGCGGGCAGTAAGCCTTCATCGAAGTACTGGCCAAATTGATTGAGCATGCGTGCGCACTCGGTGCTGCTATAGAGAAGGCTGTTGACGCCAATCAGTGAGCCGCCTTTGCGGTACAGCGCCAGCGCCGGGAGTTGCACGTGCCCGTCCAGTGGCGCGGCAATAATGGCCAGCCGACCAAACACCGCCAGCGCTGGCACCGCGGCCGGCAGCCAGTGACCGGTGGTGTCAAAAATCACGTCGGCGCCCCCGGCAAACACCGCATTGACCTCGCTCGCCAATGCTTCGGGCTGCGTGAGCAGGATCACCTCATAACCCTGCTCACGCAGCACGCGCGCCTGCTCAGGGCGACGCACGGCAGCCAACACCTGCGCGCCCAGCACGTTTGCCAGGCCCAAGGTGGCCGAGCCCACCGCGCCATTGGCGCCGATCACCAGCAAACGCGTACCGGCCACTACGCCACTGCGCTGCAAGGCATCCCAGGCCGTGGTGTAAGGCACGCCCATGCTGGCGGCCTGTACAAAGCTCAATGCCTCAGGTTGGTGCGCGACGCCACTGGCGGGCAGGGTCAAATACTCAGCGTGGGAACCGTCACGGTTAAATCCCAGGTCCTTGCCGGTGCCCCAGACCGCTTGCCCCAGCAGTTCTTTAGGCCCCTCAACGACGACACCGGCAAAATCGCGCCCCGGAATCCGCGGCAAGGTGGTGTAAGGGAAACGCCCCAGCACGTTCTTGACATCGCTGGGGTTCAAACCGGCGGCCTTGACCTGCACCAGCACCTGGTCAGCAGTTGGCGTCGGGGTGGGCACGTCGACCACCTGCAAGGCGGCCAGATCACCGGTATTGGAAAATTGCAGCGCCTTCATGTTCTAGCCTCCAGGTCAGTGAGATGGCCATGAGTCTATGACCGGCAAACGCCGCGCATCGGTCAAACCCTTCTGCCTGGCGGCCAGATTCAAGCGTCTGACAGGTGGCCTTGCCCATATAAAGACGGTGTAACTCCCAGCTCGCGGCGGAACATGTCACTGAAGCTGCTCGGCGAATACCCCAGCGAACGGGCGATCTGGCTCACCGACACCCCCTGGATCAGCTCCGCCGCCGCCGTGGCCAACTGCACCTGGCGCCGCCATTGCGCAAAGCCCATGCCCAGCTCCGTCTGAAACAACCGCGCCAACGTACGCACGCTGGCCCCGGCATGGTCGGCATGCTGTTCAAAGGCGATGTCCAGCGTCGGGTTGGCCATTACCGATTGGCACAGATTGAGCAGCCGCCGATCCGCAGCATCAGGCATCGGCACCTTGAGCAACGTGCGCCGGGCGCGCTGCAACTCAAGCAAGGTCAGATTAAGCAACGCGTCGGTGTAGGCCGGTGGCGCGTCGGGCTGATCCACCAGATTGATGATCAACTCGCGCAACAGCCGCCCGACTTCCAGCACTTGCACATGACTGTCGAGCGTGCGCGCCGTGACTTGGGGCAAATACAGATTGCGCATCTGTAAATCCGACACCACGCGAATCCCGTGGGGCACGCCCGGTGGCAGCCATACCGCCCGCTGCGGCGGCACGGCCAAGGCTTCATCCGGGGTATCCACCCACATCACGCCGCTCATGGCATACAACAACTGGCCCCATTCATGTTGATGCGGCTCAATGTACAAACCACGCGGGTAGGTGCGCGCTAGCGGCTGTACCGGCACGGCGGGGTCAGACAAATCAGGCGGGGCAGCAAGAGCCATAAGCAGTTCACGTCAGAAAATTAAGCGGGCATGTTACATCAGCGTGTTTGCGCCTAAAGTGTCGGCACCTGACAAAACTGTCATCTGAACATCAGTTGCCTGACAGGCCGCGCAGTCCAGGCTGAGTTATTTCATCAAGAGGTCATCAATGAAGAACCCGTTACGTATTTTTGCACTCTCCACGCTCTTTATTACGTCATTCGCCAACGCTGCTGAACAATTGACCATAGACGTACACCGCGATGCCAACTGCGGTTGCTGCAAGGCCTGGATCTCGCACCTGCAAGCCAATGGCATCAAGGTCAATGACCACGTTGAAGACGACATGAGCCGCGTCAAACAAGAGCTCGGTGTACAACCACGGCTGGCTTCGTGCCACACCGGGGTGATCAACGGTAAATTCGTTGAAGGTCACGTGCCGGCCGAGCAGGTGATTGCCCTGAGCAAGCGGCATGATTTGAAAGGTATTGCGGTTCCGGGCATGCCGATGGGCTCGCCGGGCATGGAAATGGGCGACCGCAAAGACGCTTTCCAGGTGATTGGCTTGCGAAACGACGGCCGTGATGAAGTGGTTGCTGAATACCCGTAACCCCCGCATAAGCCAGCAGGAGCGAGCGCGGTCTTTTGAGCTCTAAAGCTCGCTCCTGCTGTTTGTCAGAAAAGTCCTCATCACCCAATATTCTTGCAATCTCGCCTAGCCCCTTGCGGCATCTCTCCTACACTCATCGCTGTCGTGTATACAACTCGCGACGTCGTTTTAAACAAAGCGAACCTTCTACCCCTCTGACAGGTCAACCTGATACAGGGCTGCCTGCTTGGTGCATTCCTTGCAGCACTTTTTTCACCTTTTATGCCTGTGGCCAAGGTGAACTTTATCAATCTGAAAGCGGAGGCTGACTGGCCCCAAGGCCGATAGCAGCTCAAATAAGTACAACGGGAGAGAGTCATGATCAGTGCTGCTGCTCCACATCAAGACGAACGGCTAAATCCGCCAGCGGCGTCTTCGATCACGCTCTCCGGGTTGGCACCTGCGGGTAAGGCTGTACCGCCAGTGGTGAATACCAACCCCAATAAAAAGAAAGTCCTGTTCGTGACCTCCGAACTGGCAGACCTGGTCAAAACCGGTGGCCTTGGCGATGTCTCAGCCGCCCTGCCCCGGGCCATGCGCCATTTGCACGATGTGCGGGTGTTGATCCCTGGCTATCGGCAAGTGCTGCACAGCGATAACCCGATCCACATTATTGGAGAACTCGGCGGCCATGCCGCGCTGCCACCGTGCAAAATCGGGCGTATGGACCTCGCAGACGGCTTGGTCATCTATGTGCTGATTTGCCCGGAACTGTACGAGCGCGAAGGCACGCCCTACGGCGCCAATAATGGCCGTGACTGGCCCGACAACCACATCCGTTTTGCCCGCTTGGGCCTGGCCGCCGCTGATATCGCCGCCAACCTGGCGCAGATCCACTGGCAGCCCGATTTGGTGCACGCCCACGACTGGCCAGCCGGCCTGGCCCCGGCTTATATGCACTGGCGCGGCCAACGCACGCCCACGCTGTTTACCATTCATAATCTGGCCTACCAGGGTGTATTCAGCCGCGCATGCTGCCCGGAATTGGGCATTCCACCCCATGCCTTACAACAGGACGGCATGGAGTTTTACGGCAAGCTGTCGTATCTCAAGGCGGGCATGGCGTATGCCAGCCACATCACCACCGTCAGCGCGACCTATGCCCAGGAAATCACCACCCCGGCCTTTGGCTGCGGGCTGGATGGCTTTTTGGCCAGCAAAACCCAGCAAGGTTTGCTCAGCGGCATCCCTAACGGCATCGATGACACGTGGGAAGCCTCGACCGATCCGCACCTGGTCGCGCCGTTCAGCATCGGTGACTGGGAAGGCCGGGCGGTCAATACCGCTTACGTGCGCGACTTGTTTGGCCTGCAACCGTCTGCCGGGCCTTTGTTCGCCGTGGTGTCGCGGCTGGTCTATCAAAAGGGCCTGGACCTGACTGAAGCAGTGGCCGATTTCATCGTCGCCTCGGGCGGGCAGATCTGCATCATTGGTCGCGGCGAGCCCGAAGAAGAACAGGCCATGCGTGAACTGGGGCTGCGCTTTCCAGGGCAAATCGGCGTGCGCATTGGCTTCAACGAGGCCGATGCCCGGCGCATGTTTGCCGGCAGTGACTTTTTATTGATGCCCTCGCGCTATGAGCCCTGCGGCCTGAGCCAGATGTACGCGCAACGCTTTGGTTCGCTGCCGGTGGCGCGCAATACCGGCGGTTTGGCCGACACCATTGAAAATGGCGTCACCGGCTTTTTATTCGATGAGTCCACCGTCGAAAGCTACACCGAGGCCCTGACCCGCGCCTTCAAGGTCTTCGCCTACCCCGAGCTTATGAACGCCATGCGCTGCCGTGCAATGGCGGCACCGTTCAATTGGTGCAAAGCCGTGGAGCCCTACGCCGAGCTTTATGAGCGCCTGGTGGCGCAGTCCATGGTGCGTACCAGCAAGTTTTAACACCGCAGCAGCCTGATTTGCCCGACGTTCGATAGCCACTCGCCAGCCTTCAAGGGAGCCCGCCAATGAGCGAAGCGCAATTGGAAATACTCGCCGGCCGAGCCGGACTGGCCGTTGACTGGATTGATGCCAACGGCCAACCGCAAAGGGTTACGCGACCGGTGCTGGAAGCCATTCTGGCCGGTTTGGGGCTGCCAGCCGACAGCCCTGAGGCCATTGAAACCAGCTTGCTCAACTTGCAGCTGGAGCAACAAAACAAACGCTTGCCGCCCTTGCTCACCGCTGACGTGGGCAAGGCACTGGACCTGTCGCGGTATTTCCACGCCCACAGCCATTGCACGGTGTACCTGGAAAACGGCGGCTCATTGCCCATCCAGCTGGATGCCGACGCCATGCTGCCGGGCATGATTCCTGTCGGGTATCACCGGGTGCAGGTCGAGGAGCAGCTTTTTACCCTGGCCGTGGCACCGGCCAAATGCTTCAGCATTGCCGATGCCCTGCAACAGTCAACGCCCAGAACGTGGGGCTTGAGCGTGCAGCTGTATTCATTGCGCCGCACCGGTGATGGCGGCTTTGGCGATACCCGGGCGCTTGAAGTGCTGCTACAGGCCGCCGGCGAACGGGGTGCCGACGCACTGGCCATCAGCCCGCTGCATGCGATGTTCAGCAGCGCGCCGAAACACTACAGCCCGTACTCGCCCTCCAGCCGTCTGTTTCTCAACTGCCTGTACGCAACACCCGCGAGCATTCTGGGCGGCGATGCCGTCGACCGGGCGATTGAAGCCACAGGGCTAAAAGACGAACTCGATCGCCTTGAGCAGTTGCCGCTGATCGACTGGCCTGCGGCGACCCACGCCAAACAGACGTTGCTGCGCCAGCTCTACGAAGACTTCATCACTGAAGACTCGCCACTGCTCAGTGATTTTCAGCGCTTTCGCGACATCGGCGGCGAAGCACTGGAGAACCACTGCCGCTTCGAGGCCTTGCAAGCGGTCAGCGCCGCCGAGCAACGCAGCCTCGACTGGCGCGACTGGCCCGAGCAGTTACGCAACCCGGACAGTCCGGCCCTGCTGCGCTTTGCCGAAGAGCACCAGCACCTCATCACCTACTACGCGTTCTGCCAGTGGCTGATCGCGCAAACCCTCGACCGCGCACAAGCCACGGCGCGGGCCAGCGGCATGGCCATCGGTTTGATCGCCGACCTGGCGGTGGGTGCCGACGGTGCGGGAAGCCAGGCCTGGTGCCGTCAGGATGAACTGCTGGCGCAATTGACGGTGGGCGCCCCGCCCGACTTGCTCAACCGCGCAGGGCAAGGCTGGGGTATCTCGGCCTTCTCGCCCGAGGGCCTGAAACGCAGCGGCTTCCGCGCCTTTATCGAAATGCTGCGCGCCAACTTTGCTCATGCCGGTGGCTTGCGCATTGACCATGTACTGGGGCTGCAACGCTTGTGGGTCATCCCGCTGGGCGCCTCGCCCGACCAGGGTGCTTATTTGTATTACCCGGTGGATGACCTGCTGCGTCTGGTCGCCCTGGAATCGGTGCGCCATCAAGCCATCGTCTTGGGTGAGGACTTGGGTACGGTCCCTGAAGGCCTGCGTGAAAAGCTCAGCGAACGGGCCATTCTCGGCATGCGCGTGTTGTTGTTCGAGCAGGACTACGGCGCGCACTTCAAGCCCATCCTGGCCTGGCCGGATGACGCCCTCGCCACCACCAGCACCCATGACCTGCCAACGCTCAACGGCTGGCTGCAAGGCCGCGACATTGACTGGAACGAGCGCCTTAACCTGATCGACCCGGTCACCGCCAATGACTGGCGGCGCAACCGCCAGCGTGAATGCGAAGGGCTGGACCGTGCATTGCGCCAGGACCCGCAGAATTTTCAGGAAGAAACCCTGGGCAACGCCCCCACGCTGGACGCGAGTATCCGTTTTCTCGGCCACACCCGCGCACCACTGGTGCTGCTGCCCATCGAAGATGCATTAGGCCTGGAGGAACAGGCCAACCTGCCCGGCACTGTCAGCGGCCACCCCAACTGGTGCCGCCGCTTGCCGGCAGATTGCAACACCCTGCTGGACACCCTGGATGCAACGCGGCGCTTCGAGTTACTCGCCTGCGCACGTTTGCAGGCCCATGAACGAGACCGATAACCCGAGGAGCCATTGCCATGAGTCACGACGATAAGCGTATCCGTGAGTTTGCCTACCAGATCTGGGAGTCCGAAGGCAGGCCTGATGGCCAGCATGATCGGCACTGGGAAATGGCCCGCAAGCTGGCCCAGGCCGAAGCATTGGCACCGACTAAACCGGCGCCGAAAGCGGCCAAACCCAAAGCGCCAGCCAAGCCCAAACCCCCTGCCGAGAAAAAGCCGCGGGCACCACGTAAACCTGCGGGGTCTTGAAGCCATCGGCAGTGAACGCGATGGATTATGCACGGCGTTGAGAAACGCCTGAGCACCGGCACTTATCAAGGAGCGACCATGAGCACGAGCACGTCAGCAGCACCGCAGCCCTCACGCATTCGAGAAGGTCTGCCCTTCCCGCTGGGGGCAACCTGGGATGGACTGGGGGTCAATTTCGCGCTGTTTTCCGCCAACGCCACCAAGGTTGAACTGTGTCTGTTCGACGCTGCGGGTGAAGTCGAACTGGAACGCATCGAACTACCCGAATACACCGACGAAACCTTCCATGGCTACCTGCCCGATGCGCACCCGGGGCAGGTCTACGGCTATCGCGTGTACGGCCCGTACGATCCCGAAAACGGCCACCGTTTCAACCACCATAAATTGCTCATCGACCCCTATGCCAAGCAATTGGTGGGCGAACTCAAATGGTCCGAGGCGCTGTTTGGCTACACCATTGGCCACCCGGATGCCGACCTGAGTTTTGACGAGCGCGACAGCGCCCCTTTTGTGCCCAAGTGCAAAGTCATCGACCCGGCCCACACCTGGGGCCATGACCACCGCATCAGCGTGCCGTGGGAGCGCACGATCTTTTACGAAACCCATGTGCGCGGGATCAGCATGCGCCACCCGGCGGTGCCCGAGGCGGTGCGCGGGACCTTTGCCGGGCTGATGGTCGATGAGGTGATCAAGCACATTCGCAACCTGGGCGTGACCAGTGTCGAGCTGCTGCCGATCCACGGCTTCGTCAATGATCAGCACCTGCTGCAAAAAGGCATGACCAACTACTGGGGCTACAACACCCTGAGCTTTTTCGCGCCCGACCCGCGCTACTTGGCCAGCGGCAAAATTGCCGAGTTCAAGGAAATGGTCGCGCACCTGCATGAGGCCGGGCTGGAAGTGATTCTGGACGTGGTTTACAACCACACCGCTGAGGGCAATGAACAAGGCCCGACCCTGTCCATGCGTGGTATCGACAACGCCTCCTATTACCGGCTGATGCCCGATGAAAAGCGCTTCTACATCAACGATTCGGGCACCGGCAACACCCTCGACCTGAGCCACCCGTGCGTCTTGCAGATGGTCACCGACTCGCTGCGCTACTGGGCCGGCGAGATGCACGTCGATGGCTTCCGGTTCGATCTGGCGACCATTTTGGGCCGCTATCACGATGGTTTTGATGAGCGCCACAGCTTTCTGGTGGCCTGCCGCCAGGACCCGCTGCTGCGTCAGGTCAAGCTGATTGCCGAGCCTTGGGACTGCGGCCCCGGCGGCTATCAGGTCGGCGGCTTCCCGCCCGGCTGGGCTGAGTGGAATGACCGTTTTCGCGACAATGTGCGGGCGTTCTGGAAAGGCGATGAAGGGCAAATGGCCGAGTTTGCCGGGCGCATGACCGCCTCCGCCGATCTGTTCAACCGACGCGGGCGCCGCCCTTATACGTCCGTCAACTTTATTACCGCCCACGACGGCTTCACCCTTAACGATCTGGTGTCGTACAACGACAAGCACAACGAAGCCAACGACGAAAACAACCAGGACGGCAGCAACAACAACTTGTCATGGAACCACGGTGTCGAAGGCCCCACCGACGACCCCGAGATCAACGCGCTGCGCCAGCGCCAGATGCGCAACTTCATGGCCACCTTGTTGCTGGCCCAGGGCACGCCCATGCTGGTGGCCGGTGACGAGTTCGCCCGCACCCAGCACGGCAACAACAATGCGTATTGCCAGGACAGCGAAATCGGCTGGGTCAACTGGGAACTGGACGAGCCCGCCAAAACGCTGCTGGCCTTTGTCAAACGCCTGATCAAGCTGCGCCTGCACTACCCGATCTTGCGCCGCGGGGTGTTTCTGGTGGGGCATAGCAGCGAACAGCCCGGGGTCAAGGACGTCACCTGGCTCACCCCGGCGGGTAATGAGATGACCACCCAAGACTGGGAGGACGCGCAAAACCGTTGCCTGGGCATGCTGCTCGATGGCCGCACACAAATCTCCGGCGTACAGAAATCCGGGGCCGATGCCACCTTGCTGATCATCGTCAATGCGGGCCACGACACCCTGGACTTCAACTTGCCCGAAGTCGACCATGGGGGCAGTTGGGTGTGCAAGCTCGACACCACCGATCCAGAACTCAAAAGCTCGCCCGCCCTGGCATTCAACACGCCCTACAGCGTGACCGGCCGCTCATTGGTGCTGCTTGAACTGCAACACGCCAAGGCGTCTTAAAAACCGTCAGCCACGCCCGTGCCAGACACGTGCGTGGCTAATTACGCAAAGCTTGATAAACATCAGTCACGTCCCCATTCCTTAAGCTATAACCCTGTGATTGACATGCGGCATGCCGCCTAAAAGGACAGGAGCGACCATGACCATTGATGTAGTCGGCAACACTCGGGCGCCCATAGCCTCGGTACCCGAGCCTGCCGTGCACCGAATCAAAGTACTGACCGTCAACACCCACAAGGGCTTCACCGCGTTCAACCGCCGCTTCATCCTGCCTGAGCTGCGCGAAGCGGTGCGCAGCACATCAGCGGACCTGGTGTTTTTGCAAGAAGTGCTCGGTGAGCATGAGAAACATGCCTCGCGCTATGAAGAGTGGCCGAAAACCTCGCAGTACGAATTTCTCGCCGACAGCATGTGGACCGACTTTGCCTACGGCCGCAATGCGGTGTACCCGAACGGGCATCACGGCAATGCACTGCTGTCCAAATACCCGATCAAATCGTCGCGCAACCTCGACGTTTCAATCACCGGCCCTGAACGGCGCGGCTTGCTGCATTGCGTGCTGGACGTACCGGGGCATGACAACGTACATGCGATCTGTGTGCATTTGAGCTTGCTCGAAAGCCATCGCCAGCTACAAATCGTACTGCTTCACCAACTGCTCAAGTCCCTGCCGCCCCATGAGCCGGTGATCATTGCCGGTGATTTCAATGACTGGAAGCTGCAAGGCAACGCCGCTCTCGCGCAGCGGGATGATTTGCATGAAGTGTTTGAGCGCCATCACGGGCAATTGGCCAAGACCTACCCGGCGCGCTGGCCTTTGTTAAGGCTTGACCGGATCTACCTGCGCAATGCCACCGGGCATGAGCCCATCATTCTGGGCAACAAGCCCTGGACGCACCTGTCGGACCATTTGCCGCTGGCGGTTGAAGTGCATTTGTAAACACCCGCACCCGTAGGAGCTGCCGCCCCGTCTTCGACGCCGCGCTGTCGCGCAGCAAACAGGACAGCGAGAATCTTCAGCACCCCCAATCGGTTCCCTCTCCTTCGGGAGAGGGCTAGGGTGAGGGGGCTCTTAGATCAAGATCAACAGATCGCGAGCAAGCTCGCTCCTACAGGGCCTTTAGAATCAATCACTTATTTTATGTTTGATACGAGCTGCCGCAAGCTGCGATCTTTTAACCGTCAATAGATCGCAGCCTGCGGCAGCTCCTACAACAGCAGACCGATCCAACTCATTCAGCCCGCAGTATCAACACCCCCAACGGCGGCAGGTTCAGGGCCAGTGACACTTCCTGGCCGTGGCTCGGTTGCGGGTCAGTGCTCACGCCGCCGCCATTGCCGTAGTTGGACCCCGAATAGACCCCGGCGTCGCTGTTGATGATCTCGTGCCAGGTCCCGGCCTCGGGTACGCCCACGCGGTAGGCTTCACGGGGTACGGGGGTGAAGTTGGCGACGACCAGCACCGGCTTGCCGGCTTTGCTCCAGCGCAACCAGGCGAAGACGCTGTTGGTCGCATCGTCACCAATCAACCATTGAAACCCTTGCGGCACGTCGTCCTGCTCATGCAGCGCCGGCTCTTCGCGGTACAACTGGTTGAGGTCACTGACCAGTTTCTGCACACCCCGGTGTTCAGGGTATTGCAGCAAGTACCAGTCCAGTTGCTCATCATGGTTCCACTCGCGCCACTGGCCGAACTCGCAGCCCATAAACAGCAGCTTTTTGCCCGGATGCGCCCACATAAAGCTCAAGTAAGCCCGCAGGTTGGCGAACTTTTGCCAGCGGTCGCCGGGCATTTTGTCGATCAATGAGTGCTTGCCGTGTACCACTTCGTCGTGGGAAATCGGCAGGATGAAGTGCTCGTGCCAGGCGTACACCAGGCCAAAGCTCAACTCGTTGTGGTGGTGGGCGCGGTACACCGGGTCTTGCTGAATGTAATGCAGCGAGTCATGCATCCAGCCCATGTTCCATTTGTACGAGAAGCCCAGGCCGCCCTGCTCGGTCCCTTGGGTAACGCCGGGCCAGGCCGTTGACTCTTCAGCAATGACCAGCGCGCCGGGGACTTCCAGCGCGACCACGTCGTTGAGGTGCCGCAAAAAGTCGATCGCTTCGAGGTTTTCCCGGCCGCCGTGAATGTTCGGCACCCACTCGCCGGCCTTGCGCGAATAGTCGCGGTACAGCATCGAGGCCACCGCATCGACCCGCAAACCGTCAACGTGATAATGCTTGAGCCAGTGCAAGGCCGAAGCCAGCATAAAACCGTGCACTTCAGTGCGGCCCAGGTTGTAGATCAAGGTGTTCCAGTCTTGATGGAAGCCTTCTCGCGGGTCGGCATATTCATACAGCGCGGTGCCGTCAAACTGTGCCAGGCCGTGGGTGTCATTGGGGAAGTGCGCGGGCACCCAATCCAGAATCACCCCGATCCCGGCCACGTGGCAGGCATTCACAAAAGCACCGAAGTCTTCTGGCGAGCCGTACCGGGCGCTGGGGGCGAACTGCGACAGCGGCTGATAACCCCACGACCCGCCAAACGGATGCTCCATGATCGGCATCAGTTCAATATGGGTAAAACCCAGCTGCTGCACGTAAGGGATCAAGCGCTCGGCCAACTCGCGCCATCCGTACTGACGCGACACATCCCCCACGTCATCGACTTCACACTGCCACGAGCCCACGTGCAGCTCATAAATAGACAACGCTGCATCAGTACGCTGATGCTGCGCACGGGCGTGCATCCAGTCAGCGTCCTGCCAGTCAATGTTCAAGGGCGCCGCCACGATGGACGCGGTGAGCGGCGGCAACTGAGTCTGCAGCGCCATGGGGTCGGCCTTTAACGGCAGAATCCCTTGTGCCCCCAGTATTTCGTACTTGTACGCTTCACCGGCCAGCAAACGTGGCACAAACAGCTCCCACACCCCGCTCGGATGGCGCAAGCGCATCGGGTGACGGCGTCCGTCCCAGCCGTTGAAATCACCCACCACCGACACCCGCCGCGCATTCGGCGCCCACACCGCGAAACGCACGCCTGGCACCCCGTCAACGTGTGTCTGTTGTGCTCCCAGGCAATGGCTCAAATCACGATGATTGCCTTCTGCGAACAAATACAGATCCATCTCACCCAGCAGCGGGCCAAAACTGTAGGGATCTTCGCTAATTTGCTGAGCATCGCCCCAATCGACCTGCAACAGATACGCCTGCGCCTGCACAAAATGCCCCACAAACAAGCCTGGGGTTTGAGCCTGCTCAAGACTGCCCAACAGCGCTTGCCCCTCGCGCGCCAGCACCTGAACACTCACCGCTCCAGGCAGAAACGCCCGAATTAACTGACCGCCTTTGCCATCCGCATGCGGGCCCAAGACTGAAAACGGGTCCGGATGCTCGGCCCGGACCAGTGCTTGAATGTCCGCAATCTCGGGTAACAGCGCGTCCTTACCCCCACCTGCCTGCCCACTCGAACTCATGCTGCTCTCCGTACGCTAAAGGTTACGCATGACGCTGCATGCCGCTGAACCATTCCCTGAGCTGTACCTACAACTCGCAGTCAGTTCCTAGCCTAGTCGTGGTTGGCGTATCTGTATCGCCCGGCGCTCGACCTGCGTTGGATAACACCTCGCGCCAGCGGTGTCATGGCAAAACACCTGCAACTCTTATACCCATACTGCGTGCAGGGTTACGAGCGCAACGCCAGGGTTAAAGTTCAAACCACTGGGCGGAGCCTGAAGCCCATGCCGTTGATCGGTGGCTTCAGTGCACGTGATCAAGATCAGTTCATCTGACAAGCGCCATGCCCGTACACGTCAAGCAAATCGCGACCTGACCCAGCTGCGGTAGAGTGTCGCAGCCTGCCAAAAAACCTCTCTGATCTGCTTTTTAATCAGCCAGCTGAGCCTGTTATGCAAACAGTTTGCGGGGGATAGTGCTTTGGCCTGATGGAGGCTGATGAGCGAAAGACCATGAGCAGACACATTCCCGTGCACAGACTTGACCCTGTTGCAGCGTCGCCTGACCGCGCTGCACCGAGAAAAAACAAGCCTGCCGACGCACAGATCCACACCCGCAGTTTTACCGGGCTGTTCCGTTCGATTCGGATCGCGGGCAGCGGCTTTTTGTTTTTACTGTTTTTCGGCACGGTCTGGTTGCATTGGGATGGCCGTCAGGCGGTGCTTTGGGACTTGTCCGAGAGCAAGTTCCATATTTTCGGCGCGACGTTCTGGCCGCAGGATTTCATCTTGCTGTCGGCGCTGTTGATCATCGCGGCCTTTGGCCTGTTTGCGATCACGGTGTTTGCAGGTCGGGTGTGGTGCGGCTACACCTGCCCGCAAAGCATCTGGACATGGCTGTTTATGTGGTGTGAAAAAGTCACTGAAGGTGACCGAAACCAACGCATCAAACTGCAGGCCGCGCCCTGGCGCATCAACAAAATTGCCCGGCGTACGGCCAAGCACGCGCTGTGGCTGGCGATCAGTGTGATGACCGCGCTGACCTTCGTCGGCTATTTCACCCCTATCCGGCCGCTGGCCGCCGAGTTGCTGACCCTGGAGATAGCCGGCATCAGTTTGTTCTGGGTGGTGTTTTTTAGCGGTGCAACCTACCTCAGCGCCGGCTGGCTGCGTGAAGCGGTGTGCATGCACATGTGCCCGTATGCACGATTTCAGAGCGTGATGTTTGACAAAGACACCCTGGCGATTGCCTATGACGCCAGCCGTGGCGAGAGCCGTGGCCCGCGCAAACGTGGAGTTGAACCGGCGCAGGCCGGGCTCGGCGATTGCATTGATTGCACGATGTGCGTGCAAGTGTGCCCGACCGGGATCGACATCCGGGACGGCTTGCAGATGGAGTGCATTGGCTGCGCCGCCTGTGTCGATGCCTGCGATTCGGTGATGGACAAAATGGGCTATGCACGCGGCCTGGTGCGTTACACCTCTGAACATGAATTGCAGGGCGGCAAAACCCACCTGCTGCGGCCCCGGCTGATTGGCTACGCTGCGGTTCTGGTAGTCATGATCGGCGCCTTGGTCATTGCCTTGAACCAACGTTCGATGGTGTCACTGGATGTCATCAAGGACCGGGGCCTGTTTCGCGAGAACAGCCTGGGCCAGATCGAGAACATTTACAGCCTCAAGATCATTAACAAAACCCAGCAGCCACAGCACTACCGGGTGGCGCTGCAACAGGGCGAAGACTTCCAGTTAAACGGCAAGACCGAGCTGACCCTGGCCCCTGGCGAAATTGCTGAAGTGCCCGTGTCTGTCGCTTTACTGGCCGAACGACCGAAAAGCAGCTCGCAGACCCTTGAGTTTGTGGTCACCGACACCGCAGACCCCGGCGTGCGCAGCGTGGCCCAAAGCCGGTTTGTTGCACCGATAAATCGTTAAATCAGTAGACTGCCAGCCTGCCATGGCTGGCAAATGATCCCGTAGGAGCTGGCGCAGCCTGCGATCTTTAAAAAATCAAAAGATCGCAGGCTGCGCCAGCTCCTACAGTGCAGTACCCGCAGAATTCCGTTTTGAATCACGTCGCACCGAGTCTTGCCCATGAAACGCTACGAAAAATTTGCTGACGATATTGCTGAACTGATCCGCGCAGGCGTGCTCGGCCCCGGCCAGCGCGTGCCCTCGGTGCGCTATGCCAGCCAGACCTACGGCGTGAGCCCGTCTACGGTATTCCAGGCCTACTACCTGCTCGAACGCCGTGGACTGATTCGCGCCAAGCCGCGCTCGGGGTATTTCGTCAACACTCACGCGCCCAGTCCGTTTTCCGAGCCGGAAGTCAGCAGCCACCCCACCGAGTCCACCCAGGTCGATGTGAGTGATTTGGTGTTCTCGGTGCTGGACTCCATCAAAGACCCGCACACCGTACCGTTCGGCTCGGCCTTCCCCAGCCCGATGTTGTTTCCGCTGCAACGTCTGGCCCGCTCCATGGCCACCGCCAGCCGCGAAATGGACCCGCGCATGGTGGTCACCGACATGTCGCCGGGCAACCCGCAATTACGTCGCCAGATTGCCCTGCGTTATATGGTCGGCGGCCTGATGCTGCCCATGGAGGAATTGCTGATCACCAACGGCGCGCTGGAAGCCTTGAACCTGTGCCTGCAAGCAGTGACCGAACCCGGCGACCTGGTGGCCATTGAAGCCCCGGCCTTTTACGCCTGCCTGCAAGTGCTGGAGCGGCTCAAGCTCAAGGCCGTGGAAATCCCTGTGCACCCGCGTGACGGCATGGACCTCGACGCACTGGCCCATACCCTCGAACGGCACTCCATCAAAGCCGTGTGGAGCATGACCAGTTTTCAAAACCCGATTGGCGCGACCATGCCCGAAGCCAAAAAGCAGGCGCTGGTCGAGCTGTTGCGTGAGCATCAGGTGCCGCTGATTGAAGACGACGTGTACGCCGAGCTGTACTTCGGCCAGCACGCGCCAAAACCGGCCAAAGCCTTTGATACCGAAGGGCTGGTGATGCATTGCGGCTCGTTCGCGAAAAGCCTGGCGCCGGGTTATCGGGTTGGCTGGGTCGCCGCCGGGCGTTTTGCGCAGAAGGTCGAACGGCTTAAATTGATGACCTCGCTGTGCCCGTCGATGCCCGCCCAGGCGGCGATTGCCGATTACTTGCAGCACGGCGGCTACGACCGCCACCTACGGCGCCTGCGCGATGCCTTGGAAGACCAGCAAAGCGCGATGCTGGCGGCGATTGCGCGGTATTTCCCGGCGCAGACCCGGGTCAGCAAACCGGCGGGCGGGTACTTTTTGTGGCTTGAACTGCCTGAACAGATGGACTCGCTCAAACTGTTCCAGATGGCTTTGGCCCAAGGCATCAGCATTGCGCCGGGGCCGATTTTCTCGGCGACCCAGCGCTTTAGAAATTGCATCCGCTTGAACTACGGCAGCCCGTGGGATGAAACCACTGAAAAGGCCATGGAAACCCTGGGCAAGATCGTTCGTTCTTTTTAACTACCCTGTAGTCGCTGACGAGGCACGAAGGCTGCGATCGGCGGCGCAGCCGTCGCAACCCCTTTTTACCCGGTGTGCCTGACCCACCGAGGGTTCAGGTTTTACGACTGCTGCGCACTCGATCGCAGCCTTCGTGCCTCGTCAGCGACTACAGACAGCGGGGGTTAGCCCGGCATGCAGTTGAAGTCGGCGGTGTGGGCCACTTCTTTGCCGCTTGCATCCACCAAAGTGGCGCTTACGTGAGTGCCAAGGCTCGACTCAACCAGCTTGTAGCGCTCGCCCGCCTTGAAGTTCTGGTAGTTGACATTGCCCTGGCAATCCACCTCGTTTTCATCACCGGTGGCGCCTTCATATAAGGTCACGTCCAGCTTGTGGGCGCCCGGGGTGACTTCAAAGTAGCGGCCATCATTGATGTTCTTGCCGTCTACGCGCTCGGCCATCAGGTCGCTGTTACCTTCTTCCTGCAAACCAATCCAGGCTTCACCCGGGTCTTGCTTTGGCATGGGGCCGGCACACGCTGTCAGCAGCAGGGCCAAGCTAAGGGTCGGGATAAGCAGCAGTGGTTTAAGGTTCATTACGGTATGCCTCACACAGGGAACCAAAGAGTGCGACTGGCCGAGAGTCAACCCGTCGAGTGGTTCCAAGCTTGGCCCCGTAAACCGCTCTAGCCCAATGAATCTAGGTGAAGGGAGTTTAAGGACTTTACTAACGCAACCTTCATGTTGGTGAAAGCTGAAAGTTAAGGTGTGACGGTAAGACTGCCCGTGTTTGCAATTTTCACTCCTTCGGAGGTTCAGGCATGCTCGGGCTGGTAAAGACCGCACTGCACAAGCCCTACACGTTTATCGTGTTGGCGATTTTTATCTGCATCATCGGGCCTCTCGCGGCCTTACGCACCCCGACGGATGTGTTCCCTGACATCGGTATCCCCGTAGTTGCCGTGGTGTGGCAATACACAGGGCTGGCGCCTGCCGACATGGCAGGTCGAGTTATTTACACCTACGAACGGTCATTGAGTACCACCGTTAACGATATCGAACACATCGAGTCTCAATCTTTACCCGGCATGGGCATTGTGAAGATCTTCTTCCAGCCGGGCGTCGATATCCGCACGGCCAACGCGCAAGTGACCGCCGTGTCACAAACCGTACTCAAGCAGATGCCGCCTGGCATTACCCCGCCGCTGATTCTTAACTACAGCGCGTCGACGGTGCCGATCCTGCAACTGGCGTTTTCCAGCCCGACGCTCTCGGAAGCGAAAATTCGCGACCTGGTGCAGAACAACATTCGCTTGCCCCTGAGCGCCCTGCCCGGCCTGGCCATGCCAACGCCCATGGGCGGCAAGCAGCGCCAAATCACCCTTGACCTCGACCCGCAGGCCCTTGCCGCCAAAGGCCTGTCGGCGCAAGACGTGGGCAACGCGCTGGCCGCGCAGAACCAGATCATTCCGGTGGGCACGGCCAAGCTCGGCACTTACGAATACACCGTGATGCTGAACAACAGCCCCACAGCGATTGATGAGCTCAACGACTTGCCCATCAAGACCGTTGACGGTGCGCTGATCACCATTGGCCAAGTGGCCCACGTGCGGGATGGTTCGCCGCCGCAAACCAACATCGTGCGGGTCGACGGCCATCGCGCCGTGCTCATGCCCGCGCTGAAGAACGGCAATATCTCGACCCTGTCGATTGTCGACGGGATTCGCGGGATGCTGCCGCGCATCAATGAAACCTTGCCACCCTCGCTGAAAACTTCATTGCTGGGTGACGCTTCGGTGTTCGTGAAACAGTCAGTGGGCAGCGTGGCGCAGGAAGGGATCATTGCCGCCCTGCTCACCAGCGCCATGATTCTGCTGTTCCTTGGCAGCTGGCGTTCGACCCTGATCATTGCCGTGTCGATCCCCTTGGCCGTGCTCTCGGCGATTGCCCTGCTGGCGGCCACCGGGCAAACCCTGAACGTGATGACGCTCGGAGGGCTGGCACTGGCGGTGGGGATATTGGTCGACGATGCGACGGTGACCATCGAGAACATCAACTGGCACCTTGAGCAAGGCAAGACGGTGCGCAAGGCGATTCTCGATGGCGCCAAACAGATCGTTGGCCCGGCGTTTGTCTCACTGCTGTGTATCTGCATCGTGTTTGTGCCGATGTTCATGTTGCAGGGCATTGCCGGCTACCTGTTCCGCCCCATGGCACTCTCGGTGATTTTTGCGATGGGCAGCTCGTTCATCCTGTCGCGGACCCTGGTGCCGACCCTGGCGATGTTTTTGCTCAAGCCACACAACCCTGAGCAAGGCCCCGGGCATCACCCGGAAGACGGCTACATCAACCATCACGAGGGTGATCAGCCGACCCCAAAACATTCGGCGCCAGTGCGTGCGTTGCTGAACTTCCAGCAAGGTTTTGAACGGCGCTTCTCGGCTGTGCGCGATGCGTACTACGGCGTGCTGGAACTGGCGCTGGCCAATCGCAAACGCTTTTTGCTCGGTTTCATGGCCTGTGTGCTGGCGTCCTTTGTCTTGCTCCCGACCCTGGGCCAGGACTTCTTCCCGGCAACCGATGCCGGCGCGCTGGCCTTGCACGTGCGCTTGCCATTGGGGACGCGGATCGAAGAAAGCGCCGCGGCGTTTGACCATATCGAATCGCGCATTCGCGAGATCATCCCGGCTGATCAACTGGACACCATCATCGATAACATCGGCATCCCGTTGAGCGGTATCGACATGGCGTACAGCAGCAGCGGCACCATTGGCCCGCAGGATGGCGATATCCAGGTCACCCTCAAAGCCAATCACGGCCCGACCGCCGAGTATGTCAAACGCTTGCGCGAAGCCTTGCCCGAGAGTTTCCCCGGCAGCCAGTTCGCCTTCATGCCCGCCGACATCAGCAGCCAGATCCTCAACTTCGGTGCTCCGGCGCCGCTGGACGTGAAGATTTCCGGGCGTGACGACGCGGCCAACCGGGCCTACGCCCTGGAACTGCAACGGCGCCTGCAACATGTACCGGGCATTGCCGACCTGCGCATCCAGCAGTCCGTGGGTTACCCGTCACTGCAAGTCAAGGTCGACCGTCTGCGGGCCAATGGCCTGGGCATCACCGAACGCGACGTGACCAACAGCATGGTGGCCTCGCTGGCCGGCAGCTCGCAGGTGGCCCCGACGTTCTGGCTCAACCCGCAGAACGGCGTGTCTTATGGTGTGGTAGCCGCCACGCCGCAGTATCGCCTCGACAGTTTGCCAACCCTGGAAGCCTTGCCGGTGACCGGCAGCAATGGCCAGTCAGCGATCCTCGGCGGGCTGGCAACCATCAACCGAGTGGACAGCCCGGCGGTGGTCACGCATTACAACATCCAGCCCACCCTGGACCTGTACGCCAACATTCAGGGCCGCGATCTGGGCTCGGTGGCAGCGGATGTGCAAAAGGTCATCGACGGTGCGTCTGACCTGCGCCCCAAAGGCGCGATCATCTCCCTGCACGGCCAGATCGACGCGCTGCATGAGGCGTTCAGCGGCCTGAGTTTTGGTCTGCTGGGTGCGGTGGTGCTGATCTACCTGCTGATCGTGGTCAACTTCCAGTCCTGGCTTGACCCGTTTGTGATCATCACCGCCCTGCCCGCCGCCTTGGCCGGGATCGTGTGGATGCTGTTCCTCAGCGGCACCTCGCTGTCGGTCCCGGCCTTGACCGGTGCGATCTTGTGCATGGGCGTGGCCACCGCCAACTCGATCCTGGTGGTGAGCTTCTGTCGAGAGCGCCTGGCCGTTCACGGCGATGCCCTCAAGGCTGCACTTGAAGCGGGCTACACCCGTTTCCGCCCGGTGTGCATGACCGCCCTGGCGATGATGATCGGGATGCTGCCGCTGGCCATCTCGGAAGAACAGAACGCCCCGCTCGGACGCGCCGTGATCGGTGGTCTGATGCTGGCAACCGTCGCCACCCTGCTGTTCGTGCCCGTGGTATTCAGCCTGGTGCACGGCCGTGAAAAAAATCGCGCTGCTGCTGGAGAAACTACCCATGTCGTCTGATCAAAAACCTTCGCGCAAGCGCCTGATGCTGCTGGGCATCGGCGGCCTGACACTGGCCGCGCTGCTGGTCGCCAATGGCCTCGCCGCGCGCAGCCGGCATGAGCAGGCGGTGGTCGGTTGGACCGAAGCCGCCGCCCTGCCCGTGGTCAACGTGTTCCAGCCTTTGCAAAACGCCCACGGCGACACCCTGCGCCTGCCCGCGCACCTGGAAGCCTGGAGCAAGGCGCCGATTCACGCACGGGTGAACGGTTACCTGAAAAGCTGGACCAGCGACATCGGCAGCAAGGTCAAGGCCGGTCAGGTATTGGCGGTGATTGACAGCCCCGATCTTGACCAGCAACTGGCACAGGCTCACGCACATATGCTGCAAGAGCAGTCCAATGCCAAGCTCGCGGCGACCACCGCGACGCGCTGGCAAAACCTGGTGGACAGCCATTCGGTGTCGCGTCAGGAAGCTGACGAGAAGCTGTCCAACGCCGCTGCGGCGAAAGCCAACGCGCAGGCCGCCGAAGCGGACTATGCACGGCTGTCTTCGCTGGAAGACTACAAGACCATCCGCGCGCCCTTTGCCGGGACTATCACCGCGCGCAACACCGACATTGGCCAACTGGTGAAGGCCGACACCGACAGCGACCCGGAACTGTTCGACATTGCCGACACCCATCAACTGCGCCTGTACGTGCCGGTGCCACAAAACTATGCCAGCGTGATTCGCCCCAACATGCAGGTGCAACTCAATGTGCCTGAGCATCCGGGGCAAACCTTCAGCGCCACGCTGGTCGGCAACTCGACCTCGATTGACCGGCGCTCCGGCACCCTGACCGCACAGTTTGTGGTGCAAAACCCCAACGACGCCCTGCTGCCCGGCGACTACGCCGAAGCGGTCCTGTCGATTCCGGCAGACACTCATGGCGTCAGCATTCCGGCCAGTGCGTTGATCTTCCGCGCCCAGGGCACCCAGGTGGCCGTGCTGGACACCGCGCAGCACGTGCACTTGCAGGACATTCATATCGGCATGGACCTGGGCGACAAACTGGTGATCGACCAGGGCCTGAAACCCACTGACACCGTTATCGATAACCCGCCTGATTCTTTGCGTGACGGCGACTCGGTCAAACTTGCCGATGCGGGAGCCCCTCATGTCGCCAAAACTTAAACGCAGCGCCTTGCTGCTGGCACTCGCGCTGCAAGGCTGCTCATTGGCTCCGACGTACAAATCGCCGGTGCTGGACCTGCCGCAGCACTACCGCGAACAGACCAGCGATGGCCCGTGGCACAGTGCGCAGCCGGGCGACAGCGTGTCGCCACAGTGGTGGCGCGCCTATCAGGATGAGCGCTTGAACGACCTGCAACAGCGCTTGCTCAACGCCAACCCGGACCTCGCGGCGGCCCTCGCGCACTTCGATTCGGCGCAGGCGTATGCCAGCCAGTTGCATGCCGGGCTGTTCCCGCAAATCACCGCCAGCGAGCAAACCTTGCGCCAGCGCCAATCGGACAACCGACCGTTGCGCGGCAGCACCCAACCTTCGGTGTACAACAGCAACACCGCAGGCTTTGCGCTGAGCTTCGATCTGGACCTGTGGGGCAAAATCCGCAATCAGGTCGCCGCCGGTGACGCACAGGTTCAGGCCTCGGCCGATGACCTGGCGGTGGCACGCTTGAGCTTGCAGAAGCAACTGACCGGCCTTTACGTTCAACTCGATGGCCTGGATGCGCAAAGCCGCATCCTGTCCAAGTCGCTGGACGATTACCGCCAGGCCCTGGACCTGACCAAGGCACGTTATCAAGGGCAAATTGCCTCGGAAATGGACCTGACCCGCGCACAGAACCAATTGGCCCAGGCCGAAGCGCAACTGGACGATGTGCGCGGTCAACGCAACCTCACCGAGCACGCCATTGGCGAACTGGTGGGCGTACCCGCCAGTCAATTCCAGCTGGCCGCGCGCAGCGACACCTTAAACCTGCCGCAGCCACCGCAAGCCCTGCCCAGCACCCTGCTGCAACGGCGCCCCGATATCGCGGCGGCTGAGCGTCGGGTATTTGCCGCCAACGCGCAAATCGGCGTGGCCAAGGCCGCCTGGTACCCCGACTTCAGCCTGACCGGCCTGTTTGGCGGGCAGAATCAGGGCGCTGGCAATCTGCTGGCGGCGGGCAACCACTTCTGGGCGTTGGGCCCGCTGGTCAGCTTGCCTATCTTTGACGGCGGCAGGCTAGACGCCCAGGAGCGCCAGGCTAAAGCCGAGTTCGAAGAAGCCTCTGCGCACTACCGCAGCCAAGTGCTGCGCGCTGTACGCGAAGTCGAAGACAACCTGGCGCAATTGCGTGACCTGCAACAGGAAAACCTCGACGAACAAGCCGCAGCCAATGCGGCGCAACACACCCAGACCCTGGCCACCAACAGCTATGAAGCAGGCGCCGTGAGCTATCTGGATGTAGTGACCGCGCAAACCGCTGCCTTGCAGGCCGAACGCCAGGTACAAGCCCTGCGCACCCGGCAGTTGCAAGCCAGTGTCGGGCTATTGACCGCGTTGGGGGGTGGTTGGGAGGGGCAGCTGTAGATCAAAAATCTCTGTAGGAGCGAGCTTGTCTCGCGATCTTTTGATCTTTAAAAGATCGCGAGACAAGCTCGCTCCTACAGGGCAATTAGTGCTGGGCAGCTACGGTTTCGGAGGCTGCCAGCATGGCTTTGAGCAGCACCGCACAACCCGCTGCCAGGTCTTTGGGGTCGGCGTTTTCGATTTCGTTGTGGCTGATGCCGCCTTCACACGGCACGAAGATCATGCCCGCCGGGCCCAGTTCGGCGAGGAAGATCGCGTCGTGCCCTGCCCCGCTGACGATGTCCATGTGGCTTAAGCCAAGCTCACTCGCCGCATTGCGCACTGCGTTGACGCAGTCAGGGTTGAAGTACAGCGGCGGGAAATCAGCCGTCGGGGTAAGTTCAAAACTCAAACCATGTTTGGCACAGGTTGCCTCAATCACTTCGCGCACTTCGCTGATCATGGAGTCCAGACGTTCCGGCTGCAGGTGACGAAAGTCCAGGGTCATGCGCACTTCACCGGGGATGACGTTGCGTGAGCCAGGGTACGCTTGCAGGCAGCCCACGGTGCCGCAGGCATGGGGCTGATGGCCCAGGGCGGCTTTGTTGACCGCGGCGACCACGGCCGCCGCGCCGACCAGCGCGTCTTTGCGCAGGTGCATGGGGGTTGGCCCGGCATGGGCTTCGACGCCGCGCAGGTTGAGGTCGAACCATTTTTGACCCAGCGCCCCGAGCACCACACCGATGGTTTTGCGTTCGTCTTCCAGAATCGGCCCCTGCTCGATGTGCGCTTCAAAATAAGCACCCACCGGATGCCCGCTGACCTTGCGACTGCCTGCATATCCAATGGCGTTCAGCGCTTCGCCAACAGTAACGCCTTGGGCATCGGTTTTGGCGAGGGTTTCTTCCAGGGTGAATTTTTCGGCAAATACCCCCGAGCCCATCATGCACGGGGCAAAGCGCGAGCCTTCTTCGTTGGTCCACACCACCACTTCAATCGGCGCTTGGGTCTGGATGTTGAGGTCATTGAGGGTACGCAGCACTTCGACCCCGGCCAGCACGCCGAAACAGCCATCAAACTTGCCGCCCGTAGGTTGAGTGTCGATGTGGCTGCCGGTCATCACTGGCGGCAGGTCAGGATTAAGCCCCGGTCGACGGGCAAAGATATTGCCCACGGCGTCGACGCTGATGGTGCAACCGGCGTCTTCGCACCAGCGTACAAAGATGTCCCTGGCCTGACGGTCGAGGTCGGTCAGGGCCAGGCGGCACACGCCGCCTTTGACCGTGGCGCCCAGCTTGGCCAATTCCATCAGTGACGCCCACAGGCGTTCGCCGTTGATCGACTGGTTGGCTTGCTGCTGAAGGGGATGTGCTGCGTTCATATTGTTATTCCTCAGGCCGTTTTTATTGGGTCAGAGCGTGCTTTTGGCAACCGCGGTTTGCGGGCTGCTCAGGCGGCACAAGCCGTAGTAAATTGCGGCACCGAGCAGCGACCCGGTGAACCAGCCGTAGTCATAAAACCAGCTGAAAGCGCTGCTGCCCAACGACATAAGGGTCAAGACCACCGGCACGCCGAAGGCGATAAAACCGTTCCAGTTCCAGGCCGGGTACACGCCGTCGCGGTAGAGCCCGGCGAGGTCGAGTTTTTGCTGACGGATGATGAAATAGTCGACCACCATGATCCCGGCAATCGGCCCCAGCAGGCTGGAGTAGCCCAGTAACCAGTTGGAATACACGGTTTCGAGGCTGACATCCGAGACCAGCAAACCGAGTTTTTTCAGCAACTCATGGGCCATCAGCAGCAACCCCACCAGCCCGGTCAAGATAACTGCCGTGGTGCGGTTGATGAGCTTGGGCGCAATGTTCTGGAAGTCATTGGTTGGGGAAACGATGTTGGCGGCGGTATTGGTCGACAACGTGGCGATGATGATCAACGCCATGGCCAGCGCGACCCAGCCGGGGCTTTGAATATGGCCGATCAGGCTGACGGGGTCGGAGACGGTCACGCCCACCAATTTTTGCGAGGCGGCGGTCATGATCACGCCCAGGGCGGCGAACAGGAACATGGTCAGTGGCAGGCCAAATATCTGCCCCAGAATCTGGTCTTTCTGACTTTTGGCGTAGCGGCTGAAGTCGGGAATATTCAGCGACAAAGTGGCCCAAAAACCCACCATCGCCGTCAACCCGGCAAAGAAGTAGCCATACACGCTGGCCCCTTCAGGACGTTTCGGCGGTTGGGCCAACAGTTCGGTCATCGACACATTCGGCAAGGCCCACACCAGCAAGCCCAGCCCTACCAGCACCAACAGCGGCGCAGAGAGGGTTTCGAGCCATTTGATCGATTCGGCGCCGCGCAGTACTACCCACAGATTGAGCGCCCAGAACAGCATGAAACCGATGACTTCACCGATGCCCCCCAGGCTTTTCCAGCCCTCAAACACCGATCCCAGAAACAGGTGAATAGCCAGGCCTCCGAACAGGGTCTGGATCCCGAACCAGCCACAGGCCACCAGTGCCCTGATCAGGCACGGGACGTTGGAGCCGAGGATGCCGAACGAGGAACGCAACAGTACCGGAAAGGGAATCCCGTATTTGGTGCCTGCAAAAGCGTTGAGCGTTAGCGGGATCAGCACCACGATATTGGCCAGCAAAATCGCCAGCAGCGCCTCACCGACGGACAGCCCGAAGTAAGCGGTCAATACGCCGCCCAGGGTGTAAGTCGGCACACAAATCGACATGCCCACCCACAGCGCGGTGATGTGCCATTTGTTCCAGGTGCGTTCATGCACGCGGGTGGGAGCTATGTCGTGGTTGTATCGGGGGCTATCGAGAACTTCAGGCCCGGCTTCCAATTCGTACAAACCATTGCGTTCGGTGACTTGGGATCTGCTCGGTTGCATGCTCATTCACTCTCTTTTTATGGTGATTAACCCTGCGCACGGACGCAGAGCGATTCTCTGTGCAATCACCTGCGAACCTTGACGGTGAGGTAATGGCAGCGACAATCAAAAACTGTGCCGTGTTAATTATTGTGTTCACGGACAGTTGTGTTCACACCTTACAACTCGCTGGTTTATAAGCACTTTTAAACCGCACACAACACGCCGATAAACCCTTATCAAGAATAGTTTGCATTGCCGGATAGAACTAAACGAAACATATCGGTGCACGCTTATTTATTTTTGTTTGGCTCTGGCTGTTCTCCGAAGACTTCAAGCGCCTGATTTAGCATAAGAAACTTCACCCATATTTAATTCCTGTCAAGTGCGCCGAAATGGTGAAAGCACGCACCAATTTGGTGATTTCAAGATTAAACCTTTATAAATCATTAAGTTAAGTAACACATACCTACTTGAAAATAATATTTGCTCATTCCTTAACAACCCACTAGATTTTATTCCTGTCACCAGTGACAGGAATAAAATCCTGTACTACGGTCGTAATAACAACATTAGAACCGGCCCCAGCCGGTCTGCCTGCGAGGAACTTGGTATGTCGCTGTTAATCCGTGGCGCTACGCTTGTGACCCATGATGAAAGTTACCGTGCTGATGTTTATTGCGCAGACGGTCTAATCCGCGCAATTGGCACTGATCTTGAAGTTCCGCCCAGTTGTGAAGTGCTGGATGGCAGTGGCCAATATTTACTGCCCGGCGGTATCGATCCCCACACTCATATGCAATTACCGTTTATGGGCACTGTTGCCAGTGAAGACTTTTTCAGTGGTACGGCAGCAGGTCTGGCAGGCGGGACAACGTCGATTATTGACTTTGTCATTCCCAACCCTCAGCAGTCGTTGCTGGAGGCCTTTTATCAGTGGCGCGGCTGGGCTGAGAAGTCCGCGTCGGACTACGGTTTCCATGTCGCCATCACGTGGTGGAGCGAACAGGTCCGCGAAGAAATGGCCGAGCTGGTGAGCCACCACGGCATCAACAGTTTCAAACATTTCATGGCCTACAAAAACGCGATCATGGCCGCCGATGACACCTTGGTCGCAAGCTTTGAACGCTGCCTGGAACTGGGCGCGGTGCCCACCGTGCACGCAGAAAACGGCGAGCTGGTGTACCACTTGCAACGCAAGCTGCTGGCACAGGGCATCACCGGCCCGGAAGCCCACCCGCTGTCGCGGCCTTCGCAAGTTGAGGGCGAAGCCGCCAGCCGGGCCATTCGCATCGCGCAAACCATTGGCACGCCGTTGTACCTGGTGCACGTCTCGACCCGTGAAGCGCTGGACGAAATCACCTATGCCCGCAGCCAGGGCCAGCCGGTGTACGGCGAAGTGCTGGCCGGGCATTTGCTGCTCGATGACAGCGTGTATCAAAACCCCGACTGGCAAACCGCCGCCGGCTATGTGATGAGCCCGCCCTTCCGTCCACAGGGCCACCAGCAAGCGCTGTGGCACGGCCTGCAATCCGGCAATTTGCACACCACCGCCACTGACCATTGCTGTTTCTGCGCTGAGCAAAAGGCCGCCGGGCGTGACGACTTCAGCAAAATCCCTAACGGCACGGCGGGTATCGAAGACCGCATGGCCGTGCTCTGGGATGAAGGCGTGAACACCGGGCGCTTGTCGATGCAGGAGTTCGTGGCGCTGACCTCGACCAACACCGCGAAAATTTTCAACCTGTACCCGCGCAAAGGTGCAATCCGCGTCGGCGCCGATGCTGATCTGGTGCTGTGGGACCCGCAGGGCACACGCACCATTTCCGCTAAAACCCACCACCAGCAGGTCGACTTCAACATATTCGAAGGCAAGACCGTGCGCGGGGTGCCCAGTCACACCATCAGCCAAGGCCGGGTGGTCTGGGCCGATGGCGATTTGCGGGCCGAACGCGGCGCCGGGCGTTATATCGAACGCCCGGCCTACCCCGCCGTGTTCGACCTGTTGAAAAAGCGCGCCGAGTATCACCAGCCCGTTGCTGTTAAGCGCTGAGCACACCACCACTGCCCGTCAGAGGCAGACGCTTCCCACAACCGTGAGGCAATTCCTGTGATCAAGTCCCTGAATCATCTACCGCACCCCCACGAAAATGCGCTGGTGCTGGCCAGTCACTTCACTGATCTGGCGCCACCGCTCAGCGCCCGTCAGGCTGAACTGGAAAGCTCGCGTTGCCTGTATTGCTACGACGCACCGTGTGTGAATGCGTGCCCCAGCGACATCGACATTCCGTCGTTTATTCGCAATATCCAGCAGGAAAACGTTCAAGGCGCTGCGCAGAAAATCCTCTCGGCCAACATTCTCGGCGGCAGTTGCGCCCGCGTGTGCCCCACCGAAGTGCTGTGCCAGCAAGCATGTGTGCGTAATAACGCGCAGGAATGTGCGCCGGTATTGATCGGCTTGTTGCAGCGCTATGCGATTGATAATGCGCAATTCAGCGAGTACCCGTTCACCCGCGCCGCCTCAACCGGCAAGCGCATTGCCGTGGTTGGCGCGGGTCCGGCCGGACTGGCCTGCGCCCATCGGCTGGCGCTGCACGGGCACGAGGTGGTGATTTTCGAAGCCCGGGAAAAATCCGGTGGGCTCAATGAATACGGCATTGCCAAATACAAACTGGTGGACGATTTCGCTCAGCGTGAAGTGGATTTTGTCTTGCAGATCGGTGGCATCGAAGTTCGCCACGGCCAGCGCTTGGGCGACAACCTGAGCCTGAGCGACTTGCACCAGCAATTTGATTCGGTATTTCTGGCCATCGGCCTGGCCGCCAGTCGGCAGCTCGGTCTAACCCATGAAGAGGCGCCCGGTGTATTGGCTGCCACTGACTACATTCGCGAGCTGCGCCAAAGCGACGACCTGACCCAACTGCCACTGGCCGAACGCTGCATCGTGTTGGGCGCGGGCAATACCGCCATCGATATGGCCGTGCAAATGGCCCGTCTGGGCGCCCGCGAGGTGAATCTGGTGTATCGCCGTGGTCAGGAAGACATGGGCGCGACCGGCCATGAGCAGGACATCGCCAAAGCCAATCAGGTACGCCTGATGACCTGGGCCCAACCCGATGAGGTGTTGCTCGACGATCAAGGCCAGGTTCGCGGCATGCGCTTTGCCCGCACCCGCCTTGCAGACGGGCGCCTGGTGAAAACCGGCGAAACCTTTGAGCTGGCCGCCGATGCGGTATTCAAGGCCATCGGCCAAACCTTTGACGAAGCTACCTTGAGCGACCCGCTGGCCCATTCACTCCAGCGCACAGGCGACCGGATTACCGTGGATGAGCACCTGCGCACCAGCATCCCCGGCGTGTATGCCGGTGGCGATTGCACCTCGCTGGGCCAGGACCTGACCGTGCAAGCGGTGCAACACGGCAAGCTGGCCGCGCAAGCCATTCATGCCCAACTCATGCTCACTCAGGAGGCTGCGTAAATGGCCGATCTCTCGATTAACTTCGCCGGTATCAAAGCCCCCAATCCCTTCTGGCTGGCCTCTGCGCCGCCGACCGACAAAGCCTATAACGTGGTCCGCGCCTATGAAGCGGGCTGGGGCGGCGTGGTCTGGAAAACCCTGGGCGAAGACCCGGCAGCGGTCAACGTATCCTCACGCTACTCGGCGCATTTCGGGCCTAACCGTGAAGTCATGGGCATCAACAATATCGAGCTGATTACCGACCGCTCGCTGGAAATCAACCTGCGTGAAATCACTCAGGTCAAAAAAGACTGGCCGGACCGCGCACTGATTGTGTCGCTGATGGTGCCGTGTGAGGAGCAAGCCTGGAAGTACATCCTGCCGCTGGTCGAAGCCACGGGCGCTGATGGCATCGAGCTGAACTTTGGATGCCCCCACGGCATGCCGGAACGCGGCATGGGCGCGGCCGTTGGCCAGGTGCCGGAGTACGTGGAAATGGTCACGCGCTGGTGCAAGACATACTGCTCGCTGCCGGTGATCGTCAAACTGACGCCCAACATCACCGATATCCGCCTCAGCGCCCGGGCGGCCCATCGCGGCGGTGCCGATGCGGTGTCGTTGATCAACACGATCAATTCGATCACCAGTGTCGACCTTGATCGCATGGTCGCCCTGCCTGTGGTGGGCAGCCAGAGCACTCACGGGGGGTATTGCGGTTCGGCCGTCAAGCCGATCGCGCTGAACATGGTGGCCGAAATTGCTCGCGACCCACAGACCCAAGGTTTGCCGATCTGCGGGATTGGCGGCATTGGCAGTTGGCGCGATGCAGCGGAATTTATCGCCCTGGGCTGTGGCGCTGTGCAAGTGTGCACCGCTGCCATGCTCCACGGGTTTCGGATTGTTGACGAAATGAAAGACGGTTTGTCGCGCTGGATGGACAGCCAAGGCTATTCGAGCCTGGAGGACTTTTCGGGGCGGGCCGTGGGCAATACCACTGACTGGAAATATCTGGATATAAATTACCAAGTCATCGCCAAGATCGACCAAGATGCATGCATCGGCTGTGGTCGTTGCCACATCGCCTGCGAAGACACCTCGCACCAGGCAATTTCCAGCCAGAAACTGGCTGACGGGACGCATCGCTATGAAGTGATTGATGATGAGTGCGTGGGGTGCAACCTGTGCCAGATCACCTGCCCGGTAGACGACTGTATCGAGATGGTGCCGCAAAACACCGGCAAACCGTTCTTGGACTGGAACCACGACCCGCGTAATCCTTACCACGTGGCTTCTTGAACACCCTTGTGGGAGCGGGCTTGCTCGCGATTGTTTGCTCTTGATCGCAGCCTCGCTCCGCTCCTCAGCGACTACGGCCGGGGGAAGATCCTTTACGGCTCCAGCCCGATACCGCGCAGGATGATGCTGGTGACACTGTGTATGGCGCGCTCGAACTGGATGTCACTCAACGGCTGATGCTCGTTGATGATATTCACCTGGTGATCGAAGTCTGCGTAGTGCTGGGTTGAAGCCCAGATCATGAACAACACGCTGGACGGCTCCACCGGCAATATCCGTTTGTCTGCCACCCACTGGCGGATTTTGGCTTCTTTCATTTTTGCCCAATCATAGAGACTCGCATCCAGCGTGAGCCCCAGCGTGGGCGCGCCATGGATGATTTCGTCTGCCCAGACTTTCGAGCCGTAGGGGCGCGTACGTGAGTGGGTCATCTTGGCGCGAATGTAACTGCTGAGGACCAGGCGCGGGTCATCATAGGTTTCAAAACACAGCGCATCTTGCTTCCACACTTCCAGCAAACCCAGCAAAACCGCGTTATACAGCTCGGTTTTGGTGCTGAAGTAGTAGTGCAAGTTGGAACGAGGCAGCTCAACTTCAGCGGCAATATCCGCCATGGCGGTGCCCGCAAAGCCTTTTTCGGCAAAGACCTTTTCGGCTCCGAGAAGGATTTTTTCGACATTGCTGCGACGAATTTCGATCTTGTGATTGCTCATAGCGTACGGCCCTTGTCGTCACGATTCGTCGATATGTGTCCAGATAAAACTTGCGCCATCTGCCCGCTGCACGCAAGGGCTGAGCCTGGATTAAGGGGTCAGTCAGAGCACACAGCAACGCGCAAGCTCGCCTGTCGGTCCACCCTCTGAAATGTGTTCAGACTGTTATTTTTGACAGGTTCCAAACACCGCAGAACGGTTTATAAATAAGCCCACAACAAGGAAAAGTCCTACGGTATTTTCCTCTCGATTAGAGAGGAACTCCCTACAACCCACTTACGTTTTTTGATCTATGGGAGCGTCTTGCCATGCATCAGCCTCAATCAGCGACCAGTGGACAATCAACATACCTCCAGCCTGACGCCCAGACCAAAGAAAACGCTCTGAGCGCTATCAAACTCACCCCCAAAGAAAAGGAAGTGCTCGCGTGGGGGGCTCAGGGCAAAACCTCCTGGGAGATTGCGCTGATCCTCAAATGCACGGAGTCGGGGGTCAACTTTCATTTCGGCAATATTCGTCTTAAGTTCGGCGTTTCGACCCGTAGCGCTGCGTTGATCAAAGCAACGGCCCTGGGGCTTGTCACACCTTTCTAAACGCTGAACAACTTGCATGTCCACATTGCCGGCGATACACGCTTAATGTGCGTGTAATCAGGGCATCGTATTGCTGTAATCCTGCTCTCGCCTGGACCGGTAGCACCGGGCACGCTTAAAAAAAACAGGTGACGACATTCGCGTAGTGCCCGTTGGGCACTACGCTTGAACCATGGCTGACAGGTAGTCGATCAAGGCGAAGGCGGCAGCTCTATCACGTCGGTTTCAATGCCTTCGAGCTTGGGTTTGAGCTTGATCTGTTCTTGCACTTCCCGGGCTTGAGCCTCGGTCGCATAAGGGCCGATCAAGAAATGTTGCACACCGTCTTTTTCGAGAATGTAGGGAACAAAGCCATTATCCAGCAGCCTGCCAGTGGTATCCGTAATCGTCGCTCTCTGCCCTTCAGTGAGCTCCAGCGCCCAGTGAGCAACAGGCACCTGGACCACCGTAGAGTGAGAAGCCGCTTTAGCCTGCTCGATTTTATCGTTAGACTCCTGACCGCAAGCCGTCAAGGCCAATATTGCTGTCATCACGATGACTTTACGCACTGCGTTTCCCCTATCTGTATGAGTGGGTCGATTTTATCACTGGGGCAGTGGCCTTTGCTCTCCTTGAACAAATCAAATCCGCCCCTATTTAAGCTTCATAGGCATGAGCTTCCCTCGTCCGGGGAATTTTACCTCTGGCTATGACGTCTGTAATGAGCGGCGCATTTATATGCACTTAGCAGTATTCTGTAGCCATGACCGAAGCCGCACCGTCTCAGAGACGTGCCTTACAAAGCCATCAAGGAGAAAAAAATGCTGATACTCACCCGTAAAGTTGGTGAAAGCATAAACATCGGTGACGATATTACGATCACTATTTTAGGAGTCAGCGGGCAGCAGGTCAGAATCGGCATCAACGCGCCGAAAGACGTCGCAGTACATCGCGAAGAAATCTATCAACGCATCCAGGCAGGTCTGAATGCATCGGACAAAGGCAACCAGTCTTAATTCTCGAGGTATCAGCCCTTGGAGTGAGTGTCAGGGCTGCCTAGCCAGCCCTCCACGATTGAAACCATCCCCGTTTTTTTTCTGCAATCATGCCCCGTGATTGCTGGCAGTGATGCGCTGCTGACTTGACATATCCAGGTTTGCGACCACGCTCTATCCTCGCAGAAGACTCAAATTCTCTGAATCACTGCGGCCACGATGCCCCTGCATCATGGCGACTGAGCGACTCCTTTTAATATCAGCCCCTCTGGGCTGGACCTGTATTGTCAAGGAATGAAAGACATGTCCGATCTAATCGTAGTGGGATTTTCAGACACCCAAACCGCCGACCGCGCGCTCACCGAGCTGGTGTCGTTGAGCAAAGAATATCTGGTTGAGCTCGAAGACTCGGTCATTGTTACGCGTAACGGTGAAGGCAAGCTCCACGTCAAACAAAGCGTCAACCTGACCGCCATTGGCGCCACCTCGGGCCTGGTCACTGGTGGGCTTTGGGGCGCACTGGTTGGCCTGCTGTTTCTCAACCCGCTGGCCGGTTTTGCCATTGGTGGCGCCCTGGGCGCTGGCGCCGGTGCACTGTCTGGCTCGTTGAGCGATTACGGGATCGACGACAAGTTCATCAAGAATCTGGGCGAAACCATTCCGAACAACTCTTCGGCGCTGTTTGTGCTGTTGCGCAAATACCAACCGGAGAGAGTGCTGGAAGAACTGCAAAAAGCAGGCTTCGAGGGTAAGGTTCTGCGCACCTCGTTGTCCCCTGAGCAAGAGAAAAAACTTCAGGAAGCACTGTCCCATCATGTGCAGGCCCAACCGGCTGCCTGACCTTTAAAAACGACACCGCCGTGTCGACGTTTCGACTGCTCTTGCCGGGCAGTCGAAACCCTGGATCTGCGCATCCATGCCTGTAAATCCCCGCTTACAACCGTGCCCTGGCCCTACCGTTGACCGCCCCTTGCAGACACCGTAATTGCTCAGAGACCTCGGCTAAAGTTAGCCAATCGATAGCTGGTCTTCTGCGTGCGCGGTGTTACTGTAGCCAACGCGACCCGCGTAAGGTGGATCGCTCTGCGACATGCCTGCACAGAGGCACTATGCTTTAATCGAATGAATCCAAAGACGTAAGAGTTGGGACCTCTCGCTCGGCCAATGCGAAGTGCTGATATGAATTCATAAAGCTGCGCCACGCCATTTTTGATCCCGCTCACAGGAAGCCCACAATGGTTCAAAGACAAGTCATCAATGCTTCGGTCAGCCCGAAAGGCAGCCTGGAGACGCTCTCGCAACGTGAAGTGCAACAACTGAGCGAAGTCGGCTCAGGCAGCAGTTACACACTGTTCCGCCAATGCGTACTGGCTATCCTCAACACCGGTGCTCATGTCGACAACGCCAAAACCATTCTTGAAGCCTATAAGGATTTCGAAGTCCGGATTCACCAGCAAGACCGTGGTGTTCGCCTTGAACTGCTGAATGCACCGGCCGATGCCTTTGTCGACGGCGAAATGATCGCCAGTACCCGAGAGATGCTGTTCAGCGCCCTGCGCGATATTGTCTACACCGAAAGCGGTCTTGAAAGTACACGCATTGACCTGAGCTCTTCAGCCGGCATCACCGACTACGTCTTCCATTTTCTGCGCAACGCCCGCACCCTGCGCCCAGGTGTAGACCCCAAGATAGTGGTGTGCTGGGGTGGCCACTCGATCAACACCGAAGAGTACAAATACACCAAAAAAGTCGGTCATGAATTGGGCTTGCGCAGCCTGGACATCTGCACCGGCTGTGGCCCCGGCGTGATGAAAGGCCCGATGAAGGGCGCCACCATTTCACACGCCAAGCAACGCCTGGTGGGGGGGCGTTATCTGGGCCTGACAGAGCCCGGCATCATCGCCGCCGAAGCCCCTAACCCAATCGTTAACGAACTGGTGATTCTGCCCGACATCGAAAAACGCCTCGAAGCGTTTGTGCGTGTAGGGCACGGCATCATCATCTTCCCGGGCGGTGCGGGCACGGCTGAAGAGTTTTTGTACCTGCTCGGGATTCTGATGCACCCGGACAACAAGGACGTGCCCTTCCCCGTCATTCTGACGGGCCCCAAAGAGGCCGAACCTTACCTGCAACAGTTGCACGAGTTTGTCGGCGCTACCCTGGGCGAGGCGGCACAACAGCACTATCAGATCATCATCGACAACCCGCCTGAAGTGGCCCGCCAAATGACCGCGGGGCTTAAAGAGGTGAAGCAGTTCCGCCGCGAGCGCAATGACGCGTTCCACTTCAACTGGTTGCTGAAAATCGATGAAGGGTTCCAGCGCCCATTCGACCCGACCCATGCCAACATGGCCAACCTGCAATTGCGCAGCGGCCTGCCACCCCATGAACTGGCCATCAACCTGCGCCAGGCTTTCTCCGGGATCGTGGCCGGCAACGTCAAAGAAAAAGGCATTCACCTGATCGAACAACACGGCCCGTATGAGATTCACGGTGACGCCGCGATCATGAAGCCGCTGGACAAACTGCTGCATGCCTTCGTTAAACAACACCGCATGAAGCTGCCAGGCGGCGCCGCTTACGTGCCCTGCTATCGCGTCGTCAGTTAAGGCGCCACCCTTGGCCTGTTGAGGTTTCATGGCGTCAGCTGTGAAAGCTCAACAGCCCCTTGAATCCGTCGAGCAGTAAGTGCTGCATCACGGGTGCATCGCCAATAAATGCAGCGCCTCGCGGTAAACCGCCAAGCGCTCGGCATGCCCATTCAGACCACCATTGACCACCTTGGTGACCGATGCAAAATCATCGCCATCAGCCCACTTATTAATACCGCGTGCCTGCCAATACCAACCCGCACTCGCCACCGCCCATTGCCAGTCTTCCAGCAAGTGGGGCGTCGCGAGCAAGCGCTCATCTGCAAACAGCGCAAGGCTACAGGCGCGATAGTTGCTCTTGCCGGTGACTTGAATCAAACCCCGGCCACGATAAAGCCAGCCCTCCCCCGACGTCTCGGAGCCATTGCCCAAGCGATCACTGTAAACCCGATTGGCAATAGCCTCAGGCTTGCGATGCAACAACTGCGCATCGCTATTGGGCATACGCCGCAAGCGGCTACCGTCCTTGACCATCACGTATTTACCCGCAGAGTCCTTCAAGGCAAAGCGCGTGCCCCAGGTCATGGCCAAACCATCTGCGCTGTAATTGAGGTTCTCGACAAGCACCGTGAAACCGGCACTTTCGTGCCCCACTTGGGATAGAAAAGCGGCTATCCGCTGCGGGGTATTAATCTGGCATCGTTCAATTACGCCATGCATCAGCGGTAAATAGCTATCAACGTACCGTGCACTCTTGGGGAATAACTTCAACATTATTTCTCGGTTCAACATGACACTTCACTCTTAATTATTGATAAATAAAAAGTGAAGCACTTTGCGCGCAATAAAACCGCCATTTATCACTCAAGTCGAACTTACCCACCTACATCACAGAATAAACTGACATATGCCGTTCATACCCAGCACTCACATGCCCCATCACTGCTCATGACTCTCGGCAAGTAAACGCTGAATAAATTGTTCCTGCTGTTGATACATACCTTCGCCAAAATGCGTGGCCCGCACTTGACCTTTGGCATCAACAAAATAGTGGGCAGGCCAATACTGGTTATCAAAGGCGCGCCAGATTACGCTGTTATTGTCGATTGCAACCGGGTATTCAATGCCCAACTTCTTCACCTGCTGGCGTACGTTTTCGACCACTCGCTCTTCTTCATATTCAGGCGTATGCACGCCAATCACCACCAGCCCTTCTTTGGCGTACTTCTTTGCCCATGCGTTGACATAAGGCAGACTGCGCTGACAGTTAATACAGCCATAGGTCCAGAAATCCACCAGCACCACTTTGCCGCGCAACGACTCGCGTGTCAGCGGCGGTGAGTTAAGCCATTCAACGGCGCCGGACAACGCCGGCATCGGCACACCGCCTTCTTGGGCCGCGAACGCACCTCCACTCGCGGCCATCGCACCCAGCAACGCCAGCCAGCGCGCAGCCCGGCCAACACCTGCAAACTTGCCAGCCATGGACTAGCCGCCCTCGTTGCAGTTTTGCGAAACTTTCAAGTAGTTGAGTTGCTGGGTTTGCCCCTTGGAGTCAAGGTAGGTCATGTGCGATTTGACCACCTGGCAGTCGTAACCTGGGTCTTCAGTGATAGCCAGCACCTTCTTCACATCCAGATGCGTGCCGTAGGTGTAGTTTTGCGCAACGGGCATTTCTTGAGCCTGGGCACCCAGGGCAAACAGGCTTAACGCGGCAAACACACCGCCAGCACAGGTAGCTTTAATGTTCATGATCAGTTCCTCACAGTCTTGGTTAAGAGTCATCGAGGCTTGGTATCTCGATGGGTCCTATTCAAAGCCCGTGAGGTATCGCGAATGTGTCGAGAATCGGCCTCGATGACTCTTTGCGTATCTGGAGGGCCTGCAGATACACAGCGATACATTCCAGGCCAAAGCTGCATTTGAGTGGCCTGAAGATTTTTGCCTCAGTTTGTATCTGTAAAACCTCAGATACACTGAAATACAAAGGCCTGCAGGCAAGAGCGCGGTCTCTGGCTATGATGCGCCTCACCAACCACCCGCGAGAGATTAAAGCCATGGAGCATGTCGATCACATCCTGATCGTTGACGATGATCGTGAGATTCGCGAACTGGTGGGCAATTACCTGAAAAAGAACGGTCTGCGCACCACCGTGGTTGCCGACGGCAGGCAAATGCGCAGCTTTCTGGAAAGCACACCTGTCGACTTGATTGTGCTGGACATCATGATGCCCGGTGATGACGGTCTGTTGCTGTGCCGCGAACTGCGTGCCGGCAAGCACAAGGCCACGCCGGTATTAATGCTGACAGCACGCAGTGACGAAACCGACCGCATTATCGGCCTCGAAATGGGCGCCGACGACTACCTGGTCAAACCCTTCGCGGCCCGTGAACTGCTTGCTCGGATCAACGCCGTTTTGAGGCGTACGCGCATGTTGCCACCCAATTTGCAGGTCACCGACAGTGGCAGCTTGTTGGCTTTCGGCCGTTGGCGGCTGGACACTAGCGCCCGCCACTTACTGGATGAGGACGACACCATGGTCGCCCTCAGTGGCGCCGAATACCGCCTGCTGCGGGTGTTTCTTGACCATCCTCAGCGGGTCCTCAGCCGCGATCAATTGCTCAACCTGACACAGGGCCGTGATGCCGACTTGTTTGATCGTTCCATCGACCTGCTGGTCAGTCGTTTGCGTCAACGCTTGCTCGATGATGCCCGCGAACCGGCCTGTATCAAAACCGTGCGCAGTGAAGGCTATGTGTTCTCACTGCCCGTAAAAATGCTCGGTGCATCACTATGAAATGGCTGCGCTGGCCCAAGACCTTGGCGTCGCAATTGTCGCTGATCTTTCTGGTGAGTCTGCTGCTGGCGAATGGTCTGTCGTTCAGCGTGCAGTTCTATGAGCGCTATTTGAGCGCCCGTTCGACCATGCTCAACAACATGGAAAACGACATTTCAACGTCCGTTGCCATCCTGGACCGCCTGCCCGCCGAAGAGCGTCAGGCCTGGCTCTCGCGCCTGAATCGGGAGCATTACCAGTACCTGTTGACCAAAGGTGACAGCGGTGTACCCATGGACACTGCAGACCCGCCCATGTCAGCCTCCTCGATCAAAGACACGCTGGGCCAACATTACGCCCTGACCTTTGCCGATATCCCCGGCGTGCGCCCGCACTATCAGGTGTTTTTGCAACTGGCTGACGGCAACCCCGTGACCATTGACGTGCGCCCGGCCGACATTCCCGTGGCCCTGTGGCTACCGGTGGTTTTGGTGCTGCAACTGGCGCTGCTGCTGGGCTGCACCTGGATGGCGGTGAGGCTGGCGATACGCCCGCTCAGCCGGCTGTCGCGCGCAGTAGAAAGCCTGGACCCGAATGCCCGCATCCAGCATCTGGACGAAAGCGGCCCGACCGAGGTCGCCCATGCCGCCGTGGCCTTTAATGCCATGCAGCAGCGCATCGCAGACTACCTCAAAGAGCGCATGCAGATTCTCGCGGCCATTTCCCACGATTTGCAGACCCCCATTACTCGCATGAAACTGCGCGCCGAGTTTATGGACGACTCGATCGAGCGCGACAAACTGCTGAGTGATCTGGGGGAAATGGAACATCTGGTCCGCGAGGGTGTGGCCTACGCCCGCAGCGTGCACGGCTCAACCGAGGCCAACTGCAAACTTGACCTGGATGCCTTTGTCGACAGCATCGTGTTCGACTATCAAGACGTGGGTAAAGCGGTCAACAGCAGTGGCAGCTATGGCTCCCCCATCGAAACCCGCCCCCACGCCCTGCGCCGGGTACTGATCAACTTGCTGGACAATGCCTTGAAATTTTCTGGAGCGGCCGAGTTGGTCGTCAGCGCTGAAGCCAACGGCAACGTATCAATAAAAGTGCTTGATCGCGGGCCGGGTATTTCAGCCGATGAACTGCGCGAAGTGTTGAAGCCGTTCTACCGGGTTGAGAGCTCACGCAATCGCGACACGGGCGGCACCGGGCTCGGGCTGGCGATAGCCCAGCAACTGGCAATTGCCTTGGGGGGCTCGCTTGGCCTGAGCAACCGCGAAGGGGGCGGACTGTGCGCAGAACTCTTGCTGCCTAAAAGCTCGTACTAGAAAAAGCTGCATCTGTCTGAGAAACAACCAAGATGATTCTTACCTTAAAAAACGAACTATCGGTATCCACGAAAAGACGATGACACCAACAACACCTCAGTTAAGGCTCTAATCTTCAGCTATTCACCCAATGAGAAGGATCTCAAAAATGAATAGCAAATTCAGCGACACACTGATAGTTAACTTGCGCGTTATCAACAACACAGCGCATGAACTAAATAGAATAGAAGGCACCCACAGCGGCAGAGAGGGAAGCTTCCCTCCTGAGTTTTCCGCCCACAGCAGAAATGTTTTCCAATTCCATGCAGCCCCCCACTTCAAGGGCGACATATTGATTGAATACGGTGTCAAAAAACCCTTCTTTGAAACCCGGTTCGCCTACAGCATTGGCAATGAAATACTGCAGTTTGAAACCAGCTTCTTATACGCCTATGAAAAGTCGTATCTTCATCAGTCGCCGAGAGTTAATTACTTCTGGACTCACAGCGTCATCGGCCCAGGAGATTGCAATTCCCGGTTAAGACTGCACTCGGACGTCTACCCCTATAACTACGCAGTCGATTTTACGATCGAATAAACGCATTCAACCTGCGGGCGTCGTCGAAGTGTGATTGGCAGAGCGGGCAACACAGGTATGCCCGCATCTGAGTGGAAACATCTGATCAACCCGGCGGAATGGTCGCCAAAATACCGATACCGATGGTCAGTATTAAAAAACCGCCTAAAAACCACGCCATCTTACCCATCACATTTCCCCGTCAAACCTACGTAATAAAACAGGTGCAGCACATCGGGCGGCAAGAGGCGAGTACCGCTTGGCTCTCACGCTCTTGCCTGTCTCGAGAGGTTGATGGGAATTGTGCGCTTTGATCTGCACTCATAACAGACGCAGATATGGCGAAAAAATACGGATCAGTTGCCAGGCAATACAAAATGGTCGTGCGAAACGCTGCGCTGATAATCCGCGACTACGCTCTGACACAGATTGACCACCGCTTCGTTCAGTTCCAGCCCCGCACCGACGCGCCAACTGGCAAACACCGCAAACCCTGGTGGCGCCTCCATGGGCAACGCAACCAAGGCTTGGCTATGCAATTCCCGGCTGACCAGTACCGGTGGCAACGCCCCTATGCCAAAGCCGTCAGCCACCAGTTTGATGATCGCCGCCACTGAGTTGATGCAACTCACCTTGGGCGTCGCAACACCTTGCTGATGCAGAAAATTAAGCATGTCCTGATGCGGCCGCGATAACCGCGAAAAGGTCAGCAAGCGTTCCTGACAGAGGTCTGAAAGGCTTGCATAGCGGCGATCTAGCGGGCTGCCCTTGGCCACGACCCAGCTCAGCGGGTAGCTGGCCAGTTGCACATTGCGCACCCCGTCGGCACGCACCAGATCAGTTTGAAAAATAAGGTCCAGATGCCCCTTGAGCAATTGCTCGTTGAGATTTAACGCCGTATCCGCCGTCAACTCGACTTCAACCTGAGGGTAATCGCGGCTTATGGCGCTGATCAGATCGCTGAGCCAACTGTGGATTACCGTGTCCATGACCCCGATGCGCAAGCGCCCGGCGAAGCTGTCTGTCTGGCCAAGCGACTGCAACAAACGCTGCTGGGTCGCGAGCATCTGTTCGGCATAGCCCAACACCTTCTGACCTTCGCGCGTGAGGCTCACCCCCCTTGAATCACGCTGAAATAACTGCACCCCAAGCTCGTTTTCAAGCACTGAAATGCGACTGGAAACCGCCGCCTGGGTGGTTGAAAGCTTCTCTGCGGTCAGGCGAAAACTGCCAAGCCGTGCGACCCAAACGAAGGTCTGCAGAAATCGAATATTCATAACGCCGTGCTCGCCCGATCCAAACCTGGGCACCACTCTAAACCTTTGTCGCCACCTCAGGCCAGACGGCTTAAGTCAGTGACAGGTAAAACTTTTTTTGTTCAGGCGTGACAACTTTTATTGACTGGACGCACGCCTCAAAGCCGCCAAACATAGGTGCCACCAATCATAAAAAAACGCTGAGTCCGGCAGCGAACCGATTATGCAAAAGTGCGCCAGACCGCTTTTGCCTTGCTCACGCCAGCCTGCCCTGGCGCTGCGGCAACCAGCCAAGGGATACCCCCCTTCATGCAAACCGTCGTAAACCTGTGGCCCCTGATGGGCGTTTTCGTCATCGTCATTGGCTTTGTGCTGCGCTTCAACCCACTGCTGGTGGTCAGCGTGGCGGGTGTTATCACCGGCCTTGCCGCGCATTTTCCGCTGGAAAAAATAATCAGCGAAATGGGCTCGGGTTTTCTGCAAACCCGGGCGCTGCAACTCATTCTGCTGTTACCCCTGGCCGTCATCGGCCTGCTGGAGCGCCACGGCTTGCGTCTTCACGCACAGAACTGGATCGCCGGTTTTCAACGCGCCACCGTCGGGCGGCTGCTGATCATGTACTTGTTTGTGCGCGAAACCACGGCAGCCGTGGGCCTGACCAGTCTTGGCGGCCACCCGCAAATGGTTCGCCCGCTACTCGCGCCAATGGCTGAAGGGGCTGCCGAAAACAAGTACGGCAAGCTACCAGCGGCAGTACGGCACAAAGTGTTGGCCATGTGCGCTGCCACGGACAATGTGGGGCTATTTTTTGGCGAGGACGTGTTTGTGGCTTTTGGTGCCATCGCCCTGATGCATACTTTTCTGCTCAGTGCCGGGCTTGATGTCGAACCGCTGCACATTGCCTTCTGGGGAATTCCGACGGCCATCTGTGCCTTTATCGTGCATGGCTTAAGGCTGTATCGCTTCGACCTGATGCTGTCACGCACACTGACGAAAGCCACCCGACCTGACGCAGCCTTGCAGGTGGCCCGATGATTATTTCGATCGAGTATTTCTACTGGTTGGCCGGTGTTCTGCTACTGATCACGGCAGGCATGATCCTGTGTGATCGAACTCACCCAAAACGCTGGACCAGCGGCCTGTTCTGGATGCTGTTCGCGCTGGTATTTCTGATCGGCGATCGGCTCTCACCATTTGTCATCGGCATTGGCGTATTGGTGATGGCCGTGATCGCAGGCATCGGTGGCGTAGGCCGTGGCGCGCATGCCGAACTGCATGTAAAAGCAGCGCGGGCCAGCGCCGGTCGCCTCGGCCACCGATTGTTTATTCCGGCGTTGTCGATTCCATTGGTGACCGTTATTGGTTCCGTGCTGCTTAAGCACACCGAGATCGGCGGCGTGCCTTTGCTGGACCCAAAAAATACCACCTTTGTCTCTCTCGGCATGGGCTGCATCGTGGCCCTGATATTGGCGTGCATGTTGACTCGCGACACGCCCTTGCAAGCGCTACGCGAATCACGACGACTGACCGAAGCACTTGGCTGGACCATGGTGCTGCCGCAAATGCTGGCCATGCTCGGCCTGCTGTTTAATGACGCGGGGGTTGGCACGGCCGTGGCTCACGTCACTACGGCCTATATCAATATGGATTTTCGCTTGGTCGCGGTCGTGGTCTACGTGCTGGGTATGGCGTTGTTTACCGTGATTATGGGCAATGGCTTTGCCGCCTTTCCCGTGATGACCGGCGGTGTGGGAGTGCCAGTGCTTGTGGGCATGTACGGCGCCAACCCGGCGTTGATGGCAGCTATCGGGATGTTCTCGGGTTACTGCGGCACGCTGATGACACCAATGGCAGCCAACTACAACATCGTCCCGGTGGCGCTCTTGGAGTTGCCGGACAAATACGCCGTGATCAAAGCACAAATACCCACCGCCGTGATGATGCTGCTGGTCAACATCGTACTGCTCTACACGCTGATGTAGTCCGCTTGTCAAACCGGATTGTTGTGGCACGGCGTAAGGCCGCAACCCTAAGTGGCCGTTGCCGCAGCAATGGATATGTACCTAAAAGCCTCTCTAATCAAGAGCCCCCTCACCCTGGCCCTCTCCCGAAGGAGAGGGAACCGATTGGGGGATGCTGAAGATATTCGGTGGCCTGTTTGCTGCGCGACAGCGCGGTGTCGAAGACGGGGCGGCCCCTCCTAAGACAACAATGATCAGAAGTGGAACGAAACGCCGGTAGTGACGTTGAACGGGTCGCCCGGATAAAAGTTGGCCGAGTCCTGGCCCTTGGCGTCATACGCAGTGTTGGTCGCCGTAGCGTAGCGCTGGTTAGTCAGGTTGCGGGCATCCACAAATACTTCCCATTTTTTGCTCGGGGCTTCGTAACCGACTTTAGCTCCCCACAAGGTGTAGGACGGCGCACTCAGGGTGTTGGCAAAATCGACGTAATAACTGGAAGCCGCACGTGCATTGAGTTGTGCGTAGAAACCACCCGCTTGCCGATATTGCAGCTCGGCCTGGTACACCTGACGCGGCAGCCCCGGCAACTGGTTGTCGCCAAATGTTGAGTCGTGGCGGTAGTAGAAGTCGTTCAGGGTGTAAGCCTGACGCAACGACACCGTGTCGCCATTCTTGCCTTCCCAGAGCAATGCGTTGAGCCCCGCCTCTATCCCCTGGTGAATGGTCGGGCTGCCGTTGGAGGTGGCTACCAGTTGGTCCTGGGTCGCCGTGGCCTGACGCACGACCACCGAAAGCAATTCCTTTTGCACCCACGAACGGTACACGGTCAGGCTGCCGTCAAAGATGCCATGACCGCCGCGAATCCCGAACTCCACGGTGTTGGCCTTTTGCGGGCGGACATCGCGAATGTAGGGGGTCCCGGTGCTACCCAGTTGCCAGGTAACGGGTGGATCGACCGAACGGCTGACGTTGCCGAACAACTCGAATTCCGGTGTCAGTTGATAGCGCAAGCCCAGACGCGGGGCCAGATCGGTTTCGGTGTATTCAACGCCGTTGGGGAAGGCGCTGGTATTAACGCCGGTGGTGTATTTAATGTCGGCCTTGCGTTTGATATTGATCAGCGAGAGCCCGCTGGACAGCCAGGTTTTATCGCCCAACTGCAACTCGTTCCCCAACGAGAACACCGTATCGCGTGAGCCGGTGTAATCGGTTTTCTGGAGCGTTGCGCCGGTAACCCGACTGTGGGACTTCACGTCCGCCAGGTAAGACTGGGTATTGCTGAACGTCACGCTGCTGTCGCTGGGCAAGCCCAGGAACGTGTCGCCAGTGCGCAGATAACGCAGGGTCAGGTTGATGTCTTTGGAGCGCCAATCTTGGGGGGACGGGCTGTAGCGCCAGCCGTTCAACAGCGGATAGTCGTTGTAGCCCAGGCCCACTTCCAGCTTGGCGTTATCGTCAAAGGTGTAGGTTGTCTTGCTGCCCAACAGGGTCGAGCCGTCTTTCTTGCGACCAATCGGCACGGTGTTGCTGGTCGGGTCATGCTTGAGCTGGTACTTGGTCAGCGTGTTGCCCTGGGTCAGGGTCTCTTCGCGATAACGCACAAAGAATCGCGTTTCCAGCTTTGGGTTGAACACGTAGCCAAAGTTGGCGACCAGGCCTTGGCCTTTGTTGGACGTGTCGTCCTGATAACCATCGCGCTGGTTGTGCAGGACACTGACGTAGTAATCAGCATCACCCACGACGCCGCCGGTGCTCAATTGCTCTTTTTGATAGCCGTAACTGCCCGCCTCAAAGCGCGCGTAATTGCCTGGATCAGTGCGCCCGGTTTTACTTACAAAGTTGATGGCACCGCCCAGCGACAAGGCGGAATAGAGATAAGCGTTAGCGCCGTACAGCACTTCAGTGTGGTCCACCGCCTGCATGTCCAGCATGTCTTCCTGAGTACCGCCCGGCCCGGTCAGCGGCAGGCCGTCAAAGAGAAACTTGATGCCCAGCACATAGCCTTGATAGAAGGTATTGAGCCCCGAGCCACGAATGGAAATCTTGTTGGCGCTAGAGCCACTGGTTGCCTGGGCGAACACACCGGGTTGCAAGGCCAGAACATCTTCGGCATTGGCTGCGCGCCCGCGCTCGATGTCCCGGTTGTCGACCACGGCGGTGTTGCCGGCCACTTTCTTCAGTTCTTTTTGCGCTTTCTGCGCCTCGCTGGCCTCGGCGCCGGTCACCACCACCGTGGCTAACGTAGGATCTTTGTCCTCGGCAGCCACCGCTGTGGCCTGAACCAGCATCAGGAGAATTCCCATGCTGGAAGCTGTCGCCAGTGCACTACGTCGTAATACTCGCCTTTCTGACGCACTGTTCATTATTAATGCTCCTGCCTGTTAGTGAGTGGAGCATCTATTCGTATAGTCTCGCTCTCACACGGACTTTTGCAGAGTTCGTGCCAGCCCAAAAACAGCGATTTCCGGCAATTAAAGAGCAACTTTCAGGTGTCAACCAAACAGTTTGTAAAGGGGCTGTTTGCATTTCAACAGTCGACCTGTTTTAAAGTTTTCTTATAACAATTTGATCAGTGCATATGCATTTGCATCACTTGCTGTCGTTGCCGTAACGCCCATTGTAGAGGGGTTTTGCCTGCCTGCTGTTCAACACGTGTTGCTCCAGCAACAGTGCATGAACAATGCGCTGAATTAACCACACTGTTGTGTCTGACAATTAACAAAATACGCCCGATTTACGGCACTTTTCCTAGTTGGTATGGCTCTTGCTATTACTTTTGGCATGCCTGTTTGCTTCGGCAACTAAGTGCATTCAGTGGAGTGTATTGATCGCGAATACGACTTCGTTTTGCTTAAAGCCAGGAGTTATTAATGGCCAATGTCCAAACTGCCAGCGCGCTGGATGTGCTCTGGCGCCAGGGCCCCGGCGGCGAACTGCTTGATCTTGGGCGCACGTTTCGCGGCCCACTGTCATTGTCGCGCCTGCAAAGCACGCCCAAGCGCATCCTGAGCCGCCGTGAAGCAGTGCTGCTGGGGGTTTTCGCACTGGCACTGCACGGTGCGGTGATTTACTGGATCAGTCAGAACCCGACGCCGGTATTGCCGATCGTGCCACCGGAAGTGCCGCCGATGACCATCGAGTTTTCTCAACCGGCACCGCCTGTGGTGGAACCGCCTCCGCCCGAGCCGGTTGTTCAGCCCGTGGTCGAGCCTCCTCCGCCTGTAGAAGACGAACTGGCCGTAAAACCGCCACCGCCCAAGCCGATCCCAAAACCCAAGCCGGTGGTCAAGCCTGTGCCTAAACCCGTGGCCAAGCCTGTTGAACAACCGCCAGCGCCGCCGCAACCGGTTGCACCCCCTGCTCCACCCGCGCCGCCTGCCCCTGCGCCAATAACCCCGGCTTCTGCCAATGCCGGCTATTTGCACAACCCGGCGCCGGAATACCCGTCACTGGCCATGCGCCGTGGCTGGGAAGGCACTGTGCTGCTGCGGGTCCACGTGTTGGCCAGCGGTAAGCCTGGCGAAATCCAGATCCAGAAGAGCAGCGGTCGCGACCAACTCGACAACGCAGCCAAGGATGCGGTGAAGCGCTGGAGTTTTGTCCCGGCCAAACAAGGCAATGACCCGATTGACGGCTGGGTAAGCGTGCCGATTGATTTCAAAATCAAATAAGCCCGGACCTCATTTTTTACACCGCGAGCGTGCTGAAAAGACGCGACGCCTTGACCGTTTTGATGACGTAATTTAGAGAGCCTGAACCATGAACCTTATCGCTTCCCCCTTTGAATCCATTGAACATGCGGTCATCTGGCTGCTGATTATTTTCTCGGTCGCCACTTGGGGCCTGTTCTTGCTTAAAGGCGTGCAGTTCAGCCGCCTGAAAAACCAGGACCGTCGTTTCCTCAAGCAATTCTGGGCCGCCACCAGCCTCGACTCGGCCGCCGAGCTGGCCAGCACTGCGCCGGGCGCTGCTGCCCGTGTAGCACAAGCCGGTTATGCCGCCATTCAAGTGACCGATGCGCCACAGGCCAATGACCTGGCGCACAACATCAACCATCAGGACCGCCTGGAGCGTTCGCTGCGCCAGCAAATCGTGCGTGAGCGCCGCTCGCTGGAAACCGGCCTGGCGATCCTCGCCAGTATCGGCAGCACCTCGCCTTTTATCGGTCTGTTCGGCACCGTGTGGGGCATCATGTCGGCCTTGAAAGGCATCAGCGCCGCCGGCTCTGCCAGCCTTGAAACCGTCGCCGGCCCGATTGGTGCAGCGCTGGTTGCCACCGGCGTCGGGATCGCGGTCGCAGTCCCTGCGGTGCTGGTTTACAACTACTTCCTGCGTCGCCTGAAGCTGACCGCTGCGGACCTTGACGACTTCGCCCACGACTTCTACAGCCTGGCCCAGAAGAGCGCCTTCCGTGTGCACCTGCACCCGGTGCTGAACAAGTCTGCCGCGCCCGCGCAAAAAGTGAAGGAGGCGTCCTGAGATGGCCTTTTCAACCCAAGATAACGACGAAGTGCTCAGTGAAATCAACGTCACGCCGCTGGTCGACGTGATGTTGGTGCTGCTGGTGGTGTTTATCGTCACCGCGCCACTGCTGACCAACGCGATTCCGATCAACCTGCCCAAGACCGACTCGGTCGCCCCCGTGGAGCAAAAAGACCCATTGGTGGTTAGCATCGACGATCAGGGCAAAGTGTTCATCAACAAGGATGAAGTTGAAGCGGGCCTGCTGGAGTTCAACCTGCAGGCGGCCAAGGCCAAAGACCCGGAAGTTCGCGTGCAATTGCAAGCCGATAACGGTGTGAACTACGGCGAAGTGGCACGCGCCATGGCCTCGATTGAGCGCGCCGGGATCACCAAGCTGTCGGTGATTACGGCCAAGTGAAATAACCCGCAGCCTTCTGGTAACCCCCTGACACGACGTCGGGGGGCGACATTCAAACGAGGTGAACACACGTGACTGTCACACAGCTAAATGCCAGGAAGGCACCGTTGGACATCGCTCGAGAGCTGGCAGTCGAGTTCGCCCTGACCGCAGTGGAGCGTGATGCCCAAGGCGGCACGCCCAAGCACGAACGTAATCTTTTGCGCGACAGCGGCCTGCTGGCCATGAGCATTCCGGGCCAGTTCGATGGCCTCAACGCCACCTGGTCCGAAACGTTTGCAGTGGTGCGCGAATTTGCCCGGGTGGACAGTTCAATCGCCCATGTCTTCGGCTTCCATCACCTGATGCTGGCCACTGTGCGATTGTTCGCCAAACCCTCGCAATGGCAAACCTGGTTCAAGCTGACGGCGAACAAAAATTGGTTCTGGGGCAATACCCTCAACCCGCTGGACACCCGCACCGTGGTCAAGGAGCGTGAAGGCTGGCGTGAGTTCTCCGGCAAAAAAAGCTTCTGCTCCGGCGCCAACGACTCTGAAATGCTGATTGCCTCTGCGATTGACGAAAGCGCAGGCGGCAAGCTGCTAATAGCCGCCATCCCCAGCGCCCGCTCGGGCATTACGTTGCACAACGACTGGCACAACATGGGCCAGCGTCAGACCGACAGTGGCAGCGTGACGTTCCAGCGTGTGCGGGTTGAAGACTCGGACTTGCTGCTCGATCCCGGCCCGCTGAGCACGCCCTTTGCCTGCCTGCGGCCGCTGATAGCCCAACTGCATTTCGCCAATATTTTTCTCGGCATCGCCGAAGGCGCCTTTGAAGAAGCGCGCCGCTACACCCTGGAAGAAACCCGGCCCTGGTTTAAATCCAGCGCTACCCAAAACACTCAGGACCCTTACATTCTTGGCCATTACGGCGACTTTTGGGTCGCCCTGGAAAGCACCCGCTTGCTGGTCGAACGCGCCGGAGCCGTACTGGACGAGGCCTGGGCCAAAGGCCCGGCGCTCACCAGTGAAGAGCGCGGTGAAGTCGCCATCGCCATTGCTACCGCCAAAGTAGCCGCCAGCCGCAATGGCCTGGAGTTGTGTAGCAAGGTCTTCGAGGTCACCGGAGCGCGTGCGACGCAAACCTCCGTGGCGCTCGACAGGCACTGGCGCAACCTGCGCACGCAGAGCCTGCACGACCCTCTGGACTACAAGCTTCAGGAACTGGGCGACTGGGCACTTAACGGCACGTCCCCCATCCCGACATTTTATTCATAGGGACCGACATGCAACTGCTAACCCTCCCCCCTTCCCCGGCCTTGGCCACCTCGATCCGGGCAACCGCGCAAGTCTTTGAAGACCCCAAGTCCAAAGCCTTGCTCCAGCACCTGCAACAAATCGCGCCCAGTGATGCGAGCGTGCTGATCATTGGTGAAACCGGCACCGGCAAAGAACTGATTGCGCGCCACATTCACAACCTCAGCGCACGCAAGCACCAGCCTTTTCTGGCCGTAAACTGCGGTGCGTTCTCAGAATCGCTGGTGGAATCTGAACTCTTCGGCCATGAGAAAGGCGCCTTCACCGGCGCGCTGGGCGCCAAGGCAGGCTGGTTTGAAGAAGCCAACGGCGGCACCCTGTTTCTCGATGAAATTGGTGATTTGCCAATGCCGATTCAGGTCAAGCTGCTGCGTGTTCTACAAGAGCGCGAAGTGGTCCGCCTGGGCTCGCGCAAAAGCATTCCCATCAACGTCCGCGTACTGGCCGCCACCAACGTACAGCTTGAAAAAGCCATCAACGCCGGGCACTTTCGCGAAGACCTGTTCTACCGCCTGAACGTGGTCAACCTGGAACTCACCCCACTGCGCGAACGCCCCGGCGACATCCTCCCGCTGACCCGCTACTTCATCGACACCTACAGCCGTCGACTGGGTTATGGCGACGTCGTACTGAGCCCGGAGGCAGAGCAAAAACTCGCGCACTCCAACTGGCCGGGCAACATCCGCGAACTTGAAAACGTCATCCACCACACCCTGCTGATCTGCCGCGACGGTGTCATCCAGAGTGACGACTTGCGCATGTCCAACCTGCGCATCAGCCGACCAGAAACCAGCACCGTCAACAGCGACCAGAGCGCCGAAGAACTGCTGGAACATGCATTCCAGCGGCTGTTCGAAAGCCAGTCAGACAACCTCCACGAAAACGTCGAGCGCAGCCTGCTGCGCGCGGCCTATCGTTTTTGCCACCACAACCAGGTCCACACCGCCAAACTGCTGGGACTGAGCCGCAACGTCACCCGCACCCTGTTGATCAACCTGGGCGAATTGAAAGTCAACAAACGCAGCGCAACAGAACCCAAGCAAGATGAACGCGTGTTGCATTTGTCGATTTGAAAACTGCATTGCGGTGAAAACAAAACCCTGTAGGAGCGAGCTTGCCTCGCGATCTTTTAAATAGTCAAAAGATCGCGAGACAAGCTCGCTCCTACAGGGGTCACATCCACTTTAGTGTGACATCAGCAAACTTACGGGCAATTAAAAACTTCCCACCTTCATAACCTCAACAAACTTTCGCACACCTCCTGCTACCATGCAGACATATCTTCTTCTGCTGCCTTGGATAGCTCAGGCATCCAAACCTCACTGGCAACCTGGTATATATCCTCAAAAAAACTACGAGGCGTTTCAACTTCACTGGCATCCCACGCTGTAGCGGTGTGGCTATCAACATCTACACCAAAGAATATAGAAAAATCGAAATCCTTATCCTTTAAAGCACTACCCAACTTATTAAGCAGTACAAATTTATGCCTATAAGACAAATAAGACTGATGAGGAATAATATACTCTCGAATTATTTTTTCTCGATCATCACTATTAGGATCTAGCCCCCACAGAGACTCACCTAAAGATTCCTCTTGGTCGTAGACGTCAATACCTCCCAAAAAATAACCGACAGAGGGATTGTACGAAATATCTAAAAAAGGGTGAGTAAGCATTATTAATCCACAGGATAAGCCGTAAATGGTCTTCCAGAAGTTCCAGAATAAAACTTTACTTCAGCACCACTCACACTCTCATTAAGCTTAGGATTTGAAGCATCTCTTTTATTTGGTTTATACCCCCTACCCGAGTTCTGCTGCACTGCCTTAACAACTGGATTAGCAGCAACTACTGAGACTGAAACGTCACTTCACTCGTACTTTGCTGATAAGCCTAAGGGTATTGTCAGGTGGGCTAATTGGTCTAGCGGTCGTAAGCGTAGCTTTTTCCCTTTGCAGCTGTAACCGATCAGACTGAGGTTGCAGTTAGTTTTTTTCCCTAATCAAACAAATAATTGAAGAATGCATTGCCAATCTAGCTAGTTGATTGCAAGCATAGCGTACACCTCAGCGAACCAGATTGAAGTGTTATTGTTGTAAACCTTTCCAATAGGAATATCTTGACAGTACGGCGAACACTTGACGCGTAAGCATCCTTTCAGAGCATCATAAAATCAAGCTAAACCCGCAGCCACATGCCTGCCCTCGCGCACAACCTAGATAAGCATCAACAGAAACTCGCATCAATTCTCTCAACCTCCAGACAAATGAATTTATTATTTAAATCCGGATACTCATAATGCACATCCTCATCGAATAGTGCTGTAAAGGTCATAAACTCCTTATCATTTAAATATCCGTAAAGATAATATGAAAAGCCACGCCCTTTTTTTACTGCACGAACATCTGTAGGCTCGACCTCTTGCACCTCATAGGATTGAGATAAATTTAGAGAAATCTCAGCACTGTAAATCCTTCCAACTTCTAGCTCATAGGGGCAGTAACTTGCAAAGCACTCGACGACCTCATCTCCAATCAACAGAGTCACCTCCTCCGCTATGGTTTCGCTCAACTTCAAGAGCTTCACTTCTTTAATATTATTCATTTACAGGCCTGATAGTTTTATCCGTGACATCGTTATTTATCGTTTTCCAAAAATCTTTTCCGCTTTTTGTGTGCAGCGTTGTTATCTCCTGCTTGCTGTTGGTTCCAGCAAATGCAAATTTCGCCTGTCCCCTTCTATTCGTTCCCATGAGAACTACATAGCCTGCAGTCGACTTTCCTTTGTAGAGATATTCAACTTTAATTCCATTTTCTACAACATGTCTTGCAGTAGCGAGATAGTCATCACTGCTCGCGGAGTTAAATTCGGCACCATGTTTTTCATAATGCTCTACCAGCCTAGCTTTGGACGCAAAATTATTCGCCCGATTTGGAGAAACAGGTACCTTTGGTTCTCCATGATTAACATTTGCTGCATCTGTCGGATCTAAAGCACCTTCACCAACATTACACACTTCATCGCCCGGACACGAACTCAACCCCAACGGATCCACCCACCCTGTCGGGTTGGGCACGTACTGGTAGCTGTTCAGCCCGCCCGCGAGTTTGATCGGGTCGGGGGTGAGGTAGCGGCCGGTGTTTGGATTGTAGTAGCGATGGCGGTTGTAGTGTAGTCCGCTCTCTTCGTCGTAATACTGGCCCTGAAAGCGCAGCGGGTTGGTGATTTCGGCCTTGTCGAGTTTGAGGACGTTGCCGTAGGCCCGGTAATGAGCAGACCAGGCGATTTGGCCACGGTGGTCGGTGAGTTCTTGTGGCGTGCCCAGGTGGTCGAGTTGGTAGTGGTAAGCCTGTGCGGTGTCGCCCTCACCCTGGAGCAAGGCCAGCGGTTTGAAGGTGCCCGGTTCGTATAAATAGCTGCAGTAGTGGCTGATGCCACGCAGGCCTTTTTGTTGGGCGCTTTCAGCAATCAGGCGTTCGCCCTGCCAGAGATATTGCGTGGTGGTGCCGCCATGGTCTTTGCTGATACGCCGGCCGAAAGCGTCGTAGCGGTACGTCACCTGGCTGCCGTCTGGCAAGGTGATGCCGATCAGGCGCTGCTGACTGTCGTAGCGGTAGTCGCGGGTCAGGCGTTGGCCGGTGCCGCGTCGCTCTTGGCGAAGGTTGCCGTAGGCGTCGTACTCAAAATGGCTGTCGCCTTGCATCAGCAGGCGGTTGCCTTTGATGTTGGCGTAGCGGCTGTGCCGTTGGCCGTCGATGCTTTGGTCGAGCAGGTTGCCCGCCGGGTCGTGGACGAAGTGTTCGGTCAGTTGGCCGCGTACTTCGGTCAGGCGGTCGAGCGGGTCGTAGGCAAAGCTTTTTTGCCCTTTACGGCTGTCACTGAGCAGACTGAGGTTGCCATTGGCGTCGTAGCGGTAGTGACGGCGGTACAGCGGCTGACCATCGATATCGCCACGGGCATTCAGTTGGCTGACGGCGTGGTCTTGCAGCCGGCCTTGTTCGTCGTATTGGTAGTGGCTGACCACGTAGCCTTGTTGGCGGACGGTTTCCAGCCCCGCTTCGTAGCGATGCCCGGTGAGGGTTTTGCCGTTGAGGTCGATGCCTTTGAGGGCACCGCCTTTTTGATAGTGGTAGTGCAGGCGGTTGCCATCGGGCAGGCGGCAGTCGCTGAGTTGGCCGAGTGCGTCGTACTGATAACGCAGGGTCGCCCAGCCTTGATGCTCACTGACAAGGCGATCTTGCAGGTCGTATTCGTAGGCCAGCGGCCAGGCACCGTCGTCGACGGCAGTCAAGCGCCCCAAAGTGTCGTAGGTGTAGGTGATTTCGCTGCCATCAGGCAGGGTTTTACTTGTCAGCCGCCCTGCAGGGTCGCGCGCGTAGGCAGTGACCAGCGGAGCACTGTCAGGATGTTCTGCGTCCGGGTATTCGGTCTTTTCCAGCAACTGCCCTTTAAGGTCGTAGGCATAAGCAGTTTTACGGCCGTCAAAGCCGATTTCTTGCTGGATCAAACCGTTGGGGTAGTACTCAAGCTGGTAGTGCTCGTGCCGCTCGTTTTCGATACCGGTCAACAATAAGCGGGCGTTGTCGTAGCGGTAGTTGAGCTGGCTGCCATCAGAGTTGATGCGGCGGCTGATCAGGTGCAGGTTGTCGGCGTATTCGTAGCGGGTGATATGGCCGCGCTCATCGCGCTCAGCCGTGACTTTGCCGTAGGCGTTGTAGCTCCAGGCGCGGGTTTTGCCACCAGGCAAGGTGATTTGGTTGAGACGGTTGGCAGCGTCCCACTGGTACTGGGTGATGACGCCCCGCTCGTCTTGCCGGGTGATGGTGCGACCCTGTGCATCGTAGCGATAACACCGTTGCGTGCCGTCTGGCAGTGTTTCGTCGAGCAGTTGCCCAAGCGGGTTCCAGGTCAGTGTGTGCTGGCTGCCGTCCGAGTAGTACAGGCCGCTGAGTTGGCCTTTGGCAGTGTATTTGTAGTGGGTTAGATTGCCGTCCGGGTCCGTCTGGCAGGTAATGTCGCCCTGGTTGTTGCGTTCATATTCCCAACTGGCAAGACCGCGCTGTACTTTGCGCACATGGCCATTGAAGTAGCTGTAGAACGTCGGCTCGTCAGTGGGCGGGATCACTGCCGTAAGCTGCCCGGCCTCGTTGTACTGGTATTCGGTAACAGCGCCGAGCGGGTCTTTTTCAGCGATCAGACGGCCTTTGTCATCGTAGGCCTTTTGGTGTTCAGCGCCGTCCGGGTCGATCTGGCTGACTAGCCGCGCATTGTCGTCATGCACATAGACTTGCTGGCTGCCGTCACGGTTTTTCACCGTGACCGAGCCTTGGTCGTCCCATTCGTAAGTGGCGTCCATCTGCCCGAAGTTGGCCCAATGACGGATGCAACGCGCCTGCTTGCCCGTGTGTTGCCACTGCCAATAAAACGCCGCGCCACCCGCCAGTTGCCGTTCCTGGATGACGTGTTGGGCGTCATAGCGGTAGTGCTCGGTTTCTTCCAGCGCATTGCTGGCGCTAATCAGTTGCCCCGCTGCGTTGTAGCGATAAGCGACCTGCGTGTAGAGGGTTGCCCAACGCTCAAGGTGAATTCCGCACTTGGCGTAGTGGTCATTTGAGCGCTCGGCAAATTCACGGCTGTCATCGTATTGCTGGTAGTCAACAGCGCTGAGGCGTGCGTCGGTGTAGCGCAGCAGCAAGGCGCGGCCGGCACCGTTGTCTATGCGGTGCAGTCGCCCTTGCTGGTAGGTAATTTTCAGCCGGTTGCCGTAGGCGTCGCTGATGGCGGTCAGTCGCAAGTCGTTGAAGTGATAGAAGCGGCTGCTTTTACCGGCGTGGGCGAGGATCAACTCGCCATCATGGTCGCCCAGGTAAATCGCCGCCTTGGCCAAGCTGTTGATGATGGCCGGGCGTTGTGCGCTGGGCTGCGGAAAGCGGGTCTGACGATTCTCTTGGTCAGTCCACACCAGTTCGTCGCCTTCGCGTTGCAGGCGGTGCGACAGTGTGTGGCTCCAGCCAAAGCCCAAATCGCCGTTTACTTCGACCGCGCTGGTGCGATACAGCCGCGTCCACTCAAGGGGCAGCGCGCCGTCGAGCACGCCGTCGGTCAGGGTCAGGAGTTCTTCACCGGTGACCATTGAAACCGGGCAACCGTGGGTTTGGGTGTCTTTGGCGGGTTCGGCAGGTTTGCCGTTGGGGGTCGTGGATTGCGTCGGGGCATCGTCGACGTGCTCGACTACCTCAAGCGTGGTTCTCGCCTTGGGTTTGCTTCGGGCTATAACGGTGGCATCAGGGATGCTTTGGGCGGGGGTTAGGCCACTCTGCGGTTTGATATCCAGATCAGCCTTCAATCCTGGATCCAGGCGGCCCTCGCTTTGCAGCAAAATCGGCTTGCCTACTGTGGCGTGGTGAGTGGATCGCGCTTTGCTGGTGCGCATCAGCAGGTCGACAAAACCTTCCAGCAATCGAGTCGCTTTTGCGCTTTCAACCACAGTGTTGGCCCCCTTGATAGAGAGCCGTACAGCCAGGCCAATCCCCCCACTGAATATGATGCCGAGGACGATATTGATCAGAACGTCAGTGGTTAGGCGCGCTTGTATCTCGCTACGAACTTGGGGCGGTAATAGTTTGAGCCAGGCGATCAAGGCTGAGAAATAAGACCACATCAGTGGCTCATCGCTGGCAATTAGCAGCGCGGTTTCCAGTGTTTCTTTGGAGGCATTCAAGAGCAACTTCAGTTGCTCTTCGCTGAGGAATTTCTTGAACTTTTCGTAGCTCTGCTGGGGGCGGCTGATCAACTTCAAGAAACCAACGATGTCATCCCACACGGCCAACAATGACTTGATAAGGCCACTCCACTGGCTCTTGATCTCGATCCAGGAACGTCCCAGTGCATCGGCTTCCTGATGAGCTTGCCAGAGCGACAGATATTCAGTGTCCCACTGGGTACCGAGCCATTGGCTCAGATCACTGAGCACCTCCTGATAAGAGTTAAAAAACGCATCTAGCTGCTCAGAAGTGATCTGCGGGTAAAAGGTGACGTGGTATTGCTGATTAGGCAGGCAGCCCTCGACACGCGTGATACCGGTGGCATCAGTCAACGCTTTGATCTCGACACCCCCCCCCACTGGCACCAAGCGCACTTGGGTATTGCCTATGGGTATAAAACGCGCTGCTTCAAAGGCGTGGACCAACGTCACGGTAGAATCGCGCTGGCATTGGGCAAACATGGCCGCCGGCGCCTGATCGTCCTTGTCATGGATCACTACTTCATCGCCGACACGAAACACTTGCTCGACATCGATCATGCCGCCGTACCAGGAGTCCGCCCGATCCCGATAGTCTTCGATACAGTGTTCTAGCTCTTGCAAAACCTGCTTTACGTCAGGCTGGGTGTCGCCAATAGTCAGAAGCATTTTGCCGATAATCGTGATCATGGTTACGCACAAACCTCTTGCTGCACATGAGCCAACAAGAGCCCGCTGTCTTTACGTTGTGTAGGGGATGAGCGTTGTACGAAATGCTCGACTTTCAGCCGCAAATGGGCTTCGCCAATCGATGCATACAACGGCGCGTGAGTGTCTTTGAGCCACTGCATGAGGTTGTCGATTACGGTATTGAGGTCCTGCTCAGCGAGGCTGTCGAGCAGGTCACCGGGCACTTGCCACCACGGGAATGCTTGAACGGCAAGCACCTCACCCTGCCCCACCGTGACCGGCTGGCCGTTGATCCAGTAGCGGTCGAAGACCGGCAAGACATCACGGGTCGCTGTGCCCAAATGCTGGAGGATGGGCAGCCAGTGGCGACCGTCCCAGAACCTCAAGAACACGGCTTCACCAGCGGGCATCAGGACCTGGGTGAGACTGCGCAAATGCTCGGTGATACGTTGCGGGCCGACCGTGGAGATGGCCAACCAGCCCCAATCGTCAGCATCGGTTTGCTCCGCCCACTGGATGAACTCACTGTCAGGCGTCAGCCTCAGTAGATAAGGCATGACCGGGAACCAGTCGGCATAGGCGGTATCAGCCCACAGCCTGTCTGGTGGTTCGACTCCACCCTGTTGGTGGTAGGCCGCGAGCGGGTCGGCATCGCTGGTGGAACTGATCACCGCGTACAAGATTTCGCCGGCGCGCAGGGGGTTGTCTGCCAGCCACTGCTGCGAGGTTAGAGGCTCAGAGTTCACAAACGCCTCCTTTGCATTTTTCGCACTCTTCGCAGAAAGGTGCGTTGCGCTTGAGGCTGCTGATTTGGGTCGGGGTCAAGACGGCTGCAGTCAGTGCTGCAACGGTAGAGGTGACGGCGGGCAACGCCGGTGTGCCCGGCACCGGCACGCCACCGGGCAGGATCGGTGAACTGACGTAGATCCCGGCAGCGCTGACGATCAGATGCTGGCCGCCCGCCGTCAGCGAGATACACGCCCCTGCCGATAACACCACATGGGCACCGGCCTTGATCGTGACCTCCATCCCCGCGTCGACCGTCAGCGCGCCCCCCACCTGGGTGTGGCTATTGGCGGCTACCTGGCGAAAGTCGTTGGCATTGAGTTGGGCTTTGCGATCACCGCTGACGGTGCGCTGATCATCACCTTTGAGCACCGAGACGCTGTTGCCGGTGACGGTCTCAGCACGCTGACCATCGATTTGCACCAGTGAGTCGTTTTTGATGTGTTGTTCAAGGTCGCGCTGGGCATGCAGATAGATCAGTTCCTGGCCCAGTCGATCTTCAATGTGCAGTTCGTTGTAGCCTGTGCCGTTCGGGGTGCTGCGGCTGCGCAACACGCTGCGGGTTTTGTAGGCGGGCAACGGATAGGGAGGCGGGTTGAGGCTGTTGACCAGGCAACCCGAAATCACCGGCTGGTCCGGATCCCCCTCCAGAAACGACACCAGCACTTCCATGCCGACCCGTGGCACGCTCACTGCGCCATGGCTGTCACCGGCCCAGGTTGAGGCCACCCTCAGCCAGCAACTGCTGGCGTCGTTGTTTCGGCCTTCACGGTCCCAATGAAACTGCACCTTTACCCGACCGTACTGATCGCAATGCACCTCGTCGTTGACGGGGCCGGTGACCCGGGCAGTCAGCAGGCCCAGCACCTGAGGCTTGAGATGTTTGAGTGGCGGGCGGTAGAACACGTCCCATGGGGTGGCTGCGAAGTCGTTGCGATAGCCTTGGGTAAACCCGTCAGTTGGCTTGTCGTCCAGATCAGTCCCGGTCTCTTCGAGCACCTGCGGCTGTCGGCCCTGATGATGGATTTCAGTCAGCAGCCACATCGCGTTCCAGTCGCCGTGGGGGTGCTCGCTCAGGGTCATGAAATGGCCACTGATAAAACCGCAGTCGTCACTTTCGCCATTGGCCAGACAGCGGTCAGCGCGTTGGCGCTCTAGGGCCCGCTGGCTGAGCAACTGGCCGCGCTGTTCGAGGCTGAAGTGGCCCGGGTAGCGGTAATCTTCAAGATCTCGCTCGACGCGCTGGGTGTCGGGGCCGTAGCTCGCCTCGATCTCGCGACTGGCGGTTTCGAAGGTGTAATCGCGCAAGGTACTGCGGGTGGAACGGGTGTTGATGCCCACTTCGAAATAGCTGACTACCGGCGCCTCGGCAACCAGGCCGCTTTCGCCCTGATAAGGCACGGGATGATCGAGTTTGGCGAAGGCGCTCTGGCCATCACCGAAGACCAATTGATGGCCTTGGGCTGAGTGACGGAAGTGGTAGTGAATGCCCTCTTCTTCGCACAGGCGCTGAATGAAGTGCAGATCCGTTTCGTGGTATTGCACGCAGTAGTCGCGAACCGGGTAGGTCCCGTGCAGGTTGAAGGCGTAGGCATTGCTGAGAATGCCGTGCTCCTCGAGGAGCCGGGCAATGATCTGCCCGACTGTCAGTTGCTGGAACATGCGCTGGTTGGTGCGATGCTCGAGGTAGGCCAGTTGCGGCACGAGGGTCAGGGTATACACCGTCAGGCGCTGGCGGGTCTGGCCTTGGGCAATGGCATAGATGAGCCCGTGAACGCCGCCTCCGCCGTCGGCATATGCCAAAAAAGCCGGGGCATGCAGCAGTGCCACCAGATCCAGATCGGCCCGCGGGCTGACCAGTACCAGCTCGAAGGAATAAGGCGTGCTGATGGCCTCATCACCTTTGAATGACAAGACTTGAAGGTCATCAGCGAAGCCGTCAATGGTCAGGCTGAAACGAAACTGAGGCTGCGAGCGTGACATCCGCGACTCCTTGCGCTGCGGTCGCCCTGATGTAACAAAACGTCAGGGTTTATCGGTGCGCAAGTGTGCAATCACGGCATTGGGGCTGGATGTAGGCTGGGTCTATGACGGCCTGAGCATTAGGCGAATATCGAGTAGGAAAGCTGAATGCTAGGTGTAAGAGTCAGCTTGCCTCGCGATCTTGTCGACCCGCGAGGCAACGGCTACAGCGCGTATTAAAACAATCCGGAGGTCGGTGGCGGTGTGCCTTTCAGTTGCCATGAGCCAACGGCAGAAGCTTTCCAGTGCCGAGGGTTGTGGTTGGCCACGGTGCGTGCGTTGCGCCAGTGGCGGTCCAGGTTGTGCCCGCGCCCGGTGGTCGAGGCGCCGCCCACGTCAAACACCAACTCGGCAGCCTTGAGCGCCGACTCGGCAGCAATGTATTGCGCCTGCGCCACATCGACAGCGGCCTGGTCGACCAGGTGCGGATCGAGGTCGCCCGCCCATGCCCGGTCGATGGATTCTGCCGCGTGCAACACCACCGCTTCGGCGGTGAAGGCACGGGCCGAGATGTCACCGACGCTCAATTCAACATAAGGGTCGTCCACCGAGCGGCTGGCGCTGCTGTGTTTGATGGGCCGGGCATGCTCGTTGGCAAACGCTACGGCGTCGTTCAAGGCGTTGCGTGCAATGCCCGCCTGAACCGCCGCCAGGAACAATTGCAAAAACGGCGTGACAATTGTGCGCTTGCCCTCTTCTACCGTCCGTGTGCGGATTTCGTCAGCCAGTACTTGCACGTTATTCAGGCGCGTGGTGCCACTGGCGGTCAGGCGCTGGCCCATTGCGTCAAAATCGTCGAGCAACTCTAGCCCCTTGCGGTTGCGCGGCAGGATAAACGAAACCGGTTGATCCTCTTCATCCAACGCCACTGCGCTGACCCAGTCGGCGTACAGCGAGCCGGTGCTGTAATACTTGCTGCCGGTGGCCCGGTAGTGGTCGCCGTCGCGCACAATTCGCGCGCTGATCGAGCCGTTGGCGCCGCCCACTTCCCAGCCGGCATTGCCTACCACGATGCCGTCCAGGTAGCGGGCAAACCAGCGCTCGCGCTCGGTTTCGGCCTGTTCGCTGGATGACGCCAGCAAGCCTTCGACAAAGCCGAACCCCGGGCGCAATGCCTGGGCGACGTTGGAATCTGCGGCGGCAATGCGGATCAATAAACGGATCACATCCTTGACCGAACCGCCGCTGCCGCCATAACGCACCGGGATGCGCGTGGTGAAAAAACCGGCCTTGGCAATCTGCGCCACCGCATCAAACGGCAGCAGGCGATCACGCTCGCGTTGTGCGGCCCCCGCTGCAATGGTGGGCAATATTTCATCGGCCCGGAGATTCAGTGTGTCGATCGTGGCAATGGCCTGCTCAGTAACAAGAGACAACGTAGTCATGACAATTCCTTAAGGTGTTCAAGCTTAAATAGCGATCTTCCACAGTTGCGATTCGTCAAATCGCAACGCCGTGCTTTCCGCTTCCAGCGGTGGCACCACCAGCTCACTGTCGGCGCCCGGCAAACGCGGCACTGCGCCCAAGAGGCGTTGGGTGTAAGCGTGTTTGGGATGTTCAAAAAGGTCTTCGACCGGGGCGCTTTCAACCACTTGGCCGCGACGCATCACCAGCACTTCGTCACTGACATGGCGGATCACGCCCAGGTCATGGGAAATAAACAGGTAGGCCAGCCCCAACGAGGCTTGCAGGTCAGCCAGCAGGTCCAGTACTTGCGCCTGCACCGAGACATCGAGGGCCGAGACCGGTTCGTCACAAATGATCACTTTAGGGTTGCTGGCAATGGCCCGGGCGATTGCCACCCGTTGCCGCTGGCCGCCCGACAGTTGCAAGGGGCGGCGGCTCGCCAGCTCGGCCGGCAGGCGCACTTGCTCGAGCAATTCGCGGATCCGCGCGGGTTGCTGCGAAGCCGCCACACCGGCCACATCCAGCGCGTCGGCGAGGATCTGGCCGATGCTCCAGCGCGGATCGAACGAACTCAGCGGGTCTTGATAAATCACACTGATGTCACGTCGATGCACACGCCGGTCTTTTTCCGCCACCCGATCTGCACCCGCCCCCGCCCAGGCGTGCCCCAGAAACTGCACATGGCCCGCATCCGGCTCCAGCAACCCCAACACAATGCGCGCCACGGTGGTCTTGCCAGAACCGGACTCGCCGACGATGCCCAGCGTGCGCCCGGCGCGCAGTTCAAAGCTGACGTCATCGACCACTTGGCGAGATTGCTGATCGGGGCCAATGTAGCGTTTACCCAAGCCGCTGGCCTTGAGCAGCACCGGCGAGTCAGCGCCCGGTCGAGGTTGCACAACCTGCCCGCTGTTGTGCGACGACAGCCGTGTGCCCCGCGCATGTTCGGCTGGCACCGCGTCCAGCAACGCCTGGGTGTAAGGGTGGCTCGGGGTCCGTAACACCTGCTGCATCGGGCCCTGTTCGACCACCACGCCGTGGCGCAGCACCAGCACCTCATCGGCCAATTGCGCCACCACCGCCAAGTCATGACTGATGATCAGCAACGAATCACCGCGAGCCTTGATCTCTTGCAGCACTTGCAGAATCTGCGCCTGCACCGTGGCGTCCAGGGCGGTGGTCGGTTCGTCGGCGATGACCAGCCCCGGGCTCAGTGCCAACGCACTGGCGATCAACGCACGCTGGCGCAGGCCACCGGATAATTGGTCGGGCCGCTGGCGGGCACGCAATTCGGGCTCGGGCACGCCTACTTTGTCCAGCAGCTCGATAACCCGCTCAGCGCGGCTGCGCCGGTCGCCCCATTGGTGGGTCGTGAGCACTTCCAGAATCTCTTTGCCCACCGGGCGCAGCGGGTCGAGCGAGACCAGCGCATCTTGCAACACAAAGCCAATGCCTTTGCCGCGCAACCCGCGCCAGCCACGCTCGGACAACCCGAGCAAATCCTGCCCGCCATAACTCAAAGTGCGCGCCGTCACCCGCGCCCCGGCACCGGCCAGACCAATCAGGCTGCGCGCCGTCACACTTTTGCCAGAGCCGGACTCACCCACCAGCGCCAGGGTCTTGCCCGGCGCCAGGGTAAACGACACATCGCGCACCACAGTCTGGCCACCAAATTCAATGGACAGCCCCTCAACGATCAAGTGTTTATCGCTCATGACAGGCGTCCCTCCAGACGTTGTTGCAGATAACGGCCCGCGACCGTGGTCGACAGCGTGGTGAGCACGATGAACACCCCCGGGAAGAAGGTCAGCCACCAGGCATTGGCGACAAAGTCGCGGCCCATGGACAGCATGGTCCCCCACTCCGGCGCAGGCGGCTTGGCGCCCAGCCCCAGAAAGCTCAGGGCCGAGGCCCAGACAATCGCCTGACCAATACCCATGGTCAGAGTCACGATCAGCGGGCGCATGGCATTGGGTAATAGCTGGCGCAGGATGATCCGCCGCGTCGGGTGACCCAAAGCAACCGCCGCTTCGATGTAACCGGCATTGCGCACCGCCAGCACCTGACCGCGCACCATCCGGGCGTAGCCCGGCGCTGCGCCCAGCCCGGTGGCAACAATCAAAGGCCCGATGCCGCTGCCGAACACCGCCACAAACAGCAGCGCCAACACCAGGCTCGGGAACGCGAACAGTATTTCCAGCAGCCAGCCAACCCCACGGTCAAGTCGCGCACCGCCAAGCCCGCCGAGCAACCCCAGGGCAATCGCAATGCTCATGGCCAGCACGGTGGCCGCCAGACCAATCAACAGCGACTGGCGGGTGCCGTAAATCACCCGCGAAAAAATATCCCGGCCGGACTGATCCGTGCCGAACCAATGCGCCCATCCCGGCGGATGAAACGCATCGTGCGGCACAATCGCCAGCGGGTCGGCATGGGTAAAGAGTTGCGGCAGCAGCGCGGCAACGATCAAAAACGCCAGAAAAATCAGCGCCAGCAAAGGCCCCAGCGGCACCTGGCGTGACCTGCGTTGCACCCGCACACCCGGCAACTGCGTTTCGAGAGTCAGTGTGCTCATGCTGTTTTCCCCTGTTGACGAGGGTCGACCCACAGGTGCAACAGGTCGACCAGAATGTTGGCCAGCACATACACCGCCGCAACGGTCAGGCTGATACCGATGGTCAGCGGCAGGTCCTGCGCCTGCACCGCCTGATACAACTGGCGGCCCAGGCCCTTGCGCGAAAAGATCACTTCAACCACCACCGCGCCGCTGATCAAGGCGCCGATGGCCCAGCCCGACAACGAAATGCCGGGCAACACCGCATGGCGCAGCGCATGCTTGAAGCGCACGGCGGTTTCGCTCAAACCACGGGTCCGCGCGGTCAGCACAAAAGGTTGCTCCAGGGTCAGTTCAAGCGACTCTCGGGTGACCTGCGCAATAAACCCGGCCAGCGGAACCGCCAGCGCCACAGACGGCAACACCAGGGTTCGCCAGCCATCACTGCCGGCAGGCGGGAACCAGCGCAGCCCGAAGGCAAACACCGCCAGCAGCACCAGCCCCAGCCAAAAATGCGGGACGGCGGCCGAAACGGTTTCAGCAAACGAAGCCACCTTGGCCACCCAACGCTGGCGCCCGGCGGTCAACACGGTGAGTAACAGCACCAGCAGCCAGGCCAGGACCAATGAAGTAAACGTCAGTTGCAGGGTCGCCCACGATTGCTCGGCCAGCACGCGGGTTACCGGCAAGTGCTGCGAGTAGGACACCCCCAGATCGCCCTGAACCAGACGCCCCAGGTACAGCGCGTATTGCACCGCCAAGGGCTTGTCCAGCCCGTACTCGCGGGTGGCTTCGGCAATGGTCTCGGGCGACGGGTTGCCACTCGGGCCGCCGAGGATGGCCAGCACCGGGTCGCCCGGCATCAGCCGCAGGGCAAAGAAGGTCAGGGTCGCCACCGCCCACAGCACCAGCAGTCCGCCCGCCAAACGCCAGACGGCGCGTCGCCCCACCTGCAGCCAGCGCTCGCGCTGCGGATTTACAATCTCGATTCGGCTCATTGGTTCACCCTTTTCATTTATTGACCCAGGCGTCATACAAATACGTCACCGCCAAAGACGGCTCCAGGCGCACGCCCTGGGTGGTCTTGTAGATGCCCAGGCGTGAGCTTTGCGGGTACGTGGTCAGTTGCAGGTATTGGCTGGAAGCAATCTGCTGCGCTTTGTAATACAGCGCCTTGCGCTGCTCAGGGTCTTGCGTGGTCAAGGCTTGCTGGATCAGCCCGTCAAACGCCGTATCGCTGAAACCGGCGGTGTTCTGGTGATAACCGCCGACACCCGCCGGGCGAATAAACTCCGAGCCAAAAATGATCCGCAGCACGTCGGGGGTGTTGGTGTTCCAGTAACCAATACGAATGTCGTAGTCCCAGTCCGCCTGGCGCTGAGTGGCCTGCACATCACTCATCTGGTCGATGATCAGTTGAAACCCGACCGCCCGAGTGGTCGCTTGTACCTGCTCCCACAGGGTGTATTCCGAGGGCGGCGTGCGGTTGCCCATCACCACATGCACCTGCAAGCGCTTGCCGTCACGGGTGCGGTAGCCTTCGCTGTCACGTCCGGTCCAGCCGGCTTCATCCAGCAATTGCGCTGCGCGGGCCGGGTTGTAGTCCTGGGCGTGTTCGAAGTCCGAGCTGTAAAAACGGGTCGCCGAACTCAGCGGGCCACCGGCACGGGGGAATTCGCTGAAATACACACTTTTGAGCGCGCCCTCGACATCCGAACTGCGCACAAAAGCTTCGCGCACCTTGAGGTCATTAAACGGCGCACGGGTGATGTTCAGCGTGCCGTTGGTGGGGTTGCCCGGCCGCAAGGCCACCAATACCGTAAGGTCCGGGTTACGTCGGGCGGCCTCATGGGATTCGGGCGGCAGCGTCTCGATCACATCAACCTCCCCGGCTTGCAGCGAGGCAAAGCGCACGGACGGCTCCTGAATGAACTTCCAGACGATGCGCTCCAGCCACGCCGGGCCTTGATGCCTGGCGGTAGGTGGCGCCCAGTTGTAATCCGGGTTGCGCACCAGTTCGACCTGGCTTTGCCGGTCCCAGCGGACGATCTTGAACGGCCCGCTGCCCACCGGGCTTTCGCAGTTTTCATCGCGGGAACGAAGCAGCGCGGTGGGCGACTCTATGCCCAGAAAACCCTGGGCCAGGACCTCCAGAAACGCCGCGTACGGGGTAGCCAGGTGCACCACCGCCGTATGGTCATCGAGCACATCGGTGCTGCGGTATTGGCGGATATAACCGCCCGCCGTACTCGATTGGGTTTTCGGGTTGGCCATGTGATCGAGGTTGGCCTTGACCGCCGCCGCGTTGAACGGCGTACCGTCGGTGAAGTGCACGTCATCGCGTAAATGGAAGGTGTACGTCAGGCCATCGGCCGAGACCTCCCAACTTTTCGCCAGCCACGGCCCGATCTGGCCTTGGTCATCCATCGACACCAGCGAGTCGAGGTACTGCTGGCCGATAAACACCTGCGGCATGTCACCCGCCACATGCGGATCGAGGCACGTGGGTTCGCGGTCGGTGGCATAAATCAACGTCCCGCCGCTGACCGGTTTGTCACTGCGCGCAACGGTTGAGGTTTCCTGCCCGCAGCCGACCAGTACCGAGCACAGGGTTGCGATGCCGAGCAAAGGAAAGTTTCGAATAAAGGGGGAAATATTGCGCATGGGGCCTGCTGCCTTAAGTCCGGGACTTAGGCTATTGCACAAGCCATGCCGGGTTTATCGCCCAGCAAACAGGCGCAAATTGGCGTCAGGAGGGAGTCAAAAGCAACAGTCTGTGCAGCGACTGTTGGTGAGCCAACAGTTGGCTGAAAACCCACTGTAGGAGCGAGCTTGCTCGCGATCTGTTGATCTTGATCTGGTTTTTGATCTAAGAGCCCCTCACCCTAGCCCTCTCCCGAAGGAGAGGGAACCGATTGGGGGATGCTCAAGATACTCGCTGTCCTGTTTGCTGCGCGACAGCGCGGCGTCGTATACGGCGCGCCCCGCCCAAAAGTGATGTGTTCAGAAACGTAATGGCGTGGCCGGTTGTTGCAACAGCGCCGGGTCGCGATAGCGGGCGCCGAAATGGTCATTCGGCAAACGCGCCTGCCCCGCACCAAACAGGCGTTCGCGCAGGGTTTCGCCTTCGTTGTAACGCTCACGGAAACGACCACGACGGCGCAGCTCCGGGATCACCAGCTCAATAAAATCCCGGGCCGTTTCAAACGACAGGTACTGGCGCAAATTGATCCCGTCAATGCCGTCGACATCCAGCCACTTCTCGATTTCATCCGCCACCACGGTCGGCGTACCTGCCACAAAGAAACGCTCACGGTTAAACCCCGAGAACTGCGACAACACGGTGCCGATGGTCCATTCGGGCTTGTAGCGCTGCAGGCTCTCCCAGCCGTCGACTTTCAGCTCGATCAAATCACTGATCAGCGCATCGCTGGGGTAAGCGGTCAGGTCAATGGCTGACTGGTGATGGGCCAGCGACGCCTCGACGCTCATCAGCTTGCGATAGCTGTCGAGCTTGCAGCTGACTTCTTCGTCAGTACGGCCCACGATCACCCCGGCCATGACGATAAATTTCAGCCCCGCCGGGTCACGCTCATGGGCGATGGCCTTGTTGCGCATGGCCTGGATATTCGCACGCACGGCCGGAGTGTCGAGGCCGCCAGTAAACACCACTTCGGCATGCCGCCCGGCAAACTCGATACCGGCTGGCGAGCCGGTTGCCTGAAACAACACCGGCGTGCGCTGGCGCGAAGGCTGGCACAGGTGCGGCCCGGCCACGCTGAAGTGCTCACCCACGTGGTTGATGTAACGGACCTTTTGCGGGTCGGTGTACACCCGTTGTTCACGGTCAATAATCACCGCGTCATCGTCCCACGAGCCCTCCCACAGTTTGTAGAGCACATCCAGGTATTCATCGGCGATTTCATAGCGGTGGTCGTGCACGACCTCGGTGTCATGCCCGAAGTTACGCGCGGCATTGGGCAGGTACGAGGTCACGATGTTCCAGCCCACCCGGCCCTTGGTCAGGTGATCCAGGGTGCTCATGCGCCGGGCAAAAGCAAACGGCGGCTCGTACGTGGTCGAAAACGTCGCGCCAAAGCCGAGGTTTTTGGTCACGGCGGCCATGGCCGGAATCACCATCAACGGGTCATTGCTGGGAATTTGCATGGCCTCGCGCAGGGCGGTTTCCGGGCCATTGCGAAAACGGTCATAGGTGCCGATCACGTCTGCCAGAAACACCCCGTCAAAGGTGCCGTATTCCAGCAGTTGCGCCAGCTCGGTCCAGTAATCCAGGTCATTGAAGCGGTGACGGTTGTTCTCGGGATGCACCCACAGGCCGTGAACGATATGGCTCACGCAGTTCATTTCAAACAGGTTGACGTGCAGTTGCTTGGGCATCGCCCGTACTCCTATGGCGCAGGGTTGGGGACACGCTGATGGACGGCCTCGATGCGCGCCAGAATCTCCGGACTGAGGCTCACGTTGATCGCGCTGAGGTTGTCGCGCAATTGCACGAGGCTGGTTTGCCCGGTCAGCGCGCTGGCCACAAACGGTTTGTTGATGACATAAGCCAGGGCCAATTGCGCCGGGGTCAGGTCATGCTCGCGGGCGATGTCCACATAACCAGCGATGGCTTCTTGGGCCAGCGGGCTGTCGTAGCGATTGAACGTGCGGTACACCGAGGTCAGACGCGAACCTTCAGGGCGGGCGCCACCGAGGTACTTGCCGGTCAAGGTGCCAAATGCCAGCGGCGAATACGCCAGCAGGCCTACGCCTTCGCGGTGGGTGAACTCTGCCAGGCCGCCCTCGTACAGGCGGTTCAGCAAGCTGTAGGGGTTTTGGATGCTGACAATGTTCGGCAGGCCCAGGCGCTCGCTCTGCTTGAGGAACTCGGCCACACCCCACGCCGTTTCGTTGGACACGCCGATGTGACGGATCTTGCCCGCCTTGACCTGATCAGCCAGCACCGAGAGGGTTTCTTCGATGGCCACACTTTGCGTGTCTTCGGCATACGGGTATTCACGCAGGCCGAAAAAGTTGGTCGGGCGATCAGGCCAGTGCAGTTGATAGAGATCGAGGTAATCGGTTTGCAGGCGCTTGAGGCTACCGTCCAGGGCTTCGACGATGTTGCGCCGGTCATGCCGGGTCAGGCCATCGCGAATATGCAATTGGCCACCGGGCTCGCGGGCCGGGCCGGCAATTTTGCTCGCCAGCACGATGTCGGCACGGCGCGCGCTGTTGGCGCCCAGCCAGTTGCCGATATAGCGTTCAGTGGTACGCCAGGTGTCGCCGCGGGTGGGCGTGGGGTACATCTCGGCGGTGTCGATCAGGTTGACGCCTTCAGCCAGCGCCAGTTCGATTTGCTGATGAGCATCGCTTTCGGTGTTTTGGTGGCCCCAGGTCATGGTGCCCAGGCCCAGAACGCTGACGTTAATGCCGCTGTTACCCAGTTGACGGTAGTGCATGAGAGGTCCTTTTAGCTGGCAATCAATACAAACACCTTGAGTGTTTATGACTGCCAGGAACCTATGCACCTAACATGCCACGACCCCAACCTCAGGCATAACAGCGGATTAGCCCTGCGAGTCAGGCAACGTGTTGTTGGACCGTGTGCAATGTGCTCATGAAGTGTTGGGCAACCAACATGTTGATAAGAGCCCCCTCACCCCAGCCCTCTCCCGAAGGAGAGGGCGCCGATTTGGGGATGCGCCAGCCCAGTATTTATGGCGACTCTACCGTGCCGCCCTGGCAGCCGCGCTGATTGGGATTGTCGGTGCAGCCTTGCTGATAACTGAAGTATTGGCAGCCCGCACATAGAACAACAAGGCTCAACAGCATCCATCGCAATGTCATACGCTCTCCTGGGTCAGCTGGTTATTCATCTTCAATAGCCTAGCTGACATAAGAGAACACAGACGTTTAATACCGATTTAAAAGCCTGGCACGATCTGGCCTTTGTAACGGGTCAGGATAAATTGACGCACGGCATCAGAGTGCAAAGCCTTGGCCAGCTTCTGAATACGCGGGTCATTGATGTTGTCCGGGCGTGCCACCAGATACTCGACGTACAAGTCCTTGCCCTTCTCGACAATCAACGCGCTATTGGTGTCGATACCCGCTTCCAGCGCGTAGTTGGCAAACACAAAGGCCAGGTCCACCTGGCTCACAGAACGGGCCAGCATGGCGCCTTCCAGCTCACGGATTTTCAGGTGCTTGGGGTTGGTCACGATGTCGCGGGTGGTCGACTGCGGGTCGCCAGGGTTTTTAAGCGTGATCAGCTTGGCCTCTTCCAGCAGCACCAGAGCACGACCGGCGTTGACCGGGTCATTGGGAATGGCCACTGAAGCGCCGTCCTTAAGCTCGGCGATGTTTTTAATTTTGGTCGAGTACGCGCCAAACGGCTCGATATGCACGCCCACTACCGGGACCAGATCCGTGTGGCGTTCCTTGTTGTACTCATCCAGAAACGGCCGGTATTGGTAGTAGTTGGCGTCGATGTTTTTAAGCGCGAGTTGTTGGTTGGGCTGGATAAAGTCGTTGAACACTTTGATCTGCAGATCAACGCCTTCCTTGGCCAGCTCAGGCTTAACAAACTCAAGAATTTCGGCATGGGGCACCGGCGTGGCACCGACCACCAACTTTTCATTGGCCTGAGCGCTAAAGGCGGCCATCACGGCCACCAGAGCAAGAAGCTTTTTCATTGCACAAACTCCGAACAATCAAAAATGAGCCGTCTCAGCGACGGCTGTAATGGGACACCAGACGGTCACCGGTCATTTGCAGCCCTTGTACCAACAGGACCAGCAAGGCCACGGTGACCACCATGACGTCAGTCTGAAAACGCTGATAACCAAAGCGGATTGCCAGGTCGCCCAAGCCCCCGCCACCGATCACTCCGGCCATCGCGGTGTAATCCACCAGTACGATTGCGGTCACCGTGACGGCTGCAATCAGCCCCGGCCGGGACTCCGGCAACAAGGTGTGCCAGATGATTTGCCAGGTCGTGGCGCCCATGGACTGGGTGGCCTCCACCAGCCCGCGATCAACTTCACGCAGCGCGGTTTCCACCAACCGTGCAAAGAACGGCGTGCAGCCCACCACCAATGGCGGAATGGCACCCGCCACCCCCAGCGAGGTGCCGGTGATCAAGGTGGTCACCGGGATCAGCACAATCAGCAAGATGATGAAGGGCAACGACCGCAGGATATTCACCACCATCGACAGCACCCGGTAGATGCCGGGTTTGGCGTGCAACTGCTGCTTGCCGGTGAGGTACAGCAACACCCCCAGCGGCAGCCCCAGCAACACGGTAAAACCCAGGGCCATGCCGAGCATGCTCAGGGTGTCGAGGCAGGCCTGGCCGATTTCCGGCCAGTTGATGTTGCTCAGCAGCGCGTCCATCGTTATGACCAGTCATGACGCGGCGGATTGACCCCGTTCAACAGCCAGTTGCCGACCACGTGGTACTTCCAGCGCACCGGGTCATGCAGGGTGTGCACGCGGGCGTTACGCCAGTGGCGGTCATGGTTGTGACGTGCCAGCGAGGAACGCGTGCCGCCCAATTCGAACAGACGGTTGCTGGCTTCCAGGGCGATTTCAGTGGTCAGCACCTTGGCTTTGGCCACTGCTACCGAAGCGCGCGCCACGCCGTCTTCACCGGGGTTTTCGCGCTCGCGGTCGAGGACTCGTCCCGCCCGCTCAAGCAAGGCTTCGGAGGCATCCAGCTGGATGCTCAACTTGCCGATCTGGATGATGGTCAGCGGGTCTTCGCTGGCCTTATCCAGCCCCGAGTCGATCCATGGGCGAGCGTGATCACGTACAAAGCTCAGGGTGTCGCGCAAGGCAGCGCGGGCAATGCCGGCATCAATCGCGGCGGTGGTGATTTGCGCAATCGGCCCGGCCAAGGTCGGGTTTTCATAAGACTGGTACGTCTTGAACACGTTAAAGGCCGGCACCCGCAGGTTTTCTGCGAGCACCGTGCCGCTGGCGGTGTTGCGCTGGCCAATGCTCGACCAGTCATCCACCACGGTCAGGCCCGGCGTGCGCCGCGGCACAAACGCCAAGTGCGCTTTGTCGTCGGCATTCAGCGCCAGCACCCCCAGCCAATGGGCGTACAACGAGCCGGTGCAGTAGCCTTTACGGCCATTGATCACCACCTCATCGCCTTCGCTGATAAAGCGCGTCTGGATGTCTTGCACGGTCTTGCCGCCGGTTTCAGAAATGGCATTGGCAAAGCGATTACCCTTGAGCGCCAGCCCCAGAAACCAGGCCTTCTGTTCTTCTGTGCCTTGCAGACGAATGTCTTCGAGCAGGCAGTAATGGTTCTGCGGGATCTGCCCGAGGGAAGCGTCGGCCGCTGAAATAATGGCAATCACTTCGGCCAGCGTGGCGAACGACACCTCAGCACCGCCGTATTCTTTGGGCACGGTAATGCCCCACAGGCCGCTGTTGGAGAACACATCCACCACCTCAGCAGGCACTTCGCGCTGACGGTCGCGCTCGGCATCACCTTCGAGTAAAAACGCGGCGACCTTGTGGGCGACTTCAATGGCTTCTGCGTCTGTGCGGATGACATGGGCATCGGGAACAGACAGTGGGTAATGGGCGTCGGCTGGGGTGTTCGACATGAGGTTCTCACTCTTTACTCGTGTTTAATCGCCAACAGATGCGATCGTTATTCACAACAGAGCAGAATCCATGCCAGATAATTTTTTGTTTAAATTCAGTAGGTTAAGGTTTATTCGAAGCGTTAATAGTTGGCCTGGCAACAGTCTGTAGAACAACTGTTGCCAGGCCAACACTGCTTACGCAAATCCAGGATCACAGCCTTCGTGCCTCGGCAGTTCCTGCAGGGTTGGCGCTACGCAGGCGAGCTTGTGAACATCAATGACCGACGACAGCAGCCCCGGCCTGGCGCTGCCCCGTGGGAAAACCATGCTGGCGAGCGTTGAACACGATCAACAACCCGATCAGCAACAACACCAGCAACGCCCAGGGCAACGCACTCACACCGACTTGATCGAGCAACACGCCACCCGTGAGTGCTCCAGCAGCGATGGCACTGTTCCAGACCACCACGTTCATCGACAACGCCACATCGGCGCCCTCACCTGCGGCGTCTGCCAGCGCCGTCTGCAGCAAGGTTGCCGCGCCGCCAAAGGACAGGCCCCAGATGAAAATACCGACGTACACCACCGGCGCAGACTGGAAGAACACACCAAACAACAGGGCAATCGCGGTAAATGCCGCAAGGCTGACCAGCACCACCCTGCGTAAATGGCTGTCGACCAGACGACTGGTCAGCCAGATGCTCAACAGCGCCGCCAGGCCAAATACCAGCAACACAAGATCCACCTCATCGGCCAGACCCGCTGGCGTCACAAACGGGGCGATGTAGGTGTAGAGCATGTTGTGCGCGAGCATCCAGGTCATCACCACCGCAAGCACGGAGCGCACCCCGGGAGTCAGCAGTACCTGGCGCAAGCCGATGCGCCGGGCGCTAGCCTGCCCCGGATAATCCGGCACTTTGGCCAGCACCCAGACAATCAGCACCACAGTCAGTATCGACATCAGGCCGAAGGCGCTGCGCCAGCCCATCAGCGCCCCCAGCCAGGTGCCCAGTGGCACACCCAGTGACAGTGCGATTGGCGTACCGACCATCGCCACCGCCATGGCGCGGCCCTGCAAGTGCGGCGCAACCATACGTCGTGCGTACCCCGCCAACAGGCTCCAGGCCAGACCGGCCGAGGCACCCGCGCAAAAGCGCGCCACCAGGGTCACGCCATAGTGTGACGACCACGCGGTGATCGAGTTGAACAGCAGAAAACCCACAATGGTCAGCAGCAAGACATTGCGCCGCCGCCAGCCCTGTGTGGCGATGGTCAAGGGAATCGCCGCCAGCAACGAGCCCAGCGCGTAGACCGTGACCATCTGCCCGGCCATTGCCGAGGAGATCTCAAGGCCGCTGCTGATTTGGGTCAGCAAACCCGCCGGCAACGTTTCGGTGACAATGCAGATAAACCCGGTCATGGCCAGCGCCAGCAGCGCGCCCATGGGTAATCGCTCAGTAGTGTCGCGCTCTTCAACCATCGCCTGTTCCAACCTGTCTTAGTTATGTATCGATAGGTACAGATGTTGGCGATGCAAAAGCGATTGGTCAACGACTTTTGTATCGACTAGTATTTATGTCTTGTGAAGAAGGAGGCTGACAATGGCCCAGATGGGACGCCCACGTACGTTTGACCGTGACGCGGCAATCACTCAAGCCATGCACCTGTTTTGGCAGCATGGTTACGACTCCACCTCGCTGAGCCAGCTCAAGGCGAGCATCGGCCCAGGCATTTCGGCACCGAGTTTTTATGCCGCCTTTGGCTCCAAGGAGGCCTTGTTCAAAGAGGTCATGGAACGTTATCTGAACTCCCATGGCCGCGTGACCGAGAGCCTGCAAGACCCCGGCATTGCCCCGCGTGAAGCCATCGAGCTGGCGTTGCGCCGCTCAGCCCGCATGCAATGCGAACCGGGGCACCCGCGTGGCTGCCTGGTAACACTGGGGCTGATGAGTGCCTGCTCGGCTGAAACTCTGGAGATATGCGCGCCACTGGCCCAGGCCCGCGCGCGTAACCGGGCCGGATTTATTGCCTGCATCGAGCGCGGCGTCGCCTCGGGCGAACTGTCCGCGCAGACCAACGTTGTTGCGTTGGCCACAGTGTTTGAAAGCTTTTTGCTGGGCCTGACTACGCTTGCCCGGGACGGCCTGGAGCACGCAGTACTGGACGCCGCTGTCACCCAGGTAATGAGCGCATGGGACGTGATGCGCGTGGCCGCGTAACGGCTTGCGCTCATGCCTGTTTTTGGCGGGTCAGTTCATCAATTAGCAGTTGCGTCGGGGCGGTTAATGCCACGCCTTTGCGGGTGACAATTTCGTATGGCTCGCTGCGTGATTTCAAGTCCAGCGGCAAGCGCATCAGCATGCCGTGGGTCACGGCCATTTGCGCAACGTCCACCGGCATGACGGCGACCAGTTGCGGGTCCTGCAAGAGCAATGACAGCGTGGTGAAGGTCGATGAGGTTTCAATCGGATACGCCGGAAAGTTAAGCCCCGCTTCCCTGAACTCCCGCTCAAGGGTCAGGCGCATGGGCATGTTGACCGGGAATACCACCCACGACGAATCTGCCAGTTCACTCAACGCCAGCGACGTACGGCGGGCAAACCGGTGCGCGGTGTTAGCGACCACGATCAGCGGCTCCTGCTCGCGCAAGCGGCTGTCATAAGCCGCCGGATGTTTGCTGACGCTGGTGCGACATATGGCCAGGTCCAGGCGCCCTTCGTCGAGTAATCCCAACAGGCGAGCGCTGGTGTCTTCGACGATTTCTACCGATAACTGCGGCTGTTTGGCGCGCAATTGCGCCAGGCATTCCACCAGCACCGGCACTGCGCCCATGATCACCCCCACTGACAGACGCCCGCCATGGCCTTGCAAAATGCCGAGCATTTCTTCGCGCAGGTGCGCCACATCGGTGTGTATCAAACGCGCGTAACGAATCACGCAACGCCCCAGATCATTGGGCGTCAGGCCTTTGGGCGTGCGCTCGAACAGGGTTGCGCCCAGCGTCGATTCAATTTCGTGCAGCGCCTTGGTCGCGCCGGGCTGGGTAATTGCCACAGACTCGGCGGCCTTGTGCAGCGAGCCGAATTCGTCCAGCGCAATCAACAACCGCAGTTGTTTGAGGCGCAGCCGGGAAATGATGGTGGTCAGGGATGGCAGCATGGGGATGACTATTGGTTATCGCTCAATCAGCATCTGTCATTAGGCAGCATCCCTGACAAAAATTAAAGTGAGCGCCAGAAGGGGTTAACGACCCGCCATAAAAATAATCTGCGAGAGTTCACTGTATGCGCTTGATCCAGTTTGAAACAGCTCAAGGCCAGCGCCACGTCGGGGTGATCGAGGGCGATGAGATCCACGTGGTGCTGGGCACCGAAACCACCCGCGAACTGGCTCTGGAGGCCATTCGTAAAGGCCACGGCCTGGTCGCTGAAGTGCTGGCCCGTGGCACCGAGGCAAGTCCTGTCAGTTATAGCCAGACACTGGAGCAAGGCCGCGTACTCCCGCCGCTGGACCATGCAGACCCGGCCCACTGCCTGATCAGCGGCACCGGCCTGACCCACTTGGGCAGCGCCTCGACACGCGACAAGATGCACCAGCAAAACGCAGCCGATCACAGCGCCATGACCGACACCGCACGTATTTTTCAGTGGGGCATTGAAGGTGGCCGCCCGGCATCCGGCACGGTGGGCGTGCAACCGGAGTGGTTCTACAAGGGTGACGGCTCGATCGTGGTTCGCCCCGGCAGTGCGTTCAGCAAACCGACCTTCGCTGAAGATGCCGGCGAAGAACCCGAGCTGACCGGTCTGTATGTAGTGGGCGACGACGGCAAGCCCTACCGCGTAGGCTTTGCGCTGGGCAATGAGTTTTCTGACCACGTCATGGAGCGCCGTAACTACCTGTACCTCGCACACTCTAAATTGCGCAATTGCAGTTACGGCCCCGAGCTGCGTGTCGGCGAGCTGCCGCGTCACCTGACCGGCATGAGCCGCATCCTGCGCGGGAACGAGGTAGTCTGGGAAAAAGAGTTTCTCAGCGGTGAAGACAACATGTGCCACAGCCTGGAAAACCTTGAATACCACCACTTCAAGTACCCGCAGTTCCTGCGCCCTGGCGATGTGCATGTGCATTTCTTTGGTACCGCCACTCTGTCGGTGGCCGACAACATTCACACCCAGGAAGGTGACCGCTTCGAAATCAGCATGCCGGAGTTCGGCGCACCGCTGATCAACGGCATACAGGCAGGCACCGCTGAACTGCCAGCCGGGCATGTCGTAACGTTGTAGCAAGGCTTTGTGGGCTTGCCTGCAAGCCCACTCCCCGCTTGATAAAAAACATAAAAAAGCGAGACCAACATGAACAGCAAAATTGCACCGGCCGCCCCCAGCCAGGCCGCCGGGCTTGCAGACGCCTCACGACCTACCACGGTGCGCTGGCGCATATTTTTGATCCTGCTGCTGTTGTCGGCGATCAACTACATCGACCGCGCGTCACTGTCGGTGGCCTTGCCACTGATTTCCAGCGAATTTGAAATGACCCCGGCCCTGGAAGGCCTGATGCTCAGCGCGTTCTTTTGGTCCTATGCGCTGATGCAAATTCCTGGCGGCATGCTCCTGGACCGTTTTCAGGTGCGCAATATCGTCGGTGTGGCGACCGTGGGCTGGGGCTTCTTCCAGGCCATCGCAGGGGGCGCCCACAGCTGGATGACCTTGCTCGCCACCCGGATCGGTCTGGGCGTTGCCGAATCACCGATCATGCCCGCCGGGGCCAAGCTGAACGGTGCCTGGCTGACGCCCAATGAGCGGGGCCGCGGGGCAACCCTGGTGGATGGCGGCGCCCCCTTGGGCACAGCCTTTGGCGCCATCATCATCGCGGGTCTGATTACCTGGTTCGACTCGTGGCGCATTGCGTTCGTGATCGCCGGTGTCGGCACCATGATCGTCGGTGTCTGGGCCTGGTGGTACATCCGTAATAACCCGGCCGAACACCCTAAAGTCAACGCGGCTGAACTGGCCTATATCACCAACGCCAATGCCGAGGCGGCGAAAACCAACGGCGAACGCAAAGCCATCCTCAAAGACTTGCTGAAAAGCCGCTCAGTATTGGCCATGTTCGCCGGGTACGCCTGCTACAACAGCGTGTTCTACGGTTTGCTGACCTGGATGCCGAGCTACCTGCACAAGGCGCACAACCTCGATATCAAGGCCATGGGCGGTGCAACGTTCCTGATCTTTATGTGCGGGTTTATCGGCGAGATCTTCGGCGGTTGGCTGGCGGACAAATGGAAAGACGCAGGCGGCGCTCCGAACAAGGTGATGCGCACCATGTTTGGCGGCTCGGCGGCGATTGCTGCGCTGTGCATCCTGCTGGTGGCCTACACACCGGACGCTTTCACCGTGATTTCGCTGCTCTGCGTGGCCCTGTTTTTCATTCGCTGGTGCGGCATGTACTGGTGCTTGCCAGCCATTTTGGGCGGTAAATCCAAGGCGGGCGTACTGGGCGGCAGCATGAATTTCTGCGGCAATATGGTCGGTGTCATCGTACCGATCCTGATCGGCCTGATCGTGCAGTTCACCGGTTCGTACTTCCTCGCGCTGATCTTCTTCGTGGTGATGGCTTTCGGTCTGATGCTGTTCTCATCCCTCATCGACTACCGCGAGCGCGGTCTGGCCTGAGCCTTTCACTGAGGTAACTGTTGATGCAACTTATAACTAAAACAGGCAGTGAAAATGCTGCCAACGCCGTGATTCGACTCAACCCGCTGGACGATGTGCTGATTGCCCGCCAGCCCATTCCCAAAGGCCTGATTCTTGAGGCCGAAGGGCTGACAGCGCTGGACGCTATCCCTTCGGGCCACAAGATCGCAACCCGTGATCTCCCGGCCGGTCAGGCGCTGCGCCGTTATGGACAGATCATTGGCTTCGCCAGCCAGCCGATCAAAGCCGGTGAACACGTGCATGTGCACAACCTGGCCATGGGGGATTTTTCGCGCGATTACGCCTTTGGTGTGGATGCGCGGGGGATTCATACGCCCAACCAGGACACCTTTATGGGCATCGTGCGGGCGGATGGCCGCGTCGCTACCCGTAACTACGTGGGCATCCTGACGTCGGTGAACTGCTCGGCGACGGTGGCCAAGGCCATCGCCGATCACTTTCGCCGCGACATCAACCCGCAGGCCCTGATCGACTACCCCAACGTGGATGGCGTGGTCGCCCTGACCCACAGTTTTGGGTGCGCAGTCGATCCCGGCGGCGAAGCCCTGGCCATGCTGCGCCGGACCTTGGGCGGCTATGCGATTCACCCCAACTTTGCCTCGGTACTGATGATCGGTCTGGGTTGTGAAACCAACCAGATCGCGGATTTGCTGGAGGCCCAGGGCCTGGAAAAAGGTGAATTCCTGCGCGCCTTTACCATTCAAGGCACGGGCGGCACGTCGAAAACCATTGCCAGCGGCATCGAGCAGGTTAAATCCCTGCTGGCCGAGGCCAACCGCGTCGAGCGTGAGCCGGTCAGTGCCAAACACTTGATCATCGGCTTGCAATGCGGCGGTTCCGATGGCTACTCGGGCATCACCGCCAACCCGGCGCTGGGCAATGCGGTAGATCGCCTGGTCGCAGCGGGCGGGACTGCAATCCTCTCCGAGACCCCGGAAATCTATGGCGCCGAGCACTTGCTTACACGCCGTGCGGTCAGCCGTGAAGTCGGTGAAAAGCTGATCAAGCGGATTCACTGGTGGGAAGACTACTGCAAGCGCATGAACGCCGAGCTGAACAACAACCCGTCGGCGGGCAACAAGGCCGGAGGCTTGACCACCATCCTCGAAAAATCCCTGGGCGCCGTGGCCAAAGCCGGTTCCAGTGACCTGGTCGATGTCTACGAATACGCCGAGACGGTGCGCGCCCACGGCCTGGTGTTTATGGACACGCCGGGCTACGACCCGATTTCGGCCACCGGCCAGGTGGCGGGCGGCGCCAACCTGATTGCGTTCACCACAGGGCGCGGTTCGGCCTATGGCTGCGCGCCCTCGCCGTCGATCAAGCTGGCCACTAACACCCGCCTGTGGGAGACCCAGGAAGAAGACATGGACGTGAACTGCGGCGGCATTGCCGACGCCAGCATGACCATCGAAGAGCGCGGCGAGTACATCTACCGCCTGATGTTGCGCATCGCCTCCGGTGAGCGCAGTAAAAGCGAGCAGCACGGTTACGGCCAAAACGAATTTGTGCCATGGCAGATCGGTGCAATTACCTAAGCCCGTGATGACACACCACACCTGTGGGAACCGGGCTTGCCCGCTCCCACAGGTTTCATTGTTTTTTCAAGGAGATGGACATGACCCAAATTACCGACCAGAACTTTATTGGCGGCCAGCGCAGCGGCGCTGGCGCTGTTCATTTGCAAAGCCTGGATGCAACGACCGGTGAAGCCTTGCCGTATCAGTTTGTGCAGGCCACCGACGCCGAAGTAGACGCCGCCGCCAACGCGGCCAGCGCCGCCTTCGCGGCTTTTCGCAGTTTGCCCGCCAGTCGCCGTGCGGAATTTTTAGAAGCCATTGCCGAAGAAATCGACGCGCTGGGCGACGAGTTTGTGGCCATCGTTTGCCGTGAAACCGCCCTGCCCGCCGGGCGTATTCAGGGTGAGCGCGGCCGCACCAGCGGGCAGATGCGTTTGTTTGCCCAGGTGCTGCGGCGTGGCGATTTTTATGGCGCGCGGATCGATCAAGCCCTGCCCGACCGCCAACCGCTGCCCCGCGCTGACCTGCGCCAATACCGCATCGGCGTCGGCCCGGTCGCTGTCTTCGGCGCCAGTAACTTTCCGCTGGCGTTCTCCACCGCAGGCGGCGACACCGCAGCCGCACTGGCCGCCGGTTGCCCGGTGGTGTTCAAGGCCCACAGCGGCCACATGGCAACCGCCGAATGGGTGGCGCAGGCGATTATTCGGGCTGCTGAGCGTACCGGTATGCCTGCGGGCGTGTTCAACATGATCTACGGCGCCGGGGTTGGCGCAACGCTGGTCAAGCATCCGGCGATTCAAGCAGTCGGCTTTACCGGCTCGCTGTCGGGTGGTCGCGCCCTGTGTGACATGGCGGCGGCACGCCCGCAACCAATCCCGGTATTTGCCGAGATGTCGAGCATCAACCCGGTGGTGTTGCTGCCAGAAGCCTTGCAACAGCGCGGCGAACAGATCGCCAAAGAGTTGGGTGGCTCGGTGATGCTCGGCGCCGGTCAGTTCTGCACCAGCCCTGGCCTGGTGCTGGGGATTGCCTCGCCAGCGTTCAGCGCCTTTGTCGATGCGCTGGGCTCGTTTTTCAGCGCCCAACCAGCGCACACGCTGCTCAATGCCGGTGGCCTGAAAAGCTATGTCAAAGGTCTCAGCCATTTAGCTTCGGTCGAAGGCATTCGCCATCTCGCAGGTTCGCAACAACAGGGCAATCAGGCGCACCCGCAGTTGTTCCAGGCCGATGCCAGCCTGCTGATCGGCGGTGCCGAGGTGCTGCAAGAAGAAGTCTTTGGCCCGACCACCATCGTCATCGAAGTGGCCGACAAAGCGCAGTTGCTGCAATCGCTGCACAGCCTGCACGGTCAACTCACGGCCACGCTGATCAGTGAGCCCGCGGACTTGCAAGCCTTTGCCGAAGTGGTGCCGGTGCTTGAGCACAAAGCTGGCCGCTTGCTGATCAACGGCTACCCGACCGGGGTTGAGGTGTGTGATGCCATGGTCCATGGCGGGCCTTATCCGGCGACATCGGATGCCCGTGGCACATCGGTCGGCAGCCTGGCCATCGACCGTTTCTTGCGCCCGGTGTGTTTCCAGAACTACCCGGACAGCCTGCTGCCCGATGCGCTCAAGAACGCCAACCCGCTGGGGATCCAGCGCCTGCTCAATGGTCAGCCAAGCCGTGAGGCGCTGAACTGACGCTTACTGGTCAGCCGCGTAAATAACCGTTTGCGCGCTGTCCGGGGCCACGGACTTGAGGGTGAAGTAGGTGTCACCCTCATCCGTGAGAATCTCGTACTGCACCTTGCCGGGTACGCGATTCGCCATACTGACGTGCTTGATTATTTTCAGCACGCGCTGGAATTTCACATTCTGGGTGCCGTTCTGGGCGGGGCCGGTGAGCACGTTGACGGTCTGAAACCAGTCTTGATTCTTCTTGTGCGACACCAACGTATCGGTCAATGCCTCAAAGCGTTCAAGGCGGGTAAACCCCCACAAGGTTTGCTCTGCCGACGCCTTGCCCTGGGCGTTTGAGCCGGTAAACACAAACAGATTAATGGCCGGATTGTCTTCGCAAAAAAAATCGTAGGGCACCAGCCCATCGACCATTTTCTTGCCCGCGACAAAGCCTTTTTTATGCACCAAAAACATGTTCACCTCCACTCAATGGCATCACCACAACCTCAGACAGTGCTGAGCGAGAAGTCTACGGGGGCAAGGCGTACAGAGCCGTCAAGGCTATGTAATATCGTGTAAAGATCACAAAACCTGTAGGAGCTGCCCCGTCTTCGACGCAGGGCTGTCGCGCATCAAACAGGACAGCGAGTATCTTCAGCATCCCCCAATCGGTTCCCTCTCCTTCGGGAGAGGCGTGGTGAGGGGGCTCTTGACTTGAGTACATATCCGTTGCTGCGGCAACGGCCACTTAGGGTTCCGGCCTTACGCCGCGTCACTTTGCAAAAGCGGCAAAGTAACCAAAACGCTTTTGCCCCTACCCCTCGGTGCCTCGCTTTGGCTCGGCATGCCCTCACCACAGGCCTTGCTCCGTAGGCCCGCCGCGATCGGCCATCCATGGCCGTGTCGCGGCTAACCCGGCGTCCTGCCGGGTTACCCACTGCGCAAAACCTGCGTTCGGCCAGCGTGGTTTAATGGGGCCTTTTAGATCAAGATCAAAAGCAAGATCTAGATCAAAAGATCGCGAGCAAGCTCGCTCCTACAAAGCCTTTAAAATCAATCACTTATTTTATGTTTGATAAGAGCGAGCTTGCCTCGCGATCTTTTGATCTGGCTCTTTTTACGGCCGCTGCGCGCCCGGACGTAGCCTCGCAAGGCTCGTCAACTGCTACGGGGGGTGTTTGCTCGCAGCCTTCGTGCCTTGTCAGCGACTACAGGATGTAAGCGATTCAAACTGTAGGAGCGAGCTTGCTCGCGATCTTTTGATCTTGGCTCTTTTTACGGCCGCTGCGCACCCGGACGTAGCCTCGCACGGCTCGTCAACTGCTACGGTGGGTGTTTGTTCGCAGCCTTCGTGCCTTGTCAGCGACTACAGGGTGTACGCGATACAAACTGTAGGAGCGAGCTTGCCTCGCGATCTTTTTGATCTGGCTCTTTTTACGGCCGCTGCGCGCCCGGACGTAGCCTCGCAAGGCTCGTCGACTGCTACGGGGGTGTTTGCTCGCAGCCTTCGTGCCTTGTCAGCGACTACAGGGTGTACGCTCCTACACTGGGTCTTTGGGCAGGCTGATTTCTACGGTGAGGCCGCCCGAGGGCTGGTTGTAGGCGACGATGGTGCCGCCGTGCATTTGCACCGAGCGTGAAGCAATTGCCAGCCCTAACCCAAAACCGCCACCGGGTTCGCCGGCGCCGCGTTCGAAGGGCTGGAAAATGCTCTTCAGGCGCTGTTCTTCAACCCCCGGCCCATGGTCGGTAATTTGCACTTGCAAGCTGTTGCCCGCCAGGCTGGTCTGGGTGGTTACCCGCACACGCGTGCCGGGGCGGGTATGGCGAACGGCGTTACGAATCACGTTTTCAAAACAGCGATACAGCAGTTCACCGCTCACCCGACTGACAAAAGGTGGCCCAGCCTGCAAGGTGACTTCGCAGTCTTTGACCCCTGCCTCAAACTGCGCATCTTCAACGATCAATCTGAGCAATTCGATGATGTCGACCAGCTCCCGCTCGATGCTGTCGGGCCGCCCCTGAACGCGGGCCAGGGTCAGCAGCGCTTCAATCAGGGTGTCCATGCGCACCGACTCGCGCTCGATGCGCTCGACCATTTCTTTACGCCCAGGGTCTTGATGCAACAGCCCGATCGCCACTTGCATGCGGGTCAGCGGTGAGCGCAATTCGTGGGAAATGTCATGCAACAAGCTCTGTTGCGCCTCGACCAGCAGCCTCAACTGGTTGGCCATGCGGTCACAGTCTTCGGCCAGGTCGACGATTTCATCACGGCGCCCGCCCATCATCGGTTTGACCCGCGTACCGAATCGGCCCTGGGCTACGTCACTCATGGCGCGGCGCAAAAAGGTCAACGGCCAGGTCAGGTAAAAGGCCATGTAACCGCTGAACAACGCGCTCATCACCGTGCCGATAATCAACGGCATCAGGCCCGGCCCTTCGCCAAACTCCGGCCCGGGCTCGCCGTGTTCACCCGGCGCGCGGGTCGAGCGGATAAACAGTTCGATGCCTTCCTTGCTCAGCACCGCGCGCTCAAACACCGGGTGCAATACGGGTGACCCGGCCAGTAATTGCCCGCTGCTGTCATACACGCCAATGGCCTGGTCATCGGGATGGCGCCAGACCGTGAGCAACTGCATGCCCGACTCGACACCAAAGGTTTCAAGCAGGTGGATTTCGCTGGTCAGGATGGTGTCGAGGTGCGGGTCCCCCGGTTTTGATTTGCTCAGGATCACAAAGCCCATGCCGACAAAAAACGTCAGCGTGGTGGCCAGCCAGAACGCCAGAAACAGCTTCCAGAACAGTCGACTCGCTTTCATTATTCAGCGATCAACAAGTAGCCCAGGCCGCGCACGCTCTGGATCCAGGCTTTGGCATCAGGGCGCGGGCCGAGCTTTTGCCGAATGCTGCTGATGTGCACGTCGATGCGCCGGTCGTAGCGGGTCAACGGGCAGCCCAGGGCATTGAGCGACAAATCTTGCTTGCTAACCACTTGCCCGGCGCAGCGGGCCAGTTCTTCGAGCAGGCTGAACTCCGTACTGGTCAGGCCCAGCTCATTGCCTTGCCACAACGCCTGGCGTTTGCCGGGCCAGAGCACCAGTTGGCCGGTTTTGATCGCTTCGGTGGCGGTCTGATCAGGGGCGGGATTGACCCGACGCATGATCGCCCGCAAACGCGCCACCAGTTCACCCGGCGAGCTGGGTTTGGGCACGTAGTCATCCGCGCCCAGCTCAAGGCCGGTAATGCGGTCAATGTTGTCGCCACGGGCGGTCAGCAACACCACCGGCACCTGGCTGCGCGCACGAATGCGCCGCAGCACTTCGATCCCCGACAACCGGGGCAACATCACGTCCAGTACAACAATGCTGTAGCGACCGGACAACGCCTGGACTTCGCCCTCTTCGCCGCTGTGCACGGCGGTCGCAGCAAAACCTTCGCGCTCCAGATATTCACTGAGCAGTGCAGTCAGTTCCTGGTCATCGTCGACGAGCAATACACGGATCATGGCGAACTCTTGCAAAGGGGGGCCAGGCATTATCGTAGCTGAACCGTGCAGCGTCATCGCGTAACGCCAACCTTTACCTAACTTGACACTGGGTTAACCGCACCAAACGCCCCGAGCTTTTATGCTGGCGCTCCACCCGCTTGCGTGGCTCGCGGAGCATGGCGTCTGCTCGAGTCATCCGCACGCCCGCCAGCGCTGCTTGTCGATGTGTTCTGGAAATAAAGATCTTGATGAATTTTCCGCGCCTGCTCTGCTCGGTTGCACTGCTGCTCAATGCCACCCTTGCACATGCCCAGGGTTTCAAAATTTCTGATATTCGAATCAACGGCTTGCAGCGGGTTTCCGCCGGTAGCGTGTTCGGCGCCCTGCCCTTGAATGTCGGCGAAGAAGCGGATGATCAGCGCTTGGTCGAATCCACCCGCGCACTGTTTAAAACCGGGTTTTTCCAGGACATTCAGTTGGGCCGCGATGGCGACGTTCTGGTCATCACCGTGGTTGAACGCCCGTCTATTTCCAGCATTGATATAGAAGGCAACAAGGCCATCTCCACCGACGACCTGATGAAGGGCCTCAAGCAATCGGGGCTGGCCGAAGGCGAGATTTTCCAGAAGGCCACCCTTGAAGGCGTGCGCAACGAGTTGCTGCGCCAATACGTCGCCCAAGGCCGTTACTCGGCTTCGGTAGACACCGAAGTCGTCTCCCAACCGCGTAACCGCGTGCAGTTGAAGATCAAGATCGACGAAGGCCAGGTGGCGGCGATCAAGCACATCAACGTGGTCGGCAATAGCGTATTTGATCAGGCAGAACTCGACGACCAGTTCACCCTCAAGACCACCAACTGGCTGTCGTTCTTCAAGAACGATGACAAGTACGCCCGCGAAAAGCTCACCGGTGACTTGGAGCGCCTGCGTTCTTATTACCTGGACCGCGGCTACATCAACATGGAAATCATCTCGACTCAGGTCTCGATTTCGCCTGACAAAAAGCAGGTATTCATCACCGTCAATATCAATGAAGGTGAAAAGTACACCGTGCGCGACGTGTCTTTGCGCGGCGACCTGAAAATCCCCGAGGACCAGATCAAAGCCTTGCTGCTGGTGCAGAAGGGCCAGGTGTTCTCGCGCAAACTGATGACCACCACTTCTGACTTGATCACCCGGCGCCTCGGCAACGAAGGCTATACCTTTGCCAACGTCAACGCCGTGCCAACGCCGAATAAAGACGACCACACGGTTGATATCGTGTTTGTAGTCGACCCGGCCAAGCGGGCGTACGCCAACCGCATCAACTTCCGCGGCAACACCAAGACCGAAGACCAGGTGCTGCGCCGTGAAATGCGCCAGATGGAAGGTGGCTGGGCCTCGACCTACCTGATTGACCAATCCAAGGTGCGCCTTGAGCGTCTGGGCTACTTCAAGGAGGTCAACGTTGAAACACCGGCCGTGGCGGGTGTCGACGATCAGGTGGACGTGAACTACACCGTTGAAGAACAGGCCTCGGGCTCGATCACTGCCAGCGTGGGCTTTGCCCAGAACGCCGGTTTGATCCTCGGCGGCTCGATCACCCAAAACAACTTTTTGGGCACGGGTAACTCCGCCAGCCTTGGCCTGACCCGCTCCGAATACCAAAGCAAATACAACATCGGCTTCACCAACCCCTACTTCACCCCGGACGGCGTGAGCCTTGGCTACAACGCGTTCTACAACAAAACCGACTACAACGATTATTACGACGATGGCGTGTCGTACTACTCGATCAACAGCTACGGTGCCGGGATCACCCTGGGTTACCCGATCAACGAAACCTCACGGGTCAGTTTTGGCCTGACGGCGCAGCACGATGAACTCAAGCCCGGCACCTACAGCGCCGATGAGATCTATGACTTTATCCAGCGCGACGGCAAATCCTTCACCAACTTCAAGGCCAACCTGGGCTGGTCGGAATCGACCCTGAACAAAGGGATTCTGGCGACACGGGGTTACTCGCAAAACCTCAACCTGATGGTCACAGTGCCCGGCAGCGACCTGAGTTTCTACAAAATCGATTACAGCGGCCAGACCTTCCTGCCACTGACTCAATCCACCTCGCTGCGTTTTCATACCAACCTGGGCTACGGCAATGGTTACGGCTCGACCGACGGCCTGCCGTTCTATGAAAACTACACCGCAGGCGGCGAAGGTTCGGTGCGCGGCTTTGAAAGCGGCACCCTGGGCCCGCGCAACACCCCGGCCACCGGCAAATACGCCAGCATGGGCCAGGAGTACTACACCGATCGCAAAACCGATGCGCTGGGCGGCAACATCATGATCACCGGCGGCGTCGAATACCTGTTCCCGATTCCCTTCATCAAGGACAACAAATCGCTGCGGACCTCGTTGTTCTGGGACGTCGGTAGCGTGTATTCAGACAAGTGCTACTTGAGCACCACCACCGGCTGCGACGGCGTAGACCTGAGCCAGATGGCCAGCTCGCTGGGCGTGGGCGTGACGTGGTACAGCCCGATGGGCCCGCTGAGCGTCAACCTGGCCTTCCCGGTGCGCAAACCGACCGATGCCGAGACGCAAATATTCCAGTTCTCGCTGGGGCAAACGTTCTAACCCGCCCAGCAGCGCGAGCGCGTAACTCGTCAACGAATACGCCCTCTCTTTGCTTAGGTTGGGCAGTTTTGTTCAATACCCGGGTCATTCAACCCCTCATACTTGCCCCCTAATTGACAAGCAGGAGTTGAAGAATGAGCGTGCTGGTTTCCATGGCTGTATTCGCCCTCGCGGCCTCCATTTCACCGGGCCCGGTTAATGTCGTGGCGCTGAGTTGCGGCAGGCAATTCGGGCTGGGGCCCAGCCTGCGCCATGTTCTAGGCGCAACGGTGGGCTTTGTGGTGCTGCTGTTGTTCACAGGGTTTGGGCTGCACGAGGTGCTGAGAAAATGGCCGCTGCTCACCGACCTGATCCGCTGGGCCGGTATGGCCTTTTTGCTGTACCTGGCTTGGAAGCTGGCAGCCGATAACGGGCGCCTCGATGCCCAAGGCACGATACTGCAACCGTCGTTCATGAACGGCGCGATGATGCAGTGGCTGAACCCCAAAGCCTGGCTGGCCGCCATCGCAGGGATGGGAGCATTTGTCGCCAGCGGCGAAGCCACGCTGATCTGGACCTTCGCACTGATTTACTTTGTGATTTGCTATGTGTCAGTGGCGTGCTGGGTCTACGCCGGTGCTTTTCTGAACCGCTACCTGCACAACGCGTCACGCATACGGATGTTCAATCGCTGCATGGCATTGCTGCTGGCATCCTGCGCGGTGTCGTTATTGTGGATTTAAGCCTTGTATTGACCCGGCGTGGCCGCAAGGTGCTTTTTGAACACCCGTTGCAAATGGGCCTGGTCGGCAAAACCGCTTAACTGGGCAATGGCGGCAATGGAGGTGCCGTCGCGCAGTTGGGACTGGGCATGCTGCACCCGGCGATTGGTCAGGTAGGCATGGGGCGTCATGTGATAGCGCTGCTCAAACGCACGAATCAGATAAGCCTGCGACAGATTAGCTGCTTCACACATGTCTTCCAGCCGGATCGAGTGCATGAATTGCGCATCGATGTACGCGGCGACACGCTCTATGCGACGGTTGGCAACCCTGGGGAGCAATTTCGAGCCGCCCAATGACTGCTGCAACAGCGAGAAAAAGCCAACGGCAGCTTCATGCTTGGCCAGCGTCTCGCTAAGGGGATCGCTCAGTTGCGCATACAACCCAAGCAACCCGTTGAACAGTTCGGGCAATTGCGTGTGCGTCGCAGCAATGGGCTGAAACGCTTGCCTGGCGCCGCGCCCGCTGGCGTGCTGAATGCCTGCCAACCACTGCGGGTCGACATAAAACATCAGGTAAGACCATGGCTGGTCTTCAATGGGGTTGCAGGCATGCACTTCACCCGGATTCATTAACACTACAGTGCCAGTACTGACGGTATGACGGATTTTCTCGTGCAGGTAAGTAGAGCACCCGCCAGTGATCGCGCCAATGGAAAACACTTCGTGAGAATGCCGGGCATAACACACCTTGCGGCCATCGGCGATTGAGCGCGCCTCGATAAAGGGCATCTGCGGGTCACGCCAGAATCGTGGGGTGGCGCTCGATACATCGCTGGACATAGTGTTTACCTGATCACGGGGCGGGTCTTTGCGAAATGTATCTTAATTCAGATACATTTCGAACAACCTGCGGGTTGGACAAAGACCGCCTCACATAAACCAGCGGTATTCCCGCGCGCTGATGTCTTGCATAAACGCCAGATGGTCCTGGCGTTTGTTTTCGCAATAAACGTCGACGAACTCGGCCCCCAAACCCGCGCGCAACTGCGGTTGGGGCTGCATGGCGCGCACGGCTTCGAGCATGTCCAGCGGGAAGTCGACGCCGCTGTTGCGGTCTTCGTTGAGCGGCGCAATCGGCTCTTTGGCCGATTCAAGCCCGTGCTCAAGCCCCACCAGAATAGCCGCCAGCACCAGATACGGATTGGCATCGGCGCCCGCCAGACGGTATTCCACCCGCAGGTTTTTACTGTCTGACTCGGGAATCCGCAAGCACGCGTCACGATCCTCAAAGCCCCAACTGGCGCGGGTGGCGATGTTGGTGGTGCCGCCCAGACGGCGGAAAGCGTTGTGGTTGGGGGCAAAAATCGGCATGCACGCGGGTAAGAGTTCCAGACAACCCGCAATGGCGTGGCGCATCGGTTGCTGTTGATTGGCCGCCAGCAGGTTGTTGCCCGCCGCGTCATACAGGCTGACGTGCACATGCATGCCGCTGCCCGGCTGATGCAGGTAGGGCTTGGACATAAAGCTGGCCCGGTAACCGTGCTTCATTGCGACCCCCCGGGTGCTGCGGCAGAACAGTGCTGACCAGTCGGCGGCACGCAAACCATCGTCAAGGTGGCCGAAGTTGATTTCAAACTGCCCAGGACCCAGCTCGGCGGTGATGACCGTGGCATCGATACCCTGGATTTGCGCCGCCTCAACCATTTCATTGAGCACCGGGGCAAAACGCGACAGCCGCTCGATGTGCATGTTGGGCTGGTCATCGGTGTCGTCGGTGAACGGGTCACGGGCAAATTGCGGCAGGCCATCACGCAGGTGCTTGTCGAAGAGATAAAACTCCAGCTCAAACGCCACCACCGGATGAATGCCTTTGCTGGCCAGCCGGTCAAGCACTTGCGCGAGGACTTCACGCGGCTCGAATTCGATGGGTTTTGCCGTACCGTCAGAGGTAATCAGCATTTGCCCCAACGGCTGGCCTTCCCAGGTCACCGGCTTGAGTGTGCCGGGCACCAGACGGCGCACGGCATCCGGGTCACCATCGTTAAAGCAATAATCACCGATCTTGAACAACCCGCCCTGCGCCCCCAGCAACACGCAGTTTTGCGGCAACTTGAGCGCGCTGCCCCCCGCGACTTTTCCCAGCATGTCGATCGGATAACGTTTGCCGTAAAAATGCCCCGGTATGTCCAGAGAAATCAGGTCGACATACCGCACATCCGGGTAGCGCTGGCGAAAGGTCCGCACTTCGGCCAGCAGGTCAGAGCACGCAGCATCCATCGTATTCATCCTTAAATCAGGTGTAGACCCACAGCACGCGTGTGAGCTGCTCGGTCAGGTTGGCGTAACGGCACAAGGTGTTGCTGTCGAACTGAAAACTGTCGCCGGCGCGCAAGGTCACCGGGTCTTCGTCGTCGCCCAGCCATAAGGTCAGCTCGCCCTCCAGCACATAGCCGCCCTGCTCGGAGCTGTCGAGCATGTGCCGCTCGCCGCTGGTGGCACCCGCCTCCAGCAGACTTTCGAGCATGGAAAACGATGCGCGGATTTTCGGCGAAACCAGAATGTCGGTGATGCCATTGGCCAGGTACAGGGTGCGGCGCTCGTCCGGCCGAGTGACCCAGGACAAGGCTTTGGGCTTGGGCATGTTGTAGAAATAGGTGGTCGGTACGTCCAGCGTTTCGCTGATGGCGGTGAGATCTGCCACCGTCGGCCGCGACAGACCGCGCTCAACCTGAGACATAAAACCCACCGAGCGGCCAATTTTGTCGGCCAGTTCCGTGAGGGTGACTTTTTTGTGCTTGCGCAGATCGTGAATGAGGATCGCCAGCGCAGCGATTTCTTCTTGTTTATTCACGTCCTGATTCCGCACAGCCTTGAAGGCACATTTTTACCGCCATGAAATTTATTTAGCTTAATTTCATGAAAAACTACCCGGTAAATTTCACGAGCGCAAGGCTATTTTTTGACCAGACAACCGTTGGCCGGGGCAAAAAACCTCTCGGATTGCCCTAAAAAAACACTAAGCGGCTGTTTTTACGTGCTTTTTTTCACTCAGGGGGTTCACAGGTCGAGAAAATGTCGATATATTCTCGCCCACTCTTACAGCAGATCTTAAAGACCTCGCAGTAAGCAGCGTCACACAGAGTGCAAGGCACTCTTCGCAACAGATACAGGGGCGTCGCCAAGCGGTAAGGCAGCAGGTTTTGATCCTGCCATGCGTTGGTTCAAATCCAGCCGCCCCTGCCATTTTCCAGTGTTATTCAGCCGCCAGGCACCCAACGAATAACCCAATAAATTCGCAATACCTGTAGTCGCTGCCGAAGCATGAGGCTGCGAAAACCGTTTTATTTACCTCTTCTCGCAGCCTTCGTGCCTCGTCAGCGACTACGCGTCGGGTCATTCGTTGTAGACCCAAGGGCCTAACGCTGCCGTTACCAGTAAAAGATCTTTACGACTGCTTCGCAGCCGGACGTAGCCTCGCTGAGCTCGCCAACTGCTACGGGGGTTGCTGCCTACTTGACCCACTCAATCTGCTCGCTGTAAGGCGTCTGGATGTCGCGCTCGGGGATTTCCCAGATCACCAGTTTGGGCGGGGTGTCTTTGAAGGCCGGGTTGTTAAAGTAGGTGTTCGCACCACCGGAAAACTCGCCGCCATCCTTGGAGAAGTTGCCCACCGGCGCGGCCAGCGCCTGTTGCAGGAAGCCGAGGAAGTTGGAGTTACGCGAAAAGGAGGTGCCGATCAGGGCGATGTTGGGCAGGTTGTCGTCACCAAACAGGTCATCTTCGCTGGCCGCCCCGCTGCTGCCTTCGGTCTTTTTCTCGCTGAACTCGCTAGCCGCCACTGTTTCCGGGGCGGGCTGAGCACTTACTGGCAACCAGTCAAGGCCCGCCAGGTGCACCAGGTCACCCGGACGGCGGGCCGGGCTTTGCACGGTGCGCTCGTAGTCTGTGTGCGGGGTAGCGTTGATGCCCATGGCCTGGACATGCTGGGCAATCGCTTTGGCCGCCGCCGATGAGCCCACTTCGCTCCAGTGAGTGTCAGTGCGCAGAAACGCCTCGGCACCCAACGGTTGCAGGGTGGGCGCCAGGTCGATGGCCTTGACGCCTGCCTTGTTCAACGCGGCAACCCACGCCACAGCGCGATCCTGCAATTGCGCCGGGCGACGCAAATCGCACAGTTGTGAAGCGCCAATCCGGCTCTTGTCTGGCACCACCGCCACCAGCAGTTGAATGCCGCGCTTGGCCAGACGCTGTTGAATGTCGACCACCGCTGCCGCCTTGGTGTCGGCGTTGTCCTGGGCGTGACGGTTGATGCGCATTTCGTCGGTCAGGAATAACCAGCCGTCACAGCCCGGACGCACCCGCGCGCCGGTGTCATGGAAGGTCAGCCAACTGGCCGCGCGCTCCAGATCGGCTGCGCGTTCCGGCACCGCCGCCATCGACAATTGCTTGGCGATTTTATGGGTGACTTCGCCATGCAGCACTTGGTCCTGGGTGAGGTTGGGCGGCAACAGTTGAACCTTGCCGCTGACCAACAACCACATAGCCGAAGCAAAGCTTGCCAGCAAAAACGCGGCGAATACCCAGCCGGACAGCTTGCTGATACGGGCCGTGAATTCACTCGGCATAACCGCTTTTGGGGATGAGTCAGGCATGGGCTCGGCCATCAGAACTGGAAGTACAGGAAAGGCACCGCTTCACGGCTCGCGATCAACGCGAACGAGAGCAGAAAACCCGCCACCGGCCACACGGCCGCTATCGGTGCATACAGCGCTGAGCCGCCGAAACGTTGCTCATACCGGCTTTTAAAGGCCGGCGCGAGGATGCAGGCGATCCCCAGCAAAGCCGCCAGGCCATGGGCCGAACGCAGGGTCACGGCCAGCGCGTCGCCCAGTGCAAAGTCGTGCAAACCAATCTGCCCCGCGTACATGTTCAACGCCGAATGGAAGTCCGGCGCGCGGAACAATGTCCAGGCCATAAACACAAACAACAGGGTCAAGGTGTGCGCCAGCACCGGCGGGATGCTCGGCAGGGTCGAGCGGGACCACAGGCGGTCTACGCACAATGCAATACCGTGCGCAGCGCCCCACAGCAGGTAGTTCCAGCTGTCGCCGCCATGCCACAGACCGGCGATGGCCATGGTCAGGAACAGGTTGCGATAGGTTTTCCAGGCGCCATTGCGGTTGCCACCCAAGGCGATGTACAGGTAGTCGCGCAACCAGCTGGACAGCGACATGTGCCAGCGCCGCCAGAAATCCTGAATGCTTCGGGCCAGGTACGGCTGATTGAAGTTTTCCGGGAAGTGAAAGCCCAGCATCAAGCCCAGGCCGATAGCCATGGCGCTGTAGCCGGCAAAGTCGAAAAACAGTTGCAGCGAATACGCCAGGCAACCGATCCAGGCATCGACAAAAGACGGATTGTCCAGATGAAACGCCACGTCCACTAGCGGCGAGAGGGTGTCGGCCACCAGCACCTTCATGCACATGCCGATCATGAAACGACGGGCACCCAGCGAGAAGTTCTGCCAGTCGAAGTAGCGTTTGACCAGCTCGCGGCGCACCCAGTCGTAACGAATAATCGGCCCTGCAATGGAGTGGCCGAACATCGAAATGTAGGTGGCGTAGTTCACAAAGCTGCGCTCGACCGGCACGGTTTTGCGGTGCACATCCACCAGATAAGAGATCGCCTGCAGCACGATAAACGACAGTCCGGCAGGCAACGCCACGCGCTGCCATTCCAGCGGCATGGCACCCGGGTAGGTGATCCACTCCATCCAGGTGGCCGCCAGAATGTTCGCGTACTTGTACCAGCAGAGCACGGCGGTGTTGAACACGATCAGCGCGACCAACAACCGCACACGGCCCTTCGAGTCTTCCCGCGAACGGTCAATCAGCAGCCCGCCGACCCACGCGACCACGGTCAACGCCATGTGCAACGCGAGAAACATCGGGTTCAGCCAGCCGTAAAATAACCAACTGCCGATCAATAAAATGACGTTACGCCACTGCGGCTTGCCCAGCGCATAGATGAGCAGGAACGCTGGCAGAAATAACGTCAGAAACTCGAGAGAGGCGAAGACCATGGCGGCGGCAGAATCCGATCAGTGGGATAGAGTGTCCGTTGCGTGCAACAACCGCGGCCCGTTGGCAGACGGCACCAACATCACGCTGTAACGCTCGCCCGCCTTGAGTTGGCCCAGATCCAGCGCAGCGCCGACATTGGCATTCGCGCACACCAGTTGCACCGACAATTGCACCGGATTGATCAGGCGGCGCTGGGCGGTGTTGACCGGTACAGACTTGAACAACTCAGCGTTACGGCCTGCAGCAACCAGCGCGGCATCGGCACACGACGCATCAACGTTAAAAAATGCCAGCGACGCCTTTAAAGCGTTGAAGTCATTCTCAGGTTCACGCACCACCGCCTGTTGAATTCCCGCACCACCAGGCACTGCAAACACCGTCACAAACTCACTGGGCTCGATCTTCAAATCGATGGGCAACGTCTGTCCGCCACTGACCAGCGTGCCCTTGACCGGTTTGCTGGAGTCCACGGGAAACAACAGCGACACCGGCTGCGTCGTCTCCAGACGCAGCGGCGCCTGCCCAGGCTGAGCAACCACCTCCAGCGGCGCAGGGCTGGCGTTGACGAAGCGAATAAATGCCGAGTCTTCAGCCGGTCCGGTGGCGTAGAGCGCAGGGGCAGCGTTTGCCACGGCGCTGCATGCCAACACCGGCAGGGCCATTAGCGCCGAAAAGTGCTTGCTCATTTTTTCAGCCCCTTGACCGCAGGCGTGTCCAGCAACGCCTTGTCGATGGCGTCACCCCAAAGTTTGTAGCCGGGCGCGGTCATGTGCTGGCCGTCGACCGTTGCCCACTCTTTTTGCCCCGGAACCGAAAACTTCAAGGAGTCGATGTAATCGCAGGGCGCGACGTTAGCCGCCAGGAAACCCGACACCTGCTTGACCCGCTCCGGAGTCTTTTTGTATTGAGCACCCACAGAGCCCCAGTTCGGCCCCACCCAGACGCAACGCTTGCCCGTCGCAGCAATCGCTTTGGCCAGGTCGGTGGTCTGTTGCCAGGCCCAGGTTTTAGGGAATTGCGGCTTGTCGTAACCCGCCATGGTGTCGCCCAGTACAACCAGCACCAGGTCCGGCTTATCGGCAGCGATCAACTCACTGATGGGGGTGGTCGCGGTCTTGTCACTCAACACCACCACCTTGCCGCCATCCTTACGCTCGGCAGCTCCGCACTGCCCCGCCGGGGAGGCTTTGAGCCAATCACCGGCATTGGAGCCGCAAATCCCCAGGGTGTGTACTTTGGCCCCCTGGGCCACGAGGTCTTCATGCAACGACGTAATCAAATACCCCGGCGTCGCCAAATGGCTGTCGCCGATCATTAGAATTGTCATGCCCGCCAAAAGAGATGCTGCCACGGTCTAGCTCCTGCACATTAGTTCGAATACGGAGAAAGGTAAGGATTGATCGGCATCGGCATGCGCCCGGTGAAGTCTTCGAGCGTGTAACGAAGGTACAAGCCACCCGTCCACTGCTTGTAGTCCTGGGCGTTGTCCATGCCAAAGCTGCCCCCCAAAATCATGTTGCTGCCCAAACGGTACTCGGCTGCCGCGCCGAGGTTGTAGCCGATCCCGTTTTTGTTCTGGCCTGAAGATTTGGTCTGCAACGATGAGCCGGCAGCGGCATAGGCCGCCGACGCCTGCTCCAGCGATGCTTGCATGGCGCCGTCGTTGGCGAAGTACTTGGCCGAGTCCTGCTCGATGTGTTGCAGGCCCACCGAACCGCGCAGCGTGTAGCTCCAGCGATCCGCGCGTTGCGACCAGCTCACCGGCACGCCGATGGAGAAGTAGTTTTGCGGGCTGAAGTAGCCGCCACTGCCGTAGGTGAAGTTGTCCTGGTTGTTGTCGTACTTAAGGGCAGTGGCGCCAAGGCCTGCCGTCAACTGGCGTTCTTCATCCCTGAGCAGGTACCAGTAAATACCGGCGCCGCCTTCGGCACGGGTGTTGTCCTTGACGTTATTGCCTAACAGTTTGTACAGGCCCGCGTAACCGTACGCGCCGTAGTCACCGTTGTCGTAACCCAGTTGCACGCGCCCGCCGTTGGCGGTCACACCGCCCCACTTGAGGCCGCTGCGCGCATCTTTGGCACCGGCAAAAGACACCAGGCTGTCGTTCACCGAGCGGCGCGACAAGCTCGCCCCGTAACGCACGTTACTGTCTTCGCTGAGCGCGCGATCAATGCTCACGCCACCCACGGGCGTGCTGTACAGAAAGCCCAACGGGCTGACGCCGATGTCAGCCTTGAGCCCTTGCGAGGGCATTTCATAGCCCACCGCCACACCCACGCCCGAGTCTTTTTGCCGACCGGCCGAGCCATTGACACCACTGGCCGCGGCCAGCGCTGCCGGGGTTGGGTCGGGGGCTGCCAACACGGTTTGCACCGCTGCGATCTGAGCCGCATTAGGGCCACCAAAGCGGTTTTTGGCCGAATCACCTACGCTGCCTGCGTTCAACGACACCGGGGTCACACGCAAGGCAACACGGTCATCGCCCACCGGCAAACTGATCTCCAGCGGCGCTTCCACGTCGGTCATTTTGCTCAGGCCCGACTCGCTGTCGTTGCTGCGAATGGCCACCCCTTGGGTGATACGCGGGCTGCGCTCCTGCTTGATCTCGGTTAAAGCGGTTTGCATCGCCTGGCGCGCTTCTTCTTGCGGGTCGCTGACCGGGGCTGAAGCAACCCGGCGTGGCGCAACGTAATCATCGTCGAACTCAGGGACGGCATACCCCCCGCCGCTGGCACTCGGTGCGATACGTGCTGGGTTGCGTGAGTTACCTGCATACACCGGCACGGGCGCAGCGATGTCTTCGTCGGGCGCGGCCAGTTGCTCCTGTGCAGGCTCGGGAATCAGCGGCACGCTGCCTTGGGCCAAACGCGACTGGCGACGCTGCCCCTCTGCCCCCACAAACGGGTTGGCGGCCACAGCCGATTTCGCGAAGGGATTGGCGTCTTGCTTGGGCGGCGCCTGCAATGCCAAGGCGCGGGTATACAGTTCCTGAGCCTTGGCGTTTTTGCCTTGGGCACGGAAAATGCCCGCCGCACTGGCGAGGATCTGTGCATCGTTGGGCGCCAGTTCAAGGGCTTTGTCCGCCGCAGCGGCGGCCCCGCTCTTGTCACCCGACTTGTTCAAGGCCTGGGCCATGCCGATCTGCAATTGCGGGTCATCAGGCGCGGCCCGCAACAATGGCTTGTACAGCGCGATGGCTTTGGCGCTGTCGCCATTGGCCAGGTACATGCGCGCCAGTGCGCCGTTGGCCAATGGATCGTTCGGCCGTTGGGCCAGCGCCGGGGCCAGGGTGTCGTAAGCCGCGACCAAATCGCCCTTCTCCCGCAGTACGTCCGCCTGACGCACGGTGTACAAAAACAGCAGCTCGTCGTAGGTACGCTGATCCGCCGCGGTCAAAGGCTGGCTCTGCAATTGGTGTAGCAACTGATTAACCTTGGCGTCATCACCGGTTTTGAGCAGCACACCGGCATACGCCAGGCGCAACGACGCGGGCGGATTACTGCTCTGCGCAATGGCGTTGCGCAGCATCGACAAGGCGTGATCCGGGTAACCCGCATCGACATACGCCGAGGCCAACATACCAATGGATTGCGGCTTGCCGTTGGCGGCCAGTTCAGCGCGGCGCAACAAGGTCAGCGCTTGCTCACGGTCGCCCTGCTTGGCCAGCGTCGCCGCCTGGGTGACCAGCGCCTGCAGTTGCGCTTCGCTGGCCAGTTGCTGCATCGGTGCCGTGCGCTGGCTCATGGGGATGCGCTCCAGCGTGCTTTGCGCGGCCGACCATTCGCCCAACTGGCTGGACAGCAAGGCACTCGCATACAAGACCTCGGGATCTTGCGGGTTGGCCTTGAGCGCATCGGCCATGGTTTGCCGAGCCTTGTCCGGGGTTTTGGCTTGCAGGTAATACAGCGCCAGATCGTAGTGCGCCCAGGCATTGCCCGGATCATTGCGGATGGCTTCTTGCTGCGCCGCGATCGCGCCCTTAAGGTCACCACTGCGCGCCGCATTTTTGGCCTTGCCCACCGCAACCGCGGCTTTCAACGGACGCAGGTCGCCCAAACGCTGTTGCTGGGCCGGGGTCATGCGCTCGACCATCTGCATGGCCTGGCTGGCCTGACCGTTTTGCGCCATCACGGTGATCAACCCGAGCAACGCGTCCGGGTTGTCGTTGTCCAGGCTAAGGGCCTGACGATAGCTGGCCTCGGCATTGGTCAACTGGTTCTGCTCAGCCTGTACCCCGCCCAGCGCAATGTAGCCTTCAGCCTGACGCGGCTTGCTGGCGATGGCTTGCTGCAACAGGCTGCGCGCCCGTGGCAAGTCCTGGCTGGCCCGCGACTTGTCGGCCTGACCCAGGAGGCTCCAGTAGCGGTTACCGTCCAGCGCCGACTGCCAGCGCTTGTCGGAACCACGGGCAGCGGCCCGACTCAACAACTCATTGGCGTCACTCAAACGGCCCTGACGCTGACGCACCAGACCGAGGCCGCCCAAGGCGTCGGAATCTTGCGGTTGTTCTTTGAGGCGAGCCAGAAACGCTTGTTCAGCGATGTTGAGCTGGTTGTTTTGCAGCGCCTTATAGCCGCGCGCCAGGTTGGGGTTCATGTTGGCCGTGCTGCCCGCTTTGGGGCGGCTGAGCATTTGCGTGCGGATCTCGCTGTCGTTCGGGTTGGCCTTAAGGTAGGCCTCAAACAAAGGGATGTCCGAAGGGCGTGGGGTGCCCAGCCAGACCAGCCCCTGGCGCCAGCTTTCGGTGGCTTCACCGCCCAGCTCAGGCAACGTCGACAACTGCGCAAGGCGCTGCAAACCTTCAGGGCGGGTGCCTTCGTTGCGAATCAGCAATTTGGCCAGTACCAGCTTGGCCTTGGCGTTGTTCGGGTTCTGTTGCAGCAAGCGCTCCAGCCCCTGACGGGCTTCATTGGCGCCGCCAGCGGTGTAGCTCAGGTAGTTGTAGAACTCCAGCGCCAGCTCACCTTGCGGCGGCTTGCCGGCAAACGCCTGCCGGTACAACGCCACCGATTTTTCCAGCTCGCCGCTACGGGCCTGAGTGCGCGCCTGATCCAGCAGGTCCGGGTTTTTACCGGCTTGCAGGGCAATGGCTTGCTCCAGTTGCAAGGTCAGTGGATCACCGGGATGGGACTGTTTTAACTGCGCCAGGTAATTGCTCGCGCCGCTCACGCGCTTGGCCTTGAGTTCGAGCAGGCCCAGGCCATACAGCGCATCCACTTGCTGCGGGTCGATCAACAGCAGCTTTTTCCAGACCTCCGTGGCCCGGGCCGGGTCGTCTTGGGTCTGCCAGTATTTACCCTGCTCAAGCAGTGCCTTGCCCGCGTCATTGAGCGCGGCAAAACTGCTGCTGTTAATCAGTGCTGCAAGTATCCCGAAGGCTACGGCGTGGTGGCGCGCGGACATGTTGTCTCCCACATCGGTTGCAACTTCCCGTCATCCAGGAAGTGGTAGCGGTTGTCCATATAGCTCAAGGAAAACAGGCTCAATACAAAGAAGTAGTACGGCGGCTGTGCCAGCTTGACCGCTTCAGGCGTCAGGCTTTGCGCCATGAGTTGCTCAACGCGCACGGCCTGCTCTTGTTGCAGCGTAGTCTTGCCCAGCGCCTTGAGGTACGGCAGCAACGCCGCCGAGAAACCAAACGGCCCGGCCCCGCTATGCGCGCCGCTGGTGACCTGAACTTTTTCCGGGGGCACGCCGTCCTCGCCGGTGGCCTGCAACATGCCATCCAGGCTAGCGAGCAAGGGTTTGCGCAATCGGTCACGGGCAGGCATCAGCCCGGCCCACATATAGGTGCGAATGGCGTCATAGCTGCCCAGATCACCCTTGGTAGGGTCGGTCACGAACTCACCGGTTTTGGTGCCGGTAGCGCGGTAAGTGACCCAATCCGCGACAAAGCCGTTGTGAGAAACGGCTTTGATCAGGGTGACGGTGTTCTTGGCGATGTCCGCCCATGGACCTTTGGGGTCAACCTCGGCAAAGCGCCGCAGTATCGGAATCGGCATGTAGCTGGGGTTTAGCTGCCACTGATCCGGGCTGGCCGGATCAGGTTTGATAAAGCCGAACTTGCCCGGCAGCAGCATCTTGCCCAGGCCCGGCAAGGTGGCAACCTCTTGGGCGGCGATGTTGTGCAGCAGATGCCGACCGTCTTCGGTGTAATCCATGCGGTGCCAAAGCCGCCCGGCTTCCAGCAAGGCGTAGGCAAACCACAGGTCGCCGTCAGACGCCGAGTTGCTGTCCAGCAACACCCATTCACCGTGTTCGTCCAGGCCCCAGAACCAACCCGGCAAATGGGTTTTGATGTCGCCCTGGGCGAGGTTATTCACGCTCCAGCGCCAGAGCTTTTCAAAGGTTTCGCGATCATCCGCCACCAGCGCAAAAAACATGGCGTACGACTGCCCCTCTGAAGAGCTGTGACGCTGCGGCGTGCTGGCGTCCATCACGCGGCCGTCGGGCTGCACAAAGTGCTCAACGAATGTTTGCCAAAGCGGCCAGGGCGGCACACTGCAAGCCTCTGCACGGGCGGTGACCGGCAACAGCCAGGTCAACAGCAACGCACACAGCAGGCCACCCCGAAAGCGGGCTCGCACAACACTCACACCCGTCACGAAAAGCACTGGGGCCTACTCTTTAAGACGCTTGTTGGCACGCGCACGCAATGCCAGATAAGCCAGCCCGCTGAGCACCACAACGCCCAGGCCGGTCAGTACCAGCACCCACAGTACGTGGCGCGACATCAACCATTGCAGGTATTTGATCGTGCCCAGGTTGCCGACGTAGTAATCCTCGTCAGCCACCAGCGCCTCGACGGCTTTGTCACGCACCACCACCAGGCTGCCCTGCACCGACTGGGTGTAATCCTCCCCGCCAATCAGGGCGTTGGTCGCATCCGCCAGGCCGTCAGGGCCGCCCCCCGCGATCACCACCACGCTGCGACCACTTTTAAGTGGCGACTCAAAACCCGTCAGGTAAGTGCTACGCGCACCACCGGAGAACGCCATCGCCAGTTTGGTTTTACGCAAGTTCGCTTCCGGGTCCGGGCTGAACCAGTCACGCACGCGCATCGGCAGGTCAGACAGATGGAATTTCTGCTGGCCGTCGGCATCGTAAGCCGGCAAGCGATCGGCCCACAGCGACAGCAACGGCTGGTTGTTGCCCGAGGCAAACACCAGCAGGTCTTTGTCGGCGGCGCCCGCCACTTTGTCGGCTTCGATCACTTGCACACCCACCGCCGGGTAGCCGGTGGACTGGCCAAAACGGCCGAGCACGGTCAGGAATGCATTCAGTTCAGGAATGCCAGGGTGGTCGGGCAGCACCACCGCGGTTTCTGACAGGTCAGCCATGCGGGTGAACGGGAAGCCGGCGTCTTTGAACACGCCCAGGTTAGGCATCGCAATGAAATGGTCGTAGCCGGTCAGGTCCAGGGTCGACTCAGGGTCGATGGAGCCGCGCATGTTGTCGATGATGATGTCGCGGCATTCGCCCTGCTTGATGTAATCAAACATGTAGCGCAGTTGCAGGCGTGATTGCAGGGCCACCGAGTTAAGCGGCAGGCGCACGCTCAGCTCGCGATCAAGGTTGCCGTTGTTGCTTTTAAGAGTGCTCAGCACGCTGCTGTCGAGCTTTTCCTCGGAGGGCAAGCTTTGCGACTGAATCAGCGCATCGTTAAAGCTGACGATAAACGACGAGTTGTTGGATTTTTCTTGCGGGGTGTAACGGTATTTGAGGTCCAGCGGGGCTCCGCTATCGCGCCAGGTAAACAGGTCTGGCGGGAAGTTCAGCGGCACCACGATGTCGCCCGGGTTGTAACCGGAGACATTGAACTGTTGTTCTGGCAGCAGCTCGCCGAGCTTGACCTTGCGGTCTGTCGGCAACCAGTTTGGCGCGTCGTAAGGCTTGCGTGGCTGCACCACCGTGAGGTTATCGATCACCACGCCGTTGCCCGACAACGCCTGGCTGCCCAGCACCAACGCCGTGGCGGCCCGCTTGAGTTCAGCGCTGTCACGCCCGGTAATGAGCAACAACTTGCCGTTGGGGTCGTTGGGGTTGGTGATGATGCTCACGCTTGGACCCTTGGCCGCTGGCAGTGTCACGCCGTCCAGTTGCAAGTCACCCTGGCCGCTGAGCAATACCACGGCGTTACCGCTTGTAGGGATCTGGTTGAAACTGGAAGAGAACCGCGCACCGCGATAGCTGGACAGTGCCCCAAACCAGGAAGACAACGCACCGGCCGCTTCCAGCGTGGTGTTGTCCGGTGAGGCGGCAAAAACAAATGGCAGCTCCAATGGCCGCGCGTCACGACGATCAAAAAAGGGCAACGGTAAAATCGACAAATCATTGGGCAACGGCAACGGTGACACATCGAGGGTCAGGTTGGTGCCATTGTTGATTTTGGCCCACAAGCTGGAGTGCTGCGGGTCCTCGCAACTCATGGTGTAGTGCCCGATGAACTGCAAGCTCAAACGGTTGAACTCAGTGATCAGGTGCGGCGGGATATCGATTGTTTGCTGCTGCGGTTGCCCGGCCTTGTCTTTAGGCAGCGGCAGGCTCGCCGCCACTTCGTCATTGATCAGCACGTTGATTTGCGACAGGTCGGCCAGCAACGAAGGCGAATAGGCGTACTGCAGGTTCAACTTGGCGCCCGTGACAATCGAGTCGGCGCGCACGTTGAAGCTGACGCTGTCGGTTGAGTCCACACCGCGCAAGGTCATGGGGTAATTACGCCCCAACTGCTTGAGCGTCACGGTGTAGCTATTGGGGGTGGCCGCAGGAGCCGCCGGCGCAGCGGCCGTCTCGGCGTACGCCGTGCCGCCACTCAACGCCAGCCAGGCACAGGTCAGGCCTGCCAGTGCACGACGCGGGTCGCGCAGATTACTGAAAGCGAAAGACTTTGAATTCATCATTTGTCCAATACGTTTTCTAGAGTGGATGGGGCGATACGACGACGCGCAACAGCGTTTCGCAGTTCCATAAGCGTGGCTTTAAACAGCGCGGTAAAACCGCGCCAACCGATGCGGGTAACGGCACGCAAAGCCACCAAAGGCGTATCGATCTCGCCATGGCCCCAGGTTGAAGCCCAGGTATCGGCACGTGAAAACGTCAGACGAACCAGTTCGCTTTGCTGACGCAAACTCAAGTGGTCAAACTGCAAGCCCAGCAAGCCGCCACGACTGAACACAATGATGGCCGGGAACACGCTGGCCTGATCGTTGCGAAACAGCGAGATCTGCACACGCGCACCTTGGGGCACGCTAACGCCCTCGGGCAGACGCAAGCCCATGCCTTTTTGCGAGAAGTCTTGAGTCACGCCTTCGATTACGCTGCCATCGGGCAAGGTCATGAGCGCAGGCATGACAGCAGCCACCCGAGGTTCAGAACGTACCTGGCGGGTTTCACTGGCAACCGCCACGGCCGCACTGGTGATGATCAGGTTGTAGACCGTCCACACCAGGTTGATCAGCAAGGTAACGACCGCCCCTTCGCTGCCCACTGCCAGTTGCACAAAGCCGAAAATCATCCCGGCCAGGTTGATGGCCAGCAGCACGATATAAGGCCGGGCCAGCTTCCAGTCAAAGAAGGTCTGATCGATGATCCCGCCCTTGCTGGTCACGTTGAAACCGCCGAACTTGGGTTTGACCAGCGCCATCAGCACCGGCCCCATGATGTACCAGGCCAAAACCGTCTCGTACACCTCGTTCCAGAACGAGTGGCGAAAGCGCCCCTGAATCGCCGAGTTAGTCAACGCCGCATGGAAAATATGCGGTAACGCATAGGCCATGATCATCAAGCCGGTGGCATGGAAAATTTGCGCACCAAAAAACAGATACGCCAGCGGTGCGGTCAAGAACACCAAGCGCGGCAAACCGTAGAAAAAGTGCAGCATGGCGTTGAGGTAGCACAGCCGTTGGCCCAGCTTTAAGCCCTTGCCGAACAACGGGTTGTCGGTGCGAAAGATCTGCGCCATGCCCCGCGCCCAGCGCACCCGCTGGCTGATATGACGGGACAAACTTTCGGTGGCCAAGCCAGCTGCCTGCGGAATCGCCAGATACGCCGTGTTGTAGCCCGCGCGGTTGAGTTTTAGCGCGGTGTGGGCGTCTTCGGTCACGGTTTCTACTGCCACGCCGCCCACTTCAAGCAGCGGGTCACGGCGCAATACCGCGCAAGAACCACAGAAAAAGGTCGCGTTCCACAGGTCGTTACCGTCTTGCACCAGGCCGTAAAACAACTCCCCTTCGTTAGGCACCGAGCGGAAGGTGTTAAGGTTTTTTTCAAACGGGTCCGGTGAAAAGAAGAAGTGCGGGGTCTGCAACATCGCAAGCTTGGGGTCTTTCAAAAACCAGCCAATACTGATTTGCAGGAACGAGCGGGTTGGCACGTGGTCTGCATCGAAAAAGGCCACGTACTCGCCGCTGGTCACCTTCAATGCTTCATTGAGGTTGCCGGCTTTGGCATGACGGTTATTGTCGCGGGTGATGTAGCCAACGTTGATCTGTTCGCAGAAATCACGGAAGTCTTTGCGATTGCCGTCGTCGAGCACATGAACGCGCAGTTTGTCCTTGGGCCAGTCCATGGCCTGAGCGGCAAAAATCGTCAGCTTTACAATATCCAGCGCTTCGTTGTAGGTCGGAATAAACACGTCGACAACCGGCCACTCACTGGGCGGCCCCTTGAGCAGCACCGGCTGGCGACGCAGCGGCCAGGCTGTTTGCAGGTAGCCGAACACCAGCACCGCCAGGGCATACAGTTCGGCCAGTACCAGGCCGTAGCCAAACGCACTGTCGAGCCAGTTTTCAAAGTCCAGGGTCGCCGTAACGCGCCAGTACATGTAACGCAGCGAAGCGGTGAGTGACAGGCCGATCAGAATCAACACCGTCAGGCGGCCCGGTATTTTGCGCAATACCAGCGCCACCGCAAAACAGCCCACGGCGAACATGCACTGCGCATAAAACTCAAACGGCGTAATGATGATAAAAGTGCCCAGCACCACGCAGATCAGCATCACGCCCAGGCCCAGCGCGTGACGCAGCCCGGCCGGCCACTGTTCAATGCGATCAGATATCGCCTGGGCCCAACGCTGAGTGCGGGTTGGCGGGGCGGCCGCATCGGCTTCTGGAGTGGTCGTTATCACTGGGCTTCAACCCCTTGAGCACGCGAGGCTTTGAACCGGGCCTTGAGTTGTTCGGCAAGCAGCAACACGCCCTCACTCGCTGGCGAAGTCTCGGCCGCCGACATGGGGTTGCGTCCGTAGGCCAGCGCTTCACCCAGGGTATTGTCCAGAGGCACCACCGCGATCAACTGCTGCCCAAGGCGGCGCTTGAACACCTCAAGCATGTCCCGTGAAAACTCACGGCTGACGTCGAACTGGTTCACCACATAGGTGCAATGTGAAGACGCGGCGCGGGCATGGGGCGCATTCAGCAGGCGATCGATCGGGTCCAGTGTGTTGAAGCTGGCCGCATCGGCCGTGGTGACCACAATTACTTCGTCGGCCACATCCAGGGCTTGTGCCAGTGACGCTGTAGAACCAGTCGGGGTGTCTATAAGCACTACATCACTTGCACCCAAGTCCATGCTGTCCAACTGGCGCGCCAGCCAGTGGCGGTCTTCGTGCATGGCATGCATCAATGCGTGATTTTCTTCGTCGCCCAACACGCCGTAGGCCAGCAACAAGGCGCCATCAAAGCCGGGTTGCAGCCTGTCATGCCAGGGGTGCCCTGCCCCGTTCAGGCTGCCGATGCCGGACTCGCCCTGCTCGACGCCAAGGTAATAGTGCAACGCGTTTTGCGGGTCCAGATCGATGGCCAGGGTGCGGCCGCCCTCCAGACGCAAACGGCTGGCCAGCCCGGCCGCCAAGGTGGTTTTACCAACACCGCCCTTGAGCGACACCACCACCACAACATGCGCCTTGCACTTGGCCGGACGGCCCCGCGCAGCCTCTTGGCGCACGGCCTCTTCTGCCAGCGCCTGCGCCTCAACCTCACGGGCCTGAACCACCTCGGCGAGCAGATTGCGCAAACGGTTGGGTGCAGCAGGCAAGACCGCCAGAGATGGCTGTGTAATAAGGGGTTGCGAGGTGGGTGGAACGAGTTGAGCGTCTACAGGGTGTGCCAGATTTTGCTCTACCTCGGCAAGCGGTACGGGCTCGGCTGCAGGCTCGCTGACGGGTTGCTCCGGCATTGAAGCGACAGGCTCGATTGAAACAAGGGGTTCGCTGAGCGGCGCTTCAGCACTGTCTGCGACTACTTCAATAGTCACCGCAACTTCAGGGCTGGCCGGGGCTTTTTCCGGCTCAGGTACAGGGGGGTTCTCTTTGTAATCGATCTGGCTTTCGAACTCGTGATAACTACCAGCACTTGCTCCGAATCTGCTGAAAAGACTCGATATGTCATCTGTACGGTTCATAGAGAATTCCCGTGACGCTGGCTTTTTATTAAAGGACATCTGCACGCCACATCGATAGCTTCAAGGTAGGCCATCAGTATGGCATCGTCAATATTTTGAATATGTCAGACCTTAAATCTGGGATCCAATTAAAAAAAAAGATCCTATTCGTCATTATTTTGACATTTCGGAAATTTTGAAATTGACGCGATAGCCCTTCAATTGCACCGCGGCTGCGCCTGCCGCCCTGCAACCCGCTAACGGCGGGCCTTCCAACCAAAAAACAGCGAAATGCCGAAACTCAAACCTATCTCACTACTGTTACAAATAACGGCACTGAATTGACGGAGCGAACCACCGCAGAAAAATAAAAGGTGCCCTGCCGTCTCCAATAAAAAGACTAGTCCCACCTCATGATTTTGGAGGGGCCGCCTGCGTAAAATCAGGCATTTCGTACGACGTTTCCCTTTCAATCCGACGAAACATCCTAGAAAATCTCGCGCGCTTGCGTCGGCCAACATCGGGCACTAGTCTCGGCCCACTGCTGAAAAAAACAGCAGTCGGGTTTAGTAGCTCGGTTTTTAGAGTTTGGCGCATAGCGCCACCTTCGCGAGGCGCTTTTTTTGGCCTCTGCTTTATGGTGGCCGTGCGCAGGGTGCTTTCGAGCACGCCGGTTTCCAAACACGCCGGTCTACTAACCTGTGCACGGCTGCCACCTCATTCGTTTAGTAGCGATAAGTGACAGCCTCCTTAAACAGTGTTTGGAGTCACCGCTATGAAAAAGATAGTTCCCGACCCGCCTGAGTTATCCCTTGAGGCTGCTGCGAGCCATGAGCTGTCGCTCGACCGTGTCGCCGCTAATCGCGCTCTGGATTTTTACCTGCTCGACCAAAAGCCCTCTCGCCACGCGGACCCGTCCGCGTATGCAATCCCTGACAGCGTTAATTCAGAAGCGGCTTTGGCCCAAGCGTCAGACTTATTGCGCTGCCTGGGCGCCTCGGCGATTGAGGCGGGGAATGGTTTGAGCGGGCATCAGCGCCACTTAGTGTTGTCGCTCGTGCACCTGGCAGAACTCGCCCAGGCGTACGTCGACAAGTCACTGGACAGCGTGAGCACGCACTAAAGCAGTACGCGCCTGCTTGGCGACAGGCGCGTTTTGGTAATTGGATTTGACTGAGAGCTCAGTGCAGTAATGGTTATGCTTAAGGGGCCCGGCAATCTCTGCGGGCCGCCATGTTTGACATCAAGGCCCGAGTACCAAAGCGTTCGCCACGTATCGTTTGTTGATAGCTCCGAAATCCCCAACCAAATCACTTGGCTAAGAATTGAATGAGGCAGAGTTCTCACGACCAAGTTTGGCTAGGGCTACAAGCCCTTCACGATCAATGCTGCTGACGTAAGGTTTCGGATCATTACATATCTGCCGGATCAGGTTGGCATTGCGATCCGATTTGTAACGCATCTCGGCCAGCAACAAAATAAGCTTGTCACCATTGATTCCTAGCTCACCCGTACCTTTAAAGCCTTTGATCTCCGAAAGAGCGCGACTAAACATCTCGCTCATCATGGCGAAAGGATGCCCCTTTAATAAGTCCTCGCCGAGCCGACCCGCATGGATATCAGCATAGACGCGGTCAAGTACCGGACCGTTCTGTTCCAGCGACGAGATCAGCAGGGAAATTTTCTCAAGAATATCAGAGCCAATTGGAGCGCCAATCAGGCTCTCGGCCTTTGGGTAGGATGATTTCTCGACAGAGGATCCGCTATCGGCAAAAGCCCACGCAGACACCGTTAGAGCGCATACAAGCGCTAACTTGTTCGCCACGAGGCTTTTCTTTTCTGCCGAGGTATTCATAGCCAGCCACTCATAACCGATGGGGGAACTCGTAAAGAACGAGCTTTTTCGCCCAATCTCAGGCGCAGGTTATAACGGATGCTCAGAGCACAGCAACCGCTACACCATGATAGAGACAGAATGCAACAAATAATGTCAACGCGCGCAAACAGAGTTCGCGTCGTCTCGCAGTCGCGTAGCGACTTTGAGGCGAGGACAAATCTGATGTATTGAGAGAAGGATGTTAAATCGCAAACAACAAAAAAGGGCCCACCTTTCGGTGAGCCCTTCTAGACCGCCCAGCAGAGCGGATTTTGTTTGGTAGGCGCGATTGGACTCGAACCAACGACCCCCACCATGTCAAGGTGGTGCTCTAACCAACTGAGCTACGTGCCTGCTGTGGGGTCGCATTCTATAGATTTGCGGAGGGGTGTCAACACCTTTTTTGCAGCTAACCCCATGAATAGTCGAAATTTTTATTTTCACCCCGAAAATACTCAGTTGGCGCTGGCTGGCGGGCGAATTTCAACTGAGGTAGCATCGGGCGCACTCGTAAAAAATATAAAACAGAGGTTGCAGAATGGCGAACACACCTTATCCCCAGTCCTACTATGCGGCTTCGGCTAATCCGGCGCCGGAGCGCCCTGCCCTGCAGGATGAGGTTGAAACGGATGTCTGTGTGATCGGCGCCGGTTATACCGGACTGTCGAGTGCTCTGTTTCTGCTGGAGCACGGTTTTAAGGTCACGGTGCTTGAGGCGGCCAAAGTAGGTTTTGGCGCGTCAGGGCGTAACGGCGGCCAGATCGTTAACAGTTATAGCCGCGACATTGATGTGATTGAACGCACGGTCGGCGCCAAGCAAGCCCAGCTGTTAGGCCAGATGGCCTTTGAAGGCGGCAAGATTATTCGTGACCGTGTTGCCAAGTATCAGATCCAGTGCGATTTAAAAGACGGTGGTGTGTTTGCCGCGATCACCAGCAAGCAAATGGGCCACCTCGAAGCACAGAAGAAGCTGTGGGAGCGCTACGGCAATACACAACTGGAGCTGCTGGACAAACGCCGTATTGGCGAAGTGGTTGCTTGTGACCTCTACCAGGGCGGCCTGCTGGACATGAGCGGCGGACATATCCACCCGCTGAATCTGGCGTTGGGCGAAGCGGCTGCGGTCGAGTCCCTTGGGGGCACGATTTACGAGCAGTCGCCCGCTGTGCGCATCGAACGAGGTGCCAACCCGGTGGTGCATACGCCACAAGGTAAGGTTCGTGCCAAGTTCATTATCGTGGCGGGCAACGCGTATCTGGGCAATCTGGTGCCTGAGCTGGCGTCCAAGTCCATGCCGTGTGGCACCCAAGTCATTACCACTGAACCGCTGAGCGAGGAGTTGGCCAAAACGCTGCTGCCTCAGGATTACTGTGTCGAGGACTGTAACTATTTGCTCGACTACTATCGCCTGTCCGGCGACAAGCGCCTGATCTTTGGTGGTGGTGTGGTGTATGGCGCGCGCGATCCGGCCAACATTGAAGCGATTATTCGGCCGAAGATGCTCAAGGCGTTCCCGCAGCTCAAGGACGTGAAAATTGATTACGCATGGACAGGCAACTTCCTGCTGACGCTGTCCCGTTTGCCGCAGGTTGGGCGCATTGGCGACAACATCTATTACTCCCAAGGTTGCAGCGGGCACGGGGTGACGTATACGCACCTGGCGGGCAAGGTGCTGGCCGAAGCGCTGCGCGGGCAGGCTGAGCGCTTTGATGCGTTTGCTGACTTGCCGCACTACCCTTTCCCCGGCGGGCAATTGTTGCGTACACCGCTGACGGCGTTGGGCGCCTGGTATTACAGCCTGCGTGACAAGTTCGGGTTTTAAAGGGCTAAAGAAAGGGCTCGCGATCTTTTGATTTTGGTCGTTGTACCGAGTGGGAGGGTTGGCGGCCGCTGCGCGCCCGGACGTAGCCTCGCAAAGCTCGTCAACTGCTACAGGGGCTGTGTGCGCCACACCCTGTAGGAGCGAGCTTGTCTCGCGATCTTTTAAAAGATCAAAAGATCGCGAGACAAGCTCGCTCCTACAGTGGATTGTTATTGCAGGGCTTTGATGGCTTTGCTCGCTGCTTGTTCCTGGCCCAAGCGGGACAGGTCGTTAGCCGCCTTTAACCAGCGTTCTTTGTCGACATTCACCGGCAGTTGGTCCGGGGCCAAAATCAGTACAGCCCAACTGCCAGCATCCTTCCAGCTGGACTCAAACTTGCTGAAGTCCATGACCCGGCGCCGATCCATGCCCGCACGCAACAATACGGTTTGTTTGTTGCGGTCATAGCCCGCCAGCACTGCATAACGCGGTTCGCTCCAGACTCGCCCCTCCATAAAGCGCACCATCACCGGGTGGCCTGCGGCAACCTGGGTCAACAGCGCTGTGAGCGCAGGATCCAGCCGGTACACCATGAGCCCGTATTGCCCGGCCAGTTGCTCCATGTTGCCTTGCAACGAAGCTTCGGCCTCTGGCAGTTTGAGTGGCTTGGTCAAAAGGCCCGGGGTGATTCTGATGCGCTGCTCACCCAGCATGCTGGCCAGCACCTGCGGGCCGCTTTGATGGGCGTTACCGCGAAAAAAGGGCACGCCGTTAAGCTCAACCCGCTCTGGCAGGTGACGCATTTGCGCCTGGTCAACACTGGCACACCCCACAACAGTCACGGCCAATGCGGCCAGCAGCCACAGACGCAGCCCTTTCAATCCACTCAGTCCCTGCATACGCCCTCGCTTTGAATGAACGCCAGACCGCAAGGTCTGCCATGGTCGACGATCATAGGGCGCCAACAGGGTCTGGTATAGCCTTAAAGCACAGTGAAAGTTCCTACATAGAGCCAATCAGTTGGTGCAGCACGACCTTTGGTCAATAGACTGAAACACTGCTCAAGCTAGACTGTCATCTGAAGTGTGTTTATGCCCGTCGTGGGCAAAGGAGGCACTTATGAGCCCGACATTGACCATTATCTTGCTGATCACCGGGTGGCTGGCCGTTGCCGCCGCCATGCTCTGGGGCCTGATGCGCATCAGCCGTCATCATCATCCGCAACCCCAGCCAGAACCCAAGCAAAAACCCGCCCAACCGGCCGCTACCACCGCCAACGCGCACTAAATGCAAAAAAACCGTCCACCCTGACAAGGATGGACGGTTTTTAAGTGGCAGCCTGCGCTTACTTGGTCACGACAGCCTGACGTTTTTCCCGAGCGCGACGCGCGAGAATGTTCAAGGTTTCTACGGTGGCGGAGAACGCCATCGCCGCATACACGTAGCCTTTTGGTACATGAGCGCCAAAACCTTCTGCGATCAGGGTCATGCCGATCATGATCAGGAACGCCAGTGCCAGCATCACCACGGTCGGGTTTTCGTTGATGAACTTGGCCAGAGGCTCCGAAGCCAGCAACATCACCATCACCGCCACCACGACCGCAATCACCATGATCGGCAAGTGCTCGGTCATACCGACCGCCGTAACGATACTGTCGATGGAGAACACCAGGTCCAGCATCAGGATCTGACCGATCGCAGCGGCAAAACCTACAGCAACTTTGGACGACACGCTCTCGGCCTTGTCCTCGGCATCAGGGGTCATGTTGTGGTGAATTTCACTGGTGGCTTTCCAGACCAGGAACAGGCCGCCCGCGATCAGAATCATGTCTTTCCAGGAGAACGCCTGCCCCAAGACTTCGAATACCGGCGTGGTCAACTGCACGATGTAAGCGATGGTGCTGAGCAAGCCCAAGCGCAGAATCAGCGCCAGGCCGATACCGATACGGCGGGCCTTGGTACGAAATTGCTCAGGCAGCTTGTTGGTCAAAATCGAGATAAAGATCAGGTTGTCGATCCCGAGCACCACTTCCATCACGATCAGCGTGGCCAGTGCAATCCAGGCCGTAGGGCTGACCGCCAGTTCTAAAAGGTATTCCATAGGTGTGTTCTGACCCTTCTGTAAGACAACTTAAATAGTGTGCGATGTTTCTTTATTTTCTTCAGCCGGTGGCTGCTGTTCAATCAAGCGCCCGCCGGTTGCGTCGTTGAGCGCCTGCTCAGCCGCCTTGTGGGTGTCATCAATGGCCTGCTTGGCAGCCTCAGCGGTTTTGCTGAGCATCTGCTGCGCGGCTTTTTCTGCCTGATCACAACCGCCCACCAGCAATAAGGTGGACGCCAACAGCGCGGCATAACCTGCTTTTTGAATCTTCATCGTGACGTGTCCTCTTTAAACCTGCGGCCAGCAACGTGGCCTGCGAATAACGCGCGATTTTAGAGAGCCAGACACTTCAGGAAAATTCGTATTTTTAAGCGCTATACTTCGGTTTTTACGAAGTGTTGCCAATCATATGCTCAATTACCGCCAACTCCATTACTTTTGGGTCGTTGCCAAAACCGGCAGCATCGTGCGCGCCTGCGAGCAATTGAACCTGACAGCACAAACCATCAGCGGGCAAATCAGCCTGCTGGAAGACACCTACGGCCTGCCCTTGTTTCGCCGGGTCGGGCGCCAACTGGAGCTGACCGAAACCGGGCGCCAGGTGCTGCCCTACGCCGAACAGATCTTCCAGGTGGGCGCCGAGCTGGAAAGCATGCTGCGCATGGCGCCCAAAGAGCAACAATTGATCTTGCGGGTCGGGGTTGCCGATGTAGTGCCCAAGTCGATTGTGTATCGGCTGATCGCCCCGACCATGGAGCTGGACAAACCCGTTCGCATTACCTGCCGCGAAGACAAGCTCGACCGGCTGCTGGCGGATCTGGCGATTCAACGGCTTGATTTGGTCATTTCCGACAGCCCGATGCCTTCCCATCTAGACATTAAAGGCCTAAGCCAAAAGCTTGGCGAATGTGGAATCAGTTTTTTTGCCACCGCAAGCCTCGCCCAAGCGTATGCCGAACACTTCCCGCAGAGCCTGCAAGACGCGCCCCTGCTGATCCCGGGCCCGGAAACAGTGATCCGCACGCGCCTGTTGCGCTGGCTGGCCGAGCTGAAAATCCAGCCTAGGATTGTCGGTGAATTCGATGACAGCGCGCTGATGCAGGCGTTTGGCCAATCAGGTACCGGCGTGTTTATCGCCCCCAGCGTGATCGCCGACGAGGTCATGCGCCAATTTGACGTTGAGCTGATCGGCCAGACCGAGGCCGTCACCGAATCGTTTTATGCCATTACCGTCGAGCGCAAGATCCTCCACCCCGGCATCGTGGCGATTACCGAGGGGGCGCGACGGGAGCTGTTTACCGAAAGCCGTTGATCAGGCGCAGGCCGCCCGCGGCTTCATCGTCATCAGCAGCGATGCAAGGATGATCGATACCAGAATAAAACCGGCTCCGGCGAAGCCCAGGCTGCCCAGCCCGTAGGTATCAATCACATGCCCGCCAAACAGCGCGCCAAGGCCGATCCCCAGGTTGGCCCCGGCAATGTTCAACGATGCGGCAAAGGCTGGTGCCTGCGGCGCGGCTTTCATCAGCCGCACATGGCTGACCAGAAACAGCGCCGCCTGGGTTACCCCCCAAACGCCCATCGCGGCCGCCAGCCCCAGCGTAGAGTGAATGCTCGGCACCAGCGCCACCATGCCGCCAATCATGAACGCGCAAAACACCATCGACGCAATCAGCGGGTGGCGGTCTACCATGCGCCCGCCCAACGAATTGCCAATCAGGCCAACAGCGCCAAAGCCCATCAGACACCACCCCACCAGCGTGCCGTCAAACCCGGCCAGGCGCTCCAGGATATCGGCCAGATAGGTGTAGGCCGTGAACATGCCGCTGAACACCAGCACTGACAGCACGATATGCCCGATCATCAGCGGGCTGCGCAGCAGGCCAAACTGTGAACGCAAGGTGACACCCTCTTTGACGCCTTTGACTGCCGGCAAATACACCCACAGCAGCAAGGCCTTGGCCAGCGCGATCACGGCCAGAATTGCGAACGCACTGCGCCAGCCCCAGGCATCCGAGATCAACGTCCCGACCGGGATACCGAACACCGTCGCACAGACAATCCCGAAGCCGATCTTCGCAATCGCCCGGCCCGCGTACTCAGGGCCGACAATGTTGACGGCGGTTTCGCTGGCCAGCGCCCAAAACACCGGCAAGCCCAGCGCAGGCAACAACCGCGCAAACGCCATGACCCAAATATTCGGCGCCAGCGCGGCCACAGTATTGGCGAAGGCAAACATCAGCAAAATGCCGATAAACAGGCGTTTGCGCTCAAAGCGGGCGAAGTAGGCCGTCAAAAACGGCCCCAGCGCTGCCACGGTGAAGGCGAACAACGTGACCAGCAAACCGGCCTGCGACACGCTGACCTCAAGGTCACGGGCGATCGCGGGCAGCAGCCCGACAATAATGAACTCGGTGGTGAGCACGGTGAAACCGGCCGCAGACAGCAGCAGGATGGGCAACAGCATGAATAACTCCAAAGACGACAACGCCAGCGAAAGCCCGAAAGGCCCGCTGATTTAAAGAAAGTGGGGGATGCGCAATGGTAACAGAATGCTTCGCCAGCATGGGGAGTTGGCGCTATAGACCTACGCGCTAAGGTGCGGCAGATCGCCCTTACGTAGGAAAGCTCCTACTTCTGTATGGTAAAGTCCGCCCCCCGTTCTGACCTTAGTCAGACAAGCGTGCTCAGCACGCATGACTGAATCCGCCCCCTACTCTGCTTAACTCAACACGTTTAAGCGCGGCTGCTGGTTGTTATTACCTGCCGGCTAAAGATTGAGTCAACGCCAGAGTCTTTGAATGCGCCACCCACAACAACTAGAGACACTCCTATGACTGATGCTCCACCTACTCTGCTGCAAACGCTCAAACGCACCAGCCTGGTGACCCAAATTGTCATCGGTCTGATTGCCGGTATTTTGCTGGCCTGGCTGGCACCTGCTGCGGCACTCTCGGTGGCCTTTGTCGGCAAGGTGTTCGTCAGCGCCCTGAAAGCCGTGGCGCCGATTTTGGTGTTTGTGCTGGTCATGGCCTCGATTGCCAACCACAAACAAGGGCAAGTCACCCACATCCGCCCAATCCTGGTGCTGTATTTGATCGGTACGTTTGCCGCAGCAGTTGTCGCCGTGATCGCCAGCACGCTGTTCCCGTCCAGCCTGATTCTGCTCACCGAAGACATCACCGTGTCCGCTCCCGGGGGCATCAGCGAGGTCTTGCAAAGCCTGCTGTTGAGCGCGGTGGACAACCCGGTCAGCGCCCTGATGAACGCCAACTTCATCGGCGTTCTGGCCTGGGCGATTGGCTTGGGCATTGCTGTTCGCCATGCGGGCGAAACCACCCGCACCGTACTCAATGACTTGTCCAACGGCGTGACCTTGATCGTGCGCGTGGTGATTCGCTTCGCGCCATTGGGTATTTTCGGCCTGGTCAGCGCGACCCTCGCCACCTCCGGTTTTGGCGCTCTGCTGGGCTACCTGCACCTGCTCACTGTGCTGATCGGCTGCATGCTGTTTGTGGCCCTGGCGGTCAACCCGCTGATCGCGTTCTGGAAGCTGCGCCGCAACCCGTACCCGCTGGTGTTCATGTGCTTGCGTGAAAGCGGAATCACCGCGTTCTTCACCCGCAGCTCGGCGGCCAACATTCCGGTCAACATGGCGCTGAGTGAGCGTCTGGGCTTGCATGAAGACACCTACTCGGTGTCGATCCCACTGGGCGCGACCATCAACATGGCGGGGGCGGCAATCACCATTACCGTCTTGACGCTGGCAGCCGTGCACACGTTGGGGATTGAGGTGGATGTGCCGACCGCGATTCTGCTCAGCGTGATGGCGGCCGTGTGCGCCTGTGGCGCTTCGGGTGTTGCGGGGGGCTCGCTGCTGTTGATTCCGTTGGCGTGCAGCCTGTTTGGCATACCGAGCGAAATTGCCATGCAGGTGGTGGCGGTCGGTTTCATCATCGGCATCCTGCAGGACTCCGCTGAAACCGCACTCAACTCGTCAACCGACGTGCTGTTTACCGCTGCTGTGTGCCTGGCCGAAGAAGAACAGGCCTAGGCCTTACAAAACAGGAGCACCCGCGCGGGTGCTCCTGAGTCTGTCACGCGTGGCTTGGCGCAATGCTTAGAACGCGCCCATGTAGTCACGCTTGCCGATTTCAACGCCGTTGTGGCGCAGAATCGCGTAAGCGGTGGTCACGTGGAAGAAGAACTGCGGCAGGCCGTAGGTCAGCAGGTAAGCCTGGCCGGTGAAGCGTTTTTCTTTCGGCGTGCCCTGACGGGTAATGATTTCGATCCCTTCCTTGCCATCGATTTGCGCAGGCGTAATGCCGTCAACAAACGCCAGCACCTTGCTGATCAGGGCTTGCAGGTCAGCAAAGGTCACTTCGCTGTCATCGTATTTAGGCAGCTCGATCTCAGCAAGACGGCCCGAAACACCCTTGGTGAAATCAACCGCGATTTGCACCTGACGCACCAGCGGGAACATGTCCGGAGCCAAGCGTGCTTGCAGGAACACACTCGGGTCAATGTTCTTTGCTGCGGCGTGAGCTTCAGCTTTGCTCAGCACACCGCTCAGGGCGTTGAGCATTTGTTTGAATACAGGAACAGAAGCAGCGTACAGAGAGATAGTCATGAAAGTCTCGACAGTCTGTGGGCGGAAAGTGAATGTGCGGCGATTATAGGCATACGCCGCGTAAGAAGCGGCTTGTCTTTTAGTCAGTGTTGAACCTATAAGGGGCGGATGACAATTGGGTGTGATCGCAACACACTGATCTCCTTTTAAACGCACAAGGAAAGCGTGATGAGCACTGAACACGACAGCGACACCGGAGCTCGGCTTAACAGCACTGAAATCCGCATCCTCGGTTCCTTGATCGAGAAGCAGGCCACCAACCCGGAAACCTACCCCCTGACCCTCAATGCGCTGGTACTGGCCTGCAACCAGAAAACCAGCCGCGAGCCGGTGATGAACCTGACCCAAGGCCAGGTGGGCCAGAGTTTGCGTGCGCTTGAAGGCCAGGGCTTTACCCGTTTGGTCATGGGCAGTCGCGCCGATCGTTGGGAGCACAAAGTCGACAAGGCATTGGAGCTGGTCCCTGCCCAAGTCGTTCTGCTGGGCCTGCTGTTTCTACGCGGCCCGCAAACCCTCAACGAATTGCTCACCCGCAGCAACCGCATGCATGACTTTGAAGACACAGAACAAGTCCAGCATCAGCTCGAACGGCTGATTGCCCGTGATTTGGCACTGCTCATTCCGCGCCAGTCGGGCCAGCGCGAAGATCGCTATACCCACGCACTGGGCGACCCGGCAGACATCGAAGCAATCATCGCCGCCCGCCAGCAACCCGCCGAGCGCAGCCCTTCAGGTGTGTCCCTTGAGCGCTTTGAAGCACTCGAAGCACGCATTGCGGCATTGGAAGCGCGTTTGAGCGAACTGGAATAGCACCCTGCATAGCCCCCATCAGATGCCACGCCGCTCAATCAGGCATCGGGGGCTCTTATAAAAAAGCCACTCATTATCAGGAACCTTCCCGCGCGTTAAAGCGACTCGTCTTTAAATACATCCGATGATCGAGGACTAGGCTAAACACTTCATATCGTTAAACGACGGCGTCATGGAGTGTTTCAGTAATGACCTTGTGTTCAATAACACCTAAAAACCTTAAACCCGGCAGCCGGATCGCCATCGTCTCCCCGGCCGGGGCTGTGTCTAATCCAGACCTGCTGACGCACACTCACAACATGATCATTGAGCAGGGCTATACACCTGTTTACGGTGAGTTTGCGCTCGCCAGACATGCGCATCATTACACCTATGCGGGCACGCCCGAACAACGACTCAGGGACTTGCAGTGGGCGCTGGACGACGACTCGATTGATGCCATCTGGGCAACCCGTGGCGGCTATGGCAGCGTTCAACTGCTCGAGCACATCGACCTGAGCCGTTTCGTACATAACCCCAAATGGTTAATCGGCTACTCCGACATCACCTTCTTGCAGAGCCTGCTGGCAAGGCACGGAATTGAGTCGGTACACGGCCAAAACATCATCAGCACGCCAACCCCGTCAGCCGATTCTTATCAGAATATTTTCAACCTCTTTAAAGGCATCAAACCCACGTACCAACTGGACAATAACCTGCTCAATGAACCGGGCTCGGCGTGCGCCACCCTGATTGGCGGAAACATGACCGTCGTGACCGCACTCTCTGGCACCCGCTTTAACTTCAATTACGACAACGCCATTCTGTTTCTCGAAGAAATCGGTGAGAGCGCTTACTACAAGATTGACCGTTACCTTAAAAGCCTCGAGCAGACAGGGGCTTTTGAAAAGATTAAAGGCCTGATTATTGGCGGCATGAAAAACATCGCGGATGACACGTCGCCGCACAGCCCCATTGCTCAATCAATCATTGCCGAACGCGTGGCCCAGTATTCCTTCCCGAAAGTTTTCGGGTTTCCCAATGGCCATATCCCGGACATGCGCCCATTGATCATCGGCGGCACCGTGAGCCTGCGTGTTGACGAAAATGGTGTGCGACTGGCGCACCTTTAAGCGCTAAGCGCCATAAAGGCCGAATCTCGGCCTTTATGGCTCAACCATCAACTGCGGGCAAAGGCCACCGCCGCCTGGAACTGCTCCGGGGTTGGGCGCACGCCGGTGTACAGGGCAAATTGCTCAACCGCCTGGATGGCAATCACTTCCAGACCCGTAATGACCCGTTTGCCTTGCTCTCGGCCACGAATGATCATGGGCGTTTCAACGGGGATCGCTACCACATCAAACAGGATCTCGGCCTGATCGATCGCCTCAGCAGCAAACGCCAGATCATCGGCCTCAGCCCCGCCCGCCATGCCAACCGGTGTAACGTTGATGAGCATTTGCGGCCGTTGCTGGCCCAGTTCTGCCTGCCATGAGTAGCCGAGGTTTTTCGCCAGCGCAGAACCCGTGGCCTCGTTACGGGCCACGATCACGCCATTGTGATAGCCGCCATCGCGCAAGGCTGAAGCCACGGCCTTGGCCATGCCGCCGCTGCCGCGCAAGGCGAACGTGGTGTCCTTGGCAACCTGGTGGTCACGCAGCAATTGCGCAATGGCGATGTAATCAGTGTTATAGGCCTTCAAGTGCCCGTCTGTGTTGACGATGGTGTTGATCGACTGAATGGCCTGCGCCGAGGCGTCCAGTTCGTCAACCAACGCAATGCTCGCCTCCTTGAAGGGCATCGACACCCCGCAACCGCGAATACCAAAAGCCCGGATGCCGGTAATGGCCCCGGCGAGGTCTTTGGGGCTGAAAGCTTTGTAGTAAAAGTTCAGGCCCAACTGTTCATACAGATGATTATGAAAACGCAGTCCGAAATTCCCGGGTCTGCCTGACATCGAGATGCATAGCCGGGTGTCTTTGTTCGGATTCATTTGCATGTTCATCTCCTCGTGCTTTCGGATAAACGGCTCAAGCTGCCGCGATAAATTTGCCGGATCATAGCGCTCGCTGAAACGTGTCAGCGAGCCCAAGACCTTACACAAACTTTACCGAAACATTTTGCAATTTTTTCTAAAAAGATTGTCTCAATGTTATCCCCGCTATTTCATATGGCCTGGTGCAGGCCAAGACGCGGGGTTGAAAGCAGAGGAATCGTCATGATGCGTACCTTCCCCAAAGTTGCTTTGCTGATCGGCGCCCTGGCTGTCGCTGGCCAGGCATCCGCCCATGGCGGTTGGGGTGCTGGCCCGGCGCTGGTTGGCGCAGTGGTCGGTGCTACGGTTGTTGGCTCGATAGTCGCCAGCCAACAACGCCCGGTTTACGTAGAACACCCGGTCTATGTGCAACCACAACCGGTTTATGTGCAGGCGCCTCCGGTCTACTACCAGGCGCAGCCAGTTTACGTACAACCACAACCGGTTTATGCACCGGCCTATTACGGCCGACCACATCCGGTGTACTACGGCCCACCCCGCGGTTATTACGGCCCACCACGCTGGTAATCGCAGTCAACACCCCAGCGGCAGGCTTGTTCAGTTGCCGCCAGGTTTGAATTGAGGTTGCGATTGTCACGCACTGGACACAGTATTGGCTGAAACTACGGCATCAGCGTGCACACACTTTCGACGCTCTGGCCGTGACACTTCGCACACCATAAAAACAAGGACGACCTGTATGCCGACACAAAACCCGCACCGCACTGTAGGCCTGTGCACTTCCACCAAGGTCTACAACACGCTGACCGAACTCAAACAGCTTGAAGGCCACCGCGCCGCCAAGCTGGTTTCATTGCTGGCTCAACACCTGGTTAGCCAGGGCTTGCTGAGTGACCATGAAGTGATGCAAATGCTGGATCAAGTCGTCGACTAAACTGCCTGGAAACAACCTCACCCGCATCAATGGCGACTATCACGCGTAATGATTTTTTGCGCATGGGCCCAAGCCTTAAAGTGGCGCCATTGTTTGATAGCAGGAGGTTCCTATGCCAAAGGTCCGTATCATGTCGGTTGTCGGCAGCGCAGTCCCCGAACCGCTTCGCGCGGACGGTCTGCTGGCGTGCTGGTATGTGGTCATTGACGGTGTTCCCGTCAGCGGCCCGTTCAAATCACGCGCCGCAGCGCAAGTTATAGCCACCAGCGAAACAGATAAAACAACGCCACACTTAACACGACACTGAGCAACACGTTGCGGGTCCAGAGCATCAGCCCTATCGCACACACAGCCGCCAGCAGGTACGGGTTGGTGGGGCTCAGATCAAGGGTGTGATCCTTGATAAAAATGATCGGCCCGCAAATCGCCGTCAACATGCCCGGCACCGCAAACCCCAGAAATTCCCGAACCCCGCGGTTCAAGCGAATCGGCAAGCGCGGCTCGAGAAACAGATAGCGGTTAAAAAACAGAATCAGCGTCATCCCGCCAATAATCAGCCATACCGTCATGCGAAGTACGCTCCCAGCCGTTTGCACAGATACCCGACGGTCATACCCGCCAACCCCGCCAGCACAATCGCCGACTCCCATTGCCAATAACTGAACAGCACCACGCTCAATAACGAGACGGCGACGCAAATCAGCGTTGGCACATTGCGCACAATCGGCGTGATCAGGGCAATGAACGTCGCGGCAATCGAGAACTCCAGCCCCAATTGATCCAGCCCCGGAATGCTTTTACCGACAATCACCCCCAGGCAGGTAAACAGGTTCCAGCCCACATACATGCACAGGCCAACGCCCAGGGCGTACCAGCGGTTGAAGGTTTTTTGGTCATACGGGCTGACCAAGGCAAAAAACTCATCGGTCAGCAAAAAGCCAAGGCTGGCGCGCCACTTTGCCTCCATGGGCGCGACGATGGGGCGCAAATGCATCGCATAGAGGATGTGTTGCGAAGTCAGCAGCAGCGTGGTGATCAAAATGGACAGCGCACTGGCGCCCCCTTTGATCATGCCAATGGCCACCAATTGAGCCGCCCCGGCAAACACAAAAAGTGACAGCCCTTGGGCTTGCATCGGTGTCAATTGCGCATCAATCGCCGTCGAACCGGCTAAAAGTCCCCAGGGCGCGCAGGCCAGGGTTAAGGGCAAACAAGCAATCGCGCCGCGTGTAAAAGCGACGCGAGGAAGCGAAGTAGGCATCAAAAAACATCCCGGCAGTAAGCAGCGACAAAGGGTCGCAACTTGGTCAGTGAAAGTCTTGAACGATCTTGCTCTTCGTCAGGTCGTAACGTTTAGCCACCCTCATTGAGCCGCCCGGCGGGTTTGACGAACCACTGTTCGTGGTCTTTAGTCAGCCCCACTATTCATTCGTTTAAGCCTATTCACAGCCAACACGAGGAACGACCATGAAAGACCTGAAATCCGCCAAGGAAAGCAGAAAGGCCGATCTGCGGACACCTTCGGCGCTGAGCGAAGAAGCACGCATCAACATTGCTGCAGAAGTGAATGCATTGCTGGCCGACACGTTCGCCATTTACATGAAAACCAAGAACTTCCACTGGCACATGTCCGGCCCGCACTTCCGTGACTTCCACCTGCTGCTGGATGAGCAATCTGATCAGATTTTTGCCACCACCGATGCCATTGCCGAGCGCGTGCGCAAGCTGGGGCGCACCACAATCCGCTCGATCGGGCATATCAAAAAGCTCCAGCGCCTGCTGGACAACGATGCTGATTTCGTGACCCCGGAAGACATGCTTGCCGAACTGCGCGAAGACAACATCCAGCTGGCCGCCTACATGCGCGCCACCCACGAGCTGTGCTCTGAGTCGGGTGACGTGGCCACCACCAGCCTGCTCGAAAACTGGATCGACGAAGCCGAACGCCGCGTCTGGTTCCTGTTTGAGTCGTCGCGCACTCGCTAACGTGTGAGCCGCGGGAGGCTACCGTCCTCGCCGATATTCCCTCTCCTTAGGGCGAGGGAAAATCAGATCAAAAGATCGCGAGGCAAGTTCGCTCCTACAGGGCCTGCAGATTCACCCGGCTCATGAATTTTGTTTCACGGTGGTCACAACAGGCGACTTGTATAGTGACCCCGCTCATTCAATGAACCTTGGCCCGCACTCTCCCGCGGGCTTTTTTTTTGCCTGTCACACGCCCTGCTTGAACACCAGCGCTTTCAGCCCGCACTCAGGATCGGCATCCGGAAACTCCGGCGGGTTTTCCAGCCGTTGCTCAAAGCGCAGGCTCGGCGCCTCAGCGGTCACGCCATTGATCAAAAATTCGGAGCCCAGCGAAGGATCGTTCATGCACGCCAGTACCGTGCCGTTTTCAGTGAGCAATTCCGGCAAGCGCCGCAGCACGCGTTGGTAATCCTTGGTCAGCAAAAAACTGCCCTTCTGGAACGAAGGCGGGTCGATGATGACGACATCGTAAGGCCCCAGGCTTTTGACCTTCCCCCAGGACTTGAACAACTCATGCCCAAGGAAGCTCACCTTGCCGGTGTCATGCCCGTTTAGCCGGTGGTTGTCCCGGCCACGGCTCAGGGCCGCACGTGACATGTCGAGGTTCACCACATGCTCAGCGCCGCCTTCAATGGCCGCGACAGAAAACCCGCAGGTGTAAGCAAACAGATTCAACACCCGCTTACCCTCAGTGTTCTCCCGCACCCAGTTACGGCCATAACGCATATCCAGAAACAGCCCATTGTTCTGCTTGCGGCCCAGGTCCACCTGATAGCGCAACCCGCCTTCAGTGAGCGTCCACTCGTCCACCGGCTCACCCGCCAGCCATTCAGTATCACTTTGCAACGTGTAGCGATGCTGCATCACCAGCGTGTGGGCGCCACAGGCTTGCCACACCGGCGACTGCACAATCGTCAGCAGCATCTGCCTCAGGGCTTCAAGCTGGGCGGGCTCCGGCTCTTTGAACAGCGAGACCAACACCACACCTTGCAGCCAGTCCACCGTCAACTGCTCCAGGCTCGGCCAGCAGCGGCCGCGCCCATGGAAAATACGCCGTGTCTCAGCAGGCGCAGCCTCCAGGGTGGTCATTAAATGCAGGTGCAAGGTGGTTAACGCTTCAGGGGTCATCAGGCTGGCCGGTCAATTTCAAAGGCCGGCATTTTACACAATTGCGCAGTAGCACTTAAGCAACACGCCCCTGCCCGGGATTCACGTAGACCTCAAGCTGCATTCTGCCACCATGAAATTATCGTTTTACAATCATTTATTATCGAATTACGATACAGCCACTGCACAGGCCTACCCGGAAGGACTGCGCAGCCTCCGGACACTTAAATCGATGACTACGCATAAAAGGATTGTTCGATGACAACAGATCTCTTGGCCAATCGCAGCCGGATCTTGGCGACCGCCACATTGGTACTGGTGGTCAGCATGCTGCTGGCCAATATCGCTTACTGGGTTTTCCCGGATGCTCTGCACACTGTCACGGGCGGGTTCAACTTGACCGCGATGATCGGCCAACTGGACGCCAACATCTCGCTCATGCCCTGGTGGCAAGCGGCTGGCGGGATCGTCCTGTCCAGTATCCCGCTGCTGATACTGGCAAAAGGTTTACTGGCGCTGCGCAGCCTGTTTCTGGCCTACAGCAAAGGCGAATACTTTTCGTCAGAGTCGGCAGACCTGCTGGGCAAAGTGGGCAAGAGCGTGTTGCTCTGGGTACTGGCCAGCCTGGTGCTGACACCGGTGATGAGTGTATGGATTACCTTCACCCGACCTGCAGGCGAACGGTTGCTCAGTATTAACTTTGAGCCGTCACATATTGTTGCGTTATTTCTCTCAGCCTCTCTTATGATCATCGCTCGCAGCTTGTCCAACGCGTGTTCGTTGGCAAGAGAGAATGAGCAGTTTGTTTAAGAGGGCACGATGCCGATAGCCATAAAACTGGACGTCATGCTGGCCACACGCAAGATGAAGTCCAAAGACCTCGCGCAAATGATCGGGATAACCGAGCAGAACCTTTCACTACTCAAACAAGGAAAAGTCAAAGGTATAAGGCTGGCCACCCTCGAAGCCATCTGTGTCGCTCTGGATTGCCAACCCGGGGACTTGCTGCATTTTCAACCGGAGCCGTAACCCGCCCCTCCCTGGCACCTAAACTGCAAAACGCCCATGAGCCTACACCTCATGGGCGTTTTGCGTTTTAAGGCCCCTTGATTCCCCGCTGCAACGTCTGTTCAGCCAGCCAACAGCATTGCGCTGCTAGGCTCGTGCGATGCACGCTTCACGGGCTTGTGAAGCAGCAAAATCCTCACCGGCACGGCGCGCAATACCCAGGCTCACCTACCGCGTGAAATTTCTCTGCTAACCCCCTGCAAATACAGGCATTTCTAACGTTATTAATCCATACTCAGAAAATGTAACGTTATATGTATACCAACGGTTGCCGTTCAGAATTCCCTAACCATCATTGAGTCAATCTGCGTGAAAATTCATCTTTCGATTTTGAGCCTATTTTTAGTTCTCACAGGCACAGCCGCTCCTTCAATCGCCGCAGCGACGGAAGGCACCATGTCACCCCGAGACATGTCGAAACTGCACATTGCTTCTGGCAGCGCGCTGCTGATCGACCTGCAAACCAATAAAGTCATTTACGCCAGCAACCCGGACGTGGTCGTGCCCATCGCATCGGTTTCCAAACTGATGACCGCGATGGTAGTGCTGGACGCCAAGCAATCGATGGACGAGTACATCTCGGTCAACATCAGCGACACCCCGGAAATGAAAGGCGTGTTCTCGCGGGTCAAGCTGGGCAGCGAGTTGTCACGTCACGAAATGATGCTGATCACCCTGATGTCCTCGGAAAACCGCGCTGCGGCCAGCCTGGCGCACCACTACCCGGGCGGCTACGTGAAGTTCATTGCTGCCATGAACGCCAAGGCCAAGAGCCTGGGCATGATGCACACCCATTACGTTGAGCCTACCGGCCTGTCGCCGCGCAACGTCTCGACGGCCCGCGACCTGAGCAAATTGCTCGCCGCCGCGCGCCACTACCCGATGCTCAGCCAGCTGAGTACTACCAAAGAAAAATCGGTGACGTTCCGTAAACCCAACTACACCCTGGGCTTTCACAACACCGACCATTTAATCAACAAAGACAAATGGAACATCAAGATCACCAAAACCGGCTTCACCAATCAGGCAGGCCACTGCCTGGTGCTGGTGACTGAGATGGGCAATCGCCCTGTGTCATTGGTGATTCTGGATGCATTCGGTAAATACACTCACTTTGCCGATGCCGGGCGTATTCGTAACTGGGTTGAAACCGGCAAAGCCAGCAGCGTGCCTGACGTAGCGCTGCGCTATAAAGCCGACAAAAACCTGCAACAGCATCAACCTAAAACGGCCCATGTCGCCGAGTAACACGGCACTCGATAAAAAACAGGCACCTGCCCCGGGGAGAGAGTCGGAGCAAGTGCCTGTGTGTTGCCCGTTAACGCTTGGGTGAAGGCTTGGGCGTTTTCTTGATGGTTTCGACGGTGGTTTCTTTCGGGCGGCGCTTGGCCTCCTCCAACGGAATAAACAGACCCGTTTCTGAATCACGTGCGCGTTTGTTTTTCATCTAAAGCTCCAGTCAAAGCCCTGAGGTTGAGGCCTGTCTTGGCAGACTAGCTGAAGCTTTGGGCCCTTTCGGGCGATAGAAACACGCACTTGCAGATCCGTTGCAATCTCCCCCTCCTCCTGCAAAAAAGAACCCCGCCTATTAGACGGGGTTCCAGCACAGACTCACATCAGTTTTGCAGAGCAGGCTGTTGATCCCCACTGTTGATCGGGATGCGTTTGGCTTTTGCTTCTTCGGGCACCACCCGCTGCAGGTCGATGCTCAGCAAGCCATTGCTCAAGTTCGCGTTTTTGATCTCGATGTGGTCATCGAGACGGAAGGACAGTTTGAATGCCCGTTGCGCGATGCCCTGATGCAAGTAGGTCACGCCTGATGCTGGTTTTTCAGCGCTGCTTTCGGTGTTGTCACCGAAGGTTTCACGTTTGCTGCCGCTGACGCTCAACACACCTTTTTCAACTTGCAGGTCCAGATCGTTCTGGGTGAACCCTGCCGCCGCGATCACGATGCGATAGCTGTCATCACCGTGCTTCTCGACGTTGTAGGGTGGATAGCCAGCGCTGGAGTCATTGCGCAGCGCGGTTTCAAACAGATCACTAAAACGGTCAAAACCGACAGAATTACGGAACAGTGGCGCCAGAGAAAATGCGGTGTTCATAATTTAGCCTCCTGATTTCAGCGAGATTTTGTCTTCGCGACCCGGTTTCGGCATCGCTTAACCCCTAAGTAGGGATCAGCAAAATCATTTCAAGAGGCTTTTTTGAAATTTTTTACGCGCCTTCCACAGGCGGGTTGTTGACCAGATGCCGAACCTTTTCACAGTCGGTTTCGCGGCGCATGGCATTGAACAGCACCACGGCTTCAGGGTAGTTGCGCGTCAACATGGCCAACCACTGCTTGAGCCGCCCCGGCGCCGAACGCGGCGTCAGTTGCGCCTCAGCTTGCGCCCAGAAATCGCGGATCATCGGTTGTAAATCGGCCCAGGTCATTTCAACCACCTCTTCGCCCGCCCGCGCAGCGGCGATTTGCCGGGCAAGGTCCGGGCGCGACACCAGACCGCGACCGAGCATGATGTCTTCAGCCCCGCTTATTTCGCGGCAACGGCGCCAGTCTTCAACCGACCAGATATCGCCATTGGCAAACACCGGCACCTTGACCACCTCTTGCACCTGGGCGATGTACTCCCAATGCGCAGGCGGCTTGTAGCCGTCCATTTTGGTCCGCGCATGCACCACGATCTGGCTGGCGCCCCCTTCAGCCAGAGCAATCGCGCATTCATTGGCGCTGTCGGGCGTATCGAAGCCCAGGCGCATTTTGGCCGTCACCGGGATATGCGCAGGCACCGTACGGCGCACCTGCAGCAAAATCGCATGCAGCAGCTCAGGCTCTTTGAGCAGCACCGCACCGCCACGGGACTTGTTCACGGTCTTGGCCGGGCAGCCAAAGTTGAGGTCGATGACCTCGCTGCCCAATTGGCAGGCCAGCGCCGCGTTGTCCGCCAGGCACGCCGGGTCAGAACCCAGCAGTTGCACGCGCAGGGGCACGCCAGCACGGGTTTTGGCACCGTGTTGCAGCTCAGGGGCGAACTTGTGGATATAGGCTTCGGGCAACAGCCGTTCAGTGACCCGAATAAATTCGGTCACACACCAATCAATACCGCCGGTGCGGGTCAGGACATCACGCAGGATGTTGTCGACCAACCCCTCCATCGGCGCCAAAGCAATTTGCATGGGTGACTCTCATAAAAAACGTGCGGCAGTTTACGGGGTTATGTAACCAATCGGTATCTCGATCAGGGCGCTACGACCGCCGAACCGTAGCCTTCCAGAAACTCCGGCGGCAGGCGCTTGGGCTTGCCCGTCGACAGTTCGATGCAGACAAACGTGGTTTGCGCGCGCAGCAAGGTCGCGCCATCACTTGGCCGGATCAATTGAAAGTGCCGGGTCAGACGCAGGCGCTTGTCAAAATCGACAATCCAGGTCGCGAGCTGCAGCTCATCCCCTTCATAGGCGCTGGCCAGATAATCGATTTCGTGGCGCGCCACCGCCATGGCCCGGTCGAGCCTGCGGTATTCAGTCAAATCCAGCCCAAGGCGCTGGGAGTGGCGCCAGGCGCAGCGCTCCAGCCAAACCACATAGGCGGCGTTATTGGCATGGCCAAAACCGTCGATGTCTTCGCTCTGCACCTGCAGATCAATGATGAACGGCGTCGCCAGATCCCAATTCATGCCAGTCTCCCTGCCTACAAATAAAGCGCGCAGTGTAACGCACCCGGTCTGCGCTGAGGCAGGCCCGGACTGATGGCAAAGGCAAAAGGAATGGAAATGGCCGAACGCCAGAAAAACAAAAGGGCCATTCAATTAATGAATGACCCTTAAAAATCCCGCAGAGCGGGTAATCGTGGCGTCCCCTAGGGGACTCGAACCCCTGTTACCGCCGTGAAAGGGCGGTGTCCTAGGCCACTAGACGAAGGGGACACAAACCCTTCTAACAGTGATCAGTGCTGAGTACTGATCGATTCAATGCCAGTGTGGCCCGGCATTGAACTGTAAATTGGTGGAGCTAAACGGGATCGAACCGTTGACCTCTTGCATGCCATGCAAGCGCTCTCCCAGCTGAGCTATAGCCCCGATTTATCGCCTGGCGGCGGAGCAACACCGAAATGCTGCTTCTGTGAAACTGGCGTCCCCTAGGGGACTCGAACCCCTGTTACCGCCGTGAAAGGGCGGTGTCCTAGGCCACTAGACGAAGGGGACACAAACCTTCTATTTGATCAGCGCTGAGTGCTGATCGATTCAATGCCGGTGTGGCCAGGCAGTGAACCTAAAATTTGGTGGAGCTAAACGGGATCGAACCGTTGACCTCTTGCATGCCATGCAAGCGCTCTCCCAGCTGAGCTATAGCCCCAAACAGTCAGTGTTGCGTGTTGCTGTGTGGACGGGGCGCATATTAAGACTGGATCGGTAGGCTGTCAAACTTATTTTTAAAAATTTCTAAAAAAATTTGCCGTGAGAACAACCACTTACCCTTAAAACCCCGAAAACACGGGGGGCGCGCTGATAAAATTTGTAGTCGCTGCCGCAGGCTGCGATGGGCTGCATAGCAGCCCTGCTGTTCCAAAACACCTCAGGCCCCTCTCGCAGCCTTCGGCAGCGACTACAAATAAACACGTATCAGCCGATTGCGCTGAACAGCTTTTCCCACTCTTTGTTTTCTTTCTTCGACACGCCACCCAGCAGGTCCAGCGCCTGACGCAGACGGAAGCGCGTCAGGTCCGGGCCCAGGATCTCCATGGCGTCCAGTACCGACACCGAGCTGGCTTGGCCAGTGATGGAAGCGAACATCAGCGGCATGGCATCACGCAGCTTCAGTTCAAGGGCTTCCACCACTGTCTGAATGCACGCTGTGATCGCGTCTTTCTCCCACTGACGCAGGCTTTCGAGCTTCCACAGAATCAACTGCATCAACTGGCGCACTTGATCGCCGGAGAGCTTTTTGTGCTCAAACAGCTTGGCATCCGGCTGCACGCCGCCTGCGAAGAAGAACCCGGCCAAAGGCGCGATCTGGCTGAAGGTTTCAACCCGGCCCTGCACCAGCGGCGCGATCTTCATCATGTAGTCGGGGTTCAACGCCCAGTGCTGCACGCGGCTGGCGAACTCTTCCAGCGGCAAGTCACGCAGCCATTGGCCATTGAGCCAGGAAAGCTTCTCGATATCGAAAATCGGCCCGCCCAGGGAGACACGGGACAGATCAAAGTTATCGACCATTTCTTGCAGCGAGAACTTCTCGCGCTCGTCCGGCATCGACCAGCCCATGCGGCCCAGGTAGTTGAGCATGGCCTCAGGCATAAAGCCCATGCGCTCGTAGAACGTCACCGACGTCGGGTTCTTGCGCTTGGACAGCTTGCTCTTGTCCGGGTTACGCAGCAGCGGCATGTAGCACAACTGCGGTTGTTCCCAGCCAAAGTATTCGTAAAGCAGGATCAGTTTTGGCGCCGATGGCAGCCATTCTTCGCCACGCAGCACGTGGGTGATGCCCATCAAGTGGTCATCGACCACGTTGGCCAAAAAGTACGTTGGCAGGCCGTCGGCTTTCATCAGTACTTGCATGTCCATGCGATCCCACGGGATCTCGACGTCGCCACGCAGCATGTCCGGCACCACGCACACGCCTTCGGTCGGCACTTTCATGCGGATCACGTGCGGCTCGCCTGCGGCCAGGCGGCGGTCGATTTCTTCTTGCGACAGCAGCAAGGCACGGCCGTCGTAACGCGGGGTTTCGCCCTTGGCCATTTGCTCGGCGCGCATTTGGTCCAGCTCTTCTGCGGTGCAGAAGCAGGGGAACGCATAGCCCTTGTCGACCAGTTCCTGGGTGTATTGCTTGTAGATGTCACTGCGCTCGCTTTGACGGTACGGACCGTGCGGCCCGCCTACGTCCGGGCCTTCGCTCCAGGTGATCCCCAACCAGCGCAGGGCGTCGAAGATCTGCTGTTCCGACTCGCGGGTCGAACGCAATTGGTCAGTGTCTTCGATGCGCAGGATGAACTCGCCGCCATGCTGCTTGGCAAAGCAGTAGTTGAACAAAGCGATGTAAGCGGTACCTACGTGGGGGTCGCCAGTCGGTGATGGCGCGATGCGCGTGCGAACGGTGGTCATGAGCGATCTCGAAGTGAAGATAAAACAAAGGGCGAATCTTAACAGGCCGACCCGGCTCGGCTCCAGCGCAGCACGCAGGCAAAGGCCTAACATCCGACGCGCAGATGAAAAAACCTCCAAATAGAGCGTTTGTATCAAGTTGATACAGGGAAAACCCCGGGACAGAGGTGCTAATCTCGCCTCATTCTCGGTCATCCCTGTCTGGAGTCTCCCCATGGGCCACGTAGTGCTGGTGCTGGTTGAAACGGTTAACGACTGTCTGTATCTGCTGGAAGACCAGGGTTATGAACTGATTCTTGCGCCCAGCGCCGCCAGCCGCGCCGAGGCCATCGCCACTCACGGCGCACGTATCAACGTCGTGCTGACCCGCGGCCCGCTGGGTTTGCGCGATGATGAAATGGCCGCCCTGCCCTTGCTCGGCATCATCTGCGTGATTGGCGCCGGCTATGAAGAAGTCGATTTGCAGGCCGCCAGCAATCGCGGGATCAAAGTAACCAATGGCGCCGGGGCCAACGCCTCGTGCGTGGCTGACCATACCCTGGCGCTGCTGTTGTCTACGGTGCGCGGCATACCCCAGGCGGACGCCAGTGTGCGCCGCAACGAATGGATCAAAGTACGCCAGCCGAGCCTGTCCGGAAAACGCCTGGGCATTGTCGGCCTTGGCGCAGTGGGTCAAGCCATCGCCAAACGGGCCGCGCTGGGTTTTGATATGAGCGTCAGCTACCACACCCGCCAACCCCGCCCGGACAGCCCGTACACCTACCGCGCCAACGTACACGACCTGGCCAGCGCGGTGGACTTTCTGGTGCTGGCGCCCCCCGGCGGTGCGGGCACGCGACACTTGGTCGACGCCAGCGTACTCCAAGCGCTGGGCCCCGACGGCTACCTGATCAACATTGGCCGGGGCAGCGTGGTCGACACTCAAGCCCTGATCACCGCCCTGGCCGCAGGCACCATCGCCGGTGCCGGGCTTGATGTGTTCGAGGGCGAACCCTTGGTCCCCGATGGCCTGAAAACCCTCAGCAACGTGGTCATGACCCCGCACGTGGCCGGCCAATCGCCCGAAGCGGCCAAAGACACCGTGCAATTGGTGGTCGACAACCTGCAGGCGTTTTTTAGTGGCCAGCCGTTACTGACACCGCTGCAACTGCCTGCACCTCGCTAACACTGATTTATAAAGTCCCGGAGCCCGCGTTTGAAATTCAGCCTGCCAAAAATCGCCACCGCGCCCTTCTGCCCGCCTGAAGTCAGCGGCAGCGTCCCCGTGGACGCCAGGGCGCCGTTCTGGAAACGCGCGCTGCGCTTCGCCGGGCCCGGCTTGTTGATCAGCATCGGCTACATGGATCCGGGCAACTGGGCCACCGCCATCGAAGCCGGTTCGCGCTACGGCTACAGCTTGCTGTTTGTGGTATTGCTCGCCAGCCTGGCCGGCATGGCCGTGCAGTGTTTGTGCTCACGCCTGGGCATCGCCACCGGGCGCGACCTGGCGCAACTTTGCCGCGAACGCTACAGCCAGCGCTCGGCACGGTTTCAATGGGTGTTGGCAGAAATCTCGATCATCGCCACCGACCTCGCCGAAGTACTCGGCTGCGCGCTGGCCTTCCACTTGCTACTAGGCTGCTCGCTGACCTTCGGCATCGCCCTGACCACCTTCGACACCCTGTTGATTCTGGCGCTGCAAGGCAAAGGCTTCCGCCGCCTCGAAGCCATCATGCTGGCCTTGGTGATGACCATTGCCGCGTGTTTTTTCGTTGAACTGGTGCTGATCAAACCCTACTGGCCGGACGTTTTCGAAGGCTTCAAACCTTCCCTTTCCGCCATCAGCGACGCCGCGCCGTTGTACATCGCCATCGGCATCATTGGCGCCACGGTCATGCCGCACAACCTCTACCTGCACACCTCCATCGTGCAAACCCGCCTGACCGGCCGCGACTACGCCAGCAAACTCGACGCCGTGCGCCTGTCGCGCATCGACACCATCGGTTCGTTGACCCTGGCCCTGCTGGTCAACGCCGCCATCCTGATCCTCGCCGCTGCCGCCTTTCACCAGACTGGCCATTCCGACATCGTCGAAATCCAGGACGCCTACCGCATGCTCGACCCGCTGGTCGGCGGCGCCATGGCCAGCGTGCTGTTTGGCGTGGCATTACTGGCCTCGGGGCAAAGCTCGACCTTCACCGGCACCATCGCCGGGCAAGTGATCATGGAAGGCTACTTGAACCTGCGCATCCCCTGCTGGCAGCGCCGCCTGATTACCCGTGGCCTGGCGTTGATCCCGGCGTTCCTCGGGGTGTGGCTGATGGGCGATGACGCCGTGGGCAAACTGCTGATCCTTAGCCAGGTCGTGCTGAGCCTGCAACTGCCCTTTGCGCTCTACCCGCTGATCCGCATGACCAGCGACCCTACGCTCATGGGGCCTTTCGCAAATCGGCTGCCGACAAAGCTGCTGGCGTGGTTCCTGTTTGCCGTGATCAGCGGGGCGAATATGTGGTTGATTGCGCAGATTGGATTCGACTAAACCGTGTAGGAGCCGCCGCAGGCTGCGATCTCTTGATCTTTAAAATCAAAAGATCGCAGCCTGCGGCAGCTCCAACGGGTTAATTTGCCAGCATTTTATCCAGCCAACCCGCCACCCTCCCATGGATCTCCGGCACTTGCTCCAGCAAGCCGCTCATGCGCATAAAGTCGTGGGTCATGCCGGGTTCTTCCAGCAACAGCACATCGTTACCGGCTTGTTCAAGCTTGCGGGCGTACGCCAGGCCTTCGTCATACAACGGGTCGTAGCCGGCCAGGTACACCAATGCCGGGGCCAGGCCGGTGACATCCGTTGCCAGTAACGGCGAAATCCGCCAGTCCTGCAGCACCTGTTCATCCTTGGCGTAATGCCCGTAAAACCAGTCCATGGTCGCGGTTTCGAGCAGGTAGCCTTCGGCGTAACGCTGATGGGAGTCACGCTTGCAGCTGCCATCGGTTACGGGATACAGCAGCACTTGGGCACGGGGCACGATGGCGACTTCTCGCGGTTCCTGCACCGCCAGAATCGATAACACCGTGCTCAAGGTTCCGCCCGCACTGTCTCCGGCAAAGGCCACCCGCGAGGCGTCCAGCCCATGTTGACGGCCCTCACGCAGCAGCCAGTTCACTGCATCGCAGGCGTCATGCACGGCCGTGGGAAACACCCACTCCGGGGCCAGCCGGTAATTGACCGCCAGCAAGGCAAAATCCCCGGCCGCCGCCAACCGGCGGCACAGCGAATCATGGCTGTCGAGGCTGCCAATGACATAGCCACCGCCGTGAAAATAAACCACCACCGGCAACGGCCCGACCTCAAGGCCAGGCCGACGATAAAGCCGCGCCGACAGGCTGAAGCCATCACGCGCCGGAATCCGCACGTCGTAGCTGTCCACTGCCGTCACCGGCACATCAAACACGCTGGCGCTTTGCTCGAACTCGCTGCGGGCCTGGGCCGGGGTCAGCGCATGCATGGGCTGGGTCTTGCCGGTCATGCGGCTGAATTCAGCCAATTCTAAAAATGCTTCCAGTTCGGGCAACACCGACATTTCTACTTTCCTCAAAAAACCGTAGGCGCGAGCGTGCTCGCGTTCAAGCCAGATCAAGCTGCACAGCCAACAGGTCATCCAGTTGCGCCAGCAATCGCGCATGGCGCAACAGCTCGTAATGGCCGCCACTCAACACCTCATGACTGGCGCCCGCGCCGATTTGTGCCGCGTGCACCCGGCGCTCGTCTTCACGGCCTGCCACCCACCAGTGGTGGGCCTGCACCCGAGTGTGCGGCAAGCAGCGCTGGGCCAACGCCAAGTGCTTGAGCCGTGCACCCACGGCGAAGATCTGGCTCAGTTCTGCCGCCCCTAACACGCCATGTTCATGGGTAGTCTGCGCCGCTTCAATCACCTGCTCGGCGCTGTGCTGTTCATTCGCCATCAGCATCTGCGCCTCGGCCTGCGTCACGCCCAGCACGAAGCGCAAAAAGTCCTGCAGATCTTCACGCCCGTCACTGGCTTGCGCCGTACCCGCCACGTAGCTGTCGACCAATCCGGCAAACGCCACTTCCTGGCCTTGAGCCTCCAGCTCTTGCGCCACCAGCAAGGTCAACGCACCGCCCAGCGACCAGCCCAGCAGGTGATACGGGCCGTGGGCCTGCTGCTGGCGGATGTGCCCGGCGTAGGCCAGGGACATGGCCTGTAAGGAGTCCTCCTGCCATGCCGGGTCCAGCAACATTCGGCACTGCACTCCATAGACGCTGCGGCGCCCGTCCAATTTACGGGCCAGCGGTTCATAGTCGAACACCGTGCCGAACCCCGCGTGCAGGCAGAACAACGGCGGCACCTCATGGACCCGGCTGTTGAGTGCCAACAAAGGGTTCGGCGCAAAGGCCGCAATGTGCGGTTCATAACCGCTCAGTTGCGCGATGCAGGGCTTTTGCATCAAGTCGCGCAGTTTCAGGCTGAAGCCCAAATGCGCCTGATGACGGACCTGCGAGATGACTTTCAACACCTGCAACGAGTCGCCGCCCAGCTCAAAAAAGTTATCGTCGATGCCGACTTGCTCCAGGCCCAGCACGTCTTGCCAGATCTGCACCAAGGCCTGTTCCAGCGCATTACGCGGTGCACGGTAATGGTCTTGGGCGCGCTGGGGCTGCGGCAAGGCGCGGCGATCCAGTTTGCCGTTTGCCGACAACGGCAACCGTGCCAGTTGCACGATCTGCGCCGGCACCATGTAGTCCGGCAGTTGCGCCTGGAGCTGCTCTTTCACCTGGCGCTCAAGGCCCTGACCGGGCGCGGCAACCACATAGCCCACCAACTGCTTGCCGGTCACACCCTCAAAGACGTTGACTGCGGCGTCCTGCACGCCCTCGCATTGACGCAGGCGCGCTTCGATTTCGCCCAGTTCTATGCGGAAACCGCGGATCTTCACTTGTTGGTCCAGACGACCCAGGTAGTCGACTATGCCGTCTTCGCGCTGGCGCACCAGATCACCGGTGCGGTACATGCGCCCGCCCTTGGCATCGAACGGGTCCGGCACAAAGCGCTCGGCACTCAAACCGGGCTGGTGATGGTAACCGCGCGCCAGGCACTCACCGCCCAAGAACAACTCGCCGCTGACGCCCACCGGCAACGGGTTCATGTCCGCATCCAGCACGTACACACCGCGCCCGGCCACGCTGCGACCAATCGGCGCGTAGGCGGCGTCACACTGCTGCGTCACCTCGGCGCGCCACAGCAGCGGCGTGACCACTGTTTCTGTCGGGCCGTAGCCATTGACCAGACGCTGCGGTTGCAAGGCGCGTTTAACCAGTTCAAAGCTGGCATCCGGCACCGCATCGCCGCCAAAGCAGTAGGTGTGCACCGCTGGCGGCGGCCCTTGGGTCAACGCCACTTCGGCCAGTTGTTGCAGATAAGCCGGCGGGAAGCACGCCACATTCACCTGCTGCTCATGCAACACCTGCAAGGTCTGCTCGGGAGTCCACAGGTGGTCGCCACGAATCACCAGGCTGCCACCGGCCAACAACACACTGAGCCAGCGCTCTTGGGCACCGTCGAACGCGAACGACATAAAGTGCAATTCACGGCTCGCCGGGCTCAGCTCATACAGCTCGATAATTCCCTGGCAATGCCGCGCAATCGGCTCGCGGGCCACCGCCACGCCTTTAGGTTGGCCGGTGGAGCCGGAGGTGTAGATCAAATACGCCAAGTGCCCGGCCAATGGCTGCACGGGGTGCGGCGTACCTTGAACGTCCGCCAGTGTGTCCAGCTCCAGCCGCGCCAAGGCCGGATCAAACGCCACCCGCTGATCGACGTCGCTGCGGCACAGCAACAAGCTCGCGCCCGAGTCCGCCAACATAAAGGCCAGACGCTCGGCGGGGTAATCCAGGTCCAGCGGCAGGTACGCCGCGCCCGCCTTGAGCACCGCCAAAAACGCCACGACAGTGTGCTCCGAGCGCGGCAGCGCCACGGCCACCACCTGCTCCGGGCCGATGCCTCGGGCCTGCAACTTACACGCCAGCCCATTGGCTTGACGCTCAAGCTCGGCATAGCTCAATTCGCGGCCGTCACAGCTCAGCGCTCTGGCCTGCGGCTGGCGCAACACCTGCTGGCTAAAGCCCTGCACCAGATCAATCACCGGCAAAGCGGGTTGCGCCGGTTCGATACAGGCGTTGGGCAAGCCGATGGCACCGATCAAACGCTCGGCGTCTTGCGGCAACTGTGCCAGCAACCCTTCCAGTTGCGCACGAATGCGCTCGACCTCAGGCGCACTGAAGCGCTCGCGCAGGTAAAGGTATTCCACCTCCAGGCCTTGCTCGCTGGCGCTGACCATCAAGTCCATCGGGAAGTTGGTCACCCCGCCGCTGCCGACCTCGGCAAAGCGCAACTCGCCGTCCTGCTCGCCGCGCAAGGCGCGGTCTACCGGGTGGTTCTCAAACACGATGATGCTGTCGAACAACCCCTGCCCGCCCTGCCCGGCCCAGCGCTGAATATCTGCCAGCGGCGTGTGTTCAAAGTCGCGGATCGCCAGGTTGTAGTCCTGCACCTGACGCAACCAGTCGCCCAGCGCCTGCTGCGGGTCGAGGGTCTGGATTACCGGCAAGGTGTTGATGAACAGCCCGAGCATGTCCTGCGCCCCGGCCAATTGCGTCGGTCGCCCGGCCACGGTGGCACCAAAAGCCACGCTGCGCTGCCCGGTGTGACGCTGCAAAAGTAGTAGCCAGGCCCCCTGAATCAGCGTGTTCAGGGTGACGCGCTGGGCATTGGCAAAGCGATGCAGACGCTGGGTCGCCGCGCTGTCCAGATAGCTGTACAGCACACCATGCCCGCTGCCTTGAGTATTCGCGGCCTTGGCCAAAATGCTCGGCGCGTCCAGCGCTTGCAGGCGCTCGCGCCAGAAGTGTTCGGCCTGCGAGGCGTCCTGGCGCTGCAACCAGCTGATGTAGTCGGCATAACGCCCGGTCAGCGCTGGCAAAGCCTGCCCGGCATACACGCGAAGCATTTCACCGAGCAGGCGCGAGGCGCTCCAGCCGTCGAGCAGCAAGTGATGGTACGTCCAGATCATTTGCACCCGGGACTCACCCACATGCACCAGGGTGAAGCGCATCAACGGCGGGCAGTTGAGGTCAAAACCACGGGCCTGTTCATCCGCGGCCAACGTCTGCAAGGCGGCTTCGGGCGCTGCATGATCACGCCAGTCCAGCTCGACAATCGGCAGTTCGGCATGCCGATACACCGCTTGCATCGGCTCGGCCACGCCGTCACGCCAGCGGAACGCAGCGCGCAGCACCTCATGGCGTTCGAGCAAGGTTTGCCAGGCGGCGCGAAAACGCTCTACTTGCAACCCTTCAACCGCCACGCTCAACTGGTTGACGTACAGATTAAGCTCGGGCGACTCGATGCAATGGAACAGCATGCCCTGCTGCATCGGCGACAACGGGTAAACATCGTCCAGCTCATTGCGATCAATCGGCAGCGTGCCGGGTGCAAGGGCAAACGCCGGAGTGTTGAGGGCTTCAAACAGTTGGGGCTCGGCAGTCTGGGCCAATGCCGCCAACGCACGGATGGTTTGTGCGGTAAACAGCTGTTTGGGGGTAAAGGCCAGCCCACGGGCCCCGGCACGGCTCACCGCTTGCAACGAGATGATCGAATCACCGCCCAGCTCGAAGAAGTTCTCGGTGACGCCAATCGCCTCCAGCCCCAGCAACTCCTGCCAGATCTCAACCAGCAACACCTCGGCCGGAGTGCCTGGCGCGACACGTTCAGTCTCCTCCCGACAGGCCTGCGGTGACGGCAGCGCCTGCCGGTCCAGCTTGCCGTTGGGGGTCAGCGGCAACGCCGCCAGGCACAGCACATGGGCGGGCAGCATGTGCGCGGGTAAACGGCTGCGCAGATGATCGACCAGCGTTTGGCGCAACGTCGCCTCGTCAGCCAGCGGGTCACGGGCCACCACATAGCCCACCAACTGACGGCCGAGCGGACCTTCGCGGTCCACCACCCAGGCTTCGCGCACGCCATCGTGCTCCAGCAAGCAGGCTTCAATTTCGCCCAGCTCGATGCGGAACCCGCGAATCTTCACTTGCTGGTCAATCCGCCCCAGGTACTCGACCACACCGTCTTCGCGCAGCCGCGCCAGGTCGCCACTGCGATACAGCCGCGCGCCTGGTACAAACGGGTCGGGCACAAAGCGTTCGGCGGTCAGGTCCGGGCGCTGGTGATAGCCGCGGGCAATGCCTTCGCCGCCCAAATACAGCTCACCCGCCACACCCACTGGCAGCGGCTGCATGCTGGCATCCAGCACATAGGCGCTGCGCTCACCCACCGGGCGCCCGATCGGCAAGAAGGCCGAGTCAAAATGGGTGTCCGGGTAAGCGCACCAGATCAACGGCGTGATCACCGTTTCGGTCGGGCCGTAGCCGTTGATGATGCGTGGCGGCTGCAACACGCGCTGCACTTCATCAAAGGCGTGCTTGGGCATGCCCTCACCGCCCACGGTGTAGGAGCGTATTGGCAGCCTGCGCCCGGCTTCGCCAATGTAATCGGCCATTTGCAGCAAATAGCTCGGGGTAAAACAGGCGATGGTGATGCCGTGGCGCTCGATTTCTTCGCAGGTACGCTGCGCGCTCCAGACCTCATCGTCACGGGGCATCAACGCCGAGCCGAACACCAGCGGGGTCAGCCAGCGCTCGTGGGCACCGTCAAAACTGATCGAAGCAAATTGCAACTCGCGGTCGTCCGGGGTCATGCCGTACAACGCGCCAATGGCCAGGCAATGCATGGCCAACGGGCCGTGGGCCACGCTCACGCCTTTGGGCCGCCCGGTCGAACCCGAGGTGTAAATCAGGTACGCGAGGTTCTGTGCAGTGACCAGGTTGACCGGGTTGCTGGTCGGCAAGTAGCTGACGTCTTCACGGTCGAGTTCCAGCACCGGCAGGCCGTCGATCTGCGGCAACTGCTTGCGCAACCACGACTGGCTCAGCAGCAAGGCAATGCCGCTGTCCTGCATCAAGTAACTCAAGCGCTCTGGCGGGTACGCCGGGTCCAGCGGTACATACGCGCCCCCGGCCTTGAGAATCGCCAGCAAGCCAATAATCATCTGCGGCGAACGTTCTACCGCCAGCCCCACCCGCACTTCGGGGCCGATCCCCAGTTCACGCAGGCGATGGGCCAAACGGTTGGCGCGTTGGTTAAGTTCGGCGTAGGTGAAGGTGCTGCTGTCAAAGATCAGCGCCGTGGCGTCAGGGCGTAGCGCCGCCTGCGCGGCGATTAACTGATGCACACTCTGCTCGGTCGCGGCTTTGGGTGGCGGGTTCCACTCGCGCAATTGCCGGGTGTGCTCAGTAGCACTTAGCAACGGCAATTCACCCAGCGCACACAACGGCGTCGCCACCATGGCGTGCAGCAGGCACGCCAGATGTTCGCTCATGCGGGCAATCGTCGCCGGGGCAAAATGGCTGCACAAGAAGCTCCAGGTCAGGCTCAACTGGCCCTCACTGACCGCCGCCAGCGTCAGCGGGTAATTGGTGCGCTCATGGTTGACCGGTACGGCAAAGCTCAAGCCCTCTGGCGCGCCCTGCTGCAAGGCCGCGCCGATGGGGAAGTTTTCAAACACCAGCAAACTGTCGAACAGCGGCTCACCGGCACGCCCGGCCCAACGCTGCACATCGCTCAGCGCGGTAAATTCATGCTCGCGCAGCTCCAGGTTATGCGCCTGCAAGCGGCTCAACCACTGCGCCACACTTTCAGCCGCCTGGGGTTGAGTGATCACCGCCAAGGTGTTGATAAACAGCCCGAGCTGGTTTTCTGCACCCGGCAGATCCACCGGACGCCCGGACACAGTGGCGCCAAACGCTACGGTCTGCTGACCGCTGTAACGCTGCAACAACACCGCCCAAGCGCCCTGCACCAAGGTGTTGAGGGTGATGCTGTGCTGGCGGGCAAAGGCATTGAAAGCCTCGCTGCTCGGCCCATCGAACACCTGCCGATGATCTGCGTATTCGCTGCTGTCTGAGCCTCCGTGCGACAGGCTTTGTGCCAACAGCGTCGGGTTGTCCAGGGTCGCCAGTTGCGCACGCCAAAAGGCTTCATCGGCCTGAGCATCCTGCCCTTGCAGCCAGCCGATGTAGTCGCCAAAGCGGCCCTGATGAGTGGCCACCTCAACCCCGGCATAACGCTGCAACACCTCGCCCAGCAGCAAGGCATTGCTCCAGCCATCCAGCAGCAAATGGTGATGGGTGTAGATCAGTTGCTGACGCTGCTCATCGAGACGCACCAAGGCCAGGCGCAGCAACGGCGGTTGCGCCGGATCAAACTGCAAACGCTCGCTGCGCGCCAGCAACTCCAGCTCGGCGGTTTGATCGGCGCGGCCGCGCCAGTCGAGCACGGTCAGCGGCAGTTCCAGCACCCGCTGCACCACCTGCACCGGCTCTGTGGCGCCCTGAGGCCAATGGAAACCACCGCGCAAAATCGGGTGTGCATCCAGCGTCGCCTGCCAGGCCTGCGCCAAGCGGGTGGCGTCCAGCCCGCTCGCCGCGACGCTGAGCTGGTTGACGTAGGCCCCGGCCTGGGGCTCGTACAGGCTGTGGAACAGCAAACCGCGCTGCATCGGTGACAGCGGGTACAGGTCTTCTATCTGCCGTGGCGGCACGGGCAGCAGGTCAAGTTGTGCCTGGGTCAGGTTGGCCAGCGCAAAATCCGCCGGGGTCACGCCGCTGTGCTGCGGGTTCAGGCAATGCTCAATCAGCGCCTGCAACTGGGCCTTAAGGCTTGAGGCCAGGGCCTCGATATCTGCCATGTCGAAACATTCCTGGCTAAAGCTCAGGTCCAGCTTCAATTCACTGCCATACACCTGGCCGTCGACCGACAACCAGTTGGCCAACGGCGAATCCAGGCTCTGCGCGGCGCCGCTGGCCGCTTGAGCCGGGACGAATAATCCGTCGTCGTTGAAGCTCTGGTCAAACTGGCCCAGATAGTTGAACGTCACCCGTGCCTGCGGCAAGGCCGCGAGGCTGGCTTGGGTCTGGGCATCGCCCTGGTAGCGCAACAGCCCAAAGCCCAGGCCCTTGCCCGGCACCTCACGCAACTGCTGCTTGATCGCTTTGATCGACTCGGCCATGCCCGCGGCTGGGGTCAACTTGACCGGGAACAGGCTGGTGAACCACCCCACCGTGCGGGTCAGGTCGATGCCCGCAAACAGGTCTTCACGGCCGTGGCCTTCCAGCTGGATCAAGGCCGTCGAATCGCCGGTCCAGTCGCACAGGGCACGAGCCAGCGCGGTCAGCAGCAGGTCATTAATCTGCGTGCGATACGCCGCAGGCGCCTGTTGCAGCAAGTGCCGGGTCTGCGCCCGGTCCAGGCCCAGGCTCACCACTTGGCGATGACGCAACGCCTGGCTGGCCTCCGTGCGGGCATGGGGCAACCGGGCGCTGGCGCCTTGCAACTGCTGCACCCAGCTGTCGCGTTCTGCCATCAATGCCGGGCTTTGCGCATAGGCCGACAACTGCCGGGCCCAGTCTTGCAAGGCGCTGGTTTTTTCTGCCAGTGCTTGCCCGGCGTAGGCCGCCTGCAAGTCTTCAAGCAAGACCCGCCACGACACGCCGTCCACCACCAGGTGATGAATCACCAGCAACAAACGCTGGGCCCCTTGCTCGTGGTCGATCAACACCGCGCGCAGCAGCGGCCCGTCGTGCAGCGACAAACTGCGCTGCGCCTCGTCGCACAAGGCTTGTAACGCCTCGCAGCTTTGCACTTGGGCGGTCCACAGCAAATCGGTGGCCGCGCTGCTGTCCAGCGGCACATAGCGCGCCGTCCATTGCCCGGCCTGCCCGCGGAACTGCAAACGCAACGCGTCGTGTTGGGCCAATACCTGCTGCAAGGCGGTTTGCAGGCGCAGCAAGTCCAGCGGCGCGCGCGCGTCCAGCAGCACCGACTGGTTCCAGTGCTGGGGCTGCTCGGTTTGATTGGCAAAGAACCACTGCTGCACCGGGGTCAGTGTTTGCGTGCCCTCCACCGGCCCTTGAGGGATGTGTGCGACCTGTAGCGGGCTTGCCACAGCGGCCAGCGCCTGCAAGGTCGGCTGTTGAAACAGGTCACGCGGCTGCAAGCGCAACCCGGCACGCCGGGCCCGGCTGACCACCTGAATCGAGATGATCGAGTCGCCGCCCAGCTCAAAGAAGTTGTCCTGACGGCCGACCTGTTCAAGCCCCAGTACGGCTTGCCAAATCGCTGCCAACTGACGTTCGTTGTCGCTGCGTGGTGCCTCGAAAACCCGCTGGCTGACGCTGGCCTGCGGCGCCGGCAACAACTTGCGCTCCAGCTTGCCGTTGGGGCTCAGCGGCATGCGCTCGATCAACAGCAACTGCGTCGGCACCATGTAATCGGGCAGGCTCAGCAGTACATGGGCTTTCAGGGTGTCACGCCAGGCGTCTTGCGCCTCGGGCTGTTCCAGCAGCGCCACGTCGCTGGGCACCAGATACGCCACCAACTGGTTATCCAGCGCCAGCACCACCGCTTCCTGAACCTGCGGGTGTTCTTGCAGGCGCGCTTCGATCTCGCCCAGCTCGATGCGCAGGCCGCGAATTTTCACCTGATGGTCGATCCGGCCGCAGTACTCGATAGCACCGTCAGCGCGATAACGCGCCAGGTCGCCAGTGCGGTACAGCCGTTCGCCACTGCCAAACGGGTCGACCACAAAGCGCTCGGCCGTCAATGCCGGGCGCGCATGGTAGCCCCGGGCCAAACCCGCGCCAGCCAGGTACAACTCGCCAATGGCGCCGGTCGGCAAGGGCAACAGTTCCGGGCTGAGGACATAGGTACGCAGATTGGCAATCGGCCGCCCGATCGGCACGCTGTCGCGCTGTTCTTCAAGGCACGTCCAGTGGGTCACGTCGATGGCCGCTTCGGTAGGCCCGTACAAGTTGTACAGCGCCGCTTGGGGCAGGTTACTCATTGTCTGGCGTTGCAAGGCAATCGGCAGCGCCTCGCCGCTGCACACAATCCGTCGCAGCGAGCGGCACTGCGCGGCCTCGTCGCTGTTGATGAAGGCTTGCAGCATCGACGGCACAAAATGCAGGGTGGTAACCCCCTGTTCGACGATCAACTGCGCCAGTTGCTGCGGGTCGCGGTGCGCACCGGGCGCGGCGACCACCAGGGTCGCGCCGTGCATCAGCGGCCAGAAAAACTCCCACACCGACACGTCAAAACTGAACGGGGTTTTCTGCAAGACCCGGTCGGCAGCGTTCAGGCCATAAGCTTGTTGCATCCACGCCAGCCGGTTGTACAACGCACCATGGCTGTTGCCTGCGCCTTTGGGGCGGCCGGTGGAGCCCGAGGTGTAGATCACATAGGCCAGATTCTCGGGATGCGCCAGGTTAGTCAGGTTTTCAGCGCGCTCATGATCGTTTGAGAGATCGCGAGGCAAGCTCGCTCCTACAGTGGGGGCCAGGATCATGACGGGGATGTGTGGCGGCAACGCCATCTGCACGTGCGCCTGGGTCAGCAGCAAACTGATGCCGCTGTCTTCAAACATGTAGGCAAGGCGTTCAGCCGGGTATTCGGGGTCGAGCGGCACGTAAGCGCCCCCGGCCTTGAGAATCGCCAGCAAGCCAATCACCAGCTCCAGCGAACGCTCGCAGGCCACGCCCACGCGCACTTCCGGGCCCACTCCGCTCTCGCGCAACTGATGCGCCAGACGGTTGGCGCGCTGATTGAGTTCGCTATAACTCAACGACTGCCCGGCAAACACCAGCGCACAAGCCTCCGGTGTGGCCGCCGCTTGCGCTTCGATGTGCTGGTGCACGCAGGCGGGGCCGGGATAGTGCTGCTGCGTGGCATTCAGGCCATACAGCGTGGCCTCTATTTCATGAGCATCGAGCATCGGCAGCTCGCTGATCGCGCACTCAGGATTCGCCACCACGCCAGCCAGCAGGGTGCGCCAATGCGCGGCCATGGCTTCGATGCGCGGGGCATCAAACAGGTCGGTGGCATAAGTCAGGCTGGCCAGCAGGTGCTCGCCTTCTTCATGGGTATCGAGTTGCAGATCAAACTGAGCAGTGCGGCCCTGCCATTCCAGGCTCTCGACCTGCAAGCCGGCGAGCATCCCGCGCAGTGCGCCGGGGCGGCTTTGCTGGTGGTTGAACATCACTTGAAACAAGGGACTGTGGCTCAGGCTGCGCTCGCCCTGCAGGGCATTGACCAGCCGCTCGAAGGGCACGTCCTGATAACCCTGGGCATCCAGTGCGCGGTCGCGGGTTTGGCTCAGCAATTGGCTGAACGGCATGCGCCCGTCCAGCTCGGCACGCAGCACCTGGGTATTGACGAAAAAGCCGATCAGGCCACGGGTTTCCGCGCGCGTGCGGTTGGCCACCGGCACACCGATACGCACATCCTGCTGGCCGCTGTAGCGGTGCAACAGCGCCTGAAAACTGGCCAGCAAGAGCATAAACGGCGTCACCCCGCGCTGCCTGGCCAGGCTCAGCAGGCCTTTGGCCAACTCGGCTGGCAGCGCGAAATCCAGTCTCGCACCGTGCTGGCTTGGCTGCACAGGGCGTGAGCGGTCGCTGGGCAACTCCAGCACCGGTTGCTCGCTGCCCAGTTGCCCGCGCCACCAGTCCAGTTGCCGCTCCAGCTCCCCGGCCTCCATCCAGCGCCGTTGCCACAGGGCGTAGTCGGCGTACTGAATCGCCAGCGCGGGCAACGCCAGGGTTTTGCCTTGGGCATGGGCGGCATACAACTGTGAAAACTCGTCGACCAGCACGCCCATCGACCAACCATCAGCCACGATGTGGTGCAAGGTCAGCACCAGCACATGATCCTGCGCGTCCAGTTGCAACAGGCTCACCCGCAGCAACGGCCCGTGTTGCAGATCGAACGGTTGCGCGATGTCTTGCTCGACCAGGCGCAGCGCCAGGTCCAGGCGTTCGGATGGCGGCTGATCGCGCAAGTCGTGGCGGGCAATTAACACGCTGTAGTCGCTGCCGCAGGCTGCGATGGGTTGCGCAGCGACCCTGCTTTGAGTTTCATCTTCAGCAAACACGCTACGCAAGCTGTGATGGCGCTCCAGCAGGGCATCAAAACTGTGCTGCAACGCCGCCACGTTCAGCTCGCCGCGCAAACGCAAGGCGGCCGGGATGTGGTATGCCGTGCTTTGCGGGTCAAGCTGCCACAAAAACCATTGCCGTTGCTGGGCATAGGACAGCGCGCAGGGTGCGTCTGGCGATGCGGTCTGCGGGATCGGCAACTGGCCGAAACTCACGCCCTGCTCTTGCATCTTGTGCAAGAACTCTCGGCGCTGCTGCGGTGCAAGGCTGGCGAAGCGGTTGGCAATACGCCAGGCGGTAGAGTGTTCCATCAGTTGATCTCCATCTCGTCGAGCAGCGACTCAAGTGTGCTCAGACGCACATCGTTATCCGCAGGCGTTTGGGCCTGTACCAGGGCGGCATAGGCGTGCAGGTCGGGGGTTTCGAACAGCGCGCGCAGCGCCACTTCAAGGCCCAGTTCCAGTTCGACCCGGGCGTTGGCCTGGGCTGCGAGCAGCGAGTGCCCGCCCAATTCAAAGAAGTTGTCGTGGCGCCCTACCCGCTCCACTTCCAGCACCTGGGCCCAGATCGTTGCCAGCCTGGTTTCCAGTTCGCCCACCGGGGCGCTGTAAGGGCGCTGCCAGTGCTCGGCGTCAGGCAATGGCAACGCCTTGCGATCGAGCTTGCCGTTACCGGTCAGCGGCAGGGCCTCCAGCAGCAGCCAATGGCTCGGCACCATGTAATCCGGTAAGTCGACCTTGAGCGCGGTGCGCAATTGCTCGCGCCACGCCAACGGATCGATTGGCGTCTGCTGGGCCACCACATAGGCGCAGAGCTGGCCCTGATGCACGCTCAGCACCGCATCGCTCACGCCCACTTGCTGCTTGAGGCAGGTTTCGATTTCGCCCAGCTCGATGCGGAACCCGCGAATCTTCACTTGCTGATCGATTCGCCCCAGGTAGTCGATGTTGCCGTCAGCGCGCTGGCGGGCCAGGTCACCGCTGCGGTACAGGCGCACGCCCGGCGCAAACGGGCTGGGCACAAAACGCTCGGCGGTGAGCCCGGCGCGGCCGTGGTAGCCACGGGCCAGACCGGCCCCGGCGATGTACAACTCACCGGCACAGCCTGGCGCCACGGGTTGCAACTGGCTGTCGAGCAAATACCAGCTGAGGTCGCTGATGGGCCGGCCGAGCGGGCTTTGTACCTTGGCATCGAGGTCCTGCGCGCTCAGGGCGCGCCAGGTCACGTGCACCGTGGTTTCGGTGATGCCGTACATGTTGACCAGCGTGGTGGGCGCATCACCAAAGCGCGCGTACCACGGGCGCAAGCTCCCCACATCAAGGGCTTCGCCACCAAAGATCACCCAGCGCAAGGCCAGGGTTTGCGGGCTGTTGCAGGCAATGGGCAGCAGTTGCCGGAACGCCGCCGGGGTCTGGTTGAGCACCGTGACCTGCTCATCGCACAGCAACTGATGGAACGCCTGCGGCTCGCGGCTGATGAAGTACGGCACGATCACCAGACGCCCGCCGGTGCACAGCGCGCCGAACATCTCCCACACCGAGAAATCGAACGCATAGGAATGGAACAGCGTCCACACATCACTCGGGCCAAAGGCAAATTCATCGGCGGTGGCGCTGAGCAAACGGCTGACGTTGGCGTGGCTCAGCAATGCCCCTTTCGGGCGCCCGGTGGAACCCGAGGTGTAGATCACATACGCCAGGTTGTCGGGCTGGGTCAGGTTGAGCAGATTGTCGGCGCTGAACGCCTCCCACTGCACATGCTCCAAACATAGGGCCTGCACGCCGACCCGCGGCGGCAGGTTTTCCAGCAGGTGCTCCTGGGTCAGCAATAACTGAATGCCGCTATCTTCGATCATGTAGCTCAGGCGCTCGGCGGGGTATTGCGGGTCCAGTGGCACATACGCGCCCCCGGCCTTGAGAATCGCCAGCACCCCGATCACCAGCGCCACGGCCCGCTCCGTGGCAATGCCGACCCGCACTTCCGGGCCGACACCGCGCTCGCGCAGTTTGCGGGCCAGCCGATTGGCCTGAGCGTTGAGCGCTGCATAGGTCAGCGAATCCTCCCCACAGCGCAGCGCCAGGGCATGTGGGTGCAAGGCGGCCTGCGCCTCGAACAGTTGATGCAGGGTTGGCCCGGCAGGCTGCACCTCAACCTGCGGGTTCCACTGCGTCAGCAACGCTTGTTGCTCGCCCGGACTCAGCATGGCCAATTCAGCGATACGCTGCTGCGGCGCCTGCACCACCGCGCGCAGCAGGTTCAGCCAGTGCCCGGCCAAGCGCTCAATGGTCGCGGCGTCATACACATCGCAGGCGTAGGTCAGGCTGGCGTGCAAGCGCTCGCCCTGTTCTTCGGTGTCCAGCGCCAGATCGAACTGCGCCGTGTGCTGCTGCCAGTCCATGCGCTCAATGCTCAGGCCCGGCAGTTGCCGCTCGACGCTCTCGCCGATCTGCCGCTGATGATTGAACAGCACTTGAAACAGCGGGCTGTGGCTCAGGCTGCGCTGCGGCTGCAACGCGTCCACCAGTTGCTCGAACGGCAGGTCTTGATGCGCTTGCGCCCACAGGGCGTTGCGCTTGACCTGTTGCAACAGGCTGGCAAACGTTTGCTGGCCGTCGATCTCGCTACGCAGCACCTGGGTGTTGATAAAGAAGCCGATCAAGCCTTCCGTTTCGAGTTGCCCACGCCCGGCATTCGGCACCCCGACATTGATCGCCGACTGACCGCTGTAGCGATGCAACAAGGTTTGATAACTGGCCAGCAGCAGCATAAACAGCGTCACATTGTGCTGTTGCGCCAACTCCCGTAGCGCACCCGCCAATGCCGGTTCAATGGCCACGTCCAAACGCGCCCCCCGCTCACTGCGGATCGCCGGGCGAACCAGCTCGCTGGGCAGCTCAAGTGGCGCATGCTGGCTGCCGAGTTGCTCACGCCAGGCGTTCAACTGGCGCTCGCCCTCGCCAGCTTGCAACCCGTCGCGCTGCCAGACGGCGTAATCGGCGTAGCTCACGGCCAAGGGCGGCAGCTCATGGCCCAGGTACAGCTGACTGAATTCATCGACCATCACCTGCATCGACCAACCGTCAGCGGCAATGTGATGCACGGTCAGCACCAGCACGTGCTCATCGGCCGCGACCTTGAGCAGCAACACGCGCAGCAACGGCCCCGTGCGCAGGTCGAAGGGCTGACGTATTTCTTCGGCCACCTGCGCGTCAATCTGCGCGGCTGATGGCTGATCGAGGGTTAACTCACGCAGTGCCAGCGGCAAACTTGCGTGCAGCACGCCACGGGCCTGGTCACCGTCCTGAACAAAGGTGGTACGCAAGGTTTCGTGGCGTTGTTGCAGAGCGTTGAAGCTGCGCAGCAAGGCCTCGCGATCGAGTGAGCCTTTAAGCCGCAGCGCCGCCGGAATGTTGTACGCGGCGCTGTGCGGGTCGAGCTGCCAGAGCAACCACTGGCGCTGCTGCGCATACGACAACACGCCGGGCTGGCCGGGCGCACGCGGGCGCAATGGCGGCTGACTGAGGGTTTGCGGCTGTGAGGCGCAACGGGCAGCGAAATCGCAGAGCACGCTGCTTTCAAACAGGCTGCTCAGCGCCAGTTCGATACCCAACTGCTGGCGCACCCGCGACACCACTTGCGCCACCAGCAGCGAATGGCCGCCCAGTTCAAAGAAGTTGTCGTCGCGGCTGATCGCTTCAAGCTTGAGCACCTCTTGCCAGATCGCGGCAATGCGGCTTTCGATCCCGACGTGGGGCGCAATCACCTCGCGCTGCCAGTCAGCCGCTTGGGCCTGGGGCAGTGCCTTGCGATCAACCTTGCCGTTGGCATTGAGTGGCAAGCCCTGCAATTGAACCCAGTGCAGCGGCACCATGTAGTCCGGCAGTTGCGCCTTGAGCGCTGCTTTCAAGGTCTCGCGCCATTGGCTCCAGGCATTCGCTTCATCGTCGGCCACCACAAAGGCCACCAGCGCCTTGCCGGTCGGGCTGTCCTGCACGACCACGGCGGCTTCACGCACGCCAGCCAGGTCACGCAGACGCGACTCGATTTCACCCAGTTCGATACGGAAGCCGCGCACTTTGACCTGCTGGTCGATACGGCCCACGTATTCCAGTTGGCCGTCCGGGCGCCGCCGGGCCAGGTCGCCGGTGCGGTACAGGCGCTCGCCCGGCCTCGCGGCGTAAGGGTCAGGCAAAAACACCGCCGCGCTGCGCAGCGGGTCGGCGAAATACCCCCGGCCCACGCCCGTACCGGCTACGTACAACTCACCGACCACACCGGTCGGCACCGGCTGCAAGTCGCCATCCAGCACATACAAACGGTTGTTGTCGGTGGCCAGGCCAATAGGCAAATACGCGCCCTGGGCCGATGCCGCGTCAACACGGAACAGCGCCACGTCGTCCGAGCATTCCGCCGGGCCATAGGCGTTGACCAGACCAATCTGCGGATAACGCTGCAACCAGCGGCGCGCCAGCTCCGGGGGCATGGCTTCGCCGGTGGGCAGCATCCAGCGCAGCGCGGCCAGCGAACCCTCGGGCTCGTCGAGCAGGCTCTGGATCAGCGACGGCACGCTTTCGAGCACAGTGATCCCGCGTGCGGCCACATGCGTCAGCAACGCAGCCGGATCATGGGCGATAGCGTTAGGCACGATGTCGACTTGCGCGCCAAACAACGGCGCTGCGAGGAACTGCCACACCGAAATATCAAAACTCTGCGATGCGGTCTGGGCGATCACGTCCGCCGCGCTCAGATGCAGATACGGTTGCTTGCTCAGTTGGTTATTCAGCATACCGGCCTGCTCGACCATCACCCCTTTGGGCGTGCCGGTGGAGCCCGAGGTGAATATCACATAAGCCAGGTTGTTGGGCGCGGTGTAGATGCCCGGTGACGTGCTGCAATACCCGGCGCCTTGCACGTCCTCCCACACCAGCAAGGGCGGGCGCTGTGCCGGGCTGAGCAATGCCAGCACGCGCTCGGCCTGTTCACGGCACGCCGCACTGGCCACCAGCAACGGCACGCTCCCCAGTTGCAGCAACGCCAATAGGCGCTGGGTCGGCAATTGCGGGTCGAGGGGCAAGTAGCCCGCCCCGGCCTTGAAGGTACCCAGCATCATGCCCAACAGCTCCAGGCTGCGCTCGGCCAGCAAGGCCACAGGCTGGTCAACAGTGACGCCCGCCGCCAGCAGCGCATGGCCGAGCCGATTGGCCCGCTGATCCAGCGCCTGGTAGGTCCAGCGCTGGTCCAGGCACGTGGCAACCACCTGTTCCGGATGCGCCGCCAGCTGCGCTTCAAACAGCCGTACATAACCCTGCGCCAACGGGTAATCGCGAGCGGTCTGGTTGCCCGCTTGCAACAACTGCGCACGCTCGCCAGCCTCCACCAACGGCAGGTCGGCAACGTTGCCTTCGGCGTGTTCGCCAATCGCCAACAACAAGCGCTTGAAGTCCGCCAGCAAGCGCTCGACCGTGGCCTCATCAAAAAAGCGTTTGTCGTAGGACAGGTGCAAGCCCAGCGCATCGCCGGGGTACACCACCACGGTCATCGGGTAGTTGGTGTGGGTCCGCGCGCTGTCGGACTTGGCGCTGATCTGCTCGGCACCGCTGACCACCGCGCTTTCCACCGGGGCGTTTTCATAGACAAACAGGCTGTCAAAAATCGGTTGGCCTTTGTCCAGCGCGCTGCACGCCTGAATGCTCAGCAGCGGCAAATGTTCGTGTTCACGCAGCGCCAGGTTGTGCGCAAACACCCCTTGCAGCCACTCGCGCACGCTGACCCGCTGCCCTGCCTGCGGCAAACGCATGCGCAGCGGGATGCTGTTGATGAACAGGCCGACGGTGTCTTGCATTTCCGGGCGATTGACCGGGCGCCCGGCCACGGTGACGCCAAACAGCACTTCGTCGAGCCCGCTGTAGCGCTGCAACACCAGCGCCCACGCGGCTTGGGTCAGGGTGTTGACGGTCACATGGTAACGCTGGGCCAGTTCGCGCAAGGCGCGGCCCTGGCTGACCTCCAGGTCGGCATAGCAATCACCGATCTGCGAGAACCCGCCCTGACGGCGCACGGCACGGTCAAAGGGCAATGGCGTCGGCTGTTCAAACCCGGCCAGCTCAGCGCTCCAGGCCTGCAGCGCCTCGCGCTCGCCCTGGGCTTGCAGCCATTCAATAAAGTCGCGATACCGCGCCGCGGGCGGCAGGCTGCGCTGGCCGCTGTACAGGGCAAAGAAGTCTTGCAGCAACAGCGAGCGGCACCAGGCATCAATCAGGATGTGGTGGTTGCTGAGGATGAACCAGTAATGCCCGACGCTGCGACGGATCAGGCGCAGGCTGAAAGGCGGCGAGTTGAGCAGGTCAAAACCTTGGGCCCGGTCTTCGGCCAGCAAGGTTTGCAACGCCGCTTCGTGTTCGCCCTCGGGGCGATCCGTCCAGTCGTGCACCTGCACGTTGGGCGCAGCATCGCGGTGGATGATTTGCAGCATCTGGCCGTCATCGTCGAGGCTGAACGATGCGCGCAACGCGTCATGACGCTGCACCACCGCGTGCCAGGCTGCGGTAAAGCGTGGCAGGTCGATTTCGCTGTCGATGATGTAACGGTCTTGCATGTAGTAAATGCCCGAGCCGGGTTCGAGCAAGGTGTGTACCAGCAAGCCCTGCTGCATCGGCGACAGCGGGTAGATATCTTCGATGGCACTGGCCGCAACCTTAAGGGCGTCCAGTTGCGCCTGGGTCAGTTGCGCCAGCGGGAAGTCCGACGGGGTCATGCCGCCTTGCTCGCTGTTTACGCAGTGGGCAATCAGCGCCGTCAATTCGCCCCGATAATCGTCCACCAATGCCTGCACGGTGGCGTCATCAAACATCTCGTGGCTGTAGGTCCATTGCAGGTTGAGTTCGCCGCCATACACCTGCCCTTCGATGCTCAGCCAGTTGGCCAGCGGTGCGTTTTCGTCCTGCGCCAGCCCGGCGCTTTCGGTGGCCGGGGCAAACATCGCGGTGTCATCGAACTGGCGATCAAACTGGCCCAGATAGTTGAAGGTAATGCGTGGCGTCGCCAGATTGGCCAGTTGTTCAGCCACGTCCTCGCCTGCCAGATAGCGCAGCAGGCCATAGCCCACGCCTTTGTCCGGCACGCTGCGCAGTTGCTCCTTGATCGACTTGATCGAGTCACCCAGATCAGCACTCGGGGTCAATTGCACCGGGAACAGGCTGGTAAACCAGCCCACGGTGCGCGACAGGTCGAGGTCGGCAAACAGGTCTTCGCGGCCATGACCTTCCAGTTGGATCAAGCTGCTGGACTGGCCGCTCCAGCGGCAAATAACCCGCGCCAACGCGCTCAGCAGCAGGTCGTTGACCTGTGTGCGATAGGTCGCGGGGGCGACTTGCAACAACTGGCGGGTCAGCTCGGCGTCGAGGGTCAGGCTCAAGGTGCGGGCATGACGGTTTTGCAAGCCGGCATCAGGCCGGTCCCACGGCAACTCGCTGGACGCACCGGCCAGTTGGCGCTGCCACAGCGCCAGTTCTCCGACCCGCGCCTGTGCCTCATCGGCCAAGCGGGCGGTCCAGGCCTGATAGGCGCTGGTTTTGGCCTGCGCCGCCTGCACCGGTTGTGTGTAGAACTGCTGCAAGTCTTCGAGCAGCACCCGCCACGACACGCCGTCCACCACCAGGTGGTGAATTACCAGTAACAGGCGCTGACTGTGATCGGCCATGTCCACCAGCAACGCCCGCAGCAACGGGCCGTTGTGCAAGTCCAGACTGCATTGGGTCTGTTCGCACAGGGTTTTGAGCTCGTCAGTTGACGCGGCCTGGCGCTGCCACAGCAGCGGCTCGTTCGGCAGCTCGGCATAGGCTTGCTGCCATTGGCCGGGGTGCTGAACAAAGCGCAAACGCAGTGCATCGTGATGGCTCACCAGCGTGTTCAGCGCCTGTTCCAGTAACCCGGCATCCACCGGCTGACGCGGGTGCAACAGCAATGACTGATTCCAGTGCTGGCGCTGGGGCATTTCCAGGCTGAAAAACCACTGCTGCACCGGCGCCAGCGCCACCGCGCCCGTGGCCAGCCCCTGATCGACAACAGTCTGAGTGCTCAGCGCGGCAATTCGGGCCAGGCTGCGGATGGTTTGGTGCTGGAACAGGTCGCGAGGGCTGAAGGTGATCCCGGCCTGACGGGCACGGCTGACCACTTGAATCGAGATGATCGAGTCGCCGCCCAGGGCAAAAAAGTTGTCGTCGACACCGATCTGCGCCACGCCCAGTACCTGTTGCCAGATCTCGGCCAGGCGCTGTTCCAGCTCAGAGGCCGGTGCGACGTAGCCTTGCTGCACGGTGCTGATGTCCGGGCGCGGCAAGGCTTTACGATCGAGCTTGCCGTTGGGCGACAACGGCAAACGCTCAAGGCTGATCCAGTGGTTGGGCACCATGTAGTCCGGCAAACCGAGTTGCAGTTGGTTGGCCAATTCCGTTTGCCAAGCGTCGGCAGGCGCCTGCGCGTGCAGCACCAAGTAGGCCACCAGTTGCTTGCCGTCGAGCACCTGCACCACAACTTCGCGCACGGACGGCTGCTCGGCCAGACGCGCTTCGATTTCCCCCAGCTCAATGCGCAACCCGCGCAGTTTGACCTGATGATCAAGGCGCCCCAGGTATTCAATGACCCCGTCAACCCGCTGGCGCACCCAATCGCCGGTGCGGTACAGGCGCTCGCCCTGATTAAACGGGCACGGCACAAAACGCTCTGCCGTCAGCGCCGGACGACGGTGGTAACTGCGCGCCAGCCCGGCCCCGCCCAGATACAACTCTCCGGCCACGCCCAAGGCTACGGGCGAGAGGTTGGCATCCAGCACCAGCGTGCGCAGGTTGGCGATGGGCAAGCCAATCGGCACGCTGGCCGCGCCCTCATCGATGCAGGTCCAGTGCGTGACGTCGATGGCCGCTTCGGTCGGGCCATACAGGTTGTACAGCTCGGCATCGGGCAGCTTGCTGAACACCTGCTGCTGGGCATCAACCGGCAACGCTTCCCCGCTGCAGACAATCCGCCGCAGGCTGGTGCACTGTTCGACGCCCACTTCATGAATAAACGCCTGCAACATCGACGGCACAAAATGCAGCGTGCTGATCTGCTGCTGGCGAATGGTTTCGATCAGGCGCAGCGGCTCGCGGTGCTCCCCCGGTTGCGCCACCACCAGACGTGCGCCAGTGAGCAGCGGCCAGAAAAACTCCCACACCGACACGTCAAAACTGAACGGGGTTTTTTGCAGTACGGCATCGTCGGCCGTCAGGCGATACGCCTGCTGCATCCAGCTCAGGCGGTTGACCAACGCGGCATGGGTGTTACCCGCGCCCTTGGGCTTGCCAGTAGAGCCCGAGGTGTAGATCACATAGGCGAGGTTTTGCGGCTGGGTCAGATCAACCGGATTCTCTGCACTGAAGGCGCGAGCTTGCCTCGCGATCTGTTGATCATTTAAACAATCAAGGCACATGACCGGGATGTGTTGCGCCAATGCCGCCTGCAAGTGCTTTTGCGTGAGCAGTAACTGAATCCCGCTGTCGTCGATCATGTAGCTCAAACGTTCGGCCGGGTACTCCGGGTCGAGCGGCACATAGGCGCCGCCCGCCTTGAGAATCGCCAGCAGGCCGATCACCATTTCTACTGAACGCTCAACGGCAATCCCCACCAGCACATCCGGGCCGACACCCCGTGCACGCAACTCATGGGCCAATTGGTTGGTGCGGGCATTGAGCTGCGCATAGCTCAGGGACTGCGCGCCAAACACCAACGCCGTGGCACCGGGGGTGCGCTCAACCTGGGCTTCAATCAACACATGCAGGCCAGTGTGGGTCGGGTATTCAGCGTGGGTGCGGTTCCAGTCGTGCACTCGGGTCTGTATTTCACTGGCGTCGAGCATCGGCAGATCACCGATGCGCCGTTCGGGGTGGTCCACCAGCGCTCGCAGCAGGTTGCACCAGTGCCGCGCCATCCGGCTGATGGTGGCGCCGTCAAACAGGTCATTGGCATAGGTGAGCGCTGCGTGCAGGCGGCCGGATTTCTCGTAGGTGTCCAGGCTCAAGTCAAACTGCGTGGTGCGCCCTTCCCACTCAATCAGGCCCAGCGTCAGCCCCGAAGACGTTTTGATCGCTTCAATGTCGGCCACCTGCGGCTGGTGGTTGTACATCACTTGAAACAGCGGGTTGTGGCTCAGGTTGCGCTCAAGCTTGAGGGCTTCTACCAACTGCTCGAACGGCAGTTCCTGATGGGCTTGAGCACCGAGAGCGGTCTCTTTGACCGCGGCCAGCAACTCGGCCACGGTGGTGTCTGCCGTCAGTTGGGTGCGCAGTACCTGGGTGTTCACAAAGAAGCCGATCAACCCTTCGACTTCACGGCGGTTGCGGTTGGCAATCGGCACGCCCACGCGCAGATCGTTTTGCCCGCTGTAGCGCTGCAACAGGATGTTGAACGCGCCCAACAGCAGCATAAACAGCGTGACTGTGTGCTGCTGGGCCAAGGCCCTCAACTGCTCAACCAGTTCCGAAGCCACCGCGAATTCATGGCGCGTGCCGCGATAGCTGGGCACGGCCGGGCGCGGGTAGTCGTTGGGCAAGGTGATGATCGGGTGCTCATCACCCAGTTTGGCCTGCCAGTACGCCAGTTGCCGCGCTTGCTCACCGGCCTCCAGCCAGCGGCGTTGCCACAGGGCGTAGTCGCTGTACTGGATGGCCAGCTCAGGCAACGACGGCGCCTCGTTGCGCTCAAAGGCGTCGTATCTGCGGATAAATTCGTCGATCAGCACGTTCATCGACCAGCCATCGGAGACGATGTGGTGCAAGGTCAGCAGCAACACATGCTCGTCAGCGCCAAGCTTGAGCAGCTTGATCCGTAGCAGCGGGCCATTGGCCAGATCGAAAGGTTGCAGCGACTGCTGCTGCGCCTCAGCGGCCACCGCCTGTTCGCGCTCAATGGCCGGCAACAGGGTGAAATCCACATGTTCGACAGTGATCGGCGCCAGGCGCTCGACTTGCTCCAGACTGTCGTCAGGGTTCTGTCGGAACACCGTGCGCAAGGTCTGATGACGCTGCACGACGCCAGCGAACGCCTGCTCCAGCGCACTGAGGTTCAGCGCGCCGGTCAGGCGCACGGCACCGGGCAAGTTGTAGGCGCCGCTGTGCGGGTCCATTTGCCACAAGAACCACATGCGCCGCTGTGCGTAGGACAATGCCTGGCGATCCGCCTGAGGCACATCGGCAGGAATCGGAAACTGCGAAAAGTCGATCCCTTCCGCACGCAAACCGTCGAGGAATAACCGGCGTTTTTCAAGCGGCAATTCGATGAACCGGCGGGCAAGTTTGAGGGACTTCTCAGCATTCATCTGACTTCTTCCGTACACGTTGGCAATCGAGCTTTGGCTCGGCTATCCCTACGGAACGGATGAAGCGGGGGGAAAATTAAAAGGCCCGCGAGCTTGACGCATGCCCTGTGGGAGCCGGGCTTGCCCGCGATGCAGGCGACGCTCACTCATCTGTTACACCGCGCCGATATCATCGCGGGCAAGCCCGCTCCCACACCATAAGCCACCCGGGCTTAAATTTATTCCCGGACAGCTCGTTCTATACAGGTCTCCAGCTTATTGATGGGTGCTCTCCATGTCTCCCGCAGCTTTGGTGCAAACCCTGCGCAAACGGCTCAGCAAACCGACCGGCTATCAGCTGTTCGACATTCACCTCAAGCAGCGCATTGCCTTGAGCCCTTCGCTCACGCGCTTTGTGTTTACGGGCGAGGATGTGGCGCTGATGCACACGCTGGCCCCCGATCAGCGGGTCAAGCTGTTCTTCCCCAGCGCCACTGGCAGCGCGCCCGACTTGCCCAAGGTTGGCGACTGGCAAGCCGCCCGCCGCTCCCTGAAGCCCGAGCAGGCGCCGCCGATGCGCACTTACACCATTCGCGCTTTACGCCCCGACATGAACGAACTGGACATCGACTTTGTGCTGCATGGCGAAACCGGCCCCGCTTCGCGCTGGGCGGTGCACGCAAGGCCAGGCGAACCGTTACAAATAGTCGCGCCCAACGCTGCCTTCCACGCCGACCCCGGCGGCTATGAATGGATGCCGCCGCAGGGCGTGCGCAAAATCCTGCTGATCGGCGACGAAACCGCCCTGCCCGCCATCTCCGGGATCCTCGAACAACTGGCCAGCCATCCCGACGCGCCCCAAGTCCAGGCGTTTATCGAAGTGCCCGAAGAGGCCGATTGCATGCCGCTGCTCTGCGGCGTACACACCAAAGTGCACTGGCTGCCCCGCCTCACACTGCACAAGCAGCATGGCGAAGGCATGATCCTCGCGGCCCGCGAACTGGCGAGCTTGCCGCCCACCCGGGCCAACCTCAAAGACAGTTCAGCATTGCAAGAGCTGGACCTGAACAGCCAGCGCCTGTGGGAACTGGCCAGCGCCAAGCGCAGCGAGTTCTATGCCTGGGTGGCCGGAGAATCCGCAGCGGTCATGGATATTCGTCGGTTTTTCATCAATGAATGCGGGCTTGATCGTAAAGGGCTGACGTTGATGGGGTACTGGAAACTGGGGCGCTCGCTTGAGTAACGCTTTGCTGCAACCGCGCTAAAACCTCCTCTCCCAAAACCACAAAACTGCGCCTGGCACACCTGCCGGGCGCCGCTTCGTGGTGCCTTCCCATGGTCAATCAGCAAGCACTCAAGGGCATTGCGCAAAGCGGCGCCCGTGGTTTTTAAGAATCGTCTGATTACTCCTGGTGGTGATTTTTCTTACTGTTGTCAGGCCTGGTCAAGGCCCGCTTATGCCAAGCAAGGCGAGTGCGGGACAGCGTCAGCACATCAGCACCACTACCTCATTTCATCAGGAGTTTCATCGTGAAGCGCATTGCTTTGATCCTAGCTACTACCTTCCCAGTCATGGCTTTCGCAGCCTCCCAGAACACCATCACCTTCAAAGGTCAGGTTTCCGCTCAAACCTGTTCCGTCACTGTCAACGGTAACGCTGCCAACCCAGTGATTCTGATGCCTACCGTCAGCACTGCTGCGCTGGCCGCTGTAAACAGCAAAGCCGGGGAAACACCTTTCACCATCGGTGTCAGCGGTTGCCAGGCACCGGGTGCAGGTAACACCTTGGCCATTAAAACTGCATTTCTGGGCAGCAACGTGACCAGCGCCGGCAACCTCGTCAACGCAGGCACCGCAGCCAATGTGCAGGTTCAATTGCTCGACGGTGCGGGCGGTGCTGCCGTAACGCTCAATGGCATCACTTCAGTCGCTGGCCTGGTCCTGAACGGCACAGATACCAGTGCCAGCCACGATTTCGCCGTGCAATACGTCAGTGAAGCCGGCACTGCTGGCGCCGGTACCGTTTCTGCTACCGCGCAATACGCACTGGATTACCTGTAAGCGAAATACATTGCCGGGCCTCTGCGCCCGGCAGTTCCAGCCCCGCCCTTTCACGTCGCAAGTTTTGCGCCTGATGGACGAAGAACCCATGACTCGCCTCAATAAAATTGCCTTAAGCCTGGCTTTGGTACTGGGGGCCGCTGCGCCCCATTTTGCCAATGCCAGTGTCGTAATGACCGGCACCCGTGTGATCTATCCGGCTCAAGCCCAAGAAAAGGTGGTGCAACTGACCAGCCAGGATTCCTACCCCAACCTGGTGCAAATGTGGGTCGACAGCGGTAACCCCGAGGCCACTGCACAAACGGCCGAGGCTCCCTTTATCGTCAGCCCGCAAGTCTTTCGCATGAACCCCAATGCCGGCCAGGTCGTGCGCGTGGTGTTTACCGGCAGCAACCTGCCAAAGGACCGGGAGTCCTTGTATTACCTGAGTTTCTTGCAGGTACCTGCGATGAAGGCCAGCGAACTGCAAGCCAACAAGTTGCTACTGAGTGTCAGCAGCCGAATGAAGCTGTTTTATCGGCCTCAAGGCTTGGCCGGTGACCCCGAGAATTTGAGCAAATCCCTGGATTTCAAAGTACAGGGCCAATCAATCATCACCACCAACAACAGTGGCTACTTCGCCATCGTGCGCAACGCACAGGTGGTCAGCCAAGGCAAAAAACAGCCGCTGAAAACCGCTGAAATCGTGGCCCCGCTTAGCCAGGCGCAATGGACGCTGCCCGCTGGCACGAGCGCTCACGCGGGCGACTCGCTGCAACTGACCTTGGTGAATGACTTTGGTGCCGATGTAACCACTGTTCTGCCTCTGCATTGATACCCCAGGACGAACGTCATGACTGCGTATCACGTTTCAAAACTCAAGAAGGACCTCAGGGTTACGAAACTCCGCCATGTTCGCGGTTTCGCTGAGATAGTGACGCTCGCAACTGCCAGCCTGCTGTTTAGCGAGCTGGCGCAGGCTCAGACAGACAGCCTGGCTTCGAATGACCCTTATGTGTTTGACGACAACATGCTGTTTGGGGGTGGTTCACTGTCGCGGTTCAACAAGGTCAATGCCATGGAGCCTGGGCAATACAAGGTTGACCTTTTTCTCAACGGCCATTTTGTCGACCGTGTCGAGCTTAAATTTGCCGATCAGGGCCAGGGCGACGTTGAACCTTGCCTGCCCGCTTCATTGCTGGAGAGTTCAGGCGTTCTCGCCAGCTCGATTGATAATGCCGACAACAGCCAATGCCTGGTGTTATCCAAGGTCGTGAAAGGCGGCACCACGGCGTTCGACTTTGGCCAAATGCGCCTCGACCTTAGCGTTCCGCAGAGCTTGATGCTCAATACTCCGCGTGGCTACGTCGCCCCGCAAAACCTTGATGCGGGCAGCACCCTTGGCTTCGTCAATTACAGCGCCAGCCAATACCACGTGACACGTACCGGCAGCTATGGCGGCCACTCAGACTCTTCTTACCTGGCGCTCAACAGCGGCCTGAACGTCGGTATGTGGCGTTTTCGCCAGCAAGGCAACCTGCGTTACGACACCGACGCCGGTAAACACTGGAACACCACGCGCACGTATGTGCAGCGGGCGCTACCGGATATTAAAGGCGACATGACCGCTGGCCAGGGCTTTACCTCGGGCCGGTTCTTTTCGGGCCTGAGCTATACCGGCGTTGAGGTTGCCTCCGACGATCGCATGCTGCCCGAGTCCATGCGCGGGTATGCGCCCACGGTGCGCGGCATTGCCAAGACCAACGCCCAGGTGATCGTGCGCCAGAACGGCAACGACATTTATCAAACCACTGTGGCGCCAGGTCCCTTCGAGATCAGCGACCTGTACTCGACCAGCTACAACGGCGACTTGCAAGTGTCGGTCATCGAAGCTGACGGCACCGTCAGCACGTTCACCGTGCCGTTTTCGGCCATTCCAGAATCACTACGTCCCGGCCTCTCCCGCTATAGCGTGGCGGTGGGCCGCACCCGGGATTTGGGCGACCACGATCCGTTCGGTGAAATGACCTATCAGTACGGTCTGACCAACAGCATCACCGCCAACAGCGGCCTGCGAGTTGCCGAGGGCTATCAGGCGTTCGTGGTCGGCGGTGTCTATGCCAGCAGCATTGGCGCATTCGGCCTGGACACAACCTATTCAAAAGCTGACCTGCCTAGAGAAGGCAAGCTGGATGGCTGGATGGCGCGCCTGTCCTATAGCCGTACCTTCCAGCCGACCAATACCACGCTTTCGATTGCCGGCTACCGTTACTCCACCGAAGGTTACCGAGACCTCGGGGACGTGCTCGGGGTTCGCGAAGCGTTGCGCAATAACGAGACCTGGGAATCGACGAGCTACATGCAACGCTCGCGCTTCGAGGTGTCGATCAATCAAAGCCTCAACCAATATGGCAGCCTGTTTGTCTCGGGCTCGACCCAGGACTACCGCAGCGGCCGTGAGCGCGACACTCAGTTACAAATGGGCTGGGCCAACACCCTGAAGAACAACGTCAACCTCAACCTGTCGGTCTCCAGACAGCAGACCGGCAGTTACCTGAACCGCCAGAGTGGCGGCTTCAACGACCAACTGGGCAACTCGGTACCCAACAACGGCGTGGGCACAACGCGCAGCCCTGGCAGCAACGAGACCGTCACCATGCTGTCGGTGTCGTTCCCGCTCGGCAGCCCGGCCAAAGCCAACGTGCCGACCCTGAGCACGTCAGTGACACACAGCACCAACTCGGGCAATCAGTACCAAACCTCCCTGTCCGGGACACAGGGGGATGACCAATCGCTGAGTTACAGCATGGACGTGTCCCATGACGCGCAACAAAAACAGAACGTGTGGAGCGGTAACATTCAAAAATACCTCCCCAACACTTCCCTCAGCGCCAGCGCATCCAAAGGCCAGGATTACTGGCAAGCCTCCGGCAGCGCCCGGGGCGCCCTGGCCATTCACAGTGGCGGCGTGACGTTCGGCCCGTATTTGGGCGATACCTTTGCCTTGATCGAAGCCAAAGGCGCCAGCGGCGCAACCGTGATGAACGGCCTGGGCTCCAAAATTGACAGCAACGGCTATGCCCTGGTACCGGCACTGACGCCCTACCGTTACAACACCGTGGCCATCAACCCGGAAGGCATGAATGAAAAAGCCGAGCTTGATGACGGCCAACGCCGGGTCGCACCGTTCGCCGGGGCGGCGGTCAAGGTGGCGTTCAAGACCCGGGTCGGTAATGCGATTCTGGTCAAGGCGCAACGCAGCGACGGCCAGGCCGTGCCGATGGGCGCCGACGTTCTGGATGACAGCAACAGTGTCATTGGCATGGTTGGCCAAGGCAGCCAGGCGTACCTGCGCACCGAGAAGCTCAAAGGTGCACTGACCGTGCGCTGGGGCGATGGCCCTGACGAGCGCTGCACCATGAACTTTGACCTGGCCCAACAAGATGTCAGCCAGGCCCTGATCAAGGTCAACAGTGCGTGCCGCATCCCATGATGCCGCGCACTTTTCTCAAGACTTCTTCACCAGACGAGCGAATCATGACTCTATCTCGCCCCTTGCTGTCTCTGCTATTGCTGACATTGAGCGCGGCAGTGGTGCCGGTGGCTCAAGCCACTTGCACCCGCATCTACAGCGGCGTCCAGGTTTTGGATGGCAACTCGGCGCAGTTGCCCTTCGGCCGGGTCAACCTGACCTCCACCTACCTTCAACCCGTGGGTACACCCCTGGGGTCGGTGGTGGTCTCCCCCGCCTCGGCACCGGGGCTCAACAGCGAAACCGTGCTATGGGAATGCGACCTCAGCGATGCCAATGATATCTATGAAGTGTTTGCCACCAATGGCGATGACCGCGTGGGCGGCTTCTGGGAAATCGGCAACGGTGCCGGTACTACGGTCAACGATGGCTTGCCCGGCTACTACGCCACCTGGTTTCCCTATGTCGGGGTCAAGCTGACTCACTTGAACTCGGGTCGTGTATTCACCCGTTTCTGGCAGCAATCAAAAATCACCCAGTACGACACCGTAGGCAACAAAATCCAGATCAAGGCCAAACACCTGAGCATGGTTCAGGCCGACCTGGCCCGCGTGTCTAGCCGCCCGCCCAATACGGGATCTGGCAGCAACTACTGCGGAGACAATGCTGCCACCTCAGGCAGCGGCGTTTACACCTACAACTGCATTCAGCCTAATGGTTATGTGGTGTTTCGTGGGGGCGGCATTTATTCCGACCCTATTGGTTCAGACTCCAATACAGCGATTGCCTTTTGGGGGCAAATGAACGGTATAGCCTTTGGCATGCGTGCTGCTTCATCCATCAGTTACACCGCAACCTGTGTAGCGCGAAACGTCACGCCCGTCGTGAGTTTCATGCCCATTACTGCTTCAGAGCTGAATCAAGGCATCACCCGCAGCAGCAACTTCACCATCAACCTTGAGTGCAGCAACGATGCACGCTCCGGCACGGCGACCAATCAGACGGCGCTGGGCATTCAGGTGGCCTACAACGCCTATGCTCAAGCGCAATCCTTGGGGTTGCTGACCAGCGGTGGCGGCGTCAGCTACCTGGTGTCCAATGGTTACGGGACCGACCCGTCAGTGGCCACCGGGGTGGGGATCAGCTTGAACAATGCCAGCAACGGTACGGCGATGAACTTTCTTGGCTGGTCCAACACCGGGACCGGCGCGGCCGGTGGCTGGTACCCGGTACTGGCAGGAGCCAGCACCACGGGTAGCAACCTTTCGGGGTACACCAGCTACTCGCAGACCATCACCGCGACCCTCGGCACCTTACCGGGCAAGCGCGCCACACCCGGCAAAGTCGATGCCACCGCGTACGTGCTGGTGAAAGTGCAATGAGCCGGTTCATGTTCGTCATTATGCTCATCGTTGCCGCCCTGGGGCTGGGCACGACGCATTGTGTCCAGGCCGGGATCATGCCCGAGCAGACCCGCCTGATCATTCATGAAGGCGATTCACAGCGCTCATTGATGCTGGCCAATACCAACTCTTACCCGGTGGTGGTGCAAACCTGGATCGACAACGGTGAAGGGACTCAGACCCCGGAGAACGCCAGCAACGCCATGCTCGCCCTGCCCTCGGTATTCCGCATGCAGCCGGGCGCCGTGCAGGGCTTGCGGATTGTTTACGACGCCAGCCCGCAACCCAAGGACCGCGAGTCGGTGAGTTGGCTGAATATTTACGAAATCCCCCCGACCAAGACCGAGGTGCCACTTGCCACCACTCAGGTGGCCGTGGCCATGAACACCCAGATGAAAGTGTTCTATCGCCCGGCCAACTTGCCCGGTTCCCCGGAAAAAATGGCGGCGGCGCTGACTTTCAGCATCGAGCGTCGCGGGGATGGCTGGATACTGTTGTGCCACAACCCGACACCCTTTCACGCGTCATTCTCATCGCTGCGCTTGAGTGTCAAAGGCCGCGAATTGCCGGTATCCAAGACCCTGGACATGATGGCGCCGCCGCTCAGCGACAAGGTCTACGCTCTGGACGGATTCAACGCAGGTGCAATGACCTCGATCGGGGTGAATTACACGCTGATCGATGACGGTGGCCATTATCAAGACGGCGTCAGTCAGGCGCCCATACGCTGAACACAAGGTAAAAGACGGTGACGTTTAGGAATCGTCTTATTACCCAAAACAGGGGGATTGATTACTTTCCCCCGAATGAAACTAAAACAATTTATCCGCCCTTTCGACGCCTCATTCTCGACTCCCAAAGCGGCCAGAAAACTCCTTCACCTGTTTGCCATCGCCCTCACGGGCGGTGTCGTTGCCATTGCGTTCAGTTATGTGCGTACCACGCTGAATGATGAAATTTCCGCACGCCGCAGTGACATGAACCAAGGCGTTGCCGAAGCGCAGCTGTTTTTTGTCAGCCGTGAAATGCTCCTGAAAAGCCTGGTGTTGTCGGCGGTCAGCAACGTCACCCAACCGACCCCGAACAACAATGAAGTACGCACCGAAGAGGTGCACATCGTTTTGGGTGACAGCCGCCATAACTGGAGCCTGTGGCTGACCAACCGAATGCGTGACTACCTGCGCCAGCATCAGGTCAATCTGTTGTACGTCTCGGACAAAGGCCAGCCGACAGTTACCCGGTTATTCAATGTCACCTCATCACCAGACAAGGTTCCCGACGTTGTACTGCGTCAGCTTATGGCCCAGACCCAGGGTGATTTCTCCTTGCGCGACGATGTGTGGTTGAGAGATGCCTCGCTCACCGATTCGCCCTTGTATGCCTTTTCGCGGCTGGACGACCGCGTGCTGGGCTCAGGCTGGCTCGGCCTGGAAGTTCAGGTCCCGGACATGGTGGCGGCTTTGCATCACGAAGGTGCCGGTGACTTCATGTTGCTGGACGGGCGCGGCAATGTCCTGTTCAGCAGTTCAGACGAACCCGTGGGCAATCTACGTCATCAACTGCAAGCGATTCGTTCATTTGGTTTTATAGGGACCGGGCTGTTCCCTGAAAAACTGGCAATACGCAAACGCATGGATTACTCCGACTGGCAAATTGTCTATGCCCTCGATATCAAATCGTTGTTACCGGTGCTTGCAGGTCCGCTGTTGATCTCCACTCTGCTGTGCGCGCTGTTCGCCTGGCTCATGCTGTGCCTAGTTCGGCGCATAGACCGGCGCCTGATTACTCCGGCCAATGACCGCATCGAAGGGCTGATCGAAAGTGAGGCTTTCAGTCGTACGGTTATTCATATCGCCCCCGTGGCCCTGTGTGTGCTGCGTCGCGTGGATGGCAGCGTAGTCCTGGAAAACTCACTCGCGCAGCAATGGCTGGGAGCCGGTCACGAACGCAATCAGTTAAGCATGGACTGGATCAAGCGAGCCTTTGAAGATGTCGAGCAAAACACCACCGATGAATTCGAAATGGCCGACGGCCGACATTTGTACCTGTGCTTTGCCCCCACCCGTTACAAGCGTGAGGATGTGCTGATTTGCGCGTTCAGCGACATCAGCGCCCATAAACAGGTCGAGCTGGCGCTTGAACAGGCGCGGCAATCGGCAGACAGCGCCAACGAAGCCAAGAGCCTGTTTCTAGCCACCATGAGCCATGAAATACGCACGCCGCTGTATGGGGTGCTGGGCACCCTGGAACTGCTGGGCCGCACTGAGTTGAATCGCCAGCAACAGAACTACTTGCAGGCTATCGAAGGATCGTCGGCCAATTTATTGCAATTGATTTGCGATGTGCTGGACGTTTCAAAAATCGAAGCTGGGCAATTGTCGCTGACCCTCAACCGTTTTTCGCCCGTGGAACTGATTCAGGGCGTGGTCCAGAGCTATGCCGGCGCGGCGCATGCCAAGGGCGTGCAACTGTTTGCCTGTATTGACCCCAAAGTGCCGGACTGGCTGAACGGTGATGCCTCGCGCATTCGCCAGATTCTCAACAACTTGCTCAATAACGCCCTGAAGTTCACCGATCATGGGCGGATCATCTTGCGCCTCAAGCTCGATAGCCGTGACGACGAACGCGTCACCCTGAACTGGCAAGTCAGCGATACCGGCAAAGGCATCAGCCTGGAAAACCAACGGTTTCTGTTCGAGCCCTTCTATCAGGCCAGTGGCTCCACCAATGTGGTCGCGGGCACCGGCCTGGGGTTGTCCATTTGCAAGCGCCTGATGCATTTGATGAATGGTTCGATGCGCGTCGTCAGCGAGCCAGGGCTGGGTAGCAGCTTCACCTTGCAACTACCGCTTGAGCAGTTGAATGCGCAGCCCACAGACCCTGGCTGCCAGCCTCTGCTGGCCGAAACGGTCTACGTGGTAGCCACCGTGCGCGAATTGGCAGAAAACTTCAGCGGCTGGTTGAACCGTTGGGGCGCGCGCGCCGAAGTGCGACGCCCTGGCCTGCTCGCCTACACCCCCGGCGCAGTGTTGCTGGAGTTGCATGTCGGGGCGTTCAAATATGCCCTGGTCCCGGGCTGGCAAGGCCAAAAAGTCATCGCCGGAACGGAGGACTATGTCTGCACGGAGTCGTCCAGCAACCATCGCCACGTCAATCTCAACAACTTGTCCGACGTGCATCACGCCGTCAGCGAGGCCCAGGGGCAATCCATGGTTCAGATCAACGCACTCACTGAAAATCGCCTGGATGGGCACTTGGGCATTCATGTTCTGGTGGCCGAAGACAACGTCATCAACCAGTTGATTCTGCGCGATCAGCTCGAAGACCTCGGTTGCACGGTCGAACTGGCAGGTGACGGCCAGGAGGCTTTGGCGCTATGGCGTACAACGCCCTTTGACCTGGTCCTTACAGACGTCAACATGCCACGCATGAATGGCTATGAACTGGCTGCCCGGCTGCGTGAACTGAACAGCTCAATTCCAATCATTGGCGCCACGGCCAACGCCATGCTCGAAGAGGCTGATCGCTGTCGGGCAGCCGGCATGAACCACTGCCTGATCAAACCTTTTTCAATGCGCGCGCTTTACACCTGCCTGCTGGCCTACAAGAGGAACGCTGATGAAGCCCTATAAGGTACTCATTGTTGAGGACCACCCGTTTCAACATGAGTATTTGCTCAAACTGTTCCGTAACGACGGCGGGTTTGAAGTGGACTCTGCCTGGAGCGGCTCTAGCGCTTTGAACCTGCTGCAACGCTATGAATACGATCTGATGGTCAGCGACCTGTTCATGCCGGAGATGGATGGCGTGCAACTGTTCCAGAAAATCACCTCACTGAAAAAGCGCCCAGCCATTGCCCTGATGAGCGTTGCTTCGCGGCGCCTGTTGGTCAGTGCCGGGCTTTCGGCGAAAAACCTGGGGTTGAAAGTCGTCGGGCTGATCTCCAAGCCGGTCGTACCCAACGCGGTGATCCAGCTGCGCTCGCGCCTCGACGCACTGGCCAGTCAGGCTCAAGAGTACGCAACAATTTCTCTGAGCCTGGAGCGCAATACCCTGCTTCAAGCCATGAGCAATGGGCAGATACAAGCGTGGTTTCAACCTAAAAAGTCCTTGCGCACCGGCAAGATCTGCAGCGCCGAAGCCTTGGTCAGATGGTGCCACCCCACTCTGGGCGTACTGCCGCCCAGTGATTTTTTAGGCGCTATCGCTCAGTTCAACCTGGAAGACGCCCTTGTCGGCTTGATGTTGGAGCACAGCCTGAAGGCCCAGGCTCTCTGGCGCAGCGAAGGGTTTGATGTGCCCGTTTCAGTCAACATTCCCACCCATTTGCTCGACAGCAATGATCTGGCTGATCGCCTATACCAAAAAGTACTGGACGCAGGGGCCGAACCGCAGTCGATCTGCTTTGAGCTAATGGAAAGCTCGACCACCGAGAAGATCAGCAATTTTTATGCGGGGGCCTGTCGCCTGCGTATGATGGGTTTTGGCTTGGCTCAGGATGACTTTGGCAAGGGCTACAGCTCGTATTTCAACCTGGTGTCCACGCCGTTCAGTGAACTGAAAATCGACCGTTCACTGGTTCACGGCTGTCTGGAGCGAGAAAGCCTTGCGCTGGCACTGGAAAGTATTGTCGACCTGAGCCACAAGCTCGGCCTGATTGTCACGGCAGAAGGCGTTGAAACCCAGGAAGAGCTGGAGTTCCTGCGCCGTATCGAGTGTGACCTCGCTCAGGGCTTCATCATCTGTGCCGCCATACGCGCCGGGGACTTTATTGAATTATTGCTCGAAGATAGCCCAAAGCCAGCACTTACCTGAACCCCTGCTGTCTATTCATTCTGATACAGCTCTCAAGCGCTATCCTGTCGGGTTTAATCGGCTGTTAGCGCCTTCCCTAAAGCACCTTTTACTTAAGCCTCTACGGTGTTGAACCATGAAGTATGAAAGCTCGCGCCTTCGAGCATTGGCCACCAGCTCACAGCGGCTCAACAAAATGTTGCTGCTGCTGACCAGTCTCGCCCTGTTGCTGGTGAGCATGAGCTATTGGGCCGTAGGCCGGGTATTTGAAGAAGAAAGCGACAAGGTCGACTTTCATTTTGCGCGGCTCATCGAAAGCATTCATGAGCATGAGTCTTTCTTGAAGCAGGCAGCACAGGGTTATAGCCGTGCCCACCAGAATGTGGTCACGTATGTACAACCCTTTTCCAGCAAGCTGATCATGCTGGGGGACGATGAAGAGGTCTATCAAGTGAAGGGGCTGGCCATGTCCATTCCCTTTACGCTGGCCAAGCGTAACGAATACTCAGATGACGCCATGAGCGGGGCGCTCTCGTGGGGGGTGCAACTCACTGACTTCTACAGTTCATTCTGGGCGAGCTCATTTTACTCATCGCCGCAGTTGTTCATGTTCTCGCCTTCGCCACAATTCAATGTCGCCATTCCCGGCGTGGGCAGTTCACGCCGCCAACTCCTGCTGGAGAAAAGTAATTTTTTCGAGGTGACGCAAAGCCTTTACGCAAAGCTTTCGGCTGAGCGCAATAAACTCAGCGAAACCCATGTGGGCTGGATGCGAGCACCACATGGTCTGTTCCAGGACACCAAAACGATTGTTGGCTACATTGGCATCGACCTGACCAATGAGGTGATGCCCTCCGGAAAAGATCATGGCTTATCTATCCTGACCGCCTTGCTCGATGCTAGTGAAATCAATGAACTTGAACGTTTATTGGTCCGCCCGATCAACAACCGTTTCACCCTGATTTCACCCGAGGGCGATGTGTTGCTGGGTGAGCCAAGCCGAGTAAACAACCTGAGCGATGGCTTCAGCCTCGATCGTTATGGCCTGTGCTTCAAGCTCAAGTCCGCCGGTGAGAACCCTTGGGTGGGCCTGTACAGCATCAGCTATGAGAGCTTCTTCCGTTACGCGCTCTGGCCGCTTTTGGGGGTAATCGGGTTATTCAGCCTGTTGTTGATGGTGGGCTGGCGTATTACCCGCTGGTTTCGTACCCGCATCGTTGAGCCGGCAGAACGCGCCAACCAATCCTTGATCGAAAGCGAAGCATTTAACCGGGTCATTCTGGAAAACGCCCCTGTCGCGCTGTGCGTGGTGCAACGCAACAACAATCAGGTACTGATCGAAAATCAGCGTGCCATAGAATGGCAGTGCACGGCCGAAATGATCAACGTGCTCAAACTCGATCGTCGAGCCGATATTCAGGGCGAAATGCACATGGAAGTCGCAGGCCGTTACCTGCAAGTGTGCTTTGTTTCAACCCGCTACAAAGGCGAGGACGTGGTGCTCTGTGGTTTCAACGACATCACCCGTCACGTTGACCAGACCAACCTGTTAAACAAGGCGCGCCGCTCAGCTGACGAGGCCAGCCAGGCAAAGACCCTGTTTCTGGCTACCATGAGCCACGAGATACGCACCCCCTTGTACGGTTTGCTGGGCAACCTTGAGCTGCTGGGTTTGACCGACCTCAACAAGCGCCAGCGTGACTACCTGAGCACGATTGAACGATCGTCCTCGGTGCTGTTTCAGTTGATCAGCGATGTGCTGGACGTCTCCAGGATCGAGTCCGGCCAGATGTCTGTCGAGTCAGTCACCTTCTGCCCGCTGGATCTGTTCGAAGATTGCATACGCGCATACTCGGCGGCGGCGACCAATAAAGGCTTGAAGATTTACGCCTGCGCTGACGGCACGTTGCCCGCCTTGATGCTGGGTGACCCTGGACGAATCCGGCAGATCATCAACAACTTGCTGAGCAATGCGATCAAGTTCACTGAATCAGGGCAAATCGTGCTGCGGGTCAAGGTCGTCGAGCAAGACGACGCACACGCCTCGCTGCAGTGGCAAGTGTCCGACACCGGTGTCGGCATCAGCGAGAAAGCACTGGCAAACCTGTTCACGCCGTTCAATCAACTGTCCGCAAACAACATTGCAGGGGGGGCAGGGCTGGGGCTGTCGATCTGCTCGCGCCTGAGCGAATTGATGGGTGCGAGCCTGCGTGTGGTCAGCGAACCGGGGCTTGGCAGCAGCTTTTCCCTGAACATACGTTTACCGATCATCCCGGGAGAGCTGCCTGACTGCCGCGATATCGACATCCAGGGCATGCCGGTGCGCGTTCTGGCGCCGCTCAAGGAGCTGGAGCAAAGCCTGATCGACTGGCTCAATCGCTGGGGAGCCTACGCCTTGCCTGCCACACAGGAAGCCGTGGACGACCCTACCCTCACCCTTCTGGAGGTCACAACCCAGGCAACGGGCGCCGTTGCGCACAGTGAGCGGGTGATCATCCGCGGGGCTTCATCTGATAAAGACAGCAACAAGGCCCAGAGCCTGGAAATCAACAGCTATGACATTCGGGCCATCGGTCGCGGCCTGACCTCGATTTATCAAGGTGCCAGACCCACACAGCGGCTTGAACACACATTGGCCCCGGTACGTATCGGCTTGCGCATTCTGGTGGCAGAGGACAACCCGATCAACCAGGCCATTCTTCGCGAACAGCTGGAGGCGCTGGGAGCCGAAGTCAGCACCGCTGACAATGGCGAACAAGCCTTTAAACTGTGGAACGCGCAGGATTTTGATCTGGTGATTACCGATGTAAACATGCCGTTCATGAATGGTTATGAGTTGGCCCAAGCGCTGCGTCAGCAAGGCGCGGACATCCCTATTCTCGGCGTCACGGCCAATGCCTTCCGTGAAGAAGGTAAGCTTTGCATGGCCGCAGGCATGAATGCCTGGGTGGTCAAGCCGCTCACACTCAAGCAACTGCGCGAAACCCTGACGACCTGGTGCCCGACTGATGCTGCGGCCGCGCAAGCCCCGTCAGCACTGCAACCCGGCGACATGGACAACTGGATTGCGTTGTCAGAACAGATGCGCCAGTTGTTCATCGACACCATGAACGAAGACTTGCTCAACACTGAGCGGGCGTTGCATGCCAATGATGTACAGGGTCTGGTGCGCTACTTGCACAGAATGAATGGATCGCTGGCCTCGGTTCGCGCACAAGCCCTTAGCGCCGCCTGCAATCATTTGGAATTTACCTTGCACAGCCACCCTCTTACTGACGATACCCGGCGCGAGTTAGTGGCTTTTATGTCGCGACTTCGCGCTGCTCTGCTCATCCTGAGCGAAGACCTTATCACTTAAGAGTTTCATTGAATGACAGGAAGCTCATGCTAGAAATCAAAGTCGTGATCGCTGATGACCATCCCATCGTGCTGTTTGGTGTGCGCGAAATCATCATGCGGGACCCCCGGTTCAAACTCGTTGCCGAGGCTACAAATTCAAGCCAGTTAATTGCTCAGCTTGAGGAGTACCAGCCGGACGTTGTGATTACCGATTTCAATATGCCGGGCGATGCGACCTATGGTGACGGGCTCAAGCTGATCGAGTACATCATTCGCAAGTTCGCGCATATTCAGGTCGTGGTATTGACCATGATCTCCAATAACCTGATTTTGTCGCGTTTACATGAGTTGGGCGTGGCGGGCGTTATCCAGAAAAATCACCTGCACGAGGAAATCCTCAATGCCCTGGCGGCCGTTGCCGCCAACCGCAACTATCAAAGCCCGGCTCCGGCTCCGACCTCTGTGCTCATGAACAAACAGGAGATCGATGAGCGCTTTGCCAGCCTTTCCCCGCGTGAAGTGGAGGTGTTACGCATTTTTGTTGCCGGCTACAGCGTCAGCGACGTGGCGCGCTTGCTTAAACGCAGCGTCAAGACCGTCAGCGCGCAAAAGATTTCAGCCATGCGCAAGTTAGCGGTAGAAAGCGATCAGGCTTTGTTGACCTACTGCATCAAGGCAGGTCAGTTTCAATAACGCGCACTCTGGCTAAACCGCTTAAACATATTTCTCGCAGGTTTAGCCAGTGGTTTTTCTACAAACAGCCCCGCTGCGACCGGTCCCGGGTAAATTTTAAACTATTCTCAACGTCTATCAGAAGCAGCAGCGGGCATTGCGCTCACCTCTCCTGATTCCTGCCTGTGAGCGCTCCTGGCCTGCCCGGTCGAATACCGAAACACTTTTTTACAACTCTACCTTCGGGTTTTCGACATCTCATACGTCCTACATGGATAGCAATCGCATTCTCAGTTGCGATTAAACATGCTCAGCCGTGAGTCTGCCGTCCCCCATGTCCAAAAAATCCCGCTCCAAGGTCTGGTTCCTGGTCCACAGCTGGTTAACGCTGCCGATCTGGTTCTTTGTATTGATTGTGTGTGTCACCGGCACGTTGGCGGTGGTCAGCCAGGAGATTGTCTGGCTGGCGACCCCTGAAGCCCGTGCCACACAGCCTTCAAGCGATGCTCCGTTGCTCACGTATGAGCAGGTGCTGAACACCATTCATAAAGCCGAACCGGCACTGGCGGTGCAGTCGATCAGCCGCCCGGATGAGTCGCACTTTGCACTGGTCGCCAGGGTGGTGTACCCGGACGGGCGCTCGCCGGCGCTGTACATCAACCCGTATACCGGGGCCATTCAGGGCGAGAGTTCGAGCTTTGACTTCCGCCAGTTCACCCGCGCCCTGCACGGCTGGTGGCTGGTGCCGTTCACCAACGGTTATAGCTGGGGCTGGTACTTGGTGTCTTTCCTCGGCCTGCCGCTGCTGGCGTCGTTGATTACCGGGCTGGTGGTGTACAAAAAATTCTGGAAAGGCTTCCTCAAACCCACGCTGCGGTTAAAACACGGCGCGCGAATCTTTTGGGGCGACTTCCATCGGCTGTGCGGGATCTGGTCGATCTGGTTTATCGCGGTGATTTCCATCACTGGCGTGTGGTTTTTAATTCAGGCCTTTATGTTCGATAACCAGATTTCAATCTCGACTGCGGGCAACCCGCCGGTGGTGGCGCGTCAGGATGTGCCGATCATGCCGGACGGCCAACCGGCGCCGATGATCAATCTCGATCAGGCCGTGAAGATTGCCGCCGAGAGCATTCCCGGCCTTGAAGCCAGCTTTGTCAGCTTGCCAAGCAACGCCTATGGCCATATCGAAGTGGGCGGCCCGGGCTGGTATCCGCTGCTGTTTCAGACCGCCGACATCAATCCGTACAACGGCGCCATCGAAGGTTCGCGGATGATCGCCGACCGTTCCGGGCTGGAACTGGTGACTGAGTCCATGCGCCCGCTGCACACCGGTGATTTCGGCGGTCTATGGGTCAAGCTGATCTGGTTCTTCTTCGGTCTGGTACTGAGCATGATGGTGTTGAGCGGCCTGCTGATCTGGACCAAGCGCACGGCACTGGCCACCGCCAACGCGCTTAAACGCAGCAATAAACCCGCCCGTGTACCGACCGGCAGGCAAACCGTCACAGCGCGCAGCGCACAGCCCGAGGAGGCCAATGTATGAGTAAGGCAGCAGCGGTAGCGCCCTCTTCTGCACTGGGACGCTGGTGGCTCAAATGGCGGTTTCACATCAACATTCTGTTGCTGCTGATCCCGCTGGGGTTTATGCCCAAGTATTTTCATGAGGCGTCACTGTTTCGCGGGGACAGCGGCTTGGGAGAGCGCGAGATCGGCACCGTGCAAGTGGGTCCATGGAGCCTGCAACTGGCAGAACTGCGCAACGAAGCGCCGCGCCCCGACGGCCCGGCGGGTTATATGAAGAGCTTTAACGCAGCGCTGTGCGACACCTGCATCGATCAGGTCAAGGCGGCTTATTTACGCATCGGCAAACCGCGCAGCTTGCGCGCTGCCGGGGTGATTTTTTTCGGCACGCCGTACCGCATGGGCGCCACCTTGCCGATTCCGGAACGTACCAAAGACGATGCTGAGCTGTGGATCACCCTTGAGGGCTGGGACGGCTCAATGCATCAGGCATCCATCCCCCTGAGCGAGGCCTCACCGGCAACCCTGGCCTGGCTGGCTCAACAAGGAGGTAAACGATGAGTTCGCACCTGTACAAACTCCCCGCGCGCCGTGTCATGGCCGCGGGTTTTCTGGTCTTGCTGGGGTTCAGCAGCCAGGCACTGGCGCACAACCCGATGTGTGAGTGCAAAAGCCTGGGCGACGACCAGATCCGCTGCACCGGCGGGTTTTCTGATGGCAGTGGCGCACCGGGGGTGACGCTGGATGTGATCGGTTATGACGAAACCATCTTGGTGCCCGGCAAGTTGGGCAGCGATTCGACCCTGACCTTCAAACGCCCGGAAGGCGAGTTCTACGTGCTGTTTGACGCAGGCCCCGGCCACATTGTTGAAATCGACCAAGCCGATATCGAATGAATACTCACGTCGTGCGCCCGGCCGGTGCCGGGCATGAAACCCTTTATGTACTGCTGTTGTGCCTGTTGATTCTATGCGTCGCGGGGTCGGTTGTGGCCTGGCGTCACGAGTCCCATGAAGCAACCTCAGTGGCGGCCCACCAACTGGATGCCCGGCTCGATCTAAATGCCGCCGAGCAAGGTATCTACGCTGATCTGCGGGTCACCCTGGACGAGATCAATCTGCTGCACGAAGAAACCGGCGCCCTGCCCCAACCCGGGCAGTTGGCCGAAGAAGGCTTCGCGCCCTTTGCCAGCGATGCCAGCTCGGTGAGCCGTGGCAACCATGCCTGGCAATTGCTGGGCGACCAGGCTTACCTGGGCACGAGCCCCAACCCTGAGGTGGCCGGTTCGTTTTTGATGCGTATCAACGAGCAGCCCGATGTATGGCTTAACCGCAACAGCAACGTCAGCGCCCCCACCGACTTCAACGATGGCGCCTTGCTCCAGAACGGCTGGAAGCAAGTGATCGCCCAATTCGATGCCGGGGTGACTCGCCAGCATCGGCACTGAACCCACCGCTTTACTTGAGAGAAGACTGCTCGCCATGTCCATTTCATCTGTATTTCGACGCCGCACCTTGTTGCTGGCCGGCCTCCTGGCCCTCTGCCTTTCACCTCTGACGCACGCTGACACCGCCGCCCCGGCGCCGCTGGCCAAACCGTTGCGCATTGGCATCACCCTGCACCCGTATTACAGCTACGTGAAAAACATTGTTGGCGACAAGGCTGAAGTGGTGCCGCTGATTCCGGCCGGTTTCAACCCGCACGCCTATGAACCCCGCGCTGACGACATCAAGCGCATCGGCACGCTGGACGTGATCGTGCTCAATGGTGTGGGCCATGATGATTTCGCCGACAAGATGATCGAAGCCAGTGAAAAACCGGACATCCCGGTCATCGAGGCCAACCAGAACGTACCGCTGCTGGCCGCCACCGGCACCGCCGCGCGGGGCGCTGGCAAGGTGGTCAACCCGCACACCTTCTTGTCGATCAGCGCCTCGATTGCCCAGGTCAACAACATCGCCCGTGAACTGGGCAAGCTCGACCCGGCCAACGCCAAAACCTATACCGCCAATGCTCGCGCCTACGGCAAGCGCCTGCGCCAGATGCGCGCTGACGCCCTGGCCAAACTCACCGAAGCCCCCAACGCGGATTTGCGGGTCGCCACCGTGCACGCCGCCTATGACTACTTGTTGCGCGAATTTGGCCTGGAAGTGACCGCCGTGGTTGAGCCAGCCCACGGTATTGAGCCGAGCCCCAGCCAGTTGAAAAAGACCATCGACCAACTGCGCGACCTGGATGTGAAAGTGATCTTCTCCGAGATGGACTTCCCGTCGACGTACGTTGAGACCATCCAGCGCGAATCCGGGGTCAAGCTGTATCCGCTGTCGCATATTTCCTATGGCGAGTACACCGCCGACAAGTACGAAAAAGAGATGAACAACAACCTCAATACCGTGGTCAAGGCGATTCAGGAGTCCGGGGCATGACGGCGGCTGAACCTCTTGTGGTGCAAGCCCGCGGGCCGGGTGTGGAGTTTGATCAGGTGTCGCTGACCTTGGGCAGCACGCCCATTCTGGACCGCGTCAGTTTCAATATTCAGGCGGGCAGCGTGCATGCGCTGGTGGGGCCCAATGGCGGCGGCAAAAGCTCGCTGATCAAAACCCTGCTCGGGCAAATGCCGCATCAGGGCGAGTTGCGCCTGAACTGGAACGGCGAGTCGGGGTTGATCGGCTATGTGCCCCAGGCGCTGGAATTTGACCGTGGTTTGCCCATGACCGTCGACGACTTCATGGCAGCCATGTGCCAGCGGCGCCCGGCATTTATGGGCTTGTCGCGCAAGGTTGCCCCGGCCATTGGCGATGCGCTGGAACGGGTGGGCATGCAACACAAACGCAAGCGCCGCATGGGCGCCTTGTCGGGCGGTGAACGGCAACGAGTGCTGCTGGCCCAGGGGCTGATCCCGGCCCCGCAATTGCTGGTGCTGGATGAGCCGATGTCGGCGCTGGACGAAGCCGGCGCGCAGGTCTTTGAACGCTTGCTCAACGACTGGCAGCAATCAGGCGTCACGGTGGTGTGGATCGAGCACGATCTGGCGGCGGTCAAACGTCTGGCAGATCGCGTCACCGGGCTTAATCGCCAGGTGCTGTTCGACGGCCCGCCTGCGCAAACCCTTAGCCCTGAGCGCCTGTTGAGCCTGTTTTCAACCCACCCTAAAGCCTTCGGGAGCGCCCAGCCATGAGCTATGAAGCCTTGCGTTTGATGATTCAAGGCTGGGCCACCGCCGGGTATTTGCCTGAGGTGCTGGCCTACGGTTTTGTGGTCAATGCGCTGCTCGCCGGTTTACTGATCGGCCCCGTGCTGGGCGGGCTCGGCACCCTGGTGGTGGTCAAGCGCTTCGCGTTCTTTTCCGAAGCCGTGGGCCACGCGGCGCTGACCGGGGTGGCCATCGGCATCCTGCTCGGTGAACCCTACACCGGGCCTTACGGCAGCCTGTTCGGCTATTGCCTGCTGTTCGGCATTTCGCTCAATTACCTGCGCAACCGCACAGGCCTGGCCCCTGACACGCTGATCGGGGTCTTCCTCTCGGTGTCATTGGCGTTGGGCGCCAGCCTGCTGCTGATTCTCGCGGGCAAGATCAACATCCACATTCTTGAGAACGTCCTGTTTGGCTCGGTGCTGACCGTCAACGGCAACGACCTGTTGGTGCTGGCGGTGGTCGGCGCGCTGGTGCTGGGCCTGAGCCTGCCGCTGTACAACCGCATCATGCTGGCCAGTTTCAACCCGCAACTGGCCGCTGTGCGCGGGGTGGCAGTGAAATCCCTGGATTACCTGTTTGTGATACTGGTAACGCTGATCACCGTGGCAGCGGTCAAGGTGATCGGAGCGATTCTGGTGGGCGCACTGCTGGTGATTCCGGCCGCTGCGGCGCGCTTGCTCAGCCAGTCGTTGAAGGGCTTTTTCTGGATTTCGGTGCTGATCGCCACGGTCAGCACCTTGTGCGGGATTTTGCTGCCTATCGTCCTCGACCTACCGATTCCGTCCGGCGCCGCGATCATTCTGGTGGCCGGTATCGCCTTCGCCCTGGCCGCCATTGCTCGTGGCGTGGTGCCAAGCCTCAAAGGGAATATTGGATAAATGTTCACGCTGCGCAAACTCACTCTGGCAATTGCCATCACCGGCCTGCTCAGCACCCCACTGCTGGCCGCCACCCCGTCACCGCAACCAGTGCGCATTCTCGCCAGCTTGCCGATTACCTATGGCTTGAGCGAGTTGCTGCTCAAGGACAGCGGCGTGACCCTTGAACGCGCAGCTGCGGCCAACCTGCCCGGCAGTCGGCAAAGTGCCTACTTCAGCGGTCGCGGCGCCCCGGCCCTGCAAAAGCTCGCAGAAAACGCCGATGCGGTGGTCGGCCTGCGCTCGTTGTGGAGCGACGACCCGTTGTACCCGATGGCCCGGCGCAGCAACATCCGCATCGTCGAAGTGGACGCTGCACGCCCGGTGGACGGCAGTTTGCCGGGCATTGCCGTGCAACCTGACGTGCACAGCGATGGCCTCGACAGCCAGCCGTGGCTGTCCAGCAACAACATGGGGCGTATGGCCGACGTGATTGCGGCTGACCTGGTACGTTTGGCCCCCGCCGCCAAGGCCAAAATCGAAGCCAACCTGGCCGAGCTGAAACAGCGCCTGCTCAAACTCAGCGCCGAGAGCGAGTCACGCCTGGCCAAGGCCGATAATTTAAGCGTCGTGAGTGTCTCAGACCGGCTGGATTACTTGATCAGCGGGCTGAATCTGGAGCGCGTTGACGTGGCCCATAACAGTGAAGACCCGTGGACACCGCAAGCCCTCAAGGCGCTGACGCAAACCCTCAAGGACAACGAGGTGGCGCTGGTGCTGGACCATCGCGAACCTTCACCCGAGTTGAAGGCAGCGATTACCGAGGGCGGCAGCCACCTGGTGGTGATCGGCGCTGACGGCGCAGATCCGGTGGCGCAGTTGCAGAGCAACATTGATGCGATTGTGGCGCAGATGCCCTCACCCTAGCCCTCTCCCGGAGGGAGAGGGAACCGATCCGGTTGTCTGTAGATATTCATCGACCTGAAATACCGTGTCGATTATGGATTCAAAACAGCACTTTCTGAGCAAGACCGATCTCCAATATTCCCAAATCAGCTCCCTCTCCCTCCGGGAGTGTATGGACCGGGGACATAGCGAACACTTTGTTCGGAGACATAGCGAACAGTTAACGAAGCTTTTTCCCTGATATTACAACCCCGGTCACTCTGTCAATTTGCGCAATACGATGGCTTCCCCAGAAGACATCGTATTGCCCATCTTCAATACCCTCTTGTACACCTACACGCTCGCCTTTAAAGCCTTTACCGAGCCTCCAGGGCTGACCCTGCCAGTAGATCTCACCTTTAGCCTGCACCTTTCGCACATGAAGCTCAGCACCGTACTCGATGGCAGGTAGCACCTCCTGATACTCCCGTGCGCTGGGCGTATAGCGAGACGCTGGTACCTGCATGCCTATGCCACCGTGCGGGCGCTCGTAGTTGTAGATCTTGCGCCATTCATCCAGCGTGAACTGCGCGCTGGGCAGGTCAATCAGACACAAGCCCTTAAAAACCTCCCTGATCATGCTGCGATGCTGTCTTTCCAGCTTGCCCTGCGTTTGAGGGTGGTAGGGGCGTGAGTGGCTCACCCTTACGCCCTGACGCATGATCCAGATTTCCAGCCCTGTATACGCATCAGGCTCGTCGCCCCACGGCGCCCCGTTGTCCATCGTCATGCGCTCAGGTAGCCCGTAATGGCGAAACGCATTGATCAAATGGGCCTGTACGGTACTGCGCTGCTCGTTGCCACAGGCGGCGATAGTTAAAAAGAAACGCGAGTGGTCATCCAGAAGTGTCAATGGATGGCAGCGACCCGTACGCATGGGCACATGGCCTTTAAAGTCCATTTGCCACAGATCATTGGGCTGCTCGTGTTCAAATCTGATGAATGGTTTGACTAGACCTGCATGAGGGTCGATGCGCTCATTACGCTTGAGAATGGCATGAACCGTACTGGCTGCAGGCATGTTGTTGCCGCGCCGCTCAAGGCATCCCTTGATCTTGCGCGCCCCCCAGCCGGTGTGCTCGATATTAAGCGCCAGTATCTGCTTCTCAGACTCGTGAGCAGTTCGATTAGGCGAACTGTGGGGTCGACGGGACCGATTTATCAGCCCGTCTTTACCCTCACATTGGAAACGCTTGAGCCATTTATAAGCAGTGGTGCGGCCGATATTGAAGTGCTCGCACAATGCTTTGATGTTAGCGCCCTCAGCCAAAGCCAAGGCGACGAATTCGAGACGAAGATCCACTGCGGACACCTCTTTCCAGGACACATCACACCTCCTAAGGGGTCAATGTGTCCTATTAAAAGTGTTCGCGATGTCTCCGAACATTGTGTTCGCTATGTCCCCGGTCCATACAGGGAGAGGGTTGGGGTGAGGGGAATCAGTGCGTGGCCACTGCATCCATCTTCTGGCGCAGGCTCAAGGGCCGCATGTCGGTCCAGACTTCTTCGATATACGCCAGGCACTCAGGCTTTAGGCCGCTTTTGCCCACGGCGCGCCAGCCGTTGGGGATGGCTTTGTAATCCGGCCAGATCGAATACTGCTCTTCATGGTTCACCACCACTTGGAAGAGGATGTCGTCGCGGTCAAATACTGAACTCATGTGCGGGTCTCCGTCGCTGTAAAAGATATGAATCTAACGAGTGATGGCGGGCAGAAATTAGAGCCGGGTGATCGCTGCGGCCATGGCATTGCCAAAGATGGCTGCGACTTGGTCGATTTCACTGGCGGTGATGATCAGCGGCGGCAAGAAGCGCACCACGCTGCCCTGGCGCCCGCCCAACTCCAGAATCAAGCCACGCTTCAAGCATTCACGCTGCACCAGCGGCGCCAATCGGGCAAAGGCTGGCGGGTGGCCCAAGGCATCGGGGCTGCCGTTGGGGTCAACCAGTTCAACCCCCAGCATCAGGCCGCGACCGCGAATATCGCCCAACTGCGGGAAGTCGCGCTGAAGGATGTGCAGGTGTTCACTGAGGCGCTCGCCCATGGCGGTGGCGTGCGCAGCAACGTTGTGCTGCTTGAGATAGCGCATCACTGCCGAACCTGCGGCCATGGCCATCTGATTGCCACGGAACGTTCCGGCATGGGCGCCCGGCAGCCATGTGTCGAGCCACTCGCGATACACCACCACTGCCAACGGCAAGCTGCCGCCAATGGCTTTGGACAGCACCACCACATCCGGGATGATGCCGGCGTGCTCAAAGGCGAACATTTTTCCGGTGCGGGCAAAACCACTCTGGATTTCATCGACGATCAGCGCCACGCCCGCTTGCTCGGTAATCCGGCGCAACCCGCGCAGCCAGTCGAGGTCTGCCGCAATGACGCCGCCCTCGCCCTGCACCACTTCGACAATCACGGCGGCCGGTAACTGCACACCGGCTTCCGGGTCGCTGAAGAGGTTTTGCAGGTAGTGCAAATTGGCCTGCACGCCCTGCTTGCCGCCCAGCCCGAACGGGCAGCGGTAATCGTAGGGGTACGGCATGAATTGCACGCCATTGCTGAGCAAGGCGGCCAACGGCTTTTTCGGCCCAAGGCTGCCCATCAGGCTCAAGGCCCCCTGGCTCATGCCGTGATACCCGCCGGTAAACGACACCACGGTGTTGCGCCCGGTGGCGGTGCGCACCAGTTTCAGCGCGGCTTCGACGGCATCGGTGCCGGTCGGGCCGCAGAACTGGATCTTCGCTTCGCTGGCCAAAGCCTCGGGCAGCAGGCCGAACAGGTCTTGAACAAACTGGTCTTTGACTGGCGTGGTGAGGTCGAGGGTATGCAGGGGCAGTTCATCGCTCAGCACTTGTTGGATGGCGGCGATCACGACCGGGTGGTTGTGCCCCAGCGCCAGAGTCCCGGCACCGGCCAGGCAATCGATAAAGCGGCGGCCCTCGACGTCTTCAACGTATAAACCCTTGGCACGCTTGAGGGCCAGCGGCAGGCGCCGCGGGTAACTGCGCGCATTGGACTCCTGACGGCTCTGGCGGGCCAGCAACGGAGACTCTTCAAACTCGTACAGCGTTTCAACCGGATGATTTTCAGCAAGGCTGGTAGCGACTGACATTCCTGGGACCCTCAATACGCCGATGAAATTGACCAAAACATTCCTGTTTTGAAAACGCATCAGCGTGGTGAGGATTTAGCCAAGCCCCGAAGTTTCCCGGTTTCTGTAGCCGCTGCCGCAGGCTGCGATAAGGGCCGAAGGACCTTCACCCATAGAACAGGGCCGCTTCGCGCCCCATCGCAGCCTTCGGCAGCGACTACAAGGATTGAGAGGTTCAAGCCGTCTGCAGCGGCATGCGCAGTTCAACCCGCAAGCCATCGGCCTGGCTGTCGAAATTCAGTTCGCCCGCACACCGTTCAACAATGGCCTGCACAATCGCCAGGCCCAAGCCGCAACCGTTGCTGTTGCCGTTGCGCCAGAAACGTTGGGTCATGTGTTGCAAGGTCTCAGGCGCGAGGCCGGGGCCGTGGTCACGCACCACGAACACGACGTGGTTGCCCTCGGCATGTACCTTCAATTGCACTTGGGTGTCCGCCGGGGTATGGCGCAAGGCGTTGTCGAGCAGATTGCGCAAGGCGGCGATTGCCAGCACCGAAGGCACATGCAGACGGGTGTCCGGGAGGTCATCGGCCAGTTGCAAATGCACACGGTCAGCCGCGCCGCTGGCCGCGTCGTTGATGGCCAGACGCGCTACTTGTTCGGCTGAGCACTCTACGCCGTCATCAAACGACAAGCTGCCTTCAACCCGCGCCAGCAGCAGTAACTGCTCAAGGGTCCGGTGCAAACGGTCTGCCCCGGCTTCGGCGTGGGCCAGGGACTGTTCGCGCGCCGCGCCGTCGGTCATACGCGCCACTTGCAGGTGGGTTTTGATCGCGGTCAGCGGGCTGCGCAGTTCATGGGCGGCATCGCCGGTCAGGCGCCGCTCACGTTCAATGGCTTTGGATATTCGCGCCAGCAACTGGTTCTGGGAGTCCAGCAATGGCTTTAATTCGCTGGGCAACGGGCTGATCTGCAACGGTTGCAGCGAATCGGCATCGCGGCGCATCAGGGCATCACGCATGCGGTTGAGCGGCGCCAACCCCTGGCCGAGGCCCAGCCACAACAGCAGCAAGCACACGATCAAGGCCATGCCCACCGGCACCGAGGCGGCGAGCAGCACGGAAAGGTTCAGGGCTTCGCGCTCGACCTGGCGGTCGGCGGTGGTAATGCGCACATCGCCACGGTCGAGGGTGAACGTGCGCCAGGCGGCGCCATCAATGATCTGGTCATGAAAACCTGCCGATTCGGAGCGCATCGGCTGGTCCGGGTGGTTGTGGCTGCGGGCCAGCACTTCACCGCGCAACGAACTGACCTGGCACGCCATACCACCAGGGATGGTCAGTTGTTCCGCACTGAAATGGGTGCCCTCGCCCTTCACCGGCAACTGCGGCAATTGCTCAAGCAGCCCCGCCACCATGCGCGCGGACGCCACCAGACGCTGGTCAAGGGAGAACATCATTTGCTGACGCAAGTCACTGAGCATCCAGGCCGCCGCCAGCGCCCAGATCAATACAAACGCCGAGCCAATGGTCAGGCTCAAACGCAGACGCATGCTCATCATGGCTGCTCGGCACCGTCGGCAGTGCCCAGACGATAACCCAGACCGCGCACGGTTTCGACGATGCCTTTGCCCAGTTTGGAGCGCAGGTGATGGATATGAACGTTCAGGGCATTGCTCTCCAGTTCGTCGCCAAAGCCGTAAATGCTGTCTTTGAGCTGCTCGGCCGACAACACTCGCCCGCGGTTATGCAGCAAGGCTTGCAGCAGTGCCTGCTCACGTCGCGACAGGTCGACCGGCTGACCGGCCAGCAAGGTAATACGGCTGCTGGGGTCGTAGCTCAATTGCCCGTGTTCGATCAAATTGACGCTGCGCCCGGCTACCCGGCGCAACAAGGTGTGCAGGCGGGCGGCCAGTTCACGCAGGTCAAAGGGCTTGAGCAAGTAGTCATCGGCACCGGCTTGCAGGCCATCCACCCGGTCGGTGACCGAATCACGGGCGGTCAGCACCAGCACGGGCAGTTCAAAGCCTTGCTGACGCAGTTGCTGCAACAGCTTGAGGCCGTCTTCGTCGGGCAACCCCAGGTCGAGCACCATCACGTCAAACTCGGCGGCCTTGAGCATGGCTTTGGCTTTGCTGGCGGTGCCGACATGCTCAACCGTCAGCCCCTGCGCCGTCAGCCCGGCCACAATGCCGCTGGCAATCAGTTCATCGTCTTCGCAAACCAATACGTGCATGCTCATACCCGCGTAAATAGGCTGATTAAAAAATCATGGGATTAAGGGCGGATTATCCACCCTATAAATGTAGTGCACCTGTTTTGTTTAAAGCGCTTGTCAGTTTCGCGACCCTATTAACACTCGGTTAATCATGTGTCGCCAAGGTGTTGCCTATTCATAAAGATCAAGGCTGGGCGTATGCACCGTTTGTTTATTTTTCTGTTTCTACTGCTGACGGGCTTCAGCCAGGCGCAAGCCAGTAATGATCCTTTTGCCCAGAAAGTCGACTTCTTGCCGGTGGCCAAGGCATTCGCCTTCAGCAGCGAAGTGTTGCCATCGGACGAAACCCGGCTGAGCTGGCAGATTGCCAACAACTACTATTTGTATCAAAAACGCTTCAAGTTCGACGGTCTGGACGCTGCGCACACCCCCGTGCTGCCCCAGGGCGGGGAGCACAATGACGAGTTTTTTGGTGCCAGCCAGGTCTATCGCAATCAGGTCGACGTGCTGATCCCGGCGGGTGCCAGCGGCCAGGTCAAAGTGAGCTGGCAAGGCTGCGCCGATGCCGGTCTGTGCTACCCGCCGCAAAGCCAGGTGGTGGATCTGGGCGGCGCACAACCCGTCGCCGCTCAAGGCCAGGCCCAGGACCAGTCACTGGCGGCTAGCTTGCAGCAGCGTTCGTTGGGCTGGAGCTTGTTGCTGTTCTTCGGCCTGGGCCTGTTGCTGGCCTTTACCCCGTGCTCATTGCCCATGCTGCCGATTCTGGCCGGGCTGGTGGTGGGCAGCGGTGCCAGCGCCGGGCGCGGTTTCGCCGTCGCCAGCAGTTACGTAGTGAGCATGGCGCTGGTGTACGCAGGCCTGGGCGTCTTGGCCGCCCTGCTGGGCGCCAACTTGCAGGCCCTGCTGCAACAACCCTGGTTGCTCGCAAGCTTTGCCGCCCTGTTTGTGGTGCTGGCGCTGCCGATGTTTGGCTTTTTTGAATTGCAGTTACCCGCCGCCTTGCGCGATCGCCTCGAAAACGCCGGCCGCGGCCGTAAAGGCGGCAGCCTGCTGGGTGCAGGCATCCTCGGCGCCTTGTCGGGTTTGCTGGTGGGCCCGTGCATGACCGCCCCGCTGGCAGGCGCCCTGCTGTACATCGCGCAGAGCGGCAATGCGGTTGAAGGTGGCTTGGTGCTGTTTGTAATGGGTGTCGGGATTGGCATGCCGCTGCTGTTGCTGGTGACGGTGGGCAGTCGCTTTTTGCCCAAGCCAGGCGCCTGGATGGATCTGACCAAAGGGCTGTTTGGCTTCCTGTTCCTCGCTACGGCCCTGTTGTTGCTGCGCCCGGTGGTCAGTGAAACCCTGTGGCTGGGGTTGTGGGGCGTGTTGCTGATTATTTTTGCCAGCAGCCTGTGGCAACAAGCGCAGCACTTCGCCCGCGCCAAGCCGCTGTTTAATCCCTTGAGCCTGCTGGCCGGGATTTGGGGTGGCTTGATGCTGATAGGGGCCGCCGGTGGCGGCACCGACCTGGGGCAACCGTTGCAGGTGTACACCGCTAAAACCGTGATCGGCACCACGGTCAGCAATGACCATGGCGACTTCATTACCCTCAACGACCCGGCCAGCCTCGACCGTGAACTGGCCAGCGCCAAGGCCGAGGGGCAATGGGTGTTGCTCGACTACTACGCCGACTGGTGCGTGTCGTGCAAAGTCATGGAAAAACAGGTATTCGCCAAACCTGAGGTGCAATCGGCTTTGCAGGGCGTGCGACTGTTGCGTCTTGATGTGACCGCCGATAATGTCGCCAGCCGCGAATTGCTCAGCCGTTACCAGGTACCCGGCCCGCCCAGTTTTGTCTGGATAGGTCCCAATGGGGTTGAGCGTCGTGGGCAGCGGATCACCGGCGAAGTCAACGCCGAGACTTTTTTGAAAAACTGGAATGCCACTCGGGAAACCCCATAAATGCTCACCCTGACCATCGGTTCGTTTGCCTTGGCAATTAACCACCTGCTGCTGATCCTGGCCCTCGCCTTGGCGACGCTGGTCGGTTGGCGGGTGGCCAAACGTGGTGGCGAGAACCCTGAGTCAGTGTTGTTTGCCCTGTTTTTGCTGGGCTTGCTCGTGGCGCGTATCGGTTTTGTGCTCGCTTTCTGGCCGCACTTCCAGAACAGCCCGTTGAAAATGCTCGATTTGCGTGACGGCGGGTTTATGGTCTGGCCCGGCCTCGTGGCCGTGGTGGCGGGTGCGGTGCTCTGGGGTTGGCGCCGTGCGGGCTTGCGCCGCCCATTAGCTTGGGGGTTGAGTACTGGCCTGACCTTCTGGATTTTGGCCAGCCTGTCTTCCAGCCTCTATGAGCAGGGTTCGCGCCTGCCTGAACTCACCTTGCGCACAGCCAATGGCGAATCGGTGCAACTGAGCAGTTACCAGGGCGGCCCGCTGGTCATCAACTTGTGGGCCACGTGGTGCCCGCCGTGCCGCCGGGAAATGCCGGTGCTGCAGAACGCGCAAAAACAGCATCAAGATGTGACGTTTTTATTCGTCAATCAGGGCGAAAGCATGCAGAGCGTCAGTACGTTCCTCGAAACCCAGGGTCTGAGCCTGAGCAACATCTTGTTCGACAGCAGCGGGCAACTGGCCCAGAAAGTCGGCTCCATGGCGCTGCCGACTACGCTCTTCTACAGCGCTGACGGGCGTTTGCTGCGCAGCCACTTGGGCGAATTGTCCGATGCCAGCCTGGCGCAGGCCATGCAAGGCTTTACCAAAGAACATTCAAAGTCGGCCCAACAGGTCGACCCTGCAAGGAATACGCAAACATGCTTAACCGCAAACTGTTAACCCTTAGCCTGACCTCTCTGTTTGGCGCTGCCCTGCTGCAGTCGCCTGTGCTGCAAGCTGAAGAACTGCCTCCAGCCATCAAGAAAATCGAAGCCAAGGGCGCGAAAATCGTCGGCAGCTTTGATGCCCCCAGCGGTTTGAAAGGCTATGCCGCGCAGTACCAGAACCGTGGCATGGCCTTGTACCTGACCGCCGACGGCAATGTGCTGGTCGGTAACCTGTATGACGCCGACGGCAAAGACCTGAGCCTGGCGCCGTTGCAAAAGCTGGTGTATGCGCCGATGGCCAAAGAGGTCTGGGCCAACATGGAGAAGAGCAACTGGATCCAGGACGGTAAAAAGGATGCGCCGCGCACCGTTTACCTGTTCAGCGACCCGAACTGCCCGTACTGCAACATGTTCTGGGAACAGGCCCGCCCGTGGGTCGATTCAGGCAAAGTGCAATTGCGCCACATCATGGTGGGCATTATCCGCGAAGACAGCCCGGGCAAGTCTGCCGCCCTGCTGTCCGCCAAAGACCCGCAGCAAGCCCTGCAGGCACACGAAAAAGCCGGCAAGGCCAGCACCCTCAAGGCTTTGAGCAAAATCCCGGCTGACGTACAGGCCAAGCTCGATGCCAACGCCCAGCTCATGAACGACCTGGAACTGTCGGCAACCCCGGCAATTTTCTACCTGGACGACCAAGGCAACCTGCAACAACAGCAAGGTGCGCCGTCGCCAGATAAGCTGGTGCAGATTTTGGGGCCCAAGTAACTATCGCAGCCTCGTACCTCGGCAGCGACTACGGGGTTAATGGCGTCAAACACCACCAGCGTGGTCGGATGTCCTCGAACGAGTGGTACAACGGCGCCAGCGCGGCGCCGTTGTTGTCATCAAAGCCGCCAATCAGCAATGCAATCGTTGGCTCATCATCGATTGCGCCAATCGAACTTCCGCAGGTTGGGCAAAAGGCCCTGCTGGAGTAATCCGAGGTTCTGAAGACCGAAGGAGCACCCCCGGCCCCTACCCACTTGACCCGTTCTTGCGCAAACTCCACCCACACAACGGTCGGTGAGCCTGTATGCCGCTGGCAGGTTTTGCATGAGCAGGTATGAGCGTTTTCTGCAGGGCCCAAGGCTTCATAACGGATCGAGCCACAAATGCATCCGCCACTGTAATGAGTGTGTTCCATGCACAATTCCGTTGGCTTGCTGTCGAGATGCCAAGCGTAGCGAGAAGCGAACAACTTGCAATGTACAGTTCACCCTGTAGGTCGGGCCGCCTCGTCTTCGACTCCGCGCTGTCGCGCAGCAAACAGGCGACTGTAGTCGCTGACGAGGTACGAAGGCTGCGATCGGCTGCGTGCAGCCGTGAAACCATTCACCTCGGTATTCTTGGGTACATATCCATTGCTGCGGCAACGGCCACTTAGGGTTCCGGCCTTACGCCGTGGGCCCGCCACGATCGGCCATCCCTGGCCGTGTCGCGGCTAACCCGGCGTCCTGCCGGGTGCACTACTGCGCAAAACCTGCGTTCGGCCAGCGTGGTTTAACGGGGCCTCTTAGACCAAGATCACAAGCCAGATCAAAATCAACAGATCGCGAGGCAAGCTCGGCTCCTACAGGGGGGGTTGTTACAGCCCTTCGAGTTCGGCCATCAGGTCGCTCAGGCGATCGACTTTTTCCTCGTTGATTTCGCTGCTTTGTAGCCCTTCGATGTACACCGCCAACTCGGCGACGCAACTGCATTCAAACATCGCCCGTAACGGCACGTTGCGTTGCAGTACTTTCTGTACCCGCGAGGCGATTTGTGTCGCCAGCAAGGAATGGCCGCCCAGCTCGAAGAAGTTGTCGTTGACCCCTACCCGCTCGACGCTCAGGACTTCACTCCAGATGCCCGCCAAGGTGTGTTCCAGCTCAGTGCGTGGCGCCAGGTAGTCCTCACGCTGCAACTGGCCGATGTCTACAGCAGGCAGTGCCTTGCGGTCGAGTTTGCCATTGGCGTTGAGGGGCAGTCGCTCCAGCCACAGCCAATGCAGCGGCACCATGTAGTCCGGCAGTTCAGCGCGCAGGCGCTGTTTGACCCGGTCCAGCCGCTCGCTCAGGCCGAGGGCCGTTTGCGCGGCCACCAGATAGCCGACCAGGTATTTGCCATTGGGCCCTTCCTGCGCACTGACCGCCGCGTCACGCAGTTCTGGTTGTTCATGCAGGCGCGCTTCGATTTCCCCCAGTTCGATCCGATAACCGCGAATTTTCACTTGATGGTCGATACGCCCTACGTACTCCAGCACCCCGTCGCTGCGCCGCCGCGCCAGGTCGCCGGTGCGGTACAAACGCTCACCCGGTGCACCGAACGGGTTCGGCACAAAGGCCAGCGCGGTGCGCAGCGGGTCACTGACATAACCCCGGCCCACGCCGGTGCCTGCCACGCACAACTCACCCACCGCGCCGAGTGCGACCAGTTGCAGCGCGTCATCGAGCAGGTACAGACGGTTGTTGTCGGTCGGCGTACCAATCGGCAAGTAGCTGCCTTGAGTCGCCCCATGATCAACGCGGAAGAACGCCACGTCATCCGAACATTCGGCCGGGCCATAAGCATTGACCAGGCCAATCTCGGGGTAACGCAACAGCCATTGCTGCGCCAGTTCAGGCGGCATGGCCTCGCCGGTGGGCAGCATCCAGCGCAAGCCGTTCAGTTCAACAGGGGCCTCGGCCAGCATGCCTTGAATCAGCGACGGCACACTTTCCAGCACGCTGATACCTTGGGCATTGACCTGCGCCAGCAAGGCTTGCGGATCGTGGGCGATGGCGTTAGGCACGATCTCGACCCGCGCACCGAACAAGGGGGCTGCGAGGAACTGCCATACCGAAATATCGAAGCTTTGCGAGGCAGTCTGCGCAATCACATCATCCTCGCTCAGTTGCAGGTACGGCACTTTGTTCAACTGGTTGTTGAGCATGCCGCGTTGCTCGACCATCACGCCTTTGGGCAACCCGGTGGAACCCGAGGTGTAGATGACGTAGGCGAGGTTATCCGGGCCGCTGTAGACCTGCGGGTTGTGATCCGCCCACTCCCCGGTTTGCACGTCTTCCCATACCAGTAGCCGTGGACGCACGGCGCAACCTGACTCATCGAGCAAGGCTTGCACCTGCTCGCGACAGGCCTGGGTGCAGACCAGCACAGGCGTGCGGCTCAATTCCAAAATGCGGCTCAGACGCGGCCCCGGCAGCGCCGGATCCAGCGGCAAATAGCCCGCCCCGGCCTTGAAGCTGCCAATGATCATGCCCAGCATATCCAGCCCGCGCTCCGCCAGTAGCGCCACCGGCTGGTCCATACGCACACCGCCTGCGATCAAGGCATGGCCCAGGCGGTTACTGCGCTGGTTCAGTTCGTGGTAACTCCACTGCTGCTCCAGACAACCGGCCGCGATGCGCTGCGGATGCGCTGCTACTTGGGCTTCGAACAGTTCGGCATAGCTGTGCTGCAACGGGTACTCGCGCTGGCTTTGGTTGCAGCCTTCTATAAGGAACTGTTGCTCGGCCTCGCCCAGCAAAGGCAAGTCGGCCATATCGCCATTGACGCCGTCCATCAAGGCCAGCAACAAGCGCTTGAACTCACTGAGCAGGCGCTCAACGCTGCTGCGCTCAAAAAAGCGCTGGTCGTAAGACAGGTGCAAGCCCAGGTCATCGCCGGGGTAGCACACAGCGGTGAGCGGGAAGTTGGTATGGGTGCGGCCTGAGTCCGAGGTGGCGTTCAGGCTCTGGGCCCGGTCCAGCACCGACATATCGACCGGCGCGTTCTCGAACACAAACAGGCTGTCGAACAACGGCTGGCCTTTGGGCAGCTCGCTGCGCTCCTGAATCGTCACCAGCGGCAAGTATTCATACTCGCGCAGCTCCATATTGTGTTCGAGCAAGGCGCTCAACCATTGCCGAACGCTCAGCACCTGACCGTCTTCGGGCATCTGCACACGCAGGGCCACGCTGTTGATAAACAGCCCGACCGTCTGCTGCATCTGCGGCAGTTGCACCGGGCGCCCGGCCACGGTAACGCCAAACACCACGTCGCGCTCACCGCTTAAGCGTCGCAGCACCAACGCCCATGCCGCCTGGGCAAAGGTGTTGATGGTCAATTGGTGCTGCTGCGCCAGTTCACGCAAACGCACGCCATCTTTGACCTCAAGCCGGGTGTAGCAGTCGCCCACCAGCATGCCGCCGCTAGCGCCCGCATGCTCGCGCAGCAAAGGCCGGTCGGTGGGGATGTAAGTGGTCTGTTCAAAGCCTTGCAGGTTGCGCTGCCACCAGGCGTTGGCCTGCTGCAGGTCTTGCTGTTGCAGCCAGTTGATGTACTCGCGATAACGCGGCGGCGTGGCCAGTTGTGGGGCGCGACCTTCGCCCAGCGCACTGTAGATTTCAAAAAAGTCGCTCATCAGCAACGAACGGCACCAGGCATCGATGAGGATGTGGTGATTGCTCATCATGAACCAGTAACGCGCCTCGCCCACACGGATCAGGCGCAGGTGGAATGGCGCCTGATTGAGCAGATCAAAACCGGCTTCGCGCTCGCGCTTGAGCAGCGCCTGCAGACGTTCTTCGTGGCTGTCTTGCGGCTCGCGGCTCCAGTCGAGGTAGTCGACTTCGGTGTTGCCGGGACGATGGATGATTTGCAGCATGCCTTCGCCCGCGTTCCAGCAGAACGACGCACGCAAGGCCTCATGCCGCGCCACCACTGACTGCCAGGCCTGGGCGAAACGTTGCGGGTCGAGGGCGCTGTCAATCCGGTAGCGGTCCTGCATGTAGTACAGCCCGGTGCCCGGTTCGAGCAAGGTGTGCAGCAACATGCCTTCTTGCATCGGGGTCATGGGGTACACGTCTTCAATCAGGCCTGCCGCCACCGGCAAGCTGTCGAGTTGCGCCTGACTGAGTTTGGCCAGCGGGAAGTCCGATGGCGTCAACCCGCCCGCATCGCTGCTCAGGCAGTGGGCAATCAGGCTTTCAAGCTCAGCGAGATAGTCTTGGGCCAGCGCTTCAATGGCTTGGAGCTGATAGCGCTCGGCGCTGAAGGTCCAACGCAAAACCAACTCGCCACCATACACCTGGCTGTCGATGCTCAACTCGTTGGGCAATGGAGCCTGCGAGTCGTGGGCGATGCCGGTCGGCTCGTCCAGCGGGCGGAACAGCGCATCGCTGGCAAAGCTCTGGTCAAACTGGCCAAGGTAGTTAAAGGTGATCGGTGCCTCGGGCAACGCGGCCAGGGCTTGCCCCGTGACCGGGTCGCTCAGGTAGCGCAACACGCCGTAACCCAGGCCTTTGTGTGGTACGTGTCGCAATTGCTCCTTGATGGCCTTGATCGAAGCGCTCTGCCCCAGGTGGCTGCTCGGCGTCAGGCGCAGCGGATAAGCGCTGGTGAACCAGCCCACGGTGCGGCTCAAGTCGATGTCATCGAACAGGGTTTCGCGGCCGTGACCTTCAAGTTGCACCATTGTCGACGGTTGGCCGGTCCAGCGGCAGATCACCCGCGCCAGCGCAGTCAGCAGCACATCGTTGATCTGTGTGCGATAGACGCTGGGCACCTGTTGCAGCAGTTGCCGGGTGCGTGCCTCGTCCAGCCGCACACTGAGCGTTTGCCCGTGCAGATGTTGCCGTCCGCCATGACGGTTAACGCCCGGTAGCTCCACCGCTGGCCCCTTGAGGTGCGCTTGCCACAGGCCCAGCTCTTCACGCAGCGAATCACTGCTGGCATAAGCGTGCAAACGATTGGCCCACGCCCTGAATGCGCTGGTTTTCGCGGGCAATGGCTGCTGGCGATACAGCGCCTGTAAGTCTTCCAGCAAGACCCGCCAGGACACCCCGTCGACCGCCAAATGGTGGGCCGCCAGCAACAGGCGTTGCTCCCCGTGCGGGACATCGACCAGTACCGCGCGCAGCAGCGGCCCTGCGTGCAGATCGAGACTGCGTTGCGCGTCGTTAAACAGCTCTGCGCAGTCTCGCAGGTCCGCCACGCTGGTTTGCCACAGCAACGGTTGCTGCGCAGCGCCCAGGTACTGCGCTTGCCATTGACCGCCGTGTTGCTCAAAGCTCAGGCGCAAGGCGTCGTGATGCATCACCAGGGCCAGTAGCGCCCGCTCCAGCAAGGCCGGCTCAAGAGGTTCGGCAGGTTGCAGCAGCACGCACTGGTTCCAGTGCCCGCGTTGCGGCATGTCGGTATCAAAGAACCACTGTTGAATCGGCGTCAGCGCCGATTCGCCAGTGAGTACGCCCTGTTCGGCGGTCAGTTGCTCGGTCTGGGTCGCAACGCTCGCCAGCGCCTGCACGGTTTGATGCTGGAACAGGTCACGGGGGCTGAAGTGAATCCCCAATTGCCGGGCGCGGCTGACCACTTGAATCGACAGGATCGAGTCGCCGCCCAGCTCGAAAAAGTTGTCATTAAGACCGACATGCTCAAGGTTCAGCACCTCGCCCCACACCTTGGCCAAACTGGCTTGCAGTGCATTGCGCGGGGCCACGTAGAGTTGGCGATTGAGCTCAACATCGGGCGCTGGCAAGGCGCGGCGGTCGAGCTTGCCGTTGGCGGTCAGCGGCATGCTGTCCAGCAGCATCAAGTGCGCGGGCACCATGTAATCCGGCAGTTGCGCCTTGAGCCGGGCCTTGAGCGCTTCGCGCAACGCACCCGCCTCAGCCTGTTCATCACACACCAGCCAGGCCGCCAGTTGCTTGCCACCCGGCATGTCCAACGCCAGCACCACGGCTTCACGTACCGCCGGATGCCCGAGCAAGTGGCTTTCGATCTCGCCCAGTTCGATGCGAAAACCCCGGATTTTGACCTGATGATCAACACGCCCCAGGTATTCCACCAGACCGTCAGCGCGCTGGTGCACCAAGTCGCCGGTGCGGTACAAGCGCCCGCCATTGCGCGCAAACGGGTCTGCCACAAAGCGTTCGGCCGTCAGCCCCGGACGCTGATGATAACCCTGCGCCAGCCCGGCGCCGCCGATGTACAGTTCGCCGGTGGCGCCTTGGGGCACCAGCGCCAGATGGCTGTCGAGAATATAGGCCACCCGTGCACCGATGACCTCACCGATTGGGACACTGGCAGCGCCATCGGCCAGCTGTTCCGGTGCCAGACTGGCCAGCGGCATGACCACGGTTTCGGTCGGGCCGTAGGCATTGAAAAACACGCTCGGCTGGAAGGCCGAACGGATGCGCTGCAAGTGCTCGCCGGTCAATGCTTCGCCGCCGGTGATGCACATGCGCACCGGCAAAGTTTGCCCACGGCTGGCCAGCCACTGGGCCAATTGACTGCCGTAGCTGGGGGTGAAGCCCAGAATACTGACCTGTTGCTCACGGATCAGTTGGCAGATTGCTTCGGCGTCCCACTGCCCTTGCGCCCTCAGCACCAGCCGCGCACCACTGAGCAGCGGCACCAGCAAACGCTCGGTGGCAGCGTCGAAGTTGATCGAATAAAAGTGCAGTTCACAGTCATCCGCACGCATGCCAAACCGCTCAATCACCGCCTGACAATGCATGGCGATCTCGCCGTGGGAAACCACCACGCCCTTGGGCTGGCCGGTGGAGCCCGAGGTGTAGATCAAATACGCCTGATGCTGTGGCAAATTGATAAACGGCAGTGCGCTGGACGGGTACGCGGCCAGTTGCGGGCCGTCGTCTTCGAGACTCCAGCGCACGACGCTTGAGGGCAATTCACCCAGCGCGGCAAACAGGCTGCGATGGCTCAACAACACGCTGATGCCGCTGTCTTCGATCATGTACTGCAAGCGTTCCAGCGGGTATTCCGGGTCGAGCGGCACGTAGGCGCCGCCCGCCTTGAGGATCGCCAGCAGGCCGACGACCATGTCCAGCGAGCGTTCCAGTGCCAGCCCCACCCGCACCTGCGGGCCTACGCCCAGCTCGCGCAGCTTCCAGGCCAGTTGATTGGCGCGGCCTTCAAGTTCGGCGTAGCTCAAGTGCTGCCCGCCGAAGGTCAAGGCGATGGCCGCAGGACGCATTCGGGCTTGCTCCGCAAACAGAACATGCACGCAGTGATCGAGACGCTGCTCACCCGCTACAGGTGCCAGCCCGTCCAGCAAGCGCTGTTGTTCAGCGCCATCCAACAGCGGCAACTCGCTCAGCCGTTGTTGCGGGTCGGCCAGCAGCGCGTGCAGCAGATTGCGCCAGTGCTCGGCCATGCTGGCGATGCGCGGCTCATCAAACAAATCAGTGCTGTAGGTCAGGCAGCAGCCCAAGCGGTGGTCGAGGTCAGTGACTTCCAGGTTGAGGTCGAACTTGGTCGCCCGCGCATCGTTGGGCAAAAACTCCACTGTCATGCCTGCCAGTGTCCGGCTTTGCTGGAACTCCCAGCGCTGCACGTTGCACATCACTTGAAACAGCGGGTTGTAAGCAGCGCTACGCGGGGGTTGCAGGGCTTCGACCAGATGATCAAACGGCAAGTCCTGATGCGACTGGCCTTCGATGACGGTCTGGCGCACCTGCTCCAGCAGTTCAGCCACGCGCATGTGGCCATCCAGTTCGCAGCGCAGTACCTGGGTGTTAAGAAAAGCCCCGATCAGCCCTTCGCTTTCCGGACGGATGCGGTTGGCCACCGGCGCGCCGATGCGCAGGTCGGTCTGGCCGCTGTAGCGGTAGAGCAGCAGCGCCAGGGTGGCGGTCATGGTCATGAACAGGGTCAGGCCGTGTTCGGCATTGAACCCTCGCAGTTTTGCGGCCAACTCGTCGCTGAGGTCAAAGCGGTACAACCCGCCCTGATGGCTCTGCACCGCAGGCCGAGGCCGGTCGCCGGGCAGTTCGAGCAGCGGATGCTCGGTGCCAAGTTTGGCGGTCCAGTAATCGAGCTGGCGCTGACGCTCGCCCGACTCCAGCCACTGGCGTTGCCACACGCTGTAGTCGAGGTATTGCACGGCCAGCGGCAGCAACGGCGAGGCGCGATCATCCACAAACGCTTCGTACAACTCGCCCAGTTCGCGGGCAAAAATATCCATCGCCCAGCCTTCAGTGACGATGTGATGCAAGGTCAGGACAAAGTAGTGCTCGCGGGCGGCGGCCTTGACCATATGGGCGCGCAGTAACGGCCCGCGCTCCAGATCAAACGGCTGATGCGCCTCGCTGTCGGCCATGGCTTGCAAACGCTGCTCACGGGCAGTGCCGTCCAGGGCGCTCAGGTCCAGCCAGCCCAGGCTAAGGCGCGTGTCGCGGTGCACCTGTTGGCAAGGCACGCCATTGACGCTGGGGAACGTGGTGCGCAGGGTTTCGTGGCGCATTAGCAATGCCTGCAATGCCGCCTCGAAACGCTCGACGTCCAGCAAGCCCTTCAAACGCGCCATGCCGCCGACGTTGTAGGCCGGGCTGTCGGGCTCCATGTGCCAGAGGAACCACATGCGCTGCTGGGAGTACGACAGCGCCACCGGCTGGCTGCGATCCGCCAACTGAATCGGCCGTTGCGTGTTGCGCTGGCCGCAGGCCTGGATTTGCGCAACCTGCTCGACAAATGCGCCCAGCTCGCTGCTTTCAAACAAGCTGCGTAAAGCCAGTTCAACGTCACAGGCCTGACGCACGCGGGCAACGATTTGTGTAGCCAGCAGCGAGTGCCCGCCCAGGGCGAAGAAGTCGTCATTGAGGCCAATTCGGGCCTGCCCCAGCACTTCGCGCCAGATTGCAGCGATGCGTTGTTGCAGTTCAGTCTGAGGCTCGACGTGCTCGCGCACGTGCCACACCGGCTCCGGCAAGGCCCGGCGATCAAGCTTGCCACTCGGGCTCAGGGGCATGCGTTCAAGGCGCAACAACTGCGCGGGGACCATATAATCCGGCAGTTCGGCGGCCAGTGCGGCTTTAAGTTGCACGCTGTGTTCGGCCTCGGGCAGCGCCCCGTCGAGCGCCGTGTAGTAGCCGATCAGTTGCGGCCCGGCCTGGGTGTCGCGAATCAATACCGCCGCCTGCGCCACCTCAGGCTGGGCCAGCAAGCGCGCTTCGATCTCTTGCGGCTCGACGCGAAAACCGCGCAGTTTGACCTGCTGATCCAGACGCCCGAGGTAGTCGAGGGCGCCATCGCGGTTCCAGCGCACCTGATCACCGGTGCGGTACAGCCGCGCCCCCGGCTCGCCCAGCGGGTCAGCAATAAAGCGCTCAGCCGTCAGCCCCGGACGCTCCAGATAGCCACGCGCCAGGCCAATGCCGCCGATGCACAATTCCCCCGGCACACCCACCGGCAGCGGGTTCAATTCGCTGTCGAGCACCCGGCACACCACGTTGCCCAAGGGTCTGCCAATGGGCGAACGCTCGCCGTCATCATGTGCACACTGCCAGTGGGTGACGTTGATCGCGGTCTCCGTCGGGCCGTAGCGGTTATGCAACTGTACGGCGGGTAATTGTTGCAGCACACGATTGCGCAGCTCGGCGGGCAAGGCTTCGCCGCCACTGAAAAGCCGACGCAACGTGCGGCACTGCAAGGCCTGCGGTGCATCGACAAACAGACGCAACAACGGCGGCACAAAGTGCAACGTGGTCACCCCGAACTGCTGCACCAACTGCGCGATGCGCTGCGGGTCGCGGTGCTCTCCCGGCCCGGCCAGCACCAGACGGCAACCGGTGATCAACGGCCAGAAGCACTCCCACACTGACACGTCAAAACTGATCGGGGCCTTTTGCATCAGCACATCGTCGGCGCCCAGGCCGTAGGTGGCTTGCATCCACTGCAAACGCTCACTCAGGGCTGCATGGGTGTTGCCGACGCCTTTGGGCTGGCCGGTCGAGCCCGAGGTGTAAATCACGTAGGCCAGGTTGTCGCCGTGCAGGTGCAGCCCCGGCGCATGGGGGGACCAGCTGTCGAGATTGAGGCCGTCCATGGCGATCACACTAAGGGCCTCGACACTCGGCAAACGCGGCAGCAGATGGCTTTGGGTCAGCAACAGTGCTGCACCGCAATCCTGCAGCATGTAGGCCAGACGCTCGGGCGGGTAGTCCGGGTCCAGAGGCACATAGGCGCCGCCCGCCTTGAGAATCGCCAGCAGGCCGATCAGCAGTTGCGGCGAGCGTTCAACGGCAATCGCCACCGGCACATCCGGGCCCACGCCCTTGTCACGCAAGTAGTTGGCCAGGCGGTTGGCGTGCCCATGCAGATGGGCGTAATCGAGGCTGCCGCCGTCCCACAACAGCGCGATGTGCTCCGGGGTGAGCTGCGCTTGCTGTTCAAGCTGCTGTGGCAGCCATTGCTGCGCGGGAGCACACGGCGCTTCGCTCCAGCGCGCCTGTTCAAGCAATTGCTGCGGGCTGAGCAGGTGCAGGTCAGCCAGAGCCTGGCGGCTATCAGCGCAAACTTGGCGCAAGAGGCTGACAAAATGCTCGGCCAGTTGCGCAATGGTGCTGGCCTCAAATCGTTCATCGGCGTAGTCGAATGATAGTTTCAGGCGGCCCTGACAGTCTTCTTCGCTGTGCAACTGCAAGTCGAATTTGGCTTCGCGGCTGTGCCATTCCAGCTCTTCGGCGAGCAAGCCCGGCAAACGCCGCAAAGCACTCAGGTCGCGTTGCTGATGATTGAACAGGACCTGGAACAGGCCGTGTTCACGGGCCTGCGGGAAGGCTTCCAGCAGTTGCTCAAAGGGCAGGTCCTGATGCGCTTGGGCATCCAGCGTGGCAAGGCGGGTTTGCTCGAGCAATTGGGCAAATGGCAGGCGCCCGTCCAGTTGCGCGCGCAGCACCAGGGTATTGATGAAAAAGCCGATCAGGCCATGGGTTTCCTGACGCGGGCGGTTGGCGCTCGGCACGCCAATGCGGATATCGCGCTGGCCGGTATAGCGATACAACAAGGTCTGGAACGTCGCCAACAGCAGCATAAATGGCGTGCTGTCATGGGCCTTTGCTGTCTCACGTAACGCCTCGGCAAGCGGTGCCTCCAGGCGCACGCTGTAGCGCGACGCGCTGTGTTGCTGCGCGGCCGAACGCGGGTAATCGGTGGCCAGTTGCAAGGTCGGCTGCTCGTCGCCCAGCTGTTGTTTCCAGTAACCGAGCTGGCGCTCGGCTTCGCCCTGAGCCAGCCATTGGCGCTGCCAACTGCCGTAGTCGGCGTAGTGCAAAGTCAGCGGCGCCAGCGCTAACGGTTGCTCCAGGCAGGCCGCCGCATACAGCCGCGAGAACTCGTCGATGAGCAAGTTGAGCGACCAGCCGTCCGCAATGATGTGGTGCAAGGTCAGCAGCAGTTGGTGCTCTTCGTCATCGAGCTTGACCAAAGTGACCCAGAACAGCGGGCCGTTGCTCAGGTCGAACTGGGTGCGGGCTTCGTCGTCGCGGATCTGTTGCGCCCGCGCTTCTCGTTCGGCGGCGGGTAAATCGCTGATGTCGATGACTTGCAAATCAAAATCTGCGGCGGCCTCAACCCGCTGCCAGGCTTGGCCATCGCGCTCATAAAAGCGCGTGCGCAGGGCTTCGTGGCGTTCGACCAAGTGCGCGAAGCTGCTGCACAGCGCGGTTTCGTTCAGCTCGCCGCGCAAGCGCAAGGCGCCGGGAATGGTGTAGGCGCTGCTCTGCGGGTCGAGCTGCCACATAAACCACAACCGGTTTTGCGCCAGCGATTGCGGCAGCGGCTCATCGCGGCTCAAGCCGACGATGCTGCCCTGGGCCAGGCCGCCATCCTGCTGCAACGCCGCGACCCGGGCGGTGAAGGCGCTCAAGGTCGGCGCCTCGAACAACAGGCGCAGGTTGAGTTCCAGTTTCAGTTCTTCACGCAGGCGGGCGATGGTTTGCGTGGCCAGAATCGAGTTGCCGCCCAGCAGGAAGAAATGATCGTCAGCGGCCACTTGCTCGACCTGCAAATGCTCGCACCAGATCCACGCAATCAGCGCCTCCAACTGATGGGCTGGCTGCGCCGGATCATTGTTGGCCGGCTGAGCGTCGTCACACGGGAACTGCGCGTAGCTGTCCAGGCTGCCATCAGCCAGACGGCTGCGGCAGGCCGAGCGCTGGAGTTTGCCGCTGGAGGTTTTTGGCAACGCCCCCGGATTGAGCAATACGACCACGCTTGGTGCTTGCTGGCAGGCTTCGGCCACAGCCTGGCGAATGGCCGTGATCAGGGCGTTGGCGGGCATGATTTTTTGCACGCTGCGGCTGATTTCGGCGGCAATGCCAATCCCCTCCTCGCCTTTGACATTGACCGCGAACGCCGCCACACGACCTTTACGCACCACCTCGACTTCACGCTCGATGGTGGCTTCGATGTCTTGCGGGTAGAGGTTATGGCCGCGCACGATCAGCAGGTCTTTCAAGCGCCCGGTGATGTACAGCTGGCCTTCATGGATAAAACCCAGGTCGCCGGTGCGCAGCCATGTGGCGCCCTGATGTGCAACAAATGTCTGGGCGCTGGCGTGCGGGTTGCGCCAGTAGCCGTGGGCGATGCTTGGCCCGCAGGCCCAGACTTCACCGACGCGGTTATCCGCCAAGGGCTCGAACGAGTGTGGGTCGACGATTTGCACCGCATGTTGCGGCTGCTGAGTACCGCAGCTCATCACCGCGCAGCCGTCGCCCGGCACGATGCGGTTGTTGGCCAGCTCCAGTTCATTCAGGTTCAGGGCCGGGATGCCCTGCCCGCGCTGCCCGCCTGCGACAAACAACGTAGCCTCGGCCAGCCCGTAAGAGGCGAAATAGCTAGCGGAGTTAAAACCGCACGGGGCAAATTTTTCGGCAAAACGCACCAGGGTGTCCTGGCGGATCGGCTCAGAGCCTGAATAGGCCACGCGCCAGCGGCTTAAGTCCAGCCCGGCCTGCGCGTTTTCACTGACCCGCTCGCTGCACAGCCGATAGGCAAAGTCCGGCCCGCCGCTGATGGTCCCGCCGTATTCGCTGATGGCTTCGAGCCAACGCAGCGGGCGGGTCAAAAAGTACGCGGGCGACATCAGGATGCACGGCACACCGCTGAAAATTGGTTGCAGCAGGCCACCGATCAAGCCCATGTCGTGGTACAGCGGCAACCAGCTGACAATCACGTCGTCGGGGTTGAGGTCGATGCCAAATCCACGGCGAATCAGCAACTCGTTAGCCACCAAATTGCCGTGGGTGACTTGCACGCCCTTGGGCATGGCGGTGGAGCCTGAGGTGTATTGCAAAAAGGCGATGTCATCGGCCTGCAACACCACCGCCTGCCAGCCTTGCGCCAAGCTCGGTTCAAGGCTGTCGACACACAGCAACGCGGGCGCATCAGCGCAGGTGAGTTCGGGCAGGGCCAGCAAGGACTCGCGCAAATGGCTGCTGGTCAGCAGCACGCGCGGTTCGGCGTCGCTCAGGATTGACAGCAAACGCTCCTGATGGTGGCGGCGCGACGACTCCGGCGGATACGCCGGAACGGCGATCACTCCGGCGTACAGGCAGGCAAAAAACGCCGCGACGTAGTCCGGGCCGCTGGGCAACAGCAAGACCGCGCGATCGCCAACCGCTGCATTGGCCTGCAAGGCTGCGGCAAAGGTCCGCGCACGTAAATCCAGGTCAGCATAGGTCAGCACCTGGCTGGCACTCTGGTCATCGCCCAAAAAGCGTAATGCCAGTCGATCCGGGGTCTGGGCTGCACGTTGTTGCAGGGCTTGGGCCAAGGTGCCAGGGAGTTCGAACGCGTCCATCATGGGATTTCCTGCCTGAAGTCGGCTTTGCATAAATTCGGTGTGTTTGAGAGACGAGAAAGCATGGCGCCGCTTTAGCCGGGCACTCGCCGAACCTGTTGCTGACGCCAGCGCAGCAGGTGTTCTTCGGCGTAACGACGCAGGCAACGCAACAAGGCGGTTTCTTGCTGGTGCAGAAAAAAGTGATGGCCTTCAAACATATCCAGGGAAAACGCGCGGCTGGTGTCGGCCTGCCAATCGAGCAGTTGCTCGGCGCGCACGCTGTCTTGTTTGCCGCCAAAAACGTGAATGGGTAGCGGCAACGGCGCCCGTCGGTCGTGCCTGAAACTGCCGCACAACAGGAAGTCGGCGCGCAGTATCGGCAGCATCAGGTGCATCAGTTCGGCATTGGCCAGCACCTCTTCGGGGGTGCCGTTGAGTTCGCGCAAGCGCTCGATCAGTTGCGCGTTGGTCTTGACCACCGCGTACTCGCTGACATCTCGGCGGGCCGGTCCGGCCGTGGCAGATGCAAACAAGGCCAGCGGCTCGGGCACTCCGCGCTCACGCAAGGCGTGGGCCAGCTCAAAGGCCAACAGACCGCCCAGGCTGTGGCCGAACAACGCGTAAGGGCGGTCCAGTTCCGGGCTGATTTCATCGGCCAACTGGCCGGCCAATGCGCGAATATCGCTCTGCAAGGGCTCGTCCATTCGCATCCCGCGCCCCGGTAACTCCAGCGGCCGCACCTGCAGCCAGGCGGGCAGCAAGCGGCGCCAACGGCTGTATGCCATGGCGCTGGCGCCGGAGTAAGGCAGGCAAAACAAGCGCAACTGGATGACTTCAGTCATGGTCAGCACCACCGCCGTAAAACGCCGCCCGTGCACATGCAAACGCCATATCACCCTCCTGTGTTAACCGTTCATCGCGGGTCTGCAACACAGACCTTCGCCCCTTGTGAACGGTTGACCCGGGCAAATAATTAGCCCTCGCGATAGTGGCCATTTGTAGCGAACTGCACGGGATGTGAGGCTTTTCTCAAACTCTTGAAAGGATCGGTACTAATTACCTTTCTCAATTGACAATCATTATCATTAAGCCTAGTTTGTTTCGCACTGTGACGGCGCCAACCGAGCAATGGCCCGCACGTTTTCACTAGCCACAGGTGATCTCCATGACGGAACAAATGTCCACAAGCAGGTGTGACTCACCCTTACTTCAAGCCTTTGTCGACAACCGATTAATCCTGGTCAAAATTGCAGCGCGGATCACCGGCTGCCGATCCCGGGCCGAAGATGTGGTGCAGGACGCTTTCTTCCGTTTGCAGTCCGCGCCGCAGATCACCTCGTCATTCAAGGCGCAGCTGAGCTACCTGTTCCAGATCGTGCGCAACCTGGCGATTGATCACTACCGCAAGCAGGCACTGGAGCAGAAATACTCGGGCACAGAAGAGGAAGGCTTGAATGTGGTGATCAATGGCGCCTCGCCAGAAACCTCGCATATCAATTTTTCGACCCTGGAAAACATCGCCGACGCGCTGACCGAGCTGCCAAGCCGCACCCGTTATGCGTTTGAGATGTACCGCTTGCACGGTGTGCAGCAAAAGGACATTGCCAAGGAGTTGGGGGTGTCGCCGACACTGGTTAACTTCATGATTCGCGACGCGCTGATTCACTGCCGCAAGGTTTCGGGCAGCCAGCCAGATACCTTTAGCCGTCGTTGAAATCAGCTTCTTTGTGAGAGGGCTCGCGATCTTTGAAAATCAAAAGAAGATCTAAAGATCGCGAGGCGAGCTCGCTCCTACAAAATGAACGTCGCTTTAGCGTTGGTTTTCGATTGTCCTTTCCAGCACCATCAAGGCCGCCCGTTTGTGCGGGAAGTCGAATTCCTTGATCCGCGCATAGCCCTGCGCCTGCATGTAACCGATCATTTTGTCGTTGTCAGCACGGGGCTCAGCCACGATGCGCCGGGTGCGCGGGTCGTCCTGCAACAGGTAATCGGTCAAGGCGGATAACCAGCTGGCAACCTTGTGCGGCCCACGATGGGCCTGCTCCCCCACCAGCATGTGAATGCCACGGTCGTAGTCGCCTGCGTCGTAAAAGGGCGCGATGCGATCTTCTTTGGCCCAATAGGCTTCGAAATAGGCAAACGGTTGGTCGTCAAAGCAACCGATCAAGGTCAGGGTGTGCGGGTCATCAGCCAGTTTTTCGAGGTACTGGCGATGGTCGTCAAGGCTGCCCCCTTCATCCCAGAAGGCCAGTACTCGCGGGGTGTTCTGCCAGCGGTTGAAGCGTTCGAGGTCAAGCTCGATGTCCAGCGTACGCAAGGAGATCCAGGCGCCAAGCTGGGGGTCGAAGCGCCGATAGACTTCGCCCTGGGGTTTGGCCGGGCGCTGCGGGTGCGAAGCGGTTGCAGTCATTTTGGACTCACGATTTTCGTCAACAGTTAGGCTGTGTGACGTTGGCCGCGGGGCAAAATTTAGGAATCGGTCTCGAGGACTTCAATATCGTAAGGGGCAAAAATCGCTTTTAACTGGCCATTGTCCTTGAGCGTTTTGATCAACTTGGTCACTTCTTCGGCTTTGATCGGGCCATGGGGCCGAATGAAAGCATAGTGATGGTAGCGCTGGTCGGCACGGTCAGATATCAGCACGCGAGATTTGTACTGCGGATTGTGTCTGAGCATGTCATTGAGATTGGATCGCGTCATCAAGGTCATGTCTACCCGCCCGCGCAAGACCATCTGCAGGTTGCTCTCGTGGGAGTAGGTCAAGGTCGCGTCAAAGTGGTTGAGCAAGTAGCTGGGGGCAGGATTGAAGTCTGCAAAGGCGTAGTGATAGCCGGAAAAAAGCGCCAGCCGTTTCCCCTTTAAATCATCAAAGTAAGATTGGTCACGCCCCGGCTGTTGCTTGGCAATAAACACTTCCGAGTCAACAAGGCCAAGGTCGACAGCATTGTAATCGACACCCTGCCAGCCCCAGTTGGAGCTTTCAAAAAGGATCAGGTCTACGCGGCCCTGATCAAAATCACGCACCCTTCGCGCCAGCGAGGTGGGGACGGCGGTGAATTTATAATCAGTTTGTAACTCATTCATCGCACTCAGCAATTTTTGCAGCAAGCCCGTGTCGGAACCACGTTCCGGGCGCACGATATACGGCGGAAAATGCGCCGCACCGACGCGAATTTCCTGCGCGGCCCACACCGGCGACATCAAGGTGACACTCAGCGCCAGCAACACACTGCGGACCATCCACATTGGCAAACACTTAAACGCTGTGCACATCGGGGACGCCCGCGACTGGAACTTATTAATGGGTACAGGACCTGAGATCGAGTACGACCGTAATTTAAGCGCGCTTAGACTAGCAAGCAAACGTGGTGTGGCCCACTACAAATTAAGTGCCCCGTGGCTGCGCATTAGCTACGCTGCATCCTCAATGCCGATGTTGTTTAAGGAAAGCTGCACATGCCTCACTGGCTGGTAATTGACCTGGAAGCCACCACCGATGACGGCGGCTGGCCTCTGGAAGAAATGGAAGTCATCGAAATCGGTGCCAGCGTGGTCACCCGTGCCGGGCGCGAAATAGACCACTTTCAGCGTTTTGTGCGGCCGCAACGGCGCCCGCTGCTGACTGCTTTTTGCCGTCAATTAACCCATATCACTCAAGCCAATATTGATAACGCCAGCCCTACCGGACAGGTTTGGGAGCAGTTCGAGCGCTGGCTGGGCCAGCATCTGCCCAAATTGGAAGGCTGGGCCAGCTGGGGTGAGTACGACCGCAGGCAACTGGAACAGGAATGGCAACAAAAGCAGCTGGACAGCGCCTTGGCGCGTTTGCCGCATATGAACCTCAAGCAACAATTTGCCCAGGTCCGCCAGCTAAAACAGCCGCTGGGCCTCAACAGTGCGCTGCAACTGGCCGGTATGCAGTTCAGCGGGCAGCAGCACCGCGCCCTGGAAGATGCGCGCAATACCGCGCGTTTATTGCCTCTGGTGTTGCGGGTTTAGTGCAGCGCCGAGCCTCTACAAAAGGGCGTGACGGGATAAAACGGCTTCTGCATACTGGCCAGCCTTTTTAACCCATTCCGAGGAATCGCCATGTTTAAAGTCAACGAATACTTCGACGGCACCGTCAAGTCGATTGCGTTCACACAAGCTGAAGGCAAAGCCACTATTGGCGTCATGGCCCCGGGTAAATACGAGTTCGGCACCGCCGAGCGTGAAATCATGCACGTCGTCTCGGGCGAGCTGAAGGTCAAGCTGCCGGGCAGCAGCGAGTTTGAAACGTTCAAGACAGGCAGCCAGTTCAACGTACCGGCCAACAGCAAGTTTCAGCTTGAGGTCGCCGTAGATACCGCTTACCTGTGCGAGTACCGCTGAGTTAGCCCCGCGTAGGAGCGAGCTTGTCTCGCGATCTTTTGATGTTTAAAAGATCGCGAGGCAAGCTCGCTCCTACGGTTTAGCTATCCGCCGTGTTGAACTGCAACGCTGCCAACCGCGCATACAGCGGGTTACTGGCTATCAATTGGGCATGCGTGCCCACCGCCACCAGCTTGCCCTGATCCATCACGGCAATGCGATCGGCATTCTGCACCGTCGCCAGTCGATGGGCGATCACCAGCGTGGTACGGCCTTTCATCAGGCTGGGCAACGCTTCCTGGATCAAGTGTTCACTTTGCGCATCCAGCGCGCTGGTGGCTTCGTCCAACAGTAAAATCGGCGCATCCACCAGCAGTGCACGGGCAATCGCCAGGCGTTGCCGCTGCCCGCCCGACAACCCCTGACCGCCATCGCCCAAGTGGGTTTTATAGCCCTGGGGCATTTGCAGGATGAAGTCGTGGGCATGGGCAATACGCGCCGCCGCCTCGACCTGAGCGTCTGTGGCCTGCGGGTTGCCGTAACGGATGTTATCTTCGACCGAGCCAAAGAACAGCGCCGGGGTCTGCGAGACCAGGGCAAAGCAGCGGCGCAAGTCGTGCGGATCAAGTTGCTGGACAGGTCGCCCTTCCAGCAGGATTTGCCCTTGCTGGGGGTCATAGAAACGCAACAGCAAGTCAAACAAGGTCGATTTTCCAGCCCCGGATGGCCCGACCAAGGCCAGAGTTTCGCCTGCATTGATGGTCAGGCTCAGGCGCGCAATCGCATAGCTTTCGGGACGCGACGGGTAAGAAAAATACACATCTTCAAGGCGCACGTTGCCTTCAACCCGCTCTGGCAACACTTGCAACCCGCTGTCCGGTACGACGATCTGGCTCTTGGACTGCAACAGTTCGCTGATCCGCTCTGCCGCCCCTGCCGCCTGTTGCAGTTCGCCAATGACTTCACTCAGGGTGCCGACGGCACTGCCGACCACCAGGCTGTAGAACACAAACGCGGCCAGTTCACCGCCCGTAATGCGCCCGGCGATAACATCCATGCCGCCCACCCAGAGCATGACGCCGACAGCGCCCAGCACCAGCGAGATCACCAGGGTGATCAGCCAGGCCCGCTGCAAGATACGTTTGCGCGCCGTGGCAAAGGCGCCTTCGACGGTTTGCGCAAAACGCTGCTGGTCTTGTTGCTGATGGTTGTAGGCCTGGACGGTTTTGATCTGGGTCAGGGCCTCGGCCACGTAGCTGCCCACATCGGCGATGCGGTCCTGGCTTTGACGCGACAAGCTGCGCACGCGACGACCAAAGATCAAGATCGGTGACAACACCAAGGGCAAGGCGACCACGACGATGCTGGTGAGCTTGGGGTTGGTGATAAACAGCAGCACCACGCCGCCAATCACCATCAGGCTGTTGCGCAAAAACAACGACAGCGAAGAACCGATGACCGATTGCAGCAATGTTGTGTCGGTGGTCAGCCGCGACTGGATTTCTGAACTGCGGTTGTTCTCGTAGAAACCGGGGTGCAAACCAATCAGGTGATTGAAAACTTGCCGACGAATGTCAGCTACCACCCGCTCGCCAATCCACGATACCAGGTAGAAACGCACAAATGTGCCCACCGCCAAGCCCAGCACCAGCAGCAAAAACAAGCCAATGGACTGGTTGAGCATGTGCGGTGACTGGGTCATAAAGCCTTTGTCGACGAGCAAACGAATGCCCTGCCCCATCGACAGCGTGATCCCCGCCGTTACGATCAGGGCCAGCAAGGCGCCGACCGCATGCCAGCGGTAAGGGGCTACAAAATGAATGACCAGACGAATGGCACGGCGCTGACGGGAAGAGAGCATGGGGGTGTTCCGCAAAGGGGGTCGAGTGTTGAAAGCCGCACACAGCCTACAACGAACCGGGGTAACACTTGGTAAACCTTTCTCAGTCGTTTTGAATATGACCGGGTGCCACAAGCCCTAGGCGTTAAAGTTCTAAAGTGAGGGTAGAAGTTTCGAAGTATTTCTGTTGAACTGGGTTCCGCGGCCAAGTGTGTAACAGCTTGGTCATTTAACGGATCTAAAGTAGCGCTACACCCTGATGAGGAGACAGGTCATGGAATCAATCAACACTCAAGCACTTCCGGTAATTCGCACCCACCAGCAACCGTCGTTGGGGTGTGCTTTTATCGACGCTGAAGGTAATGAAGTTCTCATCACTGAAGAGATGATTCAGAACGCCTGCCAAGAACTGGAACAGCGTTTGGTCAAGCCTGTAAACAAAGACTGAACCTGACAACACCTTACTTGCCCGCGATCTTTTAAAAGATCAAAAGATCGCGAGGCAAGCTCGCTCCTACAGTGGTATCGGGTACGCCCGTAGCAGTTGACGAGCCTTGCGAGGCTACGTTCGGGCGCGCAGCGGCCGTAAAAGAGCCAGATCAAAAGATCGCGAGGCAAGCTCGCTCCTACACGGGTACTGCGCCCAGCGCTTTAACCATCTGCGTCAAACCCTGCGACTCACCCTCTATACGTACCTGTAGGCCTTCGATTTCGCGGCGTACGGGGTAGTGTTTGCGCAAGGCGTCAAACGCCAGCTTTTGCTCCTGAACCGTGCCCACCAGGCTGCGACGAAAGTCAGCATCGTCACGGCGCGGGTCGTAAACCCCACGGCATACCGTCGCCAGCGCCCAGGCCGGGTCGCTGTCAGCGCTCAGTTCAACCTTGGCCAGCCAGGGCGCAGGCAGTAAGTCGGCCAGTTTGATGACCGCTTCCTGCCCCAAGAAATCGCAGAACGCCTGGTAAATCTGCGCCGTGCCCCGCTGCTTGCCGTCCAGGCTGTAACCGGCAATGTGCGGCGTTGCCAGTACACACAGGTCGGCCAGTTCGACATCAACTTGCGGCTCGGCTTCCCATACGTCCAGCACCGCTTGCAGGTCTTCGCGGCGGGTCAGCACTTCACGCAGGGCGTTGTTGTCGATCACCGGACCACGGCTGGCGTTGATCAGCCAGGTGCCGTGTTTGAGCTGGTTCAAACGCTGCTGGTCGAGTAAGTGCCAGGTCGCGTTCTCTGCGGATTTATCCAGAGGCGTGTGCAGGCTGATGACGTCACAACGTTCGATGATCTGCTCAAGGCTGACGTAGTCACCGCCCTCTGCCGCCTGACGCGGCGGGTCGCACACCAGCACGTTGAAGCCCAGTCCCTTGAGCACATTGATCAGACGCCCGCCCACTTCACCGGCACCGACCACACCGTAGGTGCGCTGATTGAGGTTAGCGCCTTCGATTTCGGCCAGTGTCAGCAAGCTGCCGAGCACGTAGTCCACCACACCGCGGGCATTGCAGCCGGGCGCGCTGGACCATTGAATGCCCTCTTGATGAAAGTAATCGAGCGCCAGGTGATCGGTGCCGATGGTGCACGTACCGACAAAACGCACGGCGCTGCCTTCAAGCAGATCGCGGTCGACCTTGGTCACCGAACGCACCAGCAAGACATCCGCATCGTGCACATCGGCCCGGGTGATCTGGCGCCCCGGCAAACGGCGTATTTCACCGAATTCAGCAAAGAACGCATCGACCAACGGAATATTTTCATCAGCAACAATCAGCATGGCAGGCTCCTTTCAAGGACTGGCAGTGTAGGCGTTGTCGGCACGTTTGGGCCGATCAATCCTGCTTTTTGCGGATCCAGTACAGGTACGTGCCCGCTTCTTCGGCCTGGCCGACCAGTTCGTGATCCAAAAATACGCAGAACTTGGGAATGTCGCGACGGGTCGACGGGTCGGTCGCGATCACCTTCAGCAAGCCACCCGGCGCCAGATCGCGAATGTGTTGGTGCAGCATCATCACCGGCTCTGGGCAGTTCAGACCGCTGGCGTCCAGAGTGCCGTCAAGCGGCAGGTCAGCAAAACTCATTGGTTACTCCTGAATCAGCGGGATTTAGGCTTTTTCACGTCCAGTCGACGCAAATGGCAGGTCACTTCTTCACGGTCGTGGTACAGCTGCTTGCAGCCGATTTCAACCTGGATACCGCGCGCCTTGAAGCCGTCGGCAATGCGGTCCAGCAGGCGACGCACTTCGGCGTAGCGTTGTTTCATCGGCAACTTGAGGTTGACCACCGCCTCACGGCAATGCCCTTCGCCAATCCATTCTTCGAGCATCGCCGCATTGCGCGCAGGCTTCTCGACGATGTCGCAGACCATCCAGTCCACTGGTTGTTTGGGCTTGAAGGTAAAGCCATCAGCCATCAAGTGTTGCACCAACCCGGTGTCCATCAGGCTTTCAGCCATGGGGCCGTTGTCGATGGCGATCACCAGCATGCCGCGATTGACCAGTTGCCAGGTCCAGCCGCCGGGGGCTGCGCCGAGGTCAACACCGGTCATGTCACTGTGCAAACGGTCATCCCACTGATCACGCGGGATGAAATGGTGCCAGGCCTCTTCCAGCTTGAGGGTTGAGCGGCTCGGGGCTTCACGCGGGAACTTGAGACGCGGAATACCCATCGGCCACATGGCCGAGTTGTTGGACTCGGCCAGGCCGAGGAACACTTCACGGCCACTTTTGAAGGTCAGCAGCAGACGCGGTTTGTCGTCGGCGTTTTCGACCAGCTTGCCCGCCTTGAGCAGCGCCTTGCGCAAATGCCCTTCGAACTTCTTGCAGAAGTTGGACAGCTCTTTGCCGTCGTTGGTATCGACCACTTCCAGCCACAGGCTGCCACACACCGGAAAATCGGCCATGTGTTCAAGGATGACGCTGATCCGGTCGGTTTCCGGTAGCTCGACAAAGCTGCCGCGAGCCCATTGGCGCGGGAAAATCAGCTCGGCAAAGCGCAGGCGCTGCATCAGGCGCTCAGCACCGCCTGCTTCGGTGCAGACAAACTCGGCACAGGCCGCGCTCGGCTTGGCCTTGGCGTAGCCAGAGACATTAAGACGGGCGGCGTGCTCGGCGATTTCCGAGCAGACTTCGCCTTCAAAACCGGGCCGGCAATGCATAAAAACGGTGTTCATTGATTTACTCCTGGGCAGCGGCAAGACATTAGACCGCTGCGCTACCTTGTCCTGGAACAAGGTCTGTCACGAAAAGGCGGGCATGATAACTGAGTTCGGAACCTTGAAGCCCTATAGACAGTCCAGTAATTAGCCAGATCACTGAATCAGGGCTAGGTTTGAAGCTCTGCTCACTGTTCTGTTCGTATCACACGATCCGTGCCGTGCGGATCAAAAGGAGTCATTTCATGTCCTCCCTCGATAGCCTGAAAACCCTTTCTACCTTAAAAGTCGACGATAAGACTTATCACTACTTCAGCCTGCCGCTCGCCGCCAAGACCTTGGGCGATTTGGGCAAGCTACCGATGTCTCTTAAAGTGCTGCTGGAAAACCTGCTGCGCTGGGAAGACGGCAAGACCGTCACCGAACCCGACCTCAAGGCCCTTGCCGCCTGGCTCAAGGAGCGTCGTAGCGACCGTGAAATCCAGTACCGCCCGGCGCGGGTATTAATGCAGGATTTTACTGGCGTACCGGCGGTGGTCGACCTGGCCGCCATGCGCGCTGCCATGGCCAAGGCCGGAGGCGACCCGCAGCGCATCAACCCGTTGTCACCGGTTGACCTGGTGATTGACCACTCGGTGATGGTCGACAAGTTCGGCAGCACCAGCGCCTTTGAGCAAAACGTCGACATCGAAATGGAACGCAACGGCGAACGCTATGCGTTTTTGCGCTGGGGCCAGGATGCTTTCGATAATTTCAGCGTGGTACCGCCCGGCACCGGGATTTGTCACCAGGTGAACCTTGAATACCTGGGCCGCACGGTCTGGACCAAAGACGAAGACGGCCGCACCTATGCCTTCCCCGACACCCTGGTAGGCACCGACTCGCACACCACCATGATCAACGGCCTTGGCGTATTGGGCTGGGGCGTGGGCGGGATTGAAGCCGAAGCCGCCATGCTCGGCCAGCCCGTGTCGATGCTGATCCCTGAAGTGGTGGGTTTCAAACTTAGTGGCAAGCTTAAAGAAGGCATCACCGCCACTGACCTGGTGCTGACGGTTACGCAAATGCTGCGCAGCAAGGGCGTGGTCGGCAAGTTCGTCGAGTTTTATGGAGATGGCCTGGCCGATTTGCCCCTGGCAGACCGTGCCACCATTGCCAACATGGCCCCGGAATACGGCGCTACGTGCGGGTTTTTCCCGGTGGATGAGATCACCCTCGATTACCTGCGTTTATCCGGTCGTCCGGACGCCACGGTCAAGCTGGTCGAGGCTTACTGCAAAGCCCAGGGTCTGTGGCGCAAAGCGGGCCAAGAGCCGATTTTTACCGACACACTGGCGCTCGACATGGGCACCGTCGAGGCCAGCCTCGCCGGGCCAAAACGTCCGCAAGACCGGGTCGCCCTGCCCAACGTTGCGCAAGCCTTCAGCGACTTCTTGAGCCTGCAGTTCAAACCGGCCAGCAAAGAAGAAGGCCGCCTCGAAAGTGAAGGCGGTGGCGGCGTGGCCGTGGGCAGCGCTGAGTCGGTTGGCGAGGCGGATTACAGCCTCGATGGCAAAACCTGGCGCCTGAAAAACGGTGCCGTGGTGATTGCCGCCATTACCTCGTGCACCAACACCTCCAACCCCAGCGTGATGATGGCTGCCGGACTGGTGGCGAAAAAAGCCGTGGAAAAAGGCCTGAAAAGCCAGCCTTGGGTGAAAACCTCATTGGCCCCCGGCTCCAAGGTGGTTACCGATTACTACAAGGCCGCTGGCCTCACCCCGTACCTCGATCAATTGGGCTTCGACCTGGTGGGGTATGGCTGTACCACCTGTATTGGCAACTCCGGGCCGCTGCCCGATCCCATTGAAAAAGCCATTACCCAAGCGGACCTGACCGTAGCGTCTGTGCTGTCAGGCAACCGTAACTTTGAAGGCCGGGTGCACCCGCTGGTCAAAACCAACTGGCTAGCCTCGCCGCCGCTGGTGGTGGCCTATGCGTTGGCCGGAACAGTGCGTATCGACATCAGCAGCGAACCGCTGGGGGTGGGCAAAGACGGTCAGCCGGTGTACCTGCGCGATATCTGGCCGAGCCAGAAAGAAATTGCCGACGCCGTGGCGCAAGTCAGCACCAGCATGTTCCACAAGGAATACGCCGAAGTGTTTGCCGGTGACGAGCAATGGCAAGCCATCGAAGTGCCGCAGGCGGCGACGTATGTCTGGCAAGACAGCTCGACGTACATCCAGCACCCGCCGTTCTTCGACGACATTGACGGGCCATTGCCGGTCATCGAAGACGTCAAGGGCGCGAACATTCTGGCGCTGCTGGGGGATTCGGTGACCACCGACCACATCTCCCCTGCCGGCAATATCAAGGCCGACAGCCCGGCCGGGCGTTACCTGCGCGAGAAAGGCGTCGAGCCCAAGGACTTCAACTCCTACGGTTCGCGACGCGGCAACCATGAAGTGATGATGCGTGGCACGTTCGCCAACATCCGTATTCGCAACGAAATGCTCGGCGGTGAAGAAGGGGGCAACACCCTGTACATCCCGACCGGCGAAAAACTGGCGATCTACGACGCGGCCATGCGTTATCAGGCTACGGGCACGCCGCTGGTGGTGATTGCCGGTCAGGAATACGGCACCGGTTCGAGCCGCGACTGGGCGGCCAAAGGCACCAATCTGCTGGGCGTCAAAGCGGTGATTGCCGAGAGTTTTGAGCGTATCCACCGCTCCAACCTGGTGGGCATGGGCGTGTTGCCCTTGCAGTTCAAGCTGGACCAGAACCGCAAGAGCCTGAAACTCACCGGCAAAGAGACCCTGGACATCCTCGGGCTGACCGGGGCCGACATTCAACCGCGGATGAACCTGACCCTGGTGATCACCCGTGAAGACGGCCAGCAGGAAAAGGTCGAGGTCCTGTGCCGGATCGACACCCTCAATGAAGTGGAATACTTCAAGGCGGGCGGGATCTTGCACTACGTGCTGCGCCAGTTGATTGCTTCGTAAACACTGAATAACCGTAGGAGCGAGCTTGCCTCGCGATCTTTTGACCTTTGAAAGATCGCGAGGCAAGCTCGCTCCTACGGGTTTGTGTCTGTAATACTCGTGCGCCCTTCTCTCCCCCTAGGATTCGCATGATCGCCCTGCCCTGGCCTTATCTCGCCCTCTTGACCCTCGGCTACGGCATTGCCCTGAGCTATGGCCAATTAGGCGTTCAAGCTGTTATTGCCCTGTCCGCCCTGGTGGTGAGCGGGCTTGCTGCCCACCAAAGCCAACGCTCATGGCTGCGCTATGCCGGACACGCTGTGTTTGTGTTGCTGGCCCTGGCTTTGGCCCTGCATTGGCTGCCCGGTTTTCACAACGGACGTGCCATCAGCCCCGAGCGGCTGACCCCGGATGCCGTGCCCTTTTCGATGTACCTGAATCTGGACAAACCCCTGATCGGCTTTTGGCTGCTACTGGTGTGCCCGTGGATAGCACCGCGCTTTAACTGGCGTGCGTCCGTGGGCGCCGCATTGATGGGGCTGGTGCTGGCCGCCTTGGCCGCGCTGGGTGGCGCGCTGTTGCTGGGCATTGTGGCCTGGGCGCCGAAGTGGCCCAGCCAGGGCTGGATTTGGCTATTGAATAACTTGCTGCTGGTGACGCTGGTCGAAGAAGCGCTGTTTCGCGGCTATTTGCAGGGCGGTCTGAGCCGCAGGTTCAAACAACTGCCGTATGGGCAAACCCTGGCCTTGGTCATTGCCTCGCTGTTGTTTGGTCTGGCGCATATCGGTGCCGGTTGGCAGTGGGTACTGTTGGCCGGCATCGCCGGGCTTTGCTACGGCCTGGCCTACCGCTTTGGCGGGCTAAGTGCGGCGATTGCCACGCACTTTGGTCTTAACGTGCTGCACTTGGCGTTCTTCACATACCCCATGCTGGCGCCTTAAGCTCGCCCCAAGACTGCAACAGCGTTGATGCACGCTGTTGCAGCAGAAATATTAATTAAACAATTCGTTGCACGTGCCGAAAGCCTATCAAAGTCTTGCGGATTGAAACGACATGCGTAACAACCAGCCCATCACCCAGCGCGAACGCACATTCCCCGCGCAGCAACGGTTGATTTCCACTACCGATACCAAAGGCGTGATCACCTACTGCAACGACGACTTCGTCGACATCAGCGGGTTTTCGCGTGATGAGCTGGTGCGCGCACCGCATAACCTTGTGCGCCATCCGGATGTGCCTTCGGCGGTGTTCGAACATATGTGGAGCACCTTGAAAAAGGGCATGCCATGGATGGGCATCGTCAAAAACCGCTGCAAGTCCGGCGATCATTACTGGGTGAATGCGTATGTGACGCCGGTATTTGAAAACGAACGCGTAGTGGGCTACGAGTCGGTGCGGGTCAAGCCGACGGCTGAACAGATCCGCCGCGCCGAAGCGCTGTACCAGCGCCTTAATCGCGGCAAACCCGCCGTACCTCGCCGCGACAAGTGGTTGCCGGTGCTGCAAGACTGGCTGCCCTTCATTCTGGTCAGCCAACTGAGCTTTGTGATCGGTGCGCTGTTCAACTCCAGTTGGGGTTTTGCCTTGGCCGCCCTGTTGTCGATTCCGTTGGGGCTGCTGGGCCTGACCTGGCAGCAACGCGGGATTAAGCGCTTGCTGCGCCTGGCCGAACAGACCACATCTGACCCTCTGATTGCCCAGATGTACACCGACAGCCGTGGCCCGCAAGCGCGTCTGGAAATGTCCATCCTGAGCCAGGAAGCGCGCCTCAAAACCTGCCTGACCCGTCTGCAAGACACCGCCGAGCACCTCAGCGAGCAAGCCCGTCAATCGGATGCGCTGGCGCACAAGAGCTCCACCGGGCTGGAACGCCAGCGGGTTGAAACCGAGCAGGTTGCCACCGCCGTTAACCAGATGGCCGCGACGACCCAAGAGGTCGCCAGCCATGTGCAGCGCACTGCCGATGCCACGCAAGAAGCCAATCGCCTGACCAGCCGCGGCCGCGACATTGCCGGTGAAACCCGCGAGGCCATCGAGCGCCTGTCGGTGGTCGTCGGTGAAACCGGCGCGACGGTGACCCAACTGGCGAAAGACAGTGACGAGATTGGCGGTGTCGTCGACGTGATCAAGGGCATTGCCGACCAGACCAACCTGTTGGCCTTGAACGCAGCCATTGAAGCGGCGCGTGCCGGTGAAATGGGCCGGGGTTTTGCTGTTGTGGCCGATGAAGTACGCCAACTGGCGCAACGCACCAGCACCTCGACCGGCCAGATTCACGGCTTGATTGCCAAGCTGCAACAAACCGCCGCCACAGCCGTACAAACCATGGACGCCGGCCACCGCCAGGCACAAGAAGGCGTGGCACGAGTACTGGAAGCCGACGCGGCACTGATCGGGATTAGCGAAGCGGTGGCCAATATCACCGACATGACCACCCAAATTGCCGCCGCCACCGAAGAGCAAAGTGCCGTGGCCGAAGAAGTCAGCCGTAACATCAGCACCATTGCCGACCTTGCCGACCAAACTTCGGAACAGGCGCAGCATTCGGCCCTGCTCAGTGAAGAACTGGCGCAAACCGTGAATATTCAATATTCGCTGGTGGAGCGGTTTAACCGCTGAAACTAAAAAGCCAGAGCATTCGCTCTGGCTTTTTTTTAATCATGCTTCAGTCAAATGCGTATCGCACCCCGACATTGGCCCCCCAAGGTTGTTCGATACCTTGGCCGTTCATGTAGTCGAAGTCTGCGTGCAATTGCAGGTTACTGGACAACGACAGCGCCAGACCGGCCCCCAATTCAGCACGGGTGCCGTACAGATCATTGTTGAAGCGATGCCCGTTGACCTCAACGTCATTGTCTCGGGCAAACTCCTGAGCCAGTGCAACTTTGATGTAAGGGCTTAGCCATTGATTGCGATGTTCAAGGGTCATGCCCACTTTACCGAGCAAAGAGTGGGTGGCCGCGTTATCGGCCTTCAGCTCTGAGTCCAGACTGAACGACTTTCCTTGCACTGCCACCGCAGACACTTGAGCGAAAGGCTCGATGAACAGGTGTTCGGTGAGCTGGATCTGCCGACCGGCTTCCAGCGAAGCACCCAGCCCATAGTTGCGGTAGCTGCCTTTGGCCTTGCTGAAATCGCTCATCAAGACGTCCGCGCGATTCTGGAACTGGTTGAGCTTAAGCACGCCATCCACGTAATAACCGTTGTTGTTCATCCAGGTCCCGTAAGTCCCGACATAAAAGCTGTCGACAGTGCCTGAGGAACCGCGTGACTGAGACAGGTCAGATTTGCTGTAACCGCCGAGCAAACCCACCAGCAGCACACCGTCGGTGACGGCCAGCGGCGCGTCCACGCCCAGCGAAAAACCACTCTGCTGTTGCTCAAAGCCCAGGCCATCGCGACCTGCAACCCGGTACTGGTTACCGTAGCTGCGCATCCAGGCACCGCCCTGCCCGCTGCTTCTGACCTCGCCCATACGGCTGCGCAAGGTACTCATCTCGCCATACCAGACGGTCGGTGCACTGTTAAACAGCGCCTGAACACTGCGGGTGGCCGGGCTTACCTCACGGTCTTCGCCGGTCAAAAACCAATCGTCGCCCTGACGCTCCAGCCCATACGAATAAGCCCCGAGGTCGACACGCTCGCCCAGCACGCTGAACTGCGCATCGCCGCCACCGGTGTGAACCACCTGCAAAGGATCAAAGCCGGATTCAGGCTCGGCACCGCTGTTCTGAATGCTCAACACATGATTGCCCGTCGCCAGGCCTTCAATGTTGAGAAAGTCGACTTGCTGGTTGTCCATGTTCAACTTCAGCCCAAAGGAGCCATTGCCCGACAACTCACCCATGGACAGCTGATGAAACCCCTCAGCTTTGGCAAAGTCGATGCTCCCGCCATTGAGCACCAAAGACTCGACATTGCTGTCACCCATAATGTCCCAGCCGACGCCTGCATCAAGTTGCAGGTTTTTGACATCGCTCATCTGCCCGGTAAAACGTGTTCCATTCTGCAAACGCACATTCACCAGGCCGCCCTCAGGGATGGTCAGGTTGCCGTGCAAATAGCTGCCATCGACGACAAGGTCCAGCACGCTGTCAGACTGCACGTCGAGCAATTCGCCCCGACCATTGCCAGCAGACAACGTGGAACCATTACTGACCGTAATAGTTGCCTGTGCGCCGCCTTCAACTTTGATGGCCGGCCCCTCAACACTGCCGATATAAGCGTTATCGATTGCCACCGTGTTGCCTTGGCCACTGATGTTAATCGCTGCCGCGGTTTGCGATTGAATCGAGCCACCGTTGACGGCCAGAGTGCCACCGTTCAGTTGCGCACCGACCGCACCGGCGCCATTGGCTTTAACGTGGGAATTGTTGAGTTCTACCCGACCGCCGGATTGGGTCACAACGCCTGCTGAACCTTCGCCAAAGGTTTCGATGGAACTGTCGTTCAGTGTCACCAAGCTGCTGTTGCCGATAGAAACCACACCGTGGGACTCTCGGCCACGGGTAACAATCGACGAGCCTTGGCTCAATTCGATCGAAGCACCGCTGTCCGCACCTGCACCGGAGGACTCATCCCCTTCAGTGACAATCGAACTGCCTTGCAAATCAATAACTGCACCACTGTGCCCTTCAACACCCAACGAGCGGTAGCCTTCAGTCTGGATCTGCAGGTTGGCCGCTTCCACGGAACTGAGTTCCCACCCCAAAATCCCTGCGCTGTGGTCTCCTGTGGTGGTGACGCTGCCGCCGCCCAGTTGGATAGCCCCGTCACTGAACGCATAAATACCTGCAGCGGAATTGCCACTCGTAACGACGGTGATTTTCTCCACATCGGCTACGGCACCAACGCCTACGCGCAGGCCAGTGGCGCCTTCACCTGAAGTCTCGATCTGAAGCTCCCCGGTGGATTGGAATGTGCTGCCCTGACCGTGAACCAGCACACCGTAAGCGTCTTTACCAGACGTTGCGACAGCCATGTCGGCGGACTTGATTTTTCCGCCACTGGAGGCATGCATTCCATACACGCCAGCGCTGACTGTTTCGATCTTGCGATCACTGACGCTGACTTCTTCTCCGTCCCGGGCTGACACCTGGTCCTCATCCGCAGCGAATGCCTGAACGCTTGAGAACAACAATGTCTGACTGATCGCTATGGCAAGAATGGACTGACGTGGGAAAAGGAACTGGGACATGAGGATTGTTTTCTCTTGTGTTGAGTTCTCGTACGGAGCTCAACGACATTGCCGAGCGCACCTACGTACGAGGGCGCCAAGAATGAAAATAATCGTCAGAAGAAAACATCGGGAATTTCCTTGATTGCTGTAGGACTACACGCATCAAGCATGTAGAGAAGCTCAAGCACCCTGTCGCAAAATCCACTCGCCGGCATCAAACCATCATCTTCTTTTAAGCCATCCTGCAAGGCTATCCGCGGCCCGTTCCAAGTGTTGCTCATGAGTGAACCCTGAAACCTTGAGCGGCTTGAGGTCATGGTCGGCGGCGGCCAGCCACACCAGTTCGAGCGTCGGCGCCAATGGGTAAGTTTCAACGGTCAGCCGATTACCCAGCGCGTCGCGCTCGCCTTGCACGATCAGGGTCGGAGTGTGCAATTGGGCCAGATGCGCGACCCGAGGTTTTTCCGGCTTGCCCACGGCATAGAACGGGTAACCCAGACACACCAGCCGATCAACGTTCAGTTCAACAGCCACCAGGCTGGCCATGCGCCCGCCCATGGACTTGCCACCGATGGCTAATGGCCCAGTGACATGCCGTCGCACCTCGCGGTAAACCTCACGCCAGCTTTCCAGCAATTTAGCCTGTGGATTGGGCGGCCTTTTGCCGCCATCCAGGCGCCGTTGCGCCATATACGGGAACTCGAAGCGCAGCACGTTGATCCCGCGTGCAGCAAGGCGTTCAGCCATGCCGGTCATCCAGTCACTGTCCATTGGCGCACCTGCGCCGTGAGCCAGGATCAAGGTTGGCGATAAGGGTGTTTTTGCAGCGTTCCATAGCCAACCCCGCGTCTGCAGGCACTTCGCCCATTGATCCTCGTCAATACCCACTTTGCTGCCTACGCCCATGCTTGCCTCGCTTTTAGTCTGCCTATAACTCCAGGCGTGCGTTGAACTCGCCTGATCCGTGGATGGGGAACCATGAACACTTCTATCAGTACCGCCTACAACTATAAGGTGGTCCGCCAATTTTCCATTATGACGGTGGTTTGGGGCATCGTCGGTATGGGGCTCGGCGTCTTGCTCGCCGCGCAATTGGTCTGGCCCGAACTTAACTTCGATTTGCCCTGGACCAGCTTTGGGCGGTTGCGCCCGCTGCACACCAACGCGGTGATTTTCGCCTTTGGCGGTTGCGCCTTATTTGCGTCCTCGTTCTACTCGGTGCAACGCACCTGCCAAACCACGCTGTTCGCGCCCAAAATCGCTGCTTTTACCTTTTGGGGCTGGCAACTGGTGATTCTGCTGGCGGCCATCAGCTTGCCATTGGGTTACACCAGTTCCAAGGAATACGCTGAACTGGAATGGCCGATCGACATTTTGATCACCATTGTCTGGGTCGCTTACGCCATCGTGTTCTTTGGCACGATCATGAAGCGCAAGACCAAGCACATTTATGTGGGCAACTGGTTCTTCGGCGCGTTTATCGTGACCGTGGCGATTTTGCACATCGTTAACAACCTGGAAATCCCGGTCAGTTTCACCAAGTCCTACTCGCTGTACGGTGGCGCCACTGACGCCATGGTGCAGTGGTGGTACGGCCACAACGCTGTGGGCTTTTTCCTGACGGCGGGCTTTTTGGGGATGATGTATTACTTCGTGCCCAAGCAGGCCGAACGCCCGATCTATTCCTATCGCCTGTCCATCGTGCACTTCTGGGCGCTGATCACCCTTTACATCTGGGCCGGTCCGCACCACTTGCACTACACCGCATTGCCGGACTGGGCGCAGTCGCTGGGCATGGTGATGTCGCTGATTCTGCTGGCACCAAGCTGGGGCGGGATGATCAACGGCATGATGACGCTCTCGGGCGCCTGGCATAAGTTGCGCAGCGACCCGATCCTGCGCTTTTTGGTGGTGTCGCTGGCGTTCTACGGCATGTCGACCTTTGAAGGCCCGATGATGGCCATCAAGACCGTCAACGCCCTCTCCCACTACACCGACTGGACCATCGGCCACGTACACGCCGGGGCACTGGGCTGGGTCGCGATGATCTCCATAGGTGCGATGTACCACATGATCCCTAAAGTCTTCGGCCGCCCGCAGATGTACAGCATCGGCCTGATCAACGCGCACTTCTGGCTGGCGACCATCGGCACCGTGCTGTACATCGCTTCGATGTGGGTCAACGGCATCGCCCAGGGCCTGATGTGGCGCGCGGTCAATGCCGACGGCACGCTGACGTACTCCTTCGTCGAAACCCTGGTGGCCAGCCATCCGGGCTACGTCGTGCGGTTGATAGGCGGGGCGATTTTCCTGAGTGGCATGTTGCTGATGGCTTACAACACGTGGCGCACGGTGCGTAATGCCGAGCCCGCTGAAGTTGTCGCCGCTGCGCAGATGGCCTGAGGAGTCCGCCATGAAACACGAAATCATTGAAAAAAATATCGGCCTGATGCTCTTGCTGATGATTCTGTGCGTGAGCGTTGGCGGTCTGACGCAGATCGTCCCGCTGTTTTTCGAAGACGTGACCAACACCCCGGTAGAAGGCATGAAGCCCTACACCGCGTTGCAACTGGAAGGCCGCGACGTGTACATCCGCGAAGGCTGCGTGGGCTGCCACTCGCAGATGATCCGCCCGTTCCGCGCCGAGACCGAGCGTTATGGCCACTATTCGGTAGCCGGTGAAAGCGTCTGGGATCACCCGTTCCTGTGGGGCTCCAAACGTACCGGGCCGGACCTGGCCCGAGTGGGCGGGCGTTACTCGGATGACTGGCACCGCGCGCACTTGTACAACCCGCGCAACGTCGTGCCTGAATCGAAAATGCCCGCTTATCCATGGTTGGTATCAACGCCCGTAGACAGCAGCCATACCGAGAAAAAACTCGAAGTGATGCGCACGCTGGGTGTGCCTTACACCGACGAAGACATCGCCAATGCCAAGCAGTCGGTCAAGGGTAAAACCGAAATGGACGCGCTGGTCGCCTACCTGCAAGTGCTCGGCACTGCCATCAAGAGCAAGAGGTGAGCCATGGTGTTTGACATGAGTAGTGGAATGATTCGCGGGCTGGGCACTGTGGTGGTTGCAGTGGCTTTTATCGGTCTGGCGCTGTGGGTTTTCAGCCCGCGGCGCAAGGCAGAGTTCGACGATGCGACCTTGCTGCCGTTCAAGGACGACCCCGAGGCCATCAAACACGTCGAGCAAGAGCAAGCGTCCAGGAGTAAAAAGAATGTCTGAGTTCTGGAGTATTTACGTCAGCGTACTGACTATTGGCACGCTGATCGGTCTGACCTGGCTGTTGTTCGGTACGCGCAAGGGCGAGAAAAAAAGCGAAACCACCGAAACCATGGGCCACAGTTTCGATGGCATCGAAGAGTACGACAACCCGCTGCCACGCTGGTGGTTCATGCTGTTCATCGGCACGCTGGTGTTCGGGGTCGGCTATTTGATCCTTTACCCTGGCCTGGGCAACTGGAAAGGCCTGCTGCCAGGTTACGAGGATGGCTGGACCGGCGTTCACGAGTGGGAAAAGGAGATGAACAAGGCCGATGCCAAATTCGGTCCCATTTTCGCCAAGTACGCAGCCATGCCGGTGCAGCAAGTGGCGCAAGACCCGGCAGCCCTGAAAATGGGTGGCCGCCTGTTTGCCTCCAACTGCTCGGTGTGCCACGGCTCGGACGCCAAGGGCGCGTTTGGCTTCCCCAACCTGACGGACGCGTCCTGGCGCTGGGGAGGCGATGCCGACACCATCAAGGCGACGATCATGGGCGGACGCATCGGCATGATGCCGGCCTGGGGTGAGGTGCTGGGCGAGGAAGGCGTGAAAAACGTCTCGGCTTATGTTCGTCACGACTTGGCGGGGTTGCCGCTACCCAAAGGCGCCGCGTTCAATCTGGAGGCCGGCAAACAGGCGTATGCCACCACTTGCGTGGCGTGCCACGGGCCTGAAGGTAAAGGCAACCCGCTACTGGGCGCACCGGACCTGACGGCACCGACAGCCTTTATTTACGGCACCAGCCTGGCCCAATTGCAGCAAACCATTCGCCATGGTCGCCAAGGCCATATGCCCGCGCAAAACGAATTGCTGGGCAACGACAAAGTGCAATTGGTCGCAGCCTACGTCTACAGCTTGTCCCATGGCACGGCAGAGGAGAAAACCGCCGAGTAACCCCTCTTCTTTACAGGAGCGACGGCGAGTCGCTCCTGTAAAGATGTATACAATTCTGTGAACAATATCTGGACATTCCTCGCCGCCTCTTTTACTTTCTCCCCCAGAGTCGACTCGCCAAAGCCCTTTGCGACAGCCTTCCACAGGGCGTTTTTTAACGGCCATTTTGACCTTGCTTAGCCTGTGGAAAAGCCGGAAAACAAGCGCTGAAGGGCATTGACCGAGGGCTGGCTTCGTTGCAATAGCCCTATGCTTTATCCATACTTGCGACCGTTTTTGCCTCTAATAACTATAAAACCGTGGAACCTTGCGATGAGCACAGCAATCAATCCGACTGCTTATAACTATAAGGTCGTCCGCCAGTTCGCCATCATGACGGTGGTCTGGGGGATCCTTGGCATGGGACTCGGGGTTTTTATCGCGTCACAACTTGTGTGGCCCGAACTTAACCTGGGTCTTGAATGGACAACCTTCGGTCGTCTGCGCCCCCTGCACACCAACCTTGTGATTTTTGCCTTCGGTGGCTGCGCCTTGTTTGGTACGTCTTACTACGTGGTGCAACGTACCTGCCAGACACGGCTGATTTCCGACAGCCTGGCCTCGTTTACGTTCTGGGGCTGGCAAGCCGTCATCCTCGGCGCAATCATCACCCTGCCGCTGGGCTACACCACCACTAAGGAATACGCCGAACTGGAATGGCCGTTGGCTATCCTGCTGGCCATCGTCTGGGTGGTCTACGGCATTGTCTTTTTCGGCACCATTACCCGGCGTAAAACCAAACACATCTATGTGGGCAACTGGTTCTATGGCGCGTTTATCGTGGTTACGGCGATGCTGCACATCGTCAACCACGCGTCTCTGCCGGTGAGCTTTTTCAAGTCTTACTCGGCGTATGCGGGTGCGACCGACGCCATGATCCAGTGGTGGTACGGCCATAACGCGGTCGGGTTTTTCCTGACCACGGGCTTTTTGGGGATGATGTATTACTTCGTGCCCAAGCAAGCCGAACGCCCGATTTACTCCTATCGCCTGTCCATCGTGCACTTCTGGGCGCTGATCACCCTGTACATCTGGGCCGGCCCGCACCACTTGCACTACACCGCATTGCCGGACTGGGCACAGTCGCTGGGCATGGCCATGTCGATCATCCTGCTGGCACCGAGCTGGGGCGGCATGATCAACGGCATGATGACCCTCTCGGGCGCCTGGCATAAATTGCGCACCGACCCGATCCTGCGCTTTTTGGTGGTGTCTTTGGCGTTCTACGGCATGTCGACCTTTGAAGGCCCGATGATGGCCATCAAGACCGTCAACGCCCTCTCCCACTACACCGACTGGACCATCGGCCACGTACACGCCGGGGCACTGGGCTGGGTCGCGATGATTTCCATCGGCTCGATGTACCACATGATCCCGCGCCTCTATGGCCAAAAGCAGATGTACAGCGTAGGCCTGATCAACGTCCACTTCTGGCTGGCAACCATCGGCACCGTGCTGTACATCGCCTCGATGTGGGTCAACGGCATCACCCAGGGCCTGATGTGGCGCGCCATCAATGACGACGGCACGCTGACTTATTCGTTCGTTGAATCGCTGCAAGCCAGCCACCCGGGCTTTATTGTCCGCGCTATCGGCGGGGCCATTTTCGCCAGCGGCATGCTGTTTATGGCCTACAACGTGTGGCGCACCATTCGCGCCTCGAACCCGGCAGAAGCTGAAGCCGCAAGCACGATTGCAGTCGCGGGGGCTCACTGATGATCAAGCACGACAGTATTGAAAAGAACATCGGCCTGATGGCCTTCTTCATGGTCATCGCCGTGAGCATCGGTGGCCTGACACAAATCGTTCCGCTGTTTTTCCAGGACGTGACCAACAACCCGGTCGAGGGCATGAAGCCGCGCAACGCGCTGGAGCTTGAAGGCCGCGACGTCTACATCGCCAACGGCTGCGTGGGCTGCCACTCGCAGATGATCCGCCCGTTCCGCGCCGAAACCGAGCGTTATGGCCACTATTCGGTGGCCGGTGAAAGCGTGTGGGACCACCCCTTCCTGTGGGGCTCCAAACGCACCGGCCCAGACCTTGCCCGCGTGGGCGGGCGTTACTCTGATGACTGGCACCGCGCGCACTTGTACAACCCGCGCAACGTGGTGCCGGAGTCGATCATGCCGGCTTACCCCTTCCTGGTTGAGCGCAAGCTGGACGGCAAGGAAACAGCTAAAAAGATGGAAGTCTTGCGCACCCTGGGCGTGCCTTACACCGATGCAGACATTGCCGGTGCCAAGGATGCCGTAAAGGGCAAGACAGAAATGGACGCACTGGTGGCTTACCTCCAGGGCTTGGGCACACTCATCAAGAGCAAACGGTGATCTGAATGGATATCGGGATGATTCGTGGCCTGGGCACCTTGCTGGTGATGGTGGCTTTTATCGGTTTGGCCTTGTGGGTGTTCAGCCCCAAGCGCAAGTCCGAGTTTGACGACGCAACGATGTTGCCGTTCAAGGACGACCCCGAAGCCATCAAGCACGTTGAGCAAGAACAAGCGTCCAGGAGTAAAAATAAATGACCGAATTCTGGAGTCTGTACGTCACCGTCCTCACCCTGGGAACCATCTTCGCCCTGACCTGGCTGCTGTTTGCCACACGCAAGGGCCAACGCAGCGAGCAGACAGACGAAAAAGTCGGCCACGCTTACGACGGCATCGAAGAGTACGACAACCCCCTGCCCCGCTGGTGGTTCATGCTGTTTGTCGGCACCATCATTTTTGCCTTGGGCTATTTGGTGCTGTACCCAGGTTTGGGTAACTGGCGTGGCCTGCTGCCGGGCTATGAGTATCTGGACACCAAAGACAAAACCCCTTTTGCCAATGGCCAGACCGGCTGGACGGGCGTGCATGAGTGGGAAAAGGAAATGGCCAAATCGGATGCCCGCTTTGGGCCTATTTTCGCCAAGTTCGCCGCCATGCCCATCGAAGAAGTGGCCAAAGACCCGCAAGCACTGAAAATGGGCGGCCGCCTGTTTGCCTCCAACTGCTCGGTGTGCCACGGCTCTGATGCCAAGGGCGCTTATGGCTTTCCGAACCTGACCGATGCCGACTGGCGCTGGGGCGGCACGCCAACCGACATCAAAAACAGCATCATGGCGGGAAGACATGCGGTGATGCCGGGTTGGGGCGAAATCATCGGCGAGCAAGGTGTCAGTGACGTGGCAGCGTACGTGCTGACCAGCCTTGACGGGCGCAAATTGCCGGACACGGCAAAGGCCGACCCACTCAAGGGCCAGGCCATCTACGCCACCAACTGCGCGGTCTGCCACGGCCCGGAAGGCAAAGGCAACCCGTTGATGGGCGCCCCCAACCTGACCCACCCCGGCGCGTTTATCTACGGCTCAAGCTTTGCCCAGTTGCAGCAGACCATCCGCTATGGCCGTCAGGGCCAGATGCCTGCCCAGGCCGAGCTGCAAGGTAACGACAAGGTCCACCTGCTGGCCGCCTACGTGTACAGCCTGTCGCACCCTGATGAGGCCAAGGCTGCGGAGTAAACCCGCCGCCTCGGCACGACACAAAATGGCCCCCGCCAGCGCAGGTTGGCGGCGGGGGTTTTGTTTCATCGTATTTTTGAGATGGTTAGCTTGGGCTTTAAGTAGTAACGTTACTACATTCGTTTTTTGGGGAGGAACCACTCCATGACCATCACCACCATTTCAAGCCGCGAATTCAATCAAGACACAAGCGGTGCCAAAAAAGCGTCGCAACAAGGGCCTGTTTACATCACCGACCGTGGCCGCCCCGCCCATGTACTGCTATGCATGGAGGAGTACCAAAGACTGACCGGCCAAAACACCAGCATCGTCGACCTGCTCGTCATGCCCGACACACCACCGGTTGAATTCGAACCCGAACGCGCAATCATCGCGCCGCGCCCAGTGGACCTCTAATGTTCCTGCTCGATACCAACGTGGTTTCAGAACTTCGCAAACCCCAGGCACACCCTGCCGTGGTGGCCTGGGCCGGCAGCATACCGGCTTACAAACTGTATATTTCGGCCATTACCCTGCTTGAAATTGAAACCGGCATTCTGCGACTGGAACGCCAGGACCCCAGGCAGGCCGCGCCGTTGCGCAACTGGCTTGAGGCGTACGTAGTACCGGCATTTGCCGGGCGCATCCTGTCCATTGACGGCACCGTAGCCAGGCGCTGCGCGCGCCTGCATGTACCTGACCGCAGCAATGAGTGCGATGCCCTGATCGCCGCGACAGCTCTGGTCCATGGCATGACCATCGTGACCCGCAATACCCAGGATTTTGCGTTGAGCGGAGCCCCTTTACTCAACCCGTGGGAACCATGATTCACAGTTTTGACACCGTAGTCAGCGCCTTAAGTCAATTGATCCACGTCATGACTCAGCGCAACTCCTATACCAAGTTTCAGATTTTCGGAACGCGACCAAAGGTCGCACCCTTGCGCTAGAGTCTCAGGGGTATCATTGCGCCATTGCAACACCTTCTGACCGCGGTTGGCACGTACTGGCCGTGGCACTTCACTGCCGTGGTAAGCCCTTATGAGCGATAAGATCCCAGTCCAAAACGTCACGCCGCCTGCCTCTAAAAACACTGAAAGCATCGACCTTTACGCGGCGCGAGAAAAAATCTACACCCGCGCTTTCCACGGGTTTTTCCGCAATGTGCGCATGGTCGGTGGCGCCCTGCTGTTCTTGCTGTATTTCGGCACCGTCTGGCTCAATTGGGGCGGACATCAAGCCGTGTGGTGGAACCTGCCTGAACGCAAATTCTTTATTTTTGGCGCCACCTTCTGGCCACAGGATTTCATCCTGCTCTCGGGCCTGCTGATCGTTGCGGCCTTCGGCCTGTTTTTTATTACCGTGTACGCAGGCCGCGTATGGTGCGGTTACACCTGCCCGCAAAGCGTCTGGACCTGGGTGTTCATGTGGTGCGAAAAAATCACCGAAGGTGATCGCAACCAGCGCATCAAGCTCGACAAGGCACCGATGAGCGCCAACAAGTTTGTGCGCAAATTCAGCAAGCACACGCTGTGGCTGCTAATTGGATTTGTCACCGGCCTGACCTTTGTTGGCTACTTCGCCCCGATCCGCGAACTGGTGGTGGATTTCTTCACCGGCCAGGCCGATGGCTGGGCTTACTTCTGGGTAGGCTTTTTCACCCTCGCCACGTACGGCAACGCGGGTTGGCTGCGTGAGCAAGTGTGCATTTACATGTGCCCGTACGCGCGTTTCCAGAGCGTGATGTTCGACAAGGACACGCTGATTGTTTCGTACGATCCACGTCGTGGCGAAGTGCGCGGCCCGCGCAAAAAAGACAGCGACTACAAGGCACAGGGCCTCGGTGACTGTATCGACTGCACGATGTGCGTTCAGGTCTGCCCCACCGGCATCGACATTCGTGACGGCTTGCAGATTGAATGCATTGGCTGCGCAGCCTGTATCGATGCCTGCGACGACATCATGGACAAGATGCACTACCCGCGCGGCTTGATCAGCTACACCACTGAGCACAACCTGTCAGGCCAGAAAACCCACACCCTGCGCCCGCGCCTGATTGGCTATGCCCTAGTGCTACTGACCATGATGGGCCTGCTGGCGGCTGCTTTCTTCACGCGCTCGCTGGTGGGCTTTGACGTCAGCAAAGACCGCGTGCTGTATCGCGAAAATGCCGAGGGCCGGATCGAAAACGTGTACAGCCTGAAGATCATGAACAAGGACCAGCGCGACCATACCTACGTGCTGCAAGCCAGCGGTTTGCCGGACTTGCAGCTGCAAGGCAAACGCGAAATCAGCGTCACGGCAGGCGATATTGTCAGCCTGCCGGTCGAGTTGTCGGTTGACCCGGAACAACTGCCGTCCAGCACCAACGAGGTGTATTTCATTCTTCAAGATGCCGACAACAACGACATCACTGTTAAAGCCAAGAGCCGATTCATCGGCCCTCATATTCGTTAAGAGAAACTGTCCATGCCCGCAGCAAACGCCTACAGCCCTTGGTACAAACACATTTGGCCATGGATCATCATTGCCATTCTCACCTGCTCGGTGACGCTTACCTTGTCGATGGTGACCATTGCGGTGAAGAACCCGGACAACCTGGTTAACGACAATTACTACGAGGCGGGCAAGGGCATAAACCGCTCGCTGGACCGCGAACTGCTGGGGCAAGCCTTGCAACTGAAGGCCAAGCTGCGACTGGACGAGTTGACCGGCGAAGTGGTGCTGCTGCTCGAAGGTAACAGCCAGCCGAAAACCCTGGAGCTGAACCTGATTTCGCCGACCCAGCCTGAAAAGGACCGCGGCCTTATCCTGATCCAAAGCCCGTCAGCGCCTGGACGCTACACCGGCCAACTGGATGACAAGGTGGAAGGTCGGCGTTTTGTGGAGTTGTTGGGAGTGGAAGATGGCAAGACCTGGCGCCTGTTTGAAGAAGAACTGGTCGACCATGACAAAGACCTGATGCTGGGCGACGAGCCGATTCCAGGCGCGGAAGGCCACAAGCAGTAAAAGGTATACCCCATGACCACTCCCACGCCTTGCTACCACTGCGCCCTGCCCGTTCCGCCCGGCAGCCGCTTTACCGCCGATGTTCTGGGCCAGAGCCGTGAATTCTGCTGCCCGGGCTGTCAGGCGGTGGCGCAGGCCATCGTGGCCGGCGGGCTGGATCACTACTATCAGCACCGCAGCGAGGCCTCGGCCAACCCCCAGGCGTTACCGGTGCAGCTGGCCGAAGAGCTGGCCCTGTATGACCGCCCCGATGTGCAAAAACCGTTTGTTCGCCATGAGGGTGAGCAGGCTGAAACCACACTGCTGATCGAGGGCATCAGTTGCGCCGCCTGTGGCTGGCTGATCGAGAAACACCTGCTGCACCTGCCCGCCATCAGTGAGGCGCGGCTGAACTTGTCCAACCACCGCTTGCACATCCGCTGGGCAGACAGCCAGTTGCCCTTGAGTGACGTGTTGAGCGAGTTGCGCCATATCGGCTACGCCGCCCACCCGTATCAAGCCGATAAAGCGGCAGAACAATTGGCCAGCGAAAACCGCCTGGCCTTGCGCCAGTTGGGAGTGGCCGGCCTGCTGTGGTTTCAGGCGATGATGGCAACCATGGCCACCTGGCCCGAATTCAATATCGACCTCAGCCCCGAGATGCACACCATCCTGCGCTGGGTCGCGCTGTTTCTGACCACTCCCATCGTGTTTTACAGCTGCGCGCCGTTTTTCAAAGGCGCAATGCGTGACCTGCGCACTCGCCACCTGACCATGGATGTCTCGGTATCGCTGGCCATTGGCGGTGCCTATGTGGCCGGTATCTGGACCGCGATCACCGGCGATGGCGAGCTGTATTTCGATGCAGTCGGCATGTTTGCCCTGTTCTTGCTGGCCGGGCGCTACCTGGAGCGCCGCGCCCGCGAACGCACGGCGGCGGCCACCGCGCAACTGGTCAACGTGTTACCCGCTTCGTGCTTGCGCCTGGGCGAAGACGGTCAAAGCGAACGCATTCTGCTGAACGAGCTGAAGGTCGCTGACAAGGTACTGGTCCACCCCGGCGCGGTGCTCCCGGCCGACGGCAAGATTCTTGACGGCCAATCGAGCATTGATGAGTCCTTGCTGACCGGCGAGTACCTGCCGCAGCCGCGCACCGTGGGCGATGCGGTGACCGCTGGGACCTTGAACGTCGAGGGCGCACTGACGGTGCAGGTGCTGGCTCTGGGCCAGGACACGCGCCTGTCGGCCATCGTGCGTTTATTGGAGCGCGCCCAAAGCGAAAAGCCGCGGCTGGCCGAAATTGCCGACAAGGCTGCGCAATGGTTCCTGCTGTTCTCTTTGATTGCGGCAGTAGCGATTGGCCTGCTGTGGTGGCAGCTCGACCCGTCGCGCGCGTTCTGGATCGTGCTGGCGATGCTGGTGGCGACCTGCCCTTGCGCGCTGTCGCTGGCCACCCCGACCGCCTTGACCGCCGCCACCGGCACCCTGCACAAACTGGGCTTGCTGCTTACCCGCGGCCATGTGCTCGAAGGGCTGAATCAAATCGACACGGTGATTTTCGACAAAACCGGCACCCTGACCGAAGGCCGCCTCGCATTACGTGCCATTCGCCCGCTGCGCGATTTGGACCCTGACCAGTGCCTGGCCCTGGCTGCCGCGCTCGAAAACCGCTCTGAGCACCCGATTGCCCGCGCCTTTGGCCGCGCCCCGCACGCCGCCGAAGATGTGCAGAGTACGCCGGGGCTGGGCCTTGAGGGCGTGGTGGGCGAGCAACGCTTGCGCATCGGTCAGCCAGGCTTTGTCTGCGCGCTCAGCCACTGCGCAACTGCGGACATGCCGGATGAACCCGGCCAATGGTTGCTGCTGGGGGACACCAAAGGCGCGCTGGCCTGGCTGGTACTCGACGACCGCCTGCGCACTGACGCTGCGGCACTGGTCGCCGCGTGCAAGGCGCGCGGCTGGCATACGCTGCTGTTGTCTGGTGACAGCTCGCCAATGGTTGCCAGTGTGGCTGCAGAGTTGAACATTGACGAGGCCAGGGCCGGCATGCGCCCGGACGACAAACTGCGGGTGCTGCAAGACCTGCACGCTCAAGGGCGCAAAGTGTTGATGCTGGGTGACGGGGTCAATGACGTGCCGGTGCTGGCGGCGGCCGACATCAGCGTGGCGATGGGCTCGGCCACCGATCTGGCCAAGACCAGTGCCGATGCGGTGCTTCTGTCCAATCGTCTGGACGCTTTGGTACAAGCGTTTAGTCTGGCCCGGCGAACCCGCCGGGTGATCATCGAAAACCTGCTGTGGGCCGGTTTGTACAATGGCCTTATGCTGCCTTTTGCGGCGTTGGGCTGGATCACACCGATCTGGGCCGCGATCGGCATGTCGATCAGTTCGCTGACTGTGGTGCTTAACGCCCTGCGTCTGACCCGCATGCCGCGTCAGACGCCTGCCCCGCCCACGTCAGACCTTCGCCCGCTACCGGCCTGAGCCGGTCGCCTGGAGCTTTTATGCCAGCGCTTTACATCATGATCCCCGCGGCGTTGCTGATTGTTGGCATCGCCATTTTTATCTTCTTCTGGGCCGTGGACAGCGGCCAGTACGACGATCTGGACAGCCCTGCGCACAGCATTCTGTTCGACGACCAAGACCCGCAACATACCGCTGCCGTGGAAGAGGCCAAAGGCTCTCACGGGCACGCTGTGAATAAATCCGATCAGCACGTGCCACCCCATGCTTGAGTTAGCCCCGCTACTGGTCTCGGCGTTCATATTGGGCGTACTGGGCGGCGGGCATTGCCTGGGCATGTGCGGCGGCCTGATGGGCGCGCTGACATTCGCCATTCCCAAAGAGCAACGCAGCCGACGCTTCAAGCTGTTACTGGCCTACAACTTAGGGCGAATTCTCAGCTATGCCACGGCGGGTTTGCTGCTGGGATTGGCAGGCTGGGCGGTCGCCAACAGCCCGGCCGCCATGCTGATGCGGATACTGGCCGGGGTGTTGCTGATCATGATGGGCGCGTACCTGGCAGGCTGGTGGAGCGGCCTGACCCGCATCGAAAGCCTGGGGCGCGGGCTGTGGCGGCATATCCAGCCGCTGGCAAGCCGCCTGTTGCCGGTATCGAGCCTGCCCCGCGCCATGCTCTTGGGCGCCCTGTGGGGCTGGTTGCCGTGCGGATTGGTTTACAGCACTTTGATCTGGTCAGCCAGCCAGGGCAGCGCCCTGACCAGCGCTTTGCTGATGCTGGCTTTCGGCCTGGGAACATGGCCCGTGTTACTGGCCACGGGCCTTGCGGCTGAACGCATGACTGCCGTGCTGCGCAAGCGCAGCGTACGCATGGCCGGCGGGTTGCTGGTGATGCTGTTCGGCCTCTGGACCCTGCCCGGCCCGCATCAGCATTGGTTGATGGGGCATTGAACCGTTAGAGCCTGGCGAAGCTAACGCATGATCTGAGCCAGAGCTGGCGTTGATGCAAATCAAGGTGCGACAAATTCGCAGCCCCTAGACTCCTGAGCATTGTCAGCCATCCCAGGGGAATGCCCGCATGCTCGACGCCATTCGTTGGGACTCCGATTTAATTCGTCGTTACGACCTCGCCGGACCGCGCTACACCTCGTACCCCACGGCGATGCAGTTTCATGATCAGATCAGTCCATTCGACTTTCTGCACGCCCTGCGCGACAGCCGCAAAGCCATGCGCCCGCTGTCGCTGTATGTGCACGTGCCGTTTTGCGCCAATATTTGCTACTACTGCGCCTGCAACAAAGTCATCACCAAAGACCGTGGCCGCGCCCAGCCGTACTTGAAACGCCTGGAACAGGAAATCAGTCTGGTCGCCTGCCACCTCGACCCCAGGCAAAAAGTTGAGCAGTTGCATTTTGGCGGCGGTACACCGACGTTTTTAAGCCACGACGAACTGCGCCAGCTAATGGGCCACCTGCGCGAGCACTTCAATTTGCTGGACGATGACTCCGGCGATTACGGCATCGAAATCGACCCACGTGAAGCCGACTGGTCGACCATGGGCTTGTTGCGCGAACTGGGCTTTAACCGCGTGAGTATCGGCCTGCAAGACCTCGACCCCGCCGTGCAACGAGCGGTCAACCGCCTGCAAAGCCTGGAAGAGACCCGCGCGGTGATTGATGCGGCGCGTACCTTGCAATTTCGTTCGATCAACATCGACCTGATCTACGGCTTGCCCAAGCAAACCCCGATGGCTTTCGCGCGCACCGTTGAGGAAGTGATCAGCCTGCAGCCGGATCGTTTGTCGGTGTTTAACTACGCGCACTTGCCGGAGCGCTTCAAACCGCAACGACGGATTAATACCAGTGATTTGCCTTCGCCTGCCGACAAACTGCAGATGCTCGAACACACCATCGAGCAACTGACTGGCGCGGGCTATCGCTATATCGGCATGGACCACTTCGCCTTGCCCGACGATGAGCTGGCGATTGCCCAGGAAGAGTCCACCTTGCAGCGCAACTTTCAGGGTTACACCACCCACGGCCATTGCGATCTGATCGGCCTGGGCGTGTCAGCCATCAGCCAGATCGGCGAGCTGTACTGCCAGAACAACAGCGACATTGCCCTTTACCAGCACACGCTGGCCAGCGAGCAACTGGCGACCAGCCGTGGCTTGCTGTGCAATCAGGACGACCGGATTCGCCGCGAAGTCATCCAGCAGATCATCTGCAATTTGCACCTGCCGTTCGCGCGCATCGAACAGGCCTTCAACATCGATTTCAGGGGCTATTTTTCTGCGCAATGGCCTGAGCTGGAGGCGATGGCGGCCGATGGCCTGATTGCACTGAACAACGAGCAACTGACGGTCCTGCCCGCAGGGCGGTTGCTGGTGCGCTCGGTGTGCATGGCGTTCGACGCGTATCTGGCACAGCAGCCCCGGCAACGATTTTCGCGGGTGATCTAAACCCGCGTCATCACTTCATGGCCAGGGACGCGGCTTTGACGATGCTCTCACTGCTCGCCCCGGACTCTTGCAACGCCTTGTTCAAGCTGTTGTTGGCCGAGGTCAACGATGCGTTCAAACCGGCCACTTCGGCCTGCAACGCCATCGACTGAGTCCGGGCTTGTTCCGGGCTCAGGCTGCGGTTGGTCATGATCGCTTGCAGCTTGGCCATTTGTTCAGCGATCTTCTTTTTGATAGCGCGGATCATCTTCAGAATGCTCTGAATGTTCTCCGGCAAACCACTGTCTTCAATATCGCTGTTTTCATTCTTGCTAGCGCTGGCCGCCTTCAGGGCTGCCCCGGAGATCGTCACCTTGACCCCTTCAGCCGGTGGCGGCGCCTCTTCTTTATCGGCCTTGGCCCCCTTGTTGGCTGTGGCCCCCTCTTGGGTGTTTTTGGCAGGTTCAATACTGGGTGGTATGCCAGTTTGACCAAACGTCATTGCACCTATCGACGACATGAATTCGCTCACAATGGATATCAATTACCACGCTATCGACCGTGCGTTTTGCAACTTGAGGCCGACTCGCGACCCGGTGCGCCCTAGCCTCACCCATCGTGCTGAGTTACCCTTGCATCTTATGTGTGTTTTCCCACAAGGATTGAAGAAATGTCCGAGCCAGTAAAACTGCGCGCTCATAACCAGGCTCACTGCAAGGATTGCAGTCTTGCCCCTCTCTGTTTACCACTTTCGTTGAATTTGGAAGACATGGATGCGTTAGAGGAAATCGTCAAGCGCGGTCGGCCACTGAAGAAAGGCGAGTTTCTGTTTCGCCAGGGTGACACCTTTGGTTCGGTCTACGCCGTACGTTCTGGAGCACTCAAAACATTCAGCCTGAGTGACAGCGGCGAAGAACAAATTACCGGCTTTCACTTGCCGAGCGAATTGGTCGGCCTGTCAGGCATGGACACTGAAACATATCCTGTTTCGGCTCAGGCACTGGAAACCACCCCTGTTTGCGAAATCCCTTTCGAGCGTCTGGACGAACTATCTGTACAACTGCCGCAATTGCGCCGGCAGTTAATGCGCATCATGAGCCGCGAAATTCGCGACGATCAGCAAATGATGTTGCTGCTGTCGAAAAAGACCGCCGATGAGCGTATCGCCACCTTCCTCGTCAATCTGTCTGCGCGCTTCCGTGCCCGTGGCTTCTCGGCCAACCAGTTCCGCCTGAGCATGTCGCGCAACGAGATCGGCAACTACCTGGGCCTGGCCGTTGAAACCGTCTCCCGGGTGTTTACCCGCCTGCAAGAAAATCAGTTGATCACCGCAGAAGGCAAAGAAGTACACATTCTTGACCCGATCAAGCTGTGCGCTCTGGCCGGTGGTTCGCTAGAAGCCTAAGTAGAGCGTATGAGGGGTATACTGGCGGCTCCGAAGCCCGCCAGGACACCCACCCCCATGGTCAACGACTTCTGCCTCAAATCCCTGATCCGTCCGGTGCTTGATTTCCCCAAGCCCGGCGTGATCTTTCGTGACATCACCCCGCTCTACCAGTCGCCCCGCGCCATGCGCGTGATCGCCGACGCCTTTATCGAGCGTTACGTCGAAGTGGATTTCAGCCATATCGGCGCCATGGATGCCCGTGGCTTTCTGATCGGCTCAGTGCTTGCGCATCAACTTAACAAACCGCTGATTCTGTTTCGCAAGCAAGGCAAGTTGCCCGCTGACGTATTGGCTGAAGGCTACCAGACGGAATACGGCGAAGCGCTTCTGGAGGTGCATGCAGACAGTTTGTGCGAAGGCGATTCGCTGCTGCTGGTCGACGACTTGATCGCCACGGGCGGGACGCTGGTGGCGGCGGTGAACCTGGTACGCCGCATGGGCGCGCAGGTGTTTGAAGCGGCATCGATTATTGACTTGCCCGAATTGGGCGGCTCAAGGCGCTTGCAGGAAGTGGGTGTGCCGACGTTTTGCCTGACTGAGTTTTCGTTGACTGAATAAATCAAGAACCCTCACCCTAGCCCTCTCCCGGAGGGAGAAGGAACTGATCGGGGGATACTTTAGATTTTCTGCTATCTAAATGCCTTGCGCTGAACCTGAGAACACCTCGGTAAAGCCCCCTCTCCCTCCGGGAGAGGGTTGGGGTGAGGGCGGCGTTTAAAACGTCACAAAGCGATCGGTTTACGCCCGGCAAACGAATGCGCCAGGGTGCCGCCGTCGACCAGTTCCAGCTCACCACCCAGCGGGACGCCGTGGGCGATGCGTGACGCGATCAGGCCTTTGCTGCTCAGCAACTGGGCAATGTAGTGCGCAGTGGCTTCACCTTCCACAGTCGGATTGGTCGCCAGGATCACTTCCTTAAAAGTGCCCTGTTCGGCAATGCGCGTCATCAGTTGCGGAATCCCGATGGCCTCAGGCCCAAGGCCATCCAGGGGCGACAAATGCCCCTTGAGCACAAAATAACGTCCGCGATAGCCAGTCTGTTCAATGGCGTAGACGTCCATCGGCCCTTCCACCACGCAAAGCAAGGCGTCATCGCGGCGCACGTCGGCGCACTGCGGGCACAAATCATCTTCGGTCAGGGTTCTGCACTGGCGGCAATGACCCACACCGTCCATCGCCTGACTCAAGGCCAGCGCCAAACGCGAACCGCCACTGCGATCACGCTCGAGCAGTTGCAGGGCCATGCGCTGTGCGGTCTTTTGGCCGACACCCGGCAACGTGCGCAAGGCATCGATCAGTTGGCGAATAAGGGGGCTGAAGCTCATAGAGAAAGGTCCGACAAAACAACGAGAGGCGGTTTATACCCGTGGTCCGGGCCAGCGTCAAATGCCAACCGGCAGGCAAAAAAATGCCGGGCGCTGGGCCCGGCATTATCAAGCGCCTTAGAACGGCAGCTTCATGCCCGGTGGCAGTTGCATGCCAGCGGTTACGCCGGACATTTTGTCCTGGCTGTTGGCTTCGATCTTGCGCACGGCGTCGTTGACTGCAGCGGCGAACAAGTCTTCCAGCACTTCGCGGTCATCTTCGCTCACGCCTTCAAGCAGGCTTGGGTCAATGTTCACACGCTTGAGGTCGTGACGGCCGGTCATGACCACCGTCACCATGTCGCCACCGGCCTTACCGGTGACTTCAGCGTTGGCCAGTTCTTCCTGCATCTTGGCCATTTTTTCCTGCATCTGCTGCGCCTGCTTCATCAGGCCGGCCATGCCACCTTTCATCATGGGAATCACCTCAAACGTTATTTGCACAATGCACCCGCAGTCACAACGACTGCGGGCTGTCAGTATCTAGCCGGTGTTACGAGGCCTGCGCCTCAACAACATCGACAGGTTGAATCGTATCGTCACGCACGGCTGCGCCGAACTGTTCAATCATTTGCTGGACCAACGGGTCTGCGTAGATGGACTCTTCGGCCAGGCGCTGACGCTCTGCACGCAAGCGCGAAGCGGCCTGGGCCGGGGTTTCCTGCTCAGGCTTGACCAGCTCAATGGTCACTTTGAGTGTGCGCTGATGGAACTGGTTCAACGCATCATTCAAGCGGCGCTGCTGGGTCGAGTTAAACAGGGCGCTATGGGCCGGGTCCAGGTGCAACAGCCAGTCATCGCCATCAACCGCAATCAAGGTGCAGTTGGCGCCAATACTGGCTGTCATTCCTGATACCGGTAATTGGGGGAACATGTTCAGCCATTCAAGGGCCAGGCCCGTGGCAGGCATGGCTGCCGGTAACGGCTCGGGCTCAGGTTGCGGCTCGACGGCATGTTCGCTGGCCAACTCGTCCAGGTAACTATAGGCCGCAGAATCCATGTCCGGCTCAATGTAGTCTTCGTCCAGCGGCGGCTCGTCGTCGCGGTCCATCCCTGAGAGCGCGGTGTCGACCTGCTCGGGCGTTGGCTCGTGAACAGGTGCGGCAACCCACTCCGGCGCGTCCGGCACCACGCTGTCCGGGGTCGGTAGCGGCATGGGCGGCAAATCCGGCTGCTCACTGACAGTCTCGAGTACAGGCTCTGGCGTGATCTCGTCCTCGATGACCGGCGCCGGGCGCTCATTCCAGGGCAAGTCGATTTCGGCTGCTGGCGGTGCTTCAGGAGCCACCACAGGGACCACCCGCTCAGGCTCAGGAGCCACAACTTCAGGCACCGGCGCAGCCACTGCCAACGGAGCGGGTTCTGCGCGCGGTGTAACGGCCGGCGCAACAGCCGTCAAGCCCGCCACGGTGTTGGCGGAATCAACTGTGGCCTGGCTGATCCCCACTGGCTTTAGCGGCTGACTCGGCGCATCGCCGGTGTCCGCCGGGCGGAAGGCCAGCATTCGCAGCAAGACCATTTCAAAGCCGCCACGCGGGTCTGGCGCCAACGGCAGATCGCGCCGGCCGATCAGGCCCATCTGGTAATAAAACTGTACGTCTTCGGCAGGCATCGCTTGCGCCAACGCCAGCACCCGGTCGCGGTCGCCGTGACCGTTGTCGACGCCTTCCGGCAACGCCTGGGCAATCGCCACGCGGTGGAAAACGTTAAGGATCTCTGAGAGCACACCATTCCAGTCCGGGCCCTGCTCGGCCAAGTGCCGCACAGCCTCCAGCAGTGCCCGTGCATCGCCCTTGATCAAAGCGTGCAACAGATCAAATACCTGGCCGTGATCCAGCGTGCCGAGCATCGCCCGCACATCCGTCGCCAACACTTTGCCCTCACCGAAGGCAATCGCCTGGTCGGTCAGGCTCATGGCGTCACGCATCGAACCATCTGCGGCACGGCCCAGCAGCCACAGTGCATCGTCTTCGAACGGCACGTTCTCGACACTCAACACATGGGTCAAATGCTCGACAACGCGCTCGGGGGTCATGTTTTTAAGCGAGAACTGCAGGCAGCGAGACAGAATCGTCGCCGGCAGCTTTTGCGGATCGGTGGTCGCCAAAATGAATTTGACGTAGGGCGGCGGCTCTTCGAGGGTTTTCAACAGCGCATTGAAGGAATGGCTGGAAAGCATGTGCACTTCGTCGATCAGATAGACCTTGAAGCGCCCACGGCTTGGAGCGTACTGCACGTTGTCGAGCAGCTCTCGCGTGTCCTCGACCTTGGTCCGGCTCGCGGCGTCGATCTCGATCAGGTCGACAAAACGCCCCTCATCGATCTCGCGGCACACCGAACACGTCCCACACGGCGTCGAGGTGATACCTGTTTCACAGTTCAGGCATTTGGCGATGATCCGCGCAATGGTGGTCTTGCCGACGCCGCGCGTACCGGTAAACAGATAGGCGTGGTGCAGGCGCTGACTGTCCAGAGCGTTGATCAGAGCCTTGAGCACATGGGTCTGGCCGACCATTTCGCGGAACGAGCGCGGACGCCATTTACGTGCAAGAACCTGATAACTCATTGATAACCGTCGCGTCTGAAAAGCGGAAGGGGCTAATGCTAGCGGAGCAGGGGCAAAATTGCATCCGGTGCGCGCTTTTAACTGCTCAGGCGCTCATGGCCGGGCATTTCAATGCAGACATGAAAATACGTCGACCAAGCATTCAGCCGTCGAGATTTATAGAGGAGAAGATTTTGTTTTGGACTAAAAACCCTGCGAATTGAGGATTCTTAAAATGGAGGCAACCCCACCAGCCACACCCCGGCACACAATGTTCCCGCTGTGGCTGCTGCCTTCCGGCTCTGACCAGGCGGCATGCAAGCATGCTCGGGTAATCGTTGCAGCCCACAAGGGGTAAGGGTTTAAGGCTTTTGAGGTTGCTTCCAAGCACCCGTACCGACACACCGTACGGGGAGTCATAAATCTGGGGTGCAGTCAGCATTGTTCCACTCGACTGTTCCACTTTGGTGTTCCACTTATGGCCTACATCGTCCGCCGCAACTCCGTTTACTACATGAATCTGCGGCTGCCCAAGCACCTATTCCCTAATCGGCACACCCTACGCTTCAGCCTCAACCTGCGTGAGCGTCAGTCCGCGTTATTCACTGCAAGCCACATTGCTCAGAAGGTGCACGAGCATTTACTTGAACACCCTCTAGCAGACCTTCAGGCGCTCCGTACGCTGTGTACTAGGTGGCTAGACGCTACGCCCGCACCAGCAATCCAATCTGTCGTACGGAGCCCCTCAGCCATTTCACCCAAGCAAGTAAGCGCCAGCACCAGCCCTACCCTTGGCACCTTATCCAAGAAATATATAGAGGAAGGCAAACGTGGTGGCACATGGCGTGAGGTCAGCACGCACGAGGTGGAACGCTCACTGCGAGACTTGTTTGAGTTGATGGGCGACATGCCAATTGCTGCATTCGATGTACATCAAGCACGCCTGCTGAAAGATCGACTGAGCCGTTGCCCGCAATACTTCGGACTACGACCTGAGTTCAAAGGCAAGACGCTACTACAGGTGGTCGAGTCTGGTAGCACCTACAAAGCTGTCACAGCAGTAACGGTTAACAACCGTCTGCGTAAACTTTCAGCCTTTCTCAACTGGTGCAAAGCCAACGGGTACATTCAAGATAATCCCTTGACCGGACTCAAGATGATGACTGGCTCTGCGAAGGAAGCACGGCTGTCACTTGATAAACATGATCTGACAGCACTTCTAGATTTCGACGAACTTAAAACACTGTCCCTTAAACATCCGTGGCGGTACTGGATACCACTGCTGGGTCGCTACACAGGTGCAAGGCTGGAGGAGTTATGTCAGCTACGAATTGATGACTTCATCCAGCAGCAGGAACTTCAATGCATACGAATCGATGACAGCACTGAAGGCCAGAACCTGAAAAACTCCAGTAGCCGTCGCCTTTTGCCTCTCCACCGTGCCCTGGTAGAACATGGCCTACTGCTGCATGTGGAGTTGATCAAGGCGAGTGGATCAGATCGGCTATTCCCAGAACTTGAGCCTGTAAGGGGGAAGCTAGGGCATGCCGTGTCTAAATGGTTCGGACGCTATAAGACGAAACGGGGAATCACTGACCCGAAGAAGACCTTCCACTCATTTCGACATACCCTGATCGATGAACTTCGGGATGCTGGCGTACAAGACTCGCTGATCAAACGAATCGTTGGCCATGAGGATAGTGCTGTGACATTCGGGGTCTACGGTAGCAGGACGCCTTTAAGAGCAATGATGGAGGCTTTACAACACATAACCTGATCAGCCCACAACGCAATGTGAGCGGGTGACTGAAGAAGTTTCAGCACCCCATCAAGAACACGCTCAACCCCCATGTCAAGTGACTCGATCGGAGTTTCCGCGATAGTTTCTGATGAATTAAAACCTATCGAAAACCCATAAAAAACCCCTGTAAAACACCCCCTTTTATCTTCATATCCCAATCAACCATTTCCGCACAGCCAGTGTTTATGGGGCCTAAGGAGCCTACGAACCAAGCAAAGAGTGCATTCCGTACCGGAAATCAGTTTCTGCAGACTCGTACTGAAATTGACGAACAGAAGAATGCGTTAGAAAGACACAAGACAAATTTCACAGATCAAAACTTCGCCACTACGCGAACAGAAGACATTGACAAGAGCAGTACAAAAGTGCATTATCTTTTTCTGTCCAGACAGACAGACCGACACCTCGAAGAGCCTCACGCGAACACTGTTACTACAGCGTTTTAGATGGGGCTTTTTTGTGGACGGTATTTAACCAACTCAACCGGCAATACCCGAGGTAACGCCAATGACATGAACTTGAATAGGAGAAATTAAGATGACCAGTATCGTCCAGAATAAAGTAATCCACACCGCAGTTTCCGCTCCAGGAGCGGGCAAGACTCAGGCACTCATTAGCCAGATTTCGTCCCTGCTTTCTGCGGGACACTCCATCGTTATCGCACTACCTACCCTCAATCTCACTGATAGCTTTGTCGACCGCTTGCCTGCTGGCATGTCTTACTGCGCCATCAACTCCAACACCTGTGATCACGTTGGCTCGGAACTGGTAACAGCTCTGAAGAGAAAAACAAGCCACCTGATAATCACGACACATCAGAGCATCTTCGCGGTAGGGGCCGATATGCTTGAGGGGTGGATGCTAGTCATTGACGAGTTACCGCCCGTGGTTGATTTTCCAGCCTTCCTATTCGAGCCGTCAGAGCTCGCCCAACTGCTCGTGAATGCAGTGGAGCAGGATGGACGCCTTCACATTCGGGAAGGCTGTGCCGATGCAATTGCAACATCATTGGCGACTTTCAAGGCGGTATCTGCTGGAGCTGAACGCACGTCGATGCTGAGCAAAGAAGGGGCTCGCATCTATGAATGTTTGCTGGATGGGCATCCGGTTTTTATTGATTCGGCGATTCCCAATGGGGACAGGTATGTTCGATCAGTTGTTGAGTCCAGTTGCTGGGATACTTTCGCCGCTGCAGAAGAGGTGCACGTACTTGCGGCCAGTGTAATTGGTAGCCAGTTCGACGACTTTGCTCAAGTGCATGAATTCACATACGCAAGGTCAGAATTCACGCCAGCATTTGACGGCTATACATCCGCTGTCACGATTTATCCTGTCATGCCAGAGGGGCGAAAATTCAGCAAAACTACTATGACCATGGTTGCTCATGACGGCAGCACTATGGACCAGCACAAGCAGGGACAAGCTCTGGTGATTGACGAAGTTCTGAAGATCGTTCTCCCGCGAGCCAATGGAACTCCCTTGCTGTTCAGTAACAACTGGGCAGTCTTCAGATGGCTGCCAAGGGATGACGTGCATCGCTGTTCAATTGACAGTCGAGGCTTGAACGAGTATCAGGCCGAAACTGATGCAATTCTTCTGTTTGGTGGAAATCCATCGCCATCCGATCAGCTTGGACTGGAGTTTCTGGCAACTAAATATGGTCGTGTATTTCTCCAAGGATTTATCATCACTAGATTGCTGGAACCTAGCTTGCAGGCAGCAACTCGGACAGCCGTACGAGACAGAAGTAATACAAAGCCGATACAGCTGTTTGTGCAGGATGGGCGAGTGGCTGATTATCTTACCGCCACCTATATGCCACATGCTGTGATCGATTGGAGCTTGTCTGTAATATGTCCATTGGGGGAGGATCGTAGAAAGACTGTGGACGTACGTAGAGTTCAAGTCTGCGAGTTGTTTGTACAAGGCAAGAAGAATGCTGAAATTTCTCGCCTGACTGGTGTGCATCGAAACACACTATCAAGCTGGAGAGAGGACTGGCGAGCAGGCCAAGCAGCTTAAGTTAAAACCAGTTGCACATCGCAACCCTAGCTTTAGTTTGCAAGGTAAAAAATGCACATTGATCCTAAGAGCCTTACTAGGAAAGGTGTGCAGTTTTAATAAAATCAGTCGTATCGTCCCGATTCTGGATCAGCACTCCAGTAAATTAATATAGTATCAACATCCAAGCTCTTGATCTGCTTCCACCGAAGGTGATGTGTATAACTGTCAGCATCCGCTAACGAAGGAGCACTGAATACTTCCGCATTCATTTTTGCACCAACAAAGAAGAGCAAGATCAAAAGCGAAGAGCTGATGAAGAGCTGATTTTGTGTAAATCTCATTTAATTATTAGAGTACATCCGAAGAAAAGTCGGCGGTCACGCCGTAGCTGAGTACAGTTGAAGCTCACGCTTTCGATGCGAACACTTTGGCTCAAACACACTTCAGCGAAGCTGGCAGGGTCTCATGCTCAAAGCTCCGCTTTACGTGTGCAGCAGTTAGCGCAAGTAGAAGTACAGAAACACCACTACCAGAATCACAAAGATCACTCGCCCTTGAAGCACATCAGAGTTCAATTGGTCATTCTTGATTTGTTGGTAAGTGCCGGCATCACTCAAGCCTTGCGTCTTATAGAGCATGATCTGATTGATCTGTTTGTCGATTTTATTGTTGTGAGCGTCATTGCTCCGCATGGTGATTCCCCACACCAACGGTGGGCTTCATTTATTTGGATGTGATATTCACAGTATATTGTGAAGACCCGCCGATGCTCAACCATGACAGTGCCCGCTCACTAGCGTGGAGGGATTGCATTGGAGATCGGGGTAGCCTTTGGGCGTGTACTGCGACAGAAAAGACAGGAAGCGAGCCTGACCCAAGAACAGTTAGCACTGGAAGCAGATGTGCAACGCAACTACGTCAGTCTGATCGAAAGGGGCGTCAATCAGCCTACGATTGCAATCCTATTCAAGTTAGCCGGTGCGTTGAAGTGCAGCCCATACACGCTGATTCTCTTGGTGGAGAAGGAGTTGGGGAGATAGGCGGGGATTTCCTATGATGGCTAGGTTACTAACGGGCAACACCAAAATCAGCGAAACATGGGCATTCAACGGGATTCCATTTGATACCCACAAACACACTGGTGTTACTCCGGGAAGTGGTGTATCTGGTTTACCTACTGCTTAAAATCCGGTGGTGTTTAGTCACCGGATTCTTACAGGATTAGCTAATCAAAACAGGTTTTCAACGTAAGCCTTCAGCTCGCCATTACGTTTTTCAACTACGCGGCTAATGACTGCGCCGTTACCTATTTGGGCGACGTAGTAAATTTTATCCAGCTTTAGGTTTTTATAAGCATCTAGGAGCGGCCTAGCAATATCATTCCTAATATTGGTTAGAGTCTGCTCATCGAGACTTGTATACTTACTGAAATCTTGCAACCAGACGGTATCAACATTTTGTGCCTTTCTCCAACCAGCGTCTTCCAAGGCGCTATAGAACTCAGGTCGGTTATCCTTTGCATTTGTGAGGTCCAGCGACAGCATTACCTTGATCATATGATGCATCCTTTCTCATTGTAGCCTGACTAACCGCGAAGTGCGGTGTGATCAAGGTATGGGGGCAGGATACTGGCTTTTCAATGGCTATCAGCCATTATCGTGTTTTTTTTGCTATCAATGGAAGTCTGGATCATGGTCGAAGCTATCAGCGTTGTATTCGTCTATTGCTGACTGTGTATGCCTGACTCCAATCTCGACATTACCCCAGTCTTTAACCATCTTTGCGACACCGTGGAATCCGGGGAAGAGGGTTGAGCCATCAATTCCCATCTTTGAACACAACTCCAACAAGTCCGGTGCTTCACTTAATGGTAGCGTCATTTTGATAAGCGGAGCATAGCCACTCGTTATGTCGTATATCTCTTGAACGTCCTCAAGTGCATCAGTCGTGTATGTATCGTCTACACTGTAATCCTTCGCGTGGTGAGCAGTGAACAAACCAGACTGAGCCGCTTGATTCTGGCTTGTGCCTCCCGGTGGTCGAATGATCTTCACCGTTTTCCAGAAAGGAGCAGAAGTTGTTTCCAGCGCCCACACAGCAATCTTTGGCATCCCCATAAAGTCAATCTCAAAGCTCGCTGATGCTGCGGCGAAGTAACATGCAACAAAGCTTCGATCAGTCCAGTCTAGAAGGCGGGTTGGCACTTCATAGTGCTGAGCTATCGCCATGATTTGGTGCATTTCTTGCTGAGGCCATGGTCTGTGTCCACTCATGAACGAGTGTTGAGCAGTTAGCAACCTGTCTCTAATCTGTTCTGTATATCCGGGCACAATCAATCCAGACCGGTCACAGCCATCTAAGAATTTCTTCAGAATGTCTAGTTCAAAGCGGACTTGGCCTGAACTTGATTTGTCGAACATTCTTCGAGGGGAGCCGTACCCAAATGACCCCTCGCCATTACGGCATACAGAAGGGGTTAGCTTGTATTCGTCGCTTGGCTGGCCCCTGAAGACGTATTTGCCGTTTTTCCAAACTTCATTAAGAGGTGAAACGTAGTCAAGCAACTGACGTGCAGTATCAAAAGGCTTCTCAAAAACGTTTCCCATCACTCACCTTGCTTCGAATTGGTCATGCCTGAGTGTACTGGCCATTCGGCAATGCCACCAACCTCCCAGTGCTTAGGCTCCTGTTGGCATATCCGCACTACAGCCTCAGCCAGCCTCAAGTTGAACTACTATCCTTGCCACCCCTCAAGGATGACCACCCATGGCAGAAAACACAGATGTCCATATAGCTATAGCAGACGTTCTAACACTCCCGCTGCACAACCAGCACGCTCTGGCTTCTGCAATCGAAGAGGAGGCCCTATGGGCTAAAGCCAGTGGCTCAAGCGAAACCCACGAGAACGCCGTCACTGCATTGCAGACTCTCGATGCGAACGCGTCTGCTATCACCATTGGAATTCTCAAGCTCCGGCAATAACCACTATCAAAGCAGTAGACGTATCTGGTAGTGCGGTGGAGGTCAGCAAGAAGCTATCAGTAGACTATTGCTGAATGCTATATGATTCGATTATCATTTGACTATCAAATCCAATGATAAAGGATAGCCAGCCATGAATGCCCACTTATACCTCCGTGCATCGACCAAAGATCAAGACGCAAATCGTGCAAGAGTTGCTCTGGAATCGTTCGCTACCGAGAAGGATTTGAGCATCGTTGGCGTGTATGCCGAGAACATCAGTGGGACCAAGCTTAACCGCCCTGAGCTGCTCGCCTTGCTTGGCAAGGCCGAGAGTGGAGACGTGCTATTGGTTGAGTCCGTAGATCGCCTGAGCCGCCTCTCACAGGCCGACTGGGACACTCTTAAGGCCACTATCAAGGCAAAGGGATTGCGTCTGGTTGTAGCTGATCTGCCTACCAGTCATATGCTGGTTGAAGCAAAGGGAATCACTGGGCAAATCATGGATGTGATCAACAACATGTTGATTGATTTGATGGCCACCATGGCACGACTGGATCAAGAGAAGCGCGTGGAACGCATCAAACAGGGCTTGGAGAACAAAAAGGCTGCTGACCCTGAATGGAAGCCATCTGGTAAGGGAAGGAACGCTGCCAAATGGGCTGAGGTACAGTCGCTGATGCGGAAGCATCCAACCATGTCTGCTGATGAAATTGCCAAGCTGGCTGAGTGTGGTGTCGCCACGGTGTACAGGATCAAGAAAGAATCAACAGCGGCGTGATGGATGCTCGCCCCGTGTCTGTTGGCAAGATCAACAGATGCAGGGCAAACTGGGACTTATTTTCAAATCTTGGCGGCGCTCATTTGGCCACCTCGCACTTGGCTTAGCACCTCGGGCAAAACCACCAGAATTATTTTCCAAGCTCGAAAACCAAACAGCTATCGAAGTGCACCCAAAATTTTGGCGGGGAGCAGGGATATTTTCAACACGCCCTATACCCTCAACACGACTCGATCACCCGCCAAAGACCGTACGCTCTTCTATCAGTGAAATGCTGTACTCCCCGGAGGTCAGTGTTTGATGCAGTTCGGTTTCAGCAGTCGCAACCCACTCACCAGCATCCCGGCCACTGCAACCGCCCCAACCCATGCCTTCACGATGAATTCCTTGGTGTGTGTGTGTAGTGGCCCGCTGTTATCGGTGGCATTGAGACAGAAGTAGCGGTTTGGATCAGTCTAAAAGCTTTGGCTCTGACTCATGTCCGATCATTGGATTCTCGGCATCTGATTGCAACTGCTCTGCACGAGCCTGCGACTTCCACCCAATATCAACTATCTCTTTGATCCGATCCACAAATGGCTTGGCGCCCTCGCCCAGCTTGCCTAGAGCCACACCAGCATCCCCCATCAATTCGTAGAAGCGACTGATGTCGGACATTTTCTTGTGTAACTCCGATTGCATCTTCTCAAGGCGCTTGAGCATGCGTTGCTTGTGGCCTTCATCCAACTCGGTGTTTGCACTAACCATCTCACGCAACTCATTTATTAGCTGCTGGATACGCTTCAAGTCACCATCGGTAAACTCGTATCCAAATCCATTCGTCAAGGTAACGGCGAATTGCTTCTTCGAGCTATCAAGCCTGCTGGCGGAGGTTTGCCCGATCAGTTCGTGCTGTACATCCTGCAAAAACTTCCGCAGGTTGTCGCATACGCCTGCCGGGCAGCGACTCAGGCTAAACTGGATTACTACCACGTAAAAGGAAGTGAATATGAGTTCGGCATGGCACTTGGAGGCATTGAGGGCAGAGGTCAAAATTCGCCAACCACAGTCTAGCGAAAGGCTTGTCCAGATCATCAATTCTCTTGGTCGCTCGAGCGAGATATTTCACTATCACAAGTGTCTGGCCCGCGATGCTTTCGCCGCATTCAACACTGAAAACGATCCACACGGGGCAAAGTTTGAGGATCACATATATCTATGCCATGACGATGAAGGGGTCTTGCAGAAGGCCGACCTAGTCAGCCAAGCCAACCTGATTGCCTGTATCGCAACGACGCGGAACTCGTTTGACAGTTTTGGACAGCTGCTAAATGGACTATTACTGCCCGAGCCCCTCACGGGCATTTTCTACGTCTACAACGTCAGAGACAAACTTCGAGCTGGAGACCTCAAAAATCGGCTGAGCGACGCCCTCTCCTCAGACTGGTTCGGGTACATGAACGCTTTTATGAACGAGGTGAAGCATCATCGACTGATCGTTCACAGACCGTCGATTTCTTGGATAGATGACAACAGGGGCGGCAAGGTCGAGGGCTTCACGCACAAAGGAAAAGACTACCCGGCGTGCTGGGTTCGAGAGGCACTGGAGGGAGCCGTGGAGCTTCAGCATTCGCTACAGGAGTGCGGCGTACAGTTAAATCGCTTGTACTTAGGGGGAGGTGGATTTCGCAAAACCTGATCAGAACAGTAGTACAACTGAGTAGTACAACCCAAAAATAAAAACCCGTAACTCATCGAATTAAGGTGTATTTCTGGCCATAGCGGAGAGATAGGGATTTGAAGACTGCCGAGCGCCAAGACCACCATAGGCTTTCGCACCCATCACTCAGCCATAGCGAGCCAATGGCGATTCAACCTGAACGGCTTTAATGGCGAGAGGTGAATGATCGATGTAAGATCGCAAGCACAGTGCACCACTCAGGTGTACCTAAACACTGTCACACTTCGAGATTTTTGACGCGAAAATCCTTGTAGAATCAAGGACTTAGAGAATGGAGGCAACCCCACCAGCCACACCCCGGCACACAATGTTCCCGCTGTGGCTGCTGCCTTCCGGCTCTGACCAGGTTCACGGGTAATCGTTGCGGAGGGACCGATAGGGTCACCATAACAACATCCGCCTAGCAGCGAACGGCGCCATTGTACCTATCTGACGAAAACTTACAACCGCTGCTTCAAGAATAAAAAAATGAATGGGTTCAAGTACTTGGATTCGGGCATGTATTTGGCTCAGTAGTCGCTGCCGAAGGCTGCGATGAAGCTCGCGCAGGCTACGAAGCAACGGATTGCTTCGCAACCCTTCGCAGCCTCCGGCAGCGACTACAGGTTTTGCAGCCGTTACAGGCCAATACCCTGCTCTTTAAGGAACGCCACGAACGCTTCTTCATCCAGCACCTTGAGACCCAGCTCGTTGGCCTTGGTCAATTTGGACCCCGCTCCCGGCCCGGCTACGACGCAGTGGGTTTTGCCTGACACCGAGCCCGAGACTTTGGCGCCGAGGCTTTCCAACTTTTCTTTGGCGACGTCGCGGCTCATCAATTCCAGCGAGCCGGTCAGCACCCAGGTCTGCCCGGCCAGCGGCAAGCCTTCTACGGTTTTTTTCTCGCTCTGCCAGTGCATGCCGAAGTCGCGCAGTTGCGCTTCGACGTCCAGCGCCAGTCGCGCATTGTCCGGGTTGTCGAAGAAGTCGCGCACGGCCTTGGCTTGCTTTTCAGGCAAGGCCTGACGCATGTCCAGCCAATCGGCGTTGATCACGCGCTCAAGGGTGTCAAACTTGTCGGCCAGCTTCTGCGCCCCGCCCGGCCCAACAGACGGAATGTGCAGTTTGTCGATCAACCCGCCCAAGGTGGCGTTGGCGGCAAATTCAGCGCCCAACTCACCTTGATCCTGCAATTCCAGACCGCGCTCCAGCAATTGACCAATCACTTGGCGGTTGTGGTCATCGCTGAAGAAGCTGTGGATCTCGTGAGCCACTTCCAGGCCCACGTCCGGCAAGTACGTGAGCACTTGCGGCAACGCACGCTGAACGCGCTCCAGAGAGCCCAATGAGCGCGCCAAAACCTTGGCTGTCTCCTCGCCTACATCAGGAATACCCAATGCGTAGATAAATCGCGCCAGTGTCGGACGCTTGCTATCGGCAATGGCCGCCAACAAGTTGTTACTCGACAGTTCGGCAAAGCCTTCCAGGTCGACGATTTGCTCAAACGACAGGGTGTACAGATCGGCAGGCGAACTCACCAGACCTTCATCGACCAACTGCTCAACGCTCTTTTCACCCAGGCCTTCAATGTCCATCGCTCGCCGCGAGACAAAATGGATGATCGCCTGCTTCAATTGCGCACCACAGGCCAGCCGCCCGACGCAGCGGTACACCGCACCTTCGCTGACGGTTTCGCGGCCCTTGCTGCGCTTGATCAATTGCGTACGCTCAACGTGGGAGCCGCACACCGGGCAGTTTTGCGGGATGTGCACCGGGCGCGCATTGTCAGGCCGCCGGTCGAGTATCACTTGCACCACCTGCGGGATCACATCTCCGGCACGGCGAATGATCACGGTGTCGTGAATCATCAGACCCAAGCGTGCCACTTCGTCCATGTTGTGCAACGTGGCATTGGACACGGTCACGCCTGCCACTTTGACCGGCTTAAGGCGCGCAACCGGAGTGACCGCCCCCGTACGCCCGACCTGGAATTCAACATCCAGCAGTTCAGTCAGTTCTTCCATTGCCGGGAATTTATGGGCGATTGCCCAGCGCGGTTCACGGGCACGAAAACCCAGTTCGCGTTGCGAGGCCAGGCTGTTGACCTTGAACACCACGCCGTCGATTTCATACGCCAACGAGGCACGACGCTCACCAATGTCACGGTAGTAGTCCAGGCACTCGGCAATGCCTTTGGCCAGTTTCAACTCGTGACTGATGGGCATGCCCCACTGCTGCAACTGCTTGAGATTGCCAATGTGCGTATCGGCAAACTCTTCAGAAACTTGCCCCAACCCATAGCAGCAAAACTCCAGCGGACGGCTGGCGGTGATTTTCGAATCCAGCTGGCGCAGGCTGCCAGCCGCTGCGTTACGCGGGTTGGCAAAGGTCTTGCCACCCGCAGCAAGTTGGGCTTCATTGAGGCGGTCAAAACCCGCCTTGGACATAAACACCTCGCCGCGTACTTCCAACACCGCAGGCCAGCCGCTGCCCTGCAACTTGAGCGGGATATTTCGCACAGTGCGCACGTTGACGCTGATGTCTTCACCGGTGGTGCCATCACCGCGGGTGGCACCGCGCACCAGAACTCCATCCTGATACAGCAAGCTGACCGCCAGACCGTCGAGCTTTGGCTCGCAGCTGTATTCAACTTCTGCACCGCCGCCAAACAGGTCGCCAGCCGGTAAATCGAGCCCCTCGCTGACACGCCGATCAAATTCGCGCATATCGGTTTCATCAAACGCGTTGCCCAGGCTCAGCATGGGCACTTCGTGACGCACTTGAGTAAAGGCCGACAACGCCGCACTGCCCACGCGCTGGGTCGGCGAATCTGCCGTCACCAGTTCCGGGTGCTCCGCTTCCAGGGCTTTAAGCTCACGAAACAGCCGGTCGTACTCAGCGTCCGGGATGCTCGGCTCGTCGAGTACGTGGTAACGGTAGTTATGCTGATCCAGTTCAGCGCGCAGCTCTAGAATGCGGGTGTTGGCGGCGGTCATGGGACTTTTCTCTCACAAAGCAAATGAGCAGCCGAGGCTGCTCATGTGTTAATTCATAGTGCACTCAGCGGGAGCGATCACACGGCCCCCACGGCTTTAGCGTTTTTGAGTCAGGGCACGACGCTCAAATTCGACGATGCGCTGGCGGTAATGCTCAATAGTTTGAGCCGTCAACACGCTGCGCTGGTCGTCTTTGAGTTCGCCGTTGAGTTCCTGGGACAACTTGCGCGCTGCTGCCACCATCACATCAAACGCCTGCTTGGGATGACGTGGGCCTGGCAAGCCGAGGAAGAAGCTCACCGCTGGCGTGCTGAACAGATCGATGTCGTCCAGATCGAACACGCCCGGCTTCACGGCATTGGCCATGGAGAACAGGACTTCGCCGTTGCCGGCCATGCTTTCGTGACGGTGGAAAATATCCATCTCACCGAAACGCAAGCCGCTCTCAAGAATGTTTTGCAGCAGCGCCGGGCCTTTGAAACCTGCCGGGTCACGGCTGATAACACTGATGACCAGCACTTCTTCGGTTGCCGGTGCGGGCTCTTTGCTTTCTGCCGCAGCCACTGCTGGCGTCTGACGCCCGCGAGGCTTGGTTTCAACAGGGGCATCATCGTCACGCGCACTGAAGCTTGGACCGTCATCATCAAGATCGAGGTTGAGGTTCAAATCACCCTGGCTCGGCTCACTGGCGCGTTTACCGCGCTTGGAGGACCTCTCACGGGGCGGCATGCTCACCGATGGCAGGTCATGCTCATCGAGCTGCGGCTCTTTGTGATCCGGCGTATCCAGAACCCGTGACGGGCCTAACAGCTCGGCGCTGTTTTCCTCGTCGGGCACATTGGAAAAACTGCGGTCAAGACGAAACTTGAGCTTCCCTTTACCGCCACGCATACGACGCCAGCCGTCAAAAAGAATACCGGCGATGACCACTATGCCGATGACTATCAGCCACTCGCGCAGACCGATTTCCATGTAATCCCGTGCCCCTAAAAAAATGATTCTATGAAGAAGAGCCTAAAGCCCTTTAAAACGTGGCGCCAACTCTATGTTCTGAATGACGTTTTTCCACGTACAAAAAAATTAGACGCTAAATTAACACGACCAAAGATAACTTTACACCGTCTGTCACCTTGAGTTAGGCCCATGTAGCCGCTGACCTACGCGTCTCATCGGTCAAATCCGTAGGGATTTTCTTACATGAAGAAAATTTTAACCCTACTTGCTTATAGCTCATGCATCGACCATTGCCATTGCTTCCTCAACATCAACCGCAACAAGACGTGAACAACCTGGCTCGTGCATCGTCACCCCCATCAACTGATCGGCCATTTCCATGGCGATTTTGTTGTGGGTGATGTAGATGAATTGCACGGTCTGAGACATCTCTTTAACCAACCGTGCATAGCGCCCCACGTTCGCGTCATCAAGCGGTGCATCAACTTCGTCGAGCATGCAAAAGGGCGCCGGATTGAGTTTAAAAATGGCAAAAACCAGTGCCAGAGCCGTCAATGCTTTCTCCCCACCGGACAGCAAATGAATCGTGCTGTTCTTTTTGCCCGGCGGCCTCGCCATGATCGTTACCCCTGTATCGAGTAAATCTTCGCCCGTCAGTTCCAAATAAGCGCTGCCGCCACCGAAAACTTTTGGGAAAAGCGCCTGTAATCCACCATTTATCTGATCAAAGGTGTCTTTGAAGCGGCTGCGGGTTTCTTTATCAATCTTGCGAATAACGTTTTCCAGGGTGTCCAGCGCTTCGACCAAATCGGCATCCTGGGCATCCAGATAACGCTTACGCTCGGACTGCTGCTGGTATTCATCAATGGCCGCGAGGTTAATCGCGCCCAAACGCTGAATGCGCGCAGCAATCCGCTCAAGTTCCTCTTCGGCCTGCTGCTCATTGAGTTCGTTACTCAATGTTGCCAGCACCCCGTGCAAGTCATAGCCGTCCGCCAGCAACTGATCTTGTAACGCGGTACGCCGGACTGTCAGCGCCTGCCACTCCATACGCTGCTGCTCAAGCTGGCCACGAATCAGTTGAGACTGTTGCTCAGCCTGGTTGCGGCGCTTTTCAGCGTCGCGCAGTTCACGGTCCGCATCTTCAAGAGCCAATTGCGCAACTTTAAGTTCCTCGTCAACGCTCAGGCGTTTATCCAGCAACTCTTCAAGTTTAAGGCGCAGCTCTTCAAGGGGAGCTTCGCCCTCCTCCAGATTGAGGGTGAGCTGCTCACGCTTTTCAGCGAGCCGCTCAGATTGCAACTCCAGCCGCTCCAGCGCCTGACGGGTCGAGTCGTGCTGTGCCCTGAGTGAGCCCAAACGCACCGCCAATTGGTGGGCGTGATCCTTGTGCTGACGGGCTTCTTGACGCACCCGGTCAAGGCGTTCGCGCAAGCTGTCGCGCTGGGCCAGCAGCAGTTCGCGCTGCTCGGTGTCAGTGGCCATCGCATCCAGCGCTTGCTGCAAGTTCAGGCGTGCCTCACCAACGTGTTCATGCTCCAGCGCACGTTGCTCGCCGAGCTCGGCCAGCTCTTCGTCTAGCCGCCGACGGCGCAAGGTCAACTGCTCGACCTTGGCTTTGCTGGCAGATAGCTTGGCTTTGATCTCGCCTTGTTGGCGGGCTTCGTCCTGCAAGCGGCGACGAACTTGCTCACGCGCGTCTTCTTGAGCGACTTGCTGCTCGCGCAAGCGTTGCAACTGCTCCTCAAAGGACGCCAGCGTGGCTTCACGCTCTTCGCGCTCAACCCCCAGACGCTGGATTTCCTGGCCGCGGGCCAGCACGCCGCTTTCGGCTTCACTGGCGCGGCGCACACGCAAGAAGTTGCGCCCGACCCAATAACCTTCACGGCTGATCAGGCTTTGACCGTCGGCCAGTTGCCCGCGCGCAGCCAGTGCCTGCTCAAGGGTTTCGACCGGTTTGACCTGGCCCAGCCAGGGCGCCAAATCAAAATCGGCTTCGACTTTGTCCAGCAAACTCCCAGCGATGCGGCTTGCAGTGGCGTCGGCGCTGAACAAGCGCAAATCGCCCTGCGCAAAGCCCGCCAGATCCACCTGTGAAAAATCATCCACCAACACGGCCTGGAGGTCGGCACCCAGCACCGTTTCGACCGCAAGCTCCCAACCGGCTTCAACCCGCAGGCCTTCGGCCAGACGTGGACGCTCAGCCAGTTGCTGCTCACGCAGCCATTCGCCTGCACCGGCGCCAGGGTCCAACGCGGCTTGTTGCAGCGCTTCAAGGGAAGCCAGACGACCGTTAAGCCGCTGCAACTCGCCCTGAGCCTGCTGCTGGTTTTGCGTGGCTTGCTGCAAGTCGTGACGCACTTGCTCAAGACGCTCGATCACCTGTTCTTCGCTGGCTTGCAGCTCTTCTTGGGTCAGTTCGCTGGTCGCCAGCAACTCGCTCAGTTCAAGGATCGCAGCATCTTCCGGGTCTGCTGCGAGCAAGGCGCGCTCTTCGCCCAAGCGACGCTGGCGTTCAGCCACGCGCTCCATGCTGGTTTCCAGTTGCTGGATACGCGCTTGCAGGACTTCGGATTGCCGTTGCGGCTCGGCCGAGCGCAGGTTGAAGGCATCCCACTGCTCTTGCCAGGCATGCATGGTGACTTCGGATTCTTCGAGCGCGGCCGCCGACTCTTCAGCGGCGGCGCTGGTCAGTTCCTGCTCGGGCACCAACATGTCAAGCTCTTCACCCAGCGTTGCCAGCATCGTGCGGTCATGCCCCAGGTGCGACTCGGTTTCAAGACGCGAGCGCTCGGCTTCGCGCAAGTCGTCTTGTAACTGGCGCAAACGTTGCTGGCCGTGCTGGATGCTTTGTTCGACGCGGGCGATGTCGCCGCCCACCGAGTAGAAGCGCCCTTGCACCAAATTAAAGCGTTCTGACAGGTCGTGATGCCCGTCACGCAGGCGTTCGATGCTGGCATCGGCATTGCGCTGCTCAGCGACCAACGCTTCAAAGCTGACTTCTTGATCGCCAATGATCGTTTCGCGCTGCCCCACCTGCTCGTTCAGGGCTTGCCAGCGCAAGGCGGACAACTGCGCCTTGAGCTGACGCTCTTCGGCTTTGTATTCCTGGTACTTCTCGGCGGCCTGGGCCTGACGGTGCAGACGCTCAAGCTGGCGACCCAACTCTTCACGCAAGTCGGTCAGGCGCGCGAGGTTTTCGTGAGTGCGACGAATGCGGTTTTCGGTCTCGCGACGCCGCTCCTTGTACTTGGAAATGCCGGCCGCTTCTTCGATAAAGTTGCGCAGGTCTTCGGGCTTGGACTCGATCAGCTTGGAGATCATGCCCTGCTCGATGATCGAGTAGCTGCGCGGCCCCAGGCCGGTGCCGAGGAAAATATCGGTGATGTCACGACGACGGCACTTGGTGCCGTTCAGGTAGTAAGTGGTCTGGCTGTCGCGGGTCACCTTGCGGCGGATGGAGATCTCGGCGTAGGCCGCATATTCGCCCAGCAGCGTGCCGTCGGAGTTATCAAACACCAGTTCAATACTGGCCTGACTCACGGGTTTACGGCTGGTGGAGCCGTTGAAGATGACGTCGGTCATCGACTCGCCGCGCAGGTTTTTAGCCGAGCTTTCGCCCATTACCCAACGCACGGCGTCGATAATGTTCGACTTGCCGCAACCGTTGGGGCCGACCACCGCCGCCATATTGCTCGGAAAGTTAACCGTTGTCGGGTCAACGAAGGATTTGAAGCCCGCCAGTTTGATGCACTTGAGACGCACGTTCAGGCAACCGTCAAGGCGGACAACACCAGGTCACAGCTGCGCTGAGCATATCGGCTCAGTACGACACGAATTTGCGAAAAATCCCGCGCCAGAACCGCCTCAAGCAGCTCTGCGAATAGCGCCAGAAACTCGCTCATCTCGGCCTTGCGCTGTTCCAGTGCCAGGTAATAGGCACGGCTCATGGCCGGGTGCAGGTTCTCGACGGTTTCTTGCAGATACGGGTTGTCGGCAAACGGGTAGGCAGCGCGCATAACGTTGAAGCTGTCTTCAACAAAAGCGCTGATATCCTGGCGCTCGTAGCTGTCGACCAGACGCTGCTGAATTTGCAGGAAAGGCCCCAGGTCAGACGGCGCTGTCCAGCGCTGCGCAACGGCATTGCCGAGCAGGATGTACATCTCGCTCATCAACGTACACAGGCTTTGGACCTTGTGCGCAGTAAGCTCGGTGACATGTGCGCCACGCCGTGGAAGGATCGCGATCAAGTGTCGACGCTCCAGGATCAACAACGCTTCGCGCACAGAGCCGCGGCTGACATTGAGCGCCAGCGTTACCTTCTGTTCTTGAATGCGTTCTCCAGGCTTGAGCTCGCCACGAATAATCCGCTCAGCGAGGTGGTGAGCTATTTGCTCGGCGAGGCTATCCGGCGCCTTGAACGTCATGTTGTACCTTCAAAATCTTCGATCAGTGCAGGCGGCGGAGTGTAACGCACTTGCGCGGTGCAAGCAGAGTGTCTCGGGCGCCGAATGTGGCACGAAATAAGCAAATAAAGCGTGTCGTGATCAATCACCGGGATGACTCACTGGCATTTCTTGACCCTGAAGTCAGCAATGACTAGATTCAATTCATCCCTCCCGATAAAAATAGTGCAGTGCGAGGCCGCCCGTGATCCAGTTTTTAGTTAATCAGACGCTACGCACTGAACACGCACTGGACCCCAACCTCACGGTACTCAATTACCTGCGTCAGCACCTGCACAAACCCGGCACCAAGGAAGGCTGTGCCAGCGGTGATTGCGGCGCCTGCACAGTGGTTGTCGGCGAACTGCACACTGACGAGCAAGGCACTGAAGGCCTGCGCTATCGCAGCCTCAATGCCTGCCTGACATTCGTTTCGGCCTTGCATGGCAAACAGTTGATCAGCGTTGAAGACCTCAAGCATCAGGGCCAGCTCCACAGCGTGCAGCAGGCGATGGTCGACTGCCACGGCTCGCAATGTGGCTTTTGCACACCCGGCTTTGTCATGTCGTTGTTTGCCCTGCAAAAAAACAGCCCTGACGCCAACCACCAGCAGGCCCACGAAGCACTGGCCGGCAACCTCTGCCGCTGCACCGGCTATCGACCGATTCTGGCCGCCGCGGCGCAAGCCTGCCACTCAGCGCCTGCGGACCAATTTGATGCGCAACACGGCGCTACCCTGGCCAAACTCAAGGCCATCCGCCCTGTCGGCGCCAGCGAACTGAATAACGGTGAGAACCGTTGCCTGCTGCCCCTTACCCTTGACGAGCTGGCCCTGGCCTATGCAGCGCATCCGCAGGCGCGTCTGCTGGCGGGCGGGACCGACTTGGCGCTGGAGGTCACGCAACTTCACCGCAGCCTGCCGGTAATGATTGCTCTGGGGCAGATTGCCGAGCTAAAGCGCATCGAGCGCTTTGCAGATCGCCTCGAAGTCGGCGCCGCAGTGACGCTCGCGGATGTTTACCGCACGCTCAACACTGAATACCCGGACTTCGGCGAACTGTTACAGCGTTTTGCCTCGCTGCAAATTCGTAACCAAGGCACTTTGGGCGGCAACATTGGCAACGCTTCGCCCATTGGTGATTCGCCCCCCCTGCTGATCGCCCTCGGCTCACAACTGGTCTTACGCAAAGGGGCTACACGTCGCACGCTGGCGCTGGAAGATTACTTTCTGGACTACCGGGTGACCGCCCAAACTGAAGGCGAATTCATCGAGAAAATCGTCATCCCGCGCGCCAAGGCCAGCCATCTGTTTCGCGCCTATAAAATCTCCAAGCGTCTGGATGACGACATCAGCGCCGTGTGCGCCGCCTTCAATCTGCACATCGCAAACGGCGTGGTGATGGAAGCCCGTGTGGCCTTCGGCGGCATGGCGGCCACGCCCAAACGCGCCAGCGCCTGCGAGGCCGTCTTGCACAACGCGCCCTGGAACAGCGCAACGGTGGAACGAGCCTGCAACGCCTTGTCGCTGGATTTCAGCCCGCTCTCGGACTTTCGCGCCAGCAAAGAATATCGCTTGCTTTGCGCGCAAAACCTGTTCCGCAAATACTTTATCGAACAGCAATCCCCGGACCTCCAAACGCGGGTAACGGCCTATGTCTAACCCTCACGCGATCGAACTGTCTCAGGCTGAACTGAGCACCCTGTTTGCCCAGGATTTGAAAACCGGTGTGGGCCGCAGCGTCAAACACGACAGCGCAGATAAACATGTGTCGGGCGAGGCACAGTACATTGATGACCGGCTGGAATTCCCCAACCAGTTGCACGTGTACGCGCGTTTGTCTGACCGGGCCCACGCACGCATCATCCGCATCGATACTGCGCCCTGCTACACCTTTGCCGGTGTGCGACGGGTGATTACCCACGAGGATATCCCCGGCCTTAAGGACATCGGCCCGCTGCTGCCGGGCGATCCGTTATTGGCCATCGATACCGTGGAGTTTGTCGGGCAGCCGGTACTGGCGGTGGCAGCCAGCGACCTGGACACCGCCCGCAAGGCCGCAATGGCGGCCGTGATCGAGTACGAAGACCTGGAGCCGGTGCTCGATGTAGTCGAGGCGCTACGCAAAAAACACTTTGTGCTCGACAGCCACACTCACCGGCGCGGCGACGCCAGCACCGCGCTGAGCCAGGCCACCCATCGGCTGCAAGGTCAACTGCACATCGGTGGGCAAGAGCACTTTTACCTTGAAACACAGATCTCTTCAGTCATGCCCACTGAAGACGGCGGCATGATCGTGTACTGCTCAACCCAGCATCCGACCGAGATCCAGAAGCTGGTGTCCGAGGTGCTAGGCGTGCCGATGAATAAAGTCGCAGTCGACATGCGCCGCATGGGCGGCGGCTTTGGTGGCAAAGAGACCCAGGCCGCCAGCCCCGCATGCTTGTGTGCGGTGATTGCACACCTGACCGGGCAACCGACCAAGATGCGCCTGCCGCGCACCGAAGACATGCAGATGACCGGCAAGCGCCATCCGTTTTATATCGAGTACGACGTCGGTTTCGATGACAACGGGCAGTTGCAGGGCATCCAACTGGATCTGGCCGCCAACTGCGGCTACTCGCCCGACTTGTCGGGGTCCATTGTTGACCGCGCCATGTTTCACGCCGACAACGCGTATTACCTAGGCGATGCCACAATCCATGGGCACCGCTGCAAGACCAACACCGCCTCGAACACGGCGTACCGCGGCTTCGGCGGCCCGCAAGGCATGGTCGCCATTGAGGAGGTCATGGACCGGATTGCCCGGCATTTGCACCTGGACCCGCTGGCGGTGCGCAAGGTCAATTACTACGGCAAAACCGAGCGCAACGTGACTCACTATTACCAAACCGTGGAGCACAACTTGCTCCATGAAATGACCGCCGATCTCGAAGCCAGCAGCCAATACGCGCAGCGCCGTGCAGCGATCAAGGCCTTCAATGCCAGCAGCCCGATCCTGAAAAAAGGCCTGGCCCTCACCCCGGTCAAATTCGGCATTTCGTTCACTGCCAGCTTTCTCAACCAGGCCGGGGCGCTGATCCACATTTACACCGATGGCAGCATTCACTTGAACCACGGCGGCACAGAAATGGGCCAGGGCCTGAATATCAAGGTCGCGCAAGTGGTGGCTGAGGTGTTTCAGGTGGAAGTCGACCGCGTGCACATCACCGCCACTCATACCGAGAAAGTGCCCAACACCTCACCCACAGCGGCCTCCAGCGGGGCAGACCTGAATGGCAAGGCAGCGCAAAATGCGGCGCAAACCATCAAGCAACGCTTAATTGAGTTTGCCGCAGAAAAGTACCAGGTCAGCACTCAGGACGTGGTGTTCCATAACGGACTGGTGCGCATCGGTGAACAGATTCTGAGTTTTGCAGCACTGATCCAGCAGGCCCACTTCGGCCAAGTCTCGCTCTCCAGTACCGGCTATTACAAAACCCCGAAGATCTTTTACGACCGCAGCCAGGCCCGTGGTCGGCCATTTTACTACTACGCTTTTGGGGTTGCCTGCGCAGAAGTGATCGTCGACACCCTGACCGGCGAATACAAAATGTTGCGTACCGACATCCTGCATGACGTGGGCGCCTCGCTGAACCCGGCCATTGATGTGGGCCAGGTTGAAGGCGGCTATGTGCAGGGCGTGGGCTGGCTGACCAGCGAAGAACTGGTGTGGAACGCCAAGGGCAAGCTGCTGACCAGCGGCCCGGCCAGCTACAAGATCCCGGCGGTGGCCGACATGCCGATGGATCTGCGAGTGAAATTGGTCGAAAACCGTAAAAACCCGGAAGACACGGTGTTCCATTCCAAAGCCGTGGGCGAGCCGCCGTTTATGCTCGGCATTGCCGCGTGGTGCGCGATAAAAGATGCGGTCGCGAGCCTCGCCGATTATCGCGTGCAGCCTGATATTGATACGCCTGCCACGCCGGAACGGGTGTTGTGGGGGTGCGAGCAGATGCGTAAGGCTGTAGTCGCTGCCGAAGGCTGCGATGGGTTGCGTAGCAGCCCTGAAAAACCGAAGGTCCTGCGGCCCTTATCGCAGCCTGCGGCAGCGACTACAAATGAGCGAGGGCCAAACCATGAATGACTGGATCCGCGCACTGGCCGATTTGCAGCAACAGGGCGAACCGAGCGTACTAGTCACGCTTATCGAAGAACAAGGCTCAACGCCCCGGAATGCGGGGGCAAAGATGCTGGTCAGCGCCAGCCAGATCTACGACACCATCGGTGGCGGCCATCTGGAATTCAAAGCCATGCACATCGCCCGCGAGATGCTCGCTGCCCACTCACAAGGGCCGCATGTGCAACGCTTCAGCCTCGGCGCCAGTCTTGGCCAATGCTGTGGCGGTGTGGCGGTACTGCTGTTTGAACCCATGGGTCAGGTGCAAGCACACATAGCGGTGTTCGGCGCCGGGCATGTCGCCCGCGCACTGGTGCCCCTGCTGGCCAGCCTGCCCTGCCGCGTGCGCTGGATTGATTCGCGGGAGCAAGAATTCCCGGCATTGATACCGGCCGGAGTACGCAAAATAGTCTGCGAAGACTCGATTGATGAAATCAATACGCTGCCTGCGGGTTGCTACTGCATCGTCATGACGCATAATCACGCCCTGGACCTGGAACTCAGCGCCGCCCTGCTCAAACGCAACGACTTTGCCTACTTCGGCTTGATTGGCTCAAAAACCAAGCGCATGAAGTTTGAACATCGCCTGCGTGAGCGCGGCATCAGCGCCGCCCCTTTGCAGCGTATGCGCTGCCCGATGGGCTTAAATGAGGTGAAGGGCAAGCTACCGATTGAAATCGCGATCTCCATCGCCGGCGAAATTATCGCCACTTATAACGCCCACTTCGGCCAGCGCACTGCCTGCGCCGAACCGATTGGCGCTGAACCCCTTACACAATTGCTGGCGTCTTCGCGACGCAGCCATGCCACGCACTGAGAGTTGTTATGACCTGTAAAGCCTATCGCGCCGCCATTCTGCACAGCATCGCCGACCCCGCCGAAGTCGGGATCGAGGCCTCCTACGAGTATTTTGAAGATGGCCTGCTGGTGGTCGAGGACGGCAAAATTACCGCGCTGGGCAATGCCGCAGACCTGCTCGCATCATTGCCTGCCGACACTGACATTACCTTCTACAGCGATGCGCTGATTACCCCGGGCTTTATCGACACCCATATCCATTTCCCACAGACCGGGATGATTGGCGCCTACGGCGAACAGTTGCTCGACTGGTTGAACACCTACACGTTCCCGTGCGAAAACCAGTTCGCCGACAAGGCACATGCCGAGAAGGTCGCGGATATTTTCCTGAAAGAGCTGCTACGCAACGGCACAACCACAGCCCTGGTCTTCGGCAGTGTGCACCCGCAATCGGTGGATGCCCTGTTCGAAGCCGCACAACGTCTGGACCTGCGCCTGATCGCAGGCAAAGTCATGATGGACCGCAATGCGCCAGAGTATCTGACAGATACTGCCGAATCAGGCTACAACGATAGCAAGGCGCTGATTGAGCGCTGGCATGGTCAAGGTCGCTTGCACTACGCCGTTACCCCGCGTTTCGCGCCGACCAGCACGCCAGAGCAACTAAGCCTGGCGGGCACGTTGTTGAGCGAATACCCGGACGTGTATTTGCACACCCATATCAGCGAAAACCTTCAGGAAATCGAGTGGGTAAAATCGCTGTTCCCGGAGCGCAAAGGCTATCTGGACGTGTACGACCATTACCAACTCTTGGGCGAACGCTCGGTCTTTGCCCACGGCGTGCACCTGTGTGACGAAGAATGCGCACGCCTGGCTGAAACCGGCTCCGCCGTGGCCTTCTGCCCGACGTCCAACCTGTTTCTGGGCAGCGGCCTGTTCAATTTGCCGATGGCCGAAAAGCACAAGCTCAATGTTGGCCTGGGTACCGACGTAGGCGCCGGGACAAGCTTCTCGCTGCTCAACACCTTGAACGAAGCCTACAAGGTCATGCAATTGCAAGGCGCACGCCTCAACCCGTTCAAGTCGTTGTATTTGGCTACCTTGGGTGGGGCGCGGGCGCTGCGCCTGGAAGACAAGATCGGCACCCTGAAACCGGGTACCGACGCAGACTTTGTGGTACTGGACTACAACGCTACGCCGCTGATGAGCTATCGCCTGCAACAATCCAAAGACATCGCCGACACGTTGTTTGTGTTGATGACCTTGGGGGATGACCGCACGGTTGAGCAGACGTATGCAGCAGGGAACCTGGTGCATCAGCGTTAAGGGACTGGCAAAGACACTTGTAGTCGCTGACGAGGGACGAGGCTGCGATACGGGCCGCAGGACCGCCTTATGGGGCCGCTTCGCAACCCATCGCAGCCTCGTGCCTCGTCAGCGACTACAGGTTAGCGATGGCTTTTGCCTTTGGTTTGCAGGAGGTGCGAGAACACTGCATGCAGATCGTCCGAGGCGCCTTCTTCGTCGAGGTTGAGCTTGCTGTCGATGTGGTCCATGTGATGCATCATCAGGTCCACTGCCAGCGCACCGTCACGGGCTTCGATGGCATCGATCAGTTGCATGTGCTCGTCGTAGGAACAGTGTGAGCGGTTGCCGCTTTCGTACTGGGCAATAATCAACGATGTTTGCGACACCAGGCTGCGCTGGAAGCTGATCAGCGGCGCATTTTTAGCGGCTTCAGCCAGCTTCAAGTGAAACTCGCCCGACAACCGAATACCTGCACCACGATCGCCCCGCGAGAAACTGTCGCGCTCGTCCTCGACCATTTTGCGCAACTCAGCCAGATCGTCCGCCGTGGCATGAACCACGGCCAATTCCGTAATGGCTTTTTCCACCAGACGGCGGGCAAGAAAAACCTGGCGCGCTTCTTCAACACTCGGGCTGGCTACCACTGCGCCACGATTGGGGCGCAGCAACACAACCCCTTCATGGGCCAGGCGCGAGAGTGCTCGACGGATAATGGTCCGACTCACGCCAAAGATTTCGCCCAGCGCCTCTTCGCTCAATTTTGTGCCCGGTGCCAGACGCTGTTCGAGAATGGCCTCGAAGATATGCGCGTAGACAATATCGTCCTGGGTTCCGCTGCGACCGGCCTTGCCGGCGCGGGTGGGTTTCTTGAGAGGCTGCAACTGTTCGTTCATGGGCACTCGAATGGGAAAAGCGGCGGCAAATTGAGCGTTACGTTTATACGTAAACGGGCCTCGCTGACAATGAATTAATGCAAGAAAACAGGCCGCATTGTACACAAGCCCGAGTGTATGCACGACTGTATGGCCGTTTGATATCCCGGCTGTATTGCAATGAAATGTTACTTTTGCGTTTAGGCTTGCGCTCTGTTCACTGTCTTATCAAGAACAGCTTTTGCAGAGCACTCTGCCCAGTACAAGGAATTGCGTTTTATGACCGACGCCACTCAGCCACGCTTGCACCCGTTGGCCGACACCTCACCTTCTGCGGTGGTCGCGGGTTTCATTGCAATGATGACCGGCTATACCAGCTCATTGGTGCTGATGTTTCAAGCAGGCCAGGCAGCAGGTTTGACCAGCGGACAAATCTCTTCATGGATTTGGGCGCTGTCCATTGGTATGGCCATTTGCAGCATAGGCTTATCCCTGCGTTATCGCACCCCCATTACCATCGCTTGGTCAACGCCCGGCGCCGCGCTGCTGATTACCAGTTTGGGGGGCGTCAGTTACCACGAGGCCATCGGTGCGTACATCACGTGTGCCGTGCTGGTGATTATCTGTGGGGTGACCGGGAGTTTTGAGCGCCTGGTCAAACGCATTCCGGCGTCCCTGGCTGCGGCATTGCTGGCCGGTATCTTGTTCAAGATCGGTAGCGAGATATTTGTCGCTGCGCAGCATCAGACCGGCCTGGTGATCGGCATGTTTTTCACCTACCTGATCGTCAAACGCCTGTCGCCGCGCTACGCGGTATTGGCAGCGCTGGTGATTGGCATCGTGATTTCGGGGTTGCTCGGGCTGCTTGATTTCAATGGTTTCGCCCTGGAAGTGGCCGTGCCGGTGTGGACCACGCCTTCCTTTTCGCTGGCAGCCACCATCAGCATCGGCATCCCGTTGTTTGTGGTCGCCATGACCTCGCAGAACATGCCGGGCATCGCCGTGCTGCGCGCCGACGGTTACACCGTGCCCGCTTCGCCGCTGATTACCACCACGGGGGTGGCCTCGCTGCTGCTCGCGCCTTTTGGTTCACACGGGATCAACCTGGCGGCCATCAGCGCGGCCATCTGCACCGGGCCACATGCCCATGAAGATCCCAAAAAGCGTTACACCGCGGCCATGTGGTGCGGGATTTTCTATGGCATTGCAGGGATTTTTGGCGCCACATTGGCCGCCTTGTTTGCCGCCTTCCCTAAAGAACTGGTGCTGTCGATTGCGGCCTTGGCACTGTTTGGTTCGATCATCAACGGCCTGACTATTGCCATGACGGAGTCGAAAGAACGCGAAGCCGCGCTGGTAACGTTTATGGTCACCGCATCAGGCATGAGCCTGTTCTCGGTCGGCTCAGCGTTCTGGGGCATCGTGGCAGGCGTGTTGACGCTGATGATTCTGAACTGGAAAACCCGCTGAGTCATGGCTCAACGTGGGCTGCGGTCTGTTTCAACATCAAAAGATCGCAGCCTTCAGCGGTTTCATTAAATCGCTAAAGCCCCGCCATCAATCGCCAAGGCATGGCCCGTGGTAAATGCTGCACCGTCCGAACACAGGTACAGCACAGCACTCGCGACCTCTTCTACTGTGCCCACTCGCCCGACCGGGTGCATCGCCGCAGCAAACTCCGCCTTCCTCGGATCTGCCTCGTACGCGCGGCGGAACATGTCGGTGTCAATCACGCCAGGGCACACCGCATTGACGCGGATCTTTTTCTTCGCGTATTCAATGGCCGCCGACTTTGTCAGACCAATCACCGCGTGCTTTGACGCCGAGTAAATACTCATCTTCGGCGCAGCGCCAAGGCCAGCCACAGACGCAGTATTGACGATCGCTCCACCGCCCTGGCTGAGCATCAGAGGCAACTGATATTTCATGCACAACCACACACCTTTGACGTTCACGCCCATGATTGCGTCGAATTCATCCTCGGTGCCGTCCGCCAAGCGGCCGTGCTCGATTTCGATGCCAGCATTGTTGAAGGCGTAATCCAGACGGCCATAAGTGCTGAGGGTCTGCTCCATCAAATGCCTGACGTCTGCCTCGAGGGCGACATTGCAACGTACAAATGCTGCGCTGCCACCGGCAGCCTTGATCAGCTCGACAGTGCCCTCCCCGCTCGCGGCATCCAGATCGACCACAACGACATTCAAGCCCTCGGCCGCGAAGGCCAGTGCCGCGGCCCGCCCGATACCTGCACCGGCCCCGGTCACCACAGCCACTCGCCCGGAAAAGGTCATGCTCATTATTCTTATCCTCAAAGGGGAAAATCTGTTTTCAGTGTAGGCACACCCAAACAACTTATTTATCGAAGTGATATAACTCCGCCTACCAACATCACCCCAATTGATGAAAAAGCATTCGTAAGATCATGTTCGCTTGCCGACACGGCCCAGAACGTCTATCAACCTCCTTTGCCTTAATGATGAGTGCCTACGATGACCGCCGAGACTAACCGCCAATTCCTTCTCGCCAAACGCCCCGTCGGCGCAGTAACCCGCGACATTTTCACCTACCAACAGGTGCCTGTGGCTGAGCCCGGCGATGGGCAAATCGTGGTTAAAAATGAATACCTGTCCCTCGACCCCGCAATGCGCGGGTGGATGAATGAAGGCAAGTCCTACATCCCCCCTGTGGCTCTTGGGGACGTGATGCGCGCTTTGGGCGTCGGCAAAGTCGTTGCCTCGAAGCATCCGGACTTTAGCGTCGGTGATTACGTGAACGGCGCGCTGGGTGTGCAGGATTACTTCGTTGGGGAACCGCGCGGTTTCTACAAAGTTGATCCCAAACTGGTGCCTTTGCCGGTGTACTTGTCAGCGCTGGGCATGACCGGCATGACCGCCTACTTCGCATTGCTCGACATTGGAGCACCGAAAACCGGAGACACTGTGGTGATTTCTGGTGCTGCGGGCGCCGTTGGCAGCATTGCCGGGCAAATTGCAAAGCTCAAGGGCTGTCATGTGGTCGGTATCGCGGGCGGGAAAGACAAATGCGCCTACCTGATTGACGAACTGGGTTTTGACGGCGTGATTGACTACAAGAACGAAGACGTTCTCGCCGGCCTGAAACGTGAATGCCCTAAAGGGGTCGACGTTTATTTCGACAACGTGGGCGGCGATATCCTGGACGCTGTGCTCAGTCGCTTGCGCTTCAAGGCGCGCGTAATCATCTGCGGCGCGATCAGTCAGTACAACAACAAGGAAGCCGTCAAAGGGCCAGCCAACTATCTGTCATTGCTGGTCAATCGTGCGCGTATGGAAGGGTTTGTAGTGATGGACTATGCCGACCGTTACGCTGCGGCCGCTCATGAAATGGCTGTTTGGCTGAGCAAAGGGCAATTGAAAAGCAAGGAGCACATTGTTGAAGGGCTGGAGACATTCCCCGAAACCCTGCTCAAGCTGTTCAGCGGAGAGAACTTCGGCAAGTTGGTACTGAAGGTTTAAACCCCATGTCGCCGCAGCGCGGGCTGCGGCGACATCACTGGCACGCTTATGCTATTTCGGCAACCACGGCAGCCAATGCTTTGGCCGGATCAGCCGCTTGGCTGATCGGGCGACCAATCACCAGGTAATCAGAACCCGCATCTAACGCCTGACGCGGAGTCAAAATGCGGCGCTGGTCATCCTGAGCACTGCCAGCAGGGCGAATCCCTGGCGTTACCAATTGCAGCGACGGGTGTGCGGCCTTCAGCGCTTGCGCTTCCAGAGCCGAACACACCAGCCCATCCATACCGGCCTTTTGTGCCAGAGCAGCCAAACGCAACACTTGCTCTTGTGGCTCGATGTCCAGGCCGATGGCAGCGAGGTCCTCACGCTCCATGCTGGTCAATACCGTGACACCAATCAACAACGGTTGCGGGCCGGTACGCTTGTCCAGCTCTTCACGGCAGGCAGCCATCATGCGCAAGCCGCCCGAACAGTGAACGTTAACCATCCACACGCCCATCTCGGCAGCAGCCTTTACGGCCATCGCGGTGGTGTTGGGAATGTCATGGAATTTTAGGTCCAGGAAGACCTCAAAGCCTTTGTCACGCAACGTACCGACAATCTCAGCAGCGCAACTGGTGAACAACTCTTTGCCCACTTTTACGCGGCACAGTTTCGGGTCCAACTGATCAGCCAATTTCAGTGCGGCGTCACGCGTTGGGTAATCCAGGGCGACGATGATAGGAGTCTGGCAGTCGGACATTAGCGGGTTCTCAGGCTGGTCGAAATCGGCGCGCATTGTAGCGGAAGCCGCCGCCTACCGGCACCCGATGATCGTATTTTCATGACTTTAATCATCTTGAGGTGATCACACGCGCACGAAAAAATAACCGGCCTACAATGAAATCACTGATTACTCACACACTTAACGGGATAGACAGCACAACGCTTCGCAAATTTTTTGCTCAGCCACGTGCCCCTCAAGGAGAACACAATGCCCTGGTATGGTTGGATAATTCTCATCGTAGTCATCGGCGCTATAGTTGGCGGCCTGATGACCCTGCGTGACACCGCCGACAAAGTGGAACTGACCGATGAGCAGCGCAAACGCGTTGCTGAACGCAATGCCGAAATGGACGCAAAAGAATCAAAGGACCGGTAAAACGTGGGCAGTCCTCAGCGCTCGTTCAAGGATGAGCCCTGAGGACAAATACCTATACACAAATGCACGAAGTGTCTGTGCAATGGCTCGAAACTCAGGGCTATGATGCGTCATTGCATAAAGAGGCTGCAGCCATGCGTTACTCACCCGACCACAAAGCCCTGACGCATCAACGCATTATTAAAGAAGCCGCCTGCCTGTTTCGACGTGACGGGATTGGAGCAACCGGCCTGCAGCCCCTGATGAAATCTCTGGGCCTGACCCACGGTGGCTTTTACGCTCACTTCGCCTCAAAAAACGAACTGGTTGAAAAAGCCCTGCAACAGGCAGCATATGAAGTCGATGGCCTGTGTGCCGATATATTCAGCCAGCCGCAGCCGCTGCATGTGTTTATTGATACCTACCTGTCGCAATGGCACGTGACCTCGCCCCATGAAGGCTGCCCATTGCCAACCATGTCTGCAGAAATGGCACAGCAAGGACATGCCAGCCCGACGACCGACAGCGTTATCAACGCAAGGCTCAAACAAATCGAAAGCACGCTGCCGGGCACAGAGGCGCAAGATCAGAGCATCATGATATTCGCCAGCTTGGTGGGCGCATTGGTGCTTGCCCGAAGCGCTGAAAGTGACGCATTAAGAGAAAAAATCCTGGATGTAACACGTAAAACACTGAAGCAATCAGTCGAGTAAAAGCGGCTGCAAACAAAAAAGGCCAGTCATTGACTGGCCTTCTGCATTCCCGCGCTTTACTTAGTTAACGGCAACCCGATCCCGGTTCTTGTCGAAAATGGCTTTGCCTATGCCTTTGACTTCCAACAACTCATCGGCCGAAGCAAAAGCGCCATTTGCCTCACGGTAAGCAACGATTGCTTTAGCCTTGGCGGCACCCACACCGGACAGTTCGCGCTGAAGTGTCGCCTCATCTGCCGTATTGAGGTTGATTGTCATCACTTGAACATCAGGTGAAGCCGCCGCAGCCACGACCGGTGCACCTGCTTCGGCCACAGGAGCAGCATGAGTCACGCTGGAAACACCGACCATCAAAGCCAAAAACATCGAAGAGAGCAAGGCAATACGCATAAGTGACACTCCAATACATCGTTAAGTGGAAACAGCTTTCCTGAGCTGTACTCCAAACTTAGGCGATGGTTGGAGGGTGTCAAAAATGTGTCAGTTGCAGGGTGTGTATTGACTAGGGCTCAATCCGATGCTGCAGGTGAATCCAGTCCACAATTTCACCCTCAGGTGAATATCCACTGACTGTTTCACGTAACAATTGCCGAACTCGTGGATAGTCGTCCTTGTCTACTGCTTCAAGCAATTGATCAAGTTTTTGCTTGAGTTCACTCCAAGACAGCATGTCCTCATTGGCACACATGATCATTGGATGCTGTGTAGCAATTACGTTGTCGCCAATCAGCAATTCTTCGTAAAGCTTTTCTCCAGGACGAAGCCCAGTGAATTCGATTTCAATGTCGCCATGCAAGTTCTTATCGGAGCGCACGCTTAGACCTGAAAGATGGATCATCTTCTCAGCCAATTCGACAATGCGTACCGGCTCACCCATATCAAGAACAAAGACATCACCACCCAGCCCCATGGAGCCGGCCTGGATAACCAATTGGGCCGCCTCAGGAATGGTCATGAAGTATCGGGTAATCTTAGGATGAGTGACTGTCAGTGGGCCACCGGCTTTGATCTGCTTATGGAATAGAGGAATCACTGAACCCGATGAGCCCAACACATTGCCGAAACGAACCATAGTGAAACGAGTTTTATTGACCCTGACTACGTTTGACTTATCGCCCAGCAAGACAGGGGCCACCTCATGGCTGAGAGCCTGAAGCGTCATCTCAGCTAATCGCTTGGTACTCCCCATCACATTGGTCGGGCGTACGGCCTTGTCTGTGGAGATCAAAACAAAGTTCTCCACCCCTGCCTGAAGGGCTGCCTGAGCAGTGTTGAGTGTGCCGATAACGTTATTAAGGACCCCTTCCGCGATATTGTGCTCAACCATGGGCACATGCTTATAAGCCGCAGCGTGATAAACCGTATCAACCTTCCAGGTTTTCATCAGATCGAGCAGCTTCTGAGAATTTCGAACCGACCCCAAAATCGGTAGCACTTTCACCGAGAGCGATTCGCGACTCACCTGTTGCTCAAGCTCAGAAAGGATGCTGTAAAGATTGAACTCACTGTGTTCGAACAGTAATAACGTTGTTGGGTTCAGGGACAGAATCTGACGACATAGCTCAGAGCCAATTGAGCCTCCCGCGCCTGTGACTAAAACACATTGACCTTTAATGCAATGCTCTAACAAATCCGCCTGCGCGGGCACTGCATCACGACCCAGTAAATCAGCGATATCCACTTCCTGGATATCGTCAACCTTGACCCGGCCACTTGCCAAGTCCATGAAGCCGGGAACACTGCGTACATGCAGCGCAAAGCCCTCTAGCAATCCCAATATCTCGCGACGACGTGCACGTGATGACGAAGGGATGGCCAAAAGTAGTTCTTGAGCGCCAGTTCGATCGATCATCTGCTGCATATTTTCAGGCTTGAAAACCTGCAAGCCTGAAATAACCCGATCAGCAATGCTTTCATCATCATCAACGAAAGCCACAGGGCGCATAAGCCGGCCCATGCGCAATGCAGCAACCAACTGGTTACCCGCAGCACCCGCCCCGTAAATAGCGACTCGCGGCAGGCCATCATCGCGACTGGTAAAAGGCACGTGCTGGGCAGCGGAAAACCAATCCCCCAAGAAGAACTGACGCATGGCCAAGCGTAAACCGCCCAACATGATCAAGCTCAGCCACCAATAGTTGAAAATGATTGAGCGTGGAACGACGTTGTCGTGATTGCTATACCAGTACACCACTACCGCCAGGATCAGCGCAGACAAGCTGACTGCTTTAATGATAGCGATGAGGGCATCATTGCCGAAATAGCGCATGACTGCGCGGTACATGCCAAAACGGATAAACAGGGGAATGGCTACTAAAGGCGCGGTGACAAATAGCCAGACATGCGTTTTGACTGGGTTAGTCATATCGTCTATACCCAGCCGAACAACGAACGCCAACCACAAGGCTAGCCAAACGAGCATGATGTCTGAGGCTACCTGAATAGCGCGCTTTTGCCGTCGAGACAAATTTAGTAAAAAAGATCTAATTATAGCCATAACCTCTTTGAACACCTGTGCAGTTCCAAAACCAATACGCAGCCTGCTGCTGTGTGCAAACCTAGTACTTATAAAGTAGCACCTGCTTACAAAGATGCTTCCTTTACAACACTACTCAATATCTCACAGGTCAGAGCTATCTCTTGGTCTGTCAGCGTAGGGTGAACCAAAAACATCATGCTTGTTTCACCTAGTTCTTTGGCGTGTTCAAGACGTTGAGCAGGCCTCCATCCAGTATTGTCAAAGGCCTTTTCAAGATAAACCTCTGAGCACGAGCCTGAAAAGGCAGGTACCCCTTGGGCAACAATTTCATTAAGAATGCGATCACGGGACCAATCTGCTTTAAGGCACTCAGGGCGCACAAACACGTAGCACTTATAGGCGGCATGAACGTCACTTGCTGGCAGGTCAGGTACTCGAAGAGCAGGTGACTGCTTCGCAGCGTTCCAAATCTGAAGGGCATTATTCAAACGAGTAGCTTGCCAGTCATGCATACGTCGCAACTGAATACGACCTATGACAGCTTGCACCTCCAGCATCCGCCAGTTCGTACCAAAGCTCTCGTGCAGCCAACGAAATCCGGGGGCATGCTCACGCTCATAGACAGCTTCCCAACTCTTGCCGTGATCTTTGTATGCCCACATATCCAACCAGAGTTGGCGATCATTAGTCGTAACCATGCCCCCCTCACCACCTGTTGTCATGATCTTGTCCTGGCAAAAGGACCAGGCACCGACATGGCCAATAGAACCAACCGGACGGCCTTTGTAATGAGCTCCGTGAGCTTGAGCACAATCCTCAATAATCTTGAGGCCAAACTCATCTGCCAATGCCATGATTGGATCCATATCACATGACCAGCCTGCCAAATGGACACAAATCACCGCTTTAGTGCGAGGAGTCAAAACCTGGCGGATGGTTTCTGCAGTAATATTCTGCGAATTCAAATCCACATCGGCAAAAACTGGTATCGCTCCGGCATTTACAATACTTGAAACTGAAGCCAGGAAAGTGCGAGAGGTTACTATCACCTCATCACCAGTGCCAATACGAAGGGCTTTTAATGCCAAATCCAGGGCGACAGTCCCATTTGCCAAAGCCACGGCATATTCAGTCCCAGACCACGTAGCAAATTCTTTTTCAAAAAAACGAGTTTCCTGACCAGTCCAATAATTAACTTTATTCGACAAAATCACGGCACGGACTGCATCAGCTTCTTCATCAGAAAAAGAAGGCCATGGAGAAAAATTAGTATTTAGCAAAATTAACCTCTGCGTAGACGCTGACCATCAATTATAAGTTTCATGAAGCTTACCATTTAATAATGCAGCCAGCCCAAGAATACCCTACACCAAAACCAACACCTGCAACTGTTTTGCCCTCAACTAAAACGCCTTTATTTAACGACTCTTTAAGCGCGATAGGAATACTGCTTGAAACAGTATTACCACAGTGTGCAAACTCTGCAATAAACTTTTCAGAGGGCAGTTTAATTCTGCGCCGCAAAGAATCGAGCATAAACTTATTAGCTTGATGAAACGCAAATAAGTCCACGTGATCAATCGTAAATCCATCATCAAACAACGATGCAAATAGTTCAGGTACACGGCGCATGGAAAATTCAAAAATAGCAGAGCCATTCATGTACAAATTGGCATCAGTACGAGAATTTCCACTGTCATCCGTATAAAGTTCAGGCTCTAAATTGAGTGCCGCGGGATGGCGAGCGCCTCCAATAGGTACAATTAGATTTTTAGCACCCGCACCATCGGTGCCATAACGAAATCGATCAAGAAACGGGCCACTTGCAGACGCCTGAATCAACGTTGCTGCAGCGGCGTCCCCAAACAAAGTCCTAACACTTTTATCTGCGGGATGAATAAATTTGCTATAGCTTTCCGCCGTCACTAACAGGATATTTTTTGCTTGCCCTGTTTCAATCAATCCTTTGGCTAATCCCAGACCATAAATAAAACCTGAACAGCCCTGATTGTAATCAAAAGCTCCGCACAGTGTTGAGAGTCCAAGACGATCCTGCAAAATGCAAGCAGTGGCAGGCAAAAAGTAATCTGGGCTTTGAGTACACAGAATAATAAAATCTATCTCGGATCGATCGATAGTACCTGTTGCTAATAACTTTTCACACGCGAGAAAGGCTAAATCAGACGCACATTCATCCTGCGCAATAATTCGACGATCGCTAATTCCTGTTTTATTAAATATTTTATCTACGTTCCACTCGGGAAACTCACGCGCCAGTTCATCATTAGTCAGTGAGTTATCTGGAAGGACATATTCAATAGCTGTAACTCGGGCAAATACATTCATTTGATCATCCGGAAATACGTTTGGCTGGAACACCGAATACCGTAACACCTGGCGCAACTTTTCTGATGGCTACGCTCCCGGCACCGACAACTGCGTACTCACCCACTACAACCTTGGGCACAACAACCGCGTGAGAGCCTAGAAATGCACCCTCTAACAATTTAACCCCCCCCGTTACATCACAATGACCACTCAGTGTGCAAAAGTCTGACACTAAGGTGTCATGGCCAATGGTGCAACTAGAATTAATGGTGACAAAGTCACCGACAACTAAATCCGTCGAAAGGACTGTGAACGGGCAAATGACAGATCCCTCGCCAATTTTTACGCGCGGACCGACAATCACAGTAGGGTGAAGCAGAGTGTAAAAATTTGCGCCTTTAACTTTTAATTTATCTGTTAATATTTTTTTGACGCGAGGATTGGCAATTGCACAGACGACATATATGTCGTCTGCAGGGACAAAATTTTCGACAGTTGACAATATAGGCGGAAGATCAGAAAAACCATTTAGGGCATCTCCGGAATCATCAATAAAACCGGAAATTATCCATTCAGCGGTGTTCGTCGAACGAAGAGTTCCCTGGCTAATAAGATCCAAAAGCCATGCATAAACTTCACGCCCAAAACCACCTGCCCCCAAGATCACAAGTTTATTTGTCTTGATCATGCAAGGTAGCCCCCATCAACAACCATAGCAGTGCCAGTAACCCAACGAGCTGCTGGTGAAAGAAGATAGTTAACTGCATAGGCAACATCGTCTGCCTTGCCAAAACCGAGAGGATGCCGCTGTTCGATCGCAAGCATTGAGTCAGCACCCACTAAAGATTCTAATGTATCGACTAGCTCAGTTTGTACGACCCCAGGAGCAATTGCGTTAACACGAATACCTTCACGTGCCAACTCTACGGCTGCCGCACGCACCATAGCCTCAACAGCTCCCTTGCTTGCGCAGTAACCGAGGAGCGCGGGTTCGCCAGCTTGGGCCATTACAGAAGAAATCAGAACAATACTGCCACCAGAAGCACATACCCCCTTCTGACGAAAAGCCTTAATCAGTAAAAAACCTGAAGTTACATTGGTTGCCATGATCTTATCCCAATGCCCGGCACTCATAGCTCGAATTGGCATTGGCATTTGTACACCAGCAGCATGAACCAATCCATCCAGAGAAGATGTCCTTTTAACAACTTCCTTCAACCATTGAGAAACATCAGCACCAGACAAGAAATCAAATAACTCAATTGAATGACCTGCACCTTGTAACTGGCTAAGGGTAGACTCCAGGCGCGTCATGTCACGAGCAACTAATGTTAGACTTGCGCCCTGTTTACTAAGCCAAATAGCAACTGCACGCCCGATCCCTGAAGAAGCACCTGTTACCAGTATATGCTTGCCAGCCATCGAAAAAGGATTCACCTCTGTCACATTTCACCTTCGGTTTCAGAGTTGGAAGTAACGGTAAGCGAGCTAACCCAGACATTATCAAAATCAGCTATACATCCTGCCCAAGAATACCCGACGCCAAACCCAGCTAACATGAAGCGGCCAGATAAATGACTGCCTGCTTTATTCTGATGAAGACTAAGTGCAAGAGGAATTGAAGCGCAACTTGTATTGCCAACATCTTTCACATCCAACACTACCTTTTCATGTGGTAGTTTCATCCGTTTAACCAGATGCTCCAGCATGAAGCGATTAGCCTGATGGAAAACATAATGATCGATCTCTTTTCCACTTGCTGTATTTGCTTCATGAAGAGCCTTTACGAGTGCCGGTACACGAGCCAGAGTAAATGCAAAAATCTCGGCACCATTCATGTACAGGTCGTAAGGCCCTCGAACTCCTGGTTCTGAGGTTTCAGTCGACTGACCATGGCGGTCTCGGAAACCTCCAGACGGCACGATCAGGTTCTTGGCTCCTCTCCCATCTGTCCCCATGACAAAGGGCATATCAGGAGCAGACGGGTCATGTTCCAATATCGTTGCTGACCCAGCGTCACCAAATAATGCTGCGACCGAACGATCTGCAGGAGAGACAATTTTACTGATGGTATCGCCGACCAATAACAAAGCACGTTGACTTCCACCACCAGACAAAAGTGATCCTGCTACCCAGAGCCCGTATGTATATCCTGAACAACCCAATGCGATGTCAAATGCTGCAGCGTGCATGGGTAGATTTAAGCGTTCTTGTAAGATGCATGCAGTGGCTGGCAAAGTGAAATCATGGGTCTGTGATACAAAAATCAAAGTATCAATAGTTGATCTGTCAATATTCAGATCACTTATCAGGCGTTCAGCTGCTGCGACACATAGATCTGAGGAGCATTCACTAGACACCACATGACGACGTTCTACTCCCGTGCTAGACATGATCTTGTTGAGATTTTCAGCACCAAATGCATCAGTAAGGCTGGTGACCTCGGCAACGTGAGCCGGCACAGCACAAGCTATTCCTTTGACACGAACATTTTTGACCGAACGGATGTGATTATTGCCAACCATCTTAAACTCCTGCTGTTCGAGTTTTGCGGGCTTGTATATTCAAAAGGCTCTTCAAGAAGATTTATTCCACTCTGCACAAGAGCGTCTAAAGTGCAGGAGTTTTTGTTCTAACGTACTCGTGAATTTTGGCGCAGAGGTAGACCATGACTTGGCAGGAATACGTTTGCAAATTTGATGATCCTCATCAAATACTTGACGATTAATTTGAGCACTAGAGGTAACAAAAGAAGATGTAATTTCTTTATATTTTGACTCACTGTTTTTCACTGGATAAAGCCGACTGGTAAAAAAAGAAGACCGCGAATCTGAAGAGGGAAAAAAACTTTGCATCGAATACGAGTAACCATACGTAGAAGAAATCATTGAAAATGGAAAAATAAAAATACTCATATACCCTTGATAAGGCTCTGTTACCGAATAAAATCGATTCAAGCTTCTAAGACGCTTGGCAACCTTTTCATCTTCAACTGGTGAATACCATATTGAATTCTCGCCATAAAACTCATTTTGACCAACACCTAAATTTAATGTTGCAAGCGTATTGGTATGTATTAATGGTATATGATAAGGCTCTAGAGCATTTTCTAGAGCAATGGTCCAATCACACTCAAAAGGGTATCTGTTAAAGTCTGCACGACTATCAATATCACCTCCAATCCTAACAAGCAAATCACTGATAACAGGCCCAAGCTGCTCTTTTAGGGTTGTATGCGGCTTTATAGCAAAAAACACAAGCTCACCGATAACTTCCAGTTTAAACTCATTGAGCCGGGCACTGGCAATATCACAGCCTTGAAAAGTCTTAATACCTGCCACATTGACTTTACCGCGAGTGTAACTCCAGCCATGGTAAAGACACTTTACCATTTGATTACCATAGTATTCCGTAAAAAAACGAGCTCCACGATGAGGGCATAGATTATCGAACGCTACAAAATTTCCTTTGTCGTTAATAACAACCACTTCGAAATCTTGTATCTCAAAAAGTACAAAATCTCTATCATTCGCCAACTCAGACATGTGGGCAATTGGATGCCAATAAGACCGTACTAAATCATCAGCAATTTTAACAGAATCCAACACTGCCATCGTTTACGCTCACATAGCCAATATAAAAAATTCAGAATATATATCCGCGCAACACATCTTATAAACCAACACTCATGCTGCACGCAAAAATCAAATACCCGGAAAATTATTTCCGGGCTTGATAACTTAGCGCTTACCTCTTTTTTAAAGTTACAACTATATGGTAATAAGCGCCACAATATCTGAAACTTTCACGCACTCATTCAACTTTTCTGCTGAAAGTGTTTTATCCAAACGTTCATCCGCCAACGCCATAAAGGTAACGACAGCAATCGAGTCCCACGCCAGATCTGCGAGTGTATCGTCAAGGCTCACCGTCCCTTCATCTGCTTCCATTGCTTCTTCGATAAGGCTCAGAATTTTTTCTTGCATAGCATTTTCCCTACGATTTATCAGTAGTACGTTTTTGCTCAATGGACCCGGTGAAGGCTTCCATAGTCGCGTTATTTTCCTGCGAAATGCCTTCTTTTATAAGCACTTTTTTTATGGTTAGAAAAAGAATTTTTATATCGAGCCATAGCGTGTGGTTGTCGACATACCAGACATCAAGCTTGAATTTCTCATCCCAACTTAAACTATTACGTCCATTGATCTGAGCCCAACCTGTTACGCCGGGCTTAACCTCATGCCGTCTTCTCTGTTCATCCGAGTAAAGCGGTAGATATTGCATCAGCAAGGGCCTAGGTCCAACTAAACTCATATCCCCCTTCAAAACGTTCCAGAGCTCTGGCAGCTCATCCAGACTGCTCGAGCGTAAAAAACGTCCAAAAGGTGTCATCCGCTCACTGTCTGGGAGAGGCCGACCGTTACTATCGACCGCATCACGCATAGTTCGAAATTTGATCATGTGAAATGATTTCCCGTGCAAACCTGGCCTTTCCTGTTTAAATAACACAGGAGACCCAAGTTTTTTGCGCACCCGCCAAGCAACTATAAGAATTACGGGAAATAGTATTAATAAACCAAGTAGCGAGAAAACAACATCGAACAGCCTTTTCATAAATACCACCTAGAAAAGCATACTAAAATAAAAAAAACAGGATAAATACGAGAGCCCGGCTTTCTTTTTTATTTCTACGAAACTTGGAAGCCAACTTGGAAAGATATATCTTATCAAAAAATGAGTTTCTTTTTATGCGATCAACAATAGTAGCGCACTTTATATCCGCGCCTGATTTCTCAGCGATCCAAAGGATATTTTCGCGATACCAACCACTCCGTAAAAGTTTAAGTCTAGCCTGAACTCCCGAGAATGCACCCATTGCACCGTAAACATTATTAGCATGTTGCCGATAAAAAATATGAGCCTCTTTGTCGAAGACCCAATGAATATTATTGGTTCTGCACAGCGCATATATCAACCAATCATGAGAGCGCCCCCTGTATGATTCTATCGCTGCTATTTTTTCCTGAACTAACAAGCAAACATCGCGAGTTAAAACATAAGTACACCCAGCAGAGGCCCCTTGAAAGAGATAATCAAACTCTTTCTGAGATTGACTCTTATCAATATAACCAGCTTTTTTCATGGCATTATCATATGAAACAAGATTTGACGAATATCCACCCGCCTCCTCCAACTGCATAGTCTTTAAAGCAGCCTTTAACTTTCCAGGGGCCCAAACATCATCTTGATCTGCAAGGCTAACGTGGGTAAAACCCTGATAGTCTGAAAAACTAATAAGCTTAAAAAAATTGCCGGCAGCCGAACCCGTAAAATCACCAAAATTATCCACAACAGTTACATTTTTATACTTAGACGCAAATAAATTCAGTATATCTACTGTATCATCCGTTGAACCGTCATCACGCGCGAACAAATGCCAATCTTTATGCGTTTGAGCAATAAAAGATTCCAACTGCTCCTCGATATATAGCGAACCGTTGTAGGTAGCAAGCAAAATAGCAACTTTACAATCCATAGTATTAACACCAAAAATAAAAATACATTTTATTCACTAATAACATCAAGGCTTAACATTTCTGAAAATATCATAAAACATCAGACCAAAAAAAACCAAACCTAACAACAGGTCCACTTGACTATATTTACTATCAGGATTACCACTAAACATAAACGCGCCTTTAGAAACTACGGCCGCGCCTAGAACATAAGCAGAAAACCTGATACCAGCGACCTCACTTACGGAAAAAGCAAATGCCATTAGAAGCACAGCAGCGGTAAGAAAAACTTTAGTTCTTATATCTGATTGCTCATTGAACAAAGCCGTCCAAGAAACAAACCAAATAAGCAATATAAATATTTTCTTAAGAATAGACGCATTCTCTCCTCCTTGAAAATACACAGACCTTATACCAAAATCATAGTGAGACATAAAGCTGATCAACAAATATGATATCTGCTGAGAAAACACAATAAGGACCAACGCACCTATCATCACCCAACGAAGAAGCCCTGCTTGTACTGTTGGAAACAATCCACAGAACATGCAGACCATAGCGTACAACATTATCATCACAACAGCTGAGTCATGAAAAGCTATGGAAACCAATGACAAAATAAATACCCGTGGTGTTAATAACTTACCATGCGAGGCAAGATAGGCTATAACAATATACGCGGGAGCCGCTCTTAAAGCTGTTGTCAGCAATAGCGGTGAAAGTGCCAATGTAAAAAACAACCAACCACGTTGCTGCTGTTCATTTGCATCTCGCATTAAGACGTAAACAAAAGCAAAATAAAAAAGTTGGACTATTAATGCCAGACAATCGACAACGTGCTCTGCACTGTCAAAAAAACCAAAAGGATTCTTTAAAATATAACGTGAAACCCACTCTGCGGCATATTCATCAGGCGACCTAAGATATCCGCCATTTTTCACTAACGTCACATAATTACTATAATCCGGAAAACCAGACCCACCAATATAATAATAAACACCCAAAACAAAAAAGATCACCAATAAAAACATAGATCTATTCGTATTCACTATGTACTGCACCGCCCCCTCCCCACCAAAACGCACAATTATTTCAACATATACTTACGCTTGGAAACTATAAAAAAACAACCACCACACCAAGCACCAATACTAACTGACCAATCAACTTCCCCGTTACAATGCTTGCCGCACACTTTATTTCATTACCAGCATCAAGCGCTTTAAAAAATACTCTATCAACATAGGTAAACATTATGATTGAAGCACAAAAATTCAAAAGCTGTCCTGTATAGGCAAGAGTCATTCTTATCTCAGGATACTTCATACTCAAAACAAACGGCATAACAATTGCCAAATTAATTAGAAGACTAACCAACACTGAAAAAAAAGTAACTTTTGAAAGATAGTCAAAGTCTATACGCCACCAGTATTCTTTTTTCCCCAAAGCCCCAAACACCCCTGTAAAACCAAGAATTTGTATGTACTTCAGTGGTTTGGATGCATATTGAGATTTACACACAAATATTATTAACAACAGCCCTACGCACATCGAATAGCCAAACATGGCAGGAACACCAATAGTGGTAACTTTTTTCTCTAACAATAAAGATATACCAAAAACAGACACCATGTTCATGATTCGAGCAAGGTATTGAACCCAATTTGCAATTGCTAGTACCTGCGTAGTGCCATCCACGTTTACTCTGGCTCTAACCATTACGGCATATACATCAAAAACTTGCGCACCCACCAACGTCACAATGACTAACAACTCGAACACAGATACAATATTAATATTCATCACTAACTCTTTTTTTATTCATCACCAACCTGCTTTTTATGTCATAATTTTTATTTAAATAGACTATCCAACGATACTTCTGCCACTCTATCTTTTTCACTCACAATAACATTCTCCATCGCCGGCCACTCAATACCTATACGGCTGTCGCTCCAGAGCAAAGAGCGCTCAGAGGATTTATTATAATAATTAGTCGTCTTGTAAAGGAATTGTGTATTATCCTCAAGAGATAAAAACCCGTGCGCAAAGCCCTCAGGGACCCACAACATCTTTTTATTGAAGTTACTAAGTTCAACGCCTACCCATTTCAAAAAATATGGTGACTCGGGGCGAATATCAACTACCACATCGAACGCAGCACCCTCCACAACTCTAACAAGCTTACCTTGAGCATACGGTGCTTCTTGATAATGTAAACCTCGTAGAACACCTCGCTTTGAACTCGAGTGATTATCTTGTACAAAAGGCCCGGCCGCCGGTAACCCTAGAGCTTCTAAATTATTGGCAAACACCTCTTCGTTAAAACTCTCCATAAACCAACCACGGTCATCACTGTACACTGCAGGTTCAATAATCAACACATCAGGAATATCTGTACGGAGAATTTTCATTATTTATCAGTCTCGGATAACAACTTTTGCAGATACTGCCCATACCCGGTTTTTTTCAATTTCTCAGCCTGCTCACCCAATTTTTCAGGCGTTATCCAGCCGCTGTTAAACGCAATTTCTTCCAGGCAGGCAACTTTCAAGCCCTGACGGTGCTCGATGGTGTGCACAAAGTGACTGGCCTCAAGCAATGACTCATGCGTTCCAGTATCCAGCCATGCAAAACCGCGCCCCAACATTTCTACTTTCAAGCCGCCTTGCTCAAGGTAGGTACGGTTGACATCGGTAATCTCTAGCTCGCCTCGTGAAGACGGCTTAATGCCTTTTGCGATTTTCACGACGTCGTTGTCATAAAAATACAGCCCTGTGACTGCATAGTTCGATTTGGGTTTGGCGGGCTTTTCTTCAATACTCAGCGCTCGACCATTGCTGTCGAACTCCACCACACCAAAGCGTTCTGGATCTGAAACATGATAGCCAAATACAGTTGCACCCGATGTCTGAGACATGGCTGAACGCAGGTTGTCCGAGAAATGTTGACCGTAAAAAATATTGTCGCCAAGGATCAAACAAACTGAATCATTCCCGATGAACTCATCGCCTATGATGAATGCTTGAGCCAATCCATCGGGGCTAGGCTGCTCTGCATAACTCAGCTCGATACCGTACTGACTACCATCGCCTAACAACTTCTTGAAGCATGGCAAATCCTCTGGCGTGGAGATGATCAAAATCTCGCGCATTCCTGCCAGCATCAACACCGACAGAGGGTAGAAAATCATTGGCTTGTCGTAGATAGGCAACATTTGCTTAGACACGCCCAAGGTGAGCGGATGCAATCGGGTGCCTGAACCGCCAGCGAGGATGATGCCTTTACGTTTAATAGTGGTCATGTCGCGAGCACTTCCTTAACTTTTTGTTCGCCCCCTCCCCCTACATCTACATGTTATGGGTTGGACTAATCTGAATAAACACGCTACCGCCCCAGGATTAATCGTTGATTTCCTGAGAACGGTTTTCATTAACGATATAGTGGGCTCAGCCCTGATTTACCTACAGAGTAGAAATACTCGTGACAGGCAAACTGATCTGCTGCTGACGGTTCATTAGGTTGATGAGCAGAATGACCCTCTCCTCGCCGTCCATAGACATGAATATGGACTCAATACTTGCGAAGCCTTGGTCAAGAATGGTGACTTTGTCGCCAGCATTAAATTTTGAGATGACGTGCGTGTCTGCACGTGATTGTAGTTGAAGGATCAACTCGTGACTGACGGCCAAGGGGCGCCCGCCAAATGCAACAACCCGTGCGACTCCACGGGTTGAGCGTAGTGGTGCCCAGTTGGCGCCTTCCGGCATGTTGATAAACAGATAGCCCGGGAACAAAGACTCTTTAACGCAGCTCAGTTGACCACGTAGCAACTTTTCACGCCGGCAAACCGGGCGTGAGCATTCGTAGCCTTGGCGCTGGAGATTTTCCTCTGCACGTTCGTCTTGTTTGGGCTTGCATTGCACCAGGTACCAGTCATCAGATTTCGGCGTGCTGGGATCAGGCGGTACAGGGGCGTTTGTTATTTGCATGGGGACTTCATTAATGGGTTCATCCGTGTTTACCATTTTGCTCTGCATCTGCGCATGGTAAGCCACTGGGTTCTTATCATGACTGCAATCAGCTTCGCACAAGCGGCTCAGCGCCTGTCGGGACAAGGACATCGACAACTCAGTTTTGAGCGCTATACAGGCTCAACAGTTCCCTTGCCAATGCTTTCCTTGCCCGCTCATCACCGTGTACCAAACGTATCTCTTCAGGCCACTCAGTCATGCCTGATACAAAGTTGAGCAAGTCTACCTGGTCGGCATGGGCGGAATATCCACCCAATGTGCTGACGCCAGCATGGATCATACAGCGCTCACCTTCCAATTCAACAAAACCGCCTGACTGAGCGTATTTTTGTATAGCCGCCCCAGGTGTTCCCTTCGCCTGATACCCCGTAAAAAGCACATTATGCCGTTGGTCAGCCAACATCCTTTTCAGGTAATTGACTATTCGACCGCTGGAGCACATCCCTCCTCCGGCGATGACGATTGCCGGCCGACCCGTGCTGGCCAAATAGTTAACGGTCTGCAAGTGCCGGGCATGGCTGTCGATAGTGATCATTTGCTCAAAATGCAAAGGGTTGCGTCCATGACCCAGACGCACTTGCGCCTCTTCATTCCAATAGTCCTGCAGTTCACGATAGACCTTGGTTAGACGACTTGCTAACGGAGAATCAAGAATAACCGGGACTTGTGGCCAAGTTATGGGAAGAAATTGATCGTCATCACATATTGCTTGCGCCGGACCCAGCAACGCTTTGCGATGCAGGATATCTTCGATTTCGTAGAGTAGCTCTTGAGTACGGCCCATGCTGAATGCCGGTATCAGTAACGTTCCATGATCAGCCAAAGCCCTGTCGATAGCGATTTCCAGGCGTTCTTGGCGGTCCAGACGATTTTCGTGTAAACGGTCGCCGTAAGTACTCTCAAGAACCAGCACATCTGCCCTCTTGGGTGACACAGGCGCAAGCAGAAATGGTGAATGCGGAGCGCCCAAATCACCCGAAAAGACGATGCGTCGCGTCAACGCTGCCTGAGGATAATCTAGATCGCACTCCACATAGGCTGATCCCAGTATGTGGCCTGCTCTCTGCAGCCTGATTTGAGCGCGCAGGTTATCTGTTTGCTCGATGTTGAACCAATGGCCAAAAGGCAGCGCAATCACTTGTTGGTGCACACGCTGTAAATATCGCTCGATGATCTTCGGCTCACGACTCACCTCAAGCTTGAATGCATCCTCAAGTATCAATGGCAGCAATTTGGCTGATGGTTCACTGCACAGGATTGGCCCCTTGAATCCTGCAGCAAGCAAATGAGGAAGACGCCCCACATGGTCGGCATGGATATGGGTGATGACCAAGGCTTTTATGCCTTGAAGCGAAAAGTCGATTTGCGGGTACCGTGGGTTCCTGTCTAAAGCGATACGTTCGTCACTGCCTTGAAAAAGCCCGCAGTCGATCAGAATGCTGCTCTGGCTTGTCATCTGTAATTGATGACACGAGCCTGTGACGCCGTTGATGGCACCGTGATGTTTTACAATCGGATATGCCATGTACTTGCTCTCGCCAATCAGAATTTAGGGCTATCCCCCACCCAGGCTCTCGACTCGTCGCGCAGCCATTGAATTTCGAATCAAAACAATCAAGGCACCTGCCGCACAGCCAAAAGCCACACCCAGAACTACGAACAAGATTTTCCTGGGTTTGATTGGATCCAGAGGCTCCAGTGCTTTGCGGTCAATTGCCACTAACTGAATACCACTGAAATCAAGATTGCCGGCTTTACCCAAGCGTGCAATTTCAGCCCGAAAGGGCTGTACCCCACTCAGAAAAAGCTCCTCATTTTCACGCTGCTCAAGCACTTCAACTTCACGATTATTTTGCAGCATCCACATTTCACGCGCGATGTGAGCAATACGCGCCTCAGTGAAGTCATCACTGTTACGCTTCAACAATGCAGAGCGTTCCGCTTCGAGGATCTCGACCCCCATAAAAAAAAGTGGGATCTGCTGATTGTTGATCTCGGTGTACATGGCAGGCCCTTCACCCGCGCGAGAACTCTCAGCCAAACCCGATGGCGTCGTTGGCTTTTGAATCCCTAACGATTGAGCAATGTCGATGGCCTCCTTTAATTGAGCTATTCGATCCATTCGCCCAACCCTGAGCTGCTTTCGTAGCGCGACAAGCTCGTCCTGCAATTGCGAACGCTGAACGCCATCGGTCTCCAGCAATGTTGCAATGCGGGCTTGCTTGATCACGTCATATTCAGCGCGAGCGGCGTCGATGCTGCCCTCAAGCTCCACAAGACGGTTCTCAATGATGATCTTGAGGTCAGCTTCTATATGTTTACGCTCCACTTCAATTGCATACTCAACGAAACCATTGAGAATTTGGGCACCGTCAACGCCTTCGGGATAATTCAGCTCCAAGCGAATAAGAGCACTTGTCGACCCGACCTCATTGATAGGGGGCGTGATCACCTTCAACGAAGCTCTATTGAAGGACTCAAAGCTCTGTTCAAGCGTAACGCCTGGACGCTGCAAGTTACTGAACAGTGCCTGATTCGCTCTAAAAAAACCTAAGCGCACTCCATATGACTCAAGAGCCGAACCCACTCTTGTCAGAGCCTTCTCGGGAGGAAGTGTGTAGACACCTGAACGGTTAAGCGCATCCAGCGCATTAAGCGCAACCGGCCGAAGCACACTGATAACCTGGTACTCAGATGTGATGAGCCTGGTATAGGCATAAGCAGACAAACCAAAGAGTGTGCCCAGTAGCAGAATCAGACGCCTGCCCTGCCAAATCAGTTTGGAAATGCCAAAAATATCGATGTCATGCCTTGAGACGGCACTGGAAACAGAGGAAGTATTGCTCACCGACAAAGCCTGCTTTCAATGAAACATGGCGGGCTCGGCTGCAGGGATATTCATTGCTGAACAGCAGGTGCTTAAACCAGAGCACCTGAATAAGCAGGGAAATAGCTGGCAATCGAGGATTGGCCGTATTCTGCATGCATTACCAAGGCGTACATAGAATACGAAGCCTGACTTTCTGTAGGACTTTTCCTATGAAAGCGACTGCTGCTGGACCAAGGAGGCGCTCCTTGCCCCGATGCGCCAAGCTCTTTGTTTTAAGGCTGCAACACGCTGCGCTTCAATTTGGCAGCTTTTCGCTTGTATGCAATAAAGCCCATTGCAGGCCCAATCAGCATGCCAAGCAGCAATGCACCGATAAAAAACAGTGAAGCTGGCAGCTCAGGTGTACTCCACCCAAGAAAAACCAAAGACGTGGGCTGCTGGTTTTCGAGAATAAAAATCATCGTCCCGAAAATAACTACCAGCGCAAAAGCCACCAGAACTGCACGCTTAACGCTACTCATCTGTAACTCCCATGTCCCTAAGGATTAAAAATCGTCTTCCTCATCTTCATTCACTCGATCCCGTAGCTCTTTACCCGGCTTGAAATGAGGAACAAATTTACCGTCGAGACTTACAGACTGGCCGGTTTTTGGGTTACGGCCGACCCGTGGTGCGCGGTAATGCAGTGAAAAACTACCAAAGCCACGGATTTCAATTCGATCTCCGGTTGCCAGGCACTGTGACATTTGTTCAAGCATGGTCTTGATAGCCAGCTCAACATCTTTGGATGAGAGCAGCCCTTGATGGGTGACAATTCGTTCGATCAACTCCGACTTCGTCATATTTTTCCCTTCTTTTTCAAGCAGCTAGATCAGCGCTTCAAAGGTTTTAGCATGATCAATTGAATTTGAACAGCCCAGATCTTGACTTATCTTTGCAGACCTCTGCGCAATTGCTCAGGTATGCCTGACATACCTGTCAACCATCACTTCAGGTAAAGCACACCATCAACCTGCCCGACATGCTCGCAGAGAGTTACTGACCGGCAATTGAGATAGATACCGTGTACTGGAGCCGATGGCCACAAGGACCTCCAGAATCGCGTCGTACTGGCTCTGTATGCTTTATATCTAAGTAAACAATACTCAAATCGCAGGCACAAAAAAGGGCGACCTAAGTCGCCCTTTTTCTATGGTCAATCAGAACTTAGTTCTGTTTTTCCATTTGTGCACGCAGCAGGTCGCCCAAAGTGGTCGGACCAGCAGCGATCTCAGAGGTAGCTGGCTTGTCGCGCAGGCTCTGGATTGCTTCCTTCTCGTCTTCAACGTCTTTCGACTTGATGGACAGTTGGATTACGCGGCTCTTGCGATCAACGCTGATGATCTTGGCTTCTACTTCTTCGCCTTCTTTCAGAACGTTACGCGCGTCTTCGATGCGGTCACGGCTGATTTCGGAGGCTTTCAGAGTTGCTTCGATATCGTTGGCCAGAGTGATGATGGCGCCTTTAGCGTCAACTTCTTTCACGATGCCCTTAACGATTGCGCCTTTGTCGTTCTCTTGTACGTACTCGGAGAACGGATCGCTTTCCAGCTGCTTGATACCCAGGGAGATGCGCTCACGCTCTGGATCAACAGACAGGATAACGGTGTCAAGCTCGTCGCCCTTCTTGAAACGACGTACGGCTTCTTCGCCCACTTCGTTCCAGGAGATGTCGGACAGGTGAACCAGGCCGTCGATGCCGCCGTCCAGACCAATGAAGATACCGAAATCGGTGATCGACTTGATGGTGCCGGAGATTTTATCGCCCTTGTTGAACTGGCCAGAGAAATCTTCCCATGGGTTAGATTTGCACTGCTTGATGCCCAAGGAGATACGACGACGCTCTTCGTCGATGTCCAGAACCATAACTTCCACTTCGTCGCCGACTTGTACGACTTTCGAAGGGTGGATGTTTTTGTTGGTCCAGTCCATTTCAGAAACGTGTACCAGACCTTCAACGCCTTCTTCCAGCTCAGCGAAGCAGCCGTAGTCGGTCAGGTTGGTTACACGAGCGGTAACGCGAGTGCTTTCTGGGTAACGGGCTTTGATAGCAACCCATGGATCTTCGCCCAGTTGCTTCAGGCCCAGGGAAACACGATTGCGTTCGCGATCGTACTTCAGAACCTTGACATCGATCTCGTCGCCAACGTTGACGATTTCGGAAGGATGCTTGATGCGCTTCCAGGCCATGTCAGTGATGTGCAGCAGGCCATCAACGCCACCCAGGTCGACGAATGCGCCGTAGTCGGTGAGGTTTTTGACGATACCTTTAACTTGCTGACCTTCTTGCAGGGATTCCAGCAGAGCTTCACGCTCAGCCGAGTTCTCTGCTTCAAGTACGCTGCGACGCGAAACAACAACGTTGTTGCGCTTCTGGTCAAGCTTGATGACCTTGAATTCCAGCTCTTTGCCTTCCAGGTGCGTGGTGTCGCGCACTGGACGAACGTCAACCAGAGAACCTGGCAGGAACGCACGGATGCCGTTAACGTCGACAGTGAAGCCGCCTTTAACCTTACCGTTGATAACGCCCTTGACCACTTCTTCAGCTGCGAAGGCTGCTTCCAGAACGATCCAGCATTCAGCGCGCTTGGCTTTTTCACGGGACAGCTTGGTTTCGCCAAAGCCGTCTTCGACCGCGTCCAGCGCAACGTGAACTTCATCACCGATGTTGATGTTCAGTTCGCCAGCGTCGTTGTGGAACTGCTCCAGCGGGATGAGGCCTTCAGACTTCAAACCAGCGTGAACGGTAACCCAACCAGCTTGGTAATCGATATCAACGATGATAGCGGTGATGATCGAGCCAGCCTGAAGATTCAGGGTTTTTAGGCTTTCTTCAAACAGTTCTGCAAAGCTTTCGCTCATTTTAATTCCTGTTGATCAAGGGCGAAGGAATACGCCCATCTGCCACATTCCAGACAATGTGGGTTACGTTCATATAAAAGAAGGCATGCAGGACTATTTCTGGTCTCCTGCACGCGTTCTTGGTCATCCGGCGAGATCGCGAAGGGCGATTTCACTCTTGATGCGTTCTAACACCTGCTCGATGGATAACTCCGTGGAGTCAAGCTGTATGGCATCAGCCGCCGGCTTTAGCGGGGCTATTGCACGCTGCGTGTCACGCTCATCACGGGCACGTATCTCATCCAACAGACGCGGGAGACTAACATCATCCCCCTTGGCCTTCAACTGCAAGTATCGGCGTCGGGCCCTCTCCTCGGCGCTGGCCGTCAGAAAAATCTTCAGCGGCGCATCATGAAAAACCACTGTTCCCATGTCGCGGCCGTCGGCAACCAGCCCCGGAGGCTCCCTGAATGCACGCTGACGTTGCAGCAAAGCGTCGCGAACAGCGGGCAACGCCGCCACTTTCGATGCACCCGCAGCAACAGCCTCATTACGAATTGCCTGCGTGACGTCTTCACCTTCAAGCACGATACGCGCCGACTTACCTTCCGTCGCTCCGACGAACTGCACATCAAGATGAGCCGCCAAATGACTCAACAACTTGTCGTTATCGAGTGCGACACCATGATTAACAGCGGCAAACGCCAGCAAACGGTACAAGGCGCCAGAATCCAGCAATGCCCAACCCAAATGCTCGGCCAGGCGACCTGCAACGGTGCCCTTGCCCGAACCGCTAGGTCCGTCGATGGTGATGACTGGCGCCAACGACATCACGACTGCGCCTCTAGCGCCACACGAATACCGACCTGCTTGCACAGCGCAAGGAAGTTCGGGAAAGACGTCGCGACGTTAGCACAATCGTGAATACGGATTGGCGCCGTAGCACGCAGCGAAGCAATGCTGAATGCCATCGCAATACGGTGGTCGCCATGACCATGAACTTCACCGCCACCGATGGAGCCGCCATCAATAATGATGCCGTCAGGGGTCGGTTCGCATTTGACGCCCAAGGTCAGCAAGCCGTCAGCCATCACCTGGATACGGTCAGACTCCTTGACTCGCAGTTCTTCGGCGCCGCGCAGAACAGTACGACCTTCTGCCACCGCCGCAGCTACAAACAGTACCGGGAACTCATCAATTGCCAATGGCACCAGCGCTTCCGGAATGTCGATACCTTTAAGCTTGGCAGCCCGTACACGCAGGTCCGCCACTGGCTCGCCACCTACTTCGCGCTGGTTTTCGAGGGTGATGTCAGCACCCATCAAACGCAAGATGTCGATCACGCCTGTGCGAGTAGGGTTGATGCCTACGTGCTCCAGCAACAGGTCCGAACCTTCAGCAATTGAAGCCGCTACCAGGAAGAACGCCGACGACGAGATATCGCCCGGCACTTCGATATGCGTCGCCGTGAGCTTGTGGCCCGACTCGACCGACGCCGTAGGTCCGTTGACGCTAACCGGGTAACCAAAACCACGCAGCATGCGCTCGGTGTGATCGCGGGTTGGCGCAGGCTCAGTGACAGAGGTAGTGCCTTCGGCATACAAACCCGCCAGCAACAGGCAGGACTTCACTTGGGCACTGGCCATTGGCAATGTGTAGTTCACACCTTTAAGCGCGTGACCGCCACGAATGATCATGGGCGGGCGACCCTCAGCCGCCGTTTCAATCACAGCGCCCATTTCACGCAGCGGATTAGCCACACGGTTCATTGGGCGTTTGGTCAGCGATGCGTCACCGGTCAGCGTCGTGTCAAAGCTCTGTGCGGCCAAAAGACCCGACAACAAGCGCATCGACGTACCCGAGTTACCCAGATATATGGGCCCTGGTGGCGCTTTCAAGCCATGCAGGCCAACGCCGTGAATGGTCACGCGACCCTGGTGCGGTCCTTCAATAACAACGCCCATGTCACGGAACGCTTGCAGCGTTGCCAGAGCGTCTTCGCCCTCAAGAAAACCTTCAACCTGCGTCGTGCCCTCAGCCAACGAGCCGAGCATGATCGAGCGGTGAGAAATGGACTTGTCGCCTGGCACACGGATTTGGCCAGTTACAGTGCCACCTGGTTCAGCCAGGAAAATCAGATCATTTGAATTCATAGGGTCCACATATGCCCGGCGGGCCAGGATTTTACTGAAATGCTCTCGAGCAACCCGGGCGCGGGTAAAAACGCCCAGCAATTGATGCCCGTCCCCTGCATCGACCGCGTCGCGCAAGGCGTCGAGGTCGCTACGAAATGTATCCAATGTGCGCAGCACCGCCTCGCGGTTAGCGAGGAAGATGTCATGCCACATTACCGGGTCGCTCCCGGCGATTCTTGTGAAATCGCGGAAGCCCCCCGCAGCGTACCGAAAGATCTCCAGATTCTCATTGCGCTTGGCAAGAGAATCGACCAACCCAAACGCCAGCAGGTGCGGCAGATGACTGGTTGCAGCGAGGACTTCGTCGTGACGTTCGACCTGCATGTGCTCAACATCTGCGCCCAGTGCCCGCCACAACGTATCGACCAGGGCCAGCGCAGCAGGATCGGTTTCAGCTACAGGCGTCAAAATAACCTTGTGCCGCTCGAAGAGACTGGCATTTGAAGCCTCGACACCGCTTTGCTCAGACCCGGCAATTGGATGCCCCGGCACGAAACGCGGCGGCATGGCACCAAACGCCTGAGCTGCAGCGCGCACCACGTTACCCTTGGCACTGCCGACATCGGTCAATACCGCGCGACCCAGATCAATGCCCGCCAACAAGCCGAGCATTTTCTCCATGGCCAGAATTGGCACGGCCAACTGAATAACGTCGGCGCCACGGCAAGCCACCGCCAGATCAGCTTCACAGCGATCAACCACACCCAGCTCGACTGCCAGGGCTCGCGACTTCGGGTTCAGATCAACACCGACCACCTCGGCGCACAAGCCACTTTCACGCATACCTTTAGCGAAAGAGCCACCAATCAGGCCCAATCCTACAACCACCAGCCGACCTACAATAGGCGCAACAGGTTTCAGCGATATAACATCAACCACGAGCAAGAACCTTGGCCAGCGCCTCAAGCAAACGGGTGTTTTCCGCTGGCAGACCAATGGTGACTCGCAAGTGATTCGGCATGCCGTAGTTGGCCACCGGACGCACAATTACGCCTTCACGCAACAAGCCTTGATAAACCGGCGCTGCGACCTGCCCCAGATCCACCGCAATAAAATTGCCTTTGGAGGGAATCCACTGCAAGCCCAACTCACGGAAGCCGTCTTGTAACTGCTGCATGCCCGACTCGTTGAGGCGACGGCTTTCGGCCAGATAGTCGGCATCTTGCAGCGCAGCGCAGGCCGCCGCCAGCGCCAGGCTGTTGACGTTGAATGGCTGGCGAACGCGGTTCAATACGTCGGCTACCACTGCGCTCGACAGGCCGTACCCTACCCGCAAGGCGGCCAGGCCATAAGCCTTGGAGAAGGTTCGCGAGACCAGCAAGTTAGGGTAAGCCGACAAGAACTCCACGCCATCCGGCAATTCACTGCCTTCTGCGTACTCGATGTACGCCTCGTCCAGAACCACCAGCACACGCTCAGGCACATCTTGCAAAAACTCATTGAGCGCCTCGGCGCTGAACCAGGTGCCGGTCGGGTTGTTCGGGTTGGCGAGGAACACCACACGGGTGTTCTCGTCTATCGCCCCCAGCATGGCTGGCAAGTCATGACCCCAGTCTTTGGCCGGAACGACATGCGCCGTCGCACCAATGGCCTGGGTCACGATCGGATACACCGCGAACGCATGCTCACTGAACACGGCATTCAGGCCTGGCGCCAGGTACGCACGCGCAACCAGCTCCAGGATGTCGTTAGAACCATTGCCCAGCGTCACTTGATTCAGTTGCACGCCAGTTTGCTCGGCCAGCAAGGTTTTGAGCGCAAAACCATTACCGTCTGGATAACGCGTCAACTCGGCCAACTCTTCACGAATGGCCGCCAGCGCTTTGGGGCTTGCACCCATAGGGTTTTCGTTACTGGCCAGTTTGACGATGGTTGCCGGATCAATATCCAGCTCACGCGCCAGCTCGTCCACAGGCTTGCCCGGGACGTATGGCGAAAGTTGCTGCACACCCGGCTGTGCCAGGGCGAGGAAATCACCGCTCATGTAAACCGCCTCAGAGAACCGCTTTCGGATAGGAGCCGAGCACTTTGAGCGCTACGGCTTCCTGACTGATCTGCTCCAGCACACTTTTGACCAACGGGTCGCGGTGGTGGCCAGCAAAGTCAATGAAGAACACATAGGTCCACTTGCCGCTACGCGATGGACGCGTCTCAATGCGCGTGAGGTCGATGCCGTTTTCATGGAATGGCACCAACAACTCATGCAGCGCACCCGGACGGTTGCTCATCGACACGATAATCGAGGTTTTGTCATCCCCGGTCGGCGGCACTTCCTGGTTGCCAATCATCAAGAAACGCGTGGAGTTATCCGGGCGATCTTCGATTTTTTCAGCCAGACGGGTCAGACCGTACAGGCCTGCTGCCATGTCGCCAGCAATCGCTGCGGAGTTCCACTCGCCTTTAACCCGCTTGGCCGCTTCGGCATTGCTCGACACGGCAATCCGCTCAACGTTCGGGTAGTGCGCGTCCAGCCACTTGCGGCACTGGGCCAACGACTGGGCATGCGAGTAGATACGGCTGATGCTGTCAGTCTTGGTGTTTTCGCCCACCAGCAAATGGTGGTGGATACGCAGCTCAACTTCGCCGCAGATCACCATGTCGTGCTCAAGAAAGCTGTCCAGCGTGTGGTTAACAGCGCCTTCGGTAGAGTTCTCTACCGGCACCACACCAAAGTTCACCGCACCGGCCGCCACTTCACGGAACACTTCATCAATCGCAGCCATCGGCTTGCTGATGACCGCGTGGCCAAAGTGTTTCATGGCCGCAGCTTGGGTAAAGGTGCCTTCAGGGCCCAGATAAGCCACTTTCAGCGGCTGCTCAAGCGCCAGGCAAGAAGACATGATTTCGCGGAACAACCGCGCCATCTCTTCGTTGCCCAGCGGCCCCTTGTTGCGTTCCATCACACGCTTAAGCACCTGAGCTTCACGCTCAGGCCGGTAAAAGACCGGCACTTCGCCTTCAGCCAGCGACGCCATCTTGACCCGCGCCACTTCCTGAGCGCAGCGGGCACGCTCACTGATCAGCTCCAGAACCTTTTCGTCCAGACTGTCGATACGCAGGCGCAAGGCCTTGAGTTCTTGCTCGGACATTAGCCGTGTTCCTTCTCGAACTCTGCCATGTAAGCCACCAGCGCATTCACTGCGTGGATGTCCACGGCGTTATAGATCGACGCGCGCATGCCGCCTACCGAGCGGTGGCCTTTGAGGTTCAACAGGCCGCGAGCCTCAGCACCCGCCAGGAATGGCTTGTCGAGACGGTCGTCAGCCAGACGGAACGGCACGTTCATCCACGAGCGGTCAGTCTTGTTGATCGGGTTGCTGTACAAGCCGCTGGCATCGATGAAGTCGTACAAGGTGCGCTTTTTAACTTCATTGAGCTTGCCGATGGCTTCAACACCGCCCTGCTCTTTCAGCCACTCAAACACCAGGCCAGACAAGTACCAGGCCAGCGTTGGCGGGGTGTTGTACATCGAGCCATTATCGGCGGCGACCTTGTAATCCAGCATGGTCGGGCAGAACGAGCGTGCACGCCCCAACAGGTCTTCGCGAACGATGTTCACCACGATACCGCTTGGGCCGATGTTCTTTTGCGCACCAGCGTAGATCATGCCGAAACGGGAAACGTCGACTGGACGCGACAGGATGTCCGAGGACATATCGGCAACCAGCGGAACGTCGCCGGTTTGCGGAATCCAGTCAAACTCCAGACCGCCGATTGTTTCGTTCGGCGCATAGTGAACATAGGCCGCGTCTTTGGACAGGTTCCACTCGTTCTGGCCAGGAATCGCAAAGTAATCGTAGTTCTTGGCACTGGCAGCCACGTTGATGCGGCCATAGCGTGCAGCTTCTTCGATGGCTTTTTGCGACCAGATGCCGGTATCGATGTAATCCGCCGAGCCATTTTCAGGCAGCAGATTCAACGGGATCTGGGCAAATTGCTGGCTTGCGCCGCCTTGCAGAAACAGGACTTTGTAGTTCGAGGGAATAGACAGCAGGTCGCGCAGATCCTGCTCAGCCTTGGTTGCAATGGACACGAACTCATCGCTGCGATGGCTCATTTCCATAACCGAGAGGCCCTTGCCATGCCAGTCGAGCAACTCAGACTGGGCACGCAACAGGACGGCTTCAGGAAGCGCAGCAGGACCTGCGCAGAAGTTATAGGCTCGTTTGCTCACATCCACTCTCGCTCTGATTTGGTGGGTCATGCAATAAATCAACAAAAGCTGCACCGCATGGCAAAGCGCCAATCTGTTCTGTGCACACCGGCCTGGCGGCTCAAAAATCAGAGCTTCGCTACACGTTACAGCCCCAACACATACAACAAGGGGGCGAATCTTCATCCGCCCCCTGTGTGTCCGCTTATTCCTGCGGTTCTTCTTCGTCAGCGCCAGCCTCTAGCGGCTGCTCGTCGTCAACGCCATCCTGGATGGCCTCGCCCTCGAGCTCAACGTCATCGTCGAGTTCTTCGCCTTCCACTTCCGAAGGCTCCTGTACCCGCTCAAGCCCGACCAGCGTTTCATCGCTGGCCAGTTTGATCAAGGTCACGCCCTGGGTGTTACGACCCAGGCTCGACACTTCGTCAACACGCGTACGCACCAACGTACCCTGGTCAGAAATCAGCATGATTTCTTCGCCATCCTGAACCTGGACAGCGCCAACCAGGCGACCGTTACGCTCGTTGCTGACCATGGCAATTACGCCCTGACCGCCACGCTTGTACTCAGGGAACTCGCTGATCGCCGTACGTTTGCCGTAGCCACGCTCGGACGCCGTGAGGATCTGGCTGCCTTCTTCCGGGATCAACATCGAGATCAGCTTTTGACCTTCTGGCAGACGCATGCCGCGAACACCACGGGCCGTACGGCCCATCGCACGGACGTCAGACTCTTTAAAGCGAGTCACTTTGCCACCGTCGGAGAACAGCATGACTTCGCGCTCGCCATCAGTGATAGCAGCGCTGATCAGTACGTCGCCTTCGTCCAGCTCCAGGGCGATCAGGCCCACGCTGCGTTGACGGCTGAAGGATTCCAGCGGGGTCTTCTTCACGGTGCCGTTAGCGGTGGCCATGAAGATGAAATGACCTTCGGTGTACTCCTCGACCGGCAACATGGTGGTGATGTATTCACCCTCATCCAGCGGCAGCAGGTTGACCAGCGGACGACCGCGCGCGGCACGGGACGCTTCTGGAATTTCGTAGGTCTTGAGCCAGTACACCTTGCCCTTGCTGGAGAACAGCAACAGCGTGGTGTGGCTGTTGGCTACCAGCAGGTGAGCGATGTAGTCCTCATCCTTCACGCCAGTGGCCGACTTGCCTTTACCGCCACGACGCTGAGCCTGGTACGCAGCCAACGGCTGGGTCTTGGCATAGCCACCGTGGGAAATGGTCACAACGCGCTCTTCTTCCGGAATCATGTCGCCCAGTGTCAGGTCGAGACGATGATCCAGAATTTCGGTACGGCGCACGTCGCCGTATTCCGCACGAATGACTTCCAGTTCTTCGCGGATCACTTCCATCAAGCGCACAGCGCTGTTGAGGATGCGGATCAGCTCGCCGATCTGGTTCAGGATCTCTTGGTACTCAGCCAGCAGCTTCTCGTGCTCAAGACCGGTCAAGCGGTGCAGGCGCAATTCAAGAATGGCCTGAGCCTGTTCTGGCGACAGGAAGTACTTGCCGTCGCGCAGACCATATTGCGGGTCAAGGTTTTCAGGGCGGCATGAATCGGCACCGGCACGCTCAACCATCGCCACTACCGCCGTCGACTCCCAAGGGGTGCTGATCAGCGCTTCCTTGGCTTCAGATGGCGTTGGAGACGCTTTGATCAGCGCAATCACCGGGTCGATGTTAGACAGGGCAACGGCCTGACCTTCAAGGATGTGGCCACGTTCACGGGCTTTACGCAGCTCGAAGACGGTACGACGGGTCACCACTTCACGGCGGTGACGCACGAACGCTTCAAGCAGGTCTTTGAGGTTCAGGATGCGCGGACGACCGTCGATCAGGGCAACAATGTTGATCCCGAACACGCTTTGCAGCTGGGTCTGTGCATAGAGGTTATTGAGAATAACCTCCGGCACCTCACCGCGACGCAACTCGATCACAACGCGCATGCCGTCCTTGTCGGACTCGTCACGCAGCTCGGTGATGCCTTCAAGCTTCTTCTCTTTAACCAGCTCAGCGATCTTCTCGATCAGACGCGCTTTGTTCAACTGGTAAGGCAGCTCGGTGATCACGATCTGCTGACGGCCGCCGACCTTGTCGATGTCTTCGATAACCGAACGGGCACGCATATAAATGCGGCCACGGCCAGTGCGATAGGCTTCGATGATGCCGGCACGGCCGTTAATGATTGCCGCCGTTGGAAAATCCGGGCCCGGGATGAACTGCATCAGTTCGTCGACGCTCAACTCCGGGTTGTCGATCAACGCCAGGCAGCCATCAATGACTTCGCCCAGGTTGTGCGGCGGGATGTTGGTGGCCATGCCCACAGCAATACCGCTGGAGCCGTTGACCAACAAGTTGGGAATACGCGTTGGCATGACCGCCGGGATCAGTTCCGTGCCGTCATAGTTCGGCACCCAATCCACGGTTTCTTTGTGCAAGTCGGCCAGCAGTTCGTGAGCCAACTTGGTCATGCGCACTTCGGTGTATCGCATGGCAGCGGCGTTGTCGCCGTCAACCGAACCGAAGTTACCCTGACCGTCTACCAGCAGGTAGCGCAGGGAGAATGGCTGAGCCATTCGAACGATGGTGTCGTAAACGGCCGTATCACCATGCGGGTGATACTTACCGATAACGTCACCGACCACACGGGCAGATTTCTTGTACGGCTTGTTCCAGTCGTTACTCAGTTCGCTCATCGCAAACAGCACACGCCGGTGCACGGGCTTCAAGCCATCGCGCGCATCAGGCAGTGCCCGGCCGACAATTACGCTCATTGCGTAGTCGAGGTAGGACTGTTTCAGCTCGTCTTCGATATTGACCGGGAGGATTTCTTTGGCCAGTTCGCCCATGAGAAGCCTGATTCCTTTTTCGGGTGAAACTTCGCCACATCCATTCGGGACGAACGAAGCTCGCCGCCGCTGGCCACGTGCCACGCAACGACTTACGACAAATCAACGAGTTAACCTACGGATTTGCGCAGTAAGGGCAACCCTTGCAGGGCACCCCGGAAACCGCCGGATGTTATCACAATCGCCGCCACGCACCTATCCCCCAGATGCGCATGGAGCATAGTAATTGGACCGATTGCAGGCTTGAGCGTGTCCAGAGGGACTCTGAGCCCACTTGAGGGGCCCTGCCACCCAGGTTTTTAGTGAGTACCGAAGGCTGCGACACGCGCCGCAAGCCTTCGTTTGTATCATCTGGCAACAAGGGAGGGAGCCCGCGTCAGCGCATCAATGCAACCGCTTGCGGCACATCAATTGCGCCATTTTGGCAGCGTCCGGGCGCTCAACAATGCCCTTCTCGGTCACGATCACGTCAATCAGATCTGCCGGGGTCACGTCAAACACCGGATTGAACGCCTGAACATCCGCGCCGACACGCTTGCCGCCCACTTCCAGCAATTCACTGCCGTTACGCTCTTCAATCGGAATGTCTTCGCCGCTGGCCAGGTCCATGTCGATGGTCGAACTCGGCGCAACCACCATAAAGCGCACACCGTGGTGCATGGCGTTGACCGCCAACTGATAGGTGCCAATCTTGTTTGCCACGTCACCATTGGCGGTAATGCGGTCAGCGCCGACAATCACCCAGGTCACGCCCTTGGTTTTCATGATGTGGGCTGCCGCCGAGTCCACGTTCAAAATCACCGGGATCCCTTCGTTGGCCAGCTCCCAGGCAGTCAGGCGCGAACCTTGCAGCCACGGCCGGGTTTCATCGGCATACACCTGCTCGATCATGCCCTCGATCCATGCGCCGCGAATCACCCCCAGTGCCGTGCCAAAGCCGCCGGTTGCCAGCGCTCCGGTGTTGCAGTGGGTCAATACGGTCTGGGCATTGCCCTGATGGCGACGGATCACATCGACACCCAACTGCGCCATCGTCAGATTGGCCTCGCGGTCGCTCTCATGCATCGCGACGGCTTCGTCTTCCAGCGCTTGCAGCGCATCGGTGTTGTCTTTGCAGCGCTCCAGACGGTCGCGCATGCGATTAAGCGCCCAAAACAGATTCACCGCGGTCGGTCGCGAGTTCGCCAACAGGGAGAAATCCTGCTCCAGCGCCGCCACCCAGTCACCGCCTGCCGCTTTGCGATCACGCGCCGCCAGCACTACGCCATAGGCCGCCGCAATACCAATCGCCGGGGCGCCACGCACCACCATGTCACGAATGGCCTGAGCAACCCCGTCAGCGTCGGTATAGGCCAGCCAGTTCTCTTCAAAAGGCAAAATGCGCTGATCCAGCAGATGCAGGGCTTCACCCTGCCAATCAATGGCCTTTACCTTTTCAGCGGCCAACAGTCGATCGCGCATGACTTCCCCTATCACCCTGATACAAAACCGCCGATTATAGCGAGCCCGCCCCCAAGACGCTCGGGTATACTTCGCGTCCTTTTTATAATGCACCGGAAGTCATTTTTGATGCCAACCCAGCCCTTGACCTTCGACTTATTGCTGCTCCCCACCTGGCTCGTACCTGTTGAACCCGCCGGGGTCGTACTCAAGGACCATGCTGTGGGCATCCAGGACGGACGCATTGTATTCATGGGCCCGCGCCACCTCGCCGAAAAACACACTGCCCTTGAAACCCGCGAACTCCCCGAGATGCTGCTCAGCCCGGGGCTGATCAATGCCCACGGTCACGCGGCAATGACGTTGTTCCGCGGCATGGCCGATGACTTGCCCCTGATGACCTGGCTGGAAAACCATATCTGGCCGGCCGAGGCCAAGTGGGTCGATGAGGCGTTTGTGCGCGACGGCACCGACCTGGCCATAGCCGAGCAGATCAAAGGCGGCATTACCTGCTTCAGTGACATGTATTTTTTCCCCAAGGTCGCCAGCGAGCGCGTGCACAACAGCGGTATCCGCGCACAAATTGCCTTCCCCATTCTGGACTTCCCGATTCCGGGCGCCAGCACCGCAGACGAATCCCTGCGCCAGGCGGTAGAACTGTTTGGCGACTTGAAATACCACCCGCGCATCAAAATCGCGTTCGGCCCGCACGCGCCGTATACCGTCGGTGACGAAAATCTCGAGAAAGTCCGGGTGATTGCCGACGAACTCGATGCTGCCGTGCAAATGCACGTACACGAGACCGCCTTCGAAGTGCAACAGGCCGTCGAGCACAATGCCGAGCGCCCGGTAGCCCGCCTTGCCCGCCTGGGTTTGCTGGGCCCGCGCTTCCAGGCCGTGCACATGACTCAAATCAACGATGAAGACCTGAGCCTTCTGGTAGAAAGCAATTCCAGCGTGATTCATTGCCCTGAATCCAACCTCAAATTGGCCAGCGGTTTCTGCCCGGTCGAGCGTTTGTGGCAAGCCGGCGTCAATGTCGCGGTTGGCACCGACGGGGCCGCCAGCAATAATGACCTCGATTTGCTCGGTGAAACCCGCACAGCTGCCTTGCTGGCCAAAGCCGTATCCGGCTCGGCCACGGCACTGGATGCTCACCGCGCACTGCGTATGGCAACGCTCAACGGCGCTCGCGCCCTGGGCCAGGAGAGCGAAATCGGCTCGATCGAAGTCGGCAAAGCGGCTGACCTGGTGGCATTCGATTTGAGCGGCCTTGCCCAGCAGCCGGTCTATGACCCCGTCTCACAGCTGATCTACGCCACTGGCCGCGATTGCGTGAAACACGTATGGGTCGCCGGCAAGCAACTGCTGGATAACGGCCAATTGACGCGCCTGGACGAGCAACAACTGTGCGCCACCGCCAAAGCCTGGGGCGAGCGTATAAACAGCCATACTCATTGATTCCAAGCCTCAGGGCCCCGGCCCTGAGTTTTACCCGGTTTTTTAGCTTTAGAGGATTTACCCATGAGCAACGTCGACCACGCCGAGATCGCCAAATTCGAGGCGCTTGCCCATCGCTGGTGGGACCGCGAAAGCGAGTTCAAGCCGCTGCACGACATCAACCCGCTGCGGGTCAACTGGATTGACGAGCGCGTTCATCTGGCCGGCAAAAAAGTCCTCGATGTAGGCTGCGGCGGCGGCATCCTCAGTGAGTCCATGGCTCAGCGCGGGGCGACTGTCACCGGTATCGACATGGGCGAAGCCCCCCTCGCTGTCGCGCAACTGCACCAGCTCGAGTCCGGCGTCAACGTTGAGTACCGCCAAATCACTGCCGAAGAACTGGCGCTCGAAATGCCGGGCCAGTTCGACGTCGTCACCTGCCTTGAAATGCTCGAACACGTGCCGGATCCAGCGTCTGTCATCCGTGCCTGCTACCAGATGGTCAAACCGGGCGGCCAAGTGTTCTTCTCGACCATCAACCGCAACCCCAAGTCCTACTTGTTCGCGATTATCGGCGCCGAATACGTGCTCAAGCTGATGCCACGCGGGACCCATGACTTCAAGAAGTTCATTCGCCCTTCCGAGCTGGGCGCCTGGAGCCGTCAAGCTGGCCTGAGCGTCAAAGACATCATCGGCCTGACCTACAACCCGCTGACCAAGCATTACAAACTGGCCAACGATGTAGACGTCAACTACATGATCCAGACCCTTCGCGAGGAGTAATACATGCGTTTAAGAGCAGTTCTTTTTGACATGGACGGCACCCTGCTCGACACCGCGCCGGACTTTATCGCCATCTGCCAGGCCATGCGCGCAGAACGCGGCCTGCCGCCTGTTGCCGACAAACTGATTCGCGATGAAATTTCCGGCGGCGCGCGCGCAATGGTCGCCGCCACCTTTGCCATGGACCCAGAATCTCCGGGTTTTGAAGCGCTACGCCTTGAGTTCCTTGAGCGTTATCAGCGTGACTGTGCGGTCCACAGCAAACTGTTTGACGGCATGGCCGAACTGTTGGCCGACATTGAAAAGGCTCATTTGGTGTGGGGCGTTGTCACCAACAAACCCGTGCGTTTCGCCGAGCCGATCATGCAACAGCTTGGGCTGGCCGAGCGCTCCGCCCTGCTGATTTGCCCCGATCACGTCACCAAGAGCAAGCCCGACCCCGAGCCGTTGATCCTGGCGTGCAAGATGCTCGACCTGGACCCGGCCAGCGTACTGTTTGTCGGCGACGACCTGCGTGACATCGAGTCAGGCCGCGATGCCGGAACCAAAACAGCCGCTGTGCGTTATGGCTATATCCACCCCAACGACAACCCTGACCATTGGGGTGCTGACGTGGTGGTCGACCATCCGGCCGAATTGCGCAAAGTCCTGGATAACGCGATGTGCAGTTGCTGACACCCGGGCGCTGCACATGTTTCCTGCTTTTTGTTGAGGTGCTTTATGTTTGATTACACCGCCCGCCCCGACCTGCTTCAGGGCCGGATCATCCTGGTCACGGGGGCCGGTCGTGGTATTGGCGCAGCCGCAGCCAAAACCTATGCAGCCCACGGAGCGACCGTGTTGCTGCTCGGCAAGACAGAAGCCAACCTGATCCAGGTCTACGACGACATTGAAGCCGCCGGGCACGCCAAACCGGCAGTTATCCCGTTCAACCTCGAAACCGCCCTGCCGCATCAGTACGACGAACTGGCAGCCATGATTGAAAGCGAGTTCGGGCGTCTGGACGGGCTGCTGCACAACGCTTCGATCATCGGCCCGCGCACGCCGCTGGAGCAACTGAGTGGCGAGAACTTCATGCGCGTGATGCACATCAACGTAAACGCCATGTTTATGCTGACCAGCACACTGCTACCGCTGCTCAAACTGTCTAAAGACGCCTCGGTGATCTTCACCTCCAGCAGCGTTGGCCGAAAAGGCCGTGCCTACTGGGGCGCTTATGGCGTGTCCAAGTTCGCCACCGAAGGCCTGATGCAAACCCTCGCCGACGAAGTTGAAAACGTCTCGGCGGTACGCTCCAACAGCATCAACCCGGGCGCAACCCGCACCAGCATGCGTGCGCAAGCCTACCCCGCAGAAAACCCGCAGAACAACCCTGAGCCGCAAGACATCATGCCGGTTTACCTGTACCTGATGGGCCCGGACAGTACCGGAATCAATGGGCAGGCGTTCAACGCACAGTAAAAACCCATAAAAAAACCGGAGCCTGCCCACGCAGCCTCCGGTTTTTTTAACCCTTCAGGTCGTCATCTCCCGATAATCAGGACTCGACCAGCTCGCGCCGCGGACGCACTACCGGCGCCCCCTCAAACTGCAAGCAGCTCTGCAAAAACAGGTACTTGTAGTCATAGCTCTTGCAAATCGCTTTACGCAACTCGGTTTTCAGCTCTTGTGAAGGGTTCAACCCCGCCAGCGTGCAAATGATCTCCAGCGCTTCCCACGGGTGCTCATCGTCATACTGCGCGTGCATCTTCAGCCATTTCATGGAGCGCTTGCGCCCTTCTTGCGGAAACGACTCTTCGTAGATGCTTTTTGAGCACACCACAGCAGCCCACTCACCGACTGCGCCTTCGATGGCATAGTTGGTGGCGGCCATCGCCACGGCCAACGAGTCGGTTGCGCAGCTGTGCCAGCACCAGTCGTTGAGCGCCTGAAACTCTGCCGGTATGTCCTGCGCGTTCATGTCTTCAAGGCTTACACCGTGTGCACGCGCCCAATGCACCCAATAGTCGGCATGGTTAAGCTCGACACGAATGTTGCGGATAAGCCAGCGCCGCGCCATGTCCTCACCCGGATGGCGACCATAACGGGTTTTGCCCAGGTTATGGCCCATGTACAACGAAAACTGCTCGACCACTGGCCAGCCACCGATCAGGAAAATACGCATGGTCTTTTCGCTGAGGGTGTTGTCGCGCATGCGTCGGTAAATTTCGTGTTCAACAACCCGGCGTTTGCTCTCGCTGCAGTCGCGGATCAATTGCTGAGCCCACTCGGGGTAGCTGGTCGCCTCCATTAGAGGGCCAGTTCGGTTATAGGTCTCGGTCACTATCAGGCTCCTTTTGACACGCTGGTTTTGCAAATCCGGAAATGCTTAACGCAACGTGCCAGGCGACTTCAAGGCCAACGGCGCGGGACGTTTGGGCCGGCACCACAAACTGTCACACGTCAGCACGTGAGGACGTTCAACTGCATATCCCTGCGCATAATCGACACCGATCTCGACCAAAGCCTGCTCAATGTGCGAAGACTCAACGAACTCTGCAATCGTACGCTTACCCATTACATGCCCAATGTGATTAATCACTTCTACCATAGCCCGATTAATCGGATCATCCAGCATGTCTCTGACGAAACTGCCATCAATCTTCAAAAAGTCCACCGGCAGGTGCTTTAAATAAGCGAACGAAGACATACCCGCGCAGAAGTCATCCAGCGAGAAACGGCACCCCAGCGCCTTCAGGTCATTGATAAAGCGAATGGCGCTGCCCAGATTGGCGATGGCGCTGGTTTCAGTGATCTCAAAGCAGATTTGCCCGGGCGAAACGCCATAGCATTCAAACTGTTCGTGCAAGAACGCCAGAAACTCATCATCACCAATGGTTGTGCCCGACAAGTTAATCGCACACATTTCCATTGGGCGCCCGGGGTGCTTAGCCGTGCATTCGGAAATGATCTTGAACACATTCTCGACCACCCAGCGGTCAATCAACGGCATCAAGCCATAACGTTCGGCGGCCGGGATGAAATGGTCAGGCATGATCATGCGTTCATTTTCATCGTGCAGACGCAAAAGAATCTCAATGTGACCGCTGTGCTCCTCCACATGCCCCAACGGAACGATTGCCTGGGAGTAGAGGCAAAAGCGGTTTTCTTCCAGCGCCACATGCAGGCGCTGCACCCAGTTCATTTCACCGAAGCGCATGGACAGTTCGGAGTCGTCCTCGTGATACACCTGCACCCGGTTCCGGCCTTTCTCCTTGGCCATGTAACAGGCCATGTCGGCAGCCCGCATACAGCCTTCCAGCGTGATCGGGAGTTCGTGAATATGCACCAGGCCAATACTGATGGTGTTGAGGAACGGACGCCCCTTCCAGGCGAAGTGCAGACTCTGCACTGCATGGCGCAACCCCTCGGCAATTTTCTCAGCCACATCGGCCGGGCAGTTTTCCAGCAAGATGCCGAATTCATCTCCGCCCAGCCGCGCCAGGGTATCGCCCTCACGTAAACCGGATTGCAGCAGCGCACAAATATGGCGCAGAAGCTCGTCACCCGCCGCGTGACCGCAGGTGTCATTCACCAGCTTGAATTGGTCCAGATCCAAAAACATCAGCGCGTGCCGACCTTGTTGCCGCGCCAGGTTTTGCAGCACCAGTTCCATGCGGTATTCGAACTCACGGCGGTTGGCCAGCCCGGTTAGCGCATCATGGGTGGCCTGCCAGGACAGATTGGCGATGTACTGCCGCTCCTGGGTCATGTCATGCAGCACCAACACCGCGCCGCTGAGTTTGCCCGCATGCAAGATCGGCGCGCCGGACAGGGTGACCGCCACGGTACTGCCATCCATGCGCTGGATAAACCTGGAGTTCTCATTGTTGCTGCCCAACTGACCGCTGAGCACATGATCAATCAGCTTGAAGCCTTCATCCGGCCTGTTGTCATCCAGGATTTTGAACAGCGCCCCTAAAGGCACGCCCCGAGCCTGTTCAGACAGCCAGTGAGTCAAGTGCTCTGCAGCTGGGTTCATGTACGTGATGGCGCCATCAACATCAGTACTGATCACGCCATCACCAATGGATTCCAGAGTGATTTGCGCCCGCTCCTTCTCGAGTTGCAGCGCTTGGGCAAAGACGCGGCTCTGAACCAGGATCTTATGGGTGCGCAACAAGGCGAGACAAATAAGACCGAGGGCCACCGCCAGGTTGACTGCTACCAGCAGTTTCAAAATAAACCGCGAAGCTTCGCCCAAAGCATCGCTGAACGCCTTGGCTGCGGGGGTGACCGCTTCGTTGATGGCATAAATCTGCCCATGCCACTGCGCTATATCTGCCTTTGACACCTGGTTCGTGCTGACGTGCCTGTTTATCTCTTGCGCCAGATTATCGAGTTTGTCCAGATACTCGTCGCCCACGCTCCATTTCGCGATGGCTTTTTCCAGGTAGCTGAAATGTCGGAAATTTTGATAAAGCCAAATCAACCCATAGACGTCTTCGGGGCGATTGCCACCTTGCAGAATGCCTTCGCGTGCGGCCTGCATATCTGGCTCAGGCTGATCCAGGGCCACCCGCAGTTTATGGCCGCCCTGAGGCACACGAATGGCTTGCTGATACTGCGCATAGGTCGCGGGGTCGCGATTGTCCGCGTACAAGCTCAAGAAATAGATGGCGTCTTTCTGGCCCTTGGACCACAAGCTCTCGCCTGCGACATAGCCCCTTACGGCCGAAAGCATGTAGAGACTCATGCAGCCCAATAAAACCTGAAACAGTACAACCGCAATAAAGGGCCAGACAATCCCGAGCAGGTGGGGCGTCCCGAGCGTACGTTTTGGCTTCATGAGTTCCCTTTGCATCAAGCAGTCAGATGAAAACCAGAGGAAAAGCCTCAAAGAACTGAGACTAGGCCAACAACCGACATTAGGGATACCTCAGAGTGCTAACTAGCCCTCAAAAAACACATTAAGGGCAAATACGCTGCGCCCTCAACTTTGCTGCAAGTGGCCATACAACTGCGCGTAAAGGCCGCCCTCGGCGATCAACTGGTGATGCTCGCCGTCTTCGGCAATGCTGCCACCGTCAAACACCAGCACCCGGTCTGCCTGTTTTACCGCAGACAGCCTGTGCGCGATGATCAGCGTCGTGCGCCCGCTCAAAAAAGCGCCTAACGCGTGGTGCAAGTTGTATTCAGTGGCCGCGTCCAGTGCGCTGGTGGCCTCGTCGAGAATCACCACACGGGGCTCGGCCAGAACCATGCGCGCTATCGCCAGGCGCTGGCGCTGACCTCCCGACAAACGCACCCCGGAACGCCCAACGATACTGTCCAGACCTTGCGGCAGGGTCATGATGGTGCCATCCAGCTGAGCGATTTTCAGTGCGCGCCAGCAGGCTTCGTCCGTGCGCTCACGGCCCATGGTCAGGTTGGCGCGCACCGTGTCGTTGAACAGCGCCGGATGCTGCAACACCACCGCCACATGCTCGCGAATGGCCTCAAGACCAATATCCGACTGGCGCACACCGCCAAACGAAATACTCCCGGACAGAGGCGTGTACAGCCCCAGCAGCAATTGCACCAAGGTGCTTTTCCCGCCGCCGCTGGTGCCGACAATCGCTACTTTCTCGCCAGGAGCGATGCTCAGATTAAGCGTGTCCAGCACCCGCTCTTCGCCGTAGCTGAAGCTCAGGTCGCGGATCTCGATGCCAACTGTTTCACGCCCGGCAAACGGATCAACGCCGCCCGGATAGTGAGGTTCATCCTCACGCGCCAGCAGCTGGTTGATGCGTGTCACCGCGCCGTCCGCCGCGTAAAAAGCGTATTGCAGGTTCAGCAACTGTTCGACCGGGCCGATCATGAACCAGAGGTAACTGAATACCGCCAGCATTTGCCCGATCGACAGGTCAGAGAACAACACCGTCAACATCGCGGCCGCGCGGAAAATATCGATGCCGAACTGGAATAACAACCCGCTGGCCCGGTTCGAGGCGTCGGTTTTCCACTGCGAATTCGCAGCAAAATCCCTGACTTCACGGGCACGTTGCTGTAAGCGACCGAGGAAAAAGCCCTGACGATTGCCCGCTCGTACTTCCTGGATTGAATCCAGGGTTTCGGTCAGCGCCTGGGTGAAACGCCCGGTGCTGTCGTTTTCGAGCTTTTTCAAATGTTTGACGCGTTTGCCCAGTTGCACCGTGGCGTAGATCACCAGCGGGTTAAACAACAGGATCAACAGCGCCAACTGCCAGTTCATCCACAGCAGAATCGCCGAGGTGCCGATCAAGGTGAGCATGGCCACCAAAAACCGGCTGAGGGTTTCGCCGACAAACTTGTCGAGGGTATCGAGGTCGGTGACTAAGTGCGTGGTCACCGTGCCGCTGCCCAGGCTCTCGTACTCCGCCAGCGAGATGCGCTTCAAGCGCTCAATCAAGCGCACCCGGATACGGAACACGATGTCTTTGGCCAGCCTTGAAAACAGCCGCGATTGCAGGACGTTAAACAACAATGCGCCAACGCGCAGCAGCAACGTCACTACCAGCATCAGGCCGATGTAGCCCACCGAACTCTGCCAGGCGACTGGCAGCCAGTGGTTCATGACTTTCAGGGCCGCGTCGCCATGCCCCAGCAGCACTTCGTCCACCAACAGCGGCAGCAGCAACGGAATCGGCACACTGCACAGCGTGGCCAGCACAGCCACACCGTTGGCAAGCCACAGGGCTTTTTTATGCCGCAGGGCCAGACGGCGAATGTCAGCCCAGCCCAACCGGTCTGGCGTGCGGGCAGTTGACGGTTTGGCCTTGGGATCAAGCACTCGTGGCACGATCCAGCCAGCGGCCGAGTAATTCAGACAACGGCTCAAGCGGTTGATAGCCATTGGTCAGCAAGGCTAATTGACCATTACGCTCGGCCAGCAACGTCGGGAACCCGGCAATGCCCAGGTCCTGTACCCACGTAAAGTCCGCAGCCGTCGCCGCCTGTTGCTCGACGCTGTCAAAGGCCGCCGCAAACTCAGCCCGTGGCAACCCGGCCTGCTCGGCCAACTCAACCAAAACACTGCTTTGCGTGACATCCCGGCCTTCAGCGTAAAACGCGTGCTGGATAAGCTTGAGCAAGCCCCAGGTTTTCTGCGGTGCCAGGCCGCGTGCCGCCACTATCGCCCGACAAGCGGGCTCGCAGTCGTAGACAAAACCCTCGGGCAAGGCCCCCGTAAAGTTGAACGGCTGTCCGGTGGCGTCAGCCACGGCCTGCCAATGCTCAAGGATGTAGCGCCGCGTCGAAGGCTCAAGCGCCGCACTGTTGCCGGTGCGCAAACCGCCCACCACCAGGTGCAGTTCCACACCTGCGGCTTGCGCCTGCTCGATCAGGGCTTGCGCGACAGGCGCAAAACCCCAACACCATGAACACATCGGGTCCATCACATAGAGCAGGCGCGCAGACATATCAGGCCTCGGCAGATTTACGGTAGTTGTGACCAATCGGGTGCGGCTGATTGCGGGCCTTGGCCAGTTCAATCTGCTTTTGACGATCTATCGCGCTGCGACGGGTTTTCTCGCTCAGCTTGTCCCAGCAATGCGGGCAGCTAATACCCGGCTGGTAGTGCTCGGACTCACGGTCGGCGGCGTCGATCGGCGTGCGGCAAGCGTGGCACTGATCGTACTCGCCTTCGCTCAGGTCGTGACGCACGGTCACGCGGTTATCAAATACAAAGCAGTCACCTTCCCACTTGGACTCTTCCTGCGGCACCTCTTCGAGGTACTTCAGAATGCCGCCCTTGAGGTGATACACCTCATCAAACCCTTGGCTAAGCATGTAGCTCGAGGCTTTTTCACAGCGAATGCCGCCGGTGCAGAACATCGCGACTTTTTTGTGCACAGCCGGGTCGAAGTTGGCTTTGATGTAGTCAGGGAACTCACGAAAACTCGTGGTTTTAGGGTCGATGGCGCCTTCAAAGGTGCCAATCGAGACTTCGTAATCGTTACGGGTGTCAATCAGCAACACCTCTGGGTCGCTGATCAAGGCGTTCCAGTTTTCGGGGTCGACATAGGTACCGACTTTTTTATTCGGGTCTACGCCTTCAACGCCGAGGGTGACGATCTCTTTTTTCAGCTTGACCTTGGTCCGGTAGAACGGCTGGTCATCGCAGTAGGATTCTTTGTGGTCAATATCGACCATGCGCGGGTCATTTTTGAGCCATGCCAGCAGGCCGTCGATGCCTTCACGGCTACCGGAAACGGTGCCATTGATACCTTCTTCGGCGATCAGCAAAGTGCCTTTGATGCCGTTATCCACCATTGCCTTGAGCAACGGCTCACGCAGTTCAACGTAGTCTTGCAGGGTGACGAATTTATACAGTGCAGCAACAACAATTGGCGCGGTCATCGTGAATCTCTCCAGGTGGCTACCCTCGCAAAGGGTGAACCGGATGCAAAAAAAACGCGCCGACTAAGCGGCGCGTTGCGGATTCTAGCAAAAACGTGTGTTAGTGCCCACCGCCAGCGCAGGTCGGCGAGGCCGGGGCTGCGTCGATTTTCGCCCATTCTTCAGGCGTGTACGTGTGCAATGCCAACGCATGGAACTCACTCATCAGGTCACCCAGGGTGGCGTAAACCTTTTGGTGACGCTTGACACGGTTGAGCCCGGCGAACTGCTCGCTGACCACCACTGCCTTGAAGTGAGTCTGCAACCCGCGGCTGTGCATGTGGCTCTCATCCAGCACGCTCAAATGCTCGGGTTGCAACGCGTTCAGCGTCGTTTCAATACGTTGTTGCATGCTCATTCAGACTCCGCTTACTTCTTTTTGGCCGGGGCCGGTGCAGCCGGTACCAGTTGGGCAGTCATGTCTTCCAACAGCTTGTTGACCACAGGCACGGCGCTTTCCAGCTTGGCTTGAGTCATCTGGGCAGACTGTTGAGTCAGTTGCGGCATTTTTTCCAGCACTTTCTTGCCCAATGGCGACTGGTAGAACTTCACCAGGTCATTAAGCTCGGACTCACTGAAGTTGGTGGTGTACAGCTTGACCATGTCCGGCTTCAGCTTGTCCCAGCCAATGGCTTGGTCCAGGGCAGTGTTGGCTTTGGCCTGGTAGGTTTCCAGCAAGGCCTTTTTCGAGGCTGGCGCTTTGGTTTGCTCAAAGCGTTGAGCAAACATTTGCTGCACTTGCATGTACACCGGCGTCCCCAGTTTGTCGGCGTGTGCCAGCTTGAGGAACGTTTCAGCACTGGCAGCGTGGCTGGCAGCATCGGCGAATACCTGGCCGCTGGCGCATACCAGAGCAACTGCAGTACAGATGGCGCGAAGACGAGTCATCGAGTTTCCTTTATCTAGCAAGCGAGGTCGTACCCCAGGGGGCACCATTCTGCGCCTAACAAAGTGTGTCACTCAACCCCGAGACTGATAGCGGTTCTCAACAATCCGACAAAAACCAATAAAACTAAAGTTTGAACTCCTGCAGGCGATTGAGCGCCTAAGCTCACTGATCAACCTTTAGGAGAAACGACCTGATGAGCCGCATCGAAACCGACAGCCTGGGTGAAGTGAACGTACCGGATGAGGCCTATTGGGGCGCTCAGACTCAGCGCTCGCTGATCAACTTTGCCATCGGCAACGAAAAAATGCCGCTGGCCGTGCTGCATGCCCTGGTGCTGATCAAAAAAGCCGCGGCCCGCGTCAACGACCGCAACGGCGACTTGCCAGCCGACATCGCACGCCTGATTGAACAGGCGGCCGACGAAGTGCTCGGCGGCCAGCACGATGACCAATTCCCCTTGGTGGTCTGGCAAACCGGCAGTGGCACCCAAAGCAACATGAACGCCAACGAAGTGATTGCCGGGCGCGCCAACGAACTGGCCGGCAAAGGCCGTGGCGGCAAATCGCCGGTACACCCCAACGACCACGTCAATCGCTCGCAAAGCTCCAACGACTGCTTCCCGACGGCCATGCACATTGCGGCGGCCAAAGCGGTGCATGAGCACCTGCTGCCAGCGATCAGTGAGTTGTCCGGCGGGCTGGCCGAATTGTCGGCGCGCCACATGAAACTGGTTAAAACCGGTCGCACCCACATGATGGACGCGACCCCCATTACGTTCGGCCAAGAGCTGTCGGCTTACATCGCGCAACTCGATTACGCAGAAAAAGCCATTCGTGCAGCCCTGCCGGCCGTTTGCGAACTGGCGCAGGGCGGCACCGCCGTGGGTACCGGGCTGAATGCGCCACATGGCTTTGCCGAAGCCATTGCCGCCGAACTTGCCGCCCTGTCAGGCCTGCCGTTTGTCACCGCCCCCAATAAATTTGCCGCGCTGGCCGGGCATGAGCCTCTGACCACCTTGTCGGGTGCTCTGAAAACCCTGGCCGTCACCTTGATGAAACTGGCCAATGACTTCCGCCTGCTGGGCTCCGGCCCACGCGCAGGGCTGGCCGAAATCAAACTGCCCGCCAACGAACCGGGCAGCTCGATCATGCCAGGCAAGGTCAACCCGACCCAATGCGAAGCGTTGTCGATGCTCGCCTGTCAGGTGCTGGGCAATGACGTGGCGATTGGCTTTGCCGCCAGCCAAGGGCATTTGCAGCTCAACGTGTACAAGCCGGTGATCATTCATAACTTGCTGCAGTCGATCAAACTGCTGGCCGACGGTTGCAGCAACTTCAATGAACACTGCGTGACCGGGCTTGAGCCGGACGCGGGCAAAATGGCCGAACACCTGGAGCGCGGCCTGATGCTGGTGACCGCACTCAACCCCCACATCGGCTACGACAAATCGGCGCAAATCGCCAAAAAAGCCTATGCCGAAGGGTTGACCTTGCGCGAAGCGGCGCTGGAGTTGGGTTACCTGACCGACGAAGAATTCAACGAGTGGGTACGCCCGGAAAACATGCTCAGCCCCGGCAAGCATTAAAAACAAACGCCATAACCCCGTAGGAGGGGCCGCCCCGTCTTCGACGCCGCGCTGTCGCGCAGCAAACAGGACAGCGAGTATCTTCAGCATCCCCCAATCGGTTCCCTCTCCTTCGGGAGAGGGCTAGGGTGAGGGGGCTCTTGATTTTTTGTACATATCCGTTGCTGCGGCAACGGCCACTTAGGGTTCCGCCCTTACGGCGCGTCACTTTGAAAGCGCAAAGTAACCAAACGCTTTTTACCCCAATCCCTCGGTGCCTCGCTGAGGCTCGGCATGCCCTCACCACAGGCCAAGCTTGGTGGGCCCGCCGCGATCGGCCATCCCTGGCCGTGTCGCGGCTAACCCGGCGTCCTGCCGGGTTACCCTCTGCGCAACACCTGCGTTCGGCCAGCGTGGTTTAACGGGGCCTCTAAGATCAAGATCAAAAGCCAGATCAAGATCAAAAGATCGCGAGACAAGCTCGCTCCTACAGGGTCTTTAGAATCAATAACTTATTTTGTGTTTGATAAGAGGGGCCGCAGGCTGCGATCTTTTGATGTTAACGGTCAAAAGATCGCAGCCTGCGGCAGTTCCTACAGATCGTACGAAATCGGATTCAGGAGGCGTAGTGCCGCTCCTCCTCAGATACGAATCATGGCCCTGTTCTTCTTGACGTGTTTGTCGCTTTTGGCAAAGGCGGCTTCCAGCGCTTCGTTGATGGTGCGCAACACTTTGACCCGTGCGCAGCGTTTGTCATTGGCCGCTACCAGTGTCCAGGGCGAAATCTCCGTGCTGGTGCGGTCAACCATGTCGCACACAGCGGTGCGGTACAGGTCCCACTTCTCGCGATTGCGCCAGTCTTCTTCAGTGATTTTAAAACGCTTGAACGGGATTGTTTCCCGCTCCTGAAAACGCTCCAGTTGCGTGTCTTTATCAATCGCTAACCAGAACTTGACGACGATTATTCCCGAGTTTTTCAATTGCTCTTCGAAATCATTGATTTCGCCGTAGGCGCGCATCCAGTCGGCCTGGGTGCAAAAATCCTCGACCCGCTCTACCAGCACCCGCCCATACCACGAGCGGTCAAAGATGGTGAATTTGCCACGCCCCGGGATCTGTCGCCAAAAGCGCCAGAGGTAAGGCTGCGCACGCTCGTCCTGCGACGGCGCAGCAATTGGCACGATGTTGTATTGGCGCGGGTCGAGTGCCGCCGCAACACGGCGAATAGCGCCGCCCTTGCCCGCCGCATCGTTGCCCTCGAATACCGTAATCAAGGCATGACGGCGCATACGCTTGTCACGCATCAGACCCGATAGCCGTGCCTGTTCGGTGACCAGTTGCTCTTTATAGTCATCCTTTTCCAGCACCTGGGTCATGTCCAGGCAGTCGAGCAGGCTCAACCCATCACGGCTTTCAGGCAGCAGTGGCACGTTGATCGAGCGTGGGCGAGTCTTGGGCGCACTTAACGCGGCTTGCAGCCCTTCGAGTAAAATCTTGCCCACGGTCAGGCCGCGGTAGTGCGGGTCTACACCCTCAACGATGTGCCAGGGCGCGTAATCACGGCTGGTGCGACGCAGTACACGCTCGCCGTAACGCACAAACTTGTCGTAGGTTTTGGATTGCTGCCAGTCCAGCGGGCTGATTCGCCAGCTGTGCAGCGGGTCATCCTTCAACGCCTTGAGCCGTGCTTTCATTTGTTTTTTGGACAAGTGAAACCAGAATTTGAAGATAACCGCGCCTTCGTCACAGAGCATGCGCTCCAGGCGCTCGGCCCCGGTGATCGCTTGATCCAGCACCGCGTCCTTGATCACCCCGTGCACCCTGGCCTGGAGCATCTGGCTGTACCAATTGCCGAAAAACACGCCCATGCGGCCTTTGGCCGGCAAATGACGCCAGTAACGCCACGCGGGCGGACGCGCCAGTTCTTCGTCCGATTGCTGATCAAAGGTGCGCACCTCAATCAGCCGCGGGTCCATCCATTCACTCAGCAGCTTGACTGTTTCACCCTTGCCGGCGCCCTCGATGCCGTTGATCAGCACAATCACCGCTGCGCGCTTTTGCTGGTGCAAGTCGTACTGCGCCTCAAGCAAAGCCTCGCGTAGGGCAGGAACTTCTCTGTCGTAGGTTTCTTTGTCGACGCAATGACCGATTTCTGCAGATTCGAACATGGAAAGCTCCCTGGCAAGATGCCACAAGCCTAGACGATTGATGCCTGCGCGTAACAACAAAACGCATAAAACTGTCATCAATCCGTCGTGCTGTGGCCGATCGGCTAGAATGGCCGCCTTGCCGATGCAGAGCCTCACATGACCATTGAAATGCCCAATGCCCAGCTCGACTGGGATGACCAGGGTCGCCCCCATTCGCGACTGTTTGACGACGTGTATTTTTCAGACAAGTCCGGCCTTGAAGAAACCCGTTACGTCTTTATTGAACAGAATGCCTTGCGCGAGCGCTTCAGCACCTTGCCTGCCAACGCGCATTTTGTGATTGGTGAAACCGGCTTCGGAACCGGCCTGAACTTTCTCTGTGCGTGGCAACTGTTCGACGAAACGGCGCACCCTGAGGCCCGGCTGAATTTCATCAGTGCCGAAAAATACCCGCTGACCCGCGCTGATCTGCAACGCGCCCTCGCCCTCTGGCCGGAGCTGGCGCACTACAGCGAGCAACTGCTGGCCAGCTATTGGGCCATTCATCCGGGGTTTCAAACCCTCAGCCTGGCCAATGGCCGGGTCACGCTCACGCTGCTGATCGGCGACGCGCTGGAGCAACTGCCACAGCTCGATGCGCAAGTCGACGCGTGGTTTCTGGACGGCTTCGCGCCCGCGAAGAACCCGGACATGTGGACGCCAGAACTGTTCGCACAACTGGCCCGTTTGGCGGCTCCCGAGTCCACCCTCAGCACCTTTACCAGCACCGGCTGGGTGCGCCGCGCGCTGAATGAGGCCGGGTTTAAAATGCGCCGCACGCCGGGTATCGGCCATAAGTGGGAGATCCTGCGCGGGGTCTTTCTCGGCCTGCCGGACACCGCTGCGCCCGGCGCCACGGTCAAACCCTGGTTCGCTCGCCCACCACAGATCAGCGGCCCGCGCACTGCGCTGGTGATCGGCGGTGGTTTGTCGGGTTGCGCCAGCGCCAACAGCCTGGCCAAGCGCGGCTGGAAGGTGCTGCTGCTGGAGCGTCACGAACGCTTGGCCAAAGAAGCCTCCGGCAACCCGCAAGGGGTGTTGTATCTCAAGCTGTCCGCCCACGGCACGGCACTGTCGCAAATGATCGTCTGTGGCTTTGGCTACACCCGCCGCGTGCTCGAGCACTTGCAGCGCGGACGCGACTGGGATGATTGCGGCGTACTGCAACTGGGTTTCAATGCCAAAGAGGCCGAGCGTCAGGAGCAACTGGCCGCTGCCTTCCCGCCCGCGCTGGTGCACGTGCTGGATCAACCCCAGGCACAAGCCTTGGCAGGCATAGACCTGGCCCATGGCGGGCTTTTTTACCCGGAAGGCGGCTGGGTGCATCCGCCCGCTTTGTGCCAGTTTCAGACGCTGCACCCCAACGTCAGCGTCTTGACCCACCATGACGTGCTGCAACTCAATAAAGTGCAGGGCCAATGGCAGGCCTGCCAGGGCGAACAGGTACTGGCCAGCGCACCTGTGGTGATTCTCGCCGGGGCGGCCGAGGTCAAACGCTTCCCGGCCAGCAGCGGTTTGCCGCTCAAACGCATTCGCGGGCAAATCACCCAACTGCTCGAAACTCCGCAAAGCGCGGCGCTTAACACCGTGGTGTGCGCCGAAGGTTATGTGGCGCCGGGGCGTTTGGGCGAGCACACGGTGGGCGCCAGCTTCGATTTTCATAACGAAGACCTGAGCACCACACCAGAAGGTCATCAGGGCAATCTGGATTTGCTGGCAGAAATTTCGCCTGACCTGGTACAACGTCTGGGTGAAGCAAACCTCAACCCGCAGACCTTGCAAGGCTGGGCCGCGTTTCGTTGCACCAGCCCAGACTACTTGCCGATTGTCGGGCCGCTGGCCGATGCCGAAGCATTCAGCCAAGCCTATGCCGTGCTCAGCAAAGACGCCCGGCAGGTGCCCGATACCCAATGCCCGTGGCTTGACGGTTTGTACGTCAACAGCGGCCATGGCTCACGCGGTTTGATCACCGCACCGCTGTCTGGCGAACTGCTTGCGGCCTGGATCAACGACGAACCCCTGCCGCTGCCCCGCCCGGTCGCAGAAGCTTGCCACCCCAACCGTTTTGCTGTGCGCGCCCTGGTGCGCAGGCTTTAAAACCGGCCTTCAACCCGGCAGTGCGCCCCTGCGCTGCCGGAGCCAACCGCCCCTTGCGTAGACCCGATCCGCGCCGCGAACAAGCACCGTTGGTAAATTTTATTGAACGATCCAGACCACGATCACTCGATAAAACACGGTCATTCATCGCGGCGCCCGGCATTTTTACCGCCTGTGCGTCGTTTGGGCTGAAGACATGGCAACCCGCTATGCCTTCTCTAGACCGTGCCCGCGCTGCCCGCATCCCCTAGGGATGGCGACTGAAGCGGTAGTGACACACATGCCGAAATACCAAGGATTTACACACCATGTGCGGATTAGCTGGCGAGTTACGTTTTGATCATCAACCTGCCGACCTGGCGGCCATCGAACGCATCACCCACCACCTTGCTCCACGTGGCCCCGATGCCTGGGGTTTTCATAGCCAAGGGCCGATAGCCCTCGGCCATCGCCGTCTGAAAATCATGGATTTGTCGGACGGTTCAGCGCAACCCATGATCGACAACCAGTTGGGCCTGTCGCTGGCGTTCAACGGGGCGATCTACAACTTCCCGGAACTGCGCGCCGAACTGGAAGCACTCGGCTACGCCTTTTACTCCGGCGGTGACACCGAGGTCCTGCTCAAGGGCTACCACGCGTGGGGCGAAGCCTTGCTGCCCAAGCTCAATGGCATGTTCGCATTTGCCATATGGGAGCGAGATGCAAAACGCTTGTTCATTGCCCGCGACCGCTTGGGCGTGAAGCCGCTGTACCTGTCACGCACCGGTGAGCGCCTGCGCTTTGCCTCCACCCTGCCCGCCCTGCTCAAAGGCGGCGATATCAACCCGATGCTCGACCCGGTCGCGCTGAACCACTACCTCAACTTCCACGCCGTGGTCCCGGCCCCGCGAACGCTGATTGCCGGTATTGAAAAACTGCCGCCTGCCACGTGGCTGCGCATTGACGCCGACGGCACCACCGAGCAGAAAACCTGGTGGACACTGCCCTACGGCCCACATGCAGATGAGACCAATCTGACGTTTGAAGACTGGCGCGAACGCGTGCTGGACAGCACCCGTGAAGCCGTCGCCATTCGCCAGCGCGCTGCGGTAGATGTCGGTGTGCTGCTGTCAGGCGGTGTCGACTCCAGCCTGCTGGTCGGTTTGCTGCGGGAAGTCGGCGTACAAGACCTGTCGACCTTTTCCATTGGCTTTGCAGACGCAGGCGGCGAGCGCGGGAATGAATTCGAGTATTCGGATCTGATTGCCAAGCATTACGGCACCCGTCATCACCAGTTACGCATTGGCGAAAACGAAATCATCGAGCAATTGCCGGCGGCCTTCCGGGCCATGAGCGAGCCGATGGTCAGTCACGATTGCATCGCCTTTTACCTGCTGTCGCGCGAAGTCGCCAAACATTGCAAGGTGGTGCAAAGCGGCCAGGGCGCTGATGAACTGTTTGCCGGTTACCACTGGTACCCGCAAGTTGACGGCGCCAGCGATCCTTACGCGGCCTACCGCGAGGCCTTTTTTGATCGCAGCTATGCCGAGTACCAGGCCACGGTGCAGCCACAATGGCTGACCGCCAACGATGCTGCCGGTGACTTTGTGCGCGAGCACTTTGCCCAGCCCGGCGCGGATGCGGGCGTCGACAAGGCGCTGCGTCTGGACAGCACAGTCATGCTGGTGGATGACCCGGTGAAACGCGTCGATAACATGACCATGGCCTGGGGCCTTGAGGCCCGCACACCGTTTCTGGATTACCGCCTGGCGGAACTGTCGGCGCGCATCCCGGCGCGTTTCAAGCTGCCCAACGGCGGCAAGCATGTGCTCAAGGAAGCCGCGCGCCTGGTAATCCCCAGCGAAGTCATCGACCGCAAAAAAGGCTACTTCCCGGTACCCGGCCTTAAGCATCTGGAAGGCAACACGCGCAATTGGGTACGCGATCTATTGCTGGACCCAAGCCAGGATCGCGGGCTGTTTCAGCCGGCCATGCTGGATAGCTTGCTGAGCCATCCGCAAAGCCAACTGACGCCACTGAACGGTTCCAAACTGTGGCAATTGGCAGCCCTGAATCTGTGGCTGAGCGAACAAGGAATTTGATCAATGAAACCCCTTGCCACCGCCTATAGCCAACGTTTACTGCGAGGGCAAACGCCCTCCTACGAGCGACTCCAGGCACGCTTTGCCGAAGATGGCAGTGCACTGGACGCGCAACCGGTCGCCGTGCATTGCGGCTGGGGTCGCTTGCTGATCGGGCACACCTTCCCCGACCCTGCCCGTCTGGCCAATGAACTGCTGAACGAACAAGCCGGGGAACGCGATATCGCCCTGTATGTGGCCGCGCCGCAACAGGTTTTGGCGCAGTCACCGCAACAACTTTTTCTCGACCCCTCGGACACCTTGCGACTGTGGTTCACCGATTACCGTCCCGCAACTCGGGTGTTTCGCGGTTTCCGCATTCGTCGAGTGCGCAGCGAAGCGGACTGGAGCGCGGTCAATGCCTTGTATCAGGCGCGTAACATGCTGCCGGTCGACCCGGACTTGCTGACCGCACGCCACAACGGTGGCCCGGTGTACTGGCTAGCGGAAGACGAGGACAGCGGCGCGGTGATTGGCAGCGTCATGGGCCTGAACCACCACACGGCATTCCATGACCCGGAAAACGGCAGCAGCCTGTGGTGCCTGGCGGTTGACCCACAGTGCTCGCGCCCCGGTGTTGGCGAAGTGCTGGTGCGGCACTTGGTCGAACACTTTATGAGCCGCGGCCTGAGTTATCTCGACCTGTCGGTGCTGCACAACAACCTGCAAGCGAAGAACCTCTACCGCAAATTGGGCTTTCGCACCCTTTCGACCTTTGCCATCAAACGTAAAAACGGTATCAACCAACCGCTGTTTCTTGGCCCAGGCCCGGAGGCAGGGCTTAACCCGTATGCGCAGATTCTGGTTGAGGAAGCCTACAAACGCGGCATCGATGTGCACATTGATGACGCCAATTCCGGGCTGTTCACCCTCAGCCATGGTGGACGGCGCATTCGCTGTCGCGAATCGCTGACCGATCTGACCAGTTCCATCAGCATGAGCCTGTGTCAGGACAAGAGCCTGACCCACAAAGTGCTGAGTGCCGCAGGCTTGAACGTGCCCACGCAACAACGCGCAGGCAATGCCGATGACAACCTCGCGTTTCTCGAAGAACACCTGCGGGTGGTGGTCAAACCTCTGGATGGCGAGCAAGGCAATGGGGTGGCGGTTGATCTGCAAACCATTGAGCACGTACAGGATGCGATCAAGGCGGCGCAGGCCTTTGACAGCCGGGTGTTGCTCGAAAGCTTCCATGAAGGCCATGACCTGCGCATCGTAGTGATTGGTTATGAAGTGGTCGCGGCCGCCATTCGGCGTCCGGCGCAGGTTATCGGCGATGGCCAGCACAACGTCCGCCAACTGATCGAAGCGCAAAGCCGTCGCCGCCAGGCCGCCACCCAAGGCGAAAGCCGCATCCCGCTGGACGCCGAAACTCTGCGTGCCGTGCAAGCGGCAGGTTACGACTACGACAGCATCCTGCCTGCTGGCCAGTTGCTGGCGGTGCGCCGCACGGCCAACTTGCATACCGGTGGCTGCCTGGAAGACGTCACGGCCATCCTTCACCCGGTGCTCGCCGATGCGGCCGTGCGGGCCGCCCGGGCACTGGATATTCCGGTGGTCGGGCTCGACATGATGGTGCCCGGCGCCGACCAGCCCGAGTACGTGTTTATCGAAGCGAACGAGCGCGCCGGACTGGCCAACCATGAACCGCAGCCCACCGCCGAACGCTTTATCGACTTGCTGTTTCCGCACAGCCAGCCCGCACCCTGAACGGTGGGGTCTGTTGACGTTTCTTAGCGCCTGCATTGAAACGTCATCACCCCCTATGTCCCGCCTCTCCCGCAAAAGGAGCTTTTATGAGTCATGCCCTGCCAGAACCGGACCTTGAGTACCTGCAACGGGTTCTCCTGGAAATGCTTGCCATCCCCAGCCCGACCGGGTTTACCGACACCATCGTGCGTTACGTCGCTGAGCGGCTTGAAGAATTGGGCATCCCCTTTGAATTGACCCGACGCGGCACTTTGCGCGCCACGATTAAAGGGCAGCAGAGCGGCCCGGACCGCGCCGTGTCAGCTCACCTGGACACCATTGGCGCCAGCGTTCGGGCCATCAAAGACAACGGCCGCCTGGTGCTGGCCCCGGTTGGCTGCTGGTCCAGCCGCTTTGCCGAAGGCAGCCGGGTCAGCCTGTTCACCGACAACGGCGTGATTCGCGGCAGCGTGTTGCCGTTAATGGCGTCCGGTCATGCGTTTAATACCGCGGTGGATGAATTGCCGGTGAGCTGGGACCACATTGAGTTGCGCCTGGACGCCTACTGCGTGACGCGTGCCGACTGCGATTCACTGGGGGTAAATATTGGGGATTTTGTCGCCTTTGACCCGCTGCCCGAGTTCACCGAAAGTGGCCATATCAGCGCCCGGCACCTGGACGACAAAGCCGGTGTTGCGGCCTTGCTGGCCGCACTCAAAGCCATCGTCGAGAGTGGTGAACAACCACTGATCGACTGCCACCCGCTGTTCACCATCACCGAAGAAACCGGCAGTGGTGCGGCAGCAGCCTTGCCGTGGGACGTGAGTGAGTTTGTCGGCATTGATATTGCGCCCGTCGCCGAGGGCCAGCATTCCAGTGAACATGCAGTCAGCGTGGCCATGCAGGATTCGGGGGGCCCGTATGACTACCATTTGTCACGGCACCTGTTGGGTTTGGCGACCCACAACGACATACCGGTACGCCGCGATATGTTCCGTTACTACTTCAGTGATGCGCATTCAGCCGTCACGGCGGGGCACGACATTCGCTGTGCCTTGCTGGCATTTGGTTGCGACGCGACCCACGGCTATGAGCGCACGCACATTGATAGCCTGGCGGGGTTGAGCCGCTTATTGAGTGCTTACCTGCTGAGCCCGCCGGTCTTTGCCAGCGACGCTCAACCGGCGCAAGGCTCACTGGACCGCTTTAGTCACCAGTTGGAGCACGATGCCCAGATGGAAAGCGATACCCGCGTGCCGTCGGTCGACAGCCTGGTGGGAGAAAACAGGAGCTGAAACCCAAGATCAAAAAACCCTCACCCTAGCCCTCTCCCAAAGGGAGAAGGAACTGATTGGGGGATGTTGTAGATGTTCGGCGGCCTGCAAACCAAGCACTGAAGCTGAGAACACCTCGGTAGAGCTCCCTCTCCCCTGGGAGAGGGTTGGGGTGAGGGAGCTTTTAAACCTGCGACTGGGCGCCTTCGAACCACGCCAGCTTCTCACGCAGCAACACCACTTCACCGACGATCACCAGGGTCGGGGCATGCACTTCGTGCTTTGCAACCAGGGTCGGCAGGTCTTTCAACGTGCCGGTAAACACTCGCTGGTTAGACGTGGTGCCTTGCTGGATCAATGCAGCCGGAGTGTCCGCCGAGCGACCATGGGCAATCAGTTGCTCGCAGATAATTGGCAAGCCAATCAGGCCCATGTAGAACACCAAGGTTTGCGCCGGAGCGACAAGATCGTTCCATGGCAAGTTGCTGGTGCCGTCCTTTAGGTGGCCTGTCACGAAACGCACGGATTGCGCGTGGTCACGATGGGTCAACGGAATACCGGCATAGGCCGCGCAACCGCTGGCGGCGGTAATGCCCGGTACCACCTGGAAGGGAATCCCGTGGGCTGCCAGCTCTTCGATTTCTTCGCCACCACGGCCAAAGATGAACGGATCACCGCCTTTGAGCCGCACCACGCGCTTGCCTTGCTTGGCCAAGTCCACCAGTTGCTGGTTGATCTGGTCTTGCGGCACCGCGTGATCAGCACGTCGTTTGCCTACGTAGATACGCTCGGCATCGCGACGGCAGAGTTCCAGAATCGCCGGCGCCACCAGACGGTCGTAGAGCACCACGTCCGCCTGTTGCATGAGGCGCAGGGCGCGGAAGGTCAGCAGATCCGGGTCACCCGGCCCGGCACCCACGAGGTAAACCTCACCCGTGGTCAGCGTCGCTTCGCCATTGATCTTGGCCTCAAGCAGACGTTTTGCCTCAGCGCCCTGCCCGGCCAGTTGACGGTCGGCAATCGGCCCCTGAAACACGTCTTCCCAGAAACCACGACGTTGCTGAACATCCGGGAACAGGGTTTTAACCTGACTGCGAAAACGCGCAGCCAGACCCGCCAGTTGCCCATATGTCGAGGGGATCCAGGTTTCAATCTTGGCCCGAATCAATCGCGCCAGCACCGGCGCATCGCCGCCACTGGAGATGGCAACGATCAACGGCGAGCGATCAACGATGGCAGGGAAAATCACGCTGCACAGCGCAGGCGCGTCGACCACGTTGACCGGCACGCAACGTCGATGGGCATCAGCGGACACTTGAGCGTTGAGCGGCTCATCGTCGGTGGCGGCGATGACCAGCCCGCACCCGTCAAGGTCGGCCTCGACATAACCGCGCAACACCTGCTCACCGCCGCTACTGTTTACCAACTCGCACAACTGTGGCTCTATCGCGGGCGCAACGACCCGCAACACCGCACCGGCATCGGCCAGCAGGCGAGATTTGCGCAAGGCAATCTCGCCACCGCCGACCACCAGCACACGGCGGCCACGCAGGTTATGAAACAGCGGCAGAAACTCCATTTAGCCGATGACCTCAATACCGCCCATGTAAGGCTTGAGCACTTCTGGCACACGGATCGAACCGTCGGCCTGCTGGTAGTTTTCCAGCACGGCAACCAGTGTACGACCGACCGCCAGACCGGAACCGTTGAGGGTGTGAACCAGCTCAGGCTTGCCGGTTTCGGTGTTACGGAAACGCGCCTGCATACGACGGGCCTGGAAATCGCCGCAGTTGGAGCACGACGAGATCTCGCGGTACTTGTCCTGGCTCGGGATCCACACTTCCAGATCGTAGGTTTTGCTTGCGCTGAAGCCCATGTCGCCGGTGCACAGCGCCAAGGTGCGGTATGGCAGCTCGAGCAGTTGCAGAACCTTTTCGGCGTTACCGACCAGGCCTTCCAGTGCATCCATCGAGGTCGAAGGCTCGACGATCTGAACCATCTCAACTTTGTCGAACTGGTGCTGACGGATCATGCCGCGCGTGTCGCGACCCGAAGCACCGGCCTCACTGCGAAAGCATGGCGTGTGCGCCACAAACTTGATCGGCAGCGATTTGTGATCGACGATTTCGCCCGCAACGATGTTGGTCAGCGACACTTCAGCGGTCGGGATCAAGTACAGATCGGCTTCGCCTTCGCGGCTGATCTTGAACAGGTCTTCTTCGAACTTGGGCAACTGGCCAGTGCCCTGCAATGCAGGCGCTTGAACCAGGTACGGCGTGTAAGCCTCTTCGTAGCCGTGCTCGTTGATGTGCAGGTTGATCATGAACTGCGCCAGGGCGCGGTGCAGGCGAGCGATCGGCCCACGCAGCAAAGCAAAACGGGCACCGGACAATTTGGCCGCGGTTTCAAAATCCAGCCAGCCGTGTTGCTCGCCCAGGGCGACGTGGTCCTTGATTTCGAAATCAAAGGCTTTTGGCGTGCCCCAGCGGCGAACTTCGACGTTGTCGTCTTCGTCCGCACCCACCGGCACCGATTCATCCGGCAGGTTCGGCAGGCTCAACAGAATCGAGTCCAGTTCGGTCTGGATGGCATCCAGCTCAACCTTGCCGTTGGCCAGATCGCTGCCCATGGTTTCAACACTGGCCATCAGTGGCGCGATGTCTTCGCCGCGCGCCTTGGCCTGGCCAATGCTCTTGGAGATGGCATTGCGCTCAGCCTGCAGACGCTCGGTCAGGGTTTGAACTTCTTTACGCTTGGCTTCCAGCGCGTCGATGCGCGCCACGTCCAGCTTAAAGCCACGGGATGCCAGGCGATCCGCTACGTCCTGCAGGTTCGTACGTAACAGTTTGGAATCGAGCATGTCGGTTTCTCGTTTATCAAAGTTTGGTCAGGGACAGGCCAGCCCAGGTTGCAAGCAGCCCGCCGAATACGCTGATGGCTGCATAGCCCAGTGCTAAAGGCACTTGCCCGCTTTCGAGCAGGCGCACCGTATCCAGTGAAAAGGATGAAAAAGTGGTCAAACCACCCAGGAAACCGACCATTAATCCAGCGCGGACTTCGATCGGTACTTCCGGGCGGATTAAAAAAAGTCCGTAAAGGACGCCAATCAGCAGGCAGCCCACGATATTAACGGCCAATGTCGCGGTATAGAAGTGCTTTGGCCAATTGGCGTTCACCCAATTGCCCGTGGCGAAACGCAACAATGTACCTGCAATACCGCCCACCGTTACCGCAGCGATCAAAGGAATCAAGGTTTTCTCCGCTGTAGAGGGCTGGCCCGATCCAGTGCAGCCAGGTGTTTAAGCTTCTCGCCAATCTTCAATTCGAGCCCGCGCGGGACGGGCTGATACAACGGTAACGGCTCCAGCTCGTCCGGGAAGTAGTCTTCACCGGCAGCATACGCATCTGGCTCATCGTGGGCGTAACGGTATTCGTCGCCATAACCCAATTGCTTCATGAGCTTGGTCGGCGCATTGCGCAAATGCAGCGGGACTTCGAGCGAACCGTATTCGGCGGCGCTGCGCAGCGCGGCCTTGAAGCCCATGTACACCGCGTTGCTTTTCGGCGCACAGGCCAGGTAAGTGATGGCCTGGGCCACGGCCAGCTCGCCTTCGGGGCTGCCGAGACGCTCTTGCACGTCCCAGGCTGACAGGCACAGGCTCAAGGCTCGCGGGTCAGCGTTGCCGATGTCTTCGCTGGCCATGCGCACCACCCGGCGGGCGATGTACAGCGGGTCGCAACCGCCGTCGATCATGCGCGCAAACCAGTACAGCGCACCGTCCGGGTTGGAGCCGCGCACCGATTTGTGCAAGGCCGAGATCTGGTCGTAAAACGCCTCACCGCCTTTGTCGAAGCGACGCTGGGTATCGCCCAGCAAGTCATGCAACAGGTCGACGCCGATTTCACTGTGGTCTTCGGCCAGGTCAGAGGCGTTTTCCAGCAGATTTAGCAAACGTCGACCATCGCCATCAGCGGCCCTGAGCAACGTCTGGAAACCCTCATCGCCCAAGGTCAGACCGCGCTTGCCCAGGCCTTTGTCTTCGGTCAACGCCCGGTTTACCAACTTGCGCAACGCCGCCTCGTCGAGGCTTTTGAGCACGTAGACCCTTGCCCGCGACAACAGCGCGTTGTTGAGCTCAAAGGAGGGGTTTTCGGTGGTCGCACCGATAAAAATCAGGGTGCCGTCTTCAACGTAGGGCAAGAACGCATCTTGCTGCGACTTGTTGAAGCGGTGCACTTCGTCGACAAACAGAATGGTCCGCCGCCCGTACTGGCCGGCTTGCTGCTTGGCGATTTCCACCGCCTGGCGGATCTCTTTGACCCCGGCCAGGACGGCCGAGACCGTTTCAAAATGAGCATCCGAGACTTCAGCCAGCAGCCGCGCCAGTGTGGTTTTACCCACACCGGGCGGCCCCCAGAAGATCATCGAGTGCAGCGCGCCCTGCTCCAGCGCTTCACGCAGGGGCTTGCCCCGGGCGAGCAGGTGTTGTTGACCGACATACTCATCCAGATTGGTCGCCCGTAGACGGGCGGCCAAGGGCTGGGCAATCGGTGCACTTCGAAACAGATCCATAGCAGCGTTTGAAACCTCGTCCAGGGCTTATTCCTGGATGACATCAGCCCCTTTCGGGATATCGAACTTGAATTTTGAAGCCGGGATCGGCTCGTTGGCCTTGACCCCGGTGAACAGCAGATCAGTGCGCTGACCCACGCTATCAACCAGACGCATGTTATTGATCAGGCCACTGCGAAACGACAGGTTCAGCGAGTCAAACAGGGTGTCTTTGGTTTTTGGCTTGAGCGTGAAGTCGATCACCTCACCCGACTGCCTGGAGGTGATTTCAAAGCTTTCGCTGATTTTTGAGACATCACCCGAGAGCAGCAAGGCCGGGGTCTGGGTCAGGCGCTGATCAAGCTTCTTGATGGTGACCTGCTCCAGGTCCGGGTCCCACAAAGTAACTTTCTGGCCATCGGAAACCATTGTCTGCTCGTTAGGCGCATCGGTGTGCCAGTAGAACAACCCCGGACGCTGCAAGGCCATTTGCCCTTTGGTGTCTTGCAACTGGGTGCCGCTGCCATCGAGGGTCAACTGAGAAAAATTGGCCGTCAACGTTTTCGACCGTTCCAGAAGGTTGGTCAGGCTCTGTACATCCGCCGGAGCGGCACTGGCGGAAAAGGCAGTCAACGCCAAAACCGGTAGCAACAACATGCTGACAAAACGCATGGAAATCCTCATTGATTAGTTAAACCCTGCTTGCAGCTTACCTGCGAGCAGATCAGTCGCGCATTGGAGCCGGCGCTATCACTTCGCGCGAGCCGTTGGTGTTCATTGCGGTCACAACCCCGGCCATTTCCATGGACTCGATCATGCGTGCCGCGCGGTTGTAGCCAATCTTCAGTTTGCGTTGAACCGCAGAGATCGAAGCGCGACGACTTTCGAGCACGAACTGCACAGCCTCGTCGTACAGCGCGTCGGTTTCAGCGTCATCGCCGCCTTCACTGCTACCGCCATCAAAGCCGCTGCCCGGCTCTTCGACGCCCGCCAGAATGTCATCGTTGTAGTCCGGCGTACCACGCTGTTTCCAGGCTTCAACCACACGGTGCACTTCTTCGTCAGACACGAACGCACCGTGCACCCGAATCGGCAAGCTGGTGCCTGGCGGCATGTAGAGCATGTCACCGTGGCCCAGCAGTTGTTCGGCGCCGCCCTGGTCGATGATGGTACGCGAGTCAATCTTGCTCGATACCTGGAACGCCATACGGGTCGGGATGTTGGCCTTGATCAGACCGGTGATCACGTCTACCGATGGGCGCTGGGTCGCGAGGATCAAGTGAATCCCGGCTGCCCGCGCTTTCTGGGCAATACGGGCAATCAGTTCTTCGACCTTTTTGCCGACGATCATCATCATGTCGGCAAATTCGTCGACCACCACCACGATGGTCGGCAGTTTGGTCAGCAGCGGCGCTTCGTCATGGATGCTTTCGCGCTTGTACAGCGGATCGCTGATTGGCTCACCCGCCGCTTCGGCATCTTTGATCTTCTGGTTGAAACCGGCCAGGTTACGTACGCCCATCTTGGCCATCAGCTTGTAGCGGCGCTCCATCTCGGCAACGCTCCAGCGCAGGGCGTTGGCCGCGTCTTTCATGTCGGTCACAACCGGGCAGAGCAAGTGCGGAATGCCTTCGTAGATCGACAGCTCAAGCATTTTCGGGTCGATCATGATCAGTTTGGCGTCTTCCGGCCCGGACTTGAACAGGATCGACAGGATCATCGCGTTCACGCCCACCGACTTACCGGAACCGGTGGTACCGGCCACCAGCAAGTGCGGCATTTTTGCCAGGTCGGTAATCACCGCCTTGCCGCCAATGTCATGACCCAAGGCCAAGGTAACTGGCGATTTGGCGTCATCGAACTCAGGGGTCGACAGCACTTCGGAGAAGCGCACGATCTGGCGATCCTCGTTGGGGATCTCGATGCCCACCGTGGTTTTACCCGGAATAACCTCAACCACCCGCACGCTGGTCACGGCCAGCGAACGTGCCAGGTCTTTGGCCAGGTTGGCGATACGGCTGACCTTGACCCCGGCCGCTGGCTGAATTTCATAACGGGTAATGACCGGACCCGGATGAATCGAGTCCACCGCCACCTCGACCCCGAATTCCTTGAGCTTGATCTCAAGCAAATGGCCAACAGCCGCGAGGGATTCAGGGGAGTAGTTGAGCTGTTTCTTCTCGGCCGGGTCCAGAATCGAGATCGGAGGCAAGGTGCCTTCAACCGCGCTGTCGACAAACAGCGGCACTTGTTTCTCTTTTTGCACACGCTTGCTCGGCTCCGGCGCTTTGGCCGGTGCCGGGGTAATCACGGCCGGCACGTGTTTTTCACGCTCGGTCATGTGCTTGGTCAGCGCCTGTTCACGTTCAATCAGGCGCTCTTTGGCCTTGGCCTGCTCACGCTTGTCGGGAACGCTTGGGGCGACCACTTCGTTAACCCGTGTGTCGACTTCACGCAGTTGCGCAACGAGTTGCTTGCGCTCGTTACGGTCAGACCACCAGCGATTCGCGGCGCCCTGGATCAACTCGAACAGATCAAGGGTGATTTTGCCGGTCACGTCCATGACCTTGAACCACGACAAATCGGTAAAAACAGTCAAACCGAACAGGAACAAGGCGATCAGCAGCAAGGTACTGCCTTGAATGTTCAGCGCGTTCTTCGCCAGATCCCCCAGGCTTTCGCCCAGAGCACCACCAGCACCGGCGGGCAAGCCGCTGGCAGAATGAAAGTGAATGTGCGCCAGCGCGGCACCTGAAAGCACAAGAAAGATCAGGCCGACCAGCCGCCACGAAAACAGCAGGCCGCTCCACTGCCACGGCTGATGCCGCTCGCGGAAAATCTGATACGCCTTGATCGCCAGCAGCAGCGGGAAGATGTAGGCAAAATAGCCGAGCACCATGAACAGGATGTCCGCACTGTAGGCGCCCGCAGGCCCGCCAAAGTTCTGCACATCCACTACGCGGCTGTTGTGGCTCCAGCCGGGGTCGTCCTTACCGTAGGTCAGCAAGGCCATCATCATGAACAGGCATAGAGCGCCAATAGCGAGCAGTGCACCTTCCTTGAGCCGGTAGTGCAATTGCTGACGCCAGAGTGGAACTGTTTTAGGTGCTGCTGTGGATTTCTTCAAAACGCGTCTTTTCCTGCGCCTGTGGCGCGCCCAACAATTGATTGACTGCAAAATACTGCTCAATTCGAGCAGGTGACAAGTTCAGACATGAAACTGGACTAGCCTTGCACACAGCCTTGTAATATGACTCGTCACCCCAAGACCAGCCCGCCAGGGAGTGAGGCGAATGTTGTGCAGTTTAGAACAGCTCAAACAGGCGGGCCATTGTACGGGTTTAAGCCGTGGATGCCACGCTGACGCCAGCGCCGGGCGCGATCATCATGTGCCTGCCCGAGAGCCGCCAATTTGAGCATGCATTGCCTTGTGTGACAAAGACTTATAGCGCTGTCGCGACAGCCACGGATCCGCTCGACTCAGACCGCGGCAACGCGACAGAGTTGCAGCCCCCTCCCCTCTTCTGTAAGACCGATTGCCATGCTGACCTGGTTAAAACGCGACACCCTGACATTCCCGCCACTGACAACGGCCATGCGCGAACCCAATGGCTTGCTCGCCGCCGGCGGCGATCTGTCCCCTGACCGGCTGATCCAGGCCTATCGCCATGGCTGCTTCCCGTGGTTTTCCGAAGGCCAGCCGATACTCTGGTGGTCGCCAGACCCGCGCACGGTGTTATTCCCGCAAGAGCTGCATGTCTCGCGCAGCCTGGCAAAACTATTGCGCCAGCAACGTTACCACGTGACGTTCGACCGCGACTTCGAAGGGGTTATTCGAGCCTGCGCCGAACCACGAAGCTATGCCGACGGCACGTGGATTACCGAAAAAATGCAAGATGCCTACATCGAGCTTCACGCACGCGGCCACGCGCACTCGGTAGAAGTCTGGGACAACGGCGAACTGGTTGGCGGCTTGTACGGCCTGGCGATGGGCCAATTGTTTTTTGGCGAGTCCATGTTCAGCCGCGCAGACAACGCCTCAAAAGTGGGGTTTGCGACGCTGGTCAGTCATTTGAAGGCCTGGGGCTTTGTGCTGATTGACTGCCAGATGCCGACCAATCACCTCGAAAGCCTGGGCGCCCGATCAATCCCACGACAACAATTCGCCGATTACCTACACAAACATCTCGATCTACCTACAAACGCAGAGTGGGTTTGATAGGCGAGTTCTGCTGGCTGGCTTACACTTAATTCAAAGATTTCCCTGAGGGCCCATCATGACCGAGCTGGCGCGCTTGAAGTTTTATGCCACTCAACCTCACGTTTGCAGCTACCTGCCCGATGAACAGGCTACCACGCTGTTCCTCGATCCCAGCCAGCCGATGGATGTGCAGGTCTATGCCGACTTGTCCGAAATGGGCTTTCGTCGCAGTGGCGACCACCTTTATCGACCCCATTGCGTGAATTGCGATGCGTGTACACCTGCCCGCATCCCGGTACAGACGTTTATCCCCAATCGCCAGCAAAAGCGTATTTTCAAACGCAATGCCGACCTTCAGGTCAAGGCCGCCAAGCCCAGTTTTAGCGATGAGTACTTCGCCCTCTACAAGCGCTACATCGAACTACGGCACGCAGACGGCGACATGTACCCGCCAAGCCGTGAGCAATTTTCGACGTTTTTGGTGCGCGACTTGCCGTTCTCGACGTTTTACGAGTTCCGTCTCGACGGACGGTTACTGGCCGTGGCGGTCACTGACGTGCTGCCCAATGGTTTGTCAGCGGTGTATACGTTCTACGAGCCTGACGAAGAGCGCCGCAGCCTGGGCCGTTACGGGATTCTCTGGCAAATTGCCGAAACCCGCCGCCTGGGGCTGAATGCGCTGTACCTCGGGTACTGGATCAAGAACTGCAAAAAGATGAATTACAAGACTGAATATCGGCCCATTGAGCTGCTGATTAATCAGAGATGGAGCACTCTTTACTGAACCCCTTGGCTTAAACCCTACTTTTCGGGCACAATGCACGCCGCTTTTGCCTGGCGCAGTTGCACCGGGCCATTCACTGGACACCGAGGGCTTTACTGCATGTCGAAAGAAGACAGCTTCGAAATGGAAGGCACTGTCGTCGACACCCTGCCCAACACCATGTTTCGTGTGGAGTTGGAAAATGGGCACGTCGTAACCGCGCATATTTCCGGCAAGATGCGCAAGAACTACATTCGTATTCTTACCGGTGACAAAGTGCGCGTCGAACTGACGCCCTATGACTTGAGCAAAGGGCGCATCACTTACCGCGCTCGTTAATCAAGTCAATACAAGACGCCCGGCTCTGCCGGGCGTTTTTGTTTGCCTGCGATATGACGAACGCCAGCCCTGACTGTAGGAGCGAGCTTGCCTCGCGATCTCTTGATCTAAGCCCCCCTCACCCTAGCCCTCTCCCGCAGGAGAGGGAACCGATTGGGGGATGCTGAAGATACTCGCCGGCCTGCTTGCTACGCGACAGCGCGGCGTCGAAGACGAGGCGGCAGCTCCTACAGGGTTTACCTATAAAAAAAGCGCCTTTCGGCGCTTTTTTTATTTCACGGTCACATCAAGCCATTTCAACGTCTGTTTCAAACTCGAAGATCAGCTCGCCGTCTTTGAGGTCGATGTTAACCACACCGCCGTGATCAGCCAGCTCACCAAAGAGAATCTCTTCAGCCAGTGGACGCTTGATTTTGTCCTGAATCAGACGCGCCATCGGGCGGGCGCCCATGGTCACGTCGTAGCCGCCAGCCGCCAGCCAGCCGCGCGCGGCATCGGTCACCACCAACTGCACGTGCTTGTCTTCCAGCTGCACTTGCAACTCGGTGAGGAACTTGTCCACCACGTGCTTGATCACTTCATGGCTGAGGCGACCAAATTGAATGATGGTGTCCAGGCGGTTACGGAACTCAGGGGTGAAGCTCTTCTTGATCACTTCCATTGCATCGGTGGCGTGATCTTGCAAGGTAAAGCCGATCGATGCCCGCGAAGCCGTCTCTGCACCCGCGTTCGTGGTCATGATGATGATCACGTTACGGAAGTCAGCCTTGCGCCCGTTGTTGTCGGTCAGCGTGCCGTGGTCCATGACCTGCAGCAGCAGGTTGAAGACCTCAGGGTGCGCCTTCTCGATTTCATCCAGCAGCAGCACGCAGTGCGGTTGCTTGGTGATGGCTTCGGTGAGCAGGCCGCCCTGATCAAACCCGACATAACCTGGAGGCGCACCGATCAGACGCGATACGGTGTGGCGCTCCATGTACTCGGACATGTCAAAGCGAATCAGCTCGACGCCCAGCGCCTTGGACAACTGGCGCGCAGCTTCGGTTTTACCCACACCGGTCGGGCCTGCGAACAGGAACGAACCGACAGGCTTGTCTGACGACTTGAGCCCGGCACGCGACAGCTTGATGGCCGTCGACAAGGAATCAATCGCCGCATCCTGACCAAACACCGTCAGCTTGAGGTCGCGCTCAAGGTTACGCAGCAGCTCTTTATCGGAGCTGGAGACGCTCTTAGGCGGAATACGGGCGATTTTCGCCACGATGTCTTCGACCTGTTGCACATCGATGCGCTGGGCGCGCTTTTCAACCGGCTGCAGGCGCTGATACGCCCCCGCCTCGTCGATCACGTCAATGGCTTTGTCCGGCATGTGCCGGTCATTGATGTAGCGTGACGCCAGCTCGGACGCCGCACGCAGGGCCTCATCAGTGTATTCAATACCGTGATGCTGCTCGAAACGCCCTTTGAGGCCACGCAGAATACCGATGGTGTCTTCAACCGAAGGTTCGGACACGTCGACTTTCTGGAAGCGTCGCGCCAGGGCACGGTCTTTTTCAAAGATCCCGCGAAATTCCTGGAACGTGGTCGAACCAATGCAACGGATCTCACCCGAGGACAGCAGGGGCTTGAGCAGGTTGGAAGCATCCATTACGCCACCGGACGCCGCGCCTGCACCAATAATGGTGTGGATCTCGTCGATGAACAAAATGGCTTGCGGACGCTTTTTCAGCTCGCCGAGCAACGCCTTGAAGCGCTTCTCGAAATCGCCGCGGTACTTGGTACCGGCCAGCAATGCACCCAGATCCAGCGAATAGACGATGCTGTTGGCCAGCAGGTCCGGCACCTGGTTATCAACGATGCGCTTGGCCAGGCCTTCTGCAATCGCGGTTTTACCCACGCCTGCCTCGCCCACCAGCAGCGGGTTGTTTTTACGGCGACGCGCCAGAATCTGCGCAACGCGCTCAACTTCGTTTTCACGCCCCACCAGCGGGTCAATCCGGCCCTGGCGGGCCAGCTCGTTCAGGTTGCTGGCGTAAGCATCCAAAGGATTGCTTGAAGACGACGACTCACCGCCCTCTTCATCCTGCATTTCGTTCTCGTTTTCAGCGTGATCGCCATGGCCCGGCACTTTGGAAATCCCGTGGGCGATGAAGTTGACCACATCGATGCGGGCAACGCTCTGCTGCTTGAGAAAGAACACCGCCTGGCTTTCTTGCTCACTGAAAATCGCCACCAGCACATTAGCGCCGGTAACTTCACGCTTGCCGGAGCTTTGTACGTGGAACACAGCGCGCTGCAAGACGCGTTGAAAACCCAGGGTTGGCTGAGTTTCACGGTCTTCGTCGTGGACAGGGATCAGGGGGGTGGTGGAATCAATAAACTCTTGCAGGTCATGCTTGAGTTTGTCGAGGTTTGCGCCACAGGCGCGTAGAACGGTTGCGGCCGCCTCATTATCCAGAAGCGCTAGAAGGAGGTGCTCGACCGTCATGAACTCATGACGCTTTGAGCGTGCTTCCTTGAAGGCCAGATTGAGGGTGACTTCGAGCTCGCGATTTAACATGGCTTCACCTCATACCCAAGTGGTCGGCGTTAACCGTCCTTCTCGATTTCACAGAGTAGCGGATGCTGGCTTTCGCGTGCGTACTGGTTTACCTGCGCCGCCTTGGTCTCGGCGATGTCGCGGGTAAAGATGCCGCACACTGCCCGTCCTTCTGTATGAACGGCCAGCATGACCTTGGTCGCCAATTCGCGATTCAAGTTAAAAAACACCTCAAGCACTTCGACAACGAAATCCATGGGTGTGTAGTCATCGTTGAACAAAACCACCTTGTACATCGGCGGCGCCTGAAGCGCAGGCTTAGCCTCTTGCACAGCCAAGCCAGCGGAATCTTCGTCATCATAATCGGGCTGATCATGATTGGATGTTAGTCGAATCTGGCTGATTGCATGCATGGAAAGAAAGGTTCGTCTTTGATCGATTACAGTGATGGAGGCAGGCGTAGCAAATTTCAACTGCGCCGCCGCGTGACCTTGACTATCGGTAAAACGGTGTTACAACCAATAGAACCCACAGTGGGTAATAAAGGTCCGTGCAGTCAACCATATTTCGTGGTTTCTGCGCGAGTGAACTGGATGATACTCCAGTGATGGAGTTGTTTGCAGCAGAGGGAGATGAGTATGCAAGGCAAGGTCAAGTGGTTTAACAACGCCAAAGGCTTCGGCTTTATCAATACGGAAGCCAAGGAAGGCATCGACGAGCATGGACATTCAATCGACTTCTTCGCCCATTTTTCCGCCATTCAGATGGACGGCTACAAAACGCTGAAAGCAGGCCAGCCTGTCAGCTTTGAAATCATTCAAGGGCCCAAAGGCCTGCACGCTGTGGCAATCACCGACGCCAAGGTGCTGACGCCGCAACCCGTGACTGCATCAGGGGCCACCCGCCTGTCGGTCTGAGCCCGCGAGCACAGCTCGTCATGAAGAACGGCCGATTCTCACACACGAATCGGCCGTTTTTTTATTGCACTTGCCGCCATGCACGTGCACATCCCACCTTCAAAACCCCAGAAAAACCCTGTAAACACGGGGGCATCAAGCCAAAACCAAGGGCATTTTGCCGCAGGTTCTTAGACCAATTGATGATTTGTGTTAGGCCACCCCCCTCGCAGCAACCTTAGTGACCTATGTATACTGCGCCGGTGACCACGGAGTCACTCAGCAACACCTACTGGAATGAGTCTTTCAGGCCTAGAAAGGCTGAGCCGTTACCCCGGCTCGACCGCTTGACGCTCTACTGATGCATTCACATCACAGCGAAGAACCTCGACTTTCGGCTCATTGTTCACTGTGTACGAAAGCGCCTACCCTGCGCATCTCGAGTATCTGAGCACGCTCAGCAAAGAAGAGAGTTAATCCGAAATGCCCAACCGTTCGAAGATCATCTACACCTTCACCGACGAAGCTCCGGCGCTCGCCACCTATTCACTGCTGCCTATCATCGAGGCTTTCACCGCCAGCGCTGATATTGACGTTGAGACGCGCGACATCTCTTTGGCAGGCCGCATCCTCGCCAGCTTCCCCGAGCAATTGGGTGACAAGGCCGTAGCAGACCACCTCGCCGAACTGGGCGCCCTGGCTGTTACCCCTGAAGCCAACATCATCAAGCTGCCTAACATCAGCGCCTCGGTTCCTCAGCTGCAAGCTGCCATCAAGGAACTGCAAGCACAGGGCTTCAACATCCCTGACTACCCGGACACCGCGACGACTGACGCCGAGAAAGATATCAAAGCGCGTTACAGCAAGGTCATGGGCAGCGCCGTAAACCCGGTACTGCGCGAAGGCAACTCGGACCGCCGCGCACCACTGTCGGTTAAAAACTACGCTCGCAAGCACCCGCACAAAATGGGCGCCTGGGCTGCAGACTCCAAGTCCCACGTGGCTCACATGAGCGAAGGCGACTTCTACGGCAGCGAAAAAGCGGCCCTGATCGAAGCCCCGGATAGCGTTAAAATCGAACTGATCGCTCAAGACGGCACCACTACCGTCCTGAAGGAAAAAACCGCCGTACAAGCCGGCGAGATCATCGATTGCTCCGTCATGAGCAAAAATGCCCTGCGCAAGTTCGTAGCGGCCGAAATCGAAGACGCCAAGAAACAAGGCGTGCTGTTCTCGGTTCACTTGAAAGCCACCATGATGAAGGTTTCCGACCCGATCATGTTTGGTCAGATCGTGGCTGAGTTCTACAAGGACGCGCTGGCCAAACACGCCGACGTCCTGAAAGAAATCGGTTTCAACCTGAACAACGGTATTGGCGACCTGTACGCCCGTATCAAGGCACTGCCAGCCGAGAAGCAAGCTGAAATCGAAGCTGACATCCAGGCTGTCTACGCCAACCGCCCTGCTCTGGCGATGGTCAACTCTGACAAAGGCATCACCAACCTGCACGTACCAAGCGACGTGATTGTTGACGCCTCGATGCCAGCGATGATTCGTGATTCCGGCAAAATGTGGAACACCGAAGGCCAACTGCAAGACACCAAGGCCATCATCCCGGATCGTTGCTACGCAACTATCTACCAGGCCACGATCGAAGACTGCAAAAAGCACGGTGCTTTCGATCCAACCACCATGGGCAGCGTGCCAAACGTTGGCCTGATGGCGCAAAAAGCCGAAGAGTACGGCTCGCACGACAAAACCTTCCAGATCAAAACCCCTGGCGTTGTTCGGGTAACCGACAGCAACGGCAACGTGCTGATGGAACAAAAGGTTGAGGAAGGCGACATCTGGCGCATGTGCCAGGCCAAAGACGCGCCGATCCGCGACTGGGTCAAACTGGCCGTTAACCGCTCCCGCGCCAGCAACACCCCGGCTGTATTCTGGCTGGACCCTAAGCGTGCCCACGACGCAGAAATGATCAAAAAGGTTGAAACCTACCTGAAAGATCACGACACCAGCGGTCTGGACATTCGCATCATGTCGCCTGTAGACGCCATGAAGTTCACCCTGGAGCGCACCCGTGCCGGCCTGGACACCATCTCGGTAACCGGCAACGTACTGCGCGACTACCTGACTGACCTGTTCCCGATCATGGAACTGGGCACCAGCGCCAAAATGCTCTCGATCGTCCCGCTGATGAATGGCGGCGGCCTGTTCGAAACTGGCGCAGGCGGTTCGGCACCCAAGCACGTGCAACAACTGCTGGAAGAAAACTTCCTGCGTTGGGACTCGCTGGGTGAGTTCCTGGCACTGGCTGCTTCCCTGGAGCACCTGGGCACCACCTACAACAACGCAAAAGCGTTGGTGTTGGCCAAAACCCTGGACCAGGCCACTGGCCAGTTCCTCGACAACAACAAATCGCCATCGCGCAAAGTCGGCAACATCGACAACCGCGGCAGCCACTTCTACCTGGCGCTGTACTGGGCTCAAGCCTTGGCGGCCCAGACTGAAGACAAAGAGCTGCAAGCCCTGTTTGCCCCAGTGGCAAAAGCCATGACCGAGAATGAGGCAAAAATCGTTGCCGAACTCAACGCCGTGCAGGGCAAGCCTGTTGACATCGGTGGTTACTACCACGCCGACGCCGACAAGGTGAGCACCGTAATGCGCCCTAGCGCCACGCTGAACGAGATCATCGCTTCTCTGGTGTAAGAGCAACAGGCAACAGCACAGACCCCGGCCCACGACGCCGGGGTTTGTGCTTTCAGGGTGCTCGCAACCCTGTAGTCGCTGCCGAAGGCTGCGATCGACGGCGAAGCCGGCGTAAAGCCACACCACGCAGTATTGCTGTAGTTTACGGTCGCTTCGCAACCGATCGCAGCCTTCGGCAGCGACTACAGTTTTGGGCTTGGCGCAAACTTTCTGTAGCATCCAGAAAACTCTCCCAAAAAACCGAGAACCCCCTTAATGGAATGGAAACCCCACATCACTGTCGCCACGGTCGTTGAAGACAATGGCCGTTTTTTGATGGTCGAGGAGTACAGCGGCGAGCGCGCCGTGCTCAATCAGCCCGCCGGACACCTGGACCCGAACGAAACCCTGATTGAAGCGGCGATACGCGAAACCCTCGAAGAAACCGGTTACGACGTCGAGCTGACCGGGGTCATCGGCATCTACCTGTACACCGCCCCGAGCAACGGCGTGACGTATCAGCGCGTATGCTTTGCCGGCAAAGCTGTCAAACATCACCCCGAATACACCCTGGACACCGGCATCATCGGCCCGCAATGGCTGACCCGCGACGAGCTGATAGCGCAACGCCAGCGCTGGCGCAGCGAGCTGAGCTTGCAGTGCATCGACGATTATCTGAGCGGCCAATTGTTCGACCTCACGTTAATCCGCCCTTCGGTTTAGCCTTGAGCGCTCGGGCCTGATAGAATCGCGTCCTTTTTCAAGGCACTCATTGAAACCCTATGCGTGATCCAGCCTTAGTCGCCCCCGAACAACAGCGCGTCATCGTCGGCATGTCCGGCGGTGTAGACTCTTCCGTTTCCGCCGTTCTGCTCATGGAGCAGGGCTATCAGGTGGAAGGCCTGTTCATGAAGAACTGGGAGGAAGACGACGGAACGGATTACTGCACCGCCATGGATGACCTGGCAGACGCCCAGGCCGTGTGCGACAAAATTGGCATCAAGCTGCACACTGCCAACTTTGCCGCCGAATACTGGGACAACGTGTTTGAGCACTTCCTGGCCGAATACAAGGCCGGGCGCACGCCCAACCCGGACATCCTGTGCAACCGCGAAATCAAGTTCAAGGCGTTCCTCGACTACGCCCTGATGCTCGGCGCAGATCTGATCGCTACCGGCCACTACGTGCGCCGTCGCGACATTGACGGCCGCACAGAGCTGCTCAAGGGCCTCGACCCGAACAAGGACCAGAGCTACTTCCTGCACGCCGTCGGTGGTGAGCAGATTGCCAAGACCTTGTTCCCGGTAGGCGAACTGGAAAAACCGGAAGTGCGCCGCATTGCCGAGAAACACGGCCTGGCCACCGCCAAAAAGAAAGACTCCACCGGTATCTGCTTTATTGGCGAGCGCCGCTTCAGTGACTTCCTCAAGCAGTACCTGCCCGCGCAGCCGGGTGAAATCAAAACCACCGAAGGTGAAGTGATCGGCCGCCACCACGGCCTGATGTACCACACCATCGGCCAACGCCAGGGCCTGGGCATCGGCGGCCTCAAAGACGCCAGTGACGAGCCGTGGTACGTGCTGATCAAAGACCTGGAGCACAACGAGCTGATCGTTGGCCAAGGCAATGACCACCCGTGGCTGTTCTCCCGCGCCCTGCTTGCCTCCGAGATCTATTGGGTCAACCCGATCGACCTGAGCAGCCCGCTGCGCCTGACCGCCAAGGTCCGCTATCGCCAGAGCGACCAGCCGTGCACCCTTGAAAAAACCGCTACCGGCTATCGCGCCACCTTCGACGACCCGCAACGCGCGGTCACCCCCGGCCAGTCCGTGGTGTTTTACGACGGTGAAGTGTGCCTGGGCGGCGGCGTGATCGAAGTGGCCGAGCCGTGGACCAGCAAGGGCCACCGCGCATGAACCCGATTCAGGAGCAACTGGTAGCCCTGGGCGGCGTGTTTTTTGCCGCGGTGCTGGTCGACAAGATCGCCAAGACCGGCCAGATCAGCGAAGCCGACCTGGCCTGCATGCTGGGCAGCCTGCTGGTACGCGACCCCAAGGACACCCTTGAGGTCTATGGCGGTGACGACAGCAACCTGCGCGAAGGCTATCGGGCACTGATTGGCGCCCTTGAGCGCGACCCGAACACCCTGCAGCGCGAGCCGCTGCGCTACGCCCTGTCGATGCTCGGGCTTGAGCGTCAACTGGCCAAGCGCGATGACATGCTTGAGCTGATTGGCAAGCGCCTGCCGCAAATCCAGTCCCAGGTTGAGCACTTCGGCCCCACCCACGAAAACGTGGTGGCGGCCTGCGGCGGGCTGTATCAGGACACCCTGAGCACCCTGCGTCAGCGCATCCAGGTACACGGCGACATGCGCAACCTGCAACAACCGAACAATGCGGCAAAAATTCGCGCGCTATTGCTGGCCGGTATACGTTCCGCACGGCTGTGGCGCCAATTGGGCGGTCATCGCTGGCAGCTGGTTTTCAGCCGCCGCAAGCTGCTCAAAGAGCTTTATCCGATGCTGCGTGGCAACTGAAACACGCCAGTACCAACACGTTGCAACCTCGTTACGCGTAAGACGCCGGTCAGTTGGCAGCGGACCGGCTGTTTTTTTCATGTATGATACGCGCCCCATTTCGTTGCCCGACTGTCCGAGAACACCCCATGCAGCTCTCTTCGCTCACTGCGGTTTCCCCTGTTGACGGCCGCTACGCCGGCAAAACCCAGGCCCTGCGCCCAATTTTCAGCGAGTACGGCCTGATCCGTGCCCGCGTTCTGGTTGAAGTTCGCTGGCTCCAGCGCCTGGCCGCTCACGCTGCCATCCCTGAAGTTCCGGCCTTCTCCGCCGAAGCCAACGCCGTTCTGAACGAACTGGCCGAAAACTTCTCTCTGGAGCACGCCGAGCGCGTCAAAGAGATCGAGCGCACCACCAACCACGACGTTAAAGCCATTGAGTACCTGCTCAAGGAACAGGCCGCCAAGCTGCCTGAACTGGCCAACGTCAGTGAGTTCATCCACTTTGCCTGCACCAGCGAGGACATCAACAACCTGTCCCACGCCCTGATGCTGCGCGAAGGCCGTGATGACGTGATGCTGCCGCTGATGCGCCAGACCGCTCAAGCCATCCGCGAACTGGCTATCCGTTTTGCTGACGTGCCAATGCTGTCGCGCACCCACGGCCAACCGGCTTCGCCTACCACTCTGGGCAAAGAGCTGGCCAACGTGGTGTACCGTCTGGAGCGTCAAATCGCTCAAGTCGCTGCAGTACCGCTGCTGGGCAAAATCAACGGCGCTGTCGGCAACTACAACGCCCACCTGTCGGCCTACCCGCAGATCGACTGGGAAGCCAACGCCCGCGCCTTCATCGAAGACGAGCTGGGCCTGGGCTTCAACCCGTACACCACGCAAATCGAACCGCACGACTACATCGCCGAGCTGTTTGACGCCATTGCGCGCTTCAACACCATCCTGATCGACTTCGACCGCGATATCTGGGGCTACATCTCCCTGGGCTACTTCAAGCAGCGCACCATCGCGGGTGAAATCGGTTCGTCGACCATGCCGCACAAGGTCAACCCGATCGACTTCGAAAACTCCGAAGGCAACCTGGGTATCGCCAACGCCTTGTTCCAGCACCTGGCCAGCAAACTGCCAATCTCCCGCTGGCAGCGCGACCTGACCGACTCCACCGTACTGCGCAACCTCGGTGTCGGCTTCGCCCACAGCGTGATCGCATACGAAGCCAGCCTCAAAGGCATCAGCAAGCTTGAGCTGAACGCTCAAAAAATCGCTGCTGACCTGGACGCGTGCTGGGAAGTATTGGCCGAGCCGATCCAGACCGTGATGCGTCGCTACAACATTGAAAACCCGTACGAGAAGCTCAAAGAGCTGACGCGCGGCAAGGGCATCAGCCCTGAAGCACTGCAAACGTTCATCGACGGCCTTGAAATGCCGGAAGCGGCCAAGGCCGAGCTGAAGTTGCTGACGCCTGCCAACTACATTGGCAACGCGGTCGAGCAAGCCAAGCGTATCTGATCGCTGCAACGACCTATTAACGCCCGGCCGTGCCGGGCGTTTTTATTCCTGATTACAAAGCGCATTTTTTCAATAGGTTACACATGAATCCTGATACTCCTCTTCAACTTCTGGGCGGCATCACGGCGCGCGAGTTCATGCGCGACTACTGGCAGAAAAAACCACTGCTGATCCGCCAGGCCATTCCTGACTTCGAAAGCCCGATCGATGCCGACGAACTGGCCGGTCTGGCGCTGGAAGAAGAAGTCGAATCGCGCCTGATCATCGAGCACGGCGAGCGCCCATGGGAACTGCGCCGCGGCCCGTTCGCAGAAGACGAATTCGGCAAACTGCCAGAACGCGAGTGGACCCTGCTGGTTCAAGCCGTTGACCAGTTCGTTCCGGAAGTCGGTGAACTGCTGGAAAACTTCCGCTTCCTGCCAAGCTGGCGCATCGATGACGTAATGATCAGCTACGCAGCCCCGGGCGGCAGCGTTGGCCCGCACTTCGACAACTACGACGTGTTCCTCCTGCAAGGCCACGGCAAACGCCACTGGCAGATCGGCCAGATGTGCGACGCCGACAGCAAGCTGCTGGAACATGCCGACCTGCGCATTCTGGCTGAGTTCGAGGCCACCGATGAGTGGACCCTGGAACCCGGCGACATGCTTTACCTGCCGCCACGTCTGGCCCACTGCGGCGTTGCCGTGGATGACTGCCTGACCTACTCGGTCGGTTTCCGTGCCCCGAGCGCAGCCGAAGTGCTGACTCACTTCACCGACTTCCTGAGCCAGTATCTGCCAGACGAAGACCGCTACACTGACGCCGACGCGCAGCCTGTAAGCGATCCGCACCAGATTCAGCACGACGCTCTGGGGCGCCTGAAGAACCTGCTGACCGAGCACATGAGCGACGAGCGCATGCTGCTGACCTGGTTCGGCCAGTTCATGACCGAGCCACGCTACCCGGAACTCGTGGTCGGTCCGGAACTTGAAGAGCCAGAGCTGATCGACAGCCTGGAACAGGGCGCTATCCTGATCCGCAACCCGAGCGCCCGCCTGGCCTGGTCTGAAGTGGACGAAGACCTGCTGTTGTTCGCCAGCGGCCAAAGCCGCCTGTTGCCGGGTAAACTGCGCGAATTGCTGAAAATGATTTGCGCGGCCGATGCCCTGCACAGTGATAACCTCGGCCCATGGCTGGCCGATGAAGACGCAAGCAACCTGCTCTTCGAGCTGGTTAAACAAGGAAGCCTGGGGTTTGCTGATGAATAAGACTCACGTAAGTGTCGCCGACTGGAAAAAGGACAACTCCGATATTCGACGCATTCGTGAGGCGGTGTTTATTGCCGAACAACAAGTCCCGCCAGAGCTTGAGTGGGACGCAGACGACGCAGATGCCGTGCATTTTCTGGCTTATGAGGGCGACTTTCCGATTGGCACTGCCCGGCTGTTGCCGGACGGCCACATTGGCCGGGTGTCTGTCCTCAAAGACTGGCGCGGCCTTAAAGTGGGAGACGCCTTGATGCAGGCCGCGATCAACGAAGCTGAAAAGCGCGGCCTCAAAAAGCAGCAGCTCAGCGCGCAAGTGCACGCAACGCCGTTCTATGAACGCCTGGGTTTCAAAATCGTCAGCGACGAATTCCTCGAAGCAGGCATTCCGCACGTTGATATGGAACGCGGCGACTGATCGTTACTCTGTAGCCTGCAATAAGGGCCCAATATCAAGGGTCGCTTCGCAACCCATCGCAGCCTGCGGCAGCGACTACAAAGGCCCGTCACAAAACGCCCTGCCATCTTCGGATCGCAGGGCGTTTTGCTATCTGCCACACTCCGGGGATACTTTTCACGTATTGCGGAGATAACGGACATGTCCCTACGCGCCTTCATCGCCAGCCTGCTCATGGTCTTCAGCCTGAGCGCACTGGCCGATACAAAAGTCATCACCTTACAAAACCGCACCAGCGCCGATCTGCTACCGATTGCGCAGAACTTTATTGGTAAAAACGGCAAAGTCAGTGCCTACGGCAATCAACTGATTGTCGAAGCAGCCCCCTCAAAAATTCAAAATCTGGAAAACCTGCTGGCGCAACTCGACACCCCCGCCAAGCGCTTGCTGATTACGGTCGACACCCGCGACAACAACCTCCCCGAGTCCAACTCAGACACCCGCGTGATCAGCACCGCCAGCCGTGAAGGCGGTATTCAGCAAATCGAGGCCACTGAAGGTGTGCCCGCGCAAATCCAGATTGGCCAGAGCGTGCCCCTCACCAGCACCCAGACAGACGCCTATGGCCGACTGCTCACACAGACCGAATACCGCGATGTCACCCAGGGTTTTTTCGTCACCGCCACCGTCACAGGTGAAACGGTACACCTCGCGATTAGCACGCATCTGGACAGCATGAGCCAGGAGCGTCCCGATGTAGTGAACATGAAAAATGCCAACACACAGATCAGCGGACCCCTCGGCCAGTGGATCACCGTGGCAGGCAGCAGTAACCAGAGCCAGACCGAAAATAACGCTACAACCCTTACTTACTCTACTCAAGGGCGCAACGACATGACGGTGCGGATCAAAGTCAACACTCTCGACCAGAGGGCCCAAAACTGACTGACGGGTCGTATTAGACCAAATATGTAGTGCTGCGAAAAAAGCACTACAAAGTGTTTGACGACACAAAAATGCAAAGGCATGATGGCCCCGCTCCCGCCAATCAGAGCCCCGGAAAAGGGCCCTGGATGACTCTTGGCGAGCAGCCATTCACGCACTTACACAAACACAATTGCTGTGTGCTGGCGGAGCAAATTTTTCAACCCAGACCTATGCGACGAGGTTTATCTCCATGGCACTGACACGCGAACAGCAAATTGCAGCCCTTGAAAAAGACTGGGCCGAAAACCCACGCTGGAAAGGCGTGAAACGCGATTATTCCGCTGCTGACGTGGTCCGCCTGCGTGGTTCGGTTCAACCCGAGCACACCTTTGCAAAATTGGGCGCTGACAAGCTGTGGAAACTGGTGACACAGGGCGCACACCCGTCCTTCCGTCCTGAGAAAGATTTCGTCAACTGTATGGGCGCCCTGACCGGGGGCCAGGCAGTTCAACAGGTTAAAGCCGGCATCCAGGCTATCTACCTGTCGGGTTGGCAAGTGGCAGCAGACAACAACTCTGCTGAATCCATGTACCCCGATCAGTCGCTGTACCCGGTGGACTCGGTTCCAACCGTGGTCAAGCGCATCAACAACTCGTTCCGTCGTGCCGACCAGATCCAGTGGAAAGCCGGCAAAAACCCGGGCGACGCAGGTTACATCGACTACTTCGCTCCTATCGTGGCAGACGCTGAAGCCGGTTTCGGCGGCGTACTGAACGCTTACGAACTGATGAAGAACATGATCGAAGCAGGCGCCGCCGGCGTTCACTTCGAAGACCAACTGGCCTCGGTGAAAAAATGCGGCCACATGGGCGGCAAAGTACTGGTTCCTACCCAGGAAGCCGTACAAAAGCTGACTGCAGCGCGTCTGGCTGCTGACGTGGCTGGCGTACCAACCATCATCCTGGCCCGTACCGACGCTAACGCCGCAGACCTGTTGACTTCTGACTGCGACCCGTACGACCAGCCGTTCGTGTCTGGCGAGCGCACCAAAGAAGGCTTCTACAAAGTCCGTGCAGGCCTGGACCAAGCCATTGCCCGCGGCCTGGCCTACGCCCCTTACGCCGATCTGATCTGGTGTGAAACCGCCAAACCGGACCTGGACGAAGCACGCCGCTTTGCCGAAGCGATCAAAAAGGAATACCCGGACCAACTGCTGTCGTACAACTGCTCGCCTTCCTTCAACTGGAAGAAAAACCTGGACGACGCGACCATCGCCAAGTTCCAGCGCGAACTGTCAGCCATGGGCTACAAGCACCAATTCATCACCCTGGCCGGCATTCACAACATGTGGCACAGCATGTTCAACCTGGCGCACGACTACGCCCGCAACGACATGACCGCCTACGTGAAACTGCAAGAGCAGGAATTCGCTGACGCAGAAAAAGGCTACACCTTCGTGGCGCACCAACAAGAAGTGGGCACCGGCTACTTCGACGACATGACCACCGTAATTCAAGGTGGCTCTTCATCGGTAACCGCCCTGACCGGCTCGACCGAAGAAGAACAATTCCACTGATAACTGCTCCTCAGTGTTTGGCGCCCCGACTGGTTCGGGGCGTTTTTTTGTGTGGGCATCTCTCATCGTTGTAGTCGCTGCCGAGGCACGAAGGCTGCGAGCTGTTTATGATCAGCCATGAACTTCAAGGGCTCGCAGCCTTCGTGCCTCAGCAGCGACTACGACATCAGAGGGGATCAGGCCGATTCACCAAAAACCTGACCCAGATCCATAAACTGAAACGTGAAGCAGGTTACAAAGCCAAGTTCTAAACTTGCCAAGTGCGTCTATATAAGCCAAGTTCAACGGGTTAACCGTACTGCGTCACAACAGCGCAGCGCTTAAACGATATTAATTATCATTTAGAGTTGCTTTTGTTGATTACCTGCGCCGTAAAACATAATCCTTGAAACACGCTGTAATCCACGGAACACAAGGCCTGCGCAGACTTTGAGGAGTGCTATACCACTAAAGGATTGAATTAATTCATCTTAGAAAATTTACTTGCTGGGTGTTTAGCCATAAAATCCCGGCAATCAATAGCGCTGCGACATATCGTCACTGCTTTATTACCTTTTTAAGCTCAGAGACCTTTGCTCTCTGTTAAGGATTTCCAGCATGCCCGAAGCGACAGGACTCATAGCCCACAACTGGGGCTTTGCCATTTTCCTTCTCGGCGTTGTCGGCCTCTGTGCCTTCATGCTCGGCGTCTCCAGCCTCCTTGGGTCAAAAGCCTGGGGCCGCAGCAAAAATGAACCGTTCGAGTCCGGCATGCTGCCTACCGGTGGCGCCCGCTTGCGGCTCTCTGCAAAATTCTATCTGGTCGCGATGCTGTTCGTGATCTTCGATATCGAAGCCCTCTTTCTCTTTGCATGGTCTGTGTCTGTTCGCGAAAGCGGCTGGACCGGATTCGTCGAAGCTCTCGTTTTCATAGCAATTCTGTTGGCAGGCCTTGTCTACCTATTTCGGGTGGGTGCTCTTGATTGGGCACCGGAAGCTCGTCGTAAGCGGCAGGCCAAGCTGAAACAATGAGGCTTTGGCAATGCAATACGAACTCACCAGGATCGACCCGGATGCTCCTAACGAGCAATACCCGATCGGCAATCGGGAAACCGTTGCCGATCCGTTAGAAGATCAAGTCCACAAAAACATTTTCATGGGCAAGCTTGAAGACGTGCTGAACGGCACGGTCAACTGGGGGCGTAAAAACTCCTTGTGGCCGTACAACTTCGGCTTGTCGTGCTGCTACGTGGAAATGACCACCGCCTTCACGGCGCCCCACGACATCGCGCGCTTTGGCGCCGAAGTGATCCGGGCATCGCCGCGTCAGGCGGATTTCATGGTTATTGCCGGTACCTGCTTCATCAAGATGGCGCCGATCATTCAGCGTCTCTATGAGCAAATGCTTGAGCCCAAGTGGGTTATCTCCATGGGTTCTTGCGCCAACTCCGGTGGCATGTACGACATCTACTCCGTGGTTCAAGGGGTCGACAAGTTCCTGCCCGTGGACGTTTACGTGCCAGGCTGCCCACCCCGCCCAGAGGCTTTCCTGCAAGGCTTGATGCTCTTGCAAGAGTCGATTGGCCAGGAGCGTCGCCCACTTTCCTGGGTTGTCGGTGAACAAGGCGTGTACCGCGCCGAGATGCCGTCCCAAAAGGAACAGCGCCGCGAACAGCGTATTCAGGTCACTAACCTGCGCAGCCCCGACGAAGTCTGATCCAGCGCCGTTTCTATACATAGAACGAAACACTGGCTTCATTCTTTACGTTGAACGAAAGCGATAAAAAAACCATGACTACAGGCTCCGCTCTGTACATCCCGCCTTACAAGGCTGACGACCAGGATGTGGTTGTCGAACTCAATACCCGTTTTGGCCCTGAAGCGTTCACCGCACAGGCCACACGCACCGGCATGCCGGTGCTTTGGGTTACCCGCGCAAAACTGGTTGAAGTACTGACCTTCCTGCGCAACCTGCCAAAACCTTACGTCATGCTCTATGACTTGCACGGTGTGGACGAACGTCTGCGCACCAAGCGTCAGGGCTTGCCATCGGGTGCAGACTTCACGGTCTTCTACCACCTGATGTCGCTTGAGCGTAATAGTGACGTAATGATCAAGGTTGCCTTGTCCGAGAGCGACCTCAGCCTGCCGACCATCACCGGTATCTGGCCAAACGCCAACTGGTATGAGCGTGAAGTCTGGGACATGTTCGGTATCGACTTTAAAGGTCACCCGCACCTGTCGCGCATCATGATGCCGCCGACCTGGGAAGGTCACCCGCTGCGCAAGGACTTCCCGGCGCGTGCGACCGAGTTCGATCCGTACAGCCTGACCCTGGCCAAAGTGCAACTGGAAGAAGAAGCTGCGCGCTTCCGTCCTGAAGACTGGGGCATGAAGCGTTCCGGCGAAAACGAGGACTACATGTTCCTCAACCTGGGCCCGAACCACCCTTCGGCTCACGGTGCCTTCCGTATCATTCTGCAACTGGACGGCGAAGAGATCGTCGACTGCGTGCCAGACATCGGCTACCACCACCGTGGTGCCGAGAAGATGGCCGAGCGCCAGTCCTGGCACAGTTTCATCCCGTACACCGACCGTATCGACTACCTCGGCGGCGTGATGAACAACCTGCCGTACGTGCTCTCGGTAGAAAAGCTCGCCGGGATCAAGGTGCCGGACCGGGTCGACACCATCCGCATCATGATGGCCGAGTTCTTCCGTATCACCAGCCACCTGCTGTTCCTGGGGACCTACATCCAGGACGTGGGCGCCATGACCCCGGTGTTCTTTACCTTCACCGACCGTCAGCGCGCTTACAAAGTAATCGAAGCCATCACCGGTTTCCGTCTGCACCCGGCCTGGTATCGCATCGGTGGTGTTGCCCACGACCTGCCAAATGGCTGGGAGCGTCTGGTCAAGGAATTCGTCGAGTGGATGCCAAAGCGTCTGGACGAATACCAAAAAGCCGCCCTGGACAACAGCATTCTGCGTGGTCGTACCATCGGCGTCGCCCAGTACAACACCAAAGAGGCCCTGGAATGGGGCGTCACCGGTGCTGGCCTGCGTTCCACCGGCTGCGACTTCGACGTGCGTAAAGCGCGTCCGTACTCCGGTTACGAAAACTTCGAATTCGAAGTCCCGCTGGCAGCCAATGGCGATGCCTACGACCGCTGCATCGTGCGCGTCGAAGAAATGCGTCAGAGCCTGAAAATCATCGAGCAGTGCATGCGCAACATGCCGGCCGGCCCGTACAAGGCGGATCACCCGCTGACCACGCCGCCGCCTAAAGAGCGCACGCTGCAGCACATTGAGACCTTGATCACGCACTTCCTGCAAGTTTCGTGGGGCCCGGTCATGCCGGCCAACGAATCCTTCCAGATGATCGAAGCGACCAAGGGCATCAACAGTTACTACCTGACGAGCGATGGCGGCACCATGAGCTACCGCACCCGGATTCGCACCCCAAGCTTCGCCCATTTGCAGCAGATCCCTTCGGTGATCAAAGGCGAAATGGTCGCGGACTTGATTGCGTACCTGGGGAGTATCGATTTCGTTATGGCCGACGTGGACCGCTAAGCATGAACAGCACGCTTATCCAGACAGACCGTTTCGCCCTGAGCGAAACCGAGCGCTCGGCCATCGAGCACGAGATGCATCACTACGAAGATCCGCGCGCAGCGTCGATCGAAGCCCTGAAGATCGTTCAGAAGGAACGCGGCTGGGTGCCGGATGGCGCGGTATACGCCATCGGCGAACTGCTGGGCATCCCGGCCAGCGACGTTGAAGGCGTGGCCACGTTCTACAGCCAGATCTTCCGTCAGCCGGTGGGCCGGCACATCATTCGCGTGTGCGACAGCATGGTGTGCTACATCGGTGGCCACGAGTCCGTGGTCGGCGAAATCCAGAGCAAGCTGGGCATCGGCCTGGGCCAGACCACCCCGGACGGCCGCTTCACGCTGCTGCCGGTGTGCTGCCTGGGCAACTGCGACAAGGCGCCGGCGTTGATGATCGACGACGACACATTCGGTGACGTGCAGCCTGCTGGCGTCGCTACGTTGTTGGAGGGCTACCCATGACCCTGACTTCTTTCGGCCCTGCCAACCGCATTGCGCGTTCGGCAGAAACCCACCCGCTGACCTGGCGCCTGCGTGACGACGGCGAGCCTGTATGGCTCGACGAGTACCAGGCCAAAGACGGCTACGCGGCGGCGCGCAAAGCGTTCGCGGACATGGCGCAGGACGATATCGTCCAGACCGTGAAAGACGCGGGCCTCAAAGGTCGTGGTGGTGCGGGCTTCCCCACGGGCGTGAAGTGGGGGCTGATGCCTAAAGACGAATCCATGAACATCCGTTACCTGCTGTGTAACGCCGATGAAATGGAACCCAACACCTGGAAAGACCGCATGCTGATGGAGCAACTGCCCCATCTGCTGATCGAAGGCATGCTGATCAGTGCCCGCGCGCTTAAAACCTACCGTGGCTACATCTTCCTGCGCGGTGAATACACCACCGCCGCCGTGCACCTGCGTCGTGCGGTCGAAGAAGCCAAGGCAGCCGGCCTGCTGGGCAAGAACATCCTCGGTTCGGGCTTTGACTTCGAACTGTTCGTGCACACCGGCGCCGGGCGTTACATCTGCGGCGAAGAAACCGCACTGATCAACTCCCTCGAAGGCCGTCGCGCCAACCCGCGTTCCAAGCCGCCCTTCCCGGCCGCTGTGGGCGTATGGGGCAAGCCGACCTGCGTGAACAACGTAGAAACCCTGTGCAACGTACCGGCCATCATTGGCAACGGCGTTGACTGGTACAAATCCCTCGCCCGCGAAGGCAGCGAAGACCACGGCACCAAGCTGATGGGCTTCTCCGGCAAAGTGAAGAACCCTGGCCTGTGGGAACTGCCGTTCGGCGTGACCGCACGCGAGCTGTTTGAAGACTACGCCGGTGGCATGCGCGACGGCTTCAAGCTCAAGTGCTGGCAGCCAGGCGGCGCCGGTACCGGCTTCCTGCTGCCAGAGCACCTGGACGCACAAATGTACGCCGGCGGCATCGGCAAAGTCGGTACCCGTATGGGTACGGGCCTGGCGATGGCGGTCGACGACAGCGTCAACATGGTGTCCCTGCTGCGCAACATGGAACAGTTCTTTGCCCGTGAATCGTGCGGTTTCTGCACCCCTTGCCGTGATGGTTTGCCATGGAGCGTCAAGCTCTTGATGGCACTCGAGAAAGGCGAAGGTCAGCCCGGCGATATCGAGACCCTGCTGGGTCTGGTCGGTTTCCTCGGCCCAGGCAAGACCTTCTGTGCTCACGCACCGGGCGCCGTGGAGCCATTGGGCAGCGCGATCAAGTACTTCCGTCCAGAGTTCGAAGCCGGTATTGCGCAAGCAAAACCTGGCGCCGTACCGCTGGCTCGCCCGATTGTAATCGGCGCGTAACGCTTTGACTGAGGGTGGTCCGTGCCACCCTTTGATCGTTCGATGACGCCGTAAAGGCTGTGTTGATTCGAACGCATAACAAGATTCCATTAGCCACGCCCGCTGACACCGGGCCAACGAAGAACTTTGAACCATGGCCACTATCCACGTAGACGGCAAAGAGCTCGAAGTCGATGGGGCAGACAACCTGTTACAGGCCTGTTTGTCGCTAGGACTCGATATTCCGTATTTCTGCTGGCACCCTGCCCTGGGCAGCGTCGGCGCCTGCCGCCAGTGCGCAGTCAAGCAGTACACCGACGAGAACGACACCCGTGGTCGTATCGTCATGTCCTGCATGACCCCGGCCACTGACGGAAGCTGGATTTCCATCGAAGACGAAGAAGCGAAAGTGTTTCGCGCCAGCGTCGTCGAATGGCTGATGACCAACCACCCGCACGACTGCCCTGTGTGCGAAGAAGGCGGTCACTGCCACCTGCAAGACATGACGGTGATGACCGGCCACAACGAGCGCCGTTATCGCTTCACCAAGCGCACCCACCAGAACCAGGAACTCGGCCCGTTCATCGCTCACGAGATGAACCGCTGCATCGCCTGCTATCGCTGCGTGCGCTACTACAAAGACTACGCAGGCGGCACCGACCTGGGTGTGTTCGGCGCTCACGACAACGTGTACTTCGGTCGCGTTGAAGACGGCGTGCTCGAAAGCGAGTTCTCCGGCAACCTCACCGAGGTCTGCCCGACCGGTGTGTTCACCGACAAAACTCACTCCGAGCGCTACAACCGTAAGTGGGACATGCAATTCGCGCCAAGCATTTGCCACGGTTGCTCCAGCGGCTGCAACATCAGCCCGGGCGAGCGTTATGGCGAACTGCGCCGCATCGAAAACCGTTTCAACGGTTCGGTGAACCAGTACTTCCTGTGTGACCGTGGCCGTTTCGGCTATGGCTACGTCAACCGCACCGACCGCCCACGTCAGCCGCTGCTGGCCGACGGCACCAAGCTGGGCCTGGACGCTGCGCTGGACAAAGCGGCTGAGCTGCTGCGCGGTCGCAACATCGTCGGTATCGGTTCGCCACGTGCCAGCCTCGAAAGCAACTACGCGTTGCTTGAGCTGGTCGGCGCCGAGCACTTCTACTCCGGCATCGAAGCCGCTGAGCTGGAGCGCATCCGTCTGGTGCTGCAAGTGCTTAAAGACAGCCCGCTGCCAGTGCCTAACCTGCGCGAGATCGAAGATCACGACGCCGTGTTCGTGCTGGGTGAAGACCTGACCCAGACCGCCGCCCGTATGGCGCTGTCGCTACGTCAATCGGTCAAGGGCAAAGCTGAAGACATGGCCGACGCCATGCGCGTTCAGCCTTGGCTCGACGCTGCGGTGAAAAACATCGGCCAGCACGCGTTGAACCCGCTGTTTATCGCCAGCCTGGCTGAAACCAAGCTCGATGACGTGGCTGAAGAGTGTGTACACGCCGCCCCGGAAGACCTGGCGCGCATCGGTTTCGCCGTGGCTCACGCCATTGACGCCAGCGCTCCGGCCGTACCTGGCCTGGACGCAGAAGCTCTTGAGCTGGCCCAGCGCATCGCTGACGCCCTGCTCGCAGCCAAACGCCCACTGATCGTGGCCGGTACTTCGCTGGGCTCTAAAGCCCTGATCGAAGCCGCAGGCAACATCGCCAAGGCCCTGCACCTGCGTGAAAAAGCCGGCTCCATCAGCCTGGTGGTGCCAGAGGCCAACAGCCTCGGCCTGGCCATGCTCGGCGGTGATTCGGTTGATGCAGCGCTGCAAGCGGTTATCGACGGTAAAGCCGACGCCATCGTGGTGCTGGAAAACGACCTGTTCACCCGTGTTGACGCGATCAAGGTCAATGCGGCACTGGACGCTGCCAAAGTCGTCATCGTTGCCGATCATCAAAAGACCGCGACCACAGACCGCGCTGACCTGGTTCTGCCAGCCGCCAGCTTCGCCGAAGGCGACGGTACCCTGGTCAGCCAGGAAGGCCGCGCCCAGCGCTTCTTCCAGGTCTACGAGCCGCGCTACCTGGATTCGAGCATTTTGATCCACGAAGGCTGGCGCTGGCTGCATGCCCTGCGCAGCACCCTGCTGAACAAGCCGGTTGACTGGACGCTGCTCGACCACGTGACTCAAGCCACTGCCGCCAGCACCCCGGAACTGGCCCAGATCGTTGATGCTGCGCCGTCCGCTGCGTTCCGTATCAAAGGTTTGAAACTGGCCCGTGAACCGCTGCGTTACAGCGGCCGCACGGCCATGCGCGCCAACATCAGCGTGCACGAGCCACGTATTCCACAAGACCCGGACACCGCGTTCGCGTTCTCGATGGAAGGTTACTCGGGCTCGGTAGAACCGCGTAAACAAGTGCCGTTCGCCTGGTCGCCGGGCTGGAACTCGCCACAAGCGTGGAACAAGTTCCAGGACGAAGTCGGTGGTCATATCCGCGCTGGCGACCCGGGCACCCGCCTGATCGAAAGCAAAGGTGATGCACTGAGCTGGTCCGCCAACATTCCGGGCGCGTTCAACCCGGCACGTGGCACTTGGCAAGTGGTGCCGTTCTATCACCTGCTGGGCAGCGAAGAGAACTCTTCTAAAGCCGCGCCGGTACAAGAGCGTATCCCTGCCGCCTACGTGGCCCTGGCCAAGTCCGAAGCCGACCGTCTGGGTGTCAACGACGGCGCGCTGCTGAGCTTGAACGTGGCGGGCCTGACCCTGCGTCTGCCGCTGCGTATCAACGAAGAGCTGGGTGCAGGTCTGGTGGCATTGCCAGCCGGTCTGCCAGGTATTCCACCCGCTATCTTTGGCCTTACCGTTGACGGTTTGCAGGAGGCAGCCCAATGAGCTGGTTTACGCCTGAAGTGATCGACGTGATCATCACGGTGGTGCAGGCCATCGTGATCCTGCTCGCCGTGGTGGTGTGCGGCGCGCTGCTGAGCTGGGTCGAGCGTCGTTTGCTCGCCCTCTGGCAAGACCGTTACGGCCCGAACCGCGTAGGCCCGTTCGGCGCGTTTCAGATCGCCGCCGACATGATCAAGATGTTCTTCAAGGAAGACTGGACCCCTCCGTTTGCCGACAAGATGATCTTCACCCTGGCACCGGTTGTGGCCATGAGCGCCTTGCTCATCGCCTTTGCGATTATCCCGATCACCCCGACCTGGGGCGTGGCGGATCTGAACATCGGTATCCTGTTCTTCTTCGCCATGGCCGGTCTGTCGGTGTACGCGGTGTTGTTCGCTGGCTGGTCCAGCAACAACAAGTTCGCCCTGCTCGGCAGCTTGCGTGCTTCGGCGCAGACTGTGTCGTACGAAGTGTTCATGGGCCTGTCGCTGATGGGCATCGTGGTGCAGGTTGGCTCGTTCAACATGCGCGACATCGTTGAATACCAAGCGCAGAACCTGTGGTTCATCATTCCGCAGATCTTCGGTTTCCTGACCTTCTTCATCGCTGGCGTCGCTGTGACTCACCGTCACCCCTTCGACCAGCCGGAAGCAGAACAGGAACTGGCCGATGGTTACCACATTGAATACGCCGGCATGAAATGGGGCATGTTCTTCGTCGGTGAGTACATCGGGATCGTATTGATCTCGGCGTTGCTGGTGACTTTGTTCTTTGGTGGCTGGCACGGGCCTTTCGGCATCCTGCCGCAGATCCCGTTTATCTGGTTCGCCCTGAAGACCGCGTTTTTCATCATGATCTTCATCCTGCTGCGCGCTTCTATTCCGCGTCCACGGTATGACCAAGTGATGGATTTCAGCTGGAAGTTCTGCCTGCCGCTGACCCTGATCAATTTGCTGGTAACCGCTGCAATCGTGTTGATGAACACGCCTGCAGTCGCGGTTCAGTGAGGATAGAGACCCATGTTCAAGTACCTGTTTGACATCGTGCATGGCACCTACACCCAGCTTCGCAGCTTGGTGATGGTGTTTGGCCATGCCTTCCGCAAGCGTGACACGCTGCAATACCCGGAAGAACCGGTCTATCTGCCACCGCGTTACCGTGGCCGAATCGTCCTGACCCGCGACCCGGACGGCGAAGAGCGTTGTGTAGCCTGTAACTTGTGCGCCGTAGCGTGCCCGGTGGGCTGCATCTCGCTGCAAAAAGCCGAAACCGAAGATGGCCGTTGGTACCCGGAGTTCTTCCGCATCAACTTCTCACGCTGCATTTTCTGCGGTCTGTGTGAGGAAGCCTGCCCGACCACCGCGATCCAGCTGACACCGGATTTCGAAATGGCCGAGTTCAAACGTCAGGATCTGGTCTACGAGAAGGAAGATCTGCTGATCTCCGGCCCGGGCAAGAACCCTGATTACAACTTCTATCGTGTTGCGGGTATGGCCGTAGAAGGCAAGCCGAAAGGCGCTGCCCAGAACGAAGCCGAGCCGATCAACGTGAAGAGCTTGCTGCCTTAAGGAAGAACGATGGAATTCGCTTTCTATTTCGCATCGGGTGTCGCTGTCGTGTCCACGCTACGCGTGATCACCAACACCAACCCTGTGCACGCCCTGCTCTACCTGATTATTTCGCTGATTGCCGTGGCGATGACCTTTTTCAGCCTCGGCGCACCGTTTGCCGGTGTGCTCGAAGTGATCGCCTACGCCGGTGCCATCATGGTGCTGTTTGTGTTCGTGGTGATGATGCTCAACCAGGGCCCGGCCTCGGTGACGCAAGAACGCCACTGGCTCAAGCCCGGCATATGGGTTGGCCCGAGCATTCTGTCGGCCTTGCTGCTGGCTGAACTGCTGTATGTGCTGTTCGCTCACCAGAGCGGCGCGGATATCGGTCAAACCACCATTGATGCAAAAGCCGTGGGCATCAGCCTGTTCGGCCCGTATCTGCTGGTGGTCGAACTCGCCTCGATGCTGCTGCTGGCTGCAGCGGTGACGGCGTTCCACTTGGGCCGCACTGAGGCGAAGGAGCAATAAGATGCCTGGAATACCTTTGGAACACGGGCTTGCGGTAGCAGGCGTACTGTTCTGCCTCGGTCTGGTTGGACTGATGGTTCGCCGTAACATTCTCTTCGTATTGATGAGTCTGGAAATCATGATGAACGCCGCTGCACTGGCGTTCATTGTTGCCGGTGCACGTTGGGCGCAGCCGGATGGACAAGTGATGTTCATCCTGGTGATCACCCTGGCAGCTGCCGAGGCCAGTATTGGCCTGGCGATCTTGCTGCAACTGTATCGCCGCTTCCACACGCTTGATATCGATGCTGCCAGTGAGATGCGCGGATGAACCTTCTCTTTCTGACTTTCGTATTCCCCCTGATCGGCTTTTTGCTGCTGTCGTTCTCCCGTGGACGTTTCAGCGAAAACCTCTCGGCACTGATCGGCGTCGGCTCCATTGGCCTGTCGGCCATCGTTGCCGCGTACGTGATCTGGCAATTCAACGTTGCACCACCTGAAGGCGGCCACTACAGCCAAGTGCTGTGGCAGTGGATGTCGGTAGGCGACTTCAAGCCTAGCTTCACCCTGTACCTCGACGGCCTGGCAGTGACCATGCTCGGCGTTGTTGTCGGTGTGGGCTTCCTGATCCACGTATTTGCCTCCTGGTACATGCGCGGTGAAGACGGCTACTCGCGCTTCTTCTCCTACACCAACCTGTTTATCGCCAGCATGCTGTTCCTGATCCTGGCCGATAACCTGCTGTTCGTGTACTTCGGCTGGGAAGGCGTGGGCCTGTGCTCTTACCTGTTGATCGGTTTCTACTACAGCAACCGCAACAACGGTAACGCCGCACTCAAAGCCTTTATCGTGACCCGTATCGGTGACGTGTTCCTGGCCATCGGCCTGTTCATCCTGTTCCAACAGTTGGGCACGCTGAACATTCAGGAACTGCTGGTGCTGGCGCCGCAGAAATTCCAGGCCGGCGACTTCTGGATCGTTCTTGCGACCCTGATGCTGCTGGGCGGTGCGGTCGGTAAATCGGCGCAACTGCCCCTGCAAACCTGGTTGGCAGACGCGATGGCGGGCCCGACACCGGTTTCGGCATTGATCCACGCCGCAACCATGGTGACCGCCGGTGTTTACCTGATCGCGCGGACCCACGGCCTGTTCACCCTGGCCCCTGAAGTGCTGCACCTGGTCGGCATCGTCGGCGGTGTGACACTGGTGCTGGCAGGTTTCGCAGCGCTGGTTCAAACCGACATCAAACGTATCCTCGCCTACTCGACCATGAGCCAGATCGGCTACATGTTCCTGGCGCTGGGCGTTGGCGCCTGGGACGGGGCGATCTTCCACCTGATGACCCACGCCTTCTTCAAGGCCCTGCTGTTCCTTGCATCGGGTGCGGTGATTGTTGCCTGCCACCACGAGCAGAACATCTTCAAGATGGGCGGCCTGTGGAAAAAACTGCCACTGGCTTACGCCAGCTTCATCGTCGGCGGTGCGGCCTTGTCGGCCTTGCCATTGCTGACAGCAGGCTTCTACTCCAAGGACGAAATTCTTTGGGAAGCCTTCGCCAGCGGTCACAGCGGTCTGCTGTATGCCGGTCTGGCGGGTGCGTTCATGACCTCGCTGTACACCTTCCGTCTGATCTTCGTCACCTTCCACGGTGAAGCCAAGACTGAAGCCCACGCAGGCCATGGCGTAACCTACTGGCTGCCACTGAGCATCCTGATTGTGCTGTCGACCTTCATCGGCGCCCTGATCACGCCTCCGTTGGCTGGCGTACTGCCACAAAGCGTTGGCCATGCCGGCGGCGAAGCCAAACACAGCCTGGAAATCGCCTCGGGTGCCATTGCCCTGGCCGGTATCCTGCTCGCTGCCCTGCTGTACCTGGGCAAACGTCGTTTCGTTACCGCTGTTGCCAATAGCGGCATCGGTCGCTTCCTCTCGGCCTGGTGGTTCGCTGCCTGGGGCTTCGATTGGCTGTACGACAAATTGTTCGTCAAACCGTACCTGTTGATCTGCCGCGTGCTGCGCAAAGATCCGCTGGACCAGACCATTGGTTTGATCCCGCAGATGGCCAAGGCCGGGCATAACGCCCTGAGCCGCAGCGAAACCGGTCAACTGCGTTGGTACGCTGCTTCCATGGCCGCCGGTGCTGTACTGGTCATGGGCGCCATCGTACTGGTAGCGGTCTGATATGAACCTTCGACATTGCGAAAGGAATTGAGCCCGTCATGATTCTGCCTTGGCTAATCCTGATCCCCTTTATCGGCGGCCTGCTGTGCTGGCTGGGTGAGCGCTTCGGCCCTACCCTGCCACGCTGGATTGCGTTGCTGACCATGTCCCTCGAACTTGCCCTCGGCCTTTGGCTGTGGGCGCACGGGGACTACCATCTGGCACCGAACCCGGGCGCTGCCCCGGCGTGGGCGCTTGAGTTCCAGCACACCTGGATCGAGCGCTTCGGCATCAGCGTGCACCTGGCGCTGGACGGCCTGTCGCTGCTGATGATCCTGCTGACCGGCCTGTTGGGCGTGTTGTCGGTACTGTGTTCCTGGAAAGAAATTCAGCGTCACGTGGGCTTCTTCCACCTGAACCTGATGTGGATCCTGGGCGGCGTCGTTGGCGTGTTCCTCGCCATCGACCTGTTCATGTTCTTCTTTTTCTGGGAAATGATGCTGGTGCCGATGTACTTCCTCATTGCGCTCTGGGGTCACAGCTCGTCCGACGGCAAGAAAACCCGTATCTACGCCGCGACCAAGTTCTTCATCTTCACTCAGGCTTCCGGCCTGATCATGCTGGTGGCGATCCTGGGCCTGGTGCTGGTTAACTACAATGAAACCGGTGTGCTGACCTTCAGCTACGCCGAGTTGCTGAAAACCAAGATGTCGCTCACCACCGAGTACATCCTGATGCTTGGCTTCTTCATTGCGTTTGCGGTGAAACTGCCGGTTGTACCGTTCCACTCCTGGTTGCCGGACGCTCACGCCCAGGCGCCTACCGCAGGTTCGGTCGACTTGGCCGGTATCCTGCTCAAGACCGCTGCTTATGGTCTGCTGCGTTTCGCCTTGCCGCTGTTCCCGAATGCCTCGGCCGAGTTTGCGCCGATTGCCATGACCCTGGGTCTGATCGGGATTTTCTACGGTGCTTTCTTGGCCTTCGCACAAACCGATATCAAGCGTCTGATCGCGTTCTCCAGCGTTTCGCACATGGGCTTCGTCCTGATCGGCATCTACTCCGGCAGCCTGCTGGCGTTGCAAGGCGCAGTGATCCAGATGCTCGCGCACGGTGTTTCGGCAGCGGCGCTGTTTATCCTCAGCGGCCAGCTGTACGAGCGCCTGCACACCCGTGACATGCGTGAAATGGGTGGCTTGTGGTCGAAGATCGCTTACTTGCCGGCCATCAGCCTGTTCTTCGCTGCCGCGTCGCTGGGCTTGCCAGGCACCGGTAACTTCGTGGGTGAGTTCCTGATTCTGATGGGCTCGTTCGCCAGCTTCCCTTGGGTCACGGCCATTGCAACAACCGGTCTGGTGTTTGGTTCGGTTTACTCGCTGATCATGATTCACCGCGCCTACTTCGGCCCGTCCAAATCGGACGCGGTACTGGCCGGCATGGATGCTCGTGAACTGATCATGGTGCTCGGTCTGGCGGTACTGCTGATTTTCATCGGCGTGTACCCGCAACCGTTCCTCGATACCTCTGCTGCGACCATGCATGGCGTGCAGCAATGGCTCGGCACCGCCTTCACTCAACTCGCTTCGGCCCGGTAAGAGCGCTATGGAATTCACGATCCAACACTTTATCGCGCTTGCTCCACTGCTGATTACCAGCCTCACCGTTGTGGTGGTGATGCTGGCAATCGCGTGGCGCCGCAATCACTCACAGACCTTCCTGCTTTCGGTGGCGGGTCTTAACCTGGCACTGCTGTCGATTTTCCCGGCATTAAAAGTGGCACCGCTGGCTGTCACCCCGCTGTTGATGATGGACAACTTTGCCTATCTATACACCGGTCTGATCCTGGTCTCGACGCTGGCCTGCGTCACCCTTGCCCATGCTTACCTGGGCGAAGGCGGCACCGGCTACCCGGGCAACCGCGAAGAGCTTTACCTGCTGATCCTGTTGGCTGCGGCTGGCGGTATCGTGCTGGTGAGCGCGCAACACCTGGCGGGCTTGTTCATCGGCCTGGAGTTGCTCTCGGTTCCGGTCTACGGCTTGGTGGCTTACGCCTTCTTCAACAAGCGTTCGCTGGAAGCCGGCATCAAGTACATGGTGCTGTCGGCTGCAGGTTCTGCGTTCCTGCTGTTCGGTATGGCCCTGCTGTACGCCGAAGCCGGCAGCCTGAGCTTCAGCGGTATCGGCCACGCCCTGGCGTCGACTGGCGCGCCAAGCGCCATCGCACAGCTGGGTCTGGGCATGATGCTGGTGGGTCTGGCCTTTAAACTGTCGCTGGTACCGTTCCACCTCTGGACCCCAGACGTGTACGAAGGTGCTCCGGCGCCTGTGGCGGCTTTCCTGGCCACCGCTTCGAAAGTTGCCGTGTTTGCCGTCATCGTGCGTTTGTTCCAGATCTCCCCGGCCGCCACTACCGGTGTGATGAGCGACGTACTGACCGTGATCGCGATTGCTTCGATCCTGTTCGGTAACCTGCTGGCCCTGACCCAAAACAACCTCAAGCGTCTGCTGGGTTTCTCGTCCATCGCCCACTTTGGCTACCTGCTAATCGCCCTGATTGCGAGCAAAGGCATGGCCGTTGAAGCGATCGGCGTGTACCTGATCACCTACGTGCTCACCAGCCTCGGTGCGTTCGGCGTCATCACCATGATGTCGTCGCCGTACAAAGGCCGTGACGCAGACGCACTGTACGAGTACCGCGGCCTGTTCTGGCGCCGTCCGTACATGACCGCCGTACTGACCGTGATGATGTTGTCGCTGGCCGGTATCCCGCTGACCGCTGGCTTTATCGGCAAGTTCTACATCATTGCGACCGGCGTTGAAGCTCACCAATGGTGGCTGGTCGGTTCCCTGATCCTGGGTAGCGCCATCGGCGTGTTCTACTACCTGCGTGTGATGGTGACCCTGTACCTGGTCGAGCCGAAACTGCATCGCCACGATGCTCCGCTGAACTGGGAGCAGAAGGCAGGTGGCGTGATGCTGCTGGCGGTTTCGATTCTGGTGTTCGTACTGGGCGTGTACCCACAACCGATGCTGGAACTGGTGCAACACGCAACGCTGTACCTGCACGGTTAAGCGTTAAAGGGTTGTCCCGATACCCCGTGAAGGCCCGGCCTTCACGGGGTATTTTTTTGATCCTGCCAGCCCCTGTAGGAGCGAGCTTGCCTCGCGATCTTTTGATCTTTAAAAGATCGCGAGGCAAGCTCGATCCTACAGTTAGGTGGGGCTGTGATTGTCTGACAGTTGCGAGTGATTACGGGCTTGTATAGGCTGGCGCGCCGCCCGCCCATCGTCCTGGAATGCCTGTTAATGCGATCTGCCTTGTCTTCGTTTCTGCCTTTGGCGCTTGTCTGCGCTGCGCCCGCTTATGCTGACCCGCTGGAATTGGGTGAGGTTCAGGTTCGCAGTGAGGAAAGCAGCGACCTGCAAGCCGCCCAGGAGGCGCTCAAGCAGGTGCCCGGCGCCAGCAATGTGATCGACATGAACGCGGTCGAACAGGGTCGCGTCGCGACCAACAGTGATGTGCTGGCGTATCAACCCGGTGTGTATGCGCAATCTGGCGGTAATGAGGGCACCAAGGTCTCGGTGCGCGGTTCGGGCATCAACCGCGCCCCCGGCGCCCACGGCTCGGGCCTGTATGTGATGTTTGATGGCCTGCCGCTGACCGGCCCCGGCGGTACGCCCTATGAGCTGTTCGAGCCGTTGTGGCTGAGCCGTGCTGAGGTGTTGCGCGGAGCCAATGGTTTTGATGTCGGCGCGCTGGCCTTGGGCGGCTCGATCAATTACGTCACCCACACCGGCTATGACGCCGCGCCCCTGCAAGTGCGCTATGAAACAGGCAGTTACGGCTACCAGAAACGCCAGATCAGTTCCGGGCAAGTGTTGGGGGATCTGGATTACTACGTGTCGCTGAACGACGCGGAGACCAACGGCTATCAAGACCACACGTCAGGCAATAGCAAAGGCTTCGCGGCCAATATTGGCTATCGTTTCAGCCCGCAACTGGAAACGCGCTTTTATCTGCGTTATCGCGAAACCGATAACGAACTCGCAGGCCGAGTCACTAAAGAACAAATCAAGCATCACCCACGCGCTGCCAATCCGGCGTATGTGAGCGGTGACTACACCCGCCCGCAACCCGGCAGCACCTGGCTGGGCAACAAGACCACGCTGTACCTGGACGACGATTCGCAGCTGGAAGTCGGGCTGGTGTACCACGACTACCCCATGGATCTGCGCGAAGGGCCTAACCGGCTGAAGGTGGCCTACACCGATGTCAGCGGCACCTTGAACTACAAGCGCCGCGACACCCTGTTTGGCCTTGAAAGCAAAACCACGGTGGGTCTGCGCAGCAGCAAGCATTTGCCCAACAGCGGCGCGTCGGAATACGTGCGCATCCCGCGGGGCAACACCGCCAGCTATGCGCCGGGCACCAAAATGCGCGACTTCAGTTATCAGGGTTCGGACAGCGTGCTGCACGCCAGCAATGATCTGGAACTGATGCCAGACCTGTGGCTGACCACGGGTATGGCGCTGATCTATACCCGCCGCGAAAGTGAAGTGAGCTACCCCGACACTGGCGGCAAAGTCAGCCGCCATGATTGGGATTACGCGCCGCGCCTGGGCTTGCGCTATGAGTTCAACCCGCACTTGCAGGTGTACGGCAACCTCAGTCGCTCGGTCGAGCCGCCGCACCCGTGGTCGATGATCTGGAGTTCGCCGTACGTATTCCCGGTGGGCAGCGGCCCGGCTACCGGACGCCAAAGCACACCGATTGCCATGCAAAACCAGACCGCGACCACCCTTGAGCTGGGCACACGCGGCGACTCGGGGATCGGCCAATGGGATCTGGCCTGGTACTACTCGGCCGTGCGCCATGAACTGCTGACGGTTGAGCTGCAAGCCGCCACGGCTGACCTGGCACCGATTGTCGGCGAGTCCAACGCCAGCCCGACCGTGCACCAAGGCATTGAAGCCGGGCTCAATAGCCGCTTGTGGCAGCGCGATGGCGTGGGCAGCGTGTCGTTGCGTCAGGCCTACACCTTCAGCGACTTCCATTACCGCGATGACTCGCGCTTTGGTGACAACCGTTTGCCGGGCATCCCACAGCACTACTACCAGGCGGAGGTCCGCTATGACCACCCGCAAGGCTTCTATGCGGGGGTCAACACCCAAGTGGCCTCACGCATGGCGGTGGACTATGCCAACACTTACTACGCGTCGTCTTACACGCTGTGGGGCGCGACACTGGGTTACGCCTCCCCCAAGCGCGACTGGCAGACCTGGATCGACCTGCGCAACCTCACCGGCGAGCGCTACGCCGCCACGGTGACGCCGGGCTACGACGACAAAGGCCAGGACGCCGCCCGCTCCACTCCCGGCGAAGGCCGGGGCGCCTACGTCGGGGTTTCGTACAGCTTTCGTTAGTCGAGCGTGATTTTGTCAGCGGGCAAGCGGACCTTGCGCCGGGTGCCGCTGAACAATCCCCAGCTCGACAGGAACAGGGCGGCGATCAATGGCCCGATGACAAAGCCATTGAGGCCGAAAATCGCCATGCCGCCCAAGGTCGAGATCAGGATCAGGAAGTCCGGCATTTTCGTGTCTTTGCCCACCAGAATCGGGCGCAGCACGTTGTCGACCATGCCGATCACGAAGACGCCGAACAGCGCCAGCACCACGCCTTGCCAGATCATCCCGGTGGTCAGGAAGTAAATCGCCACCGGCGCCCAGACGATGCCCGCCCCGACGGCAGGCAACAACGACAGAAACATCATCAGCACTGCCCAAAACAGCGAGCTCTGGATGCCCAGGATCCAGAAGATTACCCCACCCAGCGCGCCCTGCACCACGGCCACCGCCAGATTGCCTTTGACTGAAGCCCTGACCACGCGACGCAATTTGATTTGCAGCAGGCGCTTGTGCTGTTCAGCCATGGGCACCGCATTGCGGATCAAACGCACCATGGCCTGACCGTCACGAATAAAGAAATACAACAGGTAAAGCATGATGAAAAAGCTCACCACCAGCTCAAAGGTGCTCTGCCCAAAGTTGAACACTTGAGTGGCAAAGAACTGGCTGCCTTCAAGCGCCCCCTTGGAGATTTTATCGCTGACGCCTTCAATGCTTCTCAAGCCCAGGCGGTCGAGCCATTCCGTGACCTGATGCGGCAAGCTGCTTTGCAGTTGGGCGATGTAGCCGGCGACGTTGATCTTGCCGCTTTGCACATCGCTATAAAGGGTGGCCACTTCTTGCACCAGCAGGATCGTGGTGAAAATCACCGGCAGAATCGCGATCAGGGTGCAGGCTGTGAGCGTGGTAAAGGTGGCCAGGTTACGCCGACCTTTGAACTTGAGGAGCAACTTGCGCTGCAAGGGCGCAAACAGGATACCCAGCGCCACCGCCCAAAAAATCGCCCCGTAGAACGGCAGCAAAATCCAGATAAAGGCAACGGTGACAAAGGCCAGAAGCAGGAGCAGGGTTTTACGTTGCAGACTTGTTTCGTTCATACGCCTTCCATGTCTTAAGTAGACCTGTAGTCGCTGCCGAAGGCTGCGATAAGGGCCGCAGGACCTTCGCTGTTGACTTCAACGGTGAGGGCCGTTGCGCAGCCCATGCCGCCCATCGCAGCCTTCGGCAGCGACTACAAGTGCAGTTCTTTAGCCCTGCGCCTCTGCCTCTTCATGCGCATGGCGCAGGCGTTCGCGGCTGTTGGTCAGGTGTAAACGCATGGCCGCACGGGCGGCGTCGGAGTCCTGGCGGGCAATGGCTGCGTAGATTTCTTCGTGTTCCCGGCCCAGGCGGCTCATGTACTGGGCCTGATCATCATGGGCCAGGCTCGCCGAGTTGAGGCGGGTACGCGGGATGATGCTGGTGCCCAGGTGGTTCATGATGTCGGTGAAATAGCGGTTGCCGGTGGCCAGCGCAATCTGCAGGTGGAATTGGAAGTCCGACGCTACAGCATCGCCGTTACGCGCAGTGTTTTCGTTAAGGGCATCCAGGGCGGCACGCATGGCGGCCAACTGTTCCGGGTTACGACGCTGCGCGGCCAACCCGGCCGACTCGACTTCCAGGCTGATACGCAACTCCAGAATCGCCAGCACGTCGCGCAATGTCACCACGGTGGCCGGGTCGATACGAAAGCCGCTCGGGCTGGGTGTGTCCAGCACGAACGTGCCGATGCCATGCCGCGTCTCGACTTGCCCTGCCGCCTGCAAACGGGAGATTGCCTCGCGCACCACAGTGCGGCTGACGCCATGGGCTTCCATGATCGCGGACTCGGTGGGCAGCTTGTCGCCGCGCTTGAGCAAACCGTCGCGAATTTGCTCGGACAGCACCGTCACCAATTCCTGCGCGAGGCTACGGCGTTTGCGAGGAAGGCGTGGAACGTCAGTGGGGTTTTCCATGGTCAACATTTATCTCGGGGTCTAAGTGCGAACTGCAAGTTATCGCATGATAGCTCATGGCGGTTGTACGATCACCCTTCGCCAGTGAGTTCAACCACCCTCTGCCCCGATGTAACCCTGATTTGTTTGCTTGACCCTGCATTGACAAAGGCCGCCGAAGGTGTAAATAATCCGACAAAGTTGTACGACAACGGATAACACAACAATAATAATCAGGGAATTCCGTATGACCACACTGTCTCGCGTTACGCCCCTCGCACACCCCGGTCGAGCCCGATTACACACGGGCCGATTGCCTGCCGCTTTTGCTGAACGTCTGTCTGCAGCAAAAGACTCTGCCGTCACAACGGCTTGAGTCAGCGCCCTGACACCAGGGCAACACACACCGCCTTCACATTGCAGACCGCTTCTGTTGGTCACGTGAGGACGGCTTTGTCAAAAATGGGAGCACAACAATAATGAGATCTCACAACACCCGCTCATTGATTCTTATGGGGCTGGGCAGCATGTCGTTTACGCTGCCGCTGACAGGCATGGCAGAAGGGTTCATCGACGACACCAAAGCGACCCTTACCCTGCGTAACGCGTACATCAACCGCAACTACACCAACCCGGACTACCCCAACAGCCGCGCCCCGCAAAGCAAGGCCGAAGAATGGACGCAAAACTTCATTCTGGACGTCAAGTCCGGCTTTACCCAAGGCACCGTCGGTTTCGGGGTGGACGTGCTGGGGATGTACTCGCAGAAACTTGATGGCGGTAAAGGCACCGCAGGTACGCAGTTGCTGCCGACCGGCAGTGATGGCGAACCGGCCAAGAACTTCGGGCGCCTGGGTGTGGCGGCCAAAGCCAAGTTCTCGAACACTGAACTGAAAGTCGGCGAGTGGATGCCGGTGCTGCCAATTTTGCGTTCAGATGACGGTCGCTCGCTGCCTCAGACCTTTCGCGGTGCACAGATCACTTCTAAAGAAATCGCCAACCTGAACCTTTACGGCGGGCAGTTCCGCGCCAACAGCCCACGTAATGACGCGAGCATGGAAGACATGTCGCTCAACGGCAAAGGCGCCTTCACATCAGACCGCTTCAATTTTGCTGGTGGTGATTACACCTTCAATGAAAAACGCACACAAGTTGGCGCCTGGTATGCCGAGCTGGAAAACATCTACCAGCAACAATTCCTCAACCTGATCCACAGCCAGCCGGTGGGCGATGTCACCCTAGGCGCGAACCTCGGCTACTTCTGGGGCAAGGAAGACGGCAGCAAACGTGCCGGTGAACTGGACAACAAAACCGCATCAGCCCTGCTCTCGGCCAAATACAAAGGCAACACCCTGTATGTCGGCCTGCAAAGAGTGTACGGCGACGACGGCTGGTTCCGCGTCAACGGCACCAGCGGCGGCACCCTGGCCAACGACAGTTACAACTCCAGCTATGACCTGGCCAAGGAACGTTCTTGGCAACTGCGCCACGACCTTGATTTCGCCGTACTTGGGGTCCCGGGTCTGACCATGATGAACCGCTATATCAGCGGTAGTAACATCCACACCGCCACCACCACCACTGACGGCAAAGAGTGGGGCCGCGAATCGGAACTGGCCTACACCGTGCAAAGCGGCACCCTCAAGGACCTGACAGTGCGCTGGCGTAACGCGAGCATCCGTCGCGACTACAGCGCCCATGAGTTTGACGAGAACCGCATCTTTATCAGCTACCCGTTGTCGCTGTTGTAACCCGCCCGCTTGTCTCGTGATCGGTTTAAAGATCGCGAGGCAAGCTCGCGCCTGCAAAGGGTTGAGGCGCAATGATGGCACTTGGCAAAATCGCGCATTGACAACACCGGCTAGGGCTGTGAATAATCCAAGCCAAGTCATACGACAACAGATGACATTAATAAGAAACGCAGGGGTCCTTGATGACTAACACTCGTACTGTCCAAACTCCCTTCAATCGCCTTCTTCTCACCGGTGCCGCAGGTGGTTTGGGGAAGGTGCTGCGCGAAACCCTCAAGCCTTATGCCAAGGTGCTACGACTGTCTGATATAGCGCCAATGGCCTGCGCAGCCGACAGCCGTGAAGAAACCATCGTGTGTGACCTCGCCGACAAACAGGCTGTGCACCAGTTGGTCGAAGGCGTGGACGCCATCCTGCATTTTGGCGGTGTATCGGTTGAACGCTCTTTTGAAGAAATCCTCGGCCCTAACATCAGCGGCGTGTTCCATATTTACGAAGCGGCGCGTCGACACGGGGTCAAGCGTGTTGTGTTTGCCAGCTCTAACCATGTCATCGGTTTTTACCAGCAAGACCAGACACTCGATGCCCGCTCCCCTCGCCGCCCTGACGGTTACTACGGGCTGTCGAAGTCGTATGGCGAAGACATGGCGACCTTTTATTTCGACCGTTATGGCATCGAAACCGTCAGCATCCGCATCGGCTCTTCTTTCCCCGAACCGCAAAACCGCCGAATGATGCACACCTGGCTGAGCTTTGCCGACCTCACGCAGTTGCTCGAACGCGCGCTCTACACGCCGAATGTCGGGCATACCGTGGTCTATGGCGCCTCGAACAATTTGAACGTGTGGTGGGACAACCGCTATGCGGCGCACTTGGGTTTCGCCCCCAAGGACACCTCAGAGATTTACCGCGACAAGGTTGAAGCCCAACCTATGCCGCCCGCCGATGACCCCAGCAGAATTTATCAAGGCGGTGCCTTTGTGGCAGCCGGCCCCTTTGGCGACGAATAAGAACAATAACGACAGGGGTCAAGCCGCATGACTGCCGAACTGATTCTCGACGCACGCAATGCCACGGGTGAAAGCCCGGTCTGGAGTGTTGCCGAACAAGCGCTGTACTGGGTTGATATCCCGGCCCGGCGTCTGCACCGCTGGCAGGCCGCCGATGGCTTCAGCCAAAGCTGGGAAGCCCCGCAAATGCTCGCGTGTATCGCCAGAGGCAGCGACGGCCACTGGATTGGCGCAATGGAAAGCGGCGTGTTCACCCTCACGCCCCAGGCCGATGGCCGCCTGAGCACACGCCTGTTAAGCAGCGTGAACCACGCCCAAGCGGGCATGCGCTTCAATGATGGCCGCTGTGATCGCCAGGGCCGCTTCTGGGCCGGCACCATGCTGCTGGACATGGCCGCTGGGGTGCCCGCCGGTGCGATGTATCGCTATGAAGCCGGGCAACACGAACCTCTAAAACCGCAGATGACCGGGTTTATCGTGCCTAACGGCCTGGCGTTCAGCCCGGACGGCCTAACGATGTACCTCTCGGACTCGCACCCGGACGTGCAAAAGATCTGGGCCTTCGATTACGACATCGACACGGCCACCCCACACAACCGCCGCCTGTTTGTCGACATGACACAACATCCCGGCCGACCTGACGGCGCCGCTGTCGACGCCGACGGCTGCTACTGGATTTGCGGCAACGATGCCGGGTTGATTCACCGGTTTACCCCCGAAGGCACACTTGACCGCTCGCTGGCCGTCCCGGTCAAGAAGCCTGCGATGTGCGCCTTTGGCGGCGCGAATCTGGACACCCTGTTCGTCACCTCGATTCGCCCGGCTGGCGACCTCAGTGACCAACCTTTGGCGGGCGGCGTGTTTGCCCTTAACCCTGGCGTTAAAGGGCTGGCGGAGCCCGCGTACACAAGCTGACTGTTTAATCCTGCTGATCCAGAACCTTTAAATAACAAAAACAATATGTGGAGTGACCCATGGATTTCAAACGCACCTTACTCATCGCTGCATTGCCGCTTGCCTTCTGCCTCTCGGGCGTAGCCCAGGCCGAAATCAAGATCAAATTCGCTGAAGTTCACCCGGTCGGCTATCCGCCGGTAGTGGCTGAACAAGAGATGGGCAAAAAGCTGGCGGCGCAAAGCAACGGCGACATTTCGTTCAAGATGTTTGCCGGTGGCGTGCTCGGTTCCGAGAAAGAAGTGGTTGAACAGTTGCAGTCTGGCGCCGTGCAAATGACCCGTGTCAGCCTCGGCATCTTGGGCCCGGTGGTGCCGGAAACCAATGCCTTCAACCTGCCTTTCGTGTTCCGCGATCAAGCGCACATGCGCAAAATCATCGACGGCGAAATCGGCCAGGAGATGCTCGACAAAATCACCAACTCCGACTTCAACATGGTCGCTCTGGCGTGGATGGACGGCGGGACCCGCAACCTCTACACCAAAAAACCCGTGCGTGAGATTGCCGACCTCAAAGGCATGAAGATCCGCGTGCAAGGCAACCCGGTGTTTATCGACACCATCAATGACATGGGCGGTAACGGCATTGCCATGGCCACCGGCGAGATCTTCAGCGCCCTGCAGACGGGCGTGATTGATGGCGCCGAAAACAACCCGCCGACGTTCCTTGAACACAACCACTACCAGAACGCCAAGTACTTCACCTGGACTGACCATTTGATCCTGCCGGAACCCATCGTGATTGCCAAAACCACGTGGAACAAGCTCAACCCTGAGCAACAGGCACTGGTGCAGAAACTGGCCCGTGAAGCGCAAATGGAAGAACGCGTGATCTGGGATAAAAAGTCGGCCGAGAGCGAAGCCAAACTCAAAACCGCCGGTGTGGAGTTCATCACCCTCACCCCGGACCAGAAAAAAGCCTTCTACGACGCCACCCAACCGGTTCGTGACAAATACGGCGCCAACTACAAAGAGCTGATCTCGCGTATCGAAGCTGTTCAGTAAGCCTGTCCGATAACGCCGCGGTGGCGGGCGCCAGCCCGTTCACCGCCACAGGGGTGAGCCTCCATGAAAAATGCCGTGCTGCGTTTTAACGACTTTCTGTACAGGGTCTGTATTGCGATCGCCGGGTTGTCGGTGTTGACCATGACCCTGATCATCCCTTGGGGCATCTTCGCCCGCTACGTGCTGGGCTCAGGGTCCAGCTGGCCAGAACCCACCGCCATTTTGTTGATGGTGGTGTTTACCTTCTTCGGTGCGGCAGCCAGCTATCGCGCAGGCGCACACATGGCCGTGGCCATGGCGGTTGAGCGCATGCCGCTGCACGTGCGTAAACCGGTGGCGGTGCTGGTACAGATCCTGATGGTCATCGTCTGCCTGTTCATGGCGGTCAAGGGCTTCAAACTCTGCGCCACCACCTGGAACCAATTTCTCGGCGAAATGCCGTCCATGCGGGTGGGTATTTCGTATCTGCCCATCCCTATCGGCGGCTTGATCACGCTGATCTTTGTCCTGGAAAAGCTCTTCCTGGGCGACCAGAGCCACCGCCGTGTTGTGCGGTTCGACATCGTAGAAGCCAGCGAAGAGGCCGTATAAATGGACGCTTTGGTACTGTTGGGCAGCTTTGTTGCGCTGATTCTGATTGGCATGCCGGTGGCTTACGCGCTGGGCCTGTCGGCGTTGATCGGCGCCTGGTGGATTGAAATTCCGTTCGACGCGCTGATGATTCAAGTGGCCGGCGGCGTGAACAAATTCTCGCTGCTGGCGATCCCGTTCTTCGTTCTGGCGGGCGCGATCATGGCCGAAGGCGGCATGTCGCGCCGGCTGGTCGCCTTCGCCGGGGTACTGGTGGGCTTTGTGCGCGGCGGCCTGTCGCTGGTCAACATCGTGGCCTCGACCTTCTTTGGCGCCATCTCGGGCTCGTCGGTGGCCGACACCGCCTCGGTGGGGTCGGTGCTGATCCCGGAAATGGAGCGTGCGGGCTACCCTCGCGAGTTCTCTACGGCGGTGACGGTCAGCGGCTCGGTACAGGCCCTGCTCACCCCGCCGAGCCACAACTCGGTGCTGTACTCGCTGGCGGCCGGTGGCACGGTTTCAATTGCTTCGCTGTTTATGGCCGGGATCATGCCGGGGCTGTTGCTCAGTGCGGTGATGATGGGCCTGTGCATGATCTTTGCGCGCAAGCGCAACTACCCCAAGGGCGAAGTGATCCCGCTGAAAAAGGCCCTGAAAATCGCCGGTGACGCGCTGTGGGGGCTGATGGCCATGGTCATCATCCTGGGCGGTATTTTGTCGGGGATTTTTACGGCCACCGAGTCGGCGGCCATTGCGGTGTTGTGGTCGTTCTTCGTGACCATGTTTATCTACCGCGACTACAAGTGGCGCGACCTGCCCAAGTTGATGCACCGGGCGGTACGGACGATTTCGATCGTGATGATCCTGATCGGTTTTGCCGCCAGCTTCGGTTACATCCTGACGCTGATGGAAATCCCGATGAAAATCACCACGGCGTTCCTGACGCTGTCGGATAACCGTTACGTGATCCTGATGTGCATCAACGTCATGTTGCTGCTGCTGGGCACGGTGATGGACATGGCGCCGCTGATTTTGATCCTGACGCCGATTTTGCTGCCGGTGATCATCGGTATCGGCGTTGATCCGGTGCACTTCGGCATGATCATGCTGGTGAACCTGGGCATCGGGCTGATTACCCCGCCGGTAGGTGCCGTGCTGTTTGTCGGCGCGGCGGTGGGCAAAGTCACGATTGAAAGCACCGTTAAAGCTCTGCTGCCGTTCTACCTGGCGTTGTTCGGCGTGCTGATGCTGGTGACCTACGTACCGGCCATCTCGCTGTGGCTGCCAAGCCTGGTGTTGTAACCCTCCCCTCTGTAGGAGCGAGCTTGTCTCGCGATCTTTTGAGCCTTTAAAAGATCGCGAGGCAAGCTCGCTCCTACAGTGCGTATTTATCCAGCCAAGGAGGCTGGTTGCTTATGTCTGCTCCTGCTCTGTTTCCCCGTCATGTTGCGGTGTTGATTCTGGTGCTGCTGGCCTGTGCCTTTGCCGGAAACCATATCGCTGCGCGTATTGCTTTCGATCACGATACCGGCCTGTTGCTGGCGATTCTGTGCCGCGCCGGAGTCACCTTGCTGGTGCTGACGGCCTTGGTGGTCTGGCAACGCGAACGACCTCGATTGACGGCTGCAAACTGGCGCTGGCAACTGTTGCTCGGCCTGCTGATTGCGGCGCAAAGTTTTTTTCTTTATTCAGCAGTGGCGCGCATACCCGTCGCGCTGGCGTTGTTGATCGGCAATATGGCGCCGATTCTGCTGGTGCTGCTGACATGGGCGCTGGGCGGCGCTGCGCCCACCCGCCGCGCAGCTCTGCTGATGGGCCTGATCATGTGCGGCCTGGTGTTTGCGCTGGACGTGCCCGAGCGTCTGGCCAATCAGGGCAGCACCGAGGCGCAATGGCTGGAGGGCATTATGTTTGGCTTTGGTGCCGCTTCGGTGTTCGCCTGTGCGCTGTGGATCACCGATCACAAATTGTCGAGCCTGCGCGGCAGCGTACGCAGCATGCTGACCATGTTGATTGTGTTCAGCGCCGCCACACTGGCCGGGATCAGCGGCGTGTTGCCCGACGGCGTGTCGTTGCCCAGCTCGTCCACCGGCTGGACAGCCCTCGCCTGCCTGGTCACCTTGTATGGCTTCGGGTTCTGCTTGCTGTTTATCTGCATGACGCGTTTGAACATGGCGCAAAACGCCCCGGTGATGAACGTTGAGCCCGTGGCGAGCCTGCTGTTTGGCTGGCTGATCCTGGACCAGGTGCTCAGCAATGGCCAGGTAATCGGCGGGCTGATTGTGGTCGCCGGGATCGTCATGCTGGCCTTGCAGCGCACGGCGCGTTAAGCCAGGTACGGGTTTTTAGATCCAGATCAATAAGTGCGCCCAAAGGCTCGTCTACCATCGCGCCTTTTTGCGAAAGACCCGACCATGCGCCTTGCTCCACCCGAACTCCTCGCCCCTGCGGGCACCCTGAAAAACATGCGCTACGCCTTCGCCTATGGCGCGGACGCGGTTTACGCCGGCCAGCCGCGCTACAGCTTGCGGGTGCGCAACAACGAGTTTGACCACGACAACCTGGCCATCGGCATTCGCGAGGCTCAGGCCCAAGGCAAACGCTTTTACGTGGTGGTCAACATCGCCCCGCACAACGCCAAGCTGCGCACCTTCCTCAAGGACCTGGAGCCGGTGATAGCCATGGGGCCGGATGCGCTGATCATGTCCGACCCCGGGCTGATCATGCTGGTGCGCCAGCACTTCGCGCAGATGCCGATTCACTTGTCGGTGCAGGCCAACACGGTGAACTGGGCCAGTGTCGAGTTCTGGCGCCAGCAAGGCTTGAGCCGGATCATCCTGTCCCGCGAGCTGTCGCTGGAAGAGATCGAAGAAATCCGTCAGCAGGTGCCGGACATGGAGCTTGAGATTTTCGTCCATGGTGCGTTGTGCATGGCCTACTCCGGCCGCTGCCTGCTGTCCGGCTACATGAACAAGCGCGACGCCAATCAAGGCAGTTGCACCAACGCGTGTCGCTGGAAGTACGAAGCCAAGCCCGCCACAGAAAACGAATTGGGCAATGTGGTGAAAGTGGTTGAGCCGACCCTCGGTCTGGGCGCGCCGACCGACGAAGTGTTTGTGCTGCACGAAAGCAACCGCCCGGACGAACCCATGTCGGCATTCGAGGACGAGCACGGCACCTACATCATGAACTCCAAAGACCTGCGCGCGGTACAACACGTAGCACGGCTGACAGAGATGGGCGTGCATTCACTGAAGATTGAGGGGCGTACCAAGTCGCACTTTTACTGTGCGCGGGCGACGCAGGTCTATCGCAAGGCGATTGATGATGCGGTGGCCGGCCGTGAGTTCGACCGCAACTTGATGAATGATCTGGAGTCATTGGCGCAGCGCGGCTACACCGAAGGCTTTTTGCGTCGGCATGTGCATGACGAGTACCAGAATTATCTGCACGGCAGTTCTCTGTCACACCGCCAGCAGTTTGTCGGTGAATTGACCGGCGAGCGACGCAAAGGTCTCGCGGAAGTCAAAGTCAAAAACCGTTTTGCCTTGGGCGATCACCTGGAGTTGATGACTCCACGCGGCAATTACCACTTTGACCTGGACCAATTGCATAACACCGCGGGGTTGCCGATCGAAGTCGCGCCGGGTGATGGGCACACAGTTTACTTGCCGATCCCCGAACAGGTGGACCTGAGCTATGCCCTGCTGATGCGTGATTTGACGGTGAGCGAGACCATAGAAAGGACACTCTAAACCTGTAGTCGCTGCCGCAGGCTGCGATCTTTTAAAGATCAAACGATCGCAGCCTACGGCAGTTCCTACAGACTATTTAGCCCTTGAACACTTCATCCAGCAGGTTGTGCATGGCGGTGAAGGCGCGGTGCGCGGTCTTGGCGTCGTACATCATTTTGCCGGGTACGTTGGCGTGCGGGTCGGTGAACGAATGCACTGCGCCGCCGTAGCTGGTCAACTGCCAGTCCACTCCGGCCGCATTCATCTCGGCTTCAAAAGCCGGCAATTGCTCATGGGGCACCAACGGGTCGGACGCGCCGTGCAATACCAAAACAGAGCCGGTGATGTTGTTGGCGTCTACCGGGTTTGGCGTATCCAGCGAGCCATGGAACGACACCGCAGCCTTGAGCGCAGCGCCATCACGGGCCAGTTCCAGCGAACAGCACCCACCAAAGCAGAAACCAAAGGTCGCCAATTGCTGGCTATCGACCTTGGCCTCAGTTTGCTCTTTGAGCACCGCGTAGGCTGCCTGCATGCGTTTGCGCAGCAAGGCACGGTCATTTTTCAGCGGCATCATGGCAGCACCGGCTTCATCACCGTTGGCGGGACGAACGCCTTGGCCGTACAGGTCCGCAATCAGCACCACATACCCTTGCTCAGCGACCTTTTTGGCGATGTCCTCGGCGCCTGCGCTGATGCCAATCCAGTTCGGTGCCATCAGCAAACCCGGCAGCGACTCTTCGCGGCTTGGGTCATATGCCAGGCGGCTTTCGTAAGCTTGGCCATCGATTTGATAGACCACAGAACTGACCGTAATTGATTTCATTAAAAACTCCCGAATTCAAAGCAAAAAAAACCCGCCGAAGCGGGTTTTTTATAGACGTGTTACACGGACAACTCAACTAACAACTTATTTAGGCGACGGACATACGCCGCCGGATCTTTGAGGCTGTCACCGGCCGCCAGGGCAGCCTGGTCGAAGAGAATGTGCGACAGGTCGTCAAAACGCTCTTCGCTCTGCTCCGCATCCAGTTTTTCGATCAGCGGGTGACCCGGGTTGAATTCAAAGATCGGCTTGGAGTCCGGCACTTTCTGACCGCTGGCTTCAAGGATCTGGCGCATTTGCAGGCCCAGGTCTTGTTCACCAATTGCCAGAATGGCTGGCGAGTCGGTCAGACGGTGCGACACACGCACTTCGCTGACGCTTTCACCCAGCGCGGTCTTGATGCGCTCAACCAGACCTTCTTTGGCCTTGGCCACTTCTTCTGCGGCTTTTTTGTCCTCTTCGGAGTCCAGGTTGCCCAGATCGAGGTCACCGCGCGCCACGTCAACAAAGCTCTTGCCGTCGAATTCGGTCAGGTAGCTCATCAGCCACTCGTCGATACGGTCGGTCAGCAGCAGCACTTCGATGCCTTTCTTGCGGAAGACTTCCAGGTGCGGGCTGTTTTTGACCTGAGCGTAAGTTTCGCCGGTCAGGTAGTAGATCTTGTCCTGGCCTTCTTTGGCACGTGCCAGGTACTCGGCCAGAGAAACCGTTTGCTCGCCATCATCACCGTGGGTCGAGGCAAAGCGCAGCAGACCGGCGATTTTTTCTTTGTTGGCGAAATCTTCTGCCGGGCCTTCTTTGATGACCTGACCGAAGTTTTTCCAGAAGCCCTGATATTTCTCTGGCTCGTTCTTCGCCAGTTTTTCCAGCATGTCCAGAACACGCTTGGTCAGCGCCGACTTCATGGAGTCGATGATCGGATCTTTCTGCAGGATTTCACGCGACACGTTCAGCGACAGGTCGTTGGAGTCAACCACACCTTTGATGAAGCGCAGGTACAGCGGCAGGAACGACTCAGCCTGATCCATCACGAATACGCGCTGTACATACAGCTTCAGGCCTTTAGGCGCTTCACGCTGGTACAGGTCGAACGGTGCACGGGCCGGGACATAGAGCAGCGAGCTGTATTCGAGCTTGCCTTCAACCTTGTTGTGGCTCCAGGCCAGCGGGTTCTCGTAGTCGTGGGCAATGTGCTTGTAGAACTCCTGGTATTCCTCGTCCTTCACTTCAGTGCGAGGACGGGTCCACAGGGCGCTGGCGCGGTTAACGGTTTCCCATTCCAGTGCCGGTGCTTCTTCACCTTCGGCCGCGGCCTGCTCTTTAGGCAGTTCGATCGGCAAGGCGATGTGGTCGGAGTATTTTTTGATGATGTTGCGCAGGCGCCAGCCATCGGCGAACTCTTCGTCGCCAGACTTGAGGTGCAGAACGATCTTGGTGCCGCGAGAGGCTTTTTCGACGTTCTCAACTTCGAACTCGCCTTCGCCTTTGGAAGACCAGTGCACGCCTTCGCTGGCAGGTGTACCGGCGCGGCGGCTATATACGTCAACTTTGTCAGCGACGATAAAGGCCGAGTAGAAGCCCACACCGAACTGACCGATGAGGTTCGAGTCTTTCTTTTGATCGCCCGACAGGTTTTTCATGAAATCGGCGGTGCCGGACTTGGCGATCGTACCCAGGTGGGCGATCACGTCGTCACGGTTCATGCCAATACCGTTGTCTTCGAGGGTGACGGTTTTAGCGTCCTTGTCGAAGCTCACACGGATTTTAAGTTCGTCGCCGCCCTCCAACAGTTCTGGTTTGGACAGCGCTTCAAAACGTAATTTGTCGACAGCATCAGAGGCGTTCGAGATCAATTCGCGAAGGAAGATTTCCTTGTTGGAATACAGCGAATGGATCATGAGGTGCAACAGTTGCTTGACCTCGGTCTGGAAGCCCAGGGTTTCCTTTTGAGTTTCCACGCTCATTGTTATCAAACTCCGATTAGATGGCATGAGCCACGCCCAAGAGGGTTAGCGGCGGGATGTGATGAAAGTTGGGGCCTGAACTCTGGATTTCAAGGCCTGATACTTTTTACCAATAGATTCTGTGCAGTCGGCACTACTTATATATCTGCAGGGTGATGGAACTTAAGTACCGCGGGCTGGCTCAAACGCCCCGTAGAACTACTCACAAGGAGAAACATCCCATGCGTAATACCGTTGCTGTTGCCTTGATGCTGGCCGCTTCCCTGGGCCTTGCTGCTTGCGATAAAAAATCCGAAGACAAAGCCCAGGACGCTAATCAGCACGCAGAACAAGCTCAACAAAAAATGTCTGAAGCGCAAGACAAGGTAAACGACGCTGCCAAAGAGAACGCTGAGGCGGCTAAAGCCCAAGCTGAATCCAATGAAGCAGCAGCAAAAGAAGCCGCTCAGGATGCTCCAGCGGCTGAAAGCAAGTAATTCGCTGTAGCTGACCTTGTAGGAGCGAGCTTGCCTCGCGATCTTTTGATCTTTTAAAAGATCGCGAGGCAAGCTCGCTCTTACAGGCAAGCGCCATAAAAAAAGCCCTGTATCTCATCGATACAGGGCTTTTTTATTGACACCGTGGGCGCGCTTTTGGCGGGCAGTGTCGTCAGGCAATGGCTTCTTGCGACTTGCCCAGCAGGCGGTCGTAAATGAACGCACCGACCAGAACGATCAGCGACGGCACCAGCCAGGCCAGGCCTTGCTCGCTGAACGGCATGTGAGTCAGCCAGTTCGGCAAGCCATCTGCCAGGCCAGCGCCTTTCAGGGCATCGACCACGCCAAAAATGAACGACGCCAGCATCACCGGACCGACGATACGCGTCTGCTCATTCCAGAAGCCTTTGCAGAAACTCAAGGCCACCAGCACGATGCACGGCGGGTAAATGGCGGTCAGTACCGGTATGGAAAAGGCGATCAACTTGGTCAGACCCAGGTTGGACACCACCAGCGAGAACACAGCAAGGATAATCACCAGTGTCTTGTAGGACAGCGGCAAGATCTTGCTGAAGTACTCGGCACAGGCACAGGTCAGGCCCACCGCTGTTACCAGGCATGCCAATGCAATCAACACCGCCAGGAAACCACTGCCGAGCGAACCAAAGGTGTGCTGAACATAGGCGTGCAACACCGCAGCCCCGTTGGTTGCACCGATAGCCACTTCATGGCTGCCGGAGCCCAGACGGAACAGGCTGAGGTACACCAATGTCAGACCGACACCTGCCACCAGGCCAGCAATGATCGCGTAGCGGGTGATCAGTTTCGGCGACTCGACACCACGGGAACGGATCGCGTTAACGATCACGATGCCGAAGACGAGCGCGCCCAACGTGTCCATGGTCAGGTAACCCTGGATAAACCCTTGAGAGAACGGCGCAGCCTCATAGACCGGGGTCGCGCTACCGATATCACCGGCAGGCAAGGCAAACGCGGCGATACCGAGAATGGCCAGGGCGATGATTTTGAGCGGAGCCAGGAAACGCCCTACCGTGTCCAGCAAACGACCTGGATACAGCGAAACGAAGAACACGATCAAGAAGTACACGGAGCTGTACAGGAATAGCGCCAACGGGCTTTCACCGGTCAGGGGAGCCAGACCCACTTCGAACGACACGGTTGCCGTACGCGGTGTGGCGAACAGCGGACCCACAGCCAGGTAGGCCGCAGCCGCGAGCAAGCCACCGGCGATTTTGCCAATCGGGCTGCTCAGTGCATCCATGCCGCCGCCAACTTTGGCCAGGGCGACAACAGTGACAACCGGCAAACCCACAGCCGTAATCAAAAAGCCCAGCGCGGCGATCCAGACATTAGGCCCGGATTGCAAACCAACGATTGGCGGGAAAATGATATTGCCAGCCCCAACGAACAGGGCAAAGGTCATAAACCCAAGTGCCAGAATGTCCTGGCCTTTCAAAACTTTCATTACGGAAGTACCACACTAGTAAATCGGGATTTAGAGGGGAATTTCCCGTGCGGATATGGGAAATGTTGTCAGTCTGAATAAGACCGACCCGTCTAGCGCGTGGCTTCCTTGTGGGACGCACACGCAGAAAAGCAGAATGGCGGCAAGATTACCGAGTTTTTAAGATGAACGCACTGTTGCAGGGCGTTCTGTCCGATGAACGAACGCAGTTGTCGCCTGGATGACATCGAAATTTAAACTGGTGTGATTTTCCTACGTGAGCATTCCCACATCGCTGTAGGAGCGAGCTTGTCTCGCGATCTTTTGATCTTGGTCTAAGAGCCCCCTCACCCTAGCCCTCTCCCGAAGGAGAGGGAACCGATTGGGGGATGCTCAAGATACTCGGCGGCCTGTTTGCTGCGCGACAGCGCGGCGTCGAAGACGGGGCGGCCACTCCTATAGGGGATTTGGTTATCCCAGAATGCACAAAGGCCACCCGAAGGTGGCCTTTGCCTGGTGTAGCAATCAGTTAAGCGCGTGGCTTACTTGACAGCCCAACCGGTCAGCTCGGCCAAGGCCTTGCCGATGTCTGCCAGCGAACGCACGGTTTTTACGCCTGCGTCTTGCAGAGCAGCAAACTTCTCGTCTGCAGTGCCCTTGCCGCCAGAGATGATTGCGCCAGCATGGCCCATGCGCTTGCCTGGAGGGGCAGTCACACCAGCGATGTAGGAAACAACTGGCTTGGTCACGTGTGCCTTGATGTAGGCAGCCGCTTCTTCTTCAGCCGAACCGCCGATCTCACCGATCATGACGATCGCTTCGGTCTTCGGGTCTTCCTGGAACAGTTTCAGGATGTCGATGAAGTTCGAGCCAGGGATCGGGTCACCACCGATACCTACACACGTCGACTGACCGAAACCGGCGTCAGTGGTTTGCTTCACAGCTTCGTAAGTCAGGGTGCCGGAACGCGACACGATGCCTACTTTGCCTGGCAAGTGAATGTGACCTGGCATGATGCCGATCTTGCACTCGCCCGGAGTGATCACGCCTGGGCAGTTAGGGCCGATCAGGGTAACACCCAGCTCGTCGCACTTAACTTTAGCGTCCAGCATGTCCAGGGTAGGAATGCCTTCGGTGATGCACACGATCAGCTTGATGCCGCCGAACGCTGCTTCAAGGATGGAGTCCTTGCAGAAAGGAGCCGGAACGTAGATCACGCTGGCGGTGGCGCCAGTGGCAGCTACGGCGTCTTTCACGGTGTTGAACACTGGCAGACCCAGGTGCTCGGTGCCGCCTTTGCCCGGAGTTACGCCGCCAACCATCTTGGTGCCGTACTCGATGGCTTGCTGGGTGTGGAAGCTACCTTGCGAACCAGTGATGCCCTGGCAGATAACTTTGGTGTCTTTATTGATCAGGACGCTCATTACTTGCCCTCCGCAGCTTTAACAACTTGTTGAGCAGCGTCGGTCAAGCTGGTAGCAGCGATGATGTTCAGGCCGCTGTCTGCCAGTACTTTAGCGCCCAGTTCAGCGTTGTTGCCTTCAAGGCGCACAACCACCGGGATTTTCACGCCGACTTCTTTCACTGCGCCGATGATGCCTTCAGCAATCATGTCGCAACGAACGATGCCGCCGAAAATGTTAACCAGTACTGCCGCGACATTGCTGTCGGACAGGATGATTTTGAACGCTTCAGTTACGCGTTCTTTGGTTGCGCCGCCACCTACGTCGAGGAAGTTGGCTGGCTTGCCGCCGTGCAGGTTAACGATGTCCATGGTACCCATGGCCAGACCGGCACCGTTTACCATGCAGCCGATGTTGCCTTCCAGCGCTACGTAGTTCAGTTCGAACTGGGCAGCGTGCGCTTCGCGCGGATCGTCTTGCGACGGATCGTGGAAAGTTTTCAGCTTGGGCTGACGGTACATGGCGTTTGCGTCGATGTTGATTTTTGCATCGAGGCAGTGCAGGTCGCCGTCAGTCTTGATAACCAGCGGGTTCACTTCCAGCAGGGCCAGATCGTGATCCTTGAACAGTTTGGCCAGACCTACGAAGATCTTGGCGAACTGAGCAACTTGCTTGCCTTCCAGACCCAGCTGGAATGCCAACTCGCGACCCTGGAATGGCTGAGCGCCAACCAGTGGATCGATGGTTGCTTTGAGAATTTTTTCTGGAGTGTCGTGTGCGATCTTCTCGATGTCCACGCCACCTTCGGTGGAAGCCATGAACACGATACGACGGCTGGAACGGTCAACGACAGCGCCCAGGTACAGCTCTTTAGCGATATCAGTGCACGATTCAACCAGGATTTTGGTGACCGGCTGACCATTGGCGTCAGTTTGGTAAGTCACCAGACGCTTGCCCAGCCACTGCTGAGCAAATGCTTTAGCGTCTTCTTTGTTGCGAACCAGCTTAACGCCGCCCGCTTTGCCGCGACCGCCTGCGTGAACCTGGGCTTTTACAACCCATTCGGTTCCGCCAATTTTGTCGCAAGCTTCAGCCGCTGCTTCCGGGGTGTCTACTGCATAACCCTTGGATACTGGCAGGCCGTACTCAGCGAACAGCTGCTTACCCTGATACTCGTGAAGATTCATGCTTTTTACCGTCTTCGTTAGGTACTGCGCATTCGGCGCTGCACTTTTATTAGTGCCGCACCACCTGTGACTGCTGCTTGTGCTGCTTTAGCAAACCCGGCCATTGCGTGAGCAAAGGCCGGGCCTGGATAAAACAAGACAAGACTGCGTCCGGCGGAAGTTCCGCGGTGAGGCTTGCTAGCAAGGCTCACGACGGGCAAACCGCCGTGGTTTCTTATTGTCTGGTCTTAACGTTTCTTACGGTTGGCAATGTGGATGGCGCCGCCATTCACTGCCAGCGCTGCTTCATGCAACGCTTCGGACAGGGTTGGATGGGAGAAAACCATCATGCCCAGATCCTCGGCACTGGTGCCGAATTCCATACCGATTGCGCCCTGCTGTACCAGCTCTGCTGCGCTCGGGCCAATCACGTGGACGCCCAGTACGCGGTCAGTTTTGGCATCAGCAATGACTTTAACAAAGCCACCGGTGTCGTTTGCTGCCATGGCACGGCCACTGGCTGCGAACGGGAAGGTGCCGACGTTAACTTCAACGCCTTCAGCTTTCAAGGCCTGTTCGGTTTTACCTACCCATGCGATCTCCGGGTGAGTGTAAATAACCGATGGAATCAGGTCGTAGTTCATCTCGGTCTTGTGACCTTTGATGCGCTCAACCACCATGATGCCTTCTTCAGAAGCCTTGTGTGCCAGCATCATGCCGCGAACCACGTCACCGATGGCGTAAACGCCCGGTACGCTGGTAGCGCAATGATCGTCAACAAACACGAAACCGCGCTCGTCGATGGTCACGCCGCTGTCAGCTGCCAGCAGTTCGGTAGTCACAGGGCGACGACCTACCGCTACGATCAGCTTGTCGAAGGTGATGGTCTGTTCGCCGTTGGCGTCGGTGTAGGTCACAACGACTTCGTCGCCGTTTACCTTGGAACCGGTCACGCGAGCGCCCAGCTTGATGTCCAGACCTTGTTTGGTCAGGGTTTTGTAGGCTTCTTTGGACACAGCAGCGTCAGCCGCCATCAGGAACGTGTCCAGTGCTTCCAGAACCGTTACCTGAGCGCCCAGACGGGACCATACCGAACCCAGTTCCAGACCGATAACGCCAGCGCCGATAACGCCCAGACGCTTAGGTACGGCCTGGAATTCCAGTGCGCCGGTCGAATCAACGATCACGTTGTTATCAACTGGAGCTGGCGGAATGTCGATAGGACGCGAACCGGAAGCCAGAATCACGTTCTCGGCTTCGATGATTTCAACGCTGCCATCTGGCTTGGTCAGCTCAACGCGCTTGCCGGCCAGCAGTTTGCCGTGGCCTTGCAGGGAGGTAACACCGTTGGCTTTGAACAGGGTCGCAACGCCGGAGGTCAGGCCTTTAACGATGTTGGCTTTACGGCCAACCATCGCTGGCACGTCCATGTTCACTTCACCGGTGGTGATGCCGTGGATAGCAAATGCATCCTTGGCTTCGTGATACTTCCAGGAGCTGTCCAGCAGCGCCTTGGATGGAATGCAACCAACGTTCAGGCAAGTACCGCCCAATGCCAGTTTGCCTTCTTTGTCGGTGTATTTTTCGATGCATGCAGTCGAAAGGCCCAGTTGCGCGGCCTTGATCGCGGCAACGTAGCCGCCAGGGCCCGCACCAATCACTACAACGTCAAATTTCTGAGACATGGGAATAGATCCTCTATTAGCTACAAGCTTCAAGCTCGGAACTTCAAGCTGCAAGCCAAGCTGCGTTACAGGCAGCTTGAAGCTCGCAACTTGAAGCTGCTCCTATTAAATATCCAGCAGCAGACGAGCTGGGTCTTCCAGCAGGTTTTTGATGGCTACCAGGAAACTTACAGCTTCTTTGCCGTCGATCAAGCGGTGATCGTAAGACAGAGCCAGGTACATCATCGGACGGATTACAACCTGACCGTTGACTGCCATTGGACGCTGAAGGATGTTGTGCATGCCCAGGATCGCGGCTTGCGGCGGGTTAACGATCGGGGTCGACATCATCGAACCGAAAGTACCACCGTTGGTGATGGTGAACGTACCGCCGGTCATTTCGTCAATCGACAGTTTGCCATCACGGGCTTTTTTGCCGTAAGCAGCGATGCCGCCTTCGATTTCAGCCAGGCTCATCAGTTCAGCGTTACGCAGTACTGGAACTACCAGGCCACGGTCGCTGGACACTGCAACACCGATGTCGGCGTAGCCGTGGTAAACGATGTCCGAACCGTCGATCGACGCGTTGACAGCCGGGAAGCGTTTCAGGGCTTCGGTAGCGGCTTTAACGAAGAACGACATGAAGCCCAGGCGTACGCCGTTGTGGGACTTCTCGAACAGGTCCTTGTACTTCGAACGCAGTGCCATGATTTCGGTCATGTCAACTTCGTTGAACGTGGTCAGCATCGCCATGTTCGACTGAGCTTCTACCAGACGCTTGGCCACGGTAGCGCGAACGCGGGTCATTGGAACGCGTTTTTCTACGCGGTCGCCAGCAGCGAATACCGGAGCAGTGGCAGCAGGCGCAGCAGCTTTGGCAGGTGCGGCAGCCGGAGCGGCTTTCTTGGCAGCAACAGCAGCCACAACGTCTTCTTTGGTCACACGACCGCCTTTGCCAGTACCGGCAACGGAAGCGATGTTGATGCCGTTTTCTTCAGCGATCTTGCGTGCAGCCGGAGCAGCCACTGGATCGTCTTCGCCGTCAGCAGCGGCTGGAGCAGCAGCTTGGGCAGCCGGTGTTGCAGCGGCGGCTGGAGCAGCGGCAGCAGCACCGCCTTCAACGATGGAGCCCAATACTTCGTCGGACAGAACGGTGTCGCCTTCGTTTTTCACGATTGCGCCCAGAACGCCGTCAGCAGTCGCCAATACTTCCAGTACGACTTTGTCGGTTTCGATGTCAACGATCAGGTCGTCACGCTTTACAGCGTCGCCTGGTTGCTTGTGCCAGGTGGCAACGGTGCCATCGGCAACCGATTCCGGAAATGTTGGGGCTTTGATCTCGATAGCCATGTTCTTTGGTTCCTTTAATTCGGTTTCAGTGCGCGAAGGCGTTAAACAGTGAACGCGTCTTGCAACAGTTTGGCCTGTTGCTCAGCGTGCATCGATGCGTAACCACAAGCAGGTGCAGCAGAAGCGTCACGGCCCGCGTACTCAAGCACGAGAGATTTATCGTGACCGCCAATGATGCGACGCATGTGGTGCTGGCTGCAGTACCAGGCGCCCTGGTTCATTGGCTCTTCCTGACACCAGACAATGTGCTTGGCGTTTTTGTACGGAGCCAGGACTTCAATCAAGTCGTCCTCAGGGAACGGATACAGCTGCTCAAGACGCACGATAGCGATGTCATCACGACCTTCGGCACGGCGTTTTTCCAACAGGTCGTAGTAGACCTTGCCGCTACACAGCACGATACGACCGACGTTCGCCGGATCTTGTGCATCGATTTCTGGAATAACGGTCTGGAACGAACCTTCGGCCAGATCTTCCAGTGTCGAGATTGCCAATTTGTGACGCAGCAACGACTTCGGTGTCAGTACCACCAGCGGCTTGCGCAGCGGACGGATAACCTGACGGCGCAGCAGGTGGTAGATCTGCGCTGGAGTGGTTGGTACGCACACCTGAATGTTGTGCTCAGCGCACAATTGCAGGTAACGCTCAAGACGTGCCGAGGAGTGCTCTGGGCCCTGACCTTCGTAGCCGTGTGGCAACAGCATGGTCAGACCGCACAGGCGACCCCACTTGTGCTCGCCGCTGGTGATGAACTGGTCGATAACAACCTGTGCACCGTTGGCGAAGTCACCGAACTGGGCTTCCCAGATCACCAGGCCGTTTGGCGTGGTGGTCGAGTAGCCGTATTCGAACGCCAATACCGCTTCTTCCGACAGCAGCGAGTCGTACAGGTCAAAGCGAGGCTGACCTTCGTACAGGTGCTGCAGAGGAATGTAGGTGCTGGCGTCTTTTTGGTTGTGCAACACTGCGTGACGGTGCGAGAACGTACCGCGGCCGATGTCCTGACCGGTCATGCGGATCGGGTGACCTTCGAACGCCAGGGTCGCGTATGCCATGGTTTCGGCATAACCCCAGTTGATCGGCAGGCCGCCGGCTTGCATTTTTTGACGGTCTTCGTAGATCTTCGACACCTGACGCTGCATGACGAAGCCTTCTGGAATTTCCAGCAGCTTGGCCGACAGTTCTTGCAGGGTTTTCAGATCAAAGCGTGTGTCGTGACGCGCAGTCCAGGCGTGGCCCAGGTACGGACGCCAGTCAACGAACAGCTCTTTGTTCGGCTCTTTGACCAGACTTTTCACAACATGCAGACCGTTGTCCAGCGCGTTGCGGTATTCGTCGATCTTGGCCTGAACGCGCTCTTCGTCTACCACTTTTTCTTGAGTCAGACGCTCGGCATACAGTTCACGCGTGGTGCGCTGCTTGGCGATTTGCTGATACATCAACGGCTGAGTACCGTTTGGCTCGTCGGCCTCGTTGTGACCGCGACGGCGGTAGCAGAACAGGTCGATCACGACGTCACGCTTGAACTGCATGCGGTAGTCGATTGCCAGCTGGGTCACGAACAGAACGGCTTCCGGATCATCACCATTAACATGGAGGATCGGCGCCTGAATCATTTTCGCGACGTCAGTGCAGTACTCGGTCGAACGCGAGTCTTCAGGGTTGCTGATGGTGAAGCCAACCTGGTTGTTGATCACCAGGTGAACCGTACCGCCAGTCTTGAAGCCGCGGGTCTGCGACATCTGGAAGGTTTCCATGACCACGCCCTGACCTGCAAATGCAGCGTCACCGTGGATGGAAATAGGCAGTACTTTTTCGCCCGTTGCGTCGTTACGACGGTCTTGACGTGCACGTACCGAACCTTCAACCACTGGAGAAACGATTTCCAGGTGGGAAGGGTTAAACGCCATGGCCAGGTGAACTTCGCCACCCGAGGTCATCACGTTGGACGAGAAGCCCTGGTGGTATTTAACGTCACCGGAACCCAGCTCGATTTTTTTCTTGCCTTCGAACTCGTCGAACAGGTCGCGCGGGTTTTTACCGAAGGTGTTGACCAGCACGTTCAGACGACCACGGTGGGCCATGCCGATAACGATTTCTTTGGTGCCGTAGTTGCCCGAACGCTGAATCAGCTCGTCCAGCAACGGAATCAGGCTCTCGCCGCCTTCCAGACCGAAACGCTTGGTGCCCGGGTACTTGGTGCCCAGGTACTTCTCCAGGCCTTCAGCTGCGGTCACGCGCTCAAGCAGGTGGCTTTTGATGTCTGCCGAATAGGTCGGACGGCCACGTACGCTTTCGAGACGCTGTTCAAACCAGTGGCGCTGCTCGGAATCGACGATGTGCGTGAACTCGGCGCCAATGGTGCGGCAATATGTCTGCTGCAACGCTTCGAGAATTTCGCGTAGGCTCGCTTCCTCTTTGCCGATATACAGGTCGCCGGCACGGAAGGTCGTATCAAGATCGGCATTGGTCAAGCCGTAATGATTGATCGACAGGTCTGCAGGTGCAGGACGCTGCCACAGCCCCAGCGGATCAAGCTGGGCTGCCTGGTGGCCGCGCATCCGATAGGCCTGGATCAATCGCAGCACTTCAACCTGCTTCTTCTCGTGTTCGCTGCTCACGCTACCGGCAGATACCGGTTGGGCGCGGCGCTGGTTCTTCGCCAGCAACACGAAATGATCGCGGATTGTGGAGTGCGAAACATCGTTGGCAGAGTTGCCCTCAGTAGGCAACGTCTGAAATTTGGTGCGCCATTCTTCTGGCACAGCGTTAGGGTCGTGCAGGTAGAGCTCATAGAGCTCTTCCACATAGGCAGCGTTACCACCTGAAAGATAGCCGCTGTTCCACATGCGCTGCATCACGCTTTCTTGCATGCTTGGTCACCCTCGGTTAGGGGACACCATCGGCGAAAACACCACAGCACTTGAGAAAGTCCGAATACAGCGACTAAAACAAGCCACTAGAGTCACGCTGATAGTCCGGGTACCAGCCCGGATGCCCCTGCTGGTCTCATTTCTTCAAAATAAGAGCCGCAACTTTGTGAGCTGCTGCTCAGGTTATAACTACGGCGCCGGTTGAAGCCTGCGCCGTAGCATCTACGGTTACAACGGTGTTGCAGTGCAGCTTTGAATCACACGCCGCTTTGCAGCAGCATGCTACGCACGTGACCGATGGCCTTAGTCGGGTTCAGGCCCTTCGGACACACGTTTACGCAGTTCATGATCCCGCGGCAGCGGAATACGCTGAACGGGTCATCCAGTGAAGCCAGACGCTCGCTGGTCTTGGTGTCACGGCTGTCAGCCAGGAAGCGGTAGGCTTGCAGCAGTGCAGCAGGGCCCAGGAACTTGTCCGGGTTCCACCAGAAGGACGGGCACGAAGTCGAGCAGCAAGCGCACAGGATGCACTCGTACAGACCGTCGAGCTTTTCACGCTCTTCTGGCGATTGCAGACGCTCGATGGCCGGAGCCGGAGTATCGTTCTGCAGGAACGGCTTCACCTTCTCGTATTGCTTGTAGAAGATGCTCATGTCGACGACCAGGTCACGGATAACCGGCAAACCTGGCAGCGGACGAATCACCAACTTGTTACCTTTTACAACGGAAGACAGCGGCGTTACGCACGCCAGGCCGTTTTTACCGTTGATGTTCATGCCGTCGGAGCCGCAAACGCCCTCACGGCAAGAGCGACGATAGGAGAAACCTTCGTCCTGCTCTTTGATCAGGGCCAGTACGTCCAGCACCATCAGGTCTTTACCGTTGGTATTGACCTGGAATTCTTGCATGAACGGCGCAGCGTCCTGATCCGGGTTGTAGCGATAAACACTGACTTTCAACATATCGGCCACCCTTAGTAAGTACGAACCATTGGCTGGAAGGTCGGAACGGTTTTCGGCGAGAAGTTCACCGCACGCTTGGCTACGCGTTTCTCACCCGGGAAGTACAGGGTGTGGCACAGCCAGTTAACGTCGTCACGATCTTCGAAGTCTTCACGGGCGTGAGCACCGCGCGATTCCTTACGGGTTTCAGCAGCGATAGCAGTGGCTTCAGCCACTTCGAGCAGGTTTTGCAGCTCAAGGGCTTCGATACGAGCAGTGTTGAACGCTTGGCTCTTATCGTTGATCTTCACGTTGGCAATGCGCTTGCGCAGGTCTTGCAGCTGGGTAATACCCTTCTGCATGTATTCGCCGGTACGGAATACGCCGAAGTAGTTCTGCATGCAGCTCTGCAGTTCTTTGCGCAGGGTCGCAACGTCTTCGCCATCAGTGCGCGAGTTCAGACCGTCCAGACGTGCCAGGGCAGCGTCGATGTCGGACTGACGTGGACGAGCGTAATCAACGCCTTCTTTAAGCGTCTGCTCAAGGAACAGACCGGCAGCACGACCGAATACCACCAGGTCGAGCAACGAGTTGCCGCCCAGACGGTTGGCACCGTGAACCGATACGCACGCCACTTCACCTACTGCGAACAGGCCAGGGATGATCTGGTCGTTGCCGTCGGCGTCCTGGGTGATCGCCTGGCCATGAATGTTGGTGGCAACGCCGCCCATCATATAGTGGCAAGTTGGAACCACTGGAACTGGGGCCAGTACCGGGTCAACGTGGGCGAAAGTCTTGGACAGCTCGCAGATACCTGGCAGACGGCTGTGCAGAACTTCTTCACCGAGGTGGTCAAGCTTCAGCATTACGTGGTCGCCATCTGGACCGCAACCGTTGCCCGCGATGATTTCTTTAACCATCGAGCGTGCTACTACGTCACGACCAGCAAGGTCTTTGGCGTTCGGAGCGTAACGCTCCATGAAACGCTCGCCGTGCTTGTTGATCAGGTATCCACCTTCACCACGGCAACCTTCGGTAACCAGTACACCGGCGCCGGCAATACCGGTTGGGTGGAACTGCCACATTTCGATGTCCTGTACCGGTACGCCTGCACGCAGGGCCATGCCGATACCGTCGCCTGTGTTGATCAGGGCGTTGGTCGTCGAAGAGTAGATACGGCCTGCACCGCCAGTCGCCAGTACGGTGGCGTTGGCGCGAACATAGGAAGTTTCGCCAGTTTCGATGCAGATAACGATCATGCCGACGAAATCGCCAGCTTCGTTTTTAACCAGGTCGACACCGTAGTATTCGTTCAGGAATACAGTGCCGGCTTTCAGGTTGGCCTGGTACAGGGTGTGCAGCAGTGCGTGACCAGTACGGTCAGCAGCAGCGCAGGTACGGGCAGCCTGACCACCTTTACCAAAGTCCTTGGACTGACCGCCGAAAGGACGCTGGTAGATACGGCCTTGCTCGGTACGGGAGAACGGCAGACCCATGTGCTCGAGTTCGAATACGGCCTCTGGGCCTACGGAACACATGTATTCGATAGCGTCCTGGTCACCGATGTAGTCGGAACCCTTGACGGTATCGTACATGTGCCAGCGCCAGTCATCGTTTGGATCCGCAGACGCGATCGCGCAGGTGATGCCACCCTGAGCCGATACGGTGTGGGAACGAGTCGGGAAAACCTTGGTGATTACAGCAGTCTTGTGACCGCCTTGAGCCAGTTGCAACGCAGCGCGCATACCGGCACCGCCGCCGCCAATAATGATGGCGTCGAAGGAAAGTGTATTAACTGTGTTAGCCATGAATCAGATACCCCAAAGAATCTGCACACCCCAGACGAAGTAAGCGAACATCGCAACGCCGCATACTGCCTGGAAGAGGAAACGTACTGCTGTCGCGGACTTGCCCAGCGCCATTGGCGTCAGGTAGTCAGTCGCGATGGTCCACATGCCGACCCAGGCGTGAGCGCCAAGGGCAACCAGGGCCAACAGGCTGAAGATACGCATCCAGTTGCTTGCGAACAGTTCGTGCCATTGGGCGTAGCCAATGCCAGGGTTCGCAACGAGGTATCCGATCAGGAAAATGAAATAAGCCGCTAGAACGACCGCAGACACACGTTGTGCCATCCAGTCATAGAGGCCCGAACGCGATAGGTTCGTAACGCTGGTTACCATATCCAAACTCCTGCCAGAACAATCATCACTACGGAAATGACGATTACGATTTTCGAGCCCAGCTTGCCGCCTTCCAGCGTCTCACCGATGCCCATATCCATGATCAAGTGGCGCACACCGGCAACCAAGTGATACAGCAAGGCAGATAGCAGGCCCCATGCAATGAATTTGGCCAGCGGGCTGGTCAAGCATGCCTTCACCTCGGCAAAACCTTCTTCGGAACCCAGGGATTTGCTCAATGCATAAAGCATGAAGCCCAGGCCGAGAAAAAGAATGATGCCCGATACGCGGTGCAGAAACGACGTAACGCCGGTGATGGGGAGTTTGATGGTCCTTAGGTCTAGGTTTACAGGTCGTTGGCTATTCACGGCTTTTTTCACACTGAAGAGCCCCTAACAATCAGGGCAAGTTTGTTGGGATGCGCACTGGTCAGGTACCCACCACCCGGGAGTGACGACCCCCATCTAAACAGGCCCAAAAGCCTCTGGCGGTCGGCTGCCGAGTATAGACAGTTAGGTTACTAATGACAACGCAATCACCTCCCTCTAATAGAGCATTGCACTCTTTGCATAAAAGGCGTAAACGGCGGGGATATTCGAGAAAAATGACTCCTGAAAGCCTTGTACAGCAAGACTTTAGGCAAATTGACATTCAAATTTATCTAACTATAGTGGTGCGGGCCCTGCGTGGGGGGTCTGTCTGATGATTTCAAGCATAAATAGGAGGCCACATGGCTGACAAAAAAGCGCAGTTGATCATCGAGGGCGCTGCCCCCGTCGAGCTGCCCATTTTAACTGGCACCGTTGGTCCCGATGTAATCGATGTGCGCGGCCTCACGGCCACGGGCCGATTCACATTCGACCCAGGCTTCATGTCGACTGCATCCTGCGAGTCGAAGATCACCTATATTGATGGTGACAACGGTATCCTGCTGCACCGCGGCTACCCGATCGAACAACTGGCTGAACACTCTGACTACCTGGAAACAGCTTACCTGCTGCTGAACGGCGAACTGCCGACGGTAGAACAGAAGGCTCAGTTTGTCAGCAACGTGAAGAACCACACCATGGTTCACGAGCAGTTGAAGACCTTCTTCAACGGCTTCCGTCGTGACGCTCACCCGATGGCCGTCATGTGCGGCGTGGTCGGCGCACTGTCGGCTTTCTACCACGACTCCCTGGACATCAATAACCCGCAGCATCGCGAAATCTCCGCGATCCGTCTGGTTGCCAAGATGCCAACGCTGGCAGCCATGGTTTACAAGTACTCCATGGGTCAACCCATGATGTACCCGCGTAACGACCTGAGCTACGCCGAAAACTTCCTGCACATGATGTTCAACACACCGTGCGAGATCAAACCGATCAGCCCGGTACTGGCCAAGGCCATGGATAAGATCTTTATCCTGCACGCCGACCACGAACAGAACGCATCGACCTCTACCGTACGCTTGGCGGGCTCTTCGGGCGCCAACCCGTTCGCGTGTATCGCTGCAGGCATCGCAGCACTGTGGGGCCCGGCTCACGGCGGCGCCAACGAAGCTGTTCTGACCATGCTCGACGAAATTGGCGATGTATCCAACATCGACAAGTTCATCGCCAAGGCCAAGGACAAGAACGATCCATTCAAACTGATGGGCTTTGGTCACCGCGTTTACAAAAACCGCGACCCGCGCGCCACCGTGATGAAAAAGACCTGTGACGAAGTACTGAAAGAGCTGGGCATCAAAAATGACCCACAACTCGAACTGGCCATGCGCCTGGAAGAGATCGCTCTGACCGACCCTTACTTCATCGAGCGCTCGCTGTACCCGAACGTCGACTTCTACTCGGGGATCATCCTCAAGGCGATCGGCATTCCTACCAGCATGTTCACCGTAATCTTCGCCCTGTCGCGGACTGTCGGCTGGATCTCGCACTGGAAAGAAATGCTCTCCAGCCCGTACAAGATTGGCCGTCCACGCCAGCTGTACACCGGCTACGAGTCGCGTGACTTCAGCAAGCTTGAAGACCGCAAATAAGACCATTGATACCACGATAGCGTCTTAGCTGCAGCCGATACGGCCTCTACTTGTTAGAGGCCGTATTTTTTTGTGCGCAGTAAACACTGCGTGTAGGAGCGAGCTTGCCTCGCGATCTTTTGATCTTTAAAAGATCGCGAGGCAAGCTCACTCCTACAGGGTAGGCAGACATAAAAAATCCCCCTGCCTTAAGACAGGGGGATTTGATTTTACGTGCAGCTTGCAGCTAACAACTTGCCGCTGCTTTAGTGGTCTACCGCCCCGCTCGCCCCCAACCCGGTTTGTGAACGAACAAACTGCGGGAAGAACAGCGCTCGCTCTTTCGCAGCCGACTTGGATTTGTCAGTCACGGAGAAGAACCAGATACCCACGAACGCAATGATCATGGAGAACAAGGCTGGATATTCGTAAGGGAAGATCGCTTTTTCATGATGCAGAATCTGCACCCAGATGGTTGGGCCCAGGACCATCAAGCCAACCGCACTGATCAGACCCAGCCAGCCACCGATCATGGCGCCGCGCGTGGTGAGGTTTTTCCAATACATCGAAAGCAGCAGTACCGGGAAGTTACAGCTCGCCGCGATAGAGAACGCCAGGCCCACCATAAACGCGATGTTTTGGCTTTCGAACAAGATACCCAGACCAATCGCCAACACGCCCAACGCCACCGTGGTGATTTTGGAGACGCGAATTTCATCTTTATCGTTGGCTTTGCCCTTTTTGAACACACTGGCATACAGGTCATGAGACACCGCCGAAGCACCGGCCAGCGTCAGCCCTGCAACCACCGCGAGAATCGTCGCGAAGGCCACCGCCGAGATAAAGCCCAGGAAGATGCTACCGCCCACCGCGTCAGCCAAATGCACCGCCGCCATGTTGTTACCGCCCAACAAACCGCCCGCTGCATCTTTGAAAGCCGGGTTGGTGCTGACCAGAATGATCGCGCCGAAACCAATGATGAAGGTCAGAATGTAGAAGTAACCAATAAAGCCAGTCGCGTACAGCACGCTCTTGCGGGCTTCTTTAGCGTCACTCACGGTGAAGAAGCGCATCAGGATGTGCGGCAGGCCTGCGGTACCAAACATCAGCGCCAGACCCAGCGAGAAGGCCGAAATCGGATCCTTCACCAGGCCGCCCGGGCTCATGATGGCCTCACCTTTGGGGTTAATCTTGACCGCTTCAGCGAACAGCGAGTTGAAGTCAAAGTTAACGTGCTTCATCACCATCACGGCCATGAAGGTCGCACCGGACAACAGCAACACCGCCTTGATGATCTGCACCCATGTAGTCGCCAGCATGCCGCCGAACAATACATACAGGCACATCAAAATGCCGACCAGAATCACCGCAACGTGATAATCGAGACCGAACAGCAATTGAATCAGCTTGCCCGCACCGACCATTTGCGCGATCAGGTAGAACGCGACAACCACCAGCGAACCACACGCTGACAGCGAACGGATCTGGGTTTGGCCCAGACGGTACGACGCCACATCTGCAAAGGTGTATTTACCCAAGTTACGCAGACGCTCGGCAATCAGGAACAGAATGATTGGCCAACCCACCAAAAAGCCAATCGAATAGATCAGGCCATCGTAGCCAGAGGTATATACCAGCGCGGAAATACCCAAAAACGATGCGGCAGACATATAGTCGCCCGCAATCGCCAGACCATTTTGAAAGCCGGTGATCTTGCCACCTGCGGCATAGTAGTCCGCAGCTGACTTATTACGTTTGGAGGCCCAGTAAGTAATACACAGGGTCGCGCCTACAAACGCGAGGAACATAATAATTGCAGCGACGTTAAGCGGTTGTTTTTGAACTTCCCCCGTCAAGGCGTCAGCCGCCCAGACACCTTGAGACAAGGCAGCAATGCCCAGTGTTGCCAATAGACGCCGGATCATTGCTCAGCCTCCTTCAGAATTGCATTGTTCAGATCGTCAAACTCGCCATTGGCCCGGTGAATATAAATAGCGGTCAGAACAAAGGCCGAAATAATCAGCCCGATCCCGATCGGTATTCCCCAGGTTATAGCGGAGCCGGGGTACAACTTGGCCCCCATGATGTGCGACCCGTAAGCAATCAACAGAATAAAGGCGGCATATAAACCGAGCATGATCGCCGAAAGAATCCAGGCGAACCGCTCCCTTTTTTTGACCAGCTCCTTGAAACGCGGGCTGTTTTGAATCGAGAGGTAAATGCTGTCGTTCATTATTTTTGTCCTCGCAGCACAGAAGAGATGTAACGGTTTCACTATTAGGGGGCTTCGATCTCTAAGCCAGACGACTTTAGTAGTAGAACCGAAATACCCTACAGGCCCCGTATTCTCTAGGCTGCGCGAATAACGACATCATTTGGCCAGTGCTCAAAACAGAAAAACCGCACGGCGATTAAACCGAGCGGTTCTGTGTGCTGCGAGCTAGACGCTTCGCGATTATTTAGCCGTCCACTCGGCGACACGCTCAGGGTGTTTGGCAACCCAATCCTTTGCGGCAGCTTCTGGCTTGGCCCCCTCTTGAATGGCCAGCATGACCTCACCAATTTCGTCTTTGGAATTCCACGAAAACTTCTTAAAGAACGCTTCAACTTCCGGCGCTTTCTTTCCCAGGTCCTTGCTACCGACACTATTGACAGTTTCTGCAGCGCCAAAGATACCCTTTGGATCGTCCAGGAAGCGCAACTTCCACTTGGCGAACATCCAGTGCGGCACCCAGCCCGTCACTACAATCGGTTCTTTTTTAGCGTATGCACGTCCAAGCTCAGAGGTCATGGCCGCACCGGAACTGGCTTGTAACTTGTAATTCAAACCGTAGTCCTTGATTGCTTCGTCCGCTTTCAACATCACGCCCGACCCGGCATCAATCCCTACGATTTTGTTTTTATAGCCTTTATCGTCCTTCAGATCAGCAATCGACTTGGCCTCTACATACTCCGGAACAATCAAACCAATTTTTGCTTCTTTAAAGTTGGGGCCAAAATCCACCACTTTGTCTTTATTCTTGGCCCAGTATTCACCATGAGTGACTGGCAGCCAGGCAGACAGCATCGCATCGAGTTTGCCCGTGGCCACGCCCTGCCACATGATGCCCGTAGCCACCGGCATCAATTTCACGTCGTAACCCAACTTCTGCTTGATCACCTCTGCGGCCACGAACGTTGTCGCCACACTGTCGGACCAACCGTCGACATAACCGATATTAAGGGTGGGCTTGGTCTGAGCAATCGCCAACCCCGCACTCATCGCCAGCACCAAGGCAGCTCCCGCGCTCAAGAGTCGTCGCATCTTCATCTATGATTCCTCGCTGTGCCGGGCCCGACGAGTGCCGGACCACATCAGGTTTCAGGGCTTTATAAACACCCCCGACATAACATCCCCCCTGATAATCGTCCTCGCCTGCCAAGAGCCCTGCTCTGACGACGACGCCCAGCCAACCATCAACGACATCAGCCGCTGCCCCAAAGCACTTTGCCCAAACACCCACCTGAACTTTGCATGACAAAATTATACGGAAGCTCTAGGCGCAGCTGATTGCAGGTAAGATGCGCGGCTTTGCTCCCATACGGCCTGACCATGTCTGCGACTGCCCGCTCCCCTGTGTTGCCTTACCTCCTTGCCTGCTTGCTGGGCGTGTGTGCCATTGCCGGTTTCTGGTATGGCCTGGGCCAGCCCGTCATCCTGCCCGATGCCGCTACCCCTACGCACAAACTGCAATGTGCGTCTTACACACCGTTTGACAAAGACCAGTCCCCGTTCGACCAGCCTTTCGTACCTCGCGTAGAGCGCATGGACGCGGATCTGGCATTGTTGGCGACACGCTTTGAGTGTATCCGCACGTATTCCCAGGCCGGGCTTGAAGCCCTCCCGCAACTGGCCCGCAAGCACGGGTTGAAGATGATGAGTGGCGCCTGGGTTAGCAGCAACGCCGTAGAGACCCAAAAAGAAGTCGACGCATTGATCGCCAATGCCAATGCCAACCCGGATGTCATCAGCGCCGTGATTGTCGGCAACGAAACCTTGCTGCGTAAAGAAATCACTGCCCCCCAACTGGTCAAGCTGATCACGCAGGTCAAAAGCCAAATCAAACAACCTGTCACCTACGCAGATGTGTGGGAGTTCTGGTTGCAACACCCCGAGATTGCACCGGCAGTAGACTTTCTGACCATCCACTTGCTGCCGTATTGGGAAGACGACCCTGCGGGGATCGACCAGGCCGTCAACCACGTCGCCCAGGTGCGCCAGGAATTCGGCAGCAAATTCGATAAAGACATCCTGATCGGCGAAACCGGCTGGCCCAGCGAAGGCCGCCAGCGCGAAACCGCCCTGCCGAGCCGTGTCAACGAAGCCAAATTCATTCGTGGCTTTGTCACCCTGGCCGAACAGAACGGCTGGAAATACAACCTGATCGAAGCCTTCGACCAACCGTGGAAGCGTGCCAGTGAAGGTGCAGTGGGCGGTTACTGGGGGCTATTTGATGCCGACCGCCAAGACAAAGGCATACTTGCAGGCCCCGTAACCAACCTGCCCCATTGGCCAGCCTGGCTGGGACTGGGTATCGCTCTGTTTGCGGCCACATTGTTGATCGGTGGACGCGTAGGCAGCACGCGCTCGGCTCTGTTGCTGCCGGCCCTGGGAGCCGTGGCGGGTTGTAGCCTGGTGGCATGGGCCGAACTGGCATCAGTTACCAGTCGCTTTACCGAAGAATGGACATGGGCCGGGTTGTTGGTTGTGCTCAATCTGATTGTGCTCGCCCACAGCGCTTTGGCGCTGGGGCAACAACAGGGCTGGCGTAAGCGTCTGTTCAACGTGCTCGAGCGTCATGCAGGATGCTGGATCGCAGCCGCCGGGTTTGCCGGTGCAGTCATGATGCTGGGCCTGGTATTTGAACCCCGCTATCGCAGCTTCCCGAGTGCCGCTCTGGTGCTGCCAGCTTTGGTTTACCTGCTGCGCCCGGCGAGCGGACCACGGCGTGAACTCAGCCTGTTGGCGCTGATCATAGGCGCGGGCATCCCACTGCAACTGTACCGCGAAGGCCTGAACAACCAACAAGCCTGGGTATGGGCCTTGGTCAGTGTATTGATGGTCATCGCGCTGTGGCGCAGCCGCCGTCAATAACCCAAATCTGTAGGAGCGAGCTTGCCTCGCGATCTTTTGATCTTTAAAAAGATCGCAAGCTTGCTCCTGGATTGGATTATTTTTGCGGTTTTGCCCGAACCAGCCGCAACCCTGCAATCACCACCGCAAAGACCGCCAAACTGGCGTTGTAGAGCGCCAATGCCGGCAAGCCAAACAGCAACGCCAACACCGCCAGAGCATTGCCAACACGTCCCCGTACAAAAAAAGCCAGCACCGACGTCACCAACGCCGCCCAGCCCAATGCCCTGAAGTGAATCAACCAGCCAAGGTTTGAGCGCAACTGGCATTCCCAACGCCCGGCCTCAGCAACGCACGTTCCCACCCATTGCGGGTCCTCCATCAAGCCGTAACGCAGGCCATAACTGGCCGCCAGCCACAATGGCAAGGCAATGAGCAGCAAGATCCACGGCAAACGAGGGTGCATACAAAACTCCAATAGGCAAAAGCGGCGCCCAGCTTAATCGCCCTTTAGGGGTATGCAAGCCTTGCAATCAGATAACTGTTCACTAAAGTCATTCAACGTGTATCTTCTGGTAGTTCATTGCCTGCTTTCTTCTGCCCGGGGGATGTATTTTGTGTCAGACAATGGCACTTCGACTGTAGCCCTGTGGTCATAGCCTGCGAATCATTTTCCGCACTTTATTAGGGATAGTCGTCATGCTTCGTTCTCTACCCTTTGCCGCCTTGCTGTGCGGCCTTATTTTGAGTGCGTCCGCACAAGCGGTCGATGTCGACCCCGCCACTTATGGCTACCCCCTGACCAACCCCTTCGAAGCCACAATTGCTACAACCCCGCCGGAAATGCGCCCACTGCTGCCCAGCGAAGATGACATCAACCAATCGGATTACACCCTCAAGCTGCGACCAGAGCGCGAGTTCACCTTGCCGGCCAACTTCTGGGCAGTGAAAAAGCTCACCTACCGAATCGCCAAGCAAGACCACGCGGCCCCGCTGATCTTCCTGATCGCCGGTACAGGGGCGCCCTACGACAGCAGCCTCAACGAGTTTTTGAAAAAGCTGTTCTATCAAGCCGGCTACCACGTTGTGCAATTGTCGTCGCCAACCAGCTATGACTTTATGAGCGCGGCTTCACGCTTTGCCACACCCGGCATCAGCCAATACGATGCCGAAGACTTGTATCACGTCATGCAAGCGGTTCGCGCCCAACAAGCCAATGTGGCGGTGACTGAGTACTACCTCGCGGGTTATAGCCTTGGCGCACTGGACGCGGCCTTCGTCAGCCACCTGGACGAAACCCGCAAAAGCTTCAACTTCAAGAAAGTCTTGATGCTTAACCCGCCGGTGAACCTGTATACGTCCATCAGCAACCTCGACAAGCTGGTACAAACGGAAGTTAAAGGCATCAATAGCAGCACCACGTTCTACGAGTTGGTACTGAATAAGCTCACCGAGTACTTCAAGCAGAAAGGCTACGTCGATCTTAATGGCGCGCTGGTCTACGACTTGCAGAACTCCAAAGAGCGTTTGACCAACGAACAGATGGCAATGCTGATTGGCACTATGTTCCGGTTCTCATCTGCCGACATCGTGTTCACTTCAGACTTGATAAACCGTCGCGGTCTGATCACGCCTCCTAACTACCCCATTACCGAAGGCACCAGCCTGACGCCATTCCTCAAGCGCTCACTGCTGTGCGACTTCGATTGTTACCTCACCGAGCAAGTCATACCGATGTGGCGCGCCCGCACCGATGGCGGCAGCTTGCTGCAACTGATCGACCAGGTCAGCCTGTATGCCTTGCAGGACTATTTGAGAAACAGCCCCAAAATTGCCGTTATGCACAATGCCGACGACATCATCCTGGGCCCTGGTGATTTGGGCTTCTTGCGCAAGACCTTCGGCAACCGCCTGACTGTCTACCCGTATGGTGGCCACTGCGGCAATCTCAACTACCGCGTTAACACCAAAGACATGCTGGAGTTCTTCCGTGGCTAAACATCTCGTGCTTCTCGCCGCCCTACTCAGTGCCGGCTACGCCCAGGCAGACGACAGCAAAGCCAACATCGAACCTACACACGACGTTGATGGCTTTACACAACCCCTAAAACTGTTGAAGTTCAATCCAGGCCTCGATCAGCGTGAATTTGAACGCGCCACCATGGACGCGCTCAATGTATATGACCCGCTGGAGTCGATTAACCGGCGCATTTACCACTTCAACTACCGTTTCGATCAGTGGGTGTTCCTGCCGGTAGTCGACGGCTACCGGTATGTCACCCCCAGTTTTGTTCGCACTGGTGTCACCAACTTCTTTAATAACCTGGGTGATGTACCCAACCTGTTTAACAGCATGCTGCAGCTCAAGGGTGACCGCTCGTTGAGAACCACCGCACGGTTGCTGTTTAACACCACGCTGGGGGTTGGCGGCCTGTGGGATCCTGCTACCGCCATGGGCCTGCCGCGTCAGAGCGAAGACTTCGGGCAAACCCTGGGCTTTTATGGTGTCCCGGACGGCCCCTATTTGATGCTGCCGATCCTGGGCCCTTCAAACCTGCGCGACACCACAGGGCTGGTGGTCGACTACGGCGCCAATCGAGAAATCAACTTCCTCAACGTACCGCGCGAAAGCTCGCGCCACCCGGAAATCTGGCTGCTGCAAGCCATCGATAAACGCTACAACACCAGCTTCCGTTACGGGCAATTCGACTCACCATTTGAATATGACAAATTGCGTTATATCTATACTGAGGCTAGAAAATTGCAGATTACTGAATAAGCCAGTTATAAAGGTGGCTGAGACACGGCCCGGCGCACGACTCAGCCAGTTTGATTGGAAATAAATCCTACAGAAAAGAATCTCTAAAGATCCGTAGGCACAGATTATTGCACCTTTATTAAGGAAACAACTTACAGAGCATATGATCGTTTCTTTGATAACGTAATCCTTTCGCGTCTTGCTGAAGGATTGAATTAATGCATTCTCCCCTCCCATTAAAAATAATTATTGCCGACGACCACCCCGTCGTATTGCTTGGCGCAAGCATCGCGCTGGAATCTTTATTCAAACCCGGCGACTGCATTATTATCGAGGCATCTTGCACCGGATCGTTATTAAATCTTTTAAAAAATGACACCTACGATCTAATTATTACTGACTTGTCAATGCCGGGCGGGAGCTTTCCCGATGGGTTGACACTAATCAGCCATATTCGTAAGCATTTCGAAAAAACAAAAATAATTATCATGACCATGATTAACAATCAGATCATGCTCCGTAAATTACTGAACTTAGGGATAAGCGGGGCATTCGATAAACATCGGCCTCTTAATGAGCTTGATAATGCTGTAGCCAGCGTGCTTAAGGGTAAACGTTATGTGAGTTCCAGTTTCTGCGCGTCACTGGCAACTATCAAAATAGGCGAAGTAGCTCATAAATCGCTATCAGCTAAAGAATTAGAAGTCGTACGCTTATATGGACAGGGTTTAGGGGGCCGTGAAATAGCAAAACGACTCAACCGAAGCGAAAAAACTATCAGCCGCCAAAAACGGACCGCCATGCACAAGCTGGGATTGCGAAGCCTGAGTGAACTGGCTGCTAACGCACATCTGATAGGCGTCGGCTATACCGTAGCCCATGAATTAGCAAGCAACGCATATGTACCATAGCGCCGTCCAGCACTTTAAGTGCATAAAAGAATCATCCCAAGACTAAAGCCTGAAGAAAACATTTAACATTCAGCGTCGATAGACACACATGAGGCCCCTACCTATCAGAACTGCTAGTACCCCCTACAGGAGTTAAAACGTAAGGTGATAAGACCGGTAGTCAATCGGCAAACTCAACGTGACCTAGCAGGAAATGAAAATGCCTAAATCCTTGTTTCTAAACTCAGCACCTCCCCTTATGCGCCTATTCATGGCGAGCGCGATGGCTTTGACTGTTAGTGCACACGCCATGGCAGTATCCTCCCCCCAATCAACTACCCCATCGGCTAGTGATATAGCGGGAAAAACTAAAGCCAGCGGTGACTACGGCAAGACGTGCAATCCTAATGAAGCCATGATTAAAAGCACTCGACATGGAGATGAGAATACAGACCCGGTTATAGTTTGCTCCGCCTACGCCCCTTACGGCGTTGCAGGCACTATGTCGAACTACAAAACCCCAGAACCTGAAAAGGGAGACGATGCCTACGGCAATTGGTCCAGTGCAATTAATGAAGGCAAACCAAGCGGCCATACATACACATGCCCCGAAGGTACACTCATGACAGGCATTAAACATAAAGATGATGAAAACGGATCGACTTACTATCGTTGCAGTGCATTTTCGATAAACGGTGTTGTTCAAAAATTAAGGCCAGGAACCGTATTGAAATTCCCAGAAGATGACCATGAAAAATCCTGCCCAGCAGGGCAAATCATGATTGGGCGAAGCCACCTGTGCGACAACGATGGTAAATGTGATGAAAAAGCCTCCAGCACGTATACCTGTGGTTATGTTCGAGCCCTGTAATAACCTCTTAAAGTACGCGAACAGTTGACCCTCTACAGATCTCCTCATTCAAGGGCAATGGCGTCCGTCTTTTTAAAGCAGACGCCATAGCCCTTAAATGCTTAACAGAAGTTATTATCCCTATCGTTAAAAGCCCACGTTGTCCAGAAAGGCCTGTAACTCGGCGCATGCATTTCCACTGTCGCCATCAGTCACGGCAAGAATGTTAACGTAATGCGTAAGTGGTTGCCGCTTTACAGAGATCAACAACCTGTAACGCTACCTCTGTTTGTTCCGATAACCAGCCTGTTCAACAATCGTATTGATACTTAATAGGCGCTATCTAAGCAGAACTTTAAATATTTGGCACCAAACCAGCGCAGGTTGCAATACCTGCTCAGGTTTTATCAATAAAATCGGTTTTAGCCACGCCACAGGCTAAAACCGATCAATTTATATAATACTGAAACCCATCAGAGAACTCAGGAAGAAATGAGGCTCACGCTAGACAACCTGTTCAATGGGTCATACTCCAAAACACGGCCTAACTCATCACTGGTCATATTGCCCTCTTCATCATAAGTAAATGATGTGGTCTGTGGCACCCCACCATCAAAGGTATAAGTCAGAGAAGACAACTGAACAGGGTCGGTATTATCAAAGGCATATTCTGCCATGAGGTACGTGCCGTCCGTGTAAATAGTGTCTACGAGAGTAATATTATCCAATGCATCGAACGTAAAATACTGCGAATTAATCGATCTGCCATGCGGATCCTCGGGCGGTTGAGTACCTGTGCATTCATAAGATACGAGTCGACTGCGCACGTCATAGACATAGGTTTCTTGCCTGATGATAACATCACCTTCTTTCAAGGTTCTGGACGACAAGTTATCGACCTCGTCATAGTCCTGCACAAGTGTTTGCTCAACTTCATTAAGGTAAAATATTCTTGCTACTTCTCGACCCTGCTTATCGTACTCCAGCTTTATGATCACTTGTGGATTACCGAGATCACCTAGCGGACCATCCTCTGTTGTAATCGAAGCCATCAAACCCAGGCTATTATATTCAAAGGTAGACCTTATATTCCCTAACGTCGTTTTATCCAAACGCCCTAAAGAATCATAATCATACGTTTGTGTTTGTCCCAAGACATCTTTATAAGAACGAATACGCCCACGAAGCGAATAATCATAGGTCATGGTCAAAGGTTCGCCTTGGACCTGAGAAACTTTCTCTGTATGGATTTCACCCGTCGAGAAATACTCACGTTCGAGCGTTTGGTCCTGATCAGTGCAACTCTTCAAACGTGCATTTTGGGGGTCGTATTCATATTTCGCACTGTTAGCCGAGCCAGATACTTTGCGCAGCGTTGGCTCTTCTCCCAATTGTGGAGCATACGTATACTCAATTTCATGGTGCCGCGCTGTGGTGACCTTCCACGGCTGTAGCTCTCCAGCCCTGAAATCAAATACTTTTTCCCTGCCCCCCGTCGTCGATGACGTCATACGGCCCAACCCATCAAAACCTTGAGTACCTAAGACTTGTCCCTCAACACTGATTAAGGTTGGCAAGTCCTCCGCACTGTGTGCAGCGTACTCACGCACCACCTTCGCTTTATCAGGAAGCGTTGTTTTAATCGTCCGGCCAAATGCATCATATTCGTAGCGTGTCTCGCACTTGCGGCCATCAACCTCTCTGACCATACGCCCTAAACCGTCATAGAAATATTCATGTCGGCTAGAGAAAACATCACCGCTCCCGTCATATCGTTCAATCATGACAGGCTTTTCAAACGCGTTCAGTTTACTGACGCTCAACAGGTACTTGATCGTCGAGCCTGGCACTTCGGTCCAAGTCGTAATAATAGGCCCATTCCACTGCGAAGAACCAATCGGATTAGTTTCCTCATGCACCTTAACCCCATCTGGGCGAACTTCAGTTTGTTGCTGCCCCCAATCGTCAAACAAAAAGGATGTTGTTAACTCCAGTGGTTCAGATTCATCAAGCCAATCAATTTCGGTCTCAGCGATAAGGTTACCTAACACGTCATATTGCGCACGATACGTTTCTCTAAAGTCATCTGCGCGCGTTCGGTTAACAGCGTCAGCATTTTGGCGGGTCTCACCCACCACACGATTAAAACCATCTAACAGAGTTGTTGTCTTGACACCCTTTACATTGGTAGCTATTTGTTTAGCTGCAACTCCCCACCGCATAGATAGTTCATACGTATAGTAACGGTGCGCAATATAGTTAGTAAGGTCAGGTGCCACGGTTTCTTGGATGACACGTTGCAAGGCATCATAGACATAGGCAATTTTCACATCATTGTCATCCTCTACTAACAAGGGTTGGCCATGAACCGTGGACGTTTCACTGGTTATCTTCTTTGTCGTCCCATCGAAATTAGTTATTGTTTCTATTGTCTGCAATACTGTCTCTGCTGCGCGACTGTAGCGTGCAGGCGACAAATTGTAATCATAGTCGGTTAAGAATTTATAGGTATCCTCGTCCAGGGAGGGCCGTTCTAGCGCCTGCTGCTTAATACGCCCAAAGACCAAAGGTTGCGTGACGTCATTGTTATAGTTGTACGTAACCTTGTGCAGCAATTTCTCAACCTTATTGTTCACCTCAAACAGTGATTCACTTTCAACCGCCAACCAATCAGCCCGTGCGGCATTTAACGCGCCGAACGATGTGTAGCGATAAGCCGTTGTCAGCTGCTGTGCCACATCTGAAGCACCGGAGGCCGGGATGACAGTTGTGTCTTTTACACTCCTGACAAATCCTTCAGGATCTTTAGGACAGCCATCGCCTCCTTCAGCTAAGTAATAAGTGCTGCGCTTAGTAACACCGTCCGCTCCAATCTCTTCGATCAGGTTTCCATATTTGTCATACGTGGTTTTGACTATTTCATAACGAGAACTGCCCTTCTTCTCCCATCGTGTTTCAACGCTGGCCGGTAGTTGAAAATTCAGGGGCTGACTGGCAAAAATAGTGTCCGCTAGAGCATGGTAAGTCGTTGTGACGCGCATTACAGATTCGTTCTGGTAGGTTTCTTCCTTAACCAACAAATGAAATGAATTGAAAGTTCGCTGTACACGGCGAACCTCATCTTCGCCATTCAATAAACGCTCAACTGTACTGTAATCATAGTTTATGACTTGATACAGGTTATCAATGCCTGTTGGATCCCAATTCAGACCTGATGCTCCAAAGCCCAGAAAATTATTCTGCGTTGCTTGATTGGGTAGATCGTAACGATACTCTGTGGTGACGATGGGTTGGCCGCACCCTGGGTCTGCACTATGAAGCGTAGCACGTGGTAAATTTGACGCAGTAGGGTCAGGATGCTTGTGTCCACCGTCACCATACTCAATAACTTCCAGGCCTCCGGTGGGTGTCTCAACACGGCAAATGCAATTGAACCCGAGCTTATCTGCATACGTGAATAGCCAACGGGCACCGTCTTCAGTAGGCAGCGTGAGAGCTGTCGTGCTCTCAGATTGATTGTGGAATAGCGTATAAACCGCCAGCGCCCCACCCGCCTCACTCGAATAAGGATAAGCTTGCATCGAAACAGTGATGCCATCGCTAGCAAATAAAAGAAGCGTCATATCAGACTCATCTTTGACGGTATTCAGCCTATAGTCTGCGAGGTAGGGAACGTAGTCCAAAACTACCCGACGCCCTTCTGCAGAATACATATAGACAGGCAGTGCTGTAGATCCATAAACCTTGAGTATTTCAGTCCCCCCCGACTTATACACGATTCGATACTCATCGCCCTCTTCATAAATATGAAAATTGTCGAGTTTTTTTTCCTCCATGGTCAACTGCCCATCCGGATCTTTGCCCGTAACCCTGAAGGTTTCACCAGAACTCAATGACAACACTCGAGTGACTAAATTAAACTCGGTAAGTTGCAATGACCATCCTTGACCAAAACCACTATCACGCAAATTAAGTGGATTGAACATCAACACTAAAGGAACCACTGGCCCGGTTAAATTATTAGCTTTTAGTTCCGGCAAGTTTATGGAAACGCTGTACTGCCCTGTACGTGGATCTACACCACCTTGCAAGTAGCTCATAAAATTGAAGGCATTGGAATGCACTGCTGTAGATGATGCCATCTTGAATACCCCTAGTTTGAATAATACTTTTAGGCACGCGCTCAATAAAAAGAGCACGGGCCTTCTATTAAATCCGCTCGAGCAAGCAGAAGTGCTAATGGAAATTAAATATCGGGTGTAGGCACAATGATCTGAACACAGGATAATTTACCGCCCACTTTGCCACGATTATGAATCTTACGTGTTAATAGCAAGCCGGCATGGGGCGGGGCCACTACCTTATTACTCTCCATAGAAATCAAATCATTGAGTTGCAAATAAGGCGCATCATTTCCTGGGGTGGTAACGCTTTTTTGCGTTGTTTTAAGTTTTATGATCCAGTCAGCCCAACTTGTTCCCGGGGCCTCGGGGTACTCATTCATATCGCAACTTGACTCGGAAGACAAATAAATCCTCGTCGCCGAGGGCACATTACTAAGCTCTAACGCATATATATCATCATTCGGGCAACCATAACCGCCATCATCTTTATCATGAGGTACTCCGTCGCGGTCCTCCCAAGCAGCTAAATGGTACGTATAATTTTTAATAGGGATTGAGCAGTATAATTTACTGCCACTGTCAGGCTTGCCATAAAAATTAATAACGGGCACTGGCGCATGTAACTCAGGCGACGTTGCACCCCCATTCACATTTTTGAGAAATGCTGATGATGGAGCAGTAACGTTCGGTGATTGCGAAGTATCTGGCGTCGAGGGTTCAATGCGAACACACGAAAGTTTACCATTAATTTCCGGCCTCACAAATTGCCCTCCGGTTAGCTCAACACCGGCCGTTACGATGACCGCTTTATCGGGATTAGATTGCTTCGTCTCTAAAGCTACTCGCAATCCGTTGATATTGAGAGTATCCGTCGACACGCTTTTTTTGCGTGCTATTAATTTAAAAACCCAGTCAGCGTTAGTGTTGTTGAAATTACAATCCTTCTCAGACATCAACCATATCTTAGTTGCAGAAGGTACGTTTTGCAGGGAAATATAATAAGCATCATCATTATTGCACCCGTACTTATTATCCCCCATATTGACATTCAATACTTCATTAGAAAACGGGATTCTGCATTGCTCTTTGGGCTTACCATCTGACAGTGCATTATAAATAACAACCTCAGACGTTACATCTTCCACAGCTTTAAGTTGAGTCTGCGCATTACTTGCCCAGACTGGAGCAGTACTGCTCATGATGACTGTAAAGCACAAAAAATTCAGAGGGGTCATTAATCGTTTCATGATTTTATTACCTCACCTGATTCGCGATCCCGCAGATAAGTGCTGAGTATCAGATCATTACGACTGTTTTCACCTGACGCATTAGGAAATGCAATTTTAATTCCATGAAAATTACCATAAACATCCTGAAACTCGAAGTCCACGCCCTTATAAAGCTTGATCCTCACAGCATTTGAACGTGAAAGGTAGCTAACGTCATCGGTGCGGTGAAGACTCACCAGCAACTGCCCTGCGCTCGGACTATATGCAGTATCTACCTCCAGCGTAGCAAGTTTAGCTATTAAGTTTTCATTCATAGAGATTAACTGCGGATCAAATCTAAGGTACTTAGGTGCGTTGCCGATTGGTGGAAAAAATGCACTACCCGTGTAGCTAAACATGGTTTCTTCAAGCACGTCACTTTCCCATTGAATCGTTGACTGATTTATGTCTTTACGATTGAGCGTGGGATCCGTGCGTTCAAAGTTAGCAAATTTAAACTGCCCACCCGTATAAGCAATTGTATAATAATCTATCGTCCGATAATTATAATCATAAGAAGGCGCCTCATCGGCTGGACGCTGAGGATCCAATACGATATCACCCTCTGTCAGTACTCTTGTCTTGGTGAATGAATACGACTCTCTATTTAATTGTGGTATGGGCAGCGCTTTAATAAAAACCTTACCAGCGTCGGCATTATCAGCAATTAAAGAAGTATGCGGTGTACCATTGCTGTCAATGAAACGCACAAAGAATGTGCGCGTTTGAATTTGACCGGCGGTCAACGGCCGACCCACAACATAAAGATCTTCGGTGGCATTCGCAAATAGTTCATTGCTTACAGCATTACTTGCCCCAATCATCGTAAAGCTGTTGCTCTGCTTTGCAAAAGCCCAGTCATACTCAGAACCGTAAGGTATGCCATACTCATTAAATTGGTCTGTGTTTTGGACCGGTTGGTTCGATTCAAAATCCATAACCTCTAATGAGTCTATTTCTTCTGAGGATAACTCTCCACCTGTGGTCACCAAGTAGGTTTGTAAACGAACCTGTTGCCATCCGTTTGCATAAGCGCTCCCTTGGTATTCGTTGTCAGCCGGGCTCTTGCCATCAATCACTTTCACAGTAATGACAACGGTGTCCCAAGATTTTTGCGGTGTATACCCTGACGTTTCTATAACGCTGAAGCCCGACATGCCCACGCCTGTATCTGACATATAACTGTAAAGCACAACATTCGTTTGCGGCTCAGATGAGTTAGAAGCCGTAAACATGCCATTTTCATCGACAGATCCATCACCGTTGACCACTGACCACGTCACAGTGCCTGGACGATTCCAGTCAGTACTGAGTTGCACCTGGGCATTAGGTATAAGGTTCTCAACAAACGCAGGCGCAATATGCACGTTATGCGCCCATGACGATAAAAGGACGGAGCTCACCATCTCTTGCTGAGTCGTCTTGTTATAGGCTCTAACGCGCTGAACAAACAGGTCCTTGCCTGCGATCTCGGAAGGATCTGGCAATGAGTAATTAACCGTATTACCGGTCAGCTCAATGGACCCATACCCTTCATCGAGCAGCGTCCACTCAACCACATCGGTGTCCGCAGCTGACGCACTGAATTTGATAGGTTCGGCATTGATCCACTGCTTCGCAATCGCGAATTTGGGAGAACCAGGCAGATAATCAGAAGCCTCGGCAAAGACTTGTCGCTCAGAGACCAAAGGCGAGATGGACGCCGCCTCGTAAGCAACAAGCAACAATGCTGAAGCTTCGTATTTAATTCCACCCTTCTCATAAGTGCCTGTCACAACAACCCGTAACGTGTCATGACCAATGCTTGATCGTGGGGCTGCCGTGTAAACGTTGCCAACCATAGAGCCCGCACCTTCAGAGCCAAAACTGTTCAAGCTACGTGCACGCCACGTTGCGTTGACCTGTTTGCCCTCGCCATCTTCAAAGATGAACGTTTGCGTGCCTCCGGCCTGGACTGTCGAAAAAGTGGGTTCAACACTGTACAGCGTGATGCTCGGGGCTAAATTACCCAATACAATCCTGTCATGAGGGTCATGGGTAGAAATGGGTTCAAAGTGGTTATGCCCAGGAAATAATAAGGTCGTCAATAACGCCATGTTGTCTGCATTGGCCTCGGCCAGCATAGAGTGATGGAGGACCAGAGCGGCAGAATATTGGTCTTGCCCGTTTAGGGTATCGTCAGGGATGAAATAGCGAAAACCGCTGGATTGCGTTGGAAAATCTTTCCCGGCCGCGCTGCCAGCCAAATCGATGAACACCAATACAGCCCCATCCCCTACATTGTCGGCGCCCGAAACCTCTGCCCCGGGCGCTCGCTGGGTGCGTAAATAAAATCTCACAGGGGTTAACGGGTTGTAGCCTGAAAGATCCAGCACGCCTAACTGGAAAATTCTTTTATGAGCAGGCAAGGCTTTGAAATAAGCACTCAATAATTTACTGATTTCTTGTTTAATACCCGTCAAAGAACCAAAATTGCAGGTAAAATCCACGGCATCAGAAAGATCTAATGTCACACGGCCGACACGATCAATATCACCTCGCGTCACCGCCAAATTAATGGTAGCCGTTATAGTAAAACCATGAGTTTCTTTGATTTTAGTGTGTGTCAATAAAACGTCTGGCTCACCCGAAAAACTCTTAACTTCGCTGTACGCGCCGCCCACTAAACGGAAAGTCACCGTAACTTTTGATGCATCCAGAGAAGCATTTTCAAATGAAATCAATGGTTGACCAAGAATTAGATTTTCCAATGCCACTTTTCGTGAATTGGGCAGGTCGAAGTTTTTGGAGATCCTAGGGAAATAGGTTGCTTTACCGTACCCATTAATAAACTGTTGTTCCAGCAAGCGGTTTAACCGACTCCGACTAAAAGCCGTAATAGCCCCCCAGCCTCTAGTCGTATTTTCGCCGTTCATAGAAGCCAACAGCGTGTCACGCGAATTGATACTCATAGCAGAACTCCAAAGTCTTATTTACTTAATGTAAAGGTTACGATTGATTCGGTTATGCCTTTCCATTGCAGCTATGTCACAAGGCACACAAGCCGGGGCATTGCCTGAGCGAATCTGCTGAGTTAGAAGTTCTAAATTAGTAAATGAAAAAAAGTCAGCGGTGCTAAACGAAGGGTCCGCTATGAGACTTGCATTCACGATGATACTCTGGTCGTCGTCGGACTCTGGATCAAATGTATAAACCCCCTCTTTGCTCATTGATCCCGGCCCAATCAACTTAACCCATTCACATTCTTTGGGTACTCCCCTCGATTTCGCAATGAACAAAGCTGTTTTTTTATCGTCGCTTAACGTATAACTCAATTCAAATGACTGAGTTTTCGATACGACCAGAGCAACCGCTGTTTTAGTTGCTAACGCGGTACTGAAAGTCACCTCTTCAAGATGAAAAGCGACTGTTCCATATTCAGGGTACTCAGGATCCACAAAAGGTAACTTACCTGCTTTAAAGATCCATTGATCTATGATACTTGGGTCCCGTTCACAACTGCTGACTGAGTTCGCAGGCATTGTTCGCGTCACTTCTGTCTTGTTATGGCTCAGCGCTTTAAAGCGAAGTTCCCCCCCGTCTTGATCGACTTTGAATTTACGCGGAACTATTTGGATTGAATCTTTGGAAATAGACACCAGCGCCACACTGGTAGCGTCTGAATGCTCATCGGCCACCGTCACTTTAACTTGAATGTATTCCCCGCTGATCGTTAATGGCGCCGTATATTCCCCAGTAAGCCTATTTATTGTGCCAATGTCGCCCTCGTAATACTCCTTGCCAGTGTTTAACGGTGCAACCGACCATATGAGCTTCATACCTCTAGCTGACTCATTAACGTCGAACTTATACACTTCACCGATCACAAGATGAGGCATCGCATTGACCATTTCAATGGACGTCAATCCCGGACGAAACTTTCCGAATACAACCATATCCCCAGGCGTGTGAGCTTTTTCAAGAGCAATCACATTTCCATTTTTGAATAGAACACTTTGTAAAGCGAAGGTGTTAAAGCTTGGCACGCGACTAATCAAGCGCTCAAGACCACGCTCGACTGAGGGTTTTACAACATTATCATTGTAGACGTTAGACACATACAACCACTTCTCTACTATTTCATCTGGCATACCTGGGCCAGGTATCAACAGAGAATCGACAGCACTATTATCCGTGAGCTTTAGACCAACTTCGGTATCGGACAGAGTCAGAAACTCACCGGATATATTTTTTTGCCAATTCAGCTCACCGGTGTATTGGCTGTTATTATAATCAAAAGTCAGCGGCTGGTAGCCTTTCCACTCGGCACTGACTTGATCATCAACCATTGCAATGCTGAACTCGGCTTTCTGAATATCAGAAACAGGAACCTTCCCAATAAGCATTGCAATTTGCACAGCCGTTAACCCAGGAATATCATTAAACCAATGACCTTGGATATTGAGGCTACCCTGAACTGCCTCCAGCTTATAAAGATCGGTATTCTCTTGTATTTCAATTGCTGTCGCCGACCCTGGACCAGCGTCACCCATGGTGACGAATCCTTTACTAAGGACTTTTTCCATAATCGCTTTATTACTGATTACAATGGCAGCGGTATAATCCCCATCGTCAGGAATCATGTAGATATCTGAATCGGGTGTCGGAATACCACCTTCGGTATTTCCATCCAGGCCTACGTAAACCTTGATTGCACCATCATCGTAACTGTAGCCATCCAGTAAGCGTGCAGTCTCTGGCATTTTTACTTCAACCCGAAAACTGGTCGGGTTCCAGTCCACGCCGCCCGTCGAGATTATTTGGCTTAAAACAATTTCTTTTTGTTCTGGGTACAGCAGGTTCAACAGCGTCCCCATTGCCAGATAACCGTATTGGTAATCAAAATCAGCATTATGGGTAAAATTAAATCTCCAGTCATAAGCCGTTTCCAAATTCAGGACAACTTTTCCGTCCTTGATACCACCCTCTGAAACACCCAGTTGACACGTTAAAGTAGGCCCTGTGACTGGATTAAAGTCACCTTCAGAGCGAATATCCGTTCCATCATATAGAATATACTCCCCACTCTTGATGAACCATGTCAACTGCAATACCGGATCTTGACCATCGTGACGAGAAACAAAAGAAACCATTGGCTGTGAAAAAACGACTTCAGAGAGATAAACCTTCTCCGTTTGTCCCTGCGCCTGTAAAGTTTGCGTCATTGGGTTATACCATTTGCCCTCTGTAAAAAACTTTATATATTCTTGCTCCAGCACGTGGTTTGACATGCTGCGGTTATAAAATATGATAGCGTCCCACTTACTCGTTACAGACTGGCCTTTCATTTTTGCAAGTATGGATTCTGCCGAATTGACTATAGTTTTCATTGCGAGCCTCATTCATATTCATCATGCGCTAAAATTTTGAGTATTATCTATTCACTCAACAACGGTTAACGAAACAGTATCAAACTGCTTATACTCCTCACCGCCATCGAAACTTATCTCTGCCCCAACAACCATTTTATTATTAATTGCAATACCATTAACGTAGTCTTTATTTATGGAGATGATCAATTTCTCTTCAACAGCTTCTTCACTACTCACCTGGACGCCTTGCAGTGCAGTGCCTCGAAAATAAGTTTTTACACCACTCACGCTTGCATAGACCTTCACCCATAGCCCTGCCTGGAAGAACATGAATTTATTTTGCGTAAACTCAGCAACCTCGACGGCCATAACAGCTCGTTTACTTAATCGGCCTGAACTAGCAGGCTTTGTACAAATGGGCGCAATAACCTGACCCGAGCCGAGGTCAAGCACCGTTAACGTGTACGCAGGGGACACAAGAGGAATGGTCGTGCCCGCGGGAGTGATCTGGTAATAGACCTGGACCTTTTTTCCTATGTTTGGGGCGACTGCTTCCATGGGCACCGTGAAAGATCTCTGGTTATCTGGGTTATTCAGCCCTAAGTAATAGCCCGTTTCACCCTCTTGATTGAAACGTACATGCACGCTATCAGAAGCAAACAGTTCAACCTCAGCCGGAATTTCAATGTCAATACCATTAACAGCAATATTGGCTGCCAGCTCGCCTTCGCCCTCATTACCCGGAGTGGCGCGTGGAACATGAGGAAACTCTGTTACCTTACGCTCTTTATTGATATTTACTGGTAATGGCAGACTGGCGCCTGCCGCTCCAAGCCGAGAGAACTGGTAAGTAAAAACCACGTCTTGAGCGGTGTTATCTAGCAACCACTGATATTCCAAAAGCGCGTGAAAAGTACCACGATCCACCGTGCTGGCATCCACAGGCATTACAATAGACGTGCTTCTGCCTGCTCGTGGAGCCATAGCATAAAGCACAATATAGTCACCTGCCTGTATCGTACCGTAGTTATTAACTGATAGTTTAAGGCCCTGTGTATACTGACTAGGGTCTAAATAACCAATTACACCGGGTATCTCAATAGCTGGCAAGAATGGCGTCAATGACGCTTTTATATTGAACGTCTGCACAATAGACTGTGTCACCGGCTTAGTGTCATCAGCATATGTTATGGAGTAACTAATCTCGGCTTTGCCGTTCTTAATGATGGTCACTTGACCTTTCTGAACTGTGAATTCCAGTGGCTGCCCCACCTGTTCTTTCACCAATTCGATAACACTCTTAATAACAGGCCTGGCGGTACCGGTGGCGGTATAACCTTGCCACACAAACGTGACAACATCGCCTGCAGTCATGTTTTCGTAAGGTAATACCACCACAGTTAAAAAATTATCCGATATAGTATCAGCATCAATATGCAGGTCGTGAGCCCCGCGTACTTGGGCTACCGGTAAAAGAGCAACTTTCTGAGGTCGCTTGCCTACATAAAAAAATCGACGTGCTGATTCTTCAGTACGGGTTCCATTGATCTCTAACGAATAAGAATAAAAAACCCAACCCTGATCCAGGCTTTTGAGCAATAAATTGGTAATTGACACCGGCATGCCTTCAGGTTTTACCTGATCTCTGTCCAGCGGCACCATCGAGCCCGAATCATCGAATACGGCGCCAGAAGGCCCGCAACCACGCCAATTCGGGTAAATGTAAACTTCATCATCATCCTCAATACCGCCAACTGGAATGTAGGTAGCAAGCGCCAAATCACCTAATGCAGCAAGATCAAGGACATTATCCGAGCTTAAATTGGCGACGACCGGCATTGGAAGTAGGTCATGCATTAGCTGATTTCCTGAAAATATTAAATTCAACGGGGCATTTTTGTACTGCCTGGTCACCTCTTTTTACACCCTAAAGATTTAGGTGGGTACTAGCAGAACTACTAGGTACTAACACTTAAATTTATTGGTAGGCTCGTACAGGAAAATATGCGAATGACATCGCTCGCACTTGGGCGATGCACAGTGTTATGGATATAGCACTGCACCGGAACGGCTTTATTATTGCACCCAGAGGTTATTATCATGGCGAGCAACCTGCACTCCAATGCCTTCAACTTTCTTAGCTTTATGAGTCATCAGGTAGACCCACGTACCGGCCAATACACTGCATCTGTAAATTTTCCAGATATTAATGCTAACAATTTGTGCGGCCCGGCACTTCCGCTCAACTTGAATTTCAACCCATTAAACACCCTCGACAGTGGTTTCGGCGCGGGGTGGTCCTGGCAACTTTCTCAGTACGACCCTGCAACTGAAATGTTGACATTAAGCACGGGGGAGGCACTGAGAGTTAGTAATTGGGTAGACGCCAAAGCAGAATTCAACGAGCAAAAACTAGTCACTTTTAATTTTTACTATGAAGGTGCTGACACCTATCGTATCGAGCACAAATCAGGGCTTTCAGAACGACTCAGTCTTTATGGTTCTTTGTATTTACCTAAAGAGTTATATTCAGCACAGGGCCACAAATTAATATTCTCCTATAAACCCATCACTGCTAACACGGGTGTCATTTACGCCCTGGAGCAGGTAAGCGACGCTCAAGGTACTGCGCTTGTATCAATTTCCGGATTGGGCAGTTCTGAGTTAAAAATTTTATTGTATTCCGGCTTCAATCACGACAGTAATGTGTTATCCACTTACGAGTGGCGCTCTGTTCCAGGCAGTTTTGAAACGCGGGTCACATTACCTACAGATGATCATGCCTACTGGAATTTTACCTTTGCCAAGCACCGTAATTTGCTGTGTATCACTGAAGTTTTATCGCCCGACGGTGCTCATGAATATGTGCGGTATGAGGACGGAGGCCATGGACATCCAGCAGGCGATGAGTTCCGTATACCCAGGGTCACTCATCATGTTATTAAACCTGGCGCCGGGCAAGATGATATTAACTATAAGTACACGTATGTCTTACCTCAGCAAAACAATCAGCATAATTTCTTGGGGTATCATGCACCGGGATTAGTGTGGGGGAACACCGGCTATGATAATCTTTATCAAGTCGTGGCTGACTATAAATACGGTTCCATACAATCGCTTCTAGATGGCAATACTACAGTTAATTCGGTTGTACGAACCTACAATCGTTTTCACTTGCTCTCCCGAGAAGAAATACAACAGTCCGGGCATATTCAAGCCATTGAGACGACTTACCACATTCTCGAAAACGCACTGTTCTCAGCACAACCAGACTTTTTCCAACTCCCACATACGGTCACCAAATCCTGGTACTTAACATCTGATAAAAACAAGATTCGCACCGAAACTGTCACGACCCAATATGACACGCACGGCAACGAAACTTCAAAGATTTTAGCTGACGGTACAACTCTGCTCAGCACTTACTACGCCCCCACCGGAGAGGGCATTCCAACAGATGACTTTTACTGCCCCCCCGATCCAGAACTTTTTGTACGCTCACTTAAAATAAAAACAACTATACCTGCCCCTTCATCTTTTGGGAATGCACCCACCTTGCAATGTCAGTTCCGCTATGATTCTTTACCTTCGATCATAGAAGGGTTTGCAAATCATCAAGTTCTGACCACAGAAAAGCTCTTCCAGGTCACTGTTGAGCAACCAGCCAATGGTCAATCAAAAGAATTATTTGTACCCTTACAAACGATTGAAAGAACTTATTACAATACTCTTGGCAACCTTGTAAGTCATGGCCGCCTCAAACGTCAAACGCTGACACTAGAGACTTCTTCAAGCTTCATCGACTTTGAATATGGACTGTTATCGCTACCAGAAACAGTGCCCGTATTAGTGACACGTAAAACCCTGGGGAGCAGTCTGGACAGCCATTACCGCACGACCGAAGCACACACATCTATTATCACGGGCCAACCCGTGTTTGAAATACAAGACAACGGTTCGACGGTCGCTTACACCTACGATTCTCTAGGGCGTCTTAAATCCGAGACTACTTCCCCTGATACAAACGCTAGTGCAACTCGACGCTATGAATACTATCTGCCAACGGCTCAGGGCTTGATAACAGAACACATTATCACCGACGTCATGGGGCTAAAGGCACGCGTTAAATTTGACGGCCTTGATCGTATGATCTCGCAAGAATTAATGGACAATACAAACCCGCAGAACCGCGATTATAGGAAAACGTATGAAGCCCTTTATAACAACCGCGGTCATTTGGCGCAAGAGACTTACTACGACTGGATTGATGAGACCAACTCGTTGGCGCTAACCAGCCATTTTTTTTACGATCACTGGAATCAACTTGAAGCCACTAAAAAACCAGACAACATACTTTACTGTGAAGTCCACGACCCCATCGGTTTAAAAAATTCTGAGGAACAATTTGAACCGACAATCACTCGTTGGCGCCAAGCACCTGGTATCGTAGCGGTGCAACATGGCTTAAATGTTACTCGCCTTTCCTCGTTAGGCAAACCGCTTAAAGTTGAAATGCGCGATTCACAAAATGCAGTCATCAGCTACTATGAATATAATTATGATGGTGTTGGTAACTGCATCAAAGAAGTGGATGAGTTTGGTAACACCAGTCAATATGCTTATGACGCTTGGTCCAGGTTGGTCAGCAACACGCTGCCGGATCGCACCCGCGTGCTTCACACCTACACGCCCCACAGCACTGAGGCATTACCGACCCGGCTTGAAGTCATAGACGGCGCAAACATTAAAAGAGTCATTGGCGAACAAACCTTCGATGGCCTAGGACGCATGACGTCTTCTTCAGTAGGCTCTCGCGTTCAAACACTCTCTTATACAGATGGACAAATGCAAGTTTGTAAACGTGAAACGCTTAAGAAAAAAATTATTAGTTATGCGTACGACTTTAATTTAACATCATCACCTAGACAAATGATTTCCCAAGAAGGAACGGCTACTTTTGAGTACCACCCAAGCAGTGCTCTTTTAACCCAGGTGACGACGAGCGAAGGCGTTCGAAAATATGTCTATAACCAATCGCAACAACTGCTCGAAGATACCTGGACTGATACGAACGGCACGACGCTACAGACGGACTACACCAGTACTTTGCAAGGTCGACAGCTCTCACGAACAACGGTCGTTAATAATATAAGCACCACGAACACTTGTGATTACTATGCGGATGGACGCCTGCACCAAATGACACAGGGTGTACTCAAAGCAGAGTATATTTACGACACGCTTGGACGCGTAAGTTGCACGACCACTACGGACACACAATCAGGCGCCGTTCTTGTCACCGCGATTGAATACGACCAATACGATCAAGAAACCCAACGCACAATAATACTTAACAATCAACCACCCCGGGTTATTACGCAAACATGGGGTATTAGTGGATTACTCGAAACACGTGTTCTTGAACATGACGGCTACAGCCTGATTGCTGAGCGCTTTAATTATGATACCCGCGGCCGTTTAATTGAGCACCAATGCCAGGGCGCTACATTGCCAAAAGATGAATACGGTCAACGTATTCGTTCGCAATTATTCTTTTTCGATGCGCTAGACAATATCACTGAACGATTCACTACTTACGACGACGACACAACAGACGATGCTATCTTCAGTTATCAAACTGATGATCCCTGCCAGCTACTCAGCGTAAGCCATAGCCATCAACGCTACATAGAGGCGGGTAGAGGGTTGTGTGTCTTTACCTACGATGAGGACGGCCACCAACGGAATGACGAATTCGGTAATCGCTTGGAATACGACAGCCAGGGGCGCTTGCTGAACGCTGGTAACGACAGCTCAAGCCTTTCACTTTCCCATTATCGATACGATGGGCACAACCAATTGATCGCCTCAACTAACCAGGGCCAAAGTGAATGCTTTCGAATGTATGAAGGGTATGAGTTGGTCGGTACCTTACAAGATGAAATACACACCCGGTATTTCCGTGATGCCGATCAAACCTTGGGCCAACAGTCAGACGATCCAGATCAGGTACTGCTGTATATGTGCGATGCCAATAAAACGGTGATAGCACAAAGCCAAGATCAGGCGGTTAAATCTGCCGTCTATAACGCCTACGGAGACAGCGGCGACTGGTCATTAACCGGTTCGCTGGCTTTCAACGGCGAGATGCGTGAGCAGGATACGGGATGGTACCTGCTGGGCAAAGGCTACCGCGCCTACAACCCTTCACTGATGCGCTTTCATAGCCCCGACTCATTGAGCCCTTTTGGTGCTGGAGGAATAAACCCCTATGTTTATTGCCTGGGCAACCCTATTAAATTCAGCGATCCTACGGGTCATTATTCCTACTATGATCAGTCAATAGATCGTGCAAATCCTGTTTATAAACAGGCAGCGCCTATCCAGGGATTCAGCCTAGAGCAAGGGCTGATTACTGCGGCCATGATGGCGATCGGAGTAGGCGTAACCATTGCGACTGGCGGTACTGCAGCTCCTATATTCATCAGTCTGTCCGTAGATGTGGTTGCAACCTCGCTCGGGACATGGGGTTTATATACCAGAGGCACCCTCAGTAAAAACTTGGAATCCTCGGAATTGCTCATCGGTTTTATGCCACTGCCAAACTCGCTAGGTAAAAAGTTGGTTAAAAATACTCTGCGAGGTCCAGATGTCCTTGAGCGCGCTGTAGAGGCCTCAGCGCGCCAGAGAATCAATTTACTTAAAGGACGTGACAATCCTATGTTCATTGAATCGAACCCCGCCATTAAGCGCGCCAACTCTCCCCTGCAATCCAGCCCTTCAAAAAGACGCAAAATTGATGGGGCTGCAAGTCCCGACACTGCCCCTAATCCCTCTTACCGAGTAGGACCTGATATCACCCGTGAAATGACCACCGACACTGCCATAACAAACACGTCTCATCAAATACTCACCCCCCCCACTCCGCCAATTCAACCTCCGTCACCTTCACTACCGGCAATTATTCCACAAGCCGTTAATGCCCCTGCTCGTAAATACTGGCCCACAGTTGCTCCACCAACATCTGTACGAGCAACAAACGGCCCCTTCCAACGTAGTGTTTTTTAAACTCAGCTCTGCCCAATGCATTCGCAATGAGTGCATTGGGCTTCATTATCTGAAACCTCATCGTTACCAAATTATTCTACTCCTGAAATTGAGAGTTCTCTCATATCTACGCAACACCCGGCTCTATAGCATTGCCCACCGCCGAGACACGCGCTTAGAGCGCCACTCCATTAAGTCCCTAAAACGTCTCGGCGTATCGAGACAGGGGACACCTTATTCAATAGGTTCTTTTTATGCGTGCTTTACCCCTTCACCTTTCTATGGGCATTGCCCTTAGCCTGTTTGGCACATCCGTGTTTGCAACCACTGGCACTATCAACTTTGAAGGCAAGATCACTAGCAGTACCTGCCCAATTGAGATCGTTAATCCCGGTGATGGCTCTATTGGGAACCTCGTAAAAATGGTCGACGTTGAAGCCAGCCGTTACACGGCTGTAGACCAGGACCGCGGTGGAAAACCCTTCAGTCTGCGCCTCACCCCAGACAGCGGCTGCGGGCTTGCTGTTCCCCCCGACAGCAACACAGCCACCGTCACTTTCAATGGCTTGGCCGATGGTGATCATTTTGCAATACGCAGTTCGGCTGACGCAGCACAAGGTGTGGCGATCGTCATCAAGGACAAGACGGGGTCCCCCGTTAAAAATGGCGACGCATCTGCTGAATACGATCTGAGCACAACCGACCCCACTGACATGCAATTCGAAGCGTTCTATCGCTCAACCGCTGCCAACGTGAAAGCCGGAGTAGCCTCGGCCGACATCGCCTTCGTGGTGAAAATCAACTAACACCTCTTAAGTGCACTGGCTCCCGTTCCAGGGGGCTGAACTGACTTAAAAGAAACAGACCAGGGTGCCTCTTTACCCTGGTCCAAGGTACTCCCTCATGTTTGTTTCAACCCTGACCCGGCGCATGCTCAGTTATGGCGTGGCGACGTTTGTGCTCTCTCTCCAGCCGTTAACCAGCCAAGCAGCCTTGAGCATCAGTGGCACTCGAGTAGTCATAAAAAGTGATCAACGTAGCGTTTCCATCATCGTGCGTAACCCCAGTAAAAAAACCTACGCAGCACAAGCCTGGGTTAATACCGAGGCTGACGACACTACCACTGCGGTGCCCTTGATCGCATCACCGCCACTGTTTCGGCTTGACCCTGGCAAAGATCAACAGGTGCAAATAAATGCCCTGCCAAACACTCTGCCATCAGATCGTGAATCGCTGTTTTACTTTAATGTCCAGGAAATACCTCAAACTAATGACACGTCTGGCAATGCCCTTAACATCGCTATACGTACTCGCATCAAGCTGTTTTATCGGCCACACACGCTTGAAGGAAGCTCGGTAGCGAAGCTTGCAGACTTGCAATGGTTTTTGCGTGAAGTGAACGGGGTTTCACAGCTAATAGTGCGCAACCCCACCCCCTATCACGTTTCCTTCGTGCGCCTGGATATTATGGCCAACGGAAAAACACATCTCGTGAAAAACCCTGATATGTCGGCCCCGCTTAGCGAGCGGGCATTTGAACTTGAGGGGTTGAAATATCAGGAAGGCATGCAAGTGGTGTTCTCCGCCATCAACGACTACGGCGCCTATACACAACCCTTGACCCTTCCCATTCAGGCGGCACGTTAAGGGGCCAGCCCCCTTAGTGCTTAATCCTCAGGAACATGCTCATGACTTGCACTCTTGAACGAGCGCTCCCTCAGGGCGTGCGCGCCGCTCCATTATTGACTGCCACGATGGCGATTATCGTGATGTTTGAACTCCCAACAGTGAGGGCGCAACCCGTCGAATTTCAATCAGGGTTCATGCGCCAGGCCAACACACAAGGTAATGAGTCCAGTGTCATGATTCTCAAGTCACTTGCACGTACTCACACGCTGCCTCCTGATCGTTACTCTGTCGCGATATTTATCAATCAACACTATTTTGCCCATCGAGAAGTGACCTTCTCATTGAGCGATGATGGTCAACGACTGACGCCCTGCCTAAATGCACAAGACTTACAAGCCATGGGCGTCAGGATGCAAACTTTTACGACACAGAACATCACTGAACAATGCATTGATTTACCGAGCCTTGTACCAGGCGCAACCAGTGAAATGGAAAGCAGCACGCTGCGGCTAGACATATCGATCCCTCACATAGCCATGCGCCGCGACGTAATCGGTTATGTATCTTCAGACCTGTGGCAAACAGGTATCAATGCAGCGTTCATCAACTATCAAGTTTCTGCTCAACAAGGCGCTGGGCGTTATATGGGTACACGCCGAAACGAGGATCTGAATGTGACCAGCGGTCTGAATGTGGGAGCGTGGCGTTTTCGCAGCAACCAATCGTTGCGTACAGATGAGGAAGGGCGACGCAAGTGGGCTAGAGCCTTTACCTACCTGCAGCGTGACCTGCCCAATACACGGGCCAACTTGACTCTGGGGGAAACATTCACCTCGGGCGATGTGTTCCGCAGCATGCCCATCAAAGGGTTGACCATCAACTCGGACATGGGAATGTTACCTGACGTATTACAGGGTTACGCACCTATCATTCGAGGTGTTGCACAGACCCGCGCCAAATTGGAAGTACTTCAAAACGGCTATCCCATTTATTCGACTTACGTCAGCCCTGGCCCCTATGCGATTGAAGACCTGAGTACCGCCGGAGGCAGCGGAGAACTCGAAATCCTCCTGACTGAAGAAGACGGCCATGTCTATCGATATACCCAGCCTTATGCCAGCATCGGCAACTTGTTACGTAAGGGTATTTGGCGTTATAGCGCCACTGTGGCGCGGTACAACGACGCTTACGATCTTGAGGACCCATTGCTATGGCAGGGTACTTTAGCGCTCGGCACGCTATGGAACTCAACGTTGTATGGCGGCGTACTGGGCAGTGAGTACTACCAGGCCGGCACATTAGGCGTGGCCAGAGACTTTGGTGTGGCGGGTGCTTTTTCACTCGATGTGACGCACTCCAATGCCGATATCGACTCTGGCGACACACACAATGTGCAAGGCATGAGTTACGCCATTAAATATGGCAAATCGTTTGCGTCACGCACCAACTTGCGCTTTGCCGGTTATCGCTATTCCACCCAAGGCTACAGAGACTTTGACGAAGCCTTGCGCCAACGCAACCAGGACGCGACGTTCTATGGCAGCCGGCGAAGTCGGCTCGAAGCGTCAGTATCACAGAATGTGGGCAAACAAAGCTCGATGAGTTTGAATGTTTCACACCAGGATTATTGGCTCAGCAACTACACACAGCGTCAGTTCCAACTTCAATTTAATACCCAATACAAAGGCATCAGTTATAACGTGTTCGCCTCTCAAGCGTTAAGCAACCAACGCAACATGGAAACAAACCGTATCGTAGGTTTAAGTATTTCCATGCCGCTAGACTTCGGACACTCCACTTCGGCGACTTTCGACGTTCAGAAATTTGGCGACCGTTTAAGCCAGCGAGCCAGTGTAGGCGGCACTACCGATGAGAGTCGCTTAAGTTATCGGGCTTCAGTAAGCCACGACAACGTTCAACAAACTGCTTCTACCTTGGCGCTAGGTTACCAAGCGCCCTTCGCCAGCGTGGGCGCAGGGCTAACAATGGGCCGTGATTACCGCAGTCTAAGCATGAACGCGAGCGGGGCTGTCCTTTTACATGGGGACGGTATCGAGTTAGGCCCTTACTTGGGTGAAACCATAGGCCTGGTCGAAGTTCCAGGCATTCCGGGAGCCGGTGTAGTCAATGCAACCGGAGTGCGCACTAACTCACGCGGTTATGCCATCGTCCCTTATCTACAGCCTTATCGTGTCAACAATGTACAGTTGCAAACAGATAACCTTGGGCCTGAAGTTGAAATTGAAAACGGTACTACCCAATTGATCCCCCGCAGAGGGGCAGTGGTAAAAGCGACATTTGCTGCACACACCGTCAAACGGTTGATCATTACCAGCCATACAGCAGATGGCACCCCCCTGCCCTTCGGTGCACGCGTGAGTGATTCAACCGGAAAAGAACATGGCATGGTTGGCCAGGCCGGCCAAGTCATGCTCACCAGTGCTGAAGATACTAAAAGTTTTGAAGTCATATGGGGCGATGAAAACCATCAACGCTGCCTGCTGAACATAGACCCCTTAACAATGAAAAAAATAGATGGCTATTACCTGCAAACTTTGCAGTGTCAATAACATCATATTCCAATGCACCGGTTTAAATGAAAGTACCGCTTACCTGATCGGAGCACACATGAAGCGTTTAATGATTTTACTGACCGGCCTCGGGCTTATTGGTTATAGCCAAACAGGGCTGGCAAACACATGCTACTGGGAGGTGAATTTGCCTCCAGGTCCTCAGTTATATCGTCAAGACATGGGCAGTGTTTATATTCCTCGACATGCAGAGATCGGCAGCATCATTGGAGAATTCAATAAATATGGAACCCCCACTGATGAAAACAGATCCTCATTGAGATGCACGAATGATGGCAGCGTCATTCTGGACTTCACTATTAATGCTGTGAGAGCGATCTCGCCAGTATTGCTGCCGCCCATCAATGGCGAGGACGTTAATGGTAAGGTCATTGAAACCAATATCAGCGGAGTAGGGGCATATGTACGACTGGGCTTTCCTTTTTCAGGCGGGGCGACTAACGCTTTTACACCGATGGGCCCGCCTGTCATACCTTTTACAGCCATTCACAACCAACGAATGTCAGTCGAGTTCAGCCTGAGCAGACTGAGTTCTCGAGTCACACTGATCAAGACGGGCGACATTACTCCCGGCCCACAACCTTTGGATGGCGGCACATTGGCAACTTCGAGCCTCACAGGGGTCGGAAAAGGTTTTGATTTTGGGATTTCCGGCACCGTCATTCAAGCGCAATGCAGTGTCTCAGCCACGGCGGTGAGTGCAGACCCTGTCGACCTTAAAGAATGGAATATCGCTGATTTCAAAGGGCCTGATACCGGCACAACCCCTGTTCCTTTTTCCATTGCCCTGGAAAATTGTGTTGCTGACCCTACGAACAATAATATCGCCACCGCCCATATACGGCTCGATGGTGCTAAAGATTCAGTTCCTATTGATTCAGCAAAAGGTCTATTTAGCCTCAGCGCTGATTCAGATGCGCGAGGTATCGGAATACAAGTGCTCACCCGTGATGGCATAACACCTTTTGAGCTCGAAAAAGAAATCCCCGTTTTGGCTATCACCCCTGGCAATGTGGTACTGGATTTTAAAGCGCGGCTTTATCAGACAGGTCCCACATCAGCCATAGAGCCCGGTACAGCAAAAGGCGCATTGGCCTTTACCATTACCTACAAATAAGAAACGGCCCCAAGCGGGGCCGTTAAAAGGCAGTATTACGTGATGAGTTGAAGCTTTGATCGTGGACTGCCCTCTTCCGTCGTCCAGGTTTCTTTACCATCAAAACTGAAACGGGTAATGATTGTAAGCTCACTGGGTACTTTAAAAGGCATTATATCTGCCTTAACAATCAAGTCAGTTATATACTCTTCATCAATCCACTGTTGAGTGACTTCAAAATCCGTCAATATCGGAAACGTAATATCCGCAAGCCCTGGAGTGGCCGACACACCTCTCCCATAAATATTCACATACTGCCCAGGCATAATCAAAAACCAACGCGTCAACAATCTAACCACCAAGCCAGCATCCGGAAATCTTGACGCGCTCACTTGCGTGACATCACAGTAACCATACTGCATCGAGTCACGAGGTATCATGCCCATATCGACTGTCAAGCGCTCTGAAGGTAATACCTTTCCTGTAACAGTCTTTACCTCATATTTAACTGTGATCGATTTACCCATGTGTTGAGGTACATAATCTTTACCGACATTCAACTTTCTGTCTGCGGGCACACTTGAAAATTCACCCAAAAAGTATCCAACCTTACCTGCCACACCCCATGACACCCTTACTTCTTCCCCTTCATACAAAACAACTGAGGCGGGTATCTCAACCGTAATGCCTTGACCTGCATTAAAAGGATCTAGCTTACTGATAGAGCCCGAACCACTGGCCTGAGTCACTTTTGGAAAGGGCAAATCACGAGGAATGGGAGAGACCTCCACGAGCAATTCAATACGCTGCGAAGCCAGGCTCAAGTTACCGGCACGGTCCTGGATTTGATAGTGAGCATAGCGCCGGCCGTCGCCACTGTCGCGAAAGACCTGCCCCTCATAAACGAGCGCAGGTAATGGATCAACAGCTGTATCTATGTTCAGTGTTAACTCATCAACATAGTGCTCGTCGCTCTGGCTATCACTTAAATACCAGCGAATGATATCTCCAGGCATGGGTGCTATATAAGGTGGAACTTCACTCGTCACCTGATCGTGATTTTCTTCGCGTTCGAGATAACCAGCTGTTACGCCATCCTCAATAATTTCTGCCGGAAAAAGCAACTGAGTATTACCAGCATTTAAAATAGGGGCTATCGTATCTATGGTGACCTCAATGGGCGGAACATTTTGGAAATCTATTTCGTTCCACGCCTTAAACCGGTAGAACAGTTGATGCACTCCATTAGTAAGCACAGAACTAGGTATTAACAAAGTTCGCTCAGCATCTGAAGTTTGCCCCGTTACTTTTAGAGCGTCAACTTTACCACCCCTCCACATCAATTCAACCTCGTCGAATTTATCCAAGTGAGGTGAAGCATTTCCCCATTGAGGAATTAAGACACGCACGGCGCTTGCTAACGCCGCAACGGGTACCAAATTATTCTGCCCTCCCTCAATATCAGGAAGCGCATCCAGGACCTCCGGTGGCTCCAGCGCTAAATATGCTGGCATATGATTACTGCAAAAAGAGTTTGACATTGTGCTATCTCCAGTCGGAATCAGGCACACGTCACCAGCAGCGGTGATAACACAACACTGCCGGCGTGTTGAAGAGTGCTATTTACCAGCTATAGCGCAGCCCAACATTAGCGCCCCAAGGTTGCTCAATTTTGTCACCGTTACTGTAATCAAAATCGGCATGCAGGCTTAATCGATCCGAGACCGACATCGCAATACCTGCGCCCAGCTCACCACGCGAACCTGATAGATCATTATTAAATACATCGTTATTTACTTTAACTTCGTTACTTTTGGCAAACTCATGAACATAAGCAACGCGGACATAAGGTTGTATAACTTTCCCGTCACCCAGATTGAAATCTCTCCCTGCGGTGGCACCAAGCTTACCCAGCAGAGAGCGCGTCCGATCACCCTCGACACTCAAACCATTATCAAGGTCATAACTTTTGCCTTGAATAATTACACCTGACAGCTGCGTATAAGGTTCAACAAAATAGTCATTACCCAGTTTAATATGGCGACCAAACTCCAACGATGCACCGACACCGCTGTTGTCATAGGTACCCTTGGTACGCTCACCATCGCTCAAGCTGACGGATGATTTATTTTTAAAACGGTTGAACTTGAGCACGCCATCAAAGTAAAAGCCGCTCTCGTCTATCCAAGTGGTATAAGCGCCCACATAGTAACTGTTGACTGTGCCAGATGTTCCTTGCGCCAAGTCAAGATCCGATTTGCTGTAACCGCCCATCACACCGGCCAACCAACGACCATCGGCCACGGGCAAAGGTGCATCAGCGCCAAAGGAAATGCCCTGCTGGTTTTGGGTGTAAGCCAATCCCGAACTTTCGGACACATCAAACTTATTACCATAAGCACGCATCCATAACCCGCTGCTGCCTTGATCCAGGCGAATCTCACCCATGCGGCTACGTAAACTGGTCAACTCGCCATACCAAACAGTCGGCGCTGTATTAAACAACGCTAATACTGAACGCGTACCTGGGCTGATAGTACCTGTCGACCCCAAATACCAGTCATTGCCCTCTTGCACCAAGTCATAAGAATAAGTACCGAGATCAACACGACCGTTGACCAGCGAAAACTGTGCATCACCGCTGCCTATATGCACCACATGCAACTTCGTATCGACCAGCGGATCTTGACCACTACTGCTTACCAATAAACTATGCGAGCCGCTAGCTTGGCCAGTCACCTCAAAAAAGTCTGTCTTGCCCTGAGCAAAGTCAGCATCCATTATGAAAGTGCCACTCCCCTGAAGACTGGCCACGGACAACTTGAAGAAATCATCATTCTTACCGAATTGAACCGAACCACCGTTCATCGACAAATTACTTACTTGACCAATATTGTCACCGACCATAATCCATTGACCTTGACTGTTAAGTGACAAGTTTGAAACATGTGTCAAATTACCGGTTAATGTTGCTGAATTCTCAAGCGTCAAATGAGCGGTCGCCGTTGGTTCAGCAACCACATCACCCTCTAATTGACTGTTATTGACAGTCATATTGGCAGTCGACGCACCGTTAACTTGAAGCAACACACCATTGCCGCCAACCAAGGAGGAACCACTGTTAACAAAAACATCTATGGGTGTATTGGCAAGACCAAAATCCTCAACCAAAATAGCCGCACCGGATTGCCCTTCTACTATTGTATTGTTATTAAATTCCAACCGCCCGTTTTGCGACAAGTCGTTATTCGGTACAACCCAAACGCCATTCGCCCCCCCCGTAATTCTGCTGTCAGAGGCAGTGACTTGTCCGTTCGAAACTTGCAAGCCAAAACCATCTGCATTAGTGGCCGTAATACTTGTCGACGTGATATCAAGAAGCCCCAGCCCTACTGCGGCACCTGTAGAAGCACCCGTTATAGAACTCTGAGCAACACTGACGAGTTTTGGGATATCTCCTGGAGAACTATTGATCAGCAGACCGGTTCTGGCACTAGACACCGTGCTATCGGTGATCGTCGCCTTGCTATTGGTCACCGTAATCCCTGCTGCACTACCTTGAGCTTGTACCGTTGACCCCGCGAGGATTAGCTCTGACTGGGAGGTGACGCTAATTTCATGTGTCTGAGCGCCTGTGGCGGTGAGCTTAGCCGCATTGATAAGTTGATAATCATCAGGAGCCCAAGTACCGTTAATCGTAGCCTCTCTATTATCTATAACAAGAGCTACGGCCATAGGGCTTGTCAACAACAAAGGAACCAGCCCCAACATACACAGCTGACTCGACTGCAATGGAGATTTATGAAAATGCTTTTTTTTCATGCTTATTACCGCCTAAGGAAAAGTCTTACTTCAAAAAGGTTTAGTGCCAGTCACCTGAACACTGCAAAAAGGGAATGAGCCTACAGCCCTATCCGATTTTTTTATGTAGGGCATTTCCTAACATTTGCAGGAAACGCCCTACATGCCCGCTCGACTGAAGACTTCTCCTACACCTAAAATATAAGCTGCTTAGTCATGTTTTATAGGACGTGGTGGCGGAATTTCACATGAATCAGGTGAGCCCCCTCGCCCCATAGCGATCATGATGGCCGAGGAATTTGAAGGCACAGGCTCCCCAAGAATTACAATCTGGTACTGGGCACGGCCATAACCATACTGCTCGGCCTCCCCCCCATAAGTGGGCTTCAAATGTTTTTCGTAAGGGATAAACCACAGAATACCGTCTTGCTCATCTTCTTTGCTAACAGGATATTTAGTCATAATCAAAGAAGTGCCCGGTATCTCGGTTAAACCATCACTATAATAGCTGCGCCAAGCCAAGCTCAGATCCACCCCCTCTTTCAAATACTCAGACGGCGGAATCAATACATTAACCCCCCACTCACCCGCCACTTCAATTAGCCCACTGCAGACGTACATACCAATGCCACCCGTCTCATATTGCGCCTCGTCCAATACAATTTTAACCGCCTGAACATTCACTTTGCTGTTCAAGGAAAACTGAGGATTTTTTGACCCCGGAACGGCGATTGTGTAATAAACAGGCAATTCTAAATTGATAGGGTTAGGCGAAATATCATTCCACGGAACAACAAACTCTATCTCTTGATTTGCAGATTCGCTGCCCGTAACCGTATACGGATCTGAGCTAAGTGCCACACCGTTCCAAAACACTGTCAAGACATCGCCTACCTTTGGCGAGTCATATAGATTAATTTTAGCGGTTGCATCCTTGCCTTCGTCACTTGCCACCAGTGCATCTTTTATATTAGATGCCCCCCACACACTCACGGCTGTTAGAGTTCGATTAACCGGATCAGGCTCATCTGGATTCTCCGGCCCGGCATATGCAAAGTTGGCCTGTATGTCAATGGCACTTGATGAAATAGGGTGAACGCCTCGTAACACCTCATATTTCACGGAAACTTTCTGATCCCCACCCTCGGTGAAATCATAGAGCCCCTTCATCAACGACCAAGGCACTGGTACTTTAAGATCAAATGGCAATAACTGAGATATTGTAATCGGCGCTGTCCGCTCGCCCCCCCAATCAATCACAATACTGTCGTTTTCTTCATAATCCAAAAAGGGCGCAACATGAACTTTAACCCCATCAAAAGCATCTTGACGGGTAATACCGTCGACGTCTGCCTGAGGCACAGTCGGTGGCTGTAATGAGTTAGGCAGCTCACCTAACGCCACAACCACTTCGGTAGGGAATGTCAATTTACTTTCGTTGCCTGCCTTATCTATCAGCACACACAATACATAGTGCAAACCTGAGCCTAACGCTCTCAATTTAGCCTCAGGGATAGTAATTAATCGATCATCTGGCAACAGGCCAAAATAATCCAAATCCGCTGCATCAGGCAAGTTATCCACAATTTCATCCAACCAAGCAACGGCAGCCCTCACCTCCAGAGGTCGAAGTTCCGAGAAGTCAGGTATTTCACAAATGACGCCATTATCCCTGGCCAGCGAGGCATCTGTGATCAGCGTTTCACTCACCGCCACTCGAGGTTCATTATCAACAAACACCGGCCCCAGACGATCAATCAAAATAGCCGTATCTTCAGATTGACTGGGTGATGTATTCCACAATTCAAGGCGGTATCTAAACTTAAAACCTCCTGTGCGATTTTGAAAATAGCGATACGGGATGACTCGCTTCAGTGGAAAATCCGACACAGGAACACTGGACGGTATTTCTTCCATCTCAGAAACTGGAATGTAGGTATTCTCACCCTCTGGCAGCCACTCCAAAAATAAATAATCAGGTCGAGGAGTGGTAGACCTGTTAGACCACAGCGGAATTTCCACATCTAAATCTTTCAAAGAGTCGACAGCTAAAATAAGCCCATCTGTATCCCCAGGAATTATCTGAACGACCGTGGGTTTAGGATCTATAAATGACGCCCCAGAATTACCTGATGCTGGTTTAAATGTTGTTTGTTTATAACCTCTGAATTTACTCGACATCGCATCGCACTCCAACCAGAAAATAAACAATCCAGCCCGCAATCACGTGCTTACACATAATCCCAGGATTTAAAAAACCCAATGTGCCTGCTCACATAGGCCAGCGCCACACTCATGACTGCCCTGATTTAACACCCAATCAAATAGGATGAATACTGTCAGAAGTAACAGGTACAGAAAGCTTTTTGGGGTCTGTTAGAGACCGTAAAAAGATAAATACCAAAATACATTCAGCATCGCCTCGTACGGAAAGGCATCATAAATCAAAGCCTTAACTGATCCGCCCCATTTAAATAAACCTCTAATTCCTTTCTTTAAACTATCCGCACACCGTCTCGCTAATTGCGACGTTGCTGATCCCTGACAATCAAAATTTTTGTTGCGTTGTCCATGGGCCATTTGGTCACGATGGCCCGCGCCTATGTCGACAAATCGCTGAAAGGTCTGACAACGCACTGACGCAGCACGCGCCTGAGTGCAAGCAGGCGCGTTTACCCCGCTCCCCCATCTTTGTCCGTAGCAGTTGACGAGCCTTGCGAGGCTCGTCAACTGCTACGTAATACCCAAAAACCCCACCAACGCCGCACGCTGGGCCAATGCATCCTTGCGCCCCAATTCAATCAACTCGCTGCAATAGCCCGCCTCGAACAACAAATAACTCAGTACACCCGCACCGCTGGTTTTGGTCGCTCCCGGCCCGCGCAAAAACAGGCGCAGGGCAGCGGGCAGTTCGTGGCGGTGGCGGGCGGCGATTTCGTCAATGGGCTGGCTGGGGGCGATAACCAGCACATCAACCGGCGCCAAACCGAGGTTGTCGGGCTGCCTTGGCAGCAACCGGCTGAAGTGGTTCAGGCGCTCCAGCAGTTCGATATCGCTCTCAAGGCTGTCAATAAAGGTGCTGTTGAGCATGTGCCCGCCAATTTGCGCCAAGGTGGGTTGCTGGGCGTTGTACTGGCGCGCTTGCCCGCCCTGACGATCCGGCCCGCGCGGGTTGCCGCTGACCCCGACCACCAGCACGCGATTGGCGCCCAAATGCAGCGCCGGGCTGATGGGTGCAGACTGGCGCACGGCGCCATCGCCAAAATACTCTTCGCCAATTTTGACCGGGGCAAACAACAGCGGTATGGCCGAGCTGGCCAGCAAGTGCTCGACGGTCAACGCCGTCGGCAGGCCAATGCGCCGATGACGCAACCAACCTTCGATGGCACCTTCACTTTGATAAAACGTCACGGCCTGGCCCGATGAGTAGCCAAAAGCCGTGAGCGCCACAGCGCGCAAGTGCTGCGCAGCGATGGCCGGATCGATACCGGCAAAGTTGATTTTGTCGTTGAGCAATTCGCGTAACGGCGAACTGTTGAGCAGCGCCACCGGCACGTGGCTGCCAAGGCCCAACAAGCTGTGGCCCAGAAAGCGACTGGCCTGGTGAATCACCCCCGGCCAATCACTGCGCAACACACGATGGCTTTCAAAGTTTTGCCAGAAGGTCGTCAAGTGCTCGACGGCCTGGGTGAAGTTCATCGCGCCACTGGCCAGGCTGACTGCGTTGATCGCCCCGGCCGAGGTGCCGACAATCACCGGAAACGGGTTGGGCGCACCCGCAGGTAACAACTCGGCAATGGCCGCCAGCACCCCCACTTGATACGCCGCCCTGGCGCCGCCGCCCGACAGGATCAACCCGGTCACCGACGCTCTGCCGTTCATACCTCAGCGCCTTTGCAGCGCGGATTACTTGCGGCGTTTGTCGTACAGCTTTGGCTCGCCCGGTGGCCGGGTTTTGAAGCGGCGGTGCGCCCACAAGTACTGCTCTGGGCATTCGCGTATCGCACGCTCGACCCATTGGTTGATGCGCAGGCAGTCGGCCTCATCGCTTTCTCCGGGAAAGTCGTTCAAAGGCGGATGAATCACCAACTTATAACCACTGCCATCCGCCAGTCGTTGTTGAGTAAAGGGTACAACCTGCGCTTTGCCCAGCTTGGCGAACTTGCTGGTGGCCGTCACTGTGGCGGCCTCGATGCCAAACAATGGCACAAAAATGCTTTGCTTGGCGCCGTAGTCCTGGTCGGGTGCGTACCAGATCGCCCGCCCGGCGCGCAGCAACTTGAGCATGCCGCGCACGTCATCGCGCTCCACTGCCAGCGAGTCCAGATTGTGGCGCTCGCGGCCGCGGCGCTGGATAAAGTCGAACAACGGGTTTTTGTGTTCGCGGTACATGCCATCAATGGTGTGCTGCTGCCCGAGCAAGGCGGCGCCAATTTCCAGGGTGGTGAAGTGATAGGCCATCAAAATGACGCCCTTGCCTTCACGCTGGGCCTGCTGCAGGTGCTCCAGCCCTTCGACATGCGCCAACTTGGCCAGGCGCGGCTTGGCCCACCACCAGCTCATGGCCATTTCAAAAAAAGCGATGCCGGTTGAGGCGAAGTTTTCCTTAAGCAGGCGCTCGCGCTCAGCGGCGTTTTTTTCGGGGAAGCACAGTTCAAGGTTGCGCGCAGCAATGCGCCGGCGCTCACCGGCCACCCGGAACATGCAAGCCCCCAGAAAACGACCAATACGCAGCTGCACCTTATAAGGCAGTTGCACCACCAGCCACAGCACGCCCAGCCCTGACCACAGCAGCCAAAAACGCGGATGAAAAAAAGCAGCTCGAAAACGCGGGCGATCCATTAATGATTCCGGACAGACACAAGGGCCGGGCATTCTACATCGTTAGACCCGGCTTGCGGCTCGCGGGCGTTCTCGTTATAAGTCTCTGCACTTTAAGTGACAAGCCGCATTAAGCCGACCATGAGCCAAACCGAATCGCAAGACCAAGCCCCCGTGTTTCAGCTTAAGGGCAGTATGCTCGCCATTACGGTGCTGGAACTGGCCCAAAACAACCTTGAAGCCCTTGATCGCCAACTGGCCGCCAAAGTTGCCCAGGCGCCGAATTTTTTCAGTAACACCCCGCTGGTGCTGGCGCTCGACAAGCTGCCCGTCGGTGCCGGAGCCGTCGACTTGCCCGGGCTGATGCGCGTGTGTCGCCAACATGGCCTGCGCACCCTGGCCATTCGCGCCAACCGCATCGAAGACATCGCCGCGGCCATCGCCATCGACCTGCCAGTCTTGCCGCCGTCCGGTGCACGCGAGCGGCCGATTGAGCCCCCGGTTGAAGTAATCATCGCGCCGAAAAAGCCCGAAAAACCGCCCGAACCGGCCATCAAACCGACCCGCATCATCACCACGCCAGTACGTGGTGGCCAAACGGTATACGCCGAGGGTTGCGACCTGGTGGTCATCGCCTCGGTCAGCCCCGGTGCGGAACTTATGGCCGATGGCAACATCCATGTGTACGGCCCCATGCGTGGCCGAGCGCTTGCCGGATACAAAGGCAACACCCGAGCGCGAATTTTTTGCCAGCAACTGAGCGCCGAACTGGTGTCCATTGCCGGAATGTACAAAGTGTCCGAAGACCTGCGACGCGATCCTTTGTGGGGCGCCGGGGTTCAAATCAGTCTGTCAAGTGACATGTTGAACATCACCCGTCTTTAACGGATACTCACGCCATTTTCCAACCATCTCAATTACGTAGAGAAAACAGACTAGTCTTTGTAGGAAGTCAGCAATCAGCCAGTGTTTACGTTATGTAGGCTTGGCTTGGGGGATGTCCACCAAGACTGTTCACCTGTTGTCGTTTATTTAGAGATGTTATTCAGGGACTAAAAAGTCCTTTTTCCTTAGGGGTGAAGCACCTTGGCCAAGATTCTAGTGGTTACATCCGGCAAGGGTGGTGTGGGTAAGACCACCACCAGCGCCGCTATCGGTACGGGCCTGGCACTGCGCGGGCACAAAACCGTCATCGTCGACTTCGACGTTGGCCTGCGTAACCTCGACCTGATCATGGGGTGCGAGCGTCGCGTGGTGTATGACTTCGTTAACGTGGTTAACGGCGAAGCCAACCTGCAACAGGCGCTGATCAAAGACAAACGTCTGGAAAACCTGTACGTGCTGGCTGCCAGCCAGACCCGTGACAAAGACGCCCTGACCAAAGAAGGCGTCGAAAAAGTTCTGATGGAACTCAAAGAAACCTTCGAATACGTGGTCTGCGACTCTCCGGCGGGCATCGAAACCGGCGCTCACCTGGCTATGTACTTCGCGGATGAAGCGATTGTCGTGACCAACCCGGAAGTGTCTTCGGTGCGTGACTCGGACCGCATGTTGGGCCTGCTGGCCAGCAAATCGCGCCGCGCCGAACTGGGCGAAGACCCGATCAAGGAACACCTGCTGCTGACCCGCTACAACGCGGATCGCGTCAGCAAGGGTGAAATGCTCGGCGTTGAAGACGTCAAGGAAATCCTGGCGGTTACGCTGTTGGGTGTGATCCCGGAATCCCAGGCGGTGCTCAAGGCATCCAACCAGGGCGTGCCGGTGATCCTTGATGACCAAAGTGACGCCGGTCAGGCCTACAGCGATGCGGTTGATCGTTTGCTGGGCAAAACCGTGGAGCATCGGTTCCTCGATGTACAGAAGAAGGGATTCTTCGAGCGCCTGTTTGGAGGCAATTAAACAATGAACATTTTTGACTTCTTTCGTACCCGCAAAACGCCAACCACCGCGTCGGTCGCGAAAGAGCGTCTACAGATCATCGTGGCGCACGAACGCGGCCAACGCAGTACCCCGGACTACCTGCCAGCCCTGCAAAAAGAGCTGGTCGAGGTGATCCGCAAATACGTCAACATCGGCGATGATCAAGTACAGATCGCCCTTGAAAACGAGGGTAGCTGCTCGATTCTGGAACTCAACATCACCCTGCCAGATCGTTAATCGATCCGGCTGATACCACGGCGGCTTGGAGGTTTCTCTGCACAGGGGGATCTCCAAGCCGCCGTTGGCGTTTGTTAAGAGGCTGTTTTAATGCCGTTGTCGAATATTCACATCATCCATCAGGACGCAGGCGTTCTGGTGGTCAACAAGCCGACCTTGCTGCTGTCGGTGCCGGGCCGCGCCGAAGACAACAAAGACTGCCTGATCACCCGCCTGCAAGAAAACGGCTACCCCGAAGCCCGCATCGTGCACCGCCTGGATTGGGAAACCTCGGGGATCATTCTGCTGGCCCGCGATGCCGACACGCACCGCGAGTTGTCGCGTCAGTTTCACGACCGCGAAACTGAAAAGGCCTACACCGCGCTGGCTTGGGGCCAACCGGAGCTGGACAGTGGCAGCATCGACCTGCCCCTGCGCTACGACCCGCCAACCAAGCCACGCCACGTGGTCGACCACGAGTTTGGTAAAAACGCGCTGACCTTCTGGAAAGTCCTGGAGCGTTGCGGCGATTATTGCCGGGTTGAACTGACGCCGATTACCGGGCGTTCGCATCAGTTGCGCGTGCACATGTTGTCCATTGGCCACCCGCTGCTGGGCGATGGCCTGTACGCGCACCCGCAGGCATTGGCGGCCTACCCGCGTTTGTGCCTGCACGCCAGCATGCTCAGCTTCACCCATCCGCAGACCGGCGAACGCCTGCGCTTCGAGTGCCCCGCCCCGTTTTAAAAGCTTCACGCCCTGTAGGAGCGAGCTTGCCTCGCGATCTTTTGATCTTTAAAAGATCGCGAGGCAAGCTCGCTCCTACAAAGGGTTTGCACGTTTTTGCTGGTCAAATTTTATGATCAATGCGCTAAACTCGCGGCCTTGCTGTCTGGAGTAACTTATGCGCGAAGAGTTGAACCAAGGCCTGATCGACTTTCTCAAGGCCTCCCCTACCCCGTTCCATGCCACCGCCAGCCTTGTTCAACGCCTGGAAGCCGCCGGTTACCAGCGCCTCGACGAGCGCGAGACGTGGTACACCGAAGCCAACGGCCGCTATTACGTCACCCGTAATGACTCCTCCATCGTCGCCTTCAAGCTGGGCCGTCATTCGCCCCTGCAAGGCGGCATCCGCATGGTCGGCGCTCACACAGACAGCCCCTGCCTGCGGGTCAAGCCTCAACCTGAGCTGCAACGCCAGGGTTTTTGGCAGTTGGGCGTGGAAGTCTACGGCGGCGCGTTGCTGGCCCCCTGGTTTGACCGCGACCTGTCGCTGGCCGGGCGCGTGACATTCCGCCGTGACGGCAAGGTCGAGAGCCAGTTGATCGACTTTCGCGCGCCGATTGCGACCATCCCCAATCTGGCTATCCACCTTAATCGCACGGCCAACGAAGGCTGGGCGATTAACCCGCAAACCGAACTGCCGCCGATTCTGGCGCAGGTTGCAGGTGATGAGCGCGTGGATTTCCGCGCCCTGCTCACCGACCAGCTTGCCCGCGAACACGGCCTGAACGCCGACGTGGTGCTCGACTATGAGCTGAGCTTCTACGACACCCAAAGCGCTGCGGTGATCGGCCTCAACGGTGATTTTATTGCCGGTGCGCGCCTGGACAACCTGCTGTCGTGCTACGCCGGTCTGCAAGCGCTGTTGAACACCGACACCGACGAAACCTGCCTGTTCGTGGCCAATGACCACGAAGAAGTCGGCTCGTGTTCGGCGTGCGGCGCGGACGGCCCGATGCTGGAGCAGATCCTCCAGCGCGTACTGCCGGAAGGTGACGAATTTGTGCGCACCATTCAGAAGTCGCTGCTGGTCTCGGCCGACAACGCCCACGGCGTGCACCCCAACTACGCCGACAAGCACGACGCCAACCACGGCCCCAAACTTAATGCCGGGCCGGTGATCAAGGTCAATAGCAACCAGCGTTACGCCACCAACAGTGAAACGGCGGGGTTCTTCCGTCATCTGTGCATGGCGGTTGAAGTGCCGGTGCAAAGTTTTGTGGTGCGCAGCGACATGGGCTGTGGCTCAACCATCGGCCCGATCACCGCCAGCCACCTGGGTGTGCGTACGGTAGACATCGGCTTGCCGACCTTCGCCATGCACTCCATCCGTGAACTGGCCGGTAGCCACGACCTGGCGCACCTGGTCAAAGTATTGAGCGCGTTCTACGCCAGCAACGAACTTCCGTAAAACACCCAACCTGTGTAGGAGCGAGCTTGCCTCGCGATCTTTTAAACAATTAAAAGATCGCGAGGCAAGCTCGCTCCTACACAGGCACAGTGCCCGGGCGATTCATTTTTGATACACATCACCCCACTTCTGCGTAAAGCCACCTAGACTTGGGTGATTAACTTCTTCAGGTCCAGAACATGCTCGAAATATCCGCCTTTAATTCCATGTTGATCCCCATTGTGATTGGTATGTTGCTGCTCACCATTGGCTTCAACTTTCGCGACAGTAAACCCGGTGTACTGTCGATCTGGTTTGGCATGTTGCTGATCTTCGGCACCATCGTTTTTAAAATTCTCGCCAAACTGAATCAATAAATAGCACCGCATCCGCGATCACTTATTTTATGTATGACAAGAAATGAATGATCGCGGGGCCTAGCGTACACTCGTCCGATCCGTACTTTCCGAGGGTGATCGCCTAGTGTTTCTTCGTCTCTTTGCCCGGCCCTATTGGCTACTGATTTGTCTGCTGACCTTGCTGCCGCTCGCTTCGGCCCAAGCTGTGGGCATAACCAGCCTGCTTCCCAGTTCGGATAAAACCCAAACGCAACCCACCGAGCCTTTGGGCCAGTCGCTGGACGAGGTGATCAAAAACCTTGAGAACGACCAGCAACGCAGCAAGTTGCTGGCGGACCTTAAAAAGCTTCGCGATGCCACCAAAAAAGCCCAGCCCGAAGCTGAAATCGGCGTGTTGGGTTTGATCGGCAGCACCCTCGCCGACCTCGAAAAACAGTTCTCGGGTAACGACAGCCCCACCTCGCGCTGGAGCGAAGAAATCGGCCAGGCCAAAGATGAACTGGTGGCCTTGATGCTGCCCGCCAAGGAATGGGTGCCCATCATCTTTGCCTTTGCGCTGATCATCATGATCTGGAGCCTGCTGGCTTCACTGCTGATTTGGGTTAGCCATCGCGTGCGCTTGCGCTTTGGCCTGAGCGAGGAACTGCCGCAGCACCCTAAAGCCGTCGACATGCTGCGCTTTGCCTTGCGCAAGCTCGGCCCCTGGCTGGTGGCGCTGGTGATCACGGTGTACATGAGTTACGCCTTGCCATCGTCACTGGGCAAAGACCTGGCCATGGCGCTGGCTTACGCCTTGGTGATCGGCACTTGCTTCTCAGCCACCTGCGTGATTTTGTTTTCATTGCTCGATGGCCCGCACCGTCATCGCGCCCTGCATATTCTGCGGCATCAGGCCTTCCGCCCGTTGTGGTGGATCGGCAGCTTTGCCGCCTTTGGTGAAGCACTCAGCGACCCGCGCATGGTCGCCTCACTGGGCGTGCACCTGGCACATACCGTGGCCACGTTTGCCAACGTGATGGCGGCGCTGTCGACCGGGCTGTTTATCATCCGCTTCCGCCGCCCCATCGCTCACCTTATCCGTAACCAGCCGCTGTCACGCCGCCTCACCCGCCGCGCCTTGAGCGACAGCATCGAGACCCTCGGCACTTACTGGTACATCGCCGCGCTGATTCTGGTGGGCATCTCACTGTTCGCCACCTTCTTGTCGGCGGGCGATACCAGCACCGCGCTGCGCCAGTCGCTGATCTGCGCCGTGCTGGTGGTGCTGTGCATGGTGATCAACGGGCTGGTGCGCCGCCATGCGCAAAAGCCACAACGCGGGCCCAAGCGCCACGCGCTGTATTCGGAACGGCTCAAGAGCTTTGTCTACACCCTGGCGCACTTGATTGTGTGGCTGGTGTTCATCGAGCTGGGGTTGCGCGTGTGGGGCCTCTCTCTGATCGGTTTCACCGAGGGTGAAGGCCATGAAATCAGCGTCAAGCTGTTCGGCCTGGCGGGGACGTTACTGTTTGCCTGGCTGATCTGGATTCTCGCCGATACCGCCATCCACCACGCCCTGACCCGTTCGCGCAAAGGCCTGGCCAATGCCCGCGCGCAAACCATGATGCCGCTGATTCGCAACGTGCTGTTTGCAGCCATTTTCATCATTGCGCTGATCGTCGCACTGGCGAACATGGGCATGAACGTCACGCCACTGCTGGCCGGTGCCGGCGTGATCGGTCTGGCCATTGGTTTTGGTGCACAGTCGCTGGTTGCCGATCTGATTACCGGCTTGTTCATCATCATTGAAGACTCGCTGGCCATCGACGATTACGTGGATGTCGGCGGCCACTTGGGCACGGTCGAAGGCCTGACGATTCGTACCGTGCGCCTGCGCGACATTGACGGCATCGTGCACACCATTCCGTTCAGTGAAATCAAAAGCATCAAAAACTATTCCCGCGAGTTCGGTTACGCGATCTTCCGCGTGGCGATCCCGTACAACATGGAAATCGACGACGCCATCAAGCTGATGCGCGAGGTGGGACAAAAGATGCGCACCGACCCGCTGCAGCGCCGCAACATCTGGTCGCCGCTGGAGATTCAAGGGGTCGAAAGTTTCGAGTCGGGCAGCGCAATTTTGCGCGCACGCTTCAAAACCGCGCCGATCAAGCAATGGGAAGTGTCACGGGCGTTCAACCTGTCGCTCAAGCGCCATCTGGATGAAGCCGGCCTTGACCTCGCGACACCACGCCTGAGCGTGCAGGTAGTGACCGCCAGCAGCGGGAACTTACAAAAGGAATAACCCCCCCTGTAGGAGCGAGCTCGCCTCGCGATCTTTTGACCTTTAAAAGCTCGCAAGGCAAGCCGCAGGCCTAACGCTCCAGCACATCCACACCAACGTGGATCGCGTCATGTCGCCAATACTCAATGTCACAGTCGATCAGCCGCTGGTGCTGGTCATAGTTGATGCGCTCGATCCTCAACCCCGGGCTGCCCGTCGACACTTTAAGCGTTGCCGCCGCCTCGGCGGGCAAGGCGGTCGGCACGATCTCAAAACGCACCCGCCCGTAATGCAAATCGTAGTGCCGCGCATACAACTCGGTGATCGACTGCGTGAGGTCAAAATCCAGAATCTGCGGGAAGTATTGCGGGTTCAGGTAATGCTCGACATACAGCACCAAACGCCCATCAATGCGCCGCGCCCGGCAGATCTGGATAACGCTGGAAAACGCCGGTAACTGCAAACGTGCGCACACGGCGGCCGAGGCCGGCTGCAAGCGCGCCGAAATCACCTCGGTGGTCGGCACTCGTCCCTGGGCGCTGACCATCGCGTGAAAGTGGCTGCGCTGCATCAGGTTGTAGGCCAGGCGCGGCGGCGAAATAAACCAGCCGCGCCGCTCCTCGCGATACACCACGCCTTGCGCTTCCAGTTGCAACAACGCTTCACGCACCGTGATGCGGGTGGTCGCGAACAGTTCGCTGAGTTTTCTTTCAGCCGGCAATTGGCTGCCGCAGGTCAGCAAGCCATGTTCGATTTGCTCTTGCAGGGCCAAACCAATGGCTGTCACCGCTTTGGGTGCACCTTCACGCATCAACGTTACCTATCTGGACTAGTCCAGCACCAAATGTGGGCAGGCTCGGCCTGCAAAACACTTAACTCTTGAGGATGCCAGCCTAGGCAGTGCAGATGACTGTTCGATGACACTGACACCTCTTTTAACCCTCAAGTCCACACCCGCCGGGGCCTTGACCATGGTCTACGCTTAGCTCACGGCGCGTGGCGGGCCTGTAAAAGTGCTTGCACAACCAATGCCGACATTAAAGTGTCATGCAGCCCCCTTAAATTGGCTCAGGTATTGCTGACCTAGACCAATCCACTGCAAAACTCTAAAAAAACCAGCGTGAACACCCCCCACAGGAGCTTCAGATGAAACAGTTTTTTCTGGCATCACTGTTAGGCACCAGCATCGCCCTTTGCACCTCGGCCATGGCCGCCGATGTCGATTTAAAAGCACTTGAAACTGCCGCCAAGGCAGAGGGCGCCGTGAACAGTGTCGGCATGCCCGATGACTGGGCCAACTGGAAAGGCACGTGGGAAGACCTGAACAAGCTGTATGGCCTCAAGCATGTCGACACCGACATGAGTTCGGCTCAGGAAGTGGCCAAGTTTGCCGCCGAAAAAGACAACGCCAGTGCTGATATCGGTGACGTCGGTGCCGCCTTCGGCCCTATCGCGGTGGCCAAAGGCGTGACCCAGCCCTACAAACCCACCACCTGGGAACAGATCCCGGCCTGGGCCAAGGACAAAGACGGTAACTGGGCATTGGCCTACACCGGCACCATCGCGTTTATCGTCAATAAAAAGCTGCTGCACGGCTCTGAAGTGCCTACCAAATGGTCTGACCTCAAATCCGGTAAATACAAGGTCTCGATCGGTGACGTGAGCACCGCCGCGCAAGCCTCCAACGGTGTTCTGGCTGCGGCCTTTGCCAACCACGGTGATGAAAAGAACATTCAGCCAGCCTTGTTGATGTTTGCTGATATCGCCAAGCAAGGCCGCCTGTCACTGGCCAACCCGACCATCGCCACCATGGAAAAAGGTGAAGTTGAAGTGGGCGTGGTCTGGGACTTCAACGGCCTGAGCTACAAAGCCAAAATGGCCAACCCGGATGACTACGTGGTACTGATCCCGTCGGACGGCTCTGTGATTTCGGGTTACACCACCATCATCAACAAATACGCCAAACACCCGAACGCCGCCAAACTGACCCGCGAATACATCTTCAGCGATGCCGGCCAAACCAATCTGGCGCGTGGCAACGCCCGCCCGATCCGCGCCGAACACCTGACCCTGCCAGACGACGTGAAGGCCAAGCTGCTGCCTAACGAGCAGTACAAGAACGTGACGCCGATCAAAGACGCCGACGCATGGGAAAAAACCGCGAAGGCCCTGCCTCAGAAATGGCAGGAAGAAGTCATCATCAACATGCAGTAAAGAGCTGTACCTCCCCTGTAGGAGCGAGCTCGTCTCGCGATCTTTTGAGCGTTTAAAAGATCGCGAGGCAAGCTCGCTCCTACACATTCTGTGCTTTACCCGCGGAGTCGCAGTACATGAAACACAAGGTCATTTTGGTGGTACTCGACGGACTCAATCATGACGTTGCCCGCCATGCCATGGGGCATTTGCAGGCGTATGTCAGCGCAGGACGCGCCACGCTGTACAAGCTCACCTGTGAATTGCCAGCGCTGTCGCGCCCTCTTTACGAGTGCATCCTCACGGGTGTGCCGCCGATTGAAAGCGGCATTGTGCACAACAATGTCTCGCGCCTGTCTCACCAGCGCAGCGTGTTCCATTACGCCCGCGAGGCAGGTTTGAGCACCGCCGCCGCGGCTTACCACTGGGTCAGCGAACTGTATAACCGCTCGCCTTTTATCGCGGCCCGTGACCGCCACACTGAAGACAGCGACCTGCCCATCCAGCACGGGCATTTTTACTGGAACGATCACTACCCCGATTCCCATTTGTTTGCCGATGCCGAAAGCCTGCGCCTGCGCCATGCGCCGGACTTTTTGCTGGTGCACCCGATGAACATCGACGATGCCGGCCACAAGCACGGCCTCGACAGCTCGCAGTACCGCAACAGCGCACGGTCTGCCGACATTGTGCTGGCCGATTACCTGCAAGGCTGGCTGGACGCGGGCTACCAGGTGCTGGTGACCGCCGATCACGGCATGAACAACGACCGCTCGCACAATGGCCTGTTACCCGAAGAGCGTGAAGTGCCGCTGTTTGTACTTGGCGACGCCTTTAGCCTGGACCCGCAGGCCACCCCCAAACAAACCGAACTGTGCGGCACGATTTGCCAATTGCTGGGCGTCGCCCATGACAAACCGCTGTGCCAGACCTTATTGAGACCCGCGCCATGACCCGTGGTAAATGGCTGGCATTGTTGTGCCTCGCGCCCTTTGCAATTGTCTTTATCGTGTTCCAGATTGCCCCGCTGGTGTGGGTGCTGGTACACAGTCTGCAATCAGAAGACACCGGCTGGGGCCTGGATAACTTCAGCAAGATCTTCGCCTCGAAGTTCTATTTGCAGGCCATCCAGCACAGCCTGGAGATCAGTTTCTGGTCCAGCCTGTTCGGCATCGTGATTGCCGTACTCGGCAGCTACTCGCTGCACAAAGTCGACTCAAAGCTGCGCAACTTCGTTAACGCCTTCGCCAACATGACCAGCAACTTCTCCGGGGTGCCGCTGGCCTTTGCCTTCATCATCCTGCTGGGGTTTAACGGCAGTATCACGATCATGCTGAAACAGGCGGGGATCATCGAGGACTTCAACCTCTACTCCAAAACCGGCCTGATTATTCTGTATACCTACTTCCAGATCCCGCTAGGTGTTCTGCTGCTGTACCCGGCCTTTGATGCCCTGCGTGAAGACTGGCGCGAGTCAGCGTCATTGCTGGGGGCCAACAGCTGGCAGTTCTGGCGTTTTATTGGCTTGCCGGTCCTCACACCGGCACTGCTGGGCACCTTTGTGATCCTGCTGGCCAACGCCTTGGGCGCCTACGCCACGGTGTATGCGCTGACCACCGGCAACTTCAACGTATTGCCTATCCGCATTGCCGCGATGGTCTCGGGTGACATCAGCCTGGACCCGAACATGGCCAGTGCGCTGGCGGTGATTCTGGTTGGGTTGATGACCCTGGTGACGCTGGTGCATCAGTGGCTGTTAAAGAGGAGCTACCATGTCGCGCGCTGAAACCGGAACCGCCAGCGTTTATCACCGCACGGTGGTTTACCTGCTGTTTATTATTTTGCTGTTGCCGCTGCTGGGCACATTTGTGTACTCGATCGCCAGCAGTTGGTCCGCCACCGTGTTGCCCAGCGGCTTTACCTTCAAGTGGTACCTGCAACTGTGGAGCGACCCGCGCTTTTTGACCGCATTCGGCCATTCCCTGTTGATCTGCTTCGGGTCTTTGCTGCTATCGGTGGTGTTGATTCTGCCGCTGCTGTTTGTGGTGCATTACCACTTCCCCAAGCTCGACGCGCTGATGAACATCCTCATTTTGCTGCCGTTTGCGGTGCCGCCGGTGGTGTCGTCGGTTGGTCTGCTGCAACTCTACGGCTCGGGGCCGATGGCCATGGTCGGTACGCCGTGGATCCTGATCGGCTGCTACTTCACCGTGGCCCTGCCTTTTATGTACCGGGCCATCACCAACAACCTGCAAGCCATCAACCTGCACGACCTGATGGACGCCGCTCAACTGCTCGGCGCCAGCACCTGGCAGGCGGCGTTTCTGGTGGTGTTGCCGAACTTGCGCAAAGGCTTGCTGGTGGCGTTGCTGCTGTCGTTTTCGTTCCTGTTTGGCGAGTTTGTGTTTGCCAACATCTTGGTCGGCACCCGCTACGAAACTTTGCAGGTGTTCCTTAATAACATGCGTAACAGCAGCGGCCATTTCACCAGTGCGCTGGTGATCTCGTACTTCCTATTTGTACTGGTGCTGACTTGGGTTGCCACCTTCCTGAACAAGGACAAAAGCCAATGAGTTTTGTCAGCGTCGAACACCTGCAAAAAACCTACTCCGGCACGCCGGTCTTCAGCGACATCAATTTCACCATCAGCAAGGGCGAGTTCGTCACCCTGCTCGGCCCGTCGGGCTGCGGCAAGTCAACGCTGCTGCGCTGCATCGCCGGGCTGACGCCGGTGGATGACGGCAAGATCCTACTCGATGGCCAGGACATCGTGCCGCTCAATCCGCAAAAACGCGGGATTGGCATGGTGTTCCAGAGCTACGCGCTGTTCCCCAACATGACCGTTGAGCAAAACGTTGCGTTTGGCCTGCGCATGCAAAAAGTCAACGCCAATGACAGCCAAAAACGCGTGACTGAGGTGCTGCAACTGGTCGAGCTCAATGACTTTGCCAAGCGCTACCCGCATCAACTCTCGGGCGGCCAATGCCAGCGTGTGGCGCTGGCCCGGTCACTGGTGACGCGCCCGCGCCTGTTGCTGCTGGACGAACCGTTGTCAGCACTGGACGCCCGTATCCGCAAGCATTTGCGCGAGCAGATCCGGCAGATCCAGCGCGAACTGGGGCTGACCACTATTTTCGTCACCCACGATCAGGAAGAAGCGCTGACCATGAGTGATCGTATATTCCTGATGAACCAGGGCCGGATCGTCCAGAGCGGCAATGCCGAAAGCCTCTATGTCGCGCCGGTGGACGTGTTTGCCGCGAGTTTTATTGGCAACTACAACTTGCTGGACGCCGACACCGCCAGCCGTTTGTTGCAGCGCCCGGTCACCAGCCGCATCGCCATACGCCCGGAAACCCTGGGCTTGAGCTTGCACGGCGAGGCCGACACACTCATCCGCAACCACAGCCTGCTGGGCAACGTGATCCGCTATAGGGTCGAAGTCCGTGGCGTGGAGTTGATCGTGGATGTGCTCAACCGTTCTGCGGCCGACCTGTACGCGGATGGTCAGCGCGTGGCGTTGACCATCGATTCCAGCGCCTTATGTGAGGTAGCCTGATGCTTTTGAGCACCATGAAAAGGGAGTTGCACTGATGGCCCTGGCAATTTTTGACCTGGATGAAACGTTGATTCATGGCGACTGCGCCACCTTGTGGAGCGAGCAAATGGGCCGCCTGGGGTGGGTCGATCCGGAGGAGTTTTTAAAGCGCAATAACGAACTGATGCACGCCTACAGCCAAGGCGAATTGAAGATGGAAGACTACATGGCCTTCAGCCTGGAGCCCTTGATCGGGCGTACCCCTGAAGAAGTCGAGCATTTGGTCGGCCCATGGGTTGAAGACTTTATCGAACCGATCATTTTCAGTGACGCGACCAAAACCGTGGCCGCTCACCGCAAGGCCGGGGATCGCATTTTGATTATTTCGGCATCGGGCGTGCATTTGGTCAAACCGATTGCCGAGCGTTTGGGCATTGATGAAGTGCTGGGTATTGAACTGGAAGTCGCACACGGCATGTACACCGGCAACACCGTGGGCACCCTGACCTACCGTGAAGGCAAGATCACGCGCCTGCTGGAATGGCTGGACGAGCAAGAAGAAAACCTTGAGGGCGCGAGTTTTTATTCCGACTCACGCAACGACTTGCCGTTGCTGCTCAAAGTGGATCACCCGCATGTGGTCAACCCGGACCCGGTATTGCTTGAGCACGCAGAGAAGGCAGGCTGGCCGATTCATCACTGGAAGTAAAATGGAAAAATCGTAGGAGCGAGCTTGTCTCGCGATCTTTTGATCTTTTTTAAAAGATCGCGAGGCAAGCTCGCTCCTACAGATTTGTGTATGACTTAAACCAGTTCCGCGTCGATCACCAGCACCAGCTTGCCCGACACCTGATTGCTGGCCAATTCGGCAAACGCCGCCTGAGCCTCTTTAATCGGGAAGGTTTTGGCCAACTGCGGGCTCAAGCGGCCTTCGGCAAACAACGGCCATACTTGCTGATTGAGATCACTCAGCAAATCCGCCTTGAACTGGTCACCTCGGCTGCGCAATGTCGAACCCAGCAACTGGATGCGCTTGCCCAGCACCAAGGCCAGGTCCAGCTCGGCCTTGCGTCCACCCATCAAGCCAATCAACACCCAACGCCCGTCCAGTGCCAGCAACTTGAGGTTGGACTCGACATAGTTGGCGCCCACCGGGTCGAGTACCACGTCAAACGGCCCCAGCGCCTTGAGGCTGCCCAGCCCTTCGGTGCGCACTGCGCCGCCCTGGGCACCCAGGGCCTCGCAATAGGCCAGACGCTCGGCCGAACCGACCGTCACCCAGCACGGGCTGCCAAAGGCTTTGCACAGCTGAATAGCGGCTGAACCAACTCCACTTGCTCCGGCATGCAGCAACACTTTTTCGCCCGGCTTCAGGGCCGCCAATTGGAACAGATTAAGCCAGGCGGTGCTGTACACCTCGGGCAGGGCAGCCGCCTCAATCAGCGACAACCCTTCGGGCACCGGCAAGGCATGGCGCGCATCAACCACGACCTCTTGCGCCATGCCGCCGCCCGCCAACAGCGCACACACGCGGTCTCCGACTTGCCAGGAAGACCCCGGCCCGACTTCACTGACCACACCCGAGCACTCCAGCCCCAGCATCTGGCTGGCGCCAGGCGGTGGCGGATACAACCCCTGGCTTTGCAAAAGATCGGCGCGATTAAGGCCCGCTGCCGCCACACGAATTCGAATTTGTCCTACATCACAACGTGGGCTTGGTTCTTCAACCCACTTCACTTGTCCCTCAACGCCTTGCAATGCTTTCACAGTGCCTCCATAGTGAGTCTGGACTGAGCCCGGTGCTGCTGCATCGGGCTTCTTGCATTATGCGGCCGGTTCTTAGGGAACCGGCGACTTCAAAGACGGCCTAATATGCGTTATCAATTGCCCCCGCGTCGACTCAGCATGAAGCATTTATTCCCTAGCACCGCTCTCGCACTCTTCATTGGCTTAGGCGTTTTGCCGTTTTCGGCCACTACGTTCGCCGCTAACAGTTGGGATAACCTTCAGCCCGATCGTGATGAGGTAATTGCCAGTCTTAACGTTGTTGAGCTGCTCAAACGCCATCATTACAGCAAGCCGCCACTGGATGACGCACGTTCCGCGATCATCTATGACAGCTACCTGAAGCTGCTCGATCCTTCGCGCAGTTACTTTCTGGCCAGTGATATCGCCGAATTCGACAAATGGAAATTCCAGTTTGACGACTTCCTCAAGAGCGGCGATCTCAATCCCGGCTTCACCATCTACAAGCGCTACCTGGATCGCGTCAAGTCGCGTCTGGACTTCGCCCTTGGCGAACTGAACAAAGGCGTGGACTCGTTCGACTTCAACACCAAAGAGACCCTGCAGATCGACCGCAAGGACGCTCCGTGGCTCAAGACTGAAGCCGAACTCAATGATCTGTGGCGCAAACGTCTCAAGGACGAAGTCCTGCGCCTGAAAATCGCTGGCAAAGAGCCGTCGAAAATTCAGGAACTGCTGACCAAGCGCTACAAGAACCAGTTGAGTCGTCTTGATCAGACCCGCAGCGAAGACATCTTCCAGGCGTACATCAACACCTTCGCCATGTCTTACGACCCGCACACCAATTATCTGTCGCCAGATAACGCGGAAAACTTCGACATCAACATGAGCCTGTCGCTGGAAGGCATCGGCGCCGTGTTGCAGAGCGATAACGACCAGGTGAAGATCGTGCGCCTGGTGCCGGCGGGCCCCGCCGACAAGACCAAGCAAGTCGCTCCGGCTGACAAGATCATCGGCGTTGCCCAGGGCGACAAAGAGATGGTCGACGTGATCGGCTGGCGCCTGGACGAAGTGGTCAAGTTGATTCGCGGCCCTAAAGGCTCTGTGGTGCGCCTGGAAGTGATTCCGGCGAGCAATGCGCCTAACGATCAGACCAGCAAGATTGTCTCCATCACCCGTGAAGCGGTGAAGCTTGAAGAGCAGGCGGCGAAAAAGTCGATCCTCAACCTCAAGCAGGATGGCAAAGATTATAAACTGGGCGTGATCGAAATCCCGGCGTTCTACCTGGACTTCAAGGCCTACCGTGCCGGTGACCCAAACTACAAGAGCACGACCCGCGACGTTAAAAAACTGCTGACCGAGTTGCAGAATGAAAAAGTCGATGGCGTGATTATCGACCTGCGCAACAACGGTGGCGGTTCGTTGCAGGAAGCGACCGAGCTGACCAGCCTGTTTATCGACAAAGGCCCGACGGTTCTGGTGCGTAACGCTGACGGTAAAGTCGACGTGCTTGAAGACGAAAACCCGGGAGCGTTCTACAAAGGCCCGATGGCGTTGCTGGTAAACCGCTTGTCGGCATCGGCGTCGGAGATTTTTGCCGGGGCCATGCAGGATTACCACCGCGCGCTGATTATCGGTGGCCAAACGTTCGGCAAGGGCACGGTGCAAACCATTCAGCCGCTGAACCACGGCGAACTGAAACTGACACTGGCCAAGTTCTACCGGGTTTCCGGGCAGAGCACCCAGCATCAGGGCGTACTGCCCGACGTTGCCTTCCCGTCGATTATCGACACCAAGGAAATCGGTGAAAGTGCACTGCCCGAGGCCATGCCGTGGGACACTATCCGCCCTGCGATCAAGCCTGCGGCTGACCCGTTCAAGCCGTTCATTGCGCAACTGAAAGCGGATCACGATGCGCGTGTGGCTAAAGATGCCGAGTTCATCTTTATCCGCGACAAGCTGGCCCTGGCCGACAAGCTGATGGCCGAGAAAACCGTGAGCCTGAACGAGGCCGACCGTCGCGCACAACACGCCGATATCGATGCCCAGCAGTTGGTGATGGAAAACGCCCGCCGCAAGGCCAAAGGCGAAGCACCGCTCAAGGAAATGAAGAAAGAAGACGAAGACGCCTTGCCGGTGGAGCCTGAAAAGACCAAGCCAGAAGACGACGCTTACCTGAGTGAAACCGGGCGCGTCCTGCTGGACTACCTCAAGCTCAACCCACAGGCAGCGAAGAAGTAACTTTCACGTGTCTCGCGATCTTTTGAACGTTTAAAAGATCGCGAGGCAAGCTCGCTCCTACGGGGTTTTGGTGTAAAAAGGGCGGGCCGCATCATGCGGCCCGCCCTTTTTTATTTACGCTTCTTCGTGTTCGTAACTGTGTTCAAACACCCGAACCACTTCCGAGGCGTGCCAGGAGGCGGCCGCGACGCCATCCGGCGGCCCGGCAAAACGCCCAAGGCGCCCCACGCATTCAAAAAAACCGGTGCGGGGCAGACGGCTCGCCCCTTGGCTGATCACCAGCGAACTGCGTAGCGGCTGTTCAGCCTTCACGTCCATTGCCGCCAGATGCTCCAGCGCGGAGGTGAGGGTCAACATGGCCGGGCTGGGCAACTGCAAACGCTCCAGCAATGCCCGGTATGTCACTAAATGGCGCTGTCGACGCGCCTGATCAAGCTCAGCCAGTAACCCATCCCAGTGTTGACGACTGATGCGCACGTTCATGAGGCTTCCCTCCAGCCCGCAACGCCCAGCTCCCAGGCCAGGCTGCGGCGAATGGCAAGATCCGGCAGACGTTCACCGGTTTCGATCATTCCCAGGTACGACGGGCTAATGCCTACCGTGCGTGCCAGCACCTCCAGGGCCAAACCCTTGCCCTCGCGCAGACCACGCAGTTGATCGAGCCCTGGCAGCGCCTGTACAGGCTCAGGCGGCTGTCGTTCAGTATCAGGGATGAGTGTTGTCGCTACCGGAGCGTCGATACCCGCGGCCTTGAGTAGCGCCAGGTAGCTCTGCCACGAAAGAACCGCATATTCGGGTTCTCCATTGCGCTTGATGATTTGAAGATCCATTGCTAACCCCGTCAGATTTTTAGACAGATCAAGTCGGAATTTTCCTTAGAAGCTTAATCCTAACAGCCGCTGAGGTCTCTGGGGTTTTTGATCTTCTTGCTCGTGTTCACCTTCGTCGCAGGAATAAGCCCGATAAACGCGAAATGTTATCCACACAAATTGTGGATAACCTTGTGAACAGAGCAGATTTTTCGCTCTGAAAGCCACGTTCTATAAGGGCTGCGCTTAGATCGGGCATTTTTTACACACATAAAAAAACCCATAAATTCATTGACTTGATGGTCAGCAACTACTAGCCACCAGAACAGATGCGACAAATAACCGCTGGTCGGGGGGATAAACAGACGGGCCAGGCCCAGATACAACAACGCCCCGTCAGGACGGGGCGTTGTGTGAAAACAGAGGCTGCTTACTTGGCAGCATCGGCCTCTGGTTTTGCAGGGTCTTTAATGCCCAGCAGTTCCAGGTCGAATACCAGCACCGAGTTGGCCGGGATCGCCGGGCTTGGGCTTTGTGCGCCGTAAGCCAGTTCGCTAGGGATGTACAGCTTGTACTTCTCACCGACGTGCATCAGTTGCAGGCCTTCAACCCAACCCGGGATCACGCCGCTGACTGGCAGGTCAATCGGGCTACCGCGCTCGATCGAGCTGTCGAAAACCTTGCCGTCAATCAGCTTGCCTTCGTAGTGAACGGTCACGACGTCAGTTGGCTTTGGCTGTGGGCCATCGGCCTTTTTGATGACTTCGTACTGCAGGCCAGAAGCAGTGGTGACAACACCCGCTTTCTTGCCGTTTTCTTCGAGGAATTTTTTACCGGCGGCAGAGGCTTCGTCGCTCATCTTGGCCAGACGCTCTTCAGCGCGTTTTTGCAGGGCGGCGAACGCTTCGATCAGTTCGTCATCCTTAAGCTTTTGCTCTTTTTTGCCGACGGCATCTTCGATGCCCAAGGCTACGGCTTTGGAATCCAGATCATCCATGCCTTCTTGAGCCAGGCTTTTACCCATGTTCAGGCCAATGCCATAAGAGGCTTTTTGTGCCGGGGTTTTCAGCTCTACGCTGGTCTGCGAGTCGCAACCCGCCAGTACCAGGCTTACCAGAGCCACAGCTGCCGCCAACCGATGCTGTTTCATGCTATTTCCTTGTTCATGCGCCAAATGGGCAATCGAATAAAGCCGCGAGCTTATCAGGCGGCCGCAACCAATGGCTACCGGCATGAGAGAGGCAAATCGCGGATAAGTTCATGTCTAAATCACAATTCATAATTACCGCAACTTTTGCTAACACTTCAAGCATGCTGTCAAACCTGTCCCTCCCCTCCCCGATCAAACCGATAGCCACTTGATGCTAGCCGCTCGCTCAGGCATAAGACTGAAAAAATTCCTACAAGGAGCGTTATTTTGCGATTGTTTTACCGTGTGCTGTCAGGGCTTGGCGTGGCCTTGGTGTTAGGGCTGTGTGTGGTTGTCTACTTCATCGCCAACCCAAAACTGCCTGCTTACACCGCGCCGCAGCACGTGCACTACCAGGACCAATGGAGCGAGGCGGATCGGCAACTTTATTACTACACGCCCCAGGGCACCCAAGTGAAAGGCCTGCATTACGACTGGTTCAGTGCCCTTGAGCTGCCCTTCTCGACGCAACGCTTCGCTGCGCCTGAGTATTTGGCGCGGTTTGGCTTTTTGATCGACCCGCAGCAGCAAGCCAGCGCCGCCAATCCGGCCAACTTGCCCGTCGGCTTCACCCGCCATCAGAACCCCGGCAGCCCCGTTGAGTATCTGGACATCACCTGCGCGGCCTGCCACACCGGCGAGCTGCGTTACAAAGGCCAGGCCCTGCGCATTGACGGTGGCCCGGCGCAACATGTGCTGCCTTCCAGCGTACCGACCCTGCGCGGCGGCAGCTTTGGCCAGGCGCTGGTCGCAAGCCTGGCAGCCACGTATTACAACCCCTGGAAATTTGAGCGCTTTGCCCGCACGGTTCTGGGCGACAACTATGAAGCCGGGCAAAAGCAACTGCGCAAGGACTTCAAGGCCTCGCTGGACACCTTTCTGGCCGTGGCCTGGAACGACACCCATCGCGGCCTTTACCCGACGCTCGAAGGCCCGGGGCGCACCGATGCCTTTGGCCGGATTGCCAATGCCAGCTTCGGCGACGCGATCTCGCCCGACAACTATCGAGTGGCCAATGCACCGGTAGACTACCCGCACCTGTGGGACATGTGGACGTTCGACTGGGTGCAATGGAATGGCTCGGCCCAACAGCCCATGGCACGCAATATTGGTGAAGCCTTGGGCGTCGGCGCAACCCTGAACTTCTTCGACAGCCACGGTCAGCCGCTGCAAGGCGACCAGCGCTACCCGTCCAGCGTGCGGGTCAACGACTTGCACCTGATTGAAGAAACCCTACAACGACTCAAACCTCCCGTTTGGCCCGAAGACCTGTTCGGCAAGATCGACCGCCCGCTGGCCGCCAAAGGCCGCCGTCTTTTTACCGAGAACTGCGCAGGTTGCCACGTGCCGCCCGTGGTTGAAGACAACGGCCGTCTGGTCAAGCAACTTAAAATGCTGCCGGTCGAAGTGATCGGTACCGACCCCAATACCGCCACTAACATCGCAGACAATCGCTACGACCTCAGCGCTCTGCAGTGGGACCCGGCCGAGCTGGCCAGCATGAACGTCAACCTCCTCCCCAAGAGCGAGCAGCCGCTGGACATGCATCAGTTGTCCGTCGCCAAGGGCCTGGCCTATGTCACCGCCTTTGTTGAAAAGCGCGCCTACCAGGACGCTGCCGTCAGCCCTGAAGAGCAAGCACGCCTCAACGGCTTTGGCCTGCCGATTGGCGTACTCGAGTTGCGCGCCTACAAGGCACGCCCGCTGGATGGCATCTGGGCCACCGCGCCCTACCTGCACAACGGTTCTGTACCGACGGTGTATCAATTGCTGTCGCCGCAGTCAGAACGTGCACAAACCTTCTACCGCGGCAATTTTGAGTACGACCCGCGCCACTTGGGCTACCGCACAGACGCTTTTGACGGCGGCTTCGTGCTGGACACCCGCATCAGTGGCAACCACAACAGCGGCCACGAGTTCCGGGCCGGACCACAGGGCAACGGCGTGATTGGTCGCCTGCTGCAACCTGAAGAGCGCTGGGCCTTGATCGAGTACCTGAAAGTGCTCGGCGGCCCGCTCGAACACCAGTTGCCCAACGAATAACGATTAAAAGGATGTTTGCATGCTGACCACTTTATGGCTTCGACTCGGCACTTGGCTGGGCAAGCTGTTGCTCGCCCTCATCGTGCTGGGGCTGCTGGGCTGGGCGCTGACAACAGGCTGGTATGCCTGGAAGTACCGCGGCCCGGTCTCGGCCCAGGAGCAAATCCCGGCTGGTGAAGCCGCGATGACGCAAGACACGATCCAGACGGCGATTAAAATCGTCGACCAGTACCGCGAGAACACGCGCTACCTGCGCGATGCACACGCCAAGGCGCATGGCTGCGTCAAAGCTGAGGTCAAGGTGCTCGATGACCTGGCCCCGGCCTTGCGCCAAGGCGTATTTGCGGCGCCGGGCAAAACCTGGCAAGCCGTGATGCGCCTGTCCAACGGTAATGCTTACCCGCAATTTGACAGCATCCGCGACGCCCGCGGCATGGCGATCAAGTTGCAGGACGTGCCGGGCACGCAGCTGTTGCCCAGCCAGCAAGGGCGCGGCGAACAGGATTTTGTGATGTTCAACCACCCCAACTTCTTTGTCAGCGATGTGGCGGAATATCGTCAAAACATCGCGGCCCAGGCCGACGGCAAAAAAGTGCTGGCGTTTTTCCCGTCCTGGGATCCGCGCAGTTGGCAAGTGCAGCACTTGTTTATTGCCTTGGCCACTCTGGCACCCGCACCCGCCAGCCCGACACAAACCACCTACTACTCGGTGTCGCCTTACAAGTTCGGGACGGCCAATGCCAAATTCAGAGTGGCACCGGACGCAGACAGCTGCCCGGCCTACAGCCTGCCCAAACAAAACCAGGACCTGCCGAACTTCTTGCGCAGTGCGTTGACTCAGCAGCTCAGCACAGACCGCACGCCTGCCTGTTTTGTGTTGCAGGTTCAGCGTCAGGATGCCAACCGCTACATGCCGATTGAAGACACCAGTGTTGAATGGAAGGCGTCTGATGCGCCATTCGAAACCGTGGCGCGCATCACCGTAGCGCCGCAAGACTTCGACACCCCGAGCCAGAATCTGGCGTGTGACAACCTGTCGTTCAGCCCATGGCACGGCATTGAAGAACACCGACCGATTGGCGGTATCAACCGCCTGCGCAAAGCCGTGTATGACTCGGTCAGCGAGTACCGCCACAGCCGTAACGCCGAGCAATAACGCGTCCCGCCACACACTGTAGGAGCGAGCTCGTCTCGCGATCTTTTGACCGTTAAAAGATCGCGAGGCAAGCTCGCTCCTACAGCGTTGGCGACACGGCAAACGGCGCCCAGTCAGGGCCAATCCTTCCCTCTTGCGTCCATACTTCGTCAGTTGTAATGACTTCCAGCTTGCCCGCTTCGGCCACACGGTGGACGTAGCTCTGTGCATTACGGTCGTAAGGGAAAAGTCTCGCTTCAATATCTGACACGGTCGTGTGAGTGCGGTTTATCAGGGTGACCAACTCTGCTTCTGACTCTGTCGCGTCGCTCTGATAGCGCAGCAGGCCGCCCTCCCGCGCGCAAAAGAAGACGTCGCAGTCCGGTGTTGCGCGCGCCAGCAGCAAACTGGTCAGCAGCGCGCTGGGGGAAAAGAAATCACCAAACAATTCATTGGTGGTGTCATGCAACAGCGCATCCGGTTCTTCACCTGACAAGTAGACCCCGACGATGCGGTAACCCTCGGGCACAACCGGCACTCCGCTGGGATCCTTGGGGAACACCACATCCCAGTCAAATTCAAAAAAAGGCGTTTCTAATGCATGGGTATAAACGTACACGTCAGCGTCCAGCTGCTTGAGCACAAACCCGGCAAATTGCGTGTGTTTGCGCAAGAGCATGGCCTGATGAACAGCCTTCACCGCGTCTACTACATCGCTGTACACACTGGAACACAGTGCGGGCTTGTCGACCGAGGTCCGCCCCTTCTGCTGATCGGTCTTCCAGTTCGCACCCAGCCGGGTGCGTCGATCCCAGTGAGCCCCCGCCAGCACAATGCTGAGTTCCCCCGCCAGGCAGATCAAACCAATCAAGTCAGAGGGCATCAACGACCCCAAGTCATAGGCTCTTTCAAACGTCCCGGGGTATTGCGCGCGTTTACGCGAGAGCAAAGGCAACAAGGCTTTCTCAAGGTTCGAGCCACTGGCGATGTAGCTCAACACGCACTTGTCCGGGCAGGACAAATAGAAGCGCGGGTAGTTGTGTTTGTAGCGAATCGCTTGATTGAGGTCGTGAATCGAAAAGAAGTTGTCTTGCAACTCGCTTTCCTCGTGCATCTGCCAAGGCATCCGCTGAATGGAGGTATTGGAGTGGTACATCCCTTCAATGGTGTAGCCCTGGATCGGCAGGAATAATCCCTCATCAGACAATGACAGCACGTCGGCAGGGTCAAAGGACGTGCTGGAACCCGCATGTGGCAGGGTGGCGTAATAGCGGTTCTGCCTGGCGAGTATAAAGCCGCCATAAACAACGCCATTCTTGATGGCCGCAATGAGCTCGTGGGCGTACACCGCCGCATCATCGGCACTGATGAAGGCGGGGCTTAACGACGGGATTAATACAGAAGCAGTTTGCGCGCTGGTACTCATGGAAAAGTCCTTGTCTTGGCGTGAGCCGGGCGCTGTTCGCCCAGCGTGAAATCACGCGTCAAGTTTCAAGGTATTCATGGCAGCACGTGCGTTACTGGGGTAGTGACGGTCATGGCTCGCACGCCACCACCGTCACGGGTTCAACTGGCCCATCCGTGGGCCCGTCAGCCCACTCAATGAACCGGCAGTTCAACCCCTTCAAACAGGTCTTCGAGTTCCTGCTTGTTATGGCAGGCAATGGCCTTGGCCATCACTTCGCGGGTCAGGTGCGGCGCGAATTTCTCAATGAAATCGCACATGAAACCGCGCAGGAAGGTACCGCGACGGAAACCAATCTTGGTGATGCTCGACTCGAACAATTCGCTGGCATCCAGAACTACAAGGTCTTTGTCCAGATTGGTGTCTACCGCCATCTTGGCCACAATACCGACGCCCAGGCCCAGGCGTACGTAAGTCTTGATCACGTCAGCGTCAGCTGCGGTGAACACCACTTTGGGCGTCAGGCCGCGATGGCTGAAGGCTTCGTCCAGCTTGGAGCGGCCGGTAAAACCAAAGACGTAAGTCACAATCGGGTATTCAGCCAAGGCCTCAAGGGTCAGCTTCGGCAGTTTGGTCAGCGGGTGGCCTTGAGGCACGACCACGCAACGGTTCCAGCGGTAGCACGGCATCATTACCAGGTCGCCGAACAGCTCCAGCGCTTCAGTGGCAATCGCAAAATCGACGGTGCCGTCAGCGGCCATTTCAGCAATTTGCATCGGCGAGCCCTGATGCATATGCAGAGCTACATCCGGGTATTGCTTGATGAAGTTGCTGATAACAGGCGGCAAGGCATAGCGCGCCTGAGTGTGCGTGGTGGCAATCGACAACGTGCCTTTTTTCTCGTTGGAAAACTCTTGGGCGATCTGCTTGATGCTCTCGACCTTGCGCAAGATTTCACCGGCGGTGGTGATGATGCGCTCGCCCGCCGGTGTGACACGGGTCAGGTGTTTGCCACTGCGCGCAAATACTTCAACGCCCAACTCGTCTTCCAGCAAACGGATCTGTTTGCTGATCCCCGGCTGTGAGGTGTAGAGACTCTGAGCGGTAGCTGAAACGTTGAGGTCGTGGTGCGCCACTTCCCAGATGTAGCGCAGTTGTTGAAGCTTCATATGCATCCCTCAGAGCAAATAGGCGCCATGACTATCGGCGGCGATATATAACTATATGGAAGGTCAGAAGAATAAATCTAGAACTTTTTTATCGTTTTTAGCAGTTCGTCGCCTTCACCCGTCGGTGCGCCGCCGACGTTGCACCAACGGCACCAGGTACACCGGCACCTGCGCCTGCTCTACGACGCGGCTTGCGTTGTGCCCCAAGTGGCTGTTTGCGCCAGTAGACTGGCCGTGACTGCCGAGGATCACCAGGTCAACCCCAAGCTTTCGCGACTCCTCCAGAATAACGTGGGCGGGCTCGCCCTGAACCACCTTGACCGAGCGGATCAAGGCAAGCTCCTGCGCCCCTTCGCCCAGTTCATCTTGAAGACTCTCGAACACACGCTGCTCAATATTGGACAGCATGGCGGTCATGCCCTGCTGCTGCAGTTCATGCAGCGCCTGCTCATCCAGATAACTTTGCAATACCGATTCGGCGAACAGCCCCATAGGCTCCACAACGTGAAGTACATACAAATCCGCCTTGAAACTGCGGGCCAGCCCCAAAGCGTGCTGCATCACAACCGGAGCATAAATACCGAGGTCTGTGGCGAACAGTATCGAGCGAATCATGCGACCTCCTCGACAGGCGTTATGGCCGAGATGAATTCAGCTTAGCAGCGCCCGGACAAGTTCGATGACCCGCGCGATGACTTACACGCGCAGTTGGGGTAGCACAAGGTTCAAGGCAGTTCGTCGGGCTCAAGCAGCAAGGCCAGTTTAAGGTGGTGGGCCAACTCCCCCTCACTCAAGCGCGACTTCAATTCACCGTAAAAAGCACCGTCACGCACGACAAACAACGCAGGAAGGTGGAATATCTCGTAACGCTCGACCAGGCCACCGTTGTCACCGGCGTCTATCCAGCACAGCTGATCAATGGGCAACTGCATTTCGGGCAGCATTTTGCGCGCCGTGCGGCAGCTCGAACACCCGGTGCTGGTGAACACCAGCAAGGTCGTGCCCGGCAGTGTCAGCAGGCGCTGGTCCGCATCAAAGTCTGTCAGTTCCATTTCAGTCACTATACTCAGCTAACAAGATCAAAATACTGGCACTTTGGAGTCTGTGTACATGGGTCGTTTTTTGCCTCACCCAGATGATGTTCCTGTTCAGATCACCCCTCGCAAGCACCCTGCCCTTTCGCGCCAGAAGCTGAACACTATCAGCCTGGGTGGTGTTGCGTGCAACAGTGACAGAGGCTGGAGGCGCGGCACGGCGGTTGACATGTACATGCCCACCCTGGGTGAAACCGCCCACTACCCGGGCTATATCGCCTGGTGTGAAAAACACGCCGACAGCTACCGCGTCGGTGTGGCCTTTACCGATGACCAGACCCTGTTTGGTGCGCGCATGGGTGAGCAGGTGTGTCAGATCGAACACTATTGCCGCCAGCGCAATCAACTCAACCTGCCCTTCGAAAACAAGGATGCGCTGGCCCTGGAGTGGGTCAACCTGCACGCTCCAGAGTTTTCCCAGGAAACTCTGGAGCAGGCCCTGGCACAACCTGCGCTGGATTAAACCGCTGTGTGCCCATTGTCGAATAACCGCTTAACGCGTTAAGGTTCCGCTCCCCGATGCGCTCAATCAAGCTGTGCTCCGCCGCACGGGGATCGCTGGCGGCCGGCACCCGTGACCTGACGAGTAACACGATGGCTGATTTACCGATCGACGACCTTAACGTTGCCTCCAACGAAACCCTGATCACACCTGAACGCCTCAAGCGCGAGATCCCTCTCAGCGCTACAGCGCTGCAGACCGTGAACAAAGGGCGTGAGGTCATTCGCAACATCCTGGATGGCAAAGACCATCGCCTGTTCGTTGTCATCGGGCCTTGCTCGATCCACGACCTCAAGGCGGCTCATGAATACGCTGAGCGCCTGAAGGTACTTGCGGCTGAAGTCAGCGACACGCTGTATCTGGTCATGCGCGTTTATTTCGAAAAACCCCGCACCACCGTAGGCTGGAAAGGCCTGATCAACGACCCGTACCTGGACGACTCGTTCAAAATCGAAGACGGTTTGCACATCGGCCGTAAGTTGCTTCTGGACCTGGCCGAAATGGGCCTGCCAACCGCCACTGAAGCCCTTGACCCGATTTCTCCACAGTACCTGCAAGACCTCATCAGTTGGTCTGCCATTGGTGCGCGCACCACCGAGTCGCAAACTCACCGCGAAATGGCCTCAGGCCTGTCTTCGGCAGTCGGCTTTAAAAACGGCACCGATGGCGGCCTGACCGTTGCGATCAACGCCTTGCAGTCGGTGTCCAGCCCGCACCGTTTCCTGGGCATCAACCAGGAAGGGGGCGTGTCCATCGTCACCACCAAAGGCAACGCCTACGGCCACGTGGTATTGCGCGGTGGCAACGGCAAGCCGAACTATGATTCGGTCAGCGTGGCGCTCTGCGAGCAAGCCCTGACCAAAGCTAAAATCACCCCGAACATCATGGTCGATTGCAGCCACGCAAACTCCAACAAAGACCCGGCGCTGCAACCGCTGGTGATGGAGAACGTGGCCAATCAGATCCTTGAAGGTAACCAGTCGATCATCGGTCTGATGGTTGAAAGCCACCTGAACTGGGGCTGCCAGGCGATCCCTAAAAACCTTGAAGACTTGCAGTACGGTGTCTCGATCACCGATGCCTGCATCGACTGGGCAAGCACTGAAAACACCTTGCGCAGCATGCACGCCAAGCTCAAGGACGTCCTGCCCAAGCGGGCTCGCGGCTGATTTTAAGCGCACACAAAAACGCCGGGCTAGCCCGGCGTTTTTTATGGAATGCTATTTCAGGTTTTAGCCTGAGTGCGCTTGTGGCGCTCCATATAGCGTTCAACGTAGGAACACGAAGGAATCACCTCGTAGCCCATTTTTTCGGCGTAATCGAGCGCCTGCTCGGTCAACGCGGCCGCAATGCCTCGCCCACGCAACGCGTTGGGCACAAAGGTGCGGTAAATATCCAGAGTCTGCTTACCCAAATCCATGTAGGTCAGGTAGGCACGGTGACCGTCGACAGTGGTCTCAAACTGGTGACCTGCCTGGTCATGGTGGATGGACAGCGCCTCGCTCATCATTACTCCTCGCGGGTCTTGGACTGTGACCTCTACCTTACTCATGTTTTTGTGCCGAGGGAACCCAGATACTGGCCCTGTGTCATTGCCGTGACACAGCAACCGGAACAGCTTCTGCAACAGGCACACAGACAACGGCAGGCACGCCGACAGGCAAAATTAAGAATAGTCGCTCTCGCAATTGATGCTCAGTGTGTGCTCGCACGCAAAAGACTTATCTATGACGCAGGCGCCCTCTTGAAGTCACTTCACGCGGTCTTTATATTTGCAAGCCGCTTGCTCAAGACGACCAAAGACGGGCAGTTTTCTCGGACACAATCTGTTAAATCTAGCCCATTGGCATTGATTGCCAAATATTTTTTTTGGTTCTTGCGCTAGGTCAGTTTACTTACTACAAGTAATGGGTAGTATGTACGCCGGCTGTTTCCTCATGTTGAAGGAGCAGCTTTAATTAGAAAGTCCTTGAAGGGGAACACGATGAACAACGTTCTGAAATTCTCTGCTCTGGCATTGGCCGCAGTTCTGGCTACCGGTTGCAGCAGCGTATCTAAAGAAACTGAAGCCCGTCTGACTGCAACTGAAGACGCAGCAGCTCGTTCCCAGGCTCGTGCTGACGAAGCCTACCGCAAAGCTGACGAAGCTCTGGCTGCTGCTCAAAAAGCACAACAGACTGCTGATGAAGCTAACGAACGTGCTCTGCGTATGCTTGAAAAAGCTAGCCGCAAGTAATAGTCCTTCGGGATTATTATCGAAGCCGACCCATTTTTATGGGTCGGCTTTTTTTATGCCTGCTACCAACTAAGCAGGCAATAAAAAACCGCCAGGGCGTTAACCGTGGCGGCTGTTTTAGTGCCTGAGTGGTTACTGAACGTAGTCCAGCGACTGACCCTGTTGCACCGCGGTGTTGGCCACACCGATCTCCTGGGGTATGCCGGTTTCGGCACCGACCACAGGGAACGCTTTGTCTTTGTCGATCTGGATGACCTTTTCCAGGTCTTTATGCTTAAGCAGGAAGTTGATAAAGCCTGCGTACTTGTTCTGCAGATCTTCCTGAGTCAAATGCGACTTGTCACTTTTGGCTAGCAAAGAGCCATCTTTGACATTTAACGGCTCATGCACTTCAAGGAATACCTTGCCGCCGCTTACACCGAGTTTGTACGGTTCGTTGATGATGCGAACCGGCGTACGCACCGGCACCATTTTGGCCAGCTCAAGCACGTTTTTGTTCAGCATGCGGAAACAGCCATGGCTGGTGCCCGTGCCGATACCGAACTTGGCGTTGGAGCCATGAATCAGGTAACCCGGCATGCCCAGGGTGAACTTGAACGGCCCCAGCGGGTTGTCCGGCCCTGCCGGCACAACGTTAGGCAGCGGATCGCCATTGGCGGCGTGTTCGGCCTTGATCGAAGCAGGAGGCGTCCAGGTCGGATTTGGCGTTTTGGCCGTGACCTTGGTCAGGCCCAAAGGCGAGCCCCAGCCTTCACGGCCGATCCCCAACGGAAAGGTGTACACCTTGTTCTGGCCTTTGGGGAAATAATACAAGCGGTACTCGGCAAGGTTGATCACGATGCCTTCGCGCTTGCCCGGCGGCAGGATGAACTGGGTCGGCAACACAATATCGGTGTCAACGATCGAGCCATCAAGGTTCTTTTTGACGGGCAGCCAGGCATCTATACCGGGGTTGGCAGCAATCATTTCGGAATAGCCCAGTTCGTACTGGTTGCCAAGGTCCGAGAAGGAGTCTTCGTATTTGCCCTTGATGACTTGCACCTGCCCGACCACGTCTTCACCCGGTGGCGGCAGCGGAAATTCAAGCGCATGAACGGGACCCGCAACACACAGTGCGGCAACTGACAGATAACGGGTGACAGCAGGTAAGCGCGAGAACATCCGGAAGACCCTTCGCATAATCAACAGGGGACAAAAAAGAGAGTGTACACGCCACCTCGAAAAGCCGGGAGGCGGCGTATTGAGTCTTAAGGTTTCAGACAGGTTACATCACAATTCAAAGCGCAATTCGGGCCAGATCGGCTCAGTGCCGCGGCGCTGAGACTCAATGATTGCACGGCACAGCGGGCAAAGCCGGTGATCCTGAAACACCTTGCGCGTGACATCCGACCAACGCGGCTGCGCAGGCAGCAATGAACCACACAGGGTGCGGTCAATCGTGCCACCCAGCTCCAATTGGCGCGTGACCAAATGTACCCGTACCTCCTGGCAGGCGAACAAATCGAGCTGCTCATCGGGCTCGATCAGTTGATAAGCATATAAAGACCAGGCAGGACGCGACATCAGGGGCTCCAAATCGGGGGGGCGCCACATTAGCCGAAACCATGCCACTAGAAAAGCATCAAAGCAGTGGTTTTAGGGTTGGCCACACATTATCGAGCAAACGGCCCTGTGCATTGGCCTTCGGATGCAGGCCATCGGCCTGGATAAACTCGGGATGCCCGCCGACGCCCTCCAGGAAAAACGGCACCAGCGCAACCTTTTTCTCGCTGCCCAGATCGCTATAGACCTTGGCAAAAGCGTCGGTATAGCGCGGGCCATAATTGGGCGGCAACAACATGCCCAACAGCAGCACTTTGGCACCCGCTTTTTGCGAGTCGTCGACCATCGCGGCAAGATTTTGTTTCAATTGTGCAGGCGGCTGGCCGCGCAGCCCATCGTTGGCGCCCAGCTCAATAATCACCACCTGCGGCTTATGCTCCGCAAGCAGCGCCGGTAACCGCGCGAGCCCGCCTGCGCTGGTGTCGCCGCTGATCGAGGCATTGACCACCTGGTCGTCGTAGCCTTGCTCCTTAAGCCGTTGCTGCAGCAAAGAAGCCCATCCCAGACGGGTATCCAGGCCTAAAGCCGCGCTGATACTATCGCCGACGATCAAGATTGTTCCTGCAGCTGCATTCTGCGCTATACACATCAGGGCTAGAGCAGCACTTAAAAACCACGTACGCATTGGATTCTCCATGGGCGAAAGTATTCTCACCGCGCAGAACCTTAGCAAAGTGGTTCTCAGCGCGGAAGGCGAGTTAACCATCCTGCACCCCTTAAGCCTGGAACTGCGCAAAGGCGACAGCCTGGCCATCGTCGGCGCTTCCGGCTCGGGCAAATCCACCCTGCTCGGCTTGCTCGCAGGGCTGGACCTGCCCAGCCAGGGTGAAGTCATTCTGGCCGGGCATGCACTCAGCACCCTCGATGAAGATCAGCGGGCTCGCGTGCGCGCCGAACACGTTGGCTTCGTGTTCCAGTCATTCCAACTGCTCGACAGCCTTAACGCACTGGAAAACGTTATGTTGCCGCTGGAGCTCGATGGCCGCAAAGACGCCCGCGAACAGGCGCGGCATTTGCTTGAACGGGTCGGCCTGGGCCAGCGCCTTAGCCACTCACCGCGCCAGTTGTCGGGCGGCGAGCAGCAACGCGTTGCCATCGCACGGGCCTTTGCCGCCAACCCGGACGTGCTGTTTGCCGACGAACCCACAGGTAACCTCGACAGCCACACCGGAGAGCGCATTACCGAGCTGCTGTTTGAGCTGAACAAAGAACAGGGCACCACACTGGTACTGGTGACCCATGACGAACGTCTGGCCCATCGCTGCCGACGCCTGATCCGTCTTGACGCCGGCCATCTGGTCGGCCCTCTGGAGCCTTGATGGCACGTTTGCCGCTGGTCCGTCTGCTCAGCCTCGCCCTGCGCCAACTCCTGCGTGATGCACGCGCCGGCGAGTTGCGCGTGCTGTTTTTTGCCGTACTGGTGGCCGTCGCTGCCAGCACCGCCATCGGGTACTTCGGCGCTCGCCTCAACGGCGCGATGGTTTTGCGCGCCACCGAGTTCCTGGGGGCCGACCTGGTACTCGAAGGCAGCTCACCGGCACGCGAAGAGCAAATCCGCGTGGGCAACGAACTGGGGCTCAAACACGCGCAAATCGTCGAGTTTTCCAGCGTAATTGCCACAGACAACGGCATTCAGCTGTCCAGCATCAAAGCCGCTGATGACGCCTACCCCCTGCGCGGCCAACTCAAAAGCGCCGCCCAGCCTTACGGCGAAGAACAGCCCGGCGGCGGGCCAAAGTCCGGGCAGGCCTGGGTTGAGCCGCGACTGCTGACGGCATTGGATCTCAAGGTCGGTGACGACATTGATGTCGGCTCAAAAACCGTCAAGATCACCCGTGTTCTTACCTACGAACCCGACCGTGCCGGTAACTTTTACAGCCTGACCCCACGGGTCCTGATCAATCTGGATGACCTGCAAGCGACCGGCATCGTACAACCCGGCAGCCGGGTCAGCTTCCGTGAGCTGTGGCGCGGCGAAGCACCGGCGCTACAGTCCTACCGTGACGTCATCCAGCCGGGCCTTGAAGCCAACCAGCGCTTGCTCGACGGGCGTGATGGCAACCAGCAAATCGGCGGCGCACTCGGCAAGGCCGAACGCTATCTGAACATGGCCAGCCTGGTAGCGGTATTGCTCGCCGGGGTAGCGGTTGCCCTGTCTGCAACCCGCTTTGCCAATCGGCGCTTTGATGCCAGCGCACTGCTGCGCTGCCTGGGCTTGTCCCGCCGCGAAACACTCTGGCTGTTCAGCCTGCAACTGGCGATGCTCGGGCTGCTGGCCAGCGTGACCGGCGCCCTGCTCGGCTGGCTGGCGCAACTGGGGTTGTTCGCCTTGCTGCACGACTTGCTCCCGAACGATGTACCTCCCGGTGGCGTGATGCCCGCACTGGCCGGCATGGGCACCGGGCTGGTTGCACTGGCCGGTTTCGCTCTGCCGCCGCTGGCCGCCCTGGGCCGTGTGCCGCCGCTGCGCGTTTTGCGCCGTGACATTCTGCCGATCCCGGCCAGCACCTGGACCGTTTACGGGGCCGCCTTGCTCGCGCTGGGCCTGATTATGTGGCGCATGAGCCTGGACCTGGTGCTGACCTTCGCCCTGCTCGGCGGCGGGGTGATTGCGGCATTGATACTCGGCGGCCTGTTGCTACTGGGCCTCAAGGGCCTTCGCCGTGGGCTGGCCCGCGCCTCCCTGCCTTGGCGTCTGGGCTTGGGTCAACTGCTGCGCCAGCCTCTGGCCGCAGCCGGACAGGCTCTGGCGTTTGGCTTGATCCTGCTGTCGATGGCGCTGATTGCCTTGTTGCGCGGCGAACTGCTCGACACCTGGCAAAACCAGTTGCCCAAAGATGCACCCAACTACTTTGCACTGAATATCTTGCCCACCGACAAGGACGCCTTTGGTGCCCGCCTGCACGAACTCCAGGCCCAGGCTGCGCCGATCTACCCGGTGGTGCCGGGGCGCCTGATCAGCATCAATGGCGAGCCGGTGCAAGAGATCGTCACCAAAGACTCCAGCGGCGACAAAGCCGTACAGCGCGACCTGAGCCTGACTTGGGCCGCCGACCTGCCTGAAGGTAATGAATTGACCGCAGGCCAGTGGTGGTCAGCGCAACCGCCACAGGGTGTGCCTGGGGTGTCGGTTGAAGCCAAAGTGGCCGAAAGCCTGAAACTCAAGCTGGGGGACCATCTGGTGTTTACGGTTGCCGGGGTCAACCGTGAGGCGCAAGTCACTAGTTTGCGCAGCATTAACTGGGACAACTTCCAGCCCAACTTCTTCATGATCTTCCAGCCCGGCACCCTGCAGGACTTGCCGACCACCTACCTCACCAGTTTTTACCTGGCCCCGGGTCACGACACGCAAATCATTGAGCTGTCGCGCAGCTTCCCGGCGGTGACCATCCTGCCGATTGATGCCTTGCTCGAACAACTGCGCAGCATTCTGGCGCAAGTCACCATCGCCATTGAGTACGTGCTGTTGTTCGTGTTGGCGGCGGGGATGACGGTGCTGTTCTCCGGCCTGCAATCCACCCTCGACGAGCGCATCCGCCAAGGTGCCTTGCTACGGGCCTTGGGAGCCGAACGCCAATTGCTGATCAAGGCCCGGCGCATCGAGTTTGGTTTGCTCGGTGCCACCAGCGGCTTGCTCGCGGCGCTGGGCGCAGAGCTGGTCAGCCTGGTGCTGTACCGCTATGCCTTTGACCTGCCCTGGCACCCGCACCCATGGTTGTTGCTGCTACCGGTGGTCGGCGCCGTTATGGTTGGCGGCGCCGGGGTGTTCGGCACCCGCCGCGCCCTCAATGCCAGCCCGCTGACAGTGCTGCGCGAGGGCTGATAGACTCGCGCCCTTCTCTGCCAACGGAATGACCATGAGCCGCTATCGCCCCCCCCGCCCTGCTGGCACCGCGCTGATCACCCCGGAAGGTGAAGCGCGGATGCGCGCCGAACTGCATGAGCTGTGGCATGTGCGCAGACCACAGGTCACGCAATCGGTCAGCGAAGCAGCGGCACAAGGCGATCGCTCGGAAAACGCTGAATACACTTATGGCAAAAAGATGCTGCGCGAGATCGACAGCCGCGTGCGTTTTCTTACCAAACGCCTTGAAAGCCTGAAAGTGGTCAGCGAAAAACCTGGCGACCCGAACAAAGTGTATTTCGGCGCCTGGGTCACGATTGAAGATGAAGACGGCAAACAGTCGCGCTACCGCATCGTCGGCCCCGATGAGCTGGACCTTAAACAAGGCCTGATCAGCATCGACTCACCCCTGGCCCGCGCCTTGATTGGCAAAGCGCTGGATGCCGAAGTTCGGGTACAAACCCCGACCGGCGAACAGTACGTGTATATCGTGGCTATTGAGTACCCCTGATTAACAGCGCCGCTGTTTATCCGAGGCATTTCTTACAAACAGCGTGGCTGTTGTCTCATTGAGCGTTAAGCCCACGAAACTAAGCTGAGGACTACAAACCACTTACATTATTTAATGGAATAAATTAATGAAACTTTTAACCCGCCTCTTCGCAGCACTTTCATTGAGTGTGCTCGTCACCACCTCAGCAATAGCCCAAGAGCCAACGCCAGCAAGTGCAAACAGCTCCGACTGGACTGAAGCTGAGGTAAAACGGCTACCAGGCAACGGGCCCTATCTCTACAAAGACTGCATCACACCATTTAGCGGGCATTGGGTGCAAACATTGCCGTTTCGTTCGACTTACTCGACGGCAGAAGAGCTAATGGCCAACACACCTTTTAAACAATGCGTGAAGTTTGGATGGTCGTCTTATCACCAGTTTGAAACTTGATCCGTTTCAGCTTTGCCTGTTAAGCAAAGCTGATGGGCGCTGTTCATTAACGCAAAGTAATCAAACCCTGGCGGGACACGCGGATAAGGTTGCGAATGACCAGCTCGGCATTATCGGCTGAAGGCGACTGAATCACTGCCAGGTCAAAACTGTCGGCGGCAAAACGCGTCAGTTCGTCACCGACCTCAACAAACTGAATCAAAAACGCTGAAGTTTGCCCTTTGCGACGCGGCCAGCCGTCCAGATAACGCAGCAGCGTTGGCTGATGTTTACCGCCCAGGAGGATTTTTGGGTTGCGCGAAGTCTGATTGGCCGTGATCGGCGCCAGACGAACGAAAGGACGTGGTTGAATCATGTATCGGTTCTCCGCCTCAAGGTTCTGCGTGGCAGGTGAGAGGCAACACCGAACCAGCGCTTTAGCGGTATTTCGAGCGTCTTTTGACACCCTGGCGCCCCGCAAGTAGCTGTTTAAATCGGCGCAAGAAACATCCTAGATAAAGCCGCTTACAACTGTCAAGAATCATATGCCACGAAAACCCTGCCCCAGACGCCCCCATGAATTCATGCACGCTTAGATGAAGAATGCGCCTGCGCCTGGTTGAATTCGATTAATTGAAACCCCGCCGTCATAATCCCTTGTTACGCTGCCGCCGAAAATGTTTTGTAACAGTTAACAGGACCCCGTAATGAGCGACGAAAAAGACAAGGACACTCAACTCCCTGCCGATGCCAGCCGCCGTCGCTTCCTCGCAGGTGCAGCCGCGCTGGGTGTCGGGGCGGCGACCTTGAACGTGTATGCAAACACCCCGCACGACACCCCCGTCGCGGCTGAACCGCTAACCCCGACCGAACTGGACAAAAAGCTCCACGAGCAGGTGAAAACCATCGTGGTGATTTACGCCGAGAACCGCAGTTTCAATAACTTGTTCGCCAACTTCCCGGGTGTCGAAAAACCTTTGTCGGCGCTCAAACCGGCGGACTATCAGCAGCGCGACCGCGATGGCAGCCTGCTCAACACCTTGCCACCGGCCTGGGGCGGCGTCTTGCAGGTAGGCCCGCAAACGGTTGACGGTGTCACGTATCCGCAAGGCGTGCAGTTCCAGGAAAACCTGCCCAACGCACCATTCGCCCTCAAAGGCCCGAATCAGGAAGATCTGCCGTTGAGCTTGGTAACCCGTGACCTGTGGCACGTGTTTTATCAAAACCAGATGCAAATCAACGACGGCAAAAATGACCAATTTGTGGCCTGGGGCGACTCCGGCGGTTTGACCATGGGCCATTACGCGCAGTCGCAATATTCCCTGCGCTTGTGGGATGTCGCCCGTGAATTTGTGCTGTGTGACAACTTCTTCCAGGGCGCTTTTGGCGGCTCGTTCCTCAACCACCAGTACTTGATCAGCGCCGCCGTGCCGGTTTATCCGGACGCCGCCAACTCTGTGGCCAAGAGTCAGATCGCTACCCTGGAAGGTGACGACCCTAAAGGCACCCGCCTCAAGCCATTGGAAAAATCGCCCCAAAGCGCCATGACCGGCGCCCCGCAATTTGGCCCCAGCGCGATCACACCTGACGGCTACGCGGTCAACACCATGGCCCCGCCCTACTGGCCGACCTGGATTCGTGACCCCGAGCGCCCGGACTACTCCAAGCCCGACCTGCCCAGCGTGCTGGTGCCGCAAAACCATGAACACATTGGCGACAAACTGAGTAAAAAGAACATCGACTGGGCCTGGTACGCCGGTGCCTGGCAAGCCACGCTCGACGAGTACAAAGACTCCGGCGGTATCCCCAAGATCCCGAACTTCCAGTACCACCACCAGCCATTCAACTACTTCACCCGCCAAGGCCCGGAACACCCGGCTGAACGCAGCAAGCGCCTGCGTGATGGCGGCTTGGGCGACGAAAGCAGCAGCAACCGCTTCCTCGCCGATGCCGAAGCCGGCAAGCTGCCAGCCGTGTCGTTCTACAAACCTCAGGGCAACCTCAACCTGCATGCCGGTTATGCCGACGTGGCGTCGGGCGACCGACACCTGGACCGCGTGCTCAAAGTGCTGCGCAACAGCCCGCAATGGGAAAACATGGTTATCGTGCTGACTGTGGACGAGAACGGCGGCTGGTGGGACCACGTTGCCCCGCCCAAGGGCGATCGCTGGGGCCCGGGTACACGCATCCCGGCGTTGGTGGTGTCACCCTTCGCGCGCAAAGGCACGGTCGACCACACGGTATATGACACGGCGTCGGTCCTGCGCTTGATCACCCGCGTGCACCAACTGGAAACCCTCGACGGCCTTAAACACCGTGACGATGCCATGAAAGCCCGCGGTCAAACGCCCATGGGCGATATGACCAACGCACTGATGTTCTGAAACTGACCCGCCAGAAGCAAAAAATCCGCAGCCCTTATACCGGGCTGCGGATTTTTTATGGCCTGCGAAAAGCTCGCGTTTAACTCGCGATGGCCCGATCAGCCGACAGCTTGCCAGCACCTTCAAGCAACACTGCCAGCGTGCCGCCGAGCAAGGCCAGGGCAAACTCATAGCCGTTGTTGGCCATAAACAGCCCGTTGTGGATGTGCACCGAGAAGATCGCCACCAGCAAAGTGAACGACAAGCCCAAGGCCGCCGGGCGTGCCAGCAAACCGATAATCAAGGCCAGCCCGCCAAAGAACTCAGTCCCGCCCGACAACAGTGCCATCAAGGTGCCCGGTGCCAGACCGATGCTTTCCATCCATTGTGCGGTGCCCGCCAGGCCGCCCCCACCAAACCAGCCAAAAAGCTTTTGCGAGCCGTGGGCCGCGAAGATGATGCCGACAAACACCCGCAAGACAGTTAAGCCGTAGCCGGCACGGGTGGCGAGAACAGTCTGGATCAATTTGCTCATGGTGCGTTCCTTCAAATCAGGTTGGGAATGGACGCCATATTAATCAGTTTTTATAATGTTAAAAGTCGAATAAACCCCGCATTACAATCGAATTATTCGATTACTTGCGAGAGGCTACCCGTCCTGCTGCCGGCTCCAAAGAGTCGCGCTCGCGGTCGAATGCCAAATAGTATTTATTCACGCTATTAACATAGCTGACGGCGCTCATGCCCATCTGTTCCATGGCAATACGCTCTACCTGAAAAAACCATTGATTGGGATTCAAGCCCCGTCGCTTGGCCTCTGCCCGCATGGCCTGCACCCGCTCAGGGCCCATGTTGTAAGCCGCCAGTACAAAGGCCATGCGCTCACGTTCGTTGAGTTTGGGGCTGGAAAAAAATTTACGGCGGATCATCGATAAGTACTTGGCACCGGCCTGCACATTGTTATCGACATTTTTGATGTCATTGACCCCGACTCGTTGTGCCGCCGAAGGGGTAATTTGCAGCAGCCCCGTCGCGCCACCCGAGCCGCGTGCACCGGGATCCAGGGCCGACTCCTTGAAGGCCAGCGCGGCCAGGTTCAACCAGTCCATACCCTGTTGCCGTGCATGTTTTTGCAGCACCGGTCGCAGTTTTTCGAGTTTTTGCCGGTCCGTTTTGGCCAGCGGGTAATGCACCCGGTACAAGCCTCGGTAAACCTTCTCAAACGCCAGATCCTGATTGGACGGGGCTTTATAACTGGCCAGGAACTTGTCGACACTGGCGTGCAACATGGCAGCATCGCGGCGTACAAACCAGCGCATCGCAGCCGGCTCGCTGATCAGCACCTGACGATCAAAGCGCAGCTTGGGCATCAGCGTGGCCCAACGTTCGGCAATCGGCTTTTCGACAATGGTCAGATGAAAGATCCCGGCCTGCACCATCTCCAGCACATCTTCCACCGCCAGGCTCGGGTCGACCCACTCCACCTTCACCGGGGGCAATTTGCGCAACGCGAGTTTTTGATTGATCAGGCTGATGGACTCACCGGCCGCGCTGCCCGTGGTCAATGCCACTGTGCGCCCGGACAGTTGCTCAAACCGGGTAAAACGCCGCTCGCCCTTCTTCCCGACCAGCAACAACGGCACCCGATCGACCACAGGATCACTCGGGCTCACCGCATGGCTGGGCTTGACGTCCAGCAACTCACCCGGCGCCATCAAGTCGCCTTCGCCACGCATAAGCGCACCGAGTAACTGGTCCTTGGCCTTGGGGATAATCTTGAGAGTGATTTCGTGCCCGTCGCGGGCGTTGGCATTCAGGTACTGCTCGAAAGCGCGCAGGCGATGGTATTCAACACCGATGTCCTGGCCCTGCACTTCGCCGGAGCTGTTGCGGCTTTGATTCACCAGCACACGCAACACCTGGCTGCTGCGAATCTGCGCCAGATCGCGGACCTGGCTTGGCTGCCCGACTTGCAGTGGCCCAGCCAATCGCGCCATTGCCGGGAGCGGCAACAGCAACAGGCACAGCGCAATCAATAACGTAGGTCTCGTCATCCGTTCTCCGGAAAGAATACAGTCCCGCGCCGCATCGGATTACCCGACGGTCGGTCACCCCATTGGGGGAATTTCAGCGCTGGAAACAGAGCGCAATACAGCCAATGCACCCTGAAATGAAAAAGGCATTGCGTTGTTGCGGCATTCAAAGACAACCATAACCGTCTGTAGTTCTTGGTTTTTCTTATAAAACTACAGCTCTGATATGCTTCACGGCCTGTGGCCTGAGGTAGAACCATGCAACTCATCGATATCGGCGTCAACCTGACCAACTCCAGTTTCGACGGTAAGCACCAAGCCGTGCTGGACCGTGCGTATGCTGCTGGCGTTGCCCAACTGGTCCTCACCGGCACCAGCGTTGAAGGCAGCGAACAGGCCTTGCAACTGTGCCGCGAGCTGGACGAAAACGGCCAACGGCTGTTCGCCACGGCGGGTATTCACCCGCATTCGGCCAGCGACTGGAACGGCGATAGCACCCAGCGTCTGCGGGCCTTGCTCAAGGAGGCGAACGTGCGGGCCGTGGGCGAATGCGGGCTGGACTTCAACCGCGACTTCTCGCCGCGTGCACAACAAGAGAAAGTGCTGGAAGAGCACTTGGCGCTGGCCGTGGAGCTGCAACTACCGGTCTTCCTGCACGAGCGCGACGCCAACCAGCGTCTGCTGGAAATCCTGCGCAATTACCGCGACCACCTGCCGGCAGCGGTTGTGCACTGTTTTACCGGCGAGCAGCGGGCATTGTTCAGCTACCTCGACCTGGACCTGCACATCGGCATTACCGGCTGGATTTGTGACGAGCGCCGCGGCACCCACCTGCACCCGCTGGTCCGCGACATCCCGCGTGGCCGCTTGATGCTTGAGAGCGATGCGCCGTACCTGCTGCCGCGCACCTTGCGCCCCAAGCCCAAAAGTGGCCGCAACGAACCGGCCTACCTGCCTGAAGTGCTGCGCGAAGTGGCCGTGCACCGCGCCGAGTCCGAACACGACCTGGCCGCCCACACTACCGCCTGCGCCCGGGCGTTCTTCGGGTTGCCGATGCTGGACGCATAACCCAAATCTGTAGGAGCGAGCTTGCCTCGCGATCTCTTCATCTTGCTAATCCGGGTCCGCTTTGTGCCAGATGGCTTGACCCATATCAACATTGTCTTCATAAAGTAGCGGCACAATGATGGCACCTTGCCAATATTGTGTTCGCCACATCAGAGAAGACCTTCCATGGGTGCCTGGCTTAGCAACATCTCGCTTAAATACAAATTCTGGGCTGTGAATGCGGTGGCCTTCGTCACCACGTTGCTGCTGGTGCTGTACGCCGTTCAACTCGAACAGCAATCACGCAGCAACGCCGCCCACGCCAATGCCAAGGCTCAGGCGCACCTGCTCAGCGTGTGGCCGGCCAATCAGCCACTGCCCGAAGCCCAAGACCTGCTGCCACTGGTGCCCGACACCGTGCCGACCGTCAACGGGCAGCCGTTGCCGCAATTAAGCGACGCCAATGGTTGGGTATCGCTCAATCACATGCCAGTGTTCGGGCAAAACCCGCTGTCCGGAGCCGAGGTGGTCAGCCGCGAGAATGGTCAGAAGGTCGCCGTGCTGGCCTATGCGCCTAGCCTGGCGCAAGTGTTCATCGAACGTTTGCCCAATTATGCGGCGGCCGTCCTGGTGCTGATGCTGGCCATGCTCTGCGCCTCTCAACTGTTGATCCGTTTTCTGCTCAGCCAGCTCAACACCCTCAAGGACGTGATGCTGCACGTCGAAAAAACCGGCGATTTGTCGGCCCGTGTGCCGTTGGCCTGCAACGATGAGGTCGGCCAGATGGCCAGCGCCTTCAATGCCATGCAGGCGGGTTATCAGCGGGTGGTCAACACCGTGGCAGACACCGCCGCGCAACTGGATGCCGGGGCCGCGCGCCTGGCCAGCAGCATGAACGAAGTGCAACACGGTATGCTCGGCCAGCAAAGCGAGACGGACCAGGCCGCCACGGCCATCAATGAGATGACTGCCACGGTCCATCACATCGCCCAACACGCAGGTGCCACCCGTGATTTGTCGCAAACCGCCGACGACCTGGCCGGCAGCGGGCAGCAAGTGGTCAGCCGCGTGCAAACCTCCATTGCCAACCTCTCGGATGGCGTGCAAAAAACCGCCGAGATGATTCAGCAACTGGCCCAGGACAGCCAGCAGATCAATAGCGTGGTCAGTGTGATCCACAGCATCGCTGAACAAACCAACCTGCTGGCGCTCAACGCCGCCATCGAAGCCGCCCGGGCGGGCGACATGGGCCGTGGCTTTGCCGTGGTGGCCGACGAAGTGCGGCACTTGGCCAAGCGCGTGCAAACCTCTACCGACGAAATCACCACGATGGTTTCAGCCTTGCAGGCCGGCACCCGTGACGCCGTGGACTTTATGCAAGAAAGCTCGTTCAAGGCCGACGATTGCGTGCAACAGGCTCAGGAAGCAGGCGCAGCCTTGGCCGAGATCACCCACGCGGTAGCGCAAATGCGCGAAAGCAATACGCAAATCGCGGTCGCGGCCGAGCAGCAAAGCCAAGTAGCCGAAGAAATGAACCGCGCCGTGGTCAGTATCCGTGATGTCACTGAAGACACCGTGCAACAAACCGTCGATTCGGCCACCACCAGCAATCAGTTGGCGACCCTGGCCGGAGAGCTGAACCGGGCCATTGGTCAGTTAAAGCTATAAGGCCTATAGCCAGAGTTGATTCGCCGTTCGCCCGGCTCGCCCCTATTCTTGGCTCATCCGGTTCAGACAAGACTGAACCCTTGAACCAAGGAGAGAAATCATGGGCAAACGTCATCCTGATCTACCCGCCTGGCAATGGCGCTCTAAACCACAAGGCACCCACAGTGCCAGCCATCAGGCGCTGAGCCTGCTGGCTGTGGCGATGATGGTGTTGGCGTTCCTGCTGTTGGCTACCGGTGTGTTCAGCAACAACGCCTCAAGCGCGGTGATTGGCCTGGTGGCGCTGTTTGCGGGCATGGCCATTCAGCGCCAGAGCCGCCAGCTGGATGCCAAGGCTCAGCAAGCACAGCGCAGCAAAACGTTTTAACCGAAGATGGCGACGGTCTGGCGACTGATTGCAATCAGTTCGCCATTGGGCGCCCACAGATTGGCTGCCACATGGCCGTAGCCGTCACGGGCATGTTCGATCACCGCCAGGTATTTGCACCAGTCCAGGGTGTTGGCGGCGGGTAGCGGCTGCACAAACTCCACCGTCCAGGTCAGCGTGCTGCCCGCCGTCGGTTTGTTGAGCAACGGCAACAACGCCGGAGGCCAGGTGTCGATCAACGCCAGCAGGTGGGTTTCTGTGAGCGGCTGCTCTGCCACCTCACCGGCAAAACGCACCCAACCGCCCATTTCACGTGTGCCACGCCCGGTAAACGGAATGGCGCCCACGGCAAACGCCATCGACAAGTGCCGCATGAATTCCGGGGTCACCCTTTTGATATAGGGCAATAGCGGGCATTGCTCGGGGGCTTTCATGTCAGGGGCAGGCAAGCTGTCTACCTTCACCGCAGACTCGCGGGCGCCACCAAAACTGCCTTGCACCAGTGTCACCACCTGGCCGTTTTGCACGGCCCGACCCAGCACCTGGCTCACTGCCTTGCCTTCGCGCAGCACCTCGACTTCGAAGCTCACCGGCACGCCCGGCTCGGCGGGCCCGACAAACGTCACCGCCAATGAGCGCAACGCCCGCTCGCTGGACACTTGAGCGCGCATGGCTTCGTACTGCAACGCCACCATCAGCCCACCAAAACTGGCCCGCCCCTGACCCCAATCTTCCGTGATGGTCACATCCAGGGGGTTTTTACGTACAGCGTCGACCAATTCAGAAAACTGCATACACACCTCAACGCTGAACAATAGGCCGTGATACTACTGACCCGCCCGCCTCGGCACAGCGCCTATATGCGCCAAATGAAGCAGTGAAAAACACAAATCCGTAGGAGCTGCCGAGGCACGAAGGCTGCGATCTTTTAAAGATCAAAAGATCGCGAGGCAAGCTCGCTCCTACAGGGGGAATGTGAACGCCTCAACGCAATTTGGCCAACACCCGGTCCGCGCGTTTCTCGCCTCGGGCCAGGGTGGTGCGCCACTGTTCAACGCACGGCTGCAAGTCAGGCTGTTGCTCTGCCTGAGCGAGCCACTGCCAGGCGTCATGCCATTCACCCAAAGCCTTTTGCGCCTCTTTGAGGTGTTTCATCACGGCCTTGGGCACGCGGTCCAGCTCGGGGTAGGCTTCAGCGCCATAACGCACGCGCTTGATCAACAACCGGACCTTATGCCGATCGTGAGCCGGATCTTTCAAGGCTTTGTGCAGCGCCTGCCATTGTTTGGCCAATATCGCCTCAATGCGCTGGCGTAACCCGCGCAATAAGCCCTCACGCTGGCTGGCGCGCAAAAAGCGCGGGAACGCCTCAAGGATCATCAGCAATTGCGACAGCTCGGTACTGGCCGCCACCCGTGGGTAGCTACCGGCCAATTGTGTTAGCCGGCGCTTGGCCAGGGTCGGGTGGCCCTGTTGTTCCAGGTGCGCCGCCAACACTTCAAGGTCTCGCAGCGGGGTGGTCAAAACACCGACCTGGGAGGCCGACATTTCAAGCTGGACTACGCCCGGCAACCCCCGCAACGGGCGTAACAGGCTGCGCAAACGACGGACCGTCGTACGCAGGTCATGCAGTGCTTCAGGATCGGTTTCGGCCTGCAAACGCGCCTGACAGGCCAACAATTTGACCTCCAGGCGCAAGCAGTTAGCCACGATCCGATTAACCAAATCAGACATCCTTACTCTCCCTCGTCAGGTTGGCGCCTCAACGCCCGGCGCGGGACTCCTGGATATAGAAGCGCGCCTTCTCGGCCTTGGCCGTGCAGCCTTCAAAGGCCTCGAATTGTTGCTGAGTTTTCGCCGCCGTCAGCAAAGACAGGGCTTTGGAATAGCTGACCGTACCAGCAAACCCTTCAGCTTTGGCCAGGTCCAGTTCGTGCCAGGCCGCGTCCAACTGGGTGCCGCAACTGTCACGATAAACCTTCTTGCCCGCGCAACCGACCAAAGCAATCGCCATTAATGGCACACAGATCCAAGCTTTCATGGGGCAAATCCTCAAATAATTGTTCAGTGCTAAGACGGGAAACGGGCCTAAAAGTGCCGTAACGCAAAACGTCGTGGAACAAGACTAGCTGGCCAAACCGCTTTGAGCTGTCACTGACTCACACAAAAAGGCATTGTAAGCTCTTGCCTTGCAAAGGACCGGCTCATGAAAAAACGTATTGCACTGGTATTGGGCTCCGGAGGCGCACGGGGCTATGCCCACATTGGGGTGATTGAAGAGCTCGAAAGCCGGGGTTACGAGATTGCCTGCATTGCTGGCTGTTCGATGGGCGCCGTGGTGGGCGGGATTTATGCCGCGGGCAAGCTTGATCAATACCGCGACTGGATACAAAGCCTGGATTATCTGGATGTACTACGCCTGGTGGACGTGAGTTTTCGCCTCGGGGCCATTCGTGGCGAGAGAGTCTTCGGGCAAATTCGCAACATTGTCGGCGAAATCAATATTGAAGACCTGCGCATCCCTTATACCGCCGTCGCCACCGACCTGACCCATCAGCAGGAAATCTGGTTTCAAGAAGGCTGCCTGCACCAGGCCATGCGCGCCTCGGCAGCCATTCCCAGCCTGTTTACCCCGGTGATGCAGGGCAACCGCATGCTGGTCGATGGCGGTTTGCTGAACCCGCTGCCCATCGTCCCGGTGGTGTCCAGCCACTGCGACCTGATTGTCGCCGTCAACCTCAACTCCACCACGCAAAACCATTACCAGCTCCCGGTGATCCCGCGCCCGGCGGCCTTTAAAGGCCGGTTTAACAACCTGATGAATTCGCTGGGCTCTCACATTCCGTTTCGCACCCGCCAGGCGGAGCACCTGCTCGACCTTGAACAGGAGATGCTCAAGCCTGCCACCGAGCCAGAAGCTGAAGTGCCCTTTAATCCCTGGATCGACTCCGCGACACCCAAGCCTGCGCCCAGCCTTGCGGCCAACACGCAAGGCGCGCCCAAGTCCGCCACCGGTTCGGTCATCATCGACAACGTCGGCCCGGCGTCGCTGCTGGATCTGATCAACCAGAGCTTCGAGGTGATGCAGACCTCTTTAGCGCAGTACAAAATCGCCGGATACCCGCCAGATATTCTGATCAACGTGCCAAAACGGGTGTGCCGCTTCTTTGAGTTTTACAAGGCCGCCGAGCTCATCGCCCTGGGCCGGGAAATTGCCAAAGACACGCTGGACCGTTATGAAGCTGACCAGCGCTCGCAACCCTGACGAGGCCTCAGCTCAACAGCCGGTAGCCCACACCGGCCTCGGTGGCGATAAAACGCGGCGAGGTCGGATCATCGGCCAGTTTTTGCCGCAAATGCCCGACCACGATCCGCAGGTAGTGACTGTTCTCGACATGGCTCGGGCCCCAGATGTCCTTAAGCAATTGCTGCTGGGTAATCACCCGCCCCGGATGGCTCGCCAGCTGCGCCAGCACCGCGTATTCCTTGCGGGTCAGGCCCACTTCTACGCCGTCGAGCAGCACCCGGCGAAACGCCAGATCAATGATTAACGGGCCCAGCTCAACCGCCGCTTGCCGGGCCTCACCGCTGGGAGCCTGGCGCAACAAGGCGCGGATGCGCGCCAAAAATTCCTGAATGCCAAACGGTTTGGTCACGTAGTCATTGGCGCCACTGTCCAGCGCCTGGACTTTTTGCGCTTCGCTGGCGCGCACTGACAGCACCAGCACCGGCGCCGTCGACCACTCACGAAACTCGCACAACACATGTTGGCCGTCCATGTCCGGCAAGCCCAGATCGAGCACCATGACGTCCGGCTTGTTCAACGCCGCCTGGCTCAAGCCTTCGGCTCCGGTCGCCGCCTCAAGCACGGTGTAGCCCTGGGACACCAGGCTGATGCGCAAAAACTTGCGGATCTGAGGTTCGTCATCAATGACCAAAATCGTCGCTGGCTGGCTCATGGCAATTCATCGCTACAAAAGTAGGGCCAAAGAGTATCAGTCTTCACGCTCCGCCTCTTCCTGATCCATGGCCGGTTGATCGCGTAACGGCAAAAACAAGGTGATGCAGGTGCCCTGCCCGTCGATGCCTTCAGCCACAGTGATGCGCCCGCCATGGGCGCCGACCATGCCCAGGCAAATGGCCAGGCCAAGCCCGGTGCCCTGCCCGCCTCGGTCGCCACGGGCAGCGGTGTAAAACATGTCAAAAATCTTGGCGCGGTCTTCTTCGGGAATGCCCGGCCCTTGATCACTCACCGCAAACCACAACTCCCCTTCATGCGCCCCGGCGCTCAGGCGCAGTTGCCCATGGGGCGGTGAGAAGCGTGCAGCGTTCTCCAGCACATTGACCAAAGCCTGTTCGATCAACGCCGCATGCACATGCAACAGCGGCAGTTGCGGCGGCACATCCACTTGCACCTGCAACGGCGCCAGTACAGCGCGCAGCCGGTTCAAGGCACTGCCCACGATGTCGGCGGGTGAAACCCAGTCACGCGCCAGTTTCAAGGCGCCGTGGCCCAGGCGGGTCATGTCCAGCAGGTTCTGAATGTAGCGATCCAGACGCTCGGCCTCATCACGGGTGCCTTCGAGCAATTCGCGCCGGTCCTCCAGCGCGATCGCTTCCCCCAGCGCCAGCAGCGTATCGATGCTGCCGCGCATGGTGGTCAGCGGAGTGCGCAAGTCATGGGACACCGACGCCAGCAAAGCACTGCGCAGTTGCTCGGTTTCGCCATGCAGGCGCGCAGCTTCCAGGTCTTGCGCCAACCGCGCACGGGCCAGCGCCTGAGCCAGCGGCTGACTCAAGGCCATCAACAGGCGCCGACGTTGGCCGCTGAGGGTTTGGCCGTCTTTGGGGCTGACGCCGAGCAATGCCAACGGCCCTTCTTCAGCGCTGATCGGCCACCACCACCAATTGCCCATGGGCAACGTCCCCGTGCCTTTGCCTGCCGGTTGAAGGTGTGCCCAGGCCCAGTCCGCAGCGGCGCGCTCGGCTTCGTTGAAATGCAAAGGGCCGCCGGTTTCGATGGTCCAGTCGCCGTTGTCATCGCGGTTGAGCAGGCACATGTTGAGCTCTTTCCAGCCACTCAAATGCTGGGCGGCGGCATTGATGACTGCCTGCCGGTCCGTGGCAGCGGTGAGCTTGCGCGACAAGTCGAGCAACTGCGTGGTTTCTTCCTGGGTGTCGCGCAAGGCTTGCAGTTGTCGGCGTTGGCGCGCGGCCAGGTTACCGGTAAGAGCCGCCATCAACAGAAAGAACAACAGCGTGAGCACGTCTTCTTCGCGCTGGATGCTGAACGAGAAATTGGGCGGGATAAACAGAAAGTCATAAGCCAAAAATGACATCGCCGCACAGGCCAGCGCAGGCCCAAGGCTGCTGCGCACCGCCACCAGCAACACCGCCGCAAGAAACACCAGCGAGATGTTGGGCAGCGCCAGCACACTGGAAACCCCCCAGGCCAAGGCGCTTGCCAGCACTGTGGCCACCAGCGCCAGACCATAGTCAAACCACACCAGCGTGTGCTTGCCACGGGTAACCACCGGCGCGGGCGATTGCTCGTGATCCAGCACGTTGATTTCCAGGCCATGGGCATCGCGCAGCAAGCGCGCAGCCAGCCCGCCACCCAACATCCGGCGGCGCCAGGTCAGCCGCGACTGGCCCACCAGCAGCAGACTGGCCCGACGCTCGCTGGCGTGCTGGATCAGGGTTTTGGCCACCTCGCCCGCACGCAGCAAGACCACTTCGCCGCCCAGGCGCTCGGCCAATTGCTGGGCACTTTGCAAGCGCAGGCGCGATTGCTCGTCACGCACCGTGCCGTTATCCACATGCACCAGGCTCCAGGGCAAATGCCGCCGCTCTGCGACCCGGCTGGCATGGCGGACCAAACGCTCGGCATGCACATCACCGTCCACGCCCACCAACAGCCGCCCACGCAGCGCCGGGGCCGATTGGCCTTGCTGGCGATAGCCTTTGTCCAGCTCATCGTCGACGTACACGGCGGCGGTCTGCATCGCCAGTTCGCGCAGGGCGTTGAGGTTGGTCTGGGAGAAAAACGCATCGATGGCCGCACGGGCCTGCTCAGGCACATAGACTTTGCCTTCGCGCAGACGCTCCAGCAGCTCACGGGGTGGCAGGTCGATCAGCAGCAGCTCATAGGCTTCCTGGACGATCCAGTCGGGCACGGTTTCACGCACTTGCACCCCGGTGATACCGCGCACCTGGTCGTTGAGGCTTTCGAGGTGTTGAACGTTGACCGTGGTGTAGACGTCAATGCCCGCTGCCAGCAGTTCCTGCACGTCTTGCCAGCGCTTGGCATGACGGCTGCCGGGGGCATTGCTGTGGGCCAATTCATCAACCAGCACCAGCTTGGGCTTGGCCGCGAGCAGGCCATCGAGGTCCATTTCTTCAAGCTGCACGCCGCGATACTCCGAGCGCAGCATGGCCAGTTGGGGCAAACCGTTGAGCAACACTTCGGTTTCAGCACGGCCATGGGTCTCGACCACCCCGGCCAACAGCGTGACCCCTTGGCGCAATTGGGTGTGCGCGGCCTGCAGCATGGCGTACGTCTTGCCAACGCCGGGGGCCGCGCCCAGAAACACTTTGAGCCGGCCACGGCCTGCGCGTGGCAAGTCAGCTAACAACGCATCGGCGCGACCAGAATGGCTCATGGGTTTGTCCTGATGAATACCTGAAACTGCAGGAGCGAGCTTGTCTCGCGAGTTTTAAAGATCGCGAGGCGAGCTCGCTCCTACAGGAGATTTACTGCAATTGCGCCAACGCCTGGTTCAGCAACAGCACATTGACCACTGGCGGGCCTATCAACGGTTGTTCGATGTGTTGTTCAAGCAACTGTTCAACCGTTTGTACCGGCAAGTGCCGAGCCGCTGCAACCCGTACCAGTTGATAGCGAATTGCCTCCGGTGGCAAGTGCGGGTCCAGACCGCTGCCCGACGTGGTCAGCATGGCCATCGGCACCGGGCCTTGATCCGGCACGGCAAGCTGCGCTGCACTCTCCTTGACCCGTGTGGCCAGGGCCGGGTTGCTCGGCGCCAGGTTGCTCGCCGAACTGGACACCGTGGCAAACGCGCCCGCCGAAGGCCGTGGGTGGAACCAGTCGTCACCGGTAAAGTCTTGCGCAATCAATGCCGAGCCCTTGACCTGCCCGGCGCTGTCACGCACCAGGCTGCCGTTGGCTTGCTGCGGGAACGCCACTTGGGCGATCCCGGTCACGACCAGCGGGTAAGCCACGCCGGTAATGACGGTCATCAACAGCATCAGGCTCAAGGCCGGACGTAATACATTTGCCATGATCAATCCCTCCGAAAACGCTTAAACCAAGTGCAGCGCAGTGAGCAGCATGTCGATCAGCTTGATGCCGATAAAAGGCACCACCAGCCCGCCCACGCCATAGATCAGCAAGTTGCGACGCAGCAGGTGTGCAGCGCTGGCCGCCTGTACCCGCACCCCGCGCAGGGCCAAGGGAATCAACACCACGATGATCAAGGCGTTGAACACGATGGCCGAGAGAATCGCGCTCTGCGGGCTGGCCAAGTGCATGATGTTGAGCACGCCCAACTGCGGGTAGATCGAGGCAAACAGCGCGGGCAAGATCGCGAAATACTTGGCCACGTCGTTGGCAATCGAAAAGGTCGTCAGCGCGCCTCGCGTCACCAGCAGTTCCTTACCGATTTGCACCACGTCCAGCAGCTTGGTCGGGTCGCTATCGAGGTCAACCATGTTGGCCGCTTCACGCGCTGCCTGGGTGCCGTCGTTCATCGCCATGCCCACGTCAGCCTGAGCCAGCGCCGGGGCGTCGTTGGCGCCGTCGCCGCACATCGCTACCAGGCGGCCATCGTTTTGCTCGTGGCGAATGCGCGCCAGTTTTTTCTCGGGTGTGGCCTCGGCCAGCACATCATCCACCCCGGCTTCGGCTGCGATTGCGGCGGCGGTCAACGGGTTGTCGCCGGTCACCATTACGGTCCGAATGCCCAGCTTGCGCAGTTCGGCAAAGCGCTCGCGAATGCCGGGCTTGACCACGTCCTTGAGGTGGATCGCGCCGAGCAAACGGCCTTGGCCACAGACCAGCAACGGGGTGCCGCCACTTTGTGCGATTTTGTCGATTTCACGGGACAACGCAGGCAGCACTTCGTGACGTTTCATACCGACAAACGCCAGTACGGAATCCACCGCGCCTTTGCGGTACACCCGGCCGTGGTAGTCGATACCCGACAAGCGTGTTTCGGCGGTAAACGGCACCGCTGTGAATTCCTCGACCGCAGGCTCAGTGAAGCTGTGCAAACCTCGAATGAATTCGACGATGGACTTGCCTTCCGCTGTGTCGTCCGCAAGCGACGCACGCAGCGCCCCTTCGGCCAGCTCTTTGGCGGTCACACCGGGTGAGGCATACAGGGCGGCACAACGACGGTTACCAAAGGTGATGGTGCCGGTCTTGTCGAGCATCAGTACATGCACGTCACCCGCCGCTTCAACCGCACGGCCCGATTTGGCGATCACGTTGAGGCGCACCAGACGGTCCATACCGGCGATACCGATGGCGGACAGCAAGCCACCAATGGTGGTAGGGATCAGCGTAACCAGCAGCGCCACCAGAAACACCAGCGGCAGGCTGCCACCGGCATAGAAGGCAAACGGTTGCAGGGTCACCACCACGATCAGGAAGATCAGGGTCAGGCCGATCAGCAGAATATCCAGCGCGATTTCGTTCGGGGTTTTCTGCCGTTTGGCACCTTCGACCAGGGCAATCATGCGGTCCAGGGTCGACTCGCCGGGGTTGGTGCTGATGCGCACCAGCAGCCAGTCCGACACCAACCGGGTGTTGCCGGTGACCGCCGAGCGATCACCACCCGACTCACGAATCACCGGCGCAGACTCGCCGGTAATCGCGGCCTCGTTGACGGCGGCAATTCCTTCGATCACCTCGCCGTCACCGGGGATCATCTCCCCGGCCTCAACGCGCACCACATCGCCTTTGCGCAGGCGGGTGGCCGGCACGATTTCAAAGCTGCCCGTCGTGGTCCGGCGGCGCGCACTCAGGCCCTCGCTCCCGGCCTTGAGGCTGTCGGCACGGGCTTTACCGCGGCCTTCGGCCAAGGCTTCGGCAAAGTTAGCGAACAACACGGTGAACCACAGCCAGATGGCGATTTGCACGGCCACCGCGGTCGGCACCGACGCCTCGGGCATAAAGCACAACACCGAGGTAAAAATGGCGGTCAGCTCAACCACCAGCATCACCGGCGAGCGTTTCAGCTGGCGCGGGTCGAGTTTGACAAAGGCTTGCAGCAACGCCGGGCGCCAGAGGTCGGCAAACGCCGTTTTAGGGGTTTGCGGCGCCTGGGTTTCAGGCGTAGGCGTCAATTTTGAAACAGGAGCAGGCATAGTCATGATCGTCTCCTTAGAAGCCCATAGTCAGTTGTTCAGCGATGGGACCCAGTGCCAGCGTCGGCAAGAAGGTCAGGCCGCCTACCAGCAAAATGGTCACGGTCAGCAGTGCCACAAACAGCGGGCCGTGGGTCGGGAAGGTGTTTTGGCCAACCGGTGCGGTTTTCTTCATCGCCAGACTGCCCGCCAGGGCCAGTACCGGGAGGATGTAACCGAAGCGTCCGAGCAACATGCCCAGGCTCAGCATCAGGTTGTAAAACGGTGTGTTGCCACTGAGCCCGCCAAACGCCGAGCCGTTGTTGGCACTGGCAGAGGTGAAGGCGTACAAAATCTGGCTAAAACCGTGCGGGCCGGGGTTACTCACCGCCGCCACTGCACTGGGCAATACCGCCGCAATGGCGGCCAGCACCAGCACACCTACTGGCATCACCAGCAGGGTCACCACCAGCAATTGCACTTCTTTGGCCTGCAGCTTTTTACCGAGGTACTCCGGGGTGCGGCCGATCATCAGGCCAGCAAGGAACACCGCGATCAGCACGTTGAGCAACATGCCGTAGAGCCCGGCGCCGACACCGCCGAAGATCACTTCGCCGACCATCATGTTGACCATCGCCACCATCGCGCTCATGGGGTTGAGGCTGTCGTGCATGGCGTTCACCGAACCGTTGGAAGCGGCGGTAGTGGTCTCGGCCCACAGCACTGTGGCGGTGGTGCCGAAGCGGACTTCTTTGCCTTCCAGTGGTGCAGTGTGCTCAACCAGTGGGCTGTTCAGCGTCGGGTTGGGCTGGTACTCGGCATACAGCGCAGTGCCGCCACCGATCAGGAACAACGCCAGCATGCAGGCCATGATGGCCCGGCTTTGACGAAGGTCTTTGACGTAATGGCCAAAAGTGAACACCAGCGCCACCGGGATCAGGATGATCGAGGCCAGTTCAAACAGGTTGCTCCAGGCTGTCGGGTTCTCAAACGGGTGCGCCGAGTTGGCACCGAAGAAACCACCGCCATTGGTGCCCAGTTGCTTGATCGCAATCTGGCTGGCAGCCGGGCCCAGCGGGATCACTTGGTCGACACCTTGCATCGTCACAGCGTTGACATAGTGCGCAAAGGTTTGCGGCACGCCCTGCCACACCAGAAACACCGCCAGCACCAGGCACAACGGTAACAGGCCATACAGCGTGGCACGGGTCATGTCCGCCCAGAAGTTACCCAGGGTTTTGGTTGAACGGCGGCTGATACCGCGACACAGCGCAACCAGTACCGCAAGGCCGGTGGCGGCACTGACAAAGTTCTGCACGGTCAGGCCGACCATTTGGCTGAGGTAGCTGAGCGACGCTTCGCCGCTGTAACTCTGCCAGTTGGTGTTGGTGACAAAGCTCACCGCCGTGTTGAACGCCAGCGTCCACTCTTGCCCCGGCAAGTGTTGCGGGTTGAGCGGCAGGTACTGCTGAAACAGCAGAATCGCGAACAGGATGACAAAGCCCGCGAGGTTAAAGGCCAGCAGCGCCAGCATGTATTTGACCCAGCTTTGCTCGCTGTTCGGGTCAACTCCGGCAATGCGATAGCACACGTTTTCGACAGGCCCCAGTACCGGAGTCATCCAGGTACGCTGACCTTCCATCACCTTGTAATAAAAGCGCCCCAGCCACGGTGCTGGCAGTAACACCAGAACGAAGAAGGCCAGAATCAGCGCATAGTCATAACTGTGCATATCCGCTCCTAGTTCTGATCTGCGCGCAACAGCGCAACCAACAGATAAACGAACAGCCCCACTGCCAGCAGCAGGGACACCCCATCCAGAACGCCCATGACAACTCTCCCAAAGCGGCACCTGCCGCGTGTAGGAAGAGTGTGTGCAATGTGGGCGTAAAGGATCGAGATCGAGAGGGATGCGGGGGCGTAAAGAAGGCGTAAAGAGATCAGCTCAAAGCTCTATCACCTCAAGTATCGCGAGGGGAGATAGCTCTACCTTCGAATGAGAGCATTAGCCATTTGTGCTCCTCTGGCCAGTTGCGGAGCACGCAGCCTCAACTCGGTCGCTTCCACTTCATGGAACATTCTTTGCAACGCCTCGATCTCGGATGATCTCCTGCTAAGTCTCACTGACGAAGACCTCATCGTTTGAGAGTTTCGCGGGCTCGAGCGTGGAGAAGGCTGATCCATTACATACTGAGTCTCGGGAGACGCTACTGTGAACTCATACGTGGGCGGTAATTCACCCGGAGAAACAGGCCTGTTGACATAAGTTGGAGGCCTTTCTGGAACTGAGGAGTAAATGAAACGGGTCGATGAGTTTTCTAAAACAGGATCACTATGTATCGATGCGTAAGTCGGCAAGCGACCTTCAGAAGGCGCCCATCTCTGACGCTGATGGTAATACCCTGAATTAGCGTTGGCTAAGGGATTACGATTAGTCGTCGCGGGCTGGATATCTGGAGTTCGTCTGAACACGGCTCTTACCCGACGCATGAAACTGTTGAAAAAGGGAATATGCCCAGTGGGGTCCAGCCGGTTAATCGGGTCCCCCAAACAGTAGGCATAAGCATTGATTCCTCCGAGACCAAACGGACTCAAACTGTCCGGGCTGTTAAACCGCATCAGCACCGGGTTATACGCTCTATAGCCGTTGCCCAATAAGTAACGCCCGCTCGTGGGGTCTGGCCGCTCACCATTAAACCCCAGCAATGTACTCAACCCACGGTGAGTCGTACGCTGTCCATAGGGGCTATAACCCTGACGAGTTTCCTGATCAGCGCCTAACACTGAACGTTGTAAATCAGTGATCAGTAAATGCGTGCTCGTGTTATCGCCCTGCGCCAACAACTGATCCGCAGACTGAAACACACAACGGGTGACATCGCCTTGAATTTCTGTGGCCAGTCGCTGGCGTTGATAAAAGCGCTGCAAGAGTGGCTCGCCGGCCAGAACCGAGCTGACCAGCCGGTCCAGTGGGTCGTAGACATACTGCACTGAAGAAATGGCCATGACTGCATCCTTCCCGCAAAGAAAGGGTCATTCTCAGCCCCTTCAGCCTGACTGGGTACCTGTCAAATCTGATAGGTTCCCGACATCATCAACGCAGCAAAGGGCTATCCATCACCTCGGACGAGCCACCCAGCACACTTTCGCTGAGCTGGATAAACGACGCCGTGCTCACCTTGTCCATGCGCATCAGCGCCCGGCTCACGTCATCCAGCGAGCGCTTGTTGTGTGTTTGCAAGCGTATTTCGCGGTCCAGTGCCTGCAACACCGTCACCGCACGGGCCTGCATCGCCTGGTTAACGGTCGCTGCGCGCAAATGAGTGACGCCTTTACCGGCCGCATTGAGCCGATGCTGCAGGGTCTGGTAACGCTCGTCGCTCATGCCGCCCGCACGGCGCAGCAGTTCAATGGCGTAGTACTCACTGAGACCGTCAACGATCCACTCATGGCCCGGCTCAGCATTAATGCCGGCAAACACTTGCACCACTTCTCGCAGCAACGGGCTGCTGCCGCTTTCGCTGACCAGCGGCAAGACGCTGGAGAGATAAATTGAATTGTGGTCTGCCGTACTGCCTCTCCACATCGGGCTGGCCGCCCCCACGATCAACAGTTTAGGTGGGTTACGCGGGAACACGGCTTGCACTTGCGGCCAAACAAACGTCAGCAAGGTGATGACATCCATGCGGTGCATGCCCTGCCCTTTTGGCGCCGACACGGTCACTTCGGTTTCACCCAAGGTGGTACGCCGGGTGCCTAGCGTGCCAGCGAGCATCCAGCCCGTAGGCCGGTCAAACACCCGGGAAGCATCGTCAATACGAAAGCGGTTCTTACCGATACGCGGCCACGCGGTTTCAACACTTTTCCAGCCCTTGGGCAACTCGAACTCAAGCCGCGAGACCAACTCGGTGCCGTCTTGTTGATCGAGGCTTGCAGGCGGGACCAACTGTTCACCGCGAAACAAGGCCCACGTCGGGGTCATGAGGGTGTCGTAGCTGCCATTTTTAAGCGGGTGATTCAACTGCACGCGGTAAGTGAGGCTGGCCTTGCCCGGCCCTGGATGCCACAGACCACGGCTGTGCTCGGGGTCCGGGGTCAATTGCCACTGTCCGTCCGCCTTGAAATCGCTGTAACTGTCGGGCCCCCCCAGGTCGAAGTCCAGGCTTCGCACCGCAGAGCCTTCAGCCAGGGTCACGCGCACCTGCGCCTGATTGCTCTGCGGCATCAGTTGCACGTGGTAATCCAGGTCGACTTTTTTGCCCGCCCACAGCGGGCCGCTGGCGATGATCAGCAATACGCCCAAAGGCCATTTAAAACACAGCGGCATACACACTCCTTTGCACCGCTCCGGCACTTAACCGGCGCGGAAAATCAGGTGATCTTCCCAGTCGTCTTCCGGCACGCTGCCCTCGGCCAGCATGCGCCCGGATTGCGAAATGCGCTCATGATGCACGGCCTCAGGGTCCCCGCAGACCAAGTGGTGCCAGAGCGGCAAGTCCTTGCGCTCGCTGACCAGCCGGTAACCGCAGGTGGGCGGCAGCCATTTGAACTCTTCAGCCTTGCCGGGTGACAACTGGATGCAATCAGGCACGCTGTCACGACGGTTGGCATAGTCGCTGCACTGACAGGTTTTCATGTCGAGCAATTTGCAGGCGATACGGGTGTAGTAGACGCTGTTGTCCTCTTCATCCTCGAGTTTTTGCAGGCAGCACAGGCCACAGCCGTCGCACAACGACTCCCACTCCTCTTGATCGAGTTGATCGAGGGTTTTGCGGATCCAGAAGGGTTTTACGATTGCGGCCATGGCTCAAACATCAACATCAGGGAGTGGAAAAGGCCGCCAGTCTAGTGCCCAAGCTGTCGTGGGCCAAGCGCTTGTGACTGACGGCGTAACAGGACTTGTCAGCTTGCAGACATGACAGTAGTTTTGCGGCTGGTCAAATCCACTCAGGAAACTCGAATGCCAACCTCTAACCGCGTTGCCGAACACCCGATTCACGAGCAATTCACCCAGCGCTGGTCACCGCGCGCCTTTACCGACGCAACCCTGGACAAGCCAACCCTGCTGAGCTTTTTCGAAGCGGCCCGCTGGGCCCCGTCGGCATACAACGCACAGCCTTGGCGCTTTCTTTTCGCCCTGCGCGGCACCCCTGAGTTTGAGCGTTACTTGAGCCTGCTGGTTGAGTTCAACCAGGGTTGGGCCAAGCACGCTGCGGCATTGGTGGTAATCGTGTCGAAAACCACCTTCGCCGCACCGGGCAGCACAGAAGAAAAACCTGCACCCACCCACGCCTTTGATACAGGCGCCGCCTGGGGCCAACTGGCCTTGCAAGCGCACTTGAGCGGCTGGCACACCCACGGCATGAGCGGTCTGGATTTTGAACGGGCCCGCACCGAGCTGAAGATCCCTGAGGGTTACGCGGTTCAGGCCATGGTTGCCATTGGCAAACTGGGCGACAAAGCAAGCCTGGTGGACTACCTGCAAGCCAAGGAAGTCCCAAGCCAGCGCGAGCCGTTGAGCAAACTGGTGGCTGAAGGTGATTTCAGCCTGTAAGGGGGGTTGAGGGCAGTTCAGCCTCGCGATCTTTAAAGATCAAAAGATCGCGAGGCAAGCTCGCTCCTACAGTGTGAATTGAGCCTTTAATACCCGCGTTCGAAGTCCACTTCCCCACGCAGCGGCTCGCCCGCCTGGTACGCGCGCAGGTTGTCGATGAACAGTTGCACCATCATCGGCGGTGAGGTGGGTGCCGAGCTGTGGCCGGTCAGCAGCAGACCCCAGGCTGTCCAGAACGGGTGTTTGGCCGGCAATGGTTCTTGGCGGCAGACGTCAATGATGGCGCCGGCCAGGTGCCCCAGGCGCAGCGCTTCAACCAAGTCAGCATCCACCACCGCCACACCCCGCCCGGCATTGATGAAGACGGCGTTAGGGTTGAACAGGGCAAAAAGCTCGGCATCGTACAGGTCGTGGGTTTCAGGGGTATTGGGCAACAGGTTGATCACGTAATCCATCTGGCTGACCAAACGCGGCAGATCACCCAAGGTCGCAACCTCGGTGAACGGCGCCTGTTCCCGCGCGCTGCTGGCAATGGCGTACAGCTCAACCCCGAACGGTTGCAGGAACTGCGCCACGGTCTGGCCGATGTCACCTGCCCCGACGATCAAGACCTTGCGCCCGACCAGGCTCTGGCCCGTGCGATTGTCCCATTTGCGCTCGACCTGGCTGACCAGCCGCGCCATCACTTCACGTTCGTGACCGAGCATATAGGTCAACACGTATTCGGCCATGACCTGACCAAAAATACCGACCGCACGGCTCAGCCGGTAATCGCGCCCCAACCCATCAGCGAGTAACGGGGTGATCCCCGCCCAGGTCGATTGCAGCCATTGCGGCGTGTGCCCTTGGCGCAACAGGGTGGCCATCAGGTCCGGTTGACCCAGCCACACCGGGCAGTCGGCAGCCAACTGCGCCAGTTGCGCCGAGTCGCCACTGGTGTGCACTTGCAGTTCAGGGGCCGCTTGTTGCAAGAGTTGGGCGTACAGCGAGTAATCTTGCTCGGCAATCAGGACACGCATGCTTCTAACCTTATTAAAACATTGCCAGCCGCCGCGCCCGGGTTTGCTCCATTGCGTTCAGCCACCGGCAATCAAAGTGAGTCTGTTCTGCACCAGAGCCTTTACACAGGGTCGTTACGACGCAACAGCTCTTCAGGCAAGTGCTCGATGTATTCGTCTTCGGCCGGCGGCATTTGCAGGTGGTAGCCCTGTTCTTTGAGGTTTTCCAGGACTTTGCCGATGTCTTCACGGGCCAGTGTGCGCTCCGGGGTCAGCACCAGGTCGAAGGCGTGCTGCGGTTTGCCAAAACCACTCAACAGGGTTTCTGGCACACGCTCCAGTGCTTCGGCTTTTAACACGTACAGGTACATGCCGCTGCGTTTTGGGCTGCGGTAGATCGAGCAAATATGTTTCAAGACGGTTCTCCAGCGTCGGCCAGGCAATCAAGCAGCGCCTGGCCCATCAACTCACGGCGCCAACCGCGCAGTGAATCGGGCAATTGATAAGGCCCCTCGGGGTAGCCGCTCTTGAGCAAGGCTTCGAGGGTTTTCTTGCGCAGCATCAGCTCAGGCGCAATGTTCAGACGCTCAGCCTCGGCCTGACCGATGGCGCGCAGGCGCTTGACCAGCGCAGCAGCCTCGACCGGCAACGGCTCAGGCACGGCCGGGGGCCATTGGTCCGGGCCCAGGCTGCTTGCCCGCTTGATCAGATCCAGCAGGAACTCGCCATCCTGACGCACCGTGCGCGGGTGCATGTCTTCAATGCGCGCCAGGGTCACTAGGTTATCTGGCTGGGTTTTGGCCAATGGCCACAGCGCATGCTCACGCACCACACGGTTGCGTGGCAGGTCCCGGGCACGGGCTTGCAGCTCACGCCAGGCGCACACTTCGCGCAACACCGCGAGTTGCTGACGCGAGAGTTTCCAGGCCAGTTTGGCCTCTCGGTACACCTCGTAAGGGTCGACCTCACGGCGCAGGTTGGCCACCAGTTCGGCGCCGTCCTCCAGCACCCAGTTGTACTTGTCATCCGACAGACGCGGACGCAACTGCACATACACCTCAGCCAGATGCTGGGCATCTTCAGCGGCGTAGCTGATCTGCGTTTCCGACAACGGGCGTTGCAACCAGTCAGAACGGGTTTCGCCTTTAGGCAGGTCGAGGTCGAGCACCTCTTTAACCAGCCTCGAATAACCCATCGAGAAGCCCAGGTTCAGATAGGCCGCTGCCAGTTGGGTGTCGAACAACGGCGCAGGCAAGCTGCCCGTCAGACGCAACAGCACTTCCAGGTCCTCACTGCACGCATGCAGCACTTTAACCACCGCCGGGTTTTCCAGCAGTGCAGCCAGCGGCTGCCAGTTGTCGATGGTCAAGGGGTCAATCAGAAAAGCCCGCTCACCGTCGCCAATTTGAATCAGCCCGGCAATCGGGTAAAAGGTGTCGACCCGCATAAATTCGGTGTCGAGGGCTATGAATGGCAAGTGTTGCCATTCGGCACAATGTTGGCCGAGGCTATCGTTGTCGCGAATCCAGTGAATATCGATGGCCACACGGCTCTCCCTTGAAGAATGGCGCGCAGTATATATCGCTACCAGGGTATTCCGAGCATCGACTCGCAATCTTGGCGACGAAAAAACCTACGCATTAAAAGGCTATGACCTTCAATACTTCGTTATTTTTTGTCAGTAACTTTATCTCCGCCCATGACTTGACGCGTTTCAACCTCTAAAATATCGCGCTTGATTTACCCCGATGGCGTCGTTACGAAATATGACGTGACAAGGTAATGAGTGAATCTGGCGTTGTGCCAGGCGCTATACCCACTAATAAAATCGAGACTGCCCTGTATGCGCATTACCCGAACACTCTCCACTGCAGCCTGCGCCCTTGCGCTGAGCACCCTTGCCAGCGTTGCCCATGCCGAGCCCTTTGCCCCCGACATTGAAGACAGCGTGCAAAAAGCCGCGAAAGCGCTGATGCAGCAGTACGAAGTGCCTGGCCTGGTCATTGCCATCAGCGACAAGGGCAAACAGCAGTTCTACAGTTTCGGCCTGGCCTCCAAAGAAACCGATGCCAGAACAACCCCCGACACGCTGTTTGAAGTCGGTTCGATCAGCAAACTGTTTACCGCCACCCTGGCGTCCTACGCGCAAGTCGAAGGCAAGCTGTCTTTCGCCGAGCCAGTCAGCCACTACCTGCCGCAGTTGCAAGGCAGTGCGTTCGGCAAAGTGCCGCTGCTGCATCTGGCAACGCACACGGCCGGGGGTTTTCCCTTGCAAGTGCCAGATAACGTAAAAAACGATGAGCAACTGCAGGACTACCTCAAACACTGGCAGCCGACTTATCAAGCCGGCACCCACAGAACCTACGCCAACCCCAGCATTGGCATGCTCGGCGTGATCGCCGCCAAGAGCTTGCAGATGCCGTTCAAGTCGGCCATGCAAAACATGCTCTACCCCGCTTTGGGCCTGAGCAGCACCTATCTGAGCGTGCCGCAGGACAAAATGCCGCTGTATGCCCAAGGGTATGACAAGCAGAACCAGCCGCGCAGGCTCACCCCTGACGTGCTGGCCGACGAAGCCTACGGCGTGCGGACCAGCGCTCGCGACCTGATTCATTTCGCGCAACTGAACCTGAACACGGGCAAGCCCGCATCGGCGATCGAACGTGCCGTGCAGAACACCCACACCGGCTACTTCCAGATCGGCCCCATGACCCAGGACCTGATTTGGGAGCAATACCCTTACCCGGTCACACAGGCAGACCTGCTGGAAGGCAACTCAAACACCATGGCCTACGAGACCAACAAGGCTGTGGCGTTGAACCCGCCGCTGGCGCCACAAAAAGCCGTATGGCTTAACAAAACCGGCTCCACCTCGGGGTTTGGCGGTTACATCGCGGTCCTGCCTGACAAACAGCAGGCCGTGGTCATCCTGGCCAACAAAAACTACCCCAACAGTGCCCGCGTAGAACTGGCCTACGCGATTTTCAAGGCACTGAACTAAGCGCCTTTGCGCAACACATAAATGCTGCCCTGCGCAAAGCCGGGCAGCACATCGTAATGCTTGAGGATGCTGAAGCCCGCCAGGGCGAACTGCGTTTCAAGCTCATGCTTGCTGATGACCACCCGCTGGCTGTCACGCTGGCGGGTGGTGCGCCCGATCGACACCGACACAATCAACGTGTCGCGGCTAACCCGAGAGAGTTCACGCAAAATGGCCAGGCGGTGTTCGCTGTCACTGACATGATGAAACAGCTGCATGCAAAAGATGCTGTCCACGGCGTTTTCAGACAAATCGATGGAAAACACCGAGCTTTTAAACAGCGTGATGCGTTTTAGCAGGCTGGCAGGATGATGGGTTTGCGCATGGTCGAGCATGCCTTGCGAAGCGTCCGACGCCAGAATGACCCGATTGGCATGCTCGGCCAGCACCGGCCAGAAACGCCCGACGCCGCAAGCCACATCCAACACCAGCCCCGGCTCCCCCGCCACTTTAAGTGCCCGGCGAACCAGTCGCTGCTCACGCCACCCGGCCAGACGCCGGACAAGCCCTGCTGGCCGCACAGCCAGGCAGACCTGCGCATGTTCGCGGTCGTAACGCTCGGCGAACTCAAGCTCAATGGTGGAAGGCAGCTGCGATGACATGGGCCCGCGAACTCTTGTGTTTAGGGATATTCAACACAAAGGTTAAGGGGCAACCAGTGAAAAAAATGTTAGGAAAGTATGAAAAGCAGCGTGATTAAACACGCAATTCTGTAGGAGCGAGCTTGCCTCGCGATCTTTTAAACGACCAAAAGATCGCGAGGCAAGCTCGCTCCTACAGATTAATCAGCAGCGCTGATTACGCCTGCTGTAAATACCAGCGCCAGTCCTGCTCGCCCACTTCGCCCATGAACTGGCGGTACTCGCCGTTTTTCACGGCCAGATACACCTTCAGGAACTCCGGGCCAAACGCCTCTTTGGCCCACTCCGAGGCTTGCAGCGCGCGCAAGGTGGTCAGCCAGTCGGTCGGCAGTAATTCGCTGGCCTGGGCATAACCATTGCCTTCAATCGGCGCACCCGGATCACGCTGCTCACGGATCCCGCGATGAATCCCGGCCAGAATGGCCGCAGCGGCGAGGTACGGGTTGGCGTCTGCGCCACAGATTCGATGCTCAATGTGCCGCGAATACGCCGGGCCGCCCGGAACACGCAAACTCACGGTGCGGTTGTCCACCCCCCAGGTCGCGGCCAGCGGCGCGTAGCTGTTGCTCTGGAAACGGCGATACGAGTTGGCATTCGGGCAAAACATCAGCAACGAGTCGAGCAAGGTGCTGAGCATGCCGCCCACCGCGTGTTTGAGCAGCGGCGTCCCGGCCGGTGCTTCGCTGGCGAACAGGTTATTGCCATCCTTGTCGGCCAGGCTCACGTGCATGTGCAGACCGGTGCCAGCGAGGTCATCAAATGGCTTGGCCATAAAACACGCGACCATGCCGTGCTTGTGCGCCACGCCCTTGACCAGGCGTTTGTAGCGCACCGCTTCGTCCATGGCCTGCAAAGCATCGGCGCGGTGTTCAAGGGTGATTTCGACCTGCCCCGGTGCGTATTCAGATATCGCCGTGCGCGCCGGAATCCCTTGCAGTTTGCAGGCACTGTACAAGTCCGCGAGGAACGGCTCGATTTGCTCCAGCTCACGCAGCCCGTACACCTGGGTTGCACGGGGCCGCTGACCGTCGGCATCACGGGCCGGTTGCGGGCGCCCGTTGCTGTCGCGCTGCTGATCGAGCAGGTAAAACTCCATCTCGGCCGCCATCACCGGGTAATAACCGTCAGCTTTGAGGCCATCAATAACCTTGGCCAGCAAATGCCGTGGATCGGCCACTGTGGCTGGCATGCCTTGGGTCGGGTGCATGCTGACTTGCACGGCGGCGGTGGGGATCAAGCGCCACGGCATGCGCTGCAAACTGCCGCTGATCGGGTAGGCCCGGCAGTCAATATCGCCCACGTCCCACACCAGCCCGGTGTTCTCGACGTCATCGCCGTTAATGCTCAGGCCCAGAATCGTGCTCGGGAGCGGCCGCCCGCTTTCATACACCGCCAGCAACTCATCGCGGTGCAGCAACTTGCCGCGCGGCACGCCGTTGTTGTCGATGATAAACAGCTCGAACATCTCGATATCCGGGTTCAGTTCCAGAAAATCGAGGGCTTCATTCAGCGGGGCAAACGGGGTCGTAGCAGTCATGGTCATGCTCATCATTTCGTATCAGACAGGCGCACGGGCGCGCCGAGGCAACTGCGCCTTTTCAAGGCAGCAGGCAGTCAGGACTTAATGCGAAACACGAGTATCCGGCGGGCGGGCATGCCGGCAGTGGAACAGGGCCCAAAAGGCCAATTTGGAAGGGAGTGCACAACGGCTGGAGGGGCAAGGGGCAAAGTAACGGGACCGAACGCCACGCAATAGCGGTGTCTGCGACACACTGCGTCGTTCATGCGCTCCTCGCAAACCACCCATACCTTCGACCTTGGTCAACACTGAAGCCGTAGCCTCACACGACTGGGTGACCCGATGCAACACAGAGTTTCAGATATTCAGTTGCAGGCTGACTAAACATTAATCGCCCAGCCGCGCGCTAGAGAGCGGCACGGTTGTGGCACATGAACAGATTTTCATCGAACGTTTTAAAAACCGGCAAGGTCGGATGCAGTGTCTATCCTGCTTGGGCAAAGGCAACCCAAGCCATCTTTTATCTGACTTTGAGAGGCGTCCTCCGTGTCCAGAACAGTAGCCGATTTCATCACCGAGACTTTTCAGCAAGCCGGCGTTAAACGTGTGTATGGCGTGGTCGGCGATTCTTTGAACGGCTTTACCGACTCGCTGCGCCGCCAGGAGCAGATCAAGTGGATTCACATGCGCAACGAAGAAGCCGCAGCCTTTGCCGCAGGCGCTGAAGCGCATCTGACCGGCGAACTGGCGGTGTGTGCCGGCAGTTGCGGGCCCGGCAACCTGCATTTGATCAACGGCCTGTTCGACGCCCATCGCAGCGGTGTGCCGGTGCTGGCGCTGGCCGCGCACATTCCGGGCAGTGAAATCGGCATTGACTACTTTCAGGCCACGCACCCCGAGAGCCTGTTCAAGGAGTGCAGCCACTACGTGGAACTGGTCTCGCGCCCCGAACAACTGCCGCAAATTCTGGAGCGCGCCATGCGCATCGCCATCGCCAAGCGCGGGGTGGCGGTAGTGGTGATTCCGGGGGATGTGGCGCTGCAAGAAACCGAAGCCAAAGTCCCGAACTGGCTCACCCCGACCCAGCCGCTGGTTCGCCCCGGCGACAGCGATATCGATGAGTTGGCGGCGTTTTTGAATGACGGCAAAAAAGTCACCCTGCTGTGCGGCGCCGGTTGCGTCGATGCCCACACCGAGATCCTCGCCCTGGCCGAACGCCTGAACGCACCCATCGTGCATGCGTTGCGCGGCAAGGAGCATGTCGAGTACGACAACCCGTATGACGTCGGCATGACCGGGCTGATCGGTTTTGCATCGGGTTATCTGGCGATGAAAAACTGCGACACGCTGCTGATGCTCGGCACCAACTTCCCCTATCGGCAGTTCTACCCGGAGCACGGTCACATCGCGCAGATCGATCTGCGCCCCGAAGCGCTGGGCAATCGCTGCGGCCTGGAGTTGGGGCTTCTTGGCGATGTGAAGCTGACGTTGCAGGCCGTGCTGCCCAAGCTGGCGCAAAACCCGGATCGCGATCACCTTGAGTCAGCCCTTAAGGATTACAAAAAAGCCCGTCAGGACCTCGACGCCCTGGCTGAAAGCGGCCCTAACAGCGACATCATCCACCCGCAGTACTTGAACCGTCTGGTCAGCGAGCTGGCGGCAGAGGATGCGATTTTCACCTGTGATGTCGGCACCCCGACCGCATGGGCCGCCCGTTACCTGAAAATGAACGGCCAGCGCCGCCTGGTCGGCTCGTTCAACCACGGCTCGATGGCCAACGCCATGTTGCAAGCCATCGGCGCGCAGGCGACCTTCCCTTACCGCCAAGTAATTTCCATGTCGGGCGATGGCGGTTTCACCATGATGATGGGCGACTTCTTGACCTTGAATCAGGTGGGGCTGCCGGTCAAAGTCATTGTGCTGAACAACGGCACCCTGGGCTTTGTTGAAATGGAAATGAAGGCGGCCGGTTTCCCGGACGTTGGCTGCGACCTGGACAACCCCAACTTTGCCGCGATGGCCGAAGCGATGGGCGTCAAAGGGATTCGCGTCGAGCACCCGTCGCAGCTGGAAGCCGCGCTGCGTGAAGCCTTCAGCCATGACGGCCCGGTGCTGGTGGACGTGGTCAGCGCCCGTCAGGAACTGGTGATGCCGCCGACCAAAACTTTCGAACAAGCCAAAGGCTTTAGCCTGTTCATGCTTAAAACCGTGATGGATGGCCGCGCCAAGGAGTTGATTGATCTGGCCAAGGTCAATCTATTGCGCTGAACAAAACAGCGGCGTCTGAGGGCGCCGCTGCTCTGGCTTAGAAAATACCCCGGTAAATTGCTTCAACCTCCTGCTCGTTCATGTCGCACGGGTTGCTGTCGATCAAGCGACGAATGCCCACCACCACCTCGCTGGCCATCACCGCCAGTGACGGCTCATCCACCTTCAACTCAGACAAACGCAGCTCCAGGCCGCTGTCCTCGACCAGGCTTTCGATGGCTCGCACAAAGGCTTCTGCGGCGCTGGCTTCGTCGGCAAAATGCTCGCCCGGCAACAGGTGCGCCGCCAGTTCGGCGTATTGGCGCTGAGCCGCTGCCAGGTTAAAGCGCAGCACCGGGGCCATGACCAAAGCGTTGGCGTGGCCGTGGGGGATGTGAAAGCGCGCACCCAGCGGATACGCCAGGGCGTGGATCGCCGCCACCGACGCATTGACGAACGCCATGCCCGCCATCAACGACCCTTGCAGCATGGCCGTACGCGCTGGCAGGTCCGTGCCGTCGGCCAGCACTTTGCGCAGGTTGGAGCCCAACAAGTTCAATGCGGCCGTGGCCAGACCATCGGAAATCGGGTTTTTCCGGGTGCGGCTGGTGTAGGCCTCAATCGCATGCACCATGGCGTCCAGCCCCGTGGCCGCCGTCACTTTGGGCGGCAGGCCCAAGGTCAGCAGCGGATCGAGAATGGCCACGTCCGGCAGCAGTTGCGGCGAATAGACCGCCTGTTTTTTATTCTGCGGATCGGTGATCACCGACACCCATGTCACCTCCGAACCGGTGCCCGAGGTGGTCGGCATCAGCACCAGCGATACCCGTTTGCCACGGGCTTTGTTGGTGCCGTAGAGGTTTTCCAGCGGCTGCTCGCTGTTGGTCAGCAGAGCGACCAGCTTGGCGGCGTCCAGTGAACTGCCACCGCCCAGGCCCAGCACGCCGTCGGCCTGAAATGCCTTGGCCTGACGGGCGGCTTGCTCAACCACGGCTGAAGACGGGTCCGGCGTGACTTGATCAAACACCGCCACCGCGCAACCAGCGGCTTCGAGTACCGCTTGGGCGCGGCCGGCAAAGCCGAGGCTGACAATTCCCAGATCGCACACCAGCAGCACCCGCTGTGCCCCCAGGCCACGGAACACCGTGCCAAGTTCTTGCAGTGCCCCGGCTTCGCAAATGATGCGCGGCACGCTTCTGAATTCATGGTTCATCGCTGACTCCTGTTAACTGATGAAATGCATCGCCTCGCGATCTTTTGATCGTTTAAAAGATCGCGAGGCGAGCTCGCTCCTACAGGGCCCGGCGTTTACAACACCGAGGTGTAGAGGGCGTGGATGTCGTCGCGGTTTAGCGGGCGGGGGTTGTTGATCAGCAGGCGCTCGATTTTCAAGGCGTCAACGGTTAGTTGATTGATGTCTGATTCGGTGACACCCACTTCGCTCAAGCGCTGGGCAAACGGCATGCGCGCCACCAGCCGGGTCATAAAGTCGATAAAGCCGTCGCACGCCTCACGGGGGCTGGCGAAGCGCTGCCCCGGTAACACCGCACTGGCCAATTGCGCGTACAAGGCTTCGGCGGCCGGGCGGTTGAAGTTCAACACCGGCACCAACACCAAGGCATTGCTCAAGCCGTGGGGCACATGAAAATGCCCGCCCAGCGGATACGCCAGTGCATGCACCGCTGCCACCGGCGCGTTGGCGAAGGCCATGCCCGCCAGCATCGAGCCCAGCAGCATGTTCGAACGCGCCTGCAAATCACCGGGCTCGGCCAGCACGCGGTCCATGTTGGCCGCCAGCAAAGTCAATGCCTGCACCGCCAGGCCATCCGACAGCACGTTTTTTTTGTGCGCGCTGGTATAGGACTCGATGGCATGGACCATGGCATCCACACCGGTCATGGCGCTGACAGCGGCGGGCAGGCCGACCGTCAGCCGCGCATCGAGCAACGCGATATCGGGGTATAGCAGCGGGCTGACCACGCCCTTTTTCTCGTGGCTCGGAGTAGTGACGATGGCTACCGCTGTGACTTCCGACCCTGTGCCTGCGGTGGTCGGAACCTGGATCAGCGGCAAGCGCGGGCCTTTGGCCAGGCCGATGCCGTAGATGTCCTCCAGCCGTTGTTCGTGGCCGCAGAGCAAGGCCACCAGTTTGGCGATGTCCAGCGAGCTGCCGCCGCCCAGGCCAATGACCGCCTGCGCACGGCATTCGCGCGCCACCGCCACCGCGTCTTCAACACAGGCCACTGGTGGGTCGGCCTGCACGTCGCTGTACAAAGTGACCTGCAAACCGCTGTCGCGCATGGCGTTGATCGGCGCGTCGAGCAAGCCCGCGCGTAGCAAACCGGGGTCGCTGACCAGCAACACCCGCTCGGCATTCAGTTCTCGGCACAAGGCGCCCAGGCGCAGCGCGCCGTCGATTTCGCAGATCACCCGTGGTGTGGTTTCAAAGGTAAATTTTGACATGACGGTCCCTACCCTGCGGTCACGCTGCCGCGCTCGATGCGAAAGAGCGCATCGACCAGATCGGCAGAGTGAGTGTCATCGGATTCAGATATCAGCACGCACAGCCCTTCACGGCCGAGCTTGGCGATCACTTCGCTCAGGCGCCGGGACAACACCGGCGCCACCCCTTCAAACGGCTCATCGAGCAACAGCAACGTGTGCCCCGGCATCAACGCCCGCGCCAGCGCCACCAGCTTTTGTTGCCCGCCGGACAGTTGCATGGCCTTGCGCTCACGAAACTGGGCGATCTCCGGGATCATGCTGTAGACCCACTCCAGACGGCGCTGGCTGTCAGGCAATTTGTTGGCCCAGACCGGCAGCAAGATGTTCTCTTCAACGGTCAGCGCCGGGATCAATCGGCGGTCTTCGGGCAGATAGCTGATACCCGCTGCGGCGCGGGTAAAACCCGGCCGGTTGCGCAGGTCCTGACCGGCAAATGTGATCGACCCCGAGTCAGCGTCGAGCAGGCCCATGATGGTGCGGATCAAAGTGGTTTTACCGGCGCCGTTATGGCCGATCAAACCGACCATTTGCCCGGCGCCCACGTGCAACGACACGTCATGCAAAATCGGCACGCCTTCGATCGAGACGTGCAGGTTGCGAATATCCAGACTCATTGCGCTGCCCTCTTGTGAGCGTTTGGCCCGCCGGTGACGAACTCTTGCACGCGGGGGTTGGCCAGCACCGCTTCAGGCGCCCCGTCGGCCAGCACTTCACCGCTGTAGAACGCCAGAATTCGCGACACGTAGCGTCGCACCACGTCCATGTCATGTTCCACAAACAGCACCGTCACCTGATGTTGTGCGACCACGCGCATCACGGTGTCCATAAGGGCGGTTTTCTCTTCGGCACTGACGCCGCTGGTGGGCTCATCAAGCAGCAGCATTTGCGGGTCACCGATCAACGCCATGGCAATGTCGATCAATTTGCGCACGCCTTGGGGTACCGCCGTGACCAACGTGTCGCGCCAGCGGCTGATGTCGAACTCGGCCAGAATCGCATCCGCCTGGGCAATGCGTGACGCATTGCGCATCGGCGCCAGCAGCGACGGAAACGGGCTTTGCGCGGCCGAAACGGCTATCAGCAGGTTGTCCAGCACGCTCAGCTGCGGGAACAACTGCGCGACCTGGAACGAACGCGCCATGCCCGCCCGGGTGATGGCCCTGGGCGTGCGGCCAAGGATCGACTGGCCGTTGAACAGGATCTCGCCACGGCTGGGTTTCAGGTAGCCGGTGACCATGTTGATAAACGTGGTTTTACCGGCGCCATTGGAGCCAATCACCCCGACGACTTCGCCTTTGTGGATGCGCACGTTGACGTCTTTGGCCGCCGTTACGGCGCCAAATTCCTTGCACAGCCCTTGGGTTTCAAGAATGCAGTTCATGCCTTTGCCCTCCGCGCTTGCCCGGTGAACAGGCTCCACAAGCCTTTAGGCAGGAACACAATGATCGCCAACAGGGTGAAACCCAGAATCATCTGCCAACTGTGCGGCACCAGCTCGATGGCGTAGGTGCGCACCACGGCAAACAGAATGGCCGCGATAAACGGCGCGGCGACGTGGGCGGTACCGCCCAGCAAGGCGATGAAGACGAATTCGCCGGAGGTGATCCAGTAGGCCATTTCCGGGTCGATGTGCCCGGCCGAAAGCGCCATGAAACCGCCGCCCAACGCCGACACGGCAGCGGCCGCGACGTAGTTCATGTACAGCACCCAGCGCGGTGACTGGCCGAGGTATTCGACGCGCACTTCGTTTTCACGGATGGCTTCGCACATCATCCCGGCGCTGCTGCGGCTGTAGCGGTGCAGCAACACCGCCAGCAACCCCGAGCAGGCGACGATGATGATGAACAGCGCCAGCGGCGCCTGCCCGGTAGCGGGTGTCCAGCCAAACAGGGTCCAGGCCTTGACGTTAAAACCGTCAGTGCTGCCCAGCGCCGAGCTTTTGACCAGCACGCCGTACAAAATCATCGAGAACGCCAGCGACAGCATGGCGAAGAAAATCTCCCGGTAGCGGGTCATCAGCAGCCCCAGCAGCATGGCCAGCAACACCGCTGCACCCACCCCGATCACCAGCAGCAGGGCCAGGTCGGTGATGTCCAGAAAGTGCCCGCTCATGCCCACCGCGTAACCGCCGATGCAGAAGAACAAGCCTTGGCCAAAGGTCACCAGCCCGGCGCGCATTTGCATGACCACGCCTTGCACCACCATGGCCTTGGCCAGCGCCATGGTCAGCAAAAACACCAGCCATTGCGGGGCAATCACACCGCCTGCGGCCAGCAGCACGGCAACGCCGAGCAGAATCAATTCGGTTTTACTCAGGCGCATTTAGATTTTCCTCGCCAGTACACGGCCGAACAGCCCTTGAGGACGCACCGCCAACACCAGCGCCATCACCCCGTAGATCACAAAAAGCTCGAACTCCGGCGCGTAATGCACGGCAGCGGCGCGGCTCAAGCCCACCAGCAAGGCGCCCACTGCGGCGCCTTCGATGCTGCCCATGCCGCCGATCACCACCACGGCAAATGCCAGCACGATGACTTCAACGCCCATGCCCGGTACCACCGAGATCGCCGGTGCGGTCAAGGCGCCCGCCAACGTGCCGAGCATGGTGCCGAGCACAAACACCAGGGTGAACATGCGCCGTACGTTGACGCCCATGGCCATGGCCACTTCACGGTCGTGGATCACTGCGCGCAGCACCTTGCCCTGGTGCGTACGCTCCAGCCATAACCACAGGCCCAGGCCCAGTACCAGCGAGATACCCACCAGCATCAGGTCGTAATTCGACACCTTGAGTCCGGCCAGCGCGCTGCGCCCCATCTCGGCATAGGGCTGATAGGCGAAATACGGGTTCACGCCCCAGATCATCTTCATGGTGTCTTCGAGGATCAGCAGCAGCGCGTAGGTGATGATCACCATCAAGACTTCGTCGCGGCCGTACATAAAGCGCAGCAGGCCGCGCTCGATGATCAGGCCGACGATCAGCCCGGCCACCAGCGCACAGCCGAGCATCAGCAGATACCCGACCCAGACCGGGCCAATGCCGTTATTGAAATACCAGCCCACCAGAGACGCAGCGGTGTAGGCGCCAATGGCATAAAAACTGCCGTGGGCCATGTTCAGGATGCGCATCACCCCGTAGATCACCGTGAGCCCGGCCGCGACCAGAAACAGCCACGAGGCATAAATGGTGCCGTCAATCAGCACCGCGAAAAGACTCATCATTGAGGTCCTACCTTGGCAAGAAACATCAGATCAATCGCACAACGGTTTCTGTAGTCGCTGCCGCAGGCTGCGATGAAGCCCGCAAGGACTTAAGGAAACGGAGGGCTACGCCCCCCTTCGCAGCCTGCGGCAGCGACTACAAGTTGTGCTTATCAGTTGCACTGCGCGCCGGGGAAGCCGGCCTTGATCCAGTCCAGCGCGGTGGTGCCGTCCGGTGGGGTCACGCATTCGCCCGAGAAGGCGATGACGTTTTGCACGCCGCCTTTTTTGGTCGCCGGGTCGTATTGGTATTCGCCGTAGGCAATCCCTTGCATGGCTTGATGGCCATCAGCACGGGCCATTTGCACGGTGCCGGACACCGACTCAAAGGTCGCACCCTTGAACGCCTGGGCGATTTGCAGCGGGGTCGGGATTTTGCCCGGCTCAACCTTGGCGTTTTCCGCCGCGTGCTTGAGGCCCAGAATGGCTTGGGCCATTTTGCTGGCCGGATACGTCGGCGCGGTTTTGTAGGCGGCCTGGTACTGGCCTTTGAACCAGCCGTTGAGGGTGTTATCCGGCGCAAAGGCACCGAATGGGCCACGGCCGCCAATGATCATGCCGTTAGGCGCCTGATCTTTATAACGGTCGATGGCCGACTCGCCGCAGGTCAGAACCGCCGTGGCGTCTTCGAGCAAGCCACGGGCGTTGGCTTGCAACACCAGTGCTTCCATGTCGCCGCCCCAGAAGCTGGAGTGGATGATGTCCGGGCGCTTGACCGAGATCGCGGAGATTTCAGCGCCGTACTGGCCCTGGAATACTTTGGGCATTTGCGACTCCACCACTTTGGCCTTGGGCATCAGTTGCTCCATGGAGTGGGTGAAGTCGTTCCAGCTATCCTGGCCCCAGGCGTAGTTCTGCTGAATACCGGCAACTTTCTGTGCGTCCGGGCGCACCTTGGCCAGGTAACGGGCGGCGCCAATGTTGTCCACCGCCGCATCGAGGCTGGTGCGGAATACGTACTGCGGGGTTTTGTCTTCTTTGAACAACTGCGAGGTGCCGCAGTCGTAGAACACCGTCATGGCGCCCAGCTCTTCGGCAACCGGCGCAATGGCCAGGCAGTCTCCGGAAGAGATATAGCCCACCACCGCATCGACCTTCTGGCGCTGCACCAGGTTACGGAATTCCTCGACCTGCTTGGCCGCCCCGCCCGCTTCGTCAATCATGACCATTTCAATTTCGGCACCGTTGATGCCGATCTTGTCGTAAGGCGCAGGCAACAGGCCTTTGTTCAAGCCTTCGACCAGCACCTTGGCGGCATTCGCTGACGGCTCGCCAAATGGGCCAGCGGCCGGCCCCGACAAGAAGGTCACCACGCCAATGCGGAACTTGCCGTTTTCAGCAGCCTGTACCCCGGCACTTAATGACAGCGCCAGCCCGGCAGCCGTGATGGCAAAGGCCAAAGGGTGTTTCAACATGCTTTTCTTGGAATTATTCATGCTTGCTTCTCGGTCAAGGTGCGAGCCGCTAGGGCTCGGCGACGGGTTTACGCGCGGCCAGACGCCGCTTCAGGGTGGCGCTGTCGAGCTGTAGCTCTTGCGCCGAATACACCGACCAGTCACCCAGCATCAGTTGGGCAGGCGGGTAATCGGTATTGCTCACCGGCGTGCCAATGGCCTGGCTCTGCTGGATTTGATGGGTCACCGGGTCTATGCGTGAAAAGCTGCCGGGCGGGTCTTCGGGCAAGGCGATGTCCAGGCCTTCGAGGGCACGGATCAGGGCCTGGGTGTCGGTCACCCCGCCGGTTGTCTCAAAGGCTTTGGCCATCACCATCACCACGCTGTAGGCTCCTTGCGCGGCGTAGGTCGGGTAGCGCCCGCTCAACTGATGAAAGCGCTCGACAAACGAGCGGTTGCGCGGGGTGTCGGGCCAGTTGTTGTGATGGCGCGCCGAAAGAATCAGCCCGGCAGGCGCCTTGTTGCCCAGCGACACCAGAAAATCGTAATTGGCTCCGGTGTCGAAGTTCGCCAACCGCGAGGTTTCCAGCAAGCGGCTACCGGCAGCCTGTTTGACGAAGGCATGAAAGTCGCCGCCCCAGATCGCCGAGACGATGATGTCGGGCTTGGCCTGTTCCAGCGCGGTGATGTAGGGCGAGTAATCTGGCTCGTACAGTCGCGGCCACAACTCGATGACGTCATCGAACTTCACCCCCAACTGGTTCAGGGCTTCGTGCAAGTCATCGCGGGACACATGGCCGTATTCGTAGTCAGGGCCAATAAATGCCAGACGCTTCCAGCCGGTTTTTTTCTGCAAGGCTTGCAGGTACCGCGCGCCTGCCGCCATGGAGGTCCAGGTGTCATTGGTCACGCGAAAATAGTACGGGTGGCCGTTTTCCAGGGTCATGCGCGACGAGGCGTGATCGGAGCCGATCATCAGTACTTTTTCCTGGCGGGCCAGTTGGCTGACGGCCAGCGCCACGCCGGATGAAACCATGCCGCACAGCACTTGCACGCCATCCTTGTGGATAAAGCTCTTGGCCAGGCTGACGCCATAGGAGGCTTTGGACTGGTCGTCATCGACAATCACCCGCAGGCGTGGCACGGGCTCACCGGCCACGCGGCGGGTTTGTAATTCATTGAGTGCGACTTGAATGCCGAGGATGCTGTCGTGGCCATAAATGGCGGCGCGCTCGGTCATCGGGTACAGGCAGCCCAGGGTCAGGTCGGCGTCAGCGGCCGGCACGCCTAATTCCAGGCGGCCGACGTCGGCGCTGGATATGGGGCTGGCAAGCAGAGTGCTCAGGGTCAGGAGGCCAAAGGCCCATTGACGCAACGGGGACATAAATTCCTTTGGGCGTTGAAAACGCCTCTTGTTGGAGTGCGGGAAGGGACAGAGCAAGGGCTGTGCCAAGGTGAACAACGCGTAGGAGCGAGCTTGCCTCGCGATCTTTTAAAGGGTCAAAAGATCGCGAGGCAAGCTCGCTCCTACAGGATTTACGGGTGTGTTGAGCGGTTTGCGCTCAACACGCGCGCGGGTGTGAGCGCTTAGCGCTCAATGCCCAGCCGTTGCAGGCGGCGTTTGAGCGCGTGGCGCGAAATGCCGAGCAATTGCGCGGCCAGACCTTTGTGGCCCGCCGAGCGGCTGAGCGCATCAGTCACCAACTCACGCTCGGCACGTTCGAGCTGGTCGCCCAGCACGTGAGATGACTCCACCTCTTGCCCTTGCAAGGGCGCGGGCAGCATCGCCGCGCTGATGCCTTGGCCCGGCAACAGAATGGTCAGGCGCTCAACCAGATTCTTCAGTTCGCGCACGTTGCCGGGCCAGCGATGACGGCGCAGCGCCGCCACGCAATCGGGCAAAAACTGGATCGGGCTCACGCCCTCTTCAACCGCCTGGCGCTGGGCAAAATACTGCGCCAGCAACAGCAGGTCTTCGCCGCGTTCACGCAAGGCCGGGATGTCCACCGTGATGACGTTCAAACGGTAAAACAGGTCTTCACGAAACCGCCCCAAACGCACATCGTCGGCCAGGTCCCGGTTGGTCGCCGCCACCACCCGCACGTCGGCACTGCTGGCCTGGCTGGCGCCCACCGCGCGGTAGCTGCCGTTTTCCAGAAAGTGCAGCAACTTGGCTTGCAGGCTCAGCGGCAACTCGCCGATTTCGTCGAGAAATAGCGTGCCGCCGTTGGCCTGGCTGACCAGCCCGGCGCGCTTTTGATGGGCGCCGGTGTAGGCGCCTTTCTCCGAGCCAAACAGCTCGGCCTCGATCAACTGCTCGGGCAAGGCGGCGCAGTTCACTTCGATAAACGCGCTGGCAGCCCGTGAACTGTGCGCGTGCAACGCTTGGGCGACCAAGGTCTTGCCGGTACCGGACTCACCCAGCAGCAGAATCCGCGTGGCCGAGCTGCGGGCAATCCGTTGCACCGCCGCGTGCAGCGTACTCATGGCCGGGCTTTGCCCTTGCAGGCCGGGCACCGGTGGCTCAGGCGTTTCCAGGGCCAAGGTGCTGCTGATGGTGGCAAGCAAGTCATCCAGCTCAAAGGGTTTGGTCAGGTAATCGGTGGCGCCGCTCTTGACCGCCTGCACCGCCGCCCGGGTATCGCCATGGGCAGAGATCATGATCACCGGCAGATGCGGGCTGCGCTGGCGCAAGCCATCCAGCGTGGCCATGCCATCGATGCCCGGCAGGCCCAGGTCCAGCAAGACAATGTCGATGTCATCCAGCACCTGTTGCAGCGCCGCTTCGCCACTGTTGGCCGTGCTGATACGCATGCCCTCCCCGCGCAATGCATAGCTGAGCGAGCGCACCAGCGCTTCTTCATCGTCGACGATTAACACGTGAACATCAGGCATCTGTGTCTCACTTTTACGTATTCAAAATGATCGGTAGCCGCTGACGAGGCACGCAGGCGGCTACAAAAACCGGGTGAACGCAGGGAAGTCGAGCGCCACCTGTGTGCCCTCACCCACACGGCTGACGATGTGCATGCGCGCATCGTTGGCCTCCAGCAGTTGCTGGCTGATGCTCAGCCCCAAGCCGGTGCCCTGGGGTTTGAGGGTGAAAAATGGCTGGCGAATCTGCTCCAGGTGTTCGGGCGAAATGCCGCAGCCCTGATCGATGATCAGCACCCGCACCCGCCCTTGGCCTGTCTCGGCGCACAAGCGCACCACGCCGCCCTCCGGGCTGGCCTGCACAGCGTTCAAACACAGATTGAGCAACACTTGCCGAGCTTGATCCGGGTCAACGAACAGTTGCAAATCCCCTGCCGACTCGCACAGCAGTTCGATATTGCGCGCTTGCAAGTGGGGGGCGACCATCGCCGCCGTGTGCTCGAACAGATGCGCCACCGAAACCACCCGCGGTTTGGCCGGGTGCGGACGGCCGTATTCGAGCAAATCATTGGTGACCCGTGACAAGCGGTCGATTTCCTTGACCAGATCACTCAGCAGGTGCCGCCGCTCAGGTTCTTGCTCGCGGCGCAGCAAGGCTTGCACCGTGGTTTTCATGGTCGCCAGCGGGTTGCGCACTTCATGGGCCACGCCCGTGGCAAAGGTGCCCAGCACGGCGAGGTTTTCGCTGCGCACGGTCTGGTCCATGACCTGCGCCAGACGCTCGGCCATCACGTTAAAGGCGCGGGCCACATGGCTGATTTCATCATCTTTAGGTTGTAGCGCGAGGCGATAGCTTAAGTCGCCCATGGACAGTTGATGGGCGCCTTGCAGCAAGGTGCTGACCCGCGCACGCAACTGCCGCGAGAGGGTAAAGAACACAATGAGGATGAACCCGATAAACCCCGCCGCCACCCAGTACAGCCACCAGCGCGCATCGTTCAGAGACTTGAGGATGGCCCCCGGCTCGACACTGAATACCAGTTGCCAGCCGGGCAAAATCATCGGCCCTTCATGCCATTGCCCCGGCGCCTTGACGGGCCGCCCGGTGGGATCGATAAATGCGCCGCCAGGCACGCGCAACAACGGCGCAACCACGCCGCCCATACCGGCACTGACCAGCAACTCGCTCAAGGAGGCCAAGCGTAAATGCAGGGCTATGCGCACTTTCTGGTTGGTACGCCCGATGCGGATGCTCTTGCGAATCAGAAAGCTGCCCGAGCCGCCCGCCTTGGGCAGCAGCGGCCCTATCACTTCGACGTCACCGACCCATTGCACCGGCAAACCGGCGATGGACCAGTGTTCACTGCCCCAGTACGGCTCCCCCGATGCAGACTGGCCCGGCAGTACTTTGATCAAGCGGTCCTGCTCATCAAAAAACAGCACGCCGTACATAAAGGGCAAGTCCCCTTCCAGCTTGAGCAGCGAGTCGACGTCGCTGATCAGCCGCGATTGATCGACTATGAATTCAGGCATGTTGGGGTGATTGGACAGCGCCGAGAGCTGGTAGAAGCGATCATCCAGAAAGGAGGACAGGCGGTTGGCCGTCGACAATGCCTGGGCATCCAGCCGCTCGCCGGTGAGGCGGTTGAGCAAGTCCTTGGCCAGTTGCTCATAAAAAATCGCCAGGGTAATCAGCGCCACGCTCATGACCACAACGGACAACAACGTATAGCGCGCCACCAGGCTACGGTGCGGCCGGGCAAGCCACTGCAACAACACATGGAGGGAAGAGTTGGGGTTCATGGCGTTCTTGATTGTTTTTGTAATGGCCCCAGCATAGGGATCGACCCTTGGGCCTGTCCATGACTGCGTATTGCAGATTTCGTGGCTCATCGCCTAATATACGTTTCGCTTACATTCCATATACATTTCATCTTGGGTCATTTGATGGGCATCGTAAAAATCTCGGACGCCATGCACGAAAATCTGCGCATCGCCAGCAACGCGCTCAGTCGCTCGATCAATGCTCAGGCAGAGCACTGGATGCGCATTGGCATGCTCACAGAGCTGTACCCGGACCTGGATCACAACCAGATCAGTCGCTTACTGATTCGCGCCGAGCTTGAGGGCGGTCTCGATTTAAAACAGCTGTGCCAATTGGCTGATTCGGCACAGGCTGCAGCAGGAGCCCGCCCATGAGAGCGCACGTGGTTATCAACACACCGGCCCAAATCGCCCAGTCCAAAGTCGCCGGCATGCTCGCGGCTGAAGTACTGGCGATGATCACCCCGCACGTCAAAGCAGGGGTGACCACCGACCAGCTCGACAAGATTTGCCATGACTACATCGTCAATGTGCAAAAGGCCATTCCCGGCAACGTCGGCTACCACGGCTTCCCCAAAACCGTGTGCACCTCGGTCAATGAAGTGGTGTGCCACGGCATCCCGTCGGGCCGGGTGCTGCACGATGGCGACATCGTCAACATCGACATCGCCGTGGTAAAGGATGGCTGGTACGGCGACACCAGCCGCATGTACTACGTGGGCGAACCGAGCCCGCAAGCGCGGCATCTGGTCAAGACCACGTATGAGGCCATGTGCGCCGGTATTCGCCAGGTCCGCCCCGGCGCAACCCTGGGCGACATTGGCCACGCGATCCAGACCGTTGCCGAAAAAGAAGGCTTCAGCGTGGTGCGCGAGTACTGCGGCCACGGCATCGGCACGGTCTATCACGACGAACCGCAGATCCTCCATTACGGTTATCCGGGCCAGGGCATGAAGCTTAAAACCGGCATGATTTTCACCGTCGAGCCGATGCTCAACGCGGGCAAGCGCCATGTCAAAACCCTGGCTGACCAGTGGACCGTGGTCACCAAGGATTTGTCGCTGTCGGCCCAGTGGGAACACATGGTAGCGGTGACCGACAACGGCTTTGAAGTACTGAGCCCTTGGCCGGATGCGGTTGAGGAGTTCGTGCCGATTACCTGAGTTGCAAGCCACTTGGCGCCTTGCTGCTGTGTGTAAAGGCGGCTTACATGTTTCGTCCTGGGGTAATCCAGCCGTTGCACGGGGCGTTCTAAGACGCCGATGTACAACGCGTTCTATGTGCTGACCTCGCCCTTGCTGTCGATTGCCCGCAAGCTACTGCCCAAGTACGTGTTGTCGACTGAAGAAATCGGCTTGGCCATACTCGAAGTAGCGTGCCATGGTGCGCCGAAAGCATTCTGGAGACGGCGGAAATTCGGGGATTAATGAAGGGCTGAGTCAATCACATGTGTGTAGGAGCGAGCTTGCCTCGCGATCTTTTGAACTTTTAAAAGATCGCGAGGCAAGCTCGCTCCTACAGTTTCCGTAAGCGTCCGGGCATCCTGTCTGGAGCAGCTTTTATGCGAGACACAACGCTTGAGAGGGATGGCTATGATTCGTGACGCATTACCCGAGGATGCGAAACGCATCGCTCAAGTTCATGTCAGTAGTTGGCAACACGCTTATCTTGATCTGATGCCCACTGACTATTTAGCCTCCCTTAGTGCGACATTGCCTCAAAGAGAGACCTATTGGGCCCGCACAATTGAAGGCAAAGACGCTGACGTTTTAGTCGCCGAAGTGGAGGGAATCATTATTGGTTGGCTTTCGCTGGGGCCTTGTCGTGATGAAAACACGCCCGAAGCAGCATCGGGAGAAGTCATGGCGATCTACGTTTTGGCAGAATATTGGAGTAAGGGTATTGGCGCCCAATTGTGGCAGGCGGGTTTTAAGCGTTTGCTTGATCAAGGTTATAAACGCATCACCTTATGGGTTTTATCTGGCAACGAAAGGGCCATTCGTTTCTATAAGGGCCTTGGTGGAACAGAAGAGCCTGGCAGTTGCCGCACGCTCGTGCGTGGTGGCGTGACGCTGGATGAGGTGAGGTATTTTTGGAGCAATTGATTTTCTCTTGCGAACATGATCACCATCGATTCGCCAAATCTCGAGGGCTTCCTGGATTTCCAGCCGTTGCACTGCGCGCGTTCGAAGACGCCGATGTACAACGCGTTCTATGTGCTGACCTCGCCCTTGCTGTCGATTGTCCGCAAGTTACTGCCGAAGTACGTGTTGTCGACGAAGAAATCGGCTTGGCGATGCTCGAAATAGCGCGCCACGGTGCGCCGAAGAACATTCTGGAGACGGTGGATATTCGGGGATTGGTGAAGGGCTGAGTCAATCACACGTGTGTGTGGATCTGCCGCCCCGTCCTCGACGCCGCGCTTTCGCGCAGCAAACAGGTCACCGGATATCTTCAGCATCCCCCAATCGGTTCCCTCTCCTTCGGGAGAGGCGTGGTGAGAGGCCTTGATTTTTCGTACATCTCCATTGCTGCGGCAACGGCCACTTAGGATTCCGGCCTTACGCCCTGCGATGTGGTGAAGGCGATGAAGTTTAGTAACAACTAAGCCGCTAAAGTAGTGGGCCAAGTCGATTTAGGATTGTCCGAGGCGAACGTCGTCCGTCCCGTGAGTTTACGTTGACGCACTGCAAGTAAAAGAGATCCGTAAAGCAACAGGTCTGACGTAAGCCTAATTTGCAGCGCTGATTGACGTTCAACTCGGTACTTTACGTAACTGGGAACAAGGCTGTAGAGAGCCCACCGGCCCCGCCAAAGCCCTGTTAAAAGCCATCCATAATGACCCGGTACACGTACTCAATGCGCTGGCTGGCTGATCAGCACATCCTCAGACGAGCTTCCCCAGTGCTGCGCCAACAGCAGCACAGCAGAAGCGCTGCTCGCAGCCAGGGCGCCCAGAAGGTCACTGCTGTCGATATTTCACAAAAGATGTTGTCTGAGGCCCGGCACCTCACCCATGACGACAAGATTGTGTATGTCCATCACCCGATCGAAAGCTTCACACCCGAGGCTCAAGCTTTTGATCTGGTGGTGTCATCGCTGGCGCTGCACTACGTCGATGATTATGCAGCGGTAGTCAAACGCGTGTACGCAAGCCTTGTCCCCGGTGGTCAATTCGTTTTTTCAGTCGAACACCCGCTCTGTACGGCGCAGCCCAGCGGCTGGGTCCTCAGCCCTGAGGGTGAACGCCTGCATTGGCCACTGGACAATTACCACTATGAAACAGAACGCCAAAGCCGTTGGTTTGTAGAGAACGTGACCAAGTTTCACCGGACTCTGCAAACCTACGTCAACACACTGATAGCCGCGGGTTTTCGCCTGGATCATCTGGGCGAACCCACGCCTTTGCCGCATGCACTAAAAGAGCGCCCATCATTAACAGATGCACTTAGACGCCCGCCTTTTTTATTATTGGCAGTGAGCAAGCCCGCCGTAAGTTGAATGAACACCGATATAATTCGTCTGCCTTTTCGCCATGTTTCTATGGAAAAATCGAGACATTAAAAGGCTATGGATGGCCTCCCCTTTCGCGCTTCTGATTGTCACCGACAGGTCTGGAACACCCCTGACAAAGCCATAACGCAAAAACTTTTTTTAAAAAATATATCGATTACTAACTGTCATCCACGCTTAGAGCGATGATCATTTCAAAGCAGCTAAATAGCTGACAGGAAAAGCAAAGTCACGCACACCCATAAATCGCCAAAAACAAAATATGTATTTTTTATGACAACAAATAAATAGAAATAAAAGCTAAAACCAAAACTCCTGACTATCACCACTAAAGATTCAAGACAAATCCCTGTAGTTCTGAGGCGTCATCCCAAACCACCTCAAAGAGGCTTTATAGAAACTACTCTGATCGCTAAAGCCCAACGTCGCAGAAATATATTTAATACTGTATACCGAGTGCCGCAAGTAATCATGCGCCAAAGCTTGCCTGACATCGTTGTACACCATGGAAAAGCTGAGCCCCTCATTCCTTAAAGAGTACTGCAGGGTTCTTTTGCTCACTTTGAGTGCGTCCGCAATTGAATCCAATGTCGGGGTAACGCCCAGGGCTAAACTTTGCGCAACGGCTCTTCTTATCTTCGATGATGCGAAACCGGTGGGCGATGATTCCAGTTGAACTTTAAGAAAATCAGCGTGCAGACGGTCTAACTTCGGCGATGCTGTAATCAGCGGGTAATTGCAAATTTCCCGAGGAAAAACCAATACATTATGACCTGCTGAAAACTTTAAATTCCGCCCAAACACCTCTTCCAACCCCCCTCTTTCGCCGGGAGGAGCATAGACTAATTCAACCCCCAACGGCACCACATAATAATGTGGGACCAGCCACCTGATCAGCGCCAGTAAAATTGAGAAGCCTGCGTCTATAAAGACGCGGGGCACTTTTTTGGTCACCTCAATACTGACAATTTTTACGATATGGTCATGTAATTCCAGCTTTAACAATGAACCACTGCTGATCAAGGGATAATAATTTACCAGGCGTTCAAGGGCTCCCCCCAATGTCGCACATGACATGACTGCATATCCCAACGCCCCCAGCATGGCGGGGTGCATGTTCCTGTACGCCCTTAGTCCTAGATCCGGATCGCAAGAAGTTACAGCAAGATTGGCCAACCACTCATACACCGACTGGATTTCAACAAATTCCGTGTCATCGACATAATCATGAAATGTTTCACTGGACTTATAGACAGTCCCCAACGCTCGACAGAGCAAGTAAACATATGATTTTCGAATTCTATACATTCATTCATCCACGGAACAAACAAGAGCACGAACGAGTGCCTTCTAATTTTCAGACATAAAATAACGTGCACAACAGACTCTATAGAATTAATCCTGCTACAGGACTGAGTCAATGCTGTTGCGCTTCAGGACATACTATTAGCCTCAGGGGACACTTATGATTAAACCATGCGCATGGGAGAATGAAATCACACAGCAAGTCTCTAAAAAACCCAAGAAGTATCAACCCCATGGACAATCATAGAAAAAAACGCGGATGGTGGTGGGCTTATAAAAAAATACGATCACTGCACTGTTCCCGAAGTACCGCCGCATTAAGAGCCACGCGCTTTTTACTCACGGGGGACACGGGTGCTTTCAGAGACAAACATAGCCACTACAAAATAAGAATAAAATTATAACCCGGCAAGTTTACACTTGCGCAACTCGCTAAGGACGGCGTTATCTTCATGAAAAAAAAGCATTCGGTTCAGGTCATTGCCATTACCGGCGGCAAAGGAGGCACCGGCAAAAGCACATTGGCCATCAATCTATCCATTGCCCTGGCCACCTTAGGGCAGAGGGTTGCATTACTGGACGGCAACCTTGAACTGCCCTGCATCGATACACTGCTGAATATCAGGCCGCAGAGAACACTCTCAAACTTGATTGAAGGCAACTGCACATTCACCGAAATACTGCACACTGGCCCCCGAGACATCAACTTGATACTCGGCACCCCCTACTCAAAAACGATGCACGGTCTTCTAACCGCTCATCACGTCGGGATTATAAACGCGTTCAACGAGATCCAGACTGAAGTGGATGTTCTGGTTGTAGACACTGCCTCCGGGGCCAATGATTCTGTCCTGAACTTCACACGTGCCGCTCACGAAGTCTTGGTGGTCATCTGTAATGAACCCGCCTCGATCCTGAATGCACACGCGCTTATCTATACGCTAAATAACCAATACAAAATCAGAAAATTCAGAGTTATCAGTAATAGAACGTATAGCCCTGTGGAAGGCCGCGATGCATTTAGCAAACTGCTTGCCCTCACCTCCTGCAACGTTGACTTGTCACTTATGTATGTTGGCAACTTACCCGAAGATCTCGCCGTGCGGTACGCCACCCACAAACGACGAGCCGTCTATGAAATTTCACCCCGCTCGAAATTTTCTCGAGAGCTCGAAGCGATTGCAAAAAAAATCAGCAGATGGCCACTCCATACAACGCCGAGAGGGCACATCGAGTTTTTCATGGACAGTTTGATCATGGCGCCACCGGGTCATGGCACAAAGACACCCGGATAATAGCTCTCATTCCCTAATGTGCAAACTGCATTTACTGTTCATGTTCAGAAAAATGACAGTCAAAAATATTTCGTCAAGCGATTGACGCATCAACCCTGAGATATTTGTCACACGTGCAAACATCCGTCGCTCAGTAAGCCACTGTTCTACCTCGCGAAAGCAACCGGGTCATCGCATTAATTACACTGATGATCACTATCGAAACGACCGCCTGCCCGCTTGCCGAAATGGCTTCATATAATCGTCTCCCAATTCCCTCCTCGCCTGGCTTCAGGCGATATCCATCCTGGAACCCCACTCCATGCCAAGCGCAAGCCAGGCCTCCAGCGGCCTACCCGAACATAATCAGCAAAGCGTCAAACAGCAGTGGATGGCGATTCTGTCGGTCTGCGTAGGCGCCTTTGCCTTAGTGACCAGCGAATTTCTCCCGGTGGGCGTGCTCAACGACGTCGCCACCGACCTTGGCATCAGCGCAGGCCACGCCGGGCTGATGGTAACCTTGCCCGGCATCATGGCGGCGCTCGCCGCCCCTTTACTGTCCGTCGGTATCGGCGCCATGGACCGCCGTTATCTGCTAATCGGCTTGACCCTACTGATGATTGTCGCCAACTCGGTAGTAGCCGTCGCCAGCGACTTTAATTTGCTGCTGTTAGGCCGCGCATTACTGGGTATCAGCATCGGCGGCTTCTGGGCGACCGCAATCGGACTCAGCGGCAGGCTGGCCCCCAAAGGCGTGAGCGTCGCCCAGGCAACCTCAATCATCATGTTCGGAGTGACGCTGGCCACCGTGTTGGGTGTGCCCGTGGGTACTTGGCTGAGCGGCCTGATGGGTTGGCGCATGACGTTCCTGATCACCGCGCTGCTGGGCTTGCCGGTGCTGCTGGCGCAGATTTTTCTATTGCCGCGCCTCAATCCGGAAAAGGCCATTTTGGTCAGCGACCTGCCTGCCTTGTTTATCAACCCGAAATCCCGGGTTGGCCTGATCGCCGTATTGCTCATCGGCCTGGCCCACTTTGCGGCATACACCTACGTTGCGCCGTTCTTTAAAAACAGCTCGGGCTTCGATGGACCGACCATTGGTTCCCTGTTGCTGCTCTACGGCGCGGCCGGGGTTCTGGGTAACTTTTTTGCCAGCTTCGCGGCCAACCGCAGCGTGCGCTACACCCTGCTACTGGTGGCACTTATGATCGGCGCCAGCACCGCCCTGTTCCCCCTTTTCGCCACCCACATGACCGGTGCCGTCATGCTCATCGCACTCTGGGGCTTTGCCTTCGGTGCCTTCCCGACGTGCGCCAGCATCTGGATGTTCGTCGTCGCCCCCAAAGACGTCGAACGCGGCATGCCGCTGTTCATCGCCTTGTTCCAGGTGATTATTGCTCTGGGCTCATTCTTCGGCGGCCAGATCGTCGACCAAATGGGCAGCGCGATGCTATTCAGCCTCGCCACCGCACTGGTCGGCTGCGGCTTTGCCACCGTGCTGGTGCTGGGGCGCAATGTGAGCAATAACTTGGTGGCAGAGCCGGCTGACTTGCAGGTGGGGGCTGAAAGAGGTTAAGGGCAGCATGTCGAATCTGCTGATCCGTTGGGTGATAGAGCCGGGTCAGCGGAACAAGACTAAGCCAAAAAATCAAAAAAACATTGACGAATGCAGCGCTGACACAATTAACCTATTTGCCAAATAAAACCAAGTAGGTTAATTTCAGCCCATGGAGAAAAAGACCCCGCATTGCAAGCTGCACACCGTCAAAGCCTTGATTGAAGCAGGAAAGGTTCGCTCTACCCAGTCAGCACTGATCGGCGGTGCAGCCCTGGGCTTTGACTTTGACGGCATCGTCAGCGTGGTTCTGGCATTAGCCCCCACTGATTTCTATAAAAGCATGACCACGCATGCCGATCACAAAATCTGGCAAGACGTATACCGGCGTAACACTCACGCTGGCGAGGTCTATCTGAAACTCACGATCATTGATGATGTACTCATCGTGTCTTTCAAGGAGTTATGAACATGAAATGTCCATCTTGCGGTGCGGCAGAACTGGTGCATGACACCCGAGATCTGCCTTATACCTACAAGAGCGAATCCACACTGATCCCGCAAGTGACTGGCGAGTTCTGCCCGGCTTGCGGTGAAGCAGTACTGGATGCCAGCCAATCGAGTCGTGTCAGCGGCGCAATGCTGACCTTCAACAAGCAAGTCAATGCCTCGATTGTTGATCCAGCCTTTATTACCACTGTGCGTAAAAAGCTGGACCTCGATCAACGCGAAGCCGCCGAGATTTTCGGAGGCGGCGTAAACGCATTTTCCCGCTATGAAAACGGCAAAACCAAACCGCCTCTGGCCTTGGTCAAGCTGTTGAAGCTGCTTGATCACCACCCAGAGTTATTAAACGAAGTGCGCCACGGCTAATCACAGAGCGTTCTTGCTCCCTGATACGGTTGCACTTCATCTACTGGCTCTTGGTTGATATCGAATACGGTTTTGATCGAGCCTTTGAGGGTGGGTACAAAGCATACAACCAGAAAACAAAAAAGCCCCGCAGACCTTGATCTGCGGGGCTTTCATTTGTATGGCGGAGAGATAGGGACTCACCATAAACGTCGTTTAGCCTCAATGCCTGCCGTATACATGGGCTTTACGACCCGATAGTAGTACAATCGAGTAGTACAATCTGCCGTATCACCTACCTACCCTACCGGCGTACCAATGGCTGACAATCTGATTCAAAAGAAAGGCGAGTCCACTTGGTATGTGCGGCTGGCAGTACCTATTGATGTGCGAAAGGCAATGGGTGGAAAAACGGTTCTCATCCAATCATTGAAGACCGGACTACGATCCGAGGCGATGAATCGACGCCTGAGCATACTCTCAGACTGGAAAGCAGCATTTGCAGCAGCGCGAAAGAAAAGAGCGCTGCCCGAGGAATGGCAAACTAGCGTCATTTCTCAACTACAACAGTTCGACCAATTGGCTACCGACCAGAAGCGCAAACTGATTGGAGAGACGGTGCCAGACCTGCCAGCAGCAGACCCTAAAATGCTAGCCAAAATTATGGCTGATCCTGACTTGGTTGAAATCATCACCACGCTCGTCAAAACCAAAAGGGCAAATGGGCTGACCGGCGACCTGCAGCATGAAGATTTTCTCGCCAACATGTTCAAGAGAATGGTGCCACTCCAGCTCATGAGGCGCCATCAGCTCACCGCACAGCAACGGACAGAGCTGGAGACGTTGACGAAAGACCCGTCCAGCTACAAATCAAAGTCGCCAATTAACAAGGCCCGACTGGCAATATTCCGTGAGCACCGGCAAGGTCGAGCCATTGCAGCGAAGACCATCGACCAGCAGGAATCAAAGCTGGAGAAACTTTCCGATTTCTTGAAAGCGGGAGAACGTAGTCTCGACTTTGACGCTGTATCAGCTTGGCTGGACTCCCTCAAGTTGACCAGTAAGACGCTCACACAATATCTACTGGCCGGAAGCGTCTTCTGGCGGTGGGCAATGAAGCACGATGTCCGGTGGCGAGAAGACTTCAAGGATCGTGCAAACCCCTTCGAAAATCATGATCTGCCACAGGTTAGGGGAAAGGCCAAAACAGACGCTCAGCGAAAAGATTTCAATCTGGAAGACATCGCCAAACTACATGCAGCAGCGTCAATCGGGGGGCATGCCACCCTTGCCGATCTTATTCTTCTTGGCACATACACCGGTGCTCGCATCGAAGAGCTATGCCAATTGAAGGCAGAGCACGTCATTGAACCAGACGGCATAAAGAGCTTCGACATTGTCGACTCGAAGACAGCAGCAGGCATCCGCTCTGTACCAATACACCCTGCCCTAGCTACCCTAGTTGACCGTTTGGTTGAGCAATCCAAGGACGGATATCTAGTACCATCTGATAACATGAACAAATACGGTATCAGATCTGATGCTCTTTCCAAGGCATTTGGCAGACTCAAAGAAGCACAGGGGTTTGGTAGTCAACATGTGTTCCATTCCATTCGTAAAACGGTCGTCACACAGCTTCACAGAGCAGATGTAAGAAGTGAACTCATTGCAGAGTTGATTGGCCATGAAACAGGAACTGTAACTTTCGACGTATACAGCCAAGGTGCTACAACAGCACAGAAACTGGTAGCCATTTCCAAACTCCCTTCCCTGCGACCTTAAAGCTGCATCCGCTGCATTCCTTGAGCAAGAAGCGCGTTACGAATCAGGGGAGTTGGGGCGGAAACATCTGCAGTGGAATGGCGAAGCATTTATTAATATTGCAACTGGCTTAGTAGTTGAGGGCGTAACTAGCAGCTAGCTCACTAGCTGTACACTTTTATTTGGCTAATTGCAACCCCCGGCATTGACTTCTACAACTTCCGTGATAACATAGATATGTAAGCAGAGATGAAGTTACTCCTTAGTTGTTAAGCCGCCTCCAATCGGTATCCTCCAGCTAGAGTGTAACTTCGTATTTCTGCAAACGGTGTCTCTCAGGGAACATCGCAACTAGAGAGGGCGCCTCCAAACGCTCTCTCTTTTTTTCGTCTTCACAAAATCATCTCACTAACTTCGGAGGGCTAATAATGGCCATACTTCACGTTTCCACCTGCCCGGTCTGCGGGCAATCAATGACATACCGCCGCAAAGATAAAACCGTTTGCTCACATAAATGCTACATGCGTCTATACCGGGCTAGAGCCAAAGCGGCTCTTGTTCCACTGCTAACAAACACAGATCGTGCAAACCAACTCGTAGCTGCTGAATACATCACAGCCATGTACTTACAACTAAACATACAGGAGACAAATCATGTCTATTCTACGCAAACCCAGTAAACAAGAACTTAACGCCCTCAAGGAAGCCGCTATAGCCTCCTACAACAACCGCCAACATGGATACGATGCCCACGCCGACACTGACCCAAAAACAGGCAGACCAATCGGCAAGATGGTGGTAGGTGCTTACATCTCTGAGCTTGTTCTGGCTCCAGCCCAGCTTATTCCTGTGTACCTAGCCAAGATTGAAGAGGGCTACACGCTGCACGAGCTTGGGACGATGCCATACGCTGGTACTTCTAACCACATCTATTTTTATAAGCCACAAGCAGAGCAAGAAGCTGACATTAAAGTGATTCATGCAGCAGTTGAAGCCGAGTACAGGCGCGAGCTTGATGAAAGTAATCGCCTGATTGTAGAGCGTCAAGTAGCACTTGAAGAGGCTGCGATTGATCGTCAGGTTGAAAAAGAGTTAGCAGCAGAGCGTCAGGCTCAACGCGATGCTATCGAAGCTCGTGTTCGTCTGGAACTTTCCAAGTAACGCTGTTACCACATCTGACAAATCCTAGTTCCCATCATCTGAGAGGTAAGAATGAACAAGACCTGTACATGTAATCATTGCGGTCACGTGTTCTCAGTACAGAAGCGGCGACGTTATTGCAACGCTCGCTGCTTTCACTCTGATCCGTGCAACCCCAAAGCCCAAAATCCTATAAACGCCAACCATAATGGAGCCTATAACAATGACTGCAAGAACCCGAACAACAACTGAACGCCGCCCGACATGCCCTCAGTGCAAGAAGCGCTTTCGCACCAGAAGCAAGACAGCGAAATTCTGTAACCCTTCATGCCGCACCACTTCCCACAACATAGCTCGTCGCGTTAAGAAGATTGCCAGCGCCAGCACTTCCCCATTCTTCTACGAGCTTGCCCGTCAGGCTATCAGAGCCCGCACCATCCAGATTTATCATGACTTCGACCAGCAACAGCTTGAAGATCTTTACGATGTATATGCAAGTTGTCAGAAGATGAATGCTTATGGTCTACGCAAAAGTATGGGTGAAGATCCGTTTGAGCTTTCCCACATTGCCCCTGTACGAGGCAAAACGTCAGTCGGCCTATTCAGAGCTGACAATCTTGTCATTGCACCAATGGCACTCAATCGTTCTCACGGTACAAACCACTACAGCGGCGGCACCTCAATCCCCCGTACAGAGATCTTGCCGCGATTCGCAGTGTCCAAAGACGATAGCGTCTCAGAGGTGTTGCAACGCGTTATCCAGTTAATCGGAGAGGACGTGGTTCAGGCTGTTGTCCGATCCCGCAAGATCGAGCCTAGTAAGCGGCAAGAACACTATTCGTGGCTGATTGATAATCTCGACCCAGCCAATCCTGATCATGCAGAGCATTTGAAGATAATCGGAACAGCGTCAGCTCGTATTCTAGGTGGTATCCGGCGCCAGCTTGAAGGTAAGGATCCTGTGGGTGATTTCCGTGTGTGGCTCGACTACCACAACGATACCAGTGTTCTCCTGAGCGAATGGGAACGCATCGGCAACAGCTATCGACCCGAATTGTTACCCGCCCTTGAACGCATCCAGTTCCTGCTTGCCAATACAGGGCGGCGCTTCAGTTACAACTTCAGCTTTGACGTCATCGACCTACGATTGATTTTTGACATGCTGCATGGACGGCCAGTCCACACCGTCGCTTCGATCATCGACGCAATGTACGCCAAGGCATTAGCAAGTCCGCAGCTATACCGTCCAACAGCAGCCCTTTTGCTAGTTGTTGACAAGCCTCTGCAAGCTCCCCTGAACGTAACAGAGTCGTTCCTTGAAGACATGAATCATGATCTGCCTTACGTTGCTCTAGACGCCTTGTACACCGTCCCAGCATCATTGGATCATGATTACGACCCAGTGCCGTTCTGAAACAAACGCATGCATGCATGCAGTAGAAGTGTAACGCACACGGTGCGATTCGCTTGAAGCCCTTATATTACGTGGCTTACAGCCATTTTCTGTGGACGCAGCAATGTGCGTTTTCAGTCCCGCTGCCTTGGTAGCCGCTGCTTCAGTGGCCTCAAGCGAACCATTGTTCGTAGTTTGATCATCACGCTAGGAATTCAATCCACAGGGCTTACTACTTTACTGATGTAACTTTACCTACCCAAAGGCGAGTATCAGATGGGTTTCTTCCTGGCCTCCAAAATACTTCCCCACTCACTTCATTAGGAATGCGATAGACAATTTTAGTTTTCATCGTAATTAGTGGATTTATACTTTTAAACCAGATGTTATAGCCTTCTAGCATAATAGGTTCAACAGTGTCGAATTCGTACTCTTTCCCGTTGTAGTTTATAAATAAACTGCCCCCAGATGGAAGGCGCGACTCTGTGTCGACGTTCTTGAATGAGGCATCAACAACGAAAAACCGTGATCCTTCCCATTGCTTAGGTTCTGCATACTTATTGCCAGTTCCAATCTCGTTGGTTGCAAATGCTTTGCTGGTTGACACCTCAAAGTAGCCAACTTCTGCCTTTGAAGGACGAGTAGCCACAAAATCTATGTATCTTTTATAGTACTCTGCATTCTGGCCAAATCCAGTGCCACTGGCGATCAGGCTGCAAGTCAAGTATTTAGTTGTCGCTGCTCTTATATCATCGTGTTCATTTTTTAAAAAATTTATTAGCTCAGCTTCTTCCGCCTTAGATTTTTCAGGTGAATAATTCTCATCTCCTACAAAGTCCTCTAGCATATTAAATTTGCCGTGCAGTGTTGTTTTAGCTGCTGTGAATTCTTCGTTGTAATGTATGCCGCTCTTTTTAAGGAGGGGTTCCAGATCAGCCAACAAGGTCTCGCCTGCGGTAATGTAGTGTAATGAATCATTTATTACTAAAGTTGGGGTGGCTCTGAAGATAATTACTTTCTTATTGTCTTGGACTGAGTCTAAGTACTTGTCGCATTCGTCCGTCAAGAAAAATCGATCATTAATTACAGTATCGTTTGTTTTGTCCGGTTTTGCCCAAGCTGACGTACTTGCTAAAAGCGCTAGGGTAATAGCAGCCATTTTCATGAAAATTACATCCTGTAGTGTCATATTGCCATCTTATCATGACAACTTTTCAAGTGCATCTCACGCTGTAATACGCGTACAAAAACCCCTTGAAAACCTCTGGAAACCCCCAGTAAACCTCGGCTATTTGGCAAATTCACAGCCAGATATTTATTCTAGAACGTCTGTAGCCCTGATTCTACGGGGCCTTCAGCTTTCTTGTGCGTAGCAAAGGCCGCTTATCGCAGCAGAAAACAGTTTTTAATGAGAAAACCGTTGTTTTTTTCTACCAAGTCGCATCTGAGGAGGGTCAGCCCATCCAGTGCTTGAGTTTCAGCCGCTCCATCCATTTTGAGTCGCGTTAAAAGCTCTCAATAGGAACGCATCTGAAATTATGGCAGAAATCTCAAGATCAGAGCATGAATGACAGCAGAAAATGCATATAACATTTCTAGAACGACCATTCATGATATATTATTATTGCTCTCAGGCAGAATTCAGAGGGCGAGATCATGACCAGTATCACTACCACCAACACAATCGACGTAGTGAGCTACTGCCGTGTGTCCAGTCATGGGCAAGGTGAGAGCGGGCTGGGTCTTGAAGCTCAACGCGAGTACATCGCTCGTGCAGCCCAACAGAATAGCTGGAACATCGTTGGTGAGTTCGTGGACGTTGTGTCGGGTAAGTTGGCTATCGAGGATCGCCCCGAAGGTGCCAAGGCTTTGGCCCTGTGCAAACAGACGAAGGCAAAACTTGTAGTTGCCAAGCTGGATCGTTTATCCCGTTCGGTTCACCACATTGCACGTCTGTTGGATGAGACGATGGATTTCAAAGTGGCAACCATGCCACAGGCCGACAAATTCCAACTTCACTTGTTTGCAGCACTGGCCGAACAGGAACGCTCATTCATCGCCAGTCGAACTAAGGAAGCTCTGGCAGCCCTCCAGAAGCGTGCTGATGAAGGTGATGCGCAGTCTATTGATAAGATTGCACGCCGCTCTGAGGCACTTAAGAAAGGCCGTACAGATGCCAACCGAACCAAGGCCAGTGAAGCTGTTCAAGATCGTGTGAACTCGTGGCAAGAGTCGGTACGTGATCCTATCGACCTGTGCATCCGAAGAGGTGGACGAACACTACAGCAAGTTGCTGACTGTCTGAACAATAAGAGCATCACCACAAGTCGAGGCGGACAATGGTCGTCAATGCAAGTGAGTCGTGTCATGAAGAACCTAGCCCTCCACTTCCCTGCTAAAGATGCGGCTGTGTGAACCACTGCTGAACCATCGTACTCCGCCTGAAAGGTTTACACGCCACCCCAGACCCCGCCAGCGCGGGGGTCTTGTCGTCTCTGGGCTTCGAGAACGTCAGACTTATTTCTATTTTGCGACACCTTTCAGATAGGCCAGCCGTGTCCTGCTAAGTGGTTCATGCAGCAGGCCGTCTCATTATTTTTTTCAGTCGAAACACCTGTCCGGGCTAGAAGTGCACCGAAAATTTGGCGGGGGTGCTTGAGGGATTTTGTAAGCAAATCAATAAGTGATGACAAAGTGCCTCTACTCCCTTATCTTCTCTCAAATTTGACAGGGACAAGGCTTATGGGAATTCCAAACGAAATAATTGATAGCATACATAGCGATCCATTGCAGGCTGCTGTCGCGACCTGTAATTTCGTTATCAGCGAAGTTAAGCACACCATTGCATGGGGACCTTTGCAACATGAACTCCTTTTGGAAGGGTTTGCTCTAATTTCAACAATGGAGGAGGCAGGGCTAATTGAATTCATTGCATCCCCGGGCTATATAGAGGGCGACAGAGATGGCGATTGCTTATCAATTTCAATCTTCTTAACCAATGTTTTGAATGAGCTAGATCAGCAGTTGGCTAGTCATAAACTTGAATCATTGAAGAAGAAATTTGCAGGAATTATTACATCTACATTCGCTTACGAATTCACTGAAGGTGACGTTGCACGCATCCAAACTCTCATAAACGAGCTACGAGAACTCATCGCAACCAATGAAGAATTGGAAGACCAGCATAAACGCCGCCTCTTAAAGCGTCTTGAGAAATTGCAATCAGAGATGCATAAGAAGATGTCGGATCTTGACCATTTCTACGGTCTAACTGTAGAGGGTAGCGTGATGCTCAAGAAGGTGGGGGGAAACTTGAAACCCATAGTTGATCGTATTTCTGAGATAACTAAAATCACATGGGCTACTCAGTCAAGGGCCGAGGATCTTCCATCGGGGAGCGAGCCACCTTTGCTTGGCAGCGATGATGAGCAAGCTCGTCTGGAAAGAGAGTGAAAGTTTCCTGTTTGTTGTTAACTTAAATCTCAGTGCAATACACATTACACAGCTTGACTGATGCCACTGAAATTTTGGTGCAAGCTGGCAGGGGCGTGATTCGTCCGGACAGATTGCTTCTGCTTGCACCTCTCGCCCCCCTCTGCCTTTGCTGATACTACCTTGCCTCGGTCAAGACGCCGACTCTCGGCAAGACATTGATCCTCACGACTTACTCCCGCCATTAGAAAGCCAACAAGCATGCCATTAAAATAATGGCCACTCTGGTAGCATCTGTAGTGATATCTAGATCAATCGTGAACGCGGTGAAGAGATGATTTTAAAACGCAAAAAAGTTCTGTTATCGCTCGGGGCAATTATTACAACACTCTTTCTGGGAGCCATCAGTGGCGCAAGCAAGATGCTGGCGACAGATCTTTGGCCTTCAATTAGCCCTTTAATCTCCACAGCTTGGACTTGGGCATTAGCCGCACTCGCTTGGATGGCTCAGCCGATTACAGCGCCTCTTTGGTTACTTGTGGCGGCATTTGTCGCTGCAATAGCTGTAGTAGCATTCCTTCTAGGCGTCATCAGAGAACTATCAGGAAGCGTGCGATTTTTAAGAGACAGGCAGAACCCTTCTCTACCACATCTCAATGAGGCTACACAGAAGGTTTTGACAGTCATTACCCAGAATGCGGAGAGGGATATTCCAACCTACGCCAGCGAGCTTTACCGACTGGTAGAGCTGCCACGGCTGGTGTGTAAAGCAGCTATTGATGATTTACTCAGCACGAGCCTCATAGACATTTTCCCAAGTAGCTGGGGGGCTGAAGTGACTTTATCTGCCCGCGGACGAGCGTACATCCTACATCCCGAGTCTCCGTTAGCAGGATCAGTTAAAACTGCGTGACGGACCTCACAAGACCCGCCCCCCGCACAGAACAAACTCATCACCACCCAACCCAAACGCGAACCGGGTTGTACCACTTCAAAACATGATGGCATCAGTAGTACAACAGAGTAGTACAATCGGAAAACTAAAAAGCCCCGCAGACCTTGATCTGCGGGGCTTTCATTTGTATGGCGGAGAGATAGGGATTCGAACCCTAGGTACTGTCGCCAGTACAACGGATTTCGAATCCGTCCCATTCGGCCACTCTGGCATCTCTCCAACGGCGCGCATCATAACAACGCTTTTGATTTCAGGCAAAGCCTTTTTTCAAAAAAATCGCGTGCTATCAGTTGCTTGCGCGCTTTTACAGCTTAAAGCGGGACGCCGAGGCGGTTTGCAACTTCTTCGTAGGCTTCGATAACGTCGCCCAGCCCCTGACGGAAACGGTCTTTGTCCATTTTCTTGCCAGTGGCTTTGTCCCACAGACGGCAGCCGTCCGGGCTGAATTCGTCGCCCAGGACGATGGTGCCGTCGTGGAATACGCCGAATTCAAGTTTGAAGTCGACCAGCAGCAAGCCAGCGTCGTCGAACAGTTTGTTCAGCACGTCGTTAACTTTGAGCGACAGTTCTTTCATGCGAACCAGTTGCTCGGCTGTGCCCCAACCGAATGCCACTACGTGGGATTCGTTGATGAACGGGTCGCCCTTGGCGTCGTCCTTGAGGAACAGTTCGAAGGTGTAAGGGTTGAGCTTCATGCCCTCTTCAACACCCAGACGCTTGACCAGGCTGCCTGCGGCGTAGTTACGCACAACGCATTCAACCGGGATCATGTCGAGCTTTTTAACCAGGCATTCGTTGTCGCCCAGCAGTTTGTCGAATTGCGTCGGCACGCCGGCGGCTTCGAGTTTCTGCATGATGAAGGCGTTGAACTTGTTGTTCACCATGCCTTTACGATCGAGCTGCTCGATACGCTTGCCATCAAATGCTGAGGTGTCGTTGCGAAACAACAGGATCAAGCGGTTTTCGTCGTCAGTCTTGTAAACCGATTTCGCTTTACCGCGATAGAGTTCTTCACGTTTTTCCATGATGGGCTCCGCATGCTAAGTAGGTGGGCTAGGCGATTGTGCGCCAGTCGAGCCCTGAATCTTGATCCGCCAGTTGCAGCCAGTCCGGGTCGCACCCAAGGGTGTCGACGAAACATTGTCGGGCCAGCTGCGGCAGGTTGTTCTTGCTGCTGAGGTGGGCCAGCACCAGGTGTTGCAGGTCTTTCCAGCCCAACTCGGCCACCAGGTTTGCGGCCTGATGGTTGTTCAAATGTCCTTCCTGACCACCCACTCGCTGCTTGAGAAAGTAGGGGTAGTGACCACGGGCCAGCAGGTCGCGGCAATGGTTAGCCTCGATCATCAGCGCATCCAGATCGCGGTAGCTGTGCAGCACGCCCGCGCAATAGGAACCCAGGTCGGTCAACAAGCCAAAGCGCCGCTGACCATCACTGAACACATATTGGGTGGGCTCCTGAGCATCATGCGCCACACGAGTCACACTGATGGTCAGGGCGCCGATCTGCAGCGTCTCACCATCGGCCACGAAACCGGCCGGCTCCAGTGGTTTGCGCATCCCGCGCTGAGTGCCACGGCTCATATACACCGGCAAATTGTAGCGCCGAGACAGCAAACCCACGCCATGCACATGATCTGCATGTTCGTGGGTTACCAGAATCGCGCTCAGTTGGTGCGGGCTGACGCCTAACCGAACCAGGCGGCGCTCGGTTTCTCGCAACGAGAAACCGCAATCGACCAATACATAGGTGCTGTCGCTGGCTATCAGCGTGCCATTCCCTTGGCTACCACTGCCGAGAACGGCAAAACGCATAAAATCAGCCCAGGTTGTCTTGAATCTCGCTCAACACTTTGCGCGCCACTTCTGGCGATGCGCTCTTGTTGATGTTCTCTTCAACCGTCACTTGTACGCTGTCGCCGACCTTGCTCAGGCGAACCTGATAACGCTGGGCGCGGGCTTCAACTTCTTCCTTGCTCGGCTTGCCACCAAAGAGGCCGGAGAAGAAACCAGGTTTCTCGTCCTTCTTCTCGGCTTTTTCCGCCAGGTTGATGTAGTACAGGCCCAATGTGCGGTTGATGTCTTCAACGCGCCAATCGCCTTGCTCAAGTGCACGACCGACACTGGACCAGGCACGATCGAGGTCTTCGGTGAGGCTCAGAACAGGGTTGCCGCTGCCGTCTTCGCTCAGGGTGACACGCGCCGGGGTATCGAAGTCACGGGCTGCCAGCAACGACACCGAACCGCCCTTCTCGGCGCTGCGGCTCATGCTGATCAGCATTTCGTCAACCAGGCCCGCATCCAGACCGGTGTTCACCGAGTTCTGTGTGAAATCAACATTGGCGGTGCTGCCCGCCGGGCGGTTGGCGCTGACCACGTAGATTTCGCTGGTGTTGCGCTGCACGCCTGGCTCGATGCGCACCCGCAGACGGGTTTCGCTGTCGGCAGCCAAGCCGCTGCTGGTCACGTGACGGGCAATCGGCGAGGACAATTCGCCAGCCTGCTGCCAAGCGGTGGTGAACTCGCCGGTTTGTGGGCGCTGCTCGTCGATACGGAAGCCGTTGTCCTGGAAGAATTGCATCGCAACCGACCACACCTCGGACGGCACGTGCTGCGCCAACACCCAACGGCTGTCGCCGGTTTTTTGCAGGCTGTAGTCGCCGGAGCTGGTAATCGCCGCCAAAGGTTGTGGACGGGGTACTTCAAACTCGCCCTTGACGTTGTCATCCGGCACGTTGGCCGGAATCGGCAACAACGGCACCAGGCGCTTGTCAGTGACAACGCCCGGCGGCAGTTTCATCGGTGCAGTTTCTTGAGCTTGCAAATAGTCGCTGCCACGGTCCCGGAAGTACCCATCTGGGCCCCACAGCCAACCGCAGCCGCTGGTGCTTGAAATAATCACGGCTAGTGCGGAAAGTCCGGCCAATCGCTTCATGCGTAATGCTTCCTCAATTAAACCAGGACGCCGGACTGGCGCATGGCCTGCCGCAGCGGTTCGTGACAGGCTTCGCTGAGCCAGGTGAGCGGCAGACGGATACCGTCTGGCATCAAGCCCATCTCATGCAGCGCCCACTTCACGGGGATCGGGTTGGATTCGATAAACAGGGTTTTATTGAGCGGCATCAGTTTTTCGTGAATCTTGCGGGCCGTTTCAGCATCGCCACGCATCGCAGCGGCGCACAGCTCGCTCATGTCACGCGGGGCAACGTTGGCGGTCACCGAGATGTTGCCTTTGCCGCCGAGCAGCATCAGCTCTACAGCCGTGGCGTCATCACCGGAGTACACCAGGAAATCGCTGCTTACATGGTCCAGGATGGCGCGCACTCGGCTCAGGTCGCCGGTGGCTTCCTTGATGCCGATGATGTTATTCACTGTCGACAGGCGCACCACGGTTTCTGGCAGCATGTCGCACGCCGTACGGCCCGGAACGTTGTAGAGGATCTGCGGGATATCAACCGCTTCGGCGATGGCCTTGAAGTGCTGATACAAGCCTTCTTGGGTCGGCTTGTTGTAATACGGCGTCACCAGCAGGCAAGCATCTGCGCCCGCGGTCTTCGCGTTGGAGGTCAGTTCGATCGCTTCACGTGTCGAGTTGGCGCCTGTGCCGGCAATCACCGGAATACGCCCCGCCACCTGTTTGACGACGTAACGAATCACTTCGATGTGTTCGTTCACATCCAGAGTTGCTGATTCACCTGTGGTGCCAACGGCAACAATGGCGTTGGTGCCCGCTTGCAGGTGAAAGTCCACCAGTTTGCTCAGAGCGTCCCAATCAAGACGTCCTTGTGCATCCATAGGTGTGACCAGTGCCACCATACTGCCCACAATCATGCAACCGCTCCTGCCGGAAAAAGAGAGCCGTAATGGTACTGGCGCCATGACCCTTGCACAAGCAACAGCGCGCCTCATGAGCATTCCCCTTAGCGTTGCTTTTCGCTACCCTTCATCCTTTGATTGGTACTGATGTGTGCGAACGTCTGTTTTACGGGCCTTTATGTCAGCATTTCACACCCTGCCCCCACGCCACAGAACGCAGTTTGCCGCGTGTGCAAATTGCCTGAAACGGCCTGCTGGCGGGCTTTTGCTGTTTATAAAGGGCCTGATTTTCGACTCGCACGTCATCGACCGTACTGACCGCTCATCGTTTTAGGAAGGCTGCATGTCCACCCCCACAGTCCGCGAACAATTCCTTGTCATCAGTGCACTCGGCGCCAATCCCATGGAGCTGACTAACGTCCTGTGCCGGGCCAGCCATGAAAATCGCTGCGCGGTGGTGACCTCTCGTCTGACTCGCCACGGCGAATGCAGCGCGCTGGTACTGGAAATTTCTGGCAGCTGGGACGCCCTGGCCCGCCTTGAGGCCGGCCTGCCCTCCCTGGCCAAACGCCACGCGTTCAACGTCAATGTTGTGCGCAGCGCGGCACTTGAGACTCGCCCGCAAGCACTGCCGTACGTGGCTTATGTCAGTTCGGCCTACCGCTCGGACATCATCAACGAGCTGTGCCAGTTCTTCATGGACCACAACGTTGAACTCGAAAACCTGACCTGCGACACCTATCAGGCCCCGCAAACCGGCGGCACCATGCTCAACGCCACGTTCACCGTGACCTTGCCGCCCGGTGTTCAAATCAGCTGGCTGCGCGACCAGTTCCTGGATTTCGCCGATGCCCTGAACCTCGACGCGCTGATCGAACCGTGGCGCCCACAGAACCCGATGTAAGGAAGGAACCCCTCATGGCCGTTGCACTTGACCAACCCGTAAGCGACTTCCAGATCCCGGCGACCGGCGAGAAAACCGTTAGCCTGTCGGCCCTCAAAGGCAAACAGGTGGTGATTTACTTCTACCCCAAAGACAGCACGCCGGGCTGCACCACTGAAGGCCAGGGCTTTCGTGACCACTACGCAGAGTTCCAGGCAGCCAACACCGAAGTGTTTGGCGTATCACGGGACAGCCTCAAGTCTCACGAGAACTTCAAGGCCAAGCAGGCGTTTCCGTTTGAGCTGCTGAGCGACAAGGACGAAGCCCTGTGCCAGCTATTTGACGTGATCAAGCTGAAAAAGCTCTACGGCAAGGAATACCTGGGCGTGGACCGCAGCACCTTCCTGATCGACAAGGACGGCGTTCTGCGTCACGAATGGCGCGGCGTTAAGGTGCCAGGGCATGTTGAAGCGGTGCTGGAACAGGCCAAGCAACTGAACCAGGCCTGACCTTGTAGGAGCGAGCTTGCCTCGCGATCTTTGATCTTTTAAAAGATCGCGAGACAAGCTCGCTCCTACACGATCAAATCGTCTTACTGACGAACCAACCGCAGGTTGGTGAATTCAACCTTTTCGGTACTGCGGTACGGGTTGATGTCCAGCCCGCCACGGCGCACGTAGCGCGCATATACGGTCAATTTCTCGGGTTTGAGCAAACGCTGCAAATCGAGAAAAATTCGCTCGACACACTGCTCATGGAAGTCTGAGTGCTGGCGAAAGCTCACCAGATACGCCAACAAACTGGCGTGATCCAGCGCTGCACCACGGTACTCCACCACCACGGTGCCCCAGTCTGGCTGGCTGGTGACCGGGCAGTTGGACTTGAGCAAGTGGCTGTACACGCTCTCCTCCACAACCTGCGACGGGTCGCACTTGAGCAACTCAGGACGCGGGTGCGCGTAATCGCTGACCGTAATGTCCAGATCATCAATGCACACACCCGGCAAAACGCCGACGCCATCTGCTTGAACGTCATTCAAGCTGCGCACGCGCACGCTCACAGACTTACCAGAAGCGGCTGACAAATCAGCCTGCAAGGTGGCTTCCAGGGTTTGCGTATCGGCAAACACGGTCTGGTTCAGCGAGTTCAGGTACAGCTTGAAAGACTTGGACTCGACGATGTTCGGCGAATCGGCAGCAAAGGCGAATTCGCCAATGGCCACCACGGGCTTGCCCGAAGGCAACAGCCACGACAGTTCGAAGCAGTTCCAGAAGTCCACTCCCACATAAGGCAGCGTGTCGGCGCTCAGCCCAAGCTCCGCCCATTTCGTCGCACGCGGGATCGGGAACAGCAAGGACGGGGTGTAGGTACTGATGTATTCACTGGACTTGCCCAGCGGCGAATGTTCGGCTGCGGGATGCATGACAAAAACCTGGCTAGAAAAACCCGATAATTCTACAGGCTTTCAGCCCCCGCAGACGATCAGACCGATTTAAGGTGCAACTTTCAGCTGCCCCACCATGCCCGCCTGATAATGCCCGGGCACATTGCAGGCAAATTCCAGGTTGTCGGTGTTGCTAAAGGTCCAGGTCAGTTCGGCCGTTTTACCCGGCTCCACCAGCACGCTGTTAGGGTCATCATGCTTCATGCCCGGCATGTTCATCCCGCCATGCCCCATCGCCGAGTGGTCCATACCTGCGTGATTAATGCCGGTGGGCGTCAACATGCCGCTCTGCTGCATGTCGAGCATCTCTTTTTGATGCGCCGAGTGCATGGCCGCGTGCCCCAGGTTGAATTCGTGCAGCAATTGGCCTTTGTTGACCAGCACAAATCGCACGGTCTCGCCGGCTTTTACATCCAGCGTCTTGGGGTTGAAGGCAATGTCGGTCATGTCGACTTCCACCGTACGCGTGGCACTGGCGGCAGGCGCCGGATGACCAAAATCAAAGTGTTCCCCCGGCGAGGCCATGACCGGCAAGCTCAGCGCCAGCAAACAACCCGCGAGAGACAAACGCTTGTGTACCGTCATACTTACCTCCAGAAACGTGCAGTCAGTCTTTGCACCACCTTAAAGCGGCGCGACTGGCATTCAACTGACCGCCAGATTACAACTTTGTAAGCTTGACCCTACGAACAAATCCGCCCTGTATAAGGCTGAGGTGAATTTTGTGATGAGCTGCCCATGAAACTGCTGATTGTCGAAGACCAGGCCAAAACCGGCCAATACCTGCGCCAAGGCTTGAGCGAAGCAGGCTTTACCACCGAACTGGCCACTGACGGCATCACCGGCCAGCATTTGGCCCTGACGGGCGATTACTCGCTGTTGATTCTCGATGTAATGCTGCCCGGTCGCGACGGCTGGCAGATCTTGCAAGCGGTGCGCAGCGCCGGGCTGGATATTCCCGTGCTGTTCTTGACCGCCCGCGATGCCGTAGAAGACCGCGTGCATGGCCTGGAGCTGGGGGCCGATGATTATCTGGTCAAACCGTTCGCCTTTTCCGAGCTGCTGGCCCGGGTGCGCAGCCTGTTACGGCGCGGCAGCAGCACCACTCAAGAAACCAGCCTGCAATTGGCCGACTTGCGCCTGGACCTGATCCGCCGCCGCGTCGAGCGCGCCGGTCAGCGCATCGACCTCACCGCCAAAGAGTTTTCATTGCTGGAATTACTGTTGCGCCGTCAGGGCGAAGTGCTGCCCAAATCGTTGATCGCCTCGCAAGTGTGGGACATGAACTTCGACAGCGACACCAACGTGATCGAAGTGGCGATCCGCCGCCTGCGCCTGAAAATCGACGACAACCATGAACACAAGTTAATCCACACTGTGCGCGGCATGGGTTACGTGCTTGAAGAGCGCGCCCACTGATGCGGCGTCTGTCACTGAGCACTCGCCTGGCCCTGCTGTTTGCCGGCTGCACGGCGGTTGTCTCGTTGTTTGCCGGGGTGCTATTTGGCCGCGCCAGCGAGATGCACTTCGTCGAGCTTGATCAACAACTGATGGAAAGCCGTCTCGCGGTCTTGCGCAGCACGCTGCATGACGTGGACTCCCTCGACACGTTCAAGCAACGCTTGCCGGTACTGCTGCAAGACCTCAGCCATCAGCCCGACCTGGCGGTGAGAGTGCGCGGCCCGGACGGGCGCACATGGTTTGATAGCTCGACGCGCTTGCCGCTAGAACTGCCTACACAGCCGGGGCTGGACAGCCTGCAGATCAATGGCACCGATTACCGCGTCCTCAACCCTCGCACTGACAACCCTGATGCGCCGCAACTGACGTTATTGCTCGATATCACCCATCACCAGCACTTTCTGCAACGCATGCAGCACTTGATCTGGATGACGGTCGGGCTTTCGGCGCTGGCCACCGCCCTGCTCGGCGCCTGGGCGGCCCGTAGCGGCTTGCGCCCGCTGCGCCGCATGAGCGCGATTGCAGCGAGTGTTTCGGCAGATTCGCTCAACGCGCGCTTGCCCCACGCACACATGCCACCCGAACTGGCGGAACTGGCCATCGCGTTTAACGCCATGCTGGAACGGCTAGATGACTCCTTTCAGCGATTGTCGGCATTCTCCGCCGATATTGCCCATGAACTGCGCACGCCGCTGTCCAACGTGCTGACGCACACCCAAGTCACCCTGACCCGGCCGCGAGACATTGAAGCTTACAAAGAAGCGCTGCACAGCAACCTTGAAGAGCTGCAATGGATGGCCCAACTGGTCAACGACATGCTGTACCTGGCCAAAGCCGACCACGGCTTGCTGACCCCGCGCCGCGAGCCCCTGGAGCTGGCCAATGAAGTGGATTCGCTGCTGGAGTTTTATGCGCTGCTGGCCGAAGACTCACAGATCGAACTGACCCGCGAAGGCCATGCCCAGATCGCCGGAGACCGCAGCATGTTGCGGCGCGCCCTTTCTAACCTGCTGGATAACGCCTTGCGTTACACACCGACTGGTGGGGCGATCAAGGTGGTGATCAGCGAAGCGGCGACTGCTGTGCGCATCTGCCTGTCCAACACCGGCCCCGGGATCAGTGCCGAATTATTGCCGCGCTTGTTTGATCGTTTTTACCGGGCCGACCCGGCGCGCAGCGAAGGCAGTAGCGAACATGCAGGGTTGGGGCTGGCCATCACCCAATCGATCATTCGCGCCCATGGCGGGCAGATCAGGTGTGAGTCGCAGGAAGGCTGGACACAGTTTGTGATTGAGTTGCCGGAAAAATCGCCCTCACCCCAACCCACTCCCGGAGGGAGAGGGAGCTGAGCAAGTTGTTTTCAGGTTCAGCGCTATAGCTTCAGACCGCCAAACATACACAGCATCCCCCAATTAGCCCCCTCTCCCTTCGGGAGAGGGCTGGGGTGAGGGTGTAATTAGCTGTCAGGAATACCGCAACGCGTGTGCAGGCTCGATCTTGGCCGCGCGGTAGGCCGGGTACAACGTCGCCAGAAAGCTCAACAGAAAGCCCGCGCCGCAGATCAACGCGACGTCACCACCTTGCAGCTCCGACGGCAGGTTGCTGACGAAGTACACGTCCGAGCTGAAAATATGTTGCCCGGAAATCCGCTCGATCCAGCCCACCAGTTCGCTGACGTTCAAGGCAGCAATCACACCCAGTACGCCGCCAATCAAGGTGCCGACGATGCCGATTACAGTGCCCTGCACCATGAAAATCGCCATGATCTGACGCGGTGTCGCGCCGATGGTGCGCAAGATCGCGATGTCCGCGCCCTTGTCGTTCACCACCATGATCAAGGTGGCGATGATGTTGAACGCTGCCACGGCGACAATCATCAGCAGCAACAGGCCAATCATGGTTTTTTCCATTTTCATGGCGCTAAACAGACTGCCCTGGGTGTGGGTCCAGTCATCGGCCTTGTAGTCCGCGCCCAGCCCGGCAGCAATTTGCTGCGACACTTTTGGCGCTGCGTACAAGTCTTTGACCGCGAGGCGTACGCTCTGCACCTGGTTTGGCTGCCAATGCTGAATGGTCGCAGCATCTGCCATGTTCACCAGGCCCATCGAACCATCCAGCTCAGCGCCGACCTTGAAGATGCCGACCACGTTCAGACGCTGCAAGCGTGGAGTAATCCCGCCGGGCGCGGTACTGGCTTCGGGCACGATCAAGGTGATCTTGTCACCCACGCTCAAACGAAAACGCCGCGCCGTGATATCACCCAGCACAACGCCGAACTCGCCAGGCTTAAGGTCTTCAAGTTTGCCCTGCACGATGTGCTTGGCGACGATGGATACCTGCCCTTCCAATGCCGGATCCACACCGCTAATCTGGATCGGTTGCATCGAGCCTTTGTACGACAACATGCCGTCCATCTCGGTAAACGGCACAGCCGCCGTCACTTCCGGGTTTTTCATCGCCGCTTCGGCCACCGGGCGCCAGTCATCAATCGGCTTGACGCCAACGATGGTTGCGTGCGGCACCATGCCGAGGATGCGGTTACTCATTTCACGCTGAAAACCGTTCATCACCGACAACACCACGATCATCGCCAGCACGCCCAGGGCGAGGCCGATCATCGAGGTCATGGAGATAAACGAAACAAAACGATTGCGGCGCTTGGCGCGGGTATAGCGCGTGCCGATAAAAATCGATAACGGTCTGAACATTCGCGGGCACCGTATAAAAATAAAAGGCCCGACGCCGTGATTCAGCGTCGGGCTTGGCCGATCAAATCGCGGTCAAGCGACCTTCTTGAAGGTGCAACACGCGATCCATCTGCCGGGCCAGGTTCATGTCGTGGGTCACCACCAGGAACGCGGTGCGCATCGAGGTGCTGAGTTCCAGCATCAAATCCTGGATGCCTTGGGCGGTGTGCGAGTCGAGGTTACCGGTGGGCTCGTCGAGCATCACCAGCCCCGGCTTGTTCACCAGTGCACGGGCAATTGCTACACGCTGGCGCTCGCCACCGGACAGTTCGGCGGGTTTGTGCTCCAGCCGATGGCCCAGGCCGACACGGGTCAGCAACGCTGTGGCACGCTCGCGCGCCTCCGGGATCGGGGTTTTGCCGATCAACAGCGGCATGCACACGTTCTCAAGTGCGGTGAACTCCGGCAGCAAGTGGTGGAACTGGTACACAAAGCCCAGCGAGCGGTTACGCAGCAGGCCACGGGCCTTTTCGCCCAAAGCCGACAACTCCTCGCCCGCCAGCCACACGCTGCCGGTGGTTGGGGTATCAAGGCCGCCGAGCAGGTTCAGCAAGGTACTTTTACCCGAACCCGAGGTACCGACAATCGCCACGCGCTCACCCGGGTGCAGCTCCAGCTGCAAGCCCGACAACACCACCACCGACTCCGGGCCTTCCTCGTAGGCCTTGCCCAGGTCGCGGCAACTCAACACTGCTTGTTCTTTCATGCCCAACTCACTCATAACGAAGCGCCTGCGCAGGCTGGGTGCGCGCAGCACGCCAGGCCGGGTACAAGGTCGCGAGGAAACTCAGAACCAACGCTGCACCGCACACCATCAACACATCCTGCGCCTGCAATTGCGACGGCAGGTAGTCGATGAAGTACACGTCAGCATTGAGAAACTTGTGACCGATCAGGCCTTCGAGGGCCGAGATCGCAGCGCTTACATTCAGCGCGGAAAGGATGCCGACCACCGCGCCGATGGCCGTGCCGACCACGCCAATCACCGTGCCCTGCACCATAAAGATGGCCATGATGGTGCCCGGTGTCGCGCCCAAGGTACGCAGAATGGCGATGTCGCCTTTCTTGTCATTGACCACCATCACCAGCGTGGAAATGATGTTGAACGCCGCCACGGCCACGATCAGTAACAGCAGCAGGCCGATCATGGCTTTTTCCATGCGGATGGCTTGATACAGGTTGCCGTGGGTACGGGTCCAGTCACGGGCGTAATAACTGTCACCCAAATGCTGGGCGATTTCCCACGCGCCACGCGGGGCCTCGAACAAATCACCGAACTTGAGGCGCAAGCCCTGCACCTGATCAGGCTTCCAGCGCTGCATGCGCGCCAGGTCCTGCAAATTGGTCAGACCGAGGTAGCCGTCGATCTCGCCCGCACCAACATGGAAAATGCCCTGCACGGTGAAGCGCTTCATGCGCGGGAACATGCCGGCCGGGGTCACGGACACTTCCGGGGCCACGAAGGTCAGCTTGTCGCCCACACCCACGCCCAGCGCTTTGGCGGCCTTGTCACCAATAATGATGCCGAAGCTGCCGGGGGTCAGGGAGTCGAGTTGCCCCTCCTGCATGAAGTGATCGATGATCGAGACCTTGCGCTCCTGCACCGGATCGATGGCATTAAGCAGCACTTTCTGCACATTGCCATCGTGGGTCAGCAACCCCTGCATCTGGGTGAACGGCGCAACCGCCTCCACTTTCGGGTTTTGCTGAACCTTGGCGGCCAGGCTTTGCCAGTCTGTGATCGGTTGATCGCCGACAATGGTCGCGTGGGGCACCATGCCCAGCACGCGGGTGCGCATCTCATGATCGAAGCCGTTCATCACCGAGAGCACGACAATCATCACGACCACGCCAAGGGCGAGCCCGATCATTGAAGTCAGGGAAATGAACGACACAAAATGATTGCGACGCTTTGCACGGGTATAACGCGTGCCAATAAATACGAAGAGAGGTCTGAACATGTCGGGGCTTGTTCTGGGGAAAAGAAGGCGTCCTTGTGGCGGGGCCTGATAAGCAGCTTTACACTCTGACCACAGCCGCCATCATGGGTTCGCCATGTCGACATTAGATGAAGCAAATCGCCGCGAATACTACCGTATCGAGGATGTGATCGCACTGGAAATCACCCCACTGTCGGCCGCCGAGGTCGACAGCGGTAAAGTGTTGCAGGATGCATCCCCGCTCTTCAATTTGCTCAGTGAATTGCACCTCAGCGAATTCGAGTCCCAACACCTGTTGCGCCAGATCAGCGAGCGCGACCGCACGCTGTCCAGTTACCTTAAAACCCTGAACAAACGCGTCGATCTGCTCAGCCAGATCGTCGCGCAAACGGTGCTGGGTAAAGTCGGCGAACTGCAACCGGTCACCCTGTCCGAAGGCGGTATCGACTTTCACCACCCGCAGGCGTACCCGGTTAATAGCCATGTATCGGTCAAGCTGGTGTTGATGCCGCAAGCCTTGGGGTTGTTGCTGCGCGCCCGGATCGTTGAATGCCGGGCCGACGCCGGGCGTTATTGGATAGCGACAGAATTTGAAGCACTGAGCGAAACCCAGCGCCAATTGCTGGCACGCCATATTTTGCAAAAACAGGCTCAGGCGCGGCGACTGGCGCGCGACTTAGACGATCCAACGACCGAGTAAGCCCTCAACGGGCTCTCTGTAGACGCAGTGAATGCTGCATAAAGGAGCAATTGTGACCCTGATTTATGGCCATCGCGGCGCCAAAGGCGAAGCACCGGAAAACACCCTTGCCAGCTTTGAGCAATGCCTCAAGCACGGCGTCCGTCGTTGCGAACTGGATTTGCACTTGTCCAAAGATGGCGAGTTGATGGTGATCCACGACCCGACCCTCAAACGCACCACCGACCGACGCGGCAAGGTAATTGAACAGAGTGCTGCTGACCTGGTGACCTATGACGCGCGCAAAGGTGGCCCGGGCTGGGTACATCCGTGCCCGATCCCGCGCCTCGAAGAGTTGTTTGAAAAGTGCAACTTTGAGCACTGGCAACTGGAAGTCAAAAGCGCCTCACGCACCCGCGCTGCCACCACCGTGCTGGCGATCCGCGAAATGGCTGAACGCCATGGCCTGATGGACAAAGTCACCGTCACCTCCAGCTCGCGGGAAGTGCTCAAGGCCGCGTTGGAGCTGACCCCGGACCTGTCACGCGGCCTGGTAGCCGAGTACGCCTGGCTCGACCCGCTGAAGGTCGCCCAGAATTACGGTTGCGAGATGTTGGCGTTGAACTGGACACTCTGCACGCCTGAACGTCTGGCCAAGGCTCAGCGCCAGGGGTTGCATGTGTCGGTGTGGACAGTCAACGAGCCTGCACTGATGCGCAGACTCGCTGATTTTGGCGTCGACAGCCTGATTACAGACTTTCCCGGTTTGGCCACTGCCACCCTTGGGAATGGCTGAAATCGGTCTCCCCGACCGGCTCAGGCCACCGGCCGGAGCCGCTTAAAAAAGCCGGTTGAGGCCATCGTAAGCGGCTACCCGATAGGCTTCGGCCATGGTCGGGTAGTTGAACGTGGTGTTCACGAAGTACTTCAGGGTGTTCAGTTCGCCCGGCTGGTTCATGATCGCCTGACCGATGTGCACGATCTCTGAAGCCTGATAACCGAAACAGTGAACGCCCAGCACTTCAAGGGTTTCGCGATGGAACAGGATTTTCAGCATGCCCTGAGGCTCGCCGGCAATCTGTGCACGCGCCATGCTCTTGAAGAACGCCTTGCCCACTTCGTACGGTACTTTGGCCTGGGTCAGCTCCTGCTCGTTCTTGCCGATCGAGCTGATCTCCGGAATGGTGTAAATACCGGTCGGCACGTCATTGACGAAGCGCCAGCTGCCATTGTCGACAATGCTGCCGGCAGCTGAACGGCCCTGGTCGTGAGCCGCACTGGCCAGGCTTGGCCAGCCGATCACATCGCCTGCGGCGTAGATGTTCGGCACGTCGGTGCGGTAGTTTTCGTCCACATGCACCTGGCCGCGGCCATTGGCCTTGAGGCCGACGTTTTCCAGGCCCAGTTGATCGGTGTTGCCGGTACGGCCGTTGCACCAGAGCAAGGCGTCTGCCTTGATCTTTTTGCCGGATTTGAGGTGCAGGATCACACCGTTTTCAACACCTTCAACCCGCTCGTACTCTTCATTGTGGCGAACAGTCACGTTGTTGTTGCTGAAGTGGTAGCTCAAGGCCTGGGAGATTTCGGCGTCGAGGAAGCTGAGCAATTGCCCGCGGTTGTCGACCAGCTCAACCAGCACACCCAAGCCACTGAAAATCGAAGCGTATTCGCAACCGATCACGCCAGCGCCGTAAATGATCAACTTGCGCGGGGTGTGGCCCAGGCTGAGGATGGTGTCGCTATCGTAGATACGCGAGTGGGTGAAATCGATATCAGCCGGGCGATAAGGACGCGAGCCGGTGGCGATAATGATTTGCTTGGCGATCAGGGTTTCAACCACGCCGTTAGGGCATACCACCTGAATGGACTGTTCGTCGTTGAAGCTGCCGATACCGAAGAACAGGTCAACGCGGTTGCGCGCGTAGTAACCGGTGCGAGAGGCCACTTGCTTGGAAATGACTTTTTCAGCGCTTTTAAGCACGTCCGGGAACGAGAACCAACGCGGCTCACCAATGGCCCGGAACATCGGGTTGGTGTTGAACTGCATGATCTGGCGAACCGAGTGACGCAAGGCTTTGGACGGGATAGTGCCCAAGTGCGTGCAGTTGCCGCCGACCTGACGCCGGCTGTCGACCATTGCTACCTTGCGCCCTGCTTTAGCGGCGTTCATTGCCGCGCCTTCTCCTGCAGGGCCAGAGCCCAGTACCACTACATCGTAGTTGTAGACAGCCATGCGTACTCCTCAGAACAGGCCGTGGCACCGCTTTGGGCACCTACGGCTAAATCATGTCGCGGCCAGCGACATGAAGGGTCAAAACGTGGGGCACAGTCTATAGAAGCCTGACCGCGGCGAACATTAACCCTTGGTCTTGTCGTAGGCTAATTTTGTCTGCACTACATCACCGTTTGCATTTCACCCTCATGTCAGCCTCGCCAAAAGCAGCCCTCGCTGTAAAACGCGAGAGCTGTGATGCACGTAATGTTGCGTTCATCTTGTGCGCAAAAAATCATCAAAAGCCCAAAAACCGCCGGAGCATCTCGCTCACCCCGCCAGGATTAATCAAAAAAAATTGCCAGCCTTTGCTGGCCCAAAGCCCTTGAATCCGACGCGCAACAGCAACAAAAGTTGCCTGGACGACTTGATACACATATCGTTACAAAACTGTTTTGTACAACGGCGTGCGCCTTGATCTTGCAGTGTGGACAAGCAACAAACATGGATTACGCATAAAACAGATAACAGCGGGTGATTTCTGATGGCCTCCAGTACAGGCAAAGGCAAAGCGATTTTTCGCGTTGTCAGCGGCAACTTTCTCGAAATGTTCGACTTCATGGTCTTTGGCTTTTACGCCACGGCCATTGCCAAAACCTTCTTCCCCAGCGACAGCGCTTTCGCATCCTTAATGCTTGCCCTGGCGACCTTTGGCGCCGGTTTCCTGATGCGTCCATTGGGCGCTATTTTTCTGGGTGCCTACATCGACCGCCACGGCCGTCGTAAAGGTTTGATCATTACCCTGGCCCTGATGGCCATGGGCACCGTACTGATTGCCTGCGTACCGGGTTATGCCACCCTGGGCGTCGCGGCACCGCTGCTGGTGCTGCTTGGCCGTCTGTTGCAAGGTTTCTCGGCGGGCGTGGAGTTGGGCGGCGTATCGGTGTACCTGGCGGAAATCGCCACACCGGGCCGCAAAGGCTTCTTCGTCAGCTGGCAGTCCGCGAGCCAACAGGCTGCGGTGGTTTTCGCAGGCTTGATGGGCGTTGGTTTGAACCACTGGTTGAGCCCGGAAGACATGGGTGACTGGGGCTGGCGGATTCCGTTTTTGATCGGCTGCATGATCGTGCCGGTGATCTTTGTCATCCGTAAGTCCATGGAAGAAACACCGGAGTTCGAAGCCCGCAAACATCGCCCTACCCTGCGGGAAATCATCACCTCCATCGGCCAGAACTTTGGCCTGGTACTGGGCGGTATGGCGCTGGTGGTCATGACCACTGTGTCTTTCTACCTGATCACCGCCTACACCCCGACCTTCGGCAAGACCGAGCTGCACCTGTCGGACCTTGAAGCGTTGCTGGTGACCGTCTGTATTGGCCTGTCGAACTTTATCTGGCTGCCGATCATGGGCGCACTGTCAGACAAAATCGGTCGCCGACCGCTGCTGCTAGGCGCAACCATTCTCGCCATCCTCACCGCCTACCCGGCCTTGTCCTGGCTGGTGGCCAACCCTAGCTTCAGCCACTTGCTGATCGTGGAGTTGTGGTTGTCGTTCCTGTACGGCTCGTACAACGGTGCGATGGTGGTTGCCCTGACCGAAATCATGCCCGCAGAAGTGCGCACCACAGGCTTCTCACTGGCTTACAGCCTGGCCACTGCGACCTTCGGCGGCTTTACCCCGGCCGCGTGCACCTACCTGATCCACGCACTGGACAACAAAGCAGCCCCCGGCCTGTGGCTCACCGGTGCCGCCGTGTTGGGCCTGATTGCCACCGTGGCGCTGTTTCGCGGTAACAAGCACCAGTTGCGCGTAGCGCAAATACCGGTTGCCAGCAACGGCTGAACCCGGATCCTGTAGTCGCTGACGAGGCACGAGGCTGCGAAGCGGGCCTCAGGACCGCCGCTTGGGGTCTTGGGGTCGCTTCGCAACCAATCGCAGCCTCATTCTTCGGCAGCGACTACAGATAACATGTTCAACGCACACAAAAACGCCCCGAACCAGTCGGGGCGTTTTTAGTTGCAGCGAGTGCTTAGCGCGGGAACGCTGGCGGGTTAACCCCGGCCATGTCTTCCATCACACGCACTACCTGGCAGCTGTAACCGAATTCGTTGTCGTACCACACGTACAGCACAACGCGGTTGTCATTGCAGATAGTCGCTTCAGCATCCACCACACCGGCGTGACGCGAACCCACGAAGTCAGTCGATACCACTTCCTGGGAGCTCACGAAGTCGATTTGCTTGTGCAGATCGGAGTGCAGCGCCATGTGACGCAGGTAGTCGTTCATTTCTTCGCGGGTAGCCGGCTTCTCAAGGTTCAGGTTGAGAATGGCCATCGACACGTTTGGCGTCGGAACGCGGATCGCGTTACCGGTCAGCTTGCCAGCCAGCTCAGGCAATGCCTTGGCAGCAGCTGTCGCAGCACCGGTCTCGGTGATCACCATGTTCAGCGCGGCGCTACGGCCACGGCGATCGCCTTTGTGGAAGTTGTCGATCAGGTTCTGGTCGTTGGTGTACGAGTGAACAGTCTCAACGTGACCGTTGACGATACCGAACTTGTCGTTGACAGCCTTGAGCACCGGCACGATGGCGTTGGTGGTGCAGGATGCCGCCGAAACGATCTTGTCGTCTGCGGTGATTTCGCCGTGGTTGATGCCGTGAACGATGTTCTTCAGCTTGCCTTTACCCGGCGCAGTCAGAACAACGCGATCGATACCCGGGCACTGCAAGTGCTGACCCAGGCCGTCGGCGTCACGCCATACACCAGTGTTGTCCACCAGCAGGGCGTTCTGAATGCCGTACTGGGTGTAGTCCACCTCAGTCGGGTTCTTCGCGTAGATCACCTGGATCAGGTTACCGTTGGCGGTGATAGTGTTGTTTTCTTCATCGACCACGATGGTGCCGTCGAACGGACCATGTACCGAGTCACGACGCAGCAGGCTGGCGCGCTTGACCAGATCGTTTTCGGCGCCTTTGCGCACAACGATGGCACGCAGACGCAGGCCGTCGCCGCCACCGGTTTTTTCGATCAGGATACGGGCCAGCAGACGGCCGATACGACCGAAGCCGTACAGCACAACGTCAGTGCCTTTACGTGCAGAAGCGTTTTGCTGACCAACCACATCGGCCAGTTCTTCGCGAACGAATTGCTCGGCCGTACGGCCATTGCCTTCAGCCTTGAACTTGACTGCCAGCTTGCCCAGGTCTACCGACGCGGCGCCGAGCTTGAGCTCGCTCATCGCTTTGAGCAGCGGGAAAGTTTCGTGCACGGACAATTCGCTGTCATCGGACTGGCGATGACGGGCAAAGCGGTGCGCTTTGAGAATCGCAATGACTGAACGGTTGATCAGGCTGCGGCCATAGATCGAACTCACCACATTGTTATTGCGGTAAAGCTGACCGATGAGCGGAATCATCGCTTCTGCGAGTGCTTCACGGTCGATCCATTCACCAAGACACTGGTCGGGCTTCTGAGTCACGGGAACCTTCCACATGTAGGGGCTGAAAAAAGGGGCTACATTATGCAGTTGTGTCCATACATGGGCAATGCACGCCTGTCACACACCTCAACTGAAACGTTTAAGCACCAACAAATAAAGGTAAATAATTTTCTAACAATGGGCTTTTTTACGGCTTTAAGCCGCCCTGCAACGCCCTCTGGCCCAGTGTTTTACGCCTTGAAGCGGTGAATTCAAGACTCCATTAAAGACGGCAACTGACAGCCATCCCCTTGGCCGTTACACTTAGCCTCTTTGCCGCAACGCTTGGAGCTCAACCTTCCGTGCCCGTCCTGCGTCTACCCAAACTCCCTGCTACGGCAGGTAAACAGCACTGGAGCAATCTGCCCGGTGCTGCCCTGAGCCTCGCCATTGCCGAGGCCGCCAGCGCCGCCAAGCGCTTCACCCTGCTCCTGACTGCCGACAGCCAAAGTGCTGAACGCCTTGAGCAGGAATTACGCTTTTTCGCCCCCGAACTGCCGGTGTTGCATTTCCCCGACTGGGAAACCCTGCCCTACGACTTGTTCTCGCCGCATCAGGACATCATTTCCCAGCGCATTGCCAGCCTCTACAGGCTGCCAGAGCTGGACCACGGTGTTTTGGTAGTGCCGATCACTACCGCCCTACATCGTCTGGCGCCGACCAAGTTCCTGCTGGGCAGCAGCCTGGTGCTGGACGTGGGGCAAAAGCTTGATGTCGAGCAAATGCGCACGCGCCTTGAGGCCAGCGGTTATCGCTGTGTTGATACAGTGTATGAGCATGGCGAGTTCGCCGTGCGCGGTGCGTTGATCGACCTGTTCCCGATGGGCAGCAAACTGCCGTACCGGATCGACCTGTTCGACGATGAAATCGAGACCCTGCGCACCTTCGATCCGGAGACCCAGCGCTCCATCGATAAAGTGGAGTCGGTGCGCTTGCTGCCGGCCCGCGAGTTCCCGCTGCAAAAAGACGCAGTGACCCGTTTCAAGGCGCGCTTTCGCGAGCGCTTCGATGTCGACTTCCGTCGCTGCCCGATCTTTCAGGACCTGACCAGCGGGATCACCCCGGCGGGGATCGAGTATTACCTGCCGCTGTTTTTCGACGAAACCTCGACGCTGTTCGACTACCTGCCGGGGGACACGCAAGTGTTCTCGCTGCCAGGTATCGAGCAGGCGGCAGAGAACTTCTGGTCGGATGTGCGCAACCGCTACGAAGAACGCCGCATCGATCCGTCGCGACCGTTGTTGCCCCCGGCCGAATTGTTCCTGCCAGTTGAAGACTGCTTTGCCCGGCTTAAAAGCTGGCCACGCGTGGTTGCCAGCCAGGACGACATCGACGCAGGCAGCGGTCGCGAACGCTTCCCGGCGCAACCGCTGCCGAACCTCGCCATTGAAGCCAAGGCCAACCAGCCGTTGGCAGCGTTGTCCGGGTTCCTGGAGCAATTTGATGGCCGCGTGCTGTTCACCGCCGAATCGGCGGGGCGCCGCGAAGTGCTGCTCGAACTGCTCGAACGCCTGAAGCTACGGCCGAAAAACGTCGACAACTGGCCGGACTTTGTCGCCAGCAAACATCGTCTGGCGATCACCATCGCCCCGCTGGATGAAGGCTTGCTGCTGGATGACCCGGCACTGGCGCTGATTGCCGAAAGCCCGCTGTTCGGGCAACGCGTCATGCAACGTCGACGCCGTGAAAAACGCGCCGACGCCAACAACGACGCAGTGATCAAAAACCTCACCGAACTGCGCGAAGGCGCGCCGGTGGTGCACATTGACCACGGCGTGGGGCGTTATCAGGGGCTGGCGACGCTGGAAGTCGACAATCAGGTCGCCGAATTCCTTACTCTGGAATACGCCGAGGGCGCCAAGCTGTACGTGCCCGTAGCCAACCTGCACCTGATTGCCCGCTACACCGGCAGCGATGACGAACTGGCGCCGTTGCACCGCCTGGGCTCCGAGACCTGGCAAAAAGCCAAACGCAAAGCCGCCGAACAAGTGCGTGACGTGGCCGCCGAGCTGCTCGATATCTACGCCCGCCGCGCCGCCCGTGAAGGCCATGCGTTTGCCGACCCGAAGGCCGATTACGCCACCTTCAGTGCCGGCTTCCCGTTTGAAGAAACCCCGGACCAGCAAACCACCATCGAAGCCGTGCGCGCCGACATGTTGTCGCCCAAGCCGATGGACCGCCTGGTGTGTGGCGACGTGGGCTTCGGTAAAACTGAAGTGGCCATGCGCGCGGCCTTTATTGCCGTGCACGGCGGCCGTCAGGTAGCGATTCTGGTGCCAACCACCCTGCTCGCCCAACAGCACTACAACAGCTTCCGCGACCGCTTTGCCGACTGGCCGGTGCGCGTTGAAGTGATGAGCCGCTTCAAGTCCGCCAAAGAGATCAATCAGGCCGTGGCCGATCTGGCCGAAGGCAAGATCGACATCGTGATCGGCACGCACAAGCTGCTGCAGGACGACGTCAAAATCAAAAACCTGGGGCTGGTGATCATCGACGAAGAACACCGCTTCGGTGTACGTCAAAAAGAACAGCTCAAGGCCCTGCGCAGCGAAGTCGACATTCTGACCCTCACTGCCACGCCGATCCCGCGCACGCTGAACATGGCGGTGTCGGGCATGCGCGACCTGTCGATCATCGCCACGCCACCGGCGCGCCGGCTGTCGGTGCGCACCTTCGTCATGGAGCAAAACAACAGCACGGTCAAAGAGGCCCTGCTGCGTGAATTGCTCCGTGGTGGCCAGGTGTACTACCTGCACAACGACGTTAAGAGCATCGAAAAATGTGCCGCCGAACTGGCAGCTCTGGTGCCCGAGGCGCGGATCGGCATCGGCCACGGACAGATGCGCGAAAGCGAGCTCGAACAGGTGATGAGCGACTTCTACCACAAGCGCTTTAACGTGCTGATCGCGTCGACCATTATCGAAACCGGTATCGACGTGCCGAGCGCCAACACCATCATCATCGAGCGTGCAGACAAATTCGGCCTGGCGCAGTTGCACCAATTGCGCGGCCGCGTCGGACGCAGTCACCACCAGGCCTACGCCTACCTGTTGACGCCGCCGCGCCAGCAAATCACCGGCGATGCGCAAAAGCGCCTCGAAGCCATCGCCAACACCCAGGACCTGGGCGCCGGTTTTGTGCTGGCCACCAACGACCTGGAAATCCGTGGTGCGGGCGAGCTGCTCGGCGACGGCCAAAGCGGCCAGATCCAGGCGGTCGGTTTTACCCTGTACATGGAAATGCTCGAGCGCGCGGTCAAGTCGATTCGCAAGGGCGAGCAGCCTAACCTTGAGCAGCCGCTGGGCGGCGGGCCTGAAATCAACCTGCGCGTGCCCGCACTGATCCCGGAGTCGTACTTGCCAGATGTGCATGCGCGCCTGATCCTCTACAAACGCATTGCCTCGGCCACCGACGAAGACGGCCTCAAGGACTTGCAGGTCGAGATGATCGACCGCTTTGGCCTGCTCCCGGAGCCGACGAAGAACCTGGTGCGCATTACCCTGCTCAAATTGCAGGCCGAACAACTGGGCATCAAGAAGATCGACGCCGGGCCGCAAGGCGGGCGTGTCGAATTTGCCTCCGACACACCGGTTGATCCGCTGACCTTGATCAAACTGATCCAAAGCCAGCCCAACCGCTATAAATTCGAAGGCGCCACGCTGTTTAAATTTATGGTGCCGATGGAACGCCCGGACGAACGCTTCAATGTCATCGAGGCCCTCCTGGAGCGCCTCACGCCGAAGTCGTCGTAATGGGACCTGCGCAATGAAACGCCCATGCCCCTGACCATGAACCCGCGACTGACCAAGCCGCTCGCACCGACCTGGGTCAGTCGCTTCAAAGAACAAAGCCTGGAGCGTGGCCGCCGCTACGCCCGGGAAAACCGTGTCAGAATCGCGCAGATCGGCGACAGCCTGATCACGGCCAGTTGCCAGGGTTCCGGGGACAACACCTATCGCCAGACCATTCAGTTACGCGAATCCGCCAAAGGCACCCTGCTGTTGGTGAGCGCGAACTGTACGTGCCCTGTACGCACTAACTGCAAGCACACCGCTGCCGTTTTACTGAAGATTGAAGACACCTTGAACTACCCCGCTGCTGCCCAGGACGCCGAGCTTCTGGAAAAACTCCAGGCCGTACTCGACTCGCGCCGCCCCAATAACCTCCCAGAAGTGCTGAGTGAAGACGTGCAGCCCACGCCACGCCTGTGGCTGGCCAGCGCCGAATTCAGCGCCTTCGAACCGCGCAACGGGAAAATGCAGCGCTACACCCAGCACCGCGCCGCGCTGTCATTCAATTACCTGGATCACTACGCCAGCGGGCACAAAGCTGCTGACATCCTGATACGCCAAGAACACCAAACCCTGCGCATCAAACGTCAGCCCGAGGCCGAAAATGCCTTTCGCGAGCAGTTGCGCGAGCTGGGCTTCAAAATCGCTACCCGCCAGAGCAAAGCCCTGCCGGAGAGCGCCGGCGAGCTGTTTGAAATGGTCAATGACAGCGCCTGGCTCAACTTCACTCTGAACCAGATGCCCGGCCTGCGCGAGCAAGGCTGGGAGCTACAGATTGACGAAGATTTCGGCTTTGACCTGTCGCCGATCGAAGACTGGTACGCCAACGTCGACGAAGCCCCCGAGCACGACTGGTTCGACCTGGAGCTGGGGATCATCGTCAACGGCCAGCGCCTGAGCTTGCTGCCGATTCTGCTGAACCTGATGCGCTCGCACACCGACATCCTCAGCCCTGAAAAACTCGCCCGCCGCCGCGACGACGAACTGATTCTGGTGAATATCCCGGCCACGCCTAACAGCGGCCACGGCCCGCTGCAAGTGGCGCTGCCCTACAGCCGCCTGAAACCGGTACTGGCGACCCTGGACGAGTTCTATCTGGGTGAGCCGGGCGCCACCGCATTGCGCATCAAAAGTGCTGACGCCCCGCGCCTCAATGCGCTGGACGCCATGCCGTTGCGCTGGGAAGGCGGCGAGCACATCCGCGGTTTTGCCCAACGCCTGCGCGATATCAAAGACTTCAGCGTCGACGCCCCTGAAGGGCTCAATGCCAACCTGCGCCCCTATCAACTGGAAGGGTTGAGCTGGATGCAGTCACTGCGCCAGCTTGAAGTCGGCGGCATTCTTGCGGACGACATGGGCTTGGGTAAAACCCTGCAAACACTGGCGCATATTCTCTGCGAGAAAAATGCCGGACGCCTCGACCGCCCGGCCATGGTCGTAATGCCCACCAGCCTGATCCCCAACTGGCTGGACGAAGCTGCGCATTTCACCCCCCAACTCAAAGTGCTGGCACTGGTGGGCGCAACGCGCAAAAAACACTTCGATCACCTTAACGACTACGACCTGATCCTCACCACCTACGCACTGCTGCCCAAAGACAGTGAGCAACTGGCCAAACTGGCCTTGCACGTGTTGATCCTCGATGAAGCGCAGTACATCAAGAACCCCGGTAGCAAGGCGTCACTGGCCGCCTGCGAGCTGGTGGCCCGCCAGCGCCTGTGCCTGAGTGGCACGCCGCTGGAAAACCACTTGGGCGAGCTATGGTCACTGTTTCACTTCCTGCTCCCCGGCTGGCTGGGCGACATGAAAACCTTCAACCACAACTACCGGGTGCCGATTGAACGCCAGGGCAACGACGAGCGCTTGCAGCACTTGAATGCCCGGATAAAACCGTTTTTGTTGCGTCGCACCAAAGAACAAGTTGCCACTGAGCTGCCGCCGAAAACCGAGATCATCCATTGGGTCGACCTCAACGAGGCCCAGCGCGACGTGTACGAAACCATGCGCTTGGCGATGGATAAAAAGGTCCGCGACGAAATCACCCGCAAAGGCGTAGGCCGTAGCCAGATCATCATCCTTGAAGCGCTGCTCAAACTGCGCCAGGTGTGCTGCGACCTGCGCCTGGTCAGCAACACACCACCGAAAAAAGGCAGCACCTCGGGCAAGCTGGACAGCTTGATGACCATGCTTGAAGAACTGTTTGCCGAGGGGCGGCGCATCCTGTTGTTTTCGCAGTTCACCTCGATGCTGGAACTGATCGAAGCCGAACTGAAGAAACGCAACATCCGCTACGCCCTGCTCACCGGGCAAACCCGCGACCGACGCGCGCCGGTCAAGGACTTCCAGAGCGGCAAGCTGCAGATCTTCCTGATCAGCCTCAAGGCGGGTGGCGTGGGGTTGAACCTGACCGAAGCCGACACTGTGATCCACTACGACCCGTGGTGGAACCCGGCCGCCGAAAACCAGGCCACCGACCGCGCCTATCGCATTGGCCAGGAAAAACCGGTGTTTGTGTACAAAATGATTGCGCGCGGCACCGTGGAAGAGAAAATCCAGCACCTGCAGCAGGAAAAATCAGATTTGGCGGCAGGCGTACTCGATGGACGCATCGCCGGAGACTGGAAACTGCAAGACGACGACATCGACGCCTTGTTTGCGCCATTGCCGCCTAAAAACGAAAAACGCTAATAACCCTATCTGTAGGAGCGAACTTGCCTCGCGATCTTTTAAAAGATCGCGAGGCAAGACGTGTGTTAACCCGCCAACACCCGCGCCAGGGTCGCTTTAACTTTGCCCATGCCGTCGTGCAGCGCCTGCTCGATTTCAGCCATGGTAATCACCGCTGTGGTCTTGCCCGCTGCCGGGTTTACCACCAGCGCCAGACACGCGTAATCCAGGTCCAGTTCGCGGGCCAACGCCGCTTCAGGCATGCCGGTCATGCCCACAATGTCGCAGCCATCACGCTCAAGACGGGCGATTTCAGCCACGGTTTCCAGACGCGGGCCTTGGGTTGCAGCGTACACACCGTGGGTGCTGTAGGAACAGCCTTCGGCCGCCAGTGCGCTGATCAGTTTTTCACGCAGAGCTTCGGTGTAGGGAAAGCTGAAGTCGATGTGGGTTACGTGCTCCAGATCACCGGCGAAATAGGTGTGTTCGCGGCCGCTGGTGTAGTCGATCAACTGATGCGGCACGCAGAAATGCCCGGTACCCATCGCCATGTGAATCCCGCCCACGGCATTCACCGCCAAAATCGCCTCGGCACCTGCCTGTTTCAAGGCCCACAGGTTGGCGCGGTAGTTGACCTGATGCGGCGGCACCCGGTGCGGATGGCCATGGCGTGCCAGAAACAGCACTTCACGGCCGCCAAACTCACCGATCTGGATATCGGCTGAAGTCGGGCCGTAAGGCGTGTCCAACGCCAGCGAACGGCTGATGGTCAAGCCGTCGAGTTGGGTCAGCCCCGTGCCACCAATAATTGCGTAAACCGTCATTGAATCTGCCTCTTGAGCACGTGCATTAATCAATCAATTGAGCATCTTTAAGGGCACCCGTAGCCACCAGCCAGCGCGGGTCCTGGCGGTAGTCGGTGCTGGCCCAGGCTTGCGCACGCATCCGCGCAATGCGCGCAGAAGGCGTGACTTTCAGGCGCTGAGCAGCACTGAGCGCCAACTCGGCAGCCGCACGGTCGTTGCACACCAGGCCCATGTCACACCCGGCAGACAAGGCGGCCTCAATGCGGCTCGCCGCATCGCCGACCACATGGGCACCAGCCATCGACAGATCGTCACTGAAAATCACCCCGTCAAATTGCAGCTCGCCCCGCAAAATGTCCTGCAACCAGCGACGGGAGAACCCGGCAGGCTGGCTGTCGACTTGCGGGTAGATCACGTGCGCAGGCATCACGCCTGCCAAGTGCTTGCTCAGACGGGCAAACGGCACCAGATCATGGCTGCGAATCTGTTCCAGGCTGCGTTCATCAGTCGGGATGGCGACATGAGAATCAGCCTCTGCCCACCCATGCCCCGGAAAATGCTTACCGGTCGCGGCCATGCCCGCAGCGCTCATCCCGCGAATATAGGCACCTGCCAATTGCGCGGCGCGCTCAGGGTCACCTTCAAACGAGCGAGTCCCCACCACCGCACTGCGCTGGTAATCGAGGTCCAGCACCGGCGCAAAACTCAAGTCCAGACCGACCGCCAGCACTTCGGTGGCCATGATCCAGCCACACTGCTCGGCCAGGTACTCGGCGTTGGGGGTATCGGCGATTGCGCGCATCGCCGGCAGCCGGACAAAACCTTGGCGCAGACGCTGTACGCGGCCGCCCTCCTGGTCGACAGCCAGCAGCAAATCCGGGCGAATGGCGCGAATCGATGCACTCAACTCACGCACCTGGCGCGGGTGCTCAATATTGCGGGCGAAAATGATCAGGCCGCCCACTTCAGGCTGGCGCAGCAATTGCCGGTCTTCAGCCGTCAACCAGGTACCGGCGACGTCCACCATCAAGGAACCTTGCAGGGCAGAACTCATGGGAAATCCTTAAAGAGAGAAAGCGCTTATCAACCGGCTCTTCGCACCAGACACAGCATGGCGCGCCGCATACCAGAGCGGCAGCGGCGAAGAGCGAGACGGGAATAAGTCTGGGTTGGGCATGGCGGCTAGCTTAGCGGAACAAAGCTGCCGCGCCCACCCGCACGCGGTCAAACCTTGGCGGCGACCGGTGGGGTTTTGGTCCGGGGGCGAAGCTGCGCGCTGGCCATGGCCGGGTCGGTGACACCGCTGTCGGCACGCATGCCGGCCGCCAGGAAAGGCACCATCAGGCGCATCACCTGCTCGATCGAGGTGTTCACCCCAAAATCGGTTTCGGCGATGGCCCGCAAGGCCTTGATCCCGGACATGCTGAACGCCGCCGCACCGAGCATAAAGTGCACGCGCCAGAACAGCTCAATTGGCGGGATCTGCGGGGCGGCTTCGTTGACCAGCAACATATAGCGGCGAAACACCTTGCCGTACATGTCTTCGAGATAACGCCGTAAGTGCCCTTGGCTCTGACTGAAGGCCAAGCCCAGCAGGCGCATGAATATAGACAGGTCATTACCACTGCGCGGCTGGATTACCAGCGCCTGCTCGACCAGCATCTCCAGCAGTTCTTCAAGGCTGGGGCGCTGCTCGGGCTTGGCCTGACGACGCTCCAGCTCGCGGTCCAGATTGGCGCAGAACGGCCCCAGAAAACGCGAGAAAACAGCCTGGATCAAGGCTTTCTTGGAACCAAAATGGTAATTGACCGCCGCCAGGTTGACCGAGGCTTTGCTGGTGATCAGCCGCAATGAAGTTTCAGCAAAACCTTTTTCCGCGAACAGCTGCTCAGCAGCATCAAGGATACGTTCAACGGTTTCCGACTGGGCCATGGCTACTCCGCCTGACAAAACATTAAAACATCTGTTTGAAACATACGTTTCGACCTGTAAAAAGTCAAGGCGGCGTGTTCGGTTTGCGACCGGGCGGTCTTGCATTTAACCACAGCCGCCGCCAGCAAGGCTTTGCCTTCTATTAGGTGAACCCTGCAAAGCATTGATGACCGTCCAGCGGACGGCAGAAAATGGAGGATTGCCAATAAGCCTTCACTGTATATAATCCCAGTCACTGTATAAAAAGACAGAGCGATCACCATGTTAAAACTGACGCCACGCCAAGCTGAGATCCTGGCCTTCATCAAGCGATGCCTGGATGACAACGGATACCCGCCCACCCGTGCCGAGATCGCACAGGAACTGGGCTTCAAGTCTCCGAACGCCGCTGAAGAACACCTCAAGGCCCTTGCTCGCAAGGGTGCCATCGAAATGACCCCCGGCGCCTCACGCGGTATTCGTATCCCTGGCTTTGAAGCCAAGGCCGACGAATCCACCTTGCCCATCATCGGCCGGGTCGCTGCCGGTGCGCCGATCCTGGCGCAAGAGCACGTCGAAGAGTCCTGCAACATCAACCCGACGTTCTTCCATCCGCGCGCCGACTACCTGCTGCGGGTCCAGGGCATGAGCATGAAGGACGTCGGCATCTTTGATGGTGACCTTCTGGCTGTGCATACCTGCCGCGAAGCCCGCAACGGCCAGATTGTGGTGGCCCGTATCGACGACGAAGTGACTGTCAAGCGCTTCAAGCGCGAAGGCAACAAGGTCTGGCTAATCGCTGAAAACCCGGATTTCCAGCCCATTGAGGTCAATCTCAAAGAGCAGGAGCTGGTTATCGAAGGCCTGAGCGTCGGCGTCATACGCCGCTAATAGGAGACGTCATGCAGTTCCCACACACACCGCTGCCAGCACAACTCCCCTTGTTCGAAGTGTTCATGGCACAACCCATGGCCCCTGCGATCAAAGAAGTGCTCGATGCACCCTGGAGCGCCGAACCTGAAGTTTTCAGTGAGTTGTCGCTGCGCGGTGCTGCCGGAAACTGCCTGAACCTGCTGGCGCCCATGCTTCGCGAACTCAGCGAGCAACAAGACGACCGTTGGCTGACCCTGATTGCCCCGCCTGCCAGCCTGACTCAAAGCTGGTTGCGCGAGGCCGGGCTGAACCGCGAGCGCATTCTGCTCCTGCAACCCAACGGTAACAAAAGTGCTTTGCAACTGACCTGCGAGGCACTGCGCCTGGGCCGTAGCCATACCGTGGTCAGCTGGATCAACCCGCTGACTGCCGGCGCTCGCCAACAACTGGTCAGCGCAGCACGTACCGGCCACGGGCAAAGCCTGAATATTCGTTTGGGTTAAACGGTTGTCGCTAACTGCCACAGTGCTTGTGCGCCCTGCACAAGCCTGCCAGTAATGCCTGCCAACCTGAACACTTAGTGCAGGATGCGCGGGCCTTCATCTTTTTCAAGCTCGCCTTCGGCCAATCGGCCTGCCATCTGAACACCGACGCTGAGCATGGCTTTGGCCACCTCAACGTGCTGGCCTTGTAGAAAGGCCTTGGCATCTTCAGAAAAGTTAAGCGTCACCAAAGACCCCTCGTCTTCAGCCCGGCGCAACTCGATACGGCCGTCTGGTAATTCGACAATTTCTAGAAAGGACGTTGGCATAAAGGTTTGTTCTCCACGAAAGCGCGGGATTATATCAGTCATCCATTGTAATTTTTCCAGGATATGAGCCTGTTTCATTACCGACTGATGAATGACTGTACAGTTTTATCCGCGACCTTCAACACTCATTTAGTCCGTCACGAAACCTGATGGCCAAACTTTTGAGGTTTTGGCGCCACTCCTCCAGCGTTTCGCGGCTTAATTCCTTGGGTGCTTCATCCTCCAGATTGACCGCCTCAATCAGGGGCTGAAAAACGTCTGCCTTAACCTTCTTCGGTGCCTGCAACGGCTGGTACAACGCTGCGTGAGTGGCAACCAGTTGCGCCAGCCAGGTGTGCGGCGCTCTGGCCAGTTCGACCATTTCTGCCAGCTCAGGAATGGCTATGGCGTCCAAAACCTCTTGAGTCAGCAGCAACTCGACACGCGGAGCGTTTGCTTGAGGCAAGCGATAAAAGCCGGCTATTTCATGGCATAAGCCGAGTAAAGCGCCATACAAATGAAAAATGGCCGATTCGCGTTCAGCCTGAACCAGCGCCTGAGCATTCATGGCCCGCCCCTCCCCGGCCTTGTTCATGGCCTCAAGGGCCAAACCGGCGAAATATATTTTCTGATTGGTACGGGTATAGAGTTCGTGAGCCATGTTGAGGCGCTCCACAGCGAATGGGTAAGGGCTGACAGCAGTCTCAGGTATCGGGGATAAGGGCGCAAGGCCATGATGAGAGGATTTTCACCCCAGGGTCAAAACATCCCCGTAGTCGCTGCCGAGGCACGAAGGCTGCGATGGGTAGCGAAGCCACCCCACCAAAGATCAAAAGATCGCGAGGCACGCTCGCTCTTATCAAACATAAAATAAGTGATTGATTTTAAAGGCTTTGTAGGAGCGAGCTTGCTCGCGATCTTTTGATCTAGATCTTGCTTTTGATCTTGATCTAAAAGGCCCCATTAAACCACGCTGGCCGAACGCAGGTTTTGCGCAGTGGGTAACCCGGCAGGACGCCGGGTTAGCCGCGACACGGCCATGGATGGCCGATCGCGGCGGGCCTACGGAGCAAGGCCTGTGGTGAGGGCATGCCGAGCCAAAGCGAGGCACCGAGGGGTAGGGGCAAAAGCGTTTTGGTTACTTTGCCGCTTTTTGCAAAGTGACGCGGCGTAAGGCCGGAACCCTAAGTGGCCGTTGCCGCAGCAACGGATATGTACTCAAGTCAAGAGCCCCCTCACCACGCCTCTCCCGAAGGAGAGGGAACCGATTGGGGGATGCTGAAGATACTCGGCGGCCTGTTTGCTGCGCGACAGCGCGGCGTCGAAGACGGGGCGGCCCCTCCTACAGATTTGAACTGTCCCACCCAAAATCAAAAAACCGCGCAAGGCATGCAGCCCTTGCGCGGTTTTTTGTGGTGCGGTCAGTTCAGTTTCAAGCGTCTTTATCTTTGCGCTTGTCTTCTACTTTCCAGCTACCACCGTCGTAGAACGCACGCCAACCGGTCGGCTTACCGTCTACTTCGGTCTGCACGTATTGCTCTTTGGTCTTGCGGCTATAACGAATCACGGCCGGGCGACCTTCCGGGTCTTTCTTTGGCGCTTCACACAAGAAGTGATACTTAGGATCAATCTCGTCCTTGTGCGGGATGATTTCGATCACCAACGGTGCGCGGGTCTCACGGTTTTTCGGGAACTGGCTCGCCGCCAGGAACAACCCCGAAGCACCATCACGCAGGATGTAGGTGTCGTCGACCTTCTCGCACTTAAGCTCCGGCATTTTCACCGGATCCATTTTCGGTGGCGCTGCTTCACCGCTTTTCAGCAGCTTGCGAGTGTTCTTGCACTCCGAATTGGTGCAACCAAAGAACTTGCCGAAACGGCCGGTCTTGAGCTGCATCTCACTGCCGCACTTGTCGCACTCCAGGCTCGGCCCTTCGTAGCCCTTGATGCGGTAGTTGCCTTCTTCGATCTCGTAACCCACGCAATCCGGGTTGTTACCGCAGATGTGCAGCTTGTGTTTTTCATCCAGCAGGTAAGCATCCATCGCCGTGCTGCAGATCGGGCAGCGGTGCTTGCCCAACAGCACCAGCGACTCGGACTCGCCCTCATCGTCCGCAGCGATTTCATCGCCCGGCACCAGGTTGACGGTGGCCTTGCAACGCTCTTTAGGCGGCAGGCTGTAACCCGAGCATCCCAGGAACACGCCAGTAGAAGCCGTACGGATCTGCATCGGACGACCACATTCCTTGCACGGAATATCAGTCATGACGGGTTCGTTGGCACGCATGCCGCCGTCCGGTGCTGCCGCTACTTCAAGCTTTTTCTTGAAGTCGCCGTAGAACTCGTCCAGCACGTTTTTCCAGTCGCGCTCGCCTTGTGCGACGTCATCGAGGTTCTCTTCCATGCCGGCGGTGAAGCCGTAGTCCATAAGGTCAGAGAAGCTCTCAGACAGACGCTCAGTAACGATGTCGCCCATTTTCTCGGAGTAGAAGCGGCGGTTGTGCAGGGCCACGTAACCGCGGTCCTGGATGGTTCCGATAATCGCTGCGTAGGTCGACGGACGACCAATACCGCGTTTTTCCATCTCTTTCACCAGGCTCGCTTCCGAATAACGCGCAGGCGGCTTGGTGAAATGCTGACTCGGGTCCAGTTGGATCAGTTTGAGCACGTCGCCCTGGGCCATGTCCGGCAGTACATCGTCATCGCCAGGCTTGGTGATTTGCGGCATTACGCGGGTGTAACCGTCGAACTTGAGGATACGGCCCTTGGCACGCAGCTCGAAGTCGCCTGCGGCCACGCTGACAGTGGTCGACAGGTATTTGGCCGGCAGCATCTGGCACGCCACGAACTGGCGCCAGATGAGCTCGTAGAGGCGCTCAGCGTCGCGCTCCATGCCCGACAGCTTGCTCGGGTGCATATTCACGTCTGAAGGACGAATCGCTTCGTGAGCCTCTTGTGCGCCTTCCTTGCTGCTGTACACGTTAGGCGTCGGCGGCAGGTACGACTCGCCGAACTCGCTTTCAATGTAAGTGCGCGCCATCGCGACCGCATCGGCCGAGAGGTTGGTGGAGTCGGTACGCATGTACGTGATGTAGCCCGCTTCATACAAGCGCTGAGCCATCATCATGGTTTTCTTCACCCCGAAGCCCAAGCGGTTACTCGCGGCCTGTTGCAGGGTGGAGGTAATAAACGGTGCCGACGGCTTGCTGCTGGTCGGTTTGTCTTCGCGCTTGGCAATGGTGTAGCTGGAAGCCTTGAGCTTCTCCAGCGCGGCCATGGCCTGGGCTTCGTTCAGCGGCTTGAAGGCTTCGCCGTTTTCGCGGGCCACATCAAAGCGCACTTTCGCGCCCTTGGCAGTGCCCAGGTCTGCGTGAACTTCCCAGTATTCTTCGGGGTTGAACGCACGAATCTCACGCTCACGCTCAACCACCAGCTTCACCGCAACCGACTGCACACGGCCAGCCGACAGGCCACGGGCAATTTTGGCCCACAGCAGTGGCGAGACCATGTAGCCCACCACGCGGTCGAGGAAGCGACGTGCCTGCTGTGCATTCACACGGTTGATATCCAGCTCGCCCGGCTTGGAGAAGGCTTCTTGAATCGCCTTCTTGGTGATCTCATTGAACACCACGCGCTTGTAGCGGCTGTCGTCACCCCCGATGGCTTCGCGCAGGTGCCAGGCAATGGCTTCCCCCTCGCGATCCAAGTCGGTTGCGAGATAGATGGTGTCAGCATCTTTGGCGAGCCGACGCAGCTCTTCGATGACCTTTTCCTTGCCGGGCAGGATCTCGTACTTGGCTTTCCAGCCATGCTCGGGATCGACCCCCATGCGCGAGATCAGCTGCTTTTGAGCTTTCTCTTTAGGCGACAGGGCCGGCGCTTCGCCCGCCGCTGCCTTGCCACGCTTGGCAGCAGGTTCTTTACTGGCGCTAGCCGAACCGCTGGTGGGCAGGTCTCGGATATGGCCGATACTCGACTTCACCACGTACTCGTTGCCCAAGTACTTGTTGATGGTCTTGGCCTTAGCCGGGGATTCCACAATGACCAGCGATTTGCCCATGGATCAGAAAATTCCTGAATTCTAGAAGTGAAAGGCGGTGAGCGCCTGACGCGGCACCGCTATATATAGTGGCTACAAGGTGAGGTCAAGCACAGGGTTCTGCGCGACCAGGCCTCATGGCCGGGAAAAAATGCTCGGTTCAGCCTCAATCAAGGCAAAACGCGGGACTTGCTCACCGTCAACGATAACCGTCTCAAGGAACATGCTCAGCGGGCGAACCCAAAAGCCGAAATCGCCATAAAGGGCTTGGTAAAACACCACTTCCTCTTCGGTTTCAGAGTGGCGAGCCACATTGAATACCCGATATTGCGGCCCTTTGTAATGCTGATAGAGCCCAGGTTGTAGCGGCATGTTGCGGCCCCCTGCAAGAAAAAATAAAAAAAAGCCTAAAAACAAAAACCGGGGCACATGGCCCCGGCTTCCATCAACGCAACGCTTTAAACGCGTTCGAAGACAGTGGCAATGCCCTGGCCAAGACCAATGCACATGGTGGACAACCCGAAAGTGCCGCCATTTTGCTTCATCACATTGAGCAAAGTGCCGGAGATGCGAGCACCCGAGCATCCAAATGGATGGCCCAGAGCAATTGCACCGCCGTGCAGGTTAACCTTCTCATTCATCTTGTCGAGCACTTTCAAATCTTTCAGCACTGGCAGGGCCTGTGCAGCGAAAGCTTCGTTGAGCTCAATGAAGTCGATATCGGCCATATTCAAGCCTGCGCGCTTCAATGCTTTTTGTGTTGCCGGTACTGGACCATAGCCCATGATTGCCGGGTCCACACCTGCCAGTGCCATCGAACGGATCACGGCCAACGGCTCCAGACCCAGATCTTTGGCGCGCTGGGCGGACATGACGATCATGCACGAAGCACCGTCGGTGATCTGCGACGAAGTGCCCGCAGTCACGGTCCCGCCTTTAGGGTTGAAGGCTGGCTTCAAGGCGGCCAGGCTTTCCAGGGTGGTTTCCGGACGGATAGTTTCATCGTAGTCGAAAACTTTCAGGAAGCCGTTTTCGTCATACCCCTGCATCGGGATGATTTCGTCCTTGAACTTGCCTTCAATCGTTGCCTTGTGGGCCAACTGATGCGAACGCACGCCAAAGGCATCCTGTTGCTCACGGGTGATGCCGTGCATCTTGCCGAGCATTTCAGCGGTCAGACCCATCATGCCCGACGCTTTTGCCGCGTACAGCGACATGTGCGGGTTAGGGTCAACGCCGTGCATCATGCTCACGTGGCCCATGTGCTCGACGCCGCCCACGACAAACACGTCACCGTTGCCGGTCATGATGGCTTGCGCGGCAGTGTGCAGTGCGCTCATGGACGAGCCGCACAGACGGCTCACGGTTTGTGCCGCCGACGTGTGCGGGATCTGGGTCATCAGCGACGCCATGCGCGCGATGTTCCAGCCTTGCTCCAGGGTCTGGTTAACACAGCCCCAGATCACGTCTTCGACTTCAGCCGGGTCAACCTTGCTGTTGCGCTCCAGCACTTTGCTGATCAGGTGCGCCGACATGTCTTCGGCGCGGGTATTGCGGTGCATGCCACCCTTGGAGCGGCCCATCGGGGTGCGACCGAAGTCGACAATCACCACGTCTCTAGGATTCAAGCTCATAATTTCACTCTCACTCTAATGGGGCGCTTAACCGAAGAAGCTCTGACCGTTTTTGGCCATTTCACGCAGCTTCGCAGTCGGGTGGTACAGCGCGCCCAGTTCAGCGTACTGATCAGCCAGGGCTACGAACTCTGCCACACCGATCGAGTCGATGTAGCGCAGCGCGCCGCCACGGAACAGCGGGAAGCCAATGCCATAGACCAGGCCCATGTCGGCCTCGGCTGCCGTTTCAACGATGCCGTCTTCCAGGCAACGCACGGTTTCCAGGCACAGCGGGATCATCATCCAGTTGATGATGTCTTCGTCGGTGACGTCGCGCTGCTCGTAGACAATCGGCTTGAGCACTTCAAGCACGCTCGAATCCACGACTTTCTTCTGCTTGCCTTTCTTGTCCGCCTCGTAGGCGTAGAAACCTTTGCCGTTTTTCTGACCCAGGCGGTTGGCTTCGTACAGCGCATCGACTGCCGAGCGACGGTCGTCTTTCATGCGATCCGGGAAGCCTTCAGCCATTACGTCACGGCCGTGGTGACCGGTGTCGATACCGACCACGTCCATCAGGTAGGCAGGACCCATCGGCCAGCCGAATTTTTCCATCACTTTGTCGATACGCACAAAGTCGACACCGGCGCTAACCAGCTTGGCGAAACCGCCGAAGTACGGGAACAGGACGCGGTTGACCAAAAAGCCCGGGCAGTCGTTGACCACGATCGGGTTCTTGCCCATTTTCTTGGCGTAGGCAACCGTGGTGGCAACCGCCAGATCACTGGACTTCTCGCCACGGATCACTTCAACCAGAGGCATCATGTGCACCGGGTTAAAGAAGTGCATGCCGACAAAGTTTTCAGGACGCTTGAGCGCTTTGGCCAGCAGGCTGATGGAAATGGTCGAGGTGTTGGAAGCCAGAATGGCGTCTTCACGCACGTGGTTTTCCACTTCAGCGAGTACCGCTTGCTTGACCTTCGGGTTTTCAACAACGGCTTCGACCACCAGGTCGACGTTGCCGAAATCGCCGTAAGACAAGGTAGGACGAATACCGTTAAGGATTTCAGCCATTTTGGCCGGGGTCATGCGACCTTTATCAACGCGACCCACCAGCAGCTTGGCGGCTTCTGCCAGACCTTGCTCGATGCCGTGCTCGTTGATGTCCTTCATCAGGATCGGCGTCCCTTTGGAGGCCGACTGATAGGCAATACCGCCACCCATGATGCCGGCACCGAGAACGGCAGCCTGCTTCACGTCTTTGGCGATCTTGTCGTAGATTTTGGCTTTTTTCTTCAGTTCCTGATCGTTCAGAAACAGGCCGATCAAGGCACTCGAAGCCGAGGTTTTGGCCAGTTTGGCAAAGCCTGCCGCTTCAACTTCCAGCGCTTTGTCGCGACCGAAGTTCGCGGCTTTCTGGATAGTCTTGATCGCTTCAACCGGCGCCGGGTAGTTCGGACCAGCCTGGCCTGCAACGAAACCTTTGGCGGTTTCGAAAGCCATCATTTGTTCAATCGCGTTCAGCTTGAGTTTTTCAAGCTTTGGCTGGCGCTTGGCCTTGTAGTCCAGCTCGCCGCTGATCGCGCGCTTGATCACGTCCAGTGCAGCGTCTGCCAGCTTGGCAACCGGCACCACGACATCAACCGCGCCGACTTTCAGCGCGTCTTCTGCACGGTTTTCTTTACCCGAGGCGATCCACTCAACCGCGTTATCAACGCCGATCAGACGTGGCAGACGGACGGTGCCGCCAAAGCCCGGGTAGATGCCCAGCTTGACTTCTGGCAGGCCGATTTTGGCGCTGTCGGCCATGACGCGGAAGTCCGCTGCCAGGCACATTTCCAGACCGCCACCCAACGCGATGCCATTGATCACGGCAACAGTCGGGACGTTGAGGTCTTCGAAATCACTGAAGATTTTGTTGGCTTCGAGGTTGCCCGCGATCAGCTCGGCATCCGGCAACTTGAAGTTTTCGACGAATTCGGTGATGTCAGCGCCGACGATGAAGACGTCTTTGCCACTGGAAACGATGACACCCTTGACCGAAGCATCTGCCTTGATCGCGTCCACTGCCTGACGCAATTCGTTCAGGGTTAGACGGTTGAACTTGTTGACGGACTCACCCTTGAGATCGAACTTGAGTTCGACGATGCCACTTTCAAGAGCCGTAACCGTGATGGCTTTACCTTCGTAAATCATCAACTGATCTCCACGATATGGAAGCTGAACAGTACACGTCGGACGCTAGCGTCTGGCTGTCATTGACCGTTGTATCAATGCTGATGCCAATCCGCCAGGCACACCCGCCAACGCGATAGTCGGGATTCTGCGAGCATCGTCTGACAAGACAAACACCCGATTCATACGCCCGTTTGATTTGGGTGTCGACACCTTCACGGAAAAGCCAACGATTGTCAATTGTCCAAAACGAGGATGACAAAACGACTCGCCAGTCAGATTTAAAACCCGCGCAAGAGCAGACAAGGATAGACAGGGATTTGCTGAGTGCGCCGCGGGGTTTTTACCGGCAGGAAGAATCAACTGGAGCTGCCGCAGGCTGCGATCTTTAGATTTTAAAGATCGCAGCCTGCGGCAGCTCCTACGGTCCGAGGCAAGGTAGAAAGCGGCTTACGCCAGGGCTTTAAGCACTTGATCAATGGCTTGCAGGACGTCTGCCTCGCCTTTTTCGCCCCAGTACAAGGCAATCATCTGTGGCCCGGCTTCAACTTTGTACACGTTGGCCGGCAACTTATTGAACTGAGTCAGCAAACGCTCATCCGTGCAGACTTCACGCCACTGATTGACCCATATTCCCGGCGCTGATTGCCAATAGCACCAGACTTCAGGCTTAGTACCCCGACGCGGACGATGAAACTGCGCACACGAGCCCGGCGGCTCAGGTTCAAGCCAGTGCGGCCATTCCTGGCTCGCCAGTTGCATTGCCAACCCCATGCGCCGGGCTTCCATGCGCAATGCCATGCGACCACTCTGGCGCCGCGAAGGTCGCAGCCAGGCCAAAGGGCTCAGAACCAGCACCAGGATTGACACCACGATCCATACCGTCATATTTCTACTCTCATCACTTTATAAACGAGTTGATCCCGATCCATAACACGCCTCAATAAACGGGCCATACTCATCATTAATCTCCCTTACAGGAACGCTTCACATGACCTCGCCGATGCCCTACAAACATATTTTAGTTGCCGTCGACCTGACCGAAGAATGCGACCCCGTAATCTATCGCGCCAGCGCCAGCGCTGAAGCGAACAATGCAAAACTGTCGCTCATCCATATCGTCGAGCCCATGGCGATGGCCTTTGGTGGTGACGTCCCCATGGACCTCTCACAGCTTCAGCAACAGCAGTTCGACCAGGCCAAAGCGCGCCTTGAGCGCCTGATCGACATCTATCCACAACTGTCCAAAGACAACTGCCACCTCAAATACGGCCAGCCACGCCAGGAAATCCACGGCTTTGCCAAAGAGCACGGCTGCGAACTGATCGTCGTCGGCAGCCATGGCCGCCACGGTCTGGCGCTGTTGCTGGGCTCTACGGCCAACGACGTACTGCACGGCGCACCGTGCGACGTACTGGCCGTGAGCCTGAAAAAACCTGAGTAAGGCTCGCCTTGCGCCCAACAAAAAGCCCGGCCCCTGATTAAAGGGCCGGGCTTTTTGTTTCAACGCACCGTCACTCAGGCATCCAGCTCGGCCCAACGCTCAACCAATTGATCAAGCTCGGCTTGCAGCTTCTCCAGCTTGGCAATCACAGCAGCGGTTTCAGCGGCAGGACGCTGATAGAAACCGGCTTCGGCCATTTCAGCCTCGACAGCCGCAATGGCCTGCTCTTTGGCATCGATGTCGCCCGGCAACGCTTCCAGCTCGCGCTGAAGCTTGTAGCTGAGCTTCTTTTTCGCCGCAGGTGCAGGCTGTGCAGCGGCCGGAGCCGGTGCCGCCGTGACCACCGCCGAATTCAAGTCAGCCTTGCCCGACTTGCTTTCGGTGACGCCCAGCAGACGCGGCGAACCGCCCTGACGCAGCCAGTCCTGATAACCGCCCACGTATTCACGCACCTTGCCTTCACCTTCGAAGACCAGCGTGCTGGTGACCACGTTGTCGAGGAATGCCCGGTCGTGGCTGACCATCAGCACAGTGCCCTGGAAGGTCAACAAGACTTCTTCGAGCAACTCGAGGGTTTCTACGTCCAGGTCGTTGGTCGGTTCGTCGAGTACCAGCAAGTTGGCCGGCTTGCTGAACAACTTGGCCAGCAACAGACGCGCACGCTCACCACCCGACAGCGCCTTGACCGGCGTGCGGGCACGCTGTGGGCTGAACAGGAAGTCACCCAGATAGCTGAGGACATGGCGGCTTTGACCATCGATGTCGATAAAGTCGCGGCCTTCAGCCACGTTGTCGATCACGGTCTTTTCCAGGTCCAACTGATGGCGCAATTGGTCGAAGTACGCCACGTCGATGCGCGTGCCCTCCTCCACTTTGCCGTCGGTGGGTTGCAGGCCGCCCAGCATCAGCTTGAGCAGCGTGGTTTTGCCGGTACCGTTAGCGCCCAGTAGACCAATGCGGTCGCCGCGCTGCAGGACCATCGAGAAGTCTTTGACCAGGAACGGGCCGCCCGGGTGAGCGAAGCTGACGTTTTCCAGCACCATCACTTGTTTGCCGGACTTTTCAGCAGTATCGAGCTGGATGTTGGCCTTGCCGGTGCGCTCACGACGCTCGCTGCGCTCTACACGCAAGGCTTTCAAGGCACGAACACGGCCTTCGTTACGGGTACGACGGGCCTTGATGCCCTGACGGATCCACACTTCTTCCTGAGCCAGACGCTTGTCGAACAGCGCGTTGGCGGTTTCTTCTGCGGCCAGGGTGGCTTCTTTGTGCACCAGGAAGCTGGCGTAGTCGCCGTTCCAGTCGATCAGGCCGCCACGGTCCAGCTCCAGAATCCGGGTTGCCAGGTTCTGCAAGAAGGAACGGTCGTGGGTGATGAACAGTACAGCGCCCTGGAAGTCCTTCAAGGCCTCTTCCAGCCAGGCAATCGCGCCGATGTCCAAGTGGTTGGTCGGTTCGTCGAGCAGCAGCAAGTCCGGTTCGGAAACCAGTGCTTGCGCCAGCAGGACGCGACGACGCCAGCCACCCGACAACTCGGCGAGGGTTTTGTCAGCCGGCAACTGCAGGCGGCTCAGGGTGCTGTCGACCAATTGCTGCAAGCGCCAGCCATCACGGGCTTCAAGGTCTTGCTGGACGTGCATCAATTTATCCAGGTCGGCATCGGTGACGATGTTCTGGCTAAGGTGGTGGTACTGGGCCAGCAATTCGCCAACACCGTCCAGACCTTGAGCCACTACGTCGAACACTGTCCGTCCGTCGGCTACCGGCAACTCTTGCGGCAATTCGCCAATCTTGAGCCCGGGTGCGCGCCAGACAGAGCCGTCGTCAGGCTTTTGATCACCTTTAACCAGCTTCATCATGCTGGACTTGCCGGTGCCGTTGCGGCCGATGATGCACACCCGCTCTCCACGGGCGATCTGCCAGGACACCTTGTCCAACAACGGCGTAGAGCCGAAAGCAAGGGACACATCGCTGAATTTGAGCAGGGTCATGAGCTTCTCCAAAAACTGGGCGCGCATTCTACCTGATTTGAGCCCGCAGGCGGCCGGGTATTTCTTGTACGGGCGCGTCTGGCGTTCATTTCTGAACAAGATGCACCGGTTGGCCGCCAAGGCTTTCACGGGTTGCCGGCAAAAGGCTAAGCTACGACACAGTCTGTGCAGCCGAGCGCTGCACGTGTCGTGTTTTCAATCTGTACGGAAGCCTCATGCGCAGTCGTCTTTTCAACTTTTTATCCTGCCTGCTGCTCTCTACCTGCGCCGTGCAATCCACGCTGGCTGCAGACCTGACCCAACAACGTCAACTGTACGATGACGCCAAGCGCGCCCTGGCCAAAGGTGACTCCGGCCCTTACTTTCAAAATGCCGCCGCCCTGCGTACGTACCCGCTGACCCCTTACCTGGCCTACGACGAGCTGACAGCACGCCTCAAATCTGCCAGTAACGCCGAAATCGAACAGTTTTTAGCCGAGCACGGCGACCTGCCACAGTCCAACTGGATGAGGTTGCGCTGGTTGCGCTGGCTGGCCGAGCGTGGCGACTGGGCAACCTTCGTCAAGTATTACGACCCCAAGCTCAATTTCACCGAGCTGGATTGCCTCAATGGCCAATACCAGATCAGCCACAACCTCAAGGCTGAAGGCTATGCCAGCGCCGAAAAACTCTGGCTGGTGGGCAAAGCCCAACCTACTGCCTGTGACGCCCTGTTCGGGCAATGGGCCGCCGAAGGCCAGTTGACCGAGCAAAAGCGCTGGCAGCGGGTCAAACTGGCCGCCGAAGCACGCAACTATGCGCTGGCCACCTCTCTGGCCAGCGGGCTGACCACACTGGGCCCGCAAGCCAAGCTGATGATCGCCGTGGCTCAAAAGCCCGACATGCTCAGCCAGCCATCGGTGTTCCTGCCAGCCAGCGAAGCCATGTCGGATGCAGTCGGTCTGGGCCTGCGTCGCCTCGCCCGCCAGGACCCGGAAAAAGCCGCGTCGCTGCTCGACACCTATGCCAATAACATGCACTTTTCCCGTGACGAAAAAGTGGCAATCGCCCGGGAAATCGGCCTGACGTTCGCCCGTCGTTACGACAGCCGCGGCCTGGCCATCATGACCCAGTACGACCCGGAGCTGCGTGACAACACCGTCACCGAATGGCGCCTGCGCCTGCTGTTGCGCCTGGCGCGCTGGGAAGACGCGTATCAGTTGACCAAAAAACTGCCGCAGGACCTCGCGACCACTAACCGCTGGCGCTACTGGCAAGCCCGTAGCCTGGAGCTGGCCGAGCCAAAAAACCCGCAAGCGCTGGTGCTGCTCAAAAATGTCGCCAAGGAACGTGATTTCTACGGCTTCTTGGCTGCCGATCGGGCGCAAACACCCTACAAGCTCAACAACAAGCCGCTGGTGCTCAGCCCGCAACTCGTCAACAAAGTACGCAACACACCAGGCATTCAGCGTGCCCTGGAGTTCCACGCACGGGGCCAAGTGGTTGATGGTCGGCGTGAGTGGTACTACGTCAGCCGTCACTTCAACCGTGACGAGATGGTCGCCCAGGCCAAACTGGCTTACGACCTCAAGTGGTATTTCCCGGCCATTCGTACTATCAGTCAGGCGCAGTATTGGGACGATCTGGATATTCGCTTCCCGATGGCGCACCGCGACACCCTGGTACGCGAAGCCAAAGTCCGCGGCCTGCATTCAAGCTGGGTATTCGCGATTACCCGTCAGGAAAGCGCCTTTATGGATGACGCCCGCTCCGGCGTGGGCGCCAGCGGCTTGATGCAATTGATGCCCGCCACCGCCAAAGAGACTGCCCGCAAATTCAGCATCCCGCTGGCCTCGCCACAGCAAGTGCTGGACCCGGACAAGAACATCCAGTTGGGCGCCGCCTACTTGAGCCAGGTACACGGCCAGTTCAATGGCAACCGCGTACTCGCTTCAGCAGCCTATAACGCAGGCCCGGGCCGGGTACGTCAGTGGTTGAAGGGCGCGAACCATTTGGGCTTTGACGTGTGGATCGAAAGCATCCCGTTCGACGAAACCCGCCAATACGTGCAGAACGTATTGTCTTATTCGGTGATCTACGGGCAAAAGCTCAACGTGCCACAGCCGCTAGTGGACTGGCATGAGCGGTATTTTGATGATCAATAACTGACGAACCCCCTGTAGGAGCGAGCTCGTCTCGCGATCTTTTAAGGTCAAAAGATCGCGAGGCAAGCTCGCTCCTGCAGTTATTCCAGAACGGTGACTGGCATGCCGACTTCCAGCACGCCTTCGCCGTCATTCACCAGGTTTTGCCCAAACATCGCGCCACCTTCCTGTTTGCGATAGTTGTTCAAGGTCGCGAACGGCTCACGATTGGCGTCCCGCTCGCCGGTCTGCGGGTCGATCGTGGTGAGGATGCAACGCGAGCACGACTTGACCACTCGAAACTCAACATCGCCAATGCGGATGCGCTTCCAGCCGTCTTCAGCAAAGGCTTCGCTGCCTTCAATCACCAGATTGGGGCGAAAGCGCAGCATCTCCAGCGACCGCCCTACTTTCTGCGAAAGGTCATCCAGCGAGGCCTGACCGATCAACAGCAAGGGGTAGCCATCGGCGAATGCCACTTTGTCATCATCCTGCCCGTAGCCCGACTCTGTCATGCGCGCGCGCTCAAGCGGCACATGCACCAGGCGCACCGGCTTGTCGATAAAGCCGCTTAGCCACTGCGCCGCTTCATCCCCGGCATCCGGCACGCGCAAGGTGTCACGCCAAATGGTCACACCGCGCAGATTGTCGTCCGGGTCAGGCAATGCCACCTCCAGAGGCGCAAAGCCCTGGGCACTCAAGGTAAGGCCGCCCGCGCCATTCCACAGGGCCGATAGCTGGCTCATTTTTGGCTCTGTGCGCTGCGTCAGGAATCGCCCGCTCGCTTCGTCCACGAGCATCCAGCGTCGATCACCGACCAGTCCCAGCTTGTCCAGTCGGGCTTGCGGCAGGCTTTCGCCTTTGCCGGATTTCAGTGGGAAGCGATACAGCGCACTCAGACGAAGCATGGGTCAGATCCCTGCAAGGTAAAAATGCCACAGTATAGAAGCCTTCGGGCCTGCAAAGATCCCCCATTGGGACAGAATCAAGCAGGCACTTCGTCCAGCATCAGGCGCTGACGAACGACCTCCACCAATTTGTCCGGCTGGAATTTGGAGAGGAAGTTGTCACACCCCACCTTCTTCACCATCGACTCGTTGAAGCTGCCGGACAATGACGTGTGAAGTACCACATACAAACTGCGCAGACGAGGATCGTTACGAATTTCAGTGGTTAAACGGTAACCATCCATTTCTGGCATTTCCGCGTCAGTGAACACCATCAGCAGCTTGTCAGTCATGACCTGCCCGGAGTCGGCCCAGGCCTTGAGCATGTTGAAGGCTTTGAGGCCGTCGCTGGCGACATGCATTTTGATCCCTAACTGTGACAACGTTTCACGCAACTGAGCCAAGGCCACGCTGGAATCATCGACCAACAGCACTTCACGGCCCCGCGCCCGCTCCAGCACCGGGTCGGCCAGCTTATCGGGGGAGACTTTGGCGTTGTACGGCACGATCTCGGCCAAGACCTTTTCCACGTCGATGATTTCCACCAGTTGATCGTCAACCTTGCTGATGGCGGTCAAATAATGGTGACGCCCGGCGCTGGCGGGCGGCGGCAGGATGGCTTCCCAGTTCATGTTGACGATCCGGTCCACACTGCCCACCAGAAAGGCCTGAATCGAGCGGTTGTACTCGGTGACGATGATCGTGCTGGCGGGCCCCGGCACCACCGGGCGCATGCCGATGGCCTGGGAGAGGTCGATGACGGGCAAGGTCTTGCCGCGCAAGTTGATGACCCCGCACACATGCCGGTGGCGATGGGGCATCAGGGTCAACTTGGGCAGTTGCAACACTTCTTGCACCTTGAACACGTTGATTGCGAACAACTGCCGCCCTGCAAGACGAAACATCAGAAGTTCCAGTCGGTTTTCACCGACCAACTGTGTGCGCTGGTCTACCGTGTCGAGAATGCCGGCCATAGATATTTCCTGGGCGTGTGTGCGAAAGGTCCTAGGCTATCGACACGACACGTCGATTCTTGACCCTTCCCTTCCCTCACACCCTAAAAATAATGGCCAGATGACATCTGGCGCTTTTATGAACTCAACAGCGGTGAGTTTTGCGGCAAATGCACGCGCAACGCGCCTTTGTGTGCGCTGAAGCGCAAGCTCTCGCCCGTTAGCGGTTCGCCATCGAGGTTAAGCGCCAGCCCTTGCGCGGCCTTGATCTCTACCCATGGCAGGCGCGCCCGGACAAACAGGTTATCCAACCCCCAGCCACCCGCCATAAGGTTTTTCACCGTACCCACCACCTCTTGTGGCGCGGGCAGGATACTCACGTCCAGCAGGCCATCATCGGCCAATGCCTGCGGGCACAACTCGTGCCCACCGCCCGCTTGGCGGCCATTGCCAATGCCCAACGCCAACAATTGGCCTTGCCACTGAAAATCGGGGCCTTGCAGCTCGGCGTAGGCCGCCTGCAACTCACTGAAACGCGAAAGCCCGGTAAACAGGTAGGCCGCGCCGCCGATGACTTTTTTCAAGTCTTCCGAGGTATTGGCGGTGACCTGGCTGCCAAAGCCGCCCGTGGCCATGTTCAAAAAATACTGCCCGCCGACTTCACCCAAGTCGATCTGCCGGGCCGGTACGTCCAGCAGCCCCAAGGCCGGGCCGGGTTCCAGCGGCACCCCCGCCGCACGGGCAAAGTCATTGGCAGTACCCAACGGCAACAGCACCAGACTAGCGGTGGTCTGCGCCTGTGCCATCGCTTCGGCCACATCACGCAACGTGCCGTCACCGCCACCTGCAATCAACTGCTCGTAACCGGCCTCAAGCGCTTCGCCCACCAGACGCTGCGCGTCCCCGGCTTCCCACGTAAGGCGCACCGTCAGCTCGCGCCCGCCTGCACGTTGCTGCTCAACAGCGGCCCGAACGTCTTCGTTCATGGCTTGCTTACCGTGCAAAATCAAAAATGCCTTTCCTGCACTCATGCCGCATCTCCTGGTCAGTCCGTAGGGTTGGACAACAACCGATCAAGAAAGGCCCAACGCAAGCGGTTTATTTGCAAAAAAACCTTTCAGGGCCGTCAACGGGTCGATCAAACCGCCAGAACCCGTCAGACTTCACCCCCCAACCGCAGCCCATTGCCTCTGGAGGCGTTCTGAATGAGCCCACTCATTCCCTGCATCATCGCCGGTGGCGCGGGCACCCGACTGTGGCCGGTGTCGCGTGAAGCCATGCCCAAGCCCTTTATGCGCCTGCCCGATGGCCAGAGCCTGCTGCAAAAGACCTTTCAACGCGCCACCGGCCTGCCGGGCATGCACCAATTGCTGACCGTGACCAACCGCGAAGTGTATTTCCGCACGCTCGACGAGTATCGCCAGCACCCGGCGGACGACGTTGCGCTGGACTTCATCCTTGAGCCCTTCGGCCGCAACACCGCCCCCGCCATCGCCGCTGCCGCGCTGCACGTTGCCCAACGCTACGGCGCAGATGCGCATCTGCTGGTGCTACCGGCCGATCACTTGATCAGCGACATCGCGGCCTTCCAGCAGGCCGTCGACAGTGCCCGGCAGTTGGCCGATCAAGGTTGGCTGGTGACGTTCGGCATTCAGCCGACCAGGGCCGAGACGGGGTTTGGCTACATCGAAAAAGGCGACGGGTGCGCCGTGGCGCGCTTTGTCGAAAAACCGGATGCGGCCACCGCCCAGCAGTACCTGGAGGGCGGCCAGCACCTGTGGAACAGCGGAATGTTCTGCTTGCGCGTCGACAGTCTGCTGCAAGAGCTTGCGCAACATGCCCCGCAGATCCTTCAGGCAGTAAGCCTGTGCCTTGAGCACAGCCCGGTATTTGCAGGCCCGCAGCAATGTCAGCGCGAGCTCGACAGCCAGACCTTCGCCCAGGCGGCCGATATTTCCATCGACTATGCGCTGATGGAGCACTCGAAAAAAGTCGCCGTTGTGCCCTGCCAACTCGGCTGGAGTGACATTGGCAGTTGGCAGGCAGTACGTGAATTGAGCCCCGCCGATGCCGATGGCAACCAGTGCACCGGGCAAACCGTGCTGCACGATGTACAAGGTTGTTACATCGACTCGCCTACGCGTTTGGTCGGCGGGGTGGGCCTCAAGGATTTGATCATCATCGACACCGCCGATGCGCTGCTGGTGGCCGATGCGGCCCGCAGCCAGGACGTTAAATACATCGCTCAGGCGCTCAAACAACAAGGCCACGATACGTATCGCCTGCACCGCAGCGTGACACGGCCTTGGGGCAGCTACACCGTGCTGGAGGAAGGCCCCGGATTCAAACTCAAACGCATCGTGGTCAAACCGCAAGGCGCCTTGTCATTGCAGATGCACCGCCACCGCAGCGAACACTGGATCGTCGTCAGCGGCACCGCACAGGTGACCAATGGCGACCAGCAGTTTGTGCTGGGCAGCAATGAATCTACATACATCAAAGCCGGCCGCGCACACCGCCTGGTGAATCCAACCGACGTTGAGTTGGTGATGATCGAAGTGCAATGCGGGGATTACGTAGAGGAAGACGACATCGTGCGCTTCACTGACGTGTATGGGCGCACAGAAACGCCGTAAACGCGGAGCTGCCGCCCGATCTTTGACGCCGCGCTGAGGCGCGTAAAACAGGCCACTGTAGTCGCTGACGAGGTACGAAGGCTGCGATCGGCTGCGTGCAGCCGTAAAACCATCCACTTCGGGATTCTTGGGTACATATCCATTGCTGCGGCAACGGCCACTTAGGGTTCCGGCCTTACGCCGTGCCACTTTGAAAAGCGCAAAGTGGCCAAACGCTTTTTGCCCCAACCCCTCGGTGCCTCGCTTAGGCTCGGCATGCCCTCACCACAGGCCAAGCTGGGTGGGCACGCCGCGATCGGCCATCCCTGGCCGTGTCGCGGCTAACCCGGCGTCCTGCCGGGTTACCCGCTGCGCAACACCTGCGTTCGGCCAGCGTGGTTTAACGGGGCCTCTTAGATCAAGATCAAAAGCCAGATCAAGATCAACAGATCGCGAGGCAAGCTCGCTCCTACAGAGCCTTTAGGATCAATCAGTTATTTTATGTTTGATAAAAGGGGCCACCACGTCTTCGACGCCGCGCTGTCGCGCAGCAAACAGGCCTCCGAGTATCTTCAGCATCCCCCAATCGGTTCCCTCTCCTTCGGAGAGGGCTAGGGTGAGGGGGCTCTTAGATCAAGATCAAAAGATCGCGAGCAAGCTCGCTCCTACGGGTTAGGGGGTTAGCCCAGCACTTCGCTTAGCGGGATAAAGCCGACCCCGTCGCCTTCGGCCAGTGTGCTGCCTTCAAGCACTTCCACCAGCCCATCGGCCCAGGCGGCGCTGCGCAAAACGCCTGAGCTCTGGTTTTTGTAAATGATCGCCCGACCTTGATCCAGCCGGCCACGCAGGTATTCGCGACGATTGCCCGGTTTGGCCCAGACAAAACCGGCTGGCACTTGAAACTTCAACGGCGCAACGGCTTGCACGCCTTGACGGCGCAACAGGTAAGGTCGCGCCAGCAATGCAAAGGTCACCAGGGTCGAGGCCGGGTTACCCGGCAAGCCAATCACCGGCACACCGCGAAAATGCCCAAAGGTCAGGGGCTTTCCGGGTTTGATCGCCAGTTTCCACAGGGCCAGTTCGCCTTCTTCACGCAGGGCTATCCCGAGAAAGTCCGCCTCGCCCACCGAGACACCGCCCGTGGACAAGATCAGGTCAACCGCGCCCAGCTCCGCCAAACGCTGCCGGGTGGCAGGCAGGTCGTCGGGCAAGATCCCGGCGTCGACCACCTCACACCCCATGCGCTTCAACCAACTGCACAGCACCACGCGGTTGCTGTTGTAGATCTGCCCCGGCCCCAACGGCTGGCCCGGCTCGATCAGTTCGTCACCGGTCGACAGCACGGCCACTTTGACCCGGCGGATTACCTTGAGCGTGGCGCAGCCCAGAGACGCCGCCAAGCCCTGCTCGATCGGCCCCAGCCGGGTACCTGCCGTCAGCACGGTTTCGCCCACGGTGGTTTCCTGCCCTTGAGGACGAATGTTCTGTCCCACGGTCAGCGCCTCAGTGAACAACACCCGTTCATCGGCCTGGACCTGAGCGTTTTCCTGCATTTCGACGCAATCGGCGCCCTGTGGAACCGGCGCGCCGGTGAAGATCCGTGCGCAGGTGCCCGGGGTCAACGGCTCAGGCGCTTGCCCGGCAAAAATCCGCTGGCTGACAGGCAGCGGTTCGCCCGACCAGTCAGCCAGGTTGAGCGCGTAACCGTCCATGGCACTGTTGGGCCACGGCGGCAAATCAAGGCTTGCCACCAAGTCATCGGCCAGCACCCGCCCGTCACTGTCGGCCAACAGCACTGACTCGCTGTCACGGATCGGCGCCGCCTCGGCCAGCGCCAGCAATTGCGCCAGCGCGACTTCAACGGGCATCAACTCGCCCGTACGCCCCGGCTTACCCACGAGTTTCACAGGCCGGTGCCTGCTTTAAGTGCGCGACAAAGTTGCAAGGGCGGTGACGGGCATCCAGTTGCTCGGCCAAAATGCCGTCCCAACCGGTACGCACCGCATTGGTCGAACCCGGCAGGCAGCACACCAGCGTGCCATTGGCCAAACCGGCCAATGCGCGTGATTGCACGGTCGAAGTACCGATATCGGCCACGGATATCTGGCGGAACAATTCGCCAAAACCATCGACCTGCTTGTCCAGCAGGCAACTCACCGCCTCTGGCGTGCTATCACGCGCAGTAAAGCCGGTGCCGCCGGTGATCAACACCACTTGCACTTCATCATCGGCAATCCAGGTCGCCACCTGGGCGCGAATTTTATACAGGTCGTCCTTGAGCAATACCCGCGCCGCCAAATGGTGCCCGGCCTCGCTCAAACGATCGACAAAGACTTGCCCGGAGGTGTCGGTTTCGAGGGTCCGGGTATCGCTGACGGTTAACACCGCAATGTTCAAAGGAACGAAAGGCGCATCAACTTTGGCTTTCATAGACGGGGTCCGGTTGTAGGAAAAACAGGTGGGTGTTATATCACGCCCTTATTCGCCAGACGGAGCGTAGCCCATTCATGCAGCCGTTTCAGAGTTCGATTTTGCTTCTGGCCGGAGGCCGTGGCCAGCGTATGGGTGGCCAGGACAAAGGCCTGGTTTTGTGGCGCGGGCAGCCGCTGATTGCTTATGTGCAGCAGGCGGCGCGTGCGCTGACCGATGACTTGATCATTTCCTGCAATCGCAACAACGACCACTACGCCGCCTATGCCGACCAGTTGGTGAGCGATGGCAATGATGACTTTGACGGGCCGCTGGCGGGTATTCGGGCGGGCCTGGCGGCGGCTCGGCATTCACACCTGCTGGTGCTGCCGTGCGATGTGCCCAGGGTCAATGGTGAGCTGCTCAGCACCCTGCTTGCGGCCGCCGCCCATGCGCCAGACACACCGCACATGGTGCGTCAGGGCGAACACTGGGAGCCGTTGTTTTGTGTGATCCCGACGGCACTGGCACCGGCATTCGAAGCGGCCTGGCACACGGGCGAACGCAGCCCGCGAAAAATCATGCTCCAGCTCAATGCACAGCCCGTACAATGCCCCGAAAATGATTCACGGTTAAGCAACTTCAACACTGCTGACTTACTGATATAAGCTAACGCGCTGTTCTTGTGGCTAACCACGGAACTTGAGAGCGATGTATACGTCTCAAGGACAGTGATTAATAACAGCACCCCTATTTGTTGGAGATAGACATGACTCATCGGACTCTGGCCGCTCTTATGCTCACTGCAGGCCTGGCCGCCCTTGCTGGTTGCTCCTCGCCAAGCGTGATCACACTCAACGATGGCCGTGAAATCCAGACAGTCGACGCCCCTAAGTACGACTCGTCGTCGGGCTTTTACCAGTTCAAACAATTGGACGGTAAAGAAACCCGCATCAACAAAGACCAGGTTCGTACCGTTAAAGAACTGTAAGCCTTCGGGTTTATGCGCTGAAAAACAAAACCCGCCAAGTGCGGGTTTTGTTTTTTTGACGCATCTTTAAAAACCTGGCTGTTGCTGTGACTGCGCGATCAGAAGCGATACGTCACCGAGCCACCAAAGCCATTGGCGCTGTTTTCATACTTGGCGTCGTAGGTCAGGCCCAGCGCGGGCTGGCTGTCATGAACCTTGATCGGTTGTTCCTTGAGGTAGGAATAGGCAACGTCGAAGGTAAGGTTATCCACGGGTGTCCAACCGGCACCCACGCTGAATACAGTCCGGTCTCCCGTAGGAATTCGTACCGAGCGGTCAGTATTGTTGGTGGGGGTCTGGTCCAGCGTTAAACCCGTGCGCAACACCAACTGCTTATTGACCCGATACGCCGCACCGATGGCATGCGACCACGTGTCATGCCAGTTCTGCACCTCGGTGATGGAGGCCAGCTCGCTGCTTCCGTCGGACACGCCGGAGTTGTTGACGGTGATTTTCTTCAACTGGCTCCAGCGGGTGTAGGTACTGCCCGCATAAAGGGTCCAGTCATCGTTGAGTTGATGAGTAACCGAGAAGTCTACCGACGACGGCGTGGTGATGTTCAGCTTGGCGCCGTATCGCTGCGGCCCGCCGTCCACCAGATCAGAGAGCAGGCCGGAGGCGTTAGTGTGGCCGCTCAGGTGGTAAACCACTTGCGAGTGATACGTCACACCGAAGCGGGTGCTGTCCAGCGCCTGCACCAACAGCCCGGCGTTAAAACCGATGGCGTTGTCGTCGCCCTTGATCTTGACGGTTTCATTGCCCAGGCCAAACGCCGGCACTTTGGAGTCCAGCTCGCCGGTGAGACGGTTGAACGTCGGACCGAAACCTACCGAGACTTTGTCGTTAAAGGCATAGCTGACCGTCGGCTGGGTAGTGATGACTTGCACTTTGCTTTTGCTGCCGAAGCCGTTGCCCTGGAAGCTGCTCTCATAGTCAGTCACCAGGCCGAACGGGGCATAAACCCCCAGACCAAAGGCCCAATGCTCGTCAATCGGGGTGACCAGGTAGCCGAACGGCACGCCAATGCCGGGTACCATGTCGCCTTTGTTGGTGCCCGGGTTATCAGCGCCAAACTGCGTAGAGCTGGCGTCCTTGATGGTGGATTTTGCATCAAGGTAGGTGGCGCCAACGCTGACTTCGTTTTGCTTGAGGCGGGACATCCCGGCGGGGTTGCCATACACGGTGCTGGCATCGTCGGCAGAAGAGGAGCGCCCGGCAAAACCGGTTCCCATCCCGCTGACACTTTGTTCGTTGAGGGCAAAACCACCGGCGAGCAGTTGAGTCGAGGCAACAGCAACAGAGAGCGCCAAAGCGCTTTTGAGCATTTTTTTATTCATTATTAGAACTCGAATGAGTGGACAGCGCTGAGGAAGCTACCAATCTTCGAGGAGGCAGTTTATGAAGAGTTTTTCATGTTTGTTTTTGTCCGACAATCCTGGCATTTTCAGCGACTTTGGCTAGTTTTTCGGCCCTCATTAAGACCCTTGAGCCCTAATCTGACTGCCCGGTTTTGTCTGATTTTCGCGACGCTCAATTACCAGTCGAGGTGGATACGGCTCTCGAAAAAACGCTCTTCGCCGGTCAGCGGGTCGGCAAAACGCAAGCTCTGCGCCAGCAGCTTCAGGGGCTTGGCGTAGTCATCCACAGCGTCCTTGATGACCTCGGGATAAAACGGATCGTTGCAGATCCCTGCCCCCAGCGCTGCCATGTGCACGCGCAACTGGTGTTTTTTGCCAGTGACCGGGTACAGCGCATAACGCCACAGATCGCCGTTTTTCTCACACACTTCGACACGGGTTTCGGTATTACTGGCGCCCGGCCCTTCTTGCATGCGGAAGAACGGCACGCCCTCGACCAGACGGCTTTTGTGCACGCGCGGCAATTCCAGATCTGGCAAGGCCCGGGCAATGGCTTCGTAGCGTTTTTCAATGTTGCGTGTAGGGAATAACGACTGATACGCCGAACGACTGACCGGGTTCGCAGAGAACAACACCAACCCCGCCGTGTGCCGGTCGATCCGGTGCAACGGCACCAGATTGGGGTTGTCCAGCGTGCGGATCAAACGGCGCAGCAAGGTTTGCTCGACGTACTCGCCTGCCGGGGTCACAGGCAGAAAGTGCGGCTTGTCTGCCACCACCAAATGCTCGTCGGCATACAAAATGGTTTCTTGCACCGGAATCGGCGTTTCGTTAGGCACTTCGCGAAAATAATGAATACGCAGGCCTTCTTTGTACGCCAACTGCGGGCTGATCGGCACGCCGTAGGCGTCCAGGACCCGGCCACGGGCGATTCTATCCAGCCATTGCTCACGGCTGATGGCTCGAAAGTGCTCGCACAAACAGTCGAGTACCGTCTGCCAATGACCCGGTGGCAAGTACAAGGTGCTGGCTTGATGCTCGGCGGCGTTGAAAAGCTGGGTCGACATAAAAAACTCTGGGCAAGAAAAGCAGCCCGCGATTATCGCGCACAGTGCGCCACAAGCTACAGCAGAAAGTGGGCGACCTGCTCTGTGTCAAACGGCCAGTCCAGTTCAGCGCCAGTGTCGATCCGACGCAACACGGGGATGCGCAAGCCGTAGACCTCAACCATTTCTTCACTGTCGGCAATATCAACCAGTTCAACCAGCAAGCCGTTATCCAGCACCAACGGCATCACGACGTCTTCAGCCAATTCGCACAGATGACAACCCAAGGTGCCGAGCAACTGACATTCGGGAAGCATGATCATTAACCTGCGTGGGGTGGGCATTCAGTTTAGGAGCCTTGTACGGCCACGTCGACCCGCCTGTCGGCAGCGCTTGTGCAGCAAAGCTGATCAGAGCAATCGCTTTACACCGCTGCTTACGACTACGCTACGTACTGGCGTGCTCTTGTGGCCCATACAGAGTGCTCAGCTAGAAAAATGAGTGAAGGAAGCGCTTAGTGTTTGCCAATTTGTTAATCATCCTCGCCTCGTCACTGGTGGTCATTGCCCTGTTTCGACGCCTGAAACTGCCGCCGGTGCTGGGTTATTTGTGCGTCGGCCTGTTCATCGGCCCAACGGCGCTGAACTGGGTCAATAACAGCCCGGACCTGCCGGACCTCGCCGAGTTGGGGGTGGTGTTTTTGCTGTTCTCGCTGGGGCTGGAGTTCTCACTGCCCAAAATGCTCAAGCTGCGCCGCGTGGTCTTTGGTCTCGGCAGCCTGCAAGTCATCTGCACCGCCGTGGTCCTGGGCGGCTTGCTGCTGGCCTTTGGCATGTCAGCCAGCAGCGCCTTTTTGCTGGGCGCAGGCCTGGCCCTGTCTTCCACGGCCATCGTCAGCAAAGAGCTGACCAGCCTGGGAGAAATTTTCAGCCCCCACGGCCAGAACGCGATTGGCGTGTTGCTGTTCCAGGATGTGGTGGCCGTATTGCTGCTGACGCTGGTACCGGTGTTTGCCGGTAGCAGCGATCAAGCTTGGTATTGGGCGTTGCCGATCACCTTGGGCAAGACCATCATCCTGTTTGTAGGCCTGCTGATCACCAGCCGCTTCGTACTGCCGCGCCTGTTTCATGAAGTGGCGGCCTCACGTTCTGCCGAATTGTTTGTGTTGCTGGCCCTGGTGATCGTGCTGGTCACGGCCTGGTTGACACACCTGCTGGGGTTGTCCCCGGCGCTCGGCGCGTTCCTGGCGGGCATGTTGCTGGGTGAAAGCCATTACCGGCATCAGATCGAGGCCGACATCCGGCCTTTTCGCGACATTCTGCTGGGGCTATTTTTCGTCAGCATCGGCATGCTCATCGACCTACAATTGTTCCTGCACCACGGCTTTTTGATTGTCGGCCTCACCTTGGCGCTGATGCTCATCAAAGGCGCAGTTGTGGCGACGCTGGTCAAGCTGCGCGGCAGCGACGGCGAGACAGCCTGGCGCAGCGGCCTGGCATTGGCCCAAGGCGGTGAGTTCTGTTTCGCGCTGATGGCACAAATGCAGCTCAATGCGCTGATCCCGTCGCAATACGCCCCTTACTTGTTGGCCGCTACGTTCTGCTCCATGTTGCTCACCCCGCTGTTACTGCGCGCCGCCCCTCGCATCGCCGCCAGCTTGCACCACACCTCGAACGAAGAAGCCGAGCTGGAAAAAATCACCGAGCAAAGTGCCGAGCTGCAGGGGCATGTGGTGATCTGCGGCTTTGGCCGGGTCGGCCAGTCCATCGGGCGCTTCCTGCACCGTGAAAATCAGGACTTTATCGCCCTGGACTACGACCCGGACCAGATCCAGAAGGCCAACAAAACCGAAAGCACTGTGCATTACGGCGACGCCCGCCGTGGCGATTTGTTGCGGGCGGTGGGCCTTGATCGTGCCCGCTTGCTGGTGATTGCCGTGGACAATACCGAAATCGCCATGAGCGTGCTGAAAGAGGCCCGTCTCATCACCATTGCAGTGCCGATTCTGGTCAGAACCCGCGACGACAGCCGGCTTACCGAGCTCAAGGCCGCCGGTGCCACTGAAGTGGTGCCCGAATTGCTCGAGTCCAGCTTGATGCTGGCCTCACACGCCCTGATATTGCTGGGGCTGCCTGAAAGAACCGTACGCCACCGCGTCGATGAAGTGCGGCATAACCGCTATCACTTGCTGGAGGGTTGTTTTGAGAGCAGCGAGCCACTGGACACGCCGGGTTTTCCCCGCGACGACGAATGATTTAAGGTAAGGTTTGCTTCCGCTCGGGGTTAAGCCGTCTAGTCTGAGTGTTCCAGGGCACCAGCAGGTCAGCGCATTGATCTGTTGTGAAGAAAAGTAGTGAACCTTCAGCGAATGCCTACACTCGAACCATCAAGAAGCCACACACGGAGTTAATCATGGCCCGCATAACAGCAAAGAATGCTCAAGAAATCCTCAAAGCCGATCTCCAGACTCTGGTCAACGACGCAGAACGCCTGCTGGAACACAGCGCTGCGCTGGCCGGTGATCAGGCCGATGAACTGCGCGACAAGATCAAGCTGAGCCTGGACAAGGCGCGTGCATCGCTGGAGGACACCAAAGAATCCTTGCACGAACGCGGTGAAGCTGCGGTGACCGCTGCCGAAGACTATGTGCAGAGCAACCCGTGGCAATCGGTCGGCATTGCTGCCGGGGTCGGCTTTTTGATTGGCCTGCTGGCCACCCGGCGCTGATATGACAAACGAAGAATCCGGCTCCCCTCGTTCCTCACCGCGGCGCCTGGGTGCCGCGTTTCTGGGTCTGCTGCACAGCCACGTCGAGTTGCTGGGCATTGAGCTGCAAGAACAGAAGGCACGGACTGTCAGCCTGTTGCTGTTCGCCGGGCTGGCACTGGTGTTCGGGTTGTTATTGCTGCTCGGCCTGTCGGCGCTGGTGCTGATCGTGCTTTGGGACAGTTATCGACTGCCCGGCATTATCGGACTCTGCGTCTTTTATACCCTGGCAGCGGCGTTCTGTGGTTTGCGCCTTAAAGCGGCCGTGTTCGATGAGTCCTCTCCTTTCAACGCCACGCTCGAAGAGCTGGCCAAAGACCGGGAGCGTTTGTTGCCATGAGCCTGCCTGAAATGCCGCAAAACGCTTCGCGTCGTGACATGCGCAAAATGCTGATTCGCCTGCGCATGGAAATGCACCGCCAAGAGATTCGTCATGAGTCGCAACAATTGCTGGAACCGTTGAATAAAATGCGCGGTGTCACCAGTAACTGGAAAGAACACCTGGGGATCAAGCACGCCCCGCTGTGGGGTGTGGCTGTAGTGACTCTGCTGGGCTTTTTGACCGGCAAAGGCACTAAAAGCAAAGGCTCCGGTGGCGTGTCTCGTTTAATCGGGCTGACCACCGGGCTGTTGCCGCTGATCAAACTGGTGATTCAGGGTTCTTCGCGCAAGCCCTGACGCACAGCTCGCGATCTTTTGGTGTTCATGATCAAAAGATCGCGAGCCTGCTCGCGGCATAACTTAAGCGCCAAGCCTTGCACCAACCCGCCTGAAGCGAGAAGCTGCGGCATCAGTCATTTGATGGAGCGCTGCGCCTTGGATTGGCAAACCCTGCTTAACCGCGAACGTCTCGGAAAACCTCATTACAGCGCCGAAGAGCTCGGGCGCAGTCCCTTTCACAAGGATCACGACCGGATTATTTTTTCCGGCGCCTTTCGCAGGCTTGGGCGCAAAACCCAAGTGCACCCGGTCAGCAGCAACGACCACATTCACACCCGCCTTACCCATTCGCTGGAGGTCAGTTGCGTCGGCCGCTCGCTGGGCATGCGCGTGGGCGAAACCATTCGCAGCGCCCTGCCCGAATGGTGCGACCCCGCCGACCTGGGCATGGTGGTGCAATCGGCCTGCCTGGCTCACGACATCGGCAACCCGCCCTTCGGCCACTCTGGTGAAGATGCCATCCGCCATTGGTTCCAGCAGGCTGCGGCCAAGGGCTGGCTGGACGACATGAGTGAGGCCGAGCGCAATGACTTCTTGAACTTTGAAGGCAACGCCCAGGGGTTCAGGGTGCTGACACAGCTTGAATACCATCAGTTCGACGGTGGCACACGGCTAACCCATGCCACCCTCGGTACGTTCCTCAAGTACCCGTGGACCGCCCGGCATGCCGACTCTCTGGGGTACAAAAAGCACAAGTTCGGTTGCTATCAAAGCGAGCTGCATTTGCTCGAAGGGATTGCCCACAAGTTGGGCCTGCCGCAAATCGAAGAGCAACGCTGGGCGCGCCATCCGCTGGTGTACCTGATGGAGGCCGCTGACGACATCTGCTACGCCTTGATTGACCTTGAAGACGGCCTGGAGATGGACCTGCTCCAATACGCCGAGGTCGAGTCCCTGCTATTGAATCTGGTGGGCGATGATTTGCCCGAGACCTATCGCCAGCTCGGCCCGCAAGACTCTGAACGCCGCAAGTTGGCCATTTTGCGCGGCAAGGCCATTGAGCACCTGACCAACGCCGCCGCCCGCGCCTTTGTCGAACAGCAGGACGCCTTGCTCGCGGGTACGCTGCCCGGCGATCTGGTAGAGCACATGCACGGCACGGCCAAGCGCTGCGTGCTGGACGCCAAGAACATGGCGCGTAAAAAGATCTTCCAGGACAAGCGCAAAACCCTGCATGAAATCGGCGCTTACACCACGCTGGAAATCTTGTTAAACGCTTTTTGTGGGGCGGCACTGGAACAACACGGGCATAAAACCTTATCGTTCAAAAACCGCCGCATCCTCGACTTGCTCGGTCACAATGCCCCGGACCCAAGCTGGTCCTTGCATCGCTCGTTTATGCGCATCATCGACTTTATTGCCGGCATGACTGACAGCTATGCCACGGAAATGGCCAAGGAGATGACCGGCCGTTCCAGCCCTGTCTGAGGAGGGCATTACCTTGTGGTCGTTGCTGAAGGAACGACCACAAGGTGATAAACACATAAGTTGTAACCTTTTTTATTTTTAAACATCCGGTAGTTCAATACCCATAAAAAATGACGTTATTGAGCATTTAAATCCGAGCAAAAAATTCACCATACAAAAACAGAAGCATATGTAGGAATAATCCTAATCTTAATAAGATTCTATAAACACACTAGCGACAAAACAGCCATCAAACGATTCAGCACGATATTAAACCGCCGTCACCCCCCAAACAATTCGTGAGTTCACGCCTTATTTAATGTAGGAATATTCCCATACTACGTTTGTAGGCTGATCGCTTCGTGTCTACATCCATATATCTGAGCTAAGGTGCGCGCTTTCTATGCAGCTCTTTATGGGAATTCAATATGAACACGATTTTTATTGTCGACGATCATCCAGTAATCCGCTTGGCCATTCGTATGTTGTTAGAACATGAAGGTTATGAAATAGTCGGTGAAACCGACAATGGCGTAGATGCTATGCAAATGATTCGCGAATGTGTCCCTGACCTGATCATTCTCGATATCAGCATCCCAAAACTCGACGGACTGGAAGTACTGGCGCGCTTTAACGCCATGAACTCAACCCTCAAAACCCTTGTCTTGACGGCCCAGTCACCGGCCTTGTTTGCCATGCGCTGCATGCAGTCGGGGGCAGCGGGATATGTGTGTAAACAAGAAGAACTCAGTGAACTTGTCAGTGCAATTAAGGCTGTATTCTCTGGCTACAATTACTTTCCCAGCCAAGCATTGACTCCTGAAAATATTGAAGGGCACAACTCTTCGGAGCTTGAGCTGTTCAAATTAGTCAACGACCGGGAGCTGATGGTTCTCAAGCTCTTCGCTCAAGGCAAAACAAACAAGGAAATCGCCACTGGCATGTTTCTTAGCAATAAAACCGTGAGCACTTATAAAAAACGGCTCATGCAAAAACTTAAAGCCAATTCATTGGTCGACCTCATCGAACTGGCTAAACGCAACGCCCTAGTGTGAGAAACAGGATGCCCATGCGGTTAACGTATTACCTTTATCTGCTCGCAGGACTACTCCTGTGCGCACCCGTGTTTGCCGAGTTACCCAAACCCGAAAGCTTTCCCCTGCTCAGCCGCTCGGGCACCTATCACATGGAAGTCCCGCTGGATAAACAACAGCGTTACTGGCTACACGAGAAACGTGAATTACAGTTGGGGGCCTCCGCCCCCGATTACCCACCGTTTGACATGACCGTCAGCGGTCAGGATTTCGAAGGCCTGACCGCTGATTACGCAGGCATCCTCGCTAAAGCACTGAATGTATCAATCAAGGTCAAACGCTTCACGTCTCGCGATGCCGCCATCAAGGCACTGGAAGACGGCAGCATCGACGTGCTGGGCACGTCGAATGGTTTTGAAGCGGCCAATCAAAACCTGCTGCTGTCAGCCCCCTATGCCATCGACCAGCCGGTACTGGTCACCCGTGAGGGAGAGACCCGCTCTCTCTCTGACGGCCTGGCGGGCCTGCGGCTGAGCATGGTTTACCACTATTTGCCACTGGATGAGGTCAAGGCGCTTTACCCCAACGCCATCATCCAGTCTTACCCTTCTACGCAAAATGCCATTAACTCGGTGGCGTTCGATCAGGCCGACGTCTTTCTGGGTGACACGATCTCCACCCATTACATGATCAACAAGGGCTATTTGAAGAACATCAAAATGGCCAATTTTGGCAAGCATGAAGCCCACGGCTTCAGCTTTGCCGTACGCCGCGACAACCCGCAATTACTCGACATTATCAACGCCACCCTGCTGGCCGTGCCCAACAGTGAACGCGAAAGCATTGCCAAACGCTGGAACGCCGGCAGCGACCTGCTGCTTACCGATCAAAAACTGCAACTCACCGAGCGCGAAGAGCGCTGGCTAGTCAAGCACCCGGTGGTCAAAGTGGCGGTCAATGAAACCTTGGCACCCCTGACTTTTTTTGATGCCGACGGCAATTTCCGCGGCATTACCGCAGATCTCCTGGAAGTGATTCGCCTGCGCACCGGGTTGCGCTTTGAAATCCAGCGCGAGCGCAGCCTCAGCACCATGATGCGCATGGTTCAGCAACACGACACCGACATCATTTCGGCCATCAGCCCCTCCGCTTCGCGAGAAAGCGCACTGGCCTTCAGCCGTCCCTATCTTGAAAACTCATTTGTGTTGCTCAGCCGCAAAGGCGCGGAACAACCCGCCAGCCTCGATCAACTGGCCGGCAAGCGTCTGGCGTTGACCCACGGCAACCCGTTGACCGACTACCTGGTTGCCGAGTACCCGCAGATCACCCTGGTCGAGACCGATGACATCTACCAGGCCACTGAATTACTGGCCGAAGGTAAAGCTGATGGCGCCGTCAATACGCTGGTCATTGCCAACTACCTGCTCGCCTCGCAACTGTTCCAGGACCGCTTGCAGATCAGCACAACCCTGGGCACTCAACCGGCCATGTTCTCCCTCGCCACAGCCCGGGATGCCACCGAACTCGGCTCCATACTCAATAAAGCCCTGCTAAGCATTGGCCCCGACGAGCTGGGCGTGATCAACAGCCGCTGGCGCGGCTATGTGCCGGCATCCGACAGCTACTGGCGCAATTACCATCGCCTGATTTACCAGATCATTATTGGTACCAGCCTCCTGCTGCTGTTGTCATTGGTCTGGAACGCGTACATGCGCCGCCAGATCAATCAGCGCAAAAAAGCCGAGCGCGCGCTCAGCGACCAGTTTGAATTCATGAGTGCGCTGGTCAATGGCACCCCGCACCCCATTTATGTGCGTGACCGCGCCGGCATTCTGCAAACCTGCAACGACAGCTATTTGCAGGCCTTCTCGGCCCGTCGCGAAGACGTGATCGGCAAAAACGTGATGCAGACCCAAAGCCTGCTCAACAATCAGCATGAAGCCCATGACTATGAGGCGGATTACCAGCGCGTGATGCGCGAAGGCACGCCGATGATCGTTGACCGACCGCTGCATATCGGTGGCAAGACGCAAACCATTTACCACTGGATCCTGCCGTATAGGGACTCATTGGGCGAAGTTCAGGGCATTATCGGTGGCTGGATCGATATCAGCGACCGACGCCAATTGATGGATGAACTGCGCGCCGCCAAAGAACAGGCAGATGACGCCAACCGCGCCAAAAGCACCTTTCTGGCAACCATGAGCCATGAAATCCGCACACCGATGAACGCCGTCATCGGCATGCTTGAACTCACGTTGAAGCGCGCCGATCAGGGCTATCTGGAACGCCCCTCCATTGAGGTCGCCTACAACTCGGCCAAAGACTTGCTGGAGTTGATCGGCGACATCCTCGACATCGCCCGCATTGAGTCCGGGCGGCTCAACCTGAGCACGGAGCGGGTGAACCTACGTGAGCTGGCCAACTCGGTGGTACGGGTGTTTGATGGCTTGGCCCGGCAAAAAAACCTCAGCTTGGTGCTGATCTTTACCCCCGAAGACAACGCCCCCGATGTGCTGCTCGACCCCCTGCGATTCAAGCAAATCATGACCAACCTGGTCAGTAATGCGATCAAGTTCACCGAGCGCGGCCAGGTCACGCTCGAACTGAAGATGCTGGCGACCGGCGTTGCCGACGAGGTGGAGCTGCTGTTGAACGTCAGCGACACCGGGATTGGCATCAGCACCTTCGATCAGGCCCGCTTGTTTGAACCCTTTGCCCAAGCAGAAAACTGCGGGCAACTGGCGCTCAGCGGTGCCGGGCTGGGCCTGGTTATTTGCCGCAGCCTGTGCCAGATGATGGGCGGAACTCTGAACTTGAACAGCCAACCCGACATCGGTACGCAGATCCACATCAAGCTCAACGTCAAGACCCTCGAACCGTGCGCCGAAGCCGCGGCGCAAGAACCGGCCATTGCACCCGCCGTTCGGCAATTGAATGTGCTGGTGGTGGATGACCATCCGGCCAATCGCTTGCTGATGTGCCAGCAATTGAGTTACCTGGGGCATCAGTTCACCACGGCGCACAATGGCGCAGCCGGGCTTGAGCTGTGGACAGGCGGCGCTTTCGACCTGGTGATAGCCGACTGCAACATGCCCGTCATGAACGGCTACGACCTGACACGTGCTATTCGCCGTCACGAACACGCCGCACAGCACGCGCCTTGCACCATCCTGGGCTTTACCGCCAACGCTCAACCCGAAGAGCGCCAGCGCTGCCTTGAAGCGGGCATGAATGACTGCCTGTTCAAACCCATCAGTTTGACCTTGCTGAGCCAGCGATTAACCGCCCTTGAGCCGCTGACGTGCGCAAAGGATGTCTTCAACATTGAAAATCTCTACGCACTGTCCGGCCAGGATGACAAGCGGATCAAGCTGCTGCTCGAAGAGCTGTTGCGCACCAACCAACAGGACCTCAATACCCTGAGCAAACTGAATGTTGAAGACGGCCAGGAACCCTTTGCCGCCATTGCACACAGGATCAAAGGCGCAGCGCGTATCGTCGGGGCCGTGCAACTGATCAACCAGTGTGAACGTCTCGAACACGCCAGCCAGGCCACTCTCCAAGACTGCAGTCTGGGCGTACAACACGCCATGAGGACGCTCGAGCAGACATTGCTGCGCGAGCTTGCCCAGCGTGACGCTGCCACCTGACTGTTTATTTGCACAAAACGGCCAATCCGCAGGCAGATTGGCCACGGCTTACTATGCTTACAGGCATCAGCACCCTGCTGCCTGCGGAGACATGTCATGCCTTTTACCGTGCCCGCCCATCAGCGGCAGTTTCCGCTGCATATTCATATCAGCGTGGTGTTCACCTTACTGCTGCTCCTGATGGGCGTCGCACTGGGTGTTTTCAATTACCTGCAAAACACCCGCATCATCCTCGATAGTAGCCAGAAGCTGTTCGACCAGATTGAGCAGGATGTGCAGCTGGATCTGCTGAATACCTATCAGCCGCTGCGCAACACTTTGAACTTGCTGGCGCGCAACCCGGCGGTGCAGACCGATCAATTCGATGCACGGATGGAGCTGCTCCCCACCTTCGTCCAGGCACTGGATGACAACCCGGCATTGTCAGCGCTGTATATGGGCGACAATCAGGGCAATTTTTTCCAGGTCCGCCCTTTGCGCACAGAGGTGATCAAAAATCGGCAAAAAGCCCCCGCCCAAGCCGCCTATGAGGTGTGGTCCGTGCAACGTTCGGGCAAACCCTTGGGTACCGAATCAACCAAGCTTTTTTATGACGAGTCGTTGACGTTGCTGGCACAGCGCACCGCCATTAATGACAGCTACGACCCGCGCAAGCGCAGTTGGTATATCCCAAGCCATGCCAGCATTGATCAATCCACCACCAGCCCGTACTTGTTTTTCTCCACCGGCGAAATCGGGACCACCCTGTCCAAACGCAGCTCGGCCAAGACGGTGATCGCCGCCGACCTGACGCTGTCTGAGTTGTCCAGTACCCTCGCCAAACACTTGATCACCCCCAGCACGCAAATCGTCCTGTTCGATGAGAGCGGTCAGGCGGTGGCGTACCCGGACACCGCCAAGCTGTTAAGCGAAGAAAGCCCCACGCAATTGGCCAAGGTCACGTCCCTCAATCCGGCCCTGGAGCGCTTGATCAACCAGGGCGCAGACGCCAATCACCACCTTGATGACGGCCAGCGCCAATGGATCGTGTCGTTGGCCAAGGTGCAGGATGGCGGCTCCAACGGGTTGCAATTGGCGCTCATGGTGCCGGAGGACGAGTTGCTGGCCGACGCTTATCGGCTGCGCTGGCAAGGCACGCTGGTGGCGTTGGCAATGTTGCTGCTGTGCTTGCCATTGGGCTGGATGACTTCGCGCTTGTTGGTCAAACCGCTGAAAGGTCTGGTGCAGGAAGCCAACGCGATTCGCAGCTTCGATTTCAATTACCCGCTGCAGCAGCAGTCCCCCGTACTGGAGATCCATCAACTGGCCGTGTCGATGCGGCGCATGAAAGAAACCCTCGCCAGTTTCTTTGAGATCACTGCCAGCCTCTCGGCGCACACCCGTTTTGAGCCGTTGCTGCAATCGGTGATGGTTGAAATGATCAAGATTGGCCAGGCTCAGGCAGGCTTGATCTACCTGACTGAAAACGACAGTGCCGACCTGGAACTTAAAGGCCTGATCATCAATGACCAACCGTACGATCTCGCCACCCTGGCCCATGGCGTGATCAACCCGCAAAGCGATCAAGCCCCGCAATGGTTGCGAACCCTGAGCCAAGGCCAGGACAGCGTGGTGTGCACCCTGGACCTCGAACACGCGGGCGAACTGGCACCGGTGATGCGCGAACTCGACAGCCAAAACATCCATGTGATCGGGATTCGGCTGCATAACCGTCACCGCGAAACCGTGGGGGTGCTGGCCTTGATCCTCAACAACAGCGACCCCCATGCCGAACAGGAACCGCTCAGCGCAGAACGCATTGCCTTTATCAAAGCGGTGTCCGGGGCAGCGGCGGTATCGATTGAGAGCCAGCGCCTGCAAGAGCGCCAAAAACAGTTGCTCAATGCCTTTATTCAATTGGTGGCCGGGGCCATCGATGCCAAGAGCCCGTACACCGGCGGCCATTGCCAGCGGGTTCCGGAACTGACCTTTATGTTGGCCAAGGCCGCTGAACAGGACCAAAGCCCGCAGTTTGCCCACTACAACCCCACCGAAGAGGAGTGGGAAGCCCTGCACATTGCCGCCTGGCTCCACGATTGCGGCAAAGTCACGACCCCCGAATACGTGGTCGACAAAGCCACCAAACTTGAAACCCTGTACGACCGCATACACGAAATTCGTACCCGATTTGAGGTGCTCAAGCGCGATGCGTGGATCAACTACTGGCAAGCACTGGCCAGCGGCGGTGACGAACCGTCTTTGGCGCAACAGCGTGACGCCCGTCTGGCCGAGCTGGATGATGATTTTGCTTTTGTCGCCCGCAGCAATGTTGGCGGTGAAGCCATGGCCGAGGCCGATTTGCAGCGTTTAGACAGCATTGCCCGGCAAACCTGGACCCGCACTCTGGATGACCGGCTGGGCGTGTCATGGGAAGAAAACAAGCGCCAGGCGACCCGCGAAGAGCAGAGCTTGCCGGTGACTGAAAGGCTGCTGGCTGACAAGCCTGAGCATGTGTTTGCGCGCAATGAATCAGAACTGATTGCCAGCGATAACCCATGGGGGTTCAAGCTGGAGGTGCCGCAGCACAAGTTCAATCGCGGCGAGCTTTACAACCTGAGCATCACCCGGGGCACGCTGACCGCTGAAGAGCGCTACATCATCAACAATCACATTGTGCAAACCATCCTCATGCTCAGCCGTCTGCCCTTCCCCAGCTATCTGGGCGACATTGCCGAAATTGCCGGTGGGCACCATGAACGGATGGATGGCAAGGGTTACCCAAAACGCTTGAACCGGGACGAGATGAGCCTAGCGGCGCGGATGATGGCGATTGCGGATATTTTCGAGGCCCTGACAGCCTCGGACCGGCCTTACAAGCGGGGCAAAACCTTGAGTGAGGCATTGAAGATCATGGCGGGCATGTGCCTGGACGGGCACATAGATCCGCCCTTGTTTGAGCTCTTTATGCGCGAGCAAGTGTTTATGCAGTACGCCCGCCGCTACCTTGAGCCGCAGCAAATCGACCCGGTCAATGTCGACGAACTGCTGCTCAAGGCGGGCGTCAGTTGACGGATGTTGCGTTGATCAGCAGTCGCTCAAACGCAAGAAAATAGCCGCCAGCGCTTCAATGCCCTGTTGATCCTGCTCGGTGAAGCGGCCAATGCTCGGGCTGTCCAGGTCCAGCACCCCGATCAGGCGGCCGTCCTTGATCAACGGCACGACCAATTCGCTGTTCGAAGCGCTGTCACATGCGATGTGCCCGGCGAATGCGTGCACATCTTCAACGCGCTGGGTCAGCTGGGTGGCCGCTGCGGTGCCACACACACCACGGCCAAACGGAATACGGACGCAGGCAATCTGCCCCTGGAACGGCCCGAGCACGAGTTCTTCGTTGCGATTGAGGTAAAACCCGGCCCAGTTCAAGTCTTCAAGCTGGTTAAACAAAAACGCGGAAAACTGTGAAGCGTTGGCAATAAAGTCCCGCTCATCGGCCAGCAAAGACTCCAGTTGAGCCTTCAGTAGTGCGTAGCCGTCCAGGCCCTCGCCGGTGGCGTTTAAATCAATCATTCGTCTGCTCCAACAATTTCAAACCAACCCAGTAGCGCGCGAACTGATAAGCACAGCGGCCATTACGATTGCCGCGCCCGGTTGCCCAGCGCACGGCCAAAATATCCAGCGCCTGATCGCGTTGCCACTGCAGCCCGGCCTTGCCGGCCAGCACGGTAATCCAGTGTTCAACCACGCTCAGGTAATGTTCTTGAGTAAACGGATAAAACGACAGCCAGAGCCCGAAACGGTCAGACAGGGCAATCTTGTCTTCCACGGCTTCATTGGGGTGAAGTTCACCGTCAACGTTCTTCCAGTTTTCGTTGTCGCTCTCTTTTTCGGGCACCAGGTGCCGACGGTTCGACGTGGCGTACAGCAGAACGTTGTCCGGTGCCTGTTCCAGCGAGCCATCAAGCACGCTCTTTAGCACCCGGTAATCGCTCTCGCCCGACTCAAAGGACAAGTCATCGCAAAACAGCACAAAACGCTGCGCCAACCCTTGTAACTGCTCGACCACTCGCGGCAGGTCCGCCAGATGATCACGCTCGATTTCAATCAGCCGCAACCCTGCGCCCGCATATTCAGCGAGCAAGGCGCGAATCAGTGAAGACTTGCCGGTCCCGCGCGAGCCCCACAGCAAGGCGTGGTTAGCCGGTAAACCTTCAAGAAACTGTTTGGTGTTGCGCCCCAGTTGATCGAGTTGCTTGTCGACGCCGATCAAGTCAGTCAGGCGCATTTCCAGGCTGACGTCCAACGGCAGTAAATACCCCGTACGGCCATCACGCTGCCAGCGTGCAGCCAGGCAGCTATCCCATTCAATCGCCTGGCGAGTCGCTGGCAACAAAGGCTCAAGGCGAGCCAGAACGGCTTCAGCGCGCTCCAGAAAAGCACTCAGTTTAGGATCCATTTCATCTCCACAAACAGCTGCACAGTGATTGCGCATTGATACGCCAGACGCTGAACGTTCATTCGACGTGTAGGACGATTCGGGTAATTGAAAAAACCGCACGCCCACCAACAAGTTACCCCACACTTCGACTATTCTTGCGACCGGTAAGGGAATGGGAACAGGTGCAGCACCCAATGGACATAAAATTCACCCATCGTCTGTCTTTCAAGCAAGCAAGGCTGACAGTGCTGGTCGGGTTTGCTCTGGGGACGATGCTGAGCCTGGTGCAAATCGGTATCGATTATGCCAGTGAAAACGCTGCCATCAACCGGGAAATCCAATCCCTGCTGGACATCAGTCACAATCCGGCGTCGCGCATTGCCTACAACCTGGATACAGAACTCGCCCAAGAGCTGGCCATGGGGCTGCTGCGCTCGCCAGCCATCACCGGCGTGCAGATCAGTGATAACGACAAAAATACCCTCGCGCAGGTTCGTGACTCGCCTGAGGGCGGGCGTTATCGTGCCCTGAGCGATTTTTTGTTTGGTGACACCCGAAACTTCGACGACCGGCTGTATTTCAATCATTTACCCGAACAAAGCGTGGGTGAGTTGCACCTTGAGGTGGACACCTACCCCTTTGGTGCGCGCTTTTTGCAACGCGCCGAAGTCACCTTGCTCAGCGGTTTTGCCCGCAGCTTTCTACTGACCTTTATTCTGCTCGGGCTGTTTTACGTCATGCTGACCCGCCCGCTGGTGCGCGTCATTGGTGAACTGAGCAACACCAAGCCGGGCCACCCGAACCCCTCGCGCGTGCAATGCCCGCCGGGCCATAAAGATGACGAGATCGGGGTGCTGGTCGATGCGACCAATCAGCAGTTTGATGCCGTCACCCGTGAAATAGAGCAGCGCCGCGCGGCCGAAAACCGCCTCACCGAATACCTCGCGCAACTGGAGAACATCGTCTCGGCGCGCACCCAGGAGCTGGAGGCCAGCAATATCCGCCTGAGCCACTCCAACGAAGAGCTGGAAGCCGCCCGCAGCACCGCCCTTGAAATGGCCCAGGCTCGGGCTGCGTTTCTGGCCAACATGAGCCACGAAATTCGCACCCCCTTGAACGGCCTGCTGGGCATGCTCGCCCTGAGCCTGGACGGCCCGCTGAACGCCGAGCAGCATCAGCAACTGTCGATTGCCCACGACTCGGGCAAAGTGCTGGTCGAACTGCTCAATGACATCCTTGACCTGTCCAAATTCGACGCCGGCCAATTAGAGCTCGAACACATTGCATTCGACCTCAGCACGCTGATTGAAGACACCGCCAAGCTGCTCTCGCAGAACGCGGCGCCCAGCGTAGAACTGACGTGCCTGATCGACCCGGCCTTCCCGGTGCTGGTGATGGGTGACCCGACCCGCGTGCGGCAAATCGTCAGCAACTTGCTCTCCAACGCGCTCAAATTCACCCGCTTTGGCCGTGTCGATGTGCGCTTGAGCCGGCACGACGACTTGGTGCATATCGAGGTCTGTGACACCGGAATCGGTATCGCCCAAGAAGCCCAAGCGCGTATTTTTCGCCCGTTCACTCAGGCGGGAGCCGGCATAACACGCCAGTTTGGCGGCACCGGCCTGGGGCTGGCCCTGACCCGCAGCCTGTGCGAAGCCATGCAGGGGCGGCTGACCATTAGTTCCGAGATCGGCTTTGGCAGCCAGTTCTGCGCCGAACTGCCCCTGCCCTGCCACACCCCGGCAATCCCCTTCAAACCGCTCAACGGGCGGGTCATTGCGGTGAGCGCCTCAAGCAGCGGCCTCAGCGAACTGCTCAGCAACTACCTGCCGCTGTGGGGGCTGGAGTATGAACGCTACTCACTGGGGCAATCCCTGGAGGGCGTCGACACAGAGTTGCTGATTACCGATTGCTCGGAATGCTTGTCCGAACTGCGCCCGGCCATCAGCGCGCCTATTTTGCTGGTCACCGCCTATGGCAACTTTATGCCCGGCGACCAGGTCAACGCCCTCGCCCCGCTGCAACAAAAAGCCCGCCCCCTGTCGCGCCTGGCGCTGTATCAGTCGGTGCAGCATTTGTTGCAAAAAGAAGGTGACGAAAGCCCCAGCCTCCCGGTCAGCAGCGACCCGGTGTTGCACCGCGCGCGGATTCTTTTGGTCGAGGACAACCCGGTCAACCAATTGGTGGCCAAGGGCATGCTGAGCAAACTGGGATGCGAGGTGGTAATTGCGGCCCATGGCGGCGAAGCCCTGGGACAACTGGAGCACAGCCACTTTGACCTGGTGCTGATGGACTGCAACATGCCGGTGATGGATGGCTACGAGACCAGCCGACGGATTCGCCAGAGTGGCCGCTGGCCAGACCTGCCGATTGTGGCGCTCACCGCCAATGCCATGCCCGAAGAGCGCGAACGCTGCCGTGCGGCGGGAATGAACGACTACCTGGCAAAACCGTTTCGCCGCGAAGAACTCGCGGCGCTACTGGAAAGCTGGGTGCCCGTGAAAGATCTGTAGGAGCGAGCTTGCCTCGCGATTTTTTGATCTTGGGTGGGGCAGCTTCGCCACCCATCGCAGCCTTCGTGCCTCGGCAGCGGCTACAAGCTGGACGTAGCCTCGCAAGGCTCGTCAACTGCTACGGGCGGTGCACATTTGTAGGAGCGAGCTTGTCTAGCGATCTCTTGATCTTTAAAAGATCGCGAGACAAGCTCGCTCCTACAAAGGTTATTTCAGGAGCTTCTCAATATCGGCCTTGAGGGCGCTGGGCTTGGTGGCCGGGGCGTAGCGTTCGACTTTGCCGTCCGGGCCGATCAAAAACTTGGTGAAGTTCCATTTGATCGCTTCCGAACCCAACACCCCCGGCGCCCGCTTTTTCAGCTCGACAAACAGCGGGTGCGCGTTGTTGCCATTGACCTCGACCTTTTTGAACAGCGGGAAGGTCACACCAAAGTTCACTTCGCAGAACTCTGAAATCTCTGCTTCATCCCCCGGCTCTTGCTGGCCAAACTGGTTGCACGGGAAGCCAAGAATCACCAGACCCTGATCCTTGTATTGCTGCCACAACGCTTCCAGCCCTTTGTACTGTGGGGTGAAGCCGCATTTACTGGCGGTGTTGACCACCAGCACGGCCTTGCCCGAATAGTCCGCCAGGGTCTTTTGCTCGCCGCTGAGGGTAGTACAGGGAATTGTGAGCAATGTATCAGTCATGACAGCACCTCAAGGAATGGGCATCAAGCACGTGGAACCAGGTCCAGGCACACCGAATTGATGCAGTAACGTAGTCCGGTCGGCGGCGGACCATCAGGGAATACATGGCCCAGATGCGCATCACATTTGGCGCACACCACTTCGGTGCGGATCATGCCGTGGCTCACGTCGCGGATTTCTACCATCGCGCTCGCACCAATGGGCTCATAGAAGCTGGGCCAGCCGCAGCCCGAATCAAATTTGGCGCGCGAATCAAACAACGGTTCATTGCAGCAAATACAGTGATAAACGCCATCGGTTTTGGTGCCGTTGTATTTACCCGAAAACGGTCGCTCGGTGCCTTTAAGACGGCACACGTTGTACTGCTCCGGATCGAGCATGGCCTTCCATTCGTCCAGGGTTTTGTTCAACTTTTCCATGGTTCTACCTCTGCAACTGAAAAACCCCGACCGGTGGCTTTTCCAGGGGGCGGGTGGCACGTATGATTGCGCCTCGTTATGCGCCAGTCTGGCACCCGCTCTGTAAGCATTCAAACGGATTCTTGAAGCCTAGCGGTGTTCGCCAACGCAGAATTTCCCAGTGCACAGGTGCCCACCTTGCCTGGATCGTTCATTTTCGGGATCCCATCGCCATGCAGGTCAGCAAATCAAACAAGCTCGCCAACGTCTGTTATGACATTCGCGGCCCAGTGCTCAAGCACGCCAAACGTCTGGAAGAGGAAGGCCAACGCATCCTCAAGCTGAATATCGGCAACCCGGCACCTTTTGGTTTTGAAGCGCCGGACGAAATCCTGCAGGACGTTATCCGCAACCTGCCAACTGCTCAGGGCTACAGCGACTCCAAAGGCCTGTTCAGCGCGCGCAAGGCGGTGATGCAGTACTACCAGCAAAAGCAGGTCGAAGGTGTCGGCATTGAAGACATCTACCTGGGCAACGGCGTGTCCGAGCTGATCGTGATGTCGCTGCAAGCGTTGCTCAACAACGGTGACGAAGTGCTGGTGCCGGCGCCGGACTACCCGCTGTGGACCGCTGCCGTGACCCTGGCCGGTGGCCACCCGGTGCACTACCTGTGCGACGAGCAAGCCAACTGGTGGCCAGACCTTGAAGATATCAAGGCCAAGATCACCCCGAACACCAAAGCCATGGTGATCATCAACCCGAACAACCCGACGGGCGCGGTGTACTCCAAGGAAGTGTTGCTGGGCATGCTCGAACTGGCACGCCAACACAACCTGGTGGTGTTCTCGGACGAGATCTACGACAAGATCCTCTACGATGACGCCGTGCACATTTGCACCGCTTCGCTCGCACCGGACGTGCTCTGCCTGACCTTCAACGGTTTGTCCAAATCGTACCGGGTGGCAGGCTTTCGTTCCGGCTGGATCGCGATCTCCGGCCCCAAGCAAAACGCCCAGAGCTACATCGAAGGCATCGACATGCTGGCCAACATGCGCCTGTGCGCCAACGTGCCCAGCCAGCACGCCATCCAGACCGCACTCGGCGGCTACCAGAGCATCAATGATCTGGTGCTGCCCAACGGGCGACTGCTGGAGCAGCGCAACCGCACCTGGGAACTGCTTAACGACATTCCTGGCGTCAGTTGCGTAAAACCCATGGGCGCTCTGTACGCTTTCCCACGCATTGACCCGAAAGTCTGCCCGATCCTCAACGACGAAAAATTCGTTCTGGACTTGTTGCTCTCGGAAAAACTGCTAGTGGTCCAGGGCACCGCGTTCAACTGGCCTTGGCCGGATCACTTCCGTGTGGTGACGCTGCCACGCGTCGACGAACTGGACATGGCCATCGGTCGAATCGGTAACTTTCTGAAGACCTACCGTCAGTAATTTCCGAACATGCTGTGCGACAAATGAAAAGTCGCACAGCATGTGTCCACTGAAAGAATCTTCATTTGTTAGCTTTCCCGACTTTTCCTGCACACCCGAAAAACCTAAAACCTGGCAAGGCCTTTAATTTATTGGCTTTGAGCCTGACTTTTGCCTGAATAAAGGGTCCATTCATATTAGGAAATATCTGGCGCCGCGCTCAATTCGACCTGTAGGACACAGTTTGAAATAGTCACTTGGTTGAATAGCCTGAGGCAGCGCCTTATATACCCGCATGCGGCAACACCCTTAAGACGAGGAGATTCTTACAACCATGATGCGCATTCTGCTGTTTTTGGCCACTAACCTGGCGGTCGTGCTGATTGCCAGCATCACCCTGAGCCTGTTCGGCTTTAACGGGTTCATGGCGGCCAACGGGGTTGATCTGAACCTCAATCAGCTGTTGGTGTTCTGTGCGGTCTTTGGTTTTGCAGGGTCTTTGTTCTCGCTGTTCATTTCCAAATGGATGGCGAAAATGAGCACCAGCACCCAGGTGATCACTCAACCTCGTACACGCCACGAACAATGGCTGATGCAAACCGTTGAACAACTGTCCCGCGAAGCCGGGATCAAAATGCCTGAAGTGGGGATTTTCCCGGCTTACGAGGCCAACGCGTTTGCCACCGGCTGGAATAAAAATGATGCGCTGGTAGCGGTTAGCCAGGGCTTGCTTGAGCGTTTTTCGCCCGATGAAGTGAAAGCCGTACTGGCTCACGAAATCGGCCACGTCGCCAATGGCGACATGGTGACCCTGGCCTTGGTGCAAGGCGTGGTGAACACCTTTGTGATGTTCTTTGCCCGCATCATCGGCAATTTCGTCGATAAAGTGATCTTCAAGAACGATGAAGGCCGTGGCATTGCCTACTATGTCGCGACCATTTTCGCGGAGCTGGTACTGGGCTTCCTGGCCAGCGCCATCGTGATGTGGTTCTCGCGCCGACGCGAGTTCCGGGCTGACGAAGCCGGTGCTCACCTGGCCGGGACTGGCGCCATGATCAGCGCCCTGCAGCGCCTGCGCTCCGAGCAAGGCCTGCCGGTGCACATGCCGGACACCTTGTCGGCCTTTGGTATCAATGGCGGTTTGAAGCAAGGCCTGGCGCGGATGTTCATGAGCCATCCGCCTCTGGAAGAACGTATCGACGCACTGCGTCGTCGCGGCTAACCGCCACAGACGTACTCAAAAGGGCGACTTCGGTCGCCCTTTTTTGTGCCTGCTGTTCGGATATTGCCGACACGCCTGCTTCAGGGCGCTGAACCAACCTTTAAATTCGATAGATAAGCACTAAAACTTATATTGGATTTAGATCAATGATCAGGTTGAAGATGGCGCATCCAAACCTTGAGGACCCTCACCATGCTGCCTAGCCTGTACATCTCACACGGCTCTCCGATGTTGGCACTGGAACCCGGTGAAAGTGGCCCGGCCTTGAAGCGCCTCGCCGCGCAATTTGCAAAGCCCAAGGCCATCGTGCTGCTTTCGGCTCACTGGGAAAGCACCGACCTGCGGGTTGCCAGCCACCCGGCGCCAGAGACCTGGCATGACTTTGGTGGCTTCCCACGTGCGCTGTATGCCGTGCAATACCCGGCGCCGGGCGATCCCGCGCTGGCCGCACGGATCGTGCAACTGCTGGCCACACACGGCCTGCCAGCGCAACTGGATGCCAAACGTCCTTTCGACCATGGCGCCTGGGTGCCGTTGTCATTGATGTATCCGGCAGCCGACATTCCCGTGGTGCAGGTGTCGCTGCCCAGCCAACTGGGCCCTGCGGGCTTGCATGAAGTGGGTCAGGCGCTGGCAAGCTTGCGCAGCGAGGGGATCTTGATCATTGGTTCCGGCAGCATCACCCATAACCTGCGCGAGCTGGACTGGCAGGCGGGCCCGGAAAGCGTCGAGCCGTGGGCCAAAGCGTTTCGTGACTGGATGATTGAAAAGCTCGCCGCCGACGATGTGGCAGCTTTGCACCAGTACCGGCAACAGGCGCCGTTCGCCGCCAAAAACCACCCGAGCGATGAACACCTGTTGCCGCTGTACTTTGCCCGGGGCGCGGGCGGCCCGTTCAGCATTGCGCATCAGGGCTGGACCTTGGGCGCACTGGGGATGGACATCTACCGGTTTGGATAAAAACCCAAAGCGGTCCTGTAGGAGCTGCCGCAGGCTGCGATCTTTTGATCATCACCCTCAAAAGATCGCAGCCTTCGTTCCTCGACAGCTCCTACGGTTTTTTAGCTGAATGGCAGGCAAAAAAAATCCCCGAACCAGTCGGGGATTTTTTTAGTGATCAATCACAGCACGCTGTGATTAATCTTCGCGGTAGCGACGCAGCTTCAACTGCTTGCCAGCGACACGAGTGTCTTTGAGCTTGGCCAGCAGTTTTTCCAGGCCTTCTTCGGGCAGTTCTACCAGGCTGAAGCTATCACGCACTTGAATGCGACCGATTGCTTCACGTGCCAGGCCACCCTCGTTGAGGATAGCGCCCAGCAGGTTCTTGGCAGCGATACCATCACGCGCACCCAGCGCGGTACGGCAACGAGCACGGCCTTCAGCCAATGGAGCCGGAGCACGACGCTCGCGATCACCACGGTCTGGACGGTCGCCACTGCGCTCGGAACGCTCACGCGGAGCACTGTTCGGCACCAGCGGGCGCTCACGCTCAATAGCTGCCAGGGTCAGAGCCTGACCGTTGGTGGCTTTGCGCAACAGAGCAGCGGCCAACGCACGCGGGCTGCAACCGATATCGGCAGTCAGACGATCCAGCAGGTCGCCGTGAGTCGATTCAGCATCAGCAACCAGTGGCGCCAGGCTGTTGGTCAGTTTCTTGATGCGGGCATCAAGGACTGCCTGAGCATCCGGCAGGCGGACCTCAGCAACCTTTTGACCGGTTACACGCTCGATCACTTGCAGCATGCGGCGCTCACGTGGAGTCACCAGCAACAGTGCACGACCTTCGCGACCTGCACGGCCAGTACGGCCGATACGGTGAACGTAGGACTCTGGATCGTAAGGCATGTCAACGTTGAACACGTGGGTGATACGCGGAACGTCAAGGCCACGAGCGGCTACGTCGGTCGCCACAACGATGTCCAGACGGCCATCCTTGAGGGAGTCGATAACGCGCTCACGCTGGTTCTGGGCAATGTCACCGTTCAGCGCAGCGGCTTTGTAGCCTTTGGCTTCCAGGGCGCTGGCCAGGTCCAGGGTGGCTTGCTTGGTACGCACGAACATGATCAGCGCGTCGAAGTCTTCAACTTCCAGCAGGCTCAATACAGCCGAGGTCTTCTGGTCAGCGTGAACCAACAGGTGAGCCTGTTCGATCGCGGTAACGGTCTGAGTCTTGGTCTGGATTTTAACGTGCTGCGGGTCACGCAGGTGACGCTCGGCAATGGCACGGATCGACTGCGGCAAGGTGGCCGAGAACAATACGGTCTGACGGGTAGCAGGCAAAGCCTTGAAGATCACCTCAAGGTCATCCATGAAGCCCAGCTTGAGCATTTCGTCAGCTTCGTCGAGAACCAGGTGGTTCACGGTCGCCAATACTTTTTCGTCGCGACGCAGGTGGTCGCACAGACGGCCCGGAGTGGCAACAACGATTTGTGCGCCATTACGGATTGCTTTCAGTTGTGGGCCCATGGGCGCGCCGCCGTAAACGGCCACAACGTTAACGCTAGGCATTTGCTTGGCGTAGGTTTCGAAAGCGGTTGCTACTTGCAGCGCCAACTCACGGGTTGGCGCCAGGATCAGGGCTTGCGGTTCGCGCTTTGCAGGATCGATGCGATTGAGGATAGGCAGGGCAAAGGCAGCGGTTTTACCCGTACCGGTTTGCGCCTGACCAATCATGTCGTGACCGGCCAAAATGATCGGGATCGATTGCTGCTGAATAGCCGAAGGCTCTTCGTAGCCAGTCGCGATGACGGCTGCAAGAATGTTCGGGTTAAGATCAAAAGCGGCGAAGCCGCCGGTTTCCTGGGTCATGGGTCTGCCTCTAAGTGCATCCGCAAAGACCCATGCTCCAAAGCTGCGCATGCCGTGTAAGACTACAAGAGTCGCCCTGGCTGCTTTGTCGGCGGGGATTTGCGAAAACGTTAAATGAATGGAGCGTTCAGGGTAGTCCGCGAAACGGACGAGCAGCCGAAGCGTACTTCGGGAAGTGCAACACCTAAACGTGGCCCGGCTAAAGGCCGGCGCGCACTATACCGGATTTATCACAAAAAAAAAGCGCTTTTTTAACAGTCGATCGTCTGCAAGCCTCTGTAGACCGGGCTTTTGCGATAATTTGGGCTTCGCAAAACGGGGCGTGGCCCGGCAATTACGGGCCTGTCGCTAAAACGATTCACCGTGGCGCTTCAGGTCGCAGGGCGAATGGCCTTGATCAACGCTTCGAGCGAATAACCCAAACGCGGCGCCAGGGCCTGTGCGCGAGCAGTCAGAGCGTCAATGTCCAGCGTCTGATCCAGATCGCCAGGCACCAGCAAGATGACGTTGCCCTCTTTGACCGGCAGCTCCCAATAGTGACGATGGAACAAGCCCCGCAACAAGGCGGCGCCCAGCGGTTTGCCGTCGTCGGTGGCCCACTGGTTGATCACCAGCCAGCCGTTGGGCTGGAGTTTTTTCTGGCAGCTCTCCAGAAACGTCCAGGCCAAATGACCAGGCGCCGGCCCCAGATCGTTGTAAAGGTCGACGAAAATCAGGTCGGCAGGCTCGGCGCTGGGCAAGAGCTCTACCGCGTCACCAATGCGAATGTACAGCCGCGGGTCATCGTCCAGCCCCAGGTGTTCAATGGCCAGGCGCGGTACATCCGGGCGCAATTCAATGGCTTCGACGTCTTCAAGGGGCAAGAACTTGAGGCAGGCCTGAGTCAGCGTCCCGGCACCCAACCCCAGAAACAGGGCGCTCTCGGGCGCTTCATGGCACAAGGCACCAATCAGCATGGCGCGGGTGTAGTCGTATTCCAGCCAGCTGGGGTCCGTGGTGAACACGCAGCTCTGCTCGATCGCATCGCCAAATTCGAGGAAGCGGTAGTCTTCCACTTCAAACACTCGAATCATGCCGAAGTCATCATGGACTTCAGCGAGCAGGCGCTCTATGCGCTCCTCAGACATTGCCTCTCCTCGCCGCGCCCGGCACTCACGGCCAGCGCGCTAAAAACCACCACTCGATGCCGAGCGCAAAGGCACGATTGTCGGCCATTGCAACGCAACAGGTCACGCACTAATTGCTGCTAACATGCGCCATCCCCTTTCGACACTAGAGTCTGCGATGAGCCAACCCTGGAGCCCTGACAGCTGGCGCGCCCTGCCGATCCAGCAACAACCCCACTACCCTGACGCGGCCCACTTGTTGCGGGTCGAGCAAAGCCTGGCGAGTTACCCGCCGCTGGTGTTTGCCGGAGAGGCGCGCGAACTGCGCCGTCAGTTTGCCGAGGTCACCCAAGGTCGGGCGTTTCTGTTGCAGGGCGGCGATTGCGCTGAAAGTTTTGCAGAGTTTTCGGCGGCCAAAATTCGCGACACCTTTAAGGTGCTGCTGCAAATGGCCATTGTCATGACCTTCGCGGCGGGCTGCCCGGTGGTCAAAGTCGGGCGCATGGCGGGCCAGTTCGCCAAACCGCGCTCGGCCAACGATGAAACCATCAATGGCGTCACGCTGCCGGCGTATCGCGGCGACATCGTCAACGGTATCGGTTTCGATGAGAAAAGCCGCGTACCTGATCCAGAGCGCCTGTTGCAGTCGTATCACCAGTCCACCGCAACCCTGAACCTGCTGCGCGCCTTTGCTCAGGGCGGTTTTGCCGACCTGCACCAGGTGCACAAGTGGAACCTGGACTTCATCGCCAACTCGGCGCTGGCAGAAAAGTACAGCCAACTGGCCGACCGCATCGACGAAACCCTGGCCTTCATGCGCGCCTGCGGCATGGACAGCTCGCCGCAACTGCGTGAAACCAGCTTCTTCACCGCCCATGAAGCGCTGTTGCTGAACTACGAAGAAGCCTTTGTGCGCCGCGACAGCCTGACCAACGATTACTACGATTGCTCGGCACACATGCTGTGGATTGGCGACCGTACCCGCCAGCTGGACGGTGCCCACGTCGAGTTTTTGCGCGGTGTGAACAACCCGATCGGGGTTAAAGTCGGCCCGACCATGAACACCGAGGAATTGATCCGCCTGATCGACATCCTCAACCCTGATAACGATCCGGGCCGTCTTAACCTGATCGTGCGCATGGGCGCCAACAAGGTCGGCGACCATTTGCCGCAACTGATCCGCGCCGTCGAAGGCGAAGGCAAAAAAGTGCTGTGGAGTTGCGACCCGATGCACGCCAACACCATCAAGGCCAGCAGCGGCTACAAGACCCGCGACTTCGCGCAGATCCTTGGCGAAGTGAAGCAGTTCTTCCAGGTGCACGAAGCCGAAGGCAGCTACGCCGGCGGGATTCACATCGAAATGACCGGGCAGAACGTCACCGAGTGCATTGGCGGCGCCAATCCGATCACCGAAGACAGCCTGTCAGACCGGTATCACACTCACTGCGACCCGCGCATGAACGCCGATCAGTCGCTGGAACTGGCGTTCTTGATTGCCGAAACGTTGAAGCAGGTTAAACGCTGACATTAAAAACCCTCTCCCCAACCCTCTCCCAAAGGGAGAGGGGCCTATTGGGGAATATTGAAGATTCATTGCACCCTTAAAAACATCTTTGAATCCTTATTCGTCTGTAGCCCCTCTCCCTTGGGGAGAGGCATGACGACAAACAATCACTTCTTCAACGGATCATCCCAAAACGGGCGATAGCTTTCGGTTTCGATGTCTGCCCGGCTCAAGCCCAAATCCTTGAGCCCCGTATCGCTGATTCGCCGCAGCGCCGCCCGCTCGCGAGACAGTTGATACCAACGCGCAACGCGCGCCATCCACGCATTTTCTTTTAGACCTTTCATCACCTGGACCTCCTGGGGGATGGCTCAAGTCTCTGCCCAGGCATAAGATCAATCCAACGAATGTTTCTTATGCGACCCATCTGCGAGATTGATGAATGGCCGGTTTTCCGAGTATCGACACTGACTTGCTGCGCACTTTCGCTGCGATTGCCGATCACGGCGGTTTTACTCGCGCGGCAGAAGCGGTCAATCGCACGCAATCGGCGGTGAGCATGCAAATGAAGCGCCTGGAAGAGGACGTGCTGCACTGCACGCTTTTCCAGCGCGATGGCCGTACGGTCAGCCTCACGCCGGAAGGTCAGGTGCTGCTGGGGTATGCGCGGCGCATCCTCAAGCTGCACAGTGAAGTGTTCAATACGCTGAGCCTGCCAAAAATGGTCGGCACCGTGAAAATCGGCTCGCCGGACGATTACGTCATGCGTTTTTTACCCGGCATTTTGTCGCGCTTTGCCCAGGACTATCCGCTGATCAACGTCGAGGTGCATTGCGAGCCGTCCGCTCTGCTGTTACAGCGCAATGATCTGGACCTGACCATTGTGACCCGCGAGCCCGGCACGGAGACCGGGCAGATCCTGCGTCAGGAGCGCTTTGTGTGGATGGTCGCCGAGGGCTTCGCCCCCCACGAACGCACACCCATGCCGCTGGCCATGTTCAATACCGACTGTTTTTGCAGCACTTGGGCGTGCAATGCTCTGGACCTGGCGCAGCGCGAGTACCGGATTGCCTACACCAGCGCCAGCCTGTCGGCGATCAATGCAGTGGTGAGCACCGGGCTGGCGGTGACGGCCCAGTTGCAAAGCCTGCTGCCAGCGGACTTGCGCATCATTGGCGAGGCAGAAAACCTGCCCCAGTTGCCGTCTGCCAGCATCGTGCTGCTGCGCAAACACAACAGCGCAGCCTCGCCGATCATTGAGTGCTTCGCCGAGTACATCGTCGAAGGCTTTAAGCTTTAATCGCCAGCAACGCCGCACACAGCAGCAAAAAGGCGCAGTACATTCCCCGCAGCATGCGCTCTGGCAGCGCATGCGCCAGCTTGACGCCCCAACTGATGCTCAGCAGACCGCCGATGGCCATGGGGATACCCATCAGCCAGCTCACTTCGTCGTGCACCGCGTACGTCAGCAATGTGACCGCCGTGCTGGGCGCCGCCAGCGCCAGCGACAAACCTTGGGCCATCACTTGCGTGGTACCAAACACGCTGGTGAGCACCGGGGCCGCGACCACTGCGCCGCCGACCCCAAACAGCCCGCCCGTGGTGCCTGCCAGCGCGCCAAGCACCCCGTACCAGGGCCAGCCATAGCGCGAACCGGCCACCGGTTGCGCGGGCGAGCTATAGAGCTTGATCAGGTTGTACAGCGTGATGCACAGCAAAAAGATGATAAAGCCCCAGCGAATCAGCCGCGCATCGACCCCAACCGCGAGCATTGCGCCCAGCCAGGCAAAACAAAAACTCATCAACACCAGCGGCAATGCCTGGCGCAGGTCAATTTTGTTGCGTTGGTTGTAGCGGTACAGCGCCAGAAATACGTTAGGAACCGACATCACCAGCGCGGTGCCCTGGGCAATTTGCTGGTCCAGACCAAACCACAAACCCAACACCGGGATTGCGATCAAGCCGCCACCGATCCCGAACAACCCGCCAAGCGCCCCCAGGGCAAGGCCCAGGGTTGTGTACATTGCAAAATCTATAAACATCACCGCCCCTCAATCAGAGCGGCCATGCTAACCAGTCACTGGCAGGGGGCAAAGCTTAAAACCGCACCTTAAGCGTAATTTCATGAATAAAAAAACCCGACGTTGAAGTCGGGTTTTTTATCGTGCGGTTTACGCCAGAATTACTTGGCGCGGCCCTTGTAGGAACCACCTTCACGGGTATCGATCTCGATCATGTCGCCGATTTCGATAAAGTCAGCAACGCTCAGCTCGGTGCCGTTTTTCAGTTTGGCAGGCTTCATCACCTTGCCCGAGGTGTCGCCGCGAGCGGAACCTTCGGTGTAGTCAACCTGACGCACGATAGTGGTCGGCAGCTCCACGGAAACCAGACGCTCTTCGAAGAATACGGCTTCGCAAACGTCGGTCATGCCTTCTTCAACGAATGGCAGAACGGCTTCGATGTCTTCGGCGTTCAGCTCGTACATGGTGTAGTCAGTGGTGTCCATGAACGTGTAGGTGTCGCCGCTGATGAAGGACAGGGTCGCTTCTTTGCGATCCAGGATCACGTCATCCAGCTTGTCGTCAGCGCTGTATACGGTTTCAGTCTTGTAACCAGTCAGCAGGTTCTTCAGCTTGGTCTTCATGATTGCGCTGTTACGACCAGACTTGGTGAACTCAGCTTTCTGAACCAGCCAAGGGTCGTTGTCGATACGAATCACTGTACCGGGTTTAAGCTCTTTACCAGTTTTCATTACGAGTATCCGAATTTGGATTGAGATTTACAAAAATCTAGGCCGCGTATCATATCCAATTTCTATAAAACAGTACTAGCGCTTGCGCAAGATCAGCCTGCAATGACTGCTCCAGGCACCATTTCTCGGCGTGTTCGGTGATTTCTGACCAGTGTTCCTGCACGCCATTCCAGCTCGGCGCCATGTCTGAGCCGGCATTCCAGGCATGCCACAGGCCGGTAAAGGCTTGAGCGGCAGCGGGCGACAGGCCTTTGATGTAAAGCGCCAGAAACGCATTGAGTTTGATCCAGTGCGCGTCTTCTTCCTGCTCGTAGATGTGCCACAGCAGCGGGCGCCCTGCCCATTGTGCGCGGACAAACGAGTCTTCGCCGCGCACGGCGTTGAAATCACAGCTCCAGAGCAGGCGGTCGTAATCTTGTTGTCGGACGAACGGCAATGCCTGCACGGTCAATGACCCGCGCTGCTCCACACGCCCCAGCGCCAGCGAGTCGATTTCAAGCCAACGCAACAGGTCGCCCATGATCCGCCCTTGCGGTACGAGCAGGTGAATGGCCGTCGCCCCCGACGCCATGGCGTCCAGCCAACTGGCCAGCCCGGTGTTTTCGTAGGCAAACAGGGAGATCAGGCGGGCGTTGTCCGCCGCCACAACGCCCAGGCTTTGCAAAAAGCCCTGCTTGGCGTGCGGGTCTTGCTCTAAAGTACGGCGTCGGGCCAGCAAGTCAGCTTCGCGCAGCAAACCGCCCGTCCCGGCTTCAAAGCCCGGAAAGAAGAACGTGCGTTTAAAGCCATCCGGTCGCAGGGACGCCAGACCGTGACAACCACTGACCCAGTCTTCAGCACTTAAATATTCGAGGTTGAGCCACAGCACCGGGGTTTGCCGGGCTTTTATGGCCTGTAGATAGTCGTCGGGCAAGGTGCAGGCGAAGGCCTCGATCACCACGTCGGCGGCCTCTACCGGTTGCCAGTCCTTGGGCCAAAGGCGCACATCAACGCCCTGCTGCCACTGCTGGGCAGCGCTGGCATCGGCCTCAGGGCACAGCGGCACAAAGGCTTGCAGATCATCGACCCACAGCCGCACCGGCACCTGATGCTCGGCCACCAGTTGCCGGGCCAAACGCCAGGTCACACCAATGTCGCCGTAGTTATCGACCACACTGCAAAAAATATCCCAGGAGGCTTTCATTCCGGGCTCCACCAGTTAAAGGCTGATTGTCTGCGCAAATCAGCGTGTACAGAAGGCTTGGGGCAAGGCGACAATCGCCGCTCGTTTCCCTTCAAGCCGCCTTTATGAACAAAACCGCCGTGTACCAGCAGATGCTGGAAAAACTCGCCATCGACCTCGACGTGCTCCAGCGGGCGGCGCAAACCGCTTATGAAGCCGCGACCCACGAAGAAAACATCGCCGAAAACAAATACGACACCCTCGGCCTTGAAGCCTCGTATCTGGCCACCGGCCAGGCGCGCCGGGTCGAGGAAATCCGTCAGGCATTGAAACACTGCCAGGCCATGACCCTGGCGCCGTTTGATCCCACTCACGGGGTTCAGCTGGGCGCACTGGTCAAGCTAGAAGCCGACAACGGCAGTGAACAGTGGCTGTTCCTGGCCCCGGACGCGGCCGGGCTCAAGCTTGCCCATGAAGGCCAGAGCGTGACCGTGATCACCCCGCGTGCACCGCTGGGCGCGGCCTTGATCGGCAAGCAGGTGGACGATGAGGTGCAGATCAAGGTCGGCGGTGCAGCACAGGGGTTTACTGTGTGCGAGGTTGATTAGCGCATGCGTATTACTTGGCGGCCATCAGGCGGTTGACTTCACTGCGCACCATGTTGGCGTATTCGGGCGGCGACATGGCGTCCAGCTCTGAACGGACCCATTCTGCCCATTTGCCCTTGCGTTTGGCGCGCTCGCCAAACAGGCGGGCTGCATCGCCTTTGGCTTTGCCCAGGTTGCTTTGCCACAGTTCGTACAGACGGGACTTTTCATCCTCAAGCGCAGCACGCTCAGCGAGTGACTTATTGGCGAGGTTGAAGCTCATGAGATTTTCCTGCTGCGTAAATTAGGCGACATCTTACACCCACAAAAGAAGTGTCTCAGCCTGGATTTTTACTACGCTCACACCTCGGTTTCACAATGCGTTGAAAAATCGATGCAACTTTTTAGCATTGGGTTGACTCCATTAGTCATCACCCCATTCACCTGCAAGGAGTACCGCAATGGCTCGAAAAAATGCCGTACAAGCCGCTGAAGATCAGATCAAGGATCAAGCATTCAGCGAGCTTCAAGAATTGATCGCCGAATCTGACAAGCTGCTCAAGGACAGCGCGTCGCTGGTGGGCGAAGAAGGCGAAACCCTGCGTGCACAGGTTGGCCTCAAGCTCAAGCAAGCCCTGGACTCGGTCAGCAACGTGCGTGAGCGCAGCAAGCCGGTGGTCGATGCCACCGAAAACTATATCGGTGGCCACCCATGGCAAACCGTAGCGATCTCGGCCGGTGTCGGCCTGGTGGTCGGCCTGCTGCTGGGCCGTCGCAACTGATCCAGCGCTAGCACGGTTACCAAAGCCCCGCGTTGTCATGACGCGGGGCTTTGTCGTTTAAAAATCAAAATTCTCGACATATTCAGTGACATCTCGCGCAGGCATTCCGGATACTTCACGCCATTCCACTCTTGCCAAAGAGACAGTCAATGTCCGAATCACCTGCTGCCACTAAACCTTTAAGCACTGCCCTGATCCTCCTGATGGCGGTTGCCACCGGCCTTGCGGTCGCCAGCAACTACTACGCCCAACCGTTGCTGCACACCATCGCCCAAGAGCTCGGCCTGAGCATGGAAAGCGCCGGCACCGTGGTCATCACGGCGCAATTGAGTTACGGCGCGGGCCTGTTTTTGCTGGTGCCGCTAGGCGACCTGTTTGAACAACGCCGCCTGATCGTCACCATGACCGTGCTCAGCGCGGCCGGCCTGCTGCTCAGCGCTTTTGCCCCGTCATTGACCTGGCTGCTGATTGGCACGGCGGTCACCGGGATGTTTTCGGTGTCGGCGCAAGTGCTGGTGCCGATGGCCGCCAGCCTCACCGACCCGCAAAGCCGTGGCCGTGTAGTCGGCACGCTGATGAGCGGCTTGTTGCTGGGCATTCTGCTGGCCCGCACCGTGGCCGGGGCGCTGTCTTCGGCCGGTGACTGGCGCAGCATTTACCTGCTGGCCGCAGGCTTGATGTTTATCAGCGCCATTTCGCTGTTTTTCGCCTTGCCCAATCACCACCACAGCGCAGGCCTGAGCTACCCGAAACTGCTGGGGTCGGTGTTCAAGCTGTTTGTCGAAGAACCGGTGCTGCGTCTGCGTTCAGTGCTCGGCCTGCTGACCTTCTCGCTGTTCGCCTTGTTCTGGACTCCGCTGGCGTTTCTGCTGGCCGTACCGCCTTACAACTACTCCGACGGCGTGATTGGCCTGTTTGGCCTGGCAGGCGCGGTGGGTGCCGTGGCGGCCAACTGGGCCGGGCGCATGGCCGACCGTGGCCGCGGGCAAATGGCGACCACCGTGGGCCTGCTGGTACTGCTGGCCTGCTGGCTGCCGATGGCGTTTGCCGGTCACTCGCTGGTCGCCCTGCTGATTGGCGTGCTGGCGCTGGATTTTGCCGTGCAACTGGTACACGTGAGCAATCAGAACGCGGTGTTCCAGGTCCGCCCTGCGGCCCGGAATCGACTGAACGCCGGTTACATCACCTGCTACTTCATTGGCGGTGCATTGGGCTCATTGATCGGCGCTCAAACCTATCCGGTGTATGGCTGGGACGGCATTGTGGTGGTCGGCGCCGTGATCTCAAGCCTGGCGCTGGCCATCTGGGGCTTTATGTTGCAGCGCGAAAGCAAGCTGCAACCTGTGGGCTAATGGCACTTTTCATCAGGGGGTGAAGTCGCTAGCATGCGAAAAACGCCCTGACGACGGTCTGCCCCGCAGACCGTCCTAACGATCCGAGACGCCATATGATCCCAAAAGAATCCCGTAACGAACTGGCCCTGGATACCTTCATCAAGGCGCACCCGCATCTGCTGGAAGAAATGAAAGAGCTGAGCGCCGAGGACCGCCAGCAGCAAATTTTATGGGCCTTTGAAGACGAAGCCGAAAGCCGTGGCCTTGAGGCCTGGGAACTGGCGCTGCAACTGATCGCCCGCAGCCCTGAAGAACTCAAAGCCATGCGCCTTGAAGTGCATCAGGAAGTGGCCGAAGCCCTTGAGATGAGCTGGGAAGAGTACTGCGGTTTCAACGACATCGCTGTCTGACCTGAGCTGACGTAGCGGTGCCAAACTCACCGCTACGCCATTAACGCTGTCACTCCGGCAATACTGCGCCATCACCTTTGTGGTGCGCCGAGACCAGCCTTTTGGCCATGTCCAGGTGCATTTGCAGCTTGGGCAGGTACTTTTCGGCAAAGGCCTGAAGCTCGGGTGAGGCCGGGTCATCAATCTGCTGTTTATACAGCTCGATCGCATCTTCGCTGGCCTTGACCTGGTTAGCCGCATAGGCGGCATCAAAGGAATCACCCTCCTGCACCTGCAGCATCAATTTTTTGGCTTTGCTGAGAATTTCTTCTTGATCAGCGACCTTTAAGCCCTGCTTTTGCGCGATGTCTTTTAAATCGCGATTGGCATCGGTGTAGTCCTTGATCACCTCTACCGCGTAACTGCCGACGTCGGTTGAAGACGATTTACTGATCGCCATGCGGCTGGTTTCAATCGCCGCGATGCCTGCCGCAGACGACTCGTCGACAAAATCTGCCGGGCTTGCAGCGACCGCACTGCCGATCACAAACAGGGCGTAGGCCAGGGCACATCCAGCCATAAAGCGTTTAGGGGCCATCAGGGGTTTCATTGCGTCCTCCAGTAAAAGGCAGGTTTATGTCCTGCACAGAATCTGAAGGCCCATGGCGGCAAAGGTTTAGATGAGATGTGATTTTCTGACGAGTGGGGCCGCTTATCGCAGTGCGCCCTGACACCGCGCCACCTGTTTAAAAAGCGGTTGCAAATGTGTAGGAGCGAGCTTGCCTCGCGATCTTTTAAACCTTCAAAAGATCGCGAGACAAGCTCCCTCCTACAGCAGGGGTTACAGCGAAATGCCCGCTGCCTTGGCCCGCGCTGCGTGCAGTTTTTTGTAGCTGTCGATCAGGCGCAAGTGCCGGTCCAGACCTTCCAGCTTCATGCTGGTCGGGGTCAGACCATAGAAGCGCACGCTGCCGTCAGCCGAACCGATGGCGGCGTCCATGCGCTCGTTGCCGAACATGCGCCGGAAGTTGACTTCATAATCTTCCAGCTCCAGATCTTCGTCCAGGTACATCTCCAGCACCGCATTCACGGCCTGGTAGAACAAGCCACGCTCAACGGTGTTGTCGTTGTACTGCAAGAACATTTCGACCGCCTCTTTCGCCTCTTCGTGTTGCTGCAAGGCGAGGTAGATCAGCAGTTTCAACTCCAGAATGGTCAACTGACCCCACGCGGTGTTGTCGTCGAACTCGATGCCGATCAAGGTGGTGATGTCGGTATAATCGTCCAGCTCACTTTCCACCAGACGCTCAACCAGATCTTTGAGCGCCGCTTCATCCAGGCTGTGCAGGTTGAGGATGTCTTCGCGGAAGAACAGCGCCTTGTTGGTGTTGTCCCAGATCAGGTCGTCCACCGGGTAAATCTCGGAGTAATCTGGCACCAGAATGCGGCACGCCTTGGCGCCGAGGTGCTCGTAGACCGCCATGTACACTTCTTTGCCCATGCCTTCGAGAATCCCGAACAGGGTCGCGGCCTCGTCGGCATTGGCGTTTTCGCCCTGGCTGGTGAAGTCCCACTCAACAAATTCGTACTCCGCCTTGGCACTGAAGAAACGCCACGACACCACACCGCTGGAGTCAATAAAGTGCTCGACGAAGTTGTTCGGCTCGGTCACCGCGTGGCCCGCAAAGGTCGGCTGCGGCAAATCGTTGAGACCTTCAAAACTGCGGCCTTGCAGCAGCTCGGTGAGGCTGCGTTCCAGCGCCACTTCAAGGCTTGGGTGGGCGCCAAACGAGGCGAACACACCGCCGGTGCGCGGGTTCATCAAGGTTACGCACATCACCGGGAACTCACCGCCCAACGACGCATCCTTCACCAATACCGGAAAACCCTGCTCTTCCAGCGCCTGAATGCCCGCCAGAATGCCCGGATATTTCGCCAGCACCTCGGCCGGTACATCCGGCAGCGCGAACTCGCCTTCGATGATTTCGCGTTTGACGGCCCGCTCAAAAATCTCCGACAAGCACTGCACTTGCGCTTCAGCCAGGGTGTTACCAGCACTCATGCCGTTGCTGAGGTACAGGTTTTCGATCAAGTTGGACGGGAAATACACCACCTCGCCGTCCGACTGACGCACAAACGGCAGTGAGCAAATGCCGCGCTCTTCATTGCCGGAGTTGGTGTCGATCAGGTGTGAACCGCGCAACTCGCCATCGCGGTTGTAGATTTTGCGGCAGTAGGCGTCGAGGATCTCAGCGGGCAGCTCATCTTTGCGCCCCGGCTTGAACCAGCGCTCTTCCGGGTAATGCACAAACGGCGCATTGGCGATCTCTTCGCCCCAGAACTGATCGTTGTAGAAGAAGTTGCAGTTAAGCCGCTCGATAAACTCGCCCAGCGCCGAGGCCAATGCGCCCTCTTTGGTCGCGCCCTTGCCGTTGGTGAAGCACATCGGCGATTGCGCATCGCGGATATGCAGCGACCAGACATTCGGTACGATATTGCGCCACGACGCGATTTCGATCTTCATGCCCAAGTCGGCCAAAATGCCCGACATATTGGCGATGGTCTGCTCCAGCGGCAGGTCCTTGCCCGCGATAAACGTGCCACCGGAAGCTGCGGAGCTGGACGCTGGCATCAACAACGCCTGAGCATCGGCGTCGAGGTTTTCGACCTCTTCAATCACAAACTCAGGCCCGGCCTGCACCACCTTCTTCACCGTGCAGCGGTCGATCGAACGCAAAATGCCCTGGCGATCCTTCTCGGAAATATCGGCAGGCAACTCGACCTGAATCTTGAAAATCTGGTTGTAGCGGTTTTCCGGGTCAACAATATTGTTCTGCGACAGACGAATATTCTCGGTAGGAATATTGCGCGTCTGGCAGTACAGCTTCACAAAATAAGCCGCGCACAACGCCGACGACGCCAGAAAATAATCGAATGGACCCGGCGCCGAACCATCGCCCTTGTAGCGGATAGGTTGATCGGCCACCACCGTGAAATCATCGAACTTGGCTTCAAGTCGAAGGTTGTCGAGAAAGTTGACCTTAATTTCCATGAGGGAATTACCAGAATAACGGGCTAAAAATATGGGCGCCATTATCCGATTTTTCAGCCGGAAGTCCCGCCCTTTTCCCAAAAGCCTGCCAGGCCACCGTTTTGTAGGGCGAGCTGACGTCGTGAAGTTTTGAGCTTAAAGGTGAGGGGAAGTGACGCGCCTGCTGCACTCAGGCGCGTGCTGCTTAGTGCGTCGTTAGACCGTCCAGCGATTTGTCGACATACGCTTTGGCCAGCTCCACCAAATGCATGGCCGACAACACCAAATGGCGCGGGTGCCCGCTCAAGCCATTCCCCGCCTCACTCGCCGAAGCACCCGCGCAGCGCAACAAGTCTGACGCTTGGGCCAAAGCCGCTTCTAAATTGACGCTGTCCGGGATGGCATACGTGGCCTGATCCACGTGCCGTGGAGGCTTATGGTTGAGCAGGTAGTAATCGAGGGCGCGATCCGTGGCGGCACGGTCTAACGACAATGCATCGCACTGAGCAGCATCTTGCAGGGCGGGAATGGGTGGATCAGGGACTAGCTTTTTCATAGATACAACTCCGTGTTTGCTAAAGGAGCTGTCACTTCTCGCTACTAAACGAATGGGTGGCAGCCATGCGCAGGTTAGTAGACCGGAGTACACGGAAACCCGGCGCGCTACGAGAGCGCCCTGCGCACGGCCACCATAAAACCGAAGCCGAAAAAAAGCGCCTCTTTAAGGTGGCGCGTTGCGCCGTGTACTAAACCGGGCTACTAAACCCGACCGCTGATTTTCAGCGATGGGCCGAGACTATTCCCCGAACTGCACAGGCACAAGCGAACGGAAGTTTCTAGGATGTTTCACCGGATTGAAAGGGAAGCGTCGTACGAAACGGCTGATTTTGTATCTCTAAACTGTGATTACGCAGAGCCTGCCAAGCACAACAAAACAGCGGGTGACTCATCTGATGCCTAGGGCTGTGCACCTTGACTCCTGTTGGGCAACAAGCTTGCACTTATATCAAAACAGATATAGATTTTATTTTGCTGGTGCATTGATTAGCGTGTGCTACCCATTTTGCGGAAGCCGCGAACCCTGCGAGCACCCAACAGGAGAAAGACTATGGCTCTCTATAAACCTTTAAATCGTCCTGGCCGCTTAGGGAGCTCACATGCACCAATGGGTAGCGAAAACAATAAAATGGGTCGGTAGTAGCTTGGAGGATTTGCGGGATTTTCCGCCAGTAGCTAAGCAGCGTGCAGGTTTTCAACTGCAATCTTTGGAACAGGGTGATGAGCCTGACGACTGGAAACCAATGCCTTCTGTCGGCAAAGGTGTGCAGGAAATCAGGATAGCGTGTGATCAAGGGGCTTTTCGCGTGTTTTATGTGGTGAACCGGCCGGAAGCGATTTATGTGTTGCATGCCTTCCGCAAGACCACTCAAAAGACGGAAAAGCGTGATTTGGATCTGGGTAAAGCCCGGTACAAATCACTGGGTTGAGTCCAGGGCGTTATTGCGATTCCTTTCGTCCCGCGAGGACAGAGTAAAGCCCTGACGATGATCCAGCTCAAAAAAGTAAATACCCAAGAACTCACAGCAAACTAGTTGCCAAAAAAAACAAGTGACTTATCAGAGGAAAAAAATATGGCAAACGAACGCGTGAATAGTGTCTGGGATGTATTGGTTGATTCACCGGAAGAAGCCGAGAACCTACGTGTCCGCTCTCAACTGATGCGGGCTATCAAGCAGGTTGTTAACGATTGGAATATTTCGCAAAAAGAAGCGGCCCAGCGACTGCATATCACTCAGCCAAGGTTGAATGATTTACTGAAAGGGAAAATTGATAAATTTTCTCTGGATGCTTTGGTGAACATGTTAGCCAGCGCAAATCTGAAAATTGAAATTCACGTAAGTCACAGGGCGGCCTGATTTTCAGGCGGTGGTATTTAGCGTATATGGTCAGATTTATTAAAAACTTTGTATACACCTGACGAGGGCAACTTCATGGCTTCTCCAGTGCTGTCATTCCGTGTTGAAGAAACGCTGGTGAAACAGCTTGATCAGCTGTCTGAAGCTACGGATCGCGACCGCCAGTACCACCTCAAGCGTGCGTTGGCCCGTTACATTGAGGCCGAGTCCTGGCACATCAAAGCCATAGCCGACGCCGACGCAGGCAACCTGACCGACCTCAAAACCATCAAAGCCAAGTGGGTGGACCGAGCCAAACATCGCACTGACAGACAAAGCGAGCAGTGATCTTGACTCGATTCACGAGTATTACGAGTCACGCTTAGGCGCTGCTGCAGCGGATGCCGTGCTTGGCCAGATCATCGAAACACTGGAGCAACTGCAAACGTTTACCGGCCTCGGACGCCCGTCACAGACGCCCGACGTTCGGGAGCTGATTCTGGGTAAATTCCTGTTTATTGCGCCGTACCGGCTGATGAATAGCGAGGTGCAGGTATTGCGTATTCTTCATCAGAGGACTGAGCGGCCAGATGATTGGTGAGGCTGCTACGGCCTTGGAAAGATTAAAAATCAAAAAAGCCAGGTTGACTGGAACAAGTGAACGGATATTTCCAAGATGTTTCGCCAGATTGAAAGGGAAGCGTCGTACGAAACGGCTGATTGTGTGCCTGTAAGCTACAGCGGGTAAATCTTGGTGAGGTGCAGATGCTGCCGACCCGTCATCAGAGATAAAACCGGCCTGAACTTGGGTGTACTGTGGACCTAGAACTTATAAAGACTAATCTCTTGGGCTGGCTTAAAGCCATAACGTCGCAGGCTAAGTGCGCTTCAGCAGGGCAGACACAGCAGCACATCGCTGTAGTTGACATCTGCAAAATCTATGGCAACATCCACGCACTACTCAGCCCCGTACGCAGTGATTCAGTTCGCTGGCCGTTGGGGCGAAAAAACCGACTTCGCGTCGGTTTTTTCGTTTTTAAGGGCTGACTATCTTGAGAACCGCGTGCTTTGTCGACGGTTACAACCTGTTTTATGGCCTGCTTGCAGGCACAGAGTACAAGTGGCTCGATCTTCCAGCACTGTTGGCACACATTCTGCGCATTGAAAATCCTGACAACGTATTGGCCACTGTCAGCTTTTTCACTTCCGGTGTGAAACCCTCTCTTGCCAGTCGCGGCATCCTCTCAAAAGAAGCCCAAGACAGTTATCTGCGTGCCTTGATCGCACGCGGGGTGAGCGTAACTTACGGACGTCACCAATTAGAATCTGGCAAGGCTCCACGTTTCGTCGACAAGAACACACCAGCATCCAGACTTGATCAGGTCGCTATCTGGAAACTTGAAGAAAAACAAACAGACGTTCATATCGCTATCAGTATGTACAGACTTGCAACTCGCCAAGCGGGCTTGATGCCCCATGAGCAAATCCAGCAGCTTGTATTGGTTTCTGCAGACACCGATATGACCCCTGCCTTGCAAGCGCTGCGAGAAGACTTCCCAGACCTGCGAATAGGGGTGATTTTACCGCACCGTGAAGGTATCAAACGGACAGCACCGGGCTCTCTCAAGGCCTATTCGCACTGGATGCGTCACCTCGTGACCACGCAAGAACTTGCCAACCATCAATTCCCCACTCGCGTGCCGACGCTCAAAAAACCAGCGGTTAAACCTGCGTATTGGTAATTTTTTGGGGCGTTACGCACAGCCTGCTCGTTGAACAAGATGGACTAACCCGCAAGCGGCTTTTCCATAATGATGGTGCGCTCAGCCCCATAAAATTCGTCCCGGATTCGTTGATAGCCCAACGCCGCGTAGAAGCTCTGCGCTGTAATCGACGATGGCACTCGTAAAGCGCCAACACCAGCGCTGACAGCAGTCGCGTGAATGACATCCATCAACGATCGGCCGATACCTTTACCTTGGTGGGCAGGATCAACGAAAACACTTCTAACTACATTACCGTCGAGGCTTGCAGTGCCGGCAATAGTCTCGCCCGGCAAGGCTACGAAAACCTTGCGCTTGTCGAGTAATGCGCTGACAGCTTCAGGGGCAAAGCTGCGCTCAACCTGGGCAATGATGTCAGGCGAATAATCCTGTGAATTTGTGCCACGCAGAGCGGCGATCACAACACGGCTTATCGCAGTTGAATCGTCCAGGGTTGCGGAGCGAATCTGACAGTCCATTTGGAAACCTCGATCGTTAACGATCCAGCTTAGCTCAAGGCAATGCGCCTTCACCCACGGCTAATCCTTTAACCTTTTTCCAGACGCCAAAAACCACAAACCCCCGACTTTCTCTTCGAAAATCAGGGGTTTGTGTTTACTTAATGTGGCGGTGAAGGAGAGATTCGAACTCTCGATACAATTTCTTGTATACACACTTTCCAGGCGTGCTCCTTAAGCCACTCGGACACTTCACCGTATCTCTTCAAACATGTTCTGTCTGTCGAGGCGCGCTAATGTAGTCGAAAGCTTTCGATATGACAAATGTTTTTTTCAGAATTTTCATGCGCTTACGGGTTTTGCTGGTTTTTTGGCATGAGCGGACCCGGCGATTCTGCCATTTTCAAGCCTTGGCACCGCAGCGCCGACACGCTGAAGCTCAGGCACGCTGGCGTCTATATAGAAGGTGCCGGGCTTTTGGCTGACTGATCAGTCAGTCACGGCGCTTTACCTGCGCCGTGGGGCTGGGTAACGTCTGACTCACTTAAATACAAGGAATTGCGCCATGAGTGACTTGATTGCTTATCACCTGGAAGACGGTATCGCGACGCTGACGCTGAGCAATGGCAAAGTGAATGCTATTTCTCCGCAGGTGATCTCTGCCTTTAACGCGGCGCTGGACCAGGCTGAGCTGGATCGTGCAGTGGTGATTATCACTGGCCAGCCGGGGATTCTGTCGGGCGGTTATGACTTGAAGGTGATGACGTCCGGTCCTGAGCAGGCGATTGAGTTGGTCAGGCAGGGGTCGACGTTGGCGCGTCGCTTGTTGGCGCACCCGTTTCCGGTGGTGATTGCGTGCCCGGGGCATGCGGTGGCCAAAGGCGCATTCTTGCTGCTGTCGGTGGATTACCGGGTTGGCGTTGAAGGCCCGTTCAGTATTGGCCTGAACGAGGTGCAAATCGGCATGACCATGCACCACGCTGGTATCGAGCTGGCCCGCGACCGCTTGCGCAAGTCGGCTTTCCATCGCTCGGTGATCAACGGTGAGATGTTTAACCCGATCTCCGCAGTCGATGCCGGCTTCCTGGACCAGGTGGTCAAGCCTGAAGAACTGCACGCCACGGCGCTCGAAGTGGCTCGCCAGTTGAAGAAGATCAATATGAAGGCACACAAGAACACCAAACTTAAGGTGCGCAAAGAACTCCTGGAAACCCTCGACAAGGCTATCGAGCTGGATCAACACCACGCACTCTGACCTTATCGCTTGATCGGTATCCCGATTGCACGGTGCAGTCGGGATGCCTCCCTCCCCCGCGTCTCATCTTTGTAGCGTCAGCACCTCTGGCTGGCACTTATCAGCCTTTGTTGAAACATATGCTTAAACATCAGCAATCTCCTGCGTGTATCGGGGTAATTGCCGTTTACAGTGCACGTCCGTACACTGCGCCACCTTTTGTTTTGATGAGCCTGTAAATGCTACTTTCGTTTCGCATGGTGTTGATGAGTGTGCATTTTGTGGTTGCGGGTGTTCTCGGCGTGCTGCTGGGCATGTGCCGTCCTTTCAATCCTGATAACAGTCGGCTGTGCGCGCGCCTGTATGCGTGGCCTTCAAAATGGATTTTGGGCTACAAGCTCAAGACTGAAGTCGGCCCGCTGATGGACAAGCCACAAAGCTGCGTGGTCATTGCCAATCATCAATCCAATTACGATCTGTTTGTGTTTGGCAACGTCGTGCCGCGCCGTACGGTGTGCATTGGTAAAAAGAGCCTGAAATGGGTACCGCTGTTCGGCCAGTTGTTCTGGTTGGCGGGCAATGTACTGATCGACCGGGGCAACGCGCAAAAAGCACGCAAATCAATGCTGACCACGACACGCACCTTGCAGGAAAAAGACACGTCGATCTGGGTCTTCCCGGAAGGCACGCGCAACCTGGGCAAGTCGTTGCTGCCGTTCAAAAAGGGCGCATTCCTGATGGCAATTACTGCCGGCGTGCCGATTGTGCCGGTGTGTGTCAGTACCTACAGCCAGCACCTCAAGCTCAACCGCTGGCACAGTGCCGATATTCTGATTCGCTCCTTGCCTGCGATTCCTACGGCGGGTTTGACCCAAGATGACCTGCCACGGCTGATGGAGCAGTGCCGCGAGCAGATGCTCGCCTGCATCGAGGCCATGGACCGCGAGCTGCTGGCCCAGCATAAGCTGCCTCAGCCTGCACTCCCTGCCCGCAAAACAACGGCGTCTAACCCGAACGTCTGAACGTTTGTCACGTCAAAGTGGTTGATTGCACGCTAAGCTGCACCTTCGTGCCATAACCCTTTGATGAAGAAGCGATTAGAACTATGGGGAGAGTTGTTGCTGCTGCGGTGTACAGCGAAGGCAAAAAGGTCACCGATATTACGCTGGATGAAGGTAGCGACTGGGCTGCAAAGCCCGGCCACTTCGTCTGGATCGGCCTGGAGCAGCCCAACGCACAAGAGCTGAGCAATTTGCAGCGTCAGTTCAATCTGCATGAACTGGCCATCGAAGACGCCTTGGAGCAACACAGCCGGCCAAAGCTCGAAACCTTTGGCGACGCACTGTTTATCGTCACGTATTCGCCGATTCGTCATGAAGGCAAATTAGAGTTCGTTGAAACGCATATCTTTGCCGGCAATGGCTACATCATTACCAGCCGCAATGGCCATTCCGCCTCATACCGCTCTGTGCGCCAACGCTGCGAGGCCCGCCCGCTGCTGCTGGAGCATGGCGAAGATTTTGTGCTGTATGCCTTGCTGGACTTTGTGACCGAGAGCTATCAACCCGTCAGTGAAGCCATTCACGCCGAGATCGAGCAGCTCGAACGCACGATCATGGGCAATACGCTGAATGAAGCCGATATCGTCAAACTCCATGATTTGCGCCGTGATGTGCTGCGATTGCGGCGCTATGTGGCGCCCATGGTTGAGGTCAGCGAAGAGCTTCAGCGCCTCGACTTCCCGTTTATCGACAAGAACATGCGCCCGTATTTTCGCGATGTACAAATTCACGTCACCCGGCAAATGGAAGACCTCACCACCCTGCGCGACATCGCCAGCCAAACCATTGAAATTGTGGTGCTGCTGGAATCGTCACGGCAAAGCATCGTGCAGCGCAAATTCGCCGCTTGGGCAGCCATCTTGGCGTTCCCTACGGCCGTGGCGGGCATTTACGGGATGAACTTTCAGAACATGCCGGAGCTGACCTGGCATTACGGCTATTTCGGCGTGCTTGGGTTTATTGCGGTGGGCGTGACGGGGCTATGGACAAGCTTCAAGCGCTCGGGCTGGTTGTAGAGATCGAACTGTAGGAGCGAGCTTGCCTCGCGAGCTTTTAGAAGATCAAAAGATCGCGAGGCGAGCTCGCTCCTACAGTGCGGTGTTAGAGCGCTTTAGCTTCAGGTTTGTTCGCCACAAAACGCATCATCCACTCGGCAACAGTCTTGCCGTTGTGATCGTGTTCGAGGCTGGCGATGCCTTTGTTGTAAACCTGTTCGCCCAAATGCTCCTGGCGCAGGTCGAGCAAGGCCCGGGAATAGTCGTGAATGAACTCCGGGTGGCCCTGGAAGCACAGCACTTGGTCATTGATGTGGTAAGCCGCAAACGGGCAGAACTCACTGGAGGCCACCACGGTGGCGTTTTCCGGCAAGGCGGTGACTTGATCCTGATGGCTGATCAACAGTGTCAGGTCTTCAACCACAGGGCTCATCCACGGCGCCTTGGCTGCCAATGTGTATTGATGGGTGCCCACGCCCCAGCCTTTGGTCGCCCGCTCACTCTTGCCACCCAGCAGCAGCGCCAGCAATTGGTGGCCGAAGCAGACACCCAACAGCTTGTCACCCCGTTCATAACGCGTCAGCAGGTACTCTTTAAGGGTTTGGATCCAGGGATCGGAGCCAAAGGAATCGGCCTTGCTGCCGGTCACCAGGTAGGCGTCGAACACTTCATCATCTGACGGGTACTCGCCATTCACCACGTTATAGATGGTGAATTCTGCAGGAATGGGCTGCTGGGAGAACAGGCGCTTGAACATCTGCCCGTAGCCTTGGTAGTGATCAATAAATTCAGGACGCAGGATGTCCGTTTCCAAAATGCAGATGCGTAGCGACATAAAAATACCTGGCACGATAAAGGCGAAAATAATGACGACAACTCGCTAGAGCCTGCCCTGAAACAGCAATTGATGGCAAGTACTGCGCGTACTGAAACCTTGGACAATCACCCACCGCTCACAATGTGCAGGCAAAATTAGTTCCCGGACGAACGGTAGGTGACTAATGATTTTAAACATCAGGGGGTCGATTGCGTCTAGCAACGGCCTCGCAGGGCATACACACATTGTCTAATAGCGTTTTAAAAACTTAATGCGCTTGGATGATTTGAAAAGGTTCTAAGCCGCGTGTTATGCGGCCTCTAAGGTTAAGCCTGTCAACGGGCAAGACGCTTTCCAAGGATATGAGCCCTTACCGTGGAGCAATGCAATTCAGGAATAACAAAAAAAGGCAGGTCGCCATGTTCAAACACACGAAAATACGTCAAGCCGGGCTTATCCTCTTCGCTACAACTTTGCTGTTGATTTTGCCGAACCTGACCAAGGTCATCGGCTAAGGTGTCGCTTTTGTGTGCGAGTCCTCGGCACTTAAACGATCTCAATCCACAGAAACCAAAACGGCTAGCCCCAAGGCTAGCCGTTTTTACATCCGCAACTGACGTCAGTTCAGCAGGCCACGCACCTCCTGCTTGACGCCCCAGCCTTCAACAATGCCACCCAGCGGCGCTACAACCGCTTCGAAGTTTTGCTCAAAATCTCCGATACCACCATAAGTCGCGTGCATCACCTTGCTTAACTCAAGGTGCCAGGCGCCGTCCTCACCCACATTGATCTGGGCATTAAAGGACTCACCACAAAATTTGCCTGCTGCTCTGCGCGCCCGCTCCTCATCCGGGAAGATTGCGTAAAACTCAATGGGATGGATACGTGCAAAATCAAAACCGCCTTCTTTCATGCGGCGCAGCACAAAGCTGCTGAGGTCTTCTTGATGGGCTGTGCTCATGAAACGTCCTCCTCGCAATGGATAGACATTCAGCGCTCTCGTCACACCAGCAGATGTGCCGGAGCAGAGAGAATAAGCATGTAGCGAACAAGATCAGAGCCAGTCGAATACTTCGCTGGTCTGGGTGCAGAGTAGACCTGACGGATAATCTCTGCCAAGGGGGAAATTTAAATTTTGTGCATTTAAATGAATGACCTTCGCACTCAAAAACACAGAGCACGGCACCTGGACAGATGCGCTGTCCAGGACCAGCCCTATGGCCGTACGGGCCGCGTGTTACTTCTCAGCGCGCTCTTTGAGCCCCTGAAGAGTTTTGAACGGTGCATCCACCACGAACTTGTTGGCAATCAGGGCCGGGACGCTGCCGCCAGGCTCAGTGTGCACCTGGTAGGTGACTTCAGTCAGGTTGTCGCCTTTAGGGACCAGCTTCCAGAAACCGTCCACCTGAGCCACCCGCACGAAGCCTTTTTCTTCAGGCTGATAGGTCGGTACGCCTTTGAGGGTACGGGTCAGCGTGCCGTCCGGGGCAACCGATGAGGTGACTTCCAGAATCGAGTCACGCGGGGTTACAGGCCACGGCGTATTGAATTGGGTGTAAGTCCAGCTCTTGTCACCTTCATGCTTGAGCAGCTTCTGGGTTTTGCATTCGTGAATCCAGGCACACGCCCCCGCCACGTCTTCTTGCAGGCCCTGGATTTTGGCCAGCGGCGCCTTGATCAGGGTCACACCCTGGTAGGCCTTGTAAGCGGAGCCCGGCACTTCACTCAATGAAACTTTAATGCCGTCTTCGTTTTTCGCCACTTTCCAGTCTTCTGCCTGGGCCGCGCCCACCAGCAGAACACTCAAACCACACGCCATTGCCACTCGATGTAACGAACCCATTGTCTTATTCCTTATTGTTAAAGGTCTGTTCACTGAACACGAATGCACTAAGCCGCCGTCACCTGTTCCCACCAACCGATCAGGTTAATGGCCTCTTGCTGACTGCTGCCGCATACCTCGATGTCAGCCTTGAACGCGCCGCACACGGCGGGACGCTCAGGTTGGCCGAACAAACCACACAAGTAATCGACAGACAGATGCAGGCAGCGTTCCCCCGCAGGTTTGCCATCAGGCATGCCAGGGATCGGTGTACTGATGGAGGGTGCTATACAACAAGCGCCACAGCCTTCACGGCAATTCATGACGTTAGCTCCTCGTTAGGGGCAAAGTGCATTGATGACAAGGGATAGTACTCGCTGGAACGGGCGTTTGAAATTGACCGTTCAGCAGAATATCAGTGACTGATTAGTCAGTTTAGAAGTCCGTTTTCGACGCTGGGGCACTTATTGTTTGAATTCAAAATCGAGCGCGGCACCATCGATTTCATTCTGTCGCGCCTCGTTACGTAACTGCAGGCCCATTTCATTGCTGAGCAGGCGTCCGTTCAATTGAAAAGGGCTCTCCTCGGCCTGCTTTTCAACAAACATATTGGGCAGCAACGGTTTGTGCGCAGGCATGGGGACGGCGCCTAAAGGGCGCAACTGGCGGACCATCTCGGGCGGCAAGCTCAAATCAACTTTGCTGGTCGGCACGCGCTTTTTGGTGGCCTTCGCAGGGGATTTGGGTTTCGCAGGCGGGGTTTTCTTGGCCGGTGCCTTTTGCGCTTTGGCCGCAGGCTTGGGCGGGGTATGAGCAGCTTTAGGCTGGGCAGTGACTGTTTCGGGTGCCGACGGGTTCGCTGGCGCAGCTATCGCGCCAAACGCAGTCAAAACACCTGCCAACACGAGCCCTACACAATATGTCGCTCTCATAACTCCCACGGTTTTCTTCGTTCAGGCACGCATGCTCGCGCTTTAAGCTGGCCGAGACAAGCCGAATGTAACCAAATGGCCATACCGCGCAGCGTTTACCCTCTTAATAGAGGCCTGCGGTCTCCTGGCACAATTGATTGGCAAGCATGCCCAACGTCATCAGTGCCCGCTCGGCTTCTTTGTTCCAAGGTGTGCCGCAGTTGAGCCGGATGCAGTGATTAAACTGCTCGGTGTTACTGAAAATCAGCCCCGGCGCGATACTGATGCCCTGCTGCAAGGCACGCACGTGCAGCTCTTGGGTGTTCACCCGGCCCGGCAAACTGACCCACAAAATAAACCCGCCGCTGGGGCGCGACATCTGGGTACCTTCCGGGAAGTACTGCTGAACGGCCAGCTGGAATGCGCTGAGATTTTTCCGGTATTCCTGCCGGATGTAGCGTAAATGGCGGTCGTAACCGCCGTTTTCAAGGTAAGCCGCCACCCCCATTTGCGTCACGCTGCACGCCGAATGGGTGGTGAACGTTTGCAGACGCTGGATTTCCTGCTGATATTTCCCCGCAATCATCCAGCCGATTCGTACGCCCGGTGACAACGTTTTAGAGAAACTCGAGCAATAGATCACCCGATCAAGGCGATCGTAGGCTTTCAAGGCTTTGGTGCGCCCCACCTCAAACATCAGCTCGCCATAGATATCGTCTTCAACGATCTGGATATCGAAATCTGACGCCAGACGCAGCAGGTGCTTTTGCCGCTCTTCCGGCATGGTGCCGCCCAGCGGGTTGCTCAAGCGCGTGGTGAGTACCAGCGCTTTGATCGACCACTGATTAGCCGCCAATTGCAGGGCTTCAAGGCTCATGCCGGTGGCTGGATCGCTGGGGATCTCAATGACTTTCAAGCCCAGCAAATCGGCCAGTTGCAACAAGCCGTAATAGGTTGGCGATTCGGCGGCGATCAGGTCACCCGGACGGGTCAGCGCCCGCAATGACATTTGCAGGGCATCCACGCAGCCGTGGGTGATGATCACCTCCGAAGGGTCGACCACCACGCCAGCATCCCGCATACGGATCGCCACTTGACGGCGCAACGGCTCAAAGCCTGGGCTGAACATGTAGCTGAAGGCACGCGGGCTATGAAAACGGGTGACCTTGGCCAACTGCTGGTGCAGCGCGCGCACGGGCAAGTAATCGACGCTCGGCACCGCAGCACCCAACGGAAACACGCCTTCGCGCCGTGATTCGACCAATACCTGCTGAATGATGCTGCTGCGTGTCACCAGACCTGGGCGCTCAACGCGCGCGATGTCCGGCGTGGGCGCCGTCAGCCCCGGGGTTTGGTGCACGTAATAACCCGATTGCGGGCGTGCCCGGATCAAGCCTTGGTCTTCAAGATTGGCGTAGGCCTGCAACACCGTCGCATGGCTCACATTCAGCTGTGAACTCATCTTGCGCACCGAGGGCACACGCTCCCCCGGCTGGTAGACGCCACGCCGGATATCCTCAGCCAGCTGCTGAGCAATACGTTGATAAAGCAAAAGGTTGGTCATGGCGCGGCACTCGATGTTCAGGCATTTTTTTTATAGGAAGCATTTTTGTAATGAACAATACCGGAACAGTTTAGAAGTGTACGGGCACAGTTGCCACTATTCTGAGCCGTACAGTGCAGACCGCGGGTTAACTGTATGGGTGGGCAGCAAAGAACCTGTAGGAGCGAGCTTGCCTCGCGATCTTTTGATCGTTTAAAAGATCGCGAGGCAAGCTCGCTCCTACAGGACGGTGTTGTGCTTAGCGAGCGGCGCCCAGTTGGCCTTTTTCGTCAGAGAAGACGATTTCAACCCGACGGTTCTGCGCCCGACCGCGCTCGGTGGCGTTGACGTCTACCGGGTACTGGTCGCCATAACCGGCCACTTGAACGCGCTTTTCGTCGATTCCCAGGTCGACCAGTGTATCGGCAACAGTCTGGGCCCGCGCCAGCGACAGGTTGAGGTTGTCTTCTGTACCACCGGTGTTGTCGGTGTAACCCTCAATGCGCACGATGCGCTTGGGGTTCAGTTGCAGAAACTGCACCAGTTTGAGGACTGTGCGGTTAGCCGAGTTTTTCAAATCCGCTTCGCCGGTATCAAACAACACGTCGCCCAAGGTCATGACCAAACCACGGTCAGTCTGCGTAGTCGCCAAGCTGATGATTTGCTCTTCCAGCCATTTGCCCTGCTGCTGAACACTCAGCAACTTGGCTTCGCGCAAGGCCAGTTGCAGGCGCTGACGCTCCAGCTCGAGCTTGGTCGCACGCTCCTCATTGAGCACTTTTTGCGTGTGCTCACGGGCAATCTCGCTATAACGCTGGCTGAGGTAGGCGTAATGCACCACATCATCGCCACTGCCCCAGTAGCTGGACAAGCGGTCGGCTCGGGCCAGCGATTCCCCGGCGCGAATCACGTCTTTAGGCGCAATGCGCAAGACGTTGCTGTCTTCTTTGACCGCCTGGAAATCGCTGTTGGCCTGCTGCAAGGCCTGCTCGCCGCTGTGATGCCCGGCGCAACCGGCCAGGCTGATGTTGCCTAACAACATGGCACTGCTGAACACACTGGACTTGAGGCTCATTGGGTCTGCGCCAGTTGTTTGCGCAAGCGGGTAATGCGGGTGTTGAGCACGTTCAATTGTTCCTGGCTTTTTTGCGTCAAAACCCGTGCCTCGGCCAGGCGAGCATCAAGCTCAGCCTGCTCGGCCTGCAGGCGCGCGTCTTTGTAGGACTCTTCAAGCATATCGGCCTGAGCATGGGCCAGCTTGTCTTCAGCCTGTTTGAGTTCTGGCATATCGTCGGCATTCGCGCCGACCGCCCTGGCTTGCTCCAAGGCTTGTTCGCTCAAGCGTATTTGTTGATTCGGTGCAGGGTCGTTCGCACACCCCGCCAGAGCCATAACAGCCAGGGCTGCGAAAAGAGGTCGAATCGTCACTAAAAATTCCTACTGTTTTGGGGCGCTGAGCGGTTGCTGCAGTTGCGATTTCCACCGCTCCAGATTGCGTTGCAAAGCGGCCTCGGCCATGCCGGAGGCGGGCAATTCTGTCATCTTTTTGGCGAGCTGTCCGCGCAACCACGGCTCATTGCACGCTGAGTCATGGGAGACCGCCAAAAACAGCCCCGGCTGATCAATCGGTTGCGAATGCGCTTGCAAGTCATCGGCGATGCCCAGGGTTTGCGCCGTCGCCATGCCGGCATAACGCCCGGCCAAAACGTATTCGACCTGGCCCAGCAACAGCTTTTGAAACGCCTGGGTCAGGCCGGGTTGCGGCTTGAGGGTGAGCTGACGTTGTGCAAAAGCATCAAAAGATTCGGTCAGCCGGGCCTTCTCGGAGAGCGCGCCGGTATGGCCGTGCAAATCAGCCGGGGTTTCGTAGTGCAAGGCCGAGTCTTTGCGCGTCCACACCAGGTAATCGTTACGCACCAGCGGCGGGTGGATGTAATCCAGGGAGTTCAGCCCGGCCAGGGTCAGCGGCGCATCAAGCAGCATGTCCATGCGCCCGGTGCGCACTTCGTCCTGAGCCTGGGAACGCTTGCCGGCATAGAGCACCTCGACCTTAATGCCCAGCTCTTCGGCAGCGTGTTGCAACAGATCGGCACTGGCGCCGATCAAATGGGTCGGATTGGCGGGGTCGCGCCACAGATATGGCGGTGCATCGGGGCTGCCGGTCACAATCAGGCGCTCGCATTTACCCGCAGCCTCGGACAGCAAAGGTATCAATGCCAACCCCAATAACAACCTGCTTACCTTACGCACATCCATATTCCTACGCTCCACGTGGATCATTCAAACGCATAAAAAAACCCGGTCATTCAGGCTGTTAGGAGAAAGCTGAACACTGAGTGCTCTGCCCTTCCTGACAGCCCGGATAACCGGGCTCTTTATAAGTGAAGCGACTGGATTAAACCAGTTTCTCCAGCTCAGGTACTGCTTCGAACAAGTCCGCCACCAGACCGTAATCGGCTACCTGGAAGATCGGCGCTTCTTCGTCCTTGTTGATCGCAACGATCACTTTGGAGTCTTTCATACCGGCCAAGTGCTGGATCGCGCCGGAGATACCAACGGCGATGTACAGCTGTGGTGCAACGATTTTGCCGGTCTGACCGACCTGCATGTCGTTCGGTACAAAACCTGCGTCAACTGCAGCGCGCGACGCGCCCACAGCAGCGCCCAGCTTGTCGGCCAGAGCGTACAGGTGTTTGAAGTTGTCACCGTTTTGCATGCCGCGACCGCCAGAAACGACGATTTTGGCTGCGGTCAGCTCAGGGCGGTCAGACTTGGCCAGCTCTTCGCCAACGAACGAGGAAGTGCCTGCATCGTGAACCGCTGCCACGGCTTCAACAGCAGCCGAACCACCTTCAGCAGCAACCGGGTCGAAACCGGTCGCACGCACGGTGATTACTTTCACTGGCGCAGTCGACTGCACGGTCGCAATGGCGTTACCGGCGTAGATTGGGCGAGTGAAGGTGTCAGCGCTGACCACCGAAACGATCTCGGAGATCTGGTCAACGTCCAGCTGCGCAGCAACGCGCGGCAGGATGTTTTTGCCGTTGGAGGTCGCGGCAGCCAGGATGTGGCTGTAGCCTTTACCCAGCTCAGCGACCAGCGGAGCAACGTTTTCTGGCAGTTGATGCGCGTAAGCGGCGTTGTCTGCCACCAGCACTTTAACCACGCCAGCAATTTTTGCGGCCGCTTCAGCGACTGCGCCAATGCCTTGGCCTGCCACCAGGACGTTGATATCGCCACCGATTTTAGCAGCGGCGGCTACGGTGTTCAGTGTGGCCGGAGCCAGTACTTTGCCGTCGTGTTCTGCGATTACCAAGATAGTCATTGTTAGATTACCTTCGCTTCGTTTTTCAGTTTCTCGACCAGTTCAGCCACCGACTTGACCTTGATGCCCGCGCTGCGTGCAGCCGGTGCTTCAACTTTTACGGTTTTGTTGGTCGAAGCCGTCGAAACGCCCAACGCGTCTGGCGTCAGCACTTCCAGCGGCTTCTTTTTGGCCTTCATGATGTTTGGCAAAGACGCGTAGCGCGGCTCGTTCAAACGCAGGTCGGTGGTGACGATGGCCGGCAGGCTCAGCGAAACAGTTTGCGCGCCGCCGTCGATTTCACGGGTCACAGCAACCTTGTCGCCCGACACTTCTACTTTCGAAGCGAAGGTACCCTGACCGTAGCCGGTCAGCGCAGCCAGCATTTGGCCCGTTTGGTTGTTGTCGCTGTCGATGGCCTGTTTACCCAGGATCACCAACTGAGGCTGCTCCTTGTCGACCACAGCCTTGAGCAGCTTGGCCACGGCCAGCGAGGTCAGGTCTTCGGCGGATTCGACGAGGATGGCGCGATCGGCACCCAGAGCCAGCGCGGTGCGCAGTTGCTCTTGAGCGGTAGTCGGGCCGATGGAGACGACGACGATTTCAGTCGCAACGCCTTTTTCTTTCAGGCGTACGGCTTCTTCCACAGCGATTTCGCAGAAGGGGTTCATCGACATCTTGACGTTGGCGAGGTCAACGCCGGAATTGTCCGCCTTGACGCGTACTTTAACGTTGTAATCGACCACTCGTTTGACAGCTACAAGAACCTTCATGGATTCCTCGTTACTCTCCGGTGAAAAGAAAGTCGCCTAGGCGAACCTGGCGGTTGATGCTCATCAGCACAAGGGCACCTCCAAAGATCGTTGCTGTGCCCTTCCCGTGCGACCGTCTGTCAGGTGTGACTACCAAGTCATCCACCAAAAGGACGTGTAAACTCCGCTCAAAAAATGTCAGGCTCCTGCAAGTTTGTGCCTGTGCCCTGTCTTTAGAGGTGCTCTTGAAACCAACAATCAGCCTACGGCGAGCGCAAAACCGCCCGTATCTTGACCGGAACACCATTTGCGGTCAATACAGCAAATCGGCCACTTTAGAGCCGCGTGTCATTGATTTGTCTGGCTTGCAGCGAATTCAAACAAACGTTTGTATTGGACGCTGCTAGTGGTGTAGATATAATGCGCGCCCATAGAGAGAGCGGCGCCTCATCCATTGCGTCTTCGACTGCAAAGCGAGGGAATAATGGATGAAACGCCAAACCTCCAATTAGAAAACACCGTTGAGCCTTGAGTAGGAGATAGCCTGTGGAACGCGAATACATGGAATTCGACGTGGTCATCGTCGGCGCCGGCCCTGCCGGTTTGTCCGCCGCCTGCCGTCTTAAGCAGAAGGCCGCCGAAGCCGGTAAAGAAATCAGCGTCTGCGTGGTTGAAAAAGGCTCCGAAGTCGGCGCACACATTCTGTCCGGTGCGGTATTTGAACCCCGCGCCCTGAACGAATTGTTCCCGGACTGGAAAGAACTCGGCGCACCGCTGAACACGCCGGTGACCCGTGATGACATTTATGTACTGCGCAGCGACAGCGCAGCGACAAAAGTACCTGACTTCTTTGTGCCTAAAACCATGCACAACGAAGGCAACTACATTATTTCCCTGGGCAACCTGTGCCGCTGGCTGGCTCAGCAGGCCGAGAACCTGGGCGTAGAAATCTACCCGGGCTTCGCCGCTCAGGAAGTACTGTTTGACGAAAACAACGTGGTTCGCGGGATCATCACCGGCGACCTGGGCGTTGACCGCGAAGGCAAGCCGAAAGAAGGCCTGTACACCCCCGGCATGGAACTGCGCGGCAAGTACACCTTGTTCGCAGAAGGCTGCCGCGGCCATTTGGGCAAGCAACTGATCGAACGCTTCAAGCTCGACAGCGACGCCGACAGCCAGCACTACGGCATCGGCCTGAAAGAAATCTGGGAAATCGATCCTGCCAAGCACCAGCCTGGCCTGGTCGTACACACCGCAGGCTGGCCGCTGGACATCACCAGCAACGAAAACACTGGCGGTTCGTTCCTCTATCACCTGGAAAACAACCAGGTCGTGGTCGGTCTGATCGTCGACCTGTCCTACAGCAACACCTTCCTGTCGCCATTCGATGAGTTCCAGCGCCTCAAGCACCACCCGGTCCTCAAGCAGTACCTGGAAGGCGGCAAACGCATCAGCTACGGCGCACGCGCACTGGCTAAAGGTGGCCTCAACTCGCTGCCAAAAATGGTCTTCAACGGTGGCGCATTGATCGGTTGCGATCTTGGCACCATGAACGTGGCCAAGATTAAAGGCAGCCACACCGCCATGAAGTCCGGCATGCTCGCTGCCGACGCCGTGGCCGACTCGCTGTTTGCAGGCTCTGAAGGCGGTGATGCACTTAACACTTACGTTGAGTCTTTCAAAGCCAGCTGGTTGTTCGAAGAACTGTTCGCCAGCCGCAACTTCGGCCCGGCGATGCACAAGTTCGGCCCGCTCATGGGCGCAGGCTTCAACTGGGTCGATCAAAACTTCTTCGGCGGCAAACTGCCGTTCACCCTGCACGACACCAAGCCAGACTATGCTTGCCTGAAGCTGGCCAAAGACTGCAAGAAAATCGACTACCCGAAACCGGACGGCAAACTCAGCTTCGACAAACTCAGCTCGGTCTTCCTCTCCAGCACCAACCACGAAGAAGAACAGCCGTGCCACCTCAAGCTGCGTGACGCGAGCATTCCGATCAACGTTAACCTGCCGCTCTACGACGAACCTGCCCAGCGTTACTGCCCGGCTGGCGTGTATGAAGTGATTACCCAGGAAAGCGGCGATAAGCGTTTCCAGATCAACGCGCAAAACTGCGTGCACTGCAAAACCTGTGACATCAAAGACCCGTCGCAGAACATCACCTGGGTAACCCCGGAAGGTGCTGGCGGCCCGACTTACCCGAACATGTAAGTCCGTAGGAGCGAGCTTGTCTCGCGATCTTTTGATCGTTTAAAAGATCGCGAGGCAAGCTCGCTCCTACAGCGTCCAGGCGCTCAGCACACCGAGCTTTCACACCCCGGGCTGCGCTCAAAATAGCGTTTGTACTCGCGACTGAACTGCGAAGTGCTCTGGTAACCCACCCGCTCAGCCACTTGCGCCACACCCAAGCCTTCATTGCTTAACAGCAGCTGCTGCGCCCGCAACAGGCGCAGGCGTTTGAGGTACTGCACCGGCGACAGCAATGTGCTGCGCTTGAAGTGCTCATGAAAGGTCGACGCGCTCATGTTTGCGCAACGGGCCAAGGTCTCAACATTCAACGGCTCGGCAAAATGCTCATGCAAATGGGTCAGCGAGGCCGCTACCCGGGCAAATTGACCCTGCTGCTCAACCAACGCCCGCAACACACTGGCTTGCGGACCGCGCAAGGCGGCGAACAAGACTTCGCGCAAGCGCGCCCGACCCATGATCCGGCACTCCAGCGGGTCATGCAGGCAGCGCAACAAACGCTCAACCGACTGACGCATCTCATCATCCAGCACCGCCGAGGTCATGGACTCCGGGGTCTGGGCGATGCTGCGCTCAGGATCCAGGCCCATGGCCAGCACCAACTCTCCGAGCACCGCCCGGTCAATGCTGATCGCGACGCCCAGCAGCGGCATCTCTTCAGACGCAAAGGTTTCGCACTCAAACGGCACTGACAAGGCCTGCACCAGGTAATGTCCGGCGCCGTACTCCATGGTCCGGGTGCCCAGATAGGCCACCTTGCTGCCCTGGGCGATGACCATCAGGCTCGGCTCATAGATCTGCGGCATCCGTGCCACGGTGTTGCAGGCCGACACCACGCGCACCTCAGGCATCAGGGTCGGAACAAAGCCCAGGCGGTTGGCCAGCGGTTTGATAAGGGACACCAGCGTGGCGTTCTCATCGCGGTGACGCGTTAAAAACATGGAAATAATTCACAGCAGTAATGGATCGCCGCATCTTCGCAGAATTGATCAATAAAGCGACAGTTGCTCCGCGAGTTCGGACGAATAGGCATGACACGCGGAGGAATCGTCATAGTCCTGCAAGGACTGCGGGCGCACACTTGCGCCCTGTTCACAGCTATCGCTATTCGAGGTTTCCCATGTCTAACGTCACTTACAACGCCATCGGCTATGCCGCTCAAACCTCTTCAGCGCCACTTGCTCCGATGCAGTTTAACCGCCGCGCACCGCGCCCGGACGACGTAGCCATCGAAGTCCTGTACTGCGGCGTCTGCCACTCAGACATCCACCAGGCACGCAACGAGTGGGGCTTTGCGGTGTACCCGGTGATGCCGGGCCACGAGATCGTCGGCAAAGTCACCGCCATCGGCGACAAAGTCACCAAGCACAAAGTCGGCGACCTGGTCGGTGTGGGCTGCATGGTTGACTCATGCCGCGAGTGCTCGGCCTGTAAAGAAGACCTGGAGCAATACTGCCTGGAAGGCGCGACCATGACCTACTGCACGCCAGACCGGGTCGACGGCACCAACACCATGGGCGGCTACTCAGACAGCATCGTGGTGAGCGAGCACTTTGTCGTGCGCATCCCTGAAAACCTCGACCCGGCCAGCGCTGCCCCGCTGCTGTGCGCCGGTATCACCACCTACTCTCCGCTGCAGCACTACGGCGTAGAAGCGGGCGATAAAGTCGGCGTTCTGGGCATGGGCGGCCTGGGCCACATGGGCATCAAGTTTGCTAAAGCCATGGGCGCAGAAGTGACCTTGTTCACCCGCTCGGCGGCCAAAGCGGAAGAAGCCTACAAACAAGGTGCCGACCACGTGATCGTATCCACCGATCCGGAGCAAATGAAAGCCGCTGCCGACCGCTTCGACTTCCTGCTGGACACCATCCCGGTCCCCCACGACCTCAACCCCTACCTCGAAACCCTGCGTTTTGACGGCGTGCACATCCTCGTGGGCCTGATCGAACCGGTTGACCCGGCACTGGATGCGTTCAACCTGGTGTTCAAGCGTCGCGTACTGGCTGGCTCGTTGATCGGCGGCATTGCTGAAACCCAGGAAATGCTCGACTTCAGCGCAGCCAACGGCATCACCTGCGACATCGAAATGCTCGACATCAAAAACATCAACGAGGCGTTCGAGCGCGTGGTGAAAGGCGACGTCAAATATCGCTTTGTGATCGACATGAAAACGCTGAAGGCTTAACCATCTCCACCCTGTAGGAGCGAGCTTGTCCCGCGATCATTTGATCGTTAAAAGATCGCGGGGCAAGCTCGCTCCTATAGGAGATCGAGTTACCCGCCCAACTCTGCCGATATCTGTTGCGCGGCATGGGTAATGACCGGGATCAGCCCGGTCATTTTCTCCAAGGACATATAAGGCACCGTGCTGGCGATGCTGATAGCCGCGACGATTTTGCGGCTGGCATCACGGATGGGCGCTGCCACACAACGAATCGACGGTTCGTTGTCTTCCAGGTCAAACGCATAACCGCCCGCCACGTAGCTGCGCATCCGTTGCTCGAACTCTTCCCACGTGACTTCTTGATGATCCGGCCATAACGGGTTTTTACCGCCCACCGGATGGCTTTTTTCGTACAAGCGACGCCACTCCCCCAGCGGTGCATCCAGCAACATGGCCTTGCCAATCCCGGTACGCACCAACGGCATACGGTGGCCTACGCGCGAGCGCATTTCCGGCCCATTGCGTCCCGGATTCTTATGCAGGTACAGCACTTCGTCGCCTTCACGCACGGCCAGGTGAATGGTGTCGCCTGTCAAACTCGAGAGTTCGTCGAGGTACGGCCCGGCCAGCGTCACCAGCGGCAGTTCTTCACGCGCCTGAAAACCCAGTTCGATCAGTTTTGGCCCCAGCAAGTAACCCACCTGCGGCAGTACCCGCAAATAACGCTCGTCGACCAGGCAACTGGCCAGCCGATGCGTGGTGCTGCGCGTGGTACCGATGGCGCGCGCGATGTCTTTAAGGTCACGCGCACCGTTGGCCACGGCGTGAACCACCGCCAGCCCACGCAACAGGGTTTGGGTGCCGGTGGGGGCGGTTTTCGAAGAGTCGTCCTGCATAGCCAGCCTTTGCATAGAAGGGGGAGAACCGGGCGGCATTATGGTCGCCCGGCTGGCCGACGGCTACAGCTCGATGCGCTCAACCTTGCCCACCAGCAAGATGTAGGACAGCGCCCCGAGCAATGCCAGCACCGAAATGTAGGTGATGGCCGGAGCAAACGAATCGCCACTGGCCAAAAAGCCAATCACGATGGGCGTGGCAATGGCGGACAGGTTGCCTATGAAGTTGAACACCCCGCCCGTCAGGCCCAGCAGCCGCGCCGGGGCAAGGGTAGACACCAGCGACCAGGTGATCGAGGCCAGGCCGTTGCCAAAGAACGCCAAGGCCAGAAACGCAATCACCAGCGGCGTCGACTCGACAAAGTTGGCGCCAATGATCGAGGTCGAAATCAACAACCCGCCAATGATCGGCAGCTTGCGCGCAAAGCCCACCGAGTAACCGCGACGTATCAACCAGTCGGAGAAAAACCCCGAGCACAGCACGCCCACAAAAGCGGCCAAAAAAGGTAGCGAAGCCAAGAGACCCGACTTGATGAAATCCATGCCTCGGTATTTGACCAGGTAGGTCGGGAACCAGGTCAGGAAGAACCACAGCGTCGAGTTCAGGCAAAACTGCCCCAGGTAGATGCCCCACAACTTGCGCTTGCTAAGCACGATGCCCAGGTCCAGCCAACTGAATGGCGCCTTGCGCTTGGCGGTCTGGCTTTGAATATCCACCAGCCCGCCCCCTGCGGCAATCAAGTCGATTTCTGCCGGGTTGGCGCCTTTGAAGTCACGCGGCTCGCGATACACCGCGTACCAGATCCCGGCCCAGATAATGCCCACCGCACCAGTGCAGATAAACACCATGTGCCAGCCCCAATGATGCTGCAACCACGCCAGCACCGGGGTCAGAAACGCTAGCCCGACAAATTGCCCGGAGGTGTAGAAACCAATGGCGGTGGCGCGCTCGCGCTCAGGGAACCACGTGGTAACCACCCGACTGTTGATCGGATACGCCGGTGCTTCCAGCGCACCGACCGCCATGCGCAGTACAAACAAGGCAATAAAACTGGCGGCAAACCCGAGCATCACCGTGGCCAGCGACCAGAGCAATAACGCCACGCTGTAGAGAATTCGCGGCGGCACGCGGTCCACCAGCCAACCGCCCGGAATTTGCATGGCGGCGTAGGTCCAGCCGAAGGCAGAGAAGATCAGCCCGACGTGGATAGGATCGATGCCCAAGTCGCTGGTCAGCGCGGGGGCGGCAATCGACAGGTTGCTGCGATCCAGGTAGTTGATCACCACAGTGATAAACAGCAACACCATGATGAAAAAACGCTTGCGACTCGGCGCCACCAGGGACGCTGACGCGACAGTGCTAGTCATGTGACATGCCTCTTTTTTATGGTTATTGAGGTCGAAGCTGAATCCGTCGCCGCGCTAAGCGGTCTCACCATTCAGCAAAGCTGCCGTCGGTGTGGCGCCAGATCGGGTTGCGCCAGCGGTGGCCGACTATCGCGCGCTCACGCACGTACTCTTCGTTGATCTCGATGCCCAAACCCGGCCCGTTAGGGATTTTCACGTAGCCTTTGTCGTAGTCGAATACAGCCGGATCGTTGACGTAATCCAACAGGTCGTTGCTTTCGTTGTAGTGAATGCCCAGGCTTTGCTCCTGGATGAAGGCGTTGTAGCAAACCGCGTCCAGTTGCAGGCACGCAGCCAGTGCTATCGGCCCCAACGGGCAGTGCAAGGCCAGCGCCACGTCATAGGCTTCAGCCATGTTGGCGATTTTGCGAGTTTCAGTGATGCCGCCTGCATGGGATGCATCCGGCTGGATGATGTCGACATACCCTTCGCTGAGCACGCGCTTGAAGTCCCAACGCGAAAACAACCGCTCACCGAGGGCAATCGGGGTGCTAGTCAAGGGCGCCAGCTCTTTGAGCGCCTCATAGTTTTCGCTGAGCACCGGCTCTTCAATGAACATCAGCTTGTAGGGGTCAAGCTCCTTCATCAACACCTTGGCCATTGGTTTGTGCACCCGGCCATGGAAGTCCACGCCGATACCCACGTTCGGCCCTACCGCATCGCGCACGGCCGCCACGTTGGCAAGCGCCAGGTCGACTTTTTCAAAGCTGTCGACAAATTGCAGCTCTTCGGTGCCATTCATTTTGACCGCAGTAAAACCACGGCTGACGGCCTCTTTGGCAGCTTTGGCGGTGTCGGCCGGGCGATCGCCGCCAATCCAGGAGTACACGCGGATCTTGTCGCGCACCTGACCACCCAGCAAATCACTGACCGAAACGCCCAGCGCCTTGCCTTTGATGTCCCACAATGCCTGATCAATACCTGCCAGCGCGCTCATGTGTACTGCGCCGCCACGGTAAAAACCGCCACGGTAGAGCACGGTCCAGATGTCTTCGATGTTGCGCGGGTCTTTGCCGATCAAATAATCCGACAGTTCATCCACAGCAGCAGCCACGGTGTGGGCTCGGCCTTCGACCACCGGCTCACCCCAACCGGTCACGCCTTGATCGGTTTCAATCTTCAGGAACAACCAGCGCGGCGGGACAAGATAGGTCGTGAGTTTGGTAATTTTCATTGTTTTATCTCTCTTGTTCGATGGAGGCGCGAGCGCCAATCAGTCAGCCTGACGCCACGCGTTCCAGGCGTGCACATAAGCCTTGGCGCGAACTGACACGTCTTGCGGGCTCATACCGGGCTTGAACAGCCCCGAACCCAAACCAAAACCGGATACCCCGGCATCCATAAATACCTGCATGTTGTCCGGGGTAATCCCACCCACCGGGATTAATAACGTTCCAGCCGGGAGCACGGCCAGCCAGGCCTTGACCACGGCCGGGCCCATCTGCTCTGCCGGGAACATTTTCAACACGTGCGCCCCTTCGGCCAGCGCGGCAAACGCTTCGGTAGGTGTGGCGACGCCCGGTGACAGGTACAAACCGGCCGCTTTGGCTGCCCGCAACACATTGGCATCGCTGTGGGGCATCACAATCACCTGCCCGCCCGCCGCTTTGACCTGCTGCACTTGCTCAGTAGTTAACACGGTGCCCGCACCGACCAGGCAGTCGGCGGGCAGTGAGTCGCGTAAAAGGCGAATGCTGTCGTAAGGCTGCGGGGAATTGAGCGGTACTTCGAGGGTTCGAAAGCCCGCGTCGTACAACACCTTGCCAATGGCCTGCGCCTCTTGCGGGCGCAAACCCCGAAGAATCGCGATCAATCCGTTCTTTGCCAGTGCTTGCTTGAGCATCTCAGCCCTCCGTTTGCGTGTGGTGGAGTAACCCGGCGGCTTTGGCCAAGTGCCATAAACCCTGTTCGGTGGCCTGTTCTGCCTGGCTCACATCAGCGAAGCCGCATGTGTTCAGTGCTCGCTGGTAGCGCTGACAGAGCTGGGCATTGCCAATCAGAATGATCGCGGGCAGAGGCTTGTCGCCCCGACACTGGCGCACTGCGCGGCTCAAGGCAGACACTTCGTGGCCGATCAGCAGGCCAGAAACGTAATCGGGTTGCTGCGTGGGCGTCAGTTGCCCGGTGAGCCCGAGCGTACGGGCGCTGAACAAGGTCGACAGCGGTCCGAGCTGGCCGTCTGGCGACAGCGCCACCCGCACACCGCGTTCGAACGCGGCGCCATCAAATTGCCCGGAGTGCTGCTGGGTGCGACCCAGAATGGTGTGCTCACACGCAGCGGCATACAGCTCGCCGGTCATGAAGGTATCGAAATGCACGAGGCAGCCGTCCTGCACCTGCACCCATTTCGAATGGCTGCCCGGCAAGCCGATCAGGCAGTCGTTGAGGTTCGGCTGGCTGTGCATCACGCCCAGCACTTGGGTTTCCTCACCACGCATCACGTTGGGCAAAGTTGAGTGCTGAATGACCCCCGGCACGATATGCACATCCACCCCACGCATGCTGCGCACGGTTTGCAAAGCAGTACTCAGCGCCTTCAGGCAGGCCGGGGTAGAACGGTAAGGCGCTTCACGCCAGCCTTGGGCGCTGCCGACCATGCCACAGGCAATCACCGGGATACCGGGGTTGGCGTCCAGCCAGTCACCGCAGGCCTCGTCGAATGCCAGTTCAAAACCGTCAACGCAAGGCTGGCCAGCAATGTGCCGGGTAGCGGTCGGTAATTGCATGATCCCGCATGCCAGCGAGCGCATATTCTGCACCTGCCCTGCGGGACCGAGTAAATACGCACGAAGGGACGTTGTCCCCCAATCGAGCGCGATCAATTGCGCCTGCATCGCTTCACCTGTTTTGTTTTTGGCAGTGAATGCTGTGAATCAGTGCGAGCGACTATAAACCTGAGCCGACTTAAATCTCAATATATAAATACCACTCCCACATAGTGGGATTTTTTAGCAAGCATAACTTTTGTAGGCGCGAGCTTGTCTCGCGATCTTTTAACGATCAAAAGATCGCGAGGCGAGCTCGCTCCTACAGGGGGGGGATTGGGGGTTTAGTCCGGCTCTGGGCCGATGACGAAGAATTCGCCGCTGCTCCACACACCCAGCCAGTTCTGGCCGTTGAGGGTGCGTGACTCGGCCAACTCGACCAGTTGGTAGAACACGTTGCGATGGATCAACGCTTCCAGGTTACGCCGCACCAGCAGGTAAGGCGCGGGCTCTTGGGTATCGGGGTCGATCTCGACGCGCAACGGGTGTTCTTTGTCTGCCGTGATCAGTTCATCCACATTGGTGGTAAAGCGCAGCACTTGCTGCTCGCCCTGCCCTTCTACTTCCAGGGTAACCGCGACAAACGGCGCATCATCGACGGTGATGCCCACTTTTTCCACGGGCGTGATTAAAAAGTAGTCATCGCCATCACGGCGAATAATGGTCGAGAACAGTTTGACCATTGGCTTGCGCCCAATCGGAGTGCCCATGTAGTACCAAGTGCCATCACGGGCGATGCGCATGTCGATATCGCCACAAAAAGCCGTGTCCCACAGGTGAACCGGAGGCAGCCCCTTGTCGGCCTTGGGGATTTGCGCCAACAGGTTACTGACGTCTACCGGCTCACTCATGCTGCTCTCCTCGACTTATTGATCGCTCAAGCCTATCAAGCTGCGCGCGTACTTAGCCAGCGGCGGGCCGATCAGGTCTTCGGGCTTGTTGTCGTGGAACGTCAGCAAGCCGCCACGGCTGCGGATGGTCGCAGTGTCGATCAGGTACTGAGTGCTGGTTTCAATCAACATGACCTGGATCACGCCGCTGTCGACGCCCAGGCGGCTGATTTCTTCCTGATCGAGCCATTCGTCGCTGTTGCCAATACGGTCGTCCGCCCGGGCGAAACGGGTGTACAGCAGGTAGTGCGCACCAAAGCCGCGGGCTTCAGCCATGGCGGCGTCCAGCCCTTGCGGTGCTTTGGCCCGGCGCACCATAGGGAAGTATTCAACAAAGCCGTTAAAGGCTTCTTCGGCCACCACATTGGGTCGCACGTACGGGTCGCCCACAGGCGCAAACGCCCCTTGGGCTATATAGATAAAGGAGTCTGGTTGAATACGCAGCGAGTTGCTGCGGCGCGTATTGCTGTGATCGAGCAACCCGGCGTCGCTCATCTGATAACGCACGCCTTCGCCCATGTCACTGACCGTCATACAGCCGCTCAGCGCCAAAACAGCCAGCCCCCCAACCAGACTACGCATTCTATTCTCCCGATGGCCGGCGACAGAAAACCGGCGAATAGTCGCGTAATGCAGTTTGCGCGCCAGTTTGATTGCCTTCAGCCGCCGATGATCTTCATTACCGTGGCGCCACCCGAGAAGGCGATGTTCTGTTTGTCGCCCAACGCTTTCATCAGCAGCCCTTGCAGCGCTGGCAAGGCTTCGTGACGCGGCTTGTTAAGCAGGTCACCGACATAGTGACGATTGCTCGACGACAAACAGCCATGTAGCCAGCCCGTCGACGACAGGCGTAAACGCGAGCAGGTTCGACAGAACGGCACGCTTTCGTTGGCGATGACGCCAAAATAGCCGTGACTCGGGATGTGATAGCGCACTGCCGTGGCATCCATGGGCGCGTCGGCTTGCAGGTATTCGTAACGCTCGCCGATCAACGCAAGCAATTGTTGCAGGCTGACGAACTGCTGCAAAAACCCGTTGCCGTCACTGGCCAGATGGCCCATGCGCATAAGTTCGATAAAACGCAGCTCGTATCCTTGCTCAAGGCAGTAGTCCAGCAAGGGCATGACTTGATCAAGGTTTTGCCCGCGCAGCGGCACCATATTGACCTTGATGTTCATGCCGGCGGCACGGGCTTGCCGCATCCCGTCGAGCACCGTCGGCAAATCGCCGCCACGGGCAATTCGGCGGAACGCCGCAGGGTCGAGGGTATCCAGGGAAACGTTAAGCCGACGAATGCCTGCGTCGAGCAGCAGCGGCAACTTACGCGCAAGCAATTGGCCGTTTGTGGTCAGGCTGATATCACTCAAGCCCAACTGGCCGACTTCACGCATAAAGGTTTCAAGCTTGGGACTGACCAGAGGCTCGCCGCCGGTGATGCGCAAGCGTTCAATCCCGGCCGCTTCAATCAGGTAAGCGACCCCACGCACCATGGCTTCGGCCGACAGCTCGTCCTGCGCCGCGACCAGCCGCTTGCCGTTCGGCACACAGTAAGTGCAGGCGTAGTTACAGGCAGAGGTCAGACTGATACGCAAATTGCGAAAGCGTCTGCCTTGGCGGTCAACAATCATGGAGGGCTCCAGCGCGGGGAATAAGGGCCGTAGCAGAACAGGACTCACGCGTCATGTTCTGCTACGACCCAAGCCCGAGTATAGACCTGACGGCATTCGGCCATGTCAGCAAATTACTCGACCGCAGGCGTGTCCGTGTCACGCTTGCGCTTGTTGCCCATGCGCACGCCGATGTCCATCAAGAACTGGAAAAAGCCTTCCTGATCTTCCAGCACATTGCTCCAGAACGGCGAGTGATACAGCGCCACGGCACCGTGCACCAACGCCCAGGCGGCGCAATAGTGGAAGTAAGGCGGGACGTCTTCGAGCTTGCCTTCGCTGATCCGGCCTTTGATCAGCAGCGTCAGGTGTTCAAAGTTGGACGCGCGGATTTTGTGCAGTTCTTCAACCAGCTCAGGCACCTGGTTGCCTTTGACGACCTTTTCTTCCAGGCGATCAAACAGCCGATAGCGCTGAGGATCGCGCATGCGGAATTCAAAGTAGGCACGTGACAGCGCCTCTTTGTCTTTATCCACATCTGCGGAGTGCAGCAACGTGTTCAAGTCACGTTCGTAGTCGAGCATCAGCCGCAGATAGATCTCGGCCTTGGACTTGAAGTGCTTGTAGATCGTGCCTTTGCCAATACCCACGGCATCAGCAATCATCTCGACGGTGACGCTGTCTTCACCTTGTTCGAGGAACAGCTTGAGCGCGGTATCGAGAATTTCTTGCTCGCGGCGACGAAACTCACGGACCTTACGGGGTTCTTTGTGCATAAGAAAAGGTCTGTAGGGGTCAAAATAGAAGCGGAGTATTATGCATTAGTCACGCTAAATTGCACGGACCATCCTACCGCTGGATGTTTACAGCTGAACACAGAGACACAGAAGCGTACTCAAACGAATTGCGAGTATTCCAAATCTGTTTAAAAAACGACCAATGCGTCACTGGACGTTCGACAAAGCTGACCAATACTTACCTTGTCGGCGTTACATCCCCCCCAAATGCCACGCCGACATTTGAGGCAGCACTGGATGTGCACCTCTGTTTTACTCCTAATGGTCTTAACCCGGATTCCCCAGAGTCCGGGTTTTTTTTGCTTTTATTTGTAGGAGCGAGCTTGCCTCGCGATCTTTTGATTTTCCAAAAGATCGCGAGGCAAGCTCGCTCCTACAGGGATATCGACAGGTTTAAGCTTTTACGCGGGCCAGCGGGAACAGGCGCTTGAAGTTTTCGGTGGTCTGCTCAGCTAAGCGCTCGTAGGACTCACCGCGCAACATGGCCAGAAACTCAGCCACTTCACGCACGTATTGCGGCAGATTCGGCTTGCCCCGATGGGGGATCGGCGCCAGGTAAGGCGAATCGGTTTCGACCAGCAAGCGATCCGCTGGCACCTTGCTGGCAACATCGCGCAACGCATCGGCGTTGCGAAAGGTCACAATACCCGACAACGAGATGTAATAGCCCATGTCCAACGCCGCCTTGGCCATGTCCCAGTCTTCAGTGAAACAGTGCAAAACACCGGCCTGGGGCAATGCCGCCTCGCGCAGCATGGCCAAGGTGTCAGCGCGGGCGCCACGGGTGTGGATAACCACCGGTTTACCGGTCTGCTGCGCCGCTTGCAGATGGACGCGGAACGACAGCTGTTGCAGCTCGGCGGCTTCAGGCTCGTAGTGGTAGTCCAGACCGGTTTCACCAATCGCAACCACCTGCGGGTGGTTCAGTTCGCCCAGCAGCCAGTCCAATGCAGGCGCCGCCCCCGGCTGCACGTCCAGCGGGTGCACGCCCACCGAGCAATCCACATCGGCATAACGCTCGGTCAGGGCTTTGACGTCTGCCGCGTTGTCGGCGCTCACGCCAATGCACAGAAAATGCCCGACGCCCCGCTGGCGCGCAGCCTCAAGGGCGGCGTCGAGCGAACCGTCGTGAGCGTTCAGGTCAAGACGATCAAGGTGGCAATGGGAGTCAACCAACATACAAAAATTACCTGCTCATCAAATCAATCAAATCAGCGCTGGCCGGGCAGGCTTGCCCATTGCACCAGTAAGGCTTCCAGCAACAACACACGGTTGAGGTTGGCCTTGCCCAATACTTTTTGGCGCTGGGCAAGGATCCAGTCCTGAATACTCAAGACTTTGTCCTGCGGGGTTTTCTGCGCCAGGTATTGCAGCACTTTGCGCATGTCTTCCAGCCCCAGGCCGGTTTCGTCCTCGGTCAACTGGTAACGCAAGATCAAGCTCGACCAATCGCAAAACCAGTCAAACAACAACAGCAAAGGAATGGCATTCCAGCCTTCAGCCAATTGGGTGGCCGAGGCTTCACGCTTGAGCAGCTTTTTGACCCCGTCCACGACCGCAGCCCGTTGCTCACGCACGCCTTGGGCTTGCAACTTGACCGCCGCCAACGGCGAGCCCGCGGCCAACGTCAACAACTGCACGCGCTCGTCGCTGCTGCATTCAGGCAAGGCGCTGGCCAGCCATTGCTCGCTCATGGCGGCGCTGGGCAATGGGCAGGCTTGCTGTACGCAGCGGCTGCGAATGGTCGGCAACAAACGGCTCGACTGGTGGCTGACCAACAGCAAAACCGTATTCCCGGACGGCTCTTCAAGACTTTTGAGAAGCGCGTTGGCCGCATTGATATTCATGGCCTCGACCGGCTCAACCAGCACCACCTTGCGCCCGCCTAATTGCGCGGTTTGCACCACAAAGCTGACCAGATCACGCACCTGGTCGACCTTGATCGGCTTGTCGGCTTCTTCTGGTTCAAGGATGTAGTTGTCGGGGTGGCTGCCAGCCGCCAGCAACAAGCAGGATTTGCACTGGCCGCACGCATCAAGCCCGGCAGGCGATTGGCACAGCAGGCGCGCCATCAGACGCTCAGCCAGCGCCCGCTTGCCGATGCCCGCTGGCCCGTGCAGCAGATACGCGTGAGCATGCTGTTCACGCCCCGCCAACTGCTGCCACAGGCTGTCCTGCCATGGATAAGCCTCAGCCACGGCACACATCCAGAACGTGCGGCAACAAGCGATCTAGTTGCCCCTGCACATTTTCCAGTGATTGTGCGGCATCGATCAGCCGGTAGCGCTCGGGCGCGGCCTGCGCACGGGCAAGGTAGGTGCTGCGCACCGCATCAAAGAAGGTACGGCCTTCCTGTTCGAAGCGATCCAGCCGACCACGGGCGCTGGCGCGGGCCATGCCCACCTCAATCGGCAGGTCAAAGACCAGGGTCAGGTCTGGGCGCAAAGTGCCTTGAACGAAGGCTTCCAGGGTCGCAATGCGCTCCTGTGACAAACCACGGCCGCCGCCCTGATACGCGTAAGTGGCATCGGTAAAGCGATCGCACAGCACCACGGCGCCCCGCGCCAGTGCCGGGCGAATCACTTCGGCCAAATGCTGGGCACGGGCGGCAAACACCAGCAGCAGCTCAGTGTCGGCACACATGGCTTCATCGCTGGGCGCCAGCAGCAACTCGCGAATCTTTTCAGCCAGCGGCGTGCCGCCGGGTTCGCGGGTTAAAACCACGTCGATACCCGCTTCGCGCAGACGCTCCGCCAGGTATTCGCGGTTGGTGCTTTTGCCCGCGCCTTCGGGGCCTTCCAGGGTAATAAACAGGCCAGTCACAGGCAGCTTTCCTTAATCAATGTCATTGCGGGCTTGGCGCTGGTTGCTCAGCGGGTGCCGGTTCGACGGCAGGCGCCGGATCTGCGGCCGGTCCTGTAGCAGGCGCAGGCACGGGTGCAGGGCTCGAACGGTAATCAGCACGGCGTTTGATCTGGTATTCGCGCACTGCGTTGTTGTGCGCATCCAGCGTGTCAGAAAACGTATGGCTGCCATCGCCCTTGGCCACAAAGTACAGGCTGCTGCCCGCCACCGGATGCAAGGCGGCATTAATCGCTTCGCGCCCGACCATGGCTATCGGTGTCGGCGGCATGCCGGGAATCGTGTAGGTGTTATACGGCGTCGGCTCGCGCAAATGGGCGCGGGTCAGCTTGCCGTTGTAACGCTCACCCAGGCCGTAGATCACGGTCGGGTCGGTTTGCAGCGGCATGCCGATTTTCATTCGGCGCACAAAGACCCCGGCAATTTGCCCGCGCTCTTGCGGCACACCGGTTTCTTTTTCAATCAACGAGGCCATGATCAGCGCTTTGTAGGGATCGTCATAGGGCAAGTCGGCGTCACGTTTTCCCCACTCCTGCGCCAGAACTTTTTCCAGGCGGTCGTAGGCTTTTTCGAGCAACTGAGCGTCCGTCATGCCACGCACAAAGCGATAGGTGTCCGGGAAGAACCGGCCTTCGGGAAACTCTCCCGGGTGTCCGAGCTTGGCCATGACTTCGCTGTCGCTCAGGCCGTCGAGGGTCTGCTCGATTTTTTCATGCTTGGCCAGGGCGCTGCGTACTTGGCGGAAGTTCCAGCCTTCGACCAGGGTCAGGCTGTATTGCACCACTTCGCCCCGCTGCCACAGACCAATCAGGTCTTGCGCGGTCATGCCCGGCGTCATGCGGTACTCGCCGCTGTGCAAAGGCTGGCCCGCCATATTGAAGCGCCAGTACAAACGCAGCCAGAACGCATCCCGCAGCGTTTTGTCCGCTTCAAGCCGGTTAAAGGTGCCGGTCGGGGTAGCGCCCGCCGGTACGTCAAGCAGTTGCTCTTGCGTCAGGTTCAGTGGCTGTTCCAGCGCCGAGTCGAGCTTCCAGGCGCTTGCGCCCAGCAGCAAGCCCGCCAGCACCAGACCCATCTCCAGCAGCACCAAGAATTTGCGTTTCACGTATCAAACATCCAGTAAGGTGCGAGCAATGCCTTGCAGTTTACGGGTGAGCGGCCCCACCGGCCAGCTCAGGTCTGCAAACGCGCGCACGGGCCAAATGCCATACACGCTGTTGCAGAGGAAGACTTCATCGGCCTGCTGCAATTGGGCGAGGCTGATGTCAGTGATTTGGCACGGGATGGCCACTTGCTCGGCGTGCGCCAGCAAAGCAGCGCGCATCACCCCGGCCACACCGCAACGCTGCAGGTCGGCGGTGATCAAGCTGCCGTCGCGGACTAAAAACAGGTTGCTGAACACCCCTTCAATCACTCGCCCCGACGTATCGCGCATCAATCCCTCGGCGTAGGCCGGGTCTTGCCATTCGGAGCGCGCAATCACCTGTTCAAGGCGATTGAGGTGTTTGAGCCCCGCCAACAGCGGCTGCTCAGCTAAACAGGTGGCGCAGTCAAACAGCTGAACCCCGTGTGCCCCATAGGCTTCAGGGTAAGCAGCGGCAGGGCTGGCTTGCAGAATTCGTCGAGGTTGAGCCTCGGCAGTGAAGCTGTAACCGCGCAGACTGTCGCCGCGGGTCAGGATGAGCTTGAGGACGCCCTCGCCCATCGCTTGCGCATAGGCAAGCAATTCGCTGCGGATCAAAGTGTGATCCACAGCCATCGCCAAACGGGAACAGCCGTGCGCCAGACGCTGCAAGTGCAGGTCCAGCAGCAACGGCTGGCCAGCCTTGACCGCGATGGTCTCAAACAGACCATCGCCGTAGGCCAGCCCACGGTCTTTCAGCGACGCCAGGGCGCTCGCCGGCTGACCGTCGACCCAACTTTGCATCAGTCGGCGTACCGGCGGAACACCAGCGAGCCGTTGGTGCCGCCAAAACCGAAGGAGTTGGACAGCACAACGTCGATCGGCATTTCGCGCGCGGTGTGCGCGACAAAGTCCAGATCGCAGCCTTCATCAGGCTCGTCGAGGTTGATGGTCGGCGGCGCCACCTGGCTGTTGATCGCCAGAACGCTGAAGATCGCCTCAACCGCGCCTGCTGCACCCAGCAAATGACCGGTCATCGACTTGGTCGAGCTCACCGCCAGCTTGTAGGCGTGGTCGCCAAATACCGACTTGATGGCCGACACTTCTGCCAGGTCGCCAGCAGGCGTCGATGTGCCGTGGGCGTTGATGTACTGCACCTGGTCAACGTTCACGTTGGCATCGCGCAAGGCATTGGTGATGCAACGCGCAGCGCCCGCACCGTCAGCCGGTGGCGAGGTCATGTGGAACGCATCGCCGCTCATGCCAAAACCAATCAGTTCGGCATAGATGGTCGCGCCACGCGCCTTGGCGTGCTCCAGCTCTTCGAGGACCAGCGCACCGGCACCGTCTGACAGTACAAAGCCATCACGGCCTTTGTCCCACGGACGGCTCGCCCGCGTCGGGTCATCGTTACGGGTCGACAGCGCACGGGAAGCACCAAAGCCGCCCATGCCCAGACCGCAGGCGGCCATTTCGGCTCCACCGGCAATCATCACGTCAGCTTCGCCGTAGGCAATGTTGCGTGCAGCCATGCCAATGCAGTGTGTACCTGTGGTACACGCCGTCGACACAGCGTAGTTAGGTCCCTGTGTACCCAAGTGGATAGACAGAAAACCGGAAATCATATTGATGATCGAACCCGGCACAAAAAACGGAGAAATCCGTCGCGGGCCTTGATCATGCAAGGTACGGCTGGTTTCTTCGATATTGGTCAAACCGCCAATACCCGACCCCATCGCCACACCAATACGTTCGCGATTGGCATCGGTGACTTCAAGCCCGGCGTTACGCACCGCCTGAAAGCCAGCTGCCAAACCGTACTGAATAAACAGGTCAAGTTTGCGGGCCTCTTTGACGGAGAGGTATTCCTCAACGTTAAAGCCCTGTACCGAGCCGCCAAAACGGGTGGAATAGGCAGAAAGATCCGTGTGTTCGATCAGACCAATGCCACTTCGGCCTGCCAGAATGCCTTGCCAGGTGCTTGGTACATCTGCACCCAGTGGCGACAACATCCCCATACCGGTGACTACGACGCGTCTACGCGACACAGCACTCTCCTTTATTCTATTGACGACACTTTGCATCACACCTAAAGAAAAAACCGCACGCCAGAGCGGCAGTGCGGTTTTTCCATGACAGCGCGCAGCGATTACAAACTATTACGCCTGGTGGGCAGTAACGTAATCGATAGCGGCTTGTACAGTAGTGATCTTTTCAGCTTCTTCGTCAGGAATCTCAGTCTCGAATTCCTCTTCCAGAGCCATCACAAGCTCAACGGTGTCAAGGGAGTCGGCGCCCAGGTCTTCAACGAAGGAAGCAGTGTTAACCACTTCTTCTTCTTTAACGCCCAGTTGCTCGGCAACGATTTTCTTGACGCGTTCTTCGATGGTGCTCATACCTTGTTTTCACTCCTAATGGACAAATTCAGGCAGCTGGCCAGTGGGCAAGTGTATCGAAAGGCTTTTCAGTTTTTCAACTGAAAGCTTTGTACTTACCCATCATTCACCGGCTACCTATAAATAGATTGCAGCTTTATAACGGATTTTAGACAGCTCGTATGACATTTTTTTGAAGCAATCCGTCACATTTAACTCATGTACATCCCGCCGTTGACCGGAATTGTAGCTCCAGTCACGTAGGCTGCACCGTCAGAAGCCAGGAAAGCGACCACATTTGCGATCTCTTGAGCCTGGCCCAAACGGCCCAGCGGAATCTGCGTCAGCAAGGCTTCGCGCTGTGCTTCTGGCAGTTCACGGGTCATATCGGTGTCGATGAACCCTGGTGCTACCGAGTTGACAGTGATCGAGCGCGAGCCCACTTCACGTGCCAATGCACGGCTAAAACCTTCAAGGCCTGCCTTCGCGGCGGCATAGTTTACTTGGCCTGCGTTGCCCATGGCACCCACAACCGAGCCAATACTGATAATTCGTCCCCAACGGGCTTTGGTCATACCGCGCAAAACGCCCTTGGACAGGCGGAACAGACTGTTCAGGTTGGTATCGACAACATCATGCCACTCGTCATCTTTCATGCGCATCATCAGGTTATCGCGGGTGATGCCGGCATTATTGACCAAAATGGCCGGCGCCCCGAATTGCTCCTGAATGCTCGCCAACACTGCAGCAACGGATTCGTCGCTAGTGACGTTGAGTTCCATGCCAGTGCCTTGAACACCGTTTTCTTTGAGGGTGGCAGCAATACGCTCGGCACCGGAAGCCGAAGTCGCAGTGCCGATGACCACGGCGCCCTGACGACCCAACTCCAACGCGATAGCCTGACCAATGCCACGGCTAGCGCCCGTTACCAGTGCAACTTTACCTTGCAAGCTCATGCAGGCTTCTCCTAATTCAGATTCAGACCAGCGCTGCACGAGCGGCAGCGAAGGCATCCGGGGTGTTCAAATTGTGCGTCGTCACGCCTTCAGCGCAACGCTTGCTGATGCCCACCAGGACTTTGCCCGGGCCGCATTCAACCAAATCAACCGGGCCGTTGGCCGCCAGTGTCTGAACCGACTCAACCCAGCGCACCGGCTTGTACAACTGCTCAAGCAAATCGCGTTTGAGGGTGGCCAGATCCGGGGCGATCGCCGCGCTGACGTTTTGTACCAGCGCAATTTGCGGCGCTTGCCAGTCGATGGCTTCGATAGACTCGGCAAAACGCTCAGCCGCAGGTCGCATCAGCTCGCAGTGCGAAGGCACGCTCACCGGCAACGGCAAGGCGCGCTTGGCGCCAGCAGCTTTGCACAGCTCCATGGCACGCTCAACAGCCGCTTTGGCACCGGCGATAACCACCTGGCCCGGCGAGTTGAAATTCACCGCGCTGACCACTTCGCCCTGCGCTGCTTCAGCACACGCATTGATAACCACAGCGTCGTCCAGCCCCAGAATCGCCGCCATGGCGCCCTGGCCGGCCGGTACGGCTTCCTGCATCAGGCGACCACGGCGCTCAACCAGCTTCACGGCGTCCGCGAGGCTCAGACAGCCCGCCGCAACCAGTGCGCTGTACTCGCCCAGGCTATGGCCTGCAACAAAGTCAGGACGCTTGCCACCTTCAGCCAACCACAGACGCCACAAGGCGATAGAGGCGGTCAGGATTGCAGGTTGAGTAATGTCAGTTTGGTTGAGCTGTTCGGCAGGACCGTTCTGGGTCAACGCCCACAGGTCGTACCCTAGAGCGTCAGACGCTTCTTTAAATGTTTCCAGGACCAGCGGATGTGCCGCGCCCAGCTCGGCCAACATGCCGAGGGACTGCGAACCCTGCCCTGGAAAGACGAATGCGAGGGATGTAGACATGTAACAAGCCCCTAATGATCTTGTCGTCGGTGAATTGACGTCGCGCAGTGGCAGACGCAAGAAACTGACAGTTGGATGGCTGTTTCGACTGAGCGGTCACATTTAAGCACTCGCCCAACAAAACGCCTACGGTAACAACCCTTCAAGACGTCCATGCAAACGCTTTGGCAGGTCTTCATGGATTTCAATCAATGCGCGCTCTATCGCACTTTGAAAGCCCTGAGCACCTGCCGAACCGTGACTCTTGATCACAATGCCCTGCAACCCCAAAAAACTCGCCCCGTTGTGCCGGGCGGGCGCCAGATCTGCTTGCAGGCGACGCATTAACGGCAATGCCAACGCCCCCACACAGCGACTGAACAACGTGCGCTTGAACACCGCTTCAAGCCGACTCGAAATCATCGTCGCCAGGCCTTCGCTGGACTTGAGCAATATATTGCCGACAAATCCATCGCACACCACCACATCTGCTTCGCCGCGGTACACCCCATCGCCCTCTACATAACCGATGTAGTGCAACCCCGAGGCCGCTTGCAGCAAGGCTGCTGCCTCCTTGACCTGCTGATTGCCCTTGACGTCTTCAGTGCCAATATTGAGCAAGGCAACGCGGGGCCGGGCAATGCCCAACGCCTGCGCCGCCACCGAGCCCATCAGCGCAAACTGAAACAACTGCTCAGCGGTGCAATCGACATTGGCCCCCAGATCCAGCACCTGGCAATAACCGGTCTGGGTGGGAACTGCCGCTACCATCGCCGGGCGATCAATGCCAGGCAAGGTCTTGAGCACATGCCGGGACAACGCCATCAGCGCACCGGTATTGCCGGAGCTCACACACGCCTGGACCTTGCCATCACGCAACAACTCAAGAGCCACCCGCATCGAGGAATCCGGCTTGCTGCGCAACGCGTGCGAAGGCCGCTCACTCATCGAGATCACTTCAGAGGCTGGGGTAATGGTCAGGCGCGAGCGATCCACAGCCGAATGGCTACTGATCAATTCTTCAAGCAGGGAGGGTTGACCAACGAGGGTCAGATGCAGCGAGGGCGTAGCAGACAGGCAAGCAATGCAAGCCTGAACAATGCTGCGGGGACCGAAGTCCCCGCCCATTGCGTCGATCGCGATGACCTGAACGGACAAGTGATTACTCGTCAGCGCCCTTGTCGATCACTTTACGACCACGGTATACGCCTTCTGGCGATACGTGGTGACGCAGGTGAACTTCACCAGTGGTTTTTTCTACAGACAGAGTGCTAGCCGAAAGAGCATCGTGCGAACGACGCATGTCACGGGCAGAGCGGGATTTTTTGTTCTGCTGAACAGCCATAATTGATTAACTCCTAAACGTTTGGGTCACGCTTTAACTGCGCCAATACACTGAACGGGTTGGACCGCGTTACCTCGTCCTCGGCTGGTTCGGGCTCGTCGAGACCCGCCGGCTGCTGGCATTCTTCCGGATGATGAGCAGGCACGATAGGCAAGGCGAGCAGAAGCTCTTCTTCTATCAATGCATGCAGATCCAAAGGATCTTCGCCCAGTTCCAGCACGTCATAACCTTTCGGTAACGACTGGGTATTCGCACCCTCTTTCACCACGGCATAACTGCATTCGCTGTGGATCGGCAGGGTGACCAGCTCAAGACAACGCTGGCAAACCATTTTGACCTCGACATCGATGGAGCTGTGGATTACCACAGATCTTCGCTCGTCGCGCTCAAAAACAAATTTAGCCTGGACCACACCGACATCGTCGGCGAGAGGGTCGCAGAGTCTCTCCAAATCAGCCAGCAGCACTTCACCTTCAAGGGTAGTGCCGCGATCAGCTAATTTGCGCGGGTCAACGTGAGATGGAATCGGGTCATTCAACATAGGCGCAGCATTCTAGGGACGAGCCCCTCACGTGTCAAAGGAAATTGTGCCTGTGCGACAACCGATACTCTCGTTAGAATTCCTGGCCGCCTACAGGAGTCGCGCATGTTACCTCTATTACTCGCTTCAAGCTCGGTTTATCGTCGCGATTTACTGTCGCGCCTGCGCCTGCCCTTCACCTGCAGCTCACCTGACATCGACGAGAGCCATCGCCCCGGAGAGTCAGCCCTGGAGCTGGTCCAGCGCCTGTCCCTGGAAAAGGCCCAGGCACTTGCCGCCAGCCACCCGGCACACCTGATTATCGGCTCCGATCAAGTCGCGGTACTCAATGGCCAGATCATCGGCAAACCTCACACCTTCGACAAAGCTCGCCAGCAATTGCTGAATGCCAGCGGCGCCAGTGTGAGCTTTCTGACCGGCCTGACCCTGCTCAACAGCCAGACCGGGCATTACCAGACCGACTGCGTACCGTTTACCGTGCACATGCGCCACCTGAGCACCGAACAGATAGAACGCTACCTGCACGCCGAAGAGCCCTACGACTGTGCCGGCAGCTTTAAAGCAGAAGGCCTGGGCGTGAGCCTGTTCCAGCGCACCGAAGGCGATGACGCCACCAGCCTGGTGGGGCTGCCATTGATACGCCTGGTCGACATGCTGCTGGCACAAGGCGTTGCCATACCTTGATCAACTGAAACTGTAGGAGGTGCCGCCCCGTCTTCGACGCCGCGCTGTCGCGCAGCAAACAGGCCGCCGAGTATCTTCAGCATCCCCCAATCGGTTCCCTCTCCTTCGGGAGAGGGCTAGGGTGAGGGGGCTCTTGACTTGAGTACATATCCGTTGCTGCGGCAACGGCCACTTAGGGTTCCGGCCTTACGCCGCGTCACTTTGCAAAAGCGTGTAGAGACCGGACACATGGTTGACACATGTGCGGGGACATAGTGGACACATTATGAACCGTAGTCCGGTTTGTTCACGTCGATAGTTCGCAAAAAGTGATGGCAGAAGTAGACGTCAAACAGTTGATCGCTTTCTGGGTTTGGGCGTATAGCAATATGCTGCCCAACCAAACCCTTGGCGATGCTGAAATAACGTTTCTGGAAGCGAAACCGACTGTGGTAAACCTTGGCCAATACGTCATCCGATCCGTATTCAAACTCCGATAGCTGCTGCGGATATGCCCAGGGACTAGACCGGTACCGGTCCATTGGCACCTGGTAGTCCAACCCTTGATGGGGGCGCTGTAGGTTGTAAATTTCACGCCACCGGTCGAAAGCCGTTTGAGCGTCAGTCAACGTAGAAAAATGCCGACCATTGAGCACTTCGGCTTTCAGTGAACGATGGAAACGCTCAATTTTCCCATTGGTTTGCGGGTGATAAGGGCGGCTGAAACTTATCCGGATGCCTAGGCGGATTAGCCAGATACTCAACTCCGTGATCTCGCCGGGATTACGCGGTGAGCCCCAAGGCGGGCCATTATCGACGTTGATGCGGGCTGGCAAGCCGTAAGTTCGGAAAACCTCGATCATCTTCTTCTGCACCGTGTCCCCACGCTCGTTATCACAAGCTTGTATAGCCAAGTTGAATCGGGAATGGTCGTCCAGCAGCGTTAGGGGATGGCATCGGCCTTGTTGCATCGCAAAGTGTCCTTTGAAATCCATCTGCCAAAGGTCGTTAGGCGCAGCATGTTCAAACCTCAGCTTGGCCGGTGGCCCCTTGTCAGAAGGCTGAATCAGGCCGTGCCGATGCAGAATGTTAGTGACGGTGCTGGGGGCGATACGATTTTTCAACAGGCTGCTGATTGTGCGTCCGCCCCATGCAGGGTTGTCTTGTCTAATCGCCAAGACCTCAGACTCCAAACCGGCCTGAGTCAGTTTCGGACTCATATTAGGCCTGCGGGACTTCTCCTCTAAGCCCGGTTTACCTTGGGCTTTGTAGCGTTCTAGCCACTTATAAGCTGTTTGCGGGCTGATACCGAATCGTCGGCACAGCTCGCGTTTATTGCTGCCGGGTTGCCGTGCTAAAGCAACGAACTCTTCTTTCAGGCTCATGGCGTCTCTCGTATTCCAAGGCATGATGGTTCTCCGGCGAAATTAGCTCACCGAAAAGTGTCCACCATGTCCCCGTACACCCGTCAACCATGTGTCCGGTCTCTACAAAAAGCGGCAAAGTAACCAAAACGCTTTTGCCCCTACCCCTCGGTGCCTCGCTTTGGCTCGGCATGCCCTCACCACAGGCCTTGCTCCGTAGGCCCGCCGCGATCGGCCATCCATGGCCGTGTCGCGGCTAACCCGGCGTCCTGCCGGGTTACCCACTGCGCAAAACCTGCGTTCGGCCAGCGTGGTTTAATGGGGCCTTTTAGATCAAGATCAAAAGCAAGATCTAGATCAAAAGATCGCGAGGCAAGCTCGCTCCTACGGGCTGGTTTTCAGCCATAAAAAAACCGGCCATTCAGGCCGGTTTTTTTGGTGCTTAACGATCAGCGCAGTGTCGGGCCTTGAAACCCCATCCACATGGCAAGCTTCTCAGCCACGCCGGCACCCAGCTTTTTCGAGAAACGGTCGAGTGCCGATTCTTGCACAGTGAAGTCAACCAGCTCTTTTTCACCGATCACATCACGGGCCACCGAACTGGCGCTGCCCAGGCCGTCGATCAGCCCCAGCGGCAAGGCTTGCTGCCCGGTCCAGACCAGACCAGAGAACAACTCCGGGTGATCCTTGTCTTTCAGGCGATCGCCACGCCCTTGCTTGACGCTGGCAATGAACTGCTCGTGAGTCACGTTCAGCACACCCTGCCAAAACTTGGTTTCATCCGGCTTTTCAGGCTCGAACGGGTCAAGAAAAGCCTTGTGCTCACCCGAGGTGTAGGCGCGACGCTGAACCCCCAGCTTTTCCATTGCCCCGACAAAGCCAAAACCTGCCGCCGTCACACCAATCGAACCCACAAGGCTCGCCTTGTCGGCATAGATTTCATCTGCCGCACTGGCAATGTAATACGCACCCGAAGCACCCAGGTCAGAAATCACTGCATACACCTTGGTGTCAGGGTGCAGGCCACGCAAACGACGTATCTCGTCGTACACATAACCCGATTGCACCGGGCTGCCGCCAGGACTGTTAATACGCAACACCACACCTTTGACCTTGGGATCATCAAATGCGGCACGCAAGCTGGTGATCAGGTTATCGGCGCTGGCAGCTTCTTTATCCGCAATCACGCCTTGCACATCAATCAGCGCGGTATAACCGGCGCCTTTGGTGGCGCTGCGCTCCATGTCCATCAGCGGCGTAAACAAGAACAGCATCGCGATCAGGTACAAAAATGCCAACGACTTGAAAAAGATGCCCCAGCGGCGCGCGCGACGCTGCTCCTGCACACCCGCCAACAAAGTCTTTTCCAGCAGCTTCCAGCTTTTATCATCACCGACTGTCGGCTCGCCTTCAGCCGGCGCCTTCCATTGATCAACCATGCTCTACCCCTGCAAAGACTTTATTTAACCTGCCGACCCAGCCAGGTACGCAATTCGGGAAATTTATCAATTGCCAGGCGCGGCTCAAACGTCAGCAAACGCTCCACTGGTTGAGCACCATAGCTCACCGCAACCGAGTCGATACCGGCATTGCGCGCCATCAGCAGGTCAAAGGACGCATCCCCGACCATCAACGCCTGGCTCGACGGCACGTCGCAATGGGCGAGGATCTGATTGAGCATCAAAGGGTTCGGCTTGCTGGCAGTTTCGTCTGCCGCCCGGGTAACGTCGAAAAAGCGCTCCCAACCATGCACTTTCAGCACACGATCAAGCCCGCGACGGGCCTTGCCCGTCGCAACGGCCAAACGGTAGCCGTCAGCCCGGAACGCCTCAAGGGTGTCAGCCACCCCTGCAAACAACGGCGAAGGCTGCTCATCCATGGCGATATAGACATCAGCGTAATGCTGACGAAAAACAACCATTTCCGGCTCAGCCATGTCCGGATAAAGCGTCAAGATGGCCTCGGGCAAACCCAAGCCGATAATCCCGCGAATGGACGTTTCATCGCGCTCAGGACGACCTGTGCGCTGCGCGGCGACTCGCATCGCCGTGACAATCCGCCCCACGGAATCAGCCAGCGTGCCATCCCAATCGAAGATCAGCAGCTTGTACTCACTCAGCACTCAGACGCTCCACTGTTTTGGCCCACATGTCGTCAACCGGGGCCTGCAACTTCAACTCGCCACCGTCCGGCAGCGGCACGGTCAGCATGTAGGCATGCAAGAACAAACGCTTGCCACCCAGATCACGAATTTCTTTGGAGAAGTCTTCATCGCCGTACTTGGTGTCACCGGCAATGCAATGACCCGCATGCAGCGTGTGCACACGAATCTGGTGGGTACGCCCAGTGATCGGCTTGGCCTCGACCATGGTGGCAAAGTCGCCGAAACGGCGCAGCACCTTGAACACGGTTACAGACTCCTTGCCCTCCTCGTTCACCTCGACCATGCGCTCGCCCGAACGCAGGTTGCTCTTCATCAGCGGCGCACGCACCTGCTTGATCGAGGTTTCCCAGCGCCCACGCACCAGCGCCATATAGCGCTTGTCGATACCGTCGCCGCGCAAGGCTTCGTGCAAATGGCGCAACATGCTGCGCTTTTTCGCAATCATCAGCAGGCCGGAAGTATCACGGTCCAGGCGATGCACAAGCTCAAGCTCTTTGATTTCCGGACGCAACTGACGAAAGGCTTCAATCACGCCAAAATTCAAGCCGCTGCCGCCGTGCACCGCGATACCAGCGGGTTTATTGAGCACAATCAGCGCCTTGTCTTCGTAGACAATGGCCGCTTCAAGGCGCTGCAACAAACCTTGCGCCACTGGCACAGGCTCATCGCGCTCAGGCACCCGAACGGGTGGCACGCGCACAATATCGCCCGCCTGCAGCTTGTACTCAGGCTTGATCCGGCCCTTGTTCACGCGCACTTCGCCTTTACGCAAAATGCGGTAAATCAAGGTCTTGGGAACACCCTTGAGCCGTGCGAGGAGGAAATTGTCGATGCGTTGGCCGGCATATTCCGGCGTGACCTCAAGCAGCTGAACGCTGGGGGTCGGGGGGGTAGTCGTCGTCATGGCGCGGATGATAACAATTTTTTATGGAATTGAAGCACTTAATCATTACTGCTATAGTCGCGAACGCCGCCAAAAGCGGCCTGGACAGCGGTATAACGGTGAATAACCGACCCTGACCAACGCTCTTCACGAGGACGGAAGGCCGTCCTACGGGGCTTTTGCTGCATACGGAACACTTGGAGTTGTAACAAGCGCAGGTGACATGAGGCCTGAAGCGAGCCTGGAAAGCAGAGTGCAAACTCGCCTTTTACGCCGATATTCACGGCCAGTTCACAAAGTGCAGTCAGCTTCGGGTTTTTCGAGCGATTGTTTCGGAAACCATCGCCTTTATTAGCCATGATGCGTGAACTCCCCTTTTGGAGAACACGGTAAATGCCAACCCGCTGCGGATTCTGCGCGCGGCAGCACCCGAATTATCAAGGATACGTGTAGGGTGGAGATGCACAACCGCCGGACTGTGTAGCAATAGGCTTTATCAAGACGCTTCATCTCGTCCACAGCCGCTGGTTGATTCCTCCTCCTGACTGAGTGCTTATTAAGTCACCACAGCAAGCAGGAAGCGTAAGTCGCGACTTCGCCCCCATTGGTCGAACCTCGCTGGACACTGGAGTGGCCAACTACTCCTGACGCACCTGACACCGACCATGAGAAGTCGTGTGTGCCGAACGCCGTTTCCGGTAGCCCGGAAACCGACGGTACAACATGAAAAGAATGCTGATTAACGCAACTCAACCCGAAGAGTTGCGCGTTGCACTGGTAGATGGCCAACGCCTCTACGACCTGGACATTGAGTCCGGTGCCCGCGAGCAAAAGAAAGCCAACATTTATAAAGGCCGTATTACTCGCATCGAACCCAGCCTTGAGGCTGCCTTTGTCGATTTCGGCTCTGAGCGCCACGGCTTCCTGCCCCTTAAAGAAATCTCCCGCGAGTACTTCAAGAAAGCCCCTGAAGGCCGCGTAAACATCAAGGACGTCCTGAGCGAAGGCCAGGAAGTTATCGTGCAAGTCGAAAAAGAAGAACGCGGTAACAAGGGCGCAGCCCTGACCACGTTCATCAGCCTCGCTGGCCGTTACCTGGTCCTGATGCCGAACAACCCGCGTGCTGGCGGCATTTCCCGTCGCATCGAAGGCGAAGAGCGCAACGAACTGCGCGAGGCCCTGAACGGCCTGATCGCCCCTGCCGACATGGGCTTGATCGTGCGCACTGCGGGCCTGGGCCGCAGCAGCGAAGAAATGCAGTGGGACCTCGATTACCTGCTGCAACTGTGGACCGCCATCAAAGAAGCTTCGCTGGATCGCTCCGCGCCGTTCCTGATCTACCAGGAAAGCAACGTCATCATCCGCGCCATCCGCGACTACCTGCGCCAGGACATCGGCGAAGTGCTGATCGACAGCGTTGAAGCCCAGGATGAAGCCCTGACCTTCATTCGCCAGGTGATGCCGCAGTACGCCAGCAAAATCAAACTCTACGAAGACAGCGTTCCGCTGTTCAATCGTTTCCAGATCGAAAGCCAGATCGAGACCGCTTTCCAGCGCGTCGTCGAACTGCCTTCCGGCGGCTCCATCGTTATCGACCCGACCGAAGCCCTGGTGTCCATCGACATCAACTCGGCGCGCGCCACCAAAGGCAGCGATATCGAAGAAACCGCCCTGCAAACCAACCTTGAAGCGGCTGAAGAAATCGCCCGTCAGTTGCGCCTGCGCGACATCGGCGGTCTGATCGTCATCGACTTCATCGACATGACCCCAGCCAAAAACCAGCGCGCCGTGGAAGAAAAAGTCCGCGAGTGCCTGGAAGCCGACCGCGCCCGCGTACAAGTAGGCCGCATCTCGCGCTTTGGCTTGCTGGAAATGTCCCGTCAGCGCCTGCGTCCATCCCTGGGCGAAAGCAGCGGCATCGTATGCCCGCGTTGCAACGGCACCGGCATCATCCGTGATGTTGAGTCGCTGTCGCTGGCGATCCTGCGCCTGATCGAAGAAGAAGCTCTGAAAGACCGCACTGCCGAAGTTCGCGCCCAGGTGCCGATCCCGGTTGCAGCGTTCCTGCTCAACGAAAAACGCAACTCGATCACCAAGATCGAACTGCGCACCCGCGCACGCATCATCATCCTGCCGAACGATCACCTCGAAACGCCGCACTTCGAAGTTCAGCGCCTGCGTGATGACAGCCCGGAAGCCAACAACAACCAGTCCAGCTACGAAATTGCTGCCGCTGCTGCCGAGGTGGAAGAAGTCCAGCCAGCCGCTGCGACCCGCACCCTGGTTCGTCAGGAAGCCGCCGTTAAAACTGCACCGGCCCGCGCCTCGGCTCCGGTCCCGACCGAAGCAGCCGCACCGGTTGCCGCACCGGCAGCAAAAGCCGCCGAGCCGAGCCTGTTCAAAGGCCTGGTGAAGTCGCTGGTTAACCTGTTCGCCGCCAAGGAAGAGCCTGCTGCGCCTGCCGTGGTTGAAAAACCGGCGGCTACCGAGCGCCCTGCGCGCAACGAAGAACGTCGCAATGGCCGCCAGCAAAACCGTAACCGCAACGGTCGCCGTGACGAAGAGCGCAAGCCACGTGAAGAGCGTGCGCCGCGCGAAGAACGTGCACCTCGTGAAGAACGCGCCCCGCGCGAACTGCGTGAGCCGCGTGAAGAAGCCCCAACCGTAACCACCGCTCGCGAAGAGCGTGCACCGCGTCCGCCACGTGAAGAGCGCGCACCTCGCCCACCACGCGAAGAACGCAAGCCACGCGGTGAGCGTGAAGAGCGCGTTCGCGAACTGCGCGAACCTCTGGACGCTGCCCCGGCAGTGGCCGCAGCTGCTGCCGTTGTCGCCACCGAAGAAGAACGTCCGGCCCGTGCGCCGCGCGAAGAGCGTCAGCCTCGCGCACCACGTGAAGAACGTGCACCACGCGAAACCCAGGCTCCAGCACCGGCGGCTGAAGACGAAGAAGTCGCGACCAACGAAGAGCAGGCGCAGGACGACAACCAGGACAACAACGAGGGTGATCGCCCACGTCGTCGCTCCCGTGGTCAGCGTCGTCGCAGCAACCGTCGTGAACGTCAACGCGATGCCAACGGCAACGTGATTGAAGGTTCGGAAGAAAACAGCGAAGAAGCCACCGCCGAAAACGCTGCTGCCGCACCTCAAGTCGCTGCCGAGCAAGTCGCAGAACAACAAGCCGCTCACACCCAGGCCATCAGCGCTCCTGCTGAAGCCCAGGCCAACGAGCAAGCTGAACGTGCCACCCAAGCCATTCAGGAATCGGCACCCGCCGAAACCGTGGCAGCGGTAGAAGCGCAAACCACTGAAGTGGCCATCGTGCCAACCCCAGCGGTTGAAGCGCCGGTTGTTGAGCAGCCAGTAGTTGAAGCCCCGGTTGTCGAAGCACCAGTTGTTGAAGCAACTGCACCGGTTGAAGCTATCAAGGCACCTGAAGTTGAAGTGCCAGCGGTACAGGCCGAGCCTGAAGTCAAGGCAGCTGCCGAGCCTGCTCCGGTTGTCGAAACACCGGTCATTGCCGCGCCAGAGCCTGTGGTTGAAGCCGTTGTCGAAGCCCCGGCAGTAGAAGCGCCACGCGAAGAAGCGCCGGTGATCGAGACGCCAGTCGTCGAGAAAGCACCTGAGCACGTCAAGGAAGCCCGTGTTGTCCGCGAGCCAGTTGCCGAGCCTGCCATTGTCGAGGCCGCTCCAGCGCCAGTCGCTGAGCCAGTCGCTGAAGTGGTTGTGGCTGAAGCAGCTGTCGTCGAGACAGCCGTTGTGGCACAACCGGCTCCGGTTGAAGTGGTCGAAACCACTGAAGTGGTGGTAGCAGCGCCGGTTGTCAGCGCACCGAGCAACGGTCGTGCACCTAACGACCCGCGTGAAGTACGCCGCCGCAAGCGTGAAGCTGAAGCAGCCGCCGCGAAAGCAGCAGCCACGGAACAGGAACACGAGTCTAAACCCCTCGCCTAATTCCGCCGGCCACTAAAAAGCCCCGCCAGTTCTGAACTGGCGGGGCTTTTTTTATTCTGTTGTGCAATCAAAAAAACCAGAACGAGCGACGCTCTTTCTCCAACTCATCACGACACTGGGCAAGTTGCGCGCCATAGGTTTGCGATTGCTGCTGAACCTTGCGCGCCACCTGCATCAACCAGGGTTTGCCACGGTAGGTGTTGCGAGTAAAACCGCCGCGCCCCTCGTGATACGCCAAGTACTGGTTATAAGCATCCCACTTGGAAATCCCCAACTGACGCTGAGTACCTGCGGTATACCAGCCGATAAACATGATGGCGTCAGCATAGTTGTCCCGCGAACCTGAGCGCCCCATCGCCCGCTCAAAGTCTTTCCAGGCGGGTGGCTGAGCCTGTGCATAACCATAGGACGGGCTGACCCTGCCCCATGGGATCACCCACAGCAGGTAGGCGCGCGGCGGAAGTGCGTCGGCCACAAAGCTGCTTTCCTGCTTCATGATCGCCATGGCCACGTTGGGCGGTGTGCCCCATTGTGTCTGCATCGCCACCGAATCCTTGTACCAGGCCGGGTATTGGCGATAGATGTTGCACAGATTGTTTTGGTCCCTTGGCGGGGCCGTCATGCAGCCGGTCAACGTCACCAGGGTTATCGCTAACGCACACGCGGGTAGTTGCTTCATGACTCGTCCAGACCTGAAAAACAGTGGGATACACACCAAGCCTGCGTGGGCGTGAAATCAGCCAGCGAGACTGACGCCCTTAATACACGTTGGGTTCCATCTCAAGTTGCACCGCAAAACGCTCCTGGATATCGGCCTGAATGCGTTGCGCCAGGGCCAGCAGTTGCAACCCGGTGGCCGTGCCATAATTCACCAGCACCAGCGACTGCAAGCGATGCACACCGGCATCTTTCTCGCGAAAGCCTTTCCAGCCTGCGGCTTCAATCAACCAGCCAGCCGCCAGTTTGACCTGGCCATCGGCCTGTGGATAACCGATCAGCCCCGGATGGGCGAGCTTCAACTCGTCCGCCTGTTGCGCCGACACCAGCGGGTTTTTGAAGAAGCTGCCAGCATTGCCCAGAACCGCAGGGTCGGGCAGTTTTTCGCTGCGGATGCTGCTGATGGCCCGGCTTACATCTCTGGCCGTGGGCTGCTCAACGCCCTGCTCGCTTAAACGCTGGCGCACCGGGCCGTATTCCAGATGCAGACGCTCAGCGCGGTTAAGGGCAAAACGCACGCGCAAAATCAACCAGCGGCCCGGCTGCTGCTTGAAGATGCTGTCGCGGTAGCCAAACTCGCACTCGGCCAGACTGAACTCACGCAATTGGCCGGTGTGGCGGTCCAGGGCTGTCAGGCCCTCGAACACATCCTTGATCTCGACGCCATAGGCGCCAATGTTCTGCATCGGTGCGGCGCCCACGGTGCCGGGGATCAAACTGAGGTTTTCCAGGCCGGATAACCCTTGCTCCAATGTCCACAGCACAAAAGCGTGCCAGACCTCCCCCGCCTCGGCCTCGACAACGGTGCGCTGGCCATCGTCGGCAAGCACCCGAATACCGCGACTGGCCATGCGCAGCACCAGGGCGTGAACGTCGCCGGTGAGCAACAGATTGCTGCCGCCGCCAATTACCAGCAACGGCAGTTGTTGCTCGGCCGAATAGTGCAGGGCTTCACGCACATCACTGTCGGTGTGCGCTTCGGCCAGCAGGCTGGCACGCGCCTCCACGCCGAAACTGTTGAATGACTTCAGTGACGCATCAACCTGCAACTGCAAACTCATAAACGGCCCTTCAATTCAATCACCAGCAAATCGCACGCACGCTCAACCAGGTCGAGCACTTCCTCAAAGCCCTGTTCGCCATCGTAGTAAGGGTCCGGGACTTCATCCTTGACCGCTGCATAACGACGCAAGAACAAATCCAGCTCAGCCTTGGCGCCTGCGGGCTGCAAGGCGCTGAGGTCACGCAAATTGCTCTTGTCCATCGCCAGAATCAGGTCATAGCGATTGAAGTCGGCAGCACTGACTTGCTGCGCACGTTGCGCCGACAAGTCATAGCCGCGGCGCTTGGCCGCCCGCTGGCTGCGCACGTCCGGCGCTTCGCCCGCGTGCCAGCCCCCCGTCCCGGCAGAGGCTACCTCGATGCGCTTAGCCAAACCGGCATCACGCAGCTTTTGGCGCAACACGCCTTCTGCGGTGGGTGAGCGGCAAATATTGCCCAGGCACACAAACAGGACGCGCATTAACCCTCCAGCAAACGCCGAACGCGCTCAAGGTCTTCAGGGGTATCAACACCGGCTGGCGGCGCCTCAAGCACATCACCGACGTGGATTCGCACGCCGTGCCACAGGGCACGCAACTGCTCAAGACGCTCGGTATTCTCGAGCCAGCATGGGCCCCAGTTAACGAAGTCCTGAAGGAAACCGGCACGGTAGGCGTAAATGCCAATGTGGCGACGGTACGGCACACCGGCAGGCAACGCGTTGGGCTGTTGGGCGAATTCATCCCGTGCCCACGGCAAGGTGGCACGGCTGAACGTCAGGGCCAGGCCATTGATATCGCTGACCACCTTGACCACGTTGGGGTTGAACAGCTGCTCCACGTCTGCAATCGGCTCAGCCAGTGTGGAGATGCCCGCCTCGGCGTGGGCAGCCAGGTTCGCGGCCACTTGATCAATCAATGCGGGCGGGATCAACGGCTCGTCACCCTGGACGTTGACCACGATGGCATCGCTGGCCAGGCCCAACTGTGCGGCGACTTCGGCCAGGCGGTCAGTGCCGGACTCGTGGTCTGCGCGGGTCAAGACCACCTCGGCGCCAAACGCCTGGCAGGCCTCAACAATGCGCGCATCGTCGGTGGCGACGACCACACGCTGGGCACTGCTTTTGCAGGCTTGCTCCCAGACGTGCTGGACCATCGGCTTGCCCGCGATCATTTGCAGCGGCTTGCCTGGCAAACGTGTCGAGGCAAACCGCGACGGAATTACCACGGTAAAGGTCGGGGTCATTTATCCAGGCGCTCGTCGGTGCTCAGGGTACGGGCTTCGGTTTCCAGCATGACCGGAATGCCATCGCGGATCGGGTAAGCCAGGCCGGCGCCCTTGCTGATCAGCTCGGTTTTGTCGGCGCTGAGTTTGAGCGGGCCTTTGCACACTGGGCAAGCGAGGATATCGAGCAGTTTGGTGTCCATAGGAATTTCCGAAAAGTAAAAATGAGTTAGGGCAAAAGACGCTTTAGCTGTTGGTCAAACCAAAGGACAAAGGCCTCTGATGGAACTGCGTCGACCGCCAGATACCACCAGTCGAGTGACGCAAAGTCGCGGCATTTCACGGCGTCCTTTTCTGTCATGACCACGGGCAGCGGCGGCGTAAAATTCAAGACCTCGGCACTGTACGGCGCATGGTCAGCGAAAGCATGGGTGATTGGCCGCCAGTGTAGCGCTTCAAGGGTGGTGAAGAAACGCTGCGGGTTACCGATCCCGGCCACCGCATGCAGCGCTTGGCCAGACGGGAAAAAGTCCAGCGCCTGACGCTCGCCGCTGCGCAGATTGATCAACGCCGTGGGCTGCAATTTAAAGGCAAAACCCGCCTGCGGATCGTGTTCGGCGCCGTTATACAGCACCGCATCCACGCTCTGTAAGCGCTCGGCGGGTTCGCGCAATGGCCCGGCGGGCAGGCAATGGCCGTTGCCCAAGCCTCTGGCATTGTCGATCAGCACCAATTCCAGATCACGTGCCAGCCGGTAATGCTGCAAGCCGTCATCCGAGAGGATCAAATCAAGCGGTTCGCTGTCGAGCAAGGCTTTAACTGCACGGCTGCGGTCGGGATCGATCATCAGTGGCACGCCGGTGCGCTGCACGATCAATAGCGGCTCATCACCGGCCTGCGCCGCAGGTTGCTCCGCGGTCACACGCCAAGGCAGCTGTGGCGGCTTGGCGCCATAGCCACGGCTGACCACGCCCACCCGCAGACCATTGCGCTGGCAATGCTCGATCAACCACAGGATCAACGGCGTTTTGCCGGTGCCGCCCACGGTGATATTGCCGACCACCACCAGCGGCACCGGGGCGCGATAGATCTCGCCCTCGCCCGCCACAAAACGCGCGCGCTTACGCTCAACCACACGGCGGTAGAGGCATTCCAGCGGGCTCAGCAATTTGAGCAGCGGGTGCCCGGTGTACCAGGCACGCAACAAGCGATCAGACAGGGCCATCAGGGGGTCGCCTGCGACTCAACGGTGGTCATGCGCAAATGGCTGAAGCCGAGCTTGCCGGCGGCATCCATTGCCGTAATCACGAACTGGTGCTGGGCCTTGCCGTCAGCGCTGATCGACACCGGCAAGCTGGTGTCGCCGTCCGAAGCCGTACGCAGTGCGTCCATCAGGCTTGCAAGATCGTTTTTCGGCAGCAACTGGTTGTTGACCGAAAACACCCCGTCGGCGCTGATGGCGATGTCCAGCAGCTTGGTGTTCTGATCTTCGGTGGGGGCGCCGCTGACCGACTCGGGCAGGTCGACGCGCAGTTGGGTCTCGCGGGTGAACGTGGTGGTGACCACAAAAAACAACAGCAGGATGAACACCACGTCGATCAGCGACGCGAGGTTGATGTCGACCGTTTCCCGTGGCTTGCGGCGAAATTTCACGCTTTGCTCCCGACCATGTCGACTTCGCGGTCGCCCTGCACCACTTCAACCAGCTTGATCGCTTCCTGCTCCATGCCAACCACCAACTCGTCGACCCGGCGCTGCAGGAAGCGGTGGAAGAACACCGAGGGAATCCCCACCATCAGGCCCGCCGCCGTGGTGATCAAGGCCTTGGAAATCCCGCCCGCGAGCACCGCCGCGTTGGTGGTCATGCCAGTGCCCATAAAGGCGCTGAAAATATCGATCATGCCCAACACCGTGCCCAACAGGCCCAGCAACGGCGCCATGGCAGCAATCGTGCCCAAGGCGTTGAGGTAACGCTCAAGCTCGTGGATCACCCGGGCAGCGGCTTCTTCAATGCACTCTTTCATGATCTCGCGACCATGCTTGGAGTTGGCCAGGCCAGCCGCCAGGATTTCACCGAGCGGGGAGTCAGCGCGCAGTTGCTTGAGCTTTTCTTTGTCCAGCTGTTTGTCCTTGATCCAGACCCACACCTGCCCGAGCAAGTGCGGCGGGGTCACGCGGCTGGCGCGCAGGGTCCACAGGCGCTCGACAATAATGCCCAGCGCGGCAACAGAACTCAGAATGATCGGCAGCATCATCCAGCCGCCGGATTTGACCAGTTCCCACACAGTGACAATCCCCTCGAAAAAGTGCGCCACTTTACCACAAGGTCGACGTTAATCCCGCCAGAACCGCCGCTGCTCGCGCAGGCTTTCAGCCACCCCGAAGGTGCCCAGCCGAAAGCGTACGGCACCGTGTTCGGCACTGTCCCAGATCCCCATGCCCAGCGCCTTATAGCGCGCCATCACCTGCGGGTGCGGATGCCCAAAGGTATTGCCATGCCCTCTGGAGATCAACACCGCCGAAGGTGACAGGTTTTTTAGAAAGACCATCGAGGACGAGGTGCGGCTACCGTGGTGCGGCGCCTGCAACCAGTGCGTGGGCACCGCCAGAGGGCTGTTGAGAAAGGCTCGCTCGGCGTCGATATTGATATCACCGGTCAACAGCAACCGTTCGTCGCTGGCTTCGATCTGCAACACGCACGAACGCTGATTACCGTCGGTCGCGCCGTCCAATTGCCACAACGCAAACTTCACCCCGTCCCATTCCCAGCGCTCACCGCTGTTACAAGGCTGGGCCTGAAGCTGTTCGGCCAATAGCGGCACATCACCGCTGACCACCCGCTTAACCTTCATGGCTCGCTGTACTGCCAGCGCACCGCCCGCGTGATCCGAATCGGCGTGGCTGATCAGCATCATATCCAGCGTACCGATACCCATCGCTTGCAGTGCCGGGACCACCACGCGCTCGCCCTGGTCAAGGTTGCGCACTTTTGGCCCCGCGTCGTATAGCAGCGTGTGATGGCGGGTTCGCACGATGATTGCCAGGCCTTGACCGACATCCAGTTGCAGCACCTCTGCCTGGCCCGGCGGGACAAGCGTTCGCGGGGCAAACACTGCCAGCAGCACCAACGGCCAGCCCAGCGGCCTCAGCACCATCCCGGCAGGCAGCAACAGCAGCAAGGCACCGAGCGCAGCCAGCAGCCAGACACTGATCGGCACGCTGGCAGGCAACCAGGGCGACAGCGTCCCGGCCAGCCATTTGAGCCCCCAAATCAGGCCATTGAGCAAGCCGCCCGCCACCCACAGCAACACTTCACCGACCCAGGGCACCGGCAGCAACACAGTGCCCAGCAACGCCGCAGGCAACACCAACAGGCTGATCCACGGCACCGCTACCAGATTGGCCAGCGGGCCAGACAGGCTGATGGGCAGCCCGAGAATCCACAGCATCGGGAACAAACCAATCGCGATCAACCCTTGCGGGCGCAGCCATGCCGCTCGCCAGTTCCACGGGCCCAAGCGTGAGCTAAAGGTAAAAATCAGCACCGCAACGGCGGCGAACGAGAGCCAAAAACCTGCCATCAAGCTGGCCAGCGGCTCAATGATCAGCACCGCGTTGAGCGCCAGCAAAAAGGGCAGCCACACACCCAAGTGGCGAAACCGCAGGCGCCATATCAACACCAGCCCGAGCATGGCGCAGGCCCGCTGTACCGGCACCTCAAAACCGGCCAGCAAGCCGTAACCCAGCGCTCCGGCAAAACCCAGGCCGCACGCCCAAGGCAACCACGGCAGCCGTCGTGGCCACAAACCGTAACGCGCCAAAAAGGCCACCAGACCATAAATCAGCCCGGCAAACAGGCCAATGTGCTGCCCCGAGATCACCAGCAAATGCACCGTGCCGGTCGCTTGCAGCAGCTTCCAGTCGTCAGTGCTTAACCCTGAACCATCGCCCATCACCAAGGCGGCCAGCCATGGCGCCCGGCCATTAGCCTCGGTTTGCAATAACTGCTGGCGCAAGCCGTCGCGCCAGGCATGCCGGGCGGGGGCTAATAACTGGCCATCTTTGATGGTGCCCGTGGCGCCAATACGCTGGGCCAACAGCCAGGCCTGATAATCGAAACCCTGGGGGTTGAGCAGCCCTTTGGGCCGTTTGAGATTGACCGCCAACCGCCAACGCTCGCCGCTGTTGACCGGCGGCCCGCCGTACCAGCTCAAGCGCAAGGTAGAGGGCAATGTGGCGTGGCGCGAATAAGCATCACGCACTTCAAAACGTACCACCGCGTCGGACTGCTGAGGCAAACCGACCACCCGCCCCTCGACCCATAACGTGCGGCCATCCAGCGCAGGCGACAGCCGGTCATCAAGCGCCGACTGCCCTTGCACACAGGCCCAACTCAACCCAAGCAGAAAAAGCCCCGCCGGATAAACCCGCACCACCAACAGCAGCAGCCCCGCACCCAGCATCAACAGCACCCACTCAAGGGCGGGTATTGCCGGTAAAAAGCGCAGCACGATCAAGCCCGAAGCCAGCGCTAACAATCCCGAGTACATAACCTGATCCGCAGTAATTCCTGCCCTCGGATTAGCCGGGTTTTATCGTCGCATCCTAAAAAATTGTCACAAAGTCTGAAGAGTCGACCTGCAAAATGTGGGCATACTGCCTCCCTGTTCCAAGCGAGAAGCCCATGCCACGGCGTTCAATCAAACGTTTCATGCCAGATCCGGCGCGCATCAAGGAACACAAATCCTTACGGTTCTTGGGCTCACTGCTGCATGACCCCAACCTCTGGCACCTCAATCGTCACTCTGTCGCCCGGGCGATGGCGGTGGGTCTGTTTGCTGCTTTTATCCCCATGCCCTTTCAAATGCTCCTGGCCGCCTGCCTGGCGATCATGGTGCGCAGCAATATGCCGATTTCGGTCAGCCTGGTCTGGCTGACCAACCCGATCACCATGCCGCCGATTTTTTACTGCACCTATGTGCTGGGCGCATGGCTGATGGACGTTCCGGCCCGCAGCATGCCTGATGAACTCACATGGGAATGGATCAGCAGCCAGCTCTCGACCGTGTGGCAGCCGTTTTTATTGGGTTCATTGGTGTGTGGAGTGGTACTGGGCGGGGTGGGTTACTGCTTGACCATGGTGTATTGGCGCTGGTGGGTCAGCCGGCAGTGGAAGCGGCGCAAGCAACAGCGCAAGGCTTTGTAAAACTTGCCCTGCACCGCCCCGTCTACGACGCCGCGCTGTCGCGCAGTAAACAGGCCACCGAATATCTTCAGCATCCCCCAATCGGTTCCCTCTCCTTCGGGAGAGGGCTAGGGTGAGGGTTGCTCTTGATTTGAGTACATATCCATTGCTGCGGTAACGGCCACTTAGGGTTCCGCCCTTACGGCGCGTCACTTTGCAAAAGCGGCAAAGTAACCAAAACGCTTTTGCCCCTACCCCTCGGTGCCTCGCTTTGGCTCGGCATGCCCTCACCACAGGCCTTGCTCCGTAGGCCCGCCGCGATCGGCCATCCATGGCCGTGTCGCGGCTAACCCGGCGTCCTGCCGGGTTACCCACTGCGCAAAACCTGCGTTCGGCCAGCGTGGTTTAATGGGGCCTCTTAGATCAAAAGCCGGATCAAGATCAACAGATCGCGAGACAAGCTCGCTCCTACAGGGGTGTGAAGGCTACTGGCGCATGCCGCGGCCGCTGACCAGCAGTTTGGCGCAGGCGAAGTACAGGACTACAGTTGCGACGACCATAAAGGTCAGCGCCACGCTGATTTTGATGTCCGATACGCCGAGGATCCCGTAACGGAAGGCGTTGACCATGTGCAGCACCGGGTTGGCCAAGGACACGCTCTGCCAGAATGGTGGCAACAGGGTAATTGAGTAGAACACCCCGCCCAGGTAGGTCAGCGGCGTCAGCACAAATGTCGGGATGATCGAGATATCGTCGAAGTTGCGCGCAAATACGGCGTTGATAAAGCCCAACAACGAGAAGATCGTCGCGGTCAGCACCACCACCACAATGGTCAGGAGCAGGTGATGCACCTGCAAGTGGGTGAAGAACAGTGACAACAAGGTCACGATCAAGCCCACCATCAAGCCGCGCAAGATACCGCCCACGGTGAAGCCAATCAAAATGGTGTGGGGCGACACCGGCGACACCATCAGTTCTTCAATCGAGCGCTGGAACTTGGCACCAAAGAAGCTCGATACCACGTTGCCGTAGGAGTTGGTGATCACCGACATCATGATCAGGCCCGGCACGATGTACTCCATATAGGTGAAACCACCCATATCACCGATTTGCCGACCGATCAGATTACCGAAGATCACAAAGTACAAGACCATGGTGATTGCTGGCGGCAGCAAGGTTTGCGGCCAGATGCGCATGAAACGGCGCACTTCACGGTAAATGATGGTGTTCAACGCAACCAGGTTGGGACGCAGTTCCGAACTCATACAGCCACCTTTGCCAGGTTTTTCTCGACCAGCGACACAAACAACTCCTCAAGGCGGTTGGTTTTATTGCGCAGGCTCACCACTTCGATGTTTTGCGCAGCCAGTTGGGTGAACAAACCGGTAATGCCCACGGCTTTGTCGACTTGCACTTCCAGGGTGGTGCCGTCGAGCAACAGGCTCGGGTAGCCGATGAGGTGCGGGGTAGACGCCAGCGGATGCTTCAAGTCGAGGACAAAGGTCTCGACGTGCAGTTGCCCGAGCAACTGGCGCATGCTGGTGTTTTCGACGATGGTGCCGTGGTCGATGATGCCGATGTTGCGGCACAACTGCTCAGCCTCTTCCAGGTAATGGGTGGTGAGGATGATGGTGGTGCCCTGCTCGTTCAGCTCAGTGAGGAAGGTCCACATCGAGCGGCGCAGTTCAATGTCCACACCGGCAGTCGGTTCGTCGAGGATCAACAGGCGCGGCTCATGCACCAGCGCCCGGGCGATCATCAGTCGACGCTTCATACCGCCCGACAACGAACGCGAAGGGGTGTCGCGCTTGTCCCAAAGCCCCAACTGCGTCAGGTACTTTTCGGCACGTTCCTTGGCGATTTTGGCCGGAATACCGTAGTACCCCGCCTGGGTCACGACAATGTCGAAGGTCTTTTCAAACTGGTTGAAGTTGAACTCTTGCGGCACCACCCCGATGCTGCGCTTGAGCGCGGCGGGGTTGCGGTCCAGGTCATGGCCGAAGACATTCACCGTGCCGCTGGTTTTGTTCACCAACGTGGAAAGAATGCCGATGGTCGTGGATTTGCCGGCACCGTTAGGGCCCAGCAAGGCGAAAAAGTCACCTTCAGCAACGTCCAGATCGATACCACTCAGGGCCTGGAAACCGTTGCCGTAGGTTTTGGTTAGCTGCCGTATGGACAGAGCGGAACTCATATCGGATTACGCACCAAGATGGGAATAAGAGGGATGACTCAATAAGGGCGAACTGTCTGTAAGACAAGTCCGACAAAGCCAATGAACAGGTGCCATGGTGCTTGGCCTTGTCGCACAAGTACAGTCGCCCGTATTAATAGTGGCTATTAAGTCAACGCAGTCATCACCGCATTGCGGTAGGCAGGGCGCAGTTTGAGGCGCTCATACCAGGCCTCCAGGTGCGGCATTGACGGGCGTTCGATGGGCATTTCAAACCAGGCGTATATGAACGACCCCAGCGGGATGTCGCCCATACCGATTTCATCACCGGACAGGTAAGGCTTTTCGGCCAGCGCCTGGTCAGGAATGACCAGCAACTCGGCGCAGGTCTTGATCGAGGCGTTGATTTTCACCCAGTCCTGCTGCTCGGCCGGGGTGCGCAAAATCCCCCAGAACACATCGCGAAAAGCACCGGCAAACGACGAGGTGGTCCAGTCCATCCACTTGTCTGCCTGGGCGCGAACGCGATTGTCATCCTGATACCAGGACGTGTCCGAGCCGTATTCGGCGGACAGATAGCGCACGATCACGTTGGATTCCCACAACACAAACCCATCGTCTTCAAGCATTGGCACCCGGCCATTGGGGTTCAGCGCCCGGTATTCCGGGCTGTCGACCACACCAAACGCACCGCCCGCCTCTGCTCGCTCATACTCAAGCGCCAACTCTTCGATACACCACAACACTTTCCTGACATTCGACGAATTCTTGCGACCCCACACTTTCAGCATGATGAAACTCCTGATTGATAGACGCCGGGGCAGTCTACGCCGTGAAGCTGAACTGTGCCTCCCGCACAAGGTCACTATTGGACGACCTTGCTCAAGAGTTGCGACTAAGCTCACAAGGGTGCGCCCCCCTGGCTCCATGGAGGATTGGATATGCTGTTGTTGTGGATAGTGGTTTTGATCGTAGGCGTTGCCTGGCTGGCCCACCGGCGCGTCTCCCCGCTGACGGCGATTGCCGTGGTAGCGATTTACCTGCTGATCATGGACTTCTTCAGCCATGCGCCGATCTGGGTGCTGGTGCTCTTGTGGGTGTTGCTGGCAGCGCCAGCGGCCTTGCTGCTACTGCCTGACCTGCGCCGCAAACGCTTTACGGCGCCGCTGTTCAGCTGGTTCCAGAAAGTCCTGCCGCCCATGTCGCAAACCGAGCGTGATGCCATCGACGCTGGCACCGTGTGGTGGGACGGCCAGTTGTTTAGCGGCCGCCCCGACTGGAACCAGTTGCTGGCCTACCCCAAAGCCCAACTGACCGAAGAAGAGCAGGCGTTTATCGACGGCCCGACCGAAGAACTCTGTGCGATGGTCACTGACTGGCAGATCGGCCAGGCCATGGACTTGCCGCCTGAAGCCTGGGCGCACATCAAGGAACACGGTTTTTTCGCCCTGATCATCCCAAAATCGTTCGGCGGCAAAGGCTTCTCGGCCTACGCCCACTCGCAAGTCGCCATGAAACTTGCCACCCGCAGCGGCGATCTGGCCTCGACGGTGATGGTGCCCAACTCCCTCGGCCCGGCCGAACTGTTGCTGCACTACGGCACCGAAGAACAGCAAAACCATTACCTGCCGCGTCTGGCGCGTGGCGATGACATCCCGTGTTTTGCCCTCACTGGCCCGCTGGCGGGCTCCGACGCCGGGGCGATGCCCGACACCGGAATCATTTGCAAAGGCCAATGGCAAGGTGAAGAAGTCATCGGCCTGCGCCTGAACTGGGAAAAACGCTACATCACCCTCGGCCCCGTCGCCACCCTGCTCGGCCTAGCGTTCAAGGCCCATGACCCGGAGCACTTGCTGGGCGACAAGGAAGATCTGGGCATCAGCCTGGCGCTGATCCCCACTGACACCCCCGGCGTTGAAATCGGTCGTCGGCATTTGCCGCTGGGCGCCGCGTTCATGAACGGCCCCAACTCGGGCAAGGATGTGTTTATCCCACTGAGCTACCTGATTGGTGGCCAGGAAATGCTCGGCAAAGGCTGGATGATGCTGATGAACTGCCTGTCGGTCGGGCGTTCGATTTCGCTGCCGGCGGTCGGCACCGGCGCCGCCAAGTTCACCAGCCTGGTGACCGGGCAATATGCCCAGGTGCGCGAGCAGTTCAACGTGCCGCTGGCGGCCTTTGAAGGGATTCAAGAAGCCCTGGCGCGTATCGGCGGCAATGCCTGGCTGATGGACAGCGCCCGTATGCTCACCGCCAACGCGGTGGACCTGGGTGAAAAACCGTCGGTGCTGTCAGCGATTCTCAAGTACCACCTGACTGAGCGCGGCCGCGAGTGCATCAGCCATGCCATGGACGTGCACGGCGGCAAGGGCATCATCATGGGGCCCAATAACTATCTGGGCCGTAACTGGCAGGGCGCGCCGATTTTCATCACCGTTGAAGGGGCCAATATCCTGTCGCGCAACCTGATGATCTTTGGCCAGGGCGCCATTCGCTGCCATCCGTTTGTGCTCAAGGAAATGGCCCTGGCCGGGCGTGAAGACCGCGATCAGGCCCTGATCGAGTTTGACGGCCTGCTGCTCAAGCACATCGGTTTTGCCGTCAGCAACGTCGCCAGCACCCTGGTGTTGAACTTGGGCCTGGGGCGCTTCGAACACGCACCCGGCAACACCCTGAGCCAAGGCTACTTCCGCGCCTTAAACCGTCAGGCAGCGGCTTTTGCGATGCTCGCTGACCTGAGCATGATGCTGCTGGGCGGCGAGCTTAAGCGCCGCGAGCGTTTGTCTGCGCGTCTGGGTGACGTGCTGAGCCATATGTACCTGGCCTCGGCAGCGCTCAAGCGTTATCACGACCTGGACTCCCCCGAGCACCTTAACCCGCTGTTCAAATGGGCCATGGAAGAAAGCCTCGGGCATTCAGAACGGGCGCTGGACGAGATCCTGAAAAACTTCCCGAGCCGACCGCTGGGCTTTCTGTTGCGCGGCGTGGTGTTCCCGTTTGGCCGTCGCCATACCGGGCCTTCTGATGCGCTGGATGCTGAAGTCGCGGCAGTGCTGGGCCGGGCCAAAGGCGATCCGACACTTGAAGCGGTGCTTGCCGGCTGCTACCGCCCGCAATCTGCCGATGACGCGGTGGGCGCCCTGCAACATGCTGCGGACTTGCTCAAAGCCGCTCACCCATTGCACAAAAAGCTCCACGACGCGCTGAAAAGTGGCCAGTTCAAACCGGTACCCGGCGAGCCGTCCATCGATTCGGCGTTGCACGCGGGCATCCTGCAACCGGCCGAAGCCGAAACCCTGCGCGCCGCTGAAGCCGCACGGCGCAAGGTGATTGATGTGGATGACTTCGCCAAAGAAGAACTCACCCACAGCGAAGGAAAGATTCGCTAGCAGGACAGCGGGCGCGCAGAGCTTTATACTCTCGCGCCCGTTTTGCTCTAGAGGACTCCACCATGGCCACTAATGACCTCAACCACAATCTCGCCCTGCTCGATATGCTGCGCAGCATCCTGGTTGCCGTCGGTGACGCCGAGCAAATCCCGGAAGAAAGTCATGAACTGTTTATTGAACGCTTCGACGAGATGAAAGCCGGTCTGTTGACCGATTTTGATGAAAGCCAATACCTGGGCCAGGACATCCTCTGCCAGGTGATCGAACGCTACCCGCAAATCGCCCACGTGGTGCCGCGTGACCTGTTGTGGTTCTTCGGCGGTTCCTGCTTCAACTTCCTCGCCGATGAAGAGCTGGACATGTATGAGGCGCTGGAAGAACGCCGCTTTGAAGCCGAAGAAAACGGCGAGCCGTTCGACTGGAATCAGGAAAAGCAGTTCATGGCGCTGCCGACCGACGCAGACAGCCCGCAGCACTGATTGGCGCACTGAATGCCCAAGACCCGCCCGGTTAACCGCGCGGGTCTTTTTTTGGCCCCAGCGACGGTTCTTGCGCCAGCCGCTCAACCAGAAAGTCAATAAACACCCGCAGCTTGGGCGGCAGATAGCGCGTCGGGGTATGCAGCAGCCACACACCGCCGTGGTACGAGGCAATAAAATTCCAGGCCGGCAGCACCTGCACAACCTCGCCCTGCTCCAGCGCCTGACGCGCCGTGAAGTAAGGCAAGCTGCCAATGCCGATGTTCTGCAATACCGCATCCAGCCGCACGCCCGTGTGGTTGGCCGCGTAACGCCCGGTGACCCCGACCGTCACCGTCTTGCTGCCTTGCTTGAATTTCCAGCGGGCATCCGCCGGGGTTTCGCCCAGGTAGATGCAACTGTGGTGGCGCAAATCCTCCGGCTGGCGGGGCGTGCCATGTTCCGCCAGGTAGGCAGGTGTGGCGCAGAGCAAATGCTCGATCAAAAACAACTGGCGGCCCACCAGGCCCGGCGGCGGCTGATCGGTGATGCGCATGCTCAAATCCACGTTGTCGTCGATCAGGTCGACGTGGCGGTCCTCCAGAATCAATTGCACATCGACCTTGGGATATCGCCGCAAAAACTCGGGCATGTGCGGATGCACCACGTAGCGCCCTACCGCCTTGGGCACGCTGACGCGAATCAGCCCTTCAGCCTCCTGGCTGTAGCGACCGCTGAGGTCCATGACCGATTGCGCTGCCCCCACCACCTCCTGGCAACGCTTGAACACTTCCTCGCCCACATCACTCAGGCGCAGCTTGCGGGTGGTGCGCTGCAGCAGGCGGATCGCCAGGGCCTTTTCCAGTCGGGCGACACTGCGGCTGATGGCAGACGGCGAGGTGTCCAGCTGTCGCGCAGCCTCGGAAAAACTGCCGACCTCGACCACCCTCACGAAGACCACCATTTCAGCCAGTAATGACAGCGGTAGATTTATGCTCACAGCGCACAGGTCCATTGAAAATTGGAGGGATTATCACACCCAGGGGGCGTCCCTATACTTTAAACCTAATTGTTTCAGGACTCGCCACATGACCTCACGCCTGTTTTATACCGACGACACCCTCACAGCCTTCGTCGACGTGCTCAGTTGCACCGCGCACGACGACGGCTTTGCCGTCATCCTCAAGGCCACGCCTTTTCATCCGCAGGGCGGCGGACAGCCTAGCGACACTGGCTGGATTGGCGCCAGTGAAGTGCTCAAGGTGTTCCAGGAGCACGACCGGATTGTGCATATCGTCCAGCAGGCCGTGCCGCTGGGTACGGCGCAGGCCCGCGTGGATGAGGCCCGCCGTGAGTTAAACAGCCGACTGCATTCGATGGGGCATTTGATTGGTGTGTGCGGCGAACGCGCAGGCTGGAAGCCGATCAAGGCACACCACTGGCCGGGGGAATGCCGGGTCAGTTTTATGCCGGGTGAGAACGCTCAGCCGATGCACGTCGAGCAGATTAAAGAACAGCTTGAGCAGTGGATCAGCGCTGACCTGCCACGGGTCATTCAGGTCAACGCCGACCAGCGCTTTATCGGCTTTGGCGAACTGCCGAGCTACCCGTGCGGCGGCACCCATGTCAGCTCGCTGAAGCAATTACACGCTGCACCGACCTTGTCGATCAGTGAAAAGAAAGGCGTGCTTGCTGTTCGCTATCAATAGCCCGACCTGCGCCGAGGACATGAGTGCCTACACAACGTTGGGGCAACCGTAGTCGCTGACGAGGTACGAAGGCTGCGATCTTTTGATTATTTCACTCGATTTTCGCCCGCTGGCGCTGAACAAAGCGGTTCACATAATCGTCCGCAGGCGTGTGCAGAATCTCTTGTGGCGTGCCCACCTGCACCAACTGCCCGTCCTTGAGAATGGCAATGCGGTTGCCGATACGCAGCGCTTCGTCCAGATCATGGGTGATAAAAACGATGGTTTTTTGCAGCGTGCGTTGCAGTTCCAGCAGTTGATCCTGCATCTCGGCGCGGATCAGCGGGTCGAGGGCACTGAAGGCTTCGTCCATCAAAATGATGTCGGTGTCGGTGGCCAAGGCACGGGCCAACCCCACGCGCTGGCGCATGCCACCCGAGAGCTGGTGGATAAACGCCTGCTCATAGCCTTGCAAACCCACCACCGTGATCCAGTGCCGGGCGCGCTCGTTGCACTGCGCCGTGCTCTCCCCGCGCACCTTGAGGCCGTACGCCACGTTTTCCAGCACGTTGCGGTGCGGCAACAGGCCAAAATTCTGGAACACCATGCTGATTTTTTGCCGCCGAAACTGGCGCAAAGTCGGCATGTCGTATTCAAGGATGTTGTCACCCTCCACCAGAATCTGCCCGCTGGTCGGGTCGATCAGGCGGTTGAAGTGACGCACCAGCGTCGACTTGCCCGACCCGGATAAACCCATGATGACGAACACTTCGCCCGCTTGAATCGACAGCGACAGGTCGTTGATGCCCACCACGCTGCCGGTTTTGGCCAGCACGTCGGCTTTGCTCTGGCCCTCCTTGATCATGGCCAGGGCTTCTTTTTCGCGCTTGCCGAACACCTTGAAGACATTGCGCACTTCGATCTTGTTGATCACAGCCTCACTCATCTTTTGCCCCATGCCGTGGTCGGCCATAGGCCTGGGTTATGCGGTCGATCACCACAGCCAGAATCACAATCGCCAGCCCGGCCTCCAGGCCCTTGCCGACGTTGAGTGTCTGAATCCCCACCAGCACGTTCTCGCCCAAGCCTCGGGCGCCAATCATCGACGCGATGACCACCATCGACAGCGCCATCATGGTGGTCTGGTTAATCCCGGCCATGATGCTTGGCATGGCCAACGGCAATTGCACCCCGAATAATTGTTGCCAGGGGTTGGCCCCGAAGGCATTGATCGCTTCCATCACTTCACGGTCTACCTGGCGCAAGCCCAGATCGGTCAGACGGATCAACGGCGGCACCGCATAGATCACCGTAGCGAAAATGGCCGGGACCTTGCCCAGGCCAAACAGCATCAACACCGGGATCAGGTACACGAAGCTGGGCATGGTTTGCATGATGTCCAGCAGCGGCATCAGCAGCGTGCGCAAGCGGTTGCTGCGCGCCGCCAAAATACCCAATGGGATGCCCAGCAGCACGGAAATTACCGTGGCCACCATCACCAGCGCCAGGGTTTGCATCAGTTTGTCCCACAGCCCCACCGCGCCGACCAGAAACAACAACCCCACGATCAGCACGCTGCCGACCACTTTGCGCGTGGCGTGCCAGGCTATCACCCCGACGATCAACAGCATCAGCCACCACGGGGTCAGGCGCAGCAGGTTTTCAAGGCTAACGATGGCCCACAACAAGGTGTCGGAGATGTGTCGAAACACATCCCCGTAGTTGCTGACCAGCGCATCGACCCAGGTATTGACCCAGCCGGCGATGGAAAACGTCAGATTTTCAGGAAACATGCATGGCTCGTACTCAGTGAATTATTTGGCGTTAAGCGCCGCATCAACTTTTTGCGCCGCCTCGGCGGTCACCCAGCTGTGCCAGATCTGCGGCTGATCGCGCAAAAACGCTTCGGCAGCCTGGCGCGGCTCCGTGCGTTTTTCACTCATGTCAGCCAGGGTTTTGTTCAGCAAATCGATCGGAAAATCGACCTTTTCATAGAACTCGACCAACTGCGGGTACTGGGTTTTGAACGGGGTTGATACACCAATCGCCAATTTTGCCGGCAATGAGCGCGTGCCCTTCGGGTTAGGGTTATTGGCGTCAGACAGGGTTTTCCAGGCCTCGGCATCGAAGGCCGGTTCGTCCAGCTTGATCAGCTTGTAGCGACCGATCAACGGGGTCGGCGACCAGTAGTAGAACAGCACCGGTTTGCCACGACGGATCAACGAAGCGACTTCAGCGTCCAGCGCAGCGCTGGAGCCGGTGCGGAAGTTCACAAAGTCTTTGTCCAGGCCATAGGCCTTGAGTTTTTGGCTGTTGACGATCTCGGAGGTCCAGCCCGTCGGGCTATTGAGGAAGCGCCCACGGCTTGGGTCTTCGGGGTCACGGAACACGTCTTTGTAGCGCTTCAAGTCGTCCACCGATTTCAAATCCGGGGCCAACGGCTTGATGCCCTTTTCCGCGTCGCCTTTGATCACGTATTCAGGCACCCACCAGCCTTCACTGGCGTTTTTGACGATGTCACCCAGCCCCGAGACTTTGCCCTCGGCTTCAGCTTTGATCCACGCGGGGCTGCGTCCGGCCCATTCCTCGCCGATCACCTGAATATCGTTTTTGGCCAGCGCCGCCTCAAGACTTACCGTACTGCCCGGCAAGGTATCGGTCGCCTCGCCATAGCCCTTCTCGGTCAAAATGCGCAGCACCTCGGTGATAAAGCTGCCGCTTTCCCAGGTGATGTCACCAAAGTGAATCGGGGTGTTTTTGCTGTCAGCCAGGACCGGCTGGCTCAACAATCCAAGTGCCAGCAGCGAGCCACCGAGCCATTTTTTAAGGTTGTTCATACGGATTCTCTTGTCATGGATAGGGGCAAAACTATCGGCCGCACTGTCTTCAGCGTAGCCGTTGGCGTCGCAGGGCGGTTAAAGCAAAACCTCATAACCTGCCGCGCTCGCTTCACGCTGGTAGCCAATAACGACCTGATAGTCGTTTTCGCTGGCCGGTAATACTTCCTGTAAACCCAAGGTGGCACTTACCTGTGGCAACTGCTGCAAGGCAAGGTTCATTGCCTCGCGAATACGCTCAGCGCCCGCGCTGCCAGCACTGAGTGCGGTGATGTAGGGCAAATTGGGGCTGATGGCGGTGCGCGCGACAATGCGCAACCCGGCGACTTCGGCCGGGGAATAACGCGCCAGGTAGGCAAACGTGACACTGTCGATGGAGGCCAGGTCTGCCCAGCCTTCGCGCACCCGGCGCAGGCTTTGTTGATGCGCGCCGCTGGTCGCCACCGAGGCAAAAAAACGCCCGTCTTGCTGCAAGGGCGTCAGCCGATGCCGGAACAGGTTCATGCCACTGTTGGAATGCCGGTCATTAATCACCCCGCGGCTGCCCCTGAAATCCGCCAGTTCGACACGCGGGTCGGTTTCACGGCCGACAATCACGCTGCAATGGTGCCCGGCGCTGCTATCGGGCCATTCATAGCGCGGGCGGCCAACCACTTGCACCTGGCCTTGCAACTGAGTCAGCAGCGGGTAGCCGCAGGTTTGGGTCAGCAACAAATCAGGCGAGCGGAACAGCTCCAGCAACTCAATGCCCCCGGCGTCGCGGCGCGTGGCCTGCAACAGCTCAAGGATACGTACCAACCATTGTTCATTGGCCTCACGCACCTGCTCGGGGGCCACGTACATCAATAACTCTGCATAACCGCCTGACATACAGCGCTCCTGGTGACGTTAAACAAACGGGTGTTTGGGGCTATCAATGGCGTGCACCGCGTGCCGACGAATCAACTCGCCATAGCCGTGCACCACATAATGGCCGCTGCGCTGTTGCCATTGCTCACGCCGCGCCCGGTACACCCTGGGCATGTAGAACCAGGGCAAACGCGGCAGATCATGGTGCACCAAGTGCAAGTTCAGATTCAGGAACAACCAGGTCCACGGCCAGCCGGCTTCATTGAGCACCGTACGCTGTTCAGGACGGGCTGCGGGGCGGTGCTCGTAAAAAGAGCGAACCATGCCGACAGACAGCACCGGGACGGTGACCAAAAACACGTATTGCCAGACCGTCACGGCGCTGTAGCGGGCGATAAAGGCAAACATCAGCAGCGTGAAAAAGCCGTGGGTCAGCCACATCAGCCAGGCTTTGCGCTCGCCTTGGCGCAGGCGCTGAAGTTCTTCTTTGGCCATCCCGTACAACGCCAAAGGCGGGCCAACCAGCGAGCGGCCCGGCACGGTTTTGTTCAGCCAGAGCACTGCGCGAAACAGCCTGGAACTGCGCTCCCAGCCTGACTGGCTGAGGTAACGGCTTTCGGGATCGACGCCGGGGATCGTCAGGTCATGATCGTGGTGATGCTGCAAGTGGCTGTCGCGGTACAAGGTATACGGGTACCACACCGCAAAGGGCGCATAGCCCAGTACCTTGTTCAGCCAATTGAAACGGGTGGGATGACCATGCAACAGCTCGTGCTGAACTGACATCCACAGCACCACCACCGGGATCAACAGCACAATCGTCCAGCCCGCGCCAAGCACCGGGCTGGCCAGCATCAAGGCAAACCAGGCGCTGGGCACCGCAATCAACAACAACCAGGTTGGCCATTGCGTACGACCGGTAAAGGTGTCAGCCAGGGCCTGAATGTCTTGTTGCTGAGCGCTGTCAAAATAATGCGACATCTGAAGGACTCAAAAAACAGGTTTGAATCCTTGTGTGGCGTGAGGCGCAAATATCTTGCAGATCGTTTGGTTATGAGCTTAGAACCATGGCGCCTCACCTCATACTGTAGGAGCGAGCTTGCCTCGCGATCTTTTGATCCTGGCGCTTTCGACGTGGAGGCAAACCTCAGGTTGCCCTCGCTCAAAAGCCACAGCAGATCAAAAGATCGCGAGACAAGCTCGCTCCTACGGGTTGAAGTGTTCAGTCGGGCAGACGCCGACTGTTTAATTCAATTTCTGAGCGTTGAGCTTTTGCCGTGCGCGCAACTGGGTGGTGGTTTCGCCGCCCACGCCCCAGTTATCGGTCGAGACTTCGTCGATCACCACGTAGGTGGTCGACGGCGCCTTGTTCAGCACGCGCTCCAGCAACTCGGTCACCCCTTGGATGAGCAAGCGCTTTTGTTCGGCGCTTACCCCTTCATCGGTCACTTTGATATTGACGTATGGCATGTCGGTTTCCTCGCTGATTACCAGGTGCCGCCGGTGCTGCCACCGTCTACCGGGATGATGGCGCCGCTGACAAAGGTCGATGAGGTGAGGTAAAGCACCGCATCAACGATGTCTTGCGGCGTACCGATGCGGCCGCTCGGCGACAGGGTTTTCAGGAAGTCACGGGTCGGTTGGTCTGTGCCGTGCATCGGGGTCGCGATAATGCCGGGCGCCACGCCGTTGACCTGCACCTGGGAGGCCGCCAGTTCCAGCGCCAAACCACGCACGGCGCTGTTCAGGCCGCCCTTGATCAACACCGGCAACAAGGCCGGGACTTTGACGTTGGGTTGCAGGGCAATGGATGCGGTAATCGCAACGATTTGACCGCCACCGTTGGCCGTCATGTGCCGGGCTGCCGCCTGGGCCGGGTAGAAAAAGCCTTTGAGGTTGGTGTCGACAATCGACTCCAGTTGCGCCTCGGTGTAATCCGCGACGGGGCTTGGCACGAAGATCCCGGCGTTGCTGATCAAGATATCGACCTTGCCAAACGCTTCAATGGCGCGTTCAAACAAACGGGTGGCGGTGCTCGCCAAGGCGATGTCGCCTTCTACCAACAAAAAGTTGGCCGGGTTGCCGAGCGAGTCAGCAGCCTCCTGCAAGCGGGCCAGGGTCCGCGCATTGCCCACCACATTAAAACCCAGGTCCAGATAAGCCTTGGCGATGGCCAGGCCAAGCCCGCTGGAGGCGCCGGTAACGATGACTGTTTTAGCTGAACTCATGATGCTTCTCCGCAGGTTCAAGGCATATGCCTTACAGGTGGAGGCACTCTAGGCCAGGTTTTACACTTGAAAAATGAGGCCCATGGCATTTGAATAGATACCTCATGTAATCAATTGGCCGTGCCATGACCCGTCACTTCGATGATGTTCAACTGGGCAGTATTGAACTGTTTTGCCTGGCAGCCGAGACCGGCAGCTTCACGGCCGCGGCCAATCTGGCCGGGGTTACACCAGCGGCGGTGAGTCGTTCGGTGGCCCGCCTGGAGGAGCGCTTGGGGGTGCGTTTGTTTGTGCGCACCACTCGCCAGATGCGCCTCACCGATAGCGGGCGGCTTTACTACCAGCAATGCCGACAGGCGCTGACGCAATTGGTCGATGCCGAACGTGAAGTCACCGGCCAGCAAAGCCAGCCTTCTGGCTTGTTACGCATCAGTGTGCCCACGCCCTATGCTCACTACCGGTTGCTGCCGAAGTTGCCTGCGTTTCGTCGGTTATTCCCTGATGTTCAAGTCGATGTGCACATCAGCAACCGCAACATCGACTTTGCCGACGATGGTTTTGATCTGGCGATCAGAGGCAAGGCGCCGACCGATTCCGGGCTGATCGCCCGTACGCTGGAAGAGGCCGAACTGGTGGTGGTGGCAACCCCTGAGTATTTGCGCGAAGCGGGCACGCCCACCTCACTGGAAGCACTGGCCCAACATGACTGCATTCAGTACCAGCTCCCCAGCAGCGGGCGCAATTTGCCGTGGGCGTTTCAGCGGGACGGTCAGTGGGTTGAGCTGGAAACCTCAGGTAACTGCGCCTGTCTGGATGATTACCTGGGCGCAGTGACACTGGTCAAACACGGCGCAGGCCTGATGCAGACCTACCGTTTCACGGTGCAGCAGGCACTGGAGCGCGGCGAGCTGTGTGAAGTGTTGAGCGCCTTCGGCGGTGCCCGGCGCCCGTTTATCCTCTTGTACCCGCACGCGCGCCACGTGCCGCAACGCGTGCGGGCGTTTATCGACTTTATTACGCGTCAGTAACTCCACACCGTGGCAGCCCGATGGGTGTGATAGTCATAAAACCCCTGCAGCTCCCACGTATCGCCCTTGCGTTCAAACGCAGCGCGCCAGGCCCCCCTGCCACTGCCTGGATCCAACTGGGACATGTCATACCAGTAATAACCATTGATTCGCTTGCTGGTCACACGGCCCGCACGAATGTCATCCATGATGCTGGTCATTTTTATCCGGGCCGGTTGCGGGAAGCTGTCGTAAGACATTTGCGCTTCAGCCAGCGGGCTTACGTTGATCGAAAACCTGTCTGTAGCAGGCCCTTCGGACGCAGCAGGTGTCGTGGAAGTTGTTGATGCAGCGGGTAATTTGCCTGTCACTTTATGCGTCGCCGTCTGGGTAACGGCCTGGATATCAAAGGGTTCTGTGTATTTGATCAGGCTTTGTGAGAAGTGATCTATGTCCTCGGCAGTGGCCACCATGATTTTTTGCTGCGCTTTGCCCTTGATCACAACAAAGTAAGGGATGCGTTTGTTTCTGACCTCAGTCAGCAAACCTGGCATGTCCCGCGCTTGCATTTCCTCTCTCAATAACGTGCGAGCGATTTTTCGATGATGCTCAACATTTTCTGGTACTGCGAGATAACGCTCCAGTGCAGCCACTGTTTCTGGCCCTTGCCCCGGGAATTGTGCTTGCAGCGCACTGACAATCTTCGGTCTCAATGAAAGGCTAAGGTCGTTGTAATCCTTGTTGATTTTGTCCAGTTCGCGCCTTTTTTTCCCGCGCAGAGGGGTAATGCCAATAAACACAGCACCTGTCGCGTTGTCCGGCATCACGGCTATGTTCATACCGGTCGTTTCGTAATAGGCATTTCTATAGGGCAATGCCATATCGAATATTTTAATTTTTTGCACGTCGGAAAATTTCAAGCCCGGCACACTGGTTTCAAAGTCCCGCGTTGCCGAGTGGACCGCACTCCACACGTCCAGCTTGTACACCAGCGTATCGCTCGAGGCCTTGTATTCAGGTGGCAGCCGACGCTGGCGGTTTAGCAGCTTCATTAACGACCGGTAAGCCTCAATACCGCTCACCCGTGCATCAAGGATGCTCTCATCCAGCACCCGCTGAGCCAGCACCTCCGGCATGGCTCCGATCACGTTTGCAGCCTCTCGCACCATGTCACCGGGCGGGTTGTAATGGTCCACCAGGTAACCTTCAAGCAGTGCATTGTATTTTTTCTGTTGAGGCGTTTCCGGGGCTCTGAACAGGCTCATCACCGGGCCGCCGCCCAATAAACGATTGGGAGCCTCGGCTTGCCAACGGCCATTTTCCCAAACCACTTTGCGCCTGTTAGAAATGTTCCTGGGGCTGTAAACAAACCGCTCGCCGCCCTGCACAGTGGTTTTGTAAAAGCCCCCGTCCAGCTTTACATAGCCCTGCCCGTCTCGACCGCGATACACATTCCGACCCTCCGGTAGAAGGCCGCTTCCATCAAACCCCTCCAGAAGAAAAGGCCGCAATGAGGCATCCACCATGCGAGGCAAAGTCGTCAGCGCCATATAACGCTTGCCTGCGTATTTTTTGCCACGCCTGCCCGATGCTCGATTCATGATGAGGTCTTCGCCAGCCTCTGCGACCACCTCCCCCATGGCACTGATAAAATCACTCAGCCATTGACTGCCACTGCCACCTTCATCCTTGATGGACACCACCGCAGCCCCGCCGATCATGGTCGGAATAATAGCCCGCCCCAGAAGCCCGCCGAGCCGGTTTACCTGAGGTATCGAAATCATGCCCAGCACCAGCACTAAGCCTTTGCTGCGCCCGACTTGGGCCGCTTCGCTGTCACGCTCGGCATGGGAAACCGTCAACACGTTGGCAGCATCTCGCGCATGAACAATGTGTGTTTCATACAAGGCCTCGAACAAGTCGTTGCCCACGACGGCAATAGCACCCTGAGCAGGAAAACCGAGGTCAACCCGAAACTTGATGGGCAAAAAAACATCCAGCACAAACTGTTTAATCTTTTCACCCAAAGGACGTTCGGGCGCCTTCGATTCCAGGCTGGCAATCTGCTCAGCTTGCGCTGACAGCGGTAATTTCGAGATCAGCCACAGTGTCATTTCTGGTGTGGTGGTGAGGGCCGTCACCACAGCACTCATCAGATCTTCGAACGCTTCGCCATCGGCATCGCGAAACACCCGGGTATCCGGTGCCCCAGGCGTGTACAACGTGAGTGAGGGCCGGCCTTTAAGGTTCTTGACGCCAAACGCCACGATATCCCTTAGGGTGCTGCTCCCCCATTTAATCTGATAAACCACCACTTCTTGGCCATTGACCTTGCTACGTTCCTGAGGTTGGCGCCCATCAAGAGCGGCAAGCACCAGGTTCAACCGGGTATTGCTGGCGTCATGCATGAGATCACCTGACAAGTGGGCGGCAAGTACCTCAACCCGCATCTGCTTGGCTTTAAGCGACATCCATAACGTCTGCGTACGGCGGGCTGCGCCAATAATCCATGAGTCAAGCATTACCCCGACATTGGCTGATTTCACCAGATCGCGTATGGCGTCAAAGTTCAGTGGGCCCTCCTCAACGTAATCACGCGCATTGCTCTCGTCCGGCGTCATATTGGAGATGGCCCATTGCGTCAGTGAACGCCGGTCAAAAATAATCCCCTTATGTTCTGAAAGTGCCACTCCTGACCCATACGCAGATGATCCAGAAGGTGCATGGGGATCTACGATGCGTTTCTCGATCGTCAGGAAAACCCGATCCGGGTCAGCCGGGGAATATTTTTCCTTGATCAATCGCTCAAGCTCAGTGCGCGTCCACGCCTGGATAGCCTCAGGTGTTGCCAGCGTTATCGGGTCTGCTGGCAGAGACTGCGCATCCGTTACGGCTTGTTGCCAAGCCCTGCAAGCCTTCCACCATGCCACGCGATCCTTCCCGGTAGCGTGGCGGCTGCTATGTAGCCAGGTATTCAACTGACTCAGTGATTGCTTGAGTTGCCGAGCATTCATCGGGACGGCAAGGTCCAGCCGGTCGCCAAGGTCTGCGGCTTCATCCACACGCTGTATCCAGTCGTTAACCTGCTCCCCTTCATTTGGTCCGTCGAGCAGCGCTTGCAGCACGGCAGTGTTTTGCGCCTGGCGCAGCGCCATGACTGGCTGGGCCAAAAAGTTACCCGGCAACGGTCGATGCTTAATCTCGCCGATGGCATCGCCACCTTCCTTCAAACTCGCCTTCAGTTGCGCCAGGCTGGAGAACACTTCCAGTGGCTCACCCAGGCGCCAGAGCAGCGCAGCGCCCTGCTCAACGTCGTTAGCTCGCGCGGTAAACACCACACAGTTGCGGACCGGCAAACTGACCCGCCACCTCTGCGGTGTGTAGGCCAGTGTGTACACACCTGGCCGAACGGTTTCGAGCAGGCTTGCGCGTACCTCTGCCTCGGGTGCCGAGAGCGCGTAGTCTGTTACGGCATGGTGCAGCGGCTCTTGTAGCGTTCCGTCCAGCGCATGAAGATTGGCCTGCGTCATTAACTGGTGGCTTAACTGATCTGCCAGCCATTCATTGACAGGGCGGTTCTGAGTGAAACTCGCGGCTTTGCTCCAGAAGTGTTCAAGGGCTTGTTCCCATTGGCGTTCGAATGACAACGGCCGGGTTTCTACCAATAACCGCTCGAATGCACTCTTGGCATCGTTGCTGTTCAGGGCAGCCGGTGCCTGCGTGGTACTGCCGGTTTGATGAACAATTTCAATATTTTGCAGGTTGAGAAAGAGCTCGCCGGTATTCAAGCGTCCGGCAGCCGCCTGCCAGAACAGCACATCCAGGGGGACGCTGGAAATGATCGTGCGGCTAAACAGCGGTCCATCAGACACCCGTTCTGCTAGAGGGATGAGTGTTTCGCGCACCGTGCGCACAGACACATCCTGCACCGCCACACTGTCCGCCAGCGCGGGGAACGTGGTTTTAAACCAGTTCTTCAAGTGCTGCGCCGCGATATCGGCAGGCCGTGGTAAAGCGTCATTCAACTCAATCATCTGCTGCTGCGAAGTCGTCAGTTGGCCTATCAAGGTCGCAACGTCCCGGGTGTTATCGACGCGCAGCAACGCGGCGGATGGCGGAAAAAAACGGTCTACCTTGTCGGCGCCCAGAAAGGCTTCCATGGAGTCCCTCAAGGAGCGCGCATCGCCATAGGTAAAAAAGGCATCGCGAAAGGCCTGCCCTGTCTCTGCGTCAAACAAGCCTCTACGACTGAATTGCTCGAACGCCTGGCTGGCCAACACACCGGACCATTTATACGAATAACCTCGAGCCACATGGGGTGATGTCATCAACCCGTTGCTGTTGTAGGGACTCACGTCATGTGGCCACTTCAAGTGCCCGATTTCCGTATTCAGGGCATCAAACACCTCGTGTGGGCTGCGCCCATCGCCTTGGGTGCGATGGATCTCGATGTCAAACAGCATGAGCAGCAATACATTGGCCGTGGCCCAACTGGTTTGGGTGTGTACCACGCGCGTTAACCGCTGAGCCGCATCAGCAGGCATCGCCTCTTGGGTCTGATAATGCGCCGACATCCAGACCAGAAACTCGTCGCTAAAGCACCACTGCTCCATGATCTGACTGGCAAATTCAATCGCGTCAGGGCTCATGCCTCCGATCCCGGAAATGTCCCGGTACCCTTGCCCCGTCAAGAGGTGCTGCAGACAATGGCCAAATTCATGCACCAGCCTGCGCAATTGCGTGTGGGTCAGTAAACAGGGCTGCTCACCGTCACCTTTTGCGAACCGGCCGGACAGCACAGCAATCGGTAATAGGGGTCGCCCTTCGGCCGTCATTCGGCGGTTGCGCAGCGTCAGCACTTCAACGGCCCCATCAGTCTCTTGGCGGCCATAAGGGTCAATAAACAAGTAGCCGAGGATTTGTTGATGTTCCATGACCTCGTAAAGGCGCACGTCCGGGTGCCAACGGTCGAACTGCGTCTGTTCAACCAGTTCAACGCCAAACAACCGCCGGGTAAATTGCACCAGACGCTCCACAACCGTCGGCAGCGGGAAATACGCATTCAGCGCATCCTGGGACACGCCGTCGGCCTGGCGCAGTATTTGGGCAAGGTATTCATAATCCCAGGGCTCGAGCTGAGGAATGTCGTATTCCACCATCAGGGCCTCGAGTTGCGCTCTCTCGAGGGTAAACGTGGCGCGTTGTGATTCGAGCTCATGACGCAAGAAGTTCATGACCTCGTCGGTCGACGACGCCATCTGCCCTTGCAGGGCCAGTTGGGCAAAGTGCTCATGGCCCAGCAACCGTGCGATTTGGTGGCGGTTGCTGAGCAGCCGCGTTAACACATCATCGTTGTTCAACTGTTCAGGTTGCGGGCCCAGCGCTGTAGCGAGGGTGTAGCGGGCGATCCATACCTCCTCGCGCAAGGGCCGGTTCTGCGCGTACAGCATTACGTCGTGAAACACTTCGTCATCCAGTGTTAACCACCAGCCGGTCAGGTTTTTATGCTGCGCTGCGCTCGCCAGGCGCTGCTTTAACGGCGCCGCAAGGCCCGCTAGCAGCGACTCGTTTTCAATGTGTTTGCCCCAGGCTTGAGTGGCTTGCTGCACATGGGCACTGAACGTCTGTTCCAGCAGACCGGTTTGCTCCTTTAATTCACGTAGCCGCTCTAGGTGCACCGGACCGAGGTGAAGCCCGGCATGGCGATATTCGAGCAGTATTTTTTCCAGTACCCGCTTGCGCGCACTGTTGAACAACGCTGCAATCGGGCTGTCGGCCAGGGCCTGGTATAACGCATACAGCGTGGTGTTTTGCGCGAGTTGCCCTTTGTATTGCGTCATCAGGCCCCCGCAGAGGGTGACTGCATCAGCCCACGCCTTATGGGTGTGTGCAGTGCTGAGCACGTCAATCATTTGAATCGTTTCTTCGAGTTGGGCCTTTACCTCATCCATCGCCAGCACCAGATCGTCCCAGGTGGGGAATGAAGTCTGGCTGGCAATAATGCCAGCTACGGTTGTCTGGCTCTTAGCGATGATGTGTTCAACAGCGGGCACCAAATGCTCAGCGCGAATCATTGAAAACGGCGGCAGCACTGAGGTGTTCAATAGAGGATTGGTATCGAGCATTTGCTCTTCCTGAGTGGGTGGGCGGAGCCAACAACCTACTCAGGGAGAACAAAGGCAGGTGCTACATAGATAGGGCAAGACGCTTGGACCGCCCTGACAACTGCGTGACGTTGTCGCCGTCCTTGGGTTGGCGGCGTTCCTCCAGCAAGGTTCTGGGCAATGCAAAGCCTTCAAAGGTGCGCTGGGTGATGGGGTTGTTGGCTTTTTCGGCCACCACGCGGTAGCGCATCAACCCGTCGGCAATGGCGAAGGTCAGGTCGACGCTGGTGTCGGTACGGCCGTTGAGATGGCCTCGACTGAGCAGCCGAAACAGTGACCACGGGCCGCGATAGCTCAGGCTCGCGGTATTGCCACTGCTGTTGACCAGGGTCAGTTGGCTGCCATTGGCATTGCCCAGGTCGTTGGGCCACACCAACCCTGTGCGCTGTGGCGCGCCGTGCTGGTAGGGGATCAACTGGCCGTCGACGCTGAGCAGGCTGCTCAGGCGCGTGGTGCTCAGGGCCAGCGGTTCGATGGTGAGTTGCACCGCCAAATGCCCGCGATGGTTGAAGAAGGTGTCGCGAATACGCTCGGCTTTTTTCAACTGTTCCAGAACATCGCTGCGCACCAGATAACCGCCCAGGCTCTCGGAGTAGAGCACGTCGAGGTTGTCTTTGAGGAAGATGTCCAGGTACTGGTCATGGAACTGTTGTAACCGCCCTTGCGGCCCGAAAAAGGCTTCAAAGTCGTCCAGCGAAGCGTCTTCACCCGTGGTTTTGAACGGGTAACGATCGGCCAATCGATCACGATAGAAGCTGTAGATCTCGCTGTCCCAGCGCTTTTCCAGCTCGCGCAGGGCGGCTACCACCAGCACTTGCGAGGTCTGGTCCGCGAGTTTTTTGACCTGCTGGTTCATCGGTTCCGGCAGGCCCACGGCAACCCGTTGCAGGTTGGCAATCGGGTCGCTGCCGCTGAGTGAAAAGCGATTGAGCACAGTCTTCAACGCGGCCTTGCCGGGGTCCGGATTGTCGTGCACGGCCTTGGCATAGTCATGCACGGCACCAATGGCGCGCAGGGTCTCTTCATAGTAGGAAGGCCGCTCCCCCTGGGGGATGATCAACTGCGCCAAACCGGTAAAGGCACGCCGAATACCCGCCGCCTGTTGTTGGCCCTCGGGCACTTTGTCCAGGCTGACCACCGCAGTGCCCTCGATCAACGGCACGGCCGGGTAGATCACGGTGTTGTCGCGCAGCGTTTCCAGCAAACGCCGTAACGGCGCGGCCGGGCCGGTGACTTGCTCCAGCACGGCAACCCCATGGCTCAGATCACGAAAATCAGTGACCACAAACTGGTTAAGCGCCCGCCGCCAGCTGTCTACGTAGTCAGCGCTGTACAGGGCACGAACCCGCTGGGCCAGGACCTTGCGGTCTTCTGGGGAGTAGTCCAGGCGTTGGCGCTCACCGAGCACCCACTGATCGATCATGGCCAGTTCAATAATGTCTTGCGTGCCGGGCTCAAAGTACTCTTTGAACCCCTTGGCGGTGAGCAATGGCGCCAACTGCAACTCACTGCCATCGGTGTCAGGGCTGACCACCAACGGGCGGTAAACAATATCGAAAGCCGGTCCGATCTCGTTGCGCAAGTCCAGCGGGCGTTGCAAGCGCTCTTGGGCATCCTGTTTTAACGTGCTGTAAACCCGCTCTGCCATGGGCCGCTGGCGCAGTTGTTGCTGAACCTGGACGATCCGTTCACGGTAGTGCGGCAAGTCAGTGTCGGCATATTTCAACGCGTAATTGAGATGGCGCATAAGGTCTGCCTGCAGTTGCCCCTGGCCCGGATACGCGCGCTGCCACTGCTTGGCAACCCAGTCTTCGACGATCTCCGGTCGGCGGTTCTGGCGGTCTTCGATCATGCGGTACACCCGCAACGCCACCAGTTGCTGATTGCTGCCCGCAGGCGCGATGTTGATCGCCTCCAGGGCGCTGCTGGCGATGGCAGGCAAAAAGCGCCTGGACAGCAAGTTCAGATAGGCCTCATCAACCCGCGGGCCAATCGCCCGGCCCTGATACAGCCCCATATTGGACAGCAACGGCCAGGCCTCACGGTAATCGCCATACACCGAAACGGCATCACGGATCTGGTCCAGCGGCGCCAGCAAATTGCGCCCGGTGGCATCGAGGTTGGCGTCAATGTCCCCGGTGCTGAACTCCTGACTTCTGGCCAAAACGTTCGCGGCCTTGTCACGGTTGACGGTGAAGTAGTACTGCCACAAGCCCACCGCCAGCAAACAGCCCAGCGAAGCCACGCCAAAACCTGCGATCAACAGTCGTTGCTTGCTGCGGGCGACTTTGATGTTGTCACCGGCCAACCCCGCCTCGGGGTAAATCACTTGCTTGAACAGTTGCTGGGCAAAGTAGATGGTCTTGCCCTGCGCAGGCTTGACCTCGGCAGGCGGTGGCGGCAGGTGGTACGGCTGGCCCGCCTCTTTGACGAACGCATTGATCAGGGTGCCCTGCTGGAAGACCGACGAAAAATACACGCCCCGGACCAGCGCCGGGGTGGTGAAGCGGTCGGTGCCGAGCATTTCATTCAAGAAGCCAAACAGCGCCGGGCGCAGCCCTGCCAACTGGCGCAGAAAACCCATCAGCCGGTCACGGTCCTCCAATGAGCGGGCGCCTCTGAGGCTGTCAAAAACCTGCTCGTTGAGACGCTCGACAAACGCGCTGTAATGCTCCGCCAATTCCGCCAGCCAGGCATCGAAATCGTCGACCGCGTCCAGGCTGAAGGTAAAGCCGAGCAAGTCTTCACGGCCCCGGCGCGACAGCTGAGAAAAGAACTCCTCAAAGCCCTCCAGCAGATCAAATTTGCTCAGCACCACATACACCGGCAGGCGTGTGCCCAAGTGCCGCGTCAACTCATACACCCGCGTGCGAAGCACGTTAGCGCGAGCCTTGCGCACTTCGGGGCGCTGCATCAGCAAGGCTTGTACATCGATCACCAGCACCACCCCGTTAAGGGCGCGGCGGCTGCGATTGCGCCCCAGCCAGTCCAGCAGGTGCAGCCACAGGCGCGGGTGAGTGTCCCCCGGCAAAACCGGCCTGACTTTGCCTTTGGCCGCCACCGGTTCTTGCGCTTGCTCGGCGCGCTGTTCTTGCGTCAAGGGCTTCGGTTGCGTGAGCAACTCACCCGGCGGGTCGATCAAGACGGCTTCGTCGCCGATCCACCAGTCGATGGCATACGCCAGTTTTTCTTCCGGCTGCGCGCGGGCCCCCGTCCTGTTGATATGGGACAGGGAAAAGCTCTGATTTGAACGGGTGACAAGGCTGGTCTTGCCCGCGTTTTCTTCGCCCAGCACCAGGTACCACGGCAATTGATAGAGCGAACGGCGACGCTCCATATTGTTCAATAAATGGCTCAGGCTTTGATCAAGTGAACGCTCCTGCGCCTCGACATAGGGCAGGCAGGGATCCAGCACAACCGCCGTTTCACGCGCGTGCTCGGCATTGAGCCTGAGCAAGCGTTGACGCACCCGCCAGGCCCAGAACAGCAACGGCACGACAACCACCACAACACTGGCCGACACGCGCATCGCCAGCGCAGCCAAGGGTTGATGCTCGCGCCATGTCCAGTGCGGCCCCAGCCACCAGATGCCGATCAGCGCAAAGACCACGCCGAGGACAACTATCAGCGCCAGCGCCTGCTTGAAATGCCGCAGCACGGGCCAACCCCAGCGCTTGATGTAACTCCAGACCCTTTCCATAAACTGCTCCTACTCCTGAACGGCCTTGACCAACGCGGGGTTGCCAAGGTGCTGGGCCAACTTCTGATACAACTCGGGTTCCCACGCCTGGGCGCTGGTTTCGCGCATCACCCGGGCCACCCCGGCGTAAAGGTCATCGGCCAGCCAGGACAGGCCACGGGCCCCCAGCAAGTCAGCGGCGATCACCGTGGTGTGGCTGCGCTGGCGCGGGGCTTCATGGGCTGCGTGCAATGCCTGCAAACGCAGCAGCACCACCTCAACGCCTTCGGTATTCAACTGAGTCACCAATTCGTCGCGCAGGCCCGCGTACTCAGGCACCGCACTGCTGGCGCCCTCGCGCTGGTCGGCACCGCTGATCCAGGCCTGGGTTGGCGCGTCGACGAAGGGCGTGCCGTCGCTGAAATTAAGCTCCAGCAAAGCCGGTAGCCGACACACCAGCCGCTCACAACAGCGGCGCACGGCCAAGGCCACGTCGTCCATTGCCAAACGCGAGGCCACCTGGGCCGCGAGGTAGCTGCCACGCAACCAGTACGGCGAGGCCGCGACGCTTTTTTCAATGCGCAACAGCAAGGCGGGCTCAAGGGCATTGGCGCCCAGTGCTTCTTGATACGCGTCAACAATGTCTTGAGGCACCGCGCTTAATTCAGTGCGGCGGTCGCGGGTGATGGCCGGGGCGGCATGCAGGTGTGCCCACAAGCCAAAACGGCGCAGTTGATAGCCCACCGGGTCATAGAGGTCTTGTTGATTGAGTTGCTCGGCCATTGCCAGCAAGGCACGCCGTTGTTCACGTTCGCTGCCCACTGGCGGCGCGCTGGTGCGGGTAAACAAGGTCGGGTTCAGGACGCCGGAAGATGGGGCCTGGTTGGTCGACTCAGGCACCAGTGGCTCACTGTATTTGGCCAACTGCCGTTGCAGTGCCTCAATCGGCGCCGAGTCGAGCTTGGCCGCGACTGCGCAGCGCGCAAGGTCGAGCAACGCCTGCTCCGCCGTGGCCTGATGCACCGGGGCAAAACTGCTGCGGTCCAGGCTCGACAGGGCTTGGCCCAAGTCTTCAAGCAGGCGCTTGATCTGTTTGCGCTTGGCCAGGTAGCCGGTCGGCCCGGGCTTGGGGTGGGCGCTGTCCCAATACAACTCGACGATACCCGCCAGCAAGCCCATGGCATCGGCCCAGCGCGCCCACTGCCGGGTGCGCAGCCACACCCCCTGCAAATGCCCGAGGATGCGCAAGTGCTTGCACTGTCTGGCCAGATACTGGCGGGACGCTTCATCGATATACGGCCAGTCGATGCTGGCCTCACGCAAGCCCCCGAGCTTGATCATTTCCTGATCAATCGCCTGATAGGTTTCGTCCTCGATATCGAAATACCCGGCGGGTTGTTCCGGTTCAATCGGCGCCAGCAACAGCGGGACAATATCGGCCGGAACCTCGATCACCAGCGGCATGCTTGACGCTCCTGCGCAATCAACGCGTCCAGGCCTTGCGCGTCAAACACCAGCCCATTCAGGGCTGCGTCCTGCGTGCTTTTCAGCTCCAGACGCTGGCTGCCCATGATCTGCCGCAACAGCGCAATGGTCGGCAACCCACGACTGAACTCGACCACCAGCCCTGCTTCATCCATCACTTGCCATGTCGCGTTCGAGACCGGCTTGTCATCTGCAAACAGCTGGATGCGGTGCTTGTTGCGCTTGCTTGGCTCATCGAGCACCAGTTGCAAGCGAGTGATTTTGGATTCACAACTGATGGCCAGGGTTGGCCGGGGGGCAAACGCCCCCAGGGCCGGGGCAGAAATAACCACCCGTTGTGCTCGCTCGTCATCCAGCTCTGGCCAGTGGGAGATCAAAAAGCGGAAGTCACCGGGACTGCGTCTGGCCTCATTGCGCTGCACCAGATCGACGATGGGCAACATTCGCCCCACATAAGTGATGGGTTGTGGCGCCATGCTGCGAATCGGCGTTCCGGCCGCCTGATCAAAGCATTCCAGACGCTTTAACGACGACACAACGGTCGTGCAGTCTCGCGCTGCTGGCATGGCCAATGCCTGTTGCCCCGCCAGCACTAATAGAGAGGCGCCTAACGCCCATGCCCGCCCACTGCTTATTCGCATTTGCACCTCCTGTATGAATGATGGGCATGACATAACGCGCAAGATCCTTTCTCGCTGATAAAAAGTTCGACGTATAACGCCTTAATTGTCCGAAGCGTGGACTAACCGGCAATTAAGTAGCAAGTAAAACACTCTACAAATAACGTTATTAGTGCAATTAACAGACATATCCCTCAGCGACTTCCTGCAACTATGTAGGGCAAGTACTACCAAACTCATAATCGTAATTTCCTACAGAGAAAAGCCACACAACTAACGGCTTTGGCCGACATGACAGGCCTAGATAAATCGGTTCCTAATAGGGCTACCTTCGAATGAAAAGGACTTTTCCCATGTCGAAAGCTCACGGTTCCGTAGCTCCAAAAGAACGCATCAACATCAAATATATTCCGGCCACAGGCGATCAACAGGCCGAAGTTGAGTTGCCGTTAAAGTTACTGATAACCGGTGACTTTAAAGGCCACGGCGAAGAGTCCGCCCTTGAAGACCGACAACCCGTACGTATCGACAAAGACAACTTCAATGATGTACTGACCAAAGCCGAAGTGTCATTAGACATGGCAGTGCCTTGCGTCTTGACCAACGATATCGAGAACGACTTGAGCATTAACTTGCAGTTCAAGTCGATTAACGATTTCGGCCCTGATGCCATCGCCCGCCAAGTGCCTGAAATGAACAAACTGCTGGAGTTACGCAACGCGCTGGTGGCGTTAAAAGGCCCGCTGGGCAATACACCCGCCTTTCGCAAACAGTTGCAAAGCCTGCTGGCTGACGATGCTTCGCGCCAACGGCTTATTCGCGAACTGAACCTGACCCTGCCTGCCCCCAAGGATTCGCCTGACGCCTAAGCCCAAACGCCAAGCGTTACCTGCCTGTTCACTGCCCTGCGACTGCCGAAACCGAGCTCATAAAACGGAGTACCACCCATGCCGATGGAAAGTGCCAACGCCCAAATCCGGGTGACTGATGCCCCCACCTCGCTACTCGATCAACTGCTGGCCAACACCATGATGACCCCGGCCCAGGAAGGCTATGCGGTCGCCAGACAAGGCGTGGCCGCGTTCATCAGCGAGATATTGCAAAGCGGCCATCACGAACAGCCCGTGAACAAGTTCCGGGTTGATCAGATGATCAGCGAAATCGACCTTGCCTTGAGCAAGCAGATGGATGAAATCCTCCACCAGCCGCAGTTCCAGCAACTGGAATCGGCGTGGCGCGGGCTGAAACTGCTGGTGGATCGCACGGACTTTCGCGAGAACATCAAGCTCGACGTGCTGCATGTCACCAAAGAAGAAATGCTCGACGATTTCGACAACGCTGGCGACATCACCCGCAGCGGCCTGTACAAGCACGTGTACACCGCAGGTTACGGCCAGTTTGGTGGTGAACCCATCGCTGCCATGATCGGTAACTACACCTTCGGCCCTTCGTCACCGGACATCCGTTTGCTCAGCTATGTGGCCTCTGTAGGCGCCATGGCCCACGCACCGTTCGTCATGGCCGCCAGCCCCGAATTCTTCAATCTCAAAAGCTTCCAGGACCTGCCGTCGATCAAGGAGGTCAACGACATCTTTGAAGGCCCCAGCCATACCAAATGGCGCAGCTTGCGCGAGATGGAAGACTCCAAATACATCGCCGCCACTCTGCCCAGCTTTTTGTTGCGCACGCCCTATGACGGCCTGGAAAACCCGGTGCGCAGCTTCAGTTACGACGAAGCCATCGACGGCCAGCATGACAACTACTTGTGGGGCAACACGGCCTTTCTGATGGCCACCCGACTCACCGACAGCTTCGCCCGTTACCGCTGGTGCCCGAACATCATCGGCCCGCAATCGGGTGGTGCGGTAGAGGATCTGCCGGTGCATTTGTATGAATCACTGGGCCAGTTGCAAGCCAAGATACCCACCGAAGTGCTTATTTCTGACCGCAAGGAATATGAGCTGGCAGAAGCCGGTTTTATCCCGCTGACCATGCGCAAGGACAGCGACAACGCGGCGTTTTTCTCGGCCAACTCCATTCAAAAACCCAAAGCCTTCCCCAAGACCCGCGAAGGTCAGGAAGCCCAGACCAACTACAAACTCGGCACGCAATTGCCCTACCTGTTTATCGTCAACCGCTTGGCCCACTACATCAAAGTCCTGCAACGCGAGCAGATCGGCAGCTGGAAAGAACGCCAGGACATGGAGCGCGAGCTCAACACCTGGCTCAAGCAGTACATCGCCGATCAGGACAACCCTTCAGCCGATGTGCGCAGCCGTCGCCCGTTGCGCGCAGCCCAGATTGATGTGCAGGACGTGGCCGGCAACCCGGGCTGGTATCAGGTGTCGCTGTCGATCCGCCCGCACTTCAAGTACATGGGCGCCAACTTCGAGATCTCACTGGTCGGTCGGCTGGACACCCAGTAATTGGGCCGCGCCAGCCTGTTCGAACGCCTGGAGCCTGACGCACCGCGCTACCGCCCGGGCACCGCGGACGAACAGGCCCGCCAGCGTATCGACGCGATCAAGCGCCATCTGGAGCACGTGCTCAATGCCCGCCAGGGCTGCTCGCAAAGCAGCCCTGAACTGGGCCTGCGCGACTTCAATGGCGCAGCCCAGGGCAGCTCTGATCTGGTGATCGCTATCAGTGCCGACATACGCCGCTCGATCGAGGCATTCGAACCGAGGATCAAGGTCGTTGGCGTGCGCTATCAACCCGACCCGGATTTACCGCTGGAGCTGAACTTTCGCCTCGATTGCCAGGTGCAGCTCAACCACAAGGACGAAAGGGTGCTGATCGACGTGGCCATGCACGGTCGCGACGGCTACACCCGCGTGAAATAAAGGGGACACCATGGGCTTGAAAGAACGCTTTGCCGAAGAGATGCGTTACTTGCGTGAGCTGGGCCGTGAGTTTGCCGAGGACAACCCGCAACTGGCGCAGTTTTTGGGTGACAAGGCCAACGACCCGGATGTGGAACGGCTGCTGGAAGGCTTTGCGTTTCTCACCGCCAAGCTCGGCATGAAGATTGACGATGACCTGCCGGAGTTGACGCATCCGCTGCTGCAAATGCTCTGGCCCAACTATTTGCGGCCGTTGCCCAGTTGCACCATCGTGCGTTTCAAACCGCTGCCCGACGCCATCAGCCAGCGCCAGGTGCTGCCCAAAGGCACACCGCTGTTTGCCAAACCGGTGGACGGCATCAGTTGCGAATTTCGCACCTGCACCGAGGTCAGCCTGTACCCGCTGGCGGTCAAATGCGTGAGCGATGCCCACAGCCGCGAAGCCTCGGTGGTGCGCATCGACCTCAGCGTATTGACCCGGCAACCGCTGAACAGCCTGGGCTGCGATCAACTGGATTTTCACCTGGGCGGTGGCAACGCCACGGCGCAAACCCTGTACCTGTGGATCGCCCATTACCTGAAAAGCGTGACCCTGTACGTCAATGGCACCGCCTACGGGCTGAACCCCCAAGACATCGGCTTTCCGGGGTTTACCCCGCAAGAGGCGTTGCTGCCCTACCCGCGCAATGTCTTCGACGGCTATCGGATCTTGCAGGAATACTTCGTGTTCCCGCAGCGCTTTCACTTCTTTAGCCTGACCCGTCTGGGCAAAGCCTGGCCTGCCATCAGCACCGATGAGATCCGCTTCGAGTTCCAGTTCTCCCGGCCCATGCCCGGCGACATTCGTTTACAGACCCACGACCTGCACCTGTTCTGCGCCCCGGCGGTCAACCTGTTCAGCCACGACGCCGAACCCATTGCCCTGGACGGGCGCAGCCTGGAACAGCGGGTCATCCCCACCGGGCAGCGCCCAGACGCCTATGAGATTTTCAGTGTCGACCGCGTGGCCGGCTGGAGCGCCAGCGACAAAGAACACAAGGGCGACCCGCTGCGCACCTTTACGCCTTTTGAGTCTTTTCAGCATGAGATCGAACACGCCCAGGGCCGCACGGCGCTGTACTTTCGCACCCACATCGAAGAGTCCCACGGCCGCGAGGGGTTGCAGCAGCGCATTGCCTTTGTGCGCGGCGATGAACGCGACTACATCGGCGAGCATGAAACCGCGTCCATCGAACTGACCTGCAGCAACCGTGACTTACCCCAGGCGCTGGGCATTGATGACCTGTCGCTGTCGACCGAAACCACACCGTCCTTTGCCACCTACACCAACCTGATCGCGCCCACCCGCTCGTATCGCCCGGTGCTGGACGCCAGCCTGCACTGGACGCTGATTTCCAACCTGTCGCTGAACTACCTGTCACTGCTCTCGGCAGAACCGCTCAAGGCGGTGATCCGCGCCTATGACTTTGCCGCCTTGCACGACCTGCAGCAGACCCGCGCCACCCGCAAGCGCCTGGACGGGATTGGCGAAGCCGTCACCACGCCCATCGACTGGCTGATGAAGGGCCTGCCCGTGCGCGGCCTGCACACCCGCTTGAAGCTGGACCAGCAGGCGTTCCTCTGCGAGGGCGAGTTGTACCTGTTCGCCAGCGTGCTTTCGCACTTCTTCGCGCTCTACGCAAGCATCAACTCCTTCCACATGCTGGAAGTGATCAATACCACTAACAACGAGTGCTATGAATGGCCACTGTTGACCGGCAGACAACCCGTGATCTAGCCGACACGCTCCTGGCCGATGCGCGGAACTACTCGTTCCATCGTCTGCTGGAACACTTGCACGCGCTGCACGACGATGACCTGGAAGCCCAGCCTGCAAGCCGCGCCAGCCGTCGCCGGATTCGTTTGCAAAGCCACGCGGGCATGGGCTTTCCGGCCTCGGACCTGACCGTTGCCGAGCGTGTCGATGAAACGCTCGGCAACGAGCGCTACCGCGTGCAAACCACGTTTCTGGGCTTGCAGGGCGCCGACTCGCCGCTGCCCGGTTATTACTTGGACCGCCTGGCCTATGAGCAAGCGCAGGGCCGTGGCATTCGCCCCGAGTTCCTCGATTTTTTCAATCACCGCCTGCTGACCTTGCTGCACCACAGCTGGCGAAAATATCGCTACTACATCCGCTTCCAGGCAAACGCTCGCGACCGCTTCTCGCGCTATGTGTTTTCCCTGATTGGCCTCAATGACAACGACCTGCGCGGCGCGACACCGCTGCCCTGGGGGCGTCTGTTGAGCTTTGCCGGGTTGATTGCCAGCCGCAGCCGTGCGCCGTCAGTGGTGAGCGGGATTGTGGAGCATTGTTTTGATCTGCACGGCGTTTACATCCGTGAGTTTGAACCGCGCTCGGTGCCCTTGCTCAAGCGCCATCGCGTGGCCCTCGGCTCACTTAACGGTGTACTCGGGGAGAACTTCACCATCGGCGACCGTGCCCGCACACGCGCCAGCCAATTCACCCTGGTGATCCCCAACCTGTCGCAAAAGCGCTTCCGGGAGTTCCTGCCCAGCGGCAGCCAGTGTGCACGGCTGCGCCAGTTACTGGATTTTCTGGCGCGGGACGTACCGGCTTATTACGTGGAACTGGGCTTGCGCGAAGAAGACGTGCCGCCGTTCAACCTGCGCCGCGAAGGCGGGACTCACTTGGGCTGGACCAGTTTCATCGAGTGCCAGGCACAACGTCACCCCGCCGTGGTACGGATCAGGGGGCGCGCATGAACCTAACGCTGGTCATCAGCAACCCCGCGCAATTGCTCCACGGTTGCCAGCCCACCCACCGTTTTGCCTTGCACGGCGGCAGCATCGGCAGTGCGGACTGCAACTGGCTGCTCAACGACCGCAGCCACAGCGTTCGCCCCCACCATTGCCAGATCCACTGGCTGGGCAATCGCGCCTGCGTCACCGATCACTGCGGCCACACCTATGCCAACGGCCATGCCCTGCCCTTGGGCCGTGGCACCACCGTGCAGTTGAACGAGGGGGACTTTTTACACATCGGCGACTACCAAATCGCCGTGCACCTGGATGCCCATGAGCTGACAGACGACCGTCGCCACCTGAGTCAGCGCTCGCTCAATGAACTGCTCACCGGTCGCCGGGATGGCCTCGAAGACTGGAACGCCCACACGTTGCCTTTTCTGCCCCCGGCAGACACGAACACGCACATCTGCCACGAATTCGAGCAGTTGAGTCGCCCTCTGGACCCCGCCCGGGAGAGCGACCCGCTGCTGGCCCTGGAGGCGATCACCGCAGCGCCGCCATTGCACGACGTGCTGGATTATGCAGCCCACGCCAGCGCTGACAAACCCCGCGTCGAGCGCGCAAAACCCCACCGCGCCGTGCACCTCGACAGCACGCACGTGGGCGGCCATATCCGCTTCGCCCTGTTGCTGCTCGGCTGCCTGGCGTTGGTCGGTTGCACCCTGCTCGGCAAGATCGGCCAGGTGATCTGGACACCGTCGATCCCGGTGGGCGGACCTGATGATCAACCCAGCCGCTACTCGTTGAGCCTGTATGCCAGCCACAGCGTCAATCAACGCCTGATCATCCCCGGAGCCGGCCCCGCCGAAACGCCGATTCGCTCGCCTTACACCGTGAACGTGGAGGCCGCCAGCCCGCAGGCGCTGACCGAGCAATTGCAGGCGCTGCTTGATCACGTTCACGAGACCGTCACGCCGCAGTCAGCGGGCCTGCCAGAGCCCGACGCGGACACACAAATGTCTGTGGTTGAAGCCTCGCCCTTTGGCGACTACGACGCCCCCGGAGTGAGTTTGTCTACCCCGCAAGACGCTGAAGCGCCGCGCTCCATCGCCAGCCCCATTGCGTTCAAGGTGCTGCAACTGAGCGATGACAGCCTGCTGCGCAACGCCAGTCTCCAGACACTGATGGATGACCTGAAAAAGACCTTGGGCAGCACCTGGATCCGCGCCGACGACTACCTGCTGCAGCCGGGCCAATTCAAATTTATCGACCCGCAGAGCCTGGACGAAGACACGCGTTTTATCGCGGTGATCGCCCACTACTACGACGCCGACAACGCCCAGTGGAAGCAGACCCTGCGCGTAGACCCCAAGGGCCATCAATACGCGCTGCTGGTGCAACTGGACGCCGCCAGCGTTGAGCTCAAAGGGGAAACCCGATGAATGCCTTTTCACCCCCTTTCACGCAGAGAGCCCACTGATGAGTTCACGTCACCCGGTCATTTGGTACGAGGGGTTGTTCGTCAAACCCCAGCATTTCCAGCAACAGGCCCGCGCCGCCGAAGCGGCCGTGCAGCAACGCCTCAACAGCCTCAACGACGCGCTCTATGGTTTCAGCGAACTGGCGCTCAACAGCGAGTACCTGAGCTTTGGCAAGATCGCCCTGACCCGGGCACGCGGGATCATGCCCGACGGCAGCGTCTTTGATATTCCCACTGATCAGGCGCCACCCACCCCGCTGGAAATTACCCACAGCAGTGCGGCCAACCAGACCGTGTTCCTGATGCTGCCGCTCAAGTCGGCTCAGGCCCTGGAGATACGCTGGCCCGAAGGCTATGCCAATAGCCGTTACCTGGCCCAGCAGGTGGATGTGCGTGACACCCACAGCGAAGTCGGCGATGTGACCACGATGAACGTGGCCGTGCCCAACCTCAAGTTGATGCTTGAGGACGAAGACCGCAGCGCCTTCACCTGCATTGCCGTGGGCAAGATCCTCGATAAACGCCCGGACGGCAGCCTGGTGATGGACGAGCATTTTTACCCCACTTGTGTGTCCTTGCAGGCCGTTCCGGTACTGCAACGCTACCTCGGTGAAGTGGCCGGGCAGATCCGTGAGCGGGCCAAAAACCTGGCTGAACGCATTGGCTCGTCGGGGCAATCCGGGGTGGCCGATATCACCGATTTCAACCTGCTGCAAACCCTCAACCGGATGTACCCGCTGTTCCAGCACCTGGCCCGGCAACGCCATGTCCACCCCGAGCGGCTGTACATCACCTTCGCCCAGGCCTGCGGCGAACTGGTGACCTTTACCGACGAGGGCCACCTGCCCCAGGAGTACCCGGCCTACCAGCACGACAACTTGCGGGCCTGCTTCAAACCGCTGGAGCACACCTTGCGCCGGGCGCTGGGGACCGTCTTGCAGCCGCGCGCCGTGTCGCTGCCCATCGTCGCCCAGGAATTCGGCGTGCTCACTGCGCTGCTGGGCGACAAGCGCCTGCTGGACACTGCCGAGTTCATCCTCGCGGTACGCGCCAATCTGCCACTGGAAACCCTGCGCGAGCAGTTGCCCAAACAGATAAAGATCAGCGCCACCGAGGCCTTGGGCGAACTGGTCAGTTTGCAGTTACCGGGCATTGCCCTGATCCCGCTGCCCGTGGCGCCGCGCCATCTGCCGTTCCATGCCGGCTTCAGCTACTTCGAACTCGACCGTCATCACCCTGGCTGGCAGAGCCTGAGCACGGGCAGCGGGTTTGGCTTCCATGTCGCCGGCGACTTCCCCGAACTGGAGCTGCAGTTCTGGGCGATCAGGAGTGAAAAAAATGAGTGAAGACACCACGTCAGCGCCCTCCATCAAGGACCTTCAGGGCGCGATCACCTCCGACGAGACGGTGATCACAGAGCAAACGCAAACGTACCTGGCCGACCCTGAATTCGAGTTGCGCGGTCTGGCCTGGAATCCGTTGTGCGACCCGGCCATGCCCCTGATCGGCCTGCTGATTCGCCTGCGCCACCTGGACCGGCATGCCGATATCAACGCGCTGTACCGCGACCTGCATAACCAGATCAGCACGATCATGGAAGAGCTCAACTCGCTGGACTATGACCCCGGCGCCCTCAAGGCATATTCCTACAGCCTGTGCCTGCTGGTGGACGAAGTGGTGATGAGTACGCCGTGGGGCAGGTGTTCAAACTGGAGTACGCGCTCGCTGCTCAGCGTGTTTCATCATGAATCCTGGGGTGGCGAGAAGTTCTTCACCCTGCTCGCCCGCATGGCCACCGACGCCGCCAAATACCAGCATGTGCTGGAGTTCATGTACCTGTGCCTGTGCACGGGCCTCAAGGGCAAACACGGCAACGTGCCCCGAGGCGATGACGAACTGCAACGGATCATCAATCACCTGCACGGCCTCTTGCGCCCGCTGCGCGGCGAGACGCCCAAACGCCTGACCGAGCCCCTGACCCACGTCGCCCCGCGTAACTACCGCATCAAACGCGCGTGGCCGTTGTGGACACCTTGGGCCATGGCGGGTGCGGTGCTGGTCGTGGCGTACACGGTGTACGCCGTGCGTTTGCACGGCATCACCCAGCAAGTGCTGGTTTCCCTCGACCGGATTCTCACGCTGTAGCCGATTTTCAGCGCGCCCGCATCGGGCGCCTGCAAACCCTTGGCCCTTACCGGGCCATAAACCCATGCCGTCACACCGACGGTAGCAACCCCATCGGGTTGTTCTATTGATCGTTACAAGGAGTTTGTCATGCCAACACCTGCCTACATCAGCATCCACGGCCAGACCCAGGGCCACATCACCAAAGGCGCGTTTACCGGCGACTCGGTGGGCAACGTGTATGTGGAAGGCCATGAGGACGAAATTCTGGCCCAGGAAGTCGACCACCTGATCAGCACCCCCACCGACCCGCAAAGCGGCCAGCCTTCGGGGCAACGGGTACACAAACCGCTGATCTTCACCAGTGCCTTGAGCAAGGCCTCGCCCATGCTCTACCAGGCGCTGGCCACCGGCGAAATGCTGCCCACCGTTGAGGTCAAGTGGTTCCGCACCTCCACCGATGGCAAACAGGAGCACTTCTTCACCACCAAGCTGGAAGACGCCACCGTCGTCGAAATCCACACCCTGCTGCCTCACGCCCAGGACAGCGATAACGCCAACTACACCCAACTGATCAAGACCAGCCTGGCCTACCGCAAGGTCAGTTGGAGCCACGTGGTTGCAGGGACCGAAGCCTCAGACGACTGGCGCAAGCCGGTTTAACCCACCGCTGTTTCTGCCCGCTCTGGCAGGCAGTTTTATGTGTTCGCCAGCGCACGCCCCGTCGCCATGACGGGGCGTGCGGTAGCGTGCCTCAGGAGCGCCCATGCCCCGTCAAAGCGATCTGCGTTTTACCTTCGAGCCCCTGCAAGGCGATGCCTTTGAGGTGGTCGCGTTCAAGCTCGAAGAAGGCTTGTCGCAACCCTTCAAATTAACCCTGGACCTGGTCAGCCACGACCCGGCGGTGGACTTTAATCGTGTCCTCGATTTGGGCGCGCTGTTCACGGTGTGGCGCGGCGAAACGCCGGTGCGCTATGTCCATGGTCTGGTCAGTCTGTTCCGTCAGGGCGACACCGGTTTTCGCCGTACCCGCTACCACGCGGTGATCGAACCGACCTTGGCCCGCGCGGGCCTGCGCTCCAACTGGCGGATGTTTCAGTACAAAACCGTGCCCGAGATCATCACCCTGGTGCTCAAGGGGCAACGCATCACCGACCTCGAAAAACAGATCTGTTTCGATCACCAGACCCGCGAATACTGCGTGCAGGCGGGCGAAACCGACCTCGACTTTATTGCCCGTCTCGCCGCTGAAGAAGGCCTGCTCTACACCTTCGAACACCGCACCGACGGCCACACCTTGATCCTCACTGATCGCGTCGGCGGCCTTGGCACCATCGGCACCCACAAAGACTGCCCGGTGCTTTATCAGCCCATGGGCGGCGGCGATTCGGCAGAGCCTGCCCTGCATCGCTTCAGCTACACCGAACAGGTGCGAACCTCTCGCCAGGTGCAGCGCGATTACACCTTCATCCACCCGCGCTACAACCAGCAACACACCGCCGATGGCGGCCTGGCCCTGAAAAACCAGCACAAGGACTACGAGCGCTACGACTACCCCGGCCGCTACAAACGCGATGCAGCGGGTAAACCTTTTACCAAAACCCGCCTCCACGCCTTGCGCAGCGACGCGCGCATGGCCGAACTCGAAGGCGACGACGCCCGCCTGCAACCCGGTCTGGCCTTCGACCTGAGCGAACACCCACGGCCCGATTTCAACGACCGCTGGCGCAGCATCGCCCTTGAACACATCGGCAAACAACACAGCAGCCTGCAAGAAGAAGCCGGCGGTAGCGACTACAGCACCACCTACCATTTAAAGGCCAGCGCCATCCGCTGGGACGCCGAGTGGAAAGCCCCGTTGCAGCCCAAACCCTGCATCGACGGCCCGCACACCGCCACCGTGGTCGGCCCGCCAGGCGAAGAGATCTACTGCGACGAATGGGGCCGGGTCAAAGTCAGCTTCCCGTGGGACCGCGACAGCCAGGAAAACGACCACAGCTCCTGCTGGATCCGCGTCACCCAAGGCTGGGCGGGCACCTTATGGGGCGCCATGGCCGTGCCGCGCATCGGCCAGGAACTGATCATCAGCTACCTCGACGGCGACCCCGACCAACCCATCGCCACCGGCAGAGCCTACCGCCAGGCCAACCTGCCGCCCTACGAACTGCCCAAACACAAAACCCGCATGACCATCAAAAGCCGCACCCACAAAGGCACGGGGTTTAACGAACTGCGCTTTGAGGATGAGGTGGGCCAGCAGGAGGTTTACATCCATGCCGAACGGGACAAGAACGTTTACATCAAGCATGACAACACCACCTTTGTGGGGAATGACCGTACAGAGCGGGTGGACCACAACGAAACCCTTTCTATCGGCGACCACCGCACCGAAGACGTCGGCCAAAACGAAACCATCCAGATCGGCGCCAACCGCAGCGTGACCATTGGTGCCAACAAGACCGAGACCATCGCCCTGGCCAAGGCCGAAACCATCGGGCTCGCCAAAACGCTGACCATCGGTGCCGCTTACCAGACCAGTGTCGGTGCAGCCATGAACACCAGCGTCGGCCTGAGCCAGAGCGAGCAGGTGGGCATCCATAAATCGGTGGTGGTAGGCAAGAACTACAGCATTGATGCCGGTGATGAATTCAAGGTCACGGTGGGTAAATCAACCTTGGTGATGAAGTCCGACGGCACCGTGCTGATCAATGGCTGCACCTTCGATTTCAGTGCCACGGGTGCGGTGCAGATCAACGGCAAAGACGTTGATATCAACTGAGGAGGCGTCATGGAATTTCGTAACCTGACGCCCTTCGATGCGCTGTGTTTTAGCGCCCTGGGTGTGGACGATCAAGAGTATCCGGTGCTGGCCATGAAGGTCGGTTATCGGTTGGTGCCGGTGGATGGCCAACCGGGGCAATTGCGCGCCGAGGTCATGGACGTTAAGCCCGTGGCGTTGTGTACCGATGACGCCTATTACGGCGAAGAAGGGACCAGCAGCGTCAGCGAAGAAAGCGACCTGGCCCCCTTTAAACCGCGCTGTGATGTGATCGTGGTGGGGCTGGCATATGCGCCGCAGGGCTTGCCGGCCACGTCGTGGAACGCGGGTGTGCGCTTGAGCATTCCGGTCGCGCACGAGTACATAGAAGTGCCGCTGCCCGAACCGTTGAGCCCCGGCGAACGGTTGAACGAATACCAGCTTCAAGAATGGCAAGCGAAACGCGTGGCCGCCGCCAAGGCACACGCCAATGCCCCTACCCGGCGCAATCTGCTGGACAAACAGTTGCGTTTTAGCGGGCCACGGCAATTTAAAGACAGCCTGTTTGGCGGTTGGCAACTGACTCAAGCGCAGCCCGTTCTGAGCGTTCCGCTGCGCTGGGAATATGCCTTTGGCGGCAGCAGCGTGGTGCGCAACCCCGAGCACCTGTTAAAGCCTGACAGCCCGGAGTATCTGCTCAACGAGGTCTGCTACAGCAACCCGCTGGGCAGCGGCTGGATCGAGAAACGCCAGGAGCAGTTGGGCTTCAAGCTGGATGCGCCCCTGCGGGTGCTGCCCGCGCCGCAAATCGAAGCAATCGACAGGCCCGTGTTGCACCTGGATAAAGCCAAACACCCTGATGGACTGCTCGACTCCACGCAAATGATGCAGGTGGCCGGCACCTACAAATACCAACCCGCAGGTTTTGGGGTGGTCGGCCGGGCCTGGGCACCGCGACTGGCCCTGGCCGGTAACTACGACGCTGTATGGCAAGCAGAGCGCTGGCCGGGTCTGCCTTATGACTTTGACTTCGCCTACTGGAACGGTGCACCCACCGATCAACAGATCGAAATTCCACCGCCCAACCTGCGCATCGAACTCTTCAACCTGACAGACCCGAGCCTGACACCCAGCGGATACGCGCAGGTGGAAATGCCCGGCCATCGAGCGTTTGTGTTGTTGCGTTTATTCAACGGACCGGCAAGCTCCCTCCCATCTTGATGACTTACTGGCGGGAAGAAGGCTGGGCAGGGTATGCAAACGGACGAGTATGGACAGTTAATCCCGATGAATATGAAGACATCAAGGATGTATGGCTTGAGGGGACACCGTTTGTCAACATAGATAACTTCCACGTCATTGCCCGCGATGCCTTTGGCGACCTCTACTTGTGCGGCGAAACAACAGGCGCAAGCGTCACCATCACTTGTATCCACAATGAAATCCTCGCTCTGAAAAACCAGCTCAACCCCAAACCCTTACCAGATCACGATCCTTCCATTCAGGCTCTGTTTGGTTCTGCCAAGCTAGAAGACTTCGACTACCCTGACGCCAACGGAAAACTGCTGTTTGAACGCGCTATAAAGAAGTACGGCCCACTTGAGCCCGATGAAATGTTCGGCTTCGAACCTGCGCTCGTCATGGGTGGAAGCGCTACATTGGATAACCTTCGACGCCTTAAGCTGGATCCACACCTCCACATTCTGCGTCAATTCGACAGTCCGACTCTTCCTTTATCCAATATCGATTTTGACAAGCTTATGAAATAGCCATGAGTTCAAAAGCGGCCCATATCTGGAGGGTGTCCAGGCATTCGTCGCGCAAAAACATGCGCCATACGCCACCCTGCGCATCGACACCGAGGCCATGACCCTGGTGCTGACCCATCGCATCAGCCTGCCCAATAACCTCGATATCCGGGTGTTGGAAGCGCGCTTTGAGACCGATCCGGCGGCGCAACTGATCAAGCGCTCACTGGGGGAGGTGCACTGATTGGGCGGATGCCTGTTTGGGTAGGGAGTAAAAACTACAGACATAAAAAAAGAGGCCTATAAGGCCTCTTTTTTTAATGCTTTAAACAGTGGCTGAGCACTCTTTAAAACAAGAATATGGAGCGGGAAACGAGACTCGAACTCGCGACCCCGACCTTGGCAAGGTCGTGCTCTACCAACTGAGCTATTCCCGCAATAATGGCGTCCCCTAGGGGACTCGAACCCCTGTTACCGCCGTGAAAGGGCGGTGTCCTAGGCCACTAGACGAAGGGGACGTTGCCCGAAACATACGCTGTACGTTTCAGTGCCAACTACACGCACCTAAGTGTGTGCTCTGGCTTTCACTCAACCCCGCCCGAGAGCGAAGCTGCTTAAAAATGGAGCGGGAAACGAGACTCGAACTCGCGACCCCGACCTTGGCAAGGTCGTGCTCTACCAACTGAGCTATTCCCGCAATAATGGCGTCCCCTAGGGGACTCGAACCCCTGTTACCGCCGTGAAAGGGCGGTGTCCTAGGCCACTAGACGAAGGGGACGTTGCCCGAAACGTACACTGTACATTTCAGTGCCAACTACGCTCACCTAAATGTGCGCTTTGGCTTTCACTCAACCCCGCCCGAGAGCGAAGCTGCTTAAAAATGGAGCGGGAAACGAGACTCGAACTCGCGACCCCGACCTTGGCAAGGTCGTGCTCTACCAACTGAGCTATTCCCGCATTGGCGTCCCCTAGGGGACTCGAACCCCTGTTACCGCCGTGAAAGGGCGGTGTCCTAGGCCACTAGACGAAGGGGACACACTACAACTTCACTGGTTACATGCGTTTCGCTGTTCGCTTTACGCTGCAATTGGCGCGCATTCTAGGGATGGTTTTGGAAGTCGTCAACCCCAATATGAAAATTTATTGAAATCAATGACTTCCCGTCCTTCTAAGCCTTTTCCTACATAGTGTGACGTATGACTCCTAGGGCCTATATTCCGGCCTCCTACAAGGCGCTATGATGATCAGGTTTGAGTGATGGCCAAATGCACCTATCGAATATGGACCTCTCTATAGATAGCCAACCGCCTGACCCCAATGAACTAACGCACCTGTTTAAGATCAAGCCTATTAGCAACATTGTCTGGCACACTCTATTGCAGGCAGACCACCCGAAGAGGTTTTAACGTTGACGCCTTCCATCATCACCCTGCTCGTCGTTGCCGGGATCGTGCTTTTGATCGCCATCGGCTACATCAACCACATGGTGGAACACAACAAGGTGGAAAAAGCTCGGCTCAAAACCGAACTTAATGACCGTATCCGCCGTTGCAGTGAAGTCAACGAGACCTTTCCCGGGCAACTGATGACGTCGGCACTCAAGTTGTTGCTGACCCGCCTTGAACTCAATGCCACCCAACGTCTGTTGCTGCTGCAAAAATCCGACGCCAGCTTAAAAGCACGGGTTGCTGAGCTTGAAGCACTGGTTGCGCAAGGTGAGTCGATCCCGGTCAACAATCCGCCCAACCCGATCATGACCGAAGCCAAGGCCAAAGATGTGCGCTTTCTGCTGGAGACGCTGCATGGCCAGATCACCCGCGCCGCCAAAGATCGGGTACTGCCCGCCAATGAAGCCAAGCACTGGCTTAAAGAGATCCGTCACCTACTGGTGGTGCTGCATATTGAGTTCTTCAATAACCTTGGCCAATTGGCGTTCCAGCAAAACCAGCCGGGTCAGGCGCGCCTGGCCTATGAACGCGGCGTGCAGTATTTGCGCAAGCAGGCCGACCCTGCCCCGTATGGCCAGTCACTCAAAGCGTTTGAAGCACAACTGGTGCGCGCCAATGCCCTGCTGCAAAGCACGCTGGAGCCCAGCAGCGATGAGGTCAACGCGCTGACTGAAGGCCTTAAAACCGATGAGGCTGAGGGCGACTGGAAGAAGAAAGCTATTTACGACTAAAAAACCTGTGACGTGCCGGTATTCGAGCCTTACGAGGCTACGTCCGCAGAGAGGCGCATACAGTGTCAGCACATGGATTTTTGAAGCAGCGCCCAGGACGGGCAAAGGTATGAAACACACAAAGGCAGCCACGCAGGCTGCCTTTATGTTTGACGTCAGGCTACCGGATTGATTGGCTTTTCCGGGTACCACACGTCCAGCAGCGGGCTCACTTCAACGCTGGTCAGCTCTGGACGAGCTTTCAACCAGGCTTCAACAGCAGCACGTTGCTCTTCGCTGACCGAGCCGCGCTTCTGCAGGCAAACCAGACCGTAGTCGTCGCCGCCAACATAGCCCAGGCCGTTAGCTTCCATGGCTTCTTTCAAGAAAGCGTCAAGGAATGCGTCGACAGCCTCATCCGACAGGTCTTCTTTGAAATCCAGGTTCAGCTCAAAACCCAGCTCCTGAAATTCATCAACGCACAGTTTTTTGCGCAGACGCTGGGAACGATTAGTAGCCATTGAACAATCCTCTTAAGTAATTACCGGCGGCACTTTACCAGCTTCAGGCTGGCGCTGCCCGGTTGCATGTGAGCGACTCATCGTTTTATCCATTAAATAAGTCAATCCCTGGCCTACGCTGATGCACAAGCCCGATAACCTTGGGGCATAATGCCAACACTTTTATGACCATCGAGGGACTTTTTGTTCATGCCCTCTTATTTTCCCCCTCGCCTGCAGGGTTTTACTTTTGATGATTAAATCTTTACGACCATTGTTTCTGGCCAGTCTGTTTTTGCCGCTCGCCTTCGGCGCCAATGCCGCCCCTGTCAACGCCACCCTGACTCCGAAAGTCCAGCAAGCGCTCAAGACCAACAAGCTGCAAGACGACGCGCTGTCCCTGGTATTGCTGCCGCTGACCGGCCCGGGTGTTCCGACCGTCTTCAACGCCGATGTATCGATGAACCCGGCGTCTACCATGAAACTGGTGACCACCTATGCAGCTCTGGAAATGCTCGGCCCGACCCACCAATGGAAAACCGAGTTCTACACCGACGGCAACCTGAACAACGGTATTTTGCAGGGCAACCTGTACCTCAAGGGCGGCGGCGACCCCAAGCTCAACATGGAGAAGCTCTGGCTGTTGATGCGCGACCTGCGGGCCAACGGCGTGCAGCAAATCACCGGCGACCTGGTACTGGATCGCAATTTCTTCGAACAACCGCAATTGCCGGTGTTCAACGATGACGGCAATGACGAAAACAAGCCGTTCCTGGTCAAACCCGACGCACTGATGGTCAACCTCAAAGCCTTGCGCTTTGTGGCGCGTAACGATTCGGGCAAGGTGCTGGTCTCGGTGGAGCCGCCTATTGCGAGCATCCGCATCGACAATCAGGTCAAAGCCATCAACGCCAAGCAATGCACCGGCGATGTCCGCTACAACCCCGTCACCCAGGCCGACGGCTCGGTAATTGTCACCGTCAGCGGGCAACTGGCAGACGGCTGCAACTCTCAGACGTATCTGTCCTTGCTTGATCACGCGACCTACACCGCCGGCGCCGTGCGCGCCATCTGGAAGGAGCTGGGCGGCAGCATTCAGGGCCAGGACCGTCAGGCCAGCGTCCCTAAAGGTGCAAAACTGCTGGCTCGCGCCTACTCGCCTGACCTGGCCGAGATCATTCGCGACATCAATAAATACAGCAACAACACCATGGCCCAGCAGTTGTTCCTCAGCCTCGGCGCTCAGTTCCGTACCGATGCCGACGGCGATGACGCCAAAGCCGCGCAGCGCGTGATACGCCAATGGCTGGCCAAAAAAGGCATCACAGCGCCGCATCTGGTCATGGAGAACGGCTCCGGCCTGTCGCGTGCCGAGCGTGTGAGCGCACGTGAAATGGCGCAAATGCTTCAAGCCGCCTGGAAAAGCCCCTACGCCGCCGAGTTCATCAGCTCCCTGCCGATCGCGGGCAAAGACGGCACGATGCGCAAGCGCCTGAAAACCACAGCGATGAACGGTCAAGCACACATCAAGACAGGCACCCTGAATACCGTGCGCGCCATTTCCGGCTTTAGCCGCGACAGCAACGGCGACACCTGGGCCGTGGTCGCCATCCTGAACGACCCGCGCCCGTGGGGTGCGTCTTCGATTCTCGATCAGGTATTGCTAGACCTGTATCGCCAGCCAGCCGTGGCTAACCGCGCGGTGTCTATCGCGCCATAACGTCAGGCAGGCAATAAAAAACGCCCCCAATCGCAAGAAAGGGGGCGTTTTTTATGGGCTGATTACCGCCGGGGCAGCATCAGCGGGCCGTGATTTTCCAGGCCCGGTGGATTTTGCTGTTACGGGCAAAGTCCGGATCAATGGTGCTCGCGGTAATTTCTTCAACGGCATAACGCGCGGCCAGATGCTCATCCAGAACGAACTTGCGGAAGTTGTTCGAGAAGTACAGCACGCCGCCCGGCGCCAGACGCGCCATGGCCAGATCGAGCAACTGCACATGGTCACGCTGAACGTCGAAGATGCCTTCCATGCGCTTTGAGTTGGAGAAGGTCGGCGGATCAATGAAGATCAAGTCGTACTCTTCACGACAGGCATCCAGCCAGGCCATCACATCGCCCTGCTCCAGGCGGTTTTTGTCCGAGAAACCGTTCAGCGACAGGTTACGCCGCGCCCAGTCCAGATACGTCTTGGACAAGTCAACGCTGGTGGTGCTGCGAGCACCGCCTTTGGCAGCGTGCACACTCGCCGTTGCGGTGTAGCAGTACAGGTTGAGGAAGCGTTTGCCGGCCGCCTCTTTCTGGATGCGCATGCGGATTGGACGGTGATCCAGAAACAAGCCGGTGTCCAGGTAATCGGTGAGGTTCACCAGCAGCTTTACGCCACCTTCCATCACTTCGGTGAACTTGCCCTGCGCGCTTTGACGCTCGTACTGCTTGGTGCCGCTCTGACGCTCACGGCGTTTGACGATCACCCGGCTCTTGTCGATGTTCAGCGCCTGTGGAATCGCCGCCAGGGCATCGAACATACGGGCTGAGGCTTTTTCCGGGTCAACCGATTTAGGCGCTGCGTATTCCTGGACATGGACCCAGTCGTGATACAGGTCGATCGCCATCGAGTACTCAGGCATGTCGGCGTCGTAAACGCGGTAGCAATCAATCCCCTCGCGTTTGACCCATTTGCCCAGTGCCTTAAGGTTCTTTTGCAGACGGTTGGCAAACATCTGCCCGCCTTCGCTCAAGCGCGGTTGCTCGATCACCACCGGTGCAGGCTTGATCGGGTTGCCGTTCTTGTTGAACTGCTGCTGCACAGGCGCTTCGACCACAGACTCAGCCTGTTCACGCTCGGCCTGACGTTGCTCAGGGGTACGACGCTCACCCGTCACGAACTGATCCGGGGTGACCTTGATCAACAGCAACTTGCACGGCAAAGCGCCATTCCAGAACGAATACTGTTTGTGGCTGCGAATGCCCATGCGCTTGCCCAGATCCGGAGCGCCGGTGAACACCGCCGCTTCCCAGTTCAGACACGCCTGACGCAGACGCTCACCGAGGTTCTGGTAGAGATAAAGCAAGCTTGCTTCATCGCCCAGACGCTCGCCGTACGGCGGGTTGCAGATCACCAGGCCTTTCTGGTTTTGATCTGGGCGCGGCTCAAAGGTCGCCACTTCACCCTGGTAAATCTTGATCCAGTGGCTCAGGCCAGCCCGCTCGATGTTGTTGCGCGCAGGCTGAATCAGCCGTGGGTCAGCCTCGTATCCGCGAATCCACAGCGGTGGCTTGGCCATGCCGATTTCTGCGCGCTCAGTGGCTTCTTCATGGAGTTTTTTCCAGATGGCCGGTACGTGCCCCAACCAGGCATCAAAGCCCCAATGAATGCGATTGAGGTTCGGCGCAATGTCGGCGGCGATCATTGCGCCCTCGACCAGAAACGTACCCACACCGCACATCGGGTCAGCCAGTGCGGCGCCCTCAGCGGCCATGCGCGGCCAGCCGGCACGGATCAGCACGGCGGCGGCGAGGTTTTCTTTCAGGGGCGCAGCACCTTGCTGCAGACGGTAGCCACGCTGGTGCAGGCTGCTGCCCGACAGGTCCAGGGACAGAATCGCTTCGCCGCGATCCAGGCGCAGGTGGATACGCAAGTCCGGGCTGAACTTGTCAATCGACGGGCGCTCACCAGACGGCGTACGCAGCTTGTCGACGATGGCGTCCTTGACCTTCAAGGCACCGAAGTGGGTGTTGTCGATGCCCGAGCCATGCCCGCTGAATTCAACGGCCAGGGTGCCGTCCGGGACCATGTGATCATGCCAGTCAACGTCGAGCACGCCGTTGTACAGGTCTTCGGCGTTCTTCATCGGGAAGCGCTTGAGGACCAGCAACACACGGTTGGCAAGGCGTGACCACAGACACAGACGGTAGGCAGTTTCCATATCTGCCAAGCCACGAATGGCCGAGGTGTGCTCGCGAGCTTCCTCAAGACCAAGGCCAATAGCCTCTTCGAGGAGCAGACCTTCAAGGCCTTTAGGGCAGGTAAGGAAGAGTTCGTTACGATCCGACATGGGATTCCTGAGCTTTTAGCTTTCTGTGGGCAGGCAACGCATCGCCTGCTCCGTTTTCAATCAAGCGCTTTTCTTGAAGAGCGCTCGCGTGGCACGAAACTGTGCCGTTCCACTTCAGCGACAACACCCTCCCTGAGGCAGAGTGAGTCTAGACGCTGAGGCAGGTCATTCATTAAGAAACAACTGGTCATATTCAGACCCTTCGTCGAATAGTGCCCGAGTGGATCAGGCAGCTATTAGCAACGGAGAATGAAACTCATCATCTTTGCAAGCGCTCGTCCTGTCAGGCTTTTGCCGAAACCGGACGAGTAAAAACAGCCTGTCTTATGGCTGTAACACCATTTTCGTTACGTGCTTATGACAAAACGATCATTCCCTCACCCGAGTGCATTGGTTAGAACTGGACTCAGGTTGTAGCCGCACAGGCAACAACAGAAAGGCTCGCCACGCCGGCAGCGAGCACCCCCGACGGCAGATCAGTCTGCCCCGACCTTTGGAAGGTCGACGCTAAATAAAACAGTCAACAAGTGAGGGAAACACCCTATGAGAAGACTTAAGCGTGATCCGTTGGAAAGAGCATTTTTGCGCGGATATCAAAATGGCGTACATGGTAAATCCCGTGAGCTTTGCCCATTTACTCTACCGTCGGTACGTCAAGCCTGGATTAACGGCTGGCGCGAAGGACGCGGCGACAACTGGGACGGTATGACTGGCACTGCGGGCATCCACAGACTCAACGAAATCAACGCCGTCGGCTAACACTGGACACCTTCCGACATCACCTTGAAACGACAACGATTTAACCTTGCCGTCCTATCCAGGCGGCGGGCTTCGGCCCAAGGGCTCCTTAAAGGAGCCCTTTTTTATGCCCGCACGCCACGCGCTGCCCGTTACTTGCGCGGCAACGCTGCAATGGCATCAACCGATTCGCGAATCAGCGCCGGGCCTTTGTAGATAAAGCCTGAGTAGATCTGCACCAGGCTCGCACCCGCGGCGATTTTCTCAGCCGCGTGTTTGCCTTCTGTAATCCCGCCGGCCGCGATGATCGGCAAACGCCCTGCCAGCTCAGCGGCCAGCACCTTGACGGTGTGCGTGCTTTTTTCAAGCACCGGGGCGCCAGACAAGCCGCCCGCCTCATCACCATGGGCCAAACCTTCAACGCCGACGCGGCTAAGCGTGGTGTTGGTGGCGATAACAGCATCCATACCGGTCTCCAGCAGCGCCTGAGCCACGAGCACGGTTTCTTCGTCGCTCATGTCCGGTGCGATCTTGATCGCCAGCGGTACGCGCTTACCGTGGCGCTGCGTCAGTTCGTTCTGGCGCAGTTGTAGGGCTTCGAGCAACTGCTTGAGCGAATCACCGAACTGCAAGCTGCGCAAACCCGGTGTGTTCGGCGAACTGACGTTGACGGTGACGTAGCTGGCGTGGGCATACACCTTGTCCAGGCAGATCAGGTAATCGTCGACGGCACGCTCAACCGGCGTGTCGAAGTTCTTGCCGATATTGATACCCAGAATGCCACTGTAGCGGGCCGCCTGTACGCGGCTCAGCAAATGATCAACCCCAAGGTTGTTAAAGCCCATGCGGTTGATGATGGCCTGCGCTTCCGGCAAGCGAAAAATACGGGGTTTTGGATTGCCTGGCTGAGGGCGCGGCGTGACCGTGCCGATCTCAACAAAGCCAAAACCCAATTGGGCGAAACCATCGATGGCTGCGCCGTTTTTATCCAGACCGGCAGCCAGACCGACCGGGTTTGGAAAATTCAGCCCCATGACTGTCACTGGCAGCTTCGCCGGTGCCTTGCACAACAAACCATTAAGCCCCAGACGGCCGCCCGCCCCGATCAAATCCAGCGACAGATCGTGAGAGGCTTCAGGGGACAGTTTGAAAAGCAGCTGGCGGGCCAGGTTATACATGGGCGCAATGGACTCGATGGGTGACGGAAAGTGGGCGCAATTATAGCCGCGCCGCCTGGCAAATCACAGGCAAAGAAAAACCCGGCCTGAGCCGGGTTTTTCTGGCAGCTTATCTAAAATTAATTAGATTGAGCTTGTACAACGGCTTCAACGCGACGGTTCAGAGCGCGGCCTTCGTCAGTTGCGTTAGTCGCAACTGGATCTGCCTTACCGTGACCAACTGCGTCTACACGGCCAGCCGAAACACCTTGCTGTACCAGAGCCTGACGCACAGAGTCAGCACGACGCTGGGACAGTTTCTGGTTGTAAGCATCGGTACCAACGCTGTCAGTGTAACCATTCACAGTAGTGCTGGTCGCAGGGTACTGCTGCATGAACTGAGCAACGTTCTTGATGTCTGGCAGGTACTGAGACTTAACAACGGCTTTGTCGAAGTCGAACTTCACGTCCAGCTCAACTTTAACCACTTCAGCGATCGGAGCTTCTGGTTCTGGCTCAGCGATTGGTGCTGGAGCTGGAACTGGAGCAGGAGCTACTTTGCCACCGCTGCCACCGAAGTTCACACCCAGACCAACGGTAGGAGCGTAGTCCCAACGGCCGTTGTCCAGTTTGTAGTCAGCTTCAACGCCTGCACGGGCGAACAGGTTGTCAGTGATGTACCACTTAACACCGGCGCCAGCAGTCAGGAAAGTCGACTTGTCGCGACCGCTGTGGCCATCAGCCTCAACGTTGGTCATGCTCTTGTGAGCAACACCGCCGGAAACGTATGGACGCAGAGCGTCGCCTACGGTGCCGAAGTGGTACTGAGCGTTCAGACCAAAGTTGTCACCTTGCAGCTTCTGGTGACCAGTGCCGTCGTTCGAACGGGTGTGGTTGGTCTTGTCGTACGCGAAGTTGATCGAAACGTCATCAGTGATGAAGTAACCGATCGAGGCGCCTGGGTTGTAACCGTCTTCAACGTGGTTGACGCTGTCGTTGTACTGTTTTTTGTAGAACAGTTCACCCTCGACCGCGCCTTGGCCTTGTGCCAGGGCACCGAACGAAGTTGCGGCTACAAAGGAACCAATGGCAATGCCCAAGGTGTTTTTCAGTTTCATCCGTTAAATCCCCATCTGGTGATTGTAAAGCAGTCCCACATACCGGGGGACAACTCGGCGGCAAGTCTATCAGACCTTGCCTACACGTAGAGCCATTTGCACTGAACTAAGTTTCAGCAAGACCTGCAAATTTCTCACGCAATTTATCAAGAGCGCGCTTGTATCTCATCTTCGTCGCGCTCAAACCCATATGCATTATGTCTGCGATTTCCTGAAATTCCAGTTCTGCGACAAAACGCAGCACTAAAATTTCGCGATCAATCGGATTCACATGCACCAACCAGCGATCAAGTCCGCCCTTTTCCTCAGGTTTCGGCGCCTTTTCCTCAGACGCTTCCTCAAGGGGGTCAATACTTAATGCGTCCATCAAGCGACGCTTTCGCCGTTCCTTTCGATACTGTGTGATGCATTCGTTGTAAGTGATGCTATATAGCCATGTCTTGAATTTCGATTTTCCTTCGAAATTTTTCAGGCCGTACAACACCTTAAGCATCACTTCCTGACAGACATCATCCGCGTCCCTATCGTTCCCTAAATACCTTGAACAAACGTTGAACAAAGTGCGTTGATAGCGACGCATCAATTCTTCATAAGCACGCGTAACGTGAAACAACTCATCATGCGCGCGCGCAACCAACTCCTCATCAGAGAGCTCGCGGGGATCGTAGCGCATGGATAGCGATTGGGCTTTATTCAAAACGAGTCGTGCCGACAGTCAGGTCAATGGCCACCGTATCAGCCTTCAAAGCAGGCATTTTTACGGCGGCATACATTAGCAGGGTTTGCCGCATTAGCGGCTTGTCACGTGCTGCTCCAGCAAGATCCGATTGGAAATGGAGACTAGCTCACCTTCCTCGGTCAGCAACGTGGTTTTAACCGTGCCGATCTCTTCGATCTGCCCTTCGACCTCGCCAACTCGCACTTCTTGCCCAACTTGGTACAACTCACGCACATAGATCCCGGCCAAAATCTGACCGGCAATTTCACGACTTCCCAAGCCCATGGCCAAGGCCACAGCCAGACCAACGGTAATCAACACAATCACAATCACGTGGTTCAGCAGGTCGGTTTTGACCTCCAGCTGACTGATAGCCACGGAAATACTGATGATAATGACCAGCCCCTGAGCAACACGCCCCAGGCCGCTTGCATAATCAAACCCGACGCTCTCGGCCGCTCCCCGCACCAGGCCATTGAGCAACTGTGCAAGTAGCACACCCGCCAACAACACTAGCAAAGCTCCGAAAACCTTGGGCAAATAAACCGTAAAAATATCCAGTGCCGCAGAAACGCGGTCCAGCCCCAGCGATTGCGCCGCCGACACCAGAAACACCAGCAGGATGAACCAGTAAACAATTTTGCCAATGAGGATCGAGATCGGCACCTTGATGCCGATGCGAGCCAGAATCTTGGTCAGGCCGGTGCCGCCCATGAGGCGATCAAGGCCCAACTTTGCGAGCAACTTGGACAGCAGGGTATCGAGCAGTTTGGCAACCACGAAGCCCAGCAGTACGACAACCAGCGCCCCGAAAAGGTTCGGGATGAAGTTGGCAATTTTAGTCCACAGGGCAGTCATTGCCGTGACCAGGCTCTGAGTCCAGAGATCAAGTTCCATGTTCAATCAGCCTTATCAACAGGGCGAGCAGCAGGTTTGCGCCGCGAAACGGGCGCAATATGGGCCGAACCGCTATTCAATGCAATCGTCAGCGCTTGCATCCAGCGACCGGGCAGGCTGAATAGATCGCCCGCGCCTACCTGGCGATTGGCGGTTTTCAGCACTCGCCCTAAACACGCATCATCGTCACGGCTGGATGACGGCGTTTTGAGCATTTCACGTAGCGACTGTTCAAACGGATCGTGCATATGCACCTCTCGGTATCTCAGTGAAAGACGCAAGCCACTTTAATCGGGTCACATTCCGCGCCCATTCAAAGCCACTGCAAACGTCGATAAAACCACCACTGCACGACGGCAATCACCACCATCAGGCTGCAAACCACGGGAAAACCCCAGGGATTATTAGAGAACGGCACACCGCCCACATTGATCCCGAGCAAGCCCGTGAGAAATGTAATCGGTAAAAAGATCCCGGTGATCACCCCGAAGCGGTACATGATGCGGCTCATGCGCTCGCTCATGCGCCGGTCTACGGCCTCAAGCACCAGCCCCACGCGCTCTCGCGTGAGTTCGAGCTCTTCCAGGTAACGCGTCAGGCTGTTGTTGAGCTCGTTCCAGTAATCGAGCACATCACTGCTGAACCACGGGATTTTTGTTCGCGCGAGTTGCCCGAAAATATCCCGTTGCGGTGCCAGAAAACGACGCAAACCGGCGGCTCTTCGGCGGATCGGCAAAATAGCACCGTGTTCCGGCGTATACCGTTCGTCGGCATCTATCTTATCTTCTTCGTCATCGACGATTTCGGACAGGTCGCCGATCAAGTCCTGGACCTTCAGCGTCAGGTTTTGAGCCAGGTACAAGATCAATTCGGCGGGATCTTTCGGGCCATCGCCTTGCTCAAAATCACTGAGCATTTCATCAATGGCACGCAACCTTCGCAAACGCAGTGAGATAACCCGCTGCGAGCTGCCGAAGATGCGCAGCGAAACCATGTCTTCCGGCTCAGCACCCGGATTGAGGTTAACCCCGCGCAAAAACAGCAACAGTTCGCTGTTGGGCAAGGTCAACAGACGGGGACGGGTGTTTTCTTCGAGCAGCAAATCACAACTGAAATCGCTCAAACCACTGGAACCGCGCAACCAGGTCTGGGCTTGCGGGTGACTGCGATCCCAGTGCAACCAAAGACTTTCATGACTTTGCAGTTCCAGCGTGTCCAGCTCAGTACGCGGGATATGGCGAGCACCGCCCTTACCGTCCAGCACCAGGGCGTACACCAGCCCCCACTGTGCGTTGTCTTCCTCTTGCATCCGTGGTCCTTGTGATTAGAGCGGTGAGCTTTTGCCCTGAATCATGTCGGCATTTTCAGAGCTGAAGGCGAAATAATAACGCCATTGTTATCGGCATAAATGAATTCTCCGGGACGGAACGTGACACCCGCAAAGGTCACCGCCACGTTCAAATCGCCAATGCCGCGCTTGTCAGTCTTCATCGGGTGGCTCGCCAGCGCCTGAACGCCCAGGTTTGTTTGCGCAATCACGTCGACGTCACGGATGCAGCCGTAAATCACCAAACCTTCCCAGCCATTTTTAGCGGCCTTTTCAGCCAGCATGTCGCCCAGCAACGCCCGGCGCAGGGAACCGCCGCCATCCACCACCAGCACTTTGCCATGCCCCTTGAGTTCAACCTGCTCTTTGACCAGCGAGTTGTCTTCAAAGCACTTGATGGTCACGATCTCACCACCAAAGGAATCACGCCCGCCAAAGTTGCTGAACATGGGGTCCAGCACTTGCACCAGCTCTGGATAGGCATCGCACAAGTCGGGGGTAAGGTAGTGATTCATGAACTAGCTCCTGTTAAAGGTGGGCGCAGCAAAATGAAAAACGGCAGCACTACTGTTATAGACGTTCTGACGAGCGCTGGCGTTAAACATGCCGCGCACTCGCCAATGAGAACTCATTAGCTAACCGGCCACAAAATATGACCAGAAACACCACAAGCGTCATATAGTAGCCGCAACCACTACCCGCCGAAACCCCCTCCCCCTTGCCGAGCGGTTTCAATCAACGCATCTCAGCGTGGGTCAGCCAGTTCAGCACCCGCGGCCACACCTCTTGCTGAGCCGCCGGGCTCACCAGCATGTCGACATGATTAAAGTCAGAGCTGAACCCCTGCTCGCGTCCCAGGCACACAAACTGGCGCTGCGCGGCGCCCAGTTGGTCATACAGTTTGCGGCAAGCCCACTCCGGTGTTTGTCGGTCGCCCGCCGCGGCAACCACCAGCACCGGCAGTTCAACCTGTGCCAAGCCGGCCCACCAATCGCGATCCGCGTCTTTGAAACGGCCCATAAAGCCATTCCAGCGCAGGGTTTCGAGTGCGATGCTGACCGGTTCATCTTCAGGGCCACGTTTGAGACGGGTGCCTGACAACTGCGCAAATCGCTTCAACAACAGGTAAGCGCCCCACTGCACCGGCGGGATTTTCAGCGACCAGTAGCGGCGATTGATCTGACAGCCAAAAAACGCCGCCGAGGCCACGTCTGCCGCCTGCAGATACTCACCGCCCAAGGCCGCTGCCAGGCTGATAGCGCCTTGGGAATGGCCGATCCAATGCGGCGTTTGCCCGCTTTGCTCACGCACAAACGCACCAATGGCTGGCAAATCGTAGCGGGCGTAATCCGCCACCCGATTTTTGGCCCAGTGAATATTGCGCGACGACAAGCCATGGCCACGCATTTCAGGCAGCCACACATCAAAGCCGGCCCGAGCCAAAAAGGCCCCCAGCCCGACACCTTTGGGCGAATACCAGAAGCGACGATTGGAAAAACTGCCGTGCAACAAAATGACCGGCACACCCCGCACCTGGCCCGCATCGGCCATGCCCAGACGGGTCACCACCAACTCCACGGAAATATCCGGGCTGTTGGCGGGCTTCAAGCGATAAACGTCTTCGCTCAGATCACCCCGACGCTCAGCGCTGATCAGGGCAACGGGAAATAAATGGCTGCTGCTTTGCATAATGCTCTTGCACAAAAAAGGGCGAATCCGAACACGAACTCGCCCTAACACGTATAGAGAGCAAGGCAACCCATGGGTTGCCCTGCCCCTTCTCTCAACGACTCAAGCTTGCGCTTGGCCTTCAGCCAGGAAGAACCAGGTTTCCAGTACGGTGTCCGGGTTCAACGACACACTTTCAATGCCTTGCTCCATCAGCCACAGCGCCAGATCCGGGTGATCGGATGGGCCCTGACCGCAAATACCGATGTATTTGCCAGCCTTGTTGCACGCCTGAATAGCGTTGGACAGCAGCTTTTTAACGGCCGGGTTACGCTCGTCAAACAAGTGAGCGATCACGCCGGAGTCACGGTCCAGGCCCAGGGTCAACTGAGTCAGGTCGTTGGAGCCGATCGAGAAGCCGTCGAAGAATTCAAGGAACTCTTCAGCCAGAATCGCGTTGGATGGCAGCTCGCACATCATGATGATGCGCAGGCCGTTTTCGCCACGCTTGAGGCCGTTTTCGGCCAGCAAGTCGATCACCTGGCTCGCTTCGCCCAGGGTACGTACGAACGGCACCATGATTTCGACGTTGGTAAAGCCCATGTCGTTGCGCACGCGCTTGAGGGCACGGCACTCGAGCTCGAAGCAATCGCGGAAGTTTTCGCTGATGTAACGCGAAGCACCACGGAAGCCCAGCATCGGGTTTTCTTCTTCCGGCTCGTACAGCTTGCCGCCGATCAGGTTGGCGTATTCATTGGACTTGAAGTCCGACAGACGCACGATCACTTTTTTCGGGGTAAACGCGCCAGCCAGGGTGCTGATGCCTTCAACCAGTTTGTCGACGTAGAAATCAACCGGATCGCTGTAACCCGCGATGCGTTTGTCGACGCTGTCTTTGATTTCTTGCGGCAAACCGTCGTAGTTCAGCAGTGCCTTTGGGTGCACGCCGATCATACGGTTGATGATGAACTCCAGACGGGCCAGGCCCACACCGGCGTTCGGCAGTTGTGCGAAGTCAAACGCACGGTCCGGGTTACCCACGTTCATCATGATTTTGAACGGCAATTCCGGCATGGCATCGACGGAGTTTTTCTTGATATCGAAGCCCAGTTCACCTTCAAAGATGAAACCGGTATCGCCTTCAGCACACGAAACCGTCACGCCCTGACCATCTTTGAGCAACTGAGTGGCGTTGCCGCAACCGACGACCGCCGGGATACCCAGCTCACGCGCGATGATCGCGGCGTGGCAGGTGCGGCCACCACGGTTGGTAACGATAGCGCTGGCGCGCTTCATGACCGGCTCCCAGTCCGGGTCAGTCATGTCCGACACCAACACGTCGCCCGGTTGGACTTTGTCCATCTCGGAGACGTCTTTAATGATGCGTACCTTGCCCGCGCCGATGCGCTGGCCAATGGCGCGACCTTCAACCAGCACAGTACCGGTTTCTTTGAGCAGGTAACGCTCCATCACGTTGGCCTGGGTGCGGCTCTTCACGGTTTCAGGGCGGGCCTGAACAATGTAAAGCTTGCCGTCGTCGCCATCTTTGGCCCATTCGATGTCCATCGGGCACTTGTAGTGCTTCTCGATGATCATCGCTTGCTTGGCCAGTTCGTTGATTTCAGCGTCAGTCAGGCAGAAACGCTCGCGGTCCGCCTTCTCTACGTCGATGACCTTGACCGATTTACCGGCCTTGGCTTCGTCGCCGTAGATCATTTTGATCGCTTTGCTACCCAGGTTGCGGCGCAGGATCGCAGGTCGACCGGCTTCCAGGGTTGGCTTGTGAACGTAGAATTCGTCCGGGTTGACCGCGCCTTGTACGACGGTTTCGCCCAGGCCGTAGGCGCCGGTGATGAACACCACATCACGGAAGCCCGACTCGGTGTCCAGGGTGAACATCACGCCTGCAGTGCCGGTTTCGGAACGCACCATGCGCTGTACGCCAGCCGACAGGGCCACCAGCTTGTGGTCAAACCCTTGGTGCACGCGGTAAGAAATCGCACGGTCGTTGAACAGGGAAGCGAACACTTCCTTGGCCGCACGAATCACGTTTTCAACGCCACGGATGTTCAGGAAGGTTTCTTGCTGACCGGCAAAGGAGGCGTCCGGCAAGTCTTCGGCGGTGGCCGAAGAACGTACGGCAACGGCCATGTCCGGGTTGCCTTGCGAGAGGGTCGCAAACGCAGCACGGATTTCAGCGTTGAGTTTCTCAGGGAACTCGGCTTCCATGATCCATTGACGGATCTGGGCGCCGGTCTTGGCCAGGGCGTTGACGTCATCAACATCCAGCGCGTCCAACGCTGCATGGATCTGATCGTTCAAGCCGCTCAGCTCAAGAAAATCACGGTATGCCTGGGAAGTCGTCGCAAAACCACCGGGAACCGATACACCAGCGCCTGCAAGGTTGCTGATCATCTCGCCGAGGGATGCGTTCTTGCCCCCCACATGCTCCACATCATGGACGCCGAGCTTATCGAGGGAAACTACGTACTCTACCAAGGTGATCTCTCCACTAACTGTGTTGGAAAAGCTCAGGGTGCCGGACACTCCGTCTATGGAGTCTCTCGGCGATTGTGGCCTGGACCTGGAAAATAAGTGACACTGCCTGCCATTGCGGGCGACAAAATCGCGCCTATCATATCCAAGAAACGTCACCAGCTTAAGGCCCAAGGCGCAAATGAAACGATCTGCTTTCTTTATATCCGACGGCACCGGCATCACAGCCGAAACCCTCGGCCAGAGTTTGTTGGCGCAATTCGAAAACGTGACCTTCAGCAAATTCACACGCCCTTATATAGATAGCGTGGAAAAAGCGCGGGCAATGGTACAACAAATCGACAACGCCGCCGAAAAAGACGGTGTTCGCCCGATAATCTTCGACACTATCGTCAATCAGGATATTCGCGAAGTCCTCGCCACCGCCAATGGCTTCATGATCGACATTTTCTCCAGTTTCCTGGCGCCTCTGGAGCAGGAACTGGCGGAACATTCCTCCTATTCAGTGGGTAAATCCCACTCAATTGGCCATAACTCCAACTATATGGAGCGTATCGAGGCGGTGAACTTTGCCCTCGACAACGACGACGGCGCGCGCACACACAAATACGACAAGGCCGACCTGATTCTGGTGGGCGTGTCACGTTGCGGCAAAACCCCGACCTGCCTGTACATGGCCATGCAATTCGGCATTCGCGCGGCCAACTACCCGTTGACCGAAGATGACATGGAAAGCCTGAAGCTGCCCGCGGCCTTGCGCGCGCACAAGCACAAACTGTTCGGCCTGACCATCGACCCGGATCGCCTCACCGCCATTCGCAACGAGCGCAAGCCCAACAGCCGCTACTCCAGCTACGCCCAGTGCGAATTTGAAGTGCGCGAAGTCGAAAGCCTGTTCCAGCGCGAAAACATCCCGCACATCAACTCCACCCATTTCTCGGTAGAAGAAATCTCGGCCAAGATTCTGGTCGAAAAAGGCGTGGAACGACGTTTTAAATAACCCCACCGCCTTGTAGGAGCGAGCTTGCCTCGCGATCTTTTAAACCATCCAAAGATCGCGAGACAAGCTCGCTCCTACAGGGGATTGGGTTTAAATCACCAGCAAATCAACAAACGCATGAACCGGCGTCGCTTCAAGCTTTGCCTGGTCTTTGCACAGTTCAAAAATCTGCTTGCAGCGTTGGCCGACAAAGCGCGTGGCCAGGTTGGCCTTGAACTTGTCTTCCAGCAACGGAATGCCCTCAGCCCGGCGCCGACGATGGCCGATCGGGTACTCCACCACCACCTGCTCCGTGTGGGAGCCGTCCTTGAAAAACACCTGAATGGCGTTGGCAATCGAACGTTTGTCGGCCTCCAGGTATTCACGGGTGTAGCGCGGCTCTTCGACAATGACCATCTTCTCGCGTAGCTCATCAATGATCGGATGCGCGGCGTGGAAGTCGTCTTCGTACTGTTCCGCCACCAGGTTGCCAAATGCCAGCGGCACGGCGGTCATGTATTGAATGCAGTGATCTCGATCCGCCGCATTGGCCAGTTGGCCTTGCTTGGAAATGATCCGGATCGCGGATTCATGGGTGGTAATCACGATTTTGTCGATCTCATGCAGGCGATCTTTCACCTGCGGGTGCAAGGTCACGGCCGCTTCGCACGCCGTTTGCGCATGGAACTCAGCCGGAAAACTGATCTTGAACAGCACGTTTTCCATCACATAGGTGCCATAGGGCTGTGACAGGCTGAATTGGCGCTGCCCTTCAGGCTTAAGCGCCAGGTCCTTGTTGGTGTGGCTGAACAGCACGTCGTAAAAGCCCCACTGCGGCGCCGTCAGCACGCCCGGAATGCCCATTTCACCGCGCAGCGCGATATCCGCCAGGCGTACGCCGCGGCTCGACGCATCCCCCGCCGCCCACGACTTGCGCGAGCCGGCGTTGGGCGCATGGCGGTAGGTACGCAAGGCCTGACCATCGACAAACGCATGGGACAACGCCGCCAGCAACTGCTCGCGGTCAGCGCCCATCAGCTTGGCACAGACCGCCGTCGATGCGACTTTCACCAGCAGCACATGGTCAAGGCCGACGCGATTGAAGGAGTTTTCCAGAGCCATCACGCCTTGAATCTCATGCGCCATGATCATCGCCTCCAGCACCGCACGCACGGTCAACGGCGCTTCGCCATTGGCCACACGCTTTTGCGAGAGGTGGTCGGCCACTGCCAGAATCCCGCCCAGGTTATCCGAAGGATGCCCCCACTCCGCTGCCAGCCAGGTGTCGTTGTAATCCAGCCAACGGACGATACAGCCGATGTCCCACGCAGCCTTGACCGGATCAAGGCGATACGACGTACCGGGCACACGGGCGCCAAACGGCACCACCGTGCCTTCGACAATCGGGCCCAGGTGTTTGGTGCATTCCGGAAAACGTAACGCCAGCAGGCCGCAGCCCAAGGTGTCCATCAGGCAGTTACGGGCGGTGTTCAGGGCTTCTGGGGAAGTGATGCGGTAAGTCAGGACGTAATCGGCAATGTCCTGCAAAACCTTGTCATAGTCGGGACGGTTGTTGAGGTCGACGTTGGCGCTCATGTGGAGTGACTCCAAGTGGGTGAATGAGTGTCGTGTTCCATCCTCAAGGTCAGGCTGGCAGGTCTGAATGCCCGCTCTACATACCAGTTGTAGGAGCGAGCTTGCCTCGCGATCTGCTGGGTAGTTAAGAGATCGCGAGACAAGCTCGCTCCTACAGATTTTTTTTCAAATCGGGGGCACCCGCACCCAACCTTCCATCAAGACCCGCGCGCTGCGGCTCATGATGGCTTTGGTCACGGTCCATTCGCCGTCAACCTGCTGCGCTTGTGCGCCCACCCGCAAGGTGCCCGACGGGTGGCCGAAGCGCACGGCGCTGCGCAATTCACCACCCGCGGCCAGGTTGACCAGGGTGCCCGGAATGGCGGCTGCCGTGCCAATCGCTACCGCAGCAGTGCCCATCATGGCGTGGTGCAGTTTGCCCATCGATAAGGCACGCACCAGCAAATCAATGCTGTTCGCGCTCACCGGCTTACCGCTGGACGACAAGTAATCCGCAGGCTTGGCCACAAACGCCACTTTGGGGGTGTGCTGGCGCTTGGCGGCATCGTCGAGGTTGTCGATCAGGCCCATGCGCAACGCACCGTGGGCACGAATGGTTTCGAACAGCGCCAGCGCTTTCGCATCCGCGTTGATGTCGTTCTGCAGTTCCGTGCCGGTGTAACCGATGTCGTGCGCATTGACGAAGATGGTCGGGATGCCGGCATTGATCATCGTGACTTTAAGGGTGCCGACGCCCGGCACTTCCAGGTCGTCCACCAGGTTGCCGGTGGGGAACATCGAACCACCCGCACCCTCTTCTTCTGCCGCCGGATTGAGGAACTCAAGCTGAACCTCTGCCGCCGGAAAGGTCACGCCATCCAGTTCAAAGTCGCCGGTTTCCTGGACCGCGCCGTCAGTGATCGGCACGTGGGCAATAATGGTTTTGCTGATGTTGGCTTGCCAGATGCGCACCACCGCCGTGCCGTTGCGCGGAATACGGCTCGGGTCGACCAGGCCGCTGCTGATGGCGAACGAACCGACCGCCGCAGACAGGTTGCCGCAGTTGCCGCTCCAGTCGACAAAAGGCTTGTCGATCGACACCTGACCAAACAAATAGTCGACGTCATGGTCAGCGTGCAGACTTTTGCTGACGATCACGGTTTTGCTGGTGCTGGACGTGGCGGCGCCCATGCCGTCGATTTGTTTCTCATACGGGTCCGGGCTGCCGATCACCCGCAGCAGCAACGCATCACGAGCCGCTCCCGGCACCTGAGCCACGTCAGGCAAGTCGAGCAGGCTGAAAAACACCCCTTTACTGGTACCGCCCCGCATATACGTCGCCGGGATTTTGATTTGCGCTGCAAAAGCCATGAATAGAATCCTGTCATGTCCTCTGTAGGAGCGAGCTCGCCTCGCGATCTTTTTAAAAGATCAAAAGATCGCGAGGCGAGCTCGCTCCTACGGGATGTGTGGTTAAGCGGTTGCCGACTCCAGGAAATCCTGGGCAAAGCGCTGCAACACGCCGCCCGCTTCGTAGATCGACACTTCTTCAGCCGTGTCCAGGCGGCAGGTCACCGGCACCTCGACACGCTCGCCATTTTTACGGGTAATCACCAGCGTCAGCGTGGCACGCGGGGTGCGCTCGCCAATCACGTCGTAGGTTTCACTGCCGTCGATCTGCAAGGTTTTGCGGTTGGTACCCGGCATAAACTCCAGCGGCAACACGCCCATGCCCACCAGGTTGGTGCGGTGAATGCGCTCAAACCCTTCGGCGGCAATCGCCTCCACACCCGCCAGCCGTACGCCCTTGGCTGCCCAGTCACGGGACGAACCCTGACCATAGTCAGCACCGGCAATAATGATCAGCGGCTGCTTGCGGTCCATGTAGGTTTCAATCGCTTCCCACATGCGCATCACCTGGCCTTCCGGCTCGAGGCGGGTCAATGAACCCTGCTTGACCTTGCCGTCCTCGATCACCATTTCGTTGAACAGTTTCGGGTTGGCAAAGGTCGCGCGCTGGGCGGTCAGGTGGTCGCCACGGTGGGTGGCATAGGAGTTGAAGTCGACTTCAGGCAAGCCCATTTTCGCCAGGTATTCACCGGCGGCACTGTCGAGCATGATCGCGTTGGACGGCGACAAATGGTCGGTGGTGATGTTGTCCGGCAGCACGGCCAACGGGCGCATGCCCTTGAGCGGACGTGCACCGGCCAGCGCCCCTTCCCAGTACGGCGGGCGGCGGATATAGGTGCTTTGCGGGCGCCAGTCGTACAGCGGCTCGACTTTCGGGCCGGTGTCTTCGTGAATGGCGAACATCGGAATGTACACCTGGCGGAACTGCTCCGGTTTCACCGAGGCCTTGACCACTGCGTCGATTTCTTCGTCCGTCGGCCAGATATCTTTCAGGCGAATTTCATTGCCCTGAGCGTCCAGGCCCAAGACGTCTTTTTCGATGTCAAAACGAATGGTCCCGGCAATCGCATAAGCCACCACCAGCGGCGGCGAGGCCAGAAACGCCTGCTTGGCGTACGGGTGAATACGCCCGTCAAAGTTACGGTTCCCGGACAGCACGGCCGTGGCGTAGAGGTCACGGTCGATGATTTCTTGCTGAATCACCGGGTCCAGCGCCCCGGACATGCCATTGCACGTGGTGCAGGCAAACGCCACAACGCCAAAGCCCAGTTGCTCCAGCTCGTCAGTCAGGCCCGCTTCATCCAGGTACAGCGCCACGGTTTTCGAGCCCGGCGCCAGCGACGATTTAACCCACGGTTTGCGGGTCAGCCCCAATTTGTTGGCGTTGCGGGCCAGCAAACCGGCGGCAATCACGTTGCGCGGGTTGCTGGTGTTGGTGCAACTGGTGATCGCAGCGATGATCACCGCGCCATCGGGCATTTGCCCCGGCACTTCATCCCACTGCCCGGCGATGCCTTTGCTCGCCAGATCGCTGGTGGCCACCCGCGCATGCGGGTTACTTGGGCCGGCCATGTTGCGCACCACCGACGACAGGTCAAAGCTCAGGTTGCGCTCGTACTGCGCGCCCTTGAGGCTATCGACCCACAGGCCGTTGACCTTGGCGTAGTGCTCCACCAACTGCACTTGCTGGTCTTCGCGGCCAGTCAGTTTGAGGTAATCGATGGTTTGCTGGTCGATGTAGAACATCGCCGCCGTGGCGCCGTATTCCGGGGCCATGTTGGAAATAGTCGCGCGGTCGCCCAGGGTCAGCGCCGCAGCGCCTTCGCCATAGAACTCCAGCCAGGCGCCGACCACTTTTTGCTTACGCAGGAACTCGGTCAGCGCCAGCACCATGTCGGTGGCGGTGATGCCCGGTTGCAGCTTGCCGGTCAGCTCAACGCCGACGATTTCTGGCAGGCGCATCCACGAGGCTCGACCGAGCATCACGCTTTCGGCTTCGAGGCCGCCGACGCCGATGGCGACTACGCCCAGCGAGTCGACGTGCGGGGTGTGGCTGTCGGTGCCGACGCAGGTGTCGGGGAAGGCTACGCCGTCACGCACCTGAATCACCGGAGACATTTTCTCCAGGTTGATTTGGTGCATGATGCCGTTGCCCGGCGGGATCACGTCGACGTTTTTAAAGGCTTTTTTGGTCCACTCGATAAAGTGGAAGCGGTCTTCGTTGCGGCGGTCTTCGATGGCGCGGTTCTTTTCAAACGCCTCGGGGTCATAACCGCCACATTCTACGGCCAGCGAGTGGTCGACAATCAGTTGGGTCGGCACCACCGGGTTGACTTGCGCCGGGTCGCCGCCCTGTTGGGCGATGGCATCACGCAGGCCTGCGAGGTCAACCAGAGCGGTTTGGCCAAGGATGTCATGGCACACCACACGCGCCGGGAACCACGGAAAATCGAGGTCGCGCTTGCGCTCGATCAACTGGCTCAGGGAGGCATTTAACGTGGCCGGATCGCAACGCCGCACCAGGTTTTCGGCCAGCACGCGCGCGGTATAAGGCAGTGTGTCGTAGGCACCGGGGGTGATCGCATCGACCGCCGCACGGGTGTCGAAGTAATCCAGCCGGGTGCCCGGCAGCGTTTTACGAAATTCAGTATTCATGGTGCGGGACTCGATCACGGTTAGGTCAGAGGGCGAGCGGCCGCGCCGGTAAAGGGGCGGCCACTGCCCTGCTTGTCAGCGACGCTCGATTGGCACGAACTTGCGCTGTTCAACGCCGATGTACTCGGCGCTTGGACGGATGATGCGGTTGTTGGCGCGCTGTTCGAACACGTGTGCAGCCCAGCCGGTCAGGCGCGAGCAGACAAAGATCGGGGTGAACAGCTTGGTCGGGATGCCCATGAAGTGGTACGCCGAGGCATGGTAGAAGTCGGCGTTGGGGAACAGTTTCTTTTGCTCCCACATGGTTTTGTCGATGGCTTCGGACACCGGGAACAGCACGGTGTCGCCCACTTCTTCAGCCAGCTTTTTCGACCAGCCCTTGATCACCTCGTTACGCGGGTCGCTGTCTTTGTAGATCGCGTGACCAAAGCCCATGATCTTGTCTTTGCGCGCCAGCATGCCGAGGGTGCCCTCGACGGCGTCTTCAGCCGAGGCAAAGCGCTCGATCATTTCCATCGCCGCTTCGTTGGCACCGCCGTGCAACGGGCCGCGCAGCGAGCCGATGGCCGCAGTGATGCACGAATACAGATCGGACAGCGTCGATGCACAGACACGGGCGGTGAAGGTTGAGGCGTTGAACTCGTGTTCTGCATAGAGGATCAGCGACACGTTCATCACTTTGACGTGCAACTCGCTCGGCTTTTTGCCGTGCAGCAGGTGCAGGAAGTGACCGCCAATCGACGCTTCATCGCTCACGCACTCGATGCGCTTGGCGTCGTGGCTGAAGCGGTACCAGTAGCACATGATCGCCGGGAAGGCGGCCAGCAGGCGGTTGGTCTTGTCCAGTTGCTCGGAGAAGTCTTTCTCCGGCTCCAGATTGCCCAGGAACGAGCAACCGGTGCGCATCACGTCCATCGGGTGGGCGTCTGCGGGGATGCGTTCCAGCACTTCTTTCAAGGCTTGCGGCAAGTCGCGCAGGGTTTTCAGCTTGGCGGTGTAGTCAGCCAGTTGGGTTTTAGTCGGCAGTTCGCCGTACAGCAGCAGGTAAGCCACTTCTTCGAACTGGGCATCGGCTGCCAGTTCACGCACGTCATAACCCCGATAAGTGAGGCCGGCGCCTTCCTGACCGACCGTCGACAGGGCTGTTTGCCCGGCCACCTGGCCCCGTAATCCGGCACCGCTCAATACTTTTGCTTCGGCCATTGCGCTCTCCAATCTTGAATTTGTTAGGGATTCGGCAAGTCTTTGTACATACCTCTGTGTTATTTCTTCGCAGCAAACAGCGCGTCGAGCTTCTGCTCAAATTCGTGGTAGTTGATGGCGTCGTACAGCTCCATGCGGGTTTGCATGGTGTCGATCACATTTTGCTGGGTGCCGTCGCGGCGGATGGCGCCGTACACGTTCTCTGCCGCCTTGTTCATCGCCCGGAACGCCGACAGCGGGTACAGCACCAGCGATACATCAACGCTAGCCAATTGCTCGGTGGTGTACAGCGGCGTTGCGCCGAACTCGGTGATGTTGGCCAGAATCGGCGCCTTGACCCGGTCGGCAAACAGTTTGTACATCTCAAGCTCGGTGATGGCTTCCGGGAAGACCATGTCGGCACCGGCTTCAACGCATGCCGCCGCACGCTCAAGCGCCGACTCCAGACCTTCGACCGCCAGCGCATCGGTGCGCGCCATGATCACGAAGCTGTCATCGGTGCGCGCATCCACCGCGGCTTTAATACGGTCGATCATTTCTTGCTGCGAAACGATCTCTTTGTTTGGGCGATGACCGCAACGCTTGGCGCCGACCTGATCTTCGATGTGAATGGCCGCAGCGCCAAACTTGATCATCGACTTGACCGTGCGCGAAACGTTGAAGAACGACGAGCCAAAGCCCGTGTCCACGTCTACCAGCAGCGGCAGGTCACACACGTCAGTGATACGGCGCACGTCGGTCAGCACGTCGTCCAGACCGGTAATGCCCAAGTCAGGCACGCCCAGCGAACCCGCAGCGACACCGCCACCCGACAGGTAAATCGCCTTGAAACCGGCACGTTTGGCCAGCAGTGCGTGGTTGGCGTTGATCGCACCGACGACTTGCAACGGGTGTTCGCTGGCGACTGCATCACGGAAACGCTGGCCTGGACTGTTTTTATTGCTCATGACTCACCTCGTGGAGTGGCTGTCTGCTGGGCGCTGTCTTGGTAGTGACGCGCGATATTGCGTTTGGAAGCGCCGATGTGGCGGCGCATCAACAACTCGGCCAGTTCGCCGTCGCGATCGGCAATGGCATCGAGAATCCGGTGGTGCTCGGCAAACGCCTGGTGCGGGCGGTTGGGGGTGGCGGAAAACTGGATGCGGTACATGCGCACCAATTGATACAACTCACCGCACAGCATCTGGGTCAGCGTGCGATTGCCGCTGCCTTGAATAATCTTGTAATGAAAATCAAAGTCGCCTTCTTGCTGGTAGTACCCGACACCCGCCTGAAACGCCTCATCGCGCTCATGGGTTTCGAGCACCTGGCGCAACTCGGCGATGTCTTCATCGCTCATGCGCTCGGCCGCCAAACGGCAGGCCATGCCTTCAAGGGACTCGCGAATTTCGTAGAGCTCGATCAGCTCGGCATGGCTCAACGAGACCACGCGGGCGCCGACATGCGGGACGCGCACCAGCAAACGCTGGCCTTCAAGCCGATGAATCGCCTCACGCAAGGGGCCGCGGCTGATGCCGTAGGTGCGCGCCAGTTCAGGTTCGGAGATCTTGCTGCCCGGGGCGATTTCGCCTTTGACAATGGCCGCCTGAATGCGTCGAAAGACGTTCTCGGACAAGGTTTCCGAGTCATCCTGGGCAACCAGGGACGGCTCCAGTGCTTGCTGCATATTGTCGACACCTTCGAAATCAATAGCGCCAAAACTAGCCATTTAAGCGCTATCAGTCAAAGGATAAATATGGATTGTCGACAATCGTCGAATAAGACCTTGGTGTAATCGACATCACTAACCGCCCGCGCAGACGGCGCGAACGCTGGCGCCATAAAACCATCATGTTAGAATGCCCGCCGCATCCGCCCTGCCCCTTTCCATCGGGCAGCCGCACGAGGAAACTTGCATCTTTGCCAGTCGCCTTGAACTGAAGATTGCAAGAGATCACGCCTCAATTTATGAAATTCATCACCCTCTTCACCTTTCTATGTCTGCTGTCGCTGCCGGGCCTGAGCCTTGGCGGCGAAAAAACCGTGTACGGCCTGAATGAATACGCCGAACTGGCAGGCATAGACCTGCTGGTTGCAGCCAAACTCGACACCGGCGCCAAAACCGCCTCGCTGAGTGCCCGCGACATCAAACGTTTTAAACGTGATGGTGAAAGCTGGGTGCGCTTTTACCTGGCCATCGACGACGCCCACAGCCACCCCATCGAACGCCCGCTGGCCCGCGTGAGCAAGATCAAACGCCGCTCCGGTGACTACGATCCGCAGGCCGACAAGAACTACACCTCACGCCCGGTCATCAGCCTGGAAATTTGTATGGGCAAGGCTTTACGCACCATCGAAGTGAACTTGACCGACCGAAGTGCGTTCCAATACCCGCTGTTGATTGGCTCCGAAGCGCTTAAACGCTTTGATGCGCTGGTCGACCCCAGTCTTAAATACGCCGCTGGCAAACCTGCCTGCGTCGCTAACGCTCAAATCGCAGAGTAATTGAAATGCGCGCTCTTACCCTTCACCTGAAAATCTTGATCACCATTCTGTTGGTGTTGGGCGTTTCAATTACCGCCTACCAGATTTTCGTCATCGGCATCCCTGTGACCGAAGACGCGACCGACGACCTGTGGAACATCGATGCCAAAGTCGAGTTCGTGGCCAACGCCAAAGACCCGGTCAAAATCCAGATGTTCGTCCCGCCGCTTAACCGCGATTACGTCAGCCTCAATGAGAGCTTTATCTCGAACAACTACGGGGTGAGCGTCAACCGCGTCGACGGCAACCGCAAGGTCACCTGGTCGGCACGCCGGGTCAGCGGCAAGCAAACCCTTTACTACCGCCTGGTCCTGACCAAGCGCTATTCGGGTGACAAAACCAAGGTCAAAGGCCCGGTATTCCGCGACAGCATCGCCGTCGACGGCCCGGAAAAAATCGCCGCCGAAGCCCTGCTCGCACCGATTCGCCAGCACTCTGCCGACGTCGAAACCTTTATCAGCGAAACCATCAAGCGGGTGAACAACCTTAATGATGACAACGTCAAGTTGCTGCTGGCGGGCGACCCGTCGACCCCGCACAAAGCCCAGATCATTGAATTGCTGCTGTCGATTGCCCACGTCCCGATGGAGCGCGTGCACACCATCCGCCTGGTCGCCGATCAACCGCAAAACCCTGAGCTGTGGCTGCGCAGCTTCAACGGCAACGACTGGCTGTACTTCAACCCGGAATCGGGCGAGCAAGGCCTGCCGTCTGACCGCCTGCTCTGGTGGATCGGCGACGAGCCGCTGGTGACGATGGATGGCGGCAAAAAAGCCAACGTGACGTTCAGCCTCAACAACAGCGAAATGAACGCCATTCGCCTGGCCAAACTGACCGACGAGAACACCGACGCCAACTTCCTCGAGTACTCGCTGTACGGCTTGCCGCTGCAAACCCAGCAGACCTTCATGATCATGGTGATGATCCCGATTGGTGTACTGGTGATTCTGGTCTTGCGTAACCTGATCGGCCTGCAAACCCTCGGCACCTTTACCCCGGTACTGATCGCCCTGGCGTTCCGCGAAACCCAACTGGAGTTCGGCATCATCCTGTTTACGGTGATAACGGCGCTCGGGCTGATGCTGCGTTCCTATCTGGAACATCTGAAGTTGCAGATGCTGCCCAGGTTGTCGGTGGTGCTGACGTTCGTAGTAATCCTGATCGCCGCCATCAGCCTGTTCAGCCATAAGCTGGGCCTTGAACGCGGGCTGTCGGTGGCACTGTTCCCGATGGTGATTCTGACCATGACCATCGAGCGTCTGTCGATCACTTGGGAAGAGCGTGGCGGCGGCCATGCCATGAAAGTCGCCATCGGCACCCTGTTCGCCGCCACCCTGGCCTACCTGGTGATGAGCGTGCCTGAGCTGGTGTACTTCGTGTTCACCTTCCCGGCCGTGCTGCTGATTCTGGTGGCATTCATGCTGGCCATGGGTCGCTATCGCGGCTACCGCCTGACCGAGCTGGTGCGTTTCAAAGCGTTCTTGAAGGCTGACTCCTGATGTTTGGCTTCTGGAAGACCTGGAAGGCCCTGGAAGCCAAGGGCATCATGGGCATCAATCGGCGCAATGCGGACTACGTACTCAAGTACAACAAACGCAGCCTGTACCCGATTGTGGATGACAAGATCATCACCAAAGAGCGCGCCATTGCCGCCGGCATTGATGTGCCGGAGTTGTACGGGGTGATCTCCACCGAGAAAGAAATCGAGAAGCTCGATGACATCATCGGTGGCCGCTCGGACTTCGTGATCAAGCCCGCACAAGGCGCGGGCGGCGATGGCATTTTGGTGATTGCTGACCGCTTCGAAGACCGCTTTCGCACCGTGTCGGGCAAGATCATCAGCCACGAAGAAATCGAACATCAGATTTCCAGCATCCTCACCGGTCTGTATTCCCTGGGCGGGCACCGCGACCGGGCACTGATCGAGTACCGCGTCACGCCTGACCAGATCTTCAAAAGCATCAGCTATGAAGGCGTGCCGGACATACGCATCATTGTGCTGATGGGCTACCCGGTAATGGCCATGCTGCGCCTGCCGACCCGCCAATCGGGCGGCAAGGCCAACCTGCACCAGGGCGCCATCGGTGTGGGTGTCGACCTGGCAACCGGCCTGACCCTGCGCGGCACCTGGCTGAACAGCATCATCAGCAAACACCCGGACACCACCAATGCGGTGGACGGCGTGCAACTGCCCAACTGGGACGGCTTCATGAAGCTGGCCGCCGGTTGCTATGAGCTATGCGGCTTGGGCTATATCGGCGTCGACATGGTGCTGGACCAGGACAAAGGCCCGTTGATTCTGGAACTCAATGCCCGGCCGGGGCTGAACATCCAGATCGCCAACAACTGCGGCCTGACCCTGCGCACCCACGCCGTGGAAGCCCACCTCGCCGAACTGGCAGAAAAAGGCATTCAAGAGACACCCGAAGAGCGCGTGCGCTTTACCCAAGAGCTGTTCGGGCATATCCATCAGAGCGAATAACCTGTAGGAGCGAGCTTGCCTCGCGATCTTTTGGCCTTTAAAGATCGCGAGACAAGCTCGCTCCTACAACGGCCACATAGCCTTGACGTCCTGCACGAGACTACAATCAGCACCCCGCTCCGTTGGCTGATTGGCGTCGCATGTTGACCTGCTCTGTACACCCCCTGCCCTACCACCCCAACCCTGCCGTTTATTTTGCGGCGATTCGCCATGCCCCTGGCGCAGTCTTGCTGGACAGCGGCCGCCCCGTCGCAGAGCGCGGGCGCTATGACCTGCTGAGCGCCTGGCCAGTCGAAGAGTTGAGCGGGCGGGCGGATGAATCAGGGCGCGGGTTTCTGCAACGTCTGCGTGATGCGCTAAAACAACTGGGTGACGCTGAACTGCCTGCACCCTATGAGCTGCCTTTTGTCGGCGGGCTCATCGGCTACCTGAGCTATGACTTCGGCCGCCAACTTGAACACCTGCCCGCCCAGTCGCTCAACGACCTGCATTTACCCGATGCACGGCTTGGGCTGTATGCCTGGGCGCTGGTCAGCGATCACCAGGCGGCGACCAGCCAACTGGTGTTTCACCCCAGCCTGGCCGTGGCCGAACGCGAGCGCCTGATTGAGCTGTTCGCTCAGCCCGCGCAGAGCGAGCCTGGCACGTTCTCGCTCAAACACCCCATGCAGCCCGACATCAGCGCTGAGTTTTACCAACACGCCCTGCAAAAAATCCAGCACTACATTCAGGCGGGCGACTGCTACCAGGTCAATTACACCCAGCGTTTCAGCGCCCCCTGCGAGGGCGACCCGTGGGCCGCCTATTGCGCCTTGCGCGAAGCGTGCCCAACGCCGTTTTCAGGCTTTGTCAGCCTGCCCGAAGACACTGCCATCCTCAGCCTGTCGCCCGAGCGCTTTGTGCATGTCAGCCAGAATCAGGTCGAAACCCGACCGATCAAAGGCACGCGCCCACGGGGTCAAAATCCGGCAGAAGATGCCGCCAACGCTGCCCAATTGCTGGCCAGCACCAAGGACCGGGCGGAAAACCTGATGATCGTCGATTTGCTGCGCAATGACCTGGGCCGCACCTGCCGCACCGGCTCGGTGAGCGTGCCGCAATTGATCGCCCTCGAAAGCTACCCCAACGTTCACCACCTGGTGAGCAGCGTTGTCGGTGAATTGGCGCCGGGCAAAGACGCGCTGGACCTGATCGGTGACAGCTTCCCCGGCGGCTCGATTACCGGCGCGCCGAAAATCCGTGCCATGCAGATCATTGATGAGCTGGAACCCACCCGGCGTAGCATTTACTGCGGCTCGCTGCTGTACCTGGATGTGCGCGGAGAAATGGACAGCTCAATCGCCATTCGCAGCCTGCTGGTCAAAGACGGCCGGGTCAATTGCTGGGGCGGCGGCGGGATCGTTGCCGACTCTGACTGGCACGATGAATATCAAGAATCGATCACCAAAGTGAAGGTGCTGCTCGACACGCTGCAAACCCTGTAGCGCGCGGTTTTTGCTACCATCCGCCCCACTAGAGAGCGCCCAGCGCCATTCACCGTAGGAAACCGCCTGATGAGCCATCCGTTCGACGTTGCGCAAACAGCCGCGACATACGCCAGCAAGTCCCCGCAGGACATTCTCAAACTCGCCTTTGAACATTTTGGCGACGAACTCTGGATCTCGTTCAGCGGCGCCGAAGACGTGGTGCTGGTGGACATGGCCTGGAAGCTCAACAAGAACGTCAAAGTGTTCAGCCTCGACACCGGGCGCCTGCACCCCGAGACCTATCGCTTTATTGAACAAGTGCGCGATCACTACAAGATCCAGATCGAGCTGATCTCGCCGGACCAGACCAAACTGGAACCGTTCGTCAAAGAAAAAGGCTTGTTCAGCTTTTACAAAGACGGCCACGGCGAGTGCTGCGGCGTGCGCAAGATCGAACCGCTGCGTCGCAAACTGTCGACTGTTAAAGCCTGGGCGACCGGCCAGCGCCGTGACCAAAGCCCTGGCACCCGCAGCCAGGTCGCGGCACTGGAAATCGACAGAGCGTTCTCGACGCCAGAGCGCCCGCTGTACAAATTCAACCCGCTGGCGCAAATGACCAGCGAGGAAGTCTGGGGCTACATCCGCATGCTCGAGCTGCCGTACAACAGCCTGCATGAGCGCGGTTACATTAGCATTGGCTGTGAGCCTTGCACCCGCCCGGTCCTGCCAAACCAGCACGAACGCGAAGGCCGCTGGTGGTGGGAAGAAGCGACGCAAAAGGAATGCGGCCTGCACGCCGGCAACCTGATCGCCAAGCACTAAACACCCCACCTTGTCTCGCGATCTTTTAAAGATCAAAAGATCGCGAGACAAGCTCGCTCCTACAGTTGTTTCGCCCACTTGCGTTTACCCCGAACTTACGTTCAGAATTAGCAATAATTCTCAATAACGTTTGAGTAATATTCTATGTCTTCGGGTGAACCTCCGTTCCAGGCCGCGATTTCAAACCTGTACTGCGAACATCACAGCTGGCTGTTTGGCTGGCTGCGCCGAAAACTCGGCTGTGCGCACAATGCTGCCGATCTGGCTCAGGACACCTTCGCCCGAATTCTCAATGCCCGTGAGTCGGTGGCCTCCCTGCGCGAGCCGCGAGCGTTTCTGAGCACCACCGCCCGTCGGCTGATCATCGATCAAGTGCGCCGCAAACACATCGAAAACGCTTACCTGCAAGAGCTGGCCCTGACCGCCGAGTCACTGGAAGGCTTTCAGTCCCCCGAACACATCCTCAGCACCCTTGAAGCCCTTGAACACATCGCCTTTATGCTCGAAGGTCTGCAAGACAACGTCCGCCAGGCGTTTGTCCTGTATTACCTCGACGGCCTGACCCAAAGCGAGATCGCCCGCCAACTGGGGTTATCTGATCGCACTGTGCGCAAATACCTGATTCAAGCCTTGCTGCATTGCAGCCATAGCCTGGACACCTGATGCCAGCGCCCCGCCAGATTATTGATGAGCAAGCGGCCGAGTGGATGCTGCGCCTGCACGAAGAAGGCTTCAGCGACGCGGCGCGTCTTGAGTTCGAGTGCTGGAAGCAGCAGAGCCCGCAACATGCAGCCGCCGCCCAGCGCATGCAAGATGCCATCAGCCGCCTGCAATCGCTGCGCGAACAGTCGGCTCCGGCAAAGGCCGCGTTGAATGCCGCCTTTACCGGGCGTAAACCCACGGCCCCGCGCAAGCACATACTGCGTGTTGTGCTGATTGCTGCATGCCTGGCCTTGCCCGTGACCCTGACGCTAAAAAGCCAGTACCCCGAACGCTGGCTAGCCGATATCAGCACCGGGCCCAACGACTGGAAGACCCTGCACCTGGCGGACGACTCCACCCTCACCCTCAGCGGTGCCAGCGCGGTCAACGTGCACTTCAACAGCACGGAGCGACGGATCGAATTGCTCCAGGGCGAAATTCTGGTCGAGGTGGCGCATGACCGTTCACGGCCCTTTATCGTGCAGACCGCGCAGGGCACCATGCGCGCCCTGGGCACCCGATTTGTGGTCAATCATCTGGCAGACACCACCGTGCTGAGCATGCTGCAGTCGCGGGTGGCGGCGCAAAGTGCCAACGAGCAACAAACCCTGGAAGTGGGCGCCGGCTCAAAGGCGTTGATCAGCCGCGACGCGGTAAAACTGTCTGGCACGGTAGACCCCGCCAGCGTCAATGAAGCCTGGCGCCGCCATCAGTTGGTGGTCGAAAACCAGCCGCTGGATCAGGTGCTGGATGAGATAGCGCGCCATCGCCGCGGCCATCTGCAGTTTGATCGCAGCGCCTTGGCCGACTTGCGCGTGACGGCCGTGCTACCGCTGGATGACACCGACCGGGCGCTGCAATTGATCACCGAGACCCTGCCGTTGAGCATCAAAACCTATACCCCGTGGCTGATTGTGATCAGCCAGTTGCCGCCGCCTAAAAAATAATAATTCGCATTCGTTCCGCTTTTTCAGCGTCAGCCGTCAAGGAAGGTATACAGACCCATAAAGGATTGCGTTCTCCATGCTGACCTCCTCCCTTCATCGCGGGCGTTTTCGCCCTCAGGCCTGCAAGCCGCTGACACTGGCCATTCATTTGATTGTGGCGTCGGCGGCCGGCGTGTTGAGCACCTCGATCGCCCAGGCGCAAACGGCCGTGCAGACTTACGATATTCCTGCCGGACCGCTGAGCAGCGCCTTGAATCGCTTCGCACAACAAGCGGGCGTGGCGATCATTTTTCAATCGCACAACCTTGAAGGGCTGACCACACCCGGTCTGCATGGGGTCTACAACGAACAAAGCGGCTTTGAAACACTGCTGCACGGCAGCGGCTACACCGTGGTTAAAAGCACTAACGGTTACATGCTCGACGCCTTGCCTGCGGCGGGTAGCGCGCTGGAATTGGGCGCAACCCAAGTCAGCGCCAACCAGCTAGGCACCATCACTGAAGGCTCGGGTTCCTACACCCCCGGCAGCATTGCCACCGCCACGCGCATGGTGCTGACACCCCGTGAAACCCCGCAGTCGATCTCGGTCGTCACACGCCAGGCGATGGACGATTTTGGCCTCACCTCGATTGATGACGTGATGCGCCATACCCCCGGCATCACCGTGGCCACCTATGACAGCGACCGCACCAGCTATTACTCGCGCGGCTTTGCGATCAAGAACTTCCAATACGACGGCATCCCGATCCTGCAAGACCCGCAATACTCCGCCGGGCACACCCTCACCGACACCGCGATTTACGACCGGGTAGAGATCCTCAAGGGCGCAACGGGCTTGCTCACCGGCGCTGGCGGCCCCGGCGGCACCATCAACATGGTGCGTAAAAAACCCACCCGCGAGTTCAAGGCCCACATCGATGTCGGCGCCGGCTCGTGGGACAACTACCGCTCGGAAATCGACGTCAGCGGGCCACTGACCGAAAGCGGCAATGTGCGGGGCCGGGCCGTGGCGGCCTACCAGGACAAACACTCGTTCATGGACCACTACAAACGCGACAGCGAAGTCTATTACGGGATTCTTGAGATTGATCTGGACCCCGACACCCTGCTCACCCTCGGCGCCGATTATCAGGACAACAACCCCAAAGGCTCCAGCTGGTCAGGCAGCGCCTCATTGTTCAACTCCGCCGGTGAACGCATCAGCACACCGCGCTCGTTCAACAACGGCGCCAAGTGGAGCAGCTGGAAGCAATACACGCGGACCGCTTTCGCCACCCTCGAACACAGTTTTGACAACGGCTGGGTCGCCAAAGCCCAGTACAACCACCAGATCAACGGCTACAACGCCCCGCTGGGCGCTTTGCTGTTCCCCAACGTAGAAACCGGCGAAGCACGACTGCTGGCGCGCAAATACACCGGCGAATACGTCAGCGACAGCGGCGACATCTACGCCACCGGCCCGTTCGAGTTCCTGGGCCGCGAGCATGAACTGGTGGTTGGCGGTTCGGTATCGCGCTCGCACTGGACCGGCAACGACTACACCAGCGCCATTCAGTTTAAAAGCATGTACGACTACTACAACTGGAAAGGGGATGCGTATGAGCCGGACTGGGGCAACGTGACCTCGCGAAACGACGAAACGACCCGTCAGACCGGCACCTACATCACCGGCCGTTTCAGCCTTACCGATGACCTGACCCTGATGCTCGGCACTCGCGTGGCCGACTACACCCTCACCGGCACCAGCCAGGCCAAGGACACGGGCAAGGTGTTGCCGTATGCGGGGTTGATTTATGACATCAATCAAAACATCTCGGCCTACGCCAGCTACACCGAAATTTTCTTGCCGCAGTCGTATTACCGCAACCGCGACAACAAAATGCTTGAGCCCGATGAAGGCACCAACTACGAGATCGGTTTGAAGGGCGAGTTCTTCGACGGGCGCCTGAATTCAAGCCTGGCCTACTTCGAAGTGCACCAGGACAACCGCCCGGAAGACGACACCGCCTACAACGCGAACCCGACCAACCCGGACATCGAGTACGCCTACAAGGGCATCAAGGCCACGACCAAAGGTTACGAAGCAGAGATCTCGGGCGAACTGCTGCCCGGCTGGCAACTGCAAGCGGGCTACACGCACAAGGTCAGCCGCGAAAAAGGCGGCAAGAAGGTGTCTACCTGGGAGCCCGAAGACCAGATCAACCTGTACACCAGCTATAAGCTGACCGGCGACTGGGACAAGCTCACCCTGGGCGGTGGCGTACGCTGGCAAGGCACGGGCTGGCAAATGCTGACCAACTGGAACAAGGGCGGCACCGTAGAGAAGTTTTCCCAAGACCCGTACTGGCTGGTGGACCTGATGGCGCGCTACCAGATCAGCAAAAACCTCTCGGCCACGGTCAACCTGAACAACGTGTTCGACAAGTCGTATTACACCAACATCGGCTTCTACAACTCGTCGTATTACGGTGATCCGCGCAACGTGATGGTGAGCACGCGCTGGGATTTCTAAAGCACCTGTGCAGTAAACCTGTAGGAGCGGCCGCCCCGTCTACGACGCCGCGCTGTCGCGCAGCAAACAGGACAGCGAGTATCTTCAGCATCCCCCAATCGGTTCCCTCTCCTTCGGGAGAGGGCTAGGGTGAGGGGGGCTCTTAGATCAAGATCAAAAGATCGCGAGCAAGCTCGCTCCTACAGTGTCTTTAGAATCAATAACTTATTTTGTGTTTGATAAGAGCGAGCTTGTCTCGCGATCTTTTGAGTTTTAAAAGATCGCGAGACAAGCTCGCTCCTACAGCCACATACAAAACACACGCGCACAAAAAAACCCGCACTAGGCGGGCTTTCTGTGGATCACAAGCGTTCAAGGGGCTTGTGTTCCGAATATGGCGCAGCGGACGGGACTCGAACCCGCGACCCCCGGCGTGACAGGCCGGTATTCTAACCGACTGAACTACCGCTGCGCGTAACACTGAAAGCGAATGGTGGGTGATGACGGGATCGAACCGCCGACCCTCTGCTTGTAAGGCAGATGCTCTCCCAGCTGAGCTAATCACCCTTTCACTTCACTCTCGTTGCGGGGCGCATTCTCTCACACTTTTTGTGTAAGTGGTTGTTTTTATTCAAGTTTTTTTCAAAACCGTTTAAAAACTACCGTTTCCAACGCCCTGCATCTTTGACTCAACAGCAAGCTGCTGAATCGAAGCCTTTCAGGAAAAGCCTGCATTCAGCGGACCTTTCCAACCACAAGCGTTCAAGGGGCTTGCGGTACAAAAAATGGCGCAGCGGACGGGACTCGAACCCGCGACCCCCGGCGTGACAGGCCGGTATTCTAACCGACTGAACTACCGCTGCGCGTAACACTGTGAGCGAATGGTGGGTGATGACGGGATCGAACCGCCGACCCTCTGCTTGTAAGGCAGATGCTCTCCCAGCTGAGCTAATCACCCTTTCACTCTCGGTGTGGCGCGCATTCTACGGAGCGACCTATAGTCTGGCAAGCACTTTTTAAAATAATTTTCTTATGCACGACAAAGGCTTAGCGCAGGGTTGGCCTATTAAGGCTATCAAGCGAATAATGCCCTCTTTGTATAAAGGAGTGATTCACCCCATGTGGTTCAAAAACCTGCTTATCTATCGCCTGACCCAAGATCTGCCTTTTGATGCGCAGGTGCTGGAAACGGCACTGGCCACCAAACCGGCCCGCCCGTGTGCAAGCCAGGAATTAGCCACCTACGGTTTCGTCGCCCCTTTCGGCAAAGGCGAAGACGCACCGCTGGTTCACGCCAGCCAGGACTTCCTGCTGATTGCCGCCCGTAAAGAAGAACGCATCCTGCCAGGCAGCGTTGTGCGTGATGCATTAAAGGAGAAGGTCGAAGAGATCGAAGCCGAGCAAATGCGCAAGGTCTATAAGAAGGAGCGTGACCAGCTCAAGGATGAAATCATCCAGGCCTTCCTGCCGCGTGCCTTTATTCGCCGTTCGGCCACCTTTGCCGCCATCGCGCCAAAGCAGGGCCTGATCCTGGTCAACGCCTCCAGCCCCAAACGCGCCGAAGACTTGCTGTCCACCCTGCGTGAAGTGATCGGCTCGCTGCCGGTTCGCCCACTGGGCGTAAAAGTCGCGCCAAGCGCCACCATGACCGAATGGGTCAAAACCCAAAAAGCGGCGGACAACTTCTTTGTGCTGGACGAGTGCGAACTGCGCGACACCCACGAAGACGGCGGGATTATCCGCTGCAAGCGTCAGGACCTGACCAGCGATGAAATCCAGTTGCACCTGAGCACTGGCAAAGTTGTGACCCAACTGTCGCTGGCCTGGCAAGACAAGCTGTCGTTTGTGCTGGACGACAAACTGGTGGTCAAACGCCTGAAGTTTGAAGACCTGCTGCAAGACGAAGCCGAACAGAACGGCGGTGACGATGACCTGGGCCAACAAGACGCCAGCTTCACCCTGATGATGCTGACCTTCGGTGAGTTCTTGCCGCAGTTGTTTGAAGCGCTGGGCGGTGAAGAAATTCCACAAGGGATTTAACCCTCTGTAGCCGCTGCCGCAGGCTGCGATAAGGGCCGCAGGACCTTCGCTTATAGCAGGGCCGCTACGCACCCCATCGCAGCCTTCGCCAGCGACTACAACATTAAGCCACACCCTAAAACCATAATAAGGAACACCATGCGTGCACTTGCTGCTTTAAGCCGCTTTGTCGGTAATACCTTTGCTTATTGGGTGCTGATTTTTGCCGTGCTGGCGTTTCTGCAGCCCGGTTGGTTTATCGGCCTCAAAGGCGCCATCGTGCCGCTTCTGGGTGTGGTGATGTTCGGCATGGGCCTGACCCTCAAACTCGATGACTTCGCTGAAGTCGCCCGCCACCCGTGGCGCGTTGCGCTGGGCGTGGTTGCTCATTTCGTGATCATGCCCGGCGTGGCATGGTTGCTCTGCCAGATTTTCCACCTGCCGCCCGAGATCGCCGTCGGGGTGATTCTGGTGGGCTGCTGCCCAAGCGGCACGTCTTCCAATGTCATGACCTGGCTGGCGCGGGGCGACCTGGCTCTGTCCGTGGCGATTGCCGCCGTGACCACCCTCCTCGCCCCACTGCTGACCCCGGCGCTGATCTGGCTGCTGGCATCGGCCTGGTTGCCGGTGTCATTTATGGAGCTGTTCTGGTCAATCCTGCAAGTGGTGCTGCTGCCGATTGTGCTGGGCGTGCTGGTGCAACGTTTGCTCGGCGCCCGTGTGCACTTCGCGGTCGACGTGCTGCCGCTGGTGTCGGTGGTCAGCATTGTGATTATCGTGGCCGCCGTGGTGGCCGCCAGTCAGGCAAAAATCGCCGAGTCGGGCCTGTTGATCATGGCCGTGGTCATGCTGCACAACAGCTTTGGCTATTTGCTCGGCTACTTTACCGGCCGCCTGTTCAAACTGCCGTTGGCCCAGCGCAAATCCCTGGCCCTGGAAGTCGGCATGCAGAACTCCGGCCTGGGCGCGGCATTGGCCAGCGCGCACTTTTCGCCGCTGGCAGCCGTGCCCAGTGCGCTGTTCAGTGTGTGGCACAACATTTCGGGGGCGTTGCTGTCGACGTATTTCCGCCGGATGAGTGAAAAGGACGATCGCTTAAAGGCCAACCAGCCATCCACTGACTGAAAACTCGGGGTTGATCGTCAGAAAAATCGTGTGCAATATAGTGCGCACTGCGGGGACGACCCTGCGACTCATCGAGTGATTAATCTGGGGACGACCCCATCAATTGATGGAGATAACCATGTCCTGGATTATTCTGTTTTTTGCCGGTCTGTTTGAAGTGGGCTGGGCCGTCGGCCTCAAATACACCGAAGGCTTCACCCGGCCAATCCCCACCGCCCTGACCGTTGCAGCCATGCTGGTCAGCCTTGGCCTGCTCGGCCTGGCCATGAAAGAACTGCCACTGGGCACCGCTTATGCCATCTGGACCGGCGTCGGCGCTGTCGGCACGGTCATCGCCGGGATCATCCTGTTTGGTGAATCCATGGCGCTGTTCCGACTGGCCAGCGTTGCGCTGATCATTGCCGGCCTGGCCGGGCTTAAACTCAGCAGCTAAACGCCAGAACGTGTCTCGCGATCTTCTGACCCTCAAAAGATCGCGAGACAAACTCGCCCTACCCAGCCTTCACCTCACGCGACATCACCGCGCAATTCACTGACCCGCTCACGCAACAGCTTTTGTGTGGCTTCGCTGGCCGGTATCGGCGCGCCCGCCACCAGGGTGACCCGCGACCACAAGCGGCGGAAAAAGCCCTTGTTCGGGTCACGGCTGAAAAAGCTGCCCCACAGGCCTTGCAACGCCATCGGAATGACCGGCACTGGCGTCTGCTCCAAAATCACCCGAACCCCCGCCTTGAACTCGCTGATCTGGCCATCACTGGTCAACTTGCCTTCCGGGAAGATGCACACCAGCTCTCCGTCATTCAAATACTGGGCAATCTTTCTGAATGCACGCTCATAGGTCGCCTCGTCTTCTGAACGCCCGGCAATCGGAATTGCGCCCGCAGTCCGGAAGATAAAGTTGAGCACCGGCAAGTTGTAGATTTTGTAATACATCACAAAGCGAATCGGACGACGCACTGCGCCGCCGATCAACAACGCATCCACGAACGACACGTGGTTGCACACCAACAAGGCCGCCCCTTCATCCGGGATGGCTTCCAGGTTTTTGTGTTTGACGCGGTACATGGAATGGCTGAGCAGCCAGATCATGAAACGCATGGTGAATTCAGGGACGATTTTGAAGATGTAGGTGTTCACCGCGATGTTCAGCAACGACACCACCAGAAACAGCTCTGGAATCGTCAGCTTGGCCACACTCAGCAGCAGGATGGTGACGACGGCCGACACCACCATAAACAGCGCATTGAGAATGTTGTTGGCAGCGATGACCCGCGCGCGTTCGTTTTCGGCGGTGCGCGACTGGATCAGCGCGTACAGCGGCACTATATAGAAGCCGCCAAACACGCCCAGCCCCAGAATATCCAGCAGCACCCACCAGGCCTGGCTAAAACCCAGAACGCCGAGCCAGTCGTTGGCCTGGATGTTTTGCGGCATGTGCCCCGAATGCCACCACAGCAACAGGCCAAACACGGTCAGGCCAAACGAGCCAAACGGTACCAGGCCGATTTCGACCTTACGCCCCGAGAGCTTTTCGCACAGCATCGAGCCCACAGCAATGCCCACCGAAAACACGGTAAGAATCAGCGTCACCACGGTTTCGTCGCCGTACAGCCACTCTTTGGCGTAGGCCGGGATTTGCGTGAGATAAATCGCCCCGACAAACCAGAACCACGAGTTGCCGACCACTGACCGCGACACGGCAGGCGTCTGATTCAAGCCCAGGCGCAGCGTGGCCCAGGTCTCACTGAAGATATTCCAGTTAAGGCGCAACTCCGGAGTGTCGGCAGCAACCCGCGGTATAGCGCGACTGGCCAGATACCCAAGCACGGCCACCGAAATAATCACCCCCGACACAATCACCGTGTAGTGTTGCGACGAGAGCATGATCCCGGCGCCGATGGTGCCCGCCAGAATCGATAAAAAGGTGCCCATTTCAACCAGGCCGTTGCCGCCCACCAGCTCATCGTCGCGCAGGGTCTGCGGCAAGATCGAGTACTTCACCGGGCCGAACAGCGCCGAGTGGGTGCCCATGGCAAACAGCGCGACCAGCATCAAGGTCAAATGATCGAACGCAAACCCGATGGCGCCGACAACCATGATCGCTATTTCGCCCAGTTTGATCAGACGAATCAGTTGGTCTTTGGGGTATTTTTCGCCAAATTGCCCGGCCAGCGCCGAGAACAAAAAGAACGGAATGATGAAGAGCAGCGCACACAGGTTGACCCAGATGCCGCGATCCCCGTCGATGCTCAGCTTATAAAGGATGGCGAGAATCAGCGACTGCTTGAACAGGTTGTCATTGAGCGCACCCAAGGACTGGGTGACAAAGAACGGCAGGAAGCGACGCTTCCCGAGCAAACTGAACTGCGAAGGGTGACTCATCATCCATGTACTCAAGTTGCGCCGGAGGCTTTCTCATTGGAGTGTGGTTTTAACACTCAAGACACAACCTTACCCAGGTTCTGTAACGAAAAACGTCAATTTCGGCGTTTTCGTACAGAGCCTGGGCACATGGATTACTTCTTAAGTCCGGCGATGCACGGCGACACAAACAACTCGCCGCGCCAGGCACCTTTAAGGGTGCGCGAACCGACAATGAACCACATCATCACCAGCATCGCGACCAGCACACAGCCCACCCCATCGAAAAAGCTCAGCTGCAACACATGCCCCAGACGCAAGGTGGCCAGCGAGTAAACGCCCAGCGGGAAGGTAAAGCCCCACCAGCCCAGGTTGAACGGAATACCGGCACGGAAGTAACGGATGGTGATCAGCAGCGCCATCAGAATCCACCACAGCCCGAAGCCCCACAGCGCGATACCCGAGATCAAACCCAAGCCTTCGGCGATTTCACCGATGCGGGCAAAACCATTGGCGGCAAAAATCGCGGGCGAATCAGCCCCCAACAGCAACATGCCCAGTGCGCCGGTACCAATCGGCCCCAACGCCAGCCAGCTCGACGCGGCCATGTTTTCGTGCGGCAACTTGTGCAGCGCCATGCGCAACATCAGGATGGTCAAAATGCTGAAAGCGACCGGCACCGAAAACGCCCACAGCACATAACTGGTTATCAACACATGGAACTGCATCACCGGGTCAGCCAGATGCGGGGCGAGCAAGCCACCACTGGCCGCCGCCACTTCAGCCGCCACCACCGGCAACAGCCAGACCGCGGTCATCTGGTCGATGCTGTGATCCTGACGGGTGAACATCATGTAAGGGATCATCACCCCGAACGCCAGCGACATGGCCACATCCAGCCACCACAGCACATGCGCCACCTGGACCATATCGCTGCCCCAGCGGGCGACGCCAAACAGCAGAAAACCGTTGATGATGGTCGCGAGGCCCATAGGGATGGTGCCGAAAAACATCGACACGGTGGAGTGACCGAAGATCCTCCGCGCTTCATCGAAATACAGCACCCAGCGTGCACCGTAGAGCAGGCTGAAGAGAATGAACAAACCGATGTTGAACAGCCAGAGGCCTTCGGCAACGGCATGCAGCCCCGGGATTTGTACCGGCAATTGCGCCAGCGCCAAGGCCAGGACGCCTGTGCCCATGGTGGCGGCAAACCAGTTCGGGGTGAACTGGCGAATCATTTCACGTGGGTGCTGCAATTGGCTCAGTGGCCGAAAGTCAGCTTTGGCAGTTGTTGTGCAATTCATGGGCTCCTCCTGTTCCTCTTGTGAGGTGATTCAAGAGTAGAACTGAATCGAATATCTATATAACGGGTAATTTCTCTAACTGTTATCTGTTTTACCTATATAGGTACGAAAGGCGCGGGCTCAAGCCTTGCACGGGCTGGCAGCTCGCCTTAAAAACACACTCAACAGTGCCCCCAGCGCCAGCACAATCAACACCACACTGAAGCCGTCGGCGGTTCTGACCAGACCAAAAATGCGCGTCAGGCTCCCCACAAGCAATACCGGCAGGCAGAACGCCAGATAACTGAGGATGTAAAAAGCCGACATCAAGCCCGCCCGCTCATGGGGCAGCGCCAACGGCACGACACTGCGGATGCTGCCTAAAAAGCCGGTGCCAAAACCACTGCCTGCCACTAACGAGCCAAAGAAAAACAGCCCGAGGTTGCCACTGTGAACGGCCAGCATGATTGTGCTGACGCCCACCACCAGCAGACTGGAACCCAGCGTCAGCACCCGCGTGGCAGATTGATTGCGCATGCTGAAAATAGCCAGGGCGCCACTCAAGGTCAGCACGGCCACCATCGCCCCGCCCACCAGAAAAGAGTTTGAGCCCGTGGCCGCACGGATCAGTGACGGCACCAGCGCCAGATAAAAGCCCCCCATCGCCCACACGGCAACGTTGACCGGCAACACCTGCCACATCGCCGCACGTGCTTGCGGCGGGATATGCAAGCTGGGCCGCAACGAACCCAGTACGCCGGGTTGCGGGCTGACGCTCTCGGGCAATCGCCAGACATACACGGCCTGGGCGGCCAGCAAACCGAGCAATACCCAGTACGCGAGGTGCAACGGTTGCGGCGCAAACTCCACCAGCACGCTGGTGCCAAATGCCCCGCAGGCCATGCCCACCAAGGGTGAAATGCTATTGATCAGTGGCCCTTGCTGGCGGTCGTTGTCCAGCATTGCAGCGCCCAGCGCACTGGTTGCCATGCCCGTGGCAAAGCCTTGCAACAAGCGCGCGGCAATCAGCCAGGCCACATTGTCCGCGCTGAGAAACAAGCCCATCGCCAGCATGTCGAGGATCAACGCACAAAAAATGACTGGTTTACGCCCCAAATAATCCGACAATGAGCCCACTGTCAGCAGCGCCGTCAGCAAGCTCAAGGCATAAACGCCGAAGATCAGGGTCAAGGTGGCGGCCGAAAAGTGCATGTTTTCCTGGTAGATACGGTACAGCGGCGTGGGCGCCGCCGAAGCCGCCAGAAAGGTCAGGACGGTAAGCCCGAGAAACACCATGCTGGAACGGTTTGGAGCCGGGGTATCAGTGCTGTTGGACATACCATCCTCGCTAAAGCTAAGAATTTGCTTTTGCGGAGTGTGCGACGGCCTGCGGCTTAAAGCAAATTCTTTGTGTTAAGGTTTTACGCATGAACCAACCTAAGGAAGTACGCACGGGCGGGCGAAGTGCCCGCGTGCAGGAATCAATCCATTCGGCGGTGCGCCAATTGCTCAAGGAGCACGAGCGCGCCAACGTCACCGTGCCCATGGTGGCCACCCTCGCCGGGGTCACTCCGTCGACCATTTATCGGCGCTGGGGCGACTTGAACGTGTTGCTCGCTGACGTTGCCCTGGAGCGCATGCGACCCGACACCGAGCCGCTAGCCACGGGCAGTTTGCGCGGGGACATCCAGGCATGGGCCGAGCAGTATCTGGATGAAATGAACTCCGAGCCCGGGCGCAACATGATGCGTGACGTGCAATGCAGCCCGACCAAAGGGACCTGCGTGCAGATCCTCGGCGCTCAGTTGCGGATCATCCTCGAACGTCACCGTGGGCACGTCGACCAACTGCCAGACATTGACCGCCTGCTGAACGTGATCGTCGCCCCGGTGGTGTTTCGCATCTTGTTTGCCGAAGCGCCATTAACGCTTGAACAACTGAATGAGCAAATCAACCTGGCACTGGGCCAATGAGCCGCCCTGCGACACCAGGCCGCGCTCAGACCATGGTCGAGCCTGACGCGATTTAAACATCGTGCGAGACTAGACTTGCGGGCCGGATCGCCCGGGTCTATTTACCTTCAGGAGTCTCCATGTCGTTGTCCAGCGGGCTGATTGCCGCCGTCGCCCTGGCTTATATGGCCATCATGTTCGCCATTGCCTTTTATGGTGACCGGCGCAGCAAACCGCTGCCGCCGCGGGTACGCGCGTGGGTCTACAGTTTGTCGTTGGCGGTGTACTGCACCAGCTGGACCTTCTTTGGCGCCGTAGGCCAGGCCGCCGAACAACTCTGGGCGTTCTTGCCGATTTACCTGGGGCCGGTGCTGCTGTTGGTCTGCGCACCCTGGGTCCTGCAAAAAATGGTGATGATCAGCAAGCAAGAGAACATCACCTCGATTGCCGACTTTATTGCTGCACGCTATGGCAAATCCCAGTCACTGGCGATTGTCGTGGCCTTGATCTGCCTGGTCGGCGTGCTGCCTTACATCGCCCTGCAACTTAAAGGCATCGTGCTCGGCGTTAACCTGCTGATCGGTGCCGGCGCAGACGCCACCGGCACTCGCGCCCAGGACACGGCGTTGCTGGTGTCACTGGTGCTGGCCCTGTTCACCATCGTGTTTGGTACCCGCAACCTCGACTCAACAGAACACCACCGGGGCATGGTGCTGGCCATTGCCTTCGAATCGCTGGTCAAACTCTTCGCCTTTTTAGCGGTCGGCGCGTTTGTCACCTTCGGCCTGTATGACGGTTTCGACGACCTGTTCAGCCAGGCCATGCTGGCGCCGCGCCTTGAAGAGTACTGGAAAGAAACCATCAACTGGCCATCGATGGTGGTGCAAACCGGCGTCGCCATGATGGCGATCATCTGCCTGCCCCGGCAGTTCCACGTCACCGTGGTTGAGAACATCGAGCCGCAAGACCTGCGCCTGGCCAAATGGGTGTTCCCGGCCTACCTGATATTAGCGGCGCTGTTTGTTGTGCCGATTGCCCTGGCCGGGCAAATGATGCTGCCTAGCTCGGTGCTGCCGGACTCGTTCGTGATCAGCCTGCCACTGGCCCAGGCTCACCCGGCGCTGGCGTTGCTGGCCTTTATTGGCGGCGCCTCGGCCGCCACCGGCATGGTGATTGTGGCCAGCGTGGCGCTGTCGACCATGGTGTCCAACGACATGCTGTTGCCGTGGTTGTTGCGCCACAAAAACGCCGAGCGCCCGTTTGAAGTGTTCCGTTACTGGATGCTCTCGGTGCGCCGCGTGTCGATCGTGGTCATCCTGCTGCTGGCGTATGTCAGTTACCGCTTGCTGGGTTCCACGGCCAGCCTGGCCACCATCGGGCAAATTTCCTTCGCGGCGGTCACTCAACTGGCGCCCGCAATGCTTGGCGCGCTGTACTGGAAACAAGCCAACCGCCGGGGTGTTTTTGCCGGGTTGGCGACCGGTACGTTTATCTGGTTTTACACCCTGGTGCTGCCGCTGATCGCCCACAGCATGGGCTGGCATCTAAATCACTTTCCGGGGCTGGCGTGGCTGCACAGCAACCCGCTGGGTCTGCCGATCACCCCGCTGACACAGGGCGTGGTGCTGTCGCTGGCCGGTAACTTCACCCTGTTTGCCTGGGTCTCGGTGCTGTCGCGTACCCGAGTGTCGGAGCACTGGCAGGCCGGACGTTTTATCGGCCAGGAAATCAGCAGCCACCCCAGCGGCCGCTCCATGCTCTCAGTGCAAATCAACGACCTGCTGACACTGGCGGCCCGCTTTGTCGGCGAAGAACGCGCCCGCCAGAGCTTTATCCGCTTCGCCTACCGCCAGGGCAAAGGCTTCAACCCCAATCAGAACGCAGATGGCGAATGGATCGCCCATACCGAGCGCTTGCTGGCCGGTGTACTGGGCGCGTCGTCTACCCGCGCGGTGGTTAAGGCCGCCATTGAAGGCCGGGAAATGCAGCTTGAAGACGTCGTACGCATTGCCGACGAAGCGTCAGAAGTGTTGCAGTTCAACCGTGCCTTGCTCCAGGGCGCAATCGAAAACATCACCCAGGGCATCAGCGTGGTCGACCAGTCCCTGCGGCTCGTGGCCTGGAACCGCCGCTACCTGGAACTGTTCGACTACCCGGAGGGACTCATCAGCGTTGGCCGCCCGATTGCCGACATTATTCGCCATAACGCCGAACGCGGCCTGTGCGGCCCCGGCGAAGCAGAAGTGCACGTGGCGCGCCGCTTGCACTGGATGCGCCAAGGCCGGGCGCACACCTCTGAACGCCTGTTCCCCAATGGCCGGGTGATCGAACTGATCGGCAACCCCATGCCAGGCGGCGGGTTCGTCATGAGTTTTACCGACATTACCGCGTTCCGTGAGGCCGAACAGGCGCTCACCGAGGCCAACGAAGGCCTGGAACAGCGCGTCGCCGAGCGAACCCGTGAACTGTCGGAACTGAACAAGGCGCTGACCGAAGCCAAAGGCATTGCCGAGGCCGCCAACCAATCGAAAACCCGCTTTCTGGCCGCTGTCAGCCATGACCTGATGCAGCCCATGAATGCGGCGCGACTGTTCTCGGCCGCCCTTTCGCACCAGGAAGACTTAAGCCCGGAAGCGCAGAAACTGGTGCAACATCTGGACAGTTCGCTGCGTTCAGCCGAAGACTTGATCAGCGACTTGCTGGATATTTCCCGCCTGGAAAACGGCAAATTCACACCCGACATCAAGCCATTTGCAATCAATGATCTGTTCAATACCCTGGGCACTGAATTTACCGCCCAGGCACAAGAGCAAGGCCTCAAGTTCCGGGTACGTGGCAGCCGCTTGCGGGTCAGCAGCGACATCAAGCTGCTGCGGCGCATCCTGCAAAACTTCCTGACCAACGCCTTCCGTTACGCCAAGGGCCCGATACTGCTGGGCGTGCGCCGCCGTGGCCAGCACTTGTGCCTGGAGGTCTGGGATCGAGGCCCCGGTATCCCGCAAGACAAGCTGCAAGTGATTTTCGAAGAATTCAAACGCCTGGACAGCCACCAGACCCGCGCCGAAAAAGGCCTGGGGTTGGGCTTGGCGATTGCTGACGGCCTGTGCCGAGTGCTCGGGCACACCCTGCAAGTGCGCTCATGGCCGGGCAAAGGCAGCGTGTTCAGCGTCAGCGTGCCGCTGGCACAGGCCCAAGCCGCACCACAAGCGGTGCCCAGCGAGCCAAAAAGCCAATCGGTGACGGGTGCACAAGTGCTGTGTATCGACAACGAAGACAGCATTTTGATCGGCATGCAGAGCCTGCTGACGCGCTGGGGCTGCCGCGTGTGGACCGCCAGAAACCGCGATGAATGCGCAGCCTTGCTAAACGACGGCGTGCGCCCGCAACTGGTGTTGGTCGACTACCACCTGGACAACGGCGAAACCGGCACCGAGCTGATGGGCTGGCTGCGCGCGCAACTGGGCGAGCCCGTACCGGGCGTGGTGATCAGCGCCGACGGACGCCAGGAAATGATCGCCGAAGTGCACGCGGCGGGGCTGGAGTATCTGGGTAAACCGGTCAAGCCCGCAGTGTTGAGAGCATTGCTGAGCCGGCATGTGCCGTTGTAGGTACGAGCTTGTCTCGCGATCTTTTGATCGTAAAAAGATCGCGAGGCAAGCTCGCTCCTACAGGGCGGGGTGAGGCGACGCAGCTACTCAGCCGGGTGCGCTACGCCGTTGATGTCGGTCATGGCCCGCTCCAGCAGTTCGGGCGGCAAGCTCTTGCTCGCCCGGGCGCCGAGCAATTTGAGCTGCTCACTGCGGCTGACAAGGTTGCCGCGCCCATCGGTCAGTTTGTTGCGTGCTGCTGCGTAGGCTTTATCCAACTGCTGAAGACGATTACCCACTTCATCCAGGTCCTGGATAAACAGCACAAACTTGTCGTACAGCCAACCGGCCCGCTCGGCGATTTCTCGGGCGTTCTGGCTCTGGCGCTCCTGCTTCCACAGGCTGTCGATCACCCGCAAGGTGGCGAGCAATGTGGTCGGGCTGACGATCACGATGTTACGGTCAAAGGCCTCCTGAAACAGGTTGGGTTCGGCTTGCAGCGCCGCTGAAAAAGCCGCTTCGATGGGCACGAACAACAACACGAAATCCAGGCTGTGCAGACCTTCCAGACGTTTATAGTCTTTGCCGGCCAGACCTTTGACGTGATTACGCAGTGACAGCACATGCTGTTTAAGCGCCGCCTGGCCGATCACGTCGTCATCGGCACCGACAAACTGCTGATACGCCGTCAGGCTGACTTTGGAGTCGACCACCACCTGCTTGTCGCCCGGCAACAGGATCAACACGTCCGGCTGAAAGCGCTCGCCATCCGGCCCCTTCAGGCTGACCTGGGTTTGATACTCGCGGCCCTTTTCGAGCCCGGCATGCTCAAGCACCCGCTCCAGAATCAGCTCGCCCCAGTTGCCCTGGGTCTTCTGGCCTTTCAAGGCGCGCGTGAGGTTGGTGGCTTCGTCGCTCAAGCGCAGGTTAAGTTGCTGCAGGCGCTCCAGCTCTTTACCCAGCGAGAAGCGCTCACGGGCTTCCTGCTGATAACTTTCTTCGACGCGCTTTTCGAAAGACTGGATGCGCTCTTTAAGCGGGTCGAGCAATTGGCCCAGACGCTCATTGCTGGTTTGCGCAAAACGTTGTTCGCGCTCGTCAAAAATCTTGCCGGCCAGCTCCGAAAACTGCGCGCGCAATTCATCTCGCGACCCTTGCAGATCGCACAAACGTTGTTGATGGCTTTCTTGTTGCTCGCGCAATTCGGCGCTCAGACCGGCAGCCTGAGCGCCGAGGTGACGCAGCTCGGCTTCTTTCTGTGCGCGTTCCAGGTTCCAGGCGTGGGCAGCATCACGCGCGTTGTCGCGCTCTACCTGCAACAGTTCGACCTCGCGGCGCAGTGCCGCCAGATCGGCCTGCTTGGCCGTGTTGGCCTGCCCCAAGTCACTGATTTCATCGCGGCTGGCGTCCAGTTGCGCACTCAGACCGTCCTGAGCCAACTGGGCCATATTCAGGCGCTCTTCGAGCAGGTTCAACTCGGCTTGATGCCCGCTGGCGTGCCGCTGCAATTGCCAAACGAACGCCAACAACGGCACGCCTGCCAACGCCAAGCCCAGCAAAATACTGCTCAGGTCCAGGGCCATAACCACTCCGCGCAAGGTAAAAAAGCAAGGTTAACCAAGCTCAGGGCACGAAGACAGCTCAGTCTTCGATCTTGCTCAATTCCTGTTGAGCAACGCGGTCACCGGCGCGGGCGGCCTGACGCAAAAGCTCGTGACCAATGCGTTGGTCCCGGGAGCTTCCACAATCACGGCACATCAATTGTCCCAAACGGCTTTGCGCCAGCACCACGCCTTGGCGGGCAGGCTGCTTGAGCAAATGGCCGGCAACGTGTTTGACGCTGGATTTAGCGCCCAGGTGAGGGTTGTCCAGCAGCCAGACCGCAATGCGCAAAGAAAAGCGTTTGGGCGCTGCGGGCGATGTGCTGGAGCGAGTAGCAGAGGAAGTAGCTGTGCGAAACTTCATAAAACACTGTAGGGCAGAACAGAAGGCGCGCCACTCTACTCCTTTTTTCGCTTGGGTAAAGCCGAAAAAAGTCTATACCCGCGATCTAGAGCAAGCGCGCGTGACAATCCACAGATCCTGTGGATAAGTCAGTGGACAACCCTCGTTTACCCCCCGCAAACCCCCACCCTACGGGGCCTAGAGTCAAACTGTCGATTTTTTCACCAATTAAAAAAAACGATGTTTTTCATTGACTTAAATTTGCGGAACAGGCTAGACAGCTGTCGACTTTGACCTCGCAGACGAATATGTTGGTTGTGTTGCAAATGTGCAAAAGATCACATTCCGTGCAGCGCGCAGGGCGATTCAGAGGCAAAAAATGTAGGACTCACCTGCAGAAAACACCCCCATTCAACACCCGTGTGACGCTCGCCAATATGGCAAGCCCGCGTGGAATATTGCCTAAAACAGGCTAATAACAGCCCCGATACGGCCTGTTGTGCGTGATGCCCCGCACACCGTTGCAGGATGTTTTTTTGCTAGCACACTTGCATTTAAATTTTCAACCAGATAGTATCCGCAGCGTTAGTACCAAGCTGAAAGTCAATTCGGGCCGAACAAATCCCTCAGCAGCCTCTCAGATAGATGGCCGCGCTGATAAAACGGGATCGACCCCCAAGATGGTTTCCAGGTAAATCTTGTGCCGATACAGCCTTTGAACAAGCAAAGGGTATCGCGAAGTTTTTTACTCTGACCGAACCAACCTGCAAATTGATCAGGATCTTCACCCAGAGCACGGAACCTTAGCTCTTGTTGTGATTGCCTGCCCTCCTAAGTACCTACCTGCCAGCCCAAGCGCCACATACTTAATGCGCTCCAACTGGCGGCTTTGTTCCAGACAGGTTCTTCGTCCCGCCAAAATGGCCCGACGTCACTGGAACGTTTTAACGCAGCACGGATCATATCCGTGTCTTTTGTAGGAACACCTAATAACTATGAATACTCAAATCCAGACTCAGGATGCCATTCGCACCCTAACCAACGCTTTTGCTCCAATGAACTGCCTGATTATGGCCGCTCGCAAAGGCTGCTTCAGCTTCACCCTGGTCAACGAACACGGCATCGCCCGTCACAGCGAACGCCTGTACCCCGATCAATATTCCAGCGCAGAGCCTCTGCAAGCTGTGATCGAGCGTACTCGTCAGGCACTTATCGCCTAAGACCCGCAAGCGCTTACCCAACAAGCCCTGCCCGAACAGCAGGGCTTTTTGTTGGGCGTCATTTAAGAAATATCCGGCATCGCTTAAGCACTTGCGGATATATCGTTTACACCTAGAAGCTACAAACGATTTAAAAACAGAGCTTTACAGCAGAGATATGACACTACACTTCAACTCAAGCGGTAAAAACCGCTTCCGGCGCACCCTCACGACCCACAGCTGCCAAGCGCCTGGGTGCCGCCGGCCATTTTCAGACGCCGAAGCTGCACAGGGATCACGCCAGGGAGCTGAAGCTTTACATAACTGCATCAAAGTTAACCTGACCAAACAAAAATACACTTTGTACGCCAATGTTTTGTTGCCAGGCATTGCAGTCAGCCAACCTTTACACCGACAGCACACCCGCAAGACCTGCAGTAGCGCCAAGTAGTTGAGCTAAAAGGACGTTTGCACACTTTCAAGGATGTTGGGCGCGACTGCATGACCGTTCTCAACCAAGCGGCTTGAGATTTTTCAACCCACTGCAAACCTGTAAATGATCGGAAAACGGTCGGATTGTCCTACAAAACATCGTTATCTTCTGCGATTTAGCCTATAGCGCTCTTACAAAAATGTTGGTAGCTTTCGTCCGGTGATCAAAAGGAGTTCTAATAATGAAAAAAGTAATGCTCAAGACCACACTTAGCCTCGCTGTCACTTTGGCTTCCAGCCAGATTTTCGCAAGCGGCTTCGCCCTCAACGAACAAAGCGTTAGCGGTATGGGGACCGGCTTCGCAGGTCGCTCATCTTCTGCTGACGATGCAAGTACCGTTTTCGGTAACCCTGCCGGTATGTCCCGCCTGAGCGGACAACAGGTCACAGGCGGTATCGCCGTGATCGACGCCTCAACCGATATCAAAAATGCCAACGGCAACGTCAAAGGCAGCAACAAAGGCGACATGGTTCCCTTCACTGGCGTACCAATGGGCTTCTACACCAACAAGCTCAATGACCAGTGGGCCGTCGGCTTCGGCGTGTACGCGCCTTTTGGTCTCGCCACTGAATATGAACATAACTTCCAGGGCCGCGCCTTCGGCAGCACCAGCGACGTGAAAGTCGTAACCCTGCAGCCAACTGTCAGCTACGCCTTCAACGATCGCGTTTCGGTAGGTTTTGGCCCGACCATCAACCGCATCTCCGGCAAGCTGGAGTCGGATCTTGCGCTGGTGCCCGGTACACCTGAAGCCCACGTCAAGATCAAGGGTGATGACACCGCACTGGGCTGGAACGCCGGTGTTCTGGTGCAAGCCACAGACACTACCCGTGTCGGTCTGACCTACCACTCCAAAGTGACCTACAAGCTTAAAGGCCACACCGAAATCGGAGCGGGCGCAGGTACTCCGCCACAGTTGCTGCAAAGCAACCGCTATGACGCTTCGCTGTCGATCGACACCCCGGAATCCTGGGACTTGTCCGTTACCCAAGATCTGTCTGATGCCTGGAAGGTCTATGCCGGTAGCACCTGGACCCGCTGGAGCCGCTTGAAAGACATCACCGTGCAGAACAAAGGCGTGACCATGGCCAACGCCGGTGCTGGCGGCGCTCAAGCGTTCACGACCATCAAAGAAGAACAAAACTGGCACGACACCTGGGCTTACGCCATCGGTACGTCGTATCAGTTGAACAAGCAGTGGGTACTGCGTACCGGTTTGACCTGGGACCAATCGCCTACCAACAATGAAAATCGCTCGCCACGCATCCCTACTGGTGACCGGACGATCTTCAGCTTGGGTGCCGGTTATGCCGTTAACGAGAATCTGGTTATCGACGTGGCTTACTCTTACCTGAAAGAAGAGTCGGTCAAAGTTAACGATTCCAAAGGCATCAACAACTACAGCGCCAAGTACGAAAACAGCGCCAACGGCTTTGCTGTCGGTGCAACGTACAAGTTCTAAGCTTGCGAGAGCCTGACGCTCACACAGCCTGAACTAAAAAGCCCCGCTCTCTTTGCAGAGGCGGGGCTTTTTCTTGTGTAGGAATCAGGACTTTGAGGCGATGGCTTTTTCTATAGCTTCAATCAACTCCGGATTGTCCGGTTTTGTCAGGCTCGAGAAGCTGGCAATCACATTGCCTTTGCGGTCCACCACGTACTTGTAGAAATTCCACTTGGGCGTGCTGCTTTGTTCAGCCAGGACCTTGAACAGGTGCGTTGCACCGTCACCTCGCACCTTTTGCGGCTCAGTCATGGTGAAGGTCACGCCGTAATTGACGTAGCAGACCTTGGCCGTCTCTTCGCCATCTTTGGCCTCTTGCTTGAAGTCATTGGACGGTACGCCTATCACTTCCAGCCCCTGCCCCTTAAAGCGCTGGTTTATCGCCTCCAGGCCTTCAAACTGGGGCGCAAACCCGCAAAAGCTGGCCGTGTTCACAATCAACAAAGGCTTGCCGGCAAACTGCTTACACAGATCGATCGACTCTTTAGCCCGTAGTTTGGGCAATGAACCTTCAAGCAAAGACGGGCAATCAGCCGCCCAGACAGAACCCGCGCACGCCAACAACAGTACGGGCATCGCAATCCAGCGCTTTAGCATTGTTCGTGTCCTTTATAGAGGTGCAGGCACAGAACTTACTCGCCCCGGCACGGCACTAGCAAGTGCCCATGCCTAACTCCAGCAAGGCCAGGCCACCTTGATGCCAGCCCCACCAACTCAGGGCCAGCAGCAAAAAGCCTGCACTGATGCCACCCAACCAAAGCCACAGTGAACTCACGCCATGCTCCCTTGTGCCTGCAAACGCGCAACCGGATGCTCACGCACCGGCCAGTTCAAGGCCGCTGCCAACAGACTGAGCACGATAGAACCTTGCCAGATCAGCTCGTAACTACCGGTTTGATCATAGACCACGCCGCCCAGCCAACCGCCCAGAAATGCGCCCAGTTGATGGAACAGGAAAACAATCCCGCCCAGCATCGACAAGTTACGCACGCCAAACATTGTGGCGACGGTACCGTTGGTCAGTGGCACGGTCGAGAGCCACAAAAAGCCCATCGCCATGCCAAACAGATAAGCGCTGAATTGCGACAGCGGCGCCCACAAGAACACCACGATCACCACAGCGCGCGCCAGGTACAGCGCGGTCAGCAAACGCGGTTTGGACATACGCCCGCCCAGCCATCCGGCGGTGTAAGTACCCAAAATATTAAACAGGCCAATCAGGGCCAATACCGTGGTGCCTACGGTGGCAGGCAAATGCTGATCGACCAGGTAGGCCGGCAAGTGGATGCCGATAAACACCACCTGAAACCCGCAGACAAAAAAACCAAACGCCAGCAGCCAGAAGCCCGAGTGAGTGCAGGCCTCACGCAGCGCTTCCTTGAGCGTTTGCTCGCCGCCCAGACTCGGTGTTGGCCGGTCCTTGAGCATGCTCACTAACGGCACGATCATGGCCACCAGCAAGCCCAGCACCAGCAAGGCAGACGACCAGCCAAGCCAGCCGATCAATCCCAGCGTGCCAGGCAGCATTGCAAACTGGCCAAAAGAGCCCGCCGCACTGGCGATCCCCATGCCCATGCTGCGTTTCTCGGGCGGCAAAGCACGGCCGACCACACCCAAAATGACCGAAAACGACGTGCCGGACAGGCCGATACCAATCAATAGGCCAGCACTCAACGACAGCGTCAGCAACGAGTCCGACATGCCCATCAGCACCAGCCCGACGGCATAGAGCACACCGCCGACAATCACCACCTTGGCGGCGCCAAAGCGATCGGCCAATGCACCGGTGAACGGCTGAGCCAGGCCCCAGATCAGGTTCTGCAAGGCGATGGCGAAGGCAAACACCTCTCGCCCCCAGCCGAACTGCGCACTCATGGGCGGCAAGAACAGACCAAAGCCGTGCCTGACCCCCAATGACAGTGCCAAAATCAACGCACTGCCCAGCAGCACCCACCCGCTCGTTCGCCACACCGATGTCATTGCTATTCTCCTGATGCGGGTATATACCCATTCTTATTCGTATAACGGGTGCTAATCGACACCCGCCAGCTCATCCAATAACTGCAGCAACTGTTCGCGCCGGTCTTCTCCCAAACGCGCGACCAACCGCTGTTGTGCGGCCTCCCAGGCTGGCCAGGCAGCATTGAAGCGCCTCTCACCCTCTTCGGTCAGGCAGACCAGCCGATTACGATGGTCCTCACCTTCAGACATCTTCACCAGGCCAGCGCCTTCCAGCACCCGCAGGTTACGCCCCAAAGTACTGCGATCCAGCCCCATGGCCTCGGCCAGGCTGGAAATACTCGGCTGGTCCAGTCGCTTGAGGTTGCTCATCAATGAAAACTGCGCAACGTTGATCCCGAAGCCATCCAGGGCTCCGTCGTAATGTCGGCTGATGCCCCGCGAAGCACGTCGCAGGTTGGTGCATAAACACTGGGTTGGTAACATTTTGTATGTATATACCCGCAATGAAGGAGAATCAAGATTTAAACAACATCGGGGGTCAGTCTGCCACCAGCACCAACCCCACTAAAACCAGTACTTCCAGCAGCTCCAGCAGCGCACCTGCCGTATCGCCCGTGGTGCCGCCCAAGCGCTGCATCATCACCCGGCGCAGCCACACAAAGCCCAACGCCGCCAGCAGCAAGGCCCACATCCCGGCAGTACCGGCCAACACAACACAGGCCACAGCACTGAACCCCAGCACCCACCAACCCGCCTTGCGCGGCAAGTGATCGGCCAAGGCCTGGCCCAAGCCGCCCGCACGCACGTAAGGCGTGGTCAGAAACACCGCCAGCAACGCACTGCGGCCGATCAGCGGGGCGATCAACAAGACGGCCGTGTGTTGCTGCTCGATCAACGCCAGCAAGGCACAGAACTTGAGCAACAACACCAGCACCAACGTGACCACGGCGATCGGGCCGCTGCGCGGGTCTTTCATGATGGTCAGGGTGCGCTCACGATCCCCAAAGCCGCCCAGCCAGGCATCCGCGCTGTCAGCCAGTCCGTCCAGGTGCAAGCCGCCACTGAGCAACGCCCAGGCGCTCAGCAACAGCGCCGCATGCAACAGCAACGGCGCCCCGGCCAACAGGCCGTTCAGCGCCCACAACAGCACGCCAAACAACAGCCCGACCAGCGGATAGAACAACAACGACCGCCCCAACTCCTGGGGTTGCGGCATGCCGGGCAAGCGGATCGGCAAGCTGCTCAGAAACTGCAAGGCAATCCAGAACGGCAACATGTTCAGCGCCCCTCGCTCAAAACGCCGTGTGCGTCGACCTGCAACTCGAACAGCGCACCATTAACCACCTGAATGTTCAGCAACTGCTCACGGGGCAGACCACGGGCCTGCGCCAGCAGCAACTTCATCACCCCGCCGTGGCACACCACTAGCACCCGCTCCCCCGCGTAGGCCTGCTGCAAGCGCGTGACCGCCGCCAGCACCCGCTGCGAGAACTCAAGCACCGGCTCGCCCTGAGGCGGGGTGAAACTGTAAGGGTCTGCCCAAAACAGGCCCAGTGCCTGCTCATCGGTCTGCATCAGTGCGGCGGCGCTCTGCCCTTCCCACTCGCCAAAGTGCAGCTCTTGCAGGTCTTTGTCGAACGTCACTGGCAGCGCCAGTTGCCCAGCCAGTTCTTGGGCGAACAAAGCACAGCGCTGCAACGGCGAACTGACAATCCGGTCCCACGGGCCTTGGCCCTGAACGGCTGCGCGCATTTGCTCCCAGCCCACGGGCGTCAGCGCATCATCAAGGCTGCCGCGCAGCCCGCCGCCCAGCTCGGTTTCACCGTGGCGCAGCAAGTCCAGGGTCACGCTCATGCCGGGCGATCCGCGACAGCCGCCTCAGCAAACGTTGCCATCTGCCCATGCAGGTCGCAGGCCAGACGCACCAACGGCACCGCCAATGCAGCGCCACTGCCTTCACCCAAACGCAAACCGAGGTCGAGCAACGGCTCAGCCTGCAAGCTTTGCAGGACACGACGATGCCCGTGTTCAGCACCGCGATGGCCAAACACCAGCCATTCCCGGCATTCAGGGTTCAAGCGCACGGCAACCATGGCGGCGACGGTGCAAATAAACCCGTCGACCAACGCCACAATGCCCGCTTGCGCGCACGCCACATAGGCACCGGCCAGGGCCGCGATTTCAAAACCACCCAAGCGGAACAAGGTTTGCAGCGGGTCGTCCAGGTAGCCGTCATGAAACGCCAGCGCTTGCTCAATCACCCGCGCCTTGTGGCTCACGCCCGCAGCGTCCAGCCCGGTCCCCGGCCCGGTCAGCTCATACGCCGGGCATTGCAGCAGCGCACTGGCCACGGCACTGGCCGAGGCCGTGTTGCCAATGCCCATCTCGCCGCCCACGAACAACTCGCTGCCCAGCTCTTGTGCCCGCACCACGCTGTCACGACCGGCCGCCAGGGCTTTCAGGCCCTGAGCATCTGACATGGCAGGGCCTGCGGCGAAATTGGCGGTGCCCGCGCCCAGCTGTAAATGCCGCACACCCGGCAGGTTGAGCATCGGCGTTACCGTGCCCAGGTCGACGACGTCCAGGTGCGCACCCAATTGACGGGCCAGCACGCTGATTGCCGCCCCACCGCTGACAAAGTTGGCCAGCATCTGCCCGGTCACTTCCTGCGGGTAAGCCGATACGCCCTCGGCGACCACGCCATGATCACCGGCAAAAATCGCAATCCACAGCTGATCGACACGCGGTTTCAAGCGCCCCTGCAACCCGGCCAGTTGCACAGCCAGGGTTTCCAGTTGCCCCAGCGAACCCGCCGGTTTGGTCAACTGCTGCTGGCGCTCGGCCGCCGCCGCTTGCACCTCACGATCAACCGCTTTGCACGGGTTCAGCCACCACGGGGTGTTCATAGCGCAGTTCCTTTCAATGTCAGGGGCAGGCCCGCCACGGTCAGTACGACTCGCTGGCAACGTTCGGCCAAGGCTTGATGCAACCAACCGGCTTCATCGACGTAACGGCGAGTCAATTCGCCCAGCGGCACGACACCCATTCCGGTTTCGTTGCTTACAAATACAATGTGCCCCGGCAATCCAGCCAGGCACTCCAGCAGCGCCTCACGCTCGACGCTCAAGCGCTGCGGGTCTTCAAGCATCAGCAGATTGGTCAGCCACAAGGTCAGACAATCCACCAGCAGGCAGGTCTGTGCACCGGCGTTTTCACGCAGCACGCGGGCCAGCGCAATCGGCTCTTCGATCAAGCCCCACTGTGCGGGGCGACGCTCACGGTGCAGGCGAACCCGCTCGTTCATTTCGCCGTCCAGCGGCTGGCTGGTGGCGATGTAGATGACAGCGCAGCCAGAGTCGGCCGCGAGCTTCTCGGCCAAGCGGCTTTTACCCGAACGGGCGCCACCCAAAATCAGTTGCTGCATGTTTAAAAACCTCTAAAGGGTGATCCCTGTAGGAGCGAGCTTGCCTCGCGATCTTTTAGAAGATCAAAAGATCGCGAGGCAAGCTCGCGCCTACAGTTAAATACCGCAAAGCTCGCGCAAGTACGCCGTGTCCAGGTGTTTCTCAACCAGATCGGCCAGGCGTTCGATGTCGCGCTCGCGCAGGCCGTGGTAGTCGACGTGCTGCACGTTCTGCAACCCGGCCCAGCGCAGTAACGCGCCGCAGGCCTCAGGCGATTCGAACAAGCCGTGCAGGTACGTGCCGAGAATATGCCCGTCAGCACTCTGCGCGCCGTCACAACGGCCGTCATCCAGACGCACCGCCGGTTGCTCCAGCGCTGCCCCCGTGGTGACACCGGCGTGAATTTCGTAGCCGTTGACCTCGGCGTCTTCCAGCAACAAATGGCCGCGCACGTTGCGCAGCTGCTTCTCGGCGGCCAGTTCAGTGCTGAAGCCCAGCAAGCCGAAACCATCGCTCGAACCGGGCGCCCCTTCCAGCCCCAACGGGTCATGCACCTGCTCCCCGAGCATCTGCAAACCACCGCAAATACCCAGCACCTTGCCGCCGTAGCGCAGGTGGCGATTGATCGCCGTTTCCCAGCCATTGGCGCGCAAATACGCCAGGTCACTGCGCACGCTTTTTGAACCCGGCAGGATGATCAAGTCAGCCGGCGGGATCGCCTGCCCCGGCCCGACAAACTGCAAATCCACCTGCGGGTGCAAGCGCAGCGGGTCGAAGTCGGTGTGGTTGCTGATGCGCGGCAATACCGGCACCACCACTTTGAGCACGTGCTCGACCTTGTCGGTCTGGCGCTGGTCGATGCCGTCTTCGGCCTCAAGGTGCAAATCCAGCACGTAGGGCAATACGCCAATCACCGGTTTGCCGGTGCGCTCTTCCAACCAGTCGAGGCCCGGTTGCAGCAAGGCAATGTCACCGCGAAAACGGTTGATGATGAAGCCTTTGACCCGTGCCCGCTCTGTCTCGGAGAGCAACTCCAGGGTGCCAACCAAGTGCGCGAAAACGCCGCCCCGATTGATGTCGGCAATTAGCACCACCGGGCAATCCACCGCTTCGGCAAAACCCATGTTGGCGATGTCACCGGCGCGCAGGTTGATCTCGGCCGGAGAGCCCGCCCCTTCAACCATGACCACCGGGTACGCGGCACTCAGCCGTTGATGCGAAGCCAGCACCGCTTGCATGGCGATGGCCTTGTAGTCGTGATACGCCACCGCGTTCATGGTAGTGACGGCGCGGCCATGGATGATCACTTGGGCGCCGGTGTCGCTGTTGGGCTTGAGCAACACCGGATTCATATCGGTGTGCGGCGGCAAACCGGCGGCCTGCGCCTGTACGGCCTGGGCGCGGCCAATTTCGCCGCCTTCAGCGGTCACGGCACTGTTGAGCGCCATGTTCTGCGGCTTGAACGGCACCACGCGCACGCCCTCGCGGGTCAGCCAGCGGCACAACGCCGTTACCAGCGTGCTTTTGCCCGCATCGGAAGTGGTGCCCTGCACCATCAATGTGCTCATGAAACGTCCTTGGTTCGCGATTGGCTATAAGCCTGCAAAGCCTCTTGCAGCTTCAACCAGTCGGCTTCATCGGCAGGCAGGCCAAAACGCACGCTGCTGTTGCTGGCAAACAGGCGCAGCAAAATCCCGCGCCGGGCCATAAAGTCGTAAAGCTGCTCGGCCTCTGGGGTGATCAGCCACTGGAACAAGGCGCAGCCGCCCTGCGGGAGCAAGTCATGCTGGCCCAGCAAGTGCTGCAAGCGGGCACTGGCCAACTCACTGCGCTCTCGCTGCCGGGCATGGCCTTGGGTGTCGAGCAGGCACGCCTGGCCGACAATCCGCGTCGGGCCGCTGACGGCCCACGGGCCGACTTGCTCTGCCAGCAGCTTGAGCAATTTAAGCTCCGCCAGCACAAAGCCCAACCGCACCCCGGCCAGGCCGAAAAACTTGCCGAACGAACGCAGCACAATCAATCCGCTGCGCCCACTCTCGGCAGCCAGACTCAACTCGGGGGTGTTGTCCATAAAGGCTTCGTCCACCACCAGCCAGCCGCCGCGCTGGGCCAGCCGTGCGTGCCAGTCGAGCAAACGCTCGGGGGGCAGGCTCAGGCCCGTGGGGTTGTTGGGGTTGACCACCACCAGCACATCGAGGGTGTCGAGGTAGATGTCGACTTCCTGCTCCAGGACTTCACGCACGATGAAGCCATTGCGCCGCCATGATTCGGCATGTTCGGCGTAGCACGGTGACAGCACGCCGACCTTGCCACTGCGGCGCAGACGCGGCAGCAACTGGATCGCGCATTGCGAACCCGGCACCGGCAATACGTGGGGGGCGCCGTAATACTCGCAAGCCGCCTGCTCCAGCCCGTCATCGGTTTCGGGCAAACGCGCCCAGGCCCGCTCAGGGATCGCCGGGATTGCAAAAGGCCAGGGCGCGAGGCCACTGGACAAGTCCAGCCATTGCGACTCGGCGATGCCGTAGTCGAGGGCCGCCTGACGCAAACGTCCACCATGCTCAAGCAAAGAACTCACTCCCCACGCACAAGATCAGTAACCACAGCCACACACCGCGCTGCACCAACTGCCAACCACGGCCAATCGAATCGGCATCGGCGGGCACGCCTTCACCCAACTGCGGGCGCTCATGCACTTCACCGTGATAAATCGCTGCGCCACCCAGCTCAACTCCCAGCGCACCGGCGCCGGCCGCCATCACCGGCCCGGCATTGGGGCTGTCCCATTGCGGCGCCTGCTTGCGCCAGCAGGTCAACGCCAAGCGGGTTTTACCGAGCAAGGCGTAGGTCAGTGCCACCAGCCGTGCAGGAATGTAATTAAGCAGGTCGTCGATGCGGGCTGCAGCCCAGCCAAAACGCTCGAAGCGCTCGTTGCGATAACCCCACATCGCGTCCAGGGTATTGCTCAAACGGTAGAGCACCACGCCCGGCGCACCGGCAACGACAAACCAGAACAGCGCCGCGAACACCGCATCACTGCCGTTTTCCAGGACCGACTCAGTTGCGGCCCGGGCCACTTCGGTTGCATCCAGTTCGCTGGTTTGCCGGCTGACCAGATAACCGACCCGCGTACGCGCCTCGTCCAGATCATTGGCGCGCAAGGACTCGGCCACCGGCTGCACGTGCTCACCGAGGCTGCGCATGCCCAGCGCGCAGTACAGCGCCAGAATCTCCACCAGCCAACCGATATAGGGCAGCCATGACAAGGCCGTGGCCAGAATCGTCAACGGCAACACCGCCAATACCCAGGCGGTCACGCCATGGCTGCGCCAGCCTCGGCCACCGGAATTGAAACGCTGTTCGATACGGTCAGCCATGCGGCCAAACGCAACCAGCGGATGCCAGCGTTTAGGCTCGCCGAGCAGCGCATCCAACGCCACACCGGCTACGCACAACAACGCCACACTCATGGCTTCACTCCCCAATAATTCTCGTACACCAACTCACTCAGCGGGCGCGCCTGCGCCCACCCTTCCAGCACCAGCATCGGCGCCGGATAAAACTGCTCGACCGGCCCCAGGCACAACACCGCCAGCGGTTTGGCCCCGGCAGGCAGACCCAGCAGATCGGCCAGCGCCTGAGGTTCGAACAACGACACCCAGCCCATGCCCAGGCCTTCGACCCGCGCCGCCAGCCAGAGGTTTTGAATCGCACAGGACAACGACGCCATGTCCATTTCCGGCAATGTCCGACGGCCAAAAATGTGCTTTTCGCGGTCATCCATCAACGCGGCCACCAGCACTTCGGCGCAGTCATTAATGCCTTCGACCTTGAGCGTCATGAACTCGTCTGAGCGCTCGCCCAAAGCCTCAGCGGTGCGTACCCGCTCGGCTTCGACCACGGTTTGAATCTTGCCGCGCAGCTCACGGTCGGTGATGCGGATAAACCGCCACGGCTGCATCAGGCCCACGCTCGGCGCCTGATGCGCGGCTTCGAGCAAGCGGGCCAACAACTCGGGCGCCACTTCACCACCGCTGAAGTGGCGCATATCGCGGCGCTCAGCAATGGCGCGGTACACAGCGGCCTTTTCTTCAGGGCTAAATGCGTTGTCGCTCATGGCACCTTCACAGCGCACGGCGCGAACAACGCGGCAATGGCCTGGGGATTGGACGGAAAGTAAAAGTGCACATAAGACGCCGTCATACGCCCTTCGCGATACACCGCTTCGGCACCGCGCCCGCCATTGGGGCTAAGCCCCCGCGCAACGGGCTCAAGTTCGGTGCTGGTCAACGAGTGATGATAAGTGTGACCACGCAGCAGACCTTCGGGCATTTCGACGGCTTGCAAGGCCAGCGCAGCCAGGCGCTTTTGCATCGTCGCCTCGCCCTTGAGCAAGCCCACCAGCGCTTCACGCTGACCTTCAACATCGGTCAAGGCGTCTAGCAGATAAAGCATGCCGCCGCACTCGGCCAACAGCGGTTTGCCCGCGTGATGGTGGGCACGGATCGCTTCAAGCATCGAGGTATTGCGCGCAAGGGCCTGGTGATGGAGTTCCGGGTAACCACCGGGCAAATACACACTGTCGGCCTGCGGCAGTTGGGTGTCGCGAATCGGCGAGAAAAACACCAGTTCAGCGCCCATGTCGCGCAGCAGTGCCAGGCTCGCGCCATAGGTAAAGGCAAACGCTTCATCGCGCGCCACGGCAATCCGCACACCGGCCAGCAACGGCTCAATGGCCACCGGCTCAGGCGCGGCGAATTCCACCGGCGGTGGCAGCGCTACCTCGCAGGTGCTGGCCAAGGCATTGGCGGCGGCGTCCAGACGCATATCGAGGTCATTCAACTCGCTGGCTTGCACCAGACCCAAATGACGGCTGGGCAACTCGATCCCGGTTTCGCGGGACAACGCGCCGTACCAGCGCAAGCCTTCGGTCAAGCTGCCTTCCAGCAACTGCGCGTGGCGCACAGTGCCCACCCGGTTGGCCAACACCCCGGCAAACGGCAGGTCCGGCTGATAGCGCGCCAGCCCCAGGGCCAATGCGCCAAACGTCTGGGCCATGGCCGTACCGTCAATCACGCCCAATACCGGCACGCCAAAATGGCGGGCCAAATCGGCGCTGGACGGCGTGCCATCGAACAGGCCCATGACCCCTTCGATAAGGATCAGGTCCGATTCACCCGCCGCTTCCCAGAGCAAGCGCCGGCTTTCGTCGGCGCCGACCATCCACAAGTCGACCTGATACACCGGCGCACCGCTGGCGCGCTCGAGGATCATGGGGTCAAGAAAATCGGGGCCACATTTAAAGACCCGCACCTTACGCCCCTGATTGCGGTGCAATCGGGCCAAGGCGGCGGTGACGGTGGTCTTGCCCTGACCGGAGGCCGGTGCGGCGATCAACACCGCCGGGCAATGACGCGACTCTCTCATGCTTCAACACTCACAATTCAATGCCTTTCTGGGCTTTGATACCGGCCTGGAAGGCATGTTTGATCACGCCCATTTCAGTCACGGTATCGGCCAGGTCAATCAGTTCAGGTTTAGCGCCGCGCCCGGTGACCAGCACATGCTGCATCGGCGGGCGGGCTTGCAAGTCGCTCAGCACTTGCTCCAGATCGAGATAGCCGTGCTTGAGCGCAATGTTCAATTCATCCAGCACCACCAAGCCAATGGCCGGGTCGCGCAGCATCTCGCGGGACACTTGCCAGGCGGCTTCAGCGGCGGCGATGTCACGCTGGCGGTCCTGAGTTTCCCAGGTAAAACCTTCGCCCATCACGTGATAGCGCACTTGTTCAGGGAAGCGACGGAAAAAAATCTCTTCGCCGGTGCTGTTACGCCCCTTGATGAACTGCACCACGCCGCACTGCATGCCGTGGCCCATGGCCCGGGCCAACATGCCGAAAGCCGAACTGCTCTTGCCTTTGCCGTTGCCGGTCAACACCAGCAGCAGGCCGCACTCATTGGGAGCGCTGGCAATGCGTTCGTCCATAATCGCTTTTTTGCGTTGCATGCGCGCCAGGTGACGTTCGTCGCGCTCGGGGGATTCATTCATGGCAGCTCTCCGTTGGGGCTAAAAAATGCAAACGGGAGGCGGGGGAATTCGTTAACAATCGACACACCTTCGCCCGCCGCAAGGGTGCTGGATGGATCAGGCCGGTCTCCGGGCTCATGAGTGGGCGTTCCTGAATAAGGAACAGCACCGGGCCACGCGCCTTCCCGTGCAATGAACACAGTGGCATTGAGCGTGATGTTGACTCATTTACCGTTGCGGGGGCAGCGCCGGGATCAAAGCGGTTGTGTGGGTCAAACGCGCCCTCACCGGCTTCCCTGTTTCACTCTGCCAACCTTGGGTTGCAGAGCACCTGAAACACGCCGCGAAGGTTAGAGGGTTGGGGGTGGAGCGTCAATTAAAGGTGCCGGGCTGCGCAGCAAACAAACCCGTCAGCCTGAACCTTTGAACGGCTACGCTTCTCTATGACTACACGCCCACTGTTTTCATGGAGATCCATATGCTCAAGCGCCAGCACGCTGTTGTCATCGTTTTAGCGGCAGGGTTGGCCGCCTGCGGTGAAAGCTCGACCCTGCAAGTTACCGACGGCACAGGCCCCACGCCTACTCTGCCGGCACCGAACAAAACGCTGATCCCCACCGTCAACATCGCCCCGGCGGTGGGCTGGGCGCAAGGCACCAAGCCGGTTGCCGCACAAGGTTTGCAGGTGCAGGCATTTGCCGAAGGGCTCGACCACCCGCGCTGGCTCTATGTATTGCCCAATGGCGATGTGCTGGTGGCCGAAAGCAATGCACCGGCCAAGCCGGATGGTAGCCAGGGGCTGCGCGAGTGGATCGCCAGCAAGGTCATGGGCCGCGCCGGTGCAGGTGTGCCGAGCGCCAACCGCATCACTTTGTTGCGCGACACCAACCACGATGGCAAAGCCGACACCCGCACAGTGTTTCTAGAAAACCTGAATTCGCCCTTCGGCATGACCCTGGTGGGCAACGACCTGTACGTGGCGGATGCCGACAAGCTGCTGCGCTTCCCGTATCAACCGGGCGAAACCTCCATCAGCGCGCAGCCGACCAAGGTCATTGACTTGCCCAGCGGCCTGAACCACCACTGGACGAAAAACGTCATCGCCAGCCCTGACGGCAAAAAACTCTACGTGAGTGTCGGCTCGAACAGTAACGTCGGCGAAAACGGCATGGACATCGAAGAAGGCCGCGCGGCGATCTGGGAAGTCGACCCGGCCACCGGCAGCCACCGCATTTTTGCCTCCGGGCTGCGTAACCCCAACGGCATGGACTGGGAACCCAAGACCGGCAAACTGTGGACCGCTGTGAACGAGCGCGACGAAATCGGCAGTGATCTGGTGCCCGACTACATCACCTCGGTGCAAGACGGCGGCTTCTATGGCTGGCCCTACAGCTACTACGGGCAGCACGTCGACGTGCGGGTCAACCCGCAAAACACCGAGCTGGTGGCCAAAGCCATTGCCCCGGACTATGCCGTCGGCCCGCACACTGCCTCGCTGGGCCTGGCCTTCGCGCAAAACAGCACACTGCCGAACTTCACCGACGGCGTATTTATCGGCCAGCACGGCTCATGGAACCGCAAACCGCACAGTGGCTACAAAGTGATCTTCGTCCCGTTTGCCGATGGCAAGCCTGACGGCATGCCGATTGACGTGCTGACCGGCTTCCTCAACTCCGATGAAAAAGCCATGGGCCGCCCGGTGGGGGTCGTCATTGATAAACAGGGGGACTTGCTGGTGGCCGATGATGTCGGCAACAAAGTGTGGCGGGTGTCGGGGGAGTAAACCTTTAAATACCCTCACCCCACTTTATCGAGGCGAACCCACGTGTTGTGAAAGACACAAATCGGTTCCCTCTCCCTCGGGAGTGTATGGACCGGGGACATAGCGAACACAATGTTCGGAGACATCGCGAACACTTTTAATAGGACACATTGACCCCTTAGGAGGTGTGATGTGTCCTGGAAAGAGGTGTCCGCAGTGGATCTTCGTCTCGAATTCGTCGCCTTGGCTTTGGCTGAGGGCGCTAACATCAAAGCATTGTGCGAGCACTTCAATATCGGCCGCACCACTGCTTATAAATGGCTCAAGCGTTTCCAATGTGAGGGTAAAGACGGGCTGATAAATCGGTCCCGTCGACCCCACAGTTCGCCTAATCGAACTGCTCACGAGTCTGAGAAGCAGATACTGGCGCTTAATATCGAGCACACCGGCTGGGGGGCGCGCAAGATCAAGGGATGCCTTGAGCGGCGCGGCAACAACATGCCTGCAGCCAGTACGGTTCATGCCATTCTCAAGCGTAATGAGCGCATCGACCCTCATGCAGGTCTAGTCAAACCATTCATCAGATTTGAACACGAGCAGCCCAATGATCTGTGGCAAATGGACTTTAAAGGCCATGTGCCCATGCGTACGGGTCGCTGCCATCCATTGACACTTCTGGATGACCACTCGCGTTTCTTTTTAACTATCGCCGCCTGTGGCAACGAGCAGCGCAGTACCGTACAGGCCCATTTGATCAATGCGTTTCGCCATTACGGGCTACCTGAGCGCATGACGATGGACAACGGGGCGCCGTGGGGCGACGAGCCTGATGCGTATACAGGGCTGGAAATCTGGATCATGCGTCAGGGCGTAAGGGTGAGCCACTCACGCCCCTACCACCCTCAAACGCAGGGCAAGCTGGAAAGACAGCATCGCAGCATGATCAGGGAGGTTTTTAAGGGCTTGTGTCTGATTGACCTGCCCAGCGCGCAGTTCACGCTGGATGAATGGCGCAAGATCTACAACTACGAGCGCCCGCACGGTGGCATAGGCATGCAGGTACCAGCGTCTCGCTATACGCCCAGCGCACGGGAGTATCAGGAGGTGCTACCTGCCATCGAGTACGGTGCTGAGCTTCATGTGCGAAAGGTGCAGGCTAAAGGTGAGATCTACTGGCAGGGTCAGCCCTGGAGGCTCGGTAAAGGCTTTAAAGGCGAGCGTGTAGGTGTACAAGAGGGTATTGAAGATGGGCAATACGATGTCTTCTGGGGAAGCCATCGTATTGCGCAAATTGACAGAGTGACCGGGGTTGTAATATCAGGGAAAAAGCTTCGTTAACTGTTCGCTATGTCTCCGAACAAAGTGTTCGCTATGTCCCCGGTCCATACAGGGAGAGGGTTGGGGTGAGGGGCGCTTGAACGGTGAGTTAAGGCAACCGCGCCAAATGCTGCTCGGTTGGCAAGACGCGCTTGGCGTTCAGGTAGGCTTTTTGCCAATAGGCTTTGCTGAGGCTGTCCAGCTTGACCGTGCCGCCCGTGGCAGGCGCATGCACGAAGCGACCTTCACCCACGTAGATACCGGCGTGGCTGACCTGAGTGCCGCCACTGGTGGCGAAGAACAACAGGTCGCCGGTTTGCAACTGGTCTTTGCCAACATTCTGCCCACGCATCACGATCATTTCGCGGGTGGTACGCGGCAACGAAATACCCGCCATGTCGTTGTAGACGTACTTGATCAGACCGCTGCAATCAAAACCTGAGTCCGGTGTATTGCCGCCCCAGCGATACGGCGTGCCCACCAGGCCCAACGCACGAAACAATACGTCTGCCGCCAGCGGCGAACCATCGTCGATCGGACTCGACGACACAACCGGTTTGACTTCAACGGGAGCAGGTACAGGACGGTTTGCGCAGGCACTGAGCAGTGCGGCGAATGTGATGAGGGCAACGCGGGCCAGGGTCAACATAAACAGAACGTTCCTGATTCTGGATACGGCTACTGAGCCGCGAAACCCGAAGCCGCGACAGGGGATACCTTCGCGGCTTCAGGAATTTAACATTGCGACTGAATTCTAGCGCTTAGAAGTCAAACTTCAAGTAACACTTTAACTTTACTTGCGGGCCACTACGCTGGTTGGCGCCATGGCCAAAGCACGCTTGGCTTCAATAAAGGTCTTGTTCCAGTAGGTGTCGCCCAAGCTATCAATCCTTACACCACCGCTGCGGCGGCTGCTGGAGTGAATAAACTGGTCATCGCCCAGGTAAATGCCAGCGTGGCTGACACGTCCGCGACCGTTGGTGCTGAAGAACAGCAGGTCACCCGGTTTAAGGTTGTTTCGCGCGACCAACGGTGCATTTACGTTGATCATTTCGCGGGTGGAGCGCGGCAATTGCATGCCCGCTTCCTCTTTGAACAGATAGCCGATAAAGCCACTGCAATCGAAACCAGCTTCAGAGGTGCCGCCAAAACGGTAACGGGTACCGATCAAGGACATTCCGCGCTCAAGAATGCTGTCAGCCAGGGCCGGCAGTTCGTAAGGCTTGCTGTTTTCGGAAAATTGAGCCAGTTCTTTTTCAGTGGCCAGTTCTTCCTGATAAAGAGCGGAAGACTGCGACGAAGATGACTTTTGAACCTGTGAATCGACAACTTGCTGGGACACTGGCGAGTGAGCAGCGCAGCCGAAAAGCAGGGTAACGAGTGCGAGAGGCACGAGGGGTGCGAAGCGCTTTAGCATGGGCACGACCGTGGCTGTAGGAAAAGTTACCGCGACTATGCCCTCTATGATCCTCATTTGCAAATTCAATCGAATAAAATGTGACTTAGTCGATTTCACGTGACATCTAAGGTTTTACACCCCTGACAATCGATTTTGCGTAGACGCCCGTCTGACACGCAGGTTTTCTGGCGCCTGAATACTGCCTAAACCTTGTAGGAATGCGCTTTTACAGCAAAAGATCGCGAGACAAGCTCGTTCCTGCATAAAAAGGGGATAGCGGGTATTTACCAGCCGAGGGTTTCTTTCAAGAAGGGAATGGTCAGCTTGCGTTGGGCCTGCAACGAGGCCTGATCGAGGCGCTCAAGCAATTCAAACAGCGCGCTCATGCTGCGTGTGCCGCGCGTGAGGATGAAATGCCCGACTTCGTCGGTCAGGTGCAGGCCACGGCGCGAGGCGCGTAACTGCAAGGCACGCAGCTTGTCTTCATCAGACAAGGGGCGCATTTGAAAAATCAGCGCCAGGGTGAGGCGTGATTTAAGGTCGGCCAGTTTGATCGGCAATTCACGTGGCGAGGCCGAGGCGGCTATCAGCAAGCGTCGACCGCTGTCACGCAGGCGATTGAACAGGTGAAACAGCGCTTCTTCCCAATCAGCCCGACCGGCCACGGCCTGCAGGTCGTCCAGACACACCAGCTCGTATTGCTCAAGGTTGTCGAGGATCTCGATACCGCGATCCAGCAACTCCGCCAACGGCAAATACACCGCAGGCTCACCCAGTTGCTCGAAACGCAAGCATGCGGCCTGCAACAAATGCGTACGCCCTACCCCGTGTTTGCCCCACAGATAAATCAGGCTTTCTGTCCACCCGGCGTCGGCTTCGCACAGACGTTCGACGTAGCCGAGTGCAGCGGCATTGGCGCCTGGATAGTAATTGATGAAGGTAGCGTCATCTCGCAGACGCACACCTAGGGGCAGCTGAATCGGTTTCATGCTGACTGAACAGTTCAAACGAACCGTTAGTGGCCTCTGTGTAAAGTTTGCAAAGTTTATACCCGTGTAGCCGGGCGCACAATGTAACAGACCACGAGCAAAATCAAAGGTTTGCGTTAACGCATTGGATTGAATCAAGTTTTTCTGACAGACAAGCTCGCGCCCGGCCATAAAAAAGGCCGGTTCATCGCCACATGAACCGGCCTCTTATTCAATCGATCACCCACCTACAACTCAGGTTCTTCATCACCTTTGTAGGCCTGCGAATGTTTGTACAAATCGTGCATATGGCGCACCAGCACCATGATCACGGCCGCGACCGGCAAGGCCAGCAGTACGCCGGTAAAGCCAAACAGCTCACCGCCCGCCAGAATCGCAAAGATCACCGCCACAGGGTGCAGGCCGATGCGATCGCCCACCAACAGCGGGGTCAAGACCATGCCTTCCAGCGCCTGCCCGACCATAAACACCGCGACAATCCCCAGCATCGGGTACAGGTCACCGCCAAACTGGAACAGGCCCGCAATCAACGCGGCGCCGATGCCGATGATAAAGCCCATGTACGGCACGATAGCCGCTAGGCCGGCCATCAAACCGATCAACAGCCCCAGTTCCAGGCCCAGCAGCATCAAGCCAGCCGAATAGATGATGCCCAAAGCGACCATCACCAAGAGCTGCCCACGAACAAAAGCGCCGAGTACGTCGTGACATTCCTTGGCCAGCGACACGATCCGCTCTTCGCGATCGCGCGGCAGCAGGCCACGAATCTTGGACAGCAAGACATCCCAGTCACGCAGCAAGTAAAAGGCCACCACTGGAATCAGCACCAGATTCGCCAAAAAGCCAAACAGCGCCAGGCTTGAAGCGGTCGCCTGTGACAGCACCACCCCGGCGATATCCCCGGCCTGCCCCATGTGCTCGGTAATCGTGGCTTTGATCTTGTTGAAGTTCCAGAAGCCATCACCCAGACCAAAACGGGTTTGCACCCATGGCAAGGCGGTATTCTGCAACCAGTCCAGTACCTGTGGCGCCAACTGATAAAGCTTGACCAACTGCTTGGCCAGCATCGGCACCAGCACCACCAGCAACGTCACCAGAATGACCGTGAACAGGGTAAAGACCGTGATCGTGCCCCAGGTTCTGGACAGGCCGATTTTTTCGAGGCGATCAACCACCGGGTCGAACATGTAAGCAAGAACGATCGCAATCAGAAAAGGCGTCAGTATCGCGTGCAAGAAATACACGAATAGCACCGCGGCCAGCGCTACACCCCACCAAACCCACCGTCGCGAATCCCGCATAAATGCCTGTCCTTATATATAGAAGAGAAAAACCTACCAGCTAAAGCGCAACTGCGCCGCCTGAGGTGTAGCCGACGCCTGATCTGCAGGCACTTCATGCATTTGCGCCAACGCCAACTGCGAACGCAATTGTTCAGCACTGCCGTTGACCTGATAAACGATACGGTTGCCGTCGACGCTCACCAGTTGGCCACCAAACGGTTCAAGCAAGCGACTCAACTGAGCATAGCGCTCCAGGGTCATGCCCTGTACTTCAAGTAACTGATCGGTCGACACGCCCGGCTTGACGGCGTAGCGCGGAGCCAGACGCTGGCTGACTTGCAGCATTACGTCATCCGCCAGGGCCGCCTGATCAGCGCCGGTTGCACTGCCTTGCTCTTGTTGATCGCCGATCCACAGGCGCCATTTGGCCTGCCATTGGCCGCTGTCTTCATGGGCATGCACGGCCAACAAAGCGTCTGCGCCGTAACGCTCGGACGCCTCTTTCAGCGGCGCCGGATTAGAGCCTTCAAGGTTTTCGGCAGTACCCACCAACTGCTCACTCAAGTCAGCCAGCGGCAAACGCAGCGGCAAACCACGGTGTTGGGCGGCGCGGCGCAACGGTTCAGCAACGGATTGACCGTCACCCACCAGGCTGGAGCCGTCTACCGAATCGTTCAGCCACCAACCCAACAAGGCCGGGCGGTTGCTGCCCCACAGTGACAATCCGGCCTGGCGCAAGGCGCGGTCGGTGCTCACCGGGTCGAAATCCACTTGCAGGGATTCTGGTGGGCCTGCGTCATAGCCGTACTGGCTGATGATTTGCTGAGGGTCTTTGCGAATAGGCTCAAGCGCCGGGTTCTGCACCGCCTTGGCGTCCCCCGTCAGGCGCAACACCAGGGTTTCCAGGGCTTTTTGCGTGGCTTGCGCGCGCTCATCAGGCGACTGACTGGTGACCGGCTCACGCACTTGATACAGGCCCGTCAGGATTTCGGCATGACTCGCCAGGCTGAAAAAAGACAAACAGCCCACAGCTATTAATTGATGAAAACGCATGAAAGATTCCCAACGGCAAAAAAGGGCATTAAAAGGCCGTATAAACACACTCGATAACACCTCAGACAGGCGCGCAGCCAAATCATTCAGGTGCAGCTCGCAGATTTCACACGGTCATAAAAAATCAGAATTTAGCGGATATACCTTATACAGCGTCGCGCCAAGCAGCCAGTACGACTAAAAAAGGTTTTTTTCGACAGATATAACCCTGCCTGTCGGCCCGAGGATGGCCGCTGCCCTTCAAGCCTGATAAAATCGCGCGCCTTCGCAGACCGGCGACAGCCGGGCACTCTGCAAATGCTCTGTTTCAAACCCTGAGCACTTGCAAGCAGGCCCGCTGAGATCGGTCGATACCCCCGAATCCCCCCTAAAGGCCTGGATTATGAGCAAGCAACCCTCCCTGAGCTACAAGGACGCCGGTGTAGACATCGACGCCGGTGAAGCATTGGTCGAACGCATCAAGAGCGTAGCCAAGCGCACTGCGCGCCCTGAAGTGATGGGCGGCCTCGGCGGTTTTGGCGCCCTCTGCGAAATCCCGGCCGGTTACAAGCAACCTGTTCTGGTTTCCGGCACCGACGGTGTGGGCACCAAGCTGCGTCTGGCGCTGAACCTGAACAAGCACGACAGCATCGGCATCGACCTGGTCGCCATGTGCGTTAACGACTTGATCGTGTGCGGCGCAGAGCCTCTGTTCTTCCTCGACTACTACGCCACCGGCAAGCTCAACGTAGAAACCGCAACCCAAGTGGTTACCGGTATCGGCGCTGGCTGCGAATTGTCCGGTTGCTCGCTGGTAGGCGGCGAAACCGCAGAAATGCCTGGCATGTACGAAGGCGAAGACTACGACCTGGCCGGCTTCTGCGTTGGCGTGGTGGAGAAAGCCGAGATCATCGACGGTTCCAAAGTGGCCACCGGTGACGCCCTGCTCGCCCTGCCTTCTTCGGGCCCGCACTCCAACGGTTACTCGCTGATCCGCAAAATCATCGAAGTGTCCGGTGCCGACATCGAAAACACCCAGCTCGACGGCCAGCCGCTGACCGACCTGCTGATGGCGCCGACCCGTATCTACGTCAAGCCGTTGCTCAAGCTGATCAAGGACACCGGCGTAGTTAAAGCCATGGCCCACATCACCGGTGGCGGCCTGCTCGACAACATCCCGCGCGTGCTGCCAAAAGGCGCTCAAGCGGTGGTTGACGTGGCCAGCTGGCAGCGCCCTGCAGTCTTCAACTGGCTGCAAGAAAAAGGCAACGTGAACGAAACCGAAATGCACCGCGTGCTGAACTGCGGCGTGGGCATGGTGATCTGCGTGGCTCAGGCTGACGTTGACACCGCGCTGAACGTACTGCGTGAAGCGGGCGAGCAACCTTGGGTGATCGGCCACATCGCCACGGCCGCCGAAGGCGCGCCGCAAGTTGAGCTGCAAAACCTCAAGGCGCACTAATGCCCGATACCTGTGATGTAGTGGTGCTGCTTTCCGGCACCGGCAGCAACTTGCAAGCCTTGATCGACAGCTGTGCGGTCAAGGACAGCCCGGCCAGAATCCGCGCGGTGATCTCCAACCGCGCAGACGCCTACGGCCTGCAACGCGCCAAAGACGCGGGTATCGACACCCGCGTACTGGATCACACAGCATTCGAGGGCCGCGAGGCCTTCGATGCTGCACTGATCGAAGTCATTGATACGTTCAACCCGCAACTGGTAGTCCTGGCCGGATTCATGCGCATCCTCAGCGCAGGCTTCGTGCGTCACTATCAGGGCCGTCTGCTCAACATCCACCCTTCCCTGCTGCCCAAATACAAAGGTCTGCACACGCATCAGCGTGCGCTGGAAGCCGGTGACAGCGAGCATGGCTGCAGCGTGCACTTTGTCACCGAGGAACTCGATGGCGGGCCTCTGGTCGTACAAGCAATCATTGCGGTAGAGTCCGATGACTCGCCGCACAGTCTGGCGCAACGGGTTCACGCCCAGGAGCACCGGATTTACCCGCTTGCAGTGCGCTGGTTTGCCGAAGGTCGCTTGTCACTTGACGAGCAAGGCGCATTATTAGACGGTCAATTACTCGCGGCCAGCGGCCACTTGATACGAACCTAGGAGACATTATGCGTCGTGCCCTGCTCCTCGCCTTGAGCCTGCTGGCTGTCCCAGCAGTGCAAGCGGCTGAACTTCATCCTTTCCAGGCCAGCTACACGGCCGACTGGAAACAGTTACCCATGAGCGGTTCTGCCGAGCGCAGTCTGGTCAAGAATGACAACGGCACCTGGACCTTGAACTTCAAGGCCTCGATGATGATCGCCAGCCTGTCGGAATCCAGCACCTTCGCGTTCAAGAACGACAGCCTGATCCCTCAGTCCTACCGTTTTGAACGTGGCGGCCTGGGCAAAGCCAAGAACATAAACCTGGACTTTGACTGGACCACCAACATGGTCACCGGCACGTTTAACAAAGACCCGGTCAAGGTGACATTGCTCAGCGGCATGCTCGACAAGTCGACTTACCAGCTGGCGTTGCAGCGCGATGTCGTGGCGGGCAAAAAGAGCATGAGCTACCAGGTCGTTGACGAAGATGGCGTAGACACCTACGACTTTCGCGTCATAGGCCCGGAAGTGGTCGAAACCAAGGCGGGCAAGGTAGACGCCATCAAGGTTGAGCGCGTACGCGACCCGACACTGGACCAGAACCAGAACAAGCGCATCACCGAAATGTGGTTCGCCAAGAGCTGGGACGGTTTGCTGGTCAAACTGCGTCAGGTTGAAAAAGACGGCAAGGAATACAACATCATGCTGCAAGACGGCACGGTGGACGGCAAAGCCGTCAAAGGCAGCTGAGGCGCGACATGCCTTAAGCAGCACGCTTCAAGAAAACCTCGCTCCGGCGAGGTTTTTTCGTTTTTGGTCCGCACAACAAACAGGCCACTGTAGTCGCTGACGAGGTACGAAGGCTGCGAACGGCTGCGTGCAGCCGTAAAACCATCCACCTCGGGATTCTTGGGTACATATCCATTGCTGCAGCAACGGATATGTACATAAAAGCCTCTCTAATCAAGAGCAACCCTCACCCTAGCCCTCTCCCGAAGGAGAGGGAACCGATTGGGGGATGCTGAAGATACTCGCTGTCCTGTTTGCTGTGCGACAGCGCGGCGTCGTAGACGGGGCGCTGTCGCCTACGGGGATTGGAGTGATTCGCAGGACCTTGAACATGAAACTTTTGTCATAAAACTATTGGCAAAATCCGTAAACACCGCGTCGTACAAGGGCTGCAGCGTTTTGCGCTTTTTTCCAAGATGACAGAGCGACAATTAGCTATTTACTTAGGAAGCTAACAAATTCTATAAAGAAGTCCTGCGACGTCTTGCCGCAGGTCCTTATCAGAATTTGGAGCAAGCAGATGACTATCACAGTAACTGAACGCGACGATTCACGTATGTTCCACCAGCTTGTAGCCCATGGCGTACACCTGTGGGATGTTCATCAGGAAAACATCTTGGTTGGCATGTTTCATCGCGAGAGCGACGCTCATAACTACAAAGCAGAGCTGGAAAAGCTTGAAGCGCAGAAACTCAAAGCCTGAACCACGGCAACGACAGTCTTGAAAAACACAAACCCCGCCGAAGCGGGGTTTGTTTATTACCTTGTAGGAGCGAGCTTGCCTCGCGATCTTTTGATCTTTAAAAAGATCGCGAGGCAAGCTCGCTCCTACAGCATGTTCAACTTTTTACCACATCAGATCGTCAGGGATCTGGTACGCCGCGTACGGATCATCTTCTTCCGGCGTTTTCGACTCGACCAGCACGTTCAACTGAACGATACGGCGCGGGTCGCGCTCCTGGATCTTCAGCGCCGCCTCACGCGGGATCACTTCGTAGCCGCCCTGGTGCTGCACAATCGCCAATGAACCATTGGCCAGCTTGTTGCGCATCAAGGTGTTGACCGACAGGCGCTTGACCTTCTTGTCATCCACGAAGTTGTAGTAATCCTCAGTGTTCAGCTTGGGCAGGCGCGACACTTCGATCAATTGCTTGATCTGTGCAGCGCGGGCTTTTTGCTCGGCCTTTTCTTGCTGCTGACGATTGAGTTCCTGATCACGCTTGATCTTCTCGGCCTTGGCTTCTGCGGCCAGGCGCTGCTGCGTGTCATCCAGCTCGATCTGGCCTTTATGGGCCAGACGCTGCTGCTTTTGCTTTTCTTTACCGGCCTGCTTGGCCTGCTTCTCGTTGACCAATCCGGCTTTGAGCAACTGGTCGCGTAGGGAAATGCTCATTGTCTTACTCACTTAGGCAAACTCAGCCGCAGCTGGGCAAATTCTTTTCCTGGCGCTTGGCTTCACCCCACAGGGCGTCCAGGTCTTCAAGGGTGCAATCTTCAATGGGACGCAGGGTATCGCGCAATGCCTGCTCGATAAACCGGAAACGTCGGTCAAATTTGGCATTTGCACCGCGCAAGGCGGTTTCCGGGTCAACTTTTAGATGCCGCGCCAGGTTCACCACCGAAAACAGCAAGTCGCCCACTTCATCGTGGATCGCCGCCGAGTCGTTATCTGCCATGGCCTCCAGCACTTCGTCCAGCTCTTCACGCACCTTGTCCAGCACCGGCAAGGCGCCGGGCCAGTCAAAGCCGACCTGAGCCGCACGCTTTTGCAACTTGGCCGCACGGGACAACGCAGGCAGCGCCACCGGCACATCATCGAGCAACGACAACTGCTGCGGCGCCGCGGATTTTTCTGCGCGCTCTTCGGCCTTGATTTCTTCCCAACGCTCCTTGACCTGCGCTTCGCTCAAGCGCGGCACGTCCAGCGGCGCGTACAGGTCGCCGGTGGGAAACACATGGGGATGGCGGCGGATCAATTTGCGGGTAATGCTGTCGATCACCCCGGCAAACTCAAAGCGCCCTTCTTCGCGGGCCAACTGGCTGTAATACACCACCTGGAACAGCAAATCGCCCAATTCGCCCTGCAAGTGCTCAAAGTCGCTGCGCTCAATGGCATCGGCCACTTCGTAAGCTTCTTCGAGGGTATAAGGCACGATCGTCGCGTAAGTTTGTTTGATATCCCACGGGCAGCCGAACTGCGGGTCGCGCAGGCGGGCCATGAGATTTAGCAAGTCGTCGAGGGTGTACATCATTAATCCTTGTGCAGAACGATGTAGGAGCGAGCTTGCCTCGCGATCTTTTAAAGGTCAAAAGATCGCGAGGCAAGCTCGCTCCTACAAGAGATCAACGGGGTTCGCTGCGTCCGATACGGCGGGTTTCGATGATGTTCGGCAGTTGCGAAATACGCCCCAGCAAACGCCCCAACGCATCCAGCCCCGGAATCTCGATGGTCAGGGACATCAACGCGGTGTTGTCCTCTTTGTTCGAACGGGTGTTGACCGCCAGTACGTTGATGCGTTCGTTCAGCAGCACTTGCGACACATCGCGCAGCAAGCCCGAACGGTCGTAGGCACGGATTTCTATATCGACCGGGTACGTCGACACCGGGATCGGCCCCCAACTGACCTGGATGATCCGCTCCGGCTCACGGCCGCCCAACTGCAGCACCGAGGCGCAGTCCTGACGGTGAATGCTCACGCCACGCCCCTGAGTGATGTAACCGACAATCGCATCGCCCGGCAGCGGCTGGCAGCAGCCAGCCATTTGGGTCAGCAGGTTGCCCACGCCTTCGATCTGGATGTCGCCGCGCTTGCCCGGTTTGTAGCCCTGGGCCTTGCGCGGAATCAGCTCGATCTGTTCGCTGCCGCGTTCCGGCTCGACCAGTTGCTGCGCCAGGTTAATGAGCTGGGCCAGACGCAAATCGCCCGCCCCCAGCGCCGCGAACATGTCCTCGGCGGTTTTCATGTTGGCTTTGTCGGCGAGCTTTTCGTAGTCCACCGCAGGCAAGCCCAGGCGGCCCAGCTCACGCTCAAGCAAGGTTTTACCGGCCGCGACGTTTTGATCACGGGCCTGCAATTTAAACCAGTGAACAATCTTCGCCCGCGCCCGCGAGGTGGTCACGTACCCCAGGTTGGAGTTCAGCCAGTCGCGGCTCGGCGTGCCGTGCTTGCTGGTGATGATCTCGACTTGCTCACCGGTTTGCAGGCTGTAGTTGAGCGGCACAATGCGCCCATTGATCTTGGCGCCCCGGCAGTTATGGCCGATTTCGGTGTGCACCCGGTAGGCGAAGTCCAATGGCGTCGCGCCCTTGGGGAGGTCGATGGCATGCCCGTCCGGGGTAAAGATGTAGACCCGATCCGGTTCGATATCGACCCGCAACTGATCGGCCAGACCACCGATGTCGCCCAGCTCTTCGTGCCACTCCAGTACCTGGCGCAACCACGAGATTTTCTCTTCGTACTGGTTGGACCCGGCTTTAACGTCGGTGCCCTTGTAGCGCCAGTGTGCGCACACCCCCAGCTCAGCCTCTTCGTGCATGGCATGGGTACGGATCTGTACTTCCAGCACCTTGCCTTCCGGCCCGATCACCGCCGTGTGCAACGAGCGGTAGCCGTTCTCTTTGGGGTTGGCGATGTAGTCGTCAAACTCTTTGGGGATGTGCCGCCACAGCGTGTGGACGATGCCCAGCGCGGTGTAGCAATCGCGCATTTCCGGGACCAGCACGCGCACGGCGCGCACGTCATAGATCTGGCTGAAAGCCAGACCCTTGCGCTGCATTTTGCGCCAGATCGAATAGATGTGTTTGGCCCGGCCGCTGATGTCGGCGTCAACCACCCCGGTGGCCTCAAGCTCGGTGCGCAACTGGTTCATCACATCGCTGATAAAGCGTTCGCGGTCCAGCCGGCGCTCGTGCAGCAAGGTGGCGATTTGTTTGTACTGCTCAGGTTCCAGATAGCGGAAGGACAAGTCCTCCAGCTCCCACTTGATGTGGCCGATACCCAGGCGGTGCGCCAGCGGCGCATAAATATCGAAGACCTCGCGGGCAACGCGGATGCGCTTCTCGTCCGAGGCACTTTTGACTTCGCGGATGGCGCAGGTACGTTCGGCCAGCTTGATGAGTGCAACGCGCACGTCATCAACCATCGCCACAAGCATTTTGCGCAGGTTTTCGACCTGCCCCTGAGAGCCCATCACCATGGATTGGCGGGGGCTGAGGCTGGCGCTGATCGCGGCCATGCGCAGCACGCCATCAATCAGCTTGGCGACCACCGGGCCGAAGCGCTGGCTGACCGCAGGCAGTTGAATCTGCCCTTCGCGTACGCCGCGATACAAAATCGCCGCGACCAGCGAGTCTTGATCGAGCTTGAGATCGGCGAGGATTTCAGCAATTTCCAACCCGGTTCGAAAGCTCGACGCGCCTTCAGTCCACAGGTTTTTTGCTGCATTGGCTTGCTGTTCCGCCTCACGTGCGTACTCACACGCTTCTTTCAAGGCTTCACGGTCCAGCGCCACATCGACACTCACCGCATGATCAAGCCATGCCTCGAGGTTGAGACTGCCGTCAGTGTTGATCGGCTGGTGTGCTCTGACCTGTACCATCTTGCTTACCTTCCCTACGGCGCAGGTTTGATGCGCCGATATACCGACCCGAATCCCAACCCCATGCTCCAGGGTCTAGCGGCATGGGGTTGCGGGCCCGTCGAAATAGACAGACCGTCCTAGTCTGCTTCAAATAACGCCATCGCCTCGACATGCGCGGTTTGCGGGAACATATCGAGGATTCCGGCACGTTTTAACCGATACCCCTGTTTCATCAACTCAACCGTGTCGCGAGCCAGCGTAGCCGGGTTGCACGACACATAGACCAAACGTTTGGCCCCCAGCCCCGACAGCTTGCGCACCACCTCAAAGGCCCCGTCACGCGGCGGGTCAAGGAGGACAGCGGCAAAGCCCTGCGAGGCCCATGTTGCATCCACCAAGGGCTGCGACAGGTCGGCCTGAAAAAACGCTGCATTATGCAGCTTGTTACTGACCGCGTTTTGCGCGGCGCGTTCGACCATGGTCGTAACACCCTCGACGGCCACCACTTCGCGTACCTGACGCGCCAAGGGTAATGCGAAATTACCCAGCCCACAGAACAAGTCAAGAACCCGTTCGTCAGCCTGCGGCGCCAGCCATTCCAGCGCTTGCGCAACCATGGCTTCGTTGACCCCGGCATTGACCTGAACAAAGTCACCCGGCCGGTAGGCCAGTTCCAGGTCCCACTGCTGTAAACGGTAGCCCAAGGTCTGCGTCAAATCGACCGGTTGCGGCTCGCCATCGCCCTGTAGCCACAACTGGGCATGATGGGTGGCGCAAAAATTCTGTAAAACCTGCAAGTCAGCAGCGCTGAGCGGCGCCATATGGCGCAGCAACACGGCATTCGCCGAACCGCTGAACAACTCGACATGCCCCAGGGCCTTCGGATTGCTCAATTGGCGCAGCATGGCCGGCAGCCCGCTCATGATAGGTTGCAAAGCCTGTACCAGCACCAAACAGTGGTCGATGGCGACGATGTCCTGACTGCCTGCCGCCCGAAAGCCGACGTCCAGCCGCTTGGCCCTTGCGTCCCAGCGCACCGCGATGCGGGCCCGGCGGCGGTAGCCAAATTCTGGCCCGGTCAACGGCGCTGCCCATTCGTCGGGCTCGACACCGGCCACGCGGGTCAGTTGCTCGGCGAGCATGCGCTGTTTCAGTGCAAGCTGTTCGTCGTGGGGCAGATGTTGCACGCTGCACCCACCGCACTTGCCGGCCAACTTGCACGGCGCCTCGCGACGGCTGGCGCTGGCGGTGAAGACCCGCTCAGTGCGCGCCTCGACCACTTTGCCGTGTGCCCCCAGCACCCGGGCTTCGACTTCTTCACCAGCCAAAGCCCCCGAGACAAACCAGGTGCGCCCTTCAATAAAGGCAATACCACGGCCGTCGTTGGCCAGGCGTTCGATACTCAAACGCTGTTTTTTACCCGTAGGCACTTGCGGGGCCTTGGTGCCGCCAGCGGGCTGGAAGCGCAGGCCTCTCTCTTGCTTAGCCATCAGTTGGGCGCATCGTAAAGGCCAGTCGACAGGTAACGGTCGCCACGGTCGCAGATGATGCCGACAATCACGGCGTTTTCGACTTCTTGCGACAGGCGCAGCATGGCGGCTACCGCACCACCCGAGGACACGCCGCAGAAGATGCCTTCTTCGCGGGCCAGACGACGCATCACGTCTTCGGCTTCGCGCTGGGCCATGTCGACAATCCGGTCAACCCGTTCGGCTTGATAGATTTTCGGCAGGTATTCGGTCGGCCAGCGGCGAATGCCCGGAATGGCTGCGCCTTCCATCGGCTGCAAACCGACGATCTGCACGTTAGGGTTTTGCTCTTTGAGGTAGCGCGAAACACCCATGATGGTGCCCGTGGTGCCCATCGAGCTGACGAAATGGGTGATCGTGCCCTGGGTCTGACGCCAGATCTCCGGGCCCGTGCTGATGTAGTGCGCCTCAGGGTTGTCACCGTTGGCGAACTGGTCGAGGACCTTGCCACGGCCTTCGGCCTGCAGCTTGTCGGCGAGGTCGCGAGCCCCTTCCATGCCCTCTTCCTGGCTGACCAGAATCAGCTCGGCGCCGTAAGCGGTCATCCCGGCCTTACGCTCGGCACTGGAGTTGTCCGGCATGATCAGGATCATCTTGTAACCCTTGATCGCTGCGGCCATGGCCAGGGCAATCCCGGTATTGCCCGAGGTGGCCTCGATCAAGGTATCGCCAGGCTGGATCTGCCCACGCGTTTCGGCGCGGGTGATCATCGACAGCGCAGGACGGTCCTTGACCGAGCCCGCCGGGTTATTCCCTTCGAGCTTGAGCAATAAAGTATTGGTGGTGTTGCCAGCCAGGCGCTGCAAGCGCACCAGCGGCGTGTTACCGATGCAATCGGCGATAGTTGGGTACTGCAAGGTCATGGCGTATTCGCAATCCAGACTGCGGGGTCGCACATCATACCGACAAACACCGACAGCCCATATCACGCAAAGTGTGAAGCTTATGGCTAAAGGCTATAAGCAGAAGGAATAACATTTGTAGGAGCGAGCTTGCCTTGCGATCTTTCGACGCAGCCTTCGTGCCTAGTCAGCGACTACAGGGGTACGCGACACACCTGTAGGAGCGAGCTTGCTCGCGATCTTTTGATCGTGAAAAGCTCGCGAGCAAGCTCGCTCCTACAGGTGGGGCGGGTCTGCGATGGGCAGGCGCAGGTGCACGCGCAGCCCGTGTTCGGTGTTTTGCGCCCATAAACTGCCGCCCTGCAGGCGCAAGGCGTTGCGTGCGATGCTCAGGCCCAGGCCAAAGCCGCCATCTCCGGGCCGTGAACCGTCGAGGCGGGTAAATGGGGCAAAGATGCGCTCCAGGGCTTCTGGGGCCACACCGCCACCTTGGTCGTCGAGCCACAGGTGCCACTCATCGCCTTCGCGCTGGCCATTGAGGCTAACGATGCCTTGTTCCGGGGAATGCCGAATCGCGTTGCGCAGGATGTTTTCCAGCGCCTGGGCCAGGCTGTTGAGGTGGCCCTTGACCCAGCAGTTGGCGTCGAGGTTGCACGGCAGCCGCGCCTGGGGCCAGCCGCTTTCAAAGCGCGCGTTTTCGGTGAGCATCTCCCACAACGCCTGGATCTGGATGTCTTCGACCAGCAGCGGCCCGCGCTCGGCATCCAGCCAGGCCAGTTGCAAGGTGTCTTCAACCAGCCGCTGCATGCCGTCCACTTCGCGGCTCAAGCGCTCGCGCAGGGCTTCAATACCCTGTTCGCTGTCGCAGGCCACGCGCAATCGGCTCAACGGTGTACGAAGTTCGTGGGACAAATCGCGCAGCAACTGTTGCTGCTGGTTGACCGTGGTCTGCAAGCGCTCGGACATCTGGTCAAACGCGCGGCCCAATTCGCCCAGTTCGTCCTGACGGCTGGTGGTCTGGCTCGACAATCGCACGCCCAACTGATCGGCACGCCAGGCATTGGCCTGCTCACGTAACTGGTTCAGCGGCACGATCAACAGCCGGTACAGCCCCACGCATAGCAGCAGTGTGAACACCCCGGGGATCACACCATGAATCAGAAAGCGCCAGACCAGTTGCGAAAGCCCCGGCATGTAGCGCTGCGGCAGTTCAATCACCAGGTAACCGGCAGACGGGTCTTTGGGGAAAGGTACTTTGATCCACGGGCGCACGCGGTTGATATGGCTGATGGGCCAGTCCAGCCCGCGCAAAAAAGTCATGCGCTGCGCTTCCTGGTCTCTCAACGGGTAACTGCTGAGCGACTGTAAATCCTGGCCGACCACGCCGACCCAGCCCCGCTCGGTTTTGCCGAAGGCTTGCAGCCATTGATCGACGCCGGTTTGCTGGCCGCTGTTCCAGGCCTGTTCGGCTTCACCGGCATAACGAATCAGCGTGCTCTTGGCCTCATCGGTTAAATAGCCGGTGCGTTTGTCCATGTAGCGGCCCCATGACCAACTGAGCCAGATCATCAACAAACAGAAAGCCACCAGCAAACAGGCCAGTTTCCAGAAAACCGAGTGTTTACCGGGCAACTTAGAGCGCATCGCTGGCGCTCAACACATAGCCTTTGCCCCACACCGTGCGCACTTCCCGCTCGTGATAGCCGATGGCCTTGAGCTTGCGACGGATTTGGCTGATGTGCATGTCCAGGCTGCGGTCATGGGCTGAATAGCCACGCTGCAACACCTGCTGATAGAGGAACGGTTTGCTCAACACCTCGTCAGCGTTGCGTTGCAGGGTGTCGAGCAAGCGGTATTCACTGCGGGTCAACCCGGCCCACTGCTGGCCGTAACGGGCGTCGGCCGCGTCTTCATCGAGCACCAGCGCGCTTTCGGCCAATACCGGCGTTTGCGGCGGCATGCGGTCCAGCGCCACCCGGCGCAAGATGGCCTGAATCCGTACACGCAACTCGGCCATGCTGAACGGCTTGGGCAGGTAGTCATCGGCGCCCAGCTGAAACCCGCTGATGCGGTCGGCCTCCGCCCCCAGCGCCGACATCAAAATCACCGGCAGGGCATGGGTCTGGCGCAACTGCGTGAGCACTTGCAGGCCATTCATGCCCGGCAACAAGATGTCCATCAGCACCACATCAAAGTGTTCATCTCTGGCGCGGCTCAAGCCCTCCTGGCCGTTTTGGCACCACACCACCTCAAACCCGCAGCGCACCAATTGCTCATGCAAATAGGTGCCCAGAACGGGGTCGTCTTCGATGGCCAAAAGGCGCGAGGGCTGAACGGCTACGGGATTCATTAACGTCTGCTAGTCATTCTCAATCGCTGATTATTCAAGATTGAGCCTGCACGAGCAACCGGCATGGCCGTTGCATTGCCTTTAAGTGGGCGCTGTTCGCACTGGAGGTAAATTTACAAAGATTTGCCACGTATCAAATGGCTACACTGCGAGCTGATCTATAACGAACGTCATAAGGATGCATTGATCAATGCCGGGCTGGAGAGTGGTGTGCTGACAAACCTCGGGATAAAAGGCCGCGTATTGCTGCTGACCTTGCTGCCCGTCACCTTGATGGCGGTCGTGCTGGGGAGCTACTTCACGTGGCTACAGCAATCAGAGCTGGAGTCGCAGTTGCTGCAACGCGGTGAAATGATCGCCGAGCAACTCGCGCCACTGGTTGCGCCCGCCATGGGTCGGCACGATACGGCCCTGCTGCAACGTATCGCCAGCGAGTCCCTTGACCAGCAAGACGTACGCGCCGTGGCGTTTTTGAGCGCCAATCACGAGCCGCTGGCCCACGCCGGGCCGACCATGCTCAATCAGGCGCCGATGGGCAACAGCTCGCAATTGCTGCAACGTACTGACAGCGATGCCACGCGCTATTTGCTGCCCGTGTTTGGCCGCCATCGCAACCTAGCGGGCGACGTCATCCCCAATGAGGCCCACCGCCTGCTGGGCTGGGTCGAACTGGAGCTGTCGCACCACAACATGCTGCTGCGCGGCTACCGCAGCCTGTTCGCCAGCCTGCTGTTGATCGCCACCGGCCTGGTGCTGACCACCCTGCTGGCCTTGCGCATGAGCCGCACGATCAATTCACCGCTGGACCAAATCAAGCAAGCCGTGGCCCAACTCAAGGACGGCCAGTTGCAGACCCGCCTGCCAGAACTGGGCAGCCAAGAACTGAACCAATTAGCCTCGGGCATCAATCGCATGGCCGAAACCTTGCAGAACGCGCAGGAGGAGCTGCAACACAGCGTCGACCAAGCCACCGAAGACGTACGCCAAAACCTCGAAACCATCGAAATCCAGAACCTGGAGCTCGATCTGGCACGCAAGGAAGCCCTTGAAGCCAGCCGCATCAAGTCAGAATTTTTGGCCAACATGAGCCACGAAATCCGTACGCCGCTCAATGGCATCCTGGGCTTCACCCACCTGCTGCAAAAAAGCGAACTCACCCCTCGCCAGTTCGACTACCTGCACACCATCGAAAAGTCGGCCGACAACCTGCTCGGCATCATTAACGAGATTCTCGACTTCTCGAAAATCGAAGCCGGCAAGCTGGTGCTCGACAGCACCCCGTTCAACCTGCGCGATTTGCTCCAGGACACCCTGACCATGCTCGCCCCCTCGGCCCACGAGAAAGGCCTGGAGCTGGTCAGCCTGGTGTACCGCGACACGCCGCTGTCGTTGGTGGGTGACCCGCTGCGCCTCAAGCAGATCCTCACCAATCTGGTCAACAACGCGATCAAGTTCACCCGCGAAGGCACGATTGCCGTGCGGGCCATGCTTGAAGATGACGACGACAACAAAACCAGCGGCGGCGTGCAACTGCGCATCAGCGTGCAAGACACCGGCATCGGCCTGACCAATCAGGATGTGCGGGCGCTGTTCCAGGCCTTTAGTCAGGCCGACAATTCACTGTCGCGACAAACCGGCGGGACCGGTTTGGGCCTTGTGATTTCCAAGCGTCTGGTGGAGCAAATGGGCGGCGAGATTGGCGTCGAAAGCCAGCCGGGTGAAGGCTCGGTGTTCTGGATCAGCGTCAACCTGCCCAAAGCCCATGATGATATTGAAGACCTGCCCGTTGCGCCGTTGCTCGGCCATCGCGTGGCCTTGCTGGAAAAACACGACCTGGCCCGTCAGGCCATGCTCCACCAGCTTGAAGATTGCGGCTTGAGCGTGACCCCGTACCTGACCCTGGACAACCTCACCAACGGTGTGACCACTGCCCACCAAACCGAAAACCCGATTGAGCTGGCGGTGCTGGGTGTGACGGCCCATGACATCCCGCCAGAGCGCCTCAACCAGCACATCTGGGACCTTGAGCACCTGGGCTGCAAGGTCATGGTGTTGTGCCCGACCACGGAGCTGGCGCTGTTCAATACCGCCGTACCTAACCCTCACAACCAGCTCCAGGCCAAGCCGACCTGCACGCGCAAATTGCGTCGCTCGCTGATCGAACTCATCAACCCGCAGCAAACCCGTCACGAGCCCGGCGAGATACTGGCCAGCCGTGCGCCGCGAATTTTGTGCGTGGATGACAACCCCGCCAACCTGCTGCTGGTGCAAACCCTGCTCGAAGACATGGGTGCCAAGGTCACGGCCGTTGACAGCGGTTACGCCGCCGTCGATGCGTTCAAGGCCGAAGACTTCGATCTGGTCCTGATGGACGTGCAAATGCCCGGCATGGATGGCCGCGAAACCACCGAAGTGCTGCGCCAGTGGGAGCAACAACGCCAATCCACGCCGGTGCCGATTGTCGCGCTGACCGCCCATGCGATGGCCAACGAGAAGCGCGCCCTGCTGCAAAGCGGCATGGACGATTACCTGACCAAACCCATCAGCGAACGCCAACTGGCGCAAGTGGTGCTGAAGTGGACCGGCCTGGCCTTGCGCAATCAAGGCAGCGACGGCCCCCAGGAGCCCGTGCGCCCAGCCAACAAACTGGCCGTGCTCGATGCCGAGGAAGGCTTGCGCCTGGCGGCGGGCAAGGCCGACCTGGCCGCCGACATGCTGTCGATGTTGCTGGCATCGCTGGAAACCGACCGCCTGGCCATCCTTCAGGCCCGCGAAGACAACGACGCCGTGGCCTTGATCGAGCGCGTACACCGCTTGCACGGCGCGACCCGTTACTGCGGCGTGCCGCAATTGCGCGGCGCCTGTCAGCGCAGCGAAACCCTGCTCAAGCAAGAAAGCCCGGCCGCCGACGCTGCCCTCGAAGAACTCGACCAGGCGATTCTGCGTCTGGCGCAAGAAGCGCGCAGCTCGGCGTAACCCCTGTTTGCGGTATCACCCATTGCCAAGGAAGCACTGATGCGCACGATTCTTTTCAGCAGCCAGACCTACGATCAGGACAGTTTTACCGCCGCCACACAGCCCGGCGACCTTGAACTGCACTTTCAACCGGCGCGCCTGAGCTTCGACACCGCCGCGCTGGCCCATGGCTATGAAGTGGTCTGCCCGTTTATCAATGACGACTTGAGCGCCCCGGTGCTTGAGCAACTGGCAGCTGGAGGCACGCGCCTGATCGCCCTGCGCTCCGCCGGTTACAACCATGTTGACCTGGCGGCGGCCAAACGCCTGGGGCTGAATGTGGTACGGGTGCCAGCGTACTCGCCACACGCGGTGGCGGAACACGCCGTGGCGTTGATTTTGGCGCTTAACCGCCGCCTGCACCGCGCCTACAACCGCACCCGCGAGGGCGACTTCACCCTGCACGGTCTGACCGGTTTTGATCTGGTGGGCAAAACCGTCGGCATAGTGGGTACCGGGCAGATCGGCGCCACCTTCGGCAAAATCATGGCCGGTTTTGGCTGCAAGCTGCAGTGCTTTGACCCCTACCCCAATGCCGAACTGGTGGCACTGGGCGCCGAATACGTGAGCCTCGCGCAGTTGCTCGCCAGTTCCCACATCATCAGCCTGCATTGCCCGCTGACTGCCGATAACAAGCACCTGATCAACCGCGAGTCACTGGCCACCCTGCAACATGGCGCCATGCTGATCAACACCGGGCGCGGTGCGCTGGTTGATACGCCAGCCCTGATCGAAGCGCTGAAAAGCGGCCAGTTGGGCTATTTGGGCCTGGACGTGTACGAAGAAGAAGCCCAATTGTTCTTCGAAGACCGCTCCGACCTGCCCTTGCAAGACGACGTGCTGGCGCGCCTGCTGACCTTCCCGAATGTGATCATCACCGCGCACCAAGCCTTTCTGACCCGCGAGGCCCTGAGCGCGATTGCCAGTACCACGCTGGACAATATCGCCGCGTGGCGTGAAGGCGCCCCACAAAACCTGGTCGAAGGTTGATAGCATAGCGGCCTATTTGGAGGACCCATGGTCGAACACGATTTCCGCTACAACCTGCTTAGCCCGCAGCACACCTTGATTGAATGCCGCGCATTGATGCCGGGGCGTTATCAAGTCACCGGCAACGGCGGCTCCATTCAGCACGGCGACGTGCTGATTGTCACCCTCAAAGGCAGCAAGGACTTGTCCATGCGCCTGAACGTCGAAAAAGTGCGTCACCTGATCAACCCGCGCGGTCAGTGGGTGGCCGTGGCCAACGGCCCGGTATTCGGTGAGCTGGCGATTCATGAATGGCAAGTCAACTGTGACGGCTGCGCCAAAGAACTGAAATTCGAGTTTGCAGTCGACGCCAAACTGGGCACCAAGGCCCAAAAGCCTGCGGCCAGCGCACGGATTGCCGAACTGGGCTGGAGCACTGAAGGCAGCAAGCACCTGTGCCCGCAATGCCAAAAGGCTGCGCTATGAAACGCGGGCTCCTGCTGGCCTTGCTGGGCGCCAGCCTGGTGGGCTGCGCAGGGCACTCCGCGCAATTGCAGCGCAACCATGCTTACGTGGTGGAATGGATTGGTGAGCGTCCGTTGATGGACTACAGCCACCTGACCGTAACCTTCGACGAAGGTGGCCGCGCCTATGGCAATGGCGGTTGTAACCACTGGTTTGCGCCGTACACCCTGGACGGTGACAAGCTGAGCTTTGGCCCGGTCGGCAGCACCCGCAAAGCCTGCGCCCCGGCGTTGATGGAGCAAGAACAACGGTTCTTCAAGGCCTTGCAGACTGTCGAGCGCTGGGACATCTCGCCGATTGAGCAAGTGCGTTTCTGGCCGGCTGAAGGCCTGCCGCTGCGGCTGTGGCCTGAAGAAAGCTGACCTGTAGGCTGCGATCTTTAACCTTCAACATCAAAAGATCGCAGCCTGCGGCAGCTCCTACAGTTGTATCGCGTACCCCTGTAGTCGCTGACGAGGCACGAAGGCTGCGATGGGTTGCACAGCAACCCAAAAACCCTCTCAATCCCCAAGATCAAAAGATCGCGAGGCAAGCTCGCTCCTACAGCTGTATCGCGTCCCCCTGTAGTCGCTGACGAGGCACGAAGGCTGCGATGGGTTGCGCAGCGACCCCAGACGGCGGTCCTGCGGCCTAGCCCTTCAATTCCTTGAGCTTGGCCAAGATCTCCGCTGCGGTTTGTTCGCCCAGCAACTGGGCGCGGACTTTGCCCTTGTCATCAATGATGTAGGTCACCGGCAAGGCTTCACTGCGCGGCAGGTCAAAGGTGTCGGCCGGGTCTTGGGCCAATACGGTAAAGGTGATGCCCAGCGCGGTGCTGGCATCGTTCAGTTCCTTGCCCTGCAAGCCGTCAAAGTTAACCCCGAACAAGCCCACCGACTGCCCCTGCAACTGGCCTTCCAGCGCATTCAGCTCAGGGATTTCAACGCGGCACGGCCCGCACCATTCGGCCCAGTAGTTGATCACTTTCCATTGCTTGTCCAGACGTTCGGACGCGACCTTCTCTCCATGTTGATCGACCCCGTAATCATTCCCGCACCCGGCGAGCAATAACGTAGCGGCGACGGCAGTGGCCGCCAACAGTCGCTTGAACATGTGCTGTTCCTTCTCATTTAAGCCAACAAAAGACATTAACAGGCGACCAATGACCGCACACGGTTCAGACACGCCTGTGAGGCGGGTAGAATACCCGCCACCTTACGCAAGAAGCGACCCGCTCATGACTGATCTGACGCTTTATCACAATCCGCGCTGCTCTAAATCACGCGCTGCGCTCGAGATTCTCGAAGCCCGTGGCCTGGCACCGACCGTGGTGCGCTACCTTGATACCCCGCTGGAGGCCACGCAACTGCGCAGCCTGCAGGGCAAACTGGGCCTCAGCGCACGCCAATTGCTGCGCTCTGGCGAAGACGAATACAAAGCCTTGAACCTGGCCGACACCAGCCTCAGCGACGAGCAACTGATCGCGGCAATGGCGGCCCACCCCAAGCTCATCGAACGGCCGATTCTGGTCGCCGGTGACAAAGCTGTCATTGGCCGACCACCGGAAAAGGTTCTGGAGATCCTGCCATGAGCGCGCCTTATATCCTGGTGCTGTTTTACAGCCGCCACGGTGCCACCGCCGAAATGGCCCGGCACATTGCTCGCGGTATTGAGCAAGGCGGCATTGAAGCGCGCCTGCGCACCGTACCGGCGATCTCCACCGAGTGCGAAGCCGTGGCCCCGAGCATTCCTGAGGACGGCGCGCTGTACGCCAGCCTCGATGACCTGAAGAACTGCTCAGGCCTGGCGCTGGGCAGCCCGACCCGCTTCGGCAACATGGCCGCGCCGCTCAAGTACTTTCTGGACGGCACCAGCAACCTGTGGCTGACCGGCGCACTGGTGGGTAAACCCGCAGGCGTGTTCACCTCCACCGCCAGCCTGCACGGCGGCCAGGAAACCACCCTGCTGTCGATGATCATGCCGTTGCTGCACCACGGCATGCTGATCACCGGCCTGCCTTACAGCGAGTCGGCGCTGCTCAACACCACCGGAGGCGGCACGCCGTACGGCCCGAGCCATCACGCCGGAGCCGACGGCAAGCGCAAGCTCGATGAGCACGAAATCGCCCTGTGCCGGGCGCTGGGGCTGCGCTTGGCGGCTACCGCCCAAAAGCTGGAGAGCCCGCGTGGCTAAAAAGCCCAAGGTGTTGCCGCCGATTGAGTGGCTCACGCCCCGCGTGCGGTTGATGCGCGGCGTGAGCCTGGCGTGCTTTTTCGGCCTGATCGGCTTGTTGTGCGTGTATTACCTGGTGTTCGCCAACCTGCACGGCGCACGGCCCTGGGTGATCTTGCTGATTGAGCTGGTGCCGCTGCTGATCCTCGTGCCCGGCATGCTCAAGGGCAGCCCGCGCGGGCACTCGTTCACCTGCTACGTGGTGAACTTGTACCTGCTCAAGGGCGCGCTGGCGGCATTCGATCCGAACCGGCAACTGTTCGGCCTGCTGGAAATCGCCGCCAGCGTAGCGGTGTTCGTCAGTTCGCTGCTGTTTGTGCGCTGGCGCTACCAGCTGGATCGCCGCCTGGCGGGTGAGTAAGCGTAAATACTCACCAGCCGTTGTGGCGGGGCCATTGGCGGGCCTCGCCGCGTTCATCCAGCGCCTCGTAAGCCGAGTACTGCGCGCCTGTCGCGCAGGCGTGGTTAGGTAACACACGCAGGCGGGTGCCGATCGGGAAGCGCTGCTCAATGTCGACCTGCTGGCCTTTTTCGAAAGACGCCACGCCGTGCTCCTGGTTGGCCGAGCGCAATTGCAGCCCTTCGATAAGCTCACCCGCGCTGTCGCACACCAGCCCGTAGCCAAAATCGCTCGCTTGGGACTGCGTGCCACGGTCGCGGCTCATGGCCATCCAGCCGGAGTCGGTGATGATCCAGCCCTTTTCTGCCTGATGGCCGATCACCGTGGTCAGCACGCTCAAGGCCAGTTCGTCGAGGCGACACACGCCGACGTTGTGCATGACCAGATCAAAAAACACGTACACCCCGGCCCGCAGTTCGGTCACACCTTCCAAGTGCAGCGCCGACAAAGCCGTCGGCGTCGAGCCCACGCTCACCTCCGGGCAGGGTAAACCCGCCGCGCGAATGACCTCGGCGGCCTTTACGCATTCAGCGCGCTCAAGCTCGGCAATCGCCTGCAAGGCCTCCAGGGTGTTCAAGCGGTAGCTTTCCCCAGCATGGGTCATCACCCCTTTGAGCACCGCGCCCCCTGTGTGCAGGATGCGCGCAATCTCGACCAGCACCGGGTCGTCGCTGCGTACGCCAGAGCGGTGGTGATCGCTGTCAATTTCGATAAAAACCTCAAACGACTCACCCTGCGCACGGCCGAACTCGGTGATCGCCTTAGCCCCGGCCATGCTGTCAGTGATAATCGTCAGCCCGCAGCCCGCGCGGCGAAGGGCCAGGGCCTGGGTGAGTTTGCCGGGCGCCATGGCCACGGCGTACAGAATGTCGGTGATGCCCTGCTGAAAAAACGCCTGGGCCTCTTTGAGTGTGGACACCGTAATGCCCTGGGCGCCCGCCGCTATTTGCGCCTCAACCACCGCCGCGCACTTGCTGGTTTTGACATGCGGGCGCAAGCGCACCCGCAAACGGTCGGCTTGCGCCTGCATGCGCTGAATGTTGCGCTGCATGCGGGTGACGTCGACCACGGCGGCGGGGGTATCGAGGGTGTCAATGCAAGCCGTCATTAAAGTGCTCTCTTGGGTGTCTGTGAGCGTGCAACTGTAGGGCGTACGGTATATTTTTGGTTAACGTTCACTTAATCACATATTAAGAATCGCTTAATGATCACATTCTCTGACCTGGAACTGGTGGCCACCCTTTGCGACTCCGGCTCTTTAAGCGAAGCGGCGCGCAAGCTGCGGGTCACCACCGCCGCGCTGTCCATGCGCCTGCGCAAGCTGGAAGCGCAACTGGGCCTCAAGCTCGCCAGCCGTGACGCAAGGCGCCTGGTGCTGACCGAAGAAGGTGAACGCATGGCCGAGGAAGGCCGTCGGCTGCTGAGGTCCCTTGAAGAGTTGTCGGAATCGATGGTGGCCGACGACGAACGCCTGCAAGGGGTGATCCGCCTCTCGGCGCCGTTTGGCTTTGGCCGGTTGCGCATCGCCCCGTTGCTGGCCCGGTTTGCCAAACTGCACCCCAAGCTGCGGGTTGAACTGGACCTGCAAGAAGCCCCTTGGCCCGATCGCAACCATTGCGATGCAATCATCCATATCGGCCCGGTCAGTGACAGTTCATGGACCGCCCACACGCTGGCCTCCAATGAACGCTGGCTGTGCGCCAGCCCCGCCTACTTGAAGCAGCACGGCACGCCGAAAACGCCGGAAGACTTGCTGGCGCATCGCTGTATTTGTATTCGCGAAAATGCCGATCACGCCACACTCTGGCACCTGAGCCAGGGCCAGCAACGCAAATCGCTGCGCATTCTGGCGGCCATGGTCAGCAATGACGGGGCCGTGGCGCGGCGCTGGGCCGAGCAGGATCTGGGCCTGGTGTTGCGCTCGCAATGGGACGTGGTCGACTCGATTGCCCAGGGCAGCCTGACCCGCGTGCTGAGCGACTGGGCGTTCGACACCGCGCCGATTTTGCTGCTTATCCCGCCGCGTAAAAACAGGTCGCGCAAAGTCCAGGCGCTGGCGTCGTTCCTGAATGAATCATTCAAATCCAAAGGCCCGGAGAAAAGCCGCGCCTAGGCTGTTATCGTCCCCTCATTGAAACCGTTTACTGACGCTGGAAATCTTCAATATGAAGCGCACTACCCCCGAGCAACTGGCGCTCATCAGTCAGATGGAGCACATCGCAGAAGGCTTGAGCCAAACGTTCAGCCCCTTTTGCGAGGTGGTTTTGCATGATCTGCGCGACCCCGAGCATGCCATTCTGGCCATTCACAACAACCTGTCCGGCAGGGCCGTCGGGGACCCGGCGACTGAGCTGGGGCTGGCGCGCATTGCCGACCCGGCCTACCCGCAGGTGGTAGCCAACTACCCCAATCAGTTCAAGGACGGTCGCCAGGTCAAGAGCACCTCGATCGGCATCAAGGATTCTTCGGGGCATTACGTGGCCGCGCTGTGCATGAACATCGACCTGACCCTGTTCAAAGGGCTGCAAGGCATGCTCGAGCAGTTTGGCGCCTTTCACGGCGAGCGCCCGCACGAAACCCTTGAGCCCAGCGGCGCAGAGACCATCCGGGCACGGATTGATCAGTTTGCTGCGCGCCTGGCCACCACGCCCCGCACCCTCAAGGCGGCTGACCGCAGAGTGCTGCTACAAGAGCTGAAAGACGCGGGCCTGCTGGACATCAGAAAGGCCATGGAAACCGTGGCGTCACACCTCGGCGTGTCCCGCGCCACTGTGTACAGCGACACGCGCTAACCCCTCAATTTCAACCAGGTAACCATGATGCAACTCGGGCACCGGCACCACGGCACGTGCCGGGCGATGGCTGCCCAACAGCTCGGCGTAGACCTGATCAAAGGCCGGCCAGTGCTGCACACCGGCAACGTAAACGGTCACTTTGAGCAAATCACTCGGCTCGCCGCCCGCCGCCTTGAGAATGGCCAGCAGGTTATTCAGCGCAATCTGTGCCTGCTCAGCAAACGACGCCTCAAGGTTGTGAGCGCCAGAGGGGCTTACCGGCAGTTGCCCCGAGATATACAGCGTGCCTTGGTGGCTTATGGCTTGCGAATAATGGCCAGCCGGGGGCGACGCCGCATCAGTGCTTATGATGTTCATGGATCACCTGCATGAGAGAGCGTTAAGGGTTCAGGACTGCAGAAGTGTGCCGAGTTTCTCGATGTCGATATTGCCGCCCGTAACCATCACGCCGACACGCTGGCCCTGAAGCTCAGCCTTGTATTTTCTGACGGCCGCCAACCCCAGGCAGCCGGTGGGTTCGACCACCATCTTCATACGCTCAGCAAAGAACTTCATGGCCCAGACCAGCTCTTCATCGGTCACCGTGACGATCCGGTTAACACCGTTGAGGATAATCGGGAAGGTGTACTGCCCCAGGTGCTGGGTTTGCGCACCATCGGCGAGGGTGTCGGGGGTATCAATGTGAACAATCACCCCGGAGTTGAACGACTGCTGGCCGTCATTGCCGGCTTGCGGCTCAACCCCGATGAGGGTGCAATCGGGTGACAGCGCACGGGTCGACAGCGTGGTGCCCGAGAGCATGCCGCCACCGCCCAGGCCGACAAACAGCGCATCCAGCGGGCCGACACTGTCGAACAGTTCCTTGGCCGCCGTGCCCTGCCCGGCCAATACGTCCGGGTGGTCGTAGGACGGGATCAACGTCATGCCGCGCTCAGCGGCCAGCGCCTGGCCGATCGCTTCGCGGTCCTGGGTGTAACGGTCGTAGAAAATCACCTCGGCACCGTAGCCCTTGGTTGCCGCCACCTTGGCGACGGGGGCATCCGTGGGCATGACAATGATCGCCGGGATCTTCAGCAACGACGCTGCCAGCGCGATGCCTTGGGCGTGATTGCCCGAAGAGAACGCAACCACGCCGTCCTGGCGCTGAGCGTCAGTGAATTTAGCCAGCGAGTTGTACGCGCCCCTGAACTTGAAAGAGCCGGTGCGCTGGTAGTTTTCACATTTGAAAAACACCTGCGCGCCGATGTCGTTATCAAGCGTGCGCGAGGTCAGAACCGGCGTCACGTTGGCGACCCCTTCGAGCCGCTTCGACGCGTCGACGACCGCTTGATAGGTGGGCAGAGTGATTGGCATGGCAACAGGTCCTCGACGAGTGAGCAGACCCAGACATATTATCCAGAATCAGACAAACCGTAAACAACCTGACAAACCGTCTATCACTACCCCATGGTCAGTGATTCACGGTAAACGCCAGCATCTGCGACAACTGGCACATCGGCCGACCGCTTTCAGCGTGCCACTGGTTGAAAGCGTCTTGCACAATCGCCAGGTCGCGCAAGCTGGTCGGTACTTTATCTACCAGCTTTTGCGCATTGAGCGCCGCCACAACGTCATAGCTCGGCACAAAAGTGTCTTTGCCGACCATGCGCAAGAAGCGTGGCGCCGACAGGCCGCCCAGCTGGTTACCGTGCTTGGCCAGGTACTTCCACAAGCCGACAATGTCGGTCACCGGCCAATCGGCGATAAAGGCGCCGAAGCTGCCGTGTTCGTGGGCAATGTCGAGGATCAACTGGGCATTGCGCGGCACGCTCTTGAGCTTGCCCAAGTGGCGAATAATCCGCGCGTCCTGCATCAACCGCTCCAGGTGCTCAGCGCCCATTAGCACGACTTTTTCCGGGTCGAAGCCGAAGAACACTTCTTCAAACACCGGCCATTTGGCGTCCACCACGCTGTGTTTGAGCCCGGCACGAAACACCCGCAGCGCCAGGGTCGACAGGTAACGGTCGTCCGGGATCTTGCGCAGTTGCGCAGGCGTGCGAGGAACGGGCAACTCGGCTTCCAGCGCGGCGGACGAACCAAAACGGTTCAAACAATATTCGTGCAGCCATTTGTAGTCGCGCATGCCCTCTCCTCTGGGTCAGTGGGGTGTCACATGGGGTTCAGAGCCGTGTGCGGGCTTAGAGGTTCAACAGATTAACGAAACGCGGGGTCGCGGTTTCGTCGATCTTCAGGCTGGCAAAGTCAAACAGGTTGCGGTCCGCCAGTTGCGACGGGTTCACGTGTTGCAGGCTGCGGAAAATGCTTTCGGTGCGGCCCGGGTTCTTGCGTTCCCACTCTTGCAGCATGTCTTTGACCACCTGGCGTTGCAGGTTTTCCTGCGAGCCGCAGAGGTTGCACGGAATAATCGGGAACTGCTGCAAATCCGAGTACGCCTGAATGTCCTTCTCGTTGCAGTACGCCAGCGGGCGAATCACCACGTTACGCCCGTCGTCGGAGCGCAACTTGGGCGGCATCGCCTTGAGGGTGCCGTTGAAGAACATATTGAGGAAGAACGTCTCGACGATGTCATCACGGTGATGACCCAAGGCCATTTTGGTCGCGCCGATTTCGTCGGCGAAGGTGTACAAGGTGCCCCGGCGCAGGCGCGAGCACAGCGAACAGGTGGTCTTGCCTTCCGGGACCAGTTCCTTGACCACCGAGTAGGTGTCTTTTTCGACGATGTGGTACTCAACGCCCAGCGACTTGAGGTACGCCGGCAGCACCTCTTCAGGGAAGCCCGGCTGTTTCTGGTCCATGTTCACGGCCACGATCGAGAACTGGATCGGCGCGACCTTTTGCAGGTGCAGCAGCACATCCAGCAGCGTGTAACTGTCTTTACCGCCCGACAGGCACACCATCACCTTGTCGCCGTCTTCAATCATGTTGAAGTCAGCCACCGCCTCACCGGTCAATCGGCGCAGGCGTTTCTGGAGTTTAAGTTGAGAGACCGAGAGAGTGCCCATAGCGCTTCAATTCCGCGAGTTAAGACCAAAAGCCGGGCATTTTACTTAAAAAAACCGCGCACACGAACCCCCGCCCCCACTTAGACCACATCGCGATAAGCCTGGACCTAACAAAGTGATTAGCTCTAAAGGACTAGGGCGGTCCGGTACAAGGGTTTCTATACTCAATTCAAGGCCCTGCACCTGCACACCAGAGGCGTGTGTGCCCGTGCGCGGCCGCGGGAAACCCTACCAGGGACGATGCGTTTGAAACAGGAGTGAGCGCCATGATCCATCACGTTCTAGGTCTCTTTACCCACCCTGATCAAGAGTGGCGCGAGATCCGTGTCGACGCCGAAAAAAGCGTCAGCCGCATCTACCTCACCCACACCTTGATCCTGGCGGCGATCCCGGTGGTTTGCGCGTTTATCGGCACCACTCAGGTGGGCTGGAAGATCGGCGGTAATCCGCCGGTCATGCTCACCCTCGACAGCGCGCTGTGGATGAGCGCCTTGTCTTACCTGGCGATGTTGGTGGGCGTTGGCGTCATGGCGAGTTTTATCCACTGGATGGCCCGCACCTACGATGCGGTGCCGAGCATGGCCCGCTGTGTGGCGTTTGCCACCTACACCGCGACGCCCTTGTTTATCGCCGGGCTCGCGGCGCTGTACCCGCAAATGTGGCTGGCGCTGCTGGTGGGCACAGCGGCCATTTGCTACACGGTGTTCCTGCTGTTCGTGGGCGTACCGACCGTGATGAACATCGACCCCGATGAAGGCTTTTTGTTTTCAAGCTCGATCCTGGCCGTGGGCTTGGTGGTGTTGGTGGCGATTATCGCGTTCAGCGTGATCGTTTGGGGGCTGGGGATTGGACCGACGTATATCTCCTGAGCCTGCTTAAAGGTGCTCGCGATCTTTTGAAGATCAAAAGATCGCGAGACAAGCTCGCTCCTACAGTGATCGGGGCAGACCATTCAGCGCCAAGCGCTTCGGAACCTTTTCCGCTTGCGGCATAATCGCCGCCTCTGGAGACCCGAACCGCATGCCCGAGTTACTCAACACCCGTGTCGAAGACTGTTTCAAACAGGCCGAAGTGTTTTTTAAGCGTCCTTTCAAGCGCCCTGTAGTCAGCTTTAAGTTGCGCGGTCAAAAGGCCGGAGTTGCCCACCTGCACGAGAACCTGCTGCGCTTCAATCCGCAGTTGTACCGCGAAAACAGCGAAGACTTTCTCAAGCAAACCGTGCCCCACGAAGTGGCGCACCTGATTGCCCACCAATTGTTTGGCGACCGTATCGCGCCCCATGGCGAGGAATGGCAGTTGATCATGCGCGGAGTTTACGAGTTGCCGCCTAACCGCTGCCACACCTACGCGATCAAGCGACGTACAGCAACGCGCTACATCTACCGCTGCCCATGCCCCGACAGCGATTTCCCCTTCAGCGCCCAGCGTCATAACCTGGTCAAGCAAGGCCGGCGCTACCTGTGCCGCCGCTGCCGCCAGACGCTGGTGTTCAGTGGCGAGGCCCGGGTCGAATAACGCCCATAAAAAAACCCATCCGAAGATGGGTTTTTCAGGCGCTTAACGTTACTTCATGACTTGCGACGGCATCTGGCCTTCAGCAACCAGTTGATCGTCTTCTGGCAGGGTGTTGTCCAGCGGGCTGCCGCCCGACGCCAGCTCGCGCTGCATCACGTCGACGTCCAGCTCTTTAACCCACTTGGCAACCACCAGAGTCGCTACTGCGTTACCGATCAGGTTGGTCAGGGCGCGGGCTTCGGACATGAAGCGGTCGATACCCAGAATCAGCGCCAGGCCAGCCACCGGCAAGTGGCCTACAGCCGACAAGGTCGCCGCCAGTACGATAAAGCCGCTACCGGTGACACCCGCCGCCCCTTTGGACGACAGCAACAGCACGAGCAACAGAGTGATCTGGTGGGTGATGTCCATGTGGGTGTCAGTGGCCTGAGCAATAAACACGGCCGCCATGGTCAGGTAGATCGAGGTACCGTCGAGGTTGAACGAGTAACCGGTCGGGATCACCAGACCCACTACCGACTTCTTCGCACCCAGACGCTCCATTTTCACCAGCATGCGTGGCAGTGCCGATTCCGACGAAGACGTACCCAGTACGATCAGCAGTTCTTCACGGATGTAGCGGATCAGCTTGACGACGCTGAAGCCGTGAGCGCGGGCGATGCTGCCCAGCACCAGCAGTACGAACAGTACGCAGGTCACGTAGAAGCAGATCATCAGTTGACCCAGCTGAACCAGCGAGCCCACACCGTAAGCACCGATGGTGAACGCCATGGCGCCCAATGCACCCAGTGGCGCCAGCTTCATGATCATGTTGATGATGTTGAACATGACGTGAGCGAAGCGGTCGATGAAGTCCAGCACCGGCTTACCGTAGGCACCCAGGCGGTGCAGGGCAAAGCCGAACAGTACCGAGAACATCAGCACTTGCAGGATGTCGCCATTGGCAAACGCACCGACGATGGTCGACGGGATCACGTTGAGGATGAAGCCAACGATGCTTTGATCGGCGCCTGCTGTCACGTAAGCCGCGACTTTAGAGGCGTCCAGCGTGGACACGTCGATGTGCATGCCAACACCTGGCTGCACCACGTTAACCACCACCAGACCAATGATCAGGGCCAGGGTCGAGACAATTTCGAAGTACAGCAACGCATAACCACCGGTCTTGCCAACCGACTTCATGCTCTGCATGCCGGCGATACCGCTCACAACCGTACAGAAAATAATGGGTGCGATAACCATCTTGATCAGTTTGATAAAGCCATCGCCCAACGGTTTAAGCGCAACACCGGTTTCAGGGTAGTAATGGCCCAGCAAGATACCGATAGCAATCGCTGCGATTACTTGCACATACAGAGATTTGTACAGTGGCTGACGAGTCGTCATTGCAAAGTTCCTCAAGTGCATCACACCGTCGTCTTCCATCCGGGACGGCTGATACCTAAAGCGCGAACCCTCCTGTACTTGGAGGGATTTGTTGTTTCAAGCTGCTCTACCGGCAACTCTCGCAACACTCTTTGCAAGCCACGGGCCACTTTTCACAAAACCGCTGTAACGGCCCATAGCACCGGCATTTGTAGGAAAAGGGCGATGTGCTTTGCAGGACAATGCTTGGCGGATTTCCGCCCTTTGGCGGGTTTTCGGCAGGCGAAATGGCGGATACCCGCCTGATGAATTCGAAGCTACCCTGATCTTTTTGTGTAGGAGCTCCGGTCGAGGGTTATACCGTCGAGAAGCGAATCCGGAACGCAGCGCCACCCAGCGGTGAGTCGTCCAGGGTCAGTTGGGCGTCGTAGCTTTCGATGATGTCTTTAACCACCGCCAACCCGATGCCCTGCCCCGGATGCTGTCGGTCCAGCCGTTCGCCACGCTGCAAGATACGCGCGCGCTGGTCGGGGGGCACGCCCGGCCCGTCGTCCTCTACGCACACTTCAATGCCCAGGGCATTTCGATGCAGGCTGACACGCACTTGGCGCAGGCACAGCCGGTAGGCGTTTTCCAGCAGGTTGCCAAGCAACTCCAACAAGGCGTTCTGTTCGATCGGAACATGGCTGAGCGGGGCAATGTCGTAGCTGACCTTGACCTGCTTGTCGCGATAGACCTTGTCCAGCGTGTTGCACAGGCTTTCAACCACCGGCAGCAGTTCAACCTGGTGACGCACCAGACCACTTTTACGCAAGCTGGCCCGCTGCAATTGATAGCTGATTTGCTGGTTCATGCGTTCAATCTGGGTTTGCAGCACTTTGGCCTGTTCACGCTCGGTGGGGCGTTGCGCCATGCTTTCGCTCACGCCCTGCAACACCGCCAGCGGCGTTTTCAGGCTGTGGGCCAGGTCATCCAGAGAATCGCGGTAGCGCGAGCGCTGCTCACGCTCGCTTTGCAGCAAACGGTTCAGCGAGCCGGTTAAACGCAGCAATTCGCGAGGGTGCTGTTCGCTCAAGCTCTCGCGTTCGCCGGTTTCGATTTCATCCAGTTCCTGACTTAAGCGCCGCAATGCCTGTAACCCCCACGTCAGACCGATCCACAACAACGCCAGCAGGACAAATAGCGCCGCGCCAAACCCCAGATAAAGGTTTTCGCGCAGTCCGGCGAGTGTCAGGTTGTATTCACGCATGGGTTGCAACGCCACAAAACTGAACGCCGCCGTTCGTCCCCCCAGCGATTTCACCTCAACGTCGTAGACAAAAAATTCCTGACCGCTGTCTTCCCGGATGCTTGCAAACTCATTACCGCGCCCGTCGTAACGGGGCTTGTAATTGATGTTTTCTTCTTGCGTGGCCCGCGAACGCCACACCAGGCGACCGTCGCGGTCATAGATGTAGCCCAGCAAGCGGCTGTCCGGCAGGTTGAGTTCCTCATCCGGCAGCAAGGTCGGCATTTTGAGGTGGTTTTTCTCAACCTTCGCCGCCGAAATCAACGTCGTGACATCCGAGGCCAGGCGCTGCTCGATGGCATCTTTGAGGGCAAGGCTAAACGCGCCTTGCATGGCCGGCAGCAATGCGAGCATAAAAAGGACGGCCAACAAGGTGGCCGCCAGCATCAACCGAACGCGAAGTGAACGAATCAACGACAGCGCTCAGTAAACAGGTACCCCAAGCCGCGTACCGTGTCGATTGGCTTAAAGCCGCTTTCCCCCTCAAGCTTGCGACGCAGGCGCCCGACCAGCACCTCGATCACATTCGGATCACGTTCCTCGTCATCCGGGTACAGCTGTTCCATCAGTCGGTCCTTGGCCACCACTTGCTGATGATGGCGCATCAGGTATTCCAGAATCCGGTATTCGTAGGCGGTCAGAGGCAGAGGTTTGTCGTCCAGCACCGCTTGTTTGCGATTGATGTCGAGCACCAGCCCACCCGCGACGATGGTCGACTGGGTGAAACCGCTGGAACGACGCAACAGCGCATTGAGACGGGCTTCCAGCTCTTCGAACTGGAACGGCTTGACCACGTAATCGTCGGCACCGGCCGCCAGCCCTTCGACTTTGTCTTGCCAGTTACCCCGCGCGGTGAGGATCAGGATCGGGAAAGTCTTGCCCCGCGCCCGCAACTGACGAATCAATTCCAGCCCGCCCATGCCCGGCAAACCCAAATCAATCATCGCCAGATCGTGATTGAACTGCTCGGTCTGGTACAACGCCTCATCGGCATTGGCCACCGCCTCGACCACATGGCCGCTTTCAGTCAGACGGGTTTGCAAGTGATGGCGCAACAGCGCCTCATCTTCAACCACCAGCAATTTCATCGCGCTCTCCCAAGCCTGTCGCGTCACTAAGGACGTGAGTCCACCACCTATACATTTACCAGCCTAGCCTTTACAGAATAAGGCGTAGGCCCTGAACACACTCTGAACAATTGCACCGCCAGCACAAGGCCAGCAGAATGCACGCCATGAATAGATCTTCAGACTTGCCAGCCTGTTGCACGCCGCTTGGTTGCGACTGGCCCTTGCCCATTGCGCTGCCCGGTAGCGTATGGCGCAACACCGCGTTCGACCCGGCGCAACTGACCCCGGACGACTTTACCCGCAGCGGCCTGCACCTGCCTGCGAGTATTCAACGATCAGTGGCAAAACGCCAAGCCGAATTTCTGGCCGGCCGCCTGTGTGCCCGCGATGCGGTGCTGCACCTGGACGGCACCCGGGCAACACCGGCTATCGGTGAAGACCGCGCCCCCGTGTGGCCCCGGCACATCAGTGGCGCCATCACCCACAGCCAGGGCCGTGCGGCGGCACTGGTGGCGTTGAAAAGTGACTGGCTGGGGTTGGGCATCGACCTCGAAAACAGGCTCAGCCTTGATCGCGCTCAGCGTTTGGCCAAAGAAATTCTCACGCCGGATGAGCTGCAACGCATGGCCGCAGGCCCGGTTGAGGACCAGGCACTGGTCGTCACGCTGACGTTTTCGATCAAAGAAAGCCTGTTCAAGGCCTTGTACCCGCTGGTGCACAAGCGCTTTTACTTTGAGCACGCCGAAGTGCTGAGCTGGTCAAAAGACGGCCAAGTGCGCGTGCGCCTGCTCACGGACTTGTCTGAAGAGTGGCATCAAGGCAAAGAGCTTGAAGGGCAATTTGCCTTGATGGATGAGCAACTATTGAGCGCCGTCGCGATTAAAGCCAGCGCTGCACGGTGATCAGGTCGCTGCGTTGTAGACGTTTAGCGTCAGTTCCTCAACCAGCAGGTTCACCTGCTGATCTCTGGCCAGCGTCAGCTCCCCCCCCCTTTGCAACTGCGCCTCATCGGACAGACCGCTTTCTTCGGAAAGCTCGGTGTAGTCGCGCTGATAGTCGGCCTCTATGGTTGCAAAACGATCGGCATAGTTGTTCAGCAGAAAAGTTCGCCAAAATTTTTCATGCGTGATGGCGTGCATAAACGCCGGGCTGCCATCCAGCGCTAAAATACTCGCGCGTGCTGCTGCAATTTGCCCAGAGCTGACACCTGCAGTCGGCGCATACAGCATCGTCCTTGCTTGGGTCGGTAAATCAAGGGACTGCGCCAACTCAACACGGTAGAACAGGATCACTTCCGCGGCATCAGGATTGCCCCCCGCCGCCACCCGCCTGGCCACTTCGGCTTCTGACAGCAGGTCAACTTGCCTTAACCGGAACAAGCGCTTGGCCAGGTTGAACAACTCTGCTTCGCGCTGTGCATCGCCCGCACGGTTTAGCGCTTCATGAACCAGCACTTCAACTTCCATGTTTTCCAGAAGCACCATGGCCCCATCCCCACAGCTTCGCTCTTCACGAAAAATCCTGTTCAACAAGGTTTCGCGCAGCGCGGTATTGGCCAGCATTTGATCAATCAGTGTCCATACACGGTTTGTCAGATGCCCCCATACCTGCTCACTCATTTTGCGGCGGTCATGTGCGAACAACGCAAGGGTCTGGAAAAAGTCGTTGACGTTGTCTCCCGCGCCTTGCAGCAATTGCCATTGCTGCGTTCTGGCTGCCGCTTGAGCCGGGCTGGCGTCACTTGGCAACCACGGCGAAACATCATTCGCCGCCGTCTGTAATTGAGTGTTAAGGGAAAGCTGATTAAAGCTATGCGCAATCGTCGGCCCGTAGCCAAAATCACTGTGGCCCTGGGCCCAATAAGCAATAAGACGATCACGCGTTGGAGCATCCAGCGGATTCCCGGAAATGGAGGTTGCCCGGTTTGCCCCAACCGTCCATTGCGGCTCAAACACAGCGTCAGGGATGGTCGTCATTACATTGTCTCTCAGGTTCGCCCACTCGATATGAGGCAGCGCCCATAAACCATTGGGCCACTGGCTAATACCCGTATTGCTCAGGTCCAGACTGTGCAAATCAAGCATCTGACTGACGTCCGGGCTGATACCCAGAGGGTTGCCACTCAAGCTCAGTGCCCGCAGGTTCGAAAGACTCGCCAGTTGCTGCGCCGTTTCTGGCGTGAGGGTGATGCGGTTGTCTATCAGCTCAAGTGACACCAGCAGAGACATTTCAGCAATCGCGGCAGGCACATGCTCAATACGATTATTGGACATGTCCAACAGGCGTAACTGGGTAAAACTGGCGAGAAACTCATTCGAACCACTGCGCAAGTTCATCCCCTCCATCTGCAATGCGCCAACGTGGCTGAAATCTCCGCTTATCGCGGGAAGGTCGCCGATATCCAGGCCAGACAAATCGAGCTCAAAGCCTACGATGTCACCGGTATCCTCCATCACAGAGAGGTCACTTTCGCGGCGCCAGGCACTCTCGATCCTCGCCCTCGCCTGCGCTCGGTGGCCAGGAGCCGCTACCCCCATATGGCTCGTGCCGTAGGGATACAGCTGGATTTGTTCCCAGGCTCTCAGTTCGCCTTGCAATATTTGATATTGCCCACGCCTCAGGAACAGTGCTGCCTCACGTTCGGCTTGTGTTGTGCCTAACGTGTCGAGGAAGTCGATCGTCTCTCCATAATCCATGCTCGGGTACAGATCCCGCGCCTCGCGGATCAGCGACAAGGGATGAGTGGCGTTATCCAGCGTTACCGTTAACGGGTAAACCGTAAATTCACGATCAACATTCATCGGGGGTTTACGTGGCGGTGCGGGCGGCTCCAGACCTAACAGCGCACGTAGATTGGCCCGATGTGCGACAGCCAGCGCCTGAATCTTTTGGTTCAGGCTGTGCGTGTCACTGACATCCTTGACACCCATTGCTGCCCGCTCAGTGGGTTGCAGCGCATGCAGAATGGACGACAACAAATTATTGCCATTCACAGACTCCGGGTTAACCGGTTGGCCTTCGCGTGACCAGGCACGGTAACGGCCATCGCGCAGGACCAACACCCGCGTCGCCGGAGCATCTTCGGCGCCAATACGGTCAAGCACTTTGCCGGTGACACTGGCGTCACGCACTTCAATGCTCACGTCACCCGGCCACCCCGGTAGCGACTTCAACAGGTGCAGCGTGAGTTTTTCGCTGTCCGGCGTCGCCGTGGCGTTCAGGTACAAGCCCTCGTAGGCGCGGGCCAGCCTGACTTCTTTGGCCGTCCATTGCAGTTGCTCAGTGACACGTGGAGGCACCAGCCCTTTATCCAGGTAATGGATGCGCTCATGACGTGAGGCATGAAGGACCACGTGTTCGATAACGCTTTTGGGTAATTGCGGGTGCTGCTTTTGCACAAGCTGCACGTGCGGATCTGCACTGTGCTCCTGGTTCTCGTAGATCGATCTGAACAGGTTGGCTTCACGCTTTAACGCGTGGGCGGCGATTTTCTTTGCCAGGGCCAGCATCCGGTTCTCAATGATCGGGTTGTACTCGCCCAACAACGCACGGGTGTCGGCCTCATTCAGGTTCATCAGCAAGGTGCGCAGAAACCGCCCATTGCGCGAGGCTTCAATGGAAATGCGGATACGCGCCAAGGCGCTGTCCAGATCAGCACCGTACTCCTTCATGACCGCGCCTTGGGCATCGGTTATTTGCAGGACTTTGTTACGGGGCCAGCCCGGCAGGCTTTGAATCAGCAGCAGTTGAAAATCGCCGCTCGCCTTGGACAGCGTGTGATGGGCCTGCATGTTGTTAACAAAGTCATTGATGTCATCCTCAATCTTGAAACGCTTCCAGGTGTCCATAAGCAAAGGAGGCGGCGCGAGATTATTGATGTGCACCCGGCGCAATACCCCTTCATCCGTGTGGCTCACGGCCATGATCTGGCGCCCCACCTCATCGCTGAAGCTGGATCGCTGGGCACGCAAGCGACGCAATAACTTAAGCGCGTCCCACTGTTGCGGGCGCTCGGTTTGCTGACGCCAGGCGCCCTTGTAGTTGTGTTCCAGAATAGGAGTATTCACACCGGGTTTATCGGGATGCACCATGCGCCACTGGTGAATCACGCGGTCAAACTCAACCTGGTAAACCGCGCCGTGCAAGGCCACATAGGCCTTGTCCTGGACCTCATAGAGCCCCAACTCACCCGGGGATTGTTGAAACGCCAGCGGTATGTTGCGTTCATACTGGGCCGTGGTGGTGTCCCACAGGTTCACCTCACCATTGGCCTGACGATTGGCACGCATGGCATCACCCAAGGTCTGGCGCAGACCGTCGATGCTGGCGCCAGCCCCACCCAGTGTTTGACGCTCTTGATGGCTCAAAAACTGACTGAGCGCCAAGAAAAAACTGTCAGAGGTCTGGGAGTACGTTACCAACTCGCCAGTGTGCAAATCAGTGGCCTGATACACCCCATGCCCCTGGTGCGTCAGCACCACGGTGGTGTCATCTGGCCCAGTGGCAATAGGGGCTGGTAATTGTGGCGTGCGGGTTGCTTCCACAACCACCAACTGGCGACCCAGCTTGTCGTGCAATACGCCGCGGGCAAACTCACGCACCCACAAATCGCCATCAGAGTTAAAGGCACGACGGTGATAAATAGTGTCCAGCGCCAGATCGGTCCGCAGTTTTGTCTTTAAGCGCTCGGCGGCGTAGTCAAACGCCAAAGGCTGGGCATTATGCTCCAAGGCCCGCTTAACGGCGTAGGCATTGAACGGATGAGCCTCCAGCAACGTCTCCAGGCTCTCAATCGACAACGACGGGTTGAGCTCGTGTAACTTGGCCAACAACGCCGTGGTCGACTCCGACAGTGGGGGGCAGATCAACGGCAAATACTGTTTGGCCGGGTCTGAACTGGCCACAGGATCACTGCGCTTGTGCCCTTCCAGCACGGTGAGGGCTTGGAACAGCAAGGTTTTGTCGTCACGAGCCAGGTTAGCGATTTGCTCACGCACCGAGGCAATTCGCCCGGTTTTGCTGATATCGGGGTTGCCATTACGCCCAAGGGGGGACTCGGCCGACAGTTGTTCAAGAATCAAGCTGAACATCTGCTCCACTTGGGCGCTGCCCTGGGTGGCATCGTGCCTGGCGACATACGTGCCATGATCCAGACGCTTGAGTTCAACGTGACTCTGAAAGGTTCCGGCCTGCGGGTCCTGGCCATACGTCTCGACCAACTGGCCCTGCTGGTTGAACACATCGAGCACGGTATCGGCCGGCCAGTCAGGCAACTGGGTCAACAGGGCCAGCACGACGCTGTCCGCATTGGTCGGCATTTCCCCGCGCAACGGCAGCTCGTTGATGATCCTGTCGATCAACTGGTCCGCGTGCAAACGGCGAACGCCATCGGCCAAAGGGCCAGAGACCAGCTCGCCTTGCCAGACGTTGAGCAACTGCTCGCGGGGGGTGCCGGTAATGTCCAGCAGCCGCTCAATCTGCCCTTGAGCCGCGTCAGGCGTGTTACCGGGCAACATGCGCTGCAACAGCTGTGCGTCGCCCAGCGCTTGAACATCGTCCAGCGCCAGGTGCCACACCTGGTGCACGGGGTCGTATTTCACGGCAGGCGTGAAGTCTTGTGCGTTGTCTGCTTTCAACGCGTAATGATGGGCCTTCGGGTCGTAAGTGACTTCGACCGCCACCGTTTGGTCGCCCTCCTGCACCTTGGCGTAGACCTTGCCATCACGCTCATACAGCCCTTCGCTGTTGGGTGTCAGGTTATCGAGCGCGGCTAGGTGCGGGTAAGCCGTTAACTGCGGGCTCCACAGCTCGGCCGTACCGTCTGCACGGGTGACCTTGCGTGGCCGGCCAAGGGTATTCCAAAGCGTGCTCATGCGTTGGCGGTGGACCCGGCTGGCCACCCCGATCAAGCGGGCATTGATCAGCAGGTCTGCGGTATCGGCCATCGCACTGGCAAAGGTCGTGGACTCACCTTTAACGGCCTGGGTCACCCCCTGCACAACGCTGTAGGCCAGCGAGCCGAATACCGCGACCTGCATGATCTTGTTGAGCCCCTGCACACCCCCCGGCACAGGTGTGGTCAGCATACCGAGCACCTCATTGGCGATATCACTCAGCGCTTCTTTGAACGCTTGCCAGTCGTGTACAGATTTACGGGTGGCTAACTGGCTCAAGTTAGCGCGGTAGCGATGCAGGTGACGATGAGTAATGAAGGGCACAATGCCCGGCGAGTCGGACAGCCTCATTTCAACAAACAAGCGCAGGCTGTCCAGATCGGTCTCGGGGAAAACACGCGTGAAACTGTCATACAAAACACCCGCCAGCCATGTCAGCCCTTTGGGCTTGGCTTCTTTACTCAGCAACTTGCTGAAAAAACCCAAGTCTTTCAACGACAGCTGTTGGGTAAACCAGCCCAACTGACCTTTGCGATAGTCATATTTGATCTGATTAAGAAAGTGTGAAAACGCGTCGGGCACATCTTTGTGCCAACGCAGCGCGCCTCCCAGGCGCTGCGGGAAATAGCTGTAGACGCCCCACTCGCCTTCGAGCTTGATCATAAACAGCGGGGGGTCCATCTCGTCTTCCCTGCTACTGCTAAACGGCGGCAGAGGTATATCGACATCCTTTACATAATCGAAGCTGTCTTCATCGCCAAACAACAGAGACGTGTCAGCGCTTCGGGCTAACTGCAAAGGGTTGAGACTAAGTTCCTTCTTGGTCACGCTCATTGAAACAGGCCAGATGTGCGCTGGCGTTTCACCCTTAAACATCGAGACCAGCTTGTCATGCTCATCTTTAAACAGTTTTGACTGGCGCGGGGTTCGCAAAGCCTCCAGCAACTCGAACTCAAAACAGCTACGCACCACCTCCTCGGCGCGTTGGTGCAAAGACCCGCCAGGGCCGACAGCTGCATCCAGGGTGGCCTTCAACTGAGTGCCGAGGTCCAGCGTGCGCACAATGGCAATAAACGGCCCCGCCGGGTGCCCCTGCAAGTCACTGTTGTAGTCAATAAAGCTGGCTTGTTCATAGCTAAAAGGCTTGAGCAGTAACGAGTCGGTTCGGTAGCTGAAGTTCTCGCACGCGGCATCCCAGAGGGACACCGATTTGAGGTGCTCTTTAAATTTTGACTCATCCAGCGCGCGCGGCGTACGTGAAGGCATGGGCCTGAACGTGGGTGCCTGAGTGGCACTTTTATCGCCCCTCAGTCGCGCGAGATACTCAATAAAGTCCTCCTCCACCTCTTCACGGTAGCGCGTGTAAATTCGCGCCTTCTCGGGGTCGATATCCACCCCCAGAAGTGTTTTTAGCTCCCTTTTGAGCTGGGCCAGATGAGTGGTCTTGAACGTATCTTTTAGGCGCGTGAGTTCCTGATCCAGGTTCTTTAGCGACTGTTCGCAGCGCTTGAACAGTTCGGGGTAGCGCTTTTTCTGTTCGAGCGTCAGTGAAGCGAATTGCTCTTCATAAATGGCCGACACATAAGCAAGGGCTTCTTTCTGCGCCCACTGGGTACTGGACAAAAGCAACGGTGCGCGTTGGCGAACCGCGGGTGATCGACTGGTCATGGATATGACTCCGTTGGAGGAATGCGCCAACGTAGCAACCCCACCTTCGGGACATGCACTACATAGATAACGGCCCACGGCTGCGATCTTTTGAACCTGCGTGAGCGTCAAAAGTCGCAGCCTGTTACCACGATCAATACGTGGGTTCGGGGATCATTGCGCCTGCAAGCGGCGCCCCAGTGCGTCCATCAAATCGCAGCCATCGCGCAACAACAGCGCCGCAGCCTCAGTGATGTGTTTAAGGTCGACGCTGTCCGCGTTAAAGCCCTCAAGGCGGCTCACGCTTTCAAGCAAGTGCGTAACAGCCAAAATTCGCGCGGCGGCGTTGGCGTGAATCACATCGGGCGGGGTTTGGGTGTCGATCAACATGCACGGGATCAAGCAGTCGATGGCGGTCATGGGAATAGTAGTGCTCATAGGATGTAGCCTCAGTAGTTCGCTAAGAGACCACCACCTCATCGTCGCCAAACGATAGGTGGCAGCTGTACGCAGGTTGGCGAACCGAGAACTACTGAACCGGCAGACCCGAAGGTCTCCCACGCACAGCTGCCATAACAGATTGTGCGCGTACGAAAACACCTGCAAATAGCCCAGAGCCTTCGCACATAGTTCTACGAGTCGCCAAACCCGGTCGCCATGTGGGCGACCGGGGGACTATAGGCTTCACGGTTGAGTGAGGCAAGGTATGAGCCCGAACCGCCGCCATGCTATGGTTTGCGCCCCCCATTCATGCCCCTGCCCCTTATGCCTGCGACTGCTCGCCACCTGCGTCTGGCCCTGTATACCCTGCTGATTGTGATCGGCGCCGCTCTGGCTGGCGGCTGGGCGATGCATCAGGCCGAGCGCCATGCGCTGGAAGAAAGCGCCAGGCGCGGGCCCGAGCAGTTAAACCTGTATGCCAATTCTTTGCATACCTTGATTGAACGCTACCGCGCCCTGCCCGCTGTGCTGGCGCTGGACACCGAATTGATCACGGCCTTGAGTGGCCCGATGACGCCCGAGCTGCAATGCGCACTCAACCGCAAGCTGGAGCGCATCAACGGCGCGGCGAAGTCCTCGACTCTTGAGCTCATGGACCATACCGGGCTGGCCGTGGCGGCCAGCAACTGGAACACCGCCAACAGTTATGTTGGCCACAATTACGCGTTCCGCCCCTATTTCAAGCAAACCCTGGTCGAAGGTACCGGCAGTTTTTATGCCGTGGGCGTGACCAGCGGCATCCCCGGTTACTTTTTATCCAGCGCCATTCACGATGCCCAGGGTAAGTTTTTGGGCGCGATGGTGGTCAAGCTGGAGTTCCCGGAGCTGGAGCGCGAATGGAGCCATGGCAACGACATTTTGCTGGTGAGCGATGCCAAGGGCATTGTCTTTATCGCCAACCAGCCGGGCTGGCGCTATCGTCATTTGCGGCCGTTGTCTGATCAGGACCGCAGCGAAATCACCGTCACCCGCCAGTACCACAAACAGCCGCTGACGCCGCTGAACACCCGCACCTTGCGCAGCTTTGACGACAACAGCTTCCTGACCCGCACCGATGGCCCGGACGGCTCGCAAGACTATCTGTGGGAGTCGCTGGCGCTCAGCGCCGAAGGCTGGACCCTGCATTTACTGCGGCGACCGGACATCTCGGCCGAAGACCGCCGCAATGCCGCCCTCGCCGGGGTTGGCCTGTGGCTGACTGTGGTGTTTTTGGGGCTGTTTTTGCTGCAGCGCTGGCGCCTGTCGCGGTTACGCCAGCGCAACCGTGCCGAGCTTGAGCAACTGGTCGAAGACCGCACCCGCGACTTGCGCACCGCCCAGGACGGCCTGGTGCAATCGGCCAAGCTCGCGGCGCTGGGGCAGATGTCTGCCGCGCTCGCCCATGAAATCAACCAGCCGCTCACTGCCCAGCGCATGCAGTTGGCGACCTTGCGCCTGTTGCTCGATCATGGCCGCATCGACGAGGCTTACCAGGCCCTGGCGCCACTGGACAACATGCTCACGCGCATGGCCGCGCTCACCGGGCACCTTAAGACCTACGCCCGGCAAAGCCCCAGCGGCCTGCGTGAAAAGCTTGATCTGGCGACCGTCGTCGACCATGCCTTGCACCTGCTGGAGCCGCGTTTGCAGGAGCAAGCCATTGACCTGCACGCGGACCTCACGCGCCCGGCCTGGGTACGTGGTGACGCGATTCGCCTGGAGCAAGTGCTGATCAACGTGCTGCGCAATGCACTGGATGCCCTGCGCGATGCACCGAACAAACGTTTGCAAATCCGTATCGAGGCCGATCAACAAGTCTGGCACTTGACCGTCAGCGACAGTGGCGGCGGGATTCGCGAGGAGCATTTGGGTAAAATCTTCGATCCGTTTTTCACCACCAAGCCGGTGGGCGACGGACTGGGGCTCGGGCTGGCGGTGTCTTACGCCATCGTTCACGAACTCGGCGGCCGCCTGACCGCCAGCAACCAGGGCGAGGGCGCGCTGTTTACGCTGACGCTGCCGATCGCACAGGACTCTTGAAGCATGCTCAATTCAGTGATCGTGGTCGATGATGAGGCCAGTATTCGCAGTGCCGTGGAGCAATGGCTAAGCCTGAGCGGGTTTGCGGTGCAGCTGTTCAGTTGCGCCGAAGACTGCCTGCGCCAACTGCCGCCGCATTTTGCCGGGGTGGTGGTCAGTGATGTGCGCATGCCGGGCATGGGTGGCCTCGCCCTGCTCAGCCAGTTGCAGCAACTGGACCCGGACCTGCCGGTGATTCTGCTGACCGGGCATGGCGACGTGCCGATGGCCGTCGAAGCCATGCGCGATGGCGCCTACGACTTTCTGGAAAAACCCTTCAGCCCCGAAGCCCTGCTCAGCAGCCTGCGCCGGGCCCTGGAAAAGCGCCAACTGGTGCTGGAAAACCGCCGCCTGCATGAACAGGCCGACCTGCGTGAACAGATTGACGGGCGCTTGCTCGGCGTGTCACGCAGCGTGCAGACCTTGCGCCGACAAATCATTGATTTGGCGCCATTGCCGGTCAACGTGCTGATCCGTGGCGAAACCGGCAGCGGCAAAGAACTGGTCGCCCGCTGCCTGCATGACTTTGGCCCGCGTGCAGACAAACCCTTTGTGGCGCTGAACTGTGCGGCCATCCCTGAGCAACTGTTTGAGGCCGAGCTGTTTGGCCATGAAAACGGTGCCTTCACCGGCGCCCAGGGCAAACGTATCGGCAAGCTGGAATACTCCGACGGCGGCACGTTGTTTCTTGATGAGATAGAGAGCATGCCCCTGGCCCAGCAAGCCAAATTGCTGCGGGTGTTGCAGGAACAAAAACTTGAACGTTTGGGCTCCAACCAGAGCATCCCTGTGGATTTGCGCGTGGTGGCCGCGACCAAACCGGACTTGCTCGACGAAGCGCGGGCCGGGCGTTTTCGTGAAGACCTGGCGTACCGCCTGACCGTGGCCGAACTGCGCCTGGCGCCGTTGCGGGATCGCCGCGAAGACATTGCCCTGTTGTATGAGGCGTTCGCCCGCCAGGCCGCAGAACGGCTGGGGCGCAGCGCCCCGCCCGTGACCGGGCCGCATCTGGCGCACTTGCTCAGCCACCACTGGCCGGGCAATGTGCGCGAACTGGCGAACACCGCCGAGCGCCACGTGCTGGGGCTGGGCGAGCCGCAGTTCGATGACATTGACGCAAGCCAATCGCTGGTCGCGCAGCAAGAAGCCTTTGAAGCGCAATGCTTGCGGGCGGCGTTGACGCGCCACAAAGGCGATATCAAGGCCGTGCTCAACGAACTGCAACTGCCCCGTCGCACCCTGAATGAAAAGATGCAGCGCCATGGCTTGGTGCGCGAAGCGTTTTTAAATGCTGAATAAAACAATTCATTTGTAGGAGCGAGCTTGCTCGCGATCTTTTGATCTAGATCTTGCTTTTGATCTTGATCTAAAAGGCCCCATTAAACCACGCTGGCCGAACGCAGGTTTTGCGCAGTGGGTAACCCGGCAGGACGCCGGGTTAGCCGCGACACGGCCATGGATGGCCGATCGCGGCGGGCCTACGGAGCAAGGCCTGTGGTGAGGGCATGCCGAGCCAAAGCGAGGCACCGAGGGGTAGGGGCAAAAGCGTTTTGGTTACTTTGCCGCTTTTGCAAAGTGACGCGGCGTAAGGCCGGAACCCTAAGTGGCCGTTGCCGCAGCAACGGATATGTACTCAAGTCAAAAGCCCCCTCACCCTAGCCCTCTCCCGAAGGAGAGGGAACCGATTGGGGGATGCTGAAGATACTCGGCGGCCTGTTTGCTGCGCGACAGCGCGGCGTCGAAGACGGGGCGGCCCCTCCTACAGATTTGTGATCTGTAGGCGGATTTCCGCTTACGCATAACCACTAACCAGCGGATTCCCGCTCATTCCTTGTTTGAAACCCTTGTAAACCGGGCATTCAAGCCTTGGCACAAGTTCTGCTATAGCCCCCGCAAGCTCGCGTTTTGCCGCGCTATAACAAAACCAAGAAAACAAGGATCCATTCAATGGATAACTCAAGCACCCTGCCTGCCGGGTCTGCGTCTGCAGCACCCCAAGCCAAAACCACCTCCAGCCGCATCAAGTCCATTTTCAGTGGCTCGGTGGGCAACATGGTCGAATGGTACGACTGGTACGTGTACGCCGCGTTCTCGCTGTACTTCGCCAAGGCCTTTTTCCCCAAAGGCGACACCACTGCTCAATTGCTCAACACCGCCGCGATTTTCGCCGTGGGCTTTTTGATGCGCCCTATCGGTGGCTGGCTGATGGGTCTGTACGCAGACCGTAAAGGCCGTAAAGCCGCCCTCATGGCGTCGGTCTTGCTGATGTGTTTCGGCTCGCTGGTCATCGCCCTGTCCCCTGGCTACGAGACCATTGGCGTCTGGGCCCCGGTACTGCTGGTGTTCGCCCGTTTGCTGCAAGGTTTGTCGGTGGGTGGCGAATACGGCACCTCGGCCACTTACCTCAGTGAAATGGCCACCAAAGAGCGTCGTGGCTTCTTCTCCAGCTTCCAGTACGTGACCCTGATCTCGGGCCAGCTCATCGCGCTGGGCGTGTTGATCATCCTGCAACAAACCCTGACTGAAGAGCAGCTGTACAGCTGGGGCTGGCGTATTCCGTTTGTGATCGGTGCCCTGTGCGCCGTGGTCGCGCTGTGGTTGCGTCGCGGCATGCAAGAGACCGAGTCGTTCAAGAAGGTCAAGGTCGAGAAAAAAGAAAGCGCCATGCGCACGCTGATGCGTCACCCCAAAGAGCTGATGACCGTCGTCGGCCTGACCATGGGCGGGACGCTGGCGTTTTACACCTACACCACGTACATGCAGAAATACCTGGTGAACACGGTCGGGATGAGCATCTCGGACTCCACCACGATTTCCGCCGCCACGCTGTTCTTGTTCATGTGCATTCAGCCGCTGGTGGGCGGGCTGTCTGACAAGATCGGCCGTCGCCCGATCCTGATTGCCTTCGGCGTGCTGGGTACCCTGTTCACGGTGCCGATCCTGACCACCCTGCACACCATCACCACCTGGTGGGGCGCGTTCTTCCTGATCATGGCTGCCTTGATCATCGTCAGCGGTTACACCTCGATCAACGCCGTGGTCAAGGCCGAGTTGTTCCCGACTGAAATCCGCGCTCTGGGTGTTGGCCTGCCTTACGCCCTGACGGTGTCGATCTTCGGCGGTACCGCTGAATACATCGCGCTGTGGTTCAAGAGCGCAGGCATGGAAACCGGCTACTACTGGTACGTGACAGCGTGCATCGCCTGCTCGCTGCTGGTGTACGCGACCATGAAAGACACGCGCACTCACTCGCGCATCACCACCGACTAAGCCTTGCCTTAGCGTGATGTCCTGGCCTGCAGGAGCCCTATGACGGGTTCTTGCAAGGCCTGGATTGCCTCCCTTCCCCCTCCCCCGCAACACCGCTGATTCGATTTTCTTGAATTAATAGTCAGTTAATTTTGTTAGCCCACTATCAATCTCAGCGAAACCTCAAAGACCACTGCCCGGCATAACGCCTGAACGGAATGTAGAGCAGCCCTCTACCTTGTTTTCGCGTGGCGCTATACATCGAATTAACTGATTACTTAAGGCAATTTTTTGCGCTTTTTAATCAAATTAATCGGCGTAGTCTTAAACCCATAGCGACACCAACCCGATTACTGCAACAAGGAGCACTATCATGAAAACCCAATTTATCCTCGCCGCTGCCCTCTCGGTTCTGGCTTTCAACACCTTCGCCGCTGATGGCTTTGACCGTACTCAGTCGGCAACTTTTGCTGAAGATGGCTACAGCAGCACCCGCTCTGCCACCTTTGCTGCCGACGGTTACGACCGCACCCACTCTTCGAGCTTTGCTGAAGACGGCTACGACCGCACTCACTCGGCCACCCTGGCAGAAGACGGCTTTGACAACACTCGCTCAGCGACCTTTGCCGAAGACGGTTACGATCGCACCCAAGGTGCCCGCTTCAGCTAACACCTGCGGGTGACCCCACAGCCCGGCTTCGGCCGGGCTTAGTCATTTTTGGGGCTTGCGATTGTCTTCGGGGCAAATGGCTAGCAGACTATGCGCCCTCTATCTCAGCTGTTTGCGGATGCCTGCCATGCATGACGATATTCATTTCTACGAACCATCCAAGGGCCATGGATTGCCCCATGATCCGTTCAACGCCATTGTCGGGCCGCGCCCGATTGGCTGGATTTCGTCGCAAGACGCTCAAGGTCAGTTGAACCTGGCGCCGTACAGCTTTTTTAACGCCTTCAATTACATCCCGCCGATCATTGGTTTTTGCAGCGTGGGCCGCAAAGACAGCCTCAATAACATTGAGCAAACCGGTGAGTTCGTCTGGAACCTGGCCACGCGCCCTTTGGCCGAAGCGATGAACCAAAGCTGCGCGCCGGTCGGGCCAGAGGTCGATGAGTTTGCATTGGCAGGGTTGACGACCGTGGCCTCACGCGTGGTGAGCGTGCCCCGGGTGGCTGAAACGCCCGTGTCGTTTGAATGCAAGGTGACACAGATCATTCAGCTGCAACGGGCCGATAAAGAGCTGGTGCCGAGCTGGTTGATTCTGGGTGAAGTGGTGGCGGTGCACATCGCCAAGCATTTGCTCAAGGACGGCATTTACGACACAGCGGCCGCTGAGCCTATTTTGCGTGGCGGCGGCCCGGCGGATTATTTCCAGCTGGGCCCTGAAGCCTTGTTCAGAATGCACCGCCCTAAATAATTACCAGACCAGCTCGCCGTCTTCGGTGACGTCTTTGAGGTGTTCAAGTTGCTGCTCTGCGGCGGCATCTGCGGCCGTGGCGGTCTTGAATACCTGATCGGTCAACAGCGTGTGAAAGCGCGGTGCCCCACCTTCGTACAAGGCCTTGACGGCAATGGCCACGCGGTAGGCACCCGCAACCCCCAGTTCAACCGGGACAACCGCTGATACCGCTTCAAAATGCTTGAACTCTTTACGCGCCATGTTTCACATTCCGGCCAGTGAAAAAAGCGCCATTCTACCCGTTTAACTGGCGCGCTTGCGCATCTGCGCCGAGGCCTGTTCGTTGAAGGTCTGAAAATCCAGGCTGTCGACCACGTTCTGGTTGAGCAACGTGCTGAACACGTCCATCAACGGTGAGTTGAAGTACGCCTGCATTGCACATTGATCTTGCCAATAGCCCGCGACATGCCACAACAACGGGTCACTGTCACAGTGCTGCAAGGCAAAGTGCAGGCAACCCGGGGTTTTCAGCGTCGGTTCGATCAGTTGTTTCAAGCACGCATGAACCTGGGCCGAACACCCTGCGCGCGCGCGGACCAGAGTCATGTGACTGACGGCATAGGACTGGGGCATGGAGGCCTCCACAAAGGAAAGTGGCGTGAGGGGAAGGTTCAAAGCTTAAGGGCCGGTGCTCAAGCGCCGTTAGTCGATTCCTGCCCCAGACTTGCACGATTCTGCAAAACCACCGCTTACCCTGCCCCACTGTGTACTTACGCGCGCCGGGCCGCCGATCGGAATTTCGAGCAACAGGTCCGCGCTGTAGCGGGCCAAATCAGCCTCTATCCGTCAGCGCTGGCAGGATCAGGCAAGTCTGCAGCAGAAATTGGCTACCCCTGCGCCTTGCACAAACTTAAGCTGTGGGCCTTCAACTGCTTGATCGAGGATGCCTCCCATGTCTGTGCCAGAAACACCGCGACCTGCGCTCGACAGCGCGCTTGAAAAACAGCGCGTGGAACTGGCCGACCTGATAACCCGGCACACCCAGCAGGACGGCTCGTTTGAGACCCGCATCAAGGCGCTGTTCGTGTCGCGTTACAGCCTGCCCAGCGACTTTTCACCCAGCCTGCCAAAACCTGCACTGTGCGTGATGGCTCAGGGCAATAAAGAGGTGCGTCTGGGGGACGAGTACTTCGCCTACGACCCGCTCAATTACCTGGTGGTGTCGGTGTCGATGCCCATCAGTGGCCGCGTGCTGGAAGTCTCGGCCGAAAAACCCATTTTGGCCTTGCGCCTGGACATTGACCCGGTAGAAATCACTACCTTGCTCAGCGAAGCGGGCCCCATGGGTGTGCCCTCACGCCCCGCCGGGTGCGGGCTGTACGTGGAACCCCTCGACCCGCCGATGCTCGATGCCCTGCTGCGCCTGACGCGGCTGCTCGACACGCCGAAAGACATCGCCATGCTGGCGCCCCTGATTCGACGTGAGATTTTGTACCGATTGCTGCGCAGCCCGCAGGGCTACCGTTTGTACGAAATTGCCAGCGAGAACAGCCAGACCCACCGCGTCAGCCGTGCAATTTCCTGGCTCAATGACCATTTCGAGCAACCGTTGCGCATCGACAGCCTGGCCCGTGAGGCCAATTTGAGCGTGTCTACGCTGCACCACCGCTTCAAGGCGATGACCGCCATGAGCCCGTTGCAGTATCAAAAGCAGCTGCGCCTCAACGAAGCGCGGCGGCTGATGCTCAGTGAAGGGCTGGACGCCTCGGCGGCCGGGTATCGCGTGGGCTATGAAAGCGCTTCGCAATTCAGCCGCGAATACAGCCGCCAGTTCGGCGCGCCGCCCGCACGGGATCTGGCGCGCCTGCGCAGAAGCTTATAAGGCCAACGCCTGCTGCCAGAGCTGCTCGTCGATTTCAATCACGGTCGGCCCTTGGCGCTCAGCGGCGCTGACCAGCGCGGCGCGCAATTGCGCCTCGCCCTCAACCGCCAGTGCCGTGCAACCCAACGCTTTGGCGGCGCCGACCAGGTCCGGGGTGTAGATGTCGACGCCCACTGGTTCGATGTCGCGGTTGAGCATGTACTTTTTAATCTCGCCATAGCCCTGGTTGTTCCACAACAAAACGATGATTGGCGTGCGCGCTTCAACGGCGCTGGCCAGTTCTGGCAAGGTGAACTGCAAACCGCCATCACCGATCAGGCAGACCACCGGGCCTGGCTGTTGGCCGTTGGCCGTGCGCCCCAGCCAGGCGCCGATGGCGGCTGGCAAGGCATAGCCGAGGGTGCCGTAACCGGTGGATGAGTTAAACCAGCGCCGAGGCTGGTCGGGGTTGAACGTGAGGTTGCCGGTGTACACCGGCTGGGTCGAATCACCCACGCACACGGCATTGGGCAGTACATCAAATACGGTTTGCAAAAAGTGCGTTTGGGCACGGGTAGGCTCATCCCAGACAGCCGCCAATTCAGTGTTCAAACGTTTAGCCCGCGCTGCCCCCCAATCCGCCTCGCGCTCGGGCAATGTTTGCGTGCTGATATGCCCCAGCAAGGCTTCGGCAGCCAGTTGCGCATCGGCCACCAAGGCCAGTGCTGGCGGGTAATTGCGCACGGTTTGATCCGGGTCGATATCAATGCGCAACAAAGCACCGGGGATCTCAAAGCCTCCGGCAAAGGTCACGTCGTAATCGGTTTCGGCCAGTTCAGTACCAATCGCCAGCACCACGTCGGCCTCAGCCACCAATTCCCGGGTGGCCACCAGCGTTTGCGTGGAGCCGATCAATAACGGGTGAGAGGCTGGCAACATGCCCTTGGCGTTAATGGTCAGCGCCACCGGCGCACCCAACCGCTCAGCCAATTGCAGCAGCGCGGGTGCGGCGTCGATCGCCCCGCCACCGGCCAGAATCAGCGGGCGTTTGGCTTCGATCAGGCGCTGGCTCATCTGTTCCACTGCCGCCGGGGCCGCCCCAGGGCGCGCGATGCTGACGGGTTGGCTGGACAGCAAGGCGTCGGCATTTTCTACCAGCACGTCGAGCGGGATCTCAATGTGCACCGGGCGGGGACGACCGGCCTGAAACAACGCAAAGGCACGGGCCAGCACGCCCGGCAACTCGGCTGCCGACATCAAGGTGTGGGAAAACGCGGCAACGCCTGCCACCAACGCGCTTTGGTTCGGCAATTCATGCAACTTGCCGCGCCCGCCACCCAACTGGCTGCGCGATTGCACGCTGGAAATCACCAGCATCGGGATCGAGTCGGCGTAGGCCTGGCCCATCGCCGTGGTGATGTTGGTCATGCCCGGCCCGGTGATGATGAAACACACTCCCGGCTTGCCGCTGGTGCGCGCATAGCCGTCGGCCATAAAGCCTGCGCCCTGCTCATGACGCGGAGTGACGTGGTTGATCGGCGAACTGGCCAGCCCGCGATACAACTCGACGGTGTGCACGCCGGGGATGCCAAACACCTGCTCAACCCCATACGCTTCCAGCAACTTGACCAATACTTCGCCGCACGTCGCCATGGATACTGCCCTCTTGTTGTTCTCAAGTAATGAGCCATTGAAGCGGGCGCGTGTGGCGGACACAACGCAAACCTGCTCATACTAGCCATGTCCTGAATTCATGGCTGAGCTCAACATGAAACGTCTCCCGCCGCTGCCTGCCTTGCACACCTTTCTGATCACGGCCCAATGCTGCAATTTCACCCGCGCCGGTGAACAACTGCACATCACCCAGGGCGCGGTGAGCCGGCAAATCGCCGGGCTTGAGGAACATTTGGGGTATGCGCTGTTTCATCGACAGGCACGGGGCCTGAGCCTGACTGAGCAGGGCCAGGCGCTTTACCCGCGCATCGAGCAGGTGTTTGACTTGATCGGCGAAGCGGTCGAGCACGCCAGCATCCGCCGCACGCCGCTGCAAATCAAAGCCCCGACCTGCATGCTGCGCTGGTTGCTGCCCAAGCTGATGGCGTGGCAAAAACTGCGCCCTGACGTACCGGTAGAGCTGACCAGCAGCGTGCACCATGGCATCGATTTTCGCCGTGAAACCTTCGATGCGGCGGTGGTCTACAGCCCGTTGCCGGGGCCCAAGCGGGTGGGCCAACACCTGTTCGACGAACTGCTCACGCCCGTCTGCGCGCCGCACCTGCTGCAAGGCCCTGATGCCATCAACAGCTTGCGCGACCTTGAGCAGCACACCTTTTTGCACCCCAGCCGAGACCAGCGGGACTGGGCTCAGTGGCTCAGCGTGGCGGGCGTTGAGGCATCGGCCATCCGCCAGAGCCAATACTTCGACACCCTGGATTTAGCCATGACCGTGGCCGCCCAAGGCAACGGCGTCGCGATGGGCGATTGCTCATTGATTGGTGAAGACCTGAAAGAAGGTCGGCTGGCAATGCCATTTGACCTGACCGTGCGTACCGGCGCGGCCTACATGCTGGTGAGTTCCCCCAGCCAGGAACCGTCGGCCCCCTTGCGCGAATTGATGGACTGGCTGGTAGCACAAGCCACCACCCCTGCGTAGGAGCTCACGGTCTTTTAAAGATCAAAAGATCGCGAGGCGAGCTCCTATCAAACACAAATAAGTGATTGATTCCTAAGGCCCTGTAGGAGCGAGCTTGCTCGCGATCTTTTGATCTTGATCTAAGCCCCCCCCTCACCCTAGCCCTCTCCCGAAGGAGAGGGAACCGATTGGGGGATGCTGAAGATACTCGCTGTCCTGTTTGCTGCGCGACAGCGCGGCGTCGAAGACGGGGCGGCAACTCCTACAAAGATTCGGCGTGGTGTCTCGCGATCTTTTACGTTAGTAACCGACCGTGAAGCGCTGACGCGAATGCTTGGGCTGTTCTACTTCGTCCAGCAGGGCGATGGCGTAGTCGGCGAAGGTAATCCAGCTTCTGCCTTCGGCACTGACCAGCAAGTGGTCTTTGCCAACGCGGTAATGGCCGGTGCGCTCGCCTTCTACAAATTCGGCCGACGGGGACAGGAAGGTCCATTCCAGGTCGTGTTCGTTGCGCAAGGTGTCCAGGTACACGCCGCCCGCCGAGGCTTCTGCCTTGTATTCTTCCGGGAAGCCCTTGCTGTCGATGACTTTGCTGTCGTCCGGCAGCAACAGCGAACCCGCGCCGCCCACCACCAGCAGGCGTTTAACCCCGGCCTTTTTCACCGGCTCGATGATGGCTTGTGGCGTGAGCGTCGAGAAGTGTGCAGCGCTCAGCACCACGTCATGCCCAGCCACAGCCGCTTGCAGCGCTTGGGCATCGTTGACGTCGACGTCCTTGGCCACAACGCCAGCGCGCTGCCCAATTTTTGCCGAGGCGTGACGGGCAATGGCGGTTACCTGGTGCCCACGACGCAAGGCTTCTTCCAGCAGTTGGCTGCCAGCGCGACCGGTTGCGCCGATAATTGCGATCTTGCTCATGATGTTCTCCAGTTGGATGGGGTGCATAAGGTCAAACGTTGATTCACCACTTCATTTCGCCTTTCGCCACTTTGGCGCTCAGTTCCAGCGAAGACGTTTCGCCCAGATCCGGGTAGCGCTTTTTCATGGCCGCGATCAGCTCGTCCGAGTTCTTGGCCTTGAGGGTTTCTTCGTCAAAGGCCTTGATGTAATCGCGGGTGAAGTTGACCGATTTCAAAGAGTGGTCGTTGTCCCCCAGGTAGTGCCCCGGCACCACGATGTCCGGTTGCAGGCTGGCGATACGTTTGAGGGTCGACAACCATTGGCGGTGCGACTGCGGGGTCTGGGTGTCGGCCATCCATACGTGCAGGTTGTCGGCCACAACTACCCCACCGACCACGGCTTTGAGCGACGGGATCCAGACAAACGTGCGCTCGGGCTGACGCCCGGTGAGGCCGACGATGTCCAGTTCGTGCCCTTCCAGCGCCAGGGTGTTGCCCTTGATCACCTGGGGCACGATCAGCTTGCTTGGCACATCAGCGCCCATTTGTGGGCCCCAGAACGCCAGCTTGGCGTCTTTGGTTTGCTCGATGTGGGCCACCGTCGGGGCCGAGGCCAGCACCTTGGCGTCGGGGAATGCCTGGGTCAGGGTTTCAAGGCCAAAGTAATAATCGGGGTCGCCGTGGCTGATATAGATGGTGGTCAGGTGCTTGCCGCTGGCGCGAATTTTATCGACCACCTGTTGGGCCTGCGCTTTGGAAAACTGCGCATCCACCAAAATCGCGTCTTTCTGGCCACTGACCAGCACTGAAGACACCGGAAAAATCGCCGCAGCCCCGGGGTTGTAAATCTCCAGGGTCAGGGGCGCTTGCGCGGCGGCGGCATGAGCAGCGAAGCCGAGGATAACGGCACTCAGGCAAACACGGCGAAACATCGAAAATACGGTCATGGAGCTTCCTGCGACAAGGGTCAGCGATGGACAGAGCTTAGACGCACAATTGACGACAAAAAATGCGATGCTGCGACATAGTTTGTTTCACTAATCGGGCAGATCATGGACCGTCTTATCGCAATGCGGGTTTTTGTCACGGTGGTCGACCTGGGCAGCCAGTCGGCGGCGGCCGACCATCTAGATTTGTCACGCCCGGTGGTGTCACGGTATTTGGCCGAGCTTGAAGAGTGGGTCGGGGCGCGCTTAATGCACCGCACCACGCGCAAGCTGAGCCTGACCGCCGCCGGCAACGAAACCCTGCCCCGCTGCCGGCAATTGCTGGAGCTGGCAGATGACCTGCAAGCCGCTGTCAGCGTGCCCGATGCGGCGCCCCGCGGTTTGTTGCGCATCAGCGTCAGCACCTCGTTCGGCCAGGCGCAATTGGCCTGTGCGATGACCGAGTACGTGCGCCGCTACCCCGAGGTCAACATTGACCTGCAAATGCTCGACCGCACGGTGAACCTGGTGGATGAGCGCATTGATCTGGCGATTCGCACCAGCACCGAGCTGGACCCGAGCTTGATCGCACGCAAGCTGACCGTGTGCCGTTCCGTACTGTGCGCCGCGCCCGCCTATTTGCGCGAGCATCCGGCACCGCAGCAGGTCGATGATCTGAGCCTGCACAACTGCCTGAGCCATGCGTACTACGGCAAGAGCCTGTGGCATTTCACTGTGCAAGGCGAAGCGCTGTCGGTCCCGGTTCAAGGCAATATCAGCGCCAACGAAGCCAGCACGCTGCTGCGCGTCACCTTGGCGGGTGGTGGGGTTTCGCTGCTGCCCAGCTACTTGGCGGGGTGCCACATCCGCAGCGGTGAACTGGTACGACTGCTGCCAGACGCTGAGCCCTTGCAGATGAACATTTATGCCGTGTACGCCTCGCGCAAGCACATGCCCGCCACGCTGCGCAGCATGCTCGACTTCCTCAGCGAGCGCTTTACCGAAGAACCCGAGTGGGACAAAGGTCTGTGACCGTTCGGGCAATGGGTATGGCAAGCGCAAGGGGCTGAGCTAGCCTTAATAGTGTGAAGTCTAGGTCTGACTCCGTGAATACGTGGAGAGAGAATAGCCATGACCACTAAAACAAAAACCAGATGCTTGACCGTACTGATCGTGTTTGCTGCCGCTGTGTTGTTTGCTGGCGCGTGCTATCGCGCAGAGCAAACGCGGCTCTCAGCCGGATTGACCGCCAGTTGCTTTGCCGGGCACTGCGCGTCGGTGTTTACCGCGCTGTAATGACGCATCGCCTCAGGCCGGGCTGATGCTGTCAGCCCGGTCCGTTCGATAGGCACTGGGCGATGTCCCGGTGAGGCGGCGGAAAAACCGCGCAAAATACGCCGGGTCAGCAAAACCCAAGTTATCAGCCACCTCGCTGATGGTCATGGGTGTGTAGATCAAATGACGCTTGGCCTCCAATAGCAGGCGCTGGTGAATGATCTGCAAGGCCGATTGCCCCGCCAGTTCACGGCAAATGCTGTTCAGGTGCGCCACTGAGATCCCGACCCGATGCGCCAGGTCTTCAACACTGGGTTGCTGCTGATACAGAGCTTCGACCTGTTGCGTGAAGAGGTTCAGGTACTCGCGCCCGCGCGGCGGCACTTGCCGGGCTTCACGCCGCTGGATGACCTGGCGCGTGACCCACACCAACAGCACGCTGATCAATGATTGCAGCAACATGTCGCGCGCCGCCCGGGCACTGACATATTCGCTGTGCAGCGCACCGAACAGGCTGTTCAGGTAATGCCGGTCCTTGCCTGCGGGGTAACTGGCAACGCGCTGCAAGGCGCTCATCGACCCGCCCAACTGGGCCTGCAACTGCGTCACCAGCGGCGCGGCCAGCGTCAGCACAAAGCCTTCAACGTCCGGCGAAAATTGAAAGCCGTGCACGCATAACGGCGGGATCACCTGCACCGACGACTCGGTCAGCTCATGGTACTGGCCTTCGACTTCAACCCGCGCCCGGCCCTTGTGCACATAGAGCAGTTGGCACAAATCGGCATGCCGATGGGTGCGGATCTCCCAATCATGGATGCGGCTGCGCAATGAAATGGTTTCACAGTGCAGCAAGTCCGGGCTGAGCCAGTCTTGCTGCTCGCCGTAGAGTTTGAACACCGGGATGGCGGGAGTTGTCATGGGCTGAACCTGATGATTAAGCACAGGGGCGATAATCGCACCGATCAGCGAAAAGTACCGGCAATGACGTCGTTATCACCTTCAATTGCCACGCTCGCAAGCGAAAAATACAGGCATAACATCAATAAAACACCCCTGCACTGACCGCAGGGCTTGCGAGAGAGAACAACAATGAGAACTCAAGTCGCTATTATCGGTGCCGGGCCATCAGGGTTATTGCTCGGCCAACTGCTGCACAATGCCGGTATTGATAACGTCATTCTCGAACGCCAGAGCGGCGCCTACGTGCTCGGGCGGATCCGCGCCGGAGTGCTGGAACAAGGCATGGTCGACCTGCTGCGCCAGGCCGGAGTCAGCCAGCGCATGGACGCTGAAGGCCTGGTGCATGACGGCTTCGAGCTGGCGCTGGAAGGCCGCCAGGTGCACATCGACCTCAAGGGCCTGACCGACGGCAAGAGCGTGATGGTCTACGGCCAGACCGAAGTTACCCGTGACCTGATGGCCGCCCGCGAAGCCGCTGGCGCACAAACCCTGTACAACGCCAGCAACGTGCAGCCCCACGGCATGAAAACCGATGCGCCCTATGTCACCTTCGAAAAAGACGGCGAAACCTGGCGCCTGGACTGCGATTACATCGCCGGCTGCGATGGGTTTCACGGCGTTGCCCGTCAGTCAATTCCCGCTGATGTGCTGAGCATCTTTGAACGCGTGTACCCGTTCGGCTGGCTGGGGGTGCTGGCCGACACGCCGCCGGTCAACGATGAACTGGTGTACGCCAAGCATGAGCGCGGGTTTGCCTTGTGCAGCCAGCGCTCAGCCACCCGCAGCCGCTATTACTTGCAGGTGCCCGCCGAGGAAAAGGTCGAGGACTGGTCGGACCAACGTTTTTGGGACGAATTGAAAACCCGCCTGCCCACGCCGTTGGCCGACCGCCTGGTAACCGGGCCGTCCATCGAAAAAAGCATCGCGCCGCTGCGCAGTTTTGTGGTCGAGCCCATGCAATTCGGGCGCCTGTTTTTGGTCGGTGACGCCGCGCACATCGTGCCGCCGACCGGCGCCAAGGGCTTGAACCTGGCGGCCAGCGATGTCAGCACGCTGTTCAACATTCTGCTCAAGGTCTATGCCGAGGGCCGCACCGACTTGCTGGAGCGCTATTCCGAGGTGTGTTTGCGGCGCATCTGGAAGGCCGAGCGCTTTTCGTGGTGGATGACCTCAATGCTCCATCGCTTTGCTGACAGTGATGATTTCAGCCAGCGCATCACCGACAGCGAGCTGGCATATTTCGTCGACTCCGAGGCCGGGCGCACCACCATTGCAGAAAATTACGTCGGCCTTCCTTATGAAGCTATCGAATAGCAACCTATCGAGTACAATCGCGGGCATCCCGCCACACGTTTGATGCCCGCAGGTGTACATCGTGACCAGTCTCAACCAGCCTCCACACGCTAAACCCGCCATTCGCAGCATTCTCGTTGCGCTGATGCTGGCGATTTTCCTGGGGGCGCTGGATCAAACCATCGTCGCCGTGTCGATCCCCGCCATTTCCGCGCAGTTTAAAGATGTCAGCCAACTGGCCTGGGTGATTTCCGGCTACATGGTGGCCATGACGGTGGCCGTGCCGATATACGGCAAGCTCGGTGACTTGTACGGGCGCAGGCGCCTGATGCTGTTTGGTATGGGCCTGTTCACCGTGGCCTCGCTGTTTTGCGGGTTCGCGCAGAACATGGAGCAGTTGGTGCTGGCGCGGATCATCCAAGGGATTGGCGCCGGCGGCATGATTTCGGTGAGCCAGGCGATCATTGGCGACATCATCCCGCCCCGCGAGCGCGGTCGCTATCAAGGCTATTTCAGCAGCATGTACGCGGTGGCGAGCGTCGCCGGGCCGGTGCTGGGCGGCTACATGACCGAGTACTTGTCGTGGCGCTGGGTGTTTCTGATCAACCTGCCGCTGGGGCTGGTGTCGTGGCTGATCGCGTATCGCACGCTGGTCGGGCTGCCGGTGCCGCAGCGCAAGCCGATTATTGATTACCTGGGCACGGTGCTGATGATTATCGGCCTCACGTCACTGCTGCTGGGCATTACCTTTATCGGCCAGGGCCACAGCTGGCGTGACGATCAAGTGCTGGGCCTGCTGGTGGCGGCGGTGGTCGCGCTGGTGCTGTTTGTGTGGCACGAGCGACGCACCCCGGAACCGTTGCTGCCCATGCACTTGTTCGCCAATCGCAACGCGGTGTTGTGCTGGTGCACCGTGTTCTTCACCAGCTTCCAGGCCATTTCGCTGATCGTACTGCTGCCGCTGCGCTATCAGAGCATCACCGGCGCGGGCGCAGACAGTGCCGCCCTGCACTTGCTGCCGCTGGCCATGGGCCTGCCGATGGGCGCCTACTTCGCCGGGCGCATGACCTCGGTGACCGGCTATTACAAACCGATGATCCTCAGTGGCGCGATTTTGATGCCGTGCTCCATTGCCGGCATGGCCTTCAGCGCCCCGAGCGCCGAACTGTTGAGCGGCGTGTTTATGCTGCTGAGCGGGATTGCGGCGGGGTTGCAGTTCCCGACCTCGCTGGTGGGCGCACAAAACTCGGTGCAGCAACATGACATTGGTGTCGCCACCAGTACCACCAACCTGTTTCGCTCACTGGGCGGCGCGATGGGTGTGGCGCTGATGTCGGCCTTGTTGCTGGCCCTGCTGCATGATTCGCTATTGGCGCCTGCTGGCGGCCAGCCGCTGCTGGGTGAAGGCAGTTCGGGGAATGTGCTGCTGGACGGCCTTAATGCCGTGCAAGGCCCGGCACTGGCCAGCTTGCGCAGTGAATTGCTGATGACCTTCCGCCACTTGTTGCTGGTCAGCGCTGCCATCTCACTGCTGGGCTTGTGTGCGGCGATCGTGATGCCGAATCAGGTATTGCGCGGGCGCAGGGATAAGGCGCAGTAACGGCACATCCCGTGTAGGAGCGAGCTTGCCTCGCGATCTTTTGATCTTTAAAAGATCGCGAGGCAAGCTCGCTCCTACACGGGTTTTGGGTTATGGCCGAGCGCTGATCTGTTTTTGCAGGTTCTGGATCTGGCTTTGCAAGGTGGTGATGTTGCGCGTCACTTGCGCCCGGAACACGTCAAACTCGGCGGTGTTGGGGCCTTGGGAAGCCGCCGGGCGGTTTTCCAGCTGACTCTTGAGCACGATCATGTCCTGCTCCAGGCTGCGCACGGCATCGCTCGGGTTGCCCTGTTTTTTCAAAGCCGTCACGTCACCCGCCTGTTGCGCCACGGTCGCTTTCAACGCCGCCAGTTCGGTACCCATGGCCTTGAGGTCGGTCTCAAGTTGGGTCTGGGAGGCTTTCTGGGCGTTGACCTGCAGTAGCATCGCGGCGTTGATTTGCTCAAAACGCTGATCCAGATCGCCCATCTGCCCCGCCACCAAGCCTTGCTGGTGCTTGGCCTGCTCAGCCAGTTGGTCTTCGAGCTGTTTGATCTGCAACTTCAGGGCTTCGCTGCCGTTGTTAATGCTTGATTCGCTGGCCACCACCTTGCCGGAAATGGCCTGTAAGCGCCCCGCCGCTTCTTCGCTGATACGGGCAAAGCTTTCCTGGGTGGCAACCAGTTGCTGCTCCATCAAGGTGATCTGCTGGAAGCTCCACCAGGCCAGCCCGCCAAACGCCAGCAACACGGCCAGGATCAACGCCCACAAAGGCCCGGTGCTCGGCCCCTTGACCTTGATCACCTGGGCATTGCGCGCATGGCCCGCGCCGCGCTCACGTGCGCCACCCATCGACGCCAGATCATCATGGTCGTCTGCATCTGCCCGCAGGGTCGGTACATTGTCGAAGTCGTCACGTGAGTCGTTACGCATGGAGAAACCTTATCTGGGTCCTGAAGAATGTCAGCGGTACGGCGATTCCTGGGCTTTCCACCAGCCGCAAAACTCGTCCAGCGCGGTCCACAGGCTGACTTTTGGGTCGTAGTCGAGGTAGTGGCGAGCCCGGCTGATGTCGAGGGTAAAGTCTTTGCTCATCTCCTGCACGCCCAAACGTGTGAGCGTCGGCGCCGGTTGCCCCGGCCACAGTTTGCAAGCCGCTTCGCTGAGCGCGCCGACACTATAAGCCATGCCGGGGCCCCGATAACGGGTCACGGGCGGCACGTGCATCTGGCGCATCACGTAATTGACCACATCCCAGTACGGTATCGGGGCGCCATTACTGATGTTGTAGGCCTTGCCCAAGGCCGATCCGCTCACCAGAACGCTGCTCATCAACGCGTCGTTGAGGTTTTGCATGCTGGTGAAATCGACTTTGTTCAAACCATTTCCAATGATTGCCAGGCGATTTTTGCGCTGCTGCGCCAACAAGCGCGTGAACAGGTTCATGTCCCCGGCGCCGGTGACATGGCGCGGACGCAGGGCAATCACTTCGAGGCCGAACTCCTGTGCGCCAAAGACCTTTTGCTCGGCCATGAACCTGGTTTCGGCATAAGGATGCTTGAACCGCCGCGGGACGTCTTCTTCGGTCAGCCCCAGATGCGAATGACCGTCAAAGTACAGCGCGGCCGATGACAGGTGCACCAGGCGCCGAACCCGTTGTTTCAAGCACGCTTCCACCACGTTCTCGGTCACCAGCACGTTGTCGCGGAAGAAGTCCTGATAGCGCCCCCAGGTGCCGACATGCCCTGCGCAATGCACCACCACATCGACATCGACGCACAGGTCACGCACCAGCAAGCCATCGGTCAAATCACCCTGGATAAATTCAGCCCCGCGCCGCACCAGGTGTTCGACACCTTCGGCCCGACGCCCGCTGACCCGCACGTCAAAGCCCTGCTCCAAGGCAAAACGCGCAAAGCGTCCGCCAATAAAGCCGCTTGCGCCGGTGACCAGAATCTTCATCAATTGCTCCAAATGCTGTAAGTCTTGTTGCCTGCTGTTTAAACGTCGGTTATCAGGCCAAAGGCACTAACCAGCGTGATGCTGAGCGGGTTAAATGGGCCGTCAGCGCTTCCAGCAGTTGTCCACCATTGCGCCAATGATGCCAGTACAGTGGCACGTCGATCGGTTTATCTGGCAAAAGCTCTACCAATGCCCCGCTGGCCAGTTGCTCGCGCACTTGCTGCTCGGGGATCAGCCCCCAGCCCAACCCGGCCTCCGTCAAGCGGATAAAGCCTTCTGATGAGGGGCACAGATGGTGCTCGAATCCGCCGTCCACGCCCAGTGCCGCCAAGTACCGATGTTGCAAAAAATCATCCGGGCCAAACACCAGCGCAGGCTTTTTAGGCAACTGCGCGGCCTTCACCCCTTGGGGAAAATGCCGCGCAATAAAGGCCGGGCTGGCCATCGCGCGATAACGCATGGCGCCCAGCAACACACTGCGCGCGCCCGCCACCGGGCGTTCACTGGCGCACAAACACGCGGCCACTTCACCGGCGCGCATGCGTTTCAAGCCGACGGTCTGGTCTTCGACGACCAAATCCAGCAAGAGCTGATTCTCGGCGCAGAAATCGCCCACCGCCTGGGCCCACCACGTGGCCAGGCTGTCGGCATTCAAGGCAATCCGCAGCCGCTCGGGCAAGCCCTCATCGTCCAGTGCCGGGACCACACGTTGCAGGTCACGCTCCAGCAAACGCACTTGTTGCACATGGTTGAGCAAGCGCCTGCCGATGTCCGTCGGGCTCGGCGGCGTGGCACGCACCAGCACCGGCTGCCCGATGCGCGCTTCAAGCAATTTGATGCGCTGGGAAATCGCCGATTGTGACAGCCCAAGCACCTGCGCCGCACGCTCAAAACCGGCCTGTTCTACCACGGCAGCCAACGCTGAGAGTAATTTATAGTCGAACATCAGTTTTCCTAATGGGCGATCAGCAATATTGGTTTTTCTTATACAACCAAGGCCCGGACAATAGCCAGCAGTAACCCCTTCTTGTGATGCAGTTCGGCGAGTATTTCTTATGTGGCAAAGCTACCTTAATGGCCTGTTGGTCGCGTTCGGCCTGATTATGGCCATCGGCACCCAAAACGCTTTCGTGCTTGCACAAAGCTTGCGCCGTGAACACCACCTGCCGGTCGCGGCTTTTTGTGTGATTTGTGACGCATTGCTGGTAGCAGCCGGGGTGTTCGGGCTGGCGACGATTCTGGCGCAAAGCCCGATTTTACTGGGTGTGGCGCGCTGGGGCGGCGCGTTGTTCTTGCTCTGGTACGGCACCCAGGCGCTGCGCCGGGCGTTCTCGGCCTCAAGCCTTGAGCAATCGGCCGGCCAGACCGCGCGTTCGCTCAGGGCGGTGATGCTCAGTGCACTGGCGGTCACCTTGCTCAACCCGCACGTTTACCTCGATACGGTGCTGCTGATTGGCTCGCTTGGCGCTCAGCAAAGCGTACCCGGCGCCTACGTGGTGGGCGCGGCCAGTGCGTCGCTGCTGTGGTTCTTCACCCTGGCCCTGGGCGCGGCATGGCTCGCACCATGGCTGGCCCGCCCTGGCACCTGGCGGCTGCTGGACCTGCTGGTGGCGGCGATGATGTATGCGGTGGCGGTGCAGTTGATTGTTGCCGGGTAACCTCCCGCTTCATCTCGCGATCTTTTGATCTTGAAAATCAAAAGATCGCAGCCTTCGTGCCTCGTCAGCTCCTACGGGGAGGCAAGTGTGCGCATTAACGGGCGGGTGCGGGAGGTCATTTTGCGTGCCTGAAAAAACATCGAGTTTTTCAATCAATCTCGTTGAAACGTCTATTCCACACAGTTGTCGCGTGGTTATGCGCCAACCCCGGTGCTATGATCCAGCGCTTGCGCCGCAAAGAGTACAAACTCCCCGGCGCGTGTTTGGCCGCCCGTGATCGGCCTTGCGCTCATCGCAACTGACCTGATTAGGAGAATCAACATGGCTTTCGAATTGCCGCCGCTGCCGTACGCACATGATGCCTTGCAGCCGCACATCTCCAAGGAAACCCTGGAGTTTCACCACGACAAGCACCACAACACCTACGTCGTGAACCTGAACAACCTGGTGCCAGGCACCGAGTTCGAAGGCAAAACCCTGGAAGAGATCGTTAAAACCTCTTCGGGCGGTATCTTCAACAACGCCGCTCAAGTGTGGAACCACACGTTCTACTGGAACTGCCTGTCGCCAAACGGCGGCGGCGAGCCTACCGGCGCGCTGGCTGATGCCATCAACGCTGCGTTCGGTTCGTTCGAGAAGTTCAAAGAAGAATTCAGCAAAACCTCCATCGGCACTTTCGGCTCCGGCTGGGGCTGGCTGGTGAAGAAGGCTGACGGTTCCCTGGCCCTGGCCAGCACCATCGGCGCCGGCAACCCGCTGACCAGCGGCGACACCCCGCTGCTGACCTGCGACGTTTGGGAACACGCTTACTACATCGACTACCGCAACGTACGTCCGAAGTATGTTGAGGCGTTCTGGAACATCGTTAACTGGAAGTTCGTTGCAGAGCAGTTCGAAGGCAAAACCTTCACTGCCTGAAACTGACTGAACGTTAAAAAAACCCGGCATTGCCGGGTTTTTTTTGGCCTCAGCAAAAGTGCGTGGCCATAGCGCTTCAGACTACTATCAACGGCATGTTTTTTTTATTCGACGGCTCAAGTTCAGCACACCATGAACCGACACACTGGCCAGTCCTCAAACCACTGGATAATGCCCTCGAAAAATGAACGATTACCTGCGCCCATGACCACACCATTATCGGCAAGACACAAGGAATAACCCTTTGAAGCTGGAATTCAAGAACAGCTTGTCGATCAAATTACTCCGGATCGTATTGCTCTCAGCATTGGTTGTGGGAGGAGTATTGGGCTGCGCGCAAATTGTCTTCGATGCCTACCTCACCCGCCAGGCGGTCGGCGAGGACGCCAAGCAGATCCTCAACATGTTTCGCGACCCGTCCACCCAAGCGCTGTACAGCCTGGACCGGGAAATGGCGATGCAGGTCATTGAGGGGCTGTTTAAGGACGACGCACTGCACAAGGCGTCTATCGGGCACCCGAATGAAACCGTGCTCGCGGAAAAAACCCGGCCCTTGCAGCAAACCTCAAGCCGCTGGCTGACCGACTTTATCCTGGGCCAGGAACGCTCATTCAACACGCCGCTGGTGGGCAGTGGCCCCGACAGAGAATATTACGGCGACTTGAGCATTACTCTCGACACGGCCACTTACGGCCAGGGCTTTTTGACCAACGCCGGTGTGCTGTTGCTGTCGGGCGTGTTGCGGGCGCTGCTGATGAGCCTGGTGCTGTACCTGATTTATCACTGGCTGCTGACCAAACCCTTGTCGAAAATGATCCAGCACCTGACCAGCATCAACCCTGACCACCCCAGCGAACATTTGATCCCGCAGCTCAAGGGGCATGAATCCAACGAACTCGGGGTGTGGGTCAACACCGCCAATCAGTTGCTGGCCTCCATAGAGCGCAATGCGCATTTACGCCTGGAAGCCGAAAGCTCCTTGCTGCGCATGGCCCAATACGACTTTTTGACCGGGCTGCCAAACCGTCAGCAACTACAGACCCAATTGAGCAAGATCCTGATTGATTCAGGCCGCTCGCAGCGCCGCGTAGCCGTGCTGTGTGTGGGGCTGGATGATTTCAAAGGCATCAACGAACAATTTGGTTATCAGACGGGCGACCAGTTGCTGCAAGCCCTCACCGATCGTTTGCGGGCGCACAGCGGTAGCCTGGGTGCACTGGCGCGTTTAGGCGGCGACCAGTTTGCGCTGGTTCAGGCGCACATCGAGCAGCCTTATGAGGCCGCCGAACTGGCGCAGGGCATTTTGGATGACCTGGAGACGACGTTCAGCGTCGATCAGCAAAACATCCGCTTGCGCGCCACCATCGGCATCACGTTGTACCCGGAAGATGGCGACACCTGCGAGCAGTTGCTGCAAAAAGCCGAACAAACCATGACCCTGGCCAAAAGCCGCTCGCGCAACCGCTATCAGTTTTATATCGCCAGCGTGGACCGCGAAATGCGCCGCCGCCGCGAGCTGGAAAAAGACCTGCGCGACGCCCTGCTGCGCAACCAGTTGTACCTGGTCTACCAACCGCAGATTCGCTACAGCGATCACCGGGTGGTCGGCGTCGAAGCCTTGTTGCGCTGGCAGCACCCCGAGCACGGCATGATCCCGCCAGACCTGTTTATCCCTTTGGCAGAAGCCAACGCCAGCATCATCGACATTGGCGAGTGGGCACTGGACCAGGCCTGCTGCCAACTGCGCGACTGGCACGATCAGGGGTTCACCGACTTGCGCATGGCGGTCAATCTGTCGACCGTGCAGTTGCACCACGCCGAGTTGCCGCGGGTGGTCAATAACCTGTTGCAGATGTATCGCCTGCCACCCGGCAGCCTGGAGCTGGAAGTGACCGAGACCAGCCTGATGGAAGACATCAGCACCGCCGCCCAGCACTTGCTGAGCTTGCGTCGCTCGGGCGCGCTGATTGCCATTGATGACTTCGGCACCGGCTACTCATCGCTGAGCTACCTGAAAAGCCTGCCGCTGGACAAAATCAAGATCGACAAGAGCTTTGTTCAGGACCTGATTGACGATGACGACGACGCCACCATCGTGCGTGCCATCATCCAGTTGGGTAAAAGTCTGGGCATGCAGGTAATTGCCGAGGGCGTCGAAACCCTCGAACAGGAAACCTATGTGATCAGTGAAGGCTGCCACGAAGGCCAGGGGTATTTGTACAGCAAGCCCTTGGGAGCGCGGGAATTGGGCGCTTATCTGAAGCAGGCGCAGCGCAACAATGCACTTAATATGTAATTTTATGTTTCAAGATTTTGACCAAGGCCACGGCAGTCGCGGCTTGGTGCAGAAGTAAATAGGAAATATTTACAGGCGTAACCCTTTACACAAAATGCATATCTTTCGCATCATGTCGCACGTTTTGCGTGCCGTCGCATGCTTGTCCCACCTCTCGAAGCAGGATGTTCGCCCATGATTCGTATGCCCCTGGCTACCGCCAGTCTGCTGGCCATTGCTATTTCACTCGCCGGTTGCGGCGACAAAGACAAAGAAAAAACAGCCACAGCACCTACGCCAGCCGCAGCGACCACTCCTGCTACGCCAGCCACTGATGCTTCGGGCGCGCAAGTTAACGACGCCGCAGCCAAAGCTGTTGTCGCGCATTACGCCGACATGGTGCATGCCGTGTACAGCGACTCCGAGTCCACCGCCAAAACCCTGCAAACCGCCGTCGACGCGTTCTTGGCCAAGCCCAATGCCGACACCCTGAAGGCCGCACGTGAGGCCTGGATTGCAGCGCGCGTCCCTTACCTGCAAAGCGAAGTGTTCCGCTTCGGTAACACCATCATTGATGACTGGGAAGGCCAAGTGAACGCCTGGCCGCTGGACGAAGGCCTGATCGACTACGTTGACGCCACCTACAGCGGCGCACTGGGCAACCCCGGAGCGAACGCCAACATCATCGCCAACACCCAGATTCAGGTGGGCGAAGACAAGATCGACGTGACTGAAATCACTCCGGAAACCCTGGCCAGCCTCAATGAGCTGGGCGGTTCCGAAGCCAACGTCGCCACCGGCTACCACGCCATTGAATTCCTGTTGTGGGGCCAGGACCTGAACGGCACCGGCCCAGGCGCGGGCGACCGCCCTGCTTCGGACTACCTCGAAGGCGAAGGCGCAACCGGCGGCCATAATGATCGTCGTCGTGCCTACCTGAAAGCCGTGACCCAGTTGCTGGTCAACGACCTGACTGAAATGGTCGGCAACTGGGCGCCAAACGTGCCTGACAACTACCGCGCCTCGCTCGAAGCAGAGCCTGCACAAAACGGCCTGCGCAAAATGCTGTTTGGCATGGGCAGCCTGTCGTTGGGCGAACTGGCCGGTGAGCGCATGAAAGTGTCGCTGGAAGCCAACTCCCCTGAAGACGAGCAAGACTGCTTCAGCGACAACACCCACAACTCGCACTTCTACGACGCCAAAGGCATTCGTAACGTGTACCTGGGTGAGTACGTGCGCGCTGACGGCAGCAAAATGACCGGCCCAAGCCTGTCGTCGCTGGTCGTCGTCGTTGACCCGGCCACAGACGCCACCCTGAAGTCCGACCTGGCCGACACCGAAGCCAAGATCCAGGTCATGGTAGACCTCGCCAACAAAGGCGAGCACTACGACCAGTTGATCGCCGCGGGCAACGAAGCCGGCAACCAGGTGGTACGTGATGCCATCGCAGCCCTGGTCAAACAGACTGCCGCTATCGAACAAGCCGCAGGCAAGCTGGGCATCAGCGACCTGAACCCGGACAACGCTGACCACGAGTTCTGATGGGCGATGTGTAAGTGAGTGACGCAAAAGGCGACCTTCGGGTCGCCTTTTTTGTGGGCCGTTCAAACTGTAGGAGCGAGCTTGCCTCGCGATCTTTTGATCTTAAAAGATCGCGAGGCAAGCTCGCTCCTACAGTGGGGAAATCCAGCAGGGTATTGTCAGTTCTTTATGGCGGCCGGGGGGTGCAGACAATAAGAACCATAAGGATCTGTCTGGCATTTATAAGCAAGTTCAGGGCTGTAGGTTCCAGGAGATAGCCGGCTGTTTGTACATGCAGAAACGGCCATCACTGTGACTAAGACGATAAGCACTTTCATGTTCCCTCCGTTTTTAGCCAGCATGAACTTTGCGGAAAAGACGTATATCGCTTGTATCTGATTATCAGGTGGGAAATACCTGCTGTATTACTGAGTTTGTAGGTCCTGATCCTGATCGACCCAACCAAACGCTAATTCCTCTTATTTCAATTCACCTTCCCTGATAAACTTTCGCCCCTCGATTTTGCTCACTGGTCTGGACGTTTGATGCCTTCGTTGCCTCTGCGCCTGTCTTTGCTGCTGGCCTTGGGGCTGGCTGGCTGTGATGAGGCGCCGCGCTTTACTCAACCCGAGCCCGGCGAAGCCCGCTCTGGAGGTGACACGACGGTGTTTAAAACCGATCGCAATGCCTTTTCGATGCCGTCTGCGAATCTGTCGCCCACTCAACGGCTGGATTTCAGCGTCGGCAACAGTTTTTTCCGCAGCCCGTGGGTGATTGCACCTTCCACCACCACGGCGCGTGACGGGTTAGGCCCGCTGTTTAATACCAATGCCTGCCAAAACTGCCATATCCGCGACGGCCGTGGGCATCCGCCAGCGCCTGATGCCAAGAATGCGGTGTCGATGCTGGTGCGTCTGTCGATCCCCAATGAGCCCACTTACGCCAAGCTGATCGAGCAAACCGGCATCGTTCCCGAGCCGGTGTACGGTGGCCAGTTGCAAGACATGGCGGTGCCCGGTGTCGCCCCGGAAGGCAAGGTGCGGGTGGACTATGAAGCCGTGCCCGTACGCTTCAAGGACGGCACCGAAGTCCAGTTGCGCAAGCCTTTGCTGCAGATCACTCAGTTAGGCTACGGGCCCATGCATCCCGACACGCGCTTCTCGGCGCGCATTGCCCCGCCGATGATTGGCTTGGGGCTGCTTGAAGCTATCCCCGAAGAGGCGATCCTGGCCAATGCCGCGGCCAACAAAAATGACGCGGGCATTAACGGGCGGCCTAACCGGGTATGGGATGACGCTCAGCAAAAGACGGTTTTAGGCCGTTTTGGCTGGAAAGCAGGCCAACCGAACCTCAATCAACAAAATGTTCACGCCTTTTCTGGTGATATGGGGCTCACCACCAGCCTGAGACCGTTTGATGATTGCACCCCCGCGCAAACCGACTGCCTGGCAGCGCCCAACGGCAATGGCCCGGATGGCGAACCCGAGGTCAGTGACAACATTCTGCGTCTCGTCGAGTTTTACACCCGCAACCTCGCCGTGCCTGCGCGCCGTGATGTCGATTCGCCGCAGGTGCTGGCCGGTAAAAACCTGTTCTATCAGGCCGGTTGCGTGTCGTGCCATACGCCAAAATTCACCACCTCGGCCAACGCCGCCGAACCTGAGCTGGCCAATCAGGTCATTTACCCGTACAGCGATCTGCTGCTACACAACATGGGCCCGGGCCTTGCGGATAACCGCACCGAGTTCGCCGCCTCGGGCAGCGATTGGCGCACACCGCCACTGTGGGGCATTGGTTTGACCCAGACCGTGAGCGGGCACACTCAGTTTTTGCACGATGGTCGTGCACGCAACCTGCTTGAAGCCGTGCTGTGGCACGGCGGTGAGGCCGAACCGGCCAAGCAGCAGGTGTTGCAATTTAATGCCGAGCAGCGCGCTGCGTTGCTGGCGTTCCTGAATTCTCTTTAACGCCTTATAAGATCGGGGACCCCGACATGTTCAGACCCAAACTGTTGTTCACCAGCCTGGCCGCTATCGCTTTGGCAGCCTGCTCGCCGCAAGATCAGCAAGCCGTCACTTCGGCAGCTATCGCCAAGCAGGTGATTCTGCCGACCTACAGCCGCTGGGTAGAGGCCGACCGCCAACTGGCGATCAGTGCACTGGCTTACTGCGAAGGTAAAGAGACGCTTGAGACTGCTCGCGCCGACTTCCTGCACGCACAAAAAGCCTGGGCCGAACTGCAACCGTTGCTGATTGGCCCGCTGGCTGAAGGCAATCGCTCGTGGCAAGTGCAATTCTGGCCGGACAAAAAGAACCTGGTCGGCCGTCAGGTTGAGCAACTGGTGGTGGCTCAACCACAGATCGATGCCGCCGCGCTGGCCAAGTCCAGCGTTGTCGTGCAAGGCCTGTCGGCGTATGAGTACATTTTGTTCGACAGCAATATCGACCTGGCTGACAGCGCACAGAAAACCCGTTACTGCCCGCTGCTGACCGCCATTGGCGAGCGTCAGAAGCAGTTGGCCGAAGAGATCCTGGCGAGCTGGAACAGCACTGACGGCATGTTGGCGCAAATGACCAAGTTCCCGAACCAGCGCTACGCCGACTCTCACGAGGCCATCGCCGACCTGCTGCGTGTGCAGGTAACGGCACTCGACACCCTGAAAAAGAAGCTCGGCACACCGATGGGTCGTCAGAGCAAAGGCATCCCGCAACCGTTGCAGGCTGATGCATGGCGCAGCCAGGCGTCCCTGCAAAGCCTTGCGGCCAGCCTCGCTGCGGCGCAAACCGTGTGGGCCGGGGTCGACAACAAAGGCTTGCGCGGCTTGTTGCCTGCTGAACAAAAGCCGTTGGCTGACAAGATCGACGCTGCTTACGCGACATCCCTCAAGCTGTTCAACGACAATCAGCGCTCCCTCAATGAGCTGCTGGCTGATGAAGCTGGCCGCGAGCAACTGAATGCCATCTACGACAGCCTCAATGTCGTGCACCGTCTGCACGAAGGCGAACTGGCTAAGGCGCTGGGCATTCAACTGGGCTTTAACGCCAACGACGGCGATTGATGAAGGATGGTTCGATGATGCGCAGGCAAGCTCTCAAGCTCGGCGGTTTACTGCTGAGTGCCATTACCCTGGGTGGCTGGTCGCTGTCCAAACAAGGCCGCAGCCCGCTGCTCTTGAGTGCCCGTGACGATGTCGACGGCAATCACTTTGCCGTGGGCTATCGCCTGGATGGCACCCAGGTGTTCAGCACCCGGGTCAACCAGCGCTGCCATGACATCATCAACCACCCAACGTTGCCGATTGCCTTGTTTGTGGCACGCCGCCCCGGGACTGAGAGTTACCTGATCAGCCTCAAGGACGGCCAATTGCTGCAAACCATCACCTCGCTGCCCAATCGCCATTTTTATGGTCACGCGGTGATCCATAAAGACGGCGAGTGGTTGTACACCACCGAGAATGACACCAGCGATCCGGGGCGCGGCCTGTTGGGGGTTTACCGCTTTGAAGGCGAGCGCCTGGTGCACAGCGGCGAAATCCCGACCCACGGCGTGGGTCCGCACCAAGTGTCGTGGATGCCTGATGGTGAAACCCTGGTGGTGGCCAACGGCGGTATTCGTACCGAAGCTGAAAGCCGGGTTGAGATGAACCTCAATGCGATGGAGCCCAGCCTGGTGCTGATGCAGCGTGACGGTACGTTGCTGAGCAAAGAAACCCTGAGCCAGCAGATGAACAGCGTGCGCCATCTGGGCATTGCCACAGACGGCACCGTCGTCGCGTGTCAGCAGTTTATGGGCGACGCCCACGAATTGTCCGAGTTGCTGGCCATCAAGCGCCCCGGTCAGCCTTTTCAGCCGTTCCCGGTGGCGGAGCCGCAATTGCGCGCCATGGGCCATTACACGGCCAGTGTGGCGGTACACAGCGAGTTGCGCCTGGTAGCCTTGACGGCGCCGCGGGGTAACCGGTTTTTTGTCTGGGACCTGGACAGTGGCGCGTTGCGCCTGGATGCACCCCTGCCGGACTGTGCGGGCGTCGGTGCTGTGCAAGACGGGTTTGTGGTGACGTCAGGGCAAGGCCGCTGCCGCTTTTACGATTGCCGTAAAAGCGAGCTGATGGCCAAGCCTTTAGAGCTGCCGTCGGGGCTTTGGGATAATCATTTGCATGTGATGTCGTAGGGTGCTTCTGTACGACTAACACTGGATGTACTCAAGAAAACGGGGGGCTTCGCCCCCCTTCGCCGCCTTCGGCAGCGACTACGGTTTGTTTATTACGGTCTCATTCCCTGCTTCATTCCATACATAAACAGCAAAAGTTCATGATCGGGCTTCGCGTCTATCGCGACTTTTGCCACGCGCGGGATCGGGCATTGGGCGTCTGGTTGGGCTCTGCTCAATACCTGCATCACGGGCGGCTGCCACGCCGCCACTGCCGCCGTGGCAATGGCCAGAGAGCCCAGCAAAAACAAACCTCGTGCTATTTCTCGCTTCATCACCGTAACCCTTTGATGGCGCTGCCAAACACCTTTTCATAAAAGTAGTTCAGTTTGTTCCAGTCGTCGGTGTTCCACGATGAATGGCGGCGCAGCTGTTTGAGGTCGTGCGAGGCCGCCTTGCGGGCCGTCAGCCGTTGTCGGCTCTTTTCAAGGTCCAGTAGTGCCACATCGACTTGAGCACTTTCACCCGTGCCGGTCACCCGGACAAACACATGCTTGGCATACAGGCAGCCATGCTGCCAGCGGCCCAGATGCATGTGTGCCAAGGTCGTGGCGATGGTTTCAAGCACCCGATCATGTACCACTTCACCGTGAATTTCGCGTTCGCCGGCAGCGTACCAGTTGTCTATTTCAATAAAATTTTCCAGCGCTGCGGTAACCAACAATGCACGCCACTGTTTATCTGCGCCTTGTTGCGCCCCGCAATACACCAGTTCTGGCACGCCCACCGCTAAACGGTTAAACGCCAGGAGCGCGTCACGCTCACGCAATACCGTCGGGCGGCCCAACGGGTAACGCCAACTGCGGTAGGTGTGTCCGACCTGACGTTTGACGTAGAGCAAGCGGCCATTGGCCTCGTGAATCCGCTGTACACCACTTTCACCGCCACGACGCTGATTCGGTTCTTCTACCCACTCGCCTTGCTGCTGCCAGTAGAACTCAAAGCGGTTTTCAGTCGCAGTGTGGGATGGCGATACGGAATCAACGGTCATGCATTACCTCTTGCGTAATATTTAAACCCGCTGCGAAGCAATGCCGCGTCACGTTAACCAGTGGAACGTTCGCATCAGGTCATCATTGTGTGAAAAATATGTACGGCTAAGCCTGTAACCGCTGCAGGGTTTTACAGGCTCAACGTACTAGCTCGGGGCCACTGTACGGACTAATCATCAGTAGGGAAAGCGACCCACAGAATGTGGGTCGTGAGAGGACACTTCACATTTCTACTGGATTAAGCTCTACGTGGAAGCGGCAACCGTTGGGTTCCATGGTGGTCAATGTCACTCGCCAGCCTTGGCTGTCGCAGATCCGCTGGACCAATGAGAGGCCCAACCCAAGCCCTTCACCGCGTTTTTCGCCGCCCCGCACAAAGGGCTGAAACATGGCCTGACGCTTCTCTTCGGGGATGCCCACACCACTGTCCTCGACCACAAACCCGGTGGGCTCAAGGCTCAAGCGAATGAACCCGACGTCGGTGTAGTGCAAAGCATTACGCAACAGGTTGCCCATGACCGCATGCAAAAACGTCGCGTTGTAGCGGGTATCGAGCGGGTTGCCGGGGTCATAGATCAGTGTCAGACCTTTCGCTTCGATAGGCCCCCGCCACAGGCTGATCAAGCCCTCGGCCACGGTTGTCAGGGTGACCGTCGGCGACATGGTGGAGTCTTCATGCTGTGCACGGGCGAGCATGAGGAAGGTCTGCACCAGCTCACGCATTTCTTCACAGGCGCGGGAAATTCGCTCCACTTGCGAGCGACTGCGTTGATCCAGCGACGGGCTTTCGAGCAACAGTTCGCAGGAGCTCGCCAACACCATCAGCGGTGTACGCAATTCGTGGCTCACGTCACTGGTAAACAGCCGCTCACGGGTCAAGGTGTCGCGCAGGCGGCCAAGAGTGGCGTCAAAGGCCACGGCCAACTCGCCCACCTCATCGGCGGCATAATCGGGCGCCAGCGGCGGGGCCAAGCCCAGCAATTGCTCTCGATGGCGGACCTGACGTGCCAGCCGTACCACCGGCGCCATTACCCTGCGCGCCAGGACCCAACCGAGGAAAACCGCCAGCGCCAGCGCCAGCACGAACCCGACCAGCACTACGGCGAACAGCACACGCTCGCGCTCTTCAAAATCGCTTTGGTCTTGCAGCAACACGTAGCGCCGCCCGTCGACCACCTCGACCATCGCGTGATACGACAGTTGATCACGGAACACTTCATGAAAGCCCGGTTCCAGGTGGCGCAAGTCTTTGGGCAAGGCAAAATCACCGCGCCCGCCGCTGTAATAAAACAGCTGATCGGGCTCTGGACGGTGGTTCCAGTCGCTGACGTTATCCATCAACAGCAAACGCTGCAGATCCCCGCCCAAGCCTGCTGAAATCAGTTTTTCTTCGACCAGGTGCACCGTGGCGACAATGCCCATGGCGAACGTCCCGGCCACCAGCGCACTCATCAGCGCAAAGGCGATGATGATCCGTTGGGCAAGGCTTTGTTTAAACTCCATCACGACTCTCGGCGAGGCGATACCCTACGCCATGCACCGTTTGCAGCAAGGGCTTGTCGAACGGTTTGTCGATCACTTGACGCAACTGGTGAACGTGGCTGCGCAAGCTGTCGCTGTCCGGGCAGTCATCGCCCCACAGGGCCTCTTCGAGCACTTCACGGCGCAACACATGCGGGCTTTTTTGCATCAACACGGCCAGCAGTTTCAAGCCGACCGGGTTGAGCTTGAGCATGCGCCCTTCGCGGGTGACTTCCAGGGTGTCGAGGTCGTAGCGCAAGTCTGCGACCTGCAGCTCGCGACGGCCGCCGCCTTGCGCACGGCGCAGCACGGCTTCGATCCGCGCTGCCAGCTCGGACAAAGCGAAAGGTTTGAGCAGGTAGTCATCAGCACCGGACTTGAAGCCTTGCAGGCGATCATCCAACTGGTCACGGGCCGTGAGCATAATGACCGGCGTGTCGCGACGGGCGTCTTCGCGCAAGCGCTTGCACAGTGTGTAACCGTCAATGCCCGGCAACATGATGTCGAGCACGATCAAGTCGTAGTGTTCAGTCGCAGCCAGATGCAACCCGGACAGGCCGTCCTGCGCGCAGTCAACGGTGTACCCCTTAAGCCCCAGGTAGTCCGCCAGATTGGCGAGGATATCGCGATTGTCTTCAACCAATAAAATTCGCATGGGCACTTTTCTCCGTACGCAGTAACGGCCTTCTCGGCCACGGCAGCTTAAGGCCAAGAGCCGCGCAGAGCCAGCGTTGTAGGGCGTTTACACGATTTAGTTAACGGCCGCGCGATGTTGACGAGTCTTTCACTCGACGCTCACACACTACCAACAACGGCGACTGCATACTCGTGCGCCCACAGGTGTTTTGTGGGTGGCAGATCATAAGATCGCAGCCTCTTATCAAACACAACATAAGTTATTGATTCTAAATACCTTGTAGGAGCGAGCTTGCTCGCGATCTGTTGATCTTGATCTGGCTTTTGATCTTGATCTAAGAGGCCCCGTTAAACCACGCTGGCCGAACGCAGGTTTTGCGCAGTGGGTAACCCGGCAGGACGCCGGGTTAGCCGCGACACGGCCAGGGATGGCCGATCGCGGCGGGCCTACGGAGCAAGGCCTGTGGTGAGGGCATGCCGAGCCTCAGCGAGGCACCGAGGGGTTGGGGCAAAAAGCGTTTGGTTACTTTGCGCTTTTTGTAGAGACCGGACACATGGTTGACACATGTGCGGGGACATAGTGGACACATTATGAACCGTAGTCCGGTTTGTTCACGTCGATAGTTCGCAAAAAGTGATGGCAGAAGTAGACGTCAAACAGTTGATCGCTTTCTGGGTTTGGGCGTATAGCAATATGCTGCCCAACCAAACCCTTGGCGATGCTGAAATAACGTTTCTGGAAGCGAAACCGACTGTGGTAAACCTTGGCCAATACGTCATCCGATCCGTATTCAAACTCCGATAGCTGCTGCGGATATGCCCAGGGACTAGACCGGTACCGGTCCATTGGCACCTGGTAGTCCAACCCTTGATGGGGGCGCTGTAGGTTGTAAATTTCACGCCACCGGTCGAAAGCCGTTTGAGCGTCAGTCAACGTAGAAAAATGCCGACCATTGAGCACTTCGGCTTTCAGTGAACGATGGAAACGCTCAATTTTCCCATTGGTTTGCGGGTGATAAGGGCGGCTGAAACTTATCCGGATGCCTAGGCGGATTAGCCAGATACTCAACTCCGTGATCTCGCCGGGATTACGCGGTGAGCCCCAAGGCGGGCCATTATCGACGTTGATGCGGGCTGGCAAGCCGTAAGTTCGGAAAACCTCGATCATCTTCTTCTGCACCGTGTCCCCACGCTCGTTATCACAAGCTTGTATAGCCAAGTTGAATCGGGAATGGTCGTCCAGCAGCGTTAGGGGATGGCATCGGCCTTGTTGCATCGCAAAGTGTCCTTTGAAATCCATCTGCCAAAGGTCGTTAGGCGCAGCATGTTCAAACCTCAGCTTGGCCGGTGGCCCCTTGTCAGAAGGCTGAATCAGGCCGTGCCGATGCAGAATGTTAGTGACGGTGCTGGGGGCGATACGATTTTTCAACAGGCTGCTGATTGTGCGTCCGCCCCATGCAGGGTTGTCTTGTCTAATCGCCAAGACCTCAGACTCCAAACCGGCCTGAGTCAGTTTCGGACTCATATTAGGCCTGCGGGACTTCTCCTCTAAGCCCGGTTTACCTTGGGCTTTGTAGCGTTCTAGCCACTTATAAGCTGTTTGCGGGCTGATACCGAATCGTCGGCACAGCTCGCGTTTATTGCTGCCGGGTTGCCGTGCTAAAGCAACGAACTCTTCTTTCAGGCTCATGGCGTCTCTCGTATTCCAAGGCATGATGGTTCTCCGGCGAAATTAGCTCACCGAAAAGTGTCCACCATGTCCCCGTACACCCGTCAACCATGTGTCCGGTCTCTACAGCTTTTTCAAAGTGACGCGGCGTAAGGCCGGAACCCTAAGTGGCCGTTGCCGCAGCAACGGATATGTACATAAAAGAAAAAAGCCCCTCACCCTAGCCCTCTCCCGGAGGGAGAGGGGACTGATTGGGGGATGCTGAAGATACTTGGTGGCCTGTTTGCTGCGCGACAGCGCGGCGTCGTAGACGGGGCGGCAACTCCTATCAAACATAAAATAAGTGATTGACTCTAAAGGCCCTGTAGATACTCTGTTCACGGTCAAGTTTTTGCGCGATCTTTCTCGCTGAAAAGCTTGGCCGTATCAAATTCTTCGCCTGAGCGCATGCAAGCCCATAAACCGATCAGGTACTTGCGCATTACTGTTCCAATGGCCTGCATTTTCTTCTTGCCGCGAGCGACTAGAGCCTCGTAGAAGGCTTTCACGTTTTCATCGCATCGGACTGCCGTCAAAGCAGGCATGAACATCGCTGCGCGTAGATAGGCGTTGCCACATTTCGACATTCGGCCAGGGCGGTTTATGCTTGTTCCTGATTGAGTCAATCTCACGTCCAGCCCCGCATAACGACTCACCTGCGGCGATTTAAGCGTCACAGGAAGGACTGTCAGCTCAGCCAGTGCCGTAATTGCTGAAGCCTTTCCCACGCCAGGTGCCGCCATCATGCAGTGAAATTGCAACGTCAGGTTCGGGCATTTAGCGATAGCGTCGCGCGCTGCCTTTTTTAAACGATCAATTCGTATATCCAGCGCAGCAATAGCATCTTCCTCATCTTCGATCAGCAACTTAAAACTCGTACCTGTTGCTTGCAAAGCATGGAGCTCATTCTTAGCCCTCGTCCGATGACCAATTAATCGATTGATATGACGGCCAATCGCACGCAGTGTCAGTTGATCCGCAGTCGGTGGGACCCAGAGCCGAGGTGTCATGCGCTCACCATATTCGGCCAGCAACTGCGCATCAATCGGATCCGTCTTACTGGTCTGAAGCATCAATTTGGCAAAATTATGAAAGCTTTTAGGGTTTATCACCGAGACCGGCAAGCCAGCGGCATGCAACTCCAGCGCAAGATCCAAGTAGTAAATACCAGTGGCCTCCATAACCACGCTTAGCGGTTTGAGGCCCAACATTTTGTTTACTGCGGCCTTGCGCCCCTTTGCTGTTTGCTGAATTTCCCATTGGCCAACTGTTTTGCCGTTTTGTCGCCATCCCATAGCAGACGTTTTGGCGCCAATGTCTATGCCAACATGAATATTCACGCTTTTCACTTCCCGAACTTTAGGTAAGATTGCCCCTGGTTCCCCCGACCTCGAACTTCATGCCGCTACAACCTTGTAATGCGAAGTCCGATTAGTCGGCTTCTCGATACTCTTCGTAGTGAGCAATGAGGCGGGGGGACCTCTCTACAGACAAGGTCAGGAGCAAGTCCTGCCTTTAGGAGCGATCGTGAACTGGCCTAATGCTCCCGGACACCTCTTAAGGGCGATATGATTCGCCCAATCAGGAGGTTCCATGCAAGAGCGAAAGACCTACACCCGCGAGTTCAAGCAACGTGCTGCAAGCATGGTTCTTGATGATAGCTGCTCAGTTCCTGACGTCTGTGCATCGATGGACGTTGGGCCTACCGCTCTGCGCCGCTGGATTGATCAGGTTCGCAAAGAGCGTCAGAAAGGGCAGCCAGTGGCAGGTACCAAGGCAATCAGCGACGAACAACGAGAGCTTCAACAGCTGCGAGCCAAGGTCAAGCGCCTGGAGACCGAGGCTGAAATCTTAAAAAAAGCTACGGCTCTCTTGATGTCGGATCCCGATCGTTTTTCCTGATCGAAGAGCTGAGAGAGTCGACCTCATATCCGACCCGCCTCCTTTGTAGTGCTTTGAGCGTTTCCCGCAGCGCGTTTTATGACTGGCTTAAGCGTCGTTCAGCGCCGAATACCAAGCGTGACGCGCTCAGAGCAAAAGTCGTGCAACTGCATGACGAAAGCCGGGGAAGTGCAGGCGCGCGGATGATCTCTCAGCACTTGAAGGCCCAGCAGATCAAAGTGGGGCGGCATCTGGCCGGAAAACTCATGGCGGAGGCAAATTTGGCCAGCAGACAGCGCCGTCGCCATCAGTATCGCTCTAGAGGCGTCGAAGCATTTGTGGCCAAGAACCTGCTCAAGCGTAACTTCGAGCCAACCGCAATCAATCAGGTCTGGTGCGGCGACGTTACCAGCCTGATGGTTGGTAAACGCTGGTATCACTTGGCAGCAGTCATTGATCTGTTCGCCCGCCGAATCGTTGGCTGGGCGTTCTCTCTGATCAATGACGCCAACCTGGTTAGCAGAGCGCTGAGAATGGCGGTGGAGGTTCGAGGTAAACATGCAGGCTTGATGTTTCATTCGGATCAAGGCTGCCAATACACCAGCCAGCTCTTTCAGTCCGCGCTGCTGGAGCATGGGATAACACAAAGCATGAGCCGCAGAGGGCAGTGCTGGGACAACGCGCCAACAGAGCGTTTCTTCGGGACACTCAAATCAGAGTGGGTGCCCAATAAGGGCTACACGACAGTTGAAGAAGCCAGGCAGGATATAACTAGCTTCTTCATGCGATACAACCGAATCAGGCTCCACAGCTACAACAACTACCTGTCGCCAATAGCCATGGAGCAAAAAGCGGCATAAACACCGTAATCGGTGTCCGGGATTACTTGACCAGTTCAGCTTGCCTCGCGATCTTTTGATCTTGATCTAAGAGCCCCCTCACCACGCCTCTCCCGAAGGAGAGGGAACCGATTGGGGGATGCTGAAGATACTCGCTGTCCTGTTTGCTGCGCGACAGCGCGGCGTCGAAGACGGGGTGGCCCCTCCTATCAAACACAAAATAAGTGATTGATTCTAAAGACCCTGTAGGAGCGAGCTTGCCTCGCGATCTGTTGATCTTGATCTAAGCCCCCCCTCACCACGCCTCTCCCGAAGGAGAGAGAACCGATTGAGGGATGCTGTTGATTATCGGTGGCCTGTTGGTTGGGTAGCAGTTCGCAACATCAGGCACAAAAAAGCCCCGCCTGATCACTCAGGCGGGGCTTTTGCGTATCGGGGTAAGGCTGGCTTACATCATGCCGCCCATACCACCCATGCCGCCCATGTCTGGCATGCCGCCGCCAGCTGGTTTGTCTTCCTGGATCTCAGCGATCATCGCCTCAGTGGTGATCATCAGGCTGGCAATCGACGAAGCCGCTTGCAGAGCCGAACGAGTCACTTTAGCCGGGTCAAGGATACCCATTTCGATCATGTCGCCGTATTCGCCAGTGGCAGCGTTGTAACCGAAGTTACCCGAACCCTGCTTCACTTTGTCGACTACAACGCTTGGCTCGTCGCCGGAGTTGGAAACGATCTGGCGCAGAGGTGCTTCAACAGCACGACGCAGCAGCGCGATACCAACGTTCTGATCAGCGTTGTCGCCTTTGAGCTCAGAGATTGCCTGCAGAGCGCGAACCAGTGCCACGCCACCGCCAGGTACCACGCCTTCTTCAACGGCTGCACGGGTAGCGTGCAGGGCGTCTTCAACGCGGGCTTTCTTCTCTTTCATTTCAACTTCGGAACCAGCGCCAACCTTGATCACTGCTACGCCGCCCGACAGCTTGGCCAGACGCTCTTGCAGTTTTTCACGGTCGTAGTCCGAGGTGGTGTCAGCCACTTGAGCACGGATCTGAGTCACACGTGCCTGGATGTCCGCTTCAACGCCAGCACCGTCGATGATGGTGGTGTTTTCTTTGGACAGGATTACGCGCTTGGCGTTACCCAGGTGCTCCAGAGTGGTGCTTTCCAGGCTCAGGCCGATCTCTTCGGAGATAACGGTACCGCCAGTCAGAACAGCGATGTCCTGCAGCATTGCTTTACGACGGTCGCCGAAGCCAGGTGCTTTAACAGCAGCGACTTTAACGATACCGCGCATGTTGTTCACAACCAGAGTCGCCAGGGCTTCGCCTTCAACGTCTTCAGCCACGATCAGCAGTGGACGGCCGGCTTTGGCAACGGCTTCCAGTACTGGCAGCATTTCGCGGATGTTGGAGATCTTTTTGTCAACCAACAGGATCAGCGGGCCGTCCAGCTCAGCCACCATGGTGTCTGGCTTGTTAACGAAGTAAGGGGACAGGTAGCCACGGTCAAACTGCATGCCTTCAACCACAGACAGTTCGTTTTCCAGGCCCGAGCCTTCTTCAACGGTGATCACGCCTTCTTTGCCGACTTTAGCCATGGCTTCAGCAATGATGTCGCCGATGGAGCTGTCGGAGTTGGCAGAGATGGTACCCACCTGAGCGATTGCCTTGCTGTCAGCGCATGGCTTGGACAGTTGACGCAGTTCTTTGACGATGGCGATGGTCGCCTTGTCGATACCGCGTTTCAGGTCCATCGGGTTCATGCCGGCAGCGACGGCTTTCAGGCCTTCGTTGACAATCGACTGAGCCAGAACGGTTGCAGTGGTAGTACCGTCACCAGCGTCATCGTTCGCACGGGAGGCAACGTCTTTAACCAGCTGCGCGCCCATGTTTTCGAAGCGGTCTTTCAGTTCGATTTCTTTGGCAACCGAAACACCGTCTTTGGTGATGGTCGGAGCGCCGAAGCTCTTCTCGATGATCACGTTGCGGCCTTTAGGGCCCAGTGTTGCTTTTACTGCGTCAGCCAGGACGTTGACACCGGCGAGCATTTTTTTACGGGCGGAATCGCCGAATTTAACTTCTTTAGCAGCCATGTTCGTTCTTCCTTAAATACTTTGTAGTAACGGGAAAAGGAGCGGGAAATCAGCCTTCGATAACAGCGAGAATCTCGTTCTCAGCCATTACCAGCAGGTCTTCGCCGTCGACTTTCACAGTGTTGCTGCCGGAGTAAGGGCCGAACACAACCTTGTCACCCACTTTCACGGCCAGCGCACGCACTTCACCGTTGTCCAGAACGCGGCCAGTACCCACAGCAATGACTTCACCGCTGTTGGCTTTCTCGGCAGCTGAACCCGGCAGAACGATACCGCCAGCGGTTTTCTTTTCTTCTTCGCTGCGACGGATTACGACGCGGTCATGCAGAGGACGAAGCTTCATTGTCGATCTCTCCTAATTGTGGTGTTCATCGGCCGGTGTCAATACCGGCTGGGTTTGCAAGTCCGGAAATGCCGGGTGTTAATCGCTGAAGGGTGCCTGCTGTTGCCAGCAAAACCCTGCGGTGCCAGTTACATAAGGGCGCATCCAGTGATTACAAGAGCGCCCTGACGAAATTTTTTTACCTTTCGCACCGCGCAAAAACAAACACGGCACTCCAGGGTGCCGTGCTTAAGCTTTTACAGGGAAACTTACTTGTCGCGGTGTTCAAACTCGCCTTCGATCACATTGGGTTCACGACCCACGGGTTGATGCGTGCCGGGGCGATGAGCCGCTTCAAATTCCTCAGCAAAGGCACGCTGGCGCATCGCTTGCTCTTCTGCACGTTTGCGCAAGCGATTGACCAGAAAATGACGAACCGGCGGGAGCAGCAACAGCAGACCGGCGATGTCGCTGATAAAACCCGGCAGTACCAACAAGCCGCCACCCAACGCCACCATCAGGCCTTGAAGCATTTGCTGAGCCGGCAGCTCACCACGATTGAGGCTTTCACGCGCACTCAAGGCGGTGGCCAAGCCCGCAACGCGTACTACCAGAACCCCAAACAAGGAGCCTGCGATGATCAGCAGCAACGCCGGGAAAAACCCGATAGCGGTGCTGACCTTGAAAAAGACGTACAGTTCTAGCACTGGAAACAACAGAAAGAGCAATAAAAAAGCGCGCATCAAATGATTCCTCTCCGGAAGAATATCTTCCAACACAGCTTAGATGACGGCGCGCCTTTGTGAATTCAAGGTTATGCCGTTTCTTTTTTAGGCCATTCACTTGCGCGAGCCAGCAAAACCAGCGCTTCGCGCACTTGTGTCGAAGTGTTACAAGCCTCTGGGAAGGTCAGCCAGTACACACTCTGACCAATGCGCAGATGCATGCCTTCGCTGTCCAGGCCGACCATTTCTGCTGGCTCAGTCTTTGGCAGTCCGGCCAGCTCAACGTAATGAGCGATGGCGTTAGCGTGATCGTCGTTCATGTGCTCGACCATGCGCACCTCGACCGCGCCGGCAAAAGGGTTGGCCAGGGTGAGTTGATCTACCCAGTGAATCGCACCAAAACCACCGATATAACGATGGCGAACCGGGTTTAGCACCCAAAAATCGAAGTCATGGGCGGTGTGATAGCTCTGCGACTCAGGGAAATAGCGGTAGTAACGCTCAGCCGCGGCTTCAATGGCCGCGGGGTCGGTCAGTTGCTCGGCTTCGGCCAGATAGGTCAGGCGCCCAACCGCCTGCACGTCTTCGGCACCACGCTCACCGACCATCAGTGAGCACTTGGGGTCTTTGCGCAGGTTGTGGGTGTGCTGAGCGATCCGGCTGATCAGGATCAATGGCCGCCCTTGCTCATCCAGGCAATAAGGCACCATAGACCCGAAGGGGAACCCTGGCATTGCCTTGGAGAGCGTGGCCAACGCTCCACGGTATTCCTTGAGCAATAATTCTCGGGCATGCTTGGCTACTTCAACGCTCAACTTATGACTCCTTAATAAAAATCCGTCGAAACGGTCGAGATCAGGGCACTCATGCAACTAAAAGACAAAGTAATCATTATCACTGGCGGCTGCCAAGGGCTAGGTCGCGCCATGGCCGAGTACCTGGCTGCCAAAGGCGCCAAGCTGGCTTTGGTGGACCTGAACCCGGAAAAACTCGAGCTCGCGGTTGCGGCCTGTCAGGCCCACGGGGTTCAAGCGCGGGCTTATTTGTGCAACGTCGCCGATGAAGAGCAGGTTACACAAACCGTGGGGCAAATTGCTGAAGACTTTGGCGCGATCAATGGTCTGGTGAACAACGCCGGGATCTTGCGTGATGGCCTGCTGTTAAAGGTCAAGGACGGCGTCGTCAGCAAAATGAGCCTGGCGCAGTGGCAAGCCGTTATCGACGTCAACCTGACCGGGGTTTTCCTGTGCACCCGTGAAGTGGCGGCGAAGATGGTCGAACTCAACAGCCAGGGCGCGATTATCAATATTTCTTCCATCTCACGCGCTGGCAACGTTGGCCAAACCAACTATTCGGCAGCCAAGGCAGGTGTGGCAGCCGCGACCGTGACCTGGGCCAAAGAGCTGGCGCGTTACGGTATCCGTGTGGCGGGCATTGCTCCCGGGTTTATCGAAACTGAAATGACCTTGGGTATGAAGCCCGAAGCCCTTGAAAAAATGACCGCGGGCATCCCGTTGAAACGTATGGGCAAGGTCGAAGAAATCGCCCATTCAGCGGCGTATATCTTTGAAAACGACTATTACAGCGGCCGAATCCTGGAGCTGGATGGCGGTTTAAGGATTTAACCCCCGCCCTGCTGGAGCGGCTGAGGCTACGATCTTTTGACGTTCAAGATCAAAAGATCGCGAGGCGAGCTCGCTCCTGCACAAGGGTCGTGGTGTTACCACATCACGCCAAAACCTGCGGTGTAGCGGGTTTTGTTGAGTGCGTTGTCTTTGCCGCTGCTACTGCCGATCAGGTCTTTTTCAGCCTTGAGGTTGAGCGATGCCCATTCGGTGACTTTGTAGCGCAAGCCAATTTCGGCATCGAGGCTGTAGTCTGAATCCCCGCCCAGCGGCTTGCCCAGTTCACCGTTGGTAAAGATCGATACCGTTTTACCTACCAGGTAACGGTTGTAATCCCACTTCATGGCCAGCGAGTAGAAGTTGCTTTTACCGCCATCCGAGTATTCATAGTCGGTACGGTTCAGCAGTGAGCCCAAGGAAAACGCGCCCAGCTCGTCATCCCAGAACTGATAACCAGGACCAGTACCTACGGTGCGCTGGCGGGAAATGTCTTCGATTCTGTCGCGGGTGTAGTTCAAGCGGCCCTGCCAGTACCAGTGCTCATCAATAAAGTGGTCAAGCGCGTATTCGGCATTCCAGTTGTTCGTGGTGACCACATCGTTCTGGGCCTCACGGTTGTAGGACGCTTCGGCGTTGTGACGCCAGGCGCCGTGACGCGCCGAGGTTTTGAGGTCAATGTCGTAGTCGTCGGTGTCTTTGTCGGCGCGTTTGTAGTCCAGCGCGACGTCGACATTACCCTTCCAGACAAAGTCTTCGATCAGCGGTTTAGGTTTGACGATTTGCTGAATGCTCGCCAGCTCAACAGTTTTAGGCGCCTCGCCATTGGCCAGAATGACCTTGCCGTCTTCGGCAGCCTTGAGTGACTTGGCCTTTTCGCCCACGTAGGCATCTTGTTTGACCAACAGCTCCTGATCGCTTTCCAGGGTTTTGACTTGCTTCCAGTCAATCGGAATAGCGCCCGCATAGTCGGTCTGAATCAGCAACTTGCCCCCATCAAACACTTTAATCTTGCCGGACAGACGGTCGCCGTTCTTTAACCAGACCGTATCGGCGAGCAAAGGCGTGGACACATTCAAGACAGCAAGGCATAACAAGGTTCTGGACAACATAAGCAGATGCGAGACTCGGATTTACGAAAGAATGACGGCATTATCCAGAAGGACACACCCCAAGCAAAGAAAGACCCGGTGTTTTTCGTGTAGTTCCTTTGCTATAGCGCGCGACGGAAACGTCCTATTTGTAACTCCACGGTTTTCACTCCCATGAACTCACCTGACAGTGCATCGCCAACGCCTGCCGAGCTTCGACGAACGGCCCTGTACTCGACCTTGATGCAAGTGCCCGATGGCAAAGTCGTCACCTACGGCCAGCTCGCCGAGCTGGCAGGCCTGGGTCGGGCCGCCCGCTGGGTCGGCCGCACGCTAAGCCAACTCCCAGAAGATACCCGCCTGCCCTGGCATCGAGTTTTGGCCGCCGGTGGCAGAATCAGTTTGCCAGCGGGCAGCCCTAGCGGTGATGAACAGCGAGCGCGTCTGCGCGGCGAAGGATTAAGCATTGTTAATAATCGTGTGGATATACGACGCCATGGCTGGCGCCCGATAGAGCACTGCGGTTAGAGTGCGCCCTTTGTTTCCGCAATCAGAGGCAGACTCGAGTCCATGCCCCGTAAAACCTGGCGCGAAGCGCTAGCTGCCTATTCCAGCCCCTCAACCCTTGTGCTGTTGTTGCTCGGTTTCGCCGCCGGTTTGCCGTACATGCTGGTGTTTTCAACGCTGTCTGTGTGGTTGCGCGAAGCAGGTGTGGCCCGCGAAACCATTGGTTATGCCAGTCTGATCGGCCTGGCTTATGCCTTTAAATGGGTATGGTCACCGTTGCTCGACCAATGGCGCCTGCCATTGCTCGGCAAGCTGGGCAGACGCCGCTCGTGGCTGGTGCTGTCGCAGACTTTGGTGATTTTAGGCCTGATCGGCATGGGCTTTTGCGACCCGCAAAAGCACCTGTCATGGCTGATTGCGATTGCCGTTATCGTGTCATTTGCCTCGGCCACCCAAGACATCGCGATCGACGCTTACCGCCTGGAAATTGCCGACGACAGCCGCCAGGCTGCCCTCGCCGCCAGTTACATGTCCGGTTACCGCGTAGCCGCCCTGCTGGCCACGGCCGGGGCGTTGTTTTTTGCTGAGGGTTTCGGCTCGACCGGCTTCAACTACAAGCATTCGGCCTGGACCGGCACCTATGTGCTGTTCGGCGTGCTGATGATCCCCGCGTTGCTGACCACCTTTTTCATGCGCGAACCGCCGGTCACCCTGCGCACTCAGCTTTCAGTAGGCCGCTATAGCTTCGCCCATCAACTGGCCTCGGTGTTCGTGCTGATTGTGCTGTTGGTGTCGGTCCCGGCGATGTTCACCCAGTTGTACAACACTAATTTTGCGGGCGTGCTATTTGAGGGCATGAGCCCCATGACGCTGCTGATGGAAGACCGCGCCTTTTTGCGCGCCATCCTTTATATCCTGCTGACCGGGTTGTGCCTGTCCACCATGGGGCGACGCGGGCTCGCGCCCGTGCTGACGCCGGTCAACGACTTTATTGTGCGGTATCGCTGGCAGGCACTCTTGCTGCTTGGGCTGATTGCCACCTATCGCATGTCTGACACGGTCATGGGCGTGATGGCCAACGTGTTTTATATCGACCAAGGCTTTACCAAGGACCAGATCGCCGGTGTCAGCAAGATTTTCGGCCTGTTCATGACCCTGTTCGGTGCAGGCATGGGCGGACTGCTGATCGTACGTTTCGGCATTTTGCCGATCCTGTTGATTGGCGGGGCAGCGTCCGCCGCAACCAACCTGCTGTTTATGCTGCTGGCCGACATGGGCCCGAACCTGCAGATGCTGATTGTCACGATTTCACTCGACAACTTCAGCTCCGGCCTCGCCACTTCTGCCTTTGTTGCCTACCTGTCGAGCCTGACCAACCTCAAGTTCTCCGCCACCCAGTACGCATTGCTCAGCTCGATCATGCTGCTGCTCCCGCGGTTGATGGGCGGCTACTCAGGGGTCATGGTCGAGAAGTTCGGTTACCACAACTTCTTTATCATCACCGCCATCATGGGCATCCCGACCCTGCTACTGATCAGCCTGCACTGGTATCAGGAAACCCGTAAAGCCCGCCTAAACCCCACGGTAGACCTCGACAAACGCGCCGATTGAACGGAGGGAGCCTGCCTCCCTCCCCCGGTCTGTACGCAATCAAATCTCGCCCGTACAATGGCCAGTCAAATTTAGTCATCAGCAACGGCAACGACTACCCATGCGCACCAGTCAATATTTGCTCGCCACACAGAAAGAAACGCCTTCGGACGCGGTCGTTATCAGCCACCAGCTGATGCTGCGCGCCGGCATGATTCGCAAACTGGCCTCGGGCCTGTACACCTGGCTGCCCATGGGCTTGCGGATCATGCGCAAGGCCGAAGCCATTGTTCGCGAAGAAATGAACGCTGCTGGCGCTCTGGAAGTGCTGATGCCGAGCATTCAACCGGCTGAACTGTGGCAGGAGTCCGGTCGCTGGGAAGAGTACGGCCCGGAGCTGCTGCGCCTTAAAGATCGCCACGGTCGCGAGTTCTGCGTGGGCCCTACCCACGAAGAAGTCATCACCGATCTGTGCCGCAACGAGCTGAACAGCTACAAGCAGTTGCCGATCAACCTGTACCAGATCCAGACCAAGTTCCGTGACGAAATTCGCCCGCGCTTCGGCTTGATGCGTGGCCGCGAGTTCATCATGAAGGACGCCTATTCGTTCCACGCCGACCAGGCATCGCTGCAGGTCACTTATGACCGCATGCACCAGGCTTACTGCAACGTGTTCACTCGCCTGGGCCTGAAGTTCCGTCCGGTAGAAGCGGACAACGGCTCCATCGGTGGCGCGGGTTCCCACGAATTCCACGTACTGGCCGAGTCCGGCGAAGACGATATCGTGTTCAGCAATGGCTCTGAATACGCAGCCAACATCGAAAAGGCCGAAGCTGTTCCAGCCGAAACCTCCCGTGCGCCAGCGTCTGAAGAGCTGCGCCTGGTCGATACGCCTGACGCCAAGACCATTGTTCAATTGGTAGAAGGCTACAACCTGCCAATCGAAAAAACCGTTAAGACCCTGATCGTTCACGCCGCCGAAGAAGGCAAGCTGATCGCTCTGGTGATCCGTGGTGACCACGACCTCAACGAAATCAAGGCGGGCAACCATCCGCTGGTGGCCAGCCCACTGACCATGGCTTCGGACGCTGAACTGCGTGACGCCATCGGCGCTGGCGCTGGTTCCCTGGGCCCGCTGAACCTGCCACTGCCTTGCATCATCGACCGCTCGGTCGAGCTGATGAGCGACTTTGCGGTCGGCGCCAATATCGACGACAAGCACTACTTCGGCGTGAACTGGGAGCGTGACTTGCCTGTACCTACCGTTGCCGACCTGCGCAACGTGGTCGCTGGCGACCCAAGCCCGGACGGTAAAGGCACGCTGGAAATCAAACGCGGCATCGAAGTGGGCCACATCTTCCAGCTGGGCACCAAGTACAGCGAAGCGATGAAGTGCCAGGTACTGGGCGAAAACGGCAAGCCTGTGACCCTGACCATGGGTTGCTACGGCATTGGCGTTTCTCGCGTGGTAGCGGCAGCCATCGAGCAGAACAACGACGAGCGCGGCATTATCTGGAGCGATGCCCTGGCACCGTTCCAGATCGCCCTTGTGCCGCTGCGCTACGAAACCGACGCCGTGCGTGAAGCCACCGACAAGCTGTATGCAGAGTTGACCGCCGCAGGTTTTGAAGTGCTGCTGGATGACCGTGACAAAAAAACCAGCCCGGGCATCAAGTTCGCAGACATGGAACTGATCGGTATTCCGCACCGGATCGTCGTCAGTGACCGTGGCCTGGCCGAAGGCAACCTGGAATACAAGAGCCGCACCGAAGCAGAGCCACAAGCCCTGCCCGTTGCTGACGCCCTGGCTTTCCTTCAGGCACGTATCCGTCGCTGAACCCACATAGAGACGTCATGTTCAATCGAAGTACCTTGACGGGCGCCGCCATATGCGGCGCCCTGTTGTTGAGCGGCTGCGCCAATCACATGTCACAACGCAGCGAGCATGAAGAGCGCATTGAGCGCAAACTGCTCGCCCACACCCTGCACATTGACGTCGGTTCGCCGGCTGCCATGGAGTTGCCACAACGCCGTGTGCGCATCAATGAACAAAAGACCTTTGAGGTCACTGAGTTCGATGTCACCCGTCATTACGACCGTTACACCCCCTACCAGCCCTGGCGCAAAATCTATGAGATGCCGCTGGGCGCGGTCGCGGTTGTGGCGGGTGTGGGTGCGAATGTGCTGAACGTGTTCATGTTCGGGCAATTGCCTGACAGCGTGACCAAAGACTGGATCACTTACGGCGTCGACGGCCTCAACCCGGCGATGAACGTGCAGTCTCACGGCCGCGCCGAGCAGAACCTGGCCGGCATTGAAGAGATCCAGCGCGACAAGCGCATGGAATACTCAAGCTTGCCGTGGGCAGAACGCCCGGTCATCGTCAGTGCTGGCAAGCAAAGCCATGAAATGACCACGGACCGTAACGGTGTGCTGCGCCTCAATTTGCTCGACAGCCCGTTTGCCGAGCAAGACTTGAATCGCGTGAGCAAATTGACCATCACGGTCGAAGATGCTCAGGACGAAGCGCATTGCGACTCAACTCTGTCGATCAGCAGTAATTTGCGTGGCAAATTGCTCGAAGCGCACAACTTGATCTACGACGACCTTGAGGGTGACGACGTCAACCAATGGGTACATCGGGTCAAGCGCTTGTCAGAACTGGGCCTTGAAGAAGAAGCCAGTGAACTGGAGCAAAGCCTGATTGAACTGACGCGCAACGACCCTGAGTTGCAGCGTGAGTTTTTGCAGTCGCTGACCAAGAATGCCGGTCGACTGGTGGCAGACCCCGGGGTTAGCTAAAGCGCCTCTATGGGTGCCTGGCAAACAACTCCAGTTGCTCATGCCCGGTACTCAAATCATGTAAACGCACGCCAAGCCCCAACAATCGGACGGGCTTGGCACCGCGCGCAAACGCCTGACTCATTAACCCCTGATAACTCTCAAGATCGCGCCCCGCTCCGGACTGCTCCAGGGTGGTTTGGGTAAAGTCGTGGAATTTGATTTTGACGAAAGGCTTGCCGGGACGATAGCTGCTGTCGATTCTGGCGATTCGCCCGTTCAAGGTGTCGAGAAGTTCGGGCAGTTTGTCCAGGCACGCGGCCAGATCAGGTAAATCCGTGTCGTAGGTATTTTCAACACTGACAGACTGGCGTCGGCTGTCACTTTGCACCAAGCGCTCATCAATCCCACGTGCCAGCCCCCACAAACGCTCGCCAAAACTGCCGAATTCACGCGCCAACGCCAGCTTGTTCCAGTCGCGCAGGTCCTGACAGGTCTCAATACCGAGGCGCCCTAACTTGTCCGCCGTCACTTTGCCCACACCGTGCAGTTTGTTGACCGGCAGCGCCGAGACAAAATCTTCGACCTGATCCGGAGTGATCACAAACAAACCGTTGGGCTTTTTCCAGTCACTGGCGATTTTCGCCAGAAACTTGTTCGGCGCTACTCCCGCCGAAACGGTGATGTGCAACTGATTCGACACCCGACGCCGAATGTCCTGAGCAATACGCGTGGCGCTGCCACCGAAATGCGGGCTGTCAGAGACATCCAGATACGCCTCATCCAACGACAGTGGCTCAATGAGTTCGGTGTAATCGCGCAAAATACCGTGGATTTCTTTTGACGCTTCTTTATAAGCATCCATCCGGCCATTCACGATGATCAGGTCCGGGCACAGCTTGAGTGCATGCCGGGATGCCATCGCCGAACGCACGCCGTACGCACGCGCTTCATAGTTACACGTCGAGATCACACCGCGCCGGTCAGCCGAGCCGCCGACCGCCATGGGCTTGTTCGCCAGGCTCGGGTTATCGCGCATTTCAATAGCGGCATAGAAACAGTCACAGTCGACGTGGATGATTTTGCGCTGCGTTATGTCAGGCATGGTTCTTCAGGATGTAGGTAAAACAGAACGCCAGTATGTCACCGAGAACTGTATATAGCACCAGTAGTGTTCGGTGAGCCGACAAATGCAGCGCTCTCAACCTTGCCTTTGTGTTTGTGACCGGAGTGAAAAGGATCTAATTGCGCCACACCCCTTGTCCTACAGGGGCTGTAGCCGATTAAACAGCGACGTTTAATGCCTAACCAATTGAAGCAGAAGACTTTTTTTGAAATTAACGTTTGACAGCTCCGTGTATCGCTGTAGAATCCGCCCCACAGACGCGGGATGGAGCAGTCTGGTAGCTCGTCGGGCTCATAACCCGAAGGTCGTCGGTTCAAATCCGGCTCCCGCAACCAAACATCGAAAAAGGCTACTCGAAAGAGTGGCCTTTTTTGTGCTCGTTGGTTTTATGCACCACCCCCCGTAGGAGCGAGCGTGCCTCGCGATCTTTTGATCGTTTAAAAGATCGCGAGGCAAGCTCGCTCCTACAGCCAGGTACTTATTTACCCCATTTATGCATTAAAGGTTGACTCACTCGCTCATCACTGTAGAGTGCGCACCACAGACGCGGGATGGAGCAGTCTGGTAGCTCGTCGGGCTCATAACCCGAAGGTCGTCGGTTCAAATCCGGCTCCCGCAACCAAACATTAAAAGGCTGCTCGAAAGAGTGGCCTTTTTTGTGCCTGAGTGTTTTCCACCCTCCTCCCGTGGCCGGGAGAAAGGGATTAAAACCGGATAATTCAATCGCTTAGGCGATTTAAGGTTGACAACTCAGCGCGCCTCTGTAGAATGCGCCCACACAGACGCGGGATGGAGCAGTCTGGTAGCTCGTCGGGCTCATAACCCGAAGGTCGTCGGTTCAAATCCGGCTCCCGCAACCAAACATCGAAAAAGGCTACTCGAAAGAGTGGCCTTTTTTGTGCGTGATCAAAAAGTATTTCTCTCCTGCGATTAAAGGTTCTGTCATCTATCTGAAGATTGGCTCGTCTATGCTGAGCGGCAGCAATTACCTTTTTTTCACATGCCAAACCTGAACATCAGGCAAACAGTTGACAGTATTTTGAAATATTTTGACCAAAAGGATTGGTAACTTGAGTCTATGCCTCCATCCTATCGCGCACGATTCACGAGGTGATTGATGCCCGATAACTCGCCAGAACTTAAAGAACCCGCTTCAGCAGCCCACCCGATTGCAGCCAAACGCCTGCATTTACTGGACCTGCTGAGCAAGTACCGCCAACCTATTGGACTCGCGCTCACCCTGCTTCTGTTCGCCATAGCCCTGATTGCCTGTCGCCATCTGCTCAGCGAACTCGACCTGTACGCCTTGCACGACTCCATCATGGACGTCCCCAGGCCCGCCCTGCTCGGCGCCGTGGCTGCAACAGCTGTAGGTTTTGTGATTTTGCTCGGGTACGAGTGGTCTGCCAGTCGCTATGCCGGCGTCAAACTGCCGCCCAAAACCCTGGCACTGGGCGGGTTTACCGCCTTTGCCATTGGTAACGCCATTGGCCTGTCGCTCTTGTCCGGCGGCTCTGTGCGCTATCGTTTGTACGCACGCCATGGCGTAGGCGCCTCTGAAGTCGCGCACATGACGCTGTTCGCCAGCTTGTCTTTGGGCTGCGCCTTGCCGCCGCTCGCTGCGCTGGCAACCCTGAGCAACCTGCCGGCCGCCTCCGCCGCCCTGCATATTCCGGTTTACATCCTGGCGGCCATTTCAGTCGCCGTGCTGTTGTTGTTTGGCTTGCTGGCGCTGGGCATTTATCGCCGTCGCCTGCCTGAGCAACCCATCCCGGACAACTTGCTGGTCAAAGCTGGACGCCGCACCCTGCGCCTGCCAAGCGCACGGCTGACCCTGCTGCAATTGGTGATTACCGCGCTGGACGTCGCAGCAGCAGCAACGGTGCTGTATTTGTTGCTTCCCGAAGCGCCGCCGTTTGGCGCCTTCATGCTGGTTTACTTGCTGGCGCTGGCCGCCGGTGTACTCAGCCACGTACCGGGCGGTGTCGGGGTTTTTGAAGCGATTTTGCTGGCTGCCTTCGCCGACAAACTCGGCGCTGCACCTTTGGCCGCCGCGCTGCTGCTGTATCGCTTGATCTACGTGATCTTGCCGCTGCTGCTTGCCTGCCTGATGCTGCTGATCAACGAAGCCCAGCGCCTGATTCAGACCCGCCAAAGTTTGCGCGTGGCCTCCGGCCTTGCCGCGCCGATTCTGGCGGTATTGGTGTTTATGTCGGGCGTGGTTCTGCTGTTTTCCGGGGCCACTCCGGAAATCGATACCCGCCTTGAACACATCGGTTTTCTGATCCCTCACCGTCTGATTGACGCCTCGCACTTCGGCGCCAGCTTGATCGGCGTGCTCTGTCTGTTGCTGGCCCAAGGCCTGCGTCGTCGGCTGTCGGCGGCCTGGATGCTGACCACGATCCTGCTGCTGGTCGGCGCCGTTCTGTCTCTGCTTAAAGGCTTCGACTGGGAAGAGGCGTGCATTCTGGTCCTGACCGCAAGCCTGCTGGGCCTGTTCCGCCGCTCGTTCTATCGCCCGAGCCGCCTGACCGAGCTGCCGTTTTCACCGTTGTATCTGGTGGCCAGTGCCTGCGTACTCGGCGCTTCGGTGTGGCTGCTGCTGTTTGCCTATCAGGATGTGCCCTACAGCCATCAGCTCTGGTGGCAATTCACTCTCGACTCGGATGCCCCACGCGGCCTGCGCTCGCTGATGGGCGCGGCGGTGCTGCTGGTGATCGTGGCCCTGACTTGGTTGCTGCGCACGGCGCGCCCTACCATCCACTTGCCGGATGCTAGCGAACTGGAGCGCGCCGAGAAGATCTTGCTGGCTTCAGACCAGCCAGATGGCGGCCTGGCCCTGACCGGCGACAAAGCCTTGCTGTTCCACCCGGACGACAGCGCGTTCTTGATGTACGCCCGCCGCGGCCGCAGCCTGGTTGCGCTGTATGACCCCATCGGCCCTGCGCAACAGCGCGCTGAGCTGATCTGGCAGTTCCGTGACTTGTGCGACACCTTCCACGCCCGCCCGGTGTTTTATCAAGTGCGCGCCGAGAACCTGCCGTTCTATATGGACATCGGCCTGACCGCGATCAAATTGGGCGAAGAAGCCCGGGTTGATCTGCACCGCTTTGATCTCGACGCCAAGGGCAAAGAGATGAAAGACCTGCGCTACACCTGGAACCGCGGCACCCGCGACGGCCTGTCGCTGGAGATCCACGAACCGGGCGAAGCGCCCATGGATGAGCTGAAGGTTATTTCCGATGCATGGCTGACCGGCAAGAATGTCCGGGAAAAAGGCTTCTCGCTCGGACGCTTCAGTGAGGATTACATCAAGCACTTCCGCGTTGCCATTATCCGTTTTGAAGGCAAGCCCGTGGCCTTTGCCAACTTGCTTGAGACTCACAGCCATGAGCTGTCGAGCCTCGACTTGATGCGCGCCCACCCGCAAGCGCCGAAATTGACCATGGAGTACATGATGGTCGGCCTGATTCAGCATTATAAAAAGCATGGATACGCCCGTTTTAGCCTGGGAATGGTCCCATTGTCTGGCCTCCAACCCCGTCGTGGCGCGCCATTGACTCAGCGTCTAGGGTCAATGCTGTTCCAGCGCGGTGAGCACCTGTACAACTTCCAGGGTTTACGTCGCTTTAAAGACAAATTCCAGCCCGACTGGGAACCTCGTTATATGGCCGTGCCTGCCGGACTTGACCCGCTGGTAGCGCTGGCTGATACCGCCGCCCTGATTGCAGGCGGCTTGACTGGATTGGTGAAACGTTAATGAAACATCGTTCCTGGCGTTTTTTGCTGTTAATTCTGGTGATACTGGCTGCGCTGGCGGCCGGCGGCTATTGGTTCTGGAATCGCCCGCCCCCCGAGCCGACGGTTGAGCACCTGAGCCAAGCCGATGGCTCGACCCTGACCAAAGTGACACCTGGCCAGACCGCGCGCGCGCAAGTGCTGATTGCAACACCGGCCGAAGAGGCTCTGACCGACGCTCAACTCTCGGCGCTGAGCCGTGGCGGCAAGGCGCAATTGGTACAGGTCATTCTGCCCAAGGAAGACTGCACCCTGCAGCAGCAAGCCCTGCAAACAGCACTGCAGCAGTTGAAAGGCCCGCCTACGCTGGTTAGCGGCATCGGCCCGGGCGCAACCCTCGCCTGGCGCTGGCTGGCCGAGCAAACCAACGACAAGGCCCAAGCCGTGTCGGTAGGTTTTGCGCTTGAACAACCGGGCTGCACGTTGCCCATGCCTAAATCTGCCGCACACGGCAGTTGGCTGGTGGCCTGGAACGACAACCCTGACGACCCTAGCGCTGCTTTCGTACGTGATCAGCCGAACGCTCAGACCAGCATCAGCGACTATGACATTCACTTCCCCCAGGTACTGAGCAACGAACTGCGCAAGATCCTGGTCGGCGACAACAACGGCGGGCTGAACATGCCTGTGGTTGAAGTGCCTGCGGGCCAGCAAAACAGCACGGTGACGTTGTTCCTGTCGGGTGATGGCGGCTGGCGCGACCTGGACCGTGACGTGGCCGGCGAGATGGCCAAGATAGGTTATCCGGTGGTCGGTATCGACATGCTGCGCTACTACTGGCAGCACAAGACCCCGGACCAAAGCGCCACCGACCTGACTGAACTGATGCAGCACTACCGTCAAAAATGGGGCACCCAGCGCTTTGTTTTGGTCGGCTACTCATTTGGCGCGGACGTACTGCCCGCCACCTACAATCGCCTGCCTGAAGCCGAACAGAAACGCGTAGACGCGATTATCCTGTTGGCCTTCGCCCGCAGTGGCAGCTTTGAGATTCACGTTGATGGCTGGCTCGGCAAGGCCGGCGCTGAAGCCGATACCGGCGAAGAAATGTCCAAACTGCCGGCCAACAAAGTGGTGTGCATCTATGGCGCCGAAGAGACAGACGAAAGCGGCTGCACGGCCAAAACGACTGTAGGCGAAAGCGTCAAGCTGCCAGGTGGCCACCACTTTGACGAAAACTACCCGGCCCTGGCTCAACGCCTGGTAGATATGATCAAAAAGCACCAGGCTACCGCCCCGTAACATACGCCCCCCCCCTGTAGGAGCGAGCTCGCCTCGCGATCTTTTGATCTTGAAAGATCGCGAGGCAAGCTCGCTCCTACAGCGTTTTAACGTCGCTACAGGACGGCTTACATCTCGACCTGGGTTCCCAGTTCGATCACCCGGTTTACCGGCAAGTTAAAGAATCGCAAGTTGCTGTTGGCGTTCTTCAACATGAAGGCGAACAACCCTTCCCGCCAACGCGCCATACCCACCAGCTTGGAAGCAATGACCGTCTCGCGGCTCAGGAAGTAGGTCGTGCGCATCGGGCTGAAGTCCAGCTCGTCGAGATGGCACAGTTTGAGCGCTTCGGGCACGTCCGTTTCATCCATAAAGCCAAAATGCAGGATGACCCGGAAGAACCCCTCACCGTAAGCATCCACTTCAAACCGCCGCTGCGCAGGCACGCGCGGTGTGTCTTCGTTGACCACGGTGAGCAAAACCACTTGCTCATGCAGCACCTGATTGTGCAGCAGGTTATGCAACAGCGCGTGCGGTACGGCGTCTGGCCGGGCGGTCAGGAACACCGCTGTGCCTTGCACCCGATGCGGCGGCTGAACACGGATGCTGCTGATAAACAGCGGTAGCGGCAACGCGCTTTCATCCAGACGATCAACCAGCAATTGTTTGCCGCGCCGCCAAGTGGTCATCAGGATAAACAGCACGATCCCCGCCAATACCGGGAAGGCACCGCCCTGGACGATTTTCGGCACGTTGGCGGCGAAGAACAGACCGTCAACCAGCAGAAAGCCGACCAACACCGGTACCGCCAACACAGGTGGCCACTTCCACAGCATGAGCATGACTGCCGACACCAGAATACTGGTGATCAACATGGTCCCCGTTACGGCTACGCCGTAGGCCGACGCCAGAGCGCCCGATGACTCAAAGCCCAAGACCAGCAAAATAACCCCGACCATCAACGACCAGTTCACCGCGCCGATATAGATCTGCCCCTGCTCGGCACTGGACGTGTGCTGAATGTGCATGCGCGGGATGTAGCCCAGTTGAATGGCCTGACGGGTCAACGAGAAGGCCCCGGAAATCACTGCCTGAGAGGCAATAACGGTGGCCAGCGTGGCCAGCCCCACCAGAGGGATCAACGCCCAGCTTGGTGCCAGCAGGTAGAACGGGTTACGCGCCGCTTCCGGGTTTTCCAGAAGCAAAGCCCCTTGGCCGAAGTAATTGAGCACCAGCGCAGGCAGCACCAGAATGAACCAGGCGCGGGCAATCGGCTTGCGCCCAAAGTGCCCCATGTCGGCGTACAGCGCTTCAGCACCGGTCAACGCCAGCACCACCGCGCCCAGAATCGCCACCCCCATGCCCGGGTGCGAGACAAAGAAACGCACGCCCCACACCGGGTTCAGCGCGTTAAGCACCTCCGGGTGCTGAGCGATGCCATGAATCCCCAGGCCACCGAGCACCACAAACCACAGCACCATGATCGGCCCGAACAGCTTGCCGAGTGTGGCCGTGCCGCGACGCTGAATCAAAAACAGCGCGATCAGCACAATCAGCGCCAGCGGCACGACCCAGCGATCCAGCCCGGCAAACGCCAGCTCCAGACCTTCAACTGCCGACAACACAGAAATGGCCGGGGTAATCATGCTGTCGCCATAGAACAGCGAAGCGCCAATCAACCCCAGAATCACCAGCACCGTGCGCAACTTGGGATAAGGCGAGGCCGCGCGGCGCGCCAGCGCAGTAAGGGCCATGATCCCGCCCTCGCCTTCGTTATCGGCGCGCAGGATAAACAGCACGTACTTGATTGAGACCACCCAGATCAGCGACCACAGGATCAACGCCAAAATGCCGAAGACACCATCGTGGTTAACCTGTACGCCATACCCGCCGGTAAACACCTCTTTGAGGGTGTACAGCGGGCTGGTACCGATATCGCCATATACCACGCCAACCGCGGCAACCAGCATTCCGATAGGTTTTGCCTTTGAGTGACCGTCTTCTGTTGCCGGACTACTGACATGCCCCATTAACCACTCCTACGACTTTGGACCGTGTTTCTTAATGGCGAGCGCCGCATTTGGTGTGCAGCATGCTCTGATTTTCTGACTGTTAGCCACGACTTTTACCAACGAAATCAGCTTCGTTAAAAAGCGGGTTTCGCAACGGCGCGCAGCATAGCGCAGCACTCGTCGTAAATCCCCGTATAACGCTGGTCAAGTGCGTTCACCATAGCTAAAATTGCGCACTTTTTTTGATCAGAGGCGCGCAAACTCCAAGCGCCCGTTCGTCGTGCAGCCTTTACGGGCATGTAACGTCACTACATACCGAGGTTCGCCATGTCCACCGCTACCACGCCAGCCAACCCTAAGGTTGGCTTTGTTTCCTTGGGTTGCCCGAAAGCGCTGGTCGACTCCGAGCGCATCCTTACGCAACTGCGTATGGAAGGCTACGACGTTGTTTCCACCTACCAGGACGCCGACGTCGTGGTGGTCAACACCTGCGGCTTTATCGACAGCGCCAAGGCTGAATCGCTGGAAGTCATCGGCGAAGCCATCAAGGAAAACGGCAAGGTCATCGTGACCGGCTGCATGGGCGTCGAAGAAGGCAACATCCGCGACGTGCACCCGAGCGTGCTCGCCGTGACCGGCCCTCAGCAGTACGAGCAAGTGGTCAACGCGGTTCACGAAGTGGTGCCGCCCCGTCAGGACCACAACCCGCTGATCGACCTGGTGCCGCCACAAGGCATCAAGCTGACGCCGCGCCATTACGCGTACCTGAAGATTTCTGAAGGCTGTAACCATAGCTGCAGCTTCTGCATCATTCCTTCGATGCGCGGCAAATTGGTCAGCCGCCCGGTGGGCGATGTGCTGGACGAAGCTCAGCGCCTGGTTAAAGCCGGGGTTAAAGAGCTGCTGGTGATCTCTCAGGACACCAGCGCCTACGGCGTCGACGTCAAATACCGCACCGGTTTCTGGAACGGCGCGCCGGTCAAGACCCGCATGACCGAACTGTGCGAAGCCTTGAGCACACTGGGTGTCTGGGTTCGTCTGCACTACGTGTACCCGTACCCGCACGTTGACGAGCTGATCCCGTTGATGGCGGCCGGCAAGATCCTGCCGTACCTGGACATCCCGTTCCAGCACGCCAGCCCTAAAGTACTCAAGGCCATGAAACGCCCGGCCTTTGAAGACAAGACCCTGGCCCGCATCAAAAACTGGCGCGAGATCTGCCCGGAACTGATCATCCGTTCGACCTTTATCGTCGGCTTCCCTGGCGAAACCGAAGAAGACTTCCAGTACCTGCTGGACTGGCTGACAGAAGCACAACTGGACCGCGTAGGTTGCTTCCAGTACTCGCCCGTTGAAGGCGCACCGGCCAACCTGCTGGACGCTGCCATAGTACCGGACGACGTCAAACAGGACCGTTGGGAGCGCTTTATGGCGCACCAGCAAGCTATCAGCGCGGCACGCCTGCAACTGAAGATCGGCAAGGAAATTGAAGTCCTGATCGACGAAGTTGACGAGCAAGGCGCTGTTGGCCGCTGCTTCTTCGACGCCCCGGAAATCGACGGCAACGTGTTTATCGCCACCGAGAAAGACATCAAGCCGGGCGACAAGATCATGTGCCGCGTGACCGACGCCGACGAGTACGACTTGTGGGCTGAAGCGTTGTAAGCCACACGCTGCGCTTAAAAAAAGCCCTGCCGCGAATGCGTCAGGGCTTTTTTTACGGCTATTGTTAGGAGGCTCCTCAATCATCAGTGTCGGAGACACGCACGATGAAACAACAATGGGCCATCCAAACGCCACGTCTCAGAGATTTCGAAGCATTAACCGAGGTGTGGGAAGCGTCCGTTCGAGCCACCCATGATTTTTTACCCGACAGTTACATTGTCTTGCTGCGCCAACTGGTCATCAGCCAGTACCTGGACGCGGTGATGCTGATTTGCTGCAAAGACCCTTCCAGCAAGCGCATTGCAGGCTTCGCCGGGGTTGCCGCCGGCAAAGTTGAAATGCTCTTCATCCACCCTGACTACCGCGGCCAAGGCGTTGGCAAGTGCCTGCTCCTGTTCGCCATCAACGAGCTGAATGCCGAGAGGCTGGACGTCAACGAGCAAAACCCGCAAGCCATCGGCTTTTACTTCAAACAAGGCTTTGAGGTGATCGGGCGCTGCGAAAACGACGGCCTGGGCCAGCCTTATCCGTTGCTGCACCTGCGCTACAAACGCCAAAAGCCGCTGGCGCGCAGTTAAGGCAAATGTTGCCGGGCTTAACCGGCGCCAGGCGGGTACAATAGCCGCCCAATTCCATTACGGCCCCTGTCATGTCTGAACCGATACGTCTCTCCAAACGCCTCATCGAACTCGTCGGCTGCTCGCGCCGTGAGGCCGAACTGTTCATTGAAGGTGGCTGGGTCACGGTAGATGGCGAAGTCATCGACGAACCGCAATTCAAGGTCGACCAGCAAAAGGTCGAACTTGATCCGCAAGCCAAGGCCACGGCGCCAGAGCCTGTGACCCTGTTGCTCAACGCGCCGGCAGGCCTGGACACTGACAGCGCCATGCAACTGCTCAGCCCTCAAACCCTGAGCGAAGAGCACCGCTTCGGCAATCGCCCGCTTAAAGGTCACTTTCTGCGTTTGAGCGTGGGCAACGAGCTGCAAGCCAATGCCAGCGGTTTGCTGGTGTTTACCCAGGACTGGAAAATCGTCCGCAAGCTGACCGCCGATGCCAGCAAGATCGAGCAGGAGTATGTGGTCGAGGTATCGGGCGAGATGGCTCCCCATGGCCTCAACCGGCTCAACCACGGCTTGACCTACAAAGGTCGCGAGCTGCCTGCGGTCAAAGCCAGCTGGCAGAGTGAAAACCGCCTACGCTTTGCCATGAAGAACCCGCAACCGGGCGTGATTGCATTGTTCTGCCAGGCCGTAGGCCTCACAGTTATTTCGATTCGCCGGATTCGTATTGGCGGCGTGTCGATGGGCAAGCTGCCCGTTGGCCAATGGCGCTACATGACGGCCAAAGAAAAGTTCTAAACACGGCCGCGCCCACCTATTTCGACACCGCAGCCTTGCCTGCGGTGCTCACTGCTGATTATCAGGATTACCCACATGATTCATAACGACGTACTGCGCAGCGTGCGCTACATGCTAGACATCAGCGACAACAAAGTTGTCGAGATCATCAAACTGGGCGGTCTGGACGTCACCAAAGCTGACATCGAAACCTACCTGAAGAAAGACGAAGAAGAAGGCTTTGTTCGCTGCCCGGACAACGTCATGGCGCATTTTCTTGATGGCCTGGTGATCTTCAAGCGCGGTAAGGACGATAGTCGCCCAGCGCAGCCGGTTGAACTGCCAGTGACCAACAACATCATCCTGAAAAAACTGCGCGTGGCGTTCGAACTGAAAGAGGACGACATGCACGCGATCCTCAAGTCGGTTGACTTCCCGGTATCCAAACCAGAACTGAGCGCTCTATTTCGCAAATTCGGCCACAACAACTACCGCACCTGTGGCGACCAGTTGCTGCGTAACTTCCTGAAGGGGCTAACCCTGCGGGTTCGTGGCTGACACGGCGACAAACACATGACCTACACCGTTTCGCCTGTCGGCTTTGTGCGCTCCTGTTTCAAGGAGAAGTTTGCCATCCCGCGACAACCCCAACTGGCACCCGCTGCCCGGGGTGTTCTGGAGCTGGTTGCGCCCTTTGACCAAGGCGATGCCGTGCAAGGCCTTGAGCAGGTCAGTCATGTGTGGCTGTTGTTTGTGTTTCACCAGGCACTGGAAGACAAGCCCCGGCTTAAGGTGCGCCCGCCACGCCTGGGCGGCAATAAGTCCATGGGGGTGTTTGCCACCCGCGCGACTCACCGGCCCAATGGCATCGGCCAGTCAGTGGTCAAACTGGATAAGGTCGAAGCCGGTCGCTTGCACATTTCGGGCATTGACCTGCTCGACGGAACGCCGATTCTCGATATCAAGCCGTATGTGCCCTACGCCGACATTATCAGCAGTGCGAGCAACAGCATGGCCAGCGCGGCGCCGGTGCTGATCCCCGTGCAATGGGCTGACTCAGCGCTGCACGAGGCGCACGCCCATGGGTTGCGCTTGCAGGAACCGTTGGTGGCGCTGATTGAGCAATGCCTGGCGCAAGACCCACGCCCGGCTTACCAAACGCCGACTGCCGAGCGTGAATACGGTGCGCAGTTCTGGGATCTGGATGTGCGCTGGCATTATCCGGAGCCGGGGGTGATTCGTGTGCTTGAGGTTGTTTTAGCCAACAAAGGTTAAGCACCAAAATCAAGGGATCGCGAGGCGAGCTCGCGCCTACAGGTCCTGTCTTCGCGGACAATAAAAAGCCCGCACTACCTTGGGGTAGCGCGGGCTTTTTTGTGCAGCGGCGCTTACTTCTCGACGAAGGCGCGCTCGATCAGGTAATCACCTGGCTCGCGCATGCGTGGCGAAACGGTCAGGCCGAAGCTGTTTAGCACTTCGCTGGTTTCGTCGAGCATGCTTGGGCTGCCGCACAGCATGGCACGGTCGTCCTGCGGGTTGATCGGCGGCAGGCCGATGTCGCTGAACAGTTTGCCGCTGCGCATCAGATCAGTCAGACGCCCCTGGTTTTCAAACGGCTCGCGGGTCACGGTTGGGTAGTAGATCAGCTTGTCACGCAGCGCTTCACCGAAGAATTCGTTCTGCGGCAGGTGCTCGGTGATGAACTCGCGGTACGCAACTTCGTTGACGTAACGCACGCCATGGCACAGGATCACTTTTTCGAAACGCTCGTAGGTTTCCGGGTCCTGAATCACGCTCATGAAAGGAGCCAGGCCAGTGCCCGTACTCAGCAGGTACAGATGCTTGCCAGGCTTCAAGTCGTCCAGCACCAGCGTACCCGTAGGCTTCTTGCTGATGATGATCTCGTCGCCTTCTTTCAAATGCTGCAACTGGGAGGTCAACGGACCATCCGGCACCTTGATGCTGAAGAACTCCAGATGCTCTTCCCAGTTCGGGCTGGCAATGGAGTAGGCGCGCATAAGCGGACGGCCATTGGGCTGTTGCAGGCCGATCATCACGAACTGACCGTTCTCAAAGCGCAGGCCCGGATCACGGGTGCACTTGAAACTGAAAAGGGTGTCGTTCCAGTGGTGAACACTGAGGACACGTTCGTGGTTCATGTTGCTCATGTACGGGGCTCCTAAATTCGCCAGCGCTGACTATGAGCGCAATTGCACAGCATTCTAATGGCGACGACAATATCTGTTAACTGAATTATTAAGATAAGGGTTATCGGTTATATCGATATGCGATTTACTCTCAGACAACTCCAGGTGTTCGTTACCGTCGCCCAACAAGAGAGCGTGTCCCGTGCGGCAGGCTTGTTGGCCCTTTCACAATCGGCAGCCAGTACCTCAATCACCGAACTGGAGCGCCAGACCAGTTGCCAACTATTCGACCGCGCGGGCAAGCGCTTAAGCCTCAACGCCCTGGGTCGGCAGTTATTGCCACAGGCCGTCGCCTTGCTGGACCAGGCCAAGGAAATCGAAGACCTGCTTAACGGCAAGTCCGGCTTTGGCTCACTGACCGTCGGCGCGACCCTGACGATTGGCAATTACCTGGCGACCTTGCTGATCGGCAGCTTCATGCAGGCTCACCCGGAAAGCCAGGTCAAACTGATTGTCCAGAACACCGCTCATATCGTGCAACAAGTTGCTCACTATGAAATTGATCTGGGTCTGATCGAAGGCGACTGCAGCCACCCGGACATCGACGTTCAGAGCTGGGTTGAAGACGAGCTGGTAGTCTTTTGCGCCCCTCAACACCCACTGGCCGCCCGTGGGCATGCCACCCTCGAAGAACTGACCCGCGAAGCCTGGATATTACGTGAGCAAGGGTCGGGCACGCGCCTCACGTTCGATCAAGCCATGCGCCATCATCAAAGCGCGCTTAACATCCGCCTTGAGCTGGAACACACCGAAGCGATCAAGCGGGCCGTTGAGTCCGGCTTGGGCATCGGTTGTATCTCGCGCCTGGCACTGCGTGACGCTTTTCGCCGCGGCAGCTTGGTGGCGGTCGAAACCCCTGACCTGGATCTGGCGCGGCAGTTTTTCTTTATCTGGCACAAGAAGAAGTATCAAACCTCCGCCATGCGCGAATTTCTGGAGCTGTGCCGCGCCTTTACCGCCGGGGTTCAGCGCAGCGACGAAATTGTTCTGCCTGCGATCGCTTAAAGCAGAATCACCGCCCACACCACGGCAATCAGGGTCAGCACGACAAATTGTGCGGCGCTGCCCATGTCCTTGGCGTTCTTTGACAGCGGGTGCAAATCGAGGGAAATTCGATCGATCGCCGCTTCAATGGCTGAGTTAAGCAGCTCGACAATCAACGCCAACAGGCATACCGCTATCAGCAGTGCTCGCTCGACCCGGCTGACATCCAGGAGGAACGTCAGCGGGATCAGCACCACATTGAGCAGCACCAATTGGCGAAATGCCGCCTCACCGGTAAAGGCTGCACGCAAACCGTCCAGCGAGTAACCGCCAGCATTCAAAATCCGTTTAAATCCGGTTTTACCCTTGAAAGGCGACATAGATAGGCAACTGCGTAAAAAATGAGTGGAAAAAACTAAATCAGGCCGCGTCAAAAATGCGTGAAGTTTGACAGTTTAATGGCTCGATATAGATTCGAGTTGTTGCAGCAGCAGTGCGGCCTGAGTGCGGGTACGCACCCCCAATTTGCGGAAAATCGCCGTCACGTGCGCTTTGATCGTCGCTTCCGAAACGCTCAACTCGTAGGCGATCTGCTTGTTCAGCAACCCCTCGCAAACCATGGTCAAAACCCGGAACTGTTGAGGTGTCAGGCTGGCCAGGCCTTCGCTGGCCGCTTTGGCTTCTGCCGAAACCGGCACTTCTTCAAAGGCTTGGGGCGGCCAGGAAACATCGCCATCCAGTACCGTGCGCACAGCGTTTTGAATGGCTTCCATTGAACTGGATTTAGGAATAAAGCCACTGGCGCCAAACTCTCGCGAGCGCACCATGACCGAGGCTTCTTCTTGAGCAGACACCATCACCACCGGGATTTGCGGGTACTGACCGCGCAACAACACCAACCCGGAGAAACCGTAAGCACCTGGCATGTTCAAGTCGAGCAGCACCAGATCCCAACCGGCCTTTATCGCCAGCTGTTTTTCCAGCTCGGCAATACTGGCGACCTCGACCAAGCGAACATCAGAACCCAAACCCAGGGCAACGGCCTGGTGCAAGGCACTGCGAAACAACGGATGGTCATCAGCAATCAGGATGTCGTATGTGGCCATTGTTTAAATGATCCTGTTTATCAGGCGGGCCAGGTTTAAAACCAGAACCCGCTAAGGCAACTCGAGCAACAGTCTAAAAACTGTGCATCAAAGGGCAAGATTTACGCTAAAAGTTAGAACTTATAAGCGTTTGAGCAGCATCTGCCGCCGAATCGGCGCCAAGCATGCCCAGCCAAAACTGTAGGGTCAAGCGTAAACCTGACACCGAGGTCCAGTAACAGCCATTACTGCGCCAGCATTCAAATGGAATGGGGCTAGCCGCTTATTTCGCTTCGAAAATTGTAGCGCTACTTCTTTAGTCTATTGAGCCCGGATCTGAGAAAGGTCTTTTACAAAAAAGCCCAGTTCTTGATGCGCTGTACTGGACTCATTCACCGGCAACTGGTTTTTGGCATCCAGGTAATGCTGGCTGAACACATCAAAGTAGGCATCCAGGGCAGCCGATGCTTGCGTATCGCCAGCCAGATCAAGGCACAAACTGGCCACCTCGGCGGTACACAAATGCTCACTGCGTGTTGAACGGCGCAACCGGTAGCGTGAGAGCTTTTCAGGCAAAAGGCTCAGGATCGGCAAGCCATCCAGATACGGGCTCTTGCGAAAGATCTTGCGCGCTTCAGTCCATGTCGCATCCAGCAGGATAAACAGCGGCCGCTTGCTGTTGTCGGCTTCGACGGTGTGGGTGACTCGCTCAGCCGCCACGTACTCGCCGGGAAACACCAGATAAGGCTGCCACTGCGGATCAGCCAACAATGCCAGCAGGTCTTTATCGGTTTCAGTACGCGACCAGATAAAGGCGAAGTTGTCGCTGACCACGTCCGCGATTAACCAGCCGGTATTACTCGGCTTGAACACTTCCTTTTTAGTCATGAGCAGGCAGACGCCCGCGCGCGTGTTGACCTTTGGCCGCCACCGGCACAAGCAATGGCTTTCAATCACACGGCAGGTATGGCAACGCGGTGCACGAGAGCCACGCGCCAAATAAGGTTTAGTGCTTTCCTCTTCGCGCTCGTCTCGCAAACGGGCTACAGCGTTAGGGGAAAAGGTCATCAAGGTCATGGGTTTTTACATACGCCAGCAACCGCTGATTCGCCACGGTTTGGCGCACAAGCGGATTCAATAGAGAAAGGCGCGCAGTCTACCAGAGGCCGCAGGCCTGCATGCCAAACCATGACCACGGGCATTTCCTGACACACAATGCTGACCTATACTCCTGCGCCACTGAACGCACAGATCGATGGTGGGTCAAAGCCTGCGTCACGTACATCAGGAGAGTTTCATGTTGCGCACTATTATTCCAACCGTAGCCTTAATGCTGGCACTGCCTTTGGGCGCGCAAGCGGCCTCTCTTGCAGAATTCAATCTGAACAAGTCCCTGCAAGCGACCGCAGAAGCCAGCAACGTTGGGAAACCACGGGCTATCAGCCCCGATTTGCTGGACAAAGGCTTCACGGTTGATGGCACCGTACTGATTAACAATTTGGAAGCCAGCCCGAACATGGCCGCTCAACTGCGCTCGGCCCCTGAAGTGGCCGTGCCGCAGTTGGGCCGTAGCGTTTGCAGCGACCCCAACTTCCGCAAACTGTTGGCCCGTGGTGCCACCATGCGCTTCGACATTCGGGAATACCGCACCAACAAGTCTGTACTGACCCAAGACATCCGCGCCGATAACTGCAAGCGCAAAGGCTGATTCCGCGTCTGTTGCACGCCGTTGATAACAATGGCGTGCACCCTCCTCCTCTCCAATTCTTCATTTACATCAGCCAATTAGCGGTTGCCAGCGCCAACAACTCAGGACCATTATCAAGGCATGATGGTGACACGCTGTGTCTTGGGGGCAGCCCCACGTGCGGCGTTTTAAAGGATGTTGTGTTGAAGGAGTAATGCATGCCCGATCAATCCAGTGATTCCCTGCCCCTGTATTTCGAGGGCCAGGGCCTCGACCTCGCTCAACACGTGGACGCGCAGTTGCAGCTTGTCGCACCTGACAGCCCCAACCGGCCGCTGTATCGCGAAATGTTGTTCACTGTTTTGCGTATGGCCCACGATGATCTTGATCGCTGGAACGCCAAGATCATGTTGCAAGCTGTTCGCGAGCTGGAAAAAACCTTCCGTGTACTGCAAACCTTCAAAGGCCGCCGCAAAGTCACAGTCTTCGGATCGGCACGCACTCCGGTAGAACACCCGCTGTATGCACTGGCCCGTGAAGTGGGGGCGACACTGGCACGCGCCGACATGATGGTCATTACCGGAGGCGGGGCCGGCATCATGGGGGCTGCCCATGAAGGCGCGGGGCTTGAGCACAGCCTGGGCTTTAATATCACCCTGCCTTTTGAACAGCGCGCCAACCCGACGATCAATGGCTCTGCCAATCTGCTGGCCTTCCACTTCTTCTTCACCCGCAAGCTGTTTTTCATCAAGGAAGCGGACGCTCTGGTCATGTGCCCTGGTGGCTTTGGCACGCTGGATGAAGCCCTGGAAGTGTTGACGCTGATTCAAACCGGCAAGTCTCCTTTGGTGCCCATCGTGTTGCTGGACATGCCGGGCGGCACCTATTGGAAAAGTGCGCTGGAGTTCGTCCACAACGAGCTGGAAGCCAATCAGTACATTCTGCCTAACGATCTAAAATTGATGCGCTTTGCCTACAGTGCCGAAGAGGCATTGGCTGAGATCAATCAGTTTTATAACAACTTCCATTCAACCCGCTGGCTGAATAAAACGTTCGTTGTGCGCATGAAGTACCCGCTCAATGTGCACGCGCTCGCGCATATCCAAAAAGCATTCGCCGATATCTGCTTGAGTAATGGGTTTTGTCAGTCGCCGGATGACGGCATAGACCATGACGCGTCACTCAACTTATACCGTTTGAGCTTTGCATTCAGTGGGCGTAACCAGGGACGTTTGCGGGAGTTGGTCGACTTTATCAATCTGCCGCAACACTGGGAAATGGCCGACATGGCAGCCACGTCGGCAGAGTGTGAATCGCTGGCGGATTAAGGCTGACGTCAGAGTTGGGTGTCTGGATTAGAAACAGGGCCGCTGCGCGGCCCATCGCAGCCTTCGGCAGCGACTACGGGGTAGTCGCTAGTCATCGAATTCTCGGCCGCTTAATACGCGACCAATCATGTCCATCGTATAACCGCGATAACTCAAGAAGCGGCCTTGGCGGGCACGCTCTTTTGCATCTTCAGGCAACTTGCCTGCAAACTTGCGACGCCAGGTGTCTTCCAGCTGTTCTTGCCAGTTAAAGCCACTTTCGCGCAACGCCTCTTCAATATCGCCACGCGACAAACCGCGCTGTCCAAGCTCTTCGCGAATACGCAAAGGGCCATAGCCAGAGCCTGCACGGTAATTGATATAGCTTTCGAGGTAACGCGACTCCGACAACAGCCCTTCTTCCGTTAAACGGTCGAGGGCGATGTCGATCATGTCGGGGCAAGCTCCGCGCTGACGCAACTTACGTGTCAGCTCGACTCGACCATGCTCGCGTCGCGCGAGCAGGTCCATTGCAGCTCGTCGCACCGCGACGAGGTTATCCAAAACGACAGTCATGAGTTGTATCAGTTATCGTTTTCTGCAGAGTTTTCGAACTCGATTTCTGCCGCTTCTGCTTCTTCAGCAGCCGCTTTGGCAGCCTTGCTCATTTTCGGCATAACTTTCAGCTCGGCCAGCTCGCTGTCAGTTTTTGGGCCCAACAGCTTGGCGCGCAGTTGTTTCTCGAGGGCGTCCTTGATGTCCGGGTTATCGTCCAGGAACTTGGCGGAGTTCGCCTTGCCCTGACCAATTTTGTTGCCGTTGTAGCTGTACCAGGCGCCCGCTTTTTCAACGAAGCCGTGCAATACGCCCAGGTCGATCATCTCACCGTTGAGGTAGATGCCCTTGCCGTAAAGAATCTGGAACTCGGCCTGACGGAATGGCGGTGCCACTTTGTTCTTGACCACTTTGACGCGGGTTTCGCTACCCACCACCACGTCGCCTTCTTTCACGGCACCCGTACGACGGATGTCCAGACGAACAGACGAGTAGAACTTCAGGGCGTTACCACCAGTGGTGGTTTCCGGGCTGCCGAACATTACGCCGATCTTCATACGGATCTGGTTGATGAAGATCACCAGGCAGTTGGCGTTTTTGATGTTACCGGTGATTTTACGCAGTGCTTGCGACATCAAACGGGCTTGCAGGCCCACGTGTGCGTCGCCCATGTCGCCTTCAATTTCAGCTTTAGGGGTCAGCGCGGCCACGGAGTCGATGATGATCACGTCAACGGCGTTGGAGCGCACCAGCATGTCGGTGATTTCCAGTGCCTGCTCGCCCGTATCGGGCTGGGAAACCAGCAGGTCATCTACGTTTACACCCAGCTTGCCCGCATACTCAGGGTCAAGCGCGTGCTCGGCGTCAACGAAGGCACAGGTTGCACCCGCTTTTTGCGCTTGTGCAATCACAGACAACGTCAGGGTGGTTTTACCCGAGGACTCTGGACCGTAGATTTCAACAATACGGCCTTTTGGCAGACCGCCAATGCCCAGCGCGATGTCCAGACCCAGCGAACCTGTAGAGATAGCAGGGATTGGCTGGCGATCTTGATCGCCCATCAACATGACGGCGCCTTTGCCGAATTGACGTTCGATCTGACCCAAGGCCGCAGCCAAGGCTTTCTTCTTGTTGTCGTCCATTAAAGTCCTCTCAAAATCAATAAGGCCATGACGGCCGATAACTGTATAAGTAGCCAGTATTATTCCACAGGGTTAAACGATCGCCTACCCCTGATTTTCTATTTCTCGTACCGTTCGGCGTATTAGGCCTTCCAGCGCCGCAATAACGGTTTGTCGGCGGACCTCATCGCGATCACCCGGGAAGTGCCTGCACTCGGCCGTCACCTCGTCACCAACGCCCCACGCCAGCCAGACCGTGCCTACCGGCTTCTCTGGCGAACCGCCGCCCGGGCCGGCGACGCCACTGACGGCGACAGCAAAGCGTGCATCACTGTGCGCCTGCGCGCCGCGGACCATCGCCTCGACCACTTCACGGCTGACGGCCCCCACTTGAGTAAACAGCGCCTGCGGCACATCAAGCTGCCGGGTCTTTTGCTGATTGGAATAGGTCACAAACCCCGCCTCGAACCAGGCAGAACTGCCGGCGATACGGGTGATGGCTTCTGCAATACCCCCGCCCGTGCACGACTCGGCGGTTGTCACGTGAGCGTTAAGAGTCTGTAGATGGCGCCCAAGTTCAGCCGCCAGTTGAGAGAGTGGATCCATGAGGTTCTCCTGTGGGTACGCCCAAGCGCCATAACCTACACGAGCCGGTGAGCGTTGCAAGGCGATGCCGCCCAAGCCTAGCGTTCGCTACGCGAGTCCGGCGCTGCGCTGTCGACCCCCAGGCGCTTGGCTGCCCAGCGTTGATACACGCTAATTGCAGCATCAGCCCCCGCCAGCGCGGTCAGGCAACCAAAGGCGCCAGCCGCCAGAATCGACATGCCGGCGGCGTACAACAACATAAAGGTGGAAACACCACACACCATGCAAGCACCGGAACGCAACGCCAGCCGCCGGACCAGCAGCCAGCCGCTTGCACCTTCTTTATCAGCGCGCCACATCTCGCCAAAGACGCCGCCCACCAAAGCGAGAAGGATGACCAGCAGCAGCGGCATATCCTGCAATATTTGCGGCTCATTCATCGTGCCATCACTCCTGAATCCTTACTGATAAAAGCCAGTGTCTGGCCTGAGCTGAACAGCGGGCGCGCTGCCCGCCGCGTCGCATCCCTGCGCGAGTCAGATCGGGGAACCGCGATGAGACAAAGACTATGCATGTATGGATATACAGTCAATGCACCAATGCATATATTTGTTTTGAACGCTGCTATCAGCCAGAAAAGGCAACGTGAGCAGTGCGATCATTCTTTCAATAGGCAACAAAAAGCCCACTTAGACGTGGGCTTATTCTTAAAACTGCAGGCTAACGAGCGTACATACCCCACCAGAAGACGTGGCCCAAAATCACCAGTTGCTCATCCTCCAAATCACAGTAGGCATAGTCCTCGTCGGGATACTCATCGCGATTAAAACTACGCAAACGAATGCCACTGGCCACACGATACAGCTGCTTCACGCGCAACTGGCCGTTGTGGTTGAGCGCATACAGGTCACCGTCGATGACCTCTTCAAGTGAGCGCTTGCCGACATTGACGCCCACTGTGGCGCCGTCACGCAGCACCGGAAGCATGCTTTCACCGCGCACCGTCACACACTTTGCCTGGTCAAACTCCACGTCATTGTGGCGCAGGCTGCGCTTGCCGAAACGCAACTTGGCCCGCTCGCTCTCTTCAATGGCAAAACGCCCCGAGCCTGCGGCCAATTCGACCTGGCGCAAGAACGCAATGGACACTTCGTCATCGGCCACGGGGGTGTCGTCATCCCACAACAAGATGTCACGCAACTCAGCATGCCTGGGTGGGCTGTCAGAAAAGCCTGAGCCGGCGCGATCATCTCGCCCCCTCAGACGATCAGTGCTGATGTGGAAGTACTCGGCAATTTTGGAGATATGTCTGTCGGAAGGATCGACAATTTTCCCGCTCAAAATCCGCGAGAGTGTGGACTGCGGGACTCCCGTACTCCGATGCAGCGCCATCGCGCTGATCTGGTGCCGGGCAAGCAGTTCTTTCAAGACCGTTGAAACATTTCGTTTGGACATGCCGGGAATAGTGCTGGCCGTGTTTATAGATGGCAAATGCTATTTCTTCTATTTATAGCAACGCGTCAGCACGCCCGGCACGCACCTGTAGATGCGGGGGGCTGACATGTTAACCTTGCGCCCATTGCGAAACAGCCGCGCCTGACGCCCGCTTTTCACCCACCTTTTAATCGAATCCGCCTAAGCCTTCTCATGAGTAAGAATACTTCCGACCTGTCCTCCCACACGCCGATGATGCAGCAGTACTGGCGCCTCAAAAACCAGCACCCCGACCAGTTGATGTTCTATCGCATGGGCGACTTCTACGAGATCTTCTATGAAGACGCGAAGAAGGCGGCCAAGTTGCTGGACATCACCCTGACGGCTCGCGGGCAGTCGGCCGGGCAGGCGATTCCGATGTGCGGAATTCCTTATCACGCGGCCGAAGGCTACTTGGCCAAGCTGGTCAAGCTGGGCGAGTCGGTGGTGATTTGCGAGCAGATCGGCGACCCGGCAACCAGCAAGGGCCCGGTCGAGCGTCAAGTGGTGCGTATCATCACGCCGGGCACCGTCAGCGATGAGGCGCTGCTGGATGAACGCCGTGACAACCTGATTGCGGCAGTGCTGGGCGATGAGCGTCTGTTTGGCCTGGCGGTGATGGACATCACCAGCGGCAATTTCTCGGTGCTGGAGATTAAAGGCTGGGAAAACCTGTTGGCCGAACTGGAACGCATCAACCCGGTGGAGCTGATGATTCCGGACGACTGGCCGCAAGGCCTGCCTGCCGAAAAACGTCGTGGCGTTCGTCGCCGCGCGCCGTGGGACTTTGAACGTGATTCGGCATTTAAAAGCCTGTGCCAGCAATTTTCGACCCAAGACCTAAAAGGCTTTGGATGCGAGAACCTGACCCTGGCAATTGGTGCTGCCGGTTGCTTGCTCAGCTACGCCAAAGAAACCCAGCGCACCGCCCTGCCGCATTTGCGCAGCCTGCGCCATGAGCGTCTGGATGACACCGTGGTGCTGGATGGCGCCAGCCGTCGCAACCTGGAGCTGGACACCAACCTGGCCGGCGGTCGCGACAACACCTTGCAATCGGTGGTCGACCGTTGCCAGACCTCGATGGGCAGCCGCCTGCTGACCCGCTGGCTGAACCGCCCGCTGCGTGACTTGAGCGTGCTGTTGGCCCGTCAGTCGTCGATTACCTGCCTGCTCGATGGCTATCGCTTTGAGAAACTGCAACCGCAGCTTAAAGAGATCGGCGATCTGGAGCGGATTCTGGCGCGTATCGGCCTGCGCAATGCTCGCCCGCGAGATCTGGCGCGCTTGCGTGATGCCCTGGGCGCGTTGCCTGAGCTGCAAGATGCGATGATCGGCCTCGAAGCCCCACACCTGCAACATCTGGCCACCATCACCAGCACCTACCCGGAACTGGCGGCGTTGCTGGAAAAAGCCATCAATGACAACCCGCCCGCGGTGATCCGTGACGGCGGCGTGCTGAAAACCGGTTATGACGCTGAGCTGGATGAACTGCAATCGCTGAGCGAGAACGCCGGGCAGTTCCTGATTGATCTTGAAGCACGGGAAAAAGCCCGAACCGGCCTGAGCCATCTCAAGGTGGGTTATAACCGCGTGCACGGCTACTTTATCGAGCTGCCGAGCAAACAGGCCGAACAAGCACCTGCTGACTACATTCGCCGGCAAACCCTCAAAGGCGCTGAGCGCTTTATCACGCCTGAGCTAAAAGCCTTCGAAGATAAAGCCCTGTCGGCCAAAAGCCGCGCGCTGGCCCGCGAAAAGATGCTCTACGAAGCGCTGCTGGAAACTCTGATCGGGGAATTGCCGCCCTTGCAGGACACTGCCGCCGCGCTGGCCGAGCTCGATGTGCTGAGCAACCTGGCCGAACGTGCGCTGAACCTGGACTTGAACTGCCCGCGCTTTGTCGACGAGCCGTGCATGCGTATCGAGCAGGGCCGTCACCCGGTGGTCGAGCAAGTGCTGACAACACCGTTTGTGGCCAACGATCTGGCGCTGGATGACAAAACCCGCATGCTGGTGATCACCGGTCCTAACATGGGCGGTAAATCGACCTACATGCGCCAGACCGCATTGATCGTCTTGCTGGCCCATATCGGTAGCTTTGTACCGGCTGCCAGCTGCGAACTGTCACTGGTCGACCGGATCTTCACCCGGATCGGCTCCAGCGATGACCTGGCAGGCGGTCGCTCTACCTTTATGGTGGAAATGAGCGAAACAGCCAATATTCTGCACAACGCGACCGATCGCAGCCTGGTGCTGATGGATGAGGTGGGCCGCGGCACCAGTACCTTCGATGGCTTATCCCTGGCGTGGGCGGCCGCTGAACGCCTCGCTCACTTGCGCGCTTACACCCTGTTTGCCACGCACTACTTTGAGCTGACCGTTCTGCCCGAGAACGAACCGCTGGTCGCCAACGTGCATTTGAGCGCAACCGAACACAATGAACGCATCGTGTTTTTGCACCATGTCTTGCCAGGCCCGGCCAGTCAAAGCTATGGTTTGGCCGTTGCACAATTGGCCGGGGTTCCAGCCAATGTCATCACCCGGGCACGTGAACATTTGAGCCGACTCGAAACGACCAGCCTGCCTCATGAAGTACCGCGACCAGCACCTGGCAAGAAAGCAGTACCGCAGCAAAGCGATCTGTTTGCCAGCCTGCCGCACCCCGTACTGGATGACCTGTCCAAGCTCGATCTGGACAACATGACGCCGCGTAAAGCACTTGATTTGCTCTACACATTAAAGACACGCCTTTAAAAGCTGCTAGAATCGCGCGCGGTTCGGGATGCTACTGCCCTTTTAGCCTGGTCAGTAGATATCACTCCCGAGCCCTGCGAACCCGAACTGTAAGGGCTTCGCTGCCGCCGCCTGAGGAGAAAATTAGAAATGACCTTCGTCGTCACCGACAACTGCATCAAGTGCAAGTACACCGACTGCGTAGAAGTCTGTCCGGTGGACTGCTTCTACGAAGGCCCGAACTTCCTGGTAATTCACCCGGATGAGTGCATTGACTGCGCGCTTTGTGAGCCTGAATGCCCTGCACAAGCCATCTTCTCTGAAGATGAAGTGCCTGCCGGCATGGAACAATTTATTCAGTTGAATGTTGAGCTGGCTGAAATCTGGCCAAACATCACTGAAAAGAAAGACGCTCTGCCGGACGCGGCAGAATGGGATGGCGTGGCAGACAAGATCAAAGATCTCGAACGCTGATTCACGCTGCACCAAAAAGCCCCGGTCTCTTGCGAGTCGGGGCTTTTTGCGTTCAAGGACGATGAGGACAACAGGCCGGTAACAATTACAGTACAAAATACTTAGCTGACTAACTTTAAACCCGCAGCGTAGACATATATAAAGGCCATCTGGTATCAATTCACGCGACGGGTAAAAACTTCACTAGCCTTATGCCTTCAGGCAACTAGACTCAAGCTCTATTGAGCTCCGGGCTGCGCAGGGTAGGACTGAGCCGCAGCATGTCAATGCAGGTGTCGACCCAGATTTCAGCTTGTTTATAGAGCTCAAAACAGTCGGGAACCAGCAGCCATTGCCCAAGAATACCGTCTATATAGGCGTGCAAAGCGATTGCCGCACGGCGGGCATTCAGGTTCGAAGGGAGTTGTTCGCGATGGATTGCATTACTCAGAGTGAGCTCGATCCGGCTGTTACAGTCAACACTTGCCATTTGGCGTTGGCGGCGCAAATCGCACATTTCGTCAGTGAATTCGCACTTATGAAACAAAATCTCATTGATACGCCGCGTTTTCGGATCAGTCGCCACCTGACGAAACAGATGAACCAACAAACTGCGCAAGCAACCCAGCGGATCAAGCTCCTCCTGGCTCTCGCTGGCTTTGGCCAGCTCATCAAGAGGTTCGCGCAGGCTGTCCAGCATGGCCTGAACCAGGTCAGCCTTGTTGCTGAAATGCCAGTAAATGGCACCCCGGGTGACACCCGCCAAGGCGGCGATATCAGCCAGCGTGGTGCGGGCCACCCCTCGTTCATAAAAGGCCTGCTCGGCTGCTTCGAGGATTTTGCTCCGGGTTTCCTGAGCTTCTTCTTTGGTACGACGCACCATAACAATCACAACCTCAATCAGGAGGGTCTGGACAATTTCAGTTCGGTATCCAAACCGGCATCGGGTGGCGTTTGTTCTGCCTTATCCCGGTCTACTACGGACTCAAAAATGGACTCTGGAACGCGGCTTGCGACAGGTTCCCACTGTTTACAAACAGACACGAATGTAAGTATATTCCTTAGCAAGCTCATTATCCACCCGGAACAGCTTTCTATACCCTTCCACTATTCTTGTGCGCTTTCGCGTGCCTGACCCGAGGATCTTCATGCAATTTAAGCCAGCTGTTACCGCTCTGGTTGCTGCCATCACCCTAGCTTCGCTGCTCAGCGGATGTAAGAAGGAAGAGGCAGCACCTGCCCCACAAACCCCTCAGGTCGGCGTCGTGACGCTGAAAACCCAACCATTTACCTTGACTACCGATCTTCCTGGTCGAACGACTTCATACCGTTCGGCAGAAGTTCGCCCTCAAGTAAACGGCATTATCCTTAAGCGCTACTTCAAAGAAGGCAGCGACGTTAAAGAAGGCCAGCAGCTGTATCAAATCGATCCGGCGATCTACGAGAGCAGCGTGCTGAGCGCCAAGGCGACCCTGCAATCGGCCAAATCCCTGGCTGATCGCTACAAGCAACTGGTTGCAGAGCAAGCCGTGAGCCGTCAGGAATACGACAACGCCGAAGCTGCTCGTCTAGAAGCCGAAGCTGCACTGAAAACCGCTCAGGTAAACCTGCGCTACACCAAGGTCCTCGCGCCGCTGTCAGGTCGTATTGGTCGCTCGCTGTTCACTGAAGGCGCACTCGTAACCAGTGGCCAAGCCAATGCATTGGCCGTGATTACTCAACTGGACCCGATTTACGTAGACGTGACCCAGTCCTCGGTAGAGATGCTGGAACTGCGTCGCGACCTGGCAGATGGCCGTCTGAAAAAAGCTGGTGAGAACGCTGCCAAGGTCAAACTGACCCTGCCGGACGGTAGCGAATACCCGCTGGAAGGTCGTCTTGAGTTCACCGAAGTCTCGGTAGACGAGACCACCGGTTCCGTCACCCTGCGTGCGGTGTTCCCGAACCCTGACAGCGTTCTGTTGCCTGGTATGTTCGTTCACGCCCAACTGGAAGCGGGCATCAACAGCGATGCCATTCTGGCCCCGCAGATTGGCGTCACCCACAACGCCAAAGGCGAGCCAACGGCCCTGATCGTCGGTCCGGACAACAAAGTTGAGCTGCGTGTGTTGCAAGCAACGCGCACGGTTGGCAGCGACTGGCTGGTAGAAAAAGGCCTGAACGCCGGTGACCGTCTGATTACTGACGGCCTGCAGTACGTCCGTCCAGGCGCTGAAGTCAAAATCATGGACAAGACTCCAGGCGCAACCCCGGCATCGGCCCCGGCCACTGATAAAGCTTCGGGCAGTAAAGGGGAATAAACCATGTCGAAATTTTTTATCGACCGTCCAATTTTCGCCTGGGTAATAGCCCTGGTGATCATGCTGGTCGGGGCTTTATCGATCCTCAAGCTGCCGATAAACCAGTACCCGAGCATCGCACCACCGGCCATCTCGATTTCCGTGACCTATCCGGGTGCTTCGGCACAAACCGTACAGGACACCGTGGTTCAGGTGATCGAGCAGCAACTTAACGGTATTGACCACCTGCGTTACGTGTCATCGGAAAGTAACTCCGACGGCAGCATGACCATTACCGTAACGTTCGACCAGGGTACCAACCCTGACACCGCTCAGGTCCAGGTGCAGAACAAGCTGAACCTGGCCACCCCGCTGCTGCCGCAAGAAGTGCAGCAGCAGGGTATCCGGGTGACCAAGGCAGTGAAAAACTTCCTGATGGTAGTCGGCGTGGTGTCCACCGACGGCAGCATGAACAAGGACGACTTGTCGAACTACATCGTCTCCAACATGCAAGACCCGCTGTCGCGGACGGCAGGCGTGGGTGACTTCCAGGTGTTCGGTGCTCAGTACGCCATGCGTATCTGGCTGGACCCGGCCAAGTTGAACAAGTACAACCTGACCCCGGTGGATGTTAAATCCGCGATCTCGGCGCAGAACGTACAGGTGTCTTCCGGTCAACTGGGTGGTCTGCCTGCGCTGAAAGGCCAGGAGCTGAACGCAACGATCATTGGCAAAACCCGCCTGCAAACCGCAGACGAGTTTAAAAAGATCCTGCTGAAAGTGAACACCGACGGCTCTCAGGTTCGTCTGGGTGATGTCTCCGAAGTGGGCCTGGGCGGTGAGAACTACAGCATCAGCGCCCAGTACAACGGCAAGCCATCTTCCGGTATTGCAATCAAGCTGGCGTCTGACGCTAACGCCTTGGACACAGCCAAAGCTGTTCGCAAAACCATTACTGACCTGGAACCCTTCTTCCCGCCAGGGATGGAAGTCGTATTCCCGTATGACACCACTCCAGTGATCTCGGCCTCCATCAAAGGGGTTGTTGAAACACTGGTAGAAGCTGTCGTGCTGGTGTTCCTGGTGATGTTCCTGTTCCTGCAAAACTTCCGCGCCACCATCATCACCACGATGACAGTACCGGTTGTATTGCTGGGTACCTTCGGGATCCTCGCCGCTGCAGGCTTCAGCATTAACACCCTGACCATGTTCGGTATGGTCCTGGCCATCGGCTTGCTGGTGGACGATGCCATCGTTGTGGTGGAAAACGTCGAGCGGGTAATGGCCGAGGAAGGCCTGCCGCCCAAAGAAGCCACCAAGAAGTCCATGGGCCAGATCCAGGGCGCTCTGGTGGGTATTGCCCTTGTACTGTCGGCGGTATTGCTGCCGATGGCGTTCTTCGGCGGCTCCACCGGTGTGATCTACCGTCAGTTCTCGATCACCATCGTATCGGCCATGGCCCTGTCGGTTGTGGTCGCCTTGGTGTTCACCCCGGCTCTGTGTGCCACGATGCTCAAACCGATCACCAAGGGTGATCACGGTCAGAACAAGCGTGGGTTCTTCGGCTGGTTCAACCGTACCTTTGACAGCGGCGTACGCGGCTACGAAAAAAGCGTAGGCAGCATTCTGCGCCACAAAGCACCGTACCTGCTGGCCTATGTCCTGATCGTTGTGGGCATGGTGTTCCTGTTTACCCGCATTCCGACCTCCTTCCTTCCGGAAGAAGACCAGGGTGTACTCTTTGCTCAGGTTCAAACCCCACCGGGTACCTCAGCCGAGCGAACTCAGGAAGTCATCGACCGGATGCGTGAATACCTGCTGACCGATGAAACATCGGCGGTGTCTTCGGTATTTACCGTGAACGGCTTCAACTTCGCAGGTCGCGGCCAAAGTTCGGGTCTGGCATTTATCATGCTCAAACCGTGGGGCGAGCGTGATGCCGACAACAGCGTGTTTGCGCTGGCAGCACGTGCCCAGAAGCACTTCTTCACTTTCCGCGATGCAATGGTGTTTGCATTTGCTCCGCCAGCGGTCATGGAGTTGGGTAACGCCACCGGCTTTGACTTTTTCCTTCAAGACCAGGCAGGCATTGGCCACGAGAAATTGCTGGAAGCGCGTAACCAGTTCCTCGGTATGGCTTCGCAAAGCAAAGTGCTGGCGGGTGTGCGTCCAAACGGCCTGAACGACGAACCTCAGTACAAACTGATCATCGACGATGAAGCCGCACAAGCGCTGGGCGTGAGCCTGGCGGACCTTAACAGCACGCTGTCTATCGCGCTGGGTGCCAGCTACGTCAACGACTTCATCGACCACGGCCGGGTGAAAAAGGTGTTCCTGCAAGGTACCGCCTCCTCCCGTATGAGCCCGGAAGACCTGAAGAAGTGGTACGTGCGTAACGATCAGGGAACCATGGTGCCGTTCTCGGCCTTTGCCAAGGGCGAGTGGATTTACGGCTCACCCAAGCTGTCGCGTTATAACGGCGTAGAAGCCATGGAAATTCTGGGTACACCGGCACCGGGCTACAGCAGTGGTGAGGCCATGGCCGAGGTTGAAGCCCTCGCCAAGAAACTCCCGGCAGGTGTGGGTATTTCCTGGACAGGTCTGTCTTACGAGGAACGTTTGTCGGGCTCGCAAGCCCCTGCCTTGTACGCGATTTCCTTGCTGATGGTCTTCCTGTGTCTTGCCGCACTGTATGAAAGCTGGTCGATTCCGATCGCGGTCATGCTTGTTGTACCGCTGGGGATTATTGGTGCGCTGCTGGCTACCAGCCTGCGTGGCCTGTCCAACGACGTGTACTTCCAGGTAGGTCTATTGACGACAATCGGTCTGGCAGCGAAAAACGCCATTCTGATCGTCGAATTTGCCAAGGAGCTGCATGAACAAGGGCGTAGTCTGTACGATGCCGCGATTGAAGCGTGCCGGATGCGTCTGCGACCGATCATCATGACGTCCCTGGCGTTCATCCTCGGTGTTGTGCCCCTGGCCATCTCCCACGGCGCAGGCTCGGGCAGCCAGCACGCCATTGGTACAGGTGTTATCGGCGGTATGCTGAGTGCGACCCTGCTGGCTATTTTCTGGGTGCCGCTGTTCTTTGTTGCCGTCTCCTCGATTGGCAATAAAAAAGACACTGAGCAAAAAGAAGAACTGACTAACACTCCAAACAAAGAGGCTGGCCAATGAGCAAGTCGCTTCTCGCAGTAGCGGTTGCAGCGTTTACGCTGAGTGGCTGCTCGCTGATACCGGACTACCAGCGCCCTGAAGCGCCGATAGCCGCGCAATACCCGCAGGGCCCGGCCTACTCGCCGAACGAGGCGCCAAACCAGGCCGCTGCAGAACAAGGCTGGCGTCAGTTTTTCCATGACCCTGCCCTGCAACAGCTGATCCAGACAGCGCTGGTCAACAACCGCGACCTTCGGGTCGCGGCGCTGAACATCGACGCCTATGCCGCGCAGTACCGCATCCAGCGTGCGGACCTGTTCCCGGCGGTGACCGCAGATGCCAGCGGCAGCCGTCAACGCACCCCGGCGCGCATGTCGCAAACCGGCAAGGCGGGCATTACCAGCCAATACTCCGCGACCCTTGGGGTCAGTGCGTATGAGCTGGACTTGTTCGGGCGTATCCGCAGCCTGAGCGATCAGGCTCTGGAAAACTACTTCGCCACCGAAGAAGCCCGCCGTTCCACCCAGATCAGTCTGGTGGCCAACGTTGCGACCGCTTACCTGACCTGGCAAGCGGACAAAGAGCTGCTCAAGCTGACTGAAGACACCCTCAAGGCGTTCGATGAAAGCTACAAGCTGACCCTGCGTAGCAACGAAGTGGGCGTAGCCTCGGCACTGGAGCTCAGCCAGTCGCGCACCTCAGTGGAAAACGCCAAAGTTCAATTGGCCAAGTACACCCGTCAGGTCGCCCAGGATGAAAACAGCCTGGCCCTGCTGCTCGGCACTGGTATTCCGGACAATCTACCGACAGCCAAACCGCTGTCGGCAGATTTGCTGACCCAAATGCCAGCGGGCTTGCCGTCTGACTTGCTGCAACGTCGCCCCGACATCCTTCAGGCCGAGCACCAATTGTTGGCGGCCAACGCCAACATTGGTGCCGCACGCGCCGCGTTCTTCCCGAGCATCAGCCTCACCGCCAATGCCGGGACCTTGAGCCCAGACCTCTCGGGTCTGTTCAAGGGCGGTTCGGGCACCTGGCTGTTCTCGCCGCAGATCAACCTGCCGATTTTCAACGCAGGCGCTCTGCGCGCGAGCCTGGACTACTCGAAAATCCAGAAGGAAATCACCGTCTCGCAATACGAGAAGGCGATCCAGACGGCATTCCAGGAAGTCTCTGACGGCCTCGCAGCACGTCAAACCTACAACCAGCAGTTGCAGGCGCAAGCCGATTTCGTTAACGCCAACCAGGACTATTACCGTCTGGCTGAGCGCCGTTATCGGATTGGTGTCGACAGCAACCTGACCTTCCTTGATGCACAGCGCTCGTTGTTCAGCGCGCAGCAGGCGTTGATCACCGATCGCCTGTCGCAGCTGACCAGCGAAGTCACACTGTACAAGGCGCTGGGCGGTGGCTGGTACGAGCAGACCGGGCAAAACCGGCCTGTATCGGACAAGCCGCCAAAGGCTTGATAGCGACCCGATAAAACAAAAAACCCGCCAATTGGCGGGTTTTTTGTTGGTCACTGACTGTAGGAGCGAGCTTGCCTCGCGATCTTTAAAGTCAAGATCCCCCTCACCCTAGCCCTCTCCCGAAGGAGAGGGAACCGATTGGGGGATGCTAAAGATAGTCGGTGGCCTGTTTGCTGCGCGACAACGCGGCGTCGTAGACGGGGCAGCAATTCCCACAAATTATTCCCGGGACTCGACGCCCAACTCGTCCCACACCGACTCTGCCAAATGGAAGGTCGCATTGGCTGCCGGAATACCGCAGTAGATCGCGCTCTGCATGATCACTTCTTTGATCTCTGCACGGGTCACGCCATTGTTGGCCGCGGCGCGCAGGTGCAGTTTGAGTTCTTCACTGCGGTTCATGCCGATCAACATCGCAATGGTTATCAGGCTACGGGTATGACGTGGCAATCCCGGCCGCGTCCAGATATCACCCCATGCATGGCGGGTGATCATTTCCTGGAACTCGCTGTTGAACTCGGTCAGGGCGTTCAGGCTGCGGTCGACGTGTGCATCGCCCAGCACGGCGCGGCGTACGCCCATGCCTTCTTCATAACGTTGTTTCTCGTCCACAAAACGCTCCTTAAACCGCTTGTTGGGCTAACAAAAAGGCCAGCACCCGCTGGCTGAACGCATCACCGGCCTGCACGTTGGACAAGTGCGCCGCGTAGAACTCTGCGTATTCGGCACCGGCTACGTGTTCCTGAATGAAATGGCTGCCCGAAGGCGGCGTCACGGCGTCTTCGGTGCCTGCAATCACCAGCGTCGGCACGCGAATCGCGCCGAGCTGATCACGAAAATCGGCATCACGCACCGCCGCGCAGTTGGCGGCATAACCCTGCGGCGAGGTGGCCGCCAGCATGTCAGTAATGCGTTTGGCTTGATCCGGGTGGGCCTGGGCGTAGTCTGCGGTAAACCAGCGGGCAATCGAGGCATCACGCAATCCGGCCATTGCCTCTGCACCGTCACGCAACACCGTTTCAATCCGCGGGTTCCACACCGACGGCTCACCGATCTTGGCCGCGGTGTTGCAAACTACCAGTGAATTCAGGCGTGAACCGGCATGAATGCCCAACCACTGGCCAATCAGGCCACCCATCGACAGGCCGCAAAAATGCGCGCGCTCAATATGCAGCGCATCGAGTAACGCCAGTACATCGCCGCCCAACTGCTCAATGCTGTACGGGCCTTCGGTCACCAGCGACTGGCCATGGCCACGGGTGTCGTATCGCAGTACCTGAAAATGCTCCGCGAACGCCGGAACTTGCGTTGCCCACATGCCCAGGTCCGTGCCCAATGAGTTGGACAACACCAACACCGGGGCGCCTTTCGGGCCATCGAGTTGGTAGTTGAGTTCACCTTCTGCCAGTTGTACACGCCCCACGACCATCTCCTTTTTAGACTGCCAACGCAAAATGTTCAGCCCGTGCCCGCTCGACCCACGTCGTCGCTTGCCCCAGGTAATGAGCAGGATCGAGCAAGCGATCCAGTTCGGCTGCCGATAACTGCGCGGTAATCTCGGGCTCATCGCCCAAGACCGCACGCAGATGCCGATGCTCGGCTACGGCCCGCTTACAGCATTGCTCCAACAGGTGATGCGCGGTTTCGCGCCCCACTCGCTGCGCCAATTCAATACTCACGGCTTCGGCCAATACCAGGCCGTGGGTCAAATCGAGGTTTTGCGCCATGCGCTGGGCATCCACTTCCAGCCCTTGGGCAATATTGAGGGCTTGAGCCAACGCGCCTGCCACCAAACAGCAAATCTGCGGGAGGGTTTCCCACTCGGCATGCCACAAGCCCAAACTGCGCTCGTGCTCTTGTGGCATAGCGCTGAACAAGGTGCTGAGCAGGCCAGGAACTCGCGTCGCCGCGCTGATCAATACGGCAGAACCCACCGGATTGCGCTTGTGCGGCATGGTCGAGGACCCGCCCTTGCCCGGCGCAGAAGGCTCGAAGACTTCCGCCGCTTCGGTCTGCATAAGCAAACTGATGTCGCGGCCCATCTTGCCCAGGCTACCTGCAACCATCCCCAGTACCGCGCCAAACTCCACCAGACGGTCACGCTGGGTGTGCCAAGGTTGGTCGGGCAGCGCGAGCTTCAACTCAGCGGCCAAAGCGTGCGCCACGGGTAAGGCTTGATCGCCCAGCGCGGCCAAAGTGCCCGAAGCACCGCCAAACTGCAGGCTCAGCAAACGCGGTTTTAACGCTTGAAGCCGCTGACGGCTGCGCGTAACGGCGCCCAGCCAACCGGCGATTTTCATGCCCAAGGTCACAGGCGTTGCTTGCTGCAACCAGGTGCGACCCGCCAAAGGCGTGGTGGCGTAGCGCTGGGCCTGTTGCGCGAGGACTTCGCCCAACTGCTGCAAATCCTGCTCGATCAGTTCGAGAGCGGCACGCAGTTGCAGCACTAGCCCGCTGTCCATTACGTCCTGGCTGGTGGCGCCTAGGTGCACATAACGCTCGGCCTCGGGGCTGACGCTGGCAATCTGCTTGCCGAGCGCTTTCACCAACGGGATGGCCGAGTTGCCAGCGCTGGCAATGGCCAGCCCCAAGGCTTCAAAGTCGTAGAGTTCGGCGCGGCAAGCCGCTTCAATCGGTGCAACTGCTGACGACGGAATCAGCCCTGTGCTGGCTTGAGCCCGAGCCAGGGCGGCCTCAAAGTCGAGCATGGCTTGAACCCGGCCATGGTCACAAAACACCGCACCCATAGCCTTGCCCGTGAAATAGGCATCGAACAGTTGGTTACTCATAAACCTTCCTTTGCAGGCGCGCGCCGAACATCGGCGCGCGCAAACTCATCACATATCGTGATGCAGGTATTTGGGCTGCTTCGGCAAACGGAAACTGAACAGGAAGGCGATGGCCATCATGACCGTCACGTACCAGTAAAAGGTGTTTTCCATGCCCATGGACTTCAGGCCCAAGGCCACATATTCCGCCGAACCGCCAAACACTGCGTTAGCCACGGCGTAGGCCAGCCCTACTCCCAACGCCCGCACCTGTGGCGGGAACATCTCGGCCTTAACCAAACCGCTGATCGAGGTGTAGAAGCTGACAATCGCCAGCGCCAGGGTGATCAACACAAAGGCCAAAAACGGGCTGGTAATGGTTTTCAGGCTGAGCAAAATCGGCACCGTGCACAATGTGCCCAAGGCGCCAAACCAGAGCATCGAATTTCGACGGCCGATTTTGTCCGCGAGCATGCCGAACAACGGCTGCATGCACATATAAAGGAAGAGCGCGCCGGTCATGATGTAACTGGCGGTTTTGGCGTGCATCCCGGCGGTGTTCACCAGGTATTTCTGCATGTACGTGGTAAAGGTGTAGAAAATCAGCGAGCCGCCAGCGGTGTAGCCGAGCACGGTGATAAACGCAGCTTTATGGTCACGAAACAGCGCCGCAATGCTACCGGCGTCTTTGTCATTACGGGATTCAGCGCTGGTGGTCTCTTCCAGGGAACGACGCAACAACAGCGAAATAACGGCTGCGATGGCACCAATCACAAACGGGATGCGCCAGCCCCATGCGCGCAGTTCCTCATCTGACAAAATCTGCTGGAGAATCACCACCACCAGCACTGCCAGCAACTGCCCGCCGATCAACGTGACGTATTGGAACGAGGCAAAGAAACCACGCTGCCCCTTGAGGGCAACCTCACTCATGTAAGTGGCCGTGGTGCCATATTCACCACCCACCGACAGGCCCTGGAACAACCGCGCCATCAAGAGTAATGCGGGCGCCCACGCACCAATCGAGGCGTAGGTCGGCAAAAAGGCGATGACCAATGAACCGGCGCACATCATCATCACCGCGATCATCATTGAGTTCTTGCGCCCGTGCTTGTCGGCCACCCGACCAAACAGCCAGCCACCGATAGGACGCATCAAGAAGCCCGCCGCAAATACACCGGCCGTGTTCAGCAGTTGTACCGTCGGGTCATCGGAGGGGAAAAAAGCTGGCGCAAAGTAGATTGCACAGAACGCGTAAACGTAAAAATCGAACCATTCGACCAGGTTGCCCGAGGAGGCACCGACAATCGCGAAGATCCTTTTTTTACGTTCTTCTCCTGTGTAGTGAGTGTCTGTTGTCATGATTTTAGACTCATCTGGTTAGTTATTTTCAGACATACCTTGCAACAAGTACCCTGCAACCACAATGCGCCAAACGATTGAGTCCTTAATCGCATGGCGCATCGTCAGGGCAAATCAGACCCGCTCTATCGCCAGCGCCAAGCCTTGGCCGACCCCTACACACATAGTCGCCAGACCTTTTTTACCGCCGGTTTTTTCCAACTGGTGCAGGGCCGTCAGCACCAGCCGCGCACCGCTCATGCCCAGCGGATGGCCCAACGCGATGGCCCCGCCATTGGGGTTAACCTGTGGCGCATCATCCGCCAGCCCCAACTCACGCAACACGGCCAACCCCTGGCTGGCAAAGGCTTCATTGAGTTCGATGACATCAAAGTCACTGACCGCCAGGCCCAGACGCTCAACCAGTTTGCGCACCGCAGGCACCGGGCCAATGCCCATCACCCGTGGCGCAACACCGGCGCTGGCCATGCCCAACACCCGCGCGCGGGCAGTCAGGCCATGACGTTTGACCGCATCAGCCGAGGCCAGAATCAACGCCGCAGCCCCGTCGTTGACCCCCGAGGCATTGCCTGCGGTGACTGTTTTGTCCGAGCCGTTGACCGGTTTGAGTTTGCTCAGGGTGTCGAGGCTGGTGTCGGCACGCGGGTGTTCATCGCGCTCAACCACACTTTCGCCTTTTTTGTGGGCGATACGTACCGGCACAATCTCTTCAGCAAAATAGCCCGCCGCCTGTGCAGCCGCCGTGCGCTGCTGGCTGCGCAGGGCAAAGGCGTCCTGGTCGGCGCGAGAAATCTGGTAGTCATCGGCCACGTTATCGGCGGTTTGCGGCATCGCATCGACACCGTATTGAGCTTTCATCAACGGGTTGATGAAGCGCCAGCCAATGGTGGTGTCTTCCAGCTTCATGTTGCGCGAGAACGCGGCATCCGCCTTGCCCATCACAAACGGTGCCCGCGACATCGATTCAACGCCGCCGGCAATCGCCAGTTCCATTTCACCGCTGGCAATGGCACGGAACGCCGTGCCAATCGCGTCCATCCCCGAGGCACACAAACGATTGAGGGTGACACCGGGGATGCTCTCCGGCAGTCCGGCCAGCAACGCCGCCATGCGCGCAACGTTGCGGTTGTCTTCACCCGCCTGGTTGGCGCAGCCCAAAAACACTTCGTCGACTTCGTCCCATTTGACTGTGGGGTTGCGCTCGATCAGTGCCTTGATCGGCGTTGCCGCCAGATCATCCGCACGAACGGCCGACAAGCCCCCGCCAAAACGGCCAATGGGGGTACGAATCGCGTCACAGATAAACACTTCACGCATCACGCTTCTCCTGGTGCCTGACCGTGGGCCAGGGCCGTGCGCGCTTCCAGGTCACGCAAAGCGCTTAGCTCAACGTCGGTCGGCTCGGCGGTTTGCTCAACCTTGTCGGCAAAGCGAATCGCCCAGCCCGTTGCCGCCACGACTTGTTCACGCGTCACGCCGGGGTGCAGGGCGGTGACCACAAATTCGTTGGTCTGCGCTTCGGGTTCCATGATGCACAGGTCAGTGATGATCCCCACTGGCCCGGCGCCTGGCAGGCCCAAACGCTTGCGCGAGTCGCCACCTTCGCCGTGACCGACCGAGGTAATGAAGTCCAGTTTGTCGACGAACGAACGGGCTGATTGCTTGAGGATGATCAGCACGCTTTTGGCAGAACCGGCGATTTCAGGTGCACCACCGGCGCCCGGCAGGCGGACCTTTGGATGGTGATAGTCACCGACCACAGTCGTGTTGATATTGCCGAAGCGGTCTACCTGAGCGGCACCCAAAAAGCCGACATCAACCCGACCACCTTGCAACCAGTAGCGGAAAATCTCGCTGGTGGAGACGACCGTGTCAGCCGTTTCGGCCAGCTCACCGTCGCCAATCGACAGCGGCAGCACATTGGGCTTGGCGCCAATCGGGCCAGACTCGTAAATCAGCACCACATCCGGCGACGAGGTCAGGCGCGCCAGGTTCGCAGCCTTCGAAGGCAGGCCAATGCCGACAAAACACACCGAGCCATTTTTCAAACGGCGGGCGGCGGCAACGGTCATCATTTCGTTGGTGGAGTAAGCCATTATTTTGCCTCCGAAGCGCGGGCCAGCTTGGCCTGGAACTCACTGAAATTGGCGGTGCCGTGGATGTATTCGTTTATCCATGCGGTAAAGGTTTCGCGGTCACGGGCAATCGGGTCCCAGGCCTGATAGAAACGGTTATCACGCTCGGTGTAACCATGTGCGTAGGACGGATGCGCACCACCCGGCACGTGACACACGGCGCTCAATGCCCAGGTTGGCAGGACGCAGGCGTTCATCGGCGCCTGCAAGTCATCGACAATTTCTTCAACCGTCACGATGCAGCGCTTGGCGGCCAAGGCGGCCTCCTTTTGCACGCCCAAAATGCCCCACAACAGCACGTTGCCCTTGCGGTCAGCCTTTTGCGCGTGGATCACCGTGACGTCAGGGCGCACCGAAGGCACCGCCGCCAGCACTTCACCGGTAAACGGGCAGGTAACGGTCTTGATCAGCGGGTTGACCTTGGGCAAGTCGGAACCGGCATAGGCGCGCAGTACCGCAAATGGCAAGCCCGAAGCGCCCGCCACATAGGCATTGGCCAGGTCGGCGTGGCTGTGCTCTTCGATTTCCAGCGGTTGCGGCCACTGTTTTTCGACGGCATCGCGCAGACGGTGCAACGAACCAACACCAGGGTTGCCACCCCAGGAAAAAATCAACTTTCGTGCACAGCCGGCGCCGATCAATTGGTCGTAGATCAAGTCAGGCGTCATACGGACCAACGTCAGGTCTTTCTTGCCCTGACGAATAATTTCATGACCTGCTGCGGTCGGAATCAAGTGAGTGAAACCTTCGAGGGCGACCGTATCACCGTCATTCACAAACTGTTTCACGGCGTCGTGTAACGAAATGATTTCTGCCATGAGGGGTAGCTCCCGTTTCTTGTTGGCCACTGAATAGAAAACGGTGCGTCGAGCGGCACCGGACTGTCAGCAGGTTAAGCCGCCCTCCCAGCTCAAACAATCCGATAATCGACGATGTGTTCGGTAATCGAACACATAGTTAGCCTGCTTGGAATTGACCAAAACGCGGCTCAAAGGCTGCGATTTTTTAAGATCAAAAGATCGCGAGGCAAGCTCGCTCCTACAGGGTTCGTGTGATTAATGGTGAGGTCAGGTGAACAGCTGCGCACTCAGTTCGCGACTTGAACTGAGCATGATCGGCAAAAAGCGCTGCTCCAGCTCTGTACGTGACACGCGCCCGGCGTGGGTGCTGACGTTCAGGGCCGCCAGTACCTGGCCGGAAGCGTCGTACACGGGTACGGCAATCGAACGCAGTCCCTGTTCCAGCTCTTGGTCGACAACGCACCAGCCCTGCTCGCGGACTTTTTGCAAGCATTCAAGCAACGCCTCAGGGGTGTGCAGGGTTCGACTGGTTTTGGCCTGGAACTCAGCATGGCCCAGGTATTCGTTAAGGGTCACATCATCAAGGGCCGCCAGCAAAATACGCCCCATCGACGTGCAATACGCTGGCAAGCGGCCGCCCACCGAAAGGTCGACTGAAATCAGCCGTTGGGTGGTGGCCGAACGGGCGATGTAGAGGATGTCGTCACCTTCAAGGGTCGCCATGTTGCAGGCTTCGTGCAGTTGCTCGCTCATGCGGTCCAGATACGGCTGGGCCGAGACCGCCAGCGGCGTCGATGACAAATAGGCATGGCCGAGTGTCAACACTTTGGGCAGCAACGAATAGGTCCGGCCATCGGTGGTGGCATAGCCCAGTTTGATCAACGTATACAAGCAACGCCGTACAGCGGCGCGCGGGATCTCGGTTCGATGGCTGATCTGCGCAATCGTCAGGTGCCGTTTACGTTCCTGAAACGCCTGCACCACGGCCAGACCACGGGCCAGCGAGGCCATGAAGTCGGGGTCGCCGGTAAACGCCTGAATACGTTTGGCAGGTGACGCCACAATCGGTGGCGCCAGGCCAGTCACTGCATTGCGCAATTGCTCACTCATACCCCATCCCCCTGATGTCGCTTTTATTGTTATTACAGATCGGCCCCGGTAACAACAGACACACGGCAGATGCAATATTGGCCGATTATCGAACCGACGACCGATAATCGCAATATCCTCACCCTCCATCACGCATCACGCATCACGGATATGAATGCGACGTAGGCAACGCCTCATGATCCTGTGCGTTTAATAAAGTTCCATTGCCGTACTTTATAACTACAGACAACACCTGCGTCTGATTTCCATTAAGCTTTTTTTACCGGCTACACTGCGACAAACAGCCTTCCCCACTCATTGGAGTGCATTTTCCTTATATGCCCGGTCAATTAAGCTGACGGTAGCGCTCAACAACTTGACACTACATTTACCTTCCCCCGTATTAATAGTTCTAAAAAATGCCGAAAGCTGTTCATTCCCTGAATTTTTGCAACAAAGTTTGCACTTGGAAGTTGACGGACCTAAAGCGCTTCGGCGATAGTAGACGCCTTACTCAAGCCTTTATGGCCCGCAAGTAATTGAATGCACAGAGTCAAGCATTCCCGCCTTTTGGATCCAACCCGCTCGTTGAACTCAATAGGCCGAGAGGCTTAACTTCCAAGTGCGACCTGAATTGTCCACCCTCTGGGGTGAGCACTTAAGTGCGACAGCGCTCATGTGTTAATTAATGACGTTGCCGCGTGCACAGAGTGGTTGATTTAACCTTGACGGTGCTTATAGATATCCGTCTAAAGCTGACTCAAACGTCAGATGCATCAACCTCTCTTGCCGAGTGGTTCACCAGGTTTAATCTTTACTTAATTAGGTAGCACTGTGACGAAAGACGAACTGCGCGCAGAACTTGAGCGTCAGGAACAACGTTACAAGGATGTTTATGGCGGCGAAGTGACCACTTATGCCGCAAAGCCGGAGCCCGAGCGCAAGCCTTGGCGCAAACGTGCAAGCCTGCTGGATCAGGCGTTTTCTCAAGAAATTCAAAAAATTGAGAAAGAACTCAAAGCTGAAGAGTCGTGAATCACCACGGCTAAAATCTGTGTAAAAACGGCTACAACGCCTCCTGCCGCTGTATTGCTCGGAGGCTGACCTTTGTCCGACAAAAGGTCTGCCCAAGCCACCAAACTGTCTGATTACAGAAATTTCACACACTCAAATCAGACCGTCGCGTAGGCACAGGCCCTCCCCTCTGAAACGCTTATAGCCTTTGTTATCAGCGGCTTGGAGCTGTTTTTTGGCCTCTGTAAATCGGGGTGTCCTACCGCTTTTTTCATTTATAGATGTTACCGGCGAGCACCAAGTGCATCGATTACCAAGGTTTTCTGGCATAATCCGGCCCCCTTTATGACCGTGTCAGAAAACCTTCATGATCGATCTACTAAGCGGATTGGATGCCTGGGTTCTTATCAGCCTCTTCTTCGCCCTAGCCTTTGTTCTCGCCTTCGAGTTCATTAACGGCTTTCATGACACCGCGAACGCGGTAGCGACTGTCATCTACACCAAAGCCATGCCGCCTCACCTGGCGGTGTTCTTCTCCGGTGTATTCAACTTTCTGGGCGTTCTGCTGGGCGGAGTCGGGGTGGCATACGCCATCGTCCACTTGCTGCCGGTAGAGTTGCTGGTCAACGTGAACACCGGACATGGCCTGGCCATGGTGTTCTCGCTGCTGGCTGCAGCCATTACCTGGAACCTGGGTACGTGGTACTTCGGGATTCCGGCCTCCAGCTCCCACACCCTGATCGGCTCGATCCTCGGTGTCGGCCTGGCCAACGCCCTGATCAACGGCATCCCGGTGAGCGAAGGCGTTAACTGGCAGAAGGCTATCGAGATTGGCGCCTCATTGGTGTTCTCGCCACTGGCGGGCTTCATCATTGCCGGCCTCATGCTGGTCGGCCTGAAGTGGTGGCGTCCGAACTCCAAGATGCACAAGACCCCAGAAGAACGCCGCAAGCTGGATGATAAAAAGCATCCGCCGTTCTGGAACCGTCTGGTTTTGGTGATTTCTGCCATGACCGTGAGCTTCGTTCACGGCTCTAACGACGGTCAAAAAGGTATTGGCCTGATCATGCTGGTACTGATCGGTATCGTGCCGAGCGCCTTCGTTCTGGACTTGAACAGCAGCACTTACCAGATCGAGCGAACGCGGGACGCGACGCTGCACCTGAGCCAGTTCTATCAGCGTAACCACGAAAGCCTGAACGAATACCTGGCACTGGGCAAAAGCATTAAAAGCGACCTGCCGGGCAAGTTCAGCTGCAATCCGCAGCAAACCGAGCCAACCATTGCCGCTCTGCTGAGCTCACTCAAGGGCGTGACTGACTACCACTCCATGACCTCTGAGCAGCGCATCGAAATTCGTCGCTACCTGCTGTGCCTGGATGACACGGCGAAAAAAGTCAGCAAGCTGCCAGTGCTCGACGCCAGTGAAAAGGCGGATCTCGAAAAACTGCGTAAAGACCTGACCACCACCACTGAATACGCACCGTTCTGGGTGATTCTGGCTGTCGCGCTGGCCTTGGGCCTTGGCACCATGGTTGGCTGGAGACGTGTGGTTAAAACCATCGGCGAGAAGATCGGCAAACAAGGCATGACCTATGCCCAAGGCATGGCCGCTCAGATCACCACCACCATCGCGATTGGCCTGGCCAACGTGTTTGCCCTTCCGGTCTCGACCACGCACATCCTGTCTTCAGGCGTGGCGGGTACCATGGTTGCCAACAAAAGCGGCCTGCAAGGCAACACCATCAAGACCATCCTGATGGCCTGGGTGCTGACCCTGCCGGCCACTGTCGGGCTGTCTGCAGCACTGTTCTGGTTGGCGTCCATCGCCCTCAACTGATCCAGCGCCTGACAAAAAAGGTACGCCCCTCGCGGGGCGTACCTTTTTTTATGCGTTTATTTCAGGCAAAAAAATAGGCGACCGAAGTCGCCCAAAATGCCTTGCGTGCTCGTGTACCAGAAAGACCCGGCGCTACTTATTGCGCTTCTGGGAGTCTTTCCAGATAAAAAAACCCAGACCTGCGAAGAACAACACCATGAGACCGACCGTCACTACCCCTGCGATAACCACATTGTCGAGAAACATGACGGCCTCCTGCTCGTGTCTGTTTGTGTTGGAGCTAGATTAACCACACAGGCAGGCGCATACGTTGACCGGGATCAATAGTGATCGCGGCCCGACGAGGCTTGGAAAGAAAAGTTGACCCAGATCAGCTAAAACGCGGTAGATCAGCGCTTTTTAGGTTTCTTTTTCGGCTTTTTCTTGGCATTTTCCAAGGGCATTGCTTGCTCGAATGCCTGGCGCACTTCGTTCAGACGCTTCTCTTTAAGGTCATGCACGCGCTTGGCACGTTCTGCACCCAGGTCAACCAGATTGCTGTCTTGGCTCATAAAAATCAGGTCACTGTCAGAGGCTGTTGGCTAAAAGGGTTCAAGGGACAGCGCAATAATGCGTTGAGGCCGGACAACAGGCCAGAAAAAATCCAGTCATACCTCGATATCAATCCATAAACCCTGACGCTGCGTCCCATCGACCACGCCATCATCGGCAGGCTGATCCGCCTGGACTTCATCGGGCAGCGGCGGCTGCCCCTCATGCTGGCGTTTGTGTTGCTGACGCTGCTGCTCTTCGCGCAATAACAAGGCTGCCTGGTCAGCATCATGGTGTTTGAGGTTGACCGTGCTGTCCCCCGAACTGGCCTGGGCAGGCACCACCGCCGGGATTTCAGGTCGCGGGCGTACCGGGTCTTGTTGTGAGGTCACGGGGACAACGCTCAGCGGTAGAATCGGCGGCAGCATGATGGTGTGCTCCTGTTCTGCGTCCGGCTGAAAACCACTCATCGTAAAGCGCCATTGGCTTCTTTTGAGTAGAGCAGCTTTTTGTCAGAGTCCTTTGGACTGAGGACTCTGCTGCGTTAATATACTCGGCTTTTTCAAAGCGGGAGTCAGGCAGCATGGCGCAGCAGTATCAACCGGGGCAACGCTGGATTAGTGACAGCGAAGCTGAGCTAGGCTTAGGCACCGTTCTGGCACAGGACGGTCGCTTGCTGACCGTGCTCTATCCGGCCACTGGCGAAACCCGCCAATATTCGCTGCGTAACGCCCCACTGACGCGCGTGCGCTTCTCGCCGGGCGACACCATTATCCACTTTGAAGGCTGGAAGATGACCGTTCGCGAAGTCGATGACTCCAGCGGTCTGATGGTTTATCACGGTTTCAACGAACAAAACGAGCTGGTGACCCTGCCAGAAACGCAACTGTCGAACTTTATCCAGTTCCGTCTGGCCAGCGACCGTCTGTTCGCCGGGCAAATCGACCCGCTGTCGTGGTTCTCGCTGCGTTACCACACCCTTGAACACACTAGCCGCCAGTTGCAATCGCCGCTGTGGGGCTTGGGTGGCGTGCGTGCGCAACCTATCGCTCACCAACTGCACATTGCCCGTGAAGTGGCCGACCGTATCGCGCCGCGCGTATTGCTGGCTGACGAAGTGGGCCTGGGTAAAACCATCGAAGCGGGCCTGGTGATTCATCGCCAACTGCTCAGTGGCCGCGCCAGCCGTGTGCTGATCGTGGTCCCGGAAAACCTGCAACACCAGTGGCTGGTCGAAATGCGTCGCCGCTTCAACCTTGAAGTCGCACTGTTTGACGAAGAACGCTTCATTGAAAGCGATGCCGGTAACCCGTTTGAAGACTGCCAGTTGGCTTTGGTGGCTCTGGAATGGCTGGTTGACGACCCTAAAGCGCAAGCAGCCTTGTTCGACGCAGACTGGGACTTGCTGGTGGTCGACGAAGCTCACCACCTGGTGTGGCACGAAGATCAAGTCAGCCCTGAATACGGTCTGGTTGAGCAACTGGCCGGTGTGATCCCTGGCGTCTTGCTGCTGACCGCGACCCCGGAACAACTGGGTCAGGACAGCCACTTCGCACGTTTGCGCCTGCTCGATCCCAACCGTTTCCACGACTTGGCCGCCTTCCGCGCCGAGAGCGAGAACTATCGCCCGGTCGCTCAGGCGGTACAGGAACTGCTGGATAAAGGCCGCCTGTCCCCTGAAGCGCACACCACCATCCATAACTTCCTGGGTGCTGAAGGCGACTCGCTGCTCGCCGCAGTCAACGAAGGCGATACCGAAGCCAGCGCGCGTCTGGTTCGCGAACTGCTCGACCGTCATGGCACTGGCCGCGTTTTGTTCCGTAACACCCGCGCCGCGATCCAGGGCTTCCCCGAACGCAAACTGCATGCTTACCCGCTGCCGTGCCCGGACGAATACCTCGAACTGCCCATCGGTGATCACGCCGAGCTGTACCCGGAAGTCAGCTTCCAGGCCCAGCCGGACGCCAGCGATGAAGAGCGCTGGTGGCGCTTTGACCCTCGCGTAGAGTGGCTCACCGACACCCTGAAAATGCTCAAGCGCACCAAAGTGCTGGTGATCTGTGCCCACGCCGAAACCGCCATGGATCTGGAAGACGCCCTGCGCGTTCGCTCCGGCATTCCTGCCACGGTCTTCCACGAAGGCATGAATATTCTTGAGCGTGACCGCGCAGCCGCTTACTTCGCTGATGAAGAGTTCGGCGCACAAGTGCTGATCTGCTCGGAAATCGGCAGTGAAGGCCGCAACTTCCAGTTCGCCCATCACTTGGTGCTGTTCGACCTGCCGTCCCACCCGGACCTGCTGGAGCAGCGTATCGGCCGTCTGGACCGTATCGGCCAGAAGCACGTCATCGAACTGCACGTGCCGTACCTGGAAACCAGCCCGCAAGAGCGCCTGTTCCAGTGGTATCACGAGGCTTTAAACGCATTCCTCAACACGTGCCCGACCGGCAACGCCCTGCAACACCAGTTCGGCCCACGCCTGCTACCGTTGCTTGAAGAAACCGACGACACCCCGTGGCAAGCGCTGATCAACGAAGCCCGCAGCGAGCGCGAGCGTCTGGAGCAAGAACTGCACACCGGTCGTGACCGCCTGCTGGAGCTCAACTCCGGCGGGGCAGGTGAAGGCGAAGCCCTTGTAGAGGCGATTCTTGAGCAGGACGACCAGTTCACCCTGCCGATCTACATGGAAACCCTGTTCAATGCGTTCGGCATCGACAGTGAAGACCATTCCGAGAACGCCCTGATTCTCAAGCCGAGCGAGAAAATGCTCGACGCCAGCTTCCCGCTGGGTGACGACGAAGGCGTGACCATCACCTACGACCGCAACCAGGCGCTGTCGCGTGAGGACATGCAGTTCATCACCTGGGAACACCCGATGGTGCAAGGCGGCATGGATCTGGTGCTTTCGGGCTCGATGGGCAACACCGCCGTGGCACTGATCAAAAACAAGGCGCTCAAGCCCGGGACCGTTCTGCTCGAACTGATTTACGTCAGCGAAGCCGTTGCCCCGCGCTCCCTGCAACTGGGCCGCTACCTGCCGCCTGCTGCGCTGCGCTGCCTGCTCGATGCCAACGGCAACGACCTGTCCTCGCGCGTGGCCTTCGACACCCTGAATGAACAACTGGAAAGCGTGCCCCGTGCCAGCGCCAACAAGTTCATCCAGGCGCAGCGCGACAACCTGACGCCGAAAATCAATGCCGGCGAAGCCAAGGTTGCGCCACGTCATGCTGAACGTGTAGCCGAAGCGCAACGCCGCCTGGCAGCCGACACGGAAGAAGAACTGGCGCGCCTGACTGCGCTGCAAGCGGTCAATCCGACCGTACGTGATAGCGAGTTGGTTGCCTTGCGTAAACAACGCGAACAAGGGCTGGCCATGCTTGAAAAAGCCGCGCTGCGCCTTGAAGCGATTCGCGTGCTGGTCGCCGGCTAACCCCTGCATTCTGTAGGAGCGAGCTTGTCTCGCGATCTTTTGATCTTTAAAAGATCGCGAGGCAAGCTCGCTCCTACAGGTTTTCAACCGAAGTTCGCGATTAAAAACTAATTGTTTATTACGAAATGATTAGCATCATATCGCCATCACCCTCCCCCGCCTTATCCCAGCCTCTACACTGAAAGCACGTCAGCACCTGTTGACTGGCAAACCTGGACTCAGTGCCGAGGGCCGCAATGGAATGGTTCGAATGGCAGTTTCTCGGCGCACATGCTGAGCACAGCCTCCAGACACTGCACAGCAGCCATAACCTGTACCTGGTGTTTCTCGCCTGGCTGGTGGCCTGCGCCGCGAGCTTGGCTGCGCTGCATATGGGTGAACGTGCCGCCAATGCAGAAAAAGCCACGGCCAAAACGGTTTGGCGATGGCTGGGCGCAAGCTGCCTGGCAGGCGGTATCTGGGCCATGCACTTCATCAGCATGCTGGCCTTTGAGTCTTCGCTTGAAGTTCATTACAACCTGGGCATCACCATCGGCTCGCTGGTTATCATCTGGGTCAGCGCACTGATTGCCATGCACCTGCTCAATCAGCCCGGCCTTTCGCGCATACCCTTAATGCTCGCAGCGCTGATATTTGGCTTGGGTATCGGCGGCATGCATTACACCGGCATGACCGCCATGCACTCCAACAGCCAGCAACACTACGAATTCATCGGCGTTGCCCTTTCTTTAATCCTGGCTGTGGGTGCCAGTTATTGGGCCTTGCAGATGGCCATAGCCTTGCGCACTACCCACGGTATAGCCCATCAGTTTTTTAAATACGCCATCAGCCTCACCGCGGGCACCGCCATTCTATGCGTCCACTTTATTGGCATGTGGGCACTGCACACGCTATCGCCTGAGGGCGACATCAACCAGACCCACATTGAAACCAACCACTGGCAAGTCGCCCTGATGGTCGCCATGATCACGCTGCTGTTGATCGGCAGCAGCATCAGTGCCGCCTTGGTCGATAAAAAGCTGCAACAAAAAGAGCACGACCTGGCACGGGTCAATGCCCTGCTCAGCCAGCTTGATGAAGCCCGTATGTCATTGCAGCAAGTGGCGCATTACGACCCGCTGACCAACCTGATCAATCGGCGCGGATTCAACCAGATCTTTGCTGAAAAACTCGCTGACGCGGCCGCCAAAAACAGCAAACTGGCGGTGCTGTTTCTCGATATAGATCACTTTAAGCGGATCAATGACAGCCTTGGCCACGACGCAGGCGATGAGTTGCTCAAGACCATTGCCAATCAGATCAGAGGCGCCGCCCGCCATCACGGGGATGTGGTGGCGCGATTTGGCGGCGACGAGTTTTGTATTTTGATCGACATCCACGATCGCGACGAAGCCCAAAGCATGGCCAAGCGCATCATGCACACGCTCAAAGAGCCCATCGAGCTGACGGGCAGGCGCATGGTCATGACCACCAGCATTGGCATCAGCGTGTTCCCGGACGACGGCACCAGCAGCATTGAGCTGCTCAAGCACGCGGATCTGGCGCTCTATCAGTCCAAAGGCGGTGGTCGCAACAGCCTGAATTTTTTCAGCCCTAACCTGACCACACGCGCCTCACTCGAGCTGCAAATCGAAGAAGAACTGCGCCTGGCGCTGAATGAAGACACCGGGTTGCTACTGCACTACCAACCCATCATCGACCTTAAGCAAGGGCGAGTCGCCAAACTGGAGGCATTGATCCGCTGGCAGCACCCGGAGCATGGCTTGCTTGGCCCGGATCGTTTTATCAATATTGCTGAGGCCAACGGCCTGATTGCAGAACTGGATCATTGGGTGTTGCGCAGAGCCTGCACCGATCTGGCGACACTTTCACGGCTCGGCTGGCAGCAGCTTGGGGTTGCCGTCAACTGCTCGGCACTCAACCTGGTGCGCGAAGAACTGGCTGAAGACATTGAAAATGCGCTGTATTGCTCCGGTATTGCCCCGCATCGGCTGGAACTTGAAGTCACTGAAAACGCGCTGATGGGCAACATCAGCAACACCTCACAGCTGTTACGGCAGATACGCGCGCTGGGCGTGTCCTTGTCGATTGACGACTTTGGCACCGGCTACTCGTCCCTGGCCTATTTAAAGCGCCTGCCTCTTAATACCCTGAAAATTGATCGCTCGTTTATCCAGGACATCCAAACGTCCAGTCAGGACATGGAAATCGTTCAGGCAATTATCGTCATGGCCCACACGCTGCAACTGCAAGTGGTGACCGAAGGTGTCGAGACCATCCAGCAACTCGAGCTTTTAAGCCGCTATGGATGCGACTTTATCCAGGGTTATTTGATCAGCCGCCCTGTGCCGTTTGAAGCGCTGCCCGGCGTGCTGGAGCAACTCAATCAATCTCACCGCTTTGCATCGGGCTACTCGGCGCTTCAACTGTAGTAGCCCAATCGCTACCCATTTAGCAGCTACCCATTTAGCGAAATGCCACAGAACTGACTGTGGCGTTTCTCTACGGCAAGTGGCCACTATTGTGAAACCAGTTACTGGCCTACACACCACCTCGCCCAAATCGCCCCTCTATAAACGCTCATGTTTGGTGCGTTCGATTAAATTTGTGCCCTTTCCTGGACCATCACCCAAGGCGAAACCACCACGGCCCACAGCTCAGGATCTCGCGCATTAACGTCTAGCGCGTGCTCTGTAGTCATCTTTCCAAATACGCCAGAAGCCATCCAGGCCTTGATCTTCTCTGCTTCATCCTGAGTCACGGCTATGGCCGCGTCGATCAAGTCGAGTGCGGGGTCAACCCACAACAAATCACCTTTGGCGAAGAATGGCAGCAACACCTTCCATTCAATTGTTGAGGTCTCACCAAGCAGCTTGGCATAGAGGGTGCTAGGTTCTTGATTCATGGGATTCACCAGGTAAAAAAATCGGCGCAATGATAGCGCCGCGCACCCGGTAGAAAAACCCAAACAGAGGTATGGAAACGAGGAAAGAGTGAAGCGCCAAGGACGAACCTGTTGAGCTGGCAACATCCCGATATAGATCAACAACATAATCCGCCGCCATTCTGTCTCTTTCTTTCGTTTAAGCGACATTTCCTGCTTTTTCTCCCGGTAGCCCGCTATTCAAGCGTTGAACCGGCGCTCTACACTGTACCGGTACAGTTGCAGGGGGGATTGGTCGGGAATTTCGCTCAGAAAAAACCCGGTCCGGCTGCCTTGGCTTCCAGGACTATAAAAATTACAACAGAAGAGTGGAGCACCAATAAAGATGGCTAAGAAGCAGATTACTAAACTGTTTGCCGCTATGGTTTTGGCCGGGGTTGCCAGCCATTCGTTTGCTGCAGACACCATCAAGATCGGTATTGCTGGCCCTAAAACCGGGCCTGTGACCCAGTACGGCGACATGCAGTTCATGGGCGCCAAACAAGCTATCAAAGACATCAACGCCAAAGGCGGTGTCGATGGCAAGATGCTGGAAGCCAAAGAATACGACGACGCTTGCGACCCAAAACAAGCCGTCGCTGTCGCTAACAAAGTGGTCAATGATGGCGTCAAGTTCGTTGTAGGCCACTTGTGCTCCAGCTCCACTCAGCCGGCTTCGGACATTTACGAAGACGAAGGCATCATCATGATCACCCCGGCTGCCACCAGCCCGGAGATCACCAGTCGTGGTTACAAACTGGTCTTCCGTACCATTGGCCTGGACAGCGCCCAAGGCCCGGCAGCGGGTAACTACATCGCCAAGTTTGTGAAGCCTAAAGTCGTTGCGGTCCTGCACGACAAGCAGCAATACGGCGAAGGCATTGCGACCGCAGTTAAACAAACGCTTGAAAAAGACGGCATCAAGGTCGCGGTTTTTGAAGGCATCAACGCAGGCGACAAAGACTTCGCGTCCGTCATTCAGAAACTCAAACAAGCCAACGTCGACTTCGTGTATTACGGCGGCTATCACCCTGAGCTGGGCCTGATCCTGCGCCAAGCCAAAGAGAAAGGCCTGAACGCCAAGTTCATGGGCCCTGAAGGCGTGGGCAACGACTCCATCTCGCAAATTGCCCAGGATGCTTCCGAAGGTCTGCTGGTCACTCTGCCGAAATCCTTTGACACAGACCCTGAAAACAAAGCGATTGCGGATGCCATCAAGGCAGACAACAAGGACCCGAGCGGCCCGTTCGTGTTCCCGGCTTACTCTGCGGTTGAGCTGATTGCCCAGGGCATCACCGCCGCCAAGAGCGAAGACCCGGCCAAAGTGGCTGAAGCCATCCATGCTGGCACGTTCAAAACCCCTACCGGTGATCTGAGCTACGACGCCAAAGGTGACCTCAAAGACTTCAAATTCGTGGTCTACGAATGGCACTTCGGCAAGCCTAAAACAGAAGTAAGCCCTCAATAAGGGTCGGTTCTTGATCTGACTACAAAGCCCACTGCGCGAACGGTGGGCTTTGTTTTACGGGCCGTAGGCCCACAGAAATTGGGCCGCGCTTTCGTGATCCGAAAGTCTCCCCACCTGAAAATCTTTAAAACCGTCACCAGCGGTTCGCTGGCAAAAGACCTGTGCTCAAACGGCTAAAAAAGCGTACGAAACAGGCCGGAAAATGACTCCACCAGTGAAATGCGTCTCAGGTTTTTAGGAGCTTGTAATGCCTGACATCTATCACTTCTTCCAAATGCTGGTTAACGGCCTCAACGTTGGCAGCACGTATGCCCTGATCGCCATCGGCTATACGATGGTTTACGGCATTATTGGAATGATCAACTTCGCCCATGGCGAGGTGTACATGATTGGTTCCTACATTGCGTTTATCGCCATCGCCGGTCTGACCATGATGGGCCTGGACAGCGTGCCATTGCTGCTGACCGGGGCGTTTATCGCGAGCATCGTAGTAACCAGTTCTTACGGCTACAGCATTGAACGGGTGGCTTACCGTCCCTTGCGTGGCAGTAACCGCTTGATCCCCTTGATCTCTGCCATTGGTATGTCGATCTTCCTGCAAAACATGGTGCTGCTGTCCCAGGACTCAAAAGACAAATCGATTCCTAACCTGATCCCCGGCGGCTTCAGCTTCGGCCCGGGTGGTGCGAGCGAAGTTGTCATCTCCTATATGCAAATCGTGGTTTTCGTCGTCACTCTGGTGGCCATGCTCGGCCTGACCCTGTTCATCTCCCGTTCACGCCTGGGCCGCGCCTGCCGCGCCTGCGCCGAAGACATGAAGATGGCCAACCTGCTGGGCATCAACACCAACAACGTGATCGCCCTGACCTTCGTGATTGGTGCTGCCCTGGCAGCCGTTGCCGCTGTTCTGATCAGCGTTCAGTACGGTGTCATCAACCCCGGTTCCGGCTTCCTTGTAGGGCTTAAAGCCTTTACAGCAGCGGTATTGGGCGGGATTGGCAGCATTCCCGGCGCGATGCTCGGTGGTCTGGTGCTCGGCGTGGCTGAGGCCTTTGGTGCTGACATTTTCGGCGACCAGTACAAAGACGTCGTGGCATTCAGCCTGCTCGTGTTGGTACTGCTGTTCCGTCCGACCGGCATTCTGGGACGTCCGGAGATTGAAAAAGTATGATCAGGAATCTTAAAGCGGCGCTCTTCAGCGCCCTGTTGGTCTGGGCCGTCGCCTACCCGGTACTCGGCCTGAAACTGACAATCGTCGGGATCAACATTGAAGTTCACAACACCAGCACCTTCACCCTGAGCGTGATTGCGATCTGCTCTTTGCTGATGTTTTTGCGTGTGCTGTTCCACCATCAACTGAGCGCCGCCTGGCGTGCTTCACCGGGCCTGCCGAAAGTCCCTGCCAAGGCGACCAACTTCCTGACCCTGCCCAGCACCCAACGCTGGATCATTCTGGGGCTGGTCGTTGTTGCCTTGATCTGGCCGTTCTATGGCTCACGCGGCGCCGTCGACATCGCCACCCTGATCCTGATCTACGTGATGCTGGGCCTTGGCCTGAACATCGTGGTGGGCCTGGCCGGCCTTCTGGACCTAGGCTATGTGGGGTTCTACGCGGTCGGTGCCTACACCTACGCGCTGCTCGCGCACTACTTCGGCCTGAGCTTCTGGGTGTGCCTGCCATTGGCAGGGTTGATGGCCGCAACCTTTGGTTTCCTGCTGGGGTTCCCGGTGCTGCGCTTGCGCGGTGACTACCTGGCGATCGTGACCTTGGGCTTTGGTGAAATCATTCGTCTGTTCCTGCGTAACCTGACGGACATCACCGGTGGACCGAACGGCATCAGCAACATTCCAAAACCTACCCTCTTCGGCCTCAGCTTCGACCGGACTGCTGCCGAAGGCATGCAAACCTTCCACGAATACTTCGGTATCGCCTACAACTCGATCAACAAGGTCATCTTCCTGTACCTGATCGCGCTGGTGCTGGTGCTGATCGTGCTGTTCGTGATCAACCGTTTGCTGCGTATGCCGATTGGTCGCGCGTGGGAAGCCCTGCGTGAAGACGAAATCGCCTGCCGCGCACTGGGCTTGAATCCGACCATTATCAAACTGTCGGCGTTCACGCTGGGCGCGACCTTTGCCGGTTTCGCAGGTAGCTTCTTTGCCGCTCGCCAAGGCCTGGTGACCCCGGAATCGTTCACCTTCCTTGAGTCGGCGATCATTCTGGCGATCGTGGTACTGGGTGGCATGGGCTCGCAACTGGGCGTGATTCTGGCGGCCGTGGTGATGATCCTGCTGCCAGAAATGATGCGTGAATTCAGTGAGTACCGGATGCTGCTGTTCGGAGCCCTGATGGTTGTGATGATGATCTGGCGGCCACAAGGTCTGCTGCCTATGCAACGTCCTCACCTGGAGCTGCGAAAATGAGCCGCGAGTTACTGAAAGTCAGCGGCCTGAGCATGCGCTTTGGCGGCTTGTTGGCGGTGAATGGCGTAGCCCTGACCGTCCAGGAAAAACAGGTTGTATCGATGATCGGCCCTAACGGCGCCGGCAAAACCACGGTGTTCAACTGCCTGACAGGCTTCTACAAACCGTCTGCGGGTACCATCCTGCTCGATGGCGAGCCGATTCAAGGGCTGTCTGGCCATGAAATCGCCCGCAAAGGCGTAGTGCGCACCTTCCAGAACGTTCGTTTGTTCAAGGACATGACTGCCGTTGAGAACCTGCTGATCGCTCAGCACCGTCACCTCAACACCAACTTCCTGGCCGGTCTGTTCAAGACCCCGGCGTTCCGTAAAAGCGAGCGCGATGCCATGGAATATGCCGCGTACTGGCTGGACAAGGTCAACTTGACCGAGTTCGCCAACCGCCCGGCGGGCACCTTGGCCTATGGGCAGCAACGCCGTCTGGAAATCGCTCGCTGCATGATGACGCGCCCGCGCCTGCTCATGCTCGACGAGCCCGCGGCGGGCCTCAACCCTAAAGAGACCGAAGACCTCAAGATGCTCATCAGCGTGTTGCGCAACGAGCACAACGTGACGGTCTTGCTGATTGAACACGACATGAAACTGGTCATGAGCATTTCCGACCACATCGTGGTGATCAATCAGGGCACACCTTTGGCCGACGGGACCCCGGAGCAAATCCGCGATAACCCTGACGTGATCAAAGCCTATTTGGGGGAAGCGTAAATGCTGCAGTTTGAAAACGTCTCGACCTTCTACGGCAAGATCCAGGCGCTGCACAGCGTCAACGTCGAAGTGCGCCAGGGTGAAATCGTGACTTTGATCGGTGCCAACGGTGCCGGTAAATCGACGCTGATGATGACCCTGTGCGGTTCGCCACAAGCCCAAAGCGGCAGTATTCGCTACATGGGTGAAGAGCTGGTGGGCCTGACCTCGGCGCAGATCATGCGCAAAAGCATCGCGGTCGTGCCGGAAGGTCGTCGGGTATTTGCCCGTTTGACCGTAGAAGAGAACCTCGCCATGGGCGGGTTCTTTACTGAAAAGCACGATTATCAGGAGCAACTCGACAAGGTTTTGCACCTGTTTCCGCGTCTTAAAGAGCGCTTTACTCAGCGCGGCGGCACTATGTCCGGTGGCGAGCAACAGATGCTCGCCATTGGCCGTGCGCTGATGAGCAAACCCAAGCTGCTGCTGCTCGATGAGCCGTCGCTGGGGTTGGCGCCCATCATCATTCAGCAGATTTTCGACATCATCGAACAGCTGCGTGATGAAGGCGTAACCGTATTCCTGGTTGAGCAAAACGCCAACCAGGCGCTAAAAATTGCTGACCGCGCCTACGTGCTGGAAAACGGCCGGGTGGTCATGCAAGGCACTGGCGTGCAATTGCTCAACGATCCAAAAGTGCGTGACGCGTATCTGGGCGGTTAACCCTGCCTGCTACACAAAACGGCCCTGCGGGGCCGTTTTTTATTGGGCCGCAGATCGCGCTGCGCGGCCTGTAGCCGTTGCCGAACACCGCGAGACAACGTCCGGCTGCGCAGCAGTCGCAGAACGTCAGTTCAACTTTGCTACGGGGGAGTTGGCTGCAAATCGCGGCAGTCCTGCGGCCCGCATCGCAGCCTCGTGCCTCGTCAGCGACTACAAGATCACACCGCCCCTGTAGTCGTTGACGAGCACCGCGAGGCTACGTTCGGCTGCGCAGCAGTCGTAATACGTCAGTTCAACCTTGCTACGGGGGAGTTGGCTGCAGATTGCGGCGATCCTGCGGCCCGCATCGCAGCCTCGTGCCTCGTCAGCGACTACAAGATCACCCCACTCCCTATAGTCGTTGCCGAGCACCGCGAGGCTACGTCCGGCTGCGCAGCAGTCGTAGTACGTCAGTTCAACCTTGCTACGGGGGAGTTGGCTGCAAATCGTGGCGGCGCTACGGCCCGCATCGCAGCCTCGTGCCTCGTCAGCGACTAAAAGATCACACCGCCCCTGTAGTCGTTGACGAGCACCGCGAGGCTACGTTCGGCTGCGCAGCAGTCGTAATACGTCAGTTCAACCTTGCTACGGGGGAGTTGGCTGCAAATCGCGGCGGTCCTGCGGCCCGCATCGCAGCCTCGTGCCTCGTCAGCGACTACAAGATCACCCCACTCCCTGTAGTCGTTGCCGAGCACCGCGAGGCTACGTTCGGCTGCGCAGCAGTCGTAATACGTCAGTTCAACCTTGCTACGGGGGAGTTGGCTGCAGATTGCGGCGATCCTGCGGCCCGCATCGCAGCCTCGTGCCTCGTCAGCGACTACAAGATCACCCCACTCCCTGTAGTCGTTGCCGAGCACCGCGAGGCTACGTCCGGCTGCGCAGCAGTCGTAATACGTCAGTTCAACCTTGCTACGGGGGAGTTGGCTGCAGATTGCGGCGGTCCTGCGGCCCACATCGCAGCCTCATGCCTCGTCAGCGACTACAAGATCACACCGCCCCTGTAGTCGTTGACGAGCACCGCGAGGCTACGTCCGGCTGCGCAGCAGTCGTAATACGTCAGTTCAACCTTGCTACGGGGGAGTTGGCTGCAGATTGCGGCGGTCCTGCGGCCCACATCGCAGCCTCATGCCTCGTCAGCGACTACAAGATCACACCGCCCCTGTAGTCGTTGACGAGCACCGCGAGGCTACGTCCGGCTGCGCAGCAGTCGCAAAACCATGCTCTGCGGTGTGTCAGCTCAACCTTGCATTGAGCATTTACGATCGCTTCGCAATCGGACGTAGCCTCGTAAAACTCGGCAACTGCTACAGGGGGTTGGGCTGGAGCACGCTACGCTGAAACCACTGCACCAGGTAATCCGCCAAAACTTGCGTGCGCTTGGGCAATCCACCTTCGTAAGGATGCACCAGGTACATCGGGTTGCTGCGGGTCTGATAATTGAGCAGTACCCCACGTAATCGACCGTCAGCTAATTCGGCGTGGAGCATGTAAGACGGCAACCGCGCAATACCGGCGCCTATCACCGCAGCCTTTTTCAGCAAGCTGTAGTGATTACTGGCAAAAGGCCCCGAAACCCGAACACGATGCAATTCATGCTGCTGGTGGTACTGCCATTCTTCGCGGCCGCTGTAATGGCTGTTAAGCAAACAACGATGTTCGGCCAATTGCGCCGGAGTGGTCGGTTCGCCGTACTGCTCAAGGTATGCCGAGCTGGCGCAGGTCATTTCGTGCCAGCTCAGCACCGACTTGGCCACCAGCCGCTCATGGCTACCCACTTGCGAGCGAATCGCCAAATCAAACCCTTCCCGGGCCAGGTCGCGGTAGCTGTTACTCAACTCCAGCTCGATCTGGACCAGGGGATAGTCGCGGGAAAACTCCAGCAACAACGCGTCAAAAAAGGTTTCACCCAGCGACTCCGGCACCGTCAACCGCACCGGACCCGCCATGTCGTCCTTGAGCCGCGCCAGCGCCTGATGCGCCCGTTCAACCTGCAGCACCAATGCTTGCGCCTGCGGCAATAACGCAGCCCCCGCCGCCGTAAGGCTCAAACGCCGCGTGGTGCGATGCAGCAGCACGACCGAGAACTGCGCCTCCAACTGGCTGATGCGTTTGGATAACTGCCCTTTGCTGCAGCCCAACTGCTGAGCGGCCACGGTAAAACTCCCCGCATTGACCAACACTGCAAACGCCGCCAGATCATCCATCTCGCTCATGGATTGTTTCCATATGAAAACCAAAGGTTGCCTATTAGTGCGCTTATCGCCACCAAAATCCACTACTAGACTGAGCCCACACCTCCTCACTCAAGGAACACCTAATGAAAATTCTGCTGATCGGCGCTAACGGCACTGTAGGTTCTGCTATTGATCACGAGTTGTCGGCACGCCATGAAATCGTGCGCATTGGCCGCAAAAGCGGCGATTTTCAGGTCGACATCAGCGACAGCGCCTCCATTCGCGCCTTGTTCGAACAAACCGGACGCTTCGACGCCCTGATCTGCGCCGCAGGTAATGTCAACTTCGTACCGTTGGCCGACATGACTGAAAAAGACTTCGCCCTGGGTTTGCAGGACAAGCTGATGGGCCAGGTCAACCTGCTGCTGATCGGCCGCGAGTACGCCAACGACAATGCGTCATTCACGTTCACCAGCGGAGTGATCAACCGTGAGCCGATTCGCACCGGCAGTTCGGCGGCATTGGTCAACGCTGCGCTCGACGGTTTTGTCCGGGCAGCGGCGATTGAACTGCCACGCGGGCTGCGGGTGAACTCCGTCAGCCCTACGGTGCTGGCAGAGGCGATGGACAAATACGCGCCCTACTTCCGTGGCTTCAAGCCGGTAGCAGCCGCCGATGTGGCGCTGGCTTACGCCAAAAGTGTCGAAGGCCTGCACACCGGACAGACCTATCAGGTGGGCTAAAGCACATTGTCAGATTTGAGGGGACGGGCTTGTGATGCACGGCGAGCCTAAGTAACGTGACGGCATTAGTCAGGAGTCCGAATGATGCGCGCTGCCCGTTCCTTAGTTTTAGTCGCCCTGTTGCCCGTCTTTGCCGGTTGTCAGTTGCTGAACAGCAAACCCGTTGATAGCAACGCCGGCCTGACTCGCCTTCAGGGCGAACTGGTGTCAGACAACGGCCAACTGGTTTTCCAACCCTGCGTTGGCCAACAGCGCTATGTGGTCAGTGATGGCGCCAGCACCACACTGGTCCAGGACGCAACCGACATGCCCGTCAAACCTGGCAAGCTGTTCGCCGATATTCGTGGCAGTTTCGTCAGCGCCAAAACTGCGGGTGAGCAAGGCGAGGTCAAGCTGCAACAGGTATATCGCCTTGAGCGCAGCAGCGCGGCCTGCCAAGACCCCAACTTCAAGCAACAAACGGTGCACGCCAACGGCAACGGGCCTGCCTGGGAAGTACAAGCAGGCGGTAAAGGTCTGATCCTCAAACGCGAAGGCCAACAAGATCTGGCGCTGCCTTACGTTGAAGAGCAGATAGGTGACAGCCGCTTCTCACTGTCCACAGAGGCCAATAATCAGCGTATTGAGCTCTGGGTCGCCCCGCAGCGCTGCACCGACAGCGTCAACGGCAGCGTGCAACACCTGGCGGCTGAACTGCGGGTCAATGGCCAGGTTCAGCGCGGTTGCGGCTATTTTGGTGGCGCGCGTAACGACTAACCGACAACTGTAACCACAGATTGCTGTTTTAACCTGACCCAACGGTTCGAAGCCGCCTATAATCCCCGGTTCGCATAAGGCTGCCGGGGTTTACCTGGCCCCGACACTGGACACCGTCATGTTACGAATCACCGAACTCAAGTTGCCAATCGACCATCCCGAAGAAGACCTGCGCACTGCCATCGTGCAGCGCCTGGGCATCGCCAGCGATGACTTGCTCGATTTCACCTTGTTCAAGCGCAGTTACGACGCGCGTAAAAAAACCTCCGAATTGTGCTTCATCTACACCATCGACCTGAGCGTGCGGGATGAAGCGGCGTTGCTGCACACCTTCGCTGACGACCGTAACGTCAACCCTGCACCAGATGTGAGCTACAAAGTGGTTGGCCAGGCGCCGCAGGATTTGAGCGAGCGCCCGATTGTGGTGGGCTTTGGCCCCTGCGGGATCTTCGCCGGTCTGCTGCTGGCCCAAATGGGCTTCAAGCCGATCATTCTTGAACGCGGCACCGAAGTGCGCCAGCGCACCAAAGACACCTGGGGCCTGTGGCGTAAAAATGTCCTGAACCCCGAGTCCAACGTGCAGTTCGGTGAAGGCGGCGCCGGGACATTCTCCGACGGCAAGCTCTACAGCCAGATCAAAGACCCGAAACACCACGGCCGTAAAGTGCTGCACGAGTTTGTCAAAGCCGGTGCTCCCGAAGAGATCCTCTACGTCAGCAAACCGCACATCGGTACCTTCCGTTTGACCGGCGTGGTTGAAAACATGCGCCAGCAGATCATCGCGCTGGGCGGCGAAGTGCGTTTCCAACAGCGCGTGACTGACGTGCTGATTGAAGATGGCCAACTGACAGGCGTGGTGCTGGCTGACGGCGAGCAATTGAAGGCCCGTCACGTGATCATGGCCCTGGGCCACAGCGCCCGCGACACCTTCCGCATGCTCCACGGCCGTGGCGTGTACATGGAAGCCAAGCCGTTCTCGGTGGGTTTCCGTATTGAACACCCGCAATCGCTGATCGACAGCGCACGTCTGGGCAAATATGCCGGTCACCCGAAACTCGGCGCCGCCGACTACAAACTGGTGCACCACGCCAAAAACGGTCGGTCGGTGTACAGCTTCTGCATGTGCCCTGGCGGTACCGTTGTGGCCGCGACCAGCGAGCCAGGCCGCGTGGTCACCAACGGCATGAGCCAATACTCACGTAACGAGCGCAACGCCAACTCCGGCATCGTTGTCGGCATTACGCCAGAAGACTACCCGGGCGGGCCTTTGGCCGGTATCGAGCTGCAAGAGCGCCTCGAAGCCCACGCCTACGTGCTGGGCGGCAGCAACTACGAAGCCCCGGCGCAGTTGGTGGGCGACTTCATTGCCGGCAAGCCGTCCACTGAGCTGGGCAGCGTAGAGCCGTCCTACAAGCCGGGGATTTCCCTGGGTGATCTGGCCCTGGCCCTGCCTGCCTACGCCATTGAAGCGATCCGCGAAGCACTGCCAGCGTTCGAGAAACAAATTCGCGGCTTCTCGATGCACGACGCGGTTCTGACCGGCATCGAAACCCGCACCTCGTCGCCGTTGCGCATCACTCGCGACGCGTCGATGCAAAGCCTGAACGTCAAAGGTCTGTTCCCGGCCGGTGAAGGCGCTGGCTATGCAGGCGGCATCATGTCTGCCGGTGTTGACGGCATCCGCATCGCTGAAGCAGTGGCACGCGATATCCTCGGTATCGAGGCTTAATATCGCCCTTGCTGGAGCGAGTTTGCCTCGCTCCAGCAAGACCTTTCCCACGGCGTATTTCGCTGTTTCCCGACTTATTTAGATACATAGCTGATAGTCTCGTAGACGGTGCGGGATCAATACGTTGCTTATAACAAAAAAGAATATAGTTTTTGTTTTAACAACTATCCGCACAGGTTAGGGTGTCGCACCTAATAACCATTCGTTGGAGAGCCACCTTGCCTCTGCGTAGCACTTTCACTCGTTTCTTTCAGATGGAAGCTGCCAGCGGTCTGCTGTTGATTGCAGCTGCGGCTCTGGCGTTAATCATCAATAACTCACCGCTTTCGCACTACTACACGGCATTTCTTGATGTGCCTGTGGCCGTGCAGATCGGTGCCCTGCAAATCGCCAAACCTTCACTGCTGTGGATCAACGACGGCCTGATGGCGTTGTTTTTTCTGCTGATTGGTCTGGAGGTCAAGCGCGAGCTGCTTGAAGGCCACCTGTCCAAACCCTCCCAGGTCGTACTGCCTGGCGCAGCGGCCATTGGCGGGATGGTAGTGCCGGCGCTGATTTATTGGTTCCTCAACAAAGACTACCCCGATGCACTCGATGGCTGGGCGATCCCCATGGCCACCGACATTGCCTTCGCCCTCGGCGTATTGGCTTTGCTCGGCAAGCGTGTACCGGTTTCACTCAAATTGTTCCTGATGACTCTGGCGATCATCGACGATCTGGGGGCCATCATCGTTATTGCGGTGTTCTACTCCAGCGAACTCTCCGGCGTGTCGTTGCTGCTGGCAGCGGCCTGCCTGATTGCCCTGATCGTGATGAACCGCCTGGGCGTGATCAAGATCGCGCCGTATATGATCATCGGCCTGATCCTGTGGGTCTGCGTGCTCAAAAGCGGCGTGCATGCCACGTTGGCAGGCGTAACCCTGGCGTTCTGCATCCCGCTGCGTACCAAAAACGCCGAAACTTCGCCGTTGCTGACGATTGAGCACGCCCTGCACCCCTGGGTTTCCTACGGGATTCTGCCGCTGTTTGCCTTCGCCAACGCGGGCGTTTCGCTGGCCGGTGTCAATCTTCACAGCTTCACTCACCACGTGCCGCTGGGCATTGCCGCTGGCTTGCTGATCGGCAAAACCGTGGGTGTGTTTGGTCTGACCTGGATCGCTATCAAAGCAGGCCTGGCGGCATTGCCGGCAGGTGCCAACTGGGGCCAGGTGTTTGGGGTGGCAATTCTCTGTGGCATCGGCTTCACCATGAGCCTGTTCGTCGGCTCACTGGCATTTGTGCCGGGCAGCAGTGAGTACGTCGGCATGGACCGCATGGGGATCTTGACCGGCTCAATCCTCGCGGCCCTTATTGGCTACGCTGTTACCGCCATCTTCAGCCGTAAACAGGCAGACGCGTAACTCAACATCAACAGGGATTCTCACAGGGGCAGCACCGTTAACCGGTGTTGCCCCTGATGGTTTTTTGTCGCCCAACGAGGGAAATGTGGACGCAAAACTTCAATTTGTGCAGTACGGGGGCATCAGTGTGATGTTCCCGGCAGCCTTGGTCATCGCAGCCTGGCTGTGGGCTGCTGCCTCTAAAAAAATCGCGGTGTTGTGGCTGGGCGTACTGCTGTCTGCCTACTTCATCGTGGGCGTGACCAAAATACTGTTCAAGGGCTGGGGAATTGGCTTGCACAGCCTGGACATTGCAGTGTTCAGCGGGCATGCGACCAATACCTGCCTGGTGTTCACCGTGATGTTGAGCCTGTTGTGCCAGCAAATTAACCCACGTTTGCGCTGGCCGGCTTTCGGGGTCGGGGTAGTACTGACCTGGTGGTTCAGCATCAACTACATCGCCCTGACCATCCATCCCTTGTCAGAAGCCATTGCGGGCGCTCTGGTAGGGACGGTGGCTGCATTCATTTTTCTGCTCATGCTGAGCCAATCCAACATCGGCAAAATACCTCGCCCGGCACTGGCGCTAGGGTTGGCTGTGGTACTGGTGTGCGCTATCGCGCCCAAGTATTCGGCCGAAAGGCTGCTGGATCGCATCGCCATATCGCTGTCAGGTGCCGAACAGGCGTTCAGACGCTCGTCCTGAGCCAACCTGGCTGGCTGCACCCGCGCATAAAAAACCCCGGCCAGTTCACACTGGCCGGGGTTTTGTTTTAGTGCGCAGCTACAACTTATTGGGTCACGCGGCTGGTGCCGTCAACGGTCATGATGCGTACGCGCTCACCGGTACGGAATACCTGGTTCGGCTCAACCTGTTGAACATAAGCACGGGTGCTGCCGTCGTCTTCACGCACGGTGATTTCAACACCTTGGGTCTTGGTCAGGCCCGACTCAGCAGCTGAACCCAGCAGGCCACCGGCTACTGCGCCGATCACTGCAGTCACGATGCTGCCACGTCCGCCGCCGATGGCGCTGCCGCCAACGCCGCCGATCACAGCACCTGTTGCTGCGCCGATTGGGGTTTTGGTGCCTTCGATTTGCACAGGGCGCAGGGCAACGATAGTGCCGGTACGTACGGTTTGTACGCGACGCGCTTCATCACGCGAATAGGTGTCACCGGTCAAGTTCGAGGCACAGCCGCTCAACAGAACTGTCATGGTCGAAAAAGCTGCAACTAACAGTGCGGTCTTACGCATAGGATCAACTCCAAAAGATCAGGGATTCATTAAACTCTGCAACCGGGTGCCTGTCACCGCGCAGCGCAGACAATGTGGTCTTTATTCAGCGCCTGTACAGACACAGCGTGGGTGACAGACGCTTGTAACTTAACCACAAGGGTAGCGCGAAATAGCCGTTTTGACTTGCACGCTACCGTTGTTTATCAGGTTTTCAAGGCGCCAGACGCTCACGCACCCACGCAGCGCCATCACGGCGATAGTTGAGCCGGTCATGCAAGCGGCTCGGGCGCCCCTGCCAAAACTCAATACGCTGTGGCAGTAAACGATAACCGCCCCAGTGTTCCGGGCAATGCGGCTGCGTGTCACTAAAACGTGCCTGAGTGGCCGCCAGCAGTGTGGTCAACGCCTCACGGTCTGCAATCACCTGGCTTTGCGGTGAAGCCCAGGCCCCGATCCGGCTACCCAAGGGGCGCACCTGATAGTAAGCGTCGGACTCCTGCGGTGTCACCTTGACCACTTGGCCTTCGATGCGCACTTGTCGCTCCAGGGTGGGCCAAAAGAACGTCATGGCGGCAAAAGGACGCGCTGCCAACTGCTTACCCTTGGCGCTGGTGTAGTTGGTGAAAAAGGTAAAACCTTGTTCATCCAGCCCTTTGAGCAAGAGCACCCGGCAATGCGGACGCCCTTCGGCGTCCACCGTGGCCAGGGTCATGGCATTGGCCTCAACCGGCGGTTGCTCGGTTTTGACCGCGTCATTGAACCACTGATGAAACAGCGCAAAAGGCTCGGCCGGGGCGTGCGCCTCGGCCAGCCCGTCACGGGTGTAATCGCGGCGCATATCGGCCAGCGCTTGGGTCATGAGGGCAATCCTTCCCTAAAACAATCAGTTCTTGTTCTGATCGTTGGCAGCGACTTTTTTGTCCGCTGCAGCTTTGGCCACTACCGGTTTTTTGGCCGGGGCAGCTTTTTTAGCCGGTGCGGCTTTCTTGGCGTGTGCTGCTTTCTTGGTGGTCGACACAGAACCTGTCTTGGCCAGCGTCGAAGGCGCTACGGCCGGTTGAGCGGCAACCAGCTCTTCGGGGGTCAGTACGGGTTGGCTGTATTTGCTGACCAGCGCCAACATGGTGGCTTGCGGGGTCATCATGATTTCTACGCGGCGGTTCAATGCACGGCCTTCGTTACTGTCGTTCGCCGCACGCGGCATGACAGAACCCATGCCACGCAGGGTCAGACGGTTACCTTGCAGACCGCTCATGCGGAAGATCGCAGCCACCGATTTGGCGCGGTCCAGGCTCAAGCGGGTGTTGGCTGCCATGGTGCCCGAAGCGTCGGCATGACCGAGTACCAGTACAGCGGTTTTAGGGTCGCCTTCGACCACTTTGGCCACACGGGTGAACGGGCCGAGCATCGACGGCATCAGCAAATCCGGACGCGTAGGTTTGAACGCGCTGTCAGCGGCGGCGACGATCACGATCAAGTTCTCGCGACGTTCCAACTGCAAGTTAGAGTCTTTGATGGCAACACGAAGGCGCGGCTCGTACTCGTCCAGCCAGGCTTGGGTAATTTTCGGATCCGGCATCGGGATCACGCCAATAGGTGCGGCTTTGGTGGCTTTGTCATCACCACCAAACGGCCACCACCAGTTTTTCGACGTGCTTGGCGCGGCAGGCGCCGAGGCTACCTTGGCAACGACGGGTGCTTTATCAGCCGGGGCGTCTTTTTTGGCCGTGTCGCCACCACCAAAAGGCCACCAGCTAGAACCGCTGTCTTTGCTCGTGCTGGCTGCGGCGGCCACTGGCGCAGGCGCCGCTGCAGGGGCTGGGGCCGCAGCAGCGGTTTTGGCTGCTGGCGCCGTAGCTGGCGTGTTCGTTGGTTTGGCTGAAGCGCTGGCAGTTTTGTCCCCAGCGGTCGGAGCCTGATCAGACGACCCGAACTGCCACCATTTGTGGCCACCTTCGGCGTCATTTTGTGGAGTTTGTGCGCAACCGGTAATAGCCAGGCAAAGAGCCAGAGCGAGAGTCTTATTAGATGACATTGAATATCCACACAATGAATTAAAAATAAAAGGCACTACGCCCATATAAAAAAACGTATTGAACACATAAAAGCTATCGCGTTCCGACCTACGGTTTATAAAAACCCGGTTATAAACACTGTGCCAATACTTTCACCAACTTTTGCGCGCGTGGGTCCATCAATACATAAGGCCCCAGTGAATTAGTCACAAACCCGAATGCAACCTCGCGTTCAGGGTCGGCAAAGCCAATTGAACCACCTGCTCCAGGGTGACCGAACGCCTTTGGCCCAAGGCCAAACGTGGCATTGGGTACGTCCGGTTGATCCAGCATGCAGCCCAGCCCGAAACGCGTCCGGGTGAGCAAGGTTTTATCCTCGCCCAGACTGTGTTCACGGGTCAGTTGCTCAAGCATTTCGGCTTCCAGCAATTTCCCCTCCAACAACCCGCTATAAAAGCCGGCCAAACTTCGCGCATTACCATGACCATTCGCTGCGGGCTGTTCCATACGACGCCACTCCGGCTTATTGGTGCTGGTCATAATAGACGGCGGATTGGTAAATGCCCGTGTCGTCATGGAAGACGGGGCATTCATCATCGCTTTCAACATCCGTTGGGCCGCTTCATCACCCATGTTGCCCTTGGTGCGGGCAACATGCGCGACACGGTAAAACTCTTCATCTAACAGCCCGACATGAAAGTCCAGCCCCAATGGCCTGGCCGTGCGGGCCACAATCGACTTCCCGGGACTGCGACCGTCTGCACGACGAATCAGCTCACCCAGCAACCAGCCGTAGGTAATCGCGGCGTACCCGTGACCTTCGCCCGGTGTCCACCATGGCGCCTCTGCGGCCAGTGCATCGACCATGGTTGGCCATTCATACAACGCGCCAGCCGGCAGTAATTCACGCAGCGCAGGCAAACCCGCACGGTGGCTCAACAACTGGCGAAGGGTGATGGACTCTTTGCCAGCCGCTGCAAACTCAGGCCAATAGCGAGCAACGGGAACATCCAGTTCCAGCTTGCCCTCTTCGACCAGTTGCAAGGCCGTCACTGCGGTAAAGGTCTTGGTGCACGAAAACAGATTAACGATGGTATCTGTGTGCCAAGCCTGTTCGCCGTCTTTGTCAGCCGTACCGGCCCACAGATCGAGCACTGTTTCGCCCGCGATCTGGATGCACAGTGCTGCGCCGCGCTCTTGCGGATCATTAAACAAATCAGCAAACGCCTCACGCACGGCTTCGAACTTGAGGTCGTGAAACCCTTGAATGTGCACCCCTACCTCCTGGATCAAGCATGGCTCAACAAGGCGTGCATTGTTCCAGTACCGGTAGGATTTTGAAACAGAGCAAGCGGATCAGAACGCACAATTTCTGGGCATTTTCATCAAGGTGCGCAGGGTATCAGGCGTGAGATGGATTTTTTGTGAAAAAGTCCGGGGCAGCGGCCTGGTCGACCGCTGCAAGAGACTGCGATCTTCACGGGGTTGAAGATCGCAATCTGCAGCACTTAACAGGCCGCCCGAGAACGTTAAAGTGCGGCGTAGGCCAACGTGGCAAGCTTGCGGACACGCGGATCCAGCAGAACATGGCTACCAATGGTCGTGGTCACGAAACCAAAGCTCACATCCCGCTCCGGGTCTGCAAAACTGACGGGGCCACCCAACCCGACATGCCCAAAGGTATTGGGGCCCATGCACTTGGACGCGACCAGGTCAGCTTGCTGCTCCAACATGCAGCCTAACCCATAGCGCATCGGGCGCAATAACACGCGATCCATGCTGTTGCTGTGCTCGCGGGTGAACTCGCTGAGCAGTTCAGGACCAATCAGACGCCCACCGAGTAGCGCACTGTAAAAACCGGCCAGACCGTGAGCCGTGCCATGACCGTTCACACCCGGTTGACGGTAAGACCACCAGCGAGGGTCCGTAGTTTGTTTCGGGCCTACAGCAGGGTTGGTAAATGCCAGTGTCGCCACGTGCTCGGGTTGTTTAGACATCACATGCCGCAAAGCTATCGCAAAGCTGTCACCTTCACGTCCTTCAGCCCGGCCAAAGTGGGCGATTCTGTGAAAGTCCTGTTCATCCACTCCCAACTGTACTTCTAATCCGTTGGGCTCGGTAATGCGCTCTCGAATAAACCGGCAGGGCTCCCGGCCATCAACCCGACGGATCAATTCACCGAGAATCCACCCGTAAGTCGTAGCGCCGTACCCCAGTTCTGTACCGGGCTGCCACCATAATGGCTCTGCGGCTGTTTTTTTGACCATCTCATCCCAGTCATACATCTCGGGCGTGCGACTCGGCAGACGCAAGGCAGGGGTCCCGGAGGTATGCGACAACACTTGGCGCAAGGTGACCTGATCCTTGCCGCCCTGGGCAAACTCGGGCCAGTAATGGCAAATTGGCTGATCAAGCGCCAGCTTGCCCTCTTCCACCAACATCAAGGTGGCAACCGCGGTAAAGGGTTTTATCGCGCAGTAGGTATTGACCAGCGTGTCCCGGTTCCAGGGCTTGGTCCTTTCTAAATCCGCCACGCCCGCCCACAGGTCGACTACCGTCTCGCCGCCGACCTGGATGCACAGCCCTGCACCGTGTTCCTGGGGGTCATCAAAGATTTCTTCGAAGGATTGCTGCACCGCAGCAAACCGACTGTCACACGATCCTTTTGCGTCCATTGGTTTGATTCCCTTCAATTGGAACGCAAACCTTAGCCGCCGACGCCTAGAAGTGAAGCTCAAAGCCCCCCTGATGCGACAAAATGTATCGCCGCTAATCAGAAATATCAGTGACCTTTGCCCGAATGCCCGCCTGCATGGCCCGCACCAGAGCGGCCGCCGTTGGCGTCTTGTGAGGTTTGCACCGGGGCTTTGAGGTTTTTGTCGGCGTCAACCTGGGCTTTAGCCGCCTCCTGGCCCAACTGGTCAAGCGCTTGCAAGTTGGTCTTGCGTACGCTGTCGACAAAACCGGTGAACGGCAGGTCGGTGATGCCGATCATGCCGAAGTGGCCGTTTTCACCATCAAGCAAGCGGCCAGTTACAGGCTGGTCCAGGTACTGGAACCAGTGAACTCCGACAATCGACGGTTCGGCCACGGCCTGCTTAATGAACTTCGCATACGCCGGGCCACGCGCTTCTTCGCTGGCCACTTCAGTCACGCCACCCCAGAACGGGCCACGGTCGCGGGAGCCGAAGTTGAACTCGGTGATCATCACCGGCTTGTTCAGTTCACGCAGTTTGGCGAAGTCATAACCATCCTGCGGTTGCAGGGTATAGAAGTTGAAGCTCAGCACGTCGCAATACTGCGCGCACGACGCCACGGCCTCAGGAGTACTCACCGCAAAGCGCCCGCCCAGCAACAAGTGATTCGGCGCATGCCATTTCAACGAATCGGAAATGGTTTTGAAGTAAGCATCGGCAAAAACTTTCTGGAAGTAGGTGTAATCCGCTTCAATTTCCGGATGTTCTGCATTCGGCAGCGGCCCCTTGAAACCCGGGTCTTCCATCAACTCCCACGCCGGAATATCAACACCCCAGGCTTTGGACAGGCCTTGCTGGTTGCGGTACTTGTCGCGCAGTTGCTTGAGGAACGCACGCTTGGCCGGCGCATCCGTGGTCATGCGCAAGGTGCCCAACGCCAGACCAAAACGTGACTGAGGGTCGTCACCGCCGCCAGCCCACGCCAGTTCGTTATCGGCAAAGTAGCCGATCAGCCACGGGTCATCACGGTGATCACGGGCGGCAATCGCCACTGCGCGTTCGGTGGCCATGGCAAAGCGCGGGTCAAACGGATCAGGCATGCCGCCCCACCAATCGGTGCCGGTACTGATGCTGTTGTAATCACCCACAATCGACAACGGCAAGGTGTAAGGCACGCGGTCGTTAAGGCCCAGCGCCGGGTCGCTCCAGTTACCGATCGTGTTAAAACCCCAGGCTTGCAGGCGATCCAGGGTGTGAGCCTGCCAACGCTTGGCATCAAAGGCTTCAGGGGCACAAGGAATTGCGGGATCGGCGCCCGGCCCGGTTTTGCCGACCGCACACGGCTCACCGTAGAGGCGCTGCAAGTTGGCCGCGTAGAAGTTGTACCAGCGCCCCGAATCAAACGCCCGCCCCTGGGAGGAGCCGTTGTTGCTGTCATGATCCGAAGTCCCGTAATAACCGGCCAAAGGCGCACCGGGCTTGGGCAAATCGGTAAACATCCACTCACGCCCGGTCACGTAGGTCTGGCTGTCCTCAGCGGTCACGGCGTTCAGGCCCAACGAGTAAAACGGATGACCTTCAGGGGTCACCAGGTACCAGCGACCATTACGCTTTTCTGTGCGGAAAAAACCCGATGCGTCAAACGCAGGGCCTTTGAGCAACCCGCCGTACTGATCCAGCCCGCTGCGCGCCGCCAGCCAGCCTTTGAGCTGTTGCTGTTCTTTGGCTGCTGCGGCTTTGAGCTGCTCATCGCTGGACACACGCTCTGGCCATTTGGCCCGAGTGGACTGACCGTAGCCATCGACAATCGAGCCATAAACGGTCTTGATCACACCCGCGCCGTCCTGCACACCGAAGCGCTCCAGAAGGATGCTTTGCGCGGCATTGGGCTGCGGAATCGACAACGTCACCGAGACCACTTGGCTGCGGTCAATTTCGCCCTGGCTGCTGGCCAGCAAACTGCGTTGCCCCTCGATAGTCATTGGCATCGGTGGGCCTGCGCGCATGCCCTGGCTGCGGGGAGAGTTGGCCTGCAACGGCAGCAACAGGGTTTGCGCAGGGCCGGCCGGCAGGTCAACACGACTGGTGAGGGTCTTGCCGTCCTTGCTTTGCACGGTCACATCGAGCGTGAGGGCCCAGTTCATGGCGTTTTGGATACGCAGGGTCATCATTCCCGATTGTGACCAGTCCCACACACCGGCTTGCGGGGTCAGGCGCAAGCTGGGGGCTGCGGCCGGGTTAAAGGTCACACGACGCAGTACTTCACCTTCCGCCGTTTGCTCTGCGTTGTATTGCGGCAAGTTCGCATCCACGGTCGCCACTTGCACCACATCGGCCGGGCGAACGAAATTGAACAGGGTTTGTTGACCGGCAGGCGCCGCCAACAGCGGGGTCGAGACCAGCAACGCAAAAGCTGCAGACAGTGAACGGCGAATCATATGAATCTGGTTCTCCCTAACGGCCAAATACGGCCTGTGAGGCTTTGAAGCTCACAGCATAGACGACAGCAAGGCCGGCATGGACGCCGGCTTGCACTTATGAAATTTCGCGTCGAAACGGCGGCAAGGCATTCAGAATCGCCTTGCCATAGCGCTGGGTCACCAGCCGCCGATCGAGCAATGTGATGGTGCCGCGGTCCTGTTCGGTACGCAGCAAACGCCCGCAGGCCTGTACCAGCTTGAGCGATGCATCGGGCACTGAAATCTCCATGAAGGGATTACCGCCACGGGCTTCGATCCATTCTGCCAAGGCCGCTTCAACGGGATCATCGGGCACCGAGAAGGGGATTTTAGCAATGACCACGTGTTCGCAGTAAGCACCGGGCAAGTCCACACCCTCGGCAAAACTGGCCAGGCCGAACAGCACGCTGGAGTCTCCGCCATCCACCCGCGCCTTATGTTTATTCAGGGTCTCTTGCTTGGACAAGTTGCCCTGGATAAACACTTGCTTGCGCCAGTCACGCTCCAGGCCGTCGAAAACGTCCTGCATTTGCTTGCGTGAAGAGAACAGCACCAATGTGCCGCGCGAACCTTCTACCAGCCCCGGCAGATCACGAATGATCGCCGCCGTGTGCGCAGTCGCATCGCGCGGGTCAGCCTTGAGGTCCGGTACACGCAACACTCCCGCATCGGCGTGATGGAACGGGCTCGGCACAATCGCTGTGACTGCGGTTTTCGGTAGGCCGGCGCGCATGCGGAAGCGATCAAACGTGCCCAATGCGGTCAGCGTCGCCGAGGTCACCAGCGCACCGTAAGCCACGTTCCACAGGTTACGACGCAGCATCTCGGCCGCCAGAATCGGGCTGGCGTTGACCTCGATGTCGAACAGCGAACCACTTTCAGCCAGGGTCAGCCAGCGCGCCATGGGCGGGTTGTCTTCAGGGTCTTCAGTGGTGAAGGCCGTCCACAACTCCCAGTTGCCCTGAGCCCGCGACAGCAGGCTGCCGAACAACGGGTACCACTCCTCGGCCTGCTGGCTGGAGATGCCGATGTTGACCTCCCCTTCCATGCCGTCCTTGAGCAGGTCGGTCAAACGGGTGAACACGTCGGTCAGGCGTGAAAAGCCCTTCTTCAGTTCAATGCCCATTTCACGCAGGTGATCAGGGATCACGCCACCCACAAAACGGTGGCGCGGGCGTTCACGGCCTTCTGGCTCTTCGCCGACCTTGAAGTCAGCGATTTGCTCACAGGCGCTGAACATGAATTGCTGCTGGGCCTTGATCTCTTTGGTCAGCTCCGGTACTTGCTCCAGCAAACGCCCCAAGTCGCCCGGCAACGGATGCTGAGCGAGCAGTTTGGTGAGGTTTTTGCCGGTTTGCTCCAGCCAGTCAGCGGTCGAGCGCAAACGGGTGTAGTGGGCAAAGTGACCGATGGCTTTGTCTGGCAGGTGGTGACCTTCGTCGAACACATAGAGCGTGTCACGCGGGTCGGGCAAAACCGCGCCACCGCCCAACGCCAGGTCAGCCAGCACCATGTCATGGTTGGTGACGATCACATCGACCTTGCCCATGCCTTCGCGAGCCTTGTAAAAGGCGCACTGACCGAAGTTCGGGCAATGGCGGCTGGTGCACTGGCTGTGATCCGTGGTCAGACGCGCCCAGTCCTGGTCTTCCAGCGCCTGGGGCCAGCTGTCACGGTCACCGTCCCATTTATTGCCGGCCAGCTTTTCGATCATGCTGGTAAACAGTTTTTGGCTGGCTTCGTCGACTTCAATCTTAAAGCCTTCCTCTTCAAACAGCTGCGCGGTCGCGGTTTGCGCGTGGCCTTCTTGCAGCAGCATGTCGAGTTTGGACAGACACATGTAACGCCCACGGCCCTTGGCCAGCGCAAAGCTGAAATTCAACCCGCTGTTACGCATCAGGTCTGGGAGGTCTTTGTAGACAATCTGCTCCTGCAGGGCGACAGTTGCCGTGGCAATCACCAGGCGCTTGCCCGCAGCCTTGGCGGTCGGAATGGCGGCCATGCTGTAAGCCACTGTTTTACCGGTACCGGTGCCCGCTTCAACGGCCACCACCGCCGGGTCGCCGGTACGATGGTTTTCTTCGTCGGTATCGATATCGCCCAGCACTTTGGCGACTTCAGCAATCATCAGACGCTGGCCATAGCGCGGCTTGAGGCTCTTGGCTTCGAGAAAACGCGAATAAGCGCCCTGGATCTGGGATTTGAGTTCGGTACTAATCATGGTTCTTCGGGCGCAAGAAACGCTGGATAAATTTTCAGTGGTTCGAATGGCCGCTATCATACCCCGCTAATTGATCCTGCGCCGAACGGAGTACCCCAATGACCACCTTCGCTGTTACTTACAGCCTGCATTTACTGGCTGCCCTGATCTGGGTGGGCGGGATGTTTTTCGCCTGGATGATCCTGCGCCCCGCCGCAATGACGGCCCTGGAGGGCCCTGCCCGGCTAAAACTGTGGGTTGAAGTGTTTCAACGTTTTTTTGGCTGGGTGTGGGTCGCGGTGGTTATTTTGCCGATAAGCGGTGTCGGCCTGCTGCACATGCGCTTTAGCGGGTTCGAAACGGCGCCCCGTTATGTGCAGATCATGATGGGCGTGTACATCGTCATGGTCGCCCTGTTTATCCGCATTCAATCACTGCAACTGCCCGAATTGCGCAAGGCCGTTGAGGCTCAGGAATGGGCGGCAGGCGCGGCGGTGATGGGGCGGATTCGCCGTCTGGTCGGGTGTAATTTGCTGATAGGGCTGGCGCTGGTGGCGATTGCCGGGGCGCGCCCGATTTTTTGAAGGGGTCCCTACCTCCCAACTGCAGGAGCGAGCTTGCCTCGCGATCTTTTAATGTTTAAAAAATCGCGAGGAGTGGGCGCTTCTTACAACCGCTGGACCGTCACGGCGCCTGCCGGGCCAGCATCACCCGGTTGCCCGGTTTGCCCCGGGCGACCCGACTTGCCGCCATCGGTACGGTAAACAATGCAGCCTTTGGATTTGCCACCCGCACCTGCCCGCCCAGCCGCGCCGGGTTTGCCGCCTGCACCGCCGTCGACCAGTACTTTGATCTGATCATCAGGGAAGTCTCGGGGCAGTTCGACCCGGACGTGTGCGCCCGCAGCGCCCTGATGTCCATTACCGCCGTCGTCACCATTGGCGCCTGCTCCGGCTGATCCCCAGGTGCAACCCGGTTCAGCGCCGTTGCCACCATCAAGCCCGACAAAACCCGGAGCGCCAGTGCCGCCACGGGCGTCGATGGACAGTTGATCGGCTTGCAACGCTTCGATTCTCAGGCTCAGATCGCGGGCAGGTCTGGCCGGTTTTTCATACGTCCCCGCTGCACCGCGCGTGCTGATCTGGCTGCCTTCACCCAACTCGGCATTGGCTACACGCAGTTCAATCCCACGCTCGGCCGGCACGATGACAATGCGTGATTCATGCCCCAGATGCAGTTGATCAATGTTGACCTGACTGACACCCGCCGGAATCAGCAGAGTGCCGTAGTCCGCCACATCGAGTTTTTCGAGTGTCAGAACGGCCACATTCGCGGGCAGACGCATCATCGAGTTAGCCTCGACCTGCACCACCTCGGCATGGGCAAACGGACTGCAAAGGGCTGCCATTAAACATAACTTACGCATGACTGTTGCCCTGTCCGGAAGATTTAGGGAGAGTTTGAACGTGCAGGATGCCTACCAAAAGGATGTAGAGTCGGTCGCGCCAAGGGTGTGGGCGCCCTTGCAGGCTGCTATTGAACAGCAGCAGCTCAAGCAAATGGGTCAAAAACAGCAGACTACCCGCCAGGTTGATCAGCAGGTCGAACGGATTGCTCAGGGGTTTGAAAACGTTGATCGCAACGACAACCCAGAACAACAACGTCAGCACCTTCCCCAGTCCCCAAAGCACCTTCATGCAACAGCCCTTTCTATGTTTTTCTTTAAGCGAACATTAACGGCTAGCAGGATAGCTGCGCCAGAGGTCCCTGCAAAAATACCTCGCTACGCACGCCACGCAATTGAGGCATTTAACCCGTAGCTCATGTCATTACGTGGTTAACGGCAAAAGCCATTGTTCGGCAGACGCCAGAGCGGTCACAGGCCCTTTCAGATATTTACCTCTGCCAGTGGCAATGAAAGGTGGTACCCCGTTAGCACCTGCTCGTAATCAAACGCTGACAGACCTAGGCCACAGGCTCCGGGCAGGCTAGTCTTGTGCGCTCTGATTGAGGACTTGAGATGACGACCCCTGCTTTTTCCACACGAACACCTCAGCAAGCGTTAGCGGCGTTGCTCGACACTTACTCTCCACAACGTGTCCTGGTGGTCGGCGCCAGCCAGTTCCCGGCATTGGAGGCCTATAAACAGGCCCACCCTGATGTTCATGTCGCCCAGGCAATGCCGGGCGCACTGCCTGCCGACGTAGCGGCACAACGTTTCGACCTGGCCCTGGCGGTCGACTGTCTGGAGCACCTGTCCAAGCGCGAAGGCCTGGAATTGCTGGGCGGAATTCGTAACTTGAACGCCAGCCGCATCGCCGTACTGGCGGATCTCACAGCTTGCGATTGGAAAGAAACGGACTTTTTCGCTTTAGCCCTACAAAACAATGAGCGTTTTCAGCGTGACGAACAGATATTGACCCTCTTTACTTACGACTTACGCGAATACAAACAAGTACCCGACTGGCTCAACGCCAGGTTTTGGGCCAACCCGGAAAACTTTGGCAAGTACTGGTGGTAAGCCGATGAGTACATCTATTTGCCCGTGTGGCAGCGGCAACTTGCTAAGCGCCTGCTGCGGGACTTATCACGCCGGACACCCGGCCCCTAGCGCCGAAACCCTGATGCGCTCGCGCTACAGCGCCTATGTGCTGGGGTTGATTGACTATCTGGTCGAGACCACGCTGCCTGTGCAGCAAGCCGGGCTCGATCGCCCGTCCATCGCGCAGTGGAGCGCTCAAAGCACCTGGCTGGGCCTGGACGTTGAAAGCAACGAGGTTTTCGGTGGTCAGCCAGAGCATGCCTTTGTGACCTTTACCGCGCGCTGGCATGACGTCAATGGCGAGCACAGCCATCGGGAACGCTCGTCATTTGTACAGAATGCAGGGCGTTGGTACTTCATCGACCCGACGGTGCCACTCAAGGTGGGGCGTAATGATGGTTGCCCTTGCGCCAGCGGGCAGAAGTTCAAAAAATGCTGCGCGGGTTTCTTCGGCCAATAAGCCGGGAGTAAAGAATGGATTCTAAAGCTCGCTTAACCAAAACCTTTGCGCTGGTGATGATCCTGGCGCTGTCAGGCTGCGCTTCGTGGTTTGGCGCAGATGACAAAGACCCCCAGTTAAAACTGGAGCGTGTCGAGTTGGTCCGGGCCAAATTGCTGGAACAACGTTTCAAGCTGCACTTTAGAATCGACAACCCGAACGACTCCACCCTCACCGTGCGCGGGCTGGTCTACAGCCTTTATTTAGGGCCGGTAAAACTGGCTGAGGGTGAGTACAGCCGCTGGTTCAGTGTCGAGCCCAACAGCCATGCAGATCTGGTGGTGCCGGTGCGGACCAACCTGTGGCAACACATGCGCCCGTTGATCAAATTGCTTGAGTCGCCCGACGAGCCGATCCCTTATCGGCTCGACGGTACGTTACAGACCGGCCTGTTCTTCGGTTACGACGTGCACGTGGTGCGTAAAGGCGAGATAATGCCCGGCGATTTTATTCCAGAGTGATTGAGTAATGACCCAGCAACCCCACGTTCATGGCCCAGACTGCAACCACGATCATGACCATCATGACCACGATCACGGCCATGTACACGGCCCGAACTGCGGCCACGCGCCACAAGAGCCGGTGCGCAACGCCTTGAAAGACGTTGGTCGTAACGATGCTTGCCCGTGTGGCAGCAGCAAAAAGTTCAAGAAGTGCCACGGCGCCTGATACTTCAGACCGCTCTGCCCGCGCCGCACCTGCCTTGAGCACGTGCGGCGTGTTTGTTTCAGGAGCTACGTAAACCTTTTGTAACCAAGGGACCATTGGGAGTAAAACAGGCGTTCGCAGAGATCCGCGACTGCTGTGTGAATCTTCCCTTCTGGAGCCCTTCATGATCGATCTTTATTACTGGACTACGCCAAACGGCCACAAAATCTCCCTGTTTCTTGAAGAAGCGGGCCTGGCGTACACGATTCACCCGGTCAATATCAGTAAAAACGAGCAGTTCGAACCCTCCTTCTTGAAGATCGCCCCAAACAACCGCATTCCGGCCATTGTCGACCACGATCCGGCCGATGGCGGTGAACCGCTGTCGCTGTTCGAATCCGGCGCAATTTTGTTGTATCTCGCGGAAAAAACCGGTCAGTTTTTGCCTAAAGACCTGCGTGGGCGGCAAGTAGCCTTGCAATGGCTGTTCTGGCAAATGGGTGGACTGGGGCCAATGGCCGGGCAAAACCATCATTTCAAGCGCCTGGCCGAGAAAATCCCTTATGCGCTCAAGCGCTACACCGACGAAACCGCTCGTCTGTACGGTGTGTTGAACAAGCAACTGGAAGGCCGTCAGTTTGTTGCGGGCGACGAATACAGCATTGCTGACATGGCGATTTACCCGTGGACCGTGTCACATGAGCTTCAAGGCCAAAACCTGGATGACTTCCCTGCGCTGAAAGTGTGGTTTGAGCGCATCAAAGCTCGCCCGGCGACCCAACGTGCGTACGCACTGGTAGACAAGATCAACCCGCCAAAATAGCCCCCTTATCTGCAGGTGCAGGCTTGCGTCGCGATTGTTTATAAAACCCAAAGATCGCGATGCAAACCAGCTCCAGCGAATAGCCCCGCACAGCGCCATAGATAGCACTTGCGCAGTGTCATCGGCCTCACTAACGTAGCGCCTTTCGATGACATTCCCCCCGCAGGAGCTTTGCCATGGCCTCGCCAGCCCTCACTCATTTTTTACCCCGGTTCGGCGTTGCCGCGGCGATGGTCAGCCTGCTGGGCTTGTCCGGTTGCCAACTTAACTCACTGTCCGGCGAGAGCCTGCTGCCGGCTTCCGGTATGCAGCCGCTAAAAGGTTTGGCGCAAAACGTCTCGGTGCGACGCAACAGCCAAGGCATCCCGCTGATCGAAAGCAGCAGTTTCCATGATGCGCTGTTCACCTTGGGCTATGTCCACGCCGGTGACCGGATCAGCCAGATGGTGCGCCTGCGCTTGCTGGCCCAAGGCCGCTTGGCCGAGCTGGACGGCCCCGATGCGCTGGACAGCGACCGTTTAATGCGCAGCATCAATCTGAAAAAAACCGCTGACGAGCTGTACAAAAGCTCCTCACCCCGCCTCAAAAAGTTCTTTGAGGTCTATGCCCGCGGCGTCAACGCGTATCTGTTCCGCTACCGCGACAAGCTCCCTGCCGACCTCGCCCAGGCGGGCTACAAAGCGGAGTACTGGAAACCCGAAGACTCGGCCCTGATTTTTAGCCTGTTGAACTTCTCGACCTCGGTCAACCTGCAAGAAGAGCTCAACACACTGGTACTGGCGCAAAAAGTCGGCGCCGGCCACCTCGCGTGGCTGACGCCGACCTACCCCAATGAACAACTGCCCACCGCTGAAGCCGAAAAACTCAACGGCTTGAATCTGGCCAGCCAGTTGCCGGGGTTAACCGGCGTCACTCAGGCGCTTGAGCGCGTAACCGCCCTCAATCTGCCGGGCGTCACGGCATCCAGCGATTGGGCCATCGGCCCACAACGCAGCCGCAGTGGCAAAAGCCTGCTGGCCAACGATATTCACCAGCCGATTGGCGTTCCCTCGGCCTGGAGCTACGTGCAGATTCGCGCGCCTAAATACCAGGCAGCGGGCGCCTCGATTGCGGGCTTGCCAACACTGCTGGCCGGTTTCAACGGTAAGGTTGCGTGGGGCATGAGCATGGCCATGGGCGACAACCAGGATGTGTTCCTGGAAAAACTCAAGCGCCAGGGCAACAGCCTGTATTACCTGGCCGACGGTAAATGGCTACCCGCCTCGGTGCGCAACGAAACCTTTTTCGTCAAAGGTCAGCGCCCGACTCGCGAAGTCATTTACGAAACACGCCACGGCCCACTGCTGAACAGTGTGGTTGGCACGACCACGGCGCTGAACAGCAGCCTGGGGCTGGCCCTACAAACTCCGGACTTCAAGGGCGACAAAACCCTGGATGCGTTCTTCGACCTGTCCCGTGCGCAAAACAGTGAAAGCGCGTCAGACGCCAGTCGTGAGATCCGTGCGATTGCGCTGAACCTGCTGTACGCCGATGCCAGCCATATCGGTTGGCAGGTCACCGGCCTGTACCCTAACCGCCGCGATGGCGTGGGCCTGTACCCGTCACCGGGCTGGGACAGCCGTTATGACTGGGACGGTTACGCTGACGCCATGCTCCACCCTTACGATCAAGACCCGGCGCAGGGCTGGTTGGGCACTGCAAACCAGCGCACGGCCGCTTACGGTTACGGCATGCAGCTGTCCAATTCGTGGTTGTCGCCTGAGCGCAGCGAGCGCCTGGCCCAATTGGCAGGCAACGGCAAACAGGATGCCCGCAGCATGATCGCCATGCAGTACGACCAGACCACCTTGTTTGCCGCCAAACTCAAGGCCATGTTCAGTGCACCGGGCATGGCCCAGCCGCTGAAACACGCCATCGCCGCCTTGCCTGCTGTCGATCAGGCCAAAGCCAATGAAGCCCTGAGCCGATTGATGGCCTTTGATGGCAAGCTCAGCCCGACCTCGGCTGATGCGGCGCTGTACGAGTTATTCTTGCAGGCAAGCACCCGGCAAATCTTCCTCGACAAACTGGGCCCGGAGTCCAGCGCCACCTGGAAGGCTTTTATTGGCAACAGTAACTTGTCGTACTCGGCCCTCAGCGATCACTTGCTGGGGCGTGAAGACAGCCCGTTCTGGGACGACACCCGCACCCCGCAAAAAGAAGACAAGCCGGCCATTCTGGCCCGTAGCCTGGCAGCCGCCATTACCACGGGCGACAGCCTGATGGGCAGCGACCACCGCGCATGGCAGTGGGGCAAACTGCACCACTACCTGTGGCGCAACAGCAATGGCCAGACCGTGCGCGGGCCCATTGCTGCGGGCGGCGATCACACCACACTGAACACGGCGGCCTACAGCATTGGCAGCGACAGCTTTGCAACCACCGTGATTCCAGCCATGCGCATGATCGTCGACTTCGGCCAAAGCGAACCGATGATGGGCCAGAACAGCACCGGGCAATCCAGCAACCCGGCGAGCCCGCATTACGCTGACGGCATTGATCCATGGCTGAAGGGGCAATACATGCGCTTCCCGATGCAGCCGCAGAACTTTGACAGCGCGTACGGCAAAACCCGCCTCACCTTGGTGCCCGGCAAGTAAGCCAGGCTTAGGGCTTTGTAGGAGCTGGCGCAGGCTGCGATCTTTTGATCGGTAAAGATCACAGCCTGCGGCAGTTCCTACCCTAGAAGCCAATCAGATCTTAGTGCCTGCGCACTGTTTTGGATCACGCCTTTTTCAGCGCTCTTTTGTAGCGCACATCCGCCGCTTTTTACTCCCTTCCCGGCTTTAAACGCCCCCTCAACCCCATGTGGTTCGGTTATTGCTTCGTCTATGACGTCGTTACGCTCCAGCAACCGGTTATTAGGGATTGAACAATGAAAAAAGCATTTCTGGCCCTTTCTGCACTGACTTTATGCATGGCTGCGGGTTCTGTTCTGGCCAAAGAGTACAAAGAGCTGCGCTTCGGCGTTGACCCGTCTTATGCACCCTTTGAATCCAAGGCCGCTGACGGCAGCCTGGTGGGTTTTGATATCGACTTGGGCAACGCCATTTGCGCCGAGCTGAAAGTGAAGTGCAAATGGGTCGAATCCGACTTCGACGGCATGGTGCCCGGGCTTAAAGCCAACAAATTCGACGGTGTTATCTCGTCGATGACCGTGACCCCCGCTCGCGAAAAAGTCATCGACTTCTCTAACGAGCTGTTCTCCGGCCCGACATCGCTGGTGTACAAAAAAGGCTCAGGGTTGAGCGCTGATACCGCCTCGCTCAAAGGCAAAACCGTGGGCTACGAACAAGGCACCATCCAGGAAGCTTACGCCAAAGCGGTGCTGGATAAAGCTGGAGTCAAAACTCAGGCCTATGCCAACCAGGACCAAGTCTATGCCGACCTGATTTCCGGCCGTCTCGACGCTTCGGTGCAAGACATGCTGCAGGCTGAACTGGGCTTTCTGAAATCGCCGCAAGGTGCCGGTTACGAAATCAGCGCAGCCATTGACGATCCTCTGCTGCCGTCCAAAACTGCGGTGGGTATCAAGAAAGGTAACCAAGCGCTACAAACCCTGCTGAACAAAGGTATCAAAGCGTTACACGACGATGGCACCTACACCAAAATCCAGCAAAAACACTTCGGCGACTTGAATCTGTACAGCGGCAAATAACGCGCTGGCACCCATGCGCGCATGGGTGCCTTTTTCAACGTCTTGGGTTCGACTGTCATGTTTGAAAACCTCGTGCAGAACCTTGGATTGTCTGCCCTCAGCTTGCAGGGGTTCGGCCCCCTGCTGCTGGAAGGCACCTGGATGACCATCAAGTTATCGGTCCTGTCGCTGGCCGTGAGCGTGTTGCTCGGCCTGCTTGGGGCCAGCGCCAAACTCTCCAGCCTGAGACTGTTGCGCCTGCCGGCCCAGCTCTATACCACGCTGATTCGCGGCGTACCGGACCTGGTACTGATGCTGCTGATTTTTTATAGCCTGCAAACCTGGCTGACCAGCCTGACAGATGCCATGGATTGGGATTACATCGAGATCAACCCGTTCAGCGCAGGCGTAATCACGCTGGGGTTTATCTATGGCGCGTATTTCACCGAGACCTTTCGGGGCGCGATCCTCTCGGTGCCCCGTGGCCAGGTCGAAGCCGCCACCGCCTACGGCCTGAAACGCTGGCAACGCTTTCGCTTTGTGGTATTTCCGCAAATGATGCGCTTCGCTCTGCCAGGCATTGGCAATAACTGGATGGTGATGCTCAAGGCCACAGCTCTGGTGTCGATCATTGGCTTGGCCGATCTGGTCAAGGCGGCCCAGGATGCGGGCAAAAGCACCTATGAACTGTTTTACTTTTTGGTGATTGCCGCACTGATCTATCTGGCAATCACCAGCGCCTCGAACGTGGTTTTGCGGCGACTGGAACGCCGTTATGCCGTGGGCTGCCGGGAGGCCGTACGATGATCGAGTTGTTGCAAGAGTACTGGCGGCCGTTTCTGTACAGCGACGGTAGCCAAATCACCGGGCTGGCCATGACGCTGTGGCTGTTGAGCGCCGCGCTGATCATCGGCTTTGTGCTGTCTATCCCGCTGTCTATCGCCAGGGTTTCATCCAGACGCTGGATCCGTTGGCCGGTGCAGTTCTACACGTATGTGTTTCGCGGAACACCGCTGTATATACAGCTGCTGATTTGCTACACCGGGATCTACAGCATCGCCGCCGTTCGCGCCCAACCGCTGCTCAATGAGTTTTTTCGCGATGCCATGAACTGCACAATTCTGGCCTTCGCCCTCAACACCTGCGCCTACACCACAGAAATTTTCGCCGGCGCCATTCGCAGCATGGCCCACGGCGAAATTGAAGCGGCCAAAGCCTACGGCCTGAGTGGCTGGAAGCTTTATGCCTACGTCATCATGCCCTCGGCCTTACGCCGTTCATTGCCGTTTTACAGCAATGAGGTGATCCTGATGCTGCATTCGACCACCGTGGCCTTTACCGCAACGATCCCTGATGTGTTGAAAGTCGCAAGGGACGCTAACTCAGCGACCTTTTTGACCTTCCAGTCGTTCGGCATCGCCGCCATCATCTATTTGTGCGTGACCTTTATTTTGGTCGGTTTGTTTCGACTGGCGGAACGCCGCTGGTTGGCTTTCCTCGGCCCTGCTCACTAGGACTCAACCATGGCGCAACATCAAACCCATCCTTTGCTGGCCCCCGTTCCAGGCACCGAGAGGCAGATTCACAGCTTCCACTACGGCCCGGCCAAGCCACAGGGCAAGATCTACATTCAAGCCTCACTGCATGCCGATGAACTGCCCGGCATGCTGGTGGCGTGGCATCTGAAAAAACACTTGGCCGAACTCGAAAGCGCTGGTCGCTTGCGCAGCGAAATCGTGGTGGTGCCCGTGGCCAACCCGATCGGGCTGGAACAAGTGGTCATGGACATCCCGCTGGGGCGTTATGAGCTGGAAAGCGGGCAGAACTTCAACCGCAACTTTCTGGACTTGAGCACGCAGATCGGTGATGAAATCGAAGGGCTGCTGACCCCCGACCCTGAGCAAAACCGGCAGATCATCCGCCAGCACCTGCGCAAGGCGCTGGCCGCACAGGTGCCGGCAACCCAGCTGCAATCTCAGCGTCTGACCCTGCAAACCCTGGCGTGCGATGCGGATGTGGTACTGGACCTGCACTGCGACTTTGAAGCCGTGCCTCACCTGTACACCACCCCTGACGCCTGGCCGCAGGTTGAGCCGTTGGCGCGCTACCTCGCAGCCCAGGCCAGCCTGCTGGCAACCGACTCGGGCGGCCTGTCGTTTGATGAGTGCTTCACCCTGCTGTGGTGGACCTTGCAGCAGCGGTTTGAGGGCAGCTTTGAGATTCCACAGGGCAGTTTCTCAGTGACTGTGGAGTTACGCGGCCAAGGTGACGTCAGTCACGCCCTCGCCGAGCAGGATTGCCAGGCGCTGATTGATTACCTGATTACGCTCGGCGCGATTGAAGGCCAAGCCAGCCGTTTGCCTGAGCTGCTGTACCCCGCTACCCCGCTGGCCGGTGTCGAGCCCGTTGCCTCAACGGCGGGGGGCGTGCTGGTGTTTCACGTCAAACCCGGTGACTACCTGAGTGCCGGTCAATTGGTAGCGGACGTTATCGACCCTGTCAGCGACCGGCTCACCCCGGTTTACACCACCCGCGAAGGCCTAGTTTACGCCCGCTCGGTAAGGCGCATGGCCACCGCGGGCATGGTGATAGCTCATGTCGCGGGGCGTGAAGCCTATCGCAGCGGCTACCTACTCTCTGCTTGAGGTGTGCATGTACAAACTCAGCGTCGACGGCTTGCACAAACGTTATGGCGACAACGAAGTGCTCAAGGGTGTGTCGCTCAAGGCGAAAACCGGGGACGTCATTTGCCTGATTGGCGCCAGCGGCTCGGGCAAGAGCACCTTTTTGCGCTGCATCAACTTTCTCGAAACACCCAACGATGGCGCCATCAGCCTTGATGGAAAGTTGATTCGCATGATCAGCGACAAAAACGGCATGCGGGTTGCTGACGATGCTGAGTTGCAACGCCTGCGTACCCGGCTGGCCATGGTGTTTCAGCACTTCAACCTGTGGAGCCACATGACGGTGCTGGAGAACATCACCCTGGCACCGCATCGGGTGCTGGGGGTCAGTAAAAAAGACGCCGAGGAGCGCGCAAGACGTTATCTGGATAAAGTCGGCTTGCCTTCCAGAGTGGCTGATCAATACCCGGCCTTCCTCTCCGGCGGCCAGCAGCAGCGTGTCGCCATTGCCAGGGCATTGGCGATGGAACCCGAAGTGATGCTGTTCGATGAGCCAACCTCGGCACTGGACCCGGAGCTGGTGGGTGAAGTCTTGAGGGTGATTCAGGGGCTGGCCGAAGAGGGCCGGACCATGATCATGGTCACCCACGAAATGAACTTCGCCCGCAAAGTGGCGAGTCAAGTGGTGTTCCTTCACCAGGGATTGATTGAGGAACAAGGTCCGCCAAGTGACGTACTGGACAACCCTCAAAGCGAGCGTTTGCGCCAGTTTTTGAGCGGCAACTTGAAGTAGCGCCTGTTCGTGTAGCTGCTGACAATGCAGCAGCTACAGACGGTTGATCACGCCACTGGGGCAGGCGGAGCTTCATCCGGCAGTGTGGGCACGCCAGGTTCGGTGGGTTGCGGGGTGTCTGGGTCAGGCTGGCCGGGAATGCCACCTGCATGCAACTGGGGATACGCGAGTAGCGACCAGGCCAATAATCCAACCTGATTGGGCTCAAGGTTTGCCAGTTTGGCGCGGATACTCGGATCGATCTTCATGGGGCACTCCTGAGCGATGTCCGGTTCGCTGAGGTGCGAAACCGGAATACAGTCAATAGAGTGCTTTTTCGCTCAGAAATTCCTGCTGTTCGTCAGGTACGTGGCAAAGTCACACCACGCTGGCCCTGGTACTTGCCGCCACGATCCTTGTACGACACTTCACATTCTTCATCGGATTCGAAGAACAGCATCTGCGCTACACCTTCGTTTGCATAGATTTTGGCAGGCAGTGTGGTGGTGTTCGAGAACTCCAGCGTCACGTGGCCTTCCCACTCTGGCTCAAGCGGCGTCACGTTAACGATGATGCCGCAACGCGCGTAGGTGCTTTTACCCAGGCAGATGGTCAGCACGTTGCGTGGAATACGGAAGTATTCAACGGTGCGCGCCAGGGCGAAGGAGTTGGGCGGGATGATGCAGACATCGCTGGTGACATCGACAAAGCTGCCTTCATCGAAGTTTTTCGGATCAACGGTGGCCGAATTGATGTTGGTGAACACCTTGAATTCATTGGCACAGCGCACGTCATAACCGTAGCTCGACACGCCGTAAGAAATCAGACGATCAGCCCCTTCGCCGCGCACCTGGCGCTCAACGAAAGGTTCGATCATGCCGTGCTCTTGCGCCATGCGGCGAATCCACTTGTCTGATTTGATGCTCATGGCGGGGGTGTCCTGAATAGCGAGGTGGAAAAATTCTGTTCGGCATCTTACCGGGGCCGGGGTTTCGGTTCAAAGGCTGGGGGGAAATTCTTGAAAATAGCTGTAGGCGCACTGAATACAGGCTGTACGGGCAACCATCAGTCACGTTTTTCGAGAAACCTTCGCAAAGACCCTTTGCACGTTCCGGAAAAAGGGGTAAGGTGGCGCCACTGTGCTGCTTGTGTCACTGAGAATCTCTACACGATATGTTGAATTTCGATCCAACCATCTCCAAGAATTTTTCCTGCTCTTTGCACTCAGTCTCGGCCAGGGCTCTTCCTGCGTCGCAGTTATCTTTGTTCAAGGAGTTACACCATGTCTAATCGCCAAACTGGTACCGTTAAGTGGTTCAACGATGAAAAAGGCTTCGGCTTCATCACTCCACAATCCGGTGACGACCTGTTTGTTCACTTCAAAGCAATCCAATCCGACGGCTTCAAGAGCCTGAAAGAAGGCCAACAGGTTTCTTTCATCGCTACTCGCGGTCAGAAAGGCATGCAAGCTGAGGAAGTTCAAGTTATCTAACTTGTACTGATCCAGTAAAAAACCCCGCCCTTAAAAGCGGGGTTTTTTTATGCCTGTCGTTTAAAGACCTTGTAGGAGCGAGCTTGCCTCGCGATCTTTTGATCTTTTAAAAAGATCGCGAGACAAGCTCGCTCCTACAGGGGTTTACGGGGTATCAGTCGTCGCTGGTGGTAATGGTCGGCATGGCCTGGGTGGCGGCTTCGCTCAGAACAATCCGCGCACCGACGTGACGGGCCAGCTCTTGGTAGATCAAGGCAATCGGGCTATTGGGGTCGGCAATCGCGGTCGGTTTGCCGTTATCGGCCTGCTCGCGGATTTCCATCGCCAGCGGCAACGAGGCCAGAACTTCCACACCGTATTGGGTCGCCAGTTTCTCGCCACCGCCTTCACCGAACAAATGCTCTGCGTGGCCACAGTTCGAGCAAATGTGCACAGCCATGTTCTCTACAACACCCAGCACCGGAATGTTCACCTTACGGAACATCTCGACACCCTTGCGTGCATCGAGCAAAGCCAGGTCTTGCGGGGTCGTCACAATCACAGAACCTGCCACCGGGACTTTCTGCGCCAGGGTCAGCTGGATATCGCCCGTGCCGGGCGGCATGTCGATCACCAGGTAATCGAGGTCATTCCAGGCGGTTTGGGTCACCAACTGCAACAAGGCGCCCGACACCATGGGGCCGCGCCAGACCATCGGCGTGTTGTCGTCAGTCAAAAACGCCATCGACATGACCTCAACGCCATGCGCCTCAATCGGCACAAACCATTTCTGATCACGAATTTTCGGGCGGGTACCCTCAGCGATACCGAACATCACGCCCTGGCTAGGGCCATAAATATCAGCATCTAAGATCCCCACTCGCGCTCCTTCACGCGCCAGCGCCAGCGCCAGGTTGGCTGCCGTGGTGGATTTACCCACGCCGCCTTTGCCCGAGGCAACGGCCACAATGTTTTTCACATTGGCCAGCCCCGGGATTTGCGCCTGCGCCTTGTGCGGGGCAATCACGCAATTGATCTCAACCTTGGCCGAGGACACGCCCTCCAGATTGCTGATGGCCATTTGCAGCATTTGCGCCCAGCCATTCTTGAACAGGCCGGCGGCATAACCCAGTTCGAGCTGAACATTGACATGCTCGCCCTGGACTTCAATGTGACGTACACACCCGGCGCTGACCGGATCCTGGTTCAAATATGGGTCGGTGTATTGGCGAAGGACGGCCTCCACCGCTGCGCGATTGACTGCGCTCATGGGCAACTCCCGAAAAAGGCTGAGTGAAACAGGTCGCTATCGTACCTGTAATAAATCACCTGGCGCAGGCTTTTGAACCGGTCAAAAACATCAGAAAGCATCAGATAGCCGCCCACGGGGTGAAATATATTGCCCGGCGCTTTATAGTGGCCGACCACCGTCTCATCAAGTAGCCGAGCCCCATGTCCGAGCCACGCAAGATCCTCGTCACCAGCGCCCTGCCCTATGCCAATGGTTCAATCCACCTTGGCCATATGCTTGAGTACATCCAGACCGATATGTGGGTGCGCTATCAAAAGCAACGCGGCAACCAATGCACGTATGTCTGCGCAGACGACGCCCACGGCTCGGCCATCATGTTGCGTGCCGAAAAAGAAGGCATCACACCTGAGCAACTGATCGCCAACGTGCAGGCCGAACACTGCGCCGACTTCTCCGAATTCCTCGTGGAGTTCGATAACTATCACTCGACTCACGCCGAAGAAAACCGTGAGCTGTCGAGTGCGATTTACATCAAGCTGCGCGAAGCCGGCCATATCGCTACGCGCTCGATTACTCAGTACTTCGACCCGGAAAAGAAAATGTTCCTGGCCGACCGCTTCATCAAGGGCACCTGCCCTAAATGCGGCACTGATGATCAGTACGGCGATAACTGCGAAAAATGCGGCGCAACTTACGCTCCGACGGACCTGAAAAATCCGAAGTCGGCGATTTCCGGTGCCACACCGGTTCTCAAGGATTCCCAGCACTTCTTCTTCAAGCTGCCCGACTTCGAAGCTATGCTCAAAAGCTGGACACGAAGCGGCGCGCTGCAAGATGCGGTCGCAAACAAAATCGCCGAATGGCTGGATAGCGGCCTGCAAGAGTGGGACATCTCCCGCGATGCGCCGTATTTCGGTTTCGAAATCCCGGGCGAGCCAGGCAAGTACTTCTACGTCTGGCTGGACGCGCCGATCGGCTACATGGCCAGCTTCAAGAACCTGTGCGAACGCCGCCCTGAACTGGACTTCGACGCGTACTGGAACAAAGACTCCAGCGCCGAGCTTTACCACTTCATCGGCAAGGACATCGTGAACTTCCACGCCCTGTTCTGGCCAGCCATGCTCGAAGGCGCAGGCTATCGCAAGCCTACCGCGATCAACGTTCACGGCTACTTGACCGTTAACGGCCAAAAAATGTCCAAGTCCCGTGGCACATTTATCAAGGCGCGCACCTACCTTGATCACCTGTCGCCGGAATACCTGCGCTACTACTACGCGGCCAAATTGGGCCGTGGCGTCGATGACCTGGACTTGAACCTCGAAGACTTCGTACAAAAGGTCAACTCTGACCTGATCGGCAAAGTGGTCAACATTGCCAGCCGTTGCGCAGGCTTCATCCACAAAGGCAATGCCGGTGTGATGGTTGAAGGCAACGCAGCGCCTGAGCTGACTGAAGCCTTCCTGGCTGCAGCACCAAGCATTGCCGATGCTTACGAAGCCCGTGACTTCGCGCGCGCCATGCGTGAAATCATGGCGCTGGCCGACCGTGCCAACGCCTGGATCGCCGAAAAGGCGCCTTGGGCCATGGCCAAGCAGGAAGGCAAGCAAGACGAAGTCCAGGCCGTGTGCGCCTTGGGCGTCAACTTGTTCCGCCAGTTGATCATCTTCCTCAAGCCGGTATTGCCGCAGTTGGCAGCCGATGCCGAAGCGTTCCTGAATGTGGCTCCTTTGACTTGGGACGACCACAGCACCTTGCTCGCCAACCATCAGCTGAATGCTTTCAAACCGCTGATGACGCGTATCGATCCGGCGCATGTGGAAGCTATGGTCAACGCGTCCAAGGAAGACCTGATCGCCAGCCAGACCGATACCGGTACTGCTGCGCCAAAAGGCAATGGCGAGCTGACCAAAGAGCCTTTGGCAGCCGAAATCGAGTTTGACGCGTTTGCCGCTGTCGACCTGCGCGTCGCCTTGATCCTCAAGGCCGAGGCTGTCGAAGGGGCTGACAAGCTGCTGCGTCTGACCCTGGATATCGGCGACGAACAGCGCAACGTGTTCTCGGGCATCAAAAGCGCCTACCCGAACCCGGCTGAGCTGGAAGGTCGCCTGACCATGATGATTGCCAACCTCAAACCCCGCAAAATGCGCTTTGGGGTTTCTGAAGGCATGGTCATGGCGGCGGGCCCTGGCGGTGAAGAAATTTACCTGCTGAGCCCGGACAGCGGCGCCAAGCCTGGTCAACGCATCAAGTAACACGCCCTCCTCATCCGCCAGCGGCCTGCACGTCGCTGGCGGATGTTCGTTGTAGCCTCCCCTCCCGCCATGTCGGATAATCAGCGCCGTTCGTTTAACCGCCTCGCACTCATTACTCACTGCGCAGGATGACTGTCGCCCGGGTGCGGCTCGCTGTCGCTGGACTGATCACACCATGAGCCTGATTCAACGTATTGACGCCTTATTACCGCAAACCCAATGCGGAAAATGCGGGCATCCTGGCTGCAAACCCTACGCAGAAGGTATCACCCAGGGCGAAGCCATCAACAAATGCCCCCCCGGCGGGACTGAAACCATCGCTGCGCTGGCCAACCTGCTGAGCATTCCCGTTATAGCACTCGACACGGAGCGAGGCGTGGCACTAGCCCAGGTGGCCTTCATTCGTGAAGCGGAATGCATTGGTTGCACCAAATGCATTCAAGCCTGCCCGGTGGACGCCATATTGGGCGCCGCCAAGCTCATGCACACGGTGATTGTCGATGAATGCACCGGCTGTGACCTGTGCGTTGCGCCCTGCCCTGTCGACTGCATCGAAATGCGACCGCTACCCGCCAATGTGATCCCCATCGTCGGCGGGCTTGCACAGGCGCAAGAGCAGCTCAATGCACGCACTGACAAGCGCAACCACGCCCGTAGCCGTTACGAGCGACGTGACGAACGTCTGCGACGCGATGAACAGCAACGTCAGGCAGAACGCCAGGCGCGGGCTCAACGAGCACCTGTGGCGCCTGCTGACGCCCTGGCGCTTGAGCCATCGCAGACAGAGCCCTCCTTGCTCAGCGATGCAGCGCTTAAAAAAGCCAAGGTCACCCTGGCCATGGCTCGGGCCCAACTGCATAAATCGCTCAAAGCCTTTGGTCACCCGCCGACGGCCCCACAGCAGGCACAACTGGTTGCCCTGCAAGCACAATTTGAGTCTGCCGAAAAAGCCCTGGCGCAACTGGAGGCCGCCCCGGTGATAGCGGTGCCTGCACCCAGCAGCGGGATTGCAGAACTCAAGCGGGCAAAAATTCAGTTGGCCATGCAGCGGGCGGCGCTTAAAAAGGCGCAGACGCAGGCACACACCAGGGCTGAGCTCGCACTTTTGAATGACGCCGTGCTACGGGCAGAACAGACACTCGACGCTTTAGCCCCAACCAAAAGCTGATAGCTTGCCGTCACGGGATACGTTTCTCTTCGATTAACGGACTGCTCTCCAGGAAAAGTTTTTACCCATGAATGCCGCAAAGCGCCTTGAAATCTTTCGTCGGTTTCACGAAGACAATCCAGAGCCAAAAACTGAACTGGCCTACACATCGCCTTTCGAACTGCTGATAGCAGTCATTCTGTCTGCGCAGGCCACTGACGTCAGCGTGAACAAGGCCATGGCAAAATTGTTCCCGGTCGCCAATACCCCAGAAGCCATCTACGCTTTGGGGGTGGAGGGGTTGTCGCAATACATCAAGACCATTGGCCTGTACAACAGCAAGGCCAAAAACGTGATTGAAACGTGCCGCTTGCTCATCGAGCGACATGCCAGTGAGATACCCCAAACGCGGGAGGCGCTTGAAGCACTGCCAGGCGTAGGACGAAAAACAGCCAATGTGGTGCTCAACACCGCTTTCAGGCAACTGACCATGGCCGTAGATACCCATATCTTCAGAGTCAGTAACCGAACCGGAATAGCGCCAGGCAAAAATGTGGTCGAGGTTGAACAGCAATTGATCAAATTCGTGCCTAAGCCGTACCTGCTCGATGCCCATCACTGGCTCATCTTGCATGGTCGCTACGTTTGCCAGGCACGCAAGCCACGCTGCGGAAGTTGCCGCATTGAAGACTTGTGCGACTTCAAGGAAAAAACCTCCGACGATTGAGCGATAGAGGTTTTATGGGCGGATCGATTGAGAAAAACTTTTTTACCCGTAAAGCGTTTATCGCTATAAGGGGCGCCATTGAATGTCTTAGCCTGGAGTGAACTGAATGAGCACTGGCAAAGAACAACTGGAAGTAGAGGATTTTCCAACGACCGACCCGGACGACGCTGAATTGACAGAGCGCCCAGTCGAAGTCGCTAAAACCAACTTGGCTAAACGCCGGACGATAGACGCCTTGCTGGCTGAAAAAAGACTCCAGAAAGAGCTCGAAGACTACCCCTACGACTTGTAATCGTTAGCGCTTAACACCAAAAACCTCCTGCCCGGAGGCTTTTGGTGTTAAGGGGGTTGTGGAGCAAACCGCTCCTCACCCCTGCCACTCACACCAAGCCATTTCGCTGTGCCAGCTCAATAAGATCAACCAGTGAGCGAGCATTGAGCTTGAGCAGTAGACGCGTTTTGTAGGTACTGACTGTTTTGTTGCTCAGAAACATGCCATCCGCTATTTCCTTATTACTCTTACCTCGCGCCAACTGCTGCAATACCATCATTTCTCGACCAGAGAGGCGGTTAACCATATCGGCCTCACTGGCATTCCCCAGGCTTGAGCGCACTGAATGCAACGCTTGGTTAGGAAAATAACTGTAACCGGAAAGCACAGCTTTGATGGCACTTAAAAGCTCGGTTAAATCCTGCTGCTTGCATACATAACCTGCCGCTCCGGCCTGCATGCAACGCATTGAAAAATGACCGGGAGCTTGCGAAGTCAGCACTAGCACCTTTATAGGAATCGCGGGTGTTGAAAGTCGCGCAATAACTTCAAGCCCGTCGAGTTTGGGAATACCAATATCCAGAATTACAATATCCGGCGCGTACTCACGCGCCATTTGCAAAGCATCCACTCCATTATCCGTCTCTGCGATAACTTCGTAGCCATGTCGTTCCATGAGCATACGCACAGCAAGACGAATTACAGGATGATCATCCACGATCAGCACTTTATTCATGGGTAATTCCAATTTTTTCGCTGTTCGAATTTTAGAGTCAGCACAATAGCCTAGTCACAACACCCTGGGCATAGTGCCCCCCCCCAAGCACCAACAACCAAAGACATTTCCTACGCACAATAAAGATTTGCCCTACGAATAAATCACTCATAAAAATCGCACTCCCACCCTCCTCCTCATTTAAGCGACACAGGAGAAAATCACACAGGCCGATCTTTAAATTAAGCGTTTAATTCTAATGACTATCGGCAACATCCTTGATCACGCTTAAAAAATACGTTGGCTTACATCCTGAATACCAAAAATTGGCCTGACCCTAACACTACCAAACCCTGGCGCTCACCCTCCTTTATTGCCAACTCATTCAAACAGCAACCGAGCCGATTTCCCTTCAAACGCAGCAGCTTCGCAGGTAAAGACCAAAAACAGCTGACACGATTTAAAACCGCCCGAACCCAAAAACACCATATTTAATCCTCTATTTAATTATTCATCCGCCCTATTTAACCGTACTCCAATAGAAAGACCGGCTCAACCCAGTCAAACAAAAACATCCCCCTTAAGCACCGGCGCATTTTCTACCTTGAACTCATATAGATAAACAGTACCTCCCCCCTTACTCCTTGAAAAACCAATCCAGTTAAAATCTACTCTTTTTTTAGAAAAAAATATTACCATTTCAAACTTAAAGAAGAGGACTACAAGGCATTCGGAAAGCCCTTAAAATACGATCGAAAAACATACCCCTCAGCCCTTTCAAACCGGCACCTCGATCCTGACTTAAAAGTAATCCAACGAAAAACTTAAATGTTACTTATTTCCTCCATACTACATCTCACATAAAAACTACCGACATCCCAGTTCTACTGGCGCAAATCACCTATTAACCCGGAGTTATCCTACAAAAAAGAAAACCAATTCCTCAACCAGGGGAGGTCCTATAGAAATAATAAATACAAAAGACTTTTGATTTGCAGTTTCATAAAGCCACGACTAAATTTAAGAAAACCGTTGTCGCAAACCCCTGATTCAAATTCGCACCTACAAGCTATTACTGCGAAAACTGTTAAAACCCGTTACAAAACGACATTAATACTTAACCACTTCTAATATCATCTACTCCAACCAGAATTTTTCCGCAGGCCACATCATGATAAAAAGCAAAATACGGGTAAACAACCCGCTCACTGTCATTGCTATTTTTTCAATGTTAACCGAAGCTTCCGCAGCGGTTTCATTACCGTATATCGACAGGGAAAATCAAAAAATATATGTTTGGTTCTTAATTGTTTTCCCTTCAATTCTGATCACATTGTTTTTTTTGACTCTTAATTTCAATAACAAAACCCTCTACACCCCCAGGGACTATCCCAAGGAGAACGCGCGCGCAACACCAGAACCGGCCGAGCCTGAGGGCCGTACCAAGCGCACAAAACCCGCTGAAGCCCCCGGCTCACCTGCATGCCAGACAGCGCCACTTCTCTCCAAACCGGGGATAAAATTCATTTCCTACAGCCCTAAAAACTTTATCTTTCTGCCACAAGGGCACAGGGACTACGACTCAAAATTAGAAAAGGCCACACATAAAACACTTAATTCAATCCATGAGGAACAACAATTAACGCAGGATGAAGAAGGCCCAAGCAGTCTGTATCTGATCGATTTCAGCCACCCTTCTTTAAGATTGAACAACGACCATACCTTGGGAGACATCCTGCAAACTTACTACGAAATGGCACATCCAAAAAAAGAGCGCCTGCATAAGAACGATATTTTACTCCTGCTAACCAGTAGCTCATTGACGACTCAGTGGAGTCACCAGCAGCGACTCGAGCTAGATACAAACATCTCTTCGCATTTAGGTGATGCCATGGTCATTACTTACAACACGCAAACCCGACAGCTCAATACATTAAGCTGACAAGTTGAATAGCCCGCCTTTAATGATGATTCGCAAGCATAAAAAAACCCGACCAATGGCCGGGTTTTTTTGGTACCGGGTGCAATTAGAACAACTTGCGACCCCGGTTAGCAGCAATACGCATACGCAAGGCATTCAACTTGATGAAGCCCGCAGCGTCGGCCTGATTGTAAGCGCCGCCATCTTCTTCGAACGTTGCGATATTGGCATCAAACAGCGAATCGTCAGACTTGCGACCGGTAACAATCACATTGCCTTTGTACAATTTCAGACGTACCACGCCGTTAACGTTCACCTGAGAAGCGTCGATCATTTGTTGCAACATCAAACGCTCAGGGCTCCACCAGTAGCCGGTGTAGATCAGGCTGGCGTACTTGGGCATCAACTCGTCTTTCAGGTGAGCGACTTCGCGGTCCAGAGTGATCGACTCAATGGCGCGGTGCGCACGCAACATGATGGTGCCGCCCGGGGTTTCGTAGCAACCGCGGGACTTCATGCCGACATAACGGTTCTCAACGATGTCGAGACGACCGATACCGTTTTCGCCACCGATGCGGTTCAGCGTGGCCAGAACGGTCGCAGGTGTCATTTCAACACCGTCCAGCGCAACGATATCGCCATTGCGGTAGGTCAGTTCCAGATAGGTCGGGGTATCCGGCGCGTTTTCTGGCGACTTGGTCCAACGCCACATGTCTTCTTCGTGCTCGGTCCAGGTGTCTTCCAGTACACCGCCCTCGTAAGAGATGTGCAGCAAGTTGGCATCCATCGAGTACGGGGATTTTTTCTTGCCGTGACGCTCGATAGGGATCGCGTGCTTTTCTGCGTAATCCATCAGTTTTTCACGCGACAGCAGATCCCACTCACGCCAAGGAGCAATCACTTTAACGCCCGGCTTCAGTGCGTAAGCACCCAGCTCGAAACGAACCTGATCGTTACCTTTGCCGGTTGCGCCGTGAGAAATAGCATCAGCACCGGTTTCGTTGGCGATTTCGATCAGACGCTTGGCGATCAGCGGACGCGCAATGGAGGTACCCAGCAGGTACTCACCTTCGTAAACAGTGTTGGCGCGGAACATTGGGAATACGAAATCGCGGACAAACTCTTCGCGCAGGTCGTCGATGTAGATTTCCTTGACGCCCATGGCTTGCGCCTTGGCACGTGCAGGCTCAACCTCTTCGCCCTGACCCAGGTCAGCGGTAAAGGTTACGACTTCACAGTTATAAGTATCCTGCAGCCACTTCAGGATCACCGAAGTGTCCAGGCCGCCCGAATAAGCCAGAACGACCTTGTTTACGTCCGCCATGCCATCACTCCACGGGTTGTTCGAAAAGCCGAACAGTCTACCGCCCACGGGGCTTAATTTACAGAGGGGCGACAGCTTAATACGACAAAGCGACAGTAACTTTCAGCAACACGACGCCAAAAAACCTCACGACAACGTCGCAGGATTGGTAATACCCACCGCTGGGGGCGGCTTGGGAGGCTCTGGCATGCGCTCCAGGCGCACACTGACACGGCGATTCTTCGCCCGATTAGCCACACTGGTATTGGGCACCAATGGGTATTGCTCGCCATGAAAACGCATCGTGATCTGTGATTCCTGCAGGCCGTTCTCCTGCAGGTAGTTCATGACCGCCAAAGCACGACGCCGGGACAGCTCGCGATTGGTCAACCGATTACCGGAATTATCCGAATAACCGTCCAGCATGACGTGGTTAACCGTAGGGTCGGCCTTCATGTACTCCAGCATGATCTGCAGATCCGCGCGGCCCTTGGCATCCAGTTCATTGCCGCTCCCCGGAAAACCGATCTGGCTCTGCCGGACTTGATCGAAATTCTTGGCCAGGAGCTTGGTGGTGCAGGCTTCATATTCGCCATAAGCCTGGCGAAATTTCACGGGCAGAAGGCGAACTTCCGACAAACCGCCCGTCGCCGAGTAATGCCTTATCAGCGGGCTGCGTCCTTCCAGCAATCCTCGAAACAATCGACCGGCCTGCGCCTGCGAGCTATTAAACAGCACGTTGCCGCGCCCGATACGCACGGTGCCAAGATCGATATCACCGCGCCCCGGCTGCCACGGCGCCGCTGCCGCCAACAACGTCGCCGAACCTTCGCCCAATACCGAGTTGGAGGCATTGAGACGGAAGACTGCCTGCTCTCCGGCGCGGCGCACAAAGACCCCGGCGCCAAAATCAGTGATCGGCTGGATCAGGCGGCACTCAAATTTATCACCTTCCACTTTCCACTCCACATTCTCCAGACGGGTCTGGAAAGTCAGGGCCATGGCAGGAACGCTGGCAAACAAGCTGAGCAGGATGAAATAACGCTGGCGCACTGAGGGCTCCGCAGATGGTTACTGGCAAAACACCGTTCACCGTTTTTACGACATACCTCGAATGTATCGGTTAACGCAGCTAAAACTTGATAGCGAGTGCCTGAGAGAGTGTTTTCCGGTAGCATTCGCATCAGTTTGACCCGCCTGGAATCCCCCCAATGTCTGACCGCCTGACCCTGCTGCGTCCCGACGACTGGCACATTCATCTTCGCGATGGTGCTGTGTTGCCTCACACTGTGGCGGATGTTGCGCGCACCTTTGGCCGCGCCATCATCATGCCTAACCTCGTACCTCCGGTGCGTAACGCAGCTGAAGCCGATGCCTATCGACAGCGCATTCTCGCTGCTCGCCCGGCTGGCAGCCGTTTCGAACCGCTGATGGTGCTCTACCTCACCGACCGAACACAGCCAGAAGACATTCGTACAGCCAAAGCCAGCGGCTATGTACACGCTGCCAAGCTGTATCCGGCTGGCGCAACAACCAACTCCGACTCGGGCGTGACCAGCATCGATGCGATCTTCCCGGTCCTGGAAACCATGGCCGAAGTGGGTATGCCTTTGCTGATCCATGGTGAAGTGACCCGCGCCGATATCGACGTGTTCGATCGCGAAAAGGTCTTCATCGAAGAGCATTTGCGTCGTGTTGTGGAGCGATTCCCGACGTTGAAAGTGGTGTTTGAACACATCACCACGTCGCACGCGGTCCAGTTCGTCAACGAGGCTTCGGCCAACGTAGGCGCAACCATTACCGCGCATCACCTGCTGTACAACCGCAACCACATGCTGGTTGGCGGTATTCGCCCGCACTTCTATTGCCTGCCGATCCTCAAGCGCAACACTCATCAGGAAGCCCTGCTGGATGCGGCCACCAGCGCCAGTGCGAAGTTTTTTCTGGGCACTGACTCGGCACCGCATGCCCAGCATGCCAAAGAAGCCGCCTGCGGTTGTGCCGGTTGCTATACCGCCTATGCTGCTATCGAGCTGTATGCCGAAGCGTTTGAACAGCGCAATGCGCTGGACAAGCTTGAGGCCTTTGCCAGCTTGAATGGTCCGCGCTTCTACGGCCTGGCACCGAGCACCGAACACATCACCCTGGTTCGCGAAGAGTGGACCGCCCCAAGCAGCCTGCCTTTCGGTGAGCTGAACGTAATCCCGCTGCGCGCCGGTGAAAAACTGCGCTGGCGCCTGCTGGAGGAAAACGCGTGAGCGACGACCATTTTGATGACGAGCACGAGGGCGGTCATGGCGGCGGTTCGCGCCATCCCATGGCCGAGCGTTTTCGCGGCTATCTGCCAGTCGTAATCGATGTTGAAACAGGCGGTTTCAATAGCGCTACTGACGCGCTGCTGGAAATCGCGGCGGTCACCATCGGCATGGACGAAAGAGGCTTTGTGTTCCCGGAACACACCTATTTCCACCGTGTGGAGCCTTTTGAAGGCGCCAACATCGAAGCCGCAGCCCTGGAGTTCACCGGCATCAAGCTGGACCATCCGCTGCGTATGGCGGTCAGTGAAGAAACAGCACTGACCGATATCTTCCGGGGTGTGCGCAAAGCGCTGAAGGCCAATGGTTGCAAACGCGCCATTCTGGTGGGGCACAACAGCAGCTTCGACCTGGGCTTTCTGAATGCGGCCGTGGCGCGTCTGGACATGAAACGTAACCCGTTTCACCCGTTCTCGAGCTTCGACACCGCAACCCTGGCGGGCCTGGCGTATGGCCAGACCGTCCTGGCCAAGGCCTGCCAGGCAGCCGACATCGACTTTGACGGACGTGAGGCGCACTCGGCGCGTTACGACACCGAAAAAACCGCTGAGCTGTTCTGTGGCATCGTCAACAGCTGGAAGCAAATGGGCGGCTGGAAAGACTTCAACGACTGATCACGTCGTTCAGGCTAACCACCGCGCATAAAAAAACCGGACCCAGGGTCCGGTTTTTTTATGCCGCCAAAAAGCTTACAGCTTGCCAGCATTCTCAGTCAGATAAGCCGCAACGCCTTCAGTCGAAGCGGTCATGCCTTTGTCGCCTTTCTTCCAGTTAGCCGGGCACACTTCGCCGTGCTCTTCGTGGAATTGCAGTGCATCAACCAGACGCAGCAGTTCGTCCATGTTGCGGCCCAGTGGCAGGTCGTTAACGATCTGGGAGCGAACAACGCCCTTGTCATCGATCAGGAATGCGCCGCGCAGTGCTACGCCGCCTTCAGTTTCAACGTCGTAGGCTTTGCAGATCGCGTGGTTGATGTCGGCAGCCATGGTGTATTTCACCTGGCCGATACCGCCATTGTTCACCGGGGTGTTGCGCCATGCGTTGTGAGTGAAATGGGAGTCGATAGAGACTGCAACCACTTCAACGTTACGCGCCTGGAACTCAGGAATACGGTGATCCAGAGCGATCAGTTCCGATGGGCAAACGAAGGTGAAGTCCAGTGGGTAGAAGAACACCAGGCCGTATTTGCCTTTGATAGCAGAGGACAGCGTGAAGCTATCAACGATTTCGCCATTGCCGAGTACGGCTGCGACGGTGAAGTCAGGGGCTTGTTTGCCTACGAGTACGCTCATTGGATATCTCCTGGGTGCGACGTGAAAAACGGGATCCGGCTGCAAAGCCCTTGAGAAACAACAAGCTTGCTACCCGATCACCGCGTAAAAAGAGCGGCATCATACACCGTTCGTCTGCACAACCTGAACAAACCCCCACCGCGCCCTAATCTACTTTGACAATCATTCTCGTTAACATTAAGATCCGTTTCATTGAATCCCAACCAGCGATGGTTCTTATTTATGTACGTTTGCCTCTGCACTGGCGTTACTGACGGAAAAATCCGCGATGCAATCTACGAAGGTTGCTGCAGCTACCGAGAAGTGCGCGAAGCCACCGGCGTCGCCAGCCAATGCGGCAAATGTGCTTGCCTGGCCAAGCAAGTGGTTCGCGAAACCCTGACCTCGCTTCAAGCCAGCCAGGCGGCCTTGGGTTTTCCAGCAGAATTTTCTGCAGCGTAATTATCAAGTTTCTAATGAACCGGACTTAACGTCCGGTTTTTTTATGCCAAAAATTCAAGTACTTAGGGCCAAAACGCGGAACACAAACATTCTTATTCCGATTAATTTTCATTTATTATTCAAACACTTAGGTTTGACAGTCGTTAATACGCAGATCAAACTCTGCCTTATATACGGTTAACTAAGGCAGGCCCTCGCGATGAAAGGCGATATTTCAGTCATCCAGCACCTCAATAAAATCCTCGGTAACGAGCTGGTTGCGATCAACCAATACTTCTTGCATGCACGTATGTATCAAGATTGGGGCCTGGAAAAGTTAGGCAAACACGAATACAACGAATCCATCGACGAGATGAAGCACGCTGACAAGCTGATCAAGCGCATCCTGTTCCTGGAAGGCCTGCCGAACGTTCAAGACCTGGGCAAGCTGCACATTGGTGAACACACCAAAGAAATGCTTGAGTGCGACCTGCGCATTGAGCGTACCGGCCACGCTGACCTCAAAGCAGCCATCGCCCACTGCGAAGTTGTTGGCGACTTTGGTAGCCGTGAACTTCTGGAAGATATTCTGGAATCCGAAGAAGAACATATCGACTGGCTGGAAACTCAGTTGGGCCTGATCGATAAAATCGGTATTGAGAATTACCTGCAATCGCAGATGGGTGAGTAACTAACGCCCACAAAAAAGCCCCGCCCTGTTTATACAGAGGCGGGGCTTTTTTATGGGCTGCTACTTGATCACTCAAGTAGCAGCAACGTCAGCCATTAAGCTTCAGTTTTGGCCGCGGCCGCTTTTGCAGTCGCTTCTTTGATCAACGTCTGCAAAGAGCCGTCTGCAAACATTTCAGCCATGATGTCGCTACCGCCAACCAGCTCACCGCCTACCCACAGTTGCGGGAAGGTCGGCCAGTTCGCGTATTTCGGCAGGTTGGCACGGATTTCAGGGTTCTGCAGGATGTCCACGTACGCGAACTTCTCACCGCAACCCATGACGGCCTGGGCCGCTTTAGCCGAAAAGCCACACTGCGGGGCATTCGGAGCGCCTTTCATGTAAAGCAGAACGGTATTGTTGGCAATCTGATCTTTGATAGTTTCGATGATATCCATGGAGCACCTCGGCTGAACTTTCCGACTCAGTTGTCGGCACGGTGGCGCATTGTAACGGAAAGCCGAGCATGACGCTCGGTCTCCCAGACAGACAATCGTCGCAACTTCATCTCACATTCCTGCTTTGCACACGTGGGCAGTAATGCCCCACGCTCACTGAGAATTGCAAAACAACCTGAGGGCAGTGTACAACTGGGCAGCTGAGGTGAGGCGAATCACTTAACCGTGGTTTCAGCCGCGTGCTCATGCAGCGCAAGACTCGCATAAACCTCAAAACGTGACCCATATTGGCAAGACGCGACATTTCCTTATAAGATCGCGCCTTCCCCTATTTCGTCGCCCCGTGCGGCTTTCGCCGCAGGTCTCGCCGTTTTTCCGAAAAACCCGGCTTTGAGTTCTGCGGTCGTTGCAAAGAAGGTAGTTAATGATGAGCGCAAGGCACTTTCTCTCCCTGATGGATTGCACGCCCGAAGAGCTAGTCAGCGTCATCCGTCGCGGTATCGAGCTAAAAGACCTGCGTGATCGCGGCGTTCTCTTCGAACCTTTGAAAAACCGCGTCCTGGGCATGATTTTCGAAAAGTCATCGACCCGCACCCGTCTGTCATTTGAAGCCGGCATGATCCAGTTGGGCGGCCAGGCTATTTTCCTGTCCCCTCGCGACACTCAATTGGGCCGCGGTGAGCCGATTGGCGACTGCGCAATTGTAATGTCGCGCATGCTCGACGCCGTGATGATCCGTACTTTTGGCCACAACACCCTGACCGAATTCGCCGCCAATTCGCGCGTCCCGGTAATCAACGGCCTGTCCGATGACCTGCACCCGTGCCAGTTGCTGGCCGACATGCAAACCTTCCTCGAACACCGTGGCTCGATCAAAGGCAAAACCGTGGCCTGGATCGGTGACGGCAACAACATGTGCAACAGCTATATAGAAGCGGCCATCCAGTTCGACTTCCACCTGCGCGTTGCCTGCCCTGAAGGCTACGAGCCGAACCCTGAGTTCGTGGCGCTGGCCGGCGATCGCGTGAGCATCGTGCGTGACCCGCGTGAAGCGGTGCGCGATGCACACCTGGTCAGCACAGACGTCTGGACCTCCATGGGCCAGGAAGAAGAAACCGCCAAACGCCTGAAGCTGTTTGCGCCATACCAGGTTGACCGCGCCCTGCTTGACCTGGCCGCCGAAGACGTCCTGTTCATGCACTGCTTGCCCGCTCACCGTGGTGAAGAAATCAGCCTCGACCTGCTGGACGACCCGCGCTCTGTAGCCTGGGACCAAGCGGAAAACCGTCTGCACGCGCAAAAAGCGTTGCTGGAGTTTCTGGTCAAACCTGCGTACCAACCCGCATGAGTCAGCCGCTATTGCTCAACCTGCGGGATCTGGCCTGTGGCTATCAAGGCCAGAGCGTCGTGCAGAACCTCAACCTGCACCTCAATGCCGGTGATATTGGCTGCCTGCTCGGCTCATCCGGTTGCGGCAAAACCACAACGCTGCGGGCAATTGCCGGTTTTGAGCCGGTGCACCAGGGTGAAATCCAGCTCGCAGGTGAAGTTATCTCCAGTGCCGGTTTTACCCTGGCCCCGGAGAAACGTCGCATCGGCATGGTGTTTCAGGACTACGCCCTGTTCCCACACCTGAGCGTGGACGACAACATTGCGTTTGGCATTCGCAAGCACCCGAACAAAGACCGCGTGATCGAGGAACTGCTGGAACTGGTCAATCTAAAAGACCTGGGCAAGCGCTTCCCGCACGAGCTTTCGGGTGGCCAACAGCAACGCGTTGCGCTCGCCCGAGCTTTGGCTCCTGAGCCTCAACTGCTGTTGCTGGACGAACCCTTCTCGAACCTTGACGGTGAATTGCGCCGCAAGCTGAGCCATGAAGTGCGCGACATTCTTAAAGCGCGTGGCACCAGTGCCATTCTGGTGACCCACGATCAGGAAGAAGCCTTCGCCGTCAGTGATCATGTGGGGGTGTTTAAAGAGGGTCGTCTGGAGCAGTGGGATACGCCCTACAACCTCTACCACGAGCCGCTGACGCCATATGTAGCGAGCTTTATCGGCCAGGGCTATTTCATTCGTGGGCAATTGCTCAGCCCTGAGTCGGTACAGACCGAGTTGGGCGTATTGCGCGGCAACCGGGCTTATAGCTGGCCAACTGGCGGGGCTGTTGATGTCCTGCTGCGCCCGGATGACATCGTCTACGCCCCTGATAGCGCGCTTAAAGCCAAAATCATCGGCAAGACCTTCCTTGGTGCATCGACCCTGTACCGCTTGCAACTACCCACGGGCAGCCAGCTAGAGTCGATTTTCCCAAGCCATGCCGACCACGCACCCGGCACGGAAGTCGGGATCCGGGTGGCGGCAGAGCACTTGGTGATGTTTCAGGGCAGCGGCAGCACAGCGGCTCAGATCCCTCACTCGGAATCCGGCGTAAGGCGTTTCAGCACCGCTCAGTGATACGAATGGTTTGTCCCGCGATCTTTTGATAATTAAAAGATCGCGAGACAAGCTAGCTCATACGGTTTTATACACGCCCGATCTCTGCAAACTTGGCCTGCGTGTGCTCAGCCAGCACGGCCGGAGCCAGCTCCACTTCCAGCCCACGCCGTCCGGCGCTGACATAAATCGTCTCGAACGCCTTGGCGCTTTCATCAATAAATGTCCGTAAACGCTTCTTTTGCCCCAGCGGGCTGATCCCGCCCAACAGGTAGCCCGTGGCACGTTGAGCTGCCGCAGGGTCAGCCATTTCGACTTTTTTGACCCCGGCCGCCTGCGCCAGCGCTTTTAGGTCAAGACTTCCGACGACCGGTACAACCGCGACCAACAATTCACTCTTTTCACTGCTGGCCAACAGCGTCTTGAACACTTGAGCCGGTTCAAGGTTGAGCTTTTCTGCTGCCTCCAGCCCGTAGGACGCGGCCTTGGGGTCATGCTCATAGCTGTGTACTCGATGTTCGGCGCGAACTTTTTTCAGCAGGTCCAATGCAGGCGTCATGACAGCCCCTGTGATGAATTGACTAAAGAATCCAGGGCCGGATTTTAAGCCATTAGCCGACAAAAAACGCGCTGGAACGGGCTTCCCGGCACTATTTAGCGCTGAAACGTTACACTCTTTCCTGCCAATTTGTATTTTTTTCTTACATAAAACCAGCACCAAAAGCTCATGTGAAAGTCAGAATGTGGCGCATCGTTCACTTTCGACCTTTGACAGCAGTGTTTGTTGTCTATATTTTTCGAATCTGAACATACCGCCTATTACCTATGTTCTGTTACCGACCCATGAATTTCATAAAAAACGGCATCTGTTTTTTCTGTACCGCTGCACTGCCACCCCTGACTAACGACGTCAAAAAACAACAAAAAAGAGGTTTCAAATGACGACTGCAACGCAGCACCCCAAGCTTTCAGGTCAGTGCCTCGCCGAATTTCTCGGCACTGCACTGCTCATATTTTTCGGTACAGGATGCGTTGCGGCTCTCAAGGTCGCGGGCGCCAGCTTTGGCTTATGGGAAATCAGCATCATCTGGGGCATTGGCGTCAGCATGGCGATTTACCTGACAGCCGGGGTTTCCGGTGCACATCTGAATCCGGCGGTCAGCATTGCGCTGTGCCTGTTTACCGATTTTGATAAACGTAAACTGCCGTTCTACATCCTTGCTCAAGTCGCCGGAGCCTTTTGTGCGGCGGCGTTGGTTTATACGCTCTACAGCAATTTGTTCTTCGATTATGAACAAGCGCACAACATGGTTCGCGGCAGCCAGGCCAGCCTCGAGTTAGCCTCGGTCTTCTCGACTTACCCGCACCCGGCGCTCTCCACGCTGCAAGCCTTCCTCGTTGAAATGGTGATCACCGCCATCCTCATGGGCGTGATCATGGCCCTCACCGACGACAAGAATGGCCTGCCACGCGGTCCGCTGGCGCCACTGCTGATTGGTCTGTTGATTGCCGTGATCGGCAGCTCGATGGGCCCGCTGACCGGCTTTGCGATGAACCCGGCGCGTGACTTCGGACCTAAACTGATGACTTTCTTTGCTGGTTGGGGCGAAATTTCCTTCACTGGTGGCCGCGATATTCCTTATTTCCTGATTCCAATTTTTGCACCCATCGTCGGTGCCTGCCTCGGCGCGGCCATTTATCGCGGGCTGATTGCCCGTCACTTGCCCCAGCCAAATTCCGCACCTGCGCACGCTCCAGCGGTCGCCGAGGTTAAAACCCAGGCGTCCTGATATCGACTTATGAAACGGGGCGCATGAGACTACTGCCCGTAACCTGCTCGCGCCCGGAAACCATTACTTCATTCTGCAAGGCAACCCCATGACCGACATTCAGAATAAGAACTACATCATTGCGCTGGACCAAGGCACTACCAGTTCGCGAGCGATCATTTTTGATCGTGACGCCAACGTGGTCTGCACCGCGCAACGCGAGTTTCAACAGCATTACCCGCAAGCCGGCTGGGTTGAACATGACCCGATGGAAATCTTCGCCACCCAGAGCGCGGTCATGGTCGAAGCGCTGGCCCAGGCCGGTCTGCACCACGACCAGGTAGCGGCAATCGGTATCACCAACCAACGTGAAACCACGGTGGTGTGGGACAAAATCAGCGGTCGCCCGATCTACAACGCCATCGTCTGGCAATGCCGTCGCAGCACCGAAATCTGCGAACAGCTCAAGCGCGGTGGTCATGAACAGTACATCCGCGAAACCACCGGTCTGGTCACCGATCCGTACTTCTCCGGCACCAAACTCAAGTGGATCCTCGACAACGTCGAAGGCAGCCGTGAGCGCGCGCGCAAAGGCGAATTGCTGTTCGGTACCGTCGACAGCTGGCTGATCTGGAAATTTACCGGCGGCAAGACCCACGTCACCGACTACACCAACGCCTCGCGCACCATGCTCTTCAACATCCACACCCTGGAGTGGGATGCCAAGATGCTGGATGTGCTGGATATCCCGCGCGAAATGCTGCCGGAGGTTAAATCCTCTTCCGAAATCTATGGCCGCACCAAAAGCGGCATCGCCATCGGCGGGATTGCCGGTGACCAGCAAGCCGCGTTGTTTGGCCAGATGTGCGTCGAGCCGGGTCAGGCCAAAAATACCTATGGCACCGGTTGCTTCCTGTTGATGAACACCGGCACCAACGCTGTTCAGTCGACCCACGGCATGCTGACCACCATCGCTTGCGGCCCGCGCGGTGAAGTGGCTTATGCGCTGGAAGGTGCGGTCTTCAACGGCGGCTCGACAGTGCAATGGCTACGCGACGAGCTGAAAATCATCAACGATGCACACGACACCGAATACTTTGCCAACAAGGTAAAAGACAGCAACGGCGTGTATCTGGTGCCTGCGTTCACTGGTCTGGGCGCGCCTTACTGGGACCCGTATGCCCGTGGCGCACTGTTCGGCCTGACCCGTGGCGTACGGGTAGACCACATTATTCGTGCAGCCCTTGAGTCGATTGCCTACCAGACCCGCGACGTACTGGACGCCATGCAGCAGGACTCGGGCGAACGCCTGAAAGCCTTGCGCGTTGACGGTGGCGCGGTGGCCAACAACTTCCTGATGCAGTTCCAGGCAGACATCCTCGGCACCATGGTTGAACGCCCGCAAATGCGCGAAACCACAGCCTTGGGCGCCGCCTACCTGGCTGGTCTGGCTTGCGGTTTCTGGGGCAGCCTGGATGAATTGCGCAGCAAAGCGGTGATCGAGCGCGAATTCGAACCTCAGCTTGAAGAAGCGAGCAAAGAGAAGCTCTATGCCGGCTGGAAAAAGGCCGTAGAGCGTACACGCGACTGGGAACCCCACGAAGAAAGCAACTAAGCCAGCACGTAAGCCAGCACGACTCAATTGCCGGTAAAACACCCAACGGGCGCCCTTCGCGCCCGTTGTCATATCTGTATTCATGGCACCTGTGTGTAGCAGGTCGGGCCCTTCCTGCGGCATCATGAGCGACTTTTGCTTCGCCGCCCAAAGGAAACTCCATGAATCTGCCTCCACGCCAACAGCAGATCCTCGAACTCGTTCGCGAGCGCGGCTATGTCAGCATCGAGGAAATGGCCCAGTTGTTCGTTGTTACACCGCAGACCATCCGCCGCGACATTAACCAGTTGGCCGAGGCCGATTTGCTGCGTCGTTATCACGGTGGCGCGGCCTATGATTCCAGCGTTGAAAACACGGCCTACGCCATGCGCGCCGATCAGATGCGCGATGAAAAACGCCGTATCGGTGAAGCTATCGCCGCCCAGATTCCTGACCACGCCTCGATTTTCATCAACATCGGCACCACCACCGAGTCGATTGCCCGGGCGCTGCTCAACCATAACCACCTGAAAATCATCACCAACAACCTGCACGTTGCCTCAATCCTCAGCGCCAAAGACGACTTTGAAGTGCTGATAGCCGGCGGCAACGTACGCCGCGACGGCGGCATCGTGGGCCAGGCCAGCGTCGACTTTATTAATCAGTTCAAATTCGATTTCGCCCTGATCGGCATCAGCGGTATTGATTCGGATGGCAGCTTGCTGGATTTCGACTACCAGGAAGTGCGAGTTTCTCAGGCAATTATCTCCAACGCCCGACAAGTGATTCTGGCGGCGGACTCCAGCAAATTCGGCCGTAACGCCATGGTACGACTGGGCCCGATCAGCTTGATTGACTGCCTGGTGACCGACCAGCACCCGGTGCCTGAACTGACCCAATTGCTGGCACAGAACAAAATCCGCCTCGAAGTGGTTTAAACCCACCCCCAGCCCCCCGCTGTAGGAGCTGCCAAAGGCTGCGATCTTTTAATACCACTTCAAAAGATCGCAGCTTTCGTGCCTCAGCAGCTCCTGCAGCGCCCTGCGACACTCTAAATGTTCGAAAATCTTCCTTTCAACGCTCTTCGATGAGTTTTTTCAATCGAAGTAAGCTGGCTGTGCGCGTCTTTATCCGCTAACATTTTCGAAAATGAACATTAATGTTCGAATTCAAATATGCGTGAACAACGCGAGGCCCCGACATGCCCTTGACCACCTTGCCTGCCACCCCCCTCTCAGAGGTATACGACGTTGCCGTGATTGGCGGCGGGATCAATGGTGTCGGCATTGCGGCTGACGCTGCAGGGCGCGGCCTGTCGGTATTCCTGTGCGAAAAAGACGACTTGGCCAGCCATACCTCGTCTGCCAGCAGCAAGCTGATTCACGGCGGCCTGCGCTACCTTGAACATTACGAGTTCCGCTTGGTGCGCGAAGCCCTGGCCGAGCGTGAAGTGTTGCTGGCCAAAGCCCCGCACATCGTCAAACCCATGCGCTTTGTATTACCGCATCGCCCGCACCTGCGTCCGGCGTGGATGATTCGTGCGGGTCTGTTTCTATACGACAACTTGGGCAAACGCGAAAAACTCGCGGGTTCTGTCAGCCTTAAGTTCGGCGCCGACAGCCCGCTCAAGCCTGAAATCACTAAAGGCTTCGAATACTCCGATTGCTGGGTCGATGACGCTCGCCTTGTCGTACTCAACGCCATATCTGCGCGTGAAAACGGCGCTCACATCCACACCCAGACTCGCTGCGTCGGCGCGCAACGTAGTAAAGGCCTGTGGGAATTGAACTTTGAGCGAGCTGACGGCAGCCTGTTTTCGATTCGCGCCAAAGCCTTGGTAAACGCTGCCGGCCCCTGGGTTGCCAAGTTTATTAAAGAGGATCTGAAACTGGACTCGCCGTACGGTATCCGCCTGATTCAAGGCAGCCACCTGATCGTGCCCAAACTGTATGACGCGCCTAACGCGTTTATTTTGCAGAACGAAGACCAGCGGATCGTGTTCACCATTCCGTACCTGGACCAGTTCACCATCATTGGCACCACAGACCGCGAATACACGGGCGACCCGGCCAAGGTCAGCATCACCGAGGCAGAAACCGATTACCTGTTGAACGTGGTCAACTCGCACTTCAAGCAGCAACTGAGCCGTGACGACATTCTGCGCACCTACTCGGGCGTACGCCCACTGTGCAATGACGAGTCGGACAACCCGTCAGCGGTAACCCGCGATTACACCTTGTCTCTGTCAGGCGCTTCGGGCGAAGCCCCGCTGCTGTCCGTGTTCGGTGGCAAGTTGACCACCTACCGCAAACTGGCCGAGTCGGCCATGGCGCAACTGACACCGTTCTTCACCCAGATCAAACCGAGCTGGACGGCCACAGCGACCTTGCCGGGCGGCGAAGACATGACCACGCCTCAAGCCCTGAGCGCGGCCTTGATCAGCAAACACAACTGGTTGGACGCGGCTATTGCCAAACGCTGGGCAATTACCTATGGCAGCCGCTCCTGGCAGTTGCTGGACGGCGTGCAAAGCTTGAGCGAGATGGGTGAGCACATCGGCAGCGGCCTCTATAGCCGCGAGGTAGACTACCTGTGCCGCCAGGAATGGGCACTGGATGCGCAGGACATCCTGTGGCGCCGGACCAAATTGGGCCTGTTCACCACTGCCGCCGAGCAAGAGCGCCTGGCGCACTACATGGCCAGCCTGAACCTCAAGCAGCGCAAGGTTGAAGCGGCTTAACCCCTTCACGTATAAGTGCGCCATTGCAGGTGTAAACCCCGCGATCTTTTAAACATAGAAAGATCGCGGTGTTGCTTCTCCCCCACCGATAAGCGGTATTTCCTCATTCGGTTTTCCGAACGCTTATCGCCCTGCTATTCGGCTTTCCGGGCGCAACGCCCTCCAACCCTCACCTAGAAAAACTTTAAAACCTATATAAATCAATAGGTTGAAGTTTAATTCCGTCTCTGGCATGACTCATGCTCTACACTCAGGGCCGAATGCGAAAACAGCGTTTAATCTGTTTAGCGTTTCGAAGTACCTAAAGGGCTCGTGAACGGGCTCAAATAAAAAAAACAATGTCGAGGAAAAATCGATGCGCATCGTTCCGCAACTTTTGAGTGCAGCCATTGCTGTAGCTCTGATTAGCACTCCAGTATTCGCCGCTGAACTGACCGGCACACTGAAGAAAATCAAAGAATCCGGCACCATCACCCTTGGGCATCGTGACTCCTCCATTCCGTTTTCTTACATCTCTGACGCATCAGGCAAGCCGGTTGGCTATTCCCACGATGTGCAACTGGCAATCGTTGAAGCGCTGAAAAAAGACCTGGACATGCCTGACCTTAAGGTCAAGTACAACCTGGTCACCTCCCAGACCCGTATCCCGCTGGTACAAAACGGTACCGTTGACGTTGAATGTGGCTCCACCACCAACAACGCCGAACGCGCTCAACAAGTGGATTTCTCGGTCGGCATCTTCGAAATCGGTACCCGTCTGCTGTCCAAAAAGGACTCGCAGTACAAAGATTTCGCTGACCTGAAAGGCAAAAACGTCGTCACCACCGCCGGTACTACCTCCGAGCGTATCCTCAAGGCCATGAACGCTGACAAGCAGATGGGCATGAACGTGATCTCGGCAAAAGACCACGGTGAAGCCTTCAACATGCTTGAGTCGGGCCGTGCGGTTGCCTTCATGATGGACGACGCCCTGCTGGCCGGTGAAATGGCCAAAGCCAAGAAGCCAGGTGACTGGGCCGTAACAGGTACACCACAGTCGTACGAAATCTACGGCTGCATGGTGCGCAAAGGCGATCCGGACTTCAAAAAGGCTGTAGATGACGCCATTGTTGCTTACTACAAGTCGGGCAAAGTTAACGATTCCTACAACAAGTGGTTCCAGTCCCCTATCCCGCCAAAAGGTCTGAACCTCCAGTTCCCGATGAGCGATGAGCTCAAAGAGTTGATTGCCAATCCAAATGACAAGCCAGCGCCAGAAAAACCGGCAGCCTGATACCTGAACACCTAAGCGTGTGAGTGCGCATAAGCGTACTCGCAGGCTTTGTTCTCCTGCTGTATTAGCTTCTTATTGATTAGTAAGCACTCGAACCGCTGGTTGTCGAGCGGGACGCGTGTGCCCGACTGCACTGTCGGAGAGAACGGATTCCCTGAAGCAAGTGCTTGTCTATAGACCCATCTGAGGGGAGACCCTGAATGAATTACAACTGGGACTGGAGCGTATTCTTCAAGTCCACCGGCGTAGGCAGCGAGACGTATCTCGACTGGTTTATTACCGGACTGGGCTGGACCATCGCGATCGCTGTTGTCGCCTGGATTGTCGCGCTGATATTGGGTTCGCTGCTGGGTGTGATGCGCACCTTGCCGAACCGTTTTATCGCGGGTATCGCCACGGTTTACGTGGAGATTTTCCGAAATGTACCCCTGCTGGTACAGCTGTTCATGTGGTACTTCCTGGTACCCGATCTGCTGCCGCAAAACCTGCAGGACTGGTACAAGCAAGACCTCAGCCCAACGACCTCGGCCTACCTGAGCGTAGTGGTGTGTCTGGGTCTGTTTACCGCCGCACGGGTGTGCGAACAAGTGCGTACCGGTATTGAAGCCTTGCCGCGTGGCCAGGAATCGGCTGCCCGTGCCATGGGTTTCAGCCTGTCGCAAATCTACTGGAACGTGCTACTGCCCCAGGCTTACCGCATCATCATTCCGCCGCTCACCTCTGAGTTCCTCAACGTGTTCAAGAACTCCTCGGTGGCGTCCCTGATCGGTTTGATGGAGCTGCTGGCGCAAACCAAACAGACGGCCGAGTTCTCCGCCAACCTGTTTGAAGCCTTCACCCTGGCCACGCTGATCTACTTCACCCTAAACATGAGCCTCATGTTGCTGATGCGTCTGATCGAGAAGAAAGTCGCCGTGCCCGGTCTGATGTCTTTGGGGGGTAAATAATGGACTTCTTCGATTTCAGCGGTATTGTTCCAGCCCTGCCGGGCCTGTGGAACGGCATGATCATGACCTTGAAGCTGATGGTGCTCGGGGTTATCGGTGGTGTTGCACTCGGCACCGTGCTGGCATTGATGCGTTTGTCGTCCAGCAAGTGGATGGCCAATCTGGCCGGCGCTTATGTGAACTACTTCCGCTCAATCCCGCTGCTGCTGGTGATTACCTGGTTCTACCTGGCCGTGCCGTTCGTGCTGCGCTGGATCACCGGCAAAGACACGCCAATCGGTGCTTTCGAGTCGTGCATGGTGGCTTTCGTCATGTTCGAAGCCGCTTACTTTTGCGAGATCGTACGGGCCGGTGTGCAGTCGATTCCCAAAGGCCAGATGGGCGCAGCCAAAGCGTTGGGCATGAGCTACGGCCAGGCCATGCGCCTGATCATCCTGCCTCAGGCGTTTCGCAAGATGACCCCGTTGCTGTTGCAGCAAAGCATCATTTTGTTCCAGGACACCTCACTGGTTTACACCGTGGGCCTGGTTGATTTCCTCAATGCTTCGCGTTCCAGTGGCGATATCATCGGCCGCTCCAACGAATTCCTGATTTTCGCCGGTCTGGTGTATTTCATCATCAGCTTTTCCGCCTCGCTGCTGGTCAAGCGTCTGCAAAAAAGGTTTGCCGTATGATCTCGATCAAGAACATCAACAAGTGGTACGGGGACTTCCAGGTACTGACCGATTGCAGTACCGAAGTCAAAAAAGGCGAAGTGGTTGTAGTCTGCGGCCCGTCGGGCTCGGGCAAATCGACCTTGATCAAGTGCGTCAACGCCCTTGAGCCGTTCCAGAAAGGCGACATCGTGGTTGACGGCACATCGATTGCCGACCCGAAGACCAACCTGCCAAAACTGCGTTCGCGCGTTGGCATGGTGTTCCAGCATTTCGAACTGTTCCCGCACATGACCATCACCGAAAACCTGACCATTGCGCAGGTCAAGGTACTGGGTCGCAGCAAGGAAGAAGCCACCAAGAAAGGCCTCGAACTGCTGGAGCGCGTAGGTTTGTCGGCCCATGCCCACAAGCACCCTGGCCAGTTGTCTGGTGGTCAGCAGCAGCGTGTAGCGATTGCCCGCGCCTTGGCCATGGACCCGATCGTCATGCTGTTCGACGAACCGACCTCGGCACTCGACCCGGAAATGGTGAACGAAGTACTCGACGTGATGGTGCAACTGGCCCACGAAGGCATGACCATGATGTGCGTGACCCACGAAATGGGTTTTGCACGCAAGGTGGCCAACCGGGTGATCTTTATGGACCAGGGCAAGATCGTCGAAGACTGTGAGAAAGAAGAGTTCTTCGGTGATGTAAGCGCCCGTTCCGAGCGTGCCCAGCACTTCCTCGCCAAAATCCTGCAGCACTAAATAGCACCACACCTCGTAGGAGCGAGCTTGTCTCGCGATCTTTTGATCTTCTAAAAGATCGCGAGACAAGCTCGCTCCTACAGGTGATATCAGTTAATCAGCTGCCATTGCGCAGTGGTTGACCCAAGGCATCTGTGATGAAATGCGACCCCAACCTTTATCGCGGTGCCCCGCCCTCACTTGCCGTGAAACCACGTCTGCTTCGTCACTTGCTGCTGCCGCCGCTGATTATCCTGATGATGATCGGGTTAGGTTATGCGGGTTACCGCATCAGTGAACATTTTGGCATTACCACCCTGAGCGAAAGCGGCGAGCGTCAGCTTGAACTGCACGCGCGCACGGTCGAAAGCGAACTCAGCAAATACACTTACCTGCCCAGCCTGCTAGAGCTGGAGTCCAGTGTGTCCTCATTACTGGCTGACCCGAGCGTGCAAAACCGGGTCGCCGTCAATCAATACCTCGAAGGCTTGAACCGCCGCAGCCGCAGCCGGGCCATTTACGTGCTCGACACCACCGGCCGGGTCGTTGCCACCAGTAACTGGCGGGATGTCGACAGTTACCTGGGCGAGGACTTGTCTTTCCGCGCCTATTTTCAGGACGCGGTACGCGGCCAGCCCGGGCGTTTCTATGGCATTGGCAGCACCACGGGCGAGCCGGGTTATTACCTGGCCCATGGCCTGGAAGAACAAGGCAAGATCATTGGCGTCGCGGTGATCAAAGTGCGCCTCGAAGCGCTTGAAGAACGCTGGCAACGCGCGCGCCTCGAAGCCTACGTGAGCGATGAAAACGGCATCATTATCCTGTCCAGCGATCCAAGCCGGCGGCTCAAGTCGGTACGCCCGCTGACTGCAGACATCAAAGAAAAATTAGCCCGCAGCCTGCAGTACTACTGGTGGCCGCTGATCGAACTCGAACCTCTTGAGCGCGAGCAACTGGGCGACGGCATTGAAAAAGTCACCTTTACCGCCAACAGCGAAGTGGTGACCGACGACAAAGAAGTCAGCTATCTGGCACAAACCCGCAGGCTTAACGACACGCCGTGGGACATCACCCTGCTGACACCCTTGCAGGACCTGCGCCGCGAAGCTGCCAACCAGGGCATGCTGCTGGCAGGTGCGTTTGCGCTGCTGGCCTTTCTGCTGATTGCCTGGAATGAACGGCGCAAAGTCATCGCCACGCGGTTGGCGGCCCGCGAGGCCCTGCAAGAGGCCAATAGCCAACTGGAGCGCAAAATCACTGAGCGCACCGCCCACTTGCGCGCCAGCAACGAACGCCTCAAAGGCCAGATTCGCGAGCGGCGCCAGGCCGAAGAAACCCTGCGCCGTGCCCAGGACGAACTGGTGCAGGCCGGAAAACTGGCGGCCATCGGGCAAATGTCCACCAGCATTGCCCACGAACTGAATCAGCCTCTGGCGGCCCTGCGCACCCTGTCCGGCAATACCGTGCGCTTTTTGGAGCGTGGCGACCTGACCGTTGCGACCAACAACCTCAGCACCATTAATAACCTGGTTGACCGCATGGGCCGCATCACTGCCAACCTGCGATCGTTTGCCCGACGCGGCGACGATCATGGCCAGGCCAACCTGAACAAAGCGGTCGAAGCCGTGCTGCAACTGCTCGCCAGCCGTCTTGAAGGCTCCGGTATTGAACTGCAACGACACTTCAGCGATGCCGACCTCAAGATCGATCAAACCCGGCTTGAGCAGATCCTGCTCAACTTGATCGGCAACGCCCTCGACGCCCTGCAAGAACAGCCAACAGCCCCGCAGCTGTGGCTTGAGGGCGAGCACCTCGACGGCAAATACCGCCTGCGCGTGCGCGACAACGGCCCGGGTATTGACCTGGAAAACCGTAAGCATCTGTTTGAACCGTTTTTCACCACCAAACCCGGCGAACAAGGCTTAGGCCTTGGCTTGACGCTGTCTGCCAGCCTCGCCGCAGCGGCGGGCGGCAACCTCAGTGTTGAGTTTCCGCAGGCCGGTGGTGTTGCGTTTGTCCTCCTTTTACCGCTGGTGCAACCCGCTAAGGCCGAGCCGATATGAACCACGAGCTGACCGTCCTGATTGTTGAAGACGACCCTCACGTACTCTTGGGATGCCAACAGGCGCTCGCGCTGGAAGACATTCACAGCGAAGGCGTCAGCAGCGCCGAACAGGCGCTGGAACGGGTGGGTGATAACTTCCCCGGCATCGTCATCAGTGACATTCGATTACCGGGCATCGATGGCCTGGAGCTGCTCAAACGGCTCAAGACCCGCGACCGCAGCCTGCCGGTGGTGTTGATTACCGGGCACGGCGATATCTCTATTGCCGTGGGCGCGATGCGTGACGGCGCGTATGACTTTATGGAGAAGCCGTTCTCCCCGGAACGGCTGGTTGACGTTGCACGCAGAGCGCTAGAGCAACGCAGCCTGGCTCGTGAAGTGTGGTCGCTGCGTCGGCAGTTGGCCGAGCGCGACTCGCTTGAGGGGCGCATCATTGGCCGCTCCCCGGCCATGCAGCAATTGCGCGAATTGATCGCCAACGTCGCCGATACGTCGGCCAACGTGTTGATTGAGGGTGAAACCGGCACCGGCAAAGAACTGGTCGCCCGTTGCCTGCATGACTTCAGCCGCCGCCAGCCCCAGCAATTTGTCGCGCTCAACTGCGGCGGGCTCCCGGAAAACCTGTTTGAAAGCGAAATCTTCGGTCACGAAGCCAATGCCTTTACCGGCGCCGGTAAACGCCGGATTGGCAAAATCGAACACGCTAATGGCGGCACACTGTTTCTCGACGAAGTTGAAAGCATGCCGCTCAACCTGCAAATCAAATTGCTGCGGGTGTTGCAGGAGCGGACCCTGGAACGTCTGGGCTCGAACCAGAGCATCGACGTCGATTGCCGGGTCATCGCCGCGACCAAGTCCGACCTTGATCAACTGGGCAAAGCTGGCCAGTTTCGCAGCGACCTGTATTACCGCTTGAACGTGGTCACCCTCGAACTGCCGCCCTTGCGTGAGCGCCGCGAAGACATCCTGCAACTGTTCGAATATTTCCTCCAGCAATCGTCCCTGCGTTTCGACCGCACCGCGCCAGAGCTGGACAATCAAACTTTGTCCAACCTCATGAGCCATGACTGGCCGGGTAACGTGCGCGAACTGCGCAACGTGGCCGAGCGCTTTGCCCTGGGCTTGCCCGCGTTTAAAAAGCCCGGCAGCAATGCCTCGCAAGGGTTGGGCTTTTCCGAGGCCGTCGAAGCCTTCGAACGGACCTTGCTCAGTGATGCCTTGCAACGCAGCGGTGGCAACTTGACGCAAGCCAGCCAGGAACTGGGCATGGCCAAAACCACGTTATTCGACAAAGTTAAAAAGTACGGGCTCGCACACTGATGGATCTGATTCTAAAAGCGGCGTTGGGGGCAGCGGTCGTCATCATCCTGGCGATCCTGGCCAAAACCAAAAACTACTACATTGCAGGGCTGGTGCCGCTGTTCCCGACCTTCGCCTTGATCGCCCATTACATCGTCGGCAAAGGGCGCTCGGTAGACGACCTGAAGACCACCATTGTGTTCGGCATGTGGTCGATCATCCCGTACTTCGTTTACCTGGTCGCGTTGTACGTGCTGGTCGACCGATTGCGCCTTGAAGCTTCGCTGGCATTGGCAGCAGTGGCCTGGCTGATGGCTGCCACTGTGCTGGTGAGCGTTTGGGTACGGTTGCACTGACACACATTACCTGTAGGAAGGGCCACCCCGTCTTCGACGCCGCGCTGTCGCGCAGCAAACAGGCCAGCGAATATCTTCAGCATTCCCCAATCGGTTCCCTCTCCTTCGGGAGAGGGCTAGGGTGAGGGGGGGGGCTCTTAGATCAAGATCAAAAGATCGCGAGACAAGCTCGCTCCTACAGACGGCAGATTTGTAAAGCGGGCACGTACCTTGCATTTACCCTGAAAAGCCCGCCCGGCGTGGTCCGGCGGCGATTGAATGGGGTAAATCACACATTGAACATTCTCGATCTCGATCACAGCCTGACCGCTCAAGCGCCTATTGCGCAGCGATTAGCCGATGGCCGCGCAACGCGCCTCGATTTACTGGCCTTGGGCCCAAAATTGCGTCTCTGGTCAACCGAGCGCAATTACCAGCGCTTCGTCAAACAGCTGCAACAACGCCCGAAACCCCGTGCGAACACGCCGGAACTCTTCTTTGTCGGCTCCGGTGACTATCACCATCTCACCCCGGCCCTGCTGGCTGATCTGAGCGAGCCGGTGACGCTGATCCACTTCGATAACCACCCCGACTGGGTCCGCTTTGCGCCCCGCCGCCATTGCGGGTCGTGGGTCAATCGCGCACTGAAACTGCCGAATATCAAACGTATCGTCACCCTCGGCCCGTGCAGCGATGATCTGGAGAACCCGCAGTTCAAGGGCGGTAACCTCGGTGCTGTACAACGGGGCGACTTGCAGCTCTTCCCCTGGCAACACGCGCCCACCAAAGTCTGGGGGCGGATCGGTGATGCCGCAGGCCATGAACAACGGGAAAACCTCCTGCACTGGCGCAACCTGGCCGATCAGGACTGGCCGACCTTTATCGAGCAACTGATTCAGGGCCTGCCGACAGACGCCATATGGATCACCATCGACAAAGACGTGCTGGCCAGTGAAGACGCGGCCACCAATTGGGATCAGGGCGGCATGCGCTTGAGCCACTTATTGCATGCCATCCGCGCCCTCGCTGCGAGCAAGCGTGTGCTGGGCATTGATGTGTGCGGCGAGTTTGCCAAAGCCCCGCACAGCAACGTGCTCAAACGCTGGGAGGCCAAGTCCGATCAACCGCCGCCGGAGCGCTGGAGTGACACTGACCTCTTGCGCAACTCAACCACTAACGACGCGCTGATTGCGCTGTTTGAGGAGTTGTTCCCGTGACGCTGATTGTGATTTTGCTGGTGGCGTTTTCGATCGTCCTCGATGTCATCGGCCAATTGTGTTTCAAGGTCGGCCTCGACCGTTTGCCTGAGCTCGAAGGCGGTTTTCGCCTCAATGCGTTCTGGGGCCAGGTGTTTAACGCGCCCCTGCTGTGGGCCGGGATTGGCGCCTATGTGATCGAATTTTTTGTCTGGCTCGAAGCGCTGTCACGCGCACCGTTAAGCCTGTTGTTCCCCGCCGCTGCGCTGGCGTATTGCGGCGTGGTGTTCGCCGGCAAAGTGTTTTTGGGTGAACACGTCAGCCGTCGGCGCTGGATGGGAACCCTGGTGATCACCCTTGGCGTGATGCTGGTCTGCATCGCCGGAGCTTAAGGAGCTAATGCGTGGAAAAGACTGAACCGATGAACACAACAGCCGACGGCTGGCTGCATGGCCGCTTGGGCACCGTGGTGCTGTGGGCGCTGCTGATCATCCTCGAAAGCGGCGGGCAAATCGCAACCAAAGTCGGCGGCGACCAACTCGGGCAGATGGATTTCACCCTGCAATGGTTGCAAGCGGTCATGACCAACCCGGGTGTTTGGGTGGCGATAGCCTGCTACATCGGGGCCTTTTTTGTGTGGATGCTGATTCTGCGGCGCAGCAGCCTGTCGCTGGCCTTCCCGCTGAGTTCGCTGGTGTTTGTGGGGGTTTTGCTGGGGTCGTGGCTGGGGCTGGGAGAGCACATCAGCCTGCTGCACTGGGCGGGCGTGGCGGTGATTATCGTCGGCATTGCCTTACTTGCCGATGGTGAGCCAGAACACTGACTGTAGTCGCTGCCGAGGCACGAAGGCTGCGATGGGCTGCGACAGGTTGCGAATCGACCTCCAGACGGCGGTCCTGCGGCCCGCATCGCAGCCTCGTGCCTCGTCAGCGACTACAGGTGTTTAGAACTTGTAGCTCACCGCTGTTTGTACCGTGCCCTGGTTCACATCGCCTATTTCTTTGACGATGCTGCTGTCGGCCGCCGAGCCGACCAGGCGTATCCAGCTCGCGCTGGCCACCAGCGACCAATGCTGCGCCAGCGGGAATTCAAAGTTCTGAGTCAGGGTGACGTTCTGAAAACCGCCGCTGGCGTTGTATCGCGCAATGCCCGACGCCTGGGCCTCACTGGCGTTGACCCCAAAGAAGGTCGACATTTGCCGGCCATCGGCAAAATGCGCTGACAATTGGCTGCTGCCAATAATCCCGAAGCCCAACGGATAACCCAACTCGCCACCCACCTGGCCCAATACGCCGCCCTGCCCGCCAGCGGCGCCTACCGCTTGGCCCACTTGCACATATAGACGCCAAAAGTCAGCCGGGCTGTATTGCACAAAGCCGCCCAGTTGCGCCATGTCTGACACATCGCGCAAGCCGCGCAGCGAGCCGTTGGCATTACGCCCCGGCAAATAGTTGATAAATGGCCCCGCCGTCCAGCCATTGGCGTTGAGCGCGTTCCAGGTCAGGCCGTCGTCGGTGTCCAGGCTGAAATCGCCCCAGTCCACATCGAAATACGGCAACGGCACTGTCTGGTAGCGGCTGCCACTCGGGTCGTAGGGCTGATAGCCCACCCCTACGCCTGCTTCACCACTCGGGCCATCGGCCGCGTGCGCACCGGCGCTTAGCAGAGTGAACAGCACAAAAGCAGACAAAGGCGTTTTCATAAAACGGGTTCCATAGAAATTCATGCGCGCATCAATCGCTTTTTTGGCCGATCGACGCAAGCACTGATGTTGTTTGTAGCGAGCTACAAAAATTGTAGCTCCACAACGCCAATTGGCTCGCACCCGCCGCCAAGGCCCGCGCCCGCTGGGCTTTGGCAAGTTGGCACAGTCGATGCAATTGCCTGTTTATGCGCAAACAGCGCCTCTCCTCAACAGGACAATGCAGATGATGCAATGGCATATCGTGTGTGATTTCGACGGGACCATTACCCGTACCGACGTCATCGACAACATTCTTCAACGCTTCGCTGACCCTAGCTGGGAGACGATCGAAGAACAATGGGTGCAAGGTGAGATCGGTTCGCGTGAATGCTTGAGCCGCCAGCTGTCGCTGGTCAAAGCCTCGCCAGCCGAATTGCTGGCTTACTTCGATACTGTAGAGATTGACCCGGACTTCCCGGACTTCGTCGATCACGTCATCGGCCTCGGCGCGACCCTGGAAGTGGTCAGCGACGGCATCGAGCAAGGCATCGCGCGCATCCTGGCACGCAATTACGTGACCCTGCTGCCGATCCTCGCCAACCGCTTGCGTCAGGTTGATCAGAACAGCTGGCGCATTGACTTCCCTTACTCCAGCGACGCCTGCCGCGCCGCCTCGGGCAACTGCAAATGCAAGTCCACGCCCAGCGGCAAACGCGTGCTGGTGATTGGCGATGGCCGTTCCGACATGTGCGTGGCCTCGTCCGCCGACTTCGTGTTTGCCAAAGACAGCCTGGCCGACCACTGCGAGCGCAACGGCATCCCGTACGCACGCTTCGACTCTTTCGCTGAACTCCCGGGCTTGCTGGCCAAATTGCCAAGCAACGCCGCTAACGCCCCTCATTATTCTCGTGACCAGCAGGAACTCTTCAATCATGTCTGATATTCGAATCGCTACCGCTGAAGACCAGATTCTTCTGGAAAAAGAAGCCAAGTACTGCTCGTACGGCGATACCGTCCACTATATCGAACCACCGCGTATTTTCAGCCGTTGCGAAGGCTCCTACGTTTGGGACACCGAAGACCAGGCCTACCTCGACCTGCAAATGTGGTACTCGGCGGTTAACTTCGGTTACGCCAACCCACGCCTGAACAACGCGCTGAAACAACAGATCGACACCCTGCCGCAGATCGCCAGCCAATACCTGCACAAAGGCAAGATCGAGCTGTCGGAACGCATCGCAGTCGACGCCAAAAACAAGTTCGGCCTCGACGGTCGCGTGCACTTCAACGTCGGCGGTTCGCAGTCCATCGAAGACTCCCTCAAAGTGGTGCGTAACGCCAGCAACGGCAAAAGCCTGATGTTCGCCTTCGAAGGCGGCTACCACGGCCGTACCCTGGGCGCGTCCTCGATCACCTCGAGCTACCGCTACCGTCGCCGCTACGGTCACTTCGGTGAGCGTGCCAACTTTATCCCGTTCCCGTACCACTTCCGAGGCCCTAAAGGCATGACCAAAGAAGAATACGGCAGCCACTGCGTGCAGCAATTCGCCCGTCTGTTCGAAACTGAATACAACGGCGTGTGGGACCCGAAAGTCGGTCAAAGCGAATACGCAGCGTTCTACGTCGAGCCGATCCAGGGCACCGGCGGCTACGTGATTCCGCCGATGAACTTCTATAGCGAACTCAAGCAAGTGCTCGATCAGCACGGCATCTTGATGGTGGTCGACGAAATCCAGATGGGCTTCTGGCGTACCGGCAAGCTGTGGTCGATCGAACACTTCGACGTCAAACCTGACGTGATCGTCTTCGGCAAAGCGCTGACCAACGGCCTCAACCCGCTGGGCGGCATCTGGGCCCGTGAAGAGCTGATCAACCCGAAGGTATTCCCGCCAGGTTCGACTCACTCCACCTTCGCCTCCAACCCGCTGGGCACCGCCGTGGGCCTGGAAATGTTCAAAATGACCAGCGAAGTCGACTACGGCGCGATGGTCATGGCCAAAGGCAAATACTTCCTGGAAGGCCTGCAAGAGCTGCAAAAACGCTACCCGATCATCGGCGACGTCGACGGTCTGGGCCTGGCCCTGCGCTGCGAAATCTGCGGCCCGGACGGCTTCACGCCAGACAAGGCAACCCTGGACTACATGGTTGAAGAAGGCATGAAGGGCGACATCGAAATCGACGGCAAGCGTCTGGGTCTGATTCTGGACGTGGGCGGCTACTACAAAAACGTCATCACCCTGGCCCCGTCGCTGGAAATCAGCTACGAAGAAATCGACCTGGGCCTGGCCCTGCTCGACCGCCTGCTGCACCGGGCGATGCAACGGTGAACGCGTCAGAGATCGATCTGGGCGAAGGCGACGCCGGTTTCGTTCTCGGCACAGGTGAGGTCGGGATCCTGTTGATCCACGGCCTCACCGGCACCCCGACGGAACTCCGTCGGGTGGCCCAGGGCCTGGCCAAAGACGGTACGTGCACCGTGTACGTACCGACCCTGGCCGGGCACTGCGGTGACAACAGCGACCTGCAAGCCACCGGCTGGCAAGACTGGTACGAAGGCGTGCGCAAAACCTTCGCCGGCATTCGCCAACGTCACCAGCAGGTGTTCGTCGGCGGCTTGTCGATGGGCGCCGTAATGTCGATGTACGTGGCCTCCGAGCACCCCGGCCAGGTCGCCGGTTTGCTGATGTATTCCACCACCTTGCGTTACGACGGCTGGAGCATCAACAAGCTGGCGTTTTTGACCCCGCTGTTGATGGCCATTCCGGGCGGTGTGCACCTGTGCAGCTTTGAAGAAAAGCCGCCTTACGGCATCAAGAACGAGCGCTTGCGGGCGATTGTCGAGCGCCAGATGAAAGCCGGCGAAAGCAGCAATGCCGGGTTGTTGACGATGGAAGGCGTGACCGTGCGCGAACTGCACCGGATGAACGCTGTGGTGAAAAAACGCATGCCGTCGATCACCACGCCTGCACTGGTGCTGCACTCCATCGAAGACGACATCACCAGCCGCTGGAACGCCGATTACGTGGAGCGCCACTTGGGCGGCCAGGTGACCAAAGTGCTGCTCGACAACTGCTACCACATGATCACCGTCGACCTGCAATACCGCCGCGTGATCGAGTTGAGTGCCGCCTTCGTAAAAAAGAACAGCAACGTGACAACGCAACCGATTGAGTATTTGCAACAAGCCTGACCCAAGGACGTCTCATGATTACTGCCCACGCCTTTTCATCACTCCAGGCCATCGAGCGCGAGGCCTGGAATGACTGTTTCCCAGGTGCTCTGGAGGATTGGGACTACATCATGGCGGTCGAAAAAGCCGGCATCGAGGGCTTCGAATGGCGTTACCTGACGCTGTTCGAAGGCTCGACCTTGATTGCAGCGGCCACCGCATTCACCACCAGCTATCGGCTCGACACCACGGTTCAAGGCATCGGTAAACGCTTTACCGAGCAATTGAATCGCGTGATGCCCGGGTTGATGCACTTACACCTGTACGCCATCGGCTCGCCGGTGACAGAACAATGCAGCGCGGGCACGGCCAGCCACATTGCCGCCTCAGAACGCCCCGCCCTGCTCGCCCGACTCCTTAAGCTGGCCCACAGCGACGCCGCCCAACTGGGCATCGGTCTGATTGCTGTTAAAGACGTACCCAGCCACGACAATGACTGGGCGCACAGCTGCAAGGCCGCGGGCTTTCAATCCATGCCCAGCCTGCCCAGCGCCATGCTCCCGGTGCCCTATGGTTCGGTCGACAGCTACCTCGGCTCTCTGGGTAAATCGACGCGCAAAGACATGCGCCGCAAGCTGCGAGCGCCAGAACCACGGGTGGAATGGCGCAACAATATCGACGACGTCTTGCCCGAGGTCATGCGCTTGTACGAAGCCACCCTCGAACGCAGCGATTTGCAATTTGAACGCTTACCGCCCGCCTATTTCACCGGTATTCTCGAGCAACTGGGTGACCGGGCGCTGTGCGTGCTGTATTGGGTCGACGAACATCTGGTCGCCTTCAACCTGGTGCTGATTGACGAGCATCGGTTGATCGACAAGTTTTTTGGTCATGACCTTACGCTTAGCCGCGAGTACAACTTGTATTTCAGGAGTTGGGTGGTGAATGTCGACTACTGTATTCGCAACAACATTGCCTTATACGAATGTGGTCAGGCAGGCTATGCCAGCAAGATTCGTCTGGGTTGCACGTTTCAGAACAACACGCTGTTTTTTCGCCATCGCAACCGCTTGATCAATGGCGTGCTCAAACTGGTCAAACTGTTCATCCGCCCTGACCGCCACGACCCCGCTCTGGCTGCCGCGATAAGCGAGACATAATGCCCATCACGCCTGAATCTTCGCGCAAACCCCAGCCATTCAAAGTGTCGCGCTGGACGGTGCAGCGCAAATTGGTCCTGGCTTTTTGGCTGGTCAGCGTTGTGCCGACCATGATCGCGGCAGAATTGGCCGCCACCACCCTGTCGCAGATTTTCGACAGTAACGTGCGGGTCTGGCTGCAGGAATCGACCAAAATCGTCAAAGACGAAATCAGCGAGATCCTTCAGGACAACGCCCGCGTCGCCAAGCTGTTCCAGCAATACACCCACCCGCCGTCCTCCAACAAAGCCATTCGCCACGACAAACTCACCGCCGACATTGCTGACGCGATGGGCATTGATGTTGTGGCACTGATTCGCACCAGCGACCATAAAGTGGTGTTCAGCACCGCTAGCGACAACATCGTCGACCAGATCAGCCTGGCCCCCAACGCCGTCTTGCAGACCATCAATGTCGGCGGCGTGCCGACCGGCACGGTGGTGTCGACGTTTCCGACCTCCCAAGACGGTGAGGACTTCCAGTTGCTGGTGGCGACCTTCATGGACAGCAGCTTCCTGACCAGCGTGGCCGATGTGCATTCCCTCGACCTGCGTCTGTACCTGTCCAATGCCAATGGCTTCGCCGAGATTTTCTCCAGCCAGCATTTTGATGAACACAAACCCATGCTCTCCCACAGCATCGAGAAGACGCTGCGCGAGACCAAGCTCCCCAGCGAGCAATTCACCAGCCGCTACAGCGGTCTGTACTGGCCCATCCTTAACGACAACGGCGAGTTGCAAGGGGTGATCTACAGCGGCCTGCTGCGCCATTCCAGCCTCGTCGGGCTGGTCAATCAGACCAACCTGTTTACGCTGATTTTTCTGCTCGGCTCGCTGCTGTCACTGACCGTCGGCTGGCTGGTGTCAGAACGCCTGACACGCCCGCTACGGGCCTTGTCCGAAGGCGTACGCGCAGTGACGGCGGGGGATTACAACCAGCGCGTCGCCGTGTCGGGGCACGATGAACTGGCCGAGTTGAGCAGCACCTTCAACCACATGACTGCGCGCCTGGGCGAGTTACAACACCTCGAAGGCCAACTGCGTCGGCGCGACCGCCTGCATGCCCTGGGCGAAGTGGCCATGGGCCTGGCACACGAAATCCGCAACCCGCTGGGCATCATTAAAACCGCCACCCAGTTGCTGCACCGCCGGGCCGACCTGGGCGAGACCGACAAACGCCATCTGGAATACGTGGTCAGTGAAGTCACGCGCATCAACGAACTGATCACCGAGTTCCTCGACTTCGCCAAACCCAGCGCGCCGGTGCGCTCGCAGCAACTGGCGCGGCCATTGGTCGAAGATATCCTGGGCTTTTGCGAGCCCGAGCTGAAAAGCCACAGCATCAAGGCCCAGATCGACGATCAGGCCCCCGGTGCGACCCTGTATGCCGACGCCCGGCAGTTGAAGCAGGCGTGCCTGAATTTGATCATCAATGCCATCGACGCCATGCCTGACGGTGGCTACCTGACCTTGCGCATTGCGCAGGATGACAACGGCGATACCGTATTGAGCATTATCGATACGGGCCAAGGCATTGAAGCTGACATGATCGAACGCATTTTCACCCCATTTGTTACCACCAAAGCTTCGGGCACCGGCTTGGGCTTGCCCAAAGTCTTTTCGATCCTGGAAAACCATGACGGCCGTGTTGAATGCCTCAGCGAAAAAGACGCTGGCACCACCTTCAACTTGTATATTCCGGCCCACGGAGGGGATGAGTCATGAGCCATAACGTACTGGTAGTCGACGATGAGCCAAAACTCTGTGACCTGCTCAGCTCGGCGCTGACCCAGAACGATGTTCACGTGTTCACCGCTGGCAACGGCCTGCAAGCCCTGGCCATTCTTGAGCAGGAAGACATTGACCTGGTGATCAGCGACTGGCGCATGCCCGGCATGGACGGCCCGCAGTTACTGGCCGAGGTCAAAGTGCGCTACCCGCAACTGCCGGTGATCGTGATGACCGCCTACAGCACGGTGAAAAACGCCGTACAGTCGATGCGTAACGGTGCCTACGACTACATCGCTAAACCCTTCGACATCGACGAGCTCGACATCACCGTCAGCAAAGCCCTGCAGTTTCGCGACATCGTGCGCGACAACGCGCGCATGCGCGCCGAACTCGACGAACACCAGCACATAGACAGCCTGGTGGGTGAGAGCCCGAGTTTTCGTCGAGTCCTGCAAGCCATCGACTCGGTGCGCGACAGCAGCGCCACCATCTTGCTGACCGGCGAAAGCGGCACCGGCAAAGAAATGGTCGCCCGCGCCATCCATCGGCATGGCAGCCGGGCAGACAAACCCTTTGTCGCGGTCAACTGTGCGGCCATTCCTGAAGGGCTGCTGGAAAGCGAGATGTTTGGCCATCGCAAAGGCGCTTTTACGGGCGCGGTGGCCGATCGCGTCGGGCGCTTTATGCAGGCCGACAAAGGCACGTTGTTTCTCGACGAAGTAGGCGACATGCCGCTGGCTTTGCAGGCCAAGATTTTGCGCGCGTTGCAAGAACGGGTGATTGAACCCGTAGGCGACCCGCGGGAACGTAAAGTAGACGTGCGGGTGATTGCCGCCACCAACAAAAACCTGCTGGAAGCCGTGGCCAACAAAGAGTTTCGCGAAGACTTGTACTACCGCCTGAACGTCTTCCCGATCCCGCTGCCCGCCTTGCGCGAACGCGTTGAAGACATCGGCCCGCTGGCGCGGCACTTTGCCCACAACCTGGGCGCTACCGCAGGTAAACGAATTACCGGTTTTAGCCCGAGCGCCCTGCAAGCAATGACCGAATACAACTGGCCGGGGAACATTCGCGAACTGCAAAACTGCGTGGAGCGCGCCACCATCGTGGCCCAGAGCAGCACCATCGAAGACAGCGATTTACCGCCTTACCTGTTCAGTGCCCAGCCGCTGCAGAGCAGCAGTTTGCTGACCCCTGAAGTCTGCGTCCCGCCTGATCTGGAAGCCGCCCTGGCCGAGGTTGAAAAGGCCTACATCCTGGCCGCCTTGCAACAGGCCCAAGGCGTTCAGGCGGCGGCCGCACAATTGATCGGGATTTCAGAGCGCAGCTTTTGGTATCGCCTGAAAAAACTCGATATACATGTCGACAAGATTGCCAGGTGATACTCACCTGGCCTCTCGGGGCACGTTTAGCGAATGGTGTAATTGATATGCAAAATAATGTCATTCAAGCTCATTAACATGGCCTGCTGGTTGGGGGTATTGGCCTGCTCAGCAGCGTTCGGAAACATCAGAGAAAACGCTGAGTCTTTCACCGGTATGCCTTCAAACGGCAAATACTTACCATCGTTGAAATCCAACTGGAACAGGCCGTTGTCATTCAGACCATGGGAAATCGCCACCGCCGTACAACCGTCCGCTATCGGTTCATTGCCCGAGTAACTCAATAAAGCTTGCACGTCTTGATACGGCCCCAGAAGTGCGGGTAGCGAGACACTCAACGCCTTGAGCAAACGCTTCGCCCCCAGCCTGTCCGGATAATCGTTCGCGATATTCATGTCTTTGAGATCAAAGGTCAGGATCAGCCCCTCATCTTTCAACGTCACAGTCACCTTGGACGGTTCTTCATCACGGCGTGCGAGCGTAGAGGCCTTTTGCGTCAATGCTGTTTGAATGTCTGTAATCAGACTCGGGGACAGCGACAGCAACGAGACCGTTTTGCGCACCTCCAATGCCCGACGATCCCACTGCAGGTACGCGTTCTCCATCTGTTGCAAACTCAGAAGAAGACTCTCCCCGGCCAGCAACCCCTGATACAGATCGTTCCAGTTACCTGGGCGCAGATAGTTGCGCAAATCACTCGTTTCCCAGCGCAGGCTGGCTTGCGCCTGAGTACACAGTGCAGATACCGAGTCGTAAAGCTGGTAGTAAAGCGTGGCCAACCGCGCAGCCTGCCAATTAAACAGAGCTTGACCGGTGAAGCGGGTGGTCATTACTTCCAGCACCACAGCACTGTAGGCCTGTTCCAGTTCAATCTGCTGTTGCTGTTTAAGGGTCATGCTTTTTTGTTGGTTCAAGGCCGCGATCTGGTCCGTGAGTTGTTCCACTTCACGCCGCGCCTGATCACGCTGCAAATCCCAGTCTTGACGTCTGCGGCGGTATTGCTCAGACACATCCACCTTGACGGCTTCGGCTTGCATCATATTTGCATCAATCGTCAATGCATCGCTGAAAGCACTGACAAGACCACCCACCTCTCCCCAGCCAAATGCAAAGCCCGCCACATTTGGCAGAAGGTTCAACCCACCGGCAACTACCCGCAAGACACCCGCAGTTTGCTCAGTAAAAGCAGCGTCGCTGCGTAAATCCATCGCATGCTGCTCTCGCTCGGAGATATTTTCGTGAGACAAAGCCTCGTAGTGCTGCTGACGGGCCAAATGGGTGGCTTGGCTTTTTTTCATCCCCTCCAGGGTGTGATCGAGCGAGCCCAGATTGGCACTATGTATTTCACGCATAATGGACAGCAGCCCGCCCTGATGTGTTTGTTGCAAAACGCTTAACGCATCGACGTCGCGGCGTTCCAGCACACTCTGCAGGTTGGCACCGAACTGGATGACCTGTTGCACAGCAGCACGAGCCCGCTCCAGTATTACTGGAAAGCGTTGCGGCCACAGTCCTGGTGTAGCTTGCACCTCAATGCCTCCTGCTCCGTCGCCCGCCAGACGTGCCATTTGCAGTGCACGCGGGTCGGAGGGCGATTCGAACACTCCCAGTGACAGCGGGTGCCCGTCGATGGACAGGTAACGGCGCAGGTTGTAAAGCCGCCCTTCAAAACGATCCCAGTAAGCCAGCACGGCTGCATCAACCGGGGCCCGAAACGGCCCGTTGACCACTGTAATCTGCGGCACGGATGCAGGGGCCAGATGCGGTAGCTGCTGTTCGACCAACTGCTCCAGCTCCAGTAGCCGAAGGTTATCGGTACTGCTGGCCTCGTTCAGTGTAGGTGCGTCCCACGCCAGAGCTAACGGCAGCGTCGGGCGCGGGCCGAGCATTTGCAGGGCTTGCACGTACCACATGCGGGCCTCACTGAGGCTGTCGCGGGTTTGCTGGCGATACAACTGGTCGCCACGTGCAGACAGCAGTTCCAGCGTGCGCAGGTACACCGCCAATTTGTAGTGCATGGGGTCGGCGGCAGCGATGACATCAGGGTCATCGGTGTCAACTGGGGACGAAGGATTCCAGGCGGTGTCTTCCTGCAACGGGCGCACATTCCAGTAGCGCGGCTGCGGACCGTTCATCTGCAAGTTGCCATCAGCATCGCGATAACCTGCTGGATCGAAGATGCGCTTAAACCAACGCTCGGCCTCATCAAAACGCTGCTCTGCCAGCAAGCGGTTGGCAATCAACAGCGGGGCATGAAAGAACAACTCCCATGTATACAGCCCCACGCCCCCTTCGAAAGGGAGTTTGCGACTAATATTGCTGCCATTGAATTGATCTGGGTCGATCAATAGTTGCTGTATATCCCAAGATAGCAACGCATCAACACCCTGAAGCATATTTTGTTCAAGTAATGGCCCGGCCTGGGTGGTCAGTACGAGTTCTTTATTATGTCCAGAGGACCAGCACAGCATTTGAGGCCGGCCCACGCTGTCGTGGGCCGTAACAATCCACATATGTTTATTCTGATCAAAATTGCTGAGTATTGCGGGATCGCTGGTAGTAGATCTCAGTAAAGGAACATTATGAAGTCCGACAAATTGAAAGCCTATAGTGTAAAGATCATTTATTGCAAAGTCCCCATAGAAAATACCCGTATCACGAGTAATAGTTTCGACCTCACCGATCCGACCTGGAATGTCTTTAAACTCAAAAACCAAAACCCCCTCTCTTTTAATTAAAAACTTTAGATTCAGGTCTGCAAAACCCTTTATAGAGGCATCAACAGACATCTCCAGCGTTTTATTAGTAGTCTCCGAAAATTTAAAATTAGAAAAAATTAAAAAAATATCTAGATCGGGAGTACCAAAGCGAAATACATAATCGCTAGTAACTGTAGGCTTATTAGGAACCAAAGATGCCATGTACTTAAACGGCTGAAACATTAGAATTTCGTAATACTTATCGAACATTTTATTTTCATATTGAAAATCGAATTTCATGCCAATGCTAGGTGATGTAATCCTCTGCAAAATTTTACTGAAATAATACACGCTCAATCCGTCAGGCATCTGAAAGAATACACCCAGCATTGGCTCAGTTTTAAGCTCAGAGTCCCGTATCTCGGCTGCAAAAACCCTGTTCGGTTTGTTGTCTAGAGGCCAACTGCGAAGGCTCCACTGGCCACTGGACCGCAAGGTTGCGATCTGGAGTTCCCATTCCATGACCGGTTGCGTAGTTCCAAGCTCATCGATGACTTTGGCACCACTGGCGTATTCATGCACGCACAGCACATGCAAACGATTGGCAAAGTACACAATGGACGGTGTGGCGCCCTCCATCGGTTGTATCGGCGCATCAATCTTCAACCATTCGCTCCACGCCCCGGCATTGCGCACTGTCGAGTCGGTGCCGAAGTCGGTTGCATCAACACGTCGCCAGTAATACTCCCCGGTCGTACCGGGTATGCTGCCGCAAAAATACGCGGCGCCCTGCTCGCCGGACGGATCTACCTGATACCCACTGTCATAACGAATATCCAGCACATTGCGCAGGCCGCTCACGTATTGCGTAAAGGCCTGTTCAACGCGCTCTTCGGTAATACGGCCCTGATTGATCGCTGACTCCAACTCCACAAACAACTGGGTTTTGTTGTAACGCAATTCAGGGTCAATATAGCTGGCGGGATAATGTAATAACCGCTGTAATCCGGCCCAGTTGGCGTAGCGTTTGTTATAGACGTTCCAACGGCTGAAATAGCCGTTGTGGCGTGAAGCCTCTTGCATGGCCTGCGCGTCAGTATCAGGCTCTAACTGTTCCTGGCAACGGTGTAAATACAACTGAACACTGGCCACCGCTTCGGCAATACGACTGGTCTTGATAAGACCGGACACTTGCGTATCCAGCAGCAGGTACTCATAAAGATCATCTGCGCTGACTATTTTTTCAGCCAACTCACCAAGACCACGATCAGGCATCACACGCTGGATGTAATACGCCACCAAAGCATCGCGCCGGGATTCGTTCAGGCCAGCTAACAATGTCTCGTTCATGCTGTTTCTCCCGTGTTAACCATGCGCTGCAGCGATGATCAAGTCGGCAATGTGTTCAAGGGTTGGCTGTGATGTGCCTGAGCCAGTCAATGTCTCAATCAGGGAAAGATTGGTGGGCGATACATTGAGTTTTGTGCTCAATTGCATACGACGCAGCAAGGGCAATAACGCTGCAAAACTGCGCGGAATGTGTTCGCCCATCAGAGCCCTGGTTTGTGCCAGTTGCCAACCGTGCAGGTCACTGAGCAATTGCGCGGCGCCGTCGACCGTTAAATCCGGGTCCCTCTCGGCCGCGCGCTTCAGGAATTCACGCGCTTCGGCCACCGGACGAATCAATTGCAGTTGCCAGCGACGATAGCGCGACAACAGCAGCAGAAAACTCAGCGTTAACGTGGGCATCGTGTCTTGGCCTGTCAGCACCGAAGGCCTGACCGGCTCAACGCTGGGCATCAGCAGCGCCAAGTCCTGCTCGCCCAACTGAGCCCAATAGCAGACTTGGGCGAACTGCCTCGCCAAACAGGCGTACTGAACTATTTTGTCAGTACTGAATTTACTGTCTTGGCAAAATGCCTGGATATCAGCCCAAAAACTTAATAGGTCATATTCCAACAAATTTGGGTTCATCATCCCGGCGACGGCGTCGACCCACATCAGCAGGGTCGCTGTGACATTGGGCTTCAAGCCAAACTCTGCTGCGAAATGGCGCGCCAGTTGAGCCTTTATTGACGCGTCCTCTGTAAACCGTCGCTCAGGAGTGACCACTTCACGACCAGTCAGCGTGCTGTAAATATTATCGATAAAGGATTTCAGTTCATGAGTGAGCTGCACCGGATAGCGATTACTTGTCATCGCGACCAATGACGCGGGCTCCAATTGCTCCGCACTCATCCAATCGACCAAATAACCCGTGCGGATCAAGACACCGAGAGCAACGGCGCCAGGCCTTGGTTGAGCCAGCGCTTTAGCAATAGCATTGGGGCTGCCCATTAAGTCCCAAAGATACAAAGCCTCGAGCACACTCAGACCAAATAGTCGTGGAATCGCAACCAGCCGATACAGCGCTGAGATGTGTTCTAACTGCAGCACTGGTAATACCGCCCCGGTAATACCTGGCAAGTAACCCGCCAGCAAAACAAGCGTACCGTCATCAATCTGCAGGCCTTGGCACAGCGCTGCGCGCACCTTCATAGAGGTGGCGTCTGGCGTTTTAGACGTACCACTGAAGGAAATATTGATTTTCCCGATCAAGTCAGCCTGACCAAACAGGGAACGATAAAACGATAACGTGCCCGTGGCATGGAAGGTGTTGATCACACCCAGGCAGGCGGCAAAGCCATTAACCGTCATGCCATACCGCTTGCGCAGTGGCATATAGACTGCCAGTGCCTGCAGCGTCTGCGTCAGTGGGTGAGCCGTTATATCTTCGTTGGCCTGACTGATCAGCCAGTCCAGTTCTGCGAACGACAATACCTTCACATGTTGCTGCAGCCGAATCAGGCGATTGAGACGTTCGAAAGCACGGCCATTACGGTTGTACAAACCACTGTTTAAGGGGCTGTTTATTGGCGCTGGTACTTCCTGACCGAGCGCTGCGCCGACGTACCAATAGAAGGGTTTGGCTGCGTCCCGATCACCGTCGTCCCAGCCATTGATATAGCGTGCACCGTAGGTTTGAGGTGGGACAATAACGACCTGCTTACTCACCATGATCGTTATCGGGTCACATCGTTGTTCAAGGTCACTTTCCAAGAGCAGCGTGGTCTCATTCTCATAATAAGGCCCCGCCCCTAATACCTCTAAAATAGTGTCTTCAGGCAGTTTGAGAGCCTTTTGAAAAACCGGTGCCAAATTCATTTTGGTAAGACTAGAGTGACCAAAGTATCTGGCCACACTTGCGTCAGATGTATTGCGCTGTTCAGTCAGTATGTTGACTAACTCCGGGGACATTCCCAACGCATCACGCGCATAAGCAACAGGCATTCTCGTTGCCCAGCTCAACAGTTCAAGATCCCGGTTTAACGCCGCGCCCTCGAAATCCCCCAATACCGACCAAATATCCACGGGGCTATTTTTACGGGCTGCCAGCCCCTGAAAAATTCTTTCGCTGGTATGGTTATAAGGCAGATTCATCGGATAAACCGTCGTACGCAGTAATTCGTCAGCATCACCTTCGACACCGGCATCGAGCACTTCCAGGGTCAGAGCCAGCGTCGAGATTTCTTCATGCAAATTGGCGTCGTTCAGGGTCAGCGAGCCCAGATCAGGGCGCCGATTATCTAACTGCAGGCCATGCGCAACAGGGTGCAGCGGCTTGGCGGCACGATACAGATCGGTCAGATAACTGGCCGGGGAAAACAACGAACCTACCGAGTCAGGGTGAGCAAACTCAGTGCCATTGGCCGGCTTGAACCAATCTTCATAATTGCCGCCACCACCGAGTGAACGCTGCATCAAGGTACGGTTGTAATGCACTCCCAACTTGCTCAAGCCTCGCATGGCAGGCTCGCTCCGCGCGCACAATTGAGCATAGAGCCGCGTCAGAGAGGCCGCCCGGGTTTGCGCTTGCTCATAAAAATCTACTGCTTGGTGATGTTGCAACCCCAGCGCGGGTTGTTGCAGCAAGTGAGCAACAACCTGGGTGCGACCACGACGAACCACCTCAAACACGGAGGTAAAACCTAGCCGGGTGAGTTGTTGGTTGAACGCTTGCAACGCGTCACGAGCCACAGCACTGCGTTCCGGAATGGGCGCCGCTTGGACAGTGTCGTTTGTCTTAATTTTTTTAGACTTTTGCGGCGTGCTTGTGGCCTTCTTTGCCTTGTTAGCTGACTGTTTGTCTGTGTCTTTTTTTGTAGTGGGCTTTTCGGACGACTTTTTCCCAACCATCACTAACATTCCCAATTGGCGGCTTAATTAACCCCCGTAGGCTTTACCTCTGCTGTTCGTGGAGGTGGCAGCACATAAATCGGAGACAGGCTCTGCTGAGAGTGATTAAGCAATGCACAAAGGGGCTTGCCTACTGTAAGAAATGACAGTCCGGCCTACCACTTATCAGAAACCATGGGGAAGGTGAACGAGCGCTAGTGGGGACCCGATCGGCATGCCGCTCCACCCCGTCAGTCATGCGTCTTATCGACACCCACGGCAACATGAGACAAACTCAACGCTTTCGTGTTGATCATCAAGTTTACTCATGGAGTCACCGTGCTGGAAATTCGTCACCTTAAAACCCTGCACGCTTTACGCGAGTCCGACAGCCTGGTTGAAGCGGCCGAGCGCTTGCACCTGACTCAATCTGCGCTGTCTCATCAATTCAAAGAATTGGAAGAGCGCATGGGCATGCCGCTCTTTGTGCGCAAGACCAAACCCGTGCGGTTCACCAGCGGCGGGTTGCGCCTGCTGCAACTGGCTGACGCCATGCTGCCATTGCTGCGTGCGGCTGAACGCGATATCACGCGGCTGGTGGGCGGCACCGCCGGGCGCTTGCACATGGCGATTGAATGCCACAGTTGCTTCCAGTGGCTGATGCCCACCATCGACCAGTTCCGCGATGCCTGGCCTGAAGTTGAACTCGACCTGGCGTCGGGCTTTGCTTTCGCGCCTCTGCCAGCGTTGGCAAGGGGTGATCTGGACCTGGTGGTGACGTCAGACCCGCAAGAAATCGCCGGGCTGACTTACGTGCCGCTGTTTACCTACGAAGCCATGTTGGCGGTGGCCAACCAACATCCGCTGGCCAGCAAACCGTTTATCGTGCCTGAAGACCTGAGCACAGAAATCCTCATCACCTACCCGGTGGAGCGTGACCGCCTCGACATCTTCACCCGCTTCCTGGAGCCTGCGGATATTGAACCGGCACACGTACGGACTTCTGAACTGACGGTGATGATGATGCAATTGGTGGCCAGTGGCCGTGGCGTGTGCGGGATGCCGCATTGGGCGCTGCATGAATACAGCTCACGGGGCTATGTGCAGGCCAAGCGCCTGGGTGAGAAAGGCTTGTTCGCCACGCTGTATGCCGCCGTGCGCACCGACATGCTGGATGCGCCCTACATGCGCGACTTCTTGCTGACCGCAAAAGACACGTCGTTCTCAACGCTGGATGGCGTAAGCGCGGTGAAATAAAGCACCGCTCCTGCCGTTATTCCTCCGGCGTCGTCAGACGCCGCATATGCACGCGGTCGTAATAGTCTTCGCCAACCCGAATCGCGCTGTCTTCCAGCCCCGATTGCTCAAACCCGCAACGCCGATACAGCGCCAGCGCCGCCGCGCTGTTGGCACTCACGGTCAGTTCAACCACTTTGATATCTGGTTCTTGTTCGGCCAGCGACAGCACGGCCTGCACCAGTTGCTCGCCCACCCCCTGGCCGCGAAAGGCGTGGGGTACGTACAGACCAAACAACGTGGCCTTGTGCTGCGCATCTTCCCAGGGCTCAAATGCCAACCCGACAATACCCACCAGTTGCGCGTCAATAAAAGCACCAAACAGGGCGCTTAACTCGTCATCCAATTGCCCTTCCCACCAGCTCAGCGGCAATTTCTCACGGTCAGCAATACCAGACACAAAGGCCTCTGGGTGCAGCGAGTACGCCTCCAGCATCAACTGGCGATAAGCCTTGGCGTAGGAGGGATCAAGCAGTTCAATAGCCATTACGGTGGGTCCCAATCAAACGGTTTTACGTTGTTCCAACAGCAGCCTGATCGCCAGCCCCGCCAATACAAAACCCATCACAAAACGTTGCGCGATCAGCCACGTGGGGTTGCGCGCAAACCACACGGCGATACCGGAAGCGAACAAAGCGATCAGCAGGTTAACGCTGAAGCTGACCGTGATTTGAGTAAAGCCCAGCACCAGGCTCTGGATAAACACAGAGCCATGCTCAGGGGTGATGAATTGCGGGAATATCGAGAGGTAAAACATCGCCACCTTGGGGTTCAGCACACTGGTCATAAACCCCATCAGCATCAGCTTTGGTGTTGAGTCCGGCGCCAGGTCACGCGCTTCGAACGGCGAGCGCGCACCAGGTTTCAAGGCTTGCCAGGCCATCCACAACAGGTACAGCGCGCCTGCCCATTTCAACGCTTCATAAGCCATCGGCACGGCCAGAAAAACGGCTGTCAGCCCCGCTGCCGCAGCAAACATATGCACGAAGAAACCGGCCACTACCCCGACCAGAGAAGTGATCCCTGCTTTACGCCCCTGACAGATCGAACGTGAAATCAGGTAAATCATGTTCGGCCCTGGCGTCAGCACCATCAGCAAACAGGCCGCAGCAAAAATCAGCAGGTCATGAGCAGGAATCATGGGCAGTCCTTGGGTGTGATATCAGGCCATCGATTGGCGATAAAACGGCAGGATCAAGTCACGTGTCAAGGGTGCCAGAATCAGGTCGCCATCGGTTGCCGGATCAATCCAGCGCACCTCTTCAATCTCGGCGGCCGGGCTGACCGGCTCGTCGATGGTGACCTGGAACAAATCGGCCTCCACGGTATATCCCGGCTCGTTGACCGCAGGCGCCGAAAAGTTACCCAGGTACACGGCGTCCGAGGGCTCAATGATCAGGCCAAGCTCCTCGTGCAGCTCACGGGCCAAGGCCTCGGCAGGCTGCTCGCCTGCATCAATCTTGCCGCCGGGTTGCATGAAAGCCTGTGTGCCACGCTTGCGTACGAGCAGGGTCTGGCCATTGGGCTCGATCAACAAAGCAGCAGCAATACGGATGGTTTTGGACATGAAAAAAGACGCCTTGAACACAAAGGCGGCAAGGATCACACGAGTCTCAAGTCGACCACAACCAATGCATTGTCGAGCGCTGTAGTCAACACACTGGACCGCTCCCTGAATGATTGCAGTGTTGTTTTCGTCAGGCGCAATGGACTACTTTCTCGACCTCTCTTTCAATCTGCGCTCCTTTTGCAATTTCAGCGGTGCGCAGGTCGTAAGCTGTTTGCAGATTCAGCCAAAATTGCGCCGACGTGTCCAAGGCGATAGCCAAGCGCAACGCCACATCCGCGCTAATGCCACGACGCATCAATACAATTTCATTCACTGTCGGTGCAGAAACCCGTAAGGCTCGTGCCAGTGCAGCGGCTGTCAGGCCAAGCGGATCCAGATACTCCTCCTTGAGAATCTCTCCGGGATGTATGGGCCGCATGCCGTTTTTAAACATGATTCACCTCAGTGGTAGTCCACAATTTCGACATTTTCCGCGCCGTTGGGGCCCCAAAAAAAACAGATCCGATACTGACCGTTGATTCGAATACTGTATTGGCCTTCTCTATCCCCATACAGTGGCTCTAACCTGTTTCCAGGTGGCGAGCGCAAATCGGCGAGTTCAAGGGCAGCGTCCAGCATGGTCAGTTTTCGCTCAACCACCGAAGCTATTGCGACCCACCGTCGGGTTCGGCCGGTCTCAAAAAAGATTCTGGTGTCTGCGCATCTGAAGCTTTTTATCATAATTTAACGCTTAACGTTATTCGTTAATAATCACTGTACTCTTAATCCCTCAACACCCGATGTACGAAAAGTCGACCAGCGACAGACGGCCCACATAAATAGCAGCCATAAAAAAGGGCCGCCTCATTATCTGAAGCGGCCCTGAGGTCAATCAGCTGGCCTGATTACGCTTCGGCTTTTTTGCCTGAGCCAAAGGTGGCGAAGCGTTTGTTGAACCCGGCGATCCGGCCTTCGGACTGGGTCTTGCGCTGCTGGCCGGTGTATACCGGGTGGGAAGCGCTGGACACGTCAAGGGCTACGTAAGGGTAGGTGTTGCCGTCGCTGTGGGTGTGGCTGCGATCGGTGTCGACCGTAGAGCCAATCAGAAAGAAAACGTCAGCGGCGGTGTCGTGAAACAGTACGGTGCGGTAGTCGGGATGGATACCAGGTCTCATAAAGCCTCCGGGGCGTCTGGGTGTTTTTGATGTGTTATACAGTAACACAAGAAAAACACCCAAACGAGAACCGATTGCAATAAGGTTAGACCCAAGGCTTATCAGGACGCTTCCTGGAAGTCCATTTCCGGCGGTTGTTTGGTGAAGCCACGGGTCAGGAAGCCCAGGTAGATACAGCCAATCACCAGCCAGGTCAGGCCCAGGTAGATGGCCAGGTGGTCAAGGCTGATCATCAGCCACAGGTCTGCCAGCAGGCCGATGGTCGGGAACACCAGAAACAGCACAACTTCACGCAGGCCACGGTTTTTTCCGCCGATCCAGTAGTGGAAGATCACCGACAGGTTCACCAGGGTGAACGCCAGGAACGCGCCGAAGTTGATGAACGACGTCGAGGTGGTCACGTCCAGTTTCAGCGCCAGCAAAGCAACCACAGCACACAGCAGAATGCTGTTTACCGGCGTGCCGTATTTGGCGTGCAGGGTGCCGAAGAACGACTTGGGCAATACACCGTCACGGCCCATCGCAAACAGCAGGCGCGAGCCACTGGCCTGAGCCGACAGGCCCGAGGCAAATTGGCCGACGATCAAACCAATCATGAAGACCGACACAAACAGGTCACCACCAATGTTGCGGGCGATCTCGTAGGCCGCCGAATCGACGTCCGCGAACTGGAACGACGGGTGAGCGATCTGCACGAAGTACGACACGCCAACAAAGATCAGCCCGCCGATCAAGGTGATCAGCATGATTGCCCGTGGAATGGTGCGACGTGCGTCGCGGGTTTCTTCAGTGAGGGTACTCACCGCATCAAAGCCCAGGAACGAATAGCAGGCGATGGCTGCACCGCTCATGATCAACGGCATTTGCATCTGGCCATTGAAGAACGGTTCGATGGTCCACAACGGCTTGCTGGCGTCACCGCCGATGTAATGCACACACAACGCCACAAACGCGATCAGCACCAGTGCTTGCACCAGCATCAACAAGGCGTTGACACCGTTGGCCAGCTTGAGGCCGACGATGTTGATCAGGCTGGTGATGCCAATAAAGGCCAAGACCCAAATCCACTGCGGCACCGCAGGGAACGCCGAGTGCAGGTACGCAGCACCAATCAGCCAGATGGCCATGGGCAAGAACAGGTAGTCGAGCAGCACCGCCCAACCGGCGATAAAGCCGAGCTTGGGGCTGATGGCCTTGCGCACGAAGGTGTAAGCGGAACCGGCCACCGGAAAGGCCGAAGCCATACGCCCGTAACTCATGGCGGTGAAGAACATCGCCACCAGGGCGGCCAGGTACGCGGCCGGCACCATGCCGCCGGTGGATTGCGCCAGAATGCCGAACGTGCCGAGCACGATGATCGGTGTCATATAGGCGATGCCAAACAGCACCACCGACCCTAGCGACAGGGTGCGTTGCAAACGAGCCATGGGTGAATCTCCGCGCGATTATTGGTTTTATGGCAGAACTGAAAGTCGGTGAAGCTGATTTTTTTTATGGTCGAGCATTCCCGCGCACAGCGCAGGAATGTCGCCTTGGACGCTCCGCGTCCCAATTACGCAGGGATCAACAGCTCCCGTGTCCCGTCAGCGCGCTCGATTACCTCACCCGGTAATTTCAAGCGCTGGTCGTCCAGGTAGCGGTAGTCCTTGCGAGCCGCTTTCAATTGCGCCAGATCCAGCTCTACGCGGAATTGGCCTTCTTCACGCCCTGCTTCAAACAGCAGCGTGCCGAATGGGTCCACCAAGGCGCTGCCGCCCGCAAACAGCAGCCCGCCATCGCCCTCTTCCACCCGGTTGACCATCAGCGCGAACGCCTGGTTTTCCTGGGCGCGGGCCATGATTGAGGTGCGGTGCGTCGGACCGTACGGGTCCATGTTGCCGTTGGTGACGATGAGCAGTTCGGTGCCCAGTTGCGCCAGTGCACGGGCGCTCTCCGGGAACTCGATGTCGTAGCAGATCAGCAGGCCGACGCGCACGCCGTTCCACACGCAGGTGCTGTAGCGGTCGCCAGCGTTGAATACGCCACGGTCCGAAGCCCACAGGTGGGTCTTGCGATAACGCAAGGCCACGCCTTCGGGGGTGATCATCAGCGTGGTGTTGTAGAATTTGCCGTCGTCGTTTTCGGCCATGCCGATGACCACGGCAATATTGCGCGCTTTGGCGGCCTGAATAATGGCCTGCACAGTCGGGCCGTCGATCGATTCGGCAACCGCTGCAACTGTTTCGGCAGAGGGGAAACCCATCAGGTGCGTTTCCGGGAACACGATCAACTGTGTGTCAGCCGCGCACGCTGCAATGGACGCAAGGGCCCGTTCAAGGTTGTAGGCGGTGCCGTTGTCACGGCCTGCCAATTGAGCAAATTCGACCTTCATGGGTATTCCCGTTCTTTTGTAAGTGTTCTCGTTGGCGCAGTATGCTTAGCCACAACCTGCCAGGGAATCACGCGGCGGGGGTAACCCGATAGGGGTAGATTGATGACCATGTCACTTGAAGACATCGCCTGGCACCGTTCAGTTGGGCAAATGATAGACGCTCTGGACCAGACCAACTTTTGGACTCAACTCGTACGTCTGCTGGAGCACTATGTGCCGTTTGACAGTTGGGTGGTGCTGCTGTTCAGCAGTGAGCACAAACCGCTGGTGTTCGCCGAGTGTCCGGGGCAGGACGGCAGCCCGGACCAGTTGTTTCAGGACTACCTCAACGGCCTGTACCTGCTTGACCCGTTCTATATTGCCAGCCGCGAACACTCGCGCACCGGCCTGCTGCGCCTGGCCGAAGTGGCGCCGGAGCATTTCGAACTCACCGAGTACTACCAGCGCTACTTTCGCCTGAACGTGGTGGCCGATGAAATCCAGTTCAACAGCCACCAGCCCGACGGCCGTACCTTGTGCCTGTCATTGGGCTCGCGTCAGCGTTTTGACCGCGAACAGATCGCCCTGCTGTCGCTGATCCAGCCCTGGGTGCTGAGCCTGCTGCGCCAGCGTCTGCCCTACGAACTCAAGCAAGTGAGTACTCCCGAGCCGCCAGAGCTCAACGACGAATGGGGCACGCACCTGACCGCCCGCGAACTGGACGTAGGCCGCTTGATGCTCAGCGGCTGCTCCAGCAAAGAGATCGCCCGCAAGCTGGATATCTCGGTAGAAACCGTCAAAGTTCACAAGAAACACATCTACCGCAAGCTGGGCATCAAGTCGCAATCAGAGCTGTTCTCGATCTTTTTGCAGGCTCAAAAGGACCAGGGCGCTCCCCATCCCGTCTCTTGAATGACGGGATCAGCCAATCAAGTGGTTCAGAGCATGTGCCCTGCCCATATGTTGCGGCTTACCAGGTCGGCGGCAATCTCGATAAACGTATCGCCTACCCATTTTGCAGCCGGGCTGACGCGCCTGTCTGCGGGGAAGACCTGGACCAATTTACGCATGGGGACAGGGTCAACCAAAGGTGCGGCACTGAGCACGCCAGACTCGATCTGTGCGTGAATCGAAGCTAATGGCAAAGCGGTCAAACCAAAGCCATGGCGGACCAGATCGATCATCGCGCCAAACGAGTCAGCTTCAACGCTCGTTTTTAGCTTGATGCCGACTTCACGCGCACAGGTGTCCAGAATGACGCGAAGACTGTGCCGGGCGCTGGGCAACACCAATGGTTGCCCTCCCAGAGTCTGGAATGACACAGGCGTATCCATGCGCAGATTGGCGCTGGCGGGGCCCACCAATAGCAGGTTTTCCATCATCACCGGCATGATCCGCAGCGTATGCAGGGGTTGCGGGTCATAAGAAATCGCCAGTTCCAACTCCCCACGTTGCACCCAATCGAGCAGGTGACCGCTGTAGGCAGACGAAAACCTGATACCGAGATCTGGATGTTGTTCTTTGACTTTTCGAACCAACGGGACCGTGGCAATTTCCGCGACCGTCGGCGTAGTGCCGATGATGACGGTGCCCCGAAAAGAAGACTTCCCACCGGCAACCGAACTTCGTATTGACTCCATTTCCTCCATGATTCGAGTGGCATGCGCCAACACTTCGCGGCCAGCATCGGTGATTTCCATTCCCCGCCCGTGCCGATCAAACAAATAAGTGCCGAGTTCTTTTTCCAGCAACCGAATTTGTCGGCTGAGCGCCGGCTGTGCGATGTGAAGCCGGTCAGAGGCCTTGCTAAGGCTACCCAGCTCGGCAACATGAATCAGGGTCTTGAGTTGAACGACATCCATTACCAGGCCAGTCAAATTCAGGCTCGGCGCGACATGCGGCGAAGACGCCTCAGTGTACCCGCAATGCTGCCAGGGGGAAGGCGCCAGGCCGCCGGTGCATTGGCCCTCAAGACGTGCGGGCAGGCTCTGAACCAAGGCTCTCAGGGGGCTGAGGGCAAGCTATAGCATTTCGGCCTATCAGTTAGACCTTGCGCCTGTGGAGACTACCGTGTGGGCCCGGCAAACCACACAGACGGCGACCAACGATACAAAACGGGCATATCTCAAAGACAAAAACGGTAGTCGCCGTTAGGTTCCAGCACTCCCAGAATGGCTGAAAACACAAAAACAGCACTGCTCGGGAGATGGGTATGTCAACAGAAGCAGAACACACCGTGGGGCAAGAGTGGCAGGAAGAAGTCTTTCGCGTGCTCAAGGCCCACAACGTCAAACACGTGGTCTTCGTCCCGGATGCGGGGCATTCAGCCGCCATCCGCATGGCTTATGCAGACCCCGACATCAAGGCCGTCGTGCTTACTACTGAAGAAGAAGGCATCGGCTACCTCGCTGGCGCCTGGCTGGGAGGGGAGCGCGGCGCGCTCTTGATGCAGTCCAGTGGCGTCGGAAACTGCATCAATACACTGGCGCTTCAAGTGTGCGCCGGTTTCCCGCTGTTGATGGTCGTCACCCTGCGCGGCGACTGGGCTGAATTCAACGCGTGGCAGAACCCTATGGGCCAGGCCACCGAAGCTTCGCTGAAGCTGATGAACGTCATGACCTGGCGCGCGGACGTCCCGCAAGACGTCGCGCCACTGCTTCACGGTGCCGCAACCATGGCATTCAACGGTGATAGCGCGACGGCTCTGCTGCTTGGTCAACGCCTGATTGGAGAAAAGAAATGGGTCAAGTAAGCGCAAACCACACGCTGTGCCGCCGCGAGGTCGTTAAAAACCTGTTGGCCGACCGCAAGGACCTTTTGGTCGTCACCGGCCTGGGCTCAGCGGCTTATGACGTCATGGCCGCAGGCGACCATGATCTGAATTATTACCTGTGGGCGGCGATGGGCAGTGCCATCACCGTTGGCCTGGGCCTGGCCAATGCTCAGCCTGACAAGTCGGTGGTGGTCGTCACGGGTGATGGTGAATTGCTGATGGGCTTCGGCGCCCTGGCCACCGCCGCCCTTCAGAAACCCGCCAACTTGACCATTGCGGTGCTCGATAACGGCCACTTTGGCGAAACCGGCATGCAGGTCAGTCATGCGGGTTTTGGTATTGCCCTGGACCAGGTCGCGAAGACCTGCGGCTTCAGCTGGACCAATGAAATCCGTGACATGCAAGGCGTGCACAACCTGCGCGAGCGTGTCGCCACGCGCGACGGCATCAAACTGGCGACCATCAAGATCAAAGCTGAAAACCCGCCACGCGTGCTGCCACCGCGTGATGGCCACTACATCAAAAATCGCTTTCGTGCGGCGCTAGGCTTCAAGCCGATCTGACCCTTGCATGCAGCAACCCGGACGCGCAGGGCAGTTGTCATGGGCGGCACGTTGAGGCAATCCAGAGGCTGTTTACGATTTTTTCGCTGGCACAACAGGCGCATGGCACACCCCGGACAGACTAAGCTCAGGGCTCTTCAGCCCGGCCGCAGAGCCCTTAGTCCTTGTCCGGGCTTTACCGACAGGCGCAGAATGCCTGACCGACCTGAGCGTCAAATCCAAGGAAAACCGTATGAGCCTGTCGTTACTAAGCCGTTACGCCTTCTTTGCCTTCTGTGTCATTTTCACCCTCGCCAGCCTTCCTTTTATGCATCACGAATGGCTGTGGCCCTTCACTGCGGTGACGTTGGCCCTGAGCCTGCTGGGCATTTTCGATTTGCTCCAGGGGCCCCACGCGGTGCGCCGCAACTACCCGATTCTGGGCAATATTCGTTATCTGGTTGAAGCCATTCGCCCGGAAATCCGTCAGTACCTGCTGGAGTCCGACAGTGACGCGCTGCCCTTTTCACGGGCGCAGCGCTCGTTGGTGTATTCGCGGGCCAAGAATGAAACGGCTGACAAACCGTTCGGCACGCTGATTGATGTGTACGAACCGGGCTTTGAATTTATCGGCCACTCCATGCGCCCCGCGCCATTGACCGACCCCAGCAGCTTTCGCATCACCATCGGCGGCCCGCAGTGCACCCAGCCGTATTCAGCCTCGATTTTTAATATCTCGGCCATGAGCTTTGGCTCGTTGAGCGCCAATGCGATTCGCGCCCTGAACAAAGGCGCCAAACTCGGCAACTTTGCCCATGACACCGGCGAAGGCAGCATCAGCGCTTACCACCGCGAAAACGGCGGCGACCTGACTTGGGAACTGGGCAGCGGCTACTTTGGCTGCCGCACTTCGGATGGCCGCTTCGACCCGGAGCGCTTTGCCGCCCAGGCGCAAACCCCGCAAGTGCGCATGATCGAAATCAAAATGAGTCAAGGCGCCAAACCGGGCCACGGCGGCATTTTGCCCAAGCACAAGGTCACCCCGGAAATTGCCGAAACCCGTGGCGTGCCCATGGGCGAAGACTGCATCTCGCCGTCACGCCACAGCGCTTTTTCAACGCCCATCGAAATGATGCACTTCATCGCGCAACTGCGTGAGTTGTCGGGCGGCAAACCGGTGGGCTTCAAGTTCTGCCTGGGCCACCCGTGGGAGTTCATGGGGATCTGCAAGGCCATGCTCGAAACCGGCATCCTGCCTGACTTCATCGTGATTGACGGCAAGGAAGGCGGTACCGGCGCCGCCCCCGTAGAGTTCACCGACCACATCGGCGCACCGATGCGCGAAGGCCTGCTGTTTGTGCACAACACCCTGGTCGGCCTCAACTTGCGCGACAAGATCAAGCTCGGGGCCAGCGGCAAAATCGTTAGCGCCTACGATATTGCCAGCGTGCTGGCCATTGGCGCGGACTGGGCCAACTCGGCACGGGGCTTTATGTTCGCGATTGGCTGCATCCAGTCGCAGAGCTGCCACACCAACAAATGCCCGACTGGCGTTGCCACTCAAGACCCGCTGCGCCAGCGCGCCCTGGTGGTGCCCGACAAAGCTCAGCGGGTGTTCCAGTTCCACACCAACACCCTCAAAGCGCTGGCCGAAATGCTTGCGGCGGCGGGCCTTGAGCACCCCGCACAACTGAATGCCAAGCATTTGGTACGACGCATCTCGCGCACAGAAATCAAGCTGTTCTCACAGTTGCACGTGTTCCTCAAACCCGGCGAACTGCTGACCGGCGAGGCCAATGGCGAGTTTTACTCGCGCATGTGGCAAATGGCCCGAGCGGACAGTTTTGAACCTGACGTGATCGCCGCTGCGTGAGCATAAGCCTCTTCCCGAACATCATCCGTTTTGATGTTCGGGAAAAGCCCCAACACAACGGCAAAGCAATAAGGCATTACATAGTTAACAACAAAACTTGAATACTTGTTTAACTGACTGCCCTCACCATCAGTTATTTAACCTATTAATAGCCACAACATTGTTTCTAGACTGGCATGACTTTCCCTACTGCGGATATTACTCATGCCGACTGTTCCGTTAACCAACACTTCATTAAAACCGCCTGATTTAAAAGACCTGGGCATTCATCACGACCTGATCAAAGCCAAGGCCCAATCAGCGATCAATAACTTTCATGCTTCATTGCTTCCAGCCCTGCACAATCAAGCCTATCCACCCGTGCCCGGTTACAACCTCCTGAGTGCTGAACAGCAACAAGGTCTTCGCGAACATCAGGCACTGTCTCGTACTAACCTGATCAATCTTCGCCAGTACCTGGACGACATCAGCAGTGTCGAGGCCTTTGCCGAACCCCTGTTGCAGGACGCCTTGCTGAAAGCGTTCGGGATTGCCTGTGATGTCAGAAAAAACGTAATCACTCTCACGACGCTCAATACCTACACAAAGGAGATTGAGAGCCGGGCCACGCAGACGCTCTTGCAGGCCGCCCTGCACAACTTTTTGCCTGATCAGGCCGAAGCAGGCGGCATTCCGAGGGGCTCACATCTCTGGGATTACAAATCCACGCGCTCCAGCGACCCGGCGCCAAAACTGCTTGAGATTGACCCCGTAGCCTTCGCCCATTTATGCCGGGAACTGGATATCGGCAAACGTTACCAGGAACATCTGGCCGCCATTGTCAGCCCGCCGCAGGCCCGGGACAAACTCGCCATTGCCACTGTTTTTAGCGCCCATGAGCGCAGCACGCTGTTATTGCAGGCCGATGTGGCCTTTATGAATAAACACATCAAGCCCGAGACCCACGCCACTTTAATGCGCTTTGGTGCGGGAGATGAACGGGCCTTGTATGGCAGCCTGCCCATTACCTGCAACTATATGAAACTGGATGAGGTGCAGTTCTCATCCATGATTCTTTTTCACGGCGCCCCGCTTGAACAAGAACAACGCTGCATTGTTTATATCCCCGGCGACCCGATCAGTTGTTTAAAAGAGTACGACAACTTAAGAGCCGCCCACGCCGACTTGATGATTAAACTGCAGGACGCCACTTACCGTGAGTTCTTTATTCACCTGGCCCCTCAATCACAGAAACTTGCACTGACCAAACGTTTTAACAACCGTTTTGCAAAAGGCGGCAGAGACCCGTTGGGCATGACCCAACAGCCTGTCTCCGGCAATCTTTTTGAGCATTTATATACCCGCAAGACCCAGCAATTGATGGCGGATGCTCGGTTCCTCGCGGTACCGACCGATGACATCAACCGCATCGCCTTACTGGAGCGCCTGGAGCACTACCTGGACGTCAGCCTGAACGTGCTGAACGTTGCCGCATTCTTTGTGCCGGGGCTGGGCGAGGTCATGGCCGTGGTATTTGCAGCGCAGATCATGAACGACGTTTACCACGGCATTGAGGCCTGGGAGCAAGATGACAAGGACCTCGCCTGGGCCTACACCAAAGGCGTGCTGATCAATCTGGCCACTGCAGCGGCAGTCGGCAAATTAGCCTCGGATTTCGCCCGCCCGTTGCCGGTAAAACCTGTCCCGCTGATTGAGGAAATGGCGGTCTTTAGCCAAGAAGAGGGGAAAACCATGCTTTGGAAACCCGATATCACCCCCTTCGAACATGACATCAGCCTGCCCCCGGCGCTTAAACCCGATGCGAAGGGCCTGTATTACCACCTGAGCCGCTATTACCTGAAACTGGAAGACAAGCACTACAGCGTCGAAAAAACCGGCGAACAGACGTATCGACTGCTTCATCCAACGGAGCCAACAACCTACGGGCCCGAACTGTCGCATAACAACTATGGTGCCTGGAAACACGCGGCAGAAGAGCTTGCCGACTGGGATGAAAACACCTTGTTCAGGCGCTTGCACCCCACCTTGAGCACCGTTGACAGTGAAACGGTTGAACAGATGCTGCATGCCTGCGCTGTTGACGACGCTGAACTGCGTCAGGTGCACGTCGACCAAAGTCCGCCTCCGGCACTGCTCAATGACAGCATCACACGCTTGGCCATCGACCAGGACCTGCAACGTTTTATCCAGCGGATGCAGGCGGGAGATCGAACGGCCGACCCACAGATTCAGCTCCAACTGCTGGTTGAAGAAGATATGTGGCCTCCCACCAAAACCCTGCGTTTTATTGATATCCAGGGCAAAACCATCACCGAGTACGGCAATAACCTGACCAAAAAACTGCCCATCATCCAAGTCCTCGACAGCCAGTTGCGCCGAGGTGAGATGTTGAAAGTCGTGCTCGAATCCCTGGCTCCCGAAGAAGTGACCGCGCTGGTGGGGCTCAGTACTGAGCAGGGTGAGATTGGCAGCAGCTTGACGGAAAAGGCCGAAGCCTTGCACAAACGCCTGACCCGGCGAGCCAGGCAACGGACTGACAAACTTTTTGCGTCGCGCTACACGTCGCCGCCCATGCCCGACTCCCCTGCTGCGCGGCAATTGCTCAAGCGCTTCCCCACCCTCCCCGGCCCGGTCGTCGATGAGTTGCTGGCCTCTGCCACGCAAGCCGAGTTTGAAGCACTCGACAAGCAAATACGGGTGCCCGTGCGCATTGCCCAGGAAGCCAACCTTTACGCTCAGGAGCTGCGCCTGACCCGGGCCTTTGAAGGCCTTTACCTTGAATACCTGAACAATGCCGACACGCAAAAGCTGCTTTTGCACAGCCTTGCGGACATGCCGGGCTGGTCAAAAGACGTGCGCATCGAAGTGCGTGACGGCGAGTTTTCAGGCCCGTTGCTCGACCATGTGGGCGCAGCCGATGCGCCGATCCGTAAAGTGCTGGTCAAGGAAGGCAGCCAGTATCAAACCTACGACGCCAACCACCTTAGCCTGCATGGCCTGGATGACCTCTATGCCAGCGTGTTGCATGCCCTGCCCGATGCGCAACGCCGAGCGCTGGGCTTTCCCCATCCGGCCCAGGGCCCGGCCCTCAAGGAAGCGCTGGCGCAGCGCGCGCCCATGAGCCGCAACGCCCTGCGGGATGTACTGCAAATACCCCGCACACAAGAACCCTCACCGATGCGACTGGCAAGAGGACGCCCCGTCGATTCATTCCCTCAGCCGGCTGCCGCGCGCTGCGCCCGGTCACCGTTCGCCTGTTTCAGATCAACCCCGCGGCGAGTCAGAAGCCTGATAACCGAGCTGTACCCAACCCATACAGCCGAGGCGGTTGAAGAGTTTTTGGGGCTTGAAGACCTCTACAGTCGCGAAGGTTTGCAGCGCCTTGAGGCCTTGAAGACAGAGTTTAGGACGCTGGTCAAAGACCTCGAAAACTGGAAAGCCAAACCGCCGGAACTGGCTCAGATCAGCCGCCACCATGTACGCCTGGTGAACCCCGTAGATAAACAGCGGGTCATCAACAAGTTGATCAAATGCTGGCAACGAAGAATCACTCAGCCCCTGGCAGGTATTGAAACTTCATTGGGTGAAACGCTGAACATTGAAGGAATCCATTTCGGGACGTTCCCCGAGCTCACCGCAGACTTCAGCCATGTCAAACAACTGCAGTTCAAGAACTTTTACCTGCAACCCGATATCAATGGACTTCTGAGGCAATTCTCCGGTTTGACATCACTCACACTGAACTCAACGCACTTGGTTGAAATACCTTCAAGCATTTTCGACTTGGCCTCATTGACCCATCTGAACCTGGGCGGCAACAGCATTACCCTGTCCGTTGAAGAGGCCGGCAAACTCAGCGAAATGACACAACTGAACGTGCTGGACCTTAACAACAACCCACTGGGTGAAGTGCCCGACTTCACCCACATGAATCAATTGCAGCAACTGAACCTCAGAAACACCCGCCTCAGCACATGGCCCTCGGGCCTCGAAACGCTGCAGGAACTGACGAATCTTGATCTTCGCGAGAACAACCTGACAGCTTTACCGCAGAGTTATTTCCAGTTGTCTCGAGAACGCTTGCGCAGCACCTATGTTCATGGCAACCCCCTGCCCGCCGCCACACTTGACGCAGTGTTGGCTTACCGAGAACAACTGGGCTTGCGCTTTGAAGCGCGCGTGCATGCGCGAGGCGCTGAGCCACATCCGGCAGACGTCTGGCTGGATAACACGCAGCATTCCGAGCAACGCCTGGACCAACTCGAACTCTGGTCAGCCGTGCAGGCCGAGCCCGGCAATCGGGATTTTTTCAGGGTGATTCATGACCTGTCGGAATCACCGGACTTCCGCTTTGCACGCGAACAACTAACCCAACGGGTGTGGCGTGTCATCGCGGCGGCCGCTGAAGACACCTCGCTCAGGCACGAATTTTTTGGCGGCGCGGTTGAGCATCAAACCTGCATTGACCGCGTCCAGACGGTATTCAGCCGATTTGGCTACAAGGTGCTGCTGCATGAGATCGGTCTACTGCAAGGCGTCGCCAAAGAGACCGAACTGCTGAAGTTGATCAAGGGGCGCACACGCCTGCTGCAACTGGATGACATTGCCCAAACCCAAATCGACCTCCAGACCAGCGCCTACAACACAGCGCGCGAGGAAGCTCGGCTCTCATTAGGACAGATCGCAGAACTCAAACCTGATCCGCTCGAAGTGCAATTGATCTATCAGGTCGACCTCGGCGATCGCCTGGAACTGCCTTGGCAGCCTTCGCATATGAAGTTTCGCACCCTGGCGAAAATCACTCCCGCGCAAATTGAAGAGGCCTTTAACCTGGTCATTAACCAGGAAAAAATCCCCGGCTACCTGCCGAAAAAAATGCTCGAGGAAGAGCCCTGGGTGGATTACCTGACTGAGCACTACGGCGCAGAGATTGAGGCTGAGCGTGAGCCGCACTTACAGCGCATCAAATACATCGATCAGTTGCAGGATCTGCAGGAACAATGGGCCGAAAAGCAGGCCGAAGGCGACAGCGATGCCCTTCAAACGCTGACTCATGACTTGAAAGCACTGGCGCAAAAGCTGGGGGTGGATGAGCAAAAGGTATTTACCAAAGCGCCAATGCTCGACGAGGATTACTACGCGTTGCAACTCAAAGCCCGCGCTGAACTCGACGAAGTGATGGTCAAACTCACGCAAACCCTCCTGGATAAAAAACAACCGTCGGTCATCCTCGACGAATAAATCCGAGCTTTCGTGACAATCAGTAATAACCGCACTTTGCATTTATCGCCCAATAGCTTCACCCTGCGCGCCGCCGATGTGCGGCGCGAAACTTCTGTTTATCGCGTAAGACTTTATTACCTTCTGCCTGAGAATTTGCCGTGATGATTAACGGACGCGACCACCGCATCGACTTTTTTCGCGGGCTGGCGCTGATTTTTATTTTTTGGGACCACATCCCGCACAACCCGCTGGCTGAACTGACCGTGCGTAATTTCGGTTTCAGTGATGCGGCGGAGATTTTTGTCTTTCTGGCCGGTTATGCCGCCGTGCTGGCCTACGGCAAGATTGCCCGGCGTGATGGCTTGTTGATCGCCAGCGTAAAGATCTGGCGCCGCGCCTGGGTGCTGTATGTGGTGCATATCTTCTTGCTTGCCGTGTTGATGGGCATCGTATTTTTTGCCAACAGCCACGTTGAAACCCGTGATCTGGTGCAAGAAATGGGCTTGCAGTACTTCTTGAGCAACCCGCAGCAGGCGCTCACCGATGAGTTGCTGCTGCGCTTTAAACCCAACCTGATGGACCCGCTGCCGCTGTACATCGTGCTGCTGATTGGCTTGCCGCTGGTCCTGCCGATGCTGCTGCGCAAGGCGCGCTACGTGGTGGGTGTTTCGCTGGCGCTGTACTTGATAGCGCCGTACTGGAACTTCGCCTCACAAGAAGGCGGCGTGTGGTTTTTCAACCCGATTGCCTGGCAGTTCCTGTTTATTCTCGGCGGCGCGCTGGCGCTGTATGGTCAGGACAACCCTGCGGTGGATCATCGACCGTTAAGCCAGCAACCGTTGTTTCTGGGGGCGGTGGTTTACCTGCTGGTCACCGGGCTGGTGGCGGTGTCATGGAAATGGCCGCACCTGCACGACGCAGTCATGCCCGTGGCGTTGGGCGAGTGGGTGTACCCCATCAGCAAGACCAACTTGTCCCCCCTGCGCTTACTGCACTTTCTGGCCTTGGTGTATGTGGTGGCCAAAATCGTGCCCCACGGCGAATGGCTGAACCAGTGGCTCGTCCGTCAAGTCTGCCGCATGGGTCGTTATTCGCTGGAGGTGTTCTGCCTGGGCGTGATCCTCGCCCCGCTGGCAGACATGTTCAATGCGCTGGGCGGCGACGGCTGGGCAGTGCAGGTGTTCAGCGCCCTGATGGGCGTAGGCCTTATGGCCGTGCTGGCCCAGTGGCTGGACTGGAACAAGCGGCTGGGGATGGCGCCTAAGGTATGACGTGTGCCTCGCGATCTTTTGGTCTTTAAAAGATCGCGAGGCGTGCTCGCTTTTACAGGCAGCGTTTTAAGCAGACCTTAATGAGCAGAAGAAGCCACTGCGGTCTGATCTTTTGGCGACAGTTTGAACACGTAGAACAACACCGTCAGCAAGATCAGGAACGCCGGGCCTACAAACAGGGCCACGCGGGTTTCTTCAAAGTAGGCCATCAGCCCGACCACCATCAGCAGGAACGCCAGCGCCGCAAACGAGCTGTAAGGGTACAGCCACATGCGGTACTTGAGTGCGGCCGCCTCTTCACGGCTGAGGTTTTTGCGAAAACGCAGTTGCGCCAGCAAGATCATCAACCAGGTCCAGATCGCACCGAAGGTCGCAATCGCCGTCACCCACACAAACACCTTCTCCGGCGCCAGGTAGTTGAGCACAACGCCCAGCAGCAACATGGCAATAGACAGCAGCAGTGCGTTGCGCGGTACGCCGTTTTGCGAGGTGGTGGCGAAGTTGGCCGGGGCCTGACCGTTTTGCGCCAGGCTGTAAAGCATGCGGCCGGTGCTGAAAATGCCGCCGTTGCAAGACGACAAGGCCGCGGTGATCACCACAAAGTTAATGATGCCCGCTGCGGTTTTGATGCCCAGGCGCTCGAACGTCATGACGAACGGGCTGCCTTGGGTGCCGATTTCGTTCCACGGGTAGATCGACAGGATGACGAACAGTGCGCCCACGTAGAACAGCAGAATGCGCCAGAACACCGAGCCAATCGCGCTCGGGATGGTCTTTTGCGGGTTGCGGGCTTCACCGGCAGTCAGGCCGATCATTTCGACGCCCAGGTAGGCAAACATCACCATTTGCAGCGACATCAGCACGCCCTGAATCCCGTTCGGCATAAAGCCGCCCTGGGTCCAGAGGTTGGAGATGCCCAGCGCCACGCCGTCATTGCCGAAACCAAAGGCAATGATGCCGATACCGCCGATCACCATCGCGATGATGGTGACGATCTTGATCAAGGCAAACCAGAACTCGAACTCACCGAACGCCTTAACCGCGATCAAGTTGATCGACCCCATGCTCAGCAGTGCCGCGAGGGCCCAGATCCAGCGCGGTACATCCGGAAACCAGATGCCCATGTACACCGCCACGGCGGTGATTTCGGCAACGCACGTCACCAGCCACAAGAACCAGTAGTTCCAGCCGGTCAAAAAGCCCGCCAAGGGGCCGAGGTAGTCTTGCGCGTAGCGGCTGAAAGAGCCGGCTACCGGGTTGTGCACGGCCATTTCGCCCAATGCACGCATGATCACCAGAATGGCCAGGCCACCCAGGATGTAAGACAGCATGATGGCCGGACCGGCCATTTCGATCGCTTTGGCCGAGCCCAGGAACAGGCCTACGCCGATACAGGCGCCAAGCGCCATCAAGCGGATATGGCGTTCGCCCAGTTCGCGTTTGAGCGGGCCGCCCTGCGCGGTTTCACCGTGGGGCTGGTGGTTGCCGACTGGCATAAAAGTACAACCTCATAATTGTTATTGGATGTGCATCACTAGAGCGTTCCAAGAGCTTGGCCGGTTGCCAGACTCCCCTTGCAAAGGCCTCTAACCTCGTGGGTCGGACGTTCAAAAGGGAAATGCCCTACTGAGATCGGCGGCGAGTATTGCACAGGGTTGGTGCACAGTCATTCCCCTACCTAGGGCGTATTTACCCTGAGCAAGGGCTCTATCCCGTCACTTTGCGCGCCTGTAAAAACCTGTAGCCGCTGCCGAAGGCTGCGATGGGCAGCGCTGCGGCCCCATTTTCACCTGTCCCACTCCCCACCAAGATGAGAACAATTACCGTTCGTCAATTCTATTTGCACAATCTTAAGATATATCTTAAGTTGCTTCGCACACACAGAGGACGAAGAAAATGAGAGAGCATCACCACCCCCATCATCGCGAACACAATGTTGGTCAAGACGGTTTTGAAAAACGTGCCGGTCAACGCGGCGGGCGAGGCCCGCGGGTATTTGCCCCCGGCGATCTGAAATTACTGCTGCTGGCCCTGGTTGCCGAGCAGCCTTGCCATGGCTACGACCTGATCCGCCAGATCGAAGGCATGTTCGATGGCGCCTACAGCCCGAGCCCGGGCGTGATCTACCCGACCCTGACCTTTCTGGAAGAGAGCGAGCTGATTGAAGGCGACGCCGAGGGCGGGAAAAAACGTTACAGCGTGACCGACGCCGGTCGCCAGTCCCTGCTGGATCAAGCCATTGCGCTAGACGGTGTGCGCATGCGCATCGACGTCAGCAAGCGCTCGCTGCGCGGCCATGACCGGCCTGCCGAAATTCACGAGGCGGTGCACAACCTGCGCCATGCCTTGCAGATGCACCACGGCCGCTGGAACCCGGCAGAAATTGCCCGGGTACGCGACTTGCTCAACAACACCGCAAAAGCCATCGTCGATGGCCCTGTTACTGCCCAGCCTGCGCAGGAGAACGCTGAATGAATACCGCTAATCCCCAAACCATTCACCGCGTCATGCATGAAATCAAACGTCGCAAGTTAGAGGTGCTGCGCGTGGTCGACCTGACCCCGCGCATGCGCCGCATCACGGTGGGCGGCCCCGAGTTGGCCGGTTTTATCAGCCTGGGCAGCGACGACCACGTAAAGCTGTTTTTCCCGCAGACCGCCGAAGAACAAAGCGCTCTGGAGAGCGTGGAACTGAGCGGCGGAATCAAAAACAAAGTCATGCCGCCCATGCGCGACTACACCCCGCGCCGCTACGACCTGGACGCGCTTGAACTGGATCTGGATTTTGTCTTGCACGGCGACGGCCCTGCCTCCACCTGGGCCGCGCAAGCCCAACCGGGCCAGTTCCTGCACATCGGCGGCCCACGCGGCTCGATGATCGTGCCGGATATCTTCGACAGCTACCTGCTGATCGGCGACGAAACCGCCCTGCCGGCCATTGCCCGCCGTCTCGAAGAGCTACCGGCCAATCGCCGTGCGCTGGTGGTGGTTGAAATTGAAAACGCGCAGGAACAACAGCCGCTGAACAGCGCTGCATCGGTTGAAGTGATTTGGGTGCACCGAGATGCGCCAGCAGAAGACCTGCTGAGCACCGTCGAACACCTGAAAATTCCAGCGGGCGAGCTGTATACCTGGGTCGCGACTGAAAGCGCGCTGTCACGCAAAGTGCGTCGCATCTTGCTCGACACCCACGGCCTGAACGATGAATTCGTGAAAGCCGTCGGTTACTGGCGCCTGGACGACAGCCCGCAAGAGTAATCCCTTACATTCCCTGTGTAGGAGCGAGCTTGCCTCGCGATCTTTTAAACGATCAAAAGATCGCGAGACAAGCTCGCTCCTACAGAGAGGATCGGCCGCGCCAGCGGTCAATCACCACCATCAGCAGAGCCACCGCCACAAACCCCGCCAAAATCCCCAACGCGTTCACAAACGTCTGCGCATACCCCAGTTTGTTGACATCAATAAACGGGTACGGGTACATGCCCAGCGCATGCCCGCGCCACAGCAAATAGGCAAAGTACACAATCGGGTACAACGCCCACACCGCGATGTGGCTCAGGCGCAACGTGCCTTTGGGCACGCAAAACCACCAGTACAAGGTGAACAGCACGGGCATGACATCGTGCAACAGTTCATTGGCCAGCCAGTGCAGCCCCTGCGGTTGCCAAAGGTTGCGCAGCAACAGGCTGTAGGCGGCGCCCACCACGATGATGCTCACAGCAATCCCGCTGCTAACCCACGGCTGCAAGAAAAACCTCCGGCCCCTGGAGTCCTGCGCAAGAGCGGCGTAAGTCAGCACAGTGGCGGTCAGGGTATTGGTCAGCACCGTGAAAAAGCTGAAGTAATTGACCAGCCCGCCCAGCACGCTAGCGCCGGATGTCCAGCGGGCAATCAGCACCAGGTCGAGCTGAATCGCCAACCCGCTCCAGCCCAGAATGGCCATTAATGCTAACCAGCGGTGAGTGTGCGCTGCACGCATACGCCGATCAGAGCTCGCGCTTGGTGCGGGCGTATTTCACATAGAGCTTCTCGACCTTCTCACGGGCCCACGGCGTTTTACGCAGAAACGTCAGGCTCGACTTGATGCTCGGATCGCTTTTGAAGCAGCGAATATCAATGCGCTCGGCCAGCCCTTCCCACTCGTAATGCGCCACCAGCGCAATCAGGATCTGTTCCAGCGTCACGCCGTGCAGGGGGTTGTTGTTGGGTTCAGTCATGCCGAGCCTTTTTAAGCAGAAGTAGGAAAGCCGCGCACCTTAGCTCAGGGGCCAGTCATTTGGAACACGGTGAGTTTAGCCGGGCCTGCGCCCTTGCAGAAAAAGTTCCGCTTGGCGCGACCAAATGCGATGTTATATTGTAACGATACAGTCGTTACCCAGAGCGCTCAGCGCCACGCTTTTCATCACCCTTGCCAAGGAATCTGCAATGTCCTCCCCTGCTTTGCCACGCTCACTGCGCCGTCTGCGTTTGACGCCGCTCGCCACGGCCCTGCTTATCGCTTCCCCCGCCTATGCACTGGAGCTGCAACCCCAAGTCATCACTGGTAACCCGCTGGGCAGCAGCCAATTGGCTTCTCCCACCACAGTGCTAGAAGGTGATGACCTGACGCTGCAGCAACAAGGCAGCCTGGGTGAAACCCTCAATAAGCAACCGGGCGTGTCGTCGTCTTACTTCGGCCCGGGCGCCAGCCGACCGATCATTCGCGGCCTGGACGGCGACCGGATTCGCATTTTGCGCAATGGCGTGGGCGCACTGGACGCCTCGTCGCTGTCCTACGACCACGCCGTGCCACTGGACCCGGTCAACGTTGAGCGCATTGAAATCGTCCGTGGCCCGGCCGCCCTGCTCTACGGCGGCAACGCCATCGGTGGCGTGGTCAACACCTTCGACAACCGCATCCCCACTGAAGCCATCAACGGCATTCAGGGTGCAGGCGAATTGCGTTATGGCGGCGCCGACACCACGCGCAGCAGCGCAGGCAAGCTGGAAGCCGGTAACGGCACGTTTGCCCTGCATTTGGACGCCAACGCACGCCAGTTCAATGACCTGAAAATCCCCGGTTACGCCCGCGATCGCCACGCCCCGGAAGGCGAAGATGACAGCGATCAAAAGAAAGGCCGCCTGAGCAATAGCAGTGGCCGACAGGACGGCGGCGCGGTTGGCGGTTCCTACACATGGGATGACGGCTACGCGGGCATCTCTTACAGCAACTACGACTCCAATTACGGTTCCCCTGCCGAAGATGACGTGCGCATCCGCATGAAGCAGGATCACTACGCCTTCGCCTCGGAGATCCGCAACCTGCAAGGCCCGTTCAGCTCGCTCAAACTGAACGCCGGCTACACCGATTACGAACACCGTGAAATCGAAGGCGGCGAAGTCGGCACCACCTTCAAGAACAAAGGCTACGAAGCGCGTGTTGAAGCGCGTCATGTGCCGATCGGCCCGCTGAACGGGGTGATTGGCGCGCAGGTCAACCGCAACGAATTCTCGGCCCTCGGCGAAGAGGCTTTCGTACCGCAGACCGACACCACCACCGGCGCGCTGTTTATTCTTGAAGAGCTGCAAGCCACCGAGCGACTCAAACTCAGCCTCGGCGGGCGCCTGGAACACACCGTGGTTGACCCGAATGCCAAGGGCAATGAGCGCTTCGAAGCAGCCGACAACTCCAAGCGCTTCACCGCGGGCAGCCTGTCTTCAGGCGCGGTGTTCACCCTGACACCGATCTGGTCGCTGGCCGCAACGCTGGGCTACACCGAGCGCGCGCCGACCTTCTACGAGCTGTACGCCAACGGCGCCCACGTTGCCACCGGTACTTACGAACTGGGTAACCCTAACCTGTCAAAAGAAAAAGCCGTGTCCAGCGACCTGGCCCTGCGCTTTGACAATGGCACCCACAACGGCAGCGTTGGCGTGTTCTACAGCCACTTCTCCAACTACATCGGCCTGCTCGGCACGGGCCGCACCCTGAACGACGAAGGCGAGCCAGACGCCAGCGGTATTCCGGAATACACCTACTCCGGCGTACGTGCACGTTTCGTAGGGTTTGAGGCCAAGGATCACTGGAAGCTTGGCGAAAGCGCCTACGGCAAATTTGCACTGGAACTGTCGGGCGACTACACCCGCGCTACCAACCTCGACACCGGCGAAGCGTTGCCCCGTATTGCGCCGTTGCGCCTGAGCAGCGGTTTACTGTGGGAACTCAATCGCTGGCAGGCACGGGTCGATGTTGAACACGCCAGCAATCAGGGCCGCGTACCGGACAACGAGTCGGGCACCAATGGCTACACCACCCTGGGCGCCAGCGCCGGTTACAACTTTACGGTGGGTGGCAGCCAGTGGCTGGCCTTCGTCAAAGGCGACAACTTGACCGACCAGACCGTGCGTTATGCCAGCTCGATCTTGCGTGATATCGCCCCGGCACCGGGCCGCAGTGTTGAAGTAGGCCTGCGCACAACGTTCTAAGTCATAACCCTGCCGCTGTAGGAGCGAGCTTGCCTCGCGATCTTTTGATTTTTAAAAGCAAAAGATCGCGAGGCAAGCTCGCTCCTACAGTTTTTTTTCTAAACCCTTCCCGCCCTCATTTCCCGCAAACACCGTCGAACGTGAGGCAAAAAGCCCCTGAGACGAACGGTCGCAGGTGACTGTTACAGAATCCGAAATGATCCATGTCAATTAAAGTGCTGTTTCTAAACGTTTCGTCGCTTTATCATTTCCGCATCAAGGGCTGAAACGTTTCACGCCAGCCCTTACATTCTGAAAGTGTGAGTCCTGCCTGCAAAGACAGCGCTACCCACTTCACCGCCCGACCAAAAGACCTTCATCTCGACCTATGTCCACATTTCTGACTTTGCGCAAAGACAGCGCGCTATTCCCTATGGCCGGGCAAAAAGCCCTGACCCTGATCGGCGGCATTACTGCCCTGGGTTTCGCCAGCTTCGTACAGGCCGCACCGGCGTTCGACAGCGATTCAAAATGGATGTTCGGCGACTGGGACGGCTCTCGTACCGCACTGGAAAAGCAAGGCTATAGCTTCTCGCTCGACTACGTGGGCGAAGTCGGCTCCAACCTGCACGGCGGCTACGACCATGACCGCACCGCGCGTTACAGCGATCAGTTTGGCCTGGGCACGCACCTGGATTTGCAAAAAATCCTGGGCTGGCACGACGCTGAATTCCAACTGACGATTACCCAGCGCGATGGCAACAATATCAGCAATGACCGGATCAACGACCCGCGCGTCGGCGGCTTCACCTCGGCCCAGGAAGTCTGGGGCCGTGGCCAGACCACGCGCCTGACGCAGATGTGGTACCAGCAGAAATTCTTCGACCAGAAGCTCGACATCAAGGCCGGTCGCTTCGGTCAGGGCGAAGACTTCAACAGCTTCCCTTGCGACTTCCAGAACCTCGCGTTCTGCGGCTCGCAGGTGGGTAACTGGGCCGGCAGCATCTGGTACAACTGGCCGGTCAGCCAATGGGCGCTGCGGATCAAATACCACCTTACGCCCGAGCTGTATGCACAGGTCGGCGCCTATGAGCAAAACCCGTCCAACCTGGATCGCGGTAACGGTTTCAAGCTCAGCGGCAGCGGTACGCAAGGCGCGGTGTTGCCGGTTGAACTGGTGTGGACACCGACACTTAATGGCCTGCCGGGCGAATACCGCGCGGGTTATTACTACAGCAGCGCCAAAGCCACCGACGTCTACAAAGACGCCAACGGCCAACCGGCAGTCTTGAGCGGCGAAGCCTATCGCAGCAGTTCGAGCAAGCACGGCCTGTGGCTGGGCGTGCAACAGCAACTCACCAGCCGCGCCAGCGATCAATCCCGTGGCTTGAAGGTGTTTGCCAACGCCACCCTGCACGACAAAAAAACCAACGCCATCGACAACTATGTCCAGGCGGGCGTTGTGTACAAAGGCGTATTCGATGCACGCCCCAAAGACGACATCGGCTTTGCCATGGCCCGCGTTCACGTCAACCCGGCCTACCGCAAAAACGCCGAAGCCACCAACCAGGCCCGTGGCGTTTACGACGCCAGCAACCTGGACTACTTGCCGCCTCAGCACACTGAGTACAGCGCCGAGTTGTATTACGGCGTGCACGTTACCGACTGGCTGACGGTGCGACCGAATCTGCAATACATCCGCCATCCGGGCGGTGTTTACACCGTGGATAACGCCCTGATCGGCGGTTTGAAAATTCAAAGTTCGTTCTGACGAACGGGCTGCAAGACAGCAGCGGCACACTTGAGGTGTGCCGCTTGCCGCTAAATCCTACCTTCAACGGAGAACCTCACTATGAGCACTGATGGTGCTTTGAGTAGAAGCCGCTTGCTGCCGACATTGCTCGGTATCCTGCTGGTGTTAATGGGCCTGGCCATGTTGGTCGGGGGTATCAAGCTGGTGACACTCGGCGGATCGACGTACTACCTGCTGGCCGGTATCGGCTTCGGGCTGTCGGGCGCCCTGCTGATCGCCGGGCGCCGTGCGGCGCTGGCGTTGTACGCACTGGTGTTGTTCGCCAGCACCGTATGGGCGCTGGTCGAAGTCGGCCTGGACTGGTGGCAACTGGTGCCGCGTCTGGCCCTGTGGTTCGCCATCGGTATCGTTCTGCTGCTGCCATGGTTGCGTCGCCCGCTGTTGCGCGGCCAGTCGGCACCGGTTGCAACCGGCGCGCTGAGCATCGCCGTGGTCCTGGCAGGTGTGGCTGCACTGACAAGCCAGTTCACCAACCCTGGCGAGATCAAGGGCGAGCTGGGTCGTGACGCCGTTCCGGGCATGGCCAACACCGCACCCGACATGCCTGAAGGTGACTGGCAGTCCTATGGCCGTAGCGGCTATGGCGATCGTTACTCGCCACTGAAACAAATCACCCCGCAAAACGCCCACAGCCTGGTGCCTGCCTGGACCATGCGTACTGGCGACATGCCAGGGCCGAATGACCCGGGTGAAACCACCGCAGAAAACACCCCGCTGAAAGTCAACGGCATGCTCTATGTGTGCACGCCGCACAGCCAGGTGATTGCGCTTGATCCGGACAGCGGCAAGGAAATCTGGCGCTACGATCCGAAGATCAGCACGCAAAATGCTGCCAACTTCAAAGGCTGGGCACACATGACGTGCCGTGGCGTGAGCTATCACGACGAAAATGCCTACGCCAAAGCCAGCACTGAACAAAGCGCTGCCGAGCCGGCTGCTGCCACGTCGAGCAACTCTTGCCCGCGTCGTCTGTTCTTGCCAACCGCCGACACCCGCCTGATCGCCCTCAATGCCGACACCGGTAAAGTCTGCGAAGACTTCGGTGATCACGGCTCGGTCGACCTGCGCCACAACATCGGCAGCTTTGCACCCGGTGGTTACTACTCCACATCGCCACCTGCGGTCACCAAAGACCTGGTAGTGATTGGCGGCCACGTGACCGACAACGTCTCCACTGACGAGCCCTCCGGCGTGATCCGTGCGTACGACGTACGCACCGGCAAGCTGGTCTGGAACTGGGACAGCGGCAACCCGGACGACACCACGCCGATTGCTGAAGGCCAAACCTACACCCGCAACTCGCCTAACATGTGGTCGATGTTCGCGGTCGATGAAAACCTCGGCATGCTCTACCTGCCGATGGGCAACCAGATGCCTGACCAATATGGTGGCGACCGTACCGAAGACTCCGAGCGTTACAGCGCTGGCGTGACGGCACTGGACATCACCACCGGTAAGGTTCGCTGGTACCGTCAGTTCACTCACCATGACCTGTGGGACATGGACGTGGGCGGTCAGCCGACCCTTATGGACCTGAAGACTGCTGACGGCGTGAAACCGGCGCTGCTGGCGTCGACCAAGCAAGGCAGCATCTACGTTGTTGACCGTCGTAATGGCGAAGACATCGTGCCGATCCGTGAAATCCCGGCGCCGGGCGGTGCTGTCGCAGGTGACCACACCGCGCCGACCCAACCGCGTTCGGACCTGAACATGATCCCGCCGCAACTGACCGAGCGTGACATGTGGGGCGTGACCCCGTTTGACCAAATGCTCTGCCGGATCAACTTCAAATCCCTGCGCTACGACGGCATGTACACCCCGCCTTCGCTGCAAGGTTCGATCGTTTACCCGGGCAACTTCGGCGTGTTTGACTGGGGCGGCATTTCGGTCGACCCGGTGCGTCAGATCGCGTTCCTGAACCCGAGCTACATGGCGTTCACCTCCAAGCTGGTACCCCAGGCTGACGTAGCAGCCATGGGCCCACGCAAAGGCGAAACCTCGGGCGTGCAACCGAACAAGGGCGCTCCATACGGTGTGATCCTTGAGCCGCTGTTGTCGCCGGTTGGCCTGCCTTGCCAGGCGCCGTCGTGGGGTTACGTTGCAGCGGTCGACCTGACCAACAACAACGTGATCTGGAAACACAAGAACGGCACCGTGCGTGACAGCTCGCCGGTACCGATCCCGCTGCCAATGGGCGTTCCAAGCCTGGGCGGGACCGTGACCACGGCCGGTGGTGTTGCTTTCCTGAGCGGCACCCTGGACCAATACCTGCGTGCTTACGACGTGAACAACGGTAAAGTCCTGTGGGAAGGTCGCCTGCCAGCAGGCGGTCAAGCCACGCCAATGACCTACGCAGGCAAGGACGGCACCCAATACGTGCTCGTCATGGCCGGTGGTCATGGTGGTCTGGGCACCCAAAAGGGTGACTACATCATGGCGTTCAAACTGGCTAAATAAGCGTTACAGCCAGGTATGAAAAAGGCGGCTATCGAGAGATAGCCGCCTTTTTTATGGCCATTGTAGGAGCGAGCTCGCCTCGCGATCTTTTGATCTTTCAAAGAAGCGTTACGCCGTAGCCCGCAACTCATTCAACCAGCTCTCAAACGCCGCAGCGTCCAGCGGGCGGCTGATCAGGTAGCCTTGCGCCGTGTCGCACTGCCAGCGCTTGAGCAAGTCCAGGCTGTGGGGGTATTCAACGCCTTCGGCCACCACTTTTAGCCCCAGGTTATGGCTCATTTCAATGGTCGAGCGCACGATCACCGCATCTTCACTGGCTTCGTCCAGGTTGCGTACAAAGGACTGGTCAATTTTCAGTTCCTGTACCGGCAACCGCTTGAGGTGGGCCAGCGAGGAATAGCCCGTGCCAAAGTCGTCCACCGACAAACTGATCCCGCAATCGCGTAGCCCTCTGAGCACCGCCAGCGAATGCTCGGGGTCGTGCATCACCGCGCTTTCGGTGATCTCGAAAGTCAGTTGCTGCGCTGCCACCTGATACTGCGCCAGCAAGGCCTGCACTTGCGGGGCCAGGCCATCACCGCGCAAATCGTCCGCCGAGATGTTGATCGACAGTTGCAGGTGCAGCCCGCGGCGGTTCCACTCGGCCAGTTGCCGAATGCTCGCTTCAATCACCCAGTCGGTCAGCAGTTTCATGCTCCCGGAGCGTTCTGCCAGCGGGATGAACTCTGCCGGTGAGACCACGCCAAACACCGGATGCTGCCAACGCAGCAAAGCTTCGGCCTGGCTCACATGCCCGCTGCGCAGCTCGAGTTTGGGCTGGTACTGAATAAACAGTTCTCCGTCACTGGCGGCATGGCGCAAGTCCCGAATCAACTGGATTTGCCGTTGATGCGCGAGGTCGCGGTCCTGTTGATAGACCTGCAAATAGCCGGTCAAGGCCGCGGCGTCACTGCGCGCAATGGCAGCGCGGGCCATCAGCTCTTCGGCGGTTTGGCCATGGGTCGGATACACCGAGATGCCCATGCGAACATCCAGTTGCACATCATGCCCGTCGATATTCAAAGGTTGGCTCAACACCCCATACAAATGATCTGCCATCGCCACCCCGGCATCGACCTGGGTGTTTTCCAGCAGCAACAAGAATTCGTTGCCGGTGATGCGTGCGGCCGTGCTGCTTTCAGGCAGTGCCTCGATCAGCACATGGGTGGTTTTGAGCATGATCAACTCCAGCCCTTGCGGGCCAGAGCTTTCGCTGATCAAGCGATAATTTTCAATCCCCAGATAAATCAACACCACGCTGCGTCGGGCGGTAATGGCACTGCCCAGACGCTCCATGGCCAACGCCCGGTTGGGCAGCCCGGTCAATGGGTCGTGCAATGCGTTGTGCGCCAATTGCTGTTCACGCACGGCAATCCCGTTTTGCATGGCATTGAATGCCTTGGCCAGAAAGCCCAGCTCATCGCGGCGTTTAAGCACCACCGGCGTTGAGTAGTCACCGCGGCCAATACGTTGCGCTGCTGCGGCCAGCAAGCTGACCGGGCGCGACACTTCACGCGCCAGCCACAAGGCGCCCAGCAATGAGGCCAGCAAGGCGGCGAGGGAGATCCATAAAAACTTGCGGTCCAACGAGGTGAACGCCAGTAACGTCTGGTCCAGCGGGCTTTGCAGCAAGGCCATGACCTGGCCGTTGGCGGGATCGCCTGAGTTGGCCAGTTGCAGCAGTTGCCCCAAAAAGCGCTTACCGGCGAACTCACTGAAGTGCGTCAAAGGCCCCGGCGGGGTGTCACGCAAAAACCTCACGATACTCTCGCTCATCGCCTCTGGCTGGGTGCTGACCAACGCTCCGGAACGCCCGTCTTTCACCCCCAAAAACGACACTTCAAGGTTGCTCAGGGTGCGTAACTCTTGGGCAAATACTTCATCCATCGGCATCGCCGACACCACGCGCATCACGGGCAAAGGCGCCAGCACCACGCCTTGCACCATCATGTAGGGGCGCTCGTCGAGCACCCCGATCAGCTTGATCTGCGAGCCTCGCCGAGCCTGGCTCAAGGCCTGGGCATACGGAAAAGTCTGCCCAGGGGGCAAGCTCGCCAGGGTACTGATGATGATCTTGCCTTGCAGGTCGAGCACGAACAGATCACTGCCACGCAGGCTGGCTTCGAAGGATTCCAGCGCGTTTTCAATTTCTTGCGGGCGACCATCGATGACGGCTTCACGAAAATCCGGGTCATTGGTCAGCCAATTAAGGCCGTACTGAATGCGCCGAGCACGAAAATCGATAAACCGGTCGAACACCCGGGTGCCGTTTGTTAACTGATTTTCAGCTTGATCGCTGGCCGCCGTGACGGTCGCCGCCTTCACCGAGAAGTACACGGTGCCGATCACGACCAGCAACAGCAACGCGAGCACGAAGCTGATATGAGCCTGAAAGCTATTGCGCAATTTCATCGGCGGGCCTCAATCCATTGACGATGTTTTGCCTGTGTAACGAATCCTTGAGGCATGCGGGCACTCTCTGTCGCCAACTTAAAAGTCAAATAACTGACTTTTAGCCCAGCTTTGATAATTTTCCAGCCTCGTCGTCACAAACAAGAAGATCGCCTAATAAATACAGGCCGTCTACCGTCAAGTTGTTGGCGACAAAGGCTTAGCTTTTTTACTGGCACGCAACAACGCAACACGCGCACGGAAAGAAACGGCGCCTTGGCCTATGGTTGGGTGTTGGCTGATTTACGCGGTGAACAAAACTTCACCATTGAAACCTCTGGCTCCGTGCCCCATCTAAAGCACATACCCCATTGCGCAGGTGCCCCATGAGCGACCAGCAAAATTTTAAAGAGAACACCGTCGAGCACGCTGATATAGAACACAACGAAGCTGAATCAACCGCTCACAAGGGTGGGACCGAGCTGGCCCTGCCGGGTCAGAACCTGCCGGACAAGGTGTACATCATCCCGATTCACAATCGGCCGTTCTTCCCGGCACAAGTGCTGCCGGTCATCGTCAATGAAGAACCCTGGGCCGAAACCCTCGACCTGGTCAGCAAGTCGCCTCATCACTCGCTGGCGTTGTTTTTTGTCGACACGCCCACTGATGACCCGCGCCATTTTGATACCACCAGCCTGCCCGAGTACGGCACGCTGGTGAAAGTGCACCACGCCAGTCGCGAAAACGGCAAATTGCAATTTGTGGCACAGGGCCTGAGCCGTGTGCGCATCAGCATGTGGCTCAAACACCACCGCCCGCCGTACCTGGTGGAAGTCGAATACCCGCAGGAAGCCAATCAGCCCACCGACGAAGTCCGGGCTTACGGCATGGCGCTGATCAACGCGATCAAAGAGTTGCTGCCGCTTAACCCGCTGTACAGCGAAGAGCTGAAAAACTACCTCAACCGCTTCAGCCCTAACGACCCTTCGCCCCTCACCGACTTTGCCGCCGCCTTGACCTCGGCCACAGGCAACGAGCTGCAAGAAGTGCTCGATTGCGTGCCCGTCCTCAAGCGCATGGAAAAAGTCTTGCCGATGCTGCGCAAGGAAGTCGAAGTCGCCCGCCTGCAAAATGAAATTTCCGCCGAAGTTAATCTCAAGATCGGCGAACATCAGCGTGAATTTTTCCTTAAAGAGCAGCTCAAGGTCATTCAGCAAGAGCTGGGGCTGACCAAAGATGATCGCAGTGCCGACATCGAGCAATTCAAGCAACGCCTTGAAGGCAAGACTCTGCCCGCCCAGGCCCGCAAGCGCATTGACGAAGAAATCAACAAACTGTCGATTCTTGAGACTGGCTCGCCCGAGTACGCGGTAACCCGCAATTACCTGGATTGGGCCAGCTCAGTGCCGTGGGGCGTGTTCGGCAAGGACAAACTGGACCTCAAGCACGCACGCAAGGTGCTCGACGCCCACCACGCCGGGCTGGATGACATCAAAGACCGCATCCTCGAGTTCCTCGCTGTTGGCGCTTACAAAGGCTCGGTCAGTGGCTCGATCGTGTTGCTGGTCGGCCCGCCGGGCGTGGGTAAAACCAGTGTCGGCAAGTCGATTGCCGAATCGCTGGGCCGTCCGTTCTATCGCTTCAGCGTCGGCGGCATGCGCGACGAAGCCGAGATCAAGGGCCATCGTCGAACCTACATCGGTGCCCAGCCGGGCAAGCTGGTGCAGGCGCTTAAAGACGTTGAAGTGATGAACCCGGTGATCATGCTCGACGAGATCGACAAGATGGGCCAAAGCTTCCAGGGCGACCCGGCGTCAGCGCTGCTGGAAACCCTCGACCCGGAGCAAAACGTCGACTTCCTCGACCATTACCTGGACTTGCGCCTGGACCTGTCGAAAGTGCTGTTTGTGTGCACCGCCAACACGCTGGACTCTATCCCCGGCCCTCTGCTCGACCGCATGGAAGTCATCCGCCTTTCGGGGTACATCACCGAAGAGAAAGTCGCGATTGCCAAGCGTCACCTGTGGCCTAAACAGCTGGAAAAAGCCGGTGTCGATAAAGCGCGCCTGAGCATCACTGACAGTGCACTGCGCTTGCTCATTGATGGTTATGCCCGTGAAGCCGGTGTGCGCCAGTTGGAAAAACAACTGGGCAAGCTGGTGCGTAAGGCCGTGGTCAAGTTGCTCGACAACCCGGACGCGGTGATCAAGATCGGCCCTAAAGACCTCGAAGCCTCGCTGGGCACCGCAGTGTTCCGCAACGAACAGGTCATCAGTGGCGTCGGCGTGATCACCGGCCTGGCCTGGACCAGCATGGGCGGCGCGACCTTACCTATTGAGGCCACGCGTATTCACACGCTCAACCGCGGCTTCAAGCTGACAGGGCAACTGGGCGAGGTGATGAAAGAGTCTGCTGAAATCGCCTACAGCTACATCAGTTCCCACCTGAAGCAGTTTGGCGGCGACCCGCGTTTCTTTGACGAGGCCTTTGTGCACTTGCACGTGCCTGAAGGCGCCACACCTAAAGATGGCCCGAGTGCAGGGGGCACCATGGCCAGCGCCTTGCTGTCTCTGGCGCGCAATCAGGCGCCGAAAAAAGGCATCGCCATGACCGGCGAACTGACCCTCACCGGCTATGTCCTGCCGATTGGCGGGGTGCGGGAAAAAGTCATTGCGGCCCGTCGGCAGAAAATCCACGAGTTGATCTTGCCCGAGGCTAATCGCGGCAAGTACGAGGAACTGCCGGACTACTTGAAGGAAGGCATGACCGTGCACTTCGCCAAGCGCTTCACCGACGTGGCCAAAGTGCTGTTTTAAACGCCACGTGTATTGCCCTCTGAGCCAATATGGCGCAAACCCTTGCGCCAGAGGGGCTCGTATAAACAGGCTTGGCCACTGGCCAAGCCTGTATAACTAAACAACCTGTTATTTGTGACAGTAGACACATCTGTATTTCCCAACGTTAATAGCGTCTCAGCCGACAGGTATTAACGTTGGGAACTGCTATGCCACTTCACCATCCTGCGTATCAAAATCCCGATGCCCTTTGGCGCAACGTTACGGGCCCAAGCGCTTTCAACCCCAGAACCCGCGGTGAATTCAAGGCCGAATTGCTCGACAGGCCGTCGTTTACGGCGCAAGAAATGACTTTCGCCAGCAGCCACAAAAAAATCATCGTGACCGCAGAGTTCGACGAATTCGGTTCCAAGGCGTATCGCGCCATTGCCCTGACCCTGGATATCAATATTCAATCGGGTATCTACCTGTTTAAACAGGGCGAACCGGGCCCTGTGCAGGGCATGTCCTACATCGAATACGTCGAAGTCGATGGGCGCGAGATGTACCACTTGAACCAGGCCAATGTCGGCACCTTGCACCTCAGCGTAATCGAGAGTTGCTACAGCGCCCGCCTGTTCACCTTTGAAGGCACGGACCATAAAGGCGAAGCCCTTGAGATGTGCGGTGATTTCACCATCAGCCCACCCCACGCCAGCTTCTGACTTTGCGGCTGGTGGCCGACGACAAATGGCGCAGCCGCCAGCATGGGGTATGCTGCGCACTTGTCTTTGTCCGACCGGAGCCTGCAATGTCCCTCGCACGTTTAGTCCCGCTGCTCAGCCTCGGTTTGCTGGCCGCCTGTGCGCACCCGCCTGCGCAACACGTTACTGTTGAAGAACAAAGCGACTGTCCGATTCAACTGCATGTAGGGCAAAACCTCATGCTGTCGCTGCCCAGCAACCCCACCACCGGCTACCGCTGGGCCATCCAGGACTCGGCAGGCGGCGTGCTGCGCAGCCTTGGCCCGGAAGTTTACAACAGCAGCGATGACGGCCAACTGCTCGGCAGTGGCGGGCATTCGACCTGGCGCTTTGAGGCCTTTGCTGCGGGCACCGGCCGCCTGCGCCTGACCTCTCAGCAACCCTGGGAGCCCGAAGCAGAACCGGCGCAAACCTTCGATTGCCCCATCACCGTTAACTGAGCCCGCACGGCTTATCAGACAGACCGCGCATCCCGGCGCCAACTTGGCTAAAATGCGCCCCCGTTTTAACTATCCAGCGCCGGAACTGTCGTGAGCAAAGAAGTCGTGAGCAAAGAACCTGACCGTATTTTCGCCCAGCCCCTGGCCCAGGTCCCGGACTTCGCCTTTAACGAAGACGTGGTGCGGGTGTTCCCGGACATGATCAAGCGCTCGGTGCCGGGTTACCCGACCATTGTCGAGAACCTGGGGGTGCTCGCGGCTCAATTCGCCCAGCCCGACAGCGTGCTGTACGACTTGGGCAGCTCACTGGGCGCGGTGACCCAGGCTTTGCGCCGTCATGTGCGCACCGATGGCTGCAAAGTCATTGCCGTGGACAACTCCACCGCCATGGTTGAGCGCTGCCGTGAATACCTCAACGCCCAGAACTCGATGTTTCAGGAGTTGCTGCCGGTCGAGGTGATCGAGGGTGACATTCTGGCCCTGGAGTTCCAGCCCGCCTCGGTAGTGGCGCTGAACTTCACCCTGCAATTTATCGCCCCTGACCAGCGCCTGGCCTTGCTCAGCCGGATTCGCCAGTCGTTGCTGCCGGGGGGCGCGATGATCCTCTCCGAGAAGCTGCGCTTCAGTGATCCCGAAGAGCATGCACTGCTGACCGATCTGCACATCGCCTTCAAGCGGGCCAACGGTTACAGCGACCTTGAAATTGCGCAAAAGCGCAGCGCCATCGAAAACGTCATGAAGCCCGACAGCCTCGAAGAACACCGTGAACGCCTGCTGGCGGCCGGGTTCTCGAAAGTCGTGCCGTGGTTCCAGTGTCTTAACTTTGCCTCGTTGATTGCCTTGCCATGATTGATCTTTCCCCCCTCGCCCGCCGTTTGGCCGGGACGCCTTTGGCTGAATGGGCCACCACCCTGCAAGCGCAGCTCGACGTCAAAATGGAGAAAGGTCACGGTGACCTGGAACGCTGGCAAAGCGCGCTGGACGCCTTGCCCAACGTCCTGCCGACCGAGATCGACCTGCTCAACGGCCTGACCCTGGACACCGACTGCGACGACGCCACCCGCGCGCAAATGCGCCAGGCGCTGCTCGGCCTGTCACCGTGGCGCAAAGGCCCGTTTGACTTGTTCGGTGTGCATGTCGACACCGAGTGGCATTCAGACTGGAAATGGTCACGCGTGGCGCCGCACATCGACCTCAAGGGCAAGCGTATCCTCGATGTTGGCTGCGGCAATGGTTATTACATGTGGCGCATGCTCGGCGCAGGCGCCCACAGCGTGATCGGCGTCGACCCCAACTGGCTGTTCTTCTGCCAGTTCCAGGCCGTTCAACGCTTTTTGCAGCAAGAGGCCGCCTGGCACCTGCCCTTCCCGTTCGAAGACCTGCCGCCCAACCTGGAAGGCTTCGACACGGTGTTTTCCATGGGCGTGTTCTACCACCGCCGCTCCCCCATCGAGCATTTGCTGGCGTTGAAAGACTGCCTGGTCAAAGGGGGCGAACTGGTGCTGGAAACTTTGGTGATTGAAGGCGACGTGAACCAGGTGCTGGTACCCGAAGACCGCTACGCGCAGATGCGCAACGTATGGTTCCTGCCCTCGATCCCCGCCCTGGAACGCTGGCTGCGCCGTGCCGGTTTCAGCGACGTGCGCTGCGTCGACGTGAGCATCACCACCGTCGAAGAACAACGTGCGACTGAATGGATGAAATACCAGTCGCTGAGCGACTACCTGGACCCGAACGACCACAGCAAAACCATCGAAGGCCTGCCCGCGCCGATGCGCGCCGTGATCGTCGCTAAAAAATAAGAAACCCTCTGTAGGAGCGAGCTTGCCTCGCGAGCTTTTAAGATCAAAAGATCGCAAGACAAGCTCGCTCCTACAAGGGTCTGCGGATTATTTCGCCCGGCGGGCCTTGAAGAATTCGCTGAGGATGGCGCCGCATTCGTCGGCCAGCACTCCACCTTCAAACACCACCCGGTGGTTCAAAAAGCCCTGGGTAAAAAATTGCCCCTGGCTTTGCACAATCCCGGCCTTGGGCTCCAGCGCACCGAACACCACTCGCGACACCCGTGAATGCACGATCAAGCCTGCGCACATGCTGCACGGCTCGAGCGTCACGTACAGCGTGCTGCCGGGCAGCCGGTAGTTGCTGGCCACCGTGGCTGCGGCGCGGATGGCGACCATCTCGGCATGGGCGCTGGGGTCGCTGCCGCTGATGGGGCAGTTGAAACCACGGCCGATGATTTCACCGTTTTGCACCAGCACCGCGCCCACCGGCACTTCACCCAAGGCCGCGCCTTGCGCCGCCAGCGCCAGCGCTTCACGCATAAAGTCTTGATCGCGGCTGCGGTCGATAATCTGGGGTTGACGCCCTTGTCGCATCAGGAAACCTCAATAGCGGCCATGAGGCCGGTTTCCATGTGGTCAATCACATGGCAGTGGAACATCCACACGCCGGGATTATCGGCCACCAGGGCCACGCGGGCACGCTCGTTTTTGCCCAACAGGTACGTGTCGGTGAAATACGGCGTGATTTTTTTGCGATTGGACGCCAGCACCTTGAAGCTCATGCCGTGCAGGTGGATCGGATGCTGGTACTGGGTCATGTTCTTGAATTCAAACACGTAGCTCTGGCCCAGCTTGAGCTTGGCAATCGGCCGGTCAGCGCAGGTTTTGTCCTTGATGTCCCAGGCCACGCCGTTGATCTGCCACAGGCTCGGCGGTTGATCCGTGCCCAGGTTCTCGGACACGGAACCGACCCATTCAAAGTTGAAATTGAGCTTCTCGGCCTTGTCGACATCAGGCTCGGCAATCGGATTGGCCGGCAAGGCGGGCGGCCATTGTGCAGGTGCATCGTTATTGGCCACCGACAACAGCGTGCCCAAACGCACCGGACCATCGCGCAACGACAGTTCTTCACCCGCAGCCGGGGCCTTGATCGCCAGGCAAATACGCATGCCGGGGCCCAGCCAATATTCTTTGCCCAGCGGGCGCGGTTCGATGGGGTTGCCATCCAGCGCATAGATTTGCGCCTCGACACCGGGAATATTCAGGCGATAGGTCAGAGTGTTGTCGAGGTTGAGAATTCGCACGCGGGTGATTTGCCCGGCAGGCAATTCAATGGTCGGCACATGGCTGCCATTAATCGTCGACAAACGCCCCGCCGTACCGCCACGTGCCGCCTCACGGGTGATGCTGAAGGGCAAAAAGTTGCCTTCTTCATCGACGTGCCAGTTTTTAATGCTCAGCGTGCGCTCGTGCTTGAAGCCCGTAGGCTCGCGCTCTTCGACTATCAGCGGGCCGACCAGGCCACGGCCCAGTTCTTCGCTGCTGTTGACGTGGGGGTGATACCAGTAGCTGCCCGCATCGGGCACGCGGAACTTGTAATCGAAGTATTCGCCAGGCAGCACCGGCAATTGCGAGACGTACGGCACGCCGTCCATTTCAAGTGGCAGGCGGATGCCGTGCCAATGGATCGTGGTCGCAACCGGCAGATGGTTGATAAACCGCACCCGCAGCCATTCACCCTGGCGCACCCGCAACTCAGTGCCCGGCGCCGAAGGGCCAAAAGCCCAAGCCTCGGTCTGATGACCCGGCACCAGCTCGACGTCCAGCGGCGCGGCAATCAACTCGTAATCGTGACCGGCCTGCTCATCGGCCATCTTGCCCAACCAGTAACGCGAAGCGCCCCCTGCGCCAACACCCACCACGACCAGGCCGGCTAAACCACCGAGTATTTGTCGACGGGTAAAGGACATGGACTTAACTACCTCTCGTATCCGGCGCGGGCTCAGCGCCCGCAAAAGGCGAATACGATACACCTGCAACTGCGAAACGGTAAGGGTGGGGTGACGACGGACTGCAAAAGCCCCTCACCCTAGCCCTCTCCCAAGGGAGAGGGAACCTACCGAGTTGTTCCACAAGATCCATTGACCTGAAAAATTGAGTCGATTATGGATTCAACTAATACATCTCAGGTCGCTGCACATCGCTAATATCCCCCAATAGGTCCCCTCTCCCTCCGGGAGAGGGCAGTTTTCAGTCGTTAACGCCCACCAAATGCACCACACCGCCCGCCAGGGTCATCACCCCCGGCACACCCGCCAATCGCAGAGCGTTAGGGTCAACACGTGACGTATCGTTCAGCTCCACGCGGATGCGGGTCAACGCCACGCGCTGCTCGGACTTGAGGTTGCTGGCGCCGCCAAGGGCCGCGACCACCGCGCTCGCCAGCGTCGACACATTGGGGGCGGGCTCATCCGCCACCAAGTCCGGGGTCAGTGCTTTCCAAAAAGCCTGCTGCAATTTTGCAAACATGTTCAGTTCTCCAGCACCAATGAATGAGCAACGTTAGCCGCGTGTGACGGCTGCAAGGCGGCACGCACCTGCTCTGCACTTTCCAGCCCCAGCACCTGCTGCGCCAACACTTGGCAGTCCTTGAATTCCAGCTCACGAACCCGCGCTTTAATAGTCGGGATCAACGGGACGCTCACCGATAACTCGTCCACGCCCAAGCCCACCAGCAGCGGCACCGCCAATGACTCGGACGCCAGCGCGCCGCACACGCCCACCCACTTGCCATGGGCATGCGCGGCCTTGACGGTCGAGGCGATCAGGCGCAGTACCGCCGGGTGAAAACTGTCGGCCTGGCTGGCCAGACGCGGGTGATCGCGGTCCATGGCCAAGGTGTATTGGGTCAGGTCATTGGTGCCAATCGAGAAGAAATCGACTTCTGGGGCGAACACGTCAGCCATCAGCGCGGCCGCCGGAACTTCAATCATGATCCCAAGCTTGGGCAACCGGGTAATGCCCAGGCGTTGCGCTTGCTCCTCCAGCAACTGGCGGGCGAGGCGCAACTCGGACACTTGGGTGACCATCGGCAACATGATGTGCAGGCGGGTCAGGTCGGCACTGGCCAGGATCGCGCTGAACTGCTCACGCAGCAGTTCAGGACGCTCCAGACACAGGCGAACCCCGCGCATGCCCAAAAACGGATTGGCCTCAGGTTCCATCGGCACGTAGGCCAAGGGTTTGTCACCGCCCACATCCAGCGTGCGCACCACCAGGTTGTAGTCAGGGCCAACCGCACGGGCAATGGCGCTGTAGGTCGCGACCTGTTCGTCGTGGCTCGGCGCGCTGCTGCGCTCCAGGTACAAGAACTCGGAACGCAACAAGCCCACGCCTTCACCGCCCAGGCTCATGCCCTGCTCGGCCTCGGCCAGCGAGGCGATGTTGGCAGACACTTCGATATGCCGACCATCGCGGGTATCCGCCCGCAACGCCGCGTGCGCCAGATCCCGTGCCTGGCGCAGCCGCTGCTGCTCGCGCTTGGCCGTCAGCGCTGCCACCGCTGCTTCGCTGGGGCGCACATGCAACTCGCCCTGCTCGGCATCCAGCAACACCGGCGTGCCGCTGGCCAAGCTCAGGACGTGCGCAGGCAAGCCGCACATGGCCGGCAAGCCCAAGGCCCGCGCCAGAATCGCGACATGGCTGGTGGCGCCGCCGCCCACGGTGGCAAACCCCACCACCTTGGTTTTATCGAGCCCGGCGGTTTGTGAAGGGCTGAGTTGCTCTGCGATCAAGATGGCGTTGTCGGGCAGTGCCTGAACCGTGTCCTCGACCCGTAGAATCAACTTGAGCACGCGCTGCCCGACATCTGCCAGGTCTTGCGCCCGCTCCGCCAGAAACGCATTGCCCAAATTGCGGAAGACTTTTTCGTTCGCTTCAACCGCAGCGGCCCACGAGAACGCCGCGCTTTTGCCCGACGCTAACAGCGGGTAGGCCTGCTCCAGCAAGCTTGGGTCTTGCAGCAATTCGCGGTGAGCACTGAAGATTTGCCCTTGCGGCCCTTGGCTGAACTCTCGACCCAAGGTGTCCAGTGCGGTATCCGCTTCGAGCAGAGCGCGTTGCAACTGCGCCCGCTCAAAGGCTTCACCCGCCCCAGCTTCCGGATAGTCGAGGGTCTGCGCAGCGATTTGCACCACCTGCCCAAACACTGCCCCAGAAGACGCGCAGACACCGCGCAACAAGGTGTCATCCACCCGCACCGGTTCAGGTGCCGGTGCATACGTAGTTTCAGTGGCCACCTGGGCAACGGGCGTCACCGCCTCGCCGCAACCGGCCACCAACAGATCTGAAAGCACACGAATCGCTTGCTCGGCATCCTCGCCAGTGGCGCTGACCTGCACCACATCGCCGTGGCTGGTTTGCAAGGTCATGATCGCGACCAACGATTTGGCGTTGATGCGCTGCTCGTGTTTGTGCAGCTCGATGGTGGCCGCAAAACCCTTCGCCGCCTGGGCAAACACCGCCGCAGGGCGGGCGTGCAAGCCGTTCGGGTTGGGCAGCGCAATGGCCAGCGAAAACAGCGTGTCACCCTGACTGGCCGCTTGCGGCACCGCAGCTTGCGCCGCCGCGCCCACACGCAGCAGCGGCTGGCCAGCCTCGACCAGCACTTCGCTGCCCGACACGTCGGTAATGCTTTCACCGCTGACCACCAGCATCAGGGTGAGCAAGCTGCGTGCATGTTGCGCGACGTAGTCGGCATCAAATTCGATCAACGCCTGCCCGGCTACGACCTGCTGGCCTTCCTCAACCAGGCAGGTGAAGCCTTGGCCGCCGAGGTTTACCGTGTCCAGACCAATGTGCAGCAGCACTTGCACCCCGCTGGCATCGGTAATGCTCACGGCATGCCCGGTGTGCTGCAGGTTGCTGATCACACCGGCCAGCGGCGCGCAGAGCACCTGCGACGTCGGGTCGATGCACAGGCCGTCGCCCATCAAACGGCTGGAGAACACCGGGTCAGGCACTTGCTCAAGCGGCATCAGGACACCCGATAACGGCGCCAGCAGTTCCAGTTGTTGGGTTGTAACCATGACTTCACCTGCAGTTGATTCGGTTAAATGCCGATGGAGCGCGAGCCCCGCAGCGTCGCTTATTTCCACCAGTACTCGATCTGTACACCGGCGTTGGAACCATGCCGCGCCGAGCCAAAGGCGCCGCTGTCAGACAATGCAGAGCCTGCATCAAACTCATTGGCCGCACGTTGCGCGGCGGCGTTCCAGCTCGCGTAGGTGTAATACAAGCGGATTTCCGGGCGTGCCCAGAAGCTTGGACCATTGGGCGACCAGGTCGGCGCAAAGGTGAACTTGCTCAGCTTGCGCGTACCGTCTGGTGCACGCACCTGATCATGCCCAAACTCGGTCACCAGCTTGAACTGCTCGGTGATCGCGTAGGTCGGTCGCACACCCAGCGAGAGCCATTCCTGGTTGCCGCCATCCGGACGGAAGTCCTTTTGATACACCGCCTCGACCTGCCCGCCAAAACGCGGGGTCACTTGCCAGTCAAAAAACTCGACGATCCGGTAACGCTTGCTGCTGTTATCCAGCCGGGTATCGCCGGTGTAGCCCAGCCCAGTGCCGGAGCCTTCGCCGTATTGCAGGGCCAGTTTGTTTTTACCACCCAGAAACTCGCTCTGGACATGCTGCGCTGTGATTGCCCAGCCACTGTGCGCGTCAGTGCGCTGGGGTTTTTCCAGGTAGCTGAGGCCGAATTCCAGTTGCCCGCCGGGGTTGGTGTTGAACCCGGCGACGTTAAAATCGTGACGCGTGACGTAGTCTTCCTGATACAGGCTGTCTTTGCGCGACAAGGCGTAGCTGTACTTCAGACCGCCGATCAACACGTCCTCGATGCCCGCGCCGGTGGCGCTCTGGTTCCAGTAGTAGAAGTCGGAAATATGAATGTCGTTACGCTTGTAGTAACGCCGCCCGGCCCATACCGAGCCGCCATTCAAGCTCGGCAGGTTGGACCACTGCGCGTACAACTGCGGCAAGCGCGCCGAACCGTTATCGCCCTGGAACGTCAGTTGGCGGTTGTATTGGTTGTACAGCGAGGCCATACCGTCAACGCTGAGGACCGAACCGTCATCAAAGTTATAGACGTCCTGGCGCAACTCCAACTCAGCATACTGCTCGCATTCATTACCCAACCGATACTTGGCTTCGGCGCCAGGCAGCTTGAAACACGACTGCTTGCCGCCTTCCAGCGAATTGCCGATGCCACTGCGCAAGTACCCGGCGAACTCCAGGGCGTTAGCCGAAAGCGGCGCCAGCAGGCACACGCAAGCGGTGAAAATACTGCGATTGAGGGTTGTGTTCATGAGTGGCCTTTTTATTTTTATTGTGATGAAACCGATAAAGCCTCTGTAGGAGCGAGCTTGCCTCGCGATCTTTTGATCTTTTAAAAGATCGCGAGGCAAGCTCGCTCCTACAGGGTTATTGCGTTGTCAGGTGCACGGCAAACGACTCGTAGGGGCGCAAGGTGATGCGCTGCGTGCGCGTCGGCTGTTTGTCGTAGTTGCTGATCAACAGGCGTTGGGCCATGTCTTGGCTGATCACGCCGTCAGGCAAATCCACCACGCAATCGGTGCCGTAGAAGTTGTTGAGCACCAGCACGCTTTCACCCTCGCCCTGGCGCAGATACGCCCAGACCTGCGGATGCTCGGCCAGCAACTGGCGGTATTCGCCGTGTGACAGCAGCGGCTCTTCGCGACGCAACGCAATCAGCCGGCGGTAGTGATGCAGCACCGAGTCCGGGTCATTCAATTGCGCTTCGACGTTGATCTGTGCGGCGTTCGCAGGGATCCCGATCCACGGCTCTGCCGTGCTGAAACCGGCGTTGGCCTGCTGGTTCCATTGCATCGGCGTGCGGCTGTTGTCCCGTGACTTTTGCAGGATCGCCGCCATGCAGTCTTCGTGGGACACCCCGGCTTCGCGCTTGAGGCGGTAGATGTTCAGGGTTTCGACGTCGCGGTATTGCTCGATGCGCTCAAACCCGGGGTTGGTCATACCGATTTCTTCACCCTGATACACATACGGCGTGCCTTGCAGGCAATGCAGGGCGGTGGCGAGCATCTTCGCCGAGACCACACGGAACTCACCGTCATCACCAAAGCGCGACACCGCACGGGGCTGATCGTGGTTACACCAGAACAAAGCGTTCCAGCCGCCACCGGCCTGCATGCCCACCTGCCAGTCAGACAAAATGCCTTTGAGCGCGAGGAAGTCGAAGTCGGCACGCACCCACTTCTGCATGTTCGGGTAGTCCACTTTCAAGTGATGAAAGTTGAAGGTCATCGACAGCTCTTTGCTCTCTGGCCGCGAGTAGCGGATGCAGTGTTCAAGGCTGGTAGAAGACATTTCGCCGACGCTGACCAGATCGTGCCCGGCGAACACTTCGCGGTGCATCTCTTGCAGGTATTCATGCACGTTGGGGCCGTCGGTGTAGAAGCGTCGACCATCGCTGTCGTCTTCCGGGAAGTGCGCCGGCTTGGAGATCAGGTTGATCACGTCCAGGCGGAAACCGCCCACGCCTTTGTCACGCCAGAAGCCCATAAGTTTGTAGACTTCGGCGCGCACCTTGGGGTTGTCCCAGTTCAAGTCGGCCTGGGTGTGGTCAAACAGGTGCAGATAGTACTGACCGGTTTGCGCCTCGTATTCCCAGGCCGAACCGCCGAACTTGGACTCCCAGTTGTTCGGCTGGTCACGCCAGATGTAGAAGTCGCGATACGGGTTGTCGAGGCTGCTGCGCGCCTGCTGGAACCACTCGTGCTCGATGGAGGTGTGGTTGACCACGATGTCGAGCATCAGCTTGATCCCGCGGGCCTTGGCCTCTCTGATCAACAGCTCGCAATCGGCCATGCAACCGTAGCTCGGGTCGATGGCGTAGTAGTCGCTGATGTCATAGCCGTTGTCGCGCTGCGGCGAGCGCAGAAACGGCGTCAGCCACAGGTAATCCACGCCCAGCCATTGCAGGTAGTCGAGCTTGTCGACCACGCCCAGCAAGTCACCGGTGGCATTGCCCGCGTGGCTGTGAAAACTTTTTGGGTAGATCTGATAGATCACCGAACGCTGCCAGTCTTGCATGGGGGTTCCTCAAAAAAGGGGGGTGATCGATCAGGCCACGCGGTAGCCGGGGCGGATGATTTTCAGGCTGAGCGCGCACGTCAGAACAAACGGCACGATGATCGCGACCAGCATGCCGATGACGAACATCGGGATGTACTGCGGAATGATCGAGATAAAGCCCGGCAAGCCGCCGACGCCAATCGCCGAGGCCTGGACCTTGTTCAGCGACAGGAAAATGCTGCCCAGCGCCGAGCCGATCAGGGCCGCGTAGAACGGAAATTTGTAACGCAGGTTGACCCCGAACATCGCCGGTTCAGTGATGCCGAAGTACGCGGACACTGCCGAGGTAGACGCCATGCTGCGCTCGCGCACGTTGCGGCTCATGTAGAACACGCCAAGCGCCGCGCTGCCCTGGGCCAGGTTGGACATCACGATCATCGGCCAGATAAACGTGCCGCCCTGAGTCGAGATCAATTGCAGGTCAACTGCGAGGAACATGTGATGCATGCCGGTGATCACCAGCGGTGCGTACAACAGGCCGAAAATCATGCCGCCGAGCACCGGCGCCAGGTCAAACAGCATGACCACGCCTTCAGTGATCAGGATGCCCAGGTGACGCGTCACCGGGCCGATTATCGCCAGCGCCAGCACGCCGGTAATGACGATGGTGGTGATGGGCACGACCAGCAATTGAATGGCATTGGGCACCCGTGCGCGCAGCCATTTCTCGATCACGCTCATCACGTATGCAGCCAGCAGGATCGGCAGGATTTGCCCCTGGTAGCCGACCTTCTCGATCTGGAACACCCCCAGAATGTTGAAGTACGGCAGGCTTTGACCGTCCAGCCCGGCCACGGCCTTGCCGTAGTTCCAGGCGTTGAGCAGGTCGGGGTGTACCAGCATCAGGCCGAGCACGATGCCGAGGATTTCACTGCCGCCAAAGCGCTTGGCCGCCGACCAGCCCACCAACGCAGGCAGGAACACGAACGAGGTGTTGGCCATCAGGTTGATCAGGCTCCACACCCCGTCCAGCGACGGGTAGGCATCGAGCAGGGTTTTGTCGGCAATGAACATGCCTTTGGCGCCGAGCAGGTTGTTCACCCCCATCAGCAGGCCGGCAATGATCAGCGCGGGCAGAATCGGCATGAACACATCAGAGAACACCCGCACCAGACGCTGCATGGCGTTGGCCTTGTCGGCGCCTTTTTGCTTGACGTCAGCAATGGTCGACGCGGCGAGGCCGGTTTGCTCGCGCAAGGCGGCATAGACCTTTTCGACGTCGCCGGGGCCGATGACCACTTGGTACAGGCCACCGGTAAAGAAGGAACCTTTGACCAGGTCAATCTGATTGAGGGTTGCGCTATCGACCAGGCTGGGGTCTTTCAGCGCGAGGCGCAGGCGGGTGACGCAGTGCGCGGCTTGCTCCAGGTTGTCGACGCCACCCAGGCATTGCAGCAACTCACCGGCAATCTTCGAATAATCGTGGCTCATGCGTTGTCTTCCGCTTGAAATTTTTATTATGGAGCGTCGTTTTGGCAGCACGCCGAAGCGAAAAATACTCGTCTGTACGAGTTAAAGCAACAACTGGTACAGACGAGTTTGAAAAATAAGCCGTGGCCTCTGCTTTACTGTGCAGTAGTTGGCAATAAGCACTATCAGCCACCTCTGAAGAATGCGCCTGAATGTTCCTAAAACAGAGCCTTTACCGCGGAGCTTGCGCTGCTCCCCCCCTGCCCTTAAGGTTCGGGCCTTGAACACCTTCGGCATAGAGCCATCGTTATGACTAAATACAGCCAGATCTACACCGATCTGCTTGCAAACATCACCACTGAGCGCCTGGCGCGCGGTGCGCGCTTGCCGTCCGAAACTGAATTGATGACCCGCTACGACGCCAGCCGCGGCACCGTGCGCAAGGCGATTGAACAGCTTCAGGAACGCGGCTTTGCGCAGAAGATCCATGGCAAAGGGACGTTTGTGTTGTCTTCCAGCCCCATTGAGTTCCAGTTGGGCGGGATCGTCAGCTTCCAGGAAACCTACCCGAGCCTGGGCAATGACGTCAGCACTGAAGTGGTTGAGTTTGAGCACTTCCCGCTGGAGGGCGCGCTGACAGACAAGATCGACGCCGAGCCAGGCACACTGATCACTCGCGTCAAACGCGTGCGGCGCATAGATGGCAAACGGGTGATTCTGGACATCAACTGCTTCGTCAGCGAGCTAATTCCGGGGCTGACGCCAGAGATAGCGCAGCACTCGATCTACGCGTATATCGAGCAAACCCTGAACCTGCAGATCAGCTTTGCCCAGCGCACCATCGAAGCGGTGCCGCGCAGCAAGGATGATCAACTGCACCTGGATCTGGACGGGCAAAGCCACGTGATTGTGGTGAGCAACCAGACATTCCTGCAGGACGGCAGGCAGTTTGAGTACACCGAGTCGCGGCATACCTTGGACAAGTTTTACTTTTCGGACATTGCCCGGCGCTAAACGTGTAGGAGCGAGCTTGCCTCGCGATCTTTGAAAAGGTCAAAAGATCGCGAGACAAGCTCGCTCCTACAGTTAGCCGTGCGCAGTGTTTAGTGCTTGAACATCACATGCCGAATGGTGGTGTAGTCCTCCAGGCCGTACATCGACATGTCCTTGCCATAGCCTGAGAGCTTGGCGCCGCCGTGGGGCATTTCGCTCACCAGCATGAAGTGCGTGTTGACCCAGGTGCAGCCGTATTGCAGGCGGGCCGCCAGACGATGGGCGCGGCCTACATCGTGAGTCCACACCGAAGACGCCAGGCCATAGTCGGAGTCGTTGGCAAACTGCAAAGCCTGCGCTTCGTCGTCGAATTCGGTGACAGACACCACCGGCCCGAAGATCTCATGGCGCACCACTTCATCGTCCTGCCGCGCACCCGCCAAAACCGTCGGTTCAAAGAAGAACCCCGGCCCCGCCACGCGCTTGCCGCCCGTTACCACTTCAATGTGCGACTGCTCACGGGCACGCTGGACAAAGCCTTCGACTCGCTCCAGATGCTGCAAGGTGATCAACGGCCCGAGTTCTGTCTCAGGATCGTCCTGCAACCCATGGCGAATACTGGACACAGCCTCACCGAGTTTTCTTACGAACTCGTGGTACACGCCCTTCTGCACATAAATACGGCAGGCGGCAGTGCAGTCCTGGCCGGCGTTGTAAAAGCCGAAGGTACGGATGCCTTCAACTGCCGCGTCGATGTCGGCATCGTCAAACACGATCACCGGGGCCTTGCCGCCCAGCTCCATGTGCATGCGTTTAACGCTGTCGGCCGTACCGGCGATGATCCGGCTGCCGGTCGCGACCGAACCGGTCAGCGACACCATGCGCACTTTGGGGTGGCTGGTCAGCGGCTTGCCGACACTTGGGCCACGACCAAAGACCACGTTAATGACGCCCGCAGGGAAGATGTCGGCCATCAACTGCGCCAGTTTCAACGTGCTCAACGGAGTCTGTTCAGACGGCTTGATCACCACGGTATTACCGGCAGCCAACGCCGGGGCGAGCTTCCAGGCGGCCATCATCAACGGGTAGTTCCAGGGCGCAATGGACGCCACCACGCCCACCGGATCGCGGCGGATCATCGAGGTATGGCCCGACAGGTATTCGCCTGCTGCACTGCCTTGCAGGCAACGGCTGGCGCCCGCGAAAAAGCGGAACACATCGGCCACGCCGGGCAGTTCGTCGTTGAGCGCGGCGGTGTAGGGTTTGCCGCAGTTATTGGACTCCAGGCGCGCCAGTTCCGGAGCGTGGGCGTCGATGGCGTCGGCCAGCTTCAGCAACAATTGCGAGCGGTCCTTGGGCGTGGTCTGCGACCAGGCCTCGAACGCCGCATCGGCCGCGCATACCGCAGCATCGACCTGCGCCAGGCTGGCCTCAGGGATTTCTACCAACGTGGCGCCCAACGACGGGTTGAGCACCGGGAGTTTTTCGCCTTCACCGGCGATGAGTTGACCATTGATCAGCAGGCAAGTTTGCATGGTTTCTCCTGTGGGCGGCGTGGGCCACCCCATCAAAAAGGCGCAACCTCCCCGCATGCGCCGCAATCAAGGCGCACGTGGGTAGTTGCAAGGGCTAAGGGGGCGGGTGCGTCAGAGCGCGGGTTCAGGCACGGCGGTGCTGAACAGGCGGGTACGGAAGGCCAGGTACACCAGCCCCAGCACGACCCAGCATGAGCCGAGGATCAGCGCGTCGGCGTCCAGGCTGATGAGCATCCAGCCCGAAGTAATGGCCCCGATCAGCGGGAACAACACTCCGCGCAGCACACCGGCTTTGTCGCCCAGGGCACGGTCGAAGGTCAGTTTCAGCGCGCACAGGTTGACGGCGGTAAAGGCCAGGAATGCACCGAAGTTAACCAAGGACGTGGCGGTGGCGATAGTCAGGCCAAAGCCGACAAAACCAAAGGCGCCGCACAGCACGATGTTGAACACCGGGGTCTTGTAGCGCGGGTTGAGCACGCCAAACAGCTTTTGCGGCAGTTGGTTGTCACGGCCCAGGGCATACAGCAAGCGCCCGACACTGGCCTGGAATGACAAGCCAGCAGCAAAGTGGGCAATGATGATGCCGGTCAGAACCACTGCAAAAAACAGGTCGCCGCCGATGGTCTTGGCGATTTCAAACGCCGCGCCGTCGATGTTCTCGAACACGCCCACCGGATGTGCCAGGTACATGAAGTACGAGGAGCCGACATACAGGCTGCCGCCGATCAGGGCCACCAGCAAAATGGCCCGCGGGATGGTGCGTTCCGGTTCAACGGTTTCTTCGCTCAAGGTCGACAGGGCGTCGAAGCCAAGGAACGAATAAGCGGCAATGGCAGCACCGGCCATGGTCGCCGAGAACGGTACGTCGGCGTTAAAGAACGGTTTGACCGACAACAATCCGCCCGGACCATTGATCGCGCTGACGTAGTGCCAGCACAGGGCGATGAACACGGTGATGATGGTGAGCTGGATCAGCATCAAGATGATGTTGAAACGGTTAGCCACCTGGATCCCGAGGATGTTGAGCAACGAGGTGGACACGATAAAGCCGGTGATCCAGACCCACTGCGGTACATCCGGGAACGCCAGGCTCAGGTAGCTCGCCCCCAGCAGCCAGATCAGCATCGGAATAAAAAAGTAATCGAGCAGCGCCGCCCAGCCAACCATAAAGCCGATGTTGGGGTTAAGCATTTTACGGGTGTAGGTATAAGCCGAACCCGCTGTCGGAAACACCCGCACCAGTCGCCCGTAGCTCAGTGCGGTAAAAATGACGCCGATGGACGCCACCACATAAGACAACGCCACGGTGTTTTGGCTGGCCTGGGCAATCACGCCGTAGGTACCAAAGACAATCAGTGGCGCAATAAAGGCCAGACCGAACAGCAACACAGACACCGGACCCAAGGTGCGGCGCAGATGCGGAGTCGAAATCGATGCGCTCATGACGATGCCCTCAAGCTGAGTAGTGGTAGGCGGCACGAATCACATCGAGGTAGCTCTCGACGGTCATGTCTTTGATGTTGCTGGCATCGGAAATATTGCTCTTGGACTTCTGCGCGATGGCCGTGAAGTCTTCTTCGCGCACCCCGGCTACATCGGCAAAACGCGGGATACCCAGCTCCCGGTTCATGCGAAACAGTTGATCGACGCCCGCTTGGGCCGCATCGACGGCGCTCAGGTTGGGGTCGATCCCCAGGGCGTACGCCACATCGGCGTGGCGGCGCAGGTCGGCGTCGCGGTTATGGCTGAACACAAACGGCAGGAAAATCGCGTTGCCGATGCCGTGCGGGGTGTCGTACATGCCGCCGATGGCTTCGGAAATACAGTGCACGCTGGCGATGTCGGCGTTGCCGAAGGCCATGCCGGCAATCAGGCTGGCAATCAGCATTTGTTCGCGGGCTTCACGGTTGTCCGGTTCTTGCACGGCGGGCTTGAGGTGTTGCGCGATCAAACGGATCGCGTGCAGCGCCAGGCCGTCACTGATCGGGTTGGCGGGTTTGCCGGTATAGGCCTCAATGGCGTGGGTCAGCGCGTCCATCCCGGTGGCAGCAGCAATGTGCGGCGGCAACGTGGCGGTGATGTTTGAGTCGAGCAGCGCCAGCACCGGGCCAATACGGTAGTCGAGCAGGCTCATTTTGAACTGGCGGCGGGTGTCGGTGATTACCGAGAAAAAGGTCACTTCACTGCCGGTGCCTGCTGTGGTCGGGATCGCCACAATCGGCAGTACCGCATTTTTGAGGGCGAACGCGCCTTCGTAGTCTTCAACGATGCCGTCATGGGTCAGCAAAACGCTGATGGCCTTGGCGGCGTCCATTGCACTGCCGCCGCCGACTGCCAGTACGCCGTCGATGCTTTTGCCGCGATACAGCTGCGCCGCACGGTTAACGTCTTCGCTGCGCGGGTTGGGTTTAACGTCGGCGATTTCGTCGTAGCGAATGCCGGCCTGTTCCAGGCTGGCATAGATGCTGTCGAGCAAACCGGCGTTCTTCACGCCCGGGTCGGTGACCAACAGTACATGGCTCAAGCCCAGGCCGAGCAGGTGTTCGCCGGTGCGCTGGCGCAGGCCAGGTTCCATGACGATTTTGGTGGGTAATAGAAACTGGAATTGCATGGGGACGTTCCTCTCGCTCTGTGGCGCTTTGCAATGTTGTAGTTATGGCAGACGAGTCAGGGAGCCGCCGGGGCGGCCACTATCGGTTTTTATTGTTGAAGGTGCCGCATGGCGGTATGGGTCGAAACACTAAGACACAGGTAGCGGATCAACAAATACTTAAAACTCAAGGGAGCATTCGATTAAATCGAATGCTCTGCGATCACCTGTAGTCGTTGACAAGGTACGAGGCTACGATCGGCTGCGCAGCAGTCGTAAATCGGTGAACGCGATGCTTCAGGTTTGCGATCGCAGCCTCGTGCCTCGACAGCGACTACAGAGGCTGGGCGTCGCGCATACCCCGTAGTCGTTGACGAGCACCGCGAGGCTACGATCGGCTGCGCAGCAGTCGTAAATCGGTGAACGCGATGCTTCATGTTTGCGATCGCAGCCTCGTGCCTCGACAGCGACTACAGAGGCTGGGCGTGGCGCATACCCCGTAGTCGTTGACGAGCACCGCGAGGCTACGATCAATTGCGAAGCGATCGTAAATCCTGAAAAGCAGGTGTGGTATCGAGGATTACAAATGCTGGCCGTGGCGGGCCATGATGTGGCGTACCACGCTGTAGTCCTGAAGCGAATCGCTGGACAGGTCTTTGCCATAGCCCGAGCGCTTCAGGCCGCCGTGGGGCATTTCGCTGACCAGCATAAAGTGGCTGTTGATCCAGGTGCAGCCGTACTGCAAGCGCGCTGCCACTTGCATGGCCTTGTCGAGGTTTTGCGTCCAGATCGACGAGGCCAGGCCGTATTCAGAGTCGTTGGCCCAGTCCACGACCTGCGCCAGTTCATCAAAACGGGTGACGGTCACCACCGGCCCAAACACTTCGCGCTGGACGATTTCATCGCTTTGTTTGCAACCGGCCAGCAGCGTCGGCTGGTAATAGAAGCCCGGCCCCGGATGCGCAGCGCCCCCCGTCACACACTCAATGTGCGGCTGGCCCAGCGCCCGTTCGACAAAACTGGACACGCGATCACGCTGCCGGGTACTGATCAGCGGGCCGATCTCGTTGTCGGCATCGCGCTTGCCGGCAAAGCGGATACGGCTCACGGAATCACCCAGCGCCGCCACCAACTTGTCGTAAATACCGGCCTGCGCATACACCCGGCACGCCGAGGTGCAATCCTGGCCCGCGTTGTAATAGCCATACGTGCGCACCCCTTCGACCACGGCCTCAAGGTCGGCATCGTCGCAGACGATCACCGGCGCTTTGCCGCCCAGCTCAAGGTGGGTGCGCTTGAGGGTTTTGGCCGCGGTTGAGAGGATTTTCTGCCCGGTGACGATATCGCCGGTCAAAGACACCATGCGCACTTTCGGGTGGCTGACCAAATGGCTGCCGACGTTTTCACCGCCGCCACAAATGATGTTGAGCACGCCGCGCGGCAGGATCTCGGCCAGCATCGGCGCCAGGGCCAAAATCGACAGCGGTGTGTGCTCGGAAGGCTTGAACACCAACGTGTTGCCCGCCGCCAGCGCCGGGGCGATTTTCCAGGCGGCCATCATGATCGGGTAGTTCCAGGGCGCAATCGAGGCCACCACGCCGATCGGGTCACGGCGCACCATGCTGGTGTAGCCGGGCAGGTATTCGCCACTGAGCTGGCCGGTCTGGCAACGCACGGCGCCCGCAAAAAAGCGGAACACGTCCACCGTGGCACTCAAGTCGTCTTTGCGCGCCAGATGCAGCGGCTTGCCGCAATTCAGCGCTTCGAGACGCGCGAGGTAGTCGGCGTTTTTTTCAATTGCACTGGCGATTTCCAGCAGCAGGTTAGAGCGTTGCTGCGGCGTGGTCCGCGCCCAGCCGTCGAAGGCCCGGTGCGCGGCAAGGATCGCGGCCTCGGTCTGCTCGGCGCTGGCCTCGGCGATCGACGTCAGCACCTCACCCGTGGTCGGGTTGATGATGGGTTCGACAATGCCCTGCCCGGCGACTGATTCACCGTCGATCAACAGTGCGGTGAACAACGGTGTCTGCGCAGCGGGCATGATAGGGCTCTCTTGTGGTGTGCGGTCGTGGTGCGCCCGCTTCTGTGGGCTGGACCGTTTTATAGAGGCTGCAAGATTAGTCTTGGCGCAGCGCGAACGACAAACACTAAATCCAGATTAAATCGCCAGCTTGCGCCCGCCATGGGGCTGCTCGCGGGCGACGGTCAAAAACGGATCGACCAACGGCGGCCGCGCGGTCCCCCGGCGCCAGGCCAGGCCGACGTCGAGTGTCTGGTTAAGGTCGGCAATGGGCCGGGCCTCGATGATGTCGCCTTCCAGCGACCAGGGCCGGTAGGTCATGTCCGGCTGGATCGAGATCCCCAGCCCCGCCGCGACAAGGCTGCGCACCGCTTCGGTCGATGCCGTGCGCAAAGTAATGCTCGGTTGCAACCCCGCCTGCGCCCACAAACGCTGGGCATTGCTGTCCATCTCATCGACGTTCAACTGGATCAACGATTCTTTGGCCACGTCGGCCAGGTTGATGCTGTCCAGCTCCAGTAGTGGATGCTGGGCCGGCAGCCACACTCGATGCGGCGAATGGGTCAGCACCTCGGACTGCAAGGCGTGGCGATCTTCAAGATTGGAAAGGATCAGCACGCCGACATCAATCTCGCCACTGACCAGCAAGTGCTCGATGTACGGGCGTTCGTCTTCCATCACGCGGATTTCGACGTTGGGGTAGGCGCGCTGAAAACGGGTGAGCAAATCCGCAAGGTAGTAACCCGCCACCAGGCTGGTCACGCCGACGATCAACTGCCCGGCCACCTGATCGGTGCTCTGCTGCAAGCTGCGTTTGGCGTTGTCCACCGTGGCCAGAATTAAATGCGCCTGGCGCAAAAACTGATGGCCCTGGTGGGTCAGGGTCATGCCCTTGGCGTGGCGATTGAACAGGCTGACGCCGATTTCCTGCTCCAGTTGCTGGATCGCCAGGGTCAAGGTCGATTGAGAGATGTACACCGCTTGGGCGGCAGCCGAGATGGAGCCCGTCTCGGCCACGGCGATGAAGTGACGGATCTGACGCAAAGTCATCATGAAAACACCCCTCCAGCGGACTGATTTTTTGTGATGGGCGAGTGTATATCTTTTTAATCGATAGCCCGGCACAAACCTCAGCGCTGCTTTACTGACCGTTACCCTTATTCACATTTGCTTACGACAGTCGCAGGCAGGGATCGCAGTATCATCCCGACACCTGACCACCGAGAGCTTTAGCTATGCCCACTGCTGCCTCCAAACGCTGGCTGATCCTGATCGCCGTGATGCTGGCCTTTGTGCCCATCGTGATTGATATGACCATTCTGCATATTGCTGTGCCGTCGCTGACGCTGGCGTTGGGCGCGTCAGGGGCGCAGGTCTTGTGGATCATCGATATCTACCCGCTGCTGATGGCCGGTTTGCTGGTGCCCATGGGCACCCTCGCCGACCGCGTCGGTCATCGGCGCATCCTGCTGTATGGCCTGAGTGTGTTCTGGGTGGCTTCGTTGCTTGCCGCGTTCGCGCCGACACCGGCCATGCTCATCGGCGCGCGGGTGCTGCTGGCCCTGGGCGGTGCGATGATCATGCCGTGTGTGCTGGGCATTATTCGCCGCACCTTCGAAGACGAAAAAGAACGCGCCCTGGCCCTCGGCCTATGGGGCACCGTCGGCGCGGCGGGCGCAGCGGTGGGCCCGCTGATCGGTGGCGCGCTGCTTGAGCACTTCTGGTGGGGGTCGGTGTTTTTGATCAACGTCCCGATCATGGCGGTGGTGATCCCGGTGGTCTTTGTGCTGTTGCCACGCGTCGAGCACACCACTCCCGGTAAATGGGCCGTCGGCCAGGCGCTGGTGCTGATTGCCGGGATCATCGGCGTGGTTTATGGCATCAAGGCCAGTATCGGTGCCACGCAATCGCTGTTGTTCGCCATGCTGGTGATGGTGGCCGGGCTTGCGCTGCTGGTGCTGTTCGCTCGCCAGCAACTGCGCTCTGCCACGCCGATGCTGGACCTGTCGCTGTTCGCCCACCCGGCGCTGCTGGGCGGCATGATCATGGCGCTGGTGACCATCGGCGCGCTGGCAGGCGTGGAGCTGACCCTGGCTATGGAGTTGCAATACGTGCTGGACAAAACGCCTTTGCAGGCGGGGATCTTCCTGATCCCGATCATGGCCGCCGCCGCGCTGGGTGGCCCGGTTGCCGGGTATCTGTCCAACCGTTTTGGCCTGCGCGGGGTCGCCAGCCTGTCACTGGCCACGTCTGCCGGGGCGTTGGGGTTTCTCGCCTTTGCCGATTTCAATGCCGCCGGCATTGCGGTGCCGGCCATGTTGGCGGTGTTGGGGTTGGCGCTGAGTATCGGCCTGACCGCTTCGTCGATTGCCATCATGGGTTCGGTAGACGCCAGCAAGGGCGGCGCCGCCGGTTCACTGGAAGCCACCGCTTACGAACTGGGCACCGGCCTGGGCATCACCGTGTTCGGGGTGTTCATGTCCAAAGTGTTTGGCAGCACCCTGTCGCTGCCCGCTGAACTGGCGCCAGCACTGGCCGAACGTGCCGCCAGGTCCATTGGCGACAGTTACGTGGTGGCCGGCGAACTGCCTGCCGCCCAGGGCAATGCCTTGATCGAAGCGGCCAAGCTGGCGTTTTCGAGTACCCACTCGGTCCTGCTCACCACATCGGCCGTGGTCATCGCGCTGCTGGCGGTAGTGGTATTTGTACTTTTTGGGCGGCAACGGGGCTAATACCACTGAGTTTTGTAGCCGCTGACGAGGCACGAAGGCTGCGATGGGTTGCGTAGCGACCCTCCCCACCGCACAAATAGTTGTACAAATTAATTGACTTGTACAACACGCTCCCTATTCTCTAAAAACCTGTACAAGATATTTTCTTTGTACAAGAAAAGGAGGGAGTCAGATGCTCGATGCCATAGACACCGCCCCATCAGGGATCAGCCGCTTAGCCCGGCACGGCGACCTATCGGGTTGCGGGAGGCACTGTGTCTGACTTCCTGCACGATTTCGCCAGGCGCTTTGCCGCACTGGATGCCAGCAACTTGCACACGCTCAAGGCGCTGTACAGCGACGATATTCACTTTCGTGATCCGCTGCATGAGATCCACGGCCTCGCAGCGCTGCAAGCCTATTTTGCGCAGCTCTACGCCAACGTCAGCGAGCTGGGCTTCACCTTTCACGGTTATGACCAAGTGCAGGACGGTAGCGGGTATCTGCGCTGGACCTTGCACTATCGGCACCCGCGCCTGAGCCGTGGGCAGCGCATAGAGGTGGCTGGTTGTTCGCACCTGCTGTGGCACGAGAAGGTCTACCAGCACCGTGACTATTTCGATGCAGGCGCCCTGCTCTATGAGCATCTGCCGCTGATGGGCCCCGCGATTGGCTGGTTGAAAGGGAGACTGGCATGAAGCGTATCTGGCTCACCGGCGCCAGCAGCGGCATTGGCGCGGCTCTGGCAGAGATCCTGTTGAATCAGGGCCATTTGCTGGCCGTGAGTGCGCGCAATGCCCAGGCCCTGGAGACATTGCACGCGGCGTTCCCGCAACAGGTCCTGGCGCTACCCGGCGACCTGACGGATCCGCTCCAGGTTCAGGCCATCGGCGAACAGATCGGGCAGGTCTGGGGTTATCTGGATCAGGTGATCTTGAATGCCGGCACCTGCGAGTACCTCGACGCAGGCCACTTCGAGGCCAATATGATTGAGCGCGTGATGCGCGCCAATGTGTTTTCGGCGGCCTATTGCGTGGAAGCCGCGCTGCCGCTGTTGCGCAAGGCCAAGCGGCCGCATCTGGTGGCCGTGTGCAGCTCGGTGACCTACCTGCCGCTGCCCCGCGCCGAGGCGTATGGCGCTTCCAAGGCGGCGATGCGCTATCTGTTTCAATCGTTGCGCATCGACGTGGCCCACGAGGGTATCGACGTCACTGTCGTCAGCCCGGGCTTCGTCGATACACCGCTGACCCAACACAACGATTTCCCGATGCCGATGCGCTGGCCAGTGAATAAAGCAGCCACTTACATCGCTACCCGCCTCGATAAACGACCGCTGGAAATCGCCTTCCCCGGCCCCTTTATCGCTGTCCTTCGCTTACTGGCGGCTTTGCCTCAACGCCTGCAATTGGCCCTGGGCAAACGTATGGCGCGTCCTGACACAGAAGAATCTTCATGAAAATAGCCATCATCGGTAGCGGTATTTCTGGCCTGACCTGCGCCTACCTGCTCAACCGTCAGCACGACATCACTGTGTTTGAAGCCAGTGACTGGGTGGGCGGCCATAGCCATACGGTTGACGTTGAAGTGAAGGGCGAACGTTTTGCCATCGACACCGGTTTTATCGTGTTCAACGACTGGACCTACCCCAATTTCATCCGCCTGCTGGATCAACTGGGGGTGGCCTCGCAACCCACCGAGATGAGTTTCTCGGTTCGCGATCCGAAGACGGGCACCGAGTACAACGGCAACAACCTCAACAGCCTGTTTGCCCAGCGGCGCAACCTGCTGTCGCCGGGCTTCTGGGGCATGTTGCGTGACATTTTGCGCTTCAACCGTGAAGCCTTGCGCGACCTGCACGAACAGCGCATCTCCGCGGACACCACCCTCGGTGACTACTTGCAACAGAAGGGCTACGGTCAGCGCTTTATCGATCACTACATCGTCCCGATGGGGTCGGCGATTTGGTCGATGTCACTGGCCGACATGCAGGGTTTTCCGCTGCAGTTCTTTGTGCGCTTTTTTAAAAATCACGGGCTGCTGTCGGCAACCAACCGCCCGCAGTGGCGGGTGATCAGCGGGGGTTCGCGCAGTTATGTCACGGCACTGAGCGCCAGCTTTGCCGAACGCATCCGCCTGAACTGCCCGGTGCATCGGGTTGAGCGCGACATTGGCGGAGTAACCCTGCACAGCGCCGCGGGCACTGAACGTTTTGACAGCGTGGTGTTCGCCTGCCACAGCGATCAAGCCCTGAGCCTGCTGGCGGCGCCCAGCCAGGCCGAACGCAAAATACTCGGGGCGCTGCACTACGCCGATAACGACGTGGTGCTGCACAGCGACACCCGTGTGTTGCCAAACCGCCGTCTGGCATGGGCAAGCTGGAACTACCGCCTCGGCGGCTCAACCCGACAACCCGCCGCGCTCACCTACAACATGAACATCCTGCAAGGGCTGCAGAGCGACACGACCTTTTGCGTCAGCCTCAATCAGAACGAGGCGATTGACCCAAGCACCGTCCTTGGCCGCTACCGCTACGCCCACCCGCAATACACCTTGGCAGGCGTAGAGGCGCAGGCACGCTGGGCAGAACTGCAAGGAGTGAAACACAGCTACTTCTGCGGTGCCTACTGGGCCAACGGCTTTCATGAAGACGGCGTGGTCAGCGGCTTGCGCGTGGCTGCGGCGTTCGGAGAACAGCTATGAACAGCGCGCTCTACCGCGGCTGGGTCAGCCACCGTCGGTTGTTGCCGCGCGCCCACGCATTTCGCTATCGCATGGGCATGCTTTACCTGGACCTTGCTGAGCAAGCGCAGGTGCTGGGCCTGTCGTGGCTGGCCGGGCGTTCGCGCTGGGGCGCTTTTACCTTCCGCGAAACAGACTACTTACCCCACGCCACGCGCCAAGGCGTAACGCTCAGTGATGCCGTGCGTTCGGTTGTTGAGCAGGCCTTGGGCCACGCCCCGCAAGGGCGCATCTGCCTGCTTACGCAGCCGCGCAGCTGGGGCTTGTCGTTCAACCCCATCAGCCTGTTTTACTGCTTCGAAGCCGATGGCAGCCTGGCCGCCATCCTCTGCGAAGTCAGCAACACGCCGTGGCGTGAACGCTACCACTACGTGCTGCCGACCCACGCCAGCGGCGAGTCACGCCATCGGGTGGCCAAGAGTTTTCACGTCTCGCCCTTTCTGCCTCGCGATCTGGAGTACCGCATGCGTTTCTCTGCGCCGGAGCAACACCTGAACGTGACCATGCAGGACTGGCAGGGCGAGCAAAAAGTCTTTGAGGCGGGCATGGGCCTGGAGCGCATCGAACTGACGCGCCACAGCCTGCATCGCCACTTGCTGGAGTTCCCCTGGATCACCGGCAAAACCGTACTCGCCATTTACTGGCAGGCCCTGCGCCTGCTGCTTAAACGCACGCCCGTGTTTACCCATGAAGCCGCCGACGGTGAACAGCGCACCGCCCATTTGGAGTCTCGCCATGACAAACCCTAGTCTCAACCCCACCAGTACCGGTGATTCTGCGGCCAATGGACTAGGCGCACGTCTGCTCAAAAAAGGCGTTTTGCGCAAGCTGGCCCAGCTGCGTCATGGGCATTTGCTGGTCATCGTCGACGGTGAGCCCCTGAGCTTTGGCCAGCCAGGTGCCGAGTTGCACGGCACACTCGAAGTGCACGACGCGGCCTTCTGGCCCATGGTGGCTTTGAATGGCTCCATTGGCGCGGGCGAGGCTTATATCCATGGGTATTGGAGCAGCCCCGACCTGACCGCGGTGATCCGCATTTTTGTGGCCAACCTTGACGTGCTGGATGACATGGAGCGCGGCCTGGCGCTGCTACGCCGCCCGGTGGCAAAAGCCCTGCACTGGCTCAACCGCAATACGCGCCAAGGGTCGCAACGCAACATTTCAGCGCACTACGACTTGGGCAACGCGCTGTTCGAAAAACTACTCGATCCGACCATGATGTATTCAGCAGCGATGTTCCGCTCCGCCAGCGACACCCTCGAACAGGCCCAACTGAACAAGCTGGCCTGTATCTGCGAAAAGCTCGACCTCAAACCCACCGATCACCTGCTGGAAATCGGCACAGGCTGGGGCAGCATGGCCTTGTACGCGGCCACCCACTACGGCTGCAAAGTCACCACCACGACCCTGTCCCATGAGCAGTTTGCGTATACCCACAAACGGATTGCCGAACTGGGCCTGCAAGACCGCGTCACCCTGCTGTTGCAGGACTACCGTGACCTGACAGGCACCTACGACAAGCTGGTTTCTATCGAGATGATCGAGGCCGTCGGCCACCGCTTCCTGCCCACCTATTTCAAACAGTGCGCCCACCTGCTCAACGATAACGGGCTGATGCTGTTGCAAGCCATCACCATTCGGGACCAGCGCTACGAGCAGGCGAAAAAAACCGTCGACTTTATCCAGCGCTACATTTTCCCCGGCGGCGCGCTGCCATCGGTAACCGCCATGCTGAGCACCATCAGCCGCGACACCGACCTGAACCTGCATCACATGGAAGACTTCGGCCTGGATTACGCACGCACGCTGCGTCTGTGGCACGACAACCTGCGCAGCAACCAGCACAGCCTGGAAGCGCTGGGCTACGACCAGACGTTTTATCGCCTGTGGGAGTTTTACCTGTGCTACTGCGAAGGCGGCTTTCTGGAGCGCAGCATCGGCACCGCGCATCTGCTGCTCGCCAAACCTGGGGCCAGGCCGCAGCCCTATGGGCTAAAAGCCTGAACGGGCGTGGCCGGCTGTTTCTGAATGCCGGGCTTTTCCAACTGGGATGGTTCGCGTGTGTGTGGGGCGCTCACCGCCCCTGGCTGTTGCTGATTGCCATCGCCTGCCTGGCGCTGCAACTAGGGTGGGTGGCAAAGGCGTTTAATGAATGGCGCGGCGTGCTGCGGGTGGCAGCCTGCGGCTGGGTATTGGACTGCGCGCTGATGCACCTCGGGTTGTTCACTTTTTCAGGGAGCACCGTGATGCTGCCGCTATGGCTGGCGCTGCTTTGGCTGCTTTTCGCCAGCACTTTGAACTACAGCCTGAACTGGACAAAACGTCCGTGGTGGCTGGGCAGCCTGCTGGGCGCTGTCGCGGGGCCGCTCTCGTATTGGGGCGGCGCGACGTTGGCAGGTGTGGGCCTGCCGCTGGGTCTTTGGCCGAGCCTTCTAGTGCTCGCACTCATTTGGGCGATGCTGATGCCCGCGCTGCACTGGGTGGCCGGGCGCCCAGCCCGTTGATTCAGGGCTGCTTGCGGAAGAACAAGGTGATCTGCCCCACCTCTACCCCGAACTTAGTCATGTAGGAGCGATTGATCAGGGTGTCTTTGTCCATCATGTACATCCAGTCGTCCAGGTGAACCTCATATTCCTTGCCATCCACCGGAAGGTTCAGCACATAGTTCCAGCGCAGCGTATTGCCAGCCACCTCGCCACGGGCCTCGCCCACCACGTCGCCCGCAGTTCCGCGCCATTGGCCGGGACCCGCCGGGGTCAGCGTCCAAACCCGTTTTTGCTTTGTACCATCGCTGTAGGTAAACGACTCGTCGAGGATCAGCTTGTCGCCTTCTGAGTGGCCGTTGACCTGCACATGGAAGCGCTTGACGACCTCACCTGAACGCTTTTGAAACATCCCCCACGCTTCGACCCGCCCTTCAAAGAACTGGCGCACCTCAAACGTGGGCGTCTCTTGGCTGTAAGTCTGCACATCGACCCTGCTGCAACTGACAAGGCCAACGCATAGCAACATTACCCATAGCTTCAACATGTGCATTTCCTCGGTGGCGATTACGGGCTCATCTCAGGGTGTGGCCTCGCCCAGCAATTGGGCACGCAGCTGCGGGTTGCGGGTTCGCGGGTCCAGCCAAATCGCAAAAAAAGCCTTGGCGAACGCATCATCCTTCACCACATGCTGCAACGTGTCGCCGACGTAAAAACGCACGCCTTCGCCCGGCATATACACACCGGTGATGCGGTCTGCGGGGCGCACATCGACAAACGCTTGCTGCATTTCCCGCTCCCAGCGTGCCGCCAGCTCCGGGCTCAGAGGGCCGGGCGCCAGGCGGCGGATTTCCTTGAGGCTGGCCTCAACCAGATCATCGCGACTGATCGCACGGCTGTAGGTCAGCTCCAGCGCAAAAGGCGTGTCAGCACGCAACGGTTGACTCAGGCTCCAGAAGCTCGCGTTGTAAATCGAGAAACCGAACATGCGCATCTCCCCGCTACCCTGCAGGTGAGCATCGGGTAAAGCTTCTCGCCAATCCGCCAACAGTTCTGCACTCTGGAGCAGCACAGCAAGGCAGATCACGCAGCGGGTCAAGCGGTCCATCGGCATAACCATGCGAGACCTCTACAACACTCAATGGACGTCTTGAAAACTTATACGAAATTATCGATTTGTACAGGTTATATCTGAAAGGAGGATAAAAGATCGGGATACCAGAAAGTAAAAACCCGCATTTAAGCGGGCTTCGACGTGGTTGCATTACGACGTGATTACTTTGCGGCGGCATCTTTAGCGGGAGCGCCAACGTTTTTGCGCTCACCGGTTGTAGACACTTCATACACGCTTGTGACCCAAGTGTCGGCGATCACGGTTTCTACCACGTAATTCTTCTTGGCCTGGGGCGTGAATTGCTGCGCAACGGGCTGTTCTTTGTCGAACGGTGTCGGCATGGGGATACCGTTGAAGGTGAACTGCTTGGCCTTGACCTGCCCTTCTACGTACAAGGTTTTGTCAGCCTCGACCAGCTTGCTGATGCTGTCAGTGCCACCGGCCATTCGCTTCAGATACGCCGGTATGCGCTTGAAGTAAGCCGTGTCATAAACCCGGTCACCCGCGCTATCAATACCAATATTGGTATACCCGTACATGTAACTGACCGGGTGATCGCCCTCACCGCCGATGGTGCGGAACGTCACGCTGGCTTGATGATCATTCATGACCAGTGGCACCACCGGCGCTGACGTAAGATCACCCGCCTTGCGGCTACTGCAACCGGTCATCGCAACAGCGAGTGCGATGGCTAACGGAAATGCCAGATAAGTTTTCATTCGATCCTTGAACACGTTAAGAGAAGGACCGTATTGAACCATTTGCTGTAGGAAAGTTCCCTGTACGCTGTCGGAGCTTCACACCTTATACGAGCCATACCCTAAAGGATTAGCGCCATGAGCACGAAGTACCTGTTGCTGAGTTTTTGCGCTGTGTTACTGGTCGGCTGCACGGGCAGAGGCTTTCAACCGCCGCCCGGAGCCTACACACAGTGGTACAAAAAGGGCGTCAGCCAAGCGGGCGTCGACAACGCCATGCGTGCTTGCGGGTATACCAACCTTGATGGCGTGGGCGACAACTCGCCAATTGATGTTGTGCTGACGCGGTTCTACTGCATGAAGGATGCAGGGTTCAAGCGCAGGGACAACCTGGACCTGTGCAAGCAAGGCCGCATTGGCGAGTCACCGGTGTGTGAAGGTCGGCGGTAGCGCAATGGCAAAAGAGACGGCACGTTCCTTTACGGTTCAGCCGTTTGCCAGCGAGGAAAAATCACAAGCGAAGCAATGATCGCTAATAGTGCACCACCGGTGCTGTAGAGCATCCGTAAAAATACCAAATCGAGCTCCGATCCTCCTGACTGGCTAATCTGCGCGACCAGAATGAAATGGGGAGTGAGGAACATTAAATAGCTGATGTGGCTCACAGAGCGCCCAGCCAGGGTGCCAATAGAGACAGGCAGTATCAGTGCAGCCAACAAAACCGGATCATGGATTACATAACCAAGAACGGCAGCAATGGCTCCCCCCAAGAAGGTGCCACCGACGCGTTCCAGAGACATCTTCAACGTTGAAGACATGTAGGGCTGCATGATCAGAAACACCGTGAGGGTCATCCAGTAGCCGTAATGCAACGACCACAATTGAACCATCCAGACTGACAGGGCTCCCGACAGCGCTACACGAAGACCATGCAGAAAAAGGTTAGATTTAGGTGTGAAATTTTCTCTGAGGGCCGACCATAAAACTGGCGGCTTAACAGCATCAGATTGATCGTTCTGACACCACTGGAACAGTAATGCGGAGCCTGTAGCCCATAAGCTGCCGTAGAGAAAGTAACGTGCATAATCCAGTCCCTGGGCAAAGTCCTTTGCCGGGAATGCAGTGGATACCGCAAATGCCGTCGCTGTCAGCAAAGCAGGAATGCTGATGCGCGCGCCGCAAACCTGGGCGTAAGCACCCGCAAACGCGAAGAGGGCCGACAGCACTATCGCCAGCGGCGGCCATTCCATTGTCCAGGCACCTAGCCCTGACGCCACGGCGCCGGTCATGCCGAAAACCAGGCCGACAATACAATCTTTTGGGGACTTATTGCTCGGAATCGACAGATAGCTCCAGAATGCGGCAATCGCTGACCAACAGAACAAAGGGTTGTGCAAGCGAGCCGCGAGGAGCGCCGGCACAGTACAGACAATCCCACCACACACTACGTAGCCAATGGGCACATTGCGTACCGCTTGCAACATCTTAACGGTCAGTGATTGCGACATGATCGAACCTTCACTACTCAACTGAAACCAGTGCAGTTCGATCGATCTTGCCAATCGAGGTCACCCCCGTGAGCGTCATTGCCACGCGCATTTCTTTGGAGAAGATATCCAGCATATTCTCGACCCCGTGCTGTCCGTCGGCGGCCAGAGCGTAAACCGTCGAACGCCCCAGCAGGCACGCCTTGGCGCCTAACGCGAGCATGCGCACAACATCCAGCCCGGAACGAATGCCGGAGTCCACCAGCACCGTCAGGTCATCGCCCACCACGTCGGCAATGGCAGGCAAAGCCTTGGCGGTGGACAGCACACCGTCCAATTGGCGACCGCCGTGATTGGAGACCACGATGCCATCAGCGCCAAAACTGACTGCGTCCTTGGCGTCCTGTGGATCAAGGATGCCCTTGATAATCATCGGGCCCTTCCAAAACTCGCGGATCCACTCCAAATCCTTCCAACTGATGGAGGGGTCGAAGTTATTGCCTAACCAGCCAACATAATCTTCCAGGGTGGTGGCTTTGCCCATGTACTTGGAGATATTGCCCAAATCATGCGGGCGACCGAGGATACCGACATTCAACGCCCAATCCGGCCGAGTAGTGGCTTGCAGGATGCGCCGTGTAGCTGCGAATGGACCGGACATGCCCGAGTGGGCATCACGGTAACGAGCGCCTGGTGTCGGCATGTCTACGGTAAACACCAGCGTGGTAACGCCAGCTGCTTGAGCGCGCTCCAGGGCATTACGCATGAACCCGCGATCCTTAAGCACATAGAGTTGAAACCAGATCGATTGCGGACTCTGGGAAGCAACCTCTTCAATCGAGCAGACCGATACTGTGGACAGGCAAAAGGGGATGCCTTTCGTGGCCGCAGCCTTGGCCGCTTGCACTTCACCACGACGGGCGTACATACCGGTCAGTCCAACGGGGCTGAGGATGATCGGCAGACTCTGTTCCTTCCCGAATAGCGTCGTCTTGAGACTCAGGCTGTCAACATTTCTCAAAATGCGTTGACGCAAGCTGATGCTGGCAAGGTCAGAGCTATTGGCCCGCAGTGTGTGTTCGGCATAGGCGCCGCCGTCGATGTAGTCGAATAGAAATCGCGGCAACTTGCGTCTGGCAGCTTCGCGATAGTCGGACGCCGATGAAATAATCATTCTCTACAACTCCTGTGTGTCTAGAAAATTTCAGCGACGCAGGAGGTTGCTGAATGGATTTCACGATAAGGGTTTGTTGATCATGATAAAAACAACTTTTCCTACTCAAAATAAGTCGCTATTGGAATACACATGAATCTCAGAACGCTGCGAGTGTTTGTAGAAGTGGTGCGCCAGGGAGGGTTCTCACAAGCCGCTGAGGTGGTGTCTTTGACTCAGTCTTCAGTCAGCAAGGCGGTCAGGACGCTCGAAGATGAACTAGGAACACCACTCTTGAACCGTATCGGCCATAAAAGCGAGTTGACGGCCGCCGGTGAGATTGCCTTTCGACGCGCACTGGTTTTACTCGCAGAGCGCAACGATCTGATCGCAGAGATCAATGATCTGCGGGATCTGAAGGGCGGTACGCTGCGGATCGGCTTACCCCCTGTAGGCTGCGGGGTGTTGTTCGCTCAGATGTTTGCCACTTATCGCAGCCGCTATCCGAGGGTGAATATAGAACTGATAGAGCATGGGAGTAAGAAACTGCGTGAGTGCCTGGAGGCCGGAGAGGTGGACCTGGCTGCACTACTGATTCCGATCGATGAAACGTTCGCTTATCAGCAAGTGCGTAACGAGCCCTTAGTGGCTGTACTGCCTGGCGCCCATTCGCTTTCGCGACGCAAGCGGATCAACTTCAGTGATCTGGCGGATTCGCCATTCATCCTCTTTGAGGAGGGGTTTGCACTTAACGCATTAATTATGGCCGCATGTGATCGAAGAGGAATTGTGCCCCGGGTGACAGCCCGCAGCGGGCAAATTGATTTCATCGCCGACCTGGTAGCCGCTGGTTTGGGGGTAGCTTTTTTACCGCGAATGCTGGCGCAAAAACATAAGCATGCGGGCATCGCTCTGGTACCTCTTGAAGAGCCAGATACGGATTGGAACATCGCACTGGCGTGGCGTGCCGGTGCGCATTTGCCTCCGGCTGCAATAGCGTGGTTAGAGCTGGCCAAAGAGCTGAGATAGTCCAACAAGATCCAATACCGCAAAGCGAACGACCACGATGGGCTTTTAAGAGCGCCATTGCAAAGATCTCGACGCTATTTAAATTTTTTGTAAAAGATTCCCATTGGCAATTCGTCTTCTCTCTATGGATCACATAATGACCACTAGACAGGAGCCAATGGATGTCCGCTTGTACCTCTTCCCCGCCTTTCAGTCTGCGCAGTGTCGCGCTGGCATTTAGCCTTTCCGGCTCGCTATTGGCCACTAGCGGCGCGTGGGCCGAACCCGTCAGTTACATGATTTCGGCAGGATCTCTCACCAATGCGATCAACACGTTTTCCGCTGCAAGCGGGGTGACAGTGAGCTTTAGCAGCGAAGAAACGGCTGGCTTGAGCACGGCGGGGTTGCAGGGGCATTACGAGCCGGAGCAGGGCCTTGCCCTACTGCTGCAAGGCAGCGGTCTGAAGTTCCAGCAAGTGGGAGACAAGCGCTACGTGCTGGCGCGATCTAACGCGTCTGATTCAATGGAGCTGGCGGCAACGACCGTCTCCGGCACGGGGTTGGGCGTCACGACCGAAGGGACAGACAGTTATGCCACGGGCTCGGCAAGCACCGCGACCGGTCTGCGCCTGTCCGCACGCGAGACGCCGCAATCGATCAGCGTGGTGACACGTCAGTTGATTGAAGACTTGAACTTGAACGATGTGACCCAGGTACTTGAGCAGACCCCAGGCGTGGTGGTCGAGAGCATGGGGCCCGCCGGTAGCGACTCTAATCACATTTATGTGAGGGGCTTTGATATCAGCAATATTCAGGTTGACGGGGTTAATCGGCCTGACACATTCGGGTTCAGTGATGACCTTTCTGACACTGTCACCTATGACCGGATCGAGGTGGTACGCGGCGCGACAGGGCTGATGTCGGGGACCGGGGACCCGGGCGCCACCGTCAACTTGATTCGCAAAAAACCGACGCTTGAAACCAAGCGCACGCTCACGCTTAAGGCGGGTTCTTGGGATGACTACCGTGCTGAGCTGGACATTTCCGGCAAATTGTCCGAAAGCGGCAATGTACGTGGACGTTTCGTCGCGTCGAGCAGTGATAGCCGCAGTTACATTGATCGCCAGACTCTGGAACGGCAGGTGGCATATGGAGTGCTGGAATGGGACGTCACCGATGACACGATGCTGACAGTCGGTGCGGAATATCAGGACATGGACAACAAAGGAGCCGGCAATCACGGTTTTCCGATGTTTACCTCCGATGGCGGTCACTTCAGCCCGTCTCGCTCGTTCAACTCGGGCGCAGACTGGGGCTATCACAAGCGTCGGACCAAGACGCTGTTCACCACCCTGGATCACGAACTGGATAACGGCTGGCATCTCAAGTTCAACGCCGAACACAGTCGCCGCAGCTATGACGACGCCTTCGCCACGGCCGCAAGCGGCACTGTGAAACCAGATGGCAGTGGTATCAGTACGTGGACCGGGCGTTGGTCCGGTGAGCCTCGCCAAACCACATTCGACGTGTCGGCGACCGGCCCTTTTGAGCTGTTCACTCGCGAGCACCAACTGTATCTAGGGGCCAGCCACTCCAAGTCGTATTACCGAAATGATGGCTACCCACTGTGGTCGTTTCAAGACATCGACAACATCTACACATGGGATGGCTCACTGGCTATACCCGATGCCATCTACACCAAATCTTCACGTGATGCGCTGGATGAAAAACAGGATGGCTTAGTCGCTTCGGTTCGCTGGAGCCTGGCCGACGACCTGTCGTTGATCACTGGGGCTCGGGTAATAGATTGGAGGCGAGATGAGGCCGCCACTACCCTGTCGACCGGCACTATCAAACGTACTTCGCGCACTGAAAACGGGATCGTGACGCCTTACTTGGGTTTGGTGTATGACATCGACGATAACTGGTCGGCCTATGCCAGCTACACCACGATTTTCAAACCGCAGAACTACAAAGACGTCAATGGCAGCTATTTGGACCCTAAAGAAGGCGTGAACTACGAGCTGGGCATCAAGAGCGAGTTCTGGGACAAGCGTTTGACCGCGGCACTGAGCGTCTTTGAGGTACACCAAGACAACCTTGCGGTGGCTGATGGGAACCAATTGGCGCCGGACGGCAATCAAGCCTACCGCGCCGAGTCCGGCACCAAAACCCGCGGTTTTGAGATGGAAATGGCGGGTGAAATTCTGCCCGATTGGCAGGTCTTGGCCAGCTATACCTATGCCGAGGTAAAAGACTCGGATGATAAGCGCCTCTTGACTGAAGTGCCTCGCGACACGGTGAAGCTGTTTACCAGCTATCGCCTTGGCTCACTCCCGCAATTGAAAGTGGGCGGTGGTGTGCGCTGGCAAGGCACCGAATACTACAAAGGTGCCGGGCCTAACAATGAGACGTTCTCACAGGGCGCTTACAGTGTGGTCGACCTGATGGCGCAATACGCCATCACCCCGCAAACCAGCGTTTCGCTAAACCTCAACAACGTGCTGGACAAGAGCTACTACACCGCGATTGGCTCTCGTGGCTGGTATGGCGCCCCACGTAGCGCAACGGCCACCTTGGTCTACGCCTTCTAAACGTCAGAAGCCCCCCTGATCAACGCCCCACATGTAAGCGTGAGCTTGCTCGCGAGTTATTGATGGTGAGGGCGTGCCGAGCCACTGCGAGGCACCGAGGGGTTGGGGCAAAAAGCGTATGGCTTCTTTGCGCTTTCAAAGTGACGCGCCGTACCAAGCCACACCAACACGGTGCTTGGCGATGCACAAAGCTGCCAGAATTTGCCAGATCCAAAAAACCGAAAGCCCGCAGTTACGCGGGCTTAAGGGTGTTTCTTGCTAATTGGTGCCGGACAATGCCGGACGTCCAATCATTCCCACTCAATCGTCGCCGGTGGCTTGCTCGATACATCGTAGGTGACGCGCGAGATGCCTTCGATTTCGTTGATGATGCGACCGCTCACGGTTTCGAGCAGTTCGTAAGGCAGGTGAGCCCAACGCGCGGTCATAAAGTCGATGGTTTCTACGGCACGCAGGGCAACTACCCAGGCGTAACGACGGCCATCGCCTACAACGCCAACCGATTTAACCGGCTGGAACACAACGAAGGCCTGGCTGACTTTGTGGTACCAGTCGGCTTTGCGCAGTTCTTCGATGAAGATGTGGTCAGCACGACGCAGCAGGTCGGCGTATTCCTTTTTCACTTCACCCAGGATACGCACGCCCAGGCCCGGGCCCGGGAATGGGTGGCGGTAGACCATGTCGTACGGCAGGCCGAGTTCCAGGCCCAGACGGCGGACTTCGTCTTTGAACAGCTCGCGCAGGGGTTCTACCAGCTTGAGGTTCATTTCTTCCGGCAAGCCACCTACGTTGTGGTGCGACTTGATGACGTGGGCTTTGCCGCTTTTGGCGCCAGCCGACTCGATCACGTCCGGGTAGATGGTGCCCTGCGCCAGGTACTTGATGTTGTCCAGTTTGTTGGACTCGGCATCGAATACGTCGATGAAGGTGCGACCGATGATTTTGCGCTTTTTCTCGGGATCGTTTTCGCCAGCCAGGTTGTTCAGGAACTGGTCGGCAGCGTTGGCACGGATCACTTTAACGCCCATGTTCTCTGCGAACATGGCCATCACCTGGTCACCTTCGTGCAGGCGCAGCAGGCCGTTGTCGACGAAGACGCAGGTCAGTTGGTCGCCAATGGCCTTGTGCAGCAACGCTGCTACTACCGAAGAGTCAACACCGCCGGACAAGCCCAGCAGGACGTTGTCGGTGCCAACTTGGGCACGGATGGTGGCGATGGCGTCTTCCGCGATTTTCGACGGTGTCCACAGCGCATCACAGCCGCAGATGTCGAGGATGAAGCGCGACAGGATGCGACCGCCCTGCTTGGTGTGGGTCACTTCCGGGTGGAACTGCACGCCGTAGTAAGCACGTTCATCGTTGAACATGCCGGCAATCGGGCAGCTCGGGGTGCTGGCCAGAACGTGGAAGTCGGATGGCATTTTGGTGACCTTGTCACCGTGGCTCATCCACACGTCCAGACCGAACAGGCCGTCAGCGTCGATGTGATCTTCGATGCCATCGAGCAGGCGGCTTTTGCCGACCACGTCTACGCGGGCATAACCGAATTCACGCAGCTCGGAACCTTCAACCTTGCCACCCAGCTGTTCAGCCATGGTCTGCATGCCGTAGCAGATACCGAAAACCGGCACGCCGAGGTCAAATACCGCTTGCGGGGCACGCGGGCTGTTGGCTTCGTGTACAGACTCCGGGCCACCGGCCAGGATAATGCCTTTAGGGGCAAATTCGCGGATCGCTGCGTCGTCCATGTCGAACGGGTGCAGTTCGCAGTAAACACCGATTTCACGAACGCGACGGGCGATCAACTGGGTGTACTGAGAACCGAAGTCCAGAATCAGGATGCGGTGAGCGTGAATGTCGAGGGACATGACTAAATCTCGATAAATTTCAGAAACGACACGGGGCTGAATCAAACAGCCCCGGTGATTTAATTCGTATCGCACCCGGGTTGGAGCCCGGATGCGACCACTATCAACCTACGCGATAGTTAGGTGCTTCTTTGGTGATCTGCACGTCGTGGACGTGGGATTCAGCCATGCCAGCGCCGGTGATGCGCACAAACTCAGGCTTGGTACGCATTTGCTCGATGTCGGCGCTGCCGGTGTAACCCATCGAGGAACGCAGACCGCCCATCAGTTGGTGAATGATCGCGGTGAGCGACCCTTTGTACGGTACGCGACCTTCGATGCCTTCCGGCACCAGCTTCTCGGCACCCGCGGAGGAGTCCTGGAAGTAACGGTCGGAAGAACCCTGGGACTGCGACATCGCACCCAGCGAACCCATGCCGCGGTAAGCCTTGTACGAACGGCCCTGGAACAGTTCGATTTCGCCCGGCGCTTCTTCAGTACCGGCAAACATCGAACCCATCATGACGCAGGAAGCACCGGCCACGATGGCCTTGGACAGGTCACCCGAGAAACGGATGCCGCCGTCGGCGATCAACGGTACGCCCGAGCCTTCAAGGGCTGCGGCCACGTTGGCAATCGCACTGATTTGCGGAACGCCAACACCGGCAACGATACGGGTGGTGCAGATCGAGCCTGGGCCGATACCGACTTTAACGGCGTCAGCGCCAGCTTCTGCCAGGGCCAAAGCCGCAGCGCCAGTGGCGATGTTGCCGCCAATGACCTGTACCTCAGGGAAGTTCTGCTTGACCCAACGTACGCGGTCGATCACGCCTTTGGAGTGACCGTGGGCGGTGTCGACTACCACCACGTCAACGCCAGCAGCCACCAGAGCGGTGACGCGATCTTCGGTGTCTTTGCCAGTACCGACAGCAGCGCCTACGCGCAGACGACCTTGGTCATCCTTGCTGGCCAGCGGGTAGGCCTTGGCTTTTTCGATGTCGTTGACGGTCATCATGCCTTTGAGGGCGAAGCTGTCGTCGACGATCAGCACGCGCTCGATGCGGTGCTTGTGCAGCAGTTCACGGGCTTCGTCCTTGTCGGCGCCTTCCTTGACCGTGACCAGACGCTCTTTAGGCGTCATCACTTCACGAACGGTGGCTTCCAGACGGCTTTCGAAGCGCACGTCACGGGAGGTCACGATGCCGACCAGGTCGCCATTGTGCAGTACCGGAACGCCGGAGATATTGTGCTGGCGGGTCAATTCGAACAGTTCACGAACCGTGGCGTCAGCTTCGATAGTGATGGGTTCTTTAACCACACCGGCTTCGTAGCGTTTGACCTTGCGCACTTCGTGAGCTTGCTGCTCGATGGTCATGTTCTTGTGGATGATGCCGATGCCGCCTTCCTGAGCCATGGCGATTGCCAGACGGGCTTCAGTGACGGTGTCCATTGCGGCGGAAACCAGAGGAATATTCAGTTCAATGCCACGGGTCAAACGAGTCTTTAGACTGACTTCGTTCGGAAGAACCTCGGAATAACCGGGAACGAGAAGGATGTCATCGAAGGTGAGTGCTTCTTGGCTGATACGCAGCATCGCTGGGGCTCCCGAGCGGGAAAATGGAAGCGCGCCATTGTACTCAAAACACCTGTGGCTCTCAACGGAAACCTTTAGAGAGTTTTGCGCTAAAAGCCATGATTTATTGACCCGCGAGGCAGAAAAAGCCCTTACAACTCGACTTTGACCCACGCCACCGGCTGATCCAGCCAGTCGGCAAACTCGTCGAGGAAGCTTTGCTTGAACCCCGCCTCGGCCCAGTTATTGAAAATAAACCCCAGGTTGGAGAAGCCGCACGGCTGCAAAAACAGAAAACCGTTGATGTCATCTTCATGGCCACACAAAGGGCAAACAAAGTTGTCCGTGTGCCCTGGCATCCATTCTTCGAGGCTGTCGAACAGCGCTTCGCCGACTTCCTTGCGGCACTCGGCGCAGCCTGCTTCTTCCAGAAAACCTTTGACCGGCGTGTAGATGCAACGCTTGGTGATGATCTCCAGACCGTTGATCGGGTGGCCGAACGGCAGCGCTTCAGGGTGCAACACCACGCTGGCCGCCCCCGGAGCGATGGCATAGGCCATGGCGCTGCCATTGCGCCCGCAGGTACTGAGCTCTTCTTCAATGATGTTTTTACGCACCAGCCAGCGCACGATCGCACGGGCACGCGGCTCGTGGACCGGCAAGGTGGAAATTTTAGGAACGATAATGCTTTGCGAATTCATGGGTACGGCACATATAAGAAAACAGACACGGTAGGAGCGAGCTTGCCTCGCGATCTTTTAAACGGTCAAAAGATCGCGAGGCAAGCTCGCTCCTACAAGAAATCAAGCGCTCAAGTAGCGCGCAATCAGCGCAACGCCGCTGGCCAGCACCAGCCAGGTCACCAGCCGGACAAACGCCTCGCGGGACAATTTGATCGCCAGTTTACGCCCTATCCACAGCCCCAGCGCCATGGCCGGTAACAGAAAGGCGGCCAACCATAACAACTCGCCATCGGTGTACACACCCGCGATCACGAACAAGCTCAAACGCACCACGGTGCTGCAACTGATCAACGCACTTTGCGTGGCCCGCGCTGCGTCCTTGGTCAGCCGCGCGTTCAGGTACAGCGCGTATAAAAAACCGCCGCTGCCAAATAGCGCACCGAATAACCCGCCTATGACCCCGGTCGGCACCGCCCACCCCGCCGCCACTTGGCTGGGCCGCACTTTTACCGCCAGGCTGTACACCGCATAAGCGCTGACAAACACGCCCATCAACAGCAGCAACAAGTCGGATTGCAGGTTGAGCAAAAACACCACGCCGATGATGCAACCCACGGCCATGCACGGTAGCAAGCGCAGCAACTCCGGACGAGCCACGTCACGGCGGGCGGGCAACCAGTTGCCAAAGGCGGCGACAAAATCCAGCAGCACCAGCAGCGGGATGATCTTCGACAGCGGCAGGCACAGAATCAAAATGGGCCCGGCCACCAGTGCCGTACCAAACCCCGCCACGCCAAACACGATGTAAGCCAGCGCCACAGCCAGCTCAATCAACACCCACTCACCGCCGGTAAAAGGCAAATCCATTGCTGCGCTTCCTTATTTTTGGAGCGCGGACTTTAACCAGCAGGTGCAGTCAAAACAATCCGCCCTTATGATGGCCGGCATGATTAAAGATCCCTTTGCACGACTCAATCTCGACCGGGAAGTCCTGACCGTCAGCCAGCTCAACGGCCGCGCGCGGGTCTTGCTCGAAGACGTGTTCAGCAATATCTGGGTCGAGGGCGAAATCTCCAACCTCGCCCGCCCGGCGTCTGGGCACATTTACTTCACCCTTAAAGACAGCGGTGCCCAAGTGCGCTGTGCGTTGTTTCGCAACAACGCCGCACGGGTACGCCAGGCACTGAAAGATGGCCTGGCGGTCAAAGTGCGCGGCAAGGTGTCGCTGTTTGAGGGGCGCGGCGATTACCAGCTGATCCTCGATACCGTCGAGCCTGCCGGTGATGGCGCATTGCGCCTGGCCTTTGATGCCCTGAAAGAGAAGCTCAGCGCCGAAGGCTTGTTCAGTGCCGAGCGCAAAGTCCCGCTGCCGGCTCACCCGCAGCGCATCGGCATCATCAGTTCGCCAACCGGGGCGGTGATCCGCGACATCATCAGCGTGTTCCGCCGCCGTGCACCGCAAGTAGAACTGACCTTGATCCCCACCGCCGTGCAGGGCCGTGAAGCTACCGCGCAAATTGTCCGGGCGCTAAAGCTGGCCGATGCGCGGGGCTTTGACGCCTTGATTCTGGCCCGGGGTGGCGGCTCGCTCGAAGACCTCTGGTGCTTTAACGAAGAAGCTGTTGCGCGGGCGGTGGACGCCTGTGTGACGCCGATCGTCAGTGCCATCGGGCACGAAACCGATGTGTCGATCAGTGACTTTGTTGCCGACGTGCGGGCGCCGACGCCGTCTGCTGCGGCCGAATTGCTGGCGCCGGACGCCAGCGATCTGCAACGCCGAGTCGACAGCCTGCAGCGCCGGCTGGTCATGCGTATCCGCGATCGCCTGATGCGCGACCGCCTGCGTCTCGACGGGCTGGCCCGGCGCCTGCGCCATCCGGGTGAACGACTGCGCCAGCAGGCACAGCGCCTCGACGATCTGGACATGCGCATGCGCCGCGCGTTTGAGCGCAGCCTCAATACTCGCCGTGAGCGCTTGATACGTCTCGAAACACGCCTGTCAGCGCAACATCCGGGTCGTCAGCTAGCCTTACTCCGCCAGCGCCTGGACAGCCTTGCTGAACGCCTGCCACGGGCGATGCGCGAAGGCCTCAAGGCCCGTCGTCTGACGCTGCACAGCCAGATGCAAACCCTGCACGTGGTCAGCCCGCTGGCCACCTTGGGTCGCGGCTACAGCATTTTGCTCGATGAGCGCGGCAATGCCATTCGCAGCGCCGAACAGACCCACAATGGCCAGCGTCTGAAGGCACGACTGGGCGAAGGCGAATTGCAGGTGCGGGTTGAAGACAACCACCTGACACCCGTGACCCTTTCTTTACTGGATTGAGCTGATGCCACGCTTTGTAACTGCTGCTTTATTGATGTGCCTTGCTTTCAATGCCTCGGCCGCCGACAGCTACATCACCCGACTGCTCAACAAGCCGGTACCGGGCGGCGTGGCAGTGATCGACCTGGGCACCGGCGCGCAACGCCCAGAGGCCAAATACGACGGCAAGCCGGTGTTGGTGGTCAAAGAGCAAGACACCTGGCGCGCCATTGTCGGTATCCCGCTGACCGTCAAGCCGGGTACGCAAACACTGAATGCCAACGGCCGAAGCCTGAGCTTCAGCGTGGGCAACAAAAAGTACCCCGAGCAGCACATCACCCTGAAAAACCAGCGCCAGGTCAACCCCAACCCGGACGACCTCAAACGCATCGACAACGAGCTGGCGGTGCAGATCAAGGCGTACCGCACCTTCAGCCCGAACACGCCCAGCAACTTGCTGCTGGACAAGCCCGTCAATGGCCCGCTGTCGAGCAAGTTTGGCGTGCGCCGCTTCTTCAATGGCGAAGAGCGCAACCCGCATGCGGGCCTGGACTTTGCCGTGCCCGCAGGTACACCGATCAAAACCCCGGCCGCCGGTAAAGTCATCCTGATCGGCAACTACTTTTTTAATGGCAACACCGTGTTTGTCGATCACGGCCAGGGCTTTATCAGCATGTTCTGCCACATGTCGAAAATCGACGCCAAGCTCGGCCAGCAACTGGCACGCGGCGATGTGGTCGGCAAAGTCGGCTCAACCGGTCGCGCCACCGGGCCACACATGCACTGGAACGTCAGCCTGAACGACGCCCGGGTAGACCCGGCGATCTTTATCGGGGCCTTTCAGCCTTAGCGAAAACGCCGGGGTTTGGTCACTGCTCGTGAGCAAACCTCCCCGCACTAGTTATGTATGTCAGGCGCAGTCAAGCCGGGGCAGATACTCCTCACAACTTTCTCTGTGAGGTGTAACCCATGAGTGATGTATTTCATTTATCCCAAGACTTGAGCGCCGACCTGATTGCGGTCAGCGCCCAGGACGAACAAGACCGTGTCAATAAATGGGTGCAAATCGACACTCAGATCCAGACCCTGCTGGCTGAGCAACCCACCCTCCACTCATTCATACACAGCGAGCTGAAGGCGACGTTTGCCCACGCCACGCAGACGCTTGATCCTGAGCAATTGCTGATCAGTGAAGAGGGTGATACGCAGCTCACCAGTGTGCTCGATATCCTGCTACAGGCGCTGTGTGACGGCCATGCGCCGGATTACAACCTGCTGAAGGCCACGCTTAAGGTCGTGGATGACACCTCGCCCGCCACTGTGACGGTGGGGGATTTGCAGACCTTCATATCCCGCGCGCGACGTTTTTTTGCCAGTAGCTGCAAAACCCACACGGCGCAGTTTTGGCAAGACAAGAGCAGCCAAACCGGAACTCAATCGCGCAAATCCTGGCTGCTCGATAAGCTCAAAGACGTGCTCAAGGCTGAAACAGAACTGCTGTCCCACGATGCCACGCTGACACCGGGCCAGGTGCAACTGATCAATGATGTGGTGCGTTACCCGTCGCTGAGCACCCGGGCTGCGCTCCCGGTCAGTTCGCGCCCGGCGGTTTATGCCCTGATACTTAAGGACCTGTCAAAAGAGCCACCGATTGCCTTCGCGGGTGCCTGGGTCATGACCGCACGCGACGGCTCCGCAACCCTTGACGCATCAGGCATGACTCGCCTTTCTGACAAAACGACAGAAGTAGAAATCAACGCCAAAGCCAATGCCGGTGAGGCTGTGTTGTACACCCCTTCAGGTGGTTTGCAGGGCTTTGCTTCGCTGCAGGCATTAGAGATCGAACTTAACCGCCGTCACACGGAAATCGCGGAGTTCGAATCATTGCTGGAGCTCTTATCCCCCACTGATCTGGTGAGGGTTCAAGCGCTGACTGAAAAGGCTACAACGTCGCTCGAATTCACCTTTAAGGAAATTCACGGCTCAGTGTTCGAGTATTGGTTCAAGGTGCATGACGATCAGCGTCAAGCCAATCTGGAACACACATTGTCGTTAGCCAAAACGGTTTCGCCCGCCCAATTGAGTGAACACCTGGAGTATGTGCTGGACTACGCTCCACGCTTCAAACAAGCGAGCGCCCTCAATGCACGCATTGCCAAGTTTTTAGGAAAAAAGACCCGCCAATGGCTGCTTAAAGCCAACGATGCTGACCGTCAGGCCTGGTTTGAGGCGGCTGCGCATTACCGAACCCTCAGTTTCATTGCCAACGACAATGGCGAGCCCTCTGCCCATCAATATGGCGACAGAGCGTTTTTGCTGCGCTACGCCCACGATCAGTTGCAGAACTATATCCAAGCAGAATATGGCCTGATCGTTGACCCGGACACCGTCTTTATCACCACAACGGTCGCCGAGCGCGGCTCCGGCCCCATTATCCCGATCAGCGCGTATGGCACGTCGTCCTACACGGCGGTGAACAGCCTGTCGCGTACCGGCCCTTCCATCAAGCTGGTCAGTACGTCCCGAACACTGTCGCAATTGGCTCTGGAGAACGTCGGTAGCCTGGACATTGACTACGCATTGACCGCTACCGTATCAACGGGCAGCGCCGATGGACCACGAATGGACACGTTGAGCGCTGCGCAAATCAAGCACATCGTTCGCACGGTGAATATTGGCGATAGCTATGAAGCCTTCTTGCGGGACCGGTTCATCAACTCTCCCCAAGCCCTCTCTCGTCGCGATACTGCCGCTCAATTGCTGATCGCCCAAATGCGCGTTGATGCACTTGAAGCGAAGATTTCCGATGACTTCTCGCCAGATCGCCTGGATCGCGGTTATCGCTGGGTTGAGGCCGTTCTGAACGAGGTTGATGACCCTGATCTTCCCGCCATTGTTGAAGGGCATCGCCTGAAGGTTCATCAATTACTGATCAGCGAGGCCACGGTGCGTGGGGTACTGATTATCCTGGCACCGCCTTCAGGGGCTTATGCGCCTGACCCTTTGGAATTGAACCTCATCACACCGCAACCGCTGTCGTCCGTCAGCGCCCTGGTTGTCTATACCCCTGAAGCACCTGACGGCAAGCGGTTTCGCGAGTTTGAAAATCGCGCGCACATGGCGAATAAATTCCTCAATGCCCCTGAAATGGCCGGCTATCTGGTTGGACGCGTCAGCGAAGGCGCTCAAGCCCGAGTCCAGCAACGGGTGACTGAAGGGCTCAGAGCAGCGGATGTTCGGGACACCGTAATTACCGGCAACTTCATTGAGAAAACCTGTTTGGCCGAAATCGAGCATGCCTTGGCCAGCGCTGATGCCTTGAGCCTGTCGACCACAGAAAGCAACCGCCTGGCCGTGTGGAGCGGCATAGAAACAGCGGTGGATATCGTCACGATTATCCTGCCATTTAAGGTCACGGCCATGATTGCCCTAGGACGCAGTTTGATCGAGATGTGGCATGGCTTTGATGCGTTGAAACGCGGCAATCAAAGTGAAGCGATTGGGCATTTTGTCGGCATGATTGAACGCTGGGTGGATGCCGGGGTGGACATTGGAACCGCTCTCGCCAAATTACCCGCCAAAGGTACCTTGGCCTTGAATCCGAAGTTTGCCTACAAACAGGGCGTCGAAGGGCTGACCAAGCGCACAGACGGCGCCTACGCAGGCATCTATGAAAGGACGCCGAAACACGGCGGTTTCTCCCAATACTTTATCCAACAGCAAAAGCACTGGTTTCAGGTGGTGTATGACGCGGACCGCCTGACCTGGCGGGTATTGGATATGCGTCGCCCGCGCGCTTGGTACCGCTCTGCGATTCGTCAGGGCACGGATGGTCTGTGGCGTATCGGCACACCTGAGTTGAGCTTACTTGGAGGAGGAAAATATTCGCTGGCCACATTCAAGGTACGTGAGGCTTTCCCACGCTTCAGCCTTGATGAAGCCAAAAAACTGCTCGACCAATACAACTTTCCTGCACCTCGCAGAGACAAGATGGAACTTTATCTGGCCGAGTTCCTGGTAGAGCATAAAGAGCTGCCCCGGTGGGCCCAGCACTATCTCAAGCCAGGGCTAGATGGTGCCCCAGCGCAAGCCCTCACCCCTGAGCCCGGCACTTCGAGCGCCGTCCCGTTAAGCAACAAGCGCAAGCGTCCCATTGTGGATGATGAGCCGGTACAACCTAAACCGACTCAACCCGTTCCCTCCAGCGGCACTAACGCACCGGGCACTGTCAGCAGTAGTGAGTGGCAAAACTGGGCCCGATCGGCTCCCGGCGAAACTTATATTCCGGTCAGCCTGAATCCGCCCATTTCTGAAATAGGCAGCGGCTCTAATCTTCGAGTGATTAAAAAAGACAGCAAGTGGTTCGACATATTGCCTCAGGGCAACCTGCCACTGGATATACAGGTGTACCTGAAAAAGCCTGGTCAGGTGATCTCGACCTATGAGCGACTGGAAAAGCTGATCTTGAAAAACAAGTACTTGCAACCGCGCCTGGCTGAGTTTGAGGAAGGAGCGTGGGCGATCAAGGAGCCGCTGCTGCAAAAGCCGATCTGGCAATACGTCCTCAAGTCTCTGCCGGGCCTGACGCCAGACTCTGCACAGGTAGTGGCCAAGCGTCTATTTATGTTGTCCGACAGCACCACTTGGTTGCTCACACAAACCCGTATGCGCACGTTGACCGAAACGTTGTATGGCTGGTTTTCCGGGCATCTGACACATGGCTCCGGAACATTGCGTGATCCCTTGGCCCTCTTGACGCCAGCCTTGGGCATTCGCCCAAAAACGTTGCTGGTTCGAACACGTGCTTCACCGACCTGGTTTGACCGGATCGACTTTTCATTGAAAGCCGGCGATTTATTAAAACTGAGCAATGCCGCTGGACTCAATGAAGTCATGCGTAGCCTGCTTCAGCGGCTCGGCTACACCATTTATGCGGACATCCCCGGGGTCAGTGAGTTGGTGTTCAAGCGAACAGGCGCGCAAACCATCAACTTCATGCAGTTGCACAGGGCGGTCGGAGCGGAGCTGGCGCTTGTCATCGAGCTGGAGGATGCGGTCACCCTTATGATCAATAAGAACCCGTTGTCCCCCTTATCCCTGGCGCTTACCAATGCACGGGCCGATGGCAAACTCATAACCTTTGTGGGAGGCGTCCAGAACACACCGCCGTACGGCCTCACACAAGGCTTTATTTGCCGGACGTAGGGCAGTAACCGGCCAGTTCGTTAGCTGGCCGGGTTTCGGTAATCAGCGAAATACTTTTGCAGCACAAGATGAATGCCATACGCCATATATGAACAATTTTTTTCACTGCCAATCCTATAAGACGCCATATAAATTCGATTTTTTGCTTTAAACGCGCAATTCTCCTAATGTTTTTCAGGCCGCTTGCCAACGTCTTTCGCAATGGTTAGGGTTGAGCCTATGAAAACACCTCATACCCTCATTCAATTACGCCAGCACCGAAGCCTCTGCCTCGTCAGTGCACGACTGCAAAGCTGAAACGCGCTGCCTCGTCCCCCCCTGCTTTGTATTTCTTCAGCGAGCCACTTGTCTCTATACGGCCCGCACATTAAAGGATTGCCTGATGACCATGCTCAAAGACCCCTCTTCCAAATATCGCGCCTTTCCGGTCATTGATTTACCTGACCGTACCTGGCCATCGAAAACCATCACCCAAGCGCCGATCTGGTGCAGCTCTGACCTGCGCGACGGCAACCAGTCGCTGATCGAGCCGATGGATGCAGTGAAAAAACTGCGTTTTTGGAAGACCCTGGTCAGCGTTGGCGTAAAAGAAATTGAGGCGTCGTTCCCGGCTGCTTCGCAGACCGACTTTGACTTCGTGCGTACGTTGATCGAAGACGGCCACATCCCGGACGACACCACTATTCAGGTGTTGACCCAAGGCCGTGAAGACCTGATCGCACGGACATTCGAATCGCTGCGCGGCGCGAAAAAAGCCATCGTGCACTTGTACAACGCGACCTCGCCGTCGTTCCGCCGCATCGTGTTCAACCAGGACAAGGACGGCATCAAAGAAATCGCCGTCAGCGCGGCCAAGCTGTTCGTCAAATACGCTGCTCAACAGCCAGAAACCCAGTGGACTTTTGAATACTCCCCAGAGACCTTCAGCGCCACTGAGCTGGAGTTCGCCAAGGAAGTGTGTGACGCGGTGATCGAGGTCTGGAACCCGACGCCTGAGCACAAAGTGATCCTCAACTTGCCGGCCACTGTTGAGTGCGCCACCCCGAACATCTATGCCGACCAGATTGAATGGTTCGGTCGCCACATCAACCGCCGTGACAGCGTGATCATCAGCCTGCACACCCACAACGACCGTGGCACTGGTGTTGCCGCCACCGAGTTGGGCTTGATGGCCGGTGCAGACCGCGTCGAAGGCTGCCTGTTCGGTAACGGCGAGCGCACCGGCAACGTTGACCTGGTGACCGTGGCCCTGAACATGTACACCCAAGGCCTCGACCCGCAGCTGGACTTCTCTGACATCGACGGCGTGCGTAAAGTCGTTGAAGAGTGCAACCAGATCCCGGTTCACCCTCGCCACCCGTATGTGGGCGACTTGGTCCACACTGCGTTCTCGGGCTCGCACCAGGACGCCATCCGCAAAGGTTTCGCCCAGCAGAAGCCCGATGCACTGTGGGAAGTGCCGTACTTGCCGATCGACCCGGCAGACATTGGCCGTAGCTATGAGGCCGTGATTCGGGTGAACAGCCAGTCCGGTAAAGGCGGCATTGCTTACCTGCTGGAGCAGGAATACGGCATCAGCTTGCCACGCCGCATGCAGATCGAGTTCAGCCAGGTGGTTCAGCGTGAGACCGACCGTCTTGGCCTTGAAATGACCGCGCAGCAGATCCACAGCTTGTTGCACAGCGAGTATCTGCAAGCCAACACCCCGTACGCGTTGGTTAGCCATCGCCTGCAGGAAGAAAACGGCCACAGCGCGGTTGAGGTTGAAGTGTCGGCCAAAGGCGCTGGCGAGACCAACCTGCGCTGGAACGGCAAAGGCAATGGCGCCCTGGAAGCCTTGGTTGCCGGCCTGCCGGTCAAAGCTGAAATCATGGACTACAACGAGCATGCCATCGGTGCTGGCACCAACGCCAAAGCCGCTGCTTACATCGAGCTGCGGGTGAATGGTGAGCGTGCTGTGCATGGTGTGGGCATCGATGAAAACATCACCACCGCCAGCTTCAAGGCCCTGTTCAGCGCCCTGAACCGCTCACTGAGCGAAGCCGACGCTAAAGCTGCCTAAACGTCTGCTGAAACGCAAAAAGGCCCTGAGGTGCGAACCTCAGGGCCTTTTTTGTTGGCTTTTTTGTAGGAGCGAGCTTGCCTCGTGATCTTTTGATCTTTCGCAGCCTTCGTGCCTCGTCAGCGACTACAGCCGGACGTATGCAGCTCGCGATCTTTTAAAAGATCGCGAGGTGTATCAGTATTTCAGGTCGAAGTTGTCAGCATCCATGTACGCCGGGAAGCGTTCACGGTAGGCACCCAATTCGCTCGCGCTCAGGCTGACCTGGAACACGCCGTCGGCCTCGCCCGCACTCAGCAAGGTTTCGCCCTGGAAGTCGAGGATCTGGCTGTCGCCGCTGTAGACCAACCCTTTGCCATCGGTCCCAACGCGGTTTACCGCGCCGACGTAGCAAAGGTTTTCAATCGCTCGGGCCGGTAACAGGCGGTTCCAGTGCAAACGGCGCGCACCCGGCCAGTTGGCCGTGTAGAGCAGCAGGTCAGTGTCGTGGGGGTCGCTGCTCCACACCGGGAAGCGCAGGTCGTAGCAAATCAACGGGCGGATACGCCAGCCTTTGACCTCAAACTGAACCTGCCGCTCGCCCGGCGTAAAGTGCTCGTGCTCGCCAGCCATACGGAACAAATGGCGTTTGTCGTAGTGCAGCACTTCACCATCAGGCCGCGCCCACAGCAGGCGGTTGCGGTGGCTGCCGTCTGCCGCCTGGACGATGACACTGCCGGTCACCACCGCATTGAGTTTTGCCGCCTGGGCTCGTAACCACTTTGTGGCCGGCCCGCCCTCTGGCTCGGCGAGGGTCTCGGACTCCATGCTGAAACCGGTGGTGAACATTTCTGGCAACACCACCAGGTCTGCGCCACGGGCCTGCTCAAGCAACTCCTCGAAGTGCTCGAAATTGGCCTGACGGTCGTGCCACGCCAAGGTGGTTTGCACCAGCGCCAGGGTTAAATCGGGTAAACCACTTAGATCACGCATAGTTTCTCTGCTGCTTCGCGCAGCGTCTCCTCGCGTTTGGCAAAACACAGACGGACCAGCCGCTGCCCTTCGGGCGGGGTCTGGTAGAACACCGACACCGGAATGGTCGCCACACCGTGTTCACGGGTCAGCCATACGGCCATGTCGACGTCATTGAGGTCCGGACGAATGTGAGCGTAGTCGACCAACTGGAAGTACGTACCTGCTACGGGTGTGAAGGTAAAACGCGATGGCTTTAACAGATCACAGAACAGATCACGCTTGGCCTGGTAAAACCCGGGCAGTTCTTCAACGTGCTCGGGGCTGGCCGCCATATAGTCGGCCAATGCGTACTGCAACGGCGTCACACCGCAAAAACTCACGTATTGGTGCACCTTGCGCAACTCGGCGGTCAACGCGGGCGGCGCCACCACATAACCGGTTTTCCAACCTGTCACGTGATAGGTCTTGCCGAACGAGCTGACAACGAAAGCACGATGGTACAGCTCGGGGTGTGACAAAACACTGACGTGAGGCACGCCGTCGTACACCAGATGCTCGTACACCTCATCACTGATCAGGTAAATGTCGCGATCGGCAATCAAGGCCGCCAACTGGTCCAGTTCTGCACGGCTGATCAACGCGCCGCTGGGGTTGTGCGGGGTGTTGAGGATGATCATGCGGGTGCGCGGCGTCAGCGCGTCGGTGAGTTTTTGCCAGTCGATAGAGAAGTCGTCGAGCCCCAACTGCACATGCACGCAACGACCGCCGGCCAACTCGACCGAAGGTTCATAGCTGTCGTAGCACGGGTCGAACACGATGACTTCGTCGCCGGCATGAATCACCGCCTGGATGGCACAGAAGATGGCTTGGGTAGCTCCCGGAGTGATGGTCACCTCGGTATCGGCATCCACGTGCACGCCATAACTGCGGGCAATTTTGGCCGCCACTTGTGTACGCAAGGCAGGCAAGCCGGTCATAGGCGAATATTGGTTGTGGCCACTGGCGATGTGTTGGCCGACGGCATCGCGCAACGCTTGCGGGCCATCAAAATCAGGAAAACCCTGAGACAAGTTGAGCGCGCCGGTTTCAGCCGCGAGTTGCGACATGCGCGTGAAGATGGTGGTGCCGACATTCGGCAACTTGCTGATAATCATGGCCGTTCCCTGATGAGTTCCCGGCTCTGACTACGGCACAGGACCTAGCGAGAATAGCCCAAACGCCAGACACGAAAAAGGGCTCCTAAAGGTGTGATGCCCGTCAGTGCAGCCACCTGCAATCTGAACGGTAGGAGCGAGCTCGTCTCGCGATCTTTCAAACGTTCAAAAGATCGCGAGACAAGCTCGCTCCTACAAGCAGCATTCCCCTAAAGGAACCCTCTTCAGCGCGTTAGCGCTTGTCTCTACGCTTTTTGTCGGCCTTTTTGTGGTGCGACATCATGCGGCGTTTCTTGTTGACCTGGCGGTCGGTCAAGGAGTTCTTGTTGGCTTCGTACGGGTTCTCGCCACCTTTGAACTCGATGCGGATCGGTGTACCGACCAGCTTCAAGACACGACGGTAGGTGTTCTCGAGGTAACGCACGTAAGACTTCGGAACCTTCTCAACCTGGTTACCGTGGATCACGATGATCGGCGGGTTGGCACCACCCAAGTGGGCGTAACGCAGCTTGATGCGGCGGCTGTTAACCATCGGTGGCGCGTGCTCGCTGACCGCGTCTTCAAGGATCTGGGTCAGACGGTTAGTCGGCCAGCGTGTAACAGCCGACTTGAAGGAGTTCTGCACCGATTGGTACAAGTTACCCACGCCAGTGCCGTGCAATGCCGAGATGAAGTGGATGTCGGCGAAGTCAACGAAGAACAGGCGACGGGTCAGTTCGACCTTCACGAACTCGCGTTCGCTTGGGGTCATGCCGTCCCACTTGTTGACGGCGATCACCAGTGCACGACCGGCTTCCAGGGCAAAGCCCAGCAGGTTCAGGTCGTGGTCAACCACGCCTTCACGGGCGTCCATGACAAAGATCACCACGTTGGCGTCTTTGATCGCTTGCAGGGTTTTGACCACGGAGAATTTTTCAACTTCTTCGTGGATCTTGCCGCGCTTGCGCACACCGGCGGTGTCGATCAGCGTGTACTTCTCGTCATTACGCTCAAACGGGATGTAGATACTGTCGCGTGTGGTGCCGGGCTGGTCATAGACGATAACGCGGTCTTCACCGAGCATGCGGTTAACCAGCGTCGATTTACCGACGTTAGGGCGACCGATGATTGCGATTTTGATACCGTCTTTTTCGCTTGGGCCAGGAATGCGCTTGGCTTCCTCACCTTCGAGAACGACTTCTTCTTCGCCTTCTTCTGGCTCTTCAGAGTCACGCGGGAAATCACCCAGGGCAATTTCCAGCAACTGCGAGATGCCACGACCATGTGCGCCAGCGATCGGGATCGCGTCGCCCATGCCCAAGGGTGCGAACTCGGCGCGCGCCATGTCCGGGTCGATGTTGTCGACCTTGTTGGCGACGACATAAGAGCGCTTGTTACGTTTGCGAAGGTGCTCGCCGATCATCTGGTCAGCGGCAGTGAAACCCGCTTTGGCATCTACCAGGAACAGAACGACATCAGCTTCTTCGATGGCCAGCAGCGACTGCTCGGCCATTTTTTCGTCCATACCGTGCTCGTCACCGGAGATACCGCCGGTGTCGACCAAAATGTAGGAACGCCCTTGCCACTTGGCCTCACCGTATTGGCGATCACGGGTCAGACCGGACAAGTCGCCGACGATGGCGTCACGAGTCCTGGTCAGGCGGTTGAACAAGGTGGACTTGCCGACATTGGGTCGGCCCACCAGGGCGATTACGGGAACCATGCGGCTCTCCACTTCGTTATTTCAGAAAATACAAAAGCCGCTGCAAGGCAGCGGCCAGAGTTCGGAACAGCACAAATGTGCCGCAAGCCTTGCTAGAGCAAGGCTGCTTGAGACTCTAGAGTCTCAAGCATAGACGCCTTAGCGAATGGTCAGGGCTTCCAGTTTGCCGCTGTTACCAAACACGTAAATCATGTCACCGACCACCAGCGGACGCGCCCGAAGACCGTCGCTGTCAATGCGGGTACGGCCAACAAAGCGACCATCAACCTGGCTCAACAGGTGCAGATAGCCTTCGAAGTCACCCACGGCGACATAGCTGGAGAAGACTTCTGGTGCCGACAATTGACGGCGGGCCAGTGCATCGTTGCTCCACAGGACGGTGGTCGAACGTTCGTCAACGCCCTCTACGGTGCCGGAAGCCATGCTGATGTAGACGTTGCCAAAACCTTGGGCGACACCCGCGTAGCTGGAAGCATCACGCTGCCACAGCACACGGCCGCTTTCCAGTTCCAGTGCCGCCATGCGGCCCTGATAGCTGGCGACGTACAAGGTGCCACCGGACAACAGCAGACCACCGTCAATATCGACGATGCGCTCCAGTTCCGAACGGCCTTGTGGTACAGCCACACGGCTTTCCCATACCGGCACGCCGTTTTGGGTATCCAGAGCAACGACTTTACCGGTCGAAAGACCTGCAATTGCCAGATGATTGGTCACCAACGGTGCGCCCGTACCACGCAGGGTCAGAACGCCCGGCGTGCTGTCGTAGATCCAGCGCTGATTGCCGGTGGACGCATCCAGGCCAATCAGGTGGTCGTCCTGGGTCTGAACCACCACAACGTCACCGTTGTTGGCAGGCGGTGCAAGCACTTCGCTGTTAACGCGAGCGCGCCACTTTTCTTCGCCGGTGCTGGCGTCGAGGGCAATCACATCACCCTGCAGGGTGCCGAGCATGAGCAGGCCATAGCCAACACCCACTGCGCCGGAAACAGGCAGCTCGAGGTCTTTCTTCCACTGAACGTCGCCGTTCATGCGGTCGAGCGACATCACGATACCGTTCACGTCAGCGGCGTAGATGGTATTACCTTCAACCGCTGGCGTCAGCATGTTGTAGGTTTTACCCTGGCCGTCACCGATCGAACGGTCCCACTGCTTTTGCAGAACGACTTCTTCTTTGAAGTCCGTCAGCTCAGCTGGCGGAAGTTCTTTTTTGCTGTTGCTGCTGCAACCCGCGGCCAAAACGACCAGAGCCAGCAATGCCGCATGTTTCCAACGCATCACTTCACGCATCCCCTTTGGCCAGGTCATCGAGCTTGATTTGTAAGCCACCTACCGCTGCCTCATCAGACAGTGCAGCCTTGGCTTTTTCGTAGGCAGCGCGTGCGTCATCAGTGCGGCCTTGCTGTACCAGCAGGTCGCCTTTGAGTTCTTCACGGCTGGCCAGGAATGCTTTGTCCGAGTCGCCGTCCAGCAATTTCAAGGCCTCGTCTGCCTTGCCTTGTGCTGCCAACACCTGAGCCAGACGCTGACGCGCCACTTCAGCCAGGGTCGGGTTTGCCGGTTTGTCGACAATGGCCTTGAGCTCGGTGGCCGCGTCATCCAGTTTGCCGGTGTCTACGGCCACTTTGGCCACAAACAGACCGCCAAACTGCGCGTAGGCAGAACCGCCGTACTCGCTGTTCAACTTGTTGGCCAACTCGGCCACACGGCCCGCATCTGGCTGCCCGGTAGGCGTCAGTGCGGTTTCAAGCAATTGTTGGTAGAGAATCGACGCACCCTGCGACTGGTTCGTCTGATATTTGTGCCAAGCCTGCCAGCCGAACACCACCACCAGCGCCAGCAAGCCGCCAGTGACCAGGGGTTTGCCGTTGCGCTGCCACCAGTCTTTCAACTCGCCCAGCTGATCATCATCGTTACTCGACACCCCAACACTCCTTATTCGATAAATCGGCTGTTAACCAGCTTCAACCCTGCACGATGCAGGTGGCCAAGTGCTCGGAAAGAGCATCCCAGGCAATAGTTTGTTGTTCGCCCTGGCCACGCAGGGGTTTGACACCTACCACCTGCTGGGCCAATTCGTCTTCACCCAGAATCAGTGCAAACAGCGCACCGCTCTTGTCAGCCTTTTTGAACTGGCTCTTGAAGCTGCCAGCACCGGCATTGATTTGCAGGCGCAGGTTTGGCAACTGGTCACGAACGCGTTCGCTCAAGGCCAAGGCAGCCAGTTCAGCGGCCTCACCGAAAGCGCACAGGTAAACATCCACCTGCCGCGCAATTTCTTCAGGGATTTGCTCCAGGGTTTCGAGCAGCAGAATCAGACGCTCGATACCCATGGCGAAGCCAACACCCGGTGTTGGCTTGCCACCCATTTGTTCAACCAGACCGTCATAGCGACCGCCGGCACACACCGTGCCCTGGGCACCGAGCTTGTCGGTGACCCACTCAAACACGGTTTTGCTGTAGTAATCGAGGCCACGCACCAGCTTGGGATTGATCACGTACGGAATACCGGCAGCATCCAGGCGAGCCTTGAGGCCCTCAAAGTGCACACGGGATTCTTCGTCGAGGTAATCGACCAGTTTCGGCGCGTCAACCAGCACCGCTTGGGTGTCGGCGTTTTTGGTGTCGAGCACCCGCAGCGGGTTGGTTTTCAAACGGCGCTGGCTGTCTTCGTCAAGCTCGCTCAGACGCGAGGACAGGTAATCAACCAGAGCGGCACGGTAGCGCCCACGGGCTTCGCTGGTGCCCAGGCTGTTGAGCTCAAGCTTGACCGCATCACGGATCCCCAGCTCGCCCCACAGGCGCCAGGTCAGCACGATCAGCTCGGCGTCGATGTCCGGACCATCCAGGTTGAACACTTCAACCCCAATCTGATGGAACTGGCGATAACGGCCTTTTTGTGGACGCTCGTGGCGGAACATCGGGCCGATGTACCAGAGTTTTTGCACTTGACCGCCGCCGGTGATGCCGTGCTCAAGCACAGCACGTACGCAGGCAGCCGTCCCTTCGGGGCGCAAAGTCAGCGAATCGCCGTTGCGGTCTTCGAAGGTGTACATCTCTTTTTCGACGATGTCAGTGACTTCACCAATCGAGCGCTTGAACAGCTCGGTGAACTCGACGATCGGCATACGGATTTGCTTGTAACCGTAGTTATCCAGCAAACGCGCAACCGTGCCTTCGAAATAGCGCCACAGGGGCGTCTGCTCGGGCAGGATGTCATTCATGCCACGAATGGCTTGCAGAGACTTGCTCACAAAAAATCCTTAATTCGTTTGGTTAGCCGCGCGCGATAACGGCTGCGTCAGCTTCGACCTTGTCGGCCGCCTTCTGCCGGATCAGCTTTTCAAGCTGGTCCACCAGGTTTTCATTCGTCAATTTTTGCGACGGCTTGCCGTCGATGTAAATCAGGTTGGGCGTACCGCCGGTCAACCCTACGTGAGCCTCTTTGGCTTCGCCGGGACCGTTGACCACACAACCGATCACCGCCACATCCAGCGGCACCAGCAAGTCTTCAAGCCGTACTTCCAGTTCGTTCATGGTTTTCACCACGTCGAAATTCTGCCGGGAACAGCTTGGGCACGCGATGAAATTTATGCCACGTGAACGTAAATGCAGGGACTTGAGGATGTCGTAGCCGACTTTTACTTCCTCGACCGGGTCTGCTGCCAACGAGATGCGAATAGTATCGCCAATCCCCTCGGCGAGCAGCATACCTAGGCCCACGGCAGATTTCACTGTGCCCGAGCGTAAACCACCGGCTTCGGTGATGCCCAAGTGCAGTGGCTGGACGATTTCTTTGGCCAGCAGACGGTAGGCTTCAACGGCCATGAACACGTCGGAGGCCTTTACGCTGACCTTGAAGTCCTTGAAATTCAGGCGCTCAAGATGCTCTACGTGACGCAGGGCCGACTCAACCAATGCGGCCGGTGTCGGCTCGCCATATTTTTTTTGCAGGTCTTTTTCGAGCGAACCAGCGTTAACGCCAATACGGATCGGAATGCCACGATCGCGGGCGGCATCAACCACCGCACGCACGCGGTCTTCGCGACCGATGTTGCCCGGGTTGATCCGCAGGCAATCTACGCCCAGCTCAGCCACGCGCAGTGCGATGCGATAGTCGAAGTGGATGTCGGCGACCAACGGCACTTTGACCAGCTGTTTGATACGGCCAAACGCTTCAGCGGCGTCCATGTCCGGCACAGAAACCCGGACGATATCGACGCCCGCAGCTTCCAGGCGGTTGATTTGCGCCACTGTTGCAGCCACATCATTGGTGTCGCTGTTGGTCATGCTCTGTACAGCAATAGGGGCATCGCCGCCTACCGGTACCGAGCCAACCCAGATTTTGCGCGATTCGCGACGTTTAATTGGTGATTCGCCGTGCATGACTTATTGACCTAACTTCAGGCGAGCGGTCTCGCCACTGGTGAAAGGAGCCACATCCACAACCTGACCGTTGTAGGTCACCTGCGCGCCGCGGGCATAGCCCAGGCGGACGCTGAAAGGCGGCTTGCCGGTCACATCAAGCGTATCGCCCTTGCGTTTAAGACCACTGAACAGCACTTTGCCGTTGCCATCAGTGACTTGAGACCAGCAATCAGCGACATAGTTGATATTGACCTTGCCGGCACCCGCAACGGGCGCGGTGCTGGCGGCTTGTGGGGTAGCGGGTACGGCAGCCGGAGCAACTGGCGTGGCAGCGGCTGGAGCCACTGGCTGCACAGGGGCCACTGAAGTGGCTGGCGCTGCTGGCGTTGAAGCAGCCCCGGTAGCAGGCAATGGCAGGTCAGTGCTGGCAGCTTGCTCTGCCGACGGTTGCGGCGCGGCTTCGCCTTCTACATTGGCCTGGGCCACCGCTTGGTCTTCCGGCTCATCGAGCGGGTGGATCTGGGTGGTGCCATCGGCGCCTTCAACTTCTACGTGCTCGGGGGCCAGACCAATCAGGTCCTTGGCGCGCATGGACGTTTGGTCCTGCCACCAGAAAAAACCACCACCCAGGACGGCAATGAGCAGTAACAAACTAATGATGCGCAAAATGGTATGTGACACGCGCACGGGCTCTTCAATACGCCCCAGGCTGTGCACATTGCTGCCATTGGCATCGGTGCCGGTGTACACGTCGAACTCATGCACCAGGCTGGCCTGATCCATACCAAGCAATTTGGCATAGGCGCGGATGTAACCGCGGGCAAAGGTATGGCCCGGCAGTTTGTCGAACGCTCCCGTCTCAAGGTTGCTCAAGGAACTGGCCGTGAGATTGAGTTTCAGGGCGACTTCAGCCAGGGTCCATCCATTGTTTTCACGGGCCAGACGCAAGGTCTCACCGGGATTGACACGAGTCGCTGCTAGAACTTCGGGTTGCGCCGCTTTCATCATTGCTCCGACAGGTATTGCTGATATTCCGGCGTGCCGGGATAGAGTCGTTGTAGTTGCTGGCCATAGTTGGCTGTGGAGGTGCGCTCATCGAAAACACTCGCCAGTCGCGCACCGAGCAATAGACTACGTGCATTTTGCCCGCTAAGCAGGCTAAAACGATCGTAATAGTCACGTGCTGGCACATAATGCCTGTCTTCGTAAGACATCTCAGCCATTTCGAGCAGTGCACGGGGTTGCTGACGGTTCAGGCGCAAGGCTTTTTCAAGCTGCTGGCGCCCCACCTCACGCTGCCCCAGCATGAGTGAAGTGACTCCAAGGTTCTCGTAAACACGCGAACGCTCAGGGTACAGGCTGTCTGCCGAGGCTTTTAGAAACTGGCTGTAAGCGTCCTGATAGCGCTGTTGCTCAAACAGGAAGCTGCCGTAGTTGTTGATGATCCGCGTGTCACTCGGCCGCCCGCTTAACGCTGTCTGGAACGCCCGCTCTGCAAGCGCAGGTTCCATTTCGTACTGAAACACCAAGGCCAGTGCGGCGTTGGTGTCCGGATCCGTCTTGTTAAGCTCGAGGGCTTTGCTGAGGGGGACTTTGGCTTGTTCGGCCATCCCCTGCTGGAGATAACCAAGCCCTAGCTGAACATAGGCCTGACGCGCTTCTTCACGCCCCTTGTCGCTGCTCAACGGGTTTGAATCACCCGATGAGACACAGCCAGCCAAGAGGCCGACCATGAGGACAGGGAGCGCAGCGCGCAAGATCATAGGTTTCCTCTCTCAGGGCTGAGCCGCAGCGTTTTGCGCCAGATCAGTCTCAGCATTGAGTTCGCGTGCGGCGATCAGGCGCGAGCTACGGCGGGTGCGGTCATTGACCTGACCCACCAACTGCCCACAAGCCGCGTCGATGTCTTCACCACGGGTGGTGCGCACGGTCACGTTGTAACCCGCTTGCTGCAGCAGTTCCTGGAAACGGCGAATGGCGTTGTTGCTTGGACGCTCATACCCCGAATGCGGGAACGGGTTAAACGGGATCAGGTTGATCTTGCACGGCGTGTCCTTGAGCAGCTCGATCATTTGTACCGCGTGATCGACGTGGTCATTGACGCCTTTGAGCAGGGTGTATTCAACGGTCAGAACACGCTTTTCGCCCAGGCTCGACATGTAGTTGCGGCAGGACTCAAGCAGCATTTTGAGCGGGTATTTCTTGTTGATCGGCACCAACTGACTGCGCAGTTCGTCGTTTGGTGCGTGCAGCGACAACGCCAGGGACACGTCGATGTGCTTGGACAGCTCATCGATCATGGGCACCACGCCCGAGGTGGACAGGGTCACCCGGCGCTTGGAGATGCCATAGCCCAGGTCATCCATCATCAGATGCATGGCGGCGATCACGTTGTCGAAGTTCAGCAGCGGCTCACCCATGCCCATCATCACCACGTTGGTGATGGCACGGTCGATGGTTGCCGGGACGCTGCCAAAAGATTTGTTGGCAATCCACACCTGACCAATCACTTCGGCCACGGTGAGGTTGCTATTGAAACCTTGCTTGCCGGTGGAGCAGAAACTGCAATCCAGGGCACAGCCAGCCTGGGACGAAACGCACAAAGTGCCGCGCTTGCCCTGGGGAATATAAACGGTCTCGACGCAGCTGCCGGACTCAACGCGCACCACCCACTTACGGGTGCCATCGCTGGAGATGTCCTCGCTGACGACTTCAGGTCCACGAACCTCAGCAATAGCCTTGAGCTTGTCGCGCAAGGCTTTGCTGACGTTAGTCATGGCGTCGAAATCATCGACGCCAAAGTGGTGAATCCACTTCATGACCTGACCGGCACGGAAACGCTTCTCCCCGATTGAGTCGAAGAATTTCTCCATTTCCGGCTGAGTCAGACCCAACAGGTTAGTTTTGCCAGTCGTTGCAATCATGTCTTCACCCTCACTCACAAGCCAATGCTTAGCGAGTGGTTACTTCAGTAGCTGCGAAAAAGTAAGCGATTTCGCGTGCAGCGGCTGCTTCCGAGTCGGAACCGTGAACAGCGTTAGCGTCGATGGATTCAGCGAAGTCAGCACGGATGGTGCCAGCAGCGGCTTCTTTAGGGTTGGTAGCGCCCATCAGCTCACGGTTCAGAGCGATAGCGTTTTCGCCTTCCAGAACCTGAACAACAACTGGACCGGAGATCATGAAAGCAACCAGGTCGGCGAAGAAGCCGCGCTCGCTGTGCTCAGCGTAGAAGCCTTCAGCTTCTGCTTTGGACAGTTGCTTCAGTTTGGAAGCTACAACCTTCAGGCCAGCGTCTTCGAAACGGGTAACGATCTTGCCGATAACGTTTTTAGCAACGGCGTCAGGCTTGATGATGGAGAAAGTACGTTGAACAGCCATGGTGTAACTCCAGAAACAGTGATTTAAGCGAAAAATTAAACCCGCGAATTATACGCGGGTTCTTGGGTATTGCATAATTACGAACGTTGCGGGCTTAGTCAGCCTCTTCGATCCACAAACCCTGAATGGCTTCGAGGACTTTCTCCCCGCCGCGATCCGGGATGTCGTCGAACTCCGGCAACGCCATAACCAGGTTACGCAGCTTGACGAAGTTCACCGTCAGCGGATTGACATCCGGGTGAGCCTCAGCCAGCTGTATAGCAATTTCTTGTACATCAACCCATTTCAGACTCATGACAATTCCTTTAAGCAATTGGCGAGGCCATGTATCGGCGAGTTTCGCCCGATCGCAGCCTCGCGCCTCGTCAGCGACTACAGACGTGCGGCGCTATCAGTGCGGCGCTTCGGCAGCATGGTTGAGTGAGTATTTCGGGATTTCGACGGTCAGGTCTTCTTCACCGACAAGCGCCTGGCACGCCAGACGCGAGTGCGCCTCCAGACCCCAGGCTTTGTCCAGGTAGTCTTCTTCGAGCTCATCGGCTTCTTCGAGCGAGTCGAAACCTTCACGAATGATGCAATGGCACGTGGTGCAGGCACACACGCCGCCACAGGCGCTTTCCATCTCGATGTGGTGCTCATGCGCCAACTCAAGGATCGAAGTGCCGGGCTCAGCCTCTACAACCAAGCCATCCGGACAGAACTTCTCATGGGGCAGAAAAATGACCTGCGGCATTGTTATTCCTCAATCTCATTCAGGTTGCGCCCCGCCAGAGCGGCTTTGACGGTCAAATCCATACGGCGGGCAGCAAAAGCATCGGTCACTTGCGACAGACGCTTGGTCTGTTGCTCGATAGCATAGCCATCGGTGCCTTCTAATAATTCGGATAATTCCTGCATTTGCAGCTCGATGACCATGCGCTCTTCGGCATCCAGCAAACGCTCGCCATCGACCTCAAGGGCGGCTTGCACGGCCTCGATCAGGCGCCGGGCATCGACTTGCTGCTCGCGCAGGACACGGGCGACCTTGTCGTCACCGGCGTACTGGAACGAATCCTTGAGCATCTTGGCGATTTCGCCATCGGTCAGCCCGTACGACGGCTTGACCTGAATGCTGGCCTCAACACCCGAGCCCAACTCACGGGCCGAGACGCTGAGCAAGCCATCAGCGTCGACCTGAAAGGTCACACGGATTTTCGCAGCACCCGCCACCATCGGCGGAATACCACGCAGCTCAAACCGCGCCAGTGAGCGACAATCGCTGATCAGCTCGCGCTCGCCTTGCAGCACATGCACCATCATGGCCGTCTGGCCGTCTTTGTAGGTAGTGAAGTCTTGCGCACGGGCCACCGGGATCGTGGTGTTACGCGGAATGACTTTTTCCATCAGGCCGCCCATGGTCTCCAGACCCAGCGACAAGGGAATCACGTCAAGCAGCAGCAACTCGCCACCATCGCGTTTGTTACCCGCCAGGGTATCTGCCTGAATCGCAGCACCGATGGCAACCACTTGGTCCGGATCGATGTCCGTCAGCGGCTCACGGCCAAACATGTCAGCCACAGCCTCGCGAACACGCGGCACGCGGGTCGAACCACCTACCATCACCACCGCCTGAACATCTTCAAGCTCAATATTGGCGTCACGCACGGCACGGCGACAGGCTTTGAGGCTGCGCGCAACCATCGGCTCGATCAGCGCATTGAAGGCATCACGGGTCAGCACTGCCTGCCAATCGCCAAAGCTGACAGGCACCGAGGACGCATCGGTCAGTGCCTCTTTGGCCGCACAGGCAATTTGCAATAACTGGCGCTGAGCACCCGGATCAAGGTCCGCCGACAAACCGGCCTGTTCGACGATCCAGCTCGCAATGGCGTGGTCAAAGTCGTCGCCGCCCAGGGCGCTGTCGCCCCCCGTGGCCAGAACTTCAAACACACCGCCGGTCAAACGCAGAATCGAGATATCGAACGTACCGCCACCCAGGTCATAGATCGCAACAACGCCTTCTGCCTGTTGGTCCAGACCGTAAGCCACTGCCGCAGCCGTCGGCTCGTTGAGCAGGCGCAACACGTTCAGCCCGGCCAGACGCGCAGCATCTTTGGTGGCCTGACGTTGAGCATCGTCAAAATAGGCGGGAACGGTAATCACCGCCCCGACCAATTCACCGCCCAGAGTCTTTTCGGCACGCTCGCGCAGCACCTTCAAGATGTCCGCCGACACTTCTACCGGGCTTTTCGGGCCTTGCACGGTGTCAATGAACGGCATGTGCGACTCACCGCCGACAAAGCGGTAAGGCAACTGCTCGCCCAATTGTTTGACGTCGGACAGACCACGACCCATCAAACGCTTGACTGACAACACGGTGTTGTAAGGGTCACTGGAGGCCGCCAGGCGTGCGGATTCACCTACCTCGACGCGGTCTGCGTGATAACGCACCGCAGAAGGCAGGATGATTCGACCTTCGGCATCAGCCAGCGGCTCGGAAAGACCACTGCGCAATGCAGCGACCAGCGAATTGGTAGTACCCAAGTCGATCCCCACAGCCAGACGACGCTGGTGCGGTTGAGGACTTTGGCCGGGTTCGGCGATCTGCAGTAGGGCCATTGTGATCAGGACTTATCTGTATATCAGGCGTGCAACCGTGGCGGCACTGGGTTAATCGTCGAGGCGCTCTTCTAACTGGCGCACTTCGTAGGTGAGCTTGTCGAGGAACTGCATGCGGCGCATCAGGCGTTCAGCCTGTTCACGCTGTGCAGCATCATCCCAACAAGCAGCGAAGCTTTCGTTCAATTGGTTCTGAGCGGCTTTAAGACGACGCTTGAATGCGGCAACACCCGCTATATCGGCATCGTCTTGAAGGTCTTCAAGCTCTTCGCGCCATTGCATCTGCTGCATCAGAAACTCGGGGTCATGCACCGTGACTTCAAGGGGCATGTCGCCACCACTCATCGCGAGCAAGTAACGCGCACGTTTAGAGGGGCTTTTGAGTGTCTGATACGCCTCATTGAGGCTGGCGGATTGCTCCAGCGCCAGACGCTGCTCACGCTCGGAAGCATCAGCAAAACGGTCCGGATGCACACCACGCGCCAACTCACGGTAACGCGTGGCCAACTGATCGAGGTCCAGATTGAAGCTCGGCTGCAGTTCAAACAAAGCAAAATGACAAGGAGTACCCACGACTGGCCTCAGATGTTGAAGCTCTCGCCGCAGCCACATTCGCCGCGCACGTTGGGGTTATTGAACTTGAAGCCTTCGTTGAGGCCTTCCTTGACGAAATCAAGCTCAGTGCCGTCAAGGTAGGTCAGGCTTTTAGGATCAATGATCACTTTTTCGCCATGGGTTTCGAAGACTTGATCGTCTGCGCCCACTTCATCGACAAACTCCAGCACATAGGCAAGACCGGAACAGCCCGTGGTGCGAACACCCAGACGAATCCCCTCACCTTTGCCGCGCCCATCAAGGGAGCGGCGAATATGCTTGGCCGCCGCCTCTGTCATGCTGATAGCCATCGTGACTCCTTACCTCTCGCCAGTATCATCGCCGGCCCTGCCCTTTCAGGCACAGGCCATTCGGGTCAGATCAAACCTTTCTTCTGCTTGTAGTCGCGAACGGCCGCCTTGATGGCGTCTTCAGCGAGTACCGAGCAGTGAATTTTTACAGGTGGCAAGGCCAGCTCTTCAGCCAGCTGAGTGTTCTTGATGGTCTCTGCTTCATCCAGAGTTTTGCCCTTCATCCACTCGGTTGCCAGGGAGCTGGAAGCAATTGCAGAACCGCAACCATAGGTCTTGAACTTGGCATCTTCAATGATGCCCTGCTCGTTCACCTTGATCTGCAGACGCATGACGTCGCCGCAGGCCGGTGCACCCACCATGCCGGTACCGACATCTGGGTCTTCCGCGTCCATCTTGCCGACGTTGCGCGGGTTTTCGTAGTGGTCAATGACCTTTTCGCTGTAAGCCATGGTACTAATCCTCACTCATCAGAGTCGCTCTTCAGACGCTGTAAAACTGCTATTCGCTGCGCTCTGCAGCGTCTGCTTGCGGCGACTTAAGTTATTAGTGCGCCGCCCATTCGATTTTCGAAATGTCGATGCCGTCTTTGTACATGTCCCACAGCGGCGACAGGGCGCGCAGCTTGGTAACAGCCTCGCAAACCTTCTGCGCGGCGTAGTCGATTTCTTCTTCAGTGGTGAAACGACCGAAGGTGAAACGGATCGAGCTGTGTGCCAGTTCGTCATTGCGGCCCAGGGCACGCAATACATAGGACGGCTCAAGGGAAGCAGAGGTGCACGCCGAACCGGACGATACTGCCAGATCCTTGAGCGCCATGATCAACGACTCGCCTTCAACGTAGTTGAAGCTCAGGTTCAGGTTGTGCGGAACGCGGGCGGTCATGCTGCCGTTAACGTACAGCTCTTCAAGGTGTTCAACCTGCTTGAAGAAACGGTCGCTCAAGGCTTTGATACGGACGTTTTCAGCGGCCATTTCTTCTTTGGCGATCTGGAACGCTTCACCCATGCCCACGATCTGGTGGGTGGCCAAGGTGCCCGAACGCATGCCGCGCTCGTGACCGCCGCCGTGCATGGCCGCTTCGATACGCACGCGAGGCTTGCGGCTTACGTACAGTGCGCCGATGCCTTTAGGGCCGTAGGTTTTGTGAGCCGAGAAGGACATCAGGTCCACTTTCAGCTTGGCCAGGTCGATTTCAACCTTGCCGGTCGACTGAGCAGCGTCCACATGGAACAACACGCCGCGCGAGCGAGTCAGCTCGCCAATGGCTGCGATGTCGTTGATGGTGCCGATTTCGTTGTTGACGTGCATGATCGAGACCAGAATGGTGTCTTCACGCAGTGCGGCTTCAACCATGGCCGGGGTGACCAGACCATCTTCACCTGGCTCGATGTAAGTCACTTCAAAGCCTTCACGCTCCAGCTGACGCATGGTGTCGAGAACGGCTTTGTGTTCAATTTTGTCGGTGATCAGGTGCTTGCCCTTGGAGGCATAGAAGTGTGCTGCACCTTTGATTGCCAGGTTGTTCGCCTCGGTCGCACCGGAGGTCCAGACAATTTCACGCGGGTCGGCGTTAACCAGATCAGCAACCTGACGGCGAGCGTTTTCTACCGCTTCTTCAGCTTTCCAGCCGAAGACGTGAGAGCGCGAAGCCGGGTTACCGAAGTTCCCGTCAACCAGCAGGCAGTCGCTCATTTTTTGGGCAACGCGCGGATCAACCGGGGTGGTGGCTGAGTAATCAAGGTAAATCGGCAATTTCATGGACTATCTCCTAAATCAGGCTGGCTGGCGCACCGTCGTTTTTATGCAATCACTCGACGGCGGACGCTTCGATCTTATCCAGGTGCGGCGCTTTGCCATTACAGCGGCGCTGATCCTGACGCTGGGCTACTTCTTGTACCTCACGGCGAGTAACAAGATCAGCCAAGCTGATACCACTGAGAAATTCGTGGATTTGCAGGCTCAAGTCACACCACAGGTGGTGGGTCAGGCACGTGTCGCCGGCATGGCAATCGCCAAGGCCCTGGCAGCGCGTGGCGTCGACCGATTCGTTCACTGCATCAATCACCTGGGCAACCTGAATACCTTGCATGTCGCGCGACAGCTGATAGCCGCCGCCAGGGCCACGCACGCTGGAGACCAGACTGCTGCGGCGCAATTTGGCGAACAGTTGCTCAAGGTAGGAAAGAGAGATGCCCTGGCGCTCGGAAATATCAGCCAGGGACACCGGCCCGTGCTGTGCGTGCAACGCTAAATCGAGCATTGCAGTTACGGCGTAGCGGCCTTTTGTAGTCAGTCTCATGGACAGGTACCACGGAATTCGGAATGGAGGCGAGTATGCTATTCCCGACTGTTTAAGTCAACTATTAGACCTAGTACTTTAGTCGGGATTACCCGCAAAGAGCGGCGGCATTGTAGCAGGGTCTGCGGCGTAATGGCACATGCGCAACTTTGTAGTCGCTGCCGCAGGCTGCGATGGAGCGCGAAGCAGTCGCGCTTTTAAGACCCAAGAAAAGTCCTGCGGACTTTATCGCAGCCTTCGGCAGCGACTACAGACCAATTACAGCGCTTTGCTTTCGTCCTTGCCCTGGACGCAGGCGAAGTCTTCTTCGCGCAGCTCTGGCAGTTCTTTGGCGCAATAGGGGCTGCCCAAGTCCTTCAAGGCCCCGCACATGCCGTCCAGCTTGCCGTCGACCGCCTGCAAATGATCCAGCAGCTGAGCAATGGCGCGCGCCACAGGGTCTGGCATGTCTTCGCTTACGCCATAGGCATCAAAGCCGATTTTCTCAGCCATAGCCTTGCGCTTCGCCTCGGCCTCATCATCACTTTTGACGATGATCCGGCCCGGAATGCCGACCACGGTCGCGCCCGCAGGCACCGCCTTGGTCACCACCGCATTGGAGCCTACTTTAGCCCCCGCACCGACGGTAAACGGGCCCAGTACCTTGGCGCCCGCACCGACCACCACACCGTTTTCCAGTGTCGGGTGGCGCTTGCCTTTGTTCCAACTGGTGCCGCCCAGCGTAACGCCCTGGTACAGGGTTACGTCATCACCGATTTCAGCAGTTTCACCGATCACAATGCCCATGCCGTGATCGATAAAGAAACGACGACCGACCTTGGCACCCGGATGAATTTCAATCCCGGTCAGCCAGCGGCCAAAGTTCGACACCAGGCGCGCAAGCCACTTCCAGCCCGCGCCCCACAACATGCCCGAGAGGCGATGAATCCAGATCGCATGCATGCCCGGGTAGCACGTCAACACTTCGAAAGCATTGCGCGCCGCCGGGTCACGATGGAAAACGCTTTGAATATCTTCACGCAGACGCTCGAACATCATTAATCCTTGCGCTTTAGCAGCTCGCCACGGGCCGCTTTTTGGGTTTCGGTGAGAATGCCACGCAAAATGTTCATTTCCGCACGACTGACCGAGCTGCGCCCGTACAGTCTGCGCAGGCGCGCCATCAGATGACGCGGTTTTTCCGGATCGAGGAATTCGATAGCCACCAACGTCTGCTCCAGATGCTCGTAAAAGCGCTCCAGCTCATCCATGGTCGCCAGCTCCGTGCTTTTAGTGGAGGCGACTTCTTCTTTTTCAATCTTGCTCGGCTGACCTTGCGCAGCCAGCCAGGCCATGCGGATCTCGTAACTCAACACCTGCACCGCTGCACCCAGGTTCAGGGAACTGAACTCCGGGTCGGACGGGATATGCACGTGGTAATGACAACGCTGCAGCTCTTCGTTGGTCAGGCCGGAGTCTTCACGACCGAACACCAACGCGATTTCAGCGCCCTGCCCCGCCTCTTCGACGACTTTTTGCCCACATTCGCGTGGATCCAGCAGCGGCCAAGGGATACGGCGGTCACGAGCACTGGTGCCCAACACCAGATTGCAGCCCACCAGCGCACCTTCCAGCGAGGCGACGACTTGCGCATTTTCAAGAATATCGCCCGCGCCGGACGCCCGGGCATCGGCCTCGTGGTGCGGAAAGACCCTTGGCTCGACCAGCACTAAACGCGACAACCCCATGTTTTTCATGGCTCGCGCAGCACCGCCGATGTTGCCGGGATGGCTGGTATTGACCAGAACGACACGAATATTAGACAGCAATGGGAGCGCTCACAGACCGGTAAAAGGGAGCAAATCTTACCTAAGCCCATCACCTTAAGCTACGTAAGCAAACGCAAACCTTCATCTGCCAAAATTTTCTGTTAGAATGTCCGGCTTTCTTTAACGACCTAGGTGAAACGTCCATGCAGCCCATGCTGAATATCGCGCTGCGCGCCGCCCGCAGCGCCAGTGAATTGATTTTCCGCTCCATCGAGCGCCTGGATACCATCAAGGTTGACGAAAAAGACGCCAAGGATTACGTCTCTGAAGTCGATCGTGCTGCTGAACAGAAAATCATCGACGCCTTGCGCAAGGCTTACCCGACGCACGGCATCCTCGGTGAAGAAACCGGCCTGCACGCAGGCAGCGGCGAAGGTGCAGATTACCTGTGGATCATCGACCCGCTGGATGGCACCACCAACTTCCTGCGCGGCGTACCTCACTTCGCTGTCAGCATCGCCTGCAAATACCGTGGCCGCCTTGAGCACGCCGTTGTTCTCGACCCGGTTCGCCAAGAAGAATTCACTGCCAGCCGTGGCCGTGGCGCCCAACTGAACGGCCGCCGTCTGCGCGTCAGCGGTCGCACCAGCCTTGAAGGCGCCCTGCTAGGTACCGGCTTCCCGTTCCGCGACAACCAAATGGACAACCTGGATAACTACCTGGGCATGTTCCGCAGCCTGGTCGGCCAAACTGCAGGCATCCGCCGCGCAGGCGCTGCCAGCCTGGACCTGGCCTACGTGGCCGCCGGTCGTTTTGACGCGTTCTGGGAGTCGGGCCTGTCCGAGTGGGACATGGCAGCAGGCGCACTGCTGATCCAGGAAGCTGGCGGCCTCGTCAGCGACTTCACCGGCAGCCACGATTTCCTTGAAAAAGGCCACATCGTTGCCGGCAACACCAAATGCTTCAAAGCCGTGCTGACTGCAATTCAGCCACACCTGCCGGCCTCGCTGAAACGCTAAGCGAACCCCGCGCACAAAAAAAGCACCTTTAGAGGTGCTTTTTTTTGGTCTTTAGATCAAAAGGCCTGTAGGAGCAGCCGGTCGACGCTCGATTGCCTCACGATCTTTTGATCTTTTAAAAGATCGCGAGGCAAGCTCGCTCCTACAGTTTTCAGCGCATTAATTCAGGATCAAGTTGCCCTGCTTATCCACGGCAATTTCATTGCCCGGCTCGTGATCCATACGCACTTTGCCTTCCTTGCCATTGAGCGTGTAACGCACGTCATAACCGACCACCTTTTCACTGATGTCGTTGACGGTGTTACAGCGCGTCTGCGTCGTGGTGTACGTGTCACGCTCCTGCATTCCTTCCTGCACCCGGTTACCGGCGTAACCACCGCCCAAGGCACCCGCCACAGTGGCAATTTTCTTGCCGCTGCCGCCGCCGACCTGATTACCCAACAGGCCACCCGCCACCGCACCAATCACACTGCCGACGATTTGGTGCTCATCCTTGACCGGCGCACGGCGTGTGACAGTCACGTCTTTACACACCTCACGCGGGGTTTTAATTTGCTGCGAGACCGGCTGAACAGCCAACACCTGAGCAGACTCAGGGCCTTTAACCAAGCTGTAAGTGGCAAAAGCACCACCGGCAGTAACACCGACAGCCCCCAACACCGCACCTACCAGCAAAGACTTGTTCACGTGAACCTCCAGACCATCACACGTGGGAATATTCCCACATCCATCACTCCCAGCCTTGGAGCATAAAAAAAGGCGCGAGTTCAATACTCGCGCCTTTTAGATGACCACCGGGATTAACAGAACGTTATGGACGGTCGTCGATTTCCTTCTCGCTCGCCGCTGGAGGAATCAAATCCTCGGCGCTGAGCTTGAGCCAGATCAACACCACGTTGGCGATGTAGATCGACGAGTAAGTACCCGCCATCACGCCCACGAACAGGGCAATCGAGAAGCCCCACAGGTTGTCGCCACCAAAGATCAACAGTGCGGCAATGGCCAGCAAGGTCGACACCGAGGTCGCCACGGTACGCAGCAGGGTTTGCGTGGTCGAAATGTTGATGTTCTCAACCAGCGTCGCCTTGCGCAGTACCCGGAAGTTCTCACGAACCCGGTCGAATACCACGATGGTGTCGTTGAGCGAGTAACCAATAATCGCCAGCACCGCCGCCAGCACCGTCAGGTCGAAGGTGATCTGGAAGAACGACAGCACGCCCATGGTCACGATCACGTCGTGGACCAGAGAAACGATCGCACCGACCGCGAACTTCCACTGAAAGCGGAAGGCCAGGTACAGCATGATGCCGCCCAGCGCCATCAGCATGCCGAGGCCGCCCTGGTCGCGCAGCTCTTCACCGACCTGCGGGCCGACGAACTCAACGCGCTTGATGACCGCAGGGTTGGCCGAGTCGGCCTCGCCCAGCGCCGCCGCTACCTTGTTGCCCAGCAGCGGATCATCGCCGGGCATCCGCACCAGCAGGTCGGTTGTCGCACCAAAGCTCTGTACCACGGCGTCGTGGAAGCCGGCCGTAGCCAGCTCATCACGCACCTTGGTCAGATCAGCCGGCTTCTCGTAGGTCAGCTCGATGAGCGTACCGCCGGTGAAGTCCAGGCCGTAGTTCATGCCCTTGTGGAACATGCTGAACAGCGCCAGCACGGTAAGCAGCACAGTGACGCCGAACGCAACGTTGCGCACGCCCATGAAGTTGATAGTACGTAACATGGCAGCCCCTTAAATCCACAACTTCTTGAAGTCCCGACCGCCGTAGATCAGGTTGACCAATGCTCGGGTCACCATAATGGCCGTGAACATAGAGGTGAAGATACCGAGCGACATGGTGACCGCAAAGCCTTTAACCGGCCCGGTACCCATGGCGAACAGAATCCCGCCGACCAACAGGGTTGTCAGGTTGGAGTCGACAATCGCCGTGAATGCACGATTGAAGCCTTCATTGATCGCCCGCTGCGGTGTCAGACCATTCGCAATTTCCTCACGAATACGCGAGAAGATCAGTACGTTGGCGTCGACCGCCATACCCATCGTCAGAACGATACCGGCAATACCCGGCAGGGTCAGGGTTGCACCCAGAATCGACATCAGGGCCAGCAGCAAGACCATGTTGCCCGCCAATGCCACCGTCGCGATCACACCGAAGAAACGGTAGATGGCGATGATGAAGATCGACACAAACAGCATGCCCCACAGCGAAGCATCAACACCTTTGGCAATGTTGTCCGCACCCAGGCTCGGGCCAATGGTACGTTCTTCAGCAAAGTACATCGGTGCAGCCAGACCACCGGCACGCAACAGCAGTGCAAGTTCCGACGCCTCACCCTGACCATTCAGACCGGTGATCCGGAACTGACTACCCAGCGGCGACTGAATGGTCGCCAGGCTGATGATCTTTTTGTCTTCTTTGAACGATTGAACCGGTACGTCCTTCTCAACACCGTCAACCACTTGCTTGGTGTACGTCGTCACCGGGCGTTGCTCGATGAAGATAACCGCCATGCTGCGACCGACGTTGCTGCGCGTCGAACGGCTCATCAGCTCGCCACCATGACCATCAAGCTTGATGTTCACCTGTGGACGGCCGTGCTCATCAAAGCCCGCCTGAGCGTCAGTCACCTGGTCGCCCGTGATGATCAAGCTGCGCTCGATCTGGGCGGCAGGACGATTGCCCTCGCGGAATTCGAAAGTCTCGGAAGTGGCTTTCGATGCGCCCGGCTCAGCGGCCAGACGGAACTCAAGGTTGGCCGTCTTGCCCAGGATACGCTTGGCTTCGGCGGTGTCTTGTACGCCCGGCAGTTCAACCACGATGCGGTTGGCACCCTGACGCTGAACCAGAGGCTCGGCAACACCCAACTCGTTAACCCGGTTACGGACGGTTGTCAGGTTTTGCTTGATGGAGTATTCACGGATTTCCGCCAGCTTGGCCGGGGTCATCGCCAGACGCAGAACCGGCTGGCCATTGAGGTCCGCTGCCGTTACGTCGAAGTCATTGAAGTTCTTGCGGATCAGGCCGCGCGCTTGCTCACGGGTTGCTTCATCGCTGAAACCCAGCTGAATGGCACCGTTGAGTTGCGGCAGGCTGCGGTAACGCACTTTCTCTTTACGCAGCAGGCTTTTGACATCGCCTTCGTACACTTTCATGCGTGCATCAACGGCTTTGTCCATGTCCACTTCCAGCAAGAAGTGCACACCACCCGACAAGTCCAGACCCAATTTCATTGGGTGAGCACCCAGGCTACGCAGCCACTGAGGCGTTGTCTGCGCCAGGTTGAGCGCAACGACAAAGTCGTCACCCAACGCTTTACGCACAACATCCTTGGCTGGCAACTGGTCGTCTTTCTTGGCCAGACGCAGCAAACCGGTTTTGCCGTTCTGGGCCAGGGAAGCACCTTTGACAACGATACCGTCGTCGGTCAGCGCCTTGCTTGCACGGTCCAGATCAGCTTCAGTCACCTGCAATGCCGTGCTCGCGCCCGACACCTGAATGGCCGGGTCATCCGGGTACAGATTGGGAGCGGAATAAATAAAACCGATCGCCAGCACTGCCAGGATCAGTATGTATTTCCACAGAGGGTATTTGTTCAGCATCAATCACGCCGCCCGCTTAAAACGCGGGGCGCCTTGCGCGCCCCGTCGATTGTTAAAAGTTGAAACTTAGATCGCTTTCAGCGTGCCTTTAGGCAGCGTGGCTGCAACCGAGCCCTTCTGAATTTTCAGCTCTACAGTGTCAGACACTTCGATAACAACAAAAGCGTCGGAAACTTTAGTGATTTTGCCGGCGATACCGCCAGTGGTCACAACCTCATCACCTTTTTGCAGGTTACCCAACAGGGCCTTCTGCTCTTTGGCGCGCTTGGCTTGTGGACGCCAGATCATCAGATAGAAGATGACCAGGAAGCCGACCAGGAAAATCCATTCAAAGCCGCCGCCCATTGGGGCAGCAGCGGCAGGTGCTGCACCGTCCGCGAAAGCGGAAGAGATGAAAAAGCTCATTAAGCACTCCAGTTGCAATGTTGGTTCTTAGAGGTACGAAACTTAGTCCAAAGGCGGCACAGGAAGCCCGCGCTTGGCATAGAAGGCATCGACAAAGGTGGCCAATGTACCCTGTTGAATAGCCTCGCGCAAACCAGCCATCAGCACCTGATAGTGCCGCAAATTGTGGATGGTATTGAGCATGCTACCCAGCATTTCGCCGCACTTGTCCAGATGATGCAGATAAGCGCGAGAGAAGTTCTGGCAGGTATAGCAATCGCAGGTCGGATCCAGCGGCGAATCATCATGGCGATGGAACGCATTGCGGATCTTCAAAACACCCGTGTCGATAAACAGATGCCCATTGCGGGCATTGCGGGTTGGCATCACGCAATCGAACATGTCCACACCGCGGCGCACACCCTCCACCAGATCTTCTGGCTTGCCAACCCCCATAAGGTAACGAGGTTTGTCAGCAGGCATCATTGCGGGCAGGTAATCCAGCACCTTGATCATTTCGTGCTTGGGCTCACCCACCGACAGACCGCCGATGGCCAGGCCGTCAAAGCCGATTTTGTTCAGGCCTTCGAGCGAACGCTCACGCAGGTTCTGATGCATGCCGCCCTGAACGATGCCGAACAAGGCTGCGGTGTTGTCGCCATGGGCGATTTTCGAGCGCTGCGCCCAACGCAGCGACAGCTCCATGGACACACGGGCCACGTCTTCATCGGCCGGGTACGGGGTGCATTCGTCGAAAATCATCACCACGTCAGAGCCCAGGTCACGCTGAACCTGCATCGACTCTTCAGGCCCCATGAACACCTTGGCGCCGTCAACCGGGGACGCAAAGGTCACGCCCTCTTCTTTAATCTTGCGCATGGCGCCCAGGCTGAACACCTGGAAACCACCGGAGTCGGTCAGGATCGGGCCTTGCCACTTCATGAAATCGTGCAAGTCGCCGTGCTTCTTGATCACCTCAGTGCCCGGGCGTAGCCACAGGTGGAAGGTGTTGCCCAGAATCATCTGCGCGCCGATGGCTTCAATGTCACGCGGCAGCATGCCCTTGACCGTGCCATAGGTGCCCACAGGCATGAAAGCCGGGGTTTCAACCACACCACGGGGGAAGGTCAGGCGACCACGACGAGCCTTGCCATCAGTGGCCAGCAGCTCGAAGGACATACGACAGTTGCTCATGCTTGATCCTCTGGGGCCGGGGCTGGAGCCGTCGGCGCGGGATTGCGGGTGATGAACATCGCATCACCGTAACTAAAGAAGCGGTACCCATGCTCAACCGCAGCCTTATAGGCCGCCATGGTTTCGGGATAACCGGCGAACGCCGAAACCAGCATCAACAGCGTGGATTCCGGCAAATGGAAGTTGGTCACCAGGGCATCGACCACATGAAACGGGCGGCCCGGGAAGATGAAAATATCAGTGTCGCCACTGAACGGCTTCAGCACACCGTCACGCGCCGCGCTTTCCAGCGAGCGCACACTGGTGGTGCCCACCGCAATCACCCGCCCGCCACGCGCACGGCACGCCGCCACGGCGTCAACCACATCCTGGCCGACTTCGAGCCATTCAGTGTGCATGTGATGATCTTCAAGGCGCTCAACGCGCACCGGCTGGAACGTACCTGCGCCCACGTGCAGCGTGACAAACGCCGTTTCGACGCCCTTGGCAGCGATGGCCTGCATCAGCGGCTCATCAAAGTGCAGCCCCGCAGTCGGCGCCGCCACAGCACCCAGGCGCTGAGCGTAGACCGTTTGATAACGCTCGCGGTCGGCACCTTCGTCCGGGCGGTCGATATACGGCGGCAGCGGCATATGCCCGACGCGATCAAGCAGCGGCAACACCTCATCGGTAAAGCCCAACTCAAACAACGCATCGTGGCGGGCCAGCATCTCAGCTTCGCCACCGCCATCAATGAGGATTTTTGAGCCTGGTTTTGGCGACTTGCTGGAGCGCACATGCGCCAGCACCCGATGACTGTCGAGCACCCGCTCAACCAGAATCTCCAGCTTGCCGCCCGACGCCTTTTGGCCGAACAAGCGGGCTGGAATCACCCGGGTATTGTTAAACACCATCAAATCGCCTGGGCGCAAATGCTCAAGCAAATCAGTGAATTGACGATGTGCCAGTGCGCCACTCTCCCCATCCAGGGTCAGCAGACGACTGTTACGGCGCTCCGCCAAAGGATGGCGTGCGATGAGTGAATCAGGGAGCTCGAAAGTAAAGTCAGCAACGCGCATGATAGGTTTCGTCTAGCAGGGCCGGGGAGTTTAACGGACTTAGTAAAAATAGACCAATAAGTTGTTGACCGACCTAAATGTCATCTCTATACTTCGCCGCCATTGAGCCCTGATGGCGGAATTGGTAGACGCGGCGGATTCAAAATCCGTTTTCGCAAGAAGTGGGAGTTCGAGTCTCCCTCGGGGCACCATCTTAAGAAAGACCTTGATTATCAAGGTCTTTTTTTTCGCCTGTAGAAAAGATCGCAGCCTTCGGCAGCTCCTACAAAAACTGCGTCGCCCCTCCCCCGTAGCAGTTGACGAGCACCGCGAGGCTACGTCCGGCTGCGAAGCAGTCGTAAATCCACACACAACTTTTTTCGCCCCTGCGCATCCTGTAGTCGCTGCCGAGGCACGAAGGCTGCGAGCGGCTCTCCAAGATCAAAAGATCGCGAGGCAAGCTCGCTCCTACAGATTGAACTGCCCCACGTTTGCCCTTTTCAACCGGGAGGGTTACTCTCGCTCCGTCGCTGCCCATTCAGCGACCGGACGTCGCGGTCCGAGCATATACAGGCGCACAGGCGCCACCATTTCGATAGCTGGCGCTTTTTTGTGCCCGCTAGTCTGTTATGGCGGCTGTGTGTGGGAGACCTTCAGGTCTGCCGGGGTTCCTGTATGCCCGGTCCGCGAACCCGCACATGGCTGCCACCCTTATTCGTTTCGCGGCGAACTGTGGCAGCTCCTCACATACAGGAGTTACTGCCAATGACACGCCCTGCTTCCTCTTTGCTCCATACCACCGGTGCTGCCACGTTCGGCACGTGCAATGCTCAGAACCAACGCTTGTTCAGCGTCAACCCCGGTATTGCGGGCGTTGAGGCGATGGAGCACGCCTCTCTGCTGATGAACTGCGTCAATACGCTGTCGTTTCTCGGGGCCATGGACGATGGTAACGAAGCCATGCGCTGGGCTTCGCACTATCTAAGCGAGATGGCCAAGGCGGTCATTGATGACCTCACACTGGGGCTGCAGCAGGCTCAAGAAGGGGATGCGGTTTAAGATTAACTGCGCAGAAAACCGGCCACCGCGCCGGTTTTTTTGTGCCACACATCGGTAACCCCGCACGCTAAGCGCCCTCTCCCACTCAACCATCTTGCACAATTGCAGCGCGATCTAGACAATGCGACTCATTATCAATCAGTGATATTGGTTGGCCACTTATGCCCGCTCCTGACCATTGCGCCCTGCACCTGTTGTACAGCGAACATAATGGCTGGCTCAAAAGCTGGTTGCGCGCGCGGTTGGGTAACGCCAGCGATGCAGCCGATTTGGCTCAGGACACGTTTGTACGCTTGCTGGCGTCCCGTGATATCGAGCAGATCCGCGAGCCGCGCACTTACTTGAGCGCCATTGCCCGTGCACTGATGATCGACAAGTTCCGGCGCCGCGCCCTGGAGCAGGCGTACTGCGAAGCGCTGGCCCTGCACCCTGAGCCGATGGATATTTCGCCCGAAAAACGCCTGCTGATTCTCGAAACCCTGGTGGCGATTGATTCCATGCTGGACGGCCTGGGCGAGCGCACGCGGCAGATTTTCCTCAGCGTTCAACTGGAAGGCCTGAGTTATGTGGCCACCGGCAAACGCTTAGGGGTGTCGGTGACCACGGTCAAAAAGCACGTGATCCGCGCCATGACACACTGCTTGCTGTTAACGGAAGACTGATGGCACCGCCACTCGATCTTCACACCCTTGAAGCCGCCGCCACCTGGTATGTGCGGCTCAGCAGCAGCGCGCCCAATGAGGCGGACCAACAGGCATGGGCCGCCTGGTTGCAGGCCAGCCCGCAGCATGCACGGGCCTGGGCGCGTGTGGAGAAACTGCAAAGCCAATGGGCCGGGTTGCCAGCAGAGGTCACGCTGACAACGTTGGCCGGGGTGAAGGCGCGTCGCCGGGCGGTGCTCAAAACCCTGGGCTTGTTGCTGGCCGCAGGCGGCAGTGGCTGGCTGGCCACGGAGCACGTGCCTTACCGGGCAATGCTGGCCGATCAGCGCACCGCCACCGGGCAGCGTCGGCACCTGCGCCTGAGCGATGAAAGCCAGATCGACATCAATACCGACAGCGCGCTGGACATTGTTTTCAGTGAGCAAACGCGCCTGATCCGCCTGCACCGGGGCGAAATCCTGGTGCAAACCGCCAGCGACGCTCGGCCCTTTATCGTCGAGTCGCCCCAAGGCAGTGTGCGCGCCTTGGGCACGCGCTTTGTCGTGCGCTGCGAGCCAAGCTTTACCGAGGTGTGCGTATTGGAAAAGGCGGTTGAGCTGCGGCCCTTGAATCACCCGTCACGGGTACAGCGCCTGGATGCGGGCCAACAGGCTCACCTGGAACCCAATGAGGTCGGCGCCATCACCGCGGCCCCGGCGGGTGCTGGTGCGTGGAGTCAGGGGATGCTGACGGTCATCGATTGGCGTTTGGGCGACTTCATCACTGAGCTAAGCCGCTACCGCCCAGGCGTATTGCGTTGCGATCCTGGCATTGCGCACTTGCGGCTCAGTGGCGCGTTTCGGATTGATAACACCGACACCATTCTGGAAAACCTCAGCCAGTCGCTGCCGGTCACGGTGCGTTTCATCACGCGTTATTGGGCCACTGTCGAAGCGGCTTAAGTTTTTTTGCGAATAATTCCCACTAAGGGTTGCCGATTTCAGTTTTCGTTCGGCCATGTACAGAAAGCAGCGATCACAGCTGCGCCTCTGCCCCTGCCAACGGAAGGAAACCTGTATGTCACGATTTACCCTTAGCGCCGCCAAGCCGCTCGCGCAGGCCATTCGCCTGGCGGTGGCGCTCGGTGCCTCTGCGGCCGCAGCCTTGGTCGCCCCCCACGTGTCGGCGCAAACCCAGACCCACGCCTACCAGATCAATGCCGGCTCACTGGGCACCGCGCTGAGCCTGTTTGCGACGGCGGCGAATGTGACGCTGTCGTTTAACGCCGAACAAACCCAAGGCATGACCACGTCGGGCCTTAACGGCACTTATGGCGTTGACGAAGGCCTTGCGCGCTTGCTGGCAGGCAGTGGCTTGCAGGCTCAGCGCCAGGCCAATGGGGCGTACGTGCTGGTGCCCGCAGCAAAGGATGGCTCGTTGCAACTGGGGGCCACGTCGATCACCGGCCAAGCGCTGGGTGAAGTCAGCGAAAATACCGGTTCCTACACCACCGGCTCCACGGCTACGGCCACCAAGCTCAACCTGAGCCTTAAAGAGACGCCCCAGTCTGTCAGCGTCATGACCCGTCAGCGCATCGACGACCAAAACCTCAGCAGCATCGGCTCGGTGCTGGAGCAAACGCCCGGTATCAACGTGCAAAGCCCCGGCAGTGATCGCCTGTATGTGTTCTCCCGCGGGTTGGCGATTGATAACTATCAATACGACGGCATGCCGACCACCTCATTCGCGTTCAGCCAGGCATTGCCACAAGCGCTGTCAGACATGGCGATTTATGACCACATCGAAGTGCTGCGCGGTGCGTCCGGTTTGCTCTCCGGCACGGGCGACCCTTCCGGCACCATCAATATGGTGCGCAAAAAGCCCACATCGACGTTCCAGGGTTACTTCAGCGCCGGCCTCGGCTCATGGGACCTGTACCGCACGGAAGTGGACGTGTCCGGCCCGCTGACGCCGACCGGTAATGTGCGCGGGCGCGCCGTCGCCGCCTATCAGCAAGCCAACAGCTTTACCGATTACCTGCAGCAGGAAAAAACCATCCTCTACGGCGTGGCAGAAGCCGACCTGAGTGACAGCACGCTGCTGACCGTCGGGGCCGAATACCTTTACAACGACCCGCGCGGTTTCTCTACCACCGGCCTGCCGATGGTGGACAACAAGGGCAACCAACTGCACCTGTCGCGCAGCGAAAACCCGGCCAGCCGCGACAGCACCAACCGCCAGGAGTCGGTGAATGCCTTCGCCTCGATCGAGCAAAAACTGGCCCATGACTGGACGCTGAAGGTCTCTGCCAACTCCCTGTACGGCACCCGCGAGTACGACTCGATCATCGTCGGTACCACCACGGGGTTCCTTAACCCGCAGACCGGCAGCGGCCTGAGTTACACCGCGACCAAGGGCGACAATACCCAAGAGCAAAAAGGCCTGGATGTGATGCTGTCCGGCCCTTACCAATGGCTGGGGCGCGAGCACGAACTGGTGGTGGGGTTTAACTATCAGAGCTACGAAAACCGCCGTAACGGCTTCGGCAACCTGCTGGCCAACGGCACCAGCGACAATGGCGTCAGCGGCAAGCCGGTGAATATTTACAACTGGGACAACTACGCGCCCAACGCCTCTTACAACTTCAACCGCGAAGACGACAACATCAACCAATGGCAGAACGGTGTGTACCTGGCCACCCGGCTCAAACCCACCGATGACCTCTCTGTCATCCTTGGCACACGCGTGAGCAACTATCGCTACGATGCCTTTCTGCATTACAACGTCGCGAACATGCAGCGCTTCAACACCGATGACACCTTGCGGGTCAACGGCAAGGTCACGCCGTACGCCGGAGTGGTCTATGACCTGACCCCCAACCACTCGGTCTACGCCAGCTACACCAGCATCTTCAAGCCGCAACCCTACCGCAACACCAGCGGCAACTTGCTGGACCCGCGTAAAGGCGACAACTACGAAATCGGTCTCAAGAGTGATTACTACGACGGCCGCTTGAACACCGCCATTGCGCTGTTTGAAGTTGACCTGGACAACGACGCCATCGCCGACGGGCTGGTGATCGGCAACGACAACCTGACCGCATATGTCGCGAAAAAGACCAAAACCCGTGGCATTGATATGGAAGTCAGCGGCGAACTGCTGCCCGACTGGAACCTCAGCGCCAGCTATAGCCACAGCGTGGTCAAAGACGCTGATAACGAACGCGTCAAAACCATCATCCCGGCCGACATGCTGAAGGTCTGGACCACCTACCGCCTGCCTGGCGAACTGGACCGCGTGACCCTCGGCGGCGGGGTCAACTGGCAAAGTGCAATCCATATGACCGTGGACAGCTGGCAACTCACCACCCCGGCCAAGGTCAAGCAAAGCGACTACGCCGTTGCCAACCTGATGGCGCGCTATCAACTCACACCACAGTGGTCGGCCACGGCCACCCTCAACAACGTGTTCGACAAAAAGTACATCAGCTCGCTGGACGAGAACTTCCGCAGCGGCTCTTATGGCCCGCCGCGTAACGTGATGTTGACGACCAAGTACACGTTCTAAACCGGTAACGCTCATAGCGCCGCCCTCTCAATGATGAGACGGCGGCGTTTTTACTGATACCCAAGACTTTTTTTTCACCGGCAAAAAAGCCATCATCCCCCGCTCAATCCCCGCCACAGGACCCCGCCCCATGGAACGCCCGCTGGAAACCGTCGCCCTTTTCTCGCTCAAGCTCGCCTACGAAGCTGAGGGCCAAAGCCCGATTCTGCGCGACGACAGGGTCATGAGTGACTACCAGCGTGATGTGTTTGCTTTTCTGGTGCGCAAGGGCGACCTGGAGGCGATCAAGGCCAAAATTGATGAGTGCATCGACCTGGCCATGGACGCCATCGGTGGTGCGGACTCGCCCATGGGTCGCGAATTGCAGAAGCTGGCGCTTGGGGTCCAACAGGCGCACAGCCTTGAGCAACTGAACGCGCCGCTGCTGACCCTCAAGGATTATTTGCAAGACATCCTGTGATTACTGGTCTTTGAAGGTTTCGATATAGGCCAGCAGGTTGGCGATTTTCTCCGGGTCGCTGATGCCCCAGAAAATCATGCGCGTGCCCTTCACCACTTTTTTCGGAGCTTCGATGTACGCCGCGAGTGTCTCGGGGGTCCAGACCACGCCTGAATTTTTCATCGCCTGCGAAAACTGGTAACCCGGCAAACTCCCGGCCTGGCGCCCGATCACACCATTCAAGTGCGGCCCAAAACCGCTGCGGGCGTTTTCCCCGATGCTGTGGCACCCGCCGCAGGTCTTGGTGAATAACTTGCCACCCGCCTCTGCATCGCCCGCCGCCACAGCCCCCAGGCTAAACAGTCCGGCATTCAGGGTCACAAGCAAGGTCAGCAAGGCTCGGTACGTCATCGGTGACTCCACATCAGGTCGAGGTGTTCAGGCTGGCGCCACTATAGCCCAGGCCTAAAACCCGTCACGAGACCCAGATCATATGTTTCGCTCGGCGGTGATTGCAGTTGCCATCATATCGCCGCTAGACTTGAGAACGATTCGCACTCACCTTCTGGAAAACCGACCGGTGCAACCTCTCTCGACTCGCAAGCTGGGCTTCTTTTTCAGCGATCACCACCGTTGGTTGCTGCAGCATATTCGTCGGCGCGTGCGTAACCCTGCGGATGCCGAGGACACGGCAGCCGACACGTTTTGCCAAATGCTCGCCGCGCGGGTCGACCCGGACAGCATCGAGCAGCCGCGGGCTTATTTATCGACGATTGCGCGACGTTTGATTTTCGATCGGCACCGACGCGGCAAACTGGAAAGTGCCTATCTGGAACGCCTGGCCTTGCTCCCGGAAACCGTGGTGCCCTCCCCCGAAGAACAGTTGCTGTTAATTGAAGCGCTGGTGGCCATCGACCGGGCTATCGATGGCTTGCCACTGGTGGTCAAGGCCACCTTTTTGTATAGCCAGCTGGACGGCCTGAGCTATGTGGCGATTGCGCAAAAACTCGGCCTGTCGGAACGCACCGTCAGCCGCTACATGAAACAGGCATTGCGCCAGTGTTATCTGTGCGAGGCAGCGCTATGAGCGAGTTACGCCTGGACCCGGTCAGCGAACAGAGCATTGACTGGATGGTGAAGCTGCGCGCTGACACGCCAGACGCCGCCTTGCTGGAGCGTTTCAACGCATGGCTGGCCGCAGACCCGGCGCATGTGCACGCGTGGGACACCCTGCAAAAGCGCCTCGGTGGCTCGTTCAATACCGTTCGCGCGCTGGACCGGCGCTTGCCTGGCCAGGCGGGTGAAGCACGGTTAGTGCTGCTGCAACCGAGCACCACACGACGGGACGCTTTGCGCACGCTGGCCGGTTTGGGCCTGCTCGGCGGGGGGTTATGGCTGGGCGCCAGCAGCCCGTTGGGTGAATCGTTGCTGGCCGATTTGTCGACCGGGGTGGGTGAGCGCGACGACTTTAACCTGGCCGATGGCAGCCGCCTTAGCCTCAATGCCAACAGCGCGGTTGACCTGCACTTCAACAGCCAGCAACGGCTGGTGATTTTACGCCGTGGCGAGTTAGTGATTCAGGTTGCGCCCGATGCGCGTCGTCCGCTTCGCGTGCGCACCGCCGAGGGCGAGGTACAAGCCTTGGGCACGCGCTTTCTGGTCTCGCAAGAATCAGCGGCCAGCCGCGTCGTGGTCCTTGAGCATGCGGTTGTAACCCGGTTGTTCAACGGCACCACCCTGGCCCTGCAAGAAGGCCAGTCTGCCCTGCTCTACCCCCGGCAGATCGTGCCGCAAGCCGGCGATCAGCATTACCGCGCCGAGTGGTTGAACGGTCGGCTGAACGTGCTGGATGACTCCCTGGCGCAGGTGGTCGATGCGCTGCGCCCTTACACCCGCGGGCTGGTGCGTGTCGCCCCTGAAGTGCGCGGCCTGCGTGTACAAGGCGTGTACCCGCTGAATGACCCCGACCGGGCCTACACCGCGTTGGCCGAAACCCTACCCATTCGCGTGGACCGCTACAGCCCGTGGCTGACGTTGATCCGGCCGGCCTGAGCCACGGCGCAAAATATTTTTGATAATTGCTCGCATCCGTGTCCGGTTTTTAATTCTCAGCCCACCTATCTCCTGAGACTTCCACACGATCAGGAGAATGCTGTGCTCAACCCGTGGCCCCACACCCGTTACGCCGCTGTAGCCCTTGCCGCCCTGGCCAACCCTGCCTGGGTGCAAGCCCAAGAGGTCAATTTCAATGTGCCCGCAGGTCCCCTGGCCACGACGTTGAACGCCATCGCCAGCCAAAGCGGGCACATCGTGTCGCTGGAACCGGGGCTGGTACAGGGCAAACAGGCACCTGCGGTGATCGGCCAGATATCGCCAGAGCACGCCATGGAAACAGCCCTGCGCGGCAGCGGCCTGCAATTGCGCATCACCGCGCAAGGCAGCTTCAGCGTCGAACCGGCACCACACGATGCGCAGGCATTGCAACTGGGCGTCACCAGCATTACCGAGCGCAGCCTGGATGCCACCACTGAAGGTTCAGGCTCCTACAGCGCGCGCGCCGTAACCATCGGCAAGGGCGCGCACAGCCTCAAGGAAACCCCGCAGTCCATCACCGTCATGACCCGCAAAATGCTCGATGACCAGAACCTCAACACCATCGAGCAGGTGATGGAAAAAACTCCGGGCATCACCGTGTACGACTCGCCCATGGGCGGCAAGTACTTCTACTCCCGTGGCTTTCGCATGACCGGCCAATACCAGTACGATGGCGTGCCGTTGGACATTGGCAGCAGCTACGTGCAGGCCGACAGCTTCAACAGCGACATGGCGATCTACGACCGGGTAGAAGTGCTGCGCGGCGCCGCCGGGATGATGAAAGGCGCGGGCGGCACCTCGGGCGGCGTGAACTTTGTGCGCAAGCGCGGCGAATACACCCCGCACACCCAACTGTCGCTGTCAGCTGGCACATGGGACAACTACCGCGGGCAGATCGACACGGGCGGCCCGCTGAACGACACCGGCAGCGTGCGCGGCCGGGCAGTGATCACCGAACAAACGCGCCAGTATTTCTACGACGTCGGGCAGCGCAAGGACCAGATCTACTACGGTGCGCTGGATATCGACCTGAGCCCCGACACCACGCTGGGCATCGGCCTGGCCTATGAAGACGTCGACGCCACACCCTGCTGGGGCGGTTTGCCGCGCTATGCCGATGGCAGTGACCTGAAGCTCAAGCGCTCCACGTGCCTGAACCCGGCGTGGAACCATCAGCGTAGCAAGCGCACCACCTGGTTCGGCGATTTAAAACATCAACTCAATGACGATTGGGCCGTGAAGGTTGCCGGGGTCTACTCCAAAAACACCCAGGACATGGAATACGCCTTCCCCAGCGGCTCGGTACCGGTGGGTGCCACCCAATCGAACACACTGGTCATTGGCAGCACCTATGACTATGACCAAGTCGACTACGGTTTTGACGCCTACCTTAACGGCACCTTCGATGCCTTTGGCCAGCAGCACGAACTCACGGTCGGGGCCAATGCCAGTCGCTCCCGAAAGGATGACTTCTTCGCTGTGGCGTTGCTCCCGGATCGGCAAAACGTATTTGACCCCAACCACCACCTGCCGCAGCCCGACGACAGCTACTACCTGGCCAATGCCACCCGTGGCGGCCCGATGGACATGCGCATCAAGCAATACGGCGCCTACTCCATCGCCCGCCTGAAACTGGCCGAACCGCTGACATTAGTAGTGGGCAGCCGGGTGAGCTGGTACTCCTCCAAGAGCGACTCCGTGTCGTACTGGCGCGGTGAAGGCACCCCGGTGCATACCCAAGCCAAAGAAACCGGGCAAGTCACCCCGTTTGCCGCCGTGTTGTTCGACCTCAATGACAACCTGACCGCCTACGCCAGCTACACCGACATTTTCACCCCGCAAGGCAACTACAGAACCCTGAGCGGCGCCACGCTCAAGCCATTGGTTGGCCAGAGTTACGAAGTGGGCATCAAGGGCGAATGGTTTGACGGGCGTCTGAACAGCGCCTTCAACCTGTTCCGTACGATTCAAAAAGATGCCGCCCAAGATGATCCGCTGTGCCCCGACAGCAGTTGCTCGCAAAACTCCGGCAAAGTGCGCGCCCAGGGTTTTGAAGCCGAAGTGAGCGGCGAAGTCATTGATCGCCTGCAACTGCTGGCCGGCTATACCTACACCCAGACCAAAGTGCTGGAAGACGCCGACGCCGCGCAAAATGGCGTGCCCTATAACTCTTACGTGCCGCGCCACTTGCTGCGAGTGTGGGCCGACTACGGCCTGAGCGGCGCGCTGGACCGCGTCAGTGTGGGCGCCGGGGTCAATGCCCAGAGCAGCAACTACCGCGTCTCGCCCATCAGCGGCAATGACATGACCCAGTCAGGCTACGCCGTGTGGAACGGCCGCGTGAGCTATCGCATCGACGACACCTGGTCGGTGGCACTGAACGGCAACAACCTGTTCGACAAGCGCTACTACGTGACCGTCGGCACCGAAGGCTTCGGCAATTTCTATGGCGAACCGCGCAATTTTGTCATGTCACTCAAAGCTGATTTCTGATCTCTAATCTCTGTAGGAGCGAGCTTGCCTCGCGATCTTTTGATCTTTCAAAAAGATCGCGAGACACGTGCACATCGCGTCAGCCAGCAAATCCACCCGCGGCGAGGAACGCGCGTTCCTCTTCGGTCGAGACACGCCCCAAGACGTCGTTGCGATGGGGAAAACGCCCGAAGCGCTCAATGATATCGGCGTGTTCCTTGGCCCAACGGATGTCTTGGGGGTTGAGTTTTTCATGCAGTTCCAACGACAGGCGCTGGTCATCGGCGTCTTCGGAATGCTCAAACGGCAAGTAACAGAACCCGCGCAACGCCACTTCAATCTGTTGATCCAGCTGCGCCTCAATCACCTTGCGGGCGTAAAAACGCGCCAACGGGTCGGTGGCGAACATGTGCGCGGTGCCACGGAAGGCATTGCGCGGGTATTGGTCCAGCAACAGCAGCAACGCCAGCGCGCCATCTGGATGTGCGGCCCAAGGCTCAAGCTCGCGCCTGGCGGCCTGAAAGTGCGCGGTGTAGAAGGTCTCACGAAAGCGCTTGTCGAAGGCCTCGTCCTTGGCAAACCAGTGCGTGGGGCCGGCCTGCTTCCAGAATTCAACCACCGCGTGCGGTGTGGTGTCAGTCGTCACGTTGCGTCCCTCCCTAAAGGTTGTCGCTGGAGCATAGCCGCTTTTAATGCAGCACTTGCTCAGCCAGCAACACCACGGCAATCACGATCATGATCGCGCCCGACACGCGGCTGACGTTTTGCGCCGCGCTGGGGCGGGTCTGCAACACGGCCTTGGCACCGAAGCCGACCATCAGGTACACCACGCCACAGCTGAACGCGTGCAGTGCGCCCAAGGCGACAATTTGCGCGGGTATCGGCCACACGGACAGCGGGTCAGTGAACTGCGGCAGCAAAGCCAAAAACAGCAGAAACACCTTGGGGTTCAAGCCGCTGACACACAGCCCCTTCCAGGCCCAGCGCAACCCGGAATCGGCCACTTGCACGCTGCCTGACTCGGGCGTCGAGGGGTGACGAATCATGCTGATGCCCAACCAGAGCAAATACCCGGAACCGGCAATGGTCATGGCCCGCAAGATCATCGGGTGGCTCGCCACCAACCCGCCAACCCCGGCCGCGACCACCACCGTCGCCAGCAAATGCCCCGAGAGCAAACCGGCCACCGCAGGGGTTACCAGACGCCCGCGCATACCCGCAGAAATCGCGTAGGCCCAGTCTGCACCGGGGGTAATGATGAACAGAAAAGACACCGCCCAAAAAGCGGCCAATACGCTGAGAGTCACAGGGTTCTACCTTCTACAGTGAGCCGGAGGGGTGTACACCACGCCGTTTTGAAGCGTGGGCAGCCCGTAGAAGAATAGGGAAATGCTGATAGGATTATCTTTCGTTTATCCCCCTAGAGCGCTATCAACCTAGAAGGTTCTTCCACGTGGATCGAATTGACCGCAAGATTCTCGCTGAGCTGCACGCCGATGGCCGCTTGTCCCTCACTGAACTCGCAGAACGCGTGGGCCTCAGCCTTTCGCCGTGCCATCGACGGGTGCGGGCGTTGGAGGAATCGGGGGTGATCCTGGGCTATCGCGCCCTGCTGGCGCCCAAGGAACTGGGCTTGAGCTTTTCTGCGATCGTGTTCGTGACCTTGCGCGAAGTCACCCGCCAGGCCATTGCCGACTTTGAGGCGGCGCTGCCTCAGATCCCGCAGATCATCGAAGCGCAGCGCCTGTTCGGCGACCCGGATTACTTGCTGCAAGTCATCACCAAAGACTTGCCGGCCTTTCAGCGCCTTTACGACGAACACCTCACCTCGTTGCCCAACGTGCAGCGGCTGGTGTCGACGCTGGTGATGAAGAACGTTATCAATGACCGGGTGCTACCGCTGTAAGCCGGGCATCAAGCCCTGCGCCAGTGCCTGCAACAGCACCTTGACCTTGGGTAACGCATCACGGTTTTTGGGCCACACCAAATGAATCGCCAACCCCTCGCTCGCCAGGTGCGGGAGCACTTCGACCAGGCTGCCCTCGGCCAGTTGTTGCTTGATCAGCCAGGTGGGCAACTGCGCGATCCCGCAACCGGCCATGACCGTGATGACCTGCGCCTCGCCATCGCCGACGATGTACTGCGCTGACATCACCCGACGCTCCATGGCGGCGCCCTGCTTGCCCACAAAACGCCAAGGGCTGACAGTGCCGTCTGCGCGACCGTAAGCCACGCACACGTGATGCTCCAGATCGCGCTCGGTCACGGGCTCGCCGTGTTGCTTGAGGTAAGCAGGCGAGGCGCAGAACACATGCCGCTCGCTGCCCAGATAACGGTGCCCCCACGCCGCCGGCCAGACGTCCGGGCCGCCCACGCGCACCACCACGTCGACGTCTTCTTCCACCGGGTCGATAAAGCGGTCAGAAAACGACAGGTGCGGCTGCAACTGCGGGTACTGTTGCACACACGCCAACACCACCGGCAACGCCTGCAAGCGCCCAAAAGCGGCGGGCAGGTCGATGCGAATACGCCCGCGCGGCTGCGCTGAGTCGGCGTGCAGCGTCAGCTCGGCTTCTTCCAGATCCGCCAGCACGGCCGTGCACGTGCGATAAAACGCCGTGCCCGCATCGGTCAGGGCCAGGCGCCGGGTGGTGCGATTGAACAGCCGCACCTGCAAGCGGCTTTCCAGCCGCGCAATACCTTTGCTCACCGCAGACGCGGTGAGGTTCATGCGCTCGGCCGCCGCCTTGAAACTGCCCGAGTCGCTGACGCAGACAAACACATCGATACCCTTCAAGCGCTCGGAAGAAAACATGACGGCCTCTTATTGATGAACTCAGTTCACTTTATTCGGTAAAAGGTATCGTAAATACGCCCCTATTTCCCCAGTAAGCTCAGCGCCACGACTTTACTCACCCCACAGGCGATTTTATGACCTCGCAAAAACCCACCGTTTTAATCACCGGCGCCACGGGCCAGATCGGCGGTGACACGCTGCGCTTGTTGCAGGACGACGACAGCATCACCTTGGTCGCGGCGGTGCGCTCAACCGCCAAAGCCCAACCGTTCGAGGCGCAGGGCATCCGCACGGTGATCATGGACTTTGATAAAGAAGAAACCCTGGCGCCCGCCTTACAGGGCATCGACCGGGTCTTGCTGGTGACCGGTTACACCGTCGACATGCTGCGCCAAAGCAAAGTGTTTGTGGACCAGGCGAAAAAAGCCGGGGTGCAGCACATCGTGCACCTGGGTGCCTGTGGACGTGACGACGCCAGCATCGGGCATTGGGCCTGGCACCAGTTGGTGGAGCGGTACATTGAATGGTCGGGCTTTTCGTTCACCCACTTGCGCCCTGAGTGCTTTATGCAAAACCTGCTGAGCTATGACGGGACTCAAGCGGTGAAATCCGGGGTGATTGAGCAGTACACCGGCGATACGCCGTTCAGTTGGGTCGATGGCGAAGACGTTGCCCGCGTGGCCGCACAAGCGCTGTTGCACCCGGACACACACGCTGGCCAAACATATCGCTTGGGTTACGACGTGCAATCCTACGGTGACGTGGCCAACATCATGACGCGGGTATTGGGCCAGCCGTTTCGCTACGACGCCCAGCCACCCGAAGTGTTCCTGGAAAACATGCGTGCAGCCGGTGCCGAGATGGCGTACATGAGTTGCGTGTATGACAACTTTAAACGCATGGCCGCCAACAGCATCCCGGGTGCCCAGGACACGTTTGACAACTTCACGGCCATTACCGGCCGCCAGCCTGTGCGTTGGGAAGACTTTGTGCAAAAGCACCGCAGTGCTTTTGCGTATTGATCCTGTACGGCATAAAACTGCTCAAGGGTGGGAGCGGGTCGGCCTCGCGGCGGACGGCGGCTTCGCCACGCCAGTAGGCAAAAAGTTTTGAGCGTCGAACCGCCAACACCCTCACCAGCATTGATGAGTACCTGCACGAACTGGCGTTGGTGCGCGAGCAAGGCTATGGCGAAGACCATGAGGAATTCGAAGACAACATGCGCTGCCTGGCGGCGCCGATCAGGGACCGCTTTGGCCATGTGATCGGTGGCATGAGCGTGTCCTTTCCGTGCTTTCGCTTTCGCGAAGAACTGAAGCAGGACTACGTCAAACAACTCATGGAAGCCTCGCAACAAATATCCAGCCAATTGGGCTGGCGCCCTTAGAGGTGATGTGGGTGTCGCAGTCGACACCCACATCAAGTAATCCTGAAATTTAGGAAGCGTCCTACAGACCTTGATGCTAGTTACTGCTAGTTTTGCCGAGGTAATTAGATGACGCATTTTTAAATCACACGGGACTTAATCATGATCACGTTCAAGACATTAGTAACGATCCAACTTGCCTTGAACTTTGGTCATATCTCACTCAAAGTCCCTTGACGTTAATCCCTATATTCACCCCCCATTCAAACCCCATGCTTACTGTTGCAACGCCAACTTTATTAAGTGCCTCTGCGTGAGGCATTAACAGGTCAGAAGTGTTGGAGATAACGCTATGAGGCTCTCTTGCGTTCCGCCAGTTGCTGCATCACTGATTGCCACTACCGAAAACATCTTACATATCGCGCCGGTGTCCAGTGGCTGGAAAGCCGATGCGCCCAGCAATGTGATCTTTATGCCCCCGACATTAACCCGGCAAACGTTGCTGATACAGATCGCACTGCTGCGCCCCTCAACCCTCGTTGTCGGAGATCAAAGCATTGATGCCGAGGTGATTGACCTGTGGCGAACGTGCCACCCATTCGGCGATCTTGTGCTGATTCGCAGAGGCTCGAGCCTGGATAAAGTGCGGCTGGACCTGTGCGCACCCAACCATGTTCGGGTGATCAATACGCCGGGGGTTAACGCGCCGCATGTAGCGGCCTATATCGCCCATTGGCTGACACTGGCCGATGGCTGCACTGCACAGGCTGTTAGCGTGCTGGGCTACGGCAATGTCGGCAAAGCGCTGGTCAACCTGTTGCTTGAGCAAAACCCGGACATCCGAGTCACGGTGTTAGTGCGCCCCGGCCAAACGCCAGCGCCGGTTAACCGGGTCTCATTTGTCGTTGACTGGCTTGAAGCATTGCAAGGGGCGAATGCCGTCGCGATCTGTTTGTCACTGAATGAGGGCTCCACACAGCGCATTGACCGTGCCCTCATTGAGAGCCTTAACCCTCAGGCCCGCGTGGTCTGTGTCGCCAAACCGCAGGTGTTCAGCGATGCGGCGTTGCAGGCTCTGGCAAAGGCTCAAGGCATCCAGTTGATCGTCGACTACGGGCCCGCAACACTGGATGCCTTTCGTCTGCGCACCCTGGCGCTCGGTTGTAGCACCTCAACGTGGTGCCAGCCAGCGACGTTGACGACGCAGGCGGCAACCACTGAAGCCTGCCAGCGCGACCTTGACTATGCCGTTTGCGTGCAACTGAGCCTTACGGCCTTGCGCGGCCTTGTCAGGCGTCAATGTGCCCGCTCACTGATGATCCCGACCAGGCCGGTTGAGGCCGGAGCGCCCAGCGTGTCGATCATTGGCAGAGGCATCAATGGTCTGCTCCAGGCGGTGATGTGCCGCCTGGCGAATTATCAGGTCACGGTCTACGGCGGGGATCAGGAGAGCGATGGCGCCAGTCACAAGAACGTCAATATGCGCCATCTGTCTGCAACAGAGACGGCGGCAAAGCCGCTGCATAACGACTACTTGCTGCCCGCCAATCAACACTTGGCCATTGCGTGTAATCGCGCAGGCATCGAGCTGTTTGAAAAGCTCCTGGCCGACAACCCGTCACTGCGCCCTTTCGCCAAGGCAGGGATTGTGCGGGCCTATCGAGAAGGAGACGAAGGCGCAGACGCAGCAATTGGCGAGCAATGCGCGATTGAACGTTCACCTTGGCCGAGTGGCAGGCCGGGCGGCGAGCCGTTGGAGATCAGCCAGCAGCAATTTGAGGCCAAGTATGCAATCCCCGGGATCAGTCGCGCCGTTGAGGTATCGGGATACGAGCTGGCGTTTGTCGAGGTGATGGCCGAGCTGGTGACGCTTTTGCAGCGCGCCGGGGTTCAGTTCCGGCCCCAGCGTCTGAGCCGGGGGCAAATGACCGAACTGAGCAGAGAGCACTTCGTCGTCACCGCCATGGGCGTTGAGCAACCAGACGTCTTACCGATCACCGGCTGGTTTTTCAAATTGATCGCTGTCGGCAACGAAGGCGCCGACCTGCGCGGGGTCAAGTTGCACTACGCGTTGCCAATCGGCGTCATGAATTGCCGCCTGGACGCAGGCCACATTCTTGTCTCCGGCGGCCAGGTGCCACCCGATGCAAGCCCGGCGGACAAACAACACATACTCGCCGCCTGCCTGGCCGCTGTTGCCCGGCATTTCCCAAACGCCTATGCCAAGGCGATCGAAAGTGACAACTTACAGATCATTGAATGCGCCCGGCCCGGTACTCAAGATGGCCTGTCGATTGTGCATTGGTGTGCATTTAATCGTGTTGCCGCCGGAGCAACTTATGCCGGAGGCACAACACAAGGTTTAGTGTGGGCCTCTTTGGTTCAAGAACTTATTCAAGCAAGGGCACTGACGCTCTCTGGCGTACCTGTGAATAAATAACACTATTAAAGGCTGTTTATAAAAAGCGCTCTTGGCTAGCCCATTTAGCCTTCATCAACTTTAGTGCCGATCATTTAATGAGACTGGCACTTACTTCGCTCAACACTTATTTGAACGCGAAGACACTCAAGCATCCGATAACAACAATGAAACATCACTTGAGGCATTGGAATGAATAGATTGAAACTTGCAGGGCTCACGCTCGCCGCCACGTCCCTGATGGGTCTTGCCAGTGGCGCCTCGGCGGGCGCCACACTGGACGCCATTCAGAAGAAAGGGTTTATCCAATGTGGTGTCTCCGATGGTTTACCGGGCTTCTCGGTACCGGATGCCCACGGCAAGATTTTGGGCATTGACGCTGACGTCTGCCGCGCGGTGGCTGCCGCCGTGTTTGGTGACGCCAGCAAGGTCAAATTCAGCCAGTTGAATGCCAAGGAGCGCTTCACTGCCCTGCAATCGGGCGAAATCGACATCTTGTCGCGCAACACCACCATGACCAGCTCCCGCGATGCAGGAATGGGCATGAAATTCCCGGGGTTTATCGCCTATTACGACGGCGTTGGTTTCCTGGTCAACAAAAAGCTCGGCGTAAAGAGTGCCAAGGAACTGGACGGAGCAACCCTGTGCATCCTCGCCGGGACCACCACCGAGCTGAACGTGTCCGACTACTTTCGCGCCAATAATCTGAAGTACAGCCCGATCACCTTCGACACCTCCGATGAAAGCGCCAAGTCGCTGGAGTCCGGCCGCTGTGACGTACTGAGTTCCGACAAGTCCCAACTCTACGCACAGCGCAGCAAACTAGCCCACCCTGAGGATTACGTCGTCCTGCCAGAAACCATTTCCAAAGAGCCGCTGGGCCCAATCGTGCGCAACGGCGACGACGACTGGCTGGCCATCGTGCGCTGGGTGGGTTACGCCATGCTCAACGCTGAAGAAGCGGGCATTACGTCGAAGAACGTGGAAGCTCAAGCCAAAACCAGCAAGAACCCCGACGTAGCCCGCCTGCTGGGTGCCGACGGCGAATACGGCAAAGACCTGAAGCTGCGCAAGGACTGGGTGGTGCAGATCGTCAAACAAGTCGGCAACTACGGCGAAGTTTTTGAGCGAAACCTGGGCAAAGGCAGCCCTCTGCAAATCGACCGCGGGCTGAACGCGCTGTGGAACAACGGCGGCATTCAATACGCACCGCCTGTGCGCTGATCGTTGAATGCGTTGTCGCCCGGCGGTTGATCGCCGGGCGATGTTCTGTTGCTTTTTTCCGGGGCATTCCATGCAAAACCTAATCGACGCACCCAAGCAGAAGCTGCGCTTCAGCGATCCCAAAGTGCGTGAGTGGCTGTTTCAGATCATTACGATTGTGGCGGTCGTTTCACTGGGCTGGTACCTGTTCAATAACACCCAGACCAACCTGCAACACCGAGGGATCACCTCGGGTTTCGAGTTTCTTGAGCGCAGCGCCGGTTTCGGTATCGCGCAGCATTTAATCGATTACAGCGAATCGGACAGCTATGCCAGAGTCTTTGTCATCGGCTTGCTCAACACCTTGCTGGTGACGGTGATTGGCGTGGTTCTGGCCACCCTCCTCGGCTTCATCATCGGCGTGGCGCGTTTGTCCCCCAACTGGATGATCAACAAGCTGGCGACAGTGTATGTGGAAGTGTTCCGTAACATTCCGCCGCTGCTGCAAATCCTGTTCTGGTACTTTGCGGTGTTCCTGAGCATGCCGGGACCGCGCAATAGCCATAACGTCAATGACACCTTCTTTGTCAGCAGCCGGGGCCTGAACATGCCCGCGGCGCTGGCCGCTGACGGCTTTTGGCCATTTGCATGCAGCGTGCTGCTTGCCCTCGTTGCTGTCGGCTTGATGGTGCGCCGGGCCAACCAACACTTTGAAGCCACCGGCCAACTGTTTCATAAGTTCTGGGCCGGGCTGGGCTTGCTGCTGGTGATTCCCGGGGCATGCGCGCTGATTTTTGGCGCGCCGCTGCAGTGGGAAATGCCCGAGCTCAAGGGTTTCAACTTTGTCGGTGGCTGGGTGCTGATCCCGGAACTGCTGGCGCTTACCCTGGCCCTGACGGTGTACACCGCAGCGTTTATCGCCGAGATCGTGCGCTCGGGCATCACCTCGGTCAGCCACGGTCAGACCGAAGCCGCACGTTCCCTGGGCCTGCGCCCCGGGCCGACGCTGCGCAAGGTGATCATCCCGCAAGCCCTGCGGGTGATCATTCCGCCGCTGACCAGCCAATACCTCAACCTGGCAAAAAACTCATCATTGGCGGCCGGGATCGGCTATCCGGAAATGGTCTCGTTGTTTGCCGGAACGGTGCTCAACCAGACCGGCCAGGCCATTGAGGTCATTGCGATCACCATGAGCGTGTACCTGGCGATCAGCATTAGCATTTCTTTGCTGATGAACGTTTACAACAAGCGCATTGCGCTGATCGAACGCTAAGGAGACGGCCATGACGACTCATCATTTCAAGCCCGACCTGCCGCCCCCGAACAAGGTGTTCGGCCCCATCGCATGGATGCGCACCCACTTGTTCAGCGGTGCTTTCAACACCCTGCTGACGTTGCTGGCGTTCTACCTGCTGTACCTGACAGTGCCGCCGCTGGTGCAGTGGACGATCCTTGACGCGAACTGGACAGGCAGCACCCGCGCCGACTGCACCCAATCAGGCGCCTGCTGGGTGTTCATTCAGCAGCGCTTCGGGCAGTTCATGTATGGCTACTACCCTGCTGACCTGCGCTGGCGCGTCGACCTGACCGTGTGGCTGGCCGTCATCGGCGCGGCGCCGTTGTTTATCTCTCGCTTTACGCACAAGGCCATTTACGGCTTGGGCTTTCTGGTGGTGTACCCGGTTCTGGCCTTCACCCTGCTGCATGGCGGCTATTGGGGCCTGACCAGCGTGTCGACCAGCCAGTGGGGCGGCCTGATGCTGACACTGGTGATCGCCACCGTCGGCATTGCAGGCGCGTTGCCTTTAGGCATCGTGCTGGCATTGGGGCGCCGCTCGAACATGCCCGCGATTCGGGTGGTGTGCGTGACCTTTATCGAGTTCTGGCGCGGCGTGCCATTGATCACGGTGCTGTTTATGTCGTCGGTGATGCTGCCGCTGTTCCTGCCCGAAGGCATGAACTTCGACAAGCTGCTGCGGGCGCTGATCGGCGTGATTCTGTTCCAGTCAGCCTACGTGGCTGAAGTGGTGCGCGGCGGTCTGCAAGCCATCCCCAAGGGCCAGTACGAAGCAGCCGCGGCGATGGGCCTGGGTTACTGGCGCAGCATGGGCCTGGTGATTTTGCCGCAAGCCTTGAAGCTGGTGATTCCGGGCATCGTGAACACCTTTATTGCGCTGTTCAAGGACACGAGCCTTGTGATCATCATCGGTCTGTTTGACCTGCTCAACAGCGTCAAGCAAGCCGCCGCCGACCCTAAATGGCTGGGCATGGCCACTGAAGGTTATGTGTTTGCCGCTCTGGTGTTCTGGATGTTCTGTTTTGCCATGTCGCGCTATTCCATGCATTTGGAACGCAAGCTCGACACCGGTCATAAACGTTAGGAGTTCTGCAATGAATCAAGCAAACAAACACCCTGTCAGCCCTGCCGGGATTATCCAGATGCAGGATGTCAACAAGTGGTACAGCCAGTTCCACGTGTTGAAAGACATCAACCTGAACGTCAACCAAGGCGAGCGAATCGTGCTGTGCGGCCCGTCGGGCTCGGGCAAATCTACTACCATCCGCTGCCTTAACCGCCTTGAAGAGCATCAGCAAGGCCGCATCGTGGTCGATGGCGTGGAACTGACCAACGACCTCAAACAGATCGAAGCCATTCGCCGTGAAGTGGGCATGGTGTTCCAGCACTTCAACCTCTTCCCGCACCTGACCATTTTGCAAAACTGCACGCTGGCGCCGATGTGGGTGCGTAAGATGCCCAAGCGTCAGGCCGAAGAAATCGCCATGCATTATCTGGAGCGCGTGCGTATTCCGGAGCAGGCCCACAAGTACCCCGGCCAGTTGTCCGGCGGTCAACAGCAGCGCGTGGCCATCGCCCGTGCGCTGTGCATGAAGCCCAAAATCATGTTGTTCGACGAGCCGACGTCAGCACTGGACCCGGAAATGGTCAAAGAGGTTCTGGACACCATGATTGGTTTGGCCGAAGACGGCATGACCATGCTCTGTGTGACCCATGAAATGGGCTTTGCCCGCACCGTGGCCGACCGGGTGATCTTCATGGACAAAGGTGAAATCGTCGAGCAGGCAGCGCCTGATGCCTTCTTCGATAACCCGCAGAACGAACGGACCCGACTGTTCTTGAGCCAGATACTGCATTGATGCCATAGGCTGCATCCTGCTGTAGGAGCGAGCTTGTCTCGCGATCTTTTGATCTTGTTCTAAGAGCCCCCTCACCCTAGCCCTCTCCCGAAGGAGAGGGAACCGATTGGGGGATGCTGAAGATATTCGCTGTCCTGTTTGCTGCGCGACAGCGCGGCGTCGAAGACGGGACGGCCCCTCCTACAGGAGTCGGTCTATTTGACGTTTATGGACTGAACAGCCGATAGCACAGTGCTACTTTTCGCATCACTGCCGCATAATCCTGCCCGATTTTGAGTCACGCCCTGATTTAAATAATCGTGTTCGGGCGCAAAAAAGTGCGCCCGTTTATACAGGAGCGACAAAGGATTAATACAGTGCGTCAATCTGCCGTACACGCCCAATAGAGGGCGCACATCCTGCAACAGGATAAATCGCTAAACCTCTAATAACTCCAAGGAAGACGTTGTGATCAAACCCCTCGCACTCGCTGTCAGCGTTGCCGGCGCTCTGCTGTCAACCCAAGGCCATGCCTATAACTACGGCGAACATGCTGCAACTACCCTCGATAAGCTGATTAACGACTACCCCGGCCGCTACCGGGGCACGGCCAACTTTGCCGGTGCCGCCGACTGGATGCAAAGCCAGATGGGCGATGCGTACAGCATCAGCCGCCAGGATTTTTCCTGGGGGGCCGGTAACAGCCGCAGCTCGCAAAACGTGGTGGCCTACGCGGCGGGCAGCAAGCCGCAATACGTGGTGGTCGGTGCGCATTTCGACACGTACTTTGGCCGCCCGACCCTGCAAGGCCTGGATGACAATGGCTCTGGCGCCAGCGTGCTCACCGAAATCGCTCGTAACCTCAACGGCGTACCGCTCGAATACGGCCTGCAAGTGATTGGTTTTGGTGCTGAAGAAGAAGGCCTGCAAGGCTCCAAAGCCTTCGTCAACAGCTTGAGCGCCAGCCAGCGCGAGAACATGCTGGCCATGATTAACCTCGACAGCCTGATTACCGGCGACATGATGTACGCCCACTCCGGCAAAAACAGCGTCAGCAACCCTGGCCTGGCCTCATTGCGCGAGCACGCGTTCAAGCTCGCCAAAGAACTCAACATCAACCTGTTCAGCAACCCTGGCCTCGATGCCGCCTACCCGGCGGGCACCGGTTGCTGCAGTGATGGCGAATCGTTTGAAAAGCTGAATATCCCGGTGCTCTACGTCGAGGCCACCAACTGGGAACTGGGGGATCTGGACGGCTACACCCAGACCGATAACCCGGCCATTCCTGGCGGTTCGACCTGGCATGACCCGAAGAAAGATAACGAAGCCGTGCTCACCAACGCCTTCGGCCAAGAACGCATCGACCAGCGCCTGCGCGACTATTCGCGACTGCTCAGCCGACTGGTGCTGGAGTTGACCAACGCTGACTTGATGGCTTCCACTGCTTCGGGCGGCGCGGTCGCACGTGCTCAGCAATACAACCTGCAACGCCAGCATCAAGCCCAGGTCAATCTGCTGGATCGCCGCTGGCTGACGCTGCAAGCGGCCAGCCGCGACGTCGGCAGTTTTGATGGCGAAATCGGTATCGATGGCGAATACAGCGCAGACAGCGGGCCGTTCAACGAAGGTCGCCGTCTTGGCTTGCATGCGTTGGGCGACTACCAACTGACTTCCAGCCTGAGCGTAGGCGCCAGCCTGAGCTACCTGAACGGGCGCGACAAACTGGAACGCGGCGGCAAACTCGACAGCGAAAGCTGGCAGGCAGCGGTCTACGCCTTGCTCAACGATGGCGGCCCACTCTGGCTGGCCGGTGACTTGAGCGCTGGCACTACCCAGTTCGACAGCAAACGTAATCTGGTGATTCAGGCCAACGGCGGCCCTGTGCTGCTGAGCCAGAAACTGACCGGCAAGACGGACGCACTCAGCCTGGGTGCCCGCGTGATCGGCGGCTATGACTTTGATTTCGGCGCGCTCAAAAGCGGCCCGTTTGCAGGCCTGGATTACAGCCACTACCGCATCGACAAGTTTCACGAGAAACAAGACCTGCGCACCGCCCTGAGCTACGAAGAGCAGAGCTTCGACTCTGTGCAAGCCAGCCTCGGGTGGCGTGCCCGCGGCACGTTCGACCTGCCGGCCGGTATGAGTCTGCAACCTTACGGCGACATTGCCTGGGTCAAGGAAATGGGCGACGGGCGTCTGGATGATGTCCTTCTCACCAGCCGCGTCGACGGCCAGGCACGCGGCGCGCACCTGGGCAGCGTCGACAAGAGCTATGGCCGTGCCCAGCTCGGCAGCCAACTCGCCATCACCCCGCAACTGGGCCTGTATGCCGAGATCAATGGCCGCCTGGGCAACGATGAAGGCAGCCAGACCGGCTACTCCATCGGCGCTCAATGGTTGTTCTGATCCATTGCGGTTAACCGGAGGCGCTCAGGCGCCTCCGCTTTGCAGGCCCGCGTTCGGCCTCAAACGCCAATGACGCTACGCCCCCATAAATACGAATAGATCTCATGTGCATGAAGCGCCCTGACTGAGATAGACTGCGGCCCGCTAAACGTCGATAAACACTCGACCCGGCCTGTCTCTCGCACAAGGATCGTCATGTTCAAACGCGCATTCCCCCTCACGCTTGCTGGCCTGCTGCTGGCGGGCTGCCAGTCCACTGCCACGGATACCCGCGCGACTACGCTCACTCCCACGCAGGCAAATGAACAGGTCCGGCAACGCGCACTGTACGAAGTGCTGATGACAAGGGTGCTGCGCCCTGCAGGCAATCTGGCCAATACCGAGGACCGCAGTGGCAGTTTTAATCTGAAAATCACCCTGGATGAACATAATCGGGTGATCGAATGCGACACCCAGATCAACCGCACATTCGACCCGAAACTCTACCCTTACAACGAAAAACTGGCCAAAGACCTGCTGCCGATCTGCTGGACGGCCGTACTCCCCGAGTTGCCATCGTCATTAATCAACCCAAAGAAGCGCACTGCAAACGTAGTGGCGCCGATAGCGGTTGGCCCATTGACCGGGATGAGCGCCGAGCAACGTCTCAAACGGGACGAGGCCGTGCAAGCCAAGGCGCAAGACGATTTTCTGTACCGGCAACTGTTCGCACCGCTGCCTGTCGACAGCATCGGTGTCGCAACCCTGATCGTCATGACCGACAACAGTGGCCATGTACAGGAATGCGCGGCCAGCCTTGCCCCTCATGTACTGCGCCGGGCCGAATTCAAACAGGACGATGTTTTACTCCGCACCCTGATCGCCCGCTGCAAACAGACCGACATGAGCGCCATGCCGGGCTTCAAGGCCACGGGTTTGACCAGCCTGGTGCATCGAATTGAATACACGCCCTGGAAGGCGGGCTTGAAAGCTGACACAAACCCTGTCGCGCACTGACATGCTAAAGCCATGGCCAGCGGCGCGTAGTGAATCATCCGCGGCTGAACTCAGCAGTGTCGCCTAGGAGGCCCTTTACCAAGATCCATAAGGCACCCCGTATTTTTCGATGTAGGCTTTTGACGTTTCGCCAAGCGGGAAATGATGGCCTTCGGACTTCCCGCCATAAGGTCCTTCTTTCACTACTTCTCCCTGAACCCTGGTCACTTCGATTGGGCTGACGCAAGGGCCAGTAATCCACACCTTGGCAATACCGCCGGGAGCCAGCCCTACGGTCACGCCTTTACGGTAACCGGTGATCCATTTGGCATCGGCGGCACAAAAAGCTTTTTCAGGCTTGACCATGGCCTGCTGAATGGCTTCGGGGATCACGATATAAGCCTCGTAGGTTTGTGGCTCCACCAATGATTGCCAGCGCACATAGATCAGGCGTGGTACCGCAGCTCCGTAAACATATTTACCTTTGCCCCAGCCCGGATAGCTAGGCCAGCCACGAGGATTACCATTGAGGTTTTTAGGTGTATTGATAGCAGCTATTCCGCTCATGGCTCGCCTGAATTCACGGTCCCGCACATCAACCGCATCTGCGGTTTCGATCCATACTTCCATGTAATCGGGGGCTCCCAGCCCTAAGCGCCATGCATCATAGGGCAACCCATTGCTGCCCTTGGCACAGCCCGCCATCAACCCAAGTACACCGCACACCCATAGCAGCTTGTATGTAGTCATTGGGATGCTCCGCGCGTGTGCGGCGGCCCTTTACCAAGAGCCATAAGGCACCCCGTATTTTTCGATGTAGGCTTTTGACGTTTCGCCAAGCGGGAAATGATGGCCTTCGGACTTCCCGCCATACGGTCCTTCTTTCACCACTTCTCCCTGAACCCTGGTCACTTCGATCGGCCTGACGCAAGGGCCTGAAATCCACACCTTGGCAATACCGCCGGGTGCTAACCCTACGGTCACGCCTTTGCGGTAACCGGTGATCCATTTGGCATCGGCGGCACAAAAAGCTTTCTCAGGCTTGACCATGGCCTGCTGAATGGGTTCGGGGATCACGATGTAAGCCTCGTAGGTTTGTGGCTCCACCAATGATTGCCAGCGCACATAAATCAGGCGTGGTACAGCAGCCCCGTAAACATATTTACCTTTACCCCAACCGGGATAACTTGGCCAACCGCGAGGATTCCCTTTGAGGTTTTTAGGAGTCTGGATAGCGGCTACTCCGCTCATGGCTCGTTTGAATACACGGTCTCGCACATCCACCGCATCTGCGGTTTCGATCCACACTTCCATGTAGTTGGGGGCGAACAGTCCTAGCCGCCAGCCATCATAGGGCAGCCCATTACTGCCCTTGGCACAGCCCACCATCAGCCCAAACACAGCGCACACCCATAGCAACTTGAATTTATTCATTGGGATGCACCGCACGTTTACCGCCCGCAGCCGGCCGATTGATAAAGAGCACCTCAATGTCGCTGTTGTTCTTGCCGCTGGCAGCATTCCAGTTGCCTGACAAGTGGATGTATTTGCGCTGTAGTAAAGCCACCTCTTCATGGGTCAGTCCGGGAAAGCTGTCGCCGACGGCATACGCTTGCAGCTTGATGGCAATGTCGTGCAGGTCAGCAGGAAGCGCCAATGCAGGGTTTCGATCATCAATGGATACGAAAGGAACCCCGTTTCGTATTCCCAGCTCGCGCATGGCCCGCAAGTAAATCAGTGACAACTGACCATGCACTTGCCGCTTACTGCGAAGGGCGGCGTACACGCGTTTCTCGGCAAACATGTCACGGCGTTTGTTATAAGGCAGAACCACCGCCCATGTGTCGATACTCCAGCGCTGCAGATAGGGCTCCAGGTCCGGCAGCATAACCCCCAGCAACTGCCGGGCTCGGTCATAAGCGACCGTGGAGGTTTCTGGCATGTCGACAGGCACCTGACTGCTCTGGGGTTTACTCAGCAGCACTTTTTCGGTGGCCAGAGGCAAATAACCGCCACCAAGATCGGAGTGGACACCGGGCAGCTCGATGTCATTGTCGGTACGAACCAGTGAGAAGTTATGACGATATTCGTGGCGCGCCACAAATTGCACCACATGGCGTGCAATGCCGGGCGCAAGGTACAGGTCAAGGCCCGGGTTACTGGCGTTGTGCGGGCTAAAGTCGCCGCTCAAAGGCGCAACCACCCCAGGCACCGTATCAAACAGGCCGATAAAGTTGAGGTTGAAATCTGTTCGGTGGCGCCATTTGAAGCTGGCTACCAGCAAGGGTGACCCGGCGGGCAAGGCTTTGGCCAACAAACTGTCAGCTCCCTTCACCAGATCATTGGCGCAATGCCGTGCGGCAGCGGCACCGCGACTGAAGCCAAACAGGTCGAAAACGATTCGCCAAATGATCAGGCCGGGATTGTTGTCTTGCAGTGTTCGAATCTGCTCCAAAATCAGGACAGGCGCTTGCTCAACTCGCGCCAGAATACCAGTGCTGCCTTGACCGCTGGCCTGGCCATAGACCGAGTCAGCTTGCCCCGTGACTGTACCGATACCTTCTAGGTAGACACTGAGAAACGCCTCTTCAGTTCCTTGCGGCAATTGCGTATCCGCATGATCCGGATACAAGTCATAAAGCCGCGCCACATTGGTGACATCGTTGCTATAGCTGTTATCCGGCGAGTTTCCTTTACCGTCAAAGCCAAAGCTCGCGCAATGCTGACGTATATCCGCGCCTTCCTGTTCACCTATACCCAAGCTAATGGCCAGGCAACCTCGCGCCGCCTCGCTGTTGCCCTGGTTATTCCCGGTGCCATCGAAGAACAAGCCCACATGCAGGGTGATGCCGGTGTCCTGTTCCTCTTCTTCGTCCTCTTCTTCCAGCTCGGGCTCGGGATTAACGGGCGCTGTTTTTTTGGGTGCCGGCGATTCGGGCCACTGAGCCAAATACTCCATGTAACTCTGCTGAGGCCCTCTGGCATCTCCCAACACTTGGCCTCTGATGTATTGATCAGGGATCAGTCGCGGCGCAGGGCGGCACAGGCACTGGCACAAGTCGCCTTCCAGCGCGGCTTGCCGCCCTCCCAGCAATTCATCATGGCGCGGGCCGCACAGCACGATAACGCCCGTACTGCCACACACCGGGCACTCGATGCTGTCACCTTCGCGGGCCAGAATCTGGTCGTTGATTGTCATCAGTTCCCAGCCCGTCACCACCACGCCGCCCACCGTGGTTCTGGCCCCGACGGTGATGTTCATGCGCTTCATACGCAGGCACCGGGCAGATCGTTAGCGTTGTTGTGTAATAGGTGCATGTCGGCATCCTGGTTGAGGAAGGTTGAGTGCCCGCTAACTGTCAAATTGCCAGTTAGCGGCGCCCAGCCAGTATGCCGAGGGGGTGCGGAACTACCCTGTCAGAAGGATCCGTTTGGTTTGTAGGCTGCGTAGCTTTCCGAAGATTTGCCCCCCAGCCATATGCCTGCATCCATGACTGATGGGTTTTCAACCGCCATAAAAAAACCCCGCACTTCTTTCGAAGGCGGGGTTTTTTAAGCCTGGTGGCTTAGTGCGCGTAAGTCAGTAGCAACTCGGTCGGCACTTTGAAGTCCAGGGACATCATGACGCTCAGGGCGGTGATGGTGAAGATCGAGAACACGAACAGCTTGCGTGCCCAGACCTTGTCGTCGACGGCTTTGTAGCCAGTCCACGCCATGTACAGCCAGTACATGCCCATCGCGGCTGCCACGGCCATGTAGCTCATGCCGGCGTAACCGCCGAGGGTGAGCATCAGGGTCGCGATCAGGAACGCGAGGATATAAAGCAGGATGTGCTTCTTGGCCACTTTGATCCCGCGCTTCACTGGCAACACCGGAATCGATGCGGCCAGGTAATCATTGAAACGGAAGATCGCGATAGCGTACGAATGCGGCATCTGCCACAGGCTGAACATCACCAGCAAAGTCAGTGCGGCCATGTCGAAGTGATTGCTCACGGCGACGTAACCAATGACTGGCGGCATTGCACCCGACAGGCTGCCGATAAGCGTGCCGTGTACCGACTTGCGCTTAAAGTACAGGCTGTACAAACCGACGTAGATCACGAAGCCAATCGCAGCGAACAAGGCCGCCAGCGGGTTGGCCACGCGATACAGCAGCACAAGCCCTGCAACCCCCAGCAAGGTGGCGTAAAGCAACGCCACCTTGGCCGAGATCAGGCCTTGCACCAGTACGCGGTTTTTGGTGCGGTCCATCTTGATGTCGATGTCACGGTCGATGCAGTTGTTAAACACGCAACCGGACGCCACCACCAAGGAGGTGCCAATCACCGCAGCCAGGAACAGGGCAAGATCAAAATGCCCCTTCGAGGCCAGGAAGAACCCACCTGCCACAGAAAGCACGTTACCGAAAATGATCCCCGGTTTGGTGATTTGGATAAAGTGCTTAAAGGACATCGGGTTTACCTCACTTCGCCATCATTTCAGCGTGGATGCTGAACATAATCCACAGGGACAAGCCCACCAGCAGAACAATAACCAGCGCCGAGAAGACCAGCGCTGCAACGCTGTTGCGTTGCTCCGGGGAGCGGTCCATGTGCAGGAAGTACACCAGGTGAACAACAACCTGGATCACTGCGGTCAACAGAACGATCGCCAGAGTGGTCGATTTGGCGAGGATCGGGTTCATCACCAGCCAAAACGGAATTGCGGTCAGGATCACCGACAAGATGAAGCCAGTTGCGTAGGACTTCACGCTGCCGTGGTTCGCGCCGTCAGAATGTGCGTTAGCCATTTACAGAGTCCCCATCAGGTAAACAACGGTGAATACGCAGATCCACACCACGTCCAGGAAGTGCCAGAACAAGCTCAGGCAGCTCAGACGCGTTTTGTTGGTCGAAGTCAGGCCGTGTTGGTTGACCTGATACATCATGATCGCCATCCAGATCAGACCGCAGGTCACGTGCAGACCGTGGGTACCAACCAGGGTGAAGAACGCCGACAAGAAGCCGCTACGGTGCGGACCGTAACCTTCGGAGATCAACAGGTGGAACTCGTTGATTTCCATGCCGATGAAGCCGGCCCCCAGCAGGAAGGTAATGGCCAACCAGCCCAGAACGCCGCCTTTGTTGCCTTTGTAGAACGCGAGCATGGCAAAGCCATACGTGATCGAACTGAACAACAGCAGTGCGGTTTCACCCAGCACGTACGGTAGTTCAAAGATGTCGTGGCCCGACGGGCCACCCGCTACGTTACCTACCAGTACTGCGTATACCGCGAAGAGCGATGCAAAGATGATGCAGTCGGTCATCAGGTAGAGCCAGAAACCGAATACGGTAGTCTCGCCCGCGTCGTGATGGTGGTCATCGTGCCCATGGTCATGGGCGTGTCCAGCATTGGTCGCTATGTTCGACATGGTTTATGCCTGCCCCAACTTGGTTTCAACACGGTCGGCCGGAATTACTTTGGCGGCCAACAGACGCTTGTGCTGCTCGGCTTCGATGCGCTCGATGGTTTCCACCGGCACCATGTAGCCTTGGTCATCACGGGCAGCGTGTATAACGAAGTACACAACGGTGCCAGCGAGGCTCGCGATAGCCAGCCACCAGATGTGCCAGATCATTGCGAAACCGAACACGGTCAGCAGTGCGCCCATTACCACACCGGTAGCGGTGTTGTTAGGCATGTGGATCGGCGAGTACTTGGCCGGAGCCTTGTAAGCAGTACCGTCTTCTTTGGCTTCGGTGAATGCGTCAATACCGTGAACAGTTGGCACAACAGCGAAGTTGTAGAACGGAGGTGGCGACGAAGTCGACCATTCCAGGGTGTGGCCATTCCATGGATCGCCGAATTCGCAGGCGTTCTCTGGTTTGTTACGGTCACGAACCGAGACGTACAGCTGGATCAACTGGCAAGCGATACCCACAGCAATCAGGGCAGCACCAACCGCAGCAACGTACAGGTAAGGCACCCACTCAGGGTTGGTCGTGGCGTTCAGACGACGGGTCATGCCCATGAAGCCCAGTGCATAGAGCGGCATGAAGGCGATGAAGAAGCCGATGATCCAGAACCAGAATGCAGCCTTGCCCCACTTCTCGTTCAGTTTGAAGCCGAACGCTTTAGGGAAGTAGAAGCTGAAACCAGCGATGTAGCCGAATACAGCACCACCGATGATTACGTTGTGGAAGTGAGCAATTACAAACAGGCTGTTGTGCAGAACGAAGTCAGCACCCGGGATCGCCAGCAGTACGCCGGTCATACCACCGATCGCGAAGGTCACCATGAAGCCCAAGGTCCACATGACCTGGCTGGTGAACTGCAGACGGCCGCGGTAGATGGTGAATAGCCAGTTAAATAGCTTCACACCCGTCGGGATGGAAATCAGCATCGTCGCCAGACCGAAGAAGGCGTTGACGCTGGCACCCGAACCCATGGTGAAGAAGTGGTGCAGCCAAACCATGAAGCCCAGTACCGAGATCGCACCGGAGGCGTAAACCATCGAGTGGTGACCGAACAGACGCTTGCCAGTGAAGGTCGAGATGACTTCAGAGAAGATCCCGAACGCCGGCAGAATGAGGATGTATACCTCAGGGTGACCCCACGCCCAGAACAGGTTCACGTACATCATTGGATTGCCACCAAGTTCGTTGGTGAAAATGTGGAAATCCAGGTAACGGTCAAGCGTCAGCAGTGCCAGGGTAGCGGTCAGGATCGGGAACGAAGCCACGATCAGAACGTTTGCCCAAGTGCAGGTCCAGGTGAAGATCGGCATGTCCATCAGTTTCATGCCTGGAGCGCGCATTTTCAGCACGGTCGCCAGGAAGTTCACCCCGGTTAACGTCGTACCTAGCCCTGATAACTGTAGCGCCCAGATGTAGTAGTCCACACCCACGCCAGGGCTGTACTGCAGGCCCGACAGAGGCGGGTAAGCAACCCAACCGGTTTTGGCGAATTCACCGACGCCCAGCGACAGGTTGACCAGTACCACACCGGATACCAGCAGCCAGAAGCTCAGGGAGTTCAGGAATGGGTAGGCAACGTCACGCGCGCCGATCTGCAGCGGCACTGCAAGGTTCATCAGGCCAGTGAAGAATGGCATCGCCATGAAGATGATCATGATCACACCGTGAGCGGTGAAGATCTGGTCATAGTGTTCAGGCGGCAAGTAGCCAGGTGAACCCTCGGTGGCCATGGCCAACTGGGTACGCATCATGACGGCGTCGGCAAAGCCGCGCAGAAGCATGATCATGGCAACGATGATGTACATCACGCCAATTTTCTTGTGGTCGACTGACGTTAGCCATTCGGACCACAGGTAGTTCCACTTCTTGAAATACGTGATTGCAGCGACGAGCGCCAATCCGCCGAGCAGAATCATAGCGACGGTAACCATCACTATCGGCTCGTGGAACGGTATGGCGTCCAGACTTAATTTACCAAACATCGTTTACTCCTCTGCCCCGGCAGCTGAATTCGAGGTGTTGTCCAAACCTTGGGTCCCGGACTCTTCTTTCTTCTCGTGCTTCACGAACTTGCCTGGGTTCATCCCTTCATACTTGTCGATGATGAGCTGGAACAGGTTCGGAGTAACGGTGGAGTAGAGCTCTACAGGGTTGTTCTCGCTTGGTTTTTCCAACGCCGCGTACTCAGCGTTATCAAGCTGTTTAGGTGATGCTTTGACTTCAGCTACCCAGGCGTTGAAATCTTCCTCGGAAGTCGCGATCGCCTTGAATTTCATGCCAGTGAAGCCAGCGCCGCTGTAGTTGGCCGAAATGCCATCCATCTCTGCGTTTTTGTTGGCAATCAAGTGCAGCTTAGTCGTCATACCCGCCATGGCGTAGATCTGACCACCCAGACCTGGAATGAAGAACGAGTTCATCACAGAGTCAGAGGTAATGCGGAAGTTAACAGGCGTGTTGGCTGGGAACACGATCTTGTTAACGGTAGCGATACCTTGCTCCGGGTAGATGAATACCCATTTCCAGTCCAGTGCTACCACTTCAATGGTGACCGGCTTGACGTCGGACTCGAGCGGACGGTAAGGGTCCAGCGCGTGGGTCGACTTATACGTAATCACGCCCAAGGCGATGATGATGAGAATTGGCACAGTCCAGATCACGACTTCGATCTTGGTGGAGTGCGACCATTTTGGAGCGTATGTGGCGTTTTTGTTCGACGCGCGATACTTCCACGCGAAGATCAGGGTCATCAAGATGACCGGGACCACGACCAGAAGCATCAGCAATGTTGCAGTGATGATCAGATTCCGCTCTTCGATCCCTACCTGCCCCACCGGATCGAGCAATGTCCAATTGCAGCCTCCCAGCAGCAACGTGCCGAAAAGTGGCAATAAGCCAAGGAGTCTGGGGTACCTTTTTTTAGTCATCTCACGACCTCTAAAACAGCTTGCACAATGCAGTTGGTTTTTTTCGCCAACACTTCACCCTACCAAGGGTTGGCTCTTTTCCGGGCTTGAATAAATGCCTGCTCATCACCTTCAGGTGAATACGCAATCCCGGGTTAGCAGTGATTTCTTATTCGATACGTGGTCAATCGCCTTACTACAGACAATTCCATTTGTGGCGGAACTTAGAAGGGTTGCCAGTACCTGGGAGTCGCATGTGACGCCTGTTGTGAACTGCCCAGACGACCGCCGACTACCCGCTTGGGCTCGGAGGTGAGCAGGCTGGACGTTCAGTGGAGGCGATTGTAGTTAGGAAGCTCTCTACAAACCATGTCTCATCCAGAAATAATTCTTCTCGACTCCAGTAACAATCCCTCACTATTGTTGCCCATTACGCAGGCATATGCCTCCTTAAAATGCATGTAGCACGTCAAAAGCCCGCAGCTGATATGCCCCTTTTTGGCGCACGCACAGGGCTGGTGAATCCCCCCAAACGCCCAAGTGAAGAGGCTTACAGCCGATTCCCATGGAGACGCCCAAGGGCAATTTCAATCATCTGATCCGCAAAAAAAACGATCAGGGGATAAATCGCTCCGAACGTAATTCGTGCTCACCTGTCCTACAGGAATCGCTCTCTGCGACACTTTTAGCGTGACAATATGTCGCACAAGTCAGCTATCACTTTAGTGTGCCGATTCACATCCTGTTGACATTTTTGCGCGGACAAAAAAAACGCCCCGCATTCTCAGGAAAAGTGCGGGGCGGATCAATCCAAACGTGGCGTTTTAGCCGTGTTTTTTGCGGTTCCGGTAGATTCCCAACGGCACCAGCACGCTGGTCAGCACAAAGGCCACCAGCGCCCATTGCGCCAGCGACAGGCCGAACACCGGCGGGTACGGCGTAGAGCAGAAGCCCTCAACCTGAAAACCCAACGGGAACACCGTCGCCAGCGGCAGGCCGTCAACGATCGGTTGCAGCACGTCAATGCCGCAGCTCACCGCAGGGTTGGCCAGGATAAACACGTGCCGCCCGGCCGCAATCACCCCGCCTATGGCGCTGAGCACCACCAGCACTTCAAAAATGGTCAGGCTGCGCCGCGTCGGCATCGCTGCGCCGATAAAGGCAAAGATCGCGATCAACAGCAAAGCGTAGCGTTGCAGGATGCACAGCGGGCAAGGCGCCTCACCGAGCACGATTTGCATGTATAACGCGCCACCAATCAGCGCCAGACAGATAACCCCGAGCAAGACCAAAAAACGCTTCTCGCGGCTCAGTCGTATCATTTCATCCGTCATCCTGCTTCCCTTTGCCAGGTTATTTTGGAGTTAAGCCGCAGCCACTAAGGCGCGCAGTTTACACCCAGAACATCGACCTGAATGTATGAGAACTGTGTAGGCAAGGTGTCGCAGAAGGATTAATAGATGATTAAGTCGTCGTACACAAACCCGTAGTCGCTGCCGAAGGCTGCGAAGGGTTGCGGAGCAAGCCGTTATCTCAAAGCCCCCGCAACCCTCTTTATCGTCGGCAGCGACGCATTCAACCCCGTCGCTTACTCCAGCGCCGCAGCCGGCCCAAAGAACTCATAGCGGCTTTGCTGCTCAGGCACGCCCAGCGCCTTCAAATGACGCTTAACGGCGCTCATAAAGCCTTTAGGGCCCAGGAAATACGCATCGACATCGCGCTCCTCACCCAGCCATTCGCCCAGCACCTCTTCCGTCAGCAGCCCCACATGGTCTGCCAAGGAGTCTGCCTGCTCATAGCAATAGAAGCGCTTCAACTGCGGATGCTGCGCAGCCAGTTCTTCGATCCAGCCCCGGAAGGCATGCACCTGTGCATTTCGCGCACAGTGAATAAAACGGATCGGCCGTTTAGTGGCCAGCGCCGCCTCCAGCATCGACAACGTAGGCGTGATGCCCACCCCGCCGCTGATCAACACCAGCGGTTTTTCGCTGGCAGACAAGGTGAACTCACCAGCAGGCGGAAACAGCTCAACGATGTCACCCACTTGCAGGCGGTCATGCAGGTAGTTCGACACTACACCGCCCGGCTCGCGCTTGACGCTGATCCGGTAGCGGCCCACTTTGGCCAATGCTGACAGCGAATAGTTGCGACGCACTTCCTGGCCATCGATGTTGAGCTTGATGCCGATGTACTGGCCGGGCTCAAACTCAAGGATCGGCTGCTCATCCACCGGGCGGAAGTAGAACGAGGTGATTTCTGCGCTTTCTTCTAGCTTGGCGGCCAGCTTGAATGCCCGGCCACCGCGCCAGCCACCCGGTGCAGCGGCTTTTTCGTCGTAAATGGCAGCTTCTGCGCCAATCAAGATATCGGCCAGCTGGTTGTAAGCTGCGCCCCAGGCGGCCAGCACCTGCGGGGTCGCAATGTCGCTGCCCAGCACCTCTTCGATGGCCCGCAGCAGGCAACTTCCGACAATCGGGTAGTGCTCCGGAAGGATTTGCAGCGCAACGTGTTTGTTGATGATTCGCGCCACCAGGTCGCCCAACTGATCCAGTTGGTCAATGTGCCGGGCATACATCAAGACGCCATTGGCCAAGGCACGTGGCTGGTCGCCACTGGCCTGGTTAGCCTGATTGAACAGCGGACGCACTTGCGGGTATTCGGTGAGCATCATGTTATAGAAGTGTGTCATCAACGCCTCGCCACCACTTTCGAGCAGCGGCACAGTGGACTTAACGATGGCACGGTCTTGAGCAGTAAGCATAAAGTTGACTCCTGAACACGTAGGGAAAAATGGATTACCGTTTAACCATCAGTTTTCGTGCCAACCTTCAAATCCTTTTAAATCAATAACTTAAAAACAAAGTAGTCACTATGACACGCCTTGATCTATAGTCACTTCGACTACACGAGGTCAAAATGACTGCAAAATTGCTTCTCACTGCCCTGCTCCCGCTGGTGGCGGACCTGTCCCGCGACCTGCCTGAAAGCGAACGTTACCGGCGCTTACTGCAAGCCATGCGCGCCGTACTGCCGTGCGACGCCGCGGCCCTGCTGCGCCTGGACGGCGAATGGCTGGTGCCGCTGGCGGTAGACGGCCTGAGCCTGGATACGCTGGGGCGGCGCTTTAAAATCAGCGAGCACCCGCGCTTTGAAATCCTGCTCAGCAGCCCCGGCCCTACGCGTTTTCCCAACAACTGCGAATTGCCCGATCCGTATGACGGACTGGTCGACGGGCTGGCCGAGCACCTGGAGATCCACGATTGCATGGGCTGCCCGCTGTTCGTCGACGAGCGCCCCTGGGGCCTGCTGACCCTCGATGCACTGGACCCAAAACGGTTCGAACCCATTGAGCTGGATGCCCTGCAAGCCTTTGCCAGCCTGGCTGCTGCCACGGTCAATGTGGCCCAGCGTATCGAGCGCCTGGCCCTGCGGGTGGCCGATGAGCAGCAAAAAGCCGAGTTGTATCGTCAGGCTCATCCTTTGCCCAATAAAGAGCTGATTGGCCAGAGCGCCGCCCATAAACACCTGCTCGAAGAAATTGCCTTGGTCGGCAACAGCGACCTGACGGTGTTGATCACCGGCGAAACCGGGGTCGGCAAAGAGCTGGTAGCCCAAGCCATTCATGCCGCCTCGCCGCGCGCCGACAAGCCAATGATCAGCCTGAACTGCGCCGCCCTGCCCGACACCCTGGTCGAAAGCGAATTGTTCGGCCATGTGCGCGGCGCCTTTACCGGCGCCACCAGCGATCGCCGTGGCAAGTTTGAACTGGCCAATGGCGGCACATTGTTTCTGGACGAAGTGGGCGAGCTGTCACTGACGGTGCAAGCAAAGCTGCTGCGCGTGCTTCAAAGCGGGCAATTGCAGCGCTTGGGCTCAGATCAGGAACACCGCGTCGATGTGCGCTTGATTGCCGCGACCAATCGCGATCTGGCAGAAGAAGTGCGCAGCGGTCGCTATCGCGCCGACTTCTATCACCGTTTGAGCGTCTACCCGCTCAACGTGCCCGCCCTGCGCGAACGCGGGCGCGATGTGTTGCTGCTGAGCGGCTTCTTTCTGGAGCAAAACCGCTCGCGCATGGGCCTGGGCAGCTTGCGCCTGAGCCCGGATGCCCAGGCTGCGCTGCTGCATTACTCATGGCCGGGCAATGTGCGCGAACTGGAACACTTGATCGGCCGCAGCACCCTCAAGGCATTGGGCAACTGCAAAACCCGGCCGCGCATCTTGACCCTGACCGCCGCAGACCTGGACTTGCCGACGCCGCAGGACGGCCCCGCAGTGGCAGAGCAAGAGCCGCTACCGCCGGTCATTGGTGACTTGCGCCAGGCCACGGAGAACTACCAGCGCCAGTTGATCAGCGCCTGCCTTGAGCGCCATCAACACAACTGGGCCAGCGCCGCCCGCGAACTGGGCCTGGACCGGGCGAACCTGGGCCGAATGGCCAAGCGTTTGGGGTTGAAATAACCCCTTATCAACACGCCCTGCGCAGGAGCTGCCGAAGACTGCGATTTTTTAATCTGCGTCTCAAAGATCGCAGCCTTCGTACCTCGTCAGCTCCTATCAAACACAAAATAAGTGATTGATTTTAAAGGCTTTGTAGGAGCGAGCTTGCTCGCGATCTTTTGATCTTGATCTAAGAGCCCCCCTCACCCTAGCCCTCTCCCGCAGGAGAGGGAACCGATTGGGGGATGCTGAAGATACTCGCTGTCCTGTTTGCTGCGCGACAGCGCGGCGTCGAAGACGGGGTGGCAGCTCCTATCAAACACAAAATAAGTGATTGATTCTAAAGGCCCTGTAGGAGCGAGCTTGCTCGCGATCTTTTGATCTTGATCTAAGAGCCCCCCTCACCCTAGCCCTCTCCCAAAGGAGAGGGAACCGATTGGGGGATGCTGAAGATACTCGGCGGCCTGTTTGCTGCGCGACAGCGCGGCGTCTAAGACGGGGCGGCCACTCTTATCAAACATAAAATAAGTGATTGATTCCTAAGGCCCTGTAGGAGCGAGCTTGCTCGCGATCTTTTGATCTTGATCTAAGAGCCCCCTCACCCTAGCCCTCTCCCGAAGGAGAGGGAACCGATGGGGGGATGCTGAAGATATTCGGTGGCCTGTTTGATGCGCGACAGCGCGGCGTCAAAGACAGGGCGGCAGCGCCTACAGGATTCGCCGCTCGGGTCGATAACCCGGTATTGCTGCCCTTATCTCAGAAGGTATTTATGTCATCCACCCACGCCCGCGCCGACTCGATGTCTTTGCTGCTGTTCACGTTGCGCAGCGGCAAGCTGATGGCGATCAATCTGTTGAAGGTCAGCGAAATCATTCCGTGCCCGCCGCTGACCAAAATGCCCGAGTCGCATCCCCATGTGAAAGGCATTGCGGTGCTACGCGGTGCCTCGCTGTCGGTCATCGACCTGAGCCGCGCCATTGGCGAGCAACCGTTGCTCGATCCCGACGGCGGCTGCCTGATCGTGACCGATGTCAGTCGCTCCAAGCAGGGCTTGCACGTGCAAGCGGTGAGCAAAATCGTGCATTGCCTGAGCACCGATATCCGCCCGCCGCCCTACGGTTCAGGCAAGCGCTCGTACATCACCGGCGTCACGCAAGTGGACGGCGCGCTGGTGCAGGTGCTGGACATTGAGAAAGTCATTCATGGCATCACGCCCGCCCGGATTGAGCCGAACACTGAAGCCCTCAGCCGGGAAGACACGCAATTGCTGGGCAAGGCGCGAATTCTGGTGGTCGATGACAGCCAGGTGGCGCTGCAACAATCGGTGATCACCCTGCGCAACCTCGGCCTGCATTGCCACACGGCCCGCAGCGCGAAAGAGGCCATTGAGCGCTTGCTGGAACTGCACGGCACGCCAGAGCAAATCAATGTGCTGGTGTCTGACATCGAAATGTCCGAGATGGACGGCTACGCCTTCACCCGCACCGTGCGCGAGACGCCGGACTTTGCGCATTTGTACGTGCTGCTGCACACCTCGCTCGACAGTGCGATGAACAGCGAAAAAGCCCGTCTGGCCGGGGCCAATGCGGTGCTGACCAAATTCTCCTCGCCGGAACTCACGCAATGCCTGATCCTTGCCGCCCGTACCGTGGCTGAGCAAGGCGTCTGAGTTCAATGAGTGACCACTGTTTGCTGCTGCGCAAAGACCTGCGCCAGCCTCTGACACCCGTGCCGTGGCCGCAGGGCATTGCGCTGAGCACCCTCACCCCGGCGCTGCTGCCCCGCGTGCACGCCCTGCTGGAACAGGGCTATGGCGCAGGTCAGGGGGATTTGCAACCGCTGGAGCGCTGGCAGCACGACCTGCTGCATGACGCTGAATACGACCCGCAGCTGTGTTTTGTCAGCCTGTTCGACGGCCAGGTGGTCGGCGTGGCCCTGGCCTGGACCAGCGCTTACCTCAAGGACCTGGTGGTACACCCGCGCCTGCAAGGGCGGGGCTTGGGCGGCGCACTGCTCAATCAGGTATTCAGTGCATTCCAGCAGCGCGGTGAAGCCTGTGTCGACCTCAAGGTCATGGAACACAATCACCCCGCCCGCCAGCTTTACGCCAAATTCGGCATGCAACTCATCCGGCGCGAAGCGCTGTAAGCGCTAACGCCGGGTCTGCCAGAACTCTTGCGCCAATGAACGCAGGCTGACAGCCAGCTCCGCCACATCACCGGAGCTGCGATGGCTGTGCTGCCCGGCAAGCACAGTGACATCCCCGGCACTGCGAATACCCGCGATGTTGCGATTGATGTCTTCGCTGACCACGCTTTGCTCTTCCACCGCCAAGGCGATTTGTACGCTCATCTGGGTGATTTTTTTCACCTGTTGAGTGATCTCGTCCAGTGCACTGCTGGCCAACTGCGCCTGGCTGACACTGTTTTCAGCATGCTGGCTGCTTTGCTGCATCACCTGCACGGCGGCCCGGGCGCCGTCTTGCAAGGTGAGGATCATCTGCTGGATTTCGTTGGTTGAGTGCTGCGTGCGCTGCGCCAGGCTGCGCACTTCGTCGGCCACCACGGCAAAACCACGCCCCTGATCGCCCGCCCGGGCGGCTTCAATCGCCGCATTCAGCGCCAGCAGATTGGTTTGCTCAGCGATGCTGCGAATCACCTCAAGCACCGATGAGATGTCGCTGCTGTGGCCTTCCAGGTGGTGGATCACCTCGGTTGCCCGAACCAGCTCGCCTGCCAGGTGCTGCACCGAACTGCGGCTCTGCATCACCAACTCATGCCCTTCACGGGTTTCGTTTTCGACCCGGTCAGCCGCTTGCGAGGCTTGCTGGGCATTGTTCGCGACTTGCGCCACGCTGGCGCTCATTTCATGAATCGCCGTGGCCACCTGATCGGTTTCATGTTGCTGACTAAGGGTGCTGGAGTGACTGCTTTCGAGGTGCTGGACCAGCTCACTGGCATGCCCGGCCAGGCGTTGCGACGCATCACCGATACGTCCCACCATTGCGCCGGTCTGCGCTTCGAGCATCTGCAGGGCAAATGCGATCTGCCCCATCTCATCTCGCCGCCCGGTATAGATGTGCTGGCTTAGCGGGTTATGGCCGACGTCTTGAGCGCGGCGGGTCAAGGCGTTAAGTGGGCGCAGCAGCCAGGCAATCGCCACCGAGCTCAACAGGCTGCCGGTCAACCAAATGACCACGCCGGCCTGCCAGTCGATAGACGGTAGCAAAACAGTGCCCAGCGTCGTCGCCCCGGCAAACACGGCGCTGACAAACAGCGCCAGCTTGCCCGCCAGCCTGACCCGCGGCAGACGCTGCCATAGCGGCGTGCGCCCCGAGCGCAATTCGGCGTAATCGGCCTCGGCCAGTTGCACACACTCAGGGCTTGGGCAGGTACGCACCGATTGGTACTCAACGATTTCGCCGTTTTTCATTACCGGCGTGACGTAAGCGCTGACCCAATAATGGTCACCATTTTTGCAGCGGTTTTTCACCATGCCCATCCATGAACGCCCGGCCTTGAGGGTCTGCCACATGTGACTGAAGGCTGCTGACGGCATATCGGGGTGGCGCAGCAGGCTATGCGGGTTGCCGAGCAACTCGCTCAGCGAATAACCGCTGACCTTGATGAAGTCATCATTGGCGTAGGTGATGGCACTGTTCAGGTCAGTGGTAGAAAGGATGTTGGCGTCGGGTGCGAAATCAACAGCTCGGCCGGTAATCGGTAGATTGATTTTCATGACAGCACGCTCAGTTATTAGGGAGTAAGAGTCGGCGGGGCGTCGACTTTAAGCTCCCCAATTAACCAAATACTGATCTAGCGCATATCAAAAGGCATTAATACGGCCTATCCGACCAATAGTGGCACAAAGCCACACTCTGTAGCATCAATCAGCGTTTGCCCATGGAGCGACGGGTGCCGGGAGGGGCTGCGCCAGGGGTTTTGGTGTGGCCGTGGCCTTCACCTTTTTTGTAATGGGTCTGGCCTTTGGAATTGGCTTTGTTCTTGGCAAATTCAGCAGGCTTGAACGGAAACGTGAACGCAGGGATCACCGGCTTTTGCGCGGCATCTACAGTTGCTTCGTTTTCAGTGGGTTCGGCGCTCACGGCATCAGGAGCAGCCGGTTGTGCAGGAGTTGTCATGAAAGCTCCGGAGTACGGGGGAGTGATCGGCCAGTTGGCGCAAGACGCGCAGTATACCTGCCCGATCAACCCGCCGAGCAGTCACCGGTAGGAAATAGTCAGCACGCCGCGCTTGCTGGCCGACACGTTATTGCTGACAGGTGGCGTGTTTTTAAGGACTTCAAAGGCTGTCGAAAAGACCGGCGGGCTACCACCGGCGCCATGGAACGCCATATTCACCGCAATGACAACACCGGGCGCAACCTCAATCAGCTTTATCGACTCGCCCGTGCTCATCGCCGTGGCCTGAGTAATTTCGTAGGAGGACTCCACGATAGCGCCCTGAAAGTGAATCACCCCGCTTCTGACAACCGACTGCGCCTCAGCTTCATTAGCCAACAGCAACAACGCACACGCGGCAACACTAAGCGCCATCTTTTTCATAGTTCACGCCCCTGAGCGGGAACGCTGGAGCGCACCCTCTAGATAACTATCGACGTGGGCAGCTCTTTCTTGACGGTTATCACACTATTTTTATGTTCCTGTCCGTAATGTCAGTTTGCAGTCACTCTGCTGACCGGATTCAACCGCTATAACCCTGACATCCCCCTTTCCACGCACACGGCCTGGCATGCGCATTCAAACTCAAAAAATAGTCCTCGGCACGCTAGTAATTGTTCTGCTCGGCGCAGGCCTCTGGCTGCTCAAACGCCCGGCCTCGCACACCGCTGTCGCGGCTACCGCCGTGCCGGTGCGGGTCATTCAAGTGGTGCAGCAAGACGTGCCGCGCACGGTCAGCGGGATTGGCGCCGTGCTGTCGCTCCACAGTGTGGTCATTCGCCCACAGATTGACGGCATCCTCACCCAGTTGCTGGTTAAAGAAGGGCAAACGGTACAGGCCGGTGATTTGCTCGCGACCCTGGATGACCGCTCAATCAAGGCCAGCCTGGACCAGGCCAAAGCCCAACTGCAGCAAAATCAGGCGCAGTTGCAAGGCGCGTTGATCGACCTCAAGCGCTACCAGTTGTTGAGCGTCGACAACGGCGTATCCAAGCAAACCCTCGACCAGCAACAGGCGCTGGTCAATCAGCTCAAAGCCACGGCAGTAGGCAATCAGGCGGCAATTGAGGCGGCGCAGGTGCAACTGTCGTACACGCAAATTCACTCGCCGGTCACTGGCCGTGTGGGGATCCGCGCCGTGGATCCGGGCAACTTCCTGCGGGTGAGCGATACCCAGGGATTATTTTCCGTGACCCAACTCGATCCGATCGCCGTCGAGTTTTCCCTGCCCCAACAGTTATTGCCCACCTTGCATGAACTGCTCAACGCCAAGGATCCGGCCCTGGTCAAAGCCTTTATTGGCGACGCGGACCACAGCGGCACGCCGTTGGGCGAAGGCCGCTTGAGCCTGATCGATAATCAGGTGTCCGCCACCACCGGCACCATCAAGGTCAAGGCGCAGTTCGATAACCCCACCCATGCGCTCTGGCCGGGGCAACTGGTGAATGTCGAGATTCAAACCGGGCTTGATCAAAATGCCCTGGTCGTCCCTCCGCCCGTTGTGCAACGCGGGCTGGACACGTATTTCGTGTACCGGGTCAACGGCGACCAAGTCGAAACCGTGCCCGTGCAGGTCCTCTATCAGGACACGGAGTTGAACATCGTCAGCGGCGTCAAACCGGGCGATACGCTGGTCAGCGACGGCCAGTCGCGGCTCAAACCCGGATCAAAAATCGAAACCCTGAGCGAGCCCGCCCTGGCTAACACCGAACACGCCCAGCCGGTGCAACCATGACCCGCAGCCGCTCACTCTCGGCCTGGTGCGTCGATCACCCGATTGCCACCGTGCTGCTGACCTTTGCGTTAGTGCTGTTGGGCCTGATTGCCTTTCCACGCTTACCCGTTGCGCCGCTGCCCGAGGCGGAGTTCCCGACCATACAAGTGTCGGCGCAACTGCCCGGTGCCAGCCCGGACACCATGGCCTCATCGGTCGCAACGCCCTTGGAGGTGCAGTTCAGCGCCATCCCCGGCGTCACCCAAATGACCTCCAGCAGTGCACTGGGGTCAACCACCCTGACCCTGCAATTTACCCTCGACAAGAGCATCGACACCGCCGCTCAGGAAGTCCAGGCGGCGATCAACACCGCGTCCGGCAAGTTGCCCAAAGACATGCCCACGCTGCCCACCTGGCGCAAGGTCAACCCGGCGGACAGCCCGGTGCTGATCCTCAGCATCAGTTCGTTGCAAATGCCCGGCACTGAACTCAGCGATTACGTAGAAACCCTGCTCGCCCGGCAAATCAGCCAGATCGACGGCGTGGGGCAGATCAACATCACCGGCCAGCAACGCCCGGCGATCCGGGTCCAGGCCAGCGCTGACAAATTGGCCGCCATTGGCCTGACCCTCGCCGATATCCGTCTGGCGTTGCAGCAAACCAGCCTCAATCTGGCCAAGGGCGCGCTGTACGGTCCGTCGAGCATCTCGACCCTGGCGACCAACGACCAACTGTTCGATGCCGACGAGTACGGCCAGTTGATCGTGTCATACAAAGACGGCGCCCCCGTCCAGTTGCGCGACGTGGCGCGGGTCATCAACGGCTCCGAGAATGATTACGTGCAAGCCTGGTCGGGCCACCGGCCGGGGGTCAACCTGGTAATTTCGCGCCAGCCGGGGGCCAACATTGTCGACACCGTCGACCGCATCCAGGCCGCACTGCCCGGTCTGCAAGCCATGCTCCCGGCCTCGGTCGAGGTCACGGTGCTGAGCGACCGCACCCAGACCATCCGCGCCTCGTTGCATGAAGTGGAAATCACCCTGCTGATCGCGGTGCTGCTGGTGGTCGCGGTCATGGCGCTGTTCCTGCGCCAGTGGTCTGCCACGTTGATTGTGTCTGCCGTGCTGGGGGTGTCGCTGATTGCCAGCTTTGCCCTGATGTACGTGCTCGGGTTCAGCCTGAACAACCTGACCCTGGTGGCGATTGTGGTGGCCGTGGGCTTTGTGGTCGACGATGCGATTGTGGTGGTGGAGAACATCCACCGCCATCTCGAAGCAGGCGAAAGCATGCGCGATGCGGCGATCAAGGGCTCCAGCGAGATTGGTTTCACCGTAATGTCGATCAGTTTCTCGCTGGTGGCGGCGTTTATTCCGTTGCTGTTTATGGGCGGTGTGGTCGGGCGACTGTTTAAAGAGTTCGCCCTGACCGCCACCTCAACCATCGTTATTTCCGTGCTGGTGTCACTGACCCTGGCGCCCACCCTCGCCGCGCTGTTTATGCGCGCGCCGGTGCACCACGCCGACGCCAAACCCGGCTTTGGCGAGCGGTTGCTGGCCCTGTATGACGCCGGCCTGAAACGCGCACTGGCCCACCAGCGGCTGATGCTGGGCGTGTTTGGCGTGACGTTGGCGATGGCCATTGCCGGCTATGTGCTGATCCCCAAGGGCTTCTTCCCGGTGCAAGACACCGGTTTTGTGCTGGGCACCAGTGAAGCCGCCTCGGATATCTCGTTTTCGGACATGACCCAGAAACATTTGGCGTTGGCCAAGATCGTCGGCGCCGACCCGGCGGTACAGGCGTTTTCGCATTCGGTGGGCGTGACCGGCAGCAACCAGACCATCGCCAACGGCCGCTTCTGGATTGCCCTCAAAGACCGCGGCGAGCGCGATGTGTCGGCCAGTGAATTTATCGACCGTATCCGCCCGCAACTGGCCAAGGTGCCGGGCATCGTGCTGTACCTGCGCGCCGGGCAAGACATCAACCTCAGCTCCGGGCCAAGCCGCAGCCAGTACCAGTACGTGCTCAAAAGCAACGACGGGCCGACGCTCAATACCTGGACCCAGCGCCTGACCGAAAAACTGCGCACCCTCCCGGCTTTTCGCGACCTGTCCAATGACCTGCAACTGGGCGGCAGCATCACCCACATCAGCATCGACCGCAAAGCCGCCGCGCGCTTCGGCCTCACCGCCACCGATGTCGATGAAGCCCTCTACGACGCGTTTGGTCAGCGCCAGATCAATGAGTTCCAGACTGAAACCAATCAGTACAACGTGATCCTGGAGGTCGACAGCAAGCAGCGTGGCAAGGCCGAAAGCCTCAACTACTTCTACCTGCGCTCGCCCTTGACCGGCGAAATGGTCCCGCTTTCGGCGGTGGCCAAGGTCGATGCACCCACCAGCGGCCCGCTGTCGATCAGCCATGACGGCATGTTCCCGGCCGCCAACCTGTCCTTCAACCTCGCCCCCGGTGTGGCCTTGGGTGACGCGGTGCTGATGCTCAATCAGGCGAAAAACGAGATTGGCATGCCAAGCACCATCAGCGGCAATTTCCAGGGCGCTGCGCAAGCCTTCCAAAGCTCGCTGGCCAGCCAGCCGTGGCTGATTCTCGCGGCGCTGGTGGCGGTGTACATCATTCTGGGGGTGCTGTACGAAAGCTTCGTGCACCCGCTGACGATCATCTCGACGCTGCCCTCGGCAGGGCTGGGCGCGCTGTTGATGCTGTGGATATGTGGTCAGGATTTTTCGATCATGGCGTTGATCGGGCTGGTGCTGCTGATCGGGATCGTCAAGAAAAACGGCATCCTGATGATCGACTTTGCCCTCGATGCCCAGCGCACCCGCGGGCTGAGCCCTGAAGAGGCAATCTATGAAGCCTGCCTGACGCGTTTCCGGCCGATCATCATGACCACCCTCGCCGCCCTGCTGGGCGCCTTGCCGCTGATGCTCGGCTACGGCACTGGCGCTGAATTGCGCCAGCCGCTGGGGATTGCTGTGGTCGGCGGCCTGCTGGTGAGTCAGGCGCTGACGTTGTTTACCACGCCCGTCATATACTTGTGGCTCGAACGGATGTTCCATCGATCCCAACCCGCCCGCTCACTGGCGACGGATCACTGAGGCAGGTTATGCGCGTTCTAATTATTGAAGACGAAGAAAAAACCGCTGACTACCTGCATCGCGGGCTGACAGAGCAAGGGTACACGGTGGATGTCGCACGCGATGGCATCGAGGGTTTGCACCTGGCGCTGGAAAGCGATTACGCGGTGATTGTGCTCGATGTGATGCTCCCGGAACTCGACGGCTTTGGCGTGTTGCGCGCCTTGCGTGCGCGCAAACAAACACCGGTGATCATGCTGACCGCGCGCGAGCGGGTTGAAGACCGGGTGCGCGGCCTGCGCGAAGGTGCTGATGATTATCTGGGCAAGCCATTTTCGTTTCTGGAACTGGTCGCCCGGCTGCAAGCCTTGACCCGACGCAGCGGCGGCCATGAACCGGTGCAGGTGACGGTCGATGACTTGTGGATCGACCTGATCAGTCGCAAGGCCAGCCGCGCCGGAAGCCGTCTGGACCTGACCGCCAAAGAGTTTGCGCTGCTCAGCGTACTGGCCCGGCGCCAGGGTGAAATCCTCTCTAAAACGGCGATTGCCGAGATGGTCTGGGACATCAACTTCGACAGCGACGCGAACGTCGTAGAAGTCGCAATCAAGCGCCTGCGGGCCAAGCTGGACGGGCCTTTCGAGCACAAGTTGCTGCACACCATTCGCGGCATGGGCTATGTGCTGGAGCGTCGCGGTGTTTAACCGCCTGAACTCCATCGCGATGCGCCTGAGCGTATTGTTCACGCTGGTGGCCTTGCTGGTGTTTGTGTTGATCGGCGGGGCGCTGTACCAGCAAGTTGACAAGGGCATCAGCATGCTGCCCGAAGCCGAACTGGATGCACGGTTCAGCGTGCTGGAATCGTCGATCAATCGCTTCGGCAACCCCGATCACTGGGCCAAGATCACCTCCAAATTCACCTTGCTTAGCGAAGAAGACAAACGCATCCGCTTTTGGGCCATCAGCAATGACCCCCACTACGAATATGGCTCGCCTGACGCGCAAATACGCGCGTTCGCCCAAGGCCCGACGGGCGTGCGCGACCTGCAATTGCCCGGCCAGGCGTACCCGTTCAAGGTGTTGATCAGCCAGATCCCGGCCAAGGAACAACGCCCGACGCTGCGGTTTTTGATCGGCATCGACACCGAGACCTTTCGCCAAACCCAGCACCACCTGCTGATGGCACTCATCAGCCTGGCGATCATTGGCGTTTTGCTGGCGTCTGCCTTGGGTTATTGGGTGGCGCGCATCGGGCTGAAGCCGCTGATCACCCTGTCAGAAAAAGCCCAAAAACTTGAGCCGCCGCGTTTGTCCGGTCGCTTGCACCTGTCGCCGCTTCCGCCTGAACTGGATCACTTGGTCAATGGCTTCAACTCAACCCTGGACCGGGTTGAACAGGCGTATACCCGCCTTGAGTCGTTCAATGCCGACGTGGCGCATGAACTGCGCTCGCCGCTGACTAACCTGATTGGCCAGACCCAGGTGGCGCTGACCCGCGGGCGGTCGGCGGAGCATTACTTTGAAGTGCTGCAATCCAACCTCGAAGAACTGGAGCGTCTGCGCAGCATAATCAATGACATGTTGTTTTTGGCCAGTGCCGACCAAGGCAGCAAAGCCAGCAAACTGACCCGTGCCTCGCTGGCAGATGAAGTGGCCACCACGCTGGACTATCTGGAGTTCATTCTCGAAGACGCCCACGTTGCAGTGCGGGTCAGCGGCGATGCCCAGGTCAACATCGAAAAAGCCCATCTGCGCCGGGCGCTGATCAACTTGCTGAGCAACGCCGTGCAACACACCGCTCCTGGGCTGCAGATTGATGTACAGATCGAGCAAACCGCGCATCAGGCAAGCATCAGCATCAGCAACCCGGGCGACCCCATTGCTGCCGAGCATTTGCCGCGCCTGTTCGAGCGCTTCTATCGCGTGGATGCTTCACGCCACAACAGCGTTGCCAACCACGGCCTGGGCCTGGCCATCGTCAAAGCCATCGCGCAGATGCATGGCGGCGAAGTGTTTGTGCGCACTGGCGAGGGGCGAAATACCTTTGGGTTGCATTTGCCAACATGATGAAACTTAAAATATACGTTGTCCGGATGACTGAACATTTTGGTTCAGTCAAGTAAGTAAGTTTTCCAGCGGCTCTTATTTATCAGCACTAAAACAATGACTTATACATTCACTTAACGTCCCCATGCATTTGGCGCGGGCGCTACATTATGATTTTCACCTTCAAGCATAACGATCAACATCACAAAATCTTTCAAATCAGCAACCCATTTTAAAACTACCGAAAACGCCAAATAACCATCAGAACGACCAGTACAAAAACTGTATTCCTGCCGATAGGCTTTTAATTCGCCCATGCTTATTAAGAGTCATTATCTTCATGAAAAACCCATCAAACAAAACACCTGCCTATCATTTATCCACCTGGATGACTGATCTCGGCATCAAACTCAATAAATTAAAACTACACCAACTCACCCTCCCCTCTACACATAATGCCGGGATGGATAAAAAAGGAATAGGAGGTCCTGTAGAGGGCTGGATAGCTTGTCAAAATGATACCTTTCCTTTCCAGATCGCGCAGGGCGCACGCGTGTTCGATTTACGCGTCAACGCAAGAGTCTTCAATGGAACTTTGTTCGGTTTCGATTTTTTCCACGGTCCCTTTTCATCTAACCGATCTGTACTGGGGCTCATTAAGGACTGCAATACATTTTTCAAAAACGACTACAACTCAAAAAAACACGAACTCATTATTTTACAGTTCCAAGAATTTAAAAATTTTCGACCCGGCTATTACGAGCGTTTGCTAACACAACTGACTCAAGGGTTTTCAGGCACTGGCAGTTCAACAAAAATAGTGCCCCGGGCTGCCTCCGACTTAACAATCAGGGATATTCGCAGCCGGTACGCAGGCCACAACATTATCATCGCATCGGATAAATTCGGATCACACTCCGACGTCTGGAATGACATCCCGCACGAATGGATAGGCCATGACATTCCCTCAGAACAAGAACTTGATATTTTCATTGATCAGAAAACCCAGGAGACCAACAAATCCAATCTTTGGTCATTGCAATCCGTCAGATATAAAAAACTTTATGGCCCCTTGGATATTTCTGACTACATCAACAATAAATTCAAACCTGATGCTCAAGCATTAATCAACAGCAATATTATTAATGTGGACTTTATTGAAAACTCCTCCATCGTCACCTACTGCATTAGCGCCAATCTGTATAAAGCTAAGCGACTGATCGACAAAGACCCCCCGTCTCAGCCCACCGTACACGATGAATTATGGCATGGTGGGTGGAGCACCTATTTCATAAACTTCAATGCCTCTACTGACAACTTTGGTGTTGACCACTACCTCTACTCACTCAATGGTGGAGAGGAAATCAAAGTCAACAGTCAACACACTCAGCGCCAACAACTGGAGTTCGAGGTTCGTAAAGGACAAGAGTACGAATTAACACTGTATGCCGTCGACGTGGCGGGTAACCGTTCAACGCCGCTGGTCAAAGCCCTTAAAGGGATTGATCCACCAACAGGGAGTGATAAACCATTACCGCCAGACATTGCTTATTACAAACGTGACGGCAAGTATGCGTGCTCAATGATTATCAAGCATTCCATCTATAACGCCGATCACTATATTTTTGAGATTTATGCAGAGAAAGACATCGTAGACGGCAAGCCCGTAGGTGAGCCTGTTCTATGGAATATTGCCTCTCGCTGGGCATTAGGCGTTATGTTTACCAACCTCCCCAGCTATGACGCCTACCTGATAACCGCGCATGCTGTAAACAGTTTCGGTCGGACTAGCAATTACGCCATCAAACGCATTGACGCCTATCGCCCCAGTGTGACGCCTCCTTCCCCGCCGTCCAATCTAAGCACCTCATACAATTCGGTCACCCAGCAATTAACGGTAAATTTTGACGGTGGCGGTCTGAACCGCACCCACACATTGACCATTAAGACGGACACCGAAAAAACCTACGAATCGTTCTATAGCGGTAACGCTATATCCGTAAGCCTTTCGCTGGACTTTACCCTGACGCTGTTCGCCGTAAACCAAGATGGCAACCAGTCCACTTCAATCACCTATACCGGCAGTACAAAAGAAACCAGCAGCCACGCAGCAACACCTATCAATGGACAAACAGTGCTTCGCCAGGAACTTACAACTGGCGTTACTACCTGGAAGGGCAGTCACAACATCGTCAAATACAAAATCCACCTTTACGACTCCAATGATGTTCAAGGGGGTGAAAGTGGTGTGGACGGCAAAATTATCGGACAACCGCTTCGAGAAGAGTTTTACTCAGGCAGCGAACTCACCTATACGTTTAACAACTTAATCCCTCTCAAAAAATATCATGTGTTCGTGTGGGGCGTTAATGCCTACGGAACCGTGGGAGAAAGAGCCTACAATTCCAACTATACCTATCTGCAGGGTGATCCAGCCTGGGACCAGGAATACCCAACCGTGCCTTCTAACCTGCTGGGCCGCTATCGCTACCGGGAAGGCAGACTCTACGTTTTTTGGAACGCCTCTTTGGACAATCGTGGAATATCACACTACGAAGTCATCATTAATAACCAACTCTACAAGGTACTGGAACCTCCCGTCCTGGGCGCTTTTCAATTAACTGTCTCACTGGCTAAAGATATCAACTATCAAGTGCATGTTTATGCTGTTGATACCAGTGGCAACCGATCCAGAACAGTCGCGTACTACGGAGACACCTCCAACAAGGACACGCTTTCTTATCGCCCGACCAAAAAGTCAATTGTGTTTACCTACGCTCATCTCGGCATTGCAACGTTCGCTTGGGAGTACATACATACCTCAGAGGTCATAAATTTAATCATTGGGGAGCCGGGCGCAACCACCAAGCAACATGTACGAGTGAGCGGCACAGCCACCAAAGCTTCGGTCCCGAATCTCGTGCCTCGCAAGGAGTACATCATCGAGCTATATGGCACAAACAGCTATGGTGTAGCAGGCGAATCCACCACCAAAAAATTCTTTATGCCAACCACTTAACACCATGAGGTCTTGAGGCAGCCGGGTGTGGTCCGGCTGTCAATTCACGCCGATTTGTTACTTAAATCGCAACAGTCCTTGTACGGAATGAAGCTGTTTCAATCCCCGTCGGCACTATAGATTTAGCCCATCACACAACACTTGCTCTGCAAGAAGGTCCTGAAATGTCCACCAGTATGGGTATGGCTAGCGTTTTCGTTTTGTCTTCTATGATGTTGTCGCCTCTGGCCATGGCAGAAGAATCCCCTGCGTTCATCGCCAAGAACGAGGCCCGTGCAGCGGACTTTGAACAGCGTCAAACCGAGCTCGCAGCCAGCCATCAAAATGATGTCAAATCCCAGCAAACACAGGCCAAAGTCAGCCCGGCAGATGAACCAAAAGACAGCTGATTTCACGTGCAAATATTTCCCGACCCAGTCAGTCTGATGACACGTATGTGACTGATTGTTTCAAAAGCCGCTATGATAGCGGCTTTTTTTTGTTTTAAAAAAAGGCGCACAGACCGTGAAGCGCCTACAAATAAGAACTGAATTTTCAAAGAAAATAAAAACTGCCGTCACTTTAAAGGAGCAACCGACTGATGAAACAAGCGCTAAAGCTCAGTCCTCTATTCATCGCACTGACTGCAACGATCCCGCTGATTGCACAGGCAGATGACGACACGTCCAAAGAGGGGTTTATCGACGGCTCGACCCTCGACTTGCATCTACGCAACTACTACATGAACCACGACATCCACAGCCCGGACACCCATGACGGCAAGGAGTGGGGCCAAGGCTTTATTGCCAAGTTCGCTTCGGGTTATACCCCTGGCGTGGTCGGTTTTGGTCTGGATGCCTACGCCATGCTCGGCCTCAAGCTCGATGGCGGTGGCGGTACCAGCGGCAGCAGTATCCTGCCGATTGGTGGCGGCAACGGTAATGCGCCCACCGACTTCTCGTCGGGGGGTGCAGCGCTGAAAATTCGTGCGTTTGACACCGAACTGAAAGCCGGTGACCTGTTCATCACCAACCCGGTGATCGCAGGCGGGGAAACCCGCATGTTGCCGCAGACGTTCCAGGGCATCAGCCTGACCAACCACAGCTTTGCGGGCTGGATGCTGGAAGGCGGTCAAGTCACATACGACAAGCCCTACAACCAAAGCGGCATGCGCCGCCTGACCACCACCTACGGCAATCTGAATGACCAGACCACCAAGCACCTGACTTGGGCTGGCGTAGCGTTCAGCGGCATCCCGGGAGTCACCAGCAACCTGTATGCCTCGCAGTTGCAAAACGTCTGGAACCAGTACTACTACGACCTGGACTACACCCATTCGCTGAGCAACGGCATCACCCTGAACCCTGGCTTCCACTACTACCACACGCAGGACACAGGTAACGCGCTGCTGGGTGCCATCAACAACAACACCTTCAGCCTGCACTTTGCAGTGGGGATGGACGGGCACAAAGTCACCGCGGTGTACCAACGTGTCAACGGCAACACGCCGTTTGACTACATCAACCAGGGCGACAGTATTTATCTGGATAACTCGCAGCAGTATTCGGACTTCAACGGCCCGAACGAACGTTCGTGGAAACTGCAATACGAGTATGACTTTGCAGGCCTCGGCATCCCTGGCCTGACCACCAGTGCCTCGTACTCACGCGGTGAAGTGGACCTGACCAAGGCGGATCCGAACAGCATCGGTTACAGCAACTGGTACAACCCCAACGGCAAAAACGCCTTCCACTGGGAACGTGACCTGAGCGCCAAATACGTGGTTCAGGAAGGCAAGGCCAAAGACTTGGGCTTTACCCTGCGCTGGGCAACCAACCGTGGTAATGCGGCGTATGAAACAGTCGATCACAATGTCGATGAATACCGCGTGATTGTTGACTATCCTCTGAACATCTTCTAAATCGTGACCTTAAGGCCAGCTTTTTAGCTGGCCTTAAACCTCAAGGGCTGTACCTTAGGAGCAGGCACGATTTATAGCCTTGAGGGTAAAGCCATTAAGTATTCCGCGCGCACTCCTGTCATTACCCGCCGCACACTGATCGGGGCAACGATATTTTCAGCCCTGATCATTCTCGGCATCGTCAGCTATTTGCTGGTGCGCGAATATCGCAACACCGAAGCAGATGCCAGGCGTTCCGCCCTGAACATCGTGCAACTGATCAATCGAGATATTCGCAACACCTTCTCTATTTATGATTCCGCACTGATCAACCTCATCGACCTGCTGCACACCCAGGCCTTGGCGACCCTGCCTGCCCAGACCCGGCAATCGTTGCTCTTCGACAGAACCAACGAAGCACCCTCTTCTTTCGGTTTTTTTGTACTGGATGCCCAGGGCAAACTGATTGCCCGCTCAAAACCGGTGGTCAGCATCCCCGCGAACGCCACCCAACAGCCTTGGTTCAGCGTGCAGCAAAACAGCACCCGCGATGAGCTGTTTATCAGTCATCCCTATCTCGCCAGTTCAGACAGCCCCGAATGGATCATCTATCTCAGTCGAAGGCTGGTGACTGAGGACGGGACCTTTGCCGGGGTGGCTGTCGGAAAACTGAAAATATCGTATTTCCAGAACCTGTTCAGGGGCCTGGACATTGGCCCCAGCGGCAATATCAGCCTGCTCGACACAGACGGCACGCTGATGTTGCAGTACCCGCCGACAAATAAAATCTCAATCGGTCAGGACCTCAGCCAAGCGCCCAACTTCCGGCGGTTTTTAAATGAGCGCTTTGGCAGTTTTATTGCCATGTCCGGCATTTATCACCACGAGCGTCTGTACAACTTCGCTCAGGTGCACGACCTGCCCATTATCGTGGTGGTGGCGATAGCGGCCTCGAGCATTTTCAGTAATTGGCAGCACACGGCGTTAGTGATCGGCAGCGTCACACTGCTGTTATGCCTGGGCTTGCTGTGGTTGACCTGGTTGCTGATTCGCGAATTGAATTTGCGCCTTCATGCCGAGCGTGATCTATCCGCCTTGGCGTCAACCGACCCGCTGACCGGGCTGGCCAACCGCCGCACTCTGGATCGGGCCCTGGATTTGGAATGGCGCCGGGCGCAACGCACGGGCTGCCCGCTGTCGCTGGTGATGATTGATATCGACCACTTCAAGGCTTTCAACGATCTCTACGGCCATCAGGCAGGTGATGAAGCCATCCGTCAGGTCGCTGCCGTGATCAAGGCCCATGTGCGCCGCCCTTCTGACTTGGCAGCCCGTTACGGGGGCGAAGAGTTTGCGATGGTACTGACCGAAACAGAGGCCGCCAATACGCGCCTGCTGTGCGAGAAAATCCGCCTCGCCGTCGAGCAAATGCCCCCGGTGTTGCCGGAGCATAAAAAACTGACCATCAGCCTGGGCTCGTGTACCCGTTATGCCAAGCCGGGTGAAACCCAGGACGCGTTGTTGAGCGCCGCTGACAAGGCGTTGTATCAAGCCAAGAAAGCCGGGCGCAACCGGGTCGTGAACATCAATGAGACGGGGCTGAATGCGGTGAAGCCGCCGTTGGTGTAGCCAAGAGCCCCATGGGCATGACCTTTGTATACGGCAGTTGCGATCTTTAAGATCAAAAGATCGCGAGACAAGCTCGCTCCTACAAATGTGCACCGCCCGTAGCAGTTGACGAGCTTTGCGAGGCTACGTCCGGCGTAGTCGCTGACGAGGCACGAAGGCTGCGATGGGTAGCGAAGCTGCCCCAGCCAGGATCAAAAGATCGCGAGCAAGCTCGCTCCTACAAATGTTCACCGCCCGTAGCAGTTGACGAGCTTTGCGAGGCTACGTCCGGCGTAGTCGCTGACGAGGCACGAAGGCTGCGATGGGTGGCGAAGCTGCCCCACCCAGGATCAAAAGATCGCGAGCAAGCTCGCTCCTACAAATGTGCACCTCCCGTAGCAGTTGACGAGCTTTGCGAGGCTACGTCCGGCTTGTAGCCGCTGACGAGGCACGAAGGCTGCGATGGGTGGCGAAGCTGCCCCAGCCAAGATCAAAAGATCGCGAGACAAGCTCGCTCCTACAAATGTGCACCGCCCGTAGCAGTTGACGAGCTTTGCGAGGCTACGTCCGATTTGTAGCCGCTGACGAGGCACGAAGGCTACGATGGGTGGCGAAGCTGCCCCAGCCAAGATCAAAAGATCGCGAGCAAGCTCGCTCCTACAAATGTGCACCGCCCGTAGCAGTTGACGAGCTTTGCGAGGCTACGTCCGATTTGTAGTCGCTGACGAGGCACGAAGGCTGCGATGGGTAGCGAAGCTGCCCCAGCCAAGATCAAAGGATCGCGAGCAAGCTCGCTCCTACAAATGTGCACCGCCCGTAGCAGTTGACGAGCTTTGCGAGGCTACGTCCGATTTGTAGCCGCTGACGAGGCACGAAGGCTACGATGGGTGGCGAAGCTGCCCCAGCCAAGATCAAAAGATCGCGAGCAAGCTCGCTCCTACAAATGTGCACCGCCCGTAGCAGTTGACGAGCTTTGCGAGGCTACGTCCGATTTGTAGTCGCTGACGAGGCACGAAGGCTGCGATGGGTAGCGAAGCTGCCCCAGCCAAGATCAAAGGATCGCGAGCAAGCTCGCTCCTACAGATTTACGTTAAACATCGGGTAAAAAAAAGACCACCCGAGGGTGGCCTTCAAAAACTAGAGAATGAAGTTTTACTTAAACTGCCGCAACCGGACGCATGTACGAGATCGGTGCAGTGCTGGCGTCTTCAAAGGTCACGACTTCCCATGCATCGGTCTGTTCAATCAGCTTGCGAAGCAGCTGGTTGTTCAGTGCATGGCCAGACTTGAAGCCCTTGAACTCACCAATCAGGCTATTGCCCAACAGGTAGAGATCGCCAATGGCGTCGAGGATTTTGTGCTTCACGAATTCGTCTTCGTAGCGAAGGCCGTCTTCGTTCAGTACACCATCGGAATCGACTACGATCGCGTTTTCCACGCTGCCGCCGAGTGCGAGGTTGTGCTTGCGCAGGTACTCGATGTCACTCATGAAACCAAAGGTACGCGCGCGGCTGACTTCTTTTACAAACGAAGTGCTTGAGAAATCCACGCTTGCACTTTGGGTGCGGTTACGGAAAACCGGGTGATCGAAATCGATCTCGAAGCTCACCTTGAAGCCTTCGAAAGGGACGAAAGTAGCGCGCTTGTCGCCATCTTCCACTGTCACTTCACGCAGGATACGGATGAACTTCTTCGGCGCGTCCTGTTCTTCCAGGCCGGCAGATTGAATCAAAAACACGAAAGGTCCGGCGCTACCGTCCATAATCGGGACTTCAGACGCGGAGAGTTCGACGTAGGCGTTATCGATCCCAAGGCCAGCCATGGCCGAGAGCAAATGCTCTACCGTGTCTACTTTTACATCGCCGTTGACCAACGTGGTCGACATCGTCGTCTCGCCGACGTTTTCCGCGCGAGCAGGAATCTGCACCACAGGGTCAAGGTCTGCACGACAAAACACGATGCCGGTGTCCACAGGCGCAGGCTTGAGGGTCAGGTAGACCTTCTCACCGGAGTGCAGGCCGACACCTGTGGCACGGATAATATTTTTCAGGGTGCGTTGTTTAATCATGGCATTGGCCGCTTCAGCGCAAATTGCGAACTGGTATCAACAAAGGCTGGCGATAATAGCAGACCGAGCCTTTGCTGAACACCAATCACCTGAATACCCCTGATTGATTTCATTAATCAGCCTGACGACGCAGGAATGCCGGGATGTCCAGGTAGTCCAGATCATCTTGCGGATTCAGCTTGGCAGCGGCTGTTGCGCCGTGCTGAGCCTGATTACGCATCACGGTTGGACGGTCCAGGTCACGGTAGTTAACCGCTGGCAGCTCCTGACGCTCGACACGCGGTTCTTGACGCGAAGGCGCTGGCTGGGCCGAAGCCGTTGCGTACGATGCCTGAACGGTGTTGTCGATAACCTTGACCGGCTTCTCGATTTTCGCGCCCAGACCGGTAGCAACCACGGTCACGTGCAGTTCGTCGCGCATGTCCGGATCGATAACCGTACCGACCTTGACCATTGCGTGCTCCGAAGCGAACGCTTCAATGATGCTGCCCACGTCGGAGTATTCACCCAGAGACAGGTCAGGACCGGCAGTGATGTTTACCAGGATGCCGCGAGCGCCTTCCAGGTTCACGTCTTCGAGCAGCGGGTTGCGGATGGCCGCTTCGGTCGCTTCACGTGCACGATTAGGACCGCTGGCGCAGCCAGTGCCCATCATTGCCATGCCCATTTCGCTCATCACGGTGCGCACGTCGGCAAAGTCGACGTTGATCATGCCCGGACGCTTGATGATGTCGGAGATACCGCGAACGGCACCGGCCAGTACGTCATCGGCCTTGGCGAAAGCTGACAGCAGGCTGGCGTCTTTACCGAGGATGGTCAGCAGTTTTTCGTTCGGAATCGTAATCAACGAGTCAACGCTTTCGGACAGCAGACGAATGCCTTCGTCAGCGATCTGCATGCGCTTGCGACCTTCAAACGGGAACGGACGTGTCACCACCGCAACGGTGAGGATGCCCATTTCCTTGGCCACTTCGGCAATGATCGGCGCAGCACCGGTACCGGTACCACCGCCCATGCCCGTGGTGATGAACACCATGTTGGTGCCCTGCAACACTTCAGCGATGCGCTCGCGGTCTTCCAGAGCGGCCTGACGACCGACCTCAGGATTGGCGCCAGCACCCAGGCCTTTGGTCACACCGGTGCCCAATTGCAGGATGGTACGCGCGCCAATGTTCTTCAGCGCTTGTGCGTCAGTGTTGGCGCAGATGAATTCCACGCCTTCGATGTTGCTCTTAACCATGTGGTTAACAGCATTGCCACCGCCACCACCAACACCGATAACTTTGATTACCGGGCTCTGCGGGATGTTGTCTACGAGTTCGAACATGGTCCCTCTCCTTACATTCTCTAGTTATTTCGCCTACTTCTACTGCTTTTGAATCTTTTACTGCTCAAGCTTTAAAAGTTGCCCTGAACCCAGCGCTTGAGGCGCTCGAACACAGGGGCTTTTTGTTCTTCACTGCTGTAGCTGTCGCGGTTGCTGATACCCGATATGGAAATACCGTCTGACTGCTTTTGCAGCCCGTACAGCAACAAGCCCACAGCGGTGGAGTAAATCGGATTGCGCACAACGTCGGACAAGCCTTTGAAGCTGTGCGGTACGCCCAGGCGAACCGGCATGTGGAAGATCTCCTCAGCCAGCTCAACAGCGCCTTCCATTTTCGAAGTGCCACCGGTCAGCACGATGCCGGCCGGGATCAGGTCTTCGTAGCCGCTGCGACGCAGCTCTGCCTGGATCAACGTGAACAATTCGTCGTAACGCGGCTCAACCACTTCAGCCAGGGCCTGGCGGGACAACTCGCGCGGAGGACGGTCGCCCACGCTCGGTACTTTGATGGTTTCACCCGCGCTGGCCAGTTTGGCCAGTGCGCAGGCGTAACGGATTTTGATTTCTTCGGCGTATTGGGTCGGGGTACGTAACGCCATCGCGATGTCGTTGGTGACCTGATCGCCCGCAATCGGGATCACCGCGGTGTGACGAATAGCGCCTTCAGTGAAGATCGCGATATCCGTGGTGCCACCGCCGATGTCGACCAGGCACACGCCCAGTTCTTTCTCGTCATCGGTCAATACCGAGTAAGCCGACGCCAGTTGCTCGAGGATGATGTCATCCACCTCAAGGCCACAGCGACGCACGCACTTCTCAATGTTCTGCGCAGCATTTACCGCGCAGGTCACGACGTGCACTTTGGCTTCCAGACGTACGCCCGACATGCCCAGCGGCTCACGAACGCCTTCCTGGTTGTCGATCACGTAGTCCTGCGCCAGGGTGTGCAACACACGCTGGTCTGCCGGAATGGCCACTGCCTGGGCAGCGTCAAGCACGCGCTCAAGGTCAGCCGTGCTCACTTCACGATCACGGATGGCGACGATGCCGTGGGAGTTCAGGCTGCGGATATGGTTGCCCGCAACACCGACGAACGCCGAGTGGATCCGGCAACCGGCCATCAGCTGCGCTTCTTCAATCGCGCGCTGGATCGACTGCACGGTGGACTCGATGTTGACCACCACGCCCTTCTTCAGGCCCCGGGACGGATGCGTGCCAATACCGACGATTTCGATCGTGCCGTCTTCACCAACCTCGCCTACCAGCGCCACCACCTTGGAGGTACCGATATCGAGACCAACGATCATTTTGCCGCTTTGCACATTTGCCATGGGTCCTGCCTCTTCTTAATTCTTCGCGACAGCGGGTTGGGCTATCGTGGGTGCCACAGGTTCCCGCCAGCCGACGGCCAATCCGTTGGCATAACGCAAATCAATGCGCGCAATGTTTGTAATCTGTTCTTTCAGCGTTTTTTCATAGATGGCTATGAAGCGACGCATTTTTTCTACCAAGTGATCGCGCCCCAACAGCAGCTCGATCCCAGGCCCTGCACTGCCGGCTCCGGTGGTCAGGAACCAGCTACCGCGCTCACGCAATTCCAGCCGGGCAATGGAAAAGCCCATCGGACGCAGCATCTGGCTCAACACCTGATACTGCTGCATCACTTGCTGCTGGGCCCGTTGTGGGCCAAACAGCTGCGGCAAATGTTCGTAGTTGGCCAGCTCACGCGGGGTGAATGCCTGGCCCTGGTTATTCAGCAATGCTTCATCGCCCCAGCGCGCAACCGGCAGTTGCTCTTCAAGGCGAATCACCACTTGGTCCGGCCACACCCGACGGACTTCGGCGTGAGCAATCCATGGCATTTGTTCCAGCTCAGTGCGCATGCCTTCCAGATCGACCGTGAAGAAACTCGCGGCCACATAAGGAGCAATACGCTGTTGCACGGCCTGCTGACTGATGTAGGTCAAGTCGCCCTGCACATTGATGTTGGTGATCGGGCGGTCCGCGTACGGCATCAGGCGTTGTGCGCCTTCGTACGTACCGAACCCCAGGGCCACCAGCAACACAGGCCAAAACAGCACTTTCAAAAAGCCAAAATTGGCTTTTGGCACACGCACCGACATCGGCTCTTTAGCCACCATCCGGCTGGCACCCCGTGGCACCGGCTTGCGGCCGGGGACAGGTTGCTGATGACGAAGCGATGCGCCTGGCATGGTCTTAACCTCGTGGCTCAACACTGGCGGCCAGAATCGACAGCACCAGTTGTTGGAAATCCAGACCCGCCGCCTTGGCTGCCATCGGCACCAGGCTATGGTCCGTCATGCCCGGCGCGGTGTTGACCTCAAGCAACCAGAACTGGCCATCAACGTCTTGCATCACGTCCAGACGGCCCCAACCGGCAATCCCGATCGCCTCACAGGCTTTGGCCGTGAGTTCCATCAGCTCTTGCTCTTTGTCGCTATCAAGGCCGCACGGAATCCGGTACTGAGTATCCTCAGACACGTATTTGGCGTCGTAGTCGTAGAACGTATGCGGCGTGCCCAGTGCGATAGGTGGCAACACTTGGTCACGCAGGGTGGCGATGGTGAACTCAGGACCGTGGATCCATTGCTCAACCAGCACTTGCGAGTCGTACTTACTGGCCTCGGTCCAGGCGACGATCAATTCGTCTGCACTGTTCACTTTGGCCATACCGATACTTGAACCTTCATGGGCCGGTTTGACGATCAAAGGGAAGCTCAGTTCCTTCGCCGCAGAAATACAATCAGCTTCGCTGCTCAACACGGCGTGACGCGGTGTTGGAATCCCCAGGCTGTGCCACACCTGCTTGGTGCGCAGCTTGTCCATGGCCAAGGCCGACGCCAGAATGCCGCTGCCGGTGTAAGGGATGCCCAGGCATTCCAGCAGGCCTTGCATGCTGCCGTCTTCACCGCCACGGCCGTGGAGGATGATAAAGGCGCGGTCGATTTTTTCAGCGGTGATACGGCTGATGAAGTCATCGCCCACATCGATACCGAAGGCGTTAACACCCGCGTCCAGCAGCGCCTTGAGAACCGCATTACCCGATTTCAGGGACACTTCACGTTCAGCACTTTTGCCGCCAAAGAGCACCGCTACCCGGCCGAAATCGGCGGGGGCGATGGTCGAAAACAGCGTGGCGTAGGCAGCAGTCATTTCAGTTTCCCCTCGTTGGCGGCAATTTCAGCACCGGCGAACAACGGACTTTTAATCAGTTGCGGTGCCAGACGGCCGATATCGCCCGCCCCTTGGCACAACAGAATGTCGCCTGCACGCAGCAGCGGCTTGACGATTGGCGCCAGCTCAACGCCGCGCTCGATGTAGATCGGGTCTAACTGGCCGCGCTGACGGATGCTGTGGCACAGCTGACGGCTGTCCGCGCCCGGAATCGGTTCTTCGCCCGCCGGGTAGACTTCCATCAACAGCAACACGTTGGCGTCGGCCAGCACTTGCACGAAATCGTCGTACAGGTCGCGGGTACGGCTAAAGCGGTGCGGCTGGTAAACCATGACCAGGCGGCGCTCAGGCCAACCACCGCGCACGGCTTTAATCACTGCAGCAACTTCGGTCGGGTGGTGACCGTAGTCGTCCACCAGCATCACGCTGCCGCCATCGACCGGCAGTTCGCCGTAGACCTGGAAGCGTCGGCCCACACCCTGGAAGCCCGACAGGCCCTGAACGATGGCTTCATCGCTGATGCCTTCATCGGAGGCAATGCAGATGGTGGCCAAGGCGTTCAGTACGTTGTGGTTGCCCGGCATATTGACCGACACATCCAGCGGCTCGCGGTCTGGGCGCAGCACGGTGAAGAAGGTTTGCATGCCCTGCTGGCGCACATTGATGGCGCGCACGTCAGCGGCTTCGCTGAAGCCGTAGGTCACGGTTGGACGTTTGACCAGTGGCAGGATTTCACGCACCACCGGATCGTCCAGGCACAGCACAGCCAAGCCGTAGAACGGCAGGTTGTGGAGGAACTCGACGAAGGTTTTCTTCAGTTTGTTGAAGTCACCTTCGTAGGTCGCCATGTGGTCGGCGTCGATGTTGGTGACGACCGCAACCAGCGGTTGCAGGTGCAAGAAGCTGGCATCGCTCTCGTCAGCTTCGGCAATCAGGTAACGGCTGGTGCCCAACTGGGCATTGGTGCCTGCTGCATTCAGACGGCCACCGATGACGAACGTCGGGTCAAGGCCACCGGCCGCGAACACCGAAGCCAACAGGCTGGTGGTGGTGGTTTTACCGTGCGTGCCGGCAACGGCGATGCCGTGGCGATAGCGCATCAGCTCAGCCAGCATTTCGGCCCGTGGCACTACCGGAATGCGGCGCTCAAGCGCACTGGCAACTTCCGGGTTGGAGGTGTTTACAGCGCTGGACACCACCAGCACATCGGCGTTGGCAGCGTTCTCGGCGCGGTGGCCGATAAAGATGTGCGCGCCAAACGACTCAAGGCGTTCGGTAACAGCCGATGCATTGAGGTCAGAGCCCGACACCTGGTAGCCCAGGTTCAGCAATACCTCTGCGATCCCGCACATGCCCACGCCGCCGATACCGACGAAGTGGATACGACGGATGCGGCGCATTTCCGGTTGCGGCATGGCTTTTTGATTCTCAACCATTGGCCACCTCCAGGCAGATGTCGACAACGTTACGGGTGGCATCAGGTTTGGCCAGGCGACGCGCGTTGGCCGCCATGCTGTTGAGTCGTTCCGGTTGCATCAATACCTCTGTCAGGCGAGCCGCCAGTTCGGCCGCGCCAGTTGTCGCTTGCGGCATCAGGAAGGCCGCGCCCTCCCGTGCCAAAAAGTCAGCATTACGGCTCTGATGGTCGTCAATCGCGTGGGGCAACGGCACCAGCAGCGAGGGCAGACCGGCCGCAGCCAGTTCACTGACGGTCAGCGCGCCTGCGCGACAAACCACCAGGTCGGCCCAGCCATAGGCGTGGGCCATGTCTTTGATGAAGGGCTGAACATCTGCCTCGACACCGGCCGCGGTGTAACGCTGGGCGGTGATTTCATCGTGTTTTTTGCCCGCCTGATGAAACACTTCAGGGCGCAGCTCAGCCGCTACGTTGGCCAAGGCTTCAGGCAGTAATTTGTTCAGGGGCTCGGCACCCAGGCTGCCGCCCAGCACCAGCAAGCGCGCCTTGCGCCCTTCGAGTGCAGCGCGGGGCGCCAGAGTGAACAGCTCGGGGCGCACCGGGTTGCCGGTAGTGCGCAGCTTGTCCGAGGCGGCAAACGTCTGCGGGAAGGCTTCACACACACGGCTCGTCATCGGCACCAACAAACGGTTGGCGGTACCGGCCACGGCGTTCTGCTCGTGAATGATCACCGGCACGCCGCAGGTTTTGGCCGCCAGGCCGCCAGGCCCGGTCACATAGCCGCCAAAGCCGAGCACGCACACGGGCTTGAGCTGGCGGATGATTTTGCGTGCCTGGAACAAGGCCTTGAGCAACACAAACGGCGCCTTGAGCAGCGACAGTTTGCCTTTGCCACGCAGGCCCGTGACGTTGATCCGGTGCAGGGTAAAGCCTGCCGGTTCAACCAGTTCGTTTTCGATGCCTCGCGGTGTTCCGAGCCAGTGCACGGTGTAGCCACGCGCTTCAAACTCACGCGCGCAGGCCAGCGCCGGGAACACATGCCCGCCGGTGCCGCCCGCCATGATCAGCACATTAGCGCCCATGGTTCGGCTCCTCTGCGAAGTCGCTTTCTTTGAAGTCGGTCTCTTCGCTGCCCAGGTGGGTTCGACTCTCCCACTCGATGCGCAGCAACAAACCCATACACACACAGCAAATCACCAACGAACTGCCGCCATAACTGAGGAATGGCAAGGTCAGGCCTTTGGTAGGCAGCAGACCGACGTTTACCCCGATGTTGATCAGGAACTGGCCGATCCACAGGAACGACAAGCCGTACGCCATGTAAGCCGAGAAGTATTGTTTGGCGCGCTCTGCCCACATGCCGATGTACATGCCGCGCACACAGACGAACACGAACAGCGCCACGGTCAGCAACGAACCGACCACGCCGAGTTCTTCAGCCAATACCGAGAACACGAAGTCGGTGTGCGCTTCGGGCAGGTAGAACTGCTTTTGTACGCTGTTGCCCAAGCCCACCCCGAACCACTCGCCGCGACCGAACGCGATCAGTGCCTGGGTGAGTTGGTAGCCCGAACCAAACTGGTCGGACCATGGGTCGGTAAAGGTAATCAGACGCGCCATCCGGTACGGCTGTGCTTGAACCAGCACGAACACCGCGCCCACCGCCAACGCCACCATCAGCGCGAAGCGGAACAGGCCCACACCGCCGAGGAACAACATGGCCGCCGCTGCGCCCATCATTACGACGGTGGCACCGAAGTCAGGCTCCATCAGCAATAAACCTGCCATGGGCAGCAACACGATGAAGGGCTTGAAGAAGCCCATCCAGCTGTCACGCACTTCCTTTTGCTGACGCACCAGGTAGCCGGCGAGGTAAATCACCACGAACACTTTGGCGATTTCCGAAGGCTGCACGTTAAAGAAGCTGAAACCGATCCAGCGCATCGAACCGTTGACCTCACGGCCAATGCCCGGCAGCAACACCATGACCAGCAAGCCGAACGCACCGATCAACAGCATGAAGCCCATACGCTGCCAGGTCGCAATCGGCACCATCATGGTCATGATGCACGCACCCAGACCGAGCACGATGTAAAACAGGTGCCGGATCATGTGGTACAGCGTGTTACCCGACTGCAACGCCGCCACTTCAGACGACGCCGAGGTGATCATCACCAGCCCCAGGCCCAGCAGTGCCAGGCAACCGGCCAGCAGCGGGAAGTCGAGGTCTATGCCACGGCCCGTGATCAAGGGCGAAGGGTAAGGTTTCAGGAAGCCGAAGATCATGCCAATGCCTCCACTGCGCGCGCAAAGAGGTGGCCGCGTTCTTCGTAATTTTTGAACATATCAAAGCTGGCGCACGCAGGCGACAGCAGTACCGCGTCACCTGCGCGAGCCTGTGCACGGCTTTGCGCAATGGCGTCGTCCAGCGAAGTGGCCCGAATTTGCGGAACCGCATCACCCAGCGCATCGGCGATCAGACCGCTATCGCGGCCCATCAACACCACGGCGCGGCAGTGCTTGGCGACGGAATCGCGCAGGCCGCTGAAATCAGCGCCCTTGCCATCACCGCCGGCGATCAGGATCAGCTTGCCGTCCATGTCCGAGCCCAAGCCTTCAATGGCGGCCAGGGCAGCACCGACGTTGGTGGCTTTGGAGTCGTTGTAATAGCTCACGCCGTCCAGTTCGCGGACCCATTGGCAACGATGCTCAAGACCGGCAAAGGTACGCAGGCTCGACAGCATGGCGTCGAACGGCAAGCCCACGGCATGCCCCAGCGCCAGCGCAGCCAAAGCATTGGCCTGGTTGTGTGCGCCACGGATTTTCAATTCACGCACGGGCATCAGGTTCTGGAATTCGAAGGCCAGGTATTTTTCGCCCTGCTCTTCACGCAGGCCGAACGCCTTGAAATCGGGAACGCTCAAGCCGAACGACCAGCACGGCAGGCCTTCGCCCATCAGCGGACGGGTGAGTGCGTCCTGACGGTTGAACACCACTTGGCGAGCGCCACGGAAAATCCGGTGCTTGGCCAAGTGATACGCCGGCAGGCCGCTGTAGCGGTCCATGTGGTCTTCGCTGATGTTGAGCACGGTGGCGACTTCAGCGCCGAGGTCGTTGGTGGTTTCGAGCTGGAAACTCGAGAGTTCCATCACGTACAGCTCGATGTCATCGCTGAGCAGGTCCAGCGCCGGGGTGCCAAGGTTGCCGCCCACGGCCACACGCTTGCCGGCCGCCGCGGCCATTTCGCCCACCAGCGTGGTCACGGTGCTTTTCGCGTTGGAACCACTGATTGCCACGATGGGGGCTTTCGCGTTACGCGCGAACAGGTCGATGTCGCCCGACAGTTTCACCCCACGGGCAGCCGCCGCTTGCAGCGCAGGCGTCGCCAGGGCCAGACCGGGGCTCACGTAGAGCTCATCGGCGCGGCACAGGAACTCGACGTCCAGCTCGCCACAACGCACGTCCACCTGCGGATAGTCACGGCGCAGCGTGGCCAGCTCCGGTGGATTTTCCCGCGTGTCCGCTACGGCAAACGACACACCCCGGCTCGCCAGAAAGCGCACCAGGGACATGCCGCTCTTGCCGAGGCCGACAACGATGCGGAAGTGGTCAGAAGCGATCAGAGACACAGGTTCTACCTCAGCTTCAGCGTGGCAAGGCCGATCAACACGAGGATCACGGTGATAATCCAGAAACGGACGATCACGCGTGGCTCAGGCCAGCCCTTGAGTTCAAAGTGGTGGTGAATCGGCGCCATGCGGAACACCCGCTTGCCGGTCAGCTTGAACGACGCGACCTGGATGACCACCGACAGGGTTTCCATCACGAACACACCGCCCATGATGAACAGCACGATTTCTTGGCGCACGATGACCGCGATGGTGCCCAGCGCAGCACCCAGCGCCAGTGCGCCGACGTCGCCCATGAACACTTGTGCCGGGTAGGTGTTGAACCACAGGAAGCCAAGCCCGGCACCAATCAGTGCGCCGCAGAATACAATCAGCTCACCGGCGCCCGGAACATACGGAATCAGCAGGTAGTCAGCGAATTTCAGGTTGCCCGACAGGTAGCAGAAGATACCCAGCGCGCCGCCGACCATCACGGTGGGCATGATCGCCAGGCCGTCGAGGCCGTCAGTCAGGTTGACCGCGTTGCTCGAACCGACGATCACAAAATAGGTCAGCACGACAAAGCCGATGCCCAGTGGAATGCTGGCATCTTTAAGAATCGGCAGGATCAAGGTGGTTTCGACGGCGCTTGGCGCGGTCACGTACAGGAAGATCGCCGCAGCCAGGCCGAACACCGATTGCCAGAAGTACTTCCAGCGGCTTGGCAGCCCGCGCGAGTTCTTTTCGATGACCTTACGGTAGTCATCAACCCAGCCAATGGCGCCAAACAGCAGGGTCACCAGCAACACCACCCACACATAACGGTTGCTCAGGTCAGCCCACAGCAAGGTGCTGATGGTAATGGCCGACAAGATCAACGCACCACCCATGGTCGGGGTGCCGGATTTGGACAGGTGTGATTGCGGACCATCGTTACGCACCGATTGGCCGATCTGACGGTTTTGCAACGTGCGGATCATCCACGGGCCAAGGCACAACGACAACGACAGCGCGGTCAGTACGCCCAGAATCCCGCGCAGGGACAGGTACTGGAAGACTGCGAAGCCCTTGTAAAACTGTTGTAGATACTCCGCTAGAAGCAGCAGCATTAATGTTTCTCCCCGCAGGAACCGCACAGTGCCGCAACGACGTTCTCCATCGCTGCGCTGCGCGAGCCCTTGATCAAAATAGTGGTGTTTTTTTCGTGCTCAGTGCGAAGTGCCGTGATCAGGTCAGCCTGATTGGCAAAGTGACGAGCCTGGTGTCCAAATGCAGCGACGGCATGAGCCATCAGCGGTCCCACCGCATAGAGCGCTGAAACCTTGTCGGCGGCATAAGCGCCTACTTCACGATGTCCTTGCTCCGCCCACTCACCCAGCTCGCCAATGTCTCCGAGTACCAGGACGGTACGACCGGAAAAGGCGGCGAGTATATCAACGGCAGCGCACATTGAGGTGGGGTTTGCGTTGTAAGTGTCATCAATAATTCGCAGGCCTGTGCCAGTCACTTGCGCGACCGCACGCCCTTTGACTGGCTGCACGGCCTCAAGGCCGGTTTTGATGCCGAACAACGACACACCCAGCGCATGGGCGGCAGCCGCGGCGGCCAATGCATTGGCCACGTTATGCATGCCCAACAGGTTGATTTGAACCGGCTCGATACCTTGCGGGCTGCGCAGGGTAAAACGTGGGCAACCTCGCGCATCCAGGCTCAAATCACTGGCGTAGAAATCTGCTTCAGGGTTTTTCAGCGAGAAGCTGAGCACCTGGCGACCGGCTGCGCGGGCGTGCCAGATGGCAAAAGCCTTGTCATCGAGGTTGAGCACGGCGATGCCGTCTGCCGCCAGGCCTTCAATAATTTCACCTTTGGCCTCGACGATTTTGTCAGGGCCGCCGAACTCACCCACGTGGGCGGTACCGGCATTGTTCAGCACCGCAACGTGGGGCTTGGTCATGGCCACGGTGTAGGCGATTTCGCCGATGCGCGAAGCACCCAGTTCGATGACCGCCGAGGTGTGTTCCCGGGTCAGTTCGAGCAGGGTCAGCGGCACGCCCAAGTCGTTATTCAAGTTGCCTTTGGTCGCCAGCACCGGGCCGCGCGTGCGCAGGATGCAGGCCAGCATTTCCTTGACCGTGGTTTTGCCGCTGGAGCCGGTGATGGCCGCAACCGGCTTGTCGTAGCCGGCACGGTTCCGCGCGCCCAATTGGCCCAACGCGGCACGGGTATCCGCGACCACCAGTTGAGGCAAGGCCGACTCAGGCACTTCGCGCTCAACAAGGGCTGCGACGGCGCCTTTTGCAGCGACGTCATTCAAGTAGTCATGACCATCAAAACGCGGGCCGGTCAGGGCAATGAACAACTGGCCCTGGTCAATGGCGCGGCTGTCGATGCTGACGCCACTGAAACGCGCGTCTTCACCAACCAAACGACCATTCAGGGTGGCTGCCACTTCGCTCAACAACAAAGGCTTAAGCATGCGCAGCCTCCCAGGCGTTGAGGGCTTTTTCAGCTTCGACCAGGTCAGAGAAATCGTGGCGTTCGCCGTTGATTTCCTGATAGTCCTCGTGACCTTTACCGGCCAGCACGATGACGTCTTCGGCGTGCGCATTGGCGATGATCTGGGCAATGGCGGCACCGCGACCGGCGACAAAGGTCACCTTGTCAGTGTTGGCAAAGCCTGCACGGATATCGCTGAAGATCTGCGCCGGGTCTTCGCTGCGCGGGTTGTCGTCTGTCACCAGTACGGCGTCAGCCAACCGCTCGACCACTTCGGCCATGATCGGGCGCTTGCCGCGATCACGGTCGCCGCCGCAGCCGAACAGGCATTGCAACTGACCTTTGGCGTGAGGACGCAGGGCCGCCAGTACTTTTTCCAGCGCGTCCGGGGTGTGGGCATAATCGACCACGACCAGCGGCTTGCTGCCGCCGCCCAGGCGCTGCATGCGACCCACCGGGCCTTCCAGCTTGGGCAAGACCTTGAGAATTTCATCGAGTGCATAGTCGAGACCGAGCAGCGCGCCAACCGCCGCCAGGACGTTGCTCAGGTTGAAACGACCGAGCAAAGTGCTGCGCAACAGGTGCTCGCCTTGCGGGGTTACCAACGTGGCGCGCACACCATCGTCATCGAACACGGCGTCACGGCAATACAGGTAAGCGCTGCTGTCTTCGAGGCTGTAACTGATCAGTTTCGAGGGGTGTTTTTCGCTCGCCAGTTGACGGCCGAACTCGTCATCCAGGTTCACCACCCGGCTGCTCAGATCAGGCCAGGCAAACAGCTTGGCCTTGGCGGCTGCATAAGCCTCCATGGTGCCGTGATAGTCCAGATGATCGCGGGACAAGTTGGTCATCACGGCCACGTCGAACGCTAACGCGCTGACCCGGCCTTGATCCAGCCCGTGAGACGACACTTCCATGGCAACGGCTTTGGCCCCGGCCTTTTTCAGGTCGGCCAACATGGCCTGCACGGCAATCGGGTCCGGCGTGGTGTTGCGCCCGCTTTGCAGCGCACCGTAAAAACCGGTACCCAGCGTGCCAATGATGCCGCAGTGTTGGCCCAGGTGATCAAGCGCTTGCGCGACCAGTTGCGTCACGCTGGTTTTGCCATTGGTGCCGGTAACGCCCACCAGGTTCAAGACGCGGCTTGGTTCACCATAAAAGCGCCCGGCCAGGTCCGACAGTTGGGCGATCAAGCCTTTGACAGGGATCAGCGGTACATCGGTAATCGGCAACACTGAAGCGCCTTCGACTTCATAGGCCACGGCGGCTGCGCCACGCTGCAAAGCATCGGCGATGTGTTCACGACCATCGAGCTTGGCGCCCGGCACCGCGAGGAACAAATCACCGGCACGCACACTGCGGCTGTCGAGGGTCAACTCACGGATCATCACGTCGTGACCCGCGTTAGGGAAAATTTTGATCAGGTTCAGGGACATTAGCCGCGCCCTCCTTTGGCTGCTGCAGCGGTCGCAGCTTGTTGCTCTGCTGCCGTCGGCAGGTTGTCCGGGGTCACGTTCATCAGGCGCAACGTTCCGGACATCACTTTGCTGAAGACCGGCGCCGATACCAGACCACCGAAGTAGCCCGCCTTACTCGGCTCATCGATCACGACCACGATCGCGTAGCGCGGATCGCTCATCGGGCCAAAACCGGCAAACAGGGAACGGTAAGAGTTGACCGCGTAGCCTTTAACGCCGCCGGACGAGGTTTTACGCGCCGTACCCGACTTGCCGCCGACGTGATACGCCGGCACCTTGGCACGCCAGACACCACGCGGGTTTTCGATCACTTCCTGGAGCATGCCCTGCAAGGTCTTGGCGACCTGCTCCGGCATGACTTGCGTGGCTTGTACGGGCTTGTCCTTGTCGGCCTTGAGCAAGGTCAGCGGTGCCAACTTGCCGTTGTTGGCCAATGCCGAGAACGCGTGAACCAACTGGATGGCGGTCACGGAAACACCGTAGCCGTAAGACAGGGTCGCGGTTTCGGCTTTGCGCCATTCACGGTAGTTGGGCAGGTTACCCACACGCTCGCCGGGGAAGCCCAGACCGGTGTCCTGGCCCAGGCCCATTTTCGCCATCTGACGGAAAATCGCTTCGCCACCGATATCGAAGGCGACCTTACTCATGCCCACGTTACTGGAGTTGATCAGGATGCCGGTCAGGTCCAGCACCGGGCCTTCAGTACGCGATACGTCACGAATGGTGTATTTGCCCAACTGCAAGGTACCCGGGTACACCTCAACCTTGTCGGTTGGTTTCCAGCGACCGGTTTCCAGCGCCGCACTCATCGAAATCGGCTTAACCGTTGAACCCGGCTCGAACACGTCGATCATGGCGCGGTTACGCATCATCGCCGGTTGCAGGTTGCGACGGTTGTTCGGGTTGTAAGTCGGTTGGTTGACCATGGCGAGGATTTCGCCGGTCTTCACGTCCATGATCACCAGGCTGCCCGCCTTGGCGCCGTTTTCGACCAGCGCATTGCGCAGTTCGCGGTTGGCCAGGTATTGCAGGCGCAGGTCAATCGACAACGCCAAGGTCTTCCCTGCCTTGGCGTTTTTAGTGACTTGAATGTCTTTAATCAGACGACCGCGTCGGTCCTTGATGACCTGTCGCTTGCCCGGCACACCGGCCAGCCATTCGTCATAGGCCAGCTCGACACCCTCACGACCTTTGTCATCGATATCGGTAAAGCCCACCATGTGCGCGGTGACTTCACCGGCCGGGTAGAAGCGGCGGAACTCTTCAATGCCGTAAACGCCCGGAACCTTGAGATCGAGCACGACTTGCCCTTGCTCGGGCGTCAGGCCACGAACGAGGTAAATGAATTCTTTGTTGGCTTGCTGCTCAAGGCGCGCAGTCAGCACTTTAGGGTCTTGCCCAAGCGCGCGCGCCAATGCCGGCCAGTGATCCTTACCCGCCTGCATTTCTTTTGGGTTGGCCCACAGCGTGGTCACCGGCGTACTGACCGCCAGAGGCTCGCCATTACGGTCGGTAATCAACCCGCGGTGTGCCGGGATGGTGATGTGCCGCAAGCTGCGGGCATCGCCCTGACCTTTCAAGAAATCGTGGTCGATCACTTGCAGGTAGATAATCTGGCAGGCGATCGCGCCTACCAGCAGCGCCAGTAAACCCAGCACCACGCGAAAACGCCACGGATAGAGCGCGCCTTCGAGTTTGATCATGGCGTCACCATCCGAACTTCTGCTGCACCGGGGATGTGCATCTTCAGTTGTTCGCTGGCCAGGGTTTCGATACGGCTATGGGCAGTCCAGGTGCTCTGCTCAAGGATCAAGCGGCCCCACTCTGCCTGGGCCTTGTCGCGCACGCTCAGCTCCCCGTACAGGGTGTTGAGCAATTGGCGGTTCCAGTGCGCGCTATAGGAAACGCCCACGGCTGAAACCAGCACGGCAACAAACAGCAGCAGCATGAAGAAGCTTCCGCCGGGGAGGGGTTTGGCGTAAAGCTTGTTCAACGAAGCTTCTCCGCAACGCGCATGACAGCGCTGCGCGAGCGCGGGTTGGCTTTGAGTTCGGCTTCAGAAGCGAACTGCGCCTTGCCATGAATTTTGATCTTGGGCTCAAAGGCTTTGTGCTGGACAGGCAAGCCACGCGGCAGGTTGTCCGGTTCACCTTTGACCAAATCGCGCATGAACAGCTTGACGATGCGGTCCTCGAGGGAGTGGAAGCTGATAACAACCAGACGGCCGCCGACTTCCAGCGACTCCAGCGCCGCTTCAAGACCGGCCTTCAGATCTCCGAGTTCGTTGTTAACGTGAATGCGCAGGCCCTGGAACGTTCGGGTCGCAGGGTGCTTGCCCTTTTCCCAGGCCGGATTGGCAACTTTGAGTACTTCAGCCAGATCGCCAGTGCGCTCGAACGGCGTGATTTCACGGCGCTCGACCACGGCACGGGCCATGCGACCGGCGTAGCGCTCTTCGCCGTATTCCTTGAACACACGGGTGATTTCTTCGTGGGAGGCGGTGTTGACGAACTCCGCCGCGCTGATGCCCGCATTCGGGTTCATGCGCATGTCCAGAGGGCCGTCATTCATGAAGCTGAAGCCACGCTCCGGGTCGTCAAGCTGTGGCGACGACACGCCCAGGTCGAGCAGAACGCCGCTGACCTTGCCCGCCAGGCCGCGCTCGGCCACTTCGGCTCCCATTTCAGCAAAGCTGCGCTGCACAATGACAAAGCGGCCGTCTTCGGCCGCTAGCGCTTGCCCGGTCGCAATCGCTTGTGGATCTTTATCAAACCCGAGGAGACGCCCCTGGGGGCCAAGATGCTGGAGTATCAGGCGGCTATGTCCGCCGCGACCAAAGGTGCCATCCAGATAGCATCCATCAGGACGTACGGCGAGAGCCTCTACGGCTTCATCGAGCAGTACGGTGATGTGGTTGAAGTCGCTATCAATAGTCACAGAATTAAATCACGCAGTTCATCAGGCATCGCGCCCGGTTGTTGAATGGCTGCAAGGTCAGCGGCAGAAACGGCTTCCCAGGCATCCTCGTCCCACAGTTGAAACTTGTTCAACTGGCCCACCAACATCGCGCGCTTGTCCAACTTGGCATACTCACGCAAACGCGGCGGCACCAGAAAACGACCACTGCCGTCGAGCTCAAGATCGACGGCATTACCAATCAACAAGCGTTGTAAACGTCGGTTTTCTTCACGTAACGACGGCAACGCCCGCAGCTTGGTTTCAATCAATTCCCACTCATCGAGCGGGTACACACATAAGCAGGGATCCACCGCATCAATGGTCACGATCAGTTGCCCGGAGCTTCTCGAATTCAGCTCGTCACGGTACCGGCTCGGCATTGCGAGACGGCCCTTGGCATCGAGACTGATTGCGTTAGCTCCGCGAAACACGAGGCGGCACTCCAAATATTAGCGTTTTACGTCTGGAAAACCCACTTTATGCCACTTTTCGCCACTTGCGCACACTATAGGAATGCCCCTACCACACCGTCAAGGCGCGGCCCGAAGGAAAATCCTTACATTACGGAGATTTAGGTGGGTAAATAGACGCACAGCAATAAGCGAAAGGTTTTTTGGAGGGGCGATCCGCAGCTAATTCAATGCGCAGGACTTCAAACTTAAAGTGGTTTCTTAAGAGTGAGGTTTTTTTGACATTAAGATGAGCGGTTCTTCATGCAACTAAAGCGAGGGGGTGAAGCGAGCATTTCTACATGCCTGTCTGCTTGCGAAACAAGCAGGGGAAAAAGGTGGAGAGTCGATCTGTAAGCCGGGTTCTGTCTTGAACAGTCATTCGTCTACGATGGCCATCACTGGACATCTTTAGCAACCTACCCGGTCCCAGCGCGGGCCACGCCTTGGGACCCTATTTGGTCTTGCTCCAAGTGGGGTTTACCTAGCCACGAACTGTTGCCAGACGTGCGGTGCGCTCTTACCGCACCTTTTCACCCTTACCGGCGCCGAAGCGCTTAGGCGGTTATTTTCTGTGGCACTTTCCGTAGGCTCACGCCTCCCAGGCATTACCTGGCACTTCGCCCTATGGAGCCCGGACTTTCCTCCCCCCCCTAATTTTCATAGAGGGCAGCGACTGTCCAATCGACTCTCCGGCGCGAAGGTTAACTGTACACAGCGTATAGAACAAGCTTTAAAGCGTGTAATCGCGCCCGGCAATCAAACTTCAGCGGCTCTATTTAAAGCCCGATTGTTAAATCAAGGCTAAATGCCACTACTCGTTACTCTGCTTTCTGCTTATCAAGCGCAACTTGGTACAACACGTTCTTGCGCTCACCGGTTATTTCAGCGGCCAATGCAGCAGCACGTTTGAGCGGCATCTCTTTAAGCAACAAATCAAGAATGCGCATGGCTTCACTGCTGACAACTTGATCTGTCTCGGGAGCTGTCCAACCAGCAACCAGCACCACGCATTCGCCACGCTGTTGATTGCTGTCTGCCTCAACAAAAGCGCGCAGTTCGGACAAAGGCAAGCCCTTGAGGGTTTCAAAGGTCTTGGTCAGCTCCCTCGCCAACAATGCCGGGCGATCAGCACCAAACACCGACTCCATGTCTTGCAGGCACTCCAGAATGCGGTGCGGCGCCTCATAGAAAATCAGCGTGCGCGGCTCTTCCTTTACTGCCTCCAGACGCGAGCGACGGCCCACCGCCTTGGCCGGCAAGAAGCCTTCGAAGATAAAGCGGTCAGAGGGCAGGCCCGCGGCCGACAAAGCGGCAATCAAGGCGCACGCACCCGGCACCGGCACCACCTTGACCCCGGCCGCACGTGCCTGGCGCACCAGGTGGTAGCCCGGATCAGAGATCAGCGGGGTCCCCGCGTCGGAGATCAACGCCACGTCCTCACCGGCGAGCAAGCGCTGGATGAAGCGATTACCTTCATCCCGCTCGTTATGCTCGTGACAGGCACCCAGCGGCGTCGCGATACCAAAATGCTGCATCAGGCGCAGCGAGTGGCGCGTGTCCTCGGCCGCGATCAGCGATACCTCGCGCAACACTTTGAGCGCACGCGCACTGATGTCGTCCAGGTTACCGATGGGCGTGGCCACCACATAAAGTGAGCCAACAACGGAATTCAAAGCACCTGGAGCAGTCAAAACGCGCACCTCATGAGAGTTAAAGGCGCCATTGTAACGCGTAGAGCCTGGCTGGACGCACCCTTAAAGGAGCGGCCAAAAGTCTCAACCGGCAAAACACTGCCCATCGCAGTGGCCAGAACTCATCTAAAGTGAAGCTTTATCACCAGTAAGATCGCGTCCCGGCCAGCGCTTGGGTACACTTCGCCACTCTTTTGTTCGAGTATCAGGAACACTACATGATCGCTTGCCTGCGGCTGTTCACTGCCCTCTGCCTCGCTGCCTTGCTGGCGGCCTGCGCCAGCTCGCCCTCGTCCAGCCTTGGCGAACTCCCACGTACGCCCGATGCCAGCCTTGAACAGCTGCTGCAAGAGGCCTCTGCGAGCAAGGACCCGGAAAAAGCAGCCCTGCTGCGCCTGTCTGCGACCGACCTTGCCATACGCCAACACAACAACCAGCGCGCTGCGCAAATTCTGGCGCAAGTGCCGCTGGATCAGCTCAAGCCTGCACAACAGGTGTTTGCCAGCACCCTGGCCGCTGAACTGGCGATGAGCCGCAATCAGCCCAAAGACGCGCTGGTCGCCCTGAACCACCCAAGCGTCTCGCGCCTCAACGAGATGCCGGCCGACCTGCAAATGCGCACCCACAAGGTTCGCGCCCTGGCACTGGAGGCTGACGGTCAAACCCTGGCCGCCGCGCGCGAGCGTGTTGCCATGAGCCAGAGCCTAACCGGCGAGGCCGCCAACAGCAACAACGAGGCCATCTGGGCACTGGTTGCCGCCTTGCCGGCTGACCAACTGCGCACGCCCGAGCCTGGCGTACTGGGCGGCTGGATGTCGTTGGCGCTGGCCATCAAGAGCGCCAGCAGCCTGCAAGACCAGCAAAACGCCATCGATCAATGGCGCGCACAAAACCCGGCGCACCCGGCAGCCATTCAACTGCCAGCCACGCTGATCAAGCTCAAGGAACTGGCCAGCCAACCGCTGACCAAGATCGCCCTGCTGCTGCCTCAAGACGGCCAACTGGCTTCAGTCAGCAAAGCACTGCGCGACGGCTTCATGGCGGCCTACTATCAGGCACAGCAAGCCGGTCAAAACCCGCCCAGCGTTCAGTTCTATGACAGCTCGCGCCTGACCTCGCTGGATGACTTCTATCGCAAGGCCCAGGCCGATGGCGTGCAACTGGTGGTCGGCCCGCTGGAGAAATCCCTGGTCAAGCAACTGAACATGCACCAGCAACTACCGATTACTACCCTGGCCCTGAACTACAGTGAAGGCGGCCAAGGCCCGGCGCAACTGTTCCAGTTTGGTCTGGCGGCTGAAGACGAAGCCCGTGAAGTGGCTCGCCGTGCCCATGCCGACGGTCTGACCCGCGCAGGCGCCATGGTGCCGCAAGGAGAATGGGGCGACCGCGTACTCAAAGCCTTCCGTCAGGAATGGGAAGCCAACGGCGGCACCATTGTGGGTGTCGAACACATCGACAAGCCGGTTGCCCTGGCACAACAGGTTGCCGATCTGGTGCAACTGCGTAACGCTGGCGGCTCTGGCCAGCCATCGCGCCGTCAGGACATGGAGTTCATCTTCCTGGCCGCAACACCGCAGCAAGCCCAACAGATCAAACCGACCCTGAACTACCAGTACGCCGGTGACATCCCGGTTTACGCCACCTCGCACGTCTTCAGTGCCAGCGGCGACCAGAACCAGTACAACGACATGAACGGCATCCGCTTCTGCGAAACCCCTTGGCTGCTCGACACCGCCAACCCACTGCGCCAGCAAGTAGCAGCGCAATGGCCACAAGCTGGTGGTAGCCTGGGCCGTCTATACGCCATGGGCGTAGACGCTTTCGAACTGTCGTCGCGCCTGGGTCAGCTCAAGGCACTGCCTGAAAACCGTGTTGACGGCTTGTCCGGCAGCCTCAGCATGGACTCCAGCCAACACATTCAGCGTCAGTTGCCATGGGCCGAGTTCGCCAACGGGCAGATTCATCGCCTGCCTGACACACCCAACTGATGCCCGATCGCTCAAGCCAGCAAACAGGCAAAGATGCCGAGCGCACTGCGCTGCGGCATCTTGAGCGACACGGTTTACGCTTGCTGGCGCAAAATTGGCTATGCAAGCGCGGCGAGCTGGATCTGGTCATGCTTGACGGCGATACAGTAGTATTCGTCGAAGTTCGTTACCGACAACATGCGCAATGGGGTGGCGCACTCGCCAGCGTTGATGCTCGCAAGCGTCAGAAGCTGATTATGGCCGCCCAGTACTTCTTGCAACGCGAATCACGCTGGGCCAACTACCCGTGCCGATTCGACGTGGTAGCCATGGATAGCGCAACACCTCACTTGAACTGGCTACGGAACGCCTTTGACAGCTAAAACGCTGCAGGGCCGATTTCAGCACCCTTTTTAAAACGATTTTGCTTTGCTTTGCGGGCTGCACATTTTTGTGCCGGGAAGTCACTCAGGAACACCTGAATCACGCCCGACCAGCCGCCCTAATTAAGGTCACATAGATGGACATGCAATCCCGGATTCGCCAGCTTTTTCAGGCCAGTATCGACACCAAGCAGCAGGCGATGGCGGTACTTGCTCCGCACATCGAGCTTGCCAGCCAAGTGATGGTCAACGCCCTGCTCAACGAAGGCAAAATGCTCTCGTGCGGCAACGGCGGTTCAGCCGGTGACGCCCAGCACTTCTCGTCCGAGCTGCTCAACCGCTTTGAGCGCGAGCGCCCAAGCTTGCCTGCCATTGCATTGACCACTGACAGCTCGACGATCACCTCGATCGCCAACGACTACACCTTCAACGAGGTTTTTTCCAAGCAGATCCGCGCCCTCGGCCAACCCGGCGACGTACTGCTGGCGATCTCCACGAGCGGCAACTCGGCCAACATCATTCAGGCCATTCAAGCGGCACATGATCGCGAAATGATCGTGGTCGCCCTGACCGGCCGTGACGGCGGCGGCATGGCCTCGCTGTTGCTGCCTGAGGACGTGGAAATCCGCGTTCCGTCCACTGTCACCGCACGTATTCAAGAAGTCCACCTGCTGGCGATCCACTGCCTGTGCGATCTGATCGACAGCCAACTGTTTGGGAGTGAAGAATGACTTTTAAGCGCCTTAGCCTCGTGGCATTGACGCTGTGCCTCGGCCTGACCGCGGGTTGCAGTTCAGTACTGACCGCTACCCGTGACACACCGATTGAAGACGACCGTGGCACCCGCACGTTCGGCAGCAAAATCGATGATTCGCTGATTGAAACCAAAGTGGCCGTCAACGTCGCCAAGGCCAACCCGGACCTGGATAACGGCTCGCACATCGTGGTCACCAGCTACAACGGTATCGTGCTGCTGGCCGGCCAGACCCCACGCGCCGACCTCAAGGCCCAGGCTGAACAAGCCGCTGCGGCTGTGCAGCGGGTTAAAAAGGTCAACAACGAACTGCAAGTCATGGCGCCCTCCTCGATTCTGGCGCGCAACAACGATGCCTGGCTGACCACCAAGATCAAAACCCAAATGCTGACTGACAACGCCATTCCGGGCTCGCGCATCAAAGTCGTGACCGAGAACGGCATTGTTTACATGCTCGGCCTGGTCACCCAGCAAGAAGCTGCCCGCGCTACCAACCTGGTGCAAGGCGTGTCCGGCGTGCAGAAGATCGTCAAACTCTTTGAGTACATCGACTGATTGCGCGAGCTCCTACAGGATGGGACAACGACCCATAAAAAAGGCGACCTCTGCAGGTCGCCTTTTTTGTTACTTCACCACTTTGAGGCTTGGCCGTCCGCTAGGGCGCGGCGGCTCGGGATCTGGCGGCGAGCAGTCGTCGTCCGGCTCAATCTCGTCATCCTCGTCAAACGCTTCTTCAAGATCAAACATCATGCCCTGGCCGTTTTCCCGGGCGTAAATGCCCAGAATGGCAGCTGCCGGCACGTACAACGTGTGTGGCACACCTCCAAAACGCCCGTCAAAGCTGACCGCTTCGTTGTCCATGTGCAGGTTACGCACGGCGCTCGGGGATACGTTCAGGACAATCTGTCCATCACTGGCAAAACCCTGCGGCACTTGCACCTTCGGGTAGTCCGATTTAACCAGCAAGTGCGGAGTGCAATCGTTATCCACAATCCACTCATAGAGCGCACGCACCAGATAAGGTCGACTTGAATTCATCAAGGGCTCCTAAAGCCTTAGCGCATGTCGCGTTCGACACCAGACAAGCTTGCCTGGAAAGCCTCACGCGCAAACTGGCGCTCCATATAGTCAAGCAGCGGCTTGGCAGGCCGCGGCAACTCAATACCCAAAACAGGCAGGCGCCAGAGTATCGGTAATAGACAGCAATCGACCAGACTTTGCTCGTCACTGAGGAAAAAAGGTTTGTCTGCAAATAATGCCGACACACCTGTCAGGCTCTCGCGCAATTCTTTGCGCGCCTGCACACGTGCCGGCTCTTTGGTGCGTGAATCGAGGATCAAGTCGACCAGATTGCACCAGTCACGCTGAATCCGGTGCATCAGCAGACGGCTGTTGGCCCGCGCTACCGGGTACACCGGCAACAACGGCGGATGCGGGTAACGCTCATCCAGGTATTCCATTACGACAGTCGATTCCCACAACGCCAGGTCGCGGTCGACCAGGGTTGGCAGGCTGCCATACGGGTTCACTTCGATCAGTTTTGGCGGATGACGACCCGCCACCACACTGATGATCTCGGCGCTGACACCTTTCTCGGCGAGCACAATGCGTACTCGGTGGGAATAGTGGTCGGCGGGGTCGGAGTAACAGGCCAACCGATTGGTCACGCCCATGGCGGTCCTCCTCGCTTGTTGAAATTATCAGGAGCGGAAAAACGAACGCGCCCAAGAAATGCCTCCCATAACAGCAGAACCGCGAAAGCGGGCCAAGGCGGCCCCGCTTTCGCTGCGTCCTGCACTGTTACCTTTTTAGAGACACCCTTGGGCGCGCACGATTAACAGCAATGCATGTAACGGTATCAGTGCACATCCTTCCAGTATTCGCGCTTGAGCAAATAAGCGAAGACGAAGAAGAAGGCCAGATAGAGCAGTACGTACGTACCAATGCGCTGATGCTCCAGCTTCACCGGGTTAGCCGAATAGGCCAGGAAGGTCACAAGGTTCTTGATCTTCTCGTCGAACTGCTCTTCAGTCAGCGTGCCGGTCTTGGGCAACACTGTCAGCTGGTCGCACGCTTCATGTGTCAAAGGCGTGCCGGTGAGCGGATCATACTGCTTCTTGCCGTCTTCGACGATCTGTACTTGCTTGCAACCGATAACTTGACGCCCTTGCAGCGGTGCAAGCACGTTCGGCATACCCACATTCGGGAAGACCGTATTGTTCACACCCCAAGGGCGCGACGGGTCTTCATAGAACGAACGCAGGTAGCTGTAGAGCCAGTCTGTACCACGCACGCGAGCCACCAGGGTCAAGTCGGGCGGAGCCGCGCCAAACCACGCCTTGGCGTCTTCTGGCTGCATGCCGATGTTCATGTGGTCGCCAATTTTGGCGCCGGTGAACACCAGATTCTTGAGCATGACATCGTGAGGGATCCCCAGATCGTCAGCCACCCGCTCGTAACGCTGAAACTTGGCGCTGTGACAGCCCATGCAATAGTTGGCAAAGGTACGCGCGCCATCTTGCAACGCGGCCTTGTCAGAAACATCGATGTCAACCTTGTCCAGCTGCACGCCCTGTTCGGACGCAAAGGACAGCACCGGCATCATCGCGAGCATTAATACGGCAAATAACTTTTTCATCAGCCAGTCACCCTTTCCGGAACCGGTTTGGTCTTCTCAAGCCGGGTGTAGAACGGCATCAAAATGAAGTAGGCGAAGTACAGGAACGTACACACCTGCGACAACAACGTGCGCTCCGGGGTCGGCGACAACACACCCAACACACCCAGAATCACGAACGAGATGCAGAACACCCACAGCCAGATCTTGCTCATCCAGCCTTTGTAGCGCATGGATTTAACAGGGCTGCGGTCCAGCCAGGGCAACACAAACAGCACCGCAATCGCAGCGCCCATGGCGATCACGCCCATGAGCTTGTCCGGGATGGCCCGCAAGATCGCGTAGAACGGCGTGAAGTACCAGACAGGGGCAATATGCTCCGGTGTCTTGAAGGCGTTAGCTTGCTCAAAGTTCGGCTTTTCGAGGAAGTAGCCGCCCATTTCAGGGAAGAAGAACACAATCGAACAGAAGATAAACAAGAACACCACTACGCCGACAATGTCTTTCACGGTGTAGTACGGATGGAATGGAATGCCGTCCAGCGGGATGCCGTTCTCGTCCTTATACTTCTTGATATCAATGCCGTCAGGGTTGTTCGAACCCACTTCATGCAGCGCCAGAATGTGCAGCACCACCAACCCCAAAATCACGATGGGCAGCGCGACAACGTGCAGCGCGAAGAAGCGGTTCAGGGTAATGCCGGAGATCAGGTAGTCACCACGGATCCATTGCGTCAGGTCATTACCGATCACCGGGATCGCGCCAAACAGCGAGATGATCACCTGGGCGCCCCAGTAGGACATTTGCCCCCATGGCAGCAAATAGCCCATGAACGCTTCTGCCATCAGGGCCAGATAAATCATCATGCCGAACAGCCAGACCAGTTCGCGCGGCTTCTGATAAGAGCCGTAGAGCAAGCCACGGAACATGTGCAGATACACCACGATAAAGAACGCCGACGCACCGGTGGAGTGCAGCAGGCGCAGAATCGAGCCGTATTCGACGTCACGCATGATGTATTCGACTGAGGCAAACGCGTCCTCTGCCGTTGGCGTGTAACTCATGGTCAGCCACACGCCAGTAACGATCTGGTTGACCAGCACCAGCAAGGCGAGGGAGCCAAAGAAGTAGAGGAAGTTGAAGTTCTTCGGTGCGTAGTACTTGCTGAGGTGGTCTTCCCACATTTTGGTGGCCGGGAAGCGAGCATCAATCCAATCCATGAACTTGCTCATTACGCGGTCTCCCCATCAAGGCCAACGACAATAACGTTGTCCGACTCATAGTAATAAGGCGGCACAGGCAGGTTTAGCGGGGCAGGCTGAGCCTTGTAGACACGACCCGCCAGGTCATAGTGCGAACCGTGACACGGGCAGAAATACCCTCCCACCCAATCCTTGCCAAGGTCGGCAGGGGCCACTTCAGGACGAAAAGTAGGCGAGCAACCCAAGTGGGTGCAGATGCCGATCAGCAGCAGGATTTCGGGCTTGATCGAGCGTAATTCGGGGTTTACGTAGGTCGGCTGATCTGACTGCTTGGAGTCTGGATCCGCAAGCCGATCATCAATTTTCTTCAGATTGGCCAGAATTTCTTCTGTTCGGCGGACGATGAACACTGGCTGACCACGCCATTCTGCAACCATTTGCTGGCCCGGCTCGACCTTGGCGATATTGACCTTTACCGGCGCACCAGCGGCCTTGGCCTTGGCACTGGGGAACCACGACCCCACGAACGGGACCGCCGCCCCCACCGCTCCTGCAGCACCCACCACGGATGTGGCTGCCACGAGGAAGCGACGCCGACCGACATTAACGTCGACTTTGCTCATTCCGTCCTCTCCCATCAGCTTTGCGGCCTGTTAAATCAGGCATCTAGTAAGTAGCAAACTAATCTTTATAAAAATTTTGCCGAATGGTAATGAAAAGACCCCACTAAAACAAGGTAATTACCGGGAGGGACAGGCTGCAGCCCTTGCAGCGCAGGCAGTTGGCGGATGTGGCACGTTGTCACAGCAACTTTTTCGCGGCCATAAAAAAAGCCCAGCTCCGTGAGGAGGCTGGGCTTTTTTGAACGAAGCTGCGAATTAACGCTTCGAGTACTGCGGACGCTTACGCGCTTTACGCAGACCGACTTTCTTACGTTCAACTTCACGAGCATCGCGAGTTACGTAGCCTGCTTTACGCAGAGCGCTACGCAGAGTCTCGTCGTAGTCCATCAGAGCGCGAGTGATACCGTGGCGGATTGCGCCAGCTTGACCACTTACACCGCCACCGAGAACGGTAACGTAGATGTCGAATTTCTCAACAGTCTCGGTCAGTTCCAGCGGCTGACGAACTACCATGCGGGCAGTTTCGCGGCCGAAGAAGTTTTCCAGGGAGCGGTTGTTGATGGAGATGTTGCCAGTACCCGGACGCAGGAAAACGCGTGCGGTTGCAGTCTTACGACGGCCAGTGCCGTAGTTTTGAGTCGCCGACATAATGAACTATTCCGTTAAAACTTCAGTTCTTGGGGCTGCTGAGCAGTATGAGGGTGAGCAGCGCCCGCATAGACTTTCAGCTTACGGTACATGTCGCGACCCAGTGGGTTTTTAGGCAGCATGCCTTTAACCGCGGTCTCGATCACGCGCTCAGGAGCTTTGGCGATCAGCTTTTCGAAGTTGATCGACTTAATCCCGCCCGGGAAACCGGAGTGAGAGTAGTACATCTTGTCAGAGGTCTTAGCACCAGTAACACGAATCTGCTCGGCATTGATAACAACGATGTAGTCACCGGTGTCAACGTGCGGAGTGAATTCAGGCTTGTGCTTACCACGCAGACGGCTCGCGATCTCGGTGGCCAGACGACCCAGGGTCTGACCAGCAGCGTCGACGACAAACCAGTCGCGCTTTACTGTTTCTGGTTTAGCAGTAAAAGTTTTCATTCTTTATAGCCTCAGGGGCCGCCCTGTAAATTAGACGGCGGATCTTACTGAATAGTGCGTACTTTGACAAGTCAAAGGCAGCCGGGTACAGACGCTATCGGGGGCTCGGGTCAGCGCGTCCGTTCAACGGCAAGATTCTTCGGCAGGCGGCGCATCACTTCCACTGCAGAAAGAGGTCGACGATTATCCAGATTGCGCAAAAAATTACAACCTGCTTTTATGATTCTTTCCCCGAAGGAGTGACCGATGGACTACCGCCAGCTAGGCCGCAGCAACCTCAACGTGAGTGCCATTGCCCTCGGCACCATGACCTGGGGTGAGCAAAACACCCAAGATGAAGCCTTTGAGCAAATCGAGTACGCGAAAAACGCCGGCATCAACTTCCTCGACACCGCCGAGATGTACCCGGTCCCGCCCAAAGCCGAGACCTACGCCACCACCGAGCGCTACATCGGCAACTGGTTCAAGGCCCGTGGCGACCGTGCCGACTGGGTACTGGCCAGCAAAATTGCCGGGCCGGGCAACACCATCGACTACATCCGTGATGGCAACCTGAAACACAACCGCGCCCACATCGTGCAAGCGCTGGACGCCAGCCTCAAGCGCCTGCAAACCGACTGGATCGACCTGTACCAGTTGCACTGGCCCGAGCGCAGCACCAACTTCTTCGGCCAACTGGGCTACACGCACAAGGCCGACGAAGACTTCACCCCGCTGGAGGACACCCTCGAAGCCCTCGACGAACAAGTCAAAGCCGGCAAAATCCGCCACATCGGCCTGTCCAACGAAACCCCGTGGGCGACCATGAAGTTTCTGCAATTGGCCGAGAGCCGTGGCTGGCCACGCGCGGTGTCGATCCAGAACCCCTACAACCTGCTCAACCGCAGCTTTGAAGTGGGCCTGGCGGAAATCGCCATCCGCGAACAGTGCGGGCTGCTCGCCTACTCGCCGCTGGCGTTTGGCATGCTGACCGGCAAGTACAACGGCGGCGCCCGCCCGGCAAAAGGCCGCCTGAGCCTTTACAGCCGCTTCTCGCGCTACTCCAACCCGCAATCGGTTGCCGCCAGCGAGCGCTACGTCGCACTGGCTCGCGAACACGGGCTGGATCCGGCACAAATGGCCTTGGCGTACGTCACCCAACAACCGTTCGTGACCAGCAACATCATTGGCGCCACCACTATGGAGCAACTGAAAAGCAACATTGCCAGCGCCGATCTGAAGCTCTCGGATGAAGTGCTCGCAGGCATTGAAGCCATTCACAAAGAGCAACCAAACCCGGCGCCTTAACCCAATCCCCCTGTAGGAGCGAGCTTGCCTCGCGATCTTTTAAAGATCAAAAGATCGCGAGGCAAGCTCGCTCCTACACAGCGGTTTAACTCCCCCTCCCCTAGACACACAGGAAAAAACATAAGACGATCCAGCCGTAAGTTGACCAATTTCACCTATAAGAATAATCAAACCATGTCTACTCAACTCTCCACGCCCTTGCGGCGCGTCAGCGTTTTGGCCACGGATCAGGTGTTCGCTTCTACCCTGATGCAAGCCAAGGATTTCTTTCACCTGGCCAGCCTGCGCCACGGTAAACAATTGGGCCAAGGCTTCAACGCCAGCTTTGAAACCCGTCTTGTCAGCCCCGACAGTCTGCCCGTAGGCAGTTTCAGCAATGTGTTGCTGCCCGTCGATGGCGGCCTGGATGACGCCGATATCATCATCCTCCCCGCCTTTTGGGGCGACTTTGACACCCTGTGCCAACGCTACCCGCAAGTCATGCCATGGCTGCGCGAGCAACATGCACGCGGCGCCGTGTTGTGCGCAGCGGCCACCGGGGTGTTCTGGCTGGCAGAGGTCGGCTTGCTCGACGGTAAGGAAGCCACGACGTACTGGCGTTTTTTCAACACCTTTGCCGAACGCTTCCCACAGGTGCACCTCAATCAGGACAAGCACCTCACCGACGCCGACAACCTGTATTGCGCGGGCGGCCCTACCTCGGCCTGTGACCTGTACATCTATTTGATTGAGCGTTTCTGCGGCGCGAATATCGCCCAGGCCGTGGCCCGCGACATTCTGTATGAAGTGCAACGCAACTACTCACCGGGGCGCATTGGCTTCGGCGGGCAAAAGCTGCATCAAGACGTGATTATTTTGCAGATTCAGCACTGGCTCGAAGAGCACTTCGCCGACAAGTTTCGTTTCGAAGACGTGGCCCGTGAACACGGCATGAGCATCCGCAATTTCATGCGCCGCTTCCAGATCGCAACGGGGGACAAACCCCTGCACTACCTGCAGCGCTTGCGCATCGAAACCGCCAAGGGCTTGCTGTCTGCCACCCGCAAAAGCATCAAAACCATCAGCTACGACGTGGGCTATGACGACGCCAGCTTCTTTGCGAGGCTGTTTCGCCAGCACACCGAACTGTCGCCCAACCAGTATCGGCAGCAGTTTCAGCAAGCGGCGTAATTAGGGCAGACAATCTGTAGGAGCGAGCTTGCTCGCGATCTTTTGATTTTTTAAAAGACCAAAAGATCGCGAAACAGCGCTCAACTAAGGCTTGTGCGCCCGTGTCAGGTATTCGTGGGATTGCATTTCGAGCAAGCGGCTCAAGGTACGCTGGAACTCGAAGCTCAAACGACCGCCGGTGTAGAGGTCTTTGAGCTCGACTTCAGCCGAGATGATCAGCTTGACGCCACGGTCGTAGAACTCGTCGACCATGTTGATAAAACGACGCGCGATGTCGTCGGTTTTAACGTCCATTTGCTCAACACCGCTGAGGATCACGGCGTTGAAGATCTTGCCCAGCTCAATGTAGTCGTTTTGGCTGCGCGGGCCATCGCACAGCTCGCGGAAATCAAACCAGGCCACATCATCACAGGTACGCAACGCACGAATGGTGCGGTTCTCGATGACCAGGTCATCGTTCTCGACCGCCCGCGTGGAGTTGTGCGTCAACGCTTTGAAGCTCTCGCGCAGGCACGCCTCCGAGGCCTCATTGAGCGGGAAGTGATACAGCTCGGCTTGCTCCAGATGGCGCAAGCGGTAATCGACACCGCTGTCGACGTTGACGATATCGGTGTTCTGCTTGATCAGCGCGATGGCCGGCAAGAAGCGGGCACGCTGCAGGCCGTCCTTGTACAGACCGTCCGGGACGATGTTGGAGGTCGCCACCAGGGTCACGCCGTTCTTGAACAGCTCTTCCATCAGGGTGCCGAGAATCATGGCGTCGGTAATGTCCGACACAAAGAATTCGTCGAAACAGATCACCCGCGCTTCATCGGCAAAGCGCTTGGCAATGATGGTCAGCGGGTTTTTCTCGCCATTGAGAGTGCGCATTTCTTCGTGCACACGCTTCATGAAGCGGTGAAAGTGCGTACGCACCTTCTGCTTGAACGGCAGGGCATCAAAGAACGTATCGACCAGGTAAGTCTTGCCCCGGCCCACACCGCCCCAAAAATACAGGCCTTTGACCGGCGTGATTTCTTTTTTGCCAAACAGCTTGCCCAGCAGGCCAGGCTTGCTCTGCGAAGACGCGACCAAGTCGTCATAGAGACGCTGCAGGTGACGCACAGCGTTTTCCTGCGCGGCATCGTGGAAGAAGTCCGGGCGTTTCAGATCAGCTTGATATCGTTCTAGAGGCGTCATAATTCGCTAGCTGGGCAACAAAAACGGGCCGACACTTTAGCGACGGCCCGGGGGAATGGCAATCAAACCTGGGACGAAACGTCGCAGTTTGTCAGTCTTGCGCAGGCACCAAGGCCAGGCGCAACGCTTCGATTGCCGCATCACGTGCTGCGTCATCGGCAAATGCCGGGCTGTCGGCAACACTTGCACCGTCCAGCCAAACGCTGAAACTCAAACCGTCAGCGCGAACATCCAGCGCTTCACCCGATTGCAACTGCTTGGTCACCTGCCCCGCCGTTTTGCCATCAGCGAAGCTGCGCGACAGCAGCAATTGCTCGCCATCAGCGCTCAACAGACGGAAACGGAAGCTGCCGTCTTCATCGCGGAAGCTGACAAAGCGCGGGCCTTTGGCGGCCTTCTTTTTGCTTGCCGCAGTGGTTTGCGCAGCGTTCTCAAACGAACGCAGGCCCACGGCTTCGCGCAGCTCATCCAAAAACGGCGTTGCGATGGCACGGGCTTTTTGCGCGCCGGTCTTAAGAATGTCTTCCATGTCTGCAGGGCGCGACATCAGGTCGTGGTAACGCTCGCGCGCTTCGCCCAATTCGGCGTCCAGCAGCTTGAACAGACGGTCTTTCGCCTCACCCCAGCCCAAACCCTGCAACAGCTCGCTGCGGAACTCAGCCGACTGCTCAGGCGTCGAGAACGCCTGGTACAAGGTGAACAAGTGCGAGTTGTCCGGATCTTTGGCTTCGCCCGGCGCACGGGAGTCGGTCACGATCCGCGAGATCGCGCTTTTCATGTCTTTGGCGCTGGTGAACAACGGAATGGTGTTGTCGTAGCTTTTCGACATCTTGCGACCGTCAAGGCCTGGCAAGGTTGCCACGCTTTCTTCAATCAATGCCTCAGGCATGGCGAAGAACTCTTTGCCATTGCCGAACAAGTGGTTGAAACGCTGACCGATATCACGGGCCATTTCAACGTGCTGGATCTGGTCACGACCCACCGGCACCTTGTGCGCGTTAAACATCAAGATGTCCGCAGCCATCAGCACCGGGTAGCTGTACAAGCCCATGGTGATGCCCGCATCCGGGTCTTCACCGTTTTCCAGGTTCTTGTCCACCGACGCTTTGTACGCATGCGCCCGGTTGAGCAGGCCCTTGGCCGCCACACAGGTCAGAAACCACGCCAGTTGCGGGATTTCCGGGATGTCAGACTGGCGATAGAACGTCACACGCTCAACATCCAGACCGCCCGCCAGCCAAGTGGCTGCGATTTCCTGACGCGAACGCTGAATGCGCTGCGGGTCATCACATTTGATCAGGGCGTGATAATCGGCCAAAAAGTAAAACGAGTCGGCGTTGCTGTCACGGCTGGCAAGGATTGCCGGGCGGATAGCACCGGCATAATTGCCCAGGTGCGGCGTGCCGGTGGTAGTGATACCGGTGAGGATACGAGTACGAGTGGTCATGGGTAATCGCTTATCAGGCTGTATCAATTCAAAAGGCGTGGCGCTACCAACTCTTTGAGTTCGGGCAGCTTGCCGTGAAAAAAGTGTCCGCATTCTGCCACTTTCAGCAGCTCATGGGGGCGTGAGAGGTCTTTTGACCAGTCATAAACCAGTTGCGGATCAATCACTTCGTCGGTTTCAGGCTGGATAACCGTGATCGGGCAGGTCTGTGGCAGCGCATCTTCATCACGCAAACGCATCACCGCAGGCGCGACCATAAACAAGCGTGCGAGCTTCACGCCCTGCGCCTCCAGTCGTCCGCCCAGGCTGGCGGCGACAAAACCGCCGAATGAAAACCCCAGCAGGGTCAGCGGCTGATCCGGGTATTGAGCACGCAACCAACGGGCAGCCGCCAACGCATCGTCGACTTCGCCGGTGCCCATGTCGTGGCTGCCGCCACTGGCCCCTGTGCCACGGTAATTAAATCGCAACGTAACAAAACCCGCATCGCGCGCAGTGCGTTGCAGGGTCGAGACCACTTTATTCATCATCGTCCCACCCTGCACCGGGTTGGGATGGCACAGCAACGCGAGGCCGCGCGGCTCAGCAGAATCGAGGTATAAAGCTTCCAATTGGCCAACCGGGCCATCAATCACTACGGGGGTTTCGCGGGTAAGCAAGAAGGAACTCCGTGACCTCAAAGTGGGTCGACACGTCTAGCTGATAGATTCTGTCTGGCATATTTGCGAGTGCATCGCGGTATACAGCGCAGGTCCGAGCCGTTAACGTAAAGCAAAGCCGTTTATAGAGGAAGGACTCGTGGAAAGCTCGCTCTTAATTTGGTTGTTGCCGACCCTGGCTCTGGTTGCCGGTGTCGTCATTGGTTTTCTGGTCGCCCGTCTGCTGCCGAACGCCGCGCCTAATCGCACGCAGCGTCAGCTGGACGATATCCAGGAACGTTTTGATAACTATCAAGGTGAGGTCGTTACCCACTTCAACACCACTGCCAATCTGGTGAAGAAACTCACCCAGAGCTACCAGGAAGTACAAGATCACCTCGCCGAGGGTGCCAACAGCTTGGCCCTGGACGAGCAAACACGCCAACGTCTGCTGGCTGCCCTGCACTCTGAAGCCCCACAACCGCACCGCGAGCGCCTGACCCCGCCGCACAGTTCCGAGCCGCCAAAGGACTACGCGCCAAAAAGCCCGAACGCCCCCGGCATGCTCGATGAGCACTACGGCCTGAAAAAGTAATTCATCCGGCCAGACGCTCAACAAAAAGCCCCGCGATCAGCAATGATCGCGGGGCTTTTTTAGTGGGCGCTGGAGTCACTCCCCAGGGTTGTGACTCCACCTGCCACGTTACGGGTACTGTTGAACCTGACCCTGCTGCTGGTAGTTCATGCCCGGAATCGGCATCAGCGTAATTTGAACACGGCGGTTCTGAGCACGGCCGTCCGGGGTGGCGTTGCTGGCAATCGGGTCTGCCGGGCCTTTACCGATCACCGACAGGTACTGACCGCTCACGCCCTGCGACGTCAGATACGTTGCAACGCTTTGCGCACGCTGTTGCGACAACTGCTGGTTGAAAGCGTTGTTACCGGTGCTGTCGGTGTAGCCCACGATCTGGATCTGCTGCTGGTTGTTCAACTGCTTCAGCGAATTGGCGAGGCTGTTAAGCGGCTGATAGAAGCTTGGCGCAATGTTCGCAGAGCTGGTGGCAAAAGTAATGTTGCCCGGCATCACCAGGGTAATGTTGTCGCCCTGGCGCTGCACTTCAACGCCGGTGTTGGCCATGCTGGCGCGCAGTGCGGCTTCTTGCTTGTCGGCGTAATAGCCATAACCCGCAGCCCCCAGACCCGCCACTGCAGCGCCAATCAATGCGCCCTTACCACGGTTGTTGTGGTCAATGGCAGCACCGGCAACAGCACCGGCCAAGGCACCCAGACCACCGTACTTGGCGGTGTTGCTCATGCCCGACGAGGCCTGGCCCTGGTTGTCGTAAGGGTTAGGAGAGGCGCAGCCGGCCAACAAGGCAATCGCACTTGCAGCAACAATCAAACGACGCGAAATAAACATGGTGAAGCTCCTACTTAATCTTTCTGGGTCAAAGGCCGCTGGCAGTAGACCTCTGTGGAACGTTGGAACACGACCAACGGTAAAAATTCCATTACATCTTGTTTAAGCACTGTTTAAGCGCGAACAAACGGGTTCTCCCGCATTTCGTCGCCTAGGCGAGTATCCGGACCATGCCCGGTGACCACGGTGGCATCTTCATCCAGCGTATACAGCCGCTGCTTGATCGAACGCACGATAGTGGCCTGATCGCCGCCCCATAAGTCTGTGCGCCCAACGCCACGACGAAACAGCGTATCGCCCGCGATCAACAGCTTAGACTCAGAAAACCAAAAACTCATGGACCCAGGCGTATGCCCCGGCGTGTGCAGCGCAACACCGCAGCCACAGGCCAGCTCTTCGTCATCGGCCAACCAGCGATCGGGTGGCGGCACCGGCGTATACGGCACGCCAAACAAACCGCATTGCATCTCCAGGTTGTCCCACAAAAACTGGTCTTCCTTATGCAAATGCAGCGTCGCCCCGGTTTTTTCCTTGAGCTGACCCGATGCCAAAAAGTGATCCAGATGCGCATGCGTATGGATGATGCTCACCACCTGCAAACCCAGCTTTTCCATCCGCGCCAGAATCAACTCATGGTCACCGCCCGGATCCACCACAATGGCTTTTTTAGTGAGCGGATCACCGATGATCGTGCAATTGCACTGCAACGGCCCGACGGGGAAGGTTTCGCGGATGAGGGTGGGTTTTGTGCTCATGGTTCAGGCTTCCAAATCTGTTTAAAACCGCTCAAAACTTCAGCCCCACGCTCAACGCCACAAAGTCGCGGTCGCTGAGGGTGTTGTAACGCCCGCCAAAGAAGTTGGTATACGACAGGCTGCTCAAGTAGGTGTTTTCGTATTCGGCATCGATGCCCAGGCTGATGGCCTTGCGGCCTTCGTTGAAGGTGTTATCCGGGCCCGGCGAGTAGCCGCTGACGTCATGGGACCAGCCCAGGTTGGGTTTCAGGTCGAGGCCAGGCAAGACTTTGTTGTAGTCCCACACCGCGCGGGCACGATAGCCCCAGGCATTGGCCGTGGTGAAGCCGTCATGGCCGTCAGAACCAAACACCGGGTCACGCCCGTAACGCGCCTGCGCGCTGCCTTCCAGCCCGCCGACGCGGATCACTCCGACCTCGCCGGTCAGCGTCAGTCGATCAGCGCCCATGGCGTTGTCGAAGATATGCCGCAACGAGGTCTGGAACTGGGTGATTTCTTTGCGCCGATAGCCTTGGTTATCAGCACCCGGCGTCACACTCAAGGGGGACGCATCGGCAAGGCCGGGCAACAGGGTCACGTTGGCGTACAGCAGGTCGTTGCTGTTGAGTTGTACCGGCGCGTTGGGGCGGTAGCTCAGCTCGCCTTTCCAGACCGTGCCTGTGGATAACGTGGTGTTGAAGCTCAACCCATACAGGCGAATGTCTTCGGGGTATTCAACGTAGTAGCTGGCGTTGCCGGCCACGATCATCGGCGCCAGGCTGCCCGCACCGGAGGCAGTGTTGTACACCGATTGCGACGCCGCACGACCGCTGAGGATCGGGTCACGGCTGTGGTAGTTCATGAAGAACGCACCAAAATCGGTGTCCAGCGGCTCAAACACGTAGTGCAGGGCCAGGCCAAATTGCCCGCTGTTGCGCGCATCACGATCAGCCCCGCGACGCACCAGCACGCCCTCCTCGTTCACCTCGACACCCGCCGAGGTCAGCGCGGCAAGATCGGCGACATTCAGTGCAGAGCGCTTGCTCATCACCCGGTAATTGCCGCTGCAGCCATCGGCCATCACGTCAGATTGCGAGAAGAACGTCCCGCAGTTATCGGCTTCAGACTGTTCCCAGTCGAGCTGATAAAAGGCTTGGGCAGACAGGTTGTCGGTCAGGCTTTGTGAAACGTAGAACAGGTTGACCGGGACCAGGCCATCTTTGAAAGCGGTGCCGGGGCGTCGATAAGCGGAAACGTCCGTGGGGTTAATCGTATTGATCCCACCGCCGATAAACTCACCTTCGCCCCAACTGACCACTTGTTTGCCTACACGCACCGACCCTGGCTGATCGCCAATCGCGTAGTTGTGATAGACGTAGGCGTCCAGCAGTTGCGTGCCGGCCGACTGCGCCGACGCTCGGCGACCGCTGTTACTGATGGGTTTGAAGGGGCGACTGTCGTCTTGCAGCTCAAAGTCGTACCAGTACTTGCCGCGCACATAGAGGCCACTGTCGCCGACCTTCAGCTCCAGGCCGTGAACGCCGGTGAAGAGTTTCGAAAAGGTTTCGCCGCGTTTGAAATTGAGACGGCCATCGTCAGAAATTTCAGAGTGGCCTTTACCGCCATTGTTGGCGCCGATGAATTTGCTGTCAGCCTTGGCGGTGGACCAACTGGCGCCGATGGACAGTTCGGAGTCCAACTGGCCTTCGACTTCGCCAATGTTAAAGCTCACGCCCCAAGCGGGCCCGGCGAGCACCGAGGCGAGGCTGACTGCCAAGGGCAGTTTGGCTCGGCACCAGAACCGGCTGACTGAGGGCATTAATACTTCTCCGTGCGCACGCTGCAATAAGCCCGCAAGGATGAAGGAAAACCAGAATTTGACAAGATCGGGCGTAAACCAAACCACGGGCTTCGCGAAAATCCCGGTGGGTACGGGACAACGGGGGGCTTCGCCCCCCTTCGCAGCCTTCGGCAGCGACTACGGCTCTTTATGGATCAATGCATCTCGGTGAAGGCCAGTTTCACGCCCAATGCGACCAGTACCGCGCCCATGGTGCGGTCAAACCAGTGGCCCATGCGGGCAAAACCGGTGCGCACGCGCTGATGGCTGAACAACATCGCCACCATGCAGAACCATACGCCCGTCGCCACCGCCAGGTACACGCCGTAACCGGCCTGGATCGCCAGCGGTGTGTGCGGGTTGATCACAACGGTGAACAGCGACAGAAAAAACAACGTCGCCTTGGGGTTTAGCCCGTTAGTCACAAAGCCCGAGGTAAAAGCGCCGCGCGCGGTGCGCTCACCCACCGGCAATGCCGCTGCAACAGCGGCAGGGTCCGCAGGCTTGGCGCGCAGGGCCTTGAAGCCGATGTACAGCAAGTACGCCGCAGCCAACCACTTGAGCGCGTTAAACAGCACAATCGACTGCGACACAATGATTCCAATGCCCAGCAACGAATACCCCACATGCAGGAAAATCGCCGAACCCACGCCCAGCGCGGTAAACATCCCCGCACGTCGACCGTGGGTCACGCTTTCACGCACGACCACAGCAAAATCCGGCCCCGGGCTGGCCACAGCCAACAAGTGAATCAAGGCGACAGTCAAAAATTCTGTCCAATACATGCACGGCTCCATTACAAATTGTTTCTTCTGTTAGGCTCGACACCTTACGCCTTCACTCGACAGCACAAAAGGTACAGTTGATGACGAATACTCAACGCGCAGTCTTCCTTGATCACCCGTCTCTTGACCTCGGCGATCTTGACCTCAGCCCCCTGCGCAATGCGTTCAGCGAGCTGCAGTTGTACACAGACACCACGCCAGACAACATCATCGAGCGCTTGCAGGGCGCCAGCGTCGTCATCAGCAATAAAATCCTGCTCAACGCCACCACCCTCGCCGCCTGCCCGGACCTCAAGCTGATTTTGGTCGCTGCCACCGGCACCAATAACGTAGACCTTGAAGCTGCGCGCGAGCACGGCATCACCGTTGCCAACTGCCAGGGCTACGGCACGCCATCGGTGGCGCAACACACCCTCGGCCTGCTGCTGGCGCTGGCCACACGGCTGGTCGATTACAACAAGGCCGTGGCCGACGGCAAATGGCAGCAGGCCAAGCAGTTCTGCCTGCTGGACTTTCCAATTGTTGAGCTGGAAGGCAAAACCCTTGGCCTGTTTGGCCATGGCGAGCTGGGCAGTGCAGTGGCCAAACTGGCCGAAGCTTTCGGCATGAACGTGCTGATCGGGCAGATTCCCGGCCGCCCGGCCCGCGCCGACCGCCTGACGGTGGACGAATTGCTGCCACAGGTCGACGCCCTGACCTTTCACTGCCCGCTCAACGAACACACGCGCCACTTTATTGGTGCCCGCGAACTGGCGTTGCTCAAGCCCGGCGCATTTGTGGTGAACACCGCGCGTGGCGGCATGATTGATGAACAGGCACTGGCTGATGCCCTGCGCAGCGGCCACTTGGGCGGCGCGGCCACCGACGTGTTGAGCGTCGAACCGCCACGCGACGGCAACCCGCTGCTGGCCGATGACATTCCGCGCCTGATCATTACCCCGCACAGCGCTTGGGGCAGCCGTGAGGCGCGGCAGAGAATCGTCAACCAACTCACGCAAAACGCCGAAGCCTTCTTCAGCGGTACAGCGCTACGCGTCGTCAGTTGATAAACTGCGCTCCTTTTTTGAGGAGCACAGTATGGATCCGCGCAGTGAAGTACTGCTTCGTCAGCCTGATTACTTTCAGGGTTCGGTACTGTTAGTCGGTTTACCGGCTGACGAGTTGCTCAACGCGCTGCCCGACGCCCACGGCTGGTGCTGGCACGCGGGCGATCAGGCGGCACTCGATGCGCGCTTTGCCGGGCGCGTGCACTTTGGCGTCGAAGTCCCGGAGCGGGCCTTCGACACCGCTGTGGTGTTCCTGCCCAAGTCCAAGGAATTGAGCGATTACGTGCTCAAGGCCGTGGCCGCTCGCCTGCCCGGCGCCGATGTGTTTTTGGTCGGCGAAAAGAAAGGCGGCATTGAGGGCGCGTCCAAGCAACTCATCCCTTTCGGCAAGCCGCGCAAGCTCGACAGCGCGCGGCATTGCCAACTCTGGCAAGTCACCGTCGACAACGCCCCGGCAGCGCCCGTGCTTGAGCAATTGGCACAGCATTACGAGCTGGAACTGGCCGAAGGCCCGTTGAAAGTCGTCAGCTTGCCGGGAGTTTTCAGCCATGGCCGCCTGGATCGCGGCAGCGCCTTGCTGCTTGAACACCTGGACAAACTGCCCAGCGGTCACTTGCTGGACTTTGGCTGCGGCGCGGGTGTGCTCGGTGCCGCGGTCAAGCGTCGTTATCCTCATAACAGCGTCACCCTGCTCGATGTCGACGCCTTCGCCACCGCCAGCAGCCGTCTGACATTGGCTGCCAATGGTCTGGAAGCTGAGGTTATTACCGGTGACGGAATCGACGCTGCGCCGATGGGTTTGAATGCCATTTTGAGCAACCCGCCGTTCCATGTCGGCGTACACACCGATTATCACGCGACCGAAAACTTGCTGAAAAAAGCGGTCAAACATCTGAAAACAGGTGGCGAACTCCGACTTGTGGCCAATAGCTTCCTGCGCTATCAGCCGCTGATCGAAGAGCAATTCGGGCACTGCGCCGTCAAGGCTGAAGGGCAGGGTTTTCGGATCTACAGTGCAAAGCGTCGCTGACAGTTTTTGAAAATCAGGGCTTGCCGGATCGGATTTGCCTAGGCAGAATCCGCTCCGTCCTAGGGGAGTAGTCTCCCACGAGCAACACGCTCGTCCGGCATGCGTCAACATACTTGGTCAACAGACCATGGCGCATGCGACCCAGGCGTCCGCACAGACGGACCAGGGTTTGACAAGACCTATGACACGAACACCTTACCCGGGGCGGGAAGGCTGTACGTGTCATAGCCGTGTCGACCCGCCCCTGGAAAATTACCTGATGATGCTCGATTCCTTACTCATTCCAACTGCAATCGTTGCCTTGGCCGAAATCGGTGACAAGACGCAATTGCTCGCCCTCATTCTGGCCGCGCGCTTTCGCAAGCCCTGGCCCATCATCGCCGGCATCATCGTCGCAACCCTTGCCAACCATGCTGCAGCCGGTGCCGTTGGCGCCTGGTTCAGTACGTTCTTCACCGATGTGATGCTGCACTGGATCCTCGCCGCGAGCTTTACCGCGACGGCACTGTGGACCCTGGTGCCCGACAAAATGGATGACGACGAAGCCAGCACCGCGCGCAAATACGGCCCGTTCGTCACGACGCTGATCACGTTTTTCATTGCCGAAATCGGCGACAAAACCCAGGTCGCAACCGTGATGCTGGCGGCGCAATACCCGGATTTGTGGCTGGTGATTATCGGCACCACCCTGGGCATGCTGATTGCCAACGTGCCGGTGGTCTTGGCCGGTAACTTTGCCGCCGACAAACTGCCTCTGACCCTGATCCGCCGACTGGCGGCGACCGCGTTCTTCGTGCTGGCTCTGGTGGCCGTGTACAAGGCAATGGTGACGAGCGGCTGGGTATAAATGGACCCTCACCCCAACCCTCTCCCGGAGGGAGAAGGCGCTGATTTGTGGCGTTTCGCAGATCAGCTTTTGCCTTTAGGGCCAGGGTGAGGGCAAGCCCGTTATTGAGTTTTCGGGGCCTGTTGATAAAGCGGCATCACCTTGGGAATCGCCGCTTCCAGCGAGGCAATCCGGCTGCTGGAGGCCGGGTGGGTACTCATGAATTCAGGCGGCGAGTTTTGCGAAGCCTGGCCCATTTTCTGCCACAGGGTAATCGCGGCGTTCGGGTTGTAACCCGCACGCGCCGCGAGCTCCAGGCCAATCAGGTCTGCTTCGTTTTCATTGCTGCGACTGTTGGGCAACGTCAGGCTGTAATTGACCACGGTATCGGCCAATTGCATGCTGTCCTGGCCCAAGCCGAGCAAGGCGCCCGCGCCCTGTTTGGCGATCTCGACGCCGTACGCCTTGGACATGGACTCACGCCCGTGTTCGCGCAAGGCGTGGGCAATTTCATGGCCCATGACCGCCGCAATTTCGTCGTCACTCAGGTTGAGCTGCTCGATGATCCCGCTGTAGAAAATGATCTTGCCGCCAGGGCCGCAGTTGGCGTTGAGTTCGTCGCTCTTGATCAGATTGACCTCCCAGTTCCATTGCGCGGCATCCGGGCGAAACACCGGCGCCTGGGCAATCAGCCGATTGGCAATGGCCTGCAGGCGTTTGGCGTTGGCACTGGTTTTGTCCAGCACCCCTTTGGCGTTGGCCGTGCTGACGGTTTCTTGGTACGACTGCGCGTACATTTGGTCAACTTGCTGGCTCGACAGCATGCTGAACATGTACTGCTTGCGCTCAACCCCCACCGCGCCGCCCTGGGTGGTATTCACCGCCTGGCAGCCACTGAGCAACACCCCTGCGCCCAGCGCCCACATTACCGCTAACTTACCCATCGAGGCTCTCCATAAAGACGGTCCATAAAGGTGGCGCGCATCGTATCTCAACCCGGCGTCAGGCACTCAGGCGCATTGAGTTTGGGGTCGTTGACCAGATTGGCCAAGGGCCGCTCGCGCAACGCGGCTTGCGGGCTGGCAAGCAGCGCTTGCAAGGCCGGCAGCGGCGTCTCGGGATCAAGCCAGGCTTGCTGCCCGGCTTCATCGAGGATTAAAGGACGACGCTGAGTAGCCGCTGCCTGGGTCACTACGGCCGTGCTCAGCCACACATGCCCTTCGACCGGATACGCCTCCCAGATCCCGGCAAAAAACAGCGACGAACCCACGCCCGGCGTCAGCCAATAAGGCCGCTTGCGCGCAGTGCCACGCCATTCATAAAAGCCGTTGGCCGGAATCAGGCAGCGCCGCTGGCGAAAAGCCTCGCGAAACATCGGCTGTTCCGCCAGGGTTTCGGCACGGGCATGGGCAGGCGTGCGCGACAGGTCGGTCATCCACGATGGCGTCAGCCCCCAACGCGCCCGCGCCAGCTCTCGCTGCCCGGGCTCCTGGCCTGCGCGCAGGATCAACACCGAGTCGTTGGGTGAAATGTTCCACTGGGCCTGCTGATCCGCCGGAAACCCGGGCAAGGCTGCAAAAGCAGGGTTCCAACGAAACAAGGCAAAACGTCCACACATGGGGCTGCACAACTCTTCTATATAGATACAGTGAAAACAGGCTGCTCAGCAGTCCAGTACACCCGCAAAGCTTTCAGGCTCATCACCCGCCAGCGGCGAAGCGCCATTGTACGCATCGATCAACTCGCGTGCCTGTAACGCTTGCTCATTGGCGACCGCCAACCCCAGCAAACCCAAGGCTGGCAACTCGCCCGTACCGCCCACCAGATCACGTCCCTGCAAGCACGCAACGATGCCTTCACTGGCAAGCATGCCCAGTAAAAGTTCAGCTTCCATCAAATTTTCTGGCTCGTAGATTCGCTGCATATCACCTGCCTGCTACTCGTTCTCACTGTGTACATCGAGCATCCACTCCTGGCCGTCGGTCTGGAGCGTAAACACAATCGGCCGGCAACACACCGCGCAATCTTCAATGTACTGCTGATCGCCCCCCGTCAGATCAAGCACAGCTTCGCCTGGCTCGCCACAATACGGGCAATCATAGCTCTCAGTTTCAAGCATCGCGGTCTCCAGAGTGACTTGTGCGTATAATCGCCGGTCTATTAGCAGGGCCCTATTTTTGTCCTGCCCTGTGTATTAATCCTAGCCGCTTCCAACAAGAGAACATGATGGGCGAATTCGATACCATCCGACCTTACAGTGACACTGAAGTCCCGGCTGTTCTGGCGCGACTGCTCAGTGACAAGGCTTTTCTAGATATCCTCACCCACTTTCGCTTTCCACGCCTGGCGGGTGCATTCGGCTGGCTGTTAAAACCCCTTATAGCGCATCGCCTGCGCAAAGAGTTCGCGAACGTGACATCGGTCGCGAGCTTGCAAGACAAGGTCGAGGTGTACGTCGACCGCACCATCGAGCATGCCACAGACGGCGTGACCTATACCGGCGTCGAGCAATTGAAGTCGGGCACCGCCTACCTGTTTCTGGCCAACCACCGCGACATCGTGATGGACCCGGCCTTCGTCAACTACGCCGTGTACCACGCAGGCCTGCCAACCCCACGCATCGCGATTGGCGACAACCTGCTGCAAAAGCCTTTTGTCAGCGACCTGATGCGCCTGAACAAAAGCTTTATCGTGCACCGCTCGATCACCGGGCGCCGCGAAAAGCTGGCGGCGTACCAACTGCTGTCGGCGTACATCAACCACTCGATTCGCAACGACGGCCAGTCCATCTGGATCGCCCAGGCGGAAGGCCGCGCCAAAGACGGTGATGACCGCACCGACTCGGCGATCTTGAAGATGTTTCACATGAGCCGTAAAAACGAGCCTTTCGCCGAGGTCATTCAGTCACTGAACCTGACCCCGGTGTCGATCAGCTACGAATACGACCCGTGCGATCAGGCCAAGGCTCGCGAGCTGTACATCCGCGCGACCACGGGCACGTACAGCAAAGCCCCCGGCGAAGACGACACCAGCATTGCCAACGGCATCACCGGCTACAAAGGCCGTGTGCACGTAAACTTTGCGGCGCCGATCAGCGAAGCATTCGAAGACAGCAAACTGCTGGCCACTGAAATGGACCGCCACATCCTCACCGGCTACCGCCTGTTCCCGGCACACTACCTGGCGTATGCCCAGTGGGCCGATGCCGACCCGCAATTGCAGGTGCCGAGCGCAGCCGAAGTCTTCCCGGAGCAAGAACTGTCCAAGGCCCAGCAAGAATGGCAACGCCGCCTGGACGCCTGCCCTGCCGAGCATCGCCCGTATCTGGTGCTGCAATACGCAATGCCGGTGCGCAACCAGTACCGCGTCAAGGCTGGCCTACCCCTGTAGGAGCGAGCTTGCCTCGCGATCTTTTGATCTTTAAAGGGTCGCAAGGCACGCCAGCCTCTGGCAAAACATGACAACCGGCCTAAATTGCCCTGTCACCGTATCGTCATGAAGAGAGGCCACTCTATGGCCCCTCGACACTGACACGGAGCTTGTCATGCTGCACGCTGAAAACCAGGACCGCCTCTATCTGATCGCCCCGAGTGATGAACAACAGGCATTGATCGAGAGCTTTTCCTTTAACGTCCAGGATCGTCACTGGCTGGTCTATTGCGCGCTCAGCGGTCACACCCATGCCGACCTGCCCGAGCTTGACCTGCTCACCGGCATCAGCCGCCTTGAGCCCTACGCCGAGGCCGCTTGAACCTGGCAGACACAAAAAAGCCCGAACTCAAACCGTTCGGGCTTTTTTGTGGGTCGATGTTTACTCGCCGAGCAAACGACCGACCGACGGGTCTTCGAACACGCGCGTCAGGGCATCGCTCAACACGTCGCTGACCAGCTTGGTGTTGGTTTCCTGATTCGGCGCCATGCCGAAACGCTGATCCAGCGAGGCGCTGTAGCGACCACTGTACGAACGACCGCCATTGCGCACGTCAGAGCGGAAGGCCGCACCGATGGTCGCTTCGGTGACGTACATGGTGTCTTTAGGCGACTGATACTTGAGTTCAGACAAGGTAACGGTCAATTGCGGTGCGTTCCCGCCATTGGCTGTCGGGGTGTAGCCCAGCAAACGCACAGCGGCTTCGGCTTGAGCTTGCAGCTTGGGGATCACATCGGCGCTGCTGACGTTGATCGAGCTGGTCTCCGGGTACATGCCACCGCGAGTGCCCAGGGTTGGCGAAGGACGACCATCCACCACGCGCACGACCACAGGCTGACCACGGCCGACAGGCGCGATTTGCTTGGTCAGTTTGGGCTGCGGACTGAGTTGTTGCGGGCTGTGGGCGCAGCCGACCAGAGTCAAACTGGTCACAGTGATCAAACCGAACAACAGGCGTTGCAACATGCTCATCTCTCCAGGACTGGATAAAACCGGACGCCAGTATAGCGGTGCTGTACCTGCGGGAACCAGCCGCTTGCTGTCACCACCTTGTCATGGCCGATACATCGTCATGTCACGACCCACCGGTAATGTTTGACCTACTGACTCAACAGGTGCTCCCCATGAACAGGTCATGGTCGTTATTCTCGTTTCTGCAACCTCATCGCTGTTACGCACGGCTGGACTCGATGGGCCGCTGCCAGGCCTTTAAACAGTGCAAACAACCGCCGGTCGGCGACAATTGGGTCGAGATCGAAGAAATTCGCCTCAACTGGTTGCACCAGGTACTACCTGCCAGCGCCCGTATGCCTGCGCGAGCAACGCGCTCAGCGGTGCTACCCGCACTCGGCCTCTGACGGACGCACCAATAAAAGTCATTTAACAGGATCAATTGCCCACGTTTCTTCGCTACAATCTCCCCCCGATTATAAGGACGTCTCCTGATCGGGCCTCGCAGCATCGCTAATGTGCTTTTATTAGCTCCTTCGTACCGCCCACAGAGAGCCGCCCACACAGATCATGTGAAGCTGGCAGCTTGCTGTTTCCAACACCAACCTGCGCCTTTGCCCGATCTGCCAGAGCTGCCATGTTGCTCGGCCTGTGCGTTGCATACCCGCACGCGCCAGTAGCGGTAGCCCTTTTTTGAGGTTCACGTCTTCAAGAGAGCGTGAAAAAAACGGGTTTTCACAACTTCACAAGAGTGTGGCGAGCAAATGAAAAGTTTTGCGTCTGAACAAGCACCATTAGCGTCTGCAACATCCTCACCCAGCAGGAACTTGATCGGCTCCAGAGCACAGGACTGAAAGCCTGTCCGCTTACGGATTTGGTTGCACAAACGGACGCTCTTGACCTTAAGTCGAATTGCCTCCCGAGCCCTGAAATGCGTTCATATGAACCTTGAAGGCCCGGTTGGTGGCGTCCGCTGAAGCTGCAAGAAATTGCGATGAATCGGACATGGCGATCCTTGTCATGAGTGACCAGAGCCCTTATCTGAATAAGGCCTTGGTACACCTGGCAGCTATGCCGTCAATTAGGTGCCGTAGATTTTGGAGACGCGTTAATGGCGCATAACGAAGCAGTCGACGTAGTACTGGTTGGAGCGGGCATCATGAGTGCCACCTTGGCCGTGCTGCTCAAAGAGCTCGACCCTGGTATTACGCTGGAAGTTGTTGAGCAGATGGATTCGGGTGCTGCAGAGAGTTCCAACCCGTGGAACAACGCAGGCACCGGCCACGCTGGCTTGTGCGAATTGAACTACACGCCGCAAGCGGCTGATGGCTCGATCGACATCAAAAAAGCGGTGCACATCAATGCCCAGTTCGAAGTGTCCAAGCAGTTTTGGGCCCACCTGGCCCAACAAGGGACCTTCGGTTCGTGCAAGTCCTTCATTAGCCCAGTGCCTCATCTGAGCTATGTCGAAGGCGAAAAAGGTGTGGCCTTTCTGAAAAAACGCTTTGAAGTGCTGAGCAAGCACCATGCGTTTGCCGACATGGAATACACCGAAGACAAAGCCAAAATGGCTGAGTGGATGCCGCTGATGATGCCGGGCCGCCCTGCGGACCAAGTGATCTCAGCCACCCGCGTCCAGAACGGGACTGACGTTAACTTCGGCGCTTTGACCCAGCAATTGCTCAAGCACTTAGACAGCGCTGAAGGCACGCAGATCAAGTACAGCAAAAGAGTCACTGGTCTCAAGCGCAACGGCAGCGGCTGGACTGTCAGCATCAAAGACATCAACAGCGGCAGCACTCGCCACGTCGATGCCAAGTTCGTGTTCCTGGGTGCAGGCGGCGCGGCCTTGCCATTGCTGCAAGCCTCGGGCATTGAAGAAAGCAAAGGTTACGGCGGCTTCCCGGTGAGCGGTCAATGGCTGCGTTGCGACAACCCCGAAGTGGTCAAACACCACCAAGCCAAGGTATACAGCCAGGCAGCCGTGGGTTCGCCACCGATGTCGGTTCCTCACCTGGACACCCGTGTGGTTGACGGCAAAAAATCGCTGCTGTTCGGCCCTTATGCCGGCTTCACCACCAAGTTCCTCAAGCACGGCTCGTTCCTTGACCTGCCAATGTCGATCCGCCTGGGTAACATTGGCCCGATGCTGGCCGTTGCCCGCGACAACATGGACCTGACCAAGTACTTGATCAGCGAAGTGCGTCAGTCGATGGAAGAACGTCTGGAATCCCTGCGTCGCTTCTATCCACAGGCCAAGGCTGAAGACTGGCGCCTTGAAGTGGCCGGCCAACGGGTTCAGATCATCAAGAAAGACCCGAAAAAAGGCGGCGTATTGCAGTTCGGTACCGAACTGGTTGCCGCCAAAGACGGTTCGCTGGCCGCCCTGCTAGGTGCGTCCCCAGGTGCATCGGTGACCGTGTCGATCATGCTGGACCTGATCGAGCGCTGCTTTGCGCAAAAGGCCACCGGCGAGTGGGCTGCGCGCCTCAAGGAAATTTTCCCGGCACGGGAAAAGACTCTGGAGACCGATGCCGAGCTGTATCGCGAAATCAGTACCCGTAACTCCGAGTTGCTGGAACTGGTTGAGCCAAAAAAGGCTGATACTCAACTCGCGTAACCCTACGCTGGCGCATTGATTGGCCACCCAAAGCCCCTGCCCTTCCGGGTCAGGGGCTTTTTTTTGGCTTAAGCTCTAGCCCATCGTGAACAGCACCCGTGTGCCGCCATTGCGTATAAATTCGTCATCGTCCGGCACGGCAATAAGCTCAGCCGCACAGGTGGCTGCAACCGTCCCCGTTGATTTGGCCTGAGCCCAACGATTGAGGTCTGCCTCACCCGGCGTGAGGTGGCCAAAACCGAAGTGACAGGCCTGCTCGCCCTGGCGATAGGTAAATGCCTCTGCGCCTCTGGCGACGGGCAGGTAATACATCAGCTCCTGGCTGGACTTGGGGGCTACTACAAAGTCGTGCCCGGCGTTGTCCGGGTCTTCCAGCCATGAAAAATCATCTCCAGGCGTGATTGCATGGCCGCTGGCATTAAACACCTCCACCTCCAGCACCTCATCGGCCGCCAGGGCAGCCGAGCCCAAAGCGATCAGCCCTACTCCAAAGACCAGTGTTTTTATAAGGTCGTTAAGCCGATTCATGATTCGATTCCCTTCAAATTAAAAGACAGCCCAAAGTCCTTTTGGACACCCTTGAGTATTGTTCGCCCACACAAAAACACCCCGTCGCAAAAAGCGCAGGTTAGGTAGGAAGTGTCTTTATTGGTGCCTATAAAACGGTGTAGGAGCGAGCTTGCCTCGCGATCTTTTGATCTCTAAAAGATCGCGAGGCAAGCTCGCTCCTACAGGGCTGGATCAGCCGCGTGCCGCTTCGATGAGTTCGATGTACTCGGCAGCATTGCGCTGGTCTTTGATGAGGTCGACAAAGGTCTGGCCGTGCTCATCCTTGCCATCCAGATCGTAGCCGGCCTCTTTGAAAAAGGTCAGGTAACGACCGAAGTCGTCGATACGCAGACCGCGATAGCCTTTGATCAATTTGTGCAGTGAAGGGGACGTCGCGTCCACAGGTTCAAAGTCCAGGAACAACTTGATCTGCTCATCGCCAATCTCATCACCAATCAACTGCTTCTTATCTTTACGCATGTCCGACTCCAGCCTGCTGATACTTCACGAGGGCCGCAGTTTACCCAAGGCTCAACGCGCACGCACGCTGCCGGTGTGCAAGTCAGCCCAAATATGGCCATTGGCATAGGTCAAAAACTGGCAATAGACGATGTCATTGCGCAACAAATCCATCACCACGCGGTATTGGGACAGCGGATAAGACAACGCCAGGGTTTTGCTCTCACTGTCAAAAGCCGGCTTTTTCAGGCTCTTGCTTTCACCGTCGAACGAAATCAGCACTTCGCGCACGGTCGCACCCTGGCTCAACGGTTTGCCCTTCAAGCGCACCAGCAACGACGCCGTCACCGGAATAGGCTGCTGATTGGAGGGGCGCTGGCTGCCTACCACCACCGAATACGACGTTACCTGCATCAGTTGCTGCTGTTCAGGCTTCTCGCTGCGCAATTGCAAATCATCGGCGGGCAAAAACTGTGCATGAACAGGTGAAGAAACCGCCGGCGCTGCGGCCAAGGGCAAGCTGACGGTCAACAAAAGAGGGGCAACACAGCGAAATAAGCGGTTCATGACTTGCTCCGAAAGGCGAGGCAGGCACTCTAGCATGCGCACGTAACAAGGCATGACCAGTCGTCAAGACTGTTATTTGTGACAGGCTGTGCTCGACTTATAAACGTGCATTAATGCGGTTCGTACTTGTTCCAGCACTGTTCTTCGAAGTGCCTACTGATGCTCAAGGAAATGTCATGACCAGCAAACATCATCACAGACGCATCACTCGTGCAGACCTGAAAGAAACCGTACCGACCACCCAGGCAGGCACCTTGCCTGCCCCCGTTGCACCTGACCTTAGCGACAATACTATTTACTTCACGCAAGACGATAAATTCGTGACCATCACGATCAGCTATCCACAAATGGCCGCAGGCCAGGAACTGGATCAACACCTGCAATTCATTAGAACTGATGGCAGCAAGGCCAATAACTGGACATTCACCCACACCCTGTCGGCGGAAGAAGCACAGGCCAAAAAAGTGACGTGGGAAGTGTCAATGTCACTTTTTCACCCTGAAAACTATCCTCGCGTAGACATTTATTACGTCGTAACAATTACCAAGAAAGAAACCTCAAAATCCCTTGAGTTGAAAATCAAGTAACCAGCTCACCCTGGTCATACTGCAGCCCAGTCGCGTGTGGCGATTGGGCTCGTCACGTCTGGCAAAAAAGTGGCTTATAAAACCAAGCAGGCGCTCTAGCACGCGGACTTAACAAAGCATGACCACTCGTCGCCACTGTCACTTATAACAGGCTGTGCAGGCGCACATAACGTGGATTAATGCTGCTCGAGTACCACAAAACGCTGCTTTAAAAAACGCCTCTTATCGCTCAGGAAAAAACCATGACCAGCAAAACAAAAGCCCAAAAGCCAACACTAATCCACCCACGTAAATCCACACAGGGGCTACCAGCACCCACAACTCCCGATCTGCCCAACAACACACTTTCAATTGGCTCAGGCCAGGGCGAATTCGAGGTAGACCTCAAAACCCACTTGTATAAAGACGACTATTTGACCTTTTACTTTCAGACCTATGACGCCAAGGGCAATAAAGGCTCACTGTGGTACCTCGGTCATGGCATCCAAACAGACACCGAGAACACATTCTTCAAAGTCGTGTCTGAAGTGTTCAAACCGGTAATTGGGGGGACAGTGGTGATCTCTTACTCCGTAGCCGGCACTGCTGGCCCCTCGGCTGAGCACACCATCACGGTCGTTGCGTAAGCGCTTAATGCATACCCGCGGCGCAGGCGAACACCCGCGCCGCTTCTTGAAACACAACGCTACTGCGTTACTGAGCCAGCAACTGTCCGCCATCAATTCGCACATGCCGTGGATGAAAACGCGCCAGGCTGCTACGGTGCCCCACGCTGACAATACTCAGGCCCGGCAGTTGATCGATAAGCGCCTGATACAACCGCGCCTCGTCCTCTTCATCCATCGCTGACGTCGCTTCGTCCATGTACAGCCATTGCGGGCGATACAACAGTGCCCGGGCAAACGCCAGTCGCTGCTGCTCACCGCCCGACAACACTCGCTGCCAGTGATTGGCCTCGTCAAGTTTGGGGATCAGATGCTCCAGGCGGCAGGTGCGCAGCACCTCTTCATAGCGCTCAGACGGGTATGTGTCGCCGCTCTGTGGATAACTCAGCGCCTCGCGCAAGGTGCCAATCGGCAGGTAAGGCTTCTGCGGCAGGAACAACGCCCGCTCATGGGGCATTCGAATCGCCCCGCCGCCTTGCGGCCAAAGCCCGCCCATGGCGCGCAGCAAGGTACTTTTACCGCTGCCGGAGCGACCGCTAAGCATCAACCGGTCACCGGGTGCCACGTTCAGGCTCGCCCCGTGCAACAAAGGTCGGCCATCGGCCAGGTCCAGGCTCAGGTCATTGACGCTTAATGCCCCACCCTGGGCCTGTACATCAATCGCCGGTTGACGCTGTTCGTTGTCGGTCATGGCCTGACGGAAGCTCAGCAGACGATCACAGGTGGCGCGCCACGCCGCCAGCGTCACGTAGGCGTCGATAAACCAGCTGAAGTTCTCTTGTACATTGCCGAAAGCGGAGTTGATTTGCATCAGCTCACCCAACTCGATCTTGCCCGCGAAGTAGCGCGGGGCCGCCACGATAAAGGGGAAGATAATCGCAATTTGCGAATAACCGGCCGTGAAAAACGTCAGGCGCTTGGTCACCTTCATTTGCGTCCAGAAGTTGTGCCAGACCTTGCTGAAACAGCTGCTCAGGCGCTCAAGCTCATTGGGTTCACCGTTGTACAAGGCGATGCTTTCGGCGTTTTCACGCACCCGTACCATCGAAAAACGCAGATCCGCTTCGTAGCGTTGTTGTCGGTTGCTCAGGCCAATCAGGCGGCGACCGATCAAATGCGCCAGCCAACTGCCGACCAAGGCATATAACAGTGCGCACCAAAACATATAGCCAGGAATGGTGATGCCGAAGACGTCGATGCTGCCCGACACGCCCCACAAAATAATCGAGAACGACACCAGGCTGACCACATTGCGGATCAAGCCCAGGCCGAGGGAGAGCGTACTGTCGGTGAAGGAGTTGAGGTCTTCGCTGATGCGCTGGTCAGGGTTATCGGTGTAACCGCCCTGCTCCAGCTGATAGTAGTTTTTATGGGCGAGCCAGCGCGCGAAGTGCTGCTCGGTCAGCCAGCGCCGCCAGCGGATGGTCAGCATCTGCGTGAGATAAAGCCGGTACACCGCGCCCACAATACCGGCGGCAGCAATCAGCCCGAAGTAGCCGATCAGGTGCCAGAAGGCTGCGCTGTCTTTGTTTTCCAGCGCGTTATAGAAGTCTTTGTACCAATGGTTGATCCATACCGATATGCCGACGCTGACCAGCGACAAGGCAATCACCGCGATCAACAGCAGCCAGGCCCTGGCGCGCTCCTCACTGCGCCAGTAAGGCGTTATCAGCCCCCAGACGCGAGGAATAAAATCTCCACGCACAGCATCATTTACGACAGAAGGCTCAGCGTTCTGATTCATCGTTCGGGCTCGTTGGGAGTAAAGAGCAACCTGCGAGCCGGTCAGGACGACCGGCGCATTAGCACGTTGTCAAACAGACTAGGGCCGGTGGCAGTTTCGTTGCAAATTGAAACGAAACTGCGACAGCTTCTGTTCAGCGTCGGACTGGACGCTTCTGCAGTTTGCGCTGCAAGGTACGTCGATGCATGCCCAGCGCACGGGCAGTTGCCGAGATATTGCCTTCATGTTCGCCCAATACACGCTGAATGTGCTCCCATTGCAGGCGATCGACCGACATCGGGTTATCCGGTACCAGCGAGTCGAGGTCGGCGTGTTGGCTCAGCAGGGCCGCCATCACATCATCCGCATCGGCCGGCTTGCACAGGTAGTTGCAGGCGCCACGCTTGATCGCCTCCACCGCCGTGGCGATGCTCGAATAACCGGTCAGGATCACCACGCGCATGTCTGGATCAAGTTCCAGCAACTTGGGCAGCAGCACCAGGCCCGAATCACCTTCCATCTTCAGGTCCAGCGTGGCGTAATCAGGCACGTCCTGCTGAGCCAGAAGCAGCCCTTCTTCAGCGGAGCCTGCGGTGCTGACGCGAAATCCGCGTCGGGCCATGGCGCGGGCCATGACGCGGGTAAATGTCGCGTCGTCATCCACTAACAACAAATGTGGCAGCTCTTCGCCTTCGACCTGAATCTCTTCACTCATTTTCGTTTCCTCGGGAGACACGTGGCAGGCGCAGCTCGGTGAGCGTGCCGCCATCCTCATGACTGTAGAGTTTTACCGAGCCGCCCGCGCGTGTCACGCTGGCTTTGCTCAAGAATAGGCCCAGGCCGAAACCTTTGCCTTTGGTTGTAAAAAACGGTTTGCCGATTTGTTCGGCAATGGCCAACGGTACACCCGCACCGTGGTCACGAATACTGATGGTTAAATCAACGGCGTCCCAATCCACGGTCACTTCGAGCCCTTCCGGGCAGGCGTCGGCGGCGTTGTTGAGCAAGTTGAGCAGCGCCTGGGTGAGGTCTGGCGGTGGCGCCAGACGCGGCACCGGCGCGTGCCCCAGACACTGAAAGCGATAGGTCGCTTCCGGGCGCATCAGGTGCCAGCGATTCAACGCCTCATCAAGCCACTCGGTAACGTCCTGAACCTCAATGGCCAGACGACGATTGGCCTCGGCGGCGCGGACCAGTTGCTGCAAGGTCTCTTTGCACAACTTGACCTGATCTTGCAGCACGCTCAAATCGTCCTGCAATTCAGGGTCCGGGTGATCGCGACGAATCTCCTTGAGCAGCACGCTCATGGTCGACAACGGCGTGCCCAATTCATGTGCCGCACCGGCAGCCTGGGTCGCAACCGCCAGCAATTGCTGGTCACGCAGACCTTCTTCACGGCGCAAGGCGCGCAGTTCTTCTTGGCGGCGCAGCTCTTCGCCCATTCGGGCGGCAAAAAAAGTAATCACCGCCGCCGACAGGGCAAAGCTGAGCCACATGCCGTAAATCTGCAGTTTCTCGCGGAAGAATGGCGCCGCTTCCACGGGGTAAAACTGCATCAGTAGCAACGTGTACAGCGCCAGCGCGATACCGGTCAAAATCAGCGAATAGCGCCAGGGCAGCGTCACCGCCGCAATGGTCAACGGCACCAGGTAATACGACACAAACGGGTTGGCCGAGCCTCCGGAGAAGTACAGCAAGGCGCTGTGGATAAACAGATCACAGGCCAGTTGCAGCGCGTACTCAAGCTCGGTAACCGGCCACGTGGTGCGCAGGCGAATCGCGGTAAACGCGCACAGCAACGCCGAAAAACCGAGGGTCAGGCACAACTGAAACCAGGGCAGCGGCAGCAGATGAAACCAGTAGGCGATGCCCACCGACCCCGCCTGTGCGACCAGCACCAGCATGCGGATAAACGTGAGACGCCAGAGGTTCTGGCGAGTTGCAGACAAAATTTGAACGGGGGCGAGCATGAGCTCTCCTGATGAGTGCTCCAGGCGACCGCACGGAGTATAACCAAGCTGGCGGCCTGACAGGCAAACGTGCGGCAATGGGCCACAGTGTATTTTTTGGAAAAACCGCTAATAGCCCCTCACAACTGTAGTCGCTGACAAGGAACGCAGGCTGCGTGCTCTAAGCAAGGCCCCAGGATCAAAAAATCAAGAGCCCCTCACCCTAGCCCTCTCCCGGAGGGAGAGGGAACTAATTGGGGGATACTGACGATTATCGGCGGCCTGTTTGCTGCGCGACAGCGCGGCGGCGAAGACGGGGCGGCCCCTCCTACAGAGTGCGACCCCGCCCTTTTCTGAAGTTGTATCGAAAATGTAAGTAGGCGAACTGAATGCCGCCCACTACAGTCTTATAAGTCTTGCTGACCTCACCCAAGGAGCTTTTATGTTTACTGTTCAGCGCACTGCCGCCCTTTTGACCTTGAGCCTCGGCGCTTTCGCCAGCTTGCCGGCCCTGGCTGAAGGGGTTAATTACAATCAGGTCTCGTTGCGTGCAGAAGCCAGTCAGGAAGTGCCGCGCGATCTGATGATCGTGACGCTGTACACCGAGGCGCAAAACACCGACTCAGCCAAGCTCGCCGCTGAAATCACCACCGCGATGAATAAAGCCATCGGCCAGGCCAAGCAGGCCAAAGACGTGACGATGCGCCAGGGCAACCGCAACAGCTACCCGATCTATGACAACAAGACCCAAAAAATTACCGGCTGGCGTGAGCGCGCTGAACTGCGCCTGGAAAGCACCGATTTCGCCGCCTTGTCCAAGCTGACCGGCGAACTGATGCAAACCCTGAAAATGGGCAACATGCAATTCACCGTGGCCAACGCCACGCGTAAAACCAGCGAAGATGCATTGCTCAAAGATGCGGTCAATGCCTTCAAGGCCCGCGCTCAACTGGCCACCGATGCCCTGGGCGGCAAGGGCTACAAAATCGTTAACCTGAACCTCAACAGCAACGGTTACCCGCAGCCCTACATGCGCAGCGCCATGATGATGAAAGCCGCTGGCGCAGCCATGGATTCGGCACCGACACCTGAAGTCGAAGCCGGCACCAGCGAAGTCAGCATGAGCGCCGACGGCGTGATCGAAGTCCAAATGCAATAAGCACATTGCCACACCCCAAGCCCTTGCAGCCTTCACGCTGCAAGGGCTTTTTTGTGCCCGCAATATCAAATCGCCCACGCACAAAAGGGAGTTTTCCTACTAACAAACAAGCATGCACCGACATATTTTCCCGCCGAGAGCCTAGATAAGTAACACCCCATCTGGATCGAGCGGCAGTTGCACGTGAACGGTCTATGGTTAACCCAGAGCCGCGATGCGTCTGTTGCACCGGCCAGGATGGGGTAAGTATCGAGAGGCTGATTCACCGGGTCGCCCTCACACTAAAAATGACAAAAAAGAGGTCTCCATGTTCAAACACGCGGTCATTCCTTTATTGGTGGGTGCCAGCCTGCTGGCAAGCGCACCTTTCGCCCAGGCAGCCACCAACCTGGTGTATTGCTCTGAAGGCAGCCCGGCCGGCTTTGATCCCGGCCAATACACCACCGGCACAGACTTCGACGCCTCGGCCGAAACGATCTACAACCGCCTCAGCGAGTTCGAACGCGGCAGCACCAACGTCATTCCAGGGCTGGCCACGAGCTGGGACATTTCGCCGGACAACCTGACCTACACCTTCCATTTGCGGGACGGCGTCAAGTTCCACACCACGCCGTACTTCTCTCCCACTCGCAACTTCAATGCCGACGACGTGCTCTTCACCTTCAACCGCATGCTCGATAAAGACATGCCGTTCCGTAAAGCCTATCCCACCGAATTCCCCTACTTCACCGACATGGGAATGGACAAGAACATCAAGTCAGTCGAAAAAATCGACGATCACACCGTCAAGTTCACTCTGAACACTGTCGACGCTGCCTTTATCCAGAACATGGCCATGCACTTTGCCTCCATCGAGTCGGCCGAGTACGCCGACAAGCTGCTCAAGGCCGGCAACCCGTCCGACATCAACCAGAAACCCATCGGCACCGGCCCGTTCGTGTTCAAGAGCTACCAAAAAGACTCGAACATCCGTTACACCGGCAACAAAGACTACTGGAAACCTGAAGACGTCAAAATCGACAACCTGATTTTCGCCATCACCACCGACCCGTCGGTGCGCATGCAAAAGCTGAAAAAGAACGAATGCCAGATCACCATTTACCCGCGCCCCGCAGACCTGCAGTCCCTTAAAGAAGACCCCAACCTGAAAATGCCCAGCCAGGCAGGCTTCAACACGGGTTACATCGCCTACAACGTGATGGACAAGATCAAAGGCAGCGACGAGCCCAACCCGATGGCCCAGCTCAAGGTTCGTCAGGCGCTGGACATGGCCGTAAACAAGCAGCAAATCATTGATTCGGTGTATCAGGGCGCAGGCCAGTTGGCGACCAACGTCTTGCCGCCGACCCAATGGTCGTACGACGAATCGATCAAAGACGCGCCCTACGACCCTGAAAAAGCCAAGCAACTGCTCAAAGAAGCAGGCATTAAGGAAGGCACCGAAATCACCTTGTGGGCCATGCCGGTTCAACGCCCGTACAACCCGAACGCCAAGCTGATGGCTGAGATGCTGCAATCAGACTGGGGCAAGATCGGCATCAAGGCCAAGATCATGACCTACGAATGGGGCGAGTACATCAAGCGCTCCAAAGGCGGTGAAAACGGCGCGATGCTGATTGGCTGGAGCGGCGACAACGGTGACCCGGACAACTGGCTCGGCACCCTGTTCGGCTGCGACGCGATCAATGGCAACAACTTCTCCAAGTGGTGCAACCCCGAGTTCGACAAACTGATCACGGCCGCCAAAAACACCACCGACAAAGAGGAACGCACCAAGCTCTACGAAGAGGCCCAACAGTTGCTCAAGGAACAAGTCCCGCTCACACCGATCGCCCACTCAACGGTGTATCAACCGATGCGCAAAAACGTTGAAGGTTTCAAGATCAGCCCCTTGGGCTTGATGTCCTTCTACGGCGTCAGCGTTGACAAATAAGTAACCCGTGAATGCGGCGACAACGCCGCATTCACTCGCTCTACAAGCAACTCAGAATTTCCCTTCATCTTTAAGCTACCCCGTACTACAGCAGAGGCTATAGGACTCCCGGAAACGTCCTACAGCATTGTCAGCTACTACGCATTTACTCACATACCTCGCGCCCTCTAACGTCTAGCCACTGCCGGCCCATAACGCCGGATGGCTGATGCGCTGAACCCATACGCCGCTCACAAGGCGCGTAGTCAGCGCTCATAAAACAACAAAAAGGATGGGGATCGTGATGCATAAACCTATGGTTTTGTCTGTATTGATCAGCGCCGGCGCACTGGCCGGTAGCCCGCTCGCGTACGCGGCCAATAGCCTGGTGTTTTGTTCCGAAGGCAGCCCTGCCGGTTTTGATACCGCGCAATACACCACCGCCACCGATAACGATGCTGCAGAACCGCTGTACAACCGGCTGGCCGAGTTTGAAAAGGGCGGCACCGCCGCTGTCCCGGCCCTGGCAACTCACTGGGAAGTGTCTGAAGACGGCCTGACTTACACCTTCCATTTGCGCGACGGGGTCAAATTCCATACCACGCCATGGTTTACCCCGACCCGAGATTTCAACGCCGACGACGTGCTGTTCACCTTCAATCGTATGATCCGCCCCGACCATCCGTTTCGCCTCGCCTACCCCACCGAGTTCCCTTATTTCAGCGGCATGAGCCTTAACAAAAACATTGCCAGCGTCGAAAAAACCGGCCCGCTGACCGTGGTCATGACGCTCAACGCTGTAGACGCCGCCTTTATTCAAAACCTGGCCATGAGCTTTGCTTCGATTGTCTCGGCCGAATATGCCGAGCAACTGCTCGCCACCGGCAAACCTGGCGACATCAACCAAAAACCGGTCGGCACCGGCCCCTACATGTTCCAGCGCTATCAAAAAGACTCGAACATCCGCTATGCCGCCCACAAGGGCTATTGGAACCCCAGCCAGGTCAGACTCGACAGCCTGATTTTTTCGATCAACGTCGACGCCTCGGCACGCATGCAAAAGCTGCGTAAAAACGAGTGCCAGATCTCGCTGAACCCACGCCCTGCCGACCTGGCCGGGCTCAAGGCCGACCCGGCCTTACAGGTCATTGAAAAGCCCGGTTTCAACCTGGGGTACATCACCTACAACGTCCAGCACAAACCGCTGGACCAACTGCCCGTGCGCCAGGCGCTGGACATGGCCATCAACAAGGACGCCATTCTCAAGGCGGTGTATCAAGGCGCGGGGCAAAAGGCCGTCAACGCCATGCCGCCCACGCAATGGTCCTATGACGACACCATCAAGGACGCGCCCTACAACCCGGAAAAAGCCAAAGCACTGCTCAAGGCCGCCGGGGTGAAAGAAGGCACAGAAATCACTTTGTGGGCCATGCCGGTGCAACGCCCCTACAACCCGAACGCCAAACTGATGGCGCAAATGCTGCAATCCGACTGGGCCAAAATCGGGCTCCAGATCAACATCGTCAGTTATGAGTGGGGCGAATACATCAAACGCACCAAACAAGGCGAGCATGACATCAGCCTCATTGGCTGGACCGGTGACAACGGCGACCCCGACAACTGGCTCGGCACTCTTTACAGCTGTGACGCCATTGGCGGCAATAACTACTCGATGTGGTGCGACAGCACCTACGAAGCACTGATCAAAAAAGCCAGAACCCTCACTGACCGCGAACAACGAACCGTCTTGTACAAACAGGCCCAACAGTTGCTCAAGCAACAGGTCCCGATCACCCCGATTGCCCACTCAACGGTCAGTCAACCCTTGAGCGTCAAGGTCAAGGGTTTTGAGGTCAGCCCCTTTGGGCGCAATACCTTCTCGGGCGTCAGCCTCGACGACTGAATAACCCTTTAACCCACCCACGTTTGCGCAGGCCACCCCACGGTGGTCCGCCAAGGCTTTGCCCGAACAAATGTTCCAACGCTCTAAACGGAGCCACACAGCTGTAACGCATAACAAAAACGACAATAAAAAAGCACAGGAGCCTCAACCATGAAACTTACAAGTACCGCGCTGTTAGCCATGGCCATCAGCAGCCTCAGCACAACCGCTCACGCCGATGAATTTATCGGCACCCAGCTTAAATCCGAAGCCAGCGAGCAAAGTACAGCTGAGGGTTTTGTCGAAGGCAGCAGCCTGAGCGGCACCACGCGCAACTGGTATGCGAACGAGCTCAAACGTCGGGGTGGCCAGTTCACCTACAACGATCATGGCACCAGCAAAACCACGCCGCGCCGGATCAACTGGACCCAAGGCACCATCCTCGATTTCAGCTCGGGTTTCACCCAGGGCACCGTGGGTTTCAGCACCCAAGTGGCGGCGTACAACGCCATCGCCCTGGATCGCGATACCCATCACATCGCCGGCAATAACAACCGAACCCTCAGCCGCAGCGACGGCGATGCGGTTGGCCAGTGGAGCAAGCTGGGCCTGGCGAACATCAAGGCGCGTGTCTCCAACACCACACTGACCGTAGGCCGACAGAACTTCAGCAGCCCCACTATCGATGTGATCGGTAACCGTGCACTGCCTTCAAGCTTTCAAGGGGTGGGCTTGCGCAGCGAAGAGTTCAACAACCTGATTGTCGACGCGGGCTCCTTTGATCGCGTCTCGCCGCGTACTGAACAAAGCTTGAGCAAGTTCCGCAGTGAATATGGCGCCCTCGGGGTCGAAACAGATCGCGCCAGCGTCGCAGGCTTCAGCTACCAGCCGTTCAGCAGCCTGAAAACCTCGTTGTTTGCTACCCACGTCGAAGACTTCTGGAACCAGTACTACGTCGGTGCCGTGCATGACTGGGGCGACAATGCCGTGTTGGGCCTGAACACCAACTTCAACTACTACAAGACCCTCGACACCGGCAAAAAAGCCATGGGCGAGATCAACAACGACACTTACAGCCTGGCCTTCGGCCTGACCCATCAAGCCCACACCGTGAGCCTGTCGTACCAACAAGTGGTCGGCGACGAGTACTTCGACTACCTGCACGAAACCAACGGCATTTACCTGGCCAACTCGCTGCTGTCGGACTTCAACGGCCCGAACGAAAAGTCACTGCAACTGGCGTACAGCATCAACATGGCGCAGTACGGTATTCCCGGCCTGAAATTCAACGCCTACCACGCCCGCGGTTGGGACATCGACGGCACCCACTACAAGGGCACCGCCTATGATGTACGCAACATGGACGGTGAAAAGCATTCGGAGTACAGCGTTGGCACATCCTATGCAATTCAAAGCGGTCCATTGAAAGCTACGGCCATCCGCGCGACCTACACCACGCACCGTGCCAGCAAAAACCAGTCTGACGGCAGCATCAATGAGTTCCGCGTGGTCACGACCATACCGTTCAATATTCTGTAAACGTCTTATAGCGCTCGACAGAACAGCGGCGGGCTCAAACAGCCCGCGCCGTTCTTGGCAGGCTCAATTAATCAGGAGAGGGTTGCGATGAAAAAATACCAACTGCGCACCGCCCTTGCCGCCGCACTGCTCAGTGCCGCCGTGAGTGTTAACGCCAAAACCCTGGTGGTGTGCACCGAAGCCAGCCCCGAAGGGTTCGATGTCGTTCAATACAGCACGGCGGTGACCGCTGACGCCTCAGCACAAACCATCCTTGACCGGCTGGTCGACTTCAAACCGGGCACTACCGATGTTGAGCCGGCCCTGGCAGAGCGCTGGGACATCAGCCCGGACGGGCTGGAATACACCTTTTACCTGCGCCCCGGGGTGAAGTTTCAAACCACCGACTACTTCACACCGACCCGCACCCTGAACGCCGACGACGTGATCTGGAGTTTTCAGCGCCAGCTCGACCCCAATCACCCGTGGCACGCACTCTCGCTGGTGGGCTACCCCTACTTCGAAAGCATGGGCTTTAAAGACCTGCTCAAAAGCGTCGAAAAAATAGACGACATGACGGTCAAGATCACCCTCAACCATGCCGAATCGCCGTTTCTGCGCGACGTGGCCATGCCGTTCACCTCGATCTATTCCGCCGAATACGCCGACCAATTGCTCAAGTCCGGTAAAACCGCAGACCTCAACAGCAAACCCGTCGGCACCGGGCCGTTTATCTTCGTGCGCTACAACAAAGACGCCCAAGTTCGCTTCAAGGCCAACCCGGACTACTTCCGTGGCAAGCCACCGAGCGACAACCTGATTTTCGCCGTGACCACCGACAGCAACGTGCGCCTGCAAAAGCTCAAGGCCAACGAATGCCAGATCGCGCTCTACCCCAAGCCCGACGAAGTTAAAAATATCCGCCAGGACCCTAACCTCAAGGTCGACGAACTGGCGGCGCTGATGACCAGCTACATCGCCATGAACACCAGCCACAAGTACCTCAGCGATGTGCGGGTGCGCCAGGCCATCGACATGGCGTTCGACAAGCAAACCTACCTCAATAGCGTCCACGGTGCAGGCAACGCCCTGCTGGCCATCAACCCGTACCCGCCGACCATGCTGGGGTTCAACACCACCCTGCAAAGCCCGCCTCGCGACCTGGACAAAGCCCGCGCCCTGCTCAAGGAAGCCGGTGTGCCTGAAGGCACCACCTTCACCCTGTTCACCCGCAATGGTGGCGGCCCGACCAACCCCAACCCTATGCTCGGCGCCCAGTTGCTGCAGTCAGACCTGGCCAAAGTCGGCATCAAACTCGACATCCGGGTCATGGAATGGGGCGAAATGCTCAAGCGTGCCAAAGCAGGCGAACACGACCTGGTTTCAACCGGCTGGGGCGGTGACAACGGCGACCCAGACAACTTCCTCACCCCGCTGCTGAGCTGTGAGGCCGCTAAAAATGGCGAAAACTACTCACGCTGGTGCAACAAAACCTTCGAGGACCTGATCACCAAAGCCCGCAACAGCAGTGAACCCGTAGAGCGGGCGGCACTCTATGAACAAGCACAGGTGGTATTTCATCAAGAACAACCCTGGATCAACGTCGCCCACCCTATGCTGTTTACAGCCATGCGTAAAAACGTCGAGGGCTACACCCTCAGCCCATTGACCCATAATAATTTCGCCACAACCCAGGTGAAGTAGAACAATAAAATACCCGCCAGCGTCCACCCCGACACTGGCGAACTGCCTGACCGGCTGATGAGGAACACCACACGATGTTTAGTTTTATTGCCCGCCGAATAGGGCTGTTGATCCCTACGTTTTTCGGCGTCACCTTGCTCACCTTCGCCCTGATTCGCATGATCCCCGGCGATCCGGTCGAAGTCATGATGGGCGAGCGTCGCGTCGACCCCGAAATGCACGCTCAGGCCATGGAACGTCTGGGCCTGAACAAACCGCTCTATGAGCAGTATTTTGACTATGTGGGCAAACTCGCCCACGGCGACCTCGGCGAATCGTTGCGCACCCGTGAAAGCGTGTGGACCGAATTTACCGCGCTGTTCCCCGCCACCCTTGAGCTGGCGGGTGCAGCGCTATTGTTCGCAGGCATTTTCGGCTTGCTGGCCGGTGTCATTGCGGCCCTCAAGCGCGGCTCACTGTTTGACCACGGGGTGATGGGCATTTCCCTCGCGGGGTATTCGATGCCGATCTTCTGGTGGGGCCTGATCCTGATCATGTTCTTCTCCGTGGGTCTGGGCTGGACCCCGGTGTCCGGGCGCATCGATCTGCTCTATGACATCGAGCCGAAAACCGGCTTCATGCTCATCGACACCTTGCTCAGCGACGAACCCGAAGCGTTCTGGGATGCGCTGCACCACATCATCCTGCCCGCCATCGTGCTGGGCACCATCCCGCTGGCGGTGATTGCGCGCATGACCCGTTCATCGATGCTCGAAGTGCTGCGCGAAGACTACATCCGCACCGCCCGCGCCAAAGGCCTGTCGCCTGCCCGAGTGGTGTTCGTACACGGCCTGCGCAACGCGCTGATCCCGGTGCTGACCGTGGTCGGCCTGCAAGTCGGCACCCTGCTGGCCGGTGCCGTGCTCACCGAAACCATTTTCTCGTGGCCCGGTATCGGTAAATGGCTGATCGAAGCCATTGGCGCCCGGGACTATCCCGTGGTGCAAAACGGCATCCTGCTAATCGCCTGCCTGGTGATTCTGGTCAACTTCGTGGTGGACATCCTCTACGGCTTTGCCAACCCACGCATCCGTCACCAGCGCTGAGATCCTGACCATGAGTACCTCGACCAATAGCACTGAAGTGGATCAAAGCCTGCTTTATCCCTCCCCGTACAAAGAGTTCTGGCACGCCTTCGCGAAAAACAAAGGCGCGGTGGCGGGCCTGATGTTCATGAGCCTCATCGTGTTCTGCGCGGTGTTTGCCCCGTGGGTCGCCCCACATAACCCGAGCGAGCAATACCGCGACTTCCTGCTCACCCCGCCGGTGTGGCTGGAAGGCGGCAACTGGCAATTTTTGCTGGGCACCGACGAACTGGGCCGGGACATGCTCTCGCGCCTGATCGCAGGTTCGCGCCTGTCACTGTTGATTGGCTTGTCATCGGTGGTGATTTCGCTGATTCCGGGGGTGATCCTGGGCCTGTTCGCCGGGTTCTTCCCGCGCCTGCTGGGCCCCAGCATCATGCGTTTAATGGACATCATGCTGGCCTTGCCGTCGTTGCTGCTGGCGGTGGCGATTGTCGCCATCCTCGGCCCTGGCCTGATCAACACCGTGATCGCGATTGCCGTGGTCTCGCTGCCGTCCTACGTGCGCCTGACCCGCGCCGCCGTGATGGGCGAGCTGAACCGCGACTACGTCACCGCTGCACGCCTGGCCGGGGCCAGCTTGCCGCGCCTGATGTTTATCACCGTGCTGCCCAACTGCATGGCGCCGCTGATCGTACAGGCAACCTTGAGCTTCTCGTCGGCGATCCTCGACGCCGCTGCCCTGGGGTTTCTGGGGTTGGGCGTGCAACCGCCAACGCCCGAGTGGGGCACCATGCTCGCCTCGGCCCGTGACTACATCGAACGTGCCTGGTGGGTGGTGAGTCTGCCCGGCCTGGCTATTTTGCTCAGCGTGCTGGCAATCAACCTGATGGGCGACGGTCTGCGCGATGCGCTGGACCCGAAACTCAAAAACGCCGCCTGAGGAGATTCCCATGTCACTGCTAGAAATCAAGAATCTCAATGTTCGTTTTGGCGACGCCAACGCCGTGCCGGTTGTCGATGGTTTGAGCCTGTCTGTGGATAAAGGCGAAGTACTGGCCATCGTCGGTGAATCGGGGTCGGGCAAGTCCGTGACCATGATGGCGCTGATGGGCCTGATCGAAGCCCCCGGCATTGTCACCGCCGACGCCCTGACCTTCGACGGCAAAAACATGCTGACCCTCAGCCCGCGTCAACGCCGGCAAGTGGTCGGCAAAGACATGGCGATGGTCTTTCAAGACCCGATGACCGCCTTGAACCCCAGCTACACCGTGGGTTTCCAGATTGAAGAAGTGCTGCGCCTGCACCTCAAGATGTCGAAAAAAGACGCCCGTAAACGCGCCATCGAACTGCTCGAAAAAGTCGAAATCCCCGCAGCGGCCAGCCGCATGCAGGCTTATCCGCACCAACTGTCGGGGGGCATGAGCCAGCGTGTTGCGATCGCCATGGCCATCGCCGCCGAACCCAAACTGCTGATTGCTGACGAACCGACCACCGCGCTCGACGTGACCATTCAGGCGCAGATCATGGATTTGCTGCTCAACCTGCAACGCGAGCAGGATATGGCCCTGGTGCTGATTACCCATGACCTCGCCGTGGTCGCCGAAACCGCACAGCGCGTGTGCGTGATGTACGCAGGCCAAGCGGTCGAAGTCGGTAACGTGCCGGGGCTGTTTGACGTCCCGGCGCACCCGTACAGCGAAGCATTGCTGGCGGCCATCCCGGAACACAGCATGGGCGCTGCGCGGTTGGCGACCTTGCCCGGCATCGTCCCCGGCCGTTACGACCGCCCACAAGGCTGCCTGTTGTCCCCGCGCTGCCCGTATGTGCAAGACACCTGCCGCCAGCAACGCCCGGCCCTTGAACCCAAAGCTCACAGCCAGGTGCGCTGCTTCTTCCCCTTGAACCAGGAGGTGGCGTAATGACTGTTGTTCTGACTGCCCGTGATCTGACCCGCCATTACGAAGTGTCCCGCGGCCTGTTCAAAGGCCATGCCGTGGTCCGTGCGCTCAACGGTGTGTCTTTTGAACTTGAAGCCGGGAAAACCCTGGCCGTGGTCGGTGAATCCGGCTGCGGCAAATCAACCCTCGCCCGCGCCCTGACCTTGATCGAAGAGCCCTCCTCGGGCTCATTGAAAATAGCCGGGCAAGAAGTGGCAGGCGCCAACAAGGCCGAACGCAAACAACTGCGCAAAGACGTGCAGATGGTCTTCCAAAGCCCCTACGCTTCACTCAACCCGCGGCAAAAGGTCGGTGACCAACTGGCCGAGCCGCTGCTTATCAATACCTCCCTGAGCGCCAGCGAACGCCGTGAAAAAGTCCAGGCCATGATGAAACAGGTCGGCTTGCGCCCTGAGCATTACCACCGCTACCCGCACATGTTCTCGGGTGGCCAGCGCCAGCGCATCGCCCTGGCTCGGGCCATGATGCTGCAACCCAAAGTGCTGGTGGCCGATGAGCCGACCTCGGCGCTCGATGTGTCGATTCAGGCGCAGGTGCTCAACCTGTTCATGGACTTGCAGCAAGAGTTCAACACTGCTTACGTCTTCATCTCGCACAACCTGGCGGTGGTGCGGCATGTGGCCGATGAAGTGCTGGTGATGTACCTGGGCCGCCCGGTAGAAATGGGCCCCAAAGAAGAAATCTACACCCGGCCGCTGCACCCTTACACCCAGGCGCTATTGTCGGCGACCCCGACCATCCACCCGGACCCGCTCAAGCCGAAAATCAAAATCGCCGGAGAACTGCCCAACCCGCTCAACCCGCCCTCTGGTTGCGCCTTCCACAAGCGCTGCGCGTACGCGACCGAGTTTTGCAGCACTCATGAGCCGTCATTGCGTGTGCTGGATAACCGCCAAGTGGCTTGCCATCACGCGGAGCTGTTTTTGCAGGCGTAATGGATCAGCCCGCACAACACGGCCCTGCAGGAGCGAGCTTGCTCGCGATCGGTTGATGTTCAAAAGATCGCGAACACGCTCGCTCTCATCAAACACAAAATAAGTGATTGATTCCTGAGGTCCTGTAGGAGCGAGCTTGCTCGCGATCTTTTGATCTTGATCTGGCTTTTGACCTAAAAGGCCGGCCGTTGCCGCAGCAATGGATATGTACCCAAGAATACCGAGATGGGTGGTTTTACGGCTGCACGCAGCCGATCGCAGCCTTCGTACCTCGTCAGCGACTACAGTCGCCTGTTTGCTGCGCGACGTCGAAGACGGGGCGGCCACTCCTGCCACGGCATCAGGAACGCCCCACTCTGCTTGCGTTGCCGCCATTGGGCTTACGACTCGCAATTGTCCGTTTCACTGCAGACTTCCACGCTAGCGTGGGATTGAAAAAATCAGGCACGACTGAAATATAAAAATTTTGCAGTCCGTGTTCATTTTTTCGCTCTACGCCCGTCGCACGCAACCCAAAATCCTTAAGAATCCTGGCGGTGCTTTTGCCATTGGGCGTATTGCCCAGAAAAACGCGATGCATCTGCGCGTGATGATTTTCCAGCCCACTGGTTTCTTTTAAGGTCCGATAGTTTTGTACATCAAATCTGATAATCATCGAAGGCAGTTTTCCGAAGAAGCCCATGGCTTTCGAAACCAGTCGGTATTGATGCCGCGTAATATCATTGGCAAAAAATTGCTGACCCGCGTAAGACTCTCGAAAGTTCTCTTTAAACACCCACTTTGAAGGCGTATACACATTCACAAAGATACCAGCCACAGCCTGAAAACCATCCCGAACAGTCATATCGGTAGAGACCAGCCCACTCTCCAGATCAACAGTGTTGATCATATTAAACTCCCGCTTACCCCCGGAGAATGACTGATAGTCAAGATCAAACAGCCTTTGAGCAATACCCTCGGTTGTATAGCTATTGCTCGCGTCATCTGCCGCTCTGCTATCGACACCCTCATAAGTGATCTGTTCATAAAAGTGATCGGATGACTCTACGGCCTCCAGGGCCACCTCTACATCAGCCTCATCATCGGTGGGCAGGGCCCCCAACACATCCAGTAGTGTCACCGGGTTATTGCGGACGAATCGATAAAGATTTAATCCATCAATATCGCTCAGAGGGTCAGGATTCAACCAATGCATTAGCCAAGGGGCATAATAACGAAGCCCGTAATAGACAAGGCCTGTTGCATCCTGCTCTCGCCCTGAGTAATGACGCGTTTTATAACGACACTCAACTTCGTTACGTCCTGCAAACCAAGCCGTTGTGCCGAAAGGATGATAGGTTTCCTGACTGATGATCCGAGCTTCGCTGTCCAACTCTATACAGTCAGAACCCAAATGATCGGTGAGACAGTAACGCACTGGATCGTTAGCACCTTCAGGTGGCGTAATGCACTGCAATACCCACGCCCGAGTACGCCCGGCATTTATACGGATCTCTTGAACGACTTTCTGGGTAACAGCGCACGTTCGTAACTCCAGGCCCGGGAGATAGCGTGTTTCCGAGATCAGTGTTCGAGCCTTGGTCTGGAGTAACCGTACCTTGCGACAACGCAGGCCATTGGCACCATAAACATAGAGTTCACTATCATTATTGCCATCCGGACGCGCTACAGGGTGCACTTCGCGCAACTGATTATGCGAATCCCACATCATTGATTGCCCGGCCTGGAGCATCAACCGGTTACCGTTGCCATCAAACGCCGCCGCGATTTCTTCTTCAGTGGGGGCGTCCCCCTCACGCTCGGGGAGTGCCCGGTTACTGTACTGTGCGATGGTCATCACCTGGCTATGGGTCTGTGGTCCCACGTGCACCAAGCTCAACACATTGCCACTGGCATCGTAGGTATACGTTTGCCGATAATTGCCCACCGCCCGGGTATCAGCAAAGCGATTGGAAAACGGCCCCTTGTTTAAACCGCCCGCCTCCCACCCTGTGGCTTCAATCAACTGGTACACGCTATCGTAGGCATAACGGTTAACGGGTTCCACACGCTGATTGGCAAAGTAGCGCGTGGATGAAACAGCGTCATCGGCACTGATTATGTTGCCGACCGGGTCGTGCTGATAGTGCACATCCTGCAAAACAAAGCCTGAAGAGCGTTGCGCTTTAATTCGAATCATCCGGCCACTGGCCGGGCAATACTGAACTGTACTCGTCACCCCGTTACCCGTGACTTCCTGTTCAATTTTATTTTGAGCGTTATATCCAATAGCACTGACAACACACTGCGGCGCGGACTGATTATTTAACTGCACGCTAACGGACTGTAGTTGACCGGCAATGCTGTATCGAAAAAACTGCTGATTACCCTTTGCATCCTTTTGCGCCACTGAATCGTTTTGAGCGTTATTGACCCACGTGGTGGTGGCTTGCTGGGTGAGTGGTTCAAGCAGTTCCTCCCGCTCTTGCCATTGGAGTGGCCAATCAGGCTCTACAAGATCACGAAGAAAACGCCGAGTCTGTGACGTCACACCACCATTGATAGCAAATTCATTAAACGTCTGAGTCCCCGCAGAGTCATCATGCCGAATCAAGCGCCCGCATTGGTTATGCCCGGAAAACTCATCACGACCATCGGCGTATTCATATCGCGCCGAACATATGCCTTCCTCAAACGTCGCCTTGATACGCATTGAACCGTCAAAGACACTCAGGCGCAGTCTGCTTTGGCTGTCCCATTGCTGGACACATTGCTGAGCATCATTAAACAAGTGGGTACGCTCTCCTGCATCTGAACGACCCGAATACACGCTTTTTTGCGTGAGTGAATAAACAACGTTCACATTGGAGGGTGCGCTTTGCGAGTGCAGTGCCCACAAACGCGGGTCCCACTGCGCCTGCAAGCGGCCCATGGCGTCATAAGCGTTTCGGTTTATCCGTTCATCGGCAGGGCCTGCCTCGGCTGAGCGGCAGAAACTCACAGTACGGACCTGCAAGCCACGCGGATCAAAAACCGCCAAGGTCGGGGTGTGCTGGCATAACAGCGTTGGTGAGCGAGGCATGAACATTACCTTTGCTTTGGCGGGGACTAATCAGCCGATGAACCACTGCTCTTAACCATAGCATTCGAATACTCCCTCAATGCTGCAGACCAAACAGAAGTGGCAGGCGCCAACAAGGCCGAACGCAAACAACTGCGCAAAGACGTGCAGATGGTCTTCCAAAGCCCCTACGCCTCACTTAACCCACGGCAAAAGGTCGGTGACCAACTGGCCGAGCCGCTGCTGATCACTATCGCCATGAGCACCAGCGAACGCCGCGAAAAGTTGCAGGCCATATTAAAGCAGGTCGGCATGCCCCCCTGAGCATTACCATCGCTACCCGCACATGTTCACGGGTGGCCAGATCCAGCGCTGCGCCTACTCGACCGTTTTTTGCAGGGTTAAGAAAACCGCCCGAGCAACCGGTCAACGCTCGATCATCGGAAACAGAAATCAACAGATGATCGAGCGTCGTCACTGACCGCCGGTTACTGAGCGCAGGATCAAGCCGATCTGACATTTATTGGCGGTACGTGTGAAACATCAGCGTTACTTGGAGTCCGGAGCCACCCACTCACCACTGCTGTTTCTCACGTACTGGACACTTGTGCCCTGCAAGTAGGTAAACACACCGGTGTCGTGATCAAACGTATCGCCGTTTTCATAGGTGTACAGCTCCCGGGCCGAGCTTTCAGGAGGCGCATCATCCTTACCCGCTTCAGGCGCCCTCAGATCAGGGAATTCCCACTGGCCGCTGCTATTTTTCACAGCCTGAACACTTACACCATCGGCAAACGTAAACACACCTGTCGTGTTATTAAACGTATTGCCATTGGCATAGACATAAAGTCCATCCGGTTTAGTAACACCTCCGTCAGGGTGTTTGACCGAACCATCAGTGAGTGCGACAGAGCCATCTGGATAGCTGACAGACCCGTTGGCATTAGGCTGACTCCCTTGCGGGTGTACGAGTGAGCGCTCGCCAGTGAGTTTATTCACGGTGTAAGCAACAGCCACCGGAGCAACGAAACTTTCCAGAACCGACCGAGCAAGATCGTTAAATGTATTTGAACCGCCACTGGCTGGCGCTGTTGCGGTTAGATTTGGCGGTTTTACAGCCGGTGGTTTTGGCGGCGTCCCAACCGGTGGTTTTGGCGGCGTTCCAACCGGTGGTTTTGGCGGCGTCCCAACCGGTGGTTTTGGCGGCGTTCCAACCGGTGGTTTTGGCGGCGTTCCAACCGGTGGTTTTGGCGGCGTTCCAACCGGTGGTTTTGGCGGCGTTCCAACCGGTGGTTTTGGCGGCGTTCCAACCGGTGGTTTTGGCGGCGTTCCAACCGGTGGTTTTGGCGGCGTTCCAACCGGTGGTTTTGGCGGCGTTCCAACCGGTGGTTTTGGCGGCGTTCCAACCGGTGGTTTTGGCGGCGTTCCAACCGGTGGTTTTGGCGGCGTTCCAACCGGTGGTTTTGGCGGCGTTCCAACCGGTGGTTTTGGCGGTTTTTCTACGGGAGGCTTTTTCACGGGTGGTTTGAAAAGCTTAATATCTAAAAACTTCGTACCGAGATTCGAGCCTCCATGCTCCTCCAATAACTCCACATCGTCTTCAACTGCACGATTGTCAGAATTTCTTCCTTCGGTTTTAAAGCCAGATTTATCATCGAATCCATTCATTTCTTTTATCCCTGATAGCCGCAAACATGGCGGCACTAAAATATTTATCAAACCTAATCTGCTGTTCAATGTCGTTTACTGCAGACACATGCAAAACACTAAATCAAAAAAACACTAAAAACAGCCACAACAGAAAAAACAGAAAAAACCTCAGCCCACTCACTGACTGTACGACAGCGCATTAAAACTTCTTATGTAGGACTACACCCTTGTCTATAAAGGCATTGGGATAACGCCTCACGATAATCCCCACAGAAAAAATTCATACACTTCCGGATCCAGACTCAACCAGCAGTGGCTATCGCAAAAATCGTTAATACGATTGAAAATCAACATCTGATAAGGGTTGCATTTAATCGCTACGGTGATCGCTAAATAACATTCAGCTTTTTTAACTTCGTCAGCCCAACGCACTCTCTGACTCAACTTATAGACATATATATTGTACGAAGCTTGCAATCTCGGCGTAGCCACTTTAGCAAACATATCGCCACCCAACTCCCCCCGCAACCTGCGATTTTCAACACACAAAAAATATACCTCACCTAATCAAGCAGTTAGTATCGAACCCCGAAACACCGTCACTCTACTCAAGCAACCAACACACTAGAGCGCCTTCACATCCTGGCTCTTTTTATTTCATACAATCCTGAGCTAGGGTATTTAACAACAAACAGCCATCCGCTTAACGCTATACAACTCATACGTTCACATTCATAAGGCCAACCATGAAACCTGATATTTCTACTGAAAGAACATCTACAGAATTCTCTTTCGACGAAATTGCTCATATAGCGAAGACCGCACCTAAAGAATTAATCAGTGCTTCAGTCGCGGAAAGGGACGACGTAAGCCGGGATCCCGGGCTTTTACTCACAAAGAAAGACATCATCAATATCAAAATATATGAAGCTACGGCTTTGGCACTCCCATACACCCTTGAAGACGTTCAAATTTATCTGAGATTTGGTAACGCGAATGACGGCGGACTTGGCCTCGCACACAAAGACTTTCTAAACACGTTTACCCAAACACGCGAGCATGCTTTACGTTGGGCGCCCTTAAATGACGAGATAAGGCTAACGGGCACCAAGCTTAAAATATTTTCGAGCCACATGATTATATATGGCGACTCGATAACAGACCTTAACACCGGAATAAAAAACTCCGAAGACATTAGAAAATACCTTGACTCAAACAACATAACCACACTTGCTCAATTAAAAAATATCGAGCTAATCTCAGACGTACACTTCCCTGGCATAGCGCTGGAGAAAGGCACAAAAAAAGACCTCGGCGCCTATTTATCACTCATATTTGAGGAAATTAATATTAATTTAAAAGAGACAGACACCCTCAATAGAAACATCATAAGCTTTAGCAATGATTTAACCAATCACGTGCTACCCAATATAAAAACACAGCTCAAATTAGTCAGCGACAACACCGTCCAGACTGACATAACCGAACTTAAACATTCGATAGATGAACGCTCTTTACGAATTGAAGAAAAAAACAAAGAGTACACATCTCTGGTAGAAAAATCTTTCGCCTCTGCGGCATCGCTAAATGTAGCGGGCCTAGGAATGGCTATTTATATGGGTGTGGAAGCCGAGAACACAAGGAACGAACGCAACCAATTAAGAGAGGAGCAGCGACAGGAAATCGAAAAACTCAGCCAAAAAAACCAGACCCTTGCCTCGTTGTATAGAGTCAAGCACGAATTAATAGGCCTTCAAAGCGTCACGTTTGACGCTGAGACTGCAACGAAAAACTTAAGACACGTGTGGAGCGCCATACTCAATTTTGTACAGGCCTCTAAAAAGTCAACAGAGAATATCAATGACACTGTAAGCCTTGGGCTGTTTATTCTTCATTTCAAGCTCGTGGTCGAACCATGGCGAGACATTCAAAAACATACCGACCTCTTTATTAAAATTTTCAAAGAGGCCGATCAAGAATACAAACGAATCCATACAAACAGCGCCCAGTAAACCCAGAATCCAATGGAGTTATAAAATGACAGCCCCTCTCTACATACCCGTCACCCCAACCATCATGGCGGGCAGCCTCAACTTTATGAAGGACAGCGCCAGCACCGCCGAAGCTCTTTTTATCAAATTCAACTGCCTGCCCTCACTGCACAGCCAACTCCAACAATTAATTATCGATGTCACAAATAGTGGTCAGACTTTACGCGATACGGCATTAATCGCAAAGATGTCGCTCGAAACAAACCTTAAAGCTCTGGCCTATCTCGAGATTGAATTAAAAAACGCCGAACATACCGATAAAGACATCCTCGCCGAACGTGATAATCTTCCTGCCAACGCTAAAAGCAAATTGCGCGACTTTAAAGACCAGTTATCCGCCCAAATGTCTAACATCGAAAGCCCATTATCCCCCAGCCTTACACAAGAGCACCTTAAAGAATTTAAAAAAGATCAGATAGAAGCTGAAGCTGCCCTGATCCTATTGAACGAACAAAAAATAAAATTTCAAGAGAAACGACAAATCCTTACCGATGCCATCGATGTGCTCTCACAAGGTAGCCCTGAAGCTATTTCAAAGAATGTTACCTTGACGCAGCAAAGCCTTACTCAACTCGGAATGGCCTCCCCGCACATAGCGGTCATACTGTTAGCCATTAATCAAATGAAAGAAACCATTGTCACGATTGGCGAGGGCACTCGATACAAGGATATGGTGAAACAGCGAGATACACTGGTAAGTAAAATAACCGTCCAGAGTACTTCCATAGCGTCAAAGCAAAAGCAAATAGTTGCCATCATGGGCAAGATTGAATTCATCGATACCCTACACACCATTGTCAACCTACTAAAAACTTACAGCTGTGAGTATCAGCACGTCATTGAAAATTTTGAATCATTCGCTGCACAGTCTGATGCAGACTTTAAAAGCAACGCCCAACAATTTATTACACTATTGACGCCTATTTCAAACCCTTGGTAAGTCACTAACTATAAACCACCCCTAAACTTGCCTTAGCGGTAAGTTTACAAACGACTGTCACTTAGTTCTACCCCCCAGTCAGCACGAAAGAACAGTCGTACTTTTTAAGCAACAGGCCATGAATGAAAACTTAACCGAAGCACAAACATTCATTACACTAAAAAGGTACCTTGTTTTTTTGAGCGAATTTCCCGGCATATTAGAACAGATGAAACTACGTTCAGATGACTATAAAGGAAGTGGCCATGAACTGTTTTCACCTCTCGATATACAAGCACTGATGCGGAACGCTGCGTCCAACGAAACTCATTGGCGATCTATCGTTGAGCTTGTCTCAGTGCTGGGGATTATGGGCAATCGAATAGTTGAGCAAACGTATCATTTTTTGCAAGAGTTCGAACACGAGGTGAAAAAGCTATCTCATTCAGCACAGACTAATACGCTGAAGGACCTTCCCCACCAGAACTTCACCCCTATCACCTCAGGAACGCATACCCCGCTTAATCATTCAAATATCAAAGACCTTATAAACAACCTGAGGGCTCTCGTAGAAGAATGCGCATTCACATCAACCTTATTCAGTCAGATGCTCATGGAGGACTCAAATACCACCCACTCTTTTTTTGCCCACTTTATTGACTCGCTGCTTACGCCTATCTGTCTGTGCCACCCGTCTGTATCGAAACTTTCAATTTACTATTACGATGAATTATTAAACTCAGTCTTTTCACAAGCCTACCTGACTCCTTTTTTAAAGCCCCTGAGTACTGCTAACAACTACGACAGTTATTTAAAAGCGCTGCGCGATCTACACGTGAGTGCCCGTCAGGCAGGCAGTGACCTTAGGTTTTTATGCTCTAGCATGTTACTTTTTTTTAAAAGAATTGATACAGGACTTAAATCCAACTCTCTACAAACCACACTCCGATTAGCCAGCACTTCGTTTATCCAGATCACATCATTGTTGGAGGGTTTAAAAGAGACAAGTCACGCACTGACAAGGCTCTCGTCAACGCTGCAGCTTTAATACGAAACTGTTTGGCATCAGTTATAAAGATTGAAGTCTGCTATCACTGAGCAACAGCGATAGCAGATTCAACAGACTACTTAGTGGTGCTCACGCGTTGCACGGAAGCTGATCTCAGGCCAACGCTCTTCCATCAACGCCAGGTTGACGCGGGTCGGGGCCAGGTAAGTCAGGTGCCCGCCGCCATCGACGGCCAGGTTTTCGACGGCCTTGTTGCTGAACTCTTCCATCTTCTTTTTATCGCTGCTGTCGATCCAGCGCGCCGAGTACACAGTGATTGGCTCGTAGGAGCATTCCACTTTGTATTCTTCTTTCAAGCGGCTCGCGACCACGTCGAACTGCAGCACACCGACGGCGCCCAGAATGATGTCGTTGCTGCGCTCCGGGAAGAACACCTGGGTGGCGCCTTCTTCGGCCAGTTGCTGCAAGCCTTGGCGCAACTGCTTGGACTTGAGCGGATCGCGCAGACGCACGCGACGGAACAGTTCCGGGGCGAAGTGCGGGATACCGGTGAAGCTGAGGTTTTCACCCTCGGTGAAGGTGTCACCGATCTGGATGGTGCCGTGGTTGTGCAAACCGATGATGTCGCCCGCGTAGGCTTCTTCGAGCTGTTCACGCTCGGAGGAGAAGAACGTCAGCGCATCGCCAATGCGCACGTCTTTGCCAGTACGCGCGTGGCGCATCTTCATGCCCTTTTCGTACTTGCCCGAGCAAATGCGCATAAAGGCGATACGGTCGCGGTGTTTAGGGTCCATGTTCGCCTGGATCTTGAACACGAAGCCGCTGAATTTTTCTTCAACCGGCTCAACCACACGCTCGTTGGCCACACGGGCCAGCGGCATCGGTGCCCAGTCAACCACCGCGTCCAGCACGTGGTCGACACCGAAGTTGCCCAGCGCCGTACCGAAGAACACCGGGGTCAGTTGACCGTCGAGGAACTCCTGCTGGTTGAACTCGTGGCAGGCGCCCTGCACCAGCTCAAGCTGTTCGACAAAACGATCGTACTCGTCACCCAGGTGGGCGCGGGCTTCGTCGGAGTCGAGCTTTTCGATGATCTTGGTTTCGGTGCGTTCATGACCGTGCCCGGCGGTGTAGACGATGATGTAGTCGTCTGCCAGGTGGTAAACGCCCTTGAAGTCGCGGTAGCAACCGATCGGCCAGGTGATCGGCGCTGCCTTGATTTTGAGGACGGCTTCGATCTCGTCAAGCAATTCGATCGGGTCACGAATGTCACGGTCGAGTTTGTTGATGAAGCTGACGATCGGCGTGTCACGCAGACGGCAAACGTCCATCAGGGCGATGGTCCGCGGCTCAACACCTTTACCGCCGTCGAGCACCATCAGCGCCGAGTCGACCGCCGTCAACGTGCGGTAGGTATCTTCCGAGAAGTCTTCGTGGCCCGGGGTGTCGAGCAGGTTGATCATGTGGTCGCGATACGGGAACTGCATGACCGACGTGGTAATCGAAATACCCCGTTGCTTTTCCATTTCCATCCAGTCGGAGGTGGCATGGCGGTCGGACTTTCGCGATTTCACCGTACCGGCGACCGCAATCGCCTTGCCCATCAGCAAGAGCTTCTCGGTGATGGTGGTTTTACCCGCATCGGGGTGGGAAATAATGGCGAAAGTGCGGCGTTTCGCGACTTCGGCGGCCTGATGGGTCATGGGAAATCGCCTGACGATTGATTCAAAAAAGGGCGCGGATTATAGCCCAAATCAGGGCCGTGCAGCCACCGTTCGCACCCTTGCTCGTCGGACAAGGGTGGCAATGTGCCGTAAAAAATGTGAACCTTTTAAACAGTGGAGGCGTCCATTCCTTTGATACGACAACGTGTCAGGGGCTGAATTATCAGCAAGTTAGTCTGACGAGGCTGCGCTAATGACAGGCAATTGGGGTGCATTTCGCCCCACCTGTTGCTCTTCGCGAACGCATTGCCGGCAGCCAGAAATGGCCTTGCCACACGGGAATGTGTCCGCCGACTGAAAAAAAAGGAGTCCGCCTATGGCTAATCGCTATGGTAAAGGGCTTATAGGATGCGCGGTTGTGATCGCGGTCCTGGCCCTGTTGGTCCACTGGATCGGCATAAGCACTATCGAACACTATCAAGATGATCTGTTGTTCTACCTGCAAGCCCACCTGTACCTCGTACTCGCTTCAATGTTTATCGCCCTCCTTGTAGGGATACCCGCTGGCATTGCGTTAAGCCGACCGAGCATGGTCGGGCATGCCGAACGTTTCATGCAGGTCTTCAACATCGGTAACACCGTTCCACCGCTTGCAGTACTGGCCATTGCCCTGGGTTTTCTGGGGATCGGCAGCGGGCCTGCTATCTTCGCGCTGTTTCTCGCCTCGTTGCTGCCCATTGTGCGCAACACCTACGAAGGCCTGAAAAACGTTCCTGCCTCACTCAAAGAAGCCGCTGTCGGTATCGGCATGACCCCGCGCCAAGTGCTGTGGCGCGTCGAATTGCCCAATGCCGTGCCCATCATCATGGGCGGCGTGCGGGTTGCACTGGCGATTAACGTCGGTACTGCGCCGCTGGCCTTCCTGATTGGCGCCAACAGCCTGGGCAGTCTGATTTTCCCTGGCATTGCCCTCAACAATCAGCCGCAATTGATCCTTGGCGCAGCCTGTACCGCGCTGTTGGCATTGCTGCTCGACGGCCTGGTGATACTCATCAGCCGCCGCTGGTTGGAACGCGGTCTGCGACCTTCATAGGTCGGGCTGAGGAAAGGAATAATCATGAAGAAAATTAGCTTGATATTAGGCTGCATCCTGCTGTTCGCAGGAATTGTTCAGGCCGCAGAAAAACCCACCATCCGTATCGGTGCGCGGGTGTTTACCGAGCAAACCCTGCTCGCGGAAATCACCGCCCAGTACCTCAACAGCAAGGGCTATAACGCCCAGGTAACCGGCGGCCTGGGCAGCAGCCTGGCACGCAGCGCCCATGAAACCGGACAACTGGACATGGTGTGGGAATACACCGGCGTGTCGCTGGTGGCCTACAACCACATCACCGAGAAGCTCGATAAAGATCACGCCTACGACCGCGTGAAAGAAGTCGATGCGAAAAAGGGCCTGATCTGGCTGCACCCGTCCAAGTTCAGCAACACCTATGCGCTGGCGTTGCCACAAAACGTGGCTGAAGAGTTCCCGGACATCAACACCATCAGCGACCTGGACAAGGCGCTGCGTGACCCGGAAAACAAAAACGCCCTGGTGGCACTCGACACCGAGTTCGCCAACCGCTCCGACGGTTTGCAAGGCATGGTCAAGCTGTACGACATGGACCTGACGCGCAAAAACATTCGCCAGATGGACGCAGGCCTGGTCTACACCGCCCTTAAAAACGGCCAGGTGTTTGCAGGGCTGGTGTACACCACTGACGGTCGTTTGAGCGCCTTCAACCTCAAGTTGCTCGACGACGACCTGCATTACTTCCCGGACTACACCGCCGCGCCGGTGGTGCGTAAAGCCTTCCTCGACGCGCACCCGGAGCTCGAAGCGCAACTCAAGCCGCTGGCTGACCTGCTGGACGACGAAACCATGCGCCAGCTCAACGCCCGGGTCGACGTTGACCACGAAAGCCCGTCCAAAGTCGCCGCAGATTTTCTGCGCCAACATCCACTCAACTGAGGAGAAGACATGGAATTTCTAAACGCCTTTTCCCACATGGACTGGTCGCTGGTCGCACACCTGACATGGCAGCACATCACTCTGGTCGGTATTGCCGTCACCCTGGCCATTGTGGTCGGCGTGCCGCTGGGCGTGCTGATGACCCGCTTCCCGTCGCTGGCAGGCCCCATGCAAGCCAGCGCCACGGTGATGCTGACCATTCCGTCGATTGCGCTGTTTGGTCTGTTGCTGCCGTTTTACTCGAAGTTCGGCCAGGGCCTCGGTCCGATGCCCGCCATTACCGCCGTGTTCCTGTATTCGCTGCTGCCGATCATGCGCAACACCTACCTCGCCCTCACCGGTGTTGAGCCAGGTATTCGTGAAGCTGCACGCGGCATCGGCATGACCTTCGGCCAGCGCCTGCGCATGGTTGAACTGCCCATCGCTGTACCGGTGATTCTGGCCGGTGTGCGCACCGCCGTGGTGATGAACATCGGTGTCATGACCATCGCCGCCACCATCGGTGCTGGTGGTCTGGGTGTACTTATTCTGGCTGCAATCAGCCGCAGCGACATGTCGATGCTGATCGTCGGCGCGGTCCTGGTCAGTGTTCTGGCCATCGTCGCTGACCTGCTTCTGCAATGGCTGCAACGCTCGTTGACTCCAAAAGGATTACTGAAATGATCGAACTTCAAAACCTCAGCAAGACCTTCCAAAGCAACGGCAAAGACGTCAAGGCCGTGGACTCGGTAAGCCTGACCGTCAACGAAGGCGAAATCTGCGTATTCCTCGGGCCATCGGGTTGCGGCAAAAGCACCACGCTGAAGATGATCAACCGCCTGATCAAACCGACCTCCGGCAAGATTTTGATCAACGGCGAAGACACCACCGACCTCGACGCGGTGACGCTGCGCCGCAACATTGGTTACGTGATTCAGCAGATCGGTCTGTTCCCGAACATGACCATCGAAGAAAACATCACCGTAGTGCCGCGCCTGCTGGGCTGGGACAAGCAAAAGTGCCATGACCGTGCCCGCGAACTGATGAGCATGATCAAGCTGGAACCCAAGCAGTACCTGCACCGCTATCCGCGTGAGCTGTCGGGTGGCCAGCAACAACGTATCGGCGTGATCCGCGCCCTCGCGGCCGACGCACCGCTGCTGTTGATGGACGAGCCGTTCGGTGCGGTCGACCCGATCAACCGCGAAATGATCCAGAACGAATTTTTCGAGATGCAGCGCGCGCTGAACAAGACCGTGATCATGGTCAGCCACGACATCGACGAAGCGATCAAGTTGGGTGACAAAATCGCCATCTTCCGTGGCGGCAAGCTGCTGCAGATGGACCACCCGGACACCCTGCTCGCGCATCCGGCGGACGACTTTGTCAGCAACTTTGTCGGCCAGGACAGCACGCTCAAGCGCTTGCTGCTGGTCAAGGCCGAAGACGCGGCCGACAACGCACCGTCGGTGAGCCCGGAAACGCCGGTGGCCGAAGCACTGGACCTGATGGACGAACTCGACCGCCGCTATGTCGTCGTTACCGACGCCGACAACAAGGCACTGGGTTATGTCCGTCGTCGCGACCTGCACCGTCAGACCGGCACCTGCGGCCAATTCCTGCGTGAATTCAACGCCACGGCGGCCTACGACGAACACTTGCGCATCCTGCTGTCGCGCATGTACGAGTTCAACCGCTCCTGGTTGCCGGTGATGGACGCCGAACGTGTGTTCCTCGGTGAAGTGACCCAGGAATCGATCGCCGCCTACCTGAGCTCGGGCCGTTCACGCGGGGCCAAAACCAGCATCGTTTCACCGGCTGAAATAGCCTCCGCTTAACCCCTGCCATTGGCCCCCCTCACAGCGCTGCCACAGCACTGTGAGGGGCGGTCCTGTCGCCCGCATCGCAGCCTCGTTTCTCGTCAGCGGCTACAACCAGCTCGACGTTTCAGCGTTATTTCACATCGTCGCTATTAAAACTAAGCCGACCATAATAAATCAATATCAAAACTGTTATTTCTAACAGTAGTAATTATTTTAAAACCCTATTAACTCGAACGCGCACACAACAAGACCATCACACTAAAATAAACAATGCGTTGAGAGGGGCAAAACATCATGAGTATTTCATCTCTAATAAAAGCCGATAATTCTGGCGCTGCGGATCCGCACTTTGGCAAAGAAGGCATTGCCGTTATTAACTCCTCGCACCTGACAACCGGCAATTCAAGTTGCGTGGTGGCCACACCGGATAACATGTTTCTGGCGACATGGGCAGCAAATACTCCAGACAACAGTACTGTCATGGGCATTGCGCGCCTTACAAACGATGGCGCGATGGATCGCACGTTTGGTGTCGAAGGCCTGGTTGAGTGCGTGTTCAAGCAAGGCCACCGTAACGTAGCATCCGGGCTCGCGTTGATGCCTGATACTCGCACGCTGTTATGGGGGCACTTTTTGGTAAACTCCGTCAAACCAGTGCCTGCACTGATCTGTGTGAAAAAGGACGGTGCTGTAGACAAGACATTTGCTGAACAAGGGGTTTTTGCAGTACCTGAGCCGCTTGAAAATGAATCCTATATGTTCAACTCTGCCTGTGTTTCTCCAGACAACAGTATCTTCATGGTGTATGGCAAAAGTTTAAATGGCCTGTGGACAACTTACATAACAAAGTTAATGCCTGACGGCACACTGGATGAGCGCTTTGCCGAACGTGGCGTGCGTGAATTTCAATATCATGGACAATCGACATCGCCCGGAGGCGTGCTGATGCTGAAGAACGGCCACCTCGTTGTTTTCAGCAGCGTGCTGAATAACGATGTGTTTATTGCCTGCTTTGATAGCCAGGGCGTTTTGGTGCCCGACTTTGCAGACCAAGGCGTTCTCACACTGGCTTACGACGACAAAACGTACTTGCAGTTCAGTCTTGTCGAAACACCCACCGGCCTGGTCAGTATCGGTAGCACAAATTTGAGGAGTGACCCGAATATCAGTCACGGCATGATGGTCGGGATAACCTTCAATGGGCAGCTGGATACGACGTTCAATCAGGCAAAACCCGTGATTATCACTTTCCCGGCAATATCTCCTCTTCAGTGTCATCAGATCGTTTGCCAGCCCGATGCAAAGTTGGTCATCGCGGGCTATAGAGCCGCGTCAGATCCTGCGCCGCAGGGGATGATTGGCCGCTATCTGTCAGACGGTACCCCGGACAACAGCTTTGGCCAGAAGGGTCTGGCATCCACCGGTACGTTCGTCCATACCTCATCAAAGCAAGGTATGGCGCTCTCACCCAAGAGGCGCATCGTATGTGCGGGTCGCCATGACAAGCACGGTGTCCTGGCAGGTTTTCTAGGCTGAGTACCGGGCCATTTATAGTGCATGGCCCGTCCTGATGATGGCTCGCATGCCTCTAGCTGCGAGCCTGATCCATGACCCGGACCATTAACTCATCGTTGGGTATGCAGGCTCGGTGCTTGATCTTCGGGAATAAATTGGAAAGTTGCTTGATCCGCTTCAGTGGCCGGCAAGGTAATGAGAATGATCGGAACCAGAATGCCCGTCTCCTTCAAAAAATCCTGTTGGTCATACTGCGCGCCAGCCTTGCCTGAACTGTCCAGGTAAAAGAACGCTTGAAGCGGTAATACATCACCTATGTCCTGATCCCACTTGGCGATTCTCAGCTCGTTGTAACTATCAATTAGAGGGTTGAATATCAAACGCTGAGCTTTGAGCCCTTCGGCAAATGCAATCGTCGCGTTTTCACCTAATGCTTCACGCACATTAAACCCGCACATGTCGCTATAACTGCCATATTGATTGTAATGCTCGACCCATCGTTCAGCCGTATTAATACCTTGTTCCTGGCACTCCCGGCTGGTTGGCCGATTGGGGCTTTGACCGCATCCCTGATCCTCCCTTACAACCGTCGCCCCATCCCGAGGGAAGAAACACAAAATGGACACACTGACTTTACCTTCAGGTGCAAGCAGGCGCGGATAAAAGATAAACCCATTCTTATAAATATAGAAATCTGTAATTATTATGTCTTTGCGCAAATACGAGAACGATACCCCGGTACCGCTGGGGTTGGGGTTCCAGGCATGATATTGGGTCGAAGGCGACGTCCCCCTGATGATGACACCTGAACATTCAAATGCGGCGGAGGGATTATGCGGCCGACATGCACTGACCGGGTTGTTGTAACGTTCGGTCAATGCCACTGCGGTTTCTTCACCTAAACGATTCAAGTGTTGAGTTGTCGCAGCAGACGTCGACGTATTAACACCCTCATGGCTAGCGCACGCTGTCAATAAAACGGTTAAAACTACCAGCAATAGTCTTGTCATTATCAGTACCTTAAGATGATTAAATGCAAACACGCTAAATGGCGCGAAGAACAACTGCGACAGCTTGGCGGCTTTAACCAATACAAACACCTGTAAGAACTGACAGTTATTTATAATTAAAGTGAATATGATTTTAACTTATCTGCCTTTGCAGTTCTTTCAGCGATCCAGACGTCGCACTAAAGGACGGTGAGGTAAAGCGCAAGTAGTTGGTTGAAGTAACACAAAAATCAATTACCCCCTAGCCGTGTCAAAAAAGTTCGCGCGCCGCGGCAATGTTTTATATCCAACACGATTCATGATCTGAGCCATCACTGCCTGGCCATTGATGGTGCACTGCCTGTCCTTATGATGGCTCGCATGCCTTTCGCTGCGAGCCTGACCATGACCCACGCCAAAACCCTCTATGACAAGCACATCGACGCGCACACCGTGTGCGCGCTCGATGACCAAGGGCATGTTTTGCTCTACATCGACCGTCAGGTCATCAACGAGTACACCAGCCCGCAAGCCTTCAGCGGTTTGCGCGAGGCCGGGCGTGATGTGTGGCGCCCGCACACTGCACTGGCGGTGGTTGACCATGTGAACCCGACCTCGCCGTTACGCGTTGCCGCCATGGCCGATGCGGGCGGGGCCTTGCAGGTGTCGTACCTGCAACAGAACTGCGAAAAGTTCGCCATCGAGCTGTTTGATGTGCTCGACAAGCGCCAGGGCATCGAACACGTCATCGCCCCGGAGCAAGGGTTTATCTTGCCCGGCATGGTGATCGCCGCCGGTGACAGCCACACCACCACCTACGGGGCATTGGGTGCGTTTGGATTCGGCATCGGCACTTCGGAAATCGAGCACCTGCTGGCCACCCAGACCCTGGTGTATAAACGCCTGAAAAGCATGCGTGTCACGGTTGAGGGCGAACTGGGCACAGGGCTGACCTCCAAAGACGTGATCATGGCCCTGATCGATAAAATCGGTGCCTCCGGCGCCAGCGGCTACGCCATCGAGTTTGCCGGTTCGACCATTGAGGGGCTGAGCGTCGAAGCGCGCATGACCATCTGCAACATGGCCGTCGAAGCCGGGGCTCGCGGCGCCTTTATGGCCCCCGATGACAAAGTCTTCGCCTACCTGCAACTCAAGCCGCGTGCCCCGCAAGGCGAACAATGGGAACGCGCCGTGGCCCGCTGGCGCTTGCTGTACAGCGACCCCGGCGCACAGTTCGATCAAGAAGTGCACCTGGACGCCACTGAGTTGCAGCCCATGGTCACCTGGGGCACCAGCCCCGACCAGGCCGCGACCATTGGCAGCACCGTGCCTGACCCGCAGGGCGTCAGCGATCTGATTCTGCGCCAAGACATGCGTCGCGCCTTAAGCTACATGGGCCTGGAGCCCGGCATGGCGCTGAACGAGGTGGTCATCAGCCACGCCTTTATCGGCTCCTGCACCAATGCCCGGATTGAAGATTTACGCGACGCGGCCCACGTGGTGCGCGGCCACAAGGTCGCAGCCCATGTACGCGCCATGATTGTTCCTGGCTCCACCCAGGTGCGCGATCAGGCAGAAGCGGAAGGCTTGGCGGCGATCTTTATCGAGGCTGGATTTGAGTGGCGTCAGTCTGGCTGCTCGATGTGCCTGGCGATGAACGATGACGTGCTCGCCCCCGGCGACCGCTGCGCCTCCAGCACCAACCGTAACTTCGAAGGCCGCCAGGGCGCCGGGGCACGCACCCACCTGATGAGCCCGGCTATGGTCGCGGCCGCCGCCATTACCGGGCACCTCACTGACGTTCGCCAACTTGCCGGGAGACTCTGAGCATGCAACCGTTCACCACCGTCAGCGGCAAGGCCGCGCCCCTGCTCGCCGCTAATATCGACACTGACGTGATCATGCCCAAGCAGTTTCTTAAAGGTATTGATCGCAACGGGCTGGACCGCGGCGTGTTTTTCGACCTGCGCTTTCTGCCCTCGGGCGAGCCCAACCCTGAGTTCATCCTCAACAAGCCCGCGTGGCAAGACGCGCGTTTTCTGGTCACCGGGCCGAACTTTGGCTGTGGTTCCAGCCGCGAGCATGCGGTGTGGGGCTTGAAACAATTGGGTATCCGCGCGCTCATTGGTAGCAGCTTCGCCGGGATTTTCTATGACAACTGCCAGCGCAACGGCGTGTTGGTGATCACCCTGGAAGACGTATTGGTGCAAGCGCTGGGCCGACTCATCAGCCAGCCCGAAACGGCCGAAATCACGATTGACCTGATCACGCAAAGCATCCGCCTGGCGGAGGGTTCAATGATTGAATTCAAGATCGACGATCTGCGCAAAAATGCGCTATTACAGGGGCTGGATGCGATTGGCAGCACCTTGCAGCGCAGCGCGCAGATTCGTGAATTTGAGCAACGGCATTTGCAGGCTAATCCCTGGTTAAGCTGAAAAGCGCCCTCACCCACTGCCCCCTGTAGGAGCGAGCTTGTCTCGCGATCTTTTAAAGATCAAAAGATCGCGAGACAAGCTCGCTCCTACGAGGTGGAAAGTTGTCGCAGGTGCGCCTGCAAAAACTCCACACACACCCGCAATTTGCCGGAATTGGCCAGCCGCGTCGGGTACACCGCCCATACGTCGGCGCTTTGCCGGTAGTCGGCCAGCACCTGCACCAGCCGCCCTTGCTGCAGCAGCGGTTTTACATCCCACATCGAGCGCAGCAACACACCGCGCCCGTCCAGCGCCCACTGCAATACGATTTCGCCGCTGTTGGAAGACAGCGGCCCGCTGACCCTCACGCTGGCCTCACCTTCCGGGCCTTGCAGTTGCCAGATACCAAACGCGTTGTCGCGCTCTTTTAGCACCAGGCAATCGTGCTGCTGCAAATCTTGCAGCGACTCAGGCACGCCCCGGCGCTTGAGGTAGTCGGGCGAGGCGCACAGTACGCGGTTGTTGGTCACTAGACGACGGCCGATGTGTTGACCGGCAATGTCATCGCCCACATGGATTTCCAGGTCGAACCCTTCATGCACAATGTCCACCACGCGATCAAACACATCGAGGCGGATTTCCAGTTCCGGGTACTGCTCGGCCAGTAACGAAATGGCCGGCGCGACATGGTTGCGGCCAAAGCCAAAGCTGCTGCACAGGTGCAAACGGCCACGGGGCGCGGTATGCGCTTCGGACAATTCGTCCTGCAATTGCTGAACATCGTCGAGGATGCGCACCGCCCAGCGCTGCACCCGCTCACCGTCGTCGGTCAGGGCGACACGTCGACTGGTGCGGTGCAGCAAGCGGCTGCCAAGGGTGGTTTCAAGGATCTGGATACGTTTGCTGACATAGGCCGGGGACAATCCCAGCTCTTCTGCCGCCGCGGCAAAGCCGCCCTTGCGCACAACCGTAAGGAACACCCGCAGGTCTTCAGGCAACGGCGCAGTGTCTTTTTTGGGCGGCATGGTCATGAACGCGTGGCGACAAGAATGCAGAGAATAGCTCAGCGCAAAAAAGGCAGCACGTGCTCAAGCAGCAATTGGGGGACTTCCTCGCCAATGTAGTGCCCGCACGGTAACGCCTGGCCACGCACATCGGTTGCGACTTTCTGCCATTCGGCCAGCGGGTCGAAACAGCGACCGACCGTCCCTTGCGCGCCCCACAGCACCAGCACCGGCAGGTTCAGGTGTCGACCGGCGTCGATGTCTTCGCGGTCATGCTCAAGGTCAATGCTGGCGCTGGCGCGGTAGTCCTCGCAGATCCCCCGCGCCGTACCCGGCAATTGAATGCAGCGCACGTATTCGGCCAGCGCGGGCGCCGTAAACGGCTGCAAACCGGCGCTGCGACTGCCCATCACGCTCAACAGGTATTGCTCGGGGTCGGCTTCGATCAGGCGCTCCGGCAGCGGCGCCGGGCGAATCAAAAAGAACCAGTGCCAGTAAGCCCGGGCAAAGGCTTCGTCGGTCTGCGCGTACATCGCCAGCGTCGGGGCGATGTCGAGCATCACCAAACGGGTGACGGCCTGCGGGTGATCCAGCGCCAGACGATGGGCCACACGGGCACCGCGATCATGGGCCAGCACCGAGAACTGCTCAAAGCCCAGGCTGTGCATTAACGCCAGCGAATCGCGGGCCATTTCACGCTTGCTGTAGTTGCTGTGATCGGCCACTGCTGCGGGCTTTTCGCTGTCGCCGTAACCGCGCAAGTCGGCCGCGATCACCGTGAAGTGCTCCGCCAATTGCTCAGCGACTTTGTGCCAGATGACATGCGTTTGCGGGTGACCATGGATCAACAACAAACCCGGCCCGCTGCCGCCGATACGGTAGGCAATGTGAACGCCATTGACCTGGCGCTGAGCTGTTTGAAATCCCGCGAACATGAGGCTGCTCCTTCTAATGATCAGCCCATGCTAGGGCCCTCAAATTTTGCTGCAAGGGCCAAACCGTGGCGGCTCGGTTCATGAAGTGTGAAACATCGCACCGTCCCCTCACTGAGCGGGCAAGAACACACAGGCGCTCAAACCGCCCCCTTCACGATTGCTCAGCGTCAGGCTGCCCTTGTGGCTGACGGCGATGCGCTTGGCGATACTCAGGCCCAAACCAAAACCGCCGGACTGATCGTTGCGCGAGTGATCGGCGCGCACGAACGGGTCGGTGATCGACTGCAACACCGCTGGCGCGATGCCCGGCCCGCGATCGTTGATGCGCAACGTCACGCCGCTAGACGAGCGCTCGACCTCAAGGGTGATGTCGCGGGCATAGGCTTGTGCGTTTACCAGCAAGTTCTGCAAGCAACGGTGCAACAGCACGCCGTTGGCGTAGATCATCCCGCCCCGGCCGCTGATGGGTAACGGCTCGGCGGGGGTCGACAACTCTGCGCACAGGTTGCGCAACACACTGTCGACATCAATGAACTGGCACGTGTGCTGGTTGGCGCTCTGCAAATAGACGAGTACCTGGGTAATCATCTTGTCCATCTGGTAGATGTTCTGCTTCAAGCGATCACGCTGATCAACATCGCTCAATCGCTCGATGCGCAAGCGCATGCGGGTCAATGGCGTGCGCAGGTCGTGGGACACCGCCGCGAGAAAAAAGCTCTGGTCATTGACCATCGCAATAATCTGTTTTTGCATGGCGTTAAAGGTCTGGGCGGCCTGACGAACCTCCAGCGGCCCCTCAACCGCCAACGGCTTCTGATCCAGGTTATCGCCCAGCGCATTGGCGGCATCACTCAGCCGTTTAAGCGGACGCAGGCACAGCCGCACCGCCAGCCAGCACATCCCGATCACGCCGATAATGCGCACCACATAGACCCGCAGAATGTAGTCGGCAATCAACGCCCACGCCGACTCGCCGCTCCAGCCCTGTAACTCGTGCCCCTCGATGCTCAACCAGTGACCGTCGCCCAGCGGCACCGCGAAGTCGATATGCGCAGTGGCCGTTTGCAGGCCAAACAGGCTGCGCCAGACCAGCGGCTGGCCCTCGGCATCGGTAAGGTCGACCTCGATCATTTCAACCGTGGGCTCATGCCCCAATTCATACGCCAACGCCTGTTTTAACAGCAGCGCTGTGCGTCGGGCAGCACGATCGTTTTCAGGTTGGCTATCGGGTTTCGAGGCCAGGCATCTGACCGTGTAATTGGCCGGGGCTGTTTGCGGCTGCCCCGGCACACAACCGGGCTGGTCAATCAGTGGTGCGGTGCGGCTGGCCATTAGCCGGACCGGGGCTTCGAGCACCTGTGCATAACGCACGTCGAACCAGATGCTGCTCGACAACAATTGAATGGCCAGCGTGCCGCTGACCAGAATCAGCGTCAGTTGGCCAAACAAGGTTTTCGGCCACAGGCGCCTCACACCCTTCAGCAGCAGGTCGCGCACCGGGCTAAACCGCCGCTTCAGGGCTGGAGACACTCAACAGGTAGCCTTCATTGCGCACGGTCACGATCTGCACGGGCCCGTCCTTGAAATGCTGGCGCAGGCGGCTGATGCACATGTCGATCGAGCGGTCGTCGGGCGCGTATTCACGGCCCATTGCACTCAGCGTTAATTGATCGCGGGACAGCACCTGCTCACGGGCCTGGAGCAAATCACGCAACACCCTGAAATCGGAGCGCGGCAAGGTCAGGGTCTGGCCATCCGGGGTGTGCAGCAGGCGCTTTACATCATCGAGACGATAAGCGGCGAACTCGCGGTGGGTCGTGACCGGGCGATCCACAACGGGCTCGGCCCGAGTTTGTCGGCGCATCACCGCCTTGATTCTGGCCACCAGCTCACGGGGCTCGAAAGGCTTGGTCAGGTAATCGTCGGCGCCCACCTCCAGGCCAATGATGCGATCCAGCGCTGAGCCCTTGGCCGACAGCATGATGACGCTCAGACCGGGGCGCGACTGCAACTGGCGGCACAGGCTGAGGCCGTCTTCGCCCGGCAGCATGACATCCAGCACCACCAGGTCGACCGCCTGGCGCTCAAGGTGCGCCCACATCTGCACGCCATCGGCGGCGGCCAGCACCTGATCGCCGTTCTCACTCAGGTAGTCGCAGAGCAACTCGCGGATTTCATCGTCGTCATCCACCACCAACAGCGTCTTGGCGGCTGCGAGGGGTTTGGGGGTGGGCAAAACGTACTGCTCATTACATTCCATTACATACCCACACATATCCGTAATAGTGCCTGACGGCGCGATACCTAAAATGCTACCAAACATTATCTGCAAATACGAAGTATTACCAATGACAACGCAGGGCATGATGACGGATCTCTCAGCACGACCTTTGATGTTAAGCACCCCTTCTCGCCTTTCAGCTCCCCGCAGCCCTGTCGCAATCATGGTCGCCATGGGCCTCAGTGCAATGCTCGGCATGACCAGCCAACAGGCTGGCGCCGCGCCGCTGGAACTCGACACTCTGAATGTTCAGGGCACCCAGCCCTCCGCCGATGAAAGCAGCGGCCAACTGGGTTACACCGTCAAGAGCACCACCAGTTCGACGGGTATGAAACTCACCCCGCGCCAGACGCCACAGTCGGTCACCACCATCACTCAGGAACAAATGGCCGACCGCCAGATCACTAATATCGAGCAAGCGCTGGACAGCGCTCCCGGCATCACCATGAGCAAGTCGGAAGTGGGCGGGCGCACCGAGTACCGGGCACGCGGTTATCCGATCACCAACTGGAAAACCGACGGCCTGCAGTTCCCGGGCGGCTCGGACTTCAGCGGCGCCGGTAACTCGCTGAACATGGACATGTACGAACGTATCGACATCGTTCGCGGTGCCAATGGCCTGTTGGGCGGCACGGGCGACCCGTCGGCCACCGTCAACCTGATGCGCAAACGTCCGGGCTTCGAGTTTGGCGGCCGTGCTTACGCCACCTATGGCAGTTGGGACAAACGGCGCCTGGGCGCTGATCTCAACGTGCCCTTGTCAGAAGATGGCCGCTTGCGCTCGCGCCTGGTCATGACCCAAGAAGACTCCAACTCTTTCCGCGACCATCAGTCCGACCGTTCGCGGGCCGCGCTGGCCAACTTTGAATTTGACCTGACCGACGCCACAACCCTGGGCGCCGGCTATCAATACGAGTACTACAAGAACGTCGGCGGCGGCTGGGGCGCGAATATCCCGATCTGGTACGGCGATGGCAGTAAAACCCACCTGCCGCGCAGCACCAACGTGGTGCCGAGCTGGAGTTTTGGCGAATACACCACGCGTACGGCGTTCGGCTCGCTGGAGCATCGTTTTGACAATGACTGGACGCTCAACGTCAAAGCCTCGCAAAGCACCACTGAAGCGTTGAATCACCGTGGGCTGGCCAAGGTTAACTCCAAAGGCGGCGGCGCCTTCGGCGGTTACTGGAACCAGGATGGCACCGGCGCCGTACTCAACGGCCTGCACAGCTCCACCGACACCACCCAGCAATCGGCACAAGTCGACGTGACCGGCCCATTCAGCCTGTTCGGCCGTACCCATCAGGCCATGTTCGGCTATAACGACAGCCGCACCGTCGCCTGGTCGCCTCAGTACCGTTGCAACATGGTCAGCGATGACCGCACCAGCGCCAGCGCGCTGGGGTGCCAGTTCCGCGCCAACAACGGCTTCCCGATTACCGACTGGCACAACGGGGTGGACAGCGACTACCGGATCAACGCCTACAAGACCGGCCTGCACACCAAAACCACCACCCGCCTGCAAGGCATGTATGCGGCCACCCGCCTGAGCATTACCGACCCGTTGTCGGTGATCCTCGGCGCGCGCATCAGCGATTACAGCAGCACCACGTTGTCGACCAACGGTGCGCGCAGCAATCAACAACAAAACGGTATCGTCACGCCTTACCTGGGCGCGGTGTATGACCTCAACGACACCTACTCGCTGTACGCCAGCTACACCGACATCTTCAGCCCGCAAAGCGAAGAAAACGCCAACGGCAACAAGATCGAGCCGATTCGCGGTCAGGGCTACGAAACCGGTATTAAAGGTGAATGGTTCGACGGACAGGTCAATGCGCAAGCGGCCTACTTCCTGACCCGCCAGGAAAACAAGGCGGTGACCGATGGCGCCAATACCACGCCCACCGGTAACCAGGCCTACACCACGGGCACCGGCGTAGAGACCGAAGGTATCGACCTCGAAGTCTCCGGTGCCTTGACGCCCAACTGGAATGTCTACGGTGGCTACACCTACCTGCACTTTCGCCGCCTCAACGCCGACGGCCAAAGTGACCCGTCGCACTTGTTCAAGGCCTCGACCACCTATCGCTTGTCGGGTGCACTTGATCGCCTGACCGTGGGCACCGGCGTCACCGCGCAAACCAGCATTCGCGCCACCTCCACCCCGGCGGGCATTCCCACCAATGGTGTGAGCCGCGGCCCCACCGACGTGACGTGGGCGGGTTATGCCATCTGGAGCGCAATGGCCAAATACGACCTCACCGATGACACGGCCGTGACCCTGAATGCCAACAACCTCTTCGACAAAACCTACTACACCCGATACGGCTTCTATGCAGGCGCCATTTATGGTGATCCGCGCAGCCTGTCGTTGACCCTGAGTACTGCATTTTGAGGCCCGGCCCGATCCTTCCCCCCAGGTAAGCCACGCTTCAATGTGCAACTACCGAAGCCCGCCCTATGGCGGGCTTCGTCTATTGGGCAGCGGGCAAAAAAGCCACGGTGGGAACATCACACCGTCATCAAGGTCGGTTACTTAAATAGCTCACTTTGGCGACCCGACGAAGGCTTATAAAAATGCGACATTTTTAGTTGATCTCAGCGCAGTCACGCCCTAAAGTTCGCGCCGAACATCCATGCTGGAAACGATCCATCCGGCTCAAGTACTGACGACGAGAGAGCAAGCTTTCGGCGGACATGCCTTGGGAAGTAGGCGAACCAAAGTGGGGATACGGAGGATGTTCATTTGCACCCATTGATTTATGACGTTTGCCACTAGGAGTCCCTACGTATGTCGATTCAGGTCGAAGAATATTTCGCGCGCGAAACCTTCCAAAAAATGAAGGCGTTCGCTGACACCCAAGAAACCCCGTTCGTGGTGATCGACACCGCCATGATCAGCCAGGCTTACGACGACCTGCGTGCAGGTTTCGAATTCGCCAAGGTGTATTACGCGGTCAAGGCCAACCCGGCCGTTGAAATCATCAACCTGTTGCGCGACAAAGGCTCGAGCTTCGACATCGCTTCGATTTACGAGCTGGACAAAGTGATGGCCCAGGGCGTGACGGCGGATCGCATCAGCTACGGCAACACCATCAAAAAATCCAAAGACATCCGCTACTTCTACGAAAAAGGCGTGCGCCTGTTTTCGACCGACTCCGAAGCCGACCTGCGCAACATTGCCAAGGCCGCACCGGGTTCCAAAGTCTACGTGCGCATCCTCACTGAAGGCTCGACCACGGCTGACTGGCCGCTGTCGCGCAAGTTCGGCTGCCAGACCGACATGGCCATGGACCTGCTGATTCTGGCCCGCGACCTGGGCCTGGTGCCTTACGGTATTTCGTTCCACGTGGGTTCGCAGCAGCGCGACATCAGCGTGTGGGACGCGGCCATCGCCAAAGTCAAAGTGATCTTCGAGCGCCTCAAAGAAGAAGACGGCATCGTGCTCAAGCTGATCAACATGGGTGGCGGCTTCCCGGCCAACTACATCACCCGTACCAACAGCCTGGAAACCTACGCCGAAGAAATCATCCGCTTCCTGAAAGAAGACTTTGGTGACGACCTGCCAGAAATCATTCTGGAGCCGGGCCGTTCGTTGATCGCCAACGCCGGGATTCTGGTCAGTGAAGTGGTCCTGGTCGCCCGCAAGTCGCGCACCGCTGTTGAGCGTTGGGTGTACACCGATGTCGGCAAATTCTCTGGTTTGATCGAAACCATGGACGAAGCCATCAAGTTCCCGATCTGGACTGAAAAGAAAGGCGAAATGGAAGAAGTGGTCATCGCCGGTCCTACCTGCGACAGCGCCGACATCATGTACGAAAACTACAAATACGGCCTGCCACTCAACCTGGCCATCGGTGATCGCCTGTACTGGTTGTCGACCGGCGCCTACACCACCAGTTACAGCGCTGTTGAGTTCAATGGCTTCCCGCCGCTGAAGTCGTTCTACCTGTAAGCCTTACAGAAAAACCTCCCCGGATGGGCCTCCGGGGAGGTTTTTTATGGCCTGACGGTGCCGCCGATGGGTGTCACACCGCCTGCTGTAAGGTGTTGATCCGCGCTTGATACACCTCACCCATGGCCCGAATGGCCGGCTCTTTGGCCTCAAGCAACGCGACGCGGCTGACCCGCAAAAACTTCAGGTTGCCGATGGCCTGGGCACGCTCCAGCCAAACCAGTGCGCCCTCTATATCACCGCGCTCGGCCAACACGGCGGCGTGGCTGAATTGCCCGCGAAAATCACCGGCATGGGCCGAGCGTTCATACCATTGGCGCGCGGCCTGCGGGTCTGCCGGGCAATAACGACCGTCTTCAAGGTAGCGCCCCAGCAAGTTCATCGACTTGGCGTGGCCCAAATGCGCGGCTTCGCGGTACAGCGCAAACGCTGCGTACTGGTCTTGCACCACACCGCGCCCGGTCGCCAGCAAGTTGGCGTAGTTGTACAGCCCCCAATCAAGCCCGCCCTGAGCAGCCAGGCGGTAATGGCTGGCGGCCGCGCGCTCATCCAGCTCGCACCCCCAGCCATGTTCAAGGCAACGCCCAAGCATGTTGCGCGCCATCAAGTGCCCGCCGTTGGCGGCAATGGCGAACCAGCGAAAGGCCAGCGGCACATCGCGCTCAATACCCTGCCCTTCCAGCAGGATCTGGCCGAGCAGCGCTTGCCCTTCAAGGATGCCTTGCTTGGCGGCCATCAAAATGGCTTGTGCGGCACGGGCCGGGTTCTCGGCGAGCATGCTTTGCAGTTGCTCGCCGCTGAGCAGTTCTTCGCGGCGTAATTGAAAGCTCATGGCTTACACCTCAACCCAGCGGCGCAACAGGTTGTGGTAGGTGCCGGTGAGTTGAATCAGTGACGGGTGATCGGGCACATCGCGGGTTAATTGCTGAATGGCGTTGTCCATCTCGAACAGCAAGGTGCGCTGGCTGTCTTCACGGACCAGGCTTTGGGTCCAGAAAAACGAGGCAAAACGGGCGCCACGGGTCACCGCGTTGACCTTGTGCAAACTGGTGCCGGGGTACAGCACCATATCCCCCGCCGGGAACTTGACCTGCTGTACACCGTAGGTGTCCTGGATCACCAGCTCACCGCCGTCGTAGTCCTCTGGGTCACTGAAAAACAGGGTAGCCGACAGGTCCGTGCGCACCCGCTCCGTGCTGCCCTTGGGCTGGCGCACCGCATTGTCGATATGAAAGTCGAAACTTCCGCCCCCGGTGTAGCAGTTGATCAGCGGCGGGAACACTTTGTGCGGCAGGGCCGCCGACATGAACAACGGGTTTTGCCACAAGCGCTCAATCATCGCCGCGCCGATTTCCTTGGCCAGCGGGTGACCTTCGGGCAATTGCAGGTTGTGCTTGGCTTTGGCGGACTGATACCCGGCGGTGATTTTGCCGTCAGCCCACTCTGTCGCTATCAACGCCTCACGGATGCGCTGGACTTCTTCACGGGAGAACAAGCCGGGAATGTGCAGCAGCATGGCGCGATACCTGAACAAGAGAAGGGTGCCAATGGTATTGATTCTTATTGATCGTGTAAAACTTTGTTAAAAAGTCGGGAGACGAATAGCCTTGCAAAACCCGTAACGGCAAATTGTAAAGAATGTAAATTTAGCGCGAATAGTAATCCCTCTCAATTGTTAGGAGGAATTGTTTGCACTATATTCCGCCCCTCAAATTCCGGGGGGAGGATCTTCAGATGTCGCGCCAACGTATAAAAATACCTGCCAATTCACCGCGTTTACTGGCTTCGGCCATCGGTGTAGCGCTCACGGCAACCTCTGCTAACCAGATGGCCCAGGCCGCTGAAAGCACCGAAAAGCCAGCGCAGGGCAACAGTATTTCTTTGGGTGCAACCACCGTGACCGGTGAACAGACCCAACAGTCGTACCAGACAGAAAAAGCCAGCTCCCAGAAGTACACCGCGCCGCTGGTCGACACGCCGCGCTCGGTCACGGTCATTCCGCAGCAAGTGCTGCAAGACACCGCCGCCACCTCGCTGCAAGACGCCCTGCGCACCGTACCAGGTGTGACATTTGGCGCAGGCGAAGGCGGCAACCCACAAGGCGACCGTCCTTTTATTCGTGGCTTTGACGCCCAGGGCGATACCTACCTGGATGGCGTGCGCGACGCAGGCGGGCAAACCCGCGAAATTTTTGACATCGAATCCATCGAAGTCAGCAAAGGCCCGAACTCGTCTTTCGGTGGCCGTGGCTCGGCGGGCGGCAGCTTGAACCTGGTGAGCAAGACTCCAAAACTGGGCGACTTCCTCAACGGTGGCTTCACCTACGGGTCAGACCAAACCCGCCGCTACACCGTCGACATCAACCGTCAGTTCCTTGACACCGCCGCGTTCCGTCTGAACCTGATGAGCCACGAGCAAAACGTCGCAGGCCGTGACTCGGTCAACTACGACCGCTGGGGCATTGCCCCCTCGCTGACCTTCGGCCTGGGCACCGACACCCGCCTGAACCTCAGCTACTACCACCTGAAAAGCGACGACCTGCCAGATTCGGGCATTCCTTACGGCTACGGCAGCGCCTCGAAAACCGCCGCGCACGTTCACGACAAACCGGATGACGGCGGCAACAGCAATAACTTCTACGGGCTCAAAGACCGCGATTTCCGCAAGACCCGTGTCGACATCAGCACCATCACGTTCGAACACGACTTCAACGATTCGATGACCGTGAAGAACACCTTCCGTCACGGCAACACCGGCCAGGACTACATCCTTACCCAGCCGGACGACAGCCAGCACAACGTTAACCAGTACGGTACCGTTTGGCGCCGCGCCAACACCCGTGTGTCGACGACCCAGACCACCACCAACCAGACTGACCTGTACGGTAACTTCAACCTGGCGGGCTTCAAGAACACCTACTCCACCGGTGTTGAGTTCACTCGCGAAGAAACCCGCGCCAGCGGCTACACCGTGACGCCGAACAGCAACCCTAATTGCACCCCTGACAAAGTCGGCAACAGCGGCGGCCAGTGCACCTCGCTGTCCAACCCGAACCCGAGTGACGAGTGGACTGGCACCGAAGCGCGCAACTACTACGGCACCAACACCGTGGGCGTGACCAAAGCCGCCTACGTGTTTGACACCATCGAACTCCACCCGCAATGGCTGCTCAACGCCGGCCTGCGTTACGACCAGTTTGATACCACCGCGAACACCAACGCAGCGAAGGGCCGTACCAAAGCCAAAAACGACAGTAACTTCTTCAACTGGCAAGCGGGCCTGGTCTGGAAACCACTGGATAACGGTAGCGTTTACGCCTCCTATGCCACCTCCGCCACACCACCCGGCGCGCTGGTTGGCGAAGGTGCAGAAGGCAACCCGCTGGTCACCACCAACAGCGTGAGCGACCTGAAACCTGAAGAAACCGTTAACTATGAATTGGGCACCAAGTGGGACGTGCTCCAGGACCGCGTGTCCTTGACCGCTGCGGTGTTTCGCACCGAGAAAAAGAACACCCGGGTCCTGACCGATGCGTTCACCTATGAAAACGCCGGCAAATCACGGGTTGACGGTATCGAACTGTCGGCCAGCGGCAAAATCACTGACAAGTGGCAAGTGTTTGCAGGCTACAGCTACCTGAAAAGCGAGCTGGTTGATTCAGGCTTGAAAGGCCGTAACGGTGTGGTAAGCGCCGGTTCCGACAAAGGTAACGAAATGCCGAACACGCCGAAAAACAGCTTCAGCCTGTGGACCACTTATGAAGTCATGCCGAAGCTGACCATTGGCGGCGGTGCGTTCTATGTCGACGCGGTCTATGGCGACACGGCGAACACCGTTTATGTGCCGTCCTACACTCGCTACGATGCGATGGCCAGCTACAAGCTGACCAAAAACATCGACCTGCAACTGAACGTGCAAAACCTGACGGACAAAACGTACTACGACAAAGCCTACGCCTCGCACTTCGCCAATCAGGCGGCAGGCCGTACAGCCTTGTTGACCACCAGCTTCCACTTCTAAGCGCGCAAGCCACTGTGGGCCAGCCCACAGCGATAACCAGTGCCCCGACCCAACCATGGCCGGGGCATTTGCGTGTAAACAACGCGGTCACGGCATAATGCGCGGTGACGCAATTCATTGAGCGAGCAAGGCGGCCGTCGTGTTTAAGAAAACCCTGTTCCAGCTGCACTGGTTTTTTGGAATAACCGCAGGGCTGGTCCTGGCCCTGATGGGCATCACAGGGGCGACCGTGTCGTTTCAGGACGAGATACTGGACTGGCTCAATCCGACTGTGCTCAAGGTCCAGAAGCTCGACAGCGGCGTGCTGCCGCCTGCCGAACTGGTGCGTAAAGTCGAGGCCACCGAAGGTAAACAAGTGGCCATGATTTGGGGCGGCATTGACACCGAGAGCGCCTCGCGCATCTTTTTCACCCCGCCGCCGGGCGAACGCCGTGGCCAATTGCGCTATGTTGACCCGTACACCGGCGACTACCAGGGCGACGTTTCGGGCCTGGGCTTTTTCAACCTGATGCTGCAACTGCACCGTTTTCTGGCCATCGGTGACACCGGCCGCCAGATTACCGGGGCCTGCACCTTGATGCTGCTGTTTTTCTGCCTGTCGGGCCTGTACCTGCGCTGGCCGCGCAAGGCATTGAACTGGCGCGCCTGGCTGACCCTGGACTGGGCGAAAAAAGGCCGCAGTTTCAATTGGGACCTGCATGCGGTTGCCGGCACCTGGTGCTTGATCTTTTACCTGTTGGCCGCACTGACCGGCTTGTCATGGTCCTACGAGTGGTACAACAAAGGCCTGCAAAAACTCTTCTCCGACAACCCGAATGCCGAGCAACGCAGAGGTGGACGTGGCGGCCCATCCGCGCCCGGAGTCGCCCCCTTGGTTGCCGATTACGACGCAATCTGGGCCAGTATCCAGAAAGCCGCCGGGCCCGACCTGAGCGTGTATAACGTGCGCATGCCGCCTGGTGCTGGCCTGCCCGCTACGGTTTTCTATCTATTGAAAACCTCGCCCCATGAGCGCGCGTTCAACCAGATCACCCTCGACCCGGCCACCGGCGTGGTGAAGCGCGTTGATCGCTATGACGATAAAAGCTACAAGGCGCAACTACTGACCAGCATCTACGCCCTGCACACCGGCAGCTACTGGGGCATCACCGGGCGTGTGCTGGTCACCGTTGCGTCCCTGACCATGCCGCTGTTCTTTATTACCGGCTGGTTGCTGTACCTGGACCGTCGGCGCAAAAAGCGTCAGGTCAAACAGGCGCGACAGGGCTTTAGCGACACCCAGAGCGATGCGCCGTCCTGGCTGATCGGCTTTGCCAGCCAAAGCGGTTTTGCCGAGCAACTGGCCTGGCAAACCGCCGGGCAATTGCAGGCGGCGGGCTTGCCGGTGCGCGTCCAGCCATTGGCCGCCGTCAGCGAAGAAGACCTCCAGCAGGCCAGCAATGCCTTGTTTGTGGTCAGCACTTTTGGCGATGGCGAAGCCCCGGACAGCGCGCGCGGCTTTGAACGTAAAATCCTCGGCCAACCGCTGGGCCTCAGCGCCCTCAAGTACTCGGTACTGGCCTTGGGTGATCGCCAGTACCCGCACTTCTGCGGCTTTGCCACCCGTATCCAGCAATGGCTGGCCGAGCGTGGCGCACAGTCGCTGTTCAGCCCGGTGCAGGTCGACAGTGGCGATCCCGAAGCCCTGCACCACTGGCAAGTGCACCTCAGCCAACTGACAGGCGCTGTGCCCGGCGCCAACTGGCAAGCGCCGAGTTACAACAACTGGACCCTTGAACAGCGGCAACTGCTGAACCCTGACAGCAGCGGTTCCGGGGTTTACCTGCTGGGCCTCAGCGCACCTGACGCCAGCTTCACCTGGCAGGCAGGAGATCTGGTTGAAGTAATGCCAAGGCAGTCGACGTGGGCGGTAGAACACCTGCTCGACGGGTTGGGCTTGTCGGCACACACACCGGTGCACCTGGACGGCCTGCAAGAAACCCTCGCTCAAGCCTTGGCCAGCCGCCAATTGCCAGAGAATCGCGGGCACTTGGTCGGCCTCCACGCCCAGGCGCTGGTGGACGCCCTGATCCCGTTGAACATGCGCGAATACTCGATTGCCTCGATCCCCCAGGACGGCGTGCTGCAACTGATCGTGCGTCAAGAGCGCCACCCCGATGGCAGCCTGGGCCTGGGTTCAGGTTGGCTGACTGAACATGCACCACTGGGCGCGGCGATCAGCCTGCGGCTGCGGCGCAACAGCGGCTTCCACCTGCCTGCCGAACCTTGCCCGTTGATCCTGCTGGGTAACGGTACCGGGCTTGCCGGGCTGCGCAGTTTGCTCAAGGCCCGAATCGCCCAGGGTCAGCAGCCAAACTGGTTAGTGTTTGGCGAACGCAATGCTGCGCACGACTTCTACTGCCGCGACGAACTGCAAGGTTGGTTGGCCAGTGGCGAGTTGGCCCGACTGGACCTGGCCTTCTCACGGGACCAGGCGCACAAGGTGTATGTGCAAGACCGGCTGCGCGAGGCCGCTGATGAACTGCGTCGTTGGCTGGCGGACGGTGCGGCCATTTACATCTGCGGCAGCCTGAACGGCATGGCAGCGGGCGTGGATCAAACGCTGATCGACCTGCTCGGGGCTGATGCGGTGCAACAGTTGATCGAGCAAGGCCGTTACCGCCGGGATGTGTATTAATCGATAAATACCGCCCTGATTAGTATCAGGGCGGTATTTTTGACCCGAATCCTTTTTATTTACTGCCTGATTTTTTTTAAAGACAAACACTGCGGCCTGGAGCAACCGTTTGTGTTTCTACACGCCTGGGTACAACTGTAGCCAGGGCGTTGTTTATTGTTTGCATCAATCAAGATGCACGTATCCGAAGTTCCTCCCTCAACTCTGCCATTGGCATTTTTATCCACACCGACAAACAGACACAACGCCGAGCCGCCACCAATCGGTAACATGTCACACGTCACCCCGCCCAGCAGCGCCGGGCCGCCATTGCACAGCGCCGCCCCATACGCGGGGGCGACAGCGCCCAGCAAAATAAATAACGCGCCGACGATAGAGTTGATAACCGTTTTTTTGATATGACCTCTTCTCATAATAAATCCCTTTAGTTAATACAGCCTGAAACATCCCTGTTTTACAAGACTAGGCAAAGAATCAGTAAATTATGTGCTTGAAACAAATAAAAGAACTTTCTTACAGTCAGCGCTGTTATATCCATGCTTAGTGGGCAGCAGCGGGGTTTTAAACAACTACGCTGAACTTGGCACATCAACTTTTCACAGGGAAGTGAAACATGCTGCCACGCCTCACCCATGAACAACGCCAGTTCGCCCGGCGTTTGCGCGTTGAACAAACCGACTGTGAGTTACACCTTTGGCAAAAGATACGCGCCAGACAACTGCTGAATCTAAAGTTCCGCCGCCAGCATCCCTGCCCGCCCTTTGTACTGGACTTCTATTGTGTTGAGTTGAAGCTGGCCATTGAACTCGATGGCGGCCAGCATTTTGATGCACAGTCGTTGGCCTACGACCGGCGTAGAACCGCTTACCTGCAAGGTCTGGGGATCACCGTATTGAGGTTTGATAACCGGCAGGTGCTTGAACAAATGAATGAGGTATTGGAAGAGGTACATCGCGTGGCCGGGCGAATGTTAAAAGCGCCCTCACCCCAGCCCTCTCCCTCCGGGAGAGGGAGCTGACCGAGTTGTTCTGGATTCAATGGCAATACTTTCAGACTGCAAAGATGCTCAAGCACCCCCCAATCGGTTCCTTCTCCCTCCGGGAGAGGGAGCTGACCGGGTTGTTCTGGATTCAATGGCAATACTTTCAGACTGCAAACATGCTCAAGCAACCCCCAATCGGTTCCTTCTCCCTCCGGGAGAGGGCTAGGGTGAGGGGCTTTTGCTCTCACGATTATTCGGGATGTTTCGCACAGCTTTGCCAATTGCTGCGTTTGCAGTACGGCGCCTATAGTCATCGCTCGCCCAAAAGGCGACCGGATTTGGCGATCTGGGATGCTCAAGAATAATGCGTAATTGCTATATACGGCTGAGCGTGGGAGATCTTCAGATCTGCCGGTTTTTGCTTGGGGTTACCGGTTCGCCAACCCACGTACAGCGGCCACCTGTTTTTGATCCTGCTGCGCGAACGTCCTGAGCTGGCGTTTACAACCTGACTAAGCGAGATGGCTGGCCCTCACCCCAACCCTCTCCCTCCGGAAGAGGGAACTGACCGAGTCGTTTTCGATATCAACGCCAAAGTCAGCAGACCGCAGCCAATCAACAGCAACCCCCAATCGGCTCCCTCTCCTTCGGGAGAGGGCTGGGGTGAGGGGCTTGCGTCACGCCTTGGCCGTTTCCAGCGCCATGTCCACGGGCTCCGGGCGTTTGATCAGGGCGTAGACCACTGCGGTCACCAGGCTGCCGGCCACGATCGCCAGCAAGTACAGCAACGCGTGGTTGATGGCATTCGGGATCAACAGCACGAACAACCCGCCGTGCGGCGCCATCAGTTTGCAGCCGAAGTACATCGACAACGCCCCCGTCAGCGCACCGCCCACGACGCTGGCCGGGATCACCCGCAGCGGGTCTTTGGCCGCAAACGGGATCGCGCCTTCCGAGATAAAGCACAGCCCCAGCACCATCGCCGCCTTGCCCGCTTCACGTTCGGTCTGGGCGAATTTGCGACGTGCAATCAGGGTCGCGATGCCTAACCCAATCGGCGGCACCATGCCCGCCGCCATGGTCGCAGCCATCGGTGCATAACTTTGCGAGGCCAGCAAACCGACCGAAAACGCATACGCCGCCTTGTTGATCGGCCCGCCCAGGTCGACACACATCATGCCGCCCAGCAACACGCCCAACAGGATCGCGTTAGTGGTGCCCATGCTGTCGAGGAAATGCGTCAAGCCTTCGAGCATGCCGGCCACCGGCTTGCCGACCACGTAGATCATCACCAGGCCGGTGAACAGGCTGGCAAACAACGGGATGATCAAAATCGGCTTCAGCGCTTCAAGGCTTTGCGGCAACCGTGCATAACGGCTGATCGCCTTGGCGCAGTAGCCGGCAATAAAACCGGCAATGATCCCGCCAATAAAACCAGCCCCCAAGGTGCTCGCCAACAAGCCGCCAATCATCCCCGGCGCCAGGCCTGGACGGTCAGCAATCGAGTAGGCGATGTAACCCGCCAGCAACGGCACCATCAATTTAAAGGCCGCATCGCCACCGATTTGCATCAGCGCCGCAGCCAGGGTGCCCTGCTCTTTATAAGCGTTAATGCCGAACACAAAGGACAACGCGATCAGCAAGCCGCCCGCCACCACCATCGGCAGCATGAACGACACACCGGTCAGCAGGTGTTTGTAGACGCCGGTTTTTTCTTGCTTGGCCGGGGCCGCACCGCCCGTTGCCGCGCTCTCTTGCCGGCCTTCGGCGAGGGCTTTTTTCAGCGTGGCTTCGGCCTGTTTAAGCGCAATGCCGGTGCCGCAGCGGTAAATTTTCTTGCCCGCAAAACGCTCAGTCGGGACTTCAATATCAGCCGCCAACAGCACCACGTCCGCGTCGCTGATGGCCTGGGCACTCAACGGGTTGCGGGCGCCAACCGAGCCTTGGGTCTCGACCTGCAGGTCGTAACCCAAACGCTTGGCCGCCTGTTGCAAGGCTTCAGCCGCCATAAAGGTGTGCGCAACGCCCGTCGGGCAAGCAGTAACGGCGACAATTTTAGGTGTGTGAGCCTGCTCAATAACCTCAGCCTCAATGCTGGGGGCGGTATACACCTGGGCTTCGTTGACGCCGCGCAGCAACACGGCTTCAACATCTTGCAGGGCCTGGGCCGGGCTGCTCTGGAAGACCCGTTTGCCAATAAAACGCTGCATGTCCAACGGCGTGCTGCTGACCACCAGCACCCACTCCGCTTCGTCGATGGTCGCCTTGGACAACTGACGCTCAGGGTGCTTGGGGTCATGCACTTCTACGCTGGTGCTCCAGCCCTGACGCTGCGCGGCGGCATCGAGCAAGCGGGCACACAGCACGCTGGTCACCATGCCGTTGGGGCAGCCCGTCACAATGGCTAATTTCATGTGTATCCCTCTTATTTTTGTGCCAGGGCGCGGACGTTGACGCCGCTTTCGAGCGTCACTAACTGCACCGCATCGCTGATTCCAAAACCGATCTGGGTGACTGCCAGCGCCGCAATTGCGGTTGCACTGCGCAGTGTCTGTTCCGGGCTGTGGCCGCTGATCAGGCCGTGCACCATGCCCGCCAGCAGCGAATCACCCGCCCCGACCGTACTTGCCACGCGCACTTTGGGCGGCACCGCCTGCAAGGGTTGAGTCTCGCGGCTGAACCAGTTCACGCCGTCTGCCCCGTGAGAAATCACCACATGTGAAACCCCCAAGGTCTGTAACTCGGTGGCGGCCGCGACTTGCGAGGCCACGCTGCTGACCGGGTGGCCCAGCGCTTCACTGAGTTCTTGGGCATTGGGTTTGACCAGCCACGGGCCAGCACGCAAGCCTTCTTTCAAGGCTTCACCGCTGGTGTCCAGAATCACTTTGCAGCCCAAGGCTTTGAGGCGCAGCACCAATTCGCGCAACCACGGCGCGCTGACACCACGCGGCAAGCTGCCCGCCACCACCACCGCATCATGGCTGGCGGCAATGTGGTCGAGTTTGTCGAGCAAGGCGTGTTGCGCCAGATCGTTCACGTGCGGGCCGGGGCCATTGATGTCCGTGACGCGGCCATCGTCTTCGGCAAGCTTGATGTTGCTGCGGGTTTCGCCCGGCACGCGGATAAAGGCGTCGGCAAAACCACGGCGCGCAAACAGCGCGTTGAAGGCTTGCTGATTGTCTTCGCCCAGAAAGCCGCTGACGGTCAGGGAGTGGCCAAGGTCGGCCAGCACTTGCGCCACGTTGAGGCCCTTGCCCGCCGCATGGCTGAGCAAGGTCTGGCTGCGATTGACTTCACCGGGTTCCAGGTGCGGCACGCGCACGGTCAAGTCCAGCGCCGGGTTAAGGGTGATGGTGAGAATCTTGGCCATTACAGGGCCTCTACCAATGCGCGGACTTCGTCCGGGCTGCCGACGCTCAGAGCCTGTTCGGCCAGTGTTTTAAGACGTTCCATGTTCAACTCACGTACTCGTGCTTTAACTTCAGGGATGCTGCGGGCCGAGACGCTGAGTTCATCCACACCCATGCCCACCAGCACTGGCACCGCCAATGGGTCGGCCGCCAATTCACCGCACACACCCACCCACTTGCCGTGGGCATGGGCGGCGCGAACGGTGATGTCGATCAGTTGCAGCACTGCCGGGTGCAAGCCGTCGGCTTGTGCCGACAAGGTCGGGTGACCACGGTCGATGGCCAGCGTGTATTGCGTCAGGTCGTTGGTGCCGACACTGAAAAAGTCGACTTCCTTGGCCAGCACCGGCGCCAGCAAGGCGGCAGAAGGCACTTCGACCATGATCCCCAACTGCAAGTCAGCTACCGGGATTTCCAGACGCAGACGCTCAGTCATGTCCCGCGCCGCACGCCATTCAGCCACGCTGCCGACCATCGGGAACATGATGCGCAGCGGGCGGTTGTCAGCCGAGCGCAACAGCGCGCGCAATTGGCTTTCCATGATCTGTGGGCGCTGCAACGTCAGACGAATGCCGCGCACCCCCAAAAACGGGTTTTCTTCTTTCTCGATAGGCCAGTATGGCAGGGGTTTGTCGCCACCCACGTCCAACGTGCGCACCACCAAAGGTCGCCCATGCAGGTCGTCCAGCACACGGCGGTACTCGGCTTCCTGGGTCGCTTCATCCGGCGCCTGCGGGTGGGCCATAAAAATCAGCTCGGTGCGCAACAGACCAATGCCTTCGGCGCCCTGCTCAACCGCGGCGGCCACGCCTTTGCTCTCACCAATGTTGGCGAATACTTCAACGGCATGCCCGTCCAGGGTGACGGCTGGTTGATGGCGCAACTCCGAGGCGGCCAGCAGGCGTTGTTCACGGCTGTCACGCTCATCGAGGGCGCGTTGCAGGGCATCCGCATCGGGAGCCACGTGCAAGCGACCGCGCTGGCCGTCGATCAACAATTGCGTGCCTGGCGCCAGCAGCAACACCGCGTCACCGGCACCCACCAGAGCAGGAATGCCCAAGGCGCGCGCCACGATGGCGCTGTGTGCGGTGGCCCCGCCGCGAGCGGTCAAAATGCCCGCGACCCGCGCCGGGTCGAGGCGCGCCACGTCAGAAGGTCCGACTTCGTCCATCACCAACACGTAGGGCTGATCGGGTTCGGCCAGGGTTTCGACGCCACACAATTGCGCCAGTACGCGGCGACCAATATCGCGCAAGTCCGCCGCACGCTCGGCCAGCAGCGCGTCCTGCAAGGACTCCTGCTGACGGGCCGCCGCTTCGATCACCGCCATCCAGGCGGCTTCGGCACTTTCGCCCTGTTTGAGCCGCGAACCGACTTCATCGGTCAGTTCCGGGTCGTCGAGCATTTCCTGGTGGGTGATGAAAATCTCGCGAATGGCCTTGGACTGGCTGCGCTGGATCAACGTTTCGATGTCTTGGCGCACCGCACTGATAGCACCGTGCAGACGCTCACGCTCAACGGCAGACGACTCGCCGCGCAGCGGGTAATCGAAGGTTTGCAGCACCTGAATATGTGCCGGGCCGATGGCAATGCCCGGCGACGCCGCCACGGCATGGATCACGCTGCCGGCAGCCGGGGCCAGCACCACTTCAGCAATCTCGGCCAAGGCTGGCGCCTGTTCGGTTTGCGGTGCCAGTGGCTCGACTTCTTCGCCAAGGCCCTCTTCAACCGCCGCCAAAATGGCTGGCAAGGCGTCATTGGCGATGGTCGGTTCTGCGATAAATTCCAGCACCTGGCCACGACGGGCGCCGAGGCTGAGCAGTTTGCTCAAGCTCTTGGCAGACACGGCGCTGCCCTCTTGGCCATCGAGGATGCGCACACGAATATCGCCCTCAAAGCCCTTGGCCAATTGCGCGAGCACTTTGGCCGGGCGCGCATGCAAACCGTGGGCATTAGCCAAGGTGATGCGTGCACTCGGCCAATCAGCCGGCAACTCGCCGCCCAGGGCTTCAAGCACCGCACGGCGACTGGTGGCGCGGCCCAACTCTTGACCACGCCCTTCAATCAGCAAGGCGCACAGGCGCTCAAGCAGGGCCTGATGCGCCTCGCCCAAACTGGCCAGGCAGAACAGGCCGCTGAGCGGCTGGCCAAGGTAGCGAATGGGTTTATCTGGGGTGACAAACGCCAGCCCCGGGCGTTTGACCGTTTGTTCGCTGTGCAGCCACCACAGGCCATCACCCAGCGGCAGCGCTTCTGCTTGTTGCAGGACGGCGGCAAAACCGTTGCTCACGCAATCGGCCTGGCGCAGTAAACGCGCACCGCGCCAAACCAGTTCTTCAAAGTCGTCGGCAGACACGCCAAGGCCGATCATCTGAGCGTCCAGCGCCAGCTCTTGCGGGGCGCCCTGGAGCAATTTGAGCAGCGCCTCTGGTGTGCTGGCGCGGCGCAGGGCTTCACCCAGATCGGTTTCACCCAGCGCCCGGGTCAGCAGTTGCAAGAGACGCAGGTGTTCGTCGGACTTGGCCGCAATCCCGATCGCCAAGTAAACAATCTGCCCGTCGCCCCAGTCCACACCCTGTGGAAACTGCAATAAACGCACGCCGGTGGTGTGCACCAGGTCGCGGGTTTCAGGGGTGCCATGGGGGATCGCAATACCTTGCCCCAAAAAGGTTGAGCCTTGAGCCTCACGCGCCTGCAAGCCATTCAGATAACCTTCGGCCACCAAACCATCGGCGACCAGTTTATCGGCGAGTAAGTGCAGCGCCGCAGACTTGTCCACAGCCGTTTGGCCCATGGAAATCTGCTCTATGGTGAGCTCGAGCATGCGTTCTCCTTTTCCGACGCTCAATGGCGCACGGTATTGTTTTGAATTATGTCAGCTTAGGTCGCTCTCCCCGGAGTGTGTCAGCAGATGTGTGGCAAGCACCCTGCTGTCGTAGGAAAACACCTTAAATCACGTAGGCTGAATCGTTTAATCAAGAAAGAACGGCACGTTACTGCATAATCGCTCGCGCTTGAAGCCCAACCTGTCGGTTTGATCGATGTCAACCGAGCGATGTTGCAAAAAAATACAGTGACCACAAGGCAGACGATGATCGACTGCCGTAATCGGTTAGGATTGACCACAATGTCGACACGTACTACAAAAAATAAGGAATTTTCGGCGTGAAGCTCAGTGATATTGCACACCTGGCAGGGGTTTCGGTGACTACCGCCAGCTATGTCATCAATGGCAAGGCCGAGCAGCAGCGCATCAGCAGCAGCACGGTCGAGCGCGTACGCGCAGTCGTCGAGGCGCATGGGTTTACCCCCAACCCGCAAGCCGCAGGCCTGCGCAGCCGACACACGCGCACACTGGGTTTTATTCTCCCGGACCTCGAAAACCCGAGTTATGCACGCATCGCCAAACAACTGGAGCAAGGTGCCCGTGCGCGCGGCTATCAACTGCTGATCGCCAGCTCCGACGACGCACCCGACAGCGAGCGGCAGTTGCTCAAGCTGTTTCGTGCCCGCCGTTGCGACGCCTTGTTTGTGGCCAGTTGCCTGCCACCTGAAGATGACAGCTACCGTCAACTGCAAGACCTCGGCATGCCGATTATTGCGATTGACCGGACCCTGGACCCGGCGCGCTTCTGCTCCGTGATCAGCGATGACTGCGAAGCCAGCCTGCAACTGACCCGTAGCCTGCTCACCCCCCTGCCGCAGCAAATCGCCCTGATCGGCGCACGCCCCGAACTGAGCATCAGCCAGGCGCGGGCGGCGGGCTTCAAACAGGCACTGGAAGGCTTTGAAGGTGAAATCCTGATCGAACACGGCGCAGCCTTCAGCCGCGACTGTGGCCGGCGCATCATCGATGAGCTGCTGGAGCGTTTGGGGCATTTTCCTGAAGCGCTGGTTACAACCTCCTACGTGCTGCTGCAAGGCATGTTCGATGCGTTGCTGGAGCACCCTGATCACACGCCGCCTCTGCGCCTGGCCACGTTTGGTGATACACAGTTGCTGGACTTCCTGCCGCTGCCGGTCAATGCCATGGGCCAACAGCACCCGCTGATCGCTGAGAAAGCCCTGGAACTGGCCTTGGCGGCCATTGAAGATCGGCGCTACGAGCCGGGCATCCGGGCGATTGCGCGCACCTTTAAACAGCGCATTCAGTAGGTTGGCTGTATGCACCTGATCGACACCCACACCCACCTCGACTTCCCGGACTTTGACCCCGACCGCGCGTGTTTACTGGCGCGCAGCCGGGCGTTGGGGGTCAGGCAAATGGTCGTGTTGGGGGTGTATCAGGACAATTGGCAGCGCCTGTGGGACTGGGTTCAAACCGACCCTCAGCTCTACGCCGCCTTTGGCTTGCATCCGGTGTACCTGGCGCAGCACCGGCCCGAGCATGTGCGCGAACTTGGGCAATGGCTGGAGCGTCTGGCCGGGCACCCGCAGTTGTGCGCGGTCGGTGAGATCGGCCTCGACTACTTTTTGCCGGAGCTGGATCGCGACGCACAGCAGGCGTTATTTGAAGCGCAGTTAACACTGGCGGCAGACGCCTCACTCCCGGCCTTGCTGCACGTACGCCGCAGCCATGCGCCGGTGATTGCGACCTTGAAGCGTTTTCGGCTTAAGCGCGGCGGGATCATTCATGCGTTTGCAGGCAGCCGTGAAGAAGCTCGCGAATACATCAAGCTGGGGTTCAAATTGGGCTTGGGTGGCGCCGCGACCTGGCCCCAGGCTTTGCGCCTGCGCAAAGTCATCGCCGACTTGCCGCTGGAATCCATTGTGCTGGAAACCGACTCGCCGGACATGGCGCCTGTCATGTACCCCAACCAACGTAATAGCCCGGAGCACTTGCCGGCTATTTGTGAAGCGCTGGCGCAAGTCATGGGGATCAGTGCCGAGGTGTTGGCCGAGGCCAGCACGGCAAATGCGTGTGAGGTGTTTGGCTGGGACGATTGAGTTGCCCGCCCCCTCACCCCAGCCCTCTCCCGAAGGAGAGGGGGCCGATTAGGGGATGCGGAAGCTTTTCTGCGGCCTGAAAGTACTGCGCTGAACTCTATAACGCCTCGGTGAAGCTCCCTCTCCCCCGGGAGAGGGTTGGGGTGAGGGAAAAATTGGCCACGGCTTACAGCAACAACGTCCACACCGCAAAGCCGGTGTACCACAGCACCGCCGCACGCAGCAGCAAGGCCCACAACGTGTCGAGGCTGGCGACGCCTTCCGGGCCGACTTGCGGCGCCGGGATTTCAGCAGCGGCGCAACCGGCTTTGTTGATCAGTTGTTCTGCGCTGATGTCCCAGCTCAGCAGTTCGTGCAACATCACCCGGGTGACCGCGGCAAAGTTGCCCACCAGCGCAAAACTCGCCGCCAGCAAACGCACCGGCAACCAGTCAAAGGCATGCCGCAGTTGCTGGGCACGCTCAACCAGCTCAGGGTTTTTACTGTGCTCGGCCGCCAGCGCCAGCAGGCGATAGCTCAAGGCCGCCACCGGCCCCAGCAGGAAGTACCAAAAAATCACCGCAAAAAAGCTCTGATACGCCTGCCACAGCAAATGGCTCTGCACTTTCTCAAGCAACTGCTCGCCGCTGTCTGCACGCACGCCAATGTCGCGCTCGGCCACATGTGCACTGGCTTGCAGATCTCCGCGCCGCCAGGCATCGCGAACCGGCCCCAGCCCCGCGAGCAGGTCACCCCGGCCCAAGCTGTAAATCAGCACCAACAGGTGCACCGGCAACACCAGCAAGCCATACGCCACCGGCTCCAGCACCCACAACAGCAAGCCCAGGACCAGCACCGGGAACAGAATCAGAATGGCCAGCACCCACCACGGTCTACTCACCAGTTTGGGGCTGGACTCCAGTTTGTGCAGTTCGCGCAACCAGCCGCTATCACACTGCAAACGCTGGCGCAGCGCCGAGAACTTCTCGACCAGAATCGCCAGCAGTAACACCACAAAACTCATTGCTTATCTCCTGTGTGGCGCAACGCGTCACGAAAGCGCATCCATTCAAAAGCCGGGCCCGGGTCCGTTTTGCGCCCCGGTGCGATGTCACTGTGACCGCATATGCGCTGCGCGGTGATCGCCGGGTAGGCGGCTTGCAATTGCCGGGTCAAGGCTAGCAGCGACTCATACTGCGCGTCGGTGAATGGCAGCTCATCGGTGCCTTCCAGCTCGATACCCAAAGAAAAATCATTGCAGCCCTCACGCCCTTCGAAAGATGAAATACCCGCGTGCCAGGCGCGATCAAGACACGAGACAAACTGAGTGATTTTGCCGTCACGTTCAATCAGAAAATGCGCACTGACCGTGAGCTTCTGGATGCCTTCAAAGTAGGGATGTTCAGTGAAGTCGAGTTGATTCTGGAAAAACTCCTGCACTTTCCCCGTCCCGAACTGACCCGGCGGCAAGCTGATGTTGTGGATAACCAGCAGGGAGATCTCGCCCTCAGGGCGCGCATTGAAGTTGGGTGACGGGCAATGGCGCACGCCTTTGCACCAACCGCTTGCGGGGTCCAGCTGCATACAGGCTCCTCAACGACGCTAACGAAAGGCCCAGTATGCCGCGATGAACGCGGCGATGGGGAGCAATCTGCCTGCTGTGGATCAATGAGCGCTGTATTGCCCCAGGCTGCCAATCATTGATGCCAGGGCGCGGTCGAACAACGGGCGGTCATCCAGTAACGAAATCGTCCCGCTGCGCAGTTGGCCGATCAAGTCGATGCGACTCTTTTCCACCACTTTCACACCACTGCGATTGACAAAAATGTGCCGACCTTCGGGCTCCATAATCGCAATCAGTTTGCAGCGCTGGCGGCAGGTCGAGTTGGTTTGCAGCTCGATCCAGGTGCCAATACGTAGCTGGCTGACCAGCAGCAAACCCAAGTGATCCTGCTCATCCAGCGCCGACGGCAGGCCAGCCTCCAACGGGCGCAACCGGCGTGCCTGCAACTGCTCATGGGCACGGGTGCGATGCTCAAGCTGCTCGACCAGCCCGCGTTCGGCGTGAGTAAAGCGCAAAAAGTCATGCAGCAACTCTTCCAGCAACTCGGGCGTGTCAACGCAGGGGCAACGCGCCAGTTGCTTCAACAGCTGTTCGATTTCGCGGTACAGCGGCTCGTTGCGCACGCCAACGCTGTCATCCCAGCCAACCGCCGCATCGGCCATCACGTTCAACAGGCTACGGGCCGGATGGCTGTCGCTGCTGAAGAAGTGCGGATCGAGCTGTGCGATCTTGAGCATGGGCTCTTGCAACTGGCCCATGAGCTTTTTCAACGGCGGCGCGAGGTTGCGGTCCCTGCTTATATAGTCAAACAGCTTGCCGACCAACTGGTTCACGTCTTCGCCCGCCACAACCGACTCGTGCTGGTGCCCGGCCTTGCTTGAGCTGCAGCAGGCGATCCCGGTCGAGATCTCGGGCAGCACGCCCGTGGCCACCAGCAATTGGTTGGCATCGGCGTACAGGCGTGAGGTCTGGCTGAGCAGGTACTTTTCGAAGAGCTGCAACATGATCAGTTTGACCTTGAGATCAACGCCCTGGTCGCGTTCAGCCTGCAAGAAGTACTCGCAGAGCATCGCTGGCCCCAACGGGTTGGTGTGCTCATTGAGCGTCACCCAGCTCAAAGTGTTGAGGCGCGTGGTCAAGTGGCACAGGTCCAGCTGATCCCGGGCCAGCACTTGAGTGACCATCGCATTGATCGCTTGATCACGCTCGCTATCGACAATGACCAATGAAAAGGCGCTCTGTATCGGCACAGGATCATGCAAGGCGCTTTCGCTGGTATCTGGCTGGGTCAGTTTGAGGAAGGCGAAAAAAAGTCGTTCAAGAAAGCCACGTTCGATGTTTTTACGCTTGAGCCGCACGTCGCGCATGGCTTCAAAATACAGGCTTTGCTCGGCGTCACTGCGGGCCTTGTCGGCCATTGCAAACAGGGTTTCGTCGGCATTGTCGAACAGCACTTGCAGCTCGTATTTCAGTTGCTGGGCGGCCTTGTCATGCACCTGCAACAGGATCACAGGCAGGCGGGTAAGCGGCGAATGCATCGCCAACTCCGTAGAGGTCCTGTAGCCAGGCCCCACTTTCCCGTCATTTTGCATCCTGCCCTCCAGTAATGGTTTCGCTGCCCCGTGAAATGCACGTGACTCATGGGTCACGCCTGACGCTCACAGACAGTTACCGGCAAGTGTTTGCACACTCGCCGGCAGGTCGAAATCAGAACATCACTTAGTGCGTCAAAGCTATGACGCCAAATAGAAGGCGGATTATCGGTAAAAGAACTCGCTTGTACCAGTCACACTCGGCATTTCAATGAGCGAGCGGGCAAATTAATCCTGAAACTGCCAAAAGCCGCACAGTTAAGCGTGTTATTCCTGCGCTGCATGCGCCTTGGGTTCCGCAGCGGCATAGTCATATAATCGACGCACTTTGTTTGTGGAGCGCGTTATGCCGAATTTACAACTGGCCGTCCTCACTGCCGAAATCGAAGCCAACGTGCGTCGTGCGTTAGCCGAAGACTTGGGCAGCGGCGACATCACTGCACAACTGATACCCGCCGAACGCCTGGCCAAAGCGACGATCATTACCCGTGAAGCAGCCGTGATCAGTGGCACCGCCTGGGTCGACACTGTGTTTCGCCAGCTTGACCCGCGGGTGGCCGTGCACTGGCAAGTGGTCGACGGCGAGCGCGTGAGCCCCAACCAAGTGTTGTTTCACCTCGAAGGCCCTGCGCGTTCGTTGCTCAGCGGTGAACGCAGCGCCCTGAACTTTCTGCAAATGTTGTCGGGCGTTGCGACCCACGCGCAGTCGTTGGCCGACAAAGTCGCAGACACCCAAGTCAAGCTGCTCGACACTCGCAAAACCTTGCCGGGCCTGCGTCTGGCGCAAAAGTACGCAGTGACTTGTGGCGGCTGCCATAACCACCGCATTGGCTTGTACGACGCCTTCTTGATAAAGGAAAACCACATTGCGGCCTGTGGCGGCATTGCAGAAGCCATCAATGCCGCGCACAAAATCGCGCCCGGCAAGCCGGTGGAAATCGAAGTCGAAAGCTTGAGCGAACTCAAAGAGGCCCTAGCGGCGGGTGCCGACATCATCATGCTCGACGAACTGAGCCTGGACGACATGCGCGAAGCCGTGCGCATCAACGCGGGCCAGGCCAAGCTTGAAGCCAGCGGCGGGATCAACGACGCGACCTTGCGCCCGATTGCCGAAACCGGCGTGGACTACATCTCGATCGGAGCCATGACCAAAGATGTCAAAGCGGTGGACCTGTCGATGCGTTTAAGCATCTAACCACCCTCTCCTGTAGGAGCGAGCTTGTCTCGCGATCTTTTAAACATTCAAAAGATCGCCAGCAAGCTCGTTCCTACAGTCATTACGCCAGCGAGAACCCTTGGCTGCGTTCTTCATGCTCAAGCAGCCATTGCTTGGCCGCCAACCCGCCGCCAAAGCCGGTCAGGGTGCCGTTGCTGCCGATCACCCGATGGCACGGGATGATGATCGGAATCGGGTTACGCCCATTGGCAGCACCCACCGCCCGTGAGGCTTTGGGTCGCTGGATCTGCCGGGAAATCTCCCCGTAGCTGGTGGTCTTGGCGTACGCAATGGTGGTCAAGGCTTGCCACACCGACTGCTGAAACGCCGTACCCTGCGGTTTGAGGGGCAGGTCGAAAATCAACCGCTCACCCGCGAAATATTCGTCCAGTTGGCGGCGCACTTCGGCCAGTTTGTGCGGCGCATGCTCCCAGCCGTCCAGCGGCGTGTGCGGGCGGCGGTCCAGTTCAAAGCGGACTTCGCGAAGGCCGTCATCGTCCGCCACCAAAAACAGCGGGCCAATCGGTGAAGGTATTTGGTCGTAATACACCTGGGTCATGTTGGCTCCTTGCGCGCCGCAGCCGAATCGGTGGCTGCACGCCATAAATACATCACTGAGTAAGCACGCCATGGGCGCCAGCTTTCGGCCAGGGTTTGCAACGCTTTGGTGCTCACCGGCTCGCCCAGCGGGTTGGCCTCACGGCGCAGGATCAAGTCCGCCGCCGGGAACGCATCGGGGTGTTTAAGCACGCGCATGGCGATGTAATGCGCGGTCCATTCGCCAATGCCCGGTAGCTGCACCCAGCGGTTGATAAAGTGCTGCAACGGTTGTTCAAGGGCAAAGTCGACTCGCCCGTCAAGCAAGGCGCGGGCAATGCCTTGAATGGTGTTGATGCGGGCCTGGGTAATGCCCATTTGGCCCATGTCGGCGTCCGCCAATTGCTCGGGGCCGGGAAACAGACGGTTCAAATCAGCCCCAGCAACCGGCTCAATCGCAATGCCGTAGCGCTGCACGATGCGACTGGCGAGTGTGCGCGCCGCAGCCACGCTGACTTGCTGCCCCAACACGGCGCGTACCGCCACCTCAAAACCGTCCCAACCACCCGGCAACCGCAAGCCGGGGTAACGCTCGATGACCGGCGCCAGCAGCGGGCTGGCACTCAAGGTTCGGGCGATAGCGAGCGGGTCGGCGTCGAGGTCAAACATGCGGCGAATTCGCGTGACCACGCTGAGCATCTGACTCGGCGGCACATTCAATAGCTCGAGTTGTAACGCATGTTGTTCGCCGGGCCAGGCGCTGACCCGCAGCCAGCCCGGCGCCGCCGGATCGCCCACTACTCGCTGATAACTCTGTGCATCCACCTGCTCGATGCCCGGCAAAGCCCGAGTCTGTAAAAAGCTCAGCAACGCTTGAAAATCGTACGGCGGGCGAAAGCCCAGACGCAGTACCAAGGCCTTGTCAGCACGGGTTTTAGGGCTACGCCTGAACGCCCTTGGCTCGGCATGGTTGGCTTCGGCAAACGCCGCATTGAAACGGCGCAGGCTGCGAAAACCCGATGCCATGGCCACTTCGGTAATGGACAGGTCGGTCTCGGTCAGCAGTTGCTTGGCGAACAGCAACCGCTGGGTGGCATGCACCGCCATCGGCGGCGCGCCCAAATGCTGGACGAACAAACGGCGCAATTGCCGGGCGCCAATGTGCATGCGCTCGGCCAGCGCCTCCAGCGAGTGGTCGGCCAGATAGCCTTCATTAATGAGCTTGAGTGCCCGCGTCACCAAATGCTCGCCGTGCAGCCACAACTGGTTACCCGGCGCCAACTCCGGCCGACAGCGCAAGCACGGGCGAAAACCTTGGGCCTGGGCAGCGGCAGCGCTGGGGTAATAGACCACATTCTCGGCTTTGGGCGGCCGCGCCGGGCATACCGGGCGGCAATAGATTCGCGTGCTGAGAACCGCGGTAAAAAACACCCCGTCAAACCGCGCATCGCGGCTTAAGCGGGCGATTTCACAGGCGGCGGTGCTGGGTGCGGGAAGGCTGTCTTGTGTGTTCATGAGCCGCAGAATAGCACCGGTTTTTTAGCGGTTCTCGCCATTTTCGGACGTCAATGTCCGGGCTGCACCCCACAGATTTACCCGCTACTTGCACGCCCCCTTCTCCAGGCATGTACCACTTTGGCTCCACACCAGTGTGCCACCCGAGCTGCTCAGCGATGGGGTCATGACGCTGGTCCAGCCACCCGCGGCCTCAGTGCCGGTCATGGTGATCACGCCGTCAATCACGGTCATGCCAGCCGCCAGGTTGTCCGTCGGATCGGCCGGGCCAGGAATGCCATGGCTGCCGGCGTCGCAAACGCTCAAGTCATTGCTCTCGCTGTAGCACAGGGCCACTGCCGTCTTGTACGTATTGCTGATGGAGTTCAGTTCAGCGAAGCGGGCCTTCATGGTGTGCTCGTGGTAAGCCGGTAACGCGAACGAGGCGATCAAGCCGATGATCGCAACCACGATCATCATTTCGATCAGGGTGATGCCGAGTTGTTGTTGTTTCACAAAAAGTCTCCAAACGTGGGACGCGGCCCAGCGGCCAAACGCCATAACCGTGCCAAGCCTGCAAAAAAGTGCGCACAGGCTATCAAGGTTAGCGGGCGGATGCTCCCTCACTGCATGGCAGACACCTTTGGACACGCTCCAGTGAGTCGCTCAGCGCCCCGCGCATCTAGCCTTCAGACTCACAGCCCAACAGGGCAAGCCGCTCTTCAAGGATGAATGCATGGCAACACAGCCAGTTAAAACCGCGGTGTACCGTTGGGAAGGCACCGACCTCAAGGGCACCCCTGTGAGCGGCGAAACCAGTGCCCAAAGCTTGGCCATGATCCGCGTTCAGCTACGCCGCCAAGGTATTACCGCAGGTAAAATCCGCCGTCATAGTGACCGCGAGCCGCGCAGGGGCAAATCGATCACTGCGCTGGAGATCTCACTGTTTACCCGCCAACTGGCCACGCTGATCAAAGCGGGCATCCCGCTGCTGCAAGCCCTTGAGGTCATCGCCAAAGGCTTCGAGCACATGACCATGCGCCAATTGGTCGGCGAGCTGAAGCAGGACATCAGCGCGGGCATCAACCTGGCCACGGCGCTGCGCAAAAAACCGGCGCATTTCGATGCGCTGTTTTGCAATCTTGTCGACGCAGGCGAGCAGGCCGGTGCTCTGGATGTCGTGCTGCAACGGGTGGCGGCCTACAAAGAAAAAACCGAAGCCCTGAAAAAGAAGATCAAAAAGGCCATGACCTACCCCAGCGCCGTGGTGCTGGTGGCACTGGTGGTCAGCGCCATTCTGTTGATAAAGGTGGTACCGCAGTTTCAAGGCGTGTTCAGTTCTTTTGATGCCCAATTGCCCGCCTTCACCCTGGCGGTGATCGCTTTATCCGAAATGCTGACGCAACACGGCGCTTGGCTGTTTGGCGGTGGCTGCCTGATTTTTTTCGCGCTTGGCCATCGCTATAAACGCTCTGAAGCCCTGCGCCAGCGGGTTGATCGATGGCTGCTGAAACTGCCAGTTATCGGCAGCTTGCTGCGGTTGTCAGCCATCGCCCACTTTGCCCGCACGCTGGCCACCACCCTGGCGGCCGGTGTTCCGCTGCTCGAGGCCTTGCGCGCCGTTGCTGGTGCGACGGGCAATCACGTGTACAAAGAGGCGGTGCTCAGGCTCCAGCAGCACGTGGCAACCGGTAGCCAAATTCATGTGGCCATGGGCGCGACGGGCTTATTTCCGGGCATGGCGATTCAGATGACAGCAATTGGCGAAGAATCCGGCACATTGGATGACATGCTCAATCACGTCGCCACCTATTATGAGAGCGAGGTCGACAGTGTGGTCGACAACCTGACAACGTTGATGGAGCCGCTGATCATGACGGTTCTCGGCGTTTTGGTGGGCGGGCTGGTGATCGCCATGTATTTACCGATTTTCAAACTGGGCCATGTCATTTGAGCACGATCGATGTTTTCACCCTGTCTCCCGGCGCCTTTATTGCCTGCGCCCTGGTGCTTGGCCTGCTGGTGGGCAGTTTTATCAATGTGCTGGCGTGGCGGTTGCCCAAGATGCTTGAGCAGGACTGGCAGACGCAGGCCCGCGAACTGCTTGGCCTGCCCGCCCCGGCCAAAGGCCCTGTGTATAACTTGATGCTGCCGCGCTCCCATTGCCCGCACTGCCAGCACCCTTTGCGCGCCTGGGAGAACATTCCGCTGCTGAGTTACCTGGTGCTGCGCGGCAAATGCTCGCAGTGCAAAACCGCCATCAGCCTGCGTTACCCCCTCACCGAGTTGACCTGCGCGGTCTTGTCGGGCGTGGTCGCATGGCATTTCGGGCTGACCCCGCAAGCAGGCTGGATGCTGCTGTTGACCTGGGGCCTGCTGGGTATTTGCCTGATCGATCTAAAGCATCAAATTGTCCCGGACGTGCTGGTGTTGCCCCTGATGTGGCTGGGTTTGCTGCTTAACACCTTCGAGACCTTTACCGGCCTGACCCAGGCTGTATGGGGCGCGGCGCTGGGGTATCTGAGCCTGTGGTCGATTTTTTGGCTGTTCAAGCTGCTCACCGGCAAGGACGGCATGGGCTATGGCGACTTCAAGTTGCTGGCGCTGTTCGGGGCCTGGGGCGGCATGGCGATTGTGCCGCTGACGATTGTGCTGTCATCGCTGCTGGGCGCTTTGGTGGGGCTGGCGCTGTTGGCTATGCGCCGGGCGCAGGCCTCAACGCCCATCCCGTTTGCACCGTATCTGGCAATTGCTGGCTGGATTGCATTGCTCTGGGGTGGTCAAATGGCCGACTTCTATTGGCAGATTTCGGTTTGAAATGAATACCCCCTCTTCCAAACCCTGGATTCTCGGCCTCACCGGCGGCATCGGCAGCGGCAAAAGTGCCGCCGCCGAGCACTTTGCCTCGTTGGGCGTGCACGTAGTCGACGCCGATCATGCGGCGCGCTGGGTGGTCGAACCCGGACGCCCGGCACTGGCGCAAATCGCTGAGCACTTTGGCGATGACGTGCTGCAGGCCGACGGGCAGCTCAATCGCAGCGCGCTGCGCAGCCTGATTTTCAGCGACCCGCAGGAGCGCCAGTGGCTCGAAGCCCTGCTGCACCCGCTGGTGCGTGAAGAGATCGCGCAAAACCTGGCCCAGGCTCAATCGCCCTACGCCATTTTGGTGTCGCCGCTGTTGATTGAGGCCGGGCAACACAAGACCACCCAACGCGTTCTGGTGATCGACGCCCCGCAAGCCCTGCAAATTCAGCGCACGTTGTTGCGCGACAACACCAGCGAAGAGCAAGTGCAGGCTATCCTCAAGGCCCAAGCCAGCCGCGAAGAGCGCCTGCGCCATGCTGATGACGTGCTGGTCAACGACACCGACCTCAACGCGCTCAAGTCCGAAGTTGAGCGCTTGCATCACTTTTATTTAACTCTGCATGGAGGCCAACCATGACCAAACCCCCAATGACCGTAGACTGCCCGACGTGCGGCGTCGCAGTGCAATGGACAACCACCAATGCCTTCCGGCCGTTCTGTTCGGACCGTTGCAAACTCATCGACCTGGGCGCCTGGGCCAGCGAAGAACACAAGATCCCGGTGGCCCCGGACGCTGAAGACGAGTTGTTTTCAGAAGACTTGCCAACACGTCTGCATTAATCGTGAAGCCTGTGGGGGGGTGCAATTGAACGTTCCACCCCCACACTTTCAGTTACACCTGTTTCAAGGCTAAGCTGCGTGCATGGACGACTCTGATTACTTGCGCCTGCTTACGAGTCAGGCCGAACAAGCCAATGCCTTTTTATCCAATGCCCGCAAATGGGAGCGTGAGCGTTGGGTATGCCAACGGCTGCTTCAGGGCTTGAATATTGCCTACCACACCGAGGACTTCACTCAAGCCAGCCAGGAACCGCCCGACGTATTGTTTGGTGAGGCCCGTTTTGAGGTGTTTTTTGTGCTCGATGAAGGCCGCCGTCTCAACGATGAATGGCGCGAAGAACTCCAGCGCCGTCGCAGCGCTTACTCCTTGAGCCAACTGGTGCGCCGCGAAGCGCGGCCCAAGCGGATCCCGGCCAGCAAGCTGTTGCAACGTCTGGGCCCCACGCTGCACAAAAAAGCCAAGAACTACCAAGAGCGCGACATCGACTTGGGCCAATTGGATATCGTCGCTTTTTCCAGCCTCAAACGTGAGGTGCTGGACCTGAACAGTCATTTCCCGCCGCCCACCGAGTATTTGCGCCAGGGCTGGCGCTCGCTTTCACTGGTGGGACCGACCTTTGCCCGAGTATTGTTCGCCCAACCGGATGCGCCAGATTTTCTGCGCAACAATCTGGGCCGCAGCATTATTTTCGATGTCGGGATCAGTTTGTGAGCCCAAAGCGGTTAATTGAAAACACCCTCGTTCGTCTACACGACAAACTGAGAGTCGAGCCGTTGAGCTGCAACCGTTATGCTGGCTTTGATCCTGATAGCGCTAATGCTGTAGCTTTGTCACACCCTGCAACGTCTATCTGACGGGGCACTCTTTATGCCTGGTCCCATAACCCAGATGACCCGTTGCACACCGAATTCAAGGTTGTCCCGCGCTTTGAGCTGCTTTGCGCTCGCCCGGATAACCCGCGCACCGATTTTTTTAAGCCTTGTGAGTGATACCTATGACCCATCGTATTGTTATCGTCGGCGGCGGCGCTGGCGGTCTGGAGTTGGCGACCCGCCTGGGCAAGAGCCTGGGCAAGCGCGGCAAAGCCAGCGTCACGCTGGTGGACGCCAACCTGACCCATATCTGGAAACCGCTGCTGCATGAAGTCGCCGCCGGCTCGCTGAACTCATCGGAAGACGAACTCAACTATGTGGCCCAAGCCAAATGGAATCACTTCGAATTCCAGCTGGGGCGCATGAGCGGGTTGGACCGTGAGCTGAAAAAGATCTCATTGTCGGCGACCCTCGACGAAAACGGGCAAGAGCTGGTGCCTGCGCGCGAGTTGAGCTACGACACGCTGGTGATTGCCGTGGGCAGCACCACCAACGATTTCGGCACCAAGGGCGCGGCTGAACACTGCCTGTTTCTGGATACCCGCAAGCAGGCCGAACGCTTCCATCAGCAATTGCTCAACCACTATCTGCGCGCCCATGCCGGGCAAACCGACGCCGTCGAAACCATCAGCGTGGCCATCGTTGGCGCCGGTGCGACCGGGGTCGAACTGGCCGCAGAGCTGCATAACGCAGCGCACGAACTGGCAGCGTACGGCCTGGATCGCATCAAGCCAGAAAACATGCACATCACCCTGATCGAAGCCGGGCCACGGGTGTTGCCTGCACTGCCTGAGCGTATTGGCGGGCCTGTGCATAAAACCCTGGAGAAACTTGGGGTCAAGGTGCTGACCAACTCGGCCGTCAGCGAAGTGACCGCAGACAGTTTGGTGACTGCCGATGGGCAAGTGATTCCTGCGAGCCTGAAAGTCTGGGCAGCCGGTATTCGTGCGCCGGGCTTTCTCAAGGATCTGGCGGGTCTTGAGACCAACCGGATCAACCAACTGGTGGTCCTCCCCACCCTGCAAACCACTCGCGACGAGAACATTTTCGCCTTTGGTGATTGCGCGGCCTGCCCGCAACCGGGCACCGACAAGATGGTGCCACCGCGCGCGCAAGCAGCTCACCAGCAGGCTTCGTTGCTGGCCAAATCGCTGAAGCTGCGCCTGGAAGGTAAAACGCAATTGCCGGACTACCACTACCGCGATTACGGCTCGTTGATCTCGCTGTCGAGTTTTTCGGCGGTGGGTAACTTGATGGGCAGCCTGATGGGCACCGTGATGCTGGAAGGCTGGTTGGCGCGGATGTTCTACATTTCGCTGTACCGCATGCACCAGATGGCGCTGTATGGCACGTTCCGTACGTTGATGCTGATGCTGGGCAGCAGAATCGGACGCGGCACCGAGCCGCGCCTGAAACTGCATTAACCGTAGCCGCTGACGAGGCACGAGGCGCGGCCTCATGCCTGGACAGCGACCACAGGTTTCAACGCCCTGCGTGGTTCCCCGCTTCCGCCTCACGGCCTTTAAAGCCGTGAGGTTTGTGGTCTTCAAAAAACTTCACGTTGCGCGCAAAGTCTTCCAGCAGCAGCTTGGCCATGTCGATCGACAGGCCTTGTCTGACCAGAATCCGCTGCACCACGACGTCTTCAACATTCGCCGGCAGGCTGTACGCGGGCACCAGCCAGCCACGAATACGCAACCGGTCAGCCAGGTCATACAGGGTGTAATTGGTGTCGGCGCCCGGCTTCAAACGCCAGGTCAGTGCCGGGATCCCGAGCTTGGGGTCGCCACTGAAGAGCATTTCAAACGGCCCGATCTTGACCAGTTCACGTGCCAGGTACTGCGCCGTGGCATAGCATTCCGAGTGAATACGCTCGTAGCCCTCACGCCCCAGACGCAAGAAGTTGTAGTACTGGGAAATAATCTGCCCGGCCGGGCGCGAGAAGTTCAGGGCGAACGTCGGCATGTCGCCGCCCAGGTAGTTCACGTGGAAGATCAACCCTTCTGGCAGGTCTTGCGCATCGCGCCAGACCACCCAGCCTGCACCCAATGGCGCCAGGCCGAATTTGTGGCCGGAGGTGCTGATGGATTTGACCCGGGCAACACGGAAATCCCACAGCACTTCAGGTGCACAGAACGGGGCCAAAAATGCGCCGCTGGCACCGTCGACGTGAATATCAACGCTCAGGCCGGTGCGTTTTTCCAGCTCATCGAGGGCGTCTGACAACGGTTGGACCGTCTCGTACAAGCCGGTAAAGGTTTGGCCAAACGTCGGCACCACCACGATGGTGTTCTCATCGACCCGGCCGTCGAGGTCTTCCGGGGTCATGAACCAGTGGCCTTCGGACATCGGCACTTCGCGGATTTCTACGTCCCAATAACGGGCAAACTTATGCCAGCACACCTGCACCGGCCCGCAGACCATGTTCGGGGTGGCAGTCGATTTGCCAGCGGCTTTACGTGCAGCACGCCAGCGCCACAGCGCAGCCAGACCGCCGAGCATGCAAGCTTCGCTGGAACCCACGGTGGAGGTGCCCAAGGTGCTCGCCGCATCAGGGGAATGCCATAAGTCGGCCAGCATATGGATGCAACGGCTCTCAAGCTCCGCCGATTGCGGATACTCGTCTTTGTCGATCATGTTTTTGTCGATCGACAGATCCATAAGCCGGTGCACTTCGTCTTCTGCCCAGGTTTGGCAGAAAGTGGCGAGGTTCTGTCGGGAGTTGCCGTCCAGATACAACTCGTCGTGGACCAACTGGAAAACCTCGCTTGCGACCTGCTCCGACTCCGGGAAGCGCTTGATCGCGGCGGCATGATCCAAAGTCGATGAACCAAAAATAGGGTCAGTCGCAGAGTGACGCTTGACGCGGTGCAGTGCCATGAAAACTCTCCTTGAGTAATAAGCAACACAACTGAACCTACCGCTTGCCACCGGCTCAGCATCGACCCATGCAGCTTAGCTAAGCATTTGAAGTTTGCTGTTCGATTTACGATCAACGCTTTTTTTCCGATCTATAGTCTTCGTTCCTGTACTGAACTCACGGAGCGAGCGTAATGAAGCGAAAAGTCACGACTGCCGACGCCACCGTCACACAGGCCCTGGAGGAAGCCTTGAAACGCTTCGCCAGCAACCACCACGGTAAAAACGCCAGTTACATCCCCTATCTGGCGTCTGTCCCTTCGCAGTTGTTCGGCATCAGCATCATGTTCTGCGACGGCACCCATGCCGAGGTCGGAGACACCGATTACGAGTTCGCCATCGAGTCGATTTCCAAAGTCTTCACCCTCGCCCATGTGCTCGACGAATACAGCCCGCAAACGTTGCGCAGCAAGATTGGCTGTGACCCGACCGGCGAACCTTTTAACTCGGTGGTCGCCCTGGAATTGCACAAAGGCCGACCACTCAACCCGTTTGTAAACGCCGGCGCCATGGCCACCGTCAGCTTGATCAAGGCCGAAAACCCGCAAGTGCGCTGGGAGAAAATCCAGGCCACTTACAACGCCTTTGCCGGGCGCGAGTTAAGCGTCAACGAAGAGGTGTACAAGTCCGAAGCTGCCAGCAATCAGCACAATCGCGGCATCGCCTGGCTGCTGCAAAGTTACGGCTACATGTACGCCGATCCGATGGAAGTTTGCGCCGTGTATACCCGCCAATGTTCGGTGTCGATCACCTGCCAGGACCTGGTCACGATGGGCGTGACCCTGGCTAATGGCGGGGTCAATCCGCTCACCGGAAAACGCGTGGTAGAGGCCAAAAACGTAGCGCCGATACTGTCCGAAATGACCTTAAATGGCCTTTATGACACCACCGGCGACTGGTACTACAAAGTCGGTTTACCCGGCAAAAGCGGTGTTGGCGGCGGGATTCTGGCCGTTGTACCGGGGGTGTGCGCCATCGCCGCCTTTGCCCCGCCACTGGATGTAGCAGGCAACAGCGTTCGCGGCCAATTGGCCGCTGAATATCTCAGCCGCACGCTCAATCTGAGCTTGCTGCACTGATCAGGAAGATTAAGGGAGGCGCAAATGGCTACGACCAGCAAAGCAAAAACTTACATGTCATGGCTCACCATCTGTTTCATGATGGTGGCCGCTGTTGCCAGTATCCGTTCACTACCGACCATGGCCGTTTATGGCCTGGGCTCTATTTTTCTGTATGTGATTCCGGCCCTGCTGTTCTTCATCCCCGTGTCACTGGTGGCCTCTGAACTGGGCACCGGCTGGAACGGCGGGATTTACGGCTGGGTGAGGCAGGCGTACGGCGACCGTCCGGGCTTTTTTATCATGTGGTTCATGTGGGTGCAGGTGGTGGTGTGGTACCCCATCGTGCTCGGATTTGCAGCCAGTACCATGGCTTACTTGATTAACCCGGACCTGGCCAAAAGCGGGGTGTTCACGGCGGCGGTGATCATCGTGTTGTATTGGTTATCAACGTTTGTCGCGCTTAACGGCCTGGGTGCGCTGTCCAAGCTGACGTCCTGGTTCATGTTGCTGGGCACGGCCCTGCCTGCTGCCGTGCTGGTATTGCTGGGCGTGGCCTGGCTGGTACTGGGGCACAAGTCTGCGGCGCCATTAACCCTGGACGCGCTGATCCCGGCCATTTTCGACACTTCCACCACGGTTAAGGCAGGCCCGCACAACCTGCACTCGGACTTGTGGCGCGAATTCACCGGGGTGATTACCGGCCTGGTGTTGATTGTGAGTAACTTTTTGGCGTTTGCCGGTATCGAAATGAACGCCATCCACGCCCGCGAATTGCGTAACCCGCAAAAAGAAATGCCGCGTGCGATTCTTTTGGCGTTCTTTATGATCCTGCTGGTGTTCATCCCGCCGACCGTGGCGATTTCGCTGGTGGTACCGGCTGACTCAACCAGCCTCACAGCCGGTGTGATTCAGGCCTATGCCGCTTTCTTTGCAGGGTTCAACATGCCGTGGGCGACGCCGATCATGGCAATTTTGCTGATTATCGGGGCGTTGGGCGGAGTACTGGCCTGGACGGCAGGGCCTTCGACGGGTCTGTTGTTTGTGGGCAAGGCCGGGATGCTCCCGCCTGTGCTGCAAGAAGTGAACAAAAAAGGCGTACAGAAAAATATTTTGTACCTGCAGGCCGTGATCGTCACGTTGCTCTCAACGATTTACATCTTTATCGACAACGTGTCCGATGCGTTTTGGATGATCAGTGCGATGGCGGCGCTGATGTACCTGATTATTTATGTGTTTATGTTCCTCTCCGCCATGAAGCTGCGTAAAACTCAGCCCAACGTTAAACGCGGCTATGTTCTTAAAGGGCTGCATGGCTGGTGCTACCTGGGGCTGTTCTCGACGTGCGTGGCGTTGGTGTTCGGCTTTATCCCACCGAATAACTTCAGCAGCATGCCGTTTTTCGAGTACGCAGGGGTCTTGTTGATCGGACTGGTGATTGCTGGCGTGCCGCCGTTCATCTTCTATGCGGTGCGCAAACCGTCATGGCAGATGGTGCCAAAAGCCGAGGCCGATCAATATTCAGCGGCATTGCAAGATCTGCAGGACGCCGACGCCAAGGCCGCGAAGGCGTGATGGGCCTGTAGTCGCTGCCAAAGGCTGCGATGGACCGCATCGCGGTCCTGCTTAAAACCGAAGGCCCTTCGGGCCTTATCGCAGCCTGCGGCAGCGACTACAAGGTCGCGGGGAACCGGGTTTTCTACAGGCATAAAAAAAGCGTCCCGAAGGACGCTTTTTTTATGGCCTCTGATGCGATTGGCATCAGTGCCTGATTTTTCACACCCATTACTGCCGGGCAGAAAATGGTCGGGGTAAGGGGATTCGAACTCCTGACATCCTGCTCCCAAAGCAGGCGCGCTACCGGACTGCGCTATACCCCGGTAAAAAAAAGGCACCTTCAAGAGGCGCCTTCTTCGATCAGCGCTTTTGGCCTCTGATCTTAAGATCTAGCTCCAGCGAACTGGAGCCAAAAATGGTGGGTCGTGTGGGATTCGAACCTACGACCAATTGGTTAAAAGCCAACTGCTCTACCAACTGAGCTAACGACCCAAAAATGGTCGGGGTAAGGGGATTCGAACTCCTGACATCCTGCTCCCAAAGCAGGCGCGCTACCGGACTGCGCTATACCCCGGCTTGAAACTGGCTCCACGACCTGGACTCGAACCAGGGACCCAATGATTAACAGTCATTTGCTCTACCAACTGAGCTATCGCGGAACTATTTGTTTCAATTTACAACGTTACTGCTTTACATCTTTGCAGCTCTCTTTGACTTCTTCGCATCGCTGCGTTGGCGTCTCTGAGGCGGGCCATTTTACAACCTTTCAAACCCTTGTCAACCCTTTTTTTTCCTTAGAAGACAATGATTTAGGTCTTCTAATGGGCTTCTTGGTTTGGGCCAAGTTGCCGTTGCGGGTGACTTACTGCGGGGCGCATCTTACAAGCGTTTTCCTTACAGATCAACACCCTAAGTAAAAAAAGGCCTCACTCAGTGAGGCCTTCCTTAAAACACGGGCCTTGAGCCTTATGCGAAGACGATTTCGTCGTCTTTCACACTGGCCACTACCGTGGTGCCTGGCAAGAACTGACCCGAAAGAATCAGTTGTGCCAGCGGGTTTTCGATCCAGCGCTGAATCGCACGTTTGAGTGGCCGTGCGCCATACACCGGGTCGTAACCCACAGCGATCAACTTGTCCAAGGCATCCTGGTTCAGTTCCAGCGTCAGGTCACGCTCAGCCAGACGGCTGCGCAGACGACCCAGCTGGATCTCGGCAATGCCCGCGATCTGATCACGTGCCAGAGGCTCGAAGATCACCACTTCGTCGATCCGGTTCACAAACTCCGGACGGAAGTGCGTACTCACCGCATCCATCACCGCAGCCCGTTGGGCTTCACGATCACCGACCAGTTCCTGGATCTGAGCAGAGCCCAGGTTGGAGGTCATCACGATCACCGTATTGCGGAAATCCACCGTACGGCCATGACTGTCAGTCAGGCGACCGTCTTCAAGCACTTGCAGCAGCACGTTGAACACATCCGGGTGCGCCTTCTCGACTTCATCCAGCAGCACCACCGAGTAAGGCTTGCGCCGTACTGCTTCGGTCAGGTAACCGCCTTCTTCGTAACCCACATACCCTGGTGGCGCACCGATCAGTCGGGCCACGGAATGTTTCTCCATGAACTCGGACATGTCGATCCGTACCATTGCCTCTTCAGTATCAAAGAGGAACTCGGCCAGCGCCTTGCACAACTCGGTTTTACCGACACCGGTTGGGCCCAGGAACATGAACGAGCCGCTTGGACGGTTCGGGTCACTCAAGCCAGCCCGCGAACGACGTACCGCGTTCGCCACGGCCACCACGGCCTCGTCCTGACCAATCACGCGCTCATGCAACAGGTTTTCCATGTTCATGAGTTTTTCGCGTTCGCCTTCGAGCATTTTCGACACGGGGATACCGGTCCACTTCGAGACGACTTCAGCGATTTCTTCTTCGGTCACTTTGCTGCGCAACAACTGGTTCTCAGTCTGGTTGCTGTGCTCGTCGACCATCTGCAGGCTGCGTTCCAGGTCAGGGATGATCCCGTACTGCAACTCGGCCATGCGGTTAAGATTGCCACCGCGGCGTGCCACTTCCAGCTCTTGGCGAGCCTGCTCGATTTTCTGCTGGATCTGGGCAGAACCCTGCACTTCGGCTTTTTCCGAGGTCCAGATTTCTTCCAGGTCAGAATACTCACGCTCATGGCGCTCGATTTCTTCCTGCAGTTTCTCGAGACGTTTTTTCGCCGCCTCATCTTCTTCTTTCTTCAGCGCCTGGGCTTCAACCTTTAGTTGAATCAAGCGGCGCTCAAGACGGTCCAGCACTTCAGGCTTGGAGTCGATCTCCATGCGGATGCGGCTGGCCGCTTCGTCCATCAGGTCGATTGCCTTGTCAGGCAACTGCCGATCAGTGATGTAGCGATGGCTGAGTTTGACCGCCGCAATGATCGCACCGTCGGTGATCGCCACCTTGTGGTGCACTTCATAGCGCTCTTTCAGCCCCCGCAGAATCGCGATGGTGTCTTCTTCACTTGGCTCATCGACCAATACTTTCTGGAAGCGACGCTCAAGCGCTGCGTCCTTCTCTATATATTGGCGGTACTCGTTGAGCGTGGTCGCACCGACGCAATGCAGTTCGCCCCGGGCCAGCGCTGGCTTGAGCATGTTGCCCGCATCCATGGCGCCCTCGCCTTTACCGGCACCGACCATGACGTGCAGTTCGTCGATAAACAGGATGACTTGCCCTTCCTGTTTCGAGAGCTCGTTGAGCACTGCTTTCAGACGCTCTTCGAATTCGCCACGGAACTTGGCACCGGCAATCAGCGCGCCGATGTCCAGCGACAGCAGGCGCTTGCCTTTAAGACCATCCGGCACTTCGCCATTGATGATCCGCTGCGCCAAACCTTCAGCAATCGCGGTTTTACCCACGCCAGGCTCACCGATCAGTACCGGGTTGTTTTTGGTCCGGCGTTGCAAGACCTGAATGGTGCGACGAATCTCATCGTCACGGCCAATCACCGGGTCGAGCTTGCCGTCTTCCGCACGCTTGGTCAGGTCGATGGTGTATTTATCCAGCGCCTGACGCGACTCTTCAGCGTTTGGATCGTTGACCGCTTCGCCGCCACGCAGGTTGTTGATGGCGTTTTCCAGGGCTTTTTTGGTTACGCCCTGGCTCAACAACAATTTACCCAACTTGTTGTTGTCGTCCATCGCGGCCAGCACGACCAGCTCGCTGGTGATGTACTGATCGCCTTTTTGCTGCGCCAGACGATCTGCCTGATTCAACAGACGCGCCAAGTCCTGCGACATATTCACGTCGCCGGTTGGATTCTGAATTTTTGGCAGTTGGTCGAGCTCTTTGGTCAGCTCTTTGCGCAGGCTGTTTACATCAAAACCGACTTGCATCAGCAGCGGCTTGATCGAACCGCCCTGCTGTTCCAACAATGCTTGCATCAAGTGCACAGGCTCAATAGCCGGATGGTCATGACCAACGGCCAATGACTGGGCATCGGACAACGCCAATTGCAACTTGCTGGTTAATCTATCTATACGCATTCGTCACCTTCCTTATGAGCAGGCCGGAGGGATGGAAACTCCTGAATGAAGAAACCTGCCAGATACCTTAGTAGATGCGGGCGGTTTCGAGAGTTTCAAGCGTATAGAAAATGATGTACGTCAACTGGCAGGTGTTTCGATCCAGACCAGTGAGGCGAAACGGCCAGTGCGAGGGCTGCGCCGGTAGGAGAAAAAACGCGGGTCGGTAACGGTGCAAAAACCGCCGCCATACACAGCCGTAATGCCGCAGCGGGCCAGACGCAGGCGCGCCAGCTCATAGATGTCGGCCATGTAGCGGCCTTCATTGATGCTCGGAACAAAAGCCGCAGCGGCGTCGGGCAGGTCTTTTATAAAGACTTCACGCACTTCGCCGCCGACTTCAAAGGCCTTGGGGCCGATGGCCGGGCCAAGCCAGACCAGTATGTCCTGAGGTTCAACATTGAGGCTTTGCGCCGCCGCTTCAAGCACACCGGCCGCCAGCCCGCGCCAACCGGCATGAGCCGCAGCGACGCGAGTGCCCGCGCGATCACAGAACAAGGCAGGCAAACAGTCAGCCGTCATTACCGTACAGGCAATGCCGGGGGTGGCTGTCCAACTGGCATCGGCCTCTGCGATCTGGCCGGGGGTGGCAGGCGCAACGACAACCCCGTGAACCTGGCTAAGCCAGGCGGGCTGTACGTCAAAAATATGGGTCAAGCGATGGCGGTTATGGGCAACGTCGACGGGGTCGTCGCCCACATGGTCGCCCAGATTGAAGCTGTCGAACGGCGCCACACTGACGCCGCCCGCACGGGTGGTCACACAGGCCCTGACGCCTGCCGGCGCGGGCCAGTCAGGAATCAGGAAGGTGTTCATCCGATAAAAGCCTCACGGTCTTGCTTAAGCAGGGTCAGCAACCAGGTAAAGTCGTCCGGCAATGGCGATTCCCAGCTCATGCGTACACCGCTCGTCGGATGATCCAACTCGAGGAAACGCGCATGCAGGGCCTGGCGCGGGAAGTTTTTAAGCGATTCGACCATGTTCACATTCGCTGCCGGCGGGATACGGAAGCGACCGCCGTAGGCAGGGTCTCCGACCAACGGGAAATTAATGTGCGCCATGTGGACGCGAATCTGGTGCGTGCGACCGGTTTCGAGCTTGACCCGCACATGAGTGTGGGAACGGAAACGCTCAAGCACACGGTAATGACTCACCGCCTGCTTGCCGCCTTCCATGACCGCCATGCGCTGGCGTTGCTGGCCGTGACGGCCGATGGGCGCGTTGATCTTGCCCCCGGCGGTGACGACACCGATCACGATGCACTCATAAATACGGCTGACACTGCGGCTCTGCAACTGTGCAACCAGTTGTGTCTGCGCCTGGATGGTCTTGGCGACCACCATCAGACCGGTGGTGTCTTTGTCGAGGCGATGCACGATCCCCGCACGCGGCACATTCACAATGTCCGGCACGTGGTGCAGCAAGGCGTTGAGCAACGTACCGTCGGCGTGACCGGCAGCCGGGTGCACCACCAGGCCCGCAGGCTTGTTGATCACCAGAATGTCATCGTCTTCGTAAACGATATCCAGAGGGATGTCTTGGGCGACCCATTCACCCTGTGCTTCCTGCTCGGCAGTCAGCTCCAGGATGGCACCCCCGTGGACGATATCACGAGGGCGTATGACGGCTCCGTCCACTGTAAGGCGGCCGTCTTTGATCCAGGCGGAAAGGCGCGAGCGCGAGTGCTCAGCGAATAATTGTGCGGCGACTTGATCGAGGCGTTGGCCACCCAGTTCGGACGGCACCTCTTCGCGAAGTTGAATTTTCTCGGACATGCTCATCAGGACCGCGCCAAGCCTTTGGTTTCGGCTGCGCGCTTGTGGTTAAATACGGCGTCTTTTGCCCCGAGGCTTTTCACGGGGCGCTCATCATAACAGGACGGACCCGCCCAAGACAGCGGCCGTCATAGGGACGCAAGCCGCCATGCAAGTGAAACACCTGCTGCTGATCGCCATCCTCGCACTGACCGCCGCTTGCTCGTCGACAAAAGAAGTCGTTGACGAAAACTTGAGCGAAGTCGAGTTGTACCAGCAGGCGCAGGCCGACCTGGACAACAACAGCTATACCAGTGCCACCGCCAAGCTGAAGGCTTTAGAGTCGCGCTACCCGTTCGGCCGTTATGCCGACCAGGCACAGCTCGAACTGATCTACGCCTACTACAAAAACTCCGAACCGGAAGCGGCCAAGTCCGCCGCCGAGCGTTTTATTCGCCTGCATCCGCAGCATCCAAACGTCGACTACGCCTACTACCTCAAGGGCCTGACCTCGTTTGACCAGGACGTTGGCCTGCTGGCGCGCTTCCTGCCGCTGGACATGACCAAGCGTGACCCGGGCGCTGCACGCGACTCCTACAACGAGTTCGCCCAGCTCACCAGCCGTTTCCCGAACAGCCGTTATGCTCCTGACGCCAAGCAACGCATGATTTACCTGCGTAACCTGCTGGCGGCATACGAAATCCACGTGGCCGATTACTACCTGACCCGTCAGGCTTATGTCGCAGCTGCCAACCGTGGCCGTTATGTGGTTGAAAACTTCCAGGAAACCCCTTCGGTCGGTGACGGCCTGGCGGTGATGGTTGAGTCTTACCAGCGCATGCACCTCGACCAACTGGCTGCCACCAGCCTTGAAGTGCTCAAGGACAACTACCCGAACCACCCAAGCCTGGTGAACGGTGAGTTTGTGCCGCAGGTTTCCGAGTCTGACAACCGTTCGTGGCTGAGCAAGGCCACCCTGGGCCTGATCGAGTCATCGACACCGCTGCCACCGGGTGAAACCCGCGCCAACCTCGACATCCAGAAGCAATACCAGGATGCCAAGGACGCCATTCCGTCGGAGCTCAAAGCCAAAGACGCTGATGGCAACATTATCGAAGACCCGGAAGACACCAGCAAAAGCCGCTCGTGGTTCAGCTACATGACCTTTGGTCTGTTCGACTGATTGTTCGGCAATAAAAAAAGAGCCCTTCGGGGCTCTTTTTTTGGTCTGTGATTTGCTGCTGTGCGCCCGCCAAGTCCTTGGCTAAACTGGCTGACCTTTTCTCGAATAGCGGATAACCATGCTTCGTTTACTGATCTGGGCTGCTCTGATTGCGGCTGGCGTGTGGTTCTGGCGCAAATACAAAGCCAGCCTCCAGGCGCCTAAAAAACCGGCCGATCCGGGCGCACAACCGATGGTGCGTTGCGCCCACTGCGGCGTGCACCTGCCGCGCGATCGCGCCCTGAGCAAACAGCAGCAATGGTTCTGCTCACAAGAGCACCTGCAGCAAGGGCCACAAGCCCCCCGCTAAAGTCAAAAGCGCGCTCCTACGGTGGTCACACCCTTGTAGGAGCGAGCTTGCCTCGCGATCTTTTGATCTTGGTTTTACGACTGCTGCGCAGCCGGACGTAGCCTCGCAAGGCTCGTCAACTGCTACGGGTTGGTGTGCTTTAAATCCGCCCGGTCGGCGCATACGGCGCCGGGTCGATAATCGGCTCACGGCCCAGCAACAGGTCGGCAAACAACTGACACGACGCTGGCGCCAGCACCAGGCCATTACGGTAGTGCCCGCAGTTAAGCCACAACCCGTCAAACCCTGATACTCGGCCAATGTACGGGATGCCTTCGGGCGAGCCCGGTCGCAGGCCAGCCCAATGCCCCACTAACTCGGCGTCCGCCAGCGCAGGGATCAACTCAACGGCCGAAGCCTTAAGGCTTTCAAGCGCTACGTCGGTCGGGGTTTTATCAAAGCCTTCGTGCTCCAGCGTACTGCCGATCAAGATATGCCCATCCCGGCGCGGGATCGCATAACGGCCTTTTGCCAAGACCATGCTCGACAGCAGATCAGGCGCGCACTTGTACAAGATCATCTGCCCTTTTACCGGCTCCACTGGCAGCTCCAGGCCCAAAAGGCCCAGCAACTCGCCGCTCCAGGCACCCGCCGACAACACCACCTGGTCGCCGCGAATCTCACCCTGCGCGGTGTTAACACCGGCAATGGTGCTGCCCTCACGAATAAACCCCTGCACCTCACAGTGTTCATGAATCGTCACATTCGCCATGGCGTGCAGCGCCGCTTTCAGTGATTTAACCAGCCGCGGGTTACGTACGTTCGCCACATCCGCCATGTAAATCGCACGCGAGTAGCCACGGCCCAGTACGGGCACGGCCTGTTCTACTGCCGGGATCTCAACGGCACTTAAAGGGCGACCTTCACGTTGCGCCCACGCCAGCGCTAGCTCTTCGTCTTCGAGGTCCAGCCAGTACAGGCCGGTGGTGTGGACTTCTGGATCAACACCGGTGGTGTTGAACAGCCGGTCGGCCAGTTGTGGATAAAAATCCTGCGACCAATGCGCCAATGCCGTGACGGCCGGGTTGTAGCGCCAAGGGTACAGGGGCGAGACAATCCCGCCGCCGGCCCATGAAGACTCCTGCCCGACGCCACTGCGATCCAGCAAAACCACGTGCTCAACCTCGGCCGCCAGGTTAAACGCCGTCAGAAGCCCGATCACGCCACCGCCTACAATCACCACTCGTTGCTGCTTAGCCATCTATCCACTCAGCTCAAAAAATGCACATTAATCGTCAGCGCCCCCAACACTGTTGCCTTGTCAGGTCCGGGGCGGCGTTTGTATTGGCTGCCAGGCCCACGTGGTTCAACGTGTAGTCACCACAGGCGTCTCCCGCCATGGGCGAGTCTGCTCGACGTGTCGCCGTTAACAAGTAGGTGTGATCGGCGAGCTCAGAGGTCATCAGGTAGTGCTGATTACCCGGGCTGACATTTTCCGCCCCACTGTATAAACCTTTTTTCGCATAAAAACGCTCAAGACTTTGGGATTGTTCTGACAACAGCAGCACCAACTGAGCGCGATAGCCGCGCTTCACTGAGTCGCTGTAAAGCGGATACGCAAACGCGCCAAGGATGCCGATGATCGCCACCACGATCATAAGCTCCATCAAAGTGAACCCTGCGTCATACCGATTCATATCGTTGCCCTTACTGGATTTGCCGCCACATGATGCGTCGAAACTGCTGGCGCACAGGTTCATTCGCCTCGCTGTCTGCGGGCTGGTAACGCACATAAACGCTCTCTAGCACCGTACGCGAAGGGCCGCGCGCACCCACGGCGGTCACACGGTAAAAGTGCGCGGAAGCAATACCGGGCAAGTGCGCAGGCGTCACGCCCGCCCCAATGCTTTGAAGGCCAAACACGCCCTCAGGCGCCTTGAGCCACAACACCCCGGACTGCGGGTCCAGGCCGGGTAAAACCTGTGTGCGGGCCGACGAAGGCGGCACGCATCGAGTCGGCGCGCTACATGCCAGCAGCTCACGCCACTGCGTCTGCACCTGCGCCTCGCCCATGCGTAGCCCCGTTTCAGCGGCCTGCAGTGACTGGTTGGCAAACCACACACTGCCGGCCATTTTTTCTTGCTGCACGGCGCTCTGTAAGGAGGTAAGCCCCAGCACACTGAGCAACAGCAACAATGTCAGGCTTACCAGCAGGACCATGCCCGACTGTTTACGCGGGTAATCGCGCATAAGCCCCCTAACCCAGCCGATTACGCAGGGCCACCACTAAGTGGTAGGTCTGGTCCTTTACCCGCGCCTTGGGATCGCGCAGTGTCAGGACGATTTTCAGGCTGCGGATACTGGCCAAACTACTTGGGCTTTGCTCATAGCGCTGAACCGATGCCCCCGCGGCCGAACCGGCGACACCAAACATCACCTCAAACGCCGCCACGTTATCCAGAAGCACCGTTTTACTTGAGCCCGTCTTGAGTTGCCCGTTCTCAAACCAGTAAACAACGGTACGCAGTGCAAAGGCGGTTTCACCGGGCGCCAACGGCCCAGGCTGCCCGGCATAGGCCTGTGCATAACGTTTACAGTCCGACACCACCGTCCAGTCTGGCCGGGTGCCTTGCAGGCCGACATCGCCACTGACGAACCGCCACGACCTGGAACCCGCTGCGCCCTGCCATGAAACAGGCGTCTGGAACACGGCAGGCGCATTGATGATGCTGTCTGCCGACAGGCAGCCGAACATGCCAACCATGCGAATTTCCTGCGCGATTTTGCTCAGGACAAAACGGGCGTCTTCTTGGGCGATGGCGGCGGCATACTGCGCAAGGTAAGTCTCACGGGCACTCAAAAATACCTGCGTGGCTCCCGATACCAGCAGCACGCCCAGCGCCAGAGCGATCAGCAGCTCTATCAGGCCAAACCCGGTATTGCGGCGTGTCATGAGGCGCCCACCGCGAACCCGGATGTGATCTGGCTGGTCAGGCTGAATGTTTGCCACTGGCCCCCGGCACGCGTGTCGTCCCATTGCAGAGTGATGGCCACCTGACGCTCGTTGATCGCAATGCTGCCTTTGGCACTTGCCCCACCGAATTGGCGAACATTGCGCTTGAAGTCACTCAAATCCTGGCCCAGCACACTGTGCAACCCCGATCCGGCACTCTGCCCTGCGTAATCAGCCGCAGGGTTGGCGCGAATACGATCCAGCATGTCGTAGGCAATAAAACTGGCTTGGGTGGTCATTAACGCGCTGTCGGTGTGTTTCAGCGCATTCAGCTGTACGGCCGCCGCCCCCAGCAGCCCGCCCGCCAAAATAACCGTCGCCACTAGCACCTCAATCAAGGTGACTCCGCTTTGCCGGCATTTATACGATCGATTCATGTGCGCCACCCTGGCCTTCACTCGTCGACACGTCCTGTGTCGACCTGCCAAAAGCCTAGCCCTGCACACGGGCCATGTTTGTAGGATCTGGCTGGTAAAGCGCCGGGACTAATCGTCCATTCAGGTCAGCTACCTAACGCTGATAACGCTTTAAACATGCTGAAATCGTTGCATGAGCAGCACCCGCCATGGCTGAGCTATACCGATACAAGCGCAAGGAAGCGCGAGGGCATGTCCAGGGAGGACAACGTGTATCAACACGGCATGAGCATGATCCAACTGTTGTTCACGCTGGCGATTGTCGCGATTACCGCGCAATTCGCCGGCCCGGCCTACGGCGTTCTGGTTGAACAGCAACGCCGTCAGGTCGCGGCCGAACAATTGGCCAGCGGTTTGCGTAACGCGCGCACCGAGGCGCTGGTTCGCCACCACTATGTAGTGGTGCACGCACTGCAAGACGATTGGAGCAAAGGCTGGAGGATTATTCTGGATCAGAGCGGCCGGGGGCATCTGGATGAGAGCAACCCGGTCCTTGCGTACAAGCAAGGCAACGCGCAAATACCGATTGCCGGTAATACACCGGTCAAACATTACGTGCGGTTCAACCCGCTGGGCGAACCGTTATTAAGTGGCGGGGCATTTCAGGCGGGGACGTTACATGTTTGCCAGGCCGACACCGCTCTGAGCCACTACCAGGTGGTACTCGCCAAGAGCGGTCGCATCAGCCTGCGCAGCGATCAAGCAACGCAGGCATTGTGTGCCACGGCTTAAATCAGGGAGCGAACGCGCAGTTCTTTAGGCATCGAGAAGGTGATGTTCTCTTCGCGGCCAGCCAGTTCGTCTGCCCCCGTTGCGCCCCAGGCATGCAACTGCTGAATCACACCGCGCACCAGCACCTCAGGCGCCGACGCCCCTGCGGTAATACCAATGCGCTGCACACCTTCAAACCAGCTTTGTTGCAGGTCTTCGGCACCATCAATCAGGTAAGCCGGGGTGGCCATGCGTTCAGCCAGCTCGCGCAAACGGTTGGAGTTTGAGCTGTTCGGGCTACCCACCACCAAGACCACGTCGCACTCGTCGGCCAGTTGCTTAACCGCATCCTGACGGTTTTGCGTGGCGTAGCAGATGTCGTCCTTGCGCGGGCCGCCAATGGCCGGGAAGCGCGAACGCAGCGCGTCGATCACACGGCTGGTGTCGTCCATCGACAAGGTGGTCTGAGTCACAAACGCGAGTTTTTCGGGGTTGTTGACGTGCAGGTTGGCGACATCTTTTTCGTCTTCAACCAAATAAATCGCGCCGCCATTGCTCGCGTCGTACTGCCCCATGGTGCCTTCGACTTCCGGGTGCCCGGCGTGGCCGATCAAGATGCACTCACGGCCATCGCGGCTGTAACGTGCCACTTCGATATGCACCTTGGTCACCAGCGGGCAGGTGGCATCGAACACTTTGAGGCCACGGCCTGCAGCTTCGGTACGCACGGCCTGGGAAACGCCGTGGGCACTGAAAATCACGATGACGTCATCCGGCACCTGGTCCAGCTCTTCAACAAAGATCGCGCCACGGGAGCGCAGGTCTTCGACCACAAATTTGTTGTGCACCACTTCGTGGCGAACATAAATAGGCGGACCGAAGACTTCGAGAGCGCGATTGACGATTTCAATCGCTCGGTCCACCCCAGCGCAGAAGCCACGGGGGTTGGCGAGTTTGATGTGCATGCTGAGCCTCGTGGGTCGCGCAGAAAAAAAATGCCAATCAGGCCCGGCACACGCCGGGCTCTGAATTACAGCGCTTTAACGTCTTTGATTTCCACGTCGAAGGTCAGGGTTTTGCCTGACAACGGGTGGTTGAAATCGATGGTCACTTGCTCGTCGTCAAAGGCTTTGACCACACCCGGCAGCTCGGTGTTGGCCGCGTCATTGAAGATCACCAGCAAACCTTCAGACAAGTCCATGTCCTTGAACTGCGAACGAGGAATGATCTGTACGTTTTGCGGGTTGGGCTGGCCGAACGCGTTTTCCGGGGGGATTTGCAGGGTGCGTTTGTCGCCCGCCTTGAAGCCGAACAAAGCGGCTTCAAAACCTGGCAACAGGCTGCCATCACCCACCTTGAAGGTCGCCGGGGACTTGTCGAATGTACTGTCGACGGTGTCGCCATTCTCCAGGCGCAATGCGAAATGCAGCGTGACTTCCGTGTTCTGGCCAATACGTTGCTCAGTCATGAGCCGGTTCTCCAGACTTTTTACTTTTGAACATATCCAGTGCCAGCATCACCGCACCCACGCAAATCGCACTGTCGGCGAAGTTGAAGGCCGGGAAATACCAGCGGTTTTGCCAATGCACCAGAATGAAATCGACCACATGACCGTACACAATCCGGTCATACAGGTTGCCCAACGCGCCGCCCAAAATCAGCGCCAGCGCAATCGCCAACCAGGTGTCATTGCGCCCAAGGCGCTTGAGCCAGACGATCAGCACGGCGCTGACCACAATGGCGATCAGGGCAAACAGCCAACGCTGCCAGCCAGCACTGTCAGCCAAAAAGCTGAAGGCTGCGCCGGTGTTGTAGGCCAGCGTCCAGCTGAACAGGTCCGGGATGACCACGATTTGCTGGTACATCTGCAAGGCGTTGTCGAAATAGACCTTGCTGGTCAGGTCAATGACCAGGACCAGCACAGTCAACCAGAGCCAGCCCAGGCGCCCGAAGCGCCCGGCAGTGCTGGTGTTAGGCATAGTGACGTACCTCACCGGTGCCGCTGATGTTGTCAACGCAACGGCCGCAGATTTCCGGATGCTCCGGGTTCACGCCCACGTCTTCACGGCAATGCCAGCAGCGCGCGCACTTGGCGTGTGCCGACTTGACCACTTTGAGCTTGAGGCCCGGTACTTCGGTGACCACAGCGTCAGCCGGTGCCAGCGCAAAAGGCGCAACACTGGCGGTGGAGGTGATCAGGACGAAGCGCAGTTCGTTGCTCAGCTTGGACAGGTCAGCGGCCAGTTCAGCTTCGGCGAACAAGGTCACTTCTGCCTGCAAGTTGCCGCCAATGGCCTTGGCTGCGCGCAGGTTTTCCATTTCCTTGTTGACCGCAACCTTGACCGCCATGATCCGCTCCCAGTAGTCGCGGTCCAGCTCGGTGCCTTCCGGCAGTTCGCTCAGGCCGTCATACCAGGTGTTGAGCATGACCGATTCGTTGCGCTCGCCCGGCAGGTATTGCCACAGTTCGTCGGCGGTGAAGGCCAGGATCGGAGCGATCCAGCGCACCAGCGCTTCAGAGATGTGGAACAGCGCGGTCTGGCACGAACGGCGGGCCTTGCTGTTGGCGCCCGTGGTGTACTGGCGGTCCTTGATGATGTCGAGGTAGAAACCACCGAGTTCCTGGACGCAGAAGTTGTGCACTTTGGAGTACACGTTCCAGAAACGGTATTCGCCGTAGTGCAGCTCCAGCTCACGTTGCAGCAACAGGGCGCGGTCTACTGCCCAACGGTCCAGCGCGAGCATTTCTTCAGCAGGCAGCAGGTCGGTGGCCGGGTTGAAGCCGGTCAGGTTGGAAAGCAGGAAGCGCGCGGTGTTACGGATACGCCGGTAGGCGTCCGCACTGCGTTGCAGGATCTGGTCAGACACTGCGATTTCGCCCGAGTAGTCGGTCGAGGCTACCCACAGACGCATGATGTCAGCGCCCAGGGTGTCGTTGACCTTCTGCGGTGCAATCACGTTGCCCAGAGACTTGGACATTTTGCGGCCCGCTTCGTCCACGGTGAAACCGTGAGTCAGCAGTTCGCGGTACGGCGCGTGGTTGTCGATGGCGCAGCCGGTCAGCAACGACGAGTGGAACCAGCCACGGTGCTGGTCGGAACCCTCAAGGTACAGATCGGCACGCGGGCCGGTCTCGTGGCCCATCGGGTGCGAACCGCGCAGCACGTGCCAATGGGTAGTACCCGAATCGAACCATACATCCAGGGTGTCGCTGATTTTGTCGTACAGCGGCGCTTCGTCGCCCAACAGCTCGGCCGGGTCCAGCTTGAACCAGGCTTCGATGCCTTCGACTTCAACGCGCTTGGCCACTTCTTCCATCATTTCGACGGTACGTGGGTGCAGCTCACCGCTTTCCTTGTTCAGGAAGAACGGGATCGGCACGCCCCAGTTACGTTGACGCGAGATGCACCAGTCTGGACGGTTGGCGATCATCGAATGCAGGCGCGCCTGGCCCCAGGCTGGTACGAACTGGGTGTCTTCGATGGCTTGCAGTGCGCGGGTACGCAGGGTATCGCCCGCTACTGGCTCTTTGTCCATACCGATAAACCACTGCGCGGTTGCGCGGTAGATCAGCGGGGTTTTGTGACGCCAGCAGTGCATGTAGCTGTGGCTGATGGTTTCGGTGAACATCAACGCGTCGACTTCGGTCAACTTGTCGATGATGTTCTGGTTGGCTTTCCAGATGAACTGGCCACCGAAGAACTCCAGCGACGGCACGTACACGCCATTGCTTTGAACCGGGTTGATGATGTCGTCGTTGACCATGCCATAGGCTTTGCAGGTCACGAAGTCGTCTACGCCGTAAGCCGGTGCGGAGTGAACCACGCCGGTGCCAGCGCCCAGTTCAACGTACTCAGCCAGGTAAACAGGCGACAGGCGGTCGTAGAACGGGTGACGGAAGTTGATCAGTTCCAGTGCCGAACCGGTGGTGGTGGCGATCACAGACCCTTGCAGGTTGTAACGCGCCAGGCTCGATTCAACCAGCTCTTCAGCGAGCACCAACAGTTTGTCGCCCACGTCGACCAGCGCGTAGGTGAACTCCGGGTGCACGTTCAGCGCCTGGTTGGCCGGGATGGTCCACGGGGTGGTGGTCCAGATCACGATCGCAGCCGACTTGCTCAAGGTTGCCAGGCCAAAGGCCTCGGCCAGCTTGGCGTCATCGGCAACCGGGAAGGCAACGTCGATGGCCGACGACTTTTTGTCCTGGTATTCGACTTCTGCTTCAGCCAGGGCCGAGCCGCAATCGAAGCACCAGTTCACTGGCTTCAGACCTTTGAAGACGAAACCGCCTTTGACGATTTCGGCCAGGGCACGGATTTCACCGGCCTCGTTTTTGAAGTCCATGGTTTTGTACGGGTTGGCGAAGTCACCCAGCACACCCAGGCGGATGAACTCGGATTTCTGGCCTTCGATCTGCTCGGTCGCGTAGGCACGGCACAGCTCGCGGGTTTTATCCGCGGACAGGTTTTTACCGTGAGTCACTTCAACCTTGTGCTCAATAGGCAGACCGTGACAGTCCCAGCCCGGTACGTACGGCGCATCGAAACCGGCGAGGGTTTTCGAACGCACGATCATGTCTTTCAGAATCTTGTTCAGCGCATGACCGATGTGAATCGTACCGTTGGCGTACGGAGGACCGTCATGAAGTACGAACTTCGGACGATCCTTACTAATCTCGCGCAACTTCCCGTACAGGCCAATGCTGTCCCAGCGCTGCAAAATTTGCGGTTCGCGCTGTGGCAGGCCGGCCTTCATTGGGAAGGCTGTGTCCGGAAGGTTTAACGTGGATTTGTAGTCGGTCATTTCAGGCTCTTTTTAAGCGGTTGACCCAGCCAAAAGGCTCGGGCGGCGGCGACGTCCGCATTGATCGCCGTCTTGAGCGCCTCCAGGGAGGCAAAACGCTGCTCATCACGCAGCTTGTGGTGGAATGCCACGGTCAATCGCTGGCCATACAAATCGCCAGCGAAATCCAATAGATGTACTTCAAGATGGGCGTTGCCATCCCCTGCTACGGTAGGTCTGACGCCGATATTCGCGACGCCGGGCCAGGTTTTGCCATCGATCTCGACGCTCACCAGGTACACCCCGGTCAACGGAACACGACGACGCTTGAGCTGGATATTGGCGGTTGGCGTGCCCAATTGGCGCGCCAGCTTTTGCCCGTGCAATACCGTGCCGGCAATCTGGAACGGGCGGCCCAGCAAGCGTTCTGCCTGGGCGAAATCGCCCTTGGCCAGCGCATCACGCACCTGGGTGCTGCTGATGCGCACGCCGTCCAGCTCAACAGTTTGCGCGGCTTCGACGGTAAAGTTCTGCATGACGCCTGCTTGTTGCAGGAAGTCAAAATCACCGACCCGGTCGCAGCCAAAGCGGAAGTCGTCACCGACCTCAAGGTGCTGCACACCCAGGCCATCGACCAGGATCGTGTCGACAAACTCGGCTGCGCTGAGCTTGCACAGTCGTTGATTGAACGCCAGGCACAGCACCCGATCAACCCCGGCGTCAGCCAGCAGCTGCAATTTGTCGCGCAGGCGAGCCAGACGCGCCGGAGCGGTTTCAGGGGCAAAGAATTCGCGCGGCTGGGGCTCAAAAATCACCACGCAGCTGGGCACGCCCAACTCCAGTGCACGTTCACGCAGCCGCTCCAGGATAGCCTGGTGACCACGGTGTACACCGTCAAAGTTGCCAATAGTGGCGACACAGCCCCGATCTTGGGGCCGCAGATTGTGAAGGCCTCGAACCAGCTGCATAACGCGCTTCTTGCTCATAAAGTGGCCGATTATAACCACACCCGGCCCGTGACGACAGGCGACAGCGCAAGGCAAATCAGGTCAAACCGACAAAATAGACGTTTGACCGTAATTTTCCTTACATCAGAGACTTGCGGGCGAAATCCTTCAAACGCAAGCCCAACAGCAACAACATACCGAAATAAGCCAATATGCCAGCAGCCACCAAGCCGCCAAGGCGCATAAAGCGCTCGAGCATATGGCCTTGATCCCAGGCGGGCATAACGTGCATCAAGCCCATCAGCACCGCCGACATCACGACAACCGCCAACACCAGTTTGAACAGGTACAGCGACCAGCCCGGCTGGGCGATAAACAGCTTTTGCTTGCGCAACTGCCAGAACAGCAGTCCGGCGTTAATGCACGCGCCCACGCTGATGGCCAAGGCAAGCCCGGCATGCTGCAGCGGCACGATAAATACAAGGTTGAGCAACTGCGTGACCACCAGGGTGAACACGGCAATTTTTACCGGAGTGCGGATGTTTTGTTGCGCATAGAAGCCGGGCGCCAGCACCTTGATCAGGATCAGCCCGAGCAAACCGACCGAGTACGCCATCAGGGCGCGCTGGGTCATCGCCGCATCCAGGGCACTGAACTCACCGTACTGAAACAGCGAGACGGTCAGCGGTTCCGCCAGGATCGCCAAGGCCAGTGCACACGGCAACACCAGCAGAAAGCACAGGCGCAGCCCCCAATCGAGAATTCGCGAGTATTCCTGACGGTCTTTATTGGCGTAGGTTTTGGACAGCGTTGGCAGCAAAATTGTGCCCAATGCCACCCCGAGTACACCGGACGGCAATTCCATCAAGCGGTCTGCGTAGTACATCCAGGACACCGACCCGGCCACCAGAAAGGAGGCAAAAATCGTGTTGATGATCAGCGAAATCTGACTGACCGACACCCCCAGAATGGCCGGCACCATCTGTTTCATCACGCGCCATACGCCGGTATCGCGCAAATTGAGGCGCGGCAGCACCAGCATGCCGATTTTTTTCAAGTGCGGGAGCTGGAACAGCAACTGCGCAAGACCACCGGCCAGCACCGCCCAGCCCAGCGCCATCACCGGCGGGTCAAAGTACGGGGTCAGGAACAGGGCAAAGATGATCATGCTGACGTTGAGCAGCGTCGGCACAAACGCCGGCACCGAGAAGCGGTTCCAGGTATTGAGGATCGCCCCGGCCAGCGATGACAACGAGATCAGCAATATATAAGGAAAGGTCACCCGCAACATGTTTGAGGTGAGTTCAAACTTCTCGGGCGTGCTGGCAAACCCTGGCGCCGTGGCCCAGATCACCCAGGGCGCAGCCAGTATGCCCAGTAAGGTGACGATGGCCAGCACCAGCGTCAGCAGCCCGGCGACATAGGCCACAAAGGTGCGTGCGGCCTCCTCGCCCTGCTGATTTTTATATTCGGCCAGAATCGGCACAAACGCTTGCGAAAAAGCGCCTTCGGCGAAAATCCGGCGCAGCAGATTGGGCAGTTTAAAGGCAATAAAGAACGCATCCGTAGCCATACCTGCACCAAACATGCGCGCCACGATGGTGTCCCGGACAAAGCCCAGAACCCTTGAAATCATGGTGATGGAGCTAACAGCAGCCAACGACTTGAGCAAATTCATTGAAAGAGTTTTTGCCTTTAGAGAAAGAGCAGGCGAACAAAGCGTTCACTTATGCGATACTGCGCGCCGCAACAGCACAGAGCCAAGCTCGCGAGTTTACAGGTCAAGCGCCGGAAATAAATCTCCCGTCTCCCTCGATCAACCACTCAGCGGCTCGAATCAATCGCCCTTGACAAGAGTTGTCGTCATCGGCATGATTCGCGGCCTATTTTGTTTGTTAATTCCAAAAGTCTTTCGAGGAGCTCGACGGTGGCCAACACACCTTCCGCCAAAAAACGTGCAAAACAGGCTGAGAAGCGTCGCAGCCACAACGCCAGCCTGCGTTCCATGGTTCGTACCTACATCAAGAATGTAGTTAAAGCCATCGACGCAAAAGACGCTGCTAAAGCGCAAGCTGCTTATGTTCTGGCTGTCCCTGTTATCGACCGTATGGCCGATAAAGGCATCATCCACAAGAACAAAGCTGCTCGCCATAAGAGCCGCCTGAATGGCCACGTCAAGGCGTTGAACCTTGCGACTGCTGCTTAAGCGATAAGCTTTTAAAAAAACCGACCCCAGGGTCGGTTTTTTATTGCCTGCGATTTCACCAGAACCTTGTAGGAGCGAGCTTGCTCGCGATCTTTTGAGGTTAAAAGATCAAAAGATCGCAGCCTTCGGCAGCTCCTGCACAGTCACTTAGCGCTTTTATCAGCGCTGTGGCCACGGCAAGATCGGGATCGCAGTCACTGCGTTCTGCGGACTGCCTTCGACCAGGCGGTCGCTGTACACCAGATACACCAGCGTGTTGCGCTTCTTGTCGAGAAAGCGCACCACTTGCATGGTCTTGAAGACCAGCGAAGTGCGCTCTTTGAACACCTCTTCGCCATCTTTCAAATCACCCTTAAAACTGATCGGGCCGGTCTGACGACAGGCCAATGACGCTTCAGCGCGATCTTCCGCCAGGCCCAGACCACCTTTCATGCCGCCAGTCTTGGCCCGCGACAGGTAGCAGGTCACGCCATCCACTTTCGGATCATCGAATGCCTCGACCACAATGCGGTCGTTCGGCCCAACAAATTTGAACACGGTCGACACCGTGCCAATTTCCTCAGCCGATGCCAACAGAGGCACCGCCAAGATCAAACCCAACAGACCGCTAAGCAAGCGCATTCAACACCTCAATTTCAAACCAGGATCAGGTTATCGCGGTGAACCAACTCAGGCTCAGCCATGTAACCCAACAAGCTGACAATCGCCTCAGACGACTGCCCAATAATTTTTTGCGCTTCAGCCGCACTGTAGTTAGCCAGGCCACGGGCAATTTCTCGCCCGTCGGGCGCCACACACACCACCATTTCGCCACGACGGAACCCGCCCTGCACGGCTTTGACGCCCACCGGCAGCAAGCTTTTATGCCCTTCGGACAATGCCGCCACAGCACCGGCATCCAGCACCAGGGTGCCGCGCGTTTGCAGATGCCCGGCCAGCCACTGCTTGCGCGCCGCCAGCATGCCGCGCTCAGGCGACAGCAATGTACCCAGGCGCTCGCCTGCCTTCAGACGGTCCAGCACACGCTCCAGGCGACCACCCACAATGATGGTATGCGCCCCGGAACGCGCCGCCAGACGCGCCGCACGCAGCTTGGTCTGCATGCCGCCGCGACCCAGCGCACCACCGGTACCACCCGCCACTGCATCCAGCGCCGGGTCATCGGCACGCGCCTCATAGATGAGTTTGGCGTCCGGATTGTTACGCGGATCGGCATCAAACATGCCGTCACGGTCGGTCAGAATCACCAGCAGGTCAGCCTCGACCAGGTTAGCCACCAGCGCCGCCAACGTGTCGTTGTCACCAAAACGGATTTCGTCCGTGACCACTGTGTCGTTTTCGTTGATCACCGGGATCACACCCAACTCAACCAAAGCGCGTAAGGTGCTGCGGGCATTCAGGTAGCGCTTGCGATCAGACAGATCGTCATGGGTCAGCAAAATTTGCGCAGTGTGCCGCGAATGCTCGGCAAAGCTCGACTCCCACGCCTGCACCAAGCCCATCTGGCCGATCGCAGCGGCCGCCTGCAGCTCGTGCATTGCACTGGGTCGGACCGTCCAGCCCAAGCGGCTCATGCCGGCCGCCACCGCGCCCGAAGACACCAGCACCAACTCTACGCCCACCTCATGCAAGGCCACCATCTGCTCGACCCACACGCCCATCGCGGCGCGATCCAGGCCCTTGCCATCTGCTGTCAGCAATGCGCTGCCGATTTTCACTACCCAACGCTGCGCACCTGTCACCTTGCTCCGCATCATCATCCAACCTATGCCTGAGAGCAGCGCGACCGAGCGCCACCCATGGATTTATTCTTGATTACAGTTTCACAGATACCAAAACGCCGCTCAATTGAGCGGCGCTGTAGTTTACTGCAACGAATCAGTCGCGGACGTAAATGATTTCTGGACCATCTTCGTCATCAACATCTTCTTCGTCCCAGTCATCATCACCCATGTCATGGACGCTCTTCACGCCGCTGCGACGCAGGGCACGTTTGTCATCCAGGGCTTGAAGCTGCGCACGCGCTTCGTCTTCGATGCGCTGATCAAGATCGGCCAGCTCTTCCTTGTACACCGGATCATTGGCCAGACGGTCAGCACGGTCTTCAAGATAGCGCATGATGTCGTGGCACAACTTGTCGGTACCGATTTTGGCAATCGCCGAAATCACGTACACAGGGCCGGTCCACTCCAGGCGATCAACCACTTCTTTAACGCGCGCATCGTGCTCGTCTTCCGGCAGCGAGTCGCACTTGTTCAGCACCAACCAACGATCACGCTCGGCCAGCGACGGGCTGAACTTGATCAGTTCGTTAACGATCACTTCAGCGGTATCAGCCGCGCTGTCAGTGCCTTCAACCGGCGCCATGTCGACGAGGTGCAACAACAGACGGGTACGCGCCAAGTGCTTGAGGAAGCGAATCCCCAGGCCCGCGCCATCCGAAGCACCTTCGATCAAGCCCGGAATGTCGGCAATCACGAAGCTCTTCCAGCGATCTACGCTCACTACACCCAGGTTTGGCACCAGAGTGGTGAACGGGTAATCAGCCACTTTAGGCTTGGCCGCAGACACCGAACGAATAAAGGTACTTTTGCCCGCATTCGGCAAGCCCAGCAGACCGACGTCAGCCAGTACTTTCAATTCCAGCTTGAGGTCACGCTGCTCACCCGGCTTACCCGGTGTGGTTTGGCGTGGCGCACGGTTGGTACTGGATTTGAAACGGGTGTTGCCCAGACCGTGCCAGCCGCCGTGTACAACCAGCAAACGCTGACCCGGAACCGTCAGGTCACCAATGATTTCCTGAGTACCAGCGTCAATCACGGTAGTGCCCACCGGCACACGCAGTACCAGGTCTTCGCCCTTGCGGCCGGTGCAATCGGTGCTGCCACCGTTAGAGCCACGTTGCGCGTCAAAGTGACGGGTGTAGCGGTAGTCAACCAGGGTGTTCAGGTTCTCGTCAGCGACCATGTAGATCGAGCCGCCGTCACCACCATCACCACCGTTAGGACCACCGTTTTCGATGAACTTCTCACGACGGAAACTCATGCAACCGTTACCACCGTCGCCTGCTTTTACTTTGATCGATACTTCATCTACAAACTTCATAACAAAACACGCCTCTCGTCATCAGGACGAGCCGATAAAAACCAAGACATAAGACTCTTGCAAAAATGAGCGCAGCGACCCAATCAACAGCCGTTAAATCCAGCGCCTAAGCCCATACAAACAGTTTTGCAAGAGACTCACCCCACAAACGAAAAAGCCCCGTCGCAAGACAGGGCTCTTCCAGCTACCAAGCTATTACGCTGCGACGACTTCAGTCTTCGGAACGATGCTTACGTAGCGGCGACCGAAGGCGCCTTTAACCTGGAACTTGATCACGCCTTCCACTTTCGCGAACAGGGTGTGATCTTTGCCCATACCAACGCCGTAGCCAGCGTGGAATTGGGTGCCGCGCTGACGCACGATGATGTTGCCCGGAACGATAGCCTGGCCGCCATACATCTTCACGCCAAGGCGTTTGGCTTCTGAGTCGCGACCGTTACGGGTACTACCACCAGCTTTTTTGTGTGCCATGAGTCAATTCTCCTAGTGAGGAATTAGGCTGAAATTAAGCCTGAATACCGGTGATTTTGATCTCGGTGTACCACTGGCGGTGGCCCATACGCTTCATGTGGTGCTTACGACGACGGAACTTGATGATGCGTACTTTATCGTGACGACCTTGGGAGATCACTTCAGCAACAACAGTGGCGCCAGCAACAACTGGAGCGCCGATATTTACGTCGTCGCCATTGGCGACCAACAGAACGCGATCAAAAGTGACGGATTCGCCAGTAGCGACTTCCAGTTTCTCGATCTTCAGGTATTCACCCGGTGCTACTTTGTATTGCTTGCCACCAGTAACGATTACTGCGTACGACATGGTATTTCTCCGATAATCCTGCTCACCCAGCGCTTTATAGGTAAAGGTATTGGCTGGCATGGCTGCATGGGGCTGGAACGGCCCAAGTGCAATTGCGTAAGGCAGGTGCTGCCCAGGAAGTTCAGGGTGCGCGATTGTACGCAAGGCACGCGGGTGTTGCAAGGGGCCGTCCATCGCGCCTTGACAGGCCCAGCCCCCCGACCTAGCATGCCGCGCAACCCTTCTGGAGCACCTGTCGCTGATGCAACCCCAAGCTTTCTACCGCGCGGTGGCGGACGATTTTAGCGCCGTCGACGGCATCATCAAGAAGCAGCTGACTTCACGCGTACCGCTGGTCTCAAAAATTGGCGACTACATCACTTCGGCCGGCGGCAAGCGCCTTCGTCCTTTATTAGTGTTGTTGTGCGGCAAGGCCCTGGGCCGTGAAGGCGATGACCTGCGCTTGCTGGCTGCCACCATTGAGTTCCTGCACACCGCGACCCTGCTGCATGACGACGTGGTCGACATGTCCGGCATGCGCCGTGGCCGCAAGACCGCCAACGCCACCTGGGGCAACGCCCCGAGCGTGCTGGTGGGCGACTTCCTGTACTCGCGCTCCTTCGAAATGATGGTGGAGCTGGGCTCGATGCCGGTGATGAAGATTCTTTCACAAGCCACCCGCATCATTGCCGAAGGCGAAGTGTTGCAGCTGTCCAAGGTCCGCGACGCCAGCACCACCGAAGAAACCTACATGGAAGTCATCCGCGGCAAGACCGCCATGCTCTTTGAAGCATCGACCCACAGCGCCGCCGCGCTGGCCGGTGCAACCCCTGAGCAACGCGAAGCCTTGCGCACGTTTGGCGACCACTTGGGCGTGGCTTTCCAGTTGGTCGACGATCTGCTCGACTACCGTGGTGACGCCGAAACCCTGGGCAAGAACGTCGGTGATGACCTGGCAGAGGGCAAACCGACCTTGCCGCTGATCTACACCATGCGTGAAGGCACGCCCGAGCAGGCTGCTCTGGTGCGTACGGCCATTCAAAAAGGCGGCATTGAAGACCTCGAAAGCATTCGTGCTGCCGTGCAAGCTTCGGGCTCGCTGGAATACACCGCACAATTGGCCCGCGACTTCGTTGCCCGCGCCATTGCCTGCCTTGAAGCCCTGCCGCCAAGCGAATACCGAGATGCACTGGTTGAGCTGAGTGAGTTTGCGGTAGCCCGCACGCACTGATTCCTTGTAGCCGCTGCCGCAGGACCTTCAATAGTTGAGGGTCGCTGCGCAACCCATCGCAGCCTGCGGCCGCGACTACAGAGTTAGCGGTGCTCCCCCCTTCGGCACAAAAACCCTATATAATGCGCGCCTTTTAGCCATCCTGACTTTTAAGGAGCTTTAGTGAGCACGTTGCCACCCTGCCCAAAATGCAATTCCGAATACACCTACGAAGACGGCGCACAGCTGATCTGCCCGGAATGCGCCCATGAGTGGTCCGCCAACGGCGATGCTGACGAAGCCAGCGATGTAAAAGTCTACAAAGACTCCGCAGGCACAGTGCTGAACGACGGCGACACCATCACCGTGATCAAGGACCTGAAAATCAAGGGCACGTCCCTGGTGGTCAAAGTGGGCACCAAGGTTAAAAACATCCGCCTGTGCGATGGCGACCACGATATCGACTGCAAAATCGACGGCATCGGCCCGATGAAGCTCAAGTCCGAGTTCGTGCGCAAAGTCTGATCCTGTGGCTGACCTTCCTGCGCCCGCGCAGGAAGGGGTCATTCCCCGCAACACTCTCCCCGCCCCACCCTAAAGCCAGTTACGTTGACCCACGGCAGTTTTTACAAAGAAAAAAAAGAAATCCGCCAATAGGCACTTGCTATTAACTGAATAAGAATTATTCTCATTGTCATTCATCTAGGAGATGACAACGATGACTTATTTAATTGATGCATGGCTGGACCGCCCACACCCTTACCTGCGAATCCTGCACCGGGAAACCGGCGAAGTCTGCGCGGTACTGGAAGAAGAAGCGCTGAACGAACTGCAAGACCAGGGTGACCTGGACTTCAACGGCCTCAACTCAAGCGAGCCGCTGGTGCTCAAAGAGCTGGTGCGTAACCTGTTCCTGTTTTGCTATGCCCGGGCATTGCGCCCCATCGGCACCGCAGTCCATCACGAACACCACGCCAAAATAGAAATATGACCGCACAATGCTAAACGGCCCTGTAGGAGCGAGCTTGTCTCGCGAGCTTTTAAAAGATCAAAAGATCGCGAGGCAAGCTCGCCCCTACAGCTATAGCGCTGTGTTCTTACAGAACGTCCAGCAGCTCAACGTCGAATACCAGGACGCTGTGCGGAGCAATGCTGCCAACGCCTTGCGCGCCGTAAGCCAGTTCGCTCGGCACGTAGATGCGCCATTTGCTGCCGGCGTTCATCAGTTGCAGGGCTTCGGTCCAGCCAGCGATCACGCCGCCAACCGGGAATTCAGCAGGCTGGCCGCGCTCGTAGGAGCTGTCGAACACAGTGCCGTCGATCAGGGTGCCGTGGTAGTGAACACGTACGGTGTCTTCGCGGGTTGGCTTGGCGCCTTCGCCAGCGGTCACAACTTCAAATTGCAGACCGGAAGCCAGCGTGGTGATGCCGTCTTTCTTGGCGTTTTCAGCCAGGAAAGCCTTGCCTTCGCCTGCTGCCGCTTCTGCCTTGGCAGCCGCTTCAGCTTGCATGATCTCGCGGATCACTTTGAAGCTGGCCGACATTTCTTCCTGGCCAACACGGCTTTCTTTGCCCGCGAAAGCGTCGGTCAGGCCCGCCAGGATGGCGTCCAGGCTAACGCCCGGTGGCGGGTTGTCGCGCAGTTGGTCACCCAGCTGACGGCCAATGCCGTAGCTAACGCGCGTTTCGTCGGTCGACAGATTTACTTCGGACATAACACTGCTCCGCTATAGAGCGACTCAAAAAAGCCGTTTTTCAACCGCTTTCTCCCAGCCGCCCAAAACCAAAAAAGGGCGAGCAGACTACCACAGCCCCCAAAGCCTTCGCAGCCCGGGTTCGTGTGCTGCCCGTTAGTACAACCGCATCAGTGCTTGGTCAGCTTGTCGAGGTAGCCCATGGCGAACGCCGACACCACAAACGTCATGTGGATAATCACGTACCACATCAGGTATTGGGTTTCGATGTTGCGCGCATCCATGAACACCCGCAGCAGGTGGATCGAGGAGATGGCCACAATCGACGCTGCGACTTTCATCTTCAGCGAGGTAGAGTCCATGGTGCCTAGCCAGCTAAGCTTCTCTTTGTTGGTGTCGATGTCCAGTTGCGAGACGAAGTTCTCGTAGCCCGAGATCATCACCATCACCAACAGGCCGCCCACCAGCGCCATGTCGATCAGCGACAGAATGACCAGGATCAAGTCCGATTCAGTTAGCGCGAACACGTTTGGGATAACGTGAAACACTTCCTGGAAGAATTTCAACGCCAACGCCAGTAAACCCAGGGATAACCCGAAGTAAATCGGCGCCAAAATCCAGCGTGAGGCGTACATTGCATTTTCGATAAAGCGTTCCATTGAATCTCGCAGGCTGTAAAAAAAATGGGCGTGAGTATATCAGCCACAAATGGGCAGAGATAAAGCAGCAGACACAGTCAGTAAAAACATTTTCTGCTAGTGTCGACCTCATCAGCATCGTTTACGGACAGGAAAACTGAACAATGTATCTGCGATTCCCCTTGGTCTGTCTCGGGCTTTCCACCGCTTTGCTCATGACGGGCGGTTGCTCGCCTGGCGATAAACACCCGCAGGCCAGCCTGGAAGAAAGAACCGCAGCGTTCGAAAAGAGCCTCGATGCCATCAAGGACCCGCAGCTTAAAGACGCCGTGGCCGACCTCGGCGGCTCATTGCTGCTGCTGGAACGCGCCCGCATCAAGCTGGACGGCAAACCGGTCGACACCGAGTACGGCACAGATGAACTCGCGCAACTCAAGCACTACCCCAACAGCCAGGCCCTGAGCGACACCTACATCAACGGCCTGTTTGTGGTGCGCAAAAACTCCAGCTCCGACTACCTGACCGACCTGGAGCCGATCTTCCCGTTCAGCCAGAACAACGAATCCGATTTCCCGTTCCCGCATGCGCTGGAATGGCAGTCCGTGACGCTGAGCAACAAGCAAGTGGTGCCGTTCCAGGCGGAATGGTCAGAAACCGATTCAGGGATCCAGCTCAGCCCCTCCAGCGCCAACCTGAGCAACCCTGACGACCTGACCATCACCTACCCCTACATCGACGGCGTCGAAACCTCGAACATCCAGCAGCCTCAGCCCGTCACGCTGCACGGCGAAGCCGAAGTCATCGCCCCCGGTAAAGTGGTCAACCTCACCCTCACCAGCAAAGACGTGGGTAAAACCCGCACCGAGGGCAACATCAGCGTCACCCTGCTGGCGTTGGGTAAAAACTTTGCGGAAGTCGACATCAACAACAGCGCCCCGCTGGCCGAAGCAGTACGCGATACCGAACTCAACCCGCTGATCATCCAGGCCCGCGACGCGACCGGGCAGTACCTGGCCCGCGCAGGCTCCATAGACGAAAACGCCGAGCAACTGGCGTTCTACCAACAGCAACTGGCCGAAATGCTCAAGCAAACGGCCTGGAGCGATGAGTTCAGCAAAAAGCTCGACGACGAACAAAAAGCCTTTGATAGCCAACACCCGCATCACTACAGCAAGGTGTATTTCAACGGTCCGATTGAAAACGTCGACATCAGCGTGCTCGACTTCTCGACCGCCAACGTCACCCGCAAAACCCTCGATCTGCCCGTGGTGCGGCTCGACAAAAACGTTGTAGGCAAAGACATCCAGACGCTGCCGCTGTCGGTAGTGGTGTATGACGATCAAGCCGTCAACTACCTCAAGGACGCCACCCTGGACCCTGAGCACCTGAAAAAAAGCGTGGTTATCAGTCAGTCGGTAGATGACGCCAGCGCCGCCACCCTGGAGTTCAGCCACCCGCCGACCTTCAATGACGAACTGCTGGGCGAACTGCCTGACTCGGCCGACACCCCGGTAACCTTCTTTGCTGAAGACCAGAACGGTAAACGCGGTGAACCGCTGGAACTGCCGGCCGAAGCCTTCGATGCCGACCCGAAAACCGGTGTCATCACCTACGACCTCAACCTGTTCCCGGAAACCCCGGCCTACGCCATCGGCTCAATGCCGCTGTATGTGGCCGATATTGCCAAGCACACCCTGGACGTCGCCCACCTGCCCAAAGGGCTGGAGCTAAAAGGCAACGCGCTGGTGGTCGATCAGGCGCTGTTCCCGTCCGATGCCTGGCGCTTTTACGCCAAGGACGATACCGGCAACTACCTCAAGGAGGTCCTGGCTGTTAGCCACAGCGAAGAACCCAATGGCCCGGCCATCTTCGACGTGCACTACTTCTACGGCCACCCGACCCAGATCGAGAGCTACGCACGCACCGCTCTGGAGCCTGTGGAGTACGGCTTTGAGGCCAAGCTGGATAAAGTCCCCGAGGTCACGCCACCGCGCTGACAGACGCCTCAGCGCGAAGCCGGGCGGCGCTCACCATTGATCTGACGCAACTGGGCCTGCACATGCAGGCACCAGATTTGCGGCGTATCGGCTAACCGATAGCCGTGCAGCGTCAGGCTTTCAACAATGGATTGCAGAATGGTTTCGGCCACAAACGGGCCGCGAAACGGGCCCTGAGATTTGATCGTGGTTGGCTGCTCGCCCGACAAACCTGCCGCGAACAGAAGTGCCCACAGGCCGGTATTGCCTGCTAAAGGGCGAATACTGCACTCAATGCGAGTTTCCAGCCCCAGACATTGGCGGGTAAGGCAAAGGTTGCGCGACATGGCGGCGCCCCTCGTAGAGCCTGCTCAACAACACTTACTTGAGCATAGAAGCAAAAACCCGCCCGCAGAGGGCGCCAAGACCAACGGCTTAACACCTGCCCGCAACGGCTCTTGTAGCCGCTGACGAGGAACGAAGGCTGCGATGCGGGCCTCAGGACCGCCGTCTGACGGTCGTTTGGCACATCTCGCAGCCTCATGCTTGGGCAGCGACTACAGACGCCATGGGATCAAGCCGGCTTTTTCGCCGCCAGGGCTTCGGCCAGCAGTTCTTTCTCGGCTTCTTTGAGGTCGTCGTCGTTGATCATTTCGGCAATCACCCGCAAACGCTCAACCACCCGGGCGTTGACGCTGCCTTCCGGGAACTGGCCTTCTTCATCCGGCTCACCGGCAGGCTCGCCCACCAGCAGGCTCAAGGCTTCGTCTGCCTGACGCACGGCGTACACGTGGAACTTGCCTTCACGCACCGCCTTAAGCACTTTCTCATCAAGCATCAGGGTGGCGACGTTGGCTTGCGGAATGATCGCCCCCTGTTCCCCGGTCAGGCCGCGGGCTTCGCAGAGCCGGAAGAAACCTTCGATCTTCTCGTTCACCCCGCCAACCGCCTGCACTTCACCAAACTGGTTGATCGAGCCGGTGATCGCAAAGCACTGTTTGAGCGGCGTTTTAGAGAGTGCCGAAATCAACGTGCAGGCTTCACCCAAAGAAGCGCTGTCGCCATCGACGTAGCCGTACGACTGCTCCAGGGCAATGCTCGCCGAGATCGCCAGCGGGAACTCCTGGGCATAGCGGCTGCCCAGGTAGCCGGTCAAAATCATCACCCCTTTGGAGTGAATCGGCTGCCCGAGGTTAACCTCGCGCTCAATGTCGACAATGCCGCTGCCCCCCGGATACACCGTGGCCGAAATCCGCGCCGGCACACCGAATGCCGAATCACCGACTTCCAGCACGGTCAGCCCGTTGCACTTGCCGACCGCCGCACCGTCGGTGTCGATCAGAATGATCCCCGCCAGCATGTCGTCCAGAATGCGCGCCGACACGCGCCCGGTCCGGGTCGCTTTGGCTTTGAGCGCACGCTCGATGTGGCCCGCATCGGTCATTTCATCGTTGGCCAGATGGCGGATAAAGTCCGCTTCGCTGACCAGTTGGAACAGGTCGCCAATACGCGCCGACAAGCGCCCCTGATGCTCGGCCAGACGCGCGCTGTAGGTCGCCAGACGCGCCACCGCGCCTGCCGTCAGCGGCGCCATGCCTTCTTCCGATGTGCGCGTGGTGAGCAACTGAGCGAACTGCTCCAGGCTTTCATCGACCATCGGGATGTCTTCGTCGAAGTCCACCAGCACCCGAAACATCTCCTGGAAGTCCGGGTCCAGGTCTTGCAGCGTGTAGTACAGCTGGCGGGCACCAATGATGATGACCTTGACCTGCAGCGGGATCACCTGCGGGCTCAGGGTCACGGTGGCCATGCGCCCCAGTTCGCCCAGCGGCGATTCCATTTTCAATTTGCGCGACTGCAACGCACGCTTCAGCGCATCCCAGACAAACGGCTCGCTGAGCATCTTCTCGGCTTCAAGGATCAAAAAGCCGCCGTTGGCACGGTGCAAGGCACCCGGGCGCAATTGCCGGTAGGTGGTGTACAGCGCGCCTTGGTCGGTGCTGTATTCGATGCGGCCAAAGAGGTTGTCGTAGGTCGGGTGCGGCTCGAACACCACCGGCGCGCCGCCGCTCATCGGCTGGCCCACCACCAGGCTCGGCAGGTACTGCTCTTCCAGCAGCTTGCGCGCCTGGGCGTCAGTTTTGCTGTCGTCGACCAGTTGCTCCACCACCGTTTTGAGCAGGTACACCTGCATGGCCTGCAAGTAACCGCACACCGCGCCATTTTCGGCGTACTTCTGCGATAACGGCGACAACAGGGGCTGCAAAGCCAGGGTGATGGTTTCTTCGTTCAGTTGGCGCAGCTGGTTGTTCGACTCACGTTTCCACTGCGGCAGGCTCGCCAGCTCCTCATTGAGACGCTCTTCAAGCCCGGCAATGTCCTCGTGAAAACGCTCACGCTCTTCTTCGGGCAACTGCGAAAACTCGGCCTCGTCCAGCGCCTTGCCGTCACTCATCGGGGTGAAGGCCACGTTGCTGCTGTCGCGGTACAGGGCCACGCCCTTTTCCAGCGCCAGGCGCTCGATCACATCCAGCGCACGGTCGTAGCGCTGGTTGAAGCCACGGTCGATGGCGCTTTTGCGCTGCTGGTAGGTCGGGTGTTCAAACACCGCCGGGAACGTCGCCAGCAGGTTGTCGATCAGCCCGTTGACGTCCGCGATAAAAGCACCCGCCGTGCTCGCGGGCAGCTCCAGCGCCCGCGGTTCACGGGGCTCATCAAAGTTATTGACGTACACCCAGTCGCTGGGCGACTTGAGGCGCTTGCCTTCAGCCTTGAGGTAGCGCTTCACAAACGAGAAGCGCCCCGTACCCGGCTCGCCCATCACAAATACGTTGTACCCCGGACGTGGCATGGCCACACCAAACTGCAAGGCTTCGACCGCGCGCTCCTGGCCGAGAATGCCGCGAAAGGGTTCTAAATCATTGGTGGTCGAGAAGCTGAACTGTTCAGCGGAAAAAGGACGGGTTAGCGCGTCAGGCGCTAGACGCAGGCTGGCAGCAACAGAATCAGGCATCGGGCTTCCTTACATCAGGCAGGGCAGATGACAGCATTCTGGCGCTGGCTGTACGCCACTGGCAAGGCGCGTTACACCTGAATTATCGGGGCCCAATGTTTGCGGGCGAAAAAACCTCCCGCCCAACGATTGTTTTACAAAAAACCACGGAACCTGCTGATCGTGCCTAGACTCCTAAGTGTTGCGAGGCTGGATTGATAACCGGCCCGTTCTGGCTAATGACGGCCAGATACCCTTGTCCATTGGTTGCACGCATAGAGAACAATGATATGAAACGGATTCTTCTCGGCACTCTCTTTACAGTGGTTTCCCTCAACGCCATGGCGCAAGCACCCGGCGGCCCGAACTGCGGTTGGGGCAACATGCTGTTTGAAGGTCAGCGCGGCACCCCCGCCCACTTCCTGGCCTCCACCACCAACGGCACCTCCGGTAACGCGACCTTCGGCATGACCTCAGGTACCAACGGCTGTACCACCAAAGACGCCCTGACTTACGGCGGCAAATCGTGGATTGCCATGAATGGCATGATGAACGAGCTGTCCGAAGACATGGCCAAAGGCAACGGCGAAGCACTGACCACCTACGCGGTGGTACTGGGTGTGGCCCCTGAAGACCGCGAGCATTTTGCCGCTGTCACCCACGAGCACTTCCAGCAAATCTTCAGCAAAGCTGACGTGACCGCTGACGATGTGCATAACAACACACTGGCTGTTCTCAAAGGCGATGCCCGCCTGTCCAAGTACGCAACCGTTGCGTCATAACTGAGACTTGCCCGCTCCTTCGGGAGCGGGTACTTCTGTTTCAATTCCATTCGCCTGACAACAGTTGCTCACCATGCTCAAACGCCTTGCCTATCTGGCGCTCTGTGCCTGCGCCCCGCTGTACGCCGCGCCTCAAATCGACAATCAACGTTTGCAGCAACTCGCCAACGACCCGTTCTGGATATCTTTAGGTCATTACGAAGCCCGCAAACTGAGCGGCTGGCGCAGCTATGTCAGCGACGACAAATTCTTTCTGGCCGCCGACGGCGCCCACCACCCCGACGCCGAACTGCGCGCCACCGTAGAGGCGCTGTATGCCCCGGTGAGCCTGGGCGACAAACACCCGCAGTGCGTATACCCGGCCCGTACCCGCTGGCTCAAGGCGCAACTGAACCTCAACGACCTGCCCAAGGTTGAATGCGCAGAGTTCACCCAGTGGTTCACCGACGTCGCGCCGCACAGCACGGTGATGATCTTCCCGGCGGCGTACCTCAACAGCCCGTCATCCATGTTCGGCCATACCTTGTTGCGCATCGACCAGGCCGATGTACAAAGCAACAAAACCGCGCTGCTCAGCTACGCGATCAACTTCGGCGCTTACATCGAAGGCTCCGATAACAGCATTCTGTATGCCTGGAAAGGCTTGGCCGGTGGTTACCCCGGCCTGTTTGCCCTGGTGCCCTACCAGGAAAAACTCTCGGAATACCGCAGCCTGGAAAACCGCGACCTGTGGGAATACCGGCTCAACCTGACCCCCGAAGAAACCCAACGCATGGTTGAACATGTGTGGGAACTGAAGCAAATCCAGTTCGATTACTTTTTCTTCGATGAAAACTGCTCCTATCGCCTGCTTGAACTGCTGCAAGTGGCACGCCCCGGCTTGCAATTGACCACCCAGTTCCCGCTGACAGCGATCCCCACCGACACGGTTAAAGCGGTCAAAGAAGCCGGCCTGGTAGAAAGCATCGAATACCGCCCGTCCCGCGAACGCGAGCTGCTGGACCGGGCCAAAGTGCTCGACCCCGAAGAACAGCAATGGGTGCTGCAGGTCAGCGCCGATCAGACGCAATTGCAGAACCCGACCTTCATGGCGCTGCCCAAAGCGCGTCAGGCGCTGATTATCGACGCTGCCTATCGTCTTGAACGCTACCGGGCCAATGGTCTTGAGCGCGACACCGGGCGCTCGCAACGCAGCTATGAACTGCTGCGCGCCATCAACCAGAACCCGGCGCCAGAGCTGCAAGTCGAGCGCCCCGAGCTTCCCGAAAACGGCCACGAATCACGCACCTGGCAACTGGGCGCGGGCAGCCGCGATGACAAAGCGTTCGCCGAATACGGCCTGCGCATGGCCTACCACGACCTTAACGACAACGCGCCGGGCTTCCCGCTGGGCGCGCAGATTGAAATCCTTCAGCTCAAGCTGCGCCAATATGAGGGTAACAAGTGGCAAGTCCAGCAGTTGGACCTGGCCAACATTCGCTCCCTGACCCCGCGCAACGCCCTGCTGCAACCCTGGTCATGGCAAGTCGGCGGCGGCCTTGAGCGGGTGCTCGGCAAACATGGCAGTGAACGTTTGGTCACCCACGTCAACGGCGGCGCAGGCGGCACCTGGCAATTAAGCGACAACCTGCTGGGCTTTGCCCTGGGCACCGTGCGGGTCGAGCACAACAACGACTTCGCCGCGTTTGTTTCACCGGCGGCTGGCTACAACACCGGCGTGTTGTGGCGTAACCCGGTGGGCAACCTGAGCCTGGAAACCAAGGCCGATTACTTCACCAACGGCGAAGTGCGCCGTAGCCTGAGCCTGAATCAGCAATGGGAAATCTCCCGTAATCTCGGCCTGCGGTTGACCGCGCAGCGTGAGTTCAGCCACCTTGCCTCACCGGTGAACGAAGTGATGCTCGAACTCAAGTGGTATCACTACTAAAAGGAGCTTTAGAACATGGCGGTTAATTGTGATTCTCTGGATCAAGTGCGCGGGCACATCGACGCACTTGACCGCCAGATCGTCGGCTTGCTGGCCGAGCGTGGCGCCTACGTGTCCCAAGCGGCGCGCTTCAAAAAAGACAGCGACGCGGTACGCGCCCCGCAACGGGTTGAGCAAGTGATCAACAAGGTCCGGCACCTGGCCGACGAACTGGGCGCTAACCCGGAGGTTGCCGAAGCGGTATACCGCGCCATGATTGCCGGGTTTATTCAACAGGAGTTAGCCGAGCATTCGGCGCTGGAAAAGCCTCTGTAGGAGCTGCCGAAGGCTGCGATCTTTTGATCTTTAAAAGCAAAAGATCGCAGCCTTCGGCAGCTCCTACGGGAGATAACAGTTAACAAAGGGACTGCCATCATGAGCCGTGCATTTGTAAACGAAGACAGCGCCGCCAATCAGGCCGATACGCCAGTTGAGCGTCAGGTCAGCGAACAGCCGAACTACGTCACCGCCCTTGGCCTTGAGCAACTGCAAGCCAAGGTCGCCGAGTTGCAACGCCTGCACAGCCAGGAGGCCGCCCGCAAAGACTTGCCCGATAAACAGCACCTGGCCGACATGGAACGCGACCTGCGCTACTTCAATCAACGCCTGCACAGCGCACACGTGGTCGCCCCGGCGACATCAACGCACAAGGTGCAGATTGGCAGTTGGGTAACGTATGTCGATGAACACGGCACGCAAAAGCGCGTGCAATTGGTGGGGGAAGATCAGGCCGATGCGGCGCAGGGCCTGATCAACTGGGGCTCACCGTTGGGCCGGGCGCTGTTGGGCGCGCGGCAGGGTGATGAGGTGCTGTGGATCCGGCCTGCAGGCGATCTGCAGGTCGAGATCCTCGCGATCGAACCGGCTTACACCACGCCCTGAGCCAGCATGGCGTCAGCCACTTTGACGAAACCCGCGATGTTCGCGCCTTTGACGTAGTTGATACGGCCGTTTTCTTCGCCGTAGTGCACGCACGCATGGTGGATGGATTGCATGATGTTGTGCAGCTTGTTGTCCACTTCACCGGCCGTCCACAACAGGCGCATGGCGTTTTGCGACATTTCCAGCCCGCTCACGGCCACGCCGCCTGCGTTTGAGGCTTTGCCCGGCGCAAACAGAATGCCCGCCTCGATAAACAGATCAACCGCCTCAAGGGTGGTCGGCATGTTCGCGCCTTCGGCCACACACAGGCAGCCATTGCTCAGCAGCGTACGGGCCGCGTCGGCGTCCAGTTCGTTTTGCGTGGCGCATGGCAGAGCTATATCGCACGCCAGGTTCCACGGGTGCTGACCGGCCAGGAACTCCAGGCCAAACTGGTTGGCCAATTCGCTGATGCGGCCACGTTTGACGTTTTTGAGGTCCATCAGCGCGTCCCACTGCTCATCGTTCAGGCCCGCTTCGCAATACAGGGTGCCTTCGGAGTCCGACAGCGAAATCACTTTGCCGCCCAGGTCCATGACCTTGCGTGCCGCGTACTGCGCCACATTGCCGGAACCGGAGATCGCCACGCGCTTACCATCAATGCGCTGACCGCTGCGCTTGAGCATTTCCTGGGCGAAGTACACGCAACCAAAACCGGTGGCTTCCGGGCGAATCAGGCTGCCGCCGTAGCTCATGCCCTTGCCGGTCAGCACCGAGGTGAACTGGTTACTCAGGCGTTTGTATTGACCAAACATAAAGCCGATTTCGCGCGCCCCCACGCCGATATCGCCCGCCGGTACGTCAACGTCAGAACCAATGTGGCGGTACAGCTCGCTCATAAACGCCTGGCAGAAACGCATCACTTCAGCGTCGCTCTTGCCCTTGGGGTTGAAGTCCGAACCGCCTTTACCGCCGCCCATAGGCAACGAGGTCAGGGAGTTTTTGAAGGTCTGTTCAAACGCCAGGAACTTCAGTACGCCCAGGTTCACTGAAGGGTGGAAGCGCAAGCCGCCCTTGTACGGGCCAATCGCGCTGTTCATCTGGATGCGGAAACCACGGTTAACGCGGACTTTGCCTTCGTCGTCGACCCATGACACGCGAAACACAATTGCACGCTCTGGTTCGCAGATGCGTTCAAGAATGCCTGAAGTCAGATAATGCGGATTGGCTTCAAGAAACGGCCACAAACTGCGCAGGACTTCTTCCACTGCCTGGTGGAATTCTGGCTGGTCCGGGTCACGTTTTTTCAGACGGGAAAGGAAGTGGTCGACGGATTCGATCATGGGAAAAGTCTCGGCAAATTTGTTGTCGTTAAACGGAGATTGGCCAGAACTTTAACAAGTCATGCCGCACCGCGACAGCGCAAAATGTCGCAGTTATGAATTTAAATGGTGCTTTTATATAAATAGCCCCGGTTTTATGCGGTTTTTGCGCACCAAAAAAGTGATTTATGTACCCAGTTTTGCACCAATAAAAACACGCAATTCTGTAGGAGCGAGCTTGCCTCGCGATCTTTTTAAACGATCAAAAGATCGCGAGACAAGCTCGCTCCTACAGGGTCCCCCAAAAAAAAAAACGGAGCCCCGAGGGGCTCCGTTTTTCATGCAAACCGGCCTTACTGGGCCAGTTTTTTGTGACGCACACGGTGCGGCTGGGCGGCCGCTTCGCCGAGGCGCTTTTTACGGTCTGCTTCGTACTCGGTGTAGTTGCCTTCAAAGAAGACCGCTTGCGAGTCGTCTTCGTACGCCAGGATGTGAGTCGCGACGCGGTCAAGGAACCACCGATCGTGAGAGATCACAATGGCAGCGCCCGGGAAGTCCAGCAGCGCTTCTTCGAGCGAACGCAAGGTCTCAACGTCAAGGTCGTTGGACGGTTCGTCGAGCAGCAGCACGTTGGCGCCCTCTTTCAAGGTCAGGGCCAGGTGCAAGCGACCACGCTCACCACCGGACAGGTCCTTGACGAACTTCTGCTGATCGCCACCTTTAAAGTTGAAACGGCCCACGTAGGTACGCGACGGGATTTCGTAGTTGCCGATGCGGATCACATCGGAACCATCCGAAATCGCCTGGAACACCGACTTGCTGCCATCCAGGTCGTCACGGCTCTGGTCAACACAGGCCAGTTGCACGGTTTCGCCCACTTCGATGCTGCCCGAATCCGGCTGCTCTTTGCCCATCAGCATGCGGAACAGGGTCGACTTACCGGCACCGTTACCACCGATCACGCCGACAATGGCACCTTTAGGCATCACGAACGACAGGTTGTCGATCAACACGCGATCGCCGTAACCCTTGGACACGTTCTTGAACTCGATCACCTTGTCACCCAGGCGCGGACCGGCCGGGATGTAGATTTCGTTGGTTTCGCTGCGCTTCTGGAATTCCTGCGATTGCAGTTCTTCGAAGCGTTGCAGACGCGCCTTGGACTTGGACTGACGCGCCTTGGCGCCTTTACGGACCCATTCCAGCTCGTCTTTCATGGCCTTTTCATGGGCCGACTGCTGCTTGGATTCCTGGGCCAGACGGTCGGACTTGGCTTCAAGCCAACCCGAGTAGTTGCCCTCGTAAGGAATACCGGCGCCGCGGTCGAGTTCCAGAATCCAGCCAGCAACGTTGTCCAGGAAGTAACGGTCGTGCGTAATCGCAACCACGGTACCCGGGAAGTCGTGCAGGAAGTGCTCAAGCCAGGCCACCGAGTCGGCGTCCAGGTGGTTGGTTGGTTCGTCGAGCAGCAGCATGTCCGGGGCCGACAGCAGCAGGCGGCACAGGGCCACACGGCGCTTCTCACCACCCGACAGGTGTTCAATTTTGGCGTCCCAGGCGGGCAGGCGCAGGGCATCGGCCGCCACTTCGAGCTGGCGCTCAAGGTTGTGACCGTCACCGGCTTGCAGGATCGCTTCGAGCTTGGCCTGTTCAGCGGCCAGCTTGTCGAAGTCGGCATCCGGCTCGGCGTATTCAGCGTAAACCTGATCCAGGCGCGCTTGCGCATCCTTGATCACGCTCACTGCTTCTTCGACCACTTCACGCACGGTTTTGCTGGCGTCCAGTTGCGGCTCTTGCGGCAGGTAGCCGACATTGAGCTCTGGCATTGGACGGGCTTCACCGTCGAACTCGGTGTCGACGCCAGCCATGATTTTCAACAGAGTAGATTTACCCGAACCGTTCAAGCCCAGTACGCCGATTTTGGCGCCAGGGAAGAACGACAAGGAGATGTTTTTCAGGATTTCCCGCTTCGGCGGAACAACCTTACTCAGCCGATGCATGGTGAAAACGTATTGAGCCATGGATAACCTAGCGTCAGTGACTGATGAATAAGGCGCGAGCGATGCCCTGATCAGGCCATAGCACAAAGACAGAAATTGAACGGATCAATGCCTGCTCGCAGAAAAAGCCTGAGTGTAGGAGCTAAAATGCCCTCGCGTAACCGGCAAAGCTACCTGAATGCGCGGGACAGGGCAAACCAGCGCGAGCCACGGCACTGGCACTTTGCCACGACCCAAGGCATGCTAGCCGTCCCGTACGCGTCCAGCTAATAATACGTGTTGCACCTTAGTCGCCAAACCGCAGGATCGCAGCTTGCCTAATGTAGCTCCGCCAACACTCACCCATGTGCCAGGCCAAACCCTTGGCCCACCCGTGCGCGGGACGTTAAAGGGTGCCTTGGCAGCGCTGGTGCTGTTTTTGCTGGGGATCCTGATTTGGTTATTAATTGAACAGTTCCAGGAAACCCTCGAACAAGAGCACCTGGCCAGCGTCCATTACAGCGCAGACCTGGCTGACCACATCAGTTTGAGCCTGGCGCTCAAGGCCGAAACCGCCCTCAACCAGCTCCCGCTCTACGAACTCCCCCGCACCCAGAATCAGCAACAAGCTGTGGTCAACCAACTGCGTGCAGTGGTGCCGAATGTGCAAAGCCTGGCCTTGCTCAGCCCAGCTGGCGATATCGTGCTCGACAGCAGTAGCGCCAGCCCTGACGCGGCTTTTTTGAAAGAGTGGGTACGCAGTAACCCGCCGCAAGGCCGGGGCGACGTTTATTACTACGGCAATAACCATGATGCCAGCGTCATTTACCTGCGCTTGCGCCCGCCTAACGACACCTTCAACGGGTATTGGCTGCTGCGCCTGAGCACCGGCATGCTGCACTCGCTGACGCGCCGAACCGCCGAGAAAAACCGCCCGCAATGGCTGATCGAAAACGGCCAGACCGACACCGTGCTCAGCCGTAGGGCAACCGCCTCCAGCGCCAGCACTATCACCCCGGGCGACGAAGCCTCGACGGTGCTGCTGGTGCCTTTGAGCCACAGCGACTGGGAACTGCGCGGCCTGTTCGACCGCAGCGAGGCCAAGGCGCATCTGCTGCCCGGCCTGATCGGCAAATGCCTGCTGGGCCTGATGTTCTCGTCGTTGCCGCTGCTGGCGCTGCTCAACATGCGCCGGCGCCAGCGGCAACTGCATGAAGGTCGACGACGCTACCACGACATTTTCGAAGGCACCGGCGTGGCCTTGTGCGTGCTGGACATGGCCGGTTTACCGGGCCTGCTGGAGCGTGAAAAATTGCACGACCGCGAGGCGCTCAAACAATGGCTGCAAGACAACCCCGAACGGCGGCGCCTGTTATTTGAGCAACTGCGCATCACTGAAGTGAACCAGGTGGCGTTGCAACTGCTGGGCATCAGCTCGGGCCATGAAGCCTGGATAAAACTGATCAACGGCTGCCCGGCCAATCCTTCAGCCATTGGTTATCAGCTGGCTGAAGCGGTGCTAGAACAGCAGCACCAGCTTGAACTGGAAATAACCCTCACCGATGCCCAAGGCCATGACCAGCATTTATGGCTGGTGCTGCGCCTGCCCGAAGACCGACAGGACTACCACGCGGTCATCTTAAGCATCAGTGACATCACCAGCCGCAAGCTGATCGAGCTGTCGTTGCAAGAGCGGGAAAGCTTCTGGTCGGACGTGGTGCGCACCGTGCCTGACCACCTGTACGTGCAGAACGTGATCAGCCAGCGAATGATCTTCAGCAACCACCATTTGGGCCAAACCCTGGGCTACAGCAGCGTTGAGTTGCAGCAAATGGGGCCGTACTTCTGGGAGCTGTTGCTGCACCCCGAAGACGCCGAGCATTACAGCCAGCTGCGCCAGCAACAACGCGACGGCGGCTATGCCCAGCAACTCGATTGCCAACTGCGCTTTCGCCACCACAGCGGGGTGTGGCGCCGCTTTGATATTCGCGAGCAAGCCCTGGCCCGCGGCACAGGCGACCAAGTGACACGCATTGTCGGGGTCGCCAAAGACATTACCGACCAGATCGAAGCCAGCGAGTCCTTGCGCGACAGCGAGCATCGTTACCGGATGCTCGCCGAGAGCATCAGCGACGTGATTTTCTCTACCAACAACAGCCTGCAACTCAACTACGTCAGCCCCTCGATCGAAACCGTATTGGGCCATGACGCCGAATGGGTGCTCAAGCACGGCTGGCAAGCCACCATCGCCAAACCACAGCAACTGACAGGGCTGTACAGCCTGATCGAACGGGTCAAGAGCGCGCTCGACAAACCGGCGCAACTGGCGGCCCTGCGCACCCAACTACAGACCCAACTGTTCCTGCTCGACTGTGTGCGTGCTGACGGGCGCAAAATACCGGTGGAACTGCGTCTGATTCTGGTGTGGGATGAGCACGATAAATTTGAAGGTCTGCTCGGCGTTGCCCGTGATATCAGTCAGCAGCGCAGCGCCGAAAAAGACCTTCGCATGGCTGCCACGGTCTTTGAGCATTCCACCTCGGCCATCCTGATCACCGATCCGGCGGGCTACATCGTGCAAGCCAACGAAGCCTTTAGCCGGGTGAGTGGCTACTCCGTTGAGCAGGTACTCGACCAACTGCCGAACCTGCTGACCGTAGATGAACAGCAGCAAGCGCATTTGCAGTACGTGATCAAGCAACTGAACCAGCACAACACCTGGGAAGGCGAAGTGTGGCTCAAGCGTCGCAATGGCGAACATTACCCGGCGTGGGTCGGGATTACGGCGGTGTTCGACGACGAAGGCGACCTGGCCAGCTATGTGTGCTTCTTCAGCGACATCAGCGAGCGCAAGGCCAGCGAACAACGCATCCACCGGTTGGCCTACTACGACGCCCTGACGCACCTGCCCAACCGCACGCTGTTCCAGGACCGCCTGCACACCGCCTTGCAGCAGGCCGAACGGAACAAGTCGTGGGTGGTGCTGATGTTCCTCGACCTTGACCGCTTCAAACCGATCAACGACTCACTGGGCCACGCCGCGGGCGACCGCATGCTCAAAGACATGGCCACGCGCCTTTTGGCCTGCGTGGATGACGACGACACCGTTGCGCGCATGGGCGGCGACGAGTTCACCCTGCTCTTACAACCCCGCGCCACCCGCGTCATGGCGCTCAACCGGGCGGTCGGGGTGGCTGAGCACATCCTCGCCAGCCTGGTGCAACCGTTCGTTCTTGAGAGCCGCGAATTTTTCGTCACCGCCAGTATCGGTATCGCCTTGAGCCCGCAGGACGGCAACGAACTCAGCCAGTTGATGAAAAACGCCGACACCGCGATGTATCACGCCAAAGAGCGCGGCAAAAACAACTTCCAGTTCTACCAGGCCGACATGAACGCCAGCGCCCTCGAACGCCTGGAGCTGGAAAGCGACTTGCGCCATGCGCTGGAACAGCAAGAATTTATCCTCTATTACCAGCCGCAATTCAGTGGCGACGGCAAACGCCTGACCGGGGTTGAAGCGCTGCTGCGCTGGAACCACCCTCGGCGTGGCCTGGTGCCGCCGGGCGACTTTATCCCGGTGCTGGAAGAGTTGGGGCTGGTGGTGGATGTCGGTGACTGGGTGCTGGCCGAATCGTGCCGCCAGCTCAAGCGCTGGCACCAAGAGAAAGTGCGCGTGCCTAAAGTCTCGGTCAACATCTCGGCACGGCAATTCTCGGACGGCCAGCTGGGCACGCGGATCGCCAGCATTCTCAAAGAAACCGGGCTCTCCCCGGCGTGCCTTGAGCTGGAACTGACCGAAAGCATCTTGATGCGCGAAGTCAGTGAAGCGCTGCAAATTCTCGCCAGCCTGAAAAACCTCGGCCTGAGCATTGCCGTTGACGACTTCGGCACGGGTTATTCGTCGCTCAACTACCTCAAACAGTTCCCGATCGACGTGCTCAAGATCGACCGCACGTTCGTCGACGGCCTGCCGTCAGGCGAGCAGGATGCGCAAATTGTCCGCGCCATTATTGCGATGGCCCACAGCCTCAACCTGGCGGTGATCGCCGAAGGCGTCGAGACCCACGAGCAGCTCGAATTCCTGCGTGAGCACGGTTGCGACGAAATTCAGGGCTACCTGTTTGGCCGCCCCATGCCCGCGCACCTGCTGGTCAAGCAATTGCAGGCCTATGGTTTCAAGCTTGCAACGTGATCACGCACGCCGTGAATCGCTTTCATATGCCAGTTAATACCCATTGGGTTAGAATGCCCTCCTTTTCTGCCCCCCGATCCTTGAGGACCGCCATGTTCAGCCGTGATTTGACACTTGCCAAGTTCGACGCCGACCTTTTTGCCGCCATGGAGCAAGAAGCTCAGCGCCAGGAAGAACACATCGAGCTGATCGCTTCGGAAAACTACACCAGCCCAGCGGTGATGGAAGCTCAAGGCTCGGTCTTGACCAACAAATACGCGGAAGGCTACCCAGGCAAGCGTTACTACGGCGGCTGCGAATACGTCGACGTGGTTGAGCAGTTGGCCATCGACCGTGCAAAAGAACTGTTCGGCGCCGATTACGCCAACGTTCAGCCGCACGCTGGCTCCCAGGCCAACAGCGCTGTTTACCTGGCCCTGCTGTCGGCCGGTGACACCATCCTGGGCATGAGCCTGGCTCACGGTGGTCACCTGACCCACGGCGCCAGCGTTTCGTCCTCGGGCAAACTGTACAACGCTGTTCAGTACGGCATCGACGCCAACGGCCTGATCGACTACGACGAAGTTGAGCGCCTGGCGGTTGAGCACAAGCCAAAAATGATCGTGGCCGGTTTCTCTGCCTACTCGCAGATCCTGGACTTCCCGCGTTTCCGTGCGATCGCTGACAAAGTTGGCGCGTACCTGTTCGTTGACATGGCTCACGTAGCCGGTCTGGTGGCTGCTGGCGTTTACCCGAACCCGGTTCCATTTGCTGACGTGGTGACCACCACCACGCACAAAACCCTGCGCGGTCCACGTGGCGGCCTGATCCTGGCCAAAGCCAACCCTGAAATCGAGAAAAAGCTGAACTCGGCTGTTTTCCCGGGCGGTCAAGGTGGCCCACTGGAGCACGTTATCGCCGGTAAGGCCGTGTGCTTCAAAGAAGCTCTGCAGCCTGAGTTCAAGGTGTACCAGCAACAAGTGGTGAAAAACGCCCAGGCCATGGCTTCGGTGTTCATCGAGCGCGGCTACGACATCGTGTCGGGCGGTACTGAAAACCACCTGTTCCTGCTGTCGCTGATCAAGCAAGACATCTCCGGTAAGGACGCTGACGCCGCGTTGGGCAAAGCTTTCATCACCGTGAACAAAAACTCCGTGCCTAACGACCCACGCTCCCCGTTCGTCACCTCGGGCCTGCGTTTCGGTACCCCGGCTGTGACCACTCGCGGCTTCAAAGTTGAAGAGTGTAAAGAGCTGGCGGGCTGGATCTGCGACATCCTGGACGACATCAACAACGAAGCCGTGATTGATGCAGTTCGCGAAAAAGTAAAAGCTATCTGCAAAAAGCTGCCTGTTTACGGCAACTGAGTGTAATTAGCTGAACAAAAAGCCCGGCTCTTGAGCCGGGCTTTTTTGTGCCCGCCCTGTAGGAGCGAGCTTGCCTCGCGATCTTTTAAAGATCAAAAGATCGCGAGACAAGCTCGCTCCTACAGTAAAACGACAGCCGGAGTTCTCTGGAGTGCGAAGCCGTGTAGACTTGCCATCTGTCTCCGCACGGATACACTCATAACAATGAACTACATCATCCAGCAAACGAAATCCTTTGCGTTATGGCATTCAACACTGCGCGATATGCGCGCAAAAATCGCTATTGCACGCCGCATTGAGAGAGCCTCGGCGGGCAACCTTGGCGATGCCAAAACAGTCGGTGGCGGCGTGTCTGAGATGCGCGTGGATGTCGGAGCCGGGTATCGGCTTTATTTCACACTGCGTGAAGGTGTGATGATTGTCTTGCTGGTGGGCGGTGACAAATCTACACAGGCTGCTGACATCAAGCAGGCAAAAATGATGGCTAAGGAGGTCTGAGATGCCTAACACCCCTATTGCGTTCGACATGGCGGCGCTGCTCGATAGTGATGAAGCCATCAGCGAGTACCTCTCCCAGGTACTTGCCGACGGCGATACCGATGAACTGATTCGTGCCGTTGGTTACGTGGCCAAAGCCCGAGGTATGGCGCAAATCGCCAAAGACTCAGGCCTCGGTCGTGCCAGCTTGTACAAGGCCTTCGCCCCTGGGGCCAAGCCTCGCTTCGACACCGTGGTGAAAGTCATGCGAGCAATGGGCGTGGTGCTTCACGCGCAGCCAGCACACCCATAAGTGGCCGGATCAGGTCGGCTGTAAGCGCCAGCCCAGGACGTTGAGCAGGTCGCAGCCGTCGCGCAGCAAGATCATGGCGGTGGTGGCGAGTTGTTTGAGGTCGATGGCGTCGGCGTCCTGGACGTCGCGACTAGAGAAGGTTTCCATCAGTTGGGTCACCGCCAGTACGCGGGCGGTGGCGTTGGCGTGCAAGACGTCAAGCGGGGCGTTGCGGTCGATCAGCAAGGCGGGGATGGTGCAATCGATGGCAGTCAGCGGGATGTACGGTGAATTAGTCATAAGTAAATCTCTTTGCTTTAGAGTTGAGCCATCTGTCTTCGTCGCCAAACGAAAACAGGTGGCCGCTGTACGCGGGTTGGCGAACCGGTCAAAGCTAAGAAAACCCGGCAGATCTGAAGATCTCCCACGTACAGCTGCCATAAAGCACAGCCAGCAAAAATACACGCTCTGCCACATATAGCAATTCTTAGCACCTTCCAGGTCGCCAAACCCAGTCACCCATTTGGGCGAGCGCTGACTATAGGCGCCGCCCTGCTGCCTCAGCAATTGGCAAAGCTGTGCGAAACATCCCGCAATTTCGTGGGCGTACACACCCTCTGTAGGAGCGAGCTTGCCTCGCGATCTTTTGATCTTAAAAGCTCGCGAGGCAAGCTCGCTCCTACAGAGATTTGTGGTGAATCTGGCGCCCGGCACACGCACATCATCCCCACAATTCAACATCCCGCAGAGGCTTTAGCTCGCTAAGCCTCACCCAACCGGTAAGACCGGTCAGTCAATTTTATTAAAATTCACTTGATTATCCCGAAATTCGGCTCCTACACTGCTCGCGAACTGGACATACCGGTAAGACCACAATAATTAAGTTCTGAAGCCCATTCGCTCAGCGACCTGCTGTCAGGACACTACCAGGACTCCTCCCATGATCAGATGGTGCTCGCGTTCAATTTTCTTTCAAGTCGTTCTAGGCCTCCTCCTCGGTGCCGCTTGCGGCCTTGTTTTGCCCGAATACTCTTCCCACCTCAAACCCTTGGGCGACGCTTTTATCAAGCTGATAAAGATGCTGATCGGCCTGATTGTGTTCTGCGTGGTGGTCAGTGGCATCAGCGGCGCGGGCGACTTGAAGAAGGTCGGAAGAATCGGCCTGAAGTCGGTCATTTATTTTGAAATTCTGACTACGGTTGCATTGGTGGTGGGCTTGGCGTTTGCCTTCAGCACGGGGATCGGCACAGGAGCGAATATCCATCTGGATCAATTTGCCAGCGCCGGGGCAAGTGACATCACCCAGCGCAGTGAGCATATGCAAACCACGGCGCAGTTCTTGATGGACCTGATCCCCACCTCGGTGGTGGGCGCTTTCGCTGATAACAACATTCTGCAAGTGCTGCTGTTTTCCGTCCTGTTCGGCAGCGCGCTCAATCTGGTCGGTGAGGCGGCGTCGGGGATATCGCGGCTGATTAACGAGCTAAGTCATATCATCTTCCGCATCATGGGCATGATTGTTCGTTTGGCGCCCATCGGCGTGTTTGGCGCCATAGCCTTTACCACCAGCACGTATGGCCTGGATTCGCTGCAACACTTGGGTAGCCTGGTCGGTTTGTTTTATTTGACCTGTGCCGCGTTTGTTTCTGTAATTCTTGGCGTGGTGATGCGGGCTTCTGGCCTGCGTCTTTGGCCTCTGCTCAAGTACCTGCGCGAAGAGCTGACGATTGTACTGGGCACCGCGTCGTCCGATGCCGTGCTGCCACAAATCATGCGCAAGCTGGAGCACTTGGGCATTGGTACCTCAACGGTAGGGCTGGTTATTCCTACCGGTTACTCCTTTAACCTGGATGGTTTCTCGATTTACCTGACGCTGGCCATCGTGTTTATCGCCAACGCCACTGGCACTCCCTTGGCCATGACCGACTTGCTGACCATTTTGCTGGTCTCGTTGATCACCTCAAAAGGGGCTCACGGCATTCCCGGTTCGGCATTAGTCATTCTTGCTGCTACCTTGACCGCGATCCCGGCCATACCGGTGGCAGGTCTGGTATTGGTGTTGGCGGTAGACTGGTTTATGGGCATTGGCCGCGCCCTGACTAACCTGATCGGTAACTGTGTGGCGACTGTCGCGATTGCCCAGTGGGAAAAAGACATCGACGTGCAACGTGCCAACAAAGTACTCGCCGGGCAACCGGGCTACACCTTTCGCCCGCTCAAACCTGAAGTCGCTGTCGGCCCGCAGGATTTTTAAAGTCTTCTAACCCCTTTTGTTGCTCATGGAGCGAAAAGTGATCACCTCGTCAACGGTTGTAAATTCGGTAGTAGCCAAACTCAGGGCGGCCTTGGCCAGCGGGGAATGGCGCAGCGGAGAGATGCTGCCCGGGCAACGGGAGTTGGCTGAAAAGCTCGGCATCAGCCGCCCCAGCCTGAGGGAAGCCATCATCGTGCTGGAGACACTGGGGCTTGTCCGTACCCTGCCGAGCAAAGGCGTGGTGGTGCTGCAAGCCAACGCCAGCGAATCTCCCCAGCAGGAGAACGCGGTGGCGCAAGCCAGCATGGAAGATGTACTGCAACTGCGTTACACCCTTGAGCCGTTTATCGTCGGGCTGGTCGCGCAGTCCATTCGCAGCAAAGAGGTCGGCCAGTTACGGCTAACGCTAATGGACATGCGCGAAGCCCTGGAAGCCAACGACAGCGAGGCCGGGGTCAATGCGTACATCGCCTTTCACGAAGAGCTGTTTAACCTGACGTCTAATCCCATCTTCCAGAGCGTTGTTCAACAAACCAGCAACGCCCTCAAACAAAGTGCACAAGTGCTGCGCAACTCACCTGAGCACATGGCAGAAAGACTGGAAGAAAATGAGGCCGTGGTGCGCGCCATTCGTGCCAAAAACAGTGCGTTGGCGGGCGCCGAAATGCGTCGCCATATTCTGCGCGAAGGTCAGCGCGCAGGCATTGAACTGAACATACCTGACGAAAACCCCGGCAGTTAACACGTTTCAGACAGGAGTCTGGCCATGAGTGCTTATGCTTTGTTGCCGTCCAATGCGTCACTACCCGATTCACGCCCCTTGCAGTCAGCGCCGTGTACCGATGACGTGTACGCCCGTGTGCTGGACGCCATTGTTGACCAACGTCTGCCCCCCGACAGCCGGTTGAATGAAGAGCGGTTGGGCCGGGAGTTCGGCGTGAGCCGCTTGCAGATTCGTCATGCCCTTTCGCTACTGACGTATCAGCACGTCATTACGTTGCAGGCTAAAGTGGGCGCACGTATCGCCTCACCGTCTGACGAGCAGATCTGCCAAGCCCTGCATGCCCGGCGCCTGACTGAAACGGCCTTGATACCCATGGCCTGTCAACGGGCACAAAGGCCCGACATCGATCATTTGCATCATTTGATCGAGCGCCAGCGCCAGGCCTACGCGGACAATCAGCGCGGTCGGGCCATACGCTTGGCGGGTGCATTTCATCTGCATTTGGGACACATGGCCGGGAACGCACCCTTGGCGCACTTCCTGGCCAACTTGATCCCTATGACATCACTGGCCATTGCGCGCCGTTCAGACGGGCCCGAGGCTTGGCAGCAGCAGGTCGCAATGGCCAACGCGGTGGAAAACAAAGATGAGGCCACCGCGTTGGCATTGTTGAATCATTATCTGGGTGAGCTGGTTCCAGGGTGATCGCAGGGGCCGAGCTACAGGGTCAGTTGCGCAAACCCTTCGCGAATCTTGGCCTCGGGCAGGTCATCGGCAATAAACACCATCACGCTTTCGCGGGCCTCGCCTTCGGCCCATTCGGTGTCCCAGTCAAAGCCGTACAGCTTGAGCACGCCCTGGAACACCAACCGGCGGTCTTCGCCTTCGATGTTCAGCACGCCTTTGTAGCGCAGTAATTGTTTACCGTGGTCTTCGAGCAGTTCGTTCATAAACGCGCTGAGGCTGTCGATATCCAGCGGTTTGTCGGTACGCAGTACCAGGCTGGAAATACGGTCAATCGAAGCTGCCGGTTGCACCGGGCGCAAGCTCAAGCCGCCGCCCAGGTCGGCATTCAAGTTAAACCCGCGCACATCGAGCAGTTCTGCCAGGTCGATTTTGCCGTGCTCAACCACGCGAATCGGGGCACGCCGGTTGATCCGCGTCAGGCGCTCGCACAGCGCATCAAACGTGGCGTCGTCAACCAGGTCACGCTTGCTCACCAGCAAGCGGTCGGCAAAGCCAATCTGCGCCTGGGCGATGGTTTGGCTCAGGTGCACGTCGGCATGGGCGGCATCGACCAAGGTAATGATGCCGTCGAGCAAGTAGCGCTCGCGCAGCTCTTCATCAATAAAGAAGGTTTGCGCCACCGGGGCAGGGTCGGCCAGGCCGGTGCATTCGATCACTAAACGATCAAAGGCAATTTCGCCACTGTCCAGCCGCTCGAGCAGCAGGTACAGGGCTTTGGTCAGGTCGGTGTGGATGGTGCAACACACGCAGCCATTGGCCAGGGTCATGACTTGCACCGGCTCGTCGCCCAGCAATTGGGTGTCGATGCCGGCATCGCTGAATTCGTTTTCGATCACGGCAATTTTCAGCCCGTGTTCGGCTTTAAGCAGGTAACGCAACAACGTGGTTTTACCGGCACCCAGAAACCCGCTAAGGATGGTGACGGGGATGGGAGATGACATGCTCAGGTCTCCTTGAAAAAGGGAGCGCAAAAACAACTGTAGGAGCGAGCTCGCCTCGCGATCTTTTCAAGGTTCAAAAGATCGCGAGACACGCTCGCCCCTACAGAGGTCTAGCCATTTAACAGCACTTGGGCCCGCTCTTGCCGCCGTAACGGGCTTCCTGGCGCTCTCGGAAGAACGCCTCGTAGCTCATCACCGGCTTGTCCGGGTGATTGGTTTGCATATGCTCGACGTAGTTGTCGTAATCGGGCATGCCGACCATCAGGCGCGCGGCCTGACCGAGGTATTTACCGAGGCGACTCAGGTCATTGAACATGGCTGCATTCCTCTATCGTGCATCGGGCATCGCCTTGAAGGGCGTTTCTTTGTCCGTCCGCTCTTTGTTGCCCCAAGCGGCGACGCCGACTTTGAGCGCGTAGAACAGGATGCTGAACACCACGAACAGGAACAGGACGGTCAGGCCCGCGTTGGTGTACGCGTTGATGATGACGTGCTGCATCTGGTCGATGTTTTTCGCCGGGGCAATCACTTGGCCTGCGTCCAGCGCCGTGCTGTATTTTTTCGCCAGCGACAGGAAGCCGACCGCAGGGTTGGCGTCGAACAGCTTGATGAAGCCTGCGGTGGTGGTGCAGATCAGCAGCCAGACCGCTGGCAGCATGGTGACCCAGATGTAGCGTTGACGCTTCATTTTGATCAGCACAACCGTCGCCAGCATCAGCGCGATACCCGCCAGCATCTGGTTAGAGATACCGAACAGCGGCCACAAGGTGTTGATGCCGCCCAACGGGTCGATCACGCCTTGGTACAGCAAGTACCCCCACATCGCCACGCAGCCTGCGGTCGCAATGAGGTTGGCCGGCCAGGATTCGGTGCGCTTGAGCGCTGGCACGAAGCTGCCCAACAGGTCTTGCAGCATGAAGCGACCGGCACGGGTACCGGCGTCGACAGCGGTCAAAATAAACAAGGCTTCAAACAAAATGGCGAAGTGGTACCAGAACGCCATGGTGTTTTCGCCCGGCAACACGTGGTGCAGGATCTGTGCGATACCCACCGCCAGTGTCGGAGCGCCACCCGCTCGGGCCAGTACGGTGGTTTCACCGATGTCTTTGGCCAGTGCAGTCAACGCATCCGGGGTAATGGCAAAGCCCCAGCTGGTCACGGTTTGCGCCACGGTCACCACGTCACCGCCCACAATGGCAGGCGGGCTGTTCATGGCGAAGTACACACCCGGCTCGATCACCGAAGCGGCAACCATTGCCATGATGGCCACGAAGGACTCCATCAGCATGCCGCCGTAGCCGATGTAACGGGCGTTGGCTTCGTTATCCAGCAGTTTAGGGGTAGTACCCGAGGAGATCAGTGCGTGGAAACCCGACACCGCGCCGCAGGCAATGGTGATGAACAGGAACGGGAACAGACCGCCTTTCCAGACCGGGCCATTGCCGTCGATGAACTGAGTCACGGCCGGCATTTTCAGCTCGGGCATGGTGATCAGAATGCCGATAGCCAGCGCGATGATGGTGCCGATTTTGAGGAAGGTCGACAGGTAGTCACGCGGTGCCAGTACCAGCCACACCGGCAATACCGCAGCCACAAAGCCATAACCGATCAGCATCCAGGTGATTTGCACACCGGTGAAAGTAAACACCGGAGCCCACTCCGGACTCGCACCAATTTGTCCGCCCAGCCAGATCGAACCGAGCAACAGCAGCACACCGATAATCGAGATTTCACCGATGCGCCCCGGGCGTATGTAGCGCATGTACACGCCCATAAACATCGCAATCGGGATGGTTGCCATCACCGTGAACATGCCCCATGGGCTCTCGGCCAAGGCTTTAACCACGATCAGCGCCAGCACCGCGAGGATGATGATCATGATCAGGAAGCAGCCAAACAGCGCGATGGTGCCAGGCACCTTGCCCATTTCTTCGCGCACCATGTCACCCAAAGAGCGACCGTTGCGACGTGTGGACATGAACAAGACCATGAAGTCTTGAACCGCGCCCGCCAGTACCACACCGGCAATCAGCCACAGTGTGCCGGGCAGGTAGCCCATTTGCGCAGCCAGTACGGGGCCGACCAGAGGGCCAGCGCCGGCGATGGCGGCAAAGTGGTGTCCGAAAAGGATGTGTTTGTTGGTCGGCACGTAGTCCAGACCATCGTTATTGAGCACCGCAGGCGTTGCCCGGTTGGGATCCAGCTGCATCACGCGAGTGGCAATGAACAGACTGTAATAACGGTACGCGACCAGGTAGATAGCCACCGCTGCAACTACAATCCACAGCGCGTTGATCGCCTCTCCCCGGCGTAATGCCACCACGCCAAGGGCGCAGGCTCCTACAATTGCCAGCACCAGCCACGGGATGTGGCGTAGCAGGCTATTTTTATTATTCATTTTTATATTCCGGCCAGTTGGACAAGAAGTACCGCTCTCGGAGTGTAGCGCTCCTGACTCTAAAGACCACCCCCTTACCTTGGTCTAGAGCCTTCTTTTGCAGATTTATGCTGAGCGACCTTGCACATTTGTATTGCTGCAAGACCGCTGTCTGCTGCGGACCTTGCAGGACGATCTACACATGGGCAGTGCAGTTTTTTTTACACATTTGAAACGCTATTCAAACAACGCATCCAGCGCTTGTTCCAGACGGGTCACCGCAATGATAGTGAGCCCCGGCGGGGATTCTTTGGGGGCGTTGCCTTTGGGCACGATGGCGCGTTTAAAGCCGTGTTTGGCGGCTTCTTTCAGACGTTCCTGACCGCTCGGCACCGGGCGTACTTCACCTGACAGGCCGACTTCGCCAAACACCAGCAAGTCGTGGGGCAGCGGGCGGTTGCGCAAACTGGACATGACGGCGGCCATCAAGGCCAGGTCTGACGCGGTTTCCAGCACTTTGACCCCGCCCACCACGTTGAGGAACACGTCCTGGTCGTGGGTCGGGATGCCGCCATGGCGGTGCAGCACCGCCAGCAACATGGCCAGCCGGTTTTGATCAAGGCCCAAGGTCACGCGGCGCGGGTTGGACATGTGGCTGTCGTCCACCAGCGCTTGTACTTCAACCAGCATCGGCCGTGTCCCTTCCCACGTGGCCATTACCACGCTGCCCGGGACTTCTTCTTGAGCCCGCGTCAGGAAGATCGCAGATGGGTTGGAGACTTCTTTCAGGCCTTTGTCGGTCATGCCGAACACGCCCAGTTCGTTGACTGCGCCGAAACGGTTTTTCACCGCCCGCAACAGACGTAACCGCCCGTCGGATTCACCTTCGAAATACAACACGGTGTCGACCATGTGCTCCAGCACGCGGGGTCCAGCGAGGGCGCCCTCTTTGGTCACGTGGCCGACCAGAAAGATCGCCGTACCGCTGGATTTGGCGTACCGCACCAGCAACGCCGCGCTTTCGCGCACTTGCGACACGCCGCCTGGCGCCGATTGCAGCTGTTCGGTGAAGATGGTCTGGATCGAGTCGATCACCATGACCTTGGGCTTTTCGAGCTTGGCCGTGGCGATGATGTTTTCGATGCAGGTTTCGGTCATGACCTTGAGCTGGTCCTGCGGCAAGCCCAGACGCCGGGCGCGCATGGCCACTTGCTGCTGCGACTCTTCGCCGGTGACGTACAGCGCGGGCATGCGCGTTGCCATCTGACACAAGGTTTGCAGGAGGATGGTTGACTTGCCGATACCGGGATCACCGCCGATCAGCACCACAGAGCCGTCGACCAGACCGCCACCGAGCACCCGGTCGAGCTCGCCGGAGGCGGTCGAAAAGCGCGGAATTTCTTCGATGCTGACTTCAGCCAGGGTTTTGATTTGCGCCTGTTGCCCGGTCCAGCCGGTACGGCCACTGGGGGGCGCAGCAGCGCCGCTTTCAACAACGGTTTCTACCAGAGTGTTCCAGACGCCGCATTCTGCGCACTGCCCGGCCCACTTGGGGAAAGTTGCACCGCACTCGGTACAGCCGTAAATGCGCTTAGGCTTGGCCATCTGAACTCCGCACAAAAACCGCGATGATAGCCCACAAGGCTGCGATCAGTGCGACTCGGGCATGCGGATTTCACCCTTGATCAGCTGAGCGGCGGTATTGCCCTGGGCATCCTTGGCATTCAGGTCGGCGCCTTTTTGCGATAAATCGTTGAGCAGTTCGACCCGCTTGAACAACCCGGCAAACATGGCCGCGGTCTGCCCCGCACCGTTGCGCTGGTCGGGGTTGCAGTCGGTGTTCATCAGCCGCCGGGCGATTTTGAATTCGCCTTTGAAAATGGCGCCCATCAGCGCGGTGTTGCCGCGCAGGTCTTGCGCACAGGCATTGGCGCCCGCCTTGAGCAAGTGCTCGACGGCCTCGTTATGGCCGTTATAAGCCGCAAGAATCAAGGCGGTGTAGCCTTTGCTGTCCTGGGCATCGAGGTCAAAGTGCGAGTCGATGAAGGTGTCGAGCATGACCACATCGCCGCGCCGTGCGGCGTCGAAGAAGTAGCCCTTGAGTTGGGTCTGGGTGTCGGGCTGGTCGGCAAGTGCCCACCCACTCAACAGCAGCATCGTAGCTAGAGCAAAAATTCGCATGTGTACGCTACCTGTCAGAGGTCACAGATCCATGTAGGAGCGAGCTTGCTCGCGATCTTTTGATCTTTAAAAGATCGCGAGGCGAGCTCGCTACTACAACGACCGGCGAAGGTTAATCCACCAGCTTGGCCGCTAGTGCCTTGACCCGTGCCAGGTCGCCTTTGGCCACTTTGGTCACGCCGGTGCCGTACTCCGGGTCTGCCTTATAAAGGAACGACAGGATGATGTGCTTGCTGACGTCATCGGTGGTGGCCAACGAGCCGCCGAAGTTTTCAATCAGGTCCTGACGCTCTTTCTTGCTGTATGAACGGTAAAGATCGCCTGCCTGTTTGAAGTTCTGCTCACGCTGAATCTTCGCCTGCTGGGTCGTACCCGACAGCGGCATTTCGCTGTAACGCGCGGTTTGTGGTTCTTCACGCGGCTCCAGTCGGCTTGGCTGGTAGTTCACGCCCGAGGTGCTATGACCGGTGTTCATGGCGCCGTCCTGATTGCCGTTGTTGACCGTCACCCGCGGGGCGTTGATCGGCAATTGCAGGGCGTTGGCGCCCAAACGGTACATCTGCGTGTCGGCGTAGGAGAACACCCGACCTTGCAGCAAACGGTCTTCAGACGGCTCGATGCCTGGCACCAGGTTGGCCGGCGCCATGGCCACTTGCTCGGTTTCCTGGAAGACGTTGGCCGGGTTGCGGTTCAGTACCATCTGGCCGACTTTGCGCTCTGGCACGTTTGGCCAGATTTTGGTCGCGTCCAGCGGGTCAAAGTCGAATGACTTCAAGTCTTCAGGCGTGAGCACTTGCACGTACAGATCCCACTTGGGGAAGTCGCCCTGGTTGATGTGCGTGACCAGGTCGTGGGTCATGTGGCTGTAGTCACGGCCCTGCACTTGGGTGACCTCTTTAGGGTCGAGGTTGTGAATGCCTTGCAGGCTCTTCCAGTGGAACTTCACATAGTGCACTTCGCCCTTGGCATTCACCAGTTTGTAGGCGTGCACACCATTGCCGTCCATTTCGCGATAACTGGCCGGGGTGCCCGAGTCGGAGTACAGCTCGGTCAGGGTTCGCGTGGCTTCAGGCACATGAGAGAAGAAATCAAAGCGCCGCGAGTCATCGTCAAGGTTGGTGCGCGGGTCGGGCTTAAACGCGTGCACCATGTCCGGGAACTTGATCGCATCACGAATAAAGAACGTCGGGAAGTTGTTGCCCACCAGGTCCCAGTTGCCGTCTGCGGTATAGAACTTGGTGGCAAAGCCACGCGGGTCACGCAGGGTTTCCGGGGAGTGGTTGCCATGAACCACCGCCGAGAAGCGCACAAACACAGGCGTGGTTTCGCCGGCCGCAAACACCCGGGCTTTGGTCAGGTCACTGAGGTCGTTGGTCACGGTGAAGCTGCCGTGGGCGCCGGTGCCGCGGGCATGCACCACGCGCTCGGGAATACGCTCGCGGTCAAAGCGCTGCAGCTTTTGCAGCAGTTGTACGTCTTGCAGCAACACGGGGCCATTGGCGCCGGCCGTTTGTGAGTTTTGGTTATCACCGACCGCCGCGCCGTTATCGCGGGTCAAGGTAGCGGCGTGAACGGAAACCGATAGCAGGCTGATGCTCAACGCACTAAGCAGGCGTCGTTGGGTACGGGGCCCAAGGCCGAAAGGGGTGGTCATGCACGTGTCCTCTGGTTATTAGCTACGTAGTCGCTACGTTGCGCAAAGGTTAGAGGCGCGGGTGGGGTTCTCTAAATTGAAAGGCCTGAACTGCCCCATTAAGAAAAAAGGCTGGCTTGAAGACGCTAAAGGCGTTAAGCGCTGAAACGTTTAAACTTATACGTCGCCTGCGGGTCAACCCATGAGATTGCAAGTGGCCTGGCAGGCGAGATGCGCAAGGCTGATTTACACTGCATCTACCAACCTCATCTGTAACAAGGAATAACCAATGAGCGTCTTAAGTGAGTTCAAGGCCTTCGCGGTCAAAGGGAACGTGGTCGATATGGCCGTGGGCATCATCATCGGCGCTGCGTTCGGCAAAATCGTTTCATCCTTCGTCGGCGATGTGGTCATGCCGCCTTTGGGGCTGTTGATTGGCGGCGTAGACTTCTCGGACCTGGCCATTACGCTCAAAGCGGCGGTCGGTGACGCCCCGGCGGTGGTATTGGCTTATGGCAAGTTCATTCAGACCGTCATCGACTTTGTGATTGTGGCGTTTGCCATCTTTTTGGGTGTTAAGGCGATCAACCGGCTGCGCCGTCAAGAAGAAGTCGCTCCAAGCACCCCGCCGCTGCCTTCTAAAGAAGAAGTACTGCTGGGTGAGATCCGCGACCTGCTCAAAGAACAAAAGAACCGGCCATAAAGGCCTGAGCTTAAACAACGGCGCTTAGAGGCGCCGTTGTTTATTAAAGACTCTGTTTAGTTGACCTACCAATAGTTCTCTACTGCAACTTGCCCAGGACGACGCGAAAGACTTAGTTGCAGGTTGCGTGCTTTCAATAACTTGCGCGTGTCATCAATCATTTGTGGATTACCGCACAACATGACCCGCGAGTGCTCGGGTGTTAGTTCAACGCCCGCCGCACGTTCAAGCGCTCCGTTTTCGATCAGCGTTGTTATACGCCCGTTTAACGCGCCCGGCGTTTGCTCACGGGTCACTGTCGGTATATAGGTCAGTTTGTGTGCGTGTTCGACGAGATAATCACGCTTTCCCAGTTCGGCAATTAAATCCTGATACGCCAGTTCCGGTGCTTCCCGAGCGCTGTACACCAGTACGATGCGTTCAAATTTTTCCCATACTTCAAAGTCTTGCAGGATCGAGACAAACGGTGCGATACCGGTTCCCGTCGCCAGCAACCACAGATCACGGCCATCGACAAAACGGTCCAGAGTCAGGTAACCAAAGGCCTGGCGGTCAACCAGCAAGGTATCACCCACCTGTAAGCGGCTCAGCTCACTGGTGAACTCCCCCCCCGGCACCACGATTGAAAAGAACTCCAAAAACTCGTCATACGGGGAAGACACCATGGAATAGGCACGCCACACCGTACTGCCGTCGGCCTTGGTCACGCCCAGCCTTGCAAACTGCCCTGCGCGAAAGCGAAACCCTTGGTCGCGGGTGGTGCGCAAGGTAAACAGGTTGGGGGTCAGGGGTTTAACATCGAGCAGCGTCTGGCGGGTGAATTTTTCTGCGCTGGCGGTCATGGTGCGCTCCATTGGGCTGATGAGCCTAGTGTCGCGCAAACACGCGGGGAGGAACACCGACGGTTTGTGATGGCATTAAATTCATAGGCGAAACGGAGAGGAACTCGTACTCGTACAGAAATTCAGTACAAGCTTTAAATAGTAATTAGAGCCTTCAACTTTAAACACCGAATCTCAACTAAGCCTCATCCAAAAAATGGCGCCAAAAAAATAAACCCACACGACTTGTAAAAAAACGTTAGAGCATCAGTCACTTAAAATACTAGAGCAATTACTCTTAAACTAGATCGAGAAAATTCCTACATGTTCTTGAGAATTATGAACTACTATTAAATTCCACATTGGATCCACCTTCTGGGAGCCCCACGTATTATGGGCACTGCCAATCGTTTTTATACAAAACAAGAACTTACCCAAAAGGGTGAATCCACTTTACTCACTTATGCACGCAATCGAATTGAACTGTGCGGATTTGATAGTTTTTTGTTCAGAATGGTCCCACAACAAAGAAGCCTTCAAATAGATAGAAAAATACTGACTAATCATCCAACCGAATTTATAGATACTTTTGACGCGTGCTGTATCACCCATAAGAACCCAATTGAAAACCATTTCAAAAAGTCCATTGATCCACTGGTATGGGACCAGCAGTTATTCAGTGAAACACCTGAGCTAAAAGAGGTTACACGATCCTATGGCATCAACTACGGCTGGTCGCTGTCGGCTCATGACGCCAAAGGCACGCTCAGCATATTGAGCCTGACCCGACGCAACTCGCCTGTTTCAGTCCAGGAGTTCGATGAAAAAGTGGGGGATTTATTGTGGCTATGCCACCAGTTGCATACCGCGATGTACGAAAAATTCTTTTTGAACATGCGCCTAAATGACCCCGGCAATCATCTGTCTACACGCGAGTCGGAGATTCTGAAATGGACCGCCCAAGGCAAAACGGCCTCTGACATTGCCATCATCCTGAGCCTGACACCGCGAACCGTAAATTTTCACATCAGCAGCGCGATGCGAAAAATGGGCGCCACCAACAAGACGTCTGCCGTGGTGATCGCGGCCAAATGCGGTCTTCTTTGATGCACCGTCACACCTGAGCAACCTTCACCCCGACCAAAAGCGTCGGGCAATCTCCGGTAAAAAAACGTAAAATCGCCAGCACCTGAAAATGCCACGGCCTCCATGGCTGCTTGAATGCCTTTGAGCTCAATTCAAGCCGCTGTCGATGCCCCAGAGTTTGTATAGATGCCTGCGCTCGAAAGTCCTTTCGCCCAACTCCACTTGATCCGTCAGCCTGAACAACAGAATGAGCCACTTCAGGCCTTCGATGCTGCGGATGAGTATTTGCTCAACCACGTGGCCGAATTGGCGCTGCCGGCCAACAGCCGGATATTGGTGCTCAACGACAGTTTTGGGGCCTTGGCCGTCAGCCTGGTCAGTACGATGCACGTCACCAGCAGCAGTGACTCGTTCCTGGCCATTCAGGGCCTGGAAAAGAATCTGGTGCGCAACGGCCACGCATTTGATGCGGTCTCGATCATCCCCGCCAGCCAGCCACTGGTAGGCCCCTTCGACTGCGTACTGGTGCGGGTGCCAAAAACCCTGGCGTTGCTGGAAGAGCAACTGATTCGCCTGCAAGGGCAATTGGCTCCGGGCGCACAGGTGATTGCCGGTGCGATGATCAAACACTTACCGCGTGCGGCAGGGGATTTGCTGGAGCGCTATATCGGCCCGGTGCAGGCCTCGCTGGCGGTCAAAAAAGCCCGCTTGCTGGTGGCGACGGCACAGGGCCTGGGGCCGTTTACCTCGCCCTACCCTTCACGTTACGCGCTGGACAAGCCTGCTATCGAGTTGCTCAACCACGCCAACGTGTTCTGCCGTGAAGGGCTGGATATTGGCACGCGGGCGTTTTTGCCACACCTGCCGACCAACCTGGGCTCGGCCCGTGTGGCCGACTTGGGCTGCGGGAATGGCGTGCTGGCCATCGCCAGCGCCCTGAACAACCCACAGGCGCACTACACGCTGGTCGATGAGTCGTTTATGGCGGTGCAATCGGCACAGGAGAACTGGCAGGCGGCGCTGGGCGATCGTGACGTGACAGTACGTGCAGGCGACGGCCTGGCGGGGCAGGCGCCGAACTCATTGGACGTGGTGTTGTGCAATCCGCCGTTTCACCAGCAACAAGTGGTCGGCGACTTTTTGGCCTGGCGCATGTTCCAGCAAGCCCGTGAAGCGCTGGTGGTCGGTGGCGCGCTGTACATCGTGGGCAATCGCCACTTGGGGTATCACAGCAAGCTGGCCAAGTTGTTTCGAGGGGTTGAGCAAGTGGCTGCCACGCCTAAATTCGTCATCCTCAAGGCGCGCAAATAACTGTAAAAACCCGCAAAACATGTAGGAGCGAGCTTGCCTCGCGATCTTTTAAACACTCAAAAGATCGCGAGGCAAGCTCGCTCCTACCGTAGTTGTTTAGTGGCTTTTCATGCCCGCTGCGGTCATGAACAGGCGGATCAGCATGGCAAACACGGCCAGGCTGGCCACGCTGGCGGTCCAGATCAACACCAACCAGCCAATGCGTTGCCACAGCGGCTTTTTCTCACACGCTTGCACGTCGTTTAAATAATCTTTGCCAGCCATGTTCAGGCACTCCTCTGAGAAAAGGCTGCGCCCGGTGGGGCGCAGCGGCACTTGCAACTAGTGGTAACCGTCTTCGTGGGTGACTTTGCCGCGGAACACGTAGTAGCTCCAGTAGGTGTAACCCAGAATAAACGGCAAGATGAACAAGGTGCCCACCAGCATAAAGCCCTGGCTTTGCGGCGGTGCAGCGGCCTCCCAGATCGAAATCGACGGCGGGATGATGTTCGGCCACAAGCTGATGCCCAAACCGCTGTAACCCAGAAAAATCAGCAGCAGGGTCAGCAGGAACGGCGTGTAGTGGGCATTGCGCGCAATAGCCTTGAACAACCCGTACATGGTCACCAGCACCAGAATCGGCACAGGCAGGAACCAGAAGAGGTTCGGCAAGGTGAACCAGCGTGCGGCAATGTCTGTGTGCGCCAGCGGCGTCCACAGGCTGACAACGCCCATCACCACCAGCAGGGCAATTGCCAATGGCCGCCCCAGGTTGTGCATGCGCTCTTGCAGCGGGCCTTCGGTTTTCATGATCAACCAGGTGCAGCCGAGCAAGGCGTAGGCCACGATCAAGCCGAGGCCGCAGAACAGGCTGAACGGTGACAACCAGTCCAGCCCGCCACCGGCGTATTCACGGTTGACCACCGGGATCCCTTCAATAAAGGCCCCCAGCGCCACGCCCTGGAAGAAGGTGGCGATGATCGAACCCCAAATGAACGCCTTGTCCCAGATGTGACGCTTGTCGGCCGTGGCCTTGAAGCGAAACTCAAAGGCCACACCGCGGAAGATCAAGCCGACCAGCATCAGGATCAGTGGCAGGTACAGCGCCGACAGCACCACCGAGTAAGCCAGCGGGAAGGCGCCAAACAGCGCCGCACCGCCCAGTACCAGCCAGGTTTCGTTACCGTCCCAGACGGGGGCAACGGTGTTCATCATCACATCGCGGTCTTTCTCGCCTTTGATAAAAGGGAAGAGGATGCCGATCCCGAGATCGAAGCCATCCATGACCACGTACATCATGACGCCAAAGATGATGATGATTGCCCAGATAAGTGGCAGATCAATACCCATGACTCAGTTCCCCTTCTTCAGGCTGTCGCTGTAACCTTCTTCAGTGCCTTCAACGGCAGCCGACAAAGGACGGGCAGGCGTGCGTTGCTGACCTGGGCCACCTGAAGGCTGACCATCACCCTCATGGGCAATCGGGCCTTTACGCACCAGACGCATCATGTAGCCAATACCGACGCCGAACAGCGAGAAGTACACCAGCACAAACATGATCAGGGTGATGCTCATTTGCGTCACGCTGTGGTTGGACGACGCATCGGCGGTGCGCATCAACCCGTAGACCACCCACGGCTGACGGCCGACTTCGGTGGTGAACCAGCCCGCCAGGATGGCGATCAGACCCGACGGCCCCATCCATAGCACCAGCTTCAAGAACCAGCGGTTTTCATACAGCGTGCCGCGCTTGCGCAGCCACACGCTCCACAGGCCGATGACGATCATCAGCATGCCCAGCGCCACCATGATGCGGAACGTGAAGAACACGATAGTGGAGTTAGGACGGTCCGCCGCCGGGAAGTCCTTCATCGCCGGGATCTGTTTATCCAGGCTATGGGTCAGGATCAAACTGCCCAGGTACGGCACTTCGATCTTGTAGTCGGTGGTTTCGGTTTTCATGTTCGGGATGCCGAACAGGATCAACGGGGTAGGCTCACCGGGCTTGTTTTCCCAGTGCCCTTCGATCGCAGCGATTTTTACCGGCTGATATTTCAGCGTGTTCAACCCGTGGGCATCACCGATAAACGCCTGAATGGGGGCAACCACCAGGGCCATCCACATCGCCATCGAGAACATGCGGCGAATGGCCGGCGTATTACGCCCACGCAACAGGTGCCAGGCAGCCGAAGCGCCGACAAAGAAGGCGGTGGCCACAAAGGCGGCCGTGGCCATGTGCGCCAGGCGGTAAGGGAACGACGGGTTGAAGATCACCGCCAGCCAATCCACAGGGATCACCCGGCCATCAATGATTTCGAAACCCTGCGGGGTTTGCATCCAGCTGTTGGAGGCCAGGATCCAGAAGGTCGAAATCAGCGTGCCGACCGCCACCATGATGGTGGAGAAGAAGTGCATGCCGCGACCCACGCGGTTCCAGCCAAACAGCATGACGCCCAGAAAACCGGCCTCAAGGAAGAAGGCGGTGAGCACCTCATAAGTCAGCAACGGCCCTGTAACGGCCCCTGCGAAGTCCGAGAACCGCGACCAGTTGGTCCCGAACTGGTACGCCATGACCAGGCCAGACACCACGCCCATGCCAAAGTTGACTGCAAAAATCTTCGACCAAAAGTGGTACAGGTCGCGGTACGTATCGTCACGGGTTTTCAGCCACATGCCTTCGAGCACCATGAGATAACTGGCGAGACCGATGGTGATGGCGGGAAATAGAATGTGGAACGATACAGTGAACGCGAACTGAATTCGGGCGAGATCGAGAGCCTCCAAACCGAACATAAGTCTTCCTCTATCAGGTATCAGGTTGTCAGGGCACCGACAGGACGCCGGTGTCCAACAGCCCCACGAGCAATGGCCTTTGCGAATCTGCGCTCGCACTGCTGGCCACCACGCAAGGGAATCTGGCCGTCTGGCCATTCCAGTAAAACCCTTGCGGGCTTTGACCTGGATCAAACATTGCTGAAAGAGTAGTCCATTCTTGGCGTGTGGCTAATGTGGCTGGTTGTCGCGTGACAGGTTGTCCCAGGCCCTGAAATAGACAGTTGCAGGAAGTGCGTGTAATAGCCGCATGCGTTTTTTGGCATGACCGTTGGGCGGTTTTCGCAATGCATCAGCGCGAGTCATTATTTGTTACAGAAAAATGATAATCTCGACGTCCCCTGCCCTCTGCCACGACCTTTCAATGACCAGCCAGCCGCTTCTGTTACGTCATCACCGGCCTTTTGTGGCCTTTTGGTTTGCCCGCATCTTCACCGCCAGCGCCTTCCAGATGCTGACAGTGGCCATTGGCTGGAACCTCTACCAGTTGACCGGCAACGTGATGGACCTGGGCTGGGTGGGGCTGATCGAGTTCGCGCCTCGCGTGCTGTTTATGTTGCACACCGGGCATGTGGCCGACCGCTATGACCGCCGCCGGGTGGCCGCGCTGTGCCAGTCGCTGCAAGCCATGATTGCCCTGACCCTGGCGATCAGCAGCCTGAGCGGCAGCATCACCCGTGAAATGATCTTTATCCTGGCGTTTTTACTCGGTGCTGCCCGCTCATTTGAGCTGCCCACCACCCAGGCTTTGTTGCCCTCCATCGTCCCCGTGGCATTGTTCCCCCGCGCCGTGGCCGCAGCACAGGCCGCCCAGCAGTCGGCGACCATCGTGGCCCCGGCGTTTGGTGGCTTGCTCTATGCGTTCGGCAGCGTGTGGGTATATGGCCCCAGCGTGGTGCTGTACCTGATTGCCGCACTGTTAATGAGCAACCTGCCAGCCCGCCAAGTGGCGCTGAACAAAGGCAAGGCGACGATGGACTCGCTGCTGGCCGGGATTCGTTTTATTCGCAGCCGCCCGGACATCCTCGGGGCCATCTCGCTGGACCTGTTCGCCGTGTTGCTGGGCGGTGCGACTGCGCTGTTGCCGGTGTTTGCCAAAGACATTCTGCTGACCGGGCCGTGGGGCCTGGGCATGCTGCGTTCGGCCCCGGCGGTGGGCGCCTTGTTGATGTCATTGTGGCTGGCGCGCTTCCCGTTTGAGCGCAAGGTAGGGCGCACCATGTTCACCGCCGTGGGGGTATTCGGGGTCGCGACCATCGCTTTCGGGCTGTCGACCTCGTTCTGGTTCTCGATGGCGGTGCTGGTGGTACTGGGCGCGGCCGACATGATCAGCATGGTTATCCGTGCCTCGTTCGTGCAATTGGAAACCCCGGATGAAATGCGCGGCCGGGTCAGCGCGGTCAACGGCCTGTTTATTGGCGCGTCCAACCAGCTTGGCGAGTTTGAGTCCGGCGCCACCGCCCACTGGCTGGGCACCGTGCCGGCCGTGGTGCTGGGCGGCGTGGGCACGCTCTTTATCGCCGGGCTGTGGATAAAACTGTTCCCCGGCCTGGCCAAGCGTGACCGGCTGGTTGAGGATTAAAACGATGTAGTCGCTGCCGCAGGCTGCGATAAGGACCGAAGGGCCTTCGCTTCTGGAAAGCGCGACCCCTTCGGGCTCGATCGCAGCCTGCGGCAGCGACTACAGTTTTATCGTGGGCTAGCGAATATACAGCTGCGTTTGCAGGCGCTTGAACGGCGCCACCAGCGACGTGTTACTGAACTGGAACCAGCCGTCCTGGTTGTTACCCAGATCGAAGGTGTAGACGTAACCCACGGTGGTGCCCGCACCGTCGCAGGTCATCAAACCCTCGCCTTTATTGCACACCGGGGTGCGCACGCCATCGATGATCTGGCCGTCAAACGTCACCGTGGGCTGGGCGCCGTAGCCGCGTTCCAGCACATACACTTTGATGTGCGGCCCACGGTGCTGCATTTTAGTCTGCTCGCGACCATCCGACACATCCTCCACAGCCCCCGAGTTAGACGCCACCTTGAGAATTTCGACGGTGCTCAATGGCATCGCCGGTGCCGCGCTCGCCCCGGCGCTGATAAACAGGCAAAAACCGGCAATTAAAGCGTTGATGGTGTGCTTCATGGATCCCCCCGATAACTGGCACGCAGTATGCCTGTGCACTCGACGTTACAAAACATCGCGCCGTTGAGTCAGCAAAGCAGCCAGACGTCCGTGCTGCTGGTATGATGCGCGGCTTTTTCCGACAGACAGAAAAACCTCAGGCCTCAGGCGTCTGTGCTTTGCTGTTGAAAACGATTTAATCACGGCGCCGGTGGCGCCACGGGGACTGGCATGCTGGAAAGGCTGTTTCAACTCAAAGCACACAACACCACTGTGCGAACCGAGATTCTTGCGGGTATCACCACCTTCCTGGCGATGGCCTACATCCTCTTCGTGAACCCGAGCATCCTCGGCGAAACCGGGATGGACAAAGGCGCGGTGTTTGTCGCGACCTGCCTGGCAGCCGCCATCGGCTCGGCAATCATGGGCATCATCGCCAACTACCCGATCGCCCTGGCGCCGGGCATGGGCCTGAATGCCTTCTTCACTTACACCGTGGTCTTGCACATGGGCCACACCTGGCAAGTGGCGCTGGGCGCGGTGTTTATTTCAGCGGTGCTGTTCTTCCTGTTGTCGATCTTCCGTATCCGCGAATGGATCATCAACAGCATCCCGCTGCCGCTGCGCTCGGCCATTGCCGCCGGTATCGGCCTGTTCCTGGCGCTGATCGCCCTGGGTAACGCCGGTATCGTGGTTGCCAACAAGGCCACCTTGGTCGGCATGGGCGACCTGTCTCAGCCAAAAGTGATCCTGGCCTCCTTGGGCTTTGCCCTGATCGTGGCCCTGGAAGCCCTGCGCGTACGCGGTGCGGTGCTGATCGGCATTCTGGCGGTGACCGTTGCGTCCATCGCCCTGGGCGTGACCGACTTCGGTGGCGTGATGTCGATGCCGCCGTCGCTGGCCCCGACCTTCCTGCAACTGGACATTAAAGGCGCACTGGACATCGGTCTGGTCAGCGTGATTTTCGCCTTCCTGTTCGTTGACCTGTTCGACAACTCCGGCACCCTGATCGGTGTGGCCAAGCGCGCTGGCCTGATGGGCAAAGACGGCCACATGCCGAAAATGGGCCGCGCCCTGATCGCTGACAGCACCGCGGCCATGGCCGGTTCGTTGCTGGGTACCTCAACCACCACCAGCTACATCGAGTCGGCAGCGGGCGTGAGCGCCGGTGGCCGTACCGGCCTGACCGCCATCGTGGTCGGCATCATGTTCTTGCTGGCGTTGTTCTTCTCGCCACTGGCGGCCAGCGTTCCGGCGTTCGCCACCGCGCCTGCGCTGATGTTCGTGGCCGTGCTGATGATGAGCGGCCTGGCCGAAATCGACTGGGAAGACGTGACCGTCGCAGCGCCGGTGGTGATCACCGCGCTGGCCATGCCGTTTACCTACTCCATCGCCAGCGGCATCGCCTTCGGCTTTATTTCCTGGACCGTGATCAAGTTGCTGTCGGGCCGCGTTCGCGAGCTGAATGCGCCGCTGATCATTCTGTCGATTCTGTTTGTGGTCAAGCTGGGTTGGTTTAACGCATGAGTGCTTTGCCGTTTGATTCTGCTACCTATGCCCTGGAACTTGAGGCCAAGGCCCAACGACTGCGCGATTTGCTGGCGCCGTTCGACGCGCCTGAGCCGCAGGTGTTTGACTCGCCGCTGAAGCACTTTCGCCTGCGCGCCGAGTTCCGCCTGTGGCGCGAAGGTGGCGAGCGCCACTACGCGATGTTCGCCCAGGATGACAAGCGCACGCCGATCCTGATCGAAGACTTCCCGATTGCCAGCCTGCGCATCAACCAGTTGATGCCGCAGCTCAAGGCTGCGTGGCAAGCCAGCTCGGCGCTGAGCCACAAGCTGTTCCAGGTGGAGTTCCAGACCACCTTGGCCGGTGATGCCATGGTTACCTTGTGCTATCACCGCCCGCTGGACGAGCACTGGCAAAACGCTGCCGAGCAGCTGGCCAAAGACCTCGACATCAGCGTCATTGGCCGCTCCAAGGGCAAACGCGTCGTGATTGGTCGTGATTACGTAGTCGAAAAGCTCGACATTGCGGGCCGCACCTTCACTTATCAACAACCCGAAGGCGCGTTCACCCAGCCAAACGGCACGGTTAACCAGAAAATGCTCAATTGGGCATACGAAGCGTTGGGCGAGCGTTCGGACGACCTTCTCGAACTGTACTGCGGCAACGGCAACTTCACCCTGCCACTGGCGACCCGCGTACGCAACGTGCTGGCCACTGAGATCAGCAAGACCTCGGTCAACGCCGCCTTGAACAACCTCAGCGACAACGCTGTGGATAACGTCAAGCTGGTGCGTTTGTCGGCAGAAGAACTCACCGAAGCCCTGAATGAAGTCCGCCCGTTCCGCCGCTTGCAGGGCATTGACCTGAAAAGCTACGAATTCGGCAGCGTCTTCGTCGACCCGCCGCGCGCGGGCATGGACCCGGACACCTGCGAACTGACCCGCCGCTTCGACAACATCCTGTACATCTCGTGCAACCCGCTGACCCTGGCCGAAAACATCGCCCAACTGCACGACACGCACCGTATCGAGCGTTGCGCCGTGTTTGACCAATTCCCGTGGACTCACCACATGGAATCGGGCGTGTTGCTGGTTCGTCGCTAAAGCCCGAGGCGTTTCAGCGTCGAGTCCTGCCACTGACGGCGTGGGGCTGGCCTGGTCATTTCCGGGGCCAGCGCCAACGCCCCCAAGGCTTCCCAAGCCTGCTCGACAAACTGCAGAATAATTTTCAATCAAGCGTAACGCTAACCTCGCACTGTTCGATAAACGCCCACTTAATGGCGTAAACAGGTGTCGGTATTTGTCACCCAATTGACCTTATTAACCGACTGGTACAATTTAAGCCAACCGCTTGAGCAGCGCTCAGGCGACCCTATAAAAACAAAGTAGAGTTGGCTTGCTATGTCCCCTATCGTCCTGGTGCTTAACGGCCCCAATCTGAACTTGCTTGGCACCCGCGAACCCGGTGTTTACGGCCACGAAACGCTGGCAGACATTGCCGATTTGTGCGGCCAGACGGCCCGCGAAGAAGGCTTGAACGTCGAGTTTCGCCAAACCAACCACGAAGGCGAATTGCTTGACTGGATCCATGGCGCTCGCCAGCGCTGTGCCGCGATTGTGATCAACCCGGCCGCCTGGACCCACACCTCGGTGGCCATTCGCGATGCCTTGGTCGCCAGTGAACTGCCGGTGATTGAAGTGCACCTGTCCAACGTCCATACGCGCGAAGCCTTCCGGCATCACTCCTTCGTCTCGGGCATTGCCCAAGCCGTGTTGTGCGGGTTTGGCAGCAACGGTTATCGCTTGGCCTTGCAACACCTCAGCCGCCAACTAAAGGGCTAAGCGCATGTCGACTCACACACCCAAGTCAGTGCTGGCCGGGCTGATCGGCGCCGGTATCCAGGCCTCCCGCACACCGGCAATGCACGAGCGCGAAGGCGAGGCGCAAGGGCTGCGTTACGTGTACCAGTTGATCGATCTGGACGTGTTGCAACTCGATAACAACGCCCTGCCCGACCTGCTGACCGCCGCTGAGCGTATGGGCTTCAGCGGCTTGAACATTACTTACCCGTGCAAGCAGGCGATCATGCCCTGGCTGGACGAGTTGTCTGATCAAGCCCGCGGCATTGGCGCTGTGAACACGGTGATTTTCCGGGACGGCAAACGCATAGGGCACAACACCGACTGTTCGGGGTTTGCCGAAGGTTTTCGTCGCGGCTTGAGCGGCGTTGCCGTGCACCACGTGGTGCAAATGGGCGCGGGAGGCGCGGGCTCAGCGGTGGCTTACGCTCTGCTCAGCGAAGGCGTACACCGGCTGGATATTTTTGACGTCGACCAAGCCCGCGCACAGAGCCTGGCAGACAACTTGAATCAGCACTTTGCCGGTTCACGGGCCAGGGCGGGCACTGACCTTGAGGCCTCGCTGAGCAAAGCCAACGGGCTGGTCAACACCACGCCAATGGGCATGGCCAAGCTGCCGGGCATGCCCGTGCCCGCACAGTGGCTGCGCTCAGAGCTGTGGGTGGCCGAGATTGTGTACTTCCCGCTGCAAACCGAGTTACTGCGCCATGCCCGCGCGCTGGGTTGCCGCACGCTGGACGGCGGCAACATGGCAGTGTTCCAGGCGGTCAAAGCGTTTGAACTGATCAGCGGCGCCAGCGCTGACGCCTCACGCCTACTCGCGCACTTCCAGGAAATGAATGGCTAAGGCGTGGTCTCACTCACACCTGCAAATAGCGCAGCACCGAGTCGCAGATCATCTCGCGCTGACGCTGTTTAACCTGCGGGTCGGACAAGTCGATCTGAAAAATCTCACCGACTGTGTAGCGGTTGGACACGCGGTAAAAACAGAACGAACTGACCAGCAGGTGCACATCCAACGGATTTAAACCGGGGCGGAACACCTGCAGCTCAACGCCACGGCGCAGGATCTCTTCGAGGGCATGAACAATCGTGTCGTTCATGGCCTTGATGCCTTCCGAACGCTTGATGTATTCGCCCTTGTGGATATTTTCGACGCTGACCATGCGCACAAAATCGGCGTTCAGGTCGTGGTGATCAAAGGTGAATTCAACCAGCTTTTTAATCGCCTGCCGGGGTTCCATTTCATCCAGGTGCAGCAGGTTTTCGGTGCTGCGGATCTCGCCGTAGAGCTTCTCCAGCACTTCGACGTAGAGCTGCTCTTTGCTGGTGAAGTAGTAATAGATCATGCGTTTGGACGTGCGGGTACGCTCAGCGATGGCATCCACGCGTGCGCCCGCCAGCCCTTGTTCGACGAACTCGGCCAGGGCTTCCTGAAGGATGTTTTCGCGGGTCTTTTCCGGGTTGTTTTTCCGGCTCTTGCGCGGTTCGACTGCGGGCGCCGTGGCGTCGGTGTCGACTTCTGTTATCTGGGTCATTACAGGCTCACGGCCATCGGAAGATGGCCGCGATTATGGCCCGAGCGGTTCATCGAAGGAAGTCGACAAACGTATTCGCGTGGCGCCCTACAGCTTGGCCTGACGCACCGCCCCGGTGCGCGACTTGGCCATCGCCGCCAAACGCACCGCCACGTTGGCCGCGCCATAGCCGGCATAGCCGTTTTTGCGCTGCAGCAACTCAAAGAAGAAGCGCCCGGCAAACGGCTCGGTGTACACATGAAACAACTCACCGCCCTGAGCGTCGCGGTCGTACAGGACGTTGAAGTAGGCCAGTTCGCTCAAGAACTCATCGTCAAAATCAAAGCGCGCCGCCAGGTCGTCGTAGTAGTTCAACGGGATATCCAGCAGCGGTACGCCTGCGGCTTTGGCGCGGCTGACTTCAGCGAACAGGTCGTCGCACTCAAACGCAATGTGATGCACGCCGGAGCCGCGATAACTCGACAACGCATGTGAGATAGCGGTGTTTTTGTTCTCGGAAATGTTCAGCGGCAAACGAATCGTGCTGCAACGGCTACGCAATGCGCGGCTTTTGACCAACCCGTACGGGTCGGGCAACACCACTTCGTCATCCGCTTCAAAGTCCAGCAGGCTCTTGTAGAACAGCACCCAGCTGTCGAGGCTGTCGGCTGGCAGCGCCATGGCCATGTGGTCAATGCGCTTGAGCCCGCCTTGGCCGGTGTGGGCGATCGCAAGGTTGAAGTCCGATTCGTACAACGGGTTGCCCGCTTCGTCCTGATCGACCAGATAAATCAGGCTGCCATCCGGCGCACGAACCGCCGCCAGTTCCAGCTCATTGGGGCCGACCAGGCCTCGATAGGGCTGGCCTTTATAGGCCACGGCACGGGCCAGCGCGCTGGCGCTGTCTTGCACGCGAATGGCGGTGGCGCACAGCGACGGGCCGTGCGCCTCAAAAAAGTTGTGCCCAAACGAATAAGGCTCGGCATTGAGCACCAGGTTGATGTCGCCCTGACGCAGCAAGCTGACATTTTTGGAGCGGTGCTGACCGGCCTTGCTGAAGCCCAAACGCTCAAGCCAGTGGGTCAGTTGCGCGCCCTGATTGTCATCGACGGCGAACTCCAGAAACTCGATGCCCTTGTAGTCACTGGCCTTGGGCGGCGCGAACAACGGCTCAAGGCTGGCGGCTGGCGCGGCCTCCTGGACCAGACGCTCGCGGGTTTTCTCTTCGAGGTACAGCAATGAACGCAGGCCATCTGCCGCGTTGGCGCGGGTAGGCGCTGCGCGGAAGCCGTCATTAAAGATCTCCAGCGACAAGGGCCCGGTGTAGCCGCTCTGAATGATGGGCGCCAGAAAGCCCGGCAAGTCGAACTCGCCCTGCCCCGGGAAGCAACGGAAGTGACGGCTCCACTCCAGCACGTCCATCGCCAAAATGGGCGCGTCGGCCATTTGCACAAAGAAGATCTTGTCACCGGGAATCTGCGCAATGCCGCTCGGGTCGCCTTTGAGCGACAAGGTGTGGAAGCTGTCGAGCAGCACGCCAAGGCTCGGATGGTCGATCTCGCGCACCAGGTCCCAGACCTGTTGCCAGGTGTTGACGTGCCGCCCCCAGGCCAGGGCTTCGTAGCCGATACGCAGGTTCCGCGCCCCGGCGCGCTCGGCGAGCAGGCTCAAGTCATCCAGCAGGATTTGCCGGTCACCCACCGAGTCGGCGGCGGCATTGCTGCACACCAGCACCAAGTCGGTACCCAGCTCCTGCATCAAGTCGAATTTGCGCTCGGCGCGGTCGAGGTTGCGCGCCAGACGGTCGCGGCGGCAACCTTCAAAGTCACGGAACGGTTGGAACAGGCTGATTTCCAGGCCGAGGTCTGCGCAGATCTGGCGCACTTCGCGGGGGCTGCCGTCGTAGTACAGCAGGTCATTTTCAAAGATCTCAACCCCGTCAAAACCCGCAGCAGCAATGGCGTCGAGCTTTTCCGGCAAAGTGCCGCTCAAGGAAACAGTGGCGATTGAACGCTTCATTTAACACTCCCATGATTGCCCTCGCCTGCAACCGACGGCATTTCTAATAGCCTGATTATTAAGGGCACCCTATCATTGAGCAACCAGTCTGTACCAACCGGTTAGTTTTGCGTGCGATTATCGAACACTATGCCCTTTGTTGAATTGACGATTTTTTGTCCACTCGCCACCATCCAACCCGTACCTTTTGCAACAAATGCTGCACAACACCACATAAGAATTCCAAAAAACGGGTAACCGCTCATGCTTGCTCTTACTAATATGACGCCCTGCTTTGTTCTGCCGCCTGCGTGGTGCCCGACCTTTCAACGGACGGGTAAATAGCCATGACCCCTTCTCAATCGACACACGTCAACTCTGCCCAAAGCACCCCGCACGCCGGTATTGGCGACAAGATTCGCGGCGCCATGGCCATTGGTAAAACCCGCTGGGGCATGCTTGCTCTGGTGTTTTTCGCGACCACGCTGAACTACATCGACCGCGCCGCACTGGGCGTGATGCAACCGATTCTAGCTAAAGAAATGAGCTGGACGGCGATGGACTACGCCAACATCAACTTCTGGTTTCAGGTGGGCTACGCCATTGGCTTCGTCCTGCAAGGTCGCCTGATCGACCGGATCGGGGTCAAACGCGTGTTCTTCTGCGCCGTGTTGCTGTGGAGCCTGGCGACCGGCGCCCACGGCCTGGCCACCTCGGCCGTCGGCTTTATGATGTGCCGCTTTATTCTCGGCCTGACCGAAGCCGCCAACTACCCGGCCTGCGTGAAAACCACGCGCCTGTGGTTCCCCGCCGGTGAGCGCGCAGTGGCCAGCGGTATCTTCAACGCCGGGACCAACGTCGGCGCCATGTTCACCCCGATGCTGTTGCCTCTGGTGCTGCATGTGTGGGGCTGGCAAGCCGCGTTTCTGTGCATGGCGGCGTTGGGCGGTATCTGGCTGATCTTCTGGGGGCTGAAGTACTACAACCCTGAAGAGCACCCAACGGTGAGCAAACAGGAACTGGAGTACATCCAGAGCGAAAAAGAACCGGAGCAACAGAAAGTCAGTTTCGGCACGATCCTGAAAATGCGCGGGACTTGGGCCTTTGCGTTGTCTTACTCGCTGACCGCACCGGTGTTCTGGTTCTACCTGTACTGGCTGCCACCGTTCTTGAACCAACAATACAACCTGGGTATCAACGTGACGCAGATGGGCATCCCGTTGATCATCATCTACGTCACGGCCGATTTCGGCAGCGTCGGTGGCGGGATTTTGTCTTCGATGCTGATCAGTCGCGGCATGGCGGCGGTCAAGGCACGGCTGGTGTCGATGTTCCTGTGTGCGATATGCATCATCGGCGTGGTCATGGCGGCTGGCTCCAGCCAACTGTGGGTTGCCGTGGGCGCCATCGCACTGGCCCTGGGCGCGCACCAGGCCTGGACCGCCAACGTGTGGAGCATGGTGATGGACTACACGCCTAAACACATGATGGGCACGGTGTTCGGCTTTGGCGGCATGTGCGCGGCCATCGGCGGCATGTTCATGACGCAAATCGTGGGTTATGTACTGACCGTCACCAACAACAATTACACCGTGTTGTTCACCATGATTCCGGCGATGTACTTCATTGCGTTGACGTGGATGTACTTCATGGCCCCGCGAAAAATCCCGCAGGTTTGAGTTCGATCAGCCCCTCTTCTTAGGAAGAGGGGCTGTAGTCGCTGCCGAGGAACGAGGCTGCGATGCGGGCCGCAGGACCGCCAATTATCACAATCTTAAACCGCCCTTTTCTTGCGCTGTTGCCAAGCCGCCGCCAACCCGCTGATGCAGACAATCGCGATGCCGATCCGTGAGGTCAGGTCCGGCGTGTGGTTGAACAGCAGCCAGCCCAGCAACCCTGAAAACACAATCTGGCAGTAACTGAAAGGCGCCAGCAATGCCGGGGCGGCGAGGCGGAACGACTGCGTCAGGAGCAAGTGCGCAGTCATGCCCAACGAACCAAGTGCGAGCATTTCGAGGCCATGCACCAGGGTCGGCGTCTGCCAAAAGAACGGCACCAGCGCACTCAGCACCAGTGCGTTAAACAAGCCGGCAAAAAAGTTACTGGTGGTCGGTGTGTCGTACAGGCTGAGTTTGCGCGTGAGGATCTGGTAGCAACTGAAACACAGCGCTGCCGACATCGGCAGTAGCACCGCCGGGGTGAACAAGTCGCCCCCCGGATGGATGATCACCACCACGCCGATAAACCCGCAGCTCACTGCAATCCATTGCCCCCGGGTGACTTTTTCGCCCAGCAACGGCCCGGACAGGGCCGCCACCAATAACGGTGCCAAAAAGTTAACCGCGGTGTTTTCCGCCAACGGGATGTACAGCAGCCCGAAGGTGAAGAACAGCCCGGAGCCCAGCAAGCAGATCGCCCGGTACACCTGCAGCAACGGGCGCTTGCTGCGCAGCACCCGTAGCCCCGACTGCGGCAAGAAGTAACTGGCCATCAGCAAGGTGTGCACCATATAGCGCGCCCACACCACCATCACTACGGGATACAAACCGCTCAAGTACTTGGAGAGCGCGTCGTGACTGGAGAACAACGCCGTCGCGATCACGATCAGCAGAATGCCCTTGAGTGGCTGGTTAACGCCTGAGAGTGGCGTAGGCAATGTCATCGAACACCTCAATGTGGAGCAATGGACTCACAGCACTCAGCCACCCGCATCCGGGCGCTACGCACTACAGCTGTTGCAAAAGCACCCGGGTTTTATCAATCGCCCATTGCGCCCGTTGTTCGGCGCTGACGCCTTGTGCCTGAAGTTCTACGCAGGGGATTTCAAGGCTCAGCGGTATGTCTTTGGGCAGCAATCTCAGCAAGCCGAGCAAATCGCAGTCACCGTCACCGGGAAAACGCCGCTCATTACGCGCTTGGCGCAAAATTTCCTGCATGTCATCGGGCGTTGGACCCGCCACGTCGCACAACTGCATATAGCGCATGCGCGACGGCTCTACCCGGCTCAGGTCTTCAAGGCTTGAGCCAGAGCGGTTGAAATGGAAGGCATCGACCAATACGCAGCCATTGACGCGGCCCGCCTGCTCAACCACCCGCACCGCCTGCTGCAAGTTCTTGGCATCGGTCCACGGCATGAACTCAAGATGAGGATAGATCCCGTAAGGGCGACTCAAGTCACACAATTGCGCAAAGTTATCGGACATGCGTTGTTCATCGGGGTCATTGCCGGCCACCAGCAACTCGGTGGCGCCGAATTCAGCGCCCACAGACAGGATCTTGTCGAAATCTGACACGCAGGTCTGCGGCTTCAAGCGAAGAATCTCGATATCGAGCACTTTGATACCGGTGTCGTGCAGGCGCTTGAGGGTTTGCCTGCGTAAAGCCGGGTCATTGACCAGCGGGAAGTGATACTCCTCTGGCGTGGCAGGTTCGAGGCGCAGACCGACATGGCTGTAGCCAGTGCGGGCGGCAATGTCGATCATGTCGACCGGCGAGACTTCCAGCACGGTCAGGGCAGCAAGGGACAAAGGACGAGAATTCATAGTGGGCTCTTTCAGGCGTCGATAGGGGCTGGGGCGCAGGCCCGGCCAGTGGCAGCGGCTTCACGAATGGCTTCAATCAGCGCCAGGGTGCGGGCGGCATCCGCCGCACTCACCAACGGCGCAACCTCGCGTCGAATCACCCGAACAAAATGTTCCAGTTGCAAACGCAGGGCTTCATCGGGCTTGAAGGCTTCTTGCTCGACCAGCAACGGCTGGTGCCAGCCCGCGCCGTCCTCGGCGTAATGCCAGCGTTTGAGCTGCGGGATGCTTAACGCCCCACCGGTGCCTGCCAGCAAATAGCAGGGTTGATCGCTCTGGCGCGGATACACCGGGTTTTCCCCCGAGTCCAGTTCCCAGCTCCAGGGCGCGGCCACGGCATCAGAGCCGGTTAACGTGCCGAGGGCACCGTTATCAAATTGCAGCAAGACCGCCGCACAGTCCTCATTGCCATAGCCGCGCACGGCATTGCTGGTGATGGCCTGCACCTGACGGACTTCGCCGCACAAGTGGCGCAGCAGATCCAGGTCGTGGATCAGGTTGGTCAATAACATCCCCGCCCCGGCCTCACGCCGCCACGGAATGTCGAAATAGCTCTCGGGCTTTTGCAGTTGCCACAACGCGGTCACCGTACTCAGACGCCCCAGCGCCCCGCTGTGCACCAACTCATGCGCCCGCACAATCAACGGGTTGTGGCGCCGATGATGGCCCACCAACACCGGCACGCCGCTGTCCCGCGACGCCGCCACCAGCGTACGCACTTCTGCCAGATCCACGCCTACGGGTTTCTCCAGCAGCACCGGCACACCCGCTGCCAGGCAGGTCAGCGCCGTGCTCACGTGCAAGGTGTTGGGGTTTGCGATGATCACGCCATCGGGCTTTGCGGCCGCCAACATCTGCGCCGTGTCAGCAAACCATTCGACCCCGCATTGCGCCGCAAACCCGGCCGACTGCGGCGCAGGGTCTGCGACCGCGCAGAGCACAGCGCTGTCGAGGCCTTTTAGATGATGAAGGTGCTGGCGGCCCATGATGCCGGCGCCCACCAAAGCGATACGCAGTGGAGCGTTCAAAATGCTGATCCTCTTGTAAGAATTATGGAATCACAGAATTCCGATTAATTTAGAATCTGGTTCCACTTTCTTGCAAGATAAATTAACCACTCCGTTCAATTTAGCCGTCAGGCGTCGAACAGTTCAGATGCCTGACAGGCCACTGACAACTCCTCGGTGAACTGCAGCAGCAATGGCGCCAGCTCGTGCAAGCGGGCCTGAGGCAGGCGTGCGCTGGGGCCTGCCACACTCAACACGCCGACCACATGCTTGCCCAGCGGGCTGCGCACCACAGCAGCAATGGCGCTGGTGCCAATCGCCGAGCTTTCTTCTACACAGGCATAGCCCTGCTCGCGGGCGATACGCAGACGCTCGAGCAACTCCACATTAGAGTGCGGCGCATTCGGCCCCACACCTTCGGGGGGCGTAATGCCCTGGCGTTCAACCTGTGCCAAAGCCATGGCATCGCTCATGCTGGCCAGCCAAGCATGCCCGGACGCGGTGTAATACAGCGGCGCATCGCGGCCCATGTCCGGGTCATAGCGCAAGCCAGAACGGGCGCCCTGGGACTTGGCGATCCAGGTCAGGCGCTCACCGTCCACCACACCTAAACGCACCAGTTCGCCGGTTTCCTGGGCGAGCCGATCAAGGATCGGCTGCACAATGTCGGCCCCGCTGCTGGCCAGGTATTGAAAGCCCATGGCGACCAACTTGGTCGACAGATGGTAACGGCTGTTCTCGCTGTTTTGCCGCACATAGCCCAACCGCACCAACTCGGTGAGCAAGCGGTGGGTCGCACTTTTAGGGATGCCCAATTGCTCGGCGAGCGTCTGCATCGGCACGCCGCGAGGCTCCTGCGTGAGACTCTCAAGCACACTGAACACCCGTTCGATCTGACTGCCAGCCATACAAAGCCCTCGCAAATGAAAGGATTCTAAAAGGTAAACCCGCAAACGCAAAAGCTGGAACTGAACAAACACACTCGGGGTTGTTGTTTTTAGAGCAAATCTTTATATTTTGGAACTCAATTCCAAAAATGATTCAATCCGGAGCCCCACCATGACCGCAGCCCCTCAACCTGACGTTATCGACTGTGATGTGCTGATTGTCGGCTCCGGTGCGGCCGGTTTGTCCGCAGCCGTCACGGCCGCCTGGCACGGGCAAAAAGTTATCGTGGTCGAAAAGGATGCGGTCTTCGGCGGTGCCACGGCCTGGTCCGGCGGTTGGGCCTGGGTGCCGTGCAACCCGCTGGCTAAACGCGCCGGGATCATTGAAGACGTAGAATTGCCGCGCACCTACCTCAAACATGAATTGGGCGAGCGTTACGACCCGGCCATGATTGACGCGTTTCTGGAGGCTGGCCCGCGAATGGTGGCGTTCTTCGAGCGCCATACCCGCTTGCAGTTTGCCGATGGCAACGCCATTGCCGACATCCACGGCGACACCCCTGGCGCCGGGACTGGCGGGCGCTCGGTGATCGCCGCGCCCTATAACGGCCGCGAGGTCGGCAAGCTGCTCAAGCGGCTGCGTAAAACCATGCGCGAAACCAGTTTTATGGGCATGCCGATTATGGCCGGGCCGGACCTTGCGGCCTTTCTCAACCTGACACGCTCACTGCCGGCCGCCTGGCACGTGACCAAGCGCTTTGGCCGCCACATGATTGACCTCGCCCTGCATGGCCGCGCCTTGCAATTGGTCAACGGCGTGGCGCTGGTGGCGCGACTGGCCAAGTCGGCTGAAGACTTGGGCGTATTGCTGTGGGAATCCGCACCGGTCACATCACTCACTCAGGACGAGGCAGGCGTTACTGGCGCGGTGGTCAAAACAGCACGCGGGGACATCCGCATTCGCGCCCGCAAAGCGGTGGTGCTGGCCGCCGGGGGCTTTGCCAATGATATTGAGCGGCGCAAGGCGCTGTTTCCGCGCACACCGACCGGCCACGAACACTTGGCCCTGCCGCCGCTGGGCGTCAATGGCGATGGTCTGACCCTCGGTGAAAGCGCTGGCGGGCAGATCAACAGCGACTTGCACTCCACGGTCGCCTGGGCTCCGGTGTCCCGCGTCACGCACAGCGACGGCAGCATCGGGCACTTTCCGCACATCATTGAACGCGCCAAGCCGGGAATCATTGGCGTATTGAGCAACGGCCAGCGCTTCGTCAACGAAGCCAATGGCTACTACGATTACGTCACGGCCATGGTGGAACAAGCGCCAGCCGGTGAACCGGTCGCTTCGTGGCTGATCTGCACCCATGACTTCCAGCGCCGTTACGGGCTCGGCATCTCGCGGCCGTTTCCCATCCCCGTGGGGCCGTTTATCCAGTCCGGCTACCTGAAAAGCGCCTACACCCTGGAAGGCCTGGCCCGCGTGTGCGGCATTGACGCCAAGGGCTTGCAAACCACCGTGGACGACTATAACCGCCACGCGCAAACAGGCCAGGACCCACAGTTTGGGCGCGGCTCAACCCCGTACAACCGCAAGCAAGGCGACCCGCTGCATAAGCCCAACCCTTGCGTGGCACCGATCAGCAAAGGGCCGTTTTACGCGATCAAGGTCGAACCCGGCTGCTTTGGCACCTTTGCCGGGCTCAAAACCAACGAACACGCTCAAGTGCTGAACGCAGACGGTCAGGAGATAAAAGGCTTGTATGCGGCAGGCACGGACATGGCCAGCATCATGGGCGGGTACTACCCGGCGGGTGGGATAAATCTTGGGCCGGCCCTGACGTTTGGCTACATCGCCGGGCGGCATATGGCGGGGGTGACGCAGTACGAGTGAGGCATTGAGGTGGGAGTCAGGCGGGTTAACCTGCTCCCACATACAGCCCTTAAAAGTCGAAGAACACCGTTTCGTTCGGGCCTTGAATATAGATATCAAAACGGTACGCCGGTTTACCGTTCACTTCGCAGCGATGGGCAATCAGGGTTTCACGGCGTTGCGGTTGCTCGATCAGGTTGAGCACCGGGCATTTGCCGTTGGCCTCCGGCTCGTCGCTGAAGTACAGGCGGGTCTGCAAATGAATGTTGATCCCGCGGGCAAACAGCGACACGTTGATGTGCGGCGCCATCGGCACACCTGCGGCGTTTTTGACCACGCCCGGCTTGATCGTGTTGAGCGTCCACTCTCCGGCATCAAAGGTTGTGGCCGTACGGCCGAAGCTGTTGAAAGGCTTCTCGGCGTCGAAATGTTCGTCGTAAACGCCTTCGTGGTTGGCTTGCCAGAACTCCAGGAAGGAGTCGCGGACCAAATGGCCATTGCCGTCATGGACGTTGCCGACCAGCACAATGTGCTCGCCCGGCGCGTCAGGCTTGGCCATGTCGTTCCAGATTTCTTCCGGGCGGGACGGGTTACCGGCGGCGGCCAGCGCCAGGCCGATATGCACGTAAGGGCCAGCCGTTTGCGATGGCGTTTCGGGTAGCAGTTCGATAGGCATGACGAGGCTCCTCAGCAGTTTTCGAAGTGAGTCTTGCGCTGACCGCGCAGCACGATGTCAAAGCGATAGGCCAGGCAATCCATCGGATTGGCGGCGCCCATGTCCAGCCGTGCAATCAGACTTTGCACCGCCTCAGGGTTGGCAATCGATTTGACGATCGGGCACATAGGGATCAGCGGATCGCCTTCGAAATACAACTGGGTAATCAAGCGCGTGGCAATCGACGGGCCACTGATCGACACGTGAATATGCGCCGGGCGCCAGTCATTGGGGCCGTTGCGCCACGGGTAAGGGCCGGGCTTGACGGTACGGAAGCTGTAATAGCCCTGGCTGTCCGTGAGCGTGCGGCCCACGCCACCAAAGTTGGGGTCCAGCGGGGCCAGATAGCGGTCGTTTTTGTGGCGATAACGGCCACCGGCGTTGGCTTGCCAGATCTCTACCAAGGTGTGCGGGATCGGCTTGCCGTATTGATCGCAGACACGACCCGAGAGCAAAATCCGCTCACCGACCGGCAAACCGCCATTGTTGAAGTTCAACAGCAGGTCGTTGTCGAACTTGCCGAATTTGAGGTGGGAAAAATCAGGGCCACTGGTTTCGCTCACCGATTGCGGGATGCTCACCAGCGCCTGGCGCGGGGAACGGGCAATCGAGGTTTTGTAGTCAGGGGTCAGGGCTTTGGGGTGCCAGTTGCGGTCACGGATGATAAAGCGCCGGCTGTCTGCATCAGACATGTCGATCTCCTGTTGTTTTTATAAAGGCCAGGCGCCAGTTTTAAACAACAGAGGTTCAAGCACTATTGAAAAGGCCAATCCAAAACATAACCAAATGGTTATGGATAAACACCTTCGGCATAAGCATGCCCCAGCTCACGCAGCACCTCGACACAGCCTTGGGCCGCCACCGACATGGGCACATGGGCGTTACTGCAAATGCCGATAGAACCGCCCGGCTCACGCTGCCCGAGGTCAATTTCATGCAGTTCGCCGCTGGCCAGGTCCAGACGCACGGCATCCAGCGGGGCGATCCACACCGCATCGTTACGCAGCACGTAGCGGCGGCTCACCGTGACTGACAGGGTTTCCAGACGCTGGCGCGACTGGCTGATGCCGCACTGCACAAACAGGCTGTCAGCAAAGGTGCGGATGGTGGTGTTGGCCAGCGGCAACACCAGCGGGTAGCGTTCCAGCTGGCTACGGTCCAGCGGGCCTTGCAGCAACGGATGGCCCGGCCGCACCACCAGGGTCATCGATTCGCTGTACAGGTGTTCAAAATTCATGCCCTGAATTTCCGGGCTGTCGGTCATGCGCCCAATTACCAGATCGACATCACCGACACGCAACTGCGACAAAAGATACGCACTCGGCCCGGTCACGATACTCACCACCAGCCCCGAATGGCGGGCATGCAGGCGGCTCACCAACTCAGGCACCAGCAGGCTCTCAACGGTGGACAACACCCCCAGCCGCACCGTCCCCCCGGAGTATTCGCCCCCGCGCAAGGCGTTCACCCCTTCGCGCAAAGCCTGCACCGACGGCGTCGCATAACGCAGGAAAGCCACCCCGGCCTCGGTCAGACGGATACCGCTTTTGCTGCGCACAAACAGACTCACCGTCAGCAGCTCTTCAAGCTCCTTGAGGGTTTTAGACATGGCCGGCTGGCTAACCGCCAACACATCCGCCGCCCGCGCCAAACTGCCTTGGCGTGCCATCTCCAGAAAGCACACCAGATGACGGTATTTGATGCGGGTATCGATGTTCACAGGGGTCGTACTCATAGCTAATCGGCGGGCCTATTCAACCACTTACGTCCAAGGTCGCAAACTGCATTAAGAAATCTCAATTTATATACCCTGTAGTCGCTGTCGAGGCACGAGGCTGCGAGGGGTTTCGAATCAACCCTGGACAGCGGTCCTGCGGCCCGCATCGCAGCCTCGTGCCTCGACAGCGACTACAACAATTGCAGCGTTTTAGCGTCGTATGTAAATCTCTCAACAAACGTCTGACAGCCGGGCTGGCGCTGTGCCTACCGAGCAGCAACACTCAATAAACAGATTTATCAGAGGAATCCTCCATGCAATGGAAAAAAGGCCGCCGTAGCGACAACGTTGAAGACGTGCGCGATCAACGTACCGGTGGCGGTGGAGGAATGCGCATCGGCGGCAGTAAAGGCTTGAGCCTGATGGCGGTGGTGGTGATTGTCGGGATTGGCCTGCTCACCGGTCAGGACCCTTTGCAGATTCTCGGCCAGCTCAGCGGCCAATTGACGGAGCAGTCGTCACCTCAGGTGACGCAGCAAGCAGGCCATGCGCCGCCTGCCAATGATCAGCAAGCAGACTTTGTACGGGCGATTCTGGGCGACACCGAAGACACTTGGCGCCAGGTGTTTCAGCAGTCAGGTCGTACTTATAAAGACCCGACGCTGGTGCTCTTTCGCGGCCAGGTCAGTTCGGCCTGCGGCTTTGCAACGGCGGCCAGCGGGCCTTTTTATTGCCCGGCTGACCAGAAGGTTTATCTGGACATGAGTTTCTTCCAGGAGATGGCCCAACGCTTCAAGGCCGCCGGGGATTTTGCCCAGGCGTATGTGATCGCCCATGAAGTGGGGCATCACGTGCAAACGCTGTTGGGGGTTTCGTCAAAAATGCAGATGGCCCGCCAGCAAGGCAAACGCATGGAGGGTGACGGCGGTTTACTGGTACGTCAGGAACTGCAAGCTGACTGCCTGGCCGGGGTGTGGGCCAACCTTGCGCAAAAACGTCACGACTGGCTGGAACCCGGCGACATCGAGTCCGCTCTAAATGCTGCCACTGCCATTGGTGATGACCGTTTACAACAGCAGTCACAAGGGCGCGTAATGCCCGACTCGTTCACCCATGGCACTTCTGCGCAACGCGTGAGGTGGTTCAAGACCGGTTTTGCCAACGGCGATATTAATCAGTGCGACACCTTTTCGGCAGCGAGGCTTTAAATGGCAAAACGGTTGATGGCAGTCGTCGGTCTGGTGCTCGCGTGTTCTTCGGCGATGGCCGCAGAACACGGGGTCAAAGTGTTAAGCCCCGATCAGATGAAGATCGGCGCGAGCGAGCTGAATATCGGGCTCAGTCAAAACTGGAATCAACCGTTGCCCGATGTGCAGCGGGCGCTGATTGTGATCCATGGCCGCTTGCGCAATGCGCAAACCTATCTGGAGAGTGGCGAAAAAGCCGCGACGCAAGCCGGACAGTTATCCACAACCCTGGTGATTGCGCCGCAGTTTCTCAACGAAAGCGATGGCACCCGCCACACGTTGCCCAACGATGTGCTGCGCTGGCACGCCAATGACTGGATGGCCGGCGAGCCCGCGATCAGTCCGACCCCCTTGAGTTCGTACGCGGCCATAGACCAGATCCTGCAACGCCTGGGCAACCGCAAGTTGTTCCCCCATTTGCGTGAAGTGGTCATCGCCGGGCATTCGGGCGGTGCACAAGTGGCGCAGCGCTATGCCCTGACCACCCAGGCGGACAAAGCCCTGGAGGCCGAAGGCATCAAGGTGCGTTACGTGATTGCCAACCCGTCGTCCTACGCTTATTTCGACAAGCAGCGCCCGGTGCCTACCTTTGATCCGGCCAACTGCCCCGGTTTTAATACCTGGAAATACGGGCTGAAAGACTTGCCCGCCTACGTGGCCGGGCAAAAGCACCACACGCTTGAGCAAAACTATGTGAGCCGCGACATTACCTATTTGCTCGGGGCCAAAGACACCGACCCCAACCATCCGGCGCTGGATAAAAGCTGCGAAGCCGAAGCCCAGGGCGCGTATCGCTTGATACGCGGGCACAACTACTTTGACTACCTGACCCAGCGCCATCCGCAGGGGCTCAACCAACGCTTGGTTGAAGTGCCGGGGGTTGGCCACAACGGCGATGAAATGTTCACCTCGCCAGAAGGGCAAAAGGCGCTGTTCGCAAGGTAAGTTCGCCCTGCTCTTTGTAGGAGCGAGCTTGCCTCGCGATCTTTTGATCGATTAAAAGATCGCGAGGCAAGCTCGCTCCTACAGAGGTGGGGAGTCAATTCAGCAGTTGGTGGAGTTCGGCGCAGTCTTTGGCGTGCCAGTCGGTCAGTTCGGGCCACGGGTTGTCCGGGACATTGACCAACACCGTTTTGCTCCCGGCCGCACGGCCGCATGCCAGGTCAAAGCGGTAATCGCCCACCATCACCATGTTCGACGGCGCGACAGCCCAGGCTTGCGCCAACTGCAGCAGACCATCCGGGTCGGGTTTGTGCGCGGCGTTCTCGCGCCCCAATACGTCCTGCGGCGCAAAGCACTGATCCAGACCAATCGCCTTGAGGGTGATGTGCGCCAGCTCTTGAGCGTTACGCGTCAGCACGCCCAGGCGGTAACCACGGGCAGCCAGGTCGCGCACCAGCTCGATTGCGCCCGGCGCTGGCGTGGAAGCCAATGCCAATTCGCGCTCATGCTCCAGCAACCAGGCATGCTTGGCGGCCGCTTCGTCAGCGGGCAAGCCGTTGAGGTGGGTCAGGATGTCGTCTTCGGGCGGGATGCCCAATGCCTGACGAATCGCCGCAAAGTCATGCACGGCGAGGGTCAGGGTGCCGTCCATGTCGAACACCCAATGCTTGATGTCCTTGAGTGTCATGCCCAATCCTTGCGGTGGCGGATTAGGCCTTCCTGCGTCACAGAGGCGACCAGTTTGCCCGCGCGGTTGTAGACACTGCCGCGCGAGAACCCGCGCGAGTTACCGGCCCACGGGCTGTCCATGGCGTAGAGCAGCCAGTCATCCATGCGCAGTTCGCCGTGGAACCACAACGCGTGGTCGAGGCTGGCCACTTGCATGTCGCGTTGCCACACGCCTTTGCCATGGGGCAACAACGAAGTGGTCAGCAAGCCGAAGTCCGAGGCGTAGGCCAGCAGGTACTTATGCAGGGCCAGGTTGTCGGGCAAGGTGCCGTCGGCGCGAAACCACACGTATTTGATCGGGTCGCTGACCTGGGGGTTGAACGGGTCTTCACCGACCACCGGGCGGAACTCGATGGGCTTGGCACACAGCAGTTTTTCACGCATTGATTCAGGGATCAGGTCCGCGCGCTGGCGAATCATCTCAAGCTCGGATGGCAGGTTTTCAGGCCCCACCACGTCGGGCATCGGGTTTTGATGTTCAAAGCCGTTCTCATCGTATTGAAACGACGCGCTGCTGGTGAAGATCGGTTGGCCCTTCTGGATGGCTGTCACCCGGCGGGTGCTGAAGCTGCCGCCATCACGCACCCGGTCAACCTGGTACACCACGGGCAAACTGGCATCGCCGGGGCGCAAAAAATAGCCGTGCAATGAGTGCACGTGCCGAGCGTCTTCTACGGTCTGGCTCATGGCCGACAACGATTGCCCCAGCACCTGACCGCCGAACAGCTGGCGAAAGCCCAAGTCCTGGCTGCTACCGCGAAAGAGGTTCTCTTCAATCGGTTCCAGGGTCAACAAGTTGACCAGATCATCCAATACTTGGCTCATTCAGACTCTCCTCACACAGAGCAATACCGTCGTAATCTTCGCTACGTCGGCCAACAAAAAATTTCGGCTCAGGCCTCAGCCCGTTTAACCGTGCAACGTTTCCAGCCACTGTGCCCGTGAAATGCGATACAGCACATGCGGCCTTAGTGGATGACCTTCAACCAGCTTGGGATGTTCAAAGTCGCCGTCCAGGTCACGTTGCATGCCGATGGCCTGCATGACCTTTTGCGATGGCAGGTTGGGCTCGCTGGTGAACGACACCACTTGATCCAGCGCCAGCCGATCAAAGGCGCAGCGCAACACCGCCCAGGCCGCCTCACTGGCGTAGCCCAACCCCCAATGTTCAGGCGCCAGTCGCCAGCCTATTTCAACAGCCGGGGTGAATGCAGCGGCAAAACTGACATTTAACAGCCCGGTGCAGCCAATAAAGGCGCCGGTGTCTTTACGCTCCAATGCCCACATACCGTAGCCGTATTCGGCAAAGTGACCGCGAAAACGGCCAATCAGGGCTGCGCTTTCGAGGCGACTCAGGGGCGCCGGGAAGTACCGCATCACCTGCGGATCCGCGCACAGGGCAGCGAACTCTGGCAAGTCGGTGTCACGCCAGGGGCGCAGGCGCAAACGCGGACTTTCCAACTCTTTGATCTGCTCCATCAGGCCTCTCCAGTGGTTACCGGGCTTTGCACATGCCCAGCAGTGTACAGCGCTGTTAATATCCAGCGCTCGTTCCGACGTGAAATCCTTATGCCCGTACCGCTCATCTACCACGAAGACTACAGCCCGGAGTTTCCCGCGGAGCATCGCTTCCCGATGGACAAGTTCCGCCTGCTGCACGATCACCTAATCGACACCGGGCTGACCCGCGACGCCGATTTGCTGCGCCCCGAGCTGTGCCCTGTGGATATCCTCGCGCTGGCCCATGACCGCGCCTATATCGAGCGCTACATGGCCGGCGAACTGGCCCGTGAAGATCAACGCCGCCTGGGTTTGCCCTGGAGTGAAGCCCTGGCGCGGCGGACCATTCGCGCCGTGGGCGGCTCACTGCTGGCCGCCGAACAGGCCCTTGAACACGGGCTGGCCTGCCATTTGGCCGGAGGCACCCACCACGCCCATTACGATCACCCGGCGGGCTTTTGCATCTTCAATGACCTGGCGGTGATCAGCCATTTTTTGCTGGAAAGCGGCCGGGTGAACCGCGTGCTGATCTTCGACTGTGACGTGCATCAGGGCGATGGTACGGCGCGGATTCTTGAACATACGCCGGAGGCCATTACCGTTTCCCTGCACTGTGAAAAGAATTTTCCGGCACGCAAGGCGCAAAGCGACTGGGACATCGGCCTGCCCATGGGCATGGGCGACACCGAGTATTTGCAGGTGGTCGACGAGGCGCTCAATTACCTGTTGCCGCTGTATCAGCCGGATCTGGTGTTGTACGACGCAGGCGTGGATGTGCATAAAGACGATGCCTTGGGCTATTTGAAGCTGACCGATGAAGGTGTCGCGGCACGGGATGAAAGCGTGATGCGCCATTGTCTGGGCCGGGATATTCCGGTGATGGGCGTGATTGGCGGCGGCTACAGCAAAGACCGCAAGGCGCTGGCACGGCGCCACGGGATCTTGCACCACAGCGCGCAGAAGGTCTGGTTGTCATCAGGCGGTCATTAAGCTGTGGGTCTTTTACCCACAATGCCTGTGGAACTGCCTGTGGATAACCTGAGTGAAAGCCCTTGCAGGCCACGGTGCGTATGGCCTGCAGAAAGCTGTACGTTTTTCGTACAGCCCTTGCCTGTGCAAGAGCGAGGTTGCCTCGCGATCTTTAAAAAGATCAAAAGATCGCGAGGCAACCTCGCTCCTACACAGGGTATTGGGTGTTCCTCAGGTAGAATGCCCGGCTTATTTCGCCGATTTGCAGCCTTGCCATGACTGAACCCACGTCCTCCCCTTCCCCGCACGTCGCCATTATTGGCGGTGGCCCCGCCGGTTTGATGGCTGCCGAAGTGCTGAGCCAGGCGGGCGTGCAGGTTGATCTGTTTGACGGCATGCCGTCGGTCGGCCGCAAGTTTTTGCTCGCCGGTGTCGGCGGCATGAACATCACCCACTCCGAACCTTACCCGGCGTTTTTGTCGCGTTATGCCGAGCGGGCGCCGCACATGGCGCCGTTGCTACGGGCGTTTGATGCGGATGCCTTGTGCCAGTGGATCCACGACCTGGGCATCGAAACCTTTGTCGGCAGTTCGGGCCGGGTGTTCCCCACCGACATGAAAGCTGCGCCGCTGCTGCGCGCCTGGCTCAAGCGCCTGCGCGAATCCGGCGTAGTTATCCACACCCGCCACCGCTGGCTGGGCTGGCAAGCCGACGGCCAGTTGCGCATCGACAGCCCCGAGGGCGAAAAACAACTCAAGCCGGATGCCGTGGTATTGGCCTTGGGCGGCGGCAGTTGGGCACGGCTGGGTTCTGATGGCGCATGGATGCCGCTGCTGGCAGAGCGCGGCGTCGAATTGGCGGCCTTGCAGCCGAGCAATTGCGGGTTTGATGTGGCGGGCTGGAGCGAGGTGCTGCGCAGCAAATTCGCCGGGGCGCCCTTGAAGAACATCGCCATTGCCCTGGAGCACAGCGCACCACGCTTGGGCGAATGCGTGATCACCGCCAGCGGCATTGAAGGCAGTTTGATCTATGCCTGGTCTGCGCCGATTCGTGAGGCCATCAACCAGCATGGCGCTGCGACGATTCTGATCGATCTGTTGCCCAACAAGCCTGTGGATAAAATCGCCGCGGCCTTGGCCAAGCCGCGCGGCTCACGCTCAATGAGCAAGCATTTGCACAGCCAGTTGGGTCTGGACGGGGTAAAAGCAGCGCTGTTGCGCGAGCTGGCCCCGGCCGATGACTTCAACCACCCGGCGCAGTTGGCCAAAGCGATTAAAGCCCTGCCCCTGACACTGATCAAGGCACGCCCGCTGGACGAGGCCATCAGCAGCGCCGGCGGCGTGCACTTTGAGGCACTGGATCACAACCTGATGCTCAACGCAGTACCGGGTGTGTTCTGCGCGGGCGAGATGCTGGACTGGGAAGCCCCCACCGGCGGCTACTTGCTCACCGGCTGCTTTGCCAGCGGGCGCGCCGCAGGGTTGGGGGTTTTAAGCTGGTTGCAAGCACAACGCTGATCATTTGTTGCCTCGCGATCTTTTAAAAGATCGCGAGGCAAGCTCGCTCCTACAGACAGGAGAAAGGGCCGGTTATGGCTTGCGCTTGCGCGGGCCGGTGTTGAATACCGGGACTTTGCGCACAGGCTTGACCGAAGGCTCGGCCGGGGCCACATCGCCGCTGTCCACCCATTTGCCCAGGTTGCGCTTGCCGCCACCGCCTGCTGCTTTAGGCTTTTTCGGTTTCTTCGGCTTTTTGACCACCTGGCCCGTAGCATCAGTTTGCGGCACGCGGTGCTCTGGCTCGAAGTCAGGCTCTTCGTGGCGGGTCAATGTCTGACGGGTCAGCACCTCAATCGCCGACAGCATGTTCACTTCGTCCGCACAGACCAGCGAGATCGCCTCGCCTTTCTGGCCCGCTCGGCCGGTTCGACCAATGCGGTGAATGTAGTCTTCGGCCACGATCGGCAAGTCGAAGTTGACCACCAGCGGCAGGTCGTCGATGTCCAGGCCGCGCGCGGCGACGTCGGTGGCGACCAGGATCTGCACTTCGCTGGCCTTAAAGCGATCCAGCGCACGTTGGCGGGTGGCCTGTGGCTTGTCGCCATGGATGCCGTCCGCGTTGATCCCCAGGCCTTGCAGCTTGCCCACCAGCTCATCGACACCGTTACGGGTCTTGGCGAACACCAGCACTTGCTTCCAGCGCTGGGTGCGCAGCAAGTGCAGAAACAGCTCTGACTTGCGCTTTTTATCCACCGGGATCACCCACTGCTTGACGCTGCTGGCCGCCACGTTACGCGGGCTGACTTCGATGCTCAGCGGGTTGTCGAGCATTTGCCCGGCCAACAGGCGAATCGCATCCGAGAACGTTGCCGAGAACAGCAGGGTCTGGCGCTTTTTCGGCAAGGCACGGTAAATGTCGCGCAGCTCTTCGGAAAAACCGAGGTCGAGCATGCGGTCGGCTTCGTCCAGAATCAGGGTTTGCAGCTGGTTGAACTTGATTGCGTTCTGGCGATACAGGTCGAGCAAGCGGCCCGGGGTCGCGACCAGCACGTCAACGCCTTTGCGCAGCTTCATCATTTGCGGGTTGATGCTGACTCCGCCGTACACCGCATAGGTGCTCAACGGCAGGTGCTCGGCGTACTGGCGAATGTTCTCGTGAACCTGTTCGGCCAGTTCGCGGGTCGGTACCAGCACCAGCGCGCGGATCGAGTTGCTGGTGACCTTTGGCCCTTCCATGGTCAGCAATTGCAGCAATGGCAAGGCAAATCCGCCTGTTTTGCCGGTGCCCGTCTGGGCGGCGGCCATCAGGTCACGGCCTGCCAGCACTGCGGGAATCGCTTGGGCCTGAACCGGGGTGGGGGTCTTGTAGCCGAGCGCCTCAAGGGCGCGCAGCAAGGGCTCGATCAGGCCAAGGGTGGCGAATGTCATGGGAATACCGTCGAAAAAGGTCTGCGCAGGGGTGCATAAAGTGCAATGGCGCGCAGTTTACCCTAATTCAGACGGTTTTCTGCTTGCGCCACTGCGGCAACCCGATCAACACCACGGCGCTGATGATCACCGCCATTGCCAGGCACTCTTCGACGCCAATGCTCTCGCCCGCAAACACGATGCCCAGCATCACCGCCACGGCCGGGTTGACGTAGGCATAGCTGGTGGCAGCCGCCGGGCGCACGTTTTTCAGCAGGTACATGTAGGCGCTGAAGGCGATGATGGAGCCGAAGAACACCAGATACAGCAACGCGCCCCAACCTGCGGCAGTGGGCAGATGGGTCATGCGTTCGCCGCTGAGCAGGCTGCCGGCCAGTAGCACCGCACCTGCGGTGATCATTTCGGCGGCGCTGGCCATGGCCCCTGCGGGCAGCGGCAAATGACGGCTCCACACCGAGCCGAACGCCCAGGCGGCAGCGGCAAAGAGAATCATCGCCGCGCCCAGCGGGCTGGCTTGCAGGTTGGAGCCGAGGTTAAGCATGCCGATGCCGATGAGCCCGAGCGCGATACCGGCCCATTCCAGGCGGGTGTTGCGTGCGCCCCAAAAGTAACCGAACAACAACGTAAACAGCGGCACCGTCGCCACGGCCAAAGCCGCAACGCCGGAGGCCACGCCAGAGTGCTCGGCCAAGGTCACGCCACCATTGCCGCAGGCCAGCAACAGAAAACCGATCATGGCTGCCGAGCGCCACTGCACAAACGTCGGTGCAGGCGCCCCGCGCCAGCGCATAAAGCCATACATCAAACAGCCCGCCACCAGAAAGCGCACCCCGGCCATCATCAACGGCGGCCAAGACTCAATCCCGATGCGAATCACCAGATAGGTCGAACCCCAAATAACGTACAACGCAAAAAAAGCACCGATCAGTTGTAACGGGAAACGACGTGCGGCAGGCATGGGGGCAGCTCGGAAGGCAAAGGCAGGGGACTTGGGATTCTAGACAAAGGGCTGCGAAATAATAAGTAACAGAACGCACCAAAAGTGACCCGTACACTTTGAGGCAGTTCATCGTGTAGGAGCGAGCTTGCCTCGCGATCTTTTAAACGATCAAAAGATCGCGAGGCAAGCTCGCTCCTACACGGGAATAAACGTTTTAAACCCCGCTATAACGCTTCAGGTGTTCGTTGATCTTCGCTGCCGGGACTTTCTGCAACTTGCACAGCAGGTCGTGATCCAGCGCTTTCAACCCGTGCTGCTGGCGCAGTTGCTCGGCCAGGTAGGTCATCAGGTTGGCGGCCATTTCCGCATCGGCCATGGCCCGGTGAGCCTGCCCGGTGTGGGGCAAGTCGGCAAAGGCGGTCAGGGTACCCAGCTTGTGGTTGGGTGCGGCCGGCATCAGCCGCCGGGCCAGCAACAGAGAACAGGCAAAGTTCTGCAAACGGGTGCGCTTGATGCGGCCCATTTCAAAGTCCCAGAACTTTTGGTCAAACGCCGCGTTGTGTGCCACCAGCGGGGTAATCCCCACGAACTCGTTGACCTCGTTCATCACCCGCTCGGCAGGCGGCGCGGTGCGCAGCATGGCGTTGCTGATGCCGGTCAGTTGCTCGATGAATCCCGGTACCCGCACGCCGGTGTTCATCAGGCTTTGGTAACGCTCGACGATGCGCCCCTGTTCAAGTATCACCACGGCAATTTCAGTGGCCCGGCACGAACTGCTCGGCGAAAGCCCGGTGGTTTCAAAGTCGATGACCGCAATGCGTTCCAAACCTGATCAATCCTGTCAAAAATGAGCGTTATTTAAGCAGCAAGTTGCCTTCAATCGGCACGTAGCGAGTGGCCGCGCGGATCAATGAGTTGGCGGTCAGGCCGGGCACGCCATAGGCCACGGTCTGGACCCCGTGCTTGTTGGCAATGCGTTCAAGCAGCAGGTCAAAGTCGCCGTCACCCGAGGCCAGCACCACTTCGTCGACATTGGCTGCCGAGTCCATGATGTCGATGGTAATGCCCACGTCCCAGTCGCCCTTGGCCGAGCCATCGCTGCGCTGAATATAAGGTTTGAGTTTTACCGTAAAGCCCAGGTTGCGCAAAATTTGCTGGAACTGCTGCTGTTTGCTGTCGCCCCGGTCAATGGCGTAGGCGTACGCCTCGACAATTTCACCGTGCTGGCTGATATCAGCCCACAGCGCCGCGTAGTTGAAATGGCAGCCATAGGCCTGGCGAACCGTGTAATAGAGGTTCTGCACATCCGCGAAGACCGCAATTTTTTTCACCGGCAAACCTCTTGAGGCCCAGGCAAGCGGGCAGGTAGGTAAAACACAAGGCAGCAGTATGCCAGCCTGCCGAGGGTTTGCGCGGATAAACCGCCCAGCGAGCCATTGGTCGCCAGGCGTTGGAGGATCAGACGAAGGAATCGTCGTCTGAATAGAAGCTGTCATCGTCGTTGAAACCGCCGCCATCAAAGCCGGAGCGGTCGTTGTTGGCGAACTGCTGGTTGTCGTTGCCCCAGCCATTGCCGCCCGCCGATGTCGGCTCTTCGATGATTTCTTCAATCACTTGCGGCTGCTGATGATGGCTGAACAAGCTGCTGATGCCCTGGGCGAGCATCACGCCACCAGCCACACCGGCTGCTGTTTTCAAGGCGCCCCCTAGAAACCCGCTGCCTGCTGCGGGCGCTGCTGCCGCTGGTGGCGGCGCGTAGGCCGGCGCTGACACAGGCGGCGCTGACACAGGCGGCGCTGAAGACGGGCCGTCGCGCCAGCCGCCGGAGCTTGCTGGAGCATTGAATGACTGGCTCGGTGCGGGCGCCGGAGCTGGCTCACGGCTGCCGCCACCAAACAGGCTGGACAGAAAACTGCCGCCCGTAGAGGCCGGCGCAGGAGCCGCCGCAGCGCGGGCTTGCTGCAATTCGGCTTGCAGTTGTTTGTTCTGCTGATCGAGCTGCTTGATCGCCGCCTCTTGCACCAGAATCGCCTGGGTCATGAAATAAGGCGCCAATGGCTGGCGTGCAATGTGCTCGTTGATCAGCGACTGCGCTTGAGCGTCTCGCGGGGCCGCCTCTCGTTCCGCCTGTTGCAACCGGGTAAATAGCCCGTCAATCAGGGTTTGCTCTTCGCTGTTCATGACGACCTCGTTGGATTGTCGAAAAATCTGCTAACCGCCTACTACAGTAGGCACTCAAAAGTTATGGGGACGTTACGAGAAGTTTCAATGAACCTTTACCCAGCTTTACATTTGCTAACCGTCGCGTGTCATCGGTTAAAGTGGCGGACTGTTTCCAGACTGCTGAAACCTGACAATGAATCCGCTTACCGTTCTTCGTGACTCTCTGTACTTCATCCAGCGCAACCTCGGCCAAGTCATCACCCTGTGCTTGCCCTTGGTGATTCTTGAAGCCGTGCTGCAATACGTTGTGGACGACGCGGTAGGCCCGAATGCGTCACAGGGCTACGCGCTCATCGTCGGCCTGCTGGTCTACCCGTTGTACACCGGGGCGCTGATTGTGTTCCTCGATGCCCGCAGCCGTGGCGAAAGCCCGAGCAACCGCGACGTGCTGGCCCGGGCGCTCAGCCTGTGGCCAAAGTTCGCCCTGCTCGCCGCCATCAGCACGCTGTTGATTGTGCTGGGGCTGTCGATGTTCTTTATTCCTGGCATCTACCTCACCGTGGTCCTCGCGTTTTCCGAGTACAACCTGGTGCTGCGTGGTCAGCCACCGCTGACGGCCATCAAATCGAGCCTGATCATGAGCCGTGGCCATTTCTGGCGGATCTTCGTCTGCATTCTGGCGGTCATGGGGCCTTTGCTCCTGCTCAAGCAACTGAGCTTTTCGCTGGTCCCTGAAGACACCAACGCGGTGGTGACGGTGGCACTGGAAAGCTTCAACAGCTTTTTGCAGTTGTTCCTCTCGGTGGTTCTGTTCCGGCTCTTTATGTTGATAAGCGAAAAGTCCGACGCATAACCAAGAAAATTTCCTATACCCAGAGCCTTGGGGGGCCGCGCTGCCGTCAGGTATGCTCGGCACCTCCTTCGCCCCTCATAAGCAGAGCCCATGCCACGTATACTGCGCCCCACTGTATTAGGTTTAGTGCTGAGCTCCGCGGTTGTGGCTGGCCTGATTTACAGCGTTACGTGGCGCCCGGACGCTAAAGAGGTGCTGGCAGTCAGTTGCCCTGTCGCCGCCCCCACGCTGGTGGCCGGGCAAGCGATCAAGATCATGACCTGGAACGTCCAGTACCTGGCCGGCAAGCGCTATGTGTTCTGGTACAACCTGATCGACGGCAGCGGCCCGGATGACCGCCCTACCCGTGAAGACATGGCCTTCAGCCTGGATGAAGTGGCGCGGGTGATTCGCGATGAGCAGCCCGACCTGATCCTGCTGCAAGACCTCGACGAAGAAGCCAAGGCCAGCGACTATCAAAACCAGCTCGCCCTGTTGCAGGAACGTCTGGTCGACCTCTACCCGTGCAGCACCCAGGCCTTTACCTGGAAAGCCGACTTTGTTCCCGACCGGCATATTTTCGGCAGCGTCGGGCGCAAGATCGTCACCCTCAGCCGTTACCAGATCGAACACGCCGAGCGCCTTCAATTGCCGGTGGCCGAGAGCAACCTGATCAGCCGTCAATTCCAGCCCAAGCCCGCCATGCTGGTCAGCTACCTGCCGCTCAATGACGGTGGGCAACTGGTGGCCATCAACACGCAACTTGATGCAGCAACCCTCAACAACAGCAACCTCAAGCACCAGATGCAAGCGGCGGCAGCGCTGGTCGACAAATATGAAAGCCAGGGCACGCCGTGGGTGATTGGCGGCAACTTCAACCTGCTGCCCATCGGCCAGTTTTTGCGCCTGCCCGCTGAACAGCGCTTGGGCTACTCACCTGACAGCGAGCTGCATCTATTGTGGGAAAAGTACCCGATGCTCCCCAGCAACCCGGAAGCCACCGGCATCGACCGCGAGCAATGGCTGACCTTCTTTCCCAACAACCCCATCGTAGGCGAGCCTGACCGCACCCTCGACTACCTGTTCTACAGCCCCAAACTGCAACGCGTTGAAGGCTATGTGCGTCAGGAAGATACCCAGGCCGTGTCAGATCACTTGCCGGTAGTCGGGCGGTTCTTGCTGCCGGCTGACTGAGCGCCCCCCGGGCCCTCAGGGCAGTCATCCGACACGTTCAAACCGGAAAACCGCCTTGCGCAACGACGGCTCGGAATTCGGATGTTGCTCAACATGCCGCCAAGTGACAGCAAGTTGAACAACAGCCCACCAGAGCGCTACGACAATTGCTTTACACGCGGATCGGCAATCACATAGTCATTGCCATTCCCCGATGGTGTCAGGTTCTGAATGAAAACCCGTTGGCTGGCGATCGTTGCCCTAAAGGTAATGCTAATAACATGCTCCACCCCATCCCTAGGGATTGCAGGGACATTACTGACAGCGTCGTAGCACCCAATCTGAATGTGCGGATTATAAGCACCTGAGGCCCCCGTGTGATTACCGACGTTCACTGAGAGATAGTAGGACCTTCCCTGGATGAGGGTAAAGTCCTTGTACATAATCACGCCACTAAAGTCACCGTTACTATTCGTAGTATTGGCAAAATACCTCCCATTAAAGACCCCGCCACTAGATGCCGGCCCTAACACCCATCCATTCTGACCATATGTAAAATCGGTGATGTCATCAAGCCAAGGGAGTTTTTTGACTATTTTTATATTGTTCAATACGGGAAACAAGACCGCGTTACCCTCAACGCCATTACTGTCGAATAGCACGCGAAGTTGAACCGTGAAGGTGGAATTGTCGAGCAGTTTATCCAACTCGGTTCTCACCAATATACCGTTCAACCCCGCCGTTTTCTCCGCCAGACTAACGACCTCCCCCTGCGCAACGACAATCGTATAGGGCGAGCTGTCTTGCGCCAATGTACCGATGACACTGATCCAATACTTTTGCCCAACACTGATCAACGGCCATGGTGCAACGGTGATATGCGCATCACCGTCGAAAATCCCCAAATCCAATACACCTGCGACCTCCTCAATAACGTCCGGTGTTGGCAACTCAACTGTTGGGTTCTGGAACTCAAGCACCTGCAATGGCAAGTTCAACGACATGTCATAACCGCCATTACGACCGACGGAATAAAAGGCAACTATCGTTTTACCCAAGGTCGGCGCAATCCGGGGGACATCAATCATAAAATCTACATACCCCAACGCTCTATTACCCGGTTTGTTAGGGAAGTTGCCATCGCCGTTCCAGTTAATGCCAATAATATCGGTGTCGAGCATCCCGTCATACCTGACCCGCAAGGTTGCGCCTGCCGCCGCATTCATCGGGTTAAGGACATCCCCCGATGCTTCAACTACAGAGGGCGCTGGCGGCTGTTGCGCCACAGGTATTTTGACAGTGTAGGTTCTTTCATCCGAGTCACGGGTGCCACCTGTTCCGGCAAAAATGACCGTATAACTAAAGGTCAATTCAGTGGCATCACCGAAGTCCGAAAAATTGTCTTTGCCGATGACAAATACAAATTGCTTGTCAACGTCGGAGTCTTCCAGTGTCTGATCATCGCTGCCGTTAAGCGGATCACCCTCGCTATTGTTACCTTTCCAACTAAGGAAAACCCGGTCATCTTTCGCCATCCCAGGATAAGCCGGCAACGAAATTTGGGCGCCGGTAACAGGCAAGGTTGCAGGCTCGAATACACCGTCAACCAGACCATTTTCCAGGGTAGGCGCAGGTAACTTAACTTGCGTACCGATCACAGCAAACATGACTGTGCGCGACGGCAGGGGTATGCCTGTGGCGGCAGGGGTAAGAGTGTATGAGGCCACGGTGGTGGTCCCCCCCACGAACAGCGCCACATCATCCTCAGGTACATTGAACTTGAGCCTGCTGCTCGGGTTGGTGCCAGTGACCTTGAGTTCATAGCTCTTTTCAATCAAGGCGCCTTGTGCGTTGGTGCCCTTCCAGTACAGCGTTACCGTGTCGTTAACAGTGAAAACGGGGCCCGGGGTTTTAACCATGACCGGGCTGGGGGCCGTCAGTTCGTCATGGTCCAGCACGCCATCGTTGGCATCGATGACATCCGGCGCGTCAAGCAGGGTCAGGTCGGTGTCTACATTGATCAAAGTCGCCGCAGCGTTGAGCGACCAGTTGTTTACAATGTCACGCACTTCATAACTGACAGGTAACTCATCCGCATTTCCAGCGTTGCGAATATCGGTTTCCGTCACTTGGATCACCAGCGGCTGGCCGACCTGAGCCGCTGTCAAGGCAGGCTGCCTGATGGGGTAACCGCCCCAGTTAAGGGTAACAACATCACCTTCGAACATGTTGCTCCAAGCCGGGATAGTGACCGTCGCGCCCTGTGCAATGTTGCCCTTATCGATGGCCAGAGGGGTCACTGTCGCGACCAGCATGGCTTCATTGATATAAATGGTTTCAGGCAAGTTGCCTGCGCTGTAGGGGTTGCCGGGCACCGTGGTTTTAATCAGGCAGGGCATATCGTCGGAGGGTATAGCGTTCCCGAAAGAATCAACAAAATTGTAGTAGAGCGAACCAAGCCCTTCTTTTGCCAACAACACTTCAGCCACCCGAATAGACAGGGACACCATGATCTCTTCGCCAATGATTGGGCGAGTGGCGACCAGCCGCTCATTGCCATCACTGCCCTTCCAGTACAAATCAATTGAGTCTCCAGGGAGCGCGATAGAAATGGGACCACAATGGACAATAACGTCAGCCGTCGGATCTGCGCGCAGGGCCAAGTAATTGAGGCCGCCATTCACCGTGACATCATCAATAAAAGGCATCGGGAAAACAGCGTTGATTTTAATTACTTTATTGATGGAAGCAGATTTTATCGTTTTGAAGGACATGAGAGTAACTCCAACCAACTTAGAGAGTTTTTAAAACAAATCAGACAGCAAGAAAACGCTTCTGAGTTTTAAAATTCAGCACTAGAGGCAAGCCCCCTTTGACAAAGGACGCCTACCTCTACATCAAAAACCCATCATTATTATTGCGGTAGACGTGAATCTATGTTGACCTTCGTTGTGCCTGCAGCAGTAGCTATGGTCGACCCTGCAGGCGTGACGGTATAATCAATTTTTCCACTTCCTTGAAAGCCAGCAGACCCTTCAGGTGTAGTCGCCAAGCTCAGAAAGAAGCCATTGGCTGGCAAAGTAATAAATGAATCACTGCTAACTTCCGCCAACGTAACCTCATGCGTACCGACTATACGGGTAAACGGTATTTCATCACCGTCCGGGCGCCCAGCAAAACCGCCTTTTTGGGCAATATAGGTATAGTCGATTTTGTCATTAAACTTTTTATTTTCATAAAGAGGAATTTTAATCACACTGCCGTCGAAAGAGTTCACTTTATTCAGAGCATATTGATTTGGAAAGGAGGGCCCCAACTTAATCTGTTCGGTCCATTCCACTAAGGGTAGACCACCCGGTCCACCTGGCAATTCAGGGGCACTTTCAACCGTGACCGTTTGGTAAGGAGAAGACGCGTGATTGAAAATACCCGGGAACCCAACCAGAGGCCGAGAGCCTCGGTAGGTCACCGTAATACCCCCCCCCGCTACTTGGTGTTCAGCTACCTGGATATTAAGAACCAAATCGATACCAGCAACTTCGTCCGCAAGGAGTACCCTTTTACTGTCCGCTATAACAGTTCCCACCGGGGAGCCTTCAGGCGGGGTACCGTTCCAATAAACAGTGACAATATCATTCTCTTTAAAGGCTGGAACAGCTGGGGTTGTGTTAGTTAGCCAAGGGATGGTAATGGTGGCAGGTAAAGTTCCGTCGGCCACCGTTATTACGTTGTCTGTCCGACTGGCTCCTCGAACAGTAGGAAGTCCAAGATTTTCGTTCCAAGGGGTGCTTGGATCAGGATCAACTGTGCCCGGAACGCCCAAATCAACAACCACAGGTGTAGGAGGGGAGATGCCAAGCAACATTAACTTGCCACTGGTACCCTCTTTATAAATTTCATAGGTAACATCAAATGCGCCAGATTTTTGCTGGAATATCCGAGCGGCAGTAGCTGTAATATCTTGGGCAGTGTTACTTGCAATAATCTTAGCCGGCGGTAGCTCTTCCCCGCCCCAATAAACGATAACCCATAACCCGGCAACTACGTCTACATGAGCAGGAATCGTAACGGCTACGCCGCCTCTTGCTTCCGCTTCAGTGATCACGTTATTTGAGACCATTGCAGCAACTGGAGGCGCCAAAAGAGTTGTTATTGCGCCAGCCAATAGTGTTTCGAATTCTCTGGGCTTTGACATTTCGCCCACATTGCCTGCTCGATCTGTAATCTGATACGTAAACGTTTTCAGACCATCACCAGCAGCAATAATTTGCTGCGCACTGTACGTAAAATCAACGGAAATTAATTTAATACCTGTCGCAGGGTCCCCTACATAAACGGGGACTCCGGGTTTATCGTCTACATAAGGCACAAGTTTATCGTCGAGCGCGATCCCTTGGTAACTGCCAATGATTGCGGGTAACACATCACCATTATCCGCCAACAACTTTGCCGTAATACCGTTGTCCGCTATTTCAGTCTCCAACGCACCAAACCCGGCGGGTGAGAAACCAAAAAGTCCACCAGGTTTGACCGTATCCACAATGAACGTAGTGCCAGCACTAAACTCCAGGTTGGTTGCGAAAGAATCGGCAAACACGAACCGTAGAGTATGACTACCGTCTGTAAGACCCAATGTAGGGAGTCCCGCTTGAATTACGGTACCGGGAAGATCCGTTGCCTTAACAAGAAGTCTAATGAAAATAGCATCTGCAAGATCATCTGAATCTACAATCAGGTATAACCCATCATCGTCTTCAACAGTGTATTCACTGGCATCAGGAATCGTAACAGATATAGAAATTGTAGAGCCCACTGCACTCGCCAGCAATAGATTGTCCACAACCCCGTCACTGCGTTCAGGTGCTAGAACTGTTGCTGGAAATCTTGGTTCTTGGGTTATTGCAAGAAGCGGAAATGAAGAAGCCGCGCCACGCGCCGCAGCACGCAGTTTGGCAACGCGAGACGTTTCAGGAGGTTGACTGGCGCTAGTCAGCCGAGTCGGTGAGGTTTCAATGATACCATTCGAGCCAGTTATCAAACTTTTCATTATGAAACTCCGCTATATGTTTAGGACAATTAAAGCCATCACAAGCTTCTTCTATTTAAAGTATTTCAATCCAGCTGGGCGCATCGAAACTAATCGCTTCATATGTTGACACGAATCACACAACAAGTTGATTGCATATATAGTTAACGCCAAATCGTTACAAAGCGATAGCTGTCAAATATTACAGTTGACAAAATATTTTAAGAGTGGCACGGCACACCGATACAAAAAATATCAGAAACAGCCAAGACCTTCATTTGTAAGCCTATTGTTACTTGCACTGCATGTAACCGTATTAAAACGCAGAGTAAAAAAAACGCGATACACCGAAGAGTTATCGCGTTTTAGTTGGTCACTGTGACGAAAACTTTCAAGGGTCCCTGACAGACCCTCGAAAACTTCACACTGATGAGCACGTGGAGTAACCGTCCCTGGTCCTTTCCAACGGCCAAACCTTAGAATGTGTACCGCACGCCAGTGCTAAGCCCCCATGGTTGATCAATTTTCTCGCCGTTGCTGTAGTCTGCGTCCACATGAAACTGCAAATTATCGCGCACTTGCACAGCGATACCGGCCCCCAACTCTCCACGCGTACCTGAAAAATCATTGGTAAAACGTGTGTCATTAACGGTCACCTTGTTACCTTTGGAAAACTCATGGGCAGCCGCTACTTTGACGTAGGGTTGAACCTTTGAACCATTCGCAAAGGTGAAGTTGCGGCCCACGGTCGTGCCGACTTTACCCAAAATCGAATCAGCCTGTTTACCATCTGCTCGCATACCGTTGTCCAGCGTAAAATCCTTGCCTGCAACGGCCAGGGCCGACAGTTGCGCGTAAGGCTCTACAAACCACTCGTCAGACAGTTTGATATGTTTACCCACTTCCAACGACCCGCCCAGGCCGAGGTTTGAGTAATCCCCTTTGGACTTCTCGCCATCACTCATTCGAACATCGGCTATGTTATCGAGGTGGTTGAGTTTAACCACGGCATCAACGTAGTAACCTGATGGCGCTAACCATGTCGTATAAACACCGACGTAAGTACTATTAACCCGGCCTTTAGAGCCTGACGACATAGCAAGGTCGGACTTGCTGTAACCACCCAGCACCCCCAGCAACCATTCCCCTTCGGCAGTGTTTAACTGGCCATCGGCCCCCAACGAAATGCCCTGTTGGTTTTGCTGATAAGCCACCCCTGAACTTTGATCAACATCGAACTTGTTGCCATAAGCCCGTGCCCATCCCCCGCTGCCGGAGTTGCCCGTACGCAACTCACCCATGCGAGTGCGCAAAGTGGCAAGTTCACCGTACCAAACTGTCGGGGCGGCACTGAATAGGCCCAGAACGGTTGCGGTGCTTGGGGTGATGACCGGGCCACCGCCGCCGTCAGCCACTTGCACCAATGCCCAATCATTCTCTTGTTTTTTAAGTTCGTATTGAAAGGCACCGTAGTCCATTACCCCATCACGCAATGTGAAATCTGCACCGCCGCCACCGGTTTTAACAACAACAACATCACCATCCCCTTTGGTGGGCTCCAACCCGGTGTTCTTGACCACCAGCGAATGATTACCTTCAGCTTGGCCGTTGACGATCAACTGGTCACCGTTTGCGCCAGGGAAGTTGACGTTCATAAAGTACGTGCCCGTGCCGCTGAGGCTATCAACGGTCAACTGACGGTAACCAGCCCCCTGAGCGAAGTGCACCTCGCCGCCATTCATGTTCAAAGCACCGACGGTGGAACTGTCCGTCATGTTCCAGACAGACGAACCATCGATGGCCAGAGAAGTCATGTGAGTCAATTGGCCCGTCAAGGATGAACCGTTCTGCAGCCCCAGGTTGGCAACACTGGTTGCATCGATAATCGCATTGCCGGTCAGATGGCTGGCGTCCACCGTTACGTTGGCGGTATTGCCATCTGCAACTTCAAGCAAATTGCCATTGCCCCCCGACAGCGTTGAACCATTACTCACCAGAATATTGGCAGTGACTAGCGGATCTGACGCCAATCTCCTGCCCACGACAATGGCTGTTCCAGTGATACCTTGCACATCGGAATCATCCAGAGTGATGTCTGCCGCTGAAGCCCCTGTACCGCTCCGTCCATCTGCGAAGACAGCAATGCCGTTTCTGTCCCCGGTAATAGAACTGCCGATGGCCTCAAGGAGTCCACCGCGATTATTTACACCGACACCGCCATTGCCAATACCACTCAGACCATTGTCACGACCATAAACAGTAGAGTTCGTCAGCGACAATTGTGAGCCAGTTGCTTGAAAAACGCCCGACTGCAACCCTGATATTGAACTGTCAACAACTGTTAAAACGCTACTTGAATCCTCAAAAGCATTACTCGACAGCGTGATACCGGCCGAGTTAGCGCTGAAGATGTTAGAGGCTGCACTGATGTCCACAGTGCTATTTAGCGCATTAATGGCGCCTGTCGTGCCGTTGTTAATAGTGACGAAGCCCTCATTAAACACACTGATAGCCCGCGTTACGCCTCCCGGATCAACCGACAGCTTGGCTTTGTTTGAAACCGACCAGGACTCGGGAGTATTACCGGGGACAACCGTGGCACTGTCAAAGGCACCATCGAGAACACCGGCATAAACAGGCGCCACGCAAGACAGTGCTAGCATTATAGAACTGAGTGATTGACGTGCAAAAGGTGTTGCGAATTTTTCTTTATCGTTCATTTGTATCACCTGACCATGGGAGTCCATTTAAAAAATCCTCCTGCATACACGACTGACAAAAGAGCAATAACACTATGTTTGCTTAGCTATCAGCCGCGCTATTGGGCACTTGAAAATCGCTTATAAAAGAACTTCAAAGTAGACAACTTCAGTTTAAACTCAAGTGCGGAGACGGAGCATAGTGATATAAAAAACCCAGTCAACACTCATATCCCACAATCACAACGAATGATAAAAAAATAGAAAAAACCCACAACAGAGGAAGAAATGCCCTACAAATCCTTACTCATCCGCTTATTCCTCAAAGACATCTGATTGCATGATCAGAAAAATCCTACAAATCAATTCCTGGTTCTTACCCCTCCCAAGAAAATAGCTCTCAGAGCTTACGCGCTAACTTTTTAAGAAAACAGAACTCAACGAATCACCTCCACTGGATATGGACGTGCAGTTCTGCTGTATCACCATCGCTCCGAAAAACGACAATTAGCTGTCTTGACACACTCTCTGGCGCCTGAGCGCTTACTTTAGAAATCCTTATTCCCTTTTACGCTTTCATGGAAACAGTAAAGCTTACCTAATACAAAACGTCTACTGTCATTTATGACAGTAGACAACACTTCCAAACAGGACCATAGATAATAGTTTTACTTGAACCTCGCCTCCCTATGATTAGGTCGAGCGCACAATAAGCTTTATTCATAACACCATGACAATAACCGTCAACACGCCCATTCAATGGCTCAACTTCTCGAACTAAAAAAACACGAGCTTTTTCATAGTGTTATATGCGCTCCGCAAAGCGCATGCGCACCTCACCGTGGACGACAGCAATCACTGACGCACGAAGCATTTATTACTCATTAAAGAGGTGTAGGTACCGATGCTGGAAGGTTATCTCGACAGCACAACGAAAAAGGGGGGCGACCGTTACCGGTCGCCCCCCTTTTTGATTGCGCTAAATGATCAGTTGCGGGCTGCCAGTGCGCCATTCACTGGCTGGTCTTTCTTCGCTTTGCCACTGTCGGAAATGAAGATCACAGTGATCAGGATGCCAAACAGCGCAAGCCCGGCCAGCAGGTACAGACCGCTTTCGTAAGTGCCTGTCATTTCCTTGAGCGCGCCAATGATGCCAGGGCCAAAGAAACCACCCAGGTTGCCGACCGAGTTGATCAGGGCAATACCTGCCGCGGCACTGCTGCCACTCAGGTACAGCGCTGGCAGTGGCCAGAAAGGTCCTTTGGCGCCCATGATGCCTACCGTCGCCACGCACATCGCGATAATGGCCAGGTTACTACCGGTCAGCCAACCCGCCGTGCCCAGGCCACCCGCTATAAACAACAGGGAAATGATGACGAAGGCGGTGCGCTTCTGGAAACGGTCCGACAGGAAGCCGATGGTCACCATGCCGATGCATCCGACGACGTAAGGGATAGCGGTGATCCAGCCGATGTCCATGCCGCTGAAGCCTTGCTGCTTGATGATCTGGGGCAAGAACATCGACAGACCAATGTTGGCAGCCGTCGCGCAGAAGTAAATCATGCACAGGGCAAGGATCGACGGGTTGCAGAACACTTTCCACAGAGACGACTTTTCGTCCAGCGCGACAGGGTGCGCCTTGGCATCTTTATCCAGTTCGGACATCAACCACTGACGCTCTTCGTCGCTCAGCCAGGACGCCTGCTTTGGCGAATCCGGCAGGTATTTGAGGACCACGCCGAACAGCAGCACGCCCGGGATACCTTCAATCAGGAAGAGCCACTGCCAGCCTTTGAGGCCCAGCCCGCCATCCAGTTGCAACAGCGCCGTCGAAACCGGAGCACCAATGGCCAACGAGATCGGGATGGAGAGCATGAAAATCGAGATGATGCGTGCGCGGTAACGCACCGGGAACCAGTAGGTGAGGTACAGAATGACCGCAGGGAAGAAGCCCGCTTCAGCCACACCCAGCAGGAAGCGCATGATCAGGAAGCTTTTTGGGCCCTGAACCAATGCCATGCAGGTGGCGATCAGCCCCCAAGTGAAGAGGATGCGGGCAATCCAGCGGCGCGCACCGACTTTCGCCATGAGCAGGTTGCTGGGTACTTCGAACAGGCAGTAACCGATGAAGAACAAACCCGCGCCCCAGCCATAAACGGCAGCGCTCAGGCCAATGTCAGCGTTCATCGTCAGGGCGGCAAAGCCCACGTTGACCCGATCCAGATAGGAAATGATGTACAGGCAGATCAGTAGCGGCAAGAGCCTCAGAAAGATCTTGCGTGTCACCTGCTTTTCAATGGCAGTGCTCATAGTTAAGAACTCTTATTTTTTTAGGCTTAATGGATATCGCGGTAAACCACTGTCTAACTAATCTGGCAAAACACCTCATCTGAATGAATCGTTCATGCGCCGGTTAGCTAGCAAACCGACGAGGCCTTTGACGCCATGCGCGATTGCAGTAAGGCGCGAAGATTGCCACAGCAAGGCCCACATCCAAACCGAGAAAAAATGCCTCTATACATGCAGAAAACACATGAATGAGATGAGCGGTAATTTTGCCTACAGGTGCACGAGCGCCCCTTTAAAGCCTCTAAAACGGCGGTTTCAGACCATAAAACCATGATTTAAAGGGCCGAGCATTTGACCGTGCGGCTGTTCGCGCTGTGCTGATCAAGCAAATGTCGTATGCTGGCCCTTTGATTTAAAGCGCTGCTTTCCCACCCCGACCATCGATTTATTCACGCAGAGTCAGCATGAATCCTCGGACACTTAACCCCTCAATCTCTTCCTTGCTGGCGTTCGAAGCGTCTGCCCGACATGGCAGTTTCACGCGCGCGGCCGAAGAACTAAGCCTGTCTCAAAGTGCAGTTAGCCGACAAGTTCAGTCATTGGAAGAACTGCTGGGGGTTTTGCTCTTCGACAGAATTGGCAGGCACATTACGCTGACGGAAGTGGGTCGCATTTATTCCGTGGAAGTTGCCGGAGCGCTGGCTCGAATTCGCGATGCAACCATGCAAGCCCTTGCCTACCGAAGTGGCGGCGGGTCTTTGCATTTGGGCGTATTGCCGACGTTCGGCACCAAGTGGTTGTTGCCGCGCATGAGTGATTTTTATGCCAAACACCCCGAAATCCTTGTGCATATCCACTCGCGTGCGAGCACCGTCGACTTCACCACCACCGGGCTGGATGCCGCCATTTGTGTCGGTGAAGGGGTCTGGCACCATGTGGTCTCACACAAGCTTTTCGATGAGGAACTGGTCCCGCTGGTGGGCAGCAGCAATGCCGAGGCTGAGCGCTACACCTGCGCTGAAGACCTTCGCTCTGCCCAGTTGCTGCAGGTCGCCCCGCGCCCGCACCTCTGGCTGGAGTGGTTCAAAATGCAGAACTGCCAACCTGGCCGGTTGAGGCTGGGCCCGCAATTCGAACTCACCACCCACCTGATCCAGGCGGTGTCATCGGGCATCGGGGTCGGGCTGTTGCCGCGTTTTCTGGTCAAGGACGAGTTGGCCAACAACACCCTGCGCATCCCGTTCGACTCCATTTCACCGACCGGCACGGCCTACTACCTGCTCATCCCGCCGCACAAGGCCAATCACCGGCCCATCGCGGTGTTCAAGGACTGGCTGATGGACCAGCTGTAACCCGGCAAACCCTGCTGCCGCGGGCTCGGCAGCGCATCATGAGCATCACTAACGACTTGCTGAAATCAATTCATTATCTATCGCTGAACTTCTCGTCCAGAATGCCCCTTAATTAGAAACATCATCAAGATTATCAAGAGATAAACCAGAAAGCCCTGTTCTGGTTTATCTCTTCTATTAAGGCGTCAGATCATAATGAGCAGAGAATTCACATTTTCTATCAAGAGCATTCGCTTTGATGAAAACTATCAGCCTTCAAACACGACGCGCATTACGACCAACTTTGCCAACTTGGCCCGAGGCGAACATCGCCAAGAGAACTTGCGCAACACCTTAAAAATGATTAACAACCACTTCAATACACTGGCGCATTGGGACAACCCCAAAGGTGACCGTTATGCGGTGGAACTTGAAATCATTTCGGTCGCCATGAGCCTTGATGCTGAGCGCAGTGACAATGCCCTGCCACTGATTGAAATATTGAAAACCCATATTATTGATCAGCACACACACGAGCGCATTGAAGGCATTGTGGGCAATAATTTTTCTTCTTATGTACGCGATTATGACTTTAGCGTGCTGTTGCTGGACCACAATAAAGGCCAAACGACATTCAGCACACCGGCCAACTTTGGTGAGTTGCACGGCCAACTGTTCAAGTGCTTTGTTAATTCAAACACCTACAAAGAACACTTCAACAAACCGCCAGTGATCTGCCTGAGCGTGTCGAGCAGCCGGACCTACTTGCGCACGGAAAACCAGCACCCGGTGCTGGGCGTTGAATACCAGCAGGATGAATACTCCCTGACCGATGATTACTTCCGCAAAATGGGCTTGAAGGTGCGCTATTTCATGCCGCCGAACAGCGTGGCACCGCTGGCCTTTTACTTTGCCGGTGACTTGCTGGGTGATTACACCAACCTTGAACTGATCAGCACCATCAGCACGATGGATTCCTTCCAGAAGATCTATCGCCCTGAGATTTACAACGCCAACTCTGCCGCCGGCAAAGCCTATCAGCCAAGCTTGAAACACCAGGATTACTCATTGACGCGGATTGTTTACGACCGAGAAGAACGCAGCCGGTTGGCGATTGAACAAGGCACCTTTGTTGAAGAGCACTTTATCAAGCCGCACCACGCCATTCTTGAGCAGTGGTCCGCCCATTACGCTCTTTAACGACTTATTAAGACAAGGTTATCCACCATGAAAAAATTGCTACCTACTTCAACGGCCGGCAGTTTGCCGAAACCTTCCTGGCTAGCACAACCCGAAACACTATGGTCGCCCTGGAAGTTGCAAGGTGAAGAACTGGTTGAAGGCAAACAAGATGCTTTGTTACTGGCCCTGCAAGAACAACAACACGCCGGTATTGATATCGTCAGTGACGGCGAACAAACACGCCAACACTTTGTCACCACGTTTATTGAACACCTTAGCGGCGTTGATTTTGAGAAGCGCGAAACTGTCAGGATTCGTGACCGTTACGACGCCAGCGTCCCCACCGTAGTAGGGGCTGTTGCGCGGCAAAAGCCGGTGTTTGTGGAAGACGCCAAGTTCTTGCGTCAACAGACCACGCAACCCATTAAATGGGCGCTGCCAGGTCCTATGACCATGATCGATACGCTGTACGACAACCACTATAAAAGCCGCGAAAAACTCGCCTGGGAGTTCGCCAAAATCCTTAACCAGGAAGCCCTGGAACTGGAAGCGGCGGGCGTCGATATTATTCAGTTTGATGAACCCGCTTTTAACGTGTTCTTTGACGAAGTGAATGACTGGGGCGTGGCGACCCTGGAACGAGCCATTGAAGGCCTCAAGTGCGAAACGGCTGTGCATATCTGCTACGGCTATGGCATCAAGGCCAACACCGACTGGAAAAAAACCTTGGGTTCAGAGTGGCGCCAATATGAAGAGGCGTTCCCCAAGCTGCAACAATCCAGCATCGACATCATTTCGCTGGAATGCCACAACTCCCACGTCCCTATGGACTTGCTGGAACTGATTCGCGGCAAAAAAGTCATGGTCGGCGCCATTGATGTGGCTTCGCACACCATCGAAACACCCGAGGAAGTGGCCAATACCCTGCGCAAGGCGCTGCAGTTTGTAGACGCCGACAAACTGTACCCATGCACCAACTGCGGCATGGCCCCGCTGCCACGTCACGTTGCACGCGGCAAGTTGCAAGCGTTGACGGCTGGCGCCGAGATCATCCGCAGAGAACTGTCGAACTAAGCACTGCCTGCGGGCTTTAAACACGAGTAACGCCTGAAGTCAGCCCATTTAAGCGGGCGACTTCAGGCTTATCCCTATTCAGGACCCACCATGGCACTTCCTCGTACGGCGATCGAACCCTTGAGCTTTCGCGAAGCCCTCGGGCACTACGCATCCGGTATCACGGTGATTACCTCACACGTGGATGACGAGCCGATTGGCTTCACCTGCCAGTCGTTCTATAGCGTGTCGATGAGCCCACCGCTGGTGTCTTTCAGCGTCATGGCCAGTTCAGCCAGCTACCCGAGAATCCGTCAGGCGGGTCGTTTCGCGGTCAATATCCTGTCGGGCGAGCAGGTTGCGATTTCCAACCAGTTCGCGCGCAAAGGCACCGACAAATGGCACGGCGTCGACTGGCAGCCATCGCCGCTGGGCAACCCGGTCATCGCGGGCAGCCTGCATTGGCTTGATTGCGAAATACACGCCGAGCACGTTGCCGGTGATCACCTGATCGTGATCGGCGAAGTCAAAGCGTTAAACCTGCAAGAAGCAGCGGCGACGCAGCCACTGCTGTATTTCAAAGGCCAGTACTGCAACCTCGCCGCCCTTGGCGCCGCGTGAAGGTTTAGGGCCTCAACTCTTTCTCGGCTTGGCCCGGGCCGTCGCTTCGGCCACTAACGGGTCATCGGGCCAGTAATGTTTGGGATAACGCCCTTTCAAGTCTTTTTTCACCTCGGCATAGGTGCTGCGCCAGAAGTTAGCCAGGTCTTGGGTGACTTGCACCGGGCGCCGGGCGGGTGACAGCAGGTGCAGTTTGACCACCTGCCGCCCGCCCGCGATGCGCGGGGTGTCTGCCAGGCCAAAGAGTTCTTGCAGGCGCACCGCAAGAATCGGCGGGTGCTCGCTGTAGTCCAGACGCACCGACGAACCCGACGGCACTTTGATGTGTTGCGGCGCCAGTTCATCAAGACGCTGGGGCAGCGGCCATTTGAGCAAGTTATGCACAATGCTCGACAGGTCGAGGTTGGCAAAATGGCTCAGCCGCGACACCCGCCCCAGGTACGGCCCCAGCCAGTCTTCAAGCCCGGCCAGTAACGCCGCATCGCTCACGTCCGGCCATTCGCTTTGGCCCTGGTTGCTCACATCGAGCTGACGCAGCAACGCCACCCGCGCTTGCCATTGCCGCAGTTCAGGCGTCCAGGGGAGCAGTTCCAGGCCTTTGCGCCGCACCAGATTGACCAGTGCCTGAGTCCGCGACGCCTCATCAAGGCCGGTCAGGGGTTCACGACTTAACACCAGTTCGCCCACTTTTCGCTGACGTTCGGCGCGCAATACCCCTTCGCGCTCGTCCCAGTCCAACTGGTCCACAACGCTGACTTGCTCATTAAGTACACCGTCCAACAGCGCCGGATCAAACTCGGCGGCCAGATAAATGCGCTCTTCACGCTGGCCCTGACGACTGCCCAAATCGGCAACCACCAGCCACGGCTGTTTCATCAAGCCGTCGACTTCGCTGAACAACGCCGCCCGACCATTGGCCAGCCGGTATTCGGCGCCGCCGGGCTTGCGCTGTTGCGCGATGCGATCGGGATAGGCCAGCGCCAGCAAGGCGCCCAGCCAACGCGAATGATCGGGGTCGGCCACCGGGCGGGCGGGCTTGCCACGCAAGTAGCCCTGATATTGCCGGGCCAGTTGCCTGGCACGTTGCACCCCGCCCTGCCCGCCCCGCGCCGCCCGGTTTTCACCGGACAACAAGGCCAGACGGCTGTGCACATCGGCCCCGGCGCCGCGCAAAATATCGCGTTCACCCAATAATGCCGCTACGTCACAGGCCATCGCCGCCAACCCCAGATCGTGCCCGCGCAGCAACAAATGCGCGATACGCGGGTGTGCCGGCAGTTCAGCCATCGCTTCGCCGTGGGCCGTCAGTTTTGGCCCACGCAGGGCGCCCAAGCGCTCCAGCAGTTGCCGGGCCTGTGCATAACTCGCAGCAGGCGGTACATCGAGCCAGGTCAGTTGCTCAGGGGTAACGCCCCAACGCGCCAGTTGCAGGGCCAACCCGGCCAGGTCGGCCTGGAGGATTTCAGCGCTGCCATAAGCCGCCAGTTGCGCATGCTGGTCCTCTGACCACAGCCGATAACACACCCCCGGCTCCAGTCGCCCGGCCCGGCCGGCCCGCTGGGTGGCACTGGCGCGAGAAATACGCTGCGTGTCGAGGCGGGTCATGCCGCTGCCGGGATCAAAACGCGGCACCCGCGCCAGCCCGGCGTCGATCACCACGCGCACGCCGTCGATGGTCAGGCTGGTTTCCGCGATGTTGGTGGCCAGCACCACTTTGCGTGTGCCGCTGGGCGCCGGTTCGATGGCGGCGCGCTGCGCGGCCAGATCCAGCTCGCCATGCAAAGGGCACAACGCGATGTCGCTGCGTTGGCCCAACGCATCGGCCAATTGTTGAGTGACGCGACGGATCTCGGCCTGGCCGGGCAAAAACACCAGCACGCTGCCGCTCTCGTCATGGATAGCGTCCAGCACGGTTTGCACCACACGCGGCTCGATAAACTCGCCCGGCACAAAAGGCCGCCCCCAGCGCATCGCCACCGGGTACATGCGCCCTTCGCTGCGCAACACCGGGGCATCGTCTAGCAGGCTGGCCAACCGCTCGCCTTCAAGGGTGGCCGACATCAGCAGAATTTTCAGCGGCTGCTCATCGCGAAACAGCTCACGGCCATTGAGGCTCAAGGCCAACGCCAGATCGGCATCCAGACTACGCTCATGGAACTCATCAAAAATTAGCAGCCCGACGCCTTCCAGCGCCGGGTCCTCTTGCAGGCGGCGGGTCAGAATGCCTTCAGTGACCACTTCGATGCGCGTGGTGGGGCCGACTTTGCTGTCCAGACGGATGCGATAACCCACGGTTTCGCCGACTTTCTCACCCAATTCGCTGGCCAATCGCTCGGCGGCAGCCCGCGCTGCCAGGCGTCGCGGCTCCAGCATGACGATGCGCTGACCGGCCAGCCACGGCTCGTTCAACAGGGCCAGCGGCACACGGGTGGTTTTACCGGCGCCGGGCGGTGCTTCGAGCACCGCTTCGTGGCGCTCACACAAGGCTTGACGCAGTGCAGGTAAAACTTCATCAATCGGCAAAGAAATCATGGTGGCTCCAGAACAGAGCGGCGAGTATAACGGCGAACGGTTATGCGTTAAGCGTGGTCTTAATTCTTCAGCGTGTTAGAGGTTTTCCTATGCGTACATTTTCCCGCGTCATTGGCGGTGTCGTGGTTGCGACGCTGCTCACTCAACTGACCGCCTGCGGCAGTATTTTCTTTCCCGATCGTCGTGGCCAGATTGATGGCAAGATCGACCCGGTGGTGGTGGTGCTCGATGGCATCGGGCTGTTGTTTTACGTGATTCCGGGCCTGATTGCGTTTGGCGTCGACTTCGCCACCGGCGCTATTTATTTGCCGCCGGGCAAGACCGCGCAAATCGCCCCGGAAAAACTTCAGGAAGCCATTGGTGCTGACGGCAAAGTGGATAACAGCAAGCTGCAGGCCATTCTGGAAAGCGAGCTGGGTCGCAGCTTCCCGCTGAACGATCCACGCCTGATCCAGCACAAGGGCAGCACCCAGCAATTAGCGATGTATGGCTTGATCCCCGCAGCTTGATAAAGGAAGGCCAATGACCAGCAGCCCGGAACACGCTCGCCTGTTACGCCTGGCCACCCGCGCCTCGGTGGCGGTGGCCAGTATTTTGATCATCACCAAAGCCATCGCCTGGTGGCTCAGTGGTTCGGTCAGCATGCTCGCCGGGCTGACAGACTCATTGCTCGATGGCGTGACCTCGTTCCTCAACCTGCTGGCGGTGCATTACGCCCTGCGCCCGGCCGATGACGATCACCGCTATGGGCACGGCAAGGCGGAATCGTTGGCGGGCATGGCGCAAGCGCTGTTTATTGGCGTGAGTGCGGTGCTGATTGCCTTTCAGGCGTTCGACCGATTGAAACATCCCGAGCCGGTCAACGCGCCGTGGATCAGCATTGCCGTGATTGTGTTCTCGCTGGTGATGACGGTGGGCCTGCTGATCCTGCAACACCGCGTGATCAAGGCCACGGGCTCCAACGCGGTGCGCGCAGATTCGCTGCATTACCGTTCGGACCTGATGCTCAACGGCAGCATTCTGGTTGCGCTGGTCTTCGCCGCCGTGGGCTTCTCGCAGCTGGATGCGTGGTTTGGTCTGGGGATTGCGGTGTACATCCTCTGGAGCGCCTTCCAGATTGCACGCGAGAGTTTTTCGGTACTGATGGACGAAGAGTTACCCACCGACGTCAGCGAAAACATGCTGGCTTTGGCCTGCGCTGTGCCGGGTGTTTTGGGCGCTCACGACTTGCGTACCCGAATCTCGGGCAACATCTGGTTTGTGCAACTGCACCTTGAGCTACCGGGCCAACTAAGCTTGCTGGACGCTCACACCCTGAGTGACCAAGTGGCAGCGGCCATCGAAAACGCCTACCCACGGGCCGAAGTGCTGGTGCATTCGGACCCGCAGGAGGTCGTCAAACCCAAGGCAGCGCCGTAGTCGCTGCCAAAGGCTGCGAAGGGTTGCTGAGCAACCCGGCAGTTTTAATACGTCACCTGATACCCACGACTATTCAAGCAATTGCCCTCTGCCTGCCGGTAGGTCTGCACCACGGCCGGCGCGGGCGCGTAGGCAATGTGGGCCGGGTCGAAATGGCTCTGGTCAACCGCCCAGCGGTAGCAGTCGTAACGGTCCTGATCAATTTGCGCCGGGGTCTGGCCATTGGCTGGATACGCCACCACGTCATAGCCGTTACTCACCGGTTGCGGCGCTGGCTGCACAATCGTCGCCGGTGGCTCGACCACAATGTAGTCCTGAGTTGCCGGCTGGTACGCGTAATAAGACCCGGCCGCGAGGAAGAACAGCGAACTGCCTACCCACACCTCACGCGCATAACTGGGGATGATGCTGACGCGAATCCCGTAGGGCGGCTGCACCACGATGTAGCGCGGACCTTCAGGGCGATACCAGTAGCCCCCTGAAAAGAAGAAGTTCTGCCCGCGATACGGCACCTGGCGATATTGGCCCGGGAACCGGTCAATGGCATAACCGGGACGGAATTGCGGGCCTGGGCCCCAGCCATTGCCATGCCCGTCCGGGCGACCGGCCCAGCGCACATCATTGGGGTGAACGTTATTGCCGCCAGGCCTGAAATTTTGACCACCGGCTTGCCAGTTCTGGTTACCGCCACGGTTGGGCATCTGGGTCTGCTGCACAGCATTTGGGCGCGGCTGAATCGGCAGGTTACTCACAGGCGGCCCAGGATGCTGCTGCCCGGAGCGCACTTCAAAATGCTGTTGAGGGCCAGGGTTGCCGAGCTGTGGATGAAACTCCGGGCGAGGCTGATTAGCCTGCGGCGGGCGATTTTCAGGGCGCGGCTGATTGCCTTGCTGCGGCCTATTCTCAGGACGCTGCGCATTGCCCTGCCAACCCTCCGGTCGGCCCTGGCGCTGCTCACCGCGCGGCTGATTACCTTCTTGCCAATGCTGACCACCGTTGGGCCGTGCTTCTTGAGAGTTTCCATCCCCTCGCTCATCAGCCAGTACTTGGCCGGTGACACTCACACAGAGCAAGCCAACCGTGGCCAAACGCCAGATGCGCGATTTCATGATGTTCCTCACTCGGGTTAGGGGGCGCGTAATCATAAGACTGGAAAACCGCAAAGCGGTTCTGCTCAAGGCTAGGGGTTACTTACTTTATTTTTGGGACGGCTAGCACCTGCCAGGCAGAACGGGCCTCAGTGTCATTCACATGTAAAGCCACTCTCCATCTTCTTCAAGAATGCTTCCGGGCCTCAGCAATAAAGAACCTCTTCAGCGAAATGCAAAGTTTAGCCACCGCTAACTGTGGCTGGACAGGGTTTAATTACACAGTTTTAAAACCAGGCTTGCCATTGGCTGCTCGCCATTCCTTAACTTCTTTCACAATCCCCTCTGGCGTATCAGCGCGATCGTCTTTTGGATAAAAAATCAAATCCGACCCATCCGGATGTTCCGTCAATCGCTCAAACTCAAGAACCATCTTAATATCCTCTTCCTCAGTACGCTTGCTGCTATCACATAGAAACATCACAAAATCTAAAAACTCATCTTCAGAGTAATCATTAATTTCTTTCATGACCTCACCCCTCTACCCTGTGTATTTATTTATGGAGCCTTGGCGCAACTACAGCAATATTATTAACATCATAAAAAGCCCCACCCTTCGGGGCATAGACCTTGTGATTAAGTTCAATTTTGACAGCAACTCCCGCTCGACCAGAGGTCTTTACGCATGGAGTTATTCCATTAACAACTGCCGATAAATTTTGCCTTTTTAATTGCTTTACTAGCTCAGCATCATTAGCCACGACCTCCCAAAACGCCTCTCTAAATGCCCTGAAGTTCATCAAATCCCGCCCACGAAGCTGATCGGCAATCTGCGATGGAATCGGAGCCCCTTCGCTTTGCGATGCTCCGCCTAACCAGATCACCGTTACTATCGAACCTGCTCACAAGCATCACATAAGGTAGAAATAAACAGTTATTCCCTTGAGCACAATACAAGCCAAATTAAATGCTCAATCACCACTAGCGGTGACTGAGCATAATTTAATCACACAATTTTAAAACCAGGCTTGCCATTGGATGAGCGCCACTCTTTTATTTCTTTCACGACAGCTTCCGGCCCGCTTTTTCCTACTTCTGGATAAAATAGTAAGTCTGATCCTAAGGGATGCTCAGACAGCCGCTTAAACTCCAAAATCGCGTCGATATGATCTTCTTCAGTATCATATTCATCGTTATATATTTTTGTCACAAACCTTAAAAAATCGGCCTCAGACATTTCATTTATCAACTTACTTATTCCTCTGCACCTTTATGAATTTCCAGATGGAATTTGGGAGTGACAATATTAATATTTTCAACATCGTATACCCCACCTCCTTTGGAAATATAATTTTTATGGTGAAGCTCAAGCTTTATTCTTCGACCTACTTGGCCACTCTCTCTAGCGACAGGAGCTCGACCTTTTTTCATAGTTTTTAAAATACTAGGTTCAAACTGCTTAGCAAGATCAGCATCATTAGCCACCGCCTTCCAAAACGCCTCTCGAAACGCCCTGAAGTTCCTGAACTCCCGACCACGAAGCTGGTCGGCAATCTGCGATGGAATCGGGGCCCCTTCGCCTTGCGATGCTGCGCCTAACCAGATCCCCGTGACCGCCTGACCTGCTCCTGTTGCAACCCCCGGATCCTCACGGCGGTCCTTGAACATGACATACAGCGCAGGTAAACCAGAATCCGCCGGAAACACGGTAATGAAGTCGTCAAACCCGGCTTCAGCTAGCCCCGGGAAGGTGTCAATTCTTCCTTCAACAGGCGTTACCGTTACACCCGTGTAGACCGGTGGCGCAGTGGGTTCAGCAGGTAAGGTGGTCGAGCTATTGCCTGGGTTGACGATGGGTGTCCATGTCAACGTTCGGGGCGGCACGTCCTCAGTGGTTACGCTGTAAACATTCTGCTCAGCGTTAAAAGTAGCAGCTACTACCTTTACGTTCGACGGTACGACCCTCCCGTCGGCCTTGGCGACAAAGAATTCTGACTGCCCGTCAGCTGCTGTTTTGGAACTGATGCGTACGGGCAAGTCAACAGAGCCACCCGAGGCGGCAATAGCCCATAAGTCCTGCCCATCGTGCGAAATCAGATCCGATAGCGGCGTACTGAAAGCATAACGTTCAGGCAGTTCACCATTGGCCAACTTGGAGGAGTAGACCAGAGCAGACACACCGACAAAAAAACCCGATACCGTACCCGCCGCCAAGCCGGTTATCGCTGCAATTGAAGAGCGAATAGCCGCTTGCAAAGTCACTGCCGCCGCATCAATAACCGCAGCGGTGCCTGCGGGGGTTAGAAACAGCGAACTTGACGCTGATGCAGGGCCGGGAGCTTTAAACGTATTGGCTACGCGGATAGCCTCTGCAGCACGTGCTTGTTCGTCTGCTACACGCTTGGCCTCTGCCTCGGCTGCGAGGCGGGCCTGTTCGGCAGCTTCAGCAGCAAGCCGCTGCGTTTCCAAGGCCTGTTCAACCTGGTTCGCCCGCTCGGCCAGAGCGCCAAGTGCTTTCGCGGTGGCAGTAAGGTGCCTGGCAGACTCAACCTTGAGCAACGCATCGTGGTAGCTCTGCCATTTAGTCCCTATCTCAGTGTGGCCTTGTAAGTAAACCAGCTCGTGGAGCGCTTCCAGTTCAGGTTTGCTTAAGGGGGCTTTTATGTTCGGGTTTTCCACCGGGAAGTGAACTGTAACGCCGCCGCTACTAAAAGAAGGGGGCGCGTAAGCAGGGTTAACCGCAGCCATTTTAGACGCGGCCATATGTTCCAATGTCGACCGGTAATGACCCAAGGCTTGAGCGGGCGACATGCCGTCCATCGCGCCCGCTGCCGCAATAAACTCAGAATAGAGGTTTTCCGGCAATTGCTGGGCGTGGATATCTCGTTCCTGAGTAATGATTTCTAATTGCTGAGACGGTGCGAGTTTGGTCTCAGCAGTTTGAGCCTGCTCTATTTTTTGCGCCTGCTCTGCAAGTCTCCCTGCAAGGTCCGCTGTTGAAAGCGACAGCACTTTAAGCTCCATGGCCGACTTATAGACCGTGTCAAACAGTGCGTATAAGCCCATCAAACTTTCGGGGGTGGTGTTTCCCGAATTCAGAAGCTCGCTCATTTTCTGACGCGGTAGCACTTCCATCAAAAAATAAGGGCTCAAGCTATAGAGCCCATAGATAGCAGGCGCAATAGTGGCGTAACGAGATATTTTTGAAGCGATCAGGTCTAATGTCGCCTTTTGTTCACGTACAAGAGCCTCAGCAGGCGTCAAAACTTGATTCTCTTTAGCCGCCTGTTTTGCTGCCTCCCATTCTCGCTGGGTATCTGCTAACAAAAGGTTGAATCGTGCACTGTATTCGTGATCAATCGCTTTTTGGCTGTGGATTTGCTCATTCATGAACTCAGTCATGACGTGTGGTGTGGCTACATTACGAATGCTGCTCTCGCCACCTAAACCTCTGCGCGGGCCATCATTTAGCCCCAAGCAATCTGGCCACCTCCGATTAGAACTTGAGGCTGATTACTCACCCTGATTGATACGGGTCCTATCTCATAGGAGCTAGGGCCTAGTACCCTATGTGCGCCTAAATATTTAGTTATTTCATCCTCCATACAAATCCCCTGCTGTCATTCTAACTATTAAGGAACCTCCCAAGACACTCGTAAAATAGTAGTACTAATTTAGATAACTTATACGCGCCTAACGCATTTTCAGAAATAAACCTTAACACCATAGGTCTTATACTTAAAAAGAGAAATACACTTCCGAAAACAATGAACGAATAATCCTATGCAATCGCAACAGCTTAAACACCATTCAACAACAACCTAATAAATAAAACTTTAGAGCTCTTCTAATTAATGACTTTACATTCTTATATATTCAGTTCAATTGCGCAGAAGGCCTTGGGTCTCCAAGCGCTACGAGCGTTAGAGTGTTATGCACGCCAAGTTGGGCGCGCACGCAATAAAAAAGGGCGACCCGTCGGTCGCCCTTTGAATTTTTCCGTCCTGGCTCAACACTTGTGATGTTGGCTCACCTCGCCCCGTCTTCTGGACAGTGCGTAGCCCGGGGGCCGGGGCAACCCTGTTGGGTTGGCGGCCGCGGCAGGCCTGATTCGGCGGCCGCAGTGGACTCTATGTCCGGGCAGTGATTCTGGTAATAAGAATAGGCCTGGGGCGCCGGCAGAGGATTGCGAAGATTGCTGAATAAAATAGCACTTGCGCAATTTTTGCCTTCAGATGGATACTTTGCCGCAATAGTTATTACAAAGGGTGTCTACGTGAGCAAACTGGACCGGTACGACCTAAGCATTTTGGCGGAATTACAGCGTGATGCGCGCATCTCTAACCAGGAATTGGCCGAACGTATCGGGCTGTCGCCTTCGCCTTGCTCACGTCGGGTCAAGCAACTGGAAGACGACGGCTATATCTCGCGTCAGGTCGCGTTGCTGGACCGCAAGCTGCTGGGGTTGAGCCTCACGGCCTACGTGCTGATCGGCATGGATCGCCATACCCCTGAGCGTTTTGAGAACTTTGAAGCGGCGATTCGTACGCTGCCGCAAGTGCTGGAGTGCAGCCTGGTGACGGGGATAGACGCCGATTACCAGTTGAAGGTGGTCGTGCCGGACATGGACCATTATCAAAAGCTGCTGCTAGGCCATTTGACCCGCATTGATGGCGTGACCAGCGTACGTTCCAGTTTTGTGCTGAACCAGGTGCTCAACAGCACTGAGTTGCCGTTGACGCATTTGCGTACGTGATTAACACCCTGTAGTCGCTGCCGAAGGCTGCGATGGGTTGCGTAGCAACCCCGGCTCAGCCCGCCCAAACGAAGGTCCTTCGGCCCTTATCGCAGCCTGCGGCAGCGGCTACAGGATTGCGAGTACCCCAACACGCGATCGATGGAGCCCCCAATGGATCCTGCCGTATTTGAAGAATGGATGATGACGATACTGGTCAGCGTGCTGATCCTGTTTATGGGCTTTATCGTCTGGGACCTGGCGAAAAAGTCCAAGGCCGGGCGCTTTGGTTCGATGATTCTGTTTTTTGTGCTCGGGCTTGGAGTCGCCGCGTTTGTGATCAAAAGCGTGGTGATCGGCCTGATCGAGTCGGGCGCGTTATAACCGCGCCGGCACTTCTTTGTAGTGGCCTTGATCCAGCCCCTCAATCGTCCAGTCGCCGATGCGCACCCGCACCAGACGCAGCGTCGGCAACCCCACCGCCGCCGTCATGCGCCGCACCTGGCGGTTACGTCCCTCGCGAATCACCAGCTCCAGCCACGACGTCGGGACGCTTTTGCGAAACCGCACCGGCGGGTTACGCGGCCACAACTCAGGTTCTTCCAGCGCTCGCGCTTCGGCGGGCAGGGTTTTGCCGTCATTCAATTGCACACCGTCACGCAATTGCTGCAATTGCTCTGCTGTCGGCTCGCCCTCCACCTGCACCCAATAGGTTTTTGGCAGTTTGTGCTTGGGGTCGGCGATTTTGGCCTGTAGCTGGCCGTCATTGGTCAGCAGCAGCAAACCTTCGCTGTCACGGTCCAGGCGCCCGGCCGGGTAGATCCCCGGAATCGGGATAAAGTCTTTGAGGGTCGCCCGCCCGCCTTCGTCGCTGAACTGGGTCAGGACGTCGAACGGTTTGTTGAACAGAAACAATTTGGGCTCAGCTGGCGGTGCCTTGGCCGCACGGCGATTGGCAGCAGTGGGGCTGGTGCTTTTGGGCGCAGGACGGCGTGGGGCGGGACGAGCAGGACGGGACATGACAAAAAGAACATCTAGCGATCAGGGCTGGTCATGCTAGTGCCCTGATCGCTAAATGACCACTTGAATCAACGGAATGGCGGTTCGTCGAAGCTGCGCAGTTTGCGCGAGTGCAGCGAGTTGAGCTGGCTACGCATGAGGTCGACTGCGGCAATGCCGATCTTGAGATGCTGACTCACCGCCCGTTCATAGAACGCGTTGGCCGAGCCCGGCAGTTTGATTTCGCTGTGCAGGGGTTTGTCCGAGACACACAGCAACGTGCCGTACGGCACCCGCAAACGGTAGCCCTGGGCCGCAATGGTGCCGCTTTCCATGTCCACCGCCACCGCACGGGACAGGTTGATCAGCGGACGCTCCTGCGCCCAGCGCAATTCCCAGTTACGGTCGTCGTAGGTCAGCACGGTGCCGGTACGCAGGCGTTTTTTCAGCTCATCGCCGCGCTCGCCAGTGACCTGGGCAGCTGCTTCCTGCAACGCCAGTTGCACTTCGGCCAGTGCCGGGATCGGGATGTTCGGCGGTACAACTCTATCCAAAATCCCGTCGCGGCGCATGTAGGCGTGAGCCAGCACGTAGTCGCCGATGGTCTGCGATTGGCGCAGCCCGCCGCAGTGGCCGATCATCAACCAGCAATGCGGGCGCAGCACGGCCAGGTGGTCGGTGATGTTTTTCGCGTTGGAAGGGCCGACACCGATGTTTACCAGGGTGATGCCGTGGCCGTCGCTGGCCTGCAAGTGATACGCCGGCATTTGATAGCGATGCCACACCACACCGGCAGCAATTGCCTGGGCTTCGCCGTAGTCCATGGACTTTTCGATGATCACGTTACCGGGCATAACCATGCGCACAAAACGCGGGTCATCACGCAGTTGCTCAAGGCCATGAAGGATGAACTGGTCCACGTAGCGGTGGTAGTTGGTCAGCAGGATCCACGGCTGCACATGGCGCCAGTCGCTGCCGGTGTAGTGCACCAGGCGGCGCAGCGAGAAGTCGACGCGAGCCGCATCAAACAGCGCCAGAGGCAGCGGATCGGTGTTTTCCCAGTCGTACAGGCCATCGGCGATGCCATCGGTGGCGGCCGACAGGTCGGTACTCGGGAACACCCGCGCCAGCGCGGCGGCCGTTACGCCGGAGCCCGCGAGCTCGTCGCCCTGCTCAACCACGTATGGGTACGGAATGTCTTGCTGGCTGACACCGACTTCGACCACCACGGTGAAATCACGCATCAACGGCACCAACTGCTCCAGCAGGTAGTGACGGAACGCGGCGGGATGGGTGACTGTGACGCTGTACGTGCCGGGCAGTTGCACCTTGGCATAAGCACGGGTGGTGGTCGGGACTTCGCCATGGATGCGGTAGGTCAGACGCAGTTCCGGATAACGAAACAGAGCACGTTCTTCAGGGGTCGGTTCGATCCGGTCTTTCAGGTAGCGCTTGAGTGCCTGGCTTAACGCCGTGGTTGCGCGTTCATGCAGGGCCGCAAGGCGGTCGACAGCCTCGGCAGCGGTTGAAACGACAATAAAAGCTTCGGTCACGATAAGCATCCTGTCTTCTGAACTGGCAGGCCTTTATCTTGCCTGTATCAGTCGTTAATAAGAAGACCGCAAAAAACCTGTAGGAGCGAGCTTGCCTCGCGATCTTTAGGATCAAGAGATCGCGAGACAAGCTCGCTCCTACAGTGGATGGTTGATGTGCGGGGTTGAGCGCTCGACGATGGCGGCGACGTTCAGGCCGCGTGGCAGGTTGCCGTAGGCGCGACCACTGCCATGTAGCCGACTGGCAATAAAGGCGTCGCTGACATCGCTGTTACCGGCTTCCAAAAGCAGTTTGGCCTGTAGGCCCAAGGCGATGTCTTCGGTCAGTTGGCGGGCGCGGTATTGAATGTCATCGGTGTCTTTAAAGGCCTGCTGCAATTGCACAATGTGCTGCGCCAAACGTGCATCGCCATGGCCATCACCCAGCTCGGCAAACAACGCGTCCAGCACGCCCGGTTCTTTGGACAAGGCGCGTAAAACGTCGAGGCATTGCACATTGCCGGAGCCTTCCCACGTTGAGTTGACCGGAGCCTCGCGGTACAGGCGCGGCAAGATGCTGTCTTCAACATACCCCGCGCCGCCCATGCATTCCGCCGCTTCGTTGATCATGGCCGGGGCGCGTTTGCAGATCCAGTACTTGCCCACGGCAGTCACCAACCGCGAGAAACGGGCCTCGTGGGAGTCATCCAGATGGTCCAGCGCACGGCCCATACGCAGGCTCAAGGCCAGCGCGGCTTCGCTTTCCAGCGCCAGATCTGCCAGCACGTTTTGCATCAAGGGTTGTTCAGCCAACACCCGGCCGCCCACCAAGCGGTGCGCACAGTGATGGCTGGCCTGGGTCAGCGCCTGCCTCATCAGCGCGCTGGAGCCCACCATGCAGTCGAAGCGGGTCATGGCGACCATTTCAATGATCGTCGGCACGCCGCGCCCTTCTTCGCCGATCATCCACGCCAGCGCCCCACGGAACTCGACTTCGCTGGAGGCATTTGAGCTGTTGCCCAGTTTGTTTTTCAGACGCTGGATATAGAACTCATTACGGCTGCCATCGGGGCGGTGGCGCGGCAGCAGAAAACAGCTCAGGCCTTTGTCGGTTTGCGCCAAGGTCAAAAAACCATCGCACATGGGCGCCGAGCAAAACCATTTGTGCCCAAGCAGCTCATACGCCTGTCCCGGCCCAGCCGCGCCCACCGGGTAGGCGCGGCTGGTGTTGGCGCGCACATCGGTGCCGCCCTGTTTTTCGGTCATTGCCATGCCCAGGGTGACCCCGGCTTTTTGGCTGATGTCGACGTTACGCGGGTCGTATTCAGTGGCCAGCACTTTGGGCAGCCATACGCGGGCAATGCCCGGTTGCAGGCGCAAAGCCGGAACGCTGGCGAAGGTCATGGTCAACGGGCAGCCACTGCCGGCTTCGGCCTGGCTGTGCAGGTAGGTCATGGACGCCCGGGCCACATGAGCGCCGGGCTGCGGGTCGGTCCAGGGCAAGGACGGCAAGCCGTGCTCAATCGCGGTACGCATCAGTTCGTGGTAGGCGGGGTGAAACTCCACCAGATCGATCCGATGGCCAAAGCGGTCATGGCTGACAAACACAGGTTTGTGTTCATTGGCCAAAAAGCCCGCTGCCATCAACGGCCCACCGGCCAGCGCACCGTACTGATCAATCCGCTCTTGCGCCCAACCCGCACCGAAGTGCTGGCTCCAGTGCTGCAACGGCAGGTCAATACGGTACAGATTGACGCCGTCCAACGACGGAGGCTGATTGGTCACTTGGTGGGTTTCGGCGTATTGATGCAGGTTCATGGTGCGGGCTCCTCGGATCAATCCAATGACCCAGTGAAGCACGCACAGCCACCATCACAAGTGGCATATGCGCCTAAGACCCGGCGCTTTTGCCCTCACCGACCACCAACAGGCGCTGTGCAAGGGCGTGCTGCACGTCATCGATACCCAGCGGTTTGATCAAGGCATCGGTGATCGCATCGACCTGCACACGCGCCGCTTGGGCCTCGGCGGCAGACTCAAACACCGCCAGCACGGGCAGTTGCAAACACACCGCCAGGGTCAGCAGTTGAGCGTCTTTAGACGTGGCGGTAATCCGCGCCAACGGGCAACCGAGCAACACCGCATCGACGCGCTCGCGGCGCAGCAGGTCGATGGCGGCCTGACCGCTGTCGGCGCAATGCACCCGATAGCCCAATGCGAGCAGCATGCCGTACAGGTCCGGAGCACCGACATCGTGGTCTTCAACCAGCAACACGGCGCACTCTATCGGGCTTTTTTTCAGGTTCAGGGCTGGGCTCTGCTCCGCCGGGGCCAATGCCTCAAGCTCCAGCGAAACCTGGAACTGCGAGCCCTGACGCGGCAGCGAATGGTGAGTCAACTGGCCGCCCATCAGCTCTACCAAGCGCCGGCAGATAGCCAAACCAATCCCCAGGCCGCCGTAATTGCGGGTCATGGAACCATCGACCTGGAAGAAGTGCTGGTACAGCTCGGCCCGTTCCTGATGAACAAAGCCGATACCGCTGTCGATCACATTGAACGCCATCGACCAGCGCGCCTCGTCGATGGCGTTGCCGGTCACGCGCAAAATTACCCCGCCCTCGCAAGTGAACTTGATGGCGTTATCTAGCAAGCATTCGAGGCACTGGCGAATTTTCGCTTCATCCCCCACCCAGTAATCAGGCAACCCGTGGGCAATGTCATACGAAAAAGACAGCCCTTTGCTACGCGCCTGCGGGGCGAATTCAGCACTCAGGCCTTTGAGCAGCGCGCCCAGGCTAAAGGGCTGCAACTCGGCCGTGAGACGACCGGCCTGCAACTCGGTCAAGGACAGAATGCCATTGACCATGCCCATCATCTGCCGCGCCGAGCCTTCGGCGGTCTGGGTGTAGAGTTCGAGTTCTGCGCCCATGTCCAGGGTTTTGATCAACTCCAACGAACCGATAACCCCGTTCATGGGCGTGCGCAGTTCGTGGGTGACCGTCGACAGGAACTCGTCTTTAAGCTGGTTGGTGCGGGCCAGTTGCTGGTTCATCGCCGCCAGTTTTTGCCCGGTTTCTTGCAAGGTGCGCGCATGCAGGTCACGCATGGCGTTGATCCGGTCGGCCAGCGCCAGCGACAGCAGGCAGCCTTCGACCGCCGAGCCGATCTGGCTGGCGTACATGGTCAGGAAGACATTCGGCAGGTAGCCCAGGACCATCAGCGTGTTGACCAGACCACCGAGCAAAAAGGCCGACCAGGCAATTACAAAGTAACGCGCCACCCGCAAACCACGGGCCCAGGCCACCACGCCCGCAACAAAGATGACCACGATAAACGCCAGCGCCAGCGCCGTAGCCAGCCGCAAGGCCACGGCATAACTGGTGACCAGCGACAGCAGCATGACCAGCGCACCCAGGCCCATCAGCAGGATCAGCGCACGGTCCAGCCAGCGGCTTTGCGAGCCGATCTGCAAAAAGGAGCGCGCAAACTGGCAGCCAAAGAGCGCAGCAGAGCCGATCAAAAACGGCACCGACGCGTTGGCCCACCACGGGTTGTTAGGCCAGAAGTACTGCACCGCTGCGCCGTTGACCGCGAGCTGGTACAGGCCAAACGAGGCCATATAAACGATGTAATACAGGTAGCTGGTGTCACGCACGCTGATGTAGATGAACAGGTTGTACACCAGCATCCCCAACAGAACCCCGTAAATCAGGCCCAGCACATAAATGCGCTGGGGCTGTTCTTCGAGGTAGGCCTGCGCGGACCACAAGGTGAGCGGTGCTTGAATCGAGCCTTCGCTGGCCAGACGCAGGTAGACAGTCTGGCTTTGCCCAGGGCTGAAATTGAGTTCGAAGAGGTAGTTGTTTTCTTTGATCTGCCGGCTGCCGAAGGGCAAGGCATCACCGGTGCGCTCAGCCAGGTAGTAGTTGCCTGCTGCATCGGCCAGGTACAGGTCGATGTTGTCCAGCGGCGGATACGCCAGCTCCATCAACCAGGTACGGTGTGCTGCCGGGTCTTTGGGCAGGTAGCGCAGATCAATTTTTAGCCAGAAGGCCGAGCGCGAGTACCCTGCATTTAGCGTGTCTTTGGTGTGGAGCTTGAACAGACCCGGGTTGCCGATCACATCGCTCAACGTCGCCTGGCCTCCCACATCTTCGAAGACCTGCATCACTCGGCCCAAGGGCAGGCTCTGGGTGGTTTCGTCAAACTCGACGGCGCCAACCAGCATCGGTAGCCAGCCCAGCATCATAATCAGCAAATAGCGCATACAGCCCCAGCGTGGTCCGCCCGGTTACGTGCAGAATCTCCTGTTCCGTTTGAGACCGCGTCGACCGTCTTACCTGTTAGTAATGTGGGGCTCACTTTAGCATAGCCATCCCGATGGAGCCGCATGGCCATCATACAAATCAGCGGACCAAACAGCCGCAAAAAAGCGTTTGGTGGTAAGCTCGCGCACCATGAATATCTACAGCTCTCGCCCCGTTGTCCTCTGTCTCTCCGGCCATGACCCCAGTGGGGGTGCCGGCTTGCAGGCAGATATCGAAGCCCTGCTGGCTCAAGGTTGTCACGCGGCCCCCGTGGTCACCGCCTTGACTGTGCAGAACACCGTGAATGTCAGCGACTTCCGCGTGCTGGATCGAGAGTGGGTGCTGGCACAAGCCAATGCCGTGCTCAGCGACTCCACAGTTGCGGCCGTCAAGCTGGGCATGCTCGGCTCACTGGAAATGGTCGACACCGTGGTCGAGCTGCTTCAAGCCCACCCGCATCTGCCGATGGTCTGCGACCCGGTACTGCGCGCGGGCGGCGGCGGTCGACTGGGTAAAGACGAAGTGGGCTACGCCATGCGCGAGCGCTTGCTGCCCCTGGCCGTGATCGCCACGCCCAACCTGCCTGAAGCCCGCATTCTGGCCGAACTGCCTGAGGGCAGCGCCGATGAATGCGCCGAAAAACTCCTGCCTTTTTGCAAACACCTGCTCATCACCGGCGGACACGGCGATGAACACGAAGTCCATAACCGCCTGTACAGCCGCGACGGCAGCCGTCACACCTTCACCTGCTATCGTCTGCCGGGCAGCTATCATGGCTCGGGCTGCACCTTGGCCAGCACTCTGGCCGGGCGTTTGGCCATTGGCGAAAACCTGGTCAGCGCGGTCGAGACGGCGCTCAACTACACGTGGCGCACCCTGCGTGATGCCGAGCAACTGGGCCAGGGCCAATTTGTGCCCCGGCGCTTACCGCTGGACTTCTGTTCGTAACGAATGAGGCTCGACCCATGAAGCTGCGTGGTCTTTACGCAATCACCGATAGCCAACTGCTGGCCGGCAAATGCCTTAAGTATGTCGAGGCGGCGCTGGATGGCGGCCTGACACTGTTGCAGTACCGCGACAAAAGCACCGATGAGGCCCGCCGCTTGCGCGAGGCCGAGGCGCTGAAGCACCTGTGCGATCGTTACAAGGCGCACTTGCTGATCAACGATGACGCCGAACTGGCCGCGCGCCTGGACGTGGGTGTTCACCTGGGCCAGACCGACGGCCCGCTGACACCTGCACGGGCATTGCTCGGCCCGAAGGCCATTATTGGCTCAACGTGCCACGACCAAATCGAACTGGCCGAGCAAGCGGTGAAGGAAGGCGCAACCTATGTGGCCTTTGGGCGCTTTTTCACCTCCAGCACCAAGCCCGGTGCAGCCCCGGCGGCCCTCGACGTCATCAACCAGGCGCGCGCCAGGCTTGTTAACGTGCCGATCTGTGTGATTGGCGGCATTACCCTGGACAACGCCGCCCCGCTGGTCGAGCGCGGGGCTGATTTGCTGGCTGTGGTGCACGGCCTGTTTGGCGCCGACAGCACGCAGGAAGTGACCCGACGCGCCCGCGCGTTCAACGCCTTGCTGTCTATTTAAATACCGAATTCTGATTCAGAGAGAGCCCACCATGTCTCGTTCCGAAACGCTGTTTGCCAACGCTCAAAAACACATCCCCGGCGGCGTGAACTCGCCTGTTCGTGCTTTCAAGAGCGTGGGCGGCACGCCTTTGTTCTTCAAACACGCCGAAGGTGCCTACGTGACTGACGAAGACGACAAGCGTTATGTCGACTACGTGGGTTCGTGGGGCCCGATGATTTTGGGCCACAGCCACCCGGACGTGCTGGACGCGGTGCGTGCGCAACTGCAACACGGCTTGTCCTACGGCGCCCCGACCGCCATGGAAACCGAGATGGCCGACCTGGTGTGCTCGATTGTGCCCTCCATGGAAATGGTCCGCATGGTCAGCTCCGGCACAGAAGCCACCATGAGCGCCATCCGTCTGGCGCGGGGCTTTACCGGGCGTGACAACATCCTCAAGTTCGAAGGCTGCTACCACGGCCACTCCGACAGCCTGTTGGTAAAAGCCGGCTCCGGCGCGCTGACCCAAGGCGTTCCAAGCTCGGGCGGCGTCCCGGCCGACTTCGCCAAACACACCCTGACCACCACCTTCAACGACATCGACGCCGTTGAGCAGTTGCTGACAGAAGTGGGCGACACCGTGGCGTGCATCATTGTTGAGCCGGTGGCGGGCAACATGAACTGCGTGCCGCCCGCGCCGGGCTTCCTGCAAGGCCTGCGCAGCCTGTGCGACCAGCACGGCATCGTGCTGATTTTTGACGAAGTGATGACCGGTTTCCGTGTAGCCCTGGGCGGCGCCCAAGCCCACTACGGCGTCACACCCGACCTGAGCACCTTCGGCAAAATCATTGGCGGCGGCATGCCGGTAGGCTGCTTTGGCGGCAAACGCGAGATCATGCAGCACATCGCCCCGCTGGGCCCGGTGTATCAGGCGGGCACGCTGTCCGGTAACCCGTTGGCGATGGCCGCTGGCCTGACCACCCTGCGCCTGATCAGCCGTCCGGGCTTCCATGACGAGCTGACCGACTACACCACGCGCCTGCTTGCAGGCCTGCAAGAACGTGCAGACGCTGCCGGCATTCCTTTTGTGACCACCCAGGCGGGTGCCATGTTTGGCCTGTACTTCAGCGAAGCCGATGACATCGTGACCTTCGACGACGTCATGGCCAGCGATGCCGATCGCTTCAAGCGGTTCTTCCACCTGATGCTGGACGGCGGCGTATACCTGGCGCCAAGTGCGTTTGAAGCCGGCTTCACTTCGATTGCCCACGGCGACGCCGAACTGAAACTGACCCTGGATGCTGCCGAGCGCGCTTTTGCTGTGTTGAAATAACCTGAACCCTGTGTAGGAGCGAGCTTGTCTCGCGATCTTTTTAAGATCAAAAGATCGCGAGGCAAGCTCGCTCCTACAGGGGTTTATGTTCTTTTTATGCGCGTGAGGGGCTAATCATTTATGCCACCTGTCCAAAATCGTCTTAAATCAATCGATATGGCGGTCACGCAGCAGAAAAACGAGTAAAGACTTTGTAAGGTGGCCTCCGCTTATTTCATAATGCGCGCCTACTCATCCCTTGGTCGGGTATGCCCGCCTTTCAGAGGTACGTCGATTCCCATGAACCGCACCGGCCGCGCCCTTGCACTGGGCTGCCTGTTGCTCCTTCAACCGTTGCTTGCTCAGGCAGGTGGCAACTCGCTGTTGATTCCAGCGATGGGTCGTTGCACCCTCAATACGCAGCCAGAAGACCTCAAAGAAGCTCTGGCAGCCTGCGTTGAGGCGGCAAAAACCGGGGATGCAGAAGCTCAATACGAGCTGGGTGAGTTCTATTACGACGGTAAAAACACCCCGCAAGACCTCAATCAGGCCCTGAGCTACTTCGAACAAGCGTCGCTGCAAGGCCACGCCATGGCTCAGTTTCAGCTGGGCACCATGTTCTTCAAGGGTGAAGGCGTTCCGGCCAATAACATTCAGGCGTACATCGTGCTGAAAATGGCGGCGGTCAACGGCGCCGAAGACGCGCTCGACACCGCCGACCTGGTCGCCGAGCAAATGCCCCGCGAACAACTCGAGACTGCCACCCAGATCCTGGGGCAGATCTTCCGCAAGTACCTGCTTGAGCTGCAATCGGCCGACGGTCGCTCGCCGTTTTCACCGCTGCCTTAAGGTAAAAGTGCCGAACTACTTGTCCGGCATCGGAAACGGAAACGGCATCACGTTACTCATGCCATTCGCTTCGCTGATTTTCGGCGTTCCCAGACGTTCAACTTCATCGATTCGCACAATCGAGTGCATCGGCACAAAGCTGCGTACCACGCCTTCAAATTGAGCCTTGAGCTTTTCTTCGCTCGGATCAACGACGATTTGCGTGCGCTCCCCGAAGACAAATTCCTCAACTTCCAGAAAGCCCCACAGATCACTTTGATAGATCTGCTTGGCGTACATTTCGAACACCTGGCCCTGATTGAGGAAAATCACCTTGTAGATTGGAGCTTCACGTTTGGTCATGGTGGGCGGGTAGACATCTGAGGATATAAAAGAGGGCGCGAACTATAGCATAGCCATCGGACGCGCAACGCTAGGAACCCGCGACCATGCCCCCTATAATGCGCGGTTCTTTGAACCACTTGATGAACACCCATGGCCAAGAAGCTTTACATCGAAACCCACGGTTGCCAGATGAATGAGTACGACAGCTCACGCATGGTCGATCTGCTGGGTGAACATCAGGCCCTGGAAGTCACAGCGCGCGCCGAAGACGCTGATGTCATCCTGCTGAATACCTGTTCGATCCGTGAACGCGCCCAAGATCGCGTGTACTCGCAACTTGGCCGCTGGCGCGAGCTGAAACTGGCCAACCCCGAGATGGTCATTGCCGTCGGCGGCTGCGTTGCCAGCCAGGAAGGCGCCGCCATCCGCGACCGCGCCCCTTACGTGGACGTAGTCTTCGGTCCGCAAACCCTGCACCGCCTGCCCGAGATGATCGACGCTGCGCGCATCACCAAGTTGCCGCAGGTTGACGTGTCGTTCCCCGAGATCGAAAAATTCGACCACCTGCCAGAACCCCGCATCGACGGCCCAAGTGCCTATGTGTCGGTCATGGAAGGTTGCAGCAAGTACTGCACGTTCTGCGTGGTGCCTTACACCCGCGGCGAAGAAGTCAGCCGCCCGTTCGACGACGTGCTCAGCGAAGTGATCCACCTGGCTGAAAACGGCGTGCGTGAAGTGACCTTGCTGGGCCAGAACGTCAACGGCTATCGCGGCCTGACCGAGGACGGTCGCCTGGCGGACCTCGCCGAACTGATTCGCGTGGTAGCGGCCATCGACGGGATCGAGCGCATTCGCTACACCACCTCGCACCCGCTGGAGTTCTCGGACAGCCTGATCCAGGCCCACGCCGACGTGCCGGAGCTGGTAAAACACCTGCACTTGCCGGTGCAATCGGGCTCGGACCGCATTCTCTCGGCGATGAAGCGCAACCATACGGCGCTGGAGTACAAGTCCAAGTTGCGCAAACTGCGCGCAGCGGTGCCGGGCATTTGCATCAGCTCTGACTTTATCGTCGGCTTCCCCGGTGAAACCGAGAAAGACTTCGAACAAACCATGAAGCTGATCGAGGACGTCGGTTTCGACTTCTCGTACTCCTTTGTGTACAGCCAGCGCCCGGGCACGCCTGCGGCCGACCTGGTTGACGACACGCCAGAAGAGCGCAAAAAAGAACGCCTCAACGCGCTGCAACACCGCCTGAACCAACAAGGTTTTGAGATCAGCCGGCAAATGGTCGGCTCCACTCAGCGGATTCTGGTGACCGATTACTCGAAAAAAGACCCTGGTGAATTGCAAGGGCGCACCGAAAACAACCGCATTGTTAACTTCCGCTGCGACAACCCGCAGTTGATCGGACAATTCGCCGACGTGCACATCGATGCCGCCCAGCCGCACTCCCTGCGGGGTTCGCTGCTGAACTAACGCAGGCTTCTGTAGGAGCGAGCTCGTCTCGCGATCTTTTGATCGTCTAAAAGATCGCGAGACGAGCTCGCCCCTACAGAAGGTTAATCATTTATCACGGCCCTTTCGCGCGTGACCTGCTAGCGTTATCCTTCATCTCACCTCAATTGCCTTAGGGCGGCTAAAAACGACCTTGAACGCACCCATCGAACCACATCGTTTTCTCCTCGAGCCTTTTGAGGCTCGCCGCTTCGCCAATCTGTGCGGACAATTCGACGAGCATTTGCGCTTGGTTGAACAACGTCTGGGCATCGAAATCCGCAATCGCGGTAACCAGTTCGAAATGATCGGCGACCCCAAACTGACCGTTTCTGCAGAACACCTGCTGCGCCGTCTGTACCGCGAAACCCAAGCCACTGAGCTTTCGCCGGACTTGGTGCACCTGTTTTTGCAAGAGTCTGCTGCCACCGATGACCTGGCCAATACGCCTGTGGCCGAGGCCAGCGTGTCGCTGCGCACCAAAAAGGGCATGATCCGCCCGCGCGGCACCAACCAGCAGCGCTACGTCAAAGAAATCCTCGGCAACGACATCAACTTCGGCATTGGCCCAGCCGGTACGGGTAAGACCTACCTGGCCGTGGCCTGCGCAGTTGACGCCCTGGAGCGCGAGCAGATCCGCCGCATCCTGCTGGTGCGCCCGGCGGTTGAAGCGGGTGAAAAACTCGGCTTCCTGCCGGGCGATCTGTCGCAAAAAATAGACCCGTACCTGCGCCCGCTGTATGACGCCCTGTACGAAATGCTCGGATTTGAATACGTGGCCAAGCTGATCGAGCGGCAGATCATTGAAGTGGCACCGCTGGCCTACATGCGCGGTCGCACGCTGAACAACAGCTTCATCATTCTCGACGAAAGCCAGAACACCACCGTCGAGCAGATGAAGATGTTCCTGACCCGTATCGGCTTCGGCTCCACGGCCGTGATCACCGGTGACATCACCCAGATCGACCTGCCAAAAGGCACCAAGTCGGGGCTGACCCACGTGATCGACGTGCTCAAGGACGTGCCGGGCATCAGCTTTACGCACTTTTTGTCCAAAGACGTTGTTCGCCACCCGCTGGTACAACGCATCGTTGAGGCCTACGGGCGCTACGAACAGGAGGCCGCTGACAAGCTGGCCGCCCTGCCCGCCGCCAAGGATTACCGCAACGATGCTTGAGCTTGACCTGCAATTGGCCACCGAAGCCGCTGCGCCCAGCGAAGCCCAGTTCCGCCAGTGGTGCGAACTGGCGCTGCGCCAGCGCACCGCCGACTCGGAAATGACCATTCGTCTGGTGGACGAAGCCGAAGGCCGTGAGCTTAATCACACTTGGCGGCACAAAGACTACGCGACCAACGTGCTGTCTTTTCCGGCAGAAGTGCCGGACGAATTCCTTGATATCCCGCTTCTGGGTGACCTGGTCATCTGTGTGGCCGTGGTCGAGCGCGAAGCCGCCGAACAAGGCAAGGCACTTGACGCTCACTGGGCTCACTTGGTGATCCACGGCTGCTTGCATCTTCTGGGTTACGACCATATAGAAGACGAAGAAGCCGAAGAGATGGAAGCGCTGGAACGAACGTTGCTTGCAGAACTGGGTCATCCGGATCCGTATGCAGACGACGAAACTGATTAACAACCCACTGAAACGACCAAGGGATACGAGTAAATCGCTATGAGCGAAGACCGATCGAGCAACGGGCAAAAGTCATGGTTGGGTAAGCTGACCCAGGCCTTTGCCCATGAGCCGAAAAACCGCCAGGAGCTGCTGGAGCTGCTGCGCGAAGCACATCAGAACAAACTGTTGGACAGCGAAGCGCTGGCCATCGTCGAAGGCGCCATCCAGGTGGCTGACCTGCAAGTACGGGACATCATGGTTCCGCGTTCGCAGATGATCAGCATCAAGGCGACCCAGACACCCCGCGAATTCCTCCCGGCGATCATCGACGCAGCGCACTCGCGTTATCCCGTGATCGGCGAAAGCCACGATGACGTTCTCGGCGTCCTGCTGGCCAAAGACCTGCTGCCGCTGATCCTTCAAGAGAACGGCGACAAATTCAACATCAAGGATCTGCTCCGTCCAGCGACGTTTGTCCCTGAGTCCAAGCGCCTGAACGTGTTGTTGCGTGAGTTCCGTGCCAACCACAACCACATGGCCATCGTCATTGACGAATACGGCGGCGTGGCCGGTCTGGTGACGATTGAAGACGTTCTGGAACAGATCGTCGGCGACATCGAAGACGAACACGATGTCGAAGAAGACAGCTACATCAAGCCGCTGCCCAGCGGTGACTTCCTGATCAAGGCCCTGACGCCTATCGAGAACTTCAACGAGTTCTTTGACAGCGACTTCTCCGACGATGAGTTCGACACCGTTGGCGGCTTGGTCATGAGTGCGTTCGGGCATTTGCCAAAACGCAACGAAATCACTGAAATCGGCCCTTACCGCTTCCGCATCCTCAATGCCGACAGCCGCCGGATTCACCTGATTCGCTTAACGCCTATTGCCCGCTAAACCCTGACGCTAAGGATTGAAATGCGCTGGATAACCGCCCCCGGCTGGCCCGGTAACTTGCTGGCTGTGGTGGCCGGCGCACTGACAACCCTGGCGTTGGCACCTTTCGATATCTGGCCGCTGGCACTGGTTGCCCTGGCCCTGTTCTATCTGGGCTTGCGCGACCTGTCGCCCAAGCAGGCGCTGGGCCGTGGCTGGTGCTTCGGCTTTGGCCTGTTTGGCGCGGGCACCAGCTGGATCTACTACAGCATTCACCACTTCGGCGGGGCTTCGGTGCTACTGGCCGGCTTCCTGATGCTGCTGTTTACCGCCGCCATTGCCTGGTTCTTTGCCCTGCCCGCCTGGCTGTGGGCACGCTGGATCCGCCGCAATGAAGCGCCGCTGGCCGACACCCTGGCCTTTGCTGCGCTGTGGACGGCCCAAGAGGCTTTCCGCGGCTGGTTCCTCACAGGTTTCCCTTGGCTTTACTCGGGTTACAGCCAACTCGACGGCCCCCTGGCCGGGCTTGCGCCGCTGGGCGGCATGTGGCTGATTTCGTTCACCCTGGCGCTGACCGCAGCGTTGCTGTGCAACCTGCCCCGCCTGATCAAAGCCAGGCGCAAAGCCTTTATCGGCGCTGCCGTGGTGTTGCTGGTCGGTCCTTGGTGCATCGGTGTTGCGCTCAAGCATCACGCCTGGACCAGCCCGTCGGGTGACCCGCTGAGCGTGGCGGCGATGCAGGGCAACGTCGCACAAAGCATGAAATGGGACCCGGCTGAGCTTAATGCGCAGTTGGCGCTGTACCGCGACATGACCTTCAGCTCCAAGCGCGTCGACCTGATTGTGTGGCCTGAAACGGCCATTCCGGTGCTCAAAGAGAACGCCGAAGGCTATTTGACGATGATGAGCCGGTTCGCCGCCGAGCGAAATTCCGCGCTGATTACCGGCGTGCCGATCCGTGAAGAAGTGCGCCACGAATCGCGCTTCTTCAACGGCATCACGGCCGTGGGTGAAGGCGATGGCGTGTACCTGAAACAAAAACTCGTACCGTTTGGCGAGTACGTCCCGTTGCAGGACGTACTGCGCGGCCTGATCGCGTTTTTTGACCTGCCGATGTCAGACTTTGCCCGCGGGCCTGCCGACCAACCCATGTTGCAAGCCAAGGGTTACCAGATTGCCCCGCTGATTTGCTACGAAGTGGTGTACCCGGACTTTGTCGCCGGGCTGGCCGCGCAAAGCGATATTTTGCTGACCATCAGCAACGACACCTGGTTCGGCACCTCGATCGGCCCCCTGCAACATTTGCAGATGGCCCAGATGCGCGCCCTTGAAGCGGGCCGCTGGATGATCCGGGCGACCAACAACGGCGTCACCGCGCTGATCAACCCGTTTGGGCAGATCACCACGCAGATCCCGCAGTTCGAGCAAGGGATCCTGTATGGCGACGTGGTGCCCATGCACAACCTGACGCCTTACCTGCAATGGCGCTCGTGGCCGCTGGCAATCCTGTGTGCGTTGCTGATTGGCTGGGCGCTGATCACCAGCCGCATCGCCAAGACAGTGTAAACCCGAAAAGCCAACCCCCTGTAGGAGCGAGCTTGCCTCGCGATCTTTTAAAGATCAAAAGATCGCGAGGCAAGCTCGCTCCCACAATGCGCACTTACCGGTAAAACAACGGGTAGGCAATCTGCCCGACGGCTTCGTTGAGCAACAGCCCGGACTGCCAAAACGACTTGTACTCCGGCATCCAGCCGCCCAGTGGCCTGGCGTTGTCGACGCTTAAAAAGCCGACCGGTGCAGGCACAACCTCAAACCCCGCCTTTTCAAAACTCCACACCGAACGCGGCATGTGCCACGCCTGGGTGACTACCACCACGCGCTTGATGCCCTGCGGCAACAGAATTTCGGCACTCATTTGCGCATTTTCCCACGTGGTGCGGCTGCGTTCTTCTTTCCAGCGAACCTCAACCCCCGAATCTTCGCGCAACGAATCGGCCATTATCTGCGCCTCGCTTGGCGGGGTGCCGTAGTGCAAGCCGCCCGTGACCAGCACCGGCAACCCCGAAGCCTTGGCCAGTTGCGCCGCATAACGCTGACGCTCCAGGCCGATCCCGGTGGGCTGATCGCTGCCCCACGCCGGATCGCCGCGCTCACGCCCGGAGCCCAGCAGCACAATGGCATCGGCGCGTTCAGACAAGCTCGACCACTCGCTTGGGGCTAGCGCAGGCTCACGCTCAATGGCGCGGGCGCTCCACTCCACCATCACCGGCAAGCTCATCAACCATAAGCCGCCAAGGCCCACGGCAAACAGCGCACCGGCCAGACGCGGACGCGAATGGCGCAGCCACCAGGCCGCCAGCAGGAACAAAAGAAGGATGCCCGGAGGCAATAGAAGTTGTTTAACAAAGTAGCGAAAAGGCATCGAGCATCTCCATAGATGCCCGAAGCCTAAGGGGGTTGAAGGGAGGCATCAACAGGGCTGGCCAAAACTCAATCACAACCCGTGTTACCTCAACCCTGAGGAAATGCCGCTCTTCACGTGGGCCCGACCTGAATCGTCGCGCCGGCCTACTTACCCTTAACCCTGTCTTTGAGCCAGATGACCTTGGCTGTCTGAGGGGCTTTTTGCTCAGTACCGCTGCCTTGCAGGCGTTCATCAGCCTCACGCCCGATCCGGTTTAAATAAACGTTGATCAACTCCAACTCGGCACGACTCAAACCACGCAATTCCAATTCGGCAGGACGTTCGTTTCTCAGTCGCACTGCCGTCTTTGCTGAATCAAGAGCCACACTCAAACGATCAATCAGCCGCTCGAACACCTCCGAATTTATAGCCTTGTATTGCGACTCAACCATCCGTCCACCTCATTAAGGAAGTTTCTTCCCCCCACCAACAGCGTAGCTGCGCTGCTAAAACCAGCGCGCCGCCGCGACCAACGGAACGATGAGGCAATCAGGGTTTCCCTCGATAGAGTGGGGTCATGTATGCTACGGGACTTCCTGTAACCCCTGCTCCAACCTGACCGGGCAACAAAAATGTCCGCGTGAGTTGAAGAGGATTAGGCCACCCTTCATTAGTACAAGTAGCCATGCACGAACAATATCAACCCCGTGAAATAGAAGCCGCCGCCCAATCATTCTGGGACAACCAAAAGTCCTTCGAAGTCAGCGAAGATCTAGGCAAAGAAACCTACTACTGCCTATCGATGTTCCCGTACCCAAGCGGCAAGCTACACATGGGGCACGTGCGCAACTACACCATCGGTGACGTGATCTCACGCTACCAGCGCATGCTCGGCAAAAACGTTCTGCAACCCATGGGTTGGGACGCTTTCGGCATGCCGGCTGAAAACGCGGCGATGAAAAACAAAGTCGCACCGGCCAAGTGGACCTACGACAACATCGCTTACATGAAAACCCAGCTGTGCAGCCTGGGTCTGGCGGTGGACTGGTCCCGCGAGATCACCACCTGCAAGCCTGATTACTACCGCTGGGAACAGTGGCTGTTCACCCGCCTGTTCGAAAAAGGCGTGATCTACCGTAAAAACGGCACCGTGAACTGGGACCCGGTCGACCAGACCGTTCTGGCCAACGAACAAGTGATCGACGGCCGCGGCTGGCGTTCGGGCGCGTTGATCGAAAAACGCGAAATCCCGATGTACTACTTCAAGATCACCGCTTACGCGGATGAGCTGCTTGAAAGCCTCGACGACATGCCCGGCTGGCCGGAGCAAGTCAAAACCATGCAACGCAACTGGATTGGCAAATCCCGTGGCATGGAAGTGCAGTTCCCCTACGACCAGGCTTCCATCGGCGAAGCGGGCGCACTCAAAGTCTTCACCACCCGTCCAGACACCCTGATGGGCGCCACTTACGTGGCCGTGGCCGCAGAACACCCGCTGGCCACCCTGGCAGCGCAAAACAACCCTGAGCTGCAAGCGTTTATCGCTGAATGCAAAGGCGGCAGCGTTGCCGAAGCCGACGTGGCGACCCAAGAGAAAAAGGGCCTGCCCACCTCGCTGTTCGTGGAACACCCACTGACCGGTGAAAAGCTCCCGGTTTGGGTCGCCAACTACGTTCTGATGCATTACGGCGATGGCGCTGTAATGGCAGTGCCGGCGCACGACGAGCGTGATTTCGAATTCGCCACCAAGTACAACCTGCCGATCAAGGCCGTTGTCCGCACCAGCGCAGGCGATGAGTCGCCAGCACCGTGGCAGGCCGCTTACGGCGAACACGGCCCGCTGATCAACTCTGGCGAATTCGACGGGCTGGACTTCCAGGCCGCGTTCGATGCCATCGAAGCTGCCCTGACTGCCAAGCACCTGGGCCAGTCGCGCACCCAGTTCCGTCTGCGTGACTGGGGCATCAGCCGCCAGCGCTACTGGGGCTGCCCGATCCCGATCGTACACTGCGACACCTGCGGTGACGTGCCAGTCCCGGAAGACCAACTGCCGGTCGTATTGCCAGAAGACGTCGTACCCGATGGCGCCGGTTCGCCATTGGCGCGCATGCCTGAGTTCTACGAGTGCAGCTGCCCTAAATGTGGCGCACCGGCCAAACGCGAAACCGACACGATGGACACCTTCGTCGAGTCGTCGTGGTACTACGCGCGCTACGCTTCGCCGCACTTCGACGGTGGCCTGGTAGAGCGCAAGGCGGCCGACCACTGGTTGCCGGTCGACCAGTACATCGGCGGCATCGAACACGCGATCTTGCACCTGCTGTACGCGCGCTTCTTCCACAAACTGATGCGCGATGAAGGCCTGGTCAGTTCCAACGAGCCGTTCAAGAACCTGCTGACCCAGGGCATGGTTATCGCTGACACCTATTTCCGTACCCTGGACAACGGTGGCAAGGACTACTTCAACCCGGACGACGTAGAAGTCGAGCGCGACGCCAAGGCCAAGATCATCGGCGCCACGCTAAAGTCTGACGGCCTGCCGGTTGAAATCGGCGGCTCGCAAAAAATGTCCAAGTCGTTGAACAACGGCGTCGACCCTCAGTCCATGATCGAACAATACGGCGCAGACACCTGCCGTCTGTTCATGATGTTCGCCTCGCCACCTGACGCCAGCCTGGAATGGTCGGATGCCGGTGTTGAGGGTGCGCACCGCTTCCTCAAACGCGTATGGCGCCTGGCCCACGCTCACGTAGGCCAGGGCCTGCCGGGCGCGCTGGACGTTGCCGGTCTGAATGACGAGCAAAAAGTCATTCGCCGTGCCATTCACCAGGCCATCAAGCAAGCCAGCCAGGACGTCGGCCAGCATCACAAATTCAACACCGCCGTTGCCCAGGTAATGACCGTGATGAACGTGCTCGAAAAAGCACCGCAAGCCACCGAACAGGACCGCGCCCTGCTGCAGGAAGGTCTTGAGACGGTTGCCTTGATTCTCGCGCCGATCACGCCGCACATCAGCCACGTGCTGTGGGGCCAGTTGGGTCACGCCACGGCAATCATTGACGCCGCTTGGCCAACCCTGGATGAAAGCGCACTGGTGCAAGACACCCTGCAGCTGGTTATTCAAGTGAACGGCAAACTGCGCGGTCACATCGAAATGCCTGCGGCTGCCAGCCGTGAAGAGGTTGAGGCGGCTGCCCGCACCAACGAAAACGTGCTGCGCTTTACCGAAGGCCTGACGATCCGCAAAGTGATCGTGGTACCGGGTAAATTGGTCAACATCGTCGCCAGCTAATTGGAACAGGCGCCCGGCCTTTGAGCCGGGCGCCCATTAAAACCTTTCGGGTCGCAATGCCGACCTACCTGGTTTCAAGGGGAGCTACACATGATCAAACGCAACTTGCTGGTGATGGGTCTCGCTGTTCTGTTGAGTGCCTGCGGCTTCCAGCTGCGCGGTACCGGCACCAACCAACTGACCATTACCGAGCTGGGCCTCAGCGCCCGTGATGCTTACGGCCAAACCGTTCGCGACCTGCGCCTGGCGCTGGAAGGCAGCGGCGTTAAAATCACCGACGCGGCACCGTACAAGCTCGTATTGAACAATGAGCAAGAAAACCAGCGCGCTGCCAGCTACACCGGCACCGGCTCGACCGCTGAGTACGAACTGACCAAGGTCTTGAACTACCAGATCAAAGGCGACAACAACCTGGTGTTGCTCGAGAACAAAGTTGAAGCCCGCAAGTTCTTCATGCAAGACAGTGGCAACATCGCGGGTAGCACTCAGGAAGCCTCGATGGTCCGCAAGGAACTCGACCGCGACCTGGTTCAGCAAGTCCTGCTGCGCCTTGAGCAACTGACGCCAGCACGTCTGGCCGAACTGCAAACACTGGCCGATGAAAAGGCCCGTGCAGAAGCAGCGGCCCTGGAAGCCCAGCAAAAAGCTGAAGCCGAAACCCCTCAGCAGTCGCCACTCGAACTGCCATAAGTAAGGGATACGGGGCGCTCAAGCGCCCCGTCATCTATCTAGCCCCTATGAAACTCGCCCCCGCTCAACTCACCAAACACCTGCAAGGCAGCCTGTCGCCGGTCTACATCATCAGCGGCGATGACCCGCTGTTGTGCCAGGAAGCCGCAGACGCCATCCGCACGGCTGCCCGCCAGCAGGGCTTTGATGAGCGCCAGGTGTTCAGCGCCGACGCCAGCTTTGACTGGGGCACGCTGCTGCAAGCGGGCGCCAGCATGTCGCTGTTTGCCGAACGGCGCCTGCTGGAATTGCGCCTGCCTTCCGGCAAACCCGGCGACAAAGGCGCTGCGGCCCTGATCGAATATTGCTCGCGCCCGGCCGAAGACACCTTGTTGCTGATCAGCCTGCCCAAGCTCGACGGCAGTGCGCAAAAGACCAAGTGGGGCAAAGCCCTGATTGAAGGCCCGCAGACCCAGTTCTTGCAGATCTGGCCGGTGGACGCCAACCAGTTGCCGCAATGGATCCGTCAGCGTCTGTCACAAGCCGGGCTGGCTGCCAGCCAGGACGCTGTCGAACTCATCGCCGCTCGGGTTGAAGGCAACCTGCTGGCGGCAGCCCAGGAAGTCGAAAAGCTCAAGCTGATGGCCGAAGATGGCCAGATCACCGTCGAAACCGTGCAGGCTGCGGTGGCTGACAGCGCGCGCTTTGACGTGTTCGGCTTGGTCGATGCGGTGCTCAACGGCGAGGCGGCGCATGCCCTACGCATGCTCGAGGGCCTGCGCGGCGAAGGCGTCGAGCCACCAGTCATTTTGTGGGCGCTGGCCCGTGAGTTACGGGTGCTGGCCAACATTGCCCTGCAATACAGCCAGGGCATCCCGCTGGACAAAGCCTTCAGCCAGGCCCGCCCACCGGTCTGGGACAAGCGCAAACCACTCATGAGCAAAGCGTTACAACGTTATTCGGCGCAACGTTGGGCCCAGTTGTTGATGGATGCGCAACGCATTGATGCCCAGATCAAAGGCCAGGCCGCCGGGTCAGCCTGGAGCAGCCTGAGCCGATTAACGCTGCTAATGTGTGGGCAACGTCTGAATTTGCCAGCGGAGTAATCCACAACGCGGGGACGCACTGGACAACTCAAAAAAACTGGCCGATGATTTGCGCTCGTTCACATTGAGCCTTTTCCAACCCAGCGAGAGTAAAGCCATGAGCAAGCGCCCCAACAAGGCCAAGTCCATTGTTGCCCAACCCCTGTTCCGCAGCCGCCAGGAACGCCCCGCCAAAGGCAAAGGCAGCTACCGCCGCGAAGCCTTCCAGTCGAGAGACCGGGAGGCTTTTTACTTTCTGGCTGCCTGACAGCGGGGATGATAAGGTCTGCATCTGATTTGCATTTCGTGGACCTGCGCATGCCTTTAAGTTCTTCACACCGTTGGCCGATGCGCCAACTGATTGCTTTTTCCAGCGTCATCTTGTTAGTCGCCTGCGCAGAAAAACCCACCGCAGCCGATGCCCAGCCTTTGCCTGTCCCGCCTGCCGCGCCGGTGGTCACCACCAACGCCGCCAGCACTGAAATGCCCGACATTCAGCCCGCTCAAAGCTTTGACCAATGGCTGGCCAATTTCCGCGTGCAAGCCCTGAACGCAGGGATCTCGCCGACTATTTTCGATAACGCGTTCAACGGCGTTACGCCCGACATGAGCGTGATCAAGGCCGACCGCAGCCAACCTGAATTCAGCCGCCCGGTCTGGGAATACCTCGACGGTGCCCTGTCACCTTTGCGCGTGCGCAATGGCCAGCGCCTGCTGGAGCAAAACGCCGAACTGCTGGGCCGCATCGAGCAACGCTACGGTGTTGACCGCCGGGCGCTGGTGTCGGTGTGGGGCATGGAAAGCAACTTTGGCACCTTCCAGGGCAACAAGTCGGTGATTCGCTCACTGGCCACCCTCGCCTACGAAGGCCGCCGCCCTGAGTTCGCCCAAAGCCAACTGATTGCCGCGCTCAAGATCATTCAGGAAGGCGATGTCACGCCGGACAAGATGCTCGGCTCCTGGGCGGGCGCCATGGGCCAGACCCAGTTCATCCCGACCACCTATGAAACCCACGCTGTGGATTTCGACGGCGATGGCCGTCGCGACATCTGGAACAGCTCAGCCGACGCCCTGGCCTCGACCGCCCACTACCTGCAAAGCTCAGGCTGGAAGCAAGGCCAGCCGTGGGGTTTTGAGGTTCAGTTGCCTGCCGGGTTCGATTACGCGCTGGCCGATGGTGCGGTACGCAAAAGCGTCAGTGAATGGCGCAAGCTCGGCGTAACACTGCCGGCTGGCACCCAGGCACCTGCCGGATCCGAAGAACTCAGCGCGACCTTGTTGTTGCCGGCGGGCTACCGTGGCCCGGCGTTTTTAGTGCTGGATAACTTCCGCGCCATTTTGCGTTACAACAACTCGTCATCGTATGCCTTGGCGGTGGGCTTGCTGTCGCAGCGCTTCAATGGCGGCGGGGTGATAGTGGGCGACTGGCCAAAAGACGACCTGCCCCTGAGCCGCACCGAGCGCATGGAGTTGCAGACCCTTCTGAGCCAGCGCAACTTCGATGCGGGTAACCCTGACGGCATCATTGGCGCCAACACCCGCAAAGCGATTCGTAGTGCGCAACAAGCTTTTGGCTGGCCCGCCGATGGCTACCCGACGCACAAGCTGCTCGAGCGTTTGCGCAGCCAATAACCCATTACCTTGTAGGAGCTGCCGCCCCGTCTACGACGCCACGCTGTCGCGCAGCAAACAGGACAGCGAGTATCTTCGGCATCCCCCAATCGGTTCCCTCTCCTTCGGGAGAGGGCTAGGGTGAGGGGGCTCTTAGATCAAGATCAAAAGATCGCGAGGCAAGCTCGCTCCTACAGGGCCTTTAGAGTCAGTCACTTATTTTATGTTTGATAGGAGCTATCTTTAACGTCAAAAGATCGCAGCCTGCGGCAGCTCCTACGGAGTGAACACCAAAAAAATGTAGGAGCGAGCTTGCCTCGCGATCTTTTGATCTTTTAAAAAGTCGCGAGGGAGAGAATCAGGTTTGAGCCGTTACCACGGCCTGTTCAAGCACCAACTGCTGCTTGTCGGCATCCAGACGCACGTGCGCGCCCATCGGCAAGGTGATGTTCGGGTCGCAATGGCCGCTGCGCCAGCCGGCCAGCACGGGGATATTCAGCGGCCCCAGCTCTTGCTTGAGCAACAGCTCCAACCGCGAAACATCGACTCCGGCAAAATCCCCCACCAATACTCCGCGCACCCGCCCAAGCTTGCCCGCCTGGCGCAGATGGGTGAGTAAGCGGTCGACCCGGTACAGCGGTTCGTTGACGTCTTCGATAAACAGGATGATGCCCTGATCGTCCAGCTCAAACGCCGTTCCGATGGTGGCGCAGATCATCGACAGGTTGCCGCCCAGCAAACGGCCGCTGGCACTGCCCGGCGCAAGGGTGGTTAACGGGTACGCCGCAGGGTGCTCCAGCAACGCCGGTTGTTGCCCGCTGAGCATGCGCAGCAAGGAAGATTCTGTTGGCGGCTGTTTGTTGCCGAGCAGGTCCGCATTCAGCATGGCCCCGTGAAAGGTCACAAAGCCCGCGTAACGGGTGATCGCCAAATGCAGCGCCGTGATGTCGCTGTAGCCCACAAACGGCTTGGGATGGCGTCTGAGCAGCTCAAAATCGATGTGTTCGAGAAAGCGCGTGCAGCCATAGCCACCGCGCATGCACAGAATGGCATCCACACTGTCGTCGGCAAAAGCATCGTGCAGGTCACGCAAGCGCACAGCATCGGAACCGGCCAGGTAGCCGTCTTTCTCCCAGACGCCCGGAAACACCTTGAGCTGATAGCCACGGGTTTCCATCCATCGGGTTGCACTGTGCAGATCGAATTCGGAGGGGCCAGCCGGGGCGATCACACCGATCACCCCGCCAGCAGGCAGCGCGGGCACTGCGCTGTGAGTAGTAAACGACACAGGCGCAGCGAACCGGCTATTCATGGTTTCAGGAGCCTACCAACATGTCTTTAACCAGTTTGGCTTGCTCGTCTGCGTGGTACGAAGAACGCACCAGCGGACCCGAGGCGACGTTTTTGAAGCCCATTTTGTAACCTTCTTCGGCGAACCAGGCGAAGGTGTCCGGGTGCACAAAACGCTGCACTGGCAAGTGGCTGCGCGACGGTTGCAGGTACTGGCCCAGGGTCAGCATGTCGATGTCGTGTTCGCGCATGCGCTGCATCACTTCAATGACTTCGTCATCGGTTTCACCCAGGCCCAGCATCAAGCCGGACTTGGTAGGAATGTGCGGCATCATTTGCTTGAAGCGTTGCAGCAGGGTCAGCGACCACTGGTAGTCAGAACCCGGGCGCGCAGCCTTGTACAGGCGAGGCACGGTTTCGAGGTTGTGGTTGAACACATCCGGCGGCTCGGCGGCGGTGATTTCCAGCGCGATGTCCATGCGGCCACGGTAGTCCGGAACCAGGGTTTCGAGCACGACGTTCGGCGACAGGCGACGGATTTCACGGATGCAGTCGGCAAAGTGCTGAGCACCGCCGTCACGCAGGTCATCACGATCTACCGAGGTGATCACCACGTACTTCAGGCGCAAGTCGGCAATGGCAACGGCCAGGTTATCCGGCTCGTTGGTGTCCAGTGGTTTTGGACGGCCATGGCCTACGTCGCAGAACGGGCAACGACGGGTGCAGATGTCACCCATGATCATGAACGTTGCGGTGCCGCCCGAGAAACACTCGCCCAGGTTCGGGCAGGAGGCTTCTTCGCACACACTGTGCAGCTTGTGTTTGCGCAGCAACGCCTTGATGCGGTCGACTTCCGGCGACACCGGAATGCGCACGCGAATCCAGTCTGGCTTCTTCGGCAGCTCGGTGGTCGGAATGATTTTTACCGGGATACGCGCAACCTTTTCGGCACCGCGCAATTTAACGCCAGTCTCAACCTTGGAACGGGCCTCTTGCGCACGGGCCACACGTTCGGAGATATCCAGCGTCGGGATCAGGGTTTGAACAGCGTCTTGCGCAGTAGTCATATCAGTCGATTCCGCCCGTTAGGGTCGTCTGCTCAGCATAGTCGAGGTGTTTGACGAGCTGCGTACGCAACTGGACACCTACCTCGGCAAAATCAATCGGCCCTGCATGGTCACGCAACTGGGTCATTGCCAGCCCCGCATAACCACAGGGGTTAATCCGTCGAAACGGTTCCAGGTCCATGTCCACATTCAGGGCCAGACCGTGGAAAGAGCAACCGTTGCGAATGCGCAGGCCCAAGGATGCGATTTTCGCACCGTCGACATACACGCCGGGCGCATCGGGCTTGGCCGCCGCAGTCACGCCATAGGTGGCCAGCAACTCGATCAGGCAAAGCTCCATGCGGCTGACCAGCTCACGCACGCCAAAACCGAGACGGCGCACATCCAGCAACAGGTAAGCGACCAACTGGCCGGGCCCGTGATAGGTCACTTGCCCGCCACGGTCCGATTTAACCACCGGGATATCCCCCGGCAACAACAGATGTTCGGCCTTGCCCGCCTGACCTTGGGTGAACACCGGCGGATGCTGCACCAGCCAGACCTCGTCTTGCGTGTCCGGCGTGTGCTTGCGTTGGTCGGTGAAACGTTGCATCGCCTGCCAGGTGCGCTCGTAGTCGAGCACACCCAAATCGCGAATACCCAAGGTCTGCGGCATCACAGCACCATGTGCACGAAGCCGGTGGCTCGCAGCTCGCTGTTGATGTTGTACAGCTGGTCTTGATCGGTAGCAACGATGTGCAACTGAATCGTGGTGTATTTGCCGTTGGTGCTCTGACGCTCGTCGATGCGCTCGTCATTGATCTTTGCGTGTTTCAGAACGATGGCAATGATCTTGTCTTTGTTGCCCACACCCGTGTCACTGATCACCTTAACCGGATAGTCAGTTTGAGGAAATTCGATCTTTGGCGCCTTTACTTCGGTATCGGTCATGGCGTATTGGCCTCGGGAACTACAGAGTGGCCCCCTGCACACTCAGCAAGGGGCCACACAGGGTGGGTTAAATCAGTTGAACAGCCCAAAGAAGAATAGACGGATGCTATCCCACACACGGCGGAAAATGCCACCTTCCTCAACCGGCTCCAGCGCGATCAAGTCAGCGCTGTGGATAACTTTGTCGTCCAGTTTGACTTCAACCTTGCCGATCACATCGCCTTTAGCGATAGGGGCCATCAGCTGCGGGTTCATGGTCATGCTCGCCGCCAGCTTTTTCAATTGGCCTTTAGGCAGGGTCAGGCTCAGGTCATCGGCCAGGCCAGCTTTAACCTGGTGAGTGGTGCCTTTCCAGACTGGCGCTTGAGCAAGCTCCGTGCCCTTCTGGTAGAAGGTCTGGGTTTCGAAGAAACGGAAGCCGTAGGTCAGCAGTTTCTGGGTTTCAGCAGCACGTGCTGCTTCGCTGTTGGTGCCGAATACCACGGCGATCAGGCGCATGCCGTCACGTACCGCCGAAGACACCATGCAGTAGCCGGCTTCGTCGGTGTGACCGGTTTTCAGACCATCAACGGTCTTGTCACGCCACAGCAACAAGTTACGGTTAGGCTGCTTGATACCGTTCCAGAAGAACTCTTTCTGCGAGTAGATCGCGTAGTGAGTCGGGTCTTCGTGGATGATGGCGCGAGCCAGCAACGACATGTCGTGAGCCGACGAGTAGTGCTCCGGGTTTGGCAGGCCGGTCGGGTTCATGAAGTGGCTGTTGGACATGCCCAGGTCGCCAGCGGTTTTGTTCATCATGTCAGCGAAGGCGTCTTCGCTGCCGGCGATGTGCTCGGACAGCGCAACGCTGGCGTCGTTACCCGACTGAATGATGATGCCGTGCAACAGGTCGCTGACCGACACTTGGCTGCCGACCTTGATGAACATACGCGAACCGCCGGTGCGCCAGGCGTTTTCGCTGACGGTTACCGGGTCGTTCTCGCCGATCTGGCCACGACGGATTTCCAGAGTCGCGATGTAAGCGGTCATCAGCTTGGTCAAGCTGGCCGGAGGCAGACGCTGATCACCGTTGTTCTCCACCAGCACGTTACCGCTGTTGGCATCCATCAGAACGTAGGATTTGGCGGCCAGCTGTGGCGGCGACGGCATCATCTCGGCTGCCCAGGCGGCAGGAGTGACGATCAGCGGTACAAGCAGGCACAGGCGTTTGGCAAAGGTGGTGATGTTCATCCGTCTCTCGAGTTTGCTAATGGAACCTTACCCTCGCGGGCAAAACTTTTTGACAGCCGTTTGACGGGCTGCCACGTGTTCAGTGTTACTGATCGGTCACAACGCTCGGCTGGCCCAAATTGGCCAGACGCACGCTGTTTTGCGTTTGTTGCACTTCACCGGCCGAGGCAATCGGCCCCATGCGTACACGATGAAGGGTTTGCTGATTGCGCACAATCGAGCTGATAAACACAGGGGCGCTGACCATGCCACTGAGTTTGGAACGAAGCAACTCGGCCGCATCAGGATTGGCGAATGCGCCTACTTGCAAATAGGTGCCCTGGCCCTTGTGCACCGCTACAGGCGGTATGACATCAGACGCGTGCTGTTGCGGTGGCGGCGTCCATTGTTCGACCTTGCCTGTTGAAACGGTCGGCGCGGCGGCAGCTTGCGCCACTTGCGGCTCGTTGAGCATCAAAGGCGCCGGACGGCCTCGCGCAGCCCACCAGGCCTGCGGGTCAATGCCTTCAACCTTGACGCGGGCCGTACCGGTTTCGGCATAGCCGAGCTTTTTGGCGGCGGCGTAAGACAAGTCAATGATGCGGTCTGAATAGAACGGCCCACGGTCGTTAACCCGCAATACCACAGCCTTGCCGTTGTCCAGGTTGGTCACTTTAACGTAACTGGGCAGTGGCAGCGTTTTGTGCGCCGCGCTCATGCCGTACAGGTCATACACTTCGCCGTTGGCGGTGTTCTGCCCGTGGAACTTGGTGCCGTACCAGGACGCCGTGCCTGTGGCCACGTAGTTCTTGGACTCCTGGATCGGGAAATACGACTTGCCCAGCACGGTGTACGGGTTGGCCTTGTACGGCCCGGTGTGCAAGGTTGGCGTTGCATCCGGAATACGCGAAACGTCGACATCCCACCACGGCGCGCCGTCTTTGTGCGCGCGGTTGATGTCCAGGCCAGGCTTGGCGCTGATAGTGCCCGCGGTTTGCGGCGTGCTGGTGCGGCTGCTCGAGCAGCTCACCATCAGCAGTGCGATAGCCGTGCAGGCCGCGATTTTCAGAGGTGTGCGAATGGCTAAAAACGGCATTACTTGTTGCCCCGTGCTTGAACCAGCAGGTCGGACAGTTGATGCACTGCCATGGCATACATCACGCTACGGTTGTACCGCGTGATTGCATAAAAATTCTTCAGGCCCATCCAGTATTCAGGGCCATTTTCGCCTTCGAGACGGAACGCCGTGACCGGCATGTCGTCGCGCAGCGCATCATGACTCGACCAGCCCAGCGCTCGCAACTCCCCAACGGTTTTGACCGGTTCAATCCCTTGGGTCAAGCCTTCGTCGACGCGATCACCCTGCACGTCGGCGCGGGCCACCACCGGCTCGCCCGCCACCCAGCCATGACGCTTGAAGTAGCTGGCAACACTGCCGATGGCATCGTCCGGGTTGCTCCAGATATTGATGTGGCCATCATTGTCGAAGTCCACGGCATAGGCGCGAAAGCTGCTCGGCATAAACTGCGGCAAGCCCATGGCGCCTGCGTAAGAGCCTTTAAGGCTCAGCGGGTCGACTTGTTCTTCACGGGCCAGCAACAGGAACTCACGCAGCTCCTTGCGGAAAAACTCGGCGCGCGGCGGGTAATCAAAGCCCAGGGTCGAAAGCGCATCAATCACCCGGTAATTGCCGGTATTGCGCCCGTAAAAGGTTTCGACGCCGATGATCGACACGATCACCTGGGCCGGCACACCGTATTCCTTCTCGGCACGGGCCAGCACGGCTTCGTGCTCACGCCAGAAGTCGACACCGCGGGCAACGCGGGCGTCGGTCAGGAACATCGGACGGTATTCTTTCCACTGTTTGACGCGCTCGGCCGGGCGCGAAATAGCATCCAGAATGCTCTGTTTGCGCTCAGCCTCACGAAACACATCCATCAGCTGTTCACCGGCAAACCCGTAGTCGCGGGTCATCTCACCGACAAATTCAGCCACTTGGGGCGAGCCATCGTAGTCGCCGGCCACCGCGCCTTGCGCTGCCCCGAACAGGCCCAAAAAGCCCATCCACGACGCGTATCGAGCGGCCCAGCCACGCATTGCTTGCATTGAATTCTTCACCTTAATCAAACTTGTGCAATCCATTTGCGATGCGTATGGATTGACATCAAAACCCCAAACGCTGACAGCAGCGTCACGAGCGAAGTTCCGCCGTAACTAATAAACGGCAATGGCACGCCCACCACCGGCAACAGCCCACTGACCATACCGATGTTGACGAAAACATAAACAAAAAAGGTCATGGTCAAACTGCCAGCCAGCAATTTGCCGAACAGGGTTTGCGCCTGGGCGGTAATCACCAGACCGCGACCAATCAACAACAGATAGATCAACAACAGCGCACAAATGCCCACCAGGCCGAACTCTTCGCCCATCACCGCAATGATGAAGTCGGTGTGGCTTTCTGGCAGAAAGTCCAGGTGCGACTGGGTGCCCAGCAGCCAGCCCTTGCCGAACACGCCGCCCGAACCGATGGCGGCCTTGGACTGGATGATGTTCCAGCCGGTGCCCAGCGGGTCGCTCTCAGGGTCGAGGAAGGTCAGGATTCGCTGCTTCTGGTAGTCGTGCATGATGAAAAACCACATGCCAATCGCCACCGGGACCGCAGCCGCCAGCACACTGATGATCCAGCGCCAGCGCAAACCGCCCATAAACAGCACGAACGCGCCCCCGGCCAGCACCAGCAAGGCGGTGCCGAGATCGGGCTGACGCACGATCAGGCCGAAGGGTATGCCGATCAGCAACAAACTGACCGCCACGTGCTTGAGCTGCGGCGGCAAGGTGCGCTTGGACAGATACCAGGCGATGGTCGCGGGCATCAGGATTTTCATGAACTCAGAGGGCTGGAAACGAATCACCCCCGGAATGTTGATCCAGCGCGTGGCGCCCATGGCGTTGTGGCCCATGACGTCCACCACCACCAGCAACATCACGCCGAGCAAATAGCAGACCGGCACCCAGCGCGCCATAAAACGCGGCTCCAGCTGGGCGATGACAAACATCGACACCAGACCGATACCAAACGAGGTGGCCTGCTTGCTCAGCAGGTCCCAGCTTTTACCACTGGCCGAATACAGTACAAACAAACTGCCTGCGGCGAGTGTCAGCAACAAAATCAGCAAAGGGCCGTCGATGTGCAGACGCTGCAACAGCGTGGCACGGCGACGCATCACATCCTCACTGGAGAGGATGCGGTCAAAATTACTCATCATTGGCCGTAGCCTCCGCCTTTGAAACACTGGCGTATTCAGGTTTGAGTTTGCCGTCTTCACCGAGCAACCAGGCATCCATGACCGAACGCACCACCGGCGACGCCACACGGCTGCCGGCCTCGCCGTTTTCGATCATGACCGAGACCGCAATCTGCGGGTTATTCGCCGGAGCAAAGCCCACGAACAATGCGTGGTCACGGTGACGCTCCTGAACTTTGGACCGGTCGTACTTTTCACCTTGTTTGATTGCGACCACCTGAGCCGTACCGCTTTTGCCCGCGATCAAGTACTGCGCGCCGACACCAGCGACCCGCGCCGTACCGCGAGCGCCGTGCACCACCTGCTGCATGGCATGGTTAACCTTGCCCCAGTTAGACGGGTCGCGCAGCACGATGTCAGGCATGGGGTTGGGGTCTACCGGCGGCACGCCCTCGATGGTCTTGGCCAGGTGCGGACGGTTCCATTTGCCTTTGCTGGCAATCAGCGCCGTGGCCTGGGCCAACTGCAAAGGGGTGGACTGCATATAGCCCTGGCCGATCCCCAAAATCAGGGTTTCACCCGGGAACCAGGCCTGGCGGCGGGTTGCACGCTTCCACTCGCGGGACGGCATCAACCCTGCCGACTCTTCGAACATGTCGAGGGAGACTTTTTGACCAATGCCGAACTGATTCATGTAGGTCGACAAACGGTCGATGCCCAGCTTGTGGGCCAGGTCATAGAAGTAGGTGTCGTTGGAGCGCATGATCGCGCTGTCCAGATCGACAAAGCCATCACCGCTGCGGTTCCAGTTACGGTACTTGTGATCGTAATTGGGCAGTTGGTAATAACCGGGGTCAAACACCCGCGTACTGGCCGTCACCACACCGCTGTCCAGCCCGGCAATCGCCACGGCGGGTTTGATGGTCGAACCCGGCGGGTACAAGCCACGCAAAATGCGGTTGAACAGCGGGCGGTCAATGGAATCACGCAGCTCGGCGTAAGCCTTGAAACCAATGCCGGTCACAAACAGGTTGGGATCGAAGCTCGGCTGGCTGACCATGGCCAGCACTTCGCCAGTCAACGGGTTCAAAGCAACCACCGCCCCACGTCGACCAGCCAAGGCTTCTTCAGCCGCCTCTTGCAACTTGATGTCCAGGCTCAGAACGATGTCTTTGCCCGGGATCGGGTCAGTGCGCTTGAGCACCCGCAGCACACGGCCGCGAGCGTTGGTCTCGACCTCTTCGTAGCCGACCTGGCCATGCAGCTCGGCTTCGTAGAAGCGCTCTATACCGGTTTTGCCAATGTGATGGGTGCCGCTGTAGTTAACCTTATCGAGGGTTTTGATCTCTTTCTCGTTGATCCGCCCCACATAACCGACCGAGTGCGCAAAATGCGCCCCTTGCGGGTAGTGGCGGACCAATTGCGCAACCACCTCAACCCCAGGCAAGCGGAACTGGTTAACCGCGATCCGGGCAATTTGTTCTTCATTGAGCTCGAACAGAATCGGCACCGGTTCAAACGGCCGCCGCCCCTGCTTTGTGCGCTTTTCGAACAACGTGCGGTCTTCAGGGGTGAGCTGCAACACCTCAACGATGGTGTCGAGCACCTGATGCCAGTCACCCGCTCGCTCGCGGGTCATGGTCAGGCTGAAGCTGGGACGGTTATCGGCGATCACCACGCCATTGCGGTCATAAATCAGGCCGCGGGTCGGGGGGATCGGCTGCACATGCACCCGGTTGTTTTCTGACAGCGTGGAGTGATAGTCGTACTGCACCACTTGCAGGTAGTACAGACGCGCAATCAGCACGCAAATCAGGGCCAACACCAGCAGTGCGCCGACCACGACACGGCTGCGCACCAGACGTGCGTCTTTTTCGTGGTCCTTGAGGCGAATTGGCTGGGTCATTCCGGGGACGCTGAGCTATTTGTGATAAGGGTGCCCGGACAATACCGTCCAGGCGCGATACAACTGCTCACCGATCAGAATCCTTACCAACGGGTGTGGCAACGTCAACGGCGACAGCGACCAGCGCTGATCGGCGCGGGCGCAGACTTCTGGCGCCAACCCTTCCGGGCCGCCGACCATAAAGTTCACCGTACGCGAGTCGAGACGCCAGCGATCAAGCTCAACCGCCAGTTGCTCAGTACTCCATGGCTTACCGTGCACTTCGAGGGTGACGATCCGCTCCCCCGGGCCGACTTTGGCCAGCATGGCCTCGCCTTCCTGACGGATGAACCGGGCCACGTCGGCATTCTTGCCACGGGTATTGAGCGGTATTTCTACCAGTTCGAGCGCCAGTTCGGATGGCAGACGCTTGGCATACTCGTGCCAACCTTCTTCCACCCACTTGGGCATACGCGAACCGACAGCGATCAAACGCAAGCGCACAGCGAACCCTTATTCCTGGTCTTTGTTGAGCTTGGTGAAATGCTCATGGGTGTTTTCCGGGCTGTGGTGCGCAGCGCTTTCAGCACGGCTTTGTGCAGCACCGGCCCACAGACGCTCCAGGTCGTAGAACTGACGGGCGCTGGCGGTCATCATGTGCACGATCACGTCGTCCATATCCAGCAGTACCCAGTCGCTGTCGCCTTTGCCTTCTTCGCCCAGCGGCTTGACGCCCTGTGCTTTAACGGCTTCACGCACCTTGTCGAGCATCGCGCCGATCTGACGGTTCGAAGTACCGGTGGCGATGATCATGAAGTCAGTGATGCTGTGCTTGTCACGTACGTTGATAACCTGGATGTCCTGGGCCTTGACGTCTTCCAGGGCCGCTACAGCGACTTCCACCAGTGCTTCGCCAGCCAGTACTTCACCTGTGTGGGCGGCAACTGGCAACGGGGCGCTTTTGAAGGTGCCTTTGCGCTTTACTTTGCTTACATCTTTATTTGTCATATAAAACTCGTTTTGCTCGTATGTTCAGCGGCTTCAATACACGTCAAATCGCGCCTTGAAACACGCCTTTTTTAGTTCGACGCACGGTAAAGCCCGTGCGCATCGATGTAGGCCAGGACCGCGTCGGGCACCAGATAACGTACCGACTTACCGCTGGCCAGCAGTTGACGGATCTGGGTGGCGGAAACCGCGAGCGGTGTCTGCCAGACGAATGCAATCTGTCCGCTCGGCCCCTTCAGGGCCAGCGGGTCGCTTACCGAGCGCGCTGCCAGCAGGTTGCGCAAGGCATCCGGCGGTTCGCTGTCGGCATCCGGGCGCTGTAGCACCAGGATGTGGCAATGCTGGAGCAACTCTTCCCAGCGGTGCCACATGGGCAGGCCGCAAAATGCGTCCCAGCCCAGCAATAAAAACAACTGGTCATCCGCGGCCAGCTCGGCCCGCATCAGCTCCAGGGTATCAATGGTGTAGGACGGTTTGTCCCGTTGCAGCTCCCGTGGGTCCACTACCAGCGTAGCGACTCCTGCGACGGCGCACTCAACCATCGCCAAACGGTCGAGCGCCGACACCTGCGGGGTGTCACGGTGCGGTGGCCGGGCATTGGGGGTCAGGCGCAGCTCATCGAGCGCCATCATTTCCGCTACCTCTAGCGCACCGCGCAAATGCCCGATGTGCACCGGATCAAACGTGCCCCCCAGCACACCAATGCGCCGGGGTAACACGTCGCTGACCTGCACGTTGCCTGAAGGGCTAAGTTCGCCCAAGTCAGCTCGGCTCCTGGCCGCGCAACTGGCCATCACCGACCACGATATACTTCTCGCAGGTCAGACCTTCGAGACCCACCGGGCCGCGGGCGTGCAGCTTATCAGTAGAAATGCCAATTTCAGCACCCAATCCGTATTCAAATCCATCTGCGAAGCAGGTTGGAGCGTTGAGCATCACCGAACTGGAGTCCACTTCGGCGATAAAACGCCGGCATTCGCCCTGATGTTCGCTCACGATCGAGTCGGTGTGGTGGGAGCCATAGTGATTGATGTGCTCAATCGCCTGGTCCAGGCCATCAACGATACGGATCGACAAAATCGCCGCCAGGTACTCGGTGTGCCAGTCTTCTTCGCTTGCCGGGGCCACGTCGATCAGCGCCTGAGTGCGTTCGCAGCCGCGCAGTTCGACGCCCTTGGCGCGAAATTGTTCAGCCATGGCCGGCAAAAATTGCGCCGCCACGGCTTGGTCGACCAGCAGGGTTTCCATCGCGCCGCAAATGCCATAACGGTAGGTTTTGGCATTGAAGGCAATCCGCTGGGCCTTGGGCAGGTCGGCATGGGCACTGACGTAGACGTGGCAGATACCGTCCAGGTGCTTGATGACCGGCACACGGGCGTCACGACTGACACGCTCGATCAAGCCTTTGCCGCCACGCGGTACGATCACGTCGACGTACTCGGGCATGGTGATCAACGCGCCCACGGCCGCACGGTCGGTGACTTCAACCACTTGCACCACGGCCGGCGGCAGCCCGGCCTCGGCCAGACCTCGCTGGATGCAGATCGCAATGGCGCGGTTGGAGTGAATCGCCTCGGAGCCGCCGCGCAAGATGGTCGCGTTACCGGACTTCAAGCACAAGCTGGCCGCATCGATGGTCACGTTCGGACGCGACTCGTAGATGATCCCGACTACACCCAATGGGACGCGCATCTTGCCAACCTGGATACCCGATGGACGGTAGCTCATATCCCGGATGGCACCGATGGGGTCCGGCAGACTGGCCACTTGGCGCAAGCCGACGATCATGCTGTCGATGCGTGCCGGGGTCAGCGCCAGGCGCTCCAGCATCGCGGGCTCAAGGCCGTTGGCCCGGCCGGCGGCCAGGTCCAGTTCGTTGGCGGCAGTCAGCTCCTCGCGGGCAGCGTCCAGTGCGGACGCAGCGCCTTGCAAGGCACGGTTTTTCTGCGCGGTGCTGGCCCTGCCGATCACTCGGGAGGCTTCGCGGGCAGCGCGACCCAGGCGGGTCATGTAGTCAAGAACGGACTCAGTCATGGTCTCAATGGTCTTGGCAGAGGGGAAAGCGGCCGATTATAGCGGTCCCGCCGTCTCACGCACAGCGGTGACAGGCGGATGGTCGAAATGGACGGCAAATAGTCTCTGTTCAGCCCCGATTAAGCACGAGTTGCTATGATCTGTAACTTTTCTGCCATCTATGACCCCGCTGACGATGCCAACGATGCTCCCTGATGCCTTTTTCGACCGTGACGCCCAGCTTGTCGCGCGCGAACTGCTGGGCAAAGTCATCCGCCATCGGGTCAACGGCCTGTGGCTGAGCGCCCGGATTATCGAAACCGAAGCGTATTACTGCGCCGAAAAAGGCAGCCATGCCTCACTCGGCTACACAGAAAAACGTAAGGCTTTGTTTCTGGATGGCGGGCACATCTACATGTATTACGCCCGCGGCGGCGACTCGCTGAACTTCAGCGCCCAGGGCCCCGGCAACGCCGTGCTGATCAAATCGGCCTACCCGTGGGTCGACGCGCTGTCTGGCCCGGACAGCCTGGCGCAGATGCAACTCAATAATCCTGACGCACAGGGCCAGCCGCGCCCGGCGCAAAAGCTGTGCGCGGGGCAAACCCTGCTGTGCAAAGCACTGGGCCTGAAAGTGCGCGAATGGGATGCCAAATGTTTCGACCGCGAACGATTGTGGGTTGATGACGTCAGAGAGCGACCGTCACGCATCCTGCAGACCACCCGCCTGGGCATCCCGCACGGTCGTGACGAACATTTGCTGTACCGGTTTGTCGACGCCGACTTCGCGGCGTACTGCACCCGCAACCCGCTGCGCCGTGGCCAGGTTGAGGGGCAGGACTACCTCGTTTTAGAAAACACAACCCTCTTGTAGGAGCGAGCTTGCCTCGCGATCTTTTTTTAAAGATCAAAAAATCGCGAGGCAAGCTCGCTCCTACAGGGGTTGCTGATCCTCTACAAAAAACAAAAGGAAGTTGAAGTATGGGCCCATGGCTCGATAGCGTTACCAGTTGGCTTACCACCAACCCGCAATGGCTGGGCCTGGCCGTTTTTATCGTGGCGTGCGTGGAATGCCTGGCCATTGCCGGGATCATCGTGCCCGGCACGGTGCTGTTGTTTGCAATCGCAGTGCTGGCCGGTAGCGGCGCCCTGTCGCTGGGCCAGACTCTGCTGCTGGGCTTCCTCGGCGGCTTGCTGGGCGACATGTTGTCTTACGCGCTGGGCAGACGCTTCCATCAAAATATCCGGCGCTTGCCTTTGCTGCGCACCCACCCGGAATGGATGACCGGCGCCGAAAACTACTTTCAGCGCTACGGCATCGTCAGCCTGATCGTTGGCCGTTTCATTGGCCCGCTGCGGCCCATGCTGCCGATGGTGGCCGGGATGTGCGACATGCCGCTGCCGCGCTTCATTCTGGTCAGCTTGCTGGCCGGCGCTGGCTGGTCGGTCGCTTACCTGCTGCCAGGCTGGGCGACCGGGGCGGCGATCCGCTTGCCGCTGCCTGAAAACTTCTGGCCACAAGCTGCCATCGTTGCGGTCAGCATCGCCGCCCTGCTGGGCCTGAGCATCCACGCCAACGTTCGCCGTCAACCCAAAGCGACGCTACTGATCGGCACCTTGAGCCTGGCGCTGCTGGTGGCGGTGTTCTTCGGCTACTCGCACATGGCTGCGTTCGATCAGGGTATCAGCGCCCTGGTGCAAGAACATCGCAGCAGCACCATGGACATGCTGGCCGTGCTGGTGACGCAGATCGGTAACTTCCGCACGCAACTGCTGGCCGCCGCCCTGGTGTGTGCGTTGCTGTTCTTCAACAAACAATGGCGCGCCTTGATCTTCTTTGGCGGGGTCACGCTGTTTACCGCCATTGCCAACACCGCCACCAAGCACTTCTTCGCGCGTATGCGCCCTGACGTGCTGCTCGACCCGCTGACCAGCTACAGCATGCCCAGCGGCCACAGCTCTGGCTCGTTTGCGTTCTTTTTGGCCCTGGCGATTCTGGCAGGCCGTGAAAAACCGCAACGCATGCGCATTACTTGCGTGCTGATCGGCTGCTTGCTGGCCATGACCGTGGCCATGTCACGGATTTACCTGGGCGCTCATTGGCCAACTGACATCATGGCGGGCGCGTTCCTGGCCATCACCGTCAACGCCTTCGCCCTGGCCTTGACTCAGCGCTACATGGTGCTTACGCCGGTGCCAGTAAAAGTCTGGTGGATGATCTTGCCGTCGTGCGCAGCGCTGTATGGCTTTTTCATGCTTAGCCATTTGTCCAAGGAACTGCTGCGCTACGCCTATTAAGCGAGGCCTTAAAAGATCGCAGCCTTCGTGCCTCGGCAGCTCCTACAAGATAGGTGGGCTCAATTAAGCATCTCGCCCTGCATCTCTTCGAGCAGGGCCTGGATCCCGTCGAGGCGCTGCTGCGGGTCGTCCACTTGCAGCAGGTCGACCTTGTCTTCTTCGGCAAAGGGCAGCAGGTAGGCCAACTGATTGGCCAATGATTGTTGCCCGCTGACTTCGGTGTTCATGTTCAACGCCGCGACCATCGGGTGTTCAGCCAGGGCTTTGAGCAATGCCAGCAGGTCCTGGTCCTCTTCCTGCAACGGTTGTTCCGGGATCTCGTCCAGCCAGTGCACGTCGGCCACCAGCAGGTTGTCACGCTGCAACTCGGTGTTCAGCACCTCAAAACGCCGACCACCCTCGACGCGGATCCCCAGCAGGCCGTTATCCTGCTTCTGGAAATCACTCACCCGCGCTTCACAACCAATCCCGGCGATATCGGGCTCGATGTCGCCGGTTTCGCTGCCCTCCAGAATGCACACCACGCCAAAACCGCTGCCTTGCTTCATGCAGCGGGCAATCATGTCCAGGTAACGGGCTTCAAACACCTGTAGATCCAGCACGCAGCCCGGGAAAAGGACGGTGCTCAAGGGGAACAATGGCAGCTTCATACAACCCTCCTTACACCACGAGGGTCACGGCCAGCGGCAGAAAGACCGCCGTGCCTACGCCCATTAGACTCATTGCCAAGGCCGCAAAAGCACCCGCCTCTTCGCCTTCGTGCAACGCCACTGAAGTGCCCACCGCATGGGCTGTCATGCCCAGCGCCATGCCACGGGCTTCAGGGCTGTGCACTTTGAGCAGGTTCAACAGGGGCGGGCCGAAAATAGCCCCGATCACCCCGGTAATCAACACAAACACCGCCGCCAGCGCCGCCACACCGCCAATCTGTTCGGCTACTAGCATGGCAATCGGCGAGGTCACGGATTTAGGCGCCAGGGTCATCAGCACCATGTGCTCGGCACCAAACCACCACGCCAACAGCACCACCAACCCGGTTGCAAACACACCGCCTATAACCAGCGTAGTAAAAATAGGCCAGAACAGCTGGCGGATTCGCCGCAGGTTCAGGAACAGTGGCACCGCCAGCGCGACCGTGGCCGGGCCCAGCAAGATGGTGAGGATGTCGGTGCTTTTGCGGTATTCGTCATAAGTCAGCCCGCAACTGACCAGCACCCCGATCACCAGCAGCATGCTGGCCAGCACCGGTTGCAGAAAAATCCAGCGGGTTTTCTCGTACCCGGCGAGGACCAGTTGATAAGCCCCCAGGGTAATGCCGATGCCAAACAACGGGTGATGGATCACCGACTGCCAGGCACTTTGCCATTCAACACTCATGGTCGCTCCTCACGGTTGGCGTGAGGCTTGAGCAAGCGCTGCATCAGCACGCCGACGAACGCCATGGAGATCAACAACGACAACACCAGCGCCCCGGCGATGGCCCAAAAATCAGCGGCAATATCGGCGGCATAGACCATCACGCCCACCGCAGGCGGCACCAACAGTAAGGGCAAGTAACGCAAAAGACCTTTGGCCGCTTCGTTCAGGGGCTCGCTGACCTGGCCGCACACCAGCAAATACACCAGTAACAGCAACAGGCCGATAATCGGGCCGGGCAGTACCGGAATGAACAAGTGGTTGAGGGCGGTGCCCAGCAATTGAAACAGCACCAGCCACGTCAGGCCGCGTAACAACATGTCATCTCTCCAGCGTTCTTTTTTCGCGCAGCATTATAAGCACGTCCCGACACAGCTCACCGAAGCGGATCACTTTCTGCTACCAGCTGTACTGAAAAACACAATATCTGCGCATGTTTCATCTGCCCCTATAGACAGCTTTTTTTGCTTCGGCATACTCGGCAGCCTAACTATCCGGATCCCGCTATGCGCCCACTTGCCCCCCTTGCTTTGACCCTGCTATTGACGGCCTGCGGCGATGGCGAATCGCTATTGCCGCCTGACGCACGCCTGCCTGATGGCGGCCGTTACCGGGGCGAAGTGGTCAATGGGTTGCTGCAAGGCCAGGGCCGTATCGACTACCCAAACGGCAGTTGGTACGCAGGCCAGTTCAAAAATGGCCAGTGGCACGGCCAGGGCGAGTGGCACGGCAGCAACGGCGAGGTCTATATCGGCCATTTCGAGCAGGGCCTGTTCAATGGCCAAGGCAGCCTGACCACCCACAACAGCAGCTATGTGGGGGGCTTCAAGAACGGCCGTCGCGAAGGCGAAGGCACGCTCAAAGAAGGCAGCATGAGCTATCGCGGCGAGTTCCACGATGACGAGTTTTCCGGGCTCGGCCATCTGGAACTGGACGACGGCAGCCAGTACGAAGGCCAGTTTGCCAATGGCAAGCCCAACGGCGAAGGCAAGCGCAGCGACTCAACCGGCAATGAATTCAGCGGGCACTTCGTCAACGGCCAGCTCGAAGGCAACGGTACATTCAACAGCGCTGACGGCGACCAGTACGCCGGCGGGTTCAAAAATAACCAGTTAAATGGCAAAGGCCGCTATGAAAACGCCGACGGCGACGTCTGGATCGGTGACTTCAAAGACGGCGCGCTGACCGGTAAAGGCGAGCTGATCGGTGTCGATGGCAGCCACTATCGCGGCCAGTTCAGCGAGTGGCGCTTCAATGGCCCCGGCCATTTGAGCATGACCGATGGCAGCACCTACATCGGCGACTTTGCCGCCGACACCTATCAGGGCAACGGCACGCTGACCGCCAGTGACGGCACGGTCGAAAGCGGTTTCTGGATCAATGGCCAGCGGGTTCGCGATGCCCAGGGCGGCCTGCTGCCCGATACCCTGGAACTGGGCCTGCTCAACCAGGGCCAATTGCTGAACCAGGCACTGCAAGCGGTCCCGGCCTCAACCCCGGCCATTGAGCTGTACAGCCTGGTGGTCGCGGGCGACGGCAAACAAAGCGTTTTCATGCGCGAAGCCGACTACGTGACGGACATGCTCGCCAGCCGTTTCGGCAGCCGCGGCCACATTACCCTGGTCAACCATCGCGACCATCTGATGGACCGCCCAATGGCCACCCGTGAAAACCTGCACCGCGCCGCCAAAACCCTGGCCGAGCGCACCGGGCCGGAAGATCTGGTGTTTATCTACCTGACCAGCCACGGCACCCAGGACCATGAACTGGTACTCGATCAGCCGCGTCTGGAGCTGGCAGACCTGCCCGCCGATGAACTCGCCGCAGCACTGGAGCCGTTGAAAAACCGCGACAAGGTCATTGTGATTTCATCGTGCTATTCGGGCGGCTTTATCCCCGCGCTCAAAGATGAAAGAACCCTGATCATGACTGCCTCGCGCACCGACCGCGTGTCATTTGGCTGCTCTGAAGAAGCCGACTTCACCTACTTCGGCAACGCCTTGTTTGCACAAGCACTGAACCAGACAGATGACCTGCAAAAAGCCTTCAAGCTGGCTAAAGAGGCCATTGCCGAACGTGAGCAAACTGACGGCTACGAGGCGTCCGAGCCGCAAATGTGGGCGCCAAAAGGCGTGCTGAATCACTGGCAACGCCTGCGCCAGCAACAAGCCAAACGCGCTTTGCAATAAATCAGTTGAACAGCAAGCCCTCAAAGAAGGACTAAGCTGAATGTATCAAGGGAGAACTCGCATGTACTTGACACCTCAGCACATTCTGCTCGCAGGAGCCACCGGCCTGACCGGCGAGCTTCTGCTCGACCGCCTGCTCAACGAACCTACTATCAAGCGCGTACTGGCCCCCTCGCGCAAACCTTTGGCGGCTCACCCGCATCTGGAAAACCCCGTGGGTGACCCGGCCGTATTCTTGCCGCAACTGAGCGGCCCGGTAGAGGTGGCCTTCTGCTGCCTGGGCACCACCATCAAACAGGCAGGCTCAGAAGAAGCATTCCGCGCCGTGGATCACGACATGGTCGTGGCCTTTGCCAAACGCGCCCTGGAAATGGGGGCAAAACACCTGATCGTCATCAGCGCAATCGGCGCCGATCCAAAATCCTCAGTGTTCTACAACCGGGTCAAAGGTGAGATGGAGCAATCGTTGCGCGCTCAAAATTGGCCGCAATTGACCATCGCCCGCCCTTCATTGCTGATTGGCGAGCGTCAGGAAGAACGCCCCGTAGAAAAAATTGCCGGCACGCTGTCCAAGCTGATTCCGGGCAAGTACCACGGCATCGAAGCCTGCGAACTGGCCCGGGCCTTGTGGCGACTGGCGCTGGAAGAGCAAAAAGGTGTGCGGGTGGTTGAATCGGATGAGTTGCGCAAGCTGGGTAAATAACCGCTGCGGCTACTTAAGCGGCGCCTGGACCGGGCAATAAAAGCCCGGTATCAAAGGCCGCCGCTGGCTTGAAACCCGACACCCAGCACAGTGAGCACTGACAACGGCAGCAACACCGTGTCCAGCAATGCACTAGCCGGCAAATCCAGCCCCGGATAGCGCGGCGCTTGCGCCCCAAAACGATCCTGCGCACAGCACCCGCCTTGCAGTGCATACCAGTCCAGCCGCGTACCGGAATAGACAATCGGCGCCCCCGGCTTGGCAGCGTCCAGCGTACGAACGCTGGCGCAGCCGCCGATCTGGATAAGCACCCATAGGGCCAGCAGAGCCTTAGTCATTACTGCCCAGATGATGCTCGCCCCAACGCGGGAGCATGTCTTGCGGGATATTCAGCAGATTCAGAATGCGCGCGACCATGAAGTCCACCAGGTCATCAATGGTCTGCGGCTGGTGATAGAAGCCTGGGGATGCGGGCAAAATCACGGCCCCCATGTTCGACAGCTTGAGCATGTTTTCCAGGTGGATACTGGAATACGGCGCCTCACGCGGCACCAGAATCAATTGGCGACGCTCTTTAAGTGTCACGTCCGCGGCCCGCTCAATCAGGTTGTTGCAAGCCCCTGTGGCAATCGCTGACAACGTACCCGTCGAACACGGCACCACCACCATGGCCGCCGGTGCTCCAGACCCGGACGCCACTGGTGACATCCAGTCCTCCTTGCCGTAAACGCGAATCTGCCCTGCGGCAGCGCCCGTGTATTCGGTCAGAAAGGTCTGCATGGCTTGTGGCTTGGGTGGCAAGTTAACGTCCGTTTCAGTCGCCATTACCAATTGCGCGGCCTTGGAGATCAGAAAGTGCACCTCGCGATCTTCGCGCACCAGGCAGTCGAGCAGCCGCAACGCGTAGGGCATGCCCGACGCGCCGGTCACGGCCAGGGTAATGCGTTCCGGGCCGCTCATTGCAGCGCTTCCGCCAGCTTGCCATGCAGGCCACCGAAGCCGCCGTTGCTCATGATCACCACGTGGGTGCCCGGCTTGGCCTGGGCTTTCACATCGGCAATGATCGCCTCCAGCGAATCACACACCCGCGTCGGCACCGAGCTTGAAGCCACGGTCGCGGCCAGGTCCCAACCGAGGTTAGGCGGTGCATACCAGACCACGTGATCGGCCTGGGTCACGCTGCCCGGCAAGCCGTCACGGTGGGCTCCGAGCTTCATGGAGTTGGAGCGCGGCTCAATCACGGCGATCAACGGCGCATCGCCGATGCGTTTACGCAGGCCGTCCAGCGTGGTGGCAATCGCCGTCGGGTGATGCGCAAAGTCGTCATAAATAGTGATGCCCTGCACCTCAGCGACTTTTTCCATACGGCGCTTCACGCTTTTAAAGGCGCTCAAACCGTCGATCGCCAAACTCGGCACCACGCCCACATGGCGCGCAGCGGCCAGGGTTGCCAAGGCGTTGGCGACGTTGTGCTGGCCGGTCATGTCCCATTCAACGATGCCTTGGGCAACGCCTTCAAACAGCACCTCAAAGCGCGAGCCGTCTTCGCTCAGCAATTTGGCTTGCCATTGACCGCCATCGCCGGTGGTTTGCACCGGGGTCCAGCAGCCCATCTCGATCACGCGCTGCAAGGCAGGCTCGGTGGTCGGATGGATGACCAGGCCTTCGCCGGGGATGGTGCGCACCAAGTGGTGGAATTGCCGCTCAATCGCTGGCAAGTCCGGGAAGATGTCTGCGTGATCGAACTCAAGGTTATTGAGGATCGCGGTGCGCGGGCGGTAGTGAACAAATTTTGAGCGCTTGTCGAAGAATGCGCTGTCGTATTCATCGGCCTCCACCACGAAGAACGGCGTATCGCCCAGACGGGCCGACACGGCAAAGTTCTGCGGCACCCCGCCGATCAAGAAGCCCGGCGCCATACCCGCGTGCTCAAGCACCCAGGCCAGCATGCTGCTGGTAGTGGTTTTGCCGTGCGTACCGGCCACGGCCAGCACCCAGCGCCCTTGCAGCACGTGATCGGCCAGCCATTGTGGGCCAGACACATACGGCAGGCCTTTATTAAGTACGTACTCAACCGCCGGGTTGCCCCGTGACAGCGCGTTGCCGATAACCACCAGATCCGGCGCCGGATCGAGCTGTTGCGGGTCGTAGCCTTGAGTCAATTCAATGCCTTGAGCTTGCAGCTGGGTGCTCATCGGCGGATAGACGTTAGCGTCGGAACCGGTAACGTGATGGCCCAGTTCTTTGGCTAATACCGCCAGCGAACCCATGAAAGTGCCGCAAATACCAAGAATATGAATGTGCATAGTCGACCTCGTAAATCATCGGCGAAGGGTAGGTTTTTAAGTAGCAAGCGGCAAGCCTCAAGCGACAAGAAAAAGCCAGAGCGGTCGAGGTGCCCGCTCTGGCTTGGCTCTGCACTGCTTTTGCTGGCGGCTTAAAGCTTGCCGCTTGCCGCTGCTTTAATCCCATGCCGGCGCAGCTTTCTATAGAGCGTATTGCGGCTGACACCCAACTGCGCGGCGGTTTGGGTCATGTGCCAGCGCTGTTGTTCCAGCGCAGCCAGCAAGGCGAGTTTTTCGGCGTCTTCCAGGGGGTTGTCAGAGCAAGGTGGCAGCGGTTTAAGCGGCACCTGACGAATCGCCACAGGCAAGTCGCCAAACTCGATAACCTCGGCTTCACACAATGCCGCCAAGGTGCGCAGCACATTGCGCAGTTGGCGCACGTTGCCCGGCCATTGAAAGTGCAGCAACGCCTGACGCGCCGTCGGGCTGATCGTCAGCCGCTGCCCGCCCGCTTCCTGTGCCAGCAAAAAGTCCAGTAACTGCGATTTGTCGGTGCGCTCGCGCAACGCCGGCAAGCCTACTTCCAGGCCATTGAGACGGTAGTACAAGTCTTCGCGAAAGCTGCCGTCGGCCACACGCTCCAATAAGTTGCGGTGGGTCGCGCTGACAATGCGCACATCCACCGTCTGCGGCTCGCCGCCAATCGGCACCACCACGCGGTCTTCCAGCACCCTTAACAGACGGGTTTGCAGCACCAGCGGCATGTCGCCAATTTCGTCCAGAAACAATGTTCCGCCATCGGCCTGCTGCAACTTGCCCTGCATGCCTTCTTTGCGTGCCCCGGTAAAGCTGCCACCGCGATAACCAAACAGCTCGCTTTCGATCAAGCTCTCGGGGATCGACGCGCAGTTCAGCGCCACAAATGGCTTGCTGGCCCGCAGGCTGGCCTGGTGCACGGCCTTGGCAAAGGCCTCTTTGCCTGAGCCGGTTTCGCCGTTGATCAACAACGGCACGTCACGCTCAAACACCCGCAGCGCCCGGCGAAAATCACTTTGCAGGGCTTCATCCCCCAGGCAAATCCCGCCCGGCGACACCCTCACCGGCGCAGGCGCCACCCACACCGGTATTGCGCGAGGCTGGCCACGCAGGGCGGCAAACAAGAGGCGACCATCGCGGCTGCGCAGCGGCCAACTGGCCGTGGCCTGCACACTGGCGCGGGCAAACAGCTCATCAGCGCTGCAATCGAAAATGCTGTCCACCGCTTGCCCGAGCAAACCGCTGCGGGTCTGCCCCAAGAGGTTCAGGCCGCTTTGATTGACGCCACTGATCACGCCATCGCCGTCAAACGCCAGCATGCCCTCACTGAACAGGCCCACCGATTCGGCCTGTAAATGAAAGCGCAGCAACCACTGGTGTTCGTACTGGCGCAGGAAGTAACTGCTTTCGATGGTCTTGGCCGAGAGGTTCACCAGCGCCATGGTGTGGAACTGGCTCTGGCGCGAGGCTTCATGGCGCGCTGAAGACACGTCCAGCACCGCCAGCAGCTCGCCGTGCGGGTCAAACACCGGGCTGGCCGAACACGTCAGGCCGGTGTGGCGGCCACGAAAATGCTCGTCCTGATAAATGCTCAGGGCTTGGCGCTCTACCAGGCAGGTGCCGATGCCGTTGGTGCCTTCACGGGCTTCACTCCAATCGGCCCCCAGCCACAGACCTGCGTGCTCGAAGACTTTGCGCTCCGTGGGGGCGGTGATGCAGTTGAGGATGACCCCGCGGGCATCGGTCAACAGCACCGCGTGGCCAGCGCCCGATAACTGCTGGTGCAGGCTGTTCATTTCGTGCCCGGCGATTTGCAGCACCTGCTGCAGACGCTCGCGGCCCTCAAGGATGCGGCTGTGTTCCAGCACCGTCGGGGCGATGTTTTGCGCGGGATCGAGGTGGTAATCCTCCAGGCAACGCTGCCAGGAGCGAACGATAGAAGGGTCACACCCTTGGGGGCGTCCCTGAATAACATTGATGACTTGTCGGGCGTGCCGATTTAAATCGGTACTGTGCATTTTTATTGTTCTCCGCTCTGACACGACGACCCCACCGCGCAAAAAAACCTGCCTTGTGCGACGCATGGGACTCAGTCCAAACCGAACAGCCAGCATCCTCTTGCGCTCGATGCATTGCAATCTCGAACTGACCCGTCGGTCATGTGTTGTGCCATTTTTGACACAACCTGTCACTCACGCTGTATCAGCCTTGTCACACTCGCCCTGCTTCAGCTCACCCGTAAAAACCGGCAAGCCCCGGTTTACAAGGGCTTGCGCTATTTGGCCCAGCCTTTGCTCCGGTATGGGGCAGCGCCACAGCGCGTCCTCCCATAAGCACAATAAAGCCAAGGAGACACTCCATGCGTTACGCACAACCCGGTACTGAAGGCTCGGTCATCACATTCAAGGGCCGCTACGGTAACTACATCGGCGGCGAATTCGTGGCACCGGTCAAAGGCCAGTACTTCACCAACACCTCGCCGGTCAACGGCAAGGCCATCGCAGAATTCCCCCGCTCCACTGCCGAAGACATCGAAAAAGCCCTGGATGCCGCTCACGCCGCTGCCGATGCCTGGGGCGCGACCTCTGTGCAGGCGCGCTCGCTGGTGCTGCTGAAAATCGCTGACCGCATTGAGCAAAACCTCGAACTGCTGGCCGTGACTGAAACCTGGGACAACGGCAAAGCCGTGCGTGAAACCCTGAACGCCGACGTGCCGCTGGCAGCCGACCACTTCCGCTATTACGCCGGGTGCATTCGTGCACAAGAAGGCAGCGCGGCAGAAATTGATGGCAACACCGTGGCTTATCACATCCACGAGCCGCTGGGCGTGGTCGGGCAGATCATTCCGTGGAACTTCCCGCTGCTGATGGCCGCCTGGAAACTCGCCCCGGCATTGGCCGCCGGTAACTGCATCGTGCTCAAACCGGCCGAGCAAACCCCGCTGAGCATCACCGTGCTGATGGAACTGATCGGCGACCTGCTGCCACCGGGCGTGCTTAACGTGGTGCAAGGTTTCGGCAAGGAAGCGGGCGAAGCGCTGGCCACCAGCAAACGCATCGCCAAAATCGCCTTCACCGGCTCGACGCCGGTGGGTTCGCACATCATGAAATGCGCGGCAGAGAACATCATTCCGTCGACCGTCGAGCTGGGCGGCAAATCGCCGAACATCTTCTTCGCCGACATCATGCAGGCCGAGCCGACCTTTATTGAGAAGGCCGCAGAAGGCCTGGTGCTGGCGTTCTTCAACCAGGGCGAAGTGTGTACCTGCCCGTCACGCGCACTGATTCAAGAGTCGATCTACGACGACTTCATGAAAGTGGTGATGAAGAAAGTCGAGTCGATCAAACGTGGCGACCCGCTGGACACCGACACCATGGTCGGCGCCCAGGCGTCCGAGCAGCAATTCGACAAAATCCTGTCCTACCTTGAAATCGCTAAGGCCGAAGGCGCCGAGCTGCTGACCGGCGGCCAGGTGGCCAAGCTCGAAGGCGATCTGTCGACGGGTTACTACATCCAGCCGACCCTGCTCAAGGGCACCAACAAAATGCGCGTGTTCCAGGAAGAAATCTTTGGCCCGGTGGTCAGCATCACCACCTTCAAAGACGAAGCCGAAGCACTGGCAATTGCCAACGACACCGAGTTCGGCCTGGGCGCCGGCCTGTGGACCCGCGATATCAACCGCGCCTACCGCATGGGCCGCGCGATCAAGGCGGGCCGCGTGTGGACCAACTGCTACCACCTGTACCCGGCGCATGCCGCGTTCGGTGGCTACAAAAAGTCTGGTGTTGGCCGTGAAACCCACAAAATGATGCTCGACCATTATCAGCAGACCAAAAACCTGCTGGTGAGCTACGACATCAACCCGCTGGGCTTCTTCTAACCGCCCTACCCCTGTAGGAGCGAGCTTGCCTCGCGATCTTTTAAAAGATCAAAAGCTCGCTCCTACAATCGGGCCTGTGGCCCGGCTCTTGCTTTGCTCCCTGTCAAATCTTCCCAACAATAAAGAACAGGTGAACGGAAATGCCTAGCGAACCCAATGCGGCTCCCGCAGCAAACTCCTCTGTCGATTTTGAAAAAGTCGGCTCCGAATACTTTCAACAACGTGAACTGAAAAAAGGCGCTGCCGGCTGGGTCCTGCTGGTGGGCCTGGGCGTGGCGTACGTGATCTCCGGCGACTACGCCGGGTGGAACTTCGGCCTGGCCCAGGGCGGCTGGGGCGGGATGTTTATCGCCACCCTGCTGATGGCCACCATGTACTTGTGCATGTGCTTCTCGCTGGCCGAACTGTCATCGATGATCCCCACCGCAGGCGGCGGCTACGGCTTTGCCCGCAGTGCTTTCGGGCCGTGGGGCGGTTTTTTGACCGGCACCGCCATCCTCATTGAATACGCCATCGCCCCCGCCGCCATTGCGGTGTTTATCGGGGCGTATTGCGAGTCGCTGTTCGGCATCGGCGGCTGGATGATTTACCTGGCCTTCTACATCATTTTTATCGGCATCCACATCTTCGGCGTCGGTGAAGCGCTCAAGCTGATGTTCATTATCACCGCCGTGGCCGCCATCGCCCTGGGCGTGTTTTTGGTCGCGATGGTGCCGCACTTCAGCATCACCAACCTGCTGGATATCCCCGTCACCCAAGCCAAAGGCGCCAGTTCGTTCCTGCCATTTGGTTATGTTGGCGTGTGGGCGGCGATCCCCTATGCAATCTGGTTTTTCCTCGCGGTCGAAGGCGTGCCGCTGGCCGCCGAAGAAACCAAAAACCCCAAGCGCGACCTGCCCCGCGGCCTGATTGGCGCCATGCTGGTACTCGCCACCTTTGCCCTGTTGATCCTGTTCATCGGCCCGGGCGGCGCCGGTGCCCACCACTTGATGACCTCGGGCAACCCACTGGTTGAGGCACTGAGCAAAGCCTATGGCGGCTCGACCTGGATGGGCAGCTTCGTCAACCTGGTCGGTCTGGCCGGTTTGATCGCCAGCTTCTTCTCGATCATTTACGCCTACTCGCGTCAGATCTTCGCCCTGTCCCGTGCAGGTTACTTGCCACGCAAGCTGTCTGAAACCAACAAGAGCAAAGCCCCGGTATTGGCGCTGATCATCCCCGGCATTATCGGCTTTGGCCTGTCCCTGACCGGCCAGGGTGACCTGCTGATTCTGGTGGCGGTGTTTGGCGCGACCATTTCGTACGTACTGATGATGGCCGCGCACATCACCCTGCGCATTCGTCGCCCCAAAATGGAGCGTCCTTATCGCACGCCGGGCGGTATTGTCACTTCAGGCACCGCTTTGGTGCTGGCCTGCGTGGCCGTGGTCGCCGGGTTCCTGGTGGATCCGCGCGTAGTGATTGGCGCTGCGGTGATCTATGGCGTATTAATTGCCTACTTTGCTTTTTACAGTCGACACCATTTGGTCGCCGGTACGCCGGAAGAGGAATTCGCAGCCATCCAACAGGCTGAGCAATCCTTGCACTAGTCGCTGAGAAACCCGCCAGGCGCACCGCGTCTGGCGTTAAGGAGCACCTTGTATGGCAACTTTTTCTCACGCGGTGGGGACACAGACCTACCGTTTTGACAGCCTCAAAGACGTCATGGCCAAAGCCAGCCCGGCCCGTTCCGGGGACTTTCTGGCCGGTGTTGCCGCGACCAATGATGGCGAACGCGTCGCGGCGCAAATGGCATTGGCTGACATCCCGCTTTCGTACTTCCTGCAAGAAGTGCTGATCCCTTACGAGTCCGACGAAGTCACCCGGCTGATCATCGACAGCCATGATCGACAGGCTTTTGCCACGGTCAGCCATTTGACCGTGGGCGGCTTTCGTGACTGGCTGCTCAGTGACGCCGCCGACGAACACACGCTGCGCGCATTGGCCCCCGGGCTCACCCCGGAAATGGTCGCGGCCGTGTCGAAGATCATGCGCGTGCAGGATTTGATTCTGGTGGCGCAGAAGATCCGCGTCGTCACCCAGTTTCGCGGCACCATGGGCTTGCGCGGGCGTTTGTCGACCCGACTGCAACCCAACCACCCTACCGACGACCCGGCCGGTATTGCCGCGAGCATTCTCGACGGCCTGCTGTACGGCAATGGCGATGCGATGATCGGCATCAACCCGGCCACCGACAGCATCGCCTCGATCTGCGACCTGCTGAACATGCTCGACGCGATCATCCAGCGCTATGACATCCCGACCCAGTCCTGCGTGCTGACCCACGTCACCACCTCCATCGAAGCGATCAACCGTGGCGTGCCGCTGGACCTGGTGTTTCAGTCGATTGCCGGGACAGAAGCGGCCAACGCCAGCTTCGGGATTAACCTGAATGTGCTACAGGAAGGTTACGAAGCGGGTTTGAGCCTCAATCGCGGCACGTTGGGCAACAACTTGATGTATTTCGAGACCGGGCAAGGCAGCGCGCTGTCGGCCAACGCGCATTTCGGCGTTGATCAGCAAACCTGCGAAACCCGCGCCTACGCCGTGGCCCGGCACTTCAAGCCATTTTTGGTCAACACCGTGGTCGGCTTTATAGGCCCCGAGTACTTGTACAACGGCAAACAGATCATCCGCGCCGGGCTCGAAGACCACTTTTGCGGCAAGTTGCTCGGCGTGCCGATGGGCTGTGACATTTGCTACACCAACCACGCCGAAGCCGATCAGGACGACATGGACAACCTGCTGACGCTGCTGGGCGTGGCCGGGATCAACTTCATCATGGGCATTCCGGGGTCGGACGACATCATGCTCAACTATCAGACCACGTCCTTTCATGACGCACTCTACGCCCGAAAAACCTTGGGGTTAAAGCCTGCGCCCGAGTTTGAACACTGGCTGAGCAAGATCGGAATTTTCACCCAGAACGATGGCCGGATTGAATTTGGTCATCAATTGCCGCCTGCGTTCCGTCAGGCGCTGGCCCATTTGGGAGGGCGCTGAGCATGGCCACCGACACCCTTAACCCGTGGCTCGAACTGCGCCGCCTGACCCCGGCACGTATTGCCCTGGGGCGCACCGGCACGAGCATGCCGACCCAGGCGCAACTGGACTTTCAATTTGCTCACGCCCAGGCGCGCGACGCGGTGCATTTACCGTTTGATCATGCCGGGCTGAGCAGCCAATTTGCTGAGCTGGGGCGTGACAGCCTGCTGGTGCACAGCGCCGCCAGTGATCGCCACAGCTACCTGCAACGGCCTGATCTGGGGCGCAAACTCAATGACGCCTCGGCGCAACAGTTGCGCGACTACGCGCAGGCCAACACGGGCGGCTTCGACGTTGTGGTGGTGGTAGCCGACGGGCTGTCTGCGTTGGCGGTTCATCGTCACACCGTGCCTTTTTTAACGCGCATGCAAGAGCACTTCAGCACTGAAGGCTGGCGCCTGTCGCCGGTGGTGCTGGTGGAGCAAGGCCGGGTCGCCGTCGCCGACGAGATTGGCGAATTGCTGAGCGCCAAGATGGTGGTGATGCTGATTGGTGAGCGCCCGGGGCTCAGCTCGCCGGACAGCCTCGGGCTGTACTTCACCTACGGGCCGAAGGTGGGTTTGACCGACGCGTACCGCAACTGCATCTCCAACGTCAGGCTTGAAGGCTTGAGTTACGGCATGGCCGCTCATCGGCTGGCGTACCTGATGCGCGAGGCCTGTCGGCGGCAGTTGTCGGGGGTCAACTTGAAGGACGAAGCCCAGGTACAGACCCTGGACGTGGCCGCTCCCAACGAAAACTTCCTGCTAAAAGACGCGTAATCACGCGCAAAACCCTGTGTAGGAGCGAGCTTGCCTCGCGATCTTTTGATCTTTCAAAAACAAAAGATCGCGAGGCAAGCTCGCTCCTACCCCTTTGGTCAAGCAGAACTAATACATGCTTCGCTACAAACTCAGGCAGCACAATTTGTCTCAATCCGTATAATCCCCCGGAACCAGAATGTACGAAAAAACTACATTCGCTGTAGTTAACTACCTACTCCTCCGCACAGACCTGCTGAGCCGGGTCATCAAGACAGGTGCCTTACATGGATTTCAACCCTATCGACATTATCCTGCACCTCGATGTGTACCTGGACATGCTGGTAAGAAACTACGGTGTATGGATTTACGCCATCCTGTTTCTGGTGATCTTTTGTGAAACCGGGCTGGTGGTCATGCCATTTTTGCCGGGTGATTCGTTGCTGTTTATCGCCGGCGCCGTTGCGGCGGGCGGTGGCATGGACCCGGTATTGCTGGGCGCACTGTTGATGCTGGCGGCGATTCTGGGTGACAGTACCAACTACGTCATCGGACGAACGGCCGGGGAACGCTTATTCAGTAACCCCGACTCGAAGATCTTCCGTCGCGACTACCTGCAAAAAACCCACGACTTCTATGAACGTCATGGCGGCAAAACCGTAACCATGGCGCGCTTCCTGCCGATCTTCCGCACCTTCGCGCCGTTCGTGGCCGGTGTGGCCCGCATGTTCTACCCGCGCTTCTTCATGTTCAGCGTGTTCGGCACTATCCTGTGGGTCGGCGGCCTGGTCACCCTGGGTTACTTCTTCGGTAACGTACCGTTCATCAAAACCAACCTGTCGCTGCTGGTGGTGGGCATCATCGTGCTGTCGTTGGTGCCAATGATTATTGGTGTAGTACGCAGCCGTTTCGGACGCAGCCCTTCCAAAGCCTGATCGGAGAACGGCAATGTGGTCGCTGAGTGAATGGAGACGCCAGCGGATTCTGGCGCAGCACCCGGTGGCGGAGGACGTCTGGCATGACGTGCGCCAACACCTGAGTATTCTTGACGGGCTGGACGACGCGCAGGACAAATGGCTGCGCGAAAGCAGTGTGTTGTTCCTCAAGCAAAAACACCTGACGCCCATGCCCGGCGTCGAGCTGACCGAAGAAGGCGAGCTGCTGCTCGCCGCCCAGGCGCAACTGCCGTTGCTCAACCTGGGCGACCTGGACTGGTATCAGGGCTTTCATGAAATCGTCCTGTACCCCGATGACTTCGTCAGCCCCCAGCGCCACCGCGATTCCAGTGGCGTAGAACACGTGTGGGAAGGCCATCACAGCGGTGAAGCCTGGCAGCACGGTGCGGTGATTCTGGCCTGGCCGGGCGTACTGGCCAGTGGTCACTGGGAAGGTTACAACCTGGTCATTCACGAGCTGGCGCACAAGCTGGACATGCTCAACGGCGCCGCCAACGGCATGCCGCCACTGCACAGCAACATGCAAGTGACTGACTGGACGAAGGACATGCAGCAAGCCTTCGACCACCTCAACCACTATCTGGACCACCACAACCCGGACCACGCGCCCATCGATCCGTACGCCGCTGAAAACCCGGCCGAGTTTTTTGCCGTCACCAGCGAGTACTTCTTTAGCGCGCCCGACCTGCTGCACCATGTCTATCCGCTGGTGTATAAGCAGCTCAGCCTGTTTTACCGGCAGGACACCCTGGCCCGGTTACGCACCCTACAGAGTGAACACCCTGATTACCGTGCACATCACTGATACCGCCAGACGTGACGTGGTTGCAGGAATACGCCTATAATCGCCGCCACTTTTTGGCCACATCGGCCAAGTAAACTGGCCTACACACGGGGGCACCGCCCAATGAGCTACAGCAAGATTCCGGCTGGCAAAGACCTGCCGAATGACATCTACGTCGCCATCGAGATTCCGGCTAACCACGCGCCGATCAAATATGAAATCGACAAAGACAGCGATTGCCTGTTCGTTGACCGCTTCATGGCGACCCCGATGTTCTACCCGGCCAACTACGGCTTCATCCCCAACACCCTGGCTGACGACGGTGACCCCCTCGACGTGCTGGTTGTGACCCCTTACCCGGTTGCTCCAGGTTCGGTTATCCGCGCGCGTCCAGTCGGCATTCTGCACATGACCGACGACGGCGGCGGCGATGCCAAAGTAGTAGCTGTGCCTCACGACAAGCTGTCCCAGCTGTACGTTGACGTGAAAGAGTACACCGACCTGCCACCGCTGCTGATCCAGCAGATCCAGCACTTCTTCGAGAACTACAAAGACCTCGAAAAAGGCAAATGGGTAAGAATCGAAGGTTGGGGCGACGCAGAAGCTGCCCGCGCCGAGATCACCAAATCGGTTGCTGCCTACAAAGGCTAAGTGCACACCGGCAGGCGTTTTCAGCCAGCCCGATGCACTCAAAAAACCCCGGCATGCCGGGGTTTTTTATTGCCTTCTAAACACCCGCAACACAGCCCGTTCATCGCTTTTGCGCGAGAACAGTCATACCGTAAGAAATCTCCTTTAAGCTCAGGGAAATGTCTCTTTTTCACCGTTTTTTTTGAACGTTTAGTTTATTTAAACGGTGCTGTCTTCTCCGTAAACTCCGCATTCATGAATACATCCGGTGATCGCCTCAGAACCCTCCTGCGGGAGTGTCATTTATCCGCTTCGGACTTCGCCGCCAATCGCCGCGTTACGCCGCAGCACGTCAACAACTGGTTCAAGCGTGGTATACCCATGGCCCGACTGGACGAAATCGCCGAACTGTTGTGCGTTAACAGCCGTTGGCTGCGCACGGGTGAAGGCACCAAACATCCGGGAGCCCCCAGTATTAGTCCTACGGCACGCAACACCGCGCCCAAACAACCCGTCAGCACTCACCCCTACACCGTCTCAACCACCCCCCATGACATCGACGTCCCGTTCTACAGCGAAGTGTTAAATGCCAGCGGCTCAAGCCAAACCCATGTGGCCCAGATCATGGACTGTCAAATCCGCCTGAGCGCGGCCATCCTGCAGGCCATGGACGTCGGCCACGACCAGGCTATCTGCGCGCCCATGCTCGGCAACAGCATGGCGCCACGTATAGAAGACGGCTCCACCCTGGCCATCGACAGCAGCCTGACCCACATCGTGGACGGAGAAATCTACGCCATTGAGCATGACGGCATGCTGCGCATCAAATACGTCTACCGCCAGCCCAGCAATGGTTTACGCCTACGCAGCCACAACCACGAAGAATTCCCGGACGAACTCTACGGTGCGGCGCAGATACAAGAACAACGCATACGCATATTGGGCTGGGTATTCTGGTGGTCCACCCTCAATAAACGTCGCCCGTCAGTGCCGTGCAAACTAGCGGAATAGAGCCTTGGCGCGCGAACCAGCGAAGCCACAAGAGGAATTTGTGCTGGGAAATGCAACCGATTCCCAGTATGCTTCGCCCCACTCGCGCAACCCCTTGCTCAGGCAGCCGGATTGCAGGGGCCGCCGCAAAAAGCGGCCATGCCCCACACCAGCCCAACGCGCTGGTCGCCCCGATTTGAAGGCGAGTACGGTTTGCCAAAAACAAACCAAACCCGCCCCCGAGAAGCCGGCCACAAGCCGGCTTTTTAATGCCTGAAATAAAAATCTGCTACGGCCCAAACTGTAGGAGCGAGCTTGCCTCTCGATCTTTTGACTTGGCTTTTCGCCCCTCCCCGAAACCTGCCTGACTCTCACTAATTCCTTGCACTCGGTACGCCAGCATTTATTCAGGCGCCCACAGCGGGTTGCTCGCCATCAACGCGGTTGTCCAGTCGAGCAATGCCCGCACCCTCGCCGACAAGTCGCGGGTCTGCGGGTAGACCAAGGAGATGGGCAGGCTCTCCATTGGCCAATCCGCCAGGACTTCAATCAGCGTGCCCCGTTGCAGATGCGCATCCGCTTCGGCACGAGGCAAAAACGCAACGCCCAGCCCTGCCACCGTGGCGGCCGTCGCCGTGCCGCCGCTGTTGAAATAGAGGGTCGGTAATTGGTCAAGGGTAAAGCTCTCTTCTCCTCGAGTGAGCGTCGGCAAATGCCGCCGGTTGGTCGCCGGGAATTTAAATCCCAGGTGCTTGTGTGCCGGCAGGTCAAAGGGCGTATCAAGCCCAGGCGCTCCAGCCAGATAGGAAGGCGCGGCACAGAAGCAGTAACGCATCAACCCTACCGGGCGGCAGATCAGGTTCTGGTCCGAGACCTGACCGACCCGAATGGCACAATCCACCCCCTCCTCCACCAAATCCACAATGCGCTCATCGCAACTGATCTCCAGGTGTATCTGTGGGAATTGTTGGGTGAAATCGGGCAATGAAGGGGCAATCAATAACGTGCCCACCGGTGAAGGCATTTCAATTTTCACATGCCCACGGATCGCGTTACGGCTAGGCGAAAGGGAGGCTTCCAGTTCGTTGACATCCTCCAGGATGGCACGAGCACGCCGATAGTAAGCGGCCCCTTCGGTTGTCGCAGACACCTTGCGTGTCGTGCGATGCAGCAGCTTCATGCCCAACAGTTGCTCAAGTGCCTGCACCTGACCGGAAACCGTGGTTTTGGCTAAATTCAACGACTCCGCTGCTCGACTGAAACTGCCGACTTCAACGATTCGGCAGAACGCTCGCATTGCTTCCAACCGGTCAAATGCCATTGTACGAATTTCCGTAAAAACAAAACGTCGGGACCCAGTTTATCCAAGGAACGTTTTTTTCTATAGTCCGCCCATGCCTCGAAACAACATCTTCTGTCTCCAGGCAAACTGTGATCAATCACGACAATCATGACCCACAAGCATCAACGTTAAGAAAACATTATCGAATTAAATAACTTATAAGATTTATTGAAATATTAGAGCCATTTAACTCTATCGCCCCAGCGCGCCAGCCCTTATTAACTTATTAGCACTTCAACTTGATCTAATTGAGCGCCTTCGTGCGCGCACAACTTGAGAAAAACCATGAAAACCTCTTTTAAACTGATGGCGTTATTCATTCTGACCCTGCCTTTTTTTGCCCATGCGTCTGACGGCGCCGAAGCACTTCAGCGTTTTAACGAAAGAAATAAAGCGATGTTTGAACAGCAAGCCAAAGACATTGAAAAACGTAAACAGGCCAAACTACAGAAGGCTGAGCAAGAGAAAAAAACAATGCCCGACGCCCTCCGTGCAGAAGATCAGCAAACCCAACAATGAACACGCGTTCAGCCCATTAATCCCCCTTGATAAGGATGATCCTGTGCGCGTTCGATTAGTCGCCGTTACCGGAATGATCACCACTGCCTTACTGATCAGTGGTTGTTACAAAAAGCCCGACCAGGCCGCTGCGGGTCAACCCCCCGCTGTCGAGGTGGCCAGTGTCACCCAGCAAACCATCAAGACCTGGGACAGCTTCAATGGTCGGGTCAGTGCCACAGACACCGTGGTGATACTCCCTCGCGTCGGGGGCTACATCACCCGGGTGGCTTACCGTGAAGGCAGTGAAGTGAAAAAGGGTGACTTGCTCTTCGTGATCGATCAGCGCCCTTATCGCACCGCACTGGACAGCGCACGGGCACAGCTGGAACGGGCCCGCGCTGCCCTTGCACTGGCCAGCCAGCAGGACCTTCGTGCGCAGCAACTGCTCAAAAGCAACGCTGTGTCCAAAGAAGAGGCAGAGCAAAAACGTGCAACCCGCGATCAAAGCCTGGCCGATGTCCACACTGCCGAATCTGCAGTGGAGGCGGCCACGCTGAACCTGGCCTTCACCGAGGTTCGCTCACCCATTGACGGGCGCACCAGTCGCGCGCAATTGACCCTGGGCAACCTCGCCGTCGCTGACCAATCCGCCCTGACCTCCGTGGTCTCGCAGAACCCGGTCTATGTCTACTTTGACCCGGATGAACACAGTTTTCTGAACTACCAGAAGACCCTGAAACAATCCCAAGACACATCCGTGCGCATCGGCTTGGCAAACGATGAAGGCCACCCTTACACCGGCGAACTCACCTTCCTGGATAACCAGGTCAATGCAACAACCGGCACTGTTCGGGCGCGCGCCACGGTGAATAACAGCGACCGTTTATTTACCCCCGGTTTATTTGCAAAAGTTCAACTGTCGGTGGGCGAACCGACACCGGCGCTGCTAATACCCGAACGGGCAATATTGACCGACCAAAACAAAAAGTACGTCTATGTGCTGAGCAACGACAATAAAGCCATCAAGCGTTATGTCGAAACAGGCCAACTGATCGACCAACAACGCGTGATTACTTCAGGGCTGGAAAACGATAACACCCTGATTGTCTCCGGCCTGCAAAACATCCATGCCACTGATACACCGGTCACTCCCCAATCACACTCCCCGGGTAACAACACACTTCATGTGCCCAGCCTCGTAATAAACGATCACTAATCGCCAAAGGCTCCTGTTATGGACTTTTCCAAGTTTTTTATCGACAGACCCATCTTCGCGATGGTGCTGTCGATCATTATTTTCGCCGCTGGCCTGGTCGCAATTCCGCTGCTGCCAGTCGGCGAATACCCGGAAGTAGTGCCTGCCACCGTGGTAGTGAAAGCCACGTATCCGGGCGCCAACCCCAAAGAAATCGCCGATTCGGTCGCCGTCCCGCTGGAAGAGGCGATCACCGGTGTAGAAGACATGATCTACATGAAGTCGGTTGCCAGCTCCAACGGCACCCTGCAAGTGGTGGTCACCTTCAACGCCAAGGTCGACCCTGACACGGCTGCGGTGCGCGTGCAGAATCGGGTCAGCCAGGCCCTTTCGCGCCTGCCCGAGTCGGTTCGCCAGTACGGCATTACCACCCAGAAGCAATCACCGACACCCTTGATGTTCGTCGACATGTATTCGAGCAACGACCAGTTCGATGCCCTGTACCTGCGTAACTACCTGCGCCTGCATGTCAAAGATGAGCTGTCACGCATCCCCGGCATTGGTGACGTCATTCTGTACGGCGCAGGCGACTACGCGATGCGCGTCTGGCTCGACCCGGACAAACTCGCAGCACGCGGGATTACCGCTCAAGACGCAATCGCAGCGATTCGCCAACAGAACGTCCAGGTGTCGGCAGGCCAGTTGGGGGCAGAGCCTTCGCCGCAAAATAACGAATTTCTCATTTCGATCAACGTTCAAGGGCGATTGAAAACCGAACAGGAATTTGGCGACATCATCCTCAAGACCGGCAGCGACGGGCAGGTCACCCGCCTGTCAAATGTGGCCCGTGTGCAACTGGACTCCAACGACTACACGCTGCGGGTATTTCGAGGCAAAAACCCGGAAGTCGCCATCGGCTTTTTCCTCACCCCCGGCGCCAATGCCATCGAGGTTGCAAACGCGGTCTACGCCAAGCTGGACAGCCTGTCCAAGGACTTCCCGGAGGGCGTGAGTTACGTCAGCGTCTGGGACCCGACCGTCTTTGTGCGTGAGTCCATCAACTCCGTGCAACACACCCTGCTCGAAGCGATGGTGCTCATCGTCCTGGTCGTGGTGCTGTTCTTGCAAACCTGGCGCGCCTCGATCATTCCGCTGATTGCCGTCCCGGTGTCCATCGTCGGGACCTTCGCCTTTCTGTATTTACTGGGGTACTCGATCAATACCCTGACCCTGTTCGGCCTGGTCCTGGCCATCGGTATCGTGGTGGACGATGCCATCGTCGTGGTGGAAAACGTTGAACGCAATATCGAGCTGGGCTTCAGCCCGCTGGAGGCAGCCCACCAGGCCATGCGTGAAGTTTCGGGGCCTATTCTGGCCATCGGGCTGGTCTTGTGTGCCGTCTTCATTCCGATGGCCTTCATGAGTGGTGTCACCGGCCAGTTCTACAAACAGTTCGCAGTAACCATCGCCATCTCGACGGTCATCTCGACCATCAACTCGCTGACCTTGTCGCCCGCGTTGGCGGCCAAGCTGCTGCGTCATCACCACTCACCGCCTGACAGGCTGACGCGCTGGATGAACAGTGCGTTGGGCTGGTTGCTGCGTCCGTTCAACCGGTTCTTCAATCGCAGCTCGGAGCGCTATGAAAGTGGCATCGCGCGGCTGTTGCCACGCCGTGGTGTGGTCTTTGTGATGTATGCCTTGTTGCTGGGCGCAACCGGAATGCTGTTCAACACGATCCCCAGCGGCTTTATTCCCAACCAGGACAAGCTTTACCTCTTTGCAGGCGCAACGCTGCCGCCCGGTGCTTCACTGGCGCGCTCCGAGGCGGTCGCACGTGAAATGTCAGCCATTGCCTTGACCGTCGAAGGCGTGGACTTCGCCAACTCCTATGTCGGCTTGAACGCCTTGCAAAGCACCACAACGCCTAACCTTGTGACCTCCTACATCTTGCTCAAGCCGTTTTCGCAGCGCTCACGCAGCGCCGAGCAAATCAATGCCGAGCTCAACGTCAAGTTTGCCGCCATCAAGGACGGTTCCGCCTATGCACTGCTGCCCCCGCCGATTCAAGGCTTGGGGAATGGCTCAGGCTACTCGTTGTTTTTGACCGATCGCGGCGGGCTCGGATATGCCGCGTTGCAAAAAGCGCTGGAGGCATTTCAGGCCGAAGTGGCGAGCACCCCGGGCATGACGTTCCCGGTCAGTTCTTACCAGTCCGACATACCGCAACTGGAAGTGAAACTGGATCGAACCAAAGCCCAGGCCCAAGGCGTCGACCCCACAGCGGTCTTCGACACCTTGCAGACCTATCTGGGCTCCGTCTATGTGAATGACTTCAACATGCTGGGCCGCGTGTACCGGGTTATTGCTCAGGCAGATACCGGCTTCAGGCAGAGCGCTGCAGACATCGGCAATTTGCGCGTGCGCAACGTGCACGGTGAGATGGTGCCAATCAGCTCGATGGTGGACATCGTGTCGACCTTCGGCCCGGATCCGGTCATGCGTTACAACGGCTACCCGGCCGCCGACCTGATTGGCGATGCCGACCCGCGCGTGTTGTCGTCAGGGGAAGTCATCAAAAAACTGGAAGAGATCGCTGCCCGTACGCTACCGCGCGGTATCGAACTGGAATGGACCGATCTGACCTACCAGCAGGTCACCCAAAGCAACACCGCCATCATCGTTTTCCCGATTGCCGTGATTCTCGCGTTCCTGGTGCTGGCAGCCCTGTACGAGAGCTGGACATTGCCTCTGGCCGTGATTCTTATCGTGCCGGTGTGCATGTTTGCAGCCCTGAGCGGGGTATGGCTGGCGGGCGGCGACAACAATGTGTTCGTGCAAGTAGGCCTGGTGGTGCTGATGGGGCTGGCGTGCAAAAACGCCATCCTGATCGTGGAATTCGCGCGTGAACTGGAGATGCAAGGCCGCAGCACCCTGGAGGCAGCACTGGAGTCCTGCCGCCTGCGCCTGCGCCCGATCGTCATGACCTCAGTGGCCTTTATTGCCGGGGCCGTCCCGCTGCTGATCGGAGCCGGGGCCGGTAGTGAAGTGCGGCATGCCACCGGCGTGACCGTGTTCTTCGGCATGCTCGGGGTGACGATCTTCGGACTGTTCCTGACACCGGTGTTCTACGTGGTCCTGAGAAAACTGGGCGCCCGTGTCCCAGCCCATCCCTCGCACCTGTCACCCCATGCAGCGGAGGCCCTGCACCATGATTAAGCTAAAAAACTGGCCCCTGCCCGTCCTGTTGGCACTCTTGCAAGGTTGCACCGTCGGGCCTGACTTTCATCGACCACAGACACCCGACCTGCCTGCGACCTTTACCCGGACACAGGATCAAGAGACCGGACAAGCGCAGGCAAACGCGGCCAGCGCTGCGTTCTGGGAACGTTTTGAAGACCCTCAGCTCACCGCGCTGATAGAGACCACTCTGGCCGCCAACCATGACCTGCAAACAGCGCTGGCCAACTACGATGCGGCGAATGCGCTACTGCGCCTCGCCCGGTTCGACCAGATCCCGACCGTCACGATGTCCGGACAAGCGGGTCACCAGAGAGCCAGCACCGACGAAGCCAACGGTGCGCCCCGCAGCAATGATGTGTATGCCAACAAGGCTTCGCTGAGCTGGGAGCTGGACCTCGTGGGCCGGGTACGGCGCTCGGTAGAATCCAGCAGGTCCGCCGCACAGGCCAAAGCCAGCGACCTGTACGCCATGCAAGTTGCAGTGGTCAGCCAGGTCGCGTCTACCTACATCGACCTGCGTGCTGCACAGAAGATGCTCAGGCTTTCGCAAGCGAATGCCGACAGCCAGAAGCAAACACTGGAGATCGTCCAGGGGCGGTTGCAAACCGGGCGCGGGTCGACTTACGACCTGTCCCGGGCACAGGCCCAGCTTGAGATATTACTGTCACGCCTGCCGCCCCTTCAGGCGCGAGTGGCCGTGGACCGGCACCGCCTGGCCGTACTCGCCGGCTTGCCGCCCACCGCGCTGGATGCACGACTGCAAGCCGATGCCGCGCTGCCGACGGCGCCGCAGGTCATCGAGCCCGGCACGCCTGCGCAAGTCATCCGGCGGCGCCCGGATGTCGCCTCAGCTGAGCAGCAGTTGCATGCCGCCACCGCACGCGTGGGCGTCGCCACGGCCGACCTGTTTCCGCGGGTCAGCCTGGGCGCGGCCATCGGGACGTTCGCGTTCAATGGCGGCGGGCTTTACTCGGCAGGTGCCGAGTCGAACCTGGCGCTATTGGGCATTGACTGGTCCTTTCTGGACGTAGGCCGAGTCAAAAGCCGCATCGCCGCCTCCGACGCCGAAGCCGCGGCCCGCTTGGCGATATATCAACAAACGGTGCTCAAAGCGCTGGAAGACGTCGAGAACTCACTGGTTCGCCTCAGCCGCAGCCAGGCTGAAAATGCCCGGCTGACGAGTGCGGCCAACGAGTTGAACACCGCGTCCAGCATTGCCAGCGCCCGCTACCAGGCTGGCGCCATTGAGCTCTTCGAACTGCTCGATGTGCAGCGAGCGCTGTACACCGCACAGATCTCCCAAGCCGACAGTCAGGCCCGCAGCACCACCAGCGCAGTGGACCTGTATGCCTCCCTGGCCGGAGGCTGGCCAGAACATGCGCCTGCTCCGCCCGCCCCCATAAAGTGACCGATACGCCAGACGCCGGGTTAACCCGGCGTCTGGCGAAGTCATGACTCTAATAGGGCAGAGCCCATAACGGATCATCAGCCATCAAGGCCGCCACCCAGTCTGTGAACACCCGGACCCTGGCCGACAAGTGCCGCGTGTAAGGGTAAACAATGGACATCGGCATGCTCGGCATTGTCCAGTCCGCCAGCACCTCTACCAGCGCACCACTGCTGAAGTGGGCCACGGCTTCTGCCGTGGGGATAAAGGCGACCCCAAGCCCTGCGACCGCCGCAGCGGCGGTGGCAGTGCCATTGTTGAAGTACATGGTCGGCGGGAGATCCAGCACATAGCGTTCCTCACCCCGCTGCAGGGTTGGCACAAAACGCCTGTCAGTGGCCGGAAACTTGAACCCCAGATGCTGATGCCCGGCCAGGTCGGCGGGCACCTTGAGGGGCGGCGCTTTTGCCAGGTACGCCGGGGAGGCGCACAAGCAAAAATGCATTTGCCCTACGGGTCGGCAGACCTGATCCGGGTCCGACACCGTACCGCCGCGAATGGCGCAATCCACGCCCTCCTGCACCAGATCCGTCACCCGTTCGCTGCAGCCGATATCAAGGTGGATATCCGGGAACCTGGCCGCGAAATCAGGCAGCGCCGGCACAATCAGCAGGATGCCAACCGGGGAAGGCATTTCGACTCGAACCCGACCGCGAACGATGTTGCGGCTTTTGGAAACAGACGCTTCCAGCTCGTCTACCTCGTCAATCAGCGCTCGGGCCCGGCTGTAATAAGCCGTGCCTTCGGTGGTGGGTGAAACCTTGCGGGTCGTGCGGTGCAACAGCTTGATGCCAAGCAATTGCTCCAGCGCCTGCACCTGCCCCGAAATAGTGGTTTTAGCCAGCCCCAAAGACTCGGCCGCCCCGCTGAAACTCCCCACTTCGACAATGCGGCAGAACGCACGCATTGCCTCTAAACGGTCGAGCGCCATTGTACGAATTCCCGTAAGAACAAAACGATTTCGGCTAGTTTATCCGAGCTTTTGGAGTTCCTACAATTTGCCCATGCCACGGCAAGTGGCGACATTTAGAGGAAAACCCCATGAGCAACAAACGCATCAACTACTACGAAGCCGCCCCCAACGCCATGAAAGCAATGATGGGCCTGGAGAAAGCCGCCTCTCAATCGATCCTGCCTGCTTCGCTGCGAGAGCTGGTGCGCATTCGTGCTTCGCAAATCAACGGCTGTGCGTACTGCATCGATATGCACACAGCAGACGCATTGAAAGCCGGTGAGACACCCCGCCGCCTGATGGCTATCAGCGCCTGGAAAGAAACGCCTTTTTTCGACGCCCGTGAACGCGCCGCGTTGCTGTGGACCGAAACCCTAACCCTGGTCGCAGAGCGACACGCACCTGATGACATTTACCACGCCGTGGCGGCGCAGTTTAACGAGCAAGAGCTTTCAGAGCTGACCTTTGTAATCGCTGCGATTAACGCCTGGAACCGCTTTGGCGTTGGTTTCGCCATGCAACCGCACTAAATGCCTCTGTCGCGGGGGCCAGGTCATCGCCTTACTGTCTTGCTCCCGCCCAGCCATTAATGACTGAGTGTTAAGTACCCTTGGAGAACCGCCATGAAACTGGGGTTTGTCATGACATTGACGGCCGTAGCCCTGTTATCCGGGTGCTCGATTCCTGCTGCACCGTCAGCCGTTTCATCATTGAGTGGCCTTTATGGCCCACCTGAAAGCGGCAACACCGGGGCCACGGTCGAAACAGGCCAACAGCTGACTCTCGGCATCCTTTACAGCCAGAACACCCAGACCAATCGGGCCTACCTTGAGCATTACCAGGCCAACGCAGGCACGGGATTTGGCCAAAGCCTGCTGGTCCCGGCGATTCGTGATGCGTACATCGCCACGTCCAATCCTGACCTTGCTGTCGATTGGGTAAAAAGCGCCCTGCAACGTCGATTTGGCACTGTCACCGTCTATCCGGACGTCGAAGCCCTGAAGGCGGCCAAACCTGACGTGATCGTGGTGATTGACACACATAGCCAGCTAATCACGCCGCGCAGTTCTGATATTGAATCGACCACAACGGCTTACTTCTATGACAAGCACTTGAACTACATCGCCACGGCAACCGGTCATGATGCGACATCCCTGACGCCCGTGTGGGCGGGTAACAAACGCAGTGAAGACATTGTTCGCGACATCACCCAGCAACAAAACGTCCAAATCAATGCACTGCACAACTTTGACCGGTCTTTAAATGACGTGCTGAGCCGGTAATGCCTTGTAGGAGCGAGCTTGCCTCGCGATCTTTTAAAAGATCAAAAGATCGCGAGGCAAGCTCGCTCCTACAGAGGTCAACAGTTGGCCGCTAAACGCTCAAAGGCTTGCAGCACTTGCTCCGGGCATTCGAGCATCAGTTGGTGGCCGCAGGGCAACAACTGGTAGTGCGCGTTGGGCAGGTGGCGGGCAAGGGCTTCGCCGCCGCTGGCGGGGGTCAGGCCGTCGGTTTCGCCAGACACCACGTACACCGGCACATCCAGCCCGGCTAACGCCTGGGCGTCGGGCCATTGGGCGTTGTTCATCAGGGCTTTGAACACGTCCAGGCGGTTGCACTGGGCCAGGCCGTCCTCGTAGTCGACCAACGCAGGATCAGCCTCGGGGTGCCAGGCGCGGGCGCGAAAGTCTTTGGCCAAGATCGGCCGTAATAACGTCAGCAGCCAGTTCGGCAAACTCAACAACCCACCCGTCCCCACCGGGCGATGCAAGACGCTGCCCAGCAGCAACGCGCCGTCGATGCGCAGCGCCGGTTGCTGGCTCGGCAATGCAAGCAAAGTGCTCATGGCCAAGCCGGTGCCGTAGGAGTGCGCCACGTACAGATTGCGCGGCCCGGCATAGCGCTTGAGCACCGCCAGATTATCGGCCACCAGTTCGTCCCAGGCGTAGGCGTTGGCGTCGCGCGGTTTGTCGCTGTCGCCATGGCCGAGCAGGTCCCAAGCCACCAAGGTGTAGCCCTGCTCGCTCAAGTTGCGCCATAGCTCGCGCCACTGGTCTTTGTTGCCGCCGCTGCCATGGCCCAAAAACACCACGGTGTCGCGATTGCCCTGATGCACGGCCACGCTCAGCCGTCGTCCGGGGCGCACGTCTATCAATTGGCCACGCACCAGCGGCAAGTGAGCGAATCGGTTGGGGTCAGCCTTGGGCACTTTTGGCCTCCTGAGCGGCAAAATAATCGGGACGGGGCAGGCCTAGATGATCACGCAAGGTGCGGCCCTGATAAGCGCGGCGGAACAAGCCACGGCGCTGCAACTCAGGCACCACCTTGTCGACAAACGCATCCAGCGAACCGGGCAAATACGGCGGCATCACGTTAAAGCCATCGGCGGCGCCTTCGACAAACCATTGCTCCAGTGTGTCGGCCACGTGCCGCGCATCGCCCACCAGCACCAGATGCCCGCGTGCCGCTGCCATGCGCAAGTAAAGCTGGCGAATGCTCAAGCCTTCTGCTCGGGCCACACGGATCAGCAGGTCACGACGGCTGACCCCGGACTCGGTAGCGGGCAGTTCAGGCAGCGGTCCATCCAGCGCGAAGGCCGACAGGTCGGTGCCACCGGCAATATCTGCGAGCAGCGACAGACCGACTTCGGGCTGCACCAACCCTTGCAACTGATCAAACAAGGCCTGCGCTTCATCCGCCGTGTCAGCGACGATGGGCATCACCCCCGGCATGATTTTGACCTGCTCGGCGCTACGCCCGTATTTGGGCAACAAGGCCTTGAGGTCACGGTAAAAACGCTGGGCGCCCGCCAGCTCAGGTTGTGCGGTGAACACCACTTCGGCATGGGCCGCTGCCAGCTCGCAGCCTTCCCGTGAGGCACCGGCCAGCACTTGCACCGGCGCTACACCGGCGCTGGCCCAGCGTTGCTGCACCTCGGCCAAAAAGCGGTGGGCCCGTTCATAACGTCGGGCGTGTTCGAAGTGGCCGTCGCGGCCAAAGTTGAAGGCTTCGTTGGCATTGCTGGAGGTCACCAGATTCCAGCCGCTGCGCTGCCCGCTGAGGGCTTCAAGGGAAGTGAAGGACCGGGCCAGCGACTCAACCGAGTTGTAAGAGGTGGTCACCGTCGCCACCAGGCCAATGCGCTCGGTGACGGCGGCCAACCCCGCCAATAACGTCAGCGGCTCGAAGTGCTCGGTGCGCGACATGCGGCTCAGCGCCTCAACGCTGCCCGGCAACATGGCCAAGGTGTCGGAGAGGAACAACGCATCGAAACAACCGCGCTCGGCAGTGCGGGCCAGTTGCTGATAGTGGGCGAAGTTCAGGCCGCCATCGGCCTGCGCCTCGGGGTGGCGCCAGCCCGCGATATGGTGCCCGGTGGCCATCAAAAACGCGTTGAGGCTCATCATCCGTTGGCTCATGGTGTGGCCTCCAGCACCTGGGTATGCAGCGCAAAATCTTGCAGCAGCCTGCGGGTGTAAGGGTGGTTGGGTTGGCCGAGCAACGCGGCGGTCGCGCCCTGCTCCACCACTTGCCCGGCCTGCATCACGGCGATGCGGTCACTCAAGCGCGCCGCCACGCGCAGGTCGTGGGTGATGAAGACAATACTCAGCTTCAACCGCCGTTGCAGGTCCTCAAGCAATTCAAGAATTTGCACCTGAATCAGCGCATCGAGTGCCGACACGCATTCGTCCGCGATCAGCACTTTGGGCTCCACCGCCAAGGCCCGGGCGATGCCGATACGTTGGCGCTGGCCGCCGGAAAACTCATGGGGATAACGCTCCAGCGCGGTTTCTGGCAGGCCCACCAAGCCCAGCACTTCTCGTGCTTTTTCTGCCGCCTGCGCCGGGCTGCGACCTTGGGCCAGCGGCCCGGTCATCAGTTGCGTGCCGATGCGCTGGCGCGGGTTGAGCGAGGCGAACGGGTCCTGAAAGATCATTTGCACCTCGCCACGCTGCCCGCGCAACCGCGCTTCAGGCAGGTCGGTGACGTCACGCCCGTGCCAGTGCAAGCTGCCACCATCGCTGCGCAATAAACGCACGAGGCAGCGGCCCAAGGTCGATTTGCCCGAGCCGGATTCACCGACGATACCCAGGGTTTCGCCTTCGGCCAGTTGCAGGTCGACACCCGCCAGCGCCCGCGTGGTGCGCCGCCCCCACCAACCGAGGCGGCGGCTGAAGTGTTTTTCCAGCTGCTGCGCCTGCAACACCGGCTTTCCCGGCGCCAGGGTCGGGCGCGGGTGATCGGGTGCCGCAGACACCGCCGCAATCAACTGCCGTGTGTAGTCTTGCTGCGGCGCACCCAGTACCTGAGCCGCTGTGCCTGCTTCGACGTAATGGCCCTTTTGCAACACCAGCACGCGGTCGGCAATGGCCTCGACCACAGCAAAGTCGTGGGTGATAAACAGCATGGCCATGCCCTGCTCACGCTGGATGCGCCGCAGCAAATCGAGGATTTGCCGTTGCGTGGTCACGTCCAATGCCGAGGTCGGCTCATCTGCGATCAGCAACTTCGGCGCGAAGGCCAGCGCCATGGCGATCACCACGCGCTGACGCTGGCCACCGGATAATTCAAACGGGTAGGCATGGTAGAGCCGCTGCGGGTCCGGCAGGCCGACATAGCCGAGCAGTTCGACAACCCGAGCGCGGCGCTGGGCGCGGTCTTTCACGCCATGGGCCTGCAAGGTTTCGTCGATCTGTCGACCCACACTGAGCAACGGGTTGAGCGCGCTCATCGGCTCTTGAAACACCATGCTGATGTCGCGCCCGCGCAAGGCGCGCATGGCCGGTTCATCCAGGTTGGCGAGGTCTTCACCACGCCAGCGCAGGGTGCCGTGCTCGATTTTTAGAGGTGCTGGCAGCAGGCGCAGCAGAGCCTTGGCCAGCATCGACTTGCCCGAGCCGGACTCGCCCACCACACACAGGCATTCGCCTTCGCGCACGTGCAGCGACACGTCATGCAGTGCGTGGCTGCGGTCGCCGCCCGACGGCAAGGCGATGCGCAAGTGCTCGACGTCGAGCAAAATCGGTTGGGCTGCGCTCATGCAGAGTCTCCAGGGCGACGGGCAGGTTCAAAAGCAATGCGCAGGCCTTCGCCCACACGGTTAACCGCCAGCACGCAAAACAGAATCGCCAGCCCCGGCATCAGGCTCATCCACCAGGCGTCGCGCAGCATCCCGCGCGAGGCGTTGATCATGTAGCCCCAGCTCATGGCATCCGGGTCGCCAAGGCCGAGAAAGGCCAGCGCGGCTTCGGTGAGAATCGCCGTGGCCATCACAAAACTCAGCGTCACCAGCAACGGCGCCAAGGCATTGGGCAGGATTTGCCGGAACACGATGGCCAACGGCGCTTGCCCCAGCACCCGCGCAGCCTGCACGAATTCACGCTGGCGCAGGCTGAGGAACTCGCTGCGCACCAACCGCGCCACCGCAGGCCAGGCGACCAGCGCGATGGCCAACACGATGGTGCCCAGCGACGGCTCCAGCACCGCCACCAGAATCACCGCCAGCACCAGTTGCGGAATGATCTGGAAGAACTCGGCCACGCGCATCAGCACCGCGTCCAGCCAGCCGCCGAAGTAACCGGCCAATGCCCCCACCAGCAAGCCGGTGAGCAAGGTGGCCAGCGTCGCCAACACGCCCACCGACAGCGACACCCGGGCGCCGTACAGTAAGCCGGTGGCCAGGTCGCGGCCCAACATGTCGCTGCCCAGCCAATGCCCGGCCTGGGTAAACGGCGCGAGCATGGGCGTGGTGTTCATTTCCCAGGGCGAGCCCTGGCAGAGCCACGGTGCCGCCACGGCCAGCAGGCCCAGCAGCAATAAAAACAGCGCGCCGATCAGCGCCGCAGGTTGCCCGATAAAACGTTGCCACACACTGGAATCCCTCATCGTGCTGCCCCTTCGGCGCCGATGCGCGGGTCGATCAGGCGGCAAGCCAAATCCGTGAGCAGGTTGAAACCGACCACCAACACCGAGATCAGCAAAAAGCCGCCCAGCAACACGCTGTAATCACGTTGGGACAGGGCGTCGTACATCAAGCGGCCGATGCCCGGCCAGGAATACACCACTTCAATCAGCAAGGCGCCGCTGGCCAGTTGCCCCAGTTGTAACCCGGCAAAGGTCACCACCGGCAGCAGCGCGTTGCGCAGCACGTGGGCGAAGACGATCCGTGACGGCGCCAGGCCTTTGGCACGGGCCGTGTAAACATGCTCCTGTTGCAGCGCCTCCAGGGTGGCGGCGCGGGTCAGGTGCACGTACAAAGCGAGGAACAGAAAGCTCAGCGACAGGCACGGCAGCACCAGATGGCGCAGCCGGTCGCCCAGCCAGGCGAAGCCGCTCAGGTCGGCGGCGACGGTCTGCATGCCGAACGCGGGCAGCCAGTCGAGCTTGACCGAGAACAACACGATCAACAGCATCGCCAACCAGAACGGCGGCGTGCCGTACAACAACAGCGCACCATTGGAAATCAGCCCGTCCAGCCAGCGGCGGCGCTGGCGGCTGAGCGCAGCCAGCGCGCCAAGGGCCACGCCGAACAGTGACGAGATGACAAACGCCGAGCCCATCAGACTCAAGGTGGCGGGCAAGCGCTCGGACAACAAGTCCCAGACCGGCGCCTGATTGCGATAGGAATATCCCAGATCCAGGTGCGCCACCTGCCCCAAGTAGTGCAATAACTGCTGGGGCAACGGCTGATCCAACCCCATCTCACTGCGCAACTTGGCGATGTACTGGGCATCGTCCACGCCCGCCTCACCGGCCATCAGTTGCGCCGGATCCCCCGGTGCCAAACGCACCAGCAAAAAGCTCAGCACCAGCACACCTAAGATCATCAGCAGCGCACGCCCAAGGCGTGCGCCCAGGAACCACACGCCGCTCATGGCGCCGGGGCGTCCAGGTAGACGCTCTCGTAGTCTTCGTTAAGGCTGGTGGCGGTTTGCAGCAGGTTCTTCACCTGGCTGTGGAACAGCGTCGGGTAGCGCATCTCAAAGATCGGCGCCACCGGCAGGTCGTCGTTGAGTTTGTGCTCCAGCTCGCTGTACACGCGAGTCCGCTCCGCGCCTTCAGGGGTGTCAGCAACCTTGCTCCACAGGTTGTCGACGTCCGGGTTGCTGTAGCCGCCGACGTTGGCGAACGGCGAGGTTTTGAGGATGTAGTCGGTGCGGTACAGGTAGGCGTTGACTAGGTACGGGTCGCCGATCTGGAAGATAAAGTTGTAGGTCAGGTCAAAGTCCCAATCGCTGACGCGCTGGAACCAGGTCGCCGCGTCCGACGTCACCACCTGCACTTTGAAACCCAGCGGCTGCAAGGCCTGTCGGGTGTACTCCGCCAGACGCTCCCAGGCGCCGCCTTTCTCACCGTTGAGCAAACGAATACGCACCGCACCCACGTCCACCCCGGACTCAGCGATCAGCGCCTTGGCTTTGGCCAGGTCATAGCCGTACTGCGGCAGTTGCGGGTCGTGATAAGGCGAGCTGGAGGCGAAAGCACCGGGCGAGACCTTGCCCGCACCAAAGAAGATGTTGTCGACGATAAACGGACGGTTCAGCGCATACAGAATCGCCTGACGAACCTTGGGGTTGTTCAGCGGTGGCTTGCGGGTGTTGAACTGCAAGTAGGCCAGCCCTGAGTACAGCTCCCAGCCCTTGTCCGAAGACTCCACGCCCGGCAGTGCACCCAGGCGCTTGAGATCGGAGTAGTCGGCATCGCCGCTGCGCAGCACCTGCACGTCGTTGCGCTCAAAAGCGGCAGCACGGGAGGAGCCGTCCGGGATCACGTGAAAGACAATCGCGTCCAGGTGCGGCAAGCCTTTCTTCCAGTAGTTAGGGTTCTTCACCAGCTTGATGTAAGCGCCGCGCTTCCACTCCGCAAACTTGAACGGCCCGGTGCCCACCGGCTTGAGGTTGTACGGGTTGCTGCGAAAATCGGTGCCCGCGTAGAGGTGCTCAGGGGCAATCGGGCGCAGGCCACTGCCGAGCAACGACAGAAACGGCGCGAAAGGTTTTTTCAGGTGGAAAACCACCTGGTGCGGCTGGCTGGCGTCGATGTTGTCGAGGTACTCCTCGAACACGCTGGCAATGCGTTTATCGACTTCAGGGTAGAAGGTGCCGAAGCTGAACTTAACGTCAGACGCGGTGAACGGCTTGCCGTCGTGCCATTGCACGTCGGGCTGCAATTCAAAGGTGTAGGTGAGGCCGTCCGGCGACACCGTCCAGCTGCGCGCCAGCACCGGCTTGGGCTTGAGATCGGTGTCAAAGGTCAGCAAGCCCTGGAGGATCTTGCCGCTGACGTATTGGGTCGAGACATGGGTGACCACGCCGTGCATCAGCGACGGCGGCTCGGGCTGGGCGATCAGGTTGAGCACACCGCCGTCTTGCGGGGCGGCGTGAACGCTGGCGGCAAACACCGCGGCGCTGGCCAGCAGGCCCAGGCGTTTGAGGGCAAGGCGCAGCGGCCCGGGGCGAGGCGGATGACGATGGGCTGGACTGGACATGCGAACTCCTGGCGTTAATTGCTCGGGGCATGCGGCCCCACTGCCAAGCAGTTTTGCAAGGGGTGTGCCACTCCCCCACCGGCCGCTGAACCGGCGGCGCGGCGGTCTGCGGCGCTGGCGCATTGATGAAAAAACCACAGCCCCGGACCTGACTGTGGAAAAAGCAACAGTGGCCAACGTGTTGTTTTCCCCCCAGTGCGCCTGACTGCGCAGCCGCACGAACTGGCACAGCCCTTGCCCTGTACAACGGATCGACCTTTGAGCGGACACCTCGCATGTCACACGACTACCTCGGCAACCCCATCGACACCGACCACCCCTTGGCGCGTCAGGCGCTGGACGATTTCACCTCGGGTTTTCTCAGCTACCACCCGCGTGCCGAGGGGATTGTGGCCAGTGCCGAGCGCCACCCGGAATCGGCGCTGAGCAATGCCCTGGCCGGCATCCTGATGATGTTTAGCGAATCACCCGAAGGCCCGGTGCTGGCCGAGCGCTTTCGCACAATCGCCGCGCAGGTGGCCGACCCGCAGCCACGGGCAGCGCTGTATGTGGCGCTGTTGCAGGCGTGGATTAACGAAGACCTCGACCAGGTGCTGCACCTCAGCGAAATGCTGCTCGACCAGTACCCCCGCGACCTGTTCGCGGCCAAGCTCAACCAGTACGTAGAGTTCAATCGCGGCAACTGGCCGGCGCTGCTGCGCATCGCCCTCAAGGCCGTGGCGGCCAACGACGATATCGCCCAGAGCCACGGCATGCTGGCGTTCGCCTACGAGCAATGCCATTTGCTGGATGAGGCCGAAGCCAGTGCGCGCCGCGCCCTGCAACTGCAAGCGAGCGAGCCTTGGGCACAACATGCGCTGGCCCACGTGATGCTGACCCAAGGGCGCATTGAAGAAGGCATCGGTTTTCTGGAAAGCGTCAGCCACCATTGGCAGGGGCTCAACTCGTTTATGTACACCCACAACTGGTGGCATCTGGCGCTGTTTTATTTGGCCCGTGGCGATGAGGCGCGGGTGCTGGAGATCTACGACCAGCATGTCTGGGGCGTGCTGCCGGCGTACTCCCAGGACCAGATCGGCGCCGTATCGCTGCTGGCCCGTCTGGAGCTGGCCGGGATCGATGTGGGCCAGCGCTGGCAGGCCCTCGCGCCGTACTTGCAAGCCCGCCATCGCGATACCGTGCAGCCGTTTTTGAGCGTGCAATACCTGTATGGGCTGGGCCGCGCAGGCAAGCCCGAGGCCGATCAATTACTGCACGCATTGCGCGAGCATGCGCGTGAAGCGCCAGTGTTCAGCCGGGCGGTCTGGGCCGAGGTTACTCTGCCGCTGGCCGAAGGGTTGCTGGCCCATGCCCGTGGTGAACACCCAGTGGCGCTGGAACGTTTGGGCGTGGCCCTGCCCCGGTTGAACGACATTGGCGGCAGCCATGCCCAGCGCGACCTGTTCGCCCAGATCGAACTGGATGCTCGCCTGCACGCGCAAGACTGGGCCGGAGCGCAGCAGGTGCTGGAATTGCGTCGTCGTTATGACGCACAGGACGTACCGACCAACCGGGCGCTGGAGCGGGTGTACCAAGCGCTGGGCCTACCGACATTGGCGCAAGCCGCCGCAGCGCGGATTGAGGTGGTGCTTAACACCCCAAACACCCCTCTGTAGGAGCGAGCTTGCCTCGCGATCTTTTAAAAGATCAAAAGATCGCGAGACAAGCTCGCTCCTACAGAGGGGTGTTTCAACGGCGGGCTTGGTACACGCCACGGGCGATGGCGCGGGCCACGCAGGTGGCCGCCGCCGAGCCGATACGGCCGATATCGACCTGACGGCGGGCGCCAGCACTCAGTTCAACCTCGCCGCTGGCCAGGGCGAACACGGTATCGCCATCGAACGGCAAGTGCGCCGGGCGCACCGCCATGGCGATGCCGTCCTGGGCCATGATGGCCACGCGTTTGCAATCGGCGGTGCTCATCTGCGCGGTGCTGGCGACCACCACCAGCGTGGTGTTCGCACCGGCTTGCAGGCGGCCCATGGAATCGAGCCGCGACAGTTCAGGCATCGGATCATTGCAGTCCTGTTCGCCCTGCGGCCGTGTACCGCCCGCCTCCCCCGCGATTTCCCACGGCCACGCCCAGAAGGTTTCGCCATCAGGCATGTACACCGAGCCGATCGGGTTGGCCACCACCAGCGCGGCAACCATCAGGCCGTCGCCCAAATCCAGCGAGGCCGAACCCAGACCGCCTTGCAGCACGCCCGCCATGGCGCCCCGCCCCGCGCCTGCCGCCCCCAGATCGAAATCCTCGGCGCAGTTGTTCAGTGCTTCAAAGCCCAGACGACGATAAGGCGGCTCCAGCCCCCAGTCCTTGTCGCCGTCATTGGACAGGTCGTGCAACACGGCAGCCGGGACGATGGGGATGGCCGGCGCGCCCGCCTTCAAATGCAGGCCAACACCTTGCACCGACAACGCCGCCGTCACCGCATCCGCAGCGCCCAGGCCAAACACCGAGCCGCCAGAGAACACCAGCGCATGCAACTGCCCGACCATGTTCTCCGGCTCCAGCGCCGCCGACTCGCGCCCGCCCGGGCCGCCGCCACGAATGTCGACGCTGGCAGTCCACGGGCGATCGGTGCGGATCACCGTGACGCCCGTATCGACACGTTCATCGATGGCGTGGCCGACCAACAGGCCGGGGATGTCGGTGAGCAAATTGCGGGGTCCGGGATGTGGCATTCAATCGCTTCCTGAAAAGGTGGTGGTACCCGATGTGGAGCAAGTGATGTGCCAAGGCCGAGAGCGCCGTCAATAGCCGGTTCGCCATCCAATGCCCCTGTAGAAAAATCAACACCCTGATCGGGCATTGCTACAAAAACACCAACCCCGCTCACACCCGCCGTGCAAGCCGTTGTTAACAAAGGCTTTTCAACAATGGCACAGCCCTTGCTCAAGGCCTTTGCACCAGAGCTTGAGACTGATGCCCCAGAGCATCCGGCAACAAGCCGCTACTCACCACTTTTTCGCGACGCCAATGCCGTCGCCTTACCCGACAAGGTTGGCCACCCAGCAGGGCGCGAACCGGGGAACACACTGGAGCCTTCGTACCATGACTTCTTCACGCATCACGGGTTTACCCCAGCCGCGCAAGATCTTCGCCCGCAGCCTGTTGTTTCTCGCCGTGTGCGAAGCCGCGACGGCCGCAAGCCCGCTGCTGGCCGCCGAGAGCAAGAGCGACAACCCGCTGGACACCGTCGTGGTGGTCGGCAACCGTGGCCAGGCCCGCACCCTGGCCGAAAGCACCGCGCCGGTGGACGTGATCTCGTCCCAGCAGTTACTGGCCACCGGCGAGCCTGACCTGACCCGCGCCCTGAACCGCGTGCTGCCGTCCATCAACCTGCCGGCGTCGTCCGGCTACGGTTCCGCGTCGGTGGTGCGGCCCATCAGCCTGCGCGGCTTGAACGGCGACCAGGTGCTGGTGCTGGTCAACGGCAAGCGCCGCCACAACAGCGCCCTGCTCAACAACGGCACGTCGCTGAACTCCGGCTCGCAGCCGGTCGACCTCGACATGATCCCCACCGCGTTGATCGATCATGTCGAGATCCTGCGTGACGGCGCCTCGGCCCAGTACGGCTCGGACGCCATCGCCGGGGTGATCAACATCGTCCTCAAACAGACCGACCACGGTGGCAGCCTGAAAACCACCTACGGCCAGAACTACCAAAACGGTGACGGCGAAACCATCCGCCAGACCGGCGACGTCGGCCTTGCCCTGCCCAATGACGGCTTTATCAACTTTGGCCTGGACGTGCGCCACCAGAAGGTCTCCGACCGCTCCGACAAAGCCCCGTACACCGACAGCGCGGGCAACACCAGCCTGGAGCACACCTATTACGGCACCGGCCTGCCCGAGGCGCGCAACTTCAGTTTGGGATACAACGCCGAGCTGCCAGTCAGCGATGACCTGACCCTGTACTCGTTCTCGACCTACACCCGGCGCAACTCGGAAAAGCCTCTGGCCTTCCACCAGCCCGCCAGCTTTGACGGCATTGCCACACCGTTCCCGGAAGGGATCGAAGACACCCTGCGCTTTATCGAAAACGACTTTCAGGTGGCCTTCGGTGGCAAAGGCACCGTCGCCGGTTGGGACTACGACCTGTCCAGTACTTACGGCCAGGACCACGCCGAAGCCACCCTGCGCCACACCTACAACCTGAGCTACGGGCCTGATTCGCCGACCTCGGTCGACACCGGGGTGAAGACCTTCAGCCAGTGGACCAACAACCTCGACCTGACCCGCGCCTTCGATTTTGGTCTGGCCAAGCCGACGCAGATTTCATGGGGCCTGGAGCAACGCTACGAGAACTACAAAATCGGCAAGGGCGACTACGCCTCTTACGCCAGCGGCCCGTTTGATACGGGCGTCAGCGGCAACCCGATTGCGCCGGGGACTATCTCCGGTGCTGGCACCACGCCTGCCGATGCTGACCAAAAAGGCCGCACCAGCCTGGCGGCTTACGGCGAGATCGGTCAGGACCTGACCGACAAATGGCACGTCGATCTGGCCGGTCGTTACGAGCATTACAACGACGGTTCGGGCACCACCACCAACGGCAAAATCGCCACCCGTTATCAGTTGACGCCGATCCTCGCCGTGCGCGGCAGCGTCAGCACCGGTTTCCGTGCGCCGTCGCTGGCCCAGCAGATCTACAGCTCCACCTCGCAAACCAGCGTCAACGGCAACCTGTTCAACTACCGCAACGTGGCGGTCGACTCTGAAGTGGCCAAGGCCTTGGGGGCCACCACCCTCAAGCCGGAGAAATCCACCAACTTCGCCCTCGGCCTGACCCTGCAACCGACCGATGCCACCAGCATCACCCTCGATGCCTACCAGATCAAAATCAAGGACCGCATCGACCAGACCGGCTACCTGGGCGGCACGCCGCAAATCGACGCCATCCTCGGCGCCGCCGGGCTGCCGACCAACCAGGCGGTGACTTACTTCACCAACGCACTGGACACCACCACCCGCGGCATCGACCTGATCGGCGACTACCGCCAGAACCTGGGCGCCTACGGGAACCTGCGCTACACCCTGGGCTTCAACTGGAACACCACTGAAATTGATGACATCCACGCCTCGCCCCTGGCCCAGGCCACCCTCGGCCCGGACGGCGGCTACAACCGTCAGCGCCAGGGCAACCTCAAGCACGGCAACCCGGAGTCCAAGCTGATTCTGGGCACCACCTGGACCATCAACAAGTTTGATATCGGCCTCAACCTGACCCGCTACGGCGAGTACACCCAGTACGGCACCGCAGAAATTTACGACCGCACGTTCTCGCCAGCCTGGATCACCGACCTCAACGTGGACTACCACCTGACCTCCAGCCTGACCCTGACGGCGGGCGCCAACAACCTGTTCAACATCTACCCGGAACGCACAAACCTGCCGAGCAGCTCAGGCGCCTTCCCGTACGGCAACTTCTCGCCGTACGGCACCACCGGCGGCTACTGGTACACCGGCGTGACGTACAACTTCTGACCCATCGCCCTGCCGCCCCCAGCGGCGGCAGGGCTTTGCCGAACACTTGCACGGAGGCTGTCATGACCCGCCGTACCGACCCATTGATACTGGGTGCCTGTTTCACCGCCAACACCCGTCGCCCGGACTTCGAGCGCCTCAAGGCCCTCGCCCGCAGCGCCGAGCGCGGCACATTCGCCGCCCTGAGCTTCAACGAACCACCCGAACAGTTTGAAGCGCTGACCTTGATGTCGGCCCTGGCCGCCGTCACCGAGCGCATCGGCCTCATCGCCAGCCCGAACGACCCCGAGCCGTACCATATCGCCCGTAAACTCGCCTCCTTCGACCACCTGTCCAACGGCCGCGCCGCCTGGGGCGTTGCCAGCGAGCCGTCAAGCCAGCGCGCAATCGAACGCCACGACCTGGTTAACGACCTGTGGGACAGCTGGGACGACGACGCTTTTATCCGTGACAAAGCCCGCGGCCGCTATTTTGACCCCGGCAAACTGCACACCCTCAACCACAAGGGCGAGCACTTCTCGGTGCGCGGCCCGCTGAACGTCGCCCGCCCGCCGCAAGGCCACCCGCTGCGGGTGCACACCCTCGCATCAGAAGCGGACACAGCCTTGGCCATCCGCGTGGCCGACGTGATCATCGCCGAGTACCGCGACCTGCCCGCTGCCCAAGCCTTCTATCACGACATCAAACAGCGTGCCGCTGCCTTGGGCCGCAACCCTGAACACCTCAAGATTCTGACCACGATCAACCCGCTGGGCAGCACGCCCAATGACATCGCCGAGCGCTTCGAACACGGGTTCCAGACCCGCGCCTGCGATGGTTTTAATGTGCTGTTCACCGACTCGACCGACGCCATCGACACCTTCGTCGAGCATGTGATTCCATTGCTGCAACACCGCGGGCTGTTGCGCCACGGCTACAGCGGCAGCACCCTGCGTGAACACCTGGGCCTGCCGCGACCGAGCAACCGTTTCAGCGCCAGCGTCCACTCCGTAACGGAACCTGCCCATGCCCCTTGAATTCAGCTGGCAACTGCCGCTCTGCGCAGCGGGCGCGGCGCCCGACTGGACGGCGCAGCCAGGGCACTGGATTCAGTTGGCCCAGGCCGTCGAATACGCAGGCGTTGATGGCCTGTGGATACCCGGCGGCTCCCAGTGTGCTGACAGCCTGGGCGTGGCCGCCGCGCTGTGCGCACATACCCGCCAGCTGCAACTGACGGTCAGCGTGCCGCCGCAAGTGATGCTCCCCGCCGCGCTGGCCAGCACCGTGCAAAGCCTGCAATCGATCAGCAGCAACCGCGTGCGCCTGCACCTACCGGACAGCCAGCAAAGCACCGCGCGTCACACCTTCGACGACTGGCTCAACCGTGACCAGCGCAGCGAAAGCATCGGCGAATACCTCGATATCCTCGGGCGCCTGTTGCGCGGCGGCGACGGGGGGTTTACTTACAGCGGCCGCTACTTCCAACTGGAAAACGCCGGTTATGCCCGCCGCGATTTGCCCGCCCCGGCCATCGTCCTCAACGACAGCCAAAGCCCGGCGCTGATTGCCAGCCAGGCACAGGTTTGCCTGTTACGGGCGGCGCCGCCTGCACAGTTGCGCCAGGCCATCGAGCGTCAGCGCGCCGCCAGCATTGAGCCGTCAACACCGCTCGCGTTTGCCTGCACCTTCGGGCTGATCCTCGCCGACACCGAAGCGCAGGCCTGGGAGGCCGCCGCCCGACAACTGCCAGCGCTACCGGCCGCCCCAACCAGCGAGGCTGACAGCGTGCTGCGCCTGCAACGCGGCGGCCACCCGCTGCGCCATTTCGAGGTCCATCCCAATCTGCTGCAAACGGCGCCGGGGCAACCGGCCTACCTGATTGGCACCCCGCAACAACTCGCCACCCGCCTGCAAGAACTGCATGGGCTGGGGATCGAACATATCGTGATTCAGAGCCAGCCGTCGGTCAGCGACGTGCTGCGCTTTGGTGAACAGGTCCTGCCCCTGCTGGCAGCTCAGGGCCTGCGCAAGGAGAACGTCTGACATGCCCACACCCGCTAACGGGGCCATCGAGATTGACTGGTTCCTGCCCACCAACGGCGACGGCCGCCACCTGACCAGCAGCGGCCTGCCCAGTGTCGGGCTGTTCCAGCAGGGCGAACGCGCGCCCACCCTCGACTACCTGCGCCAAGTGGTGCGGGCGGCCGAACTCGGTGACTTCGACGGCATCATGGTGCCGACCGCCAGCGGTTTCGAAGACCCGTGGTTGATCACCGCCGTGCTGGCCCAAGAAGTGCGTCGCCTGCGCTTTTTGCTGACCGTGCGCCCCGGCCTCGAACTGCCCGCCTACAGCGCCCACCGTGCAGCGACCTTGCAGTTGCTTAGCGACGGGCGTCTGGATTTGCATGTGGTCAGCGGTTCGAGCCGGTTTGAGCAGCGCTCGCTGGGGGACTTTCTGGAGCATGACGAACGCTATGCGCGCACCGCCGAGTTTCTTGAAGTGTTCCAGTCGGTGTGGAGCGGCCGCAGCCAGCCCTATCACGGGCGCTATTACCGCAGCGCAGGCGGCGCCCCCATCGCGCCTCAGGCGCCAGCGCCCGCGATCTATTTTGGTGGTGCTTCGCAGGCCGCCGAACAGGTCGGCGCGGCCCATGCGCAAACCTACCTGATGTGGTGCGAGCCCCCGGCGATGATCGCTGAACGCATCCTGCACATGCGCGAACGCGCCGCCGCCCGCGGCCGCACTCTGCGCTTTGGCCTGCGCGTGCACGTGTTCGCCGCCCCCACTGACGATGAGGCCTGGGCGCACGTCGAGCGGTTGCTGGAAGAGATCCCCAAAGAGGCCATCGAACGGGCGCAGTTGCAGATGGCCGCGTATGAGTCGGTGGGCCAGTCCCGCCAGACGGGGCTGGTCAAAGGTCGCGGACGGCGCGCGCGGGAACTGGAAGTGTCGGCCAACCTCTGGGCCGGTGTCGGCCTGGTGCGTGGCGGTGCGGGTACTGCGCTGGTGGGCAGCTATGAACACGTCGCCCAGCGCATCGAGGAGTACTACCAACTGGGCGTGGAGTGTTTTGTGCTGTCGGGTTTTCCGCACCTGGAAGAGGCCATCCACCAAGGCGCGGAGTTGCTGCCACTGTTACGACGCATCGGCCGCACTTAGCTCGGTGCGCGCCCCTTGAGCATCCCGTGATTGACCAGCAAGGTGCGCATGGCATTACGGGTGATGCCCAGCAGCGCGGCGGTGCGCAACTGGTTGAAACCGCAAAAGGCAAAGGCCTCGCGCACGATCAAGTCTTCAATGTCATGCAGCAGCGTGTCCCCCGGCACCTCGAACAAACGCAGCAACTGCTCACGCATCACCTCTTGCGGCAGCTTGCTCAGCGTACTCGCCCCGGCCTTGGCCACGCTGAGCCCACCTGAAAACTTCAAGTGCTCCGGGCGGATCGGCTTGTCACCGGCCACCAGCAACGCCAGGTGCACGACGTTTTCCAGCTCGCGGATATTGCCCGGCCACGGGTAATCCAGCAGCGCTTGCGTCGCGGATTCGGAGAGCATCGGTTCATTGATATTCAAGCGCGCGCTGTAAAGACGCCGGAAGTGTTCCACCAGCGGCAGGATGTCCAGCGGGCGCTCACGCAGCGGCAACACCGAGACTTGGGCGACGTTGACCCGGTAAAACAAATCGAGACGGAAATTACCCGCCTCCACCGCTTGCTCCAGATCGACGTTGGTGGCGGTCACCAGCCGTACATCAATCTTCACCGGCTTGCGCGAACCGACGCGCACCACCTCCTGCTCCTGCAACACGCGCAGCAGCTTGACCTGCAACGGCAACGGCAGATCACCAATTTCATCGAGAAACAGCGTGCCGCCATCGGCCTCTTCGAACCAGCCTGCGCGCCGCCCGGTGGCCCCGGAAAAGGCCCCGGCTTCGTGGCCGAAAAACTCACTCTCGGCGAGGGTCTCACTGATCGCCCCGCAGTTAACCGCAACAAAGGCGCCACGCCGGCCACTGGCCGCGTGCAGATAACGGGCAACCAGCTCCTTGCCGGTACCGGTTTCGCCATTGATCAACACCGGCACCTCACTCGGCCCCACCTGCTGCAAAAAATCCAGCAACTGGCGCGAACGCGGGTCGGCAAACACCAGGGCCTTGGCCCGGATAGACAGGGGGTCCTTTTCACCCTGAGGGAACGTCAAAATCGGGGTCGAATGTCCCAGGGGGCCGCTCATGGCAAGGAATTCCAGCGTAGGTAACGATCGAAGGTAGCGATACTTTACCGAGCGCGGGTTATAGCCAGAAATACTTAAAAAGAATTAAGACCAAACTTTTCTGGATATTGGTGGATACAAGAAAGATCAAAGGATCGCGAGCAAGCTCGCTCCTACAGTTTTTAGCGCATGCAACATTCGTTGGCCGTCGGCTACGGCTCCCAAGCCCAATAAGTCCAACAGCCTGTTGGACAATTACGTACCCTTCTACTTCACGCCCTTCTCTGTGATGATGCAAAACATTCACTCAGGATGGAGCGTTCAGCAGCGCGGCAACGATGAGATCGTGATTCTGGTCTCCAGCTTGCACCGCGTCGCCGAGCTAGGGTTACCGTTCGTCTTTACAAATGCACACGCCTACCCGGATTGGACAGACTATTACAGCGATCTGGACAGCCTGAATGAGATTGACTGGCCTATCCTTCAACGACGCGACTTTAAACGTGACCCTGATGACCCCCGAAAAATGGAGCGGTATCAGGCCGAAGCGCTGATTCACCACCACCTACCGATTACAGGACTCCTTGGCATCATGTGCTACACCGATGCAGTGAAAGCACGCATAGAGCAGGACGTGGCCGCCAGGGGCCTGACGCTAGCTGTGCATGCCCGGCCGGGATGGTATTTCCAATGATCACATTTACCCAAGGCAACCTTCTGGAAGCCAAAACCGAAGCCCTCGTCAACACGGTCAATACCGTCGGGGTGATGGGCAAAGGTATTGCGCTGATGTTCAAAGAGCGCTTTGCACAAAACTATCGTCTGTATGCGGCCGCCTGCAAAGCTGGCGAAGTAGAAACAGGCAAGGTTCACGTCACCGAAGTCAACGAGCTTGAAGGCCCCAGGTGGATCGTAAACTTCCCCACCAAACGTCACTGGCGCTCACCTTCGCAGATGGCCTGGGTCACTGAAGGCTTGCATGATTTACGCCGTTTCCTGATTGAAAACCAGGTCAAATCCATAGCAATTCCACCGCTGGGTGCTGGTAATGGTGGCTTGAAATGGCCTGAAGTCCGCGATCAGATCGTTAATGTTTTGAGTGATCTGGATGTAGAGGTACTGGTGTTTGAACCCTCCAGCCAGTATCTGAACGTCGCTAAACGCAGTGGTGTGGAAAAGCTAACGCCAGCTCGGGCACTTATTGCCGAACTGGTACGGCGTTATTGGGTTCTAGGGATGGAATGCAGCCTGCTGGAGATCCAAAAACTGGCATGGTTCCTTGAGCGCATTATTGAAAAACTGCCAGACACACAAAACCCGCTGAAACTGAAGTTCATTGCTCATACCTATGGTCCCTACGCCAATCGGTTGGAGCATCTGCTCAACAATCTGGATGGCAGCTACCTTCATTGCAACAAGCGCATCAGTGATGCGGGAATCAATGATGTGATCTGGTTTGACCAAGACCGAAAAGACTTTTTGCAGGCTTATCTCAAAACAGAGGCCAAGGAATATTCTCAAGTCCTGGAATACACTGCCGAATTAATCGATGGCTTTGAGTCACCGTTCGGTATGGAGTTGTTGGCGACAGTCGATTGGTTGCTGAGCCAGGAAGATGTCTCCCCGACGCTTCCAGCCGTGCGCGAAGCATTAAAGCATTGGGATGGCGGGGCTGATGCTGCTGCTCGTAAAAGCCGGTTGTTCGACGATCAGTCGCTTTCTATTGCCCTCAAACGACTCACGTCCAGTCACTTCAAACCGCAAATGGCGCTCTGCTGAGGTTTGCTCATCTACTAGCCCCCTGTAGGAGCGAGCTTGCCTCGCGATCTTTTGATCTTTTAAAAGATCGCGAGGCAGGCGGGTTTAAGCCTGTTGCGAGCCTGGGACCTTGACGATCCAGCCAGCCGGGGCTTCGACGTCGCCGGACTGGATGCCGGTGAGTTCGCTGTACAGACGTTGTGTCACCGGACCTACTTCTGTCTCACTGTGGAAGACGTGCAATTTGTCGAGGTACTTGATGCCACCAATCGGGGTGATGACGGCAGCGGTGCCGCACGCGCCCGCTTCGGTGAAGCGGTCCAGTTCGTCTACGCGTACATCGCCTTCAACCACGGTCAGGCCCAGACGCTCTTTGGCCAGTGCGATCAACGACAAACGCGTGATGCCCGGCAGTACCGAGGCCGAACGCGGGGTCACGAATTGTTTGTCTTTGGTGATGGCAAAGAAGTTGGCCGAGCCGACTTCTTCAATGTGGGTGTGGGTCAGCGGGTCCAGGTAGATGCAATCTGCAAAACCGGCCTTTTTGGCTTCGGAACCCGGCAGCAGGCTGGCCGCGTAGTTACCACCCACTTTGGCAGCACCGGTGCCATTTGGCGCGGCGCGGTCGTAGTCGGAGATCATGAAGTTGCAAGGCTTCATGCCGCCTTTGAAGTACGGACCCACCGGGATGCAGAACACGCTGAAAATGAATTCAGGGGCCGTGCGCACGCCGATGTTGTCGCCCACACCAATCACGAACGGACGCAGGTACAGCGCGCCACCCGAACCGTACGGCGGGATGAACTGTTCGTTGGCTTTGACAACCTGGGTACACGCGTCGATGAACTGCTCAACCGACACACGCGGCATCATCAGACGGTCGCAGCTGCGTTGCATGCGCAGGGCGTTCTGGTCCGGGCGGAACAGGTTGATCGAACCGTCTTTGCAGCGATAGGCCTTCAGGCCCTCGAAGCACTGTTGCCCATAGTGCAGGGCGGTGGACCCTTCGCTGATGTGCAGCACGTTGTCTTCAGTCAGAACACCGTTGTCCCACTTGCCGTCGCTCCAGCGAGACAGGTAGCGATAGTCGGTTTTGATGTAATTGAAGCCCAATGTGCTCCAGTCGATACTCGGGACAGACATGATTACCTCGAAAGCTGTTCTTGGCAGGTTATGCGGCATCGGCAAGGTCGATGCCTTTATCACGGGCCAGTGTGCCAGCCACTCACGGCCAGCGCACCGGGGTCATTCAGTATTTGCGAAAAATAACGTGCGGTTCGTCGCGTTGAGCCCTGAAGGCCGAACCAAAGTGGCCATTTTTATTGCACGTAAAAACCGGTTAGGCAAGTGTCTCGATGGCGGCTGCCTGCCATCAATGGCCCGCGTTGTCGTCCGGTTCAATCCCCAAGGACTTGATCAGGTCATCTGCCCGCTCATCGGCACCCGGCTCATCGGCGCGCCACCAACGGCTGGAAACACGCATGGTGTAGCGGCGCCGATATTCAGAGGGCGTGACCCCGGTGGCGCGCCGAAACAGGCGGCGGAAGGCACTGGCATCCTGGTAACCGCAATACTCCATAACCTCAGTCAGGTCGATCAGCGTCACTTCCAGCAGCTGTTTGGCCCGTTCCACACGCAGGCGGTGCAGGTAGTCCAGCGGGGTCATGCCTTCGACTTCCTTAAAATGGCGCAACAAGGTACGCGGGCTGGCGGTCGCGGCCTGGGCCACGCGCTCAAGGCTGTAGGGCGTCTGAATATGCTGCTGTAGCCAGTGCTTGGCGCGAAACACCACACTGTCGCGGGTTTTCACCGAGATGCCGGGAAAGTTCAGGCCCGACTGCTCAAAACGCATGGGGTGATAGAGCAGCCCATTGGTCGCAATTTGCGCCATTTCTTCGCCCGCGAAATGGCGAATCAGTTCAACCACCAAGTCGCAGACCGCCGCCGGTGCCCCGGCAGTAAAAACCGGGCCATCCACCACAACCGGGCCTTCCATCGCCATCTGCACGGCGGGGAAGCTGGACGCAAACCAGTTGGCAATCATCCACGTGACCGTGGCGCGCCGACCATTAAGCACCCCGGCACGCGCCAGCATCACCGGGCCATTGAAGCTGGCAGCGATCACCCGGCCCTGTGAGTGGTAGCGGGCGATGCAGTCCAGCTCTTCGCTGCATTGGTCGAGCACATGGTTGAGGTCAGGGACGCTTTTCATCTGCACGCCCGGAACAAACAGCGCGGTTTGCGAGGGCCGCAAGGTTTTGCGCCCCCCGACAGGCGACTGCATGGCCGTCATCCAGTCGGGCAGTGGCAGCTCATTGCCTGGCGCATCAATCAGCCGCCAATGAAAGAACGCCCCGCGCTTGTCGGGGTTACGCATCTGCCAGAGCGTGTTGAAGGTGCGCAGAATATCGATAACGCTGAACAGCGTCCCGGCCATGCTGTGCGGGCCGTGGAGCAAATCAATACGGACGTTCATGGACTAACCCGGCGATATTGGACTTATTGTTGGCGATATTAGCCTTACCTCTGTGCCTTGTCTGCCAGCGGCATTCGCCGCCCCTGCCCCGCACCTTATTCCTGCCAGTTCAAAACAGCCGGACACAGCGCACGCCAAGCGCTGCGCGGGCGGTTTACCTCGTGTTTTGGCTGGCGATATTGGCCCTATCGCTGTCGGTATTCGCCGTATTACCGCCCGACCTTGGGCGATAGACTGAAAACGCCTGGCATCCCACAAAAACAAAACGAAGGTAGTGCTCAGTGAACACAACAATAAGAAAAGCGTGGGCCAAGGCTGGCAAACCCGTTATGACGGGACTCTCCACGGCGCTGCTCAGCGCAGGCATGACAGCCCCGGTATCAGGGGGCGAACTGGTGTTCGGCGACTTGCGATCCGGGCTCGGCCCAGGGATCGAATGGCAGCAGGACGACACCCGCCTGACCGTAAAAGGCGCCGTGAAACTGGGCACGGTGCGGCGCATGGACAACCCGAGCCACCGCCTGACCAGCACCGAATACGGCATGAACCTGTTCAACGACGGCGACCTCAACTACAAGCGCGGCGATGCCGTGTCGACGTCGCTGGAAACCTACCTGCAAGCCGACCTCAGCCACCGCAACCTCGGCGTGTTTGTCAGCGCCAAAGGCTGGTACGACTACGCACAAAAAAACCAGGACGTGGACTATGGCAGCGTCCCGAACGGCTATCGCCCCGGCAAGCCCTTGAGCGATGACGGTTTCGACTCGCTGGCGCGGTTTTCCAACGCGGTCATCGACGATGCCTATGTGTATGGCAACTTCCAGCCGGGCGGGCATGACCTGTTGGTGCGGCTTGGCGATCAGGCGATCCCTTGGGTGACACCGACCACCATCGGCGGCGGCCTGCAGGCCGTGAACGCATTCGACTGGGCCGCCGCCCGGCGCAGCACCTCGATTGCCGAAGCCCGCACCGTGGCGATGCCCGCGCTTTACGCCAAGCTGGCCCTGACCGACAACCTGAGCGTCGATGCCTTTAATCAGTTTGAGTTGCGCCCCAATGCCTACCCCGGTTGCGGCACGTTCCTGTCGACCAGCGATTACGCGCAACCCGGGTGCAACCAGTTTTTACTCAACGGCAGCATTCTCAGCTCGCTGGCCGGCCGGCCGATTTTTACCCCCGACGGCCAGGCCCTGAATAACCCCCTGGACAGCGTGGCCCGTGGCCCCGACCATCGGCCCAGCGACAACCAATACGGCGCAGGCCTGCACTACTTGTGGGACAACGTCGGCATGTTCGGCTTGTATTTCGCCGACTACACCAGCCGCGATGCCATCACCCAAGTGGTGCGCACAGGGCCCGGCGTGCTGACACCTCCGGCCGCCAACTTGGGCCAGGCCACCCCCACCGGCGTGGCCGCGTATTACCAGCGCGCCTTCCCGACCCACATCCGCCTGTACGCCCTTAACTTCAAGACCCGCCTCCCGGACGGCACCGGGATTTATGCCGAATACAGCTACCGGCCCAACCAGCCCATTGCCTGGAACGGCTCGGACTTTATCACCGGTTTGCTGGGCGGCAGCGGCCCCTTTGCGTACCTGACTAAAACCCCGACCGGCTATCTGGCGCCCGGTTACGACCGCTTTCGCGTCAGCCAATTCAACCTTGGCGCCAGCCGCCCGTTCGGCCACGTGCTGGGCGGTGACATGAAGCTGTCGGCCGAAGCCGGGTTCAAATATGTGCACGACCTGCCGGACACCGACGAGCGCCGCTACGGCCGCCCCGGTTTTGGCAGCGCGCCCTACGGTGAGAACGCGAAATGCACGGGCCCGGCGGCTAAATGCTCAATGGACGGGTTTGTCACGGCGTTTTCCTGGGGCACCCGCGCCAAAGCCGAAATCCACTATAAAAATGTGTTGCCGGGGCTCGACCTGACCCCTTCGCTGGCGGTGCTCTATGACGTTAAAGGGCATGCCTATGACGGCGTGTTTTCCGAAGGCCGTTACGCGCAGGTGCTGGGCGTGCATGGCGAATACCAAAAAACCTACACCTTCAACGTCAGCTACCTGAACACCGGTGGCGGCGATTACAACCTGGTCGCCGATCGCAGCATGTTTGAGGCCAGTGTCGGCATCCGCTTCTGAGCGCCCCTATTGAAAAGGCCATCCCCATGCACTCATTGACCGATAAACGCCGCCCGCTGGTGGTCGCGCTGCTGATGACCGTGGTCATTATCAGCGTGCTGGATAAAACCATTTTTGCCTTTGCCGGCCCGCAGATCATTGACGAACTCAAGCTCACCGCCGAGCAGTTCGGCTTTATCAGCAGCGCGTTTTTCTTTTTGTATTCGATCTCCGGCGTGCTGGTGGGCTTTGTGGCCAACCGCATGCCCAGCCGCTGGATCCTGTCAGGCATGGCCCTGGTGTGGATGACCGCGCAATTGCTCGCGGCTCTGTCCACGACGTTTATCAGCCTGTTGGCCAGCCGCGTGCTGCTCGGTGCCGGTTGCGGGCCGGGCACCGCGGTCACCCAGCACGCCTGCTTCAAATGGTATGCCACCCGCGAACGGGTCTTGCCGGCCGCGCTGATTCAAGTGGCAATCATGCTCGGTGCCATCGCCGGGGCGCTGGCCTTGCCCAAACTGATAGAGCATTACGGCTGGCGCACAGGGTATGTGCTGCTGGCCGGGATCGGCCTGATCTGGCTGCTGTTGTGGCAGCTTTATGGCCGCGAGGGGCAGCACGATGACACCAAGACCGTTAACGGCGAGGCCTTGCCAACGCTGCCTTATGGCCGCTTGTTGCTCAATCGCACCTTTGTCTGCATCACTCTGGTCGCCTTTTGCAGTTACTTGCCCAACGCCCTGCTCTACAGCTGGCTGCCGACGTACCTGCAAAAAGGGTTGGGCATGACGCCCATGCAATCCGGCTACCTGGTGCTTGCCACCACGCTGGGGGTAATTGCCATCAACCTGCTGGTCTCAAGCCTGGCCCAACGCGCCATGAAACGCGGCGCCAGCATCCGCAAGGCGATGGTGGTGCCACCGCTGCTGGCCTGCCTGATTGCGGGCGTGGCGTACATCGTCATGGGCTTTACCACCACGGCCCTGACCGTGACGCTGGGCTTGTTTTTGCTGGGCAGCATTCTGCTCAACCTGTTGTCTGCGTTTGGTTTCAGCATCGTTGCCCACATCGCACCGGCCCGCCAACGCGGCAGCATGCTGGCCATCCATATCGCCTTGATGACCACGGCCGGCATGCTCGCGCCCCTGGTGGTCGGACAAGCCATTGGCTGGCAGCACGGCGATCTGGTGAACGGCTTCGAACTGGCCATCGGCCTGTTTGGCATCACCCTGTTGGTCTTCAGCGTACTTGGGCTGCTGTTGATCGACCCGGAGCGCACCCGCCGCGAGCTCAATGCCAACACCCCGCTTGCAGGTTTAGCGGCCGCCAGCCCGGCCTAGCCTGCGCGTCATGACACCTCCCGACTTTGCATAGGAACTGCTTGATGGACTTATCCTGCTTTTCACAGAGCTACGCCCAAGCGCGGCAAAAATTCCTTGAGGCCTGCTCCAATGCGGATCTCAAGGTGGAGTCTCACCTTCATCCGCTGACCGGTAAGGAGGGAGAAGAACTGGCCATTGATGTGGCGCTTTCAGGCTCGCCCTGTGCGGCCAATTTGCTGGTCGTGAGCAGCGGCGTCCACGGCGTTGAAGGCTTTTGCGGCTCGGCGGTGCAAGTCGATCACCTGCGTGACCGCAACTGGCTGCATGACAGCCACCGAGAGAATGTGGCCGTGCTGTATCTGCACGCGCTCAACCCTTATGGCTTCTCTTGGCTGCGCCGGGTCAACGAAGACAACGTCGACCTCAATCGCAACTTCAATGACTTCAGTCAGCCGCTGCCCGCTCATTCCCCTTACCGCGCCCTCGCCTCGTGGCTAGTGCCAAAGCGCCAGCCGCCGACGCTGCTCAGCACCCTGGGGCTGGCGGGTTACGCCTTGCGTCACGGGCCTAAAGCGCTGCAAACAGCCATCACCAGTGGCCAGCACATCGACCCGCGCGGTCTGTTTTTTGCGGGCACTCAACCCACCTGGAGCAACCTGCAACTGCGCCAGATCATCCGCCGCCTGGGCAGCCATTGCCAACGCATCGGCTGGATCGACGTGCACACGGGGCTCGGCCCTTATGGCGTGGGCGAGCGCATTTACAAAGGGCACACCACCTCAAACGATATTGCCCGGGCGCGCGAATGGTGGGGGCCGCAGGTCACCTCCAGCGAAGACGGCTCGTCGTCCTCTGCCGTGCTCAACGGCACGCTGGACCTGGCCGTGATGCAAGAGTGCCCGCTGGCCCAGTACAACGGCTTGACCCTGGAATACGGCACCAAACCCGGCCCGGCCGTGCTCAACGCACTGCGCGCCGATCAATGGTTGCAGAACAATCCACAGGCTAATGACACCCAACGCACTCAAATCAAGCGACAACTTCGCGATGCCTTCTACATTGATAGCGATGACTGGAAACGACGCGTGCTGGAACAAGCGCGAGAGGTCACGGCACAGACCCTCAAAGGGCTTTCCATGACGTAGCACTCTGCGCCGTCGATAGAGTCACCCCTCAAGACAAAAAGGATATTCAGGATGAATGCATATTTGATGGAAGCGTTAAGACAGATCATGCAACAGATCAAGACCACACTTGATGAGCATGGCGATGAGATCACCACCACCCTTCAGCGTGTGGCGCTGGGGGAGTTAAAGCCTGTAGAGACGCTCACCCCCGAAGAGCTTGAGTGCGCGCGTGAGCTGTTTGGCTGGGTGGCGCAACATGACCCGCTGAAGGTCTGGGCCAAGGTTGAGCCGCTGCTGCCGGAACTGATCGGCTCGGCCGCAGACATCGCCCTGGATGAGATTTTTGTCGATCCGGGCTTCGGCGAGCTGCCGCCTTCGCTTAAAAAACTCAAGGACAAGCGCACCCTGGCCCGGCTTGGCGTGTTGTTGGCGAGCTACATCTGCTATGACCAGTTCCACTACCCGCAGCCTGAAACCGGGGTGTACAACATTTCGGGCAGTGCATTCGAAAAGCTCAAGTGGGTGTACCGGTACTGGTTCAATCAGCTGGAAGTCGCTGAACTGGGCTCGGGGCTGGAAGCGTTTTTCGCGTCCCAGCGCTTAGAGTTTTTCAACCTGACCGACCCGACGCCGGACCCTGACAGCACGATTGCTTCGGTGTCGGTGTCGTGCGCCGGGGATTTGCTTGCGGTGGATGTGCTGACGCCAGAAAACACCGAGCACTTGTTCGATGCGATCACCGACTTTTACAGCAGCGCCGACATTGTCAGCGCCAACCTCGAATCCACGGTGGATAAAAACCACAAGCCCGGCCGTAACCAGCAGCCCGGCGAACCGGCGCGGATGAACACGTCCGAGGCCATGTTCGACAAGTTCCGCCACGAGGCCAAAATCAACTTCTTCAGCACCGCGACCAACCACGCCATGGACTATGGCGAATCGGGCGTGCTGGCCACCCTCGACGTGCTCAAAAGGTCGGGCGCGCTGTATGCCGGTACGGCCGCCAGCCAAGCCGAGCAGAACGAGGTGGTGATCTTCGAAAAAGACGGCATCAAGGTGGCGCTGCTGGCCTACACCTTTGACCTCAACGGCCACTTGGTGCCCGAGGGCAAGTCTTACCTGGCCAACGAAGTGCGCTTTAACGATGTAAACCCGCCACCTGATTACACCCTGATCAAAAAGCAGGTCGCGGCGGCGCAGGCCAAGGGCGCGGACTGGATCATCGCTTACTGCCACTGGGGCTGGGAGTTCGAGATGTACCCCCACGTCAACATCGTCGATGCGGCGCACAAGGTGATTGAGTGCGGCGTCGATACGATTCTGGGCAACCACCCGCATGTCAGCCAGCCCGCGCAGTTGATCCCGCGCACCGGCAAACAGGACGCGCTGGTGATCTACGCGTTCGGCGACTTTGTGAGCTACCACCCCGAAAGCCGCAACTCCAAACTGGCCTACAGCGTGAAGTTCAACATCGGCAAGGTGAAGGGCTCCACCGGGCTGTTCAATTTGCAGGCGTTGCCGCTGTATATCGTCAATCAAGACCTAGGGAAAAAGCGTTTCGACTGCCGCATCGTCAAGTTCTTCGACGTGCTGGAAAGGCCGACTGAGTTTGGCCTGACCGAGCTGGAAATAAGCCAGTTGCCGCACCTGCGCGACAAAGTGTGGAACGACATCCTGTCGCCGCTTTCGAGCATTGCCCAACGTTTTGACGCGTAACGCCCTCCTCTAAGCCCGCGCTGCTTCGCGATCTTTTAAAAATCAAAAGATCGCGAGGCAAGCTCGCTCCTACAGATTGAACTGCCCCCACAAACCCGTAGGAGCTGACGAGCGGAGCGAGGCTGCGATCGGCTGCGCAGCAGTCGTCATATCCCCTTGAAAACTCAAAAGATCGCGAGACAAGCTCGCTCCTACAGGAAGGTTTTGGCCTGTATTTACGTAAGAAACAACTGAAAATAATTTCAGTAAAGCACCAAACCACTATTGAAGATATTTTCAGTATTGCCTAGCATTGCCTCAGCCTGACAAGAATAAATCGAGGTGTTGCTGTGCCTGAGTCAAAAGATCGAACCTATTGGCTCGACAAAGCCCAAACGCTGCCCATTGAAGGTAGGGCGTTTATTGATGGTGCTTATGTCGATGCCCAAAACCGTGCCACGTTTACCTCGTTCAGCCCCATCGACGGCGCGCCGCTGGCGTCGGTGGCGCAGTGCGCCAGTGCCGATGTCGACCTGGCCGTGGCCGCTGCCCGTCGCAGTTTTGAAGCCGGGGTGTGGTCGGCCCTTTCTGCCCGTGAACGCAAAGCACTGCTGCTCAACTGGGCGCAGTTGCTCGAAGCACACACCCAAGAGCTGGCCTTGCTGGAGTCCCTGGACAGCGGCAAACCCATCGCTGACACCCTGGGCGGTGACCTGCCCGGCACGATTTATTGCCTGCGCTGGTTTGCCGAACTGATCGACAAGGTGCACGGCGAAGTACCGGCCACCGACCCGCAGTTTTTCGGCACCGTGACCCAGCAACCCATGGGCGTTGTCGCAGCCGTTGTGCCATGGAACTACCCGCTGTTGATGGCCGCCTGGAAGTTCGCCCCGGCCCTGGCCGCAGGCAACAGCGTGGTGCTCAAGCCTTCAGAAAAAACCCCGCTCAGCGCGTTGCGCATTGCCGCGCTCGCCCTGCAAGCGGGCATCCCGGCGGGTGTGTTTAACGTGCTCAGTGGCGACGGCCACACCGGCAGGGCCTTGAGCCTGCACGCGGACGTCGACTGCATCGCCTTCACCGGCTCGGGCAAGGTGGGCCGCGAAATCGCCAAAAATGCCGCCGCATCGAACCTCAAGCGCGTGTGGCTGGAGCTGGGCGGCAAGTCGGCCAATATCGTCATGGCCGACTGCGCCGATATCCCCCAAGCCGCCCGCTCGTCCGCCGCCGCCATTTTCGCCAACATGGGCCAAGTGTGCAGCGCAGGCTCTCGCCTGCTGGTGCAGCGCTCCGTTGCCGACACCCTGCTCAGCGAATTGATGCACGCCACGCAGGCGTATCAGCCGGGCCACCCGCTGGACCCTGCCACCGTCACCGGCGCCATCATTGACGGCAGGCAGCTCCAGCAGATCAACCAGTACCTGGACATCGGCCGGCAAGAAGCCACGTTGCTGCGGGGCGGCCGCACCCTGCAACTGGCCGGGACGGGCGCGTACCTGGAGCCGACAATCTTCCTGGCCAAGGACGCCTCGGCACGCATCGCCACCGAAGAAATCTTCGGCCCGGTACTGGTGGTGATTGTGTTCGACACGCTGGACGAAGCCATCGCCATCGCCAACCAGACCGAATACGGCCTCGCGGCGGCGATCTGGTCGTCCAGCATCCACACCATTCACAGCGCCACGCGCCGTTTGAAAGCGGGCACCGTGTGGGTCAATTGCTATGACGAACTGGTGGACATGAACTTCCCGTTCGGCGGCTTTAAAGAGTCGGGAAATGGCCGGGACAACTCGGTTCACGCGCTCAGCAAATACACCGAGTTGAAATCCACCATCCTGCGTTGCCGTTAAGGTGAGTCCTGTGCAAAACACTCTTTCAGCGTTACTCCCACAAAAGTGGACCGTGCCATTGCCGATGGAATACGGCCCCGGCGCCCGTCATGAACTGGCCGCCCTGTGTACACAATTCGGCATCTCGCGGCCTTTTATCATCACCGACCAAGGCTCGTTGAACCTGCCGTTCGTGGCCGAGTTGCAGCACGCCTTGAACGCTGCGGGCCTGGCCTGCGGCCTGTACGGCGGCATTGAGCCCAACCCGACCGACAGCACCATTGTTGCCGGTGCGCAGGCTTATCAGGCCTGGGACGCAGACGGCATCATCGCCCTGGGTGGCGGCAGCGGCCTGGACGGCGCCAAAGCCATCGCGTTGATTGCCCGCCAAAAGCGTTGCGAGCTGTGGGCCTTTGACTTCGATCAGCCGGTGCCCACAGGGTTTCGTGCGCAAGACTTCCCGACGGTCATTACCCTGCCGACCACCGCAGGCACCGGCGCAGAAACCGAAAGCACGGCCATGGTCACCGACACTCGGCGCGGCATTAAAGGCTGTGTCTGGCACCCGCTGGCGCGGCCGTCGGCGGTCATTCTGGACCCGGAACTGACCCGCAGCCTGCCCGCCAACCTCACCGCCTGGACCGGTTTCGACGCCATCATCCATGCGTTGGAAGCCTACTTTGTGCCCACCTTTAACCCGCTGAGCGACGGCGCGGCGTTGCAGGCGCTGGACTTGCTCTGGCACTCCATCGACACCGCCGTGCAGCAAGGCCAGGACCTCGAAGCCCGGGGCAAAATGCTCATCGGTTCGTGCCTGGCGGGCGTGGCATTTCTTAAGGGCCTGGGCCTGGTGCACGCGCTGAGCCACATGGTGGGCGCGACCTACAACACCCATCACGGGCTGACCAACGCGATTATTTTGCCGGTAGTGCTGCGCTTCAATCAGGCCGAGATCAGCCCGCGGCTCAAGCCCGTGGCACAGGTGCTGGACCTGCCCGATGCCGAATTTGAAACCTTCTACACCGCCATCTGCGCCAAGCTCGACAGCCTTAACATCCCCAAATCCCTGGCGGAACTGGGTGTGAAACACGCTGACATCGACGCGCTCGCCACCAAGTCGCTCGGCGACCCCGCACGCTTGACCAACCCCCGCGACAGCTCCCTTGAGCAACTCAAGACCCTGCTGGCACACGCCATCGACCACGCTCGCGACTGATGACCTGACACACCGAAATCCTGCTTTGTCGTGTAACCACAATAAATAAAAAAGGTGCCACCGCGATGTCTGACTCAACCCAAGCTGCGTCCAAAGGACGGCTCAATCTTGAAACACGCTCCATCGACTATGTGCCGCTGGCCGAGCGGCACGGCAAAGCCTGGCACTTGTGGCCGATCTGGTTTTGCGGCGAAGCCCACCTGACCACCCTCGCGGTGGGCATCATCGGTGTGGGCATGGGCGCCAACCTGTTCTGGTCGGCCATCGCCATCTTTTTCGGGTGCGCATTCGGCACATTGTTCATGGCCGGGCATTCCACCCAGGGCCCGCAAATGGGCCTGCCACAACTGATCCAGTCCCGACCGCAGTTCGGCTATCTGGGCGCGCTGCTGGTGTATGTCGTGGCCATCGCCACGTACGTGGGCTACAACGCCTTCAACCAGTTGCTGGTCGGGCAAACCCTGCACGAGCTGTTCAACGCACCGGAACACGGCTCGGCCATTGCCTTCTCGCTGCTGGCGATTGTCATGGCGATTGCCGGGTACAACACCTTCCACAAGGTGCAGCGGTTTCTCGCGTTTGTGCTGATCGCGGTGATGGTGGTGTTCACCATCGGGCTGTTTTTCTTCGTCAAACTGCCTGCCGAACAGTTGAGCATGTCGGGCTTCAAGGCCACGCCGTTCCTTGCGCAGTTCTTTGTGGCCGCCGCGTACCAGTTGAGCTGGGCGATTTACGTGTCGGACTACTCGCGCTACTTGCCGGCCAATATCAGCGTCAAATCGTCGTTCTGGTGGACCTACATGGGCGCCATGATTGGCGGCGTGTGGATGATGCTGATCGGCGCCCTGGCTGCCGCTTTGAGCCCTGGGCAGAACCTGGCCAAGGGCTTGGTCATGCTGGGGAACACGCTGTTCAGCGGCTTTGGCGAGATCCTGTTGATTCTGGCCGTACTCAGTTTGGTCACCAGCGCGGCACAGAACTTTTACGGCGCCTCGATCACCCTGCTGAGCATTGCCGACACGGTTAAAAGCCAGACCTCGACGTTGCTCAAACGTATCGTGTCGATGCTGATCGTGGGCGGCACCGCCATCGCCATCGCCATGACCGCGTCGGATAACTTCGTGAAGGACTTCGGTGACTTCCTGGCAATCCTGCTGTACCTGTTCACCCCGTGGACGGCCATCAATTTGGTGGACTTCTACAAGGTGCGCCACGGCAAGTTCTCGATCACCGAGATCTTCAAGCCCAACGGCATTTACGGGCGCTGGAACTGGCGAGGCATCGGCGCTTACGTCGCGGGCTTTGTGGCCATGTTGCCGTTCTCCAGCACCGGCCTGTACACCGGCTACGTCACCACCCTGCTCGACGGTGCGGACGTGAGCATGATCGTCGGGCTGGTCGTTTCGGGCGTGGTGTACTGGTGGCTGTGCCGCTCGCAGAACATCCAGCAGGAACTGTCGCAAATCGACCATCTGGACAAGGACCTCGAAGCCGGTTTACCCGCCCACTGATCGCCGCGTGCACACGGTTCACTGCCCGCCACGGGCCGTGAACCGCCACCGCGACTAATTCCTGCCACTCGCCCGACAAAAAGTTGCTAAATTGGCGCCCTGTTTTTAAGCGTCGATTTTAGTGTCGGAGAATGGATGAATGAGTGGTGACGCCGCAGTGCCTGAGCTCAAAAAGCGCCGAACCCGCATAGACCCGGAGTTGCGGCGCAAGGCGATCATCGAAGCCACCATGCAATGCATCACGCAGTACGGCCACAGCGGCTGCACGCTGGAGCGTATCTGCGCACAGGCGGGTATTTCCATTGGTTTGATCGGCCATCACTTTTCCAGCAAAGAAGAGCTGATGCTGTCGACCTACCAGGCGCTGACCGACCAGCTACGCGAAGAAACCCGCAAATATTTGGCCAACCAGAACGGCTCATCCGAAGACCGCTTGCTGGCGATTATTCGCTCCTCGTTCCGGGGGCAGATCTTCAACGAATTCATCCTCACCACCTGGCTGGGCTTCTGGGGGGCGGCGGTGTCATCGGAGCAACTGCGGGCGCTGAACAAAAAGCTCTACGCCGACTACCGCAAAGAACTCGAAGCGGTATTCAACGACATCGCCCGTGAAAACGGCACCCACATCGACGCTAAAAGCGCGGCCCTGACCATCACCGCCTTGATAGACGGTTTTTGGCTGGAATGGGCCCTGGACCACAAAGCCTTCAGCTCCAAAAAAGCCGAAAAATGCTGCATCACCACCGCGCAGATGTTTGTGAAAGCGGCCCAACCGCTGACGGTTTAACAGCCGAACTGCATGTAGTCGCTGCCGAGGCACGAAGGCTGCGATGGGGTGCGCAGCGACCCGCTTTTGAAGGGCCTGCGGCCCTTATCGCAGCCTGCGGCAGCGACTACAGAGGTTGCTAATCAGCCATTTCGTACGACGCTTCTCTTTCAATCCGCTGAAACATCCTAGAAACTTCCGTTCGCTTGTGCCTGTGCCATTCGGGGAATAGTCTCGGCCCATCGCTGTCAATCAGCGGTTGGGTTTAGTCGCCCGACATGTACTCGGCGCAAGGCGCCACCTCCGCGAGGCGCTTTTTTTCGGCCAGCGTTTTATGGTGGCCGTGCGCAGGGCGCCCTTCGTGGCGCGCCGGTTTCCGAGTGCACCGGTCGACTAACCTGCGCATGGCTGCCACCCATTCGTTTAGTCGCGATAGGGCCAGCTCCATTTAAGCCTCGGAGTTGTACCCATGAAAAAAATTGTTCCTGATCCCCCAGTTTTAACCCCGCAAGATGCTGCTCAGTGCGAGGCATTGTCGTTAGACCGTGCGGCCACCGAACGCGCCCTCGATTACTACCTGCACGACCATAAGCCTCCACGGCACGTGGATCAGGCCACGTATGCCATCCCGAACAGCGTCAATTTAGAAGCGGCTTTGGCCCAGGCGTCAGACTTGTTGCGCTGCGCGGGCGCTTCGGCGAGTGAGGCGGGGAATGGCTTGAGCGGGCATTCGCGCAGTTTGGTGTTGTCCTGCATGCACCTGGTGGAGCTGGCCAAGGCGTATGTGGACAAGTCGCTGGATGGTGTAACGACGCATTAAAGCAGCACGCGCCTGAGTGCAAGCAGGCGCGTTTTGAAGATCAAAAGATCGCGAGGCAAGCTCGCTCCTACAGATTGAACTGCCCCCACAAACCCCGTAGTCGCTGCCGAGGCACGAAGGCTGCGATGGGTTGCGCAGCGACACCGCTTTTGAAGGGCCTGCGAACCTTATCGCAGCCTGCGGCAGCGACTACAGAGGTTGCTAATCAGCCATTTCGTACGACGCTTCCCTTTCAATCCGGTGAAACATCCTAGAAACTTCCGTTCGCTTGTGCCTGTGCCATTCGGGGAATAGTCTCGGCCCATCGCTGCAAATCAGCGGTTGGGTTTAGTCGCCCGACGTGTCACACGGCGCATGGCGCCACCTCCGCGAGGCGCTTTTTTTCGGCCTGCGTTTTATGGTGGCCGTGCGCAGGGCGCCCTTCGTGGCGCGCCGGGTTTCCGTGTGACCGGTCGACTAACCTGCGCATGGCTGCCACCCATTCGTTTAGTCGCGACAGGTGACAGCTCCTTATGTCCACATGGAGTTGTACCCATGAAAAAAATTGTTCCTGATCCCCCAGCTTTAACCCCGCAAACTGCTGCTCAGTGCGAGGCATTGTCGTTAGACCGTGCAGCCACCGAACGCGCCCTCGATTACTACCTGCTTAACCAAAAGCCTCCACGGCACGTGGATCAGGCCACGTATGCCATCCCGGACAGCGTCAATTTAGAAGCGGCTTTGGCCCAGGCGTCAGACTTGTTGCGCTGCGCGGGAGCTTCGGCGAGTGAGGCGGGGAATGGCTTGAGCGGGCATTCGCGCAGTTTGGTGTTGTCCTGCATGCACCTGGTGGAGCTGGCCAAGGCGTATGTGGACAAGTCGCTGGATGGTGTAACGACGCACTAAAGCAGCACGCGCCTGAGTGCAAGCAGGCGCGTTTTGAAGATCAAAAGATCGCGAGGCAAGCTCGCTCCTACAGATTGGTGGTACACGCAAAGCCCTATCTGTTGCCGGCAGCACCAAGGTAGCGAACAGTTAAGAGTCCTTGGCTGAAGCGCATCATGGCCCTGACACTCCTGAGCGCTGCTCGGCCAGAATGTCTTCAACGGTTCGCATATGCCCGGCCTTAACCAGCTTCAAGTCATACCCTGCCGCCTCCAGTAGCCGAACAAGTGCTGACACACTCATGTCGCCCTTGGCCAGGGTTTCCATGCGCGCAACTGTCGAGCGCGATACACCCGCACGGTGAGCCAAAGCCTCTTGGCTCAATCGAGCTTCGCTGCGGGCTTGTTTAAGCATTTCGGCGATATCGTACAGAGTAGACATTTGTAGCCCTCGGGCATCAAAAATAGCAATGACAGGCTTAAATGTAGCCCCAGAGATACAAACCAACAAGTTCTTATCTGCTCATCGCTGTAGCCCTTGAGCATCAAAACAAGCTAAATCTGCTGATTTTATAGCCTTGGAGCACCATGGCTGCGAGGGCAGGTGGTGAGGCGGGGAATGGTTTAAGCAGGCGCGTTAATTTCAAAGGCTTTTCTGTAGGAGCGAGCTTGCCTCGCGATCTTTTGATCTTTTAAAAGATCGCGAGTGACAGCCTGTGGGGTTAGCGGAACACTAAGCCGCCGTCGATCAGCGGGGCTTGGCCGGTCATGTAGTCGGCGTCCGGGCTGGCCAGGTAGGCGACGAACGCTGCGACGTCTTCCGGGGTTTCGGCACGGCCCAGAGCGATGCCGTTGACGAATTTATCGTAGGTGGCGCCAATCGGCGCGCCGGTGATTTCGGACATGCGTTTGTCGATGTCGACCCACATGTCAGTCCCGACTACGCCGGGGCAGTAGGCGTTGACGGTGATGCCGTGTACCGCCAGTTCTTTGGCCGCCGCTTGGGTCAAGGCACGGACGGCGAATTTGGTGGAGGAGTAAACGCCCAGCAAGGCATAGCCTTCATGGCCCGCGATGGAGCACGCGTTGATGATTTTGCCGGTGCGTTTAAGCGCCTGGAATTTCTCGGCCGCCGCCTGAATGCCCCACAAAGTGCCCTGCACGTTGATGCGGTAGATGCGTTCGATTTCTTCGGCGGTCACGTCCAGCAGCGGCTTGACCTGCGAGATGCCCGCGTTGTTGACCACGATGTCCAGCCCGCCCAGCGTGCTGTGGGCATGTTCAACGGCCTGGAAGACTTGTTCGCGGTCACCCACGTCGGCCACGAAGGTGCTGGCTTTGCGGCCCAGCACCTGGACCTCTTCGGCCACGTGGCGCAGTTTTTCCGGGTTGAGGTCGACCAGCGCGATGTCGGCGCCTTCTTTGGCCAGACGCAAGGCGATGCCACGGCCAATGCCTTGTGCCGCGCCGGTGATCAATGCAACTTTTCCACTGAGTTTCATTCGTTGGACTCCTTTCAACCGTTAGCAAGATCAGCGGTCTGAACCATAGCCCAGACCGCTGGCGTGTCTATTGATGCAGCGCACGGTCTCTGGCCGCCAGCACGGCTTCGTGCATGGCTTCGCTGAGCGTCGGGTGGGCAAAGATGACCTCGCTGAGCTCCGCGTCGGTGGCCTCCAGCGCCTGGGCGATACCAAAGCCCTGGATCTGTTCGGTCACGTGCGGGCCCACCATGTGGGCGCCCAGCAATTCACCGGTTTCACTGTCAAAAATGGTTTTCACAAAGCCGGTGCTTTCGCCCATGGCCAGCGCTTTGCCGTTGGCCTGATAGTCGAAACGGCCGACGCTGATGCTGTGGCCTTTGCTGCGCGCTGTCGCTTCGGTAAGCCCCAGGCTGGCGACTTCGGGCCGGGCATAGGTGCAGCCGGGAATGCGGCTTTTGTTGAGCGGGTGCACGCCGTCTACGCCCGCCAGTTTCTCGACGCAGATCACCCCTTCATGGCTGGCCTTATGCGCCAGGCACGGCGCCCCCGCCACATCGCCGATGGCATACAACCCGGCCACGCTGGTGCGCGACCACGCATCAGTTTTGATAAAGCCTTTGTCGAACTCCACGCCCAGCGCTTCCAGGCCCATGTCTTCGGTATTGGGTTGAATGCCCGCCGCCAACAACACTTGCGCCACGTGCACGGTCTGCTCGCTGCCATCGCTGAGGGTGAGGCGGCATTGCAGCGCGCCAACCTCGCCTTGCACCGCGCTAACCTTGGTTTGGGTCAGCACACGAATGCCGCGTTGTTCGAACTCGCGCTGCACCAGGCTGGCGACGTCGTGGTCTTCGACCGGCATGATCTGCTTGGCCACTTCGACCAGCGTCACCTGGCTGCCGAGGTCGCTGTACAGGCTGGCGAACTCGACGCCGATGGCGCCCGAACCAATCACCAGCAGCGACTCGGGCACGGTCTTGGGCACGAGGGCGTCGAAGTAGCTCCAGACTTTTTGCCCGTCGGCCACCAGCCCCGGCAACGGCCTTGGCCGTGCACCAGTGGCGAGGATGATGTGCCGCGCCTGGTACTGCGCCTCGCCGGTGTCGCTGCTGACGGTGACCACGCCCTTGGCGCTGACGCGGCCACGCCCGTCGATGACCTTAACGGCGTTTTTCTTCAGCAGGTAGGCAATGCCCCCGGTCAATTTGCGCGACACCCCACGGCTGTGCGCGACCAGTTGGGCAATGTCGAACTGAATGTTGTCAGCGCTAAAACCGAAGGTGTCGAGGTGCTTCAAGGTGTGTCCGACTTCAGCGCCCTTGAGCATGGCTTTGGTGGGGATGCAGCCCCAGTTCAGGCAGATGCCGCCCAAGTGCTGCTGCTCGACCAAGGCTGTGCTCAGGCCCAGTTGGGCGGCGCGAATAGCCGCCACGTAACCGCCGGGGCCACCGCCGATGACGAGTACATCGTATTTATCGGTCATGGTGGCTCCTAGAGCATCATCAGGCTGGGGGTCTGCACCAGACGCTTGAGTTCCTTGAGGAACAGGGCCCCCAGCGCACCGTCAATCACCCGGTGATCACACGACAAGGTCACGGTCATTTGCGTGCGCACGGCGGGTTGGCCGTTGTGCGCGACCACCCGCTGCTCGCCTGCGCCAATGGCCAGAATCGCGCCTTGGGGCGGGTTGATGATGGCGTCGAACTGGCTGACCCCGAGCATGCCCAGGTTGGAGATGCTGAACGTGCCGCCCTGGAACTCTTCGGGCTTGAGTGTGCCTGCCTTGGCCTTGGTCACCAGGTCGAGCATTTCTAGCGAGATGCTCGACAGGCTTTTGCGATTGGCCTGACGCACGATCGGCGTGATCAAGCCACCGGGCAGCGCCACCGCCACCGACACATCGGCGTCTTTGAAGCGCAGCACGGCCTGGCGCGCTTCGTCGAACTGCACGTTAACGTCGGGCACTTTGACCAGCGCCAGGCCAACTGCCTTGATCAACAGGTCGTTGACCGACAGTTTGACCGCCGGGGCCGAGGCATTGATTTCACTGCGCAGCGCCAGCAGCGCTTCAAGGTCCAGATCGGCCTGCAAGCGAAAGTGCGGCGCCGTGCGTTTGGATCCTTGCAGGCGCGCGGCAATGGCTTTGCGCATGCCGTTCATGGGCAGCACTTCGGCCTCCGGGGCCTGCTCAACCGCTTGTGCGGGTGCCGCAACCACAGGGTTTTGCGCTGCGTGGGCTTCCAGTACGTCGACCTTGCTGACCCGGCCACGGCTACCCGTCACACGGCAATCGTTGAGGTTAACCCCCAGTTTGGCGGCCAGACGCCGCGCCAACGGGGTTGCCACGATCTGGCTGTCATCGGCCCGCGAACGCGCAGGGCTGTCTGCCCGCTGCACCGGTTGCAGCGTGGCGACCTGGCCGCCGTGGTCCTTCACGGCCTGCTCGATGTCGGCCACGCTGATGCGCCCGGTGGGGCCGGTGCCGGTGACACGGCTCAAGTCGATGCCCAGCTCTTTGGCCAAACGGGTGGCGTGCGGGGTGGCGAACACCGACTCGGCGCTGGCACCGAGCAAGGTTTGCGGTACTTGCCAGCCATTGCTGGTTTTGGCCGCCGGTGCAGGTGCAGGCGCTTTAGCCGCTACGGCGGGGGCAGCAGGCGCGGCAGGCGCTGTGGCGGCCACAGGTGGCGGCTCTGGCGCAGCGGCTGGAGCCACGCCCCGCTGGGCGATAAAGGCGTCAATCTCGGCATCGCTCACCGACGCATCGGCCACCACGCCCAGCAACCCGCCCACCGGCAAGGTTTGCCCCGGCTGCGCCACTTTGCGCCGCAGCACGCCGTCGAACGGTGCTTCCAGCACGTTGGAGATTTTGCTGGTCTCGATGTCGCACAGTTCCTGATGCTGTTTGAAGCTGTCACCCTCTTCAATCAGCCAGTTGTTCAGGGTGCCCTCTTCCATCGACAGGCCCCATTTAGGCACCTCGATGATTTTGATCTCGCTCATGGTCAGGCCTCCATCACTTTACGTACGGCGGCCTCGATGCGGTCGACACTCGGGATCCACGCCTGCTCCAGCACCGGCGAGAACGGCACGGGCGTGTGGGGCGGCGTGACCATGATGATCGGCGCTTTGAGCTGGTAGAACGCTTTGGTGGCGATCAGGGCGGCCAGGTCGTGGGCAAAGCCCAGGCGCGCCGCCGACTCATCGACAATGACCACGCGGCCAGTGGAGGTCACGGATTCCAGAATGCCGTCTTCGTCCAGCGGCGATACGGTGCGCGGGTCGACCACTTCAACCGAGATGCCTTCGGCGGCCAATTTGTCGGCTACCTGGTTGGCTTTGTGGACCATGGCCGCCAGGGCGATGATGGTCACGTCGGTGCCTTCGCGGGTGTAGTTGGCTACGCCGAACGGGATGGTGTAGGGCTCTTCAGGCACTTCGCCCTTGATGTCGTAAAGCGCTTTGTGTTCACAGAACACCACCGGGTCGTCGTCGCGGATCGCCTGGATCAACAAGCCTTTGACGTCGTAAGGCGTCGACGGCACCACCACTTTGAGGCCCGGCGTGGTGGCAAAAATATGGTACGGCGACTGCGAGTGTTGCGCCGCGGCCGAGAAGCCCGCGCCGATCATTCCGCGCACCACCATCGGCGCTTTGGCCTTGCCGCCGAACATGTAGCGGAACTTGGCCGCCTGGTTGTAGAGCATGTCGTGGCACACGCCGAAAAAGTCCATGAACATCAGCTCGGCCACTGGCCGCAGCCCGGTCATTGCTGCGCCCGCCGCCATGCCGATAATCGCCGACTCGGTGATCGGGGTGTCGATCACCCGCGACGAACCGAACTCGGTCCACAGGCCTTTGGTCACGCCCAGTACGCCGCCGAACGCTTCGCCCTTGCTGCCCACTTCGGCAGTACCGGCCTGACCGCCGCATACGTCTTCGCCGATCAGCACCACACGATCATCGAGCGCCATTTCTTGAGCCAGGGCTTCTTTGACCGCTTCACGATAAGTACGAATTGCCATGGTTCAACTCCTCAGTAAGACACGTAAACGTCGGTCAGCAGGTTTTCTACCGCAGGGAACTCAGCTGCGCGGGCCTTGGCCACGGCGTCATCGACCAAGGCCGTGACCTCGTCGTCGATGGCTTGCAGTTCTTCTGGGGAAATTTGACCGGCAACGTGTTGACTGAAGATTTTTAAAGGGTCGCTTTCCTGGCGCAGACGCTCGACTTCGCCGTCTGCGCGATACAGCATCGGGTCACCTTCAAAGTGCCCGTACCAGCGATGGGCAATGGCTTCGATGGCGGTGGGGCCGCCACCGTTGCGCGCCCGCTCGACGGCCTCGCTCACCGCCTCGTACACCGCAAAGAAGTCCGTGCCATCCACCTTGACCGCCGGCATGCCGAAACCTGCCGCGCGCTGGGTAATGTTGCGCCCACCCACCGCATAGTCGTGGCCGGTGGCTTCGCCGAAGCCGTTGTTTTCAAACATGAAGATGACCGGCAGTTGCAGAACCACGGCCATGTTCATGGCTTCGAACACCAAGCCCTGGTTAGAACCGCCATCACCGGTGAACGACACGGCCACGCCGCCGTTGCCCAAGGTTTTTGCCGTCAGAGCCGCGCCGATGGCCAAGGGGGGCGCGCCACCAACAATGGCGTTGGCGCCGAGCATGCCTTTGCTCAAATCGGCGATGTGCATCGAGCCGCCCTTGCCTCGGCACAGGCCAGAATCCTTGCCAAAAATTTCTGCCATCATCCCGTGAATGTCACAACCTTTTGCAATGCAATGGCCGTGACCACGGTGAGTGGAGCCGATGTAATCGGTGTCTTTGAGGTTCTCGCACACCCCCACCGCAATGGCCTCTTCACCGCAGTAAAGGTGAATAAAACCGGGGATATCACCCGTTGTGTTCTCTTGATGGAGGCGTTCTTCGAACACGCGAATTTCGCGCATTTTGCGGTAGGCCTTGAGCAGTTCTGACTTGCTAAGCGACATGGGTTCGCCCTCTTGTCTTGGCTTTTTTATTGGGTTTATCGAACACCTTGTAGTGATCGACGATGGCGTTCCCTTACGGTAAGAGTCTAAAGTCGCAGCCATAACTACCCGGATGGGGGGGCGCCACTCACTCCCCCGGGGGGGTACTCTTGAGCCCCCCAGGGACGGCGTCATCCAAACGCTAGAGGGATGTATAACAACAATGACCCAGGCCAATTTTTCCAACCCGATCGAGCGCCATACGGCCTTTGGTCTTGACCACGGCTTACCGCTGATCGGCACCAAACTGGTACCGCCGCGCTCGGCGCGTACGGTGCTGGCACGGACACGCCTGTTGGAAAAAGTCAGCCTGATGCAAGAGCGCTGCATGGCGCTGGTGTGCGGGCCCGCCGGGTTTGGTAAAACCACGTTGCTGGGGCAATGGCGCCAGCATTTGCTGGAGCAGGGCCACAGCGTGGCGTGGCTCAGCCTGGATCAGCAGGACAACACCCCGCAGACCTTTCGCCGCTATATGCTGGCCGCCCTGAGCCAGGCCAGTGGCGAACCGCTGGAGCCGGTGGCAGCCCTGACCGAGAGCCTCGCGCTGGCCGACAGCCGGTTTATCCGCGAGCTGATCAACCTGATGCAGCACCGGCAAAACGCCTTGTATCTGGTGCTCGATGACCTGCACCTGCTCAACCATCCCGGCATCGTCAGCGACCTTGAGCAGTTGCTGCAGCATGCCCCCGACTGTTTCCACTTGCTGGTGGGCAGCCGCAGTGTTCCGGCGCTGCCGCTGAGCCGTTTGCAGGCGCACAATCAGTTGCTTGAAATCGACACCAACGCCCTGCGTTTCAACGTCGAAGAAACTCAAAGCTATCTGGCCAGCGCCAACCCCCAGCGCTTCCCCGCGACCGAGTTGCAGCGGGTCCTGAGCGTGACAGAAGGCTGGATCACCGGGATTCAGATGGCCGCACTGGCCCCCAGCGATCCCTTGCGCAACCTCAGCCGTATGCACCTGGGCAGTCGGCAAATCGGCCGTTATCTGTACGACGTGGTGCTGGCACCGCTGCCGTTGTGCCTACAAGAATTTTTGTTAAAGACCTCGATCCTCGGACGCCTGACGCCGTCGCTGTGCAATGCCGTGACAGAGCACGACGACGCTGATGACATGCTGGCCGAGATTGAACGGCACAATCTTTTTTTGTTTTCGCTGGACAGCCAGGGCCACTGGTTTCGTTACCACGCCCTGTTTGTCGAAACCCTGAGCGAGCGCTTGCAACACAGCGATATTGACGTGGTGCACCTGCATGAGCGCGCCAGCAACTGGCTGGCCAAACACCAGTACTGGGCCGAGGCGATTCGCCATGCGCTGGCCGCTGGCCAACTGGGCAGCCGCAACGATTGCGCCCATCAAGGCGCGCAATCGCTGGCCGAAGAAGGCGATGTCGAGACGCTGGTGCGCTGGTTGCAGCAGATGCCCGAAATCGCCAGCCTGCCCTTGGACGAGCAGCGCATCGACCTGCAACTGAACCTCGCGTGGGCGTTGGGCCATCATTTTCATTTCGATGCTTCCAGGGGCTTGCTCGACAGCTTGCGGCCGCTGTTCAACACGCCGCAGCCCTGCTCGCGGCTGACCATCAAATACCAGGTGATCGGCGCTATTACCGAGGCCTTCGCTGAAAATATCAGCCAAAGCATCGAACGCGTTGAGCCGTTGCTGGCGCAGGTGCCGTGCGGCGATACCTGGGTTGACGGGCTGATCTGCAACATCCTCAGTTATGGCTACATGACCGAGGGTCATTTCCCTCAGGCGCAAGCGGTGCAGCGCCATATGCCGTGCCCGACCACACCCTCGCACAATCTCTTTGTGACGGTTTACCGTGCTTTTGTGCTGGGGCTGAGCCACTTTCGCCAAGCCGATTTACACAGTGCCGAGCAGTATTACCGCTTGGCGCTGACCCCGACTGAAGACCTCACCGGCCCGCAATCGAGTGGCAGCGCGACGCTGGCGGCACTCTTGGGCGAGGTGCTGTACGAGCGCGGTGAGTGGCAAGCGCTGCAAACGCTGGTGACACCGCGCTTGAGCCAGATCGACGCCAACGCCCCGCTGGACGCGCTGTTTGGCGCCTACGCCAGCCTGGCCCGCCGGGCGCTGCTGATGGGCGAACCGACGCAGGCGCGCTACCTGCTGGAGCATGCGCAGCAACTGGCAACCCTGCGCCGCTGGCCCCGTTTGCAAGCCTGGCTGCTGGTGGAGGAAATACGCATTCACCTGGCGAGTGAGCAATTGCCGCAGGCGTTGGAGTTACAGGCGCAGTTCGAGGCGCTGGACCCGCAGCGGGCACATGCCGAGATCACCCGTGCACGCACTGAAGCGCACTGCCATATCGCCGCGGCGCAAAAAAACTGGAGCCTGGCGGCTACCCTGTGGCAAGCCCTGCTGCAAGACGACGAGCGTCAGGGCCAACTGTTGCGCGCCGCCCGCAGCCGCGCTGCGCTGGCGTGTGCGTTATGGCCAAGCGATCAGGCGGGCGCCGTCAACACCTTGCAACCGCTGCTTAACCTGGCGTGTCGGCAATATTTGCGGCGCAGTGTGCTGGATGCCGGTGACGCCATGCCGGTGTTGCTTGAAGCCACGGTGAAAACGGCGCGGGGTGAAGTTGCGCAATACCTGCGCGGCCTGCAGGAAAACCTCGATCCACGGATTGGCAACGAAGACCTCGACAGCCGCGAGCCGAGTTTGAGTGAGCGTGAGTTGCAGATTTTGCGTTTGATTGCCCAAGGCCAGGCCAACAAAGAAATCGCCCGCAGCCTCGACATCTCGGCAGAGACCGTGAAATGGCACCTGAAAAACCTGTTCAGCAAATTGCACGTCACCAGCCGCATCCAAGCGATCACCAGGGCGCAGAAGTTGTGTTTGTTGGGGTAGGCCCGTATCGCTACAACAGCCGGTTGAGCCCTGTAGTCGCTGCCGAAGCATGAGGCTGCGATGGGTTGCGCAGCGGCCCCAGGCGGCTGTCCGGGACCGTATCGCAGCCTTCGTTCCTCGGCAGCGACTACAAGAGTTTTGCGAAAAAACCGGGTTGGGTTGCCAGGGCTGTTCGCAGTTGGGCGGCGCTTATGGTGCGTTTGGTTGGGTCTAATGCCAGGGCTTTGCGCACGGCGTGCCAGGCGTGGCGGGGCAGGTTTTTTGGGCGTTTGAGCCGCGTGCGGCTGGCGGGCTGTCGGTTGAACGGGTGTTTGCCGCTGGCCAGTTCATACAGCAAACACCCCAGCGCATACACGTCGGCAACGCAGGTTAACGCCGCACCTTCAAGGATTTCAGGCGCGGCATACCCCGGTGTCCAGGCGTTGACGCGGCTTCGGCTGACCGGCGCCAAGCCGTCCAGCGTTCCGGCCTGCGCCTGGCCAAGGCCAAAGTCGAACAAGCGCACGCCGTCTTCGCTCAGCAACACATTGCTCGGTTTGAGGTCGCCGTGCAGCACGCCGCGCTCATGGGCATGAGCCACGGCATCGAGCAGCGGCAAGGCGATCTCCTGTAACGCAGACCACCCCAACCCCAACGGGCGCTCGCACAACAAACGGTCCAGGGTCGGGCCGCGCAATAATTCCATCACCATAAACACCCGCTGGTGCGTCGTATCGACGTCAAAGCTGTAGATACGCAGCACGTTGGGATGGTGCAAATGGCGCATCAGCGCGTACTCATTGAAGAGCAAGGCGCTGGCATCCGGTGACTGTTCATAAGCTTCGCTGAGCACTTTAAGGGCGACGTAAGGCTGCGGGTCACCGAACTGTTCCTGAAGCAGATCACGCGCCCGATACACCGTGCCCATGCCACCCGCGCCCAACAAGCGCTCGATGCAGTAACGCCCGCCGAGCACGGTTGGCAGTGCGCTCATTGGCGGATCACCACGGCGCTGATGTTGTCGCGCGCATCACCGCGCAGCACGCCGTCAAACAATCTCGCCAGCGCCACCTGCGGCGAGATCAGGCTCAGCGCGTTGCCCATCTCGCTGTGGCTGAGGTTCTGGTACAAGCCATCGCTGCACAGCAAAAACACATCGTCGGGCAGCACTTCAAGCTCGACCACGCTCAAGTTCAAATGCTCGCTGGCGCCAATGGCGCGGGTCAGCGCACGGGCGCCGGGTTGGGCGAGCGCCTGCTCGCTGCTCATGGCGTGTTCATCCATCAGTTGTTGCTGCAACGAATGGTCCCGCGACAGTTGGTACAACTGCCGCCCACGCCACAGGTAGCAACGGCTGTCGCCCGCCCAGACACAGGCGCCCCGCTGGCCCTCCAGCAGCAACGCGACCACGGTGCTGCCCATCAGGTTGTCAGCATGTTGATCGCTGACGGTGAGTTCCTGGCCCATGCGCCGATTGAGCCAGTGCAGGCACTGACGCACGGCGTCCAGGCGCTGATCGAAGGTCTGCACCTGGGTCAGTTCCCCCAGGCTGGTGACGATCATCTGGCTGGCGATGTCGCCCGCCCGATGGCCGCCCATGCCATCGGCCACGGCCCACAGCCCTTGCTGTGGGCAATCGAGAATAGCGTCTTCATTGCGCTCACGGACCTTGCCCTGATCAGTGCACGCCGCGCTGCGCCATGGCAGTGCTGGCGCCATCACAGCTGCTCGGTCAGACGGAAGCTGCGCAGCACGTCCATATCAAACGGGTTGGGTGTGCGCTGGCTCATCAACAGGTAGTTGGCGCGTAACCCGCCCACATCGGCCTTGAGCACCATCACATCGCGCCCGCTCAGGTAGTCGGTTTGCATCAGGTCCAGCAAGCGGAACAACGACCAGGGCCCGGTGCTTTTTTCAATGCCCACCGGGCGCCCGACGGTTTTTTCCATGACCAGGCTGGTGCGGCCGTTTTCGGCTTCGGTGGGCCACTGCAAGGTCACCGGAACGATCGGACCATGCCGGTATTCGATGGACTGATTGCCAAAGCGAAACTCGGAGCGGCTGACGCTGGAGTCCAGGTTGTAGGGTTCGAGGGTGAACTGCACCTGCGGCTCTGCCGGGTTTTGCGCAAAGAAGCTTTGACGAATGACGTGCACCGCGGCCATTTGATCCAGGTAGGTTCTGGCCATCGGCAAGCCTTGCCCGTCCATGCTGCGCAGACGGTAATTACCCGCTTCACCGCTAACAAAAGGCCGCATGTAGGTGTCGAAGAAGCGATCACTGATGCCTTGCCCACGGAAGAACTCGCGGAAGTCATTCAGGGCCACGTCGCTGTGGCTATGGGCGTTAAACGGATAACGCTGTTTGATCGCCCGCACGTAGAAGCCGTACAACTCGCGCTGATAACGCTGGTTGATAAATTGATACGTGTCGCTGAGCACCAGACGCCAGGTGTGCTCAGTCACCCCGTTAAACCACCCGTTGAGCGGGCTCGGCAAGCGTTGCGACGCCTGACGCAGTTGGCTCAGGGCATCGCGCTGGCCGGTCATGCGCGACGCGGCCATGTCGAAGGCGGCCTGGTCCGGTGTGCTGGCACGGGCCAGGCCGGCCAGTTGCAGCTGCACGTCGTTAAGCCCCTGCAAGGCAGGAATGAGGTCTGCGGCCGGGCCGTCGTTTTCATCCAGCAAACGGTGCAAAGGCTCGAAGCGGCGCTGCAAGGCTTTTTTGGCGGTATCCGGTACGTTTGCCGCTACAGCGTCCAGGGCTTGAGTGGCTTTTTCGGCGGCCTCCGGCAGGGTTTCAAGGGCCTCGGCCACACTTGGGAAGCGCGTGTTTTCTCGCACTTGGAGCAACAAGTGCAGCACCGCAGAGTTGGCCGAGGTCAGCCCGGCAAACTGCTCGGCGCCTTCACGGGCGGTGTTGAAAGGCTGTAGCGCCAACTGCCCGACCGCTTCGCTCCAGTGCGTGGCGTAATCGCGAAAGTACAGTTGCTCAAGTTCGACCATCAGCTTGCGCAGGTCCATGGCGCTGAGGGTGTTGCCCTCACCCAGTACCCAGTTGTCACGCAGGATGTCACTGACCAGCGTCGCGCCCTGCACCGAGAAATACTGCTTGTAGCCTTGTTGGGTGTAGAACCCCGGGATCACATAACCCGCGCCGCTGAACACGCTGCCTTGCGGCCCCAGATGCTGATCAAAGCTGTAAGGCGCCAAGGTGTGCGCCTGCTCGCGCAACATGCGATACACCACTGAGGCCAGCGACTCACTGCGCAAGGCCTGACGTGCCTGGGCGATCAAAGTGTCGTTGAGCGGGTAGTTCAGCGTGAGGCCGAGCAATCGACCAAAGTGCTGGTTGAGCCCATTCTGCACGGCGCTATTGCCGGGGTAGCGCGCTGACCAGTCGGTAGCCACCCACGCTTTGAGCCAGGCATTGTCGCGACGTTCGGGCGTGCCCAGCATGAGGTACGCGCGCACGCTGTTGAGCAGGCGGTCGCGGTTGTTGAGGCTAGCGCGGATCTGACTTTCAAGTTGCTGAGCCACACGGGGCAGCAATTGCGCCTGAAGCTCGCGCTCATAGGCCTGGATCACCACCGGGTGACTGACGCCGCCCTGATACAAACCCGTGCGTTCATGCAGCGACACGTCAATCAGCGACGGGAACACCTGCGTCGCGGCGTATTGCGTGTCGAGCGTGCCAAGAATGGCCCGGGCATCATCACGCGGGCTCAACAGTGAGCGCTGCCGGTTTGATTGCTGGGCCAGTTCACGCAGTGTGTCCAGCCGCTCATGGTTGGCCGAAAAGCTCGCTGTCCACAGTAGACCTACGCCACCGAGTACCGCCAGCGCGCCTACGTACATGCCGCGCTGACCCCAGTGCAGGCGCCGACGCTCGCGTTTATCCAGCCCCGCCAGTTCTGCCTCGGGGAAAATAACCCGGCTTAACAGGTGATGAACAAAGTGCGAGCGGCCACTGTGCAAGGTCGGCAGCACCTGGGCTTTCATGTCCAGGCGGGCACCGACATCGGCGGTGGTCGGGTTCAGTTTTTGTTTCACGTGAGGCGAGCTGGTCAGGTAAAAGCCACGCAGCGGGCTGGCACGCTGGTAACGATTGCCGGTGAACGCCATGTCGACAAACAGGCACAACCGCTCGCCAATGCTGCCCAGTTGATGCGGGAAATCGAGAATGCGTCCGCGTCGCAGACTGTCGCGCTCTTGGTGCATGCGCGTGATGACCTGGCTGTTGAGACGTCCCAACAACGCTTCGAACTCGGCGCGCAGCAAGGCCACATCGGCACCGCTCTGCCCTTCGCCAAAGCTGGCACCAAACACCTGATCGCTCTCTTCGCGGCTCAGTTGCTCGAAGAACTCGGTGAAGCCCATGAGTTTGTCGGCCTGGCTCAGCACCAGATACACCGGCACCTCGATGTGCAAGGTTTGATGCAGTTCTTGCAGACGCAGGCGAACCTGTTCGGCCAGGTCAGACAAACGGGTTTCATCGGTAGAAAACAGTGCATCAACCGGCAAGGTCACCAGCACGCCATTGAGCGGGCGCTCGCGTCGGCGCTTGCGCAACAGGTCGAGCAAGGTGCGCCAGCCGTTGGCATCGGCGTGGGTGGCGTCTTGGGTAAGGAAGCGCCCGGCGGTGTCGATCAACACGCCGTTTTCAGCAAAATACCAATCGCAATCACGGGTGCCGCTGGTGTCGCGAGTGAGCTTGCGATCAATTTTATTGAGCGGAAAATCCAGCCCCGAAAAATCCAGCAAGCTGGTTTTGCCGCTGCCCCTGGGGCCGATCAGCACGTACCAAGGCAGTTCATCGCGCCAGCGCTCGCTGCGACCTCGGTACACGCTGGAGGTTTTGAGTGTGCGCAACGCGTCTTTGAAGCGTGCGCGCAGTTCTTTATGGCTGGCATTGATCAGCGCTTCCCGGCGCTCGCGCTCTTGGCCGACGTCGTTGTCTTCGGCCTCTTTTTTACGCACCCCGGCCCGCCAACTGACAAAGACCATGGTCAGGCCCCAGATCAGGCACAGCGTACTGATGGTCAACAGCCGCGCCGTGGCGTCCGCCCAGAATTTATGCTCATTGACCGCCAACAGCGGCCCCACCCACCACACCAGCAGGGCAATCGACAGCAGCAGTAACAGCGTCCACACCCAGGTCTGGCACACAAAGGCACCGACCTTTTTAAACACGTTTTTCATGACCTATCCCTAATTACAACTGCGCTCGTACAACCGGAGTGTCGAGCTGTTGATACGGCTGCAAGACGACGTCGCGCTGCTCACCCAAAACCCAGGCAAAGCCCGAAAACATGACCACCAGACATCCCGCCGTGAAGGTCGCCAGCAACCACCCCGGCACGATGCGGGTGAGGCGGTGGCGGCGTGACTTGAGCCCTTGCCAGTGCGGTGAAAGCTCACGCGCAACGTCCCCGCGCAAGTGCCGGATCTGCCGGTACAACGCATCACGAATGCCGTCGAGTTCATGAATGCCGCGCTCGATGACGCGAAACTTGCCTTCAAAGCCCAAGGCCAGGCACAGGTAAATCAGCTCCAGCAGCGAGAGGTTGTACACCGGGTCTTTGCACAGTTGGTCGAGCACCTGAAAGACCTTCTCGCCGCCAAAGGTTTCGTTGTGAAAGCTGCTCAGCAGGCTCTGCTGCGACCACTCGCTTTCCTTGCCCCAGCGGGTGGTCACCACGGCCTCGTCGACTACCGTGCACAGCACGTAACGGGCTTTCATCATGTGCTGGCTGTCAACGCCCCGGCACAGGGCATTGGCCTCAAACGCCTTGATGACGGCGGTGAGCTGCCCATGCAGGCCCACCAACGTGTCTGGCGAGGTGCTGTGCTTGATGTGCACCACGAACGACAGCACTTCACTGGCCGCAGCCACCAGCGGGTTAACACTGACGCTGAACGCGTCGGCAGGTTTTACCCGCGCCGAATAGATCATGCGCTCGGCAAGTTGCTCGATTTTTGGCGGGGCCTGCACGTCGGTCAGGGCTGCCGTCGCCGGCGTGTGGCCATCGCGAAAAACCATCACCGTGCTGTCATCTGTTGGGTGTTGTGAATCCGTACGCATGGCGGTCAGTTCCTGATGGCCCAAAATTGCAGTTCAAGCGCTGAAAACTCGCCCGAAACATGGAAGGCAAAGCCACCGGAGCGCTCCAGTTGCGCAAGCTCTTCGCTGCCCAGTTCGAGGATGAAATAGGTCTTGTTGGAGTGAAACGGGATCTGCCGGGGCGCCACCGGCAAGGGTTTGACCTTGAAGCCCGGCAGGTGCAGGTTGACCAGTTGGCGGATGTTTTCGACGGCCCCGACCTTGAGGTGCGCGGGTAAGCGATGGCGCAGTTCCTCGCTGTCGCAATGGGCCTGAGCGGCAAGAACAAACGAGGTGGTGGCGAGCAATGCGTGGTCGGTCAATGGCGACACCAGCACACCGTACTGACGGCTTTCCAGCACCAGCTCCATGGCGTGTTGCTCCAGCACCATCGACAGCACTTGGCGAATCGAGTCCATCAAGCTGCGAAAACTTTCGCCCTGATTGCTGTGCTGGTAGGCGCTGCGCACCTGCGGGCGTTTGCTCTCGCTGCCAAAGGTCGCCAGGTCGCCGAGCATCGCCAGCAACGCGCAATACAGCTCTTCGGGGTGCAGGTGCTCAAGGCTCAAATAGTGGCGCAACACCAGTTCGGTGCGGTTGATCAGCTGGAGCATCATGAAGTCACCGACCTCTGCCCCGCCGACCTTGCCATTGGAGCTGATACGCTGCGCCAACGCCTCGCCACGATTGGCGATCATGCTGATGACTTCTTTGAGACACGACAGCACATAGCCCGACGCGTGGGCGTGGATAAAGGTCGGCACAAATTGCTCATCCAGACGGATCACGCCGTCTGAGGTGGTGTCGAGGATCTGACACACCTGCAACTTGATGCAGGCTTGATCGTTCTGTTGCTCGCCCAGCACCAGACGAAAATCCGGGCGGGCGCAACTGACCTGGCTGCTGGCGTCGTCACCGGCGTTTGAGTCGGACACGTCAATGTCGAACGCGGTGTAGCGCGCCAGCACATCGGCCTGATCCACACGGCGGGTTTCGATGTGGTTGCCGGTGACCAGAGGCAAGGCCAGGTAAACCGCCGTGTTGGCGGTGTGGCGCGGCACATCGAGGACCAATGCCTGGGTGCTGCCGCTCAGCTCGAACAGGCTACCGTCCGGCAACACACCCGCCGCCTGGCTGATCACCAGTTTGCCCATATTGAGAAACTGCATGTCGATGTCCAGCCCCAGAAAGCCCCAGGTGTAGCGGCCCAGTAACTGGGTGCGGGCTTTCATTTGGTGGTGGTAATAACGGTCGCTCTGTTGGAAGTGCTGCGGGCGCAGCAACATGCCTTCGCGCCAGATAACTTTGTGTGCATTCATGCTCAATCATCCGCCTGTGCAGAGGCCCGGGCGGCGTTATGAATGCCCGCCTGATCGAGTACCAAGTGGGCCGTAGTCAAGTCACCGGCAGCCAGCGGCACCACATAGCGCCATTGCGTTTGCGGCAGGTCGCGATACGCGGCCAGCACCGCGACATAGCGGCTGCCGGGCTCGACGCTTAGCTTGAGGTCGACGGTCTCGCCGGGGCGCACCTCCAGCTCTTCACTGGTAACCAGATCCGGTGAAAGCGAAGCTTTGGGCCGCTCGTACAGGCTGAAGAAATCGGCGTTCTCAAAGGCAACCGGGTGTTTGAGTTCCAGCAACCGAACCACCAGCGGCGACGGGCGGCCGTTGAGGTCGAGATTGACCTGATCACTGGCACTTAACGTCAGGTCGAGCTTGGTCAGGCTGGAGTACGGCGACAACGCCGAGCATCCGCCCAGCAGCCACACCGTCAGTGCCAGCAGAAGGTTGCGATAAAGGGGTGTACTACGCGACATGCGCATCATCCTTGAGGGTCATTGTGGAGGGTGGAAATCATGCGTACTTGCACGTCGTAGGCCTGAGCGAAATCACGCGCCAGCACGCGCTCACACCAGTCATCGTCCCGTTGCAGGGCCTGGTGATAGCGACTGAAGGCCCGCCAGCGGCTGGCCGATGTCTTGAGCCACGGCTGATAGCCATCACGCTCAAAGCGCAAGACCAATTGCTGCGGGGAGAAGTGCTCAAGACTGCTGCGTATTGCGGCACGGCTGGCGCTCAACAGCGCGACCTGATGCGCCTGTACATCCCGAAAGGCACGCCCAACCACCTGCTCGGCCGAGGGCTGATGGGGCTTTTTCGGAGCCAGCAACAGGCCCAATGCTTCGGTGGCATCCTGGCTGGAGGTGAGCGGGTTTTGCCGGGTGTCCGGGGCGGCGGTACGGGCCAGTCGCAACTGGTTTTTAAGCTCGCTGCGGGTCCACAGGCTTTGCTGCAAACCGCCGATGCTGTGCTTGAGCAAGTGGGCGGCTTTGAGCGCCAGCGCTTCGCGGTCTTCGCGTGTTTGCTGCGCAAGGTCAACACCCAGCACCGCGCCAAACGCCAGCCAAAAGGCCTCGTCACTGGGTGGTCCCATGGCCGCAATCGGCTCGGGCAGTGGCGCCTTCGGGGCTTCGATCAGATGCGGGACCCGCAGGTTTTCGTAGTCGATCCGGGCGAAGTCGACACGCTGCTCCCAGTCCGTTGGCTGGCCGGGGCGTGGCTCTGGTTCCTCCAGCACGGCAAAGACAGCGGCGGGTAGTTTGATCGGATCGAGCGGGTCCATGGCCAAAAAAGCATCGTCGGGGATGATGCTGCCCGCCGGTTGAGGGCGCCCGACCTGCTCCAGCATCGCTTGCAGCTCGTGCTCCAGTTGCGCACGCAACTGGAAGTCACCGATGTAAAACACATCGCCATGTTCAATGCGCTGAGCCTGGCCCTTGTTCAGCCAAGCCTCGGAGCGGTTGCAGCGACTGCCGTTGGTGCTGGTGTCAGTGAAAAAAAACGTGCCGTCCCGATAGCTGATGTGCGCGTGGTAATTGGAGACGCTGCGTGTGCTGTCCACGAGCGCCCACTCGCAGGCCGCATTGCGCCCGATGGTGCCGCCTTGCTCGGTGAAGGTTTTGCGCATCACCTGCGTAGCGTCCCGCGACCGAGTGTCGAGCAGATCGAATACCAGTTCCATAGTGTGGCTCCTTACGGTCACTTACCGCGATTGACCGCTTGCGGATCACCCAATGGGCGATAGCTGTTGTCGTTGAATTTGTAATTGGCGCTGCACCCACTGGCGCCGCAGAGCACGGCGACAGTCAGCAACACGGCGCACCAGAGACGAGCAGTCATCAGGAGAGTCTCCACAGGCACAAAGAATGAAAGGGGCTCACGAGGCCTTCCTTTTTAGATCGTCCAAACGGATATTCAGGCGCTCCAGGCGGTACAGCAGCGTGCGCCGGGCGACGCCCAGTTCATGGGCGGCGCGGGTCTGGTTACCGGCGTTTTTGCGCAGGCAGTCGAGCAGCAACCCCCGTTCAACCTGCTCCAGACGCTCGCGCAAGTTGAGGGTGTCGGCACCGTTGGGCGCATCGCGCAACAGCGAGAAATGTTCCGGCCGCAACTCAGTGCCTTCGCACAGCAACACCGCGCGCTCCACCAGCCCTTTAAGCTCGCGCACGTTGCCGGGGAAGGCGTAGCTCGCCAGTTGTTCCAGCACCTGCTCGGACCAGAGCAGCGGCTGGCGCTGTAAAAACGCGCAGGTCTGCGCGGCAAAATGCCGGGCCAGATCGAGGATGTCGCCCTCGCGCTGACGCAAGGCCGGCAAGGTGATGGGGAATTGTGCGAGGCGGTAATACAGGTCTTCGCGAAACAGCCCCTGGCTGACCAATTGCGCCAGATCGCGATGGGTGGCGGCGATGATTCGCACATCGATTTTATGCGTGTGATTTGAGCCCAAGGGGCGGATCTCGCCCTCCTGCAACACGCGCAATAACTTGGCTTGCAACGACAGCGGCATGTCACCGATTTCGTCCAGCAACAAAGTGCCGCCGTTGGCACTGTCAAACAGCCCGGCGCGGTCACGGTTGGCACCGGTAAAGGCGCCTTTGCGGTAACCGAACAGCTCGCTTTCCAGCAGAGCTTCAGGGAAGGCTGCGCAGTTCTGCACGATAAAGGGCCGGTCACGGCGCGAGCTGCCGTCATGAATCGCCCGGGCGACGACTTCTTTGCCGGTGCCGGTTTCGCCCATCAGCAACACGGTATAGGGGCTGTTCAGCACTTTGTTGATCAGGTGGTACGTCTGGCGCATGGCCCGGCTTTTGCCGATCAGCCCACTCGTACTGCCGGTCAGGTCTGAGGGCATTACCGAGGTGGCGTCCTGCTGATGCAAACGCAACTGCGCCCCGACAAAAGTCCCGAAGACTCCAACAGAAGGCGCATAAGCCAACAGCTCAAGCGCTTGACGACTGGCGACCAGCAACACGCCCGCAACAGACTGCTGCGCATTGAGCAGCGGTACGCACAGCAACGCCCGCCACGGCAGGCCTTGGCTGGGCAAAAATCCGATGTCATACAGCCCGTCGCTGAGGTCATCGACACTGATAACCCTGTTCTGGCACACGGCAAACTGCAACAGGTGCTGACCCGCGTAATCTGTTGGCAACCCCTGTTCGCGGGGCGCTTGCACAAGCCCGTCGAGCCATTCTGCGGTCAGTTCCAGGCGCTTGTGCGTGGCATCGAGTACATACAGCTGGCTCAATTCACAGCCACTGAGTTGGGCCACGGCACACACGCACTGGCCGACCACGCTGGCGCTGTCAGTGCAGCGCGCCACGCTGGCAAAGTGCTGGAGCAACGACTCGGCATACGCCAGAGGGTCCGCTACGCGAACAAACATCGGCTCCACCTTAAGCAAACTCACACAGCACATGGGCCTGCGGGTCGAGAGTGACGTGCACGCTCTTGAGGGTTTGCGCGTTGGCCATGGCGTCCAGCAAGCGGTCAGCGATCAGTGGCAAGACGTGGGTGTCGAGCAAGTAGTCGATGAGTCGCGCACCGCTGTCGCTTTGGGTGCAGCGCTCGGCCAGATGGTCGACCAGACGCTGGCAGTGGCTGAACGAAAGTTGCCGCCGTTGCAGACGCTCACCCAGGCGTTGAAGTTTGATTTCAATGAGTTCACGCAGCACCGGCCCGCTGACCGGGTAGTACGGCACCACGCGCATGCGCGCCAGCAAGGCGGGTTTGAAGTGGTTGCTGAGCACCGGACGAATGCTCTGCTCAAGGTCTTCGGCACTCGGCCGCGCACCGTTGGCGCACAAGGCGTTGATGCGGTCGCTGGCGAGGTTGGAGGTCATCAGGATCAGGGTGTTGCGAAAGTCGATCTCGCGCCCTTCGCCATCGTTGGCCACACCTTTGTCGAAGATTTGATAGAACAGGTTGAGCACATCCGGGTCAGCCTTTTCGACCTCGTCCAGCAGCACCACGGAATACGGTTTTTGCCGCACGGCCTCGGTCAACATGCCGCCTTCGCCATAACCGACGTAACCCGGTGGTGCGCCGATCAACCGCGAGACGGTGTGTTTTTCCTGGAACTCGGACATGTTGATGGTGGTGATAAAGCGCTCGCCGCCGTATAGCAGGTCAGCCAGAACCAGTGCTGTTTCGGTTTTTCCGACGCCGCTCGGGCCCACCAGCAGGAACACCCCCACCGGCGCATCCGGCTTGTTGAGGCCCGCCGCCGTGGCGCGCATGGAGCGGTCCAGCGCATGAATGGCCTGGTCTTGCCCACGAATACGCGCGCTTAAATCGGCGCCGAAACTGCTGACCTTGGCGCTGTGCTTGCGGGCCAATTGCGACACGGGCACGCCGGTCCAGGCGCTGATGACTTCTGCGACCAGACGCGGGCACACTTCAAAACTGACCAGCCGCTCAAGGCCGTGGGCTTCGCTCAGGGCAGCGTGAGTGAGGTTGAGCTGCGCCTCCAGTGAGGGCACGCTTTGCTCGTTTTCTGGGTCAAGGTTCGGTTCGCTGGCCTCACGGGCCTGAGCCAGTTGTTGGCGCAGCGCCAGCAAGCGTTCGGCCAAGGTGCGTTGCTCAACCCACCGTGCATCAAGGGCAAGCTGTTCGCTTTCGGCTTCGATCAAGCGCGCTTCCAGCGTCAGCAGCTGCGCGTGATCAATCAACAAACCGGCTTCGGCATCACGGCGCATGGCTTGACGTTGGCGCCCGCCTTCGGCCAGTTCACCGCGCAGTTGCTCAAGCTTTTGCGGCGCGGCGGCCAAGCTGATGCGCACGCGGGCGCAGGCGGTGTCGAGCACATCGACGGCTTTGTCCGGGAGCTGGCGCCCGGCCAGATAACGGGCTGACAATTGCGCGGCGGCCACCACCGCGTCGTCACGCAAATAAATACCGTGGCTCTTTTCATACACGTGGGCCAGACCACGCAGAATGGTCACCGCTTCAGTGACGGTAGGCTCATGCAGTTGCACCGGCTGAAAACGCCGGGCAAGCGCCGGGTCTTTTTCGAAGTATTTTTTGTACTCACCCCACGTGGTGGCGGCAATGGTGCGCAACTCGCCACGGGCCAATGCGGGCTTGAGCAGGTTGGCCGCATCGGACCCTCCGGCGTTGCCACCGGCGCCGATCAAGGTGTGGGCTTCGTCGATAAACAGAATGATAGGCTTGGGCGAGGCTTTGACTTCGTCGATGACGCCTTTGAGGCGGCGTTCGAATTCACCTTTAACGCTGGCCCCGGCTTGCAGCAGGCCCATGTCCAGCGACAGCAGTTCAATCCCGAGCAGCACCGGCGGTACTTCACCGGCGGCGATGCGCGAGGCCAGGCCTTCGACGATAGCGGTTTTGCCGACACCGGCCTCGCCCACCACAATCGGGTTGTTTTTGCGCCTGCGGGCGAGGATGTCGATCATCTGGCGGATGGCGTCATCGCGGCACAACACCGGGTCAAGTTTCCCGGCCCGCGCTTGCTCCGTCAGGTTGTGGGTAAAGCGCGGCAATAACACCTCGCCCGACGCAGGAGCGCGGTCGCTGGCGGGTTGTGCTTGTTGCGACAGGGCAAAGCCTTTGAGGCGTTCGATATCGAGCTGGGCCAGCAGGGTTTGATAGCCGCTCCCGGCATAACGCAGCGGGTTGCGCAACAAGGCGAGGATCAAGGCGGCCTGATCAATCTGGGTCTGCCCCAGTTCAAGGCTGGCGACCAGCAGCGCATCTTGCAGCCATTGCACCAGTTCCGGCGCAAACACCGGGTTGCGTGAGGCGCTGTTTTCACTGCGCGGCTGCAAGGCAGCGCTCAAGTGGCCCGCATCGATGGCGGCGTCTTGCAGCGCACGTGCGAGCAAGCCTTGCGGTCGCTCCAGCAGTTGCAGCAGCAGGTCTTCTACCAATACCTGGCTCGCGCCACGTGCTACACAGCGTTCGGCACTGCCCTCAAGGTCGCGCCGGGTGTCGGCGTCGAGTGCCTGTATCAGTTGTTGCAGGTCTACGTTGATCATGGCCATTGCTCCTTAATGTGCTTTACCAAGGGTGACGACGCCGTCCGCGTATTCGCGGCCCAGCCAACTGGTCCATCCGAGTCGGCAGGGGTTGTGCTCGGCAATGCGCAGCTCACGGATTTCTTCGTGGCGCAGCACCAGCCGGATGTCGTACTCCAGCGGATCACGCAGGGTGAAGCGCACCAGCGCGCACAGCGGCTGATACCCCGTGCCGATCGGCAGAAGTTCATGAAAACGCTCCCAACTCAGTTGGCGGATGTGGATGCGAAACTTGCCGCTGCAATCGCGAACGCGCTCGCCCAGCACCAGGCTTTCACTCAGTTGATGATTGCCGCGCCCAAGGGCGTTGCGCTGTTCCTGGAGAATCTCGACGCGGCGCTCGATGCACTGCTCAATCGTCAGCTCGGCGTGCTTGAAGTAGTAACGCAGCACGGACTCGATCAGGGCGGCCGAATGCGCGCGCAAACTCAACAAACCGAGGTAAGGCAACAGGCGCTTCCAGTTCAGCTCTTGAGCGTCGCGGATGGTCTGACCACCCAGCCCGATGAGGGCAAACAAGTGGCTGGAAAACGGATCGTTGGCGCCACTTTCGAATCGGGCGCGATAGCGGTATTTGCGCCAGATCGGCAGCAGCAGCCGTTGCAAGCGGTGGTTGAACAGGTCCAGAAACTGCCGCGTGGTGTTCTGTGCATCGCCGTCGCCCAGCGCTTGCTCGCCATAAAACGCCGGCAACGGCGACGCGGAACCCACCAGGCCCATCAGGTTGAAACGCAGCCGCGCACGGCGTTGCCCGTGCTCGACAAAGAACTCCACCGCATCAACGTCGCAGCCCGGAAAACCCAGGCTCGGGTTGGCCACAAACTCCACCCGGTCGTAGAGCTCGTCTTCGCTGATGTCGGTGTTGCCGTCACGCAGGCGGTCGATGACCAGCAGCACGGCCTGAAACAGCGAGTACTCCCGGACAGTGCGAGCCAACACGCTCAGAGCAGGGGCTGCAGGCCCATGCGGGGTGTCCATTGGTAGGTCTCTCCCTGTGTGCTGTGGACCCGCAGTTCGTGGTACGAATTGAGGCTGGCGTAAAGCGCGAAAAACTCGTTGAGCACCGAGGCAAATACAAACAGGTCGCCATCGCCGACATAGCCCTGGGTATCAACGGTCAGTTCGGTGCGCAGGCCACGCAGCGGCAAGCCGCGGTGCAGGCGGTCAACGTGCTCATGGCGGATCGACTTGAGGCCGTTGAGCAGGTTTTTACTAACCCGCTCGGCGTGCTCGTCGTAGTAGCGCGGCAAGTCGTAGGTTTCGAGGATCACCTTCAGGGCATCCACGTTGGCCAGCGACAGGTAGTTGAGTGACATGTTGCTGATCAGCTTCCAGAGGAAGTCGCGGTTGAGCGGCGGTGCGTAGCTGGGCGTCACCGGCCCGATGTTGCGAAACACCAGGAACTCGGGCGTCCCTTCGCAAGGCAGACAGATATCGCCCTGGCCAAGGCGCCGGGGCAGGTTCTGATTGGTGCACGTCAGCTCAATGGACAGGGTTTCGCCCGCCTCGGGCTGGCGGGTGCCAAAACTGAGGTAGGTGTCGAGCCCTTCATGCAGCAACGCTGTGCGCTGGCGAACGCTGTAATGCGTTTGCTCGACCGCCACATCAAAACTGGGGTCGTGTTCGAATGATTCGAACGGCACATACCGCTGGGAGCCCGTGCCGTCGACGCGCCAGCCGGTCACGCTGTCTACCGAGAACACCGCGCAGTGTTCAAGCGCCAGCCGTGAGGGCATCAGCAGGTATTCGTCCTGCTTGCCGTCCAGGCGCACGGGCATGGCGTCGTGCTGGAACAAGTTGACGATGGGCGTGCAATAGAGCTTCACGTTGTCCAGCGTCGGGCGCAGGCGCTGGGCGTTGCTCTGGCGAATATCAAAGCGCAACTCCAGACCGCGCACCTGCTTGAGGGTGTCTTCAGGCAGCGTGCTCAGGCGCTCCAGACCGCTGAAATCAACGAACAGAAACTTGTCCTGAAAGGCGAAGTATTCCTGCAAGTAGCGGTAGCCGCGAAAGGTGTTCAGCGGGTAAGGGATCAAGGATTCTTCTTCGGCAAACCCCACTGGTTGTACGCAAGTGGGCGCCAGGGTGAACGCCGGGTTTTCGCTGGCCTCCAGGGCTTTGCCGTTGCCATCGAGCGGCACCACGGTGACGCCGTGCAAATGGCGCAACAAGCCGAGGTAGAGCATTTGGCTGACGTAGCGCTCACCCGCCAGGTGTAAGCGCAACTGGCTCAGCGCCAGCTCGCCCAAATGACCGTCACAGGTCATGTTCAAACGCAGGCTGAGCAGCGTGCCTTGGGCGTTGACCGAGTGTTTTAGCTCAACCAGGGCCAATGGCAGCACGTCTGTCGGGTAGCAGGTTCTGAACTGGCAACTCACGCCGTCAATCGGCTTGCTCGCCACCCGGGTTTCGCGCTCGACCCGCAGCGCCGGGCCCGGACGGTCCAGCGGGTCGAACTGCAACAGGCTGAATGCCGGCAGTGGCCGCATGTAATTGGGCCATAGCAGGTGCATCAGCGAATGGCTCAGTTCGGGAAGTTCATCGTCCAGTTTCTGGCGCAGGCGCCCGGTTAAAAAAGCAAACCCTTCAAGCAACCGCTCGACGTCAGGATCACGCCCGGCCTGGCCCAAAAATGGCGCCAACGCAGGACTACGTTCAGCGAAGCGGCTGCCCAACTGGCGCAATGCAGTGAGTTCGCTTTGGTAGTAATGGTTAAAGGACACGGCGCTACCTGTTAGTTGTCGACGGCACGGAATACGGGAAACACATAGGGGTTGAACGTCACGCGTGCCGGCTTTAAGTCCCGACCCTGACCTGGCCACTGCCATCCAGGTGCGCGGTGAAACTGACCTGACGCTTGGTGCCCGCCACGTCCAGCCAGCCGTCGAGACTGAAGGCGAGCCGCAGCGGGTCGCCGTCTCGGGGCAAGGCGCTGACGCGGACCTGGCTCAGACGCGGTTCATAACGTTCAATAAATACTTCGATGGCCGCGCGCGCCTGGGTCAGCGCGTCATGCAGGCTCAAACGCATGTTGTTCAAATCGGGCAGGCCGTAGTCGGGCAGCGTTTGCACGCTGCCCGCCCGGGTGCTGAGCATTTTTGCCAAGTGGGCAGCCACGGACGCCTGGGCGCAGGCAACGGGGCTCAAGCCCCGGCGTTTATCCACATCGCCCGCCAGGCGTTCAAAAAGGCTGCCATATGCGCTCATGCCCGCCTCCCGTTACTCTTTTTCCATCTTGCCGACCAGCGACAAGGTGAAGTCAGCCCCCATGTACTTGAAGTGCGGGCGCACGTTGAGGCTGACGCGGTACCAGCCAGGCTCGCCTTCAACGTCGCTGACGGTGATATGGGCGGCACGCAAAGGGCGACGGCCACGGACTTCGGCGGCAGGGTTTTCCTGGTCGGCAACGTACTGGCGGATCCACTTATTGAGCTCAAGCTCAAGGTCGGTACGCTCTTTCCACGAACCCAACTGCTCGCGCTGCAATACCTTGAGGTAATGCGCCAGGCGGTTGACGATCATCATGTACGGCAGTTGGGTACCGAGTTTGTAGTTCAGCTCGGCATTCTTGCCTTCAGCGCTGATGCCGAAGAACTTGGGTTTTTGTACCTAGTTGGCCGAGAAGAACGCGGCGTTGTCGCTGCCTTTGCGCATGGTCAGGGAGATGAAACCTTCCTCGGCCAGTTCGTATTCACGGCGGTCAGAGACCAGGACTTCGGTGGGGATCTTGGTTTCGATTTCGCCCATGCTTTCGAAGTGGTGCAGGGGCAGGTCTTCAACCGCGCCGCCGCTTTGCGGGCCGATGATGTTCGGGCACCAGCGGAACTTGGCAAAACTGTCGGTGAGCCTGGAAGCGAAGGTGTAGGCGGTGTTGCCCCACAGGTAGTGCTCGTGGCTGTTGGCAACGGTTTCTTTGTAGACGAATGATTTGACCGGGTTTTCTTCTGGGTCATACGGGTTGCGCAGCAAGAAGCGCGGCACGGTCAGCGCCATGTAGCGCGAATCTTCGGACTCGCGAAAGCTCTGCCATTTGGCAAATTGCGGACCGCAGAAGTGGTCTTTCAGGTCTTTAAGGTTTGGCATGCCAGTGAAGCTTTCGAGGCCGAAAAACTTCGGCCCGGCGGCGGCAATAAACGGCGCGTGGGACATGCACGAAACGCTGGACACGTACTGCATCAGCTTCACGTCCGGCGAGCTTGGGGTCATGAAGTAGTTGGCGATGATGGCGCCCACCGGCTCACCACCGAACTGCCCGTATTCAGCGGTGTACACATGTTTGTAGAGGCCCGATTGCATGACCTCGGGCGAGTCTTCGAAATCGTCCAGCAGGTCTTCCTTCGAGACGTTGAGGATTTCGATCTTGATGTTTTCGCGAAAGTTGGTGCGATCGACCAACAGCTGCAAGCCACGCCACGCGGACTCCAGCGACTGGAAGGACGGGTGGTGGAGGATTTCGTCCATCTGGTTGCTGAGCTTGGCGTCGATCTCGGCAATCATGCGATCAACCAGGGCTTTTTTGACCGGCTCACCCTGGTTTTGCGGTTTCAGCAGTTCTTCGATAAACGCCGCTACGCCGCGCTTGGCGATGCCATAGGCGTCGTCTTCGGGCGTGAGTCGGGTTTGCGCAATGATGTCGTCCAGAACGCTGTAAGAAGTGCTTTTATCGTCTTTTAGTTGTGCGGCGCTGCTGCTCATTGTGTGGCTTCCTTGACTGATGGGGGGCTCAAACGTCCGCTGCCGGAGCGACAAGCAGATCCAGTTCGCTCAGTATCCGAGCGCGTGAGACGTCGTCGGCCAGGACGCCTTCAATCGCCTTGCGAAAGCTCGGCGCGTTGCCCAATGGGCCTTTAAGTGCGACCAGGGCATCACGCAGCTCCATCAGTTTTTTCAGCTCAGGGATTTGCTCAACCAGGCTCGCCGGGTTGAAGTCCTTCATCGCGCTGACGCGCAGCGCAATCGCCAGCTCATCGGTGCTGTCTTCGCCGTGCAAGCGGTTGGGCACATTCAGGGCCAGCTCCAGCCCTTGCTTGGAAAGCACTTCATCGAAGGTCATTTTGTCGATGGCAATAGGCTTGCGGTCTTCAAGCTTTCGCCCGTCAAAGCGCTGGATATAGTCACCCACCACCAACAGCTTCAAAGGCAGTTCGATCTCTTCTTGAGCCCCGCCAGTCGCTGGTTTGAACGTGATGTTGATCCGTTCCTTGGGGGCTACCGAGCTTTCTTTGGCCATGATGTTTTTCCTTGCGTGTGTGTGGCCCTGAGGCCTATTCGAGTACCACTTCAAGATCGAGGTGGCACAACCTGCGATACATCTCGTCCTTGCGTTCTCGCACTTCGTGGTTCTGCGGCAAGAGCTCGCAGCAGCGATGTAAAAGACGCAAAACTTCAAGCACCAGATCCGGCTCCCAGGCCTGTAAACCTGAGCGGTGAAGAACCTCATCGAGCATTTCGAGCTGGGTTTTGGCGAGTTCGTATTTCTTGGCGTGGAAGCACAACCGGGCGAGGGTCAACTGCCAGAAAAACCGCACCCGCTCGCCGTGGGCGCTACCCGATCCGCGCTTGAGCCACTGCACAGCGGGTTTGAAACCGCTGACTCGCAACAGCTCTTGCGCTTCATCGAGGGCCAAGTCCCAGGCCGGGCGTACAGTTGCGACCGGCGCTTCGGGCTCGCTTCGGCTCAGATGGGGCAGCACCTGTGCGTCGATCCAGGCGCGGGTCTGCGGGTCGGCAAACGCGGTGCCGTCACTGAAACGCAGCTCGACCAGCCCCGGCAGCCGTTGCAGCAGCAAGGCGAAATGGACCTCCACCTCGCGCATGGCCGGCTCGGCTTTAAGGGCGTTCAGGCATTCCCAGACCAGGCGCTGGCCGTCGAACCAAAACGGTGATTTGGCAACGCTGGCTTCAAGCTCCACCAGCAAATCGGCAAACTGCCCCTGGGTGAAACGATCCGCGTAGCTGATGAGCTTGTCGGCCGGGATGCCGCGCAGCGGGGTGATCAGCTCGCCATTGCGCTCGGGCAGGAGTTCTACGGCCAGCCACGTCAGCACGCGGTTCAGGCGCAGCGCTCGCAGGTCGGTGGCTTTCTGTTTTAGCCACCAGCCGCACAAGGCCCGGGCGCTGTCCTGTTGCTGACGCAAGGCTTTGTGAGCGTCTTTTTCGTTGTCGATGTGCGTATTGGGCTCGATCAACTGGGTGGCCACATGCCTGACCTGCGCCACCGCCGTGGCAATAACGCCCTTCTCGGGCTGGCTGTCGACGGCCCGCTGGACCATTCGGGCCAGTCGACGGCAAATCGGCAGCAACAGCGGCACGTCATCGCCCAAATGCTTGGCCAGCGCGCTTTCCAGCGCCAGCAACAGTTCAACCATGTGCTGAAACAGCGGCAGTTGTTCTTTAATCGGCACGTTTTCGTTAAGGGCCCGATCAAGGCGCCCTACCAACCAACTGATAGCGGCGGCACGGGTACGCAATTTGAGCGGGTATACAAGCGCCCAGCGCTCCGTACACAGGTGGTGTAACAACCCCAGCCCCGCCAGCAACCCCGGGAACGATTCGCGCTGATAAAGCGCCCATGTCAGCCAGACGGCGGCACGCAGGTCTTTGGACTGATCGCGCAGCATCGCCTCGCTTTGCTCATGCACCACGTACCAGTCGATCTGGTTGTTTTCTGACATCGACTGCGACTTGCCGATTTCTCGCTCAAGGGCTTCGAACTGGTTCGAAAAGCGCGCGTCATTGCCCGCAAAGCTATCCTTGAACACCGGCGCTTTGCCCAACTCGATGAGGCGGGCAAATAATTGGCTGGAATACGTCATGACAGCACGCCGCCCACTGCAGTGGGCACCACGTACGTCATAGAGGTATCAAGGGGGAGGATCACAGCGCATTACCGATTCCATTCAAGTGGCGAAACCTTATTTGAATGGAAAAGGGAAAAATGTCAGACGTTTCCTCAATAGGCCGCGAAATGTCTTCGCTTAAAAAAAGGTAAAGAAATCGCCTCACACACGCGTTACGAAACCTGACATACCAAGGATTTGGACTACACCCAAACAGTCAGCTCTGACACGAACGGCTGAAAAAATCGCCTTATACATGTCGACTAAAGTCATGCAGTTAACAGATTCACCTTTCATGGCAGTGGCTTAAACTGCCGCCTTATTTGCCCCAAAACCTGCTGTCTGCTAGTGTCAGCCGGTTTTAACGCCTACCGAGAATGCCGCCATGGCCCGCAAAAAAGCTTCCCTGGATTTCGAGCAGTCCCTCGCCGACCTGCAAACATTGGTCGAGCGCCTGGAAAACGGCGAACTGTCACTGGAAGACTCATTGACCGCCTTTGAACAAGGCATTCGTCTGACCCGTGATTGCCAGGGCGCACTGGCGCAAGCGGAGCAGAAAGTCCAAATTTTGCTTGAGCGCGATGGTGAGCTCGCTCAAGAGCCTTTTGATGCGGAACAGCCAGAATGATTGATGCCTACCAGACCAGCAGCCAGGCACGCGTCAACGCGGCACTTGAGCGCTTGTTTGTCGCTCCTGCCCCGGAGTTGGCCCGTCTGTACGAGGCCATGCGTTACAGCGTGATGAATGGTGGCAAACGGGTTCGACCGCTATTGGCCTATGCCGCTTGCGAAGCGCTGGGCGCGGCCCCCGAACAAGCCAATGGCGCGGCGTGCGCGGTGGAGCTGATCCACGCCTATTCGCTGGTGCATGATGATTTGCCGGCCATGGACGATGATGATTTGCGCCGCGGTCAGCCGACCACCCACAAGGCGTTTGATGAAGCCTGCGCCATTCTGGCCGGTGACGGCCTGCAAAGCCTGGCGTTCAGCGCCCTGCTCGACCCGACGCTGACCACTCTGGATGCCGAAACACGTTTGCGCATGGTCAATGGCCTGGCATTCGCGGCGGGCCCTGCCGGCATGGTTGGCGGGCAAGCCATCGACTTGGGCTCGGTGGGGCTGAAACTGGATCAGGCTGCGCTGGAATACATGCACCGCCACAAGACCGGCGCCCTGATTGAAGCCAGCGTACAGCTGGGTGCACTGGCCAGCGGCCAGGCAACGGATGACAATCTGCAGGCGTTGAGCGTTTATGCCCGGGCCATTGGCTTGGCGTTTCAGGTCCAGGACGACATTCTGGATGTTGAAAGTGACACCGCGACCCTGGGCAAACGCCAAGGCGCCGACATTGCACGGGATAAACCGACCTACCCGGCACTGATGGGTCTGGAGCGGGCCAAAAGCTATGCGCTGGAGCTGCGTGATCAGGCGCTCAATGCCCTGCGACCTTTTGATGCAGCAGCAGAACCTTTGCGAGAACTGGCGCGTTATATCGTGGATCGCCGCCACTAATACGGTGACAAATAGATATTTCGCACGGCGTGTAATGCCAAGGTCTGACTAACGAATGTCACACTGCGTGGGCAGCTTACGTTCCATAAGGTAAACTGCCGCCTCTTTTATATACCTATAACGATTCGCCTGATGCCAACGACGTTTCAAGATTTTCCCCGCAAGCGCCCGACTACGCCCCTGCTCGACCGAGCGGGCACGCCTGTTGGCCTGCGCAGATTAGCCGAAGCCGAGCTGGAAACCCTGGCCGATGAGTTGCGCCTGGAATTGCTCTATACCGTTGGCCAGACAGGCGGGCACTTTGGTGCCGGGCTTGGGGTCATTGAGCTGACCATCGCGCTGCACTACGTCTTCGACACCCCGGATGACCGGCTGGTGTGGGACGTGGGTCATCAGGCGTATCCGCACAAAATACTCACCGGCCGTCGCGATGAAATGGCGACGTTGCGCCAAAAGGACGGCATTGCGGCCTTCCCGCGCCGCTCCGAAAGTGAGTACGACACCTTTGGCGTCGGCCATTCCAGCACCTCGATCAGCGCTGCGCTGGGCATGGCCATTGCCGCCCGCCTGCAAAACAGCGAGCGCAAGGCCATTGCGGTGATTGGTGACGGCGCACTGACGGCGGGCATGGCCTTTGAGGCGCTGAACCACGCCCCCGAAGTGAATGCCAACATGTTGGTGATCCTCAACGACAACGACATGTCGATTTCGCGCAATGTCGGCGGGTTGTCCAACTACCTGGCCAAAATCCTGTCGAGCCGTACCTACGCCAGCATGCGCGAAGGCAGCAAAAAAGTGCTGTCACGCCTGCCGGGCGCCTGGGAAATTGCCCGCCGCACCGAAGAGTACGCCAAGGGCATGCTGGTCCCCGGCACCCTGTTCGAAGAGTTGGGCTGGAACTACATCGGGCCGATTGATGGCCACGACCTGCCGACCTTGATCGCCACGCTGCGTAACATGCGCGACCTCAAAGGCCCGCAGTTCCTGCACATCGTCACCAAGAAAGGCAAAGGTTTCGCCCCGGCTGAAGCCGACCCGATTGGTTACCACGCGATCACCAAGCTTGAGCCGCTGGACGCACCGAAAGTGGCGCCCAAGGTTGCCAGCGGGCCGAAGTACTCGGCCGTGTTTGGCGAGTGGCTGTGTGACATGGCGGCGGCCGATGAGCGTCTGGTCGGCATTACCCCGGCCATGAAAGAAGGCTCGGACCTGATCAAGTTCAGCGAGCAGTACCCGTCGCGCTACTTCGATGTGGCGATTGCCGAGCAGCACGCGGTCACGTTTGCCGCCGGTATGGCCTGTGAAGGCGCCAAACCCGTGGTGGCGATTTATTCAACGTTCTTGCAGCGTGGTTACGACCAATTGGTGCATGACGTTGCGGTGCAGAACCTGGACGTACTGTTTGCCATCGACCGTGCCGGTCTGGTGGGCGAAGACGGCCCGACCCACGCCGGCAGCTACGACCTGTCTTACCTGCGTTGCATCCCGGGCATGGTCATCATGACCCCGAGCGATGAGAACGAACTGCGCAAAATGCTCACCACCGGCCACCTGTACAACGGCCCGGCGGCAGTGCGTTACCCGCGCGGCACCGGCCCTGACGCGCCAATCGAGAAGACCCTTGAGCCGCTGGAAATCGGCAAAGGTATCGTGCGCCGTCAAGGCAGCAAGGTGGCAATCCTGGTATTTGGCGTGCAATTGGCCGAAGCCCTGCGAGTGGCTGAAAAGATCGACGCGACCGTGGTCGACATGCGTTTTGTGAAGCCGATGGACGAAGCCTTGGTACGCGAAATGGCTGACAGCCATGAGTTGCTGGTGACCATCGAAGAAAACGCCATCATGGGTGGCGCTGGCGCGGCGGTCAGTGAGTTCCTGGCCCGTGAAAACGTGCTGAAGTCGGTGCTGCACCTGGGCTTGCCGGACATTTATGTCGAGCACGCCAAGCCGAGCCAGATGTTGGCTGAATGCGGCCTGGATGAAGCCGGCATCGAAGCCTCGGTTCGCCAGCGGATGCAGTTGCTGGGCCTCTAAGCCCACCCGGATCGACTGTAGGAGCGAGCTTGCCTCGCGATCTTTTGATCTTGATCTAAGAGCCCCCTCACCCTAGCCCTCTCCCGAAGGAGAGGGAACCGATTGGGGGATGCTGAAGATACTCGCTGTCCTGTTTGCTGCGCGACAGCGCGGCGTCGAAGATGGGGCGGCCCCTCTTATCAAACACAAAATAAGTGATTGATTCTAAAGACACTGTAGGAGCGAGCTTGCTCGCGATCTTTTGATCTTGATCTAAGAGCCCCCCTCACCCTAGCCCTCTCCCGAAGGAGAGGGAACCGATTGGGGGATGCTGAAGATACTCGCTGTCCTGTTTGCTCCGCGACAGCGCGGCGTCGAAGACGGGGCGGTGAACTGGTCAAGTAATCCCGGACACCGATTACGGTGTTTATGCCGCTTTTTGCTCCATGGCTATTGGCGACAGGTAGTTGTTGTAGCTGTGGAGCCTGATTCGGTTGTATCGCATGAAGAAGCTAGTTATATCCTGCCTGGCTTCTTCAACTGTCGTGTAGCCCTTATTGGGCACCCACTCTGATTTGAGTGTCCCGAAGAAACGCTCTGTTGGCGCGTTGTCCCAGCACTGCCCTCTGCGGCTCATGCTTTGTTTTATCCCATGCTCCAGCAGCGCGGACTGAAAGAGCTGGCTGGTGTATTGGCAGCCTTGATCCGAATGAAACATCAAGCCTGCATGTTTACCTCGAACCTCCACCGCCATTCTCAGCGCTCTGCTAACCAGGTTGGCGTCATTGATCAGAGAGAACGCCCAGCCAACGATTCGGCGGGCGAACAGATCAATGACTGCTGCCAAGTGATACCAGCGTTTACCAACCATCAGGCTGGTAACGTCGCCGCACCAGACCTGATTGATTGCGGTTGGCTCGAAGTTACGCTTGAGCAGGTTCTTGGCCACAAATGCTTCGACGCCTCTAGAGCGATACTGATGGCGACGGCGCTGTCTGCTGGCCAAATTTGCCTCCGCCATGAGTTTTCCGGCCAGATGCCGCCCCACTTTGATCTGCTGGGCCTTCAAGTGCTGAGAGATCATCCGCGCGCCTGCACTTCCCCGGCTTTCGTCATGCAGTTGCACGACTTTTGCTCTGAGCGCGTCACGCTTGGTATTCGGCGCTGAACGACGCTTAAGCCAGTCATAAAACGCGCTGCGGGAAACGCTCAAAGCACTACAAAGGAGGCGGGTCGGATATGAGGTCGACTCTCTCAGCTCTTCGATCAGGAAAAACGATCGGGATCCGACATCAAGAGAGCCGTAGCTTTTTTTAAGATTTCAGCCTCGGTCTCCAGGCGCTTGACCTTGGCTCGCAGCTGTTGAAGCTCTCGTTGTTCGTCGCTGATTGCCTTGGTACCTGCCACTGGCTGCCCTTTCTGACGCTCTTTGCGAACCTGATCAATCCAGCGGCGCAGAGCGGTAGGCCCAACGTCCATCGATGCACAGACGTCAGGAACTGAGCAGCTATCATCAAGAACCATGCTTGCAGCACGTTGCTTGAACTCGCGGGTGTAGGTCTTTCGCTCTTGCATGGAACCTCCTGATTGGGCGAATCATATCGCCCTTAAGAGGTGTCCGGGAGCATTAGGCCAGTTCACGGCCCCTCCTACAGGGATCAGGGGGCGATCTGCTCGCACAACCTGCCGGTTGCTTGCACCATTTGCCCGCTCGGGCGTTCCAGACCTTTATCACTCAACAGCACTAAACGCCCGTGTTTGACCGCATCCAGTTGCGGCCAGGCTTTCCAGGCGTCGAGTTGCGCCTGGGTGCTCGCAATGATCATGTGTGGATTGCGCTGCAATACCGACTCGACGCTGACTTGCGGGGCCGGGAGTTTGAGGTCGGCAAACACGTTACTCGCTCCGCACACGGCCAACGCATCGCTGATGATTTGCCCGCCGCCCAGGGTGTAGAGCGGTTGATCCCACACTTGGTAAAACACCCGCAGCGGCTTGTCACGGTGGTAGCGGGTGCGCAGCTCGGCCAGACGGGCGCGCAGTTGATCGGCCAGTTCCTGACCGCGCTCCGGGCGCCCCAAGGCGACGGCAAGGGTCTGGATCTGCTCAATCAGTTGATCAAGGGTTTGAGGGTCGGCGGTGTAGGTCGGGATGTTGAAGCGGTGCAGTTGCTCGCGCTGGGCAACGCCCACGCTGCCCGGCCAGAGCAGAATCAGGTCGGGTTGCAGGCTGAGTAAACGCTCGATGTTTAATTGGCCATAGCGGCCCACAGAGGGCACAGCGGCCAGTTCGGGAAGTGACTCGCCAGCGTCGAGGCGCCCGACCAGCAGGTCGGTGGCCCCCAGTTCAACAACGATTTCAGACAGCGATGGCGCCAGGCTGATCACTCGGCTGGCGCCCATGCAGGGTAAACCCACGGCCAGCAACAGGATTGCCAGCCAGTAGCGCTTCACGCCGGATCTGTCTCGCCTTGGTGCTGGTTGCCCATCATGTGCCCAAGCTTATTGGCTTTGGTTGCCAGGTACAGTTTGTTGTGCGGGTTGTGCCCGGTGTGCAGCGGTACGCGCTCCGCCACGGTGATGCCCATGTCGGTCAAGGCTTTGACCTTGCGCGGGTTGTTGGTCATCAGGCGCAGCGATTTGACGCCCAAGTGCTCAAGCATCGGCAGGCAGATGGCGTAATCGCGCTGATCCGCAGCAAAGCCCAGACGCTCGTTGGCTTCAACGGTGTCGGCCCCGCCATCTTGCAGTGCGTAAGCGCGCACTTTGTTCAACAGACCAATGCCACGGCCTTCCTGACGCAAGTACAGCAACACGCCACGACCTTCGCGGGCGATGGCCTGCAAAGCGGCTTCCAGTTGTGAGCCGCAATCACAGCGCTGGCTGAACAAGGCATCACCGGTCAGGCATTCGGAGTGCACCCGGCCTAATACCGGAGCACCGTCTGCCACGTCGCCCAAACTGAGCACAACGTGTTCACGACCCGTGGCTTGTTCTAAAAAGCCATGCATGGTGAATTCGGCAAAGGGGGTTGGGAGCTTGCAAGCAGCAACGAAAACGACGGGCACCATGTGCTCCTGATCAGTTTGAGGACTGGAAATTCGCAGAGTCGACATTGTAACAGGACGTTCCTACAGACGCTTAGGCTGAATTATCGGAGATAAATATCAAAAAGTTTGATAGCTCAGGCCCCGCGAACCTTCACATCACGCGTGAAAGTGCTGGTAACCACGGATTGCCGGGGTGATGTCCTGACCGTGCTCGTCGACAAGGCTGACGCCCTGCCCTTCAATTACGCGGCCGATGACGTGGATCGGCCAGCCGTCAGCGAGCAAGGTCGGCAGTTCAACGGCTGGCAAGGTAAAGGCCAGCACGTAATCGTCACCGCCGCTCAAGGCCGCTTTTCGCGCGCCCGCATCCCCCAAAAACTCTTGCAGGGCCAGCGACATCGGCACGCGGTCATTTTCGATCTGCAGGCCCACACGCGAAGCCAGCGCAATATGCCCGCAGTCAGCCAAAAGACCGTCTGAAATATCCAGGGCCGAGGTCGCTTTGCCACGCAGGGCCTGGCCCAGGGCAAATTGCGGTTGCGGTGACCAGTAATGCGCCAGCAAAAGCTCGGCAATTGCCGGGGCAGCGCTGCATTGGCCCAGGACCAGCGGCAATGCGCCCGCTGCATTGCCCAGCTCACCGCCCACGCATAGCAAATCGCCGGGGCGCGCGCCGCTGCGGCTCAAGGCTTGGCCCGTGGGCACGCGCCCAAATACGGTCAAGGTGAGGCACAGTGGACCGCGCGTGGTGTCGCCGCCGATCAGCCGCAGGTCGCACGCCTGGGCCATGACGTTCAAGCCACGGGCAAACGCGTCCAGCCAGGCGGCTTCAACCGTCGGCAACGTCAGGGCAAGGGTAAACGCAACAGGGGTGGCGCCCATGGCCGCCAAATCACTGGCCGCCACAGCCAGCGCACGCTGACCGAGCAAGAAAGGGTCGCAAGGATCTGCGAAGTGCACACCGGCTACCAGGGTGTCGGTGGAGATCGCCAGCTGTTCCCCGAAGGGAACATCCAGCAGGGCGCAGTCGTCGCCAATGCCTAAAGCAACGCCCACGCCGCCTTGCGCACAGGGCGCGGCAGCGAAGAAGTTGCGGATCAGCTCAAACTCGCCCATGGCCAACAGCGCGGGTTAGCGCTTGAACGCCTTGACTTCAGCTTCACGCAGGCGGGGTGCCAGTTTGTCCAGAACACCGTTGACGAACTTGTGACCGTCAGTGGAACCGTAGACTTTTGCCAGCTCGATACCCTCGTTGATCACAACGCGGTAAGGCACGTCGACACGCTTGATCAGCTCCCAGGTGGACAGGCGCAGAACCGCCAGTTCAACCGGGTCCAGCTCTTCGATGGTGATGTCCAGGCATGGCACCAGGGCAGCATCGATCTCGGTACGATTGGCCGGTACGCCGTGCAGGATTTCGCGGAAGTAAGCGCCGTCAACGTCAGTGAAGTCGTTGTCCACGCGAAACTGGGCTTCGATCTCGTTCAGCGAGTGCTTGGCCATGTGCCACTGATACAGCGCTTGGGTCGCGAGCTGACGCGCTTCGCGACGCTTGGCGCTCTTGGAGGGCTTGCCAGCATCCGCAGGTTTAGGATCGCGCGGGTTGAAACGATCGCTTTCGTCGGAAATCACTTGGCCTCCAACGCTGCCAGCAGGCTGACCATTTCGAGAGCGGACAGTGCAGCTTCAGCGCCTTTGTTGCCAGCTTTGGTGCCGGAACGTTCGATGGCCTGCTCGATCGAGTCAACGGTCAGCACACCGAATGCAACCGGTACGCCAAACTCCATGGACACCTGAGCCAAGCCTTTGGTGCACTCGCCAGCCACGTATTCGAAGTGCGGAGTACCGCCACGGATAACAGCGCCCAGGGCGATGATGGCGGCGAATTCGTTGCGCTGGGCAACTTTTTGCGCAACCAGCGGAATTTCGAACGCACCCGGTGCACGGATGATGGTGATGTCGCTTTCGCTTACACCGTGGCGAACCAGGGCATCAACAGCACCACTCACCAGGCTTTCGACGACGAAGCTGTTGAAACGGCCGACGACGAGTGCGTAGCGACCTTTGGGGGCGATGAAGGTACCTTCGATGGTCTTCAGGGTCATTCGGTATGTCTCGTATTAAAGAGCCAGAACGCACTTGCGTGCGTTCTTTAAGGATATTGGGCCACGAATCGGGACTGGAAATGTCCGGTCATTATTCGGCGGGCACGTATTCTACAACTTCCAGATCAAAACCGGATATGGCATTGAACTTCATTGGTGAACTCATGAGGCGCATTTTGCGTACTCCGAGGTCACGCAAGATCTGTGAGCCTGCTCCGACGATGCTGTAGGTGGTCGGCTTTTTCACCGGTGCGGCATCGGCGGTTTCGCGGATGTGCGCCAGCAATACATCGCCATCCAACGGGTGGCCCAGCAACAGCACCACACCGCTGCCCGCCTCTGCCACGGCGCTCATGGCGGCGCGCAGGCTCCAGCGGCCGGGCTGTTTGACCAGCAACAGGTCGCGCAGCGGGTCCATGTTGTGCACCCGTACCAGCGTCGGTTCTTCGGCGCAGATCTTGCCCAGGGTCAGTGCCATGTGCACGTCGCCTTCAACAGAATCACGATAGGTCACCAGGTTGAATTGGCCCAGTTCGCTGTCCAGTGGCTGCTCGGCAATCCGCTGAACGGTACGTTCGTGGATCATCCGGTAGTGGATCAGGTCGGCGATGGTGCCGATTTTGATGCCGTGTTCAGCGGCAAATGCTTCCAGCTCAGGGCGACGGGCCATGGTGCCGTCGTCGTTCATCACTTCGCAGATCACGCCGCTTGGCTCGAAACCGGCCATGCGCGCCAGGTCGCAGGCGGCTTCTGTGTGGCCAGCACGGGCCAGGGTGCCGCCCGCTTGTGCCATCAGCGGGAAGATGTGGCCCGGGCTGACGATGTCATCGGCCTTGGCGTCTTTGGCAGCGGCGGCTTGTACTGTGCGGGCACGGTCGGCAGCCGAAATGCCGGTGGTCACGCCGGTGGCGGCTTCGATGGACACGGTGAACTTGGTGCCAAAGCCGGAGCCATTGCGCGGCGCCATCAATGGCAACTTGAGCGTTTCGCAGCGCTCGCGGCTCATCGGCATGCAGATCAGGCCACGGGCGAAACGCGCCATGAAGTTGATGTGCTCAGCCTGGCAGCACTCGGCGGCCATGATCAGGTCGCCTTCGTTTTCGCGGTCTTCGTCATCCATCAGGATGACCATCTTGCCTTGGCGGATGTCTTCAACCAGTTCTTCGATGCTGTTGAGCGCCACGCGGCACCCCCTTATTTCAGGATTTTAGGTAGCCGTTGGCGGCCAGAAAACTTTCGCTGATACCACCCGAGGTCGGCTCGGCGGCTTTTTCGCCCAGCAGCAGGCGTTCGAGGTAGCGCGCCAGCAAGTCGACTTCAAGGTTGACCCGGCGACCTGGACGATAGTCGTCCATGATGGTTTCGCTCAGGGTGTGCGGAATGATGGTCAAAGAGAACTCGGCGCCATTGACCGAGTTGACCGTCAGGCTGGTGCCGTCGACGGTGATCGAGCCTTTATGGGCGATGTACTTGGCCAGTTCCTTGGGTGCACGGATGCGGAACTCTATGGCACGGGCGTTTTCCTCGCGGGAAATCACTTCACCTACGCCGTCAACGTGGCCGCTGACCAGGTGGCCGCCCAGACGCGTGGTCGGGGTCAGGGCCTTTTCCAGGTTGACCCGGCTACCGCTTTTAAGGTCGTTGAACGCGGTGCAATCAAGGGTTTCGCGGCTGACGTCAGCCATAAAACCGTTGCCCGGCAGCTCTACTGCGGTCAGGCACACGCCGTTGATCGCGATGCTGTCGCCGAGTTTGACGTCGCTCAGGTCGAGCTTGCCGGTCTCTACATAAACCCGCACATCGCCACCCTTTGGGGTCAGTGCGCGGATGTTGCCGATGGATTCGATAATGCCGGTAAACATGGGCGTTCCCCTTGAGAACAAAACCTGCGCTAAACGAAGGCTGAGAATTATACGCTTGCGGGCGACACAGGTATGGCTGTGACTCGCCAGTCATCCCCTACGGCGCGCATTTCTGTGATTTTGAGCAACGGCGCTTCGCTCATGTGGGTCAGCGGCAGCTCAAGCAACGGCCTCGCGGTCGACCCCAAAAACTTGGCGGCGATGAATATCTGGTACTCATCGACCAGGCCTTGCTCGGCAAAAGCGCCAGCCAGACGCGGACCGGCTTCAACCAGCACCTCATTGACACCACGGGCGGCCAGCGCCACCAGCAGTTTGCGCAAATCGACCTGGCCGTTGGCACCGTGGATCACCAGGCACTCGGGGCCGGTGCGGTATTGCTCGGCGGGCGGCACGCAGGTGGCGACCAAGGCCGGGCCGGCCTTGAAAAACGGTGCATCCAGCGGCACGCGCAAACGCCCGTCAATCAATACCCGCAGCGGCGGACGGCTGAGCGCCAGCGCGGTCAGTTCGGGGCTTAAGCCCAGCTCAGGCCCGCGCACGGTCAGGCGCGCACCATCGGCCAACACGGTGTCAGCGCCGGTCAGCACCACACTGGCTTCGGCGCGCAGGCGCTGCACGGCCGAGCGCGCAGCCGGGCCGGTGATCCATTGGCTTTCACCGTTGGCCATGGCGGTGCGGCCATCCAGGCTCATGGCCATTTTGACCCGCACAAACGGCAGGCCGTGTTCCATGCGTTTAAGGAAGCCGGGGTTGAGCGCCCGCGCTTCTTGCTCAAGCACGCCACTGCGCACGTCAACACCCGCATCGGCCAGCCGCTTGAGCCCGCGCCCGGCGACTTCCGGGTTGGGGTCTTGCATGGCTGCAACCACTCGGGCAATGCCCGCATGCAGCAAGCCATCGGCACATGGCGGCGTGTGCCCGTGGTGGCTGCACGGCTCGAGGGTGACGTAGGCGGTAGCACCACGGGCCAACGCGCCTGCAGCACGCAGGGCGTGGACTTCTGCGTGGGGCTCGCCCGTACGCTCGTGCCAGCCTTCGCCCACTACCTGCCCGTCGCGCACGATCACGCAACCGACCCGTGGATTAGGGTGAGTGGTGTACAGCCCTTTGCGCGCCAGTTCGATGGCTCGCGCCATGTAATGGGCGTCTAAAACAGCTTGTTCGGCGGTCAGGGTCATTCTTTGGAAGGCTCACGGGCGAGTCGATCGATCTCTTCGCGGAACTCGTTGAGGTCCTGGAAGCGTCGGTAGACAGAGGCGAATCGGATATAGGCCACTTCGTCGAGCTTTTGCAGCTCGGTCATGACCAGCTCACCGACGACCAGCGATTTGACTTCGCGTTCGCCGGTGGCGCGCAGCTTGCTTTTGATATGGGCCAGCGCAGCTTCAAGGCGCTCGACACTGACCGGGCGCTTTTCCAGTGCTCGCTGCATGCCGGCGCGCAGTTTTTCTTCGTCAAAGGGCTGACGACTGCCGTCTTGCTTGATTAGTCGCGGTAGCACCAACTCGGCTGTTTCAAAGGTGGTGAAACGCTCACCACAGGCCAGGCATTCACGCCGGCGGCGCACCTGATCGCCCTCGGCGACCAGACGCGAGTCGATGACTTTAGTGTCGTTGGCACCGCAGAATGGACAGTGCATGGTGGCGGCAACAAAAAATGGGAGGGCCATGGTAGGGTCTGTCCCCGTGTCAATGCAACCGCGACGCAATGAAGCGGGGACAGACCCTGGTGCATCCCGGTGGCAAGACAAGCCATAGGCTTTACGGTATACAGTCCGCCGACTACCTTTTTACACAATTTTTGACGTCGATTGACCTGCCGCTGGAGCTTCTCATGTCACTACGAACGTGTGTTTTGCTGTGTTTCGTCGGTTTGCTGGCCGCTTGCAGCAGCGAGCCTGCCAAACCGCCACAGACTCAAGTGCTGGCCCAGCCAGAAACCGACGCACCGGCTGATCTGGGGCCGCTGCCGGCGTATCAGCGTGAACTCAGCGGCGTGCTGACCGGGGCACCGAAAGGCGCCGAGGTGGAACTGGCGATCCTGATTGTTGACGAACGCGGCCGCCCGCAGGGGCTGATGGCCAGCAGCAAGATCATCGGCAATAACCAGCCGTTGCCCTTCAAACTGCGCTTTAACCCCGAAGCTTTTCCTGCCGGGGCACGGGTTGAGTTGCGCGGGCGGGCCAGCCAGTCCGGGCAATTGATCCTGCACCTGCCCTCGCGCATCATCAGCCAGCCGTCGACGCAGAATGTGGGCACCCTGGCCTTTGTCAGCGCGCCATGAACACACCGCTCGACCTGCAACAGTCTTTACGCGCATTGCTCGGCGATGCGCGCCTGGTCATCACCGAGCTGCCAGGCACGGCACTCAAGCTCTGGCTGATTGATGCGCAGAACATGGACCGTGAGTTCACCCCCGATGAGACCCGGCGTATTCTCTATGAGCCCCCGTATTGGGCCTTTTGCTGGGCCAGCGGCCTGGCGCTGGCGCGCTACCTGGACGAGCAACCGCAGTGGGTACAAGGCAAGCGCGTGCTGGACTTTGGTGCCGGTTCGGGGATTGCTGCGATAGCGGCGGCAAAGGCGGGTGCGCTGGAAGTGGTGGCCTGCGACCTGGACCCTCTGGCGCTGGCGGCCTGCAGGGCGAATGCCGAACTCAATGACGTTCAGCTGCATTATTCAAGTGACTTTTTTGCCGAAGCTGACCGCTTCGATCTCGTCCTGGTGGCAGATGTACTGTACGACCGCGAGAACTTGCCGTTGCTGGATCAGTTTTTGACTCGCGGCCAGCAAACGCTGGTCGCTGATTCCCGGGTGCGCGATTTCCAGCATCCGCTGTACCAACAACTGGGCAGCTTCAAGGCGCTGACCTTGCCGGACCTGGCCGAACCCCACGAGTTTCGCAACGTCAGCCTGTATCACGCGCAACGTACGCACGCGGCTTTAAGCCTGCCTGTGCAGCCTTTATAGTTGCCTTCATTTACCTGTTTCGAGACTCTTGATGAATCAGCCTACACCTTCTTACAGCTTCGACGTGACCGCAGCCGATTTTCAGAAGCTGGTGGTCGACGCTTCTCACGAGCAACCGGTTCTGGTGGATTTCTGGGCCGAGTGGTGCGCACCGTGCAAGGTGATCCTGCCGATCCTTGAAAAAATCACCGAGAGTTATCAGGGCGAGTTGCTGCTGGCCAAGGTGAACTGCGACGTTGAACACGCATTGGTTCAACACTTCGGTATTCAGAGCCTGCCGACCGTGGTGTTGTTCAAAGACGGCAAGCCGGTCGATGGCTTCCAGGACGCACAGCCCGAGTCAGCCATTCGCGCCATGCTTGAGCCGCACGTTGTGATGCCAGAGCCTGAAGAAGCAGACCCTCTGGAGCAAGCGCAGGCGCTGTTTGACGAGAGCCGTTTTGCCGATGCTGAAGCGTTGCTCAAAGGCATCCTGACTGAAGACAACACCAACGCCAAAGCGCTGATTTTGTATGGTCGCTGCCTGGCTGAGCGCAATGAACTGGCCGAAGCCCAAGCGGTGCTGGACGCGGTTAAAAGCGACGAGCACAAAGCCGAACTGGCGGGTGCCAAGGCGCAATTGACGTTTCTGCGCCAGGCGGCAGAGCTGCCAGACGCGGCTGATTTGAAAACCCGCGTGGCGCAAAACCCGCAGGATGATGAGGCGGCGTATCAGTTGGCGATTCAGCAATTGGCCCGCCAGCAATATGAAGGTGCTCTGGAGGGCCTGCTGAAGTTGTTCATCCGCAACCGCAGCTACAACGAAGGCATCACCCACAAAACCTTGTTGCAAGTGTTTGAGTTGCTGGGCAATGACCACCCGCTGGTGACGACCTACCGCCGCAAGCTGTTTGCGGCGTTGTACTAAGGTCAAAAATCTCTGGTAGGAGCTGCCGAGGCACGATGGCTGCGATCTTTTAAGATCAAAAGATCGCGAGCAAGCTCGCTCCTACAGGGGGGGGCGGGATTATTCGATCCAGCTGTAGAGCGGTGAGTCGACGCCGCTGACGACTTTGACCTGGCTGCTGTGGCGCAGGCGCACCAACAAGCGTTTGCCCGCGCCGGTGCTGCCTGTCAGGGCTTCGAGCTGGCTCAGCAGTTCCGGGCCGGTGATTTGCCCGGCGTTGCGCAGCAGGTCTTTGGTGGTTTCCCACAGCGCATCGTCCTGGCTTACGGGCCTGGCGGGCGTCGCAGCGACTGGAGCTTCGCTCACATTGAGTTGTGCGCCCAGCTTCGCCCAGTCGCCCTCATCCAGCTCTACGGTCAGGTCAACCGGCCAATCACCTATCGTTCCGCGAATTCGCACCATCGTCCTGCTCCTTAAATTTCATGGGGCATGCTCCCATGCGGCTTGCAGAACGCCAAGCACACGGGCAAAATCTCGAATTGATTGTTATAAGATTACATAACATTTAATTACATTTTTGCTGGAGTCGTGGTATGCGCCGTTTGCTTCTTGCTTTGCCGTTTGCTCTGTTGCCGCTGACCATGGCTTACGCCGCCGATCATGACCATGAACACGACAGCCTGGGTGCCCATGAGCACGGTGTCGGAACGTTGGATGTGGCTCTGGACGGCCCTACCCTGGAGCTGGACCTCGACGGTCCGTCCGTCAACCTCGTGGGTTTCGAGCATATTGCGACCACGGACACCGACAAATCCAAGGTCGATTCCGCACGCACTCAACTGGAAAACCCGCTGACCCTGTTCAGCCTGCCAAAGGCGGCTGGGTGTGTGGTTGAAGCCCAGGATCTGGACAGCCCGTTGTTCGAAGCTGCCCCTGAAGAAGCTGGTGCGGCAAAAACAAAACACCACCACAGCGACATAAACGCGCGCTATGCATTCACCTGCGCCAACCCCGACGCGTTGAAAGCACTGGACCTGGCCCAGTTCTTCAAGACCTTCCCGGGCACCCACAAACTCAAGGTGCAATTGATTGGTGGCAGCGGCCAGCAAGGTTCTGAGCTGACGCCTAAAGCGCCAACCCTGAAGTTCTAAACTCCCACTTTGTAGTCGCTGCCGAAGGCTGCGATGGGGTGCGCAGCAACCCTGCTGTTGAAGGTCCTGCGGCCCTTATCGCAGCCTTCGGCAGCGACTACAACGTCAACATTCTTATTGGCAGGTGATAACCCTTCCCCATGACCCAAGCACTTATCGAACTCAATGACCTGAGTTTCAGTTGGCCCGGGCAACCGGTGCTGCTGGATATTCCGGCCTTCCGTCTTGAACCCGGCGAAACGCTGTTTCTGAAAGGCCCCAGCGGCAGCGGTAAAACCACCTTGCTGGGTTTGTTGGGCGGCGTGCAAAAAGCCAGTCAGGGGACGATCCGTTTGCTGGGGCAAGAACTGAGTGAATTGGGCTCAGGCGCCCGGGACCGGTTTCGGGTTGATCACACGGGGTATATTTTCCAGCAGTTCAACCTGCTGCCGTTTTTGTCCGTGCGCGAGAACGTTGAACTGCCGTGTCACTTTTCTAAATTGCGCGCCAGCCGCGCCGCCCAGCGCCACGGCAGCGTTGCCAAAGCCGCGCAAACCCTGCTTGCGCATTTGGGCCTCAAAGACCCGGCCCTGCTGGAGCGCCGTGCCGACTCGCTGTCCATCGGCCAGCAACAACGTGTTGCCGCCGCCCGCGCGCTGATCGGCCAGCCCGAGTTGGTGATCGCCGATGAACCCACCTCTGCCCTCGATGCGGACGCCCGCGAAGCGTTTATCCAGTTGCTGTTTGCCGAGTGCCGGGAGGCCGGTGCCAGCTTGCTGTTTGTGAGCCACGACCAAAGCCTGGCCACGCTCTTCGACCGCAACCTGTCGCTGTCTGAACTTAATCGCGCCGCTACACCGGCAGAGGTCTGAGATGTATTTGTTTCGCCTAGCCCTGGCCAGTCTGGCCAACCGACGCTTCACCGCGATCCTCACCGCATTCGCCATCGCCCTGTCAGTGTGCCTGCTGCTGGCAGTGGAGCGGGTGCGCACCGAAGCTCGCGCCAGCTTTGCCAGCACCATCAGCGGCACCGACCTGATCGTGGGTGCGCGTTCGGGGTCGGTCAATTTGCTGCTGTATTCGGTGTTTCGTATTGGCAATGCCACCAACAATATTCGCTGGGACAGCTTCGAGCATTTCGCCAATAACCCGAAAGTGAAATGGGCGATCCCGATGTCCTTGGGTGACTCGCACCGCGGCTACCGGGTGATGGGCACCAGCGAGGCGTACTTCGAGCACTATCAATACGGCCATCGGCAAAACCTTCAGTTGGCCAGCGGTCGTGCCTTCCAGACCGATCCTTTCGAGGTCGTGCTAGGCGCCGAAGTGGCCGAAGCGCTGCATTACAAGCTGGGTGACAAGCTGGTGCTGGCCCATGGCGTGGCTGCGGTCAGCCTGGTCAAACACGACGACAAACCCTTCACCGTGGTCGGTATCCTCAAGCGCACCGGTACGCCCGTGGACCGCACGCTGCATATCAGCCTTGGCGGCATGGAGGCGATCCATATCGACTGGCACAACGGCGTGCCTGCCCAGGGCGCTGCGCGGGTCTCGGCCGACCAGGCGCGCAATCTGGACCTGACGCCTCAGGCCATCACGGCGTTTATGCTCGGCCTGAACAGCAAGATTTCGACCTTTGCCCTGCAACGCGAGATCAATGAGTTTCGCGGTGAGCCGATGATGGCGATTCTGCCCGGTGTGGCGTTGCAGGAACTCTGGAGCCTGATGAGCACCGCCGAAAAGGCGCTGTTCGTGGTGTCGCTGTTTGTGGTGCTGACGGGATTGATCGGCATGCTGACGGCCATTTTGACCAGCCTTAATGAGCGCCGCCGCGAGATGGCGATCCTGCGCTCGGTCGGTGCACGGCCCTGGCATATCGCCACGCTGCTGGTGTTTGAAGCCCTGGCCCTGGCTTTGGCAGGCGTGGTGGCAGGCGTCGGCTTGCTGTACGTATGCATCGCGCTGGCACAGGGGTATGTGCAATCGAATTACGGGATCTATTTGCCGCTGGCCTGGCCAAGTGAATATGAATGGACGCTGCTCGGCGGTATTCTGGCAGCCGCCCTGCTGATGGGCTGCGTACCGGCATGGCGCGCTTACCGACAATCGCTGGCCGATGGTCTGTCCATTCGTTTATGAGCTCAGGTTAATGAAAAAAGCTGCGAAGTCTGGTGTGCTGCTGGCGCTGTTTCTCTGGGTGTGCATGCCCTTGTGGGCGGCCGAGCCGAAAGAGCTGACGTGGTCAGAGATGATTCCGCCAGACGCGCCGCCAGAAGTGCCGAACATGACGCCGCTGCATGACCTGTCGCAAATGGGCGATATGGAGGCCGCTCCGGCGGCCAAGCAGGACTTGCCCAACGCCCCCGTGGTCACGCAACTCGATGGCCAACTGATTCGCCTGCCGGGGTACATCGTGCCGCTGGAAGTCAATGAAGAGGGGCGTACCACGGAGTTTCTGCTGGTGCCGTACTTTGGCGCGTGCATCCACGTGCCGCCTCCGCCGTCCAACCAGATCGTGCATGTGACCAGTAAAGTCGGGGTTCAGGTTGACGAGTTGTATCAACCGTACTGGATTGTCGGTGCCTTGCAGGTCAAGCCCAGCACCAGCGATTTGGCTGACGCGGGCTATCAGATGGATGCACAAAAGATCGTGGTCTACGAACTGCCGGACTAACCCGGCAGCTGTTCACGAAATTTTCACGTCTTCACTTTTCATTGAGCTGGGTCAACAGAACGGGCCCGGCTGCTCATTACCATTGGTTATATAAATTTTAAATATCCCAATGGAGCTCCCATGCAAAAGTCCCTGCTTAGCGCCGCCGCGCTTGCGCTTGCCGTTGTCGCACCGTTGGCCCACGCGCATTCCGAGGGTGACATCATCCTCCGCGCCGGTGCCATTACGGTAAACCCAAAAGCCGATAGCTCCCACGTCAAAGTGGACCGCGGCTCGTTGGGCGGGACCGATCTGGGCGGCAAGGCGACCATGAGCAGCGACACGCAACTGGGCCTTAACTTTGCCTACATGATCACCGATCACGTGGGTATCGAACTGTTGGCCGCGACGCCGTTTGAGCATGACGTGAAACTCAAAAACACTGGCCTGCCACAAGCCAACGGCAAGCTGGGTACCCTCAAGCACTTGCCGCCAACCCTGAGCGTTGTGTACTACCCGCTGGACTCCAAGTCGGTGTTCCAACCGTACGTGGGTGCCGGTATCAACTACACCTGGATCTACGACGAGCACGTGGGCAGCCGCGCATCGGCTGAAGGTTTCGACAATTTCCGCGCATCCAACTCGTGGGGCGTGGCCTGGCAGATCGGTGCTGACTACATGCTGACCGACAACATCATGATCAACGCCCAGGCGCGTTACATCGATATCGACACGCACGCCTACGTCAACAACAGCGCCGTAGGCGATGGTACCCGCGCCAAGGTCAACGTCGACGTTGATCCTTTCGTGTACATGGTCGGCTTGGGTTATAAGTTTTAAGCGCGCAGCGCTTGGCTAAAAGCCACAAAAAAAGGCGCCTTTGAAGGCGCCTTTTTTGGTTGTGTGTCAGAGCATTAACGCCCCAGCAGGTGGGTCAGACCGATGTTCATCGGTGTGGTTTCATCGAGGGTGAAGCGCTGCAGCAAGCGACTGTTGTTCGCACGCGAGTGACGGATATCACCCGCACGAGCCGGGCCGTAGCTGATTGGTGGCAGCTCGCCGACCACTTCGCTCAAGGCTTGGAGCATTTGCTTGAGGGTGGTGGCTTTGTTCAGGCCCACGTTGATGGCGCCCTCTTCAACCTGTGGCGCTTCAATGGCCTGCACCAGAATGCCGACCAGATCGCCCACGTAGATAAAGTCTCGGGTTTGCTCGCCATCGCCAAAGATGGTGATTGGCAGGCGATTTACAGCGCGCTCGCTGAAAATGCTGATCACCCCCGAATACGGCGAGGATGGATCCTGGCGCGGCCCGTAGACGTTGAAGAAGCGGAAAACCACCGGCTCCAGCCCGTGCTGGCGGCGATAGAAATCCAGATAGTACTCACTGGCCAGCTTGTCCGAAGCATAAGGGGTCAGCGGCGCTTTGGGTGTGTCTTCAACAATCGACTCGCCCTCACCGTTGTTGCCATAGACCGCAGCACTGGAGGCAAACACCACACGTTTGACGACCGCTTCGCGCATGGCTTCGCACACATTGAGCGTGCCGACAAAGTTGCTTTGGTGGGTGCTTACCGGGTCGTCTACCGAGGCCTGCACCGAGGCCACCGCGGCCAGGTGCACGACTGCGCTGCAGCCGGCCATGGCACGCTTGACCAGGGCCGCGTCGGCGACGTTGCCTTCGATGAGTTCGACCTTGGGGTTATCCAGAGGCAAGTTGCTGCGTTTACCCGTCGACAGGTCGTCGAGGATCCGCACGGCATAACCTTTGGCCAGCAAGCGGTCCACCAGATTGGAACCGATAAAGCCGGCACCGCCGGTGATTAAAACGGGAGCATCAACCATGACGATAAAACCTGTCCAGTAAAGAAGGGAGCCCTGCACGCCAGGCGCGAGGTTTGATCCCGAAGGTGTGAAGGATTTTTTTACAGGCCAGTACTGCATGCTGTGGCTCTTCAGAGGCATCAGGGCATGCAGCGTGTGCCTGCGGGGTTGGCGCCTGGACGGCCAGCGGGTGCAAGTGACGCGCTTCATCCAGGATGGCCTGGCCCAGCGCCAGCGGCGTTGTGGCCTCATGCCCGGCGTAGTGGTAAGTGCCCCACAGCGGCGCCGCGCAATCGAGTTGTTTGAGCACCGAAATAATGACCCGGGCAGCGTCATCGACCGGCGTCGGGTTGCCGCGTCGATCATCGGCCTTGAACAATTCGCCGGGCTTTTCTGCCTGAGCCAAAAACCGGCCCAGACTGCCTTCGGGGCTGTCATCGAGCAACCAGCCGAAACGCAGCAGAACATGTTGCGGGCAGATGGCACGCACGCTTTGTTCAATACGCCACAATGCCTGACCGCGCAGGCCGAGCGGGACGGGTTCGTCTTTTTCGCTGTAGGCCGTGGCCCGCGATCCGTCAAACACTCGGTAGCTGGAGGGCTGAAGCAAGGTGATGCCGTGGTGCTGGCACAACTCAGAGAGCCGCTCGACCGCCCGTTCTTGGTCGGCAAGGCGTGTTTCGCTCACGCTCCGCGCCTGAAACCAGTCGAAGTAGTACGCAAGGTTGATGACGGCATCCGGACGGGTCTCGTCCAGCAGCTGCGTCAGGCTCGCGGCGTCCCAGCCGTCTTGCGGCGGACGCGGGGCGAGGAAATTGATGTCTTCCTCGGCACCCAGACGAATCAGCGCCTGCCCGAGAGCATTTCCGCCGCCCAATAACATAAGGCGCATTCGCATAGAGTGTGCAGGCTCAGTCTATTCAGAACGGTGATATATACCAGAAAACCAACCGTGGAAGCTGTTGGCCATGATCAAGACCCCACCATTTTGCGGGTTTCTGTGCGTGTCGTCACTGACAAACTGCGCAGCTGGTTATTTGCCATCACTGTGATGAAGGCGGCATATCAGGCAACAAAAGCGTAGAACGCGGCGGTTCGGCTGCCGCTTGCGCGGTTTGCCCGGTGTCACGCGCAGGTATCAAAAAGCCCTGTGGATAATGTTGTGCAAAATGTACATCGGCTGAATTATCCACAAGCTTTTTCAGCCGCTCATTGAATGCCCGCGTAATAGAGCCCTGCGCACCGGACATGGTTCTGAACTGCGCGGTAATCGTGACCCCGTCGAGGTTCATGCTGTCGATCCCGTACACGCTCATCGCCCCCTGCAAACTGAGGCTGAGCAACGGGTCGTCGCTGATCTGTCGCCCTGCCTCGCTGATCAAGTCCGAGGCTTTATCCATATCGCTGTCATAGGTGAACTGGACGGCGAAATACGCGTAGGCAAATTGCCGCGAATGGTTGATCACCGCCTTGATCTGACCAAAGGGCACCGAATGCACATAACCGCGCGAATCGCGCAGCCTCAAGGTACGGATAGTCAGCCCTTCGACCGTGCCGGCGTGGTTGGAGTCGATCTCGACCCAATCGCCCACAGAGATGGTGTCTTCTATAAGGATGAACAGCCCGGTGATGACGTCTTGCACCAGTTGCTGGGAGCCAAAACCGATCGCCAGGCCAATTACTCCCGCGCCCGCCAGAAACGGGGTCACGTTCACGCCCAGGTTGGCCAGGGTGGTGATGGTGAAGATCACCACCAGCACCACTTTTATCGCATTGCGGATCAACGGCAGGATGGTTTTGATGCGGGTGCTCGGTGCATGAGTGCCGCGCCGTGTGACCGGAGGCTCCAGAACTTGCTGAATGGCGGTATCCATCACCACCCAGGCCAGCCAGGTGACCAGAAAAATCAGCAGGATGTGCCCAAGCGAATCACTGATCACTTGCCCCGTGTGGCTATCGGAGGCAAACGCCAGCACGGAAAACCCCCAGATTTGCGCCAGCAATTCGATGAAGGCCACGGCCAGCAGAATGCGCAACAACACATACATCACCATCATCAAACGCACCCGATAGGCGCCGTTGGAGCGCAGGAGTGTGGTGAATGAGTGGTGCAAAAGAGAACCCAGAAACACCGTTGCAATCAGCAAGCCTGAGGTCAGCAGTGCACTGCGCAGCGCCCGCCCACTGTCCTCACCGATGCCCACCAGGTCCAGCGCCGAGACCAGCAGCATGAGCAGAATGGGCCAATACCAGAGCACCGAAAAAATCCGCAGCGATTCCTGGAAAGCAGGCTGCCCCATGCGCTGCCCCAGTGCTCGATTGCGAATCAGTTGCCCCACTGGACGACGCAACTTGATCACCAGATAAGCGAAGACGGCGCACGCGACCAACCCCGAGAATATAGAGATACAACTGGCGACATTGGCGCCCAGCGTGAGCCTGACCTGCGGGGTGTCCATCCCGTCACTCAACGCGGCAAAGAATCCCATCGCAAACAACGGACGCACGCAGTGCTGACGAATAATCTGCACGGCGGGCCGTTTGAGACCGGCATCGAGCATCGCGATCAACAACATCACCAACGCCGCACAAAACACCCCGCTGCTGCCGGCATAGGTCAAACAGACTGCTAGAGAACGACCAATTGAGCTGGGCAGCAAGCGGCTGCCGAACACAATAACGACCAACGACAGCAGCGCGGGCAGCAAGTACGGTAACCCGGCGCGCAACAGCCTTTGCATGCGCGGACGTGCTTGCACGACACGAGTGTTGTTCAAAGACCGCACCAGCAGTCTGCCCGCCAGCATCAGCCCGGCAAAAACAGCAGACCAGATGACCAGCAACACAAAAAAGTCGCCCACACCATTTTTATCGGGCTGCTCGACCACCTTGTCGGCCAGCACCCCGGCTTCATGGGCTGCCCGCTCAGCACGCAGGCGCCAGATATCCAGCAAGTGCTTGCTCAGCCCCAACTGGTCCTGCACATCATCAATGCTGGAACCCAACACCCCGAGCAGCCCGCCGTCTACCAGCACCGGCGGTTTGCCGTCGGTCTCTTCAGCTTTGATGACCGAGGCCAGGGTGGGTGCCGCTTGAAGCATGCCGTTGCCTGACAGCAACAGGATGAGGAACACAAAAACTGTTTTGAATTTGGACAAACCCGGGGCCCCATGCACATCCTTGATAGACCCACCGTACCAAATGATCAGGTTCGATACAGGGCACGTCTGTGTTTTCGATCACCTACAGCGTAGTCAATGCCACCTCTGGCGCCAGCAATCATCGACCGGGGGCTGCCTGAAGTGACCGCCATAAAATACACGGCCAGACAAAATGTGTAACCCGAAGATCAGACGCCAGAAACTTCATACGCACCAAACAGCGATACAAGTTCTCAATATGTGAAGAGCATCACTATTATTAGAACTTCATACAAGAGCGAATAAACGACAACTTTAAAACAAGCTTAAACCCATAAACCCAACAACTTTATCAAGGCAACACGCACGATTCAAAGCCGGCACCCCTTACAAAAAGCAAAAAACGCGCAGACTGTTTAAATACAAAACACCCTACATAGCACACCTAATGTTTAGACGATTAAACAACTACAAACCCACTTCAAAACAAAACAACAACGCAGTGCACATACCCATGTTTACGTAAATGAAAGTTTTCCTGACATATTTACAAACATAATTTCATCTATTAGAGTCGTTCGAATAGGGCATTACAGGCTTGAACCCTCATTCGAGTACCACACTGCACTTTCACTATTTAATAGCCTTGTTTGTCTGACTGCCCGGAGATCGGAAATTGGAAACAATGATCGATGCTATTTTGTGCGCCCTGGATAACCCACAGCAAAGTGCACTGCGCCACATTACGGTTACAGAAGAGAACGGGGAAGAAAAAAGCATTTCCTATGCGGCGTTGGCACAACAAGCGTTGGCAGTCTCTTCAGCCCTGATCGAACTGGGGGTTGTTCGTAATGATTTGGTTATCCTTGCCCTGCCGGCTTCCATCGATCAATTAGTGTTACTGACCGGGTGCGTTTTGATTGGCGCTTTGCCTTGCACGGTAGCGCTACCCGGAAGGCTGATGGCCGACTCCCCGCGCAACCAGATCTACGTGGCCTGTCAGTTGTTTGCACCACGCTTGCTGATCGCATCCGAGAGCAACACCCCCGCACTCCAGAGCTTGCTTGCCCACCTGCCTGTACGGGTGTTCTCGAGCGCAGAAGTGAGGGTTGCAGCCAGTGCAGGGTTTCCAGTGCGCGTGGAGCGCTGCCAGGCAGATAGCGGCCATCATGTGCAACTGACCTCGGGCTCGACCGGTCGCCCCAAGGCCGCCATCCTCAGTCATCAGAATGTCATCGCCAATGTGCGCGGTATCGGCGGCGTGGTGGGTTACAGTGTTGAGCGTGGCGACGCCTCTGCGTCCTGGCTGCCGCTGCATCACGACATGGGCCTGGTGACGCTATTGTCGAACCTGTATTACCAGGCGCCCCTGCTGTTGATGCAACCGGCCAGTTTTATTCGCAACCCGCTTGGCTGGCTCAAGCGCATGTCCAGTTTTGGCGCAACTACCACGGCTGCGCCGACGTTCGCCCTGCAGTATTGCATTCGCCGTTACCGCGAAGCGTCAATGAAAGACGTCGACCTGAGCAAGTTGCGCAATATCTTTGTCGGCGCCGAAAGGGTCGATGAAGCCTGCCTGAAGGAGTTTGCACAGACTTTTGCACCGCACGGCCTTTCACGTTCTGCGCTGCAACCGTGTTACGGCATGGCGGAATCGACGCTGGCGGTGACCATGCATAACACAAACTTCAATTACGACAAGCAGGCGCTCTCCTACGTCATTGCTGACCGTATCGACTCCGGCGCAGTGATCGACCATTGGCAGGCTCGCCGCGCCGACGCCAACACTCGCAGGGTAGAAACCGTGCTGTCGATGGGGCGCCCGATTGAGGGTATGCAGGTTGCCGTGAAGGCGCTGGACCGTTCTGACGCCAAGGACCGTGAAGTCGGCGAAATCTTTATACGCGGTACGTCAGTCATGTCCGGCTATTTGCCCGCTGAAGGCCAGACCGAGCAGTACCAAAGCGGCGACTGGTTTGCCACCGGTGATATTGGTTATCGAGTGGATGAACACTTGTTTGTCCTTGGCCGCAAGAAAGAACTCATCATTATTCGGGGCAGTAATTATTTCCCGCATGAAATTGAAGACGTTATTGCATCACACCCTTTACTGGCCAGCGGTGGCAATGCAATAGCGGCTTTCGGTATCTACGACGAAACACAAAGAACCGAGAGCTTGGCGATTCTGATCGAGCTTGATGCCAAACAGGATCAAATAGAACTGCGTACTCAACTTCAAAACCAATTACGCGACAAGTTTGGATTTGGTGCTCACGCCATTACCTTCGTCCCTCCCGGAAGTTTGCCACGCACCACCAGCAACAAACTTAAGCGTCTGGAATGCCGCAGCATTTATCTCCAACTGGCATTGGACAACACAGATAAATCCGAGACAGCGCAACTTATTAGTTAACGCACAAGCAACGCTGTGACATCGACACGCTGACGCACTGCACCTTTTAATTACTGGGTCACTCACTATGCACACTTTGATGCAAGGTGGGGAGACGGGTTCGTCATGCCATTCATTATTGAATGTGTGTGCGCAACCGGTTCTTCACCGCTTATCCCTCTATGGCGAACTTCCTGCTCAGTTGATCCAGATTATTTCGCGCGCCTCAGTGCGACTGATGGATTCAGACATGTTGATTTCGCAGACGATGCACAACTATGAGGCTGCCGAACAATTAAACCGGCCCTCGGTGGCTCTGTCGCAGCCGACCCATGATCTGGAAACTATTCTGGAGCGCATTGAGCAAGACGGTCTGGCGTTGCACTACCGATCCTTCATGCAGAACTTCGCCCATTTGTTTTCGCTGTTTCTGACACCGGATCAATACGAACGGGCACGCGCCAGCATTGATGCAGGCAGCGCCCTGCGCTTCCTGATGAGTGATGCCGGCGGCCCTACCCTCACGAGCTGGCGCACGATCGCCCAGCCGGAAGGGGATGGTTTCAAGCTGCACATCGACAAGGTCTGGGGCATGTACGCCAACCTAGATGGCATGGCAATCGTTGCCGCCCGCACACCTGGCTCGTTTTTCCCGTCGGCCTTCCTGGTCTGGCCCGAGCAATACAAAACCCTCAAGCGAACGCTCTGCGGCGAGCCCTTTCTGGGCGATGTCGTGCAGTTGGGGAACGTCAAGGGCACGGTGCAGGTTGCCCAGGAAGATCGCCTGAAAGTGGGCGGGCCTGCGGTACTCAATAAATACCTGACGACAGTACGACCTTTTCTGGTGCGCGCACTGATGGCCCATCTGGAATGGCTGGCAAGTCAGGGGCGCCTCGAACTCACGCCAGACGAGCGCGCGTCTCGCGACTTCATCGCCGCTGCCGCACGCACCAAGACGCTCGCCGACCGCTACGAGAGCGAAGACGTACACCGCGTGCTGGCACTGAAACTCGCCTCCAATGAACTGCTTTTGCATCTGGTCAGCCGCGGCGCCGTGGCGAGTTTTCTCGACCAGCGTGACCTGTTGGCGTTTACCAAAATGGAAGGCAGCTCTTACCGCTGTTATCACGAATTGCGCGCAAGCATGCGCGTGGCCAAGCCTGAACCCGAGTCAATTTAACCCGCTGTACCCCCAGGAGAAGCACCTATGACAACGACGACTGACACCCTCAACACGCTGGAACTTCTGAAAAAGGAAGCCGCCAAGATTCTCAATATCGAATCCGTCGACACCCATGTCGGCCTGGGCGAACTGGGTATCGATTCACTCAACGTGGTTGAGCTGATCGTCTATTGCGAACAGCTCTACGGATCCATTGATCCTGAGCAACTCAACATCACGCAGTACACCACCCTGGAGCAAATCGACAGCCAGTTGCAGCAGCAACAAGTCGCCTGATCGCCAGCCACCCTCATACCAGAAGCTCACCATGTCGAACTCGCCGCCCTTTGCATCAACGCCGTCGCTTGGCACCGTTCCGGCTTTCAGGGTCCATACGGTTGCTTACCGGCGCACCGAAACGCCCTTTGTGTCGCCCCAGGTCAGCCTGGAAGATGCGGCGTTGGCGCTGGGGCAGCGGGTCGGCGATGAGGCTTGCCGTTATGCAAGCGACGCAGGCCCCATCGACGATTACGTGGTGAGCTCTACCGTGTTGTCGCAGTTTTTGGCTGACGGTTCACCCCATGCAGGCTATTTCCAGGAGGCGCTCGCCAGCCGTTACGGGCGCCACCCTGACTGGGTCACCAATGCCTACGAATGCACGGGCTGGGGTTTCATCCTGCGGTATATCCAGGGCAAGGCTCAGTTCAACGGTCGTCGCAGGCTGTTGCTGCAGATTGTTGATACTGATATCCACAATTTTACTTACTGGTTAGGCAACAACCGTTGGGGCAAATCCGGTTTTGGCATCTGCACGTTAGTGATTGATGTGATGCCAGAGCCCAACAACATGCTGCTCATCGGCACTGCAAGCCAGGCTAATGCCCTGCTGCAATTAGGGCGAAGCCTGCGCAGTTTCACCGAAAGCCGGCCTGGCTTAGGCGTCGCGGTACCGTTTTTTCCCGAGATGTCGCGCCGCGCCCTGTTCAAGTGTTTCGACACGGCTTGCGTGCACGCCGACCATTATCAGCGATTCGGTCATTCCTTCGGCAGCGACCCCTGGCTTTCGCTACTGGCCGAGCTGGGCGCAGGCTCCGCGCACCCCGGCAGCGACTGCATCGTGTCTTCGCTGGCAATGAACGGCTATTTCTCGATTGCCCAGATAACGCTCGCGCCCGATCTGCACTTTGCACTGGAAGGTGAAATGTGAAGAACGCACACACCTGTTCGCTGCTGTTGCAGCGCAATCCGGATCACAACCGGGCGATTCCCTGTTCGGCTCGCAACCTGCCACTGTTCGAAACCCACGACTATGCACGCCGCAGCGTGTACGCACACGACAACCCCACGCCGGTGCTGGTCAACAACCCGCAGTACTACACCCTTCTGTCGACGCTGGCCCGGCACATTTGGGACAGCTGCGGCGAACAAACGCTGATCCTGGCGCAGGTACGCATGCCGTCCATCGACCTTGCGTTGCCAAAAAACCTGCTCGATCCACGCGTAACGCTGGGCGCCCACTTAAGCAATGAAGCCTTGTTCTGGGCACGCCAGATACCGACACCGGTGGTCTGGATCAGCGCCGAACAGATTCGGCGCGACCTGTGGGACGGCGGCGATAACCGCCTGCACATCACAGCCTGGAATTGCCCACCAACGCCAGCCATCTCCGAGTGGTTCTTACCCGAACTGGACTGCTTAACAGCGCAGGTGCACCCATCACCTGTGCATGAGCCGTTCACCACATCTCAACCGAAATGCACGCACGTACAGGGGTGATCATGCAAACAGAGCACGAACAGACACTCGATGATGGCCAGCCGATCAAGTGGAACTTCTCGGTCGATGCGTTCATGTCGCAAACCTACGACTTCAGCGATGACAGCTTGAATGCGCTGTATCAGAAGACCAAGGCCAACCAATGGGATGTCAATACCGACATCGACTGGAGCTACGAGCTCAACCCGGACAACCCTCTGGGCATGCCGGACGGCACGTTGCTGATCTACGGCACCGATGTCTGGAACAAAATGAATGAAAAAAACCGTGCCGAAATTCGCCATCACTCTCAAGGCTGGACCCTGTCACAGGTGCTGCACGGTGAACAGGCGGCCTTGATCTGCGCATCGAAACTGGCGGTGGCCGAAGAAAGCCTCTCGGCCCGACTCTGCGCCGCCGGGCAAATCATCGATGAAGCCCGTCATATCGAAGCCTTTGGTCGCTTGGTCAATAGCAAGCTGCCCATCAGCTACCCCATGAGCAAGGCGCTCAAAGGCCTGCTGGAAGAGACCATTACCACCAACAAACTCGACATGACCAACCTGGGCATGCAAGTGCTGGTGGAGGGCATTGCGCTGTCACTGTTTCAAAGCATGGTCGCCTACACCAAAGACCCGTTCATCAAAGACTTGATGACGCGTATCCAGCGCGATGAAGCGCGCCACTTCGCCATTGGCCGTATCACCCTGGGCAGTGTGTACAAAGAAATGAGCAGCACTGAACGCAAGGAACGCGAAGAGTTTGTGGTGGAAGGGGCTTACACCTTGTACGAGCACCTGTGCGCCGACGACATATGGGAGCCGATGGGCTTATCCAAAAGAGAGTGCAGCCACCTGGTCAGGAGTTCGGAAGTGGCCAACTCCATGCGCCGCTCCATTTTCCGGCGGCTGGTACCGACCATCCGCGAAATGGGTTTGCTGACGCCCCGTGTGAGCGATGCCTTTGAAAAGCTCAGAGTGCTGGACTACGCCGCCATGCCGATGCCGGCTTAACAAGGAAGACAGTCATGATGCCCCCAACTACTGCGGCAACACACAGCCCCGCCCCCTTCACCATCGGTATTGACGCCGCCGCTTACGAACTGCCCGGCGAACGCCAGGACCTTCATGACTGGGCTCAGCAGCACAAGTTGCCCGCCGAGCGCTTTGAGATGATCCGCAATGCGGGCTGCCGTTACTTCCATGTGTCACCGGACATCGACGAGGTCGAGCTGGCCAAGCGCGCAGTCGCTCGCCTGCAAGACGAGCAAGGCTTTAAAGGCAGCGACATCGGGGCGGTGATCCACGTGCATACCGGGCTGTTCAGCGTACCGCCAGCACCACGCAGCCTGCCGCTGGAAGTGGCCACGGCATTCGGCATAAAGCCTGTGTGGGCCGGGTCAATCGCACAGCTCAATTGCTCCTCGATCAGCGTCGCCATTCAGATGGCCCAGGCGCTGATGAAAGTGCACAGCCAATTGCACTCGGTGCTGATCGTCTCGTCCGACCGCGTCTTCATTGAGCGTTACCGAGTGTTGCAGGCGAGCATTTTAAGTGATGGCGCGGGGTGCTTGCTGGTGACCCGTAACAGCCGCCGTAACCGGGTCGGCGCGACGGCCGTGCGCAATTATGGCAGTTGGTATTTGGGCTCCGTGACCAACAACGCGGTGAAACAGGCCATGTTCAACCTGGAGTGGCACTACACCCGCAAAGTCATGATGGAAGCCGTGGCCGACTGTGGCATCGCGCTCCGCGATTTCACCTGCATTCTGCCTTACAACTCCAACCACTCTGGCTGGAACGCCTTCTGTAGCGCCATGGCGATTCCCGCCACCACGCTCTATACCGACAACATCCTGAACAAAGGTCACTCCTTTGGTTCGGACCTGGCGATCAACCTGGCCGACAGGGGCTTGAGCAAGGTCGATGCCGGGGCACACCTGATGAACATCACGGAATCGGACAACGGTTCATTTTCGGCCTTGACCCTTCATCCGGTGAATTGACATGACAACCACTCACGCCTCCCCGCCGGTTCGGGACGACGCAGCAGCGACCGATCAATGGCTGCTGAGTCTTAAAACGCCGTGCTATGTACTGGACCCTACTGTCGTAATGGCCCGTTACGCGGATTTACGCGAACGGTTGGGTACGCCGTTGATTGTGTCGCTCAAGGCCAACCCCAACCTGGATCTGTTGATCCGTTGCGGCCACGCGTTCATCGACGGTGTGGAGCTGGCCAGCCTGGGCGAACTCGATATTGTGGCGGGCCGCATCAACGCCCCCAAATACGTGAACAACCCGTCCATGGATGAAGATTTCATGCGCGCGGCCCTGGCTTCACGCTGCACGTTCATTATCGACAGCCTTGAGCAGGCGCAGCGATTGATTAACGTCATCGGTAAACAGGCCGCGCCGCACACGGTATTGCGCCTGAACGCGGGCCAACTGGTGAGTTCGGGCAAACACCCGGCGGACCATTTCGGCATGAGCCGCCACGACGCCTTGCTGACGACGACTGCATTGACCCAGGCCAACGTGCCCGTCATCGGCCTCCATACGTTTGCGGGCTCCAACAGTTTTCACATCGATGACAAGGGTGCCGATGCTGCCGCCCTGGCCCACGCACTCGCGGCCTTTGCGCCGCAGGTCGCACACATTACCGGCATGCCGGTTGAGTTTCTTAACGTCGGTGGCGGTTTCTCCGAGCACTTCCCTAGCCAGGCGCAGACGTTTGACGCGTATCGCCAGCGTATTGCCCCGCTGCACAAAGACTTCAAGGTCGTCCATGAGTCCGGGCGCGGCGTCTTCGCGGGTGCAGGCACTTTCGTGACCCGTGTGCGTTCAGTCAAAGCCTTGGGTGAGCGCTACGTTGCTGTCTGCGACGGTGGCCTGAGCCACAACTTCTTGCTGGCCAAAACTGAATCCATGTTGAAGCACTACGCGCAGCCGCGTCTGCTGCGGCGCCAGCAGGCGCCGGTTGATGCGCCACCGTTGCCGACCCAGTTCGTGGGCAGCACCTGCAGCCGCGCCGACGTGATCGGCTGGAGCCATGACGCTTCAGCGCCGCCAAGCGTGGGCGATCTGGTGATCTTCGAGAACTGCGGCGCCTACAACCAGACGTACAGCGTCAGCGCCTTTCTCTCGCAGAGCCCCGCACACACCTATATCCACCAATCCTAGGGACGTCACCATGACCGCCCACATCAGTTTGTACGACCTGTTGAAAGACAGCGCGCACCACCATGGCGACTGCCGAGCGTTCGCGCAGGGCGCAAAGATGGCGACTTATTCCGAACTGCTGCAAGACGTGCGCCTGACGACAAAGAGGCTGGCCGATAGCGGCGTGCAAGCGGGCGAACGCGTCGCGGTCTATGCGGGCAAGCAGTACGAAACCGTGGTCATGTTCCTGGCGATCAATGCCCGGGGTGCGATCCTGGTGCCCATCAATCCGCAGCTCAAAGAGCAACAGGTGCGCCATATCCTGCTGGACAGCGGTGCGTGCTTGCTCGTCAGTACAGGCCCACGCCTCAGACGTATCGAGGCGATGGTCAAGGACATCGAAATCGATGCCTGGCCGCTGGAAAGACTGCAGCACGATCACCCGGATACGCCGACCGATGCCGCGCTTGCTGACGCACACAGCGCCGTCACCGACAGTGACCCTGCGGCCATTTTGTATACCTCCGGTTCAACCGGACGGCCCAAAGGTGTGGTGCTGTCGCAGCGTAACCTGGTGTCTGGCGCCCATAGCGTCGCTCACTATCTGGGCTTACGGGCCGATGACGTGATCCTGGGCATATTACCGCTGAGCTTCGATGCCGGGCTCAGCCAACTGACCACGGCGCTGGCCAGCGCTGCGTGCTACGCGCCGCTGGACTTCCTGCAAGCGAGCGAAGTGCCGACGTTCTGCGAAGCCCATGGCGTCACCGTGATTACCGGCGTGCCGCCCCTCTGGATGCAACTGGCCTCAGTGCAGTGGCCGCAGCCTACCGGCGCACGCCTTCGCTGCTTTGCCAATACCGGCGGGCATATGCCACCGCCTTTGCTGGGAAAACTCAAAAGCGCATTCCCCCATGCGCTGCCCTACCTGATGTACGGCTTGACCGAGGCTTTCCGCTCGACCTACCTGACACCGGAAGCAGCCGCCACACGGCCCGACTCCATCGGCAAGGCGGTGCCCAACGCCGATATCCGCGTGATGCGCCCGGACGGCACCGAATGTGCGGCTGGAGAGCACGGCGAATTGGTGCACCGCGGGGCATTCGTCACGCTCGGGTACTGGAATGATCCCGAGCTGACCGCTCAGCGCTTTCGTCCTTGGCCACGCCCTGACTCGCAGATTTCACGCACCGAAACAGCGGTCTGGTCGGGCGATATCGTCTACCGCGACAGCGACGGCTTTCTGTATTTCGTTGCGCGTAGCGACGACATGATCAAGACCTCCGGCTATCGCGTCAGCCCCACCGAAGTCGAAGAAGTCCTCTTTGCCGTGGATGACGTGGCCGAGGCAGCAGCGTTTGGTGTACCGCATCCGCAACAGGGCGAAGCCATCATCATCAGCCTGTTCGCCCATCCGCACATTCAGACCACCGCCCAGGCATTGATCAAGCTGTGCAGGGAAAAACTGCCGACCTACATGGTGCCGCTGCATGTGTCCTTCCATGACTCGCCTTTACCGCGCAACCCGAACGGCAAGATCGACCGAAAGCAGTTGAAGCAGCAGTTTTCCGAGTTTTTCTCTACCTCACTTACGGTCACGGAATAGCACCATGCTTCGAATTCGCGCTATCGCTTCTCACGTTCCCGACACGACCCCGTTCCAGGCGGTACAGGCCCGGGAAAAAAACATCGGCTATGGCCATCTGCTGTACAAGTCAGCGGTCTTTTCCATGCCGCGCGGCAAAGGCAGGATCGACGCCGAAGAGGCGCTGCGGCTGCTTCCCACGGCGAGCATCGAACTGCCGGTAGCGCCCCCTGTGCAAAGCGGCGCCGACCTGGCGCTGGAAGCGGTCGCGCTGTTGCGTGAACAGATTCCGGCAGACACGCTGGCACAAGTGACCCACATTGTGGTGACCAATGCCGCCCTTAACCAACGCATCAATGAATCGGTCGCAGGCCGTATCCAGCATGCACTGGGTTTGCCCAAAGCCTTGCCTTTCGCCATCGGCCAAGCGGGGACGGCGGGTGTGTTCAACGCTCTGAGCATGATCGAAGCGCTGGTCAGCCTTGGCGGCAAGGTGCTGTTGGTGGCGTCCGATAAGTGGCTTTACCCCTTCTTTCGCGCCTGGGGTGACCTAGTGGTGTACGGCGACAGCGCAGCGACCATCTTGCTCGATAGCGACGGTGAGGCCGGGCCAGGCTGGGGGTCGATCCGCGCCTCGGCGGTGCACTATGGCGCGGCCATCGACAACCCTTGGGGGCTGACGCCCGCCGCCTTGGCTGAACGCCTGCATCCGCTGGCGGTGAGCGCCGCGCAAACGGCGATCGAGCGGGCTGGCCTGAATGCCAGCGATATCGATTGGGTGCTGCCGTCCGGGTTCGGCGACAGCTTCACCCTGGGCGTCAGCCGCGAACTGGGCATTGCGCAAGACCGGCATTTTGAATTCGGTGCTCGGCCTCACCACTCGAGCGCGGCGCCCTTGCTGTCGCTCATGCGCCTGCGTGCCAGCCTCCCCCCCGGTAAAACAGCCACCGTCTTGCTGTGGGATGCAGCCTTGTGCGGCACCGCCGGGGCCATTGTGGCCGAGATCCAGGCTGGCGCCTGACCCCAGATCACACCGCTTATTAATCAGGAAAACCTATGTCTGCTTATAAAGTCAGCCTGCGTGAGCTTCGCTTTTTTTTATGGGAACTGCATAAAACCGACCAGACTTTTCTCGCTCGGGCGCCGTTCAACGACAAGAACCGTGCCTACTACGATGCCTTGCTGGAGCGCGCCAGAGCGTTCGCTTATGAGCTGGGCAAAGCCTATCAAGCCTCCGACCGGCAGGAGTGCCGCTTGCTGGAAAACGGCACAGTCGAGATCCCCAAAGAGTTCCACGGGCTTTGGCAACGCTATAAGGATGAGTGGATTCAGGTACTGGGCAACGACAGCGAATCGCAGCAACCAGCATTGCCACCGCTGATCCGGCAAGCCATCCAGGAAATGTTCATGGGCGCCAATCCGGCGTTCATGACCTATGGCGGCTTCAATTTTCCGGCCATCAAACTGTTGAAGCTGCACGGTACCGCAGCGCAAAAGGCAACGTACCTGCGCAAGCTTCAGCACTACGACTGGGACGCGTGCTTCTGTGCCACAGAGCAGCAGGCGGGCAGCGACCTGACGGCTGTCACCACCGTCGCAAAGCCTCTTGAAAACGGCGAATACGCCGTCAGCGGCGAAAAGGTCTACATCTCGGCGGGCATGCATACGCTGACCGAAAACACCGTTTACTTTGTCTTGGGTCGCATTAATACCACCACCTCGACCTCCTACTCGCTGTCTTGTCTGCTGGTGCCGCGCTTCTGGCCTAACCCGGAAACGGGAGAGCTGGAAGACAACCATGTCGAGTGCACGTCCTTGCTGCGCAAAATGGGCTTGAAGGGCTGCGCCAACACCCAACTGGTGTTTGGTCGAAGCGGCACCACCCGCGCCGTCCTGCTGGGCGATCGCAAGAATGCCGGGTTGCTGCAACTGGTGCCCTTGATGAACCAGGCGCGTATGAGCACGGCGATTATCGGCCTGGGCCTGGCTTCCAGCGCCTATCTGCACTCAGCCGATTTCGCCGGCAAACGGCTGCAAGGGCGAGCCATCAGCCGCACGTCCGATGCCAGCGCCCCTGCTGTGCCCATCATCGAACACGCCGACGTGCAGCGCATGCTGCTGGAAATGAAGGCGCGGGTAGAAGGCTGCCGTGGGCTGCTCGGCAAATTGACCGGCGCATCGACCCAGGCGTTTGCCCTGGAAGCCGAGCCGGTACTGGACGAAGCCCAGGTCGAAAAATTCCGCAAGCTGGTGCTGCTATTCACGCCGATCTGCAAGGCTTTCGTCTCGGACCAGGCCTGGAAAATCTGCGAGTTGGCGATCCAGGTGCATGGCGGTATCGGCTACACCGATGCTTACCCTGTGGAGCAAAATGCCCGCGACGTGAAAATCCTGTCGATCTGGGAAGGCACCAATTACATCCAGTCCCAGGACCTGGTGCGCGACAAGCTGGGTTTTGGCAGGAACTCACGCCTGATCAAGTTTCTGCGCGAAGAGCTGGACGCCTTCTTGAACAGCACACTGGGTGCCGGTACTGAGCTGCAAGGCCAATTCCCGCTGCTGGAAAACGCCATGGTCGCCGTTGAGCAGGCGCTCTCATGTATCAATGAGCACGTGCGTGCCGGTCGCACACACGAAACCAGCCAGTTTTATACGCGCTTCCTGGAAATGCTCGGCCTCACCGCCAGCGCCTGGGTCTTGCTGGAATCGGCCTGCCTGGCAGAGCGTCAGTTGCGCCAGCCACAAAGCGCTGAAGAAGCGGCTTTTTACCGTGGCAAGGTCAAGACCGCCCAGTATTTTTTCGCCAACATCCTGCCGACCGTGACGCAGCACGCCCACGCCATAGAAAATCTGCTGGTCGCCCACAGCAGCATTACGCTGGATGAGTTGGTCCAGGCCGACACGCCCGCACCCGCACCGGCGCAGAGCCTGTTTGGCGGACCGCGCACCTTGTATCGCGGCACCAATATCGACGGCGCCACACTGGAGCCCAATGAAGGCCTGTGGGTCAGGGGTCGCAACCTCAATGACCTGATCGGCAGCGTCGACTTCCCCACGGCGTGGCTGGCATGGTTTGGCAACCTGCCGTCCACGACGCAGAGCCAGGCCATTGACGCGGTATTGGTCCGCATTGCCAGCCACCTGTCGCAGGAGCCCGCCTACCGGCGTGGCATCGAAGCCGTGGCCGCCAGCGGTGCCGGCATCGTTCAGGCAGCAGCCTGTGGCCTGCTCGGCGATTTGGCAACGCTGGAAAATATCGCCCTGATCGAAGCGAGCGCGCACGGTTTGCCCACGCATGCAGACTTTATCCAGGGCCTGGTCAGCATTGCCTCGACACCGCACTTTCTACACGCGGCGCTCGGTTATGCCGCCCACGGCGCAGTACCGAACAAACACGCCGAGGCCGTGCTGGCTGCCATGGGCGCGACGCGCATCGACGCCCTGTCCATTCGTGTCATCGACGCCCTGCTGGTGGCCTGGCACGCCGGGTTCGGCTACATCACGCCAACAGTGCTGGTTCCCCGTACCGCCATCGGCACCGGTGTCAGCATTGCCCAAGCCGTGGCGCCGGGTTTATGGCCAGCGGACCTAACCATGTCGGCGCAGCCGAAGAAGCGATGACCTGGCTCAAGACCATCAGTGCGCAAGCCAGCCCTGCGGACATACGCCAGGCGGTCGATCACGCGCTGGATCAGCCCGGCAACCTGTTGTTTGGTTTCGGCCATCAGCTGTTCGTGCAGGACCCACGGCCGCCGCACCTCAGAGCCCTGTTTGCAGAATGGGGATTCGGGGGGCGCTACCTGGAGGTTTTCGACGTCGTGTGTGCCCACGTCCTGGAGCGTAAAGGCCTGCGTCCGAACATTGACTTCATCACCGCCGCAGCCTTGCTCGATCTCGGTGTGACGCAAGCCCGCTGGGGTGTCGGCCTGGGGCTCTGTGGCCGGGTGACGGCCATGGTCGCGCATGCCATCGAACGGCGTGATCGTCCTGCTTTCGGGGTCGGCAGCAAAGCCGCCCGCACGTTATTGGCCACCGTTCCAGTGGGGTGGCTGTAAGACAGCCAGACGCACACCGCCCTGGCTATGCCAACGCCGAAACCTCTTTTAACGCCCTCTACTGCTGGAGCTTAAAAATGTTATTGAAAAACCTGCGGCCTGCCGACGAATACGACCGCTTTGCCTCGCAAGCACTGGAACCCTGGGACGTGATGTTTGTTACCCGCATCCGCCAGATTGCCCGCGACCTGCCGCCCGGCGCCCTGGTCGATATCGGCACGGCCACCGTCGTGGTGCCGGTACGGCTGGCGGCAGACCCTGTATTGAAAGGCTGGCATTTCATCGGCCTGGATCTGGACGAAACCATGCTCGAGGGTGGCCGACCGCGCATCGAAGCGCTCGGCCTGAGCGACACCATCGAGCTCAAGGTGGGCGACGCCCTGGACCTGCCCTTTGCGGACAACAGCCTGACCATGGCGGTCAGCCGCGCCACCTTGCATCACTTGCCGGACAAGGTGAAAAGCCTGACCGAGATGTACCGCGTACTGCAGCCCGGCGGCGTCGGTTTGGTGCACGACATGCGCCGCGACGTCGCCCCCGAGTTGCTGGAAAAATTCACTCAAATGCGCGCTTCGGTGGGGTATCCACCGACCCATGTTGAAGAAAAAGTCACCCTGCAAGAAGCCCGCGAGCTGGTTATCGAGGCGGGCCTGGAGCATTGCACGGTGGTGACCAGCCCTCGTTCGGGCATGGGCGCACTGGGTTTTGAAATCCTTATTAAAAAACCTTTGTTGGCTTGATAGGCAACTCGCCGGGGACAAGGCTATGGATCAACGTACAGATCGGGTTGAACAATTTCAGGCATTGTTGAGCAGCTCGCAGGTGCAGTGCGGGTTCCTGTCACACGGGCCCATGCCGCTGGTCATAACGCCTGTGGACTACACGCTAAGCGATGACAGCGAGGCGTTTGCGACGTGGTATCGCCAGCATCGGGCGATCTTTGACAGCCTGCTGCTGGAATTCGGCTGCCTGTTGTTCCGTGGTTTTGCTTTGCGCGAAAACGCGGACTTCCAGGTGATTGCGCAAAACTATCCTGAGCACGCGTTCGGTTATATCGGCGGCGCCACGCCACGTAAAAATATCGAGGGCAGAGTCTACGAATCGACCCGTATCCCGCCCACCCTGAAAATCGGCCTGCATCAGGAAAAGGCCTACATGGCGCACTACCCACTAAAACTCGCCTTCTTTTGCAAACAGCCCTCGGTAGAAGGCGGCGAAACCATTCTGTGTGACATGCGAGCCGTTACTCGCCGCTTGCCAGCGCCATTGATCGAACGCTTTAGCGCCGCGCGCATTCAGTATGTGCGCAACTTCCGGGCACCCAGCACGCCTGAGAATGAACCGCGCAACACCCATATGCGCGAATACCACCGGCCCTGGGATGAGGCGTTTCTGACCGATGATCCGCAGCGGGTGGAACAGCTGTGCCGCGAGACACACCTCGATTACCAGTGGCTCGAAGACGGCAGCATCACGGTGTCGCATACCGGTGACGCCGTCTTGAAACATCCGCTGACGGGCGAGTCCATCTGGTTCAACCAACTGTCGACCCAACACAACAATGCCCGCTCCCTCGGCAAACCGGGTTACGCCTACATTCAGCACGCCTATCAGGACAAACCGGCCCGCCCTTACGATGTGCGGCTGGGCGACGGCACGCCGATCCCGGAGGCTGACATCGCGCCAATCTACGACGCGCTGGAGGCGCAGGAGATCGCTTTTCCCTGGCGCAGCGGTGACCTGTTGTTGATCGATAACATTGCCGTTGCCCATGGCCGCAATCCTTTCAAAGGCCAACGCGATGTCCAAGTCGCGTTGTTCGATTGACCATGAACAGTCCAATCCTGCTGACAGACGACAAACACGGGCTGCCTGAACCTGCCGTGCACCGTGAGGTGCAGTTGGCACCCACGCCCACTTATGCGATGGAAGCCAAACTGATCCGGGTCAGCGCCGGCAGTTTCCGCTTCGAGGTCCGCGATCTGCATTTCCGACGCGGCCTGCATACCGCCATCATCGGCCCCAATGGTGCCGGCAAGACCACGCTGATCGAAGCCTTGCTCGGGTTCCGTCAGGCGCATCTGGAAGAAGCGCAGATTCTGGGGGTGGCGGCGACGCGTTTTCTGCAAAGCACCCGGCACCGCAAGCGACTGGGGGTGCAATTGCAGCGGGTCGAGTATGAAGACTCGTCGAATGTGCGGGAGATCCTCGATTTGCATCTGGCCCTGTACGGCAAGCAAGACCCGCAGGTGGCGCAGGCTCTGGATATCGAAGCGCTGCGCAAACTGCCTTATCGGGCACTGTCACGCGGCCAGAAACAGCGGCTCGATTTGTTCGTGGCGCTGGCCCACCACCCGGAACTTGCAATCCTTGACGAGCCGTTTACCGGGCTTGACCGCGCGTATATCGAGCGCGTCGCACACCTGCTGCGCTACGACCTGACCGGCCTGACGATCATCATGATTTGCCACTCGGCAGAAGAACTGGATGCCGCCAGCGACGTGGTGTGGGTGTGCAACGGCGGGGTTGAGTATCGAGGCGATAAAGAGTCACTGAAGAACAGCCTGGTTGGCGCCTTTCATGCCTATTTGCAGTTGGACGATGTTGATCAGGTCAACGCCATCTATCACCAGTTGCAACGCGAAAACACCACGCTGCGGTTGTCGATGCCATCACGCAATGAAATCAGCGTGTATGGCACGCAGGAGCTGGAGCCGTTGATACGCCGCCTGATCGGCAACGTTGCGTTCCAGCACTGTGAATTCGGCCCCACCCACTACCGCGATATGTTGCACCTCTGCGCCCAAGGAGAACTGGATGCTTAGCGTACTGGCGATATTGACGCGCAACGAACTGCTGGGTTTTTTTCGCAGCAAGTCGGCGCTGTTCTGGGCACTGGCCTTCCCCATCCTGCTGCTGACCGTGATGCTGATGGCTTTCGGTCATCGAGGCTCACTCGGTACGGTCAAGATCGAGCTTGTGGAGGCAGGCGTCCAGGCCAGCCCGGACACCAACTGCCAGGTGGCAATCCAGCAGGCATTTGCGGGCGGTGATCCTGTAAAGGCCGATTTTTCGACCGTCAGCAACACTGCCGCCATCGCAGCAGACACGGTGCGCATTGTATTCCCGGCAGGCGATGGCCCGTTGCAGGTGCAATACGACTTCAACGGCCAGCTCGCGGTACGCGCCGCCGCACGTGTGATCGAGATTGCTGCGGTCAGGTGTTCGGCGGCCAAGCGCGGCATTGTCTCGGCAGATCTGGTGCATTTCGAAGACACGACCTCCGGCGCCAAGCCCTTCGACTACGGCCAGTTTTTTACCACCGGCATTTTGGTCATCTGTTTGATGTCGCTCGGCATCATGTCCACCGCCTTGTCGATTGCCAGCTTGCGTGAACATAACGCGCTCAAGATCTACGCCTGCTTTCCTGTGCCGAAGCTGGTTTTTCTGGCCTCTATCGTCGTGTCGCGGGTGGTCATGATGCTGATTTCGGTGGGCTCCTTGCTGCTGGTGGCGCGGTATGGATTCGGCATCGACCTCTCGCTGTGGAGTGTGCAGACCTTGCGTGCGTTGCCGGTGATTGTGCTGGGCGGCGTCATGTTGCTGTGCCTCGGCACCCTGCTGGCCAGCCGTACTGCCTCGATAAAAGAAACCGAATTGCTCTGCCATCTGATCCATTACCCGGCCCTGTTCTTCGGCAACCTGACCATCCCGTTGAACGATGCGCCCGCCTGGATCAAAAACTTTCTCTCGGTGATTCCGATCAACCAGTTTGTCTCGGTACTGCGCCAAGTGATGCTCGACGGCGCGTCCCTGCCTTCGCTGTGGCTGCCCTTGATGACCCTGGCAGGCTGGACCGCTTTGTTCCTCAGCGCCGCGACCTTCATGTTCCGCTGGCACAAAAGTTAAGCCCCGACCCCGGGCATTTCATTGCATCTCTATTCAAGGAAACCAGCATGTCTATCAGCAAGCTAGGCCGTGCCTATTTGTCGAATGCCAGCGCATTCATTCCAGTTATCGTGTTCCTTTTGTATGGCCGTTTTGGCCCAGGTGAGGCAGGCGTGCGCTGGGATACCGCGTATGTGGTCAGCGGTATGCTGAGCATTGCGCACGTGTTCTGGCTGTTCAAGTACCGTCCAGGTCACTGGATCGCGCTGGGCGTGGATCTGTACCTGATGATTGGCGCCCTGCTGGCGTGGGTCTCTACCGCTGCGTTGCAAGTGTGGGGGCAGGAGCTGGGGGCTGCACCCGTGCTGGCGTGCGTCTTGGTGATTGGCTTGGGCGCTACCCGGCTTTCGCCACTGGGTTTTATCGGCGAAGCCAGCAGCGATCATGGGTTGATCAGAAAACTTTCGGTGATGCTGTTGGTTGCGGCTGCCGTCGCCGTCGCGGTGTCATTGGCTTTTCGCCATAACACGTTGCTGGGAGGCGTATTGCCGATCGTCGCGCTGGTGCTCACACGCAGTCAGTTGCTCAAACGCGTGGTTGCGACGCCATGAGCGATCTGGAACCTGCATCGGGACTCCACGCGTTCCTGACCGAAGTCGCCGACGTGCTGGGGCAAGCGTCGCTGCTGACCGGGGCGGCCTGTGCACCTTATGAAATCGACGTCGCGCAGTGCCGGGGCAAGGCGGCGGCGGTTGTCCTCCCGCGTGATACCCAGGCTGTCAGCGCGCTGATGCGCATCGCGGTGCGCCATCGCATACGGCTGATCGCCCAAGGTAACCGCAGCGGGTTGGTGGGCGGCGCCGTCACCGACAACTCCGGCAGGCAAGTGATCGTGTCCCTTTCGCGCTTACGCCGAGTGCGCGAGGTTGATCCCTTGAACCGCACGGTCATTGTCGACGCTGGCGTGCTCTTGTCTGAGTTGAATCGCCAATTGGAGCCCCATTCGCTGTGCTTCCCTATCGATGTCGGCAGCGATCCGGCGATAGGCGGACTGATCGGCGCCAATGCCGGCGGCAGTCGCTTGCTCAAGCATGGCGACGTGCGCCATAACTTGCTCGGCATTGAAGTGGTGCTGGCCGATGGTGACGGCACCGTGGTGCAGCTGCTCGCGCCGTTGCGCAAGAACAATACCGGGCTCGACCTCAAGCAGATGTTTGTCGGCACCGGCGGTGCCTTCGGGATCATCACGGCGGCGACGCTTGAGCTCAAACGCATCGACCAGTCGACACAGAGCATGTTTGTTGCCTTGCCTGACCATGGGACAGCGCTTGAGGTGCTGCACGCCTTCGAACTGCAATTTGGCGATCTGCTGTGCGCGTTCGAAGTGATCTCCGAGGCGGCGCTTGCCATTACGTTGCGCAACTTCCCCACCCTACGCCACCCGTTCAGCCAATCGTCGGCAAGCTGTTATGCCCTGATTGAGATCGCCAGCAGCATGCCTGGCTTGCACACGATTTTTGCGCAACGAACCGAACAGGTGCTGGAAGCGCTGTATGAAAACGGCCAAGTTCTCGACGCTGTTCTGGGTAACACCAGCAGCTTTTGGCCACTGCGAGACAACCTGCCGTTGGCCATCGCCAAAGAAGGTATCCCGCTCTCGTTCGACGTGGCGTTTTCGCGCTCACAATTAGTGGCTTTCAGAGATCAGGCTGCGCAGTGGCTAGCGCAGGAACATCCGCTGCTACAGCTTTACGATTTCGGCCATTTTGCAGACGGCGGCTGCCATTTGATTGTGCTTGTCCCGCACGCGCATATCGCCCAGTACGGCATCGCCAAAATAGTCGCTGTGCGTAGCGGCATTTATAAGCGGGTGTCCGAAAACGGCGGCTGCTTCAGTGCAGAGCATGGTGTCGGGCCAATGAATGCCGCTTATTACAGCAAGTACACGACGCCTGAGGTGCAGCACATCAGCAGGGCCATGCAGCAGTTGATGGACCCGCAGGCTGTGCTGGGCCGCTACCGCTATACCTAGAGCGAGCCGCCTGCACAGTTCATTTCAACGAAAAATCAGGCCTGACAATGGCACAGCAAGCGATAGGAAACATGATGATTACCGGCAAAATGCTCATCGGCCAGTCGGCTGTGCGTGGCGACAACGGATCGCTGTGTGCAATCAACCCGGCCACCCATGAAACGCTGAGCCCCGACTTCGGCGTCGGCGGTATGACTGAGATTGATCAGGCCTGCACGCTGGCGCAGCAAGCCTTTGATCGCTACCGCGCGACCACGGCAGAGCAGCGTGCTCAATTTCTGGAAGCGATTGCCACGGGCATTTTGGCGCTGGGGGCTGCGCTGATCGAGCGCGCGTCTCTGGAGTCAGGATTGCCTGCCGCGCGCCTGATCATTGAGCGGGGCCGTACCGTCAGCCAGTTGCGACTGTTTGCGAAGGTTGTTCGCGATGGCCATTACCTCGGCGCCACCCTGGACAGCGCGTTGCCGACGCGCCTCCCTTCTCGCCCCGACCTGAGGTTGCACAAGATCGCCCTCGGACCGGTGGCCGTATTTGGTGCGAGCAATTTTCCCTTGGCGTTTTCGGTTGCCGGCGGCGACAGCGCCGCCGCCCTGGCCGCTGGCTGCCCGATCGTGGTCAAGGCGCACGAGGCTCATCTGGGTACGTCTGAACTGGTTGGCCAGGTGATTCAGCAAGCAGCCGCTGCCCACTCGTTACCGGAGGGCGTGTTTTCCCTGCTCATAGGCGACGGTCATCTGTTCGGTCAAACCCTGGTCAGCCATCCCGCGATCAAGGCCGTCGCCTTTACAGGTTCGCGACAAGGCGGCCTGGCGCTGATGCGTACGGCGGCGCAACGCAGCGAACCGATTCCGGTGTACGCCGAAATGAGCTGCATCAATCCCGTGTTCCTGTTGCCGTATGCGCTGTCGATGCGCGCCAGCGAAATCGGCCGCGGATTCGTCGAGGCGCTGACAATGAGCGCGGGGCAACTGTGCACCAATCCGGGCTTGGTGATTGCCCTGGAAGGCCCGTCTCTGACGCAGTTTTGCGATACAGCCCTGGATACCCTGCGCACAAAGGCGGCGGCAACCCTGCTGACGCCGGGCATTCATCAGGCTTACCTCGCCGGTGTCGAGGAAACGGCCACTATCAACGGTGTAACGACGCTGGGGCAAGGTGGTCCCGCGCAAAAGCCATGTGCAGCGCAAGCCGCATTGTTCGTCACAGATGCAGCCACCTTTGTGACGACAGGACGACTGGGCGACGAAACATTCGGCCCCAGCTCACTGATCGTCGCCTGCAAGAATGAAGAAGAAATGCTGGCGGTCGCCGAGCACCTGTCAGGCCAACTGACGGCGACCTTGCAACTGGATGACGCTGATCATGGGCTGGCAAGAAAACTGTTGCCCATCCTTGAGCGCAAGGCGGGGCGGATTGTGGCGAACGGTTACCCGAACAACGTCGAGGTCTCGCACGCGATGGTGCACGGCGGCCCGTTCCCGGCCAGTTCGGACAGTCGCAGCAGCGCGGTCGGCGCCAGCGCCATCGACAGGTTCTTGCGGCCTGTGTGTTATCAGGACCTGCCTGCGGCTTTGATGCCGGCAGCGCTACAGGATGGCAATCCGTTAGAACTCTGGCGGACGGTCAATGGTGAATGTGTGCTTGCCTGAGTCGAGGAGAGAGTCGGCGCTCTCACGTCGGAGCATTTTCCTGATGAGAATAACACTGCAAGGTTAAAAACTTCGCGTCGCAAAACCATAAAAAAAGCCCCTTTTCAGGGGCTTTCTTATGAAACTTTACGATCAAGTTCCGGGTAATTCTTAGAACGGAATATCGTCGTCGAAGCTGTCGAAGTCAGCGGCTGGCTGTGGAGCCTGCTGTTGCGGCGCTGGACGCGACTGTTGCTGCTGTTGCTGCGGCGCAGGGCGTTGTGCCTGCTGACGCGGAGCGGATTGCTGGTAGTTGTTACCACCGCCCTGGTTTTGTTGGTCGCCCTGTGGACGGCCACCCAGCAGCTGCATGGTGCCTTGCATGTCGACCACGATTTCGGTGGTGTAACGCTTGATACCGTCTTTTTCCCACTCACGGGTTTGCAGCTTGCCTTCGATGTACACCTGCGAACCCTTGCGCAGGTATTCGCCAGCGATTTCGGCCACTTTGCCGAACATCGATACACGGTGCCATTCAGTCTTTTCGACTTTCTGACCGGTTTGTTTGTCGGTCCATTGTTCGCTGGTTGCCAGACTCAAGTTGGTCACGGCATTACCGTTAGGCAAGTAGCGAACTTCGGGATCCTGGCCGCATGTGCCGACCAATATAACTTTGTTAACCCCACGGGCCATAACGTTCTCCTAGGCTTCGCGCACCGGCGCCGGGTTAACCAGCTGCTCAAGTGTCGCGCGATCCAATAGTTCGGTGTCCAATTTGATATAAATCGCAGACTCTTCAGTCACGACCACTGCATCTGTAACGCCCTTAACGGCCTTTAAACGCTCTGCCAGACCTGCTTCGCGCAACGCTTGAGGTGACAACGGCAAGCGCAGGCTTGTTACGTAAGGTGGTTCGCGCATGGTAACAGCAAAGACCAGCCAGAGTGCAGCCAGAGCTGCGCATCCCAGGAACACAGCCGACAAACCGCCATGCTGGAAAAACCAGCCGCCGAGTATGCCGCCCAGTGCCGAACCGAGGAATTGGCTGGTGGAATACACCCCCATCGCCGTCCCTTTGCCGCCCGCCGGTGACACCTTGCTGATCAATGAAGGCAATGACGCCTCCAGCAGGTTAAACGCGGTAAAGAACACCACCGTGCCGATCACCAACGTTCGTAAACTGTCACCGAACTGCCAGAAGAATAGCTCAGTCAGCATCAACGTACTGACGGCGCCGAGCAAAACTCGTTTCATTTTGCGTTTCTTTTCGCCGTAGATGATGAACGGGATCATGGCGAAGAAAGAAATCAGCAGCGCGGTGAGGTACACCCACCAGTGCTGCTCCTTGGGCAGGCCGGCTTTTTCGACCAGCGCCAGCGGCAAGGCAATGAAGCTGGACATCAACATGGCGTGTAACACAAAGATGCCCAAATCCAGGCGCAGCAGGTCGGGATGGCGCAAGGTCGGCAACAAGGCCTGCTTGGCCACACCGGATTCGCGGTGCTGCAAGGTGTCGGTAGAACGCGGCACCATAAACCGGATGATCACGATGCCCAGCAGCGCCATCGCCCCCGTGGCCAGGAACAACCCGGACAGGCCGAAGGCGCGGGTCAGCAGCGGCCCGACGACCATGGCAACGGCAAACGACAAGCCGATGGTCATGCCGATCATGGCCATGGCCTTGGTGCGGTGCTGTTCGCGGGTGAGGTCTGAGAGCAGCGCCATCACGGCCGCCGAAATGGCGCCAGCGCCTTGCAGGACGCGCCCTGCAATCACGCCCCAAATAGAGTCCGATTGAGCCGCCAGCACGCTGCCCAGGGCAAACACGATCAACCCGAGGTAGATGACCGGGCGTCGGCCAATGCGGTCGGAAATGATCCCGAAAGGGATTTGAAAGAGCGCCTGAGTCAGGCCGTAAGCGCCTATCGCCAATCCAATCAGTGCAGGTGTAGCGCCTGCCAGGTCCATGCCATAGGTCGCCAGAACCGGCAACACCATAAACATGCCAAGCATTCGGAACGCAAACACAAGTGCCAGACCGCTGGCTGCGCGGGTCTCGCTGCCACTCATGCGTTCGCTTTGGGGATCGTGCATGGAAAAACCTCATGTGAACCGGCGGCGATTCTATCAGTCCCATCGAGTAACAGCACACACAGGAGCGGGCCGCGACGCTTTGTCACGTAAAAGTTAAGAAACGCCTGACAGAACACACACCCAACGTCAGCAGCCGCTGATGACATGCAGCCATCAAGGACCTGCACAGTTTTCCCGCAGATACGTATACTCAGTCGTTTACGTTATGCCCGCCAAGCGAGGCCGCAGTGGACAAGATCCTGATACGTGGGGCACGAACCCACAACCTGAAGAACATCGACCTGACCCTGCCAAGGGACAAACTGATCGTCATCACCGGACTGTCTGGCTCCGGCAAATCATCCCTGGCGTTTGACACGTTGTATGCCGAAGGCCAGCGGCGTTACGTCGAGTCCTTGTCGGCTTATGCCCGCCAGTTCTTGTCGATGATGGAAAAGCCCGACGTCGATACCATCGAAGGGTTGTCACCGGCGATTTCGATCGAACAGAAGTCGACCTCGCACAACCCGCGCTCTACGGTCGGTACGATTACCGAGATTTACGATTACCTGCGCCTGCTCTACGCCCGCGTCGGTATCCCGCGTTGCCCGGACCACGACATCCCTCTGGAAGCCCAGACGGTCAGCCAGATGGTTGACCTGGTGCTGGCTCAGCCCGAAGGCAGCAAGTTGATGCTGCTGGCGCCGGTGATCCGCGAGCGTAAAGGTGAGCACCTGTCGGTGTTTGAGGAGTTGCGTGCGCAGGGTTTTGTGCGGGCCCGTGTGGACGGCAAGCTCTGTGAGCTGGATGAGCTGCCTAAACTCGACAAGCAGAAGAAGCACACCATTGATGTGGTGGTTGACCGCTTTAAAGTGCGTGCTGACCTGCAACAGCGCTTGGCGGAGTCGTTTGAAACGGCCCTGAAGCTGGCCGACGGTATTGCGCTGGTCGCGCCGATGGACGATGAGCCGGGTGAAGAGATCATCTTCTCTGCGCGCTTCGCCTGTCCGATCTGCGGCCATGCCATCAGTGAGCTTGAGCCCAAGCTGTTCTCCTTTAACAACCCGGCTGGCGCGTGCCCGACGTGCGACGGCCTGGGGGTGAAGCAGTTCTTTGATATCAAGCGCCTGGTTAACGGTGAGCTCACCCTGGCCGAGGGCGCCATCCGCGGTTGGGACCGGCGTAACGTCTATTACTTCCAGATGCTCGGGGCGCTGGCCAAGCATTACGATTTCAGCCTTGAAGTGCCGTTCAATGAACTGCCTGCCGACAAGCAGAAAGTCATTCTGTACGGCAGTGGCTCTCAGAACGTGGATTTCCGCTATCTGAATGATCGCGGCGACATCGTGAAGCGCGCGCATCCGTTTGAAGGGATTGTGCCGAACCTTGAGCGCCGTTATCGGGAAACCGAGTCCGCCACGGTGCGTGAAGAGCTGGCCAAGTTCCTTAGCACGCAGTCTTGCCCGGATTGCCGTGGCACCCGCCTGCGCCGCGAGGCCCGTCATGTGTGGGTGGGTGAGAAAAACCTGCCGGCCGTGACCAATATGCCGATTGGTGATGCTACTGAGTATTTCACTAGCCTGAGCCTGACCGGACGGCGTGGTGAAATCGCGGACAAAATTCTTAAGGAAATCCGCGAGCGCCTGCAGTTTTTGGTGAATGTGGGCCTCGACTACCTGTCGTTGGACCGCAGTGCCGACACGCTGTCGGGCGGTGAAGCGCAGCGGATTCGTCTGGCCAGCCAGATTGGCGCGGGTTTGGTGGGCGTTCTGTACATCCTCGACGAACCCTCGATTGGTTTGCACCAGCGCGATAACGACCGTTTGCTGGGCACGCTCAAGCACCTGCGCGATATCGGCAACACGGTGATTGTGGTTGAGCACGACGAAGACGCGATTCGTCTGGCGGATTACGTGGTGGACATCGGCCCGGGTGCCGGGGTGCATGGCGGGCATATCGTGGCTGAGGGTACGCCTGCCGAAGTGATGGCGCACCCTGACTCGCTCACGGGCAAGTACTTGTCTGGCCGGGTGAAAATTGAAGTTCCTGCCAAACGTACGCCACGCAACAAGAAGCTGACCCTGTCGCTCAAGGGCGCCCGCGGCAACAACTTGCGCAACGTCGATCTTGAGATCCCGATTGGTCTTCTGACCTGCGTGACCGGTGTTTCGGGGTCGGGCAAATCGACGCTGATCAACAACACGCTGTATCCGCTGAGTGCCACCGCACTCAATGGCGCCACCACCCTGGAACCTGCTGCCCATGACAGCATCAAGGGGCTGGAGCACCTGGACAAAGTCGTCGACATTGATCAAAGCCCGATTGGCCGGACGCCGCGTTCCAACCCTGCAACCTATACCGGGCTGTTTACGCCGATCCGCGAGCTGTTTTCGGGTGTGCCTGAATCTCGCTCGCGGGGTTATGGTCCGGGGCGTTTCTCGTTCAACGTGAAAGGCGGGCGCTGCGAGGCGTGTCAGGGCGATGGCCTTATCAAGGTAGAAATGCACTTTCTGCCGGATATCTACGTGCCGTGCGACGTCTGCAAGAGCAAGCGCTATAACCGCGAAACCCTTGAGATCAAGTACAAGGGCAAGAGCATCCATGAAGTGCTGGAGATGACGATCGAAGAAGCGCGTGAGTTCTTCGATGCAGTCCCTGCACTGGCGCGTAAGCTGCAAACGTTGATGGACGTAGGTTTGTCGTACATCAAGCTCGGGCAGTCCGCCACGACGCTGTCAGGCGGTGAGGCACAGCGGGTCAAGTTGTCTCGCGAGCTGTCCAAGCGCGACACCGGCAAAACGCTGTACATCCTTGATGAGCCGACTACCGGCCTGCACTTTGCGGACATCAAGCAATTGCTGGAAGTGCTGCACAGGCTACGCGACCACGGCAACACGGTGGTGGTGATTGAGCACAACCTGGATGTGATCAAAACCGCAGACTGGCTGGTGGACCTCGGCCCGGAAGGCGGCTCGAAAGGTGGGCAGATCATTGCGACCGGCACGCCGGAAGCAGTGGCTGAGATGACCCAGTCTCACACCGGCTTCTACCTGAAGCCGTTACTGATCCGCGACCGCGCTTAAATCGCGGTATTAAAAAGCCCCTGTCATTGCGAAATGACAGGGGCTTTTTGTTGGGCGTGAAGACTGCCGATCAGAACTGCGATTGCAGGTAGTTCTGCAGACCGATGGACTTGATCAGGCCCAGCTGTTTTTCCAGCCAGTAGGTGTGGTCTTCTTCGGTGTCTGCCAACTGAATGCGCAGGATGTCGCGGCTTACGTAGTCTTTGTGCAGCTCACACAACTCGATGCCTTTGCACAGTGCAGCACGCACTTTGTATTCCAGGCGCAAATCGGCGGCGAGCATCTCTGGCACGGTGGTGCCGACGTCCAGATCGTCCGGGCGCATGCGTGGCGTCCCCTCGAGCATGAGAATCCGGCGCATCAACGCATCAGCGTGTTGTGCCTCTTCTTCCATTTCGTGGTTGATACGCTCGTACAACTTGGTGAAGCCCCAGTCCTCGTACATACGGGAATGGACAAAATATTGGTCACGTGCAGCCAGCTCGCCGGTTAACAACGTGTTGAGGTAATCGATTACGTCCGGGTGCCCTAGCATCGCCCCACATCTCCCTGCTTGAAAGGCTGTAGTTTGAACCAAGCTGACTGAGAGGTCACGGATCAATCGCAATAAAAACGCTAATTTGCACAGAAAACACGTCTAAATAACGCAAAAACCGCCCATTTGAGGGCGGTTCTGCTTCTCACTTAGACTTACTTCACCGTTACACCCAAGGCTTTGGCAACGCCTTGACCGTAGGCCGGGTCTGCTTTGAGGAAGTGTTGCAACTGACGCTGAACAACGTCGTCGGTCACGCCTTCCATCGCACCGGCGATGTTGTTGATGAGCAGGGCTTTCTGGTCATCATTCATCAAGCGGAACAGAGCACCGGCGTAGCTGTAGTAGTCGGTGTCTTCACGGTGGTCGTAGCGGTCTGCTGCGCCACTGAGCGCCAAGGGTGGTTCAGCATACTGCGGGGCCTGCTTGGGCGCGTCAGCGTAGCTGTTGGGTTCGTAGTTAGGCGCAGCACCACCATTGTTGCCATAGGCCATCGAACCGTCACGCTGATAGTTGTGCGCAGGCACACGCGGGGCGTTGATGGGCAGGTGCTGGTGGTTGGTGCCGACACGGTAGCGGTGCGCATCCGCGTAAGCGAATACACGGCCTTGGAGCATGCGATCAGGGGAGAGACCTACACCCGGGATCATGTTGCTTGGGCCAAACGCTGCCTGTTCAACTTCTGCAAAGTAGTTGAGCGGGTTGCGGTTGAGCTCAAGTTCGCCGATCTCGATCAACGGGAACTCTTTTTGCGACCAGGTTTTAGTCACATCAAACGGGTTATCGCGATGCGTTGCCGCTTGGGCCTCGGTCATGATCTGGATGCATACACGCCATTTCGGATAGTCACCACGCTCGATGGCTTCGAACAGGTCGCGCTGGGCGTAGTCCGGGTCAGTACCTGCCAGACGTGCGGCTTCTTCTGGTGGCAAGTTCTTGATGCCTTGCTTGGTTTTGTAATGCCACTTAACCCAATGACGCTCACCGGCCGCATTGATCAGGCTGTAGGTGTGACTGCCAAAACCGTGCATATGGCGGTAGCCATCAGGAATGCCGCGGTCCGAGAACAGGATGGTGACCTGGTGCAGCGATTCTGGTGAATGCGACCAGAAATCCCACTTCATCTGCGCACTTTTCAAGTTGCTTTGCGGTAAGCGTTTTTGGGTATGGATAAAGTCAGGGAATTTCAGCGGATCACGAATGAAGAAAACCGGGGTGTTGTTGCCCACGATGTCCCAGTTGCCTTCTTCGGTGTAGAACTTGAGGGCAAAACCACGCGGGTCGCGCTCGGTGTCAGCAGAGCCACGTTCACCGCCGACGGTTGAGAAGCGCAAGAAGGTCGGGGTTTGCTTGCCAACGGTGTCAAACAGCTTGGCGCTGCTGTATTGGCTGATGTCACGGGTCAGTGTGAACGTGCCATGGGCAGCCGAACCTTTGGCGTGCACGCGACGTTCTGGAATATTTTCGCGGTTGAAGTGCGCGAGTTTTTCGATCAGGTGAAAGTCATCGAGCAACAACGGGCCCCGAGGCCCAGCCGAACGAGAGTTCTGGTTGTCAGCAACAGGGGCGCCGCTGGCGGTCGTCAGGGTTTTGGTCTGGCTCATGCTAATCCTTCCTCAGTCAGTCTTGATGCTGCCGGCTAATCGGCTGAGGAAGAGTATTGACCACGATACCTGTGTGGGCAAATGCATTAAATTGTCGAACTCAATAGCTTTTTACAATCGAACAGACACAAAAAACCGGGCACTAGGCCCGGTTCTTTGTAGAGACTGACGTCTTACTCAGCGGATACAGCTTCACCGCCAACTGGACGATCAACCAACTCGACGTACGCCATAGGCGCGTTGTCGCCAGCGCGGAAACCGCACTTGAGGATGCGCAGGTAGCCACCCTCACGAGTTGCATAACGCTTGCCCAGATCGTTGAACAGCTTACCAACCATAGCTTTCGAACGAGTACGGTCGAAAGCCAGACGGCGGTTAGCAACAGAATCAATCTTGGCCAGAGTAATCAGCGGCTCAGCAACGCGACGCAGTTCTTTGGCTTTCGGCAGAGTCGTTTTGATCAGCTCGTGCTCGAACAGCGACACTGCCATGTTTTGAAACATAGCCTTGCGGTGCGAGCTAGTGCGGCTCAGGTGACGACCACTTTTACGATGACGCATGGTTCATTCCTTACCAAACACAACGTTCGGTGATTACGACGATCAGGCAGTCGCCTTGTCGTCCTTCTTAAGACTTGCAGGCGGCCAGTTGTCGAGGCGCATGCCGAGGGACAGACCACGGGAGGCCAGAACGTCCTTGATTTCGGTCAAGGATTTCTTGCCCAGGTTCGGAGTCTTCAACAGTTCTACTTCGGTGCGCTGAATCAGGTCACCAATGTAGTAAATGTTCTCCGCCTTAAGGCAGTTGGCCGAACGCACGGTCAGTTCCAGATCGTCAACCGGACGAAGCAGGATCGGATCGATCTCGTCTTCCTGTTCGATAACCACTGGCTCGCTGTCACCTTTGAGGTCGACGAATGCAGCCAACTGCTGTTGCAGGATGGTTGCAGCACGACGGATAGCCTCTTCAGGATCCAGTGTACCGTTGGTCTCCAGATCAATTACCAACTTGTCCAGGTTAGTACGCTGCTCGACACGGGCGTTTTCCACCACGTATGCGATACGGCGAACCGGGCTGAACGAAGAGTCGAGCTGCAAGCGACCGATGCTGCGGCTTTCGTCTTCATCGCTCTGACGCGAGTCGGCTGGTTCATAACCACGACCACGAGCTACGGTGAGCTTCATGTTCAAGGCGCCGTTAGACGCCAGGTTGGCGATTACGTGATCGGGATTAACGATCTCGACATCATGATCCAGCTGAATATCGGCAGCGGTAACCACCCCCGAACCCTTCTTCGACAAGGTCAGCGTAACTTCGTCACGGCCGTGCAGCTTGATAGCCAGACCTTTAAGGTTCAACAGGATTTCAATTACGTCTTCCTGTACACCTTCGATGGCGCTGTACTCGTGGAGCACACCATCAATCTCGGCCTCGACTACTGCACAGCCTGGCATTGAGGACAACAGGATGCGGCGCAGCGCGTTGCCCAGGGTGTGGCCAAAACCACGCTCGAGAGGCTCGAGAGTGATTTTAGCGCGGGTTGGACTGACAACCTGCACATCAATGTGGCGGGGTGTCAGGAACTCATTTACCGAAATCTGCATGGATGCACCTATTTTCTAGCCCTTACTTGGAGTAGAGCTCGACAATCAGGCTTTCGTTGATGTCGGCGGACAGATCACTGCGAGCTGGAACGTTCTTGAAAACGCCCGACTTCTTCTCAGTGTCTACTTCTACCCATTCTACGCGGCCACGTTGGGCACACAGATCGAGAGCTTGGACAATGCGAAGCTGGTTCTTTGCTTTCTCGCGGATAGCGACCACGTCACCAGCACGAACCTGGTAGGACGGAACGTTAACGGTTTGACCGTTTACGCTGATCGACTTGTGCGATACCAACTGACGGGATTCGGCACGAGTAGAACCGAAGCCCATACGGTATACGACGTTATCCAGACGGCATTCGAGCAGTTGCAACAGGTTTTCGCCAGTTGCGCCTTTCTTGCCAGCAGCTTGTTTGTAGTAGCCGCTGAATTGACGCTCGAGAACGCCGTAGATACGACGGACCTTCTGCTTTTCACGCAGTTGGGTGCCGTAGTCGGATTGGCGACCGCGGCGTTGGCCGTGGATGCCTGGAGCAGCTTCAATATTGCACTTCGATTCGATAGCGCGCACACCACTCTTCAGGAAGAGATCAGTGCCTTCACGACGTGCCAGTTTGCATTTTGGACCAATGTAACGAGCCATTCTTTACAGTCTCCTGGATTACACGCGGCGCTTCTTCGGCGGACGGCACCCGTTGTGCGGGATTGGCGTCACGTCGGTGATGCTGGCGATCTTATAGCCACAGCCGTTCAAAGCACGGACAGCGGACTCACGACCTGGACCTGGGCCCTTAACGTTAACGTCAAGGTTTTTCAGGCCATATTCCAGCGCAGCTTGACCAGCACGTTCAGCAGCTACTTGAGCAGCGAACGGGGTGGACTTGCGAGAACCGCGGAAACCCGAACCACCGGAGGTAGCCCAAGAAAGCGCGTTACCCTGACGGTCGGTGATGGTCACGATTGTGTTGTTGAAAGACGCGTGGATGTGGGCGATGCCATCAACCACTGTCTTTTTTACTTTTTTACGAGGACGAGCAGCAGGTTTTGCCATGACTAAATTCCTGTCGATTCGCTGGTGCGATTACTTGCGGATCGGCTTACGCGGACCTTTGCGAGTACGCGCGTTGGTCTTGGTACGCTGACCGCGCACTGGAAGACCACGACGATGGCGCAGACCGCGGTAGCAGCCCAAGTCCATCAAGCGTTTGATTTTCATGTTGACTTCACGACGCAGGTCACCTTCAGTGGTGAACTTTGCCACTTCGCCACGCAGCAACTCAATCTGCTCGTCGCTCAGATCCTTGATCTTAGCGGCTGGGTTTACACCAGCATCCACACAGATTTTCTGTGCAGTAGTGCGACCAACACCAAAGATGTAGGTCAGCGAGATAACAGTGTGCTTGTTATCTGGAATGTTAACGCCTGCAATACGGGCCATTCAGTGGGACTCCAATTGACAGCTACCTACGCCCCGGAAGCCAAGAAATAGGGCGCGAGATAATATCGCTGTAATAACAAATAATCAACCCAGCAGCGCACTAGCTGCTGGGCTTCAAACAGATCACACTCAGCCTTGGCGCTGTTTGTGACGTGGTTCCGCGCTGCAAATTACCCGAACAACACCTTCGCGGCGAATAATCTTGCAGTTACGGCACAGCTTTTTCACCGATGCACGAACTTTCATCACCAACTCCTCTAACCTTATGGGAACTTCAGCGCAGCATGCCGCTGCCGTAGCCCTTCAGGTTGGCTTTCTTCATCAGGGATTCGTACTGGTGCGAAACGAGGTGCGATTGTACTTGCGACATAAAGTCCATAACAACCACGACCACGATCAGCAACGAGGTCCCGCCAAGGTAGAACGGAACGTTTGCCGCAACCACCAGGAACTGGGGCAACAGACATACGGCCGTCATATAAAGAGCACCGAACAGAGTCAAACGAGTCAAAACGCCATCAATATAGCGTGCCGACTGCTCACCTGGACGGATACCCGGAATAAAGGCACCGGACTTCTTCAGGTTTTCCGCTACGTCTTTCGGATTGAACATCAACGCCGTATAGAAGAAGCAGAAGAAAATAATCCCTGCACTAAACAGCAGAATATTCAACGGCTGACCAGGAGCGATCGACTGCGAGATGTCCTGCAACCAGCCCATACCTTCAGACTGACCGAACCAGGCACCCAGCGAAGCCGGGAACAGCAAAATGCTGCTCGCAAAAATAGCCGGAATAACACCGGCCATATTCACTTTCAGCGGTAGGTGGCTAGTCTGCGCAGCAAACACCTTGCGGCCTTGCTGACGCTTGGCGTAGTGAACAGCAATACGACGCTGACCACGCTCAATGAACACCACGAAACCGATAATCGCTACTGCCAGCAAACCGATAGCAACCAAGGCGAAGATATTGATATCGCCCTGACGCGCAGACTCAAAAGACTGCCCAATTGCTCTCGGAAGACCGGCGACGATACCCGAAAAAATCAACATCGAGATACCGTTGCCAACACCACGCTCAGTAATCTGCTCACCCAGCCACATCATGAACATTGCACCTGCCACAAATGTGGTTACTGCAACGAAATGGAAGCCTAGATCACCAGTGAACGCTACGCCCTGCCCTGCCAGACCAATGGACATGCCAATGGCCTGGACGAGAGCGAGAGCGACAGTGAGGTAGCGGGTGTACTGGCTTATCTTGCGACGACCAGCTTCACCTTCCTTCTTCAACTGCTCCAGCTGTGGGCTGACAGCGGACATAAGCTGCATGATGATCGATGCCGAAATGTACGGCATGATCCCCAGCGCAAAAATACTCATCCGCTCCAGCGCACCGCCGGAAAACATGTTGAACAAGCTAAGTATGGTCCCCTCATTCTGTCGAAACAGGTCCGCCAGCCGGTCGGGGTTAATGCCTGGAACTGGAATGTGTGCGCCTATCCGGTAGACGATAATCGCCAGGAATAGAAAACGCAGACGAGCCCAGAGCTCGGATAACCCGCCTTTGCTGAGCGCTGAGAGAGCACCTTGCTTAGCCATTTATTCCTCGAACTTGCCGCCAGCTGCTTCGATAGCCGAACGCGCACCTTTGGTGGCGCCGATTCCCTTGCCGATTGTGACAGCGCGAGTAACTTCACCGGACAGCATGATTTTCACACGCAGTACGTTGACGTTGATCACGTTGGCATCTTTCAGGGTCTGCAGAGTTACGATGTCGCCTTCCACTTTAGCCAGCTCGGACAGACGCACTTCTGCGCGATCCATAGCTTTCAGGGAAACGAAACCGAACTTAGGCAGACGACGATGCAGCGGCTGTTGACCGCCTTCAAAGCCTGGAGCAATAGTGCCACCGGAGCGGGAAGTTTGACCTTTGTGACCACGGCCACCAGTCTTACCCAAACCACTACCGATACCACGGCCCGGACGATGCTTTTCGCGACGGGAACCCGGCGCTGGACTCAGATCATTGAGTTTCATCGATTAACCCTCGACACGCAGCATGTAGTAAGCCTTGTTGATCATCCCGCGATTCTCGGGAGTATCCTGGACTTCTACAGTGTGACCGATGCGACGCAGACCCAGACCCTTAACGCACAGTTTGTGGTTAGGGATGCGGCCGGTCATGCTTTTGATCAGCGTTACTTTTACGGTAGCCATGATCAGAAGATCTCCTTGACGCTTTTGCCACGCTTAGCAGCGATGGACTCAGGAGATTGCATAGCTTTCAAACCTTTGAAAGTGGCGTGAACCACGTTTACCGGGTTAGTCGAGCCGTAGCACTTAGCCAGAACGTTCTGAACGCCAGCAACTTCGAGGACAGCACGCATAGCGCCGCCAGCGATGATACCGGTACCTTCAGAAGCAGGCTGCATGTACACCTTCGAAGCGCCGTGAGCGGACTTCATTGCGTACTGCAGAGTTGTGCCGTTCAGGTCAACTTGAATCATGTTGCGGCGAGCAGCTTCCATTGCCTTCTGGATCGCAGCAGGCACTTCACGTGACTTGCCACGGCCGAAGCCAACGCGCCCTTTACCATCACCAACCACGGTCAACGCGGTGAAAGTGAAGATACGGCCGCCTTTAACGGTTTTGGCTACGCGGTTAACTTGAACCAGCTTCTCAATGTAGCCTTCGTCGCGCTTTTGGTCGTTATTTGACATAACTTAGAACTCCAGCCCAGCTTCACGAGCAGCCTCAGCCAGCGCTTTCACGCGGCCGTGGTACTTGAAGCCAGAGCGGTCGAAAGCCACCTGCGAGACGCCAGCGGCTTTTGCACGCGTAGCGACCAGCTGGCCAACCTTTGTGGCCGCGTCGATGTTGCCAGTGGCAGCATCACGCAGTTCTTTGTCCAAAGTCGAGGCGCTTGCCAGGACTTTGCTGCCGTCGGCCGAGATGACCTGGGCATAGATGTGCTGCGAAGAGCGGAACACGCAGAGACGCACGACTTCTAGTTCGTGCATTTTCAGACGTGCTTTGCGAGCGCGACGCAGTCGAGTAACTTTTTTGTCGGTCATTTGCTAGGCCCTACTTCTTCTTGGCTTCTTTACGGCGGACGACTTCGTCCGCGTAACGCACACCTTTACCTTTGTAAGGCTCTGGTGGACGGAAGTCGCGGATCTCAGCGGCCACTTGACCTACCAGCTGCTTGTCGATGCCCTTGATCAGGATATCGGTCTGGCTAGGAGTCTCAGCGGTGATGCCTTCCGGCAGTTCGTAATCCACTGGGTGCGAGAAGCCAAGAGCCAGGTTCAGCACTGTGCCTTTTGCTTGCGCTTTGTAACCAACACCTACCAGCTGGAGCTTGCGCTCGAAGCCTTGGCTTACGCCTTGGACCATGTTGTTTACCAACGCACGAGTGGTACCAGCCATTGCGCGAGTTTGTTGATCGCCATTGCGAGCAGCGAAACGCAGCTCACCAGCTTCTTCAACGATTTCAACCGACGAATGGATGTTCAGTTCTAGAGTGCCTTTAGCACCCTTCACCGAAAGCTGTTGGCCGGCGAATTTAACTTCGACACCAGCTGGCAGCTTAACGGGGTTCTTAGCGACGCGTGACATGCTTATCCCCCCTTAGAACACTGTGCAAAGAACTTCGCCGCCGACACCGGCAGCGCGCGCAGCACGATCCGTCATCACACCTTTGTTGGTGGAGACGATGGACACACCGAGGCCGCCACGAACTTTTGGCAGATCATCGGAGGACTTGTACTGACGCAGACCTGGACGGCTAACGCGCTTAACTTCTTCGATAACCGGACGGCCTTCGAAGTACTTCAGCTCGATAGACAGCAGTGGTTTGATTTCGCTGCTGATCTGAAAATCCGCGATGTAACCTTCGTCCTTCAGAACTTTGGCTACAGCTACCTTCAACGTGGAAGACGGCATGCTTACGACAGACTTTTCAGCCATCTGGGCATTACGGATTCGAGTTAGCATGTCCGCTAACGGGTCCTGCATACTCATGGGCTAGACGCTCCTGATACAAAAAGAATTAGCCTTGCGGCTACAACTGTCACCGAGTGACTCTGTGCTCAAAAAGCACAGGCTCTGGCGAGCCGGTCATTCTAGACACACGCCAGAAATGAATCAAGCCCCAATAGGGGCTTGATTCAAGTACAAGGTCACCGGCTGTCAGGATCTTGCGACCCCGACAGCGATAACTTTGTCGGTACGCCTTACCAGCTAGCTTTAACCAGACCTGGTACGTCACCGCGCATTGCTGCTTCACGCAATTTGTTACGGCCCAGGCCGAACTTGCGGTAAACACCGTGCGGACGACCAGTCAGGCGGCAGCGGTTACGCATGCGCGAAGCGCTTGCGTCACGTGGCTGCTTCTGCAGAGCGATTTGAGCTTCCCAACGTGCTTCTGGACTTGCGTTCAGATCAACGATGATAGCTTTCAGCTCAGCACGCTTCTTGGCGAACTTGGCAACCGTGAGCTGACGCTTCAGCTCGCGGTTTTTCATGCTCATCTTGGCCATGGTCCTACTCCAATCAGTTGCGGAACGGGAATTTGAAAGCACGCAGCAATGCGCGACCTTCGTCATCCGTCCGAGCAGTGGTGGTCAGGGTGATGTCCAGACCGCGAAGAGCATCGATTTTGTCGTAGTCAATTTCCGGGAAAATGATCTGCTCTTTAACGCCCATGCTGTAGTTGCCACGACCATCGAAGGACTTGGCATTCAGGCCGCGGAAGTCGCGAACCCGAGGCAGGGAGATCGACAGCAGACGATCCAGGAATTCGTACATACGCTCACGGCGCAGAGTTACTTTGACGCCGATCGGCCAACCTTCACGGACTTTAAAGCCAGCGATGGATTTGCGAGCGTAGGTCACAACAACTTTTTGACCGGTGATTTTTTCCAAATCAGCTACTGCGTGCTCGATGACTTTTTTGTCGCCGATCGCTTCGCCCAAGCCCATGTTCAGGGTGATTTTGGTAACGCGCGGAACTTCCATCACGTTCGAAAGCTTAAGTTCTTCCTTAAGTTTCGGAGCGATTTCCTTCCGGTAAATCTCTTTTAGTCGTGCCATGGTCTCATCTACCTAGCAGTGTTCAAGCATCAACCGCTTTTTGGGTCGACTTGAAGACACGAATTTTTTTGCCTTCTTCTACTTTGAAACCAACGCGGTCAGCCTTGTTGGTTTCGCCGTTGAAAATGGCCACGTTAGAAGCGTCCAGTGGAGCTTCTTTCTCGACGATACCGCCTTGCACGCCCGACATCGGGTTAGGCTTGGTATGACGCTTAACCAGGTTCAGACCACCAACAACCAGACGGTTGTTAGCGAGAACCTTAAGCACCTTACCGCGCTTACCTTTGTCTTTGCCGGCGATCACGATGATCTCGTCGTCACGACGAATCTTTTGCATGTCGGATCTCCTTACAGCACTTCTGGGGCGAGCGAGACGATCTTCATGAACTTCTCGTTGCGAAGTTCACGGGTCACTGGCCCAAAGATACGGGTGCCGATCGGCTCTTGCTTGTTGTTCAGAAGAACAGCAGCGTTGCCATCAAAGCGGATAATGGAGCCATCAGCACGACGTACGCCGTGACGAGTGCGGACTACTACAGCAGTCATCACTTGGCCTTTTTTCACTTTACCGCGAGGAATTGCTTCCTTGACGGTAACTTTGATGATGTCACCGATACCAGCGTAACGACGATGGGAGCCACCCAGCACCTTGATGCACATAACACGGCGTGCGCCGCTGTTATCGGCCACATCGAGCATGGATTGAGTCTGAATCATATAATTTCTCCGACCCCTAGTCCTTAGACTTCCACAGCGCGTTCGAGAACATCAACCAGAGCCCAAGACTTAGTCTTGGCCAGCGGACGAGTTTCACGAATAGTGACTTTGTCGCCGATGTGGCACTGATTGGTTTCGTCGTGCGCGTGCAGCTTAGTCGAACGCTTAACGTATTTACCGTAGATCGGGTGCTTAACGCGACGTTCGATCAGAACGGTGATGGTCTTGTCCATCTTGTCGCTGACAACACGGCCAGTCAGCGTACGGACAGTTTTTTCGGCTTCAGCCATGATTACTTACCTGCCTGCTGTTTGAGCACAGTCTTCACGCGAGCGATGTCACGCTTAACTTGCGAGAGCAGATGCGACTGCCCCAACTGGCCAGTTGCTTTCTGCATGCGCAGATTGAACTGGTCGCGCAGCAAGCCGAGCAGTTGCTCGTTCAGCTGCTGTGCGGATTTTTCACGAAGTTCATTCGCTTTCATCACATCACCGTCCGCTTAACAAAGGAGGTGGCGAGCGGCAGCTTTGCAGCAGCCAGGGCGAAAGCCTCACGCGCCAGCTCTTCAGAAACACCCTCGATTTCATACAGGACTTTGCCTGGCTGAATCTGGGCAACCCAGTACTCCACGTTACCCTTACCTTTACCCATCCGAACTTCGAGAGGCTTTTTGGAAATAGGCTTGTCCGGGAATACACGGATCCAGATCTTGCCGCCACGCTTAACGTGACGGGTCAGTGCACGACGCGCTGATTCGATCTGACGAGCGGTGAGACGACCACGAGCAACAGACTTCAGCGCATACTCGCCGAAGCTGACTTTGCTACCGCGCAGTGCCAAGCCACGGTTGTGGCCAGTCATTTGCTTGCGGAACTTCGTACGCTTAGGTTGTAACATTTTGCGTACCCCTTACTTAGCAGCTTTTTTACGAGGCGCTGGTGCTTGTGGCTTCAGCTCTTCTTGGCGACCACCGATTACTTCGCCTTTGAAGATCCAAACCTTTACACCGATCACACCGTAAGTGGTGTGAGCTTCGTAGTTGGCATAGTCGATGTCGGCACGCAGGGTGTGCAATGGCACACGACCTTCGCGATACCATTCAGTACGTGCGATTTCAGCACCGCCGAGACGACCGCTCACTTGGATTTTGATGCCTTTGGCACCAATGCGCATAGCGTTCTGTACAGCGCGTTTCATCGCGCGACGGAACATTACACGACGCTCCAGCTGCTGAGCTACGCTCTGCGCAACCAGCATACCGTCGAGTTCCGGCTTGCGGATCTCTTCGATATTGATGTGCACAGGCACACCCATTTGCTTGGTCAGGTCCTGACGCAGCTTCTCAACATCTTCACCTTTCTTCCCGATAACGATACCTGGACGAGCGGTGTGGATGGTGATGCGTGCAGTTTGGGCCGGACGATGGATATCGATACGGCTTACGGACGCGCTTTTTAGTTTGTCTTGGAGGTATTCACGCACCTTCAGATCAGCGAACAAGTAGTCCGCATAAGTCCGGCCGTCTGCGTACCAGACGGAGGTGTGCTCCTTGACGATTCCCAGGCGAATGCCAATGGGATGTACTTTCTGACCCATCTCTTCGACTCCGTTACTTGTCAGCAACCTTGACAGTGATATGGCAAGACCGCTTGACGATGCGATCAGCGCGGCCTTTGGCACGCGGCATGATGCGCTTCAGCGAACGCCCTTCGTTGACGAAAACGGTGGCGACTTTCAGGTCGTCAACGTCAGCGCCTTCGTTATGCTCGGCGTTGGCTACGGCCGACTCCAGCACTTTTTTGATGATCTCGGCGGCTTTCTTGTTGCTGAAAGCCAACAGGTTGAGCGCTTCGCCCACCTTCTTCCCGCGGATCTGGTCGGCGACCAAGCGGGCTTTCTGGGCGGAGATTCGAGCGCCCGACAACTTAGCGGCTACTTCCATCGTTCCTTACCCCTTAACGCTTGGCTTTCTTGTCAGCCACGTGCCCACGATAAGTGCGGGTACCGGCAAACTCGCCTAGTTTATGGCCAACCATGTCTTCGTTCACGAGAACTGGAACATGCAGACGACCGTTATGCACAGCGATGGTCAGACCGACCATTTGTGGCAGGATCATCGAACGACGCGACCAGGTTTTCACCGGTTTGCGATCGTTCTTTTCCGCCGCCACTTCGATCTTCTTCAGTAGGTGAAGATCAATAAAAGGACCTTTTTTCAGAGAACGTGGCACTGTCGTATCCCTCTATTTACTTGCGACGACGGACGATCATTTTGTCGGTACGCTTATTACCACGAGTCTTCGCGCCCTTAGTCGGGAAGCCCCATGGCGATACCGGATGACGACCACCAGAGGTACGACCTTCACCACCACCATGTGGGTGGTCAACCGGGTTCATGGCAACACCACGAACGGTTGGGCGAACGCCACGCCAGCGTTTGGCACCAGCTTTACCCAGCGAACGCAGGCTGTGCTCGGAGTTCGAGACTTCGCCCAGCGTTGCACGGCATTCAGCCAATACTTTACGCATTTCACCAGAACGCAGACGCAGGGTCACGTAGACACCTTCGCGAGCTACCAGCTGAGCCGAAGCACCAGCGGAACGAGCGATTTGCGCGCCTTTACCTGGCTTCAATTCGATGCCGTGTACGGTGCTACCTACTGGAATGCTGCGCAGTTGCAGCGAGTTACCTGGCTTGATCGGGGCCAAAGCACCCGAGATCAGCTGGTCACCAGCGCTCACGCCTTTAGGGGCGATGATGTAACGGCGTTCGCCGTCTGCGTACAGCATAAGAGCAATGTGAGCAGTACGGTTTGGATCGTATTCGATACGCTCAACAGTGGCTGGAATGCCATCTTTGTCGTTGCGACGGAAGTCGACCATACGGTAATGCTGCTTATGACCACCACCAATGTGACGCGTGGTAATGCGGCCATTGTTGTTACGACCACCAGACTTCGATTTTTTCTCGAGCAGCGGTGCGTGAGGAGCGCCTTTGTGCAGCTCCTTGTTGACCACCTTGACCACATGACGGCGGCCAGGGGAAGTCGGTTTGCATTTAACGATTGCCATGATGCACCCCTTCCTTACTCAGCACTGCTGCTGAAATCGAGATCTTGGCCTGGCTGAAGGGAGATTACTGCCTTCTTCCAGTCATTACGCTTGCCCACGCCGCGAGCGGTGCGCTTGCTCTTACCCAGAACGTTCAGGGTAGTAACACGCTCAACTTTCACGCTGAACAGGCTTTCGACGGCCTTCTTGATTTCCAGCTTGGTTGCGTCTGTAGCAACCTTGAAAACGAACTGGCCTTTCTTGTCTGCCAGAACCGTAGCCTTCTCGGAAACGTGCGGGCCAAGCAGAACTTTAAATACGCGTTCCTGGTTCATCCCAGCAGCTCCTCGAATTTCTTCACGGCCGACACGGTGATCAACACCTTGTCGTATGCGATCAGACTAACTGGATCGGAACCTTGCACGTCACGTACATCAACGTGTGGCAGGTTGCGAGCAGCCAGGTACAGGTTCTGATCAACAACTTCGGACACGATCAGGACGTCAGTCAGACCCATGCCATTCAGTTTGTTCAGCAGATCTTTGGTTTTTGGCGCTTCAACAGCGAAGTCCTGAACCACGACCAGACGATCAGTACGCACGAGTTCAGCAAGGATGGAGCGCAGTGCTGCGCGGTACATCTTCTTGTTGAGCTTCTGAGAGTGATCCTGTGGACGAGCTGCGAAAGTGGTACCGCCGCCACGCCAGATTGGGCTACGGATAGTACCAGCACGAGCACGGCCAGTACCTTTCTGACGCCAAGGGCGCTTACCGCCACCACGAACATCAGAACGGGTCTTTTGCTGCTTGCTACCTTGACGGCCGCCGGCCATGTAGGCCACGACTGCTTGGTGAACCAGCGTCTCGTTGAATTCGCCGCCGAAAGTCAGTTCGGAAACTTCGATCGCCTGAGCGTCATTTACGTTTAATTGCATGTCAGCTTCCCCTTAACCGCGAGCCTTGGCCGCTGGACGTACAACCAGGTTGCCGCCAGTAGCGCCAGGAACAGCACCCTTGACCAACAACAGATTGCGTTCAGCGTCGACGCGCACTACTTCGAGGGACTGCACGGTCACGCGCTCAGCGCCCATATGACCGGACATTTTTTTGCCCTTGAATACACGACCAGGAGTCTGGCACTGGCCAATAGAGCCCGGGACGCGGTGGGAAACGGAGTTACCGTGAGTGTTATCTTGGCCACGGAAATTCCAACGCTTGATCGTACCCTGGAAGCCTTTACCTTTGGACTGACCGGTTACATCAACCAGTTGACCAGCAGCGAAGATTTCAGCGTTGATCAGATCGCCAGCTTGGTACTCGCCTTCTTCAAGACGGAATTCCAGCACGGTACGACCAGCAGCAACGTTTGCCTTGGCGAAGTGACCCGCCTGAGCAGCGGTTACACGCGAAGCGCGACGCTCGCCGACAGTGACTTGCACTGCACGATAGCCATCGGTTTCTTCAGTTTTGAACTGGGTGACGCGATTCGGCTCGATCTCAATGACCGTGACCGGAATGGAGACACCTTCTTCGGTGAAAATACGGGTCATACCGCATTTACGACCGACTACACCAATAGTCATGTTGTAAACCTCATGAGTGTACGGGGCTTTCACCCGCTATGGCCGCCCATTTCAGAGCGTTACACGACTAAGACCCAAGTCTTAGCCGAGGCTGATCTGCACTTCCACACCGGCCGCAAGATCAAGCTTCATAAGTGCATCAACGGTTTTATCCGTTGGCTGAACGATGTCCAGAACGCGCTTATGAGTACGGATCTCGTACTGGTCACGCGCGTCTTTGTTGACGTGCGGGGAGACCAGAACGGTGAACCGCTCTTTACGGGTAGGCAGTGGAATTGGACCACGCACTTGAGCACCAGTACGTTTCGCGGTTTCCACGATTTCCTGGGTTGATTGGTCGATCAGGCGATGGTCAAAAGCCTTCAACCTGATACGGATTTGCTGATTTTGCATTGGATTTCAGACTCCAGATTGCTGTTCCCACCGAGCGCAATACGCCCGTTTAAAGGAGGCGCAATTCTATAGACGACCCCACTAGGTGTCAACTCAATAAAAAAAGCCCCCGCTGAGCGGGGGCTTTTTCATGCAATCATCGATTACTCGATGATTTTGGCTACGACGCCAGCGCCGACGGTACGACCGCCTTCACGGATAGCGAAACGCAGACCATCTTCCATTGCGATGGTTTTGATCAGGGTAACAGTCATTTGAATGTTATCACCTGGCATTACCATTTCAACGCCTTCTGGCAGCTCGCAGTTACCAGTCACGTCAGTAGTACGGAAGTAGAACTGTGGACGGTAGCCTTTGAAGAACGGAGTATGACGGCCGCCTTCTTCTTTGCTCAGAACGTATACTTCTGCGGTGAACTTGGTGTGAGGCTTAACAGTGCCTGGCTTAACCAGAACCTGACCACGCTCAACGTCGTCACGCTTGGTACCACGCAGCAGAACGCCGCAGTTCTCGCCAGCACGACCTTCGTCGAGCAGTTTGCGGAACATTTCAACGCCGGTGCAAGTGGTAACAGTTGTGTCACGCAGACCAACGATTTCCAGTGGATCTTGAACGCGAACGATACCGCGCTCGATACGACCAGTCACAACAGTACCGCGACCAGAGATCGAGAATACGTCTTCGATTGGCATCAGGAACGGCTTGTCGGTCAGACGAACTGGTTCTGGGATGTAGGTATCCAGAGTTTCAACCAGTTTACGAACGGCAGTGGTGCCCATTTCGTTTTCGTCGTTACCTTCCAGAGCCATACGAGCAGAACCGATGATGATCGGAGTGTCGTCGCCTGGGAAGTCGTAAGTGCTCAGCAGATCGCGCACTTCCATCTCAACCAGTTCCAGCAGCTCAGCGTCGTCTACCAGGTCAGCCTTGTTCAGGAAAACCACGATATACGGAACGCCTACCTGACGGGACAGCAGGATGTGCTCACGAGTTTGTGGCATCGGACCATCAGCGGCCGAACAAACCAGGATCGCGCCGTCCATTTGGGCAGCACCAGTGATCATGTTCTTCACGTAGTCAGCGTGACCTGGGCAGTCAACGTGAGCGTAGTGACGAATAGTCGAGTTGTACTCAACGTGAGCAGTGTTGATGGTGATACCACGAGCTTTTTCTTCTGGCGCGCTGTCGATCTTGTCGAAGTCAACACGAGCAGAACCGAAAACTTCGGAGCAAACACGAGTCAGAGCTGCGGTCAGCGTGGTTTTACCATGGTCAACGTGACCGATAGTGCCAACGTTGACGTGCGGTAGGGAACGATCAAATTTTTCTTTAGCCACGACAATTAACTCCTTGCCTAAAGGACTGAACTAAATCAGCCTTGTTTTTTAGTAACAGCATCGACGATGTGCGACGGCGCTGTATCGTATTTTTTGAATTCCATAGAGTAGCTTGCGCGACCCTGAGACATGGAACGAACGTCGGTCGCATAACCGAACATCTCGCCCAACGGAACTTCAGCACGAATAACTTTGCCGGAGACCGTATCTTCCATACCCTGGATCATGCCGCGACGACGGTTCAAGTCGCCCATCACGTCACCCATATAGTCTTCAGGTGTAACAACCTCTACCGCCATGATCGGCTCAAGCAACTCACCACCGCCCTTCTGGGCCAGTTGCTTGGTAGCCATGGAAGCAGCCACCTTAAACGCCATCTCGTTGGAGTCGACGTCGTGGTAAGAACCATCAAACACGGTAGCCTTCAGGCCGATCAGCGGATAGCCGGCAACAACACCGTTCTTCATCTGCTCTTCGATACCCTTCTGGATAGCCGGGATGTATTCCTTAGGAACCACACCACCTACCACTTCGTTCACGAACTGCAGACCTTCCTGACCTTCGTCAGCAGGTGCAAAACGGATCCAGCAGTGACCAAACTGACCACGACCGCCGGACTGACGAACGAACTTGCCTTCGATTTCACAGTTCTTCGTGATGCGCTCACGATAAGAAACCTGAGGCTTACCGATGTTGGCTTCAACGTTGAACTCACGCTTCATCCGGTCAACCAGGATGTCGAGGTGCAATTCGCCCATGCCGGAGATGATCGTCTGACCAGTCTCTTCATCAGTTTTAACGCGGAAAGACGGGTCTTCCTGAGCAAGTTTGCCCAGTGCAATACCCATTTTTTCCTGGTCATCCTTGGTTTTTGGCTCAACGGCAACCGAAATAACCGGCTCCGGGAAGTCCATGCGAACCAGGATGATTGGCTTGTCAGCGTTGCACAAGGTTTCACCAGTGGTGACGTCCTTCATGCCGATCAAGGCCGCGATGTCACCAGCGCGTACTTCCTTGATCTCTTCGCGGGCGTTAGCGTGCATTTGCACCATACGACCCACGCGCTCTTTCTTGCCTTTAACCGAGTTGATTACGCCGTCACCGGAGTTCAACACGCCCGAGTAAACGCGGACGAAGGTCAAAGTACCCACGAATGGGTCTGTCGCGATCTTGAACGCCAGAGCCGAGAACGGCTCGTTGTCGTCTGCATGACGCTCCAGCTCGATAGTCTCGTCATCCGGGTCAGTACCCTTGATGGCAGGAATATCTACCGGGGCCGGCAGGTAGTCGATCACGGCGTCGAGAACCAGGGGAACGCCCTTGTTCTTGAAGGAAGAACCGCAAACAGCCAAAACGATCTCACCAGCGATAGTACGCTGACGCAGAGCCGCTTTGATTTCCTCGACGGTGAGTTCTTCACCTTCCAGGTACTTGTTCATCAGCTCTTCGCTGGCTTCAGCCGCAGCCTCAACCATGTTGCTGCGCCACTCTTCAGCCAACTCTTGCAGTTCTGCAGGAATAGCTTCACGACGAGCAGTCATACCCTTGTCAGCATCGCTCCAGTAAACCGCTTCCATGGACATCAGATCGATCTGACCCTGGAAGTTGTCTTCGGAACCGATAGCCAACTGGATAGGCACCGGAGTGTGACCCAGACGAGTTTTGATCTGACCGATCACGCGCAGGAAGTTCGCACCAGCACGGTCCATCTTGTTTACGTAAACAAGACGTGGAACGCCGTACTTGTTGGCTTGACGCCATACGGTTTCGGACTGAGGCTCAACACCCGAGGTGCCGCAGAACACAACAACCGCGCCATCGAGTACACGCAGGGAACGCTCAACTTCAATAGTGAAGTCTACGTGGCCCGGGGTATCGATTACGTTGAAGCGGTAGTTATCGTACTGCTTGTTAGAACCCTGCCAAAAGGTAGTGATCGCAGCAGAAGTAATGGTAATACCACGCTCCTGCTCCTGCACCATCCAGTCTGTGGTCGCGGCGCCATCATGCACCTCGCCCATCTTGTGACTTTTGCCAGTGTAAAAAAGTACCCGCTCAGTAGTCGTGGTTTTACCCGCGTCCACGTGTGCACAGATACCAATGTTACGGTAGCGGTTAATCGGTGTAGTACGAGCCATAAAGCCCTCGCAAAGTGAATAGCGCTGAAATTAGAAGCGGTAGTGCGAGAAAGCTTTGTTAGCTTCAGCCATACGGTGCACGTCTTCACGCTTCTTAACTGCTGCGCCCTTGCCTTCAGCAGCGTCCAGCAGTTCGCCAGCCAAGCGCAAAGCCATAGACTTTTCGCCACGCTTACGTGCGAAGTCTACCAACCAGCGCATTGCCAAAGCGTTACGACGGGAAGGACGAACTTCGACCGGAACCTGGTAAGTAGCACCGCCTACACGGCGCGACTTCACTTCGACCAGCGGAGCGATGGCGTCGAGTGCTTTCTCGAAGAGTTCCAGGGGATCGCCGTTCTTACGTTCTTTAACCTTTTCCAGCGCGCCATAAACGATACGCTCGGCAACGGCTTTTTTACCGCTTTCCATCACGTGGTTCATGAACTTGGCCAGGATTTGGCTTCCGTATTTTGGATCGTCAAGCACTTCGCGCTTGGCTGCTACGCGTCTTCTTGGCATGGATAAGCCCTCAAACGGTCTTCAGGTTAGCTCGGGACCATTACACCCTGTGGATGCACGCCCGACCTTACTCTTATCGACTCAGAAAAAAAGAAATCTGCATTTATTTACCAGCGACCGAAGACTACTTCGGCTTCTTGGTACCGTACTTCGAACGACCTTGGTTACGACCTTTAACGCCGGAAGTATCCAAAGAGCCGCGAACGGTGTGATAACGAACACCTGGCAAGTCTTTTACACGACCGCCACGGATCAGTACCACGCTGTGTTCTTGCAGGTTGTGACCTTCACCACCGATGTACGAGGAAACCTCGAAACCGTTGGTCAGGCGCACACGGCATACTTTACGCAGTGCCGAGTTAGGTTTTTTCGGCGTAGTTGTATACACACGGGTGCATACGCCACGACGTTGCGGGCAGTTTTGCAGCGCAGGTACGTCGGATTTCTCGACGATACGCTTACGCGGCTGACGTACCAGCTGGTTGATAGTTGCCATCTACTAGCTCCACTGTTGTCTTGCGACGCTATTGTCTTGCAAGAAAAGCAAAATGGCAGGAACGAATCCCCGCCAAATTTAGGGGTACAAGAGTCTAAAGAGGATCCTGCCCCCAGTCAAGGCAAAGCCCCGACCCCTCCCCCATCAAAGCTCGACTAATTGTCTTGATTCGATGAACGGAAAGACCGGGGCCTACCCTTATTTATCGCAGAACTCAGTTACCGCTAGAGTTCAGCGCTTCGGTCAGTGCAGCTTCCACTTCACTGGCGCTTACGCGCAATGGCTTGTCTGCATCACGGCGACGCTTACGCTCGCTGTGGTAGGCCAAACCAGTACCTGCCGGGATCAAACGACCCACGACAACGTTTTCTTTCAGGCCGCGCAGGTAGTCGCGCTTGCCAGTTACCGCTGCTTCGGTCAGTACGCGGGTTGTCTCTTGGAAAGAGGCCGCGGAGATGAACGATTCAGTCGACAACGACGCTTTGGTGATACCCAACAGAACGCGAGTGAACTTGGAGACAAATTTGTCTTCGTTACCCAGGCGCTCGTTTTCGACCAGTACCTGCGTCAGCTCCATCTGGTCGCCCTTGATGAAGGAGGAATCACCCGACTCGGAAATTTCAACTTTACGCAACATCTGACGCAGGATGGTCTCGATGTGCTTATCGTTGATCTTCACGCCTTGCAGACGGTAAACGTCTTGAATCTCGTTAACGATGTACTTGGCCAGCGCACTCACACCCAGCAAACGCAGGATGTCGTGTGGATCGCTTGGACCGTCGGAGATAACTTCGCCGCGGTTCACTTGCTCGCCTTCGAAGACGTTCAGGTGACGCCACTTTGGAATCAGCTCTTCGTACGGATCGGTACCGTCGTTCGGCGTAATAACCAGGCGGCGCTTGCCTTTGGTTTCTTTACCGAACGCGATGGTGCCGCTGACTTCAGCCAAAATAGAGGCTTCTTTCGGACGACGCGCTTCGAACAAGTCAGCAACGCGTGGCAGACCACCGGTGATGTCTCGAGTTTTCGAAGTCTCTTGCGGAATACGAGCGATAACGTCACCGATCGCGATTTCCGCACCATCCGCTACACCAACCAATGCGTTGGCTGGCAGGAAGTACTGGGCCGGTACGTCGGTACCTGGCAACAGCAGATCCTTACCATCAACACCTACCATCTTAACGGCCGGGCGAATTTCTTTGCCGGCTGCTGGACGGTCTTTGGCGTCAAGCACTTCAATGTTGGTCATACCGGTCAATTCGTCAGTCTGACGCTTGATCGTGATGCCTTCTTCCATGCCCACGTAGGTCACGGTACCTTTCATTTCGGTAACGATTGGGTGAGTGTGCGGATCCCACTTGGCTACGATCGAGCCAGCGTCAACCTTGTCACCTTCTTTAACCGAAATTACGGCACCGTACGGCAGCTTGTAACGCTCACGCTCACGACCGAAGTCATCAGCGATTGCCAGCTCACCCGAACGCGATACGGCTACCAGGCAACCATCTACACGCTCAACGTGCTTCAGGTTGTGAAGACGGACAGTACCGCCATTCTTCACCTGAACGCTGTCAGCAGCAGAGGTCCGGCTTGCCGCACCACCGATGTGGAACGTACGCATTGTCAGCTGTGTACCTGGCTCACCGATCGACTGAGCAGCGATTACGCCGACAGCTTCACCGATGTTCACCTGGTGACCACGAGCCAGATCGCGACCGTAGCACTTGGCGCAGATACCGAAACGGGTTTCGCAGCTGATTGGCGAACGTACGATCACTTCGTCGATGCTGTTCAGCTCGATGAACTCAACCCACTTCTCGTCAACCAGGGTGCCAGCAGGAACGATAACTTCATCAGTACCTGGCTTGAATACGTCACGGGCGATTACTCGGCCCAGTACGCGCTCACCCAACGGCTCTACAACGTCGCCGCCTTCAATGTGCGGAGTCATCAGCAGACCGTGTTCGGTACCGCAGTCGACTTCAGTTACTACCAGATCCTGCGCTACGTCTACCAGACGACGCGTCAAGTAACCGGAGTTAGCCGTTTTCAAGGCCGTATCCGCAAGACCCTTACGAGCACCGTGAGTAGAGATGAAGTACTGAAGTACGCTCAAACCTTCACGGAAGTTCGCAGTAATCGGCGTTTCGATGATGGAACCGTCCGGCTTGGCCATTAGACCACGCATACCGGCCAGCTGACGGATCTGCGCAGCAGAACCCCGTGCGCCGGAGTCGGCCATCATGTACATGGAGTTGAACGACTCTTGCTCAACTTCATCACCGTGACGGTCGATAACCTTCTCTTTCGAGAGGTTCGACATCATCGCCTTGGAAACTTCATCGTTAGCTTTCGACCAAAGGTCGATTACTTTGTTGTACTTCTCGCCCTGTGTTACCAGGCCCGAGGCGTACTGGCTTTCGATTTCTTTCACTTCGTCGGTAGCAGCACCGATGATGCGCGCTTTTTCATCCGGGATAACGAAGTCGTTAACACCGATCGAAACGCCGGAAATAGTCGAGTAAGCGAAACCGGTGTACATCAACTGGTCAGCGAAGATCACAGTCTCTTTCAAACCAACCACGCGGTAGCACTGGTTGATCAGCTTGGAGATTGCCTTTTTCTTCATTGGCAAGTTGACGACGTCGTACGACAGGCCTTTTGGAACAACCTGGAACAACAGCGCACGGCCGACAGTGGTGTCGACGATACGGGTGTTGGTCACGCTGCCGCCATCACGGTCGTTAACGGTTTCGGTGATCCGTACTTTAACCTTGGCGTGCAGTGCGGCTTCGCCGGCACGGAACACACGGTCAACTTCTTGCAGATCCGCGAATACACGACCTTCGCCTTTGGCGTTGATCGCTTCACGGGTCATGTAGTACAGACCCAATACAACGTCCTGCGAAGGAACGATGATTGGCTCACCGTTCGCTGGCGACAGAATGTTGTTGGTCGACATCATCAACGCACGGGCTTCCAACTGGGCTTCCAGTGTCAGCGGTACGTGTACAGCCATCTGGTCGCCGTCGAAGTCGGCGTTGTACGCAGCACAGACCAGAGGGTGCAGCTGGATAGCTTTACCTTCGATCAGTACCGGTTCAAATGCCTGAATACCCAGACGGTGAAGCGTTGGCGCACGGTTGAGGAGCACCGGGTGTTCGCGGATTACTTCAGCGAGAACGTCCCAAACCTCTGGCAGCTCACGCTCAACCATTTTCTTGGCGGCTTTAATGGTGGTAGCAAGACCACGCATTTCCAGCTTGCCGAAGATGAACGGCTTGAACAGCTCGAGTGCCATTTTTTTAGGCAGACCGCACTGGTGCAGACGCAGGGTCGGACCTACGGTAATTACCGAACGACCCGAGTAGTCAACACGCTTACCGAGCAAGTTCTGACGGAAACGACCTTGCTTACCCTTGATCATGTCAGCCAAGGATTTCAGAGGACGCTTGTTCGAACCCGTGATGGCGCGGCCACGACGACCGTTGTCCAGCAAGGCGTCGACAGCTTCTTGCAACATACGCTTTTCGTTACGCACGATGATGTCCGGAGCGGACAGATCAAGCAGGCGCTTCAAGCGGTTGTTACGGTTGATCACTCGACGATACAGATCGTTGAGGTCGGAAGTCGCGAAACGACCACCGTCCAACGGAACCAACGGACGCAGATCTGGCGGCAGAACCGGCAGAACGGTCAGCACCATCCACTCAGGAAGGTTGCCGGAGCCCAGGAAGGCTTCCATCAACTTCAAGCGCTTGGACAGCTTCTTGATTTTGGTTTCGGAGTTGGTTTGCGGAATTTCTTCACGCAGACGGCCAATCTCGTGTTCCAGATCGATAGCGTGCAGCAGCTCACGCACAGCCTCGGCACCCATACGGGCATCGAAGTCGTCGCCGAACTCTTCCAGCGCTTCGAAATACTGCTCGTCGTTCAGCAGCTGACCTTTTTCAAGGGTGGTCATGCCTGGATCGATAACAACATAGCTCTCGAAGTAGAGAACGCGTTCGATATCACGCAGGGTCATGTCCATCAGCAAGCCGATACGGGACGGCAGCGATTTCAGGAACCAGATATGGGCAACTGGCGAAGCCAGTTCAATGTGAGCCATGCGCTCACGGCGGACCTTGGCCAGTGCAACTTCAACGCCGCACTTCTCACAGATCACACCGCGGTGCTTCAAGCGCTTGTACTTACCGCACAGGCACTCGTAATCCTTTACCGGGCCAAAGATTTTGGCGCAGAACAGGCCGTCACGCTCAGGCTTGAACGTACGGTAGTTGATGGTTTCCGGCTTTTTAACTTCACCGAACGACCACGAGCGGATCATCTCAGGCGATGCCAATCCAATACGGATGGCGTCGAACTCTTCGACTTGACCCTGGTTTTTCAGCAAATTCAGTAGGTCTTTCAAGGCCTTTCCTCCTGGCGGAGCAGAGAGCGGGCAGTGCAGCCCCGCTCTCGATTCGCGTCACGTGTTATTCGGTTTCCAGATCGATATCGATGCCGAGGGAACGAATTTCTTTGATCAACACGTTGAAGGACTCGGGCATGCCCGGCTCCATACGGTGATCGCCGTCCACGATGTTTTTGTACATCTTGGTACGACCGTTCACATCGTCCGACTTCACTGTGAGCATTTCTTGCAGAGTGTATGCCGCGCCGTAAGCTTCCAGCGCCCAGACCTCCATCTCCCCGAAACGCTGACCACCGAACTGCGCCTTACCACCCAACGGCTGTTGGGTAACCAGGCTGTAAGAACCAGTAGAACGAGCGTGCATCTTGTCGTCTACCAAGTGGTTCAGCTTCAGCATGTACATGTAGCCAACGGTAACCGGACGCTCGAACTTGTTGCCGGTACGACCATCAGTCAGCACCATCTGGCCGCTGTCTGGCAAGTCTGCCAAACGAAGCATTGCCTTGATTTCGCTTTCTTTGGCACCGTCGAACACCGGGGTAGCCATCGGTACACCGCCGCGAAGGTTCTTCGCCAGATCAAGGATTTCTTGATCAGAGAAGTCATCCAGGCTTTCTTGACGACCGCCAATTTCGTTGTAGATCTCATGCAGGAACTTACGCAGGTCAGCAACCTTGCGCTGTTCTTCAATCATGAGGTTGATCTTCTCGCCCAAACCTTTGGCTGCAAGGCCCAAGTGGGTTTCGAGAATCTGACCAACGTTCATACGCGAAGGTACGCCCAACGGGTTAAGGACAACATCAACCGGGGTGCCATTGGCATCGTACGGCATGTCTTCAACCGGCATGATCACGGAGACCACACCTTTGTTACCGTGACGACCGGCCATCTTGTCACCCGGCTGGATGCGACGACGGATTGCCAGGTAAACCTTGACGATTTTCAGCACGCCTGGAGCCAGGTCATCGCCCTGCTGCAGTTTGCGCTTCTTGTCTTCGAACTTGTCGTCCAGCAGACGACGGCGATCGATGATGTAAGCCTGAGCTTTCTCAAGTTGCTCGTTCAGAGCATCTTCAGCCATGCGCAGCTTGAACCACTGACCGTGCTCAAGACCGTCCAGGACTTCATTGGTGATTTCCTGGCCTTTCTTCAGACCGGCACCACCTTCGGCAATTTGACCGACCAGGGCAGAGCGCAGACGTTCGAAAGTAGCGCCTTCAACAATGCGGAACTCTTCGTTCAGATCCTTGCGGATTTCGTCCAGCTGAGTCTTCTCGATCGACAGGGCACGAGCATCGCGCTCTACGCCATCACGAGTGAAGACTTGTACGTCAATGACAGTACCTTTGGTACCGGTTGGTACGCGTAGGGAGGTGTCTTTAACGTCGCTGGCTTTTTCACCGAAGATTGCACGCAGCAGTTTTTCTTCCGGGGTCAGCTGGGTCTCGCCTTTCGGAGTGACCTTACCTACCAGGATGTCGCCCGGGCCAACTTCGGCGCCGACGTAAACGATACCGGCTTCGTCCAGCTTGTTCAGTGCAGCTTCACCCACGTTCGGGATGTCTGCAGTGATTTCTTCAGGGCCAAGCTTGGTGTCACGGGCCACACAGGTCAGTTCCTGAATGTGGATCGTGGTGAAACGGTCTTCTTGAACAACACGTTCCGACAGGCAGATGGAGTCTTCGAAGTTGAAGCCGTTCCATGCCATGAAGGCGATACGCATGTTCTGGCCCAGAGCCAATTCACCCATATCGGTGGACGGACCATCGGCCATGATGTCGCTACGCTGAACCCGATCACCTTTACGCACCAGCGGACGCTGGTTGATGCAGGTGTTCTGGTTGGAGCGGGTGTATTTGGTCAGGTTGTAGATATCAACACCAGCTTCGCCGGTCTCAACTTCATCATCAGCAACACGAACCACGATACGGCTTGCATCGACGGAATCAATAACGCCGCCACGACGAGCCACGACGCAAACGCCGGAGTCACGAGCTACGTTACGCTCCATGCCAGTACCTACCAGCGGCTTGTCAGCGCGCAGTGTTGGTACAGCTTGACGCTGCATGTTCGAACCCATCAACGCACGGTTGGCGTCGTCGTGCTCGAGGAACGGAATCAGCGACGCAGCAACCGAAACTACCTGTTTCGGCGAAACGTCCATCAAGGTGACGTCTTCCGGCGCCTTAACGGTGAATTCGTTCAAGTGACGAACAGCTACCAGTTCATCAACCAGGACTTTCTGGTCGTTCATGGTGGCCGAAGCCTGAGCGATAACGTGATCCGCTTCTTCAATAGCAGAAAGGAACACGATCTCGTCGGTAACCAACGCGTCTTTCACTACACGGTACGGACTCTCGAGGAATCCGTACTGGTTGGTGCGCGCATAGGCAGCCAAGGAGTTGATCAGACCAATGTTCGGACCTTCTGGCGTTTCAATCGGGCATACACGACCGTAGTGAGTCGGGTGTACGTCACGAACTTCAAAGCCGGCACGCTCACGCGTCAGACCGCCCGGGCCCAGTGCAGAAACACGGCGCTTGTGGGTGATCTCGGACAGCGGGTTGTTCTGGTCCATGAACTGGGACAGCTGGCTGGAACCGAAGAACTCTTTCACTGCCGCAGCCACTGGCTTGGCGTTGATCAAGTCTTGCGGCATCAGGCCTTCGCTTTCAGCCATCGACAGACGCTCTTTGACCGCACGCTCAACACGTACCAGGCCAACGCGGAACTGGTTTTCAGCCATTTCGCCTACGCAGCGAACACGACGGTTACCCAGGTGGTCGATGTCATCGACGATGCCTTTGCCGTTACGGATGTCGACCAGAGTCTTCAGTACCGCGACGATGTCTTCTTTGCACAACACGCCCGAACCTTCGATTTCGGTACGACCGATACGACGGTTGAACTTCATCCGGCCGACCGCAGACAGGTCATAGCGCTCAGGGCTGAAGAACAGGTTGTTGAACAGAGTCTCGGCAGCATCCTTGGTTGGAGGCTCGCCAGGACGCATCATGCGATAGATCTCAACCAGCGCTTCCAGTTGGTTGCTGGTGGAGTCAATTTTCAGCGTGTCCGAAATGAACGGACCGCAGTCGATATCGTTGGTGTACAACGTTTCGATGCGAACGACTTGGCTCTTGGCAACTTTTGCCAGGATTTCAGTGGTCAGCTCGGTGTTGCACTCAGCAATGATTTCGCCAGTCGCCGGGTGCACGATAGCTTTGGCCGTTGTGCGACCCAGGACATAGTCCAGAGGCATAACAAGCTCTTTGATACCGGCTTTTTCCAGCTGGTTGATATGGCGAGCAGTGATACGACGGCCCTGCTCAACAATCACCTTGCCTTTGTCATCGGTAATGTCGATGGCCGCGATTTCACCGCGCAGGCGCTGAGGTACCAGTTCCAGGCTGATGCTTTCGCCTTGAACGTGGAAAACGTTAGTGGTGTAGAACGCTTCCAGTACTTGCTCAGTGCTATAGCCGAGCGCGCGCAGCAATACGGACGCAGGCAGCTTGCGACGACGGTCAATACGTACGAACACGCAGTCTTTAGGGTCGAACTCAAAGTCCAACCACGAACCACGGTAAGGAATGATACGCGCGGAATACAGCAGCTTACCGGAGCTGTGCGTCTTGCCGCGGTCGTGGTCAAAGAACACGCCCGGGGAACGGTGCAGCTGGGAAACAATTACACGCTCGGTACCGTTGATTACGAAGGTACCGTTTTCAGTCATCAGGGGGATTTCACCCATGTAGACTTCTTGCTCTTTGATGTCCTTGATCGCTTTATTCGACGATTCTTTGTCGAAAATGATCAAACGAACCTTCACCCGCAAAGGTACGGCGTAAGTCACACCGCGCAACACGCATTCTTTGACATCAAATGCCGGTTCGCCCAGGCGATAACCGACATACTCCAGCGCAGCATTGCCGGAGTAGCTGATGATCGGGAAAACGGATTTGAAGGCCGCATGCAGGCCCACGTCGCGGAACTGATCTTTAGTCGCTCCCGCCTGCAAGAATTCACGATACGAATCCAGCTGGATTGCCAAGAGATACGGCACATCCATGACGTCCGGCAACTTGCTAAAGTCCTTGCGGATACGTTTTTTCTCAGTATATGAGTAAGCCATCAGCGTTCCCCAGCTTGGTCACCTGCTTGTTTGGCCTCTCCCGACGGGAGCAGCCAGAAAATCGTGCAAACCCCTTGGTTTGCTCCACCGCACAGGGTGGTTACAGCTCGTTTATGGCGCCAACCCAGTCGGCTGCCAAGAACGGAAAAAGGCCGGTGGCATGAGCCACCAGCCATCAGCCTCAGCTTAACGCTTGGGCTGGAGACGCAAGGTCGATGCTTACTTCAGCTCGACTTTAGCGCCTGCTTCTTCCAGAGCAGCTTTGGCTTTGTCAGCTGCGTCTTTAGCAACAGCTTCCAGAACCATTGCTGGAGCGCCGTCAACTACTGCCTTGGCTTCTTTCAAGCCCAGACCAGTCAGTTCACGAACAGCCTTGATCACGTTTACTTTCTTCTCGCCAGCTTCCAGCAGCATGACGTTGAATTCAGTTTGCTCTTCAACGACAGCAGCAGCAACAGCAGGACCAGCAGAAGCAGCAGCAGCCGAAACGCCGAACTTCTCTTCCATTGCTTTGATCAGCTCAACGATTTCCAGAACGGATTTCTCGCCGATTGCTTCGATGATTTGCTCGTTAGTCAGAGACATGACTATAAATTCCTGTATTGGGGTGACAGCCTATGCGGCCATCGAAATAAACAATAAACGCTGAAAGGAGTTGCTCAGCCTTAAGCTGCAGCTGCTTCTTTCTGGTCGCGAAGTGCCGCCAGAGTACGAGCCAATTTGCTGGTAGCGCCTTGAATCACGCTCATCAGCTGAGAAATTGCTTCGTCACGGGTCGGCAGGCTTGCCAGTACGTCGATCTGATTAGCTGCGAGGTACTTGCCCTCGAACGCAGCTGCCTTGATCTCGAACTTATCCTGACCTTTAGCGAACTCTTTGAACAAACGGGCAGCAGCGCCTGGGTGTTCGTTGGAGAATGCGATCAAGGTCGGGCCAGTGAACACGTCGTTGAGAACACTGTATTCAGTGTCAGCAACAGCGCGCTTGAGCAGGGTGTTACGTACAACACGTACGTATACGCCAGCTTCACGAGCCTCTTTACGGAGTCCGGTCATAGCGCCAACTGTCACGCCGCGGGCATCAGCCACAACAGCAGACAGGGCAACTTTGGCAGCCTCGTTGACTTCAGCGACGATGGCCTTCTTGTCTTCGAGTTTAATTGCCACGGGTTTAACTCCTGCTTGTTACCGTTTCATCTGACCTGAGTCGGATGTCGTTTTGGTGTCTGATTCGGTAAGGAACCGGGAGCACCATCTGCGTAGGCTTGAGGTTTAAGACTTGCGCCGCCTACGGTCTTGGATAGCCCCCGCCAGGCAGGGACCCCAATCTTTCATTGGCGCAGCATGCTGCGCCAATTTGTCTTACGCGTTCAACGAACCTTGGTCGATGACCAGGCCTGGGCCCATAGTGGTGCTCAGAGTAACGCGCTTAACATAAATACCTTTCGAGGAAGCTGGCTTGATACGCTTCAAATCAGCGATCAGGGCTTCAACGTTTTCCTTCAGTTGAACAGCGTCGAAACCGACCTTGCCAACGGAAGTGTGGATGATACCGTTTTTGTCGGTGCGATAACGAACCTGACCAGCTTTTGCGTTCTTAACCGCAGTTGCTACGTCTGGAGTTACAGTACCAACCTTAGGGTTAGGCATCAGACCACGTGGACCGAGGATCTGACCCAACTGACCTACAACACGCATTGCGTCCGGGGAAGCAATAACTACGTCGTAGTTCAGGTCGCCGCCTTTCATTTCGGCAGCCAGGTCGTCCATACCAACGCGATCAGCGCCAGCAGCCAAAGCAGCTTCAGCAGCTGGACCCTGGGTGAACACAGCTACACGTACAGTCTTGCCAGTGCCGTGTGGCAGCACAGTTGCGCTACGAACAACCTGGTCAGATTTACGTGGGTCTACGCCCAGGTTAACAGCGATGTCGAAAGACTCGCTGAACTTAACAGTCGACAGCTCAGCCAGCAGAGCAGCAGCGTCTACAAAGTTGTAAGACTTGCCAGCTTCAATTTTACCGGCGATTGCCTTTTGACGCTTAGTCAGCTTAGCCATTACACACCCTCCACGTTAAGGCCCATGCTACGAGCAGAACCGGCGATGGTACGCACGGCTGCATCCAAATCAGCTGCAGTCAGATCCGCGTTTTTGGTTTTCGCGATTTCTTCCAGCTGAGCACGGGTAACGGTGCCAACCTTAACGGTGTTAGGGCGAGCCGAACCGCTAGTCAGACCAGCAGCCTTCTTCAGCAGAACCGAAGCAGGGGTCGACTTGGTTTCGAATGTGAAGCTACGGTCGCTGTATACAGTGATGATCACTGGAGTCGGCAGGCCTGGCTCAATACCCTGAGTACGGGCGTTGAAAGCTTTGCAGAATTCCATGATGTTCACACCGTGCTGACCCAAAGCTGGACCAACAGGTGGGCTTGGATTGGCCTGAGCGGCCTTCACTTGCAGCTTGATGTAAGCGGTAATCTTCTTGGCCATGAGGCACTCCAATTACGGGTTCAGACGCCTAACTTAAAAGGCTCCCCGGTTACTTGCGTGTTTATCCCAGTGACGACAAAACCCCACGACCGAAGCCGTGGGGTTGGGATGCGTGTTCAGCTAGACCTTTTCGACCTGGCTAAACTCTAGCTCCACCGGAGTGGAACGTCCGAAAATGAGCACAGCCACCTGGATGCGACTCTTTTCGTAGTTAACTTCTTCGACCGTGCCGTTAAAGTCGGCAAACGGACCGTCGGTGACGCGAACAACTTCACCCGGCTCGAACAGTGTCTTCGGCTTGGGCTTGTCGCTGCCATCAGCAACGCGACGCAGAATTGCTTCTGCCTCTTTGTCTGTAATCGGTGCAGGCTTATCAGCAGTACCACCGATGAATCCCATGACACGAGGGGTATCCTTGACCAAGTGCCAAGTACCTTCGCTCATGTCCATCTGGACTAGCACATAACCAGGGAAGAACTTGCGTTCGCTTTTGCGTTTCTGGCCATTACGCATTTCAACCACTTCTTCAGTGGGAACCAGAATTTCGCCGAAGCCATCTTCCATGCCTGCCAGCTTAATACGCTCAATCAAAGAGCGCATAACATGCTTTTCGTAACCCGAATAAGCATGCACTACGTACCAACGCTTAGCCACGGGACACCCTTAGCCAACAATCAAGGAAACAAGCCAGCCGAGCAGGGAATCCAAACCCCACAACAGCAACGCCATAACAAGAACAACAGCCACTACGATCAACGTAGTCTGCGTAGTTTCTTGGCGAGTCGGCCATACGACTTTACGAATCTCAGTACGAGCTTCCTTTACCAAGACAGCAAACGACTTGCCTTTTGCGGTTTGCAAACCTACGTAGGCAGCAACAGCAGCAATCACAAGAAGTGCAATGACGCGATACAGGATCGGCGAACCAGAATAATACTGATTCCCAACAACGCCAACTACCACAAGGGCAACCACTACTAGCCACTTGAGGAGATCGAAGCGAGAGCCTTGAACTTCAGCCTTGGGAGTCATCAAAGAGGATCCTGTGAAAAGAAAGCCAGACGCATTGAGCGAATCTGGCAGGTCAGGAGGGAATCGAACCCCCAACCTACGGTTTTGGAGACCGTCGCTCTGCCAATTGAGCTACTGACCTAAAACATTATCGAGCCGCCGATTATGCAGACCCGAGAGAGACTTTTCAACAACCTTTGCAATTACTTTATCGCCAAGCCCAAAACCTAACGACACGTCAGCAGCAGAATGCAGGCCACCAACGACAGCAATCGCCAACCAGAGCAGCAACACCTCTCAACAGCGCCACCAGCAAACACTCCGGACAAGCTTTTCAGCCCGTTAAAACAAAGGCAGATATTTTCATATCTGCCTTGTTTATATGGAGCTCTTGAGCGGATTTGAACCGCTGACCTCACCCTTACCAAGGGTGTGCTCTACCAACTGAGCTACAAGAGCAAAACACCATTGAAACCAGCGCGAATGGAGCGGGTGGCGGGAATCGAACCCGCATCATCAGCTTGGAAGGCTGAGGTTCTACCACTAAACTACACCCGCAAATCATGCTGATTTGCGCAAATATGGTGGAGGGGGAAGGATTCGAACCTTCGAAGTCGTAGACGTCAGATTTACAGTCTGATCCCTTTGGCCGCTCGGGAACCCCTCCTGAGCTGAGCTGGATTCTACAGCATCCCAACTCTTTGTCAACCGCTTTTCTCAATTAAATCATTAAGTTAGCTTGATGACTCACTTCACATTTAAAACCGTTCCCGGTGTTCACTGTGGAGCGGGCGCCATTCTATGCAAACTATCGGACGCCTGCAACCCCTGGCACTGCTTTTTTTCGTATTTCAACTCATTGAATTCATTGAGAAGACTTTGTAGAACCTTTTCAACAGCCTGCACATTGTCCGATGGAGAAAGGACCAGGACAAAATCACCTGCGCCCGCACCCTCCAGGCTATCCAAACCACTCTTTATGCCTGCATCTGACAAACTTTCTTTAATCTTGACCTCAGCGTCAGAGCGGATCAACCCGCTCAGGTAGAAGCAGACACCCTTATCACTGCTCGCGCCTTCTCCAGACTGTACAGGGACAAGCCCCGTTCGCGTTTCACTCAGCAGCTGTATTTCCTGCTTGCTTCCTTTGTACAGCGATAGAGATACAACCTCCTTCGCTTTAAGAGGAGCCTCTTGCTGATTCCATACAAAGTAGAAAATATTTAATACAACCAGCAGCAGAAACAACCAGCGCATAGAAACCTCAATAAATAGGACAAGCTGCAGCCAAGCCTATGAACACAAGGTCTTTCACCAAGCGCCCCTCAGGTACAGCACAAGCCACGAGATCTGCATCACCGCCCGTGAGAAACACCTCGAAATCATCCCCCCAGTAATCACGTGCCAATTGCAACTGACTCAGGACAAACCCGCGCAACATCATTAGACAGCCACGTTCCACAGCTTCAACAGTCGTCCGTCCAGGGCTATTTCGCAACAACGCCTGCTCAGCCGAAAGATTGTCATATCTGATTCGCCGGGTATGCGTGCGCAACTCGTTACGCATTAACGGTAATCCAGGGCATATGAACCCACCCAAATGCTTACCGTCTTTAGCCACAAAATCGGCTGTGACAGCAGTCCCCAGATCCAGGACAAGACAGGCGCGTCTGGAGAGCTCATAAGCGCCGATCAAGGCTAGCCAGCGGTCCAAGCCTAGACGCTCAAAGTCCTCATAGCCGTTCGTTACTCCCGCCATCACTCTTGCCGGGCTTGCACACACTACTTCTACCGAGAATGTGGACGACAAAAGAGCAGCCAGACTCGCAGTTTCATCGTCACTGCGCACACTCACTAAACGGCAGCGCGTGATGCGCAGCAACGGGCTAGCCAAGAGCGCGGCTATGAGACCAACATCGGAATCTACAACGCCACCGTCGACCACAGTATCGCTATCAAGTACTCGCCACTTGATAAAACTGTTACCGCAATCCATTTCAAGAATCATGGCGCAACCTCAAGCTCAGCTCGCCACCACTAAAAACCTTCTCCTGCCCCGCGACGTTAAGACGCAATGCCCCCTGCTGATCCACACCAGCGACCACTCCATCAACAGTGTGTGTACCCGCAATCAACGTAACCTCACGCCCTTGCCACAAATGATTGGACTCCCACTCTGCCTGAATAGCAGCAAATCCTTCAGCCTCGTGGCGAATCAGATAACCCTGCAAATTGCGACCCAAGGCAACAATCAGCTCGTTCCGATTGATCGCCTGACCCGCTTCCAAGCGAACGGATGTCCAGGACTGATCGACATCACTGGCGACCATCATATTAACGTTGATACCGATGCCTATAACGACATGACACACATCAGCTGGATCACCCACCAACTCCAGCAGAATACCGGCGATTTTTTTATTGCCCACCAGTACATCGTTGGGCCACTTTAAACCCGCATCGCAACTCCCAAATTCACGAAGTGAACTCAAAACCGCCAGACCGACAATTAAACTCAGTCCTTCAAGCTGACGCATGCCACCATCAATTCGAAGTACCAGGCTGTAATAAATATTTTCGGCAAACGGGCTAATCCACTTTCTCCCCCTGCGTCCTCGACCTGCGCTCTGCTGCTCGGCCAGAATTACAAAAGGCGCCTGAGCTCCTCCCGAAATTTCGCGCAAAGCTTCTGCGTTCGTAGAATCCAGGGACTCATGAATGAAAACAGGATAAGGGCTTTCAGCGAGCTGATCGCGTTCGAGAAGCTCAAGCGGCGCGGCCAATTGATAGCCACGACCACGAACTTTATGGATAGACAGGTTCAGGTCAGCTTCCAAACGCTGCAACTGCTTCCAGACCGCACTACGGCTTATGCCGAGCGCAGCACCCAGCGCTTGCCCAGAATGAAAACGACCATCTTTAAGAAGCTTCAACAACGTCAGCATGCAAGTTACGCCTCACAATCAGGCACGCATAATAACGACGAGCCACGCTATTGCATAGAAACCCTGTAAGAGAAGGACTGTACAACACTGACAAGCAACGCAACGCTGTAACGCGCCTTGCCCCGTCGACAGTGTTTTTTCGAGCACAAAAACAAAATCCCCGTCTGCGTGAGCAGACAGGGATTTTGGAATTTAATCTTGACGATGACCTACTCTCACATGGGGAAACCCCACACTACCATCGGCGATGCATCGTTTCACTACTGAGTTCGGGATGGGATCAGGTGGTTCCAATGCTCTATGGTCGTCAAGAAATTCGGTAGCCAGGTCGTTACTTACGTAACGCTCCAGCGAATGGGTATGTAATAGAGTCGGTGTTTTGTGAGTTGCAAACTTTCGGTTTGTATCGTCTTCACACACCGCAATCTGGTCGCTTTGCTTACAAAGCCTACTCAAATTGCTTGGGTGTTATATGGTCAAGCCTCACGGGCAATTAGTATTGGTTAGCTCAACGCCTCACAGCGCTTACACACCCAACCTATCAACGTCGTAGTCTTCGACGGCCCTTTAGGGAACTCAAGGTTCCAGTGAGATCTCATCTTGAGGCAAGTTTCCCGCTTAGATGCTTTCAGCGGTTATCTTTCCCGAACATAGCTACCCGGCAATGCCACTGGCGTGACAACCGGAACACCAGAGGTTCGTCCACTCCGGTCCTCTCGTACTAGGAGCAGCCCCTCTCAAATCTCAAACGTCCACGGCAGATAGGGACCGAACTGTCTCACGACGTTCTAAACCCAGCTCGCGTACCACTTTAAATGGCGAACAGCCATACCCTTGGGACCGGCTTCAGCCCCAGGATGTGATGAGCCGACATCGAGGTGCCAAACACCGCCGTCGATATGAACTCTTGGGCGGTATCAGCCTGTTATCCCCGGAGTACCTTTTATCCGTTGAGCGATGGCCCTTCCATACAGAACCACCGGATCACTAAGACCTACTTTCGTACCTGCTCGACGTGTCTGTCTCGCAGTCAAGCGCGCTTTTGCCTTTATACTCTACGACCGATTTCCGACCGGTCTGAGCGCACCTTCGTACTCCTCCGTTACTCTTTAGGAGGAGACCGCCCCAGTCAAACTACCCACCATACACTGTCCTCGATCCGGATAACGGACCTGAGTTAGAACCTCAAAGTTGCCAGGGTGGTATTTCAAGGATGGCTCCACGCAAACTGGCGTTCACGCTTCAAAGCCTCCCACCTATCCTACACAAGCAAATTCAAAGTCCAGTGCAAAGCTATAGTAAAGGTTCACGGGGTCTTTCCGTCTAGCCGCGGATACACTGCATCTTCACAGCGATTTCAATTTCACTGAGTCTCGGGTGGAGACAGCGCCGCCATCGTTACGCCATTCGTGCAGGTCGGAACTTACCCGACAAGGAATTTCGCTACCTTAGGACCGTTATAGTTACGGCCGCCGTTTACCGGGGCTTCGATCAAGAGCTTCGCGTTAGCTAACCCCATCAATTAACCTTCCGGCACCGGGCAGGCGTCACACCCTATACGTCCACTTTCGTGTTTGCAGAGTGCTGTGTTTTTAATAAACAGTCGCAGCGGCCTGGTATCTTCGACCGACGTGAGCTTACGCAGTAAATGCTTCACCCTCATCGGCGCACCTTCTCCCGAAGTTACGGTGCCATTTTGCCTAGTTCCTTCACCCGAGTTCTCTCAAGCGCCTTGGTATTCTCTACCCAACCACCTGTGTCGGTTTGGGGTACGGTTCCTGGTTATCTGAAGCTTAGAAGCTTTTCTTGGAAGCATGGCATCAACCACTTCGTTGTCTAAAAGACAACTCGTCATCAGCTCTCGGCCTTAGAATCCCGGATTTACCTAAGATTCCAGCCTACCACCTTAAACTTGGACAACCAACGCCAAGCTGGCCTAGCCTTCTCCGTCCCTCCATCGCAATAACCAGAAGTACAGGAATATTAACCTGTTTTCCATCGACTACGCTTTTCAGCCTCGCCTTAGGGACCGACTAACCCTGCGTCGATTAACGTTGCGCAGGAAACCTTGGTCTTTCGGCGTGGGTGTTTTTCACACCCATTGTCGTTACTCATGTCAGCATTCGCACTTCTGATACCTCCAGCAAGCTTCTCAACTCACCTTCACAGGCTTACAGAACGCTCCTCTACCGCATCACCTAAGTGATACCCGTAGCTTCGGTGTATGGTTTGAGCCCCGTTAAATCTTCCGCGCAGGCCGACTCGACTAGTGAGCTATTACGCTTTCTTTAAAGGGTGGCTGCTTCTAAGCCAACCTCCTAGCTGTCTAAGCCTTCCCACATCGTTTCCCACTTAACCATAACTTTGGGACCTTAGCTGACGGTCTGGGTTGTTTCCCTTTTCACGACGGACGTTAGCACCCGCCGTGTGTCTCCCATGCTCGGCACTTGTAGGTATTCGGAGTTTGCATCGGTTTGGTAAGTCGGGATGACCCCCTAGCCGAAACAGTGCTCTACCCCCTACAGTGATACATGAGGCGCTACCTAAATAGCTTTCGAGGAGAACCAGCTATCTCCGAGCTTGATTAGCCTTTCACTCCGATCCACAGGTCATCCGCTAACTTTTCAACGGTAGTCGGTTCGGTCCTCCAGTTAGTGTTACCCAACCTTCAACCTGCCCATGGATAGATCGCCCGGTTTCGGGTCTATTCCCAGCGACTAGACGCCCTATTAAGACTCGCTTTCGCTACGCCTCCCCTATTCGGTTAAGCTTGCCACTGAAAATAAGTCGCTGACCCATTATACAAAAGGTACGCAGTCACCTAACAAAGTAGGCTCCCACTGCTTGTACGCATACGGTTTCAGGATCTATTTCACTCCCCTCTCCGGGGTTCTTTTCGCCTTTCCCTCACGGTACTAGTTCACTATCGGTCAGTCAGTAGTATTTAGCCTTGGAGGATGGTCCCCCCATATTCAGACAAAGTTTCTCGTGCTCCGTCCTACTCGATTTCACTGCAAAGATGTTTTCGCGTACAGGGCTATCACCCACTATGGCCGCACTTTCCAGAGCGTTCCGCTAACATCAATACAGCTTAAGGGCTGGTCCCCGTTCGCTCGCCACTACTAAGGGAATCTCGGTTGATTTCTTTTCCTCAGGGTACTTAGATGTTTCAGTTCCCCTGGTTCGCTTCTTAAGCCTATGTATTCAGCTTAAGATACCTAACTTATGTTAGGTGGGTTCCCCCATTCAGACATCTCCGGATCAAAGTCTGTTTGCCGACTCCCCGAAGCTTTTCGCAGGCTACCACGTCTTTCATCGCCTCTGACTGCCAAGGCATCCACCGTATGCGCTTCTTCACTTGACCATATAACCCCAAGCAATCTGGTTATACTATGAAGACAACATTCGCCGAAAATTCGCACACTCAATTAAGAGAATCACAAATTTTACCTTAGCCTGAATAAACACCAGTGAAAGTGTCATTCAGTCTATCTTTCTATCACATACCCAAATTTTTAAAGAACGATCTAATCAAAAGATCAGAAATCAACATTCACCATCATTTGATGGAATGCTCATTTCTAAGCTTTACGACAGAAAAACCACAGAGTAACTCTGCAGTTATCGTCTTCTACAATGAATCAAGCAATTCGTGTGGGAACTTATGGAGCAGCTGATGTCGTCGATTAAGGAGGTGATCCAGCCGCAGGTTCCCCTACGGCTACCTTGTTACGACTTCACCCCAGTCATGAATCACACCGTGGTAACCGTCCTCCCGAAGGTTAGACTAGCTACTTCTGGTGCAACCCACTCCCATGGTGTGACGGGCGGTGTGTACAAGGCCCGGGAACGTATTCACCGTGACATTCTGATTCACGATTACTAGCGATTCCGACTTCACGCAGTCGAGTTGCAGACTGCGATCCGGACTACGATCGGTTTTATGGGATTAGCTCCACCTCGCGGCTTGGCAACCCTTTGTACCGACCATTGTAGCACGTGTGTAGCCCAGGCCGTAAGGGCCATGATGACTTGACGTCATCCCCACCTTCCTCCGGTTTGTCACCGGCAGTCTCCTTAGAGTGCCCACCATTACGTGCTGGTAACTAAGGACAAGGGTTGCGCTCGTTACGGGACTTAACCCAACATCTCACGACACGAGCTGACGACAGCCATGCAGCACCTGTCTCAATGTTCCCGAAGGCACCAATCTATCTCTAGAAAGTTCATTGGATGTCAAGGCCTGGTAAGGTTCTTCGCGTTGCTTCGAATTAAACCACATGCTCCACCGCTTGTGCGGGCCCCCGTCAATTCATTTGAGTTTTAACCTTGCGGCCGTACTCCCCAGGCGGTCAACTTAATGCGTTAGCTGCGCCACTAAGAGTTCAAGACTCCCAACGGCTAGTTGACATCGTTTACGGCGTGGACTACCAGGGTATCTAATCCTGTTTGCTCCCCACGCTTTCGCACCTCAGTGTCAGTATCAGTCCAGGTAGTCGCCTTCGCCACTGGTGTTCCTTCCTATATCTACGCATTTCACCGCTACACAGGAAATTCCACTACCCTCTACCATACTCTAGCTTGCCAGTTTTGGATGCAGTTCCCAGGTTGAGCCCGGGGATTTCACATTCAACTTAACAAACCACCTACGCGCGCTTTACGCCCAGTAATTCCGATTAACGCTTGCACCCTCTGTATTACCGCGGCTGCTGGCACAGAGTTAGCCGGTGCTTATTCTGTCGGTAACGTCAAAGCAGCAAAGTATTAATTTACTGCCCTTCCTCCCAACTTAAAGTGCTTTACAATCCGAAGACCTTCTTCACACACGCGGCATGGCTGGATCAGGCTTTCGCCCATTGTCCAATATTCCCCACTGCTGCCTCCCGTAGGAGTCTGGACCGTGTCTCAGTTCCAGTGTGACTGATCATCCTCTCAGACCAGTTACGGATCGTAGCCTTGGTGAGCCATTACCTCACCAACTAGCTAATCCGACCTAGGCTCATCTGATAGCGCAAGGCCCGAAGGTCCCCTGCTTTCTCCCGTAGGACGTATGCGGTATTAGCGTCCGTTTCCGAACGTTATCCCCCACTACCAGGCAGATTCCTAGGTATTACTCACCCGTCCGCCGCTCTCAAGAGAAGCAAGCTTCTCTCTACCGCTCGACTTGCATGTGTTAGGCCTGCCGCCAGCGTTCAATCTGAGCCATGATCAAACTCTTCAGTTCAAACATCTTTGGGTTTTTAAGAAACCCTAAACTTGGCTCAGCAATCGTTGGTTACATCTTTGATTTCTCGCGGAGTAACTTGTGATGCTGATAATCTTTTTGACTATCAGTCTGACTCCACAAGCACCCACACGAATTGCTTGATTCAGTTGTTAAAGAGCGGTTGGTTAAGCTTTCGCTCAACCGAGGCGCGCATTCTACAGCAGCCTCTGTTGCTGTCAAGCGGTTATTTTAAGATGTTTTCAAAGTTTCCTCTGTAACATCAACCACTTGCGCTTTCGATCTCTCGTTAGCGGGAGGCGAATTCTACAGCGTTACACGCTGCTGTCAACACCTCATTTCCTGCTTCGATGAATTGAAGCTCGCACCGTCAAAACAATCCAACTCATTGATATTCAAGGAGTTTTCCGTTTCGACTGCGCCGGAAGTGGGCGCATTATAGGCTAATAAAATGCGCCGTCCAGCACTAATTTCAGACTTATTCAGCTTTTAGCGTAATTCGCGCAAAAGACTTCTTGCCAGCCTGGCAAACGTGAGTCGAACCCACTGCATATATATAGGAGCGATCAACCACCTCACCATCTATACGCACACCACCCGAGCCCAGCAAATCCCGCGCAACCGCAGAGTTCTTCACCAAGCCTGCTTTATTAAGGACGGCCGCAATCGGCATGTCTTCTGCCGACACGAGTTCAATCTCAGGCAAGTCATCCGGCAACTCGCCATCCTTCATCCGGTTACCCGCACCGCGATGAGCATTAGCTGCCGCCTCTTCACCATGGAAGCGCGCCACAATCTCTTCAGCCAGCTTGATCTTGATGTCACGCGGATTAGCCCCCGCCTCAACATCAGCACGCAAAGCATTGATTTCGTCCATCGAACGGAAGCTCAGCAATTCGAAGTAACGCCACATCAACGCATCCGGAATAGAAACCAGCTTGCTATACATCACGCCCGGCGCTTCCTGGATCCCGACGTAGTTACCCAAAGACTTGGACATCTTCTTAACACCGTCCAACCCCTCAAGCAGCGGCATCGTCACGATGCACTGAGCTTCCTGGCCGTAGCCGCGCTGCAACTCTCGCCCCATCAGCAAGTTGAACTTCTGGTCAGTACCACCCAGCTCAACATCAGCCTTCAGAGCAACAGAGTCATAACCTTGCACCAACGGATAAAGGAACTCATGAATAGCGATTGGCTGGTTGGTGGTGTAGCGCTTGTCGAAGTCATCGCGCTCGAGCATACGAGCAACGGTGTATTGAGACGTCAGACGGATAAAGTCAGCAGGCCCCATTTGATCCATCCAGGTGGAGTTGAACGCCACCTCGGTTTTGGCCGGATCAAGAATCTTGAAGACTTGGGTTTTATAAGTCTCGGCATTATCGAGTACTTGCTCACGCGTCAGCGGAGGACGCGTAGCACTCTTGCCACTTGGATCGCCAATCATCCCGGTGAAGTCCCCAATAAGGAAAATCACCTGATGCCCCAGATCCTGGAACTGGCGCAGCTTATTAATAAGTACGGTGTGCCCCAAGTGCAGATCCGGCGCCGTCGGGTCGAAACCTGCCTTAATACGCAACGGCTGGCCGCGCTTGAGTTTCTCGACCAATTCAGACTCGACCAGCACCTCTTCGGCACCACGCTTGATTAGCGCTAGCTGCTCTTCAACCGACTTCATATCAGACCCGTAAGGCTCAAATTCAAAAAGGAACCAACCATACAAGATCAGAGACTAATTACAAGTTCTGCCCGGCATATGGCGACCATCCGCCCAGGAAAGGCTCGTCGACTTGCTTCAAGGGTGATTTGGTTATATTTTATACAGTTATTTCATCTTTACCGTGTCAGTCATCTTTTCCAATTCATCCTTTATTCAAAGTCAAACTATCTATGACCAGTCAACCGCCTAAAGCGCCACCGCTTTATCCGAAGACCCACCTGCTTGCCGCAAGTGGTATCGCCGCCCTTTTAAGCTTGGCCCTGTTGGTTTTCCCATCGAGCGAAGTAGAAGCAAAAAGAACAACCCTGAGCCTCGAACTGGAAACCCCTGCCGAGCAACTCAAGCAAGACCAAGGCAGCGAAAAGCTGGTCCAGACGACCAACGACGCTACCCCAGCGCCTTTTGCTCAAATAGAACAGCCAGACAGCACCCCCGAAGCCACCGCCAAAGTCGAAGAACCCAAAGCCCCAAACCATCGTGAAGTGGTCGTCACCAAAGGCGATACGCTGTCTACTTTATTCGAAAAAGTAGGCCTGCCCGCGTCCTCCGTTCATGAAATTTTGGCCAGCGACAAACAAGCCAAGCAATTCAGCCAGCTCAAGCACGGCCAGAAACTTGAGTTTGAAATGGGCCCTGACGGTCAGCTAAACAACCTGCACAGCCAGGTAAGTGATCTTGAAACCATTACCCTCACCAAAAGTGCCAAGGGCTACACGTTTCGCCGCGTGACCGCACAACCGACTCTCAAATCCGCCTACGTACACGGCGTTATCACCAGCTCATTGTCTGCCTCCGGCCAACGCGCAGGCTTGCCGCACAGCATGACCATGCAAATGGCCAAGGTGTTCGGCTACGACATCGACTTCGCCCAGGACATCCACCCTGGCGACCAGTTCGAAATCATCTACGAGCAAAAAGTGATTAACGGCAAGAGCGTCGGCACCGGCAACATCCTGTCTGCCCGCTTTACCAACCGCGGCAAAACCTACACCGCAGTGCGCTACACCAACAAGCAAGGCATCAGCAATTACTACACCGCTGACGGCAACAGCATGCGCAAAGCATTCATCCGTACTCCGGTTGATTTTGCCCGTATCAGCTCGCGATTCTCTTCAGGCCGCAAGCACCCCATCCTGAACAAAATCCGCGCCCACAAAGGCGTCGATTACGCGGCTCCGCGCGGCACCCCGATCAAGGCAACCGGCGATGGCAAAGTCTTCCTTGCAGGTCGCCAAGGTGGTTACGGCAACACCGTCATCATCCAGCACGGCAACACTTACCGCACCCTGTACGGGCACATGCAAGGCTTCGCCAAAGGCATTAAAACCGGTGGCACAGTGAAGCAAGGCCAAGTGATTGGTTACATCGGTACAACAGGCCTCTCCACCGGCCCACACCTGCATTACGAGTTCCAGGTCAATGGCGTTCACGTAGATCCGCTTGGCCAAAAGCTGCCAATGGCCGACCCGATCGCAAAAGCAGAGCGCACCCGCTTCCTGCAACAAAGCCAACCGTTGATGGCCCGCATGAACCAAGAGAAAGCCACTCTCCTGGCTTCGAGCAAGCGCTAAGCCATGGCCCTCTATATAGGCGTAATGTCCGGCACCAGCCTGGACGGTCTGGACATTGCACTTATAGAGCTGGGAGCGAGCATTAAACTGCTCGCCACCCACTACACGCCCATGCCAGACGCACTGCGCAGTGAACTACTGGGCTTGTGCAGCAGCGGACCAGACGAAATAGCCCGTTGTGCCATCGCTGAAAACCATTGGGTCGAACTGGCCGCTCAGGGCATCAATAGCCTGCTCAAGCAGCAGCAGCTATCGCCCAATGCCATCCGCGCCATTGGCAGCCATGGCCAAACGATCCGGCACGAACCCGCACAAGGCTTCACCGTCCAGATCGGTAACCCTGCCTTGCTGGCAGAGCTCACCAATATTTGTGTAGTGAGTGATTTCCGCCGTCGCGACGTAGCCGCTGGCGGCCAAGGCGCGCCACTGGTTCCAGCCTTCCATGAAGCCTTGTTTACCGATGATGTAGGCTACCGGGCCGTATTGAACGTAGGAGGCTTCAGCAATTTAAGTCTGATTACTCCTGAAAACCCCGTCGCAGGGTTCGACTGCGGCCCGGGGAATGTTCTGCTGGATGCTTGGATACAAACGCAACGCAACGAACTCTATGACCGAAATGGTCAATGGGCAGCCAGCGGCAAGGTCGCCCCTCTTCTGCTTAGCACCTTGCTGAGTGACCCTTTCTTCCTAACAAAGGGCCCAAAGAGTACAGGCCGCGAGGTGTTTAACCTCCCATGGTTGCAGAATCACCTGAGCGCGCTTCCCGCCTTTGCCGCAGAAGATGTTCAGGCCACCCTGCTGGAGCTCACCGCGCAGACTATCGTGCAGTCACTGCAGGCAGCCCAAGCGCGTACCAGCGAACTGTTAGTCTGCGGGGGTGGCGCGCATAACGGTGCATTGATGGCCCGCCTCGCTCAGTTACTGGAGCAAACACAGGTCAGCAGCACCCAGGCCAAAGGCGTTGACCCAGACTGGGTTGAGGCGATGGCCTTTGCATGGCTTGCGCACTGCTGCCTTGAAAACATCCCCACCAACCGCCCAAGCGTCACCGGGGCACGCGGCCTGCGTGTTCTGGGCGCTATATACCCCGCCTGATCGCAGACAGCAAAACGCCGCGATTCGACGCGGCGTTAAGGGTGTAACCGGTACTGCGCAATTAAATCGAGAACGATGATCCGCAACCACAGGTCGTGGTTGCATTCGGGTTCTTGATGACAAAGCGCGAACCTTCCAGGCCTTCCTGATAATCCACCTCGGCACCTGCCAAGTACTGGAAGCTCATCGGATCGACCACCAGGCTTACGCCTTCGCGCTCAACGATGGTGTCATCGTCGGCAACGTCTTCATCGAAAGTAAAACCATACTGAAAACCGGAACAACCGCCGCCCGTTACAAATACGCGCAACTTCAAACGATCATTACCCTCTTCATCGACCAAGCTCTTCACCTTGTGCGCAGCACCTTCGGTGAATTGCAAAGCCGTGGGGGTGAAGGATTCGACGCTCATGCTGACTATCTCCCGGCGCTATGCCGCCATAATGCGTGATGAAGCGCATTATCCGCTTCTCCTAGAAAAGCGGTCAACTATTAAGGGAGCAGCGGCAAGCTTCAAGCTACAGGCTTGCTGCGCACAACGTGAAGCTTACAGCTGCTCTTACGGCAACATCCCGGCGTGAGACAAGCCCAGGCGCTCATCCAGACCGAACAGAATGTTCATGTTCTGCACCGCTTGGCCAGAAGCCCCTTTAACCAGGTTATCAATAACCGACAACACCACGACCAAGTCGCCGTCCTGCGGGCGGTGCACCGCGATACGGCACACGTTCGCCCCGCGCACACTGCGGGTTTCCGGGTGGCTGCCGGCAGGCATCACGTCAACAAAAGGCTCGTTGGCGTAACGCTTTTCGTACAACGCCTGCAAGTCGACCGAACGATCAACCACAGTGGCGTAAAGCGTGGAGTGAATACCGCGAATCATCGGCGTCAGGTGTGGGACAAAGGTCAAACCCACGTCTTTACCCGCAGCACGACGCAGGCCCTGACGAATTTCTGGCAAATGGCGATGCCCTTTTACCGCATAGGCTTTCATGCTTTCGGACGTCTCGGCATACAACGAGCCAACACTGGCACCGCGCCCGGCACCGCTGACACCCGACTTACAGTCAGCAATCAGCACAGAGGTATCAGCCAGCCCGGCTTCCAGCAACGGCAAAAAGCCCAGCTGTGCGGACGTTGGATAGCAACCCGGCACCGCAATCAGGCGGGCCTGTTTGATTTGCTCGCGGTTAACCTCAGGCAAACCATAAACAGCTTCCTTCAACAACTCTGGCGCGCCGTGCGGCTGACCGTACCACTTGGCCCATTCATCCGCGTCCTGCAAGCGGAAGTCTGCAGACAGGTCTATCACCTTGGTGCCAGCCGCCAGCAATTCGCCAGCCAGTGCGTGAGCAACGCCGTGAGGCGTGGCGAAAAACACCACATCGCAGGCCGCCAGTGTCTGAGTGTCCGGCACGCTGAACGCCAGGCCGTCATAGTGACCGCGAAGGTTCGGGTACAGATCGGCAACTGGCAGGCCCGCCTCGGATCGAGAAGTGATGGCAACCACTTCAGCTTGCGGATGCTGTGCCAGCAAACGCAGTAATTCGACACCGGTGTAACCCGTGCCGCCGACAATACCGACCTTGACCATAACCTGCCCTCAACGAACCCACTGGAAAGCCCTCGATAATAGGGACACCGCGCCCCTGCGACAACCGTCAAGGTGACTCTCAGACGCTCTACTACTACTATTTGATCTACCGTGAACCTGGGAATAACTAAAAATGCTTTATCTATGGATCAAAGCCTTCCACATCATCAGCATCGTCTGTTGGTTTGCAGGCCTGTTTTACCTGCCTCGCCTCTTTGTTTACCACGCACAAAGCGAAGATTCCGTCAGCAAAGAAAGATTCAGCCTCATGGAACGCAAGCTGTATCGCGGCATCATGGGCCCCGCAATGATCGCCACACTGATCTTCGGCGGCTGGCTGCTCTACCTGACCCCGGGCTTTCTCAGCCAAGGGTGGATGCACGCCAAACTGACCCTGGTGTTTCTGCTGATCGGTTATCACCACATGTGTGGCGCTCAGGTAAAACGCTTTGCCCGTGGCGAGAACACTCGCAGCCACGTGTTTTATCGCTGGTTCAACGAAGTCCCTGTTTTATTCCTGCTGGCCATCGTCATCCTGGTGGTGGTCAAACCGTTCTGAATTCAACTCTCCCAACCTTGAGGTTATCCAATGTCACTGCCTGCCTTGCTGGATCAACGCTTGCGCCTGCCGGTAGTTGCCGCGCCCATGTTTCTGATTTCCAACCCGCAACTCGTCCTGGCGTGTTGCCGCAATGGCATCGTGGGCAGCTTTCCGGCGCTCAATCAACGTGACAGCATTGGTTTCAAAGCCTGGCTTGAAGAGATCGAAGCCGGGCTGACGACATTGGACAATCCGGCGCCCTACGCCGTTAACCTGATTGTGCACAACAGTAACCCACGGCTGCAGGCAGATCTGGCAATTTGCATCGAGCATAAAGTGCCCATCGTCATCACCAGCCTGGGCGCGGTAAAAGAGGTCGTTGATGCCGTCCACAGCTATGGCGGGCTGGTTTTCCACGATGTAACCACCCGCCGCCATGCCGAAAAAGCCGCAGAAGCGGGCGTTGATGGCCTGATTGCTGTGGCGGCAGGTGCTGGTGGCCATGCCGGCACCTGGAGCCCGCTCGCGCTGGTGGCAGAAATTCGTCAGTTCTTCGACAAAACCCTTTTGCTGGCCGGTTGCATCAACCACGGCCACGAAATTTTGGCCGCTCAGGTGCTGGGCGCAGACCTCGCTTACTTGGGTACACGCTTTATCAGCACCCAAGAAAGCCATGCCCCTGACGCATACAAAGAGATGCTAGTGGCCTCCCATGCCGCCGACATCATTCACACTGCTGCGGTATCGGGCGTACCCGCCAGTTTCATGCGTCAAAGCCTTGAGAATGCAGGTTTTGATCTGGCAGCCCTTAAAACCCAAGGCGAAGTAAAACTCAAGCCGCTCACCGACGAAGCCAAAGCCTGGAAAACCGTATGGTCCGCGGGTCAGGGTGTAGGAGAAATCACCGATCTCCCGACAACCGAGCAATTAATTACCCGCATGGACGAGGAGTACCGCACAGCGTTAAGCCTTACCTCACAACTGGCCCAGCATTGGCCGCGACACTGACACCTCGAAGCCCGCCCACCCGGCGGGCTTTTTTAAAGACACACCGACAAGGAAGCCTCCATGCCAGAACCGAGCCTGGGCAATACACCCTCAGAAACACCTTTCGCCACGCTGGACCCTCTGGGGTTCGACGGTCGCATCGGCCGTTTGCGTTTTTTGGTCTGGAGCACCGTGATCACCCTCATTGCTATCGTGACCGGGGTATTGGTACTGCTGGCCGTCAATGTTTCACCCACATTGGGTATTACCTGCGGCGCAACACTGGCCATTGCTTATGCGTTCATTAGCCTGAGAATTGGCGCCCAGCGCCTGCATGACCTCAATTGGTCCGCCTGGATGTTGCTGCTTCATCTGGTACCGATGGCCAACCTGGTACTCGCGGTCATGATGCTCCTGATGCCCGGCACAGAAGGCCCGAACAAATACGGCCCGCCGCCACCGCCCAACAGCCGCTCAGTCACCATCGGCGCGTGGATCATCATTTTCTTCATCGGTTTGAGCCTGTTCGTGATGGCGGCGCTCTTCGCTTTAGGCTTAATGGCAACGTTGATCAACGCAGCCACCAGCAACACCCTGTAAACTGCGCAGCTAAATGAACGCGTTAACGCCAGGGACATCATTGTCACCGGACTGTACCGTTGCGATGGAGAGAAACATGACCCGTTACGCTTTGATCACTGGTGCTTCCAGCGGCATTGGCCTGGCCCTGGCAGAAGCGCTTGCCCGCCGCGGGCGCAGCCTCATCCTTGTAGCGCGTCAGCGCGATGCACTGGAAAGCATTGCGCTTGAGTTGACTCAGCGCTTTGGTGTCGAAGTGTTGTTCCGCGCCTGTGACTTGGGCGAACCCCTGCGCCTGTCCGGCTTTTTGCTGGAGCTGGAGGAAGGTGACCGGCAAATCGACCTGCTGATCAACTGCGCCGGCATTGGTACTTGCGGGCCATTCCTCGCCCATGACTGGAGCGCCGAGCAAGATCTGATCGAGCTCAACATCCTGGCCCTGACCCGCATGTGCCATGCCATTGGCAACATGATGGCCGTGCAGGGTGGCGGGCAAATCCTCAATGTCTCCTCAATCGCCGCCTACCAGCCCGGCCCGTGGCTCAGCACCTACTTCGCGAGTAAAGCGTATGTCCTGCATTTCTCCGAAGGCTTGCGCGAAGAAGTGAAAAAAACCGGCATCAAAGTCTCGGTGCTGTGCCCCGGAGTTACCCGCACCGGCTTTTTCGACGCGGCAAACATGAACCCGGAAGCCGTCAAACGTAATAAAAGTGCCCTGAGCCCCGAAGAAGTTGCTCTTTACACCGTGCGCGCACTCGACAAGAACAAGGCGATTATCATGCCCGGCTGGCGCAACCGATGGCTCACGCGTATGCCACGCCTGCTTTCTCGCTGGCTAACCCGCAAAATCGCAGCCTCAGTGAACAAATCTTACTGCCCGCGTTAACGAGACTGGGCGTAATCGGTGTCCGTGAGTACACTCAGACCGGACTTCACTCACGGAGACAACGCTTTGGATACTCTGTTCACCAAAATCATCAACCGTGAAATACCGGCCAATATCATCTACGAGGATGATCAAGTGCTGGCTTTTCACGATATTGCCCCCCAAGCGCCGGTTCACTTTTTGGTCATTCCAAAAAAACACATCGCCACCCTCAATGACCTGACCGAAGAAGATAAACCGCTGGCCGGGCACATTCTGTTTACCGCGCAGCGCCTGGCCAAAGAGCTGGGCTGCGAAGACGGTTTTCGCGTAGTGATGAACTGCAATGAAAATGGAGGCCAGACGGTTTACCACATTCACATGCACGTTCTGGGTCAACGCCAGATGAACTGGCCGCCGGGCTGATCGCCCTGCCCGACCGTACACACCGTGGGAGCCACCGCTCCCACGCCGACGCATGATCCAACGCAAACCCTGCCTGCGCGTTTGAGGTAAACTGGCCACCGTGATTTTTTCCGGAGGTAAGCATGACTACCCAACGTCACTACTCGCCGATTGACCGTCTCCTGTTGCAAGCCGATACCGCCATGCGCACCCTGCTGCCCTTCAGTGGTCAGCCGCATCGCCCTTCCCCGGCCATTGTCAAGACCGAAAAGCCGCTCGATGAAAAAACCGCCCGCCACGTGGCCGGGCTGATGCGCATCAACCACACCGGCGAGGTATGCGCCCAAGCGCTGTACCAAGGGCAGGCCTTGACCGCCAAATTGCCACACGTGCGCGAAGCGATGGAACATGCCGCTGAAGAAGAAATCGACCACTTGGCCTGGTGCGAACACCGTATCCACCAACTGGGCAGCCATACCAGCGTGCTCAACCCGCTGTTCTACGGCATGTCATTTGGCATTGGTGCCGTCGCCGGCCTGATCAGTGACAAAGTCAGCCTCGGCTTTGTTGCCGCGACTGAAGACCAAGTGTGCAAACACCTCAACGAGCACCTTGAGCAACTGCCTGCCGAAGATGAAAAATCCCGCGCCATCCTCGAGCAGATGCGCCTCGACGAAGAACAACACGCCGAGTCAGCATTGAATGCGGGCGGCTACCGCTTCCCGGCGCCGGTAAAATTTGGCATGAGCCTGCTGGCGAAAGTCATGACCAAAAGCACCTATCGCATCTGATCCCGGCATGCGGGCCATAAAAAAGGCGGTTACCTCTCGGTAGCCGCCTTTTTTTGTTGCGCGAAGCCTTACCCCATATTGCGGGCGTAGAAGATTTCGAGCATTTCGTGCTTCACGCGCTCAGTGACCTGCGCACGTTGTTCAACCGACAGATTGCTGGTCGCGTCGCCGAACAGGTAATTATCCAGTTCGAAGTTCTTGAGCAGCATCTTGGTGTGGAACAGGTTTTCCTGGTACACGTTCACGTCGGTCATCTGGTAACCGTCGCGGGTGTCTTCGGAGAGGTAGTTCTGGATCGAGTTGATCTCGTGATCGATAAAGTGCTTTTTGCCTTCTACGTCACGGGTAAAACCACGCACACGATAGTCGACCGTCACGATATCCGAATCAAACTGATGGATCAGATAGTTGAGAGCTTTAAGCGGTGAAATAACGCCGCACGTCGACACGTCAATATCCACACGGAAAGTCGCAATACCGTCCACAGGATGAATCTCTGGATAGGTGTGCACCGTGATATGACTTTTGTCGAGATGACCCAAAATGGTCTCTGGCAGCGGGCCAGGGGATTCTTCAATTTGGCTTTCGGTAGGCGTTACCGGCTGCTCAGAAATCAGAATAGTGACGCTGGCGCCTTGTGGATCGTAATCCTGACGAGCGATGTTCAGGATATTGGCCCCAATGATATCGACCACATCTGTGAGGATCTGCGTCAGGCGTTCTGCGTCGTACTCTTGATTGATGTACTCAACGTATGCCTGCTGGTCTTGCGGGGTTTCCGCGTAGCAGATGTCATAGATGTTGAAGCTCAAGGTCTTTGTCAGGTTATTGAACCCGTGGAGCTTGAGTTTGCTTTTCACCGTTATAAAACTCTCTATGTCGATGCGGCTCGGCCGCGTGATCCAGCATGCCCGTCAAGTGCGTGGACGCACCTGCGTAGGACGGTTAACACCTCTTCGCGATGGCGATTTTGGTTATTTGTTCGGACGTGAGCCGGGGTTATTCCCTGCTACTGCCCTTAAAAAAGTGGCGCATTATGCAGACGTCAGCTTCTGATCGCCAGAGTCTGCAATGCTTTTATGTAAATTGGATGTCGGCTCAGCCTAGCTCAACAATTTCATAGTCGTGGCTGATAGCTACACCTGCGGCGCCCAGCATGATCGACGCCGAGCAATATTTCTCGGCAGACAGCTCGATCGCACGCTTGACCTGAGCTTCTTTCAAGCCGCGGCCCTTGACGACAAAGTGCAGGTGAATTTTGGTGAACACTTTTGGGTCTTCAGTGGCGCGTTCCGCTTCCAGAAAAGCCTCACAGCTTTCAACCGGCTGACGCGACTTTTTAAGGATACTGACGACATCAAAGTTACTGCAGCCACCGAGCCCAAGCAGGAGCATTTCCATAGGCCGTACGCCCAGGTTGCGACCGCCACTCTCAGGAGGGCCGTCCATGACAACCACATGGCCGCTCCCTGATTCGCCCAGAAACATGGCTTCACCAGCCCATTGAATGCGTGCCTTCATCACCCAGACTCCACTGTTCTAAAAGGGGCGCCAGCTTAGCACAGGGCCTGAAAGCGGTGACTCACCGCACCAAAGGCTTTATCCGTCAGCCCATAATAAAAAATCTACAAACCATACAGAATCTGTCTGTTAAGCTGGCGCCAAATCACTGGCGCCAGCCAGCCAGCGCTCTATATAAAATTAGATCTGCCCCTTACTGTGTACGCTTTCGGGATACAACCATGGTTGCTATTACCCCTCTATCCAAGATCAAGAATCTCGACAAATTTTTGACTCATTGCCAACGCAGACGCTATCCAACCAAGAGCAATATCATCTGCGCAGGCGAACACTCACACACGCTGTTTTTCATCCTCAAAGGCTCTGTCACCATCCTGATTGAGGACGACGAAGGGCGCGAGATGATCATTGCCTACCTCAACTCAGGCGACTTCATTGGCGAGCTGGGTTTGTTTGAACAGGCAGGGCAAGAACAACCCCGCAGCGCTTGGGTTCGAGCCAAGACTGAATGTGAAGTCGCAGAAATCAGCTACGTAAAGTTCCGAGAGTACGCACAACAAGAACCCGAGATTCTTTACTCCCTGAGCGGCCAGATTGCTCAGCGTCTGCGTAATACCACCCGCAAGGTGGGAGACTTGGCGTTCTTTGATGTCACCGGCAGAGTCGCACGCTGCCTGCTGGACCTGTGCAAACAACCCGACGCCATGACCCACCCGGACGGGATGCAGATCAAAATCACGCGTCAGGAAATCGGCAGAATTGTCGGCTGTTCACGTGAGATGGTCGGCCGTGTGCTCAAAGGTCTTGAAGAGCAAAACCTGGTCAGCGTCAAAGGCAAAACCATGGTGGTGTACGGCACCCGCTAAGGGCGCAGCAGAGGCGCCAGAATCTGTTGATAACTGGCACCCAGGCGCTCGAAGAAATCGGGCGCGGCAAACACTTCATGCAAGGCAATATGGCTGTCAGCGAGGCAGTGTTGATCCAGCGCACAGCGCTGATTGAAACGATTGACGGCAGCCACCATCGACTCACGCTCATCCTCAACCAGCAATGCACCGTGCACCAGACCTACAGGCCGTTGGCCGCCCTGGCTTTGGCGCCAGCGCTGAGCCGTGCCAACCAGTTTGCGGGCATTGAGATTGACGTTAAAACGGCCATCACAAAAGGCGCCTTCGACTTCGCCTAAAGACGCCGTGCCGCCCAAAGCCGTCAACAGATCACAGATAGGGTCACACAAGCGGCGATAGGCCGTTTCGATACGACCGTGATCGCCTTCGCTGCGGGGCGGTGCATACACCAGCGCGATATTGACCGTAGAAGGCGATTGAGGAACAGGCTCTCCGCCCGTCTCACGCAGCAGAATCGGCCACCCACTGGCGGCCAATTCAACACTGGCCTCATCAAACCCGGCCGACCGGCTCAAGCGCCGAGGCATCACCAGCGCCCGGTCAGTAGGCTGCCATAACAGCAAACCCGCCTCCTCATTCCCAGCACACACCGAGGCCAGTAAATCCTGCTCGGCTTTAAGACCTGCTTCGACGGTGAGTTGCCGGATAAGCGCCATAGAGACCTGCCTGACACAAAAAGGGTTAGTCCAGCGTCGAGCCTGTCACGTGCACGCTACGCTCCGGAAAAAACAAACGTTGCAGCTCAGCGCCTGGCTGTTCAGCGCGCATAAACACCTCTCCGACGAGGAACGAATACACCCCGCTGATTTCCATCAGCTCAACGTCGGCGCGGTTGAGAATCCCGCTCTCGGTTACCACCAAGCGATCTCGCGGCACCCGTGGCAACAAGTCCAGCGTGGTTTCCAGGCTGACCTCAAAGGTGTGCAAATTGCGGTTGTTGATACCCACCAGCGGGGTATCCAGGGTCTTCAAGGCACGCTCCAGTTCATCGGCATCGTGCACTTCAACCAGCACATCCAGGTTGACGCTTTTGGCAACGGCAGCCAGCTCGGCCATCTTCACGTCATCCAGCGCAGAGACGATCAGCAAAACGCAGTCCGCCCCCAATGCGCGCGCTTCAACGATCTGATAAGGATCGATCATGAAGTCCTTGCGGATCACCGGCAGCTTGCACGCAGCACGTGCTTGTTGCAGGTAAACATCAGCACCCTGAAAGTAATCAACGTCAGTCAACACCGACAAACACGTAGCGCCGCCTTTTTCGTAACTCTGCGCAATCTCGGCCGGAACAAAGTCTTCACGGATCACGCCCTTGCTCGGCGATGCTTTTTTGATCTCGGCAATCACCGCCGGTTGCTTCAGTTTGGCCTGGGCCAGCAATGCATTGGCAAAACCGCGTACAGGATCTGCCTGAGCCGCCAGACCTTCAAGCTCCGCCAGGCTCACGCGTGCGCTGCGCTCGGCAACTTCTTGAACTTTACGCGCCAGAATTTTTTCCAGAACGGTAGGCACACTCATGCTTCATTCTCCTGCTTGAAGATCGCGGTAAAGGCGCCCAGCTCTTCGAGTTTTTCTCGCGCCAGACCTGTGTGCAACGCATCGTGGGCCAAGGCCACACCCTCTTTGAGCGTGTAGGCAAGGTCAGCGGCATACAGCGCAGCGCCGGCATTGAGTACGATCATTTCAGCGGCCTTCTGGCCCGCCTCAGTTTTGCGACGGCCCAAGGCATCGCGGATCAACTCCAATGATTGCGCCGGGCTATCCACCACCAGGCCAAACAAACTCTGGCTCTTTATACCCAAGTCTTCTGGCTGAACCCAGTACTCAGTGATTTCACCCTTTTTCAGCTCAGCCACAAACGTTGGTGCGGCCAGGCTGAACTCATCCAGACCGTCTTGCGAATGCACCACCAGCACGTGCTTGCTGCCCAGACGCTGCAACACTTCAGCCAGCGGACGGCACAGCGCCTGGTTGAACACCCCGACCACTTGATGCAACACACCAGCCGGATTCGTAAGCGGGCCAAGCATGTTGAACAGGGTGCGCAGCCCCAGGTCGCGACGCGGGACTGCCGCGTGCTTCATGGCGCCGTGATGGGACTGGGCAAACATAAAGCCAATGCCGACGCTGTCGATGCAACGCGCCACCTGAACAGGTGTCAGGTTCAGGTACACCCCGGCGGCCTCGAGCAGGTCGGCACTGCCGCTCTTGCCCGACACCGCACGGTTACCGTGTTTGGCCACCGTGCAACCGGCAGCAGAAATCACCAGGGCAGACGCCGTGGAGACGTTGAAAATGTTAGCGCCATCGCCCCCGGTGCCGACGATATCTACAACGCCGTCCAGGGTATTGAGCTCGACCTTGTCCGCCAACTCACGCATGGCCGTGACGGCACCGACGATTTCGTCGATGCTCTCGCTCTTCATGCGCATGCCCATCATGAACGCGCCAATCTGCGCTTCGGTACATTTGCCGGTCATGATGTCGCGCATTACATCGCGCATCTCGGCTTCGCTCAAATCAAGGTGACCGACGATACGGCTCAGGGCTGTTTTGATATCCATAAGAAGTCCTTAGCGCGTGCCGCCAGTTTGTTTGAGGAAGTTAGCGAACAGTTCGTGGCCCTGCTCGGTCAGAATCGACTCCGGGTGAAATTGCACCCCTTCGATGTTCAGCGTTTTGTGGCGCAGGCCCATGATCTCGTCAACCGAACCATCGGCATGTTGCGTCCAGGCCGTGAGCTCCAGGCACTCCGGCAGGGTTTCGCGCTTGACCACCAGCGAGTGGTAACGCGTCACGGTCAGCGGGTTGTTCAGGCCCTGGAATACACCCGTGTCCAGGTGATAGACCGGGCTGGTTTTACCGTGCATCACTTGCCGGGCGCGAACCACATCACCGCCAAAGGCCTGGCCGATGGACTGATGGCCCAGGCACACACCCAGAATCGGCAGCTTACCGGCAAAGTACTTGATCGCTTCAAGGGAAATGCCCGCCTCGTTAGGCGTGCACGGGCCGGGCGAGACCACAATGCGCTCAGGCTTGAGCGCCTCGATCTGGGCCACGGTCAATTCGTCGTTGCGCACCACTTTGACCTCGGCACCCAACTCGCCGAGGTATTGCACAACGTTGTAAGTAAAAGAGTCGTAATTGTCGATCATCAGCAACATGGCAAAGCTCCTCAGGCGTCGGATGCGGGGGTTTGTTCAGCGAGCGCTACGGCACGAAACATCGCGCGACGTTTATTCAGCGTCTCTTCCCACTCCAGGGCCGGTACCGAGTCAGCGACAATGCCGCCGCCGGCTTGTACATGCAATTCGCCATCTTTGATCACGGCGGTCCGAATCGCGATGGCCGTGTCCATGTTGCCGTTCCAGGCGAAATAACCGACTGCGCCGCCATACACGCCACGCTTGACTGGTTCCAGTTCGTCGATGATCTCCATCGCGCGAATTTTCGGCGCACCCGACAACGTGCCCGCAGGCAAAATGGCGCGCAACGCGTCCATTGCGGTCAGGCCGCTTTTGAGCTGGCCAGTGACGTTAGACACAATGTGCATCACGTTGGAGTAACGCTCGATCACCATCTTCTCGGTGAGCTTCACCGAACCGGTTTCCGAGACGCGCCCCGTGTCGTTACGCCCAAGGTCAATCAGCATCAAATGCTCGGCAATTTCCTTGTCATCCCCCAGCAGGTCTTTTTCCAGCGCCAGGTCCGCTTCTTCCGTGGCGCCGCGTGGGCGAGTCCCGGCAATCGGGCGCACGGTAATCAGATTGTCTTCCACCCGCACCAGCACTTCCGGCGAACTGCCCACCACGTGGAAGTCACCAAAGTTGAAGAAGTACATATACGGTGTCGGGTTGAAGCAACGCAGCGCGCGGTACAGATCAATCGGCGCGGCCTTGAAGTCGATCGACATGCGCTGCGACGGCACAACCTGCATGCAGTCGCCCGCCAGGATGTAGTCCTTGATCGTATCGACGGCTTTTTCGTAATCGGCCTGGGTAAAGCTGGAACGGAACACCGGATCAGCGGCTTGCTGCTGGGTGAAATCCAGGCCACGGCGCGGGGCAATCGGTTGGCGCAACTGCTCAAGCAACGCCTCAAGACGCGCCTGGCCCTGGTCATAGGCATCAGCCTCAGACGGATCCACCAGCACAATTGCGTGCATCTTGCCGGCCAGGTTATCGAACACCACGACAGCGTCCGACACCATCAGCAAAATGTCCGGCACACCCAGCGGGTCCGGGTTCGGGCATTTACCCAAACGCTTCTCGACATAACGCACGCAGTCGTAGCCGAAATAACCCACCAGACCGCCGTTAAAACGCGGCAGACCGGCAATGGTCGGTACGTTGTAACGCGCTTTGAAGGCCTCAACGAAAGCCAACGGGTCTTCAACCTCGTGAGCTTCGATTTCTACACCGTCGTGGGTGATGCGGATCTGTTGCTCATGGGCACGCAACACCGTGCGGCATGGTAAACCAATGATCGAATAACGCCCCCACTTCTCGCCGCCCTGCACCGACTCCAGCAGATAGGAGTTGGGCTGGTCAGCCAGTTTCAGGTAGATCGACAGCGGCGTGTCGAAGTCAGCAAGGGTTTCACGTGCAAGCGGGATACGGTTGTAGCCAGCAGCGGCCAAGCGCAGGAATTCTTCGCGGATCATGAGGTGCCTCGTGGTCTGAGGTAAAACAGTCAGGTATGCAAACGTGCCGGATCTGCGGCCAGATAAAAGTCAGGCGCGCCAACGCCAACGGGCCAGGGCCTTGATAACTTTCATCCAGAGTTTGCGAGTGACCACCACGATGGAATCTCTTTGAGAGGGGTGAACAGGAGCGCCCAACGTTATCTCAGGCGCCGAATCTAAGCAACCGGCTATCAGCTCTTGCAGGTTATCAATAACTGCATCCGGTGACTCTTCGGCAATCGGTCGGCCATGGTTATAGCCGTAACTCAGCGCAACACAGCGTACACCCGCGGCCTTGGCCGCCAGCACGTCATTGCGTGAATCGCCGACAAACAGCGACTCTTGCGGGGTTACACCGGCCATTTTCATGACAAAAAACAGCGCTGCAGGGTCCGGCTTTTTCTGCGGCATGGTATCGCCGCCGACAATCCAGCGAAAAAACCGGCCCAGCTTCATCTCATCCAGCAGGGGCGCCACAAACCGCTCGGGTTTGTTGGTAATCAGGGCCATCTCAACGCCCCGCTTTTGCAGCCACTTGAGGCTTTCGCGTACACCCGGGTAAACCTTGGTGTGTTCATGGCCGCCCGCGTAGGCTTCCATAAAAATCTCCAGCGCCTGCTCGGCTTCGGCGTCATCGACGCCCTTGGCATCCATGTTTCCCGCCAGCGCACGACGCACCAGCAACGGCGCACCGTTGCCGACCCACATCCGCACGTTCTCGATGCCCGCCGGTGGGCGCCCCAGTTTGAGCAGCATGCTCTCAACGGCGACGGCCAGATCTGGAACCGAGTCGATCAAGGTTCCATCCAGATCGAACATCACCAGTTTAGGCAGCGGCCCCTGAAGCGACTGCTCAAAACGGCTCATGGGCGCGCCAACGCTAGCTCGGCGCGCATTTTCTGGATGACTTCTTCGTAGTTCGGCGTGTTGAAAATGGCCGAGCCGGCGACAAAGGTGTCTGCACCGGCTTCAGCGATTTCACGGATATTGCCGACGTTCACGCCACCATCGATTTCCAGGCGGATATCACGGCCCGAAGCGTCGATCAGTGCACGGGCTTCACGCAGCTTGTTTAACGTACCGGGGATGAACTTCTGCCCGCCGAAGCCCGGGTTCACGCTCATCAGCAAGACCATGTCGACCTTGTCCATCACGTACTTGAGCACGTCCAGCGGCGTGGCCGGGTTAAACACCAGGCCCGCCTTGCAACCGCCTTCGCGGATCAACTGCAAAGAGCGGTCAATGTGCTGAGTGGCTTCGGGGTGGAAGGTGATGTAAGTCGCCCCGGCTTCGATAAAGTCGCCAATGATCCGGTCGACCGGGCTGACCATCAAATGGGCATCGATAGGCGCGGTGATGCCGTACTTGCGCAGCGCGGCGCAGACCATCGGGCCGATGGTCAGGTTGGGGACGTAATGATTGTCCATGACATCGAAGTGCACGATATCAGCGCCCGCGGCGAGCACATTGTCGACTTCCTCGCCCAGGCGGGCGAAATCGGCAGAGAGAATCGATGGGGCAATAGCGAAGGGCTGCATAACGCACCTTTTAATAAGCAAATCACGGTGGCGGGCATTGTATACGCCCTGCCAAGAAGCGCCACCGCACCGTGATGATTGGTGCCTAAAGCCAACTTCACGACCGCTTCGCGCCCGATCGCAGCCTGCGGCAGCGACTACAGGGCACATACCTATGTAGTCGCTGCCGAAGGCTGCGATAAGGGCCAAAGGACCTTCCAGCAATATCTTGCGAATAAAGAAGGCGGCTACGTCTACGCCCAACGGCTAGTTTTAAAAAACACGGACCTAGACGAGGGCAAAGGAATGCCGCGTTGCTATACCAGCAATCGCCTATTAAAAGGCCGCTACTGCGAACCAGGACGACTGTATCTTCTCACCACGGTGACTGATCAACGACGTCCAGTTTTTGAAGACTTTCAGTTAGGCAGGCTTTTAGTCGATCAATTTAAACAAGCCCATGACGAAGGCATCGTGACATCAAAGGCATGGGTCGTGATGCCGGACCATTTTCATTGGTTAGTCGAACTGAACAACAAAACACTGGGCGAATTAATGTGCCGTATCAAGTCACGCAGCAGCGTGACCGTTAACAACGCCAGCCAGTCCAGCGGTCGACTATGGCAAAAGGGTTATCACGACAGGGCATTGCGCCGTGAAGATGACCTCAAAGAAACCGCCCGCTACATCGTACAAAACCCGATCCGTGCGGGCCTGGCCACACGAATCGGGGACTATCCCTTATGGGATGCGTGCTGGATGTAACCCTTATGCCTGGGCCGTGCGCATTTTTTCGCTGCGCCCGCGCAGCCACTCCAGGGTCAGCAGCAACACCACCGAGAAGGCGATCAACAACGTCGCCGCGGCGGCAATGGTCGGGCTGAGGTTTTCGCGGATGCCGCTGAACATCTGCCGTGGCAAGGTCGCTTGTTCGGGCCCGGCCAAAAACAGGGTCACGACCACTTCATCAAACGAGGTCGCAAAGGCAAACAACGCCCCCGAAATTACCCCCGGTGCAATCAGTGGCAAGGTCACCCGGCGGAACGCCGTCAGCGGCGAAGCCCCCAGGCTGGCCGCAGCACGTACCAGGTTCTGGTTGAAGCCCTGCAAGGTCGCCGACACGGTGATGATCACAAACGGCACACCCAACACCGCGTGCACCACGATCAATGAAAAGTAGCTGTTACCCAGGCCCAGTGGCGCAAAGAACAAGTAGCTGGCCACACCGATAATCACCACCGGCACCACCATCGGCGAGATGACCAAGGCCATCACCAGCGCCTTGCCCGGAAAGTGCCCCCGGGTCAGACCAATGGCCGCCAACGTACCAAACACCATGGCCAGCACAGTCGCGGCAGGCGCCACGATTACGCTGTTTTTCAAGGCCCGCATCCACTCCGCCGAGCCAAAGAAATCCTGGTACCAGTGCAGCGAAAAGCCCTGCAACGGATACACCAGAAAGCTGCCCGAGTTGAACGACAACGGGATGATCACCAGCACCGGCAAAATCAGAAACAACAGGATCAACCCGCACAGAATGCGCAAGCTGTAAAACCACACCCGCTCAATGGGCGACATATAAGGACTCAGCATGGCGGTCTCCTTAGCTCAAGCGCAGGCGGCTTGCGCCTACCAGCCAGTTGTAAATCAGATAAAGCACCACGGTCGCCAACAGCAGCAGGCCGCCCAATGCCGTCGCCATACCCCAGTTGATGCTGGTGTTGGTGTAGAACGCCACGAAGTAGCTGACCATTTGATCGTTCGGGCTGCCCAGCAAGGCCGGGGTGATGTAGTAGCCAATCGCAATGATGAACACCAGCAAGCAACCCGCGCCCACACCGGCATAGGTCTGTGGGAAATACACTCGCCAGAAACTGGCAAACGGATGGCAACCGAGTGAGATCGCAGCGCGCATATAGGTCGGAGAAATGCCTTTCATCACGCTGTAGATCGGCAGAATCATGAACGGCAACAAGATGTGCACCATCGCGATGTAGACACCGGTGCGGTTGAACACCAGTTCCAGCGGCTTATCAATAATGCCCAGGCTCATTAGCCCGCTATTGATCAGGCCACCCGATTGCAACAAGACAATCCAGGCAGCGACCCGTACCAGCACCGACGTCCAGAACGGCAACAGCACCAGAATCATCAACAGGTTGCTTTTGCGTGCCGGCAAGTTGGCCAACAGGTACGCCAGCGGATACGCCAGCACCAGGCAGATGCACGTGATGACAAAACCCATCCAGAACGTACGCGCAAAAATGTCCAGATAGATCGACTGATCCGGAGTGGCCGGGGCTATTTCACCCAAGTCGTCGATACGATGATCAACCGAGGCCAGCAGGTAAAACGGGGTAACGCTTGAGGTATTGCGCTTGATTGCCTGCCAATAAGCCGGGTCGCCCCAGCGCTCGTCCAGGCCTTCCATTGCGTCTTTGTAAGACGCTGGCTGCGCCTTGAACGGCAAGCCCTTGGCGGTTTTCATCAGCAGGCTGCGGTAGCCGGCCAATTCCATGTTCAGACGCTTGGACAAATCACCCAGCACTTGATTCTTGCGGGCCTCGGCCAAGTCTTCGCTCAACGCCTGGTACACCGGCTCAGCGGGCAAACCCTTACCGTCCCAGCTGTGCACGGCCACCACTGTACGCGGCAGGCCTTCCACCACTTCCGGGTTGCCGACACTTTTGTAGAGCAGGGCCGCGATGGGCACCAGGAACACCAGCAACAAGAAAATAACCAACGGTGCGATCAGGGCCTGCGCTTTCCAGCGATTAACCCGTTCGGCACGCTTAAGGCGTTTTTTCAACGACGTGTTGGAGACCTCGTTCAGGGGAACGGCGATGGCCATGGCGAACTCCGGAAATCTTTAAACGATGGCGGCGTGGCCGGATCAGCCACGCCGCAGTTGCGTACTGCTTACTTGGCAGCCCAGGCGTTGAAACGCTGCTCCAGTTGCTCACCGTTATCAGCCCAGAAGCTGACGTCGATTTGCACCTGGTTAACGATGTTTTGCGGGGCGGTCGGCATGTCTTCCTGCACGTCTTTAGGCAGCAAAGGCATGGCTTCTTTGTTCGCCGGGCCGTACGCAATGTTTTGCGAGTAGAGGCTCTGCTGTTGCGGCTGCAAGGTGAAAGCCATGAACTTCTTCGCCACGTCGGCTTTAGCCTTGCTCAGGCCTTTAGGGATGGCCCACGCATCGAAGTCATAAATGCCGCCATTCCAGACGATCTTCAGATTGCTTTCTTTCTGTACCGCAGCGATCCGGCCGTTGTACGCCGAGCTCATGACCACATCGCCAGAGGCCAGGTACTGCGGCGGCTGAGCACCCGCTTCCCACCATTGGATATTAGGCTTGAGCTCATCGAGTTTTTTGAAGGCGCGGTTCTGCCCGTCCTTGCTCGCCAGCACGGTGTACACATCTTTCGGCGCCACGCCGTCGGCCATCAAGGCAAATTCGAGGGTGTATTTGGCGCCTTTACGCAAACCGCGCTTGCCCGGGAATTTTTGCGTGTCCCAGAAATCCGCCCAACTGGTCGGCGCAGTTTTCAGTTTGTCGGCGTTGTAAGCCAGTACCGTTGACCACACGAAGAAGCCCGCGCCGCAGGTCTGGATTGCGCCTTTCACGTACTGGTCCGGGTTGCCGAACAGTGCAGGGTCCAACGCTTCAAACATGTCTTCATCGCAACCACGGGCCAGTTCTGGCGACTCCACTTCTACCAGGTCCCAAGAGATGCTTTTGGTGTCGACCATGGCCTTGATTTTGGCCATTTCACCGTTGTACTCACCGGCGATGATTTTGCCGTCGCCCTTGGTTTCCCACGGCTGGTAAAACGCTTTGACCTGCGCCGCCTTGTTCGCGCCGCCAAACGACACCACGGTCAGGTCAGTCGCGGCCAGCGCACTGCCCGCAAACATCAGGCCGAGGCTCAGAGCCGTTAACTTTAAAGTCTTGTGCATTGTGTGTTCTCCGCTGTGCAGGGTGGGTGAAGCCGGGCGATCAATTCGCCTCTAATACAGGGTCCAGCGCACGTACATGTTCGACTTGCCAGCCCAGCGGCACGACGTCACCGACGGCCAGGGTGGGGTCCAGCTCGGCAATCGGCTGTTTCACAAAGAAATCGGTCTTGCCGCAGACTTCCAGACGAACCCGGACGTGGTCGCCCAGATAGATAAATTCTTCGACACGCCCCGAGAAACGGTTGGCGCAGGACTCGCTCGCGTCCTTGAGGGTGATGCGCTCGGGACGAATCGACAGCGTCACCGGATCGCCCGTACGGCCCACATTCACGGCCAGCGCCTGCACCTTCTCGCCACGGCTCAACTCGACCACGCAGCGCTCCCCGTTCTGGCTGTGCAGGCGGCCGCTGAGGCGGTTGTTCTCGCCAATAAAGTTGGCCACAAAGGTGTTTTTAGGTTCTTCGTAGAGGGTGCGCGGCGGGGCAATTTGCTGGATCTCGCCCTGATGGAACACCGCCACCCGGTCCGACATCGTCAGCGCTTCGCCCTGGTCATGGGTCACGTACACCACGGTCACGCCCAAGCGTTGGTGCAGGTGCTTGATCTCCATCTGCATGTGTTCACGCAGCTGTTTGTCCAGTGCGCCCAGCGGTTCGTCCATCAGGACCAACTGCGGTTCGAACACCAGCGCCCGCGCCAGGGCAACACGCTGCTGCTGGCCACCCGACAATTGCGCCGGATAACGCTGCGCAAACGCTTCGAGCTGGACCATGCTGAGGACTTTTTTCACCCGCTCGCTGACATCGGTGCGGTTAAGGCCGCGCACCGTCAACGGAAACCCGAGGTTTTCAGCCACAGTCATGTGCGGGAACAAGGCGTAGTTCTGAAACACCATGCCGATGTCGCGCTTGTGCGGCGGCACATTATTGATGGCCCGCCCGGCCAGCAAAATCTCGCCTGCGGTCGGCGTTTCAAAGCCGGCCAGCATCATCAGACTGGTGGTTTTGCCCGAACCGGACGGTCCGAGCAAGGTCAGAAACTCGCCTTTGCGAATATCCAGATTAAGATCTTTGACGATCAGGTTTTCGCCGTCATAGCTCTTTTGCACGCCACGGAAGCTGACCAATACATCACTCGCCCCAGCGCTTGCACCGACCTCACTCATAACCGCACCTTTTGTTTTGGACTGCTGTAGTTCAAGACTAAAGAAGGTGCCAGCCCACAGAAATCGGGGCGCAGGAGAGATTTACATCAGCAGGCTGGAAGGCTTTTTGTAGGGATTGCCCTATAGCGATGTCGCAAACAGAACGCCCCCAGCCACCCAGCCCAGCGCCTGCGTTGAGAGCCGTCACAAAACTGTCGCAAACAGATATGCACTCCCAAAAAAACTGTAGGAGCGAGCTTGCCTCGCGATCTTTTTTGCCTTCTAAAAATCGCGAGGCAAGCTCGCTCCTACGATTCAAATCAACTTATGCTCCATCGCATACTTCACCAGCTCCGCCAGCGAAGTGACGTTGAGCTTCTGCATCAGCCGCGCTTTATGGGTGCTGATGGTCTTGCTGCTCAGCGCCAGTTGCTGGGCAATGTCGTTGACGTTCGCGCCTTGAGCCAGGCGCTCAAACACCGAAAACTCGCGCTCGGACAACAACGCGTGCAGCGGCCGCTCATCCGTCAGCCCCACCTCAAACACCATGCGATCTGCCAGCTCCGGGTCGATATAACGCCCACCCGCCGCCACCTTGCGAATGGCGGTCAACAGCAGTGCCGGGTCGCTGTCTTTGGTGGCATAACCCGCCGCGCCAAACTTCAAGGCACGGGCGGCCATTTGCGCTTCGTCGTGCATCGACAACACCAAAATAACCGGCGGGTTGTTCAACGCACGAATCCGCGGAATGGCCTCCAGCCCATTCACCCCCGGCATGGAGATATCCAGCAGCACCACTTCACACGGCACATGGCGCAAAGTTTCAAGCAATTGCTCACCATTGCTCGCCTCGCCCACCACCAACAAGTCTTTCGCCAGGCCGATCAATTGCTTGATGCCTTCACGCACGATGGTGTGATCTTCTGCTACCAGTACACGAATCACAGGTCCTTCCTTATTCAGAGTCACTTGGGTCTGGCTGGCGTTGAATCAATGGCACGCGCACCGCCAAGTTAGTGCCCTCGCCCGGTTCGCTGTGCAGGTCCAGGGTGCCGCCAAGCATCAGGACGCGCTCGCGCATGCCCACCAGGCCGAAGGAGGTCGACCGCCCGGCCGTCGGCTCAAAGCCCCGGCCATCATCACTGATGGTCAGGCACAACTCCCGACCTTCGACACGCAAGGTCAACTCAACCGTTTGCGCATCGGCGTGGCGCAGCACGTTGGTCAGGGCTTCCTGCAAAATCCGGAACAGGCCCACTTCCTTGGCCGCACTCAACGGCGGCAGTTGTTCAGGGACTTGTACCAGACACGGGATATTCGAGCGTGCTTCAAAACGACGAGCCTGCCATTCAATCGCCGAGCTGATCCCGGCATCCAGAATCGGCGGGCGCAAGGCCGTGGCCACATCACGCACGAGCTGGAACAACTGGGCGATGAGTTTTTTCATGCTATTGAGCCGCTCGCGCAACCCCGGATTAAGGTCCGCATACGCCAGCTCACACATAGAGGTTTCGAGTTTAAGCACCGTGAGCATTTGCCCCAGCTCATCATGAACCTCGCGGGCTATTCGCGCCTTTTCTTCCTCGCGCACGCTCTCCAGATGCGCCGACAGCTCACGTAACTGACCGCGTGAACTGTCCAGTTCCAGCTCAATGCGCTTGCTCTCGCTGATGTCCCAGACAATCCCGTCCCAGACCACCGTACCGTCTTCAAGACGGCGGGTAATGGCTTTGATCTCGGCCCAGCGTTGCAGCCCTTCGCGGGTCAGAATCCGCCCTTGCCACGACCAGTCGCTGTCGCTGTCTATGGCCACGTCCTGCACTCGATGGTAATCGGCTCTGTCATCCGGGTGCACGAGGCTGCGCAGGCCGACGTCATGCCGGCGTAAGGTCGCCGGAGAAAACCCCACCAGGCTCTCGCTGCCTTCACTGATATAAGGGAAGTCCAACTCGCCCGTCAGCAACGAGCGCTCCAGTCGAAACACCAGCCCCGGCACGTTGGCCGCAATGCCTTGCAAGCGCGCATCACTTTCTTGCAACGCGGCCTGCACGCGGCGGCGCTCGGTGATGTCATGCAGGTAAACCACCAGGTATTCGGCCTGTTTAAAACGCAGGAAACTCAACGTCACGTCAGCCGGGAACTCGCTGCCATCAGCCCGCACGCAAATCGCTTCCATGCGCTGCGCCGTGTCCTCGTTACCCCGCGCGCGGCGCCACAAGCTCAACCAGCGGTCCATGTCCAGGCCCGGCTCGAAATCACTCAATGGTCGGTCGAGCACCGCGCCAGGCGAATAGCCCAACATGCTTTCGGCCGCCTGATTGGCATACCGGACATGGCTGTCCCAGTTAACCCATAAAATGCCCACCGGGCTTTTGTCGATGGAAAACTGCGTCAGGCGCAGGGCCTCGGCGCTGGCGGCCCCCTCGGCGAGGTCTTCGCGGGCCTTCAACAGCGCCTGCTCCAGAACACTCTGCTGGCGGCGCTGCCACACCACAATGGCCATGCTGGCCAACATCAGCGCCCCGAACAGCAACACGAGGTTTTGCCAGAAGCCGGGGGAATGGGTTGAGCGCGCGAACTTGGGCTGCAACCAGCGCGTGTGCAGTTGCTCCATGTCCCGTGCAGGAATCGCGTGGAGCCCGCGCTCCACGATGCCAGCCAGCTCGGGCAAGTCCCGACGCGTACCCACCCGCAAAAGCTGCGGCAAGCCAATGTCGCCAACCACCGCCAGGGCGGTGAACTCAGGCTCGGCAGAAAGCCGCGCCAGTTGCGCTTCATCAATCACCGCATAGGTGGCTTGCTGACTCAGCAAGAGTTGCAGGGCCTGACGCTCCAGCGGCACGCCTTGCAGATTGAGCCCCGGATAACTGGAGCGCAAAAAATCTGCCGTGGCTCCGGGCATCCGCACGGCCACACGGGTTTTGCTGTCGATGCGATCAAGGTCTACCGAACCTGAGCCATTGCGTTCACCGACCAACAATTGCGGGACCCGCATATAAGGGTCAGAAAAAATCCACACGCGCAGCCCGGCCGGGGTTTGCTTGAGCCCCGGCGCGATGTCGATTTGCCCCTCACGTGCGGCCTTCTCCAACTGTTCAAGGTCCGGGTAGGTGCGCCAGGTCAGGTCGATGTCCAGGCTCTGCGCCAGCCATTTCATCAGCTCAACATTGGCCCCGGACAACTGCTGCAAGCGTTGGTCAAACGTGGCATAAGGCGCCTGCAATACCAGGCCGACCCGCAGCGCTTTATGCTGCGCCAGCCATTGCTGTTGCTCGGGACTTAATTGCGCAGCCGGGATGGACGCCGCGTGCCCCATCAAGGGCAGCCACAACCAGCCGATAACCAACAGATAGCAAAAACGCTTCATCGCAACACTCACACCCATTACGCTGCCGGGATAACTTCTGGCCTGGAATTACTTATGTCTTCTTTGCGCCTGGCGTTGGCGGCGTTGTACCTGTCATCTGCCTTACCGGTCCTGGCGGCCGAGCCAGCTCCCGACACCACACCCGCGCAACCCGCACCCGTGGTGCGTCAACCCTTGCCTGAACGCAGCCAGGAAGATGCCACTGCACTTGAACGACAAGTGCCGGCCGCTGAGCAGCAACACCTGCAAGCCGCGCAGGATACTTTTCTGGCGCTCTGGAAACCGGCCAACAGCAGTGACCCCAGCGGCGTCGTGGTGATCGTCCCCGGTGCCGGTGAAAACGCCGACTGGCCACGGGTCGTAGGCCCATTGCGCAACAAACTGCCAGACGCCAACTGGGCCAGCCTGAGCCTGAGCTTGCCTGACCTGCGCAGCGAAGCCAGCCAACCGCGCGCGGCCGAACCAGAGAAAATTCCTACAGAGCCCGCGCCGAACAGTAGCAGTAAAGAGGCCAGCACCACAGCCAAACCCATCGAGCAGGCCGCCAGTGTCGGTACCGAGAACTCGGACACCGAGCTGCAACCCGAGCAAACCCTGGAAGCGCTGACCAACGCTGACGCCGAGCGCATTTTCGCCCGCATCGACGCGGCCATTGCCTTCGCTCAACAGCAACACATGCGCAGTATTGTGCTGCTCGGGCACGGCACGGGGGCTTATTGGGCAACGCGTTACCTGAACGAAAAGCAGCCCAAGCAGGTGCAAAAGCTGATTCTGGTGTCGGCGCAGTCACCCGCTCAGGTCGAACCCGATATCAATGTATTGGCCCCGGCGCTCTCGGTTGAACTTCTGGATGTGTTCTACAAAGACAAACCGCTTATGCGCAAAGCCGCCTTGCTACGGCTACACGCCAGCAAACGCATGGATCGCTCAAATTTCAACCAGATCGGCCTGGACACCATTGCCGGCAATCGCGAGGCTGAACAGGAACAACTGTTGCGCAGGGTTCGCGGCTGGCTCAGCCCGAAGGCAGTGGACAAGCCGGACTAACGAAAACCGCGGTACTCACGGATCAACGCATACGCGTGATGCAACTCGCGGGTTTTATCGGTGGCCTCACGCACCTGCGCCGGGGTTGCACCGGCGCCCGCCACTTTGTCCGGGTGGTGACGGCTGAGCAAACGCCGGTAAGCCCGTTTGATGTGCTCGGGGTCGGTGCTAGCGGTCACGCCAAGCAAGGCCAGCGCCTGCTGGTACGTGCCGCCGCGGGTCGCGGGTGTTTTTTTCTGCGGCTCGTAATCGGCCCCCAGCAGCTGCACTTGTTGCGGGGGCCAGCCCAACCAACGGCCCCACTGGAAAATCAATGTTCGCTCTTTGGGGTCAACCCGACCGTCCGCCACAATCATTCGCCAACAGGCCCGCAGCACGCCTTCGGCCGCCGCTGGCTGAGCCCGCAGGCGCAGCAGATAACCGCGCAACGAGTCATGCCCGGACTTGCCCCGATTAAACGCGGCAATCGCGCGCTGCTGCGCGGCCGGGTTCATGTCGAGCTGGCGCATTTCCTGGCGCGCCTGTTCGATATGTTTATCCACAACCCGCCCGCCGCTCTTGGCCAGCCGACCGAGTAAAACAAACAGCAGCTCATCATTGCGCAAGGCCGGACGGCCGCCCAGACGCTCACGCAATTGCGCCCAACTGTGAAGCTGCAAGCGCCGGTCCAGGGCTTGCCCCAACAAGGCGCCCAGCATGGCCCCCGGAATGCTGGCGATGAAAAAGCCAGCCCCGGCTCCGATCAGAGTCCCTGGCCACAGCATCTTAGTGTTTGCCCTTAATCAACAACTCAACCTCTGCCAACCGTTCATGTGTGCCGACATCCACCCACTGCCCCTGCAAGCGCTCGCCTGTCACCGCACCTGCAGCCATGGCGGTACGCAGCAAAGGCGCCAGCTTGAATGCCCCCGCTGTCGAGCCGTCGAACAGCGTCGGGCTCAAGACCGCAATCCCGCTGTAAGTCAACGTGTCGGCACCTGGCAGCGCGTCCTGAACGTGGCCATCGCTCAGCGAGAAATCGCCGGCGGGATGATGCGCCGGGTTGTCCACCAGCACTAAATGCGCCTGCCCAGCCAGCGGTTGGCGCAATCCGGCGAAGTCGTAATCGGCCCAGATGTCGCCGTTAACCACGACAAAAGGTTTATCGCCCAACAGCGGCAAGGCTTTAAAAATGCCTCCACCGGTTTCCAGCGGCTCGCCTTCGGCGGAGTACTGAATGCTCACGCCAAAGCGTGCGCCATCGCCCAGATGGTCTTCGATCTGCTGGCCGAGCCAGGCGTGATTGATCACGATCTCGGTAAAACCTGCCGCTGCCAGTGCACGCAGGTGGTACTCAATCAACGGCACACCACCTGCGCGAATCAATGGTTTGGGCGTGTGCAGGGTTAACGGCCGCAAGCGTTCGCCTTTGCCCGCAGCCAAAATCATCGCTTTCATGCACGGGCCTCGGCAGACAGGGGCAGGCTGGCGAACAATTCACCCAGCTCAGCCAGTTCAGGACGGCGCGCCAGAACCGCTTCTATATAAGAGAAGAAGCGCGGTACGTCGGCCAAGTAGCGGGGTTTGCCATCACGGTGGCAGATACGGGCAAAGATACCGATCACTTTCAAGTGGCGCTGCACGCCCATCAAATCACTGGCCCGCAAGAACTCTTCAAAATTGGCACCCACCGGAATGCCCAGTGGCAAGGCCAGCTTCCAGTAGTCTTCCAGCCAGGCGCGCACGCGCTCTTCGGGCCAACTGAGGAACGCGTCCTTGAACAGGCAGGTGATGTCATAGGTCACCGGGCCATACACGGCATCCTGAAAATCGAGCACGCCGGGGTTGGGAATACTGAGCATCAGGTTGCGCGGCATAAAGTCGCGGTGCACCAGCACTTGGGGCTGCGCCAGTGCGCTGTCGATCAACAGCGTGCTGACACGCTGCCAGGCCGCCAATTGTTGCTCCGTGAACTCGACGCCCAAATGCCGGCGCACGTACCACTCCGGGAACAGTTCAAGCTCGCGGCGCAGCAAGGCTACGTCATAGCTGGGCAAAGGGGCCGTCATCGGCAATTGCTGGAAGGCCAGCAAGGCTTCGATGGCGTCCTTGAACAATTCATCGGCATTGCTGCTGTTGATCACGTCCAAAAAGGTTTTATTGCCCAGATCGTTGAGCAAAAGGAACCCGCGCTCCAGGTCTTGAGCGTAAATTTTTGGAACATTTATCCAGCTGGTACGCAATAAATCTGCGATTTCGACGAAAGGTTGGCAGTTTTCCTGGGGCGGCGGAGCGTCCATCACGATAAAACTGCGGCCCTCGCCCTCCCATCGGAAGTAGCGTCGGAAACTCGCGTCACTGCTGGCCGCAGTCAATGTGGCCGGGGGCACGGGACCCCACCCCTCGTTCTCGAACAAGGTGTCCAACTGTTCATCAAGCCAAACATTCAGGTGTTGCAAGCGTACATCTTGGTCAGGCATTACAAGGGTCTCCGACGGCGCTAGCCGTCAAGCGGGTCATGCTTTATTATCCAGAATCTTTTCCAGACCATCGATAGGCGTGCGGTCCCCCCACCGCGGGCTGATGGCACGCAGGAAGCCCGGACTAATAAGATGGCATTGAAATCCCCCGCGTTTCGTAAAAAATTTCCGTTGCTGGTAACTGGCAGTCTGCTGGCCATGCAACCTCTAGCCGTGCCATTCGTATTTGCCGAGGAGCAGTATGACTGTTCCGCATCGGCTTCGGGTGGCTGGGATTGCGCGCCGAAAGCAAATACTGCGCAATTGCCACCACGCCCGTCGCACAACGGCACCGTGGCGCAAGCCAATGGTGAGTCGGGCGAGCAAGGTGAGCAAACCCCGCTGGTGACATCCGCCAAAGGTCGTGGCCTCAAGGCGCGCAGTGCTGACTACAGCCACCTTGACTGGGTCCCGCGTGACAAGCTCACGCCGGCGCAACTGGCTGAAACCGGCCCGTATTGCTCTGGCGCCTATATCGAGCCAACGCGTCCCGGCATGCGCGACACCACCAGCAAAAGCGATTCGCCGACCTTCATTGGCGCTAAAGCTTCCCGCTACCAGCAGGAAGAGCAAATCGCGACCCTGGCCGGTGATGTGGTCATGCGCCAGGGCAGCATGCAGGTCGAGGCTGACGAAGCCAACTTGTACCAGGCCGAGAGCCGTGGCGAGTTGAGCGGCAATGTGCGTCTGCGTGACAACGGTGCACTGCTGGTGGGCGACCACGCCGATGTGCAGCTGGACACCGGTGCCGCCAAGGTCGACAACGCCGAGTACGTGTTGCACAAGTCGCGTATTCGCGGCAGCGCGCTCTACGCCAAACGTGCTGAAGACGCGATCATCCGCCTCAAGGACGGTACGTACACCACGTGCGAACCGAACAGCAACGCCTGGCAGCTCAAAGGCAACAACATCACGTTGAACCCGGCCACCGGTTTCGGTACCGCAACCAACGTGACACTGCGGGTTAAAGACATTCCTGTCCTTTACACCCCGTACATTTACTTCCCGATCGATGATCGCCGTCAATCCGGTTTCCTGCCGCCGTCCTTCAGCAGCAGCTCCGACACCGGCTTTACGCTCGTGACCCCGTACTACTTCAACCTGGCACCCAACTACGATGCCACGTTGTACCCGCGCTACATGACCAAGCGCGGTCTGTTGATGGAAGGTGAGTTCCGCTACCTGACCGAGTCCAGCGAAGGACAGTTCGGTGCCGCGTACCTCAACGACGACAACGACGATCGCAAGCTGCAGACCGACTACGAAAAAACCCGCTACATGTACAACTGGCAGCACAAGGGCGGGCTTGATTCGCGCGTGCTGACCGAAGTTGACTACACCAAGATCAGCGATCCGTACTACTTCCAGGATCTGCAAAGTGATCAGGTCGGCGTCGAAAGCCAGGACTACCTGAACCAGCAAGCGGCTGTCAGCTACCGTGGCGATGACTTTACCGCCAAGCTGAACGTGCACGCCTACCAGTTGGCGACCGTGACCCAGGTCACGCCGTACAACCAGATGCCACAGCTCACCTTCAATGGTGGCTTGCCGTATCACCCGGGTGGCGTGAACTTCTCCTACAACACCGAACTGGTGCGGTTTGAGCGCGACCTGGAAAACGGCACCTACACCGACGAATACGGCGTCACCACGCCGCGCCTGGATAACAACGTACAAGGTCTGGCGCGCGCCAACGGCACACGCCTGAACCTCGTGCCGGCCATGTCGTTGCCGATGACTTCGAGCTACGGCTTCGTGAACCCGACCCTCAAGTACGCGTACACCCAGTACGACCTGGATCTTGATGGCCGTGGCAAAACGCAAATGGTCACGGCTGGCGACAAGTTCGACAGCTCGGTCAGCCGCAGCGTACCGATCGCCAGCGTTGACAGCGGCCTGTACTTCGACCGCAACACCAACTGGTTCGGCACCAACTACCGTCAGACTCTGGAACCAAGGGCGTTCTACCTGTATGTGCCTGAGCGCGACCAGGCGAACATCCCTGTTTTCGACACCGGTGAAAGTACTTTCAGCTACTCCTCGCTGTGGCGTGACAACCGCTTCACCGGCTCTGACCGCATCGGCGACGAAAACAAACTGTCGCTGGGCCTGACCAGCCGCTGGATCGAAGAAAACGGCTTTGAGCGTCAACGCGTGAGCATTGGCCAGGCGTACTACTTCAAAGACCGCAAAGTTCAGTTACCAGGCGTGAGCGACGATCGCGATGACTCGACGTCACGTGTGTCCCCTTATGCACTGGAATACGCTTACCGCTTCAACCGCGACTGGCGTGCCACTGCTGACTACAACTGGGACCCGGAAACCCGTAGCCCACGTTCTGGCAGCGCGATGATGCATTACCAGCCAGAAGACAACCCGAACAAGGTCGTCAACCTGGGTTATCGCTATCGCAACGACCAGGTGGTGTACAACCAGTACACCGGTAAGTGGCAGTTTGGCGGTGACTACCTGACCCCGAGCGATCCTGGCTACATCAAGGATTACTACAAAATCCAGCAGCACGACTTCTCGGTGATCTGGCCGCTCGTGCCGCAATGGAGCGTCATCAGCCGCTGGCAGTACGATTACAACCGCAACCGTACCCTGGAAGCCTTCGGTGGCTTTGAGTACGACAACTGCTGCTGGAAAATGCGCCTGATCAGCCGCTACTGGGTTTCCAACGACGAATACACCCAAGAAGCCCCGCAAAACGAAAAGGGCGACCATGGGATCTTCCTTCAAATTGTGCTGAAAGGTCTCGGCGGCGTTACAGGCGCCAAAGTAGAGAGCTTCCTCGACAAAGGCATCCAAGGTTATCGTGAACGTGAAGATCAAGCTTTCTGAGTGTCTGCGCCCCCTAGTATTGGGCGCATTGTTCCTGGGTACTGCGGCGGCACACGCTGCAGTTCAGCCCCTTGATAAGGTGGTGGCCATCGTCGATAACGACGTGATCATGCAGAGCCAGCTGGACCAGCGTGTCCACGAAGTTCAGCAAACCATCGCCAAGCGCGGGCAGGGTGTCCCCCCTGCCAGCGTGCTGGACCAACAAGTGCTTGAGCGTCTGATTGTCGAAAACCTGCAACTGCAGATCGGCGAGCGTTCGGGCATTCGTATCTCTGAAGAAGAACTGAACCAGGCCATCGGCACCATTGCCCAGCGCAATAACATGACCCTTGATCAGTTCCGTCAGGCGTTGGCCCACGACGGCCTGTCCTATGACGATGCGCGCGAGCAGGTTCGCCGCGAAATGATCATCAGCCGTGTACGTCAACGCCGTGTGGCCGAACGTATTCAGGTGACCGATCAGGAAGTGAAAAACTTCCTCGCCTCTGACCTGGGCAAGGCGCAATTGTCCGAGGAATACCACCTGGCCAACATCCTGATCCCTACGCCTGATAACGCAAGTTCAAGCGCTGTCCAGGCGGCGGCCCAGAAGGCTGAAGACCTCTACAAGCAACTCAAGCAAGGTGCTGACTTTGCCCAACTGGCGATCGCCCGCTCCGGCAGCGACACCGCACTGGATGGCGGCGACATGGGCTGGCGTAAAGCGGGCCAGTTGCCACCTCCGTTCGACCGTATGCTGAGCAGCATGCCGACAGGCGACATTACGCCTCCGGTCCGCACGCCTGGCGGCTTTATCATTCTCAAGCTGCTCGACAAGCGCGGCGGCCAGACCGTGATGGTCGACGAAGTTCATGTTCGTCACATCCTGATCAAGCCAAGCGAAATCCGCACGGAAGCGCAAACCAAGGAACTGGCACAAAAAATCTACGACCGCATTCAGTCGGGCGAAGACTTTGCCACCCTGGCCAAAACCTATTCGGAAGACCCAGGTTCAGCCCTTAACGGCGGCGACCTGAACTGGATCGACCCGAACGCGCTGGTGCCGGAGTTCCGTGAAGTCATGGCTGAAACCCCACAAGGCGTCCTGTCCAAGCCATTCCGTACTCAATACGGCTGGCATGTTCTGGAAGTATTGGGCCGTCGCTCCACTGACAGCACCACCCAGGCCCGCGAGCAGCAAGCCATGAACGCCTTGCGTAACCGCAAGTACGACGAAGAGCTGCAAAGCTGGCTGCGTCAGATCCGTGACGAAGCCTACGTAGAAATCAAACTCCCTGGCGCAACCAACCAGGCAGAGAGCGCAGACCCAGCACAGTGAAAACACAGCGTTTTGCACTGACACCCGGCGAACCGGCAGGCATAGGTCCCGACCTGTGCCTGCTTCTCGCCTCGCAACGCCAGCCACATCCCCTGATTGCCATTACCAGCCGCGACCTGCTCCATGAGCGGGCCGCGCAACTGGGCGTGGCTGTCAGTTTGCTGCCCGTCAGCCCGGACAACTGGCCCGACCAACCGGCACCTGCAGGCAGCCTCTATGTCTGGGACACGCCGCTCAATGCCCCTGTCACCGCAGGCACATTGGACAAAGCCAACGCCCCGTTCGTACTGCAAACCCTGACCCGTGCAGCCCTTGGCTGTGTTGCAGGCGATTTTGCAGGCATGATCACCGCGCCCGTACACAAAGGCGTGATCAACGAAGGCGGCATCGCGTTTTCTGGCCACACCGAATTTCTGGCAGACCTGACCGGCACCGAGCAAGTCGTGATGATGCTTGCCACGCGCGGGCTTCGCGTCGCGTTGGTGACCACTCACCTGCCGCTGCGTCAGGTGGCCGATGCAATCACACCTGAGCGCATAACCCGGGTAACCCGAATTCTGCATGCCGACCTGCAACACAAGTTCGGCATCGCCCAACCGCGTATCCTGGTGTGCGGGCTCAACCCCCACGCCGGTGAAGGCGGACACTTGGGCTTTGAAGAAATCGACATCATCGAACCCACCCTGGAGCGTCTGCGAAGCGAAGGCATGGACCTGCGCGGCCCATTGCCTGCCGACACTCTGTTTACCCCCAAATATCTGGAGCACTGCGATGCAGTGCTGGCGATGTACCACGACCAAGGCCTGCCCGTGCTCAAGTACAAAGGGTTTGGCGCCGCCGTCAACATCACCCTGGGCTTGCCGATCATCCGCACGTCTGTCGACCATGGCACCGCCCTGGATCTGGCAGGCAGCGGCAAGATCGACACTGGCAGTCTGCAAGTCGCCCTGGAAACCGCCTATCAGATGGCCGAGACACAACTATGACTGAGCAATACCAACACAAGGCGCGTAAGCGCTTTGGCCAAAACTTCTTGCACGATGCGGGCGTTATCGACCGCATCCTGCGCGCGATCAATGCCAAGTCGGGCGACCGCCTGCTGGAGATTGGTCCGGGCCAGGGCGCACTGACCCAAGGCATCCTCAGCAGCGGCGGGCAACTGGACGTTGTCGAGCTGGACAAAGACCTGATCCCGATCCTGAATCAGCAATTTGCCGGCATGAGCAACTTCAACCTGCACCAGGGCGACGCGCTGAAGTTTGACTTCGCCACGCTCAATGCTGCGCCACGCACACTGCGTGTCGTCGGCAACCTGCCGTATAACATCTCCACGCCGCTGATTTTTCACCTGCTGAAAAACGCCGAGCTGATCCGCGACATGCACTTCATGCTGCAAAAAGAAGTGGTTGAGCGCATGGCAGCAGGGCCTGGCGGCGGAGACTGGGGTCGCCTGTCGATCATGGTTCAGTACCACTGCCGCGTCGAACACCTGTTCAACGTTGGCCCTGGCGCCTTCAACCCGCCACCAAAAGTCGACTCGGCGATTGTCCGCCTGGTGCCACACGACGTACTGCCCCACCCGGCCAAGGATCATCGCCTGCTGGAGCGCGTGGTACGTGAGGCTTTCAACCAGCGCCGCAAAACGCTGCGTAACACCCTCAAAGCCTTGCTCAGCAACGACGAAATCGAAGCCGCCGGCGTCGATGGCAGCTTGCGCCCGGAGCAACTCGACCTCGCCGCTTTCGTGCGCCTGGCCGACACACTCAGCGAAAAAGCGGCTAACGCGCCCGTTGCTGACTGATTACTGAGAAAAAACGGTGCCCGGACCAGACATAGCCTCTGGCCGGGCACCCGCCCTCTAGCCTAGACTCAGGCAGCTGTTTTATTCCGAACGTTGTCTGCGCTTTTCAGTAAGGCCTCTCGCATGCATGAGCCCCGCTATGTGATCGACGTCAGCGTCGTCACGCGTTACCTGCCAGAACAATCTCAACCCGAGCATCAGCGCTACGCCTTTGCCTACACCATTACAGTAAGCAACACAGGCACCGTGGCGGCCAAACTGCTGTCCCGGCATTGGGTGATTACCGATGGCGACGGGCATGTCGAAGAAGTGCGCGGAGCCGGAGTGGTCGGGCAACAGCCGTTGATCGAGCCCGGCGAGCAACACACGTACAGCAGCGGCTCGGTGCTGACCACCACAGTGGGCACCATGCAGGGCAGCTACCTGATGCAGGCAAATGACGGCCATCAGTTCAAAGCTATCATCAAGCCCTTCCGTCTGGCCGTACCTGGAGCGCTTCACTGATGGCGGTCTATGCCGTGGGTGACCTGCAAGGGTGCTTGCAGCCCCTCAAGTGCCTGCTGGAGCAAGTGGCCTTCGACCCGGCCAACGATAAACTGTGGCTGGTGGGCGACCTGATCAACCGCGGCCCGGAATCACTCGAAACCCTGCGCTTTCTCTACCGCATGCGCGAATCTGTGGTGTGCGTCCTGGGCAATCACGACCTGCACCTGCTGGCGGTTGCCTACAACATCGAACGCCTGAAAAAGGGCGATACGCTGCGCGACATCCTGCAAGCGCCCGATTGCAATGACCTGCTCACCTGGCTGCGACAGCAACCGCTGCTGCACTACGACGCCGAGCGCAATACGGCGCTGGTGCACGCCGGGATACCGCCGCAGTGGTCACTGAAAAAAGCCCTAAAATACGCCGGTGAAGTTGAACACGCCTTGCGCGATGACAGCCTCATCAAGCCGTTCCTGGACGGCATGTACGGCAACGATCCGGCCAAATGGGACAGCGACCTCACCGGTATCACCCGCCTGCGGGTCATCACCAACTACTTCACCCGCATGCGCTTTTGCACCCGAGACGGCAAACTCGACCTCAAGAGCAAAGAAGGTCTGGGTACGGCGCCGCCGGGCTTTGCACCATGGTTCAGCTACAAAGAACGCAAAACCCGGGACACCAAGATCATCTTTGGCCACTGGGCGGCACTTGAAGGCCAATGCTCTGAGCCTGGCGTGTTCGCACTCGATACCGGCTGCGTCTGGGGCGGGGCGATGACCTTGCTCAATGTCGATACCGGCCAGCGCCTGAGCTGCGACTGTGATGAGCAGGGGCACCCGGCCCCTCAACTGCTTTGCCCTCCAACCCCCTCTTCGCAACCGCCGCTCGCGCCCTGATTCGCAAGCGCTGTCTGGCTAAAGGAAACTCCCATGACCGAATTCAAACGCATTCCCCCAGAGCAAGCCCAAGCCTTGCGCGAAAAAGGTGCTGTTGTCGTCGACATCCGCGACCAGCCCACCTATGCCGCCCTGCATATCACCGGCTCACAGCATCTGGACAACCAGTCGATCGCTGACTTCATCCGCGCAGCCGACCTCGACGCCCCGCTGATCGTCACCTGCTACCACGGCAACTCCAGCCAAAGCGCAGCGGCTTACCTGATCAGCCAAGGGTTTTCTGACGTTTACAGCCTCGATGGCGGCTTCGAACTGTGGCGCACCACCTACCCCGCAGAAACGTCCGAATAAGTAGCCCGAAAAATATTTTCATCCGCCCAAGCCCGCGTCCTGAGCGGGCTGGCGCTCTTGCAGACCAACGGTCGCGCCAACTATTCGCGCATCTCTTCTTGACCTCCCCGATTACCAACTATCCTTAAGCGCAGGCCATCCGAATCTGGGGAGAGCCGGTACACCGGTGTATGGATCATCAGTAGTAACTTCAAGGGGTTAAGCGCCTTGATGGTGTCCTGGGGGGTACACGGCAACAGCAACGTTGCTGCATGCCAGCACTCGAACTGACCGATCAATCGCCGGCTCCACGTATCGAGCGAGGTGACGTCATGAGTATTTTTAGCCACTTCCAACAACGCTTTGAATCCACACGCCAAGAAGAGCTAACGCTCCAGGAATACCTTGAGCTGTGCAAACAAGACAAAAGCGCTTACGCCTCAGCTGCAGAACGGCTGCTGATGGCCATCGGTGAACCGGAACTACTGGACACCTCAACCAACTCCCGCCTGTCGCGCATTTTTTCGAACAAAGTGATTCGCCGCTATCCGGCCTTTGCCGACTTCCACGGAATGGAAGAGTGCATTGACCAGATCGTGTCGTACTTCCGCCATGCCGCGCAGGGCCTGGAAGAGAAAAAACAAATTCTCTACCTGCTCGGCCCGGTGGGCGGCGGCAAGTCTTCGCTGGCAGAAAAGCTCAAAGAACTGATCGAGAAGGTCCCGTTCTATGCGATCAAGGGCTCACCCGTCTTTGAATCACCGCTGGGGCTGTTCAACGCTACCGAAGACGGCGCGATTCTTGAAGAAGACTTCGGCATCCAAAAACGCTACCTGAACACCATCATGTCGCCTTGGGCGACTAAACGCCTGGCCGAATTCGGTGGTGATATCAGCCAGTTCCGCGTGGTTAAACTCTACCCTTCGATCCTCAATCAGATCGGCGTGGCCAAAACCGAGCCCGGTGACGAGAACAACCAGGACATTTCGGCCCTCGTCGGTAAGGTCGATATCCGCAAACTCGAAGAATTCCCGCAAAACGACGCCGACGCCTACAGCTACTCGGGCGCACTGTGCCGGGCCAACCAGGGCCTGATGGAATTCGTTGAGATGTTCAAGGCACCGATCAAGGTGCTCCACCCTCTGCTCACCGCCACCCAAGAGGGCAACTACAACAGTACCGAAGGGCTGGGCGCGATTCCGTTCAACGGTATCCTGCTGGCTCACTCCAACGAATCGGAGTGGCACACCTTCCGCAACAACAAGAACAACGAAGCGTTCATCGACCGGATTTACATCGTCAAAGTCCCGTACTGCCTGCGCGTCAGCGACGAAGTCAAAATCTACGACAAGCTGTTGTTCAACAGTTCGCTGGCCAAGGCCCATTGCGCGCCGGACACCCTGAAAATGCTTGCGCAGTTCACTGTGCTGTCGCGCCTCAAAGAGCCAGAGAACTCCAACATCTACTCCAAGATGCGGGTCTATGACGGCGAGAACCTCAAAGACACCGACCCAAAAGCCAAGTCGATTCAGGAGTACCGCGACAGCGCGGGCGTGGATGAAGGCATGACCGGTCTGTCGACCCGCTTCGCGTTCAAAATCCTCTCCAAAGTGTTCAACTTTGACCCGCACGAAATTGCTGCCAACCCGGTGCACCTGCTCTATGTGCTGGAGCAACAGATCGAGCAAGAGCAGTTCCCGGCGGAAACCCGCGAGCGTTATTTGCGCTTTCTCAAGGAATACCTGGCACCGCGCTACATCGAGTTCATCGGCAAGGAAATCCAGACCGCTTACCTGGAGTCCTACAGCGAGTACGGGCAAAACATCTTCGACCGCTACGTGCTGTACGCCGACTTCTGGATTCAGGACCAGGAGTACCGCGACCCGGAAACCGGCGAAATCCTCAACCGCGTAGCGCTCAACGAAGAGCTGGAAAAAATCGAAAAACCGGCCGGCATCAGCAACCCGAAAGATTTCCGCAACGAAATCGTCAACTTCGTGTTGCGTGCCCGCGCCAACAACAATGGCAAAAACCCGACCTGGCTCAGCTACGAGAAGCTGCGCGTGGTCATCGAGAAGAAAATGTTCTCCAACACCGAGGACTTGCTACCGGTTATCAGCTTCAACGCCAAAGCGAGCAAAGAGGACCAGCAAAAACACAACGACTTCGTCACCCGCATGGTCGAACGCGGCTACACCGACAAACAAGTACGACTGCTCTCCGAGTGGTATCTGCGAGTCAGAAAATCGCAGTGAGGCAGTTGTAGGCCTCAAGCCTCAAGCTGCAAGAAGAAAACACACGCGCTGTGCTTCGACTTGCAGCTTGCAGCTGACAACTTGAAGCTGCCCGGAGGGCCTTATGAGCTATGTGATCGACCGACGCCTCAATGGCAAGAATAAAAGCACGGTAAACCGTCAGCGTTTCCTGCGGCGTTACCGCGACCACATCAAAAAGGCGGTCGAAGAGGCCGTAGGCCATCGCTCCATCACCGACATGGAGCATGGCGAGCAAATCAGCATCCCGGGCCGCGACATTGATGAGCCCGTGCTTCACCACGGTCGTGGTGGCAAGCAAACCACGGTTCACCCCGGCAACAAGGAATTCACCAGCGGCGAACATATCCAGCGCCCGCAAGGGGGCGGCGGAGGGGGCGGCGGTCCAGGTAAAGCGGGTAATTCCGGTGAGGGCATGGACGAATTCGTCTTTCAGATCACCCAGGAAGAGTTCCTCGAATTCATGTTCGAAGACCTCGAACTCCCGAACCTGATCAAACGCCACCTGACCGGCACCGACACCTTCAAAACCGTGCGCGCGGGCATCAGCAACGAAGGCAACCCGTCGCGCATCAACATCATCCGCACCCTGCGTTCGGCCCACGCACGGCGCATTGCCCTGTCCGGCAGCAGCCGGGCAAAACTCAAAGAAGCCAAAGCTGAACTTGAGCGGCTAAAACGCGAAGAACCAGACAACTTCGGCGATATCAAAGACATCGAGGCCGAAATAGAGAAACTCAGCGCGCGGATACACCGCGTGCCGTTCCTTGATACGTTCGACCTCAAGTACAACCTGCTGGTCAAACAACCCAACCCCAGCTCCAAGGCGGTGATGTTCTGCCTGATGGACGTTTCCGGGTCCATGACCCAGGCCACCAAAGACATCGCCAAGCGTTTCTTCATCCTCTTGTACCTGTTCCTGAAACGGAACTACGACAAGATTGACGTGGTGTTCATTCGCCATCACACCAGCGCCCGAGAGGTCGATGAAGAGGAGTTTTTCTATTCCCGGGAAACCGGCGGCACCATCGTGTCCAGCGCACTCAAACTGATGCAAGAGATCATGGCCGAGCGGTATCCGGCCAATGAATGGAACATCTACGCGGCCCAGGCCTCGGACGGTGACAACTGGAACGATGACTCGCCTATTTGCCGCGACATCCTGGTCAACCAGATCATGCCGTTCGTGCAGTACTACACTTACGTTGAGATCACCCCGCGCGAGCATCAGGCGCTCTGGTTCGAATACGAGCGCATCAGAGATTCGTTCCCCGACACGTTCGCTCAACAGCAACTGGTCTCGGCCGGCGATATCTACCCGGTCTTCCGTGAACTCTTCCAGCGCAGGTTAGCCACATGACCGCCAAAGAGCATAAACGCCAACCCATTTCCACAGGGTCCGAGTGGACCTTTGAGCTGATCCAGGCTTACGACCGCGAAATCAGCCGCCTCGCGGAACGTTATGCGCTGGACACCTACCCTAACCAGATTGAGGTGATTACCGCTGAGCAAATGATGGACGCCTACGCGTCCGTCGGCATGCCGCTGGGTTACCACCATTGGTCCTACGGCAAACACTTCTTGAGTACCGAGAAATCCTACAGCCGTGGGCAGATGGGGCTGGCCTACGAAATCGTGATCAACTCCGATCCGTGCATCGCCTACCTGATGGAAGAAAACACCATCTGCATGCAAGCCCTGGTCGTGGCCCACGCATGCTACGGGCATAACAGCTTCTTCAAGGGCAACTACCTGTTCCGGACCTGGACCGATGCCAGCTCGATCATCGACTACCTGGTGTTCGCCAAGCAGTACATCATGCAGTGCGAAGAACGCCACGGCATCGATGCCGTCGAAGACCTGCTCGACTCCTGCCATGCCTTGATGAACTACGGCGTGGACCGCTACAAACGGCCCTATCCGATTTCTGCCGAAGAAGAACGCCGTCGCCAGAAAGACCGCGAAGAGCACCTGCAAAAGCAAATCAACGACCTGTGGCGCACCATCCCCAAAGGGGTGGGCAAATCCAGTGAAAAGGACAACGCCCGCTTCCCGGATGAGCCGCAGGAAAACATCCTGTACTTCATTGAAAAACACGCGCCACTGCTGGAACCCTGGCAGCGCGAAGTCGTACGCATTGTGCGCAAAATCGCCCAGTATTTTTACCCGCAGCGCCAGACCCAGGTGATGAACGAGGGCTGGGCCACGTTCTGGCACTACACGCTGATGAACGACCTGTACGACGAAGGGCTGGTCACCGATGGCTTCATGATGGAGTTTCTGACCTCGCACACCAGCGTGGTCTTCCAGCCAGGCTTTGACAGCCCGTACTACAGCGGGATCAACCCCTATGCACTGGGGTTTGCGATGTACCAGGACATCCGCCGCATGTGCGAGCACCCCACCGAAGAAGACCGGCGCTGGTTCCCGGACCTTGCAGGCAGCGACTGGCTGACCAGCATCAAATTTGCCATGAGCAGCTTCAAGGACGAGAGCTTCATCCTGCAATACCTGTCGCCCAAGGTCATTCGCGACCTCAAGCTCTTCAGCATCATGGACGACGATCAAAAAGACGACCTGCTGGTGCCTGCGATTCATGACGAGAACGGTTATCGCACCATCCGCGAAACACTGGCGGCGCAATACAACCTGGGCAATCGTGAACCCAACGTGCAGATCTGGAGCATTGATCGACGCGGCGACCGCTCCCTGACCTTGCGCCATCAACAACATGACCGCAAACCACTGGGCGACTCCACCGACGAGGTACTCAAGCACCTGCACCGCCTGTGGGGCTTCGATATCCATCTGGAGACCCTGCAAGGCGACCAGATCATGAAGGTCCAGCACGTACCGCCCAAAGGCGAGCATGGTGAAAACGACTACGGCCGTCTGGACTTGTCCGCCGTCCACCTGTAACCACTTCGGCCTCCGCTAACGCGGCACACGGGTTATCCTGTCGCGCTAACGGAGGCTTTTTATGAAGATCTATAAAGTGGGCGGCGCGGTGCGCGACCGCTTGCTGGGCAAACCCGTCACCGACATCGACTGGGTGGTGGTGGGTGCGACTGCCGAGCAAATGCTCGCCAAAGGGTATCGCCCGGTAGGGTCGGACTTCCCGGTGTTTCTTCACCCAAAAACCGGGGAAGAATATGCACTTGCCCGAACCGAACGCAAAAGCGGCCATGGCTATGGTGGCTTTGTCTTCCATGCCAGCCCCGACGTCACCCTCGAAGACGACCTGATACGCCGCGACCTGACCATCAATGCGATGGCCGAAGACGCTGATGGCAACATCACCGACCCGTACCACGGCCAGCGAGACTTAGAAGCACGCATTCTGCGCCACGTTTCCACCGCATTTGCCGAAGATCCCTTGCGAGTCCTGCGTGTTGCCCGCTTTGCCGCCCGTTATGCAGGGCTTGGTTTCAGCATCGCTCCCGAGACCCTGGAACTCATGCGCCAACTGTCCGCCTCTGGCGAGCTGCAGGCCCTGACGCCCGAGCGTTGCTGGAAAGAAATCTCCCGCGCACTCATGGAAGATCACCCACAGGTTTTCATCGAAGTGCTGCGCAGTTGCGACGCGCTTGAGGTGCTGCTGCCAGAGGTCAACGCCTTGTTTGGCGTGCCACAACCTCCCGTTCATCACCCCGAAGTCGACAGCGGCCTGCACACGCTGAGCGTGCTCGAACAAGCCGCCTTGCACCACCAACCGCTGACCGTGCGCTGGGCTTGCCTGCTGCACGACCTGGGCAAAGGGCTGACACCCGAAAGCCAGTGGCCACGACACATTGCCCACGAGCACAAAGGGCTGCGTCTGATAAAAGCCGTCAACGAACGCTACAAAGTACCGAGAGATTGCCAGGAACTGGCGCTGCTGGTGGGCGAGTACCACACCCATGGCCATCGCGCCCTGGAGCTCAAGGCATCGACATTGCTGGAGTTGCTGCAGCGGTTTGATGTGTACCGTCGCCCTCAGCGTTTTGAGGAGTTTGTGGTGGCCTGCGAAATGGACGCCAGAGGGCGTTTAGGCCTGGAAAACCGCCCTTACCCACAGGCGGATTATCTGCGCGGCGCGGCCCTGGCAGCACAAGGCGTGACCGTACAACCGCTGATCGAACAAGGCTTCAAAGGCCCCGAACTGGGCGAAGCCCTCAAGCACGAACGGCTCAAGGCCCTGCAAGCCTACAAAGACGCCGCCAAACACTGACCGTCTGTAGGAGCGAGCTTGCCTCGCGATCTTTTAAACAATCAAAAGATCGCGAGGCAATCGAGCGTCGAGCGGCTGCTCCTACAAAATCAAAGCATCTCTGCCGGCGTCAATTGCACGCCCCGCCACTCAAACGCCACAGGCGCCAATACCTGGTCGATCTGCGCTTCGGCCCACATCTGGGCAAGGGTTTTACCCACGACCGGATGCACCTTATCTGGCGCCATCAACGACAACGGCCAAAGCACAAACGCATTCTTGAGAATTTCTGCTCGCGGCAAGGTCAGGAACTCAAAGTCGCCCTTAAGATCGCCGTAAAACAACACGTCAATATCCAGCGGCAGCCCTTTGCGATCCGGGGCATAACGCCCGTTATCCGCTTCAATCAACTTCAAACGTCGGCTTAATTCCATCAGTGGCAAATCGGTTTTGGCCGCGACCACCAGATTGAAAAATGGCCCGCTTTTGATGCCCACCGGCTGACTTTCAAACACCGCCGAACACGTCATGCCCACTAAAAAGCCCGCAAGCGCGTCCAGCCCGGCACACAAATGCCGTTCACGCTCGGTATTGCTACCGAGCCCGAGATAAACCTCTGTTAGCGGCATCCGCGCTCAATCTCCACACCCACCCCTGTGGCCGCCGCAACGGCGCCGGGCTTGGTCAGCTTGAGGTGCAACCAGGGAATATTGAATTCACTCATCAGCACCTGCGCCAAACGCTCGGCAAATGTTTCTACCAGCTGGAACTGAGCCTGCTCGGCAAACGCCTGGATGCGCGCTGACACACTGGCGTAATCCAATGCCAGGGTCAGGTCGTCTCCGGCCGCTGCCGGGCGGTTATCCCACGCAAAACTCAGGTCTAGCCGCAGGCACTGACGGATGCCGCGCTCCCAGTCATAAGCACCGATAACGGTGTCAACTTCCAGGCCTTCGATAAACACTCTGTCCAAGCACTCTTCTCCGCAGCACGACAAGGGCGCAATGCGCCGTTAGAATCAGGGCGTCCTTGCCCGGAATAGTTAGCATGTTTTGGTTACTGGCGATGCTCGCCTACCTGCTTGGTTCTATGTCCTTCGCTATTTTGCTCAGCCGCCTGACGGGAAACCCCGACCCGCGAATGAGTGGCTCAGGCAATGCCGGTGCAACCAACATGTTGCGCCTGGCCGGTAAAAAGCTCGCCATCCTGACCTTGCTTGGCGATCTGTGCAAAGGGCTTTTACCGGTATTGCTGGCCTATCAACTGGGCTGCACGCTCCAGCAACAAGCCTGGATCGGCGCCTGCGCCGTTGTAGGGCACATGTACCCACTGTACTTCCGCTTTCGCGGCGGCAAGGGCGTTGCCACCGCTGCCGGCATGCTGCTGGGCCTTTATCCGCCCGCCGCGCTGCTGGCTGCTGTCGCATGGCTGCTGACCTTCCAGCTCAGCCGCACGAGCTCGCTAGCCTCACTGATTGCCGCCCCCCTCACCCTGCCCTTGCTGGCCTGGCAAGAACCTGCAGCGCTGCTGCCCATGAGCGCCCTGACGACGCTCATTGTGTGGCGGCACCGCAGCAATCTACGCGACCTGATGGCTGGGCGCGAACGGCATTTCTGAACACTTACAGCGGTGGCAACTGCTCCATCGGCCAGCGTGCCTGCACGCTGATCGCCAGGCTTTCGTGCTGGCCCGCCAGCAAACGCTGACACCCGGCATAAGCAATCATCGCGCCATTATCGGTGCAGAACTCCGGGCGAGCGTAGTACACCTGACCGTTCATCTCGCCGAGCATTTTCTCGAGCGATTCACGCAGCGCCTTGTTCGCGCTCACGCCACCGGCAATGACCAGACGCTTCATCCCGGCAGCCTTCAGCGCACGCTTGCACTTGATGGTCAGGGTCTCGACAACGGCCTGCTGAAACGCCAGCGAAATATCGCAACGCGCCTGCTCCGTATCCTCGCCCGCGTCTACACAACGCTGCCAAGTATTCAGCGCGAAGGTTTTAAGGCCGCTAAAACTGAATTGCAGCCCCGGACGATCAGTCATCGGCCGCGGGAACACAAAACGCCCGGCAACCCCTTGTGCAGCCAGCCGCGCGATCTCAGGGCCACCCGGATAACGCATCCCCATCATCTTGGCGGTTTTGTCGAAGGCTTCACCCGCCGCATCATCCAGACTCTCGCCCAAGAGCTCGTATTGACCGATGCCATCGACACGCACCAGTTGCGTATGGCCGCCCGATACCAACAAAGCGACGAACGGGAACTCTGGTGGCTGCTCTTCCAGCATGGGGGCCAATAAATGGCCTTCCATGTGGTGCACGCCAAGGGCAGGAATACCCCAGGCAAAGGCCAGCGCTTGGGCACACGAAGCCCCGACCAGCAAGGCCCCGACCAGTCCCGGCCCTGCCGTGTAGGCAATGGCGTCAATCTCTGTAGGCACGCAATCGGCTTCAGCCAGCACCTGACGAATCAAGGGCAGCATGCGCTTGACGTGATCACGCGAGGCAAGCTCCGGCACCACACCGCCATAAGCGCGGTGCAGGTCGATCTGACTGAACAGCGCATCGGCCAAAAGCCCGCGTTCACTGTCGTATAGCGCGACGCCGGTTTCGTCGCAGGAAGTTTCTAATCCCAGTACTAGCATGGGTTTACGCCTTGTTGAGGCTCAATTCGAAGGCGCGCATAATAGTCGCCACTCCCGCCCCCGACCAGCGGTTTTCGATCAGAGGCTTTGCATTCCGGGCGTTGAGGGGTTAACATCCGCAACCCTTAAAAACCGACGTCTTACAACGCAATTTAGCCTTGGGACGTTGACCCCGGTAATGAATGAAGGTAGCTCTGGATGCCAGCCGTCAAAGTAAAAGAGAACGAACCCTTCGACGTAGCTCTGCGTCGTTTCAAGCGCTCCTGCGAAAAAGCCGGTGTACTGGCTGAAGTTCGCAGCCGCGAATTTTACGAGAAGCCGACTTCTGAGCGTAAGCGCAAAGCAGCAGCAGCTGTTAAGCGTCACGCGAAGAAAGTTCAGCGCGAGCAGCGCCGCGCCGTTCGTCTGTACTAATACACAGACGTTCGTTGCAAGCTTCTGCCAAGCCCGGCCTAAAGCCGGGCCGTAGGCAGTTGCAGCAAGTTACATGCTCTACCGTCAAGGCCGCAGATGCGACCGCGACAAAGCGTAACACCACGTCAGACCTGGTTTTAACAACCAGCGGTGCACGTCTTTACTGACGAGCCTTACAAGGCTACCGACGAGCACACTTTTCCTGATTCTCCCAAGATAATCAGCCCAAGGTACTTCTCCTGTGCCTGCTTATGAGCCACCCGAGACCCACCACAGGTCAATTCGGACTCAGAGCGCAACACCTATCGAACATATTCGTACTGATTAAAACCCTAGTCAGATGAGATTCGACAGATACACTTCCCCACAATGACTGAGCAGACGCCACACGATCGAGCCATGCACCTGCGTGCACGCCATCATGCCAAGCCACTCATCTGGGTTAATTTCTGCTCCGTGATGACGAGAACGCCATGGCCGGGTTAATCCCCCAGAGCTTTATTGACGACCTTCTGAACCGCACCGATATCGTCGATGTCGTCAGCTCGCGCGTGCAAATGAAGAAAGCAGGCAAGAACTACACGGCTTGCTGCCCGTTTCACAAAGAAAAAACGCCCTCGTTCAGTGTCAGCCCCGACAAACAGTTTTATTACTGCTTTGGCTGCGGCGCAGGCGGCAATGCCCTCGGCTTCATCATGGACCACGACAACCTGGACTTCCCCCAGGCCGTCGAAGAGCTGGCAAAAGCTGCCGGCATGGAGATCCCCCGAGAAGAAGGCGGTCGCTCACACAAGCCACGACAACCTACCGACTCACCGCTCTACCCGCTTCTGACCGCTGCCGCCGACTTTTACCGGCAAGCGCTCAAGAGCCATCCTGCGCGAAAAGTCGCCGTCGAATACCTCAAAGGCCGCGGCCTGACCGGCGAAATCGCTCGCGACTTTGGCCTCGGTTTCGCCCCGCCCGGCTGGGACAACCTGTTCAAGCACTTGAGCAACGACACACTGCAGCAAAAGGCGATGATTGACGCCGGGCTGCTGGTGGAGAACGCCGAGACCGGCAAACGCTACGACCGCTTTCGCGACCGCGTGATGTTCCCGATCCGCGACAGCCGTGGCCGCATCATTGCGTTCGGCGGCCGCGTGCTCGGCGACGACAAACCCAAATACCTGAACTCCCCGGAAACCCCTGTGTTCCACAAGGGCCAGGAACTCTACGGGCTGTTTGAGGCACGCAAATTCAACCGCAGCCTCGATGAAATCATCGTGGTTGAAGGCTACATGGACGTGATCGCGCTGGCCCAGCAAGGCCTGCGCAATGCCGTCGCCACCTTGGGTACCGCCACCAGCGAAGAGCACATGAAACGCTTGTTTCGCGTGGTGCCCAGCGTTCTATTCTGTTTTGACGGCGATCAGGCTGGCCGCAACGCTGCCTGGCGCGCCCTTGAAGCAACCCTCTCGTGCTTGCAGGACGGTCGCCGTGCGCGCTTTCTGTTTTTGCCCGAGGGCGAAGACCCGGACACATTGGTGCGCTCCGAAGGCACCGACGCCTTCAAGGCGCGCATCAATCAGCACGCACAACCGCTGGCCGATTACTTTTTCCAGCAACTGACCGAAGAAGCCGACCCGCGGTCGCTTGAGGGCAAAGCCCACATGGTCACGCTGGCAGCACCGCTGATCGACAAAGTGCCAGGCGCCAACCTGCGCACACTGATGCGTCAGCGCCTGACCGAAATCACCGGCCTGACCCACGACATGGTCAGCCAACTGGCACAAAGCGCGCCCGTCAAACCTCAGGCCCAACCCGCTTACGACCCTGGCATTGATTACGACGCAATGCCCGACTACAGCGACTTCCAGCAACCGGACGTGTACATCCCCCAACAGGAATGGACCCCGAAAAAGCCTGGCGCTGGCGGTAAAAAGTGGGAAAACAAACCTTGGGACAAAAAAGGCAAACGCGGTGCCGAGCGCGAGCAGGCCTGGGTGCCCGTCGGCGTCGAACCGCCCACGCTAACGGCCTTGCGCACCCTGCTGCACCATCCCCAACTGGCAAAAAAAGTTGAGGACGCCGGGCACTTTGCGGCAGAAGACCAGACCAATAATCAGCTACTGATTGCTCTGGTAGAAGCCGTACAGAAAAATCCTAAGCTAAGCTCTATTCAGTTGCTGTCGCGCTGGCACGGCACCGAGCAGGGTCGATTGTTACAACGATTGCTGGAAAAGGAATGGCTAATTGACGCCGACAACCTTGAACAACAGTTTTTCGACACCATAACTAGCTTGTCAGCACGCCAACGTGAGCGAAATCTAGAGCAACTTCTTCGAAAAGCACGTCAAGGCGAGCTTAGTACCGAGGAAAAAAACCAGTTACGCGACCTCTTGAGTCGCAATAATCCTGCATCAAACCCGACCTCAACTGGCGCGTGAGGTCACAGCTAAGGTATAATCCTCGGCTTGTTTTTTGCCCGCCAAGACCTTCAGTGGATAGGGTGTTATGTCCGGAAAAGCGCAACAGCAGTCTCGTATCAAAGAGTTGATCACCCTCGGCCGTGAGCAGAAGTATCTGACTTACGCAGAGGTCAACGACCACCTGCCCGAAGATATTTCAGATCCGGAGCAAGTGGAAGACATCATCCGCATGATTAATGACATGGGGATCCCCGTACACGAGAGTGCTCCGGATGCGGACGCCCTTATGTTGGCCGATGCTGACACCGACGAAGCCGCTGCTGAAGAAGCAGCCGCAGCGTTGGCGGCAGTAGAGACCGATATTGGTCGTACGACTGACCCTGTACGTATGTATATGCGTGAAATGGGTACGGTAGAGTTGCTGACACGTGAAGGCGAAATCGAAATCGCCAAGCGTATCGAAGAAGGCATCCGTGAAGTGATGAGCGCAATCGCGCACTTCCCTGGCACGGTTGACCACATTCTCTCCGAGTACACTCGCGTCACCACCGAAGGTGGCCGCCTGTCCGACGTTCTGAGCGGTTATATCGACCCGGACGACGGTATTACGCCACCTGCCGCAGAAGTTCCGCCACCTGTCGACGCCAAAGCTGCTAAAGCTGACGACGACAGCGACGATGACGACGCAGAATCTTCAGACGATGAAGAAGAAGCTGAAAGCGGTCCAGATCCGGTCATTGCTGCCCAGCGTTTTGGTGCCGTCTCTGATCAGATGGAAATCACTCGCAAGGCGCTGAAAAAGCACGGCCGCGACAGCAAGCAAGCCATCATCGAACTGGTTGCCCTGGCTGAGTTGTTCATGCCGATCAAACTGGTTCCGAAGCAATTCGAAGGTTTGGTTGAGCGTGTTCGCAGTGCCCTGGAGCGTCTGCGTGCACAAGAACGCGCCATCATGCAGCTGTGCGTACGTGATGCACGTATGCCACGCGCCGACTTCCTGCGCCTGTTCCCGGGCAACGAAGTTGACGAAAGCTGGAGCGATTCGCTGGCCAAAGGCAAAAGCAAATACGCTGAAGCCATTGGCCGCCTGCAACCGGACATCATCCGTTGCCAGCAAAAGCTGTCGGCACTGGAAGCAGAAACCGGCTTGACGGTTGCTGAGATCAAGGACATCAACCGTCGCATGTCGATCGGTGAGGCCAAGGCCCGCCGCGCGAAGAAAGAGATGGTTGAAGCGAACTTGCGTCTGGTGATCTCCATCGCCAAGAAGTACACCAACCGTGGCTTGCAGTTCCTCGACCTGATCCAGGAAGGCAACATCGGCTTGATGAAAGCGGTAGACAAGTTTGAATACCGCCGCGGCTACAAATTCTCGACTTATGCCACCTGGTGGATCCGTCAGGCGATCACTCGCTCGATCGCCGACCAGGCCCGCACCATCCGTATTCCGGTGCACATGATCGAGACGATCAACAAGCTCAACCGTATTTCCCGCCAGATGTTGCAGGAAATGGGCCGTGAACCGACCCCGGAAGAGCTGGGCGAACGCATGGAAATGCCTGAGGACAAAATCCGCAAGGTATTGAAGATCGCTAAAGAGCCGATCTCCATGGAAACCCCGATCGGTGATGACGAAGACTCCCATCTGGGCGACTTCATCGAAGACTCGACCATGCAGTCGCCAATCGATGTAGCCACCGTTGAGAGCCTTAAAGAAGCGACACGCGACGTACTCGGCGGCCTGACGGCACGTGAAGCCAAAGTACTGCGCATGCGTTTCGGTATCGACATGAATACCGACCATACCCTTGAGGAGGTTGGTAAGCAGTTCGACGTTACCCGTGAGCGGATTCGTCAGATCGAAGCCAAAGCGCTGCGTAAGCTGCGCCACCCGACGAGAAGCGAGCACTTGCGCTCCTTCCTCGACGAGTGATCCCAAAACCCCCGGCCCTGCCGGGGGTTTTGCTTTGTGGGCAATACAGCGCCTGCACGCCTTCAAATGCGACAGAATTCGCACGCAGAATTCTTCGTACCTCTAATTAAGATTTTTCGGATAGCACTCCTAAGAAACCATCGTTATAATCCCCGGCTTACTTAGGGCCTATAGCTCAGTTGGTTAGAGCAGGGGACTCATAATCCCTTGGTCGCAGGTTCGAGTCCTGCTGGGCCCACCACATTAAAAGCCGCGCATTGCGCGGCTTTTTTGTGCCCTTAACAAAGAGCTCATCGCCCCACTCCCCTGTAGTCGCTGCCGAGGCACGAGGCTGCGATGCGGGCCGCAGGACCGCCCCTGAAGCCCCGCAATCCCTCCTCCCCGTCACAAAAACGCAATCCACAGCCCCGCCATCAGCAAGGTCACCAAGGTCACCGGCACCCCGGACTTCGCGAATGACCCGAACGAGATCTTGATACCGCACCCCGCCGCCTGTTCCACGACGATGATCCCGGCCAAGCTGCCGAAAATAATAAGGTTGCTCGAAAATCCGGTACCCAACGCAATTGCAGCACCTAACGACTGCGCGTTGTTGTCCGGGTGCTGGTACGGGGAAAGCAGTATGGTGGTGGTCAACTTCGCCTACGGCATGCCGAGCAAGCCCTTTATCCAGACCATCCTGCCCCACGGCCTGAGCCTGCCCAAAGTGCCGAAAGGGGATCAAGTCTGGCAGCACAGCGAAACCGCCCAGCAGCGCGTGGACGCCGACGGCAACTGGTCGCGGCAAACCGACGGTCGCATACAGGACTTTTCAGCCGATCGCGAAGTCCAGGCCCTGGACAACCAGGAGCACTATCAAAGCCACATCCAAGAAGTGGACGACCATTCAAAGGAGACAGTAGGCGGCGTCAAAACCATCGAAGCCATGGGCGCCGTGAAACTGCTAGCAGGCGGATCGATGAGCGTAGCGGCTGTGGATGATTTACACCAAGCCACGGGCCGGGATCTGAATCTGGTGGTTGGGGATAAGTACAACGCCACCGTCAGTGGCGATATGCAAGAGCGGATCGAGGGGCTGCGCAAAAGCGTGGCCGGGGATGGCCAGCGCCTGCAGGCGCCCAAGACCTGGCTGGGATCGGAAGGGATCAATGTGCTGCAGGTGCTATGTGACCTGCTGGACCTAGTGGAACAGATGAACAGCCAGTTGGCCGGCCACCTCTACAGCTCAAGTCCAGCCCCTAACAACGCTGCCGCATTCGCAGCTGCAGGCACTGCCAGTAGGGCATTGGGAGTGCAGTTGAAACCAATCACAATGTGAATTAGACAAGTAAAGAAAACCCGCTACAAGCGGGTTTTTCTTTGCCTACATATCACGGTACAACACTGTTTTCACAATGTTCTTAAATACCTGAGTGTATTGCCTGCGCCAATTCTCCTTCCAGAACTTGGCATCTGGGAAGGTACCGTCGGTTGAGCGGGCGGCAAGTACATCACTTGCGACTACCTCTTCAGGCTGTTGCTGGCTCAGCATCGGGAAGGACATATAGGCTTTAAAGTGCTTTGAGTACACCTTGTCAATTGCCACACCAGAGTAGGGGGCATGACTTAGCAAGTGCTCGCACCCCTTGCGGGACAGGATGTAAGCATGGGTGCCCTTAGCGCGAACCCGTGCGACCCCTTTATTCCAAGTGAGCCAGACCTTTCCGAGATTCGCCCCTAAGTAAAATTGGTCAGGATCATGACGGCTCATGAAAGAGTTTATCTGTTGTACTTGGACCGATTCGAACTGCATCAATGTTGCGTCATCCTCAAGGATGAGCACACGTCGATAGCTACGTTCAATCGCTAATTTTGCACATGTCACATGAGACTCGAAGCAGCCTCGCTCTGGGCTCTCGTTGTTACGTTCAACTATCAGGAACTCAATGTGCAAACCACTTCCTTCGAATTCCTTTTCCAGCAACTCACGACGGTCTGTACGTTCTTTAAGGCTTATACAGAAAACACCGTCAATATCCAGTTGGCTTAGATCCTTGCTTTTTAACATTCCAAATGCCGCTCCGTCGTTTATTCAATATCCCATCCTGTGGATCCTTAACGTATCAGGATCGGATCTTAATATTGTCCGACAAATGATGGCGCAAAGCCACCCACGATGGGAGATGACCTGATTCGGGACTTGCGAGCTGGAGATAGAAAATTTGCTTCGCCATAAAAATTCTTGGAGAAAAAGCACTTATCCCCCTCCCGCCGACGGGCTTTGCGTTGGGTTTTTGTGCAAACCCATGGGGTAGTGCAATCAGGTAGCTAAGCCGCGCCGTATATGGGTCTTGTAAGGCCGGAGGCAATTGCACTGAGTACAAGGTTTTGAAAGGTTGTGCAGTACCTCGGTTTTTTTCCGTCCAACTTCCGTCCAATTTACCGGTATTTCTATTCTGCACATATAAACAAATACCCAGTAAAAACCCTGATTTTGCTGGTTTTAAATAATGAACACTGCACTTTTAGTCGGGCTCATAATCCCTTGGTCGCAGGTTCGAGTCCTGCTGGGCCCACCACATTAAAAGCCGCGCACTGCGCGGCTTTTTTGTGCCCTTAACAAAGAGCTCATCGCCCCACTCCCCTGTAGTCGCTGCCGAGGCACGAGGCTGCGATGCGGGCCGCAGGACCGCCCCTGAAGCCCCGCAATCCCTCCTCCCCGTCACAAAAACGCAATCCACAGCCCCGCCATCAGCAAGGTCACCAAGGTCACCGGCACCCCGGACTTTGCGAATGACCCGAACGAGATCTTGATACCGCACCCCGCCGCCTGTTCCACGACGATGATCCCGGCCAAGCTGCCGAAAATAATAAGGTTGCTCGAAAATCCGGTACCCAACGCAATTGCAGCACCTAACGACTGCGCGTTGTTGTCCGGGTGCAGGTATGGGGAAAGCAGCATGACCGCCGGGTTGTTGCCGACCACATCACTGAGCAATGAACCGGCCACAAACAGCGAAATAGGGTCGTTAACGTCGATGCCCACATGGCGCAGCCAGTCAAACAGCGATTGCGGCAGTCCGGTATTGGCGAGTGCCTGGTTGCAAATGAACAAGCCGATAATCAGCAGCAACAGGTTGCCATCAACTTGCTTGAGCACGTCTTTGGAAGCCAGGCTGCGGTTGACCAGCAGGATGCCCGCGCCGGCCAGGGCAACCAGTTCTCGCGGCCATATGTCGGCCACCAGGGCGATGATCACGGCGCTGGCGACGATGATGGCTTTGGTCGTTTCGACTTTATCGAGCTGTACGGGAGGGTGAACAACCGCTTTGTCCGTCTTACGCTCCAGCGTCCATTTGCCACGGTATTGCCACGCGATGATGCACCAGATGATCGGCAGCGATAAAAGCGCCGGCACCCCTGCAGCAATCATGAATTCGTTAAACGAGAGATCAAGCGCTTGGGCCGCAATCATGTTTTGCGGGCTGCCGATCAGAGTGCCCGCGGCACCGGAGTTGGCCGCAAAACAAAATGCCAGCAAAAACGGCACCGGGTTAAGCCCCCGTGCCAGCGCCACGCTGACCAGCAGCGGCGTCATCGACAACACCACCACGTCATTGGTCAGCAATGACGAAAGCCCGGCACTGACGGCAATAAAGACTGCCAACAGCGCGACCGGGGTAATTTTCAGCGTTGCGACTTTCTCCGCAGCCCAGGCATAAAACCCCGAGACCGTGAACGCCCCCGACACCACCATCAAGCCAAACAACAGCCCAAGGGTGCGGTAGTCGATGGCATCCCACGCGGCTTGCGGGCTAAGGCTTCCTGCTACGATCATGGCCAGGGCGCCAACGACTGCAGCGCCCGTTCTGTCCACGTTAAATGCCGGCAGCTTACCGACACCCATTACCAAATAAACCATGAAGAAAATGAGCAGGGTTGTGTACATAACGACGCCTAATGCAATGAAGCCCGTCACAGGCCGATATAAGGTGAACCGCTAAATGCCAATAGCGCTTCCTGCTCTGATCAACCAACAGGAAACGCCATGAGATGTCAGACCTGGCCATCGCCGCCCTGAACGTTCAAAACCTTCAGGGCGGCGCTCTAATGATTTAGAGTTTTTCTTTCTTGGCCTGGTGGTACTTCCTTCTGATTTCTTTGAGATCAACCGTAGGTTTGGGCAACTGCATCTTCATGTCTTTGAGCGTCTTCTCAACAATGCTCCCGACAGCCAGGTTGCGGAACCACTTGTGGTTGGCCGGGATGACATACCAGGGCGCATGATCAGTCGAACATTTGTTCAACATCGCCTCATACGCCTTGATGTAGTCGTCCCACAGGGCGCGCTCTGAATAGTCACCCTCGCTGATTTTCCACTGCCGCATCGGATCATCCAGACGCTCTTCAAACCTTCTCAACTGCTCCTCTGGCGAGATGTACAAGAAGAACTTCAAGATCGTCGTGTTATTCGAATGCACGGTGCTTTCAAACGCATTGATCAAGTCGTAGCGCTTTTCAATGACCTTGCCGGGCGCCATTTTGTGCACGCGCTGCACAAGCACGTCTTCATAGTGCGAACGGTTAAAAATCGCCACGTTGCCGTCGGCCGGTACATGGGGATGCACCCGCCAAAGAAAATCATGGCTGCTTTCTTCGGCTGTCGGCTGCTTGAAACCATGCACATTGGTGCCTTGCGGGTTCATCGAACGCAACACATGCCAGCAAGTACCATCTTTACCGGCCGCATCAATGCCCTGCAAAACAATCAGCAAGGAATGTTTACGCTCGGCATAGAGCTTCTTTTGCAGGTCAGAGATGCTGGCGGACTGTTGATCAAGATGCTTTTGCGCATCCTTTTCCGATTTATAAGGACCATGAAAGTCAGGGTCCACGTCAGCGAGGCGAATTTTTGACCCTGGCTTAACAATCAACTTACTCATAAGGCTCATAGTCTGGCTTCCCTAGTCATGCGATGGCTTTAGTCAGGTTTTCGCTTTGTTTTTCACGCTTGTCGACGACGGAGAAGTAGATCAACTTCACGATATCGATGATCACCATCCAGACAAGGACGTACACCCAGACAACGCCGATCAGTTCCCACGAAATAGCCGGGACGAAAATACCGAAGGCACAAATAAACACCGCGACAATCTGTGTACCGATAACCGCCAACAACAGCGGCAACGACGGGAACGGTGGTTTGAACACGCTGTTACGGTTACGCACCACAAACAGCAACAAGTGGCCGCCCGCTGCCAACTGCAAGAACAACATGGTCTGTAGATGACTCAGGTCGAGTGCAAACACATGCATCAGTTCTGCGTTGTTCATCCAGTACATCGAGATCAGAACAAGACCAAAGCTCTGCGCCAGTGCCATCAACCCCATCAGTGAAGAGAATATGATGATTCGGTGCATATCCCACCGCACCGGTTTCTTGGCTATTTTGACGTTGTCATAGGCGATGGTCATGATCGGAATATCATCCAGCAACGCCAGTACCACAATCATGATGGCGGTCAACGGACGCACGCCGAATACCAAATAAGACAGCACCACCACAAACATGATGCAAATCGTCATCGCAATCCGGTAGTACACATACGAGGTAATGCGCTCGAAGATAGCCCGCGCTTCTTCAATGGCATTCACAATCGTGGATAACCCCGGGGCTGTCAAAATCAGCGCGGCGGCCGATCTTGCCGCGTCTGTTGCACCCGACACCGCAATACCGCATTCAGCTTGTTTCAAGGCCGGGGCGTCGTTAACACCATCCCCTGTCATTGCAACAATGTGATTACGCTCTTGCAGCGCTTTAACGATCTGGTATTTGTTCTCCGGGAACACGCGTCCAAACCCGTCGGCCGCCTCAACTGCACGGGCCGCATCAATCGGAATATGGTTGTTGTCCGTATCTTTTGGGAACACCTGATCAGCAACCAGCAAGTGCGTCCCAAGCCCCAGTTGCCGGGAGATTTCGGAACCAATCGCCACGTCATCGCCCGTGACCATCTTCACCGACAGGCCCAGCGCACGTGCCTGGGCAATGGTTTCTTTAGCGTCAGGGCGTGGCGGATCGAGCAAGGCCAGCAAGCCCAGGAGGTCCCAGGTTTTGCCGCCATCATCCGAACGTGCAACACCGAGTGCGCGCGTGCCATGGCTGGCCAGTTCGCTGACTTTGCCGAAATAAGCCGTGGAGCGCGGATCGTCGCTGGAGGTTTCACTGATACCGCACAACGTGGCAATCACTTGCGGCGCCCCTTTCGCATAGGACGTCTGTTTTTGCGAAGCGTCTTGCACCACCGCCAGGGTCTTTTTATTGACCGGGTCAAAAGGCGTGAAGCTGACTTGTTTAAAGCCATCCAGCGATTTTTTATCTTTCAGCGCACTCAATACAGCCTGGTCAATGGCATCCGTACTTTCCGGCTGACACGCCAACGCCGCGCCTAGAATCACTTCATCGGGAGTTGTTTTAGGGTCAAAAGGAATCGCGCTATCAACGGTCAGGTGGTTTTGCGTCAGCGTCCCGGTTTTATCGGAGCACAACACATCAACCCCGGCCAGTTCCTCAATGGCCGACAACCGCGAAACAATGGCCTTTTGTTTGGATAACGCCAATGCCCCCAGCGCCATGGTGACGGACATCACCGCTGGCATGGCCACCGGCACCGAAGCGATCAGCAACACCAACACAAACTGCGCAATATCACCGGCTTCAGACCACGCCCAATGCCCTTGCACAACAATGTCTTTGTACAACTGCGTGCCGACCAGAATCAGCGCCAGAATGGCCGCGAGGATAATAAGGAAATCCCCGATACGCAGTACCGCTTGTTCAGCGTGCGACTTGGCCCCCGCACTGGCCACCAACTTGGCTGTGCGACCAAAGAACGTATTGTTACCGGTTGACGTGACAATACCGGTCATCGAACCTTGCCGCGCGATAGAGCCGGAATAACCGCTGTCACCGACCATCTTCGATACAGGTAAAGACTCACCCGTTAACGCCGCCTGATCCACCGACAAATAAGCGCCATCGATCAATAGCAAGTCGGCGGGCAAAATCTCCCCACCGGACACCGTCACCACATCCCCCGGCACCAGTTCGGCCGCATCGATGGTTTGCAACTTCCCGTCACGCTTGGCGTGGGCTTTAAGTGCCAAACCTTTCTTCAGCGCCGCCAGTGCACTGGCGGCTTTGTTGTCCTGCCAAAAACCGACAGCCGCGTTATAAAGCAGCAGGCCGGTAATCACGATAAAGTCTGGCCAGTCCTGACGCGCCAACGAGATAAGTGCCGCAATTTCAATCATCCATGGAATAGGCCCCCAGAAATAACCGAGCAGCTTTTTCCAGCGACTGTCTTCTTTGGCCTCAATGGCGTTCGGCCCATACTTTTCAAGCAGGCTCTTGGCCGTTGCCGAACTAAGGCCATCTGGCGAACTGTTGAGTTGGCTTATTTCTTTCTTGATACCCTCAGCATCCAGTCGCGCCGGCTTGGCGTCAGAAGAGCTGGATGAACTGGGCGAGCTAGCTTTTTTCACCGGGTCACTGCTTGTAGACCCATCGCCTGCCAATGTGATGTCGGACATTCCCTTACCCTCTTAGACGGCTCTAACTAATTCAGCACTCTCAAACTTCCAGTGCCGCAACCCGATAAAGTTGCGCACTCACCTATCCATCTTAAGGTCCGCACTTAATAATAAAGCCACTCTGCATAATCCATGACTGCAGAGTGGCTATTAATGACTGACCTGCTTAAATAACAACTATTAAACAACTTCTTTAACGTAGCGCTGGCGCAACTAACTTTTATCCAATCTTTACAAAGTATCGAAATAGATTGGTTTTTTAACTTGTTTTAGATAGACCTATTATTTTTTATGATAATAGTCAGATTGTCACACTTCATGTAACGCCCCGCATCTTCGGGCAAGCGTAGATCAACGCTCATCAATTTCAACACTGCCGGGCCAGATTTTGCCGGTTGAGAAGACCCGGCCTGTCCCTTACCCTACCTGCCCCACCCTGCCCACACCGGAGCCTTCCTGTGCCTGATACCCACCCGCCTGCACTGGATGACATTGACCGCCAATTAATCGCGGCCTTGCAGCTTAATGCGCGTGAGAGTGTGGCGATGTTGGCGCGGCAGTTGGGGATTGCGCGCACCACGGTGACGTCGCGCCTGGCGCGGCTGGAAAAAACCAGGGTCATCACCGGCTATGGCGTGCGTTTGAGCCAGCGTCTGGTGGATGGCGGGCTGCAAGCCTATGTCGGGATTACCGTGCAGCCGCGCTCCGGCAAAGAGGTGGTGCGGCGTCTGAGCAGCATGGCCCAGGTGCAACAGTTGTGCGCCGTGAGTGGCGAGTTCGATTACGTGGCCTGGCTGCGCAGCGAATCCCCCGAGCAACTGGACCAGTTGCTCGATCAGATCGGCAGCGTCGACGGTGTCGAAAAAACCACCACTTCGATCATTCTCAGCAGCAAGGTCGACCGCGGCTAAGGCGTTATGCCTGCGCCACACATCACTCTGTCAGCCAGATTCGTCATATTGACTAAACAAATGTCATAACGACGACACTTTGCGTCTTATTACCGTGTTCCGCGCTCCCTAAACTGGCGACTGTCTTTTCCTATACTCACGTGTAACGCGAGTCGCCCAGTAAGGTCAGCCATGAACAAGAACAATCGCCACCCTGCCGACGGCAAAAAACCGATCACTATTTTCGGCCCCGACTTCCCCTTTGCCTTTGATGACTGGATCGAACACCCGGCCGGGCTGGGCAGTATTCCGGCCAATAAGCTGGGCGCTGAGGTGGCGATTGTCGGCGCCGGGATGGCGGGCATGGTGGCCGCTTACGAGTTGATGAAACTGGGCCTCAAGCCCGTGGTTTATGAAGCGTCGAAGATGGGCGGGCGCCTGCGTTCGCAAGCCTTCGAGGGCAGCGAAGGGGTGATTGCCGAGTTGGGCGGCATGCGTTTTCCGGTGTCTTCCACCGCGTTTTACCATTACGTCGACAAGCTGGGGCTGGAAACCAAACCGTTCCCCAACCCGCTGACACCCGCGTCCGGCAGCACCGTCATCGACCTCGAAGGCCAGACCTTTTACGCACAAAAGCTGGCGGATCTACCCGCCCTGTTCCAGGAAGTGGCTGACGCCTGGGCAGACGCGCTGGAGGAAGGCTCGCGCTTTGGAGATATACAACAAGCCATCCGCGACCGCGACGTCCCGCGCCTGAAAGAGCTGTGGAATACCCTGGTTCCGTTGTGGGACGACCGCACCTTCTATGACTTTGTCGCCACCTCCAAAGCCTTCGCCAAGTTGTCTTTCCAGCACCGCGAAGTGTTTGGTCAGGTCGGGTTTGGCACCGGCGGGTGGGACTCGGACTTCCCCAACTCGATGCTGGAAATTTTCCGCGTAGTAATGACCAACTGCGACGACCACCAGCACCTCGTGGTGGGCGGCGTCGAGCAAGTGCCGCTGGGCATCTGGAGCCATGTGCCGCAGCGCTGCGCCCATTGGCCTGAAGGTACCAGCCTGCGCTCGCTGCATCGCGGCGCGCCGCGCACCGGGGTCAAAGCCATTTCCCGTGCCGCCGACGGGCAGTTTTCGGTCACCGACAACCTCGGCGTCACTCGCACCCACGAAGCCGTGTTGGTGACGTGCCAAAGCTGGTTGCTGACCACGCAAATCGACTGCGAAGAATCGCTGTTCTCACAAAAAGTATGGATGGCGCTGGACCGTACCCGTTACATGCAGTCGTCAAAAACCTTCGTAATGGTCGACCGCCCGTTCTGGAAAGACAAAGACCCGGACACCGGCCGCGACCTCATGAGCATGACCCTCACCGACCGCCTGACCCGTGGCACCTACCTGTTCGACAACGGCGACGACAAGCCGGGGGTGATTTGCCTGTCGTACTCATGGATGAGCGATGCGCTGAAAATGCTCCCGCACCCTGTGGAAAAACGCGTCAAGCTGGCCCTCGACTCGCTGAAAAAAATCTACCCGAAGGTCGACATCGCCAGCCGCATCATCGGTGATCCGATCACCGTGTCGTGGGAAGCCGACCCGCATTTCCTCGGTGCCTTCAAAGGTGCGCTGCCGGGTCACTACCGATACAACCAGCGCATGTACGCGCATTTCATGCAGCAAGACCTGCCCGGCGAACAGCGCGGGATTTTTATTGCCGGCGATGATGTCTCATGGACACCGGCCTGGGTTGAAGGCGCCGTGCAAACATCGTTGAACGCGGTCTGGGGCATCATGACCCACTTCGGCGGCAGCACCCACGCCGACAACCCGGGCCCAGGCGATGTCTTCAAAGACATCGGCCCGATTGCCTTGCCGGACTGACCGCAAAGCAACCCCGCTGCCCCCTGTAGGAGCGAGCTCGCCTCGCGATCTTTTGACCTTGAAAAGACCGCAAAACCAGCCCGCTCCCACAGGGATAGTGAATAAGGAGAGCCACCATGCGCATCGCCCTTTACCAATGCCAACCCTTGCCACTCGACGTGGCAGGCAACCTCCAGCGCCTGGCTTCCATCGCTTCGCAAGCCCAGGACATTGACTTGCTGGTCCTGCCCGAAATGTTCCTCACGGGCTACAACATTGGCGCCAAAGCGGTGGCCGATCTGGCCCAGCCCTCTGACGGCGACGCCGCGCTGCAAATTGCCGAGCTGGCGCAAACCACCGGCATCGCGATTGCCTACGGCTACCCCGAGCGCGACCTTGACGGGCACATCTACAACAGCGTGCAGGTGATCGACAGCCACGGCAAAAGCCTGTGCAACTACCGCAAAACCCATCTGTTCGGCCAACTCGATCGCGACATGTTCAGCCCCGGCCCGGACGCCTTTCCGGTATTCGAACTGAATGGCTGGCAACTCGGCCTGCTGATTTGCTACGACCTCGAATTCCCCGAAAACACCCGCCGTCTGGCCCTCGCCGGGGCCGAGCTGATCGTCGTCCCCACCGCCAATATGGCGCCGTACGACTTTATCGCCGAGGTGACCGTGCGTAGCCGGGCCTTCGAAAACCAGTGCTATGTGGCCTACGCCAACTATTGCGGGCACGAAGGCAACGTCCATTACTGCGGGCAAAGTAGCATTAGCGCCCCCAACGGCCAGCAAATCGCCGTGGCCGAGCAGGACGAAACCCTGATTACCGCCACCCTTGAAAGCCAACAATTGGAGGATGCCCGTACCGGCAACTTCTACCTGGCCGATCGCCGCCCCGAACTTTACACCGCGCTGAGCAAACGCTGATCGCCCGTAATCCGCTAGCATGTGGGCATCTCTGTTCCGGAAATGCCCATGTCTGCGCTGAACCCCTCCCAAGCCCGCCGTTTGACCCTCACTGACGGCCTGACTCTTTCACTGCGCCACGCGCCGCGCCTCAAGCGCTGTGCGGCGTTTTTACGGGTTCACGCAGGCAGCCACGACGTGCCAGCCGCCTGGCCGGGGCTCGCGCACTTTCTCGAACACCTGTTGTTCCTCGGCACCGAGCGCTACCCCGCCGCCGACAACCTGATGGCCTACGTGCAACGCCACGGCGGCCAGGTTAACGCCCGCACCAGCGAGCGCCACACCGACTTCTTTTTTGAACTGCCGGTGGCCGCGTTCGAAGGCGGCCTGGCGCGTTTGTGCGACATGCTCGCTCAGCCACGCATGAACCCGGCAGACCAACTGCGCGAACGTGAAGTGCTGCACGCAGAATTTATCGCCTGGGCCCGTGAGCCATCGGCCCGGCGCCAGTTCGAATTGCTCCAGCCGCTGAACCCGTCCCACCCGCTGCGGGCTTTTCACGCCGGTAATCGCTACAGCCTGCCGATCCAGCGCCCTGCATTTCAGCACGCCCTGCACGATTTTTACCGAACGTTTTATCACGCCGGCAACATCAGCCTGAGCCTGGTCGGCCCGGTGCCCGAAGCCGAACTGCTAGCCCTGGCCGAGCGCTATACCGAACCCTTTGCCACCGGCCCAGTGAAGGCGCAAACCCGCCCACCGACCTTGCTGCCAAACGGCGAAACCGTGTACCAGCAACTCGACGGCCAGCATCTGAACCTGCTGTTCGCCTTCGAACAACTGCCCGAGGCCTCCAGCACGGCGCTGGACTTTTTGTGCCGCTGGATCAATGTCGACAAGCCGGGAGGCCTTATCGCCTACCTGCGCGAGCAGCAACTGTGCACCGGCCTGAAAGCAGAAGTGCTGTACCAGTTCGAGGGCCAGGCGCTGCTGCACATCGCCTTCAGCGCGGCGGGCAACATGACGCAAAACGCCACGCCCGTGCGCGACGCGTTTTACGACTGGCTGGCCTATTTCAACACGCAGCAACACCATCCCGCCCTGCGCAACGAATTCCAATGGCTGCGCCAGCGTCAGCTGGAGGTCAACAGCGCGCTGGAACTGGCCCGCGCTGATTGTGAGCAACGTGTGCCTGGGTTGTCAGATCAAGCCGTAGCAGCGCTCGCAGGTCTGCTGCAACAGATGCTGCCACCGGTGCAACCGGCCACTGGACACGCCTGGCAGTTGCCACCGCCCAACCCGTTTTTGAGCGCCCCCGAAAAGCCAGCCAATGCGGGATTGATCCGTGGCCAGACCAGCGCTCACCGGGGCTTGCGCACCTTTGCCCAAGACCGCTTGCGCAGCCGCCGTGATCATTCGGCCATGAGCTTCAGCGCAGACCTGCCCGCCACCGGCCACGAGGCCGCGGTTTACCTGCGCTGGCGCTTGCCGGCCAGCCCGGCCGACAGCCTGCTGCTCGCACTGGAGAACCGCCTGCGCCCGCTGCAACAGGATGCCCGCGAGGCCGGGGTCGAACTGTCATGCAGTGCTTCAGGCCATGACTGGCAGCTGAAAATGCAGGGCTTGCACACGCCGATGCCCGCCATTCTGGAGCACGCTTTGCGCGCCCTCGAAACACCGGACGCACCGCCGGGCACCTCGCCAGCGGCGCCGTTGATGCCGATTCGCCAGTTACTTAAACGCCTGCCGCAATGCAGCCAGCCTGCCACCGACGCCACCTTGAGCGATGCCAGCCAAGGCTGGGCGGGGGCACGCTGGGACGGCCTCGCGCTCGGCCTGCCTGCGGCCACGCAGCCCTTGATCAGCGCCGCCTTGAACAAAGCCCCCGGCACGCCGGACGCGCACTTGCCAGTGGCCGCGCACTCGGCGCAACGGCGCTGGGTCACAGAACCCTGCGATTCCAGTGAACACGCCGTGCTGCTGTTTTGCCCGGCACCCGCCGGTGATCTGGCGGCCGAGGCCGCATGGCGTTTGCTCGCCCAGTTGGCAAGCACGCCGTTCTATCAACAGCTGCGGGTTGAGCAGCAATTGGGCTACGCGGTGTTCAGCGGGCTGCGCCAGCTCAATGGGCAAACCGGCCTGCTGTTCGGCGTGCAATCGCCTCACGCCCCCGTGGCAGACATCTTCGAGCACATCCGCGCATTCCTGGCTCAATTGCCGACGCTCATCACGGCACTGGATGAAACAACCTTCATCCAGGCGCGAGACGCCTTGGCGCAGCAGTTTTTGCCCGAGTCATTGAGCGGGGCTCAAGCGAGCGAACTGCTGTGGCAAGCAAAAATGGGTGGCCACCCGTCGGACGACTTGAAAGCGCTCTATACCGCGCTTATAAGGCTGGATCCTCAGACTACACTGCAGGCAGCTCAGCAGATTAATCAGCCTGAGTGCGCTTGGCTGTGCCTGGCTACCCAGCCCGAAACTGAAACGTTTTTTCTCGGACAAAGCTGATTTTTACCAACCGCGTAATGAGCTTTCTCCGACATTGAAGCGCTCAGCAACAGACAATTTTAGTAACATAGCCGTCCAAGTTGTCAGAACCACTCCTTCGGGAGAGGGACTAACCCAGAGACACCCCACCAACCGCTGAAGGAGACACCCTATGTCGTGGACTAAACCTGCTTACACCGACCTGCGTATTGGCTTTGAAGTGACCATGTACTTCGCAAGCCGTTGATCTGTCCCGGCTCTTGGTTATCAAGAGTTGAGCAGAGCAACCCAACGCCTCGGCTCGCCGGGGCGTTTTTATTTTCAGATTTGCAAGAGAACACGCCATGTTTGTCCAGATTTTAGGTTCCGCCGCCGGCGGTGGTTTTCCACAGTGGAACTGTAACTGCGTGAACTGCGCGGGTTTTCGCGATGGCAGCCTGAACGCCAAAGCACGCACCCAATCCTCGATTGCGATCTCTGACGATGGCGTCAACTGGGTGCTGTGCAACACCTCGCCCGACATCCGCGCGCAACTCCAGAGCTTCGCCCCGATGCAACCGGGCCGCGCCCTGCGTGACACCGGCATCAGCGCCATTATTTTGATGGACAGCCAGATCGACCACACCACCGGCCTGCTGAGCCTGCGCGAAGGCTGCCCGCATGAGGTGTGGTGCACCGACATGGTCCACGAAGACCTGAGCACCGGCTTCCCGCTGTTCAACATGCTCAAGCACTGGAATGGCGGCCTGAACTGGAACCGCATCGAGCTGCACGGCTCGTTCACCATCCCGGCCTGCCCGAACCTGCGTTTCAGCCCGCTGCCGTTGCGCAGTGCTGCGCCGCCTTACTCGCCGCACCGCTTCGACCCGCACCCGGGTGACAACATCGGCCTGATCGTTGAAGACCTGCGCACCGGCGGCAAACTGTTCTACGCGCCGGGGCTGGGCAAGGTCGACGCGCCGTTGCTGGACATCATGGCGGGCAGCGATTGCCTGCTGGTGGACGGCACGATGTGGGACGACGACGAAATGCAACGCCGTGGCGTGGGCACCCGCACCGGCCGTGAAATGGGCCACCTGGCACAGAACGGCCCCGGCGGCATGCTCGAAGTGCTGGAGCAATTGCCCGAGCAGCGCAAAGTGCTGATCCACATCAACAACACCAACCCGATCCTCGACGAAGACTCCGCCGAGCGCGCCGAACTGGCCCGCCGGGGCGTTGAAGTGGCCTTTGACGGCATGAGCATCGAGTTGTAACCCACAAAACTCTGTAGTCGCTGCCGCAGGCTGCGATGGGCTGCGCAGCGGCCCTGCTGTTTTGAAGGGGCTACACCCCTTATCGCAGCCTGCGGCAGCGACTACAAAAACGTATTCTTCTGGAGGCACCATGACCCAAGCCCCACTCTCCACTGCCGAGTTCGAAGCCGCGCTGCGGGCCAAAGGCGCGTATTACCACATCTATCACCCGTATCAGGTGGCGATGTATGAAGGCCGCGCGACCCGCGAACAGATCCAGGGCTGGGTCGCCAACCGCTTCTATTATCAGGTCAACATCCCGCTCAAAGACGCCGCCATCCTGGCCAACTGCCCGGACCGCGAAGTCCGCCGCGAGTGGATCCAGCGCCTGCTCGACCACGACGGCGCCCCCGGCGAAGACGGTGGCATCGAAGCCTGGCTGCGCCTGGGCCAGGCCGTGGGTCTGGACCCGGACCAACTGCGCTCCCAGGAGCTGGTGCTGCCCGGCGTACGCTTTGCGGTCGACGCCTACGTCAACTTCGCCCGTCGCGCTACGTGGGAAGAAGCCGCCAGCAGCTCACTGACCGAAATGTTTGCCCCACAGATCCACCAGTCGCGCCTCGACAGCTGGCCGCAGCATTACCCGTGGATCGACCCGACCGGTTATGAATACTTCCGCACCCGCCTGGGTCAGGCGCGCCGCGACGTTGAGCATGGCCTGGCGATCACCTTGCAGCACTACACCACCTACGCTGGCCAGCAACGCATGCTTGAGATTCTCCAGTTCAAACTGGACATTTTGTGGAGCATGCTCGACGCCATGACCATGGCCTACGAGCTGGACCGCCCGCCCTATCACAGCGTGACCGACCAACGTGTCTGGCACAAAGGAATCGCCCTATGAGCTTCGATCGCAGCAAAATCCCGACCTGGCGCCAGGGCTATCGTTTTCAGTACGAACCTGCGCAAAAAGGCCATGTGCTGCTCTACCCCGAAGGCATGATCAAACTCAACGAGACTGCGGCCCTGATCGGTGGACTAATCGACGGCGAGCGCGACGTGGCAGCCATCATCGCCGCACTGGATGCGCAGTTCCCCGGCGTGCCGGAGCTGGGTGATGACATCGAGCAATTTATGGAGGTCGCCCGTGCACAGCACTGGATCGAACTTGTCTGACAGACCGCTGGCGCTGCCGCCCAAACCCGAGGTCGGCCTGCCGCTGTGGCTGCTCGCCGAGCTGACGTATCGCTGCCCGCTGCAATGCCCGTATTGCTCCAACCCGCTGGACTTCGCCCAGCAAGGCAAAGAGCTGAGCACCGAGCAATGGGTCAAAGTGTTTCGTGAAGCGCGGGAAATGGGTGCGGCGCAATTGGGGTTTTCAGGCGGCGAGCCGCTGGTGCGTCAGGACTTGGCCGAGCTGATCGGCGAGGCCCGCAAGCTTGGTTTTTACACCAACCTGATCACCTCCGGCATCGGTCTCACTGAGCAAAAAATCAGCGACTTCAAAAAGGCCGGGCTGGACCATATCCAGATCAGCTTCCAGGCCAGCGACGAGCAAGTGAACAACCTGCTCGCGGGCTCGAAAAAGGCCTTCGCGCAAAAGCTCGAAATGGCCCGCGCGGTCAAAGCCCACGGCTACCCGATGGTGCTGAACTTCGTCACCCATCGGCACAACATCGACAAAATCGACCGCATCATCGAGCTGTGCATCGCCCTCGAAGCCGACTTTGTCGAGCTGGCGACCTGCCAGTTCTACGGCTGGGCGCAGCTCAACCGGGTCGGCCTGCTGCCGACCAAAGAGCAATTGGTACGCGCTGAACGCATCACCAACGAATACCGCGTCAAGCTCGAAGCACAAGGCCACCCGTGCAAGCTGATCTTCGTCACCCCGGACTACTACGAAGAGCGGCCAAAAGCCTGCATGAACGGTTGGGGCAGCATCTTCCTCACCGTGACCCCGGACGGCACCGCCTTGCCGTGCCACGGGGCTAGACAAATGCCGGTCGAGTTCCCTAACGTGCGTGACCACAGCATGCAACACATCTGGTACGACTCGTTCGGCTTCAATCGTTTTCGAGGCTATGACTGGATGCCCGAGCCCTGCCGCTCGTGCGACGAGAAAGAAAAGGACTTCGGGGGCTGTCGTTGCCAAGCCTTTATGCTCACCGGAGACGCCAGCAACGCAGACCCGGTGTGCAGTAAATCGCCGCAACACGACCTGATTCTCAAGGCGCGCGAAGAAGCCGAGCACGCCACCCAGACCATCGAACAATTGGCCTTCAGAAATGAACGAAACTCACGCCTCATCGCAAAAGGCTGAACCTTTCAGCGCCGCCCTCGCCGTTGCCGCCGGTGTCGATTTCGCCGAACTGCGGGTCGGCCCCCACGGCCTGTTCTGGAACGAATACCGCCCACAAGAAGGCACCTGCCGCATTTGGCACTGGCGCGATGAGCAGGCGCACTGCCTGACCCCCGCCATCTTCAGCGTAAGCAGCCGGGTGTATGAATACGGCGGGGGTTCTTTTTGCCTTAGCGATGACGGCGTGGTGTTCGTCAACGAAACCGATCAGCAACTGTACCAACAGGCCCTGGACGGCAGCGCACCGCAAGCGCTGACCCACGGCACCTGCCGCTACGGCGACGTGCAGTTTGCCCACGGCCGCGTTTTGGCGGTAGAAGAAGACGCCGCGCAGCATCGGCTGGTCAGCATCGACCTGGCCACCCGCCAGCGCCAGGTGCTGGCCGAAGGCGCCGACTTTTACGCCGCCCCCACCCTCAGCCCGGACGGCCAGCGCCTGGCCTGGCTTGAGTGGAGCCGCCCGCATCAACCCTGGACTTCAACCCGCCTGATGCTCGCCGAAGGCCATCACCAGGGCCAGTGGAACCCCGCGCACTGCATTGCCGGAGACTTGAGCGAAGAGTCTCTGCAGCAGCCTCGCTTTGACGAACACAACCGTCTGTATTGCCTGACCGACCGTGGCGGCTTCTGGCAGCCGTGGTCCGAGTCGGGCGAAGGCCTGGTGCCCGCGCAAAGCGCAGCGGCCGACCACGCCCCGGCACCTTGGCAATTGGGCGGCCGGACCTGGTTGCCGCTGGGCGAACAAAGCTACTTGGCGACCTGGACCGAAGCCGGTTTCGGACGCTTGGGCATTCACGCGGCTGACGGCAGCGTTGAAGACTTCACCGGCGACTACAGCCGGTTTCGCTGCCTAGCGCTGGATGATGCCTACCTCTATTGCATCGCCGCCTCCCCCGTCAGCCCGTCGGCGATCCTGCGCATTGGCCGCAGCGACAAGCAAGCCCGCGTGCTGGCCGGTGGCGTGGCACCGTTGCCCGCCGAACAAATCAGCCGCCCGCAGACCTTGCGCTACCCGTCCGGCAACGGCGAAGCCCACGGCTTCTTCTACCCGGCGATGCACGGCGAGGTTAAACCGCCCTTGGTGGTTTTCGTGCACGGCGGCCCGACATCCGCCTGCTACCCGATGCTCGACCCGCGTATTCAGTACTGGACCCAGCGCGGCTTTGCCGTGGCCGATCTCAACTACCGGGGCAGCACCGGCTATGGCCGCGCCTATCGCCAAGCCTTGCACCTGAAATGGGGCGAAGTGGACGTTGAAGATGCCTGCGCGGTGGTCAGCTACCTGGCCGGGCAAGGGCTCATTGATGGCGCAAAAGCCTTTATTCGTGGCGGCAGCGCGGGCGGCTACACCACCCTGTGTGCGCTGGCGTTCAAAGATGTATTTCGTGGCGGTGCCAGCCTGTATGGCGTCAGCGACCCGATTGCACTGACGCGCAGCACCCACAAGTTTGAAGGCGACTACCTCGACTGGCTGATCGGCGACCCTGTGCTCGATGCCGAGCGTTACGCGGCGCGCACACCATTGCTGCACGCCGGGCAAATCCGCGTGCCGGTGATCTTCTTTCAAGGTGAACTGGACGCCGTGGTCGTGCCACAGCAAACCCGCGACATGCTCAAGGCCCTGGAAGACAACGGCATCCCGGCCAAAGCGTATTACTACCCACAAGAACGCCACGGCTTTCGCAAAGCCAGCAACCAGGCCCACGCGCTCGAGCACGAATGGCAGTTCTACAGCGAATTGCTAAACCCCTGAAACCCCAAAATCCCTGTAGGAGCGAGCTCGCCTCGCGATCTTTTGATCTTTAAAAGATCGCGAGACAAGCTCGCTCCTACAGACTGCGGGTCAATTCGAACGCTTGGCGATGATGTACACCGCGTGCACCATCCCCGGGATGTAGCCGCACAGGGTCAGCAAGATGTTCAACCAGAATGCCCCGCCAAACCCCACCTGCATGAACACGCCCAATGGCGGCAGCAAAATGGCAATGATGATCTTCAGAAATTCCATACGCTCGGCTCCCAATCCTTAACGGGCTCACACGGCCCTTACCCTTAATCGACTCATCGGTCCGACAAAAGGTTCAGCGCAGACTTATCCACAGACAAAAAAACGCCCCGCGCCGAACGAAACAGGCACAGGGCGACGCGTTATACCGCGAGACGGTTCTTTAGAAGGCGTTACGTCGCAACCGCACGACGGCAGTGCAACTGCGCCGTACGCACGCGGGCAAAGGCCCGGGCCAGACGTAGCAACATCTCGTCGATGTTGCCTTTGCTGACGCACAACGCCGGGGTAAAGCGCAGGCAGTTAGGCTGCGGGGCGGTGATCAACAGCCCTTCGTACAGCGCGGCTTTAACCACGTCCTCGGCCGAGTCATCCGACAAGGTCAGGCCCCAAAACAAACCCTGACCGCGCAATTCACCCTGTGCATAACTATTGGCCAGTCGCCCCAGCCCTTCGCGCAGGTACTGACCCGCGTCGCGCACTTGCGCCAGAAAATCTTTTTCCAGAATCGTGTCGAGCACCGCCACACCGGCCGCCGTCATCAACGCGTTGCCGTGGTGGGTGCCGCCCAACTCGCCGGGCTCCAGGCAGCATGCCTTGCCACGGGCCAGCAATGCGGCCAACGGCACGCCGCCGCCCAAGCCTTTGCCCAGGGTAACGATGTCGGCGCGCACGCCGTAGTTCTGCTCTGCCAGCAACGACCCGCAGCGGCCCATGCCGGTCTGGACTTCATCCAGAATCAGCAAAATACCCAGCTCGCGGCACAGGCGCTCGACGCCCTTGAGGTAATGTTCGGTCGCCGGAATGACCCCCGCATCGCTTTGCACCGGCTCCAGCATGATGGCCACGGTCTGGGCATCCACCGCCGCGTGCAGCGCAGGCAAGTCGTTAAACGGTACGTTGATAAAGCCTGGCAGTTGCGGCTCAAAGCGGTTGTCGAAGGTGCCGCTGCCCGAGGCCGACATCGCGCCGAAGCTGCGACCGTGGCAGCTGCGCGTTGCGGTGATAATCCGGTGGGCGCCGTTGCGGTGCAGTTGGCCCCACTTGCGCGCCAGCTTGATCGCGCCTTCGTTGGCCTCGGCCCCGGTGTTTAAAAAGTGCACCTGATCGCTGCCCGTGCTGTGGCACAAGCGCTCAGCCAGGGTCAGCATGGCGCGGTTGTAAAAGCCTGCGCCGGGGTTCATCAATGACTGGGCTTGTTCCGTCATGGCCTTGACCAGCACCGCCGGGCTGTGGCCCAGGCTGTTCACGGCACCCCCCTGGGTGAAATCGAGGTACGCACGGCTGTCGCTGTCCCACATCCAGGAACCCTGGCCACGCACAAACACCTGCGCCGGGCGTTCTACGCTGGGCATCAGGCAAAAGCGGGCTTCGGGGGTGCTCTCATGCGCGGGGGCAGGCTCCGCCACGGGTTGAGCAAGATGGGCTTGGGGGCGACGCAAGTTAAACAGGTTCATGCACGCAGGCCTTGTGTTCATAAGCAGATTCGATTTGCAACCGCCCCGGCACGGCCCGGGCGCTAAAACCTCTGACGGGTTTTTAGCCTTGCCTATGTAAATAAGCGCGCCACCGGTACGGTTTATCGCGCGTTTTTGCTCGATAGCCCCAGTGGAACGGGCGTAGACTAGGCGCCCACAAGCCTTTGAGCTATTTCGTTTTTTAAGCATTTTCGATAAGTATTACTTATGGATTTCAAGCAACTGCGTTATTTCGTCGCGGTCTACGAAGAAGGCCATGTGGGCCGCGCTGCCGAGCGTCTGTCGATCTCGCAACCGGCGCTGTCACAGCAGATCCGCCAGCTCGAACACAACCTCGACGTCACCCTCTTCGAGCGCAGCAGCAAACGCCTGCTGCCCACCCTGGCCGCCCACACGCTGTACAACCACGCCTTGCCGCTGCTCGACGGCTTGCAGCGTGCGCGTGAAGCGTTGAGTAACTTTCAGGGCCATGCGCTGCGCACCATTGCCATTGGCGTGCTGCAAACCGTGCACACCAGCCTGGTACCGCAAATGCTTGAGCGCGTGCGCCAGGCACAGCCGCATCTGGTGGTACAGATTTACGAATTGACCGGCATGGAGATCGAACGGCGCCTGCTCAATGGCTCACTCGACATCGGCATCAGTTACCTGCCGCCGCGCCAGCCGGGGTTGCATGGCACGCCGTTGTACGAAGATGAACTGCAACTGGTCATCCCGGCGGATCATCCGCTGCGTGAATTCAAGAAAGTGTCACTGGCACAGGCCGCCGAGTTGCCGATGTTGTTGCTCGGGGAAGAGTTTCAGGTGCGCCAGATCTGGCAAAACCAACTGGCCAGCCTGGGCCGTCGCCCGCAGGTGCAGGCCGAGTTGAACACCATGGCCGGGATACTCGACAGCTTGCTGCACACCAAGTTGGCCACCGTGCTGCCAGGGCGCTCGCGCCATGAGAATGACCATCAGGCGCTGCTCTGGAAACCCCTGAGCGAGCCTCGCGTGCCGCTGAAGGTCGGCCTGGTGTGCCGCGACGTCCAGCGCCAGCAAGCCACCCTGGGGCTATTGCGCAGCCTGCTTGAAGACGTGATTCATTCGTAGTCGCTGCCGAAGGCTGCGAAGGGTTGCGGAGCAACCCGTTTTCTTGAGAGCGGCGCAACGCCCATCGCAGCCTCGTGCCTCGACAGCGACTACAAGAAATAGGAATTTCAGGCGCACAAAAAAGAAAACCCCGCCTAAGCGGGGTTTTGCAGACTGTTTCCCTGACATCCTTTTCGCTCCACCATCCTGGCGGAATCCTACGTGTCCGTGTTGTTGCTTTGAGCTTCCTGCTCTACGTCCTTGAAACCAAGATTACCCATGGATCCAATTTCGCGATATGGGCGATTGGCAGCACGTAATGTAAGCAAAAGCTTACAAATGACTAAACACCTTAAAACAGGGCTTCATCAAGTAAATACAGCGACTCACTGCCCGCCTTGACCGAAGCACTCAACGAATGAATACGCGGCAATAAACGCGCGAAATAAAAGCGTGCAGTGCCCAGCTTGCTGGCGTAGAACGCGTCATCCGCCTCTTTACCCTGCGCCGCACGGGCCATCAACGCCCACATGTAGGCATACGCGGTGTAGCCAAACACGTGCAGGTACTCCACCGACGCCGCGCCGATTTCATTCGGGTTGTGTTGCGCGCGGTCCAGTACCCAGGCGGTCAACTGATCAAGGTTGTCCAGCGCAGCGGCCAACGGTTGGGTGAACTCGTTGAGGTCAGCCGGGGCCTGCGCGATGAACTGGCGGATCTCGTCAGCAAACACGCGGTAGTCAGCGCCGCGATTGCCGACGATCTTGCGCCCCATCAGGTCCAGCGCCTGAATGCCGTTGGTGCCTTCGTAGATCTGCGTGATGCGCACATCGCGCACCAGTTGCTCCTGGCCCCACTCGCGAATGTAGCCATGGCCGCCAAACACTTGCTGGCCGTGCACCGTGGTTTCCAGCCCCAGGTCGGTCAGGAAGGCCTTGGCCACCGGCGTCAGCAACGCCACCAAACCATCAGCGCGAGCGCGGGCGGTCGGGTCTTCGCTGAACTTGGCGATGTCCAACTGATTGGCCACGTAAGTCGAGAACGCACGGCCGCCTTCGTTGGACGCCTTCATGGTCAGCAGCATGCGGCGCACGTCCGCGTGCACGATGATCGGGTCTGCCGCTTTGTCTTTGGCCTGTGCGCCGGTTGCCGCGCGCCCTTGCAGGCGGTCACGGGCATATTCCACGGCGTTCTGGTATGAGCGCTCGCCCGAGGCCAGGCCCTGGATACCCACGCCCAGACGCTCGTAGTTCATCATGGTGAACATCGCGGCCAGACCACGGTTGGGCTCGCCCACCAGATAACCCACAGCTTCATCGAAGTTCATCACGCAGGTCGACGACGCCTTGATGCCCATCTTGTGTTCGATCGAGCCGCAGAACACCGGGTTACGCTCACCCAGGCTGCCATCGGCGTTGACCAGCACCTTGGGCACCAGGAACAGCGAAATGCCTTTAGGCCCCGCCGGTGCGTCCGGTAGCTTGGCCAGTACCAAGTGGATGATGTTTTCGGTGAGGTCGTGTTCACCACCGGTGATAAAAATCTTGGTCCCGCTGACCTTGAACGAACCGTCTGCCTGCGGCTCGGCCTTGGTGCGGATCATCCCCAGGTCGGTCCCGGCGTGAGGCTCGGTCAAGCACATGGAACCGGCCCACTCGCCCGAGTACATATTGGGCAGGTAAGTGGCTTTGAGTTCTTCGCTGGCGTGGGCGTTGATCGACACGCAGGCGCCAGAGGTCAGCATCGGGTACAGGCCAAAGGCCAGGCTGGAGGAGTTGATCATTTCTTCAACCTGGGCCGACACCGCCTTGGGCATGCCCATACCGCCGAACTCAGGGTTGCCGCCCACGCCCACCCAACCGCCTTCGGCGTAGGTTTTATAGGCATCGACAAAACCGGCCGGTGTGGTCACCACGGAGTCATTCCAGTGGCAGCCTTCCTCGTCAGCCTCGCGGCTCAACGGGGCGACGCTCTTGGCGGTCACCTTGCCGGCTTCTTCGAGAATGGCTTCGACCGTTTCAGCATCAACGGACTCGGCCAATGCAGGCAGTTGCGCCCAGAGAGCCGCAACTTCGAACACTTCATTGAGGACGAAGCGCATATCACGCAGCGGCGCTTTGTAATCAGCCATGGCAAACCTCGTAATCTGTAAACGACGATTAATGTGGGACGCAGTCTAGCTTAACGACGCGAGCGATACATAGGGTCAAGCTGTGACTGATATTTATAATCTGGTCACTATTTTGAAGGAGCGAGCTTGCCTCGCGATCTTTTGATCTTTAAAAGATCGCGAGACAAGCTCGCTCCTACAGGGATAAACCAAAAAAGCCGCTTTCCCGAAGGAGAAGCGGCTTTTCAAGGTGACTCACCGGGGCTTAGTAGCCCAGGTCGAAGTCTTCTTCTTTCATGTCCATCAGGTTGGCAGCACCCGACAACATGGCCGCAACGTGTGTGCGGGTACGCGGCAGGATGCGCTGGAAGTAGAAGCGCGCAGTCTGCAGCTTGGCGTTGTAGAAGGCTTCTTCAGAAGTGCCCTCGGCCAGTTTTGCAGCCGCCAGACGCGCCATGTCAGCCCAGAAGTACGCCAGGCACGCATAACCGGAATACATCAGGTAGTCGACCGAGGCCGCACCCACTTCTTCACGGTCTTTCATGGCCGCCATACCGACCTTCATGGTCAGCTCGCCCCACTCTTTGTTCAGTGCAGCCAACGGAGCGACGAACTCTTTAACCGCTTCGTTGCCTTCGTTGTTCTGGCAGAACTTGTGGACGATCTTGGTGAAGCCCTTAAGCGCTTCGCCTTGAGTCATCAGCACTTTACGGCCCAGCAGGTCGAGTGCCTGGATCCCGGTGGTGCCTTCGTACAGCATCGAAATGCGGCTGTCGCGAACGTTCTGCTCCATGCCCCACTCAGCGATAAAGCCGTGGCCGCCGTAGATTTGCACGCCGTGGTTGGCGGCTTCGAAGCCCACTTCGGTCATGAACGCTTTCGCAATCGGCGTCATGAACGCCAGCAGCGCGTCGGCTTTTTTCTTCTCTTCTTCATCAACGCCGTATTTCACGATGTCGACTTGCTTGGCGGTGAAATACACCATGGCGCGGTTGCCTTCAGCAAACGCCTTGGTGGTCAGCAGCATGCGACGCACGTCCGGGTGAACGATGATCGGGTCAGCCGCTTTTTCAGGGGCTTTAGGGCCTGTCAGCGAACGCATTTGCAGGCGGTCACGGGCATATTTCAAGCCGCCCTGGAAGGCGATTTCAGCGTGGGACAGGCCTTGCAGTGCAGTGCCCAGACGTGCGGTGTTCATGAAGGTGAACATGCAGTTCAGGCCTTTGTTCGGCGGGCCGATCAAGAAGCCGGTGGCGCCGTCAAAGTTCATCACGCAGGTGGCGTTACCGTGGATGCCCATTTTGTGCTCAAGCGAGCCACAGGACACGGCGTTGCGCTCACCCAGGGTGCCGTCGGCGTTAGCCTTGAACTTGGGCACGATGAACAGCGAGATACCTTTGGTGCCAGCCGGTGCATCCGGCAGGCGGGCCAGTACGATGTGGACGATGTTGTCGGCCATGTCGTGTTCACCGGCCGAGATAAAGATCTTGGTGCCGGAAATCTTGTACGAGCCATCAGCCTGAGGTTCAGCCTTGGTGCGCAGCAGGCCCAGGTCGGTACCGCAATGCGATTCGGTCAGGCACATGGTGCCGGTCCATTCGCCGGTTACCAGCTTGGTCAGGTAGGTGTTTTGCTGCTCAGGGGTGCCGTGCTCGGAGATGGTGTTCATCGCGCCGTGCGACAGGCCCGGGTACATGCCCCACGACCAGTTGGCCGCACCGACCATTTCACTCACCGCCAGGCCCAGGGACTCCGGCAGGCCTTGGCCGCCGTGGTCGACGTCGTGCGCCAGGCTTGGCCAGCCGCCTTCAACGAATTGTTTGTAGGCTTCTTTAAAGCCTGTCGGCGTTTTAACCCCGGATTCACTCCAGGTGCAGCCTTCGATGTCACCCACGCGGTTCAGCGGTGCCAGCACCTGCTCACAAAACTTGGCGCCTTCTTCAAGAATGGCGTCAACCATATCTGGCGTAGCGTCCTGGCAAGCCGGCAGGCTCTGATAGTGCGCTTCGTAACCGAGCAGTTCGTCACGAACGAAGCGAATATCACGCAAGGGGGCCTTGTAATCAGGCATAGCGATAAACCTCTGCTGATGAATCCGGGGATGAACAACCGCGTAGATTTGTTATTGCGGTCAAACAGGTGTTTGAAACATACGTTTACGCCCATTTGTTGTCAAGCAGCGCGAAGCCTCCGTTCGTCTTGGTACGAACAGATCTCAGAGAAGGGAAGTGCATGGAATCTTGCAGGAGCGAGCTCGCCTCGCGATCTTTTGATCTTTAAAAGATCGCAAGGCAAGCCCGTAGTTTAGGGCTCAGTCCAGCAGGTCCAACTGCAAGTGTTCAGCGACCGCTTGCGCCGAGGCCGTTTTGAGTTTGGGCACACGGCCCAGGCAAGGGGCCGGCAGGCGCTCGGCCAGGGTGGCGAGGTTTTCTTCAAGGCGCGCCGTTTTCGGGCCAATGATGTTGGCCACCCAACCCGCCAATTGCAGGCCGTCGCGGGCGATGGCTTCGGCGGTCAACAAGGCATGGCTGATGCACCCCAGGCGCACGCCGACCACCAGAATCACCGGCAGGTCGAGGGCCTGCGCCAGGTCCGACAAACTGTCTTGCCCCGACAGCGGGACTCGCCAGCCTCCCGCCCCTTCAATCAAGGTGAAGTCGGCCTGCTGGGCCAGCACATGGCGCATGGGCACCAGCAAGGTCTGTACATTGACCACCTGGCCAGCTTCACGCGCCGCGATGTGCGGGGCGATGGGCGGCTCAAAGGCCACCGGATTGACCTCGTCATAGGTCAACGTCACAGAACTCTCGGCCATCAATGCCAAGGCATCGGCATTGCGCAGCCCTTGCGGGGTGATCTCACAGCCCGAGGCCACAGGCTTGCCAGCCACGGTGCTCAATCCGGCTTCGCGCGCGGCATACAACAAACCGGCGGCAATCGTGGTTTTGCCGACATCAGTGTCGGTTCCCGTAATGAAGTACGCTGGGCTCATCGCGTTTTCTCCAGGATGCCGTAGACCACCTGATAAGTTGCCGGTAGCCCTTGCGGCTGACGAAATTGCTCATAAGCGCTAACCAAAGCCTGCAGCCGCGCTCTGCCGGTCAACCCTTCAGGGCGACCCGGGTTCAGATTATGCGCACCCAATGCTTTCAATTCATGGGTCAGTTGACGCACCTGCGCGTAGTGCAGCACATGGGGCTGACTCTGCAAGTTGAGCACGCGCATCGAGCTGTCTGCGCACAACTGCTGATAGGCGGCAAACTCACGAAAACGGTTCACATGGACTTGCCCGTCCACCGCCCGCCAACTGTCACGCAGCTCACTCAACGTGCCCACGCACAAGCTGGCAAAGGCCATGACGCCACCCGGCTTGAGCACACGATGGGCTTCGCTGAGCACCCGCGTAAAATCCCCGCACCACTGTAACGCCAGGCTGGAAAATATCAGGTCGCAACTGTCGGCTTGCAGCGGCAAGCTTTCGGCATCCCCGGCGATAAAATGCGCGGCGCCGCCCAAGGGCCGGGCGAACGCCAGCATGCCCTGGGCGATGTCCAGCGCCAGCCCTTCACTGTGAGGAAATTGCTGCGCCAGGGCCCGGCTGAAATAGCCCGTGCCGCTGCCCAGATCCAGCCAGCGCTGCGGCGCCAGACCAGCCGGTAAACGCGCCAGCAATGCATGCCCGACGTCACGTTGCAGCTCGGCCACGCTGTCGTAACTGGCCGCCGCACGCGAAAACGACACCGCCACCTGGCGCTTGTCCGGCAGGTGGCCTGCACACGTTGCAACACTGAGATCAGTCATCGTCCAGCTCATGTAAAAAAGCCTGAATCGCGGCCGCCAGTTCGTGGGGCGCTTCCAGTAAAAAGGCATGACAGGCCTGTTCAATCAGACCCACTTCGACATCGGGCAACAACGCCAGCAACGCCTCGGCCGCCGCTACAGGCACCAATCCGTCGGTCCCGGCAAACAGGTGCAGTTGCGGCCCGTTGAAGGCTTGCAGTGCCGGGCGCACATCCAGTTGGCCCAGCAGTTCCAGCCCGGCCAACAAAGGTGCCGGCTGCGCTTTGGGGGCTGCGCCCAAGAGCAATTGCGCCATGGCGCGCGGGTCTGCCGCGCCTTGGCTACACAGCAGGCCAAAGCGCTTGAAGGTGCTGTGCGGCGCTTCAGCGAAGCCTGAGATAAACGCCTCGAAGGTGGCGTTGGGCATCGCCGTCGGCCAGTCCTCCCGGCTGACAAAACTCGGGTTGCTGGCCAAAGTGATCAAGCCGCAGCAGCGATCGCCACGGCGGGCTGCCAACTCACTGGCGAGCATCCCGCCCAGGGACCAGCCGCCCAGCCAGGCGTTGTCGGGCAGGTTGGCGTCCAGCTCGTCGAGCCAGTCGTCCAGTTGTGCTGACTCCAGCACCGGCAGCGGTTCAACCTCAACCCGCAAATGCTCATCCAGACCGCGTAATGCTGCGGCCAAAGGTTCCAACGGGGAAATCCCCAAGCCCCAGCCGGGCAGCAAAATCAGACGATCACGCATGGTCGGGCTCCAGCTTTCGCCAACAGTCATCCAGTGCGCTTAACAATAGCTGCACCTGAGCCTCTGTGTGGGCCGCCGACAAGGTCACACGCAAACGCGCACTGCCCGCCGGTACCGTCGGCGGGCGGATCGCCGTCACCAGCAAACCGCGCTCACGCAACATCGCTGACAAACGCAACGCCCGGCCACTGTCGCCAATCATGATCGGCTGGATCGGCGTAAAGCTGTCCATCAACTGCAAACCGATCTGCTCGGCGCCGCTGCGGAACTGGCGAATCAGGCTGTTCAGGTGTTCGCGGCGCCAGTGCTCGCTGCGCAACAGCTCAAGGCTTTTAAGGGTGGCGCAGGCCAGCGCGGGCGGCTGGCTGGTGGTGTAGATATAAGGCCGGGCGAACTGGATCAAGCTCTCGATCAGCTCTTCGCTGCCCGCCACAAACGCACCGCTGGTGCCGAAGGCTTTGCCCAGCGTGCCCACCAGCACCGGCACGTCGTCCATGCTCAGGCCAAAATGCTCGGCAATCCCGCCGCCCTGTGCACCCAGCGGGCCAAAGCCGTGGGCATCGTCGACCATCAGCCAGGCGCCTTTGGCCTTGGCCTCACGGGCCAGGCTCGGCAAGTCGGCCACATCGCCGTCCATGCTGAACACGCCGTCGGTGACCACCAAAGTGTTGCCGCAGGCTTTCTCCAAACGCTTGGCCAGGCTGGCCGCGTCGTTGTGCAAATAACGGTTAAAGCGCGCGCCGCTGAGCAAACCGGCATCCAGCAACGAGGCGTGATTGAGACGGTCTTCGAGCACCGTATCGCCCTGCCCGACCAAAGCAGTGACCGCCCCCAGATTGGCCATGTAGCCATTGCTGAACAGCAGCGCACGCGGGCGCCCGGTGAACTCGGCCAGGGCTTCTTCGAGCGCGTGATGCGGGCCGCTGTGGCCAATGACCAAATGCGACGCCCCGCCGCCCACGCCCCAACGCGACGCACCGGCCTGCCAGGCCTCGATCACCTGCGGGTGATTGGCCAGGCCCAGGTAGTCGTTATTGCAGAAGGCCAAAAGAGGCTGACCATCGACCACCACCTGCGGCCCTTGCGGGCTCTCAAGCAATGGCCGTTGACGGTAAAGATTGTCGGCACGACGCGCAGCCAGACGGGCGCTTAAATCAAAAGACATGCTGGCCTCGGAAATGAATTGCACAAGACCTGTAGGAGCGAGCTCGCCTCGCGATCTTTTGATCGTTTAAAAGATCGCGAGGCAAGCTCGCTCCTACAGTTAAGAGGCTTACACCGCAGCGTTATAGAACTGCTCGCTGGATTTTTGCTCGATCAGCGCTTGCTCGATCGCCGCCTGATGCACTTCATCGGCGTGTTCCTGGCGGGCTTCGGGCAAGATGCCCAGGCGCGCAAACAGTTGCATGTCTTTGTCTGCCTGCGGGTTGGCGGTGGTCAGCAATTTGTCGCCGTAGAAAATCGAGTTGGCCCCGGCAAAGAACGCCAGCGCCTGCATTTGCTCGTTCATGGCTTCGCGCCCGGCCGACAGGCGAACATGGCTTTGCGGCATCAAGATACGCGCCACGGCCAGCATGCGGATAAAGTCGAACGGGTCGATGTCCTCGGCATTGGCCAGCGGCGTACCCGCCACTTTCACCAGCATATTGATCGGCACCGACTCCGGGTGCTCGGGCAGGTTGGCCAGCTGGATCAACAGATTGGCGCGGTCGTCCAGCGACTCGCCCATGCCCAGAATGCCGCCAGAACAGATCTTCATCCCCGCATCGCGCACATAGCTCAAGGTTTGCAGGCGTTCGCTGTAGGTACGGGTGGTGATGATGCTGGTGTAGAAGTCGGGCGAGGTGTCGAGGTTGTGGTTGTAGTAATCCAGCCCCGCGTGCGCCAGCGCCGCCGTTTGCTCCTGATCGAGCTTGCCCAGGGTCATGCAGGTTTCCAGGCCCATGGCCTTCACGCCTTTGACCATTTCCAGCACGTAGGGCATGTCTTTGGCCGAGGGGTGCTTCCAGGCCGCGCCCATGCAGAAACGCGTCGAGCCGATGGCTTTGGCCCGCGCCGCCTCTTCAAGCACCGCCTGCACCTGCATCAACTTCTCTTTTTCCAGCCCGGTGTTGTAGTGACCGGACTGCGGACAATATTTGCAATCTTCCGGGCACGCCCCGGTTTTGATCGAAAGCAGCGTCGAAACTTGCACCCGATTGGCGTCGAAATGCGCGCGGTGCACGGTCTGCGCCTGAAAAAGCAGGTCATTGAACGGCTGGACAAACAACGCTCGAACTTCGGCTAAAGACCAATCATGTCGCAAGTTGGCATGGGTGCTGGCGCTCATCGGCGATTCTCTTGTTTATGCTGGGACTTGAACCTGAAGCAACCGCCTCAGGCACGGCACGGATGCGCGATATGTTTGAGGATGCTACATGACTTGTCAACCACGCTTGTTTAGCGTGGTTGACAAGTGGTTGCTAATTAACCAAACGTGTTTAGTGTGCGATGAACGCACCGACACCCCGCTGCCACTCTGCGCGGCCTGCGAACTTGAACTGCCCTGGCTGGGTGACCGTTGCGAGCGGTGCGCATTGCCGCTGCCGATGGCCGGGCTCACCTGCGGCCTGTGCATCAAGCACCCTCCGGCCTACGAATCGGTGTATGCGCCGTGGGTATACGGCTTTCCCGTCGACAGTTTGATCATCAGCTTTAAGCACAACAGCCGCTGGCCGTATGGCCGCTTGTTGGCCGATATTCTCGGCCAATCGCTGCGTGATCGGTTCAACACCGGCGACCCTCAACCCGACTGTTTGCTGCCGGTGCCGCTGTCTACCCAGCGCCTGCGCCAGCGCGGCTACAACCAGGCCGCCATGCTCGCCCAGTGGTTGAGCCGCGATTTGGGTATCCCGTGTCACGACGACTGGCTGCTGCGCCACCAAGACACCGCCGCGCAACAGGCGCTGGACGCCAAGGCCCGCAAGCGCAACTTGCTCCACGCCTTCAGCCTGGCCCCGCAGGTTGAAGTGCGCGGCCTGCACCTGGCGCTGGTGGACGACGTGCTGACCACCGGCGCCACCGCGCAAAGCCTGGCGCGCCTGTTGCGTCAGGCCGGTGCGCGGCAGGTTGATGTGTATTGCCTGGCGCGCACGCCCAGGCCCGACGCGCCGCCTTGACGCCACCGGGCTGAGCAGGCACTTTTCGGGGCTCACCCTGCTTTGCGAATAACGCCCCCATGCAACTACCGACTTTGCTGACCCAGCACATAGCCCGCCGCCCGCAGCGCATTGCCTTGTTGCAGCACATCGCCGAGCAAGGCTCGATCACCCGCGCCGCCAAAAGCGCGGGCATCAGCTACAAAGCGGCGTGGGACAGCATCGACGAGCTGAACAACCTGGCACAAACCCCGCTGGTTGAACGCAGCGTGGGCGGCAAAGGCGGCGGCGGTGCACGCCTGTCGGCGGCCGGGGAACGGGTGATGCGCCTCTATCAACGCCTGCAAGCCCTGCAAAGCCAAGTGCTGGACGCCGCCGAAGACGCCAGCGACCTCGACCTGCTGGGCCGCTTGATGCTCAGAACCAGCGCCCGCAACCAGTTGCACGGCAGCGTCAAGGCCATCCACAGCCATGGCCGCAACGACCTGATTGAACTGCAACTGCCCGGCGGCCTGACGCTGCACGCGCAAATCACCCACGACAGCACCCAGCGCCTGGAACTAAACCTCGACACCCCGGTGGTGGCGTTGATCAAGGCGGGCTGGCTGCAATTGACGGGGCCCGACCAGCCATTGTTGGCCGGGCACAACCTGCTGCGCGGGCGCATCGAACAGATCCTCGACGCCGATCACAGCCCCAGCGAAGTGCGCATCAGCCTGCCCAGCGGCCAAACCTTGTGCGCCCTGAGCGAACCGCAACACCTCGAAACACTCCAGTTGACGGTGGGCAGTGAGGTCAATGTGCAGTTTTCACCAACCCTGGTGTTGCTCGGCACACCCCTGTAAAGAAATGACAACTCCCCTGTAGTCGCTGCCGCAGGCTGCGATAAGGGCCGCAGGACCTTCAACAACAGGGTAGCGATGCTACCCATCGCAGCCTGCGGCAGCGACTACAGAAGCCGGCGCGCCAGAAAACTGCAACACCACTGTCATAACCGCTGCTTAAGGTTGCGCAAAAACCTTAAAAGGCCTGCGCACTATGAACCTCCTGGATGATCAACACCCCACCGACCTTGAGCGCATTGTTGGCTTGAGTCGACGCGGGTTTATCAGCGCAGGCGCCCTATGCGGCGCGGCGATGTTTCTGGGCGGCAACCTGCTCAGCCGCAGCGCGCTGGCCGCCGGGGTCAGCTCGGCGTCCAGCCCCTTGCTGGGCTTTGCCAGCATCAACGCAGCCACCAGCGACAGCCTCAGCCTGCCACCCGGCTACCGCGCCTCGGTGTTGATCAGTTGGGGCCAACCCCTGCACACCAACGGCCCGGCCTTTGACCCCAGCGGCAACGGCAGCGCCGACGCTCAGGAGGTACAGTTCGGCGACAACAACGACGGCATGAGCCTGTTCGCCTTCCCCGACGACCCCAACCGCGCCCTGCTGGCGATCAACAACGAATACACCAACTACCGCTACCTGTACCCCCACGGTGGCCTGCCGACATCGGCCGAAGAGGTGCGCAAAGCCCAGGCCAGCGAAGGCGTGTCGGTCGTTGAAGTACAGCGCAAAGGCGATGGCTGGCAATTCGTCCAGGGCTCGCCATTCAACCGGCGCATCCACGGCAACACGCCCATCCGCCTCAGCGGCCCGGCCGAAGGGCACGCCTTGCTGCGCACCCAGGCCGACATCAATGGCGCACGGGTGCTGGGCACCTTCCAGAACTGCGCCAACGGCAAAACACCGTGGGGCACCTACCTCACCTGCGAAGAAAACTTCACCGACTGCTTTGGCAGCTCAGACCCCCAGCAGACCTTCGACGCCGCGCAAAAGCGCTACGGCGCCACACTCGCCAGCCGCGAGATCAACTGGCACCTGCACGACCCGCGCTTCGACCTGGCGACCAACCCCAACGAGCTCAACCGCCATGGCTGGGTGGTCGAAATCGACCCGTTCGACCCGAAATCGTTGCCGGTCAAACGCACCGCGCTGGGCCGCTTCAAACACGAAAACGCCGCATTGGCACAGACCCGTGATGGCCGCGCCGTGGTGTACATGGGCGACGACGAACGCGGGGAGTTCATCTACAAATTCATCAGCCGTGACCGCATCGACACCCAAAACCCCAAGGCCAACCGTGACCTGCTGGACCACGGCACGCTGTATGTGGCGCGCTTCGATGCAGGCGACAAGCACCCCGATCACCCCAAAGGCCAAGGCCAGTGGATCGAACTGCGCCACGGCCAAAACGGCATCGACGCCAGCCAGGGTTTCGCCAACCAGGCCGAAGTGCTGATCCACGCCCGGCTCGCGGGCAGCGTGGTCAACGCCACGCGCATGGACCGCCCGGAATGGATCGTGGTCAGCCCCAAAGACGGCCAGGTGTATTGCACCCTGACCAACAACGCCAAACGCGGCGAAGACGGCCAGCCCGTCGGCGGCCCCAACCCGCGCGAAAAGAACGTTTACGGGCAGATCCTGCGCTGGAAAGCCCACAACGATGACCACGGTGCCGACAGCTTCGACTGGGACCTGTTTGTGGTCGCGGGCAACCCGGTGGTGCACCCAAAACAGCCCAAAGGCGGCTCGGCCAACATCACCCCGCAGAACATGTTCAACAGCCCCGACGGCCTGGGTTTTGACGACGCCGGGCGCCTGTGGATCCTGACCGACGGCGACTACAGCAACACAGGTGACTTCGCCGGCATGGGCAATAACCAAATGCTCTGCGCCGACCCCGACAGCGGTGAAATCCGTCGTTTCATGGTCGGCCCGGTGGGCTGTGAAGTGACCGGCATCAGCTTCTCGCCGGATCAAAAAACCCTGTTTGTCGGCATCCAGCACCCCGGTGAAAACGGCGGCTCGACCTTCCCCGAGCACCTGCCCAACGGCAAACCGCGCTCCTCGGTCATGGCCATCAGCCGCGAAGACGGCGGGATCGTCGGCGCATAGCGATGGGCCCTTGCTGCTCGCGATCTTTTGCTCTTTTAAAAGATCGCGAGGCAAGCTCGCTCCTACAGGGGTCAGTCTGCGTTAACATGCTTGGCCGGACGCGGCAGCCTGCTGCGCGCAGGAGTCAGCATGTCTCATCCGTTCGCAACACTTACCCCTGATCTGGTGCTCGACGCCGTCGAAAGCATCGGTTTCCTCAGCGACGCCCGCGTGCTCGCCCTCAACAGTTACGAAAACCGCGTGTACCAGGTCGGTATCGAAGGCTCGGAGCCGCTGATCGCGAAGTTCTACCGCCCGCAGCGCTGGACCAACGAGGCGATCCTCGAAGAACACCGCTTTACCTTCGAACTGGCCGACTGCGAAGTGCCGGTGGTGGCGCCGATCATTCATAACGGCCAAAGCCTGTTCGAACACCAGGGCTTTCGCTTTACCTTGTTCCCGCGACGCGGTGGCCGTGCGCCCGAGCCGGGCAATCTTGACCAGCTGTACCGCCTCGGCCAACTGCTCGGGCGCCTGCATGCGGTGGGTGCCACCAAGCCTTTTGAACACCGCGAAGCCCTGGGCGTGAAGAACTTTGGCCATGACTCGCTGACCACCTTGCTCGAAGGCAACTTCATCCCGCGCAGCCTGTTACCGGCCTACGAGTCGGTGGCCCGCGATCTGCTCAAGCGTGTCGAAGACGTGTACGCCGCCACCCCGCACAGCAACATTCGCATGCACGGCGACTGCCACCCCGGCAACATGATGTGCCGCGACGAGGTGTTCCATATTGTCGACCTCGACGACTGCCGCATGGGCCCGGCGGTGCAAGACCTGTGGATGATGCTCGCCGGTGATCGCCAGGAATGCCTCGGCCAACTGTCCGAACTGATGGATGGCTACAGCGAGTTCCACGACTTCAACCCCCGTGAACTGGCCCTGATCGAACCCCTTCGCGCCTTGCGCCTGATGCACTACAGTGCCTGGCTGGCCCGCCGTTGGGACGACCCGGCGTTCCCGCACAGCTTCCCGTGGTTTGGCAGCGAGCGGTATTGGGGCGACCAGGTGCTGGCGTTGCGCGAACAACTCTCGGCGCTCAATGAAGAGCCGCTAAAACTGTTTTAAATTGGTGCCATTTGTAGGAGCGAGCTTGCCTCGCGATCTTTTTAAAAGATCAAAAGATCGCGAGGCAAGCTCGCTCCTACAGCACCCGTCATTTGCTTAACCAAGGATCCTGCATGCAAGCCGCCAACCCGCGTCGCGGGTACATTCTGGGCCTCAGCGCCTATGTCATCTGGGGCCTGTTCCCACTCTATTTCAAACTCCTGGAAAGCGTGCCCGCCGCCGAAATCATCGTCAGCCGCGTGCTCTGGTCAGCGCTGTTTGGCTCGCTGCTGTTGCTGGTATGGAAGCATCCCGGCTGGTGGCAAGAGCTGCGTGACAACCCCAAACGCCTCGCCGTGCTCAGCGGCAGCGGCCTGTTGATCGCCATCAACTGGCTGACCTATGTGTGGGCGGTGAACAACGACCGCATGCTCGAAGCCAGCCTGGGTTACTACATCAACCCGCTGGTCAACGTGCTGCTCGGGATGTTGCTGCTGGGTGAGCGCCTGCGCCGCCTGCAATGGATTGCCGTGGGCCTGGCCGCCATCGGTGTGGCCGAGCAAGTGTGGCAAGCCGGCAGTCTGCCGTGGGTGTCGCTGGTGCTGGCGCTGACCTTTGGCTTTTACGGGCTGATCCGCAAGCAGGCGCCGGTCAAGGCCTTGCCGGGGCTGGTGGTCGAAACCTGGATTCTGGTGCCCATCGCCATCGGCTGGCTGCTGATGCACCCCGAGGCCAACAGTGCCCACGCCGATTTCTGGGCCACCTCACAAGCCTGGCTGCTGGTGGCCGCAGGCCCGGCCACATTGATCCCGCTGGTGTGCTTCAACGCGGCCACGCGCCACCTGCCTTACACCACCATCGGCTTTATGCAGTACGTCGCGCCCACCCTGGTGCTGATTCTTGCCGTGTGGGTGTTTGGCGAACACTTGTCCGAGAGTACCCTGATCGCCTTTATGTTCATTTGGGCGGGCCTTGTGGTGTACAGCATTGACGCCTGGCTGAGCCTGCGCAAAAAAGCCTGACCTGAACCCCGTGGGAGCACGCCCGCTCCCACGGGGTTTTTATGGGCCTGCATATAAAATTGTGTACTGTTTTTAGAATTATCTGGAACAACCTGTACTTTTCTTGAGAACATCCTGTTCTTCTACGTGACCGATAGCTTAATAAAAGTCGCAGAACGACGTAGTTAGTCTGATTTTCACATCGGCAAATGATCATGTAGTATGCCTCGGCGACCACTACATAATTGGCAACAAGGTCGGTCAATGCGTCTGCTTTACCCCGTATGACCCCGCTGCGGCGGTGTTTTGAGAAGCGCTCCAGGCTTTAAATAAAAATGAGTGAGGCAAGCAATGACTGAACACGTTCACGTCGGTGGCCTGCAGGTCGCCAAAGTCCTGTTCGACTTCGTCAACAACGAAGCCATCCCCGGTACCGGCCTCAACGCCGACCAGTTCTGGGCCGGTGCCGATAAGGTCATTCATGACCTGGCCCCCAAGAACAAAGCACTGCTCGCCAAACGCGATGATTTGCAGGCGCGCATCGACGCCTGGCACCAGGCGCAGGCCGGTAAGGCCCATGACGCCGTGGCTTACAAAGCCTTCCTACAAGACATTGGGTATCTGCAGCCAGAAGCCGCAGATTTCCAGGCAACGACGCAAAACGTCGATGACGAAATCGCCCGCATGGCTGGCCCACAGTTGGTGGTGCCGGTGATGAATGCGCGCTTTGCCCTCAACGCCTCGAACGCCCGCTGGGGTTCGCTGTACGACGCGTTGTACGGCACCGATGCCATCAGCGAAGCCGATGGCGCCGAAAAGGGCAAAGGCTACAACAAGGTCCGTGGCGACAAGGTCATTGCCTTCGCCCGCGCCTTTCTTGACGAAGCCGCGCCGCTGGCCAGCGGTTCGCACGTTGACTCCACGGCTTACGCCATCGTTGACGGCGCCTTGCAGGTCACCCTCAAAGACGGCGCCAGCAGCGGCCTGCGCGACACCGCGCAACTGATCGGCTACCACGGCTCGGCCGAGGCACCGACCGCTGTATTGCTCAAACACAACGGCCTGCACTTCGAGATCCAGATCGACGCCACCAGCCCGGTCGGTAAAACCGATGCGGCAGGCGTAAAAGACGTGCTGATGGAAGCCGCGCTGACCACCATCATGGACTGCGAAGACTCGGTTGCCGCGGTCGACGCCGATGACAAAGTGGTGATCTACCGCAACTGGCTCGGCCTGATGAAGGGCAACCTGAGCGAGCAAGTGACCAAGGGCGGCGAAACCTTCACCCGCACCATGAACCCGGACCGCGAGTACACCGCGCCCAATGGCGGCACCGTCAGCCTGCATGGCCGTTCGCTGTTGTTCGTGCGTAACGTGGGCCACCTGATGACCATCGACGCGATCCTCGACAAGGACGGCAACGAAGTCCCTGAAGGCATCCTCGACGGCCTGCTGACCAGCCTCGCGGCCATCCACAGCCTTAACGGCCAGGCCTCGCGCAAAAACAGCCGCACCGGGTCGGTGTACATCGTCAAACCGAAAATGCACGGGCCTGACGAAGCCGCCTTCACCAACGAGCTGTTCGGGCGCATCGAAGACGTGCTCAAGCTGCCGCGCAACACGCTCAAAGTCGGGATCATGGACGAAGAGCGCCGCACCACCGTCAACCTCAAGGCGTGCATCAAGGCCGCCAGCGAGCGCGTGGTGTTCATCAACACCGGCTTCCTGGACCGTACCGGCGACGAGATCCACACCTCCATGGAAGCCGGGCCGATGGTGCGCAAGGCCGACATGAAAGCCGAGAAGTGGATTTCGGCCTACGAGAACAACAACGTCGACGTGGGTTTGAGCACCGGCCTGCAAGGCCGTGCGCAAATCGGCAAAGGCATGTGGGCAATGCCCGACCTGATGGCGGCGATGCTGGAACAGAAAATCGCTCACCCGCTGGCCGGGGCCAACACCGCCTGGGTGCCATCGCCGACCGCCGCTGCCTTGCACGCGCTGCATTACCACAAGGTCGACGTGTTCGCGCGTCAGGCCGAACTGGCCAAGCGCGCCCCGGCCTCGGTGGACGACATCCTGACCATCCCGCTGGCCGTGAACCCGCAGTGGACGCCTGAGCAGATCCAGAACGAACTGGACAACAACTCACAAGGCATTCTGGGTTACGTGGTGCGCTGGATTGATCAGGGCGTGGGCTGTTCGAAAGTGCCGGACATTCATGACGTCGGCCTGATGGAAGACCGTGCGACGCTGCGTATTTCCAGCCAGCACATCGCCAACTGGCTGCGTCACGGCATCGTCAGCGAGACCCAAGTGCTTGAAAGCCTCAAGCGCATGGCCCCGGTGGTTGACCGCCAGAACGCCAACGACGCGCTGTACCGTCCATTGGCACCGAACTTCGACAGCAACATCGCCTTCCAGGCGGCGGTCGAGTTGGTGATCGAAGGCACTAAACAGCCAAACGGCTACACCGAGCCGGTGTTGCACCGTCGTCGTCGTGAGTTCAAGGCTAAAAACGGCCTGTAAAACCTCGTAACCCCTGTAGGAGCGAGCTTGCCTCGCGATCTTTTAGAAGATCAAAAGATCGCGAGACAAGCTCGCTCCTACAGATTCAGTTCTTTTTTGATCAAATCCAGCAGCTTGGGCGGGTCGATGGGCTTGAGCAAAAAATCCAGCACGTTCAAGTGCATCGCTTCAATCGCGTCCCGTACCTCTGCATCCCCCGACATGATGATGATCGGCAGCTCAGCACGCTCCGATTCGCGCACCTGGCGGATCAGGTGCAAACCGTCGTGGGGCTCCATGCGCAAATCGGTCAGCATCAGGCCAATCGGCAAGGCTGAATCCAGCAGCGCCAGCGCCTGCGTACCATTACAGGCTGTCGCGCACTGAATCTTGTTCTCCGACAGATACTCTGCCAGCAACTCGCGGGCAAACGGATCATCTTCGACGATCAACACGCACTGTTCTGCCGGAGCAGGGGCTTGCATCACCTCGTTCAAGAGTTCGCGTTCGGCGTCGGTCAGAATGTCGTGTTCGTTCATACCCGTCTCAAAAACTGCCCCCCGGTTAAAAACCAAGCGGTTCAGTCAGTTATCCCGCACTGCGATCAATGTGCACCTAGCTAAGCCTATTTCCAAGTAGGGCCGGTCTGAAAAATGTAAAAAGCCCGCAGGTTGTCGAAAAACACAGCCGCCAGACAGGTTTCCTAGACTTACGTCCAATGGGCACCCGCGTGCAGACAACCGAGCATGAAGGCCAGCAGGGGCCACGCCCCGTGATAACAACAACGGCTAATCATGCGGTATCGGTAATGAGCAAATCGGATGCGTTTCTCCAGGCAGGTCGAACGGCGGTGTTGCAAAACATCCACGGCACCATGCAGTTCTTGCAGCGGTTCCCGCCCTTTAACCAAATGGAAAACACTCACCTGGCCTTCCTGGTTGAACAGTGCCAACTGCGCTTCTATGGTCCCGGTGACAGCATCATTCGGCCCGAAGACGGCCCGGTCGAGCATTTCTATATCGTCAAACAAGGCCGCGTCATCGGCGAGCGCACGCACCAGGGCGCCAGCGTGGTCGAAACCACCTTTGAAATCACCGCTGGCGAGTGCTTCCCCCTCGCCGCCCTGCTGGGTGAGCGGGCCACCCGCACAGAACATTTGGCCGCTGAAGACACCTTCTGCCTGCAACTGAACAAAGCCGCGTTTATCAAAGTGTTTGCCCTGTCCGAGGAGTTCCGCGATTTCGCCCTGCGCGGGGTCAGCAGCCTGCTCGACAAGGTCAACCGGCAAGTGCAGCAAAAAGCCGTCGAAACCCTCGGCACCCAATATTCGCTCAACACCCGCTTGGGCGAATTGGCCATGCGCCACCCGGTCACCTGCAGCCCGCAGACCGCCCTGCGCGAAGCCGTGCGCCTGATGCATGAGCAACAAGTGGGCAGCATCGTGATCGTTAACGAACACAAAGCGCCGCTGGGTATTTTCACCCTGCGTGATTTGCGTCAGGTGGTGGCCAACGGCATTGAAGATTTTGATCAGGCCATCGACGCGCACATGACCGCCGGGCCGTTTTACCTGTCACCCGATCACAGTGCCTTCGACGCCGCCATTGCCATGACCGAACGGCACATCGCCCACGTGTGTCTGGTCAAGGAACAGCGCCTGTGCGGCGTGGTCTCCGAGCGCGACTTGTTCTCGCTGCAACGGGTCGACCTGGTGCACCTGGCCCGCACCATCCGCCATGCGCCACGGCTGGACACCCTGATCAACCTGCGCGGCGAAATCAGCCAGTTGGTAGAGCGCATGCTGGCTCACGGCGCTTCATCGACCCAAATCACCCACATCATCACCCTGCTCAACGACCACACCGTGTGCCGCGTGATTGAGCTGGTGCTGGCCGAGCGTGGCGACCCCGGCGTGGCGTTCACCTGGCTGTGTTTCGGCAGCGAAGGCCGACGCGAGCAAACCCTGCACACCGACCAGGACAACGGCATCTTGTTCGAGGCCAAAGACGCCGCCCAAGCCGCCGAGATTCGCCAGCGTCTGTTGCCCATTGCGCAGCAGATCAACCACCATCTGGCGGCCTGCGGCTTCACCCTGTGCAAAGGCAACATCATGGCCGGCAACCCCGAGCTGTGTTTGTCCCGCGCCGAATGGGCCCGGCGCTTCAGCGCATTTATTCGCGAGGCCACGCCGCAAAACCTGTTGGCCTCCAGCATCTACTTCGACCTGCGCGCCGTGTGGGGCGATGAACAGGGTTGCCAGCACCTGCGCCGCACCATCCTCACTCAGGTCGCCGATAACCGTTTGTTCCAGCGCATGATGGCCGACAACGCCCTGCGTCATCGCCCGCCCGTGGGGCGCTTTCGCGAGTTTGTGCTGGAGCGCAAAGGCGGCGACAAAGCCACCCTCGACCTCAAGGTGCAGGGCCTGGGCCCATTCGTTGACGGTGCCCGCCTGCTGGCGCTGGCCCATGGCGTCGAGGCCATCAACACCCTTGAACGCCTGCGCCAGCTCACCACCTTGGGCGTGATCGAGCCGCTGGACGGCGCGGCCTATGAAGAGGCGTATCACTTTATTCAGCAGACCCGCATGCAACAGCATCAACTGCAGACCCGGCAAAACCGCCCGTACTCCAACCGCGTCGACCCCGACCAGTTGAACCAACTGGACCGGCGCATCCTGCGTGAAGCCCTGCGTCAGGCGCAGCGCCTGCAAAGCAGCCTGGCCCTGCGGTATCAGCTATGAAGCTGTTTTCCTGGCTGATGCCACGCAAAGCCCCGACCTTAAGCCTTGCCCAGCAGCAACGCCTGTTGCGCCTGCCCGAGTCTGCCGGGCTGGGCGACCACGCGCTGCGCGCCCAGCGCTGGGTGGTGGTTGATCTGGAAACCAGCGGCCTGAACCTCAATCGCGACCAAGTGTTATCGATTGGCGCGATGGTCATTGAAGACGGCGCCATCGACTTCAGCCAAACCTTTGAGCGGACCTTGTTGCGCACCGACAACCCGCTGAGCCCCAGCGTCTTGCTACATGGCTTGGGACCCAGTGCGATTGCCGCCGGCAGTGATCCGGCCGACGCCCTGCTGGACTTTATGGCGTTTGTCGGTGACAGCCCGCTGCTGGCCTTTCACGCCCCGTTCGACCAGCACATGCTCACCCGGGCGCTCAAAGACAGCCTGGGTTACCGCTTGCAACATGCCTTTATGGACGTGGCAGCCCTGGCGCCCATGCTCTGCCCGCAGCATCAGGGCCGCGAGGCCGGGCTGGATCACTGGATCAAGCACTTCAACCTGTATGTCGAAGACCGCCACAACGCCAGCGCCGACGCCCTGGCCACGGCGGAGCTGGCGCTCATCCTGTTCAGCCGCGCCCGCGCCCAAGGCATCGACAGCCCCCAGGCCCTGCAACAGCGCCTTAACCAGTGGCAACGGCGCAAGATCATTCACAGCTTTTAAGAGCGCCCTCTCCACGCCTCTCCCGGAGGGAGAGGGGACTGACCGCACGCGGACTCAAGATCACCACACATCGGCTCCCTCTCCCTCCGGGAGAGGGTTGGGGTGAGGGCGAGGGCTGCCCGCGATCAAAACCCATCCGATGAGCGTCAATTGCGCCGCCCGTTCCCCTCTGACACAATCGCGAATAATTATCGTTAGTTAAAACTTGTCCTCGGTGCAGCCGTTGTCCTCACTCCACACCTCTCAGCACGAACTGGTTGGCTCGCTTTACCGCGACCATCGCGTTTGGCTGCTGGCGTGGTTACGGCGCAATGTGGCGTGCCCGCAGCGCGCCGAGGACTTGAGCCAGGACACTTTCGTGCGCCTGCTGGGCCGCAGCGAACTCAGCGCACCGCGTGAGCCCCGGGCGTTTCTCGCGGCCATCGCCAAGGGCCTGCTGTTTGACTACTTTCGCCGCGCCGCCCTGGAGCAGGCGTACCTCAACGAATTGACGCTACTGCCCGAGGCCGAGCAGCCCTCGCCCGAAGAACAACACCTGATCCTCGAAGACCTCAAAGCCATCGACCGCCTGCTCGGCAAGCTGTCGAGCAAGGCCCGCGCGGCGTTCCTGTACAGCCGCCTCGATGGCCTGCCCCATGCCGACATCGCGCAGCGCCTGGGCGTGTCGGTGCCGCGTGTGCGTCAGTACCTGGCGCAAGGCATGCGCCAGTGCTACATCGCGCTGTATGGCGAGCCCACGTGAGCGCGATCAGTTCCAAACCGGTGTCGGCCCGCGTGCTCGACGCGGCCATTGCCTGGCAACTGTGCCTGGACTGCGGCAATGGCAGCCCGGTGCAACAGGCCGAATTCGACAAGTGGTACGCCGCCAGCGAAGAGCACGCCCGCGCCTGGCAACAACTGGGCATGCTCGACCACCGCTTCAGTAGCACCAGCCCGGCGGCACGCAACGCCTTGCGTAACGCCCGCAGCGGGGTGCATCAGCGGGTGCGCAAACTCGGCAGCGGCCTGGCGAGCATTGCGCTGGTCTGCGGGCTGGCCCTGTTCGCGGGTAAAAACTACCTGCCGCTGGACTACTGGATGGCCGACCAACGCACCGCCACCGGCGAGCAACGCCAGTTGCAACTGGCCGATGGCACGGTGATCAACCTCAACACCCACAGCGCGGTAGATGTGCAGTTTGATGGCGACACCCGGCGCATCATCCTGCAAGCCGGCGAGATCATGGTGCAGACCGGCCACGGCGACCCGCGGCCCTTTGTCGTGCAAACCCGCGACGGCACGCTGCGGGCCCTGGGCACGCGGTTTATGGTCAAGCGCGAAGACGACGGCACGCGCCTGAGCGTGCTGCAATCACGCGTGGCGGCGCACCCCGAAAACAGCGTTGAAGACGTCATCTTCAGCGCAGGCCAGCAAGTGCTCATGCACCGCGACCACCTCGGCCAAATGCTCACCGTCACCGCTGGGGCCGACGCCTGGACACGCGGCATGCTGGTGCTCGACAACGTGCGCCTGGCCGACATGGTCGGCGAACTCAATCGCTACCACCGCGGGCATCTGGGCGTTGATCCGCGCGTGGCCGACCTGCGCATCACCGGCAGCTTCCCGCTGGACAACCTTGAGCTGGCGCTCAATGCCCTGCCGCCGATCCTGCCGGTCAAGGTCAAACAGCTCACCCCGTGGTGGATCACCGTCGCCCCGGCGCCAGAAAAATAAATGCAGATTATTTTCAATTAGCCCTATCACTTTTCGCTGCTCGTTCGGCTCCTAGTCATTGAGAACCATTTCCATTCAGGAATCCGCCGAATGTCCCGCACCTTCGATACGTTTTTGCGCCCCAGCCTGTTGACCCTGGCCATTGCCTTCGGCGCACCGCTGGCCAGCACCGCGTTAATAGCCGCCGAACAAAACACCACCTCGCGCAGCTACAACCTGCCCGCCGGGCCGCTGGCCGCGACCCTCAACCAGATCGCCAGCCAGGCCAGCCTGACCCTGGCGATGGACCCGGCATTGCTGGCCGGCAAAACCTCGGCGCCCGTGCAGGGCACGTTCGAACCCACCACGGCGCTGCGTGAAGCGTTGCGCGGCACGGGGTTGCAGTTGGTGCCGGGCAGCGCAGGCAGCTACACCCTGATCGCAATCACGCAGGGCGCCGTAGCCCTGGAAGCCACCACGATTTCCGCTCAGGGCGGGTACGAAAGTGCATGGGGGCCAGTTACCGGCTACCTGGCGCAGCGCTCAGCGGCGGGCACTAAAACCGATACCGCGCTGGCAGAAGCCCCACGCTCAATCTCGGTCGCCACGCGCAGCCAGATGCAAGATCGCGCGGCGCAAAACCTCGACGATGCCGTGCGTTACATGCCCGGCGTCACCGCCAGCAGCTATGGCAGCGACAGCCGCTCGGAATGGCTGAAAGTGCGCGGCTTTGAACCCACTCAATTCCTCGATGGCCTGCCGCTGCCCAAAGGCTCCTACACCATGCCCAAGCTGGAAACCTGGGACCTGGAGCGCGTCGCCTTGCTGCGCGGTCCGGCTTCATCGGTGTACGGGCAAACCCCCGCAGGCGGCTTGCTGGACATGGTCAGCCGTCGCCCCGAAGACACCGCCAGCCACGAAGTACAACTGCAAATCGGCAGCTACCAGCGCAAGCAAATCAGCTTTGACAGCACCGGGCCGATAGATGACGAAGGGCGTTTTCTGTATCGCGTGAGCGGCGTGGTGCGTGACAGCAACACCACCATCGAGCACACCGATGACAAGCGCTACAACATCGCCCCGAGCCTGACGTGGAACATCGACCCGGACACCACGCTGACCTTCCTCAGCCAGTTCAACCGCGATGACACCGGCACCACCAGCCAGTTCTTGCCGATTCAGGGCACGCTGGTGTCCACCCCGGCAGGCAAGGTCAAGCCCCACAAGAACCTGGGTGATCCGGACTGGGAGTTCTACGACAAAACTTACTACGCACTCGGCTATGCCTTTGAACATCGCCTGAACGATGTGTGGCAGTTCCGCCAAAACCTGCGTTACACCAAAAGTGACTTGTCCTTTCAGAGCATCACCGCCGGCGGTTACTTTGGTTCGGTGGCCGATGACGGCACCGTCCAGCGCGGGGCCAACATCGTAGACGAAGACATCAGCCAGTTCGCCGTAGACAACAACCTGCAAGCCGACTTCACCACCGGCGCGCTCAAGCACACGCTGCTGATCGGCCTCGATCATCAGCGCGTCGATACCAGCTACAAATGGCAATACGGCGTTGCCCCGGTCAGTAACATCATCAACCCGATCTACGGGCAAGACTTCAGCCACATCAACTACACCGCCTACAACGATTACAATCAGAAAACCCGCGACACCGGCCTGTACCTGCAAGACCAGATGGCGCTGGATAACTGGCGTCTGACCTTGGGCGGGCGTCAAGACTGGCTGCACACCGACACCACCTTCTACAACCAGAACGATGCCCGCGACAAACGCGACGACAGCGCCTTTACCGGCAATGCGGCGCTGAGCTACGTGTTCGACTCGGGGTTCACCCCTTACGTGTCCTATGCCGAGTCGTTCCAGGCCGAACCGGGGGGCTTTGGCGGCAAAGCGTTCAAGCCCGGTACAGGCAAGCAATACGAATTGGGCCTTAAATACCAGCCACCGGGCAGCGAGATGCTGTTCACGGCCGCCGTGTATGACCTGACCCGCAAAAACATCGTGCTCAGCGACACCCTTGGCGTGAGCCGCCCCTTGGGTGAAGCCAACGTGCGAGGCCTGGAACTGGAGGCCGTGGGCAACGTCAACGACAACCTCAAACTGACCGCCGCCTACACCTACGCCAACACCAAAATGACCAAAGTTTCAGACCCGCTGGACAAAAACCGCCCGCTGCCGCTAACACCCGAGCATCAGGCCTCCATCTGGGCTGACTACACCTGGCACAAAGGCGCACTGGAAGGCTTCGGCATTGGTTTCGGGGCGCGTTACATCGGCGAAACCGACAATATCGCCATTGGCAGCAAAGGCTACGTGGCTGACGCCGCTTACGGTCATACAGACGCCTACACCGTGTATGACGCGGCCGTGCATTACGACCTCGGCAAGGTCAGCAAAGCCCTTAAAGGCGCCACCGTGTCGGTCAATGCCAATAACGTTTTCGACAAGCAATACCTGTCAACGTGCGACGGTTTCTACTGCTACTACGGTGACCGCCGCAACATCATGGCCAGTGTTGACTACAAGTGGTAACCCGCTAAACCGGCTTCTGCAGGCGCGAGCTTTTAAAAGATCAACAGATCACGAGGCAAGCTCGCTCCTGCAGTGACAAGGGTGTTTTTACATTTGGGACCTTCATGAAAAGCAAAACCATTCGCCGCTGGTCCTTTATCCACACCTGGACCAGCCTGATCTGCACCGCCTTTTTGCTGATGCTGGCACTCACCGGTTTGCCGTTGATATTCAGCCATGAAATCGATCACCTGCTGGGCAATGCGCCGCAAGTTCAGACACTGCCCGAAGGCACCCCACAGCTCGATTTGCAGCAACTGGTGCAGGCCGCCGAGGCGCATCGGCCCGGCGAGGTCATGCAGTATTTCGGCTGGGAAGAAGACGAGCCCAACGCGGTCTACGCCATCATGGCCGCCACCGCTGGCACCGAGCCCAACTCGTCCCACACCTTTATGCTCGACACCCGCACCGGCCAGCCCATTGAAGTGCCATCAGCTAATGGCGGCTTCATGATGGTCATGTTGCGCTTGCACGTAGACATGTTCGCGGGCCTGCCCGGCAAGCTGCTGCTGGCCTTTATGGGCACCCTGTTTGTACTGGCGATCATCTCTGGCACCGTGCTGTATTTGCCGTTTATGCGGCGCAATGAATTTGCCAGCGTGCGCACCGACAAATCCCGCCGCCTGCGCTGGCTCGACCTGCACAACCTGATCGGCGTCGTGACCCTGACCTGGGCCTTGGTGGTGGGCGTGACAGGGGTGATCAGCGCGTGCGCCGATCTGATCATCGACGCCTGGCGCAACGACAGCCTCAGCGCCATGGTTGAACCCTACCGCAATGCCCCGCCCCTCACCCGGCACGCCCCGGCCACTCACCTGCTGGAGATCGCCAACCAGGCTGCACCCGGCATGCAACCGGACTTTATCGCCTTCCCCGGCACGCGCTTCTCCAGCGAACACCACTACGCCGTCTTCATGAAAGGCAGCACCCACCTCACCTCGCACCTGCTGACACCGGTGTTGATCGACGCCAGTACGCTGGACGTCACCGCCGTCGGCGACCGCCCCTGGTACATGAACGCCATGGGCATGTCCCAGCCCCTGCACTTTGGTGACTACGGCGGCATGCCAATGAAAATACTCTGGGCGGCCCTCGATGTGCTGACCATTATTGTGCTCGGCAGCGGCCTGTACTTGTGGTGGGTACGGCGCAAGGCCAGCAAGGAGAGCGCCCGATGAAGCCGCGCCAGTCCAACTTCTGGAAAGTCTTTAGCGTGCCACTGGCGATTGGCCTGGTCAGCGCCACAGGCTTGTTCGCGGCCCTGCTGGGCGAAGGCGCATGGGACGCCTTGAGCTGGATCGGCCTGGGCATCCCGGTGTGGATCAGCGTGCGCGGGCTGCTCAAGCGCTGACCAATGCACTGCCCCAATAGCTTGGCGACCAACGGCGCACAAACCTAGCCGTTCTGTCAGTACCGCTCATGGTATTAACCCGCTATTTCTAATGGCTTCATAGAGGAAGTGATAAAGGGTTAATACCATGTCTGCAAAAAAGAAAGTGCTGCTGCACCAGTACGCTTATGACCCGCTGGACCGCCATGTAAAAAGTGGTGGTTCGCAAGGTGACGAAACACAGGTGTTTTACAACAACGATCGGGTGGCAACCGAGATTAAAGGCAATACGGCCTATCGCGTGTTTGAAACCGACAACGCGGTGTTAGGGCAACTGACCACCACCCCCCGTGGTGTTGAAACCGCATTGATCGCCCATGACGACAAACGCTCAACCCTGGCCACGCTCACGGCCGAGCAACACACCCCCGTCGCCTATACCGCAGCCGGTTATAGCCCCGCCGATGAACAACGGGTACTGGGGTTTAATGGTGAACGCGACGACAAAACAACCGGACACTACTTATTGGGTAATGGTTATCGGGCATTCAATCCGGTCTTGATGCGCTTCAATAGCCCGGACAGTTGGAGCCCGTTTGGTGAGGGCGGTATTAATGCGTATGCGTATTGCGCAGGCGACCCGGTGAATAGAACCGACCCTACAGGGCACTCTTGGCTGTCGTTATTTAAAGGCATAGGTAACAAACTTGGGCGAACACCTTCCCGAATCATTACTGCTACGGATTCATCCTCCCCAGATGTTTATTTGAAGTTAACTAGAAAAAGTGTTCATCGATATAACAAAGAACCAAACAATACTTATAAACGTGCGTATAAAGAAAAACGCACACCCGAAGGACTCGAAGCGAGTCAAAAACAACTCGTAGCGGACCAAAACATAATAACAACAAAAAGAGCCCGATATACTGCGGCAAAGCAGGCGCAACAAAGAGCACGACAGCAGCAAATAGATAACTTGGCGCGCATCGATGATCTTATGGATGCTAATCCGGAGGTCACCAAGATAGAGAGACGTCTTTACACGTTGGGCCCTCGTCGGGAAGATACACTCCTGGGCTTGACACCGGCCGGCGGGAGAGACCTCGCCTTCGAGCCCGTCGTATTTCATTCGAACTCTATAGAACACGATTCTTTAACTAAAAGACTCGCCGATATTAGAAAGTCCTATTCATGAATCTAAGTTAAGCGTACTTCGCTTAGGGATGGTCTGAATGACTCCTTGATTTGATGCCCTCGCTGCTCGAGGTGCAAAAAACCAAGTGTGGTCAAGTCTTCAGACCTTTTTTGCGCTAAAGGAGGGCCTGAAAGGGTTGGAACTTTATAACATCGTTAACGCTTAGTTCCACCCTCAACACCCAGGCTGATCCGCCGTATACCGACGCGCCGGGTTCACCGCCGCGCCCAACTCACGCAGCGCTTTGGCCCCGATCAACAGCGGGTAGTTGAAGTTGCTGCGGTCGGTGAGGTTGACCTCCACGGTGCGTTTGACATTGCCCAGGCACATCTCCAGATCCACCACCGGGCGCTTGGCCACGTTGACTTCATCTTTGTCTTCGTCTTCATCAGCGCGGTTTTTGATTTTGCTGATGCGTGACACTTTGTGCTCATACACCTTGCTGCCCGCGTCCGGGGTGGCCAGCTGGAAACGCACCCACTCTTCACCGTCACGGGTGAAGGTCTGAATGTTTTTGGCCGACAGCGACGCCGTCAAGGCGCCGGTGTCCATCTTGGCCTTCAGCGTCTCACCGATTTCCGGCAGCTTGATGTACTCATAACGCCCGTACAGGGTCGGCTCGGCGGCCATCACCGGCAACGCCAAAACAGACAGCAAGGCTAAAACAGACTTCATGGCGGTCATTTCCTTTTAGGGGTGCGGGTTAGACCCTGCAGTTGTCGTTGGTTCCCACTGAGCACAATAGCCCTTAAGCAGTGAAACATTTGTTAGCACTCTGATTTGGCGTTCTGCAACGCGCTGCTTATCATGGCGGGTCCTTAAATGTTCAAGAGTTACTTATGCGCCGCCTGCTCACCGGCTGTTTGGTCACATTGCTGTTGCTGTGCAACACCCTCATTTTGTTCGGCCCGCTCATGCTGTTCGCGCTGCTCAAGCTGATTTCACCGGGTCGGCTGCGCGATTACAACTCGTGGGCCGTGATGTGGATCGCCGAAACCTGGTCCGAGATCGACAAACGCATTTTCGCCCTGTGCCTGCCCACCCGCTGGGACATTCGCGGCGCCGACAACCTCAGCCGCACCACCTCGTACCTGGTGATCAGCAACCACCAATCGTGGGTCGATATCCCGGCCTTGATGCAAGGCTTGAACCGCCGCACGCCATTCTTCAAGTTCTTCCTTAAAAAAGAACTGATCTGGGTGCCGTTTCTGGGCCTGGCCTGGTGGGCGCTCGACTACCCCTTCATGAAGCGCTATTCCAAAGCCTTTTTGGCCAAACACCCAGAGCTAAAGGGCCAGGACCTCAAGATCACCCAAGCCGCCTGCGAGCTGTTCAAGCGCCAGCCGGTAACGGTCGTCAACTACCTGGAAGGCACCCGCTTTACCCCGGCCAAACGCGCCCAGCAACAATCGCCCTACACCTACCTGCTCAAACCCAAGGCAGGCGGCGTGGCCTTTGTACTGGCGGCAATGGGCCCACAGCTGGACGCCGTGCTCGACGTCACCGTGGTGTATCCACAGGCAAAAATTCCGGGGTTTTGGGCGTTGATCAGCGGGCAAGTGCCCAAAGTGATTGTTGATATCCAGACCCGCGAACTGGATCCGGCCCTGTGCCAGGGTGATTACGAGAACGATCCGGTGTTTCGCGATCAGATCCAGAGCTGGGTCAACCAGCTCTGGATCAAGAAAGACCAGCGCATCAGCACATTGCGCGCTGAGCGCGGCTAATCCTTAGATGCCCCACAGCGTACCCAGGGTGGTCAGCAGCGGGCTGGCAACCCCTTGCTGGCCCAGGTACTGAGTGATCACAGGGGCGAATTCCTGGACCATGCTGCTTTTCATGCCCAGCGCCTGGAATGCGCTGTTCAATTGCGATTGGTTGGTCACGTTGCTGACCGCCACTTTGGCATCATTGCTGACCGGGTTGATCTGACCCACCAGGGCCTGAAGCTGCGGGTTTTTCGCGCTGAACTGGCTCAGTTGAGTCAGGGCACCGGCGCCGGTGACCTTGTTAATGCCCGGCACTTGCTGGGTCAGAGCGGCGTAATCATTGGCCGTCAGCTGGTTTTTCGCCAGGCTCAACATCGCCCCCACGCCACCCGCCGCTTGCTCAGGCTTGACGCCCATCTGCTGGGCTTTGGTCAGCAGTTGCAAGGCCTGCACCGACTTGTCAGAGCTGGCGCTGTTGCCGCCTTGTACCTGGCCCAAGAGCTGGGTTGCCGCCCCCAGGTCAAACCCTGCTGCAAACACCGGGGTGACCGCTACGCTCATCAATGTTGCCAGTGCTACTGCGCTCAACTTTTTCATCGCATCGACCTCTTCAACCAAAAAGCTGCCCGCCAAGGAGCAGCAAAACTAATACTCAGACTCAACACCGCTGCGGATGTTCCCTACAGCCAGCATTCAGCAAACAGGGCGCAATCTTAATTCAAAACAGGGACGGCGCGGGCATCGCTCTACAGCGGGCCGGCACTTATCAAGACAGGATGATAAAACCGCCAAAAATCAAGTCGGCACATCAGAAAAAAATGATCGGCCACTGCATGGAACAGCCACGAATTTTGGACTAATCTTTCCACGTAAGTGGCACATTGCCATCCCCTGATAAATGGGAGAACGGTCATCTTAATCTCCGACGCCGAGTACCTCAAAAAGCTGTTGGCCCAGTGTGCATTGGGCAACCGTCGAGCCTTTGAAACGTTGTATCGTAGCGTCGCCCCACGTCTGCAAAACGTGGCCTTGCAGTGCATCAGCCAGCGTGATCTGGCCGAAGAAGTGGTGCAAGAAAGCTTCGTGCGCATCTGGCAAAACGCCGCGCAATACGACCCCCATTTGTCAGCCCCTGTGGCCTGGATGATCGCCATCACCCACGATCAGGCCATCGAGCAATTGCGCATACACCGCGAGCTGCCCGAGGGCGCCCTGCAACAGCCGCCTTGCCTTGAGCAACTGGATGGCATGCAGCGTCAAACCATTACCACTGCCTATTTTCACGGCCGCAGCGCCAAAGAATTAGCCGAGCAATTGGCCGCGCCGCTGGGTTCTGTCAAAGTCTGGCTGCGCCGGGGCATGGAACGGCTGCGCGGAGGCCTTGAAGCATGAATTATCAAACCCCCACCCTGCGCCGTGCCCTGGCAGGCGATTACGCCATCGGGCTGATGCCGCCTGCCGCCAGCAAACGCTTTGAACAACTGCTGGTTGATGACGCCGGGCTGCGCGAAGAACTCGCCGCCTGGCAAACCAGCCTCGCCCGCCTGACCGACTCCGTGGGCCAGGACCCGGTGCCCGACCGTGTGTGGCAAGCGATTGTGGCGCGCATTGAACCTCAAGAGGCGGCCAAGCGACCGTTGTTGAGCCGGCTGAACCTGGTCGCTATCGCCTGTGTGGTGGTGGCGGCCGCGGTTGTGCTGGTTGTCTTTTAACCCTCAAAAGATCGCGAGCAAGCTCGCTCCTACAAGGTTTTAGGTTTGCACGGGTTGGAGTCAGGGGCTTATAGTCCGCCGGTCGTCCCAATGGCGACCGGGTTTGGCGACCCGATCAATGAGTGCGGAACGTCTGTTTTTTGCAGGATGATCCGTACCCGCAGAGTTGCTCTATGGCAGCTGTGCGCGGGAGACCTTCGGGTCTGCCGGGTGTCTCGTTGCCGGTTCGCCAACCCGCGTGCAGCTGCCACCTATTTGTTTGGCGACAAGTAGGCGGCAGTCTCATTTACTTCAACGAGACTAAGCCATGAACCAATACATCCCGCTGACCGCAATAGACTGCCTGATCCCCAGCTTGCTGATTGACCGCCAAAGTCCGCCTGACGTGCTGCATGCCAATGCGGCGGCGCGCATTCTGGCCGTGACCCAACTGTTCGAAAGCCTCAACCGTTTAGACCTGAGCGCCGCCGACGGCATAGACCTCAAACACATCACCCAGCCATGCGCCATTTTGCTGCGCGACGGCTGTGACCTGCTCGACGTACTGGGCCAGCGCTTGCAGGTCTAAACGCCCACGACCTAGCAGTTCTGCTAGCTATACAGCGTGCAACTCCAGGGAGAAGCTCAACCTTCGTCCGCGCTTTTCCCGGGAGTTCAGCATGAGCAAACAGCGCAAAACCGTCGCCAGCACTTACCTGTACGATCCATTGGACCGTCTGGCCGCCAGCAACAGCATTCAACGTTTTTACAACGACACCCGCATCGCCACTGAGATTGAGGGCGAACGCAAAAGCCGGTTTTTTGAGACCGACTCACAACCCCTCGCGTTGCAGCAGCATGGCAGCCTGCCCGGCACCACGTTATTGGCGACCGATCAGCAAACCTCTGTGCTCAATGGCGTTAGCCCTGAGGGCGCCCTGCACGCGCAGGCTTACTCGCCCTTTGGCCATCACCCCATCGGCGCCTCACTTAATGGCGCAGGGTTTAACGGTGAACGGCCAGAACCGCTGACAGGGCATTATTTGTTGGGCCAAGGGTATCGGGCGTTTAATCCAATATTGATGCGATTCAACAGTCCGGACAGTTGGAGCCCGTTTGGTGACGGGGGGATTAATGCGTATGCATATTGCGATAATGACCCAGTGAACAAAGTTGATCCAACAGGCCATATCCCCTTTTTAAGTAAAATACTTATTGCTGCTAAAACACCGGCGTGGACAACACGCAATATCGTGAACACCATCCCCAATACAAGTGCCCTTTCACGAACTCCATCAGCAAGATCATTACGCTCATCAATCTCCGAAGAAATTGGGGATTTATCTACAACGGTATCACGGCAAAATTCTATAACGTCGTTCGGCTCAGTGGAGAGTGTACCTGCATCGAATCCCAATATTATGCCAAGGCGCCACGCTGTAATATATCGCCCCGGAGACCCAGCGCTTGAGGCAATAAATGCATTTTTTCGGAGTGGCAATAGGCCCTCACGGTCTCCGAGCGGCACTATAACTCCACCACGCCAGAGCACTTACACTCCCCCTCCTCCTTCCACATCAACTGCTTATTTAAGAGCAGAAGCTGCCGCAACGGATAACATTGATACATTACCCAGCTATGCTGAAGCGACAGCTCCACCTAGCTATTACAATACGGTCACTCTAGCAACTAACCCTCAACAATTTTCGGCTTATACAAAGCGCATTCGAAAAGCAAAATAAAAATCCTTGTCTGTGATTGATATCTAACAAGCACTCTGTAATTAACAGAGTGCTTATTTATTTTCAGATTGCACTAAACAACCTATGCGGATCAATCACAAACTTCTTCGGCACACCCGCATCAAACTCGCCATACCCGCGCGGGGCATCATTCAAGCTAATCACCTCCACACCCACAATGTCGGCAATTTTGATGCGGTCCCACATGATCGCCTGCATCAGTTGGCGGTTGTATTTCATGACCGGGGTTTGCCCGGTGTGGAAGGTGTGGGATTTGGCCCAGCCCAAACCAAAGCGGATGCTCAGGCTGCCCATTTTGGCGGCCGCATCGACAGCGCCCGGGTCTTCGGTGACGTACAGGCCCGGAATGCCGATTTTGCCCGCCACCCGCACCACGCCCATCAGTGAGTTGAGCACCGTGGCCGGGGCTTCGTGCTTGACGCCATCATGGCCGTGACCACGGGCTTCAAAGCCCACGGCATCGACCGCGCAGTCGACTTCCGGCTCGCCCAGCAACTCGGCGATTTGCTCATGCAGCGGGGTGTCCTTGGACAGGTCGGCAATCTCAAAGCCCTGCGCCTTGGCGTGCGCCAGACGGATCGGGTTAACGTCACCGACAATCACCACCGCAGCACCCAGCAAACGCGCCGACGCCGCCGCAGCCAGGCCTACCGGGCCAGCACCGGCGATGTATACCGTGCTGCCGGGGCCAACGCCGGCCGTGACCGCGCCGTGGTAGCCGGTGGGCAGGATGTCGGAGAGGCAGGTCAGGTCGCGGATTTTCTCCATGGCGGCGTCGCGGTTCGGCAGTTTGAGCAGGTTGAAATCGGCATACGGCACCAGCACATATTCCGCCTGGCCGCCCACCCAATCGCCCATGTCCACATAGCCATACGCACCGCCGGGACGGGCCGGGTTGACGGTCAGGCACACGCCGGTGTTTTGCTCTTTGCAACTGCGGCAACGCCCGCAGGCCACGTTGAACGGCACCGACACCAGGTCGCCGACTTTCAAATGCTCAACGTCACGCCCGGCTTCAATCACCTCGCCGGTGATCTCGTGGCCCAGCACCAGCCCCACTTGCGCCGTGGTGCGACCGCGCACCATGTGCTGGTCAGACCCACAAATATTGGTCGACACCACCCGCAGGATCACCCCGTGATGGATCGGCTTGCCTTGAGGGTTTTGCATCTTGGGAAAAGGAATGTTCTGCACTTCAACCTGGCCATTGCCCAGGTACACCACACCGCGATTGTCAGCCATCGTATTCACCCTTGTTGTTGTTGGAGGTGAAGCAGTTTTAACGTGTCGCTTGCAGCTTAGAGCTTGCCGCCGCCGTCATAACACCACCGTACGACCTCCATTTAGGAAAACGCGCCGTTCAATGTGATAACCCACGCCCCGCGCCAGGGTCTGGGCTTCGATGTCGCGGCCTTTGGCGATCAAGTCTTCGGGGTAGTGACTGTGGTCAACCACCTCCACGCCTTGGGCGATGATCGGGCCTTCGTCCAGGTCGTTATTGATGTAGTGCGCAGTGGCGCCCACCAGTTTCACGCCTTTCTCGTAGGCCTGGTGATACGGCTTGGCGCCTTTAAAACCGGGGAGCAACGAGTGGTGAATGTTGATGGCCTTGCCGTCGAGTTTGCGGCACAGCTCGGGTGACAGTACTTGCATGTAGCGGGCAAGAATCACCAGTTCGGCGCCGGTGTCTTCGACCACTTGCCACACACGGGCCTCTTGCGCGGGCTTGTTGGCCGGGTCGAGGGCGAAGTGGTGATACGGGATGCCATGCCATTGCGCCAGCGGCTCAAGGTCAGGGTGGTTGGACACCACCGCCACCACATCCATCGACAGTTGGCCGATGCGTTGGCGATACAGCAAGTCGTTCAGGCAGTGGTCCGCCTTGGAAACCATGATCAGCACTTTGGGCCGGTAGTGCGGCGGGGTCAGCTCAAAGGTCATGCCAAAGGCCTTGCCCCGCTCAGCCAGCCCTTCGCGAAAGGCGTTCTCGTCAAAACCGTCGGGCTGACGGAATTCAACGCGAATAAAAAATCGCCCCGAACGCTGATCATCAAAGGAATGGTGCTCGGTGACGTAGCAGCGGTGTTCAAACAGATAGCGGGTCACGGCGTCGACGGTGCCCAGCAGGCTGGGGCAATCGGCCGTGAGGATCCAGGTGTCAGGGGCGCGGCTCATGGTGCAATTCCTTGTTATAGACCCCTGTAGGAGCGAGCTTGTCTCGCGAGCTTTTAAAGATCAAAAGATCGCGAGGCAAGCTCGCTCCTACACGGTGTGCGTTATGCCTCAGGCCTCAACATTCAGCCCATATTCCGCCGCCGCATCCTGCAGCCACAGCCACCAGTAGTCCGAGAAACTGCGGCGGATCAACAGCTCCCACGTGTCTTCAGCCGTGTGCCGGATCACCAGCTGCGACTTGGCAAACACGGTGCCCACCGCCTTGCCCACCGGGAAGTTATCGGGGTGCACGTCGTAGCTCGTCGACTTCATCAGCACGTTGCGCACGTTCGGCCCGCTCAGTTCCAGCAGTTGCTGCCCGCCACTGACGTTGACCACCGAAATATGCAGCCCCGCCAACGCGGCGCGCAGGGCCTGTTCCACGGCGTATTCCTGACCGCCGGGGACGATGAGCAGCCATTCATCCGGGCCCATCCATTGCAGCGAACTGTCGCCCTTGGCCACCAGGCTCAAGGCCACCGGCAACTCCAGGCCCAGCGCCTTGTGCACACCTTCGGCAAAGGCTGGGTCTTTGGCGTCGCCGCGCAGGGTCAGGTGGCCCAGCAGTTTTTTCTCGCGCACGGTCACGCCGGGGTTTTTACGGCCCTTGCCGATCAACTTGGCCAAGTGAGCGTGATGCAGCGATGACTCGGCTTTGGCGCCCGAGTCCGGGCGTTGTTGGTATACGTTTGCGGTCGTCATGAGATCACCCACTCAAATATTCTGCCGGTCGCCTTTCGGGTCGAAGAACACCGAAGACACAATTTCAGCCTCGATCACGCTGCCATCCGCCTGGGGTGAGAACACCCGCTCGCCGAGGCGCTTGAGGCCACCCTTGACCACGCCCATGGCAAACGAATACCCCAGCGAGTTGTGCGCATAGCTGGAGGTCACATGGCCAACCATGGTCATCGGGATGGTCTGTTTAGGGTCGAACACCAGTTGCGCGCCTTCCGGCAGCCATTTATTCGGGTCGACCGGCTTGAGGCCTACCAACTGTTTACGCTGGTCACGCACACAGTCTTCGCGATTCATGCCGCGCCAGCCGATCCACGAGAACGGTTTGGTGCGGCCCACACACCAGCCCATGTTGAGGTCGTCCGGGGTCATGGAGCCGTCGGTGTCCTGGCCAACGATGATGAAACCCTTCTCGGCGCGCAGCACGTGCATGGTCTCGGTGCCGTACGGGGTCAGGTTGTATTGCTTGCCCGCCTCAGCGATTTTTTCCAGCACGCCCATGGCGTAGTCAGCCTGGATGTTGACCTCGTACGACAGCTCGCCGGTAAACGAAATACGGAACACCCGCGCCGGCACGCCCGCCACCAGGCCTTCTTTCCAGGTCATGAACGGGAACGCATCGCGGTCCAGATCAATGTCGGTCACTTCGCTCAGCAGCTTGCGGCTGTTGGGGCCGCTCAAGGTCAGCGTCGCGTAATGGTCGGTGACCGAGGTGAAGTACACCTTGAGTTCCGGCCATTCAGTCTGTTGATAGATTTCCAGCCATTGCAGCACGCGGGCCGCACCGCCGGTGGTGGTGGTCATGACGAAATGGTTGTCGGCCAGACACGCCGTCACACCGTCGTCGAAGACCATGCCGTCCTCTTTGCACATCAGCCCGTAACGCGCCTTGCCCACATCCAGCTTGGTCCAGGCGTTGGTGTAGATGCGGTTTAAAAACTCCCGCGCATCAGGGCCTTGAATATCAATTTTGCCCAGGGTCGAGGCGTCCAGAATTCCGACGCTGTCGCGCACCGCCTGGCACTCGCGTTTAACCGCAGCGTGCAGGTCTTCGCCATGACGCGGGAAGTACCATGGGCGTTTCCACTGGCCGACGTCTTCAAACTCGGCGCCCTGTTTCACGTGCCAGGCCTGCAATGCGGTGTAACGCACTGGCTCAAAAATATGCCCGCAATGGCGACCCGCTACCGCGCCGAACGTCACCGGCGTGTAGTTGGGGCGGAACATGGTGGTGCCCATCTGCGGGATGGTCACGTTCAACGAACGCGCAGCAATCGCCAGACCGTTAACGTTGCCCAGCTTGCCCTGGTCAGTACCAAAGCCCAGCGCGGTGTAGCGTTTGACGTGCTCGACCGACTCAAAGCCTTCGCGGGTGGCCAGCTCAATCGCGGCCGCCGTCACGTCGTTTTGCAGGTCGACAAATTGTTTGGGGGCCCGCGCCGTGGCTTTTTCGTGGGGCACCTGAAACAGCGCCACGGTGGCTTCCTGCACTTGGTTCAAGGCTTTGGGCAACACGCCCTCGACCGCTTTAAACCCGGCTTCGCTGGCAGCGCGCACGCCGCCTTCAAAGCCATCGGCCAGGCTGTCACCTAGCCCGTACACGCCATTAATGCCGCCGACGCACACGCGCTTTTGCGGCGCTTCGCCCGGGACAAACCCCAAGATGTCTTCGCGCCAGATCGGCTTGCCGCCCAAGTGCGAGGCCAGGTGCACCACCGGGCTGTAACCGCCCGACGTCGCCACCAGATCACACACCAGCCATTCGCCGGGGCTGGTAACGCTGTGGGTTTTAAGGTCAATGGCCGCCACGCGGGCGCCGGTCACGCGCTTGCTGCCACGGGCTTCGATCACCGCACTTCCAGTCAAAATCCGAATGCCTTTGGCCCGCGCCTCTTCAACCAGCGCGCCTCGCGGATTGCTCCGCGCATCGGCCACTGCCACCACCTGCTGGCCGGCATCAAGCCAGTCCAGCGCGACGCGGTAGGCGTAATCGTTGTTGGTGCTCAGCAGCAGTTTTTTACCCGGCGCCACGCCGTAGCGGCGCACGTAGGTCGACACCGCACCTGCCAGCATGTTGCCCGGCACGTCGTTGTTGCCGTACACCAGCGGGCGCTCGCAGGCGCCGGTGGCTAGCACCACGCGCTTGGCCCGGACCCGGTGAAGGCGTTGGCGCACCTGGCCAATCGGCGCACGGTCGCCCAGGTGGTCGGTGAGCCGCTCGTGAATGGTCAAAAAGTTGTGGTCGTGATAACCGTTGACCGTCGCCCGCGGCAGCAACAGCACGTCCGGCAGGCTCTTGAGTTCGGCGATCACTTTAGCGACCCACTCCATGGCCGGTTTGCCGTCCAGGCTTTCGCGGCTGTCCAGCAGGCTGCCGCCAAACTCTTCCTGCTCATCGGCGACAATCACCCGTGCACCGCTGCGTGCAGCCGCCAGGGCCGCGGCCAAACCGGCAGGTCCGGCGCCGACAATCAGCACGTCGCAGTGGTGGTTCATGTTGTCGTAGGTATCGGGGTCATTCTGCGTAGGCGAACGGCCCAAGCCTGCCGCCTTGCGGATGTACTTCTCGTAAGTCATCCAGAACGACTGCGGGTACATAAAGGTTTTGTAGTAAAAACCCGGCGGCATCAGCTTGCCGCCGACCTTGCCCAAAATGCCCATCATGTCGGTGTTGACGTTGGGCCAGCCGTTGGTGCTGGTGGCCACCAAACCTTGATACAGCGCCTGTTGCGTGGCGCGCACGTTGGGGATTTGCGTGGCTTCGGTGGCGCCGATTTGCAGCACCGCGTTGGGCTCTTCAGCGCCAGCGGCATAAATGCCCCGAGGCCGGGAATACTTGAAACTGCGACCGATGATGTCGACACCATTGGCCAGCAACGCGGCCGCCAGGCTGTCGCCTTCATAGCCTTTGTACTGTTGGCCATTGAAGGTAAAGGTCAGCACTTTGCTGCGATCAACACGGCCGCCGTTAGGCAAGCGATGGGTCTGGCTCATACCTTTTCTCCCAGCTCGCGGGTGGCTGCAGGCGCAACCGGCGCGGCCTGTTCGGTGAACTGCGGTTTGCTACCAATCAGGTAGGTTTCCAGAATTTCGTAGGTCACGGTGTTGCGCGTGGCGTTAAAGAACTGGCGGCAACCGGCGACGTGGTTCCACAACTCGTGGTGCAGGCCGCGTGGGTTATCGCGAAAGAACATATAGTCGCCCCACTCTTTGTCGGTGCAGGCGTTGGGGTCGAGCGGGCGCGGAATATGCGCCTGGCCGCTGGCGTGAAACTCTTCTTCGGAGCGCAACTCGCCGCAATGAGGACAGAAGATATGCAACATGGGTGTTTCTCCTGTTAGTGGGCGACAGCGGCTGCGCCGTGCTCATCGATTAGGGCGCCGTTGTAGAAACGGTCGATGGAAAACGGCGCCGCCAGCGGGTGCATTTCGCCTTTGGCCAAACTGGCGGCAAACACGTTGCCCGAGCCCGGCGTGGCTTTAAAACCGCCCGTGCCCCAGCCGCAGTTGAAGAACAGATTCGGGACCGGGGTTTTCGAAATGATCGGGCAGGCGTCCGGCGTGGTGTCGACGATGCCGCCCCATTGGCGGTTCATGCGCACGCGGGACAGCACCGGGAACATCTCCACAATCGCTTGAATAGTGTGTTCGATCACCGGGTACGAGCCGCGCTGGCCGTAGCCGACCCATCCGTCGATACCGGCGCCGATCACCAGGTCGCCCTTGTCGGACTGGCTGATGTAGCCGTGTACGGCGTTGGACATGATCACGCTGTCGATAATCGGCTTGATCGGCTCCGACACCAGCGCTTGCAGCGGGTGCGATTCGATCGGCAAACGGAACCCGGCCTGGCGCGCCATGTGCCCGGAGTTACCGGCCGTGACCACGCCCACGCGCTTGGCGCCGATAAAACCCTTGCTGGTTTCAACACCGATGCACACGCCGTTCTCTTTGCGAAAGCCGAGCACTTCGGTCTGCTGGATCAAGTCCACGCCCAGGGCGTCGGCGGCACGGGCAAAGCCCCAGGCCACGGCGTCATGCCGGGCCACGCCGCCGCGCCGTTGCACGGTGGCGCCGATGATCGGGTAGCGGGTGTTTTTTGAGCAATCGAGGTATGGAATCTCGTCCGCCACTTGCTTGCCGTTAAGCAGTTCGCCGTCCACGCCATTGAGGCGGTTGGCGCTGACCCGGCGTTCCGAGTCGCGCATGTCTTGCAGGGTGTGGCACAGGTTGTAAACGCCGCGCTGCGAGAACATGACGTTGTAGTTGAGGTCCTGGGACAAGCCTTCCCACAACTTCATGGCGTGTTCGTACAGGTGCGCCGACTCGTCCCACAAATAGTTGGAACGCACGATGGTGGTGTTACGCGCCGTGTTGCCGCCGCCCAACCAGCCTTTTTCGACCACGGCCACGTTGGTGATGCCGTGCTCTTTGGCCAGGTAATACGCGGTGGCCAGACCATGCCCGCCGCCGCCGACGATGACCACGTCATAGACCTTTTTGGGGGTCGGCGTGCGCCACATTTTTTGCCAGTTTTCGTGGTGGCTGAACGAGTGCTTAAGAAGGCCGAAACCTGAGTACCGTTGCATAGGGCTTACTCCAAAAACGCGCTCAGCGATAAACCGGGAAGTCTTTGCACAGCGACGTCACCTGACGCGCCACATCGGCCTCGATATCGGGGTCACCGAGGTGATCGAGGATGTCGCAAATCCAGCCCGCCAACTCCGTGCACTGCGCCACCTTAAAGCCACGCGACGTCACCGCCGGGGTGCCGATGCGCAGGCCCGAGGTCACAAACGGCGATTGCGGGTCGTTCGGCACGGCGTTTTTGTTGACGGTGATGTGCGCACGGCCCAAGGCGGCGTCGGCGTCTTTGCCGGTCAGGCCCTGACGGATCAGGCTGACCAAAAACAGGTGGTTGTCGGTGCCGCCCGAGACCACGTCGTAGCCGCGTTTGATAAACACCTCGGCCATGGCCTGGGCGTTGTCGATCACCTGTTGCTGATAGGTTTTGAAGCCCGGCTCCAGTGCTTCTTTAAAGCACACGGCCTTGGCGGCAATCACATGCATCAACGGGCCGCCTTGACCGCCAGGGAACACCGCCGAGTTGAATTTCTTTTCCAGCGCTTCGTTGCTCTTGGCCAAAATCAGCCCGCCACGTGGCCCGCGCAGGGTTTTGTGGGTGGTGGTGGTCACCACGTCGGCGTACGGCAGCGGGTTCGGGTACAGGCCCGCTGCAACCAGCCCGGCCACGTGGGCCATGTCGACAAAAAAGTACGCACCGACCTTGTCAGCGATCTCGCGAAAGCGTGCGAAATCTAGCGTTTTGGAGTAGGCCGAGAACCCGGCAATGATCATCTTTGGCTGATGTTCGACCGCTAAACGTTCCACTTCGTCGTAGTCGATCAGCCCGGTGGCCGTGTCGATGCCGTACTGCACGGCGTTGTACAACTTGCCCGAAAAGCTCACGCTGGCGCCGTGGGTCAAATGCCCGCCATGGGCCAGGCTCATGCCCAGCACGGTGTCACCGGCATTGAGCAACGCCAGGTACACCGCAGCGTTGGCCTGGCTGCCCGAGTGCGGCTGCACGTTGGCGTAATCGGCGCCGAACAGTTGCTTGGCGCGGTCGATGGCCAACTGCTCGACTTTATCCACATGTTCGCAACCGCCGTAATAGCGCTTGCCGGGGTAGCCTTCGGCGTACTTGTTGGTCAGGCCGCTGCCCTGCGCTTGCATGACCCGCTGGCTGGTGTAGTTCTCGGAGGCAATCAGCTCGATGTGATCTTCCTGACGCTGCTCCTCAGCGTTGATCGCCGCCATCAAGGCATCGTCGTAACCCTGAATCTGATCCTGTTTGCTGAACATTGCGTTCTCCCAGCGCCAGCGCGCCATTCGTCTCGGTGAGGCTTATGCCCTTTGAGCCAGATGGTAGAGCCGGTACAGGCCGATCAAATGCCTGCGCGCGCCACGCAATGGCGCGTTTACGACATCACGCAAAAGCAGAGTCTGCAGGAGCGAGCTTGCCTCGCGATCTTTTGATCGTTTAAAGGCTCGCGAGGCAAGCTCGCTCCTACAGGATATGTGTGTCTGTGCACCCGCCGCGTTCTTGGATAAAGTGCAGCACACCCTTCGACACGGAACCGGGAAATGACTGATAAGAGCCAACAATTCGCCAGCGACAACTACTCCGGTATCTGCCCCGAAGTCTGGTCTGCCATGGAAAAAGCCAACCACGGCCATCAACGTTCTTACGGCGATGACGAGTGGACCCTGCGTGCGGCCAACGACTTCCGCACCTTGTTTGAAACCGACTGCGAAGTGTTCTTTGCCTTCAACGGCACGGCGGCCAACTCGCTGGCGTTGTCGTCGCTGTGCCAGAGCTTTCACAGCGTGATCTGCTCCGAAACCGCCCACGTCGAAACCGACGAATGCGGCGCCCCGGAGTTCTTCTCCAACGGCTCCAAACTGCTGCTGGCCCGCACGGAAAACGGCAAGATCACCCCGGAGTCGATCCGCGAGATCGCCCTCAAGCGCAAAGACATTCACTACCCAAAACCGCGCGTGGTGACCATCACCCAGGCCACCGAAGTGGGCACGGTGTACACCCCTGAAGAAATCCGCGCCATCAGCGCCACCTGTAAAGAGTTGGGCTTGCTGCTGCACATGGACGGCGCGCGCTTCTCCAACGCCTGTGCATTTTTGGGCTGCTCGCCGGCCGACCTGAGCTGGAAAGCCGGGGTAGACGTGCTGTGTTTTGGCGGGACGAAAAACGGCATGGCGGTGGGCGAAGCGATTTTGTTCTTCAACCACGACCTGGCGGTGGACTTTGACTACCGCTGCAAACAGGCCGGGCAACTGGCGTCGAAAATGCGCTTTTTGTCAGCGCCGTGGGTGGGCTTGCTGGAAAACCAGGCCTGGCTCAAACACTCGCGCCACGCCAACCATTGCGCGCAATTGCTCAGCCAACTGGTCAGCGACATTCCAGGCGTTGAACTGATGTTCCCGGTGCAGGCCAACGGCGTGTTTTTGCAACTGTCGGAGCCTGCGGTGGCCGCATTGACCGCCAAGGGCTGGCGCTTCTACACCTTCATTGGCAAAGGCGGCGCCCGCTTCATGTGCTCGTGGGACACCGAAGAAGCACGGGTACGGGAATTGGCGGCGGATATTCGAGAAGTGATGATGGGGTAAAAGCTATATATCTGTAGGAGCGAGCTTGCTCGCGATCTTTTGATCTTTTAAAAGATCGCGAGGCAAGCTCGCTCCTACCGAGTTATGTGATTGTTCAGCTTTGCCCGAGGGTTCGCTCAATCACATCGACCGTGGCGCTGACTTGCTCTTGATAACGGTCGAGTTCCTGTTTGTGGCTCAGTTGCAATTCAATCTGTTGCGAGCACAGATTCAACGCGGCCAACACCAGCAATTTGTCCCCGATCAAGCTCGGGTACTTTCTTTTCGTTTCGGCCAGGGCAGCTTTCAACATGACCGTGGCGGCCAGCAGCGTTTGTTTCTCGCCTTCCGGTGCCTTGATCGTGTAGTCGTTCCCCAAAATCGAGACGACATTTACACCGTCTCTGTCCGCGCTCATGCGTTGACAGGGCTCACGCTCGCGCGCTCAACCAGGGCTTGAATGCGTGCAGCGGTAGCGCCTTGCTTCTCTTCAGCTTCCATCAGCGACAGTTGCAGGCTTTCGTTTTCATCTTTGGCCTGGGCCAGTTCAGCGTTCAGCTGAGTGTTGGCGTCCAGCAGTTCTTGCTTTTGCTGAACCAGGTCACTGACCAGTTGTTCCAGTTTGCTAAGGGATGACTCAATCATGGTGGTGTTCTCAAGCAGTTTTCAGAGGGCGCGTACGATAAAGAAAAGTCAGCCGCTAAGCTAGCGAAGACCTGCCTTTACGCGCCCTAAAGACTGCGGTTTGCAACCTTTGTTCCCGAGACGCCTGAATACACTGTAGGAGCGAGCTTGCCTCGCGAGCTTTTTTAACGATCAAAAGATCGCGAGACAAGCTCGCTCCTACAGTCCCTTTCAGAATTCGATGCGCACATCGCCCTTGGGCACGCTGCAACACGACAAGATGTAGCCTTCTGCCACGTCATCGTCGGTGATGCCGCCGTTGTGTTCCATCTCAACTTCGCCGCCCAATTTGAGCACTTTGCAGGTGCCGCAAATGCCCATGCCGCAGGCTTTGGGGATCATCAGGCCAAGCTTGGCTGCCGCTGCGTGCACGGTTTCAGCCGGGCCCACGCGAATGCTCTTGCCCGACGCGGTGAATTCCACCTGGTTGAGGTCGGCCACGTCCAGCTCCGGCGCATCGGCCGCTTGCTCGGCTTGTTCGATGGCGTCTGCCCGCACCTCGGGCGGCGTCGCACCAAACGACTCTTCGTGGTAACGGCTCATGTCAAAACCGTTGCTTTCCAGCAGGCGTTTCACCGCATTCATGTACGGCGTAGGCCCGCAGCAAAACACTTCGCGCTCCATAAAGTCGGGCGCCATCAGATCGAGCATTTTGTGGTTCAAGTAACCGCGATACCCCGCCCACGGTTCACCCAGGCCATGCTTCTCGCAGATCAGGTGCAGGCTGAAGTTGTCGATGCGCGACGCCATGTGTTCCAGCTCGCGGTGGTAAATGATGTCTTTGGGCGAACGGGCGCTGTGGATAAATACCATGTCGACATTGGCGTTGGTGTCGTAAAACCAGCGCGCCATCGACATCACCGGGGTGATGCCCACGCCGCCGCTCAGGTACAGCACCTTCGGGCTGGGCGCGTCGATGGCATTAAACAGCCCGACCGGGCCATGCACCGCCAGCTCCTGGCCTTCTTGCAGGGTGTCGTGCAGCCAGTTAGACACACGCCCGCCCGGCACGCGCTTGATCGTCACCGAAAAACTGTACGGCACCGACGGTGAGCTAGAGATGGTGTACGAACGCATCACCGGGTCGCCGTCGATCTCCAGTTCCAGGGTCACGAACTGCCCCGGCTTGAAAAAGAACAAAATCGGCTGGTCCGCCATAAAGCAGAACGTGCGCACATCCCAGGTTTCCTGAATCACTTTGACGCAACGCACGATGTGCCGGCCATTGGCCCAGGTTTGAGTGGTAACCGGATTCAGAAAGCTGTTGGACATACGCTTCTCCACGGCCGACTGTCGGCCTCTTGCTGGCGATTTTGCGCATGCCCTTGGGCGGCCATTTACCTATTCGCGACATTCACATACTTATCGCGACCAGCCGCTGAAAACAGCTCTTGCAGCGTCGGGAACAGATTGGGCCATGTCGCCCGCAGATATGGCGATCAGGCACTTCGAACGCACACTCAGCGCCACTGACAACAGTTATTGCTTTGCCTTGTGTCGCACCCCTGATCAGCCACTTTTAGGCCACGTCGAATGGCCATGAGGACTACAACGATGGACGTCACCGCAACCCTGAGCCTGGGCGATCCACTAGAACCTGCACGCAAGGCCACCGCCGAGATGTTGCAAAATCGCGAGCGGACGTTTTCGCTGCCGCAGCCGTTTTATAACGACGAGCGCCTGTTCGAAATCGACATGCAAGAAATCTTTCAAAAGGAATGGCTGATTGCGGGCATGACCTGCGAGATCCCGGCCAAGGGCAACTTCCTGACCCTGCAAGTGGGCAAGAACCCGATCATCGTGATCCGTGGCGCTGAAGGCCAGGTACATGCCTTCCATAACGTGTGTCGCCACCGCGGCTCGCGGCTGTGTACCAGCGAAAAAGGCAAAGTCGCCAAGCTGGTGTGCCACTACCACCAATGGACCTACGAGCTGGACGGGCGCCTGCTGTTTGCCGGCACCGAGATGGGCGCCGATTTCGACATGAAGCAGTACGGCCTCAAGCCGGTCAACGTGAAAACCGCAGGCGGCTACATCTTTATCAGCATGGCCGAGAACCCACCGGCGATTGACGAGTTCCTGGCCACGCTGAACCACTACATGGAACCCTACGACATGGAAAACACCAAGGTGGCGATCCAGACCACCCTGGTCGAAAAAGCCAACTGGAAGCTGGTGATTGAAAACAACCGCGAGTGCTACCACTGCGGCGGCTCGCACCCGGAGCTGTTGAAAACCCTGCTGGAATGGGACGACGTGACCGACCCGCGCGCCGACCAGGCGTTCAAGGACCACGTGGCCGCCTCTGCCGCAGCCTGGGACGCCGAGAAAATCCCCTATGCCCACGCCAGCTTCGGCTTGCGTAACCGCATCGTGCGCATGCCGCTGCTTAAAGGCACCGTGTCGATGACCCTGGACGGCAAACAAGGCTGTGCAAAACTCATGGGCCGGATCAAAAACCCGGACCTGGGCTCGATGCGCATCCTGCACCTGCCGCACTCCTGGAACCACTGCATGGGCGACCACATTCTGGTGTTCACCGTGTGGCCGATCGGCCCGCAAGAAACCATCGTCACCACCAAATGGCTGGTGCACAAAGATGCGGTAGAAGGCGTGGACTACGACGTGGAGCGCATGCGCAAAGTCTGGGACGAAACCAACAACCAGGACCGTCGCCTGGCCGAAGAAAACCAGCGCGGCATCAACTCCACAGCGTACCAGCCGGGGCCGTACTCCAAGACCTACGAGTTTGGTGTGGTCAACTTTATCGACTGGTACAGCGACCGCCTGCTGAACAACCTGGGCGCAGCGCCAGCGGCCTACCTCAAAGGCGTCGTCACCCAGTGACGTAGACCCTGTAGGAGCGAGCTTGCCTCGCGATCTTTTGATGGTTTAAAAGCTCGCGAGACAAGCTCGCTCCTACAGGGGGAGGCGTTTTTCCATCAAATACGCCTCGCCTGTCACCCCGATCATCGGGTGCGGGACGACGGTGCAGGTTTTAACAATCGTGAACCCATGACGCTCATAGAACCGGCGGGCGCCGGTGTTGGCGGCGTAGTCGATCAGGCTCAAGCCCTTGAGCCCCAACTCATCACAACGCTGGTACGCGTATTTAAGAAACTCCTGGCCCAGGCCCAGGCCGCGCCACCCTTCATGCAAAGCCAGGCTGGAGATATACAGCGTGTCGGGGACCTCCATGTCGGCATACGGCGCCAGCACCGGGTCGGTCACCGGCTCAGGGTTCGGGTCTTCGCGCATCACGTAGCTGTGCATCATGCCAATCACGCGGCCTTCGGCCTCGGCAATCAGGCAGTTCTCATACGAGAAATTCACCCCTTCACGGGCATAGCGACGCTCGCCCACGTCCAGCAGCGCCTCGCCCGGTTGTGCGATGAGGCTCCAGATGTAATCGGCGCCCCCCTCAGATGAAATTTGAAACAGGCGCGCGATGTCGCGCGCATCTGTTTGCAACGCTGGACGAAACAAAATTGGCATATGCGTCACTCCACAGGCTTGAGGCGCTCTTTTTAACGCAGCCCACGGCGCGTACGCCAAGGGGGTTTATGACCAAGTGTTACTGTGCACAGCTCATTTTTTGATCAACACGCCCCAGGCCACGCGTTCAAAGGCATGCAGCCCTTCACCAACATCTTATCCACAGCCACACCCACAGCAATTGTGGGGAAGTGGGTAAGTTATCCTTAAAAAGGCGATTGACTATTTTTTGATCAAAACTGTGTAAGCCACGGTTTATATGGGCTGTAGCTAACCGCGAACACGTTATCCACATAACAGCCAACAGAGAATGTGTGCAACTTATGCACCGCCCTGCCCGACTGTGGAAAACCCCTTAAAGGCGCCATTGTTCAAGGGTTTAACAGCTGCGCGGTGGATAACAACGGTAATTGGGTGTTTTTTGACCAGAAGCTTGAAAGCCTTGATCTGTATGGCGCTTAGCCGATAGCAAACAACTTATCCACATAAGCGCTAACAGACTTTGTGGGCAACTCAGCGCACCACGCCTTCTTCAATGAGTAACTTCAAAATCGCCTGTGCGCCCTCTTCGGCACTCACGCCTTTGAGCACTTGCCCCGAACCACCGGCCGCCTTGGCTGTGGCGGCCTTCATGCGGTCAGCGCCGCTTTTGGCCTTGATCACCTTCAAACGCTTGGGGCGCGGTTTGGCGGTCTGGAAAAGCCCGCGTGTGGATAACTCGTCCTCCACCACTTCTACCTCCTGGGCGCCGATTTGCCCCCGTGTGGCCGGGCCATAGGCGCTCTGCCGGGCTTTAGGCGCGGCGTTATCCACAGTGGCCATAAACGGCAGGCGTACCTTGAGCCGACGTCGCTGGCCACGGGGCAGCGCTTGCAGCACCGTCGCCACACCGTTGTGAATAGATTCGATGTGCGCCACGCCCACCAGCAGCGGCCAGCCCAATTGCTCGGCCAGCAGGTACGGGAGCATGCCCGACCCTTCGCCGGTTTCGGCCTGGCTGCCGGCCAGCACCAGTTGAACCCCGGACTCACGCAAGTAATCGCGCAGCACCGGCACCGCGTCGGCGTGCTCGGGTTGTTCAAGAACATGCAGTTCGTCCAGGCCCATGCCCAGATAAGCGCGCAGCGCGGGCTCGTGAGGGTTACCGGCGTGCAGCACATGCAGGTTATCCCCAGCCAGTTGCAGGCCCAGCTCAACAGCGCGGGCATCGTGCTCGGCACGCCGGGCCCGCCCGGAAGCGGGGTGAGCGCCGATTGAAACCAGTGCGACAGTGTCGATGCTCATACATAACTCTCCAAAACACACAAAACCTGTAGGAGCGAGCTTGTCTCGCGATCTTTTGACCGTCTAAAAGATCGCGAGGCAAGCTCGCTCCTACATGGGGTCAGGCGGCGCTTTGCTTAGCGCCATGGCGCCACTGTTCAACCGCCGCTATCAACGCTTGCAGCACCGCCGTGCCGTCGCCGATCACCGACAGGTCAGCGCGCTTGATCATGTCGCAGCCGGGGTCGAGGTTGATCGCCACCACTTTGTCGCACGCGCCAATGCCTTGCAGATGCTGGATCGCGCCGCTGATGCCGACCGCCACATACACCCGCGCCGTGACCCATGTACCGCTGGCGCCCACTTGGCGCTCGCGACCCATAAATCCGTCGTCCACGGCCACCCGCGACGCGCCTTCGGTGGCGCCCAGGGCCGAGGCCGTCTTGTGGAAAAGTGGCCAGTCCTTCACACCGTTGCCACCACTGAGGATAAATTCCGCCTCGGCCATGGGGATCGCCGCCGGGTCCACCTCCACCGCGCCCAAATCTTCGATGCGCGGCAAGCACGGCACCACCGCTGTGGATAACTCCACGGCCAGGGCTTCATGGCGGGTTTCACTCACAGGCTCAGCGCATTCGGCGGCCGCCAAAATCAAGCGCGGCACGGCTTGCGCCACGTCTTCGAGCCCGGCCCCGGCGCGGCCCACACATTGGCCGTCCTTGATTTGCCACACGCGGGTCGCCGGACGTTCGCCCAGGCTGGCCGCCAAACGCCGCCCCAGTTCACCGCCCCCCGAGCGGCTGTCGGGCAGCAGCCAATGCTGAGGCGCGAATTGGTTATCCACAGCCCGCAAGCTCAACACCTGTTGCTCCGGTGCATAACCCTGGCTGTCGAGCTGTAACAAGCGGTCGACACCGGCCGTGGCAAACGCGGTTTCTTTGGAGTCACCGAACACCACCGCCAGCACCGCGCCGTCTGCACCCGCCAGTTGGTGGGCAAGCCCGAGCAGGTCGCGGTCATGGCTGCTCAAGCGGCCACCGACCATATCCGGCACCACAGCGATGTAAAACGCCGGAGCGGGCACTTGATGCAGCGGCAATTGCACCTCAACCCGGGCCGTGCGCTTGCTCGCGCCGCCCTGCTGCACGCCGCTGCGGTCGATGCGCTTGATGCCGTTGGGGCCAATAAAACCCAACCCGTGGACGTTTTTGCGCAGAACGCCGTTAGGCCCCATCCAGCTTTGTTGCGTCGGTTGAAGGGCTGCGTGCAACGGGTGCAAGCGGTTACGGGCGATCCACTCGGCACGCGGGTCGCGGCGAATAATGTCACTCATGCGATCACCTCTTCGGGGGCACGCTGGGTGGCTTTGACCGGCGCTGCGGGTTCAACCAGCGCATCGGCCACCAGTTCAGCAATGTCTTTGATCAACGGCCGTGGCTCAACCACGCCTTCAAGCATGGCGGTGCACTGCGGGCAGCCCACGGCCACGCGCTCGGCGCCGGTTTCGCGAATGTCGTCCATGCGCATGTCGGGGATACGCTGCTTGCCGGGGATGTCGGTAATCGGCGCGCCGCCGCCACCGCCGCAGCACCGTGAGCGAAAGCCCGAACGCTGCATCTCTTTGACTTCAATGCCCAGCGCCCGCAGCACCGCACGCGGCGCCTCGTATTCACCGTTGTAGCGGCCCAAATAGCACGGGTCGTGATACGTCACGCTGCCACCGGTATCGGCGCTCACGTTCAATTGCCCGGCGGCCAGCAACTCGGCCATGTAAGTGCTGTGATGCTGCACCAGGTACTCGCCACCAAAGGCTGGGTACTCGTTTTTCAGCACATGAAAACTGTGCGGATCGCAGGTAACGATGCGCTTGAAGCGGTACTGGGCCAGGGTCTGGATATTGCGCCTGGCCAGCGCCTGGAACGTTGCTTCATCGCCCAAACGCCGGGCCACGTCGCCGCTGTCGCGCTCCTCCAGGCCGAGCACGGCAAAGCTGACCTTGGCCGCTTTCAGCACTTTGACGAAGGCGCGCAAGGTGCGCTGGTTGCGCATGTCGAACGCGCCGTCACCGACCCAGAACAGCACGTCGATCGATGGCGTGTCGCGCATCACGTCCAGGTTCAAATCAGCGGCCCAGTTCATTCGCCCACCGGGTGCAAAACCGCCGGGGTTGTCGGTGGCGATCAGGTTGTCGAGCACCTGCGCACCATTGTTCGGCGTCGCGCCTTTTTCCAGGGTGAGGAAGCGGCGCATGTCGACGATGGCGTCTACGTGCTCGATCATCATCGGGCACTCTTCCACGCAGGCGCGGCAGGTGGTGCACGACCACAGGGTTTCAGCGTCGACCAAACCATTAACGATCGGCTGATGCGGGTTGCCGCCGTGCTCGCCAATCGGCTTGCCGGGGTACGGACTGCCAGCAAAGTGCGCATCGGTGCCACCGGCCAGGCCCACGACCATGTCTTGAATAAGTTTTTTCGGGTTCAGCGGTTGCCCTGCAGCAAAAGCCGGGCACGCCGCTTCACATTTGCCGCACTGCACGCAGGCGTCGAAACCGAGCAGTTGGTTCCAGGTGAAATCCTTGGGTTTTTCTACGCCCAAAGGCGCGCTGCGATCCGTCAGGTCGAGGGCTTTGAGCCCGGTCGAACGGCCGCCGCCGAAGCGCTCGGCGCGGCGGTGCCAGGCCAGGTGCAGCGCCCCGGCGAAGGCGTGCTTCATGGGCCCGCCCCAGGTCATGCCCAAAAACAATTCACACACGCCCCACGCCACGCCCACCGCCAGCAATGCTGCGAGGAACCAGCCGCCAAAGCCTTCGGGCAGCACCCCGGCGACCGGCAAGGTGAGGATAAAAAAGCTCGCTGAAAACGCCAACAGGCTTTTCGGCAGGCGCATCCACGGGCCCTTGGACAAACGGCTCGGCGGGTTGAGGCGGCGTTTAAACACAAACAGCGCGCCGATAAACATCAGCGCCGTGGCGAACAGCAAAGCGTAGCCGAGGATCTGGTTATGCACGCCAAAGCCGTGCACCACAATCGCCAGCACCGCCGCCAGAACAAACCCGCCCGCGGTGGCAACGTGGGTGTTGGCCATGTATTTATCGCGTGCCACCACGTGGTGCAGATCGACCATGTAGCGACGCGGCATGGCCAGCAGGCCGCCGAGCAGATCGACCTTCGACGCACGGCCACGACGCCACATAGCCATGCGCCGCACCGCGCCTAGAATGGCGAGCGCGAGGGCGGCGAATAACAGGATGGGGAGGATGATAGTCAACATGATGAAGCTCCCGGGTCTCACACGATCCCTGTAGGAGCGAGCTTGTCTCGCGATCTTTTCAACGATCAAAAGATCGCGAGGCAAGCTCGCTCCTACAGAGGTATGGGGCGCTGCTTAGAAATCCTTGCACAACCGCAGGGCGTCATAGATGGCGGCATGCACGTTGCGCTGCGCCACGCAGTCACCGAGGCGGAACAACAAGTAGCCTTCACCCGCTTCGCTCAGGCACGGTTGCGGCTGGATCGCGTACAGCGCTTCAACGTCGATCTGGCCCTTGTTGCGCGAGTCGGGCTTGAGCGCGTAATACAGCTCTTCGTCCGGGCGCACGCCGTTTTCAATCACCACCTGGTCCACCACGCGCTCTTCCTTGGCGCCGGTGTATTCGTTCTCCAGCACGGCAATCACCTTGTCGTCTTCGCGGTACACGCGCTCCAGCATCATGTCGCCGGTCATGATCACTTCTTTGGGGTACAGGCTGCGGTAGTAGGTCGGGAACGACGTGCCGCCCACCGCCACGCCGGGCTTGGTGTCGTCGGTAACGATCTCGACCTGCGAGCCTTTGTCGGCCATAAAGTCGGCCACGGACATGCCGGTGAACTCGCAAATGGTGTCGTACACCAGCACGTTTTTACCCGGCGCCACTTTGCCGTCGAGCACATCCCAGCTGCTCACCGACAAGCCCTCAGCGGCGCCCCAGTGTTCGTTCTGTTCGACAAACGAATGCCCGCCCACCGCCAGCACCACGATGTCGGGGCGCAGGTCGAGAATGGTCGCCACATCGGCCGCCGTGCCCAGGCGCAGGTCGACATTCAAGCGCGCCAGCTCCAGCTGGAACCAACGGGTGATACCGGCCATCTGGTCACGTTGCGGGGCTTTGGCGGCGATGCTGATTTGCCCGCCAATGGCCTCGTTTTTCTCGAACAGGGTCACGTCGTGCCCGCGCTCGGCGGCCACGCGGGCGGCTTCCATCCCGGCCGGACCTGCGCCGACCACCACCACTTTGCGCTTGGGCCCGGTGGTTTTCTGGATGATGTGCGGCACGCCCATGTATTCACGGGAGGTGGCAGCGTTCTGAATGCACAGCACGTCTAGCCCTTGGTACTGGCGGTCGATGCAATAGTTGGCGCCCACGCATTGTTTGATCTGGTCGACCTGGCCCATTTTGATTTTGGCGATCAGGTGCGGGTCGGCGATGTGGGCGCGGGTCATGCCCACCATGTCGACGTAGCCCCCCTCCAGAATCCGTGTGGCCTGGTTGGGGTCTTTGATGTTTTGCGCGTGCAGCACCGGCGCCTTGACCACTTCCTTGATGCCCGCCGCCAAGTGCAAAAACGGCTCCGGCGGGAAGCTCATATTAGGGATCACGTTGGCCAGGGTGTTGTGGGTGTCACAGCCCGAGCCGACCACGCCGATAAAGTCGAGCATGCCGGTGTCGTCGTAGTACTTGGCGATTTGTTTCATGTCCTCGTGGCTCAAGCCATCGGGGTGAAACTCGTCGCCGCACAGGCGGATGCCCACGCAGAAATCCGGGCCCACTTCGGCACGCACGGCCTTGAGCACTTCCAGCCCGAAGCGCATGCGGTTTTCAAAACTGCCGCCCCATTCATCGGTGCGCTTGTTTACCCGTGGGCTCCAGAACTGGTCGATCATGTGCTGGTGCACCGCCGACAGTTCCACGCCATCGAGCCCGCCTTTTTTGGCCCGACCCGCCGCGCTGGCGTAGTTGCCGATGATGCGCCAGATCTCTTCCGGCTCGATGGTTTTGCAGGTGGCACGGTGCACCGGCTCACGCACGCCGGACGGCGACATCAAGGTCGGCCAGTTAAAGCCGTCCCAGCGCGAGCGACGGCCCATGTGGGTAATCTGGATCATGATTTTGGCGCCGTGCTTGTGCATGGCGTCGGCCAGGTTTTGAAAATGCGGGATGATGCGGTCGGTGCTCAGGTTGACCGAACTCCACCACTCCTGCGGGCTGTCGATGGCCACCACGGACGAGCCGCCACAAATCGCCAGGCCGATGCCGCCCTTGGCTTTTTCTTCGTAGTACTGCACGTAGCGCGCCGTGGTCATGCCGCCGTCCGTGGCATACACCTCGGCGTGTGCGGTGCTCAGCACGCGGTTGCGAATGGTCAGTTTGCCGATTTGAATCGGCTCAAACATTGCTTCGAACGCCATATCCCGATCCTCGACTTACAGCGGCTTGACGATAAACAGACCGTGGTCGTGGCCTTCTTCGGATCCGCTGTAGACCTGTTCGGCCACGGTGCGAATCTGGCTGCCGCGCGCTTGCAGAATCTGGTCCATGGCCCCGGCAAACCAGCCGGTGAACATGTAGTCGACCTTGCGCCCGACTTTGCCGTACACGTACACGAAACAGGAGTGTTCGAGCTTGATGGTGGCGGTGCCTTTGTCCAGGTCGATGTCCTCAATGGTGAACAGACCCCAGCCGCGTTGCGACAGGCGCTTCATGTAATGCTCGAACACCGCCACGCCTTCCAGGCCATGGCATTCGGCTTCTTTTTCACACCAGTGCCAGGCCGATTTGTAGCCCGCCTTGTAGAGGATCTCGGCGTAGGCGTCAGCGCCCAGCACCTCTTCGATGCCCATGTGGTTGTTGACGAAAAAGTGCCGTGGCACGTAGAGCATCGGCAGCGCGTCAGAGGTCCAGACGCCGGTCTCGCTGTCGACTTCGATGGGTAATTGCGGGGCGATTTTAGCCATGGAATAAAACTCCAAAATTCGAGGTAAGGTTCGTTTCGCCCCTCACCCTGCCCTCTCCCGGGGGAGAGGGTTGGGTGAGGGCGAGTGGCGGCTTATTCGCCCCAGACGTCTTTGAGGACGTTGACCCAGTTTTCACCCATGATCTTGCGCACCACGCGTTCGCTGTGGCCGCGCTTGAGCAGGGTTTCGGTGAGGTTGGGGAACTCGCCCACGGTGCGGATGCCCAGCGGGTTGATGATCTTGCCGAAGCTGGTCAGACGCCGCGCATAGCCTTTGTCGTGGGTCAGCATTTCGAAGAAATCCTGGCCGTGGCCCTGGGTGAAGTCGGTGCCGATGCCGATGGCGTCTTCGCCCACGATGTTCATGGTGTATTCGATGGCTTCGGCGTAATCGTCGACGGTCGACTCAATGCCCTTGGCCAAAAACGGCGCGAACATGGTCACGCCGACAAAGCCACCGTGGTCGGCAATAAACTTGAGTTCAGCGTCGGATTTATTGCGCGGGTGTTCTTTGAGCCCGGACGGCAAACAGTGCGAGTAGCAGACCGGTTTTTTCGATTCGAGGATGACCTCTTCGCTGGTTTTGGAGCCCACGTGCGACAGGTCGCACATGATGCCCACGCGGTTCATTTCTGCGACCACTTCGCGGCCGAAACCCGACAGCCCGCCATCGCGTTCATAGCAGCCGGTGCCCACCAGGTTTTGCGTGTTGTAGCACATCTGCACCACGCCCACGCCGAGCTGTTTGAAGATCTCGATGTAGCCCAGTTGGTCTTCAAACGCATGGGCATTCTGGAAGCCGAAAATGATCCCGGTTTTGCCCAGGGACTTGGCGCGGCGGATGTCGGCCGTGGTTTTGACCGGGATCACCAGGTCGCTGTTTTCGCGAATAAGGGTTTGGCTGGCGACAATGTTATTGATCGTGGCCTGAAAGCCCTCCCACACCGACACCGTGCAGTTGGCGGCCGTGAGCCCGCCTTTGCGCATGTCTTCAAACAACTCGCGGTTCCATTTGGCAATGATCAGCCCGTCGATAACGATGCTGTCTGCGTGCAACTCGGCTGGGCTCATCAGGCGTCCCCTTATAGGCGTTTGCTGCGCCGAATCGTCTGCCGGCGCTTTGGGGCCAGCATAGGCTTGGGGGTAAAAACAGCCGGGTGCAAAAGCGACAACGCGATTGCCGAAAGCGTCAATGCGCGACAAAGCGCTAGCGACCACAACGCCAGCCGATGCGCCGGTGACTGTCTTTTGCGCGGCGCTTAAGCCAGAATCCGCCTCAACTATGGATTAGGAAGCCGCAATGAAATCGATTCTCCTGGCCTTGGCGTTGATCACCAGTGGCGCAGCTGCAGCCGATGATGCCGACCACAACCCGTGTGATGCCGTCGAAAACGACCAGCAAACGCTGGCGTGCTCGGTGTTTAGCCGCAATACCGCCGAACAGTTGTTGGCTGAAAACTTTGAGGCCCTGCAAGCGCGCATCAACGCGCTGTACGGCGCCAATGCGACGCAGCTCAACAACATCACCAGCAAAATCAAAACCGCGCAGACCCTGTGGGTGCACCAGCGCGATGCCGATTGCGCGATTGTGGTGTTCCCGGCCAAAGCCGGCACCGAGGCGTTCAACATTGCCCAAAACGACTGCATTGCGGCAGTCAGCGATGACCGCTCGGAGTTTCTGGAATCGATTGGTCAGGAATGACCCATGAGGCGCGTATGACTATTTGCGGGATTGAAATCAAAGGCAGTGAAGCCATTTTTGCCCTGGCCACCCAGGGCGCTGGCGGCCTTGAGCACGTGGCCATCAGCACTAAAAAAATTGCCCTGGACGACGATGAAAACGCCGCCAGCGTCAAAGCCTTCGCCGCCCAACTGGCCGACTGCGTGAAGGCCAACGCCATCACCCGCATCGCGATCAAAAAGCGCAGCAAAAAAGGCGAGTTTGCCGGTGGCCCCACCACCTTCAAAATCGAAGGCATCCTGCAATTGCTGGAGGGCTGCGAGGTGCAGTTACTGTCGCCGCAAACCCTCAACGCGCAATTTAAAAAGCACGCGTATGAGCTGCCAGCCTCGCTTAACAAATACCAGCACGACGCCTACAAAACCGCCTGCGCAGCACTGCTCAAGGGCTGAATGCCCTGCACAAAAAAGCCCCGAAACTGCCGTTACAGTGCCGGGGCCAAGGGTGTACGTGCCGTGACGGTGACCAAACCTCAGGCAGTGTTACTGAGCCCAGTCTGCCCGGCCCCGCGCCTTGGCACTTAGCCAAAAACGACCTGTTCTTAGGCATACCAGACATCCCGCCAAACCTCGCTTGCCCGTTCGTGGAAGCCCTACCAGAATCAAGCTTCGATCGCCTCTCTGTGAAAGGATAAAAAGCATGATGCACGCAGACTTGATTGATGAGCAGGACCTGCTGAGCCAACTGCGCTCGCTGGGCTTTGACGTGTCGGGTAACGCCGAGCAAGCCTGCTCTGCGGTGGTGTGCGGCCTGAACGAGACCAACGCGCGCGCACTCAAGGGCCTGGTAGAAAAGCTCTACACCGGCAGCGCAACCATCTTGCCCGCCGTGCGCCAGGCCATCGACCAGCAATTGCTGCCGGGGCTGGTGCAATACAAGCAAAGCCGGGTGTGAGCGTAACCCCCTGTAGGAGCGAGCTTGCCTCGCGATCTTTTGAACCGTTAAAAGATCGCGAGACAAGCTCGCTCCTACAGAGGCTTTGACTACACCCTCACACTGGCAAACGTCGACTCGTGCCGCGCCTGATGCAGCGATGCCATCGGCCCGGCCAGCGGGCTCAGCAGCAGGGACTGCGGGATCGGCACCAAGGTGGTTTGCTGCGCAGTATTGGAGCCCACACGCTCATCACGCGGCGGGATGCCAAAGTACTCGCGGTAACACTTGGAGAAATGCGGCGTCGAGACAAACCCGCACACCGCCGCCACTTCGATAATCGACATCGGCGTTTGTTTGAGCAACTGGCGCGCACGCACCAGGCGCAGCTTGAGGTAGTACCGCGACGGCGAGCAGTGCAAGTACTTCTGGAACAGCCGCTCCAGCTGGCGACGCGACACGGTCACATACACCGCCAGCTCATCGAGGTCGATGGGCTCCTCAAGGTTGGCTTCCATCAACGCAACGATTTCCTGCAACTTCGGCTGATTGGTGCCCAGCATGTGCTTGAGCGGCACACGCTGATGGTCCTGTTCGTTACGAATGCGCTCGTACACAAACATTTCCGAAATGGCGGCCGACAATTCGCGGCCATGATCGCGGCTGATTAAATGCAGCATCATGTCCATCGGCGCCGTGCCACCCGAGCTGGTAGAGCGGCTGCGATCCAGGGTAAACAAACGGGTGCTCATGGACACCCGAGGGAAGGCTTCCTGCATCGAGGCCAGACATTCCCAATGCACGCTGCAATCAAAACCGTCCAGCAGCCCGGCATACGCCAGCGCCCAACTGCCGGTGCACACCGCACCCAAACGGCGCGATTGGCGCGCCTGGCTTTGCAGCCAAGACACGTGTTCGCGGGTCACAGTGCGTTGAATGCCGATACCGCCGCACACAATCACCATGTCCAGCGCCGGCGCCTTGTGCATGCTGGCGTCGGGGGTAATTTGCAAACCATCACTGGCCCACACCTGGCTACCGTCAGCGCTTAAGGTGCTCCAGCGATACAACTCGCGGCCCGACAACTGATTGGCCATGCGCAGGGGCTCAATCGCAGACGCCAAAGAAATAAGTGTGAAATTATCCAGCAGCAGAAAGCCGATGGATTGAGGCGTACGGTTCTGGGGTTGGGCCCCGGAGTTGAACGACGTCATGCGGTATCTCCTCACACAAAGCGGGTGATGGCCCCAGGCGCAGGCTCTTGTTATGACCCACCGTTTACGGGGGCTTTGCCATGACAATGCAAATGCCGCGCCTAAACTTGAATAGGTATTCAATAAAATCTGAAAACGACGTCGCAATGCGTCTAGGTGGGAGGTGCCGAACACGGCTCTAAACACCGTCTAAACAGACGTAGCGCAGGGCGCAGAGCCGTGTTGAGCAAATCGGTAGCACTTGTGGGAAACACGTAGGAACGCACCGTGTCACCAAAGGTGCAGGTGGGGATGTGCGCTTAAAGAGGGCGCGGTGCGCTGTAACCGGGCAGGCTGCCTACTGTCTAAACCTCTGTAGGAGCGAGCTTGCCTCGCGATCTTTTGATCGTTAAAAGATCGCGAGGCAAGCTCGCTCCTACAGGCTCAACCACGCATGTTGCACTGTCAGTTACGCCTGATAGCACTATGGTTTTCGGGGAAAAATATGACTGGGTTGTAATTTCTCTGCGAACTCGGAAAATATTTAAAAATCCCGGTATTGCGCAGAGTCCGCATACTAATCATTGGCTGATAAATCTTACCCACTTCCATATTGGGGACTAAAAATCCGGGAAACACTGCTGCTGCAGTCCCTTTAAAAGCCTTTGTTTTAAGCCCTGTCAAGTTAGAGACTTGCTGGGCAAAATTTGCCTCTGCACTGTGGCAGATCATTAATTTGACTGCATCGTATTTTCCGAAATCAATGCCTCCTTCCCTCGCTAAATTTATTAATTTATCAGGGCTGACGGGACTGTCTTGTGACCCAACTTTCAGCGCCCCATTTTCAAAATCACCATGCGCGTCGAAAACAATTTTACGCTGACCTTTTTTTGATAATTGTTCATACACATAAATGTCTGAATTCAGCTTTATATAATTAGACGTCGCTTTTATATGCATACCTGTAGGCGCACGGTAAAACTCCCAAAAACTGTCTGCTGCTTTTCGCAACGCAGCCAGAAAAAAATGCCCACTCGAGTCAACTCGATTAACTGAATCCCCACCACAATACCCATAACAATTAATTCCACCATTCCCAAACGGGCTCCAACTGTCCGGGCTGTTAAAACGCATCAATACCGGGTTAAACGCCCGATAGCCATTGCCCAGTAAATAATGCCCCGTCATCGGGTCAGCGCGTTCGCCATTAAAGCCCAGCACACTGGCCACGCCGCTTTCAGCCGGGCGATGGCCATACACGTTGTAAGCCATGGGTTGGGTTTTATCGGGGTTAACCGTGTGCAACACCGAGCGTTGCAAATCGGTGGCCAGCAGGTTGCTGCCACCCGCCCCGCCCTCGGCCAACACGTGATCGCCCACCTGAAACACACTGCGCTGCACCGCGCCCTGAATCTCGGTGGTCATGCGCGAGCTGTTGTAAAAGCGCCGAATACCCGCCGTCTGGATCAAGCGGTCCAGCGGGTCGTAGGTATAGAGGACTGTGGGCATGTGAGTACGCTCGCCGTGTATAAGTACGAGCCCTCAGCTTGCACTGGCGCTGCGCGGCTGCCTACTGGCAGATCTGCTAGGTGCAGCCCTTGTAGGAGCGAGCTTGCCTCGCGATCTTTTGATCGTTAAAAGATCGCGAGGCAAGCTCGCTCCTACAGGCTCAACCACGCGTGTTGGAACCGTGAAAATCAGCCGTTTCGTACGACGTTTCGCTTTCAATCCAAGGACACTTCCGAGAAAATCCCGTTCGCTTGCGCCCACTCCATTCGGGGCATAGTCTCGGCCATCGCTGCCAAAAACAGCGGTCGGGTTTAGTAGCCCAGTTTGTGAGCAAGGCGCAAGGCGCCACCTGAGTGAGGCTTTTTTTCGGCCGCAGCTTTATGGTGGCCGTGCGCAGGGCACCTTAGGGTGCGCCGGTTTCCAAGCTCACCGGTCTACTAACCTGCGTACGGCTGCCACCCACTCGTTTAGTAGCGGCAGGTGTCAGTTCCCTTAACGAGGTTGGAGCTGTAACCATGAAAAAACTGACACCCGATCCACCTGTCACATCCCCCGATGCCGTTGAGCGCACGTCACAGTTACTGGACCGTGCGGCGGCCGATCGCGCTCTTGATTACTACCTGCACAACCATAAGCCTCCACGGCACATGGATCAGGCCATGTATGCCATACCCGGCAGCGTCAATTTAGAAGCGGCTTTGGCCCAGGCGTCAGACTTGTTGCGCTGTATGGTTGCTTCGGCGAGTGAGGCGGGGAATGGTTTGAGCGGCAATCAGCGCGATGTGGTGCTGTCCATCGGGCACTTGGCGGAGCTGGCCAAGACCTTTGTCGATACATCGCTGGACCGTCTGGTCACGCACTAAACGGCACGCGCCTGAGTGCAAGCAGGCGCGTCAATTTGAAAATATCGCAAGGCACACTCAACACTCCACGGCACTCACGGCCAGGCCGCCGCGTGAGGTTTCTTTGTATTTGTCGTGCATGTCGGCGCCGGTGTCGCGCATGGTGCGGATCACCCGGTCCAGTGAAATAAAGTGCTGACCGTCCCCGCGCAGGGCCATTTGCGCGGCGTTGATGGCTTTGACCGCCGCAATGGCGTTGCGCTCGATACACGGCACTTGCACCAGCCCGCCCACCGGGTCGCAGGTGAGGCCCAAGTTGTGTTCCAAACCAATTTCAGCGGCGTTGCACAGTTGCTCGGGGCTGGCCCCGAGGATTTGCGCCAGCCCGGCCGCGGCCATGGCGCAGGCCGAACCGACCTCGCCCTGACAGCCCACTTCGGCGCCCGAAATCGAGGCGTTCTTTTTGCACAAAATGCCAATCGCCGCCGCGCTTAATAAGTAGTCGACGACGTTGGCTTCGCTGACCTCGTCGCTGAACTTCATAAAGTAGTGCAACACCGCCGGGATGATGCCCGCCGCACCGTTGGTAGGCGCCGTGACCATGCGCCCGCCTGCGGCGTTTTCTTCGTTGACCGCCAGGGCGAACAGGTTGACCCATTCCATGGCGCTCAAGGTTGAGCCGATCACGTTGGGCTTGCCCAGTTCCTGCAAGCTGCGGTGCAAGCGGGCGGCGCGGCGGCGTACGTTTAAGCCGCCGGGCAGGATGCCTTCGTGTTTCAAGCCATGCTCGACGCAGTCCTGCATGGCGCGCCAGAGTTTGATCAAGCCACAGCGAATTTCATCCTCGCTGCGCCAGGTGCGTTCGTTGGCCATCATCAAGGCGGCCACGCTCAGGTGATGCTCGCGGCACAAATCAAGCAGCTCCACAGCGCTGCCAAAGTCATAGGGCAATTCGGTGCGGTCCATGTCCATCACGCCGCTGGCCGCTTGCGCCGCATCCACCACAAAGCCGCCGCCCACCGAGTAATAGGTGTCGCGGTGCAGTTCGCCGTTTGCCGTCTCGGCGATCAGGGTCATGGCGTTGGGGTGAAACGGCAGGTTTTCGTCGAGCAGGCGCATGTCGCTCGCCCACACAAACGGGATGGGCAGATAGCCATCGAGCAGCAAGCTTTGGCTGTCGTGCAGCTCTGCAATACGCGGGGCAATCTGCGCCGGGTCAATGGCGTCTGGCCACTCGCCCATCAGGCCCATGATCACGGCGTTGTCGCTGCCATGCCCGATGCCGGTGGCCGACAGGGAACCGTAAAGCTGCACCTCAATGCGTCGCACCTGTTGCAGTTGGTCGCGTTCGCGCAACCCCTGCACAAACAGCGCAGCAGCCCGCATGGGCCCCACGGTGTGGGAGCTGGAGGGGCCAATGCCGATCTTGAACAGGTCAAACACGCTGATAGCCATGGGGACGAGCCTCGTAATGAGTGCTCGCATCATGGTCGGTTTTCAGCCCCTGAAAACGTCCAGCAACGACTCGCTATTGTCTGCCAGCGCCGTCGCCGTTTTATGCGGATCAGACGCGGGAAAAGTGCGGTTTTTTGGGAGGAAACGTCCAAATGCGACCTCGCAGGTATCAGATACGACCCTGCCTGTACTGGATGCGACGCGGGCGGTAGGCGTTTGATTTTGGCTGTTACATGATCAGTCTCGACTCGATTGCCAGATGCCAACCGGCATCACCCGAGGGGGCGGCTTTTCGATCGAAAACTGCCACCCAGACACACAGGAGTCGTTGCATGAAACATTCCTACCCTTTGCTGTTGGCTGCCGTACTGAGTCTGCCCGCCATCGCCCAGGCCGCCGAGCCTGCGCAGTGCAGCACGGTTAATTTTTCGGACGTGGGCTGGACCGACATCACGGTCACCACGGCGGTCACCAGCGCAGTACTGGATGCACTGGGCTACAAAACCAAAACCACCATGATTTCGGTGCCGGTGACGTACAAGTCCCTGGCCGATGGCAAAAACATGGACGTCTTCTTGGGCAACTGGATGCCCACCATGGAAAACGACATCAAGGCCTACCGCGATGCGGGCACCGTTGAAACGGTGCGCGCCAACCTGGAAAACGCCAAGTACACCCTCGCCGTACCGCAGGCGCTGTATGACAAGGGCCTTAAAGACTTCGCTGACCTGCCTAAATTCAAGAAAGAACTGGACGGCAAGATCTACGGGATCGAGCCGGGCAACGACGGCAATCGCACGATTCAAAGCATGATCGACAAGAACGCATTTGGCCTCAAGGACGCAGGCTTCAAGGTGGTTGAGTCGAGCGAAGCCGGGATGTTGTCGCAAGTCGAACGCGCTCAGCGGCGCGGCACCGACGTGGTGTTTTTGGGCTGGGAACCGCACCCCATGAACACCCGCTTCAAGATGAAGTACCTCACCGGTGGCGATGATTTTTTTGGCCCCAACTACGGCCAGGCCACCATCTACACCAACACCCGCAAAGGCTACACACAGGAATGCAGCAACGTTGGCCAGTTGCTGAAAAACCTGGTGTTCACCCTCGACATGGAAAGCACGCTGATGGGCAAGGTGCTGGACGAAAAGATCAAGCCGGATGTGGCTGCCAAAGCCTGGCTTAAACAGAACCCGCAGGTGCTCGACACCTGGCTCGCGGGCGTGACCACGGTTGATGGCAAGCCGGGGCTTGAGGCGGTCAAGGCCAGCCTCGCGAAGTAATCGCGGACGCCAGCCGGCTTGCCGCGCTGGCTCCGTTTTCACTCCACTTGCATGCGGACGTTCATACCATGCTGATAGATCACAAAATCCCTTTGGGCGAGTACATCGCCGACTTCGTCGACTGGCTGACCAAACATGGCGCCAATATCTTCGATGCCATTGCGACCACACTCGAAGCCATGATCCATGGCGTGACGTTTGCGCTGACCTGGTTCAACCCGCTGGCGTTTATCGGGTTGATCGCGTTGTTTGCCCACCTGATTCAACGCAAGTGGGGGCTTACGGTCTTTGTTGCGTTGTCGTTTTTGCTGATCCTCAACCTGGGGTATTGGCAAGAGACCATGGAAACCCTCGCGCAGGTGGTGTTTGCCACCTTTGTCTGCGTGATCATCGGTGTGCCGCTGGGCATTGTCGCCGCGCATAAACCGGCGGTGTATACGTGCATGCGCCCGGTGCTGGACTTGATGCAAACCGTGCCGACATTTGTGTACCTCATCCCTACCCTGACCCTGTTTGGCCTGGGCGTGGTGCCGGGGCTGATTTCGACCGTGGTGTTTGCGATTGCCGCGCCGATCCGCCTCACCTACCTGGGCATTCGTGACGTGCCCCATGAGCTGCTGGATGCCGGTAAGGCGTTTGGCTGTTCGCGCCGCCAGTTGCTCACCCGTATCGAACTGCCCCACGCCATGCCTAGCATCGCGGCCGGGGTGACCCAGTGCATCATGCTGTCGCTGTCGATGGTAGTGATCGCCGCGCTGGTGGGTGCTGATGGCTTGGGCAAACCGGTGGTCAACGCCCTGAACACGGCTGACATCGCGCTGGGCTTTGAAGCCGGGCTGGCGATTGTGTTGCTGGCGATCATGCTCGACCGGATCTGCAAACAGCCGGACGCCAAAAAAGGAGCTGACGCATGAGTATTATTCGCTTCGACAAGGTTGACGTGATCTTCGCCAAAAAACCGCGTGAGGCGCTGAGGCTGCTGGATGAGGGCCTTTCGCGGGATCAAATCCTGAAAAAAACCGGGCAGATTGTCGGCGTTGAAAAGGCCAGCCTGGACATCGACAAAGGCGAGATCTGCGTGCTCATGGGCTTGTCCGGTTCGGGCAAATCCAGCTTGCTGCGCTGTATCAACGGCCTCAACACGGTGAGCCGTGGCCAGTTGTTTGTGGAGCACGAAGGCAAGCAAATCGACATCGCCTCGTGTACCCCCGCCGAGCTGAAAATGATGCGCACCAAGCGCATCGCCATGGTCTTTCAAAAGTTCGCCCTGATGCCCTGGCTGACGGTGCGCGAGAACATCAGCTTTGGCCTGGAAATGCAGGGCCGCCCTGAAAAAGAACGCAAGGCGCTGGTGGATGAAAAGCTGGAGCTGGTGGGCCTGAGCCAATGGCGCAATAAAAAGCCCGACGAGTTGAGCGGCGGCATGCAGCAGCGTGTTGGCCTGGCGCGGGCGCTGGCGATGGACGCCGATATTTTGCTGATGGACGAACCGTTCTCGGCACTTGACCCGCTGATTCGTCAGGGCCTGCAAGACGAGTTGCTGGAGCTGCAACGCAAGCTCAGCAAGACCATCGTGTTTGTTAGCCACGACCTGGATGAGGCGCTCAAACTGGGCAGCCGCATCGCGATCATGAAAGACGGCAAGATCATCCAGTACAGCAAGCCGGAAGAAATCGTGCTCAACCCGGCCGATGATTACGTGCGCACGTTTGTCGCGCACACCAACCCGCTGAACGTGTTGTGCGGGCGCAGCCTGATGCGCACGCTGGACAACTGCAAACGCATCAACGGCTCGGTGTGCATTGATCCGGGGGATGATTCGTGGATCGACCTGCACGAAGGCAACACCATCAAAGGCGTGCGCAATGGCGCGGGCGTGGTGGATTTACAACAGTGGCGCAGCGGGCAATCGGTCGACAGCCTGGGCCGCGGGCCGACGCTGGTGGACTCTAATATCGGCATGCGCGATGCGCTGCAAATTCGCTACCAGACCGGTAACAAACTGGTGCTGCACGACAATCAGAAAGTGGTGGGGATACTGGGTGATACCGAGTTGTACCACGCCCTGTTGGGTAAGAATCTGGGTTAATGACTAACCCCTTGTAGGAGCGAGCTTGTCTCGCGATCTTTTGATCTTTTAAAAGATCGCGAGACAAGCTCGCTCCTACAGGAGTGATGGGCTCTTAGCTGTAAACGCGCCCAAGGAGCTGGCGATGGCTTTCAAACTGGTCAAGCACGTCGCGGCAGATTTGCTCGTCAGTGAAGCCCATCAAGTCGTACTCCTGGTTGCCGTTGTGCAGGTACACCTCGGCCCGGTAGTAACGGCTGCGCACTTCGTCTTGCCCGGAGTCGCTCGGCGCGGCCAGGTAGCCGTCCAGGCTCACTTCGTAGACAAACGGGTTGCCTTCTTCCATGTCTACCCGCACGCCCATGCAGCGTTTGGCGGCGCCCAACAGGGTTTGCACTTGCAGGCCTTGAGCACGCAATTGCGCCGCCGCTTCTTCCAGTGCCGGGGTCACGTGCCTGTCCATAAAGCGCTGCACCACCGCTTGGGTCGGTTGCAGGTCCTGGGTGGTCAAACGCTCGCTGAAACCACGACGACCACGGGCCGCCAGTTCCGCTTGCTCTTGTTCGACCAGGGTGTCCTGGCGCATGGCTTTGTGCAGGCCAAACATAAACAGCACCAGCACCACCGAGAACGGCAGGCCCGCCAGCACCACCATGGTTTGCATGGCCGCAAAGTTACCGGCAAACAGCAAACCGATGGTCACCAGGGTGATCACCACCGACCAGAAAATGCGCAGCCAGTGCGGCGCGTCTTCGTCGACGTCGCCACCTTTGCACGACAGGTTGGCCATCATCACCGCGCCCGAATCCGCCGGGGTCAGGAACAACACGAAGCCCACAAAAATCGACACACCAATCACGATCTTCGACGCGGGGTAATGCTCAAGCAGCTGGTAAATCGCCATCGACGGTTGTTCAAGGGCGGTTTTGCCCAGCTCCACCGCCCCCTGGTTCACCACCAGGTCCAGTGCCGAGTTACCGAAAATCGACAGCCACGCCAGGGTGAAGCCCAGCGGAATCAACAGCACGCCGGCTACCAGTTCACGCACGGTACGACCACGGGAGATACGCGCGATGAACATGCCCACAAATGGCGCCCAGGAAATCCACCACGCCCAGTAGAACAGGGTCCACAGGCCCAGCCAGCCTTCGGTTTTCTTGCTGTCGCCTTCGTACACGTACAGGTCGAAGGTTTTCATGATGATGCCGTTGAGGTAATCACCCACGTTCTGCACGAAGCCGTTGAGCAGGTGCAAGGTAGGGCCAAACAGCAGCACGAAAATCAGCAGGCCGCTGAACAGGATGATGTTCAGGTTGGACAGCCGACGAATGCCGTTTTCAACACCCGAGACCGCCGCGATGGTGGCCACGGTGCTCATCACGATGATCACGATCAGCAGGTTGGTGTTGCTGTGCGCCATGCCGAACAGGTTTTCCAGCCCCGACGACACTTGCATCGAGCCAATGCCCAGGTTGGTCACCAGACCCAGCAGGGTCACGAACATGCCGAAGCCGTCGACAGCGTGGCCCGCCGCGCCTTTAACCCAACGCTCGCCCATCAGCGGGTACAGCGCCGAACGCAGCGCCAGCGGCTGGTTGTGGCGGTAAGCAAAGTACGCCACGGCCAACCCCACCAGTGCGTAGATCGCCCAGCCGTGCAGGCCCCAGTGCAAAAAGGTCAGTTGCAACGCCTGACGCGCCGCTTCATGGCTGGCCGACACGCCTTCTGGCGGGTTGAAAAAGTGGTCCAGCGGCTCGGAGGCGCCGAAGTACAGCAAGGAAATGCCGATACCCGACGAGAACAGCATCCCGGCCCACGCGCCGTAGCTGAAGTCGGGCTTGTCTTGCTTGGTGCCCAGTTTCAGTTTGCCGTAGGACGAGAACGCCAGGCCGACGACAAAAATCAGATAGGCGGCAATCACCACCATGTAGTACCAGCCGAAGCTGCGCGACAGCCACTCTTGGGCAACGCCCAGAATGTGCCCGGCGTCTTCAGGGAAGGCGATCAAGATGGCAGTCAACAACAGTATCAAGGCGGTAGAGGTGTAAAACACCCAACCATTGACCGTCACCTTTTGTGGCGGGGTCTTTATAAGAGAGGCAGAACTCATTGCACGGGTGCTCCAGGCAAGTGCGACACAAGGACTAAAGGCAACGCACCACTCGATCAATCGGTTACATAGCGACCAACGGTCGAGTGATATAAAGACACCGCTAAAAAAACCGGACCCTGCCTGTCCCTGTAGGAGCGAGCTTGTCTCGCGATCTTTTGATCTTTAAAAGATCGCGAGACAAGCTCGCGCCTACCGGCTCTCTGCATCCGGCGGTATTTACCGTGTCGTTTTCGGCACTTGTTGTAGGAAAAGCACCACAGCACGCGACGAATTGTCGCAGATCTTATTCTTTGTTGATTGAACGTTCAATCAAAACAAAATAGACTGGCCGTCGTTCAGTGATTGTCATGCGCTGCGCGCCGGCCCCAAGGAGATGCACACAATGCCCAAGGTCGGTATGCAACCCATACGCCGCCAGCAGTTGATCGAAGCCACGTTGACGGCGGTCGATCAGGTCGGGATGGCAGATGCCAGCATTGCGCTAATCGCCCGTTTGGCGGGCGTTTCAAACGGCATCATCAGTCACTACTTCAAGGACAAGAACGGTCTGATCGCCGCCACGATGCGGTATCTGATGAACGTTTTGATCGATAACGTCGCCGAGCGCCGCCAAGCACTCGACGATGACAGCCCAAGGGCGCACTTGAAGGTGATCGTTGAAGGCAACTTTGACGCGAGCCAGGTCAGTGGCCCGGCGATGAAAACCTGGTTGGCCTTTTGGGCAGCCAGCATGCACCAACCGTCGTTGCACAGATTGCAGCGGATCAACGATCACCGCTTGTACTCCAATCTGTGCTGCCAATTTCGTCGCGTGTTGCCGCAGGCTCAAGCCCGCAACGCCGCACGGGGCCTGGCAGCGCTCATCGATGGTCTATGGTTGCGGGGTGCTCTGTCGGGTGACGCTTTCGACACCGAACAGGCACAACGCATCTGCTACGAATACATGGATCTACAACTGGCGAAACAGGTGAGTTAGGCCTCAATTAACGCTTAACCCCTGAACTGTCGTGAATCTGCGGTGCCACAGTTAGATGGCACCCGATTGACGATTAACGCCCACCACTTGTCTGCACTTGCGAGGATTTTATGGCCCGTTTCGAATTGCAAAAACTCTACATCGACGGCGGCTACACCGACGCCGGTAGCGACGCTACTTTCGATGCCATCAACCCGGCTAACGGCGAAGTCCTCGCACAAGTGCAACGTGCGACCAAGGAAGACGTCGAGCGCGCTGTTGTCAGCGCTGAAAAAGGCCAGAAAATCTGGGCCGCCATGACCTCCATGGAGCGTTCGCGCATTCTGCGTCGCGCCGTTGAGATCCTGCGCGAGCGCAACGATGAACTGGCGGCTCTGGAAACCCTGGACACCGGCAAGTCGTACTCCGAAACCCGTTACGTCGACATCGTCACCGGCGCCGACGTGCTGGAATACTACGCAGGCCTGGCGCCCGCCATCGAAGGCGAGCAGATCCCGCTGCGCACCACCTCTTTCGTTTACACCCGCCGCGAGCCGCTGGGCGTTGTAGCCGGTATTGGCGCCTGGAACTACCCGATCCAGATCGCCCTGTGGAAATCCGCACCCGCCCTGGCGGCCGGTAACGCCATGATCTTCAAGCCAAGCGAAGTCACCTCGCTGACCACCTTGAAGCTGGCTGAGATCTTCACCGAAGCGGGCCTGCCAGACGGCGTGTTCAACGTTCTGACCGGCAGCGGCCGTGAAGTCGGCACCTGGCTGACCGAGCACCCGCGCATCGAGAAAATCTCGTTCACCGGCGGCGTTGAAACCGGTAAGAAAGTGACCGCCAGTGCCACGCAGTCCACCTTGAAAGAAGTGACCATGGAACTGGGCGGCAAGTCGCCACTGATCATTTTTGACGACGCTGACCTGGACCGCGCGGCTGACACCGCGATGATGGCCAACTTCTACAGCTCGGGCCAGGTGTGCACCAACGGCACCCGCGTGTTCGTGCCGACTGCACTCAAAGCCGCTTTCGAAGCCAAGATTGTGGAACGCGTAGCGCGCATCCGCATCGGCAACCCGGAAGACGAAAACACCAACTTCGGCCCGCTGGTCAGCTTTGCTCACATGGAAAGCGTGCTGGGCTACATTGCCAAGGGTAAAGAAGAAGGTGCCCGCTTGCTGTGCGGCGGCGAACGTCTGACCGAAGGCGCGCTGGGCAAAGGCGCCTTCGTGGCTCCGACCGTGTTCACTGACTGCACCGACGAGATGACCATCGTCAAAGAAGAAATCTTTGGCCCGGTGATGAGCATCCTGACGTACGACACCGAAGAAGAAGTGATCCGCCGTGCCAACGACACCGAGCTTGGCCTGGCCGCCGGTATCGTCACCAAAGACCTGAACCGCGCTCACCGCGTGATTCATCAGTTGGAAGCGGGCATTTGCTGGATCAACGCGTGGGGCGAGTCCGACGCAAAAATGCCGGTGGGCGGTTACAAGCAATCGGGCATTGGCCGTGAAAACGGCATCAGCTCGCTGGCTCAGTACACCCAGATCAAATCGGTACAGGTAGAGCTGGGCGACTACGTTTCGGTGTTCTAAGCCCAAAACGTAATACCTGTAGGAGCGAGCTCGTCTCGCGATCTTTTGATCTTTTTAAAGATCGCGAGGCTAGCTCGCTCCTACAGGGTTCCAGTGATCTGACCTACATCAAAGAGGGTGCATTTTATGTCCCAAGAATTCGACTACATCATCATTGGTGCCGGCTCTGCCGGTAACACCCTGGCGACCCGTCTGACTGAAGACCAAGGCGTCACCGTGCTGCTGCTTGAAGCAGGCGGCCCGGACTACCGTTTCGACTTCCGTACCCAAATGCCTGCCGCGCTGGCGTTCCCGCTGCAAGGCCGTCGCTACAACTGGGCGTTTGAAACCGACCCGGAGCCGCACATGGACGGCCGCCGCATGGAATGTGGCCGCGGCAAGGGCCTGGGCGGTTCGTCGCTGATCAACGGCATGTGCTACATCCGTGGTAACGCGATGGACTACGACGGCTGGGCAAAAAACCCTGGCCTGGAAGACTGGTCGTACCTGGACTGCCTGCCGTATTTCCGCAAGGCAGAAACCCGCGACATCGGCCCCAACGATTACCACGGTGGCGATGGCCCGGTCAGCGTGACCACGCCTAAAGCCGGTAACAACGTGCTGTTCCACGCCATGGTTGAAGCAGGCGTGCAAGCCGGTTACCCGCGCACCGAAGACTTGAACGGCTACCAGCAAGAAGGCTTCGGCCCGATGGACCGTACCGTGACGCCAAACGGCCGTCGCGCCAGCACCGCTCGCGGTTACCTGGACATCGCCAAACAGCGCCCGACGCTGACCATCGTCACCCACGCCCTGACCGACAAGATTATCTTTGAAGGCAAGCGTGCGGTCGGCGTGCATTACATGACCGGCGACAACCACGTGCGCATTGAAGCCAAGGCGCGCAAAGAAGTCCTGCTGTGCAGCGGCGCCATCGGTTCGCCGACTGTGCTGCAACGCTCGGGTGTAGGCCCGGCCGAACTGCTCAACAGCCTGGACATCCCGGTGGTGCATGACCTGCCGGGCGTTGGCCAGAACCTGCAAGACCACCTTGAGCTGTACCTGCAATACGCGTGCACTCAGCCCGTGTCGCTGTACCCGTCGCTGCTGTGGTGGAACCAGCCGGCCATCGGTGCCGAGTGGCTGTTCGCAGGCAAAGGCATTGGCGCCAGCAACCAGTTCGAAGCCGGTGGTTTTATCCGCACCCGCGAGCATTTCGACTGGCCGAACATTCAGTACCACTTCTTGCCGGTAGCGATTAACTACAACGGCAGCAACGGTGTGAAAGAGCACGGCTTCCAGGCGCACATGGGCTCCATGCGTTCGCCGAGCCGTGGCCGGATCAACGTGAAGTCCAAGGACCCGCGTGAATACCCGAGCATCCTGTTCAACTACATGTCTACCGAGCAAGACTGGCAAGAGTTCCGCGACGGCATCCGCCTGACCCGTGAAATCATGCAGCAGCCTGCTCTGGACGCTTACCGTGGCCGCGAAATCAGCCCGGGCATCGACAAGCAGACCGACGAAGAGCTGGACACGTTTATCCGTGAACACGCCGAAACGGCCTTCCACCCGTCCTGCTCGTGCAAAATGGGTACCGACGAGATGGCCGTGGTTGATGGCGAAGGTCGCGTGCATGGCCTGCAAGGCCTGCGTGTGGTCGATGCCTCGATCATGCCGTTGATCACCACCGGTAACCTGAACGCGCCGACGATCATGATCGCCGAGAAAATCGCCGACAAGATCCGTGGCCGCCAGCCATTGCCGCGCAGCACCGCCGACTACTACGTCGCAGGCGATGCCCCGGTGCGTGGCAAGCCCCTGCGCGAAGTGAGCCGTACCGCGCAGTAACACCGCAATAACTGTAGGAGCGAGCTTGCCTCGCGATCTTTTGATCGTTTAAAAGATCGCGAGACAAGCTCGCTCCTACAGATCCATGACGTTTCATTCTCCCCCGCTTGCCCCCACCTCTACGCAGGCCTACTCTAGGGCCTCGTTTCGCGTCTCACTCCCCGCTGTACACCCGATTTCCCGCTTTCGGAGGTCCGTGCATGTTCGATTTTTACCCTCAGCTCAAGCAGCGCTTCGCCGCCCTGCGTACCCGAGCCGAGTTCTTTTCGCTGCGTTATGTACGTGAATCCGGGCAATACCTGTCGGTACGCAAAAACGTCGCAGAACCGCCTTATTTCAACCACGATCAAGGGGCGATGCTGACCGTCCGGCTCAAGGGCGTGGAAGCCTACGCGGCCACCAACGATTTATCCCAGGCGGGGCTGCAAGCTGCGCTGGAACGTGCCGAAGCCCAGGCCCGGCTGATCGCCGACCACGCGCTGCTCGACCTGAGCCATGAGCCGGTGTCCAACGCCAAGTCTGATTACTGCTCGCCCGATCTCGATCAGGCGTTCCCGTCCCTGAGCGACTGCTATGCGCTGCTAGGCGCCGAGTCGGCCGCCGTGCCCAAGGACGAGCGACTGGTCAGTTGGGTCGCCTCGCTGGGGCTGACCCACGTCGAGCAGATCTACCTCAACAGTGCAGGCGCCGAGCTGCGCCAGGCGCAACGCTTTGTCTTCCCCGGCATGAGCGTGACCGCCTACGACGGCCAAGACAGCCAAAGCCGCACCCTGGGCCGCGATAATTTTGGCCAGCAAGGCGGCGCCGATGTGATCAGCCGCTGCGGGCTGATCGGCGCAGGCCCCACGGTGGCCGACCAGGCGCTGCAATTGCTGCTCGCTCCCAACACCCCGCAAGGCACCCGCGACCTGCTGCTGATGCCCGACCAGATGATCCTGCAGATCCACGAGTCCATCGGCCACCCGCTGGAGCTGGACCGGATCTTGGGCGACGAGCGCAATTACGCCGGCACCAGCTTCGTCAAAACCAGCGACTTCGGCAGCCTGCAATACGGCTCCAAACTGCTCAACGTGACATTCGACCCGACGATTCCCGAGCAGCTCGCCAGTTACAGCTTTGACGATGACGGAACCCCCGCGAGCAAAGAATTCTTGATCCGCGAAGGTCTGCTCCTGCGCCCGCTGGGCGGCGCGCTGTCGCAGTTCCGCGCAGGCCTCGAAGGCGTGGCCAACAGCCGCGCGTGCAGCTGGAACCGCGCCCCGATTGACCGCATGGCCAACCTCAATATCGAGCCGGACGATCAGTCCATGGCGCAGTTGATTGGCGGCATCGAGCACGGCATTTTGATGGCCAACAACCGCTCGTGGTCGATTGACGATGCCCGCAACAAGTTCCAGTTCGGCTGCGAATGGGGCCAGTTGATCGAAAATGGCGAACTCAAAGGTGTGGTGAAAAACCCCAACTACCGGGGTATTTCCGAGCAGTTCTGGCGCAACCTCAGCGCCGTGGGCGACGCCAGCACCTTTAAAGTGCTGGGCACGCCCAACTGCGGCAAAGGTGAACCCAACCAGGTGATCCGCGTGGGGCACGCGTCCCCGGCCTGTGTGTTCAGTCAAATTGATGTGTTTGGAGGGGATGCCTGATGGGTACGCCAATGAGTCAGGCCGAGCAGTTCGAAGGGTTGGTGGCGTGGCTGCGCAAGGCGCTGGTCAGCCCCGAGCAGTTCACCGTGGGCTACAACGCCGAAACCTCGGAATTTATTCGCTTCAATAAGGGCAAAGTGCGCCAGGCCGGTGTGGTGCAGCAGGCCAGCCTTAGCCTCAAGCTGATCAACGAAGGCCGCCATGCCAGCGTCAACGTGACCCTGGCCGGTGAGCCTGCGGTTGACCAACAACGCGTGGCCGATGCGCTGAAACAACTGCGCGACACCGTGCCGCTGCTGCCGGTAGACCCGTACCTGCTGCTCAACCCCGAGCCGTGGCACAGCCACACCGAGCAGGCCGAAGCGTTGCCGGACACGGCGCAGGTGCTGGATGAAATCCGCCGCGCCGCCCACGGGGTCGATCTGGTCGGCTTCTACGCCAGCGGCCCGATCAGCTACGGCTACGCCAGTTCGCAAGGCGCGCTGGGCTGGCATGAGGCCAACAGCTTCAACTTTGACTGGAGCCTGTTCCACAGCAACGGCCAAGCGGTTAAAGCCAGCTACGCCGGTGCCCATTGGGACAGCGAGCGCTTCGCCCAGCGCATGCAACTGGCCCGTGAGCAATTGGCGTTTCTCGACCGCCCGGCCCACGTGCTGGCGCCGGGTGAGTACCGCGCTTACCTGGCCCCGGCGGCACTGGAAGAAGTCATGAGCATGCTCTGCTGGGGCGGGTTTTCGGCGCAGGCGCTGGCCAGCAAATACAGCCCGCTGCAAAAGCTCTATGGCGGTGATGCCGAGCTGAGCCCGCTGGTGTCGCTGGACGAACACGTGAGCCAGTCGTTAAGCCCGGCGTTTTCCGGCGAGGGCTACCCGCGTCAGGACTTGTCGCTGGTCAAACACGGCAAGGCCGCCGAGCAACTGGTGAGTTCGCGCAGCGCGGCCGAATACGGCCTCAAGATCAACGGCGCGCCGGGCAGCGAAGCACCCAGCGCACTGGCGATGGCGGCCGGGCAACTGGCGCAGGCCGACATCCTCAAGCAGTTGGGCACCGGGCTGTACATCAGCAACCTGTGGTACTTGAACTACTCTGATCAACCAGCAGCACGCCTGACCGGCATGACCCGGTTCGCCACGTTCTGGGTCGAAGACGGCGAGATCAAGGCCCCGGTCAACACCATGCGGTTTGATGACAGCGTGTACAGCCTGCTGGGTTCGCAGCTAGAAGCACTGACGGCAGAGCGGGAGCTGCTGGTCTCGGCCAGCACCTACGACCAGCGCCAGACTGCATCGAATCTATTGCCGGGTGCAGTGGTCAAAAAACTCACGCTCACGTTGTAAATACTCTGTAGGAGCGAGCTTGCCTCGCGATCTTTTAAACGATCAAAAGATCGCGAGGCAATCGAGCGTCGACCGGCTCTTCCTACAGAGAATGGGATGAACAATTAGAAAGAGGTCCTATGCCCGAACGTCCGGTTCTCACGCCCGAAATTTTACGGTGGTTGCCTTGGGTGGTGGCCATCGCGTTCTTCATGCAGTCGCTCGACGGCACGATCCTCAACACCGCACTGCCGGCCATGGCCAGCGACCTCAAGGAAAACCCGCTGCGCATGCAAGGGGTGATCGTTGCCTACATGCTCACGGTGGCCTTGCTGATCCCGGCCTCGGGATGGATCGCTGACCGCTTCGGCACCAAAAAAATCTTCTTCAGCGCCATTTTGCTGTTCAGCCTCGGCTCGCTGCTGTGCGCCTTGTCCGGCACGCTCAACGAATTGATCGCTGCCCGCGTGCTTCAAGGCCTGGGCGGTGCCTTGATGGTGCCGGTCGGGCGGCTGGTGGTGCTCAAGGCCTACCCGCGTTCGGAACTGGTGCGGATCATGGGCTTTATTACCATCCCCGGCCTGCTCGGCCCGCTGATCGGCCCCACTCTGGGCGGCTGGATGGTGCAGTACCTGAGCTGGCACTGGATCTTTTTGATCAACCTGCCGGTGGGCATGCTCGGCTGCTGGGCAGTCTGGAAAATGATCCCCGACTTGCGCGGCGACGGGCGCTCACGCTTCGATGCCTGGGGCTTCTTGCTGTTTGGCGCGGCCATGGTGTTTATCACCATTGCCATGGAAGGCCTGGGCGAACTGCACATGCCGCACCTGCGGGTCATGTTGCTGCTGTTTGCCGGGCTGGCGTGCCTGGCAGCGTACTGGCTGCGGGCCGCCAACATCAGCAACCCGCTGTTTTCCCCGACGCTGTTTAAAACCAAAACTTTTGCCGTGGGCATTTTGGGCAACCTGTTTGCCCGCCTGGGCAGCGGCGCCTTGCCGTTTCTGGTGCCGTTGCTGCTGCAAGTGGCGCTGGGCTATTCACCGTCAGACGCCGGCATGAGCATGTTGCCGCTGGCAGCCGCCGCCATGCTGGCCAAATGGGGCGCACGGCCGTTGATCGAGCGTCTGGGCTATCGCACGATCCTGACCGGCAACACGCTGGCACTCGGCATCATGCTGGCCAGCATGGGCCTGGTCACGGCTCAAACCCCGTACCCGCTGCTGCTGACGATGCTGGCGATTTTGGGGGCCATCAACTCGCTGCAGTTCACCGCCATGAACACCGTAACCCTGATCGACCTGGACGATGCTAGCGCCAGCAGCGGCAACAGCTTGCTTTCGGTGGTGGCGCAGTTGTCGTTGAGCCTTGGGGTTGCCTGTGCCGGTGCCTTGCTGGGCGGGTTCTCGGGTGACGGCGCCGGTGATGACGTGCACACCGTGCTGGGGGCGTTCCAACTGACGTTCCTGACCGTCGGCATCATGGCCATGCTGGCAGCGGCGATTTTTCTGCAACTGTCACCGCAGGACGGGCGCAAGCCCAAAGCCAACTCGGAGCATGAGCTGGATCATTAACCCGTTCACTCTGTAGGAGCGAGCTTGCCTCGCGATCTTTTAAAAAGATCAAAAGATCGCGAGGCAAGCTCGCTCCTACAGGAAGGTGATGACTTCTCGTCCAGAATGTTCGGGCATTGGGCAACGGGCTGTTACACTGCGCGACATTTTGTTTTGCAGGCCAGTCCCGTGACCACCATTGCCACCGCTTTCAACACGCTCCCCCTGTCCGCCGCCATGCTGGCTAACCTCGACTCCCTCGGTTATGCCCAGATGACGCCGATTCAGGCGCAGAGCTTGCCGGTGATCCTCAAAGGCATGGACCTGATCGCTCAGGCCAAGACCGGCAGCGGCAAAACCGCCGCCTTCGGCATCGGCCTGCTGAACCCGATCAACCCGCGCTACTTCGGTTGCCAGGCGCTGGTGATCTGCCCTACCCGCGAACTGGCTGACCAGGTGGCCAAGGAAATCCGCCGTCTGGCCCGCGCCGAAGACAACATCAAAGTGCTGACCCTGTGTGGCGGCGTGTCGTTCGGCCCGCAAATCGGCTCGCTGGAACACGGCGCGCACATCATCGTCGGCACGCCAGGGCGTATCCAGCAGCACTTGCGCAAAGGTTCGCTGGTGCTCGACGGCCTGAACACGCTGGTGCTCGACGAAGCCGACCGCATGCTCGACATGGGTTTCTACGACGCCATCGAAGACATCATTGTGCAGACCCCGGCACGTCGCCAGACCCTGCTGTTTTCGGCCACTTACCCGGTGGGCATCAAGCAGTTGGCTTCCAAGTTCATGCGCGACCCGCAGCAAGTCAAAGCCGAGGCGCTGCACACGGATAGCCAGATCGAGCAACGTTTCTACGAAATCGCACCCGATGAGCGCATGAGCGCCGTGACCAAAGTGCTGGGGCACTTCCGTCCGCAGTCGTGCGTGGCGTTCTGCTTCACCAAGCAGCAGGTGCAAGAAACCGTTGACCACCTGACCTCCAAGGGCATTTCGGCTGTTGGCCTGCACGGCGACCTGGAACAGCGCGACCGCGATCAAGTGCTGGCGATGTTTGCCAACCGCTCGACCTCGGTGCTGGTTGCCACCGACGTGGCCGCCCGCGGTCTGGACATCGACGCACTGGACATGGTGATCAACGTTGAGTTGGCGCGTGATTCGGAGATCCACATTCACCGCGTTGGCCGTACCGGCCGTGCAGGCGAAAAAGGCATCGCGATCAGCCTGGTGGCGCCGTCTGAAGCGCACCGCGCCCAGGCCATCGAGCAACTGCAAAAGGCTCCGTTGAACTGGGAATCGCTGGACACCCTGACCTCCAAGGGCGGCGCCCCGTTGCTGCCCGCCATGAGCACGCTGGTGATCGGCGCAGGCCGCAAAGACAAAGTCCGCCCGGGCGACATTCTGGGTGCCTTGACCGGCGACGCAGGCATCCCCGGTGCCCAGGTCGGCAAAATCGCGATCTTTGACTTCCAGGCCTACGTGGCCGTGGATCGCACTGTTGCCAAGCAGGCCTGCCAGCGCTTGAGCGAAGGCAAAATCAAAGGCCGCTCGCTGCGCGTTCGGGTGTTGTAACCCCATTTAAGAGCCCCTCACCCCAACCCTCTCCCGGAGGGAGAGGGGGCTGATTTGCATACATCTCAGAAATCTCCTCGGTCTGGCTCCCTCTCCCTCTGGGAGAGGGCTGGGGTGAGGGCTGTTTTTACCGAGGACACCGCTTTGCGTACCACCGACGTTGTGATTATTGGCGCTGGCGCCGCAGGTTTGATGTGCGCGCTGACCGCTGCCGGGCGTGGGCGCAAGGTGTTGCTGATCGACCACGCCAACAAGGCGGGCAAAAAGATCCTGATGTCGGGCGGTGGGCGCTGCAACTTCACCAATATGTACACCGAGCCGGGCAACTTCCTGTCGCAGAACCCGCACTTCTGCAAATCAGCGCTGGCCCGCTACACCCAATGGGATTTCATCGAGCTGGTGAGCAAGCACGGCGTGCCTTACCACGAGAAAAAACTCGGCCAGTTGTTTTGCGATAACAAGTCCAGCGACATCCTTGAGATGCTCCTCAGCGAGTGCCAGCAAGCCGGTGTCAGCCTGCACCTGGACACCTCGGTGGAGCAGATCGAAAAAACCGACAGCGGTTACAGCCTCAAAACCACACTGGATCAGTTGAACTGCCAGTCGCTGGTGATCGCCACCGGCGGCTTGTCGATCCCGACGCTGGGCGCCACCGGGTTTGGTTACCAAGTGGCCAAGCAGTTTGGCCACACCTTGCTGCCGACCCGTGCCGGGCTGGTGCCGTTCACCATTACCGATCAGCTCAAAGAGATTTGCAGCGAACTGTCGGGCACCTCGGTGGACTGCCTGGTGAGCTGCAACGATCAGAGTTTTCGCGAGAACATTCTGTTTACCCATCGCGGCCTGAGCGGCCCGGCGATTTTGCAGATTTCGTCGTTCTGGAACAGCGGTGACACGGTTGAGATCAACCTGTTGCCGGATCTGGACGCACTGAGCTGGCTGCAAGCACAACAGGCCGAACGCCCGAACAGCGAGCTGAAAACCCTGCTCGGGGAAATCTTCACCAAGAAGATGGCCAACCTGCTGGCCGAGCATTGGTTCGTGTCCAAACCCATGAAGCAATACACCCCAAGTGAACTGGCCGACGTGGCTAACAAGCTGGCGTGCTGGACCGTCGTGCCCGCCGGGACCGAGGGCTATCGCACTGCCGAAGTCACGCTGGGCGGCGTGGACACCCGCGAAGTGTCGTCCAAGACCATGGAATCGCTGAAAAGCCCGGGGCTGTATTTTGTCGGCGAAGTGCTGGATGTGAGCGGCCACCTGGGCGGTTTCAACTTCCAGTGGGCGTGGGCGTCGGGGTATGCGGCCGCGCAGTTTGTTTGACACGCCCCTGTACTGAAAATATTTTCTGTCCGATGTGAACAGTGCCATTGCACTAGCGTCTTATCTGCCTCAATTTAGCGAATCACGAGCCAGGCACCGCCACTCCATGTCATCGACCTCTTTCAGCCAATCACTGCGCCGCTTGTGGGCGCGGGACAAGTTCAGTTACAGCGTCCGGGTGTTCATCGCCCTGACCGGCAGCATGGCTTTTTGCTGGTATCAGGACGAGATGTCGCTGCTGATTCCTTTGTTCCTGGGGATTATTGCCAGCGCCCTAGCCGAAACCGATGACAGCTGGCAAGGCCGCCTGAATGCGTTGCTGGTCACGCTGGTGTGCTTCAGCGCCTCGGCGCTCAGTGTCGAATTACTCTTCCCCTACCCTTGGCTGCTGGTCATCGCGCTGGCCCTGGCCAGTTTTGCCCTGACCATGCTCGGGGCGCTGGGTGAACGGTACGGGGCGATTGCCTCGGCCACGTTGATTCTGGCCGTGTACACCATGATCGGCGTGGACCAGCGCGGTGGCGAAGTCACCGACTTCTGGCACGAGCCGCTGTTGCTGGTGGCCGGTGCGGCCTGGTACGGGCTGCTCTCGGTGCTGTGGCAGGCGCTGTTTTCCAACCAGCCGGTGCAGCAAAGCCTGGCGCGGTTGTTTTGGGAGCTGGGCCTGTACCTCAAGCTCAAGTCGGCGCTATTCGAACCGGTGCGCAAGCTGGATGTAGAAGCAGGCCGCCTGGAGCTGGCCCGGCAAAACGGCCGTGTAGTGGCCGCGCTCAACACCGCCAAAGAGATCATTTTGCACCGGGTCGGCAACTCGCGGCCGGGCTCGAAAATCAGCCGTTACCTCAAGCTGTACTTCCTCGCGCAAGACATTCACGAACGCGCCAGTTCATCGCACTACCCGTACAACGCACTCGCCGACGCGTTCTTCCACAGTGACGTGATGTTCCGTTGCCAACGCCTGCTGCGCCAGCAAGGTGTGGCCTGCCAGCGCCTGTCGGAGTCGATCAAGCTGCGCCAGCCGTTTGTCTATGACGACAGTTTTGCCGAGGCCTTGGGCGACTTGCACGCCTCCCTCGAACACTTGCGCATTCAGAGCAACCCGGCCTGGCGCGGGCTGCTGCGCTCACTGCGCGCGCTGGCGGCCAACCTCGGCACGCTGGACCGTTTGCTCAGCGATGCGAGCAACCCCGACGCCCTGGCCGATGCCACCGACAGCAGCCTGCTGGACCGTTCGCCGCGCAACCTCAAGGACGTGTGGTCGCGCCTGCGTCAGCACCTCACACCGACGTCGCTGATCTTTCGCCATGCCCTGCGCCTGCCTTTGGCGCTGAGCATCGGTTTTGGCATGGTGCACTGGATTCACCCAAGCCAGGGCTACTGGATCATCCTCACCACGCTGTTTGTCTGCCAGCCAAGCTACGGCGCGACACGGCGCAAGTTCAGCCAGCGGATTATCGGCACGGCCATTGGTCTGGCGGTGGGCTGGGCGCTGTTCGACCTGTTCCCCAACCCCATCATTCAGTCGCTGTTTGCGGTGGTGGCCGGGGTGGTGTTCTTTACCAACCGCACCACGCGTTACACCTTGAGCACGGCGGCCATTACCTTGATGGTTCTGTTCTGCTTCAACCAGGTGGGCGACGGTTACGGGCTGTTCTTGCCACGGCTGTTCGATACCTTGGTGGGCAGCGTGATTGCGGCGGCAGCGGTGTTCCTGTTCTTACCGGACTGGCAGGGCCGTCGGCTCAATCAGGCGCTGGCCAATACCTTGAGCTGCAACAGCCAGTACCTGCGCCAGATCCTCCAGCAATACGCCCAGGGCAAAAGCGACGACCTGGCCTATCGTCTGGCCCGGCGTAACGCCCACAACGCCGATGCGGCGCTGTCGACCACGCTGGCCAACATGCTGATGGAGCCGGGGCATTTCCGTAAGGATGCCGACATGGGCTTCCGCTTTCTGGTGCTCTCGCACACCTTGCTCAGTTACTTGTCGGGGCTGGGTGCGCATCGCGGCACTGAGCTGCCGGCAGAGCTGCGCGAGCAGTTGATCGAAGGCGCCGGGCGGCGCATTGCCGACAGCATCGACCAGATTGCCCAGGGCTTGAGCGCCAAGCTGCCGGTGCCGGTGCAAAGCGACGAGGAAGAAAAACTGGCCAATGAGCTGGAGCAGATGCCGGATGACATTGATGAGAACCTGCGGCTGGTGCAAACCCAGTTGGCGCTGATCTGCCGCCAACTCGGCCCGTTGCGCACCCTGGCCGCACATTTGGTCAATGCTCCGTAGGATTTATCGCAGCTTGGCGCCAGTCAGTATCACGCCTACTATCGGGCCATCGTTTCGATAACAAGGACAACACCGTGACCACTGACTGGCTCTGCAAACACCACGACGATCTGGGCAAAGAACAGCTCTACGCCATTCTGGAGCTGCGCTCGGAAGTCTTCGTCGTTGAACAGAAATGCGCGTACCAAGATGTCGACGGCCAAGACCTGTCGGGCGATACGCTGCACGTGATGGGTTGGCAAGACGACAAGCTGGTGGCCTACGCCCGCTTGCTCGACCCCGAATCCCAGGGCGGCGACGTGGTCATTGGCCGGGTGATCATTGCGCCACAGGGGCGCGGGCAAAAGCTTGGGCACCGCCTACTGGAAGTGGCGCTGGAAAACATCGAAGAGTATTGGTCCGGGCAACCGATTTTCATGTCCGCGCAAGCGCACTTGCAGCCATTTTATGAGCAGCACGGGTTTCGGGCCGAAGGCGAGACGTACCTCGAAGATGACATCCCGCACATCGGCATGCGCCGGGCTTAAGGGTAACCGAGCACCTGCTTGATCTGCTCCAGGTGCTGGCCGACCCAGGCTTTGTCGATCGGCCCCCAGCTGTGAATCAGGTAGCGCCCGGCATGGTTGCGGGCGCCGTCCTGTTGTTCAAACTCACACACGATATCCAGATCGGCCAGGGCGGCAATGGTGTCCTGGGCCGTGCGGCGCGGCATGCCGGTGACGTCGGTCAGCGCTGGCACACTGCTGGCAGTTTGGCTGTCGATCAACCAGGCCACGTACAAACGCCGGTAAAAACTGCTTTTGGTTTTACTGACTTCCATTCAGAACTCCCGTTATGTAGTACGCCACCTGTAGGTGCGAGCTTAAGTGCGGGCATCGCGCCAGGTCAGGTACACCCGCAGGTCAAACTCCAGCTGGTGATAACCCGGCAGCATGTGTTCGCACAGTTTGTAGAACGCCTTGTTGTGGTCGGACTCTTTGAGGTGCGCCAGTTCGTGCACCACGATCATCTTCAAGAACTCTGGCGCAGCTTCCTTGAACAACGAGGCCACACGCAGTTCTTTCTTGGCCTTGAGCTTGCCACCCTGCACCCGCGAAATAGTCGTGTGCAAGCCCAGCGCACGGTGGGTGAGGTCGAGGCGGTTATCAAACAGCACCTTGTCAAAGGACGGCGCGTTGCGCAGGTATTCCTGTTTGATCTCGTGCGCGTAGGCATACAAGGCCTTGTCGCTCTGCACCGCATGGCGCTGTGGATAACGCTCGTTCAGGTAGCTGCCCAATTGGTCGCGCTCGATCAATTGGCGCACTTGATCCTGCAACGATTGGGGGTAAGCCTGGAGGTATTTGAGAACGGTCATGGGGCGCCAACGCACAGCGTAAAAGTTCGCCAGTGTAGCGAATCCAGCTTTTATGGCTACCTTGTCAGACGTTTACGTTGCCAAGAGGCGGACACTTCCGAGAAAGCGCGGGGACCGCAAGCGCTGCTTGCCGCATGGAAAGGCCGGGGGCTATCTTCTTGAGTCGCCGATGATCCCCGTGGAAGAGACATGAAAAAGACGACGCCCGACGGTCCTAAAGCAAAACGCATTCAGCGTGATGATCATCTGCACGATGATGCAACCCAAGACCTGCTCCAACGCCTGCGCGAAGACCCTCCCGTAGACCTGGAGACCTTGCAGCCGACGCAAGCGCAAGGCATCAGCCCTGAGTCACCGTTTGCCGTGCTGGCAGATGTTCGCGCCCTGCAAGCTTTGCAGCACGTGTCGATCATGCTCAAGGGGGCAGAAGAGGTGTCGGATGAAATCACCGAAATGGCCAGCGGCATCGAGCGCGGGCTGGTGTGGTCGCTGGTGCACTCGGTCGAGATGGCCCGCTCACTGGTAGACGCCCTGCTCAAGGGCAACGGCATAGATCCCGAAAAAATACACCACACCTTGTAGGAGCGAGCTCGCCTCGCGATCTTTTGATCGTTTAAAAGATCGCGAGACAAGCTCGCTCCTACAGATGAATCCGTGTGCCAGGCACAAAAAAGCCCGCATCGCTGCGGGCTTTTTCATGACGCTTAAGGCTTAGTTGACCTTGGCGTTCAGCTCACCTTTGAGGTAACGCTGGTACATGGCTTCCAGGGAGATCGGCTTGATCTTCGAGGCATTGCCAGCGGTGCCGAAGGCTTCGTAACGTGCGATGCACACGTCGCGCATGGCCGTTACGGTTGCGCCGAAGAACTTGCGCGGGTCGAACTCGCTTGGGTTGGTTGCCATCAGGCGACGCATGGCGCCAGTCGAGGCCAGACGCAGGTCGGTGTCGATGTTGACCTTGCGCACGCCGTACTTGATGCCTTCAACGATTTCTTCAACCGGCACGCCGTAGGTTTCTTTGATGTCGCCGCCGTACTGGTTGATGATCGCCAGCCACTCTTGTGGCACCGAAGACGAACCGTGCATCACCAGGTGAGTGTTGGGGATGCGCTTGTGGATTTCTTTGATGCGGTCAATCGCCAACACGTCGCCGGTAGGTGGCTTGGTGAACTTGTAAGCGCCGTGGGAAGTACCGATGGCGATGGCCAGGGCGTCCACTTGGGTGCGTTTTACGAAGTCTGCGGCTTCTTCCGGGTCGGTCAGCATTTGGCTGTGATCCAGAACGCCTTCAGCGCCGATACCGTCTTCTTCGCCCGCCATGCCGGTTTCCAGGGAACCCAGGCAGCCCAGCTCGCCTTCAACCGACACACCGCAAGCGTGCGCCAGGGCAACGGTTTGCTGAGTCACGCGAACGTTGTAGTCGTAGTCGGTAGGGGTTTTACCGTCTTCGCCCAGCGAGCCGTCCATCATGACCGAGCTGAAGCCCAGCTGGATGGAGCGCTGGCAGACGTCAGGGCTGGTGCCGTGGTCTTGGTGCATGCACACCGGGATATGCGGGAATTCTTCGATGGCCGCCAGAATCAGGTGACGCAAAAACGGCGCACCTGCGTACTTGCGCGCACCGGCCGAAGCCTGAACGATCACCGGGGAGTCAGTCTTGTCAGCGGCTTCCATGATCGCGCGCATCTGCTCAAGGTTGTTGACGTTGAAGGCTGGAACGCCGTAGCCGAATTCGGCGGCGTGGTCCAACATCTGGCGCATGCTGATAAGTGCCATTGTGTGTGTCTCTCCCGGACAAGGGTCGTTAATCGTGCAAGCCTGCCGTAGCGGCGGCTGCGATTCAAGTTATTGCAGATCGGGGGTTGGCCCCGGTGCTGCGAATTCGATGCGGCTGAAACGTTACAGCTCCAGCCCTGGCTGGTCGGCCCTATGTAGGAGCGAGCTTGCCTCGCGATCTCTTAAAAATTCAAAAGATCGCGAGGCAAGCTCGCTCCTACAGTATTAGCCTCAAGGACACCCGCGCCCTTTTGAGGCTTGCGGGGTCTCGTATTTTTCCAGCGCTTCAGGCCCTGAGCGTTTATTGACCAGCGGCACGCTCTGCGCCTGCCAGTCGGCCTGGTAGCAACCACTCTCTTCGGGAGTGGCGGCCTCTGCCGGCGGCGGGGCCGAACCGGCGCAACCGGCCAAAAAGCCCGCAACTATCAACAGCGGTAACAACTTGACCATGTCCATGCTTCCTTTCAGGGCCTGAGTCATAGTCAGGCTTTGGCGCGGCTTTCCAGAATTTCAACAGCAGGCAGTACCTTGCCTTCAACGAACTCCAGGAAGGCACCGCCACCTGTAGAGATGTACGAAATTTGATCAGCAATGCCGTATTTGTCGATGGCCGCCAGGGTGTCGCCACCGCCAGCAATCGAGAAGGCTTCGCTGTCAGCAATCGCTTGTGCCAGCACTTTGGTGCCGTTGCCGAACTGGTCAAACTCAAACACGCCTACCGGACCGTTCCACAAAATGGTTTTGGACGATTTCAGCAGGTCAGCGAAGTGCGCTGCAGTTTGTGGACCAATGTCCAGGATCATGTCGTCAGCGGCCACGTCGCCGATCAGTTTGACGGTCGCTTCGGCTGTTTCTGCGAATTGCTTGGCAACCACGACGTCGGTTGGCAGCGGCACGTTGACCTTGGCCGCGATGGCGCGGGCGGTGTCCAGCAGGTCGGGTTCGTACAGCGATTTGCCCACCGGGTGGCCGGCAGCCGCCAGGAAGGTGTTGGCAATGCCGCCGCCAACGATCAGCAGGTCGCAGATCTGGCTCAGGCTGTTCAGCACTTCGAGTTTGGTCGACACCTTAGAGCCGGCAACAATGGCCGCCATTGGCTTGGCCGGGGCGCCCAGGGCTTTGCCCAGTGCGTCCAGTTCAGCGGCCAGCAACGGGCCCGCAGCGGCAACCTTGGCGAACTTGGCAACGCCGTGGGTCGAGCCTTCAGCGCGGTGCGCGGTACCGAAAGCGTCCATCACGAACACGTCGCACAGGGCGGCGTATTGCTGGGCCAGTTCGTCAGCGTTTTTCTTTTCGCCCTTGTTGAAGCGCACGTTTTCGAACAACACGATGTCGCCCGCTTTAACGTCGACGCCGTTCAGGTAGTCGCTGACCAGCGGCACTTCGCGGCCCAGGGCTTTGCTCAGGTAGTCAGCGACTGGCTTGAGGCTGTTCTCGGCCGAGAACTCGCCTTCAGTCGGACGCCCCAGGTGCGAGCAGACCATAACCGCTGCGCCTTTTTCCAGGGCCAGCTTGATGGTCGGCAGCGAAGCAAGGATGCGCGCATCGCTGGCGACAACACCGTCCTTTACCGGGACGTTGAGGTCTTCGCGGATCAGTACGCGCTTACCTTGGAGATCGAGGTCGGTCATCTTCAACACGGTCATGGGTCGCAGTTCCTGAGGTTCTAATGTTAGAGAGCGGGTTTAGGGTGAGTGATGTGCAAATAGTGCTCGGCCACATCGATCATTCGATTGGCAAAACCCCATTCGTTGTCGAACCAGGCCAGCAGGTTCACCAGCCGTGGGCCGGAAACGCGGGTCTGGCTGGCATCGACGATGGCCGAATGCGGGTCGTGGTTAAAATCGCAACTGGCGTGCGGCAACTCGGTGTACGCCAACAGGCCTTTGAGCGGGCCGCTGGTGGCCGCCTCGCGCAACACGCGGTTCACTTCGGTGGCGTCGGTGTCACGCGCCGTGACCAGGGTAATGTCCAGACATGACACATTCAGGGTCGGCACACGCACGGCTTTGGCTTGAATCCGCCCGGCAAGTTCCGGCAATAAGCGCTCAATGCCTTTGGCGAGGCCGGTGGACACCGGAATCACCGACTGAAACGCCGAGCGTGTACGACGCAGGTCTTCATGGTGGTAGGCATCAATCACCGGCTGGTCGTTCATGGCCGAGTGAATCGTGGTAATGGATACGTACTCAAGGCCGAACGCTTCGTCGAGCAGGCGCAACAGCGGCACGCCGCAGTTGGTGGTGCACGAGGCGTTGGACACCAGGCGCTCGTCGCCGGTAAGGGTGTGCTGGTTGACGCCATACACGATGGTCGCGTCAACATCGGCTTCGCTGGCCATTGGCTGCGAGAACAGCACACGGGGTGCCCCGGCATCGAGAAAACGCTGGCCGTCAGCACGGGAGTGATAGACGCCGGAGCATTCCAGCACCAGATCCACGCCCAGCGCGGCCCAGTCGATACCTTCGGGGGTGGCACTGCGGAACACTTTCACGCAGTCGCCGTTGATATGCAGGCAGTCGCCTTCGATCCGTATGTCGCCGGGGAACCGGCCATGGGTGGAGTCGAAGCGCGTCAAATATTCGAGGCTGGCCATATCGGCCAAATCATTCAGTGCAACAATTTCAAACCCGGCAGCCGGCCCTCGCTCAAACAACGCACGCAAGACGCAACGACCAATCCGGCCGTAGCCGTTGAGTGCAACTTTGTAAGGACGCAGTTGAGGCATGGGGTTCTCTTATCAGGGTGTAAACACAACGATCCCCCGTAGGAGCTGCCGCAGGCTGCGATCTTTTGATGTTTAAAAGATCGCAGCCTTCGTACCTCGGTAGCTCCTACGGGGGGATTGCTTAGTCTTCCAGCAGCTCTTCAGCCTGACCCAGGATGTTTTCCACGGTGAAGCCGAACTCTTCGAACAAGGCAGGCGCAGGCGCCGACTCGCCGTAGGTGGTCATGCCGATCACGCGGCCTTCCAGGCCCACGTACTTGTACCAGTAGTCTGCGTGGGAGGCTTCGATCGCAATACGCGCGCTCACTTGCAGCGGCAGAACCGACTGCTTGTAGCCTGCATCTTGAGCTTCATACACGCTGGTGCACGGGATCGACACCACACGGACCTTGCGGCCTTGTTCGGTCAATTTCTCGTACGCCTGAACGGCCAGGCCGACTTCGGAACCGGCCGAGATCAGGATCAGCTCAGGCTCGCCTGCGCAGTCCTTGAGCACGTAACCACCGCGGTTGATGTTGGCGATCTGGCCAGCATCACGGGTTTGGTGGTTGAGGTTCTGACGCGAGAAGATCAACGCGCACGGGCCGTCGTTGCGCTCCAGGGCGTATTTCCAGGCCGCTGCAGATTCCACTGCGTCGGCTGGGCGCCAGGTGTCCAGGTTCGGCGTGGTACGCAGGCTGGTCAATTGCTCAACCGGCTGGTGCGTCGGGCCGTCTTCGCCCAGACCGATGGAGTCGTGGGTGAACACATAGATCACACGCTGCTTCATCAGGGCCGACATGCGGATGGCGTTGCGGGCGTATTCCATGAACATCAGGAAGGTCGCGCCGTAAGGCACCAGGCCGCCGTGCAGGGCAACGCCGTTCATGATGGCGCTCATGCCGAACTCACGTACGCCGTAGTACACGTAGTTGCCGCTGGCGTCTTCAGCGCTCACACCTTTGCAACCTTTCCACAGGGTCAGGTTGGAACCGGCCAGGTCAGCCGAGCCGCCCAGCAGTTCAGGCAGCAGAGGGCCAAAGGCGTTCAGGGTGTTTTGGCTGGCTTTACGGCTGGCGATGGTTTCGCCTTTGGCCGCGACTTCAGCGATGTAGGCGCTGGCCTTGGCATCGAAGTCGGCAGGCAGCTTGCCGCTCAGGCGACGGGTCAGTTCGCTGGCCAGTTCCGGGAACTCGGCAGCGTAGGCGGCGAAGCGCTTGTCCCACTCGGACTCAACGGCAGCACCGGCTTGCTTGGCATCCCATTCGGCGTAGATATCGGCCGGGATTTCAAACGGGCCGTGGTTCCAGTTCAGCGCAGTGCGGGTCAGGGCGATTTCGTCGTTGCCCAGTGGAGCACCGTGGCAATCTTCTTTGCCTTGCTTGTTCGGCGAGCCAAAACCGATGGTGGTTTTGCAGCAGATCAGCGTTGGCTTGTCGCTTTTACGCGCAGTGTCGATGGCGGTTTTGATTTCTTCCGGATCGTGGCCGTTAACGTTGCGAATCACTTGCCAGTTGTAGGCTTCGAAACGCTTTGGCGTGTCGTCGGTGAACCAGCCTTCAACTTCGCCATCAATCGAGATGCCGTTGTCGTCGTAGAACGCGATCAGCTTGTTCAGGCCCAAGGTGCCGGCCAACGAGCCAACTTCGTGGGAAATGCCTTCCATCATGCAGCCATCACCCAGGAACACGTAGGTGTGGTGATCGACAACGTTGTGGCCAGGACGGTTGAACTGCGCGCCCATGACTTTTTCAGCCAGGGCAAAGCCCACGGCATTGGCCAGGCCCTGACCCAGCGGGCCAGTGGTGGTTTCTACGCCCGGCGTGTAACCGAACTCCGGGTGGCCCGGGGTACGGCTGTGCAGTTGGCGGAAGTTTTTCAGGTCGTCGATCGACAGGTCATAGCCGGTCAGGTGCAACAACGAGTAGATCAGCATCGAGCCGTGGCCGTTGGACAGCACGAAGCGGTCACGGTCAGCGAACGAAGGATTGCTCGGGTTGTGCTTCAGATAATCGCGCCACAGTACTTCGGCGATATCCGCCATACCCATAGGGGCACCTGGATGGCCGCTGTTGGCTTTTTGCACGGCATCCATGCTGAGTGCACGAATGGCGTTGGCACGCTCACGACGGCTGGGCATCGCTGTTCTCCTGGGTATTGAAAGTTAAATCGAAACGGAAAAAAGGTGAGCATTTTCCCTCACCCACCGCCTTCGGGGCAATGACAGATAGTCGCTTGAAGCGTTTTTCATGCGCTTAACCGTTCAACCTGTTGAAGATCGGACATTTCATTTCGTTATTGAGTGCAGGTCATCCGACCAACGAACCGGTTATCGATCAATATCAAAAAGTTTTGATATTGAACTTGCGAGGTGTGAGACGGGTAACTAGACTGCGCCCCCATGAACTTACGCGTGCCTTCTATCCGCCATGACGATTGCGACGAGCTCTCCGCCCTGTGCAAGGCCGGAGGTGACCCGCTGCGACTCAATGTGCTGCGCGCGTTGGCCAACGATTCATTTGGAGTGCTGGAACTGACGCACATATTTGCCACCGGCCAGTCAGGCATGAGCCACCACCTCAAGGTGTTGTCCCAGGCACAACTGGTGGCCACGCGTCGCGAAGGCAATGCCATTTTTTATCGTCGTGCCCTGCCCCACACCGAACTGCTGGGCGGCAAGTTGCATGCTGCATTGCTGGAAGAGGTCGACAACCTGACCCTGCCCGCCGACGTGCAAGCGCGCATCAGTGCCGTACATGGACAACGAGCAGCGGCCAGCCAGGACTTTTTCTCGCGTATCGCCGAGAAATTTCGAGCTCAACAGGACTTGATCGCTGGCGTGCCACAGTATCGGGACAGCGTGTTGACGCTGCTCGACAAACAGAGCTTCAGCCCAGCTGCCACGGCCCTTGAAGTCGGCCCCGGAGACGGCAGTTTCTTGCCCGACCTGGCCCAACGCTTCCAGCACGTCACGGCACTGGACAACAGCTCGGTAATGCTTGAGCTGGCCCGCCAGCTGTGTGAACGCGAGTCACTGAACAACGTCAGCCTGCTCCTGGCCGACGCGCTGCACGATGCGCACCTGCAGGCCGATTGCGTGGTGGTGAACATGGTCTTGCACCATTTCGCGGCACCGGCCGATGCACTCAGGCAACTGGCCACCTTGTTGAAACCTGGCGGTAGCCTGCTGGTAACAGAGTTGTGTAGCCATAATCAGGCGTGGGCCCGCGAGGCTTGCGGCGATCTGTGGCTAGGTTTTGAACAAGATGATCTGGCCCATTGGGCCACCGCTGCGGGACTCGTTCCCGGGGAAAGCCTCTATGTAGGCTTACGTAATGGTTTCCAGATTCAGGTCCGCCACTTTCAGCGGCCGGCTGGCGACACTCACCATCGGTAAATATTAGGAAACCGTCGAGATGAGCGAATACTCCCTTTTCACCTCCGAGTCCGTGTCTGAAGGGCATCCGGACAAAATCGCCGACCAGATTTCTGATGCGGTGCTGGACGCCATCATTGCTGAAGACAAGCACGCCCGTGTGGCCTGCGAAACTCTGGTGAAAACCGGTGTGGCAATCATTGCAGGCGAAGTCACCACTTCGGCCTGGGTTGACCTGGAACAGATCGTTCGTGACGTGATCACCGACATTGGCTACACCAGCTCCGACGTCGGTTTCGACGGCGCGACCTGCGGTGTCATGAACATCATCGGCAAGCAGTCCCCTGACATCAACCAGGGTGTTGACCGCGCCAAGCCTGAAGATCAGGGCGCCGGTGACCAGGGCCTGATGTTCGGCTACGCCAGCAACGAAACCGACGTGCTGATGCCAGCACCGATCACCTTCTCGCACCAACTGGTTCAGCGCCAGGCTGAAGCCCGTAAATCCGGCCTGCTGCCGTGGCTGCGCCCGGACGCCAAGTCTCAGGTAACCTGCCGTTACGAAAACGGTAAAGTGGTTGCCGTTGACGCCATCGTGCTGTCGACCCAGCACAACCCGGAAGTGTCGTACAGCGACCTGCGCGAAGGCGTGATGGAGCTGATCGTCAAGCACGTGTTGCCGGCTGAACTGCTGCACAAAGACACCCAGTTCCACATCAACCCAACTGGCCAGTTCATCATCGGTGGCCCGGTGGGCGACTGCGGCCTGACCGGCCGCAAGATCATCGTTGACACCTACGGCGGCATGGCCCGTCACGGCGGCGGCGCGTTCTCGGGTAAAGACCCGTCCAAGGTTGACCGTTCGGCGGCTTACGCCGGTCGTTACGTGGCCAAGAACATCGTGGCTGCCGGCCTGGCTGAGCGTTGCGAGATCCAGGTTTCCTACGCAATCGGCGTCGCTCAACCGACTTCGATTTCGTTGAACACCTTCGGTACTGGCAAAGTCTCTGACGACAAGATCATCAAGCTGGTGCGTGAAGTGTTCGACCTGCGTCCTTACGCCATCACCACCATGCTCGACCTGCTGCACCCGATGTACCAGGAAACAGCCGCTTACGGTCACTTCGGCCGCACGCCGCAGACCAAAACCGTTGGCAACGATACCTTCACCACGTTCACGTGGGAGCGTACCGACCGCGCTGAAGAACTGCGCGCCGCCGCTGGTTTGTAAGTAAGCCAGAAGCCCCGGACAGGTCACTGTCCGGGGTTTTTTTGTGTCTTTTTTTTGGCATTCGAAACACTCGGCAATCCTCTGCCCAAGCGCCACGGCCATCCTCCACTAGCCTTAAGCGTTCACTCCGGGCAAGGACGCTCATGATGCTGGCCATACTCCGCGTTATCAGTGGGCTTTTGCTCGCGTGTCTCAGCTTCAACACCCTCGCCAACCCCTGCGCCGACGAGCAAGCCCTGCGCCAGCAACTCAAGGTGTGGGACGACAGTTACCACCGCTTGGGGGTTTCTCTGGTCAGTGACGCGGTGTACGACCAACTGCGCAGCCGCCTGGAACTCTGCCGAGCTGTGGATAACCCGTTGCAAACGGCAAGCGGCCCGGTGGCTCATCCCGTGGCGCAAACCGGGCTGGCCAAACTCGCGGATGAGCGCACCGTTGAACACTGGATCAAGGGCCGTCAGGACCTGTGGGTGCAGCCCAAAGTGGATGGCGTGGCCGTCACCCTGATCTACCACCAAGGGCAACTACAGCAGGTCATCAGCCGCGGCGACGGGCTTAGCGGGCAGAACTGGACGGCGGCTGCACAGGTGATCAGCGCCATCCCGCAACGCTTGCCACAGCCTGTGGACATGTTGTTGCAAGGTGAACTCTATTGGCGGGTGCCCGGCCATGTTCAGGCCAGGGCGGGCAGCGTCAACGCGCGCAGCACCGTGGCCGGGCTGATGGCCCGCCATGCGCTGAGCCCTGAACAAGGCCAGGGCATTGGCCTGTTCGTATGGGATTGGCCCCAAGGCCCGCAGGCGCAAAGCGAGCGACTGGCACGATTGGCCGAGCTGGGTTTTACTGACAGCCAGGCCTACAGTCAGCCCATCGACCATCTGGACCACGCCCGACACTGGCGCGAGCATTGGTTTAACACCCCGCTGCCGTTCCCCAGCGATGGTGTGGTGTTGCGCCAAAGTCAGCGCCCGGCCGCCGAACGCTGGCAAGCCAAACCACCCAACTGGGCCGCCGCGTGGAAATACCCGCATGCCCAGGCGCTGAGCGAAGTACGTAAGGTTACATTCAACATTGGCCGCACCGGGCGCATCACGCCCATGCTGGAGCTGACCCCGGTGCGCCTTGATGACCGCACGATCAAACGCATTAGCGTGGGCTCGCTGCAACGCTGGCAAGATCTGGATATTCGCCCCGGCGACCACGTGGCCATCAGCCTGGCGGGCATGACCATTCCTAGGCTCGACAGCGTGGCCTTGCGCGCCAGTGAACGAGTTGAAGTCCTGGCGCCCCAGCCCAATAACTTCCATGCCTTGAGCTGCTGGTCGGCAACACCGGGCTGTGAACGTCAGTTTTTGGCGCGGCTCAATTGGCTTAGCAGCAAGAAGGGTTTGGCCATGCCGTTTGTCGGGCCCGGCACTTGGAATTCGCTGATTCAAGCCGGTGAGGTCAATAACCTGCTCGATTGGTTGACCCTGGACGCCGCCCGGCTTGCTAACATTGGCGGCTTCGGCGAGCGCAGCAGCGAACGTTTGCTCGCCAGTGTGCACGCGGCGCGGCAACAACCGTTTGCTCGATGGGTAAAAGCCCTTGGCTTGCCGCCCACCGGCGATGCGCCGTTGGGGCAGTCATGGCAAGCGCTGGTCGCGCGCGATGAACAGGCCTGGCAGGCGTATGCCGGGATAGGTGCCCAGCGTGCTGCGCAATTGACTGAATTTATGCGTGAGCCGAACGTACAGGCTTTAAGTGAACAGTTACGGGCTGCCGGAATTGCCGGTTTCGACTAGAAACTGCCCACAGCGTTACGCGAGGCGTATGCTGCGTCCGGGTTTTAAATTGTGTGTATTGTCATTATTTTTGTCACGGAGCTTTTTATGAAACGTTTTTCACCGCTTGTTCTCTTGACTGTTTGCGGCCTGCTGGCCGCCCCTGTGATGGCTGCCGACCCTGCTCCAGAGTTGACCGGTTGCGCCGCTAAAAAACAAGCCATCACCCTGCAACTTGAACAGGCACGCGCCCACGGTAACAGCAACCAAGCGGCCGGCCTGGAAAAAGCCCTGAGCGAAGTGACGGCGAACTGCACCGACGCAGGCCTGCGCAAAGAGCGTGAAAACAAGGTGCTCGACGCCAAGCACGAAGTCAGCAAGCGCCAGGCCGACCTGGACAAAGCCATGAAAAAAGGCGATCCGGAAAAAATCGACAAGCGCAAAACCAAGCTCGCCGAGTCACGTAAAGAGCTGCAAGAAGCGCTGGATCAGCTGGACAAGTAAGTCGCTGAACCGCCCTGTAGGAGCGAGCTTGCCTCGCGATCTTTTAACAATCAAAAGATCGCGAGGCAAGAGAGTGTGCCCACTCAGTGATTCCTGAATGCCTTGTGGCACGCACTGCACGTGTCCTGAACCTTCTGCACCGCAGGCGTCAGGTGGCTGGCTGAGTACGGCTGCTGCTGGCTGGCGATCACCAGCGCTCCTGTCGCTGCCTCCAGCTCGCGGGCCAATGCTTCAAACCGTGCCTGTTGCTGCCAGACTGCGTCGGTGGCGCTGGTTTTATCGGAGTCCTTCACCTGCGGGAAATGCGCCCACGGCTGATACGCCAGCGCATCGAGCTGCATGGCGGCTTCAGCAAAGCGCGGACCGTTAAACGGTACCCGGCCCTTCAACATGCCGCTCAGCTCTTCACTGGTACTGAGCATTTGTTTGAAAATCGCTTTACGCTGACCCAGCGGTGAGTCCGGATCAATGCCGCCACACGCCGACAGCGTCAGGCAGGCCAGCAACACAATGCAACATTGTTTAAAAGTCATGGTGGCTTCACGTCACGAAAATCGGTCGCCAGTATCCTCGTGTCACTCGCAAAGACCAATACCCCTATTAAATATACGGGTTGCCTCGACGGTTATCTGACCTCGGCAACTCTTGAAGGAACCTCGCTGATGAGATCACTTTTCAAGCCGCTGGCGTGGGCGCTGCCGATTGTCATGCTGCTGGCCGGGTGCAATGGCACCGACAAAGACACCGACAAACCGGCCCCGCACACCACCTACAGCAAAGCCGACTGGAGCGCGCTGCCGGAAGTGACCGGCGTCGACCTGCAAAACGGTTTCGCCTCATGGCGCAGCGCGTGCACACGGCTCAAGGCCGACCCTAACTGGGGCAGCCTGTGCAGCGCTGCCGCCAGCTTGCCGGCCAACCCGAGCGTGGCTGAAGTCAGCAGTTTTCTGCAAACCCACCTGGACGTGTACAGCTTGCGCTCGGCCGAAGGCAGCAGCGACGGCTTGATCACCGGCTACTACGAACCGGTCTACCCCGGCAGCCTGAAACAGACCACCGCGGCCCATGTGCCTATTTACGGCGTGCCGTCTGATTTGATCGTGGTGAACCTGGACAGCATCTACCCGGAACTCAAGGGCAAACGCCTGCGCGGTCGCCTTGAAGGGCGCGTGCTCAAGCCGTACGACACCGCCGAAACCATCAACAACCAAGGCCTCAATGCGCCGGTACTGGCCTGGCTGACCGACCCGATGGACCTGCAATTTCTGCAAATTCAGGGGTCGGGCCGCGTGCAACTCGACAATGGCCGCCAACTGCGCATCGGCTATGCCGACCAAAACGGCCATCCGTACAAACCGATTGGCCGCTGGTTGGTGGAACAGGGCGAGCTGAAAAAAGAAGACGTCACCATGGGCAGCATTCACGCGTGGGCAGTGGCTCACCCTGAGCGCGTGCACGAACTGCTGGCCAGCAACCCCAGCTACGTGTTCTTCACGCAAAACCCTGACAGCAACGAAGGCCCGCGCGGCTCGTTGAACGTGCCGTTGACCGCAGGTTACAGCGTGGCAGTGGATCGCAGCGTCATCCCGCTAGGCAGCTTGCTGTGGTTGTCGACCAGCCAGGCAGACGGCCAGCCGATCGTACGCCCGGTTGCCGCCCAAGACACGGGCGGCGCCATTGCCGGTGAAGTGCGCGCAGACTTCTTCGTCGGCACCGGCCCGGAAGCCGGGAAAATCGCGGGCGACATGAAGCAGAAAGGCAACATCTGGCTGCTGTGGCCCAAAGGCGCAGCGTTGCCGCAATAACACCCAATGCCTCTGTGGACCTGCCGCACCGTCTTCGACGCCGCGCTGTCGCGTAGCAAACAGGTCACCGAATATCTTCAGCATCCCCCAATCGGTTCCCTCTCCTTCGGGAGAGGGCTAGGGTGAGGGTTGCTCTTAGACCAAGATCAAAAGATCGCGAGACAAGCTCGCTCCTACACGGCGGGGAGTCAGACAAATCTTCTTCTATATCTAGAAAACTCCTGCAAATCCTCCCCCGCTTGTTCCTGCCCACCTCGCGGAATAGTCTCGACGCTCGCCCTATTTATCGAGACCTCACATGACTAACAAAGCGGTTATCGTCTTCAGTGGCGGGCAAGACTCGACGACGTGTCTGTTACAGGCGCTGCCCCTGTATGACGAAGTGCACTGCATTACCTTTGACTACGGCCAGCGTCACCGCGCGGAAATTGACGTTGCACGGGTGCTTTCCAAGCAACTGGGCGCCACTAAACACACCGTTCTGGATGCATCACTGCTCAATCATTTAACGGTCAGCAGCCTGACCCGCGAAGATATGGCCGTGCCCGACGCGTCAGCACCTGAAAACGGTTTGCCGAGTACCTTCGTGCCCGGGCGCAATATTGTGTTTCTCACCCTGGCGTCTATTTATGCCTACCAGGTGCAGGCCAACACCGTGATTACCGGCGTATGCGAAACAGACTTTTCAGGCTACCCGGACTGCCGCGACGCGTTCGTCAAATCACTGAACCAGGCCATCACCTTGGGCATGGCCTACGACGTACGTATCGAAACGCCACTGATGTGGCTAAACAAAGCCGAAGTGTGGGCGCTGGCCGATGAATACCAGCAATTGGCCGTGATTCGTGACCAAACCCTGACCTGCTACAACGGCATCCAGGGCCCGGGCTGCACTCACTGCGCCGCCTGCAGCTTGCGGGCAAAAGGGTTGGCCGAGTACTTGAACGACACAGCAGGTGTTCGCCAACGCTTGCAGGCAAAGCTGCAAAAAGCCGCATAGCGCCTTGCACGTCAGCCACTATCAACACGCTGGGCGTGTTGATAGTCAGCGAATCATTGCCGGGCGCTTACCTGCTCTCCACCGTCATGTATTTGCTTAACAGCGCCCTCATGCCATACGCCGGGAACACGTTAAAAAATGCAAAGCTCACTTTGATAAGAATCTGGATAACGATCATGTCAAGGATGACACTGGTTTCCATAACGCCATAAAACGCCAGAAAGCAAAAAAGAAAACTGTCAATAATGACCGCGATAAAGGTGCTCAGGAACACCCGGAGAAACAAGAACCTCGAATTCGTCAATTCTTTAATCTTGCACAGCAAGTAGGTATTGACGTACTCCGATACCAAAAATGAAATTAACGACGCGATCAGCACTGAAGACAGGTGACCAATCACCTGGTTATAGGGCTCATCCAGTTTCCAGTCAGACAGTCCTGGCAGATAAGTCGTTACGCTGAGCATGGCAATAATGAGTGCGTTACTCACAAAGGCAAAAAATATGGCCCTTCTTGCAAGCCTGAGACCATAAGACTCATTGAGTACATCCACAATAAGAAAGGTCAATGGGTATAAAAAAGCCCCCGGTGTTACCACAATGCCCGGCCACTCCAGAAAAATAGGTTTGGTGGCCGCAATACTGGTGAATATGTAGAGGGTAAATAACAGCAGATTCAAAACAACATAGATCATCCATGAACGTTCGTGACGGTCTTTGAAGTCGTAGGCGGTCACAGAGCCCTCTTGCGAGTAGAGCTTTTTATGAATTGTCTTGACCTCGGCCGGATTAAAATTATCCATCACCTCGCTGCTTATTAACTCAGACAGCTTAACTTTGATCACTTTACCGGTTGCCACCACCATGACAATGACCCGGCTTTTATGATTATCGAAGCCAAGCAGTTTGTACCTGGAGTTATCCGCCTCACACTTACAGGTCATTGAAACGCTCCTCGACGATATACCCGATCACACATAGCCCACTCGATTCAATCGACTGACCGTCCACGATACTGAGCCGCAAAGTGCCCGTGTCGTATGCCAAGTGGTCGCCTACCCTGTTCACGCAGCCCTTGTGAACGATCAAGACATCACCGGCCCCATAAGATGCATAACGTCGATATTCCAAAATAACAGCCACCATGTTATGAGCCGAGCCGAAATAGTAAGTGAGTGGAAAACGCGTCACCAATTCACCAATTGGCTTATCAAGACAACTGATTAATTGCCCTTCTTTAAGAATGGGTACAGCCGCCGGATTCATGTTCCCTTCGATTGAAGCACTCCGCTCCAGCGTTTCTTTTTCTTCAAAATCTATTCGTTCTATTTCTTCGTAAGACACGCCAAAAAAATTAGATATTTTGCGCACGGTGGAGTGCTGAACATTAGATACCTTACCTTCTAAAATATTGTAGATCGTGGTCCGTGTCAGACCACTGGCAACACACAGTGATACCTGACTTTCTCCGCGACTCTTGATCAAATAGCGAATATTACTTTTTAAATTTTCATTCTTTTCTTTTCGATGCATCTTACCCCCCTCACACTGTACACGCCGAGCCTACGACTTACCTTCAACGCTTGAGACGGACTCATAGTGCAAATGTTTCGCCCATAAAACCAGCAAGGAAAACAAGACAAAAGATTTCATCACACACATAGTCTTTTTATCACGAACGAACTATCCGCCTAGCATGTAGGCAACTTGAACAGCCATAGCGTTAAAAAACACGGCGAATTATCTGCACATATTTTTATTATTGATTACTTGAGATTAACCATTACTTTGGACACGTGTTAACTTTTATGAAAAGCACGTTTAATACTTATTGCACGCAGAACTGACACTCACCCAATAGCCATCCTCCCTACGCGTGGGGTTTCCCGTGAAAAAAACATCTCCGGCTTCAATCGACTTTGTGCCAGAAGGCTCTGCAATTGACACGCTTGTGCTGGACCGCGCAGCCGCTGATCGGGCACTCGATTTCTATCTGCCCGATACGTCAATGCTCGATGTATCACCGTCAGCCATTACAACACTCAAGGACAGCGCCAACCTTCAAGCCGCCTTGAGCTGTGCGTCTGATTTGCTGCGTTGCGCAGCGCGATCGGCCAATGAAGTCAGCAATGCGCTAAACGGGGTACAACGTGATCACGCGTTACTGATCATCAACAGGGTCGAAAAGGCCAGACAGTACATTGAAAATTCTCTGATGGGGCTGACAGCTTCGTGGGAAATGATCCCGGGCCAAACCGATTGGCAGGCAACTGAGTGACTGACAGGGGGCGCTGGTTCGCCCCCGGCAGGACACACGCAAGTTACATCGACACAAAAAAGAAGCTGACAATCAGCCCCATGCCGATAAACCAGACAATCGAGCGCAACAGCGCCCAGTCGGCCAGGTAGCAGATGATGTACAGCAGGCGGCTGGTGATGAATAGCACCGCCAGCACATCGATGGTCACTGGCTGGGCGTTGCCCACGATGTCGGCAATGATCACCGCCGCCGCAAAGGCCGGGGTCACTTCAAAGCTGTTGAGCTGGGCGTTGTGGGCGCGTTTGGCAGACCCTTCTAGGGTGGCGAGAAACGCGCGCGGGTCATGGTTTTGTCGGGGGCCGAACTTGCCTTGGCTGAACTTGGCAATGCCGGTACAGACGTACGGCAAACACAGGGCAATCAATACACACCAGAAGGCAACGGTCATGGGACTTTCCTTTTTAGAGTTTCATCACGAGCATGCCGATCAGCACCCGTCCACAGGCTAAGAGCCTCGGGCGGCCAAAAGGTTCTTGGCGCTGCTGGCGCTCGCTTGGTTGTAACAGCCGCGGTCTAAACTTCCAGCGATCTTTTGCGCGTTGCGTGGGTCCAAACAAACCACCGCCACCTGCACCAACGCCTACGCTTAACCCAGGGTGTGCCGGGTAAAGATGTGTCCCTGAGCGCTGCGGTTACATCAAACACACAGTCCGACCCGTTCGGGCTTCCATTCACTCACGCCACCACAGGATCCCGGATGCTTGAGCTTGTTGCTGCGTTTATCTGCCTGACTTCACTACTCACGTATGTGAATTACCGCTTTATCGGCCTGCCGCCAACGATTGGCGTCATGGTCACTGCCCTTATGTTTTCGCTGCTGTTGCAGGGTTTGAGTTTTCTCGGGTTTCCGGGGCTCGAAGACCGTGTGCAAGAGCTGATCGGCCAGATCGACTTCAGCGATTTGCTGATGAACTGGATGCTGTCGTTCTTGCTGTTTGCCGGCGCCTTGCACGTTAACTTCAATGACGTGCGCAGTTATCGCTGGCCCATTGGCCTGCTGGCCACCTTCGGTGTGCTGATCGCGACCACAGTCATCGGCAGCCTCGCTTATTACATTTTCGAGCTGTTCGGCTGGCACATCAGCTTCCTGTATTGCTTGCTGTTTGGTGCGCTGATTTCCCCGACCGACCCGATCGCCGTACTCGGTGTGTTGCGTACGGCCAACGCGTCCAAGCCGCTGAAAACCACCATTGTGGGCGAGTCGTTATTCAATGACGGCACCGCGGTCGTGGTGTTCACCGTGTTGCTCGGCATCGTGCAACTGGGCGAAACCCCGAGCCTGAGCGCGACCGCCATGCTGTTCGCCCACGAAGCCATTGGCGGCGTGGTGTTTGGTGGCCTGATCGGGTACCTGGTGTACCTGATGATCAAAAGCATCGAGCAGTATCAGATTGAGGTGATGCTGACCCTGGCGCTGGTGATCGGCGGCTCGGCCATGGCCAGTGAGCTGCACGTGTCTGCGCCGATTGCGATGGTGGTGGCTGGTTTGATCATCGGCAACCTGGGCCGCAACAAAGCCATGAACGACATGACCCGCCGCTACATGGACGGCTTTTGGGAACTGCTCGATGACATGCTCAACGCGCTGCTGTTTGCGTTGATCGGTATGGAACTGTTGCTGCTGCCATTCTCGTGGCTGCACTTGCTGGCGGCCGGCGTATTGGCCCTGGCGATTCTGCTTTCGCGCCTGCTTACCGTGGCCCCGGCCATTGTGCTGCTGCGTCGCTGGCGCACCGTGCCGCGTGGCACCATCCGCATTCTCACTTGGGGTGGCCTGCGTGGCGGTGTATCGGTGGCCTTGGCCCTGGCGTTGCCGTTGGGCCCGGAGCGCGACTTGATCCTGAGTATCACCTACATCGTGGTGCTGTCTTCGATCCTGCTTCAAGGCCTGACCATCGGCAAACTGGTCAGCCACGTCACCAAAGATGCGCCAGCACCTGCTGAATCCGAACACGCGCATTAAGCCTCAAACCCCCCGCTCTACCGACCCGGACTGCGATTGTTGATCGTCAACAATCGCAGCCCGGCGCTCATTTCGTCCTGTTCCCGGCGTTTCCCGTCAGCTTGGCTACACTCCTTTCAAAATGTAAAAAAGTACGTCACGAAAGGAGAAAGTGATGAGTTCGTCTGCTGCCTATGCACCACCCCGGCGCCATCTCGGCGCTTACATCGTGATCATCACCGCGTTGATTGCTTTGTGTATCACTGCGTGGCGGTTCTTTACGCCGTTATCCGGAATAACCGATTCCGGTGGCGCGATGGTCGCCATGCTGGCCGAGTTTGTGCTGTTTATCCTGGGCCTGTTACTGATCAAGACAGAGGCCGGAGGGGCCAGGGCTTTCTTCCTGTTCCTGGCTTGGGTAGGTGTTATCGGGACGTTTTTTGCCGCCTTGTTGCTACATGGCTGGTGGACTGCCGCCGTGCTGGTTGTGTGCGCTGTAGGTGTCCTCATTGAAACGTTTGGCAGCAAGCCAACAAGGAGCGCGTGAGATGAGCACAATGAAAAAGAACCTTTTGGCAGCACCTGCCCTTTGTATGCTTGCGGGCATTTCTACAGCCCATGCAGACACCACCTACGTGGTTCCGCCGCCTCTTCTGGCACAGTCCAGCGTCTCGGCTGAAGACGCCAAACTGCCGATTCCGACCGGTAAAGAGTGGGACACCTTCCACGGCCAGCTCAGCTCGCAGAAGTACTCGCCGCTGACGCAAATCAACAAGGACAACGTCGGGCAGTTGAAGAAGGTCTGGCAGTATTTCACCGGGGACATGTCTGACGGCACCGGTAAAACTCCAGCCACCGTCTGGTCCGCCACGCCTATCTTCGCCAACGACACGTTGTACGTCGGCACGCCGTTCTACCGCATCATTGCCCTTGAGCCCGAGACCGGCAAAGAGAAGTGGGTATATGACACTAAGTCCGCATTGGTGGCCGAAACCCAGCCCGCGCTGAAGTCCCGTGGTGTGTCCTACTGGCAGGAAAAAAACCCGCAAGCGGGTGTTGCCTGTCAGAAGATGGTGTACCTGGGCAACATGACCGCGCAGTTGTACGCCGTCGATGCTGACACCGGCAAACCGTGCGAAAACTTCGGCAAAAATGGCGTTGTGGACGTTAACCAGTGGAACAAGCAGAACAACAAATGGCCGTTGTCGCAGTTGCAACCGCCTACCGTGATCGGCGACAAGCTGATCGTGGGCTGGGCCGGTAAAGACTGGGAATACGAAGTCGAATCGCCAGGCTCGCTGTTTGCCCTGAACGCCCGCACTGGCGAGCTGGAATGGGAATTCAAACCGATCCCTGAAGAAGAAGCCGGCAAAACCGGTACCGCCAATATCTGGACCGCCATGTCCTATGATCCGGCGCTGGGGTTGCTGTACATCCCCGTGTCTTCGCCGTCGCCCAACTACTGGGGCGGCAACCGCACCAACCCGATTCCGCTGGGCACCTCAACCACGGCGTTGGACATCAACACGGGTAAGGTCGTGTGGTCGCGTCAGTGGGTTCACCACGATATCTGGGACTACGACATCAACTCTGCGCCGACGCTGATGGACATCACCGTGAATGGCAAACCTGTGGCGGCGCTGGTACAAGCGACCAAAATGGGCTTCCTGTTCACCGTGGACCGTCGCACCGGTGAAGACGTGTGGCCGATTGAAGAACGTCCGGTGCCTAAAGGCGAAGCCAAGGGTGAAGTCTACTCACCGACCCAACCGTTCCCGACCAAGCCTGCACCGCTGCTGGACCAGTCGAAAAAACCGGCCATCTGGAAAATCGCTGACATTGTCGGCTTTGGCCAGTGCAGCAAGATGTGGGACGGCCTGGAATACAACGGCATGTACTCGCCGCCCGGCCTCAAAGGCAATGGCGTGCTGGCCTACCCGGACAGCGCCGGTGGTGTGCAGTGGGGTGGCGTAGCGTTCGACCCGGTCAGCCAGGTCGCCATCGTCAACACCTCGCACATCGTGCAGATGATCAAGCTGTGGGATCGCGAGGCCTACGACAAACAGCCTAAAGAATCCGGTAACGAAAACGGCTTCTACCCACAAATCGGCGCGCCTTACGGCATGTCGTTGGTCAACGCGCAGAACTGGGCCGGCATGCCGTGCTGGGCTCCACCGTTCGGTGAACTGGTGGCAATCGACATGCAGACCGGTGACGTGAAATGGCGTCGTCCGATGGGGGCTGTTCAACAGTGGGGCTGGTACATGCCGCCAGACATGGGTTCGCCAACCATTGGTGGCCCGGCGGTGACAGCCGGTGGCGTGGTGTTCATTGGCGCCTCGATGGACGCCAAGGTACGCGCCTACGCACTGGATGACGGTAAAGAACTGTGGTCTGACATCGTCATGGCCCCCGCCGTCGCCAACCCTGCGGTGTACGAATACAAAGGCAAGCAATACGTGGCCTTTGTCGCAGGCGGCAACTCGATCATGAAAGATCAAGTGGGCGACCAAGTGGTGGTGTACGCGCTGCCGAAGTAAACGCGAAGCCCTCACAGGGTCTATGACCCTGTGAGGCACCTCGTAGCAGCTGTCGAGCCTGCGAGGCTGCGAGGCTGCGTCCGATTGCGAAGCGATCGTAAACCCACAAAACCCGATTTAACTGAAGAACCTCGATAACCCGTTTACGACGGCTGCACCGCCGGACGTAGCCTCGCAAGGCTCGTCAACTGCTACAGAGATTCATCCCGTTGCTGGGCTAGTGGTTTATCTGCGCTGCTCATAAAATCTGCAGTGACACCCTCTCCCTCAAACCAGCCATCCCACAGCCTACTCACTTGAACAGTTAGAAGGGCCTGTCCTCTAGAAACAGCATCAATATGCTTAAGCTCATCGCAGAGTACCGCTGCTTTAGACAGTCTGTTCACTCGGCCACGATGCGTTTGAAACAATGAACTCCTTTGCATAAAAACCCTCCGCATGCATCGCTCTAAAGCCCTAACGTAATCTCTGTCCCAAACAAATCAATCGGCAATGATTGAAGCATCAATCCCCCCGACGAGTGGCGTCAGCGCCTTCTATCCGCCGCAGCTGTTCATTGGCTCGCTCGGCGAACAATTCCAGTAACCCTTCCAGCAGATGCACCGGCGCTTCGTCGGCGCGGGTCAGGGCGTACAGGGTGATCGGCAAGGCCGGGCTCAACGGGCGGATGACGGTGCTTGCCGGTGAGGCGCCCAGGGCGGTGAACGGGTCTATCACGGCCAACCCAGCTCCCGATTCCACCATCGCTCGCGCCAGCGAGTAGGTCTGCACCGCAATGTTGATGCGCGGGGGCGGCTCGATGGTTTTCAGGTAGCTGTCCAAGCGCGCAAACAGCGGGTCGGCGCTGCTCAGGCCAATCAATGGTGCGTCCGCCAGTTCATGCAGCGCCAGCGACTCGCCTTCACGGTCTTCGCTCCAATAACCCCGCGGCGCCAACGCGACCAGCACGCTGTGGGCCAATGCTTGGGCCTTGAGCCCCGGGTGGTCGGGCAGTTTCAAGGTCAGCGCTACGTCCAGTTCACGCATCAGCAGGCTTTGCACCAGTTCACGGCTGTGTGCGCTCGCCAGTTCACAGCGGCTGTCGGGGTAGCGGCGCGTCCACTCGCCAATCACTGGCGGCAACAAGGACAACGCCAACGCAGGCGTGCTGCCGATGCGCAAGCGATGCCCCGGTGTACGCCGCAAGCTTTCGGCCAGACGCTGCACGCCTTGCACGCTCTCGCTGACTTTTTCGACCTCGCGCTCCAGCAGCAGCGCCTCGGGGGTGGGCTGCAGTTTGCCGCGCACGCGCAAGAACAACGCAAACCCCAGTTGCATCTCGGCATGCTGCAGAACCTTGCTCACCGCAGGTTGCGAGACATGCAGCAACTGGGCGGCGGCGCTGATGGAGCCGGTCTGGCGAATAGCCTGGAATATTTCGATGTGGCGCAAGCGCATGGCGGCAGTCCATAACCTTTGTTTATGGGTGAAGCATCTTTAATCATTGTTCAGCGCCTGTCACCTGCCCCTAATCTGAAACCCGCACAACAGTGGGTAAGGACTGACATGGCACAGCGTGTTTGCATCATCGGCGGTGGGGTTATCGGGCTGGCAACGGCGTATGCGCTGGTGCGCGAAGGCTTTGACGTGAGTGTGATCGAAGCCCGTCCGACGCTCGGCAGCCAGACCAGCTTTGCCAACGGCGGCCAATTGTCGTACCGCTATGTCGCCCCGCTGGCCGATGCTGGCGTGCCATTGCAGGCGCTGGGCTGGATGTTGCGCGGCGACTCACCGCTCAAACTGCGCCCGCGCATGGACCCGGCGCAATGGCGCTGGCTGGCCTCGTTTGTGGCCGCCTGCCGGGGGTCGGTCAATCAGCGCAATGGCGCACATTTGCTGCGTTTGGCATTGCTGAGCCAGGCCACGTTGCAGCAATGGCGCGAGGAAGATCATCTGGACGGGTTCCAATGGCGGCGTAACGGCAAGCTGGTGGCTTTTCGCGAACCGTCGCACTTCGCCAAGGCCCGGCAAAAAGTTATCCACAGCTCGTTTCAGCAAGCGCTCTCTGCCAGCGAATGCTCGGCCCTGGAGCCCGGTTTGCAAGGTTCCGCATTTGTCGGCGGCATTTACACCCCCGATGAAGAGGTCGGCGATTGTCACGCCTTCTGCCAACAGCTGTTCGCCCGTTTGCAGGCCTCGGGGCGCTGCACATTTTTGCTGGGCAAAACCGTCACCCGTTTGCATCACGAGCACGGTGAGGTAAAGGCCGTGCACATGGGCGACGAGGTGCTGCCGGTCGATCAACTGGTGCTCGCAGCGGGCCATAACAGCCCGGCCTTGAGCCTGCCGGGGCTGAATCTGCCGCTGTACCCACTCAAGGGTTATAGCCTCACATTGGCGTTGAGCGACCCCGGCAAAGCCCCCAATGTGAGCATCACCGATTACGACCGCAAGATCGTGTACGCCCGCATTGGCGAACAATTGCGCATTGCCGCGATGGTCGACATCGTCGGTTTTGATGCCTCACTCGACCCCAAGCGCCTCGCGCAAATGCGCCAGCTGGCCCAAAGCACCTTCCCCGAAGCGGGCGATTACCAACACGCCATTGAGTGGGCGGGCATGCGCCCGGCCACCCCCAGCGGCGTACCGATTCTGGGCGCCAGCGGCTACCGCAACTTGTGGCTAAACCTGGGCCACGGCGCGCTGGGCTTTACCCTGGCTTGCGGCAGCGGGCGCTTGCTGAGCGAGCTGATTGCACACCGCAAAACCTCCATTGACCTGCAAGGTCTGGCCTTGCACGCCGCCTGACCATTGACCCACACCTTAAGGAAATGCCCGATGACGATTCACCGCATTCACAGCAATGACCGTTTAAGCGCCGCTGCGACCTATGAGGCGCTGGTGTTTCTGTCCGGGCAAGTGCCGACCGGTAGCGAGGACATTACCGCGCAGACCGAAGAAGTCCTGAGCAAGATCGACGCCTTGTTGGCCGAAACCGGCAGCAGCAAGGACCACATCCTCAACGCCACGATTTACCTGCAAAACATTGAGCGCGACTTCGCGCCCATGAACGCGGTGTGGTCTGCCTGGCTGTCTGCGGGCAAGGCGCCGACGCGCACCACGCTGCAAGCGCAACTGGCCCGGCCGCAGGTGCTGGTGGAAATCAGCGTGATTGCTGCCCGTCGCTAATCAGCTTGAAACCGGAGAATAAGAAGATGAAAAAGCTCACCTTGATCAGTTGCACGCTGGGCCTTTTGCTCAGCCACTCACTGCACGCCAGCGAAGCGCCGTTGCAGGGCACGCTCAAAAAAGTCGCTGACTCCGGGAGCATAACCCTGGGTTATCGCGATGCTTCGGTGCCTTTTTCCTACGTAGGCGACAACACAGGCAAGCCGATGGGCTATTCGGTGGAGCTGGCGAACAAAATCGTCGAGCGCATCCAGCAGCAAGTCGGCGGCGCGCCACTGAAGGTCAAATACAACCTGGTGACCTCGCAAACCCGGATCCCGCTGGTGCAAAACGGCACGGTTGATCTGGAGTGCGGCTCAACCGGCGTGACGGCCGAGCGGCAAAAACAGGTGGCGTTTTCGTATGGCTTTATCTACGTCAAAGGCCAGTTGCTGACCGCCAAAAACAGCGGCATCAAGGGCTTTGACGACCTGCGCGACAAGAACGTCGTGACCACGGCGGGCACCACCAATGAGCGCTTTCTCAAGAGCTACAACGCCGACCACAAGATGAACATGAACGTGATCAGTGCCAAAGACCATGGCGAGGCGTTCAAGATGCTCGAAACCGGCCGTGCCGTGGCCTTTTACATGGATGACGCGCTGCTCTACGGCGAACGCGCCAAAGCCCGCGACCCACACAACTGGGTGGTGGTGGGTCACGAGCAGTCGCGTGAAATCTACAGCTGCATGGTGCGCAAGGACGATCCGCAGTTGCTGGCTGTGGTGAACCAGGCGCTGGCGGATCTGTACCAGTCGGGCGAGATCAACGGCATCTATCAGCGCTGGTTTGAGCAGCCTATTCCACCGAATGGCCTGAACCTGGAGTTCCCGATGACCGCCGAACTGAAACAAATCATCGCCAAGCCAGTGAGCGATCCGGTGGAGTAAACCCCAGGCTTACGACACCCACGGCGACGTGCGGATGATCTCGACGAAGTTCAGTGGCTTGAAGCTTGGGTCGATGTCCACCAGCACATCAGCGTTAACCGTGCCGAAGGTGGTGTCGGGGCGGTGTTTGAAGCCGTTGGCGAAGGCGCAGAGGATGCATTCCTTGAAGCCTTCGCCACGCGGGTGCGCATGCACCACGGCTTCGCGTTGCTCAGTGGGGAACGCCGCATAATCAATGCCCAGCACGTCCATTTCTACGCCCGCCGTCACCAGCGCCACGTTCGGCCGAAGGTGTTGCGGCACGCCCGGCGTGGTGTGCAGGGCAATGGACAACCAGACTTGCTCGACATCATCGTCGCTCAGGCCAAAGGGTTTCATGAAAGCTTTGGCGTTGTTGGCGCTGTCGACTTCAAAACGCTCGGTGTCTGTGCGATGGCCTTCAACCAGGCCCAGATCATGGAACATCGCCCCCACGTACAAAAGCTCCGGGTCATAGGCCAATTGCTTGCGTTGGCCGCTCAGCGCGCCAAACAAGAACACCCGCCGAGAGTGGTTATAGAGCAGATCGGACTCCACATCACGGATGTATTCGGTCGTAGCTTTGGCCAAGGCGCTGTCCGGAATGACGATGCCTGCGATGGTCTGACTCATGGCGAACTCCTCGATCAAGCGCCGGGGTGGCGCTGCTGAGTTCAGTGTGGACCGCCCCCTCCATGGCAACAATCGTCATACAGGTGCGATTCGTGCCAATCAGGTGGCAATGCCGGCCACCCCTTTCAACAGGCTTGCCACACCGGGCGGCGGCGGTATTTGATGTATCACCCCTCAGACGGCGAACCCTGATGACCTTGAAGATCGCATTGATCGTTTTCCCCGGCGTGCAGGCCCTGGATGTGACCGGCCCCATGGATGTGTTCGCCGAGGCCAATGTGTTTCTGCCGCCCGCTCAGCGCTATCAACTGGAGGTGCTGGGTCTGGAGGCAGGCTTGCTGGCCTGCTCCAACGGCTTGACGATCCAGGCCCATCGGCATTTCACCGAGGCCAGCACGGCCTACGACCTGGTCTTGTGCGCGGGCGGCCCGGCCCTGCCCGATCAGGATTTTGGCCCGGCGTTTTATAGCTGGTTACGCACGCTGTGCCGCCGCTCGCGACGCTTTGGTTCGATCTGTAACGGGGCGTTGATGCTCGCTCGCGCAGGCTTGCTGGACGGCCGACGTGTGACCACCCACTGGGGCGATGTCGCAGCCTTGGCGCGCCTGTGCCCGAGCGCCAAAATGGAAGCCGATCGCTTGTATGTGCAGGACGACAACGTGTTTACGTCGGCCGGGGTGACGGCCGGGATTGATCTGTCGCTGTATGTGTTGTGCCAGGATCATGGCCCCGAGGTCGCACTCAGCGTGGCCAAACGGCTGGTGGTGTTTACCCAGCGTTCGGGCGGGCAGTCGCAGTTCAGCCCGTTTCTGACAGCGACTACCCCGGACGATTCGCCGGTGGCGGCGGTGCAACGGTTTGTGCAGGCCAACCTGCGTGCGGATCTGACCATCGGTGAACTGGCGCAAGCGGCCAACATGAGCCCGCGCAACTTCTCTCGGGTATTTGCCCGTGACACCGGTATTACCCCGGCACAATTTGTTGAAGGTGCGCGGGTGGATGCGGCCCGCGCCTTACTGGAAAACCCGGCGCTGGCCCTCAAGACCGTGGCCTACGAATGCGGTTTTCGCGATGCGCATCACCTGCGCAGCGTGTTCATGCGCAGGCTGGGCGTGTCGCCGCAGCAGTTCCGGGCGAACTTCGCGGTGATGGCGTAACGAGTATTCCTGTAGGAGCGAGCTTGCCTCGCGATCTTTTAAAGATCAAAAGATCGCGAGACAAGCTCGCTCCTACAGGTCAATCGTTTAGAAATCACCCCACAGTTGCTGGGCCACGGCCAGCGCGACTACGGGCGCCGTTTCGGTGCGCAGCACCCGCGGACCGAGGCGGGCCGGCTGGAAGCCTGCCGTTTGAGCGTGCTCCACTTCGTTGTCGGTCAACCCGCCTTCCGGGCCGATCAAAAACGCCAGGCGCGCAGGCTTGGCGTGGCTGGTCAGCGGCGCTGACACCGGGTGCAGCACCAGCTTGAGGTCGGCCTCGGTGGTTTTGATCCAGTCACTGAGCAATACCGGCGGGTGAATCACCGGCACCCGCGAACGGCCGCACTGCTCACACGCACTGATCGCCACTTGCCGCCAATGCATAAGGCGTTTGTCAGCACGCTCGTCCTTGAGCCGCACTTCGCAACGCTCACTCATGATCGGAGTAATTTGCGTCACGCCCAACTCAGTGGCCTTTTGAATCGCCCAGTCCATGCGCTCGCCACGGGACAACCCTTGGCCCAAGTGAATGGCCAACGGCGACTCAACTTGCCCGGCAAAGGTTTCGTCGAGCACCACGCGCACACGTTTTTTGCCGACTTCCAGCAAGCGCCCCAGAAACTCCTGACCCGAGCCGTCGAACACTTGCAGGGCATCGCCCTCGGCCATGCGCAGCACGCGGCCAATGTAATGCGCCTGGGCTTCAGGCAGTTCATGCTCACCGAGGCTCAATGGGGCGTCGATAAAGAAGCGGGACAATCTCATTTAAATTCTCTGAAAAAGCCCTCTGTAGGAGCGAGCTTGCCTCGCGATCTTTTGGCTTTAAAAAAGATCGCGAAACAAGCTTGCTCCTACAGGGGATTAAAATTAACCCGGGTCGCGGAAGTCTGGATGGAAGTTCGCCTGCACGGCCACGCTGATGTCCGTGCGCGTCGCGATGTCGATCCCTTCGCTGGCCACTTCAGCCAGAAAGTCGATCTGCTCGGGGGTAATCACGTAAGGCGGCAAGAAATACACCACACTGCCCAACGGGCGCAACAACGCACCCCGTTCCAGCGCGTGCTGGAAGACTTTCAGGCCGCGTCGTTCCTGCCACGGGTAAGCCGTTTTAGTGGCTTTGTCCTGGACCATTTCTATTGCCAGCACCATCCCTGTCTGACGCACTTCCGAGACATGGGCATGGTCGGCCAGGTGGGCCGTTGCGCTGGCCATGCGTTGGGCAAGTGCCTTGTTGTTTTCAATGACGTTGTCGTCTTCAAAAATATCCAGCGTGGCCAACGCCGCCGCACACGCCAGCGGGTTGCCGGTGTAGCTGTGGGAATGGAGGAAGGCGCGCAGGGTCGGGTAGTCGTCGTAGAACGCGCTGTACACCTCATCGGTGGTCAGGCATGCCGCCAGCGGCAAGTAGCCACCGGTCAAGGCTTTGGACAGGCACAGGAAGTCTGGCGTGATGCCGGCCTGTTCACAGGCAAACATTGTCCCGGTACGGCCAAAGCCCACGGCGATTTCGTCGAGGATCAGGTGCACGCCATATCGGTCGCAGGCCTCACGCAACAACGTGAGGTACACCGGGTGGTACATGCGCATACCGCCCGCGCCCTGAATCAGCGGCTCGACAATCACCGCCGCAATCGTGGCATGGTGCTCGGCCAGGGTCTGTTCCATGGCCTGGAACATCGTGCGCGAGTGGGCTTCCCAGCTCACGCCTTCAGGGCGCAAGTAGCAATCGGGGCTCGGCACTTTGATCGTGTCGAGCAGCAACGCCTTGTAGGTTTCGGTGAACAGCGGCACGTCACCCACCGACATCGCGGCCATGGTTTCGCCGTGGTAGCTGTTGGTCAGCGTTACGAAGCGCTTTTTGTCAGGCTGGCCGCGGTTGAGCCAGTAGTGAAAGCTCATCTTCAGCGAGACTTCGATACACGACGAACCATTGTCGGCATAGAAGCAGCGCGTCAGGCCCTCAGGGGTCATCTTGACCAGGCGCTCGGACAACTCGATCACCGGCTGATGGCTGAACCCCGCGAGGATCACGTGCTCCAGCTGGTCGACCTGGTCCTTGATGCGCTGATTGATACGCGGATTGGCGTGGCCAAACACGTTAACCCACCAGGAACTCACGGCATCCAGATAGCGTTTGCCTTCGAAGTCTTCGAGCCACACGCCTTCACCGCGCTTGATGGGGATCAGCGGCAACTGTTCGTGATCTTTCATTTGGGTGCAGGGGTGCCACAACACGGCAAGATCGCGCTGCATCCATTGATTATTCAGGCCCATTTCCACTCTCCTGGCGCTGGTTCCCGGCGTCTGCGGGCAAACAAGCCTGCAAGCCTATGCAATGCGCAGGCTCGTCACAAGTCATTACGTTTATCCATAGACACGCATATTTACATTCAAGGCACGGCTCGGCATAAAAGACGCATACGGCTATTGTTAACGTTTGCTTAATGCATGATCCCCAGGCTACAGATCGTATTTATCGATGTTTTGCAGCAAAAAAATGCGCTTTCATTCGATAGGTAAACCATTAGTCTTAACGTCAATTCCCACAGGATGTTGGCAATGCAGCTACGTAACTCGTCTTCTCGCTATGGTGCCGTGAGTATTTTCCTGCACTGGTCAGTCGCGCTGGCCGTGTTTGGGTTGTTCGCATTGGGCTTGTGGATGGTCGGTCTCGACTACTATGACCCTTGGCGTAAAGAAGCGCCGGACCTGCATAAAAGTATCGGTCTGACGCTGTTGGCGGTCATGTTGATCCGTGTTGTCTGGCGGTTCATCAGCCCGCCACCCCCTGCTTTAGAAACGTATAGCCCTGCAACCCGTATCGGCGCCAAGTTCGGTCACGCTTTTCTGTACCTGAGCTTGTTTGCCCTCATGATCGCGGGATATTTGATCTCGACGGCCGAAGGCGTGGGTATCCCTGTCTTCGGTCTGTTTGAAGTACCGGCACTGATCTCCAGCCTGCCCAATCAGGCTGATGTTGCTGGCGTTGTGCACCTGTGGCTGGCCTGGACCGTGGTGATCTTTGCTGTTCTGCATGGTCTGGCTGCCTTTAAACACCACTTCATTGACCGTGATGCGACCCTAAAACGTATGCTGGGCCGCAAAGCCTGATGCTCAACCTCAATTCAAAAGGAATAGAACGCATGTTGAAAAAGACGCTCGCTGCTCTGGCACTTGGGACTGCTCTGCTGACCGCCGGTCAAGCCATGGCTGCCGACTACACCATCGATAAAGAAGGCCAGCACGCTTTCATCGACTGGAAAATCAGCCACTTGGGCTACAGCTTCGTGCACGGCACGTTCAAGGACTGGAAAGGCACCTTCTCGTGGGATGCGGCCAAACCTGCCGACAGCAAAATTGACATCACTCTGCAAACCGCCAGCCTGTTCTCCAACCACGCAGAACGTGACAAGCACATCGCCAGCAAAGACTTCCTGGACGTCGCCAAATACCCTGAAGCGACCTTCAAGTCGACCAAAGTGGTGCCAACTGGCGACAAGACAGCTGACGTTACCGGCGACCTGACGCTGCACGGCGTGACCAAGCCTGTGACCTTTAAGGCCACATTCAACGGCGAAGGCAAGGATCCATGGGGCGGCGAACGTGCTGGCTTCAACGCTACCACCACGCTGAACCTGAACGACTTCGGCATCAAAGGCCCGGGCCCAACCGCTCAAACACTGGACCTGGACATCTCGCTGGAAGGCGTGAAGGCCAAGTAATAGCGCTTTTAGATGGCTAAAAAAAACGCCCCGGCTTGCGAGAGCCGGGGCGTTTTTTGTGCAGCGTTAACTCAGCGGTTGCGAGTCAGCAGTGCAGGCTTCTCGCCGCGAGGGCGGTTCGGCAGTTGATCCAGCTGCTCAGGGGTCAAAAAGCGATCGCTTTTGGACTCTTTGTGCATGATCTTCGGCTGGTTCTCACGTGGGCCTTTAACCGCTGGCTCTTGACGCGCAGTATCACGCGCCGGGCGGTTGTCGCGACGGGCCTGGCCATCACGTGGCGCGCCGTTGCGTGGGCCGCTGCGCTTGGCTGGCGGGGTGCCAGTGCTGGCGCCGCTGCCGGTACGCGGGCCGTTTTGACGACCACCCGAACGGGCCGGAGTGCCAGCGCCTTGCGCCGGAGCGCCCGGACGACGGTCGCGGCCCTGGTTGTTTTTGTTTTGGTACGGGCTGACGTAATCAGCGCGGTTACCAAAGTTATCCACATCGTCATCACGGAACTCGTCCGGCGCACGGTTGGCGTCGGCACGAGGGGTTGGTTGACGCTGCTCACGGGCAGGCTGGGCGCTGCGTGGCTTTTGCTCACGGGCTGGACGCTCGCCGCGTGCCGCTGCAGGTTTTTCTTTGCCCTTGTCTTTGCCTTTGTCTTTACGACCGCCGCCACCGCCCGGATTACCCGGACCGTCGCCGCGTGGGCCACGTGGCGGGTTGCGCGGGTTACGCACATCCGGACGCTCGCGCACTTCAGGCTTTTCAGCTTCTACGGCACTGGCGTCAAAACCCATCAGGTCGCCATCAGCGATCTTCTGTTTGGTCATGCGCTCAATGCTTTTGAGCAGTTTTTCTTCGTCGGGTGCGACCAGGGAAATCGCTTCGCCCGAACGACCGGCACGGCCCGTACGGCCGATACGGTGAACGTAGTCTTCATCTACGTTCGGCAGTTCAAAGTTGACCACGTGCGGCAACTGGTCGATGTCCAGGCCACGCGCTGCAATGTCGGTGGCAACCAGAATGCGCACAGAACCGGCTTTAAAGTCGGCCAGGGCTTTGGTACGCGCGTTTTGGCTCTTGTTACCGTGGATGGCCACAGCGCTCAGGCCGTGTTTGTCCAGGTATTCAGCCAAACGGTTGGCACCGTGCTTGGTGCGGGTGAATACCAGCACCTGCTCCCAGGCACCTGCGGTGATCAAGTGGGCCAGCAAGGCACGCTTGTGGGTCGCAGGCAGGCGGAAAACACGCTGCTCGATGCGCTCAACCGTGGTGTTGGGCGGCGTCACTTCAATGCGCTCAGGGTTGCGCAGCAACTTGCCGGCCAGATCGGTGATGTCCTTGGAGAACGTCGCCGAGAACAGCAGGTTCTGACGCTTGGCAGGCAAACGCGCGAGGACTTTTTTCACGTCATGGACAAAGCCCATGTCGAGCATCCGGTCGGCTTCATCGAGCACCAGAATTTCTACGTGAGAGAGGTCAACGCTGCCCTGGCCGCACAGGTCGAGCAAACGACCCGGGCACGCCACCAGCACGTCAACACCGCGGGACATGGCTTGAACCTGCGGGTTCATGCCGACGCCGCCGAAGATGCAGGCACTGACGAACTTCAGGTCGCGGGCATAGAGCTTGAAGCTCTCGTGCACTTGGGCTGCGAGTTCGCGAGTCGGGGTCAGGACCAGCACGCGAGGTTGGCGTGGGCCGTGACGCTGGGATTTGTCCGGGTGGCCGTTGGGAAACAGCTTTTCCAGAATCGGAAGAGCGAAGCCGCCGGTTTTACCAGTACCTGTCTGGGCCGCAACCATCAAATCGCGACCTTGCAACACGGCGGGAATGGCCCGCTGTTGCACCGGAGTAGGCTCGGTATAGCCCGCATCTTCAATGGCGCGGACTAAAGCCTCGGAGAGACCGAGGGAAGCAAAGGACATGAGTAATCCTGTTCTAGTTAGGGCTTGGCCCAAAGGGATAGTCTTGCCTGGCGTGAATGGCGTTTAAGGTGACGCAATCCCGTCCGGTCCTGCTCCAGTCCTGAGGCTCATTCACATCGCTCGCGCGGGCTGGAAGCTGCGCAGTCACGGGGTTGAATGCCGGGTACAAGGACGAGCGGCCGGGCGTAAGCCTGGCGGAAAACCCGGAGTATAACAGAGCAATCACGGCGCGCCGATTTCATGCTGCTCAACGGTTTTGTAGGGGCACAAGCCACATGACAAAAACCTGTAGTCGCTGCCGCAGGCTGCGATAAGGCCCGAAGGGCCTTCGCTGTTTGCATCAACGCCGGGGCCGCTGCGCAGCCCATCGCAGCCTGCGGCAGCGACTACACGGTTTTAGCGTGGCAGCTTCAGATTGTTCCAGATCGCCAGGCTCGGCTCAGACTGGTTCAAGGTGTAGAAGTGCAGGCCCGGTGCGCCGCCATCGAGCAAACGCTCGCACATTTCGCTGATCACTTGCTCGCCAAACGCCTGGATGCTGGTCGCATCATCGCCGTAGGCTTCCAGTTGCTTGCGAATCCAACGTGGGATTTCTGCACCGCAAGCGTCGGAGAAGCGCGCCAACTTGCTGTAGTTGGTGATCGGCATGATGCCCGGCACGATCGGGATCATGACGCCGGCCGCACGTACGCGCTCAACAAAGCGGAAGTAGCTGTCGGCGTTAAAGAAGTACTGGGTGATCGCACTGTCGGCGCCAGCGTTGGCCTTGCGCACGAAGTTGCTGATATCGTCTTCGAAATTGCGTGCCTGAGGGTGCATCTCAGGGTATGCCGCCACTTCAATATGGAAGTGGTCGCCGGTTTCCTCACGAATGAAGCTCACCAGGTCATTGGCATAGCGCAACTCACCGCTGGCCATCCCCATACCCGAAGGCAGGTCGCCACGCAGCGCGACAATACGCTTGATACCTGCACCCTTGTACTGGGTCAGCAGGCCACGCAAGTCATCTTTGCTGTCACCGACACACGACAAGTGCGGGGCCGCAGGGACCTTGGCTTCGCTCTCCAGTTGCAGCACGGTGTTGATCGTGCGGTCACGGGTCGAGCCACCGGCACCATAGGTGCAGGAGAAAAAATCCGGGTTGTAGGTCGCCAGTTGGCGAGCCGTGTTCATCAGTTTTTCATGTCCAGCATCGGTCTTGGTCGGGAAGAACTCGAAGCTGTAACGACGGTCTTGGGACATGGTCAAATCCTTGGCAATACAAAAGCCGAATACAAGCCCGCCCCCATCAGGGGGCGGGCTTGGCGATCCAATCAGTAACGGTACGCTTCAGGTTTGAACGGACCTTCAACCGTCACGCCGATGTAGTCAGCTTGTTGCTGGGTCAGTTGAGTGACCACGCCACCGAAGCCGCGAACCATTTCCAGGGCCACTTCTTCGTCCAGTTTCTTCGGCAGTACTTCTACGGTCAGACGCTCAGCTTGCAGTTCGGCAGGCAGGTCAGCGTATTTTTGGGCGAACAGGAAGATCTGCGCCAGTACCTGGTTGGCAAACGAACCGTCCATGATGCGGCTTGGGTGACCTGTGGCGTTGCCCAGGTTTACCAGACGGCCTTCGGCCAGCAGGATCAGGTAGTCGTCGTTCTGTGGGTCGAACTCGCCAGCGCCAGTGCGATGTACCTTGTGCACTTGTGGCTTCACTTCTTCCCATGCCCAGTTTTTGCGCATGAAAGCGGTGTCGATTTCGTTGTCGAAGTGGCCGATGTTGCACACCACAGCGCGTTTTTTCAGCGCAGCCAGCATGTTCTTGTCGCACACGTTGACGTTACCGGTGGTGGTCACGATCAGGTCGATCTTGCCCAGCAGTGCAGCATCGATGCTGGCTGCGGTGCCATCGTTCTGGCCGTTGATGAACGGCGAAACCACTTCAAAGCCGTCCATGCACGCTTGCATGGCGCAGATCGGGTCAACTTCGGAGACTTTAACGATCATGCCTTCCTGACGCAGGGACTGGGCCGAACCCTTGCCCACGTCACCGTAGCCGATGACCAGCGCTTGCTTGCCGGACAGCAGGTGGTCAGTACCACGCTTGATCGCATCGTTCAGGCTGTGACGGCAGCCGTACTTGTTGTCGTTTTTGCTTTTGGTCACCGAGTCGTTAACGTTGATCGCCGGGATCATCAGCTCGCCTTTGGCCAGCATGTCCAGCAGACGGTGTACGCCGGTGGTGGTTTCTTCAGTCACGCCGTGGATCTTTTTCAGCATGGCCGGGTATTTCTTGTGCAGCAGCTCGGTCAGGTCGCCGCCGTCGTCGAGGATCATGTTGGCGTCCCAAGGCTGGCCATCTTTCAAGATGGTTTGCTCCAGGCACCACTCGTACTCTTCTTCGGTCTCGCCTTTCCAGGCAAATACCGGGATACCGGCAGCAGCGATAGCGGCAGCGGCCTGGTCTTGAGTCGAGAAGATGTTGCACGACGACCAACGCACTTCGGCACCCAGGGCAACCAGGGTTTCGATCAGTACGGCAGTCTGGATGGTCATGTGGATGCAGCCCAGAATCTTCGCGCCCTTGAGCGGTTGTTCTGCGGCATACCGACGACGCAGACCCATCAGGGCCGGCATTTCGGATTCAGCGATGAAGGTTTCGCGACGGCCCCATTGGGCAAGGGACATATCAGCGACTTTATAGTCGGTAAAACCTGCAGGCGTGTTTACAGCGCTCATTAAGAGCCTCCATTCGTTTAATCGCGAATGGGCGCCGTTGTGCGTTTAGTGCTTGCCCAGGGAACCCTGAACAAACAACGCCCCATCCGAGCCTGACAGGTTAAACCTGCTGCAGCGCCCCTCGGACAGGTGGCGGGAAAACGGTACCGGGTGAACATGACCGTTTTTGAAGCGAGGGAGATTATAGCCATCCGCGCCTGGGTTCCCAAGGGTTTATCCAAGGCTTTTTTATTTGCTTAATCGAGACCATAGTCCAAGGTTAATAGAGCTGAGCGCCGAGGTCTGACATCATGGCCGGCATCTAAGGCAAGACGGTCAGGAGCGAACATGAATTTTCACACCCGCAAATGGGTTAAACCCGAAGACCTCAACCCCAACGGCACCCTGTTCGGTGGCAGCCTGCTGCGCTGGATCGACGAAGAAGCGGCGATCTACGCCATTGTTCAGTTGGGCAACCAGCGCGTCGTGACCAAGTACATCTCCGAAATCAACTTTGTCAGCGCCTCGCGCCAGGGCGACATCATCGAGCTGGGCATCACCGCCACCGAGTTTGGTCGCACCTCGATCACCCTGACCTGTGAAGTGCGCAACAAGATCACCCGCAAAAGCATCCTGACGGTCGACAAAATGGTCTTCGTCAACCTCGGTGAAGACGGCCTGCCAGCACCGCACGGCCGCACCGAGATCAAGTACGTCAAAGACCAGTTCCAGGATGAAAATCAGGCCTGATTACCTTTGACCTTGTCCCCGCTGCCGCGGGCTGCGGCAGCGATTACAGGTTTTGAGTGAACAGCTACCGATGGCGCGTGTCGTACGCTTATACACGCCACCGGTCATGCGCTCATGAACACTGAAAACAGCGGTAAAACGCCCAATCTGTCGCCTGATGAAAAGCACGACATCAGCAAAAACCAGCCCCCGCGTGCCGCTGTCCTGCACGAAATCATTCGTCTGCAAGGTGATCAGGAGCTGGAGCGCAGCATTGCCGCCCTGTTCTGGTCAGCCCTGGCGGCGGGCCTGACCATGGGCTTGTCGTTGATGGCCATGGGCTTGCTCAACTCTCGCCTGCCCGACGCCGAAGGGTTCAAGGTCATCGCCAGCTTTGGTTACTGCGCGGGCTTTTTGGCAGTCATTCTCGCTCGCCAGCAATTGTTCACTGAGAACACCCTGACGGCGGTATTGCCGATCATGAGCAAACCCACCCTGAATAACTTCGGGCGGTTGTTCCGGCTCTGGTCCGTGGTGCTGATCGGCAACCTGATGGGTACTTTTCTGGTGGCCTACGTGATGCTGCATTTGCCGATTTTCGATACCCCGACCGACGAGGCCTTTCTGGAAATCGGGCGCAAGGTCATGGAAAACGACGTCAGCCAAATGTTCGCCAAAGGCATTGTCTCTGGCTGGATGATTGCAACCATGGTCTGGATGATCCCGTCCATGGAGAGCGCCAAAATGTGGATCATCATCCTCATCACCTACCTGATGGCGCTCGGTGACTTTACCCACATCGTGGTCGGCACCGCTGAGGTGTCCTATCTGGTCTTTGCGGGAGAATTGCCGTGGAAAGACTTCTGGTTGATCTTTGCCGGCCCGACATTGGCCGGCAACATCATCGGCGGCAGTTTTATCTTCGCCCTGATCAGCCACGCGCAAATCCGCAGCGACACCAAAAAGCCGCTGAAAAAAGCGTAATACGGCCTTTTGATCTTGGCTATTGAGCGGGTTTACGGCCGCTGCGCGCCCGATCGCAGCAACGCAAATCTGTAGGAGCGAGCTTGTCTCGCGATCTTTTGATCTTTTTAAAAGTTCACAAGACAAGCGGGCGCCTACAGTCGCCTAAATCACGTAATGCGCAATAGCCACAAAGTGCAGCAGGCTGCCGCAGATGACGAACAGGTGCCAAATGCCGTGGGCATGCCGCAGGCGGTGATCGAGGGCAAAGAAGATAATCCCCACGGTGTACATCACCCCGCCCGTGGCCAGCCAGATAAAGCCCGCGGTCCCTAGCGCAGCCAGCAAAGGCTTGACCGCCACCAGCACAATCCAGCCCATCACCGCGTAAATGACGATCGACAAAATGCGCGCTTCAGAACGCGGCTTGATCTCTTGCAGCATGCCGATCACCGCCATGCCCCAGACAATCCCGAACAACGACCAGCCCCACGGTCCGTGCAGCGTCACCAGGCAAAACGGCGTGTAACTGCCGGCAATCAACAAGTAAATCGACAGGTGATCAAACTTCTGCATGATCACCTTCGAACGCCCACGCACGCTGTGGTAAACCGTCGACACGCTGTACAGCAGCACCAGCGTCACGCCATAAATGGCCGCGCTGACAATTTTTTGCGGACTCCCGTCCAGACACGCCACCACCAACAACCAGATACTGCCTGCCGCAGCCGCCACAGCCCCCACCAAATGGGTCCAGGCGTTGAGCTTTTCCCCGTGATACATGTGCAACATCCTCAATAGCCGATAGTGCGACTGTGCCACTTGTTACAACATAAGGGCCAAGGTCGTGACCTTAAAGGGCAAGGGGGGTAAATCGAGACGGGGTTATTCCTGACCTGACATTTCAAGCGCATGAGTACAACCGATAAACAGTCCCAAAAAGGGAACGACAGGTCCCTTTTTGGGACTTATCAAGCCATCCGACAAAACAAGCCCATTGCACGCTATATCGGACGCGTCCCTTTCCCTTGCCCGAACTTTCCGAGACAATCCCGCACGCATTGCGCCTGAACGTTTACGCGCCTAGTCTCGCCCTGCCGCTGAAAAAAACAGCGGCCGGGTTTAGCAGCTCGGACAACGTTAGGCGTTTATCGCCCCCCTTCAAATCAGGCGCTACTTTTGGTCTGAATTTTATGGTGGTCGTGCGCAGGGCACCTTCGGGTGCGCCGGGTCCCTAACGTTCCGGTCTGCTAACCTGCGCTCGGCTGCCACCCCTGTAGGAGCGAGCTTGTCTCGCGATCTTTTGATCTTTGAAAAGATCGCGAGGCAAGCTCGCTCCTACAGAGGGTCCGGCGTTTCGGGCTCGCTACCCGACAGCACCAGCCTCTCCAACCCCAGTAAATCCGGGATTTTTGCCACGCTCTCGCCCACTTGCACCGCCGCCCGTTCGAACGGGCTGAGGGGCACGTCGACGAAGCTCAGTTGGCTGTCGAGTCGGTAGGAACGCGGGATGCCTTGCACCACCAGGCCGATGAATTTTAGGCGCGGGTCGCCGCTCAGGGTGTTGAGGATGACGATGCGCGCGCGCTCGCCGATGACCAAGGGGCCGCCGCAGGCCGCTTCGAAGCTGATCAGGGGCAGTTCGCGGTCGCGCCAGTTGATTTGCCGGACGTGCCAGGACGGTGAGTCGATGCTCGGTTCACCACGCTGCCAGTCAATCAGTTCGGCAATCGCCACGTTGGGCAGGAGCAGGTAGCGGTCGGCCAACGGCAAGAGCAAGCAGGTCAGGCTGCCAACGCGGTGATCAAGCATGGAAGTTGCTCCAGTAGGCAATGCGCTCCAGCAACACCGACTCTTGATACGGCTTGCCCAGGTAGTCGTTGACGCCAATCGCCATCGCGCGGTTCTGGTGCTTTTGCCCGGTACGCGAGGTGATCATGATGATCGGCAGGTCTTTGAGACGCGGGCTGTTGCGCACGTGGGTGGCCACTTCAAAGCCGTCCATGCGCGGCATTTCGATGTCCAGCAGCATCAGGTCCGGGATGTGGTCTTCGAGCACGCTCATGGCGTCGACGCCGTCTTTGGCCGTGATGACGTTCATGCCGTTGCGCTCCAGCAAACGGCTGGTCACCTTGCGTACGGTCACTGAGTCGTCGACCACCAAAACCAGCGGCGGGCGCACCGCCGGGGTGAATTCCAGTACGCCGTTGGCTTCATTGATCGCCTGCTGCAAGGGCTGACGCGCCTGATGCGCACGCAGGTAGGCCAACAGGTCAAGGATCAGCACCACACGGCCATCGCCCAAAATGGTCGCCCCTGACACACCTTGCACCCCGGTAAATTGCGGCCCAAGGCTTTTGACCACGATTTCACGCGAGCCCGCCAGCGCATCCACGTGCAAGGCCACCCGCTGGTCATTGCAATGCACCAGCAACACCGGCAGCGAATGGTTTTGCCCGATCAGTTGGGGCTTGCCCACGGTTTGCAGCAGTTCGCCCAAGTAACGCAGGTCGTAATCCTGGCCCGCGTAGTGGTACATGGGCGGGTCGAGCTGGTAATAGTCTTCAAGCTCGTTGGGCATCACGCGCACCAGGCCCTCAACAGTGTTAAGCGCGATGGCGTATTGCTCGTCGCTGCACTGCACCATCAAGGCACGGTTGAGTGACACGCTGAACGGCAGGCGGATCTGAAAGTGCACCCCTTGGCCCGGCACCGAGTCGATGGTCATGTTGCCGCCCAGTTGGCGCACTTCTTCGTGAACCACGTCCATGCCGACGCCGCGCCCGGAAATCTGGGTGATTTTTTCAGCGGTAGAGAAGCCCGGCTGCAAGATGAACTGCAACACGTCACGGTCGCTGAGCATCATTTGCGGGTCCAACAAACCGCGCAGGATGGCCTTGCGCCGCACCGCTTCGAGCGGTACCCCGGCGCCATCATCGCGAATGTCGAACACCACGTCGCCGCCTTCGTTGGACAGCTCCAGGGTAATCAGCCCCTGCGCCGGTTTGCCGCTGGCCTCGCGGACGTCAGTAGGCTCAAGCCCGTGGTCCACGGCGTTGCGCAGCATGTGTTCAAGCGGCGCGACCATGCGCTCCAGTACATTGCGGTCGATTTCAGCTTCGGCGTTGATCACGCTGAACTCGACCTGCTTGCCCAGCTCGGAGGCTACTTGGCGCACCACGCGTTTGAGGCGCGGCAACACCCGTTCGAACGGCACCATGCGGGTGCCCATCAGGCCTTCCTGCAATTGGGTGTTCACCCGCCCCTGTTTCTGCAACAGGCTGTAGGCGTCCTGATTGCGCGCCGCCAGGGTGGCCTTGAGGTCGAGCAAGTCCGAGGCTGACTCAAACAGCGCCCGCGACAGCTGTTGCAGCTGGGAATGGCGGTCCATTTCCAGCGGGTCAAATTCGTCGTAAGCCAGGCCATCGACTTCGGCGTGCTGACGGCTGTGAATGCGGCTTTGGGTCTCGGTGTCGAGCCGACGCAACTGGTCGTGCATGCGCTCAAGGGTGGTCTGCATTTCGTTGAGGGCGATTTTGCCGTCATTGACCTGCTGCTCCAGGCGCCCGCGAATCATTGAAGTTTCGCCCGCCAGGTTGACCAGGTCTTCGAGCAGTTCGGCCGGGACCTTGAGCATGTCCAGCCCCGTGCGCTCGGCTTCGGGAAGCAACCCGGCGGCGGGGTCAGGCTTGTTCACCGCAGGGCTCTGGACGGCTTGCCGGACGCTGCGCTCAACCCGCTGGATATGCTCGATCAACACCTGCGGCGACGGCACCGGCTGGCCGCTGCGCAGGGCGTCGAGCATCTGCGCCAACTGGTCGTGGCTGCGTTGTAGCAAGGTAAACAATTCAGCGCTGGGTGACAGAAAACCCAACGAAATGTCTTCAACCAGGGTTTCCAGCTCGTGGGCAAAATCCCCAATGGCGCTGATTTCGACCATCCGCGCCCCGCCTTTAAGGGTGTGCAGGTCGCGCAGCAGGTTTTCGTCTTCAACGGTGTTTTGCGGCTCGGCCTGCCAACGCACCAAGGCCGCACCGGAGCTTTCCAGCAGGTCAAACGCCTCTTCCAGAAAGATATCCAGCAGCTCCGGGTCGATGCCGTTTTGCGGCCCGGCAGGCGTTGTCGCTGGCGTGGCGTTACTCGGCTCTACAGAGGCCGCGCTGCTGTGCCGAAGGGTACGAATGGCCTCGATCAGTTCAGTGGGTTCGTCCAGAGGCGTGTGGTGACGCAGTTGTTCGAGCATCACCAGCAGTTGCGCATGGCAGAGTTCCAGCAGGCGCGCCAGCGTCGGGCTCTCGCTCAAGCGGCGGTCCAGCAGCCCTTCGTATAAGTGCTCCAGCTCGTGGGCCAGGTCGCCAATCGGTACGATACCGGCCATGCGCGCGCCGCCCTTGAGCGTGTGCAAGTCGCGTTGCAGCGAGGACAACGGCGCCAGGTTGTCGGGCTCATTGATCCAGCGCCGCAACGCATGCCTGGTGCTGTCGAGGATATCCACCGCCTCTTCGATAAAGATGGCGACGATTTCATCGTCCTGCGCGTCGTCCTGCTCGGCATCCAGCTGCGCCGTGGCGGCGCCCAGTTCTGTGATGTCCAGGGTCTGATTGCCTTCACGGCGGATCAAGCCGGTGGCGTCCGGCGCCAAACCTTCATGCAGCAGCGCCTGTAGCGCGTCGATGCGTTGCGGTTGTGGGGTGATCTCTTGCCCGGCGGCCAATTGGTCGAGCATGTTGATCAGCGCTTCCTGGGCCTCGTCGGCCTCCTGAAAGAACCGCTCGCTGACCACCAGGCTGCTTTCTTCTACCGCGCCGTACAGGTCGAGCAAGGCTTCGCACAGCGCATCGACGGGTTGCAGGTCGAGCAAAAAGGCCGACTCGCCCAAGTCGGTCAGTTGGTCCAGAAGACGCTGGAGGCCGTCGCGCTCATGGGGGTGTTGCCGCCAATGGCGCAACAGGGTTTCGGCCTCGAACAGAATGTCCATGCTCTGGCCCAAAAACTCGCTGATACGCTGCGGGTCCCGCGGGGCCGTCAACGTGCCCGAAGGCGCATTCAGGGCCATGTCCAGGCGTTTGCTGACCCATTGCCCGGTGCGTTCGATCAAGGCCCGGGCGCCTCGGATCTCGGCCAGCGGGTCGAGGTCCAACTGCTTGAGGCCGCGATGCAGCAAGCTGTCGGCCTCAAGCAGCAAGTCGATTTCTTCGACGTCCAGCTCAAGGTGATGGGCCTTGTACTCACGTACCAGGTAATCCAGCGGCGCCGCCAGCTCGGCCATTCTCAGCACGCCCGCCATGTGCGCGCTGCCTTTGAGGGTGTGCATGGCCAACTGCAAATCGTCAGTGGCGTACAGCGGCACGTGCTCGCTGGCCAGGTCCAGAAAGTGGTTGAGGCTGTTGAGGTGGGTTTGCGCTTCCTGGCGGAAGATATCGAGCAATTGCGGATCAAAACTGGCGCTCTGCTGCTCGATCTGGAGCGGCTGCGGGCGCCCCTTGGACAGGCTGTGGGCGCGGGCCGCGAGCTGGTCGACATCATGATGCTGACGCTGGCTGTGGTCGGCAAATTCCTGGATCAATTGCGGCAGCAGTACCAGCGCCTCTTCCAGCAATTGATCAATCGCAGGGGACGGCGCGACCTTGCGTTCGATCACCCGGTTGAGCAAGTTCTCAACGGCCCAGGCCAGTTCCGCCAGCACCAGCGCACGCACCATGCGCCCGCTGCCTTTGAGCGTATGGAAGGCACGCCGCAGTTCGGCCAGCGCAGCGCTGTCGGCCGGGTTGGCGACCCATTGCGGCAAGGCGTCGTGCAGGGCAATCAAGACTTCGTCAGTCTCTTCCAGAAAGACTTCCAGCAGTTCTTCGTCCACCGGTTCTTCGTCTACCGGCGGCGGCAACAAGCTCTGCGGGATGTGCTGCGCGGGGGGATTCAACGGCAGCGGACCGGCCAACACCTGCGCCAGGTTTTGCATGACCTGCGGGTCTTGCGGGGTCTGCACCACAGGCTTGGCCTTGGCGGCAGGCAAACTCAGCGACTCATCGAGCACTAGCACATTGCGCTTGGCGGGCGCGTATCCCAGCGCTGTCAGGCTCTTTTCTGCGCGCTCCAGCACCTTCTCGCTCGCGGCGCCGGGGTCCAGCGCCAAACGTTCCAGGTAGTACTCAATGCTGATCAACGCATCCGCCAGTTGATCAAGCTGCGCGTCGGCGGGCAGCGGGCCCGCCAACAGATGCTCTTCGACAAAATCGTGGCAGCTGTTGAGCAAGCCAGCAACCCGGCGTAGCGGGATCATCGCCAGCGCGCCACGAATCTGCGTCAGCAAGCCCAGCAACGGTTGCAGGTGTTGGCGGTCGTGGCCGTCAGCCAGAAAATCAGTGATCAGGTCTTTGACCTCTTCAAGGCCAATGCGCGCCTCTTTGATCACCAGTTGGTGAATTTGAATCAGGTCCGTGGTGGGCAGGCGGCTTTCTTCTCGCGAAGACGGCTCGACATTGCCGACCATCCCGGCCAGCGTGGCTTCGACGTACAGCAAGGCGGCGGCCACATCCATCAACACCGCGTCTGTCGGCTCACGCTGCCCTTGGGCGATGCCCTGGACCACCGCCAATTGGTCGATGATGACTTTTCGCGGCTGGCCAAAACCGAGCACTGCCAAGGTGTCGGCGATCTGGCGCAACGGCGCCATCAGGCTGCTCAACTCGGACACGTGCACACGGTCACTGCGCACAAACAGGTCGAGGCGCTCTTTAACCCGCACCAGCTCTTCGCACAGGGCCGACACCACCGAGCGCATGGCGTCACGGTCTGGCCCCGCCAGCCGCGCCCGCTCTTCGTCGACCATGGCCGCATCGGGCATGGCTTCGTCCAGCTCGTAGCGGTTTTTCAGCGCGAGCATCTTGGTGGTCGGCTGTTCGGCCTTGGCGATGTAAAACAGCAAACTGGTGAGCAGCTCATCCGGCGCTGGCTGGTTGACGCCCTCAATACCTTGCGCCAGCAAGCGATTGAGTTCTTTGTCGGACTCATTGAGCAAGCTGCGCAACGCCGGGCTATTGGCCACACGGCCGCGCAACATGCCGTCCAGCAAGGCCGAGGCGACTTTCCACAACGCATTGATGGGCGCGCCCTGGCACAGGCTTTCAAGTTGGCTGAAGACATTGGCCAGGCGCTCCAGATTGCCGCGCACGTCTTCCTCACCCTGCAAACCGTTCAACGCGGCTTGCAGGGCGTGGCGCAGGGTCATGATCTGGCGCGGCCATTCGGCGGGGATCAAGTGCGCGAGGGCGGCTTGGTCCAGTGTCGGCAATGTCTGTAAATCGGGGCTGAACAGGCTGGTTTCTGACAGCAGGCTTTCGCCTCGGGCGGTGCGTAAATCGTTGATTAACGGCAGCACCACCAGCGGCCAGTCACGCCGGGCCGTGTGAACGCGGTCCAGGTACAGCGGCAACTGATTGAAGGCTTGCATCAACAGGCGCAGGGCCTCTTCGCTCTGGCTGACCCGGCCTTTGTGCAGGGCGACGACTAAGTGTTCGGTTTCTTCGGCCAGCAGGGCGGCGCCATAAAACTCCACCATCAATAGGCTGCCGTGCACCTGATGAATACACGCCAGGCACTGCTCCAGCGCCTCGGCAGCGGGCTGCAGGACATAGTCCTCCAGCGCCGTGCGCGCCTGTTTCAAGGTGTCGGCAATCTCGTCTTTAACCCATTCGAGGGCTACGTAGTCGCGCCGGTCAACCATAACAACTCCAGTCTGAATGTCGCACTACTGCGGCTCTCGGGGTTTTGGCGAGGCGGGCAAGGTGAAACCGGACACCGAGCGGCGCAGTTGGCTGGCCATCTTGGCCAGGTTGCCAATGCTGTCAGCGGTGGCGGTCGAGCCGGACGAAGTTTGATGGGTGATTTGCTGAATCACGTTCATGGTCAGGGAGATCTGCGCAGCCGAGCTGGTTTGCTCTTGCGCGGCGTTGGAAATGCGCTGAATGAGGTCTGCGAGGTTTTGCGACACCCCTTCGATCTCTTCAAGCGCCACCCCGGCGTCGTGGGCCAAGCGCGCACCGCGCACCACTTCGGTGGTGGTTTGCTCCATGGAAATCACCGCTTCATTGGTGTCGGCCTGAATGGCCCGCACCAGCGTCTCGATTTGCCGGGTTGCCGCCGACGAGCGCTCAGCCAGACGCTGCACTTCGTCCGCCACCACGGCAAACCCGCGCCCGGCATCACCGGCCATGGACGCCTGAATAGCGGCGTTCAACGCCAGAATGTTGGTCTGGTCGGCAATGTCATCAATCAGGCTGACAATGTCGCCGATTTCCTGCGAAGACTCGCCCAACCGTTTAATGCGCTTGGCCGTGTCCTGGATCTGGTCGCGAATGTTGTCCATGCCGCGAATGGTGTTGTGAACCACTTCGTTGCCTTTGTTGGCAATCGCCACTGAACGCTCGGCCACCGCCGAGGACTCAGAGGCGTTGGCCGACACTTGATCAATCGACTGCGCCATATGCTGCACCGACCCGGACGCCTCGGCGATCTGCTGCGCCTGATGCTCCGAAGACTCCGCCAGTTGCATGGCCGAGGCCTGGGTTTCCTGCACGGCGGCCGCCACCTGGCCTGCTGTCAGGTTGATGGTAGCCACCAGTTCGCGCAGTTGGTCGATGGAATAGTTGATGGAGTCGGCAATCGCCCCGGTGAAGTCTTCGGTAACCGAGGCGGTCACGGTCAGGTCGCCGTCGGCCAGGTCTTCGATTTCGTCGAGCAGCCGCATGATCGCGTTCTGATTGCGCTCGTTCTTTTCAGCGGTTTCACGCAGTTGGCGATTGGTCTCGCGCACCATCACCAGCCCGATCAGGATGATCGACGCCAGCGCCAGCAGGCCCAGAACGTAGCCACCGATGATGTCCAGCGAGCGACCGTTGGCCAGGTTTTCAAAACCGTTGGCCAGGGTTGAGGCTTCATCGAGCAGGGTCTGCGACAGGCTGAAAATGGTGTTGGCGGCTTCACGCACGTGGAACAACTGGGGCGAGGTTTCGAGAATTTCATCCACCGAGCCCGAGACAAACTGGAACAGCTCGGAAATCTCCAGCAGGCGGGCGCGGGCGTCCTTGTCTTCGACTTTAGGAATGCGCAGCCCGTCATTGCCTTCGAGCATGGCATTAAGCACCTGGCCGAAGCGGTTGGCATCGCGGCCAAACGCATCGGCCGCCTGCGCCGCCGTTTCATCGCCCGCCAGCACCGTGTTGACCGCGCCTAATATGCGCTCGGCCAGCAACGACTGGCGCTGGGCCAATGCCACCTGGCTGGCCGGGGCGCCGCGCTGCAACAAAATTTCGACAACTTTTTCGTACTCAACCTGTAGCTGCGGCACGGTCTCGGCCAAGGTAGCCGCCACTTGGTGCAACGACAGCACGGTTTGCTCGCTGGCCAGAATCGCGTTGGTGCTGCCCAGCAACTGGTCCCAGTCGCGCTGAACCGATTGCATTTCTTTGCGCACCGCTACCGGCGCTGGCGGCAAGCCGGTGCTGGGGTCTCCTTTTTGCAAGTACTCCCAACGCTGGCTGAAGTCGTTGCGCGCATCGCCCAGCAACTTGAACGCGGCGGCTTTGCCAGCGGCAGCTTCGGTGGCGTTTTTGGCGATGCGCTGGGACAGCACGCGCAGCTCGCCCGCGTGGCTGATGTATTGCTTGTCGTAGTTGGACTGGGTGTTGAGGTAAGCAAAGTTGGCGAACAACAGCATGATGAACACGATCAGGGCGATAAAAAGCACGATGATCTGCGAACGACTGCGCGACCCTTCCAGTGGTTTAGCGGTATTGGCTGTGCTCATCAGTCAGGCCTTGGCATCCCGTAGTAAAGCAAAAGGTAAAACGCGTGCCCCACTCACACCGCGACGGCCCAGAACTGGGGCGCCTGGGCCAGCACAAACGGGCTGAACACCCACCACTCTGGCTGGCCGGCAAAGCGTCCCTGGATAAAAGGCACCAACATCAGGTTGGGTAACGCCTGCACGTGGGTGTCCAGCTCAGTTTGATCAAAGTGCTGCATGCCCAGCACTTCATCCACCTGCAAGCCGACAAACACGTCTTTGTATTCCAGCACCATCACCCGCCGTTGCTTGCGCAGGGGCGACGGCTCAAGCCCGAAAAAGCTGCACAGATCAATGATCGGCAGCAATTGCCCACGCAGGTTGGCCACCCCTTTAACCCACGGCTTTACCCCAGGCAGCAAGGTAAACCGTGGCTCGTGGAGGATCTCTGCGATTTCGCCCATGGGCGCCACAAAACAATGCTCGCCCATCCGAAAACCGATGCCGCTCCAACTCCCGGCTTGTGCCTGCACCGGCGCCAGACCTGCTGCCAAAGCGCGGCAGCGTTGGTCTATCTCAAACAGCAGTTCGAAGGCGGTCAGTGAGTCAGGCATTGGCAGGCCGTCATTGAGGGCGGCTGTAAGCCAGCACGTTCTTGAGCGTCAGGATCAGCTTTTGTTCGTCTACCGGTTTGGTGATGTAAGCCTTGGCGCCCTGACGCGTTGCCCAGACCATGTCGGTTTCCTGGTCTTTGGTGGTCACCATGATGACCGGAATATGGTTGGTTTCCGGGTCTTTGCTCAGTTGGCGCGTGGCCTGAAACCCATTAAGGCCGGGCATCACGATGTCCATCAGCACCGCATCGGGTTTTTCCTGACGGGCCAGAGCCACGCCATCTGCGCCGTTTTCAGCCTTCAGCACGACATGACCATGTTTTTCCAACATGCCGGTCAGTTTGAACATTTCGGTCGGCGAGTCATCGACGATCAGAATGCGAGCCATGGTGTTCCCCATCTAAAAGGTAATCGGCCCTCGGGGCCGAGCGTCATTGAACGTTCGGGACGATATCAAAACCCGGTACATGGGCCTTGATCGCATTCAGCAGTTCATCTCTGCTGAAGGGCTTGGTCAAAAATTGATCAGAGCCGACAATGCGTCCCTTGGCCTTGTCAAACAAACCGTCCTTGGAGGACAACATGATCACCGGGGTCATTTTGAACGCCCGGTTGTTCTTGATCAGGGCGCACGTCTGATAGCCATCCAGGCGCGGCATCATGATGTCGACAAAAATAATGTGTGGATGATGATCAACAATCTTGGCCAACGCATCAAAACCGTCGATGGCCGTAATGACCTCGCAGCCCACGTTTTTCAGCAAGGTTTCAGCGGTCCGGCGAATGGTTTTCGAGTCATCGATCACCATCACCTTCAAGGCGCTGGAATGCGTGTCCATATGTGCCCTACCATCGCCACGGCGACCCGTTTTGTTACAACTGTGTCGCCTAAAACCGCAAATCCTTGAAGGACAAGGGCTGTAAGCACTGTGCGAGCCTTTTTAGCACAGTCGCGACCTGCAATCTATCGGACGGTTTTTCCTTGACCATCCACCGCAGTCAGCGCCACTCTTGCGCCAATTTTGTGAGTCAGCAGATGACCTGTAGGAGCGAGCTTGCCTCGCGATCTTTTGATCTTTTTAAAGATCGCGAGGCAAGCTCGCTCCTACGGTTAATCGCATTTCGCCTTTTGCCCACTATTTAATCGAGGAATTTGCCATGAGCGTTCGAGTCGGGATTGTCATGGACCCCATTGCGGACATCTCCTATAAAAAGGACAGCTCGCTGGCCATGCTGCTGGCCGCACAGGCACGTGGCTGGACCCTGTTTTATATGGAGCAGCAAGACCTTTACCTGACCGAAGGCAAGGCCCGCGCGCGCATGAAGCCGCTGAAAGTGTTCGCCAACCCTGAGAAGTGGTTTGAGCTGGAGGCCGAGGCCGACACTGCCCTGAGCGATCTGGACGTGATCCTGATGCGCAAAGACCCGCCCTTCGACATGGAATTTGTGTACACCACCTATCTGCTCGAACAAGCCGAGCGCGACGGTGTGCTGATCGTCAACAAGCCGCAGAGCCTGCGTGACTGCAACGAAAAACTGTTCGCCACCCAATTCACCCAGTGCACGCCACCAACCGTGGTCAGCCGTCGCGCCGACGTATTGCGTGAATTCGCGGCCCAGTACGGCGATGTGATCCTCAAGCCGCTGGACGGCATGGGCGGCACCTCGATCTTCCGCCACCGGGTCGGTGATCCCAACCTGTCGGTGATCCTCGAAACCCTGACTGCCAATGGCACCCAGCAAATCATGGCGCAAGGCTACTTGCCGGGCATCAAGGATGGCGACAAGCGCATTCTGATGATCGACGGCGAGCCGGTGCCTTATTGCCTGGCGCGAATCCCGGCACAGGGCGAAACCCGTGGCAACCTGGCTGCTGGCGGCCGTGGCGAAGCCCGCCCGCTGAGCGAAAAGGACCGCTGGATTGCAGCCCAAGTCGGCCCAACCCTGCGTGAAAAGGGCCTGTTGTTTGTAGGATTGGACGTTATCGGTGAGCACCTGACCGAAATCAACGTCACCAGCCCGACCTGCATCCGGGAAATCGACAACGCCTTTGGTACCAACATCGGCGCACTGTTGATGGACGCGATTGAGCGCAAACTCGCCGCACGCTGATCTGCGACCTCCAGAAAAAGACCAACATTGCGCTATCATGCGCAGCCTGTGAAACCCGCGATGTTGGTCTTTTTGCTATGACACTCCCCAGCGACCTGCCCCCTGAACTGCGCCACACCGGCGTGCGCGCAGCTGATCGCCTGGGTTTTGCCCTGTTTATCGCAGCCCTGCTGCATATCGCGGTGATTGTGGGCGTGGGTTTCAGCGCCAGCGACCCCAAGCAAATCAGCAAAACCCTGGAAATTACCCTCTCGACGTTCAAGAGCGAAAAAGCCCCGGAGAAAGCTGACTTTCTAGCGCAGGACAATCAGCAAGGCAGCGGCACGCTGGACAAAAAAGCCGTGCCCAAGACCACTGAAGTGGCGCCGTTCCAGGACAACACTGTCAAAAAGGTCACCCCGCCCCCGGCCGCCAAGCCGGAGCAACCCAAGGCCGCGCCCAAAGCAGCCGTGACCACCGTGGCGCCCAAGCCTAAAAAAGCCCCGAGCGAGCCGCAAAAAACCAAGACTGAGGCGGCGCCCAAGGCCAATATTCCGACGTTCGACAGCTCGCAGCTGTCCAGCGAGATTTCCAGCCTCGAAGCCGAACTGGCGAACGAGCAGCAGCTGTATGCAAAGCGCCCGAAGATCTACCGCATGAGCGCGGCCTCGACCATGCGCGACAAAGGCGCCTGGTACAAAGAAGACTGGCGCAAGAAAATCGAGCGCGTGGGCAACCTTAATTACCCCGAGCAGGCCCGCCGCGAAAAAATCTACGGCAAGCTGCGCCTGCTGGTGTCGATCAACCGCGACGGCTCGTTGCACGAGGTGCTGGTGCTTGAGTCCTCCGGGCAACCGCTGCTGGATCAGGCCGCGCAACGCATCGTGCGGCTGGCAGCACCTTTTGCACCGTTTACCGGCGACCTGGCCGATATCGACCGTTTGGAGATCATTCGTACCTGGCGCTTCGGGCCGGGGGATCAGTTGTCGAGTAATTAACCTTGGCAGAACTCTGTAGTCGCTGACGCAGGCTGCGATAAGGTCCGCAGGAGCTTCGTTGTTGATTCAAAAGCAGAGGGCCGCTGCGCGCCCCATCGCAGCCTTCGGCAGCGACTACAAAGGCTTTTATCATCCGCCAACTTGTCAGTTCACCTTGTCAGCGCCACACTTACGCCCATGAAAAAGCACACGCCAACGTACCTCAAGCACCAATTGCTGATGGCCATGCCACATATGGCCGACCCTAACTTTGCCCACACGTTGACGTATATCGTCGAACACACGGCCAATGGAGCCATGGGGCTGGTGATCAACCGCCCGATGGATCTGAATCTGGCGGACATTCTTGAGCAGTTGCGCCCCGACGTGCTTTCGTCGCCTTTGTGCCAGCACATTCCGGTCTACGGCGGCGGCCCGGTGATGGTTGATCGCGGCTTTGTCTTGCACCCCGCCACGATGAACTTTGACGCCACCGTCGAGCTGCAGGACGGGCTGGCCCTGACCACTTCGGTCGACATCCTGTTCAGCATTGCTGATGGTCGCGGCCCGCAGCGCAGCCTGATCTGCCTGGGCTACGCCGGGTGGGACGCCGGCCAACTGGAGGCCGAACTGGCCGACAACGCCTGGCTGACCTGCCCGTATTCAAGCGACATTCTGTTTGCAACCTCCAGCGAACTGCGCCTCGACGCGGCCGCCAAACACTTGGGAGTAAACCTCAATTTGTTAACCAGTCAAGCAGGCCACTCCTGATGGCCAGCCTTCGTTTATTGCTGGGTTTCGACTACGGCACCCGCTCCATCGGTGTCGCCGTGGGCCAGATGGTCACCGGCCAGGCCCGCGAGTTGTGCAACCTGAAAGCCGAAAACGGCATTCCCAAGTGGGAAGAGATCGAAAAGCTGATCAAAGAGTGGCAGCCCGACGCCATGGTGGTCGGCATGCCGCTGAACATGGACGGCACCCCGAGCGAGTTCTGCGCCCGCGCGCAAAAATTTGCCAATCGCCTCAATGGCCGCTTCAATCTGCCCGTGTTTACCCACGATGAACGCCTGACGACCTTCGAAGCCAAGGGCGAACGCCGCTCTCAGGGTGGCCAGCGTGGCAGTTACCGCGACAACCCCGTCGATGCCATCGCCGCCAAACTGGTGCTGCAAGGCTGGCTCGACGAACACCCGGCACCACCTCAAGCCTGACGCTGCGTTTGCCTCACTGACGCGCCCCATTGTTTGCGCCCGCCGCCGCACGCTTTGCCACGCGGGCCTGTTAAGGAGCCACCATGATATTGCCTGTCCCCGCTGAACTGATCTCCCAGATGGCCGTTGACCTCAAGTCTCATCTGGAACGTCGCGGCATCACCGAGCCGCGTTTTATCGGCATTCGCACGGGCGGTATCTGGGTTGCTCAGGCGCTGCTGCGCGCGCTGGGCAGCGACTCGCCGCTGGGCACGCTGGACGTGTCGTTCTACCGCGACGACTTCAGCCAGAACGGCCTGCACCCGCAAGTGCGCCCCTCGGACCTGCCATTCGAAATCGAAGGCCAGCACCTGGTGCTGATCGATGACGTGCTGATGAGTGGCCGCACCATCCGCGCCGCGCTCAACGAGCTGTTCGACTACGGCCGCCCGGCCAGCGTGACCCTGGTCAGCCTGCTGGACCTGAACGCCGCCGAGCTGCCGATCCGCCCGAACGTGGTCGGCGCGACCTTGTCACTCAAGCCCACCGAGCGGGTGAAATTGTCCGGCCCGGCGCCGCTGACCCTCGAACTTCAAGATTCATCTCTAGAACCCGCCCTTTAAGAGACCATTGCGATGACGCCTCCAGACGCCAAGCGCCCGCTACAGCTCAATGATCAGGGCCAGCTGCGCCACTTCCTGTCGCTCGACGGGTTGAACCGCGAGTTGCTGACTGAAATCCTCGACACCGCAGACTCGTTCCTTGAAGTCGGTGCCCGAGCGGTTAAAAAAGTCCCGCTGCTGCGCGGCAAGACCGTGTGCAACGTGTTCTTTGAAAACTCGACCCGCACCCGCACCACGTTCGAAATGGCCGCCCAGCGCCTCTCGGCTGACGTGATCACGCTGAACGTGTCGACCTCGTCGGCGAGCAAGGGCGAAACCCTGCTCGACACCCTGCGCAACCTGGAAGCCATGGCCGCCGACATGTTCGTGGTGCGCCACGGTGACTCCGGCGCCGCGCACTTTATTGCCGAGCACGTGTGCCCGCAGGTCGCGATCATCAACGGCGGCGACGGCCGCCACGCGCACCCGACCCAGGGCATGCTCGACATGCTCACGATTCGTCGGCACAAAGGCGGCTTTGAAAACCTTTCGGTGGCCATTGTTGGCGACATTCTGCACTCACGGGTGGCGCGTTCGAACATGATCGCCCTGAAAACCCTGGGCTGTCAGGACATCCGCGTAATCGCACCGAAAACCCTGTTGCCGATCGGAATCGAGCAATACGGCGTGAAGGTGTACACCGACATGAACGAAGGCCTGAAAGACGTCGATGTGGTGATCATGTTGCGTCTGCAGCGCGAGCGCATGTCAGGTGGCCTGCTGCCGAGCGAGGGCGAGTTCTACCGTCTGTTCGGCCTGACCACGGCACGCCTGGCAGGCGCCAAGCCGGACGCCATTGTCATGCACCCCGGCCCGATCAACCGTGGCGTGGAGATTGAGTCGGCGGTGGCCGACGGCCCGCACTCGGTGATCCTCAACCAGGTGACTTACGGCATCGCGGTGCGCATGGCGGTGTTGTCCATGACCATGAGCGGGCAAACCGCCCAGCGCCAAATCGAACAGGAGAAGGCCCAGTGAAACTCAGCATTCTCGGCGCCCGCGTCATCGATCCTGTCAGCCAACTGGATCAAATCACCGACCTGCACCTGGAAGCCGGCAAAATCGTCGCCATTGGCGCCGCACCTGCCGGCTTTACCCCAAGCCAGACCCTCGACGCCAAAGGCCTGGTGGCTGCGCCCGGGCTGGTTGACCTGAACGTCGCCCTGCGCGAACCGGGCTACAGCCGCAAAGGCACCATCGCCAGCGAAACCCGTGCCGCTGCGGCCGGTGGTGTGACCAGCCTGTGCTGCCCGCCGCAGACCAAGCCGGTGCTCGACACCTCGGCAGTGGCCGAACTGATCCTCGACCGCGCCCGCGAAGCCGGCAACTGCAAAGTGTTCCCGATTGGCGCCCTGAGCAAAGGCCTCGACGGCGAGCAACTGGCCGAGCTGATTGCCCTGCGTGACGCCGGTTGCGTGGCCTTCGGCAACGGCCTCAACAGCTTCAGTAACACCCGCACCCTGTGCCGGGCGCTGGAATACGCGGCGACGTTCGACCTGACGGTGATCTTCCACTCCCAGGACCGTGATCTGGCAGAAGGCGGCATCGCCCATGACGGCCCGATGGCGGCTTTCCGTGGTTTGCCGGGCATTCCGGAAACCGCCGAGACCGTGGCCCTGGCTCGCGACCTGTTGCTGGTTGAGCAAAGCGGCGTACGTGCGCACTTCAGCCAACTGACCAGTGCTCGCGGCGTGGCGCTGATTGCTCAGGCGCAGGCACGCGGCTTGAAAGTGACCGCCGATGTGGCGCTGTATCAGCTGATTTTGACGGATGAGGCGCTGGTGGATTTCTCCAGCGTGTACCACGTGCAACCGCCGCTGCGCACCCGCGCAGACCGCGACGGACTGCGTGCAGCAGTGAAATCGGGCGTGGTGCAGGCGATTTCCAGCCATCACCAGCCACACGAGCGTGACGCCAAACTGGCACCATTCGGCGCGACTGAACCGGGCATGAGCAGCGTTGAACTGCTGCTGCCATTGGCAATGACGTTGGTAGAAGACGGTTTGCTGGACTTGCCGACCTTGCTCGCACGCCTCAGCGCGGGCCCGGCCCAGGCCTTGCGCCTGCCCGCTGGCAGCTTGACGGTGGGTGCACCGGCTGACCTGGTGCTGTTCGACCCGGCCGCTTCGACCGTGGCTGGTGAGAAGTGGTATTCCAAGGGCGACAACTGCGCGTTCCTCGGCCACTGCCTGCCGGGCGCCGTGCGTTACACGCTGGTGGATGGGCGGATCAGTTACGAGGGCTAAGCCACCCTCTGACCTTTGTAGGAGCGAGCTCGTCTCGCGATCTTTTGATTGTTTAAAAGATCGCGAGGCAAGCTCGCTCCTACAGGTTTTGGCGTTGGCTTAACGACGATCAGCGTTCTCAATCGAGATCTGGTCGTTCAAGGTCCAGAAGTCATACAGCACGCCAATCAGGAAGAAACCGCCCGTCAGCAGGTAAAGGATCCCGGTGATCCACTTGCCCATGTACATGCGGTGCACGCCAAACACACCCAGGAACGTCAGCAGGATCCACGCCACGTTGTAGTCCGTGCTCCCCGCGGTAAACCGCAGGTCGGCTTCACGGTCCATGCTCGGGATCAGGAACAAGTCGATCAGCCAGCCGATCCCCAACAAACCAAACGTGAAAAACCAGATCGTCCCGGTCACCGGCTTGCCGTAATAGAAGCGGTGCGCCCCCAAGAAACCAAAAATCCAGAGCAAATAACCCAGCACTTTGCTGTGGGTATCATGCTGTGTTGCGTCTCGATAGCCGCTCATAAATGCCCTCTTTGCCAGTGATAGAAAAAATTTCTGATTTTTTTTGTGACTTTTTTACTGTCTCGTAACAGGTAAAAGTGTCTTACAAAAAAACGCTCAAAGCCTTGTCCTACCTGACCTGTACCGTTTTCCTGTGACAATTTGTCACCGTCCTACGCCCTTTTGCCCCTCAAGTCGAGTCGACAAACGGCCTGAGAAAGGACAAAAAAGCTGTTATAAAGTTTCGCGCTAATAACCATTGAGCCCTGCCGAATGCGTCCTTTATTCAAGACATGGCTAACCATTTGCCTTTTAATGCCACTGGCCGCCCACGCCACCAACCGTGAGCAACATCTTCCGTCCGGCTTCACTGGCTACACCGCAAAGTCATCTGCGAGTGCACCTTATGTTGCCACTAACAGCAAAACCAAGGCTGTATCACGCCCAACAGCGAGTAAAGCCCACCGCAAGGCCCCCGGCAAAATTGCCACTGCTTCTTTGGCTGCCGCCAACAAGCAAAGCAGTGCCGTACTGAGCCGCGCCGTGAACGTGTTGGGTACTCCTTATCGTTGGGGCGGTAGCAGCCCAAGTAAAGGGTTTGATTGCAGCGGTTTGGTGAAATATGCGTTTAACGACGTTAAAGCCGTCAATTTGCCGCGCAGTTCCAGCGAAATGGCCAGCGGCCATGGGCAAAAAGTTGATCGCAAGGATTTGAAGCCCGGCGACTTGCTGTTTTTCAACATCAAGAGCCGCAAGGTCAACCACGTCGCCATTTATCTGGGCAACGACCGGTTTATCCACGCGCCGCGCCGCGGCAAGTCGGTGACCATCGACACCCTGAAAAAGCCTTACTGGCAGAGCCACTACGTGGTTGCCAAGCGCGTGTTGCCTAAAGAGACCCTGCGGGTCGCTCAGCGCTAAACCCCGCCTGTAGGAGCGAGCTTGCCTCGCGATCTTTTGACTGTTTAAAAGATCGCGAGGCAAGCTCGCTCCTACACGGTTATATCAAGCCGTTTTCCTTCAGCCGCTTCAGGCTCATCTCCAGTGTCTGCATCCCTGCCGCCGCGCCGGTCTGGATCGCCGATACCATCTGCGCCACTTTGTTTTCCCGGATCAGGTTACGAATCGCAGGCGTGGCCAGCATGATTTCGTGCGCCGCGACACGGCCTCCCCCCACCCGTTTGACCAATGTTTGCGCAATCACCCCTTGCAGTGACTCAGACAACATCGTGCGCACCATGGCCTTTTCATCGGCGGCGAACACGTCAATGATGCGGTCGACGGCTTTGGCCGCAGACGCGGTGTGCAATGTCGCCAGCACCAAGTGCCCGGTTTCTGCCGCCGTCAGCGCCAGGCGGATGGTCTCCAGGTCGCGCAGTTCTCCGAGCATGATCACGTCCGGGTCTTCACGCAGCGCCGACCGTAGCGCCGCCGCCACGCTATGGGTGTCGCGGTGCACTTCGCGCTGGTTGATCAGGCACTGGCGGGGCGCGTGCAGGTACTCAATCGGGTCTTCGATGGTAAGGATGTGCTGTTGGCGGGTTGCGTTGATGTGATCAATCATTGCGGCCAGGGTGGTGCTCTTGCCCGAGCCCGTCGCGCCGGTGACCAGCACCAGCCCCTGTGACAGGCCACAGAGCCCTTTAAACACCTCACCCAGCCCCAACCCTTCCAGGCTGGGGACTTGCGACGTAATGCTGCGAAACACCGCCCCGGCTCCGCGCTGCTGCTCAAAGGCATTGACCCGAAAGCGTCCCAGTCCGGGCACTGCGTACGAAAAATCAGCTTCGTGGGCGGATTCAAAGGCTGAACGCTGTGCGCTATTCATCACGCTGTGGATAAGTTCACGCGCCGCGGCCGGGGCCAGCATCGGCAGGTCGCTACGCTGTATTTCTCCGTCCACCCGCAGCATGGGCGCCACGCCCGCTGACAGGTGCAGGTCTGATGCCCCGTGTTTGACGCTGAACGCCAACAGGTCGGCGATATCCATACCCCCTCCCAATTCCAGTAGAATGCCGCAGACTTTTACAACGGCGGGCTTAATTGAATGTCCACGATAGCAGGCAACATTGCTCAGGTTGAGGCGCGTATCCGTGCAGCGGCAGAGGCTGTGCAACGTGATGTAACGAGCATTCACTTACTCGCGGTCAGCAAGACCAAACCCGCAGCCGCCCTGCGCGAGGCGTACGCCGCCGGCATTCGCGATTTTGGCGAGAATTATCTGCAAGAGGCCCGTGCCAAACAGGTCGAATTAACCGACCTGCCCTTGAGTTGGCACTTCATCGGCCCCATTCAATCGAACAAGACGCGTGAGATCGCCGAGCATTTTGCGTGGGTGCATTCCGTAGACCGCTTGAAGATTGCCCAGCGCCTTTCGGAACAACGCCCGGCCGACTTGCCCCCGCTCAATATCTGCATTCAGGTCAATGTCAGCGGTGAGGCCAGCAAGTCAGGCTGCACGCCCGAGGACTTGCCAGCTCTGGCGGCGGCAATCCAGGCGTTGCCACGTTTGACGTTGCGCGGTTTGATGGCGATTCCGGAACCCACCGAGGTGCGCGCCGAGCAAGACGCCGCGTTTGCCAAGGTACGATCATTGCAACAAAGCCTGAACATGGGGCTCGATACACTCTCCATGGGCATGAGCCACGACCTGGAGTCGGCCATTGCCCAAGGCGCGACGTGGGTGCGTATCGGCACCGCGTTGTTTGGCGCCCGCGATTACGGCCAGGCTTGAGACACTCGCCCAACTTTTATAAGGATCGGTTATGAGCAAAACGCGTATTGCCTTTATCGGGGCCGGCAACATGGCTTCCAGCCTGATCGGCGGCCTGCGGGCCAAAGGTCTGGATGCTGCACAGATCCGCGCCTGCGATCCCGGCGCCGAGACCCGGGCCAAGGTCGCGGCCGAGCACGGCATTGAGGTATTCGCCGACAACGCGCAGGCCGTGCAAGACGCTGACGTGATTGTAATTGCGGTTAAACCGCAAGCCATGAAGGCCGTGTGCCTGGACCTGCGCCCGCACCTCAAGCCGCATCAATTGTTGGTGTCGGTAGCTGCCGGCATCACCAGCGCCAGCCTGCTGAACTGGGTCGGCGCACAGCCTCTGGTTCGCTGCATGCCGAACACTCCGGCCTTGCTGGGCAAGGGCGTGAGCGGCCTGTTCGCCACTGAGTCGGTGACCGCCGAACAGCGTCAGCAAGCCGACGAGCTGCTGTCTGCCGTGGGCATCGTGGTATGGGTCGACACTGAAGCACAGATCGACGCCGTGACCGCCGTGTCGGGCAGCGGCCCGGCGTATTTCTTCCTGCTGATCGAAGCCATGACCGCCGCTGGCGTCAAACTCGGCCTGCCCCGTGAAGTGGCCGAACAACTGGCGCAACACACCTCGCTGGGAGCTGCCCACATGGCCGTGTCCAGCGGCATCGACGCGGCTGAGTTGCGCCGCCGGGTGACTTCGCCCGCGGGCACCACTGAAGCGGCGATAAAGTCGTTCCAGGCAGACGGCTTTGAAGCCATCGTCGAAAAAGCATTGAGTGCCGCCGCGCACCGCTCGGCCGAAATGGCCGAACAATTGGGTCAATAAAGGAGCACATGATGTCTGGACTTAATGGCGCTGCCATTTTTGTGATTCAAACCCTGGGTAGCCTCTACCTGCTGATCGTGCTGCTGCGTTTTATCCTGCAACTGGTCCGCGCCAACTTCTACAACCCGCTGTGCCAGTTCACCGTGCGCGCCACGCAACCGCTGCTCAAGCCGATGCGTCGGGTGATCCCGAGCCTGTTCGGGCTGGACATGTCATCGCTGGTGCTGGCCATTCTGGTGCAGATGGTGATCTTCGCCGTGGTCCTGACGCTGAGCTACATGTCCTTCAACATCCTCGGGCTGCTGGCCTGGGCGTTGATCGGCGTATTTACGCTGTTTTTGAAGGTGTTCTTCTTCGCCATCATCATCAGCGTGATCCTCTCGTGGGTTGCACCGGGCGGCGCCAGCCCGGCCGCTGAGCTGGTTAACCAGATCACCGAGCCAGCCCTGGCTCCGTTCCGCCGTATTCTGCCGAGCATGGGCGGCCTGGATATCTCGCCGATTCTGGCGTTCATGGTCATCCAGTTGCTGCAAAGCTACGTCATCCCGCCTTTGGCGATGTACGTCGGCATGCCGGTCGTGCTGTTCGGCCTGATCTAACGAAAAAAACCTGTAGGAGCGAGCTTGTCTCGCGATCTTTTAAAACATCAAAAGATCGCGAGACAAGCTCGCTCCTACAGAGGTTTGAGCATTGCTTGCCGCTCTGCCCCCCGCTCATTAGACTTACGCCTCATTTGAATGAGAGCAGGGTCAATGCCAGCTGCCTTTCCCCCCGATTCCGTTGGTCTGGTCGTGCCGCAAATCGCGCACTTCAGCGAACCGCTGGCGTTAGCCTGTGGCCGTTCACTGCCTGCCTATGATCTGATTTACGAAACCTATGGCCAGCTCAATGCCACGGCCAGCAATGCCGTGCTGATCTGCCACGCGCTTTCCGGGCATCACCATGCCGCCGGTTACCACAGTGCCGACGAGCGCAAGCCCGGCTGGTGGGACAGCTGCATCGGCCCCGGCAAGCCGATCGACACCAACAAGTTCTTCGTGGTCAGCCTCAACAATCTTGGCGGCTGTAATGGCTCTACCGGCCCAAGCAGCCTCAACCCCGAAACCGGCCGCCCGTTTGGCGCCGATTTCCCGGTGCTGACCGTGGAAGACTGGGTGCACAGCCAGGCCCGTCTGGCCGACCGTTTGGGCATTAACCAGTGGGCTGCCGTAATCGGTGGCAGCCTGGGCGGCATGCAGGCGTTGCAGTGGAGCATCAGCTACCCGGATCGCCTGCGCCATTGCCTGGCGATTGCCTCGGCGCCCAAATTGTCCGCGCAGAACATCGCGTTCAACGAAGTGGCGCGTCAGGCCATCCTCACCGACCCTGAGTTCCACGGCGGCTCGTTCCAGGAACAAGGCGTGATCCCCAAGCGTGGCCTGATGCTGGCGCGCATGGTCGGGCACATCACTTACCTGTCCGATGACTCCATGGGCGAGAAATTCGGCCGTGGCCTGAAGAACGAAAACCTCAACTACGACTTCCACAGCGTCGAGTTCCAGGTAGAAAGCTACCTGCGCTATCAAGGCGAGGAGTTTTCCGGGCGTTTCGACGCCAATACCTACCTGTTGATGACCAAGGCGCTGGACTACTTCGACCCGGCCGCCAACTACAACGACGACCTGGCCAAAACCTTTGCCGGGGCCAAGGCACGCTTTTGCGTGATGTCATTCACCACCGACTGGCGCTTCTCGCCGGCGCGCTCGCGTGAGCTGGTGGATGCGCTGATGGCGGCGAAAAAAGACGTTTGCTACCTCGAGATCGATGCACCGCAAGGCCATGACGCCTTCCTGATTCCGATCCCGCGTTACCTGCAAGCCTTCAGCAATTACATGAACCGAATAGACCTGTGAGAACGCCATGAGAGCCGACCTGGAAATCATCCAAGACTGGATCCCCGCTGGCAGCCGCGTACTCGACCTCGGTTGTGGTGATGGCGAACTGCTGAGCTGGCTGCGCGACAACAAGCAAGTCACCGGTTACGGCCTGGAAAACGACCCGGACAACATCGCCGAGTGCGTGGCCAAAGGCATCAACGTGATCGAGCAAGACCTGGACAAAGGGCTGGGCAACTTTGCCAGCAACAGCTTTGACATCGTGGTCATGACCCAGGCGCTGCAAGCGGTGCACTACCCTGACCGGATCCTCGACGAGATGCTGCGCGTCGGGCGCCAGTGCATCATCACCTTTCCGAACTTCGGTCACTGGCGTTGCCGCTGGTATCTGGCCAGCAAAGGCCGCATGCCCGTGTCCGAATTTCTGCCGTACACCTGGTACAACACGCCGAACATTCACTTCTGCACCTTCGAAGACTTTGAAGAGCTGTGCCGTGAGCGCGAAGCCCGCGTGATCAACCGCCTTGCTGTAGATCAACAACACCGGCACGGATGGGCGAGTAAGTTATGGCCTAACCTGTTGGGTGAGATTGGCATTTACCGTGTCAGCAGTCCTGGCCTGCAGGATCATCAAATCGCGGTTTAAATCAGGGTTCACAAGGAGAAGGGCTATGGGACGGATTGGATTACTGCTGCTGTCGATGTGCTTCGCCGTTCAGGCGATGGCTGCGGGGGCCACCCAGGTGGGCGGCACCGTGGTCAACTACAACGCCTTCATGACCAACTTCCTGAGCCCTGAGATCACCGCCAGGTATGGCCTACAACGCAGTGAGCGACTGGGTGCGCTGAACTTCAACCTGTCCAAAGATGATCAAAAAATAGCCAGCACGATCAAGGGCACTTACCGCGAAACCGGTGATAAAAAAGCTAAACCGCTCACCTTCAAACAGGTGATCAATGACCAGGGGGCGATTGATTACTTCGCCCAGTTCCCGGTCCAGCCCGCTAAAGTCTATGTGTTCGCCATTGAGCTTAAGGTCAACGGCGAAACCAAAGACATCGAATTTTCCCAAGAGGTCGCTCCGCTCCAATGATTAACCTTACGCAACTGGTCCTGGCTAGCCACAACGCCGGCAAACTCAAAGAACTTCAGGCCATGCTCGGCGAGTCGGTGCAGTTGCGCTCGATTGGAGAATTCAACAGCGTCGAGCCGGATGAAACCGGCTTGTCGTTCGTTGAAAACGCGATTCTTAAAGCGCGCAACGCGGCACGTATCTCCGGCTTGCCGGCACTGGCAGACGACTCGGGGCTGGCGGTGGATTTTCTCGGGGGGGCACCGGGCATCTACTCGGCCCGTTATGCCGACGGCAAAGGCGATGCGGCAAACAACGCCAAGCTGCTCGACGCCTTGAAAGACGTGCCAGAAGCCGAGCGCGGCGCGCAATTTGTGTGCGTGCTGGCATTAGTGCGTCACGCTGACGATCCGCTGCCGATTATCTGCGAAGGCTTGTGGCACGGCCGCATCCTGCACGCGGCCAGCGGCGAGCACGGTTTTGGTTACGACCCGCTGTTTTGGGTGCCGGAGCGCAACTGCTCCAGCGCTGAGCTCAGCCCGGCCGAGAAAAACCAGTTGAGCCACCGCGCCCGCGCCATGGACTTGCTGCGTCAGCGTTTGGGCCTGAAATGACCCATGACACCCCTTCACAGCCGCTCTATCTGGGTGCGGCTGGCTTTACTCAGCAGGCGCCGCGCGCGCCGCTGACGCAACTGCCACCCCTGTCGCTGTACATCCATATTCCGTGGTGCGTGCGCAAATGCCCGTACTGCGACTTCAACTCGCACACTGCAAGCCCGGTGCTGCCCGAAGAAGAATACGTCGACGCGCTGCTGGCCGACCTCGATCAAGACCTGCACGCGGTCTATGACCGCGAGCTGAGCTCGATTTTTTTTGGCGGCGGCACGCCGAGCCTGTTCAGCGCCCAGGCGCTGGGCCGCTTGCTCAAGGGGGTCGAAGCGCGCATCCCGTTTGCCAGCGACATCGAAATCACCCTCGAAGCCAACCCCGGCACGTTTGAGCAAGAAAAGTTTGTGGCCTACCGCCAACTGGGGATCAATCGCCTGTCGATTGGCATCCAGAGTTTTCAGCAAGAAAAACTCCAGGCACTGGGCCGTATCCACAACGGTGACGAAGCCGTGCGCGCCGCCGGGATGGCGCGTCAGGCGGGCTTTGATAACTTCAACCTCGACTTGATGCACGGCTTGCCCGATCAGAGCCTGGAAGACGCCCTGAGCGACTTGCGCCAGGCCATTGCCCTCAAACCGACACACTTGTCGTGGTATCAACTGACGCTGGAACCCAACACGGTGTTCTGGAACAAGCCGCCTGATTTGCCCGAAGACGACACCTTGTGGGACATCCAGGAAGCGGGCCAGGCGTTGCTCGCCGAACACGGCTACGCCCAGTACGAAGTGTCGGCCTACGCCCAGCCGGGTCGCCCGGCGCGGCACAACCTGAACTACTGGAGCTTTGGTGACTTTATCGGTATTGGCGCTGGCGCTCATGGGAAATTGAGCCATCCTGATGGCCGAATTGTCCGCACCTGGAAGACCCGTCTTCCAAAGGACTACCTCAATCCAGCCAAAAACTTTCAAGCCGGTGAGAAAACCCTGACAGCGGAAGAGCTACCTTTTGAGTTTCTAATGAACGCCTTGCGTCTTACCGACGGCGTCGACTCATCGCTCTACCCGCAGCGCACCGGTTTGCCTCTTGAGAGTTTGAACGAGGGACGGCAGGCGGCAGAACAAAGCGGCTTATTGCAGGTCGAACCGACACGCTTGGCGGCGACCGCCCGAGGGCAGTTGTTTCTCAACGACTTGTTACAGCACTTTCTGATCTAAGGAACGCGAATGGACTTGGTACTTGACCTGCTTGCCACCGTGTCACGCTGGAGCCGCAGCCATCTCTCCGAGATATCCCTGGCCCTGATTGGCTGCCTGCTGGTGCTGTTTGGTGCGGACTTTAAAGGGTGGGTTGAACAGCGTCTGGGCAGCATCGCCGGTGCCTTGCGCGTTCCCTTGATGGCCCTGCTGTGCCTGATCGGCAGCGGCGCCGCCCTGATCTACGCCACCCCATGGGTTGAGCGCGGCCTGAGCCAATTCAACAACTACAGCCTTGCGCCGGTGTTGTTGGTGGTACTGGTGTTGATCGGCGTAGTCGCAGATCGCCGCGGATAACCCCGCCCCCCTGTAGGAGCGAGCTTGCCTCGCGATCTTTTGATCTTTTAAAAGATCGCGAGACAAGCTCGCTCCTACACAGGATTGCGTTTTTTACGCCAACTTCTCGAACTTCAAATCCCACACGCCATGGCCAAAGTTAAAGAGCACTACTGAACAGACAAACTTCCGTAATTTACGCAGTCACGGGCTTTAGTTATGTCACTAACGGTATTTGAAATAGTCATCGTAGCCGCCGTTCTACACGCGTCATGGAACGCCATTGTTAAAGCTGGCAAGAACACGGTATTAACCATGGTGCTGGTGACCGCTTCAGCGGCGCTTTGGGCTGTTGTTTTACTGCCTGTCCTTCCTTCCCCAAGCCCAGAAAGCTGGCCCTATATTGCGCTGTCTGCAGCACTGCAAATCGTCTATTTTGCACTGATCGCAAGGATCTATCGCATTGCAGACATGAGCCAAACTTACCCAATAATGCGCGGTGCGGCACCGCTTATTGTTGCTCTCGCCGGTACCCTTTTCCTCGACGAAACCTTGTCCAGCCCTGCCTGGCTGGGTGTCTGTATTATCTGTTCGGGTATTTTAATAATGCTCTGGAGCGGGGGGCAAAAGAGTCGGGAAGGTTTAATACTCGCCCTATTAAACGCTTTGGTTATTAGCAGCTACACATTAGTCGATGGTATTGGCGTACGGTTATCCGCAGCACCAGCGTCTTACACGCTCTGGATATTTCTGATTACTGGCGCATCTATTGTCTGCTGGGCAACACTCACTCAATGGTCGCAGACGCGTCACTATCTGCGGCTCAATTGGCACTTGGGTGCTGTCGGAGGTCTTGGCACTCTGGTTTCTTATGGGCTGGCCTTATATGCAATGACTCAGGCCCCCGTAGCCGTCGTGGCCGCGCTGCGTGAAACGTCAATTTTGTTCTCAGCCGTGATTTCGTGGCTGATTCTGAAAGAACACATCACGATCGTGCGTTGTGTGTCCGTTTGCGTGATTGCAATCGGGGCAATCACGTTACGTTTGGCTTAGAAACCGGCCTCCAAGCAGGGGGAAACCGGCACTTTAATAAATCCTTACGCCAACTTCTCGAACTTCAAATCCCACACGCCATGCCCAAGACGTTCGCCACGGCGTTCGAACTTGGTCACCGGGCGCTCGGCCGGGCGTGGGACGCACTGGCCGTCTTCGGCCAGGTTGCGGTAACCCGGCGCGACGTTCATGACTTCCAGCATGTACTCGGCATACGGTTCCCAGTCGGTCGCCATGTGCAGCACGCCACCCACTTTCAGCTTGGAACGCACCAGTTCGGCAAACGATGCCTGGACGATGCGGCGCTTGTGGTGACGGCTCTTGTGCCATGGGTCCGGGAAGAACAGCAGCAGGCGGTCGAGGCTGTTGTCAGCCACGCAGCGGGTCAGGACTTCGATCGCGTCGCAGTCGTAAACCCGCAGGTTGGTCAGGCCTTGGGTCAGCACGCCGTTGAGCAGCGCGCCCACACCCGGACGGTGAACCTCGACCCCGATGAAGTCTTGCTCAGGCGAAGCCGCCGCCATTTCCAGCAGGGAGTGACCCATGCCGAAGCCGATTTCCAGGGTGCGCGGTGCCGAGCGACCAAACACCTGGTCGTAATCGACCGGCGCATCGGCCAGCGGCAGTACGTACAGCGGCGCGCCTTGATCCAGGCCGCGTTGCTGGCCTTCGGTCATGCGCCCGGCACGCATCACAAAGCTCTTGATGCGGCGGTGCTGGCGGTCGTCGCCTTCTTCCAGGGTTGGGGTGTCGAGTGATTCAGTCATCAGTGGCTCTTACTTGATCAGACCATCCAGCGGCGAGGAGGCGCTGGCATAGAGTTTTTTCGGCATGCGCCCGGCCAGATACGCCAGACGGCCCGCCACAATGGCGTGCTTCATGGCTTCGGCCATGATGATTGGATGCTGGGCGTTGGCGATGGCTGAGTTCATCAGCACGGCTTCGCAGCCCATTTCCATGGCGATGGTGGCGTCGGAGGCAGTGCCTACGCCCGCGTCCACCAGCACCGGGATTTTCGCTTCTTCCAGAATGATCCGCAGGTTGTACGGGTTGCAGATGCCCAACCCCGTGCCGATCAGGCCCGCCAGCGGCATGACCGCGATGCAGCCCATGGCTTCAAGCTCGCGGGCGATGATCGGGTCATCGCTGGTGTACACCATCACGTCAAAACCGTCCTTGACCAGCACTTCGGCGGCCTTGAGGGTTTCGATCACGTTAGGGAACAGGGTTTTCTGGTCTGCCAGCACTTCGAGTTTGACCAGGTTGTGGCCGTCGAGCAGCTCACGGGCCAGTCGGCAGGTACGCACGGCTTCAACCGCGTCGTAGCACCCGGCGGTGTTCGGCAGGATGGTGTAGCGATCTGGCGGCAACACGTCGAGCAGGTTCGGCTCGCCGGGGTTTTGCCCGATGTTGGTACGACGCACAGCGACGGTGACGATTTCTGCGCCCGAGGCTTCGATGGCCAGGCGGGTTTCTTCCAGGTCACGGTATTTGCCGGTGCCTACCAGCAAACGCGACTGGTACGTACGGCCGGCCAACACGAAAGGCTTGTCGCTGCGAACATTGCTCATCGGGAATCCTCTTCTGATTGTGTGCTCTGTGGACAGGGGTGAAGCGGGGCCAGCTGACTAGCCGCCACCGATGGCATGAACCACTTCGACCTGATCGCCTTCTTTGAGCACCGTTTCGCCATGCTGGCTGCGCGGCACGATGTCCAGGTTAAGCTCGACGGCGACACGGCGGCCTGTCAGTTCCTGGAGGGCCAACAAGCCAGCGACGGTCTCGCCGTCCGGCAGTTCAAAGGATTCACCGTTCAACTGAATGTGCATGCGCGACGCTGCCATCATTTTTAGGGGTCAGCATTCTAGCCCGATCAGTCAGGGCGACCCAAGCCATTCGTCCTACAGACTTAACTAACGCGCCAGGCGGCCAGCCCCAGGCATAACCAGCCCGCCAAAAAGCCGAGGCCACCGATGGGGGTGATCATCCCCAGCTTGCTGATGCCGGTCATTGTCAGCACGTACAAACTGCCGGAGAACAGCACAATGCCCAGCGCAAAACAGATACCGGCCCACGTCACCAAGCGGCTTTGCAGTTGCGTCGCCAGCAGCGCGACGCCAATCAAGGCCAAGGCATGAACCAGTTGATAGGTCACACCGGTATGAAAAATAGCCAGGTATTGCTCACTCAGGCGGCCTTTCAGGCCATGGGCCGCGAATGCGCCGAGGGCAACGCCGGTAAAGCCAAAGAAGGCGGCCAACATCAGGAAAACACGCAACATGGTTCACTCCCTTCAGGGTCATCGAATAGCGCAGGGTCTGTATAATGGCCCGCTCAACGGGTTCGGCCAAGCCATCTATGCTGCGTAATCTTCTACATCGCGTCCTTAAAGCCCTGCTGTGGTTTGCAGCGGGCAGTGCGTTGCTGGTGCTGATTTTCCGCTGGGTGCCGCCGCCGGGCACCGCGCTGATGGTCGAGCGCAAGGTTGAATCGTGGTTCGACGGCCAGCCCATTGACCTGCAACGCAACTGGCGGCCTTGGGATGACATCTCCAACGAGCTGAAAGTGGCGGTGATTGCCGGCGAAGATCAGAAATTCGCCGAGCACTGGGGCTTTGACTTCAGCGCGATCAGGGCGGCGTTCGTGCATAACGAAAAGGGCGGCACCGTGCGCGGCGCCAGCACGCTGAGCCAGCAGGTGTCGAAAAACCTGTTTTTGTGGTCGGGCCGCAGTTGGCTGCGCAAAGGGCTCGAAGCCTGGTTTACCGGGTTGATTGAGCTGTTGTGGCCCAAGCAGCGGATCCTTGAGGTGTACCTCAATAGCGCCGAATGGGATGAAGGGGTGTTTGGCGCACAGGCCGCGGCGCAGCATCACTTTGGCGTCGACGCCAAAAACCTCTCGCGCCAGCAGGCCAGCCAGCTGGCTGCCGTATTGCCCAACCCGCGTAACTGGAGCGCCAGCCACCCGACGCCCTACGTGGCCAGCCGCGCTGCCTGGATTCGCCAGCAAATGCGCCAATTGGGCGGCGACAATTACCTCACCACCCTGAACACCTCCCGCAGCGACAAGCCCTGGGCGGAGTAAAACAACTGGAACTGCCGCACCGTCTTCGACGCCGCGCTGTCGCGCAGCAAACAGGCTACCGAATATCTTCAGCATCCCCCAATCGGTTCCCTCTCCTTCGGGAGAGGCGTGGTGAGAGGCGTCTTAGATCAAGATCAAAAGATCGCGAGGCAAGCTCGCTCCTACAGGGTATTTGCCCACAAACAAAAACGCCCCGATCAGATCGGGGCGTTTTTTTGACAGTCGCGTTAAGCGGCGATCGAGAGTTTGAGCTTGTTCATCGCGCTTTTTTCCAGCTGACGAATACGCTCTGCAGACACGTTGTACTTTTGCGCCAGGTCGTGCAGCGTGGCTTTCTCTTCAGCCAACCAGCGCTGATACAGAATGTCACGGCTACGGTCGTCCAACACTTCCAGCGCTTCGTGCAGGTTGGTGTTGGAGTTGTCGGTCCAGTCAGCATCTTCCAGTTGACGCGCCGGGTCGTACCGGTGGTCTTCCAGGTAGTTGGCTGGCGACTGGAATGCACTGTCGTCGTCAGCTTCTGCTGCCGGATCAAAGGCCATGTCTTGACCGGTCAGGCGGCTTTCCATTTCGCGCACTTCGCGAGGCTCTACGCCCAGGCTTTCAGCCACGCGATGGACTTCTTCGTTGTTCAGCCAGGCCAGACGTTTTTTCTGGCTGCGCAGGTTGAAGAACAGTTTGCGCTGGGCCTTGGTGGTCGCGACTTTCACGATCCGCCAGTTACGCAGAATGAACTCGTGGATCTCTGCCTTGATCCAGTGCACGGCGAACGACACCAGACGCACACCCATTTCGGGGTTGAAGCGTTTGACCGCCTTCATCAGGCCGACGTTACCTTCCTGGATCAGGTCTGCCTGAGCCAGGCCATAACCCGAGTAACTACGGGCAATGTGTACAACAAAACGCAGGTGGGCGAGCACCATCTGCCGAGCCGCCCCCAAATCCTGCTCATAGTAGAGACTCTCGGCCAGTTCACGCTCCTGCTCGGGTGTCAGCAGTGGAATACTGTTCACCGTGTTGACATAGGCCTCCAGGTTCGCACCGGGGACCAACGCATACGCAGGTTGCAAAGAAGTGGTCATACGAATAAACCTCCGTCTCACATAACTCGTGCAGTTCAGCACTGCGAAAGTTGACCGGAAACTGTGAAAAAAGTTCCGAAAAAAGCTGAAAAGGTCAACATGTATAAAGCAATTACTTAGGCGAAAGCTCACGTAAGTGACGTGCGACTGCAATCCATGCACCGATATACCCTAACAGCACCGCGCCAAGCAATAGCGACAGACCATCGGCTACCGGCACTCCGGCCAGCGCAAAATCGCTGCCATACAATCCCGCCAGCCCGACAACCGCGTCGTTGAGCCAGTTCAAACCGAATGCCAACACCCCCCAGGAAAGAATCCCGGCGCCAAACCCGTAAAGCGCGCCCATGTACAGAAACGGCCTACGCACGTAGCTGTCTGTACCACCGACCAGCTTGATCACTTCAATTTCGATCCGACGGTTCTCGATGTGCAGACGAATGGTGTTACCGATCACCAGCAGCAACGCCGAGACCAGCAAAACGGTCAACCCGAACACAAAACGGTCACCCAGCTTGAGGATCGCCGCCAAGCGTTCGACCCAGACTAGATCAAGTTGCGCCTGTTGCACTTTCGGCAACTCGGAAAGGCGCTCGCGCAGGGCTTCAAGGGTGGCTTTATCGACCTCATTGGGGGTCACCAGCACCACACCCGGCAACGGATTGTCCGGCAGCTCTTTGAGCGCTTCGCCCAAGCCAGACTGCTGCTGGAACTCATCCAGAGCCTTTTCGCGGCTGATGAATTCAGCGTCCGCGACCCCCGGCATACCTTTTATCTGATTGCTTAATTGCTCGCCCTGCGAGTTGCTGGCGTCCATTTGCAGGTACAGCGAAATTTGCGCGGCGCGCTGCCATGAACCGCCCAGGCGCTCGACGTTGTTCAGCAACAGCGACAAGCCCATCGGCAAGCTCAGGGCGACGGCCATCACCAAACAGGTAAAAAAGCTGCCAATCGGCTGCTTGCCCAAGCGGCGCAAGCTGTCCAGCAGACTGGCGCGGTGCGACTCGACCCAAGCATGGAACAACATCCCAAAGCTGGGGCCGTCGTCTTCGTCGTGTTTTTTCTTTTTCGGCGGCTGTGGATCGGCCGCCTTGGGTGCCACGCGTTCGGACACCTTGGAACTGCGAGTGGCACTCATTGCCCGGCCTCCCCGTCGCCAATCAATCGGCCACGCTGCAAGGTCAGCATACGGTGGCGCATGCGCGCGATCAGCGCCAGGTCGTGGCTGGCAATCAGTACGCTGGTGCCCAAACGGTTGATGTCTTCAAATACGCCCATAATTTCCGCCGCCAAACGCGGGTCGAGGTTGCCGGTAGGTTCATCTGCCAGCAGCAAGGCTGGACGATGGACGATGGCTCGGGCAATGCCGACGCGTTGTTGTTGGCCGGTGGACAAGTCGCCGGGGTAAAGCTCGGCTTTGTCCGACAGCGACACGCGGTCCAGCGCGGAGTCGACGCGCTTGGCAATTTCCGGCTTGGACAAGCCCAGAATCTGCAACGGCAGCGCGACGTTGTTGAACACCGTGCGATCAAACAACAACTGGTGGTTCTGGAAGACCACGCCGATCTGGCGACGCAAAAAAGGAATCTGCGCGTTGCTGATCTGGCTCAGGTCCTGGCCCGCCAGCAGCAATTTGCCGCTGGTAGGGCGCTCCATCGCCAGCAACAGCCGCAACAGCGTGCTTTTGCCCGCGCCGGAGTGGCCGGTGACAAACAGAAACTCGCCGCGACGGACCCGGAAGCTCAGCTCGTGCAGGCCCACGTGTCCATTTGGATAGCGTTTACCGACCTGCTCGAAACGAATCATGGACGCTCCCGCTCCGCAAACAGAGCCTGAACAAAAGGTTCGGACTCAAAGGTACGCAAATCATCGATGCCTTCACCGACGCCGATAAAACGGATCGGGATGTTGAACTGCTTGGCCAGGGCGAAGATCACCCCTCCTTTGGCCGTGCCGTCGAGCTTGGTCAGCGCCAGGCCGGTCAAAGCCACGGTCTGGTTAAACTGCTTGGCCTGGTTGATAGCGTTCTGGCCGGTACCGGCGTCGAGCACCAGCAGCACTTCGTGCGGCGCTTCTTCGTCGAGTTTGCCGATCACCCGGCGGACTTTTTTCAGCTCTTCCATCAGGTTGTCTTTGGTGTGCAGACGACCGGCGGTGTCGGCGATCAACACGTCGATGCCCCGCGCCTTGGCGGCTTGCACCGCGTCAAAGATCACCGAGGCCGAGTCGGCGCCCGTGTGCTGGGCGATCACCGGGATGTGGTTACGCTCGCCCCAGACCTGCAACTGCTCGACCGCTGCGGCACGGAAGGTATCACCGGCCGCCAGCATGACTTTTTTGCCTTCCAGTTGCAGTTTTTTCGCCAGCTTGCCGATGGTGGTGGTTTTACCCGCACCGTTGACGCCGACCACCAGAATCACGAACGGCTTGTTGCGGGCTTCTATTTTCAGCGGTTGCTCAACCGGCTTGAGCATGGCGGCCAGCTCGTCCTGCAACGACTTGTACAGCGCGTCGGCGTCGGTCAGTTGCTTGCGCGCGACCTTCTGCGTCAGGTTTTTGATGATCACCGAGGTCGCTTCAACGCCCACGTCGGCCGTCAGCAAACGGGTTTCGATTTCGTCCAGCAGGTCGTCATCAATGACTTTTTTGCCGAGGAACAGGCTGGCCATGCCTTCGCCAATGCTGGCGCTGGTTTTGGACAAACCTTGTTTAAGGCGGGCAAAGAAACCAACTTTGGCTTCTGCCACAGGAGCAGGTGCAGGCGGCTCGACCACAGGCGCAGGTGCAGCCACCACGGCAACCGGAGCGGCAATAGGCGCTGGAGCTGGAGCTGGAGCTGGAGCAACCGGCTCAGGCTCAGGCTCAGGCAGGGTCTCAACCACCTCAAGCACCGGCTCAACGACTTCAACCACCGCAACCACAGACTCTGGCTCTGGAATCGGCGGCACGATGTGCGGCGCTTCCACGTCTTCGACCAGGGCAACCGGCTCCTCGGGCACCGGCAACGGCGGCCATGGCTCAGGTTTGGCCGCTTCAACCACAGGGGCAGCGACCACTTCTGGCACGGGCTCGACCACCACCGGTGTGGCTTCGATCAACGGCTCGGGGGTGACTTCAGGCGCAGGCGCTGGCTGTTCAACGACGGTTTCCTGCGGTTTTCTGCGCAGCCATCCGAACAGGCCTTTCTTCTCGCCAGCCGCAGCTGGGTTCTTCTTGTCGTCGTTGGAACCAAACATGGAGGACGGCTATCTCATCGTAGCGACGCGCCACTGTGGCGCCCCGGCAAATAATATTCGGTGTGAAAAAGACTGTTTTTTTGTCAGCTCGTTCGCACACAGCTTATTCAGGGTGTAAAGAAACACCTCTATAACTTCGTCTTATCTCGGACATGGAACGGGAAATACGGCAAAAAAAGGAAATTTACCGGGATACCTCCACACTTCCAAGTCGGCTCCTATACTGCCCGATCACAGGTTGTCTGATCGTGGCGGGCTTGATAGGCGTGGCCGCCAGTAAAACGGATCAGTATCCTAGCACCTCCTCCCCCGCAGACGCTAAGGCCAAGCGGGCAGCCCAACAGGTTTAAAAACGAATGAATCATCTCGCCCGCTGCGCTGCTGGCCTGTTGCTCAGCACCGTTTTGCTCCCGCTATCGGCCTTTGCCGCCGATGCGCAACCCACCCATGAGTTCCGTCTGGACAATGGCCTTAAGGTCATCGTGCGCGAAGACCACCGCGCACCCGTGGTGGTATCGCAGGTCTGGTACAAAGTCGGTTCCAGTTATGAGACGCCCGGCAAGACCGGCCTGTCCCACGCCCTTGAGCACATGATGTTCAAAGGCAGCAATAAAGTCGGCCCCGGTGAAGCCTCGTTGATCCTGCGCGACCTCGGCGCCCAGGAAAACGCCTTCACCAGCGATGACTACACCGCGTATTACCAGGTGTTGGCCCGCGACCGCCTGGGCGTTGCCTTTGAGCTCGAAGCCGACCGCATGGCCAGCCTTCGCCTGCCGCCCGAAGAGTTCAAGCGCGAAATCGAGGTGATTAAAGAAGAGCGTCGCCTGCGCACCGACGACCAGCCGATGAGCAAGGCGTACGAAATTTTCAGCGCCATGGCTTATCCGTCCAGCGGCTACCACACGCCTACCATCGGCTGGATGGTTGACCTGGAGCGCATGAACGTTGCCGAACTGCGCGCCTGGTACGAAGAGTGGTACGCCCCCAACAACGCCACCCTGGTGGTGGTCGGCGACGTAACCCCGGATGAAGTCAAAGCCCTGGCCCAGCGCTACTTTGGCCCGGTGCCAAAACGTGACATCCCGATTGCCAAAGTGCCGCTTGAACTGGCCACGCCCGGCGAACGCCTGCTCAAGATCAACGTGCAGACTCAATTGCCGAGCCTGATGATGGCTTTCAACGTGCCGAGTATCGCAACCGCCAAAGACCCGCTCAGCGCCAACGCGCTGCGCCTGATCGCGGCGCTGCTGGACGGCGGCTACAGCGCGCGCATGTCCTCGCAGCTTGAGCGCAAAGAGGAGTTGGTGTCGGGCGCCTCGTCCAACTACAACGCCTTCACCCGTGGCGACAGCCTGTTCCTGATTACAGCCATGCCCAACAGCCAGAAAAAAGTCACCCTGGCCCAGACAGAAGCCGGTGTGTGGCGCCTGCTGGACGACCTGAAAAAGACCCCGCCGTCAGCCGAAGAACTGGAGCGTGTGCGCGCTCAAGTCATTGCCAACCTGGTGTACGAGCGCGACTCCATTACCTACCAGGCCACCTCGATTGGCCAACTGGAAACCGTTGGTCTGTCGTGGAAGCTGATGGACAGCGAACTGGCTGACCTGCAAAAAGTCACCCCGGCCGATATTCAGCAGGCCGCACGCACCTATTTCACTCGCGACCGTCTGAGCGTTGCGCACGTACTGCCCGAGGAGAAAACCCATGAGTGAGCGTAAAGGTCCACGCTTCGCCCTGCTGGCCCTGACCACGGCGGTTCTGGTGGGTGCACTCGGCTACTCCTTCATCAGCCCGAGCGAGTCGGTTGCCGGCCCAACCCTGGATTCAGCCAAAACCGAGCGCAAGCTTGAGTCTCTGGCAGAACTCGACGGCAAGGCGCCGACCAACCGCAAACTGGACATCCAGACCTGGCAAACCGCCGAAGGCTCCAAAGTGCTGTTCGTCGAAGCTCGGGAACTGCCGATGTTCGACCTGAGCCTGACCTTCGCGGCGGGCAGCAGCCAGGATGGCAACACGCCAGGCATCGCCGTGCTGACCAACGCCATGCTTAACGAAGGCGTGGCCGGCAAAGACGTCAGCGCCATTGCCCAAGGCTTTGAAGGCCTCGGTGCAGCGTTTGGCAATGGCGCCTACCGCGACATGGCCATCACCTCGTTGCGCAGCCTGAGCGATAAAGACAAACGCACCCCGGCGCTTAACCTGTTTGCCGAAGTGGTGGGCAAACCGACGTTCCCGGCCGACTCGTTGGCGCGGATCAAAAACCAGCTGCTGGCCGGTTTTGAAGTCCAGAAGCAAAACCCCGGCAAACTGGCCAGCAATGAGCTGTTCAGCCGCCTGTACGGCAACCACCCGTACGCCCATCCAACGGATGGCTCTGCGCAAAGCATCTCGGCCATTACCCTCGACCAGATCAAGGCCTTCCACAACAAGACCTACACCGCAGGTAACGCGGTGATTGCGATTGTGGGAGACCTGTCCCGTGCCGAGGCCGAGGCCATGGCGTCGCAAGTGTCAGCAGCCCTGCCAAAAGGCCCGGCCGTGGCCAAGATCGCCGAGCCGGTTGAGCCCAAAGCAGGCGTCAACCACATCGAGTTCCCGTCCAAGCAGACCCACTTGCTGCTGGCCCAACTGGGCGTTGGCCGCGATGACCCTGACTACCCGGCGCTGGTGCTGGGCAACAAGGTTCTGGGTGGCGGTGGCTTCGGGACGCGCCTGATGACCGAAGTGCGTGAAAAACGCGGCCTGACCTACGGCGTGTACTCCAACTTCAGCCCGATGGAGGCCCGCGGCCCGTTCCAGATCAATCTGCAAACCCGTGCCGAATTGAGCGAGGGCACGCTCAAACTGGTCGAAGACATCCTGGCTGACTACCTGAAAAACGGCCCGACACAAAAAGAACTCGACGATGCCAAGCGTGAGCTTGCCGGCAGCTTCCCGCTGTCGACCGCCAGCAACGCCGCCATCGTCGGCCAACTGGGCGCGATAGGCTTCTATGACCTGCCGTTGGATTACCTGGAAAAACTCCGCGAGCAGTCCCAGAATCTGACCACCGAGCAAGTCAAGAACGCCATGAGCAAGCACTTGAGCGCCGACAAAATGGTCGTAGTGACCGCCGGCCCAACCGTGCCGCAAAAACCACTGCCACCTCCTACCGACAAACCTTCAGAGCAACCTCTTGGGGTTCCGGAGCATTAATGGCAAAGCCAAAAAACACATCGCACTCAGGTGCAGGTCAACTACGCATCATTGCCGGGGAATGGCGCAGTCGCAAACTCGACTTCCCCCATGTAGAAGGTCTGCGCCCAACGCCAGACCGTGTTCGTGAAACGCTGTTCAACTGGCTCGCGCCGTACATTCAGGGTGCCAGGGTACTGGACGTGTTCGCCGGCAGCGGCGCACTGTTTCTGGAGGCCCTGTCACGCGGTGCGGCCAAGGGCCTGGCCCTGGACAGCAACCGTGAGGCCATCTCCAACATCCGCGAAAACATGGGCATCTTGCGCTGCACCACCGGCCAGGTGCAGCAAACGGACGCCCTGCGTTACCTGGACGCGACCCCGAGCGATACCTTTGACGTGGTGTTCCTCGATCCACCGTTTAACAAAGAGCTGCTCAAGCCTGCCTGCGACCTGCTGGAGCAGCGTGGCTGGCTGACAGATGACGCCTGGATCTACACCGAAAGCGAGCTGCGCCCGTCCGAGTTGGGCTTGCCCGGCAACTGGCGTCTGCACCGCGAGCAAAAAGCCGGAGGCGTGAACTACGCCCTGTGGCAGCGCGATGCGGTTCAGGCACCCGCAGCGCAATAAGAACCGCTGATCTGTGCAATCGTTGCCGCGCATTACGGCAACGATTGCACACACCCTTGCTCTATCTATGTACCGCACCCCGCGCCCTGCGCCATCGCATTCTGTCCGTTCTCACTGATCATTCGCCCCGTGTGCCTCCGCACATCGGCTGGCGTGTTCAAAAACAACGGAATGTGAAACATGACCATTACTGCTGAAAAACCCACTCACGCCTACACACTGGATAACGGCCTTCAGGTGATCCTGCGCCAGGACCACCGTACGCCAGGCATCTGCGCCTCGCTGTTCCACAAGGCGGGCACCGACCATGAACACGCAAACCAGCGCGGGCTGGCGTACCTGGCCGGTGGCGCGACCTTCAAGGACAAAGACCTTGAGCGAAAAATCGGCGCCACTGCCAATGGCTGGATCGATTACCACCTCAGCGCCTACAGCCTCGAAGCACCCAGTGCCGAGCTTGCCACCGTGCTGCAATTGCTCGCTGCCCGAATGGAGCCTCAAACACTGTCCCAGGAGCGCCTCGATAAAGGCATTAAACACGCCTGCAAGCTCGAAGAAAGCGAACCGTACTTCAGCTCCGATTACTGGATTACCTCGACATTCGAGGAGCTGATTTTTCCCCAGGCACGCACCGTGTACAAATTCGGCAATGTCGACGACCTTGCACGCATCACGGTGGCCGACGTGCTGAGTTGGCATGAAGAAGGCTATGCACCCAACAACTCGATTCTGGTCATTGCAGGCGATATAGCGCTCGATGACGTCCAGCCGCTGATCCAGCACCTGTTTGCCGACCTCGCACCTTTCGAAGGTTTTGCCCCGGCAGAGCAGCCCGCACATTCGTTTTCGGGCGACGAACGCAGGCTGGTGCAACACCTCGATACGCCACTGCCACGGTTGCAAATGGCCTTTAACACGCCAAGCCTCGCAACCCCGGGCGCCATCGGCGACATCCGCGCCCTGCAAGTCATCAGCGCCCTGCTGACCAGAGGCCCGCAGGCATGGCTGCCACTGCGGTTGTCTGAAGACAAGCACACGCTGTCCAGCGTGATCAGCCGTCTTCCGGCCTATCGCCGAAACGATGACCTCTTTCTGCTGGCGGCTACCCTGGGCGTAGACACCTTGCTGTCGGTGCAACAGGTAGAGCTGGAAATCAAACAACTGCTGGAATCACTCAAAACCCATGCACTGGATGCCGAGACCTTGAAGTACGGACAACAGCAGGCCCTTGAAAGCCTGGAAGAACAAGACACCCTCGAAATACAAGCCTCGATCCTGGGCAACCTGGCCGCCATCGACCTGCCATGGACGCTGATCGACAGCGAAGCCGGGCAGATCCACAACGTCACGGCAGATGACATCCAGCGCGTGGCCAACACCTACTTCAGCCCGGAGCGCCTGAGCGTCGCACACAGCTTGCCGCGCGAAGCCTGATACCCGAATGCTCCAGGCGCGCTACGTATATACCGCCTTGCAGTACCCGCCTTGATCCAACCTGTTCTGACCTTATTCACAGAACACTCAAGGATCCTTGCGGATGAAATCCTCTCTTTTGTTTCGCTGGCTAATCACCTTGTGGTTGCCAGCGACCGCCTGCGCCCACGCGGCACCGGTTACCCACACGTTTACCCTCGACAACGGCCTAAAGGTCATTGTTCGCGAGGACCACCGCGCTCCCGTGGTGGCCTCGCAGCTTTGGTACAAAGTCGGCGCCAGTTATGAGCAGGAAGGGCAAACCGGCTTGTCCCATGCTCTGGAACACATGGTGTTCAAAGGCAGCAGCAAACTGCCCCGGGGCGAAGCGTTAAAAGTGCTTGAATCGCTGGGCGTCAGCGCCAACGCAATCACGCGCCCCGATGCAACGCTTTACACACAGTTGCAGGCCACCAACCGCCTTGCGGTGTCACTCGAAATCCTTGCAGACCAAATGGTCAGCGCACGCTGGAGTGACGCCCAATTAAACATCGAACGGCTGATCATCCAGAGAGAACGCCGTTCGACAGTCGACAGCAACCTGTGGAACTTGCTCAATGAGCGGGTCAAAACCATTGGTCATGTGGCAAGTACCTACAAGAACCCTGTGCTGGGCTGGATGCATGACATCAACCGGCTGAACAACCCGCTGCTCATGCAGTGGTATCAAGACTGGTATGCACCCAACAATGCCGTGCTGGTCATCGTCGGCGATGTGACGCTGGAGCAGGCCAAAGCACTGGTGACGCAACAGTTCGGCGCAATCGCTGCGCGCCCCTTGCCCACGGTCAAGCGCCCCATTGAATTGACCCATCTGGGCCGACGCGGGCTGCACCTTCGCTTGCCCAGCCCCAATGCAAAGCTGGTGATGGCCTTTAATGTGCCCAGTTTAAACACCGCACAAGACCCGCAAACCGCCTTTGGCCTGTTGCTGCTCAACGAACTGCTGGCCAGCAGCGACAGCTCGCTCATCAAAGCCAGCCTGATGCATCAACAAGGCGTGCTGGCCGGGACGTACTCCCATTACGACCTGCTGAACCGGGGCGATGGCCTGCTCAGAATCTGGGCCGAAATCAGCCCGTCACGCACCGAGTCACCGGAGGCCGTTGAAGCCTTGATCTGGACACAGCTCAAAGCGCTCAAAACCACCCCGGTCAGTGCGCAAACGCTGGACCGCGCCAAGCGCAGGATCATCACCAAACGCCTGTACGCCCACGACCAGATCGAGAAGCAGGCCAGCGAAATAGGTGAACTGGAAAGCATCGGGCTGCCCTGGTCGACCCTCGACGCACAGGAACAAGCCCTGCAAACCCTGACGCCTGCTGACATCCAGCAACTGGCCACGACCTACCTCACCGAAAACCGCTTCAGCGCCGCCTACATGCCAAGGCCGGAGAAAAAACATGACTAATGCCTTCACGTCTAAGCGCCACCCTTTGGCGCGATTAGCGTTTATGACCACCCTGCTGCTGAACCTGTGCCTGAGCGCTCAAGCACAGGCAACAGAAGGCCCAACAACGGCCTTGCAGAGTTTGCAAACCCTGGATGACAGTCAAATTGCAGCTCGCCCGCTGAGCATTCGTGCCTATGCGACCCACGAACGCACCCGCGTGCTTTTTATTGAGACCCACGCGCTGCCCATCGTCGATATCAGCGTGCGATTCTCGGCGGGCAGCAGCCGTGATGGCGCTTTACCAGGGCTGGCAAACCTGACCTTGAAGCTCTTGAACCAGGGCGTTGAAGGCATGGACGCCAAGGCTATCGCCGAGAAGTTTGACCAATTGGGCGCACAACTGACGGCTTCGGTAGACAAGGATGAAGCACGGTTAACCCTGCGCACACTGAGTGACGGCGAGACACGCAAGGCGGCGATTGACCTGTTCACGCGGCTGATCGCACAGCCCGCTTTTGCCCCGGCAGCCGTCGAGCGCGCCAAAGCGTCAGCGCTCAATGCCATCGGGCTGGTGCAGCAAAACCCGACAGCGCGCCTGCAACAGACGCTGCATGCACAGGTGTATGGCAATCACCCTTACGCCCGCCCCGTCGAAGGTAACGCCCAGAGCCTGGCCTTGATAGACGCCGAGAAAGTCCGGGGCTTTCATCAAAACGCCTACACCGCGGCCAACGCGCTGCTGGTCATCGTGGGGGACATTTCAAATGATGAAGCCACAGACCTGAGCATCGCGATCAGCCAGGCCCTGCCCCAAGGCCCCGCACTGGCGCCTGTTGAACTGGCTATGGACCTGACATCACCGCCCGGCCACACACACCTCGAAGCCCCCTACAGCCAGACCTTGATCATGCTGGCGCAGCCGAGCGTACCGGCGAACCACCCGGATTACGTGGCGTTGCAAGTGGCCAGCCTGATATTCGGCGGTTCCAACAGCAGCCGTCTGATCAATGAGCTGCGCCACAAGCGCGGGCTGAGCTACGCCGCCTCGGCCTTTATACCGCTCTGGCAAGCGGGCGGGCCCTGGACCATCAGCCTGCAAACCGCCCCCGATCAGCAGGATGCCACCCTCGCGCTGGTCAAAACGCTGTTTGCCGAGTGGCTGCGCGACGGTCCCACCGAAGAGGAACTGGTCGCCGTCAAACGACGGTTGGCAGGCAACTTGCCGCTGACCAGCGCCAGCAATGCACAAATGGTTCAACAGTTGCTGCTTATGGGGGCCCACGACCTACCCCGAAATTTCGACGCGCTGGTCATGCACGCCCAAAAGCTGTCGCGACAAGACATCAAAGACGCCATCAATCGTTACTCCAGGGCCGATAAATGGAAGGTCGCAAGCCTCGGCCCAACGGTCGAACAACGCCCCTTGTCAGCCGTTCAGCCCTGAGCGTATTGCGTACTTATGTAACGCACCTGCCGCCCGGGTTTATCGCAACCTGTCCTGACGAACCCTCGTCAGGACACCCACCATGAAAAGACTCATCGCCGGGCTGCTGCTCGGCGTCATGCTCCATCCCCTGCTGGCATCGGCCAGCAGCCCACCGCCCATTCATGAGTTCACACTCGATAACGGGCTCAAAATCATTGTTTACGAAGACCACAACGCCAGCCTGGTGCTGACCCACTTGTGGTATCGCATCGGATCAAATCAGGAAGAGCCGGGCCAAACCGGCGTGTCCCATGCGGTGGAGCACATGCTGTTCAATGGCAGCAGCAAGCTCTGCACAGGCGAGTCAGGCCATATTTTGCAGAACCTGGGCGGCAGCCAAAATGCCATGACCCTGAATGACGCCACGCTGTTTTTCCACACCGTGCCCCCGCATGCGCTGGGTGTCAGCTTTGAAATGCTGGCGGACCAAATGAGCACGGCTCACCTGTCTGCGACGGTTTGGAGCGGCGAACGTGAAATCATCAAAAACGAGCGCACCGAAGCCTCTGATCACCACCCCATCAAGCGCGCCATCGAAGTCCCCCGGCGCCTGGCCCTGCCGGCCAGCGCCGCAGGCAACCCGATCATTGGCTGGCGGCATGATCTGGACCGCCTGCAAACCGAAGAGGTAAAGCGCTGGTATCAACGCTGGTATGCCCCCAACAACGCGGTGCTGGTGCTCGTCGGTGACATCACCCCCCAGCAGGTCAAACAACTGGCCGAACGGTATTTCGGCCCTATTGCCCGCCGGGCGCTGCCCTACAGCTCAACCCCCATCGACCTGGCGATGCCCGGCGAGCGCAGCATCACGCACTACATCCCCCAGCAAATACCCGTGCTGTACATGGCCTTCAATGTGCCAAGCCTCGCCACTCAAACAGACCCGCGAACAGCACCGGCACTGGAGCTGATTTCCGAAATGCTGGGTGGCGCAAACAGCTCGCTGTTCGAGTCGTTATTGGTGCGCAAGGAAGGCTTGGCAGACACCACCACCGTTCATTACCAGGCGGTCAGCCTCGGCGATGAGCTGTTCAACATCAGCGCGCTGCCCAACCTCGAAACAGCCGCTTCGCTTGAAACGCTCAAGGCGCTCCAGACGCGGATTCTGGCCATTATCGACTCATTGAAAACCGCCCCGCCAAGCCTTGAAGACCTCGAACGCGCGCGGGCTCAGATCACGGCACGGCGCGTGTTCGACCAGGATGAACCGGAAAACCGCGCCCTGCAGATTGGCATGCTGGAAATGGCCGGGCTGTCCTGGCGCACCGAACAGACACGGCTTGATGCCTTGAACGCCATCACCCCGCAAGACATTCAACGCACAGCGCAGACCTTTCTGGTCGCGGACCGGTTAATCACCAGCTACGCGCTGCCTGAGGAGTCAGCTCATGAATAATGCCCACCGCATCGCACGCGGCACCCTCGTCTGCCTGTTCGCACTATCGGGCATTTTTTTAGCGGCGGGCTGTTACGTGCGTGCAGCAGAAACCCCCGACCCCACATTGCCGTTGCAATCTCTGCGCGAACTCACAGAACCCGCAGGCGTGCCCCACGCGCCCCGGATCCAGTCGTGGACACTCAAGCAAGGCAGCCGCGTGCTGTTTGTGGAAAATCATCATTTGCCCATGGTCGACCTGGAAATCAGCTTTGCCGCGGGCAGTTATTACGATGGCGAAACACCGGGGCTGGCGGCCATGACCCAGGCCCTGTTCAGCGTCGATTCGGCGCGCAAACCCGCCGACGAGATCGCCCGCGGATTTAACCGTTACGGCGCGCAAATAACCCACGGCATAAATGCCGAGCAAAGCTACCTGACCCTCAGAAGCCTGAGCGCACCCGAGGTGCTTGCCCCGGTGCTGAGCTTGTTTACCGAAACCCTGACCCAACGCTCTTTCAGCGAGCAGAACTTGTCGCGAATAAGACGATCCTTGCAGTCAGACCTCAAGCTTGAGCAAGTTTTTGCGCAGGCGCGAGCGCTGGCAAAGATTCGTGAAGAGCTGTACCCCGGTCAGCCGTTATCGCGCTCAATCAACGGCACCTACGACAGCCTTCAACGCATACAAGCCGCGCAGGTTCGCAGTTTTTTTCAGCGGGCCTATACCGCAGCCAACGCCCAAATGGTGATCGTCGGCGACCTCACGCCCGAGCAGGCCAAGTTACTCAGCCAAACCTTGGCCGACGCGCTGCCGCAAGGGCCTGCGCTGCCCGCGCCGCAAACGTTTGGCACACAGGCCAACGCTGGCAGAACCCTGCACATTGAAGACAGCACGAGCCAGACCTTGCTGGTCATGGCACACAATGTTGTGCCCAATCAGCACCCGGACGCACTGGCCCTGCAGGTAGCCAATGTGATGTTCAATGGCGTTTTAAATAATCAACTACGCGAGAAACACAGCGTCACTTACGGGGTGCAGTCCGATATCGAGCACGCCCGAGGCGCCACGGCCTGGATCACCCAGTTCAATACGCCGCCCCACTACAGTGAGCAGGCCTTGGCCCATGCCAAAACGCTGTTTGAGCAGTTCCTCAAGGATGGGCCCACGCAAGAGCAGTTGGACAGCATCAAGAAATACCTGCGTCAGGCGCTGCCACAACTGCTCGCGACCAACAGGAACCTGCTGAATGAACTGGAGGACATCAACCGTTTCGACCAGACCCTGGACTTCACTTACAAAATAACCGAGATCCAGAAAATGACCGCCGGACAGATAAAAGCCGCCATGAACCGGCACATGAACGCCGATGCCTGGGTCACCCTCACCCTCGGCCCCAGCGTTGCCCAGCAAGCCCTGCCCGTGGTCAGCATGAGTGAGAACAACGGACAGCCGCTGTGCAATTCGACCAATTGGATGAGCACCGCACAACACACACTGCTTGGGCCGCAGGCCGCGTTGTGGCAACTTAAGCACTTTCCGATACCTGTCACCGACTGAGAACTTAAGTGCGCGCCCTCGCTTCCCCTGCGTTACCCGTGGAACTGTTCACACCAGCTTCTGGCCTCGGCAACCCTCATTTGCAAACGCTGTGGGGGCCGCTGTGGCGCACCAAACCTGTTGTTGAACATCAACGCGAGCGCCTGTGGCTCGAAGATGGCGACTTTCTCGACCTGGACTGGCACGGCACGCCGTCAGCCCATGAACCGCTGGTGCTGGTGCTGCACGGCCTGACCGGCTCCTCGGCTTCGCACTACATTGCAGGCCAGCAGAGCGCCCTGGCAAAACAGGGCTGGGCCAGCGTGGCCCTGAACTGGCGCGGGTGTTCGGGGGAGCCCAACCTGCTGGCACGCAGCTACCACTCCGGCGCCAGTGAAGACCTGGCCGCGACCGTTGCGCATTTGCGGGCGCGCTACCCGCTGGCGCCGATCTATGCCGTGGGTTACTCACTGGGCGGCAACGTGCTGCTTAAATACCTGGGCGAATCGGGCAGCGCCAGCGGCCTGCAAGGTGGCGTCGCGGTCTCGGTGCCGTTTCGCCTCGACCAGTGCGCCGATCGCATCGGCATGGGCTTCTCCAAGGTGTACCAGGCGCACTTCATGCGTGAAATGGTGGCCTACGTCAAAATCAAACAGCGTCAGTTCCAACAGGACGCCAAGCACGAAGCGCTGGCCGCACTGGCCAAGCTGGGCACCCTCAAATCGCTGAGCAAACTGCGCACCTTTTGGGAGTTCGACGACCGGGTCACCGCGCCGCTAAACGGTTATCAGAGCGTCGACGACTATTACCGCCGCGCCTCCAGCCGCTACTTCCTGGGCGCCATTGAAACGCCCACGCTGATCATCCAGTCCGAGGACGATCCGTTTGTGTTCAAACACAGCATCCCCGAAGCCAGCGAACTGTCCGCCTGCACCGAACTTGAGCTGCACACCAAGGGCGGCCATGTGGGTTTCGTTGAGGGCTCGCCGAGAACGCCCAGGTACTACCTGGAGCGGCGCATTCCACAGTGGTTGGCCAGCCTCAAGCCTGAGTCTGCGTAATGAATGTGGAGCAAGGTGAGTCCATCCACTTTTGGCAAACGGCGCCGTTGAACGGCGTCGAATTGCTCACCGCGCGCTACATCGAACACCGCTTTGTGCCCCATGTGCATGATGGTTTTGTGATCGGCATGATCATGGACGGCGCCCAGCGTTATCGCTATCGCGGTGCAGAGCACCTGGCCGGCACCGGCACACTGGTGTTGATCAACCCGGACGAAGTGCATAACGGCCACAAAGGCCACGATGCCGGGTGGCGCTACCGTGCGTTCTACCCGGACAACGAACAGATCCAAAGCCTGCTGGAAGAGCTGAACCTGCCCGGCACCCACCTGCCCACCTTCAATGACACCCTGCTGCACGACCCGGAGCTGTTTCACGGGTTGCAGCAACTGCATCATTTGCTGGAAGGCCCGGAGTCGGCGCTGCATCAACAAACGCTCTGGCGGCAAATGATGCTCACCCTGCTCAACCGCCATGCCCGCCTGCCGATGCCCGGCAAGCCGGGCGTGGAACACCGGGCGGTGCGCCAGGCCAAAGAGCTGCTGCAATCGCGGCTGGCCGAACCGCCCTCGCTGGAAGAACTGGCGGCGGCGGTTAACTTGTCGCCCTTCCACTTTGCCCGCGTGTTCCAGCGCGCCACGGGCATGCCGCCGCACACCTGGCTGATGCAACAACGCATCGCCCATGCCCGCGGCTTGTTGCAACAAGGCTGTTTACCGCTGCAAGTCGCTACTCAACTGGGTTTTGCCGACCAAAGCCATTTGAGCCGCCAGTTCAAAAAAGTCTACGGCGTCGGCCCGGCGGCCTACCGTGCGGCCAGTGCGCAGCACGCACAAAGCCTGTAGACGGTGGTGTTGCGGCCCTCATCGCTACATCAAAACCGTGTAGGAGCGAGCTTTTAAAGATCAAAAGATCGCGAGGCAAGCTCGCTCCTACGGAGTTATGCCTGAACGTTTGGCGGCGGTCCTGCGGTCCGCATCGCAGCCTCGTGCCTCGTCAGCGACTACACAAAACCGTGTAGGAGCTGCCACCCCGTCTTCTACGCCACGCTGGCGTAGCAAACAGGCCACCGATAATCGACAGCATCCCCCAATCAGTTCCCTCTCCTTCGGGAGAGGGCTAGGGTGAGGGGGCTTTTGATTCTTTTAAAGATCAAAAGATCGCGAGCAAGCTCGCTCCTACGGGGTCAATCCCCGGTTGCGACACCTCGTGCCGGGTCGTTGATCCATTCGCTCCATGAGCCCGCATAGAGTTTGCCCAGCGGGTAGCCCGCCAATCCCAATGCAAACAGGTTGTGACATGCCGTCACGCCCGAGCCGCAATACGCCACCAGTTCATCCGGCGAGCGGCCCGCCAGTTGTTCGGCAAATCGCTGTTTAAGTTGCTCGGCTGGCAAGAAGCGCCCGCTGCTGTCGAGGTTTTCATTGAACGCCGCACATTGCGCCCCAGGGATATGCCCGGCAATCGGGTCAATCGGCTCAACCTCACCGCGAAAACGCGGCTTGGCGCGGGCGTCGATCAGGGTCAACCCCGGCTGGCCCAAGCGCGCTTGCAATTGCTCAGCGCTCAGCACCAAGTGGCTATCCGGCTGACCATCAAAGGTGCCAGGCACAACATCGGGCTCGTCCGTGGTCAGTTTGAAACCCGCCGCATGCCAGGCCTTCAACCCGCCATCGAGAATAAACACACCATCGCGCTTGCCCAGCCACGCCAGCAACCACCACGCACGGGCCGCAAATGCACCGGGACCATCGTCATACAGCACCACATCGCTGTCCTGGTTGATGCCCCATGCCCGCAGTTGCTCAAGCAAGGCCGACGGTTCAGGCAACGGATGGCGCCCCGTGACGCCCTTGATCACCGGGCCGCTGAGGTGGCGCTTAAGGTCGGCAAATTGCGCACCGGCAATATGGCCTTCGACATAACTGCTGTGCCCGTAGTCCGGGTCTTCCAGGGCAAAACGACAATCCAGAATGACCAGGCCGGGGTGCGCCTGACGTTCGTGCAGGGCTTGAGGGCTGATCAGTTGCGCAACGGGCATGGCGAACTCCTGAGTGGGGTGGTAACAGCGCTACTGTACGACCAATGTCTTTTGCAATGGAACGTAATATTCCTTGAGCAACTCATCAACGGCAGCACGGTACGGCGGCGTTACATAGCCCGATTCCAGTATCAGCAGTTGGTAGATTCCGCGAGTCAGCGCCTCTTCGGACAGGTGGGTGGCGTTCTCACTCGTGGTACACAAAAAACCCACCCAGGACGTCAGGATGATCCAGGCATTGAGCGTCAGCGATTCGATTTGCTGGGGCGTCATGTCGAGAATGCCCGCCTGCACAAACCCCGAATAAATGGCTTGCCCCTGAGCCAGGCATTGCGTGGAAAAACACCGGTAACGCACGGCCAGTTCAGAGTCGCTGAGCAGCAGGTGTTCAATGTCCCGGTACAAAAAGCGGTAACGCCACATGGCATTGAGCAGGTGCTTCAAGTAATCGCGCTTGTCGCTGACGTCAGGCAGACGGCCTTCGGGCGGGCGCAGAAAGTCCAGCACCAGCACCTCGTACTCGCTAAACAGCACCGAGATAATCGCCTGCTTGTTGGGGAAGTGGTAATACAAATTACCCGGCGAAATCTCCATGTGAGCCGCAATGTGATTGGTACTGACATTGCGTTCACCCAGCTGGTTAAACAACTCCAGGCTGGTATTGATGATGCGCTGGCTGGTTTTTAATCGTGCGGCCATGGATTGGTCTTCGATGAATATCGAAAAACATCTTAAAGCCTAACCACCGTGGCTCAAACAGCCCGAGTGGCAGACCCCCAATTGACAACCTAGAGCGCAGGCTCTAAAAACATCTTGGCTCTTACGAGAACCCCAAACATCCGCAGGGAGCGAACGATGTCTACCGACAGTGCCCACCGCCACAGTTCCTCCAGCACCTTGGACGATCTCCACAGCCTTCTCGCCCTGCAGCGAAAGGCCTACACAGCTCATCCGCTCCCACCAATAGCACAACGCCAGCAATGGTTGAAGAGCCTGCGTGTATTGCTGAGCCGCGAGCGCGAAGTGTTGATTGACGCCATCAGCCAGGACTTCAGCCACCGCAGCCCCGATGAAACCTTGTTTGCCGAGCTGATGCCCAGCTTGCAGGGCATTGACTACACCCTCAAACACCTCAAACGCTGGATGAAGCCGTCATCGCGCCATGTGGGCGTGATGTTCCAGCCCGCCAGCGCCAAGGTGGTGTATCAGCCCGTGGGCGTGGTGGGTGTGATCGTGCCGTGGAACTACCCTCTGTATTTAGCCATGGGGCCTTTGATCGGCGCTTTGGCGGCGGGCAATCGGGTGATGCTCAAACTCAGTGAGTACACGCCAGCCACCGGCCGTTTGCTCAAAGACCTGCTGGGGCGGATTTTCCCCGAGGACATGGTTGCTGTGGTGTTGGGCGACGCCGAAGTGGCGGTCGCGTTTTCCAGCCTTGCCTTCGACCACCTGCTGTTCACGGGTTCGACCCATGTCGGCAAGCAGGTGATGCGTGCCGCGGCCGATAACCTGACCCCGGTGACGCTGGAGTTGGGCGGCAAATCCCCTGCTATTGTCTCGACTGAGGTGCCGCTCAAAGACGCCGCCCGGCGCATTGCCTGGGGCAAAACCCTGAACGCCGGGCAAACCTGCATCGCGCCCGACTATGTGCTGGTGCCGCACGAGCGGGTCGACGGGTTTATCGAGGCTTACCGCCAGGCCGTACTCGATTTTTATCCAACGCTGGCTGACAACCCGGACTACACCGCCATCATCAGCGAGCGCCAATTGGCGCGGCTTGAGCACCTGCAAACAGACGCCAGCGAAAAAGGCGCCCGGCTGATCCCGCTCTATGCCCAAGGCCAGGGGCGGCGCATGCCCCACGCGTTGCTGCTGAATGTGAACGACCAGATGCAGGTCATGCAGGACGAGATCTTCGGCCCGCTGCTGCCTGTTGTCGCATACAGCACGCTCGATGAAGCGCTTGCCTACATCAACTCAAGACCTCGCCCACTCGCGCTCTATTACTTCGGATACAACAAGGCCGAACAACAGCGCGTCATCGAAGACACCCACTCGGGCGGCGTCTGCATTAACGACACGCTGCTGCACGTGGCCATCGACGACCTGCCATTTGGCGGCATCGGCCAGAGCGGGATGGGGCGTTACCACGGGCACGAAGGTTTCCTGACGTTCAGCCACGCCAAAGGGGTGTTGAGCAAACAGCGCTGGAACAGTTCGCTGGCGGTTTACCCACCGTATGGCCGGTCGCTGGTACGCCTGATTCAAAAGCTGTTTATCCGATAGCCTCAAACGGCGAGACCAAGCCATGCCGGAATTTCTGGAAGAACCGACGCTACTGTCCCGCCGTGGCGTTTTAAAAGTCGGCCTTTGCGCCTCGGCTTTTCTGGCCACTGCCGGGCTGGGCGCCAGCCTCAGCGGCTGCTCGGCCACTTTCAGCGCCCGGGGTTTCAGGGTGCTGCGCAGCACCGACCTGGTGTTTTTACAGGCGCTGGTGCCGGTGATGCTGGCGGGCAGCATTTCGCACACCTCCCTGCCGGGAGCGACAGACGCCACCTTGCACACGCTGGACAACAACCTGGCTCACCTCTCGCCAGAGCTGCTCAAGCTGACCTTGCAGCTATTCGACGTGCTGGCCATGCCGGTCACTCGCGGCCCGCTCACGGGGCTTTGGAGCAGTTGGGAGAAGACCACCCCCGATCAAATCCGCTACTTCCTGCATCGCTGGCAAAACAGCAGCTTGAGCCTGTTGCGCATGGGCCATGCCTCGTTGCTGCAACTGGTGATGATGAGCGGCTACGAAAAGCCCGAGTTGTGGCCCCATTGCGGGTACCCCGGCCCGCCGACGGTTTGATTCACACAATAATAATTTTCATGAGACGTCCTTATGCCTGTACCCGATCTATTCCGCGAAGGCCTGGCACGCGGATGGAAAACCCATAACGGCTCAACCCTCGTCAACGACCTGACGCTGGAAGCCGACATCGCCATTATTGGCAGCGGCGCCGGGGGCGGCACGACGGCAGAAATCCTCAGTAACGCAGGTTTTAAAGTGCTGCTGATCGAAGAAGGCCCGCTCAAGACCAGCAGCGATTTCAAGCTGCTCGAAGGCGAGGCCTACACCAACCTGTATCAGGAAGGCATCGGGCGCATGAGCAAAGACGGCGCCATCAGCATCCTGCAAGGCCGCGCGGTGGGCGGGACTACCCTGGTCAACTGGACCTCCAGTTTTCGCACCCCGGCGCCGACGCTGGAGCATTGGGCCCGCGAGCACGCGGTCAGCGGCCACAGTGAAGCAGCCATGGCGCCCTGGTTTGCGCAGATGGAGCAACGGCTCGGCGTGGCTCCGTGGTTGGTCCCGCCCAACGCCAACAACGAGGTGATCCGCACCGGCTGTGAAAAACTCGGCTACCGCTGGCAGGTGATCCCGCGCAATGTGCGCGGCTGCTGGAACCTCGGTTATTGCGGCATGGGCTGCCCGACCAATGCCAAGCAGTCGATGCTGGTGACGACCATTCCCGCGACCCTCGAAAACGGCGGCGAGCTGCTGTATCTGGCCCGCGCCCAGCGTTTGTTGATTGCAGGTGATCAGGTCACCGGCCTGGAGTGCCAAGCCATGGACAGGCGCAGCGTGGCGCCCACAGGCTGCACCATTACGGTCAAGGCGCGGCATTACGTGCTGGCCGGCGGCGGCATCAACAGCCCCGGCCTGCTGTTGCGCTCAGAGGCGCCCGACCCGTACAGGCGAGTGGGCAAGCGTACGTTTCTGCACCTGGTCAACTTCTCGGCCGCGCAGTTTGCGACGGCGATCAATCCGTTTTACGGCGCCCCGCAGTCGATTTACACCGACCATTTTCAGTGGCAAGACGGCGCAACCGGCCCCATGGGCTACAAACTCGAAGTCCCGCCCTTGCACCCGGCGCTGGCCGCCACCTTGTTTGGCGGTTACGGCGAAACCAACGCCGAACACATGGCACAACTGCCCAACACCCACATGATGCTGGCCCTGATGCGCGACGGTTTTCACCCCGACAGCCCCGGCGGTAACGTTGAGTTGCGCGCAGACGGCAGCCCCGTGCTCGATTACAGCGTCACGCCGTATAGCTGGGACGGGCTCAGGCGGGCGTTCCACAGCATGGCCGAGATCCAGTTTGCCGCCGGAGCCAGCGCAGTGATGCCGTTGCACAGCGATGCGCGCTATCTGAAAACCCTGGGCGAAACCCGCGAGCACATCAATAATTTGAGCTTTGAGCGGTATCGAACGCGCCTGGCCAGCGCCCATGTGATGGGCGGCTGCGCCATGGGGGAAAACCCGCACATGGCGGTCACCGACAGCCTTGGGCGCCATCATCAGTTACGCAATCTGTCGATCCATGATGGCTCTTTGTTCCCCACCAGCATCGGCGCCAACCCACAATTGTCGGTGTACGCACTCACCGCCAAACTCGCGACAGAGCTGGCCCAACGGCTTAAAAATCCGTGAAAAAGGAGTTAACTGGCGGCGTCTATAGTGCTTTCTTCTTAAATTGGCGACTTGGCCGACCGGGAATGCTGCGATACCATCCGACTCCCCAACGGATTCCCGCCAGGACGACGCGATGAACCGAGTGTTGTACCCAGGTACATTTGACCCCATTACCAAGGGGCATGGCGATCTGGTCGAGCGCGCCTCGCGCCTGTTCGATCACGTGATCATTGCGGTCGCGGCCAGCCCCAAAAAAAACCCGCTCTTCCCTCTGGAACAGCGCGTTGAGCTGGCGCGTGAGGTCACCAAGCACCTGCCCAATGTCGAGGTAGTCGGCTTCTCGACGCTGCTTGCGCACTTCGCCAAAGAACAGAACGCCAATGTATTTCTGCGTGGCCTGCGTGCCGTGTCGGACTTCGAGTACGAGTTTCAGCTGGCGAACATGAATCGCCAATTGGCACCCGACGTCGAAAGCCTGTTTCTGACGCCGTCCGAGCGCTATTCGTTTATATCGTCGACGTTAGTCCGTGAAATCGCTGCTTTGGGCGGCGATATCAGCAAGTTTGTCCACCCGGCCGTGGCTGACGCCCTGACCGAGCGGTTTCGCAAGAAGTAACCGCTGAAGCGGCGCCCGCGTGCACTGCGGGCGCCAATGCGGCACAATTGCCGCATTCGATTTTAGTTGCCCGGGCAAACCGCCCCGGCCGGAGTACCCATGTCCCTGATCATCACCGACGATTGCATTAACTGCGACGTCTGCGAACCCGAGTGTCCGAACGCTGCTATTTCCCAGGGTGAAGAGATCTACGTGATCGACCCGAACCTGTGCACCCAGTGCGTAGGCCACTACGACGAGCCGCAATGCCAGCAGGTATGCCCGGTTGACTGCATCCCGCTGGATGAAGCCCACCCGGAAACCGAAGAACAGCTGATGGAAAAATACCGGCTGATCACGGGTAAGGCGTAAGGGTTGCCTTTGTAGGAGCGAGCTTGCCTCGCGATCTTTTAAACAATCAAAAGATCGCGAGGCAAGCTCGCTCCTACAGGGTTTGGGGTTACTTTTGGCAGCGGGGGCAGAACACGCTGGCTCGCTGGCCCAGTTTGACCTCGCGCAGTTCGGTACCACAGACCTTGCACGCCTCATAAGCACGGCCGTACACGAACAGTTCCTGCTGGAAATAACCCGGCTGGCCGTCACCGCCGATAAAGTCGCGCAGCGTGGTGCCGCCCCGCTCTATCGCCGCCGCCAGAATCCGCTTGATCTCAATCGCCAGCTTTAAATAACGCGCCCGCGAAATGCTCCCGGCCTCGCGACGCGGGTCAATGCCTGCGGCAAACAGCGCTTCTGTCGCATAGATATTGCCCACGCCCACCACCACCGCGTTGTCCATGATGAAAGGCTTGACCGCCATCGAACGCTTGCGCGACAGCTGGAACAACCGCTCGCCATCAAACAGGTCGGTCAACGGCTCCGGCCCCAGCTTGATCAGCAGTTCGTGGTTCAGCGGGTCAAGGCTCCAAAGCATCGCGCCAAAGCGACGCGGGTCGGTGTAGCGCAAGGCCAGCCCCGACTCCAGCTCAATGTCGACGTGCTCATGCTTGAGCGCCGGCAGGCCCGCCTCGACCAGACGCAAATTGCCCGACATGCCCAAGTGGCTGATCAACGTCCCGACTTCGGCATTGATCAGCAAATACTTGGCGCGGCGCTCAACCTGCACGATTTTCTGCCCGGACAAACGCACATCCAGGTCTTCGGGGATCGGCCAGCGCAAACGCCGGTCACGCACGATGACCCGGCTGACCCGCTGCCCTTCAAGGTGCGGGGCAATGCCCCGGCGGGTGGTTTCGACTTCTGGTAACTCAGGCATCTAGTCAGCCCCTAACTCGCGGATACTTTCTTTCACGTTCTCAAAGTCATACTCGGACAAACCAATGTAGTCCAGCACCAGATGGCTGATGCTGTTCCATTCATGGTCTTCACGCTGGTTGCCGAGGACGTTGGACGACGCACAAATGTGCTCGGCCATTTTCAGCACCGCCAGCAGGTTTTTCAGCGGGCCGTTGCGCGAGGACTCGTCGCTGAAAATCGCCAGCGCATTGTGGTGGTTGGCAATCGCCTCGGTCAGGTGCGCCGGCAAGCGCCAGGATTTGGCCGTGTAGTAGCCGACCACCGCATGGTTGGTGTTGAAGTGGCGATTTTCCGTGTCCACCACGCGATGGCCAGGGCCTGCGTTGGCGTAGCCCTGTTCCAGCACGTGCATGTAATCCGGGAAGCGCTTGAGCATCAGCGGGATGCCGCAATCGTGAAACAAGCCCAGCGCATAGGCTTCATCGGGTGCCGACATGCCGGTGCGCTTGGCCAGGCTCAGGCTGGTCATGGCAACGTCTTGGGCGGTGTCCCAGAAACGGTTGAGGGTGACGATGGTGTCGTCACCCATCTCGCCCTTGATCGACTGGGCATTGATCAGGTTGATCACCGTGCGGCTGCCCAGCAGCGTCACTGCGCGACGAATTGAAGCGATTTTGTTGGTCAGGCCGTAATACGGCGAGTTGACGATTTTAAGCAGCGCGCCCGACAAGCCAGGGTCCTGAGCGATCAAGCGCGCAATCACCTCAAGATCCGGGTCCGGCATGTACTGCTCCATCTGCAAATCCACCATGATTTGCGGTTGAGGCGGCACGCTGATGCCTTGCAAAGCCTGACTGATCTGTTGCGATGAAAGCTCTGGGGGCATGTCTGCACACTCTGGAATAGGCGGCGATTCTAGCGGAATTTTCTGCGCGAATGGGCGCGCGATCCGACGCAATACCGCGAATCAGCCAAGCTTGCAGGTGGCGTCTAAGGCTATAATCGCGCCCTTTTCAATACCCGGAGCGACTTCATGTCCCTGCCAAGCCTGCGCCTTAAAGCCAATGCCGATCGACGCCTGCGCGCCGGCCACTTGTGGGTCTACAGCAACGAAATTGATGTAGCCACCACCCCGCTTAACGGCTTTAAAGCCGGTGACCAAGCGCTGCTCGAAACCGCAGGTGGCAAGCCGCTGGGCATCGTGGCCATGAGCCCGAACAACCTGATCTGCGCGCGCGTGCTGTCGCGTGACATCAAGCTGCCCTTGGACAAGTCGCTGCTGGTTCACCGCCTCAACATGGCCCTGTCCCTGCGTGACCGTCTGTTCGACAAGCCTTACTACCGTCTGGTGTACGGCGATTCCGATATGCTGCCAGGCCTGGTGGTTGACCGTTTCGGCGACATTCTGGTGGTGCAGTTGGCCTCTGCCACCATGGAACGCCACAAAGACGACGTGGTTGCAGCGCTGGTGCAAGTGCTCAAGCCACGCGGCATCCTGTTCAAGAACGACTCAGCAGCCCGCGATGCAGAAGGCCTTGAGCGTTACGTCGAAACCGTCTTCGGTCTGGTGCCGGAGTGGGTGGCCCTGGAAGAAAACGGCGTCAAGTTCGAAGCACCGGTCATGGAAGGCCAGAAAACCGGCTGGTTCTACGATCACCGCATGAACCGCGCGCGTTTGGCCCCGTACGTCAAAGGCAAAAAAGTCCTCGACCTGTTCAGCTACATCGGTGGCTGGGGCGTGCAAGCAGCGGCGTTTGGCGCCAGCGAAGTGATCTGTGTCGATGCCTCGGGGTTTGCTCTGGACGGCGTTGATCGCAATGCCGCGCTGAACGACGTGGCCGACAAAGTCACCAGCATGGAAGGCGATGTGTTCGAAGCCCTGCGCGAGCTCAAAGCCAACGAAGAGCGCTTTGACGTGATCGTGGCTGACCCGCCGGCCTTCATCAAACGCAAAAAAGACCTGAAAAACGGCGAGGCGGCTTACCGCCGTCTCAACGAGCAAGCCATGCGTTTGCTCAACAAAGACGGGATTCTGGTCAGCGCGTCGTGCTCGATGCACTTGCCGGAAGACGATCTGCAAAACATCCTGCTGACCAGCGCCCGCCATCTGGACCGCAACATCCAGATGCTCGAACGCGGTGGCCAGGGCCCGGATCACCCGGTGCACCCGGCGATTGTCGAAACCCGCTACATCAAGAGCATCACCTGCCGTTTGCTGCCTAACACCTAACCCCCTTGTGGGAGCGGGCTTGCTCGCGATTGGCACGACACGGTTTTACTGAAAACCGCATCGCCTGCATCGCGAGCAAGCCCGCTCCCACGGGTTTAGCATCAGGGCTTATCCACCCGCGGGCTCAGTACCGCACCGCCGATCTGCAACGACTGGTAACGCGGTTTCACCAGCTGGACTTCCCCTTCGCGAATCTTCTTGATCAATTCCAGCGGGTTGTCGTCCATTTCATACATCCCGGCGCGCAGCCACTTGCCTTGGGCATTGCGCTTGAAAAAGTACAGCGGGCCCGGCCACTCCTGCTTGGGCAACTGCAGCACTTCAAGCTGCCCGTCCTGATCCAGATCGACAGCCCACATCGCACACCCCGGATACCGGCACAGATGGCCAGCCATGCCAAGCGCATCGAACTGCTCGCTGCCTTCCACGCCAGGGCCGATCCACTCCAGCAACCGGTCGTTCTGCGCAGCACCGCTGCGGCCGATTTCGACGTCCTTGAGCCGCTTCAGCAGCACCGCCCGCGCAGGCTCGGTGAGTACCTCGCCGCGCTCGACTTGCGCCAACAACCCTTCATACGCCTGCACGCCCGGCGCGCCCAAACGATAGCGCAAGGTGTCGGCATCAAAGGTCTCAACCGGGGTTTTACCGTTGAGCACGCGCTGCACCTGATTCTGCGCACTGATCTTCAACGGGCTGAACCACGGCGTATGAATGCCCAGCAACAGCACCACGCACGCCAGCGCGATCCACGGGTTGCTGACCCGCAAGCTGCCCAGCCAGGTCGATTTCGAGGCAAACACGGCCCACAGCGCCGCCACACAATGGGCGAACACCACCAGCACCAGCAACATCGCCAGCACACGGCTAGGCGTCAGGCCGTATTGCTCAATGCGTAACCAGCTCGAATACCCGGCCAGCACCACCAGCACCGGCAAACACAGCAGGCACAGATCCACCATGCGCACGAGCCACAGCGGGTAGCCGCTGCTTTGATGACCGTCCTGAAACACCCCGTTGAGCAAGAACAGGTTGGCCGCCACCAGGCACACCATGATCGGCGTCGAATAGCCGGTGTCCCAAATGGGCGCCAGACCGCTGAACGGCAAGGTAAACGTGAACACAATGGCGATCATTGAACTCAGCGGCAGCAAAAAGCGGCACAGCGTGAGCAAGATGCCGCGCAACAGACCAATCACCCGGTCGTTATCGCGGCCCATTTGCAGCCCCAGGGCAAACACCACGGCCGAGCTGACACAGACAAAACCATCGGTAAAAAACAGTTTGTTCAGCGCCACAATGCCGAGCATTTTGAACAGGCTGCCCCACAACAGCAGCAACGCCCAAAACACCGCATTCAACAGCAAGCCCAGCAGCACGATAAACACCGTGTCCCAGGCATGCCGGAACAAATCTTCATAGCGCGGCATGCGCCCTTCGCGGGTCGGCCAACTCAAGATAAACGCCGTACATATGTAGGCGATGACCACGGCAAAGCAGGTCCAGCTACCGCTCAACCAGTGGCTGTAAAGCCAGGTTTCGCTGTACTTCCAGAACACCCACGCGCTGATCGCCGTCATCACGCAGGTAAGGCCCAGCACCAGCCAGACAGCGCCTCGCTGACGCACGTTGTCGCCCAGCAGCAACAGGTTGATCCCGCCCACCAGCACGGCGGTCACCAGCGCGTATTTGATGCCCGGCTCGGCAATGTCACTGGCCAGCCACAGTAAAAGCCCTTGCACCAGGCCAATGGCCAGACACCCATAAACGGATCGATTAAGGGTCAGCATTCAACATCCTTATTCATAGAAAGCGTTCGCCACTGTAGCCCCTGAGTGTAGTCACGCCCAGAGACGGGGGTAAAACCCGGCATGGCCGGCCTAGAGCGCGGCGACGCAGAGAAAAGTTTTTTCTTACAGAAATACAAGTACCGGCCTACTCAGGACATCGTTGTAAAACCAGCACCGGCGCAGAACACTGCCCGCCCTGATTAACACCGGACACATCAGTGCAGCCGCCCACGGACACCCCTGCAAAACCCCGCGCAACCATTGCCTTGTTGATGACAATGACCCTGCTCGCCGTCTTCCCCCTGGACGTGGTGCTGCCCTCCTTCCCGGCCCTGTCCAGCCACTTTCGCACCACACCGTCCGACGTCGCGCAGTCGGTGAGTATTTTCGCCATCGGCCTGGCCGTGTCGCTGCTGCTGATCGGGCCTTTGTCCGATATGTTTGGGCGTAAAAAGTTGCTGCTGACCGGCATTGCCCTCGCGACCATCGGCGCAACGGGCTGCCTGTTTGCCATGGATTTCGCCTGGTTCATGTTTTTCCGCGTGATACAGGCCGTCGGCTGTGGCGCGTTTGCCCTGTCACAAGCGCTGATCCAGGACGTGTTCACAGGGCGCGAACTGGAGCGCATCCGGATCTGGATGGCCACCGGCGGCGGGATCTTCATTTCCTGCTCCCCCTTGGTCGGCACCTGGCTGCAACTGTACCTGGGCTGGCAAGGCAGCTTTTATGTGTTCATCGCCCTGGCGGTAGTGGTCTGGTGCTGGTCACTGCACCTGCTGCCCGAGTCCCGCAGCCGCCACAGGCCGTCAGCACGGCAGTTTTTCGCCGGGTATTGGCGGCTGTTTTCTGATATCCGCTTCGTCGGTTACTGGCTGATTTCGGCCCTGGCCTTTGCCTGCCACTTCTCGTTTATCGTCCTGTCGCCGTTGATTTTCATGGAGCACCTCCAGCTCTCGGCCTACCAGTTTGCCTGGGCCTTGCTGCTGTATGGCGCGGCGTACATCGTCGGCGGCATCATGGCCAGCGTGCTGCACCGCAAGCTCACCAGCGAGACACAAATCACTGCCGGCCTGTGCCTGATCGCCGCTTCCGGGCTGGTGATGCTGGGGCTTACCTGGCAATTTGGCGTGTCTGCCATCACGGTGCTGACCCCCATGCTCATCTGCACAGCAGGCACCACCATTTGCAGGCCCATCGCCAACTCCAAAGCCATGAGCCTCTACCCGCAACTCGCGGGCACATCGACCTCCGCTGGTTGCCTGCTGATTTTTATGTGCGGCGGCCTGATCAGCCTGGTGATCAACCTGGCCGACGACCACCTCACCAGCACCCTGGCCGTGTGCTTTTTGATCCTGAGCGCCATCGCGCTCGGTTTGAATGCGCTGATCCGCGAGCGGGCGCTCGTCCCGTAGCCGCTATCTTCACGGTTTGGACCATTCCCTCCCACCGCCAGCCGTGTAGAATCGACGCATTCATCGCCAATCATCCCCGGCGGGTTTATGAGCTCAAGCCCAAGCGTGCGGCGATCCCGCAGCGTTCACGGCAACTAGTGGATACGTGGTCATTTTCTGTGTGATCCCCTAGCGATTAGAAGCTCACTTCCCTGTTTGTTACCTGATTAGCCGCCCGGAGCTGTTCCATGCCTGACTATCGTTCCAAGACCTCCACCCACGGCCGCAATATGGCCGGCGCCCGCGCACTGTGGCGCGCCACGGGGATGAAAGATGCCGACTTCAAAAAGCCGATCATCGCCATTGCCAACTCCTTTACCCAGTTCGTACCCGGCCACGTCCACCTCAAGGACATGGGCCAACTGGTGGCCCGCGAGATCGAACGGGCTGGCGGCGTTGCCAAAGAATTCAACACCATCGCCGTAGACGACGGCATCGCCATGGGCCACGACGGCATGCTGTATTCGCTGCCGAGCCGCGAGATCATTGCCGACGCCGTCGAGTACATGGTCAACGCCCACTGCGCCGACGCCATTGTGTGTATTTCCAACTGCGACAAAATCACCCCTGGCATGCTGATGGCCGCACTGCGCCTCAACATCCCGGTGATTTTCGTGTCGGGCGGGCCAATGGAAGCGGGCAAAACCAAGCTCGCCAGCCACGGTCTCGACCTGGTCGATGCCATGGTCATCGCCGCCGACTCCAGCGCTTCTGACGAGAAGGTTGCCGAGTACGAGCGCAGCGCCTGCCCAACGTGCGGTTCGTGCTCCGGCATGTTCACCGCCAACTCCATGAACTGCCTGACCGAAGCCCTGGGCCTGGCCTTGCCGGGCAACGGTTCGACCCTGGCGACCCACAGCGACCGCGAGCAACTGTTCCTGCAGGCAGGCCGCACCATCGTCGACCTGTGCCGCCAGTACTACGTCGAAAACGACGAATCGGTATTGCCGCGCAACATCGCCAACTTCAAGGCGTTCGAAAACGCCATGACGCTGGACATCGCCATGGGCGGCTCGACCAACACCATCCTGCACTTGCTGGCCGCTGCCCAAGAGGCCGAGATCGACTTCGACCTCAAAGACATCGACCGCCTGTCGCGCCATGTGCCGCAGTTGTGCAAAGTGGCGCCGAACATCCAGAAGTACCACATGGAAGACGTGCACCGCGCTGGCGGCATTTTCTCCATCCTCGGTTCGCTGGCCCGTGGCGGCCTGCTGCACACCGACTTGCCGACCGTGCACAGCGCGACCATGGCAGATGCCATCGCCAAGTGGGACATCACCCAGACCGACGATGAAGCCGTGCACACGTTCTTCCGTGCAGGCCCTGCCGGTATCCCGACGCAGACCGCGTTCAGCCAGTCGACCCGCTGGGACACCCTGGACGACGACCGTGAAAACGGCTGCATCCGCAGTGTCGAGCACGCCTACTCGCAAGAAGGCGGCCTGGCCGTGCTGTACGGCAACATCGCGCTGGACGGTTGCGTGGTGAAAACCGCCGGTGTTGACGAGTCGATCCACGTGTTTGAAGGCAACGCCAAGATCTTTGAAAGCCAGGACAGCGCCGTGCGCGGCATTCTGGCTGACGAAGTAAAGGCCGGTGACATCGTGATCATCCGTTACGAAGGCCCTAAAGGCGGCCCGGGCATGCAAGAGATGCTGTACCCGACGTCGTACCTGAAATCCAAAGGCCTGGGCAAAGCCTGCGCCTTGCTGACCGACGGCCGTTTCTCGGGCGGCACCTCGGGTCTGTCCATCGGCCACGCTTCGCCAGAAGCCGCCGCCGGTGGTGCGATTGGTCTGGTGCAAGATGGCGACAAAGTGCTGATCGACATTCCGAACCGCTCGATCAACCTGTTGGTCAGCGACGAAGACTTGGCGGCACGCCGTGTTGCGCAGGACAAAAAAGGCTGGAAGCCGGTTGAAGTCCGCCCACGCAAAGTCACCACCGCCCTCAAGGCCTACGCCTTGCTGGCCACCAGCGCCGACAAGGGCGCGGTGCGTGATAAGGCGCTGCTGGACAAATTGGTGCCATAAGCCAACGCGTTACACAAAAATCCCGGCCATGTGCCGGGATTTTTGTTTGATACATCTGCCTGTAGGAGCGAGCTTGCCTCGCGAGCTTTTAAAAGATCAAAAGATCGCGAGACAAGCTCGCTCCTACAAGGCTGCTTCACTGGATCTCATCTGGTTTGACGATCACCCAGTTTTTGTCTGCCGTCACCGGCAGGCCGGCTTTGGCCTGGGCCGCTGCGTTTTTGGCAATCATGCCTTGCAGCTGCGCCATGTATTTGTCTTTACGGTTTATCCACAGGTGGATCCCGCCTTTGTCCACGTCAACGCTGTGGAACAACATGTAGCCGTCACTCGATGGCGTATCGCCGCCCACCAGCACCGGTTTTTTCCATTGGTCGATGTAGGTCAGGATCGCCGCCTGTTTGCCCGCCATCCAGGTGGCCGGGGTCCAGAGGTAAGGCGTGAGTTCCAGGCCCATGTTGGCCTCTTCGTTGTACGTGCCCGCGCTGATCTGTTTACGCGCCGTGGTCAGCTCGCCGGTGTCGCGGTTTTTCAGCAGGGTGCTGACCCCGATGACGTTCTGCGGTTTGACGTTGTAGCCGTACTTGGGATCGGCCGCGACCATGCGCACCAGCTCTTCTGAAGCGGCGGTCATGACGTACACGTCGATGCCGTTTTCCATCAGCTTGTTGAACAGTTCAACCTGACCGGCAAACACCTTGGGCGGCTGGATTTCAGCGGTCTTGACCGTGTCGCCTTCGTAGTAAGACACCGGGATCGGCTGGCCGGACGCCATTAACTCATCCACATAGCCTTTGAGCTGTTGCAGGGTGAAGCCCGAAAATACCTGCGCCACCCACGGGTAGCAGACCATGTCGTCGATCTCGCACAAACGGTAGTAGTAGCTGAACAGGCTTTCTTGGTGCTCGGCCGTGTCTTTGAACGGGATCAGCTTGAGGGAAGGGTCCAGGCTGTCACGGGTGATCAGGCCGAGGTTTTCCATGTACGGCAGCAACGCTTCTTCAAGGTCGTTGCGGTAGCTGGTGTTGTCCATGTCAAAGACCGCGAAGTTTCCTTTGTTCGCGTTGGCCGCAATCATGGCGTTCAATTGCTTCGCCTGATCGGCCGGCCAGTGTTCCAATTCGGTTGCCAACACCTGCCCGGCCAAGCCCAAACACAGGGTTGCAGCTATCAACTTCGCCGTCAGCCTCATCGACTATGCTCCTTAAGAAAGGCGACGACGCTAGCAAACCTCTGTGACAGTTTTAGCGTGGATGCGACCTCGACCGTCTTGATAACGCCATGCGCTTATTCCAAAAGTGAAGGTAGTCATTCCAGAACGATATATTTCGAGCTATATCAACCTGTTAGCATTTCCGGTTCGAAAATTTTATCGCTTGAAGACGTCACCTGCGTCGTCCCCCTCTCCCCCGGAGCCCTCATGAATGTCCCGCTGATTCTCAATCTGCTGGTGTTCCTCGCGTTGCTGTTCGGCTTGTCGCTGACCCGCCACACCGCGTGGAGCCTGGCAAAAAAAGTCCTGCTGGCGCTGGTTATCGGCGTGCTCTTTGGCTTGGGCTTGCACCTGGTCTACGGCACGGACAGCCAAACCCTGAAAACCTCCATCGGCTGGTTCGAACTGGTCGGCAGTGGCTACGTGCAACTGCTGCAGATGATCGTCATCCCGCTGGTCTTTGCCTCGATCCTGAGCGCCGTGGCGCGCCTGCATAACGCGTCGTCGCTGGGCAAGATCAGTTTCCTGACCATCGGCACGTTGCTGTTCACCACCATGATCGCGGCGCTGGTGGGTATCGGCCTGACCAACCTGTTCGGCCTCACCGCCGACGGCCTGGTCGCGGGCGCTGCCGAAATCAGCCGCCTGCACGTGATCCAGAGCGACTACGCCGGCAAGGTCTCGGACCTTAACGTGCCGCAATTGCTGCTGTCGTTTATCCCGCAGAACCCGTTCGCTGACCTGGCCCGCGCCAAGCCGACGTCGATCATCAGCGTGGTGATCTTCGCCGCCTTCCTTGGCATTGCCGCCCTGCAACTGTTCAAGGACGAGCCGGAAAAAGGCAGCAAAGTGCTCAACGCCATCGACACCCTGCAAGCCTGGGTGATGCGCTTGGTGCGTCTGGTGATGAAACTGACCCCGTACGGCGTGTTGGCGCTGATGACCAAAGTGGTCGCCACCTCCAACCTGCAAGACATCCTCAAACTGGGCAGCTTTGTCGTGGTGTCGTACATCGGCCTGGCGCTGATGTTCGTGATTCACGGGGTGATCTTGTCGATGTCGGGCGTTAACCCGCTGCGTTTCTTCCGCAAAGTCTGGCCGGTGCTGACTTTCGCCTTCACCAGCCGTTCGAGCGCGGCGAGCATCCCGCTGAGCATCGAAGCGCAAACCCGCCGCTTGGGTATTCCGGCTTCGATTGCCAGCTTTGCTGCCTCGTTTGGCGCGACCATCGGGCAAAACGGCTGTGCCGGTCTGTACCCGGCCATGCTCGCGGTGATGGTTGCCCCCACGGTCGGCATCAACCCGCTGGACCCGGTGTGGATCGCTTCGTTGGTGGCCATTGTGACCATCAGTTCGGTGGGCGTTGCGGGCGTGGGCGGCGGTGCAACCTTCGCGGCCCTGATCGTGCTCCCGGCCATGGGCTTGCCGGTGTCATTGGTGGCGTTGCTGATCTCGGTCGAGCCGTTGATCGACATGGGCCGCACGGCGCTGAACGTCAGCGGCTCGATGGTCGCCGGTACAGTCACCAGCCAGGCGTTGCACCAGACCGACAAGGCCATTCTGGCCGAAGACGATCATGGTGATCTGGCGCACGCCTAACCCTCAATCCCTTGTAGGAGCGAGCTTGCCTCGCGATCTTTTAGAAGATCAAAAGATCGCGAGGCAAGCTCGCTCCTACAGGGGATGTGTCAGCCTTACAGCCGTTCCCACACCTCAAAGCTGAACGCCGGTTTGCCCTCTGCGGCGGCGTGCTTGTCTTCTGACACCAACGTCCACTGCGCCTGATCGAACTCAGGAAACCACGCATCCCCTTGCGGGCTCAAACCCACACGCGTCAGGTACAGCCGGTCGGCTTCCGCCAGCCCTTGGGTGTACAACTGCGCGCCGCCAATCAGCATCAGTTCGTCCACTTCGTGCTCAATGGCCCAGGCTTCGGCGCGCTCGACGGCGGCCTCCAGCGAGGCAAACACTTCGGCACCTTCGAGCTGCAAGCCGGTCTGACGACTTACCACCAGGTTCAAGCGCCCCGGCAGCGGGCGGCCCAGCGAATCCCAGGTCTTGCGACCCATGATGATCGGCTTGCCCAAGGTGGTGGCCTTGAAATATTTGAAATCCGCCGGCAAGTGCCACGGCATGCTGTTGTCGACGCCGATCACGCGGTTTTCACCGAGGGCCGCGATCAGGCTGAGGGGGAGTGATTTTTTCATGCCGCCGAGGATACCAGAGCCGCCCGCGCTGTCAGTACCCCGCCTGACTAACCGGCATACAGCGGTTATGCTCATGACTCACTTGAATGGAATGCCGCGTGACTGAACTTTCCCCGTTGCAACGTCTTTGGCTGACCGAAACCGTGCGCCTGCGCGAAGAACACGCAGGCCCGCTGGACGATCTGGAAGCCAACCGCCGCGCCCGCAGCAGCGCCGGTGACCTGAGCACACGCCTACAAAACCGTGCGCTGTGGCTGGCCGAGCGCGATGGCCTGGTCACGGCCATGCGCCATTGGCTGCAAGGCTCGCGCCTGGCGCTGCTGGGCCTCGCCGTACTGGCCGTCATCAGCGGCGGCGGGCTGGCCTTTGCGGCGTTGGGCAATGGGCAAACCCCGGTCAATGTGTTCTGGGCTCTCGGCAGCCTGCTCGGCATCAACCTGATTTTGCTGATCAGCTGGCTGCTGGGGCTGGTTTTCGCCGGTGAACACAGCGCCAGCCTTGGGCGGTTGTGGCTGTGGCTCAGCGACAAGTTTGCCCGCGACGCCAAGGCCGCGCAGTTGGCCCCGGCGTTGTTGCTGGTGCTGCAACGGCAAAAACTCAATCGCTGGGCGCTGGGTACCTTGGTCAATGGCTTGTGGCTGCTGGCGATGCTCAGCGCGCTAACGCTCATGCTCTTGCTGATGGCCACCCGCCGTTACGGCTTTGTCTGGGAAACCACCATTTTGAGCGCCGATGTGTTTGTCAGCGCCACCCGCGCTTTGGGCGTGGTGCCCGGCTGGCTGGGGTTTAGCGGGCCGACCGAAGCAATGATCCGCGCCAGCACCGACACCGCGTACAGCAGCGAAGCCGTGCGTCAGGCCTGGGCCGTGTGGCTGGTGGGCGTGCTCGTGGTGTATGGCGTGTTGCCGCGCCTGTTGCTCGCGGCCTTCTGCCGTTGGCGCTGGATCCGGGGGCGCAACGCGCTGCGACTGGACCTCACCCTGCCTGGCTACAGCCAATTGCGTGAACGCCTGATGCCGAGCAGCGAGCGCCTTGGGGTCAACGACGTAGCCCCCGAGCAGTTGCATAACGTGCACGCCGGGCAGACCGACCTGGACACCGAGGGCGCGCTGATCGTCGCCATCGAGCTGGACGACCAGCACCCGTGGCCACCCAAACTACCGACCACAATTAAAGACGCGGGCATCCTCGACAGCCGCGAGTCCCGGCAAAAACTGCTGGAGCAAATGACCCGTTTTCCGCCTGCACGGCTGGCCATCGCCTGTGACCCACGGCGCTCGCCCGACCGGGGCAGCCTTGCGCTGATCGGCGAACTGGCGCGCAGCGCAGCGGCCACCCGCATCTGGCTGCTGCAAGCACCACCCGGCCAGGCGCTGGACGCCGACCGCCTGAGCGACTGGCACCATGCCCTGGAAAAACTCGGGCTGCCGTTTGCCACCAGCGCACCCATCAACTGGCTGGAGACAGGCCATGACTAAGCCACTGACGCTGGCCGTGGTCGGCCACACCAATGTCGGCAAAACCTCATTGCTGCGCACCCTCACCCGCGATGTTGGCTTTGGCGAAGTGTCCCATCGCCCCAGCACTACCCGGCATGTGGAAGGGGCACGGTTGTCGGTGGACGGCGAACCGCTGCTGGAGTTGTACGACACGCCGGGGCTGGAAGACGCCATCGCCCTGCTCGACTATCTGGAACGCCTCGATCGGCCCGGCGAACGGCTTGACGGCCCGGCGCGGGTCGCACGGTTTCTCGACGGCAGCGAAGCGCGCCAGCGGTTTGAGCAAGAAGCCAAAGTGCTGCGCCAATTGCTGGCCTCGGACGCCGGGCTGTATGTGATCGACGCCCGCGAACCGGTGCTGGCCAAGTACCGCGACGAACTCAGCGTACTGGCCAGTTGCGGCAAGCCGCTGTTGCCGGTGCTCAACTTTGTCAGCAGCCCGCAGCACCGCGAGCCTGAATGGCGCGACGCACTGGCCCGGCTCGGCCTGCATGCGCTGGTGCGTTTTGACAGCGTGGCCCCGCCGGAAGACGGCGAGCGCCGCCTGTATGAAAGCCTCGCCTTGCTGCTGGAGCATTCACGCGGCGCGCTGCAACGCTTGATCACTGATCAGGAGGCTCAACGCGAAGCACGCAAACACAGCGCCCTGCGCCTGATCGCGGAACTGTTGATTGACTGCGCTGCGTGCCGACGTAGCGTGGCCAGCGAAAAAACCGTCGAGCAACAGGCCATCAATCAACTGCGCGAAGCGGTTCGCCAGCGTGAGCAACGCTGCGTCGAGGCGCTGCTCAAGCTGTACGGTTTTCGCCCCCAGGACGCGGCGGCCAGCGACTTGCCGTTGCTGGACGGACGTTGGGGCGACGACTTGTTTAACCCCGAAACCCTCAAGCAATTGGGGGTGCGTGTGGGCAGCGGAATCGCCGCCGGCGCCGCTGCCGGGGCGGGTGTGGACTTGATGGTCGGCGGCCTGACCCTGGGCGCCGCAGCACTGGCCGGGGCGATCGCCGGGGGCGCGCTGCAAACGGCGCGCAGCTATGGCAGCCGCTTGTTGGGCAAGCTCAAGGGCCAGCGCGAATTGACCGTGGACGACAGCGTATTGCGCTTGCTGGCCTTGCGTCAGCGCCAGTTGCTGCACGCCCTGAACGCACGCGGGCATGCGGCCGTCGACAGCATTCAGGTCGCCACCCCACAAGACAAAACCTGGCGCGAAGGCAAACTGCCCGAGCCGCTCAATAAAGCCCGGGCGTACCCGCAATGGTCATCGCTTAACCCGCACCCCAAATTGAGCCAGGCCGAGCGCCAGGAGCAGATCGAGTGGCTGGCAAATACCTTGTAGGAGCGAGCTTGTCTCGCGATCTTTTAAACGTTTAAAAGATCGCGAGGCAAGCTCGCTCCTACAGGTTAGGTGTTTAACAGATTCAAGGCTTTGGCCTTGAGCAGTTGCAGGTCGATGAGCGGGGCGTGCAATTGCTTGGCCTGTTCATCCCACAAGCGCATGCGCAGGCTAAGCTCGCACAGCGGGTCTTGCTCAAACGCAGCAGCCTCGGCTTCACTCATCACGCCGCCCTGATAAACCAACGTCCTGATACTGGCTTCGCTCAAGAGGTCGTAATAGCCCGGTTGGCGCAACGTCAGGTAGCGCTTGGCCTGCACGTGGTATTCCACCAGTTTGGCCATGCGCTCACTGAAACCCGCCCTACGCAGGTAATCGGCGCCCACTTGCTCATGGCTGACCACGCCGTATCCGCCCATGTTCGGCGCATCTTTGACGCACAAATGCCCAATGTCATGAAAGAACGCGGCCAACACCACTTCATCGTCATGCCCTTCGGCAATCGCCAACTGCGCCGCCTGGGACATGTGTTCGAGCTGTGACACCGGCTCGCCGATGTAATCGTCGGTGCCGAACTGCTGATACAAGGCAAAAATCTGCTCTACCGCCAGTTGTGCCGGGGTCATCACGCCTCCTCCAGCAAACGCGCGATGTTGCGTTCGGCCATCGCCGGGCCAACGCTCATGCCAACGCCGGTTTGCATCAAGGCGGCGCTCAGGCCCGGCGCCACGGGCAGCCAGGTAAACGGCTTGGCCCCGCGCGCGCCATAAACGCCTTGCCAGCGCTCCATCACCTGCACTTCACAGCCGAGCGTGTCTTCGCACAGTTGCAGCATCCAGTTATCGACCTGTTCGGCGTTAAACGGTGATGGATCGCTGCCGTAATGGTGTGAATCACCGACGATCAGCTCGCCGTAGGGCGTCGGGCTGATCAACAAGTGAATGCCGTGCTCATCCAGGTACGGGCTGTCGCGCAGAATCTCGGCCTGCACCGCTGCCGCTTCCGGCAAATCGGCAAAGGCGCCGTAATGCACGCAGCTCAGGCCGGTGAGCAAGGCGTGTTGCAGCTGCAAGTCAATTTTTGGCCGCACTCGCAGCATTTGCAGGCGACAAACCTGTGGGTTGAGCGTCGCCAGTGGCTTGGCCAGCAGGGTTTGATAGTCGTGCCCTGAACAGACAATCACCTGCGCGCCTTTAAAGCTGCCCGCCGTGGTGTGAACCTGCCCCGGCTCGACGTCGCGCACCAGGGTTGAGAAGTGAAACTCGACGCCGAAGTCGCGCTGCAGGTACTGCACCAGCGCAGGAATGGCCTCACGCGAATACACCTGCTGGTCGTCCAGCCCGTGCAGCGCGGCGCTATGGTGGTTGAACTGGCCGCCGTAGAGGGCGTCCAGTTCAGCACCGCGCAGCAGTTCGGCGCGGTAACCGTGTTCACGGGCACGGCCTTGGCAAAAGGCCTCCAGCAGGTGCTCTTCAGCCTCTGTGCGGGCAAACAGGTACGCGCCGTTGCGTTTGAGGTCAAAGCCCGCCTGCTGCGCCCACTCGCCCCAGATACCCCGGCTGGCCCGGGCCAGATCGAGCATCACCCCCGGTGGCTGGCCGGTGACCAGCGCCTGGCCGAAGTTGCGCACCGACGCGCCCAAGGGCGTGTGTGTGCGTTCGAAGACATGGACCTTAAGCCCGCGTTTGGCGGCCGCGTAGGCATGGGACAAACCCAGAATGCCAGCGCCGACGATAAGCACTGAGTTGGATGGTGACATCTATAAATCCTTTGAAGACCGCAACCCTCACCCCAGCCCTCTCCCTGAGGGAGAGGGAGCAGATTTGAGTCGTACACACAATCGGGAAACACCTCAATAAAGCCCCCTCTCCCTCCGGGAGAGGGTTGGGGTGAGGGGCTTTTATTGCGCCACTTTCTCGGACTTGCCGTCATAGCGTTTGCGCCATTCGGTCAAAATTTGATCGCGGTTTTTTGAGGCCCAGGCGAAGTCGTTTTTGATCAGGCGTTGCTCGTAGTCAGCCGGCAATTCGGTCTGCGGCTTGGCAATTCCAGGCTGCGCGAGCACGGCGAAGTTCTCTTTATAAAGCTCCATCGCCGCCGGGCTGGCCGAGAAGTCAGCGAGCTTTTGCGCCGCTGCTTCATGGGGCGTGCCTTTAATCACGGCTGTGGCTTCGATCTCCCAGCCCAGGCCTTCTTTAGGCAGGATGATGTCCAGTGGCGCGCCCTGGCGCTTGAGCTGCACAGCCGGGTATTCAAACGAAATGCCAATCGGGAACTCGCCCGAGGCGGCCAATTTGCAGGGTTTGGAACCGGAGTGAACGTACTGGCCGATGTTCTGGTGCAGGCCGTCCATGTATACCCAGCCCTGCTTCTCGCCAAAGGTTTGCAGCCACGCGCTCACGTCCAGAAAGCCCGTGCCGGACGACGCCGGGTTCGGCATCACGATCTTGCCCTTGTACTCGGGCTTGGTCAGGTCTTGCCAGCTCACCGGCTTGCTCAGGCCCTGTTTTTCGGCCTCAACAGTGTTAAAGCAAATGGTCGCGGCCCACACGTCCATGCCGACCCAGGCCGGAGGATTGGCCGGGTCACGGTAGTTGGGCCCGATCTTGGCCAGGTCTTGCGGTGCGTAGGGTTGCAGCATGCCTTGCTGATCGAGGATCGCTAGGCTCGACGCCGCCAGGCCCCAGACGGCATCCGCCTGCGGGCGGTCTTTTTCAGCGAGCAATTTGGCGGTGATGATGCCGGTGGAGTCACGCACCCACTTGATCTCAACGTCCGGGTTGGCTTTCTCGAAAGCTTGCTTGTAGCTCTTCAGTTGCTCGGCTTCGAGGGCGGTGTAGACGGTCAGTTCGGTTTTTGCTGCAAAGGCGTTAACGCTGAAAGCGGTGAGGACAGCAGCGACAAGAGCAAGAGGCTTGAACATGGTGCGGTTCCTTGAGGTGGAAGGGTTATTGCGCCGGTGCGCCTTGGCGCCAGGCTTGGGAGCGGCGCAACACGCCGCGTGAAGCCCAGGCCAGGAGCAGGGACACGCCAATGGAGGTCAGCAAAATCAGGGTCGACATGGCCGCCGCGCCGCCAACGTTGCCGGCGTCGTCCATGTTCAGCACCGCCACCGCCGCGAGGATGGTGTCGGGGCTGTAGAGGAAGATCGCCGCGGACACGGTGGTCATCGCCGAGACGAACAGGTAGCGCACGATGTCCAGCAGCGCGGGCAGGCAAATCGGGACGGTGACGCGCCAGTAATGGCGGTACAGCGGCGCCTTGAGCGACAGCGCAGCGGCTTCGAACTCGCCATCGAGCTGGCGCAACGCGGTGGTGGCGGTCATTTGTGCGGTGGTCAAATAGTGAGCAATGGTGCACACCACCAGCAGCGCCATGGTCCCGTAGAACACATGCAGCGGGTTGCCCGGCAGGTTGAAGAAAAACACGTAGCCCAACCCCAGCACCAAACCCGGCACCGCCATGGGGACAAAGCTAAGCATGCGCAGCACCAGGTTCAGGCGCTTCTGGGTGTGGGTCTTTTCCATCAGGTAGGCGCCGGTGAAGATCACCGCGCTGCCGATCAGCGCCGTGCACAAGGCCATGGTCACGCTGTTGCGGTAGGCCAGCCAGCCGCCACCGGCGGTGTCATTGAACTGGTAGTGGTTGAGGGACAGCGACAGGTTGTACGGCCAAAATTTGACCAGCGACGAGTACACCGCCATCCCGAACACCAGCAGCAAGGCGGCGCAGATCAGCAACACGATGGCCAGGTAGCAGCCATCTCGCAGCTTTGAAGGCACCGGTTTGAACACCTGGGCACGCCCGCTCATGGCGTCGCCGTGCTGACGGCGCAGCCAGGCATCGACGCCGAAGCTGAACAGCGCGGGCAACAGCAAGACCATGCCGATCAAGGCGCCGCGACCAAATTGTTGCTGCCCGACCACCGCTTTGTAGGCTTCCAGCGCCAGCACCTGATAGTCGCCACCCACCACCACGGGCACGCCGAAGTCGGTGATGGTCAGGGTGAACACCAGGCAAAACGCCGCGAACACGGCCTGACGCGTGCCCGGCCAGGTGATGCTGCGAAAGGCTTTGAATGGCCCCGCGCCCATGCTCGATGCCGCATCAAACAACCGGGCATCGGCCAGCGACAAGGCGGACAGCAGAATCATCAGGGCATGGGGAAAGGTGTAGATTACCTCGCCGAGGACGATGCCCCAGAAGCCGTAGATGTTGTCCGCAATCAGCCCGCGCAGCAGGCCCTGATTGCCGAACAAATACACCAGGGCAATGCCCGGCAACATCGACGGCGCCATCAGTGGCAGCAACGACAACCCGCGCCAGACGCGCTTGCCAGGGATCAAGGTGCGTTGCAGCGCGTAGGCAAACAGGTACGCCAGCGGTACGACAATCGCCGCTACGCTGAGCGACACTTTGAGGCTGTTGCCCACCAGCCAATGAAAGTTATCGCTGGTCACCAACTCCCGCGCGGCGACCCAACCACCGCCCTGGCCGTCTTGCGCACTGAAGCCGCGCCAGAAGATCGCCAGCAACGGCATCAGCACGGCAATGGCCAATAACAGCAGCAACAGCAGTTTGCCGCCGAGGACAAACAACGTGTCGCCCCGTTCAGCCCGTGCAGCGTTACGGGCCAGGGTGTCGGATAGGGGCAAGGTCATTGGCGCGGCCATGTCAGGCAAACACCTGAAGGCTGTTCGGCGGCAAGGCAACAAAGATGTCCTGGGCGCCGAGACGCGGCAAATCCTGGCTGCCGACTTCGGCGGTGAGCGGGTGGCCCGGCAGGTGGTTGAGCTCGAAGCTCATGCGGCAGCGATTGCCGAGGAAGGTGATGTCCCGCACCCGTGCCGGGAACAGGTTTTCTTCGTGCAGCACCGGGTTGACGCTGATCGCTTCGGGACGACAAAACAGCCGCCCCGACTCGACGCGCCCCGCGTCGGCGGCCAAGCGCATATTGACCCCGCCGACCTGCGCGTAGGTGCCGCTGTTATGGTCAAACGGCAACCAGTTGCCTTGCCCGACAAACTCGGCAACAAAGGGCGTGGCGGGCTTGTTGTAGATCTCTTGCGGGGTAGCGTACTGCTCAACCTTGCCGTTGTTCATCACGGCGATGCGGTCGGCCATCAGCATGGCTTCGTCCTGGTTGTGGGTCACCATCAAGGTGGTGATGCCCAGGCTGCGCTGCAATTGGCGCAACTCGGTGCATAAATGCTCGCGCACCCGGGCATCCAGGGCCGACATCGGCTCGTCGAGCAATAGCAGCGACGGTGCAGGCGCCAAAGCGCGGGCCAGGGCGACTCGCTGCTGCTGACCGCCGGACAGTTGGCCGGGGAATTTCTTTTCGCTGCCCGTGAGGCCCACCAGTTCGAGCATCTCGCTGACGCGCTTGCGCACCACGTCGCGGTTGCTGCCGGCCAGGCCGTAGGCGATGTTGGCCTCAACGGTCAGATTAGGGAACAGTGCGTAGGACTGAAACAGGATCCCGTAGTCCCGTGCTTGCGGGGCGAGGTCTGAGACATCCCGTGAACCGAGGTACAAAACGCCATCGTCCTGACGCTCCAGCCCGGCGATGCAGCGCAGCAAGGTAGTTTTACCGCACCCCGAAGGCCCGAGCAGACACACCAGCTCACCCGCTGCCACCTCCAGCGAAACGTTGTCCAGCGCGGTAAAAGCGCCAAAGCGCTTGCTCACGTTGCGCACCTTCATCGGCACGCCGGGTTGGGTCAAAGGGGTTGCGTTCGAGCGGTTCATGGATGCACCTCATCAAGCAGATGGGGTCATCCTAGAGGCGCTATGCGTACAAGATGTGGCAGTCAGGCAAAAGCTGCCGATAGAGGTATTGGTGGATTTTGGAGTAATGCTCACAACATCCCTGTGGGAGCGGGCTTGCTCGCGAGCTTTTAAAAAGATCAAAAGATCGCGAGGCAAGCTCGCTCCTACAGGGGGTCAGGCCGGGGCCATTTCCTGCGCCAAGCCCAGAAAAGCCGCAGGCAAGCGCGCTGATTTTCGCTCTTTGAGGCAGTACAAATACTCGGCGATCAGCGGCGCACCTTCGAGGGTCAGTACGCGCAGTTGCGGGTCGTGGGGGACTTCCTGGCGGGCGATGATGCTGATGCCGATACCGCGCAGCACCGCTTCGCGGATCGACTCGCGGCTGCCAATTTCCAGCAGCGGGCCAAAGCCAACCCCGGCGCTGCTGAGCAGTTCTTCGGTCAATTTACGCGTGGTCGAGCCTTGCTCGCGCATCAGCAGGCAATGCCCGGCCAAGGCACTCAGCGGCACGTGATCGAGCTTGGCCAACGGGTGATTGCGGTGCACGGCCACCACCAGCGGGTCGGAGCCCAGAACCCGGCGTATCAGCCGTGGGTCTTCGAGCAGTTGCGACGAGGCAGCGATGTCGACGCGGTATTCGTCCAGCGCTTCGAGCACTTGCTGGGAGTTGCCAATGTCTACCGACACGACAATCTGCGGCAGGCGCTCGCGGAAGGCTTTGACCAGATCAAGGATGTAATACGGCGCGGTGGCGGCGATGCGCAACGTGCCGGTGCCGTGGCCGCTGTTGCGCAAAAAGAACTCGATATCGGCCTCTTGCTGCAACAGCGTTTTAACCATGGGCAGCAAGCGCACGCCTTCATCGCTAAGGGTCAGGCGCCGCCCGCCACGGTAGAACAGTTCTACACCGTACTGGCTTTCGAGCTGGCGGATCTGGGTGGTCACGGTCGGCTGGCTCAACCCGAGCTTTTTCGCCGCCTGTGTGATGCTGCCCAACTGGGCCACCCGGTAAAACGCTTTCAGCTCGGCACTCAGCACTGTGGCCTCTCTTGATCTATTTGCGCACCAGGCGCAACCCGTTAAACACCACCAACAGGCTCACGCCCATGTCAGCAAAGACGGCCATCCACATGGTGGCCAAGCCCATGAAGGTTACCGCAAGAAAGATCGCTTTAATGACCAATGCCAAGGCAATGTTCTGCTTAAGGATGCTCGCGGTGTCCCGTGACAAGCGAATGAAGGCCGGGATTTTGCGCAGATCGTCGTCCATCAGGGCGACATCTGCCGTCTCTATGGCGGTATCCGTACCGGCTGCCGCCATGGCAAAACCGATCTCGGCGCGGGCTAATGCCGGGGCGTCGTTGATGCCGTCGCCGACCATGCCCACGTGATGGCCCTGCGCATAAAGGGCTTCGATGGCTTTGAGTTTGTCCTCCGGCAGCAGGTTGCCCTGCGCCTGGTCGATGCCCACCTGGGCCGCAATCGCGTTGGCGGTGTGCGGGTTGTCGCCGGTCAGCATCAGGGTTTTGACCCCCAGCGCGTGCAACTCGCGGATCGCTTCGCGGCTGGTTTGCTTGACCGTGTCGGCCACGGCGAACAACGCCATGGGGCCTGCGCTGTCGATCAGCAAGATCACGGTTTTACCTTGCTCTTCCAACGCAAAGAGCTTCTCTTCAAGGGCGGGCGAGCACAGGCCCAGCTCTTCGATCAGGCGGTGGTTGCCCAAGTGGTAAACCTTGCCGTCGATGTCGCCACGCACGCCACGCCCGGCCAGCGCCGTGAAGTTATCCACAGTACGCAGCGCGAGGTTTTTATCCACAGCGGCATTGGCCACGGCCATCGACACCGGGTGATCCGAACGCGAAGCCAGGCTTGCAGCCAGCAGCACCGCGCTCTCGGTGTGCAGCGGGTCGAGCGGCAGGTAGTCGGTTTGCACCGGCTTGCCGTGGGTGATGGTGCCGGTTTTATCCAGCGCCAAAAAGTCCAGCTTGTGGCCGCTTTCGAGGTACACACCGCCTTTGACCAAGATGCCTTTGCGCGCAGCGGCTGCCAAGCCGCTGACGATGGTTACCGGGGTCGAGATCACCAGCGCGCACGGGCACGCCACCACCAGCAGCACCAGCGCACGGTAGATCCAGTCGAACCACGCCTCGCCCATAAACAGCGGCGGGATAATCGCCACAGCCAAGGCCAGCAGAAACACCACCGGGGTGTAGATTTTGGAGAAGCTGTCGACAAAACGCTGGGTCGGTGCACGGGCGCCCTGGGCTTGTTCCACGGCCAGGATGATGCGCGCCAGAGTCGAGTTGTTGGCCGCTGCGGTAACGCGAAACTCCAGCGAACCGGCCTGGTTGATGGTGCCCGCAAAGACTTTATCGCCAACGGTTTTTTCCACCGGCAGGCTCTCGCCGGTAATCGGCGCCTGATCGATACTTGAGCTGCCCGCCACCACTTCGCCGTCCAGGCCAATGCGCTCGCCGGGTTTAACCCGCACGATGGCACCCGGTTCGACGTCTTTAACCTCACGTTCCAGCCATGTGCCATCAGCTTGCTGCACGGTGGCTTTGTCCGGAGCCATTTGCATCAGGCCGCTGATGGCGTTGCGTGCACGGTCCAGAGACTTGGCTTCGATCAGCTCGGCCACGGTAAACAGGAACATCACCATCGCCGCTTCGGGCCATTGGCCAATCAGCAGGGCGCCGGTCACGGCGATGCTCATCAGCGCGTTGATGTTCAGGTTGAGGTTTTTAAGGGCAATCCAGCCTTTTTTGTAGGTGGTCAGGCCGCCGCTGAAAATCGACACCAGCGCCACCAATGCAATGACCCAGGTCGGCGCTGCGCCGGTGAAGTGCAGCACTTCTGCCGCCAATGCACCGACACCGGACAGCGCCAACGGCCACCAGTGTTTTTTCGGCGCAGGCGGCAGCGGCGCGTCAGCATCGGCGCCGGTTTGCAGCGGGTCGGCCTGCATGCCCAAGGATTTAATGGCCGCGACAATCGGATCAGTCGACGGCAGGTCGTGGGTCACCACCAGCACGCGATTGATCAGGTTGAACTCCAACTGCTGCACACCGGCCAGCTTGCCCAGTTTGTTCTGGATCAGGGTTTGCTCGGTCGGGCAGTCCATGGCTTCAATGCGGAAACTGCTCAGGCGCGCGCCCACGGTGGGCGTGGCGCTGAGTTTGATCACGCTCGGCCCGGCAGTGCTTGAACAGCAACTGTGCGCGTGGCTGGCGTGGTCGTGCTTTTCCTCATGGCCGTGGTCATGGTCATGGTCATGGTCATGGTCATGGTCATGGTCAGCGTGTGGTTTGTGCGAAGTGTGAATGGAGTCGCTCATCGGGTGCGTCCAAAAAGGTGCCTGTTGCCAAGTAAAGACCCTGTAGCCACTATAGGGTCAAGCATCCTTTGGGAGATAAGCGCGATGAAGATTGGTGAACTGGCGAAATTGACCGATTGTCAGGTCGAAACCATCCGTTATTACGAGCGTGAAGGCTTGTTGCCAGAGCCTGCGCGCAGTGACGGCAACTACCGTTTGTACACCCAGGCGCATGTTGAGCGGCTGACGTTTATCCGCAATTGCCGCAGCCTGGACATGACTCTCGAAGAAATCCGCAGCCTGCTCAACCTGCGCGACAGCCCGCAGGACCAATGTGAAAGCGTGAATGCGTTGATCGACGAGCACATCCACCACGTCAAGGCGCGCATTGATGGCTTGCAAGCTTTGCAGGCGCAACTGCTCGACCTGCGCCAACGCTGTGGCGAAGGGCCGGGGATGGATCAGTGCGCGATTTTGCAGCGTCTGGAAGTCAGCGGTTCAGTGGCAGCGCCAGAAGGCGAGCCAAGCCATGTGGGCAGAAGCCACGGGCATTAGACCTTGTAGGAGCGAGCTTGCCTCGCGATCTTTTAACGATCAAAAGATCGCGAGGCAAGCTCGCTCCTACAGTTTTGCGGGTTACACCGCCATCGGCGCGGTCATGGGGGCGTGGTGCTGGTAGCCTTCGAGGCTAAAGTCGCTCGGCTCGATCAGTTCCAGCCACTCCGGCTGGTAAACGCCGGTCTTGGCGAATTCCGGTACGCGGTCCGAAATCACCAGTTTTGGCATCGGGAACGGTTCGCGGGTCAGCTGTTCGTTGAGCATGTCCAAGTGGTTTTCATACACGTGGGCATCGCCAATGAAGTAGGTGAACCAGCGCGGCGTGTAGCCGGTCAGGCGGCCGATCAGGCTCAGCAACGCGGCGCCTTCGGTCAGGTTGAACGGCGTGCCCAGGCCCAGGTCGTTGGAACGGATGTAGAGAGTCAGGGAGATTTCCTTGGTCTCGACGTTCGGGTGGAACTGGTACAGCAGGTGGCACGGCGGCAGGGCCATTTCGTCGAGCTGGGCGCAGTTCCAGCCGTGGAACAGAATACGGCGGCTGCCCGGGTCATTGATGATCGTGTCGACGCACTGGCGCACCTGGTCGATGGCCTTGTACAACACCACGTAGGCTTCGCCGCCTTCTTCGCCTTCGGCGATCTGGCGATAACCCTGGCTCAGGCACAGATCGATGGCGGCCTGGTTGCTGCGCGCCACTTGCTTGTAGGCCGGCCACTTGCGCCATTGCACGCCGTAGATCTCGCCCAGGTCGTCTTCGCCCTGACGGAACGGGTTGGCCAGCCATTGGGCGTTTTCGTTGGCGTTCTGGTCCCAGACCTTGCAACCCAGCGCACGGAAGTCTGCGGCGCTGTTGACCGGGCGCAAAAAGCCGCACATCTCGCCAATCGCCGATTTGAACGCCATGCGGCGCGTAGTGATGGCCGGGAAGCCTTCTTTGAGGTCGTAGCGCAACATGGCGCCCGGCAGACTGATGGTCTTCACGCCGGTGCGGTTGGCTTGCAAGGTGCCGTTTTTAATGACGTTGGCAACGAGGTCAAGATATTGCTTCATGGTTTTCCTAGCGTTTGAATGCAGGGCCGCGCGGGCCCTGCGATTCGAATTTAATGCGCAGCCTTTTGAGCCGCCGGATCACGGTTGTAGGCCAGCCAGATCAGGAACAGGCCGCCCGCGATCATCGGCAGGCAGAGGATTTGCCCCATCGTTACCCAGCCGAACGCCAGGTAGCCTAGCTGAGCGTCCGGCACGCGGACGAACTCGACGATGAAACGGAAGATCCCGTAAAACAGGGCGAACATCCCGGAAACCGCCATTGTAGGGCGAGGTTTGCGCGAGTACAGCCAGAGCACCAGGAACAGTGCCACACCTTCCAGGGCAAACTGGTAAAGCTGCGACGGATGGCGCGCCAATTGTTGTGGGTCGGTGGGGAAGATCATCGCCCACGGCACGTCGCTGGCCTTGCCCCACAACTCGCCGTTGATGAAGTTACCGATGCGCCCTGCGCCCAGACCAATCGGCACCACGGGGGCGATGAAGTCGAGGATCTGGAAGAACGATTTGCCGTTGCGCTTGCCGAACCACCAGGTCGCCAGCATCACGCCGATCAAGCCGCCGTGGAACGCCATGCCGCCTTTCCACACTTCAAAAATCAGCAGCGGGTTGGCGATGTAGGCGCTCAGGTCGTAGAACAGCACGTAGCCCAGGCGGCCACCGACTATCACGCCCATGGCCACCCAGAACACCAGGTCCGAGAGTTTCTCTTTGTTCCAGGTCGGGTCGAAGCGGTTAAGGCGTCGTGACAGGATCAGCCAGGCGGCGCCAATGCCGATCAGGTACATCAAGCCGTACCAATGGATTTTCAGCGGTCCGATAGCCAATGCCACCGGGTCAATCTGCGGGTAAGGCAGCATTGCGACTCCTCGTTAGATCAGGAAACTCAAACCGACACAAAACAACAGTGCGGCAAACAGCCGTTTCAGCAGGCGCGGCGAAAGCTTGTGGGCCAAACGCGCACCGAAACGGGCAAAAAACATGCTGGTCAGGGCGATCCCGACCAACGCGGGTAGGTAAACAAACCCGAGACTATGCGCGGGTAAGTCAGGGTTGTGCCAGCCAATCATCATGAAACTTAACGCACCGGCAACCGCGATGGGCAGGCCGCAGGCCGACGAAGTGGCTACGGCTTGCTGCATGGTCACGCCGCGCCAGGTCAAAAACGGCACGGTCAGCGAGCCGCCGCCGATACCGAAAATCGCCGACGCCCAGCCAATCACGCTACCGGCCAAGCTCAGACCCACCTTGCCCGGCACCGTTCGGCTGGCCTTGGGTTTTAAGTCCAGGGCCATTTGCAGGGCGATGATGATGGCAAACACGCCAATGATTTTCTGCAAGTGCGGGCCGGAGATCGCCTCGGCAGTCAGCGCGCCAATCCCGGCCCCGACCAGAATGCCCAGGCTCATCCAGGCAAACAGAGGCCACAGCACCGCGCCTTTACGGTTGTGTGCAATGGTCGAGTTGATCGAGGTAAAAATAATGGTCGCCAATGACGTGCCAACGGCCAAATGGGTCAACACCTCGTTGCTGAAACCTTGCAAGGTGAAACTGAACACCAGCACCGGCACGATGATCAGCCCGCCACCGACTCCGAACAATCCGGCCAGTACGCCAGCGAAGCCCCCCAACACCAGATAGAGCAGAAATTCCATGACGCCCCCTATTTTTGATCCGCATGGTAACGGAGCAAGGGCTCGGGCTCCATCCCGCATGGCGTAACACGCAGGGGCAATCTATAAGTACAGTGATTAAAAAAACATTAAGGACTGCCCATGTGCCTGATTGTCTTCGCTTGGCGCCCCGGCCACGCACAGCCTCTGGTCGTTGCGGCCAACCGCGATGAATTTTATGCGCGCCCCACTAAACCGCTGGCCCAGTGGGTTGAAGCGCCGCAGGTGTTTGCCGGGCGTGACCTGCAGGCAGGCGGCACCTGGCTCGGCATAGGGGCCAATGGCCGCTTTGCCGCACTGACCAATATTCGTGAACCGCACCAACCGCCCGGGCGGCATTCACGGGGTGAGCTGGTGTCTGATTTCTTGAGTGGCAGCAAGTCCATTGCTGAGTATTTCGACGACATTGGCGGACGAAGGCTGAGTTATGCCGGTTTTAACCTGCTGTTGGGGGATCGCAACCAGCTCTGGCATTTCAACTCCAGAGAGCTGGTGCCGCAGCCCTTGAGTGCGGGGATTTATGGCTTGTCGAATGCCGGGCTGGACACGCCGTGGCCCAAGCTGCTCAGGGCCAAAGCGGCGCTGGCTGAGGTGCTGAACGACCCGCAGCCGCAAGCCTTGCTGGCCCTGCTCGAAGACCCGCAGCCGGCGCAGTTCAGCGAGCTGCCGGACACCGGCGTCGGGCTGGCCACGGAGAAGTTGTTGTCGAGTGTGTTTATCGCCAGCCCCAATTACGGCACCCGCGCCAGCACGGCGCTGATCGTCAATGCCGATGGTTCACGGGTGATGGTGGAGCACAGCTTCGGGCCGCTGGGCGGGCGTTTGGGTGAGGTGCGGTTGGAACACCCCTGACTCATGCCAAAACCTGTAGTCGCTGCCGAGGCACGAGGCTGCGATACGGGCCGCAGGCCCGCTGTATGGGGTCGCTGCGCAACCCATCGCAGCCTCGTACCTCGGCAGCGACTACAGGGTTTTAATAAGGCTTGATCGCCGCCGGGTTCATCATGCGCGTCAGGCCCATATTTTTCAGGGCCAACTGGATGGTGCTGCGGATGACTTGCGGGTTGTCGATGGTCATGACTTCAGCCAGCAGTTCCTTGGCCCGGCTCAGGCTGACCTGGCGCAACATCCACTTCACCTTGGGCAAGTTGGTGGCGTTCATCGACAGGCTGTCAAAGCCCATGGCCATCAACAAAATCGCGGCCGCCGGGTCACCGGCCATTTCACCGCAGATACTCGCCGGTTTGCCTTCGGCGTGGGCGTCACGCACCACCGCTTGCAGGGCTTGCAGCACGGCCGGGTGCAGGTAGTCGTACAAATCGGCCACCCGCGGGTTGTTGCGGTCCACCGCCAGCAGGTACTGGGTCAAGTCGTTGGAACCTACCGACAAAAAGTCCACCTGACGGGCCAGCTCTTTGGTCTGGTACACCGCCGCCGGGACTTCGATCATCACGCCAATCGGCGGCATCGGCACGTCGGTGCCTTCGTCGCGCACTTCACCCCAAGCGCGGTGCAGCAGGTGCAGGGCTTCTTCGAGTTCGTGGGTGCCGGAGATCATCGGCAGCAAGATGCGCAGGTTGTTCAGGCCTTCGCTGGCCTTGAGCATGGCCCGGGCCTGCACCAGAAAGATTTCCGGGTGGTCGAGGGTCACGCGGATCCCGCGCCAGCCCAGGAACGGGTTGTCTTCTTTGATCGGGAAGTACGACAGCGACTTGTCGCCGCCAATGTCCAGGCTGCGCATGGTCACCGGCTGCGGATGGAAGGCCGCCAACTGCTCGCGATAAATCGCCAGTTGCTCTTTTTCGCTCGGGAAGCGCTGGTTGATCATGAACGGCACTTCGGTGCGGTACAGACCTACGCCTTCTGCGCCACGCTGTTGCGCGCGCGCCACATCGGCCAGCAGGCCGGTGTTGACCCACAGCGGCATGCGGTGGCCGTCCGGGGTGATGCACGGCAGCTCGCGCAGGGCGTCGAGGCCCTGGGACAACTGGCGTTCTTCTTCAACTACGTCGGCGTATTGCTTGCGCAACACGTCGCTGGGGTTGGTGTAGACCTCACCGTGGTAGCCGTCGACGATCATCTGGATGCCGTCGACCTTGGAGTACGGCAGGTCAACCAGGCCCATCACGGTCGGGATGCCCATGGCACGGGCCAGAATCGCCACGTGGGAGTTACCCGAACCCAATACCGAAACCAGGCCCACCAGCTTGCCTTCAGGCACTTCGCCAAGCATGGTCGCGGTCAGCTCTTCACTGACCAGAATGGTGTTGTCGGGGTAGACCATGGTTTGCTGGTGATCGTGCTGCAAATAGGCCAGCAAGCGGCGCCCGAGGTCACGCACGTCCGACGCCCGCTCGCGCAGGTAGTCGTCGTCCATCAATTCGAAACGGTTGACGTGATCAGTCACCACCTGACGCAGCGCGCCCTGGGCCCACTGACCGGTCTTGATCACATTTTTGACTTCGCTGCCCAGCGAGGCGTCGTCGAGCATCATCAGGTACACGTCGAACAGCGCCTGCTCTTCGGGGCGCAGTTGCGTGGCGAGCTTTTTCGACACCGCGCGCATGTCGTTGCGCACGCCTTCGAGGGCGTTTTTGAACAGCGCTATTTCGGCAGGTATGTCAGTGATGGTCTTGTCGGGCACCACGTCCAGATCGGCCGGAGGCAGCATGACCACCGCCGTACCGACCGCCGCTCCGGGTGAACCGGGCACGCCGACGAACTTGGCTTCCTGGATACCCTTGCCCTGGCGCCCCAGGCCACGAATCGACCCCGTGGCTTCTGCGTGGGCAATAACCCCGGCCAGTTGCGCGCTCATGGTCACGAGGAAGGCTTCTTCACCTTCATCGAACTGGCGGCGTTCTTTTTGCTGAATGACCAACACCCCCACCACACGGCGGTGGTGGATAATCGGCGCGCCGAGGAATGAGGCATAGCGCTCCTCACCGGTTTCGGCAAAGTAGCGGTAGCGCGGGTGATCGGCGGCGTTTTCGAGGTTCAGAGGCTCTTCGCGGGTACCCACCAGACCGACCAGGCCTTCGTTGGGTGCCATGCTGACTTTGCCGATCGAGCGCTTGTTCAAGCCCTCGGTGGCCATCAGTACAAAACGGTTGGTCTCTGGATCAAGCAAATAGACCGAGCAGACCTGGCTGCCCATGGCCTCTTTGACGCGCAACACAATAATCCCCAACGCTGCCCTGAGATCTTTGGCGGCGTTTACTTCCTGGACGATCTTGCGCAGCGTATTGAGCATGGCTCGGGGTCGAACTCCGTGTCAGGCGCGCGTTAATAGGCGCGGTGCAAGTTCTTTGAGCGCGCGACGGTAGACCTCGCGCTTGAATGTCACCACCTGGCCCAACGGATACCAATAGCTGACCCAGCGCCAGCCATCGAATTCCGGTTTACCGGTTAAATCCATCCGCACCCGCTGCTCATTCGAGACCAGGCGCAGCAAAAACCACTTTTGCTTCTGGCCGATGCACAGCGGTTGGCTGTGGGTTCGGACCAGACGTTGCGGCAAACGATAACGCAACCAGCCTCGCGTGCAGGCGAGTATTTCTACATCTTCGCGTTCCAGGCCAACTTCTTCGTTCAGCTCGCGGTACAAGGCGTCTTCCGGCGTCTCATCAGGGTTGATTCCGCCCTGTGGAAACTGCCACGCGTCTTGATTGATACGGCGAGCCCACAGTACCTGTCCGGCATCATTTGTCAGAATAATCCCGACATTAGGACGGAAACCATCGGGGTCGATCACGGCAACAACCTCGCAAACGCATGTCGCCGCATTGTTCCACAAAGGTTGTGAAAGCAGCAACGCGCCTTCCTGCCTTATGTGCACTCTTATTAAAAGACCGTATTCTTGTGGGCTTTCAACCGACAGCTCAGCGGGTAATTGCAATGCGTTTGGCTTTATTCGACTTGGACAACACCCTTTTAGGCGGCGACAGCGACCACGCGTGGGGCGATTACCTCTGCGAACGCGGCATTCTCGACGGTGACGCCTACAAAGCCCGTAACGACGAGTTTTACCAGGATTACCTGGCCGGCAAGCTCGACAATGCCGCTTATCTTAATTTCAGCATGGAAATTTTTGGCAAAAATGACATGGATCAACTCGATCAATGGCACCGCGAATTCATGCGCGACTGCATTGACGAACTGATGCTGCCAAAAGCCCAGGCACTGTTGGCCAAACACCGCGACGCGGGCGATACGCTGGTGATCATCACCGCGACCAACCGTTTTATCACCGCACCCATTGCGGCAAAGCTGGGCGTGGAACATTTGATCGCCACCGAATGCGAGATCGTTGATGGCCGTTACACCGGCCGCAGCACTGACGTGCCGTGCTTCCGTGAAGGCAAAGTGACACGCCTGAACCGCTGGATGTCAGAAAACGGCCACAGCCTCGAAGACAGCTACTTTTACAGCGATTCGATGAACGACCTGCCATTGCTGGAGCAAGTGACCCACGCCGTGGCCGTCGACCCGGATGAAAACTTGCGGGCAGAAGCGGTTAAACGTGGCTGGCCAGTGATTTCGCTGCGCGATTAAACCCAATCCTGTAGGAGCGAGCTTGCCTCGCGATCTTTGAAGTCAAAAGATCGCGAGGCAAGCTCGCTCCTACAGGGGTGGTTAAACCGGTTTTGCGCCCATCATGGCCGCAATCGCAATAAAGCAAATCGCACAAAAAGCCGCCAGCACCACGGTAAAGCCCGGGTGTTTGGCCATTCGCCCCAGACGCAGGCGGTTGAGGCGCACCAACAGCCACAACCAGCTCAAGCCACCCAGCAGGTACAAACTGCTCCCGCCCAGCAACCACAGCTGGCTCAGCGGCCAACCCGCCATGTGCACCAAAAACCAGCCACTCACCGGCAACGCCAGCAGGCACAGGCCCATCAGCCCCCAGAGAAACGCCCACGGGCGGCGCACCAGGCCACCCGCCAGGAAGGCGTCACCGGCACGCCGACGGCGAATCACCACAACCAGCAATACAAGCGCACTGACAAACAGCAGCAGTGTCGACACGCCATGCAGCAGTTTTAACGCGGTGAACGTTTCCATTTGATTTATCTCTTGAGCCGTTCAATCAGCGTAGCGTTTATCAGCCAAGAAACAGCTGATACGCCGGGTTATCGCTTTCATCCCAGTACGGATAGCCGATTTCAGCCAGCGCCGCAGGCACCAGGTGGCGTTCATCGGCGGGCACTTGCAGACCGGCCATCACACGGCCATCTGCCGCACCATGGTTGCGGTAATGGAACATCGAGATGTTCCAGCGCCCGCCCAGCTTGCTGAGGAAGTTGAACAGCGCCCCCGGGCGTTCCGGGAATTCAAAGCGGAACAGCAACTCATCGCTGACCTTGGCCGCGTGCCCGCCCACCATGTGGCGGATGTGCAATTTGGCCAGTTCGTTTTCAGTCAGGTCGACCACCGGGAAGCCCTGCTCGGCCAGGCTGGCCAGCAACGCGCTACGCGGGTCGTTCTCGGGATGGGTCTGCACACCGACGAATATGTGGGCTTCGCTGCCGGTGTGGTAGCGGTAGTTAAATTCAGTGATCTGGCGCTTGCCGACCGCCTGGCAGAACGCCTTGAAGCTGCCCGGCACCTCGGGGATGGTCACGGCTATGATCGCCTCGCGACCTTCACCCAATTCGGCCCGCTCGGCCACATGGCGCAAACGGTCGAAGTTAACGTTGGCGCCCGAGTCGATGGCCACCAGCGTCTGGCCGCGCACACCGCGTTGCTCGACGTATTTTTTGATCCCAGCCACGCCCAGCGCACCCGCAGGCTCGGTGATGGAGCGGGTGTCATCAAAGATGTCCTTGATGGCCGCGCAGATTTCATCGGTGCTCACGGTGATGACTTCGTCGACGTAGTCTTTGCAGATATCAAACGTGTGCTGGCCGATCTGGCCCACGGCAACGCCGTCGGCGAAGATCCCGACGCTTGGCAAGACCACGCGCTCACCGGCCGCCATCGCGGCTTGCAGGCAGTTGGAGTCATCGGGCTCGACGCCAATGACTTTAATATCTGGCCGCAGGTACTTCACATACGCCGCAATACCGGCAATCAATCCGCCACCGCCCACCGGCACGAAGATCGCATCCAGCGGCGTCGGGTGCTGACGCAGAATTTCCATCGCCACGGTGCCCTGCCCGGCGATGGTGTGCGGGTCATCGTAGGGGTGTACGTAAACGTAGCCTTTTTGTTCAACCAGTTGCAGCGAGTACGCCAGGGCTTCAGGGAAGGAGTCACCGTGCAGCACCACAATACCGCCACGTGAACGCACGCCTTCAATCTTGATCTCGGGGGTGGTTTTGGGCATTACGATGGTGGCTTTCACCCCCAGCACCTTGGCGGCCAGCGCCAGGCCTTGTGCATGGTTGCCGGCCGAGGCGGTGACGACGCCGCAGGCACGCTCGGCGTCGGTCAATTGCGTGAGCTTGTTGTAAGCGCCACGAATCTTGAACGAAAACACCGGCTGCAAATCTTCGCGTTTGAGCAAAATCTGGTTGCCCAGACGTGCAGACAACTGATTGGCAGGCTGCAAGGGGGTTTCTACCGCGACGTCATAAACGCGCGAGGTGAGTATCTTCTTAACGTACTGTTCGAGCATCGGAAAGCTTCACTGGGCGGTTAGCAGGGACCAAGGAGTCTACCCCAGCGTTTACACGGGCGACCATACGAATCCAAAGGTTTTAGTTATACTCCACGCCCTTCTGTTTACCCTTCCCGCCCCGGAGCCCGCATGACCCAGGATCAACTCAAACAAGCCGTAGCCCAGGCGGCTGTCGACTTCATCCTCCCGAAACTGGATGACAAGAGCATCGTTGGGGTCGGCACCGGCTCCACGGCCAACTGCTTCATTGACGCACTGGCCTTGCACAAGGGCGCTTTCGACGGTGCCGTGGCCAGTTCCGAAGCCACCGCCGCACGCCTCAAGGGCCACGGAATTCCTGTGTACGAGTTGAACACCGTGAGCGATCTGGAGTTCTACGTGGACGGCGCCGATGAGAGCGACGAACACCTCAACCTGATCAAAGGCGGCGGCGCAGCCCTGACCCGCGAAAAAATCGTCGCGGCCGTGGCCAAAACCTTTATCTGCATCGCTGACGCCAGCAAGCTGGTGCCAGTGCTGGGCGCATTCCCGCTGCCGGTTGAAGTGATCCCGATGGCCCGCAGCCACGTGGCCCGCGAACTGGTCAAACTGGGCGGCGACCCGGTGTACCGCGAAGGTGTGCTGACGGACAACGGCAACATCATTCTTGACGTGCACAACCTGCAAATCGTCGATCCGGTGAAACTGGAAACTCAGATCAACGCCATCGTCGGTGTGGTGACCAACGGTTTGTTCGCTGCGCGCCCGGCGGACCTGTTGCTGCTGGGGACGCCTGAAGGCGTCAAAACCCTGAGCAAATAACCCGTAACCGTGTAGGAGCGAGCTTGCCTCGCGATCTTTTAAACCATCAAAAGATCGCGAGGCAAGCTCGCTCCTGCGCGGTGTTGATTCAGGGCTTTTTGAACACGTAAAACAGGTTCGGCTCACTCACCAGATACAACGTCCCTTCGTCGTCCATGGCGACACCTTCCGCTTGCGGCACGGACTCTTGCAGACCATTGCGGCCCTTTTTCAGCGATAACGTGCTGAACGGGCGGCCACTGATGTCCAGTTCCAGCAGCAACTTCGACTCATCCGACAGCGCCAGCAAATGACCGCTGCGCTCATCAAACTGCAAGCTCGACAAATCACGCACAAACAGTCGCGCATCACGTCGCGGGTTGGTAACCACGTGGGTGGCATAGGGTTGTTGCGGGTTGTCATGGGGAAAGCCGCGCACTTCGTAAATCAGCATCGGGTCGCGCTCTTTGGCCACAAACAGGCGCTTGCCTGCCGAATCGTACGCCAGCCCTTCGAACCCTTTGTTGCCCGACGGGCTGATGCCCAAGGTCAGTTGCTCGGCATCTGCGGCATTGAGCTCGCGGGTGGCCTCGTCGATTTTTACTTTGATCAGGCGCTGGGTGTATTCATCGGTGATCACGTAGGTGTTCTCATCAATGAACTCTATGGCCTCGGCATCACCAAACCCGGTCAGTTTTATCCGCCGCACTATCCGCCCATCCAGTGATAACTCCACCAGCTCCGGGTTTTTATTGGTCACGGTAAACAGGCTTTTGCGCACCGGGTCGTAGGTCAGGGCCGAGACATTGTCTTCAAGCCCCTCAATCACCCGGCCTTGCAGCACCGCACGGTAATCGCCCAGGTTGATGGCATTCGGGTTGGCAGGCTGCCACAGCAAACTGAGGTTGAACCAGGTTCGGTCGAACAAGCGGTAATGCTGGGCCGCGAAGCCCGCGGCCAACAGCGCCACGAGCAACACGCCCAGAAAAAGCGGGGTAGAACGGCTGACACGCGACATAAGGACAAGCTCTTGAAAAATCAGTCGGATGAAATATCACGGCTGCATGAATTCAAGCTTAATCCGTCATGGCTATTTGGCTTTCTTTTCGAAACGGTAGAAAAGATTGGGCTCGCTGACCATGTACAAGGTGCCGTTGTTATCAATCGCCACGCCTTCGGCCCGAGGGATGGTGCTCTTGAGGCCATTGAAGCCACGTAGCAGGGTCATGAAGCTAACCTGTTCGCCCAGTTCATCCAGCTCCAGCAGCAGGTGCGAATCGGCCGAAAGCACCAGCGTGTGGCCCGTGCGCGGGTCAATGCTCAGGCCCGACAAGTTGCGCAGGTCGAGCTCATCGCTCGGCACTTTCTGCTTGTTGCCCAAGAGGGTCTGGCTACCGTCGCTTTTCCACACATACATCGCCGGTGGGCGCTCTTCACCCAGCAGCAGTTGCTGACGGCGCGGGTCCCAGGCAATGGCCTCGAAGGCTTTGTTCTGATCTTTGGAAGGGCCAAGGTCGTACTTGGGGAAGTCTTTGATGTTCAGGGTCTTGGTATCGGCGTCGACTTTGACGATGGTCAATAAATGATCACGCTCATCGACGATACCCAGCAGGCCGTTCTCCATCACGGTCAAGCCTTCAGGGTTGCTCCAGCCCTCCAGGGGGATTTTGCGCAGCACATCGCCCTCAAGGCTGAGCTCAACCAGAAACGGGTTTTTGCCCATGACTGAAAACAGCGTGTTGGTCTTGGGGTTATATGACAGGTCCGAGGCCTCGTCCTTCTCCAGCCCTGTCATCGGCTTGCCATCAATGACCACGCGGTAGTTTGGCAGCCAGACACTCTCATTTTGATCGTTCTGGCTCTCAAACTGCTCCAGCACCCACAATGCACCCCGGTCGTCCCAATGCAGGATTGACGCTATCCCATAGAACAGCGCTGCCAGCAGAAAAAGCCAGGAATACCAACGCAAGCGAAAGCGCGAAGGTCGCGGGTCAGACGAGGTCTGCAGAGGGTCTGTGGCCATTAACGTGATCTTCCAGGAAATTTTGCTACGTCTAAATAACACAAAGCGGGCAAAACCGATTGCCCCTCACGCGGGTATTATGCAGAGAGTGTGTGAAATTATTGCTAAGAAGCACCGCCCTCGGTTCCCCTTCGATAGAGCGCTGCCTCAACTCAGCCCTTGAACTTACCTGCCCGAATACATCAGCACATTCGTAGGAGTTGTCTTTAATTATTTGAAGTAACAAGCGCGCATTCATCCAACCCCTTTTAAAAATCCACATTTGGTTTAAATGACGTACGACTTGTGCCCACGTATTTAACACATTCCCTCGCCTGCTAATTATTCACAAACCCCCTAGACTGCCGCCGCTCACGTCACATTAAACGTCTTGCCAGTAGGAACTTTCTGAATATGACTCAGAGATTAATAATTGCAAGATCGCTCCTTGACACTCTTGCAGCAAGACTCTTATCTAATAAACAACCAGACTCACCCGCACCCAACCTCACTATTGAACACGCTATAACGGTGCACACGGATTGTTAAACCGATTACTCCGGTAACACAGCACCCGCGCCCTTGGACGCCACCGTCCGGACTCACTCAATTGCCGTGCTCTGTGCCGCCTAAAAGTTAGACAGGAGTTTACATTTATGCCATTTACCTCACACGCCCAAAAGTTGGCAGCCCCCACACTTGCACAATCGAACAAGCAGACTATTTGTGCCCGTGCTGCCGAACAACTGTTTGTCAGCATCGCGCCCTATATAAATATGGAAGAAGGTGACTTGATTGAATTGTTCTGGGACGGCTGTTATGTATCTTCACGGCAACTTTACCGGGCCGATATAGGGCAACCGGTATCACTGCGAGTGCCTGAAAGTTTTATTCAAAACGGTACCGCCCGTCTTTATTATCGCGTGATGCACATTGGCAGCAGCCCTGCTCTTTCCGCGCAACTTAAAGTACTGGTCAAACTTGACTGCCCTGGCGGAGTGGCCATCGGAGAAGAGAACCAGGGCCTCGCGCCCTTGATGATCCCGGAGCAAATCCAACGCTACGGGGTCAATCCCAGCCAGATGAAACGCGGGGTACCGCTGACCATCGAGCCTTATCGCAACATGGCTTGCGAAGATGAAATCACCTTGCTCTGGGGGGACGTGCGCCTCGACCTGCCCAAGTTGCGCCACATCGACATCAATAAGCCCGTCAGCGTATTCGTGCCCCCTGAAATCATCCAGGAAGCCGGTGAAGACCCGAAACTTGAAATCACCTACTGCGTGATTGATCGCGTGGGCAACAACTCACGCTGGGCACCGACCCGCACGCTGAAGGTGGGCGCCAACAAGCGTTACATCAACTCTGCCCCCCGCGAAATCCTGCGGGCTGCCGAAACACGGCCCAACTGGCGCGACTGACCCTGGCGGGCAGCACGAATCATCTATCCATATTCCGAAAAGTTAGTTCTTTTAATTTTTATACTCAATTAGGGTATATGCACCGGACCACCGGACTCTCTTGCTTTACATCGCGCCGCTCAAGCGGCGCTCCAAAGATGAGGTAGGTATGGTCAGCAACACAATTACCCTTTACGGGGCATTGCGTGCAGCCAAGGAGCGGAACTAATGACTCTCTTGGCAACTGCACAACTGCAAAGCGACCTGGATGTCGCGCCCCTGTTGTTAGCAGCGCACGTCCTGCGCACCGACAACGAAGCCCTTCAAGCCGCCCACGCCCTGGCTGACGCCGCGCGTGAGCACGCTGCAAAACGCGATCAGCAACGCAAGCTGCCGTGGTCACTCATAGAAACCTTCACCCGCAGCGGTTTGGGCGGTATTTCGATAGCCCGCGAATTTGGCGGCGCGCAGGTGTCGTTTGTGACCTTGGCTGAAGTCTTCGCGATCATCTCGGCGGCCGACCCGGCGCTGGGGCAGATCCCGCAGAATCAGGTCGGGCTGCTCAACCTGATTGCCAGCGTCGCGAGCCCTTCGCAAAAAGAGCAGTTGTTCACCAGCGTGCTGCAAGGCTGGCGCATAGGTAATGCGGGCCCTGAGCGCGGCACCAAAAACACCCTCGAATTGAAAGCCCGGATCACCGCCGACGGCGATGATTTTGTGATCAATGGCCAGAAGTTCTACTCCACCGGCGCGCTGTTTGCGCACTGGATCGCCGTCAAGGCACTGAACCACGATGGCAAACAGGTCATGGCCTTTGTCCGCCGTGGCACGCCCGGCTTGCGCGTGGTCGATGACTGGTCCGGTTTCGGCCAGCGCACCACCGCCAGCGGCACGGTCCTGCTGAACAACGTAGCCGTTGAAGCAGAACTGGTGATCGACAACTGGCGCCTGGCGGAGGTGCCGAATATTCAAGGCGCGATTTCGCAGTTGATTCAGGCCGCCATTGACCTGGGCATTGCGCGCGGTGCCATTGCCGACACCATCAGCTTTGTCCGCGAGCGGTCGCGCCCCTGGGTGGATGCCAAGGTCGAGCGCAACAGCGATGACCCTTACGTGATCGCCGACATCGGCAAATTGCACATCGAGTTACACGCCGCCGAAGCGCTGTTGCGAAAAGCCGGTCGGGTGCTCGACGAGGTCAGCACGGCACCGATTGATGCAGCGGCTGCGGCCCGCGCCTCGATTGCCGTGGCCGAAGCCAAGGCACTGAGCACTGAGCTGTCGTTACTGGCCAGTGAAAAGCTGTTCGAACTGGCGGGCAGCCGCGCCACCCTTGCCGAGTTCAACCTGGACCGCCATTGGCGCAACGCACGGGTGCACACCCTGCACGACCCGGTGCGCTGGAAATACCACGCCATCGGCGCCTATCGCCTCAACGGCACTTTGCCTGCACGGCATTCCTGGATCTAACGGAGACACCCATGTCACTGATATCCAAACAGGTCCCGGTCATCCAGAGCGATGCCGAGGCCCTGAGCGTAGCGCGTGAGCTGGCCGCCCATTTCAAACGCGAAAGCACCGTGCGAGATCGCGAACGGCGCCTGCCTTTTGATGAGCTGGAACTGTTTTCCCACACCGGTCTGTGGGGCATCACCGTGCCCAAGGCCTATGGCGGCGCAGGCGTATCCAACGTCACCCTCGCCGAAGTGGTCAGCCTTATTTCGGCGGCCGACAGCTCGCTGGGGCAAATCCCGCAGAACCATTTCTATGCCCTCGAAGTGCTCCGGGTAAACGGCAGCGAAGCGCAAAAACAACGGCTGTACACCGAGGTGTTAAACGGCCAGCGCTTTGGCAATGCCCTGGCCGAACTGGGCACCAAAACCGCCCACGATCGCACCACGCATTTGGCCAAGGTCGAACACGGCTATCGCATCAATGGCCGCAAGTTCTACGCCACCGGCGCGCTGTATGCGCAGCGTATTCCGACCTCGGTAGTAGATGACCACGGCGTGCAGCACCTGGCGTTTGTGCGCAGCGACAGCGACGGCCTGAACGTGATCGACGACTGGAGCGGCTTCGGCCAGCGCACCACGGGCAGCGGCTCGGTGGTGTTCGACAACGTGTTTGTTGCCAGCGATGACGTGATCCCGTTTCAAAGCGCCTTTGAACGCCCGACGCCGGTCGGCCCGCTGGCGCAGATTCTGCACGCGGCCATCGACACCGGCATCGCCCGCGCCGCCTTTGAAGACGCGCTGAACTTTGTGCGGCACAAAACCCGGCCCTGGATCGACGCCACCACCGACATTGCCAGTGAAGACCCGCTCACCCTTAAAAGCTTCGGCCAGTTAAGCGTGCGCCTGCATGCGGCTGAAGCCCTGCTGGAGCGTAGCGGCGAGTTCCTCGACATCGCCCAGACCAACACCACCGCCAGCACCGTCGCAGCCGCCTCGATTGCCGTGGCCGAAGCCCGCGCCATCAGCACCGAAGTGGCCCTGAGTGCGGCCAGCACCCTGTTTGAACTGGCCGGCAGCCAGGCCACCCTGGCCGAATACGGCCTTGACCGCCACTGGCGCAACGCCCGCGTGCACACCCTGCACGACCCGGTGCGCTGGAAGTACCACGCTGTCGGTAACTACTACCTCAACAGTGAAAACCCACCGCTGCGGGGGACCATCTGATGAGCAAAAAGAAAATCCTGCTCAATGCGTTCAACATGAACTGCATCGGGCATATCAACCACGGGTTGTGGACGCATCCGCGCGACACCTCAACGCGCTACAACACTCTGGAATACTGGACCGAGCTGGCGCAACTGCTGGAACGCGGGCTGTTTGACGGGCTGTTTATCGCGGATATCGTCGGCGTTTACGACGTTTATCAACAGTCGGTTGATGTTCCGCTTAAAGAATCCATCCAGTTGCCGGTCAACGACCCATTGCTGTTGGTTTCAGCCATGGCCGCCGTCACCAAAAACCTCGGTTTTGGTTTGACCGCCAACCTGACCTACGAGCCGCCGTACCTGTTCGCACGGCGCATGTCGACCCTCGATCACCTGACCCGTGGCCGCGTGGGCTGGAACATCGTCACTGGCTACCTGGACAGCGCCGCCAAGGCCATGGGCCTGACCGAACAAGTGGAACACGACCGCCGTTACGACCAGGCCGACGAATACCTGGAGGTGCTCTACAAGCTCTGGGAAGGCAGCTGGGAAAACGACGCCGTGCTCAACGATCCGGCGCAGCGTATCTACGCCCGGCCCGACAAAGTGCACAAGGTCAAACACGCGGGCGAGTTCTATCAGGTCGAGGGCTACCACCTGTGCGAACCGTCGCCACAGCGCACCCCCGTGCTGTTTCAAGCGGGCAGCTCGGACCGCGGGCTGGCCTTTGCCGGGCGCCATGCCGAATGCGTGTTCATCAGCGGGCAGACCAAGGCCGCGACCAAACTCCAGGTTGACCGGGTGCGCGCCAGCGCGGCTGCATCGGGCCGCAACCCGGATGACATCAAAGTGTTTATGGGCCTGAACGTAATCGTCGCGCCGACCGAAGCCCTGGCGCTGGCCAAGCGTGAGGAATACCTGGCCTACGCCAGCGCCGAAGCCGGGGTCGCGCATTTCTCCAGCTCCACCGGCATCGACTTTGCCGATTACGAGCTGGACGAGCCGATCCAGTACGTGAAAAGCAACGCCATCCAGTCCGCGACCAAAGTGCTGCAAAACAACGACTGGACGCGCCGCAAGTTGCTCGAACAACACGCCTTGGGCGGGCGCTACATCACCGTGGTCGGCTCCCCCAAACAGGTTGCCGATGAACTGGAGTCGTGGATCGAGCAAACCGGCCTGGACGGCTTCAACCTGACCCGCATTGTCACGCCCGAAAGCTACGCCGACTTCATTGATTTGGTGATCCCCGAGCTGCAACGCCGGGGCTCTTACAAAACCGCCTATGACACCGGCAGCCTGCGGCAAAAACTGTTTGTCGAAGGCGACGCGCACCTGCCTGAACGGCATACCGGCGCTTCTTTTAGACCTTAAAAACTGTAGGAGCGAGCTTGCCTCGCGATCTTTTAAAGATCAAAAGATCGCGAGGCAAGCTCGCTCCTACAAGACCGAATGATGCCCTTTTGACCGGATGAATTTCATGAACAAAAAACACGCTCTGGTTCTCGCGCTCGGCCTGTTCAGCAGCCTTGCCTTCGCCGCCGAAAAACCGCTCAAAGTCGGCACCACCGCCGCCTTCGCCATTCCGCTGGAAGCCGCTGTGGCGGAAGCGGACAAACAAGGCCTGAAAGTTGAACTGGTGGAATTCACCGACTGGATCGCCCCCAACGTCAGCCTCGCCAGCGGTGACATTGACGTGAACTACTTCCAGCACATCCCGTTCCTGGAAAACGCCAAGGCCGCCAGCGGCTTTGATCTGGTGCCGTACGCACCGGGCGTGATCAACAACGTGGGCCTGTATTCGAAGAAGTACAAAAGCTTTGATGAACTGCCCACCGGCGCCACCGTGGCCATCGCCAACGACCCGATAAACAGTGGCCGTGGCCTGCAATTGCTGGCCAAGGCCGGGCTGATCACGCTCAAACCTGGCGTGGGTTACAAAGCCACCGAAGAAGACATCACCGACAACCCGAAAAAACTGAAAATCCTGCAAGTCGAAGCCGTGCAACTGGTGCGCGCCTACGACGATGCCGACCTGGTGCAGGGCTACCCGGCTTACATCCGTCTGGCCAAAACCTTCGATGCCACCTCCGCAATCCTGTTCGACGGCATCGACCACCCGGAATACGTGATTCAGTTCGTCATCCAGCCCAAGAGCAAAGACGACCCGCGCCTGGCCAAGTTCATCGACATTTACCAGCACTCACCGGTGGTCAAAGCCTCGCTGGATAAAACCTACGGCACCCTGTACCAACCTGGCTGGAAGAACTGACGATGAACCTGGCCCTTGATCGCGCCCGGCTCGACGAGCCGCAGCCCGATGCCGTTCGCACCGAACTGCACCCGGAGCTGACCAACGCCCACGTGCGCTTTATTGGCGTGGGCAAAACTTATGACGGCCGCCAAGGCCCGGTAGACGCCCTCAAAGGCATTGATCTGGCGATTCAGCGCGGTGAGATCTTCGGCATTATTGGTCGCAGCGGCGCCGGTAAATCGTCGTTGATTCGCACCATCAACCGCCTTGAACAGCCCAGCAGCGGGCGGGTGTTGATTGATCAAATCGACATCGGCGGGTTTGACGAAGACAAGCTGGTGGCGTTGCGCCGCCAGATCGGCATGATCTTTCAGCACTTCAATCTGATGTCGGCCAAGACCGTGTGGCAGAACGTCGAGCTGCCGCTCAAGGTAGCGGGTGTGCCCAAGCCGCAACGCGAACAGAAAGTCCGCGAGCTGCTGGAACTGGTGGGCCTGCAAGGCAAGCACACGGCCTACCCGGCTCAACTCTCCGGCGGGCAAAAGCAACGTGTGGGCATTGCCCGCGCACTGGTCCACGACCCGCAGATTTTGCTCTGCGACGAGGCTACCTCGGCCCTCGACCCGGAAACCACCCAGTCGATCCTTGGCTTGCTGCGCGAGATCAACCAGCGCCTGGGCCTGACCATCATCCTCATCACCCACGAAATGGCGGTGATCCGCGACATTTGCCACCGCGTGGTGGTGCTGGAGCAAGGCCGTGTCGTGGAGCAAGGCCCGGTGTGGCAAGTGTTTGGCGACCCGCAACACGAGGTCAGCAAAACCTTGCTCGCCCCCCTGCAAGACAACCTGCCCGAGGCGCTGCAACACCGTATCAGCGCAACACCACAGTCATCGCAATCGAGCGTGATTCTACGCCTGCGCTTCACCGGCGGTCAGGCCCAGGAGCCTGATCTGGGCGCGTTGTTCAACGCCTTGGGCGGCCAGGTGCGTTTGCTCCATGGCGGCGTCGAGCAGATCCAGGGGCATGCCTTGGGGCAACTGCTGCTCAGCGTGACCAGCGCCTCACTGGGGGCAGAAGAACTGCGCAAGCGCGCTGAACAATGGGCACAACAAGTCGAGGTGCTGGGCTATGGGGTTTGATCGTTTATGGCAGGGCGTGATCGACACCTTTTTGATGGTCGGCGTGTCGTCACTTATTGCGTTGATTCTGGGTATTCCGCTGGCGGTGATTCTGGTCACCAGCGGCAAGGGCGGCATCTATGAAGCCCCGGCGCTGAACAAAGCCCTGGGCGCGTTTGTAAACCTGTTCCGTTCCATCCCGTTTCTGATTTTGATGGTGGCGCTCATTCCGTTTACCCGGCTGATTGTCGGCACCACTTACGGTGTGTGGGCGGCCGTCGTGCCGCTGACCATCGCCGCCACGCCGTTTTTTGCGCGCATTGCCGAAGTGAGCCTGCGCGAGGTGGATCACGGGCTGATCGAAGCTGCCCAGGCGATGGGCTGCAAACGGCATCACATCATCAGGCACGTGCTGCTGCCTGAAGCGTTACCAGGCATTGTCGGGGGTTTTACCATCACCATCGTCACCATGATCAACTCTTCGGCCATGGCCGGGGCGATTGGTGCCGGGGGCCTGGGCGACATTGCCTACCGCTACGGTTACCAGCGCTTTGACACCCAGGTCATGCTCACCGTGATTGTTTTGTTGGTGGTGCTGGTGGCGGTGATTCAGCTCGGCGGCGATCGTTTGGCGCGTGTGCTGAACAAACGCTGAGGTATAGTCGGCGGCAACACCGCCGCCGACCGAGCCTGCAATGACCCTGGACCCCACCACCCTCGAACAGATTGCTGCCACCACCCTGGCGCATTACCAGCAGAGTGCCGAAGGCTTTCGCGAAGGCACGCGCGACCACGACGTCAGCCAGAACATCGACGCCTTGCTGCGCCACCTTCAGGGCGCGGCGCCGTTCACGATTCTGGATTTCGGCTGCGGCCCTGGCCGCGACCTGCAAGCCTTCACCCGTTTGGGGCATGTCGCCATCGGCCTGGACGGTACCGAGCGCTTCACCCAAATGGCCCGCGAAGACAGCGGCTGTGAAGTGTGGCACCAGGACTTTCTCAAGCTAGATCTGCCGGCTGAGCGCTTTGACGGCATCTTCGCCAACGCCTCGTTATTTCATGTCCCGACCCAAGCGCTTGAGCGCGTGCTGAGTGAACTGCACGCCAGCCTCAAACCGGGCGGCGTGCTGCTCAGCTCCAACCCGCGCGGCGACAACCGAGAAGGCTGGAATGGCCAGCGTTACGGCGCGTATCACGACCTCGAACACTGGCGCGCGCTGCTCACTGCGGCGGGTTTTACCGAGCTCGAACACTACTACCGCCCCACCGGCCTGCCCCGCGATCAGCAACCATGGCTGGTGAGTGTCTGGCGTAAGTAACCCCTTTTTTTGTAGGAGCGAGCTTGCCTCGCGATCTTTTGATCGTTTAAAAGATCGCGAGGCAAGCTCGCTCCTACAGTGGGGCGGTGTGTTTATAGCCAGATGGCATCCCAGTGAGGGTAGTCACCCAAACGCTTGACCAAGCCTGCCCGCAAGGGGTTGGCAACGATATAGCGGGCAGCATGAACCACATCTTCGTCATAACGGATTGCCCGGTCGTGATAGCCCTTTTGCCAAAGCTTGAGCGGGCTTCCTTGTGCCACGCCAATGCTCATGGCCGCACGTGATTTTGTGCGCTGCATCACCGTTGAAAGACTGGCGTGCTTGAGCTCGATCAGCCAATGAAAGTGATCCGGCATCACGACCCACGCCAGTGATGTGACGTAACGCTCTTGATGAGTTCGCTTCAGTTCATTGACCAATAAGCGAGCAACAAGGAAATCACTGAAGAACGGCTCACGATTTTTCACCACTGCAGTGACCAGATAAATACGGCCACTTTCGGAATATCTTCCTGTTCGTAACCGACATCCATGAGCCGAATCCGCCATTCCCTTTCCTTGTGAATAAGCATCAAAAGAAAAAGGTTAGTGTCGTCGCGGCAATAGCGGACCCCGCCTGTGGTTCTGAATATGTCCAAAACCCTCTGTAGGAGCGAGCTTGCCTCGCGATCTTTTCACCCATAAAAAAACCCCGAAGGGCTCGCGCCTTTCGGGGTTGTGGGTCTTGGCATGGGTTACAACTTGGCGATGGACACTTCGGTGGATTTTACGAAGGCGATCACTTCGCTGCCGACCACCAGTTCCAGCTCTTTGACCGAGCGGGTGGTGATGACGGAGGTGACGATGCCGGAGGCGGTTTGTACGTCGATTTCGGACAGTACGTCGCCCAGGACGATTTCTTTGATGTGGCCTTTGAATTGGTTACGAACGTTGATGGCTTTGATGGTCATGGTGTCGATTCCTGTCTTGAGAAAAGTAGGTTTAAAGCGCCCAACGCAGTTGCGTAGGCAGCGGTGCAACAGGGTCTGGCTCAGGTGGCGAGCCAGGTAAAGCGAGCACTCGGTGAAGCACTTCGGTTTCCAGTGCCGCCAGTCGATGTGAACCACGCACCCGAGGGCGCGGCAGTTCGACGGTGAGGTCGAGCCCCACTTCACCGTCTTCGATCAGGATGACCCGGTCAGCAATCGCAACCGATTCGCTGACGTCATGGGTCACCAGTAATACGGTGAATCCATGCTGGCGCCACAGGCGTTCGATCAGTTGTTGCATCTCGATGCGGGTCAGCGCATCCAGTGCACCCAAAGGTTCGTCCAGCAAAAGCAAACGCGGTTGGTGGATCAAGGCGCGGGCCAGCGCTACACGCTGCTTTTGCCCGCCCGACAAGGCCGCCGGCCATTCATTGGCGCGCTCGGCCAGGCCGACTTCTTCCAGCGCCTTGAGGGCTTTTGGCCGCCAGTCGCCTTTGAGGCCAAGGCCCACGTTGTCGATGACTTTTTTCCAGGGCAGCAAGCGCGCTTCCTGAAACATTAAGCGTGTGTCTTCACGCGCTTCTTGCAGCGGCGCGCTGCCGGCTAGCAGTTCACCGCCCGTGGGCTGGTCAAGCCCGGCCAGCAGGCGCATCAAGGTGCTTTTGCCGCAACCGCTGCGGCCCACAATGGCGACAAACTGGCCTGCCGGAATGTGCAGGTTGATGCCACGCAGCACCAGACGATCGCCAAAGGCTTTTTGCAGGCCCTTGACCACCAGCGGGATGCCCTGACGCAAATGCGGAGGTTGTTGAGCTGTCATGCGGCACCGCCTTTTGGCACTTGATAAGCCGGGTGCCAGCGCAACCAGACACGTTCCAGACCTCGGGCGGCAGTGTCTGCCAGCTTGCCGAGGATCGCGTACATCACAATGGCCAAGACCACCACGTCAGTCTGCAGGAACTCCCGGGCGTTCATCGCCAGGTAGCCAATGCCGGAGCTGGCGGAAATGGTTTCAGCCACGATCAGCGTCAGCCACATAAAGCCCAGGGCGAAGCGCACACCGACCAGAATCGACGGCAGCGCGCCCGGCAGGATCACTTGCCAAAACAGGCTGAAACCCGACAGGCCGTAGCTGCGCGCCATTTCTACCAGCGCCGGATCGACGTTGCGGATGCCGTGATACGTGTTGAGGTAGATCGGGAACAAAGTGCCCAACGCCACCAGAAAAATCTTCGCTGACTCGTCGATGCCGAACCACAAAATCACCAGCGGGATCAGCGCCAGGTGCGGCACGTTACGGATCATTTGCACCGAGCTGTCGAGCAGGCGCTCGCCCCACTTCGACAGGCCGGTGATAAAGCCCAGCGCCAGGCCGATGCTGCCGCCGATCGCGAAGCCCACACCGGCACGCCAACCGCTGATGGCGAGGTGTTTCCAGATCTCGCCACTGCGTACCAACTCCACGCCCGCTTCAATCACTGCAATGGGTGAGGGCAGGATCCGCGTCGACAACCAGCCCGCCGACACCGACAACTGCCACACCGCCAACAGCAACACGGGCAATGCCCAGGGGGCAAACGTGTGGGCGATTTTATGAAGGCTTGTAGCCTTTGCCGTACTCATTCTCGCCTCAGTTCTGCGACGCAGCTTTAGGGAGGATGTCGTTGGCGACCATTTCGCCAAACGGGCTCACATAGCCTGCGCTTTTCGGCAGTTCCGGGCGCTCGATGTCCAAGTGCGGGAACAGCAGTTCAGCCACGCGGTACGACTCTTCCAGGTGGGGATAACCCGAAAAAATAAAGGTGTCGATGCCCAGGTCTGCGTATTCCTTGACCCGCGCCGCAACGGTTGGGCCGTCACCGACCAGTGCCGTGCCCGCGCCGCCGCGAACCAGGCCCACGCCCGCCCACAGGTTAGGGCTGACTTCGAGGTTGTCGCGGCTGCCGCCGTGCAGCGCAGCCATGCGCTGCTGGCCTACCGAGTCAAAGCGCGACAGTGATGCCTGGGCACGGGCGATGGTGTCGTCGTCCAGGTGCGAGATCAGTTTGTCGGCGGCTTTCCATGCCTCTTCGTTGGTTTCACGCACGATCACGTGCAGGCGAATACCGAAGCGCACGGTGCGGCCGAGCTTGGCGGCCTTGTCGCGCACTTGCTGGATTTTTTCTGCGACCGCAGCCGGCGGCTCGCCCCAGGTCAGAACCATTTCAACCTGTTCGGCGGCCAGGTCTTGCGCTGCTTCTGACGAGCCACCGAAGTACAGCGGCGGACGCGGTTGCTGGATCGGCGGGTAGAGCAGCTTGGCGCCTTTGACCTGGATGTGCTGGCCGTCGTAGTCAACGGTTTCGCCTTCCAGTACGCGGCGCCAGATGCGGGTGAATTCCACCGAGGCCTGATAGCGCTCTTCGTGGCTCAGGAACAGGCCGTCACCGGCCAGTTCGTCCGGGTCACCGCCGGTGACAAGGTTGAACAGGGCACGGCCACCGGACAGTCGGTCCAGGGTCGCCGCCTGGCGCGCCGCAACGGTGGGCGAAATAATGCCGGGGCGCAGGGCCACCAAGAATTTCAGGCGCTGGGTCACCGGGATCAGCGAGGCGGCCACCAGCCAGGAGTCTTCGCATGAGCGTCCAGTCGGGATCAGTACCCCGCCAAAACCCAGGCGGTCTGCGGCTTGCGCCACTTGTTGCAGGTAACCGTGATCAACAGCGCGAGCACCTTCGGAGGTGCCAAGGTAATGGCCATCTCCGTGGGTAGGCAGGAACCAGAAAATGTTGAGGCTCATGGAGTGGTCTCCTAAAGGGGTACGGCAAGCATTAAGGGGCTGTGGCCGCAGTGGCGGGCGGCGTCCAGATCACGTCTTTAATCGTCAACGGCTTGGGGATGAGCTTGAGCTGGTAAAAACTGTCGGCAATTTTTTGCTGCGCGTTGACCACTTCCGGGGTCAGGAACTGCGCGCCGTAACCCTGGCGTTTCACCGAGGTTTCGGTGATATCGACCGGCAGGCCGAGCAGCGGAGCAACCTGCTGGGTCACTTCGTCAGGGTGTGCCTTGGCCCACTCACCGACATTGCGCACCTCTTCGATCAGGGTTTCGATGACTTTGGGGTGCTTTTCAGCAAACGGTTTGGTCGCCAGGTAGAACTGGTGGTTGTCAGCAATGCCGGTCGCGTCACGCAGCGTACGGGCGTGCAGTTGTTGCTCGGCGGCGGCCTGGTACGGGTCCCAAATAACCCAGGCATCAACACTGCCACGCTCAAAGGCGGCACGGGCGTCCGCAGGCGGCAGGAAGACGGTCTGGATGTCGGTGTATTTCAGGCCGGCGTCTTCAAGGGCGCGCACCAGCAGGTAGTGCACGTTGGAGCCTTTGTTGAGGACAACTTTTTTGCCTTTGAGGTCTTTGACCGAGGTGATAGGCGAGTCTTTGGGCACCAGAATCGCTTCGCTGGTCGGCGCTGGCGGCTCGTACGCGACGTACAGCAGGTCGGCACCAGCAGCCTGGGCAAACACGGGCGGGGTTTCGCCGGTTACGCCGAAGTCGATGGAGCCTACGTTGAGACCTTCCAGCAACTGTGGGCCGCCCGGAAATTCAGTCCATTGCACGTCCACGCCCTGATCGGCCAGACGCTTTTCCAGCGTGCCTTTGGCCTTGAGCAGCACCAGCGTGCCGTACTTCTGGTAGCCAATACGTACGGTATCGGCCTGGGCTTGCAATGCCACGCCTAATGACACTGCTGCAGCCAGCAATGTGGCCAAACCACGACGCAAAATGACAGGGCGCATGGCGCTCTCCTTTATTTTTGTTCTGTAGGAGCGAGCTTGCCTCGCGATCTTTTAAAAGATCCGAAGATCGCGAGGCAAGCTCGCTCCTACAGTTGTGAGTAAGTTCAGATACTCCAGCGAGCCGTGCGCAGGCGCTCGTTGAGGATGTCGGGGTCCAGCGGTTTTGGGCGACGGGCCAGGGCGCTGTAAAAGTGCTCCAGTGACTCGTTCAAACGTTGTTCCAGCACCGGCACCAACTGCGCCTGAGCGCTGCCTTCGCCGTAAGCAATCTGGCTGTCTTCGGCAAAGATGCCGTGCAGCATTTCCTGGGCCTTTAACGCCGACAGCACGGGCTTCAGTGCGTAGTCCACGGCCAGCATGTGGGCGATGCTGCCGCCGGTCGCGATGGGCAACACCACTTTGTGGCTCAAGGCACGTTCAGGCAGCAGGTCGAGGATGGTTTTCAGCGCACCGCTGAAAGAGGCCTTGTACACCGGAGTCGCAATCACCAGGCCGTCGGCCCGCTCAATCTGCTCCAGCAGGTCGATAATTTTTGGACTGTCGAAACGCGCATGCAGCAGGTCTTCAGCCGGAAAGTCACGTACCTGGTAACTCACCACTTCGACGCCATTCTGGTTGAGCCAGTGTTTGGCGCGGTCCAGCAACACCCCGGAACGGGAGCGTTGACTTGGGCTACCTCCGATTGTCACAACCAGCATTTACGGTTTCCTTGAATGAAATTTTTCAATTTTCTGTCAGCGTTTTCGCTTAGATGGAACTGACCTTAACAGGTGTTTTTTATATCCATAAATCATATTTGTTCATTTGTTTATTCCTTAAACGCATATGAATTGGCAGGCAAAAAAAAGGCCGTCGAAACGGCCAAAACCCTGTGACTTTGAAGGTGATGAATACGGTCGTTACTTGTTTGGCTGTGGCGTCAGGCGCAGGTAGGGCTTCACAGCGCGATAACCTTTAGGGAAGCGTTTGTTGATTTCGTCTTCGTCTTTGAGCGATGGCACGATCACGACTTCGTCGCCGTCTTGCCAGTTGGCCGGGGTGGCCACTTTGTAGTTGTCGGTGAGTTGCAGCGAATCAACCACACGCAGAATTTCGTTGAAGTTACGCCCCGTGCTGGCCGGATAAGTAATGGTCAGGCGGATCTTTTTGTTCGGGTCAATCACGAACAGTGAACGCACGGTAAGGGTGTCGCTGGCGTTAGGGTGGATCAGGTCGTAGAGGTCGCTGACCTTGCGATCGGCGTCGGCCAGGATCGGGAAGTTGACGACTGTGTTTTGCGTTTCGTTGATGTCGCCAATCCACTTGTGGTGCGAGTCTACCGGGTCAACCGACAGCGCGATGGCCTTGACGCCACGCTTGGCAAACTCATCCTTGAGCTTGGCGGTGAAGCCCAGTTCAGTGGTGCACACCGGCGTGAAATCAGCCGGGTGAGAAAACAAAATGCCCCAGCTGTCGCCCAGCCAATCGTGAAACTTGATGGTGCCAGCGCTGGAATCCTGTTCGAAATCGGGGGCGATATCGCCAAGTCTTAGGCTCATGGTGCAGCTCCTTTTTTGTCGTGAGTGGCAGGGCGTGATGGGCTTACTCTGCCTGCTCCACCAACTAATTAAAAAGAATAAATATCGATTTAATTAGAACCAAAAGGAATACTAAAAACTGTTTCATTGGACGCGACAAAGCACCAGGTCCACTCTGGATTCAGGTTTAGGCAAGGGGAGCGGCAAGGAGCTGCGACTACTCAATGTGTTACGAATGAGCCGTCTGGCCCTTCGGTAAACACCCTGCCCGGCATTGCGCCGGGCAGGATTTTTCTTACTTTTACGTCTTACTTTTTTTCGCTACAACAGACTTACAACAGTGGGATCGAGTAGCTCACGATCACACGGTTTTCGTCCTGGTTGCGCTGGCCAGCAATGGTGTTGCGCCACATGGCGTTTTTCCACATGAAGCCCAGGTTCTTCAGAGCACCTTCCTGAACAACGTAAGCCACGGTGATGTCGCGTTCCCACTCGGTTGCGCCATCGTTGGTTTGTACTTTGCTGGCGTTGTAAGTGTCGATGTTGTTGCCGCGCAGGTACACAGCACCGGCGGTCAGGCCAGGTACGCCAACCTTGGCGAAGTCATACGAGTAGCGTGCTTGCCAGGTACGTTCGCCAGCACGGCCGAACTTCTGGATTTGCGAGTCGGTGATGGTGTAGTTCGACGAACCGTCGCCCTGGTTCAGCCAAGGGAAGTCGCTGCTGCCGTTGCTGACCTGGTAGCCGCCACCGAAGGTGTGGCCTTCAACCGAGTACAGGAACAAGGCGCTGTACAGGTTGTTGTCGACCTTGCCTTTGCCGCTCGCCAGGCTCTGGTAGTTGCCGCTGCTGTAGTACGCAGGGTCGTAACCATTACGGCCGTCGTCTTTGCTGTTGAAGTAGCGCAGGTCAGACTTCAACACGCCCGGGCCGATTGCCCAATTGTGGACCAGGCCCAGGAAGTTCTGTTTGTAGAACTTGTCCAAGTTGCCGTAGTAGTACTGAACCAACAGGTCCTTGTTGATTTTGTAGTCACCACCGGCATAGACGAATTTGTTGCTGTTGGCTGTACGAGCGTTCGCACCACCAATGGACATTTGTTCGTTGCTGCTGGAGTTACGGCCTTTAACGTGCTCGATCTGACCGGCGATCAGGGTCAGGTCCTTGATCTCGTTGGAGGTGACCTGGCCACCTTCAAAGGTCTGTGGCAGCAGACGACCATCGTTATAGGAGATGACCGGCAGTTTCGGCATCAGGGTGCCGTAACGCAGTTCGGTCTGGGAGAACTTGGCTTTGGCAGTCACGCCCAGGCTTGAGAAGTCATTAACCGCTTTGCCGTTGGACTTGCTCGGGAACACAGTGCCGCCGTACGACGTCGAGGTAGCGCCGTTGGTGCCGCCGCCCGAATCAAGACGTACGCCCAGCAGAGCGATAGCGTCCAGACCGAAACCCACAGTACCTGCGGTAAAGCCCGAGGTGTAATCCACCTGGAAGCCTTGGCCCCACTCTTCTTGCTTGCTCTGAGCGCCTGCAGCTTTAGTGCCTGCGTCGCGGTTGTCGGTGTTGATGTAGAAGTTACGCAGTTTCAGCGTCGCTTTGCTGTCTTCGATGAACCCTTCAGCGCTCGCTTGTTGCGCCAGCAAGCCGAGGGCTACAGCCACGGCTACGGTGGACTTCTTCATGGTGCTGCTCCTTTGAATTCTAATTTTTGTAGTTCTTTAGCCCGAAATCTGACGTCTCGGTGCTCCAGATGCGCGATTAGCGCCAGACAGTGACTGCCAAGTCAATCGTAACGTTTGAGGTTTACGACCTTTGTCTAGTCCTCTGCGGTGCGTGCGTAGGTTAAAGACTTTTTTATAAACCAAAAAAGAATTATTTCAAGATCCTTCATAACTTATTGGCATATTAAAGGAAATTTCCTACGACCACGCGGGCGGATGCTATCGGCCTTTGGTCTTATTTATAAATAGATTTTTATGAAATTTTTAATAAGCGTTCATGTCACGGCGCTGAAGCGATTTTCTGCGACCGGAAAAACCCGTTAAAGCTCGTGCGCGCGCACGTTAAGAAGGATCAATTACTTCATAAGCTAATGCATAAAAGTTATTTATTTACTCATTCTTAGATCATTTAACCTCGCATCCAGCCAATTAACGGCCGCCAGCCGAGGATTCCCCCAGATGAAACTGAACACCCCCCTACGCCTTTTGGCTGCACTCTCTCTGGCCGGTGCCAGTTTCTTTGCGCAAGCGGCCAACGACGTAACCGTGGCTTACCAAACCACCGTTGACCCGGCCAAAGTGGCCCAGGCTGACGGCGTTTACGAAAAAGCTACCGACGCCAAAATCAACTGGCGAAAATTTGATAACGGTGCCGACATCATTGCCGCCATCGCCTCGGGCGACGTGCAAATCGGCTACCTGGGGTCGAGCCCGCTGACCGCCGCCATCACCCGCGGTGTTCCGGTCGAAACCTTTTTGGTCGCCACCCAGATTGGCGGTGCTGAAGCCCTGGTAGCCCGCAACGGCTCCGGCATCAACAGCCCACAAGACCTGGTAGGCAAAAAAGTCGCCGTGCCGTTTGTCTCGACCGGCCACTACAGCCTGCTGGCAGCGTTGAAACACTGGAACATCGACCCGTCCAAAGTGACCATCCTGAACCTCGCACCACCGGCCATTATCGCGGCCTGGAAGCGCGGTGATATCGACGCCACTTACGTGTGGGACCCGGCACTGGGTGTGGCCAAGGACAGCGGCAAAGTGCTGATTACCTCTGGCGAACTGGGCAAGCTCGGCGCCCCCACCTTTGATGCCTGGATTGTGCGCAAGGACTACGCGGCCAAGCACCCGGAAATCGTCAAGGAATTCGCCAAAGTTACCCTGGATGCCTACGCCGACTACAACAAGGACCCTAAATCCTGGGTTGCCAACCCAAGCAACGTCGCCAAGGTAGAGAAGCTCTCCGGCGCCAAGGCCGCTGACATTCCTGGCCTGCTGGAAGGCAACGTTTACCCGGTAGCGGCTGAACAAAAAGTGTTGCTGGGTGCACCGACCACCAAAGCCCTGACGGACACCGCCGCCTTCCTGAAAGAGCAAGGCAAGGTCGACGCTGTGCTGCCGGATTACGCACCGTCAGTGACCGCCCAGTTCGTCACTCAATAACCCACGCCAACTGAGGAATCGACCGTCATGGCCTTGTTATCACTGGAGCGCATCAGCGCACAGTACCCAGGCGCAGCTGAGCCGGTGCTGTCGGATATTTCCGTCAATCTCGGACCTCAGCAGCTGCTGGTCGCACTTGGCCCTTCGGGCAGCGGGAAAACCTCGCTGCTCAACCTGATTGCCGGTTTTGTTGAACCTAGCTCCGGGCGCATCACTCTGGATGGCGCCCCGGTCAAAGGCCCGAGCGCTGAACGCGGCGTGGTGTTTCAAGACGACGTTTTGCTGCCTTGGCAAGACGTCTTGGCCAACGTTGCTTTCGGCCTGGAACTGGCCGGCGTGGCACGCAGCAAACGCGAAGCGCGTGCCCGTGAAATGCTCGCGCTGGTGGATTTGTCAGGTTTTGAAAAGCGCCGTGTGTGGGAGCTGTCCGGCGGTCAACGCCAGCGTGTGGGCCTGGCCCGTGCTTTGGCGGCCGACCCGCGTGTGCTACTGATGGACGAACCCTTCGGCGCCCTTGATGCGTTCACCCGTGAACAGATGCAAGAGCTGTTGCTGCAAGTGTGCAAACGCACCGACAAACCCGTGTTCCTGATTACCCACGACATTGAAGAGGCCGTGTTTTTGGCCACGGATCTGATTCTGTTGGCGCCCAACCCTGGCCGTATTGTTGAGCGCCTGACCCTGGATTTCGGTCAGCGTTATAACGCTGGCGAGTCCGCTCGCTCGATCAAGTCCGACCCCCGCTTTATCGAAACCCGTGAACACGTACTTGAACGAGTGTTTTCACAACGTGGTGCCGCCCAGCGGCAGGAGCGCGCATGAGCAGTTATGAAGTCGCCGCAGCCCCCGTTGCTGCACCTCACGCGCCGCGCCCGGCAAAGCGCAGCCTGAGCACACGCTGGATCAGCGTGCTGACCCTCGCCACCTTGATCCTTGCCTGGTGGGGCGTAACCGCCGCCGGCTTGATCGAACCGCTGTTTTTACCGCCACCGTCTGCCGTGCTGGAAAAAGGCTGGTTGCTGGCGACCAAAGGCTACATGGATTCCACCCTGTGGCAGCATTTGAGCGCGAGCCTGAGCCGTATCGGCCTGGGGCTTGGCTTTGCGATTTTGACCGCCGTGCCGGTGGGCATTGCCATCGGCCATAACCGCATTGCGCGGGGCATTTTTGACCCGCTGATCGAGTTCTACCGCCCGATCCCGCCGCTGGCTTACTTGCCGCTGATCGTGATCTGGTGCGGCATTGGCGAACTGTCGAAAGTGCTGCTGATTTACCTGGCGATTTTTGCCCCGATTGCGATTGCGACCGCCACCGGCGTGCGTACCGTCGACCCGGCCAAGATCCGCGCCGCACAGTCGTTGGGCGCCACGCGCTGGCAGTTGATCCGCCATGTGATTATGCCGAGCGCCTTGCCGGATATTTTGACCGGTATCCGCATTGGCCTCGGGGTCGGCTGGTCGACGTTGGTTGCGGCAGAGCTGATCGCCGCCACCAGCGGCCTGGGTTTTATGGTGCAGTCTGCCGCACAGTTTTTAGTCACGGATGTAGTGGTGCTGGGCATTCTGGTGATCGCCATCATCGCCTTCGCCATGGAAATGGGCCTGCGCGCCCTGCAACGCAAACTGGTGCCGTGGCACGGCCAGGTTCACTAATTACACCGAATATCACACGACGCCGACCCATCGGCGCGCTGCTAGCGAGACGACCATGAGCCTGACCGTTACCCCCATTAGCTCTGCCCTTGGCGCCCAGATTGACGGCGTTGACCTGACCCAACCACTGAGCCTGGAACAGCGCGATGCCATCGAGCAGGCGTTGCTTCAGCACCAGGTGATTTTCTTCAAAAACCAGGTCATCACCCCGCAACAGCAAGCGCGTTTTGCCGCCAACTTTGGTGACCTGCACATTCACCCGATTTACCCCAACGTACCGGAGCAGCCTGAAGTGCTGGTGCTGGACACGGCCGTGACCGACGTACGCGACAACGCGGTGTGGCACACCGACGTGACCTTTTTGCCAACCCCTGCGCTGGGTGCGGTCTTGAGCGCCAAGCAACTGCCGGCCTTCGGCGGCGATACCTTGTGGGCCAGCGGCATCGCGGCCTTTGAGGGCTTGTCCAAACCGCTGCAAGTGCTGCTGGACGGCCTGACCGCCACCCACGACTTCACCAAATCGTTCCCGCTGGAGCGTTTTGGCTCGACCCCCGAAGACCTCGCGCGCTGGGAACAGACCCGCAAAAACAACCCGCCGCTGTCCCACCCGGTGGTGCGCACGCACCCGGTGAGCGGGCGTAAATCGTTGTTCGTCAACGAAGGCTTCACCACCAAAATCAATGAGCTGTCAGAGGCCGAAAGCGACGCAATTTTGAAGTTGCTGTTTGCCCACGCCACCCGCCCTGAATACACCATCCGCTGGCGCTGGCAAGAAAACGACGTGGCCTTCTGGGACAACCGCGTCACCCAGCATTACGCCGTGGACGACTACCGCCCCAACCGTCGCGTGATGCACCGCGCGACCATTTTGGGTGATGCGCCGTTCTGATTTGAAAGCGGCGCACGTCCTTTGCCCCTCACCCCAGCCCTCTCCCGAGGGAGAGGGAGCTTAATCGCGGTGTTCTCAGGTTCAGAGCATGGCTTGCAGACCGCAGAATATCGACAACATCCCCCAATCGGTTCCTTCTCCCTCCAGGTGAGGGAGCTTTACGGTTGTCGTTTTGGCAAAAACGGCGGCAGGTATAACCCTAAATACGCATCCACCACGCGCAGGCCTTCTTCGGCCATGCGCGGGGTGATGCTGTCGTGCAACTGGATCGAGCGGGCATACACCCGATCACCCAGCTCCATTGCCAAGGCGAATACGTCGACGTCTTGCGGCAGTACTGGCAATTCAAAATGGCGCATAAACAACGCGTGCAGCAGTTGCCCCAGTTCCAGGTCGTGCTGACGGTCGGCCCGGGTGACTTCGGTAAGGCCGTGCTGCGCCAGGATCAGTTGCCGGGCCGCTGCGTCTTCGCTGTAGATAGTCATCATGCGCTGCTCGACCACCCGTGACAGATCACGCCAGGTCGCTAATGCGTCGTGGTCGATGGGCGCTTGCAGGCAGGCGCGGAAAGCTCCGTGCACATCCTCGGTCAGGGCTTCGAGCAAGGCAGGCACGCTGGCGAAGAAGTGATACACCGATGACGGCGGGATACCGGCATGCTCGGCCACGCTGTAAATCGACAGGCTGGCGACGCCCTGTGTCGCCAGCAAGGTCCGGGCGGCGGCAAGGATCGAATCAATTCGGCCCTGGCTGCGTGCGCGAGGTTTGCGAGGGGTGGCTCGTGGTGTGGCGAGGCGCGTCATGGGTGTCTCCTGCGGGGCTGCAGGCATTGTACGAGCCGGGTCAACCGATTGCACAGCGCAAAAAAAACGCCACGGGCGGTAAAGCCCGTGGCGTTTCTTGAGTACTGCAATCGCTTATACGGTATGCAGGTACCAGTTGTATTCGAGGTCGGAGATGGAGTGTTCAAACTCTTCCAGCTCGCTCTCTTTACAGGCCACAAAAATATCGATGTATTTTGGATCGATGTATTTGGCCATGACCTCGCTATCGTCCAACTCACGCAGTGCATCACGCAGGTTGTTCGGCAGGCTTTGCTCGTTTTGCTCGTAGGAGTTGCCTTCTACAGGAGCACCCGGTTCGATTTTGTTGGTCAGACCGTGGTGAACACCGGCCAGCACAGACGCCATCAGCAAGTACGGGTTGGCATCGGCACCGGCAACCCGGTGTTCGATACGCACGGCATCGGAAGAACCGGTCGGTACGCGGATCGCGACCGTACGGTTGTCCAGGCCCCAGCACGGCGAGTTCGGCACGTAGAACTGTGCGCCGAAACGACGGTAGGAGTTGACGTTAGGGCAAAGGAACGCCATCTGCGCCGGTAGGGTCTCGAGCACACCGCCGATCGCGTGACGCAATGCGGCGTTCTGCTCGGGATCCTCGCTGGCAAAAATATTTTTGCCATCTTTGTCCAGAATCGAAATATGGACGTGCAGCCCGTTGCCTGCCTGGCCTGGGTAAGGCTTGGCCATGAAGGTGGTGTCCATCTCATGGTCGTAGGCGATGTTTTTAATCAGACGCTTGAGCAGTACCGCGTAGTCGCAGGCCTTGATCGGGTCGGCAACGTGGTGCAGGTTCACTTCGAACTGCGCCGGGGCACTTTCTTTAACGATGGCGTCAGCCGGAATGCCTTGCTCTTTGGCACCTTCCAGAATGTCCTGGAGGCAGTCGACGTATTCGTCGAGGTCGTCGATCAGGTAAACCTGTGTCGAGTGCGGGCGCTTGCCGGAAATCGGGGAGCGTGGCGGTTGTGGGCGGCCGTTTACGTTCTCCTGGTCGATCAGGTAGAACTCCAGCTCAAAGGCTGCGCAAATGGTCAGGCCAAGATCGTCAAATTTGGTAACAACTTGACGCAGTACTTCGCGCGGATCGGCGAAGAAAGGGTCACCTTCAAGTTCGTGCATGGTCATCAGCAGTTGCGCGGTTGGGCGCTTTTGCCATGGCTCGTTGCACAGGGTGTCAGGGATTGGATAACAGATTCGGTCTGCGTCGCCGATGTCCAGACCCAAGCCGGTGCTTTCCACCGTTGAGCCATTGATATCCAGGGCAAATAAAGAGGCAGGCAAGTTGATGCCCTTCTCGTAAACCTTGTGGAGGCTGGTGCGTTCGATGCGCTTGCCGCGCACCACACCATTCATATCCGCAATTAGAAGGTCTACGTACAGAACCTCAGGATGATCCTTAAGGAACGCGTTCGCTTCGTTAAGCTGAACGGCACGCGGGGGTACCGACATGATGCAACACCTTTGTTGTTAAAAATATCAATCATTGAGCGCTACGGGTTTCAGTCAACCCGAACGGCATACCGAAGTCAAGCAACCTATTTTTTGCCCCAAAAAAGCGCTCGAAGGGCATTTTTGACGCATTTTAGGGCGAATTTCGCCCTTATATCGCTTCACTACCCGCAGGCTTGAGCGGGCCGTGTTGTATTTTTTACGGGGGTGTTGTGTAAAAAAATGAACGAGGCTAAGCTCGATTCAAACCCATAACAGCAATAATACCGGGGTGTTACATGTCACGCCTGCCGATAATCGGCGTCACCGCCTGCACCAAGCAGATCGGTTTGCATCCTTATCACATCACTGGCGATAAGTACGTGCGAGCTGTCGCGGTGGCAGCCAAAGGCTTGCCTCTGATCCTGCCGTCTCTGGCAGAACTCATACAACCGTCCGATATTCTGGACGGTCTGGACGGCCTGCTCTTTACCGGGTCACCCTCCAATATCGAACCGCATTTGTATCACGGCCCGGCCAGCGCGCCAGGCACGCTGCATGATCCTGAACGTGATCGCACCACCCTCCCCTTGATCCGCGCCGCACTGGCAGCCGGCGTTCCGGTGCTCGGCATTTGCCGGGGGTTCCAAGAGTTAAATGTAGCCCTGGGTGGCTCACTTCACCAGAAATTGCACGAAGTCGACGGTTTCATCGAGCACCGTGAAGACCCGAGCGCACCGCTTGAGGTGCAGTACGGTCCCAGCCATGCCATGCACGTTCAACCGGGCGGCGTGCTGGCGGGTTTGGGCCTGCCGAGCGACTTTGACGTCAACTCGATTCACACCCAGGGCATTGACCAGTTGGCCCCGGGGCTGCGCATTGAAGCCACCGCGCCGGACGGGCTGGTAGAAGCCGTCTCGGTAGAACACGGCAAGGCTTTTGCTTTAGCAGTTCAATGGCACCCCGAATGGCAGGTAAGCTCTAACCCGATTTACCTCGCAATCTTCCAGGCATTCGGAGATGCCTGCAGACGGCGCGCGCACCAACGCGACGCCGATGCGTCAGTAAACGCCTGACTTATTCAAGTCAGGAAACTCAGCCCAGAGGCATTTATGAGTAACAACCTCGACCAGCTCACCGATTGGTTGAAAGACCACAAGATCACAGAAGTCGAATGCATGATCGCCGACCTTACCGGCATTGCCCGCGGTAAGATCTCGCCGACCAACAAATTCATTGCCGAAAAAGGCATGCGCCTGCCCGAGAGCGTATTGCTGCAGACCGTTACGGGCGACTACGTCGAAGACGACATCTATTACGAACTCCTCGATCCGGCCGACATCGACATGGTCTGCCGTCCCGATCAGAACGCAGTATATGTTGTGCCCTGGGCCATTGAGCCAACCGCTCAAGTGATTCACGACACCTACGACAAGCAGGGCAACCCGATTGAGTTGTCACCGCGCAACGTGCTTAAAAAGGTCCTTAAACTCTATGCCGACCACGGCTGGCAGCCGATCGTGGCGCCAGAAATGGAGTTTTACCTGACCAAGCGCAGCGAAGACCCGGACTACCCGTTGCAGCCGCCGGTCGGCCGCTCCGGTCGCCCGGAAACCGGTCGTCAGTCCTTCTCTATTGAAGCGGCCAACGAGTTCGATCCGCTGTTCGAAGACGTGTACGACTGGTGCGAGCTGCAAGAGCTGGATCTGGACACCCTGATCCACGAAGACGGCACCGCGCAGATGGAAATCAACTTCCGTCATGGCGATGCCCTGTCGCTGGCCGACCAGATCCTGATTTTCAAGCGCACCATGCGTGAAGCGGCGCTCAAGCACGACGTGGCCGCCACCTTTATGGCCAAGCCCATGACCGGCGAGCCGGGCAGCGCGATGCATTTGCACCAGAGCATCATCGACATCGCCACGGGCAAAAACATCTTCTCCAATGAAGACGGAACCATGAGCCAGCTGTTCCTCAACCACATCGGCGGGTTGCAGAAGTTCATCCCTGAACTGCTGCCGCTGTTTGCACCGAATGTGAACTCCTTCCGCCGCTTCCTGCCTGATACCTCAGCGCCGGTGAACGTGGAATGGGGCGAAGAGAACCGCACCGTCGGCCTGCGCGTACCGGATGCCGGCCCGCAAAACCGCCGCGTCGAAAACCGTTTGCCGGGCGCCGATGCCAACCCGTACCTGGCCATTGCTGCCAGCTTGCTGTGTGGCTACATCGGCATGGTCGAAGGTATCAACCCAAGCGCGCCTGTAGTAGGGCGCGGCTATGAACGCCGCAACCTGCGCTTGCCGTTGACCATCGAAGACGCCCTGGAGCGGATGGAAAACAGCAAGACTGTCGAGAAGTACCTCGGCACCAAGTTCATCACCGGTTACGTCGCCGTCAAACGTGCCGAACATGAGAACTTCAAGCGCGTCATCAGTTCGTGGGAGCGGGAATTCCTGCTGTTCGCCGTCTGACACGCCGGGGGTCGCGCCTGGAAGGTGCGGCCCCCCAACTGAATAAAAGGAGAGCTGTATGACTAGCAAGAACCCGCAAACGCAAGCCTGGCAACAACTGAGCAACGATCACCACCTGGCCCCTTTCAGTGACTTCAAGCAATTGAAAGAAGTTGGCCCGCGCATCATCACTCACGCCAAGGGCGTGTACCTCTGGGACAGTGAAGGTCACAAGATTCTCGACGGCATGGCCGGCCTGTGGTGTGTTGCCATTGGTTATGGCCGTGACGAACTGGCCGATGCCGCCAGCAAGCAAATGCGCGAACTGCCGTACTACAACCTGTTCTTTATGACCGCTCACCCGCCGGTGCTTGAGCTGTCCAAAGTCATCGCCGACATTGCCCCCGAAGGCATGAACCACGTGTTCTTCACCGGTTCCGGTTCGGAAGGCAACGACACCATGCTGCGTATGGTTCGCCACTATTGGGCGATCAAAGGCCAGCCGAACAAGAAAGTCATCATCAGCCGTAAAAACGGCTACCACGGTTCGACCGTGGCGGGCGCAAGCCTGGGCGGCATGACCTACATGCACGAACAGGGCGACTTGCCGATCCCGGGCATCACCCACATCCCGCAACCGTACTGGTTCGGTGAAGGCGGCGACATGTCCCCCGAAGAGTTCGGTATCTGGGCGGCCAATCAGTTGGAAGAAAAGATCCTTGAGCTGGGCGTCGACAACGTCGGTGCTTTTATTGCCGAGCCTATTCAAGGCGCCGGTGGCGTGATTGTTCCGCCAGACACCTACTGGCCGCGCATCAAAGAGATCCTCGCCAAGTACGACATTCTGTTCGTGGCTGACGAAGTGATCTGCGGCTTTGGCCGTACCGCGCAGTGGTTCGGCAGCGATTTCTACGACCTCAAACCCGACATGATGACCATCGCCAAGGGCCTGACCTCGGGCTACATCCCGATGGGCGGCCTGATCGTGCGCGATGAAGTGGTGGCCGTGCTCAACGAAGGCGGCGATTTCAACCACGGATTCACCTACTCCGGTCACCCGGTTGCCGCCGCCGTTGCCCTCGAAAACATCCGCATCCTGCGCGACGAAAAAATTATCGAGAAGGCCAACGCCGAAACGGCACCGTATTTGCAAAAGCGTTTACGCGAACTCAACGATCACCCGTTGGTGGGCGAAGTGCGCGGTGTTGGCCTCTTGGGCGCCATTGAACTGGTGCAGGACAAAGCCACTCGCAAACGTTATGAAGGCCGGGGTGTGGGCATGATCTGCCGCCAGTTCTGCTTTGATAACGGCCTGATCATGCGCGCCGTCGGCGACACCATGATCATCGCGCCACCGCTGGTCATCAGCAAAGACGAGATCGATGAGTTGGTGACCAAGGCGCGTAAGTGCCTGGATCTGACCTTGGAAGCATTGCAGGGTTAACTGCTAGGCTTTGGGCGCAAGAAAACTGCGGATTTTATGTAGGCAATTGCGCTTAGAGCCTTAAGAATCAAGGCTCTTCCCTTGAAAGCCTGCCCTGGATCTTGCCAGACTAGCCGCCGGCTTTGGTTACCCTGACATCAGGTCACTGAATCGGTGGTTTAAAAGAACAATTGGAGCATTACAGATGAAGGCATCAGGTTTTAAAAAAGCTGGCAAGACCCTTCTCGCCCTGTCCTTGATGGGTGTGATGGCCGGGGCAGCACAAGCAGCAGACAAAGTGCTGCACGTTTACAACTGGTCCGATTACATCGCACCCGATACCGTCAAAAAGTTTGAAGACAAGACCGGTATCAAAGTGGTTTACGACGTGTTCGACAGCAACGAGACCCTCGAGGCCAAACTGCTGGCGGGCAAGTCTGGCTACGACATCGTCGTGCCATCCAACAACTTCCTGGCCAAGCAGATCAAAGCCGGCGTTTACCAGGAGCTGGACAAGTCCAAGCTGCCTAACTGGAAAAACCTCGACCCTGCTCTGCTCAAAGCCGTTGGCGATGCCAGTGACCCGGGCAACAAATTTGCGTTCCCGTACATGTGGGGCACCATTGGCATCGGCTACAACCCTGAGAAGGTCAAAGCCGCTCTGGGCGTCGACACCATTGATTCCTGGGACGTGATCTTCAAGCCCGAGAACATCGAGAAGCTGAAAAAATGTGGCGTGAGCGTGCTCGACTCGCCAACCGAAATGCTGCCGGTGGCGCTGCATTACCTGGGCTTGCCGACCAACAGCCAGAAGAAAGACGATCTGCAGAAAGCCGAAGAGCTGTTCCTCAAGGTTCGCCCTTCGATCGCTTACTTCCACTCCTCCAAGTACATCTCTGACCTGGCCAACGGCAACATCTGCGTTGCAGTGGGCTACTCGGGCGACCTGGAGCAATCCATCAGCCGCGCCAAAGAAGCCGGTGACAAGGTCAAACTCAAGTACACCATCCCGAAAGAAGGTGCTGGCAGCTTCTACGACATGGTCGCCATCCCTAAAGATGCCGAAAACGTTGATGCCGCTTACGCCTGGATGAACTACCTGCTGGAACCGGAAGTGATGGCCGAGATCACTAACAGTGTTCGTTTCCCGAACGGTAACAAAGCTGCAACACCGTTGGTGAATAAAGACATCTCGGGTGATCCAAGCATCTATCCGTCGGATGAAGTCAAAGAACATCTGTACGCGATCAGTGACTTGCCACCTGCAACCTTGCGCCTGCTGACCCGCAGCTGGACCAAGATCAAATCCGGTAAGTAACACGGCAATCCTGTAGGAGCGAGCTTGCCTCGCGATCTTTTAAAAGATCAAAAGATCGCGAGACGAGCTCGCTCCTACGGGCCAGATTTCATGTGAAATCAGCGTGTTATCGCAATAAATCGCAGAAAACTTTGCTGTGCAGGTTTATCGAGGGTAAGTTGCGCGCCGGTTTTGTCTTTAGCGGTTCAGCTGCCGGAAGACACGGGCAACTCAGGCCCAACTATTTAGAGGACCACCACGTGTCTATTTCCCTGTTTCGCAAGACCTTGATGGTCGGAGCCGGTTTAGCGCTTGCAGTCAGCGTTCAAGCAGCTCCCACCGTGCACATTTATAACTGGTCGGACTACATAGCACCCGATACCTTGGCCGATTTTGAAAAGGCCACTGGCATCAAACCGGTGTATGACGTCTTCGATTCCAACGAAACGCTGGAAGGCAAGCTGCTGGCTGGCCGTACCGGTTATGACGTGGTTGTGCCGTCTAACCACTTCCTGGGCAAACAGATCAAAGCGGGCGCTTTCCAAAAGCTCGACAAATCGCAGCTGCCCAACTATTCCAACCTGGACCCTGCCTTGCTCAAGCGTCTTGAGCAGAACGATCCGGGCAACCAATACGCCGTGCCGTACCTGTGGGGCACCAACGGCATTGGTTACAACGTCGATAAAGTCAAAGAAGTCCTGGGCGTCGACAAAATCGACTCGTGGGACGTGGTCTTCAAGCCAGAGAACATCAAAAAGCTGCAAGCCTGCGGCGTGTCGTTCCTGGATTCGGCCGATGAAATGATGCCGACCGTGCTCAATTACCTGGGCCTGAACGCCAACAGCACCAACCCTGAAGATTACAAAAAGGCCGAGAAAACCCTGTTGGCGGTGCGTCCTTACGTCACCTACTTCCACTCGTCCAAGTACATTTCCGATCTTGCCAACGGCAACATCTGCGTAGCGATTGGCTTCTCAGGTGATGTGTTCCAGGCCAAAAACCGTGCCGAAGAAGCGAAAAAAGGCGTGAACATTGCCTACGTCGTGCCCAAGGAAGGCGGCGCCCTGTGGTTTGACATGCTGGCCATTCCAAAAGACTCCAGCAACGTTAAAGAAGCACACGCATTCATCAACTACCTGCTGCAACCTGAAGTCATCGCCAAGGTCAGTGACTACGTTGGCTATGCCAACCCAAACCCTGGGGCTGACAAGGTAATGGATGAGTCCATTCGCACCGACGAAGCGGTTTACCCAACCCAGGCGGTGCTGGACAAGGCTTACGTTTCGACCGAGCTACCGCCGAACATTCAGCGTCTGATGACGCGTTCGTGGACTAAGGTCAAAACGGGTAAATAGCTCGCAAGACCACCTATCCAAGGCCCGAGCCTCTTGTTCGGGCTGCTAAATTTGTTGGGAGTTTCGTAAATGGCTGTTGCCTCCGGCGCCTATAAGAAAGCCCTCGAGGGCGATCAGACCCCTAAACAGGTTCTGGTCAAAATCGACCGGGTCACGAAAAAATTCGACGAGACGATTGCAGTGGACGATGTGTCCCTGGAAATCAACAAAGGCGAGATCTTCGCCTTGCTCGGCGGATCGGGATCGGGCAAATCCACCTTGCTGCGCATGCTCGCCGGTTTCGAGCGCCCAACAGAGGGCCGTATTTTTCTCGATGGCGTGGACATCACCGACCTGCCGCCCTATGAGCGGCCGATCAACATGATGTTCCAGTCCTACGCCTTGTTCCCGCACATGACCGTGGCGCAAAACATCGCCTTCGGCCTCAAGCAGGACAAAATGGCGAGCGCTGAAATCGATGCCCGCGTTGGCGAAATGCTCAAGCTGGTGCACATGACCCAGTACGCCAAGCGCAAACCGCACCAATTGTCGGGCGGTCAGCGCCAGCGTGTGGCCCTGGCCCGTTCGCTGGCCAAGCGTCCTAAATTGCTGCTGCTCGACGAACCCATGGGTGCGCTGGACAAAAAACTGCGTTCGCAGATGCAACTGGAGCTGGTGGAAATCATCGAGCGCGTCGGCGTGACCTGCGTCATGGTGACCCACGACCAGGAAGAGGCCATGACCATGGCCCAGCGCATCGCGATCATGCACCTGGGCTGGATCGCCCAGATCGGCAGCCCGATCGACATCTATGAAACCCCGGTGAGCCGCCTGGTGTGCGAATTCATCGGTAACGTCAACCTGTTCGAAGGTGAAGTGGTCGACGACGCCGAAGGCTACGCGCGCATCAACAGCCCGGAGCTGGAAAACGACATTTACGTCGGGCATGGCGTGACCACCTCGGTCGAAGACAAACACATTACCTACGCGATCCGCCCGGAAAAAATGCTGATCACCACCGAAAAGCCGGCCTACGAGTACAACTGGTCGCGCGGCAAGGTGCATGACATCGCTTACCTGGGCGGCCACTCGGTGTTCTACGTCGAATTGCCCTGCGGCAAGCTGGTGCAATCGTTCGTGGCCAACGCTGAACGCCAGGGCGCTCGTCCGACCTGGGACGATCAGGTCTATGTCTGGTGGGAAGACGACAGCGGCGTGGTACTGCGCTCATGAACATGCGAAAGCTTAAACGCCGACTGCAACGAATAACCCCCGGTGGCCGTCATGTGGTCATCGGGATTCCATTCCTGTGGCTGTTTCTGTTTTTCATGCTGCCGTTCTTCATTGTTCTGAAGATCAGCTTTGCTGAGGCAGACGTTGCGATTCCGCCGTACACCGAGATCCTCAACTACGTTGATCAGAAGCTCGAGATCCTGCTGAACCTGGGCAACTACGCCATGTTGGGCGACGATGAGCTGTATATCGCCGCGTATCTGGGCTCGCTGAAGATGGCCTTTATCAGCACGCTGTTGTGCCTGCTGATCGGCTATCCGATGGCCTACGCCATCGCCAACGCGCGCAAAGAGATGCAGACCGTACTGGTGCTGCTGATCATGATGCCGACCTGGACGGCGATCCTGATCCGCGTATATGCGTGGATGGGCATTCTGAGCAACAACGGCCTGCTCAATGGCTTCTTGATGTCCATGGGCTGGATCGATCAACCGTTGCAGATCCTCAACACCAACACCGCGGTGTACATCGGTATCGTCTACTCGTACCTGCCGTTCATGATCCTGCCGTTGTACGCCAACCTCGTCAAACACGACCACAGCTTGCTGGAAGCCGCGTCTGACTTGGGTTCGAGCACCTTCAACAGCTTCTGGAAAATCACCGTTCCGCTGTCTAAAAACGGCATCATCGCGGGCTGCATGCTGGTGTTTATCCCGGTGGTGGGCGAGTTCGTGATCCCGGAACTGCTGGGCGGACCGGAAACCCTGATGATCGGTAAAGTGTTGTGGCAAGAGTTCTTCAACAACCGTGACTGGCCGGTAGCTTCTGCACTGGCGGTGGTCATGCTGGCGATCCTGATTGTGCCAATCATCCTGTTCAACCGCAGCCAGGCTAAAGAGCTGGAGGGCAAGATATGAAGCGCATCCGTTTCTCTAGCTTTATGTTGGTGGTAGGGCTGTTGTTCATCTACCTGCCAATGCTGATCCTGGTGATCTACTCCTTCAACGCCTCCAAACTGGTGACGGTGTGGGGCGGCTGGTCGCTGAAGTGGTACACCGGCCTGACCGACAACACCCAACTGATGGGCTCGGTCATGCGCTCACTGGAAATCGCCTGCTACACGGCGATTGCAGCGGTCGCGCTCGGCACCCTGGCGGCCTTCGTGCTGACCCGTATCAGTCACTTCAAGGGCCGCACGTTGTTCGGCGGCCTGGTGACGGCGCCGCTGGTGATGCCTGAAGTGATCACCGGTCTGTCGCTGTTGCTGCTGTTCGTAGCCATGGCGCAGATGATTGGCTGGCCGCAAGAGCGCGGCATCGTCACCATCTGGATCGCTCACACCACGTTCTGTGCGGCCTATGTGGCGGTGGTGGTGTCGGCGCGTCTGCGTGAACTGGACCTGTCCATCGAAGAAGCAGCCATGGACTTGGGGGCCAAGCCGTGGAAGGTGTTCTTCCTGATCACCATCCCGATGATCGCTCCGTCACTGGCGGCGGGCGCCATGATGTCCTTTGCCCTGTCGCTGGACGACCTGGTACTGGCCAGCTTCGTGTCCGGCCCGGGCTCCACGACCTTGCCGATGGAAGTGTTCTCGGCCGTGCGTCTGGGGGTTAAACCCGAGATCAACGCCGTGGCCAGCCTGATCCTGCTGGCGGTGTCGCTGGTGACCTTCCTGGTGTGGTTCTTCAGTCGCCGCGCTGAAGAGCATCGCAAAAAAGCCATCCAGCAAGCCATCGACGAAGCCGCTGCCGAGTCCTGGAAACAACCCGATGTACGCCGTCCAAAGTCGCCTGACGCCGCTTAAGACTGCGATTTAAAAAACCTCGCCTCCTGTCACAGGGGGGCGAGGTTTTTTTATGGGTGCGGGGAACGTGAGCGCAGCGCTCAAAAGCACTTTCACCGACTGTGGATTTTCTGATGATGCTGTAGATGGGCCTTCTGGCTGTAGCTCTTTAAGCATCCAGGCGCAGTGCACCAGTACGGCTTCGCGCAGGTATGAGTGGGCATGTGACGCGTAAGATTGCTTTGGTTGCTAAAGCTCTTTAAGCATCCAGCCGCAGTGCACAGGTACGACCTCTCGCCGGTATGAGTGAGCAAGTGATCATTAAGTTGGCTCTTCTGCCTAAAGCTCATTGAGCATTCAGGCTCAGCGCACCGGTGCGGCCTCTCGCCGGTATGAGTGAGCAAGTGAGTCTTAAGATTGCCCTTCCGGCTAAAGCTCATTGAGCATTCAGGCTCAGTGCACGGGTACGGCCTCTCGCCGGTATGAGTGAGCAAGTGACTATTAAGATTGCTCTTCTGGCTAAAGCTCATTGAGCATCCAGGTTCAGTGCACGGGTGCGGCCTCTCGCCGGTATGAGAGAGCAAGTGATACTCAAGATGGCTATTCTTTTTAAAACCTTTAAAGCAACCAGCCGCACCACAGTAAAAGCGCTTAAGCTTAGGTTTTGGCACAGCAGGTACTCGGAATGTGCCCTGCGAAGACGTCCCAGGCTGAGGCTCTGTAACAGGTGCAGGCAAGCCCCCTACGATCGAGTCGTATTGCTCCTCAAAGCTGGGTGGCGAAAGCAGCCCCTCATCAAAATCACTGACCGAGCGCGCAGGCGTGTAGGACCCTGGGAGCAGGTCTTCATCAAAATCAATGAGAGACGGTGCCGGGGTCGGCGGCGCACTACCGATGTCGCTGAAACTGCCTAATGACTCATCCCCTAAATAGTCGTTCCTTAATTGCTCAAGCCCTGAATCTGACCCTGCTGCTTCAGCAATCACGCTGCCATCCGCCCGGCGCTTGATCCGCCCATCCGCATCCACATGCCCCATCGGGTCATTGCCGACAAACCCATACAGGTTCAAGCCATCAATGGCGCCGCCCGGGTCGGGGTTCAGCCAGCGGTGCAGCCACGGGGCGTAGTAGCGATAACCGTAGTAATACAGCCCTGTGGCATCGCGCTCCTTGCCTGAATAACGAAGGGTTTTGTAGCTGGCTTCCACTTCATTGCGCCCGGCCCAGCACGCGGTACCGCCGAACGGGTAGTAGGTTTCCTGGCTGATCAGTTGGGCCTGATCGTCCAGTTCCAGCGTGCTGGAACCCAGGTGGTCGTCGAGGGTGTAGCGCAGTTGATCGTTGCCAAGGCCGGTGGGCGGTGTGTCCCAGTGCAACCATTGCACGCGGCACCGCCCGGCCTGAACGGTGACGACCTCAAGGTGTTCCTGGCTGGCGCTGTTGCTGCGCACCTCCAGCCCCGGCAAGTAGCGGGTTTCGGCGGTGTGACTGTTGGCCTGCGTTTGCCAGGTGCGGACTTTGCGCAGGCGCTTGCCTCCACCGCCGTAGATATAGCGCTCCTCGTCGTTGGCGGCGTGCTGACGGGTGACCTGGGCGATTGCGCACAGTTGATTGCGGGCATCCCACAGTAGAGATTGGCCGGACTGCAAGATCAGCACATTGCCATTCGCGTCGTAGCTGTGTTCCGCCTCGCCGCTGCGCATAAGGCGGTTGCTGTGTGGGGCGATCTGCATCGACAGCGTGTGATTGATCGCCCCCAGGTGAATGCGCTCCAGCAGATTGCCCGCCGCATCGTAGCGATAGGTTTCGCTGTATTTGACCACCTGGCTGGTGTCCGAAGTCTGCCAAGCCGGCAGGTCCGGACCAAGTGACGGCTTGGCAGTCTCCCAACCGTTGGCTGCAATCAGTTGGTAGAGGCTGTCGTGGGTAAAGCGGCGAATGGGCTCGATGCGCTGATTGGCAAAATGTCGGGTGGTCAGGGTTGTGTCTTCAATCTCAACAAGGTTGCCGACCGGGTCGTAGCGGTAGTGCAAATCTTGCAACAACGGTTTACCGGGCGCTTGCGTCTGTAGCCGAGCCAGACGGCCGGTCGACGATTCGTGGATCAGATTCGTGATAACGCCATTGCCAGCGGTTTCGCTTTCGACCTGAGAAAAGGCGTTGTAGCGGATGTTGCTGACCAGGGTTTTAACCGCGCTGCTGCCCGCGATTTGCAGGCCGGTTTCGCGCAGTTGCCCGGCCACGGTGTGGCTGAAGTGTTGTTGATGCCCTTTGGCATTGGTCTGGCTGAGCACTTCGCCAGCAGCGTTGAAATGCCAGCGGCTGATAAGCGGGTCGGCCTCCTCCAGCAACAAGTCGCGCTGAGCCTCGGGCTCGGGCCAATGAGGCAGGTCAAGGCTACTTAAAAACTGCTGGGTTTCTTCCAGCGTTCCGCCTGCCAGACCGTATTCGGTCATGTGCCGCGTACCCGCCGGGTCGTCGTGGCGCAGCAACCTGCCGCAGCGGTTGTGCCGGGCGCTCTGCGCGCTGGCGCTGGCGTAGGCAAAGCGCTCGATCACATGGCTACGGTTTTCAGTCACGCTGACCGGGCGCATCGAATCGTCATAAGCGGTTTGCCAATGGCTCTCGCGGGTGTCCCATACCTCCAGCATCTGCCCGGCCTCGCCCGCCAGGCTGACCCGCCACCCCGCATCGCTGCTGTCAGTGGCCAACACCTGACCGGACAGGCTGAACACGGTCAGCAGATTGGCCGGAGCCGTAACGTTCGCGAACACACGCGGATCGCGCTGTGCCACCAACCGCCTCAGGGGGTCGAACACACTCTGCGTCACCCGCTGCTCGGGTATTTGCCCGCTCACTGAGCACGCAAACGCCACCGTACGAATCGGCAAACCGCGCGGATCGATAACGGCTAGCGTCGGCGTATGGGCGTGGAGCGACGTCATGGGCTAAGTACTCCGGCCGGAATGAGTTCGCATGTGACGCGCAAGACTGCTGTTCCGGCTAAAGCTCTTTGAACATCCAGGCTCAGTGCACAGGTAGGGCCTCTCGCCGGTATGAGTTCGTATGTGATTCGTAAGAGTTTCCTTCCGGCTAAAGCTCATTGAGCATCCAGGAACAGTGCACAGGTGCGACCTCTCGCCGGTATGAGTTCGCAAGTGATTACTAAGTTGGGTGAGAGTTTTAAAGCTCGTTGAGCATCCAGGCGCAGTACACGGGTACGGCCTCTCGCCGGTATGAGTTCGCAAGTGATTATTAAGATTGCCCTTCAGGCTAAAGCTCATTGAGCATCCAGGTTCAGTGCACGGGTACGGCTTCTCGCCGGTATGAGTGAGCAAGTGATCCTTAAGATGGTTATTCTGTTTAAAGCCTTTCCCGCAACCAGCCGCACCACAGTAAAAGCGCCTAAGTATTGGCACAGCAGGTACTCGGAATGTGCTCTGCGAAGAGGTGCCGGGCTGAGGCTCTGCAACAGCCGCCGGCAAACTCTGCATGATCTGCTGAAACTGATCTTGAAAATCACTCTCTTGAAGGTCTGCATCTGCAACCTCCGCCGCGAGTGCAAAATCTCCAGCTTTACTGTCTTGTGTATCGTCATCGGCCAATAACGCTCGGGCTTGCGCGCCGGTCATTTCAGGGGCTGCCCCCACTGCGTCCACAATCCAATCCTCCCCGAGCTCCACGTCTGAGAGCTTGCGCACGCGTATACGCCCGTCCGCATCCACATGCCCCATCGGGTCGTTGCCGACAAACCCATACAGGTTCAAGCCATCAATGGCGCCGCCCGGGTCGGGGTTCAGCCAGCGGTGCAGCCACGGGGCGTAGTAGCGATAGCCGTAGTAATACAGCCCTGTGGCATCGCGCTCCTTGCCTGAGTAACGAAGGGTTTTGTAGCTGGCCTCCACTTCATTGCGCCCGGCCCAGCACGCGGTGCCGCCGAACGGGTAGTAGGTTTCCTGGCTGATCAGTTGAGCCTGATCGTCCAGCTCCAGCGTGCTGGAACCCAGGTGGTCATCGAAGGTGTAGCGCAACTGATCGTTGCCAAGGCCGGTGGGCGGTGCGTCCCAGTGCAACCATTGCACGCGGCACCGCCCGGCCTGAAGCGTGACGACCTCAAGCTGTTCCTGGCTGGCGCTGTTGCTGCGCACTTCCAGCCCCGGCAAGTAGCGGGTTTCGGCGGTGTGACTGTTGGCCTGCGCTTGCCAGGTGCGGACTTTACGCAGGCGCTTGCCTCCACCGCCGTAGATATAGCGCTCCTCGTCATTGGCGGCGTGCTGGCGAGTGACCTGGGCGATTGCGCACAGTTGATTGCGAGCATCCCACTGTAGGGATTGGCCGGACTGCAAGATCAGCAAATTGCCATTGGCGTCGTAGCTGTGTTCCGTCTCGCCGCTGCGCATAAGGCGGTTGCTGTGTGGGGCAATGTGCATCGACAGCGTGTGATTGATCGCCCCCTGGTGAATGCGCTCCAGCAGATTGCCCGCCGCATCGTAGCGATAGGTTTCGCTGTAATTGACCACCTGGCTGGTGTCCGAAGCCTGCCAGGCCGGCAGGTCCGGGCCGAGTGACGGCTTGGCAGTCTCCCAACCGCTGGCTGCAATCAGTTGGTAGAGGCTGTCGTGGGTAAAGCGGCGAATGGGCTCGATGCGCTGATTGGCAAAATGTCGGATGGTCAGGGTTGTGTCTTCAATCTCAACAAGGTTGCCGACCGGGTCGTAGCGGTAGTGCAAATCTTGCAACAACGGTTTGCCGGGTATTTGTGCCTGTAAACGAGCCAGACGGCCGGTCGACGATTCGTGGATCAGATTCGTGATAACGCCATTGCCAGCGGTTTCGCTTTCGACCTGAGAAAAGGCGTTGTAGCGGATGTTGCTGACCAGGGTTTTAACCGCGCTGCTGCCCGCGATTTGCAGGCCGGTTTCGCGCAGTTGCCCGGCCACGGTGTGGCTGAAGTGTTGTTGATGCCCTTTGGCATCGGTCTGGCTGAGCACTTCGCCAGCAGCGTTGAAGTGCCAGCGGCTGATAAGCGGGTCGGCCTCCTCCAGCAACAGGTCGCGCTGGGCCTCGGGCTCGGGCCAGTGAGGCAGGTTTAGGCTACGCAAAAACTGTTGGGTTTCTTCCAGCGTTCCGCCTGCCAGACCGTATTCGGTCATGTGCCGCGTACCCGCCGGGTCGTCGTGGCGCAGCAACCGGCCGCAGCGGTTGTGCCGGGCGCTCTGCGCGCTGGCGCTGGCGTAAGCGAAGCGCTCGATCACATGGCTACGGTTTTCAGTCACGCTGACCGGGCGCATCGAGTCGTCATAAGCCGTGTGCCAATGGCTCTCGCGGGCGTCCCATACCTCCAGCATCTGCCCAGCCTCACCCGCCAGGCTGACCCGCCACCCCGCATCGCTGCTGTCAGTGGCCAACACCTGACCGGACAGGCTGAACACGGTCAGCAGATTAGCGGGAGCCGTAATGTTGGCGAACACACGCGGGTCGCGCTGTGCCACCAACCGCCCCATGGGGTCGAACACACTCTGCGTCACCCGTTGCTCGGGTGTTTGCCCGCCCACTGAGCACGCAAACGCCACCGTGCGAATCGGCAAACCGCGCGGATCGATAACGGCTAGCGTCGGCGTATGGGCGTGGAGAGACGTCATGGGCTAAGTACTCCGGCCGGCATGAGTTCGCATGTGACGCGTAAGACTGCCTTGCAGGCCAAAGCTCTTTGAGCATCCAGACGCAGTGCACAGGTACGGCCTCTCGTCGGTATGAGTTCGCATGTGAGTCGTAAGAGTATCCTTCCGGCTAAAGCTCATTGAGCATCCAGGCATAGTGCACGTGTGCGGCCTCTCGTCGGTATGAGTTCGCAAGTGCTTATTAAGACTGTCCTTCTGGCTAAAGCTCATTGAGCATCCAGGCACAGTGCACGGGTACGGCCTCTCGCCGGTATGAGTTCGCAAGTGCTTATTAAGACTGCCCTTCAGGCTAAAGCTCATTGAGCATCCAGGCACAGTGCACGTGTGCGGCCTCTCGCCGGTATGAATCAGCGAGTGAGTCTTAAGATGGCTGCTCCGGTTGAAGGTCTTTGAGCATCCAGGCTCAGTGCACAGGTACGGCTTCTCGCCGGTATGAATGAGCAGGTGCTCATTTAGATTGTCCTTCCTTGTAAAACCTTTAAAGCAACCAGCCGCACCACAGTAAAAGCGCCTAAGTGCTGGCACAGCAGGCACTCGGAATGTGCCCTGCGAAGACGTCCCAGGCTGAGGCTCTGTAACAGGTGCAGGCAAGCCCCCTACGATCGAGTCGTATTGCTCAAACAGTCCCTCATCAAAATCACTGATAGAGGGCGTAGGCGAGTTGGGCGGTGAGAGCAGGCCTTCATCAAAATCACTGATAGACGGTGCCGGGGTCGGCGGCGCACTACCGATGTCGCTGAAACTGCCTAATGACTCATCCCCTAAATAGTCGTTTCTTAATTGCTCAAGCCCTGAGTCTGACCCTGCTGCTTCGGCAATCACGCTGCCATCCGCCCGGCGCTTGATCCGCCCGTCCGCATCCACATGCCCCATCGGGTCATTGCCGACAAACCCATACAGGTTCAGCCCATCTATGGCGCCGCCTGGGTCGGGGTTCAGCCAGCGGTGCAGCCACGGGGCGTAGTAGCGATAGCCGTAGTAATACAGCCCTGAGGCATCGCGTTCCTTGCCTGAGTAACGGATGGTTTTGTAGCTGGCTTCCACTTCACTGCGCCCGGCCCAGCACGCGGTGCCGCCGAACGGGTAGTAGGTTTCCTGGCTGATCAGTTGGGCCTGATCGTCCAGTTCCAGCGTGCTGGAACCCAAGTGGTCGTCGAGGGTGTAGCGCAACTGATCGTTGCCAAGGCCGGTGGGCGGTATGTCCCAATGCAACCATTGCACGCGGCACCGCCCGGCCTGAAGCGTGACGACCTCAAGGTGTTCCTGGCTGGCGCTGTTGCTGCGCACTTCCAGCCCCGGCAAGTAGCGGGTTTCGGCGGTGTGACTGTTGGCCTGCGCTTGCCAGGTGCGGACTTTGCGCAGGCGTTTGCCTCCGCCGCCGTAGATATAGCGCTCCTCGTCGTTGGCGGCGTGCTGACGGGTGACTTGGGCGATTGCGCACAGTTGATTGCGAGCATCCCACTGTAGGGATTGGCCGGACTGCAAGATCAGCAAATTGCCATTGGCGTCGTAGCTGTGTTCCGTCTCGCCGCTGCGCATAAGGCGGTTGCTGTGTGGGGCAATGTGCATCGACAGCGTGTGATTGATCGCCCCCTGGTGAATGCGCTCCAGCAGATTGCCCGCCGCATCGTAGCGATAGGTTTCGCTGTAATTGACCACCTGGCTGGTGTCCGAAGCCTGCCAGGCCGGCAGGTCCGGGCCGAGTGACGGCTTGGCAGTCTCCCAACCGCTGGCTGCAATCAGTTGGTAGAGGCTGTCGTGGGTAAAGCGGCGAATGGGCTCGATGCGCTGATTGGCAAAATGTCGGATGGTCAGGGTTGTGTCTTCAATCTCAACAAGGTTGCCGACCGGGTCGTAGCGGTAGTGCAAATCTTGCAACAACGGTTTACCGGGCGCTTGCGTCTGTAGCCGAGCCAGACGGCCGGTCGACGATTCGTGGATCAGATTCGTGATAACGCCATTGCCAGCGGTTTCGCTTTCGACCTGAGAAAAGGCGTTGTAGCGGATGTTGCTGACCAGGGTTTTAACCGCGCTGCTGCCCGCGATTTGCAGGCCGGTTTCGCGCAGTTGCCCGGCCACGGTGTGGCTGAAGTGTTGTTGATGCCCTTTGGCATCAGTCTGGCGGAGCACTTCGCCAGCGGCGTTGAAGTGCCAGCGGCTGATAAGCGGGTCGGCCTCCTCCAGCAACAGGTCGCGCTGGGCCTCAGGCTCGGGCCAATGAGGCAGGTCAAGGCTACGCAAAAACTGCTGGGTTTCTTCCAGCGTTCCGCCTGCCAGACCGTATTCGGTCATGTGCCGCGTACCCGCCGGATCGTCGTGGCGCAGCAACCTGCCGCAGCGGTTGTGCCGGGCGCTCTGCGCGTTGGGCTGCGCATAACTGAAACGCTCGATCACATGGCTACGGTTTTCAGTCACGCTGACCGGGCGCATCGAGTCGTCATAAGCGGTTTGCCAATGACTCTCGCGGGCGTCCCATACCTCCAGCATCTGCCCGGCCTCACCCGCCAGGCTGACCCGCCACCCCGCATCGCTGCTGTCAGTGGCCAACACCTGACCGGACAGGCTGAACACGGTCAGCAGATTAGCGGGAGCCGTAACGTTCGCGAACACACGCGGGTCGCGCTGTGCCACCAACCGCCCCATGGGGTCGAACACACTCTGCGTCACCCGTTGCTCGGGTATTTGCCCGCCCACTGAGCACGCAAACGCCACCGTGCGAATCGGCAAACCGCGCGGGTCGATAACGGCTAGCGTCGGCGTATGGCCATGGAGAGACGTCATGGGCAAGCTCTTGGGAGTGACCTGCCATACAGCATGCGCTGAAGAGGTGAGCGCGTCTGCTGTCAGAAATGACAGTCATGAGCTGGAGGTCTGTGCATCACTGAATCGCGAGCAAGCCCGTTCCCACGAATGAGCGGGCCTGCTTTAAAGGTTTATGGCTTGGCCACGTGCCAAACACCACCTTTGCCGTCGCCGGTTTTTTCACCAGGGCTCTTGTCGCCTGCAAAGGTGTACAGCGGCTTGTCCTTGTAGACCCATTGCTTCGTACCGTCTGTGCGCTCGGTCGTTTTCCAGTCCCCCATGTCTTTGGCGTCGGACTTGGCAGGCAGCGGTGGCCAGTTTTTGGCGCAGGTGTCGTAGCACGTCGACTTACCATCGGCATCCTTGTCGTACGTGTAGAGCGTCAAGCCGACGTGATCAACCAGAAAACCGTCCTTGACCATCGCCGGCTCGTCAGCAAAGGCCAGCCCCGGAAGCGCCAGCGCGGCGGCCAGCAGCAATGCCTTCAGGGAAGTAGTGTTATAAGTCATCGGAATCGTCCTTTTTGTGGTTGTACGATTTGAGATCAAAGCGTAGTCCACTAATCTGCGGAGCGCTTTTAGGCCCAAAGCTGTCACACGACTGCAATAATTCCGTTATCTAATGCGCCACAAGACAGTTAAATGACACGAGGGTTACGGCATGGTTGGCAGGAGCATTTTGATCGTAGATGACGAGGCACCGATCCGCGAGATGATCGCGGTGGCCTTGGAAATGGCTGGCTACGATTGCCTGGAAGCCGAAAATGCTCAGGAAGCTCACGCCATCATCGTGGACCGTAAGCCTGACCTGATTCTGCTGGACTGGATGCTGCCCAACGGCACGTCGGGGATCGAATTGGCCCGTCGCCTGAAACGCGAAGAACTGACCAATGACATTCCGATCATCATGCTCACGGCCAAGGGCGAAGAGGACAACAAGATCCAGGGCCTGGAAGTGGGCGCCGATGACTACATCACCAAGCCGTTTTCCCCGCGTGAACTGGTCGCCCGCCTCAAGGCCGTGCTGCGCCGTGCAGGCCCCGCCGACAACGAATCACCGATTGAAATCGGCGGCCTGCTGCTCGACCCCATCAGTCACCGCGTCACCATCGACGGCACCCCGGCCGACATGGGCCCCACCGAATACCGCCTGCTGCAATTCTTCATGACCCACCAGGAACGTGCCTACACCCGTGGCCAGTTACTTGACCAAGTGTGGGGCGGCAACGTGTACGTTGAAGAACGGACCGTCGACGTGCACATCCGTCGCTTGCGCAAAGCCCTCGGCGAGGCGTATGAAAATCTGGTACAAACCGTGCGCGGCACCGGTTATCGGTTTTCCACAAAAGCGTAATGAAGTAGCGGCAAGCTAAAGGCTGAGCCGCTTCTAGCGTGAGGCTCACAACGGGACGTGTGACTTGAACCCAAATTGGCATGGCACTCTGATTCGCCATCTATTGCTTTTGATTACCGGCTGCCTGTTCATCGGGCTGATCAGTGGGTATTACGGCTGGAGCCTGGTCGTCGGTCTTGGCCTTTATCTGGGCTGGACCCTTAAACAGCTGCTGCGCCTGCACGATTGGCTGCGCAATCACCAACCCGACGAAGCACCGCCCGATGGCTATGGCCTGTGGGGCGAGGTGTTTGACAGCATCTACCACCTGCAACGCCGCGACCAGCGCGTACGCGGGCGCCTGCAAGCGGTGATTGACCGTGTGCAAGAGTCCACCGCCGCCCTCAAAGACGCCGTGGTCATGCTCGACAGCCATGGCGACCTGGAATGGTGGAACCGCGCCGCCGAAACCCTGCTGGGCCTCAAGACCCCGCAAGACAGCGGCCAGCCGGTCAGCAACCTGGTTCGTCACCCGCGCTTCAAGGCATATTTCGACAACGGCAATTACGCCGAACCGCTGGAAATTCCTTCGCCGGTCAACGACCACCTGCGCATCCAGCTCTACATCACCCGCTATGGCAACAACGAGCACCTGATGTTGGTGCGTGATGTCACCCGCCTCCACCATCTGGAGCAAATGCGCAAAGACTTCATTGCCAACGTCTCCCATGAACTGCGCACGCCGTTGACGGTGATTTGCGGCTATCTGGAAACCCTGCTCGACAACGTCGATGACGTGAACCCGCGCTGGAAGCGCCCGCTGTCACAAATGCAGCAACAGGGCGAACGCATGCAGACGCTGCTCAATGACCTGCTGTTGCTGGCCAAGCTGGAAGCCACCGACTACCCCTCGGACAACCAGCCTGTGCCTATCGACGCCTTGCTGCGCTCGATCAAGGGCGACGCCCAGGCGTTGTCCGGGCAACGCAACCAGACCATCACCCTGGACATCGACACCAACGTGGCCCTCAAGGGCAGCGAAGCCGAGCTGCGCAGCGCGTTTTCCAACCTGGTGTTCAACGCCGTCAAATACACCCCTGACGGCGGCTCCATCCGCATTCGCTGGTGGGCAGACCACTTGGGCGCGCACCTGAGCGTGCAGGATTCGGGGGTCGGCATCGACAACAAACACCTGCCGCGCCTGACCGAACGCTTCTACCGCGTAGACTCCAGCCGCAACGCCAGCACCGGCGGCACGGGCCTGGGGCTGGCCATCGTCAAACACGTGCTATTGCGCCATCACGGGCACCTGGACATCAGCAGCGTATTGGGCCACGGCAGCACTTTTACCTGCCAATTCGACCCGGTTCAGGTCATAAAACCCAGGATTAGCGCCTCCGTCAGCTGACCCGTGTGGCAAAAGCCCACTAGGCAAGCACCGCATCAGCCGCTACATTGCTTGGCCGGGGCCTGCATATGCAGGCCCTGAAACCCTCAACTCGTTGAATATTGGAACCCGTAAAACTCCATCATGGACCCTTCCCCTGGCTTGACCCTCGCAACACTCTTCGCCGACTTCGGCATGATTCTTTTTGCTCTGATCCTGGTACTGCTCAACGGCTTTTTCGTTGCGGCTGAATTTGCCATGGTCAAACTGCGCTCGACCCGGGTCGAGGCCATCGCAGACGTCAACGGCTGGCGCGGGCAGATCCTGCGCACCGTGCACAACCAGCTCGACGCTTACCTGTCCGCCTGCCAATTGGGTATCACCCTGGCCTCGCTGGGCCTGGGCTGGGTCGGCGAACCGGCGTTTGCCCACTTGCTCGAACCGCTGCTCGGCGCGCTGGGCGTGCAGTCGCCTGAAGTGATCAAGGGCGTGTCGTTCTTTACCGCCTTCTTCATCATTTCGTACCTGCACATTGTGGTCGGCGAACTGGCCCCTAAATCCTGGGCCATCCGCAAACCCGAAACCCTGTCGCTGTGGACAGCCGTGCCGCTGTACCTGTTTTACTGGGCCATGTACCCGGCCATCTACCTGCTCAACGCCAGCGCCAACGCCATTTTGCGGATTGCCGGCCAAGGCGAGCCCGGTGCTCACCATGACCACGCCTACAGCCGCGAAGAACTCAAACTGATCCTGCACTCCAGCCGTGGCCAGGACCCGAGCGACCAAGGCATGCGCGTGCTGGCCTCGGCCGTGGAAATGGGCGAGCTGGAAGTGGTCGACTGGGCCAATTCACGCGAAGACCTGGTGACCCTGGACTACAAGGCACCGCTCAAGGAAATCCTTGCGCTGTTCCGCCGTCACAAGTTCAGCCGCTACCCGGTCTACGACGCCGACACCAACACCTTTGTCGGCCTGTTGCACATCAAAGACCTGCTGCTTGAGCTGGCCGACCTCGATCACCTGCCCGAAACCTTCAACCTTGAAGAACTGATCCGCCCGCTGGAACGCGTGTCACGCCACATGCCGCTGGCGCAGCTGCTGGAGCAGTTCCGCAAGGGCGGCGCGCACTTTGCGCTGGTGGAAGAAGCCGACGGCAAAGTGGTCGGCTACCTGACCATGGAAGACGTGCTCGAAGTGCTGGTGGGCGACATTCAGGACGAACACCGCAAGGCTGAGCGCGGCATCCTCTCGTACCAGCCGGGCAAACTGCTGGTGCGCGGTGATACGCCGTTGTTCAAGATCGAGCGCTTGCTGGGTGTCGACCTTGACCACGTCGAGGCCGAAACCGTTGCGGGCCTGATCTACGACACCCTCAACCGCGTGCCCGAAGAAGAAGAGCAACTGGAAGTCGAAGGCCTGCGCATCATCATCAAAAAGATGAAAGGCCCGAAAATCGTCCTGGCCAAAGTGCTTAAGCTCAATTAACCCGACCCTCCTGTAGGAGCGAGCTTGTCTCGCGATCTTTTGAATGTTTAAAAGATCGCGAGACAAGCTCGCTCCTACAGTGAAGATGCAAATGTTTCACAAATGTTTCAACACACCGCCAGCTGTGCGATGCTGGCGTTCTGCTCAATTGCCGACTACAGCTTAAGAAACATCTGTAAGAACGGCCTGCAGCTATCTGATCCTCCAAAGTATCGACCACAGGGAGCCAGCATGCTGACCCTGCTCAATCTTCTCTCTGCCGTGACCCTGCTGATCTGGGGCACGCACATCGTGCGAACCGGTATCTTGCGGGTTTACGGCACGAACTTGCGCCATGTCATCGGGCAAAACGTGTCCAGACCGATACTCGCGTTTATCGCCGGTATCATCGTCACCGCCATGGTGCAAAGCAGCAACGCCACCGCCCTGCTGGTGACCTCCTTTGTCGGCCAGGGCCTGATGACGCTCACACCCGCGCTGGCAACCATGCTCGGGGCCGACGTCGGGACCGCGCTGATGGCTCGGGTGCTGACCTTCGACTTGTCGTGGCTGTCACCGCTGCTGATTTTTTTGGGTGTGATCTTCTTCCTGTCACGCAAACAAACCCGCGCCGGGCAACTGGGTCGCGTCGGGATTGGCCTGGGCCTGATTATTCTGGCGCTGCAACTGATCGTCGAAGCCGCCTCGCCCATCACCCATGCCCAAGGGGTGAAGGTGATTTTTGCCTCGTTGACCGGCGACTTGCTGCTCGATGCACTGGTCGGCGCGGTGTTTGCGATGGTCTCGTACTCCAGCCTGGCCGCCGTGCTGCTCACCGCGACCCTGGCCGGCGCCAGCGTGATCAGCCTGCCCGTGGCCGTTGGCCTGGTGATCGGCGCCAACATCGGCAGCGGCGTGCTGGCGTTTCTCAGCACCAGCATGCAAAACACGGCGGGGCGGCAGGTGGCGCTCGGCAGCCTGCTCTACAAATTGATCGGTTTGCTACTGATCATGCCGGTGCTCACGCCGCTGGTGGACTGGATGGACAGCCTTAACTTCAGGCCCCAGGAACTGGTCATCGGCTTCCACCTGCTCTACAACACCACGCGCTGCTTCTTGATGCTGCCCACCATCGGCCTCATGGCGCGGCTGTGTGCCCGACTATTGCCCGAGCGCGACCTCGCCAACGGCAGCATCACCCCACGCCACCTCGACCCTGCTGCACTCGACACGCCCACCCTGGCGCTGACCAACGCCGTGCGCGAAACCCTGCGCATTGGCGACCTGATCGACACCATGTTGGTCAATATGCTCGACGTTCTGCGCGGCAAACAAACCTCGATGACGCAAGCAATGCGCACCCTCAGCGATGACGTCGAAGTGCTCTACAGCGCGGTCAAACTCTACCTGGCGCAAATGCCCCGAGAAGACCCGGGCGAACACGACAGCCGCCGCTGGGCCGAGATCATCGAACTGGCGATCAACCTCAAACTGGCCAGCGACCTGATCGAGCGCATGCTGCGCAAAGTCCAGCAGCAGAAAACCTCGCAACGCCGTTCATTTTCGGCCACGGGGCTTGAAGAGCTGGTAGACCTGCAAACGCAGCTCATCGAGAACCTGCGCCTGGGCCTCACGGTGTTCCTGAACTCGGACCCACACATCGCCCGCCAACTGCTGCGCGAAAAACGCCGCTTTCGCGCACAAGAGCGGCGCCTGGCCCACGCTCACGTGAACCGTTTGCAACAAAAAATCACCCAAAGCATCGAAACCAGCTCCGTGCACCTGGAGCTGATTGCCGACATGCAGCGCCTGAATTCACTGTTTTGCGGCAGCGCCTACGTGGTGCTGGAAAACACCGATACCGGCGCGCTGGAACCTGAAGACAACGCCGACACCCTACATTCACCCTGAACGTTGCACGCGACCGTGTTGTCAGTCTGTAAGCAGCGTCTAACCTGCACAGACTGACGCGCTGCGCCACTCGCCCTCTCAAAACGGATTCAGAGATCCAGGGATTTTTATGCGTTGCCTGCTGTTTATCTGCGTGCTGCTGGGAGCAGCTCAGAGTTTTGCCCTCGACCGCTTCAGCGTAGAGGGCTATCAACTGCCTAACGGCTTGCAACTGATCCTCAAGCCCGGCTACGAGCGCGGCCATGTGTCCATTCGCTTGGTGGTCGGCGTGGGCATGGATGACTTCAGTTGCGCCGATCAACAGCTACCCCACCTGCTGGAGCACTTATTGTTCAGCGGCGTCGACGACAGCGGCGAAGGTGGCCTGGAAGAGCGCATGCAAGCGCTGGGCGGCGAATGGAACGCCTACACCAGCAACGCCGATACCACCTTCGTGATCGAAGCCCCGGCGAAAAACCAGCGCAAAATCCTCGACCTGCTGCTGAGCCTGCTGACCCGCACGCAAATGACCGACCAGCGCATCAGCGAGGCCAAGCAAGTGGTTGAGCGCGAAGACGGCGGCCACTATTCGCACCTGCAACGCTGGCTGGACCGCCAAGACCTCGGGCACAGCGCCAGCAACCAGTTGGCGGTGGAACTGGGTCTCAAATGCGCCGAACGCGCCGAGGTACATAACCTCACGCGCCAACAGCTCGAAGCGGTGCGCAACACGTGGTACGCCCCCAACAACATGACCCTGATCATGGTCGGCGATCTCGACCGCCTGCTGCCGGCTTATCTGGAGCGCACCTACGGCGCACTCGAACCGGTCGACCCCAGCGACCACCTGCCGCTGCCCGCCATCGAAGCCAAGGCTGACACCGAGCGCACATTGGTGCGCGGTGTGGTCGGCGAAACGGCCAAGCTGCATTGGTTACTGCCGGAGCCGGTGATCGACGACCAGAACGATGAAACCTGGGATTTGCTGCGCGATTACCTGGAGTGGTCGTTGTACAGCGAGCTGCGCCTCAAGCACGGGCTGTCTTACGGGCCCTGGGCCGAGCGCGAAGTGTTCGGTGGCGTGAGCTTTTTAAGCCTCAACGCTGATCTTGCCCGCGATGACGTGGCCAAGGCCCAACAGGTGATGGGCGAACTCAAGCAACGTTTGCTCAAGGACGGCCTCGACCCGCAGACCTTTGCCCGCCTCAAAAACGCCGCCGTGGCGCGCCAGGCCTGGGCTGTGCAGGGCAACAGCGCCTTGGCTGATTACTACTGGAGCGCCTTGGGCGACTACGACGGCGGCCGATTTGCCGACCCGTCCAAACGCTTGCAGGCGGTGACACTTGAGCAAGCCAACAGCGCGTTGCGCCACTTGTTTGCCAAGCCCGGTTATGTGCGTATCGAGAAACCGCTGCTCAGCTATAACGGCTTGACCGTGGCGCTGGCGGCGGCGTTGAGCGTGTTGGTGCTGATGTTCGTGGGCTGGCGAATCTGGCGTCGGCGCACGCGTTGATTGGCTAAGCCCGAAACAGTTTGATACCGTAAAAATCATTGCCCATTCGCGGCTGATCAATCAGCCCCCCAGCGCGCGGAGAATTCAGCGTGAGTGAACGTTCCAACCCTTGGCAGTTGCAAACCATCGTCGGCCAATTGCGCACGGCCCGTAACCAGTGGCGTTCGCAAAACGGCCGTGTCAGCGGTGAACTGGGCGGCCGCGAGCTGCCTTCACGCGCCGCGATGGCCGAGATTCTAGAGGCCCTGTGCGGCGCGTTGTTCCCGATGCGCCTGGGCCCGGTCGACCTTCGCGAAGAGAGCGAAGACTTCTACGTGGGCCACACCCTCGATGTAGCGCTTAATGCGTTGCTGGCCCAGGCGCGGCTGGAACTGCGTTACGCGGCGCGTCAGGCAGGGTTGCCGGATGCGGGCGTGGACGAAACGGCGACCGTGTTGATCCAGGACTTTGCCCTGGCCTTGCCGCGCCTGCGCAGCATCCTCGACACCGACGTGCTGGCCGCCTACCACGGCGACCCGGCGGCGCGCAGTGTCGACGAAGTGTTGCTGTGCTATCCGGGGATTCTGGCGGTGATTCACCATCGCCTGGCGCACCACATGTACCGCGCCGGCCTGCCTTTGCTCGCCCGCATCAGCGCAGAAATCGCGCATTCTTCCACCGGCATTGATATTCACCCGGGCGCGCAGATTGGCCGCAGCTTCTTTATCGACCACGGTACGGGCGTGGTGATCGGAGAAACCGCGATCATCGGCGAACGTGTGCGTATCTACCAAGCGGTGACCTTGGGCGCCAAACGTTTCCCTGCGGACGAATCGGGCCAACTGCAAAAAGGCCACCCGCGCCATCCGATCGTTGAAGACGACGTGGTGATCTATGCCGGCGCGACCATTCTGGGGCGCATCACCATTGGCAAAGGCTCGACAATTGGCGGCAACGTCTGGCTCACCCGCAGCGTACCGGCGGGCTGCAACCTGACCCAGGCCAACTTGCAGCATGACGACGGCTCGCAGAAGTAAAACCGCGTGATGCCTTGCCCTCACCCTAGCCCTCTCCCGGAGGGAGAAGGAACCGATTGGGGGATGTTGTAGACGTTCTGCGGCCTGCAAGCCATGCACTGCCCCTGAGAACACACCTCGGTAAAGCTCCCTCTCCCGGAGGGAGAGGGCTGGGGTGAGGGCGATTTCTCGGACATTTCCTGCAACCCGTAGCGGCGTTGACCCGCTTGTGGGGCCGGGTTGGCAGGCCTAGTCTTGGGGCTGTCACTGCAAAATCAGTGACAGGGCGTAGGAACCCTTTTTTACCCTCGGCGCGCAAGTGTCCACCTTTCTGATTGCGGCACTTTTTTTGTGTCCGTACCATCAGTCATGGCGGTCGTGCGCGGGCACGTTTCGACGTGGCCGGTTACCCTGGGACCCGGTTCCTACCCCGCGCATGGCTGCCACCCAGCCCGTAGGAAGGCTATTGGCAGTTCCTCAACGCCCAGGAACCGCACCTCATGAAAACCCTCACACCCGACCCACCCCGCTCAAACACCGACTACACCCACACCCTGCTCAACAACCACGCCGCCACCCAGCGCGCCATGGCGCATTACCAGGTTGACCCCGAGCCACTTAACAGCCGAATTTTTGTGCGTCATCGCCTGCAATTGCGAGTGGTGTGGCTGGGGGATCAAATGTGGTGTTGCGCACGCGATCTCGGCCGTTTGATGGGCCGTACATTAGGGCGTAAAGGGTTGGCCAAGCTGGATGCTGATCAGCATCAGCAATTGCCGATCCGCAGCCACGGCGCCGTGCAAGACACCTTGATGCTCAGCGAATCGGGGGCGTATGCGATGTTGCTGTACCACTACCACCCCGAGAACCGCCATTTGCGCCAATGGCTGACCCATGAAGTGGTGCCCGCCATACGCTGCGGTTAAAACAACACACATCCCCTGTAGGAGCGAGCTTGCCTCGCGATCTTTTGATGTTTAAAAGATCGCGAGACAAGCTCGCTCCTACAGGTTTTTAGCGTTAACAATGACGACGGCTCGCAGAAGTAACCCTTCACACAAAGCCCTGTACCTCGTACGCGGCTACAGTTTCTCGGACATTTCCTGCAACCCGTAGCGGCGTTGACCCGCTTGTGGGGCCGGGTTGGCAGGCCTAGTCTTGGGGCTGTCACTGCAAAATCAGTGACAGGGTGTGGAAGCCCTTATATCGTTAGGCGCACACAGCGCCACCCAATCAGGCGTTTTTTATTGTCTGTGTTTTATGGTGGCTGTGCGCGGGGCACTCTCGAGTGCGCCGGGTGCCTAACGTCCCGGTCTTCCACACCTGCGTACAGCCGCCACCTATCATGTGGAAGTGATGTTTAGCGGCTCCAACCCATACGTTAGGAAGCAGCCAAATGAAAACCATCACACCCGACCCTCCCCGCTCAAACACCGACTACACCCACACCCTGCTCAACAACCACGCCGCCACCCGACGTGCCTTGGCGCATTACGAGGTTGACCCCGAGCCACTTAACAGCCGAATTTTTGTGCGTCACCGCCTGCAATTGCGAGTGGTGTGGCTGGGGGATCAAATGTGGTGTTGCGCACGCGATCTCGGCCGTTTGATGGGCCGTACATTAGGGCGTAAAGGGTTGGCCAAGCTGGATGCTGATCAGCATCAGCAATTGCCGATCCGCAGCCACGGCGCCGTGCAAGACACCTTGATGCTCAGCGAATCGGGGGCGTATGCGATGTTGCTGTACCACTACCACCCCGAGAACCGCCATTTGCGCCAATGGCTGACCCATGAAGTGATGCCCGCCATGCGCTGCGGGTGAAGCCTTGCCCTCACCCCAACCCTCTCCCGAGGGAGAGGGAGCTTTACCGAGGTGTTCTCCGGTTCAGTGCAAGGGCGACAGGCCGCCAAAAATCTTCAGCAACCCCCAATCAGTCCCTCTCCATCCGGGAGAGGGAGATTTACCGAAGTGTTCTCAGGTTAAGTGAAAGGGTGACAGGCTGCCAAAAATCTTCAGCAACCCCCAATCAGTCCCTCTCCATCTGGGAGAGGGAGCTTTACCGAGGTGTTCTCAGGTTCAGTGCAAGGGTGACAGGCTGCCAAAAATCTTCAGCAACCCCCAATCAGTCCCCTCTCCCTCCGGGAGTGTATGGACCGGGGACATAGCGAACACTTTGTTCGGAGACATAGCGAACAGTTAACGAAGCTTTTTCCCTGATATTACAACCCCGGTCACTCTGTCAATTTGCGCAATACGATGGCTTCCCCAGAAGACATCGTATTGCCCATCTTCAATACCCTCTTGTACACCTACACGCTCGCCTTTAAAGCCTTTACCGAGCCTCCAGGGCTGACCCTGCCAGTAGATCTCACCTTTAGCCTGCACCTTTCGCACATGAAGCTCAGCACCGTACTCGATGGCAGGTAGCACCTCCTGATACTCCCGTGCGCTGGGCGTATAGCGAGACGCTGGTACCTGCATGCCTATGCCACCGTGCGGGCGCTCGTAGTTGTAGATCTTGCGCCATTCATCCAGCGTGAACTGCGCGCTGGGCAGGTCAATCAGACACAAGCCCTTAAAAACCTCCCTGATCATGCTGCGATGCTGTCTTTCCAGCTTGCCCTGCGTTTGAGGGTGGTAGGGGCGTGAGTGGCTCACCCTTACGCCCTGACGCATGATCCAGATTTCCAGCCCTGTATACGCATCAGGCTCGTCGCCCCACGGCGCCCCGTTGTCCATCGTCATGCGCTCAGGTAGCCCGTAATGGCGAAACGCATTGATCAAATGGGCCTGTACGGTACTGCGCTGCTCGTTGCCACAGGCGGCGATAGTTAAAAAGAAACGCGAGTGGTCATCCAGAAGTGTCAATGGATGGCAGCGACCCGTACGCATGGGCACATGGCCTTTAAAGTCCATTTGCCACAGATCATTGGGCTGCTCGTGTTCAAATCTGATGAATGGTTTGACTAGACCTGCATGAGGGTCGATGCGCTCATTACGCTTGAGAATGGCATGAACCGTACTGGCTGCAGGCATGTTGTTGCCGCGCCGCTCAAGGCATCCCTTGATCTTGCGCGCCCCCCAGCCGGTGTGCTCGATATTAAGCGCCAGTATCTGCTTCTCAGACTCGTGAGCAGTTCGATTAGGCGAACTGTGGGGTCGACGGGACCGATTTATCAGCCCGTCTTTACCCTCACATTGGAAACGCTTGAGCCATTTATAAGCAGTGGTGCGGCCGATATTGAAGTGCTCGCACAATGCTTTGATGTTAGCGCCCTCAGCCAAAGCCAAGGCGACGAATTCGAGACGAAGATCCACTGCGGACACCTCTTTCCAGGACACATCACACCTCCTAAGGGGTCAATGTGTCCTATTAAAAGTGTTCGCGATGTCTCCGAACATTGTGTTCGCTATGTCCCCGGTCCATACAGGGAGAGGGTTAGGGTGAGGGGGCTTTTGACTTTTAGCGAGCAGTCCGCACGCCTTCGGCCAAGGCAGCGCACAGGCTCAGCACGCCGTCGACCGCTTGTTCCGGGGTGGCCGCGTTTTCGATTTTGTCGATCAAGGCCGACCCCACCACCACGCCATCCGCCAAGCGGGCAATCGCCGCCGCTTGTTCCGGGGTGCGAATCCCGAAACCTACGCTGATCGGCAAGTCGGTGTGACGGCGCAGGCGCGCAATCGCTTCGCTCACTTGGTCTGTGGTCGCGGAACCGGCACCGGTCACGCCTGCCACCGACACGTAGTACACAAAGCCCGAGCTGCCATTGAGCACTTTAGGCAGGCGCGCATCGTCGGTGGTCGGGGTGGTCAGGCGGATGAAGTCCAGGCCTGCCGCTTGCGCAGGGTCGCACAGCTCTGAGTTGTGCTCGGGTGGCATGTCGACCACGATCATGCCGTCAACGCCAGCCGCCTTGGCGTCAGCGATGAATTTAGCCACACCGTAATGGTGGATCGGGTTGAAGTAACCCATCAGCACCAGCGGCGTGTCGCTGTTGCCTTCGCGGAACTCGCGCACCATTTGCAGGGTTTTCGCCAGGTTTTGCTTGGCGCCCAACGCACGGATGTTGGCCAGCTGGATCGCCGGGCCATCGGCCATTGGATCGGTGAAGGGCATGCCCAACTCGATCACGTCAGCGCCCGCAGCAGGCAGGCCTTTGAGGATGGCCAGCGAGGTGGCGTAATCCGGGTCACCGGCGGTGACAAAGGTCACCAGCGCAGCGCGGTTCTGTTCTTTGAGTTCGGCAAAACGCGTTTGCAGGCGGCTCATCAGTGTTTCTCCTGCTGGGACTTTTCGACGTGGTGCATCACGGTTTGCATATCTTTGTCGCCTCGACCGGACAGGTTGACCACCATCAGGTGATCGGCCGGCAAGGTGGGTGCACGCTTGAAGACTTCGGCCAGCGCGTGGGCGCTTTCAAGGGCCGGGATGATGCCTTCAAGGCGGCAGCATTTATGGAACGCATCCAGCGCTTCGTCGTCGGTGACCGAGGTGTACTGGACGCGGCCGATGTCGTGCAACCACGCGTGCTCAGGGCCAATGCCGGGGTAGTCCAGGCCCGCCGAGATCGAGTGGGCGTCGATGATCTGGCCGTCGTCGTCTTGCAGCAGGAAGGTGCGGTTGCCGTGCAACACACCCGGCTCGCCGCCGTTGAGGCTGGCCGCGTGTTTGCCGGTTTCAATACCGTAACCGGCCGCTTCAACACCAATGATTTCAACGCCGGTGTCGTCCAGGAACGGGTGGAACAAGCCCATCGCGTTGGAACCACCGCCGATGCACGCCACCAGACTGTCCGGCAGGCGGCCTTCCTGGGCTTGCATCTGCTCACGGGTTTCCTTGCCGATCACGGCCTGGAAGTCGCGCACCATCGCCGGATACGGGTGCGGGCCAGCCACGGTGCCGATCAGGTAGAAGGTGCTGTCGACGTTGGTCACCCAGTCACGCAGCGCTTCGTTCATGGCGTCTTTCAAAGTGCCAGTACCGGCCACGACCGGGATCACTTCGGCGCCCAGCAGTTTCATGCGGAACACGTTGGCCTGTTGGCGCTCGATGTCGGTGGTGCCCATGTAGATCACGCATTGCAGGCCAAAACGGGCGGCCACGGTGGCCGTCGCAACGCCGTGCATGCCTGCGCCGGTTTCAGCGATGATGCGTTTTTTGCCCATGCGTCGCGCCAGCAGAATCTGCCCGATGCAGTTGTTGATCTTGTGCGCGCCGGTGTGGTTCAGCTCTTCGCGCTTGAGGTAGATCTTGGCGCCGCCGCAAAACTCGGTCAGGCGCTCGGCAAAGTACAGCGGGCTTGGACGGCCCACGTAGTCGCGCTGGAAGTAGGCCAGTTCTTTGATGAACTCAGGGTCTTTTTTGGCCAGCTCATACTCGCGGTCGAGATCAAGGATCAGCGGCATCAGGGTTTCAGCGACGTAGCGGCCGCCGAATGAGCCGAACAGGCCATTGTCGTCCGGGCCGTTACGCAATGTGGATTGGGTCATGTGACGCTCCAGATAAAGAGGTGCGAAGGTCGATGGGCCTGACTTTACGCGCGACAACGCCAGATGAAAACCGATAAGATCGCCACAACCTGTCAGGAAAACTCACAGATACCATGAGCCGCGATCTCCCGCCCCTGAACGCCCTGCGCGCGTTCGAAGCCACCGCCCGCCTAAACAGCGTCAGCCAGGCGGCCGAGCAGCTTAACGTCACCCACGGTGCCGTTAGTCGGCAAATCAAAGTGCTTGAAGAGCACTTGGGGGTCAGCCTGTTTGTGAAGGAGGGCCGTGGCCTAAAGCTCACGGATGCCGGGATCCGTCTGCGCGATGCCAGCAGCGAAGCCTTTGATCGCTTGCGCAATGTATGCACCGAACTCACGCAAAGCCATGTCGACGCGCCGTTTGTGCTGGGCTGTTCGGGCAGTTTGCTGGCGCGCTGGTTTATCCCGCGTCTGGGCCGTTTAAAAGCCGACTTGCCGGATTTGCGCTTGCATCTGTCGGCGGGTGAAGGCGATCTGGACCCGCGCCGCTCCGGGCTGGACGCGTGGCTGGTGTTTGCCGAGCCGCCATGGCCCGCCGACATGCAGGTGTACGAATTGGCCAGTGAGCGCATCGGCCCGGTGCTGAGCCCGCATTACGCGCATTACCCGCAACTGTGTCAGGCACCGGCCAGCGCCCTGCTGGATGAACCGCTGCTGCACACCACGTCGCGACCACAGGCGTGGCCCAGTTGGGCACAGCAACAGGCGATCGATGCGAAGGCGTTAAATTACGGGCAAGGGTTTGAGCACTTGTACTACTTGCTCGAGGCCGCAGTGGCGGGCCTGGGTGTGGCGATTGCCCCCGAGCCGTTAGTGGCTGAGGACGTACGGGCCGGTCGCCTGGCTGCGCCGTGGGGCTTTACTCAAACCCCGGCGCAGCTGGCGTTGTGGGTGCCCAAGCGCGCCGCAGATGGGCGCGCTCGGCAACTGGCGCAATGGCTCAAGGCTGAGCTAGCGCAAGATTAGTTACGTTTGCAGAGCAGAAAAGCCGCCAGCAGACCCAATGCACCCAGTGCAACACCGGCGGTCGCATACGGATGCTCTTGTGCGTATTCACGGGTGGCGATGGCGGTTTCGCGAGTTTTGTCTTTGACCTCTTCATACGCGTCGCTGAGCAGGTGACGCGAATGTTTCAGCGCGTTCTCGGCATTGCTTTTGAGGGCGCCAAGGGTCTTCTTGGACTCGTCAGACGCGTCGTGCTTGAAGCTCTCCAGAGACTTGAGCAGGCTCTCGATCTCGGCTTCCATGCTTTGCAATGACGCTTTACGTGAAGTATTGCTAGCCATTAGGGCTCTCCTGCATTTGTGAGTGAGGGTGCGTGTTTAGTCCGACTGCGCCGTTTTCAGAAAGTGCAAAAAACCTGAACTTTTCCTTGCGAACGGCCCACGAAGTATTCAGCAGATTCGCTGCTAGGCTTTGATTGACGACAAAGGAGAACGTTATGTCTGACCATCACACCTACAAGAAAATCGAACTGGTAGGCTCGTCCCCAAGCAGCATAGAAGACGCCATCAGTCATGCACTGGCCGAAGCCAACAAAACCATCAAACACCTGGAATGGTTTGAGGTGCTGGACACGCGCGGGCATATCAAGGACGGCAAGGTGGCGCACTATCAGGTGACGCTCAAGGTGGGTTTCCGAATCGCCAGCAGCTGATCTGCGTCAGACTTTTAGCCAACAAACTGGCCGTTTGCCACAAAGTCCGCTAAACCCTCTGGGTGCGACATGAGCAGTCGTGTCGCACCCATTTTGTTTTGATCTGGGGAACTGACCGATGAAAAAGATTTTAGTGGCTGTAGCTTTACTGAGTCTGGCGGGCACTGCTTTCGCAGCGGGCAAGCCTTGTGAAGAACTGAAGAGCGAAATTGCTGCGAAGATTGATGCTAATGGCGTCCCGCACTATTCGCTGGAAGTGGTCGACAAGGGCACTGCCTCTGACGGAAAAGTCGTGGGCTCGTGTGAAGGCGGCACCAAAGATATCGTTTACAAGCGCGGCTGATTCTGTGGGAGCGGGCTTGCTCGCGATCTTTTCAATGATCAAAAGATCGCGAGCAAGCTCGCTCCTACAGGTTTTACGTGGGTTTAGGCCCCTTTCATGACGTGCGACAGCAGTTCGTAGGAATGAATACGGTCTGCATGCTCATACAGGTCACAGGTAAAGATCAGTTCATCCGCCTGGGTCTGTTCGACCAGCACTTGCAGTTTGGCGCGGATTTTCTCGGGGCTGCCGACCATCGCCAGGCCCAAAAAGCTCATCACTGCTTCTTTCTCGTGGGGTAGCCACAGCCCGTCCATGGTTTTCACCGGCGCGCGCTGTACCAGGCTCTGCCCACGCATCAAGGCCAAAATGCGTTGCAGCACGGAGGTGGACAGGTATTCAGCCTGCTCATCGGTATCGGCCGCGACCAACGGCACACCCAACATCACGTACGGCTTGTCGAGCACCGCCGAAGGCTTGAAGTGGTTGCGGTAGACGCGAATCGCTTCGTGCATCAAACGCGGTGCGAAATGTGAGGCGAAGGCGTAGGGCAAGCCACGCTCACCGGCCAATTGCGCACTGAACAGGCTCGACCCCAGCAACCACACCGGCACGTTGGTGCCGGTGCCCGGCATGGCGATCACTCGCTGATCCGGGGTGCGTGGGCCCAGGTAGCGCATCAACTCGGCGACGTCTTCCGGGAAGTCGTCCGCGCTGCCGGAACGCTCACGGCGCAGGGCGCGGGCGGTCATTTGGTCAGAGCCCGGCGCACGGCCAAGGCCCAGGTCGATGCGGCCAGGGTAGAGGCTTTCGAGCGTGCCGAACTGCTCGGCAATCACCAGCGGCGCGTGGTTGGGCAGCATCACCCCACCCGAACCGACGCGAATAGTCGAGGTGCCACCGGCCAGATAACCGATCAGCACCGAGGTCGCCGAGCTGGCGATGCCGTCCATGTTGTGGTGTTCGGCTACCCAAAAACGGTTGTAGCCAAACTTTTCTACGTGTTGGGCCAAATCCAGCGAGTTATGCAACGACTGGGCGGCGCTACCGTTTTCGCGCACAGGCACCAAGTCGAGGGTCGAGAATTTGACATCAGACAATCGTTTCATCAGCTGGCTACTCCAAGTGAGGGGCAGGTTGAGGCACTCGCATAAACCCGCCAGTGATGACAGCAATATGGGCATATACCCGAGTTTCAATGGCATCGATGATTTGAGCTACAAAAAAATGCGATTTGTCCGACAGGATGAACTTTGTGGATCCGACTACCCTCACAACTCCAGTCAAGGCGTGAAACCTTCACGCCGTTCTTCAGGAGGCACGTATGAGTATTAAAAAGACTGCATCGGCACACTGGGCAGGCGACCTTAAAACCGGCATCGGCTCCATCTCTACCGAGACGGGCGTGTTGCGCGACGCACCGTATGGCTTCAAGGCCCGCTTTGAAGGTGGCAAGGGCACCAACCCTGAAGAACTGATCGGCGCCGCCCATGCCGGTTGCTTTTCGATGGCCCTGTCGATGATTTTGGGCGATGCCGGACTTAAGGCCGACAGCATCGACACCAAGGCTGAAGTCACCCTGGATCAAGTCGAGGGCGGGTTTGCGATTACTGCGGTGCACTTGATCCTCAAGGCCAAAATACCGGGCGCGACCCAGCAGCAATTCGATGAGCTGACCAAAAAAGCCAAAGAAGGCTGCCCGGTGTCCAAGGTGCTGAACGCCAAAATCACCCTCGACGCTACGCTGCAGGCCTGATCGATAGACCCGACGTACGCCCCCGCCTGCATCGCAGTGGGGGCGGCGTTTGCCCGGACAGTTCGCAGACACCGCCGAATGTGATCGAATAGCCGCCGATTGCGTCTGACCATTACTGTGCGTTCTGCAAGAAGGGAGTCTCATCATGAAACGTTTTGCTTTAGCGGTAATCAGTTGTGCTTTGGCCACCTCGGTATGGGCAGCGCCCAAACCTTGCGACGAGTTGAAGGCTGAAATCGAAGCCAAGATTCAGGCCAATAACGTTTCGTCTTACACGCTCGAGATCGTGACCAATGACGAAGTACACGATCAGAACATGGTGGTAGGTTCGTGCGAAAACGGCACGAAGAAGATCATCTATCAGAAAAACGATAACTGACGGACTAAGGCAGGCAGTTCACCAGCCGCTCCTCGGCCAGCACCTTGCCTTCGGCGCTGTACAACCGCGCGTAAGCGTTAAAGCCCAGTGAGCGTGCCTGCAACCGGTAGCGTTGGCCGGGCTGGAAATCAGCGTAGTTGACAGAGAGGTAACACAACCGCTCTTGCGGCTCGCTGAACATGCCCATCCCGCCGATAAACACTTCGTAGTCAAAGCGCACCATCAGCTCATGGCTGCCGGGGGTTACCTGAAAGTAACGCCCGTCGTTCAGGCGCTTGTTATCCAGGCGCTCGGCCATGATCAACTTGCCGGTTTGGGTTTCCAGATCAACCCAGGCCATGTTCGGATCGTGTGGTGGCAGAGGCGTGCTGGCACAGGCGCTGAGCAGGCTGGCCGTGAGCAAGAGCAAAAACGTGCGCATGGGAGTGTCCATCAGGATGTGATGCATCAGCATAGCGCCAGACCACTCTTACAGGGTGCTGTGCTTTTTCACTCCCGTCGCATAGGGTGTGTTCGATGAGCATTTGTCGCCCACTGGACCGCACCATGTCACTGACTTTTCGCTGCCTGCTTGCCCTCGCCTTATTGCCTCTGCTTAACGGTTGCTCCAGTACGGGTTACTACTCGCAATTGCTCACCGGCCAATGGCACGTGTTGCAGGCCCGCGAGCCGGTGGCCAAGGTAGTGGCCGACCCTCAGCGTGACCCTGTGCTGCGCCAACATCTGGCCCGGTCCCAAGCGGCCCGGACCTTTGCCAGCGAACATTTAAAGCTGCCTGACAACCAGAGTTATCGCCTGTACGCCGATATCCAGCGACCGTATGTGGTGTGGAATGTGTTCGCGACAGCGGAGTTTTCGCTCGACCCGGTCACCTATTGCTTTCCGGTGGCCGGGTGCGTGGCCTACCGGGGTTATTACTCACAGGGTGCCGCTCGTGGGGATGCCGCGCTCAAGCGCGAGCAAGGCATGGATGTGTGGGTCAGTGGGGTTGAGGCGTACTCGACCCTGGGCTGGTTTGATGACCCGATCCTTAACAGCATGCTGCACTGGGGCGATGAGCGACTGGCCACGCTGATTTTTCACGAGCTGGCGCATCAGCGTTTTTATGTGAAGGACGACACTGAGTTCAACGAGTCATTTGCCAGCTTTGTCGAGCAGGAAGGCACGCGCCAATGGCGCGCCTACCAAGGGCTGCCAGCGGCAAACACCAAGGGTTTGCAGCAGCGCGAAGCGTTTATTGCCTTGGTTCTAAGCACGCGCCAGCGCCTGCAGCAGCTGTACACGCAAACGTTGCCAGCGGCTGAGATGCGCCAGCGCAAAGCCGCGGAGTTTGAGCGAATGCGCCGTGAATACCGTGCGCTTCGCGACCAGCAATGGGCGGGCAACAACCGCTACGACGCGTGGGTCAATGCCCCAATGAACAACGCCAAGCTGCTGCCGTTCGGGTTGTATGACCAATGGGTGCCGGCCTTTGCGGCGTTGTTCAAGCAAACCGGCGGTGACTGGGCGGTGTTTTACAAGGAGGTTGAACAGTTGGGCAAGCTCCCACCGTTGCAGCGCAAAGCGGCGCTGCGCCAGTGGGCCGGGCCTTTAGCCAAGGCCAATAACCCTTAAACCTTGGGGCTGAGCCAGTTCTTGACCACACAAGAGGCGAACGGGCTGGTGCTGCACGCGCCGCTGGCCAGGGCTTGGCGCAGTTTCGGAATGTTGGCTTGCGTCATGTATTTCTCGCCATCCTTGAAGTGCGAGTTTTCGCCAAAGCCACCTTGAGTCATTTCTTTGAGGGCGTCTTCTTTGCTCCAGTCCTGCACCACCACGCGGTACATCGCTGCCATCAAGCCTGTGCGATCGACACCATGTTTGCAGTGCATCAATACCGGGCCATGGGCCTGAGCCGTCTGGATGGCGCGCAAGGCGGCCAGTACATCGGCGTCATCGACATGATTGGTGCGGTACGGCAATTGGATTTGTTCAACCCCCGGGGTTTTTAACCAGCTGCTGTCGGCTTCGGGCAAAAAGTTGATCACGGTGCCGATGTGCAGCTTGTCCAGCAGCGGCTGGGCCTGGTCATCAGGCAAGGCGCTGCGGTACAGCGTGGGCGACATTTGGTACAGGTTGTATTGCGCATCAACCGGCTGCGCCCATTGGGCCGGGCGCGCCACGGCAAAATCATCGGCCATCGCCTGGGGCAGCGAAAACGCCGCCAATAATGTCAGGCACAGGGCAGGAGCAAACCGGGCTTTGGGCATGTCAGCACAACCACTTCGACTAAAGGATAAGGAGGTGGCGCTAGGGTGAGTCAGGCCTGATAAAAACTGTGTGAGCCACTTGTCAAAAATTCGTGATTAGCCAGCGCTGTTGCAGCGCTGAGGTGCGGCAAAATTACGCATGAACCGATTCAGCTGCGCCTCTTACCTGCTAGTATTTGTAACTATTAATTGCTGATACCTATTTTTTAAGCTCATCTGCGACGCCTGTCGCTGCCAAAATGAAAGTTGCCACTGAGCAACTGCTACCCGTGAATGTCTGAAGAGGTGCCCCTCCCATGTCTGAACAAGACAACCCGCGGCGTGAGTTTTTGCGCAAAACCCTAACGCTGATTCCGGTGGTCACTGTGGCAAGCACCGGCCTCGGCGGTTCTGTGCTCATGGCGACACCCGCTGCGGGCGCCACAGCCACACCTGAACCTGTGGGGCGCACGTCTTCCCCTGCCACACCTTATGAGCCGACGTATTTCACGGCCCAGGAGTGGGCATTTCTGAACGCTGCGGTAGCACGCCTGATCCCCGCCGACGAGCAAGGCCCTGGCGCTCTGGAAGCTGGCGTCCCGGAGTACATAGACCGGCAAATGCACACACCGTACGCCAGCGGCGCCCTGTGGTTCATGCAGGGTCCGTTCAACACCGATGCGCCGGCCGAGATGGGCTGGCAGAGCAAGCTTGTGCCCAAACAGATCTACCGCTTGGGCATCGCTGCCACGGAGGCACTGTGCAAAAAGACCTATAACTCAACATTTGCTGGGCTAGACAGCGCTACCCGAGACGAAGTGCTCAAACAGTTGGAGGCCGGAACGCCCCACTTCGAGAACGTCCCGGCCAAGATGTTTTTCAGTTTCCTGCTGCAAAACACTAAGGAGGGCTTCTTTTGTGACCCCATTCACGGCGGCAACAAGGGCATGGTCGGCTGGACCATGATCGGCTTCCCCGGCGCTCGCGCTGACTTTATGGACTGGGTCGAACGCAACGAGCAGTACCCCTTCCCGGCAGTTTCCATTCGCGGCGAGAGGGCCTGAGCATGTCGACCGTTATGAAAAAAGTAGATGCCGTCATCGTTGGTTTCGGCTGGACCGGCGCGATCATGGCCAAAGAGTTAACCGAAGCCGGTCTAAACGTTGTAGCCCTCGAGCGCGGCCCGATGCAGGACACGTATCCGGACGGTAACTACCCTCAGGTCATCGACGAACTGACGTACAGCGTGCGCAAAAAGCTCTTTCAGGACGTATCGAAAGAAACCGTGACCATTCGCCATAGCGTCAATGACGTGGCCTTGCCGAATCGCCAGTTGGGGGCGTTTTTGCCTGGCAACGGTGTGGGCGGCGCCGGGTTGCACTGGTCGGGGGTACATTTTCGGGTTGACCCGATTGAACTGCGCATGCGCAGCCACTACGAAGAACGCTACGGCAAAAACTTTATCCCCAAGGACATGACCATCCAGGACTTCGGCGTCAGTTATGAAGAACTGGAACCGTTCTTCGATTACGCCGAAAAAGTGTTCGGCACCTCGGGCCAGGCCTGGACCGTGAACGGCCGCATTGTGGGCGAAGGCCGGGGTGGCAACCCGTATGCGGCGGATCGTTCCGACCACTTTCCGCTGGTATCGCAAAAGAACACGGTGTCGGCCCAGCTCTTCCAGAAAGCGGCCACTGAGGTGGGCTACAAGCCGTATAACCTGCCGTCAGCCAATACATCAGGGCCTTATACCAACCCGTATGGCGCACAAATGGGCCCGTGCAACTTCTGCGGTTTCTGCAGTGGTTATGTCTGCTACATGTACTCCAAAGCCTCGCCAAACGTGAACATTTTGCCCGCGCTCAAGCCGCTGCCCAACTTTGAGTTGCGCCCTGACGCCCATGTGATTCGGGTCAACCTGGACAGCACCAAGAGCAAAGCCACGGGCGTCACTTACATCGACGCGCTGGGCCGTGAGATCGAACAACCGGCAGACCTGGTGATTCTGGGCGCTTTCCAGTTCCACAACGTGCGCTTGATGCTGCTGTCGGGCATCGGCAAACCGTACGACCCGAAAACCGGCGAAGGGGTGGTCGGCAAAAACTTCGCGTACCAGAACATGGGCACCATCAAGGCCTATTTCGATAAAGAGGTGCACACCAACAACTTTATCGGCGCGGGCGGTAATGGCGTGGCCATTGATGATTTCAACGCCGATAACTTTGACCACGGGCCACATGGCTTTGTGGGTGGCTCGCCGATGTGGGTCAACCAGGCCGGCAGCCGTCCCATTGCCGGCACGTCCAACCCGCCTGGTACACCGGCCTGGGGCAGTGCCTGGAAAAAAGCCACCGCCGATTACTACACCCACCAGGTATCAATGGACGCGCACGGCGCGCATCAATCCTACCGTGGTAACTATCTCGATCTAGACCCGGTTTATCGCGATGCCTACGGTCAGCCTCTTTTGCGGATGACCTTCGACTGGCAAGAAAACGACATCAAAATGAACCGTTTCATGATGGAAAAAATGGGCAAGATCGCCGAGGCGATGAACCCCAAAGCCATCGCCCTGCTCGGTAAAAAAGTGGGTGAACACTTCAACACCGCGTCCTACCAGACCACTCACCTGAACGGCGGCGCGATCATGGGCACTGACCCGAAAACCAGTGCGCTGAACCGTTACCTGCAATCGTGGGACGTACACAACGTGTTTGTACCGGGCGCTTCGGCGTTCCCGCAGGGGCTGGGTTACAACCCGACCGGCCTTGTGGCCGCGCTGACCTACTGGTCGGCCCGGGCGATCCGCGAACAGTACCTGAAAAACCCCGGCCCGCTGGTTCAGGCATAAGGAGCGATGAACATGAAAACAGTTGTTATCGCGACCTTGGCCCTGCTAGGCAGTTTTTCGGCGCTGGCTGCTGAAGTCGATCAGGCAGCCTTGATCAAACACGGTGAATACCTGGCGCGAGCCGGTGACTGTGTGGCGTGTCATACGGCCAAAGGTGGCAAGCCTTTCGCTGGCGGCCTGCCCATGGATACCCCGATCGGTACGATTTACTCGACCAACATCACTCCCGACCCGAGCGGCATCGGCGCCTACAGCTTTGACGATTTCGACAACGCCGTGCGCCATGGCATCGCCAAAAACGGCAGCACGTTGTACCCGGCGATGCCTTACCCGTCTTACGCGCGGGTCAACCAAGCCGATATGCAAGCGCTGTATGCCTACTTCATGCAGGGCGTTAAGCCGGTCGCTGCCGAGAATCGGGCGGTCGATATTCCCTGGCCGTTAAGCATGCGTTGGCCATTGGCTATGTGGCGCTGGAGCTTTGCCCCTGCAGTGGCCGACTTCGCCCCTGCCCCTGGGCAAAATCCGGTGGTCAGTCGCGGGGCGTATCTGGTGGAAGGTCTAGGACATTGCGGTGCATGCCATACCCCACGGGCGTTGACCATGCAGGAAAAAGCCTTGAGCGCGACAGAGGGCAGCACGTTTCTGTCGGGCAGTGCGCCGCTGGAAGGCTGGATCGCGAAGAACCTGCGCGGCGACCACAAGGACGGCCTGGGCAGTTGGAGCGAAGAACAACTGGTGCAGTTTCTCAAGACCGGCCGCAGTGATCGCAGCGCGGTGTTCGGCGGTATGAGCGACGTGATCGTACACAGCATGCAGTACATGTCTGATGCCGACCTGACCGCTATCGCTCGCTACTTGAAGACATTGCCTGCGGTCGATTCGGCAGACAGACCTCATAAGTATGACCCGACAGTGCCCGATGCCTTATGGAACGGTAACGACAGCAAGCGCGGTGCGGCGGTGTACATCGACAACTGTGCAGCCTGCCATCGCACCGACGGGCATGGCTACACCCGCGTGTTCCCGGCATTGGCGGGTAACCCGGTGTTGCAATCAGATGACCCGACTTCGCTGATTCACATTGTGCTTAAAGGCGGCACCTTGCCGGCCACGCACACCGCGCCCTCAACCTTTACCATGCCGGGTTTCGACTGGAGGCTGTCGGATCAGGAAGTAGCCGATGTGGTCAATTTCATTCGTACCAGCTGGGGCAATAAAGGCGACGAGGTGAAACCTGCAGAGGTGAAGGCGTTGCGCGACTAAGGACGCGGGCACCCACCATGGCCCCAGGCGCTCATGCGCAGCGCCTGGGGTTATTGATCTGAAGCCTGGGGATCACTGGCGTCATTGGCCAGCCATTTTTCGGACAACGCCGCCAGACGGCCATCCGCCTTGATGCGCTGCAAGGCTTTGTCCAGGCTGCCCTGGAACGCCGGGTTGTCTTTCTGAAAAGGGATCGCAAGCTCAGGCGAGGCTAAATAAGGTTCACTGAAATCGAACCGATCCTGAAGTTCAGGAGTCATAGCCATGTGATTGATGGCCACGTCGTACTTGCCGCTCTCTACCCCCGAAAGCAGGTCATCACTGTCGGTGACCAAGAGCGAGGAATTGACCTCCAGCTCCCGGGCCAGCATTTCGCCCAGCTCGACGTCAAAGCCGGTTAAGTGGCCATCCTGCTGGAAGCTGTAAGGGGCCTGATTGCCCTCAAGTGCGATGCGCAATTCACCACGATCGTTTACGTCGTCCATCAGTTCTGCGTGAGCAAAAGGACTCGCCAATGGCAATAAAAGCATCAGGCCTGGCAAAAAACGCATGGTCACTCCTTTGAATTTAATGAAAGCGATTCGCAATGAGCGCTCGCTTTGCTTTATGTTGGTCAACTGCGGCGTTGGACAGCGGATCTGCTCAAAGTTGTGCATGCCCGACGATTTTTTCAAAAACCGGAGATACAAATGAAAGCTCTACTGTCTCGTGTTGCGTTGGCTTCTGTGTTGATGGGCGCTTCGGTTCTGGCCCTGGCTGCCACTCCCGCGCCTGAGGGCGCAAAAGTGTCGATTATCTCCCCGGCGGATGGCGCCACTGTAGATAAAACCTTCACCGTAAAGTTCGGCATTGAAGGCATCGATCTCAAACCCGCTGGCGATCCGGCTCCACACTCTGGCCATCACCACTTGCTGGTCGATGTAGACCAGCCGATTGCGCCAGGCCAGGTGATCCCGACTGACGACCACCACCTGCATTTCGGCAAAGCGCAGACTGAAACCCAACTGACGCTGGCTCCAGGCAAACACACCTTGCAACTGGAGCTGGGCGACACTGGCCACCAAGCCTTCGACCCGGTGATCGTGTCGAAGAAAATCACGGTTAATGTGAAGTAAGTACAGCAGTCAAAAAAAAGGGAGACCCGAGGGTCTCCCTTTTTATTGCGCGCGATTTAGAACAGCACGCGGCAACGGATGGTGCCGTTGATGCTTTGCAGCTTCTCTTGCGCCAGGTCCGAGGACTCGGCGTCGACGTCGATCACCACATAACCCACTTTTTCGTTGGTTTGCAGGAACTGGCCGGAGATGTTGATACCGTTTTCGGCGAAGACCTTGTTGATCTCGCTCATCACACCCGGGATGTTCTCGTGGATGTGCAGCAAACGGTGCTTGCCAGGGTGAGCCGGCAGGGCCACTTCCGGGAAGTTGACAGACGATACGGACGTGCCGTTGTCACTGTACTTAACCAGTTTTTCTGCCACTTCCAGGCCGATATTGGCTTGGGCCTCTGCGGTGGAGCCGCCGATGTGCGGGGTCAGGATCACGTTGTCCAGGCCACGCAGCGGGCTTTCGAACACGTCGTCGTTGGAACGCGGTTCAACCGGGAACACGTCGATAGCGGCGCCGATCAGGTGCTTGTCCTTGATCGCGTCAGCCAGGGCGTCCAGCTCAACCACGGTGCCACGTGCGGCGTTGATCAGAATGCCGCCCTTTTTGATGGCGCGGATTTCTTTCTCGCCGATCATCCACTGGGTAGCCGGGGTTTCAGGCACGTGCAGGGTCACGATGTCGGACATGCCCAACAGTTCGTGCAGGTTGCCGACCTGAGTGGCGTTGCCCAATGGCAGTTTGGTCACGGTGTCGTAGAAGAACACTTGCATGCCCAGGCCTTCAGCCAGTACCGACAGCTGAGTACCAATCGAACCATAACCAACGATACCGAGCTTTTTGCCACGGATTTCGAAGGAGTTGGCCGCGCTTTTGATCCAGCCACCACGGTGGCAGGAAGCGTTTTTCTCAGGGATGCCGCGCAGCAACAGGATCGCTTCAGCCAGCACCAACTCGGCCACCGAACGGGTGTTGGAGTAAGGGGCGTTGAATACAGCGATACCGCGTTCGCGAGCAGCGTTGAGATCGACTTGGTTGGTGCCGATGCAGAAACAACCAACAGCAACCAGTTTTTTGGCGCAGTCGAACACTTCTTCGGTCAGCTGAGTACGGGAACGGATGCCGATGAAATGGGCATCAGCGATCTTTTCCTTCAGCAGGGCTTCAGGCAAGGAACTGGTGATGTACTCGATACTGGTGTAACCAGCAGACTTCAGTACTTCAACAGCGGATTGGTGGACGCCTTCTAAAAGAAGGAACTTGATCTTGCTCTTATCGAGAGAAGTCTTGCTCATCTGCGTAAACCTGTGTCCCAGAGAAAAAATGGCAGGGAATGGACAGCCTGAGCTGGCCTGGCCGGCGTGAAGACCGGCACCGTGAATCGTCCTACGGCTCGATTCGACGGGGGGGTCGTATGCTAGCATAAGCGCCCCGCTAAACACCCATTCCTGCGACGTGAAGCGTACTCAGGATGACCATGAATTGTTCGAGAGTTCTGTTGATGACCCATCCTGCCGTAATTGAAGAGCTGAAGACCCTGGTAGAGCCTGGCAAGGTTCTTACCGATGCTGATTCCCTTAATGCTTACGGCAAGGACTGGACCAAGCATTTCGCTCCAGCGCCCACCGCGATCGTCTTCCCGAAAACCATCGAACACGTCCAGGCCATCGTGCGTTGGGCCAACACCCACAAGGTCGCGCTGGTGCCATCGGGCGGGCGCACTGGCTTGTCGGCAGCGGCCGTTGCGGCGAATGGCGAAGTGGTGGTGTCTTTCGATTACATGAACCAGGTGCTCGATCTCAACCTGACCGACCGCACAGCGGTTTGCCAGCCGGGCGTGGTCACTAAGGCCCTGCAAAACCTGGCCGAAGAAAACGGCCTGTACTACCCGGTGGACTTCGCCTCGGCCGGTTCCAGCCAGATTGGCGGCAACATCGGCACCAATGCCGGCGGGATCAAGGTGATTCGTTACGGCATGACCCGCAACTGGGTGGCGGGCATGAAAGTCGTGACCGGCAAAGGCGACGTGCTGGAACTGAACAAAGACCTGATCAAAAACGCCACCGGCTATGACATGCGCCAGTTGTTTATCGGCGCCGAAGGCACGTTGGGCTTTGTGGTCGAAGCCACCATGCGCCTGGACCGGGCACCGAAAAACCTGACCGCCATGGTGCTCGGCACCGCCGACTTCGATGCCATCATGCCGGTGCTGCACGCCTTCCAGAGCAAGCTGGATCTGACGGCGTTTGAGTTCTTCTCTGACAAGGCATTGGCCAAAGTCATGGCCCGTGGCGACGTACCTTCGCCGTTTGACACCGACTGCCCGTTCTACGCGCTGCTGGAATTTGAAGCGACCACTGAAGAAGTGGCCAACACTGCGCTGGAAACCTTCGAGCACTGCGTCGAGCAAGGCTGGGTACTGGACGGCGTGATGAGCCAGAGCGAAACCCAGTTGCACAACCTGTGGAAGCTGCGTGAGTACATCTCCGAGACCATTTCGCACTGGACGCCGTACAAAAACGACATCTCGGTCACCGTTTCGAAAGTACCGGCCTTCTTGAAAGAAATTGACGCCATCGTCGGCGAATACTACCCGGACTTCGAGATTGTCTGGTTCGGCCACATCGGTGACGGCAACCTGCACTTGAACATTCTCAAGCCCGAGAACCTGAGCAAGGACGAGTTCTTTGCCAAGTGCGCGACGGTCAACAAATGGGTCTTTGAAACGGTCGAGAAGTACAATGGCTCGATCTCGGCAGAACACGGCGTGGGCATGACCAAACGTGATTACTTGACCTACAGCCGCTCGCCGGTTGAGATCGAGTATATGAAAGCCCTCAAGGCCGTGTTCGACCCGAACGGCATCATGAACCCAGGCAAGATTTTTGCGGTTTAACTACCCCCCAGCGGAGTCGATCCATGAGCTATCAGCACCAATACGTCGACGGTACCCGGATTCACTTTCCTATCGGCAAAGTCGTGTGCATCGGGCGTAACTATGCCGAGCACGCCAAAGAGCTGGATAACCCGATCCCGACTGAGCCGCTTTTGTTTATCAAGCCCGGCAGTTGTGTGGTGCCGACCGAAGGCGGGTTTACCATCCCGCACGAACGCGGTTCGGTGCATTACGAAGCCGAAATTGCGGTGTTGATCGGCAAGCCTTTGTCGCAAAAGCCAACGCGTGAAGAAGTATTGGACGCGATCTCGGGCTTCGCGCCGGGCCTGGACCTGACCCTGCGCGACAAGCAATCGGAGCTCAAGGCTAAAGGCCTGCCGTGGGAAGTCGCCAAGTCGTTCGATGGCGCCTGCGTACTCGCACCGTTCGTACCGAGCTGCACGTTCCCGGACGTGACTGACATTGGCATTCGCCTGACCATCAACGGCGAAGTGCGCCAGGACGGCAACAGCAACATGATGCTCAACCCGATTGTGCCGATGATTCAGTACATGGCCGGGTGCTTCTCGCTGCAAGCGGGCGACGTGATCTTGACCGGCACCCCGGTGGGTGTTGGCCCGCTGAACGTGGGCGATGAACTGGTCCTGGAACTGCCAGGCGCCAGCCGCTTCGAAAGCATCGTTCGCTGATACTCCCCCTGTAGGAGCTGCCGCAGGCTGCGATCTTTTGACCTTGAACACCAAAAGATCACAGCCATCGTTCCTCGGCGGCTCCTACGGGGTATTCGCCGACCGGGGCGCAATCCCCCGGACGCCAACCGCGCTAAACCGTTATTCTGTTGTGGATTTTTCCTACGCAGAATGTGAATCACCGAATGCCAAACTGGAACCACTACGTACAGCGCGTCCTGGAGTTGATGAAGCGTTACCCAGGGCTGATTGCGCTGTTCGGTTTTTGCTCGGGTGTGGGCAGTTTTATTCTGGTGGACCGCCAGCAAGGCATGGCCCGCTGGATCGCGGTGATCCTGCTGGTGAGCTGGGTCTGGCTGATGCTCGAAAACACCCTGACCCAATGGTTTGCTCGCGTCTTTAAACGCGAAATCCCCCCGCCTTTGCTGCGTTACGCAACGCAGATGATCCATCAGGAAAGCCTGTTTTTCGTCCTGCCGTTCTTTTTCATCACCACCACCTGGAACAGCGGCCAACTGGTGTTTACCGGCCTGCTGGGCGCCGCCGCGCTGGTGACCATCACCGACCCGCTGTATTACAAATGGCTGGCCCCACGGCGCTGGCTGTACCTGGGCATGCACACGCTGGCGCTGTTCGCGGCGCTGCTGACTGCGCTGCCGATCATCCTCAATCTGACCACCGCCGAGAGCTACAAACTGGCGCTGGGCGCAGCCGTGCTGCTTTCCATCCCTAGCATGGCGGTCAGCCTGCCCCTTAAAACCTGGCGCGGTTGGCTGGTATTGCCGCTGATCGTCATCGCGCTGGGGGCGTCGGGCTGGCTGCTACGCTCGTGGGTACCGCCCGCAACGCTGTGGATGACCGAAGTCGCGGTCACGACGCAAGTCCAGAGCCGCACGCCCGGCGAGAGCATCGAGCAGATCAGCGTCAGCCAGCTGCGCAGCCAGGGTTTGTATGCCTACACCTCGATCAATGCGCCCCGTGGCCTCAACGAGCGGATCTACCACGTGTGGCTGCTCAACGGCCAAGAGGTGGACCGCATCGCCCTGGATATTCACGGCGGACGCAAGGAAGGCTACCGGGCCTGGACCCACAAACTGAACTTCCCGCCCAACCCGGCCGGGCGCTGGCAGGTCAAAGTGTTGACCGAAGACGGGCAAATGCTTGGGGTGCTGCGCTTCAAAGTCACCGACACAGATCAATCCACGCCCACCGATGTACAGGCAAACTGAAACACTTTTACGAGAGTGTGCTATTACATAAGGTCTGCGTTTAAGCGTACTGAGCATGGAGCCTACGACTATTACTGCCATGGCGGGCGATGCCCAACTAGACACGTCAAGTAATCCTGCGCGGCTGATAATCAGTGGCCAATGGACGCTGGCCAATTATGCCCGGCTGAAAAAGCTGACTGAACAGCTCGCGGGCAAATACGACGCCAGTACCCACATTGACCTCGACGACGTGTCCCGCCTGGACACCGCAGGCGCGTCGTTGCTGGTTGAGTTGCTGGGCGCCGAGCGCGTCAGCCAACTGGCCGACAGCGCCACCAAACTCCCCGAGGCCGACCGCGCCCTGCTGCAAACCGTGTATTCCTCGATGCGCGACTTCTGCGTGCCGGTTAAAGCGGTCGAAATTAATATCGGCCTTTTGCTGCTGAGCCGCATCGGCAGCGCGGTCTACAAGCTCTGGCAAGACACCCTGCAGTTGCTGGGCTTTATCGGGGTCATTCTGCAAAGCATTGCCCGCAACCTGCTGCGCCCCAAGCAATGGCGCGTCACGCCGGTGGTGGCGCAGATCGAACAGATCGGCCTCAACGCCACGCCGATTGTGGCGCTGCTGACCTTTATGGTGGGCGCCGTGGTGGCGTTTTTGGGGGCCACGGTGCTGGCCAATTTTGGCGCCGGGATCTACACCGTCGACCTGGTGGCATTTTCATTTCTGCGTGAGTTTGGCGTGCTGCTCACCGCCATCCTGCTGGCGGGCCGGACGGCCAGTTCGTTTACCGCGCAAATTGGCTCGATGAAGGCCAACGAAGAGATCGATGCGATCCGCACGCTGGGCCTGGACCCCATGGATCTTTTGGTGGTGCCACGGGTGCTGGCGCTGTTGATCGCCCTGCCGATGCTGACCTTTCTGGCCATGATGGCCGGGATTTTGGGCGGCGCAGTGGTGTGCGTGGTGTCGCTGGGCATCTCGCCGGACATGTTTATTTCGATGCTGCACTCCGACATCGGCGTTAAAAACTTTTTGGTGGGCATGGTCAAAGCGCCGTTCTTTGCGTTTTTGATTGCCGCCGTCGGTTGCCTTGAGGGCTTTAAAGTCAGCGGCAGCGCCGAGTCGGTGGGGGCGCACACCACCTCCAGCGTGGTGCAGTCGATCTTTATCGTGATCCTGCTCGACGCCGTGGCCGCGCTGTTCTTTATGGAGATGGGCTGGTGAGTACGCCAACGAAGACGCCCCGCGAGGCGGTGATCGAAGTGCGCGATCTGTGCAATCGGTTTGGCACCCAGACCGTGCACGAGCACCTCGATCTGGATGTGTACAAAGGTGAAATTCTCGGCGTAGTCGGCGGCTCCGGCACGGGCAAATCGGTGCTGTTACGCAGCATTGTCGGCCTGCGCCGCCCCACAGAGGGCGAAGTGCGAGTGTTTGGCCAAGACCTGCTGAGCCTGCCCGAAGCCCAGCGCTCGTTGATTGAGCGGCGTTTTGGCGTGCTGTTTCAGCAAGGCGCGCTGTTCTCGTCGCTGACGGTTACCGAAAACATCGCCATGCCCTTGATCGAACACGCCGGGCTGAGCCGCCCCGACGCCGAGCATCTGGCGCTGGTCAAGCTGGCGTTGGCCGGGCTGCCGCTGTCGGCTGCCGATAAGTACCCCTCGGCGCTGTCTGGCGGCATGATCAAGCGCGCCGCCCTGGCCCGCGCCCTGGCCCTGGACCCGGACATCCTGTTTCTTGACGAACCCACGGCCGGGCTCGACCCGATTGGCGCGGCGGCGTTCGACCAACTGATTCTGACCCTGCGCGATGCGCTGGGTTTGAGTGTGTTTTTGGTCACCCACGACCTCGACACGCTGTACACCATCACGGACCGGGTGGCGGTGTTGTCGCAAAAACGGGTGTTGGTCGCCGCGCCAATCGCCGAAGTCGAAAACTTCGACGATCCCTGGATTCATGAGTATTTCCATGGCCCTCGTGGCCGCGCCGCGTATGAAGCGGCAACCCAGCGTAAGGAGCATTGACATGGAAACCCGCGCCCATCATGTATTGATCGGCCTGTTCAGCGTGTTGGTCGTCGCAGGCGCCATGCTGTTTGGCCTGTGGCTGGCGAAGTCGAGCATGGACGATACGTTCACGGACTATGAAGTGGTGTTCAACGAGGCGGTCAGCGGCTTATCCAAAGGCAGCTCGGTGCAATACAACGGGATCAAGGTCGGTGACGTGATTGAACTGCGTCTGGACGACAAAGACCCGCGTCGCGTACTGGCGCGCATTCGTCTGGCCGCCGGCACCCCGGTTAAAGTCGACACCAAGGCCAAGCTGGCACTGACCGGCGTGACCGGCACCTCGATCATCCAGCTCAGCGGCGGTGATCCGGGCAGCCCGATGCTCAAAGGCAAAGACGGCAAATTGCCGGTGATTGTGGCCTCGCCCTCGCCGATTGCCCGACTGTTGACCGATGGCAACGACATGCTGGCCAACATCAACATCCTGCTGCACAACGCCAACCGGCTGTTCTCCCATGAGAACGTCGACAGCGTGGCCAAGACCCTGTCGAACTTTGAGCAAACCACCAGCGCCATTGCTGACCAGCGCAACGACATTGCGCAGACCCTCAAGCAATTGTCGCAAGTGGGCAAGCAAGCCTCGGCCACGCTGGAGCAAACCACCGCACTGATGCGCAACGCCAACGGCTTGCTCAACAGCCAGGGCAAGCAAGTGTTCACCAGCGCCGAGCAGGCCATGCACTCGCTGGAGCAGAGCACGGCGACCATCAATACGCTGATCAACAACAACGAAGCCTCGCTCAACAGCGGGCTGCAAGGGCTTAATCAGTTGGGCCCGGCGGTCAATGAGTTGCGCGAGACGCTGAACACGCTGCGGGGCATTTCGCGGCGTCTGGAAGCCAACCCGAGCGGTTACTTGCTGGGCCGCGAGCAGAACAAGGAATTCACCCCATGATCCGACCTTATCGCCTGGCAGGCTCCCTCTTCCTGGCCGCCAGCCTGAGCTTGCTCAGCGCTTGCTCGATTTTCCCCAAGCCCGAAGTGGTGGACGTGTATCGCCTGCCCGATGCGCAAACGCCGATTGCGGCCAGCCAGAGCGCCCCGGTGAAGTGGTCGCTGCGTCTTGAAAAGCCGATGGCCAGCAACACGCTGAACAGCCAGAACATCGCCGTGGTGCCCGAGGGCAACCTGATCAGCAACTACAAGGGCGCGCGCTGGAGCGACCCGGCCCCGGCATTGCTACGCAATCGCCTGCTCGACGCCTTCTTGCAAGACGGCCGGGTGCAGGCGCTGAGCACCGATGACAGCAACTTGCAGTCTGATTACGAATTAGGGGGCGAGTTGTTGGCGTTCCAGACGCACTACAACGGCAAAAGCCCGGAAGTGCTGGTGCAATACAACGCCCGACTGGTGCGCAGCAGCGACCAGCGCATTATCAGCTCCAAACGTTTTGAAGCACGCCAACCGCTTAGCAATCCACTGGTGCCGCAGGTTGTCGCAGGCTTTGGCCAAGCAGCCGACACGCTGATGCCGCAAGTGGTGCAGTGGGCGATCCAGCAAGGGCAGGCACACTCGCAACATTGACAAACCTGTGTAGGAGCGAGCTTGCCTCGCGATCTTTTGATCTAGATCTTGCTTTTGATCTTGATCTAAAAGGCCCCATTAAACCACGCTGGCCGAACGCAGGTTTTGCGCAGTGGGTAACCCGGCAGGACGCCGGGTTAGCCGCGACACGGCCATGGATGGCCGATCGCGGCGGGCCTACGGAGCAAGGCCTGTGGTGAGGGCATGCCGAGCCAAAGCGAGGCACCGAGGGGTAGGGGCAAAAGCGTTTTGGTTACTTTGCCGCTTTTGCAAAGTGACGCGGCGTAAGGCCGGAACCCTAAGTGGCCGTTGCCGCAGCAACGGATATGTACTCAAGTCAAGAGCCCCCTCACCCTAGCCCTCTCCCGAAGGAGAGGGAACCGATTGGGGGATGCTGAAGATACTCGGCGGCCTGTTTGCTGCGCGACAGCGCGGCGTCGAAGACGGGGCGGCAACTCCTACAGGATTTAAGCCTGGCTGAATTTGTTGGCTAGTTCGCGCAGCAGCACTTCGGCCTCCAGCACTTTGTTGACCGCGTCTTCGGCTTTTTCGCGGGTCACGTTCAAGCGCTCGAACAGCGCATCAGGCAGCGGCGCATAGGCCCCGTGACCAACCCCGCGATTGCGCAGCAAACCCAGCGCCATACACACCAGATTCGGGTATTCGGCATCGGCGTCGATGTAGTCCGGGTCGTGCTGGAAACGCAACGCGGCGGTCAATTCATCCGGCATGCCCCAATGGCGCATCAGCCAGGCACCCATTTGTTCGCGGCTGATGCCCAGCAGGTGCTGCTCGATCACGCTATGGCTAACGTGCGAGTTGACCTCAAGGTGGCGGCAGATCAGCGAAAAGTGCGGCGGAAACACGTGGGCCAGCAACAAGTAGCCGAAGTTGTGCAGCAGCCCGGCCAGATACGCCAGCCCGGTTTCCGGGCGTTTGTCACGCGGCATGCTGCGGGTCAGGCCTTCAATCACCGCCGCCGTGTAGATCGACTGTTGCCAGTACGGCGTGCAGGACTGCGGATTGTCCTTGGGCAAACTCAGGGTTTTACCCAGTGACAGGCTCAAGGCCAGGTTGATCACCAGATCGACCCCGAGCACGCGCACGATGGCGTCCTCAACCGAGCGGATTTTGCTCGGCGCCGCGTAGTACGACGACGATGCCCAGCTCATGACTTGGGCCGCCAACGCCGGGTCGGTTTCCACCACGCTGGTGATTTCATCGATGGTGACTTCAGGGTCAACCCGCAGGCGCATAATTTTGCGCACGCTCTCTGCCAGCGGCGGTATTTCAATGGTGGCTTCAAGCCGCTGCTGAATGCGTCGCGCCGTGAAGGCCTTGACTGCCTGGGTGATGGCTTCGCTGTCGTCGTCAGGGCGGTTCAGGTTGAGGATGATCTCGCTCAGAGGCTCACCAAAGCGCCCCGCGTTGGCCACGCCCAGCAAGCGCAGGAAGTCTTCGCGGGTGACTTCCAGTAACAGGCCCGGCTCACCCGAGCTGATCAGCAGCAGCGGTTGTTGCAGCAGTTGCGCTTCATACAGGCAAGACGAACGCGTAATGGCCGGCAGACCCGGCAGTTGCTTCAGGCCGTGGCGGTCGAGTATCTCGCGCAGCCGGCTTTGGGCAACGGCGGTCATGCGACGCCCGATCAAGTCGGCCAAGCGGTTGAGGTCAAGCAATTGGCTCTGGGCGAACATCACCATCAAGGCGCCAGCGGTGTCATCGAGCAGCACGGCCTGGACCTTGCTGTCCGGGTTGAGCCCCGGATGGTCGAGGACTTCTCGATAGGCAACCGCCCGCTCAGTGAGCAACTGCTGAATAACCGGTGGCGTGCTCGGAACGGCGAGGGCAATAGCGACTTTACTCATGGTCTGCATCCGATGTGTGCAACTCAAATTTGATAACCCGGTACTGGATCGGCCGCGTCTGTATTTACTGAACGATCTTTTTACACCTGACCGTACTGCTGGCCATGGCGTAACCAGCGATCCAGTAAGGGACTGACGTGACTCGGCCAGCGCTCCAGCAACGCCAGGGCCGCGTCGCGCACGGCGGGTAGCAAATCGGCATCGCGCATCAAGTCGGCCACTTTGAATTGCAGCAGCCCGGTTTGCCGGGTGCCGAGCATTTCGCCGGGGCCGCGCAGTTCAAGGTCTTTTTCAGCGATCACAAAACCATCGTTGGTTTCACGCATGATGCCCAGACGCTGACGTCCGACTTGTGACAGCGGCGGATGGTAGAGCAGCACGCAATGGCTGGCCGCGCTGCCCCGGCCCACGCGCCCGCGCAGTTGGTGCAGTTGCGACAAGCCGAGACGCTCGGGGTTTTCGATGATCATCAGGCTGGCGTTGGGCACGTCCACGCCGACTTCGATCACGGTGGTTGCGACCAGCAATTGCAGCTCGCCGGCTTTGAACTGGGCCATGACTTCGGCTTTTTCGGCGGCCTTCATGCGGCCGTGGATCAAGCCGACGCGCAGCTCGCCCAACGCGCTGGACAGGTCTTCGAAGGTGCTTTCGGCGGCCTGGCAGGTCATTTCTTCGGATTCTTCAATCAGGGTGCACACCCAATACGCCTGTCGCCCTTCGGCGCAGGCCGCGCGCACCCGCTCAATCACTTCAACCCGCCGCGTGTCGACCACCAGCACGGTGTTGACCGGGGTCCGGCCGGGCGGCAATTCGTCAAGGATCGAGGTATCGAGGTCGGCGTAGGCGCTCATGGCCAGGGTCCGCGGGATCGGGGTAGCGGTCATGATCAACTGGTGCGGGCACATGACCCCGCCCACGCCTTTGTTGCGCAAGGCCAGACGTTGCTGCACGCCGAAGCGGTGCTGTTCGTCGATGATCACCAGCGCCAGGTTCTTGAACTGCACCTGGTCCTGGAACAACGCATGGGTGCCGACCACCATGGGGGCGCCATTGGCGATTTGCTCAAGCGATGCCGCCCGCGCCTTGCCCTTGAGTTTACCCGCCAGCCAGGCGACTTCGAGGCCCAGCGGCTCCAGCCAGCGTTTAAAGCTGATGAAATGCTGCTCGGCGAGGATTTCAGTGGGCGCCATCAAGGCCACCTGATAACCGGCCTCCAGCGCCTGCAAGGCGGCCAGGGCTGCGACCACGGTTTTACCCGCCCCCACATCGCCCTGGATCAGGCGCAGCATGGGTTCGGGCTGGCTGAGGTCGTAGGCGATTTCGTTGCCCACCCGCACTTGCGCGCCCGTGGGCGGGAAGCCCAGGTTGGCGAGGTATTGTTTGGGCAGCTTTTTAGCCTTGGGCAACGCCGGGGCTTGCTGCGAGCGCAGGCTCTCGCGCAGGCGTTGCTGCGAGAGCTGGTGAGTCAGCAGTTCTTCAAACGCCAGGCGGTGCTGGGCCCAGTGATGGCCCAGCGCGAGTTCTTCAACATCGGCATCGGCGGGCGGCTGATGCAAATAGCGAATGGCCTCATCCAGCGGCGCCAGTTGGTAGTCCTTGGCCAGTTCAGGCGGCAACCAGTCCGGCAGGCTGCGCGGCCCCAGCATGGCCAGGCTTTGCTGGCTGAGTTGGCGCAAGCGCTGCTGGGTCAGGCCTTCGGTGGTCGGGTAGATCGGCGTCAGCGTGGTGTCGACCGGTGGCGGTTCAGCGCCGGTAATGGCGCGGTATTCGGGGTGATAAATCTCCAGCCCCGAGGCGCCGGGCCGCGCCTCGCCATAGCAGCGCACTTCGGTGCCGCGCTTGAGGCTTTCTTTTTGCGCATTGCTGAAATGGTAAAAGCGCAGGCTCAAGCCGCCGGTGCCGTCGTTAATACGCACCAGCAAACTACGGCGCTTACCCATCACCACGTCGAGACCGATCACCCGGCCTTCGACCACGGCGTCTTGCCCAGGCCGCAGCGCGCCAATCGGTACCACACGGGTGCGGTCCTGATAGCGCAATGGCAGGTGGAAAAGCACATCCTGAACGGTTTCGAGCCCGACCTTGGCCAATTTCTCGGCCATGGCCTCACCGACGCCCTTGAACACGGTGACCGGCACGTTAGACAACTCAGTCATTTCAGCTTCTTACGTCGCGGCAGGTGGCTTGGCCACGGAACACAGGCGGATCGAGTCCGCGAGGATTTCAATGGCTTTTGGCCGAGGGAAGCTGGCGCGCCAGGCAATCGCTACCGTGCGAAACGGCACCGGCGGGGTCAGTGGGCGCACCGACAAAATGCCGGGGGCGTAATGGTGGCTGTCGACCGCTGACAACGGCAGGATCGAAATCCCCAGACCCGAGGCCACCATGTGGCGGATGGTTTCCAGCGAGCTGGATTCCACGGTGGTGTGCTTGGCGCCATCAGCGCCTTTGGTCAGCGTCGGGCAGGCCTCAAGCACCTGATCACGGAAGCAGTGGCCTTCACCCAACAGCAACAAGCTTTTGTCGTTGAGCAGGCTGGCGTCGATGGTGTCTTTTTTGCTCCACGGGTGCTCGCTCGGCATCAGCACGTAGAACGGCTCGTCGTAGAGCGGCAACGTCAGCACGTCGGCTTCATGGAAAGGCAGCGCAATGATGATCGCGTCCAGCTCGCCGTTGCGCAGTTTGTCGCGCAGCACGTGTGTGAAGTTTTCTTCGATGTACAACGGCATTTGCGGGGCGACCCGATGCAGTTGCGGAATCAGGTGTGGGAAAAGGTAAGGGCCAACGGTGTAAATCGCCCCGACTTTGAGCGGCGCGGTCAGTTGGTTCTTACCGGCCTGGGCCAATTCGCGAATCCCCTGGGCTTGCTCAAGCACCTTCTGCGCCTGGGCAACGATGCCTTCACCCACTGGCGTGAGACGCACAGCGCTTTTGCTGCGCTCGAAAATCAGCACACCGAGTTCGTCTTCCAGTTTTTTCACGCCCACTGACAGCGTCGGCTGGCTGACGTGGCAACGCTCGGCGGCATGGCCGAAGTGTTGTTCTTGGGCGAGCGTAACGATGTAGCGCAATTCAGTAAGAGTCATAGCGGGCGTCCCTGTATTGACGAGCCAAGCATAACGGCTGCAATCGATAGACGCACGTTATCACTCATTGCCCGGGGAACCACAGTGACTGCGGCAGGTTTCATCCGCTGCTTTGTAGTCGCTGACGAAGCATGAGGCTGCGATGGGTTGCGAAGCGACCCCGAACGGCGGTCCTGTGGCCCGCATCGCAGCCTTCGTACCTCGTCAGCGGCTACAGGGGCGGGGCCAACATGCAAAAAGGGCACCCTGAGGTGCCCTTTTTGGTGTTAACGCCGACGTTTATCGATGGAATAAACGAACGGTGCCACGATTTCGATGCTGCCGTTGGTCAGCATTTCTGGCGGCGGCTTGGGCAATGGCTGTGCCCGGCGAATCATTTCCAGGGTGGCCCGGTCCAGATCCGCGTTGCCAGAGCGGCCTACCAGTTCGTAGGACAGCACCTTGCCTTCAGCGTCGACCACGAAGCGCAGACGGTTCAGACCTTCCTTGCCTCGCGACTGCGCCGCTGGTGGGTACTTCTTGTACTTGCCCAAGTGGGCCAGCAACGTACCTTCCCAGCTGGCTTTGGCAGCCAGTTGTTGTGGCGACGGGCCAGGAGCCGGTGCAGCAGACTTTTCAGTCGGCGCTTTGGTCGGCGTGGCGTCGCTTGGTTTCTCTTCTGACGGCTTTTCTTTGACCGGATCAGGTTTTTCCACAGGCTTGGGCGGTTGAGGCTTTTGCTTGGGTTTGACCGGTTTAGGAACAGCGATCTTCGGCTTGGGCGCTTCAGCCAGCTTGGGTATCGGCAACTCTTCCACAGGGGCCGGTGGTTGCGGTGGTGTCACCACTTTCGGCGGTGCAGGCGGTGGTGGTGCTGGCATCGGCGCCAGATCAACCATCATGGCTTGCGGTGGAAGTTCGATAGCCCGTGGGTTGGACCATTGCAGGGCAAGAATCACTGCCACTGCATGGACACCCAACACCACGGCCAAGCTGATTGCGTAACGCGTCATCTTTTGGCGCGCTATGGTCATTTCTTGGCTGCCGTCTCTAATCCGACCAGACCTACCTTCAAGTAACCGGCTGCGCGCAGTGCATCCATCACGCTCATCAAGTCACCGTAGTCCACGCCTTTGTCGGCCTGGAAGAAGATCGTCGTGTCTTTGTTGTTGTGAGTCCTGGCATCCAGGGTCGGACCCAACGCCTCAACCGTGACCGGCTCTTCGCCCAGGTACAGGCGCTGATCAGCCTTGACGCTGAGGAACACCGGTTTCTCTGGCCGCGGCGCCGGTTTGGCGGTCGAAGCGGGCAGGTCAACCTTGATATCCACAGTGGCCAGCGGTGCGGCCACCATGAAGATGATCAACAGCACCAGCATCACGTCAATAAAGGGGGTGACGTTGATTTCATGGTTCTCGGCGAGATCGTCATCGCCTTCTTTTAAATGCAGGCCCATGGCCGATTACCCCACTTTCACCATGTGCGGTTGCGAGCTGCGCTCGGGCGGCAGGTGATCGAGGTCACGGCTAACCAGCAGCAACACTTCTGCCGACGCATCAGCCACCTGAGCTTTGTAGCCGGTGATGGAGCGGGCGAAGACGTTGTAAATCACTACCGCAGGGATCGCTGCAACCAGACCCAGTGCAGTGGCCAGCAAGGCCTCGGCAATACCCGGTGCAACCACGGCCAGGTTGGTGGTTTGGGTTTTAGCGATACCGATGAAGGAGTTCATGATGCCCCACACGGTACCAAACAGACCGACGAACGGGGCGGTGGAACCGATGGTTGCCAGCACGCCGGTGCCGCTGCTCATGTTACGACCGCAGGCCGCTACCAGGCGCTCAAGACGGAAGCTCACACGTTCCTTGATGCCTTCTTTCTCACGGCTATTGGCCGACAGGCGCATTTCTTCCATCGCGTCTTGTACCAGCAGGTGCGCGAGGGTGCCTTCTTTGGCAGCAGTTTCGCTGGCTTCCTGAAGGGTACGGGCTTTTTTCAGGTTGGCGATTTCACCGCGCAGACGACGCTTGGCGCCCAGGACTTCAAAGCCTTTGGCAATCCAGATGGTCCAGGTGATGATCGACGCAATGGCCAGGCCGATCATCACGATTTTTACGATGATGTCAGCGTTTTTGTACATGCCCCATGGGGACAGGTCGTGGGCCATGCCCAGGCTGTTGTCTTCTTCGGCGATCACTTGTGGTGCATCTTCGGCCGGTGCGCCAGCGCCTTCTGCCAGGGCAGGGTCGGTCGCGACAGGGGCAGCAACAGGCGCAGGGGCCGCAGCTTCGGTCGCAGAATGTGCAGCGGGGGCAGCAGGCTCATCGGCAAAGGCCGCAGCAGGTGCCAGCAAGAAGCTGAACATCAGCGCCGCAAGCCCACGCCATAGACGTGAAGGGCTCGAAAGCTGGGTTGGCGAAGCGGTGGGTTGATTGCGTGTCATGCTAGCCGGACCTGAAGAAAGAAAAGAAGAATTGCCCTACAGCGCGTCTTGAGACCCAGGGCAAACGATGCGTTATTATTGCAAGTAATTCTTGTTAACAAAAGCGAATGCACTTGTTTTTTTCAAATGTCACGACCTTGGTCGTGTCCGTTCAGCCATTTTTGTAACATTTAGTAAGGAGTTTTGAGATGTCCAATGCCACAGCGTTGATCGTCGGTTGCGGTGATGTCGGAAGTCGCTTGGCCACTCAGTTGCTCGATAAAGGCTGGCAGGTCTATGGGCTGCGCCGCTCCATCGATCGCTTGCCGGCAGGCGTCATCGGTGTCGCAGGCGACCTGTTCAATGAGGCATGCCCGGCTGACTGGCCGACCGGCCAGATTGATTACCTGGTGTACAGCACCGCGACCACCGAACACGACGAGGCGGGTTATCAGGCGGCTTATGTTGAGGGCTTGAAGCACACCTTGAGCTGGCTCAAACAGCATAACCAGCAGCCCAAGCGCCTGTTGTTTGTGTCCAGCAGCGGCGTTTATGTGCAGCAAGACGGGGAATGGGTCGATGAAACCTCCCCTGCCGAGTCCACCAATTACTCCGGCCGCATCATGCTCGAGGCCGAGAAACTGGCGCTGAGCAGCGGTGTACCCGCCAGTGTCGTGCGCCTGACCGGCATTTATGGGCCGGGCCGGGAATGGCTGCTGGGGCAAGTGCGCAAGGGTTATCGGGTTGCGGTCAACCCGCCGCTGTACGGCAACCGCATTCACGCCGATGACGCTGCCGGGCTGCTGGCCTTTTTGCTGGAGGCGGCTGATCAGGGCAAAACGCTGGAGGACTGCTACATCGGTGTCGACAACGCACCCGCGCCGCTGGCTGAAGTGGTGGACTGGTTGCGTGAGCGCCTGGGTGTGACCGAATGGGCCGAAGAGGCGAGCGTGCGCCGTGCGGGCAGCAAGCGTTGCAGTAACGCACGGGCTAAAGCATTGGGCTGGGAGCCGCGCTACCCAAGCTACCGTGAAGGCTATGCCGCGATTCTCGACGCTATTAAACCGTAGGAGCAGCCTTCGGCAGCTCTTATCAAACATAAAATAAGTGATTGATTTTAAAGGCTTTGTAGGAGCGAGCTTGCTCGCGATCTTTTGATCTAGATCTTGCTTTTGATCTTGATCTAAAAGGCCCCATTAAACCACGCTGGCCGAACGCAGGTTTTGCGCAGTGGGTAACCCGGCAGGACGCCGGGTTAGCCGCGACACGGCCATGGATGGCCGATCGCGGCGGGCCTACGGAGCAAGGCCTGTGGTGAGGGCATGCCGAGCCAAAGCGAGGCACCGAGGGGTAGGGGCAAAAGCGTTTTGGTTACTTTGCCGCTTTTTGTAGAGACCGGACACATGGTTGACACATGTGCGGGGACATAGTGGACACATTATGAACCGTAGTCCGGTTTGTTCACGTCGATAGTTCGCAAAAAGTGATGGCAGAAGTAGACGTCAAACAGTTGATCGCTTTCTGGGTTTGGGCGTATAGCAATATGCTGCCCAACCAAACCCTTGGCGATGCTGAAATAACGTTTCTGGAAGCGAAACCGACTGTGGTAAACCTTGGCCAATACGTCATCCGATCCGTATTCAAACTCCGATAGCTGCTGCGGATATGCCCAGGGACTAGACCGGTACCGGTCCATTGGCACCTGGTAGTCCAACCCTTGATGGGGGCGCTGTAGGTTGTAAATTTCACGCCACCGGTCGAAAGCCGTTTGAGCGTCAGTCAACGTAGAAAAATGCCGACCATTGAGCACTTCGGCTTTCAGTGAACGATGGAAACGCTCAATTTTCCCATTGGTTTGCGGGTGATAAGGGCGGCTGAAACTTATCCGGATGCCTAGGCGGATTAGCCAGATACTCAACTCCGTGATCTCGCCGGGATTACGCGGTGAGCCCCAAGGCGGGCCATTATCGACGTTGATGCGGGCTGGCAAGCCGTAAGTTCGGAAAACCTCGATCATCTTCTTCTGCACCGTGTCCCCACGCTCGTTATCACAAGCTTGTATAGCCAAGTTGAATCGGGAATGGTCGTCCAGCAGCGTTAGGGGATGGCATCGGCCTTGTTGCATCGCAAAGTGTCCTTTGAAATCCATCTGCCAAAGGTCGTTAGGCGCAGCATGTTCAAACCTCAGCTTGGCCGGTGGCCCCTTGTCAGAAGGCTGAATCAGGCCGTGCCGATGCAGAATGTTAGTGACGGTGCTGGGGGCGATACGATTTTTCAACAGGCTGCTGATTGTGCGTCCGCCCCATGCAGGGTTGTCTTGTCTAATCGCCAAGACCTCAGACTCCAAACCGGCCTGAGTCAGTTTCGGACTCATATTAGGCCTGCGGGACTTCTCCTCTAAGCCCGGTTTACCTTGGGCTTTGTAGCGTTCTAGCCACTTATAAGCTGTTTGCGGGCTGATACCGAATCGTCGGCACAGCTCGCGTTTATTGCTGCCGGGTTGCCGTGCTAAAGCAACGAACTCTTCTTTCAGGCTCATGGCGTCTCTCGTATTCCAAGGCATGATGGTTCTCCGGCGAAATTAGCTCACCGAAAAGTGTCCACCATGTCCCCGTACACCCGTCAACCATGTGTCCGGTCTCTACACGCTTTTGCAAAGTGACGCGGCGTAAGGCCGGAACCCTAAGTGGCCGTTGCCGCAGCAACGGATATGTACTCAAGTCAAGAGCCCCTCACCCTAGCCCTCTCCCGAAGGAGAGGGAACCGATTGGGGGATGCTGAAGATACTCGGCGGCCTGTTTGCTGCGCGACAGCGCGGCGTCGAAGACGGGGCGGCAGCTCCTACGCCTGTTTACATAGCGGGCTGTTTCTCCAGCACCCATTCCTGTTTGCCAGGGTAGAGCTGGGGCATTTCGTCAGGCTTGGCGGAGTCCAGCGCCTGGAAGATTTCAAGTCGGTTGCCGTTTCGCACAAAGATATGCGCGGCGCCGACTTCGTCCTGTTGCAGCCACAGGCTGTCGTATTCGCCACTCATGGACGCGCAGTCGCCCGCCATGCACAGCGCGTAGGCGTTGTTGTTGGGCAGGCCTTTGACTTGACCGTCCGGCATAAAGGTCACGGTATTGCCCTGCCCCACGCCGCTGATCACACGCCACTGACCGCCCAGATAGGCCGCCTTGAGCGCGTACTCGAAATTCGTGCCCAACGGGGCATCACTGCTCAGCTTTAGGGATGTGCGCACAAAGGACTGCTGAGGGTCGGCGTCTGAAGCGGCCTGAACCAGCTCTGCGCCCTGCACATTAAGCTCGATGGCCGAACTGCCATACACCGCCACTTGCCAGGCGCCCTTGTGGCCAGGCGTCAATTTGCCTTCGACCCACTCAAAGCCGTTGGTGTAGTTGGCTTTGGCGTTTTTGGCGTCGATGTCCCATTCAAGGTTCGGCCCGTTAGCCAGCAAGGCTTCACGCAGGTTGCCGCCCTTGGCAGCTTCATCGATTGCGCCCTGGTTAATCCAGACGCCACTGATATCGCGGGGTGCAGGTTCGCTGGCACAGCCGCCCAGTAATACGGCGAGCAGTGACAAGGCTAGCGCTTTGCGCATAGTGGAATCCTTTTAAAGCGGGGGGGAGAAGCGAGGGGGTTGGCGCAGCATGAATGTGCTGCGCCGAGGGTATTACTCGAGTACCAGAATGGCGTCCATCTCGACTTGCGAACCCTTAGGCAGTGCGGCAACGCCGATGGCTGCGCGTGCCGGGTACGGCTGTTCGAAGTACTTGCCCATGATCTCGTTGACCTTGGCGAAGTGGCTCAGGTCGGTCAGGAAGATGTTCAGCTTGACGATGTCTTTGAACGAGCCACCCGCTGCTTCAGCTACCGACTTCAGGTTTTCGAACACCTGAATGGTCTGGGCTTCAAAGCCTTCAACCAGTTCCATGGTTTTTGGGTCCAGCGGGATTTGACCGGACATGTAGACGGTATTGCCAGCCTTGATCGCCTGAGAGTAAGTACCGATCGCTGCAGGTGCCTTATCGCTGGTGATTACAGTCTTGGACATGGGTGACTCCTTGTAATTAGGTGGCTACGCACGCATACGAGTGATGCGGATGACCCCGGTAAGGGCGCGCAGTTTTTTGATCACGCGCGCCAGGTGCACACGGTCGTGCACGCTGACTACCAGTTGGACCACGCTGATTCGACCATCGCGTTCGTCCATGCTGATTTTTTCGATGTTGCCGTCGGCGGCGTTGACGCTGCTGGCCAGCAAGGCGATCAGGCCGCGCTGGTGTTCCAGTTCGACGCGCAATTCGACGTTGAATTCGCCGGTAACGTCCTTGGCCCATGATAGCTGGACGCATTTTTCAGGGTTATGACGGATTTCACTGATATTGCGGCAGTTGTCCAGGTGCACGACCATGCCTTTACCCGCCGACAGGTGGCCGACAATCGGGTCGCCCGGAATCGGCGTACAGCATTTGGCGTAGCTGAGCACCAGGCCTTCTGTACCACGAATCGCCAGCGGGCCTTCAGGGCTCGGCAGTTGCTCGCCCTCGCCCAGCAGGCGTCGGGCCACGACATATGCCATGCGGTTGCCCAGGCCGATGTCTTCAAGCAGGTCTTCGATGTGTTCCAGGCGATATTCCTGGAGCATGGCCTGAACGCGTTCGGCGGGGATCTTGTCCAGCGCGCTGTTAAAGCCGTTAAGCACTTTGTTCAGCAAACGTTCGCCGAGGCTGATGGACTCGGAACGGCGCTGCAGTTTCAGCGCGTGGCGAATGTGTGTGCGCGCCTTGCCGGTGACCACAAAGTTGAGCCAGGCCGGGTTCGGGCGTGCGCCCGGTGCACTGACGATCTCAACCGTGGAGCCGCTTTGCAGTGGCTCGGACAGCGGCGCGAGACGACGGTTGATCCGGCAGGCAATGCAGCTGTTGCCGACGTCGGTGTGTACCGCGTAGGCAAAGTCGACCGCCGTGGAGCCTTTGGGCAGCTCCATGATCCGGCCTTTAGGCGTAAAGACGTAGACCTCGTCCGGGAACAGGTCAATTTTTACGCTTTCGATAAATTCGAGGGAGTTGCCGGCGCGCTGCTGCATCTCGAGCACGCCCTTGACCCATTGCCGCGCCCGGGCGTGAGTCCCGGTGTGCTGCTCGTCGCCACTGGACTTGTACAGCCAGTGCGCGGCGATGCCGTTGTTGGCCATTTCTTCCATTTCACGGGTACGGATCTGAATTTCGATCGGTACGCCATGCATGCCAAACAGCGTGGTATGCAGCGACTGATAGCCGTTGGCTTTAGGGATTGCGATGTAGTCCTTGAAGCGGCCCGGCAGCGGTTTGTACAAATTATGCACAGCGCCCAGCACGCGGTAGCAGGTGTCAACTTTGTCGACGATGATGCGGAACGCGTACACGTCCATGATCTCGTTGAACGCCCGACGCTTGCCGCGCATCTTTTTATAGATGCCGTAGATGTGCTTTTGCCGCCCGCTCACTTCGCCCTGAATGCCGTCGACGGCCAGACAGTGGCTGAGGGACTCTTCAATCTTGTTGACGATCTCTTTGCGATTGCCCCGGGCGCGCTTGACCGCCTGATAAATGCGCGCCGAGCGCATCGGGTACATCGCCTTGAAACCGAGGTCTTCGAATTCGATACGAATGTTGTGCATGCCCAGCCGGTTGGCGATGGGCGCGTAGATTTCCAGGGTTTCCTTGGCAATCCGCCGGCGTTTTTCGCCGGACAACACTTCGAGGGTGCGCATGTTGTGCAAGCGGTCTGCCAGCTTGACCAGAATCACGCGAATGTCGCGGGCCATGGCCATGGCCATTTTCTGGAAGTTTTCAGCTTGGGCTTCGGCTTTGGTTTCGAAGTTCATCTGGGTCAGCTTGCTGACGCCATCGACCAGTTCGGCCACGGTTTCACCGAACTGCGCAACCAGCGCTTCTTTGGCAATACCGGTGTCTTCGATCACGTCATGCAGCATGGCCGCCATCAGGCTTTGATGGTCCATATGCATGTCGGCAAGGATGTTTGCCACTGCCAGCGGGTGCGTGACATAAGGCTCACCGCTACGTCGGCGTTGGCCGTCGTGGGCTTGTTCTGCGTAGAAATACGCTCGTCGGACCAGATTGACCTGGTCCGCACTGAGGTAGGTCGACAAGCTGTCGGCGAGGGCGTCTATGCTCGGCATGAGGGAGCCTCCTGCCAAAACTGTGAACCCTTCGCCGTACTACGTCGACCGGGCATAGGCTTAGTTCGCCTCGTTGGACTCGTCCTCGAACGCTGCAAACAGCGGTTCGTCTTCGACGATTTCAGCGTTGGCGATAAACTCGTAGCTCATCAGGCCTTCTGCGATTTCGCGCAGGGCAACAACGGTAGGCTTGTCGTTTTCCCACTGAACCAGAGGCTCTTTACCACCGGTGGCCAGCTGACGGGCACGCTTGGTAGACAGCATGACCAGCTCAAAGCGGTTATCCACGTGTTCTAGGCAGTCTTCAACGGTTACGCGGGCCATGGTCTTCCTCGTAGCAAATACAATGTGCGCGCTGCCCGGATGGGCGAGCGGACTCGACAGTTTAAAAAATCACCAGCCATTAGGGAAGCGCTGATTTTTCACTCACCCTGCCCAACGTCTCTGTAAGTGCCAATGTAAAGCCCTTGCAGGGGTTTTGGGAAGCGCTGATTAACCGAGCAATTCGGCCAGCAATTTACCGTAGCGCTGCTGTTGGCGCTTTTGCTGGAGACGACTGGCATGGAAAATGGCCTTCAAGTCATCCAGTGCCACGGCAAAGTCGTCGTTGATGATCAGGTAGTCGTAGTCGACGTAGTGGCTCATTTCACTCACGGCTTCGCGCATACGGCCGTCAATAATCTCGGCACTGTCCTGCCCGCGATTGTCCAGGCGCTCACGCAGGGCTTGTTGGCTCGGTGGCAGGATAAAGATCGAACGTGCCTGAGGCATCAGTTTGCGAACCTGCTCGGCACCTTGCCAGTCGATTTCCAGAATCAGGTCATGACCTTCATCCAGCGTCTGCTGCAAGTAGCTTTGCGAGGTGCCATACAGGTTGCCAAACACTTCAGCACGCTCAAGAAAATCACCGTGCTCGATCATTTTCACGAACTCTTCGCGCTCGACGAAGTGATAGTGCACGCCGTTCTCTTCGCCGGGGCGCATGGCCCGGGTGGTGTGTGACACCGAGACGCGGATCTGCGGCTCAATGTCGATCAGGGCCTTGACCAGGCTGCTTTTCCCGGCCCCTGAAGGCGCGGAAATAATGTAGAGAGTGCCAGTGCTGTGGTTCATGTGGGGGAAGCCTTACTCAATATTCTGTACTTGTTCGCGCATCTGCTCGATCAACACTTTGAGGTTGACCGCAGCCTGGGTGCTGCGCGGATCGAATGCCTTGGAACCGAGGGTGTTGGCCTCCCGGTTGAGTTCTTGCATCAGGAAGTCGAGCCGACGGCCGGCAGCACCGCCCGACTTGAGCACACGCCGCACTTCCAGAATGTGGGTGCTCAGACGGTCCAGTTCTTCTGCGACGTCACTCTTTTGCGCGAGCAAGACCATTTCTTGCTCAAGGCGCTGAGGGTCCAGCTCGGCTTTCATGTCGGCAAAGCGATCCAGCACCTTCTGCCGCTGGGTGGCGAGCATTTGCGGGACCAGCTCACGCAGGGTCTCTACGTCGCTTTCAATGGCGCTCAAACGGTCACTGATCAAACGCGCCAGCTCGGCGCCTTCGCGCTCACGGCCGTTTTTGAGCTCTTGCAGACCTTGCTTGAACAGCGCCAGCGCCTGATTGTTGAGGGCCTGCGGGTCGGCAGCATCGGCCACCAGCACGCCGGGCCAGGCCAGCACTTCGAGCGGATTGAGGGCCGCGGGCTGCTTGATCAGGCTGGCAATGGTTTCGGCAGCAGCCACCAGTTGCGCGGCGCGCTCACGGTCGACTTGCAGCGGCTTGCCCGTGGTTTCTTCGGTGAAGCGCAAGGTGCACTCCAGTTTGCCTCGGGAAATACCTTGGCGCAGCGCTTCACGCACCGCCCCTTCAAGCTCGCGGAAAGACTCTGGCAAGCGCAGATGCGGCTCCAGGTAGCGGCTGTTGACCGAACGCAGCTCCCAGCTCAGGGTTCCCTGAGTGCCGGCGCTTTCGACGCGGGCAAAGGCGGTCATGCTGTGCACCATGGAGGTACCTCGCGATCTGATGAGTGAAGCCGGGCGGCTATTAAGGGGGCGGATTGTAGCGCAGTGCAGCGGATGGCCCCAAATGGCGTCTGTCGTAAAGGCGCTACAACACTGGATTGCGTTTTAAATGTGCCCGGATCGGTCACGGCCTTTATAATGCTCGGCAGTTTTCCGTCCCGTACAGGTATCCCACATGAAACGTCCAAGTGGTCGCGCTGCCGATCAGCTCCGCCCGATCCGCATCACCCGCAACTACACCAAACACGCAGAGGGTTCTGTACTGGTCGAGTTCGGTGACACCAAAGTCATCTGCACCGTAAGCGTCGAGAACGGCGTACCGCGCTTCCTTAAAGGTCAGGGCCAAGGCTGGTTGACCGCTGAATACGGCATGTTGCCGCGCGCCACCGGCGAGCGTAACCAGCGTGAAGCCAGCCGTGGCAAACAAGGCGGTCGCACCCTGGAAATCCAGCGCCTGATCGGCCGTTCGCTGCGCGCCGCGCTGGACATGTCCAAACTGGGCGACATCACCCTGTACGTCGATTGCGACGTGATCCAGGCCGACGGCGGCACCCGCACCGCGTCGATCACCGGCTCCATGGTGGCTCTGGTTGATGCCCTCAAAGTGATCAAAAAGCGTGGCGGCCTCAAAGGCGGCGACCCGATCAAGCAAATGATCGCCGCTGTATCGGTGGGCATGTACCAGGGCGAGCCGGTGCTGGATCTGGACTACCCTGAAGATTCGGCAGCCGAAACCGACTTGAACGTCGTGATGACCAGCACCGGTGGTTTTATTGAGGTTCAGGGCACAGCCGAAGGCGCGCCGTTCCAGCCTGCCGAACTGAACGCCATGCTGGCACTGGCTCAACAAGGCATGACCGACATCTTCGCACTGCAACAAGCGGCGCTGGCAGACTGATCGCTAAGCCCTTGATGACCGACAGGAGAACGCCATGACAGAGCTCGACCTTTCAAACCCCAAGCCGAGCCGCGAAGCCCGCCAATGGGCAATGTTTTGTCACTTTGCGGCGTTTCTGGGGATGTGGTTTCCGTTTGGCAACCTGATTGGGCCGCTGATCATTTGGCAGCTCAAGCGCGAGAGCGACCCCTTTATTGACGAGCAGGGCAAAGAATCGCTGAACTTTCAGATCACCGTGGCGATTGCTTCGGCCATTTGCTACGTGCTGATGTTTGTACTGATTGGCTTCGTCTTGCTCGGCCTGCTGTTTATCGGCGCCGTGGTGCTGGTGGTGATTGCCGGCGTCAAAGCCAATGACGGGGTGGCCTACCGCTACCCTTTCACCTGGCGGCCGATCAAGTAAGCCCCAGACTTGCCTCGCAATCTTTTTAGGTCAAAAGATCGCGAGGCAAGCTCGCTCCTACCGGTTTATCAGGCGCTTGTTACGCCGTAGCGGGCGGCGGGTTCGTTGCGCGAGAGGTTGGGTAACAGCGCTTGGCGCGCCGCCTCAAAAGCCGCCCAATCTGCGCTGTCCGGCAAAGACGGTACCGTCACAGCCTCACCTTGGGCCAAGCCCGCCAACGCCGCGTCGACCAGCTTCTCGGTGGTCATGACCATCGTCTTCGGCAAGGCATCTACCGACATGCCGGCCGCTGCAAAAAACTCGGTCGCCGTCGCACCCGGCAGCACGACGTGCACGTTGATCCCTTTATCACTGAGTTCGTGGCGCAGCGATTCGCTGAAGGCCAGCACGTAGGCTTTGGTTGCGCCATATACGCCATTGAGCAATGTCGGCGCCACGGCGACGACTGAAGCAATGTTGATGATCGTGCCACGGCCCTGTTCGACTAAGTTACCGGCAGCGGCTTTTGCCAGACGCGTCAGCGCCAGCACGTTGAGCAAAATCATCGCGTCCATTGCTTCAACGGAAGACTCCAGCAATGTGCCCCCGGCTCCCACGCCCGCGTTGTTGACCAACAGACTGATGCGCTTGTCGTCTTGCAAAAGGGCGGCGACACGCGCCAAATCGTCAGGCTGGTTGAGGTCAGCGACCACCACCTGAACATCGCGCCGGGTTTGCGCGGTCAACCGGGCCGCCAGACCTTCCAGCCGCTGCTGGTTGCGGGCCACCAGAATCAGGTCGTAGCCCTGCTGCGCCAAACGATCGGCATACACCGCACCAATCCCCGAGGAAGCGCCCGTAACCAGGGCATAGCCTTTGTGTTCACTCATAACGCTTGCTCCAAAATGGCCGGGTAAGGAGTCGGCCTTGTTGAGGTTCAGGTTATGAGCGTATGGTGATGTCAGCAATGTCATATATCCCACCTTTCAGGACATGCTCATGGTCACCATCGGTATTCTTCTGTCGCCCGGCTTTCAGATGCTTTGCCTGTCCACCAGCACCATCTTTGAGTTTGCCAACCTGCTCAGCGGGCAATCGTTCTATCGCGTGGATTTGATCTCTGAGCAGGGCGGCCTGGTGCCCAGCTCCATGGGTTTTAGCGTCGAGACGCAGGCGTTCAAGCAACGCAGCTATGACACGGTGCTGGTGCTGGGCGACAACCAATTGATAGAACCCACACCGGCGCTGATCCCTTTTTTGCAGGACACCCTGATTACATCGCGTCGCCTGGCTTCCGCCTGTACCGGCTCATTTCTGCTGGCAGCCGCAGGTTTGCTGGATGGCCGCAAAGCCACCACGCACTGGTTTCACGCCCGTACCTTTCGCGAGGCGTTTCCCAAGGTAAAGCTGGAAGAGGACCGCATTTTTACGGTCGACGGCAAGCTGTGGACCAGCGCGGGCATGACCGCCTGCATTGATCTGGCCCTGGCCTTGGTGGAGCAGGATTTGGGCGCAGAAGTAGCGCGTGACGTGGCCAGAAAGCTGGTGGTTTACCATCGCCGCGCTGGCGGGCAGTCGCAGTTTTCCGCGTTATTGGAACTCGAGCCAAAGTCCGACCGCGTGCAAACCGCGCTGACTTACGCCAAGGAGCACCTGCGCGAAGAGCTGTCGGTCGAGCAATTGGCCGAGGTCGCCCACTTGAGCCCTCGCCAGTTCAGCCGCTTGTTTCGCAGCGAAACAGGCCAGTCCCCGGCCAAGGCCATCGAGAACCTACGCCTTGAGGCGGCCCGTTTGATGCTTGAGTCCGGTGCCCACAGTATCGACAGCGTGGCGCGTGAGAGCGGTTTTGGCGACCCGGAGCGCATGCGTCGAGCCTTTATCCGCGCCTTTGGCCAGCCACCTCAAATGCTCCGTCGGGCGCTGCACTTGCAGGCTTAGCCGCCAAAAAAAATGCCCGTATCGTGGGATACGGGCATTTTTATGACAGCGAAAGAACACTTAGATAGTGAGTGTCCAGTCGTAGTCCACGATCAACGGCGCGTGTTGCGAGAAGCGTGGTTGACGCGGCAAGCGAGCGCTGCGAACAAAGCGGCGCAAACCCGGGGTCAACAACTGGTAGTCGAAACGCCAGCCCAGATTCAGCATCTCGGCCTGTTCGTTGTCCGGCCACCAGCTGTACTGATCGCCTTCACGACTGACTTCACGCAGGGCATCGACATAGCCCATGTTGCCGACAATCTCATCCATCCAGGCCCGTTCAGGCGCCAGGAAACCAGGAGACTGCTGGCTGTCACGCCAGTTTTTAATGTCGAGCTTCTGCTGCGCCACGTACAACGAGCCGCAGTAAATGTACTCACGACGCTTGCGACGCTGCTTATCCAGATAGCGTGCAAAATCGTCCATTAGCTTGAACTTCTGGTTCAAGTCTTCATCGCCATTCTGCCCCGAAGGAAGCAGCAAGGTCGCGATGCTGACCTTATCGAAATCGGCTTGCAGGTAGCGCCCGTAGCGATCGGCCGTCTCGAAGCCAAGCCCAGTGATGACTGCTTTCGGCTGCAACCGCGAGTACAAAGCCACACCGCCTTGGGCAGGGACTTCAGCTTCGCACGCGTACAGAAAGTAGCCATCCAGCTGGTAGGCTGGATCGTCCAGTTCAAAGGCGGAGGCGCGGGTGTCCTGCAGGCAGATAACGTCGGCATTCTGAGCCTGCAGCCAACTGAGCAAACCGCGCTCGACTGCCGCCTGAATACCATTGACGTTCACACTGATGATCCGCATAAATGGCCCCAAAAATCACGTGCGTGTATGATACACGCCGTCTTACTAATTAGCTAAATCCGTGGTATCTGGGGCCATTTTCATGCAAGCGTATCAGCGCGACTTTATCCGTTTTGCCATTGATCGCGGCGTTTTGCGCTTCGGTGAGTTCACCCTGAAGTCCGGGCGTACCAGCCCCTACTTCTTCAATGCCGGCCTGTTCAACACCGGCTCCGCGCTGGCTCAACTGGGGCGCTTCTATGCCGCCGCCATCGTTGACAGCGGCATTGATTTCGACGTGCTGTTTGGCCCGGCTTACAAAGGCATCCCTTTGGCCGCGACCACCGCCGTCGCTCTGGCCGAGCACCATGATCGCGACATGCCATGGTGTTTCAACCGCAAAGAGGCCAAGGCCCACGGCGAAGGCGGCAGCCTGGTCGGTTCGCCGCTGGTAGGCGACATCCTGATCATCGACGACGTGATCACGGCCGGCACCGCCATCCGTGAAGTCATGCAAATCATTAACGCCCAAGGCGCCAAAGCGGCCGGCGTACTGATCGCCCTCAACCGCCAGGAGCGCGGCAATGGCGAGCTGTCGGCCATCCAGGAAGTCGAGCGCGACTTCGGCATCCCGGTGGTCAGCATCGTGTCGTTGACCCAGGTTCTGCAATATCTGGCCGAAGACGAAACCTTGAAGCAACACCTGCCAGCCGTTGAAGCCTACCGGGCGCAGTACGGGATCTAAACAGCCCCGCTGTTCCCCACGGGGGAGGCACGACACCTGTCGCGCCTCCCCCGTATTGTTTGTGCGGATTAACCCGCCTGTGCGGCCAATTCAGCTTCGCGCCGGGCGATGGCGAGTTCCAGTTCCGGGGAGCGCTTGGCCCATTGCTCGGGCGGAAGGGGTTTGGACCATTCGATGATGTCGGGGTCGTCAAAGGTTGGTGGCGGGGAGAGTTTCCAGGTTTGCAGCATGAAGACGATGGGGCCGCCGAAAATGAAGATACCGATAATTAACCACGCGGCCTTAAAAAACTCACCCTCGCGCAAATGGAGCCAAATACCTTTCGCGTATTCACAACATGTGCCCCAGACAATTCCTCGTCCTTTCAAACTGCCACGACTGCCTTCAAAGTCATTCGTTTGCGGTAATGCATGAGGACCAATCTCCATAAAACTGCGCATGCACTCCCACATTGACATTGCCGCTTCATTCCCCCCGCAATTAAAACCCCAATAAGAGTGCTTGTTATCTTCTTCAGCATGAGGGTCTGGATTATCAAAGCCTATAAACAGCATCCCTGAGGTATTCCGACCTGCTTGACTGACTGAAGAACTCTGCGCCGCAGCGGCAGTTACCGTTTCCCAGGGCACAATCCAATACTCGCCATCTTTACGCGGTACGCAGACTTCACGGCGTTGGCGATTAAAGCGAATGGGTAAGGGGGTTGGGCGGTAAAGCATATTAGCCAGCATTAGCGCAGGAATGCCTGTACTGACTCCGCCTATGACAAACATAATTTCACTAAAGTCAGGTGCTATGCTCAAAAACCCAAAAGCCATCCCAAAATAAAGCAATGCCATCGGCCATAAAATCATCAAAGCTGAACCAATGCTGTAATTACCAATATCTATAAATATGTCGTTTTTTCTCCAAACAAGGTTCAGTGTATCGGTTGGCTTCTCCCCTGTTGGTATTGGCAAGGGAGCCAAATAATCTCGCTGTGAAAACAAGCCAGTGTTACTTGTCCCGGCGGTTGGTGCGCTCATCGTTTTATGCCTGGCTGCAAAAAAATTGAACACTGTTGGCCGCCCAACGGATAACGCTTAGCGATATCCAACTCTGGCGTTGGGTCATTACGCAAAGCTATTACTCCAGTCGCGGCACTCAACGTGAATGCCACCCCTCGATCTCCACCCACAAAATTGTGGAGTCCTAGCATTGAAGTTAAAGGTGTGTTGTATCGCAAGCGCAAAAATATTGTTGTGGGTTTGGAGCCATACAAGTCAGGGACTGTGTTGAATGGGCCGCTCAAGCGTAAACCCTGCCCTTGAGTATGCGGAATCCACTCACAACGACTTGCGAGCACCCAATATTTGCCAACATCTTGCATGGACTCTTCAGGAGAGTATTTCCCCTCACCACTTTTTATCCGCTCACGCATTGCTAGGGTATCTAGTGGATTGCCAACCATACTTAATTCAAGATAAACATTACTGGGCTCAGCTCCTGGCAGATCAATGGTGAGTTTTTTGACCGAACTATTCACTACACCGGACTGCAAAGAACTCATCACACTACTTTGCTCTTCGGATTCAAAGCTGATTCTAGGAACATAAAGAATCCCGTACAAACGATTAAGTTCATCTTGCTGAGCATCCAAATTTATTGGACTTAGATCGCGGGCGCGAGACTTTGACCAGCAGCAATTATTTAAAAAACTTTGCATCGGTGATTGCTGAAAATACCAGGCAATCAGATACAACACGCCTAGTACAGCAATTAACAAATTAAGCGGCCCCATCCATAACAAGTACCCTCCCACTGCTGCGCTTACTGTGAGCCCTCCAGAAACCGCTCTGAAGGTATAAATCAAACCGAACAAAGCCTGAGTTGCAAAGGCGATAACTTGACCACCTACTATATTTCGACGCATCGTTAACCACGGATCAATAGTACCGTGAGCATTTTCTATCTGTTTCTGTAAAGACAGAAACTCCATAGCAGCAGCACCTGCAGATAGACCACCAATCACACCCCCAAAAAGAGTTAAAACAGGGACACTAACCCAAGTATTATTGGGAAGCTTGAGTGCAATCGCCTTGTCCTTCACCCCTCCCCTGACCTGACTATCAATTACCGCCACCAATGCCGCCCCGGCATAGAGCGTTGCTGAATAAGTGTCGTATATCCGCTGCTGATCCATCCCCTCCAGTACTCCGGCCTGCCCCAGATAATTACTGGCATTCCAGCTATTGAGCAGTAACGCCGTCAGGGCTATTAACCCTCCGCTGTTTTTAACGGCGGGCGAGTCGACGATTTTTGCAATGTGGCCACGGCCGATGGCTTTACCGGTGGTATTAACCCATTGGGCAAGATCTTCTGCCGCCTTGCCAAACTGCACCAACATTTGGTGCTTACCTTGGGTTATTAACCGCAAACCAATTTGATGCCCCGCTCGGGTGGCACTCATTATCGCCAGCCAAGGCCCTTGTAATGGTTCGCCCGCTTTGCTGCCAAGCAGCAGCAACGACGCGCCCAAGCGCTTTAAAAGGGTGTTCCACAAGCTATTGACGTTACCCGACCTAACACCAAGGTCAGACAGAATATTCACACCTTGTGGCCCCAACGCCTTGCTCAACGCCGCCATCGCATTGGCCTGATTTTCAACTTCTAGCGCAGCCATCAACTCCGTTGCGCGGCTGTTGGTATTGACCGCGCCTTCGAGTGTGGGGCTCCACCCATAAAACAACTGCCTTAACGCCCCGTCATCCGCACTGCGCACATAGTCCGCATATTGCTCAGCGCCAACTGTGCGCAAGCACTGCGCGCTCAGGCAGGCCAATGCCAGTTCATCCAGCCATTGGCGGTGGTCGCTGTCTTGATAATCCACAAACCACGTACCGCTATGGTGACGCGGCAGGTAGGCGCCACGGTCGGCATACAGGGCTTCGTGTCGCTCTTTCAGGTGATCAAAGTGTTTCGGGGCCGTTTCGTCGAGCCATTGGTTCATGGCGGGCAGGTCGATGTATTGTTCGACTTTGTCGCTGGCGTGAGTGTTGTGCGTGTTACTGAGTTTATTAACCTGGTACTCAAGCACCATTTCCATAATTTCGTCATGAAACTTCAGCGGTATAAACCCGCGGATCGGCGCAACCGCAGCCTGTTCGCGAAGATGTATCTCGTGTAGTCGAATATCGGCTTGCTGCTTGGTGAATGGAGATCCATCAGGCACATTGGCGGCGTAACGCTCTCTGGCCAGTTGTTCTAACCGAGTACGTGTGTCCAGCAACATCTGCGCCTGCTCACGCGTCAGTTCAATATCTTGTTCCCGATAGCGGTAAACCAGCATACCGATCACTTCGTCGGGATCCTCCGTAATCAAACTCCGCACAAACCCGCCAATACTCAGCCGCAGGTTGTTATCGGCCTGCCATTGCTCATGCCGCGACTCGATCAGTTCTTGCTCATGGTTGATGTCGCGCAAAACACCCAGGTCATCGTCAAGGCAGGCCAATACCGTGAACAACCCGCGGGCCTGCACATGAGCCCGCTCCATCAGGTCTTGTGTGCGGGTGGCAGTCCATTGCTCAGCGCTCCATTCCCCCGGAGGCGTGACGTCGTCCGACACAGCCGGGTAGCCCGCCGACACTTTTTCCCGCTCATGCAGCCAATGCATGGCATCGGTGTAGGCCTTGATGTTGTCGGGCGACGGATCTGCCATGACCTTCTTGCCCAGTTGGTCCGCACTGGCGCGTAAAGCCGGTTGATGACGCTGGTAATCAATCGCCATCGCCAAGTCATAGGTGCTCGGAATCAACTCGGCCATCACACTTTTCGATTCACTCAACGGCGCGCAATGCGGCGCTTGCAACGTATTGGCCACTTGCCGCAGGTCGAGTAGACGCATGCGTTTGGCGCGCTGTTGAGGGTCGTGCAGGCCGGCGCAGGCGGCCGGGTTGAGGGGGATTTCGCTGTAGAGCAGCCAGGCGTCTTGTTGCTTGGCCAGCGCCAAGCCACTCAAGGTGCCGGACTGGACGACGGTGTCATCCTCATCCAGTCCCTGGCTGAGCAGCAGGTTGTTTTCAGCCACTGCATAGCGCTGCAACGGGCCGCTGCCTTGCCACACATAGACAAACCCTGCGCGCAAAAGGCGCGCAGCCATCGGGTGGCTTTGGGTCTGTGTACCGGGCTGGCACGCCGGATGGCTGGCGGGTTCTTCGCTGAGGGCGTAACGCACCGGCACGACAAATAAATGCGGCTGGCTGGCCGGGCACTGTTGAACGGTGCTGTTGATATCAACGTGTTCGCAGGCACTGGCGGCGCGCCGGGCATCAGACAGGTTGACCATTGAAGCCAGACTTTTATCAAGGTTCATAGCGCACGCTCTGCAGGCTTCATTTGCGTCATCAATTCGTCCAGTAACTGCTCCAGACGCTGTTCGGGGGCGACTGCTCGCTGGCTCAACACCTGGCGATAGACCGCATGCTCCGGGCCTTCGGGAAACTCATCACCGTAAGCGGCATACAGGCTTGCCCAGGCCATGACTTCGTCATCGGCGCTGTAGCCGTGGCGCGCCGCATTGCGCTGACAACCCAGCGCCCATGCCTGTTGCGCCGGCTCGTCCAAACCCTGCAAACACGGCGCAAAGTAGCGCTGGCCATGCTCAACAAGGCGCTGTGTAAAGTGCTCGCGCCGGGCTTGGCACAGATGCTCCAGCGTCTGCGCACTCAACGTCAGCCACGGCGTCGTCGCGTAGCGGGCGCAGGGTTGATGCGGGTTGTTCTGCTGGATAACCACACCCTCCGGCAGCCTGATGACGCGAACCGGGCCCATCAGTTGATCCCGCTCAGCCTCTGCCAGATCTGCCAACCACAGGCGGGTAATGCACGGGTCGTAGAAACGGAAAAAAGCCGTGACATCGCCCGCAAGCCGGACATGGATCAGGCTACGCAGGTGCTCTAAAACAAGGGTTTCGTCTGCGTCAGACTCCAGCCAGATACCCGCCCGGCCCTGCCATTGCTCAATAAAGGTGTTGGCCAGCGCACTGCCCGGTTCGACGCTAACCAGCACCGGGCCAAAAGAAGCCATCTCGGCATAGCGGGTAGTCAGGTACAGCGAATGCGCAACCGTGATGTTCGCCAACTCAAACAGGCGCGCAGAGATGTTCGGGATCAGATGGCTGTCGAGCAGCAGGTATGCGCGGGTCATATCTGCCCCTCCTGCAAGGCTTCGCAGGCCAGGCACACGGGTGCCCGCTTAGCACTGGCACTGGCAAAGGCGCGTTTTTGCGACTCAAGCGCCAGTGCTGTCATGGCCTCGACCCCCTCCGTACTGGCCGGCACTGCTGGCATGCCCGGTATCGGCACCCCGCCCGGCAAGATCGGTGAACTGCTGTAAATCCCCACCGGCGTCAGTTGCAGGTGCTGCCCGCCCGCCATCAGGGTCAGCAGTGGCCCGCCATCGACCACCAGCGTGGCCCCGGCCTTGAAATGCGCGTGCACCCCGGCTTCAACAGCCATAACCATCCCCACCCGTGTGTGGCTGGTCATGGCGACGGCCTGGAAGTCATTCCCTTGCACTTGCACTTTGCGATCGCCGCTGACGGTTTGCTGGTCTTCGCCCTTGAGCACCACCACGCTGGCGCCGCTGATGGTTTCTTCGCGCTGGCCATCGATCTGCAAGCGGCTGTCGTTTTCAATGTGTTGCTGCATGTCGCGCTGGGCATGCAGGTAGATTTTTTCCTGGCCCTGGCGGTCTTCAAGGCGCAATTCGTTGTAGCCGCCACCGCCCGGCGTGCTGCGACTGCGCAAGGTGCTTTGGGTTTTATCGGCAGGCAGTTTGAGCGGCGTCGGGGTCAGGCTCGACACCAGGCAGCCTGAAATCACCGGCTGGTCGACATCACCCTCCAGGTAGCTGACCAGTACTTCCATGCCGACCCGCGGAATCGTCACCGCGCCATAGCTGTCGCCCGCCCAACTGGAGGCGACGCGCAGCCAGCAACTGCTGGTGTCGTCGCTCGCCCCGCTGCGGTCCCAATGGAAGCTGACCTTGACCCTGCCGAACGCGTCGCAGTGGATCTCCTGCCCCGCCGGACCGGTAACGCGGGCGGTCTGGCTGCCATGGATGCGCGGCTTGGCAAACACCACGGGCGAACGGTACGTCACGCCCTCGGGGATCGCCACAAAGTGGTTGCGATAGCCTTGGCTAAAGCCCGGCGAATGCAAGAGCGTTAAGCGGCCACCTTGCTCTTCAAGCACCTGCGGCTGCTTGCCTTCATGGTGAACATGGGTCAGTAGCCACGGCACATTCCAGTCGCTAACAGGGTGCTCGCTGAGGGTTAAAAAGTGACCACTGCTCAAGGTCGGCTGATCACTGTGGCCGCTGGCCTGGCGATAATCGCTCTGATGCTGCTCCAGCGCTCGCTGGCTTTGTCGCTCGCCTTGAGCATCGCTGATGAAGCGACCGGGGTAGCTGTAATGCTCAAGCGCACGCCGTTTGAGGTCGCTTTGGCTGTCGGCCTCCAGCGTGCGGCTGGCAGCTTTAAAGTCGTAATCACGCCGCGCCGTACTGTTGGTTCGGGTTTGCAAACGCAGATCAAACCCCTGAATCGCCGCCGAGTCGGCCGCCATCCCGCCGCTGGGCATGTAAGGTGTTGCCGGTTGCAACGAGGTAAAAGCCGCCTGTCCATCACCGAACTGTAAGTAGTGGGCATCAGACGAATGCTTGAAGTGGTAATGCATGCCCTCTTCAAAACACAGCCGCTGAATGAAATGCAGGTCGGACTCGGCGTACTGCACACAGTACTCGCGAGGTTCGTAGGTCGATTGCAACGTGAAACCGTACGCATTGCCGAGAATGCCGTGCTCTTCGAGCAGGGTTTCGATGATCTGCTGCGCGGTCTGGTTCTGAAAAATGCGCTGATTGGTACGGTGTTTCAGGTAGGCCAAACGTGGCACCAGCGTCAGGCGATAGTGCGTAAAGCGCTTGCCAGGGCTGCATCGGACGATCTGATAAATCTGCCCGTGGATACCGCGCTCAAGGTCATCAAAGGCCAAAAAAGCCGGGGTGTGCAGCAGCGCTTCAAGGTCCAGATCTGCGCGATCACACACCAGCTCAACGTCAAAGGCAAAGGGCGTGTTGAGCGCTTCGTCACCGCTGAAAGCCAGCACCTCAACGGGATGAGGACAACGGCTGATGTTCAGCCTGAACGAGTTGTCGCGAGCAAATGCGGGCATCCATGACTCCTCTGACGTGAGGTCAGCGCAAAGGAGTGAACGCTAAAGGATGGGCACAGCGCAGGATGTAGGAGGAGTCTCTACTTACGAGGGAATACGGCCTTCGTTGTCGGAGATCCGTAAATCTGTGTGGTAGCAGGCTTGCTCGCGATCTTTTAAACGGTCAAAAGATCGCGAGGCAAGCCCGCGCCTACAGCGGGAGGGTTGAGGCTTAAGCAGCAGGCTTGCTGTTGCTGATCAACGTGCCCACACCGGTGTCGGTGAAGATTTCCAGCAGTACGGCGTTCGGTACACGGCCGTCGACAATGTGCGCGGTGGTCACGCCACCTTGCACGGCTTCCAGCGCGCAACGAATCTTCGGCAGCATGCCGCCGTAGATGGTGCCGTCTTCAATCAACCCGTCGACCTGCGCGGTGGTCAGGCCGGTCAGCACATGACCTTCCTTATCCATCAAACCGGCAATGTTGGTGAGCAGCATCAGCTTTTCAGCTTTCAGCGCCTCAGCCACTTTGCCCGCCACAAAGTCAGCGTTGATGTTGTACGACTCACCGTCCGGGCCCACACCAATCGGCGCGATGACCGGGATGAAGTCACCCTTGGTCAGCATGTTGAGCAAATCGGTGTTGATCCCGGTGACTTCGCCCACATGACCGAAGTCGATGATTTCAGGCGTGGTCATTTCCGGGGTCTGGCGCTTCACCACCATCTTTTTGGCCTGGATCAGACCGGCATCTTTGCCGGTCAGACCGATAGCGCTGCCGCCATGACGGTTGATCAGGTTGACGATTTCCTTGTTCACATGACCGCCCAGGACCATTTCAACAACGTCCATGGTTTGCGAGTCGGTCACGCGCATGCCGTCGATAAAATGACTCTCGATGGACAAACGCTTGAGCAGATCACCGATTTGCGGGCCGCCACCGTGGACCACGACCGGGTGGATACCCACCGCTTTCATCAGCACGATGTCGCGCGCAAAACCGGTTTTCAGGTCATCGTTTTCCATCGCGTTGCCGCCGTACTTGATGACCAGCGTCTTGCCGACATAGCGGCGAATGTAAGGCAGCGCTTCGGACAAAACCTTGGCGACGTTAGAGGCGGCATCACGTTCGAGGGTCATTCAGGGCTCCGGTAAAACTCAGTCGATCAAAACGGTAGTTGAAGATCAGGTGCCACACGCTTGAGTTGGGCGTGGAAGACATCCTTGATGCGTTGCAGTTCGGCCTCGGTATCAGCCTCAAATCGCAGCACCAGCACCGGCGTGGTGTTGGACGCGCGAACCAGGCCCCAGCCTTGTGGATAGTCGACGCGCACGCCGTCAATCGACGTCAGCTCGGCGGCCTCACCCCATTGGGCGTCATGCAGGGCTTCAATGATGCTGAATTTGCTCTCATCCGTCACATCGATATTGATTTCTGGCGTAGAAATATCGTTCGGGAAAGTCTCAAACAGCTCTTCAGCGGTTTGCTGTTGTTTGCTGAGGATCTCCAGCAGGCGCGCAGCGCTGTAAATGCCGTCATCAAAGCCGAACCAGCGCTCTTTGAAAAAGATATGCCCGCTCATTTCACCGGCCAGCAAGGCGCCGGTCGCTTTCATTTTCTTCTTGATTAACGAATGACCGGTCTTCCACATCAATGGGCGACCACCGTATTCCTTGATCAGCGGGGTCAGGCGGCGCGTGCACTTCACATCGAAGATGATCTCGGCGTTCGGATTGCGCTCCAGCACGTCTTGGGCAAACAGCATCAGCAAGCGGTCCGGGAACACCATGGTGCCGGTGTTGGTCACCACGCCCACGCGGTCGCCGTCGCCGTCGAAAGCCAGGCCCAGGTCGGCGTTGGTTTCTTTTACCTTGGCGATCAGGTCTACCAAGTTTTCAGGTTTGCCCGGGTCCGGGTGGTGGTTCGGGAAGTTGCCGTCCACCTCGCAGAACAACGGGATCACCTCACAGCCCAGCGCCTCCAGCAGTTGCGGTGCGATCACGCCGGCAGCGCCGTTACCGCAATCGACCACGACCTTGAGCTTCTTGGCCAGTTTGATGTCTTTGACAATTTCATCGGCGTAGCGCGACAAAATATCAACGCGCTCGATGCTGCCTTCGCCCCACGTCAGGTCGTTGTTTTTCAGGCGCGTATGCAGCGCCTGGATCTGCTCGTTGGCCAGGGTGTCACCGGCGATCACGATTTTGAAACCGTTGTAATTCGACGGGTTATGGCTACCGGTGAGCATCACGCCCGACTTGCCCGCCAACACGTTGGCCGCGTAGTACAGCGCAGGTGTGGGCACCAGGCCCACATCGCTGACCTTGCAACCGCTGTCAGCAACGCCCTGGATCAAACGCTCGACCAGCGCCGGGCCAGACAAACGACCGTCACGGCCGATCGACACATGGGGTTCACCTTCGGCCAGGCTCTGGGAGCCAATGGCGCGACCAATCCAGTAGGCGGTTTCAGCGGTCAATGTTTGCGGCACAACACCGCGAATGTCATAGGCGCGAAAAATGGTGTCAGGGAAGTTGGGGGCGACCGAAGCAGGGCTGCTCATTACAGGGAAGACTCCATTCTTGAAGAGTGTGGGGAACACGAATAAGGGTTAGAGAGTGCCGGAATGCCCAAAACCGCCAGCGCCACGCTGGCTTTCATCGAATTCCTCGACCAGCTCAAAGTGCGCCTGCACCACCGGCACCAGCACCAGTTGAGCGATACGCTCGCCGATGGTGATGTTGAAGGCGGTTTGACCACGGTTCCAGCAAGACACCATCAGCTCGCCCTGATAATCGGAGTCGATCAGACCCACCAGATTGCCCAGCACGATGCCATGTTTGTGGCCCAGGCCCGAGCGCGGCAGGATCAACGCAGCCAGGCCCGGATCGCCGATGTACATCGACAGGCCGGTCGGGATCAGCAGGGTTTGGCCCGGCTCCAGCACGGTGTCTTCTTTGAGCATGGCGCGCAGATCAAGGCCTGCGGAGCCAGGGGTGGCGTATTGCGGCAGCGGGAATTCGGTACCAATGCGTGGATCAAGGATTTTGGCTTGCAAAGCGTGCATTCGAGTTAAACCTGGTTCAGACGTTCGGCGATAAAAGTGATCAGCTGGCGGGCAATCTTGCCCTTGCTGGTCTGGGCAAATACGGTGGCGTGCAGGTCGCGGTCAATCACGCTGCAGGCGTTCTCTTCGCTGTTGAAGCCGATGCTGGGGTTAGCCACATCGTTGGCCACAATCAGGTCGAGATTTTTGTCTTTCAGCTTGCGCGCGGCGTAATCGAGCAGGTGCTCGGTCTCTGCGGCAAAGCCGACACTAAAAGGGCGGTCCGGGCGCGTTGCAATGGTGGCCAGAATGTCTGGGTTACGCACCATTTGCAGCAGCAGGCCGTCGCCTTTCGTAGGGTCTTTCTTGAGTTTTTGCGGGGCAACGACTTCCGGGCGGTAATCCGCAACCGCAGCAGACGCGATAAATACGTCACACGGGATCGCAGCCTCACACGCGGCGAGCATGTCGCGCGCGCTGACAACGTCAATGCGGCTGACGCGATCAGGCGTGGGCAAATGCACGGGGCCGGTGATCAGCGTGACGCGGGCGCCCGCCTCAACCGCTGCTTCGGCCAGGGCAAAGCCCATTTTCCCGGAGCTGTGGTTGGTGATGTAGCGTACCGGGTCGATGTTTTCCTGGGTCGGGCCTGCCGTGATCAGCACGTGCTTGCCGGTCAACGCCAGGTGCTGGAAGCACTCGGCCGCGCAGTGCACCAGGTCATCGGCTTCAAGCATGCGGCCAAAACCCACGTCGCCGCAGGCCTGGCTGCCGGAGGCCGGGCCAAACACCTTGAGGCCACGGCTCTGGAGCAATTGAGTGTTGGCTTGAGTAGCCGGATCGCGCCACATGGCCTGGTTCATGGCCGGGGCGATGGCCACGGTGGCGTCCGTGGCCAGCACCAGCGTGGTCAGCAAATCATTGGCCAGACCTTGGGCCAGACGGGCGATCAAGTCTGCAGTGGCCGGGGCGATCAGCACCAGGTCGGCCCATTTGGCCAGCTCGATATGGCCCATAGCCGCTTCTGCCGCAGGGTCGAGCAAATCCAGATGAACGGGGTGTCCAGACAAGGCCTGCATGGTCAGCGGGGTGATGAACTCACTGCCGCCGCGCGTCATGACCACGCGCACTTCCGCGCCTTGGTCCAGCAGGCGGCGAACCAGCTCTGCACTCTTGTAAGCAGCAATGCCGCCGCCGACGCCCAAAACAATGCGTTTTCGATACAGCCGCTGCATAGGCCTGCCTTCTAGTTCGATGATGACTGCGCGGAAAATGGCCAAATGCCACGCAAAAATGATGGGCTAAGATAACACAGCGCTTGCTACGGAACAGCGGCGCACCCACACACGGAGGTGTCATGAGTATCAGAAATTGGCCCGCGGCCGAGCGCCCGCGCGAGAAACTTTTGGAGCACGGATCGGCCAGCCTTTCGGATGCCGAGCTGTTGGCAATCTTTCTGCGCACCGGGGTTTCGGGCAAAAGTGCTGTCGATTTGGCGCGGCATTTACTCACCGAATTCGGCAGCTTGCGCGCCTTGCTGGAGGCGGATTTGGGGGCGTTCAGTCGACAGCTCGGGCTCGGCCCCGCCAAGTTCACCCAACTGCAAGCGGTGCTGGAAATGGGCCGCCGCCACTTGGCCGAGCGTCTGCGCCGGGACTCCGCGCTAGAGAGCCCGCAGGCGGTTCGCGACTACTTGAAATCCTTGCTGCGACACGAGCCGCACGAAGTGTTCGGCTGCCTGTTTATGGACTCCAAACACCGCATGCTGGCCTTTGAAGTGCTGTTCAGAGGATCGATCGACAGCGCCAGCGTTTACCCGCGCCAAGTGGTCAAACGGGCCCTGGCGCACAACGCGGCGGCCGTTATTTTTTGTCATAACCACCCGTCCGGCAATTCAGAGCCCAGCCAGGCCGACCGCACCCTGACCCAGCGCCTCACTGAGGCGCTGGATCTGATCGAAGTGCGGGTGCTGGATCACTTCATCGTCGGTGAAGGTGAGCCGCTGTCGATGGTCGAACACGGCTGGATGTGACACTTAAGGCTTCACGCTAACCGTCGAAAAGTCCTGACGTCCAAACGGGCTTACCTGATAACCCTGTACGTCTTTACGGGTTAACGCGTAGGCCGTTGGATGTGCCAGCGGCAGCCACAAAGCCTGCTGCTGAATTTCTGCCTGAGCCTTTTGATACAGCGCGCTGCGCTTGTCCTGATCGCTGATGGTTTTGCCCTGGCTGATCAGCGTGTCGAGGGTTTTGTCGCAATAGCGGGCAAAGTTGGTCCCGGACTTCACCGCTGCACATGAAAACTGCGGCGTCAGGAAGTTGTCCGGGTCACCGTTATCACCCGCCCAGCCCATAAACAGCAGATCGTGTTCGCCCGCCTTGGCGCGGCGAATCAGCTCGCCCCACTCGATCACGCGGATATCCGCCTGAACGCCAATTTTCGCCAGATCCGCCTGCAACAACTGCGCACCCAGGCTTGGATTAGGGTTCAGGACGCTACTGGTCGGGCGCGTCCAGATCGTGGTTTTAAAGCCGTCCTTGAGGCCCGCTTTGGCCAACAACTCTTTGGCCTTTTGCGGATCATGGGCATAACCCGGCAGGTCTTTGGCGTAGCCCCAGGTGTTGGGCGGGTAAATACCGTTGGCCGCCTGCCCGCTGTTTTCGAACACCGCCTTGAGGTACGTGCCCTTATCGAACGCCAAATTGATGGCCTGACGCACTTCTGGCTTGTCCAGCGGCGGATGCTGACTGTTGATGGCCACGAATGCGGTCATAAAGGCAGGCGTTTGCGCGACGGCCAGGCTGGTGTCCTTGAGGGCCGCATCGACATCCAGCGGTTTTGGCGAGAGGGCGATCTGGCACTCGTTGCGCCGCAGTTTTTGCAGCCGCACGTTGGCATCCGGGGTGATGGCAAAAATCAGTGCGTCAACCGCAGGTTTACCGGCGAAATAGTCCGGGTTGGCCTTGTAGCGCACCACGGCATCCTTCTGGTAACGGCTGAACACAAACGGCCCCGTCCCGATCGGCTGACTGTTCATCAGCTCAGGGGTCCCCGCCTTGAGCAACTTGTCGGCGTACTCAGCCGAATAGATCGACGCAAAGCCCATGCTCAAGGCCGGCAGGAAGGTGGAGTCCGGGTGGCTGAGGGTAAAGCGCACCGTCAGCGGATCCGGGGTCTCAATCTTCTTGATCAGCTCGGGCAATTGCAGCGACTGCGCATGCGGGAAGCCGCTCTGCGCCACCTTGTGCCACGGGTTGGCCGGGTCGAGCATGCGCTCGAAGCTGAAACGCACGTCATCGGCGTTCAACTCACGCGTCGGGGTGGAGTAAGGCGTGGTGTGGAACTTGACCCCGGGGTGCAACTTGAACTCGTACACAAGGCCGTCAGGCGACACTGACCAGCTTTGCGCCAGGCCCGGCACCAACTTGGCCGCTTTGGCGTCATAGTTCACCAGGCTGTTCATCAGCACGTCTGCCGAAGCATTGGTGGTGGTGAGCGAGTTGTACTGCACTACATCGAACCCTTCCGGGCTTGCCTCGGTGCACACACTCAAGGTGGCCGCATGAGCCAACGGGCTCAGGCACAGGGTGAGCAAAAAGGGGGCAGCAGCGAGACGCATATTCTGATTCCTTTGCAAGTCGTTGGCCCATCTGCAAGTGCAGTCTGGAAAACGCCTACCCTAGTGTTCTGATTGCCAAATGACTACTTTTTAATAACACCCAATGCCCTCGGTGCCCTCCGATTCTGATTTTCAAAGACAGGGCCCGTATCGAGATTGGCCGACACCTCACCTGAAACCTTTCATCTCGCGACGAGCGGTCGCCGCACGCCCGGCATAGGCTTTACCGTGGATTGCAGCTAGAATGCGGCCTTTATTAATCACTAGAAATCACACTGCATGTTGTTGCGCTTTAGTCTTTCTGGTATAAAGCAGCGCTCTTTTCTAGGGGCCCGGTTCCTTCGTTTGTAGGTGTAGCCGGTAAGACCCTTAAAGAAACGCGGCGCCTGGCGCCAAATGACTGAGAGATTAAGCGGCCAACCCATGCCGGGTTGGGCATGTGGTTTTAGAGGGCTGAGGCATGTCGAGAGTCTGTCAAGTTACCGGTAAGGGTCCGGTGACTGGGAATAACATTTCCCACGCAAATAACAAAACCCGTCGTCGTTTCCTGCCGAACCTGCAGCATCACCGCTTCTGGGTTGAAGAAGAGAAACGTTTCGTGCGTCTGCGCGTATCTGCTAAAGGCATGCGTATCATCGACAAGCGTGGCATCACTGTCGTGCTGGCCGAAATCCGTCGCGCTGGCAAGATCTAAGGGAGCTAATCATGCGTGAATTGATCCGTTTGGTGTCGAGCGCTGGTACAGGCCATTTCTACACCACAGATAAGAACAAGCGCACCACTCCGGACAAAATCGAAATCAAAAAATTCGATCCGCGGGTTCGCAAGCACGTTATCTACAAAGAAGCCAAAATCAAGTAATTGGTTTTTCTTCTACAAAAAAGGCCCCTATCTCACGATACGGGCCTTTTTTGTTGCTTGAATCAGGCGTCTCAGGACTTCTGTTCAAACGCTACGTAAAACTTCCGACAGGGTTCAAGCACTTCCCACGTGCCTTTGAACCCCGCCGGGATGACAAAACGATCACCCGCCCGCAGGGTCTTGGCGTTACCTTCTCGGTCACGCAATACCGAAACGCCCTGCACAATTTCACAATATTCATGTTCAGTGAAATTGACCTCCCACTGGCCCACGTCGCTTTCCCACATACCGGCATTTAATTGCCCACAGTCGCTGGCGTAATGGTTATGCAAGATTTGCTCAGGGTTGCCCTTCAAGAGCTTCTCGGGGGCCGGTGTGTAACGCTCGGCCTGGGTATTAGCGGTGTTGAAGTCGACGACGTTTTCAATGCTCATTGATTGATCCCCCCGAAATAACAGCGTGATAGGCGTGAAAGCCTGAAGTCTATGTTTATTAAAACGAACAAGCCATGCTGTTTACGACCTCTCTGTCAAATATATTGAAAGTCCCCAGGACACTGGTTTAGGGTGGCGCATGCCTCGTGCCGATCATTCTGGATGATTGGCCAGCATTCCGGACACGCCACGCTACACTCGCGCTGGCGTAGGTATTTCAATCAAGAGGAGGACACTCGAATGACCACCCTGACGCGTAGTGACTGGGAACAACGTGCCCAACAGCTGAAAATCGAAGGTCGCGCCTTCATCAACGGTGAATACACCGACGCGGTCTCCAAAGAAACGTTCGAGTGCCTCAGCCCGGTCGATGGCCGCTTGCTGGGCAAGGTCGCCAGCTGCGATAGCGCAGACGCCCAACGCGCTGTAGAAAACGCGCGTGCGACCTTCGAATCCGGCGCCTGGTCCCGCCTGGCGCCAGCCAAACGTAAAGCCGTGATGATCCGCTTTGCCGGCCTGCTCAAGCAACACGCCGAAGAGCTGGCCCTGCTTGAAACCCTGGACATGGGCAAACCGATCAGCGACTCGCTGAACATCGACGTGCCAGGCGCTGCCAACGCCCTGAGCTGGAGCGGTGAGGCCATCGACAAAATTTACGACGAAGTCGCCGCCACCCCGCACAACCAGCTCGGCCTGGTCACCCGCGAAGCAGTTGGCGTGGTTGGCGCCATCGTGCCGTGGAACTTCCCGCTGATGATGGCCTGCTGGAAACTCGGCCCGGCCCTGTCGACCGGTAACTCGGTAATCCTCAAACCGTCCGAAAAATCCCCGCTGACCGCCATCCGCATCGCGGCATTGGCCGTTGAAGCCGGTATTCCTGCTGGCGTGCTGAACGTGCTGCCGGGCTACGGCCACACCGTCGGCAAGGCGCTGGCCTTGCACAATGACGTCGACACCCTGGTGTTCACCGGCTCGACCAAAATCGCCAAGCAACTGCTGATTTACTCGGGCGAGTCCAACATGAAACGCGTCTGGCTCGAAGCCGGCGGCAAGAGCCCGAACATCGTCTTTGCCGACGCCCCGGACCTGCACGCTGCGGCCAAGGCGGCGGCCAGCGCCATTGCCTTCAACCAGGGTGAAGTCTGCACCGCAGGTTCGCGCCTGCTGGTCGAACGTTCGATCAAAGACACCTTCCTGCCGCTGGTTATCGAAGCGCTCAAAGAGTGGAAGCCGGGCAACCCGCTGGACCCATCGACCACCGTGGGCGCGCTGGTCGACACCCAGCAAATGAACACCGTGCTGTCGTACATCCAGTCGGGGCACAGCGAAGGCGCCAAACTGGTCACTGGCGGCAAGCAGATCCTTCAGGAAACCGGCGGCACCTACGTTGAGCCGACCATTTTCGACGGCGTGAGCAACGCGATGAAAATCGCCCAGGAAGAAATCTTCGGCCCCGTCCTGTCGGTGATTGCTTTCGACACCGCCGCCGAAGCCATCCAGATTGCCAACGACACGCCATACGGCCTGGCCGCAGCGGTATGGACAGCAGACATCTCCAAGGCGCACCTGACTGCCAAAGCCCTGCGCGCCGGCAGCGTGTGGGTCAACCAGTACGATGGCGGCGACATGACCGCGCCGTTTGGTGGCTTCAAACAGTCGGGTAACGGTCGCGACAAGTCGCTGCACGCGTTCGACAAGTACACCGAGCTGAAATCCACCTGGATCAAGCTGTAACACAACACGTGTAACACCCTGTGGGAGCGGGCTTGCCCGCGGTACTGGCGCTTCGCTGCGCTGGCATCGCGAGCAAGCCCGCTCTCACATTGCATTGATCTTTTTTTGGAGCACAGACATGCGTTGGGCGACCTATTTTGCCGTGCTGGCCTCCGTGCTCAGCGTCGGCTTGGCGCTGGGCGTGAGCATGCCGCTGGTGTCGTTCCGCCTCGAAAGCTGGGGCTACGGCGGGTTTGCCATTGGCGTCATGGCCGCCATGCCGGCCATCGGCGTGCTGGTAGGCGCCAGCGTGGCCAGCAAGCTCGCGGCACGCGTAGGCACACCGGCCCTGATGCGTCTGTGCTTATGGGCGGGCGCCCTGTCGATCGGCTTGCTGGCATTGCTGCCCAGCTACCCGGTGTGGCTGGTGCTGCGCCTGCTGATCGGGGTGGTACTCACGGTCATTTTTATTTTGGGCGAAAGCTGGATCAACCAACTGGTGGTCGAGCAATGGCGCGGCCGCCTGGTCGCGCTGTATGGCTGCGCGTACGCCCTGAGCCAACTGTCCGGGCCGCTGTTGCTGGGCGTAGTGGGTTCAGAGGGCGATTACGGCTTCTGGATCGGCGTGGCCCTGCTGACACTGGCGCCCTTGCTGTTGCTGGGCCGCGACGGCGCGCCCGTCACTGAAGCGTATCGAGTGACTTTCAAGGACTTGCTGGAGTTCTGTCGCGGCTTGCCAGCCATTGCTTGGGCCGTGGCGCTGTTTGCCGCCTTTGAGGCGATGATTCTGACGTTGCTGCCGATCTATTGCCTGCGCCAGGGCTTTACTGCCGACATCGCTCTGGCGATGGTCAGCACCGTGGTGGTGGGCGATGCCCTGCTGCAACTGCCGATTGGCGCGCTGGCTGACCGCGTGTCACGGCGCTCGCTGTTTACCGGTTGTGCGGTCCTGCTGATGCTGTCGAGCCTGGCGGTACCTTTGCTGCTCAACACTTTGCTGATCTGGCCGCTGTGGGTGATTTTTGGCGCCAGCGCGGGCGGGCTGTTTACCTTGTCGCTGATCTTGATTGGCGAACGCTACCGCGACGACGCCCTGGTGCGGGCCAACGCCCACGTGGCGCAGTTGTGGGGCATTGGCTGCCTGATCGGGCCGCTGGCTGCAGGCGCTGGCAGCCAATGGATCAGCGGCCACGCCTTGCCGCTGTTTATGGCCGCCGGGGCATTTGGCCTGGTGATATTGGTACTGCGCCAAGGCGCATTCGGGGCGGAGCAAACCGCCACCTAGCACTACAACATCTTCTCCAGCCCAACCGTCTTGCTGAACCACGCATTTAGCCGGCGCCACCAACTGCCCGGCTCGCGGGTCAGGGTGTGCAACTGGCCGTGGTCTTCGGTCACCCAGACGATCTGCCCTTTCTCCAGCACCGGCTCATAACTCAACGCGTGCGACATACCTTGCAAGGCCAGGTCGCGCGCCTGGGCGGCCAGTTCCGGGCTGTCCACCAACACGCCGACTTCGGTGTTCCACAAACCCGAGCGCGGGTCGAAATTGAACGAGCCGATAAACGACTTTCGCTGATCGAAGATCATCGCCTTGCTGTGCAAGCTCGAATCAGAACTCAAGCCCGGCTTGAACAGGTGCAACCCGCTGCCGCCCGTACTCCCCGGCTGACGGCGCAGCTCATACAGCTTGACCCCATGTTCCAACAGCGCCTTGCGATACGGCGCGTAGCCACCGTGCACAATCGGCACGTCCGTGGCTTCCAGCGAGTTGGTCAACAAGCGCACATCAACCCCGGCATCGGCGCGCCCGGTCAGGTACACCAAGCCCGTCTCACCGGGCACAAAGTACGCCGAAATCAGGATCAGCTCTTTGTTGACCCCGGAAAGGTCCGGGGCCAATTGGGTGGTCAGCAATAAATGCGGATCCGGCTCGCCCTCCGCCAGCACCTTGCTCGGCGCATCCCACAGCGCCTGGTTCCACGCCCAGATCAACTCACTGCGCCACACGTCCAGTTGCGGATCGGTTTCGTAAGCGGCGAGCTGCTGATACAGCACCTGATGCGCCGCTTTCGACTGTTTGAGCGAAGCCTCCAGCGCGCCACGGGCCTTGGTCAACTCCACGTGGGACAGACGCGAAGAAACAAAATCGCCAATCGGCTGGCTCAGCGCGCTGTTCCAGTACTGGTCAAAGCTGTGCCCCAACTGCTCGGCCACCGGCCCCACACTGAGCAGGTCGATGTCGGTGAAGTTCAAATCCGGTTCAGCATCGAAATACTCATCGCCCAGATTGCGCCCGCCAACAATCGCCACGCTGTTGTCGGCCAGCCACAGCTTGTTGTGCATGCGCCGGTGCTGGCGCGACAGGTTGAACAGCCGCCCCATGGCCCGGGTCACGCCGGTACTGCGGCCCAGTTGCAGCGGGTTGAACAGGCGGATTTGAATGTTGGGATGGGCCGCAAGGGTCGCCAGAATGTCGTCCAGCCCATCGCTGGCAGTGTCATCCAGCAAGATGCGCACGCGCACCCCGCGATCCGCAGCCTTGAGCAATTCGTCGATCAACATGCGCGTACTGAGCCCGTCATGGACGATGTAGTACTGCAAATCGAGGCTGGTCTGCGCGTTGCGGATCAGCTCGGCGCGCGCCCAAAACGCTTCACTGCCCCTGGGCAATAAACGAAACCCCGAGCGGCCTTGATACGCCGCCGCCTGGTCCTGAATCGAACGGCCAAAGGCCGAGCCCGACGCCGGTAATGCCTGACTCGGCTCACGGTTGACTTGCACAGTGCTACACCCTCCCAGCCACAACGCGAACAGCAATATGCACAGTGATTTCAACGTGTGGTGCCCCATTAATGCTCGGCGTGATTCGTGGCTTGCGCCAACAGTGCGCTGGCAGCTTCGCCGACTTTACGCACCGCTTCTTCGATCTGGAGCGTCGGTTTGGCAGCGTAGTTCATTCGTAAACAATGACGGTACTTGCCGGACGCCGAAAAAATACTGCCCACGGCAATCTGTACGCCTTGCGCCAGCAACGCGCGGTTGAGGCGCAAACTGTCAAAACCGTCCGGCAGCTCCAGCCAGAGCAAAAAGCTGCCCTGAGGTCGGCTGGCGCGAGTGCCCGGCGGGAAATAGCGGCTTACCCAACCGAGCATCAAGTCGCGATTACGCTGGTATTGCGTGCGCATCTTGCGCAAATGGGGCTCGAAATGGCCATTTTTCAAGAACTCGGCCACGGCCAGTTGCGGGTGTGGCGCCGTTGAGCCGGTGTTGATGTATTTCATGTGCAGCACCCGCTCCAGATACCGCCCCGGCGCAACCCAACCCACGCGCAGGCCGGGGGCCAGGGTCTTGGAAAACGAACTGCACAACAGCACGCGGCCATCATCATCGAACGACTTCACAGTACGCGGGCGCGGGTAGGTGTAGGCCAGTTCGCCGTACACATCGTCCTCGATAATGGCCACGTCAAAGCGCTGCGCCAAGGCCACCAGCGCCCGCTTGCGCGCCTCGGGCATGATGTAGCCCAGCGGGTTGTTGCAACTGGGGGTGACCTGAATCGCCTTGATCGGCCACTGCTCCAGCGCCAGTTCCAGCGCTTCGAGGCTGATGCCGGTGAGCGGGTCGGTGGGGATCTCCAGCGCTTTCATGCCCAACCCCTTGAGGGTTTGCATGGCGCCGTGAAAGCTCGGCGAGTCGACCGCGACAATATCGCCCGGCTCACACACCGCCCGAATGCTGCACGACAGGGCTTCATGGCAACCGGTGGTGATCACCAGGTCCTGTGCGCCCAGCTGGCAGCCTGAATCGAGCAGCAAACGCGCGATTTGCTCACGCAGGGCCAGCACGCCGTAGACGTTGTCGTAATGCAGGCCGGGCAAGTCGAGGCGCCGACTGATTTGCGCCAAGCTACGCAGCAGCGGCTTGATGGTCGGCGTGTACACGTCCGGCATGCCGCGCCCCAGCTGTATGACGTCTTTTTGCGGCACCGAACGCACCAGTTCCAGCACCTGCTCCCACTGCGAAATCTCCACCGGACGCTGCGCCGGTTTGCCCATGCCCGGTAAAGCGGGCAACTCGCGCTCCATCGGCACGAAATAACCCGACTTGGGCCGCGGCGACGCCAGTGCCTGGTCCTCCAGCACGCGATACGCCTGCTGCACCGTGCTCAAGCTGACACCGTGCTCGACGCTCAAGGCCCGCACCGACGGCAGGCGGTCGCCGGGCCGGTAAAAGCCCTGCTTGATGCGTGTACCCAGCAACTCGGCGAGGTTGATGTAAAGGGTCATGGCGGGGCTCTTGAAAGGAGGACCAGTACAGATAGGGTAAAAACCAAGGATTCAGCGCTTAAAAGCCCGCATCTGTATGCAGTTAATAGCTGAATGCTGAATCTGTCATGGTTTTCGGCGCAAGGCCATCATGCTGACTCAATGCAATGGAGTCAAAAGGAGCTGCGCGATGAATGCCTTTAGCGATGTACACCCGAAACCTAACAGCCAGCCCACACACTTGGGACGCTGGAGTCTGTTCTGGCATCGCTCCCGCACCCGCCGCGCCTTGCGCAAGCTGGACGCGCAGCAACTGCAAGACGTGGGCTTGAGCGCCGAAGTGGCCAGACACGAAGGCCGCAAACCGTTTTGGCGCTCTTGACACAATCCCTGTAGGAGCGAGCTTGCCTCGCGAGCTTTTAAAGATCAAAAGATCGCGAGACAAGCTCGCTCCTACAGTAATCAGGCGAGTTCTTTGAGCCGGTGCCAGAGCATGCCCAGCGCCAGCAACGGCGAGCGCAGGTATTTGCCTCCCGGGAAGGTGATGTGCGGGACCTGATTGAACAGATCAAAACCGGTGCTGTGCTGGCCGCTGATGGCTTCGGCCAGCAACTTGCCCGCCAGGTGCGTGGCGTTCACCCCGTGACCGGAGTACGCCTGGGCGTAATACACGTTGGGTTGATCCGGCAGGCGGCCAATTTGCGGCAAACGGTTGGCGCCAATCCCGATCATGCCGCCCCACTGGTAATCAATCTTCACGTCTTTAAGGTGCGGGAACACGTCCAGCATCTTGGGCCGCATGTAAGCACCAATGTCCTGCGGGTCGCGGCCCGAATAATGGCAGGCACCGCCAAACAGCAGGCGGCGATCTGCTGACAGCCGGTAGTAATCCAGCGCCACGCGCTGATCGCACACCGCCATGTTTTGCGGCAGCAAGGCGTGGGCCTGCGCTTGGGTCAACGGCTCGGTGGCAATGATGTAGCTGCCCGCCGGCAGGACTTTCCCGCTGAGGTGCGGGTTCAAACCCTGAAGGTAAGCGTTGCAGCCCAGCACCAGGGTTTTGGCCCGGACCGAGCCTTGCGCGGTGTGCACACGCACTTCGGGGCCGTAATCGATACGGGTGACGGCCGAGTTTTCGAACAGTTTTGCGCCCAATTGCGCCGCAGCAGCGGCCTCACCCAAGGCCAGGTTAAGCGGGTGCAGGTGGCCCGAGCCCATGTCGATAAACCCGCCCACATAGCGATCCGAGCCCACCACGGTGTGCACTTCGTTGGCTTGCAGCAGGCGGGTTTCGTGGCGATAGCCCAGATCGCGGAGTTCTTGCGCCTCCTCGGCAAAGCCTTCGAGGTCGCGGGGCTTGTTGGCCAGGTCGCAGTAACCCCACGTCAGGTCGCAGGCGATGTTGAACCGCTCGACGCGCTGGCGGACGATCTCAACCGCCTCCAGCCCCATGAGCTTCATTTGCCGCACGCCGTCTTTGCCGATCACCCCTTCAAACTGGTCCAGGCCATGGCCGACACCGCGAATCAGTTGCCCGCCGTTACGCCCGCTGGCGCCCCAACCGATTTTATGGGCTTCAAGCAGGACCACACTCATGCCGCGCTCGGCCAGTTCCAGCGCCGTGTTCAGCCCGGAAAACCCGCCACCGACCACGCACACATCAGCCACCACGTCACCTTGCAACGCCGGATGATCAGGCTGCGGCAAGCTGCTGGCGGCGTAATAAGAGGCGGTGTGCTGGCTGCGCTGAACGGGGGCGCTCATGTGCGTAATCCTGATTGTTTATGTTTGGAAAATTTTACGGAGCATAAGCCGTGCCAATCGCGAGGGGCAAGACCGGCCGTACGGTGCTGTCTAGGCCGCAGCTTTTCAGGCAGACTCTGCGGCCTTTTCACGTGCAATGGGCAACAAATGAGCTGCAACAGTCATAAAATCCGCTTTCTCAGGCAGCAAATTCCATCGTTTGAATGCGTGCCGGGTTGCCATGACTGCTGTGGGCCTGTGACCACGTCATCGGAGGAAATGGCCCGTTTGCCGCGCAAGACCGCAGCCGAGCAAGAAGCCGCCCTGAATGAGCTGAACTGTGTGCACCTGGGGCCGAATGGCTGCACGGTGTATGACGAACGCCCGCTTATTTGCCGTCTGTTCGGCACCACGCCGACGCTGCCCTGCCCTAATGGCCGTCGCCCGCTGGAGATGATTCACCCCAGCGCGGAGAAGCTGGTGCATGAGTACATTGCCAGGACCCGTCAGGTGCTGGTTTAACGCACCGTTATTGGGCCAGGCTTGAAGTGCTTTGCCCTACGGCCAAACCGGCGCGGATCGCGGCCAATGCGGCCAGGTAGTAGGTTTTGCCGTCAGGCGACTCCGCGAACGTCACAAACTCTTCCAGCTCCGGGTCCGACAAGTCGCGGTACACGTACAGCAACGTGTTATCCAGCTCCCCTGCGATCTGCTCCATCAGCCGCTGGCGCTGGCCATTGAGCGCGCCTTGTACCTGCGTGCTGCCCAGCAGGCCAGGAATCATCGCACTCAGGCTGTCTGCTGCCACACCGGCAATGGCCAGCGTGACCTCAGCCCCTGCCTCGCTCGCTGGCAAGGCATTGGACAAATGGTTAATCAGCAACTGACGCGTGGCACTCGCCTCAACCCGCGGCAAGCCTTGCGCGTGCTTGGCCAACTGATCACGGCGGGTGGCCAACAATTCAGCGGCCACAATTTTACTGCCCAGCTCTGTCTGGAAAAAAGCCAGGGCTGGATCAGGATTCGGCAGCTTCTCGCGCATCTGCCCTTTGGCGCGCTGGTCCATCGCCTGCGCGGCAAAACGCTGGCTGCTGTTGTTGACCAGCGCCTGGTAAACCGCAGGCGGCAAGTTGTTGCGGTAGCGCTCTTGAGCGGCATTTAGGGCGTCAGTGAAATGCGCGCGTTGCTCAGGCCAACCGGCAACGGTGAATAGATCATCGAGGTGGTCTGCCCATGCGGGTAACGAACAACACATCATTAACAGTAAAAACAAGCGGCGCATGAAGGACTCCTGTCAGCTAGGCGCTATTGTCCGGGGCCAGCGTAGGACTTGTCGAGAATTCGTCTCGCCCCAGAGGCTTTAAATGACCAGATGAAATATTTCTGCGTGGCCAGCTAGACGGAGCTGTCAGATTTTCAGGCGTATCGATATTATGCGCGCCATGCAAATACCCTCTGATCACCCGCTGTTGCTACGCATCGTCGACGACCTGTACGCGCAGGGATGGTCACAGCAAAACATTTTTATGCCCGAGGCTTTGACCCTCGAACTGGCGGCTGAGTGCCATAAACGTGCAACTGAGGGCGAATTGACCCCGGCGGCCGTTGGCCGTGGCCCGGCGCAAGAGGTTCGCGAGGGTATCCGCGGCGACCATATTCAATGGCTGGAGCAGGGAGAGGCTTTAGCCTGCGACAAGTACTTAGGGTTAATGGAAAGCCTGCGAATCGCCATGAATCGCAGGCTTTTTTTGGGCCTGGAGGACTTTGAAAGTCACTTCGCGCTCTACCCGCCCGGTGCGTTTTACCTCAAGCACCTGGACCGCTTTCGCGACGACGACCGGCGCATGGTGTCGGCGGTGCTCTACCTCAATCAGTCCTGGCTGCCTGAGCACGGCGGGCACTTGCGCATGTACCTTGAGGACAGAGGCGATTACGACGTGTTGCCGACCGGTGGCTGCCTGGTGGTGTTCCTGTCAGGCGAGATCCCCCATGAAGTGCTGCCCGCTACCCGCGACCGGCTGTCATTGACCGGCTGGTTCCGACGTCGCGCCACCGAGGTGCTGCTATGAGCGCCAAAGTGCTGGTCAGCCGCTGCCTGCTGGGCCATCGCGTGCGCTATGACGGCGGCGCCAGCGGCCCCTACGACCAGTTGGCGAAATGGCAGGACGAAGGCCGCGTGATAGCGCTGTGCCCGGAAGTCGCCGGTGGCTTGCCCACCCCGCGTGCGGCAGCCGAAATTCCGGGCGGGCAAGGTGTTGACGTCCTCAGCGGCCGCGCGCCGGTCATCACCACCGACGGCGAGGACGTGACTGCAGCCTTTGTGTCCGGTGCCCAGCAGGCGCTGGAGTTGGTCAAACAGCATGGCATTCGCATTGCTATCCTCAAGGCCAACAGCCCGTCGTGTGGCAATCGACTGACCTACGACGGCAGCTTCAGCGGCACTAAGGTGGCAGGCCAGGGCGTGACCGCTGCCCTGCTCAGCGCTGCCGGAGTTCAGGTGTTCAATGAGCTGGAATTGGCCGAAGCTGCGCACGCGTTGGCCGACATTTCCTGATGGTGTAGTCGCTGCCGAAGGCTGCGAAGGTCTGCGGTAATTTGAGAAACGGGTTGCTTCGCAACCCTTCGCAGCCTGCGGCAGCGACTACAGTTTTACGGTGTGTGCGTGTAACATCCGGTGCCACTTTGCCCAGGGGATTTATATGAGCGACAAGCAGAAACCACAACCCACTGCCTCTACCGCCAACACTTCACCCGCCGAAAGTGCCGATGCGGCCTTGCACCACATCGTGGATGGTTTTTTACACTTCCATCACGAGATCTTTCCTGAACAGGAAGCCTTCTTCAAAAAGCTCGCCACGGCACAAAGCCCGCGCGCGATGTTTATTGCCTGCGCCGACTCGCGCATCGTCCCGGAACTGATCACTCAAAGTGCACCGGGCGATCTGTTTGTGACGCGTAACGTGGGCAACGTCGTTCCGCCTTACGGCCAGATGAACGGTGGCGTTTCCACCGCCATTGAGTACGCGGTGCTGGCACTGGGCGTGCAGCACATCATCATTTGCGGGCATTCGGATTGCGGCGCGATGCGCGCTGTACTCAACCCGGCCTCGCTGAAAAAGATGCCGACGGTAAAAGCCTGGCTGCATCACGTAGAAGTGGCGAAAACCATGGTGCAGGACAACTGCAACTGCGCCAACGAGTCCGAAAGCATGCACGTGCTGACGGAAGAAAACGTGATCGCCCAACTGCAACACTTGCGCACCCACCCGTCCGTGGCGTCGCGCATGGCCAGCGGGCATTTGTTCATTCATGGCTGGGTCTATGACATCGAGACCAGCGCGATCAAGGCTTACGACGCCGACACCGGCACTTTCCGCCCGCTGGACGGGACCAACCCGATCCCGAGCGCAACGCCTAAAGCCCGGTTTTAACCCCGGACGGCAGGAGCGGGCCTCGCGATCTTTTGCTCGTTAAAAGATCACGAGGCAAGCGAGGGATTACAACGACAGGCCGACGCCCAATTGCTTGGACAGGCACGGCCAACGCTTCCACGCAGCCCCTGTGTCCGGGCTGGTGAGCTTGCCGCGATAGGCTTCAACCGACTCCAGCGCAAAGCTTTCTTCATCGAGCAGTTCATCCAGCGCGTGATGCACAGCCTCATCGAGCTGGTTGGCAAACTCTTCACCCACCAATTGGTGCGCGATCAGGTTGGCCACGGTCATGTCCAGCGGGATCAACGGCTGGTGAAAGTGCTTGATGTAGAGATCGTTGACCTCTTCAACCAACCGATGCGCCAGGTACGCTTCGTCGAGCAAGCCTTCTAGCCCTTCATGACCGTCCAGCAGTGATGGGGGCTGAACAAAAAACTGCTCGGCAATTTTCAGCACAGGCTCGATCTGTGATTCGATACCCGCCTCGCGAGCGACCGCATGGGCTGCATCAAGCAAGTCCGGCACCTGGTCGATATAGGCGCTGACAAAACGGGTCATCACCGCGTTCCGATCGGAGTCAGGTAGCTGAATCGCCGAATGCAGGTGGGGAAGGCGGGTCGTCAAATGCTGGGTGAGCAGGCCACTTTTGGCATCAAGTTCTTGGGCACGCGAGATCTGCGCGCGAATATCGGCGGTGTTCATGGGAACTCCAAGGGGGGGCGCTGAATCAGGGAAGTGCTTTAAAAGACGCTCACTGCAAAAGAGGGCCTTTTTTTCAGGGGGCGTATTGTCGGTCATTTTTTAATCGGGCAGTGAGTGCCATTTGTCGCGGGGGTCAGGTTTTCATTTTGGGCGCGCATCTTAACCGATCAGTGTTGTACCGTGGCAATGCGCCACAGGCTCCTACCCCAGCCTTCACGTACGCTGTCTTCTCGCGTTGTTTATCGACCACTACGTTGTGATGAACCTATGACTAAAACCCAAAGAAACGTCTTTATCCTGGTCGCGCTGCTGGCGTTGATCATGGGGCTGATCTTCAACAGCCTGATGTCGCGAAACAGCCAGGGCAACAACACGGCACTGACCGAGGCCGGGATTATTCTGCTGCCACAAAGTCGCCATCTACCGGCCATCACCCTGACCAACCAGGACGGCCAGCCGGTGCTCATCAATGAGCTGAAGGACAAGTGGAGCCTGCTATTTTTTGGCTACACCTACTGCCCGGACATCTGCCCGACCACGCTTTCCCAGTTGCGCCAGATCAAAAGCGAGCTGCCAAAAGCGGTCCAGGACAAGCTGCAAGTGGTGCTGGTGAGTGTCGACCCGAACCGGGACACCCCGCAGCAGCTCAAAAAATACCTGAGCTACTTCGACCCGCAATTTGTTGGCCTGACGCCGGGATCAACCGAGCAACTGCAAACATTGGCGAACGCCGTGAGCATTCCGTTTATCCCGCCAGATACCAGCAAGCCGAACTACACCGTGGATCACAGCGGTAACCTGGCGCTGATCGGGCCGGACGGCACTCAGCGTGGTTTTATCCGCGCGCCGTTCAACACCCAAAAGATGGTCGCCCAGTTGCCGGGGCTGGTAAATCGGTAGGAGCGAGCTTGTCTCGCGATCTTTTGATCTTGATCTAAGAGCCCCCTCACCCTAGCCCTCTCCCGAAGGAGAGGGAACCGATTGAGGGATGCTGAAGATACTCGGTGGCCTGGTTGTTGCGCGACTGCACGGCATCGAAGACGGGGCGGCAGCTCCAGGCAATGCTTAGAACGCCGGCAGGATGGCGCCTTTGTACTTCTCAAGAATGAAGGCTTTCACTTCTGGTGTGTGCAGGGCAGCGACCAGCTTTTTCATGTCTTCAGAGTCTTTGTCGTCCGGGCGTGCAACCAGGATGTTCACGTAAGGCGAGTCGCTGCCTTCAATGACCAGTGCGTCTTTTTCCGGGTTCAGCTTGGCTTCCAGCGCGTAGTTGGTGTTGATCAGCGCCAGATCAACCTGGGTCAGCACGCGTGGAATCGTCGCGGCTTCCAGCTCGCGGAATTTCAGGTTTTTCTTGTTTTCAACGATGTCTTTTGGCGTCGACAGGATGTTTTTCGAATCCTTGAGCTTGATCAACCCCGCCTTGTCCAGCAGCAACAGCGCACGGCCGCCGTTGGTGGCATCGTTCGGGATCACCACGGTGGCGCCGTCTTTAAGCTCATCAAGCTTTTTGTATTTGCTGGAGTACGCGCCCAGCGGCTCAAGGTGCACGGCCGCTACGCTGACGAGGTTAGTGCCTTTGGACTTGTTGAACTCATCCAGGTAAGGCTGGTGCTGGAAGAAGTTGGCGTCCAGACGCTTTTCCGCCACTTGTACGTTGGGTTGAACGTAGTCAGTGAACACTTTGACCTTGAGGTTCACGCCCTCTTTAGCCAGAGCCGGCTTAACGAACTCCAGGATCTCAGCGTGAGGGACCGGAGTCGCCGCCACCGACAGATCACCTGCGTGGGCAGAAAATGCCGCTACAGCGGCCACAGCAGCAAATAACTTCTTCATTCAACAGCTCCTTGTGAACACCTGACTCCAGGTATCTGCCAGCACAGCGCTGGCTATTATGTGTTTAAAGCGAGGCCTTACTTGCGCGAGAAGTGCACCACCAGCCGATCGCCGACGGTTTGCAGAATCTGCACCAGAATCAACAACAGCACCACCGTGACAATCATCACGTCAGTCTGGAAACGTTGGTAGCCGAAACGAATCGCCAAATCCCCGAGGCCGCCCGCACCCACCACACCCGCCATGGCGGTGTAGGACACCAGCGTAATCGCGGTCACGGTAATCGCTGCAAAAATGCCCGGGCGGGCTTCTGGCAGCAAGGCGCTGGTAATGATCTGACGGGTGCTGGCGCCCATCGACTGGGTGGCTTCGATGATGCCACGGTCAACTTCGCGCAAGGCCGTTTCTACCAGACGGGCGAAGAACGGGGTTGCACCGACCACCAAAGGCGGAATCGCACCCGCGACGCCCAGCGAGGTGCCGGTAATCAACACGGTGAACGGGATCATCACGATCAGCAGGATGATGAACGGCAACGAACGCAGAATGTTCACCAGCAGCGACAGCAGGGCGTACACGGTTTTTTGTTCAAACAGTTGGCGCGGGCTGCACAGAAACAGCAACACGCCCAGCGGCAGGCCCAGCAGGATGGTGAACAGCAGCGAGCCGCCGAGCATCATCAGGGTATCGCCGGTGGCCAGCCAGATTTCGAACCAATCGATATTGGTGAAAAAGCTCAGTAAAGAGTCCATTAACGCAGTACCTCCATATGGACGTCAGCCGCGGTAAAGCGGGCGAAAGCGGCGTCCATGTCGCCACCGGTGATGGCGAGGGTCAGTTGCCCGTAGGGGGTGTCTTTGATGCGGTCGATCCGACCCGCCAGGATGCTGTAGTCCACACCCGTTTCGCGGGCGATGGTGCCCAGCAGCGGCGCGTAGGTGGCCTGGCCCTGGAACGTCAGGCGCACAATGCGCCCCGGCACATGAGCGAAATCATCGCGCTGCTCGCCTTCGTCGATCTGCTCGTCTTCCTGCACAAAACGCTTGGTGGTCGGGTGCTTGGGGTGCAAGAACACCTCGGCCACCGGGCCTTGCTCGACGATCACGCCAGCGTCCATCACCGCCACTTCGTCACACACACGGCGGATCACATCCATCTCGTGGGTGATGAGCACGATGGTCAGCTTCAGCTCGCGGTTAATTTCAGCCAGCAATTGCAGGACCGACGCCGTGGTTTGCGGGTCGAGCGCGCTGGTGGCTTCGTCACACAGCAAGACTTTTGGCTTGGTGGACAAGGCACGGGCAATGCCCACGCGTTGTTTTTGACCGCCTGACAGCTGCGCCGGGTATTTCTTGGCGTGGTCTGACAGGCCCACGCGCGCCAGCAACTCGGCAACCCGTTGGTCGATTTCACTGCGGGACAATTCGCCCGCCAGCGTCAGCGGCATCGCCACGTTGTCAGCCACGGTCTTGGACGCCAGCAGGTTGAAGTGCTGGAAGATCATCCCGACTTGCTGACGGAAACGCCGCAGGCCATTGGCATCCATGGCGGTCACGTCTTCGTTGTCGACGATGATCTGCCCGCCGCTCGGTGTTTCGAGGCGGTTGATCAGGCGCAGCAATGTACTTTTACCCGCGCCGGAATGGCCAATCAGGCCAAATACCTGACCGCTCTCAACACGCAAACTCGTGGAGTGCAGGGCGGGAATGTCCTTACCGGCGACCCGGTAAGTTTTATGAACGTTATGAAACTCAATCACGTAGCGAACCTTGTGGGGCGCGTAAATAGAAGATCAGCGGTTAGCCGGGCGCGCATTTTAGCCTGTCCTTATAGAGGTTCTTAGCATTTATTTGAGCGAAGACCTTTGATTTGGCGATAAGACGACTGATGGTCAGAAATAAGGAACGACCACAACAGACGCCAGTCAGTACTAACAGCACCTCACATCCCGCAACGGGATATATGTCCAAGAAGCCCAGCCCGTGGGGCTTTCATCAACAAGGAGCTTAGTCTGATGAGTAGCAAAAAACCGTCTTCACCCAAGAGCCAGATGGCCGGCACCGACACCTTGGATCGTGGCAACACGAACGTCAAATTGGAAAACCTCGAAGCCTTCCGCGACGATGCGACCCAACAGGCGCTCAGAACCAATCAAGGCGTGAAGATTGCGGACAACCAAAACACCCTCAAAGCAGGGGCGCGTGGCCCGTCACTGCTGGAAGACTTCATCATGCGTGAAAAGATCACGCATTTTGACCACGAGCGAATCCCGGAGCGCATCGTCCACGCACGCGGCACCGGCGCTCACGGCTATTTCCAGACCTATAAAGCCCACAGCGCCCTGACCAAAGCCGGTTTCCTGCAAGATCCGGATAAAAAAACGCCGGTATTCGTGCGCTTTTCGACCGTTCAGGGACCCCGTGGCTCGGGCGATACCGTGCGTGACGTGCGTGGGTTTGCAGTCAAGTTTTTTACCGATGAAGGCAACTTCGACTTGGTCGGCAACAACATGCCGGTGTTCTTTATTCAGGACGCGATCAAGTTTCCTGACTTCGTGCACGCGGTCAAACCCGAACCCCACAATGAAATGCCCACCGGCGGTTCGGCGCATGACACCTTCTGGGATTTTGTCTCGCTAGTGCCGGAGTCTGCGCACATGGTCATCTGGGCGATGTCCGACCGGGCGATCCCGAAAAGCCTGCGCAGCATGCAGGGCTTTGGCGTGCACACCTTCCGCTTCATCAACGCCGAGGGGAAATCACATTTCGTTAAATTCCACTGGCGCCCTAGCGTAGGGACTTGCTCTCTGGTGTGGGACGAAGCTCAAAAGCTCGCCGGTAAAGACACCGATTACCATCGGCGTGATCTGTGGGAGTCGATTGAAACCGGCGATTATCCGGAATGGGAATTCGGCGTACAGATCATTGCTGAGGAAGACGAGCACACGTTCGACTTCGACATTCTTGATCCGACCAAGCTGATCCCCGAAGAACAAGTGCCGATTACACCGCTGGGCAAGATGGTGCTTAACCGCAACCCCGATAACTTTTTTGCGGAAACCGAACAGGTGGCGTTCTGCCCTGGGCATATCGTGCCGGGCATCGACTTCTCTAACGACCCGCTGCTGCAAGGCCGTCTGTTTTCGTACACCGACACGCAAATCAGCCGCTTGGGCGGGCCGAACTTCCACGAGATTCCGATCAACCGCCCTGTCTGCCCTTTTTCCAACAATCAGCGCGACGCTCAGCACCGCAGCACGATCAATAAAGGCCGTGCGTCTTACGAGCCCAACTCCATTGATGGCGGCTGGCCGAAAGAAACCCCGCCCGCTGCGCAAGACGGGGGCTTTGAGTCGTACCCGGAGCGCATTGACGCCAACAAAATACGTCAGCGCAGCGACTCGTTCAGCGATCACTTTTCCCAGGCCCGGCTGTTTTTCAACAGCATGAGCAAACATGAACAAGAGCACATCATCGCGGCCTACAGCTTTGAATTGGGCAAGGTTGAGCGCGAACACATCCGCGCACGCCAGGTGGATGAGATCCTGGCCAACATCGACCTTGAGCTGGCGCGACGCGTCGCTGAAAACCTGGGGCTGCCCGCACCGAAGGCGGGCACTGTGCCTGCGCGCAAAACCAGCGTCAGCGCTTCGCCCGCGCTGAGTCAGGCCAACTTGCTGCCGGGCAATATCAAAACCCGCAAAGTGGCCGTGCTGGCCGCCAACGGTGTCGAGGGAAAAGCCATTGAAGCGCTGAAAAAGGCACTGACCGCGCAAGGCGCCCACGCTAAATTGCTGGGGCCGACGTCTGCACCGGTCAAAACAGCAGAAGGCAAGCTGCTGAACGTGGACGGTTCGATGGAAGGTTTGCCGTCAGTGGCCTTTGACGCCGTGTTTGTGCCGGGAGGCGCAGAGTCGATCAAAGCACTGAGTGGCGACGGAGTGGCGCTGCATTACCTGCTGGAAGCCTACAAGCACCTCAAGCCCATCGCCGTGCACGGCGAAGCCAGACAGCTGCTGGATGTGCTGCATTTGCAGGTGGATGACGGGTTGTTGGCGATCAAGGACGCTCAGGACCTGAAGGCGTTTTTTGCAGCCATTGCGCAGCATCGCGTTTGGGCACGGGAACCGAAGGCCAAGGCTATTCCGGCTTAAGGGGTAGACGCCTGGCCGTTGCCCAAGTGCTATTAGCGCTTGGGTAACGGCCACGCTCTTTATTCAGGCTTGCTGGGCGTCAGCACCACTTGCGCAGGCACATGGCGGATGATCTGACGCTCAAGGCTCAGGTCAAAGCCGGGGTCGAGCTTTTTCACGCGTTTGCTGATCAACGTGGCCAGCCACGGGTAATCAGCGGTGCGTGGCACCTGCAGGCTGACGGCGCACTGATAATTGACAATGTCTTGCGCGATCAAATCCAGTTGATGGCGAAGTTTGCCAATATCGGTGATGTTCAAGGTAACTGTGGTGAACGGCGCCGCCGGGTCAATAACCTTGGCCGCTGGTCGCGCTTCCGCCGCCTTGAGTGCTGCTTCGGCTTTATCCAGCTCGGCCTTGCGCGCCTGGGTGATGGCGCTGTTGACGCCACCGGTCAGGGCCGGGGCTTTAGGCATTAAGGCCCGTGCACGGCTCAAGGCCGTCGCAGCGGCGTTGACATCACCCTTTTGCAGCACGATCTGGCTGCGTTGCAGGTAAGCCTCCGCCAATTGGCGCTGGTACTGCACCAACTGCGGGTCATCCGGGGTTTGGGCCTGTAAGGCGGCCAACTGATCTTCGGCGGTCGCGAGTTCGCTGCTGGCCAGGTTTTGCTCCAGCTGTGCAATGGCACCGGCACGCGCTTGCTCGACCTGATTGACGGCCGTTGGCGTGCTTTGGCAGGCCCCCAGCAGCAAGGAAAATGCGGCCAGGAGCACATAACGTGAGTTAAACAGCTTCATTCCTGCGGCTCTCTAAGTGCGCAAAAAACGAGCAAGTCTACACCCCTCGACGGGGCAGAACAAAACTCAGCAGAAACAGCGCGGCAGCACATACCACAATGGAAGGCCCGGCAGGCGTGTCTTTGAACCACGACAGGGCCAGGCCACCACACACTGCCAGCATTCCCAGCAACGTCGCGCCAAACGCCATTTGCTCCGGAGAGCGGGCATGCCGTTGGGCGGCAGCAGCAGGGATAATCAGCAACGAGGTAATCAGTAGCACACCGACAATCTTCATCGCTACCGCGATCACCACCGCAATCAACAACATCAGGGCCATGCGCAGCGTTGCGACGGGTAAACCCTCAACCGTCGCCAGCTCTTCGTGCACGGTAATGGCCAGTAAAGGCCGCCACAGTGCCACCAGCAACGCCAGCACCACCGCGCTGCCGCCCATGATCCACATCAAGTCAGTCGGGCTGATCGCCAGCAGGTCACCAAACAGGTAAGCCATCAGGTCGATCCGCACTTCATGCATGAAGCTTAGTACCACCAGCCCAAGGGACAAGGTGCTGGGAGCGAGAATTCCGAGCAGTGTGTCGGAAGCCAGTGGCTGACGCTGCTGCAACGTCACCAGCAACACCGCCAGCAACAGGCAGCCAACGGTCACGGCAATCGCCGGGCTCACATCCAGCAAAAAGCCCAGCGCCACGCCCAGCAAGGCGGCGTGGGACAAGGTATCGCCGAAATAGGCCATGCGACGCCACACCACAAACGAGCCCAAAGGGCCCGCCACCACCGCTAAAGACAAACCTGCCAGCAGGGCGTAAAGCAGAAAATCAGCCATGCTTGCAGCCTTCTCCATGAACGTGGGCATGCGCCGGGGCGGCGCCTTCAGTGACCACCGAGCCATGCAAGTCATGGGCGTGGTCGTGATGGTGGTGATAAATCGCCAGGCTTTGTGCGTTTTTGCCGAACAGCTCGACGAAGGCCGGGTCGCCACTCACCTGCTCCGGGTGGCCCGAGCAGCACACGTGGCGGTTGAGGCACACCACCTGATCGGTGGTGCTCATGACCAGATGCAAATCGTGGGACACCATCAGCACGCCGCAGCCATGACGGTCGCGCAGGCGGGTAATCAAGCTATACAGCTCGGCCTGCCCGGCCACGTCAACGCCCTGCACCGGCTCGTCGAGCACCAGCAACTCGGGTTTGCGCAACAGCGCACGGGCCAGCAGCACACGCTGCATTTCGCCCCCCGAGACGCTTTGCACCGGGCTGTCGATGACCTTTTCGGCGCCGACCTCTTTCAAGGCGGCAAGGGCCTGGGCGCGGTCCACACCCGGCACCAGGCGCAAAAAGCGCAGCACCGAGAGCGGCAACGTAGGGTCAACGTGCAGTTTTTGCGGCATGTAGCCGATGCGCAGCTTGGGTTTGCGCCAGACGCTGCCGCTGGTGGGCTTGAGCAGGCCCAGCACTGCTTTGACCAGCGTGGTTTTACCGGCGCCGTTGGGGCCGATCAGGGTCACGATCTGGCCCGGCTCAACGCTCAACTCAATCATGTCGAGCACGTTTTGCCCGGCAAAGGTCACGCAGACCCCTTCAAGACGTATCAGCGCAGCGCTCATCAAGCCTCCCGGCAACCCGAACACAAACCGAGCACTTCTACGGTTTGCCCTTCGACAGTAAAGCCGACATCGCGTGCGCTGCTGATAATCGCGTCACTGATGGTTTTTTGTTCAAGCTCGATGGCCGCGTGGCATGTGCGGCAGATCAGGAACTGGCCTTGATGCGCGTGCTCGGGGTGGCTGCAGCCAATAAAGGCGTTGAGCGACGAAATACGGTGCACCAGGCCATTTTCCAGGAGGAAGTCCAGCGCGCGGTACACGGTGGGTGGCGCAGCGCGGCGGCCGTCTTGCTCGCTGAGCACGGCCAGGATGTCGTACGCGCCCAGCGGCTTGTGGCTCTGCCACACCAGCTCCAGCACCCGCCGACGCAACGCCGTCAGGCGCAGGCCCTTTTGCGCGCACAGAACGTCTGCTTCAGAGAGCGCGCTGTGGACGCAATGAGAGTGGTCGTGGGGACGGCTGGCAAGCGGTGCAATAGACATGGGCGGCGACGATTTCCGAGAGAGACGTTATTATGTTACCCGTTTCAGCCGCCATGAGTGCCCATCGTGTCCCGTATTTTTGCGATTTTTATTGCTTTGTCTGCCAGTTTGTTGGTGATTAACCCGGCGCAGGCCGAGGTCAATGTACTGACCAGCATCAAACCGTTGCAGCTGATTGCCGCGGCTGTGCAGGACGGCGTGGGCAAGCCCGAGGTACTGTTGCCGCCCAATGCGTCGCCGCATAACTATGCGTTGCGCCCCTCCGACGTACGGCGTGTTCAGTCGGCTGACTTGCTGTACTGGATCGGCCCGGACATGGAAGGCTTTATGCCTCGCGTGATCAAAACCCGCACCCTGCCCTCAGTGGCCGTGCAAAATTTGCCGGGTTTGAAGCTGCGTCATTTCTCCCAGGACAGCCATTCCCATGACGAAGACGATGCGGCGGAGCATGATCACGACCACCGCCCTGGCACCCTCGACGCGCACTTGTGGCTGGCGCCGGACAACGCCCGGGTGATTGCAGCCAAAATGGCCGCCGACCTGAGCGAAAAAGACCCGGCCCATGCGCCGCAATACCAAAGCAACCTCAAGGCCTTCAATGAGCGTCTGGATGCGCTGGATGCACGCCTGAAAACGAGCATGGCCGCGATTGCGGACAAACCGTTCTTTGTTTTCCATGAAGGCTACGACTACTTCGAAAGCGCCTACGGCCTGAAGCACACCGGTGTGTTCAGTGTGGCGTCTGAAGTGCAGCCGGGCGCCCAACACGTGGCAGCCATGCGCCAGCGTTTGCAAGAAGTGGGCAAGACCTGCGTCTTCAGCGACCCGCCGCTGCGCCCGCGCCTGGCCGACACCTTGACCGCTGGCTTGCCGGTCAAACTGGCCGAGCTGGACCCGCTGGGCGGCTTCACCCCGGCCACCGCGCAAGGTTATGAGCAACTGCTGGAAAAACTCGGCAACGACCTGGCAGGCTGCCTGAACAGCCTGTAACCCAACCCCGACCTGTAGGAGCAGCCGGTCGACGCTCGATTGCCTCGCGATCTTTTAAAGATCAAAAGATCGCGAGGCAAGCTCGCTCCTACAGGGGGTTAGCGGGTTACAACGCGAACGGCAGCGGGACGGTCACGGTTTGGCGCAAGGCCAAACGGCGTTCGAACTCTTGCGGGTCGTGGATCAACACGTCCTGCCCCGCAAACGAGTGAGCCGCAATCAAACGTGACAACCAAAAACGCACACAGGCCACACGCAACATCGTCGGCCACAACTCGGCTTCGCTGGCCGTAAACGGACGCAGCGCGGCATACGCACCGAGCAATGCACGGGCACGCGGGGCGTCGAGCTGGCCGTCTTCGTCAGCACACCAGTCGTTCAGGGCAATGGCCACATCGTAGAGCATCGGCCCCGAGCAGGCGTTGTAAAAGTCGATCAGACCGGTCAAGTGCGTCCCTTCGAACATCGCGTTATCGCGAAACAGGTCGCCATGCAGGTTGGCCCTTGGCAAGGCCAAAATCTGCGTCTTGCGTTCGGTAATCTCAGCCAACGCCTTTTGCAGCAAATCGGCCGCATCAGGCGACAAATCAGCCATCAGTGCGGGCCCTTCCGCCAGCATCCAGTCCAGTCCGCGGTCGGTTTTGCGTTCCAGCACGTTGTCACGTGTGGCCACATGCAAATGGCCCAACAGCTCGCCCACTTGGGCGCAATGTTGCGCGTTAGCCTCGCGGATGTGCTTGCCGGCCAGGCGCGGTTGCAGCAGCGCCGGCTTGCCTTTGAGCTCGCGCAAGGCCTCGCCGTCTTTGGTGCGCAGGGCAAAAGGCACCGGCAGGTCAGCGTCGTGGAGCACGTCCAGCAGCTCGATAAAGAACGGCATTTCTTTGATCGGGCCACGCTCAACCAGGGTCAGAACAAATTCGCCCTGCTCCAGGCTGATGAAATAGTTGGTGTTTTCGCTACCCGCGGCAATCCCCTGGAAATCGAGCAAACGGCCGAGTTCATAAGGCGCAAGAAAAGTCTCCAGCTCCGGGCGAGTCAGTGGGGTGAATACAGACATGGTTTAAATTGCCAGTGCGGGCGCCGCGTGGGCGGCGCCAATTAAAGTTAAGACGCTATTTCCATTCGAAGATTTTCCACGAAGGAATCAGCATATCCGGCTGGTCGGAACGGATGAAGTTGGCATCAGTACCATCAGCGCGTACCAAAAAGTACGGCGGCGCTCCTTTTGGGGTCACCTTGATGGCATAAAGGAACCCGTTTTGACGGTATTCCTGAATGGTTTTATCGCCTTCCGTGCGAATGGTTACTTCTGGGTCACCGGTGGGTGCACTATCAGCCGCAAAGGTTACCAGCGGTGAGAATGCAAACAAGCCGGTCAACAACAGGCGATTAAGTGTGCGCATGATAACCTTGTCCCTTTGTCGTCATTGGTCCGGACATTCTAGCGCCGGACTCGCCGAAAAGGTTGATCCTGCTCATGAGCCAAGCACCCCTCGTCCTGGTGGACGGTTCTTCATATTTGTACCGCGCCTTCCACGCGCTTCCGCCGCTGACTACGTCCAAAGGCTTGCCGACCGGCGCCGTAAAGGGCGTGCTAAACATGTTGAAGAGTCTGCGCAAGCAGTACCCGGACAGCCCGTTTGCCGTGGTTTTCGATGCCAAGGGCGGGACATTTCGCGATGACATGTACGCCGAATACAAGGCCAATCGCCCGAGCATGCCCGATGACATGCGGGTCCAGATCGAGCCTTTGCACGCCAGCGTGATCGCACTGGGCTTCCCGTTGCTGTGCGTCGAAGGCGTTGAAGCGGACGACGTGATCGGCACCCTGGCCCGCAGCAGCGCCGCCGCAGACCGACCAGTGGTCATCTCCACCGGCGATAAAGACATGGCGCAGCTGGTGGATGGCCACATCACCCTGGTCAACACCATGACCGGCAGCACGCTGGACGTTGAAGGCGTCAAAGAGAAGTTCGGCGTCTCGCCCGAGCAGATCATCGACTACCTGGCGCTGATGGGCGACTCGTCCGACAACATCCCTGGCGTTCCGGGCATCGGTCCGAAAACCGCCTCGGGCTTGCTGGTGGGCGTCAACGGCGGCCTGGTCGAACTGTACGAGCATCTCGACATCGTGCCGACTTTGCCGATTCGCGGCGCAAAAAACCTGCCCGCAAAACTCGAAGAACACCGCGAAATGGCGTTTTTGTCGTACCAGCTGGCCACGATCAAGATCGACGTGCCGCTGGACATCGGACTCGAAGACCTGCACCTCAAAGCGCCCGATTGCGACAAGCTGATCGAGCTGTACACCGAGCTGGAATTCAAAAGCTGGATCGCCGAAGTCGAGCGCGATGCCAAGCGCGCAGGCCAGGTGATCACCCACGAAGCCCCTGCGGCGCCGACCGAAGAGCTGCAATACGAAACCATCCTCGATCAGGCCCGTTTCGACGTGTGGCTGAAAAAGCTCAACGACGCCCAGCTGATTGCCTTTGACACCGAAACCACCGGGCTGGACGCGCAGCAAGCGCAACTGGTGGGCGTGTCGTTTGCGGTCAAGCCGGGCGAAGCGGCCTACATCCCGTTGACCCACTCCTACATGGGCGTGCCGGATCAACTGGACCGCGATACCGTGCTGCGCGCACTCAAGCCGCTGCTCGAAGACCCGAACAAGGCCAAGGTCGGCCAACACGCCAAGTTCGACATCAACATCTTGGCCAACTGCGCCATTGGCGGTGATCAAGCCAACGGCATCGTCGTGCAAGGCGTAGCCTTCGACACCATGCTGGAGTCCTACGTGCTCGACTCCACGGCCACCCGCCATGACATGGACAGCCTGGCGCTGAAATACCTGGGCCACACCACGACCAGTTTTCAGGACATTGCCGGCAAAGGCGTCAAACAGCTGACATTTGACCAGATCTCGCTGGAACTGGCCGGACCGTATGCCGCTGAAGATGCTGACGTGACCCTGCGCCTGCACCACGTGCTGCATGAAAAACTGCAAGCGATCCCCAGCCTGAACAGCGTGCTGACCGACATTGAAATGCCGCTGGTGCCGGTTCTGGCCCGTATTGAGCGCCAAGGCGCGCTGGTGGACGCCAAGCTGCTGGGCGTGCAGAGCGTTGAGCTGGGCGACAAGATGGTGGCGCTTGAACGTGAGGCGTTCGAGATTGCCGGTGAAGAATTCAACCTGGGTTCGCCCAAACAACTGGGCGTGATCCTGTACGAAAAACTCGGCCTGCCAATCATCAGTAAAACTGCCAAAGGCCAGCCATCGACGGCCGAAGCGGTGCTGGCAGAGCTTGCCGAGCAAGACTTCCCGCTGCCCAAGGTGCTGATGCAGTACCGTTCGATGAGCAAGCTGAAAAGCACGTACACCGACCGTCTGCCCGAGCAGATCAACCCGCGTACCGGGCGCATTCACACCTCGTATCACCAGGCGGTAACGGCCACCGGGCGCTTGTCGTCCAGCGACCCGAACTTACAGAACATCCCGATTCGTACGGCCGAAGGCCGCCGGATCCGTCAGGCGTTCGTCGCACCCAAAGGCTACAAACTGCTGGCGGCGGACTATTCGCAGATTGAGCTGCGGATCATGGCCCACCTGGCCAAGGACGAAGGGCTGCTGCACGCCTTCCGCAACAACCTGGACGTGCACAGTGCCACGGCGGCCGAGGTATTTGGCGTCGACCTGAGCGATGTCACCACCGACCAGCGCCGCAGCGCCAAGGCGATCAACTTCGGTTTGATCTACGGCATGAGCGCCTTTGGTCTGGCCAAGCAGATCGGTGTCGACCGCAAACAGTCGCAGGCCTATATCGACCGCTACTTTGCGCGCTACCCGGGCGTGCTGGAGTACATGGAGCGCACGCGCACCCAGGCGGCCGAGCAAGGTTATGTCGAGACTATTTTTGGTCGTCGCCTGTACCTGCCCGAGATCAACGCGAAAAACCCGGCGTTGCGCAAAGGCGCTGAGCGCACCGCGATCAACGCCCCGATGCAGGGCACCGCGGCGGACATCATCAAAAAAGCCATGGTGGCTGTGGATAACTGGCTGACGGCCTCCGGCCTCGACGCCCGCGTGATCTTGCAGGTACACGACGAACTGGTGCTAGAAGTGCGTGAAGACCTGGTGGACCAGGTGCGCGACGAGATCCGCCTGCACATGAGCGAAGCGGCCACGCTGGCGGTCCCTCTGGTGGTGGAAGTGGGCGTTGGCGACAACTGGGACGAGGCGCACTGACCTAAACCTGTAGTCGCTGCCCAAGCATGAGGCTGCGAGTCTCCCCAGGGCTACCCAAGTGGCGGTCCTGCGGCCCGCATCGCGGCCTTCGTTCCTCGTCAGCGACTACTGTTTGCCAAAATTTTCAGGGGCTCAGGAACTAAACCCGCTTAACACAACTCAGATTATTTGAATGGCTGGTGAAGCCCTTCAATGCTCCTAATGTTGTGTTAAGTGTTGGCAGATTCTGGACCCCGCCCCTAGCGGTCCAGTACTTGAACCCCGAACTTCCCTCCCCCATACGAAGTCCGGGGTTTTTTTTGCCTGCCATTTTTACTCGGCGCTTTCTTCTTCGCCTTTGTTCGGCAGTTCCAGCCAATCAGCCAGCACGGTGTACGCCTCTTCCAGGCCCATGCGCTTTGGCGAAGAGAACAGCTGGATGGTCACGCTGTCGCCCCACTTCTTGCGGATTTCGGACTGAATTTTGAGCAGCGTGTTTTTAGCAGCGCCGTACGTCAGTTTGTCTGCTTTGGTCAGCAAAATGTGCATCGGCATGCCGCTGGAAACGGTCCAATCGAGCATCAACAGGTCGAAATCGGTCATTGGATGACGAACGTCCATCATCAAAACCACGCCTTTGAGGCTTTCACGGCTGCCGAAATACGCCTCAAGGTGACGCTGCCAGTGCATTTTCAACGGGATGGGCACTTTCGCGTAGCCGTAACCCGGCAAGTCGACCAGGCGACGATCTTCGTCCAGCTTGAAGAAGTTCAGCAGCTGCGTACGGCCCGGGGTTTTCGAGGTCCGCGCCAGGCTGGCGTGGGTCAACGTGTTGAGCGCACTGGACTTGCCGGCGTTGGAACGCCCGGCAAAGGCGACTTCAAAGCCTTCGTCATCGGGGCATTGATCAACCTTGGCAGCGCTGAGCATGAAGGTAGCCTGTTGGCACAGACCGAGAATGGGGTTCTTGAGTTGCATGGGATTTCCGATGTGAGCGGCGTCAGGAATGGACGCGGCGTGCGTGTCGTTTCCGTTTCAGTGGCGCCAGTATATAATGCCGCAGATTTTGTGTGTGCTTTGTCCCGGCGTAGGACGAAGAACAAGAGCCAGGGTGCGCATTAGAACGCATCACGCTCCCAACCCTGAAAAAATCGTTTAAACGAATTGGCTGCTGCCGGTGCTTTGATGCCGCCTGACAGCGTTCAGGCTACACAGGATCCGGAAGCCGTGTACAACCGCGTTTGTATTGCCTGCCATGAAGGTCAGCGATTCATAACACCGAAACCGGGTGTAAAGGCCGAGGGTAAGTTAAGCAGACGTTGGTGCAACACGTGCCCCAGGGTGAAAAGGCGATGCCGCCGCGTGGTGTGTGCACGGACTGCAGTGTCGAGGATTACCAGCCAATCATCCAGTGGATGAATGAGTAAGCCCGGCCATAACTCTTAACCCTTAGCCGTAGTTGGATTAGCTGATGAACAAATTTTTCGTGAGTCTGCTGTTGACCATGGGCGTTAGTGGTATCGCCCAGGCCGCAAGCACCGCCCTTGTGGGTGATGCCGCCGCCGGTCAGGCAAAAACCGCTGTCTGTGGCGCGTGTCACGGTCCCGACGGCAATAGCATGGCCCCCAACTTCCCCAAACTGGCCGGGCAAGGTGATCGCTACCTGCTCAAGCAACTGCATGAAATCAAGGACGGCAAACGCCAGATCCTTGAAATGACCGGCCAGCTTACCAACCTGAACGATCAGGACCTCGCGGACATCGCCGCCTACTACGCCAGCCAAAAAAGCTCTGTCGGCGCCGCTGACCCGGCCCTGGTTGCTCGCGGAGAAGAACTGTTCCGTGGCGGCGACCTGCAAAAAGGCCTGCCCGCCTGCACCGGCTGCCATGCACCGGACGGCCAGGGCAACGCACCTGCCGGCTTCCCCCATGTGGGCGGCCAACACGCCAGTTACATCGAGAAACAGCTCACTGACTTCCGCGAAGGTGATCGTACCAACGACGGTGATTCCATGATCATGCGCGCCATTGCAGCCAAGCTGAGCAACAAGGACATCAAGGCGTTGGCCAGCTACATTCAAGGTCTGCACTGATTTGTGTAGGCAGGATGCAGCCAACCCGCAATGCATTTATTGACGTTAACGGTCGTTTAATCTTTGAATGTAAGCGTGTCAGGGCAGCCCAGGCTGCCCTTTTTCCTGCTATCTGCCGCTACACTACCGAACTCAAGCCAGAACAGACCTGTCTCAAAACAGGCCACGTCAGGCGACCTTATTTGTCCAGGAGTAAAGCATGCGTAATCTGATTCTCAGCGCCGTTCTCGTCAGCGCCTCCCTGTTTGGCATGACTGCTCAAGCTGCCGATGTCCCGCTTGAAGCCGGCAAGACCTACGTTGAGTTGGCGAATCCCGTTCCGGTTGCAGAGCCTGGCAAAATCGAAGTGGTTGAACTGTTCTGGTACGGCTGCCCGCACTGCTACGCGTTTGAGCCCACCATCAATCCGTGGGCGGCAAAGCTGCCGGCTGACGTGCATTTCGTGCGTATCCCGGCCATGTTTGGCGGCCCATGGGACGCGCACGGCCAACTGTTCCTGACCCTGGACGCCATGGGCGTAGAGAACAAAGTACACGCAGCGATCTTCAATGCCATCCAGAAGGAAGGCAAACGTCTGACCGACAAAAACGACATGGCTGATTTCGTGGCCACTCAAGGCGTCGATAAAGACAAATTCCTGCAAACCTTCGACTCTTTCGCCATCAAAGGCAAAATCGCCCAGGCTAAAGAACTGGCCAAGAAGTACGAGGTTTCTGGCGTCCCAACCCTGATCGTCAACGGTAAGTACCGCTTCGACCTCGGCACCGCAGGCGGCCCGGAACAAGCGCTGAACGTGGCAGACCAACTGATCGCCAAAGAGCGTGCAGCTGAAAAAGCGGCGCCACAAGCGGCCAAAAACTAAGCGGCGCCCTCTCCCGTGCGGCGCTGGAAGAGCGAACGAATCGTTGGCCTGCACGAACCGCAGGTCAACGAAGATCATGTGCCGGGCAGTGGCCTGGCGGATGATCGACGCTTGCGTTTGCTCAGCTTCAATATCCAGGTCGGTAACAGCACCCACAGTTACCGCCATTACCTGACCCGCAGCTGGCAGCACCTGCTGCCACACAAAGGGCGGGCAGGTAACCTGGAGAAAATAGGCGACCTGCTGAGCGACTTCGATCTGGTCGCGTTGCAGGAAGCCGATGGTGGCAGCCATCGCTCCGGCTACATCAATCAGGTCAAGTACCTGGCCCAACAGGGGGAATTCCCCTACTGGTATCAACAACTCAATCGCAACCTGGGTCGCCTGGCGCAGCACAGCAATGGCGTGCTCAGCCGTTTGCGCCCCTCTGCCATTGAAGATCACCCTTTGCCAGGCCCCGCAGGGCGTGGCGCCATATTAGTGCGCTTTGGGGACGGCCCCGATGCGCTGATCGTCGTCGTGATGCACCTGGCGCTGGGCACCAAAACCCGCACCCGGCAGTTGGCGTACGTTCGCGAACTGATTAGCGGCTACCAGCACCAAGTGCTGATGGGCGACATGAACACACACGCCAGTGACTTGCTCGACACCTCGCCGCTGCGCGATCTCGGCTTGCTGGCGCCGCAAATGCAGGCCACCTTCCCCAGTTGGCGGCCGCAACGTTGCCTTGATCATATTTTGCTCAGTCCAAGCCTCACCCTTGAGCGCGTGCAGGTGCTCAACCAGCCGATTTCCGACCACTTGCCGGTGGCAGTTGATATCCGTCTGCCCGGCTCTGTGGGCGGCGACTTGTTGCCCGTGCTGAGCCCGCCCCATGAGCCACTGGCATGAGCGCCGATGACGCCTCACGCTGGAAAGAAAAGTACCTGAAGAGCGTCGAGCAACAAGACAAGCTCGAACGGCGCTGGAACGCGCGCCTTGACCTGTTGCGCCGCGGCCTGGTGCGCAGCACGCTGGCGGCCGAAGGCACCGACCGCACCGTTGACCAGTGCATGAAAGAAATGCGCGAAGCCGTGCGCACCGATGACATGGACGCCCCCTTGGCCGCCCTGCTCCCGCGCCTTGAAAAAGCCGTGCTCGACTCCGAGCAGCGCCGTGAAACCCGCATCGACCAAATGAGCGTCGCGCTCAACGCGCTGGTCACGCAGTTGCAAGCCCTGCCCTTGCCCCGCGACGTCAGCAAACCGCTAAAAGCGTTCGCCAAGCAACTCGATAACCGGGTCACCCAGGCACGTGAAATCCCGTTACTGCTGAGTGAACTGAGCACCTTGCAGGGCCGCGCGCTGGCGCCACAGCAGCACACCGCTGAGCCGGCCAAGCCGGGCCTGTTGCAGCGCTTGTTCGGCACTCAAGAAGCTGACAAGGCCGACCCGCCCGAGAGCACGGCACCTGCTCCCGTGCCAGCGCCACCTAAAGTGTCGAGCGCGCCAGCCCCCAGACCTATCGCCCCTGCCCCAGCCGAGGTGCCTGAAGCCTTACCTGCGCAAGCCCAGCCTGAAGCCAACGTTGAGGCGCCGCCGCCCCCTGAGCCTCCAGTCCCGGAGGCTACAGTCCCGGAGCCTGAAGTCGTCGACGAAGCGGTCGTCATCGGCGCCCTTGAGTCGGTTGTAGCGCTCGTCGACGCCGAAAACGCGCGTCTCGAAGAGGACGTTGAGGCGCCTGAACCTGCCGAAACCCTTGAGCCGCAGGCGCCAGTAACAGAGGCCCCGCCGCCTGCCGAGCCTGAAGCCGACGCGACCTTTGCCCTGCCCGAAAGCCCCGAGCCCACGTACAGCTCCGTGGCGGAGCATATTGAATCCACCCTGCTCGGCTTGTTGAACGACCTGTCGCTGCCCGAGCACCATCGGCCCCAGGCCGAAGCCATGCGCAAACGCCTCGAAAAAGGGCTTAACTGGTACGAATTACTGCCGATCCTCGATGATCTGGCGATTTTGATGCTGGCCATTACTGACAGCGGCCAGCATGAATTTGAAACCTACCTCAAGCAGCTCAATGAGCGCCTGGAGTCGTTTCAAAGCAACCTGCAAACCGCCAGCGCCGGACACGCCCTGGGGCGCTCCGAGGCAGAGCAACTGGACAACCAGATACGCGAGCACGTCGACAGCCTGCAAAGCAGCGTGCAAGACGCCGTCGACCTGAACAGCCTCAAGCACATCCTTGAGAACCGTCTCGAAGGCTTGCTGGGCACGATGGACCATCATCGGCAACAGCGGGATGCCCGTGAGCAAGAACTGTGCACCCACCTGCAAGGTTTGTCCGAACGCGTGGCCTTCATGGAGCAGCAAGCTCAGGGTTATCGCGAACACCTTGAAGAGCAACGCCTCAAAGCCTTGATCGACCCGCTGACCGGGCTGCCCAACCGGGCGGCCTGGAGCGAACGCCTGGCCCATGAAGTCGCGCAATGGCAAACCCACGGCAACCCGCTGCTGATCGCCATGCTCGACCTTGACCACTTCAAGCGCATCAACGATGGCTATGGCCATCTGGCCGGTGACAAAGTGCTCAAGATCATCGCTGCACAATTGACCAAACACCTGCGCCCCGGCGATTTCGTGGCGCGCTTTGGCGGCGAAGAGTTCGTCCTGCTCATCCCCAACACAGCGCTGCCTGCGGGCCTGCAGTTGCTCGAAAAACTGCGCGCAGCCATTGAGGCCTGCCCGTTCCACTTCAAGGGCGAGCCGGTCACGCTCACGGCGTCCATCGGGGTCGCGCCCTTCGCCTTGGGCGAGCGCAGCGAACAGGTGCTTAAACGCGCTGACGAGGCCTTGTACCGGGCCAAGCACAAGGGCCGCAATACGATAGAGTTCAGCCAGGCTTCAGCTTGACGCCCTGCCCGCGCAGGCAGCGTTCAGATACGTTCCGGGACCAGTCATGTATGCTGGCCAATTAATTGCTCAGATACCTTTTTTGCCATGAAATTTTTAACGTTGATCATCTCTTTTGTTCTGCTGGCCGGTTGCGCCAGCGGTCCGCGCATGGACACCAGCCACCCCTCGGCCAACCACGACAGCCGCGTGCAGTTCATCGTGCTTCACTACACCTCCACCTCGCTTGAGCGCTCATTGCAGTTGCTGACCAGCGGGCCGGTGAGCAGCCACTACCTGATCGGCGACACGCCCCCGACCATCTACAAGCTGGTCGATGAGAGCCAGCGCTCCTGGCACGCCGGTGAAAGCCAATGGCGAGGCCGCACCTGGCTCAACTCAAGCTCGATTGGCATCGAAATCGTCAACCCGGGCTACCACGACACCCCGACCGGTCGCGTCTGGTACCCCTACACCGAAGGTCAGATCCAGTCGGTGATCGCGCTGCTCAAAGACATCTCGACGCGCTACAAGATCGACCCGCACAACATCATCGGCCACAGCGACATTGCGCCATTGCGCAAGCTCGATCCGGGCCCGATGTTCCCCTGGAAGCGCCTGGCCGAGGCCGGTTTCGGGATCTGGCCAAACGCCCAGGCCGTGGCCCGCGAGCAGGCCCGCTATGCCAACGCGATGCCCAGCATCACCTGGTTTCAGCAGCAACTGGCGTTGTTGGGTTATGAGACGCCGCAAACCGGCGAACTGGACGTTGCCACGCGCCACGTGTTGGCGGCGTTCCAGATGCACTTTAGGCCTTCGCGTTTCGACGGCACGCCTGATGCAGAAAGCGCGGCGATATTGAACGTGCTGAATACACAGCGGTAGAGCTATTCGGACTGCGCAGATCCTGTAGTCGCTGCCGCAGGCTGCGAAGGGTTGCGAAGCAACCCGTTTCTCAAAAACGCCGCAGAATCTTCGCCCTTTTGCAGTCTTCGCAGACTCGCAGCCTCGCGGAGCTCGGCAGCGACTACAAGCTCTTTAAAGCGGCAGCGCCATGTAGAACTGCGTGCCTTGCCCAGGCCGTGAGTACACGCCAATGCGCCCGCCGTGCAGTTGCACAATCTCTTTGCACAACGCCAAGCCCAAGCCCGCGCCGCCCTTTTTCCGGCCCACTTGTACGAAGGGTTCGAAGATACGGCCTTGCTGGCCGTAGGCAATGCCCTCGCCACTGTCTTCAATGCTCATGATGACCCGCTCCCCGTGCCGCCGTGCTTGCAGGCGGATTTGCCCACCACTGGCGGTATGGCGCAAGGCATTGTCCAGCAGGTTATCCAGCACGCGCTCCAGCTGCGCCTGATCGGCATTCAGCACCGGCAGCTCCGGCTGCAAATCAATCAGTAGCTCGATGTTCTTGGCCGTCGCCCGATCGGCAAACCGTGCACGGGCCTCGTTGAGCATCTGTTCAAGGTTGCACGGGGCCAGCGTGAGCTTTTGCAGGCCGTTCTGATAACGCGAGAAATTCAGCAGGTCGTTGATCAACTGCATCAGCCGCTGCATCTCTTCGTTCACCGTGTTCAGCAAATCGGTTTCACGGGACTGCGGGTCAAAACGGGCACGCTCCAGAAACAAGCCAAACGCCATGTGCATGCCCGTGACCGGGGTGCGCAGCTCATGGGAGGCGCGCAGCACGAACTCACTGCGCACGCGCTCAAAGGCCCGCTGCTCGGTCACATCGTGCAGCACCATCACCGCCCCCAGGATCGGCCCTTTGGGCTGGCTGACCGGTGTCAGGCTGTACGTCAGCAGGCGGGTTTCGCCCTCAATGTCGACGCTCAAGTCTTCAGGCGCGCGTTCAAGACTGCCGCCGCGCAAGACCGTCAACAGTTGCTGGTCGAGTTCCGGGCGGCCCAATGCCTCGCCCAGCGGTTGGCCCAGACGGCCCTCGTCCCAACCCAATTGGCGCTGGGCCACCGGGTTCAAATGCTCCAGGCGGCCTTGCTGGTCAATCATCAGCAGGCCGTCATCAATACTGTCGAGCACCGCCTGTAGCCGTTGCTGGCCCGCCAGCAACTCATCGACATTGGTTGCCTGATGCTGGCGCAACGCCTCGGCCATGGTCCCGAAACGACGGGTTAGCAGGTTCATTTCCGCCGCAGAGGACAGCGGCAGCACGACCTCATAGTTGCCTTTGCCGATGTTGTCAGCGGCCTTGGCCAACGCTTCGATGGGCGCGCCAAAGCGGCGGGCGATGCCATGCGCGGTCACAAAGCCGATTATCAGCACCGCCAGTCCGACCAGCCCCAGCAAGCCAGCAATGATGATGGCGCGATCACGGGCAGCCGCTTGCGCGGTGTAGATGTTATCCAGCGCCTTGCGGTGTTCTTCGATCAGACCATTGCGCAATGAGTTGAAACGGTCGGAGAGTTCCTGGTCACTGCCGATATCAAGCGCATTGGCATGGGCTTCTTTAAAGGCCTCCAGAAAAAGCTCGTAGTCCTCACGGGCCTGGGCAAAACCATTGTCCAGCTTGTGTTCGCGCTCATGTTCAATCCCCTCATCGAGCAGGGCCAGGTACTGGTTCGCCGACGATTCCAGTGCCTTGGGATCAGGGTGGTTGCGCAGCATCAGGATCAACTGGTCACCCAGGGTCTGACGCAGCTTGAGGCCCAGATCGAGGGTGATGAAGTTGTTGCGGATCAGCGCCTCTTGGGATTTGGCCATCTGCATCACGCTGACCACGCCCAGCAACAAGCCCAGCAGCGCCACCGTTATCAATGCCGAAATGCTCAGGAACAACCGGGTCCGCAGCTTGATCGCAAGTTTCATCAGATATGGCTCACAGGTTGTATTGCTTGCGCTTGCGATAGAGCGTCGAGGCGTCAATGCCCAAGGTTTTTGCGGCTTGATCCAGGGTGTCGCTGGTCGCCAGCACCGCACCGATGTGCGCTTTTTCCAACTGATCGAGACTCAAGGCTGCGCCAATACGCGGCGTATTGGGGGCAGTTTGTTCGGCCATGCCCAAGTGGCTGACTTCGACCACTTCTTGTGGGCAAATAATGCTGGCCCGTTCCACCACGTTACGCAGTTCGCGAATATTACCCGGCCAGCGGTAATTAGACAGCGCCTGGCGCGCCTGCGGGCTGAAGCCGCGGGCAGGGCGGGCGTACTCTTTAACAAAACGGGCCAAAAACCGGTCCGCCAACGTCAGGATGTCTTCACTGCGCTCACGCAGGGGCGGCAAGTGCAAGGTGATGACGTTCAGGCGGTAGAGCAAGTCTTCACGGAAGCGCCCGTCACGCACCATGTCTTCAAGGTTGAGGTTGGTCGCGGCGAGGATGCGCACATCGGCGCGGCGCGTTACCGGGTCACCGACACGCTCGTAGACTTTGTCCTGAATAAAACGCAGCAGCTTAGGCTGCAAGGTCAGCGGGAAGTCACCGATTTCGTCCAGGAACAACGTGCCGCCGTCCGCCTGGCTGACCCGGCCCAAGGTGCTCTCGCTGGCCCCGGTAAAGGCGCCACGGGTGTGGCCGAACAGCTCGCTTTCCATCAATTCTGCCGTCAGCGACGGGCAGTTAATCGTCACGCAGGATTTTTTGGCGCGCTTGCTCCAGCCATGAATCGCTTGCGACAACTCGCCTTTACCCGTGCCGGACTCGCCGAGAATAAGGATGTTGGCGTCAGTGCCGGCGACCTGCCGGGCCGTTTCCAGCACCGCCATCATGGCCGGGCTGTGTGAGTCGAGCCCGTCTTTGGGCTTGCGTACTTCACCTTCAAGCGCTTCGAGGCGGGCAGACAGTTGGCGTACTTCCAGTTGCTTGGCGGTGGCCAGCCGCAGTTGGTCAGGGCTGCACGGCTTGACCAGATAGTCAGCCGCACCGGCCTGAATCGCATCCACGGCGGTGTCGACAGCAGAGTGCGCGGTCACGATGACAACCCGCATCCACGGCGCTTGAATACGCATCTGGGCCAGCACATCCAGGCCGTTGTCCTCGCCCAGGCGCAGGTCCAGAAAACACAGGTCAAACACCTGACGTTGAAGCAGGGCGTCGGCTTGGGCCGCGCTATTGGCCGTGGCGACGGTGTAACCCTCGTCTTCAAGGCAATAGCGGAACGTGCGCAAGATAGCGGACTCATCATCGACCAGCAGAATGCGGCCCTGTTGCTCTTTGGATGATTCCATATCCGGCGTTCCTTTATGAGTGATCTTGGTTAGTGTCGGAATAATCGGGCAAGTTGCATGATTTTTCAGGAATGATTCAGAGGCTAACAGGGAAGGGCGCTGGACACCTCCTGTAACGCTCTGATTTTAAAGATTTTAGCGCTGCTGATTGCGGCATTGTTCAGGCCGATAAATTCTCCGGTGGTCTGCTGGAGCCGCATTCAGCGGGCAGCACTGTAGCGCGCTGGCGCTGATCGTGCAGAACGCACGGTGCCATCAGGGCTCATCGTGCAGGTTGCTCGCGCCGAACATCTTCAAAAATCTGTAAACCACTGATTTATATAGGATTATTACTTTCAAAAAAACTGGCATGCAGCCTGCAATATCTCTCGCATAGCCGTCACTGCCCCATGAGCGCAGCGGCGACACCCTCATAACAACAGCGAGTGGCAGGAGTTTGAGCATGAATCGTCAAGGTTTCGCCAGTCTGGGTATGACTTCACAGCACCTGCAGCAGGGCCTTTTCACCAGCCTGGCGCTGGTCATGACGCTCATCGGCGGCCAGCAATGGGCACATTGGCAGCAGCCATCCCCAGCGCAATCGGTGCCAGCCCACGCCATCGCTGCTCAACAAACCCACTTCAGCGCCATTCGCTCTACCGCATTGGGCTCAAGCACCCCGATGGGCCGCTATGACCTGGCAGCTTCTGAAGACACGCAAACCGCCAACACCCAACCCGTTCCGGAACGTTGGGTGTTTTAAGTGTTCACACGCTTAAGTCCCTGACCGGGCCTTGAGTTGCAAAACGGCATCACCCTTTCGAACAGAAATAAGGAGATTCACCATGTTGAGCTGGGCAATTACCTTCCTGATTATCGCCATCATCGCAGCAGTGTTGGGCTTCGGTGGCATCGCGGGCACGGCTACCGGTATCGCCAAGATCCTCTTTGTCGTATTCCTGGTGATGTTCGTTGTGTCCTTCATCTTTGGTCGTCGTGGTCGAGGCTGACGATGTACGGTCGATCCCTTAAGGCAATGGCGGCTGCCCTGTTGATGGGCAGCAGTGCCATGACCCTTGCCGCCAATGACGGCCAGTCCCGCGCCAACCAACTGTTGAGCGACCCGGACTACCGTCAGGCGTGGCAAAAAGTGGTTAAAAAAGAGGAACGCTTGCCTGAGTGGGTCATGAACCTCTCTGGCAGTGCAGAGCAAATGAACGCGGTGACACAAGACGGTGACCCGTATCTAGTCGGTCCTTTGTGCGAAAACGAGCAATCGTGTTCCACCCAACGGCTGATAGTCGCGGTGAGCTTTGACAAAAAGCATGCCTACGCGCTGCTGGTTGAAGTGCCTGCGGGGTTGCCTACTGACAAATCGCCTGCACGTCATGCCGATTTCCGATACTTGGGCAAGCCTGATACTGAAATCCAGGCGCTGCTTAAAGAGCAATTAAAGAAAGACCCTAACTGGTATTGAATGCCGGGCAGGGCGACAACGCTGTTTTCGACTGCCAAAAGCCAAGGTTTTGCCTTGGTTTTTTTGCGTCTGCCTGACACTGCCTTTCGTCGGTAATTGCTTATCCCAGTTCATTTTTTCTGAAAAAGATGTGGCTTGAACTACCCTTTGAAACGTCGACCGTATATCGACTATTGGCAAATTGATGGCTTCTCATTTTTCGATTTGTGTTGTGGGATATTTCCGAAATGCTAGTGCTGTCTGTGAGCCTTCTTTAATGCCAAAAAGGCCTTGAAACAGCCGGTTTACGGCGGTTATGTCATCTATTCTGTCAGTGCAACCCTCCTGATTTTTGAGGTCTTGTCGGACAAAACCCATGCCGATTCGGCATAGGGTAGGCGTTTACGGCATTAGACGGTAACGCCGTGCATGGGAATAGTTGCGCCTTTTTTCGCCTGCCAAAGAGCCAGTCCGGCTCGATTTGGGCGACCTTCTACGGGGGTACAGCTTGGTCTTTTTTGCGCTCTTGAGCGCTCTAGTCCGAGCCTGTACCCGAGTCCACTTGAAGTAAGGGTAATGACATGAAGAAGGCAAAACTTAGCCTCGCCTGGCAGATCCTAATCGGTCTGGTCCTCGGGATTGCAATCGGCGCACTGCTCAACCATTTCAGTGCTGAAAAGGCCTGGTGGATCAGTAACGTCCTGCAACCTGCAGGCGATATCTTTATCCGTCTGATCAAGATGATCGTAATCCCAATCGTGATTTCTTCACTGGTTGTCGGGATTGCAGGCGTGGGGGATGCGAAGAAACTCGGTCGCATCGGTCTAAAAACAATTATTTACTTCGAAGTGGTCACCACCATCGCGATCCTGGTCGGCCTGGTGTTGGCCAACGTGTTCCACCCGGGCGCCGGGATAGACATGAGCACGCTGGGCACGGTGGATATTTCCAAATATCAAGCCACTGCCGCTGAGGTGCAGCATGAACACGCGTTCATCGAGACCATCCTCAACCTGATCCCGTCCAACATCTTCGCAGCCATGGCTCGCGGTGAGATGCTGCCGATCATCTTCTTCTCGGTACTGTTCGGTCTTGGCTTGTCGAGCCTGAACGCCGAGCTGCGCGACCCGCTGGTGAAAACCTTCCAGGGCGTGTCCGAGTCGATGTTCAAAGTCACTCACATGATCATGAACTACGCGCCAATCGGTGTGTTTGCGCTGATCGCCGTGACCGTCGCCAACTTCGGCTTCGCCTCGCTGGTGCCATTGGCCAAGCTGGTGGTGCTGGTGTACGCGGCCATCCTCTTCTTCGCCTTCGCGGTACTGGGCCTGATCGCCAAGCTGTTCGGCTTCTCGGTGATCAAGCTGATGCGCATCTTCAAAGATGAACTGGTCCTGGCTTACTCCACCGCCAGCTCCGAAACCGTGTTGCCACGCGTGATCGAGAAGATGGAAGCCTACGGTTGCCCGAAAGCGATTTGCAGCTTCGTGGTACCGACCGGTTACTCGTTCAACCTCGACGGTTCGACCCTGTACCAAAGCATCGCGGCCATCTTTATTGCCCAGCTGTACGGCATCGACCTGTCGATCAGCCAGCAACTGCTGCTGGTGCTGACCCTGATGGTCACCTCCAAAGGCATCGCCGGCGTACCGGGCGTGTCCTTCGTGGTTCTGCTGGCCACCTTGGGCAGCGTGGGCATCCCGCTGGAAGGCCTGGCCTTCATCGCCGGTGTAGACCGTGTGATGGACATGGCGCGTACCGCCCTCAACGTCATCGGTAACGCCTTGGCCGTACTGGTCATCTCGCGCTGGGAAGGCATGTACGACGCCGCCAAAGGCGAGCGCTACTGGAACTCGCTGCCGCACTGGCGCAGCAAGGAAGCCGCCAAAGGTTAATCACCTTCGCCTGGCGCTTCACTCCCCAAACCCCGGACTTGTCCGGGGTTTGTTGTTTTAGGCGTCACGACTTTTCCTCTCCTGTAGCCGCTGCCGAGGAACGAAGGCTGCGATGGGTTGCGCAGTGACCCCAAACGGCGGTCCTGCGGCCCGCATCGCAGCCTTCGTTCCTCGGCAGCGACTACAGGTTTTGCGAGTTCTGCGTTGAACACCATTTTGCCAACCTCCCGACGTTTGTCGTTTCTGAGGTCTGGCCGGTATCATCTGCCGCACTTATTAGGAGTATCCCGATGCTTAACGGCCTATGGCTCAGCTTTTTCCTTGTCGCCACGGTGTCGGCGTTTGCCCAATGGCTGGTCGGGGGAAATGCCGGGATCTTCGCGGCCATCGTTGAAAGCATCTTTGCCATGGCCAAGTTGTCGGTTGAGGTGATGGTGCTGCTGTTTGGCACGCTGACGCTGTGGCTGGGGTTTCTGCGGATTGCCGAAAAGGCCGGCATCGTCGACTGGCTGGGCAGGGCGCTGGGGCCGCTGTTCAAGCGCCTGATGCCGGAAGTCCCGCCCGGCCACCCGGCCCTGGGCTTTATCACCCTGAACTTCGCTGCCAACGGCCTGGGCCTGGACAATGCCGCCACGCCGATCGGCCTCAAGGCCATGCGCGCGCTGCAAGAGCTGAATCCCAGCCCGACCAGCGCCAGTAATGCGCAAATCCTCTTCTTGGTGCTCAACGCCTCGTCGCTGACCCTGCTGCCCGTCACGATCTTTATGTACCGTGCCCAACAAGGCGCGCCAGACCCCACGCTGGTGTTCCTGCCGATCCTGCTGGCCACCAGCGCCTCGACCCTGGTGGGCCTCTTCTCGGTGGCCATCGTACAGCGCCTGCGCTTATGGGACCCGGTGGTGCTGGCGTACCTGATACCCGGCGCACTGATTCTGGCGGGCTTTATGGCGCTGCTGGCGAGCCTGTCAGCGGCGGCGCTGGCGAGTTTGTCATCGATCCTCGGCAACCTGACGCTATTCGGGCTGATCATGCTGTTTCTGGTGATCGGTGCGCTGCGCAAGGTCAAGGTTTACGAGGCGTTTGTCGAAGGCGCCAAAGAAGGCTTCGACGTAGCCAAAAACCTGCTGCCGTACCTGGTGGCGATGCTCTGCGCAGTGGGCGTATTGCGCGCTTCGGGCGCACTGGACTTTGGCCTGGACGGCATTCGCCATCTGGTCGAATGGCTGGGCTGGGACACGCGCTTTGTCGATGCGCTGCCCACGGCGATGGTCAAACCGTTTTCAGGCAGCGCGGCGCGGGCGTTGCTGATTGAAACCATGCAAACCAAAGGCGTCGACAGCTTCCCGGCTCTGGTGGCCGCGACCGTACAGGGCAGCACGGAAACCACCTTCTATGTGCTGGCGGTGTACTTCGGTGCGGTCGGCATCCAGCGCGCCCGCCACGCCGTGAGCTGCGCCTTGCTGGCAGAGTTCTCAGGCGTGGTGGCAGCGATTGCGGTGTGCTACTGGTTCTTCGGCTAAACCGCGTAGGAGCGAGCTTGCCTCGCGATCTTTTGATCTTAAAGAAGATCGCGAGGCAAGCTCGCTCCTACGGATTGGGGCTCAAGCCTTCGGCTTTTTACGCGGCTTGAGGTACTTGGTCAGGCCCTGAAACCAGATGACCTGCGCCGGATTACCCTTAATCTGAATCGACTTGTCCTGGATCCCGGTCATAAACGCCAGTTGCTTGTTCTTGGCCTGCATCGTGGCGAAACCATAGGCGGCATCTTTAAAGGCGATGGCAAACACCGGGTCCGGGTATAAGCCCGAGTGGCTGGTAATACGCTGGTTTTTGACTTTGAAGTGACGGGCGACTTTGCCATCGAGGGTTTGCAGCTGGAACACCATGTCTTTATCAACCAGTTGCTGTTGAAAAGCAGGGTTTTTACGGCTGGCTTTGCCCATCAGAAAGCCCAGCATCCAGAGCAGAAAACGAAATTTCATGTACGCGGCCTCGGGGAATAAATAAAGAGCCGGCGCAGTTTAACGATTTGAGCGAAGAACGCCACATATCCAAATAATTAGGCGCAGATAGACGGGTTTTTGCCACTTATGACCGCATGATCGGCCAATTTACTCTCAAGAACGGGCAAGCCAGCTTGCCCGCTCCTCTAAAACCAGCCCCGCTTAAGGGTTGACGCTGTCTTTAAGGAATTTGCCAGGCTTGAAGGCCACGGTGTTGCTGGCTTTGATGGTCACTGGCTGACCGGTCTGCGGGTTCTGCCCGGTCCGTGCACCGCGATGGCGCTGGATAAACGTACCGAAACCGACCAGCGTGACGCTGTCTTTGCGGTGCAGGGCGTTGGTGATTTCTTCGAGCACTGCATTGAGTACGCGGCTGGCTTGCTCTTTGGTGAGGTCAGCCTTTTCAGCGATAGCGGCGGCGAGTTCTGGTTTACGCATGATGAAGCCTCTTTGACGGTTTTTTGTTGTTATGTCCGTGCTGCTCTTCTATGGAGCAGCATCCAAGGCGCCGCAGGCTCTACTCTGCGGCAGACCGGTGTGAGAATGGCACGCGACCAAGTCACGCGCCACCCTCAGCAGGCGCTTTGTTGAGGCAAGGCAATGACATTTACGACAAAAGGTAGAGTGTTTACGCCAACAGCGCAGGCAACTCTTTGTTCAGCGCCAGTTTCTCGCGAACCGCCTCGCCGGTGAGGGCATAGCCGAGCAGCTTGCCGTCTGCATCGCGGCACAGCGCTTTGATGTCGGCACCCTGACCTTCCACCGTCCACACACCTTCGCAACCACGCGGCACCGGCGACACCACCAGCGGGCACACCGGTGTTTTCACTGTAATCGGCATGGCCCCGTAGCTGACCGTTGTCGGGTTGCCCGCCAGGGTCTGCGCCAGCGCCCGTGCGCAACTCATCAGCGGCATTACGTAAAGCAGGCTTAAACCGTCGACCTGCGCGCAGTCGCCCAGCGCGTAGATGTTGGCGTGGGAGGTTTTAAGATGGCGGTCCACTTCGATACCGCGGTTGATCCGCAGGCCGGCAGCGGCAGCCAAATCGGTGCGCGGGCGCAAACCAATGGCTGACACCACCACATCACAGGCGACCACGCTGGCGTCCGACAAGTGCGCCTCAAGGCCATCCTCGGTGCGCTGCAAACGCGTGAGCACCGGCCCGAGATGAAAACGCGCACCCAGGCTTTCCAGGCCCGATTGCACGGCGGCCGCAGCCGCAGGGTGCAGCAGCGTCGGCATCACTTGTTCGCACGGCGCCACCAGGTCGACCTCATAGCCCCCCGCGATCAAGTCGTTGGCGAACTCGCAACCGATCAGGCCCACACCTAGAATCAGCACACGGCGCTTGCCCGCGGCCGCTGCACGAAAGCGGGCGTAGTCTTCCAGGTCATTGATCGAGAAGATCGCATCCTGAGCATCGCCTTCGACCGGCACCTGCACCGATTGCGCGCCCCAGGCCAAAATCAGATCGCGGTAAGGCACGGCTTCTTCACCGATCCACAGTTGCTTGTGGCCAGGATCAATCCCGCTGACGCGGGTGTGGGTGCGCACCTGCGCCTTGAGCTGCTCGGCCATGGCGCCGGGCAAAGCCATGCTCAAGCCGTCGGCTTCTTTGTTTTTGCCAAAGCCGGTGGACAGCATCGGCTTGGAGTAGGAACGCCCGTCATCGGACGTGATCAACAGCAGCGGTGTTTCGCTGTCCAGCTTGCGAAACTCCCGGGCCAGGTTATAGCCAGCCAGCCCAGTGCCAACGATCACAACAGGTGCGCTCATTCCAATCTCCAGAGTCAATCAATTCAAAAATAAGGCGGATCAGCCGATTTCGATCATCTCGAAATCCATTTTGCCAACGCCGCAGTCCGGGCACAGCCAGTCTTCAGGTACGTCCTGCCACAGCGTACCGGGCGCAATACCGTCATCCGGCCAGCCATCGGCTTCGTTGTAAATCAGTCCACAAACAATGCATTGCCACTTTTTCATGGGGGTATTTCCTTTCGCTCAGGCGTGGGCGAGGGCACAGACTCTTATCAATCGGTTGTGTTACTCGCAAAATTCAGGCCGTTTGTACTGATCAACACCGACAGATGCAAGCCCGACGACTGCCTGATGGCACTCTGGCGCTCAAGCAAGGACCAGCGTGATAAGCTCGCCCGCCTCAATGGCTGCCAATTATGACCCACTGTGCCGCACATAACTTCTACGCTGGTCTCGCCTGTCTGGCTTGAGCAAAGCGAACTTCCTGCACCGCCTGACGAACAGATCCTCGACTGGTTGTTCGACCAAGGCTCCCTGACTCAACGTCTTACCGCACTTTCAGACGGTTCCTTCAGCGTGCTGCCGCTTTTCGAAGGTTGGCAGACACTTCGTGCCGACGAATGCACGGCCCTCGATTTGCCTGAAAACAGCCAGGGCTGGGTGCGCGAAGTGTATTTACGCGGCCATCAGCAAGCGTGGGTATTCGCCCGCAGCGTCGCCGCGAAAAGCGTCCTGCAAATAGGCGGCTTCGACATGGAAGCGCTGGGCGCGCGCTCACTGGGCGGCTTGCTGTTCAGCGATAACGCCTTTGAGCGCGGGCCGATGCAGGTGTGCCAATACCCGCGCGGCGGCTTGCCCGTGGCTGATCAGGCAGACGGCCTGTGGGCACGCCGCTCGCGTTTTTCCCGGGGCCCGTTGAGTGTGCTGGTGGCCGAAGTTTTTTTACCTAACCTGTGGGCCGCCCTGAGTGCCCGGCCGGAGAACAACTGATGTACGTGAGCCTGCTCAAATCACTTAATCGCTTGAACCCGCGCGCCTGGGACTTTATCCAACTGACCCGCATGGACAAGCCCATCGGCATTTACCTGCTGTTGTGGCCGACCTTGTGGGCCTTGTGGATTGCCGCCAAGGGCGTGCCTTCGCTGGGTATCCTGCTGATTTTTGTGTTCGGCGTGATCCTGACCCGCGCAGGCGGTTGCGTGATCAACGACTTTGCCGACCGCAAGGTCGATGGCCACGTCAAACGTACCGAACAGCGGCCGTTGGTCAGCGGAAAAATCAGCAGCAAAGAAGCCTTGGTGTTCTTTGCGCTGCTCATGGGCATCAGCTTCCTGCTGGTGTTATGCACCAACGCCACCACCGTATGGCTGTCATTCGGCGGCCTGGCCCTGGCGGCGAGCTACCCGTTTATGAAGCGCTACACCTACTACCCGCAAGTGGTACTGGGCGCAGCGTTCTCGTGGGGCATGCCCATGGCCTTCACCGCCCAGACCGACAGCCTGCCAGCGGCGGCGTGGCTGCTGTACATCGCCAACCTGCTGTGGACCGTGGCCTACGACACCTACTACGCCATGACCGACCGCGACGACGACCTGAAAATCGGCGTTAAATCCACCGCCATCCTGTTTGGCGACGCCGACCGCGTGATCATCCTCGGCCTGCAAGGCTTGTCGTTGGGCTGCCTGCTGCTGGCCGGCGTGCAATTCGACCTCGGCGGCTGGTTCCACCTCGGCCTGCTGGTGGCTGCGGGCTGCTACCTGTGGGAATTCTGGTACACCCGCAACCGCGAACCCCAGCGCTGCTTCCAGGCGTTCCTGCACAACCACTGGGCCGGATTGGCGATCTTCGTGGGCATCGTGCTGAATTACGCACTGAACTAACCCAGCCCCCCCTGTAGGAGCGAGCTTGTCTCGCGATCTTTTGATCTTTAAAAGATCGCGAGACAAGCTCGCTCCTACAGTTAACCCAGTGCAGGCCTGCAAATGAGGCTTGATAACAACCCTTTACATACTTGTAGGTTAATTCATACAAAATAATTGGCAATGTCCTACATGGTAAGACGTTGCGAATTACCGTACCTGCAATTATAAATAAATCATTCAAATAACACTTATAGATACCAATTTTTAGAAACTGCTACTGTGTCATGTCTATTTATTCAATTCGGCTATAACTCACCAACAAGTTCGAACACTAACCGTCGATACTTGAGCAAGGAGTCAGTATGTCGCACGATTTAAATAATATTTCCGGCGCCTGTAGTGTACCGACCAGCACTTCTATTAATTTGAAATATAAAGCAAAAATAGCATCAGTATCACCGGGGGAGCATCGACATAATTTTGAGTTATCCGAGCATTGCTTTTTAGGCATCAGCCTCGAAAACAGTCATTTCCATCCCGAAAAACTGGCGAGCATTGTGCAATGGATTTCGCGGCGTTTTACCCAGTGCACTGTGCTGGTGGGAGACAGCATTCACCGCCTGACCCTCCAGTCTGTACATGACATGCATCCCTCTATAGCGCTGACCACAGCCCTGCAATTGGGTAAGCGTTTTGTCGGTGAAAGCCAGCCCGTATTTGAGCATTTTCGCGCGCTCACACAATTTCGCTTTATCACCTGCCAAGGGGTTCAGGCCCTGGCAAGTTATCAGCACTTGCATGCTCAACTCACGCACCTCTATCGAGCCGACGCCGCGTTCAGTCAGTCCGTCAAATGTTTTGCTGAGCACTACTTGCGTAAAAGGCTGGAAGCCTCGACCCCTGCCGAATGGGCACGCAAGGTCGGTTTTTCGACAGCGTACTTTCTTGAAGAATTTGCCATTTTTGCCTGCCTGCAGCAGCAGGGGCACAGCGTGATGATCTACCCCGGCTCGTTCAGCACCTTATCGGAGATAGCTCAGGGTCTACACCCCCAGGCTCCTGATGAACTCAAGGCGCTGACCATCGTTTCTCTGTGCCTCAAAGGACGGTGAATATGCGCCACTCAACCAGGCCAACCTCAGCGGGCCAGCTCTATAGCGAGCTTTACCACAAACGTGTCGATACGCGCCCCGTGGGCACAACCGCTCAATTGATCTGTGCCTGGATTGAAGGCGGCCGGTTGGGGTTTGCCAATGATCAGGATCGGCGGCAAGCGTTTGCCGACGGCGTTTTCTTACTGACTATCCCGGCAAAACTGGACATCACGGCCGCCGATCAATTCGCTAGCGAGTTTTACCGGGGAGATGCCAGCCCGTATGGGCATTTCAAAAACATTAGGGCCAACCAGTTTGACGATGAACTGCTGGGATTCCATCAGCGCGTCGACCAGATTGAGCAGTTTTTGCTGGAACGCCGGTTTTGGAGTCGCTACTACCCAACTGAAATTACCCGGATAGCCGAGAAAATGACCGAATTATCCCGGCTGATCCTGGGCGCCGCACTGGACTACGCCGGCATACCGAAACACCTCTGGCCTCAAGCCACTGGCTGTTGCTCACAAGGCGCAGGGGCTTATCACCTGACCTTCAACCATTACCGCGCGCAGTTACCAGAGGCGGGGTTGAGCTCGCACAAAGATGATGGTTTTTTGACAATTCTGCGCACCACTCAACCTGGACTTGAGGTAAACCGCCTTGATCGTTGGGAGTCCGTTAAATGTGCGCCTGATACATTCGTGATCAACTTCGGGCTGTCAATGGAGTGGTTAACGGCTCATTGCGATTCGCCAGTGGCTGCTATCTTGCATCGAGTAACGCACCAAGCCCAAGACCGCATTAGTTTTGGGCACTTCAGTTCCAGTAACTTTATACCCCATGACCACGGCATCTTTTCTTATTACCCAACACGGGGCCTGGAACGCATCTGTGATGCTCGAGAATTAATTAACAATAATGACCAGGAGATTTACCAAGGCACTGTCAATGCAGGAGGCGCGCAAAATGAAAACACACAAGATTAATATGCAGCGTGCCATTATTTATCAAGACGCTTTACTATTTAAAACGCCATTCAGTTTACGCGCGGCCATAGAGCAAGGTTTATTTTTACTGAAAATCCCGGAAACGTTAAATCTTGAGCCGGGCATAAAACTGTGCCGCGAGTTTTATTTACCCGCCACGTCTTCCACCCGCTATCGCGGCTTCCGTCCTCAGACCGATATTTATTTCGATCGCGAACATTTTCAGACTGAACATCTGTTAGTCGATAAAACGCGCTGGGCCACACGCCTGCCAGGTGCCGTGGTGAAAATGGTGCTCGCAATGGACGCGCTTGGCCAGGTGATTCTTCAGACAGCCTTGCGCGAACTTGGAGTGGCTCAGGCGCTATGGGCATCCGCCAGTGGTGGCGCCGTGACAGGCCAGGGCACCCATTGGTTTGCCGCGAGCCATTACCGTCCCGAACGCCATTTGCCGGGCTGTGCAGAACATCAGGACACCGGTTTTGTGACGCTGCTGTACACCCGCCAATCAGGCCTTGAGGCATTCATCGACGGGGGGTGGCAGCCTATTGAGCCTGAACCTGGGTATTTCATTGTCAACTTCGGCGCGTGCCTTGAATTACTCAGTGCGCAACTGCCGCTTTCGGCTCGAGCCATTAAGCATCGTGTGCGCGAGTGCCCGGCGCTGCCGGGACAAGAAGACCGCTTCTCGTTTGCCACGTTCATCAATCCTCCCGCCAGCGCTGACCTCTACGAAGTGCAACCTTTGGGCGAGTTGCGACGGCTGATGAGTGCTGAAGCATTCCTTCGTCGATTCAACGAGCGCACCTGGCAAGACCGGCATGCCTCATTCGGCATCCTCTCTGAACAGACTCAGGGCACGCCCAATGAATAAACAATGCCCGCCTTTTGCCGGACTTATTGCGCATCATCCAGGACCTTGCCCCGTGCGCGGGCATGGCGACGAGTTCCACATTGCAACGTCTGTGCAAGGCTTGCCCGCCACTGAGTACTTTAAGGTCAGCGGAATTCGTCACTGCGCTGAACAGTCAGGCGGCCTTTGCAGTTTCTGGATGGGCGAACAACTGGCGCTTTATCAGATGGACAATCGTGCGCTATTCAATGATGAAGACCTTGCGCCCTCAACCGATGCCAATCATGAGTTGTTCGGTGGCTTTTTGGGCTCGTTGCACATCAGTGACCCATTGCGCTCGCAAAAACGTCGGGCAGTGGAGCATGTGCTCGGGAGTCAGCGTTTTATCGACAGCATAAAAGACGATATTCGTCGTTTGGCAGCAGTCTTTTTGCACCAATGCCCGCGCACTCCGATGTGCATGGAGAAATTGACCTTATTGTGGGTCAGTCAAATTGATAGCTATCTACCAGGCATCCTGGACTGCACGATAAAAAGCCTGGACCAGTACCTGCAAGACGATCAGTTCAGGGACGTGGTCAGCGGATTCTTCGAACAGGCCTCCAAGGTCATCAGTCATGACGACAGGCTCGCGCTAAAGCAGCATGAAGCCTTGAAACCGTTCATCAAAGACCTGCTGCTCACCAACTTCGACGCCATTGAACAAGCGCCCCTGACCAACCTGATCCTTGGCCATTTCGCCCTTTGGGCGCTGCCTTTTACCCGGAAAAACATTGAAAACCTGAGTACGGAGCGGGCGCTGGAGATCGGCACAATCATCATTGCAACCTATGACACTACGGCGCTTAGCCTGTTGTGGTCGCTGGCGTACATCGAGACCTCTGCCCACGTTAAACGTGAGGTCCTGTTAGCGGCCTCAGACAGTTGCACTCAAGCACCAAACGTTATTGATCTGGCGGTCATGGAAGCGCTGCGTCTAGGAGGCTCCAACCCAACAGCGCTTTGGCGTCGGACGCTTAAGCCGTGCGAAATCGAACATGCAGGTCAGCGCGTGCTAGTCCCCGAGGACACCCAGTTGTGGCTGGACCGCTGGCAGGCCAATAGAGATCCTCACATTTTTACCCAGCCTGAAGCTTTCGATGTCACCCATATTCTGGCACTGCAAAAAAAGGACGACACAGCCCACGCGCTCTGCACCTCACTGTTGGCGCGCAATCGCTATGACATCAACTCGTTCAGCATGCTCAACACCCGGCGCAACCCACGCAAATGCCCAGGCCGTCTTTTCTCAGTCAACATTCAAGGATTGTTGCTACGTGAGCTTTATGGCCGCTTTGAGGTCAGCAGCGAAGGTATCGACCTCAGTCTGCGACGCCATTGCGCGATGCCCAAGCCCGCACAGCCAGGCGTATTGACCCTGCGCCCCAAACACTGTGGAGATCAGAGCGATGGTTAATCGCCACACTGCTACCTACCGGGACAGCCTGACATTGCCTTCACCGTTGCATCAGGCCCACGCACAGGCCATGTACCCGCCCTGTGCTCTGGAGCGGGCACGACTTGCGGGCACGAAATTGGTCTTCGATTCGCCCAATGGGTTTGCCCGTGGGCTTGAGCAAGGTTTCTTTTTGCTGAAAATGCCCCAAGGCTTGGTGTGTAAGGCCGCTGATCAATTTGCACAGCAGTTTTACCTGCCCCAAAACGGCTTTCTCGACATGGACGTGCCCGGGCTCTATCAGGGCTATTTCGACCGCCCCCACGATCAATGGGAAAACTTCTACATCGAGCGCGCCAATTGGCACTTGTTACCCCAATCAGTGGCGATAGTGGGTACTCAAATGGCAGCCATCGGCATCAGTGTGCTGCGCAGCACCTTGGCCCACCTCAAGCTCCCGGTCCGCGACTGGCCTTTCATTTCGTCAGGTCTTAGCGAGAACGGCGGGCATCAGATGCTGGCATTCAACCATTTTCGGTCGTCAAAAAAGGCTCGCGGCTGCAAATTTCACCGCGATTCGGGGTGGGTGACGGTACTTCGCTCTACCGAGCCCGGCTTATATGCGTGGATTAACGGGCAGATACGGGCGATCAACCCGGAACCAGGCTACTTCATCATCAATTTCGGCAGTTCCTTCGAGGTGCTGACCGCAAGGCTTGAAACACCCGTCAGGGCCAATATTCACGGCGTTGCGCAACTCGAACCCCGTGAGCCAGGACTCGAAAGAACCTCATATGCGCTTTTTCTCGACTCGGCGCTCGACGGCACTATCTACCAATACCGTCATGGCCGGGCTGTGGTGCTGCAAAGCGTGGCGGACTTTGCCGAGCAGGAAGTCGCACGTACCTACGACAGGACACACACGCTGTAACAACGGGCAAGGTTATCCACAGGCCCTGATATCCAAAGATGGACGCTTCAGTGGAGGTAGCATGAGCTTATCCGCAGCCGATCAACCCCGTGCGATAGCGTTGCCCCGAGCACGTTTGACCCACCACGGCCTGGCCTTCAGCAAGAGCACGCTTGAACAGGCGCTAAGCCTTGGCGCATTTTTGCTGGAAATCCCGCAGGGTGTAGACCTGAACCAGGGCTTTGAGTTGTGCCGTAATTTTTATCAACCCCGGCTAGACACTCTGGATCGAATGCGCGGCCATCGTGAGCATGCCCACCCACGCTCAAAGTTAGGCTACGAAGATCGCCCCAATCAGGTCGAACAACTGCAAATCGAGAGCCATCTGTGGCACGAGTATTTTGCATTGCCTGTAACCGAGTTACTGGAGGCCATGAAAATCCTGACGGTACAGGTCTTGCGTCATTTGTTTGAGGCCTCAGCGGTGCGCAAGGAGCACTGGGCAACCATCACCGGGGCAACGCTGGACGAGACAAGCCTGTGTTACACAACCCTCAACCACTACCGTGCCTGTGTCAGAGGCACGCTGGGGATCGTCGAACACACTGACAGCGGTTTTATCACCCTGATCGCAGCCGATCAGCCAGGATTCGAAATCCTCCACAAGGGCGTGTGGCAAGCCGTTGCACTGGAGCCACGCTGTTTTATCGTCAACTTGGGCGACGCCTATCAAATCCTGACAGCCCATTTGCCCTTGCCTGGCCGGGCCGTCTTGCACCGCGTTATCGAAACCCGGCCCTCAGCGCAGGCGCCGGATCGGTCGTCATTTACGGTGTACATGGGGCCTGACTTTGATATGGACCTCTATCAATACAACCCATCGGGCGCCTTGGACAGGTATCAGTCGTTCAAAGCCTTTTCAGTGCAAAAAGCGCAAGGAATGGGCTATGCCTTCCATTCCCGCGTGTAATCGCCCGTGGCAACAAGCCACGCTGACCAATCATGGCCTGCAATTTGATCAGGCCAACGGCATGCAACAGGCGCTACTCGACGGTTTTTTCTTCGTTGAGCCCTCCGCGCCAATTGACCTTGCGCCGGGAGATCGATTCGCCCGCCACTTTTATTTGCCCCCGCCTCCAAACGAGCCACGCGGCTGCGCTTATCGCGGATTTAAAACCCAAACCGAAACCGAACTCGGCCCTCTTCAAGGGTATTTCTGCAGAGATGCAGATCAGACAGAACAATTCTTTTTGCGCAGCACACATTGGCAACAGCTGTTTCCCCAAGCACTGTGCAGCTTGGCGCAACATCTGAAAGCCTTGGCCATCGAGGTGATGCTGGCCGTACTGAAGCATCTGGATATTCCACGCGCACTTTGGCTCAAAGCTACAGGGCACTGCATGACCCAGGCGGGTACCCATACGTTAACGTTCAATCATTTTCGCCCCCACGTAAAAGCGCGCGGCTTGAACGTTCACAAAGACTCCGGCTGGGTCACGGTGTTGCGCTCACTGGAGCCTGGGCTTGAGGTTTTGCGCGAGGGTATCTGGTGCCCGATTGACCCCCGGCCCGGGTGTTTTATCGTCAACTTCGGATGCGCGATGGAAATCCTGACCCGACACACAGCCAGGCCCGTCGCAGCAGTCGCGCACAGGGTTGTGCAGCAGCGACCTGAACATGCCAGAGAGGACCGTTTTTCATACGCGTTGTTTCTCGACAGCAGCCTCGACAAACAGATGTGCGAAGGCCTTTACACCTATAAGCCAGAGCATGGCCTTGAGTTAGTGGCCGACTTTGAGCAGTTCCTCACATCCATTCTTGACCAGACGTACCAACCCCATTCAGTGGGCTTGTATTGAACGCCAACCCGCAGGTGGCCATGAAATCGACTTCTGAACGGTCTCAACGTCTGGCATTACTGGCCTTTTCAGCCGGGATTTTTTGTATTCAACTGGATGCGTTTGCATTGAATTTGGCGCTGCTGCCCATCGCCCATGACTTTGCGGCGTCGGTAGCACACGTTAAATGGGTGGTGAGTGGTTATTTGCTCTGCGTCGGTACGTTGATGCTGGCTGCCGGCCGCTTGAGTGATGGTATTGGCCATCGCCGTATGTTGCGCACAGGGCTGTCGCTGTTCGGCCTGGCGTCATTACTGTGTGCCGTTACGCCGACACTGAACGGGCTAATTGCTGCGCGTGTGCTTCAGGGCATCGGCGCCGCCTGCATCATGCCCTCGGGCCTCGCACTGTTGAGCCATGTGTACCCCAGTGCACGTCGCGGTCGGGCAATGGGTTTGGCGTTAGGGCTTGGGGCCATCGCCACGGTGATTGGCCCTTTTATAGGGGCTGCAATGAGCCAATGGTTCAGTTGGCGGTTTATTTTCTGGATCAATGTGCCCGTGGTGCTGTTCGCACTCGGGTGTTGCTGGCCAATAGCCGGGCAACACCCGTCAGGCGAGCGCGCAGCCGTGGATGGGCTGGGGTTGCTGTTGGTCAGTGTAGGGCTGGTCGCCTTCGGCTTCTTGCTGGATGAACTGGGCACTCGCGCATGGGTAAGCCCGCAAACGGTCTTGATCGTCAGCGCAATGGTGCTCAGTTTCAGTCTGTTTGCCTGGCGCGAAAAACACGCCGCCACCCCTCTGATCGCGACTTGCCTGTTTCGCAATGCACCGTACTGGATGCTGACGTTAGCCGGGGCCGTGGTGAATACCTCGACGGTGGTGCATCTGTTTGTGGTGCCGTTGTCGTTGCAAAGTGTGTGGGGGTTGAGCCCCTTGCAAGCAGGTATCGCATTCCTTGGCTCGGCGGTGCTTCTGGCCTGCGGTGGGCCCATTGCTGGCCGCATCCCGTCATCTTGCGCAGTGAGAGCGATGGCTACCTGCCTGTGCGCCAGCGCGGCGTTACTGCTGGGCGCTGCGTTTGCACTAAGCGAATGGCTCTATCTGCTGCTGGTCACCTTATGTGGAGGATTTCTAGGGGTCGCCAATGCGCTGACATTAATCGCGACGCAAGCTGTTGTGGGTGAGCACGTAACGGGTGTGGCCAGCGGCCTGACCAAAACCATCATCACCTTGGCGGCAGGCTTCGGTGTCATTCTCGCTGGACGCAGCACGGGCGAAATGCTGGACATTCAGGGGGTATTTACCAGCCTCGCCCTTTGTTGTTTCGTTGCCAGCTTGATGTTGTGGGCAGGGCAGCGGTATTGGGGCGGGCACACAGGTCAGCAACCTGTGGATAAGTTAACTGGCCGGTAGCTCAGCGGGTAGAGCGCACTCTTGATAAGGGTGAGGTGGAAGGTTCGAGCCCTTCCCGGCCAATCATTGCTTTCAACGCTGCATGGGCAGTGACTGCTTCGACGACCACGGGCAGTAACACCCCACCGCCAGGGTGTGGGTGGCGTTGACGCTGCGGCCTTGGGTCAAGGCTTGCAGCACAGGTTCGATGAAGCTGTTGCTGGCGTTGCAGGTGGCGCCTTCGCTGTAGGGGCCGAAGTAGGCCAGTTGGCCGCTGCGGTCCCAGATGGCAACCGCCGGGCTGACGCTCAGGTGTTCGGCGCCGGGCAGGGCGGTCAGGGGTTTGATCGCACCCAGGCTGGCAGGCAACTGGCCCTGGCTGCCGGGCTTTTGGACGGCATAGAACTCAACGCCCTGTGGGACGTAGGTCGCCAGCAGTTCGCTCAAGTGTTGCTGGTTGCCGACATTGCACGGGCAGGCCGGGTCCCAGAAGTGCACCACGCGAATCGGCCCGGGGCCCGAGAGGTCTGCGGGCAGGGCCAGCACGTCCCCGGCAAACAAAACAGTCTGATCGTTGAACGCACGGATGTAACGCCCCTCAAACCACTGGTAGGCGGCCCACACACCCACGGCGCAGGTCAGCACCAACAGCCAGGCAAACCAGGTTTTAAGGGTCGTTATGGGCATGCTGAATGTTCCTGAAAGGGCGCGTAGCTTGCCATGCTTAAACTGACAGCAGAATATCGTCAGCTATAAAGACTGTTCTGCCTTCATGCCTTTCTGTTTGGAACCCCTATGTCTGTCGCGTTTTCCCCCGAGTCCTTGCGCCCCCATTTACAACCGTTGGTCGCAGGTCAGCCTTTATCGAGTGAGGATCTGGCATACCAGCATTTTTACGGGCTGGACTTTGCGCAGCGCGCAGTACCGGTCCGTCGTCAGTTGGGGCGCTTCAGTGCCGCAGGCTACGACTTGGTCAGCCAGGTGTGGTGGCCTGAGTCCACCCCCAAAGCCACGCTGTTTGTGATCCACGGTTTTTACGATCACATGGGGCTGTATCGGCATGTGATCGAGTGGGGGTTGAACCACGGTTTTGTGGTCATTGCCTGCGACTTGCCGGGCCATGGTCTGTCGAGCGGCGAGCGCGCCAGCATCGGCGACTTTTATCAGTACCAGGAGGCGCTGCAAGGCCTGTTTATCGAGGCCCAGTCGCTGAACCTGCCGCAGCCCTGGCACTTAATCGGGCAGAGCACCGGCGGTGCCGTGGTGCTGGACCATTTGCTTCATCACGGCGAGCAGAGCCCGGCCCAGGGCCAGGCCATCTTGCTGGCGCCGCTGGTGCGACCCAAAGACTGGCAGTGGTCCAAGTTCAGCTATTACCTGCTCAGGCCCTTTGTTAAAGGCATTGAGCGGCGCTTCAGCGAGAACACCAATGACCCCGACTTCATGCCGTTTTTGCAGGCCGATCCGCTACAGCCCGTGCGCCTGCCCACCGCCTGGGTCGGCGCCATGGCGCGCTGGATCCCTCGCGTCGAGGCCTTGCCGCCGAGCGCCCGCCAGCCCTTGGTGATTCAGGGCCAGGCGGATAAAACCGTTGATTGGGAACACAACCTCAAGGTGCTGGACGCCAAGTTCAATCACCCGCAGGTGCTGCTGATTCCCCAGGCCCGTCACCATCTGGCCAATGAAACTGCCGACATTCGGGCGCAGTATTTTGCGTTTCTGGATCAGCACTTTTGACCTCAAAACGACCCTGTAGGAGCGAGCTTGCCTCGCGATCTTTTGATTTTTAAAGATCAAGAGATCGCGAGGCAAGCTCGCTCCTACTATCAATCCGGGATCGGCAGGTTCAGGCTTTCTTTGACTTCTTCCATCACGATGTAGCTCTTGGACTCCCGCACGTGGGGCAGCTTGAGCAAAATGTCGCCCAGCAGTTTGCGGTACGAGGCCATCTCGCTGATCCGCGCCTTGACCAAATAGTCGAAGTCACCGGACACCAGGTGGCACTCCAGCACATGGGGCAGTTTCAGAACGGCGCGTCGGAATTCTTCAAATGTGTCGCCAGATTTGTAGTCGAGGCTGATTTCGACAAACACCAGCAAACTGCCCTGCAAGTGCTGCGGGTTGAGCCGGGCGTTGTAGCCCATGATGATCCCTTCGCGCTCCAGCCTGCGTACGCGCTCGGTGCAGGGCGTGGTCGACAGCCCGACTTTCTCGCCCAGCTCGGTAAACGAGATGCGCCCGTCGGCCTGCAGAATGCGCAAAATATTGCGGTCGATCTTGTCTAATTCACGCTTTGTTTGGTGATTTGTACGCATAGGAGATTCTCCTTTGTCAAAAGCGTTTTGGCCGAGAATTGTCGCCAAATATAGCTGGTTATACAGTGAAACTCACTGGCTAAAGCTTCTTATACTGCGCGCATCTTCGCTTTGAATAATAAACGTCTGCGGCGGGCCGCGATGAGGGATAAAAATATGCGCGTTATGGTATTGGGTGGCGGCGTGATTGGCACAGCCAGCGCCTATTATCTGGCCCGAGCCGGGTTCGACGTGGTCGTGGTAGACCGTCAGCCTGCCGTGGCAATGGAAACCAGCTTTGCCAACGCCGGCCAGGTTTCGCCTGGCTATGCCTCACCGTGGGCCGCGCCGGGCGTGCCGCTCAAAGCCATCAAGTGGCTGATGGAGCGCCACGCACCGTTGGCGATCAAGGCCACTGGCGACATCGACCAATACCTGTGGATGGCGCAGATGCTGCGCAACTGCACCGCCAGCCGTTATGCCGTGAACAAAGAGCGCATGGTGCGTCTGTCCGAGTACAGCCGTGACTGCCTCGATGAACTGCGCGCAGAAACCGGCATTGCCTACGAGGCCCGCAACCTCGGTACCACGCAACTGTTCCGCACCCAGGCGCAACTGGACGGCGCGGCCAAAGACATCGCCGTACTCAAAGAGTCGGGCGTGCCGTTTGAGCTGCTCGACCGTGAAGGCATCGCCCGTGTTGAACCGGCGCTGGCCAGCGTCACCAACATTCTGTCCGGCGCCTTGCGCCTGCCGAATGACCAAACTGGCGACTGCCAGATGTTTACCACCCGCCTGGCTGAAATGGCCATTCAACTGGGTGTCGAATTCCGCTTCGGACAGGACATTCAGCGCCTGGACTACGCAGGCGATCGCATCAATGGCGTGATGATCGACGGCAAGCTCGAAACCGCTGACCGCTACGTGCTGGCCCTGGGCAGCTACTCGCCACAAATGCTCAAGCCGCTGGGTATCAAGGCGCCGGTTTACCCGCTCAAGGGTTACTCGCTGACCATCCCGATCACCAACCCGGCCATGGCCCCGACCTCGACCATTCTGGACGAAACCTTCAAGATCGCGATCACCCGTTTCGACAACCGCATTCGCGTCGGCGGCATGGCGGAAATCGCCGGGTTTGACCTGTCGCTGAAGCCACAACGGCGCGAAACCCTGGAACTGTGCGTCAACGACCTTTACCCTCAGGGCGGCGATTTGAGCAAGGCCAGTTTCTGGACCGGCCTGCGTCCAGCCACCCCGGACGGCACACCGATTGTGGGCGCGACCCCGTTCAAAAACCTGTTCCTGAACACCGGTCATGGCACACTCGGCTGGACCATGGCGTGCGGCTCTGGTCGCTTCCTCGCTGACGTGATGGCCAAAAAGACCCCACAAATCAGCGCCGAAGGCCTCGATATTTCTCGTTACGGCAACCACCAGGAGACTGCAAAACATGGCAATCCAGCGCCAGCTCACCAATGACCGCATGAGCCAGATCGTGGCTCATAACGGCACCGTTTACCTGTCCGGGCAAGTCGGCGACGACATGAACGCAGGGATTGAGCAGCAGACCCGCGAAACCCTGACAAACATCGAGCGTTTGCTGGATCTGGCAGGCACCGACAAAAGCCACATTCTGTCGGTGACCATCTACCTCAAAGACATTGATGCTGACTTCGCGGGCATGAACAGTGTGTGGGACAAGTGGCTGCCAAAAGGCGTGCAACCGGCCCGCGCCACCGTAGAAGCCAAACTGTGCGAACCCGAGATTCTGGTGGAATTGTCGGTGGTGGCTGCACTGCCTTAACGTCACCGTTGCCAAGCAAAGTCCCTCTTGCGGTGCGGTACGCGGTTAACGCCGCGGTACGCACCGTTTTTTTATTCAACTGCCGTTAGAAGCCTGCCGCCATGCGCCCAGCCCGTGCCCTGATCGACCTTCAAGCCCTGCGACACAACTACCAACTGGCCCGTGAAGTGACGGGGGCCAAAGCCCTCGCGGTGATCAAGGCCGATGCCTACGGCCACGGCGCCGTGCGTTGCGCCCAAGCCCTGGAAGCCGAGGCCGATGGTTTTGCGGTGGCCTGTATCGAAGAAGCACTGGAACTGCGCGCCGCCGGCATTCGCGCGCCGATTCTGCTGCTCGAAGGTTTTTTTGAAGCCGATGAACTGCCGCTGATCGTCGAACATGACTTGTGGTGCGTCGTGCATTCGCTCTGGCAACTCGATGCTATCGAGCAGGCCACACTGGCCAAGCCGATTCAGGTGTGGCTCAAGCTCGACACCGGCATGCACCGCGTCGGCTTGCACCCAAGCGAGTACAAAAGCGCTTACCAACGCCTGCAAGCCAGCGGCAAAGTCACGAAGATCGTGCTGATGAGCCACTTCGCCCGCGCCGATGAACTCGACAGCCTGCGCAGCGTCGAGCAGGTGGCGGTGTTCCTGGCGGCTCGTGACGACTTGTCTGCCGAAGTCAGCTTGCGCAACTCACCTGCCATTCTGGGCTGGCCAAGCGTGCCGAGCGACTGGGTGCGCCCCGGCCTGATGCTCTACGGTGCTACCCCCTTTGAACAAGACCACCCACTGGCCGCACGCCTGCAACCAGTGATGACCGTGGAGTCCAAAGTCATTTGCGTACGCGAACTGCCCGCCGGTGAACCGGTGGGCTATGGCGCAAAATTCATCACCCCCAAACCGATGCGCATCGGCGTCGTCGCCATGGGTTATGCCGACGGCTACCCGCGTCATGCACCGACCGGCACGCCGGTACTGGTGGCCGGCCAGCGCAGCCAATTGCTCGGCCGGGTGTCGATGGACATGCTGTGCATCGACCTCACGGATGTGCCCGACGCCGGTCTGGGTTCGACCGTTGAGTTGTGGGGCAAAAACATTCTTGCCAGCGAACTCGCGGAAAAAGCTGAAACCATTCCCTACCAAATTTTTTGCAACCTGAAACGAGTGCCACGGCTCTATTCCGGGAGCTGATGGGTTGTATGCAAAATGCAGGGCTGACCGGGCTCTCAGGTTTCAAGTCAAAGTGTTGTAAATACTGAACACTATCGCCATGATGGCGCCATCTTGACCTGAATCTGATCCCTGGAGGCTCCTGCATTGGACGTCGGTGAACGACTGCAATCCATCCGCAAAATCAAAGGTTTGTCACAGCGCGAGCTTGCCAAGCGCGCCGGCGTGACCAACAGCACCATTTCGATGATCGAAAAGAACAGCGTGAGCCCGTCCATAAGCTCCCTGAGAAAAGTGCTGAGTGGCATTCCCATGTCTATGGTGGAGTTTTTTTCCGAAGAGATTCTTCAGGAAAAACCGACCCAGATTGTCTACAAAGCCAATGAGCTGATCGACATCTCAGATGGTGCGGTGACCATGAAACTGGTCGGCCGGGCGCATCCGAGCCGGGCCATTGCCTTCCTCAACGAAATTTATCCACCGGGCGCTGACACCGGGGATGAAATGCTGACCCACGAAGGCGAAGAAACCGGGATCCTCGTCGAGGGCCGCCTGGAGTTGACTGTCGGTCTGGAGACGTTCGTGCTGGAAGCCGGTGACAGCTACTACTTCGAGAGCTCGAAACCGCACCGTTTCCGCAACCCGTTCGACGTAGCGGCGCGACTAATCAGCGCAGCCACCCCCGCGAACTTCTAAGCAAAGCGTCGCCCTGCACAGCTCTGGCGGCGCCCGCGACATTCATCGGTCACGCCTATTCCCCTTCTAAAATTAGGGTTGTTTCAGTGCGTCTGGCTAATCGGTATACTTTCGCCGCCTGCAAAACCGTGGTTGTGGGCGTGAATAGCCACCATTGAGGGTGTACGCGTGAACCTAATTATGAAAATGCTGGCCGTACCAGCAACAGTACTGGCCCTTTGGGCTGCCAACGCCCAGGCCACAACGTCGGCTGATGAGATAGCAAAACGCCTGGAGCCTGTGGGTAAAGTCTGCATTCAAGGCCAGGAATGTGCCGCGGGTGGAGGTGGCGCGACCGCAGCCGCGAGCGGGGGAGGCATGAGCCCCGATGACGTGATCGCCAAACACTGCACTGCTTGCCACAGCATTGGCTTGCTGGAAGCGCCGAAAATCGGCGACACCGCTGCCTGGAAAGCCCGCGCCGACAAAGAAGGCGGCCTTGATGGCCTCTTGGCCAAGGCGATTACCGGGCTCAACGCCATGCCGCCAAAAGGCACGTGCGGCGAATGCAGCGACGCCGAGCTCAAAGCCGCGATCCAGAAAATGTCTGGCTTATAACTCCCCGCCGTCTCTTACCTCGCGATGTTTTGATGGTTTAAAAGATCGCGAGGCAAGCTCGCTCCTACAGTTTGAAAGTGTTTGCGCCTTGCGCTTTGCAACCAACTCCGGTCACTCTCGGTCTATTCGCTAGACACGCAAGTTCCTGGAGGATCCGATGGTGCAATCCTGTTCGATCGAGCGCGCAGTCGATGAAGCACTGTCTCGGCTGCCCACCCACATCCACTTGGGCTTGCCCTTGGGCCTGGGCAAAGCCAATCGCTTTGTGAACGCGCTGTATCAGCGAATCAAGCAACTGCCCGAACGCCAACTAACCATCTACACCGCCTTGAGCCTGGGCCGCCCGGCGCTGGGCGACGGCTTGCAAAAGCGCTTTCTGCAACCATTCGTAGAGCGCGTGTTTGGCGACTATATCGAGCTGGATTACCTCGCCGACCTGCACCGCGACAGCCTGCCGCCCAACATCAACGTCGAGCAGTTTTTCATGCAGCCAGGCAGCTTGCTCAACAGCCCACCGGCGCAACAGGATTACGTCAGCAGCAACTACAGCCACGCTGCCCGCGACATCAACGCCAACGGCTTGAACCTGGTGGCGCAACTGGTGGCCCGTAACCCCCAGGCCCCGGATCGCCTGAGCCTGAGCTGCAACCCGGACATCACCCTCGACCTCTTGCCGATGATCACCAAGCGCCGTGAGGCGGGCGAAACCATCCTGCTGCTCGGCCAGGTGCACAGCGACTTGCCCTACATGCCCGGCGACTCAGAACTCGATGCAGACGCTTTCGACCTGCTGATCGACGACGAAGAGCGCACCACGCTGTTTTCCACGCCCAGCATGCCGGTCAACCTGCAAGACCACTTTATTGGCCACCATGCCAGCACCTTGATCCGTGACGGCGGCACCCTGCAAATCGGCATCGGCGCCATGGGCGATGCGCTGACCGCCTCGCTGCTCGCACGCCAGGCGGACAACGAAGGTTATTGCGCCTTGCTCGACGACCTGGACATCAGCCCGTGGCGTAACCTGATTGAGCGCGAAGGCGGGATAGAACCCTTTGCCCAGGGCCTGTATGGCTGCAGCGAAATGTTTGTGCACGGGCTGATGGTGCTGGTCGACGCCGGCATTGTGCGGCGCAAGGTGTACCCCGATGTCGAACGCCAGACCCAAGCCAACGCCGGTACCCTCGACGAAAGCCTGCACACCGATGGCATCAGCGTGCACGGCGGTTTTCTGCTGGGCCCGCAGGAGTTTTATCAGCGCTTGAACGAACTGCCCCACAGCAAGCGCGCCGAATTCAACATGACCGCCATCAGCTACATCAACGAGCTGTATGGCCAAGAAACGCTGAAGCGCTTGCAACGCCGCGATGCGCGCTTTGTGAACAGCGCGTTCACTGCGACCTTGCTGGGCGCCGGGGTGGCGGATCAGTTGCAAGACGGGCGTGTGCTCAGCGGAGTAGGGGGGCAATACAACTTTGTCGCGCAGGCCCATGCGCTGCACGATGCGCGCTCGGTGATCATCCTGCGCAGTTGGCGCGAGTCGGGCGGCGATGTCAGTTCCAACATCGTCTGGGAATATGGCCACTGTACGATCCCGCGCCATTTGCGCGACATCGTGGTTACTGAATACGGCATTGCTGATTTGCGCGGCAAAACCGACCGGCACGTGATCGAGGCACTGCTCAACATCACCGACTCACGTTTCCAGACCGAACTGATCGCCCAGGCGCAGCAGGTGGGCAAACTGCCCAAAGACTTTCAACTGCAACCGCGCTTTGCCGACAACAGCCCGGAACGCTTGCAGGCGATTGCTGCCCGCCATCCGCATTTATTCCCGGAGTACCCGCTGGGCAGCGATTTCAGCACCCAGGAGCAAGACTTGCTGCGCGCCTTGAACTGGCTCAAGAGCAAATTCAAGCTCACGCAACTCTACCGGCTTGGCAAGGCTGCCCTTGAAGCGCCGTCGCCGCAGGCGTTCCCCGAGCATCTGGCGCGCATGCAGCTCACAGACCCGGACGGGCTGCGCGAAGAGGTGTATCAGCGCGTACTGCTGGCGGGGTTGCAGGCGACTGCAAAAGCCCCCCACCACCACTGACCCCGTAGGAGCTGCCGCAGGCTGCGATCTTTTCATCTTTAAAAGATCGCAGCCTGCGGCAGCGGCTAACAGATCGGGGTAGTTACTCGATAAACGTCACTTGGCCGTCGGCCAGGGATTTAACCCGTGCCAGGGACTCAACGCGGTAGCCCTGCGAGTCCAGTTCGGCACGGCCGCCCTGGAACGACTTCTCGATCACGATGCCCAGGCCAGCCACGGTGGCGCCGGCTTGCTTGATGATCGAAATCAGCGCCTGGGACGCTTTGCCGTTCGCCAGGAAGTCATCGATGACCAGCACGCGGTCGGTGCTTTTCAGGTGACGCGGCGAGATGGCCACGGTGCTTTCCGTTTGCTTGGTGAACGAGTACACCGTCGCGGTCAGCAGGTTTTCAGTCAGGGTCAGGGACTGGTGCTTGCGTGCAAAGATCACCGGAACGCCCAGGTTCAGGCCGGTCATCACCGCCGGGGCAATGCCCGAGGCTTCGATGGTCACGATCTTGGTGATGCCCGCATCAGCGAACAAACGCGCGAACTCATCGCCGATTTCTCTCATCAGCTGTGGATCGATCTGGTGGTTCAAAAAGGCATCAACCTTCAAAACCTGATCGGAAAGCACGATGCCTTCTTCGCGAATTTTCTTGTGCAGTGCTTCCAACGTAACGTCCTCAAATAGCGCCTATGCGCTGAAGGTAGAGTAAAAAGTAGTCGATTTTAGCGTTTTAACATCGCGCGTATATCGGCCAATGCCGTATTTCCGCGAACCGCTTTCACTTCGGTGGGGGTGTCGTCATTGCCTTCCCAGGCCAGATCGTCCGGTGGCAACTCATCCAGGAAGCGGCTCGGCGCACAATCAATGATTTCGCCGTACTGCTTGCGCTTGGCTGCAAAGGTAAACGCCAGCGTCTGACGGGCGCGGGTAATGCCCACGTAGGCCAGTCGGCGTTCTTCTTCGATGGTGTCGGCTTCGATGCTGGAACGGTGCGGCAGGATCTCTTCTTCCATGCCCATGATGAACACGTAGGGGAATTCCAGGCCTTTGGAGGCGTGCAGCGTCATCATCTGCACGCCTTCGGCGCCGTCTTCCTCTTCTTGCTGGCGCTCGAGCATGTCGCGCAACACCAGCTTGCCGATGGCTTCTTCGACGGTCATGGCGCCGTCTTCGTCTTTCTCAAGGGTGTTTTTCAACGCCTCGACCAAAAACCAGACGTTGGACATGCGGTAATCCGCGGCCTTTTCGCTGGAGCTGTTGGTGCGCAGCCAGTTCTCGTAGTCGATGTCCATGATCATGCTGCGCAGCGCGGCAATCGGGTCTTCGCCCGCGCATTGTTCACGCACGCGGTCCATGAACCGTTTGAAACGGGCCAGGCGGTCGGTGAACCGGCTGTCCAGATGCTCGCCCAGACCGATTTCATCGGTGGCCGCGTACATCGAGATTTTGCGCTCGGTGGCGTAGTTACCGAGTTTTTCCAGCGTGGTCGAGCCGATCTCACGCCGTGGGACGTTGATCACCCGCAAGAAGGCGTTGTCGTCGTCCGGGTTCACAATCAGCCGGAAGTAGGCCATCAGGTCTTTCACTTCCTGACGCCCGAAGAAGCTGTTACCGCCCGACAGGCGGTAAGGGATCTGGTGGTGCTGCAACTTCAGTTCGATCAGTTTTGCTTGATAGTTGCCGCGATACAGAATCGCAAAATCGCTGTAAGGCCGGTCTGTGCGCAGGTGCAGGGTCAAAATCTCGACCGCGACGCGCTCGGCTTCGGCGTCTTCGTTGCGGCAACGAATCACACGAATTTCATCGCCGTGGCCCATCTCACTCCACAGCTGTTTCTCGAAGGCGTGCGGGTTGTTCGAAATCAGCACGTTGGCGCAGCGCAGAATACGGCTGGTGGAGCGATAGTTTTGCTCCAGCATCACCACTTTCAAGGACGGGTAATCGTCCTTGAGCAGCATCAGGTTTTCCGGGCGGGCGCCGCGCCAGGCGTAGATCGACTGATCATCATCGCCTACCACGGTGAACTGGTTGCGGCTGCCGATCAGGTACTTGACCAGCAAATACTGGCTGGCGTTGGTGTCCTGGTATTCGTCTACCAGCAGGTAGCGCACCTTGTTCTGCCACTTTTCGAGGATGTCGGCGTGCTCTTCAAAGAGCTTTACCGGCAGCAGGATCAGGTCGTCAAAGTCCACCGCGTTGTAGGCTTTGAGCGTGCGCTGGTAGTGGGTGTAGACGATGGCCGCCGTCTGTTCCTTGGGGTTGCGCGCATTTTCCAGGGCCTGAGGCGGCAGGATCAGGTCGTTTTTCCACGAGCCGATCATGTTCTTGATTTCGTCGACCCCGTCATCACCCGAGTATTCCTTTTGCATGATGTCGGTCATCAGCGCCTTGACGTCGGCCTCGTCAAAGATCGAAAAGCCCGGCTTGTACCCCAGCCGCGCGTGCTCCTTGCGGATGATGTTCAGCCCCAGGTTGTGGAACGTGCTGACCGTCAGGCCTCGGCCCTCACCTTTTTTGAGCAGCGTGCCCACGCGCTCCTTCATCTCGCGCGCCGCCTTGTTGGTAAAGGTCATGGCGACGATGTACTGGGCACGGATGCCGCAGTTCTGAATAAGGTGCGCGATTTTTCGGGTAATTACGCTGGTTTTGCCGGAGCCTGCACCGGCGAGCACCAAAAGAGGGCCGCCGACGTAGCTCACGGCTTCTTGCTGCCGGGGATTGAGTCGGGACAT